>CAVRCV010000001.1:0-219723 GCA_963719705.1 uncultured Actinomycetota bacterium
GTCCGCCGCGATCAGTGCGCTGCGGGTGACGCGGGCGTGAGCGTCCTGATCACCAACATCGGCGAGCTCGTGACCAACGCCGCCGACGGCCAGTCCGGCCCGTCCGGCCAGTCCGGCCCGTCCGGCTCGTTCACGGCGCTGAGCCGCGCCGCGCTGGTGCTGGACCGCGGCGTGGTGGCCTGGACCGGCCCGGCGTCCCGGGCCCCGGCCGCGGACCAGCGGGTGGACGCCGGCGGGCGGGCCGTACTGCCGGGATTCGTCGACTCGCACGCGCACCTGGTGTTCGCCGGCGAGCGGGGCGCGGAGTTCGCCGCCAGGATGGCCGGCCTGCCCTACCGCTGGCGGCATCCGGTCCACGGTCGCCGCGACCCGGGCCGCCAGCGACGCCGAGCTGCGGTCCGGCCTGCGCGCGCTGGCCGCGGAGATGCTGGCCCAGGGCACCACCACGTTCGAGTGCAAGTCCGGGTACGGCCTCACGGTCGCCGACGAGAGCCGCAGTGTCGCGCTGGCCGCCGAGGTCACCCCGGAGGTCACCTACCTGGGCGCGCACGTGGTGCCGCCGGAGTTCGACCGCGACCACGGCGGCTACGTGGACCTGGTGTGCGGCGACATGCTGGCGGCCTGCGCGCCGGCGGCCCGCTGGATCGACGTGTTCTGCGAGCGCGGCGCGTTCGGCGCCGACGAGGCGGCGGCCGTGCTGGCGGCCGGCCGGCCGCCGGCCTGCAGCCCAGGATCCACGCTAACCAGCTCGGCCCCGGCCCCGGCGTGCAGCTCGCGGTGACCGCCGGCGCGGCATCGGCCGACCACTGCACCTACCTGACCGACGCCGACGTGGCCGCGCTGGCCGGATCGGCGACCGTGGCCACCCTGCTGCCGGGGGTGGAGTTCGCCACCCGGCAGCCGTACCCGGACGCAAGGCGGCTGCTGGACGCCGGCGTCACGGTGGCCCTGGCCACCGACTGCAATCCCGGCTCCTGCTTCACCTCGAGCATGGCCCTGTGCGTGGCGCTGGCCGTCCGGGAGATGCGGATGACCACCGAGGAGGCGGTCTGCGCGGCCACCGCGGGCGGCGCCAGGGCGCTGCGCCGGGCCGACGTCGGGCACCTGGGCGTCGGCGCGCGCGCCGACCTGGTGCTGCTCAACGCCCCGTCGCACGCCTACCTGGCCTACCGGCCCGGCGTCCCGCTGACAGCCGCCGTCTGGCAGAGCGGCCGCCTCGCCTCCGGCGCCGTGCCGCCGGCCGAGCCGCCGGGAGCGCTTGCGACCGGGCCCGGGCCAGGCCGGGGTAGGCACAGGCCTACCCGGGTAACGGGGCCGCAGCCCATACCCGCGGCGTCCCCGCCGCGCGATCATGGCAGTAACGGCCGCTCCTTCAGGTGGCAGTGCGGCCGGTCAGACGGTCAGAGGCCCCGAAGTCGGATCACTTGCGATTTGTGCCAGGATTGTGACCGTGGTCGCAGTTGATGCCATAAAGCGCTACTTGTGCGCGATTCACGCGGCGCAGGCAATCGACACCATGCGCGGGCTAGTCCGAGCCCCGCGACGGCCGCGACCCGGCACGGCCACGTCTCCCTAAATCAGGTACCCGCACTACCCGAGACCAAGGAGTTCTGAGATGCGCAAGCTGATAGCGCGCGTGTTTGACTACTCGCTCGACGGCCTGATCGCCACCGAGGGCACCGAGTTCTTCCAGTTCTGCCGCGACCTGCCGGACGACCCCGCGGAAGACGTCAGCGGGAGCGAGTTTTATGCGGGTGCGGACATGCACATCATGGGCCGGGTTGCCTACCAGAGCATGGCCAGCTACTTCCCGACCGCTACCGACGATCCCAACGCCGAGCCCCTCAACGCCGCGCGCAAGGTGGTGTTCTCCCGCACGCTCAAGACCGCCGACTGGGCCAACACCACCATCGCCAGCGGCGACCTCGCCGAGGAGGTCGACAAGCTCCGCCGAGGCGCCGACGGTTACATCGTCGTCAGCGGCGGCATCAGCTTCTGGCGTTCGCTCGCGCGGCTCGACCTGATCGACGAGTACCGCGTGACCTTGGTCCCTTACCTGGCGGGCGAGGGCACCCGGTTGTTCGAGAACGTCGGCAAGTCCCGTTCGCTCGACCTGCTGTCCAGCACCGCCTTCAGCAGCGGACTCCAGCTCGAGTACCGGCGGCACCGCTAAAACCGAGGAGGCTGTGATGGCATTGCCAGAGGTCCCCAGACGATCGATGCCGTTGCCTACCCTGTCGCTCGTTCACGAGGACGTCAGGAGGATGATCCCCGCGGCAGACAACGACGGCACGCCCGCTGGCCTGCTCCCGCTCGATGCCGCTCGCGGTGCTCGCCGTGTCCGGCGGCGGCGCGGGCACTGGCCGGTCACTGCGGTCAGTTCGTGACCGCGAGTGCGAACGGGAGCACGGCCGGGGCGCCGCATCCCCGCAGGAGCCGGGCGGCGAGCGTCATGGTCCAGCCGGTGTCCACCCGGTCGTCCACCAGCAGTACCGGACCGCCTGCAGTGGCCAGAGCCGCCTGGAGCGGCCCGGGCACGGTGAGGGTTCGCGACAGCGCGGCCAACCGCTGGGCGCTGTTGTGCTGGCGCCCTGGCGGCTCGCTGCCCAGGTAACCGAGGCTGCCGAGGTAAGCCAGGCTGCCGGTGGCCGCGATCCGCTCGCCCAGTGCGGTGATCATGGCGGGCCTGGTCCGCGACGGCACCGTTACGACCGCTGCCGGGCGCTGGCCCCAGTCCCAGGCGGCAAGCACCTGCACCACGGCCTTGAACAGGTCGCCGGGTACGGCCTGGTCGGGTGCGCCGTCGGCCAGCAGCCGGCGCAGCGCTGCGCCCCAGCCGATGTCGGTCAGGCGCCCGACGCTGCGACCGGGCTCGGCCACCTCATCCGCGGAGATGCGGCCCGTGACGGCCACCCCGAGCTTCGCCATCCCGGTCGGCCACATCCGCCGGGGCTGGAGCGTGACCCCCGGCCGCCGGAGCCGGGCGCGGGCAGCGTCCTCGCTCGCCTGGCTGACCCCTGCCGCGCGCGTCATGCCGGTGCAGTTGTCGCACCGGCCGCAGGCGGCAGCCGCCGGATCGTCGAGCTCGCGGCGCAGGTAGTCCATGCGGCAGCCGGCGGCCGCTACATAGCCGAGCATGGCCTCCTGCTCGCGCGCCCGTTCGGCGGCGACGCGCGCGTAACGCTCGGCGTCATAGGCCCAGGGCTGGCCGGTCGCCTCCCAGCCGCCGCTCACCCGGCGGACGGCGCCGTCCACGTCGAGCACCTTCAGCATGGTTTCCAGCCGGCTGCGCCCCAGGTCGACCTGCGCCTCCAGGGCCGCCAGCGAGAGCGGGCCGCCGGGCCCCGCCAGTGCGTCAAGGACGGCGCGGACCACGCGCTCGGGCGGGAACGCGAGGCTGGCGAAGTACGCCCAGATGTCGCGGTCCTCGGCGGCGGGCAGCAGGATCACCTCGGCGCGTTCCACGCCCCGGCCTGCCCGCCCGATCTGCTGGTAGTAGGCGACCGGCGACTGCGGCGCCCCCAGATGAACGATGAACCCGAGATCGGGCTTGTCGTATCCCATGCCAAGCGCGCTGGTCGCGACGACGGCCTTGAGCTCGTTGGCGAGCAGGCTCTCCTCTATCTGCAGGCGCTGAGCCGGGTCGGTCTGCCCGGTGTAAGCCTTCGCCGTGAACCCGCAGCCCCGCAGGAACTCCGCCACATCGTGGGCGCCGGCCACGGTCAGCGTGTAGATGATGCCAGAGCCCGGCAGGCCGCCCAGGTGGTCGGCGAGCCAGCCAAGCCGCAGCGCCGCGTGCGGCAGCGCCAGCACGGACAGGTGCAGGCTGTCACGGTCAAGCGGGCCGCGCAGGACAAGCGCGGGCGACGGGCCGCCCTGCCCGGTGCCGAGCTGTTCCGCTACATCCCTGGTGACCCGCGCGTTGGCGGTCGCGGTGGTGGCGAGCACCGGCACGCCGGGCGGCAGTCCCGCCGCCACCTCGCGCAGCCGCCGGTAGTCGGGCCGGAAATCGTGGCCCCAGTCGGAGATGCAGTGCGCCTCGTCGATGACGAGCATCCCGGCCGAGCTGGTGAGGCGGGGCAGGACCCGGTCACGGAAGCCGGGGTTGTTGAGCCGCTCGGGGCTGACGAGCAGGACGTCGGTCTGATCGGCCTGGATCCCGGCGTAGATCTCCTCCCAGTCCTCGGGGTTGGACGAGTTGACCGTGGCGGCCCGGATACCGGCCCGCCCGGCGGCGGAGATCTGGTTGCGCATGAGCGCCAGCAGCGGCGACACGATAATGGTCGGGCCGGCGCCGCGCTCGCGCAGCAGGGCCGTGGCGATGAAGTACACCGCCGACTTTCCCCACCCGGTGCGCTGCACGACCAGGGCGCGCCCGCGGTCAACCACGAGTGCCCTGATCGCGCTCCACTGATCGGGGCGCAGGCGGGCGTCCTGGCCCGCCAGGGCGCGCAGGCAGCGCTGCGCCGCGGCCATGACCTGGTTGATCGGTCGCCGAGGGCGCCGGGCCAGGGGGTGCGCTCATGCGGCCATTGGTATCAGCAGGGTCCGACCGGGGATACCGCACGAGGGCCGCTAGCCCGTCAGGGCGGGGTAACGGCCGCGGAAGCGGATCAGCGGCTGCGCGGCCTCGGCCAGGTAGGCCACGCCGAGCACCCGGGAGATCACCAGCAGGTGATCTCCCGCGGGAACCCGCTGGCTGGCCTCGCACTCCAGCGCCGTCAGCCCGCCGTCGGCGATCAGCGCGCCGGAGGCGGCGCCGCGACGGTGCGGCACCCCGTCGAGCAGCAGCCGGGCGCCGGGCCGGCCGGCCGCCGCGAACCGGCCGGCCAGCGCCCGCTGGCCGGCCGCCAGCAGCGTCACCGCGAACCGGTCCACCCGGCCGAGCACCTCGGCCGGGTAGCCGCCGGCCTGCAGCGACACCAGTACCAGCGGGGGTCCAGCGACACCGGGCAGAACGCGCTGACCGTGGTGCCGATGTCGTCCCGGCCGTCGGCCACCGTGACCAGGGTGACGCCGGTGGCGAAGGCGGCCAGCGCGGCGGCGATTCCGGCGGCGAGCCGGCCCCGTCAGACCGTTCTGTCACTCGAATGTCCAGCTGCCCGGCAGCATCAGCGGCCCGTACGGCGGCAGCCCCGCCCTGCCGCCAGCCGCCAGGCCGGGCCCCAGCTCTCCGCCAGCAGCCCGGCTGCGGCGGCCGCGGCGGCCTCGCTCGAGCCGGCCGGGCGCAGCCGGTCAAGCGGCCGCACTCGCGGGTAGGCCCGCAGCGGCGCGGTGTCCGGCAGCCCGGCCCGGCGGCGGGCGATGGCGGCCGCGGCGTCCAGCCCGCCGAGCTCGTCGACCAGGCCGTTCTCCTTCGCGTCCGCGCCGGTCCAGACCCGGCCCCTGGCCAGCTCGTGCACCCGCTCGGCGGACATCCCGCGGCCGCGGGCCACCTTGCCGGTGAAGTCGGCGTAGATGTGATCCAGCCAGCTGTTGACCAGCTCCCACTCGTCCTCGGTGAACGGGTGCGCGGTGCCGAACATGGCCGCGTGCTCGGCCTGGGTGACCGAGTCGGTGGTCACCCCGGCCCGGCCCAGCAGCCTGCCCAGCACCGGCTTGCCGGACAGCACGCCGATGGATCCGGTGACCGTGCCGGGCTGGGCCACGATCGCGTCCGCCGCCATCGAGATGAAGTAGCCGCCGGAGGCGGCCACGTCGCCCATGGACACCACCACCGGCTTGCCCGCCGCCCTGGCCCGCACCACCTCGCGCCAGATCGTGTCCGAGGCGACGTAGGAGCCGCCGGGGCTGTTGACCCGCAGCACGATCGCGCGGGCCCGGTCGTCGGCGGCCGCCGAGCGCAGCGCCGCCGCGATCGTGTCCGAGCCCATCGACCGCCCGACAGCGGGCCGCGCCCGCTGCGGCCGCGCCGGATCGGCCCGGTGGCGTGGACCAGCGCGACCACCGGTTCCCGCGGGCGGGCAGCCGCGCTGGCCCGCTCGGCCAGCGCCCGGAGCGCAGGTACCGCCCGAGCACTGCAGCAGAGCGCCTCGGGGCCGGCCTGCTTGCGCACGCTCGCGTACACCTCGTCGCGGTAGCCGAGCGCGTCGACCAGGCCCGCCTCCAGCGCCCCGGCGGCGAGGTACGGGCCGCGGTCGATCAGGCGCCTCACCTCGTCCGCGGCGATCCCGCCTGCGCCGGTGATCGCCGTGACGAGCTGCTCGGTGATCGACGCGGTGAGCCGCTCGGTGGCCTGCCTGGCCGGCCGGAGAACCCGCGTTCGGTCACCTGTTCGGCCGCGCTCTTGTACTCGTGCCGCTTGGCGACCTGGAACTCACTCCGAGCCTGTCCATCGCCTCGCGCAGGAACATCCGCTCGACGGCTATTCCGGTCAGCCCGAGGTCGCCGGAAGGCTGCAGGTAGATCGTGTCGAACGCGGTGGCCAGGTAGTACTGGACGTTGCCAGCGGAAAACTCGCCGAACGACTCGGCCCAGGCGACCGTCAGCTTCCCGGCCGTCGCGGAACTGCTCGACCGCCCGTCGCAGCTCCTGGACCTGGGCCAGCCCGATCGGCCGCCCGCCGACCTTGACGACTAGTGCCCTGACCCGCTCGTCGTCGCGGGCCCGGCGCAGGCCGTCCAGCACGTCGGCCAGCGTCAGCCGGTGCCGGGCCAGCGCGCCGACACCGGATCAGCGGGCCTGGCCTCCGCGATCCCTTCGGTCAGGTCAAGCTCCAGGATCAGCGGCGCGGTCCACCGCTGGCCGATCCCGGAGATCCGGCTGCGGAGCGTCGAGTCTGCCATGCGGCCAGCCTACGGGCGGTGGCCCGTCGGAAAGCGCCGAGGCTGCTGCGGCCGGCCGCAGTGGTAAGGTCACGGGGTGGCCGGTTCGCCTGAGGTTCCCGCAAAAGAATCCGCCGCCAGCCGCCCTGGGCCGCCGCAGCGCTTTCCCGCTCGGCGCCGCGGCGACGATCGCCGAGCTTGACGGCGATCCGCACCGCTGCTGCGGCGGCTGCGGGCGCGAGAACCGGTGTCGTGGCTGCCCGCACTCGGCGGCTGGCTGGTCACCCGGCGCGACATCGCCCTGCGGGTGCTGCGGGACAGCAGCCTGTTCACCGTCGACGATCCGCGTTTCTCCACGGCCCGGGTGGTCGGGCCGAGCATGCTCTCGCTGGACGGCGCGGAGCACGGGCGGCACCGGGACCCGTTCGTCGCGTCATTCCGCTCGCCGCGGTGCGGGCCAGGCTGGCCGCGTACGTCGACGAGGCGGCCCGCCTGGTCGCCGCGCTCGCCCGGACGGGCGGGACGGACCGGCCGAGCTTCGCCGCGGCCTCGCCGGGCCGCTGGCGGTCGCCGTTGTCGCCGAGGTGCTCGGGCTGGGCGAGACGCGCCGGGCAAGGTGCTGGCTGGTATGACGCGATCGTCGGCGCCGTGTCCGCGCTGGCCGCGCAGCAGGACAGGACGGCGGACGGGCCCCGGGAGCCGGGACGCCGGGATCGGGCGCTTCGGCGGGGCCGAGGCGTTCGGCCTGCTCGCGGGCCGGCTTCGGCGGGCCATGGCCCGGCCGGGCGGTTCCAGCCTGCTGGCCGCCGCGCGTCGGCCGGTCAGGGCGGGCTGAGGACAGCGAGGTGGTCTCGAACGCCGCGGTAATGATGTTCGGCGGGATCGAGACCACCGAGGGCATGATCTGCAACGCGGTCTGGCACCTGCTCAGCCATCCCGGCCAGCTCAGCCTGCTGCTGGCCGACCGCGGCCTGCTGCCGGGCGCGATCGAGGAGTCGCTGCGGCTGGAACCGGCCGCCGCGGTGGTGGACCGGTACGCCACCGCGGACGTGCGGATCGGCACCGCCGGGATCGCGCCGGGACCTGGTCACCGTGTCGCTGGCCGGCGCGAACCGGGACCCGGCGCTGTTCGGCGACCCGGACCGGTTCGACCTGCGCCGCGGCAGCGCCCGGCGCAACCTGGCGTTCGCCCGCGGCCCGCACTTCTGCCTGGGCGCGCACCTGGCCAGGCTGGAGACAAGCGCGGCGGTCGGCGCGCTGCTTGACGGGCTGCCCGGCCTGCGGCTGGACCCGGACCGGGGCGGCCCGCCGCCCCGCGGCCTGGTCTTCCGCAAGCCGCCGGCCCTGCACGGTGCGCTGGCACGCTATCGTCGGCCGCGATGGCTAACCGGGACGGGAACGGCTGGGTCCGGTGCGCGCAGGGTCACCGGCACTGGGGCCGGTACGGCGCCGCCGGATTGCTGGCCTGCGCCCCGGACCAGGCCGGGCGGGACCTGGTGCTGCTCCAGCGCCGGAGCCGGTGGGTGAACCACGGCGGTACCTGGGCCCCGCCGGGCGGGGCCAGGGACAGCCACGAGCCGCCGGTCGCCGCGGCCCTGCGCGAGGCGGCCGAGGAGTGCGCCATCCCGGCGGAGCTGGTCAGCATCCGCGGTGTGCTGGCCGACGATCACGGCGGCTGGGCCTACCACACCGTGCTGGCCGCGGCCGGCGCACCGTTCGCCGCCCGGGCCGCCAGCGCGGAGAGCAGCGAAGTCGCCTGGGTGCCGGCCGCCGGTGTGGCCGGGCTGGCACTGCATCCGGGGTTCGCCGCGCAGTGGCCGGTGCTGCGGGACGCGCTGGCGCCGCTGACGGTGATCGTGGACGCGGCCAACGTGATGGGCTCGCGGCCGGATGGCTGGTGGCGGGACCGGGCCGGGGCCGCCACCCGGCTCGGCCGGGAGCTGTCTGCCCTGGCCGGCCAGGGCCTGGCCGGGCTGCCTGACGTGGTATCGGCACCGGCCCTGGAGCGCTGGTATCCCCGCTACGTGCTGGTGGTCGAGGGCGCGGCCCGGCGCGCCGTGGCACCGGCCGAGCCGGAACTGGCGGAACCGGTCACGGCCGGATCGGCACGGGTCGAGTCGGCAAGGGTCGAGTCAGCACGGCTGGAGCCGGTGCAGCTCGTGGCCGCCGAGGGCAGCGGCGACGATGCGATCGCCCGGCTGGCCCGCGCAGCTGGCCGGACGTCGGCTGGTGGTGACCGCGGACCGGGAGCTGCGCGCCCGCTGCCAGTCCGCCGGAGCGGCGGTGACCGGGCCGCGCTGGCTCCTTGACCTGCTGCGGCCAGTCCAGGCGCCGGGCCAGCCGCGCGCGACGCGGCGCTAGCCCGAGTTTCCGATGATCATGGGTTTCCGGCTGCTGGCCGCGAGGTGACCTGACGGGGTTTGCCCTTGTGACACACCGCTTCTGGTGCTTGACTGTGCTCTCGTTTTGGCCTATGACCTAAATTATGGCGAGCCTGTACAAGAAGGTGATCAGCGGCCGGCCGTACTGGTACCTGCGCGAGATGGGCTGGGTGGACGGCAAGCCGAAGATGATCTCCGAGCGGTACGTGGGCACCGCGGCCGAGGTGGAGGCGCTGCTGGATGCCCGCGAGGAGCGGATGCTGCCCGAGCGGACCCGGCACCTGGACTTCGGGGCGGTGGCCGCGGCGTGGGGGCTGCTGGCCGATCTGGGCGTGGCTGCGGTCATCGACGGGGAAGCCGGGGCCGGCCCGCCCGGGCTGCCGCTGTCGCCGGGCACCTACCTGGCGCTGGCCGCGCTGAACCGGGTGGTGGATCCGTGCTCCAAGAGGGGGCTGGCGGACTGGTGGCGCACCACGGCGGCGGACCGGTTCACCAAGATCGGCGCCGCGGCGCTGGATCACCGCCGGTTCTGGGACGCGTTCCACGCGGTACCGCTGGACGCGCTGCCGCGGATCGAGGAGAAGCTGGCGCTGGCGGCGTGCGCCCGGTTCGGGCTGGACACCAGCTCGGTGGCGCTGGACATGACGAACTTCGCCACGTTCATCGATACCGGCAACGAGCGTGCGCCGATCGCGCAGCGGGGCAAGGCCAAGCAGAAACGCAGTGACCTGCGGCTGGTCGGCCTGGGCCTGGTCGTCACCCGGGACGGTGGCGTCCCGCTGCTATCGCACGCCTACCCGGGCAGCAAGCCGGACGTCACCCAGTTCCCGGACATGATCAAGACCCTGGCCGCCCGGCACGGCGCCCTGGCCGCCGCAGCCGGGCAAGACGGCACCGAGATGACCGTCGTCTTCGACGCCTGCCAGAACTCCGAAGCCAACTTCGCGCTGCTGGCGGGCACGAACCTGCACTACGCGGGGTCGGTGCCCGCCAGTGACTGCCGTGACCTGCTCGCCCTGCCCGCCAGCGCCCGTTCCGTCGTCGATAAGGGCCGGTTCGGCGGCCTGACCGCCTGCGACACCCGCCGCGACGTCTACGGCACCGAGCGCCGGGCGATCTTGACGCATTCCCCCGAACTGCACGAACACCAGGCCCGCGGCTTCGACGGCACCACCCTGGCCAAGGCCGGCCGCAAGCTGGACGAGCTGGCCGCCACCCTGGCCCGCGGCAAGACCCGCCGGGCCCGCGCCAGGGTGGAAGCCGAGATCGGCAAGATCACCCATGACGCCTGGGTGCGCCGGGTCATCACCTGGCAGCTACCCGGCGACAAGCCCAAGGACCTCCGCCTGGCCTGGAGCATCGACAAGAACGCGCGCGCAGCCCTGGAAGAGGAGATCTTCGGCAAGCACGTGCTGATCACCGACCACGACGACTGGCCCGTGGCCGAGGTGATCGCCGGCTACCGGTCCCAGTCCGAGGCCGAGTTCTCGTTCCGTCAGATGAAAGACACCCGCGTCGTCTCGTTCTCCCCGATGTTCCACTGGACCGAGCACAACATCCGCGTCCACACCTTCACCTGCGTCCTGGCCCTGCAGATCGCGCACCTGCTCCGTCTCCAAGCCGACCGCGCCGGGCTGCACATGTCAGTTCGCGAGCTCCTGACCCAGCTCGCCGGCATCGCCGAGACCGTCCTGATCTACCCCGCCGAACGAGGACGGCCCCAAGCACGCCGGATGCTCACCGAGACCACCGGCACCCAGGACAAACTCATCCAGACCTTCCAGCTGAACCGCCAAGCGCCCCCAGTTAGGTCATAGGCGCCGACGAGCCCGGAAACCCCTTCCTAACAGGCGAAACACTCTGCCAGATGCTGGCCTGCCCGGAAACTCGGGCTAGGACCCGGCCTGGCTGGCAGATTCGCTTGCTCAGGCAGTCGAATTCGCGCGCTGCCGACGACCTTCAGCAGGCCCCGCGACGCGCGTCCAGCGGGCAGCAGACCTTGATACTGCAACGGCACTTAAATTGGCTAGGGACGGTGCAGCCAGTGCAGCATGTCCGCCGGGGCCAGTTCGGAGGCGCGTGCGTGGTAGTGGGACAGCTGGTCGCCGGTGAGCAGCTCAGCCCCGGCTCCGGAGGTGCCGCGCCGGAAGAAGGCCGCGGCGCTTTTCAGGGTCTGCCCGGAGCCGGTGATCTTCTCGGCGGCAGCACGCATGCTTGTGAACGTGGCCGCTTCGACTAGGCCTGGCCAGGCTGAGCTGGGCACGGTGATGCCCAGCCGGCTTGCGAGCCAGCGCATCTGGCCGTCCAGGTCAGCGGACAGCTCGGCGTAGTGCGGCAGCACGATGTTCGGCGCGGACCGCCGCGCCCAGGCATCGGAATCGTGCCAGAGCACGCCGCGGATCGAGTCCAGGTGCTGGCGCGGGCCGGCGTCGTCATCGATCCAGTCCAGCAGCCATTCCCGCACCGGCTTGTGCGGGCTGTCCGGCTCGGCCGGCGCTGGCTGCCCGGTCAGCTCCTGGGTCAGCTGCCGCTGCCGGGCCCGGTTGATGTTCTGGCCCTGGTAGTAGAGCGAGACCGCCGAGTCCAGCGGATGCCGGCCGATGACGATGTAGGTGGCGCGCGGATCGATCGGCAGGCCGTCCAGCGGCGTGTGCGTCTTGATGAACCGGCGATGCTGCTGGGCCTCCAGGCGGGCGAACATCTCCTCCTTCGGGCGGATCAGCCGGTCCAGCCACGGTGAGTACCAGCCGATCGGCCCATCCAGCTGGGGCGTCTGGAAAATGAGCAGCGCGCAGATCATCTGCACCCAGGTCGTGCCAGTCTTCGACCGCGTGCTGATGACGATGTCACCGTCTCGGAACGGGAAGCCTTTCCACCGGCCGCTGTCTTCGTCCGCAGAGGTGTACCTGACCGGTTCGGGAGCCACCCGGCGAGCTTATGCCTGGCGCCGGCATCTGCTGCGCTGCCGCGTCAGTCGAGCCCGCTGGGTTCGGAGGAACAGTATGGGCGCTAGGCGACCTGGACCGACCGCTTGGCCAGGCCGAGCCAGTAGCCGGTGATCGTGGTCACCGGCGGCGCCGGGCCGTCCGCGGCGCCCAGCGTCACGAACAGCGGGGCGAAGTGCTCGGTGGTCGGGTGCGCGTACCTGGCGCCCGGCGCGCGGCTGAAGGCGGCCAGCGCGTCCACGTCGCCGCGGTCCAGCGCCTCGCCCGCCCACAGGTCGAACTCCGACGACCAGCCGGGAGGCGGGGCGTCGAACCGGTAGTCCCGCAGGAACGGCAGCCCGTGGGTCAGGAAGCCGCTGCCCACGATCAGTACGCCCTCGTCCCGCAGCGGCCGCAGCGCCGCCCCGATCCGCAGCAGCCGGGCCGGGTCCAGCGTGGGCATGGAGACCTGGAGCACCGGCACGTCCGCGTCCGGGTACATGACGGTCAGCGGCACGTAGGCGCCGTGATCCAGGCCGCGCTCGCCATCCTCGGTCACCGGCTCTCCGGACGGCAGCAGCGCGCGCACCCGGCGGCCAGCCACGGGCTGCCCGGTGCCGGGTACCTGGCCCGGTAGTAACGCTCAGGGAAGCCGCCGAAGTCATAGATCAGCGGCACGCCGTCACGGGTGGCCCCGATCGTCAGCGGGGCCGACTCCCAGTGCGCGGACACCATCAGCACCGCCCGGGGCCGCGGCAGCGCCCTGGCCCACGCCGCCAGCTGGACCACCCAGAGCGGGTCGTCGACCAGCGGCGGCGCGCCGTGGCCGAGGTAGATGGCCGGCATCCGGCCCGGCGCGATCCCGGCCGCGGCCCGCTGCCGCCACCCGCTCGGCCGCGTCGGCCGGAACCGGCTCGTGCTCGGGCTCGCTCGCCTGCAGTCCCTCGTCCATCTCGGTGCCAGGCTACTGCTGGTCGTCGGGCGCCAGCCAGAGCACGCCCAGCGGCGGCAGCGTGAGCACGGCGGAGGCGGGCTGGCCATGGCACTCCTGCGGCACCGCCTCGATGCCGCCGAGGTTGCCGACCCCGCTGCCGCCGTACACCTGCGCGTCGGTGTTGATCACCTCGCGCCAGCGGCCGGCCACCGGCAGCCCGATCCGGTAGTCGCGGTGCGGCGCCCCGGAGAAGTTCGCCACGCACGCGATCATCCCGGGCCCGCCCGCCGGCAGGCGCTGCCGTCCGGCCCCGACCCGAAGCGCAGGAACGACACCACGTTGCCCACGTTGTCGTTCGCGTCGATCCAGGCGTAGCCATCCGGGGTGAAGTCCCGCGCCCACAGCGCCGGGGTGGCCCGGTAGACCGCGTTCAGGTCGGCGACCAGCCGCTGCAGCCCGGTGTGCTCCGGTCCGGCCAGCGCCAGCCAGTCGGTCCCGGCCTGCTCCGACCACTCGCCGTTCTGGCCGAACTCCGATCCCATGAACAGCAGCTGCTTGCCCGGATGCGCCCACATGTACGCGAACAGGGCCCGCAGCGAGGCGAACTTGCCGCCACCGGTCCCCGGCCATCTTGGCCAGCAGGGAGCCCTTGCCGTGCACCACCTCGTCGTGCGACAGCGGCAGCACGAAGTTCTCGCTGAACGCGTACATCATCGAGAACGTCAGCTCGTTGTGGTGGTAGACGCCGGAACACCGGGTCGTAGCCCAGGTAGTTCAGCGTGTCGTGCATCCAGCCCAGGTTCCACTTCAGCCCGAACCCGAGCCCGCCCAGGTGCGCGGGCCGGGTGACGCCCGGCCAGGCGGTGGACTCCTCGGCGATCATCACGATGCCCGGCACCCGCTTGTAGCAGGTCGCGTTGACCTCCTGCAGGAACGAGACCGCGTCCAGGTTCTCCCGGCCGCCGTAGGCGTTGGGGGTCCACTGGCCGTCGGCGCGCGAGTAGTCCAGGTACAGCATCGAGGCGACCGCGTCCACCCGCAGCCCGTCGATGTGGAATTCCTCCAGCCAGTACACCGCGTTGGCGACCAGGAAGTTGCGCACCTCGGGGCGGCCGTAGTCGAAGATCAGCGTGCCCCAGTCCGGGTGCTCGCCGCGCTGCGGGATCCGGGTGCTCGTACAGCGGCGTGCCGTCGAATCGGGCCAGCGCCCAGGCGTCCCTGGGGAAGTGCGCGGGCACCCAGTCCACGATGACGCCGATGCCCGCCTGGTGCAGCGCGTCGACCAGGTGGCGGAACTCGTCCGGGCGTGCCGAACCTGGCCGACGGCGCGTAGTAGGAGGTGACCTGGTAGCCCCAGGATCCGCCGAACGGGTGCTCGGCCACCGGCATGAACTCCACGTGCGTGAAGCCCATCTCGGCGACATACGAAACGAGCTCCGCGGCCAGCTCTAGATAGGAAAGTCCCGGCCGCCAGGAGCCGATGTGGACCTCGTACGCGCTCATCGGCGCGCGGAGCGGGTCGGCGGCCGAGCGTGCCGCCAGCCAGTCCTGGTCGCCCCACTGGTAGCCGGACTCGCAGACGACCGACGCGGTGGCCGGCGGCGCCTCGGCCCGGGTGGCCACCGGGTCCGCCTTGCGGTGCCAGCGTCCGTCCGGCCCGCAGATGTCGTACTTGTAGCGGGTTCCGGCGGCCGCGCCGGGGACGAACAGCTCCCAGACCCCGGTCCGGCCGAGCGAGCGCATCGGGTGCGCGCGCCCGTCCCAGTGGTTGAAGTCGCCGATCACCCGCACCCCGCGCGCGTTCGGCGCCCAGACCGCGAACGACGTGCCCGCGTCCCCGCGGACGTGCGCGCCCAGCACCTGCCACAGCGCCTCGTGCCGGCCCTCGGCGATCAGGTGCAGGTCCATCTCGCCCAGCGTGGGCAGGTGCCGGTACGGGTCGTCGGTGATCGTCTCGGCCTGGCTCGTCCTCGGCCGGGCCCGGCCGGGTAGGTGACGGCCAGCCGGTAGTCGGTCGCTCTCGCCGTCGCTGGCGGTCAGCCCGGAATCGTGACCGAGAACACGCCCTGGTGCAGGTGCGCCATGCTCGAACCGGCGCCCGTCCGGGAGCACCGCGGTGACCGAGGCGGCCAGCGGCCGCAGCGCCCGGATCGTGAACCCGTCCGGGCCGGGATGGGCGCCGAGCACCGAGTGCGGGTCGTGGTGGGTGCCGCGCCAGGATCCGGTCGATCTCCGCGTGGCTGATCTGGTCTGTACTGCCGGTCCGCACGCCGCCCGTGGCTGACCTCGGCTCGTCCGTGGTCGTCATCGGCTACGCCGCCGCGATGGACTTGAGCGGGATCGACATCCAGGCCGGCCGGTGCCGGGCCTCGTAGAGCACCTCGTATACCGCCTTCTCCAGCATCAGCGCCCGCATCAGCGGGGCGTTGGCCAGCGGATCCATCCCGCCGGCGTGCGCGTACCCGGCGCAGAACGCGGCCTGGCACCGCTCCACCCATACCTGGGCAAGGGCGTGCAGCCGTTCCTCCTCCGGGTGGCCGAGCAGCTGATGCCGCGCCGCGTAGTCGAATGAGCGCAGCATGCCGGCCACGTCCTTGAGTGCAGGGTAGCGTGCCCGGCGCTGGGCCAGCGGGACGGCCGGCTCGCCCTCGAAGTCCAGCGCCACCCAGCCGTCCTGAGTGCGCAGCACCTGGCCCAGGTGGTAGTCGCCGTGCACCCGCTGCACCGGGACGGGGCCGGGGATCTCCAGCAGCTCGGCATAGGAGGCGCGCAGCTTGTCGGCGTGCCTGCGTAGCTCGGGCACTTCGGCGCTGGTCAGGTCGAGCCCGCCGGTCATCCGGCCGGCCAGGGCGGTCAGGGCGCTGGCCGGCATGGGGCCGGTGCCGAACGCGGCGGCCAGGTCGGCGTGCATCTCGGCGGTCGCCCGGCCCAGCAGGTAGGCCTCGCCGGTGAAGGTCGGGTCGGCCTCGCGCTGATGGATCCAGCCGCCGGCCAGCAGGCCGCTGGCGTGGTCGGCGGTCCGGCCTGCGCCCAGGGCCGCGAGCAGGCCGCCGGGCACGGGCTGGCCGTTGCCCGGGTACCGGCCGGGACTGTGGTGGCCGTTGCCGCTGCCGTTGCCGTAGCCGGGCTGCTCGTACAGGTCGCGCAGCCCGCTCACGGCCAGCGACCAGCCGTCGGTCGTGTGCGGCAGGTACTCCGACAGCACCGCGAGCAGGGCCGGCTCGCTGCCGAACCTGGTGTCGATCCAGCCGAGCGGGGCGGCGATCCGGGACGAGCCGAGCCGCCACAGCGCCCCGGTCACCTCCAGGTCGGGATTGCAGCCGGCGAACGGCCGCCGCAGCACCTTGAGGATCGCCGACTCGCCGAAGACCACGCTGGTGTTGCTCTGCTCGGTCCGCAGCACCCGGGCGTCCGGCCAGTCCTCGATCGCCGCGCCTGGCTCCCTCGCGAACCGCAGGCCGCCGGCCGTGCGCTGGCCGGCGATGCCGCGCAGCAGCAGGCTGGCAAGCTCGGGGTCGTGCAGGGCGTCGTACCCGGTCATGCCGCCGGGCGCCGGGCCGATGACCGCGTGGCTGAGCCAGGCGGGCAGCCGGGACCGGAACCCGGCGAGCACCTGGTACCGGACGGTCTCGTGGCCGGCCGGGACGATGACGATCAGGTGCCGAAGGCTAGGGTCGCCGTCCCGGAGCGAGACATCCGCGGCGATGGACAGGTCATGGATGGCAGTCCCGGCGCCGGAGTACCAGCGCTGGAGCGGCAGCCACCTGGCCAGTGCATCGGCAAATGTCATGACTGCAGATCGACCTCGTTACTCGCTCGTCCCTGGTGCCGCGGCAAATCCCGCGGATCACGCCAGTCACTCAAACAGCGGTTAAGCTCCCGAACACGGTCGGGGTCGGCCCAGGACGGCGAAATCGCGCCTCCTGGCCGGTGAAGCCGACAATGCTGCGATGTGCCCGGCTGGGATCAGGGTAAACAGGGACAGCCGATTCGATCCAGAGTCTGCTGATTTGCCCCCGGCGAGGCTACTGGGCGGGCGGCTGGAGCAGGAACCAGTAGAAGCCGTGGCCGGGCAGCGTGAGCAGGTAGCTGAGCTCGCCGATGGACGGGAAGGTGACCCCGCCCATGCACTCGATCGGGACCGAGCCGCGGAACCGGCTCAGGTCCAGCTCCACCGGCTGGGGGAACCTGGACAGGTTGTTCACGCACAGGATCCGGTCCGCGCCGGCCGGGCTCTGGCCCGGTTCGGCGATCTCCCGGACGAAGGCCAGCACGCTGGGGTTGGAGGAGCTCAGCTCCTCGCAGCTGCCGGTGCCGAACACCGGGTGCCGCTTGCGGATCTCGATCATGCGCCGGGTCCAGTGCAGCAGCGAGCCCGGGTTCTTCTGCTGCGCCTCGATGTTCAGCGCCTGGTAGCCGTAGATCGGGTCCATCAGCAGCGGCAGGTACAGCCGGGCCGGGTCGCAGCCGGAGAAGCCGGCGTTGCGGTCCGGGGTCCACTGCATCGGCGTGCGCACCCCGTCCCGGTCGCCCAGCCAGATGTTGTCGCCCATCCCGATCTCGTCGCCGTAGTAGAGCACCGGCGAGCCGGGCAGCGACAGCAGCAGGGCGGTGAACAGCTGGAGCTGGCCGCGGTCGTTGTCCAGCAGCGGGGCGAGCCTGCGCCGGATCCCGATGTTGGCCTTCATCCGCGGGTCCTTGGCGTACTCGGCGTACATGTAGTCGCGCTCGTCGTCGGTGACCATCTCCAGCGTCAGCTCATCGTGGTTGCGCAGGAAGATGCCCCACTGGCAGCCGGAGGGGATCTGCGGGGTCTGGGCCAGGATCTCCGAGATCGGGTAGCGCTGCTCCCGCCGGACCGCCATGAAGATCCGCGGCATCAGCGGGAAGTGGAACGCCATGTGGCACTCGTCCCCGCCGACCGTCGGGTCGCCGAAGTACTCCACCACGTCGGCCGGCCACTGGTTCGCCTCGGCCAGCAGCACCCGGTCCGGGTACAGCCGGTCCACCTCGGCCCGGATCCGCTTCAGGTACTCGTGCGTCTCCTTCAGGTTCTCGCAGTTCGTCCCCTCCCGCTCGTACAGGTACGGCACCGCGTCCAGCCGGAACCCGTCGATGCCCAGGTCCAGCCAGAACCGCAGCACCTCCAGCATCGCGTCCTGCACCAGCGGGTTCTCGTAGTTGAGGTCCGGCTGGTGGGAGAAGAACCGGTGCCAGTAGTACTGCCCGCGGACCTGGTCGAAGGTCCAGTTGGACTGCTCGGTGTCGACGAAGATGACCCGGGCCTCCGGGTACCGGTCGTCGGTGTCGGACCAGACGTAGAAGTCGCCGTACGGCCCGTCCGGGTCGCTGCGGGAGGCCTGGAACCACGGGTGCGCCTCGCTGGTGTGGTTCATCACCAGGTCGGCGATCACCCGGATGCCCCGCTCGTGCGCGGCCTCGACCAGCTCCACGAAGTCACCGATGGTGCCGAACTCGGGCAGGATCGCGGTGAAGTCGGCGATGTCGTACCCGCCGTCGCGCAGCGGCGAGGCGTAGATCGGCAGCAGCCAGATGCAGTCGATGCCGAGCCACTGCAGGTAGTCCAGCCGGGAGGTGAGGCCCTTGAGGTCGCCGGTGCCGTCGCCGTTGGAGTCGTGGAAGCCGCGGACCAGTACCTCGTAGAAGACCGAGTGCTTGTACCAGTTCGGATCCCTTGGCTTGTCGAAGGAGAACGAGTCGGGCACCGGCTCGGTGGGCACCGCCGGGCCGCGGAAGGACGGCAGCAGCCCGGACGGCAGCGGGTCGTGTCGCTGTGACTGGGGGTGCATCACCGCTTCACCACTTGGCTCTCTCCTGCCGGTCCGTCATCCCGCACCGGTGCCGCAGGCCCTGCCTGCCCCGGCGCCGTCGCCCGTGTCCTGTATATCTGCCTGGCGAGCTAACTCGTGACGGCACAGCTGACCGGCTAGCCCCAGACGGTGAAGATGTGGGCCGGCGTCGTTGCCGGGTCGAGCCGCACGTAGTTCGCCTGGCCCCACCGGTAGGACGCGCCGGTCAGCTCGTCGGTCACGCCGAAGCCCGGCGGTCACGTCGATGCCCGGCGCGGAACCGTCGAGCCAGACAGTAGCCTCACGGGCCTGGTGCGGGTTGAGATTAACGACTATCAGCACCGTGTCGCCCGGCCTGGGCCCGTCCGGCGCCCCTGCGGTGCTCTTGGAGAAACACAGCAGGTCCGGCTGATCCGGGTAGTGGAACACCAGATTGCGCAGCTGGTGCAGGGCGGGGTGAGCCCGGCGGATCCGGTTCAGCGCGGTGATGAAGGGCGCGATGCCGAGCCCGGCCTGCTGTGCGCGCGCCCAGTCCCGCGGCCGGTACTGGTACTTCTCCGAGTTCAGGTACTCCTCGCTGCCCGGCCGGGCCGGCTCGTTCTCGCACAGCTCGAAGCCGGAGTAGACGCCCCAGGCCGGCGACAGCATCGAGGCGAGCACGGCCCGGACGGCGAACGCCGCCGGGCCCGCGTGCTGGAGGTAATCACTGAGGATGTCCGGGGTGTTGACGAAGAAGTTCGGCCGCATGTAGGCGGCGGCCGGGCCGGACAGCTCGGTCAGGTACCCGGTCAGCGCGTCGGCGTGGTTGCGCCAGGTGAAGTAGGTGTAGGACTGGTGGAACCCGATCCTGGCCAGCCCGTGCATCATGGCCGGCCGGGTGAAGGCCTCGGCCAGGAACAGCACGTCCGGGTCGGTCCCGGCCACCTCGGCGAGCAGCCGGTCCCAGAACCGCAGCGGCTTGGTGTGCGGGTTGTCCACCCGGAACACCCGGATGCCGCGGTCCATCCAGAACCGCAGCACCCGCAGGATCTCGGCGTAGATGCCCTCCGGGTCGTTGTCGAAGTTGAGCGGGTAGATGTCCTGGTAGCGCTTGGGCGGGTTCTCCGCGTAGGCGATGCTGCCGTCGGCGCGGGCGGTGAACCAGTCCGGGTGCTTGTGTACCCAGGGGTGGTCGGGCGAGCACTGGAGCGCGAAGTCCATCGCCACCTCCAGGCCGAGCTCGCGGGCCCGGCCGACGAACGCGTCGAAGTCGTCCAGGGTGCCGAGATCGGGATGGATCGCGTCGTGCCCGCCCGCCTCCGAGCCGATGGCCCACGGCGAGCCGGGGTCGCCGGGACCGGCGCTGGTGGAGTTGTTCGGGCCCTTGCGCGCGGTGCGGCCGATCGGGTGCACCGGCGGCAGGTAGACGATGTCGAAGCCCATCCCGGCGATCGCGTCCAGCCGCCGCGCGGCGGTGCGCAGCGTGCCGGACTGCGGCCGGGCCAGGCCGTCGGGGTCGATCCGCGCTCCCTCCGAGCGCGGGAAGAACTCATACCACGAGCCGTACAGGGCTCGTTCCCGGTGCACGATCAGCGGGCAGGCGGCCGACCGGGTGAGCAGCTCGCGCAGCGGGAACGCGGCCAGCACCGCGGCGATGTCCGGGCTGAGCGCCGCGGCCAGCCGGTCCAGCGGCGGTACGCCGCGGTCGCGCAGCGTGGCGGCCAGCGCGTCCAGGGCCGCCCTGGCTGTCCTTGCCTGCGCCTGCGCGACCGCCGCCGCGACCGCCCGCGCGCCCGGCTGCGCGCCCGGGCGGCCCGGGGAAGCTGGCCGGATCTGCGCGGCCGCGCGCTCGAACAGCCGTGCTCCCTCGGTCAGCATCAGCTCGGTGTCCTGGCCGATCGGGATCTTGATGCCCGCGTCGTGCTGCCAGTGCCCGATCGGGTCGCCCCACGCCTCGACCTGGAAGTGCCACAGGCCGGTGGCGTCGGCGGCGACGTCGGCGCCGTACCGGTCCGAGCCCGGCGCGAGCTCGCGCATCCGGATCAGCGGCCGCCTCCGGCCGCCCGGGTCGCGCAGCACCACGCCGGCCCCGAGCATCTCGTGTCCCTCGCGGAACACGGTGGCGCTGACCCGGAAGATCTCGCCGGGGACCGCCTTGGCCGGCCGCCGGCCGCAGTCCAGCAACGGCTGCACATCAGCTATGGGAATCCGCCCGATCACGCCTGAAAGCTACCCAGCCGAGCCGGGGCCCATCCGCCGAACCCGCCGCAGGAGTGCCGGCGATCTCGCGGCCGGCGTTACCGCTCACTCGAAGTACGCATTAGGGTCGCTCTGCGTGAGAGCAATCCGCCGGTTCACCGTGCACCCGGTCCTGCCCGAGCAGCTCGCGCCGCTGCATCGGCTGATGCTGAACCTGCGCTGGTCCTGGCACTCGCAGACGCTGGCACTGTTCGCCTCGATCGACCCGGCCGGATGGGAGCGGGCCGACCATGTGCCCGCCGCGCTGCTGGCCGAGGTGCCGCCCGCCCGGCTGGCGGAGCTGGCCGGCGACGAGGAGTTCCTGCAGCGCCTCGGCGACGCCGCCGCCGACCTGGGCGACTACCTGGCACTGCCGCGCTGGTACCAGTCCGGCGCCGGCCCGGACGGCCGGCCGGCCGGCATCGCCTACTTCTCGCCCGAGTACGGCATCACCGCGGCGCTGCCGCAGTACTCCGGCGGTCTTGGCATCCTGGCCGGGGACCACCTCAAGGCCGCCAGCGACCTCGGCGTGCCGCTGATCGGAGTCGGCCTGCTGTACCGGCACGGCTATTTCACCCAGTCGCTGTCCCCCGAGGGCTGGCAGACCGAGCATTACCCGGCCAGCGACCCCAACGGCCTGCCGCTGACCCTGCTGCGCGAGCACCAGGGGAGCGGTGTCCGGATCAGCGTGGCGCTGGCCGGCGGCGCCGCGCTGGCCGCCCAGGTCTGGGTGGCCAGCGTCGGCCGCGTCCCGTTGCTGCTGCTCGACTCCTACGTGGAGGAGAACGAGCCGTCCCTGCGCGAGGTCACCGACCGGCTCTACGGCGGCGGCAGCGATCACCGGCTGCGGCAGGAACTGCTGCTGGGCATCGGCGGGGTCCGGGCGGTGCGGGCGTACTGCGCGATCACCGGCCACCCCGATCCCGAGGTGTTCCACACCAACGAGGGCCATGCCGGGTTCCTCGGCGTGGAGCGGATCCGGGAGTACGTGCGGGACGGCCTGAGCTTCGACGAGGCGGCGGAGATGTGCCGGGCCGGCACCGTGTTCACCACCCACACCCCGGTGCCGGCCGGCATCGACAGGTTCGGCCGCGAGCTGGTGGAGCGCCAGTTCAGCGGGGACGCCGCGGATCCGGCGCTGCCCTGCGACCGGGTGCTGGCCCTTGGCGCGGAGACCTATCCGGGCGGCGACCCGGCCGTGTTCAACATGGCGGTCATGGGCATGCGGCTGGCCCAGCGGGTCAACGGCGTGAGCCGGCTGCACGGCGAGGTGAGCCGGCAGATGTTCACCGGCCTGTGGCCGGGCTTCGACACCGCGGAGGTGCCGATCGGATCGGTCACCAACGGCGTGCACGCCCCGAGCTGGGTAGCGCCGGAGATCCTCGACCTGGCCCGGCCGCGGGACGCGGCCGGCGAGCCCGCCGACGACGGGCTGGCCTGGGACAAGGTGGCGGCCGACCCGGCGCAGATCTGGGCGATCCGCAGGCTGCTGCGGGGCCGGCTGGTGGCCCAGGCCAGGCGGCGGCTGCTGGAGTCCGGGCGCCAGCGCGGGGCCTCCGACGCCGAGCTGGCCTGGATCGGCAACGTGCTGGACGCCGGCGTGCTCACGATCGGCTTCGCCCGCCGGGTGCCGTCCTACAAGCGGCTGACGCTGATGCTGCACGACCCGGTCCGGCTCACCGAGCTGCTGCTGGATCCGGACCGCCCGGTGCAGATCGTGATCGCCGGCAAGGCGCACCCGGCCGACGACGGCGGCAAGCTGCTGATCCAGCAGATGGTGCGGTTCGCCGACGACCCGAAGGTGCGGCACCGGATCGTGTTCCTGCCCGACTACGACATGACCCTGGCGCGGGCCCTGGTCCAGGGCTGCGATGTGTGGCTGAACAACCCGCTGCGGCCGCTGGAGGCGTGCGGCACCTCGGGCATGAAGGCGGCGCTGAACGGCGGCCTGAACCTGTCCGTGCTCGACGGGTGGTGGGACGAGTGGTACGACGGCACCAACGGCTGGGCGATCCCGTCGGCGGACGGCGTCGGCGACCCGGCCCGCCGGGATGAGCTAGAGGCGGCGGCCCTGTATGACCTGCTCAGCCAGTCGGTAGCGCCGCTGTTCTACGAGAGCGGCCCGGACGGCCTGCCGCGGCGCTGGCTGGAGATGGTGGCCGGCACGCTGCGTACCCTCGGGCCGAGGGCGCAGGCGGCCCGGATGCTCCGGGAGTACGTCGCGGACTACTACCTGCCCGCCGCGGCGGCCTCCAGGGCCCTGGACGATTCGGAGTACTCCGGCGCCCGCGAGCTGGCGGCGTGGAAGCAGCGGGTGGCGGCGGCGTGGCCGTCGGTGCGGGTCGACCACGTCGAGGCGGAGGACGGCGAGCAGCGGCCCGGTGCCTTGCTCACGGTCCGCGCCAGCATCGCGCTCGGCGAGCTGTCCGCCGGCGACGTGACGGTGGAGGTCGTTTCCGGGCGAGCCGGGGACTCCGACGAGATCATCGACCCGGCCGTCGCAACGCTGCGGCTGGACGGGGAGCCGGGGGAGGACTCGGTGGCCCGCTACATCGGCGAGGTCGAGCTGGGCCGGCCCGGCCCGTTCGGCTACACGGTCCGGGTGCTGCCGCACCACCGGCTGCTGGCCAGCCCGGCCGAGATGGGACTGATCGCGCTGCCGGTCGCGCCCGCGGGGATGGTCAGCGGCGACCTGCGCTAGGGCCAGCCCGGGACGAC
This sequence comes from uncultured Actinomycetota bacterium, assembly GCA_963719705.1. GTDB lineage: Bacteria > Actinomycetota > Actinomycetes > Streptosporangiales > Streptosporangiaceae > CAVRCV01. The sequence continues at coordinate 23,749 of CAVRCV010000001.1, forward strand.
CCCGGGCCCCCGGGCGGCATCCGCTCGGGCCGGCGGCCAGCCGACGCGGCCACCGCGAGCGACGCAGCGTAAACCGCTGTTGTCGGGGGGGCGTCCCTCTTACGAGTACATCGCGGGCTGCGGCTGGAATTTTCTTCCCTTGCCTGCCAGAACGCCAGCAAATTCAGGGGGGACATGACATCCTGTGATAGAGCGGTGCCAGTGAGTAATGCCAAAGTATCGTCACGTTCTGTCACCGGACAGTTACCCCAAGCGCGAGAGGACACTGGTCGTGAGAACTCAGATCAAGCCCGACAACCGTCTGCTGACCCCGGCCGAGGTGGCCGCGATGCTTCGGGTGGACCCGAAGACCGTCACCAGGTGGGCAAGGGGCGGCAAGCTCTCCTCGATCCGCACTCCGGGTGGTCACCGCCGGTACAGCGAGAACGAGGTCCGCGGGTTCCTGAACGGCTGGCAGGGCGTGTCCATGCCGCGCGCCTCCGGCGAGTGAGCGGGGCCGGCGCCCGCTCCGGCGCCGGCCAGGGCGGGCCGGACCCGGGTTCATGAGCCGGTTCCGGCCGGATGCGGCCCGGCGGAACGGCACAATGGCGCTCGTGCGGCTCTCTCGGTCCTTCCCGCCCGCCCGCGTCCCGCCCCCGCCCGCCCGCGTCCCGCCCCCGCCCGGCGTCCCCGCGCCGTCCGGCCCGCCCAGCCGGCAGCGGCCGCTGCCGTTAGCACGCGGCCATTCCCGCGCCGGGGGAAATGGCAGCGCCGGGCCGCGTCCCGCGGACCGCCGGAGTGGTGCTGCATGACCATTCCCCCGCCGCAGCCGGCCAGGCCCGGCCGGGGCCGGCATGCCAGTCCCGGCCCGCGCCCGGTCCTCGGGATCACCCGGATCGAGCACCGCAGCGATATGCCGGACGGCGTGAACGCGCTCGCCTCGGCGGACGGCACGACGATCATCGTCCGGGCCGGCCTGGACTCCGCAGCCCGGCGCCGCGCGGTCCGCGAGGTGCTGGCGGCCACGCACCGGTTCCCCTCCCTGGCGCTGCTCCCGGTGCTGGTGGACGCCCGCATCCGCAGGCTCATTCTCGACGCTGGCGACACCGCCAGCGGGGTCGTGCAGCACGTGACCACGCTTGCCACCCCGGCCAGCCCGGTGACCGCGGTCGTGGCCAGCGTGGCCGTACTGGCCGCGGGCGCCGGGGCGGTCGGCGTGGCGACCGGGGTGATCGGGTCACCCGGCCCGGCCGGGCACCACCGGCCGTCAGGCGCCACGTCGTCCGGCTCCAGGTCCCGGCCGGGGCCCGGTGGCCCGGCGCCGCCGGTACGTGCCCGCCTCAGCCCGATCCCGGACTACTACCTGGGCGTGTACGAGGGCACCTCGCCGTCAAGCTACGCCGGGGTGCTCCGGTTCGGTGCCACGGTCGGCCGGATGCCGAACCTCGCGCTGTACTACAGCGGCTGGGGCGAGCCGTTCCGGGTGTCGTTCGCCGACGCCGCGCTCAGCCACGGCGCTACGCCGGTGATCCAGATCAACCCGGACGGCGACACCAGCATGGCCGGCATCGCCAGCGGGCGGTACGACGCCTACCTGAGCAGGTACGCGGCCGCGGTGCACGCGTACGGCAAGGACGTCGTCATCGGGTTCGGGCACGAGATGAACGGCAACTGGTACCGCTGGGGCTGGCAGCACACCAGCCCGGCGGTGTTCATCCGGGCCTGGCGGCACCTGGTCAGCATGTTCCGGTGCGGCCGGCGATGACAACGTCACCTGGCTGTGGACCATCAACGGCGACGCTCCCGGCGTTACCGGGCCGATCGCCGACTGGTGGCCCGGTTCCGGCTATGTCACCTGGGTCGGCATCGACGGCTACTACCTCACCGGGTCGGAGACGTTCGCGCAGGTCTTCGGGCCGACCCTGGCGCAGGTGCGCCGGGTCGCCGCCGGCAAGCCGGTGCTGATCGCGGAGACCGCGGCCGGGCCGCCGGAGGCCTCCGAGTCCGGGCAGATCACCGGCCTGTTCCAGGGCATCAGGCAGCGCTCGATCCTCGGGTTCATCTGGTTCGACGAGCCGGGTAAGTCCGACCGGCCGTGGCGGCTGGAGGGCAACCAGGCCGCCACCGATGCCTTCCGGCACGCGGTCCGCGGCTACGGCTGAGGCTGTTCTTCCTGCCCGCCCTGCCCGCCCTCTCCGCCCCGCCCGCCCCGCCCGCCCTGCCCGCCCTCTCCGCCCTGCCCGCCCGGCCCGCCCTGCCCGCCCTGGTCGCCCTGGTCGTCCTGGTCGCCGATGACCCTGGTCAGCCGCTCCAGCGCGGCCCAGGTCCTGGCCGGGTCGGCGGGTGGCTCGTCCTGGCTGATCGCCGCCACCCACTCCCGGTCGTTGAGGTTCAGCCGCAGGGCCCGGTCGCTGGACCGCCGCGGGGACGCAATCGCCCGCAGGAACTCCGGCGGTGGCGCGGCGGGGCCGCCGGAACCAGCGTCTCCCGGATCGCCTGGCCCGCCGGAACCGGCAGTTCCGGTAGTCCCGGCGCTCCCGGCCAGCCCGGCCGATTCCACCACCGCGCTGATCAGCCGCCACAGCCCGTCCACCCGGCCGGCCAGGGCATCGACCTGCCCGGCGATGCGCGCTACCTCCGCCGCCAGCGCGCTGCCCAGGTCGGCGGCCGGGCCAGGGTCGCTGGCCGCCAGGTCGCGGGCGAGCAGCCGGATACGCTCGAGCGCCGCCGCATCCGGGTGGGTGCCGGGCATCTGGCTAGGTTCCGTACCGGCGCTCGCGCTCGGCCGGCCGCGGCTCGGGCAGCTTGATGCCCAGCTGCACGGCGATGGCGCCAAGCAGCTCCCTGGCCTCGTCCTGATTCATCTGGCGCACCCGCTGGAGCACCTCGTCACCGGCCGCCGACTGGGCCGGCGCCGCCTCGAGCGCGATAGCCGCGTCCGCCCGGCCCGCCTGCCGCAGCTGCGCCGCGGTCACCCCGACCACGGCCGCCATCCGGGCCACGGTCGCCGCCGGGCCCCGGACCGGTGCGTACACGCCGGCGCTGACGACCTGGTACCCGCCGGTGATCTGCCGCCAGCGGCCCTCGCTGAGGCCGGCCCGCCGGGCGGCCTCGCGTGCGGACAGCCCGGCCCGGCGCAGGGACTCGGTGATGAGGGCTCCCCACGGGGGTGGTTCGGGTCGGTTCGGCATGCGACTCACCTTCGCATAAACTTCGCAGTCGTGTCCAGCTCGTTCCCGTCCCGGATTTGGCTGGTAGACTGCCTTAGCGAGGGCTATCTGACCGGCGGGCATTTTTGAACTTCGCGCGAAGGCTTGACCCTTCGCAACCCTGCGCACTAGGGTAAACCCGGACCCGAGGTGCGCGGGTCCGTTTGCAGGCACCCGTAGCAGCAGCTGAGGAGACGCCGACATGACAGGCATGCTCGCGCTGGACCGGACGGACGATTCCGCCTGGTCCGGGCGGCTACGGGACCGCGGGCGCGGCCAGCGAGCCAGGAACTGTGCTGGCCAGGCCGGCCGGGATGCGCTCGCGGCGAGCCCGCGGGGTGCCCTGCTCGCACCCCGGCCGGGCAGCGCTCTGGTTCACCTGCGCGCCGGTCAGGCGGCGGCTCCGGCCGGCTGACCCCCTGTGCCGCCTGCGGCTGCCGCCTGGCGGGGGCGGCGGCCGCAGGCTCAGGGCGAGCCCGGCTGACCACCAGCCACGCTGCCTGCGTAAGATCCTGGCTCGGCAGGAGGTGCGGGCATGGGCGAGTTCGTGCGGGTCGAGGTCAGCGGGGCGGTGGCCACCATCCGGCTGGACCGGCCGCCGATGAACGCCCTGAATGCGGAGCTCACCGACGAGATCGCGGCCGCGGCGCGGCAGGTCAGCGCGGACGCCGGGATCCGGGCGGCGGTGCTGTACGGGGGCGAGAAGGTGTTCGCGGCCGGCGCCGACATCAAGGAGATGGCGCAGGCCGGGCAGGTCCAGGCGGAAGCCATCGCCAGGCGGCTGCACGACGCGTTCACCGCGGTGGCGCGGATACCCAAGCCGGTCATCGCGGCGATCACCGGTTATGCCCTCGGCGGCGGGCTCGAGCTGGCCCTGTGCGCCGACTTCCGGGTGCTCGGGGAGGGCGCGAAGGTCGGGCAGCCGGAGATCCAGCTCGGCGTGATCCCCGGCGCGGGCGGGACGCAGCGGCTGCCCCGCCTGGTGGGACCGGCCAGGGCCAAGGACATGATCTTCACCGGGCGGTTCGTGGCCGCACCGGAGGCGCTGGCGATCGGCCTGGCCGATCGGGTGGTGCCCGACGCCGACGTGGCACCGGCGGCCCGCGCGCTGGCGGCCCGGTACGCCGACGGGCCGGCCGTCGCGCTGAGCGCCGCCAAGCAGGTCATCGACGCAGGCCTGGACACCGACCTGGCGACCGGTCTCCAGCTGGAGCTGCTGAGCTTCGCGGGCTTGTTCAGCACCGAGGACCGGCAAACAGGAATGCGCAGCTTCATGGAGAATGGGCCGGGCAAGGCGAAGTTCGCCGGCCGCTAGCGGCCGGCCCGGCCAGCAGGGAGCGGCCAGTGTTCATGGGTAGCACGGGGCAGATGCGCCACCGGGTACGGGCGACGGGCACATGACGGAGTCCGGCGAGCCGTCGCTGGACATGGTCACGGCCGCGCTGCGGGCCGACAGCTCCGATGTGACGATCTACGCCAGGGTGCTGACCGAGTCGCTGGGCGACTCGCTGCCACCCGGCTGCGTAACGGTGGACCGGGACAGGTCGGTGTCCGACCGGATGCGCGGCCGCCCCGGCACCGTGACCAAGATCACTGTGCGGCTGGGGGAGCAGGTGATGACGCTCGGTGTCGAGCGGGGCACGCCGGTGGCGGAGATCTGCCGCGAGGTGCGCGGCGTGGTCCTGTCCCGGCAGCCGGTGCCGGTCGGCCACTGGGCGGCCGAGCTCGCCAGGGGACTGATGGCCTACGCCGAGCAGAACGCCGACGCGGCCCGCGCGCTGCGGCGGCTGGTGGCCGGAGGCTAGCCAGGTGCCGATGCGGCACGCCTACGCCCGCGCCCTGGTCACCGGGGCATCGAGCGGCATCGGCAGGCAGCTGGCCACGCAGCTGGCGGCCGACGGCAGCGACCTGGTCCTGGTGGCCAGGCGCACCAGCCTGCTGGACGAGCTGGCCGCGCAGCTGCGGGCCACGCACCGGGTCCAGGCGGAGGTGCTGACCGCCGACCTCACCACGCCGGCCGGGCTCGGCACGGTCACCGCCCGGCTCGGTGACACCGGCCGCCCGGTGGAGCTGCTGGTCAACAACGCCGGCGTCGGCGCCGAGGGACCGTTCGCCGACCGCCCGGCGGCCGACGCGACCGCCCAGGTCAGCCTCAACGTGCTGGCGCTGGTGACGCTGACCCGCGCGGCACTGCCCGGCATGCTGGCGCGTGGCCACGGCGGCGTGCTGAACGTGTCGTCGGTGGCCGGGTTCTTCCCGATGCCGGGGTCGGCCGTGTACGCGGCGACGAAGGCCTTCGTGACCTCCTTCAGCGAGGGGCTGTCCGGTGAGGTGGCCGGACGCGGCGTGCACGTGACCGCGCTGTGCCCGGGATTCACCAGGACCGAGGCCCCGCCCGAGGGCAGCGAGGCCGGGCTGCCCCGGTTCGCCTGGCTGGAGGCCGGCCGGGTGGCCAGGGCCGGGCTTGACGCGGTAGCGTCGGGCCGGGTGATCTGCGTGCCGGGGGCGCAGTACAAGTCGGTCGTCCCGCTCGCCAGGCTCGTCCCGCGCCGGGCTGTCCGCCGGGCGATGCGGGCGATGAGCGGGCGGTAACGGCAGTCTTGGTCCCGGCGCACGCAGCAGGCCGCGCCGGGATTCCGTAGGCTTGTTGAGGTCATGACTGTGCAGGACCTGATGCCGGAGCAGCTCGGGCCGTACCGCCTGGTACAGCGGCTCGGCGAGGGCGGCATGGGCATCGTCTACCTCGCCAGGGACAGTTCGGAGCGGATGGTCGCGGTCAAGGCGCTGCGGTCCGGGGTGGCGGCCGAGCCGACGGCCAGGCGCCGCCTGGCCCGCGAGGTCGAGACCATGCGCCGGGTCCGCAGCCCGCACGTGGCCGAGGTGATCGACGCCGACACCAGCGGCGACCCGCCCTACATCGTGACCAGGTTCGTGCCCGGCCGCACCCTGGAGGAGGTCGTCGCCGAGCGCGGGCCGCTGACCGGCGCCGCCCTGGCCCGGCTGGCGAGCGGCCTGGCCGGGGCGCTGGCCGCGGTGCATGCGGCCGGCGTGGTGCACCGGGATCTGAAGCCCGGCAACGTCATGCTGGTAGACGGCGAGCCGGTAGTGATCGACTTCGGCATCGCCCAGCTGCCGGAGACCACCCGGCTCACGATGACCGGGATGTTCATGGGCACCCCCGGCTACCTGGCCCCCGAGGTGATCGAGGGCCGGCCAAGCGGCCCGGCGGCCGACGTGCACTCCTGGGGCGCGACGATGGCGTTCGCGGCGAGCGGGCGCCCGCCGTTCGGCACCGGCTCGTTCGAGGCGATCTTCTACCGGATCGTGCACGGGCAGCCCGACCTCGGCTCCTGCCCGGTCCCGCTGCTGACCCTGATCGCCAGCGCGCTGGCCCGCGACCCGGCCCGCCGCCCGTCCGCGGCGCAGCTCAGCGAGCAGGTCGCCGCGATCAACCCGGCCGCGCTGATGCCGGGCGCGGCCGGGCTCTCCGGGCGCCGGGACGGCGCGGTGCCGGACGGGCGCCCGGGCGGCGCTGGCCCGGCCGGGACGAGGGCTGACCTGCCCGACCGGGGCCCCCTGGGCTTCCCGGCCGCACCGCTCGCTGCCGGACTGGCCGGGGGCCCGGCGGCCGCCGGGGGCGCAGGGTCTGGCTGGCCGTCCGGCACCAGGCCGCTGGCCGGTGACTTCCGCGACCTGCTGCCGCCGGTCAGCTACGGCCCGGCTGCGGGCCCGGCCGGGTCCGCGCTGGACCGGGTCGCGCCCGGTGCCGCGGGCTACCAGGGCAGCGGTGCCGGCTACCCGGCAGGGGCTGGCTACCCGGCAGGGGCTGGCCACCCGGCCGGTGACGGCCTCGGCGCGGCCCCCGGCCGGCCTGCCGCCCGGCCGCCGGCCGTCGGCCGGTCTCTGGCTGGAGCCTGGCGGTGATCGCCGTGCTGGCCACGGCGGTCGCGCTGAGCGTGGCCTTCCCGCTGGCCGGGACCGCGGTCGCGGTCGGGTTCCTGATCGCGGCCAGCGCCGCCGGGCGCACCGGCCAGCGCATCGCCAGGCGCCGGTCCAGATCCGGCGGCAGCCCGGCGGACCTGGCGCTCGCGGCCGCCCTGTTCCCGCTGTCGCTGTGCCGGGCCGCGATCCGGTTCGTGCTGCTGGCTCCGCTGGCCGTGCTCGGCGGCCTGCTGGTGGCGGCCGTCGCCATCATCGGCATCTCGGCGCATCCGCTGCCGCACGCGTTCGCGCTCGGGGCGGGCGCGCTGACCGCGGTCTATGGCTTCGGGCCCGCGTCGTCGGCCAGCCGCGGGCCGCTGGCCAGCTGGCTGCGCTCAGACCGCAGCCAGCTGCTGACCGCGGTCGCGTTCATCAGCGTCATCGCGGCGGCCGGCGCGATGATCGTCCTGGCGGTGTCCCAGCCGCCGTCGTTCTGGCCGGCGGCCAGCCCCAGCACTCAGCTCATGGCGCACCCGGCGGTGCACAGCATGCTGCACGACATGTTCTCCAGCGTGCTCACGCTGGCAAGGCACTTCGGCCTCTGAGCCGAGCGCCATCCTCGGCGGCCGGCCTGACCGCCCCGTTTTCTGCCCCCTGGTGCGTCCGGTGGTCCGGCAGGTCGGTCGGCGGCAGCGGCCGGACCAGGCCGAGCGCCACCACCTCGTTGGCCAGCCGGACCCGGCGGTTCGGGCCCTCCGGGATCCGGAATTTCTGGTAGAGCCGCAGCAGGTGCTGCTTCACCGCCGCCTCGGTGACCACCAGGTCGCAGGCGATCTCCCTGGCCGTGCCGGGCGAGACGAAGGCCTCGTCGGACAGCGCGGCCCGGCACAGCGAGGTGACGACGTCCAGCTCCCGGCGGGTCAGCTCGGGCGCGGCGGACCGGCGCATCTCCACCTCGGCGGCCAGGTCCTCGGCGGCGATCCCGCCGACCCGGCACCGGGCCGAGCCGAAGGTCAGCACGTCGGAGTCCTGGAGCACCCGCCGGGCCACCAGGCGGCCGTTGACCCTGGTGCCGTTGCGCGATAATCCCAGGTCGGTTACGTAGGCGTAGGGCCCGCGGCGGATGATCTCGGCGTGCAGCAGGGAGACGCTCGGATCATCGAGGTAGACATCGACACCGCTGCCGCGCCCTATGGTCGTTACCTCCGGGCTCAGGGGGATCAACGCGCCGCTGTCCTCGATCCGGATGTAGGGCCCGTCCATCCCGGCTCCTGCCTGTCCGCGCGGTCAGTGATCTCTCACTCTTTAGCTACCCTGCCGGGCCGGGTCCCTACCCTCATTCCGGCACCGGTGCGGCCCGGCCGCAGCGGTACCGGCGGTCTGGCGCGGGGCGGGCGGGGCTGCGCAAGTACACTGCCGAGCGAGCCGTCCGGGAAGGAGCCTCATGGCCGAAAGCCCGTCCAGGGGACTGGCCGATGTGGTGGCCGCATCGACCGCCCTCAGCGACATCGACGGCCGCGCAGGCCGCCTGTTTTACCGCGGCTATGACATCAGCCAGCTGGCCGGCTCGGCGACATTCGAGGAGATCGCCTACCTGCTGCAGCGCGGGTCCGCGCCGACCGCGGCCGAGCTGGACGGCTACCGCGCCGAGCTCATCGCCGCCCGCCGCCCTGGCCCGCTGACCGCGTTCTGCCTGCCCCGGGTGGCGCGTAGCCAGGAGCCGATGGAGGCGCTGCGCACGCTGGTCTCGCTGAGCAGCGCCGGTGACCCCGATGCCGGCTCCAACTCGGCCGCGGCCAACCTGCGCAAGGCGGCCAGGCTCACCGCGCTGCAGCCGGTGCTGGTGGCCGCCTACCAGGACGCGCGGCTGGGCCGGGAGGGCGCCGAGCCGGATCCTGGCCTCGGGCTGGCCGGCAACTTCCTGATGCAGGTGACCGGCGGCCGGCCGAGCGGCCGCGAGGCGGAGATCTTCGACACCTGCCTGGTGCTGCACGCCGACCACACCATGAACGCGTCCACGTTCGCCGCCAGGGTCTGCGCCGCCACCCTGTCGGACATGCACTCGGCCATCGTGGCCGCGCTCGGCACGCTCAAGGGCCCGCTGCACGGCGGCGCCAACGAGCAGGTGATGCGCGGCCTGGAGGCGATCCGCGGCGGTGCCGCCGCCGACCCGGTCGAGGCGGTGGACAGCCAGGTCACCGCCCGGCTGCGGCAGGGCGAGAAGATCATGGGCTTCGGGCACCGGGTGTACAAGGCGGAGGACCCGCGCGCCGCCTACCTGCGGCAGATGTCCGGCGAGCTCGGCGCGGCCTCGGGCGACGACACCTATTACCGGATGTCACGCCGGATGGAGGAGGTGGTGTTCGCCGAGAAGGGCCTGTACCCGAACGTCGACTTCTACGCCGCCACCGTGTACCACTACCTGCGCATCCCGACCGACCTGTTCACGCCGGTGTTCTCGGTCAGCAGGATGGCGGGCTGGACCGCGCACGTGATCGAGCAGCACGCCGACAACCGGCTGATCCGCCCGGACAGCGAGTACATCGGCGAGTGCGGCCTGACCTGGGTGCCGCTGGAGGCCCGGTGAAGCACGCGGCGAGCCCGCCGCCACGGCGGCAGCGGCTCGGCCAGCTGCCTTACTGGCTGCTGCTCTGCGGCACCGGGGCGGGCCTGCTGGCCATGCGCCGGGCCGGGCCGGACGTCCGGGGCGGTACGTTGGTGCTAGCGGGCGTCCTGCTTGCCTCGGCGGCGGCCCGGCTGGCGCTGCCCGACCGGCGGGCCGGCCTGCTCAAGTCACGGCGGCGGCTGCCGGACGCCGCGGCCTTCGCCGTGCTCGGGCTCGGCCTGCTCGCGGTGGGCTTGCTGGCACCGGTTCCGGCCTGACCGGACGGCGCCCCGCAGGATCGCCGGGCGGCCATGCGGCCCGGCCGAGATATGCCATGGCAATGGCGCTTGTGTGATGGAGAAGGGAACCAGCGGCATGTCCAAGATCAAGGTCGCCCATCCCGTGGTCGAGCTCGACGGCGACGAGATGACCCGGATCATCTGGCAGTTCATCAAGGAGCAGCTGATCCTGCCCTACCTGGATATCGACCTGAGGTACTACGACCTGTCAATACAGCACCGGGACGCCACCGACGACCAGGTCACGATCGATGCCGCGTACGCCATCAAGGAGCACGGGGTGGGCGTCAAGTGCGCGACCATCACCCCGGACGAGGACCGGGTGGCCGAGTTCGGGCTGAAGCGGATGTGGCGCTCGCCGAACGGCACCATCCGCAACATCCTGGGCGGAGTGGTGTTCCGCGAGCCGATCGTGGTCTCCAGCATCCCGCGGTTCGTGCCAGGCTGGACCAAGCCGATCATCATCGGCCGCCACGCGCACGCCGACCAGTACCGCGCCACCGACTTCGTGGTGCCCGGCCCGGGCGAGCTGACCATCTCGTTCCGCCCGGACGACCCCGCGGGCGAGCCCATCGACCTGGAGGTCGCCCGGTTCAACGGCGGCGGCGTGGCGCTGGGCATGTACAACTTCGACGACTCGATCCGGGATTTCGCCAGGGCCACCATGCGGTACGCGCTGGACCGCGGCTACCCGCTGTTCCTGTCCACCAAGAACACGATCCTGAAGGCCTACGACGGGCGGTTCAAGGACATCTTCGCCGAGGTCTTCGAGGCCGAGTTCAAGGCCGAGTTCGAGGCGGCCGGGATCGGCTACGAGCACCGGCTGATCGACGACATGGTGGCCCAGGTCATCAAGGGCAGCGGCGGCGTGGTGTGGGCCTGCAAGAACTACGACGGCGACGTGGAGTCCGACGTCGTGGCCCAGGGCTTCGGCTCGCTCGGGCTGATGAGCAGCGTGCTGATGACGCCGGACGGCCGGACCGTGGAGGCCGAGGCCGCGCACGGCACGGTGACCCGGCACTACCGACAGCACCAGCAGGGCAAGCCCACCTCGACCAACCCGATCGCCTCCATCTTCGCCTGGACCAGGGGCCTGGCGCACCGCGGCAAGCTGGACGGCACGCCCGAGGTCACCGCGTTCGCGGACACGCTGGAGCGGGTGTGCGTGGACACCGTGCTGGACGGCAAGATGACCAAGGACCTGGCCATCCTGGTGATGGGCGACACCCCGTACCTGAGCACCGAGGACTTCCTGGCCGAGCTGTCGCGGGGACTGCAGGCCGCGATGGCCCGGTCCTGACCGGCCCGGACCGAAACTAAAGGAGAGCACCGCAATGGCCCGATCCGGCAAGGTAACCGTCGTCGGAGCCGGCTTCTACGGCTCGACCACGGCGCAGCGGCTCGCCGAGTACGACATCTTCGACGAGGTCGTGCTGACCGACATCATTGAGGGCAGGCCCGAGGGCCTGGCGCTGGACATGAACCAGTCCCGCCCGGTGGAGGGCTTCGAGACCAAGGTCACCGGGCAGACCACCAGCCCCTCCGGCGAGGGCTACGAGGCGATCGCCGGCTCCGGAATCGTGGTGATCACGGCCGGGCTGCCGCGCAAGCCGGGCATGAGCCGGATGGACCTGATCGGGGTCAACGCCAGGATCGTCCGCAGCGTCACCGAGCAGGTGGTCAAGCACGCGCCGGAGGCGGTGCTGATCGTGGTCTCCAACCCGCTGGACGAGATGACCGCGCTGACCGCCAAGGTCTCCGGGTTCCCGGCGCACCGGGTGATGGGCCAGGCAGGCATGCTGGATACCGCCAGGTTCAGCTACTTCGTGGCCGAGCGGCTTGGCGTCCCGGTGGGCTCGGTGCGCACACTCACGCTCGGCTCGCACGGTGACACGATGGTGCCGGTGCCCTCCGCCTGCACGGTGGACGGCCGGCCGCTGGCCGAGGTGCTGTCGCCGGAGGAGATCGACGCACTGGTCGAGCGGACCAGGGCCGGCGGGGCCGAGGTCATCGCGCTGCTGAAGACCGGCTCGGCCTACTACGCGCCGTCGGCGGCCGCGGCCAGGATGGCCAGGGCCGTGGCGCAGGACGCCGGCACGGTGCTGCCGGTCTGCGCCTGGGTCGACGGCCAGTACGGCATCTCGGGCGTCTACCTGGGCGTTGAGGCCGAGATCGGCGCCACCGGGATCCGCCGGGTGGTCGAGCGCAGCCTGACCGACGCCGAGCTGGCCGGCCTGCGGGCGGCCGCCGAGGCGGTCCGGGCCAAGCAGGCTGACGTCGCCAGCCTGTAGCGCCCGCCTGACAGCGGGGTTCCGCGCGGCCGTCGCCCCGGTGGCCGCGAGCCCGGTGCTGCGCCGCCTGCTGCCCGCGTTCGCGCTGTCGGCGGTCGGCGACGGGATGAGCGCGGTGGGGGTTGCCTGGCTGGCGATCCGGATCTCCGCGCCCGCCGACCGCGGGCTGGTGGTGGGGGTGGCGGTCGCCGCCTACACGCTGCCGGGCGCGGCCGGGGCGGTGCTGCTGGCCAGGCCGCTGCGGGCGCTGGCGGGGCGGCACCTGGTGGCCGCCGACGCGACGCTGCGCGCGGTGACGCTGAGCATGATCCCGCTGCTGTACGCATTGGGCGTACTGCGGGCCGGGTGGTACGTGGCGCTGCTGGCCGCCTCCTCGCTGCTGCATGCCTGGGGCCTGTCCGGTCAGTACACGCTGATCGCCGAGCACGGCCGCGGCTGCAGCGAGGCGCCACCCCGGCCGCGCTGGGAGGCCCACGGCGCAGGGCCAGCCGGACCGGGCCGCCGGGTTCGCGGTGATCGCCCGCAGCCGGCCGCTGGCCGGGCTGCTGGCCCTGACCCTGGTGTACTTCTTCCTGTACGGGCCGGTCGAGGTGGCGCTGCCGCTGTACGTGACCGGGCCGCTGCGCGGCGGCGCCGGGCTGCTGGGCCTGTTCTGGACGGTGTTCGGGATCGGTGCGACCGCCGGCAGCCTGGTCACCGGGCTGGCCCGCCGCCTCCCGGTCTGGCCGGTCCTGGCGGCGGCGGTGATCGGCTGGGGTGCCGCGCTCGCCCCGCTCGGGCTGGTCCGCGTCCCGGTGACCGCCCTGGCCTGCTTCGCCGCCGGGGGGCTGCTCTACGCGCCCTACCCGGCGCTGTCGGCCACGGTGTTCCAGCGGGAGAGCCCGCCGGAGCTGCTGTCCCAGGTGCTGGCCGCCCGCGGCGCTCTCACCGTGCTCGCGACCCCGCTCGGCACCGCGCTCGGCGGCCCGCTGACCACCTGGCTGGGCGCTCAGCACACCCTGCTGGCCTCGGCGGCGGCCACCATCGCGGCCGGCCTGGCCGCCGCCGTGCTGCTCACTGCTCGCCGCCGGGCAGCGGTCCGGCCCGGTGTTACGATGCGGTCAGCAGGTGCCCGGCGGCCGGAACGGCGGCGGTGATCCGCGGCCCGAGGCGATGCAGATGTCAGGGTGATGCGTGGCCGAGACGCAGGGCGGCAGCCTGACCCAGCCGGCGGGCGGTCGCGACCTGACGGTGTTCCTGGCCGCCAAGACCATCTCTGACATCGGCTACGCACTCGACTTCATCTGCCTGTCCGTCTTCATCTGGGTCCGCACCGGTTCCACCCTGGCCACCGGGATGGTCAGCCTGGTGCTCTATGCCGGCACCATCGTCGGCGGCCGCCTGGCGCACCGCTACGGCGACCAGTGGGACCGGCGCCTCGTCATGATCGGCGCCGATGCCATCCGCGCATCGATGCTGACCGTGCTGGCGCTGCTGCCGGGCCGGGCTCAGGTGTGGTGGCTCTACCCGGCGGTGGCCCTGATCGGGACCGGCCAGTCGGTGTTCGCCTCCTCGCTGTCGGCGGCCACGCCGGTGCTGGCGGGCTCCGGCGCCCGCACCCAGTCGCTCAACGGCGTGCTGGCCGGCGCCAGGGGGGTGGCGTTCATCATCGGCATGGGCCTGGCCAGCGTGCTGGTGCCGGTGATCGGCTACCGCGGCGTGTTCGGCTGTGACGCCGCCAGCTACGCGCTGTCCGGGCTGGTGCTCACCGCGCTGCGGTTCCGGATGCGCGAGCGCCGTGCCGGGTCCGAGCGGCCGGACGCCGCGGCGCCCGCGCCCTGGCCGCTGCTGGTGGCCGCGGGCCTGGCCACCCTGGTGGCGCTGCGCGGGCTGGACGCGTTCGCCAGCTCATCCCAGCAGGTCGGGCTGCCGGTGCTGGGCGGCCAGCTGCGGCCAGGCCGATCCGACCCTGGTGGCCGGCATCATCTGGAGCTGCTGGGCGGCCGGCCTGCTGGTCGCCAGCTTCGTGCTGCGGCCGCTGTCCCGGCGGATCATCAGCCTGGCTCCCGGCCGGGTGTTCTGCCTGGCCACCATCGTGATGTCGGCCGGGTTCATCGGCGTGTTCTGGCTGCCGGGCTGGTGGCCGCGGCTGGTGTCGGCGTTCGTCGCCGGCCTTGGCGACGCGCTCAGCGAGATCACCTTCAAGCAGGCCCTGCAGGCGATTCCCGACCACCAGCGCGGCCGGGCGTTCGGGCTGTCGCAGACGATGGTGAGCTGCGGGTTCACGGTCGGTCTGCTGCTGACCAGCGTCGCGCTGCGGCCGGACTGGCTGCCGCAGTGGGTGCTGCTGCTGCACGGCGCGCCGCTGATCGCGGCCGGCTGGCTGGCGGCGGTGCCCGGCCGCCGGCGCCGGGTGCCGGAGTCGGCCTGATGGCCGCCAGGGCGTATCTCGACTATGCCGGGCTCGGCTGCCTGCGCCCGGCCGCCGTGCGGGCGATGCGCACCGCCGTGGAGGAGGTGCTGCCCTACGGCAGCGCGGAAATCGGCCCGCTGTTCGGTGCCCGGTCGGCCGCCCGCCGCCACGCGGCCGCGCTGCTGGACTGCGACCCGGACGAGGTGGCCCTCGTGCCCAACACCTCGGCCGGCATTCACCTGGTCGCCGACGGCCTGGACTGGCAGCCGGGCGACCAGGTGGTGCTGTTCGACCGCGATTTCCCCGCCAACGTGCGGCCCTGGCAGCGGCTGACCGGCCGGGGGGTGACCCTGCGCTGGGTGCCGATGCGCGACGGCGGGTACCAGCCGGACGACATCGCGGCGGCCATCGGGCCGGCCACCCGGCTGGTCGCGGTCAGCCATGTGAACTTCGCCACCGGATTCCGCTGCGACCTGGACCAGGTCTGCGCGCTCGCGGCCGGCCGGGGCGCGCTGGTGTGCGTGGACGCGGTGCAGAGCCTGGGCGTGCTGCCGCTGTCGGTCGCGCGGACGCCGGTGGACTTCGTGGCCGCCGGCGCGCATAAGTGGCTGTGCGGGCCGCCGGGCACCGGCGTGTTCTACTGCCGCCGCAGCCGGCTGGACCTGCTGCGCTGGGCGCCGAGCGGCTGGTACGGCTTCGAGGGCGCCGCCGCGGTGTCCAGTGAGCCCGGCAGCCTCCGCTATGACCTGCCCGAGCGGGCCAGCGCGGTCAGGTTCGAGGGCGGCATGTATAACATCGCGGGCATCGCCGGGCTGGCCGGGTCGCTGGCCGAGCTGACCGCCGCCGGCCTCGCGGCGGTATCCGGCCGGGCGCTACAGTACGCGGATCGGATCCGCGACGGCCTGACCGGCCTGGGCTACCGGCTGGCCTGCACCGGGCCGGGCGCCCGGTCGGCGGTCGTCTCGGTTGCCTGCCCGGAGCCGCTTGTACGGCCAGGTGCTGACCCGGCTGGCCGCGGCGGGCGTCTGCGTCTCCTCCCCGGACGGCCTGATCCGGGTGTCCCCGCACTACTGGACCCGGCCGGCGGAAATAGACCTGTTCCTGGCCGAGATGGCTGCTGCGGCTAGCCCCGGCCACGGCTGAGCCTGGCTCCCCTTCCCCTGACCCGGCCGCATCCGTACGCTCAAATCACGGGCCGAGTGATGGCCAGCCAGCACGGAAGGCGCGCCCATGGACGAGTCGCCGCTGTCTGCCGCCGCCCTGACCGTGCCCGCCGCCCTGACCGTGCCCGGCGGCCAGCCCGTGCCAGAGCAGTCCCGGCCGCTGAGCGTTGCGCTGGTCACCATGCCCTGGGTGCGCACCGATGCTCCGTCCATCCAGTGCGGGCTGCTCCAGGCGCAGGCCCGCCGGCATGGTCACCGGGCCGACGTGCAGTACCTGAACCTGGAGCTCGCCGCCGTCATCGGGCCCGGCCTCTACAACGTGGTCTGCGCCGGCCGCGGCCAGCGGCAGAATTTCCTCGGCGAATGGCTGTTCGGGGCCGCCGCGTTCGACAACCCGCCGGAGGCTGAGGAGTACTTCGGCAATTACCCGGACCTGGTGGAGGCGCTGGCGCAGCGCGGCCTTGGCCCGGCGGACATGAGCCGCCTGCGGGACCGGACGCTGCCGGACTGGGTGGCCGGGCACGCCGAGCGCATCTGCGGCGCCGGGTACGAGGTAGTCGGATTCAGCTGCACCTTCGAGCAGAACGTGGCCTCGTTCGCGCTCGCCCGGCAGCTCAAGCGGCTGCGACCGGACCTGGTCACGGTGTTCGGCGGGGCCAACTTCGATGACGAGATGGGCCCGGAGTACCTGCGGGTGCTGTCCTGCATCGACTACGCGGTGATCGGCGAGGGCGATGTGGTCTTCCCGCTGCTGCTGGCCCGCCTGGCCGCCGGGCGCTCGCCGGTCGGGCTGCCGGGGGTGCGCGGACGCTCCGGGGACGCGGTCACCGGCCACGGCACCGGCCCGATGGTGGCCGACCTGAACGCGCTCCCGCTGCCGGACTTCGACGAGTATTTCGCCACCCTGCGGCGGCTCGGCCAGCGCAAGGTCCTCGGCGGCCTGCTGCCCAAGCTGCTGTACGAGTCCTCCCGCGGCTGCTGGTGGGGGGAGAAGCACCACTGCACGTTCTGCGGGCTGAACCGGCTGACCATGAGGTACCGGTCCAGGGCGCCGGACCGGGTGCTGGCCGACCTGACCGCGCTGGCCGGCCGGTACCGGGTCGCCGCCATCGACACGGTCGACAACATCATCGACATGGGCTACTTCGGCTCGCTCTGCCAGCAGCTCAGCGAGGCACCCTGGGATCCCAACCTGTTCTACGAGCTCAAGGCCAACATGACCAGGGCGCAGATCCGGCTGCTCCGGCAGGCCGGGATCCTGCGCATCCAGCCCGGCCTGGAGAGCCTGAGCACTCATGTGCTAGCCCTGATGCGCAAGGGCACCACGATGCTGATCAACACGCACGTGCTGAAATGGGCTTCCTATTACGGAATCACGGTCCTGTGGGGAATTATCACCGGCTTTCCCGGTGAGACCGACCGGGATTACGAAGAGCAGATCGAGCTCATCCCGTCCCTTTATCACCTGCCGCCGCCGCAGGCCTGCGGCCCGGTCTGGCTGGAACGGTTCAGCCCGTTCTTCACCGAGGACTTCCCGGTGCGCGAGGTGCGGCCGCGGGAGGCTTACCGGTTCATCTACCCGGTGCCCGGCATTGACCTGGCCAAGACCGCCTACTTCTTCGACTACACCGCGGATGGCCTGGCGTCGCCGCAGGTCTACGAGCGGCTCGGCGAGGCCGTGGCGCAGTGGCAGGCCAGGTGGGATCCGGCGGCCGCGACGCCGCGGCCGTCGCTCGGCTATGCGCGCGGGCCTGGCTGGATCACGATCAGCGATACCAGGGGTGAGGTGCCGCAGCGGATCACCATCGGCGGCTGGCGCGCCGCGGCGTACCTGTACTGCGAGGACAAGGCGCACAGCGCGGCCAGGGTCGCCGCCGGGCTGGCGGCGCAAGGGCTGTCCGGCGTCGGCCCCGACGACGTGGCCCCGTTCCTGCGGACCTGCGTCAGCCGCCGGCTCATGGTGACCGAGCAGGGCCGCTACCTGAGCCTCGCCCTGCCCGCGGACGGGTACCGGCCGGACCGGGACTGACCGCGCCGACAGCCGGGGACTCACCGGCGCGGCGGCCAGGACCGGGTCGCAGGCCGCGAATGCAGGACCGGGTCGCAGGCCGCGAATGCAGGACCGGGTCGCAGGCCGCGAATGCCTGGCCCTAACGGCCCATTCCGGCGCGCAATCCGGCCATTGACACCCCGGCAGCCGCACCGCACGATGAGGACAGCCGGCTATTTGGACTAGTCCATTTCGGTCAAGGGTCGCAAGGGGAAGGCACGAAAGGAGACTAGTGTGAAGTACGAGACCTGGGAAACGCTAGAGGACGAGATCGAGATCACCACGGGCGAAGCGGCCTGCTGGACCTGCTTCATCCAGGACACCTGATCACGCATGACCTTGCCCTGCGGCGCACCGCGCCGCAGGGCAAGGTCATCTGGGCTCAAGGCCCGCCGCGCCCGATCGGGGATGAGCGTGACCGTTACCGCAGGCACAGCGACCAGGTGGGGGTTCAGCCACAGCACTGCCGGGGTGAACGCGCCGGCCTGGCTCACCTTCGAGGTACACCGGCCGTACTTCGACGGAGCGGAAACCCCGCTCACCGCGATCCAGGCCAGGGGGCCGATCCTGGCCGCGCGCCGGTACGAGCAGCGGGCCCCGGCGGCGCTCCGGTTCGGCATGACCATGCCGGCCAGCTACCGCCTGCTGCTGACCGAGGAGTCACGGCTGCGCGCCTACCGGGCACTGAGCCCGGCCGACCTGCCGGATGAGCTGGCCTCCCCGGCCTGGCGGCGGATGTCGCAGGCGTATGCCGGGCGAGCCGGGCTCGACCTGGCCGACCGGGCCGGGCTGGCGCACTGGCTGGTCGCGGTGTGCCTGCCCGCCGCGGTGCTCGAGGTCATCGACGCCGACCTGCCGGCGGCCGACTGCCGGGATCCGGCCGCGGCCAGCCTCCAGTTCGCCCGGGCAACCGCGCTGTTCGGGCTGGAAGGGCTGACCGACCGGACCGTGGCCGCCTACCGCAGCCTGACCGACGATCCCGCGCCGACGACGGTTCACGTGCGGGCGCTGGCCGGCTGGGGCTACCTGGTCGCCCGGCACGCCGGCGATGCCAGCGCGGCGCCGGCGCTGCTGGACGCGGCGAGAGCCATGCTCGGGCGGATCGCGCCCGGCCTGTCCGGCTTCGAGCATGCCCAGCATGAGTTCCGGCTGGCACTGCGCAGCGCCATGCACGCCGGGCGGGAGGGCGACCTGACCGGCGCCAGGCAGCACCTGGACGCCGCCGGGCAGGCGCTGGCCGGGCTATCGCCGGACGGCCAGGACGAGGAGCTGCTGCTGCTGGAGGCCAGACGGCAGCTGCTGGACCGGCTGGTCGAGATCGCGGCCCGGCAGGGCGACACCGATACCGAGCGCGCGGCGATCGCCGAGTGCCTGGCCCTGGACCCGACCTGCGTCAAGATCCGGATGCAGGCCGCGCAGGAACGGGAGCGGGCCGCCGATCATGAGCGGGCGCTGGCCGGGTACCTGCACGCGGCCAGGCTCGGCCCGTTCGGCACCGCGTTCGCCCTGCTGCGCGCGGCCGCCTGTGCCAGGGAGCTGGGGCATGCCGAGTTCGGCCGGGTGCTGACCGAGCGCGCCTTCCGGGCCGCGCCGCGCTCGGCCGCCACCGCGGACGCGCTCGCGCAGGCCTGCCGCCAGGACGGGGACGAGCCGCTGGAACAGGTCACCCGGCTGGCTGCCCGCCGGGACACCGGCCGCCGCTACGCGAACAACTGGCATTACCAGATGTACGCCGCGTACTTCAACCTCGGCGAATCGCAGTCGCCGGTACTGTACGCCCGGCTGCCGACGCTGGCCTTCGAGGCGGCGCAGCGCGGTGAGCTGCGGCTGCTGAACTGGCAGCGGCTGCTGCCGCCGGCCTTCCGCCGCAACCTGATCGCCGAGTCCGGCCTGGCCGAGTTCGGTGTCAGCCATCCGGCCGAGCTGCCGGACCGGCTCCGCACCCCCGCCTGGGACACGCTGTGCGAGTGGGTGGCGCAGCTGCCGGACTTCGGCCCCGAGCGCCAGCACCAGGTTGCCGCGGTGCTGTTCCGGATCGGCTTCGGCAAGCTCGTGCCCGGCCTGGTACCCGCCGTCCCGGCGGACCAGCTGCGGACCGAGGCGGAGATGCGGCTGCAGCACTGGCGCGACCTGGTCCGGTACGTCAACTCGATCGGCGGCAGGGTCGTCACGCCAGCCGCTTCCTTCGCGATCGGGCAGCGGCCGGCCTGCCCGCCGCTGCTGCGGCTGGAGATCGCGGTGTTCGCCGCGGTCTTCCATGCCCGGCAGACCCGGTCGGTGCAGGAGGCCTCGGCCTGGCGCGACATCGCGCTGAGCAGCCTGGCCGAGGTGCTGGACAGCCCGGAGTACTCGGAGTTCCAGAAGGTGATGCTGGAGAGCCGGTGCTACCGCAGCGTGTGCTACGTGCCGTTCCTGCAGGGCGACCGGGCGCGGCTCGGTGCCGAGATGGCCCGGTGCGAGGAACTGGCCAGGGCGGCGCCCGCCGGGACCGAGTACGAGGCGTTCCTCAAGCGGGAGAACCTGCGGGCCTGCCTGGAAACCCGGTCCAAGGAGTGCTACGCGTTCGGCGAGGCCGAGGCGGGCCACCGGCTGGTGGCGGAGGTGCTCGCGGTCGACCCGTACGAGCCGAAGTCGCACATCGAGGTGGCGCAGGGCCTGCTGATGCGGCAGCAGCCGCGGCAGGCCGCGGACAGCTTCCTGCGCACCGCACGGCTCGGGCCGGTGTCCACCACCGAGGGGTACGCCGGGGCGGCTGAGACGCTCGCCGCCGCGGGCGAGCCGGTCCTGGCCGAGGACTGCTACCTCCAGGTGCTCCGGCTGGATCCGTACGCGATCTCGGCGGCGCGCGGCTGGGCGGCCGTGGCGGCCGAGGACGGCATGGCGGAGCTGGCCAGGGAGTACCTGTCCGAGCTTGAGGCCTGGGGCGCGGCCAGGATGGCCGCCAGGGCAGCCAGCACTGACCCGGCGGCCAGTGCTGCCCCGTCCCCGGCAGCGGCCGGAGCTCCGTCCCCGGCCTGACCCCTGCCCGGGCAGCGTTGCTCGACCAGCATTGCTAGGCGCGCACCTCCGGCTCGGCCGCCAGGCGGCGCAGGGCGAGCTCGGCGTACAGCGCGATCCCGTCCGGGATCACCGCGTCGTCGAACACCGCCTCGGCCGAGTGGTTGTTGGCGGCGCTGCCCGGATCGTTGCCCGCCGGGCAGGCGCCCAGCATCAGGAACGCGCCCGGCACCTGCTCCAGCACGTAGGAGAAGTCCTCGGCCCCAGTCAGCGGGTTCGGCGCGGGCAGGAAGCGTGTCTCGCCGAGCAGGCCGGTCACCACCTGGCCGGCGAACCGCACCTCGGTCTCGTCGTTGACCGTGACCGGGTACCCGTCGGTGAACTCGGCGGTCGCGGTGAGCCCGTGCGCGGCGGCCACCTGCGTCACTAGCCGCTGCAGCCCCTGCTGCACCGCGTCGCGTGCGGCCGCCGAGAACGTCCGCACGGTGGCCAGCAGGTTCGCCTCGGCCGGGATCACGTTGTCGGTGGTGCCGGCGTGGAAGCTGCCGACCGTGATCACGACCGGGTCGAACACGTCGAACTGCCGGCCGACCATGGTCTGCAGCGCGGTCACGATCTCGCACGCGACCGGGATCGGGTCGGCGGCGTGGTGCGGCTCGGAGGCGTGCCCGCCCCGGCCGCGCACGGATATCTCAACCTTGTCCGCGGCCGCCATCATCGCGCCCGGCTTGCTGTAGGCGATGCCCAGCGGCAGCAGGGCCGACGCCACGTGCAGCGCGTACGCCGCGGCCGGCCGCTCTCCGGCGGCGTCCAGCACGCCCTCGGCGATCATGTTCCTGGCCCCGCCGACGCCCTCCTCGCCGGGCTGGAACATGAACACGACGTTGCCGGCCAGCTCGGCCTGGCGCGCGCAGAGCAGCCGCGCCGCGCCGGCCAGCATCGCGGTATGCAGGTCGTGGCCGCAGGCGTGCATGACCCCGTCGATCGTCGAGGCGTACGGCACCCCGGACAGCTCGGTCACCGGCAAGGCGTCCATGTCCCCGCGCAGCAGCACGGTGCGGCCCGGCCGGGCGCCGCGCAGCACCGCGGTGACCGAGGTCAGCGAGCGCCCCGGGGTGATCTCCAGCGGCAGTCCGGCCAGCGCGCCCAGCACCTTCTCCTGGGTCCTCGGCAGGTCGAGCCCGATCTCCGGCTCCCGGTGGATCGCATGCCGCAACTCGGTGATATCTCCGCAGATCGCAACAGCGTCGTCATACACCCCAGCCGCCTCGGCCGCCCCAGCCGCACCGGATACGCCAGCGGTCCCAGCCGTCATGAGCATCTCCCTTGTCAGCGCGCTCGCCCCGAGCATCCGTTATGTCCTCTTAGCATCGCACGGGGGCGGCCGCGGCCGTCACGTCCCGGGCTCGCCCGCCGTGACCGGGGTGCTTAGACTGTGCGGACACCGCCAGGGAGGTCAGGGATTCCATGTGAACGGGATCGGCCTGGACATCCTCATCGTCCTGGTCATTATCGGAGTCGGCGGTTTCTTCGCGGCTGCCGAGATGGCCCTGATCTCGCTGCGCGATGGCCAGCTTCGCTCGCTGTCCCGGCGCGGCAGGCGGGGCCAGCAGGTCGCCCGGCTGGCCCACGATCCCAACCGGTTCCTGTCCGCGGTGCAGATCGGCGTCACCCTGGCTACCCTGCTGTCCGGCGCGCTCGGCGCCGCCACCCTGGCCAGTCATCTGAAGGTGCAGCTGGACAAGGTTGTCGGCCCGGACACGGCCTCGGTGCTCTCGGTGGTGGCAGTCACGCTGGCGATCTCGTTCTTCTCCCTGGTCTTCGGTGAGCTGGCGCCCAAGCGGATAGCGCTGCAACGGGCCGAGGGGGTGGCCCTGGTCGCCGCGCCGGTGCTGGACCTGATGGCCACCCTGGCCCGGCCGCTGGTCTGGCTGCTGTCCAGGGCCACGAACCTGGTGGTCCGCCTGCTCGGCGGGGACCCGGCGGTGGCCCGCGGCGTGATAACCGAGGAGGAGCTGCGCGACCTGGTGGCCGGGCACCAGGCGCTCAGCGCCGATGAGCGGCACATCGTGCGGGAGGTGTTCGACGCCGGCAAGCGGCAGCTGCGCGAGGTGCTGGTGCCCAGGACCGAGGTGGAGTTCCTGCCCGCCGTGATGCCGCTGGCGGAGGCCGCGGCGATCGCCGCGGACGCACCGTACACCAGGTTCCCGGTCTACCAGGACTCCTCCGACGACGTGATCGGGTTCGTGCACGCCCGCGACCTGCTCCGCGGCGGGCTGGGCGGCGGGTCCGCGGCCGGCACCGGCCGGAACGGGGCCGGCCGGGAGGACAGCCCGGCGGACGACCGGGACGGGGCACCGCAGTGCCGCACGGTCGGCGAGGTGCGCCGGCCGGTGAAGTTCCTGCCGATCAGCAAGACCGTGCTGTCCGCGCTGTCGGAGATGCGCCGGGAGCGGGCGCACCTGGCGATCGTGCTGGACGAGTACGGCGGCACGGCGGGCATCGTCACGCTGGAGGACCTGGTCGAGGAGCTGATCGGCGACATCCAGGACGAGTACGACTCCGACGCCGGCCAGCCCAGGCGGCTGCTCGACGGCGTGATCGAGGTCGACGGGCTGCTGAACCTGGACGACTTCGCCGAGCAGGTGGGGATCGAGCTGCCCGAGGGGCCGTATGAGACGGTGGCCGGCTTCCTGCTCGCCGCGCTCGGCCACCTGCCCGGCGAGGGGGAGTCCGTCGAGGTGGCGGGCCGCCGCCTGACCGTGACCAGGCTGGACGGGCGCCGGATCGCCCGGCTGCGGGTCAGCCCGGCGGCCGGCGCGAGCCGGCCAGGGGTCCCAGGCGGCCCAGGCGGCCGCTCAGGTGACCCTGGAGCGCTCGGCCCGCAAGCCCGCGTAGCCCTTGCTGGCGGCGATCTGCCGCAGCCGGTCCATGGCGTCCCAGACGTCGGTGAACCTGGTGTACAGCGGCACCGGGCCGAGCCGGAGCCGGTCCGGGGTACGGTAGTCGCCGATCACGCCCACCCGGATCAGTGCCTGGCCGACCTGCCAGGCGTGCTCATGGTGCAGCGCGACATGCGCGCCGCGGCGGCTGTCGGCGCGCGGCGAGGCCACCGTGAAGCCGAGCGGCGCCAGCCACTCGTCCGCCAGCGCGATCAGGTAGGCCGTGAGCGCGGTCCCCTTGGCCCGCAGCCTGCCCATCCCGGCCTCGGCCAGCAGCCGGGTGCCTTCCTCCACCGCCACCGTCCCGATCACCTGCGGGGTGCCGGTGAGGAAGCTGTCGATGCCGGGCGCCGGGTCGTAGCCGGGTCCCATGGCGAACTGATCTCGCTGGCCGAACCAGCCCCAGACCGGCTGGCGCAGCCGCTCCTGCAGGCCGGCCCGCACATACAGGAACGCGGGCGCGCCCGGCCCGGCATTGAGGTACTTGTAGGTGCAGCCGACGGCCAGGTCGGCGCCGGCCGCGTCCAGCCCGACCGGCACCGCGCCCGCCGAGTGGCACAGGTCCCACAGCGTCATCGCCCCGGCCCGGTGCGCGATCTCGGTGATCGCGGCCATGTCGGCCAGCGCGCCGCTGCGGTAGGCCACGTGCGACAGGCTGACCAGCGCGGTCTGCCCGTCCACCGCCGCCCGCACCGCGCCGGTGCTGACCCCCTGGTCGATGTCGGTATGGATCATCTTCAGCCGGGCCCCGCGCTGGGCCGCGATGCCCTCCAGCACGTAGCGGTCGGTCGGGAAGTTGTCGTCGTCGGTCACGATCACGGTCCGGCCGGGCTCGGCCGAGCGCACCGCGTCCAGCGCCGCGCAGGTGAGCTTGTACAGGTTGACCGTGGTGGAGTCGCACACCGCCACCTGGCCCGGCGCCGCGCCGATCAGGTGGGCGCCGATCAGGTCGCCGACCCGGCGGGGCAGCTCGATCCACTGGCTCCAGGACCGGACCAGCCCCTTCGCCCATTCCTGCCCGACCACCTCGGCTATCCGCTGCCGGGTCGCGGCCGGCACCGGCCCGAGCGAGTTCCCGTCCAGGTAGATCAGCGGCTCGCCGGAGCGCACGAACCGGTCCCGGAACCCGGCCAGTTCATCGGCCGCGTCCAGCCGCTCGGCCTCGTCCCGGCCGGCGCCCGGCTCGGCGCCCGGCTCACCGCCGTCCTCGCGCGCTCCTCGCCGCGCGGGCGGCGCCTGGTTCGCTGTCACGTGCCTGATTCTGCCCGGAGAGCGGCCGGGTTAGTCCGCCAGGCCGCGCCCTCCGATCCAGATTGTCAGAGGTACTCGATACAGTATTCGAAACGAGAAGCTTGCCAGCCAGCCCAGTTAGGGGAGGCCACCGTGACCGAGCCACCAGCCGGACCGCCCGGGCGGCCCGGCCGCGGCGACAGCGGCAGCCAGCCCGGCGACCCTCAGCGGCGTGGTGACTATGGTGCGGCGTGGCGGGAGGCCCGGGGCTTCGGCCCGGATGAGCGGGTGCTGACTCCGCCGCAGCTGGCCCGGCTGCGTGAGCTGGATGCCGGGCCGGGCCGGGATCCGGCTGACTTCGATCCGGCCTGCGGCGACCCGGCCTATGCGGACCCGGGCTTTGATGACCTGAGCCCGGAGGATCTTACCGAGATGCACTGCCCGCCGGACCCGGCGGCCGGGCGGGCCGGGCGGCGGGAGCCGATCCCGGCGGGGTTCACTCACGCCGGCCAGAACGCACCCGGCGAGGGCCCGGGCCTGGGCTTTGGCTGCGGCGGGGTCGCCGATGCGATGCTGCCAGGTGCGATGCTCGCCGCGCTCACCGGCCGGGCATTCCAGGATGGCCTGGATCGCCTGTCCGACGATGAGCTGGTGGGCGTTGGCCTGGCCGCGCGGCGTAATGAGTCCTGGCAGGCCGCGATCCGGCTCGCCGTGGTCAGCGAGCTGTCGGCCCGCCGCCAGCGGGATGCCCGCGAGACCGGGGACAGCCGGGCCGCGGAGCACTTCGGCAAGGAGATCGCGGTCGCGTTCACGCTCACCAATCGTGCCGCCGACGCCGAGCTCGACTGCGCCGCCGGGCTCGAGCGTCTCCCCGAGGTCGCGGCGTTACTGGCCGCCGGGATGCTCGATCAGGCCAGAGCGAAGATCATCTGCGACGAGACGGCCTGCGTTGACCCCGATCTGGCCCGCGCCGCCGCTGCCCGGGTGCTGCCCGGGGCCGGAGGGCTGACGACCGGTCAGCTGCGGCAGGCGGTGCGCCGCGCGGTGCTGGCCGCCGACCCGGCCGCCGCGATCCGCCGCCGCAAGGCCGCCGAGCGGGATGCGCGGGTCGAGGCGTGGGCCGAGCAGTCCGGCACCGCCGCGCTGGCCGGACGCGACCTGTCCCCGGCCGGGGTCGCGCTGGCCGACCGCAACATCGACGCGACCGCCCGCTGGCTGAAGGCCCACGGCGCCGAAGGCACCCTGGCTAACCTGCGCGCCGGGGTGTTCCTGGCCCTGCTGTCCGGCCGGTCGCCCCTCACCCTGCTGCCCGCCGGGACCGCCAGCCCAGCCGCCACCGGCAGCACTGGCGCGCCCGCCACCGCCGGGCCCGGCTTCCCCGGTCTCATCCATCTCACCCTGCCGCTCACGTCCTGGGCCGGGCGCACCGATAGCCCCGGCCAGATCACCGGCCTGGGCCCGTTCGACGCCGGCGCCTGCCGCGACCTGGGCACCGCCCTGGCCGCCCACCCCGGCACCAGGTACTGCCTGACCCTGACCGACCGGCACGGCCGGGCCGTCGGCCACGCTTGCAGCCGCGCCGGACCCGGACCGCCGGGTACCGACCCGGCCGCCTGGCTGGCCCGCCTGAAGATCACCTGGCTGAGCACCGGGACCTGCACCCATCAGCTGCAGACCCCCGGCTACCGGCCCGGCACCGTCCTGCGGCACCTGGTCACCATCCGCCACCCGGCCTGCACCCGCCCCGGCTGCCGGCGCCAGTCTGCCCGCTGCGACCTGGACCATTGCGTTCCGTACGAGCAGGGCGGCCGGACCTGCGAATGCGACCTGCACCCCGCCTGCCGTGGTGATCACCAGGCCAAGCAGGCACCCGGCTGGCAGCTCGATCAGCCCGAGCCAGGCACCCTGATCTGGACCCTGCCGCACGGCCGCAGGTACACCACCCAGCCGGAGCCCTACCCCGACTGAGAGACCGCCTTTGGGACTAACCGGGCGCCTGGACTGGCCGCAGCAGGTCGGTCGCTCGGACCTGCCCCAGGACGCACGACTGTAATGTCCGTCGCGGCGAAGTCGTCGCCAGTGCACAGCACGGGGTATCCGGTGCGGTCAGCGAGCGCGTACGTGAAGCAGTCGCCGAAATTAAGCCCGGCCGGATGCCGACCCTTGCCATATCGCCGCCAGCCGCTCATCGCACGATCGGCTAGATCCGCATCTATGGGCACGATATCCACCATTGCGTCACGAAGAAACCGGTCGACGACATCCTGCCCAGCGGGCCGCAGCCGAGCCTCGATGACGATGCCCAACTCGACTCGAATGGCGGCTGGCATCAGCCGGGCGAGGGCATCCTCAAGGCGGGCGGCGAGTTCTTCGCTGCCCGGCTCGCCGAGGATGACCGCTACGGCCGCCGATGTATCGATGACAAGGCTCCGCCGCGTCGGCTCGGTCAACGCGGCAGGCCGGCGTCGTCGTAGCCGATGATCTCCTCTGGCGTCCTGTCATCGGCAACCCGGTAGGCCGCTACGTCTGCCGCCAGACGCGCCAGCCGCGTTCTCATGCTGGCTGCTCGCCTGGCGTGCTCACGATCGAGCCGCTCCCTGAGCGCTATCACGACGGCCTCGGTCAACGTCTCACCCGTCTCGGCCGTCAGCTCTCTGGCAAGCCGGTCCGCCTCGTCGCTCTTGATACTCAACGCCATGGAAGAAGTATAGAGCGAATAGCAGACTTCTGCCATGACTCAAGATCATCTCATGAAGATGCCTTGACTAGGGCGGCCGGACCTGCGAATGCGACCTGCACCCCGTCTGCCGTGGCGATCACCGGGCTAAGCAGGCAGCCGGCTGGCAGCTCGAACAGCCCGAGCCAGGCACCCTGGTCTGGACCCTGCCGCACGGCCGCGGCTACACCACTCAGCCGGGCCCTACCTCAGTTAGCGGCGGCGCCTGCGGGATCGCGCGCCGATCAGCACCAGGGCGAGCGCGGCCAGCCCGGCCAGTACCGGGACGAGCCGCTTGAGTACCGGCAGGCCGGCCACGCTGAGCAGGTCGATGGCGTCGTCATCGTCGGGCTGCCCGGCCCAGGCGTCCGCCGCCGGGCTGGCCGGGCCCGCGCCCGGGTCAGCTGCGCCCGGGTCAGCTGCGCCCGGGTCAGCTACGGCCGGGTCAGCCGCGCCCGGGTCAGCCGCGCCCGCGCCGAACGGGACCGTGCCGACCGGAACGGTGCCCGCCGGGGATGAGCCGGCGTCCTGGCCGGACGGCTGCTCGCCCAGGGGTAGCCCAAGGTCGGCCAGCCGTCGCCGGATGTCCTCGACCGACGCCGGGCCGATGCCCTCGATCGCCAGCAGTTCGGCCGGGCTCCGCGCGGCCAGCTCGTTCACGGTGTGCACGCCGTCGCGGCGCAGGGCGTTGTAGGCCCGCAGCGGCAGGGCCAGTTCCTCCAGCGGCCGGTCCTGGCCGGCCACGGCCGGGGCTGTGCCGCTCCCGGCAGCCTGGCTCGCGCTCCCGGCCGTAGCGCCGTTGGCCGCCGCGTCGCCGCCCGTGCTGCGGCTACCCGTGCCGCTGGCGCCCGTGCTGCTGGCGCCCGTGCTGCTGGCGCCCGTGCTGCTGGCGCCCGTGCTGCTGGCACTCGTGCTGCTGGCACTCGTGCTGCTGGCGCCCGTGCTGTCGGTCGCTCCGGCGGATCCGTCCTGCTTCCCGTTCGCCCCGGTGGTCCTCGCAGGCGCGGCGGCGCCGTTCCCGGCCGCTGCCGCCGACGGGTTCCCGGCGAGCATCTCGGCCAGGTTCGCGGCGAAGATGCCGATCAGCTTTCCGCCGACCTCGGCCAGCACGCCCCGCCCGAACTGGGCCGGCTTGCCGGTGATGTTCAGCGTCGTGTGCACCACTACATGGGTGGCCTCGCCCTGGCCTTCCAGCATCGAGCGCACGGTGGCCGACGCGGTGCCCGCCCCCCTGGTCTCCTTGCCCGACGCCTCGAGCGTGATCACGTGCGCGCTCGGATCCCGCTCGGTGAACCGGGCGGTACCCGCGTAGGTCATCGAGATCGGACCGACCTTGACCCGGATCCTGCCCTTGATCTCGTCGCCGTCGACCGAGTCGAGCGTGGCGCCGGGCATGCACGGCGCCACCCGCTCCACGTCGAGCAGCACTTCCCAGGCCCGGTTCTCGGGCACCGGGACGGTGAACGAGTGCTCTAGTTCCATCTGCTCAGACTCCTGCCGCTGGCTCCTGCCGCTGGCCGGTACCTGGCCCATACTAGCCAGCGCCGGCCCGGCGGTAGCTGAGGACGAAATCGCGCTCCCATCTGGACTCCGAGCCGGAGCCGGGGGCGGCTTTCTCCCAGGCGCCGCTGATCACGTTTCCGTCCGCGCTGAACGTGCCGGTGAAACGCTGCCGGAAATCAAGGGCGTGAAGTCCGGCGCCTCCCGGCTGAGCGTCCATATCCCCCGTCCGGGCCGTCCTCGTCCGGCCCGGACGAGGACGGCTGGCCGCCCGGGAACTCAGCCGCCAGAACCCACTCACCGACGAAGATGTCGAGGCGTGCCAGCGCCTCGGCTCTGTCTCGGTGTCACGGCGATCACTCGCTTCTGGCGCTCAGACTCCGGCCGCCGCCGCCAGCGCCCGGCCGGTCAGCACCCTGGCCAGGTGCCGCCGGTAGTC
This sequence comes from uncultured Actinomycetota bacterium, assembly GCA_963719705.1. GTDB lineage: Bacteria > Actinomycetota > Actinomycetes > Streptosporangiales > Streptosporangiaceae > CAVRCV01. The sequence continues at coordinate 53,482 of CAVRCV010000001.1, forward strand.
GGGCGCGCCGTGCAGGTCGGCGGGAGGCTGGGAGCCCTCGTCGGCGTGCTCGGCGGCGGCCGCCAGCGCAGCCCGGCTGGCCTGCGCCCCGGCCGCGGCCGCTTCCGCCGCCGCCGCCCGCACCGGCACCGGGCCCATGTTAGTCAGGCCGATGCTGGCCCGCGTCACCTGCCCGTCGGACCGGTGCACCACGGCGGCCACGCCCACGATCGCCCAGGCCTGCGCGGTCCGGTGGAACTTCTCGTACCGGTAGCCGGCCCCGGCCAGCTTGGGCACCCGGACCCCGGTCAGGATCTCGTCCGGCGCCAGCGCCGTGGTCAGGTAGTCGGTGAAGAAGCCGGCCGCGCCGATCTCCCGGTCCCCGCCCGGCCCGCGGGCGATCATCGTCGCGTTCAGCGCCAGCGCCACCGCAGGCAGATCCCCGGCCGGGTCGGCGTGCGCCAGCGAGCCGCCGATGGTGCCGCGGTGCCGGACCGCGGGGTCCGCCACCGTGGCCGCGGCCTGCGCCAGCAGGCCGCAGTGCTCGGCTACCAGCGGATCGTGCACCAGCTGGTAGAGCGTAGTCCTGGCACCGATCAGCAGCGCGTCGCCTGCGTCGGCGACCCCGCGCAGCTCGTCCAGGCCGCCCACGTCGACCAGCAGCTCCGGGTAGGACAGCCGCAGCCGCAGCAGCGGCAGCAGGCTCTGCCCGCCGGCGATGACCTTGGCGTCCTCGCCGCCGTCGGCCAGCGCCCGGATCGCCTCGTCCAGCGAGCCGGGGCGGATGTAGTCGAACTTCGCCGGGATCATGCCGCTCCTCCGTTCGCCCTGGCCGTCTCGATCGCCCGCCAGACCCGTTCGGGCGTGCACGGCATCGTGATATCCCGGATGCCGAGCGGGCGCAGCGCGTCGACGATCGCGTTCACCACTGCCGGGGTGGAGGCGATCGTGCCGGCCTCGCCCACCCCCTTGACCCCGAGCCGGTTGGCCGCCGGGCTCTGCGTCCGGCTGGTCTGATAGGACGGCAGGTCGGCGGCCGACGGCACCAGGTAGTCGGCCAGGGTCGTGGTCACCAGGTTGCCCGCCTCGTCGTAGACGCCCTCCTCGTACAGGGCCTGGGCGATGCCCTGGGCCAGGCCGCCGTGCACCTGGCCCTCCACGATCAGCGGGTTGACCACCATCCCCACGTCGTCCACGGCCACGTAACTGCGGATCTTGACGAACCCGGTCTCGGTGTCCACCTCGGTCGCGCACAGGTGCGTGCCGTGCGGGAAGGAGAAGTTGTCCGGGTCGTAGGTGGCGTCGGAGTCCAGCGACGGCTCGACCCCGTCCGGCAGGTCGTGCGCGGCGAACGCGGACAGCGCGATCTCCTGGATGGTCTTCGTCGCCCCGGACCCGCTGCTGGCCCGGAACACCCCCCGGTCGAACTCCACCTGCTCCGGCGGCGCCTCCAGCATCTTCGATGCGATCACCTTTGCCTTGGCGATCACCTTGTCACAGGCCGAGACCAGGGCCATGCCGCCGACGGCCAGCGACCGGGAGCCGTAGGTGTCCATGCCCTTCGGCGCGATCTGGGTGTCCCCGTGCAGCACCCGGATGTCCTCGAACGGGACCCCGAGCTGATCGGCCACGATCTGGCTCCAGGCGGTCTCGTGACCCTGCCCGTGCGGGCTCGACCCGGTGACCACCTCGACCTTGCCGGTGGGCAGCATCCGGATCGACGCGTGCTCCCAGCCGCCGGCCGCGTAGGACAGCGAGCCGAGCACCCTGGACGGGGCCAGCCCGCACATCTCGGTGAAGGTGGACACGCCGATGCCGAGTTGCACCGGGTCCCCGCTGGCCCGGCGCCGCTCCTGCTCGGCCCGCAGCCCGTCGTAGTCGAACATCTCCCGCGCCCGGGCCGTGGCCGCCTCGTAGTTGCCCGAGTCGTAGGTAAGTCCGGCGATGGTGGTGAACGGGAACTCCTCGTGGCTGATCCAGTTCCGCTCCCGGACGGCGAGCGGATCCAGACCGAGTTCGGTGGCCAGTTCGTCCATGATCCGCTCGATCGCGAACGTGGCCTCCGGCCGGCCCGCCCCTCGGTAGGCGTCGGTCGGCATCTTGGTGGTGAAGATCCCGGTGCACCGGAACGAGTAGGCGTCCATCTTGTAGATGGCCGGGTACATGAACGCGCCGAGCAGCGGGATGCCCGGCGTGACCAGCATCAGGTAGGCGCCCATGTCGGCCAGCAGGTCCACCGACAGGCCGCGGAGCCTGCCGTCTGCGTCGGCGGCGATCCGGATCCGCTGCCACTGGTCCCGGCCGTGGTGGGTGGCCATGGTGGCCTCGCTGCGTGACTCGGTCCACTTGACCGGCTTGCCGAGCTTGCGGGTGACAAGCGTGGCGAGCACCTCCTCGGCGGTAGAACTGCAGCTTGGAGCCGAAGCCGCCGCCCACGTCCGGCGCGATCACCCGGATGTTCTGCTCCTCGATCCCCGTGGTCAGGGCGAGCATCACCCGCACGATGTGCGGGATCTGGGTGGACGACCAGAGGGTGACCTCGCCGCCTACGTCGGAGGCGACCACCGCCCGCGGCTCCATCGCGCACGGGATCAGCCGCTGCTGCCGGTAGTTGCGCTCCAGCACGACCGGCGCGCCGGTGAACGCCGCGTCGATGTCCCCGTTCGCGAACACCCACTCGTAGCTCTTGTTGCCGGCCTCGTGCACCTTCGGCGCACCTTCGTCCAGCGCGGTGCGCATGTCCAGCACCGGCTCCAGCGGCTCGTAGTCCACGTCGATGGCGCCGACCGCGTCCGCCGCGGCGTACCGGTCCCTGGCGACAACGCAGGCCACCGCCTCGCCCACGTAGCGAACCTCGTCGACGGCCATCGGCGGGTGCGGCGGGATCACGATGTCCGGGGTCACCGGCCAGGCGCAGGGCAGGCTGCCCTGCTCGTCGGCGAGGTCGGCGCCGCTGAACGCGGCGACCACGCCGGGCAGCTGCCGGGCCGCGCTGAGGTCGACCCCGGTGATCCGGGCGTGCGCGTGCGGGCTGCGCGCGAATGCCATGTGCAGCATGCCGGGCAGCGTGATGTTGTCGGTCCAGCTAGTCTGCCCGGTGATCAGCCGGGCGTCTTCCTTGCGCAGCCTGGCCCGGCCGAGCTCGGCGCCGGGGCGCGTCGGTGGTCGCGGTCACCGGCCCGCCACCTCCGCCGCCGCGGCGCGCCGCACGGCGCGCACGATGTTCTCATATCCGGTGCAGCGGCACAGATTGCCCTCCAGGCCGTCGCGGATCTCCGCGTCGGTCGGGTGCGGGTTGTCCCGCAGCAGGTCGGCCGCGGCCAGGATCATGCCGGGCGTGCAGTAGCCGCACTGCAGCGCGTGCTCCTCGTGGAAGGCCCGCTGCAGCGGATGCAGCCCCGCGCCCGCCTGCCCTCCGCCCGCCGCCCCTTCCCGCTTCATGGCCAGGCCCTCGATCGTGGTGATCTCGGCGCCGTCGGCCTGCACCGCCAGGACCGAGCAGCTCTTCACCGAGACCCCGTCCATCAGCACGGTGCACGCACCGCAGTTGGAGGTGTCGCACCCGATGGGCGTACCGGTCTTGCCGATGACTTCCCGCAGGTAGTGAACGAGCAGCAGCCGGGGCTCTACCTGGTCGACGTAGCTGACCCCGTCGACCGCTACCGATATTTGCGTCATGCGCTGGCTCCTTGCTCCGGACGGCGGTTGCGCCTGCTGCCCAACCTAGGACGGCGGGCCCCCGCCGCACCAGCCCCCGCGCTGGCGCAGCCTCAGCCGAACCGGCCCTGCACGTAGTCCGCGGTCCGCGGATCGGCCGGGGACTCGAACACCTGCCCGGTCGGGCCGGTCTCCACGATGTGGCCCGGCGTGTTCTCGCTGGCCAGGAAGAACGCGCAGGTCTGGGAGACCCGCTGGGCCTGCTGCATGTTGTGGGTGACGATCACGATCGTCACCTGGCTGCGCAGCTCGCCGATGGTCTCCTCGATCCGGCGGGTCGAGGTCGGGTCCAGCGCCGAGCACGGCTCGTCCATCAGCAGCACCTCCGGCTGGACCGCGAGCGACCTGGCGATGCACAGCCGCTGCTGCTGGCCGCCGGACAGCGCGCCGCCGGGCATCTTCAGCCGCCGCTGCACCTCGTTCCACAGCCCGGCCCGGCGCAGGCTGCTCTCCACCACCGCGCTGGTATCCCGCACCTTGATCCCGGCCAGCTTGAGCCCGCTGGCCACGTTGTCGTAGATGGACATGGCCGGGAACGGGTTCGGCTTCTGGAACACCATGCCGATCTGCCGCCGCACGTCGGACGGCCGGTGCCGCGGGCTGTAGATGTCCTGGCCGGCCAGCAGCACCTCGCCGGCCAGCGCGGCGCCGCTGACCATCTCGTGCATCCGGTTGAGGATCCGCAGGAACGTGGACTTCCCGCAGCCCGACGGTCCGATCAGCGCGGTGACCGTGCCCGGCTCCATCCGCAGCGACACCCGCTCCAGCACCTTGTGGTCACCGAACCAGGCCGAGACGTTCCTGGCCTCCAGCTCCAGCAGCGGGCCGCCGGACGCGGCGGGCACGACGGCGGGGTCATCGAAGTCGAGCAGCGCGGTGTCGGCCGGCCCGCGCGGCGGTGCGGCCGCCCCGTCGGGCGGGGCAGCGGGTTCCTGGCCCATCGGGGGGGCTCCGGTCCATCCGTCGGTCATCGGTTCACCAGCCGGTCAGTACACGTTGGGCAGCACGGCTGCCAGGCTCTGATACAGGTTCCACAGCACGGCCAGCACGACCGGCGCCGCGGACAGCCAGGCCAGCCACGGCGACCAGCGCACGGCCGCGAAAGTGGCCCCGGCCGCGACCAGGACCAGCGCCAGTGCCCACAGCAGCGCCAGCGCGAGCGCGCCGGTGTCGCCGCTCAGGGCCGTCTCCGCGGTGCTGATATCGGGCAGGCTGCCGGGGCTGGGCTGGGCCGTGGACAGCAGGTCGGCGTCGGCGTACAGGTAGTACCTCGGGATCGTCGAGGACCCGGCGGTCAGCAGCAGCAGCCGGTTCGGCGCCGGGTCGTCGATCTGACGGGCGCTGCTGCCGAGCGCCCTGACCTCGTAGGACGAGGTGCCCTGGCCGGTGATGGCCGTGATCTTGTCGCCGGACCGCAGCTGCGCCAGGCGGCCGAACGGCGCGCCGAAAGTGGCCCGTCGCCCGTAGATCACGCTGACCCCGCCCTGGCCCGGCAGCGGGGTGCTGCGCAGGTGCCCCGGCCCGCGCATCAGGCTCTCCGCGCTGGTGCCCTCGACCACCACCATGTCATGCACGCCGATGCTGGGGATGTTCAGCACCGCGACCGGCGCCCCCGGCGTGGTCGGGCCGACCGGGGCCACCGCGTTGCCGAGCTCTCCGCGCAGTTGCTGGTACAGGACCGTCTGGCTGCGGGTCTCCTGCACCCCGGACAGCCCGTAGAGGTAGACGGCGAAGCCGAGGATGAGCACGCCAAGCAGGCTCAGGCCAAGGCCGGCGGTCCGCTGGGCCAGCGGCTGCCCGGGCCTGGCGGGAACGCTGGCCGGGCGGTCCAGATCGGCTCGCTCGAGCGTGATCATGGGCTCCCCTGGCCGGGCCGCCTGCGCAGCCAGATGACCAGGACCGGCGGTACCGCCACGGCCACCAGGATGGCCAGCGCCGTGACCACGCCGAGCAGCGGCGTGCTGGAGCTGGTCGCGGGCAGGCTGACCACCTGGCCGGTCACGGTGGCCCCGGAAGAGGTTCCGCTGCCGGTGGTTGTCCCGCCGGGATCACTGCCTCCCGGCGCCGCGCCCGGGCTGGCCGAGGAGCCTGGCGTCGGGCTCGCCCCGCTGCTGCTGCCCGGCGACGCGCCAGGGCTCGGCGAGGCCGTCGGGTGCGCGGGGTTGCAGTTCAGCGGCGCGCCGGCCTTCTGGCACGCCGACGGGTAGGGGGCATCTTTCAGCACGGTGAGCACGCCGTTGGTGAACGTCGGGTTGTCACAGCCTGCCATCGTCCGCGGGTTCGGGGTAGGGCCGTGCCCCGGGATGTGGTCGACCTGGAGCAGGCCGCCCTTGACCAGATTCAGCGGCAGCGGTGAGTACCCGAGCGGGGCGGTGTCCTTCTGGCCGGCGCACAGGAAGTAGTTGATGTACGTGGACAGGCTCCGGCCCTTGGCCGTGCTGAACGGCGGCGGGGTCTTCCCGTTGTTCCGCGGCACGATCAGGTAGCTGTAGCTGGAGAACGGATAGGACCGCGGATCGGTGAAGGTGTAGACGTGGTCCAGGTTCTGCTGCAGGAAGTTAGGGCTGCTCGCGTCCTCGTTGATCTGCGCCTGGGTGAGCGCGACCGCGACGTTCAACGCGGTCGGCAGCACGTAGTAGCCGGCCGGGTTCAGCACCTGGACCACCGGATACTTAGAGAACAGCGCGTAAGCGTACTCGTCGTAGCCGATGGCACCGTTGGCGAACGGCGAGGTGATGAACGTGGCCATGTTGGTGGAACCGTTCTCCGACTTGACGTTGGGATTCCAGCCGGAGGTCGGGTAGAACTCGGTCTGCCCGCAGTTCGCGCTGACCTTGCCGTGAGTGACCAGGCTGCAGAAGTGATTCCATTCCGTCGGGAACTCGTGCGCCAGGTACCGGGTGAAGAAGAACGTCGCGCCGGATCCGTCGGACCGGACCACCGGGATGATCGGGAGGTTCGGCAGCTGGGCGCCGTAGTCGTGAGTGATCTCCGGGTTGTCCCAGTTCGTGATCTGCCCGGTGAAGATCTTCATCAGGGTCTCGGGGGACAGGCGCAGGTTGGTGATCTGGCGGCCGCCCACGTCGAGGTGGTACATGAACGCGGTGCCGCCGGCCGTGTCCGGCACGTAGGAGTAGCCGTACGGGACGGGCAGCTCGGACTCCTTGCCGTTCGGGTCGAGGTTGTCGGACCCGTTGCGGAACGGCGGGTCGGACGCGGCGAAGTCGAGCACGCCCTCCCGGTAGAGCTGGCGGCCCTCGGCCGAGCCGTTCGGCGAGAAGTTGACGGTCAGCTGGTCCGCGCTGGCCACGTACGAGGACCACTGGTCCAGCAGCAGCGCGCTCCAGGACGAGCCGCCGCCGTTGACCGCGGCATACGGTGCAGCGCTTACTGCATTGCTCGCTGCGCTCGCAATGGGTGCTGCGCTCGCGGTGCTTGCCGCGCTCGCAGGGCTCGCGATGCTCGCCGCAGCGGCCAGCACCACCACGCCGATGACGGCGAGCGCGGCGGCGATACGGGCGGGCTTGCGCAACGGGCGGGTCACTTTCTTCTCCTGAGCTTGAGGCGTCGCAGCCGGCTGGTGACGGCGCTGGCCCCGGCGGAGCCGACGATGAGCGCCGAGAATCCGCTGAGCGCGGCGAGGCCGCCGATGATCAGCAGGGCCGGCAGGGCGTACCTGGTGAGCCCGGCCGAGATCGGGTCGCGGACCGCGACGGTGGTCAGCTTCGGCGTGACCACGGGCAGGGAGATCGTCGGGGACGGTGACGGCGACGGGCTCAGGCCGCCCGTGGAGGGAGAGGGAACCGGGGCGGGGGTCGGTGACGGGGTGGGGCTCGGGCTGGCCGGCGGCGAGCTGGCGGGCCCGGACTGGCTCGCCACCTCGTCGGCCACCGCCAGCGTCTTGGCGCGCAGGCTTCCGGGCAGCGGGAGGTAGCCGGGCGCCAGCTGGCCGGGCAGGTCACCGGGCCGCTGGCCGGGGCCGGCCAGGTAGCGGAGCCACCGGGCAATCAGGCCGCCCTCGGTCTTGCTGACCCCGCTGACCGGCACCATCGCGTAGATCACCATCGTGAGCGGGTAGGCGGCCGGGTTGCTGCTGTCGGTATTCACCTGCTGGGTGATGCCGTTCTTGCTGGTCACCATCGAGTGCAGCGCGGCCGCCATCGACCGGGCGGTGGGCAGGACATAGCGGCCGGCGTGGTTGCGCAGTGCCACCGCGGGCACGTCGAACCCGGCGGTGTCGCCGGTGTCCATCACCGCGAACAGCGCCCGCTGTCCCTGCGGCTCCGGGGTGATCCTCGGATCGCACTGGCTGGGCAGGCACGACGGCGTGTACTGATCTCCGGGCGGGGCGGCCAGCACGAGGTCGCTGGCCACGCTGGCCAGCCCGAGCACCGGAGAGAAGGCGTTAGCCAGGTACGGCGAGCTGTCATTGGTGCCGAAGGTGGTCGCCGGGTAGCTGACGCCCTTGTAGAACTTGTTGACGCGCATCCCGCCGGTGCTCTTCGCACCGCGCAGGAAGGCCTCGGACGCCGGATCCGCGGCGATCCAGCGGGTCAGCTCGTAGGTGATGTCGCTCTCGCCCTGCATCACGATCGGCACGTCGGCGAACGAGTCACCGCCGAAGTTCGGCGCCAGGTGGCGGTTCAGCCGGGTGAACGCGGGGTCGGCGAAGATGTCCTGCGGGTTGCCGGGGCTGATGCCGGGGTCACAGCCCTTCTGGTGCCCGTCGGCCTTGCAGCTGACGTCCTCGATGTCGTACGACAGGGTCAGCAGCCTGGCGATCAGCAGCGGCGTGAGCCGCACCCCGGTCTGCGGGTTCCCGGTGGTCGGGTTGTCCGCCCAGTAGCCGATCGCGGCCGCTGAGACCGCCACCGGAGCATAGGCGTAGGAACGCTTGCCCGCCGTGGTCCCCAGCGCGGAGGGCAGAGTGGTCAGCGCGACATCGTCCAGGCCGCCCAGCAGCTGGGTGATCGCCTCTGGCTCGGGGATGGAGGCGAGGTCGGTGACCGCGATCGGATCCGAGCTGGCACAGAAGCCTGCGTCCCACTGGTCCATGGCCGTGCCCAGCATCGGCGAGCCGGCCACCGACAATGCGGCGGCGTGCGTCGGGCAGGAGGACTCGGTCGGCGCGAACCTGAGCGGGATGACGATCCGCTTGGCCCAGGAGCAGGCGGTATAGGTCCCGCCGAAGTCCGAGAGCGCGTTCCCGGTCGAGGAGAACACGTCGTCCAGGTGGTAGCGGCAGTTGTACGGCGGCGGCGTGCTCGGGCTTCCCTTGGCCACGTTGCCGCCCTGGGCGGGCATCACCAGCAGCGAGCACGGGTGCGCGGTGTCACAGCCAAGGCCGAGGTTCTGGGTGATGGTCTCGATGTCGACGATGGCCTCGCCGGTGCCCTTCGCGCTGGTCGCCTCGTAGGCCGTGTTGTAGGCGCCGTACTTGCCGTAGGCCGCGCCGAGCCCTTCGTTGCTGGCCCCGTAGCACTGGCTCAGGACCGGGTGCGTGCCCTTGCACTCGGCGATCATCACCGGGTAGATCGTGAGGCTGGTGGAGTAGGGCGGCGAGTCCTGGAAGTTGGTCGGGGTGAACCCGGTCCAGCTCACCCGCACCGCCTGGTGCACCAGGTTGCTCGTCTGGCTCACGGTCACGGTGCTGCGGCGGGGGTACTGCTTCCCGTACCCGGCGTGCGGGCCGGAGGTCTTCATCGTCGCCGGGTCCCACATCTGCGGGCCCCTGACGGTCACCCCGGACGAGTGCGACCGGGCCGGGCTGGCCGCGGCGAGTGAGCCGGGCGCGGCCGGGAGCAGCAGCAGGCCGAGGGTCAGCGACGCGGTCCCGGATAGTGCCAGCCCGTACTGGGCCAGGATCGCTGGCAGCCAGCGCGATCTGGCCGGGGTGCGGTCAGCCATGGGATACCTTCCTGCTGAGACGGCGCCGCTGCCGCCTGGTGAGCTGGCCCGGCGGGGCGCCGCCGAGCACGCGCGCGATCGTGAACAGCACCAGCACCACGATCACCAGGACGAACCCCGCCCCGAACCCGCGGGCGATGTCCTTGGGGTCGGCCAGGACGTGCACGTAGTTCCAGATGTAGAGGGGCAGGTTGATCTGCGGCCCGCTGAACGGGTTGAGGTTCAGGTTCTTGCTGAAGCCGGCCGTCAGCAGCACCGGCGCGGTCTCGCCGATGCCGCGCGCCATCGCCAGCACGACCGCCGTCACCAGGCCGGACCGCGCGGTGGGCAGGATCACGTTCCACGCGGTGCGCCACTGGCTGCCGCCGAGCGCGTAGGAGGCCTCCTTCAGCGTCCCCGGCACCAGCCGGAGCACCACCTCGGCGGACCTCACGATGATCGGCATCATGGTCACGCTGACCGCAAGCGCCGCGAGGATCCCGCTGTACAGGATGTGCAGGCTCAGGATGAACAGGCTGAAGATGAACAGGCCGGCGATGATGTCGGGCAGCGCGGTCATGGCCTCGACGATGACCCGTACCGGTCGCGCCAGCCAGCCGCCGACGTCGCTGGCCAGGAACATCGCGCCGGTGACGCCGAGCGGTACCGACAGCAGCGTGGCCAGGCCGAGCTGTTCGAGCGTGCCGGCCATCGCGCCGAGGACGCCGCCGACCTGCTGCGGCGAGAGCGGCCCGGCGAACTCCATGGTCTGGGTGAGGAAGCGCAGGTGCTGTACCGAGGCCCAGCCCTTGCCCAGCACGTAGGCAACGGTGACCACGACGACCGCGACCGCGAAGGCCCCGCCGCTCGCGAAGATCACCGAGGTCAGCCGGCTGGTGGCCTCCATCCGGTCCCACTGCACGATCGCCATGGCCGCGTACAGCAGCAGGAAGACCACGTACCAGCACACCCAGAACCCCAGTACGCCGGTGAATGGCAGCACCCGCTCGTACAGGACCCAGGTCAGCCCGAGGGCACCGAGCGCCGATCCGGCCGCGGTCGCGGCACCCGCGGGGGTGACCTTCGGGATGCGCACCCGCGGTTCCGCGGCCGGCCCGGCGGCGCTGCCGATCGTCACGTCTGCGGCCATGGACGTCAGTCCGCCTGGGTGGCCGCGCCGGACCGGGACCGGGCGACCAGGATAGAGGCCAGCGTGTTGATGATCAGGACCGTCGCGAACAGGATGAGCCCGGCGGCGATCATGAACGACCTGCCCCTGGCGTCGGCGACCAGGATGTTGTTGGCTATCTCGGCCGTGATCGTGTACCCCCCGCTCCCCAGCACATGGAGGTTGAAGGCCGGGCTCACCGTGAGGATGAAGGAGACCACGATCGTCTCCCCGAGCGCCCGGCCAAGGCCGAGCATGCTGGCACCGATCATGCCGGCCCGGCCGAAGGGCAGCACTACGGTCCTGACCATGCCCCACCGGGTCGAGCCGAGGGCGTAGGCGGCCTCCCGCTCACCCTGCGGCGCCTGCGAGAACACCTGCCGGCAGAGGGAGATGATGATCGGCATCACCATCAGCGACACCACGGCGCCGGCGATGAACCGGGAGTCCACCAGGTCCACCTCGGTGGCGTCCGGCTGGGTCCGGAAGATGGGGATCCAGCCGAGGTAATGGCCGAGCCAGCCCTCGGAGCCGAGGATCCTGGGCATCAGGAAGATCAGCCCCCACAGGGCGAAGACGATACTGGGGATCGCGGCCAGCACGTCGACCACCGCGATCAGCGGCCGGCGCAGCCGGTCCGGCGCGTACTCCGAGATGTACAGGGCGGCGGCGATGCCCGCCGGGACCGCGATGGCCAGCGCGATCACCGCGACCACCGCGCTGTTCGGCAGCAGCATGGCCACGCCGAAGTCGTTCCCGCCCGGCGACGTGCCCGCGGTGGTGAGCAGGCCGAAGCCCTCGGCCCGCAGGGCCGGCCAGGACTGGATGATCAGGAAGGCGAGGATCATGGCGGTGATCACCAGAACCGAGATGCCCGCCGCCCGCAGCACCCCGCGGTAGACGCGATCGGCGGCGGACGCCCGGCTGACGATCGCGCGCGGCACGTCGTGCCCGGCATCCAGCGGCAGCACATGCCCGGCTGCTTCGCCCACCGATATGCGCTCCTTCTGCCCTGGGTATGAGTCCCCGGACTCCTGCCGCCCCTAACCGCCACGTTCTGCGTGGTCGGTCGTTCTGCGGCCAGGATAAGTGATTACGGCGGATTCTTAAGTGAACAGGTAGGAAACATCTGAAAGATGAATACCGGATGAACGGCAAGTGACCACGGCCGGAATCGGCGGCGCTTTCGCCGCCAGTCAGTGCTCAGCCCACCGCGTGCGGTGCCGGTACGGAACCGGCACCGCACGCGGCTGTTAGCGCGGGCGAGCCTTTCGGGCGATTCCTTGCGCGGTACTGCCGGCTAGATCGTGCCGCAGGCCCTGTCGGTCTCGAAGCCATAGTCGCGGACGAGCCTGGGGTTGGTGCAGTACCAGCCCTTGGGCCCGAGGAACTGCCGGAGGTAGGCCGGGATGGCCGAGCCCCGGACCACGTCGTAGAGGGTCCGCACGAACGCGACCGAGAACTTCGGGTTGAGCACGGTCTTAGACCCGGTGCCCTTGGTCGCGCTGGTGCCGTTGATCTTGCCCAGGGCGAGCACGCCGTTCTCGTCGCAGCCGAACGCGTTCTGACCCTTCTTCGTGTTCGGCTTGCACGCAACTCCGGCCTTGTTCGCGGTGCAGGAGGAGTGCAGGCACCTGGCCGAGTGGTAGGCCTGGGCGACCCAGTCGGCGGCGTCGAACGGGATGATCGCGTCCTTGTTGTTCTTGAAGATCTTGTTGACTCCCTCGTTCTCCTCCAGCGTGGCGGGCTCGTTCACGCACGGTCCGGGCGTGGTCACCCCGATCGCGTTCAGGAAGAACGTCACCGTGCCGGCCCCGGCCTGCGCCAGCAGCGGCCTGATCGGAGCGTTCTTGCCGCCGGGGAACTTGTCCCAGTTGGTGACCGTGCAGGAATAGATCTCGTTCAGGTCCTTGGTGGTCAGGTTGCCCGGCGCGTTGCTGCTCTTGGCCAGCCGGGCGTAGCTGACGTTGTCCAGGGCCTGCGCGACGAATCTGATGTCGGTCGGGTCGGTCGTCTTCGGGCCGCGCGAGGAGCGCGCGAAGTCGATGCAGGGGTGGCCGTGTGTCTTGCCGCCGGCGTTGGCTGCCAGGTCGGCGATGCCCGGCGAGGATCCGTTCGGGCGCAGGATCTTGGCACAGCCCTTCTTGGTGGCGATGTTGTTGTCGGCTCCCTGCGGGTCGAGCGCGTCCCAGGTGTAGATCTTGGTCCGCTTCGGGAACCTGGCGTCCCAGACCGCCGACAGCGCGTCGGACAGGTCCTGGGTGGCCTGGGCGCCGACCGAGATGACCGAGGCGGGGGCCGGGGTCACCTTCGGCGGGGGGTCAGCGAGGGCCGGTGCCGCGGTCAGGGCGGTTATCGCCGCCACGGCGGAGCCAGCGGCGATCAGCCTGGTCAGCAAGCGCATGCTCAGTCCTCCCGCGAAGGGTTGCTTTCACGTAATCCCTATGATTACGATAGGGAAAGTAACCTTTGCGGCAGTGCTTGTCAAGCTGGGCTTTTCAAGGCAGTGTTTGTCAGGCTGGGCCGGGGGCCCGGACAACGACGTGGTGCCGGGGCACTGCCCCGGCACCACGCGGATCAGTGGCTGGCGGTCAGCCCGCGGTCAGGCTCCCGCAGTGCGGGAAGCCCGCGATCTGGGCGGGCTCGAAGCCATAGCTGGTGATGGTGGACCGCTGCGACTTGCCGCAGATGAAGCCCTTCGGGCCGAAGAACCCGGCCAGGTAGCCCGGCACCTTCTTGGTGCCGCGGACCACGTAGAACAGGGTGCGGACGAACGTGACGGTGAAGCCCTTGGGGTTCTTCGGGCTGGCCGGCGCGTTCAGCACGTGCTTGCTCGTGGTCGGGCTGGTGTGGTTGATGTCGTTGAGCTTGAGCGTGCCGTTGACGTCGCAGCCGAACTCGTTCTGGCCCTTCTTCGGCTTCTTGCACAGCACGTTCACGCCCGACTTGTCGGTGGCGCAGGATGCCTTGTCGCAGCCGGCCGAATGGAATGCCTGGGCCAGCCACTTGCCGGCCGAGAACGGGATGATCTCGTTCGGGGCGTTCCTGCTGGAGTAGAGCGGGTCGGTGCCCTCGTTCTCCTCCAGCGTGGTGGGCTCATCCACGCAGGGTCCCGGCGTGGTGATCCCGATCGCGGACTCGAAGAACGCCAGCGTGCCCGAGCCTGCCTGCGGCAGCAGCGGGTGGATGGTGGCGTGGCTCTTGCCGCCCACCTGGTTCCAGGTGGTGGCCGTGCAGCTGTAGATCGCGTGCAGCTGGGCGGTGCTCAGGTTGCCCGGCGCGTTGCTGCCCTTGGGGAACTTCTTGCTCTTGCCGATCGAGGCATAGGTCACGTTGTCCTGGGCCAGCGCCACGAACGTCAGGTTCGTCGGGTCGGTGCTCTTGGGCGGGCGAGACGACCGGGCGTAGTCCAGGCAGGGGTGCCCGCTGGTCGTGCCGCCGGCGTTCGCGGCCAGGTCGGCGATGCCGGCCGAGGAGCCGTTCGGCCGCTGTTCCCTGGTGCAGCCCTGCTTGAAGGTGACCAGCGGGCTGGAGGTCGCGGCCGCGTTGGTCAGCGCGTCCCAGGTGTAGAAGAACGCCTTGTGCTGCTTGGCGCAGGACGTCGACTGGCTGTCGGCCTTGGGCAGCTTCTTCAGCAGCGCCTTGTTGTAGTTGATGGAGAGCTGGTCGGTCAGCTGCTCGATGGTGTTGGACCCGCCGCCAACGACGTCACACGGCCGTGGCGTAATGCCCTTGTGGTTGCTCGCGTTGATCGGGTCGGCCATGGCGGGGGCCACGGCCAGTGCCGCCACGGTCGCCGCCCCGGCGACGACCGTGATCAGCTTGCTGAGCACGCGCATAATTTCGCTCCTCCTGCAGACGAAAAGCGCCAACCAAGGGCACGATGGACACTGCACCCATCGGTCGCCCCCTCGGCCAGACGGCCGACGCGCCCAGCCTGACCTGGGATCTAGCTCGGGGACAAGGGACAAATAGCGGACGAATATCTGATCTCTTGCTGAACGGCGGGCAACCAGAAGGTAAATACGCAGGCAGGAATGCCTGACGTTCTTTCCGGTGTATTCCGGGTCAGCCCGTGTTCAGCAGCTGGAACGACTCGGCCAGCCGGCCTTCAGGCAGCCCGGCCACGGCGGCGGCGCGGCCGAGCCACTCGCGCAGCCGGGGCTCCAGGGCGCCCGGGTCGGCGATCTGGCTGGCGTGGGCGCGGAGGGCGGCGATCTTACGGCCGAACGTGTCGGTGACGTCCACGTAATGGTTCGGTGTCGGGCCGCCGGAAATCCAGACCTCGCGCACCGTCCAGGGCTCGAGGTGTTCCTCGGCCAGCAGCTCGGGGAACGCGAACGGGTTCCTGGCATCCGGGTAGACCGCGTCCAGCGCGGCCGAGCCGGCTGCCCGGTGATCGGGGTGGCTCGTCCCCACCCGGGTGTAGTTGCGGTCGGGTGACGGGCTGACCACCCGGTCCGGCCGGACCTGCCTGATCATCCTGGCCAGGTCGCGGCGCAGCCCGATGGTGGCCTCCAGCTGGCCGTCCGGGTAGCCGAGGAACCGGACGTCGTGCACGCCCACCTGCTTGGCCGCGGCGGTCTGCTCGGCCTGCCGGATGACGGCCATCTCGGCGCGAGTCACCGACGGGTCGCTGCCGCCGGCCGCGCCGTCGGTGACCACGCAGTAGGTCACCTCGATCCCGGCCTCGGTCCAGCCGGCCACCGTGCCGGCCGCGCCGAAGTCGACGTCATCGGGGTGAGCGGTGATAACCAGGATCCGGGTGATCTGCGAGTCTTCCAGCACCTCTCGATGGTACTGGCCGCCGCGGCGGGGCCGGCTGGCCCATGCGGCGGCAGCCGCCAATTGACGCTGTCCGGTTGACAGAGGCCCGCGGGAACCGGCGATGATTCGGGCATGCGCCGCCGCGATGCGGACCAGCGTTCGCACCGCGGGCCGGCGGCCGCGCGACACCCGAGGAGAGCGAGGAAGCGGCGATGGGACTGCTGGATTCGGGCGGATGGCAGGGCAAGATCTATTCGGGCGGCTGGATCGCCGGCTCCGGCGGCGAGCACCCGGTCATCGAGCCGGCTACCGGCCAGGAACTGGGCAGGATCGGCCACGCCACCCCGGCCGACGTGCGGCGGGCCGCCCGGCAGGCAGGCGAGGCGCAGCCGGCCTGGGCGTCGGCGCCCTACGCCGAGCGCGCCGCGGTGCTGCGCCGGGCCGGCGACCAGTGGCACCAGCACGCCGACGAGATCAAGACCTGGCTGTCCAGGGAGACCGGCGCGATCGGGCCGATGGGCGACCTCCAGGTCCACGTCAGCGCCGATGAGTGCTACGAGGCGGCGGCGCTGGCCTCGATGCCCTACGGCGAGCTGCTGCGCACCGCACAGCCCAGGCTGAGCCTGTCCCGCCGGGTCCCGGCCGGGGTGGTGGGCGTCATCGCCCCGTTCAACGTGCCGACGATCCTGTCGATCCGGTCGGTGGCGCCCGCGCTCGCGCTCGGCAACGCGGTGGTGCTCAAGCCGGATCCGCGCACCTCGGTGTCCGGCGGCGCGCTGGTGGCCGAGATCTTCGCCGCGGCCGGCCTGCCGGACGGCCTGCTGCACGTGCTGCCCGGCGGTTCCGATGTCGGCGAGGCGGTTGTCACCGAGCCCGGCATCCGGATCATCGCGTTCACCGGCTCCACCAGGGCCGGGCGGGCGGTCGCCCGGCTGGCCGGGGAGCACCTCAAGCGGGTGCACCTGGAACTCGGCGGCAACTCGGCCCTGATCGTGCTGGACGACGTGGACCTGGACCGGGCGACCTCGGTAGGGGCGTTCGGCTCGTTCGTGCACCAGGGGCAGATCTGCATGTCCGCCAGCCGGCACCTGGTGCACAGCTCGATCGCGAAGGAGTACGCCTCGGCGCTCGCGGCCAGGGCCGAGCACCTGCCGGTCGGCGACCCGCACACCAGCCAGGTCGCGCTCGGCCCGCTGATCGACGAGGGGCAGCGGGACAACGTGCACCGGATCGTGACCGCCAGCGTCGAGGCCGGGGCCGCGCTGCTGGCCGGCGGCAGTTACGAGGGGCTGTTCTACCGGCCCACCGTGCTGGCCGACGTGCCCCCCGACGCCCCCGCCTACGCCGAGGAGATCTTCGGCCCGGTCGCGCCGGTGGTCGCGTTCGACTCGGTCGACGAGGCAGTCGCCCTGGCCGGCGGCACCGAGTACGGCCTGTCCCTCGGCATCCTGACCAGGGACGTGTACAAGGGCCTGCAGATCGCCGAGCGGATCCCGTCCGGCCTGGTGCACATCAACGACCAGACCGTCAGCGACGAGGCGACGATCCCGTTCGGCGGGGTCGGCGCGTCCGGCAACGGCGGCAGGCTCGGCGGCCCGTCGGCCAACCTGGAGGCCTTCACCGAGACCCAGTGGGTCACCATCCGCGGCGACCTCCCCGCCTACCCGTTCTGACCCGCCAGGCGGTCAGTCCAGGGACGACATCACGTGCTTGATGCGGGTGTAGTCCTCGAACCCGTACATGGACAGGTCCTTGCCGTAGCCGGACTGCTTGAAGCCGCCGTGCGGCATCTCGGCCACCAGCGGGATGTGGGTGTTGATCCAGACGCAGCCGAAGTCCAGCCGCCTGGCCATCCGCATCGCCCGGCCGTGGTCGGACGTCCAGACCGATGACGCCAGCCCGTATTCGGTGCCGTTGGCCCAGGCCACCGCCTCGTCCTCGTTGCTGAACTGCTGCACGGTGATGACCGGGCCGAACACCTCCTGCTGGATGATCTCGTCATCCTGCTGCAGCCCGTCCACCACGCTCGCCTCGTAGAAGTAGCCGCGGTCACCCGCCCGCCTGCCGCCGGCCAGCACCCGGGCGTGGTCGGGCAGCCGCTGGATGAAGCCGGACACCCGGTCCAGCTGGGCCGCGTTGTTCAGCGGCCCGAAATCGGCGTCGGTCACCTCGGGTCCGCCCACGGTCTGGCCCTTGGCCTGCTCGGCCAGCGCCTCGGCGAGCGCGTCATGCACGCCGGGCGCGGCCAGCACCCGGGTGGCGGCGGTGCAGTCCTGGCCCGCGTTGAAGTAGCCGGCGATCGCGATCGCCTCGGCCGTCTTGGCCGGGTCGGCGTCGTCGAACACCACCACCGGGGCCTTGCCGCCGAGCTCCAGGTGCACCCGCTTGAGCCCGGCCGCCGCGGCCGCGGCCACCTCCTTGCCCGCGCGCACGCTGCCGGTGATCGACACCATCTGCGGCACCGGGTGGGCGACCAGGGCCCGGCCGGTGTCCCGGTCCCCGCAGACCACGTTGAACACGCCAGCCGGCAGGTGCTCGCTCATCAGCTCGGCCATCAGCAGCGTGCTTGCCGGGGTGGTGTCGGACGGCTTGAGCACCATGGTGTTCCCGGCCGCCAGCGCCGGGGCCCACTTCCACACCGCCATCATCATCGGGTAGTTCCACGGCGTGACCGCGGCGCAGACCCCGACCGGCTCGCGCCGGATGAACGAGGTGAACCCGGTCATGTACTCCCCGGCCGAGCGGCCCTCCAGCATCCGGGCGGCGCCGGCGAAGAACCGGATCTGGTCCACCATCGGCGGGATTTCCTCGGACAGGGTCAGGGCCACCGGCTTGCCGGTGTTCCGCGATTCGGTGTCGACCAGCTGCTGGGCGTTCGCCTCGATGGTGTCGGCGATCCGCAGCAGCGCCAGGCTGCGCTCGCCAGGCGTGGCGTCCCGCCAGCCGGGGAAGGCCTCGGCCGCGGCCGAGAACGCGGCGTCCACCTCGTCCTCACCGGATACCGGCGCGGTAGCGAAGGCCTCGCCGGTGCTCGGGTTGATCAGCTCGGCCCGCCGGTCGTAGGCCATGTCAGTCCACCGGCCGCCGACGAAGTTGCGAAGATCATCCACCACGGGCCTCCGTTTCGGGAAATGTCATGAGTATCAGCTGGCGGATGGGGTCCGCTCCTCGCACGCCCAGGGCGAGCCGTAATCGGTGAGCAGGTCGAGGAACGGCCGGGCGGGCAGCGCCTCCGGGCCGAGCACGCCCGCCCCGGACCAGGCGCCCGAGTCGATCAGCTCCAGCGCCACCACCGGGTTGACCGCGGTCTGCCAGACCACCGCCTGGGACCCGTACTCGGCCATCGACCAGGCGTTGTCCACCACGTGGTGCAGGTAGACCTCGCGTGGAGCGCCGTCCTTGCCGGTCCCGGTCACCCAGGTGCCCGCGCAGGTCAGCCCGGTCATCTTGTCGCCCAGCGTGGCCGGGTCGGGCAGGCAGGCGGCCACCACGTCCCGCGGCGACACGCTGACCCCGCCGGCCGTCACCGGGTCGGTCCGGTCCAGGCCGAGCTTGTGCAAGGTTCTGAGGACCCCGATGAACTCCTCGCCGAGCCCGTACTTGAACGTGACCCGCTGCGCCGTCACCCAGCGCGGCATCAGCAGCACTTCCTCGTGCTCCACGTTCACGCACTCCACCGGGCCGATCCCGGCCGGGAACGTGAACGTCTCCGGCTCGCTGAACGGCTCGGTGGTGTACCAGCCCCGGCCGGCCTGGAAGATCACCGGCGGGTTCAGGCACTCCTCGATCGTGGTCCAGATGGAGAACGTGGGGGCGAAGTCGTAGCCGGCCACCGCCAGGTTCGCGCCGTCGCGCACGCCGAGCTGGTCGATCTCGCTGAACAGCTCGTCGGCGGCATGCCGGGCGAACACGTCGGAAAGCCCCGGTTCCACCCCGATCCCCGCAAGTGCCAGCTTCCCGCGCGCCTCCCACTGGCCGGCCAGCTCGAATTGCTCGTCGCCGAGCTTGACACCGGTCTTTCGGTAGGGCGCATCCCGGTGCGGACGGGACAGCGACATTGCCATGTCCAGGTAGTGGGTACCTGCCTGTAGTGCCGCCCGGAACAGCGGCATCACGAAACGGGGGTCGGTGGCATTCATCAGCACATCGCAGGAGTGCTCGGCCAGCAGCGCGGCGGCGGCCGCCTCGTCCCGCGCGTCCAGCCGGACCGCGCGGTAGCCGTCCGCGGCCGCGGCGGCGCGCTGCGCCCGGCCCAGGTCGTAGTCGGCGATGACCAGCTCGGCGAACGGCCGGCGGGCGGCGATGCGGGCGAAGGCGGTGCCGACCCCGCCCGCGCCGACCAGGAGTATCCGCATGGGGCCGATCTTAGGCCCGCCCGGTGGCCAGGCACGAGACCGGCCAGGACGCGGGTCTCGTTGTTATGCCTGGCAGCCGCGACGGGAACCGTTGCCTAGAAGATCAGTTTGTGCTAGAACCGTCCCACCTGAGCGCATTGCCGGGCTGGTCCCGCCGTCACGATAGGGGCGCCGCGGCAGCGGGTGCCAGGTCCGATGGCGCATCCGGCCAGCACCGGGTACCCATGTAGAGGGGGTTGAGCCTGACCACTACAGACGGTCGAGGAGTCGAGGGACAAAGGGCCTCAAGTCCGGCGCGCTGGGCCTGATCTCCAGCACGTCATCGCGGTGGCCTCGGCCGCGCCCGCCTACAGCCTGGCGGCGACGCTCGGCTTCATACGTCTGGTGGCGGGCATGGGCTGCCACGCGCCGATAGTGGCGCTCGCGGCATTCGTCCCGATGATGCTGTACTCGATCGGGTACAGCGAGATGAACAAGGCCGACCCGGACTGCGGGACCACGTTCACGTGGGCGACCAGGGCGTTCGGGCCGAGGACCGGCTGGGCGGGCGGCTGGGGCATCGTCGCCGCCGACGTCCTGGTCATGGCCAGCCTGGCCCAGGTGGCCGGGCAGTACGTGTTCTTCCTGGTGCAGGGGGCCGAACAGCGCGATCGGCGCGAACAGCCGGCCGCCGGCGGGTGCTGCTGGCCGGGTGATCTGTGGATCATCGCCATGACGCGATCTGCTGGCGCGGCATCGAGCTGTCGGCGAACTTCCAGAAGGCGCTGCTCGGCATCGAGGTGGTGATGCTGATGGTGCTGGCGGTGACCGCGCTGGTCAAGGTCGCGAACCACACCGGGGCGACCGCCGCGGTGAAGGTGCACGGCGCGGTGCACCACGTGTACCTGTCGGTGCATCCGAGCTGGAGCTGGATCCTGCCCACCAACCTGCCGTTCTCCGCCTTCATCAGCGGCCTGATCCTGATGCTGTTCATCTACTGGGGCTGGGACACCGCGGTCTCGGTGAACGAGGAGACCAAGGACAAGGCCAAGACGCCGGGCCGGGCGGCCATCATCTCCACCGTGATCCTGCTGGTCACCTACTTCATCGCGATCTTCGGCGTGCAGGCGTACGCGGGCATCGGGTCGAACGGGATCGGCCTGGGCAACTCGGACAACGAGTTCGACACGCTGTCCGGGCTCGGCGGCGGGATCTTCGGCACGAGCGGGTTCGGCTCGTTCCTCGCCCGGCTGCTGTTCCTGATGATCCTCAGCTCGGCGGCCGCGTCCACCCAGACCACGATCCTGCCGACCGCCCGCACCACCCTGTCGATGGCGGCCTACAAGGCGCTGCCCGCGCGCGTTCGCCAAGATGCACCCCCGGTACCTGACGCCGACCGTGTCCACGTAGTGATGGGCGCCATCTCGATCGCGCTCTACATCGCCGTTCAACTACATCTCGCACGGCAACCCGATCGCCGACGCGGTCACCGCGATCGGCCTGTACATCGCGTTCTACTACGGCCTGACCGCGTTCTCCTGCGTCTGGTACTACCGCAAGACGCTCCTGAACAGCCAGCGGGACCTGTGGATGCGCGGGATCCTGCCGCTGCTCGGCGGACTGATCATGTACATCGCCGGCGGCATCAGCCTGCAGACCGACTGGGTGGCCAACCAGACGAGTTACACCGTCTGGACCATGCCTGGCACGCACTGGTCGTCGGCGGCGTCTTCCTGATCGCGGCGGGCTCGGCGCTGGCCGGCGTGCTCGGCTTCATCTACGTGCGGATCGCCTCCCCGGCGTTCTTCCGCAAGGAGACCCTGACCAGGGCCACGCCGACGCTCGTGCCGGACGAGTAGCCGGCGGCCGTCGGCGGCACCGCCTAGGCTGGAGCGGTGACCGCCGCCGTCGTTGGATCCGAGGCGCTGCTGGAGGGGCTCAACTCGCAGCAGCGCGCCGCCGTAACCCACCACGGCAGCCCGCTGCTGATCGTGGCCGGGGCCGGCTCCGGCAAGACCAGGGTGCTCACGCACCGGATCGCCTACCTGCTGGCCGAGCGCGGCGCGGCGCCGGGCGAGATCCTCGCGATCACCTTTACCAACAAGGCGGCGGGCGAGATGGCGTCCCGCGCCGCCGCGCTGACCGGGGCCAGGGCGCGGTCCATGTGGCTGATGACGTTCCACTCGGCCTGCGTGCGGATCCTGCGCCGGGAGGGGCACCGGTTCGGCTACCCGTCCTCGTTCTCGATCTACGACCAGGCCGACTCGCAGCGGCTGATGGCCATGGTCTGCCGGGAGCTCGAGCTGGATGCCAGGTACCACCCGCCGAGGGGGATGGCGAACCAGGTCTCCAGCCTGAAGAACGAGCTGGTCGACTACGAGACGCTGGCGGCCAGGGCCACCACCTACCGGGAGAAGGCGCTGGCCGAGGCGTACGGCGAGTACCAGCGGCGGCTGGTCGCGGCCGGCGCGATGGACTTCGACGACCTGATCATGGTGACGGTGCACCTGCTGCAGGCGTTCCCCGACGTCGCCGCGCAGTACCGGCGCAGGTTCCGGCACGTGCTGGTGGACGAGTACCAGGACACCAACCACGCCCAGTACGTGCTGGTCCGGGAGCTGGCCGGGCACCAGGCCCAGACCGGCGAGCCGGGCGAACGGGCCGAGCTCTGCGTGGTCGGCGACGCCGATCAGTCGATCTACGCGTTCCGTGGCGCGACGATCAGGAACATCGAGGAGTTCGAGCGGGACTTCGCCGGCGCCAGGGTGATCCTGCTGGAGCAGAACTACCGCTCGACTCAGAACATCCTGGCCGCGGCCAACGCCGTCGTCTCCCGCAATCCCGGCCGGGTGCCGAAGAACCTGTGGTCCGAGGCCGGGGCCGGCCCGCCGATCACCGGGTACGTAGCCGACAGCGAGCACGACGAGGCGGCGTTCGTGGCCGAGGAGGTGGACCGGCTCGGCGACGAGGGCCTGGCCACGGCCGGCCAGGTCGCCGTGTTCTACCGGACCAACGCGCAGTCGCGGGTGTTCGAGGAGGTGTTCATCCGGGCCGGCCTGCCCTACAAGGTGGTCGGCGGGATCCGGTTCTACGAGCGGCGGGAGGTCCGCGACCTGCTCGCCTACCTGCGGCTGGTGGCCAACGAGGCGGACGAGGTCTCGCTGCGCCGGGTGCTGAACACGCCCAGGCGCGGCATCGGCGACCGGGCCGAGGAGTACGTGGCCGCGCTGGCCAGCCGGGATAAGATCAGCTTCGCCCAGGCGCTGGCCAGGCCGCAGGACGTGCCGGGCCTGGCGCTCCGCTCCGCCCGCGCGATCGAGGCGTTCAACGACCTGATCGGCGGCCTGCGGACCGAGGCCGCGGCCGGTACCCCGGTGGGCGACCTGGCCGAGGCGGTGCTGGACCGGACCGGTTACGTCGCCGAGCTGCAGGCGTCCAGCGACCTGCAGGACGCCACCCGGATCGAGAACCTGACCGAGCTGGTCTCGGTGGCCAGGGAGTTCGACGCGGCCAGGCCGGACGGCACGCTGGCCGAGTTCCTGGAGCAGGTGTCGCTGGTCGCCGACGCGGACGAGATCCCGGAGGGCCCCGAGCACGGCGGCCTGGTCACGCTGATGACTCTGCACACGGCCAAGGGACTGGAGTTCCCGGTGGTGTTCCTGACCGGCCTGGAGGAGAACGTGTTCCCGCACGAGCGGGCCATGAACGACGACCGGGAGCTGGCCGAGGAGCGGCGGCTGGCCTACGTCGGGATCACCAGGGCGCGCGAGCGGCTGTACGTGACCAGGGCCTTCGCCCGGGCCTGGTGGGGGCGACCGGCCTACCACAAGCAGTCCAGGTTCCTGTCCGAGATCCCGGCCGAGCTGATCGACTGGCGCCGGGACGAGACCGCGATCGCGGCGCCTGCGTCGGAGCGGCTGGCCCGCAAGCCCGGCGTCCGGGCGCCGGGGAACCGGCCGGTGCCCGCGCTGGCGCCCGGCGACATGGTCAACCACGATTCCTACGGTCTCGGCCGGGTGCTGTCGGTCGAGGGCCGTGGCGACGACCCGGAGGCCAAGATCGACTTCGGCGGTGACTACGGCATCAAGCACCTGGTGCTGCGTTATGCGCCGATCGAGAAGCTGTAGCGGTCGCCGTTAGCGGCCGGCCAGCTCGCGGAGCCTGGCCCGGATCGCCTCGCCGCCTGGCTGATTCAGCTCGTCCAGGATGGCCAGGGCCTGGGTCCAGGCCTCGGCGGCGGCGGGCAGATTGCCGTCGGCCAGGTAGGCGTCACCGGCGTAGCCGAGGGTTTCGGCCTTATGGCACCGGTCGTCCAGCTCGTCGTAGACCTTGACCGCGCGGCGGTAGTACTCGGCGGCTTCGGTATGCCTGCCGAGATGCCGGCAGACGTAGGCGAGGCTGTCGAGCGCAGCTGGCTGTGCGTGGGCGTCGTCCAGCTGCTCGGCGAGCGCGACAGCCCGCTGGCAGTAGCGCAGTGCCTGCGAGTACCTGCCGAGCATGGCCAGCTGCCAGCCAACGTAATTGAGCGTCGTGGCCTGTGCTGAATGGTATTCACTTCCTCCGGCCTGGCATAGCCGCAGAGCCTGATGGCTGTGCGCGAGGGCCTCCCGGTAGCGTTGCTGCCCCTCCAGCGCCCTGCTGGTGTAAAGGTGAGTCCAGGCCTGGCCGCGGACGTTGCCGACTTCCTGGAACAGCCGGAGTGAGCTGGCCAGGTGGCTGAGTGCAGAGGCCGTACGGCCGAGCTGGGTGTCGGCGCTGGCGATGCCGTTGTGGGCATGCGCCTGGGCGTGCCGGTCGCCGAGCCGGACGGCGGCGGCAAGGGCGGTGTGCTGAGTGGCGGCCCAGTCATGCCAGTGGCCGCGCCGGTAGAAGAACGTCTCCAGGCAGTAGGCAAGCTGCCAGGCGTGCACGTCGTAGCCGTTTTCGGCGGCCATAAGGACCGCGCTGACCAGCCCGTCGTGCTCGGCGTCCAGCCACTCCAGTGCCTGGGCGCGAGTGGCCAGCTGGTCCGGCGTTACTCCGGGCAGCGACGCGGCCACGGTGACCTGGCCCCGGAGCGGGTACAGCAGCTGGTCGGCCGCCGCGGCGGTGTGCAGGTAGTAGTCGAGCAGGCGGGCCAGGGCCGCGCGGCTGCCCGCCCTGGCCCTTGTCCTGGTGGCCTGCTCGGTGGCGTAGGCGCGGAGCAGGTCGTGGCAGCCGAACCGGCCGGGCGTGTGCTCGGTGAGCAGATGGGCGCGGGTCAGCTCGCCCAGCAGCCGCCGGGCCTTCGCCGGGGGGGCGGCGGCCAGGCTGGCCGCGGCGCAGACGGTGGCCTCGGCGCCAGGGTGCAGGCTGAGCAGCCGGAACAACCTCGCGGTCGGCGGATCCAGGTTGTGGTAGGACCAGGAAAAGACTGCCCGGATCGCGGTCCGGTCATCGCCGGCCGCATCCAGCAGGTCCAGCCGTTCCTGCTGGCCAGCCAGCTGTCTGGTCAGCTCGGCCAGGGGCACGCCCGGCCGGGCCGCGGCGAACTCGGCGGCGATCCGCAGCGCCAGCGGCAGCCGGGCACACCGGGCGGCCAGCCCCGCGGCCGCCGCCGGGTCGGCGTCGACCCGCGCGCCGACCAGTGCCCGCAATAGGCCGATCGCGTCGCCGAGCGGGAGCAGGTCCAGGTCCAGGCGGGCGGCGCCGTCGCGGGCGACCAGCCCGGCCAGCGCGTCCCGGCTGGTCACGATCGCCGCGCAGCCGGCCGCTCCGGGTAGCAGCGGGCGGACCTGCTCGACGTCGCTGGCGTTGTCGAGGATCACCAGCATCTTCCGCCCGGCCAGCAGGCTACGGTACCGGGCGGCCCGCTCGTCCAGCTGGGCCGGGATGTCCTGGCCCGGCAGGCCCAGCGCGCGCAGGAACCTGGCCAGGGCATCGGCGGCTGGCATCGGCTCGGCGGGGTCGTAGCCGCGCAGGTTGACGTATAGCTGCCCGTCGGGGAACCGGCTGGCGGCCTGGTGCGCCCAGTGCACCGCGAGCGCGGTCTTGCCGACCCCTGCGGTGCCGCCGATCGCGGAGATCACCACCGCCTGCTGGCTGCGCTGCGCGGCGGTGGCCTGCTCCAGCAGGCCGGTCAGCGCCGCTAGCTCACCCGCGCGGCCGGTAAAGTTCGGTACCGCGGTCGGCAGCTGCCTGGGCACGCTCGCGGGCGTAGCCACCAGCCTCGCCGGGCCTGGATGCCGGGGGCCGGGGTCTTCCTGGCGCAGCACCTGCAGGTGCGCATCGGCCAGCCCGGCGCCGGGCAGCACGCCCAGCTGCTGGTCCAGGCGGCGGCGCAGATCCTCGAACACTCCCAGCGCCGCGTCCTGCCGCCCGGCCGAGGCTAGCGCGAACATCAGCAGCGCCCCGGCGCGCTCGTTGAGCGGCTCGGCCGCCGCCAGCGCCTCCAGCCGCGGCAACGCTCGCTCCCGGCTGCCCGAGGCGGCCGCCGCCTCGGCGTACTCGATCACCGCCGCCGCCCGCCGCCGCGCCACCGCCGCCACCGCCGGATGACCTCGCAGCACCTCCACATCCGCCAGCGGCTCACCCTGCCACAACCCCAGTGCCTGCTCGTACAACCCTGCCGCGGCCGCCGCGTCCTTGTCCCGCCAGGCTGCGCGAGCATGCTCCGTCAGCTGCCCGAAAGCCAGCAGGTCCAGCTCACTGGCGGTGACCCGCAGCCGGTAGCTGGTCCCGGCGCTGGCCACCAGCTCGCCCGGTCCTCCCGGTCCTCCCGGTCCGCCCGGCCGGCGGCCGGGATCGAGCACCTTGCGCAGCCTGCTGACATAACCCTGGACCATGGTCACCGCCGTGGCCGGCGGATCCTCACCCCACAGCGCATCGATGATCGTCTCTCGGCTCACCAGCTCAGCCGGGCTGACCGCCAGCAGCCCCAGCACCGCACGCTGGCGCGGCGGGCCAAGACCGACCCGCTGCCCGCCAGCCCGGGCCTCCAGCGGGCCGAGCACCCTCAGCCGCATACCGCCTCCGCGTTCGCGCCGCACTCCTGCGAACCCCGGCCCCGGAAACCGCGGTCGCCCTGATTCACCGCTTCCCCCGGCGGGCTCCGATACCCCGGCAGGCAATTATGCCGCAAAAAGCTATGAACAGGGGCATGCGCTTTCCCGCACCAGCACTGGCATGCGACCACTCCCGGTGTCCTGAACTGCGGCAATGCCGGACCGGCGAGGCAGCGTCAGTTAGCGGGACATACGCGCCTAGACAGCAGCGATGGCCGACTCGATCAGCCCGGCCAGCAGCCGGGGAGCGCGAAGTGGCAGCAGGTGGTCCGTGCCGGGGACGGTGATGGTCTGGCAGCCGGGAATGCCCTGGGCGATGGCGGTCGCGCAGTCGGTGACCATCGGGTAGTCGAGCTCGGCCAGCACGACGACGGCGGGAACGCCGATCTCACCGAGCCGCGGCAAGGCCGGCGGTTCTTCGGCCGGGAACTCGCGATGCCGGAAGAACGCGGCAACCGCGCCGCTGATCTGGGCCTGCGCCGCAGGGTCAGGATCCTGGACCGCCCAGGTCGCCAGCCCGAGCTTGACCAGGCCCTCGGCATCCCCGGCGTCGAACAGCCGGCCGAACTCGAGCACGTACGGATCGCCGGGTGGCCAGGGGTAGCCGGGTGCTCCCGGCGCGGCGAGCACCAGCGCGGCGACCCGTTCCGGCTGGGCCATGGCCAGCGCGATGGCGGTCGCGCCGCCGCCGCTGTGCCCGGCGACCACCGCCCGGTCCACGCTCAGCCGGTCCAGCACCGCGATCAGGTCGCCGAGATGGCTGAACGGGGTGGCCGGGTCGCTGGAGCGGCCGTAGCCGCGGTTGTCGAACCTGATCACCCGGCGCCGGGCGGACAGGTCGCCGACGACCGCGTTCCAGCAGGATGCCTCGCACCAGTCGGAGTTCGTCAGCACGACCGGCAGGCCGGGCCCGCCGGTGTCCTCCGCCCAGATCTCGCCGCCGTCCACCGGGATCAGCAACTCCATCCGGGCATGGTGGCACCGGATACCCTGCTGCCGGAAGGCAATTTCCGCGGCCGGGCTCCGGAGCCCGGCGCCGCGGGTCGGGAGGCGGGTTCATGAGCAGCATCCGGGTCGTCATCGCCAAGCCCGGCCTGGATGGTCATGACCGGGGCGCCAAGGTGGTCGCGCGGGCACTGCGCGACGCCGGGGTAGAGGTCATCTACACCGGGCTGCATCAGAGCCCCGAGCAGATCGTGGCGGCGGCGCTGCAGGAGGACGCCGACGCGATCGGGCTCTCGGTGCTGTCGGGCGCGCACATGACCCAGTTCCGGCGGGTCATCGAGCTGCTGGCCGAGCGGGACGCCACGGACATCACGGTGTTCGGCGGCGGCATCATCCCCGAGGCTGACATCGCCGAGCTGGAGCAGATGGGCGTGGCGAAGATCTTCACGCCGGGCGCGCCCACGCAGGACATCGTGGACTGGGTGCGCTCGGCCCTCGGCCGGTCAGAGGCCATCGGCTAGCCCTGGCCGGCCAGAGGCCATCAGCTAGCACCGGGGCCTGCTACCCCGTTGGGCCGTGCCGCCTGGTCCGCACTAGGCTGCCTGCGGCAGTAGATGCGGGCGGCGGAAGGCAGGGCGACCGAGTGGACTTGTTGGAGTACCAGGCGAAGGAGCTGTTCGCCGAGCACGGCGTGCCCATCCCGGACGGCCGGGTGGCCAGCACCCCGGAGCAGGCCCGGCAGATCGCGGCGGACTATGCCGGCCAGGGCAAGCCGGTCGTGGTGATCAAGGCCCAGGTCAAGGTGGGCGGCCGGGGCAAGGCCGGCGGAGTGAAGCTGGCCACCGGGCCGGACGAGGCGCAGGCGAAGGCCGGCCAGATCCTCGGCATGGACATCAAGGGTCACACGGTGCACTCGGTGCTGGTGGCCGCCGACACCGACATCGCGCAGGAGTACTACCTGTCCTTCCTGCTGGACCGGGCCGAGCGGACGTTCCTGTCGATGTGCTCGGTGGAGGGCGGCGTCGAGATCGAGGAAGTCGCCCGCACCCACCCGGACGCGCTGGCCAGGATCGAGGTCGACCCGCTGGCCGGAGTGGACGCGGCTAAGGCGATGGAGATCGTCACCGCGGGCCGGCTGCCGGAGCAGGCCCGGGCCGGCGCGGCCGCGCTGGCCGAGCGGCTCTGGCAGGTATTCACTCGGGAGGACGCCACCCTGGTGGAGGTCAACCCGCTGGTCTTCACCGGCGACGGCCAGGTGGTCGCGCTGGACGCGAAGGTCACCCTGGACGACAACGCCGCGTTCCGGCACGACCTGGCCCGGTTCGCCGACCGGGACGAGGGCGACCCGATCGAGGCCAGGGCCAGGGCCAAGCACCTCAACTACGTCAAGCTGGACGGCCAGGTCGGCATCATCGGCAACGGGGCCGGCCTGGTGATGTCCACGCTGGACGTGGTGGCCTACGCGGGCGAGCAGTTCGGCGGCATGCGGCCGGCCAACTTCCTGGACATCGGCGGCGGCGCCTCGGCCGAGGTGATGGCCGACGGCCTGGAGATCGTGCTGTCCGACCCGTCGGTCCGCTGCGTGTTCGTCAACGTGTTCGGCGGGATCACCTCGTGCGACGCGGTGGCGAACGGGATCGTCACCGCGATCGGCATGCTCAGCGCGCAGGGCAGCGAGGTCACCCGCCCGATCGTGGTGCGGCTGGACGGCAACAACGCGGCCGAGGGCCGCCGCATCCTGGACGAGGCCGGCATCGCCGTGGTCGAGCAGGTGGCGACGATGGACGAGGCGGCCCGGCGGGCCGCCGAGCTGGCCGCTGCGCCCAGTGGCAGCACCGCGACGGGAGCATGACATGGCGATCTTCCTGACCAGCCAGAGCCGGATCATCATCCAGGGCATCACCGGCTCGGAGGGCCGCAAGCACGGTGCCCGGATGATCCGGGCCGGCAGCACCGTGGTCGGCGGGACCAACCCGCGCAAGGCCGGGCAGCAGGTCGACCTGGGCGGCACCGAGGTGCCGGTCTTCGGCACCGTCGCCGACGCGATGGCGGCCACCGGGGCCGATGTCTCGGTGGTGTTCGTGCCGCCCGCCGGGGCGAAGGACGCGGTGATCGAGGCGATCGACGCCGGGATCGGGCTGTGCATCGTGATCACCGAGGGCATCCCGGTGCACGACTCGGCCACGTTCTGGGCCTACGCCTGCGCGAACGGGAACGTCACCCGCATCGTCGGGCCGAACTGCCCCGGCGTGGCCTCGCCGGGCAAGTCCAATGCGGGCATCATCCCGGCCGACATCACCACCGAGGGCCGGATCGGGCTGGTCTCCAAGTCGGGCACGCTGACCTACCAGATGATGTACGAGCTGCGCGACATCGGCTTCTCCACCGCGGTGGGGATCGGCGGCGACCCGGTCATCGGCACCACGCACATCGACTGCCTGCGCGCGTTCGAGGACGATCCGGAGACCGACGCGATCGTGATGATCGGCGAGATCGGCGGTGACGCCGAGGAGCGGGCCGCCGCGTTCATCGAGGCCAGCATGTCCAAGCCGGTCGTCGCCTACGTGGCCGGGTTCACCGCGCCGGAGGGCAAGACCATGGGCCACGCCGGCGCGATCATCTCCGGCTCGGCCGGCACCGCGCAGGCCAAGAAGGACGCGCTGGAGAAGGTCGGCGTGGCCGTGGGCAAGACCCCCAGCCAGACCGCCCAGCTGACCCGCGACCTGATGGCCCGCCGCGCCTGACCGATCCGGGGGCGCTGGTGCGGCGCGCCTCCACGATGGGTCCGGGCGGGGTTGTCAGGCTTGAGGACTGTGACGACCTCGGCTGCGGGCACCCGGCAGGCAGGCGCCGACGGCGGCCAGCCGGACGGCGGCACCGGCGGCAATGGCGCGGCCCGGCCGCTGGTGGTCACCGGCGCGATCGCGGCCGGCGCGGCCGCCGCCACCGGGATGGCCGTGCTGACCCTGCTGGTGCTGGTCGGCTGGATCGCCGCGCCGCACGCCGGGCTCGGCCTGACCGGGCTGTCCGGGGTGTTCCGGGTAGCGGCCGCGCTATGGCTGATCGGCCACCACGTCGGGTTCACCCTGCACGGGGCCGGGCGGATCGGGCTGCTGCCGCTCGGCCTGGTGCTGCTGCCCGGCGCGGCGCTGTGGCGGGCGGGCCAGTGGGTGGTCCGCACCGGCGAGATCACCCGGCTGCGCTACGTCGGGTACGCCGCGCTCGCCCTGGCCGCGCCCTATGCCCTGATCGCCGGCGGGCTCGCGCTGGCCACCAGGGCGGCCCCGGCCAGGTCGTCGCTGCCGCAGGCGGTGCTGTCCGGCTTCCTGCTGGCGCTGATCGCCGGCGGTCTCGGCGGGGCCAGGTCACTGGCTCCCTGGGGTCAGCTCGGCGGCCTGCTTCCGGCCCGGCTGCGCTCGGTGGTGACCGGGCTGGCCGGGGCACTGGCGGTGCTGTTCGGCGCGGGCGCGCTGCTGGCCGGGCTGGCGCTGGCCAGCCACCTGGGCCAGTTCCGCTCGATGAACGGGCTGCTGGATCCCGGCCTGATCGGCGGCGGGCTGTTGCTGCTCGCCCAGCTCGCCTACCTGCCCAACGCGGTCATCTGGGCGATCTCGTTCATGCTCGGCCCCGGCTTTGCGTTCGGCAGCGGCACCGTGGTGGCGCCCACCGGCGCGGCCCTCGGCCAGCTGCCCGCGTTCCCGCTGCTGGCCGCGCTGCCCCAGGGCGTGCACGGCGCGGCGCCGTCCTGGCTGTCGGCCCTCGCGCTGGCCCTGCCCTACCTGGCCGGCGGGGTGGCCGGCTTGCTGCTGGCCAGGGCAGCCCCGACCCCGTCGCTGGAGGCGGCGCCGGTGTGGGGTTTTGGCTGCGGGGTGCTGACCGGCTGCGTGCTCGGCGGGCTGGCTGCCTTCGCCGGCGGTTCCCTGGGCGACGGGCGGCTAGCCGCCGTGGGCCCGTCGCCGTGGCAGGTCGGCCTGGTCGCCGCCCTTGAGATCGGCGTGGCCGCCGCGATCACCGCCGGGGTGGCCAACTGGCTGCGGCTGCGCGGCTGGCCGGCCGTTCGTCACCGGGCCGATGGGAGCGGTGCCGCGGGGTCCCCGGCCGCCGGCCCGGTCCCGTCCGCGGACGACGGGCACGTCATCTATCTCGACCCGTGGGCGGGCGAGGAACCGCCGCGGTCCGCACCGTCCGGCCGCGGCCCGGCCTCCCTGCCCTGAGGTCCGGCCTGCCCTGAGCGTCCGGCCTGCCCTGAGCGTCCGGCCTGCCCTGAGCGTCCGGCTGCCCTGAGGTCCGGCCTGCCCTGAGCGTCCGGCCTGCCCTGAGGTCGCCTGCCCTGAGCGCGCGTGCTCAGCTGCCGGTCTGGATCCGTGCGTCGATCGAGTGCTGCAGCTGAGTCAGGCAGGCCTGCTGCGCCGACGGCGTCTGCGCCCGGTCCAGGCATCTCGAATAGGCGGATAGCTGCGCGGAGAACAGCGTGAACGCGGCCAGGGTCATGACCGCGAAGATGGTGCTGAGCGTGCCGATGATCACGGCGCCGATGGCTCCCCGCGGCCGGAACGCCCCGTCGCGCCTGGCTCGCCGCAGCGCCGTTACCCCGAGCACGCCGCCGCCTGATCCCGCCACCAGGCTGAAGATGACCAGGTAGATGCCGCGGTGCAGGTTGCCCACCGCGCCGAGCAGGGCGATGAGGCCGAGCAGGGCGAAGATGAGCCCGGCGATCGCGCGCTGCCGGGTCTCCCGGTCCGGCGGCCGGGACGGCGCCCGCGGGCGCTGGCGGCGCTGCGGCACCTGCGGCCCGGGGCCGGGCGGCGCGGATCCCGGCCACTGACCGGCCGGCCACTGGCCCGGCTGCTGGCCGGGCCCGGGCCGGTCCGGGGGGCCGCCTGGCTGCGGTGAGTAGCCGCCCGGAGCCGGCGGCGGGCCCTGTCCGGCGGGCTGCTCCGGGAAGCTCAGCCTGGGCAGCCCCGGCAGCGCCGTGCCCGGCTTCGCGTCCGGGCTCGGCG
Organism: uncultured Actinomycetota bacterium; assembly: GCA_963719705.1. Classification (GTDB taxonomy): domain Bacteria; phylum Actinomycetota; class Actinomycetes; order Streptosporangiales; family Streptosporangiaceae; genus CAVRCV01. The sequence goes on from CAVRCV010000001.1 coordinate 86,300, forward strand.
CGGGGGATCGCTGGTCGGCAGGCAGGGCGTTCGCTCCTCGGTCCGGGGTAAGACCCCTCTATTTCATCACCTTCGGCCGCCTGCCGGCGCTCACCGGCCGTGCGCATAGCATTTCCGGGTGGCGCGGCTGCTGGTACTCATCTCCGGAGCGGGCACGAACCTGGCGGCCCTGCTGGCAGCGAGCGCCGACAGCTCGTTCGGTGCCACGGTAGTGGCGGTCGGCGCCGACCGGGACGGCATCGCCGGGCTGGCCCTGGCCAGGGCGGCCGGGATAGCCACCTTCGTGTGCCGGGTCCGGGACTATCCGAGCCGCGGCGACTGGGACCGGGCACTGACCGACGCCTGCGCCGGCCATGAGCCCGATCTGGTGATCTCGGCCGGCTTCATGAAGCTGGTCGGCGCGCGGTTCCTGGCCAGGTTCGGCGGGCGGTTCATCAACACCCACCCGTCCTTGCTACCGTCGTTCCCCGGCATGCACGGGGTCCGGGACGCCCTTGACCACGGCGTCCGGGTGACCGGGTGCACGGTGTTCCTGGTGGACGGGGGCACCGATACCGGCCCGGTCATCGCCCAGGCGGCGGTGCCGGTCCGCGACGATGACGACGAGACTGCCCTGCACGAGCGGATCAAGGTCGCCGAGCGGGCGCTGCTGACGGCGACGGTGGGCCGGATGGTCCGCGAGGGCTGGTCGGTCCGGGGCCGGAAGGTGAGGTTCGGAAGGTGAGGTTCGGAAGGTGAGGTTCGGCGGTTGAGCAAAACAGCCATCTCCCGCGCGCTGGTCAGCGTGTCTGACAAGACAGGGCTGGCCGGCCTGGCCACGGCGCTGCGGGACGCGGGTGTCGAGATCGTCTCCACCGGCGCCACCGCGGCGCTGATCGCCGCCGAGGGCATCCCGGTGACTCCGGTCGAGGCGGTGACCGGCTTTCCCGAGTGCCTGGACGGCCGGGTCAAGACCCTGCACCCGGCGGTGCACGCCGGGCTGCTCGCCGACGTCACCAGGCCTGCCCATGCCGAGCAGCTCGGCCAGCTCCAGATCGCGCCGTTCCAGCTGCTGGTGTGCAACCTGTACCCGTTCGAGCAGGCCGTGACCGGCGGCGCGGCGCCGGAGGAGTGCGTCGAGCAGATCGACATCGGCGGCCCGGCCATGGTGCGGGCCGCGGCCAAGAACCACGCCAGCGTCGCGGTCATCACCAGCCCGTCCCGGTACGGCGAGATCGAGGCCGCGCTGGCTGACGGCGGGTTCACCCTGGAGCAGCGCCGCCGGCTGGCCGGCCTGGCCTACGCGCACACGGCCGCCTATGACACCGCGGTGGCGTCCTGGTTCGCCGCCGAGTACGCGCCCGACCAGGCCGCGCGCGACACCGGCTGGCCGGACGTGATCGGCGGGCTGTGGCACCGCCGCCAGGTGCTGCGCTACGGCGAGAACCCGCACCAGCGCGCCGCGCTTTACCTGCGTGGCACGGGCCTGCCGGGAAGCACGGGCCTGCCGGGAAGCACCGGGCTGGCCGGGGCCGAGCAGTTGCACGGCAAGGAGATGTCCTACAACAACTACGTCGATGCCGACTCGGCCAGGCGCGCCGCCTTCGACTTCAGCGAGCCATGCGTGGCGATCATGAAGCACGCCAACCCGTGCGGCATCGCCACCGGCGCCAGCCTGGCCGAGGCGCACCGCAAGGCGCATGCCTGCGACCCGGTGTCGGCCTACGGCGGCGTGATCGCGGCCAACGGCGTGGTGACCGCCGAGCTGGCCGGGCAGATCGCCGGGGTCTTCACCGAGGTGATCGTTGCCCCCGGCTTCGAGCCGGCCGCGCTGGACATCCTGACCAGGAGGAAGACCCTGCGGCTGCTGCGCTGCCCGGCGCCGGCGCCACTGCGGGGCGGGCCGGGCACGCGAGATGCCGAGTGGCGGGCGGTCACCGGCGGCCTGCTGGTGCAGACGGCCGACCGGGTCGGCGAGCCGGGCGACGCGCCGGAGCACTGGACGCTGGCCGCGGGGGAGCCGGCCGGCGAGCCGGAGCTGGCCGACCTGGCGTTCGCCTGGCGGGCCTGCCGTGCGGTCAGGTCGAACGCGATCCTGCTGGCGGCCGGCCGGGCCTCGGTCGGCGTCGGCATGGGCCAGGTCAACCGGGTGGACGCGGCCCGGCTGGCGGTGGCCAGGGCGGGCGACCGTGCGGCGGGCTCGGTCGCCGCCAGCGATGCCTACTTCCCGTTCCCTGACGGCCTGCAGGTGCTCGCCGACGCCGGCGTGCTGGCGGTCGCGGAGCCCGGCGGCTCGATCCGGGACGGCGAGGTCATCGCGGCCGCCCGGGCCGCCGGGATCACGCTGTACCTGACCGGCGTCCGGCACTTCTTCCACTGAGCCCGGCCGCGGTACCGGGTCCGTTCGCCGCGCCTGCACGAGGGCGTGCGTCCCGCCCGAGCGCGAGGGCCGGGCAGTGTGCGCCCGGCCCTCGCCCGCAGGCGCTAGCGGACCTCGTCCGGTCCGATCTGCCATTCCTGGGCGCCGTCATTGCTCTGGCAGGCCTGCATCACCACGTCAGCGCCGAAGGTAACCGCGGCGGCGCAGCCGTGACCGTTGGAGATCCCGGAGATGTTCTCCAGCAGGGTGGCGTTGTCATACCACCACTGCTGCCGGGCGTTGCCGGTTGCGCAGGTGCCCTGGACGACCTCCTGCGCGTTGAGGTCGTCCTGGAGGCAGAGGTTGGTGCCGCTCATCCGGTACTGGTAGACGGAGTGACCGTTGGCGGTGGCATGGTCGATGGGCGTGTAGGTGTCACCGTTGAGCTCGATCGTGGCCGGATGGTTCACCACTCCATCGGTGGCGACGGAGCCCAGTGGCACACCGTCGTTCACGATGTAATCAGTGGCCCGAGGGCCGCCGACGGACGCCTGTGCGGACGCACTCACCCCGACCATGCTGAGGGCAAGCCCGGATACTGCGGTAAATACCGCGATACGTGGTCTCATGCTCGCTTCCCTTCCGGATGGCTAGCTACTTACCTCGCGGCCCGCTTCAAGCCCGGCATCCTCGGTGTGCTCCGCGGGACTCCCGGCCCTTACGGTCGGCGTGCGCCCTACTGTGTGACCGAGGAGTTGAATCCTCGTCACATCTGTGTTGCGCGGTCTGGCACAGCGCTGGCCGCAAGGCGCGCGGTTGAGGAGTCAGGTTGCGGTTCGGGATTCTCGGGCCCCTGCTGGTCCATGACGGTGACGCCGACAGGGCTGTGCCCTCGGCCCGGCAGCGGGTGCTGCTTGCGGCCCTGCTGGTGCGCGCGGGCCGGGCGGTACCGGCTGATGAGCTGGCCGAGCTGGTGTGGGACGGGTCACCGCCGGCCGGGGCGGCGACGACCCTGCGGACGCACGTGCTGCGGCTGCGCCAGGCGCTGGGACCGTCGGCCGGATCGCGGGTGGTCACGCGTTACCGCGGCTACCTGGCCGTCGCTTCGGACGAGGAGCTGGACCTGCTGCACTTCGTCCGGTTGTGTCGGCAGGGCGGCGCCGCGGTGCGGGTCGGCGCGTGGGCCGATGCGTCGGCAACCCTCACTAGCGCTCTTGAGCTGTGGCGCGGCGCCCCGTTGGCCGATATCCCCGGCCGGCAGCTGTGCCAGGAGGAGATCCCGCGGCTGGAGCAGCTGCGCCTGCAGGCCCTGGAATGGCGGGCTGACGCCAGGCTGCGTCTCGGCTGCCACGATGAGCTGGTGCCCGAGCTCGAGGCGCTGACCGCAGGGAATCCGCTGCGGGAGCGGTTCCACGCTCAGCTCATGCTGGCGCTGCACCGGTCCGGCCGCCGGGCCGAGGCGCTTGCCGCCTACCAGCACGCCCGCCGGGTACTGGTCGATGAGCTCGGTGCCGAGCCCGGAGCCGAGCTGCGCGAACTGCACCGCGGGATACTGGCCGATGACCGGGTTCTGAGCGTGCGGCAGCCAGCGGACGCGGCGGCCGGACCGGACCCGGTCATGCCGCGGCAGCTGCCGGCTCCGGTGGGGTCATTTACCGGCCGGGAAAGCGAGCTCGCGGCGCTGACGCAGTTAGCTCCCGCGCGCGGGCCGGTCCCGGCGGCCATGGTGATCTCCGTGATCGCCGGCACCGCCGGAGTGGGCAAGACGGCGCTCGCGGTGTCCTGGGCGCACCGGGTCGCCAGCCGCTTCCCCGACGGCCAGCTGTACGTCAATCTGCGCGGATACGACACCGGCCAGCCGGTGGCGGCGGCCGACGCGCTGGCCGGGTTCCTGCGCGCGCTCGGCGTGCCCGGCCGGGACATCCCGGCCGGGATGGACGAGCGCGCCTCCACGTACCGCAGCCTGCTGGCCGGCCGGCGCATGCTGGTGCTGCTGGACAATGCCGACTCCGAGCAGCGAGTGCGGCCGCTGCTGCCCGGCTCTCCGGCCTGCATGGCGCTGGTGACCAGCCGTAACTCGCTGCCAGGGCTGGTAGCCCTGAACGGTGCCCGCCGCCTCCAGCTGGACGTGCTGCCGGCCGCAGAAGCGGTCGCCTTGCTGCGCGCGCTCATCGGCCCTCGGGTTGACGCCGACCCAGCAGCGGCCGACGCACTGGCCGCCCGGTGCGGCCGGCTGCCGCTGGCGCTGCGAGTCGCGGCCGAGCTTGCCGCCGCGCGCCCCGCCGCTTCCGTCGCTGACCTGGCCGCGCAGCTGGCCAGCCAGCAGCGTCGGCTGGATCTGCTGGACGCCGGCGGGGACGAACAGGCGGCAGTGCGGGCGGTGTTCTCCTGGTCTTACCAGAAGCTGGATGCTCCGGCCGCGCGCGCGTTCCGGTTCATGAGCCTGCACCCGGGCCCGGCCTTCGACGCGCGAGCCCTGGCCGCGCTCACTGCCACGACGCCCGGGCAGGCCGGGCGCACGATCGGCGAGCTGGTCCGCGCCCACCTGATCCAGCCGGCCGGCCAGGTCCGGTACAGCGCGCACGACCTGCTCCGCGTCTATGCCGCAGACCTCACTGCCCGGTGTGACCGCGAGCGCGAGCGGCGGGCCGCGCTCAGCCGCTTGTTCGACTATTACCTCTACGCCGCGGCCGCCGCGATGGACGCGCTGTTCCCGTCCGAGCAGTACCGTCGCCCCGCTGTCCACCCGCCGGCCAGCCCCGCGCCACCGGTTGCGCGCCCGGCGGCGGCGCGGGACTGGCTGGACGCCGAGCTCCCAGCGCTGACCGCGGTCGCCGCGCATGCCGCCGATCACGGCTGGCCAGGCCACGCCGTCCGGCTGTCAGCCGTGCTGTTCCGCTACCTGGAAACCGGCGGACACTACACCAGCGCAGTCATCATCGGCGGCAAGGCCCGCAGGGCAGCGGCGCAGACGGGGGATCTCGCCGCCGAAGCGGCTGCGCTGATCGACCAGGGCATCGCCCGGTACGGCCTGGGCCAGCGGCGCCGGGCCGCGAGCTGCCTGGGTCAGGCACTGGTCCTGTTCCGCCAGGCGGGTGACCAGGCCGGCCTGGCCAGAGTGCTGGGCAATCTCGGCAGCCTGAGCCAGCGGCTGGGCAGCTACCCGCAGGCGGCCGGCTATCTCCGCGGCGCGGTCGCCGCGTACCAGGAAACCGGTGACCAGCCCGGCCAGGCCCGTGCGCTGGGCAACCTCGGCGCCGTGCTGTTCTTCCAGGGGCGGTACGGCGAGGCTGCCCGGCATCTGCGGCAGGCACGTGACCTGCACCACCAGGTCGGCAACGGGCCAGGTGAAGCCATCGTGCTGACCAACCTTGGCCTGGTGGAGCTGCGGCAGGGCCGCTACGGGCCGGCCGCCGGCCACCTGGACCAGGCGCTGGCTCTGTCCCGGCACCGGAACGATCCGCACGCCGGCCGGAACACGCTGTCCATCCTGGGCCTGGTGGAGCTGCGGCAGGGCCGCTACGGGCCGGCCGCGGCTACCTGCACCGGGCGCTGGCCCTGTCCCGCGAGCGGAATGACCTGCCCGCCGCGGCCAACGCGCTGACCATTCTCGGCCGGGTGGAAGCGCGACGGGGCCGCTATGCCAGCGCCGCCGATCGCCTGCAGCAGGGGCTGGCCCTGTTCCGCCAGGCCGGCGACAAGTCGGGGGAAGCCGACGCGCTCAACAGCCTCGGTGAGCTCTGCCTGGCCGAGGGCAAGCCAGACAGCGCCTGCGGCTGGCACGCCAGGGCACTGGCCCTGGCCGACAGCATCGGCGAGAAGTACGAGCAGGCGCGTGCGCACGACGGCCTAGCCGGCGCGCACTGCGCGGCAGACGAGCCGGGCCCTGGCCTCGGGCACTGGCGGCTGGCTCTCGCCATCTACGCTGACCTCGACGTTCCCGAGGCAGCCCGGCTCCGGGCCGCCTGTCCTGCCGGAGCCGGGTCAGCCACCTCGAACTGACGTCCCGTCCCGGTAGCGATCGGCGCAGCTGGCACATGCGGCCGGCCGGTCGGGCAGAATAGACGGGCGATGACTGCGACAATCCTGGACGGCAAGGCCGTCGCGGCGGCGATCCGGCAGGATGTGGCGCGCCGGGTGGCCAGGCTGGCCGAGCGCGGCGTCACCCCCGGCCTCGGCACGGTGCTGGTCGGCGACGACCCCGGCAGCCGGGTCTACGTGAACGGCAAGCACCGGGACAGCGCCCAGGTCGGCATCGTGTCGATCCGCCGGGACCTGCCCGCCGACGCCAGTCAGCAGCAGGTCGAGGACGTAGTGGCCGAGCTGAACGCGATGCCCGAGTGCACCGGGTTCCTGGTCCAGCTGCCGCTGCCGGACGGCCTGGACCCGGAGCCGGTGCTGGACCTCGTGGATCCGGCCAAGGACGCCGACGGGCTGCACCCGGTCAGCCTCGGCAAGCTGGTGCTCGGCCAGGCCGCCCCGCTGCCTGCTACCCCGCGCGCCATCGTCGAGCTGCTGCGCCGCTATGACGTGCCGATCGCCGGCGCCGACGTCACCGTCATCGGCCGCGGGATCACGGTCGGGCGCTCGCTCGGCCTGCTGCTGACCCGCCGCACCGAGAACGCCACCGTCACGCTGTGCCACACCGGCACCAGGGACCTGGCCGCGCACACCAGGAACGCGGACATCGTGATCGTCGCCGCCGGGAAGCCGGGCCTGCTGACCGCGGACATGGTCCGGCCCGGCGCGGTCGTGCTGGACGTGGGCATCACCCGGACCGAGTCCGGCCTGACCGGCGACGTCGACCCGGCGGTCGCCGGGGTGGCCGGCTACCTCGCCCCGGTGCCCGGCGGCGTCGGCCCCATGACCAGGGCCATGCTCCTGGCCAACGTGCTGGAGATAGCAGAGCGGCGGGACTAGCCGGAGGCGATCCGTTCTGGCTGATCCGGGCCAGTTGGCTACCAGCGGGTAACATATAGAACGAGGGCACCGCGGTACCCCGGCGCGGCGGGGTCCGGCCTGGTTTGGCAGGCTTTACCTGCCGCGGGGACGGCATCAGCGGGAAGAGGGAGGTTGGCAGCCGGTCATGAACATCGTCGTCTGCGTGAAGCAGGTGCCCGATACCTGGTCCGAGCGCACGCTGCAGGCCGCCGATTCCACCCTGGACCGCGACTCGGCCGACGCGCTGATCAACGAGCTGGACGAGTACGCGATCGAGGAGGCCCTGCTGCTGACCGAGGCGCACGGCGGCGAGGTGACGATCTTCTCGATGGGGCCGCAGAAGGCCGGCGAGGCGATCCGCAAGGCGCTGTCGATGGGCGCGGACTCCGCGGTGCACCTCACCGATGAGGCGCTGCACGGCTCGGATGCGCTGGTGACCTCGGCCGCGATGGCCAAGGTGCTGGAGCGGACCGGGTTCGACCTGGTGATCCTGGGCTCGGAGTCGACCGACGCGCGGATGGGCGTGCTCGCGGCCATGCTGGCCGAGCGGCTCGGCGTGCCGCAGCTGTCGCTGGCCGCCAAGGTGGAGGTGGACGGCGACTCGATCAGCATCCGGCGGCAGACCGACTACGGCTACGACGAGGTCAGCGGGTCGCTGCCTGCCGTGATCAGCGTGGTCGAGAAGATCAACGAGCCGCGCTACCCGTCCTTCAAGGGGATCATGGCGGCGAAGAAGAAGCCGGTCGAGACGCTGAGCCTGGCCGACATCGGGATGGACCCGGCGCAGGCCGGCCTGGCCGCCAGCGCCACCGAGGTGGTCAGCTTCGCCAAGCGCCCGCCCCGCGAGGCCGGCACGATCGTGGCCGACGAGGGCGAGGGCGGCGTCCAGGCGGCCGAGTTCCTGGCTGCCCAGAAATTCATCTGACCAGCGCGCTACCGCGGGAGGCTGCCGCACATGGCTGAGATCCTGGTACTCGTCGAGCACGACGGCGAGGCGGTCAAGAAGGTCAGCACCGAGCTGCTGACGCTGGCCCGCCGGGCCGGCGAGCCCGCCGCGGTCTGGGCCGGTCCGGGTGCCGAAGGCGGCCGGGAGCGGCTGGCCGAGTTCGGCGCGGTCCGAGTGTACGTCGCCGACGGCGATGACTACGACGACTACGTGGTCACGCCGAAGGCCGAGCTGCTGGCCCAGCTGGTGGCGGAGAAGTCGCCGGCCGCGGTGCTGATCGCCAGCACCGGCGAGGGCAAGGAGATCGCCGGGCGGCTGGCGGTCAAGACCTCCTCCGGGGTGCTGACCGATGTCACCGGCCTCGACGCTGACCTGGTGGCCGAGCAGTCCAACTTCGGCGGGTCGATCGTGGTCCAGTCCAGGGTGCGCTCCGGCACGCCGGTGATCGCGGTCCGGCCGAACTCGGTCACGCCGGAGGCGGCGCCCGCCGACGCCGTCATCGAGCCGGTCAGCGTGCAGCTGAGTGACGCGGCCAGGACCGCCCGGGTCGGCCAGCGGGTGGTGGCCGAGCGCGGCGAGCGGCCGGAGCTGACCGAGGCTTCGATCGTGGTCTCCGGCGGCCGCGGGGTGGCCTCGGCCGAGAACATGGCGCTGATTGAGAAGCTGGCCGACTCGCTCGGCGCCGCGGTCGGTGCGTCCAGGGCGGTGACCGACGCCGGCTGGTACCCGCACCAGTTCCAGGTCGGCCAGACCGGCAAGACCGTCTCGCCGCAGCTGTACCTGGCCGTGGGCATCTCCGGCGCGATCCAGCACCGGGCCGGGATGCAGACCTCGAAGACGATCATGGTAGTGAACAAGGACCGGGAGGCCCCGATCTTCGAGCTGGCCGACTTCGGCGTGGTCGGCGATCTGTTCAAGGTAGTGCCGCAGCTGATCGAGGAGATCGAGAAGCGCAGTCAGGGCTGAGAGCCGGGCGGGCCGCTGGCGGCACTCACCCGTCGGCGGTCCCGGCTAGGCTGAGCAGCATTATGGGGAACATCGACCAATCCGGCCGCTCGCAGCCCGGACGCGAGGTACCGGGGGAAGCCGCGCACCGGCCGGAACCTGCCTCGCCGGTGTACCTCGACCACGCCGCGACCACGCCGATGCTGCCCGAGGCCCTGGCCGCGATGACCGAGGAACTCGCGCAGGTCGGCAACCCGTCCTCGCTGCACAACGCCGGCCGCCGGGCCCGCCGGGTTGTGGAGGAGTCGCGGGAGCAGATCGCCGCGGCGTACGGCGCCCGGCCCAGCGAGGTCATCTTCACCAGCGGCGGCACCGAGGCGGACAACCTCGCGGTCAAGGGCCTGTTCTGGGCCAGGCGGGGAGCCGATCCCGGCCGCCGCCGGGTGCTCACCACCGCGGTGGAGCATCACGCGGTGCTGGACTGCGTGCACTGGCTGGCCGACCACGAGGCGGCGGACGTCGACTGGCTGCCGGTGGACCCGGCCGGCCTGGTCAGCCCGGCCGCGCTGACCGAGGCCATCGAGCGGGACCCGGACCGGGTCGCGCTGGTGACCACCATGTGGGTGAACAACGAGGTCGGCACCGTGCAGCCGGTGGCCGAGCTGGCTCGGGTGGCGCGCGAGCACCGGATCCCGTTCCACAGCGACGCGGTGCAGGCGGCCGGGCAGCTCCCGGTCGACCTGACTGCGACCGGCGCCACCGCGCTGACCATCACCGCGCACAAGATCGGCGGCCCGGTCGGGGTCGGCGCGCTGCTGCTGGCCCGGCGGGCCGACCTGGTGCCGGTGATGCACGGCGGCGGCCAGGAGCGCGACGTGCGGTCGGGCACCCTGGACGCGCCGGCCATCCGGGCGTTCGCGGTAGCGGTGGAGATCGCCACCTCGCGCCGCGGCGACGAGGCCAAGCGGCTGGCCGCGCTGCGGGACGACCTGATCGCCCAGGTGCTGGCCGCGGTGCCGGACGCGGTGCTGAACGGCACGCCGCCGGGACCCGGCCGGCAGCCGGGCAACGCGCACTTCTCCTTCCCCGGCTGCGAGGGCGACGCGCTGCTGATGCTGCTGGACGCCAAGGGCATCGCCTGCTCCACCGGCTCGGCCTGCACGGCCGGGGTCGCCCAGCCCAGCCATGTGCTGCTGGCCATGGGCGCGGACAACGCCAGGGCCCGCGGGTCGCTGCGGTTCACCCTCGGTCACTCCAGCACCCAGGCCGACGTGGACGCCCTCGGCACGGTGATCGGCGAGGCGGTCGAGCGGGCCAGGCGCGCGGCCCGATGAGCCGGGTGAACCGATGAGCGCGCTGCGCGTGCTCGCCGCGATGTCCGGCGGGGTCGACTCGGCGGTGGCGGCCGCCAGGGCGGCCGAGGCCGGGCACGAGGTGACCGGCGTGCACCTGGCCCTGTCGGCCAACCCGCAGTCCTACCGGACCGGCGCCCGCGGCTGCTGCACCCTGGAGGACGCGCGGGACGCCCGGCGCGCTGCCGACGTGATCGGCATCCCGTTCTACGTGTGGGACCTGGCCGAGCGGTTCCACGCCGACGTGGTGGCGGACTTCGTGGCCGAGTACGCCCGCGGCAACACCCCGAACCCGTGCCTGCGCTGCAACGAGAAGATCAAGTTCGCCGCGGTGCTCGACCGCGCGGTCGCGCTCGGCTTCGACGCGGTCTGCACCGGCCACCACGCCCGGCTGACCCCGCAGTCACCCTGGCCGCTGCTGCGCCGCAGCGTCGACCCGGCCAAGGACCAGTCCTACGTGCTCGCCGTGCTCACCGGGGAGCAGCTGGCCAGGGCGATGTTCCCGCTCGGCGACTCGACCAAGGACCAGGTGCGCCAGGAGGCGGCCCGGCGCGGCCTCGCCGTCGCCGACAAGCCGGATAGCCACGATGTCTGCTTCATCCCCGACGGCGACACCCGGAAGTTCCTGGCCGGACGGCTCGGCGCTGCGGCCGGCCCGATCGTGGAGGCCGACGGCACCCAGGTCGGCCGTCACGACGGCAGCTACGGCTTCACCGTGGGCCAGCGCCGCGGGCTGAACATCGGCCGGCCCGCCGCCGACGGCAGGCCCCGGTACGTGCTGGACATCGAGCCGGTGTCCGGCACCGTCACGGTCGGCCCGGCCGAAGGCCTGGACGTGACCGTGATCGAGGCCACCCGCCCGGTCTGGACCGGCTGCGAGCCACCCGACGGCCCGCTGGAGTGCCTGGTCCAGCTGCGCGCGCACGGCGAGCCGCACCCGGCCACCGCCTGGCCGGACGGCACTGCCCTGGACGGTACCGGCCTGCTGCGGATCGCGCTGCGGCGCCCGGCCCGTGGCGTCGCCAGGGGCCAGGCCGCGGTGCTCTACCGATGGCGACACCGTGCTCGGCTCGGCAACCATCTCGGCCACCAGCCGGTAAGCCAGGCCCGGCGCGCCCCGCGTGGCGCCGACGCGCCCGAAGCGCCGGTAAAGTCCCGATGTATCGCGTCGGCTCCGGGGCTGCGATTAGGCTAGTCCCCATGTCGAACCTTCCGGAGCCGTCCGGCCCGTCCGGGGATCCGGAGCTGCGCGCCGCCGACGCCGACCGGGAGCGGGTCGCCGAGGTCCTCAGGGAGGCAGCCGGAGACGGCAGGCTGACCATGGAGGAACTGGACGAGCGGCTGGACCGGACCTTCGCCGCCCGGACCTACGCCGAGCTGGCGACGATCACCCAGGATCTGCCACCTGCCAGCCGGCCGGCCAGTGCTCCGGCCCCGACTCGGATCCGGACCGGCGGCAGGCCCACCTCGCGGTTCGCCATCGCGATCATGAGCGGCTTCAGCCGCGCCGGGCACTGGGTCGTCGGCCGGAACTTCACCGCCTTCGCGCTGATGGGCGGCGGCCAGATCGACCTGCGCGAGGCCAGGTTCGCCGAGGGCCAGGTGACGATCCGCGCCTTCTGCCTCATGGGCGGGGTCGAGGTCATCGTGCCCGACGGCGTGGAACTGCACATCCACGGCATCCCGATCATGGGCGGAATCGACCAGCCCCGGATCCGGGCCCCCCAGCCCGGCGCCCCCCGCGTCTATCTCTTCGGCATCGCCCTGATGGGCGGCATCGGCGCCAAGTACAAGCCCCCCCGCGGCGAGTCCTCCAAGAAGATCAAGAACAAGAAGCCCGGCGACGATTCCGATCGGCAGCTCACCGCTGAGTGAGCGGACATTCAAAGCCTGGTCAGGTCTCCCGCTTGGTTACCGATCAGCTCACTGCTGGCGGCCTGGATCGTCCGGCTTGCGGCCACTAAGTTCGGCATACCGCGTCATTAGGGCCAGGCCGAGTTCCGACTGAATAGTGTCGAGCTGCAGCTGGACCCGCTGGAGCCGGGGACCGATGTTACCGGAGATCTCGCTGCGGAGATAGCGGACACAAAGCATCCCGCCGATCAGCGCGCCCAGAAGCGCCCCTACCAGGAAGATCAGCATATGTGCCACCAGCCTTTGTCGTCCGCAGCATTACACGGGTTCCAAGATTTTTGATTTCGTCGCGCCTTTGAAAGTTTGCCCATCCTGCTTTGATAGGTCAAGAGCCGTGGAAAAAGTGAGATGATCTGGCAAAGCACAATGAATGCAGACATTCGAATGAGTCAGATGGTAGGGCTTGTGCAACTCCAGAGGCTGGTCAGGTGGGTACGGACAAGCTCCTGGCCGGGCAGGTCACTCCGGCTGCTCATCCGGCACGTCGCCGACGGTAAGCACAAACCGGTTCCGGTCTGCCCGGTAGATCGTGATCGTCAGGCGAAGTGGAGCGCCGCTCTGCTCGAAACCGACACGGGTGATCTCGAAGATCTGAACGTGCCCATCCACGGGAAGATCGAAATAGGCAGTCTCCGCTTCGTCAGGCGAGCGCACTTCGATCGCGTCCCGATAGCCGGTCTGCCGAATGCCAGCCATCGCCATGTGAGCAACGGTTCCTTCAACGATGTCGTCGGTATCAAGTAATCGCGAGGCATGCTGCGACAGATGGCGTGGATAATACGAGGTCTGCAGTGACCACGGTCGACCATCCACGTAGCGCTCTTGGTACCGCGATATGACTTCTGAGCCCTCCGGGATCTGCAACGCCCGAGCTATGCCAGAAGTGGCTTTAAGGATCTGTACGCGCGGGCTGGTAACGCTGAGCGTCCTGCCGACTGCGGCCACCTCGGAGGCGTAGGCAACGCCCTCGCCGCCGCTGCCGCCCGTCTTAGGATCCTTCGTCAGGCTCGTAACGATGGGCCTGACCTGCTCGGTAACATAGGTGCCCTTGCCGTGAAGGGTGTATACAAGCAACCTGGTCGCCAGCTCTTTCAGAGCCCCCCGAACGGTGCTGCGTGATGTGTTATACGCAACCATGAGCTTGTCTTCGGTCGGGAGTCGCTCGCCCTCCTTCAGTTCGCCAGACTCGATCTTGTGGCGAAGATCGGCGGCGATCTGCCGGTAGATTGGCCCAGCCATGACCTCATCACCCCTCGTGTCGGCCAGGCTGCCTGCTACTTGCTGAATCTAGGTCTCATTCGAATGACTAGCAAGAGCTGAATGATACGAATGACCAGGCTTACTGAAGCCTAACCGCTCCGCTCCCCCTTCTGAGGGGAGCGGAGCCGACGATGCTGAGGACCTCCCAGGTGTAACCCGCGGTGCTGGCTGTCACCGGCTGGTCTGCGGATCGGCGCTGGACTCAGCGTGGATCGTAGTGCTCGTAGCGATACTGCCGTGACGGACGACTGTGACGCTTGGCCATTGCCTCTCCTCGTCGAGATCAGCTTCGCTCGATGGCTCCGCTCTCCACCTTCGGTCATTCCGAGATCGTCAGCAACCTGTCACCAGCGTAAAAAAGCAGCGTTCTTTACGCTCTGATTAGTGTTGAGCCCGAAGCGCTCTTGTGCGAAGTCCTTGATCCGCTGCTTGCATCTCTCTGGCAGCCAGAGCTCGCAGGATGCCACCACTAGTGCCGGGCTGGCCAGAACGACACCGGCGCAGAAAACGCCGTAGCGACTGGCGAGCCACCCGTCCAGCAGCGAGGCGAGCGGCTTGGTCCCGGCCCAGGCAACTGCCCATAGCGCCATCACCTGCGCAGCCTGATCCAGTCCGGCCCGTCTGAGCAACAGTGCTTGGCTGGCCGCGCCGGTCAGCAGTGCTGCGGCGCCTGCCATTCCCGCCGCGATCAGGCTGAGCCACGGCGCCCAGCCGATGGTGAAGAGGATCACTGACAGTGCCAGGATTAGCAGTGCCTTGGCGGCCCGGTCCGAGGCGGCCCGGATAGAAGCCGCCGGGCGGATGGGTAGCAGGGCGCCGAGAACTGTGCCGAGACCGAGCGCGGACAGGAAGAAGGCCGGCCAGACCGAGGAGACCTTGAGCACCTGGCGGGCCAGCGGGGGGCCGAGCACCAGGACCGGGTCATCGGCGATCGTGACCGTGGCCACCATCACGAGCAAGAGAAGTATCCGAGGCCGCTGGCGGGCGACTTTCATTCCGGTCCAGTCGCTGCCCCGCCTACGCTGGATCATGCCCTGCGGGCAAATCGCGAGGAGCACCGCAGCGAACACGCCGAACGAGACGGCGTTCAGCGCGAAGGCCCAGCCCGAACCCACGGTCTCGATGACCACTACGCAGAGCACCGGTGCTATCGTCCGGCCCGCGTTGTATGCCACCGAGTTCATGGCCATCGCGGCGCGGGTGTCGTCGGGGTTCCGGACCAGGCGATGGATCATCGCGGTCTGCACCGGGAGCGCGAAGGTGAAGGCCACGCCCATGGCAACGGCGCAGACCAGCAGCTCGTGCTCGGTCAGCTCGCGTTCGAACGCCAGCCTTGCCAGCACGGCTGCGATCACCGCCGAAACCAGCTGGGTGCCGATAAGGACCCGCCTGGCTCCCATACGGTCCGCGAGCCCGCCGGCCCAGGGGCCAAGGACCAGGAAGCCGGAGAACTGGGCACAGGTGATGGCGCCGACCGCCAACGCAGAGCGGGTGAGTTGGTAGGCGATCAGCATCTGGGCGGTGTTCTGCAGCCATGTGCCCATATTCGAGACGAAACTACCGGCGAAGTACGCGGCAAACGGCGGCCGCTTCATGACGTGCCATGCTGCGGACCGGTCCTGCCCGCGCCAGCGGTCTATGGCGGGGTTCCGAGTGAGTCCGGGGCGTATCCGGGGAGCAACCGCAGTCATGGACGGCCTGGCGGCCTCGGCTTCAACAATGGTGCTTGACACTAGACATGGTCCCTGGCTGGTCAGCGCTCCGGCATTGGCGGCCGGGCGGCTAGGACGGGGCTGACGCTGGTGCTCCTATGACAGGCTGCGGAGCGCTCGCAGCCTGTAGTCCTAGCTGCTGTCTGGCTGGCCGGAGGGGCTGGCCGCTCTCGTGCTCGTCTCTGCCGGAACCTGGCCGGCCGCCATGACGAACTGGTTCCGGTCGGCCGGGTAGACGGTGACCGTCAGCCGCAGCGGCTCGCCAGACTCCTTGAACCCAGTCCGCTGGATCTCGATCACCGCCACCCGGCCATCGGAGGGGAGCTTCAGGAAGGCGGCCTCGGTCATGTCCGGGGGGCGCACGATGATCTTGTCCCGCCAGCCGAGTTCCTTAACGCCCAGTGTCTTCTCGATGTAGCTAACCGCGCCGTCGGGGATGTCTTCGGCCTGGATAAGGCGGGTTGCGTGGAGGTCGATCACGTAGGTCATCGGATAGAACGTGGTCTGCAGCGAGTACGGGGTGCCGTCGATGAAGCGAAGCTGATGCCTGCTGACGACCTGGGTGCCCTCGGCTAGCCGAAGCTGGTCCGCGACGACGTCGGTTGCGGCCTGGATCTCAACCTTGGGCGCCGATACCGTGGGCTGCCTGCTCTTGTTCTGAACGTCAGCGGCGTAGATGACGCTCTCCTCGCCGATGAAGCCGACCACGTGCTCCAGGCTCGTCACGTACGGGTTGATCTTCTCCACGACGAACGTGCCATGGCCGGGCCTGGTCTCCACCAGTCCACGGGTGATCAGCCACTTGATAGCGTCGCGGACGGTATTGCGAGAAGCGTCGTCGTACTGGTGCCTGAGCTCAAGCTCGGTCGGCAGTTGATCGCCGTGACCGATCTCCCCAGATTCGATCTTCTGCCGCAGGTCCTCGGCGATCTTCAGGTACATGGGCTCAGGCACATTACCTCCCAGCGGCCAGGTCGTCTGACTTCGCGCCTGGCCTGCGATCATCTATCTGGTCAGAACCGATCGATGCTGTCTCATCGGACGCCTGTGCTGCACTTACCCATCCGGCACCTGGCCGACGGTGACGACGAACTGATTCCGGTCGGCTGGATAGGCGGTAACAGTCAGCCGCAGCGGTCTGCCAGACTCGTCATAAGAGGTCCGGTGGTTCTCGAACACCGGAACCCGGCCGTCGTCGGGCAGCCGGAAGAACATGGCCTCAGTCTGGCCTGGTGCCCGTACTGTGATCCTGTCGCGCCAGCCGACCTGTTTGACGCCCAGGGTCTCCTCAACGTAGGCGACCGCGCCTGCTGGCATGTCCTCGGCCAGGATCAGGCGGGACGCCCCGCCCTCGGTGACGAACGTCATGGGATAGAACGTGGTCTGCAGGGACCAGGGCATGTCGTCGATGAAACGCCGCTGATGTCGGCTGATGACCTGCTCACCCACGGCCAGATGCAGTTCCCTGGCTATGATCTCGTTCGCTTTCTGGATCTCGACGCGCGGGTCGGCAACTCTTCCGGTCCTGCTCTCGGCCTCGATCTGCGAGGAATACAGGGAGCTGCCTTCCTCAACGCCAAACCCCTGTGCGATGTCGAGAAGCGTTATGAAGGGCTTGATCCTCTCGACGACGAACATCCCGTGGCCTGGTCTGGTCTCCACTAGCCCTCTGGTGACTAGCCACTTGATCGCCTCGCGGACCGTAGCCCGAGAGGTGTTGCCGTACTGTTCCCTGAGCTCAAGTTCGGTGGGCAGCTGCTTGCCAGGGCGGAAACGTCCGGACTCGATCTTCTCGCGCAGGTCATCGGCTATCTGCCGGTACATAGGCTCAGGCACGAGATGCTCCCGCCGCGGAGCCAGTCGCTCGCTGGTGGATGGCTGACAGGCGGCTCACAGGCTGGAGGCGCTGTCGGTCGGCCGGGCACTAGGCATCCTAGTGGTTGGGATGGCAAGTACCATAAGATTCATGGGGGGGATACTAGCAGTACCAGCTGCTTGCCGGTACTGACTGGCTCGATTTCTTCGGTCGGCTCGGATTTCTTCGCCCGGCACTGCCGGGCGGTCTACTCGATCATGCTGTCGATTAGCTTGAGCGACGCGGCGAAGATCCCGATCCCGCCGAGAGCGATCTGCACGGGCGAGCGGTGCGCCATATACAGCAGACCGGCCCCGCCGAGCCCGGCCAGCACGGCAAGCTGGATGATCAGCGCCGAGCGTACCGAGAGCAGGCGGCGGGCGCGACGGCTGCTGCGGTGCGCGCGCTTAGTGTGGTGATGCTTGCGTCCTGCGGGCTTCGGTGACTTCATTGACCCAGTGCTCTCAGTCTCCGACGGGCTGCACGGCAGGAGAGCCAGCGGCTGCTGGCCGCAGTCGTCGGCTCGCTGGCTGTCGATAAGCGAGGCAGATCTCCAGCCACAGGTCTGGTGAGCGCGGATCTCTCCTAGTCCTCCTAGCGGGTCCTAAGAGAGGACTGGTTGGGATGGCTGGTCTCATACTAGCAGTCCCTCCTAGCGGGAGCTGCTCAGCGAAACATCTACTTAACTTGCGGTCGACTCTGGCCTGAAGTCGGACTTCATGGCACTTCAGAGGCCGGTGGTGCTGACGGGGCAGACCGTCTGGGCATTGCTCGAAGGGCTCTGAGCAGGGAGAACATCAAACGACGCAGCAACTGGGGGGATCCGGGTCGGCAAGATAGAAAGAATCACTATTTTTCTCGTCACTAGCCCATTGCTTAGCCTGCGGGCCACTGCGACTATGGCTGCATTACTAGAGGTTGGGATGGCCTGAATGTGGGGACTGGTAGGGATAGACCTAGTGATCCATGCGCTTGGGTACGCAGGGATGTCAGGTCAGATCCTCCCGGATCCCGGTGAGCCGGGCCAGCACTTTACCGGGCCGCCAAGCGGTGGCCCAGATCGGAGACGCCGGAGCCGCACGGCTGAGGGAAAGGGGGCCCGCAATGGCCGCACTAGAGGCAGTTGGCGTGGTGGTGATCGTGGTGCTCGCCGTGTTGACGGTGGTGACGTTCGTCGTCGTCTGCGCCGCCACCGTGCTGGTGGCCGGGGCGGTACGGGCCGAGGAGCGGCAGCGCAAGGCGCCCCGTACCAGGGGCCGCACCGCCCGGCTGGTCCGGTGGCTGCTGTTCGTCTCGCGCCTCAGCCCGGCCCGTTCCGCGGCCGATCCGGATCCGGAGGAGAAGCCGGCCTGGTACCAGCGCGCCGCGTGACCGGGATGCGCGGCCGGGCCCGCCATGGCCCGGCTCCGGGACCTCCGCGCCGCACCGTTGCCGGGGCGCGGTGCGGCGCGGAAGGTCGCCGGGCGGCGGGGGAGGTCGCACTAAGCTCGGCAGCGTGCAGGAAGGCAGCATCCCCGAAGAGCGGGCGGCGAGACGATTCCCCTGGCCGGGCGGGGCGGCGAGCGGGGTGGGCTCGATGCCGGGTACCGAGCCGCGCGAGGCGCTGGCGGTGGTCTTCGGCGAGCTGCCGGACCTGCCCTTCCTGCCCGAGCTGCCAGAACGCGGTCCGGGCGCCGACCTGACCGGGCGGACCGCGGCGCTGCTGGTGGACCTGCCGGTGGAGACCACGGCGCAGGGCTGGAAGCTGGCCGGCTCGCCGGGCCGGGACCAGCGCCGGGCGGCCGACCTGATGGCGGCCGACCTGGACGCGCTGCAGGACGCGGGCGACGGCTACGCCGGCCCGCTCAAGATCAGCGTCTGCGGGCCGTGGACGCTGGCCGCGACGATCGAGCTGAGCCGCAGCCAGGAGCCGGCCCTGGCGGACCCCGGCGCGGTGACCGACCTGATCGCATCGCTGGCCGAGGCGGTCGCCGCGCACGTGGCGCAGGTCCGCGGCCGGGTGCCCGGCGCGACCGTATTGCTCCAGCTGGACGAGCGGCCCTGCCCGCGGTGCTGGCCGGCGCGGTGCCCACGGCCAGCGGGCTGGGCCGGGTGCCCGAGGCCGACGCGACCGTGGTCAGCGACGGGCTGCGCACCGTGCTGAGCGCCGGGGCGGCATTCAGCGTGCTGCACTGCTGTGCGCGGGAGTTCCCGTTCCGGCATCCGGAAACAGGCCGGGGCGGCGGCGGTCAGCTTCGACCTGAGCCTGCTCGGGCGGAGCGCCGAGGACGAGTTCGCCGAGGCGGCCGAGGACGGCACCGGACTGCTGGTCGGCGCGCTGCCGACGACAGTGCCGGTAACTACGATGCCGATAACCATGGGGGCGGAACGGAACGGCCGGGGGCCGGGCCCGCTGCCCAGGGATACTGCGGCCGCAGTGGTCGGGTTGTGGCGCCGGATCGGGTTGCCGCCCCAGGAGCTGGCCGGGCAGGTGGTGCTCACCCCGGCCTGCGGCCTGGCCGGGATGTCGCCGGACGGCGCGCGGGCGGCGCTGGCGCACTGCCGGGAGGCGGCGCGGGTCATGGCCGAGATGATCGAGGAGGGGGCACGGTGACCGAGCCAGTCAGCGAGACCAGCCCGGTGGTGGCTAGCACAGCGGAGGCCAGCCCGGCGGACCGGCAGCGGCATGCCCGGCTCGCGGCCGAGATCACCGAGCACAACCACCGGTACCACGTGCTGGACTCCCCGCTGATCTCCGACGCCGAGTACGACGCGCTGATGCGCGAGCTGCGCGCCCTGGAGGAGGCCCACCCGGACCTGCGCACGCCGGACTCGCCCACGCAGAAGGTGGGCGACGTGATCTCGACCGACTTCGCCGCGGTCGAGCACCTGCAGCGGCTGCTCAGCCTGGACAACGCGTTCTCGGCGGAGGAACTGGACGCCTGGGCGGCCAGGGCGCAGCGGCTCGGTGCTGCGGCGCAGCTGCCGGGCCTGGGCCGGTACCTGTGCGAGCTGAAGATCGACGGTCTGGCGGTCGCGCTGCTGTACCGCAGCGGCGCCCTGGTCCGCGCCGCGACCAGGGGCGACGGGGTGACCGGGGAGGACGTGACGCCGAACATCCGGACCATCGCCTCGGTGCCGTCCCGGCTGGCCGGCACCGGCTGGCCGGACGAGCTGGAGGTACGCGGCGAGGTGTTGCTGCCGGTCGCCGCGTTCCACGAGCTGAACGAGCGGATGGCCGAGGCGGGCAAGCCGCTGTACGTGAACCCGCGCAACACCGCGGCCGGGTCGCTGCGGCAGAAGGACCCGCGGGTGACCGCGAGCCGGCCGCTGGACCTGATCGTGCACGGGCTGTTCGTGCCCGGCGCCTCGGCCGAGGCCGGGATGCCCGCGCCGGACGATGCGGCGGCCGCGGCGGTCGGCGGGGAGGTGCCGGACACCCAGTCCGGCTGGTACCAGCGGCTCAGCGAGTGGGGGCTGCCGGTCAGCACGCTGTACCGGGTGGTGGACGACCTGGACGGGGTGCGGGAGTACATCTCTTATTACGCCGAGCACCGGCACGACCCGCCGTACGAGATCGACGGCGTGGTGGTCAAGCTGGACCAGCTCGAGGTGCAGCAGGCGCTCGGCGCCACCAGCCGGGCGCCACGGTGGGCGATCGCCTACAAGTACCCGCCGGAAGAGGTGAACACCCGGCTGCTGGACATCCGGGTCAACGTCGGCCGCACCGGCCGGGTGACTCCCTACGCGGTGATGGAGCCGGTCAAGGTCAGCCAGTCCACGGTGGACCGGGCCACCCTGCACAACGCCGACGAGGTGGCGCGCAAGGGCGTGCTGATCGGCGACATGGTGGTGCTGCGCAAGGCCGGGGACGTGATCCCGGAGGTCGTCGGGCCGGTGCCGGACCTGCGCGACGGGACCGAGCGGGAGTTCGAGTTCCCGTCCGCCTGCCCGGCCTGCGCTACCACGCTGGTGCGGGAGGAGGGCGGGGTGGACTGGCGCTGCCCGAACGCCAGGTCCTGCCCGGCGCAGCTGCGCGAGCGGCTGTTCCACCTGGCCAGCCGGGGCGCGCTGGACATCGAGGTGCTCGGCTACGAGGCCGTCGTGGCGCTGCTCGGCGGGGACGCGGAGGCCGGGGCCGCCGAGCCCGCGGGCGACGCGCTGCTGGCCGACGAGGGCGACATGTTCTCGCTGACCGCGGAGAAGCTCGCGACCTGCCCGTTCTTCGTCAACAAGCAGGGCACCCTGACCGTGAACGCGAACAAGCTGCTGGCCAACCTGGACCAGGCGCGGCACCGGCCGCTGTGGCGGATCCTGGTGGCGCTGTCGATCCGGCACGTCGGGCCGACCGCGGCCCGCGCGCTGGCGGCCGGGTTCGGCTCGGTGGACGCGATCGCGGCGGCCCCGGCGGAGCTGCTGGTGGAGGTGGACGACGTCGGCCCGACGATCGCCGCCTCGGTGCGGGACTGGTTCGCGGTGGACTGGCACGCGGCGATCGTGGCGAAATGGCGGGCCGCCGGGGTGCAGCTGGCCCAGGAGGGCTTTACCGGCGGGGTGCTCGCGGCGCGGGACGAGGCGCGCCGCGGCCGCGCCGCTGGCCGGGGTCACCGTGGTGCTCACCGGCACCCTGGAGGGCTACACCAGGGACGAGGCGGCCGAGGCGATCCAGGCGCTGGGCGGGAAGGTGTCCGGATCGGTGTCGAAGAAGACCGGCTTCCTGGTGGCCGGGGCCAGCCCGGGATCCAAGCAGGACAAGGCGGTCAGCCTCGGCGTGCCGGTGCTGGACGAGGCGGGCCTGCGCGTGCTGCTCAGCGACGGCCCGGAGGCCGCGGCGGCCGCTGCGGCCGCGGCGGAAGTCAGTCCGGCTGAGCCGGAAGTCAGTCTGGCCGCCTCTTGTAACGGATAGTATGCAAATGGCTTCGGCACGTGCCTTTGTCGCCGTACGCTTTGTCGTGAAGGGCTGCCAGAATCTCGTACGCTGCAATTGGCTTCTCCCGCCAAAGGACGCGCATGAAGGACCCGAACGACACCAGGGACACCGGCCCGCGGGTCGGCTCGCCGCTGTGGACCTATCTCACCTCGGTCACCGCGGTCGGCCTGGTAGCGCTCGGCCTGACCATGCTGCACCTGCCGGACCTGCGCGTGCTTCCCGGCGTGACGATGTTCTGGCTGGTCGCGACGCTGATCATGATCGGCCAGATCTGGCCGATCGTGACTCCCGGCAGGTCCAGCCCGGAGTCGCCGGTGGCCTCGCTGACGTTCAGCTTCGCCGCGATGCTGTACTGGGGCCTGCCGGTGGCCGTGCTGCTGCGGATGGTGGCGACCATCGGGGTAGGCGCCGCGCAGCGCAAGGCACCGCACCGGATCGCGTTCAACGCCGCCCAGCTCACCCTCAGCACCGCCGCGGCCTGGCTCGCGCTCGAGCTGACCGGGGTGCGTGCCACGCCCAGCCGCCCCTGGGACCTGTCCGGCGGGCAGCTGCCCAAGGTCGCGCTCGCCGCGGTGGCCTACTTCGCGGTCAACTACGTGCTCGTCGGCATCGCCGTCGCGCTGCACGCGCGGGCCCCGATCTGGCGCACGCTCACCGCGAGCCTGCCTTACCAGGCGTTCGTCAACCTGGTGCTGCTGGCCACCGCGCCGCTGGTGACCGTGGTCATGGGGGTCGGCTCGGCCTGCTGGTGGCCCTGTTCGCGCTCCCGCTGGCGGCCATCTACATCAACGCGGCGATGTCGGTGCAGCGCGAGCATCAGGCCCATCACGACGAGCTGACCGGCCTGTGCAACCGCAAGCTGCTGGTCCGGCGGACCGGCGAGGCGCTCGCCCAGGCCGCGGCGGCCGGCACCCGGACCGGGTTCGTGCTGCTGGACCTGGACCGGTTCAAGGAGGTCAACGACACCCTCGGGCACCCGGTGGGGGACCGGCTGCTGCGGATCGTGGCCCGCCGGCTCAGCCGCAGCGTGCGGCCCGGCGACATCGTGGCCCGGCTGGGCGGGGACGAGTTCGCGGTGCTGCTGCCCTCGGTCCGGGAGGCCTCGGCCGCCCGCGAGGTGGCGGTCCGGCTGCGGGCCGCGCTGGCCGAGCCGATCCGGCTGGACGGGATGACGTTCGAGATCGAGGCGAGCTGCGGCATCGCGCTGTACCCGGACGACGCGACCGGCTTCGAGGTGCTGATGCAGCACGCCGACGTGGCCATGTACCTGGCCAAGGAGCGGCGCAGCGGGGTGGAGCGGTACGTGGCCGACTCCGACCGCAACTCCCCGGCCCGGCTGGCGCTGCTCGGCGACCTGCGCCGGGGCCTGGACCGCGGCGAGCTCGAGCTGCAGTTCCAGCCCAAGGTGACGCTGTCCGACCAGCAGACGGTCGGGATGGAGGCGCTGGTCCGCTGGCAGCACCCGGCCCGCGGGCTGATGAACCCGGACGAGTTCATGCCGCTGGTCGAGCAGTCCTACCTGATGCGCGACCTGACCACCCAGGTGGTCGACAGGGCCCTGGCGCAGGCGGCGATCTGGTGGCCGGCGGCACGCCGGTGCAGGTGTCGCTGAACGTGGCCGCCCGCGACCTGCTGGACCTGGGCCTGGCCGACACCATCGGGCGCGGCCTGGAGCAGCACCAGCTGCCGCCGGAGGCGCTGCTGCTGGAGATCAACGAGCGGGTGCTCACCGCCGAGCCCGCCCACGCCGTCACGACCGCGGAGGCGCTGGCCGCGCGCGGGGTCGGGCTGAGCCTGGACGACTTCGGCACCGGCTACTCCTCGCTGGCCCGGCTGAAGCGGCTGCCGGTCAGCGAGGTGAAGATCGACTCGTCCTTCGTCCGCAGGCTGCTGGACTCCGGCGAGGACGAGGTCATCGTCCGGTCGATCGTGGAGCTGGTCCGGGCGCTCGGCATCCGGTCGGTCGCCGAGGGCGTCGAGTCGGCCGAGGTGGCCGCCGCGCTGCGGGCGATGGGCTGCGTCGCGGCCCAGGGCTGGTACTTCAGCCTGCCGCTCAACGCGGTCTCGGCCACCGCCTGGCTGGCCGAGCACGGCGCCAGGGATCCGCGGTCCTGGCCGCCCGGGCAGCTTCCGGCCCGGCTGCCGGCCGGCACCGGCACGCCTACCGGCATGCCCACCGGCATGCCCTGACCGGCCGCTCAATCCCGCCGGACCGCCGCGGCGGCCGCCCTAGGATGGCGTCCATGCCTATTACCCGCGACGAGGTCGCGCACCTGGCCCGGCTGGCCCGGCTGGCCCTGACCGAGGAGGAGCTCGATCATTTCGCCGGGCAGCTCGACGTGATCATCACGCACGTGGCCAGGGTCCAGGAGGTCGCCGCGGACGGGATCCCGCCGATGACGCACGCTGCCGACCTGGCCAACGTGTTCCGCGACGACGTGCTGGTGCCGTGCCTGGGCACGGCCGCCGCGCTGGACCAGGCGCCGGCCGCCGAGCAGGACAGGTTCCGGGTGCCGCGGATCCTGGCGGAGGACTGATGAGCGAGGAGCTGACCCGGCTGACCGCCGCGCAGATCGCGGCCGCGATCGCGGCCGGCGAGGTGTCGGCGGTGGAGGTCGCCACCGCGCACCTGAGCCGGATCGAGGCGGTGGACGACCGGGTGCACGCGTTCCTGCACGTGGCCGGCGACGGCGCGATCGCGGCCGCGCGCGCGGTCGACGAGCGGCGCGCGGCGGGCGAGCCGCTCGGCCCGCTGGCCGGCGTGCCGCTGGCCCTGAAGGACGTCTTCACCACCGCCGACATGCCGACGACCTGCGGGTCGCGGATCCTGGACGGGTGGCAGCCGCCGTACGACGCGACCATCACCCGGCGGCTGCGGCAGGCCGGCGTGGTGCTGCTCGGCAAGACCAACATGGACGAGTTCGCGATGGGCTCGTCCACCGAGAACTCGGCCTTCGGCGCCTCGCATAACCCGTGGGACCTCAGCCGGGTGCCGGGCGGCTCGTCCGGCGGCTCGGCGGCCGCGGTGGCCGCCTACGAGGCGCCGCTGGGAATCGGCACCGACACCGGCGGCTCCATCCGCCAGCCGGCCGCTGTCTGCGGCATCGTGGGGGCCAAGCCGACCTACGGCGGCTCGTCCCGGTACGGCCTGGTCGCGTTCGCGTCCTCGCTGGACTCGCCGGGCCCGCTGGCCCGCACCGTGCTGGACGCCGCGCTGCTGCACGAGGTGATGTCCGGGCACGACCCGTGC
This sequence comes from uncultured Actinomycetota bacterium, assembly GCA_963719705.1. Classification (GTDB taxonomy): domain Bacteria; phylum Actinomycetota; class Actinomycetes; order Streptosporangiales; family Streptosporangiaceae; genus CAVRCV01. The sequence goes on from CAVRCV010000001.1 coordinate 111,722, forward strand.
GACTCCACCTCGGTGCCCGAGCCGGTGCCGCCGGTGGTGGCCGCCGCCCGCCAGGCCGACGTCGAGGGCTTGCGGATCGGGGTGGTCAGCGAGCTCGGCGGCGAGGGTTACCAGGCCGGGGTGCTGAGCCGGTTCGCCGAGGCGGTCGAGCTGCTGGAGTCCCTCGGCGCGAAGGTCAGCGAGGTGTCCTGCCCGCACTTCGGCTACGCGCTGCCCGCCTACTACCTGATCGCGCCCAGCGAGTGCTCGTCCAACCTGGCCAGGTTCGACGCGATGCGCTACGGGCTGCGGGTGGGCGACGACGGCACCCGCAGCGCCGAGGAGGTCATGTCGCTGACCAGGGCGGCCGGCTTCGGCGCCGAGGTGAAGCGGCGGATCATGCTCGGCACCTACGCGCTGTCCAGCGGCTACTACGACGCTTACTACGGCAAGGCGCAGCAGGTCCGGACGCTGATCTGCCGGGACTTCGACGCCGCCTTCGAGCAGGCTGACGTGCTGGTGTCGCCGTCCACCCCGACGACCGCGTTCCGGCTCGGGGAACGGGTCGATGACCCGATGGCGATGTACCTGGCCGACCTGTGCACGATCCCGTCGGACCTGGCCGGGAACGCGGCGATCTCGGTGCCGTGCGGGCTCGCGCCCGAGGACGGGCTGCCGGTGGGCCTGCAGATCATGGCGCCGGTGCTGGCCGACGACCGGATGTACCGGGTCGGCGCGGCCGTCGAGGCGGCGCTGCAGCGGCGCTGGGGCGGCCCGCTGCTGGCCGGGGCCAGCGGACTGGACGGTGCCAGCCCGGACCACGGGGCGGAGGGGCGGGCATGAGCGAGATCACCGTGGTGCCGTTCGAGGCGGCCATGTCCCGGTACGAGCCGGTGATCGGGCTGGAGACGCACGTCGAGCTGAGCACGGTCACCAAGATGTTCTGCGGCTGCCCGACCGTCTTCGGCGCGCGGCCGAACTCCGCGGTGTGCCCGGTCTGCCTCGGCCTGCCCGGCTCGCTGCCGGTGGCCAGCAAGGCGGCCATCGAGTACACGATCAGGATCGGGCTGGCTCTCGGCAGCTCGATCGCGTCCTGGTGCCGGTTCGCGCGGAAGAACTACTTCTACCCGGACATGCCGAAGGACTTCCAGATCTCGCAGTACGACGAGCCGCTGTGCACCGGCGGCTGGCTGGACGTGCGGGTGGACGACCAGCCCTTCCGGGTCGAGATCGAGCGGGTCCACCTGGAGGAGGACACCGGCAAGTCGCTGCACGTCGGCGGGGCCACCGGCCGCATTCACGGCGCCGACTACTCCCTGGTCGACTACAACCGGGCCGGGATCCCGCTGGTCGAGGTGGTGACCAAGCCGGTGGCCGGGACCGGGGCGCTGGCGCCGCGGGTGGCGCACGCCTACGTCACCGAGCTGCGCGACCTGCTGCGCGCGCTCGGGGTCTCCGACGTCCGGATGGAGCAGGGGTCGCTGCGCTGCGACGTGAACACCTCGCTGGCGCCCAGGGGCTCGGCTGACTGGGGCACCAGGACCGAGACCAAGAACGTGAACTCGCTGCGCTCGGTCGAGCGCGCGGTCCGGTCCGAGATCGAGCGGCAGGCGGCCGTGCTGGACTCCGGCGGCCGGGTGGTGCAGGAGACCCGGCACTTCCACGAGGACACCGGCACCACGACGCCGGGCCGCAGCAAGGAGGAGGCGCAGGACTACCGCTACTTCCCCGAGCCGGACCTGGTGCCGGTCGCGCCGTCCCGGCAGTGGCTGGACGAGCTGCGGGCCACCCTGCCCGAGCTGCCCGCGGACCGCCGTTCCCGGCTCCAGGCGGAGTGGGGGCTGCCGGACAAGGACATGACCGCGCTGCGCAACGCCGGCGCGATCGACCTGGTGGCGCAGACCGTGGCCGCCGGCGCGCCGCCGGATCAGGCCCGCAACTGGTGGCTGGAGGAGCTGTCCCGGCTGGCCAACCAGTCCGGGGTGGAGCTGGCCGGGCTCGGGGTTACTCCGGCACAGGTGGCCCGGATCTGCGAGCTGGTCGCGGCGGGCACGCTGAACAACAAGCTGGCCCGCCAGGTGCTCGACGCGATCGTGGCCGGGGAGGGCTCGCCGGACGAGATCGTGGCCGCCCGCGGCCTGGCCGTGGTCAGCGACTCCGGGGCGCTCGCCGCCGCGGTGGACGAGGCGATCGCGGCCAGCCCGGACATCGCCGCCAAGGTCAGGTCGGGCAAGACGGCGGCGGCAGGCGCGCTGGTCGGCGCGGTGATGAAGGCGACCCGCGGCCAGGCCGATGCCGCGAGGGCCAGGGAGCTGATCCTGGCCCGCCTCGGCGCCAGCGAGGACCGCTGACCCCGGGCGACCGCCTCGGAGATCCGCGCGCCGGTGCCGTACAGCAGCCCGATTTTTTAGCGTGGATGTACCGTTACTGCTAAAACAACAGCAGTAACGGTACATCCACCTGATCATCTCCCGGGTCGTGCGGCCCGGCTCCAAGCTGTCCACCCTGACCTGGTGGGCCGATGCCACCCTGGGCGCCGACCTGGGCGTCGACGGGGCAAGCACCGATGACATCTACGCGGCGATGGACTGGCTGGCCGGCCAGCAGGACAGCATCGAGGCCGGGCTGGCGGCCCGGCACCTGGGCCCGGAGGCCAACCCGTCGCGGCAGGCGCTGTTCGACCTGTCCAGCTCGTGGATGGAGGGACGGCACTGCCCGCTTTCCGCCCGCGGGTACTCCCGGGACGGCAAGAAGGGAAAACTGCAGATCGAGTACGGGCTGCTGACCGACCCTGAGGGCCGCCCGGTCGCGGTCCGGGTCTTCCCCGGCAACACCGGCGACCCCGCCGCGTTCACCCAGATCGTCACCGTGGTGCGGGACAAGTTCGGGCTGGCCAAGATGGTCATGGTCGGCGACCGCGGCATGATCACCTCCGCCCGGATCGCTGCCCTGAACCAGCGGGGGGACGGCACCGCGCGGCCGGACCCCTACGGGTGGATCACCGCGCTGCGCGCCCCCGCCATCCGCAAGCTCATGGCCGAGGGCGGGCCCCTCCAGCTCAGCCTCTTCGACCAGCAGGACCTGGCCGAGATCACCTCCGGGGATTTCCCCGGCGAGCGGCTGATCGCCTGCCGCAACCCGGTGCTGGCCGCCGACCGCGCCCGGACCCGCGAAGAACTCCTCGCCGCCACCGAGAAGCTGCTCGCCCCGCTCATCGCCCGCGTCGCTGCCGGGCGGCTCCAAGGTGCCGGGCCGATCGGCCTGGAGGCCGGCAAGGTGATCGGCAAGTACAAGACCGCCAAGCACTTCGCCGTCACCATCACCGACGACAGCCTCACCGTCACCCGCCGGCAGGATCAGATCGATGCCGAGGCCGCTCTGGACGGGTTCTACGTGCTGCGCACCCCGATCCCCGCTGCCGAGCTGGACGCGCCCGGCGCGGTGACCGCCTACAAGAACCTCAAATAGCTAAATGCCGGTGCGCTCGGCCCGCGCCGGGAACGCTAGACTGTGGCTCATGAATCTGCTCCTGAGCCAGGTGATGATGCCCCGCTAGCGGGGCCATCTGAAGCTGCCAGGACGCACGTCCGGACGAGGCCCTACGGGGCCTCGATTCGTCTGTGCCGGTCGCAGGCCCCCTGAACCGCAAGGAGGCTGCGATGAGCGCAGCGCGCATCTACCTCAGCACCACGATCCCGTACGTGAACGGCCGCCCGCATCTGGGTCACGCGCTCGAGCTGGTCCAGGCCGACGTGCTGGCCCGGCACTTCCGGCAGGCCGGCGACCTGGTGCGGTTCCAGACCGGGACCGACGACAACGCGCTGAAGAACGCCCTGGCCGCGCGGGCCGAGGGGATCAGCACCGAGGCGCTGGTCGAGCGGAACGCGGCCGCGTTCGCCGCGCTGCGCGACCCGCTCGGGCTGTCGTTCGACGACTTCATCCGGACCAGCAGCGACCCGCGGCACCGGCCGGGAGCGGAGCGGCTCTGGCGCGCCTGCGCGGCCAGCGGCGACTTCTACCTCCGGCGGTACGAAGGCCTGTACTGCGTCGGCTGCGAGCAGTTCTACCAGCCGGACGAGCTGCCCGGCGGCCGGTGCGCCGAGCACGGCACCGAGCCGCAGCGGGTGTGCGAGGAGAACTGGTTCTTCCGGCTGTCCCGGTACGCGGGCCAGCTGCGGGAGCTGATCTGCTCGGGCCGGCTTCGGATCGAGCCGGCCAGCCGGCGCAACGAGGTGCTCGGCTTCATCGACGGCGGGCTCGACGACTTCAGCGCCTCCCGCCCGGCCGCCCGCTCGCGCGGCTGGGGCATCGGGGTGCCCGGCGATCCGGCCCAGGTGATCTACGTCTGGTGGGAAGCGCTGGCGAACTACATCACCGCGCCCGGCTTCGGCACCGATCCGGCCGGCTACCAGCGCTGGTGGGCCGGTGCCGACCGCCGGATCCACCTGGTCGGCAAGGGGGTGCTGCGGTTCCACGCGGTGTACTGGCCCGCCATCCTGCTGTCGGCCGGGCAGCCGCTGCCGACCGACATCCTGGTGCACGACTACCTCACCATCGACGGCGGCAAGATCAGCAAATCGGCCGCGGCAGGCCAGGGCGCCGGTGCCGGGCCGGAGGCGCTGGCCGGGCGGTACGGCACCGACGCGGTGCGCTGGTGGCTGCTGCGCGAGGTACCGCGGTCCGGCGACACCGACTTCACCACGGACCGGCTGGTGGCCAGGGCCAACACCGACCTGGCCAACGGCGCCGGCAACCTGGTCAGCCGGGTGGCCGCGCTGGTGCACCGGTACCGGGACGGCAGGGTGCCTGCCGATGGCTGCCCGGAACCGGATCCGGCGGCGCTGGCGCTGCGCGCCGTCTGCGACTCCTCGGCCGGGCGGGTCGCGGCGGCGCTGGCCGGATATGACTTCCGTGCCGCCGCCTCAGCGGCCTGGGACATCGTGGCCGCCGCCAACCACTACGCCGAGCAGGCCGAGCCGTGGCACCTGGCCAGGGCCGAGCGGGCCGGGGACGCCGCCGCCGGGCACCGGCTCGACCGGGTGCTGGCCGAGCTGACCGCGGCCTGCCGGATCCTGGGCACCCGGCTCGCGCCGTTCCTGCCGGGCCTGGCCAGCCAGATCGCGGCCGCGTGCGACGGTCCGGCCGGCCGCCTGCCCGAGCCGCGGCCTCTCTTCCCCCGGCTAACGCTGTCCCGCGGCTGACCCTGAATGGCGCTGAGGCGGCACTCAGGAAGTTGTCTCCCGGTGTAGTCCCTACCTCTATCGAAGCGTGACCTTGGGCACTTAGAGTGAGACAACATTCGCTCATTGCTAATCGCGTCCAGTGCCTGCGACTCCCCGCAACGGCAGGCGGCTGGGACCAGCGTCCTGACAGATGAGCTGCGGCCGCGCTCACCGGCGAGCGCCACTGCCGGGCAGGACGTGAGCCCGGCGGGCCTACGGGGCCAGCCGGGCTCGCTGTTGCCGCTGGACGCGGATATTAGGAAGGACAGGGGCATCAGCGAGGACACTGTGCGCGCCGGGACCACCGTGCTCGCCGGGACCACCGTGCTCGCCGGGAAGACCGTGCGCGCGGACTCCTCCGGCGGCGCGTCGTGAGCCTGGCCGTCCAGGTGTGGACCACGGCCGGGGCGCTCGCGTCCGCGTCTGCGGCGGCGCTGCTGTGGCGGGGACCGAACCGCGCCGAGCCGGCCGCGCGGCGGGCCTGCCGGTGGCTGGCCGCGGCGGCCGGGCTGTGGGGCTGCGGCCTCATCGCCCAGGACGCGCTCGGCCTGCCGCAGGTCGGTGCCACGTTTCCGCTGACGTTCGCGGACCTGCTGGCGCTGCTGGCGCTGCCGCCGCTGGTAACCGGCGTGGCGATGCTGGCCGCGGACCGAGCGCCGGAAGGCCGGCCGGTGCCGGGCGGCCCGCGGACAGCGGACGGCCCCGGCGTCCTTGGCCGGCTGGCGGATGCCAGCCTGCTGGCCCTCGCGCTGTTCATCATCGGCTGGCTGGGCCTGTTCGCAGCGGACTACGGCACCTCCGGCGTGGCACCGGGCGGCTTCGCGCTGGATCTGGTCCGCCCGCTGGCCGACCTGATCGCGCTGGGCGTCATCCTCGCGCCCGCGGTCAGGGCCGGCCGTCCGGGCCTGCTGGCCGGGCTGGCGCTGCTCGCCCTGACCGCGGGCGATGCCCTGGCGGTGGGCGCCAGGGCAAGCGGCGCCCAGGTCGGCGGCTGGCCGCTGGCCGCCTGGGTGGCCGGCCTCTGCCTGCTCGGGGCGGTTCCGCTGGCCTGGCACGACGGCCGCGACCTGGCCGGGCCCGGTCTGCGCCGCCCGGCCGGGCAGGCCTGGGCCGGCGCCGGGCTGGCGACGGTCATCGCCGCCGGTGCCGCCGTAGCGGCCGCGCTGGCCCTGGCCGGGCGGGCACTGGCGGGCGGCTCGGGCATCGCCCCGGTGGCCGCGGTGGCCGGGGCTGCCGCCGTGCTCGTGCTGATCGCGCAGGTGGCCGGCCTGCTCCGGCGGGCGGGGCAGGCGTCCGAGGTCTGGACCGAGTCGGTCCGGCAGCTGCGCGAGCTGGCCGGCCGCACCAGCGACGTGGTGCTGGTCTGCGAGCTGGACGGCACGATCCGGTACGCCAGCTCCGGGGTCGCCGAGTTCGGCTACTCGGCCGAGCAGCTGAAGGGGCTTGCGCTGGCCGAGCTGGTGCATCCGGAGGACCGGGCCGAGGTGGTCCGGGCGGCACTGGCCGCGGCCGGCGGCGAGGGCCAGCAGCCGGGCCGGTACCCGTGCCGGGTCAGGTCGGGTGACGGCACCTGGCGGCACGTCGAGACCACCATCTCCCGGTACCGGGAGGCAGGCGCGGCGGACCGGCTGCTGGTCACCGCGCGGGACCTGAGTGACGAGATAGCGCTGCGCCGCCAGGTCACGCACCTGACCTTCCATGACGGGCTGACCGGGCTGCCGAACCGGATGTACCTGGAGGAGCGGGTCAAGAGCATCGTCGGCCCGCCGGCCCGGCTGGGCCGCGGGGCCGGGGAGGTCCCGGCCGAGACCGGGGCGATCTTCCTCGACCTGGACGGCTTCACCGCGGTCAACGACTCGGTCGGGCACGGCGCCGGCGACCTGCTGCTGGCCCAGGCGGCGCGGCGGCTGCGGGTGTCGGTGCCGCCGCAGGACACGGTGGCCCGCTGGGGCGGCGACGAGTTCGCGATCCTGGTCGAGAGCGCCACCTCGGCCCAGGAGGTAGTGGACATCGCGGAACGGCTGGCCGGGGCCATCGCGGCCGAGCCATTCCGGGCCGCCGACCGGGACATCCCGCTGACCGCGAGCATCGGGGTGGCGCTGGCCAGCGGCGAGGGGTCCGGCCACCTGCTGCGCAACGCCGACGTGGCGATGTCCAGGGCCAAGGGCTCCGGCGGCGGCCGGGTGGAGGTCTTCGCCTCGCACATGCACGCGGACGTGATGCGCCGGCTCGAGCTGGCCAGTGACCTGCGGGTCGCGATCACCCAGGGACAGCTCGCGATCGAGTACCAGCCGGTGGTGCGGCTGGCCGACAGCAGGATCGTCGCGGTCGAGGCCCTGGTGCGCTGGACCAGGGTGGCCTGCCCGGTGCCGCGGGAGGAGTTCCTCGGCGTGGCCGAGGACTCCGGGCTGATCGTGCCGCTCGGAGCCAGGGTGCTGCGCGAGGCGTGCCGCCAGGTGGCCGGCTGGCGGGCGTCGGGCTGGGAGGTCGGGCTCGCGGTGAACATCTCGCTGCGCCAGCTCAGCGCGTCCGCGTTTACCGAGACCGTGCTCGCCGCGGTAGCCGACAGCGGCCTGCCGCCGGATGCGCTGACGATCGAGGTGGCCGAGCGGGTGCTGATCGAGGCCGCGGAGCCGATCGCGGCGGGCCTGGCCGAGCTCCGGCGGCTGGGCGTGCGGCTGGCCATCGACGACTTCGGCACCGGCTACGCATCGCTCGCCTACCTGCGGCGGCTGGCCGTGGACATCATCAAGATCGACCCGTCGTTCGTGGCCGGGCTTGGCCAGGACGCCACGCTTGCGATGCTGACCAGGACCATCGTCGGGGTCGGGCACGACCTGGGCATCGAGGTGGTGGCCGAGGGGATCGAGCGGCCCGAGCAGCTGGAGCTGCTCAAGGCGATGGGCTGCGGGCTGGGCCAGGGATACCTGGTGGCCCGGCCGATGCCCGCGAGCGGGGTAGCCGCGCTGGTCGGCCCGGCATCCGGCGGTGCGGAGGTGGCCGGCGCTGCCCGGCCCGGCTCGGCGCTGCCCGGCTCTGCGCTGCCCGGCCCGGCTCCCGGCCTCGACGATGCCGCGGGCCAGCTTGGCTCCCCGGACGCCCCGGCCCCGGCCCCGGCGGGCTGACGGCCCGGCGCCGTCACGGACAGTCACTTGTGAACGCGTTCACAAGCTGTTATTAGACTGTCTGGGTCTGATTGCTGCCAACGGAGGCACCATGTCCGGTCCGATCGTCCTTATCGCCGAGAAACTTGCTCCTGCCGCCATCGCCACGCTGGGTTCCGGCGTCGAGGTCCGGCACACCGACGGCGCCGACCGCGCCCGGCTGCTGACCGCCCTGGCCGAGGCGGACGCGGTCATCATCCGGAGCGCGACCAGGATGGACGCCGAGGCCTTCGGGCACGCGCCGCGGCTGCGGGTGGTGGCCAGGGCCGGCACCGGGCTGGACAACGTGGACGTGGCGGCCGCGACCGCGGCCGGCGTCATGGTGGTGAACGCGCCGGGCTCCAACAGCGTCAGCGCGGCCGAGCACGCGGTTGCCCTGCTGCTGTGCACCGCGCGCAACATCCCGGCCGCGGTCGGCTCGCTCAAGGACGGCCAGTGGCAGCGCGCCGCCTTCACCGGGGTAGAGCTCCAGGGCAAGGTGGCCGGCATCATCGGGCTCGGGAAGATCGGCGAGCTGGTGGCGCAGCGGCTGGCCGCGTTCGGCATGACGGTGCTCGGCTGCGATCCCTACCTGCCCGAGGGCCGCGCGGACGAGCTGGGCGTGGCCATGAAGAGCCTGGACGAGCTGCTGGCGCTGGCCGACTTCATCACCGTGCACGTGCCGAAGAACGCACAGACCATCGGGCTCATCGGCGAGCGCGAGCTGGCCCTGGTCAAGCCGGGGGTACGGATCGTCAACACCGCGCGCGGCGGCGTGATCGACGAGGATGCGCTGCTGCGCGCCCTGACCGAGGGCCGGGTGGCCGGCGCCGGCCTTGACGTCTACGCGGCCGAGCCGGCCACCGGCAACCCGCTGCTACGGCTGGAGAACGTGGTCTGCACGCCGCACCTGGCTGCCAGCACGCACGAGGCGCAGGAGAAGGCGGGCACCCAGGTGGCCAGGTCGGTCGCGCTGGCACTGGCCGGGCAGCCGGTGCCGGACGCCGTCAACGTGACCGAGCGGATCTTGCCCTAACCGCGCAGGCGGCCAGTAAGGTACACGCGTGGCGGCACGGACGATTCGCATCGCGGTGATCGGCGGTGACGGCATCGGGCCAGCGGTGGTGGAGCAGGCCATCAAGGTCCTGCGGGCGGTGGCCACCGATGTCAGCATCGAGACCACCAGCTACGACCTCGGCGCACAGCGCTGGCACCGGACCGGCGAGATCCTGCCCGACTCGGTGCTCGGCGAGCTGGCTGGCGCCGATGCGATCCTGCTCGGCGCGGTCGGCGACCCGAGCGTGCCGAGCGGCCTGCTGGAGCGCGGGCTGCTGCTCCGGCTGCGGTTCGAGTTCGACCAGTTCGTGAACCTCAGGCCGGTGCGGCTGTTCCCCGGCGTCGCCTCGCCGATGTCCGGGCTGCGCTCGGAGTCGGTGGACATACTGGTGGTCCGGGAGGGCACCGAGGGCCCTTACATCGAGGCCGGCGGCGTGATGCGCAAGGGCACCCCGGCCGAGGTGGCGACCCAGGAGAGCATCAACACCGCGTTCGGGGTCAGCCGGGTGACCAGGTACGCGCTCGAGCTCGCGGCCCGGCGGCCGCGCAGGAAGCTGACCCTGGTGCATAAGAAAAATGTGCTGAGGTATGCCGGCGACCTGTGGCAGCGCACCGTGACGGAGCAGGCGGCCGGGTTCGGCGATGTCAGCACCGACTACTGCCACATGGACGCGGCCTCGGTGTTCCTGGTCACCCAGCCCGAGCGGTTCGACGTGATCGTCACCGACAACCTGTTCGGCGACATCCTGACCGCGCTCGGCGCGGCCGTGACCGGCGGCCTGGGCCTGGCCGCGAGCGCGAACATCAACCCGGCGCGGACCGCGCCCAGCATGTTCGAGCCGGTACACGGCAGCGCGCCGGATATCGCGGGCAAGCAGAAGGCCGATCCGACCGCGGCGATCCTGTCCGCGGCGATGCTGTGCCAGCACGTGGGCCTGGCCGACGAGGCGAGCCGGATCGAGCAGGCGGTGGGCGAGGACCTGCTGGAACGCCAGGGTGCCTGGGCCGTCCGGACCACCGCGGAGGTCGGCGACGATATCGCCGAGCGGGTAGCGGGCTAGCCGGGCAGGGTCCGGCTAGCGGGGGTCCGGCTAGCCGCCCGCCGGCGCCGGCTCGGGGATCCGGCCGCCGCGCTCGATCAGCGCCGGGGTAGCCGGGCCGTCCGGGCTGGTCAGCGGGTACTTCAGCCCGGCCCCGGTGTTGAGCACCACGACCCGGTCCGTCTCGGCCAGCCAGCCCGCCTCCCGCAGCCGCCCGGCCGCGGCGAAGCAGGCCGCGCCCTCCGGGCAGACCCAGGTCCCCTCGGCCGCGGCGGCCTGGCGCTGGCCGGCCAGCAGCTCGGCATCGGTAACCGCGATCGCGGTCCCGCCGGTGGCCCGGATCGCCTCCAGCACCAGCGCGCCGCCCAGCGGGGCGGGCACGGTGAGGCCGAACGCTATCGTGGCGGCCCCGGCCCACGGCTCGGTCTGCGGCTCATCGCGCTGGAACGCCCGCACCACCGGAGCGCACCCGGCCGCCTGAACCGCCACCAGCCGGGGCAGGTCGGCGCCGATCCAGCCGAGCTGACGCAGCTCAAGCAGCGCCTTGTAGATCCCGATCACGCCGACGCCGCCGCCGACCGGGCACATGATCACATCCGGCACCTGCCAGCCGAGCTGCTCGACGATCTCCAGCCCGATCGTCTTCTTGCCCTCCAGCCGGTACGGCTCCCGCAGCGTGGAAACGTCCTGGCAGCCGGGACGCTGCCGGACCGCGGCGGCGATCAGCGCGCCCGCGTCCCCGATCAGGCCGTCGACGAGGTAGGTCTCGCCGCCCGCGGCCAGGCACTCCGCCCTGGTGATCTCCGGCGCGTCCAGCGGCATGGCGATCAGGCAGGACAGCCCGCCGCGCGCCGCGTAGGCGGCCCAGGCCGCGCCCGCGTTCCCGTTCGTGGGCATCGCGACCGCGCCGACGCCGAGCTCGGCGGCCCTGGAGACGCCCACCGCGGCGCCGCGCGCCTTGAACGTCCCGGTGGGCAGCGGCGCCTCGTCCTTCATCGACAGGCCCGGCACGCCGAGCTGGCGGCCGAGCCTGGTCATCGGCAGCAGCGGCGTCATGCCCTCGCCCAGGCTCACCACCCGGCCGGGCGAGCCGACCGGCAGCAGCTCGTGATACCGCCAGAGCGACGGCGGCCGGCTCGCTATCTGGTCCGGCGTCACCAGCGCGCCGGCCAGCTCCAGGTCGTACCGGGCCAGCAACGGGGAACCGCAGGAACAGGTGCCCTGCGGCTGCCCGGCGTCGTGGCGGGCACCGCATCGCGGGCACTCCAGATGGGATAGCGCTGAGTAGGCGGCTGGCAAGCTCGCTCCTTCCGGTCGGCCGCTGCTTCTGGCTGGACGCTGCGGGCGGCCGCTGCTGGTACCTGATCGCCGATAGCGGCTGGTGCTGACCATATCGGAGCACCTTGTATTGTCCGGAGGATCGAGCCGCTCAGCACGCCGGACGCAGCCGGGGCCGCCGCCGCCGGCCCGGCTGCCGAGGTACTCCCGGCCCTGTTGGATCTGCGGCCGGGGCTCCCGGCCCGCCGCGCCGGGCCAGGGCGGCGGCGATCGCCCTGTTCGCGCTGCTTGGCATCGCCAACGGCGTGTGGGTAGCCCGGATCCCGGCGATCAAGCAGGGCCTTGGCCTGTCTGACGGCCTGCTCGGGCTGACCCTGCTGGCCGCGTCGGTCGGCCTGGTCGTCGTGGCCGCCATGGCCGGGCGGATCGTGGGCCGGGCCGGGAGCCGGCGGCCCGCGATCGCCGGCGGCTGCTGCGTTGCGCTGCTGCCGGTGGCGCTCGGCCTGGCTCCGGACGTGGCGGCGCTGATGGCCGCCCTGTTCGCGTTCGGCCTGACCGCCGGGCTGCTGGACGTGGCCATGAACGCGCAGGCGGTGCAGATCGAGCAGGGATACCGGCGGCCGCTGATGAACTCGTTTCACGCCTGCTTCAGCTTCGGCGGCCTGGCCGGGTCGCTGTTCGGCGGCCTGTTCGCCTGGGCCGGGGTGAGTCCCGCGGTCAACTTCCTGGCCGCCGGGGTGCCGCTGGCCGGGGTCGCGCTCGCGGCCGGGCGCGGGCTGCTGCGGGACCAGCCGCCGGGACGGCTCGCCCGGCGACAGCGGCGGGCCGCGCGGCCGGGGCGGCCGGGGCGGCCGGCGCGGCCGGGGCAGGCTGGTCGCTGGCGGTGCTCGTGCTTGGCCTGCTCGCGCTGTGCTCGCTGCTCGGCGAGGGGTCGGCGGACGGCTGGAGCGCGGTCTACCTGCGCGACAGCGTGCATACCACGGCCGGCTTCGCGGCCCTGGGATTCGCCGCGTTCTCGGTCATGATGGCCCTCGGCCGGCTGGCCGGCGACCGGCTGGTGCTGCGGTTCGGGCCGGTCACCGTGGTCCGGGCCGGCAGCCTGCTGGCCGCGGCCGGGCTGACGGCGGCCCTCGGCCTGGCCAGCCCGGCCGGCGCGCTGGCCGGGTTCGCCTGCTTCGGCGCCGGGCTGTCCTGCACCTTCCCGCAGTTCCTGTCGGCCGCCGGGAACGCCGACCCGCGGCACCCGGCGGCCGGGATCGCGCGGGTGGCCGGCCTGGGCTATGTCGGCATGCTGGCCGGCCCGGTGCTGATCGGGGGGCTTGCCTCGGCGCTCGGCCTGCCGCTGGCGCTTGGCCTGCCGGTGCTGCTCTGCCTGTGCATCGCGGCCGGTGCCGGGCAGCTTGCTCGCCGCGGCGCCAGTGCAGGGGCCTAGCTGCCCTCGCCGCCCGCTGCGATGACCTCGGCGACCTCCCGGGCCCTGGCCTCCTCCTCGGCGGCGAACCGCTGCGCGTCCAGCTTCTCCGCGATCTCCTCATCGGTGCGCATCAGCGCCTCGAGATCGGCCCTGGCCGCGTCGAGCACGCCCATGTCCGCGTAGGCCTGCTGCAGCCGCTCGCTCCACAGCCCGATGTCCCGCACGCACGGCACCAGGCGGCTGAACAGCAGGGACCGGAACGCGCGCTGGTATTCCGAGCCGTCGATGAGCTCGCGGATCTCGCTGGCGGGCGATGCCGAAGTTGTCCCAGATCTCATAGCCGCGCAGCCGGTCCCGCATCAGGTAGCAGCCCTCGATCACGAAGTCCTCGCGCTCGCGCAGCTCGGCCTGCGACAGCTGGGAGTAGTAGTCGCGCAGCGCCATCCGGCCGAAGGCCACGTGCCTGGCCTCGTCCTGCATGACGTAGGCCAGGATCTGCCGGGGCAGCGGCTTGGTGGTGACATCCCGCAGCATGCCGAACGCGGCCAGCGCCAGCCCCTCGATCAGCACCTGCATGCCCAGGTACGGCATGTCCCAGCGGGAGTCGGCCAGGGTGTCGTTCAGCAGTGCCTGCAGCTGGCCGTTCATCGGGTAGAGCAGGCCGACCTTCTCGTGCAGGAACCGCGCGTACAGCTCGGCGTGACGGGCCTCGTCCATCGTCTGGGTGGCCGCGTAGAACTTGGCGTCCAGGTCAGGCACCGACTCCACGATCCGGGCCGCGCACACCATCGCGCCCTGCTCGCCGTGCAGGAACTGGGAGAACTGCCAGGCCGCCGAGTGCCGCCGCAGGTCCTTGCGGTTGTCCGGGCCCAGCATGTCCCAGTACTTGGTGCCGTAGATCGCCAGCGACTCATCCGGCACGCCGAGCACGTCGTACGGGTCGACCTCGAGCCCCCAGTCGATCCGCCGGACCGCGTCCCACTGCTTGTCCTTGCCCTTCTGGTACAGGTTCAGCAGCCGCTGCCTGCCCTCGTCGTACTCCCAGCTGAACCTGGAGCTGCCGGACATCGGCACCTCCCAGCCCGGCTGGCCGGGCGGGACGGTGTACAGGTCGCGAGTGGACAAGGCGGGCTCCCTACCTCCGGCGGCTGCTGGTATACCGTATGTCCGGTCCGCGGCAGGTCACATACTGTTGCCGGTACTGCTGTCTGCCGGTACTGGGCAGGTCCGCTCACCGACTCCGAGAGGCCACGTGCCGACGACCCGCGGGCGCGGCTGCGAGCCGACTGCACCCGCTGCTTCGCGCTGTGCTGCGTCGCGACCGCCTTCGCCGCCTCCGCCGACTTCGCCATCGACAAGGCCGCCGGGCAGCCCTGCCCGCACCTGCGGCCCGGCTTCCGGTGCGGCATTCACGCCGGGCTCCGGCAGCAGGGGTTTCGCCGGCTGCGCCAGCTATGACTGCTTCGGCGCCGGGCAGCAGGTGACCCAGGTCACCTTCGGCGGCCGGGACTGGCGGCGCGCACCGGACCTCGCCCCGCAGATGTTCGCGGTGTTCGCGAGCCATGCGCCAGCTGCACGAGCTGCTCTGGTACCTGACCGAGGCACTGGCGCTCGAGCCGGCCAGGCCGCTGTCTGCCGGGCTTCGGGAGGCGATCGCCGGCACCGAGCGGCTGACCCGCGCCCCGGCCGGGGAGCTGGCCGGGCTGGACCTGACCGGGCACCGGCAGGAAGCCGCCGCGCTGCTGCGCCGGGCCAGCGAGCTGGCCAGGGCGGCCGCCGGGCCCGGCCGGGCCGACCACAGCGGCGCCGACCTGATCGGGCGGAACCTGCGCGGTGCCGACCTGCGCGGCGCCAGCCTGCGCGGCGCCTACCTGACCGGGGCCGACCTGTCCGCCGCCGACCTGCGGCTGGCCGACTTCACCGGCGCCGACCTGCGCGGTGCCGAGCTGCCGGCGCCGACCTGTCCGGCAGCCTGTTCCTCACCCAGGCCCAGCTCGACGCGGCCACCGGCGACCAGCGCACCAGGCTGCCCGGGTCACTGCGGCGGCCAGCGTCACTGGGCACCGGACCCGGCCGCCCGGTCGTGACGGCACCGTCATGACGGCACCGTCATGACGAGCCGCGCAGGATGGCCATCGCCGCGTTGTGGCCGCCGATGCCGCTGACGCCGCCGCCGCGGCGGGCGCCGGCCCCGCACAGCAGCACCCGCTGGTGCTCGCGTCTCCACCCCCCAGCGCCCGACCTCGGCCGGATCCTCGGCGAATGGCCAGGCCAGGTCGCCGTGGAAGATGTGCCCGCCGGGCAGCCCGGCCTCGTCCTCCAGGTCGACCGGGGACTTGACCTCCAGGCAGGGCCGGCCGCCGGAGTCCAGCAGCAGGCAGTCCTCGATCGGCTCGGCCAGCACCGAGTTGATCGCGCGAAGCGTCACCTGGAGCGCCGCGTCGCGGGCCGCCTCCGGCTCGGCCCGGAACAGCCTGGCCGGCATCTGCAGCCCGAACACCGTCATCGTGTGGGCACCGGAGGCGGCCAGCTCGGGGCCGAGGATCGAGCTGTCGGTCAGCGAGTGGCAGTAGGCCTCGCACGGGGCGGCGGCCGGCATCAGCCCGGCCACCGCCTGCTGGTAGGACTCCTCCAGCGCGGCATACCCCTCGTGCACGTGGAACGTGCCGCCGAACGCGGCCGCCGGGTCGATGGCCGGATCCCGCAGCCGGGGCAGCCGGGACAGTACCAGGTTGACCTTGAGCTGGGCGCCTTCCGGCGGCTCCGGCTGGTCCTCGCCGAGCAGCCGGGCCAGGGTCACCGGGGGCACGTTGGCCAGGATGTGCCCGGCGCCGACGGCGTACTCGGCGTCGCCCTCGCGCACCTGCACCTCGCCCGCCGGGTCGATGCCGGTCACCTCGGCGCCGGTGCGGATCTGCGCGCCGGCCTGCTCCGCGGCCCGGCGCATGGCGTCGGTGACCGCGCCCATGCCGCCGACCGGCACGTCCCAGGCGCCGGTCCCGTTCCCGATCACGTGATAGAGGAAGCAGCGGTTCTGCCGCAGGCTGGGCTCGCTCAGCCGGGCGAACGTGCCGATGAGAGCGTCGGTGGCGACCACGCCGCGCACCGTGTCGTCGGTGAACTCCGACTCCAGCAGCTGCGCCAGCGGGGTTTCTATCAGCGCCGTCCAGGTCGCGTCGTCCCCGGCCAGCTCCCGCATCTCGGCCCGGGAGCGCAGCGGCTCGGTCAGGGTCGGGAACACCCGCTCGGCCAGCTTCCTGGTCGCCTCCTGGAGCCGCTGCCAGGCCTGCCAGTCGGCACCGGCTGCCGGTGAGGGCGCGAAACGAGGCGGCCGTGCGCCCGGCGTCGCCGTCATCCACCAGCAGGCCGCCGTCCCCGGCCGGGGTGTAGGAGGCGAACCGGCGCGGCCGCAGCTCGATCCGCAGCCCCAGGTCGGCAATGATCTGCCGGGGCAGCAGGCTGACCAGGTAGGAGTAACGCGACAGCCGGGCGTCAACGCCGCCGAAGGCGCGTGCCGAGACCGCGACCCCGCCCACCTTGCCGAGCCGTTCCAGGATCAGTACCGAGCGTCCGGCGCGGGCCAGGTACGCGGCGGCGACCAGGCCGTTGTGGCCGCCGCCGACGATCACGATGTCATACCGGGATGGGCGCATCAGCACGGTCCTTCCGGTCGTGCCGCGGGCGGGCGGCGGGAGCGGAGCTCTCCCGGGTGCCGGGCGGTCCCCGTTACGGTAGGTGATATGGACGACAAGCAGATACTTGAACATATCGATGACGCTGATCAAGACCGAGCACGACCTGAGGACCAGGCTCGCGGCCGGCCAGCTGACCGGGGAGCAGGAGCACCAGCGGCTCCGGGCCGCCGAGGAGGCCCTCGACCAGTGCTGGGACCTGCTGCGGCAGCGCCGTGCCCGGCGCGAGTTCGGCGAGGACCCGGAAGGGGCAGAGGTCCGCCCGGTGGCCGAGGTCGAGGGTTACCGTCAATAGCGCGGCCGGAGATCGGGACGGATCCCGGGCGGCAGCGGGAGGACAGCGATGCGCATTGCCAGGTTCACGGTCGGCAGCGAGGTCGGGTACGGCGTGGTGGACCGGGCGCACCCGGACGGCGCGCAGAACAGCCCCGACGCCGACCAGCTGACCGTCGCCGAGCTCGCCGGGCACCCGTTCGGGGTCGGTACGGATGATCTCCGGTTCACCGGCGCCCGGTACCAGCTCGGCGACGTGCGGCTGCTCGCGCCGGTGCTGCCCAGCAAGATCATCGCCATCGGCAAGAACTATGCCGAGCACGCCCGCGAGATGGGCGGCGAGCCGCCGGCCGAGCCGGTGATCTTCCTGAAGCCCTCGACCGCGGTGGCCGGGCCGGGGGACCCGATCGTGCGCCCGGTGCAGCTGTCCAAGCGGGTCGACTACGAGGGCGAGCTGGCCGTGGTGATCGGCAGGCTCTGCCGGGACGTGCCGCCGCGCCGGGTGCCCGAGGTGATCTTCGGCTACACCTGCGCCAACGACGTGACCGCCCGTGACCTCCAGGCCAGGGACGGGCAGTGGGCCAGGGCCAAGGGGTTCGACACCTTCTGCCCGCTCGGGCCGTGGATCGAGACCAGCCTCGACCCGGCCGACCTGGAGATCAGTACCCGGCTGAACGGCGAGCTGCGCCAGCAGGCCAGGACCTCGCTGCTGCTGCACGACGTGACCGCCCTGGTCAGCTACATCAGCGCGGTGATGACGCTGCTGCCCGGTGACGTGCTGCTCACCGGCACCCCGGCCGGCGTCGGCGAGCTGCAGGACGGGGACGAGGTATCGGTCACGATCGAGGGCATCGGAACGCTCAGCAGCCGCGTGGTCAACGCCAGCTGAGCCGGCCGGTCGGCTCCCGCTTCGCCAACCGGCCAGCGGTTCGGCTACACTGCACTGGCACGGCCGGGCCCGATGAGGGCCCGATTCCATGGGGTATGGGGTAATTGGCAGCCCGACGGGTTCTGGCCCCGTTAGTCTAGGTTCGAGTCCTGGTACCCCAGCGACACGCAGGCCAGCGACCTGCAGCAGAACGCGGATGCCCGCCGGGCACCCGCGTTCCGTGTTTGAGGTCAGGGTCGCTTTGAGGTCAGGTCGTCAGACCCGGCGCGGTCGTCAGATCCGGCGCCGGGAACGGCCACGCTCCAGGCCGGTGATCCGCAGCAGCACAAGCAGCACGACTGCGCCAACGATCGAGCCCAGGAATCCGGCCGTGTGCGGGTGGGCAAGGCTGAGCGAACGGCCCTCCACCAGGCGCTCCAGGAAGTAGCCGACGAAGGATCCGACGATGCCCAGCAGGATGGTGCCGAGGATGCCGATGTTGTCCCGGCCCGGCACCAGCAGCCGCGCGATCAGGCCGATCACGAGTCCGATAACCGCGAGCACGATGATGAATACGACCATGGCGACTCAGCTACCACGGACGCGGATTTTCATGCATCGAGGACCAGGCGGGTGGCCGCCGAGCGCGTTTGGCGGACCCGGCGAGGTGCGCTAGCCTTAGTGCCCGGCTGGCCGCTCGGCCAGCGCGGTATCTCGGCCCCGTCGTCTAGTGGCCTAGGACGCCGCCCTCTCAAGGCGGTAGCGCCGGTTCAAATCCGGTCGGGGCTACTCATGAAGTAGCAGCTCAGAGGCCTGATCGCCGGGAGCGGCGATCGGGCCTTGATCATCTGTAGGGCAGAAAGCGCGCAGGATCGGCCAGCACGGTGTGGCACAGGCCCGCACGAATCGGGTGTCCTGGGCATCCAGGTCCGGGAAAGACCCAGAGGTCACGGGTTCATCAGGCGGGCACTTGGCGGGCGGGATAGGCAAGAACCGGCACGGTTCTCCGAAACGCCCCCGGGATGGTCGCCGGGTCACTTACCAGCCTGGGCTTGTGTAGCGGACAATTGCCCGCGCGCAGTGCGGTACCAGCTGACTTGGTCTGCCGGGGCCTTGGCGCGTGGCAGTCTGGCTTAGTTCGTCAGGGTGTTTGGCAGGTGACGGCCGATGTAGCCCACGTAGACCTTGCCCGAGCTGGCAGTGTCGTCGAAGTAGTGCATCCTCGGTGAGATCATTCCCTTCTTCGCGACCTTGAAGTGAGCTCCCATGAAGACCTTTCCTACGGGACAGACAGCTGGCGGCACGGGAAGTTCTCTGGCAGCCCTGAGCTTTCCTGACTGCTCGACGGACTCTGACTCATGGGCAGCGTGGGCTCCGGCTGAGTAGCCGGGTCGGCCTGGCGGCGTCTCCATGAGGTATGCATGCAGTCCGCCCCGAAACTCGCCGGCCTGGCGGGCCTGGATGTAGCCACTAACGGCCTGGAGCATCTCCCATGTCTTCGCCGCCCAGGTGCCCAGTGGGTCGTAGGAGTCGAGGTCGATCGCATTACCAGGGTCGCCCGTGAAGGCAACGCCGGGCAGGGCGCCGTCGTCGAGCCTCGCGAGCAGGTCCTCGAACGAGCCTGGCGGCTGCGGCGGTTCATCCAGTACCCACGCCTCGGCAGGGGCAGCGGCTGCGGCGAGAGCTGCGCGGAGCTGACCGGCTTCGAACCGGAGCCGGTGGAGTTCTTCCTGGGTTTCAGCGTGGTCGAACTGCTCTTCCTCCAGTCGGACCCTTGCTTGATCTCGCTCGTCCTCAACTTCTTCTAGGGCATCCTGAACTTCGCTCACGCGCCTGGACATCTCGGCTTGCCCGCGCAGTGCCTGCGTTCCCTTCGCCATGAGCTGGCGCAGTCGGCTCACCAGGTCAGCAGCAGTGAGAGCTGCAGACTCATCGGCGGCAACCTCCCCGGCAAGTTCGCGGATCAGCTTGGCAACCGGCTCCAAGGCGGCGGTCACGTCCTGAACCGAGGCCGCTGCGGTTTCCTGCACGGAGGCATGTCCGGCACGGGCGGCCTCAAGGTCCGCCGACTCGGCGGCCTTAGCGGCCTGCGCCGCTATCTCTGTCGCTTCCCAGACGACTGCGGATTCGGCCGGGCTGGTCGTGGGCGCGACGACACTCTCCACGGCGCCTTCAGTCGCCGGGGAGGCACCTGGGCGGGGATGCAGCGAGCGCAGCACGGTGGCCGGCTCCTCCCTGGACAGGAGCCGGTCTGCTCGCAGGACGTGGTTGGGTAGCGGCAGAGTCATCGACCGACTGCGGCTAGCCCAGCCGAGGGTTCGCGCTAGCTTGCCGACAGGCTTGGTGGCGATGGTCCGGGCCAGCATGATGCGATGGCGGCGGGCGTCGATGACGCTTGCCGGGTCAGCTCCGGGCAGGTAGGTGCGCAGAGCGCCGAGCGGGACAGCGTGTAGCGGACCGAAAGACTCAGTCAGCCGGGCCGCGCTCTCGTGGTCAAGCACGTAGGCCCCGGCAAGACCCACAGACTGCCGGGTAAGCCCGTCGACGTGCTCCAATAGCACGGGCATCGGGACGTCGGGAACCGGCGCCGCGACTATCGCAGCTCCGCGTCGCACAGGGTCGCAGATGGTGTCGACAAGTTCCTCGAAGTCATCCGCCCGCACCAGGCGGGGCCTGTCCGCCAGGACCAGCTCGCCATCGCATGCGTCGACCGCGCCCAGTATGTTCCGTACCAGGCCGGGCACTGCCGTCCACCTTGGCTCTGCGGTGGCTGACTGGTCTTTTTCTATGGCTGCTCCGGCAGCGCGTTCGAAGGTCGGGGCCGTGATGTCTAGCCATATCCAGCCGAGTTCTCGCGTGCTGTCACGTGCAGTCAGCGTGGTGATCCAGTCGCCCTCCGGCCTGGACTCGGTCAGCCTGTAGCGCACCAAGCGGGAACCGTCATGGGGATGCACCTCCGTGACGACAAGCCGTGCCTGGTCACCGACCTCGTGGAGCCCCGGCGTAGTGGCATCACCGTCAAGTTCCTTGTGCCGAAGCCACGGTCGGAACTGACTGGCGGCGACCTCGGTCGCGTTCTCGCCACCGCTCACGGTGAAGATCGACCGGTAGCCCAGTGGCATGCCTGCCTCCCCCAGCGAACGAGATATCACAGAACATTAGCTGCGATGTTACCGCCTGGTTATGGCAGCCTTTCCCGCTTACAGGTAACGACTGGGAATATCAGACCAAATATGTGTGGATTGCCATCTGAGTCGGCTTCATCCTGAGCCGCACCTAAATCGGCAGATCCGGGCGAGGTACGAGCTGCCCGTAGGACCCTCGGGCCGGGGTTGTCATGATCTACGGATCACCGAGCACATGGCGTCGATCGCGAATGGTTATCCGGCGAGGGGCAGGCACCACGGTGGTGGGTTGCGGGACGAATTGGGTGTCGCGCGCCGGGGGACTCGATAACGGGGTAGTAATGGCGGGCGGCATCGGGGCCCCGGCAGACGGGATGGGCATTGCCGACCGTTGAGGAGACCGGCGGAGCAGGGCCGCGGTCAAGGCGGTCGTCCGGTACCTGGACGAGAACCGGGCCAGGCTGCCGCAGACGCTGTACTCCGAGCAGCAAGTACAGGTGCACGTCGCCCCGGGGATCACTGTGGACGGCAGGATCGACCTGATCCGGCGGCTGGGCACGAACGAGACCTCGATCGTTGATTTCAAGTCCAGCGACCGGGTGCAGGCCGAGGAGATTACCCGTGACCAGCTGCACGTCTATGCCGTTGGCTATCAGGAGCTGACTGGCGAGCGCGCCAACCTGGTCGAGGTTCTCAACCTCGATGAACGCGCGGCGAGCAAGCGCGAGGTCGTTGATGACGCCTCGCTGGCAGGTATCCGCACCAAGATCCGCCGGGCCGGAGACGATCTTCGCGCCAATCAATTGCCCCGGCGAAGCCCGGAAGGCGCAGGAGAAGCCAGACTGAGGCAAACCGAGACCAGCCGAACCGGCAGCTAGAATCTTCCAACAGATGAAAGATACGCCAACCGGCAGGCAGGGCCCCCGATAGAAGCCTGGGTCGGCCCCGCGGGCAGGCGTCGCAGTGAAATGAACCCGTGCGGCTTTCCCCGACTAATCCAGCATTATTCGAAAGCACACGGCAGGCGGATGCGAAGCCGTTCCAGTTCTTCATCAGATCGGGCTGCCGCGGCTAGCGAGCACATCCGCCGCTGCGCCGGCACCGGAGTGGCTAGAGGAGGTCATGGCCGACGAGTCCGCGCTGACACTTGCCGGGCTGCTGCGGCAGTTGCGCAAGCGGGCAGGCCTGACGCAGGAGGAACTGGCTGAGCGGGCGGGCCTGAGCGTCCGGTCGGTTAGCGATATGGAACGCGGGCTCACGCTGACCGCCCGACGGGAGAGCATCCGGCTCATGAACGATAACCTTGAGGACGCCACTGAAGCGAGCCGCTGGTCCCGCGAGGGTGTGCATGCCGTGACCGCGGCCACTGTGGCCAGGCCGGCCAGCGGGATGCTGATGCCGATCCGCTGCAAGGTGCCATCCCACGACCTGGCGGCACCGCTAACGAAGATTGCCAGGATCAGGGCCGCGGCCAGGGCGGCTGCCACCAGGGTGCCGGGAAGCCCGCGCCATCGCCGCTGTGCGCGCAGCCGCCAGGCCAGGATCAGCGGTACGACGACGAGCAAGATGTAGAGCACGGCGCTGACCGCGTTGTGTGCGCGGTTGTGCCAGGATCCGGGGCCGCTGGTCAGCAGCATGTGATCACGCCGGAGCAGGGCCGCGGCGATCGTGAGCACGCCGGCTACCTGCATCAGCCATGGCCCTGGCCCCGCCTGTCTGGTGCCGCCGAGTTCGCGGCCCAGGGTCCAGCCGAACGCGATAAGCGACCCGCCGAGCACTCCGAACCCGGCCATCATGATCCACGGATCCCGGGCGCCGGGCGCCTCGAGGCCGCTGATCTGGACTTTCGTGACCGGGTAGCCGACCTGACGGAGCGAGGCGATGGTCCAGGCAGCCGTGAACGCCAGCGGTCCGGCGACCCCGGCCACCGTCCCGGCGACCAGCCCTGCATGACCGCCCCTCAGCACGCATGAATCCTGGCCATGCGGAAGCTCCGGGCGCAAGCGGTCGCGCCGATCGTTCATGTGCTGGTTGACCGCGTCGGGGCGGTGGGCCGCCAGCCCCAGGTCAGGATGAGGAAGTGAAGAACGCCTCGCCATCCAGCGGTCCGCCGACCGGGCAGTTGGCCGTGGACGTGCCGTCACCGGTCACATGGTTGCCCTCCGCTATCACGCCCTTGTAGGCCGGGCAAGCGAGGTAATCCCACCAGGTCTGGTTGGCCGGGCGGTTCGTGCAGGTCATCGAGATACCGGTATGGCCGACCGGGGACAGCGAGCAGTCCGAGGGCACCTCGGCCTCCGGGTAGATCGTGCCGGTGGCGGTCGCGCCGTTCGCCAGCTCCACGGTGAACGTCTCGGTGGCGTCCGGCCCGCCCTCGTTGATCACCGGGACGTCCAGGGCCGTGTCAGCACCGCCGGCCGGGACGCTGATCGTGCCGGTCATCGGGATATTGAAGTCAACGCCGTCCACGGCGGTGCCGTTGATGATCGTGTACCCGATGTTCGTCGCCGGGCCGCCGTTGGCGTTATAGACCTCGAAGGGGAGTTCCGTGCTGCCCTGCAGGTTGCACGTCGGCGGCGACTGAGTTTCGTTGCAGTACAGGTAGTACTGGTAGCTGTTCGCGTTTTCGATCACGATGTCGCTTGTCCCGGCGCTGGCGTGGACGACTGGGACGATGCTCAGCGCGAGCACGGTTGCGGTGCCGGTTAAGGCGGCCAGGGTACGGTTGAACCGGAACACGGTTTCTCCTCTTCAGCCTCGTGCGGCGAACTGTCTCGATTAGATATCAGCGCCCGGTTCCTGTACAGATGCGTAGTCGTTGCTGCGTCTAACCCAGCACGTCGCTGCGGAGTTGCGGGAAGACTTTTGAGACCTTCCCGAGGAGGTAGTCGCCGTAGGTGCCGGTGAAGGCTCGCAGGTCCTGGCCGTCCCACCGCCGCCTGCCGTCGTCTCCGGCGGCGGCGCGGTCAGGCAGTGGCGGCACCTCGGCGGTGAATCCCGGATCCAGGAAGAACGGGAAGGAGAGCCGGCCGCGGCCGCTGAGGTTGCGGACCCGGTGCGGCGTCGAGCGGTACCAGCCCCCCGTCAGGCGGTCGAGCATGTCGCCGATGTTGCAGACCAGGCTGCCGGGAATGGGCGGGGCGTCGATCCAGCCCTCGGGCGCGGCGACCTGCAGGCCGCCGCTGTCGTCCTGGGCGAGCAAGGTCACCAGCCCGTAGTCGGTGTGCTCGCCCACTCCCCAGCCGCCGGCGTGCGGCGGCGAGGGCGGGTAGTGGAAGATCCGGAACAAGATGGTCGGGTCCGCGGTGTAACCGGTAGCGAAGTATCCGCCGTCCAGGCCAAGGCTCTGCGCCAGGCCGGCCAGCACCGCCTGGCCCAGGCTCGTCAGCGCGTCCAGGTAGGCCAGCACCAGCGGGCGCAGCCGGGGGACCTGTCGCGGGAACAGGTTGGCGCCGTGCAGCGGGAGCCCGGACAGCACGCGCGGATCATCGCCGGGCAGCTCAGCGCCGAAGTACAGTCCTTCCTTCAGGTCTGGCTGCCCGGAGGTGAGCTCGGCACCCACCGGGAAGTAACCCCGCCAGGCCCGGCCGCCGCGCTCCATGGCGATCTCCAGCTTGCCTGCCGCCGGCAGCGCGAAGAACTCAGCGCTCGCCTCGGCCAGCTCGTCCAGCAGCCCGGCCGGTATGCCATGGCCCGTCACGTAGAAAAAGCCGCGATCGCGGCAGGCCACCTGGATCTGCTCCGCCACCGCGGCCCTCGCCGCTGGCGGAGCGGAGCCGACCAGCGGGCCAACGTCGATGACCGGCAGTGCTGCTGAACCATCTGAGCCTGCCATGGATCCATCCTGCCCGATACCTGCCCGCCGCCGGACGACGGCGCGGGCCCGATGCCAGGCCCGCGGCGCGGCAGCGCCCAGGACGAATACTCTATTAATCCGATTGAGAATATAGTATATACTTAAGCCCATGCTCCGAACGGTCCAGCCAGACACCACCACACCACGCATCGCGATCATCGGCGGCGGCGCCAGCGGCACCCTGACCGCCGTACAGCTCCTGCGCCTCGCGGCTGAACAGCAGCTTGAGCTGCAGGTAACGCTGATCGACCGGTACGCCCGGCACGGTCTCGGCCTGGCCTACTCAACGGACGATCCGGCGCATCTGCTGAATGCCACGGCAAGCCAGATGAGCGCGATGCCCGATGATCCGGGTCACCTCGTCCGGTGGGCAGGCCTCGGCCACGCCGCGTTCCTGTCCCGGCACCAGTACGGGCAGTACCTTCAGGCCACGCTCGCGGAAGCAGAGCGGCAGGCCTCGCCGTGGGCAGTGCTGACCCGGGCCAGCGCGGAGGTACTGGCCATCTGGCGTGACCAGGGCCTCCGCGCACTGCGGCTGATCTTCGCCAACGGCCACCTCGATGCCGACATGGCCGTGCTGGCAACCGGCCACCTCGCCGCCGCGCTGCCGTTCCCGGCACCCGCCAGCCGCAGGATCATCGCTGAGCCATGGCTGCCCGGCGCGCTGGAGGCGATCACCGATGACAGCCCGGTCGTCATCGCCGGAACCGGCCTGACCATGCTCGACCTGGCCATCACCATCGCCGGCCAGAGCACCGGGGCCACGGTGCATGCGTTCTCCCGGCACGGGCTGCTGCCGCGCCCGCACCCGGGCAGGCCGCCAGCAGGCAGGCAGATGTGGCTGCCGGTGATCGCCACCAGCACCGGGCCGGTGCGGCTGGCCGAGCTGATGTGGCAGGTCCGCTCGGTGATCGCGGACGATCCGGCCGGCTGGGCAGATGTCATCGATGCGCTCCGCCCGTTCGTACCCGGACTGTGGCAGCGGATGCCGGACTCCGACAAGCGGCAGTTCCTCAAGCACGTGGCGCGCTACTGGGAGGTACACCGTCATCTCGCGCCGCCGGCCACCACCAGCAAGATCACGATGCTGCGCTGTACCGGCCGGCTAGCCGTGCACCGGGGGCAGATCAGCTCCGTTGCCACCGCAGGCGACCAGCTGCGGATCACCGTCCGTTCCGGAACCGGGGAATCCGGGCTGACAGCCGGGTGGCTCATCAACGGCACCGGGCCCGCGACCGACATCGGCGCGACCGACGATGCGCTGCTGCGGAACCTGCTTGCCAGCGGCATGGCCCGGCCAGAACCCGGTCGGCCTCGGCCTGGACGCCTCCGCGGACGGAGCGGTCATCGGCGCAACGGGCCTGCCGAGCGACGTGCTATTTACGCTCGGGCCGCCGCTGCGCGGCTTGTGGTACGAAACCACGGCCATCCCCGAGATCCGCCTGCAGGCCGCCGCCCTGGCCCACCGCATCGTCAGCATGCCAGGCCGTCAGCCGGCTGCCAGGCAACGCGGCCTGAAGGCTCAGGACATATCGGGCCTGGCTGACGGGATTTCCGCGGAGTCGGTGAGGCGCAGCTTGCGACGGGCACGCTGGTAGAACGTGGTCCGGCCAAGGCGTACTACCCGCGCTGCGGCCGGGCGGGCCCGCAAGCCGATCCGGTCACCGGGGCTGGCGTACCCGGTGACCACCCCGTCCACCTCGACGGCGAGCCTGCCGCTGGCGGGCAGGATCTCCAGCAGGACCGGCTCACGGGCCGAGATCACCACGCCGCGGTTGAACGCGGAGTGCGGCGCCGCTGGAGTCACCAGCAATGCCTCCACGGTAGGGCTGACGATCGGCCCGCCGGCCGAGAAGCTGTAGGCGGTCGAGCCGGTCGGCGTGGCGACCACCACGGCGTCGGCGGCGTAGCTGACAAACGGCTGGCCGTCAACGTGCACCGCAACGATGGCGGAGCCCTGCCCCGGCACACGGACGACAGCCACGTCGTTGAACGCCGTGATGGCCTGGTCGCCGAGCACGCCATCGATCGCCAGCCGCGGCTCGATCGTGAACTGCTTGCCGTCGATGGCTGACAGCGCGCCCGGCAGGCCCGGCACGTCCACCTCCGCCAGGAACCCCAGCTTGCCCAGGTTCACTCCCAGGACCGGTGCGCGCTGCCGGTCGGCCAGCCGCATGGCCCGCAGCATGGTGCCGTCCCCGCCCAGGCTGACGACCAGGTCACAGCGCTGGCCGAGTTCCTCCGCGGTGACCGGTACGGCGGCGCAGTTCAGCCTGCTGATCTCCGCATCGATGCCCAGGACCGCGATCTGCCTGCGGGCGGCCCAGTCCAGCACCGCCTTGACCACCGCTGCCGAATCGCGCTCCGGATGCAGAACCACGCCCACCGCATGCATGCCTGGGACGCTACCCCTGCCCGTGCCGCCGCGGAGCCGCCTGCGTGGGGCTGCCGAGTGCCAGGCGGGCAGCGCTGATGTCGTCCCGGCCGTGGCCGGCATCCACGGCTGCGCGCCACTGCCGGGATAGCGCAGCCAGGAGCGGCAGCTCGCCAGCGCCGGCCGCCGCGATCGCCAGGTCCACGTCCTTGAGCGCCCATTCCAGCGGGAACTCGGGCGCGAAGTCGCCGTGCTCCATCTTGTGCAGTTTGGCGTCCGCGATCGGCGCGTCCAGCGGGCCGCCCTCGATGGCCTCGGCCAGCCTGGCGTCATCGATGCCCAGCCGGCCAGCCAGTTCCAGAGCCTCAGCCACGCCCTCGATCAGGATGGACATGTAGGCGTTGACGACCAGCTTCATCCGGCTGCCCTGGCCGGCCTCGCCCAGCCACACGGTCTTGCGGCCGATCGCCGAGAACACCGGGCCCACGGCCGCGGCCGCTTCCGGAGGGCCGGACGCCAGGATGAGCAGCTGGCCGGCCTCGGCAGGGCCCTTGCTGCCCGAGACCGGCGCGTCCACGAACATCACATCGGGCCGCAGCTGCCCGAGCCGACTGCGGATCCCGGTCGTCGCGGCAAGGCCGATCGTCCCCATCTGCGCCCACACGGCGCCTCGCGCCAGCGCCTCCGCCACGCCGCCTGCGAAGATCACTGAGTCAATCACCTCGGCGGTCGGCAGCATCGTGATCACGACATGCGCATCCCGGGCCGCCTCCGCCGGCGATGCCGCCACTACCGCCCCGGCATCGCCCAGCGGCCCGGTCGCCGCGGATGTCCGATCCCAGACCACGGTGCTCAGCTCGGCCGAAACCAGGTTGCGGGCCATCGCCGAGCCCATGATGCCGGTCCCTAGCACCGCCACCCGCACGTTGCCCGCGCTGCTATCCGCGGCAGCCATCTCAGTCTCCCTTCGGCTCGTGCCTCAATGGTCGCAGGACATCGGCGGGAACAGGCCTCGTACCGCTGCTGCTTGGTACCCGTACTCGACGGAATACGCTGGCGGGTGGGTTACCTGGGGGCTCCGGGTGGGTTCCCGCTGGCGTGGCTGGGCTGCGGCGTTAGCCAGTGCGTGACCACGGTCGGGTGGGCTGGGTCGGTCATGGCGCGGATCGCCTCATATCTGTCCTGGTCCCGGGTGGTGACACGGGCGTGCTGCAGGAGATGGTCCTGCCAGGATGCGACGATGAACTGCTCCAGGATCCGGCTCGGCTGATTGCCGTCCTGCCACGCCCGCCAGGCGCTCGCTCCGGTCCGGCGCCTGCTGAACCGGGCATCGTTCAGCGCGCTCAGCAGGTCGTCCTCGCGTTCGGGCAGTGCCCGGTACTCGACGCTGACCATGACCGGGCCGCCGGGCGGCGCCTCGTCGGCCAGGCTCGGCGCTGGCCAGTCGCCGGCGGGCAGGAGCTGGCCGGGCGGGATGGGCTGGAACCGGTAGCGCAGACCGGCCAGCGGGCCGGCCGCCAGCCCGGCGGCGGCGGCCAGCAGGGCCAGCGCCAGCCCGGTGTACTGCGCGGCGAGGCCGAACGCGAGGCTGCCGATGGCGCTTCCCCCCTGGAAGACGACCAGGTAGAACGACATGCCGCGGGCCTTGACCCACTGCGGCAGGGAGAGCTGGTACAGCGTGTTCAGGGTCGACAGGGCCAGGATCCACGCCATCCCGCCGACCGCCAGAGCCACCGCCACCAGCACGGTGACGTGGACCAGGGCCTGGATGACCGCGACGGCTGCCAGCCCGGCCGAGCCGGCGGTGAGCTGGGCGCCCGGCGTCAGCCGGGCCCGCAGCCACGGCAGCGCCGCGGCGCCGCCCAGGGCGCCGATCCCGACGCAGCCCAGCAGCAGGCCGTAGCCGCCGGAGCCCAGATGCAGCCCGGAGCGGGCGGTCAGCGGCAGCAGCGCCCAGACCGAGCTGGCGAAGAAGGTGAACAGCCCGGCCCGCAGCAAGATGGCCCGCAGCACCGGGCTGGCGGCCACGTAGCGCCCGCCGGCCCGGACCGCCTCGCCGACGTGCTCGCGCGGCAGCGCACTCGCGGCCGGGGTGCTCCGCCACCACCAGATCACGGCGATGACGGCGAGGAAGGTCGCAGCGTTGGCGAGGAACACGGTGCCCGCGCTGGTGGCCGCGAGCAGCAGCCCGCCGATCGCCGGGCCGACCGCGCGGGCCAGGTTCTGGTTCACCGCGCCGAGCGAGATCGCCTGCGGCCGTTCGGCGGGCGTGACGAGCTCGGGCTGCAGCGTCTGCCAGGTCGGGGAGGTAAGGGCCTGGCCGGTCCCGACGGCGAAGACCAGCGCGAGCAGGACCCACGGCGTGACCAGCCCGGCGATCGCCAGCAGCCCCAGCGCCACCGCGGCGAGCAGCATGACCGCCTGGGTGACCAGCAGGAAGCGCCGCCGGTCAACCAGGTCACCGACCGTGCCCGCGAGCACCGCGAACAGCACGATCGGCAGGCTCGCCGCGGTTTGCACCAGGGTGACATACACCGCCGAGCTGGTGAGCGTGAGCATCAGCCACTGCGCCGCGACGGTCTGCATCCAGCTGCCCACATTGCTGACGTACTGCGCGCCCCACATCGCGGCGAACAGCCGGTGCCGGAACGGCGCCCACGCCGATCCCGGCGCTGGCGTGGCGCTGCCAGCTGCGGAGGCGTCGCCGGATGCCATGGCGTTCACCTCCCGGTTAAGACCCGCTGGATCCGCCGGATCTGCACCGCTGGCCTCTGGATAGTAGCGGCAGCGCTATGGATGGTAACGGTGAACTACACCCGGCCGCCCGGTTCCGCGCCGCGTCAGATGTCGTAGCCGAGGTAGAAGACCAGATCGGCGGCGACCGGCGTACCGAGGCCGGTGAGAACGTCGTAGCCCTTTGCCGCCTTCTTGACGCAGCTCGGGTGCGCTTCTTGTTGTCGGCGTAGGCGCAGCCAGAGGTGACGTCGGTGAAATAGGCCGGGTTGATCACCTTCGGCTTGGGGGTGACGGCCGCTAGATACAGGCCGTCCATGACACCATCACGGGCCAGGATCGATTTGCCGTCGGCCACTCGCACCTGATCAGCATCCGCGATGAGCCCGGCCCACTGCGGGACTCCGAAGCTGACCCCGTTCCCGGTTTCCCAGTCATCCCCGCCGCTTGCCGGGGTAATATTGTAGACAGAATAGTTAACGGCGTTGTAGGCGACGTCATTTACTTCCCGGTACTGCTCGCTGTTAGTCCAGTTGATCTGGTAGTCGGGCCTGGCGTTCTTGGTCACTCCGCCGCCGTCTGCCCTCCAGGCCACGTCCTTCCCTGACGTTATTTCCGTCCCGCCTACCGACAGGACGTTGGGATCGGCGGCCGGGTAATCAGCCTCTGGATAACCGAAATCACCTTCGCCGGAGACGAACGCGGCGTCGAGCCCGTCCCAGGTGGCAGCGAGATGAGAATTGATCTTGTCGAACTCAAACGACATCGACACGACCGTCGCGCCGGCCTTCACGACCTTCTGGATAGCCTGATCCACGACGGCGGCGCTGGGCACGTTGCATCCGTTCGGGTGGCCTGCCTTGCACTTCACCGGGGCCTGGGCCACGATGATGTTCGCTCCCGGCGCGATCGCGTGCGCCCACTCGACATCCAGTGACTCCTCCTTGAACGTGGAGTAGTCCTGCGGGGCCGGGGTCTTGCTGGTATTGATGATCTCAAAGCACGGCACCTGCGCGTAAGCGGCCGGCTTCCGGCATGTCTTGCCGGTGAGGCCGTGCATGGGCTTGAGCCTGAACTGAGTGATGAACTTCTGCAGGTTCGCACGGATGTGCGGGTCAGCGCCCCAGATCACCACGCCGATGGTCTGGCCCGTGCCGTTGACCGGATTGCCCTTCTTGTCGAAGCCCATCTTGTTGAAGTCGTAATGATCCCGGATCTGCGCGGGGGTGTAACCCTGCGGGGTCTTCGACGCCGACGTGATCTGCGCGGTCAGGTACTGGACCCTGGCAACGTGGATCCGGCCGCCGGCCCCTGGCCATGCGTCACCGCGGCCGGTAGCCCGGCCAGCAGCGCCGCGGCACCGAGTAAGGGCACGGAGCGATAAACCCGCAGGAATCTCATTGTCCCCCCATTTATCCAGACGGAACCCAGTCATCGTACCGCGGCCCGTACTGGACACAAGGGCTCCGCAGAGTGTCAGGTCCTCATGGCTTTTCACCCAGGCTTGCCAGCTGTGCGCGGGCGGCACGGACGAGTTCGGAATTGGTGTTTGCGTGACCGGCCAGACCCCAGCCGCCGTCGGGTGCCTCGGTCAGCAGCACCCAGGTCCGGCTGGATAGGCCGGGGTCGCCGGCGGCGTCGGCCGTGATAGCGGTCAGCCGCTCGACCACGGCGAGCTGCTTGCCGCGGCGGCGAGCTCGCTGCCATCGGCGCCCGCCTCGACGAGGTCCGTTCGGGGGTCGGCTCGGTCATCATCATCGAAGGGAGGGCCGGGCTCGGCAAGACCCGCCTGCTGGACGTATGCGCGTCCATGGCCGCCGAGCGCTCCTTCCGGGTCGGGCGTGGAGTGACCGAGCCGCACCGCCAGGCGGTCGAGCTCGATGCGCTGTTCGACGCGCTCTTCGACGGGGACAGCCCGCTCGTCGCGCGTGGCGCCCTCAGCGACCACCACGCATCTCCAGAGCAGAGGTTCTGGCTCTTGCAGGACATCCAGGCTCTGATCGAGCAGGCGGCGCTGCGAGACCCCTTGCTCATCTGCCTCGATGACCTGCACTGGGGCGGAGCCAGCTGCGCGGTGGCGATGCGGCAGCTCCCGCAGCGACTCGCCTCCCTGCCCGTCGGCTGGGTGATGGCGTTCCGCCCGGACCAGGGCCTTCCCCAGGTGCAAAGCGCTAAGGGCCAGCTGCAGCAGGCGGGGGCCGAGATGATCCGCCTCGGCCCGGCATCGCTGCCAGCCTGATCCTCAGGGCAATCGAGACGACTTGACGACGGCGGCCGGTGTCCGGGGAAAGGCGACGGGGCAGGCGAGGTGGGGCACCGGGGTCTGGATGATCGCCGGGCGCAGTGCCGGCCCGGGGCGCCCGGGCCCGGTGATCAAGGTTGCGGCGAGTACCGCGGCGCTGCCGAACGCGGCCGCGCAGATCCAGCTGATCTGGGCGAAACTGGACCCGAACTGGATCGGGTCGGCGTAGGCCGCGCCGGTGAGGCCGGTGATGGGCGGCAGCGCGGCGATCCAGAGCAGGCCGGCTACGCGCGCCACGGCATTGTTCACCCCGGAGGCGAGACCGGCCAGGGAGTCGGGGGCGGAGTTCATCGCGGTGGCGGTCAGCGGCGGCAGAAGGGAGGCGAGGCCCAGGCCGAACAGTACGGCCAGCGGGAAGACGGCCGTCCAGTAGCTGGCGTGGGCGCCGATGCGCACGCCGAGCATGGACGCACCCGCGCACAGCAGGCAGCCCGCCACCAGCTGCGGCCGGGGGCCGATCCGCTGAGCCAGCCTGCCGCTGGTTCCCGACAGCAGCAAGGTTACGGCGGTGACCGGCACCAGTGCCGAGCCCGCCACCACCGGGCTGTAGCCGGCCACGATCTCCAGGGCCGGGATGAAGACGAACGCGAACCCGCCGAGGGCGCCGTTGACGACGAAGGTGAGCGCGTTCGCAGCGCGGAACTGTACCGGCCGGAAGATCGCCGGCGGGAGCATGGGGTGGCTGCCGCGGCGTTCGGTGATGACGAAGGTGGCCGAGGCGGTCACGGCGAGCGCCGCAGCGACGACGAACCCCGGCGACCTGGCGCCCGCGCCAGGCAGAACGATGATCGCGTAGGTGATCGTGGCCAGCGCGGTGACGCCGGCCAGCGCGCCGGGCCAGTCGGCGCCGCCGGGCGGCGAGGAGCCCCGGGATTCGGGCACGTGCCGCCGGGTCGTCCACGCGGTCACCGCGGCGACCGGGACGTTGATCAGGAAGATCCACCGCCAGCCGCCGGCCTGCAGCGGCCATCCGCCCAGGAAGGGCGCGATCGCGGCGGATACCCCGCTGAATCCGGCCCATGTCCCGATCGCGCGCGTGCGGTCGCCGGACTGGAAGGTTGCCTCGATGATCGCCAGGCTGGCCGGTGTCATCAGCGCGCCCCCGACACCCTGCACGGCCCGCGCGGCGATGAGCCATCCGATGCCGGGCGCGGCCGCGCACAGCACCGACGCCAGGGTGAACCAGCCCAGCCCGGCCAGGAACACCCGCCGCCGCCCCCAGCGGTCGCTGAGCGAGCCGGCCAGCAGAATCAGCGAGGCCAGGGTCAGCGTGTAGCCCGTGACGATCCATTGCAGGTCCTGGAAGCCGGCGTGCAGGTTCCGCCCGATCGCTGGCAGCGCGACGGCGACCACGGTGGAGTCGATTCCGGCCACCGACGCACCCAAGATCATCGCTGCGACTACCCACCGGCCTTGCGCGGAGCGGTAGCGGAGCAGTTCGGGCTGGCCGGAGCCGCTGGCCCGGCTCGGCTGGCCCAGCTGACCGCCCGCCTCTGGTGTCACTGACTGGGCCTCCGTGTGATCCGGGCGGGCGTGTCATCGCGTTCGGCTGGCCGGCTGCGCCTCGGTCAACGGGCGCCGCTGGCGGCGGGTGCGATGCTGATGGCCTCTGTCATGGCCGGGCTCAAGGCCGGGCTCATGGCCGGGGCCGCGTCGACTGCCGGGGCCGCGCTCCGCAGTTCCGCGAGCCTGCGCCGGGAGGGCAGCAGGGCGAGGGCGACCAGCGCGCCGAAGGCGAACAATGCCGCTGACACCGTGAACGCGATGCTGTAGCCATGCACCGCCGCGGCCGCCGGTGCCAGGCGCCCGGTGTGATGCACGGCGAGGTAGCTGGCCGTCGCCGTCAGCGCCACCGTGCTCAGCGCCGCCGTGCCGATCGAGCCGCCGACCTGCTGCATCGTGTTGACGAGCGCCGAGGCCACGCCGGAGTCCTGGCGGGACACTCCGGCGGTGGCGGTGTTGATGGCCGGCGCGAAGATCATCCCGAAGCCGAGGCCCATGGCCAGCAGGGCCGGCAGCACGCTGCCCGCGTAGCTGGAGGTCACGCTGATCTGGGTGAGGTACGCCATCGCGCTGCCGCCGAGCACCATGCCGGTGACGATCAGGGCCCGCGGCCCGACCCTGGGCAGCAAGACGATGCTGGAGCTGTTCGAGCTGATCAGGATGCAGGCGATCATCGGCAAGAAGGCCAGCCCGCTGGTCACCGGGCTATAGCCCTTGACCAGCTGGAGGTAGTAGGTGAGGAACAGGAAGACGCCGAAGATCGCTATCCCGGCCAGGCCGACCGAGACGTAGGAGCCGCCCCTCGTCCGGTCCATGATCACCCGCAGCGGCAGCAGCGGGTGGCTGACCCGGCGCTCGGCCAGGACGAACGCCGCGAGCAGGGTCACGCCGGCTGACCAGCGAGCCGATGGTCAGGGCGGCGGTCCAGCCAGCCAGCTCGGCATGGGAGAACCCGAACACGATGAGGAACAGTCCCGCCGAGGCGAGCACGGTTCCGGCCCAGTCCATCCGCGGCCGGGTGGCCGGCCGGTTGCTCTGCATGTAAGCCAGGGCACCGGCGATCGCGATGGCGGCGAAGATCAGGTTGACGTACAGGGTCCAGCGCCAGGAGAAGTACTGGGTGAGGACACCGCCGAGGATCAGGCCGACGGCCCCGCCGCCGCCGGCCACCGAGCCGAAGACGCCGAACGCCCGGCCGCGCTCGCGCGGGTCGCGGAACGTGCTGACCAGGGTGCCCAGGGCGGCGGGCGCGAGGATCGCGCCGAATGCGCCCTGCAGGGTCCGGGCTGTGACCAGCATGCCGAACGAGACGGCAGCGC
Organism: uncultured Actinomycetota bacterium; assembly: GCA_963719705.1. Taxonomy (GTDB): domain Bacteria; phylum Actinomycetota; class Actinomycetes; order Streptosporangiales; family Streptosporangiaceae; genus CAVRCV01. The sequence continues at coordinate 146,899 of CAVRCV010000001.1, forward strand.
CGCCCAGCGCCGAGGAGAGGGCGAATCCGGCCAGGCCGGTGATGAAGATCCACTTGCGGCTGAACATGTCGCCGATCCGCCCGCCGAGCAGCAGCAGGCTGCCGAAGGCCAGGGCGTAAGCGGTCACCACCCATTGCCGGTCGCTGTTAGGGAACCCCAGCGCGTGCTGGGCCGACGGCAGGGCGATGTTCACGACGGTGGCGTCAAGCACCACCATGAGCTGGGCGACGGCCACGATCACCAGGATGAGCCAGCGGTGATCGCGGGGCGCGGTGCGCTGGCCGCCAGCGACAGAGGACACAGATGACATGGCGAGCTAAACCCCCGCAGCGAAAGAGTGACTGGTGACTGGTGGCCGGGCCGCGTCGTCCAGGATGTCGAGAAGGCGGACCAGGGTGTCCCGGTCCTCCTGGCTCAGGGCACCGAAGATCTGCTTGAGCAGGCGCTCCCGGGTGGCGGACGCCACGGCCAGGCAGGCCTCGCCCGCGTCCGTGATGGCGACGAGCTTGGCCCGGCGGTCCGCGGCGTCCGGCCGGCGCGCGGCCAGGCCCTGGCGCTCCAGGCCATCGACAATGTCGGTGATGGAGTGCGGGGCCAGCCCGAAGTGGGCCGCCAGCACGCTCTGCCGGGTGGGTCCCTGCTCGCGGAGCCGCATCAGCACCTTGGTCCGGGCCATGGACAGGCCGCACTCGCTCATCTCTTCGCTGGCGGCCCGGAATATGCGGTGATGGACCGCGAGGTAGCGTTCACCTGCCTGCTCAGGCGTGATCATGACCGCCTCCATGGTCTTGCTGATGCCGACCCGCCTCATCATGAGGCGCCTTACGTTGACACCTGTCATAATGAGGTGCCTCACAGACTTATTCCCACCCGGGGCCCGGGCGGATCTCCCGAGGGAAGGGATACGCAGTGGGCGTAGCTCAGTCGCCGGTGATCGTGGCGCCGGTGATCCACCTGGTGCACGAGCACGGCCGCGGGCCGGCGCCGCTGCCGCTGCTGCTCACCCACGGCTGGCCCGGCTCGTTTTGCGAGTACCTTGACCTGCTGCCCCTGCTCACCGACCCCGGCGCGCACGGCGGTGATCCCGGTGACGCGTTCACCGTGGTAGCGCCCTCGCTGCCCGGCTTCGGCTTCTCCGGTCCGCCGCCCGCCGGTGGCCTGACCGCGGAGGCGGTTGCCCGGCTGTGGCACCGGCTCATGACCGAGGGCCTGGGATACCCGCGTTACGCCGCGCATGGCAGTGATCTCGGGGCGGGCGTCACCGCCTGGCTCGCCCGCGCCCGCCCCGGTGCCGTGGCCGGCATTCACCTGGCCACTCCCGGCCTGCCGGCCCCGCCCGAGCCCTGGAGCCCCGCCGAACGGGCCCACTTCGCCGAGGTCAGCAGCTGGACTGGCGAGGAAGGCGGCTACGCCCATCAGCACTCCACCAAGCCCGCCACGCTGGGCGCCGCGCTGCACGACTCACCGGCCGGGCTCGCCGCCTGGATCGGGGAGAAGGTCACCGCCTGGAGCAGCACGACGGCCGACGGCCAGCCCGCGTTCCCCCGCGACCTGCTGCTGGGAACCCTGACCCTGTACTGGGTCACCGGGACGATCACCACGTCCCTGCTGCCCTACTGGGCCTACCGGCACACGCCCGGCAGTGCGCTGCCGCCCGGCGAGCCAGCACCGGTCCCCACTGCCATCACCATCTTCGGCGGCGAGCGGGTCCCCTTCCCCAAGCCGCCCCGTGAACTGGCCGAACGCTACTTCAACGTCACCACCTGGGCCGAGCACGACCGCGGCGGCCATTTCCCCGCCATCGCCGAACCGCAACTGCTCGCCGAGATCCTGCGCGACGCCTTCCGGCCGCTGCGCTCATAGGGCCAGCCGTGCTGGGATGCCCGGATCAGATCCGGGCATCCCAGCACCATAAGCCGGCTGTGGCCGTCAGCCCCGCGACGTCCAGTACTGGTCGAACCAGCCCGGCTGGCTCTTGGTCTTGCAGCCGATGATGTCGACCTGGCTGCCGTCGGACGCGTGGGAGGCGTTCAGGCACTGGCCAGAGCCGCTGCCGGTGGCGCCCCAGTTCAGCAGCTGCCCGCCCGTGGTCTGCCACCAGAGCTGATTCTTGTTGCCGGCCTGGCAGCCCAGGAGCTTCACGGCTGCACCGCCGGCGCCCTCCGAGGTCAGGCAGAGGTTGCTCGCATTGAGGTCCTGCCATTCGTAAACTGGCCTGCTGCCCCATTTCGCTCCGTAGATGTTGGTGAAATCGTTACCGTCATTGACGGGCTGACTCACCTCTGCCGTGCCGCCCGCGTTGATGAGCCAGTACTGAGAGCCGCTCAGGTTCGTGATATAGAACGCGACGGTCTGATTTGCATATGCCGATGTGGTCCCTGCCAGCACGCCGGTCCCGGCAAGCAGGCCGGCGATCGCGATGGCCGACGACGCAAGCGCCGCGGCCTTGCTCCTGATTCGCATGTAAGGCCCGATCCTCCCTGTTGTGATGAGGCCGGCTCGGGCTGTCGCGCAGACCCCTGAGCGGCCCCCGGTCACTCGTTACCTGCCAGTGCGGCCAGTTCGGGCCGCACCGGGCGAGCCCAAGGTATGTGCGGGCAGGGTGCGGATTCCATGCGGTCTGACCGGCGGACTTTCCGGCGGAGTTGGCATACTTGGGGCTCGGGCATGCGCGTGCCCTGCACCGTCGGCCGCGTTTTGGGAGGTCTTGTGCGCCGACCGGAACCGGCTTCCCGAAGCGCGCTCGGGGAGGCCCTGCGGCGCTGGCGCCGGGCGTCCGGGCTGACCCAGGAGGAGCTGGCCGAGCGCGCGGCGGTGGGCGTCCGGACGATCGCCGACCTGGAGCGGGGCCGGACGGCCCGGCCGTACCGGCAGACCGTCGGCGCACTGGCCGAAGCGCTGGGCCTGGATGGCCAGCATCGTGCGGAGTTCGTGCGCTTGTCCCGGCAGAGCCCGACGCCGCTGCCGTCTGATGGCCCGGCGGAAGCTGGGGAGTCGCCTGGCCAGGGCGTCTCGGTGACGCCGGGCCGGCAGCCGGCTCTGCCCGGCCGGCCGCGCCAGCTGCCCGCGGCGGTGAGTCACTTTACTGGCCGGGTGGCGGAGCTTGCGGCCCTCACCTGCCTGGCCAGCCAGCCGGCAGGTGCCAGCACCGTGGTTGTGTCCGCGCTGGCCGGCGCCGCCGGGGTCGGCAAGACCGCCCTCGCGGTGCACTGGGCGCACCAGGTCGCGCAGCGATTCCCCGATGGTCAGCTCTATGTGAACCTGCGTGGCTACGACCCGCAGCAGCCGGTTACGGCAGCCGGGGCACTTGCTGGTTTCCTGCGCGCCCTGGGCGTGCCCGGGCAGGAGATCCCGGACGAAGTTGATGAACGGGCCAGCCTGTACCGGAGCCGGCTGGCCGGCCGGCGGGTCCTGGTACTGCTGGACAATGCCTGTGATGGCGAGCAGGTCCGGCCGCTGCTGCCCGGCGATCCAGGCTGCGTCGCGATCGTGACCAGCCGGGACACACTGGCCGGGCTGGCGGTCACCGACGGCGCCCGGCGGCTGGACCTGGACCTGCTCCCGCCACACGACGCCGTCACCCTGCTCCGGGCCCTGATCGGGCCGCGGGCCGAAGAGAATCCGGCAGCAACAGCCGAGATGGCCAGGCACTGTGCCCGGCTGCCGCTGGCGCTGCGGATCGCCGCCGAGCTGGCCGCCGCCCGTCCGAAGGCCCGGCTAGCTGACCTGGTGACCGAGCTGGCGGCGGCACAGCTGGAGCAGCTGGACGCGGGAGAGGACCGGGCTGATATCCGGGCGGTGTTCTCCTGGTCGGTCCGGCAGCTGCCGGACGACGCTGCGGAGGCCTTCGCGCTGATCGGCCTGCATCCTGGCGAGAGCCTCGACCGCCACGCCGTTGCCGCGCTGACCGGCGCCACACCGGTGCAGGCGAGCCGGGTACTCGGCCGGCTGCACCGGGCCAGCCTGCTCCAGGCGGCCGGTCCTGGCCGGTACGGGATGCATGACCTGCTGCGCGCCTACGCCCGAGAGCAGGCCGCCGCCCGCGACCGCGGCGACCAGCGCCAGCAGGCGCTGACCCGGCTGTTCGACTACTACCTGGCCGCAGCCATCGCCGCCATGAACGTCGTGTCACCGGCCGACGCTGACCGCAGGCGGTCCATCGCCGGACCGACTCCGGCCCTGCCGGAGATGTCGGGTGCGGCGGAAGGCCGGGCGTGGCTGGACGCCGAGCGGGCGAACCTGACCGCCGTTGTCGCGCACTGCTCCGGGCATGGCTGGCCGCAGCACGCTGCCGACCTGCCCGGCGCCCTGTACCACTACCTGCTCGACGGCAGTCACCTGCCCGAGGCCCAGACGATCTACAGCCACGCGCTGCAGGCCGCACGCCGGTCCGCCCACCCGGCCAACGAAGCCAGGGCGCTGAACGGCCTGGGCAGCATCTGCACGGTGAAAGGCCACAGCCACGACGCCATCGGCTACTACCGGGCCGCGCTGGATGCCTACCGCCGCGACGACCACCTGGGTGCGGCCCAGGTGCTGACTAACCTCGCCATCACCGAGCACGACCTGCGCAACTTCCCGGCCGCAGTGGACTACTTCCGCCAGGCCCAGGCACGCTACGAGGGCGCCGGAGATCGCAGCGGCGCGGCCCGCGCGCTGGCCCTGCTCGCCGGACCGGAGATAGAGCTGGGCTGCTACGACGACGCTGATCGGCACCTGCGCCGTGCTCTGCCCGTGCTCGAGGAGACCAACGACTCGGTCTATCAGGGCTGTGCGCTGAGGCTCATGGGCCAGCTCAGCCTCTGCCGCAGCCAGCTGCCCGAAGCCGCCAGGTTCTTCGAGCAGACGATCGCCGTCTGCCGCCGCGTCGGCTACTGGGTCGGCGCAGCCAACGGACTGCGCGGCCGCGGCCAGGTGAGCCTGCGCCAGGGCGACTGGCAGCAGGCCATCGGCTACCTCCGGCAGGCACTCAGCATGTCCCAGCGGGCCGGCGACCGGCTCGCCGAGATCCTCGCGCTCCGTAGCCTCGCCACGGCCCTGCATCAAGCCGGGAAGCCAGCCTCGGCCCGCGCGGAACTCCGGGCAGCGCTCCAGCTAGCGGCCCGGACCGGCAACACCCACCAGCAGGCCAGCATCCACCGCGACCTTGCCGAGAACTATTACTCCACCGGCCAGGCCGGGCAGGCCCGTCCCCACTGGGAGTAGGCACTGCATCTGTACATCCCGGTGATCAGGTGGTGGCACCAGAGCGGGCCGGAACCCTGGGCAGGATGCAGAACTCATTGCCCTCGGGATCGGCGAGCGTGATCCAGCCGCTGCCATCGGGCCGCCGGTGATCGGCCAGCTGCGACGCTCCCAGGGCGAGGACCCGCTCCACCTCCTGCTCCCGGCTGCGATCGGCGGGACGCAGGTCCAGGTGCACCCGGTTCTTCAGCTTCTTACCGTCAGGAACGGTGATGAACAGCAGGAGCTGGCTCCGGTCGCGCGAGGTGATCAGGCACTCCTCGTGTCCTGGCTCGTTCGGGTCGTCGGGATCTTCCGCGAAGTCCAGGACCTGTGACCAGAACAGCGACTGTGCGTAGGCGTCGATGGCGTCGAACGAGGTGTGCGAGATGCGGCTGGTCATGGCCGTAGCCTTGACCGCGCGCGCGAACAGCGTCAAGCGGTTTCGGGCCGGCTGCAGACCGCGGCCTTCATCAGCTCGGCCACCTTCTGCTCTATCGCAGGGCTCCACTTCTGCAGCGCGAAGGACACCGGCCACAGGTCCCCGTCGTCGAGGTTGGCAGCGTCCTGGAACTCCAGTGTCGAGTACCGGGTGTTGAATTTGCCCGAGTGCTTGAAGCTGACGACGATCTTGCCGTCCGCGTCGGCGTAGGCGGGCATCCCGTACCAGGTCTTCGGCGACAGCTCCGGGGCGCTAGCGCTCACCGTCGCGTGTACGCGCTCGGCGACCGCACGATCGTGCGGCGCCATCTTTGCGATGGCGTCGAGGACCGCCTGCAGCCCGTCGGCCTTCCTGGCGCCCTGCTTGCCCTCGGCGCGCAGCTCTGCCGCGCGCTGCTTCATCGCGGCACGCTCTGCAGCAGTGAAGCCGCCGGACCCGGTCTGGGAACTGTTCGCGGGCATTGTCACCCTGCCTTTCGGCCTCGGTAGGCTCGGCGCGGTACCGGCCAGCTGAATGAAGGCTAGGCCCGCCCCGGCCGCTGGTGCTTCTCGATTCGTGATCGATGCGGCAGCTAGCTTTTCCTGATATAGCCTACTATAAACCCTAGTTGTCTACTAAGTCGGAATCGGTCGATTTGCACATTGACAACGATTGTGAGCGGCCATTAGCATGACGGAGGGTGATCAACACCTAGCAAGTTTTAAATTCCCGGCATTTCTGCCGGTAATAGTCGCCTTGGCAACCTTATCGAGACTCTCTGGCCCCCTCCGAAAGGTCATCGGTAGTGGTATCTGAAGCGGCGGGCTTGGTGCCTTGCTGCCGTTATGCATTAATAATTCCGTCAGCCTTTCCGGGGCGCCTGGCTCAGGCCTTCCGTGGCTGCTGACCCGATGGCTCAGGACCAGGCCGTGACGGCCGCCGAGGAAGCGGCCGGGTCGGTCGCGCCGGCCGACGGGGTTTTCACCAACCGGGATTTCGTCCGGCTGTGGGCGGGCGAGACCATATCGCTGATCGGCACTCAGGTCACCCAGTTCGCGATGCCGCTGGTGGCGGTCCTGACGCTGCGGGCATCGGCGCTGGACGTCGGCGTCCTGAACGCGCTGCGGTACCTGCCGGTGATCGTGGTCGCGCTGCTGGCCGGGGTCTGGCTGGACCGCAGGCGGCGCCGTCCGGTGCTGGTGGCCTGCTCGCTGGCCAACGCGGTGCTGATCGGCCTGGTGCCGCTCGCCTCGGTCACCGGCCTGCTGTCCATCGGCCTGCTGTACCTGGTCACCGCGGCGAGCGGCACGCTATCGGTGGTCTTTGACGTCGGAGCGCTCTCCTACGTGCCGTTCCTGGTCGAGCGACGGCACCTGGCCGAGAGCAACAGCAAGCTGCAGGCCAGCTTCGCGGTGTCCGGCATCGCCGGTCCCGGCCTGGCCGGGCTGCTGGTGGGCCTGATCACCGCGCCGATCACGCTGTCGGTGGACGCGGTGTCCTACCTGTTCTCCGCGGCCGGGCTGATCACCATCCGCAGGCCCGAGCCGGAGCCCGAGGTGCCGGAGCAGCGCCCGTCGATCCGGCACCAGATCGCCGAGGGGTTCCACGCGGTCTACGGCACCAGGCTGCTGCGGTCGCTGCTGACCCAGTCCGCGGCGCTGAACGTCGGCTTCGGCGCGGTGTCCACCGTCTTCACCGTGTACGCGGTCCGGACCCTGCACCTGAGCCCGTTCAAGCTGGGGCTGGTCATCGTGGGCCTGGCGGTCGGGGCGCTGGCCGGGGCGCTGGCCGCGACCAGGATCCGGGCCGCGCTCGGCCTCGGCCGGGCCCTGGCGGTCAGCATCGCCGGGGTGTCGGTGTCGCCGCTGCTGCTGCTGCTCCCGCGCAGCGCCGGCCCGGTCGCGGTACTGGTGCTGTTCGCCGGGTGGCTGGGGCATGGCTGCGGCATCTCGATCTGGAACGTGAACACGATCACGCTGCGGCAGGCGCTCACCCCGATGCGGGTGCAGGCCAGGATGAACGCGACGTACCGGATGCTGCTGTTCGGCGCGCTGCCGGTCGGCGCCCTGCTCGGTGGCCTGCTCGGCAGCGCGGCAGGGCTGCGCACGGCGATCGTTATCTCGGTGATCGTGCTGACCACGCCACTGCTGTGGCTCGTATTCTCGCCGGTGTTCCGGCTGACCCAGATGCCGCTGGGCCCGCTGTCGGACACTGGTCCCGATAGCTAGCTGGTGAGGGGCCGCAAGACAACCTGCCGGATCACTCGTGACAGAAATGGACAGGCCGATGACTGAGGTGCCGCGACGCAATGACGCGTTGCCCGAGAGCGGGGGCCGGGTGGCCGCCGGCCCGCTCGCCGCGGTGGCTGAGCCGCCGCTGTCGTTCGCGCAGGAGCAGCTGTGGTTCATCGACGAGTTCCACGACGGGCTGCCCGCGCACAACGTGGCCAGCCTGATCTGGCTGCACGGACCGCTGGACCAGGCGGCGCTGCGCCGGGCCGTGACCGGCCTGGTGACCAGGCACGAGGTGCTGCGGACCCGGCTGGTCGCCGGGCCCGGCGGCCGGCCGGTGCAGCTGACCGACCCGCCGGCGGCGGCCGGGCCGGGAGGAACGGGAGGGACCGGAGGAACCGGCGGGACCGGAGCGCTCGAGCTGGCCGAGCTGCCGCCCGACGGCGAAACGGCCGGAACGAGCGCCCGGCGGGCCGCGGCCAGGGAGTTCGCGGCCAGCCAGGCGCTGCGGCCGTTTCACCTGGGCACCGACTGGCCGTTCCGGGCGGTCCTGGTGCCGCTGGCGGCCGGCGAGCACGCGCTGCTGCTGCTCACGCACCGGACCGCGGCCGACGACTGGTCGCTCGGCCTGCTCACCGCCGACCTGGCGGCGCTGTACCGCGCCGAGGTGACCGGCCAGGCTGCCGTGCTGGCGGAGCCTGCCCGGTTCGCCGACTACGCGGTCTGGCAGCGTCAGCGCCTGATGGGTGAGCGGCTGACGGGCGAGCCCCCGGCGGGCGGGCGACAGGGCGGCGAGCTGCGGGCCGGCCTGGAAGAGTACTGGCGGGAGGCGCTGTCCGGCGAGCCGGTGTCGCAGTTCCCGACCGACCGGCCGCGGCCGGTGCTGGCCAGCCACGACGGCGCGGTGCAGGGCCTGGCTGCCGGCGACGGCCTGCTGGACGCGCTGCGCGAGCTGAGCCGGCGGGAGGGCACCACGCTGCCGGTCCTGCTGCTCGCCGCGGTGCAGGTGCTGCTGTCCCGGTACACCGGCCAGGACGACGTGGTAACCGGCCTGCTTGGTGCGGATCCGGCCAGGCCCGAGCTGGCCGAGCTGTCCGGCCTGGCCGGGCTGCCCGCGATGGCCGGGCTGGTGTCCGACCTGCTGCCGGTCCGCTGCGATGAGTCCGGGGATCCTGCCTTCACCGAGCTGCTGGCCAGGGCCGCGAAGGCGGCCGACGGCGCGTCGGCGCACCGGGACCTGCCGTTCGCCCTGGTGGTCGAGGCACTGCAGCTGGAGCGCGACCCGGGCCGGTTCCCGGTGTTCCAGGTCGGGTTCGGCTGGGCCGAGCCGTCCGCCCCGGCGGACGCGGCCGGGCTGACCTTCGGCCGGGAGCGGCTGGCGGTGCCCGCCTCGATGCTGGACCTCAGCTTCGTGGCCGAGCCGAGGCCGGACGGCACCCTGTGGCTCGAGGCCACCTACCCGCCGGCGCTCTTCGACACCGAGACCGTGGCGAGGCTGCTGGGCAACTGGGAGGTGCTGCTGCGCGGGATCGTGGCCGACCCGCTGGCCCGGCTGTCGCGGCTGCCCGTGCTGACCGCGGCCGAGCTGCAGGCGGAGCTGACCGGGTGGAACGACACCGCGGCCAGCTTCCCGGTGGTGTGCATCCACGAGGCCTTCGAGGCGCAGGTGGCCCGCACGCCCACCGCGGTGGCGGCCCAATTCGAGCTGGCAGACGCCCCGGCGAGAGCTACACTGTCCTACGCGGAACTGAACCGCAGGGCGAATCAGGTCGCCCGGCGGCTGCGCGAGCTCGGGGTCGGACCCGAGGTGCTGGTCGGCGTGTGCATGCAGACCGGGCTGGACCGGCTGGCCGGGCTGATCGGGACCTGGAAGGCGGGCGGCGGCTACGTGCCGCTGGATCCGGCGCTGCCGCCCGGCCGCCTCTCGTTCATGATCGCCGACACCGGGATGTCGGTGATCCTGGCCGACGCGGCCAGCGCGCCGAGCCTGCCGGCCGCCGATGGGGTACAGGTGCTGCTGCTGGACGCCGAGCGGGACCGGATCCGCGAGCTCGACGGCAGCGATCTGGACCGCACGGGCCCGGCCGGCACCGGCGTCGCCCCGTCCAGCGTGGCCTACGTGATCTACACCTCCGGCTCCACCGGCGAGCCCAAGGGCGTGGTGGTGGAGCACCGGCACGCGCTCAACTTCCTCCAGGGCATGGCCGGGCCCTGGCACATCGGGCCGGGCAGCGCGGTGCTGGCGTTCGCCGCGTTCACCTTCGACGTGTCGGTGTGCGACATGTTCCTGCCGCTGCTGGCGGGCGGGAAGGTGGTGCTGGCCTCGCCGCAGACGCTGCACTCGCCGCCCCGGCTGGCCGAGCTGATCCGGTCGGCCAAGATCACCTTCGCCTGCCTGCCGCCCGCCGTGCTGAACCTGCTCACCGGGGAGGAATTCCCCGGCCTGCGCACGCTGCTGTCGGCCGGCGAGGAACTGTCCAGCGACCTGCTCCGGTCCTGGCTGCGGGACGATCTGGAGATCTTCAACGGCTACGGGCCGACCGAGGCATCGATCGGCTCGACCTACATGCGGCTGGACGCGAGCACCCAGCTGCCGCCGCCGATCGGCCGGCCCAAGCCGAACTACCAGGTGTACGTCCTGGACCGGTGGCTGAACCCGGTCCCGGTCGGGGTGACCGGCGAGCTGCACGTGGGCGGGGCCGGGGTGGCCCGCGGCTACCTGAACCGGCCGGAGCTGACCAGGGAGCGGTTCATCCGTGATCCGTTCCGGGACGTTCCCGGCGCACGGCTGTACAAGACCGGTGACCTGGTGCGGCGCCGGGCCGACGGCACGATCGTGTTCGCCGGCCGGGCCGACGACCAGGTGAAGATCCGCGGGCTGCGGGTGGAGCTGGGCGAGATCGAGGCGGCGCTGGTGGCGCATCCGGCCGTGGCGCAGGCCGTGGTCACGGTGGTGACCGACGCGGCCGGGCAGCCGCAGCTGGCCGCCTACCTGCGGCCGGCCGCCGGGCCGGAACCGGCCGCCGAGCCCGGGCCCGACCTGGCCGAGCTGCGCGCGGACCTGGCGGGGGCACTGCCCGGTTACATGATCCCCACCTACCTGACGGTGCTGGCCGAGTTCCCGCTCACCGCCAACGGCAAGATCAACAAGGCAGCGCTGCCGCCGCCGGAGGCGGCCGCCGCGGCCGCCGAGCGGGTCCGGCCGGCCACGGTGATCGAGACGGTCCTGGTGGACATGTACGCCAGCGTGCTCGGGCACGAGCGGGCCGGGGTCACCGACAGCTTCTTCGACGCGGGCGGCAACTCGCTCCAGGCCATGCAGCTCATCACCGAGCTGCGCACCGCGCTGGCCGCCGACCTGGACGTCAGCGCGGTGTTCCTGGCGCCCACTCCGCGCCAGCTCGCCGCGGTGCTGCGAGACAGCTGCGGGTTCGACGACGCCGACATCGGCCCGGAGGAACTCGAGGCCCTGGATGACCCGGCCGGCCGCCCAAAAGCGCCAGCCGGCCGTGACGCGGGACACCGCGCCGGCCGGCGGAGCAGAGCGAGCGAGATACCGCGCCGCCCGGCCGGGCTGGCCAGCCTGCCGTTGTCCTACGGCCAGGAGCAGCTGTGGTTCATCGACCAGCTCACCCCGGGCCAGCCGACCTATAACATCCCGCTGGCGCTGCGGCTGTCCGGCCCGCTGGAGGAGGCCGCGCTCGACCGGGCGATCGGCGACCTGACCGCCCGGCACGAGGCACTGCGCACCCGGCTGGCGACCGGCGACGGCGGCGCTCCGGTCCAGGTGATCGACCCGCGCCGGCCCGGCCGGCCAGCCGCCGGCCGGGTCCGACCTGTCCGGGCTGGCGCCGGCCGGGCGGCAGTCAGCGCTGCGCGAGCTCATCGACGCCGAGGCGCTCCGGCCGTTCGAGCTGGCGGCCGGACCGCTGCTGCGGGCCCGGCTGATCCGGCTGGCCGCCGCCGAGCACGTGCTGCTGCTGGTGGTGCACCACGCGGTCTTCGACGGCTGGTCCGCCGGGGTGCTGCTGCGCGACCTGGCCGCGCTGTACCGGGCCCGGGTCACCGGCGAGCCGTCCGGGCTGGCCGAGCTGCCGGTGCAGTTCGCCGACTACGCGCTGTGGGAGCGGCAGCGGCTGGACGGCGCGCTGGCGGCCGGGCACGAGGACTACTGGCGCACCGCGCTGGACGGCCTGGTCACGGTCCAGTTCCCGGCCGACCGGCCGCGCCCGGCGCTGGAGGACTTCGACGGCGCGCTGGCCGTGCACCTGACCGATCGCGATCTGCTGGACGCGCTGCGGGAGCTGTCCCGCCGGCAGGGCAGCACCCTGTTCGTCACCCTGATGGCCTCGCTGCACGCGCTGCTGGCCCGGTACACCGGCCAGGACGACCTGGTGGTGGGCACGGTCAGCGCCGGGCGGGTGCAGGCCGAGCTGGCACCGGTGATCGGTTTCCTGGTCAACACGCTGCCGATCCGGGCCGACGCATCCGGCGACCCGGCGTTCACCGAGCTGCTGGCCAGGGTGCGGGAGGCGATCACCGGCGCTTACGCGCACCAGGACCTGCCGTTCGGCCGGCTGGTGCAGGCACTGGGAGCGGACCGCGACCCGAGCCGGTCGCCGGTGTTCCAGATCGCGCTGAGCTATGCCGAGCGGGACGACGCCCCGGTCCCGGCGGCGGCCGGGGGTCGAGTTCGCCCTCACCGACCTGGTCGTCGGCATCAACGCGGCGAAGTTCGACCTGGACTTCCTGGCCGAGGCCCGGGCCGAGGGCCTGTGGTTCGAGTGCTCGTACAAGACGGCACTGTTCGACCGCGGCACGATCGAGCGGCTGCTGCGGCACTGGGAGGTGCTGCTGCGCGGGATCGTGGCCGACCCGTCGGCGCCTCTCTCCGGGCTTCCCCTGCTGACCGCCGCCGAGCTGCGCCGCGAGCTGACGGAGTGGAATGACACCGCGGTCGCGTTCCCGCCGCTGCTGCTGCACCAGGGCGTCGGGGCGCAGGCAGAGCGCACCCCGGACGCGGTGGCGGCGCAGTACCAGGGCGAGCACCTGTCGTATGCGGAACTCGGCCTGCGGGCCAGCGGGATAGCCCGGCGGCTGCGCGGGCTCGGCGCCGGTCCCGAGGTCCTGATCGGGGTGTGCCTCCCGGCCGGGCTGCCACGGCTGACCGGAGTGCTCGGGATACTCACCGCGGGCGCGGGTTACGTGCCGCTCGACCCTGGCCTGCCCGCGCACCGGCTGACTTTCCTGCAGAACGATACGTCCATGCCGATGCTGCTCGCCGACGACTCGACCCTGGACGTACTCCCCGCGGCGGACGCGGTCACGGTGCTGAACGTCCGGTCCGGCCAGGCCGTGCCCGGCGAGCCAGTCATGCCCGGTCGAGCCCGGCCGTGCCCGGCGGGCCGGTCAGCCCGGCGAACGTGGCCTACGTGATCTATACGTCCGGCTCGACCGGCCAGCCCAAGGGCGTGGTGGTGGAGCACCGCCAGGCGGTCAGCGCGGTGCAGGCCATGAACCACCGGTACGGCCACGGACCGGCCACCGTGCTGCTGCAGTTCGCCTCGTTCAGCTTCGACGTGTCGGTCACCGACATGTTCATGCCGCTGCTGGCCGGCGGCCGCCTGGTGCTGGCACCCGCCGAGACCCTGCACACCCCGTCCCGGCTGGCGGCGCTGATCCGGCAGGCCGGCATCGGCTACGTCGACCTGCCGGTCGCGGTGCTCAGCCTGCTGAGCACCGAGCAGCTGCCGGGCCTGAAGGTGCTGATGACCGGCAGCGAGGAACTGCCCGGCGAGCTGGCCCGCCGCTGGACTCGCCCCGGCCTGCGGCTGGTCAACGGCTACGGCCCGACCGAGACAACGGTGACCTCGACCTGCCACGAGCTGGACGCCGCGCCGGGCCCGCCGCCGATCGGCCTGCCGATCCCGAACTACCGGGCCTACGTGCTGGACCGGTGGCTGAACCCGGTGCCCGCCGGGGTGGTGGGGGAGCTTTACGTCGGCGGGGCCGGGGTAACGCGCGGCTACCTGGGCCGGCCGGGGCCGACCGCCGCGCGGTTCGTCCCGGATCCGTTCGGTCCGCCGGGCGCCCGCCTGTACCGCAGCGGTGACCTGGTGCGGCGCCGCGCCGACGGCGCGCTGGTGTTCGTCGGCCGCACCGATGACCAGGTCAAGGTCCGCGGCCTGCGGGTCGAGCTGGGCGAGATCGAGGCGGCCCTGTCCGCGCACCCGGCCGTCGCCCAGGCCGTGGTCAGCGTGGTCACCGACCCGGCGGGGGAGCGGCAGCTGGCCGGGTACCTGCGGCTGGCCCCCGGCGCTGACGCGATCCGCGAGGCGGATCTGGCCGGCTTGCGGGCGCACCTGACCAGGACGCTGCCCGGTTATCTGGTGCCGGGGTACCTGGAGATCGTGACCGGGTTCCCGCTGAACGCCAGCGGCAAGATCGACCGGGCCGCGCTGCCGCCGCCGCGGCCCCGGCCTGGCCAGTCCGGTCCGGCCACGGTGACCGAGGAGATCCTGGCCGGGCTGTTCGGCCGGGTGCTCGGCCGGGACCGGGTCGGCCCGGACGACGGGTTCTTCGCGATCGGCGGCAGCTCGCTTCAGGTGATGCGGCTGGTCGATCTGATCGGCCGCGAGCTCGGCGTCGACGTCGGGGTCAGCACGATCTTCCTGCACCCCGCCCCCCGGCAGCTGGCCGCCTGGATCGAGGCGGCGAAGACCGGCTCGGCCGGCCGGGAGCCGTCGGCCGGCGCCGGGCCGCTGGTGGAGCTGAGCAGCGGGACCGGCGAGCTGCCGGTGTTCTGGATCCACCCGGTCGGCGGCACGGTCTTCTGCTACGCCCGGCTGGCCGCCGAGCTGGCTGGCGCCTACCGCAGCTACGGGATCGCGGCCCCTGGCCTGACCCTGGACGGCGGCACTCCTGCCTCGCTGGCCGCCCTGGTGGCGGACTACACCGAGCGGATCCGGGCCGTCCGGCCCTCGGGCGCGTACCGGCTGGGCGGCTGGTCCATGGGCGGCGTGATCGCGTTCGAGATCGCCCGGCGGCTGGCACAGGCGGGCGAGCAGGTGTCCGCACTGATCCTGCTGGACGCCCCGTTCGCGCTACCCGGCATTGGCCAGCCCGGCGAGCCGGAGCTGGCCGGCCAGTTCCTCACCGACGCGGCGCTCAGCCTGGGCCTGGATCCCGGCGGGCTGCCCGACCCGGCCACCGTCCCCGCGGCTGACCAGCTCGCCTGGCTGGCCGAACGGCTGGCCGCGGCCAGTGCTGACCAGAACAGTGCTGACCGGGATAGCGCTAGCCAGGATTGGGCCGGCCAGCTGGAGCGGCGGTTCGCGGTGTTCCGGGCGCAGGTCCAGATGCTGGCCGGATACACCCCGGCCGCCGCAGTCGCCGGAGTCCCGGCGCTGATCGTCAGTGCCGACGGGTCGCCGAACGCGCGGTTCCGCGATGACTGGCCCCGGGTGCTCGGCGGCCCGGTTGCCACCGTGCGGGTCGACAGCGATCACTACCAGTTCCTGCGGGATCCGCTGGTGACCGAGATCGGCGCGTCGATCCTGAAGTGGCACCACGACGGCAGTGGCCCGCTGGCCGGGTGAGCGCCCGGCTATTCGTTACTGGTCCTGGTCTGGGCGCGCTATCCGGCCGCCGCCGCGGCGGCGAACGCGGCCATCGAGGGGAACTGCGCGTCCGGGCGCGCGCCCGCCGGGACGGTCGGCGTCGCGCCCGAGCCCGGCCGGCCCTGCCTGCGGTTGATCCACACGCTCGGCAGCCCCGCCCGGCGGGCCGGGACGTGATCGTGGAACAGGCTCTGCGCGACGTGCAGCAGCCTGCCGTCGCCGATGCCGAGCCGGCGGCTTTCCTCGATCAGCGCGGCGAAGTTGCGCGGTGCGGGCTTGTAGCTGCCGATGTCCTGCGCGGTGAGCACGCTGGTGAACGTCACGCCGAGCCGGGCCTGGCTGCCGGCGAACGAGGCGCGGTCCACGTTGGACAAGATGATCAGCTTGAACCGCCCGGCGAGCGCCGTGAGCGCGTCATGGGAGTCGGTGAACGCGGGCCAGTCCGGCACCGACCCTGCCAGCGCGGCCGCGTCCTCGTCGCTGACCTGCGCGCCAAGCTCGGCGCCGAGGGCGCGGAACGTGCGCGCGAGAATGCCGGGATACGCCTGCGCCGGGTGCTCGGCCTCGGCTTGCTCCTCGTGCCTGGCGTAGGCGCTGAGCAGCTGCTCGCCGCCGATGGCGAGCCCGCGGCGCTGCGCCCAGGGCTGGAGCACGGCGAGCAGGCCGGACTCCCAGTCGACCAGGGTGCCGTAGCAGTCGAAGCTCAGCGCCTCGAAGTCGGAGAATCTCAATGGTTGTGCTCCTCGATCAGGTCCAGGAAGAACTGCTCGCCGAGGTCGAGGTGATGCTGCCAGGCCTGCGTCGCGGCCCGGACCTTTCCGGTGCGCAGGGCGGCGAGCAGGGCGAGATGCTCGGCGGCCAGCTCGCTCGCGTCCTGGTAGGCGGGCCGGAGCTGGGCGATCAGCAGGCGTAGCTCGGCGCCCGCGCCGTCGAACGCGCGCAGCAGCCGGGGTGACCCGGCCGCGGTCAGTACCGCGCGGTGGAACGCGATGTCATGGTCGGCCACCACGTCCCAGGTCACCCGGTCCGGCAGGGCGGCGAACGCGCTTGCTGCCTGCTCGACGCCGGTCAGCGTTCGGCCGTCCTCGATGGCCAGCCGTACCGCGGCGAGCTCGACCGGACGGCGCAGCCGGTACAGGTCGACCGCGTCCAGCGCGGTGAACGACCGCACCCTGGCGCTGCGCCCCCGGCCGCGCTCCAGCAGGCCGTCGGCGACCAGTTCCTGGACCGCGGCCCGGACGGTGGGCCGCGCGACGCCGAACTCCTCGGCCAGGTCGGTGTCGCGCAGTTCCCTGCCCCCCTGGTACTGGCCGGCCAGCAGCCGCCGGCGTAGCTCGCCCGCCACCGCGTCGGCGACCGATACCATCTCGATCGTCGTCATGTCTAACTGTATAACAGATATTCAGTCAAACAGCAACGAGAAGCGGTGTTGACTCAGGCAGAGCGTCAATTTATATTGATGGTCAATGGATATTGACATAGATTCGGTGCTGGACGCGCTCGGGGATCCGATGCGGCGCCGGATCGTCGGGCGGCTGGCCGCCGGCCCGCTCGACGTCGGCGGCATCTCCGCGGGCATGCCGATCGGCCGGGCCGCCGTGTCGATGCACCTGCGGGTGCTCAAGGCCGCCGGGGTGGTGGGCGACGACGCCGTCGGCAACCGCCGGGTCTACCACCTTGAGCCCGACGCGCTGCGGCGGGTGCGCAACCACCTTGACTGGTACTGGGAGCGATCGCTGGCGGCCTACGCCCATGCCGCCGAGATCCGGGCAAAGGAGCAGGACATTAACACCGGTCAGGAGATCCTGGTCGCCAAGACCGTCCGGGTGAACGCGCCTCTCAGCGTCGCGTTCGAGGTCTTCGCAGGCCTGGCGTGGTGGCCCGTCGCCACCCATCACCTCGCCGAGCCGCACGGGACCGAGGCAATCCTGGAGCCGTTCCAGGGCGGCCGGTGGTACGAGCGGGCCGCCGACGGCACCGAGACCGACTGGGGCATGGTGCTGGCCTGGCAGCCGCCGTACCGGCTGCTGCTGACCTGGCAGGTCAGCCCGGCCTGGACGTACGAGCCGGATCCGGTCCGCGGCTCGGAGATCGAGGTCACGTTCACGCCCGAGGGGCCGGACGTGACGCGCGTCGACCTTACCCACCGCCACCTCGAGCGCTACGGCCCGGAGGCCGAGCGGATGCGCAGGATTCTCGACCGGAACGGCGGTGAGCCGCTGTTCGTCTACGCCCGGCATGTCGCCGCACGACCTAGCCGCCGCAGAACCACCTGACCTAGCCGCCGCACCACCCGAAGGAGCAAGCAGATGGCAGTCCTGTCCGTTATGCCTCATCTCTATGTCGCTGACGTCGCCAGAGCGGCCTGTTTCTACCGTGACCTGCTCGGCGGCACGCAGACCTTCCAGCACCCTGCCGAAGGTCCCGCCGAGCACGTGGAACTACGCCTCGGCGATACCGTCATCGCGCTCAGCAACCGCGACGCTGTGGTGCGGGAAGGTCTGCCCGCACCGACGGCCGGGCACCCCATGGAGCTCACCGTGGGATGCGATTCGGCCGACGCCCTGGTCGCCACCCTGCGCGCCGCCGGAACCCCGGTCCTGGCCGAGCCGGTCACCCATTTCTCCGGCCACCGCCGCGCCTACGTCGCCGACCCGGACGGCAACTGGATCGCCCTGGCCAGCAAAGAGGATCGAGGCTAGTGCTAGTGCTAGTGCTAGTGCCCGGTGCAGATCCAGCGGCGGGAAGTTACGGAATCCGGCAGGTTTGCGCGTGCTTTTGTCGTGGTGCCGTGCTAAAGTAGTACTTGTATTCGAGAAGCAGGGCCACTTCCCCGGCCACGGTCTTCCGGATACGTATGGCAGCAGCGTTCGAGAAGGCTGCGAACCCCTGCCCGGTCCGGGACTTGCCCGGCCGCTCTCATACCGGTTCCGTGTGCTACACGTGGCGCCGCCGCGCCGGTGAGCTTCGCGCTCCTAGCGTGCCGTCGGCAGCCCATGAGGTTCCTGGAGGTTGCTCATGTGCTTACCAGGCCAGTCCGGTGAGCCGTCGTGTGCCGCGGATGCGGTGGCGATGGCGCAGCGCGGGCTGGCGTGGCTGGCCGGTGCGGAGGTGGCGTCGCTGCCCGCTGCCGTGCAGGCGGAGTGCCTGCGGGGACTGGGGCGGCTGACTGCCCTTTCCACCGCTGCCCATGCGTCGGTCCTGGGCGCGTTTACCGGGCAGGCGGGGTATCAGGACGACGGTCACGGGTCGGCGCGGACGTGGCTGAAGTGGCAGTGCCAGATGACGCCCGGCGCGGCGGCCGGGGCGGTGGGGTGGATGCGGCGGCTGGCCGCGCACCCGGCGGTGCGGCGGGCGCTGGCCGCCGGGGATGTGTCGGAGTCGTTCGCCCGGGCGATCTGCGGCTGGACCGGCGAGCTGCCCGAGGCGGCGCGGGCGGACGCGGACGCGATCTTGCTGGAGGCCGCGGGGGCCGGGGCGGAGCTGGGTGACCTGGCCGCGCTGGCGGAGGAGATCCGCCGCCGCACCGCCGGGCCGGACCGGGACGGTGACGGGTTCGGGGACCGGTGGGTGCGGCTGGCGGAGACGTTCCGCGGGTCGGGCAGCCTGGCCGGGGAGCTGACGCCGCAGTGCCAGGCGGCGCTGCGCGCGGTGCTGGACTGCCTGGGGAAGAAGGCCGGGCCGGAGGACACCCGCAGCCGGGCCCAGCGTGACCATGATGCTCTGGCGGAGGCGTGCCGTCGGCTGCTGGGCAGCGGGTGCCTGCCGGACCGGGCCGGTCAGCCGGCGCAGCTGCACCTGTCTGTGACCCTGGATCAGCTCCGCCGCCAGCATGAGGCTGGCCAGCACGGGACCGGCGGTGCAGCCCCGGCCCCGGGTCCGGCCGCGGCGGGGCCGTGGCCGCCGGCGGGGCCTGGTGATGACTGCGACGCGGCGATCGTGCCGATGGTGACCGGTCATGTCGATCGTGACCTGCTGGACAAGCTCGCCGCCGCGCTGGCCGGCGGCAAGATCCGCGCTGCCGAGGGCCCGCGGGCCGCCGCGCGGCGGGAGCGGGCCGGGTCGGCGGCGCGGTGGCAGCTGCTGCAGTGGGCGACCGACGTGCTGTCCGGTCCCGATGGCGTGGCCGCTTACCTGCGGACCGGGCTGCCCGAGGACCTGGTCGCCTCGGTCAGCCTGCCGCTGGATGTCGGCGCGATTACCGAGACGATCCCGGTGCATCTGCGGCGGGCGGTGGCCCGCCGGGACCGGCGGTGCCGTTTCCCGGGCTGTGATCAGCCGGTGGCGGCGACTCAGGTGCATCACATCGTGCACCGGTCCGAGGGCGGCCCGACGAAGCTGACTAATTTGCTGAGCTTGTGCAGTTTCCACCATCTGATAGCGATTCATCGGTGGGGCTGGCAGATCAGGCTGCATCCGGACGGCACGGTGACCGCCGTCAGTCCGGACGGCACTAGGCACCTGCGCAGTCACGCGCCGCCCCCGAGCACCGCCGCCTGAACCGGCGGGAACATCGCGCAGATGGGAATGCTCGCCGCTGCCGAAGCGTACCGTCACAGCGCCTCATGACCTGGTGGTGTGGCGTCCTGGCCGATGGCCACCGACCTCGCGTGCAGATCAGGGTGGCGCAGGATCGCGTTCACCAGGTACGCCGGTCCGCCGATGCAGGTCCAGTCGTCGTCCCACAGCGTCGACACCAGCCAGGAGTGGTCGGCGGGAAACATCAGGTTCGGCAGGTCACCCGTCCCGTACGCGCGGCCGTCATCCGGGCGCCAGGCCGCGGCCTGGTCTGGTCCCGCCTCGATCAGCACGTAGTCCCACCCGGCGTACAAGGTCACCCTGGGCGTATCGGGGAAGACAACGTCGTCGACGCCGGTGTCCAGATAACCCAGCCACCACCGCTGGTCCGGCGACTGCTCGCCCAGCAGCGTGAGCAGAGCCCGGTCATGCGCGTCCCGTTCTTCGCCGTAGGCCACCAGTACCGTGGCATAGGCCCCGAAGACGGCCGGGATGGCACCGGTAATGGTCCGGTTCCGGGATGTGCCCGCAGCGATCCAGCCCACCTCGGCGTCTGTCCCGATGCGCCACGTGCTGCCGTCCCTGGACCGCGTGACCATGCCACCAGCCACAAAGCTCAGCCCCTTCCCGGCGCGGCTACAGCACACGCTGACCCGCTCGGCAGCCTGATCCTACGGTCGCCGTACTCGGCAGGAAACGAGGTGAGCGAGAAAGAAGGCGGCGCGGCGACTCGTCACTTATTGTTCCGTTGTGATCTCCCATGGCCGTGACACACAGCTAGCCGCCCTGATGCCGCAGCCCGACAGGTCCGTCGTCGTCATCCCGCCGCCGGGGCCCGGCGCCGGGATGTGGGCCGGGGGGCCCAGTGTGGCTAAGCACAGTGTGGCTAAGCACAGTGTGACTAAGCACAGTGCGGCCCGCGCCGGGGACGACATCTACCTTGCTTACCGGCTGCGGCAGCCGATCGGGCAGGGGCGCGGGTTCGCGGTCGTGGTGGCCAGGTCGGCCGACGGGGAGCAGTTCGAGACCATCCTGACCGTCAGCAAGGACGAGATGGGCGCCGAGTCGCTGGAGCGGCCAGCCATCGTCGCGGTGCCGGACGGGACCTGGCGGCTGTACCTGAGCTGTGCCACGCCGGGCACCAAGCACTGGCGGGTCGAGGTGATCGAGGCGGCTCGTCCCGATCGGTTCGACCCCCGGCAGAGCCGGGTGGTACTGCCCGGCGACACCCAGACCGGAGTCAAGGACCCGGTCATCGTCCATGACGGCAGCCAGTGGCACCTGTGGGCCTCGGTGCACCCGCTGGCCGACCCGGACGCGACCGACCGGATGACCAGCTGGTACGCCACCAGCCGGGACGGCCTGGACTGGGCCTGGCAGGGCACCGCGCTCAGCCCGCGGTCACAGGGCTGGGACTCGCGCGGCGTCCGGGTCAGCGCGGTCCGGCTGGCGGCCGGCTCGGTCGTCGCCTACTACGACGGGCGGGCCAGCGCGGCGGAGAACTTCGAGGAGCGGACCGGGATCGCCACCGGGAGTCGGCCCGGCGCGCTGACCGCGGACGGCCAGATCGCCCAGTCGCCGTTCGGCCGCGGCGGGCTTCGCTATCTCAGCATCCTCGACCCCGGCGGTCCGGGCGAGCGCTACTACTACGAGATGACCCGGCCGGACGGCGCGCACGAGCTGCGCACCGAGCTGCGATCCGGCGGCTCTCGCGGCGGTGCGGCCGGCGGTCAGTAGGCGCGGGGCCGGCCGTTGCGGGCCTGTCGCTGACCCGTCGGCCTGGCACCGACCCGGCCGCCCGACTCGCCACGCGGCTGCAGCCAGTCGCCGAAGTCCTCCCCGGTGACGGCCTCCAGCAGCCGGATGTCGGACTCGAACTCCGGGATCAGCGCCTGTCGCTGGGCCCAGGTCAGCGGCTGGCGCGGCGGGCCGTCCCGCTGCAGGAGCCGTTCCAGTGAATCGGTCAGGGCACCGGCGGCAGGCAGCACGGCAGCCGCGGACGCAGTGGCGCGCAGCCCGCGTGACACCGCCCGGTGCCGCAGCGACGGCCGCGGGTGGGCGGTGACGTTCTCCCTGGGCAGGCCGGTGAGGACGCCCTCGGCCACGCCCAGGAACGCGCAGATCCGGTCCAGCATCTCGGCCGGCCGCTCGATCAGCGCACGGTAGCGGAACACCAGCACCTGCTGCCGCGGGAACACCTCGTACAGGTGCTTGAGCTGCTCGCCGTACCGGCCGAGCTCAAGATAGCGCCAGAACTCCGCCCAGCCTGCCGCGATGCGCTGCTGCTCCTGGCCACAGGCGGCCAGGAAGTCGTCGGCCGGGTCCAGCCCGGCCGACCACAGGTGAGCCCAGTTGGAATGGGCCCGCTCCACCGGGTCTCGCAGCACGACGATCAGCCTGGCTGCCGGGATCAGGGCCCGGATCCGTCGCTGGGCGCCGGTGTTGTGCAGGTAGAACGGCGTGGACTCGGCTCGCAGCGCGCCCGGCGGCGCGGCCTCGAAAAGAGCCTCGTAGTCCTCCCGCCGCCAGACGTGCTCGCGGTAGGTCTTGAGGTCGCCGGGCCCGCCGCCGCGGACCGGGGGCGGCCCGTCGGTCAGGAAGAACTTGGGCTCCTTGACCGGCGACATGTACAGCGCGGGATGCTGGGCCAGCGCCGCGTGCAGCGCGGTAGTGCCCGCCTTCGGGGCACCGGCGATGAAGAAGTCCGGCAGGGCCATCGTCTGTCTCCTCGGCACCTGAGGGGCTGCATAAGCCTACTTTACAAGTATGATTAATAGGAATAGATCGTGCTCAGTAAACCACCGGCCTGGGTTCCAGTGCTACCCGGCCGCGCCGGAACTACACCGGCCCCTCCCGGCTGGCACAGCTACTCGATGCCCTGCTCCATCGCGTACCTGACGAGCTGGGCCTTGTTGTGCAGCTGCAGCTTGACCAGGGTGTTCTGGGCATGGTTCTGCACGGTGCGGAACGACAGCGAGAGCCTGGCCGCGATCTGCGGGTAGGTGAGGCCCTTGGCCACCAGCCGGAGGATCTCGGTCTCCCGCTTGGTCAGGGCAGGAGCGGCCGGCTGCCGCGGGCCGGGGCTCCCGGTCAGCCGGCGGAACTCGCCGAGGACCAGGCCGGCCAGGCCGGGAGTGAACACCGCCCGCCCGGCCGCCGTCGACCGCACCGCGCTCACCAGCTCGGTCATCTCGGCCGACTTGACCAGGTAACCGGTGGCGCCCGCGGTCATCGCGTCGAGCACGTCCTGGCGCTCGCCGCTGGCCGACAGCACGAGCACCCGGATCGACGGATCCAGCGCCAGCAGCCGCCGGGTGACCTCGGCCCCGGACAGGTCGGGGAGGTGCAGGTCGAGCAGCACCACGTCCGGCCTGACTGCCGCGGCCACCCGCAGCGCCCGCGCACCGTCGGCCGCGGTGCCCGCCACCGGGTACCCGGCTTCGGTCAGGCCGTCGGCCACGCCCTGGCGCCAGATCGGGTGATCGTCCACGACGAGGACCCGGACCGGCGGGATCTGTTCGTCAGCTCCTGGCGACACGGAGTTCCACCTCCGTTCCCTGGCCAGGCGCTGACGTCAGCGACGCGCTGCCGCCGACCGCCCGCAGCTGGCCGATGATCGAGTGCGATACGCCCAGCCGCCCGGACCTCGCCGCCTCGTCTAGCCGGCCGGGCGCGAGGCCCGCCCCGTCGTCCCGGACGCTGACCGTCACGGCATGGCCCTCGTCCTCGACCAGCACCCAGGCACGTGCTCCGTGGCCGGCGTGCCGGCCCACGTTAACCAGTGCCTCGCCGGTCGCGGCGGCCAGCGCCCGGCCGGCTGCCTCGGCCACCAGGACCGCGGTGGCCGGGCAGGACACGCTCACCTGCGCGCCGGCGTGAGGCTCGATCAGCGCGCGGAGATCGACCAGCCCGGTTCCGTCGCGGTCGGCCGCGGCGTCGCTGGTGATCAGGGCCCGCAGCGCGCCCTCCTGCTCGGCGGCGAGGCGGCCGAGCTCGGCCGCCTCGCCGCCGAGAGCCCTGCCCCGGCTGCTGACCAGCGCCAGGACCTGCAGTACCGAGTCGTGGATGCCGCGCGCGATCCGCTCTCGCTCCGCGATCGATGCATCGCGGCGGGCGGCCCGATCCATCGCGGCCTCGGCCCGCAGACCGAGCAGGACCACGTAGCCGCCGACCCCGCCGGCGATCAGCAGCAGCACGATGCTGTTGAACGTGGCCTGCGGCAGGGCCCGGCGCTCGATGAGGTCAGCCGCCGCGATAACCGCCGCGCCGGCCAGGCCGACCCACGGCCCGCCGGCCACCGCGCAGGCCAGGACCGGGGTGGCGGCCCAGGTCGTGGGGAGGGTCACCGCGCCCGCGCCGATCGCCGCGGCGCTGATCACCCACCGGGTACTGAGCACGGCGGCCGCGGCCACGGCGATGTCGGCGCCGATGAGCCATCCGGTCCGCCACGCCCGGAGCGCATAGGCGGCCACGGTCGCCGCGGTCCAGCCGGCCATGACCGCGAGTACCAGCAGGCCGCCGGCCGGATGGGCGTAGCCGTGGTCGCCGCGCAGGATCAGCACCGCCGCGTACGCCAGGGTGACCAGGCGGAAGACGGCGACGACCCGCCACATCTGGTCGGCCATGCCCATGACCTTAATGTCCGCAGATCGGAAGGTCTGCCGATGCCGGGACGCTCGCTTCGGGACTCGCCGGCCGAACGGCCGGCCCGCGGCGTGCCATCTGCGTCGCCTGGCCCGCGATCAGCAGGCACAAGGCCGCGAGCACCGCGTCGTACCGGCGGACGGGCCAGCCTGCCGACAGCATCGACAGGTGCGTGAGCAGCGCCAGCATCATGCCGCGCCCGATGATCGCGATGGCCGAGATCAGAAACTCATCCCGCCGCGCGCCCCGCGCTCTGGACAGCGCGCGCAGCAGCGCCAGCGCCCCGGCCAGGCCCGCCGTCTCCGCGCCGGCCAGCACGACGGTCAGCCGGGGCACCGCGGCCAGCATGACCACGGTCCCGGCCAGCCAGCAGCAGGCGCTGAGCCCGCAGGTGGCGCGGCGGCCGTGCCGGACCAGGAAGGTCCGCTTGCCGAACAGGGCGTCCCCCCGCACGTCCCGGAAGTCCTTGAGCAGGATCCGGCCGATGAACCCCAGGTACAGCCCGGCAAGCAGGAGCAGCCCGGCGGGCCGCAGCGGAACCCGGGCGGCGAGTGCTCCGGTGAGGTAGGGCACCGCCGCGTAACAGGCGGGCAGCACCAGCGAGGCCACCGCGCCCCGGTCGGCCAGCCGCACCGGCCGCAGCGAGTAAGCCGCACTGACCGCCATGCCGCCGGCCAGGACCAGCAGCACCGGCCAGCCCAGAGTCGCGCTCACCGCCAGCGCCGTCACCGCCGCCGTGCCGCCGATCAGGCCGAAACCGGACCGGGTGACCAGGCCGGCCGAGCGGCCGCTGACCGGGCAGGTTGATCCGGTCGATCCGCTCGTCCGCCAGGTCGTTGCAGGCCACCGAGAACAGCAGGAAGCCGCTGATCGCGACCAGCACCCTGGCCGTCAGCGGCAGATCCTCGGTCCGGCTGCCCAGCGCCAGGCCGATGCCGGCGAAGGTGGCCAGCAGGCAGATGACGGCCGGACGGGTGACCAGCACGACCAGGCGCACCCGGCGGATCACTTGTTGCTCCCGAAGTTGCTCAGGGCGACGATGTAGAGCGCGACCAGGCCGACAAAGGCGAGGCCGCCGACGACGAGCACGACGGCCAGGATGATGCCGAGGTATGTCCATACCGAGCGCCCGCTCCTGACCGGCGGCGGCTGGTACGGCGATAGCTGAGGCGATAGCGGGTTCATGGCACCAGCCTGGGCCGGCGCCCGTTCGCACGCCTGAGCCCGTCTACTCAATCGCGGCCGCCGCTATCGGGCATAAGGGCTAGACGCGGGGACTGTTTTCCGTTAATAACGAAACAGGGAGATTCGGTGACCCAGCAGAAAGCCGGAAATGCGCAATAACGGCGATCCAGGCCGCGCGCCGGTGGGGGCGCGCGGCCTTAGTCACATCCGGCTGGAGGTCATCCAGCCGTACTAGGGGGAGGGGAAATGGCAAAGAACGGAGGCGTGCTCGGGGCCGGAGGCGGAGTCGGTACCGGCTTGCTGCTGCTCGTCGGCGGCCTGATCCTGAAGCATTCTCAGGCCAATATGGTGGCCGTCTGCAACAGCGGCCTGGGCCAGCTCGGCCAGGCTTTCGACTCGAACGCGGCGAACTCGTGCCGTGCCGCGCAGGATCTTTCCAGCCTGGGTACCGCCGGGATCTGGGTCGGCGCGGCCATGCTGATCATCGCGGCTGTCAGCCTCATAACCCTGCTGGTCGCGGCCGGAGCCATCGCCGGCACCAGCCGGGCCAGGACCGCCGGCACCCGGGCCAGCCAGGCCGTACCGGGCCGGACCGGGCCGCCCTGCCGGGGGTGCGGTCAGCCGCTTCGGGCCGGAACGCGGTTCTGCTCCAGCTGCGGCACGGCGGCGGCCGAGCCGGCGGTGATGGCCGAGGCGGTGCCGGGCCGGTTATCTGCCTCCGGATGGACCGGCGGTCGCTGGCTGCTGGTGTGCGGCGTGGCCACGGTGCTGGCCGCGGCCGGGACCGGCGGGACGGTGTTCGCCTGGCACACGCTGGGACACCAGTCGGCCGCCGCTGGCCGGGAGCCCGCGGCCGTACCCGGGTCCTCGCTGGGCGCGCCCGGCGAATCGGTGCCTGCCGCGCCCGCGGCCGCGTCATCGCAGCCGGCGCCGGGGCAGCCGACGCGGGAACAGGCGGCGCAGGAACTGGCCGGCCTGCTCACGCAGAGCGTCTCCGACCGCAGCTCGGTCGTGGCCGCGGTCGGCACCGTCAATGGCTGCGGGGCGACGCTGAGCCAGGATCCGCAGGTCTTCAGCGGTGCGGCCGCCTCCCGGCAGAGCCTGCTCAGCCAGCTCGCGGACCTGCCCGGCCGCGCTGATCTGCCCGCGCCGATGCTGGCATCCCTTGCCAGCGCGTGGCGGGCCTCGATCCAGGCGGACCGTGATTTCGCCCGGTGGGCCCGCGATGAGGTACTGGACGGCTGCGTTCGCGGCGATCACTCCGACCCCGGCTACCTGGCCGCGGTCGGCCCGGATGACCGGGCAACCGTCAGCAAGCAGGCGTTTGTCGGTTCCTGGGACCCGATCGCGGACCTGTACGGGCTGACCTCCTATCAGTGGAGCCAGCTATGAGGCAGGCCGGCGGCAGGGCGGCGCTGGTCGTGCTGGCGGCCGCCGGCACGTGCCTCATCGTGGTGGCGGTGGTGCTGGTGCGGCTGATCACCGGCGCCATGGCGGCGCACCCGCCCGCTCGCGGCACGCCCCCCGCGGCGTCCCCGGCACGGACCGCCTGGCCAGCACGGACACCCCCGGTTACCGGGTTAGCCCGGACCGCCGCACCGGCCCGGTGGCACCGGGATCCGCTCGCCGCGGCGGCCACCGGGTACCTGGCCGGCCGCGGCGGGACGGTCCTGGCCGCGGTTTATGACCTCGGCACCGGCCAGGCCTGGCGGCTCGGGCACGGGCCGCCGCAGGCTGAAGCCAGCGTGGTCAAGCTCGACATCCTGGAAACGCTGCTGTCCGAGCCGCGGAACGGCCGGTCCGGGCTGCAGGCCGGCCAGCGGTCACTGGCCCGGCTCATGATCGAGGACAGCGACAACTCCGCAGCCACCAGCCTGTGGTACGCGGCCGGCGGCCCGGCCGCCATCCGGAAGTTCAACGCGGCGGCCGGCCTGGCGCACACCTCGCCGTCGTGGTGCGTGCAGTGCCCCGGCTTCCCCTGGCCCGGCTGGGGACTGACCAGGACCGATCCCGCCGACCAGATCGCGCTGCTGCGCGGGCTGGTGCAGCCGGGCACGCTGCTGACCAGTGCCGACCGCGGCTATGCCCTCTCGCTGCTGGAGAACGTGACCCCGGCCCAGCGGTGGGGGATCACCGGCGGCGTGCCGCCGCGGGTGACGGTCGCGCTGAAGAACGGCTGGCTGCCGCTGGACAGCACGGACAGCGACTGGCAGATCAACAGCGTGGGCTGGGTCCGCGGCCTCGGCCGGGACTACCTGATGGCGGTGCTCAGCACCGGGAACCCGACCGAGCAGTACGGGATCGACACCATCGACGGGCTGGCCGCCATCGTCTGGCGCGCCATGCGGTGACCTGCCGGGGACGTGGGGCGTCGGCTAGGACCGTGGCCGCAGCAGGCGGGTGTCCAGCGCCGGGGCCGGCAGCGGCTCGCCCGCGTACCCGCCTACCTCGCCGAACCGGCCCTCCCGCCAGCCCGCCACCGCGGCCGCGATCTCTTCCGGGGTGCGGGCCACGAAGTTCCACCACATCAGCAGCGGCTCGCCGAGCGGGACGCCGCCGAGCAGGATGACCCGGCTGCCCGCCGTCACCGACACGCTGACCTGCTCCCGGCCGGGGCCGAGATAGAGCAGCTGGCCCGGCCGCAGCGTTGTCCCGCAGGCCAGTGCGGCCCCGGACACCTCAGCCGAGCCGGCCGGGACCAGCAGCGCGTGCTCGAAACCGGGCTGCAGCGGGATCGCGCCGGCGGCGTCCCGGCTCGCGAAGATCTCCGCGCCGACGATGCCGGAGAACGCGCGGGCCGGGGAAGCCGCCCCGGCCAGCGAGCCGATGAAGACGGTGATCGCGAAGCCGCCGACCCCGGCGACCGGCAGCTGCGCGTGGTGCTCGAAGGCGGGCTCGGCGTGCCGGGAGGCGTCCGGCAGCGCCACCCAGAGCTGGAGCCCGTGCAGCCGCGGATCCGGCTGCGCCAGCGATTCCTCCGCGTGCGCGATGCCCAGGCCCGCGGTCATCAGGTTCAGCTGGCCGGGCCTGATCAGCTGCTCGCTGCCCAGGCTGTCGCGGTGCAGCACCCGGCCGGACAGCAGCCAGGTCACGGTCTGCAGGCCGATGTGCGGATGCGGCGGCACCCGCATGCCGGTCACGCCGTCCACCGACATCGGCCCGTAGTGATCGATAAAGCACCAGGCACCGATGCTGCGGCGGGCTCGCAGCGGCAGCAGGCGGCGCACGGTCATGTCGCCGACCCGGGCCTCCCGCGCCGCGGTGAGCTCACAACCAGGAGCCGAAACGGGAACCTCGGGTACCTCGATGTCGGCATCGACTGTGCTCACCGGCGGCCTCCGCGAACTACCTGTCGGGTGGGTGCGAGAACCGACGATAGTCCGGGATCGCGGACCCCGGGCCCCGACCGGGACCTGGGCCAGGGGTCCGCGTGGCCGGGGCGAGGCTACTGCGCAAGGCGGCAGATCCCCCCACGACCCCGCTCGAGGTAACCATCGCGAGACCTGTCCTGCCGTCGGCCGAAACCGACCGGTACGGCCGTCCTCGCGGGCGGCCGGCCCGGTCTGCGAAGCAGCCTCGCCCCGGCTGATTAGATCCAACCGCGGGCCGCGTCCGGCCGGCCATCCCCGAACTCCGGGATGCGGCCGGAATCGGGCCAGAATTACAATGCGCTACCGCGCATGCCGGCGATCAGGCCGGACGTGCTTCCGGCAGCACGACAGGACGGCAATGGCGCTTGAGGCTATCCCGGTGACCGCACACCTCACCACCCCGTCGGGACGCGTGATCGGGATCGCCGATGGCACCCGGCTGGTGTTCGGCCGCGGGCCGGACGCTGACCTGCTGGTCTCGATCGGGCGCGGGCTGTCCCGGCGGGCCGGCGCGATCACCGCGACGGCCGGGGGTGCCTGGGTGGCCAATCTCAGCTACACCCACGCGCTGTACGTGGACGGCCCCGGCTACCGGATCCGGCTGCCGCGGCTGGAGGAACCCGGCGAGCCGTCCGTCGGCTGGTTCGTGCGCCAGGGCACCGCGCTGGTCGGCTCCCGAGCCATGCTGGACGAGGGCCAGCCACTGCGGCTGGTCGTCGCGGCCAGGGCCGCCGCGGGCGATGACGATCCCGGCCCGGCCGCCGCGCGGGCGGACGGCGACGCCACCCTGCTGCCGCTGTACCTGGACCCGAACACCAAGCTGTTCCTGGTCGCCCTGATGTGGTGCCGCCCCTGGCTGATCGACCCGGCCAGGAGCACGCCGCTGCCGCGGACGCCCGAGATCGCCAGGGCCGCACTTGAGGTCACCGACGCGCATCACGAGATCGAGTGCTTCGATACCGATCCGGCGTTCCGGGACCGGCTGTCGGCCAGGGTCGGCGAGCACCTCAAGGTGCTGCGCCGCAAGATCGCCGAGCGCGGCCTGGTCCGGCCGGGTACCCGGCTGTCGGACGAGGTCGCGGTGGGCGTGCTGATCGAGAACGGCACGATCACCGCCGCCGACCTGGACCGGCTGGCCGACCCGGCCTGGTGCTCCCGCCAGGAGGACCTGTGGTGGACCCAGGTGCTGTGACCCGGCGCGTGCGGCGCTTCGTAGAGTAGGGCGCGTGACGGGCGGGCGGCACTCAGATGGCGCGGCTGGCGGCGAGCGTACGCTCGCGCACCGGCTCGCGGCGGCCGGGGTCAGCGACGGGGCCGAACCGTGGGATGCGTGGCTGCGGCTGCGCGCTGCCGAAGGAGATCGCGCCACGGCCATTGACCTGTACGAGCTGGTCGCCGCTCCCCAGGGCCTGGCCGCGCACGAGCTGCCGGCAGCGACCCGGCTCAGCCTCGCCGAGCGGGTGACGGCGCAGAAGTGGCCGGGCTTCACCGTCACCAGGGACTCGGCGCGGCCGAGCGTGCCGCTGGTCGTGGTCGACTACGACCCGGCCTGGCCGCAGGTCTACCGGCGCTGGTGCCAGCGGGTGGCCGCCGCGCTGGGCCGCACCGCCATCCGGATCGAGCATGTGGGCTCCACCTCCGTGCCGGGCCTGGCGGCCAAGCCGATCGTGGATATCCAGGTGAGCGTCGCTGATCTCGGCGCGGAGCCGGGCTACGTTCCCCGGCTGCAGGCGATCGGCCTGGTCCTGCGCAGCCGGGATGAGCTGCACCGTTATCTCCGGCCGGTCGCGGATCAGGCCCGCGAGGTGCACGTGCATGTCTGCGCCGCGGGTGGCCGGTGGGAGCGAGACCACCTGCTGTTCCGCGACTACCTGCGGGCTGACCCGGCCGCATGCCTCCGGTACGCCGAAGCCAAGCGGGCCAACGTCCGCCGCTGGAGCGACGACGGCTGGGCCTACACCGAGGCTAAGACCGGGGTCATTCTCGACATCCTGGAGCAGGCCGAGGCGTGGGCAGCGGCCACCGGCTGGCCGCCACGGTGAACGGACGGGCAGGTCAGCGCGGGCCCGATGACGGCCGGAACTTGTGGTTCACCGTGAAGCTGACCGCGGCCAGGATCCCGCCGGCACCGGTGACCGTCACGCGGTAGGTACCCAGCGGCAGCGCGCCGGGGAAGAACTCGTGGCCCTGGTTGATGGTGTAGCTGAAGGTGCCCGCGCCGTCAGCCGTCGGGTGGATGGGTGAGCTGCCGATTCCGGCCAGGGTTATGGTCACCCGGCGGCCCGGCGGCCAGCCCTCGCCATACACCACGAACCCGGTGTACCCGTCACCCTGACCCTGGCTGAGCGTAATGCGCGGCCGCTGCGACGTCGGCTGTGCCGACGACGGCCCCGCTGCCTGCCCGGTACCCGGCGGCGGTGGCGGCAGGGTGCTGCCCTGCGGCGGAGGCGGCGGGCGGCTGTCGGAGATGGAGACGCCGATGACCGCGCCGGAAGCCAGCAGTCCGGCCGCGACGGCGGCTGAGGCCAGGACGAGCCCGAGTGCCCGGCGCCGGCCCGGTCGGCGCCGGGCACGGTCCGTTGGCCTGGCGGCGCTCTGCCGTCGTCCCGGTGCCCGGCTGATGGCGAGCCGGGCCGGCGCGCCATCGGCCGGCAGCGACCCGAACGTCGACTCCTCGCCGGTCTCGCCCTGTACCGAGTCGGCCGGCACCGGGTCCTGGCGGTAGGCGTCGATCAGGCTCAGCGCCTCGCCGGATAGGGGCGCGCCGCCGTAGCCGTTGGTCACCTCGGCGACCGTGGGCGCCAGGCGGGCGAGCACCGAGGCCGAGGCGGGCCGTTTGCGCGGATCGCGTTCCAGGCAGGCGTGCACCAGCCCGGCCAGGTCGGGCGGCAGCCCGGTCAGGTCCGGCGGCTCGGTGGCCAGCCGGACCAGCACGTCCATCACGGTCTCGCCCTGGTAGGGCGCGTGCCCGGTGGCCGCGAACAGCATCGTCGCCCCGAGCGAGAACACATCGCTGGCCGTTGTCGCCTGGCGGGTGTCCCTGGCCTGCTCGGGTGCCATGTAAGCGGGCGTGCCCACCGCGCCGCGGGTGACCGTGAGCTGGATCCGCTCGGCCGCCCGGGCCACCCCGAAGTCGATCACCCGCGGCCCGTCCGGGGAAATCAGCACGTTGGACGGCTTCAGGTCGCGGTGCACCAGGCCGGCCGCGTGGATCGACTCCAGCGCCTCGGCGCAGCCGGCCGCCAGCCAGCAGACCGCGGGCACCGGCAGCGGGCCGCACTCGGCCACGAGCCGGCTCAGCGACGGCGCCGGCACGTACGCGGTGGCCAGCCAGGGCAGGTCGGCCTCGGAGTCGGACGCGACGACCGCGGCGGTAAAGGCGCCGCTGACCCGCCGGGCCGCGGCCACCTCCTGGGCGAACCGGGTGCGGAAGTCGGGTTCCTCGGCCAGCTCGGCCTTGATCGTCTTGACCGCGACCAGTCGCCCGGCGGCCGACCGGCCCAGGTAGACCTGCCCCATCGCGCCCGCGCCCAGGCGGCCGAGCAGCCGGTAGCCGCCGATCTGCTCCGGATCCCAGCGGCGCAGCGGAGTCAACACCGCACGCTGCGGCACCTGGCTATCTCCTCCCGGTCACGGTCCCTGTCCCGGTACGCGAGTAACTGCACACATAATGCCGATACTCACCCCACCCCGGCGCCCTCTTCCCCGGACTGCCGATTCGGCCGCCGCGATTCCTCCGCCCGGAACGAGTCGGCCACCGCCTCAGCCAGCACCCGGTACTGCGCCCTGGTCAGCTCACCGCGTCGATATGCCGCGGCAACCTGGTCGAAGGAGCCAGGAACATACGGTTCCGGGTCTTGCTGGGCGGCTGCGGCCATCTCAAGGTATGTACTGGATGGCGGGGCTTTGGTGCGTGGCCAGGTCCGCTCCGGAACCGCTGCGCTACCTCGTCCAGGCTCATCGAGCCCTCTCGGAGTGCGGCTATAAGATCGGTAACTTCATTGGTCATGTAGATTCCCTGTCCTCTCGGCTGGCATCCACGACCGTTGGCGGACCACCTTCAACAGAGTTGTCGTAAACGGACCATTTGTCGAGATGTGACTTAATGACCTCAAAAGTCTTCCGGTTCGAGCTGCCCCATTCTGGGTCGGCTTGCGCTCGGATTACCTGGGGCGGGACGAACCTGCCGCCGAGTCCCTGACCGGCTTGGTAACTGTCATGACCCTCGCGGTGCCTGCTATCGGCGCGGTCGACGCTGGTCTCGACCGGGATGTCGACAAAGATGCCCTCGATGTGGTCGTAGCCGCTGGAGCGTAGCTCGCTGATCCGGCGCTCTGTCGACGCGCGTGACGACATGGTGATGTCCCAGATCACGTTCTTTCCATCAGCCTGAGCACGAAGAGCTAGCTGCCTGGCGATATACGACGACTCTTCGTGGACCAGGTCGGTGGCTTCCATCGGGGAGAGTCCTTCGACGTGCGGGATCATGCCGCGGCGTGCGAGCTCCTCCTTTATCTCGTCCGGGTTGATGGTCAGGTACCTGGACTGGTCTATGCCGGCGTGCTCGCCGAGGATCGTTGACTTCCCGGCTCCGCCCAGTCCGCCGGCCAGGATCGCCTTGCGCTCGCACGGCACGTCCGCTGACCGGGCGGAGAAGGTGTCGATGATGTCGTCGTGCAGCGCGTCGCGTTCGTCCGACCAGACCTCCCTGGCCGGGTCGATCGTGTGCTGGCGGTCGGTGGAGAGGCCGGCGGCTTGGGCCTGGTCGAGGCGGCGGGTGACGTCGCGTACGTGGTCGGAGTGCTCGGCGTCGGTGAGCGGGCGGGGGCGATCGGGGCGATCGGGGTGATCGGGGCGGTCGGGGGAGTCCGGGCGTTCCGGGTCCGGCTCGGGTGGCTCGTAGCGGCGCAGGTCGGGGGCGGGCGACCGGGGCGAGCCGTCCTGGTCGTACGGCGAGGACGGGTGGCCGCGGGCTAAGCCGTCGAGGCGCTGGCGCAGGTCCTGGCGCGAGCCGGGCTGGTCGGCTAACCGGGGGTCCGGCTGGTCGAGCCGGTCGATCCGCACCGCGCTCTCCTTAGCCGACCAGGGTCTTGACCGCGGCGGTCAGCTCGGTCAGCGCCTTCTTGGCGTCGGCGAAGTACATGTGCGTCTTGGGGTTAACGTACAGCTCGTTGTCGATGCCCGCGTAGCCGTGACCCATCGAGCGCTTGATCACGATGATGCTCTTGGCCTCGTCCACGTCCAGGATCGGCATGCCGGAGATCGCGGTGCCGGGCCGCCGGGCCGCCGGGTTCGTGACGTCGTTGGCCCCGATGACCAGGGCCACGTCGGTGCGGGCGAACTCCGGGTTGATCTCGTCCATCTCCTTCAGCAGCGGATACGGCACGTTGGCCTCGGCCAGCAGCACGTTCATGTGGCCGGGCATCCGGCCCGCCACCGGGTGGATCGCGTAGCTGACGTCGACGCCGCGCGACTCCAGCAGGTCGGCCAGCGCCGCTACCTCGTGCTGGGCCTGCGCCGCGGCCAGGCCGTAGCCCGGCACGATGATCACCTTGCTGGCGTAGGCGAGCTGGATGGCGGCGTCGTCGGCGGCGATGGCCTGGATGTCGCCCCCGGCGCCGACTGGGGCCGGGGCGGAGTCGCCGGTGCCGAAGCCGCCCACGATGATGTTCCCGATCGACCGGTTCATCGCGTCGGCCATCAGCTTGGTCAGGATCCCGCCGGAGGCGCCGACCAGCGCGCCGGCGATGATCAGCGCCCAGTTGCCGATGACGAAGCCCGCCATCGCCACCGCGGTGCCGGTGAACGCGTTCAGCAGCGAGATGACCACCGGCATGTCGGCGCCGCCGATCGGCATCACCATCGACACGCCGAACACCAGCGCGGCGACGATCACCACGGTCAGCCCGACCAGGCTGGGGCTGCCGATCAGGTAGCCGCCGGTGCCCAGCGCGATCGCGGCCAGCGCGAGGTTGATCAGGCGGGCGCCGGGGAAGGTGACCGGCGCCGAGGTGATCAGCGCCCTGCAGCTTGCCCGCCGCGATGATCGAGCCGGAGAACGTCACCGCCCCGATGATCACGTCGAGCAGGGTCGGCACCGTGGTCGACACCGGCACGCTGCCCGCGTTCACCAGCCGCATGTAGTCGTGCATGGCGACCAGGGCGGCGGCGCCGCCGCCGACCGCGTTGAACATGCTGACCAGCTGCGGCATCGCGGTCATCTGCACGGTCCTGGCCGAGTACAGCCCGGCGCCGGCGCCGACCATGGCGCCGGCCGCGAGCACGATCCAGCCGGTGGCGCTGATCGTGCCGGAGTGGATGATCAGGGCCAGGGTGGCCGCGATGGCGGCGGCCATGCCGCAGGTGGACACCTGGTTGCCGCGCCGCGCGGTGGCCGGGGTGTTCATCAGGTGCAGGCCGAGCACGAAGCAGGACGCCGCGGCCACGTAGATCAGCTGGATGACCGTGCTGAAAGCGCTCATCCGGACTGGCCGTTCTGACCGGCCCTGGCACCGGCAGGCGGGACCGCCGGCCGCCGCCGGAACATCTTGAGCATCCGCCCGGTGACCACGTAGCCGCCGACCACGTTCGCCGCGGCGAACGCGGCGGCCACGAACGCGATCACGTAGCCGACCGCGTTGTTCGCGGTGACCGCGATCAGCATGGCGCCGGCCAGCACGATCCCGTGGATCGAGTTGGCCGCCGACATCAGCGGCGTATGCAGGGTGGCCGGCACCTTGCTGATGACCTCGAAGCCCACCCAGAGGCTGAGCACGAAGATGGTCAGGTCAGTGAGAAACCCCGTCGACATCGGCGGCACCTCCAGCGGAATCTGCGGGCGAGGACCCGGTTGCGCCGGTGGTGGCAGCTGCCGCGCCCGGCGGCGCCAGGGCGGGGTGCACGATCTGGCCGTCGCGGGTGATCACGACGCCGGCGTGCAGCTCGTCGGCCGGATCTATGGCCACCGCGCCATCGGAGATCAGGTTGAGCAGCAGCGCGCTGATGTTCCGCGCGTACATGCTGGATGCCGCCGTGGCCATCGTGGACGGCAGGTTGCCCGCGCCGATCAGGGTGACCCCGTTCTCGGTCACCTGGGTCTGGTCCGGCAGCGAGCCCTCGACGTTGCCGCCCAGTGCGCTCGCGCCCATGTCCACGACCACCGATCCGGCCGCCATCGACTTCAGCGCGTCGGCGGTCACCAGCACCGGCGGGCGCCGCCCCGGCACCTGGGCGGTGGTGATCACGACGTCCTGGCGGCTGATGTGCTGCTCCAGCTCGTCCTGCTGGGCCCTGCGCTCGGAATCGGTGAGCGCCCGGGCGTAGCCGCCGCTGCCGGAGGCGGGGCCGACCGAGGCCAGGTCGAGGAACGTGGCGCCCAGCGACGCCACCTCGGTCCTGGTCTCCGGCCGCACATCGTAGGCGGTGACCACGGCGCCCAGGCGGCGGGCCGTGCCGATGGCCTGAAGCCCGGCCACGCCGGCCCCGAGCACCAGCACGTTGGCCGGGCGGGCGGTGCCGGCCGCGGTGATCAGCAGCGGGAAGAACCGGCCGAACGCGGTGGCGGCCACCAGCACCGCCTTGTACCCGGCGATGTTCGCCTGCGAGCTCAGCGCGTCCATCGGCTGGGCCCGCGGCAGCGTGCGCGGGATCATGTCCAGGCTGATCGCGGTGACGCCGGCCTGCGCCAGGGCGCTGACCAGGTCCGGATCGGACAGCGGCGACAGCATGCCGAGCAGCACCTGCCCGGCCCGCAGCGAGCCGGTCAGCTGCCGGTCCGGCTTGCCGACCATCAGCACGGCATCGGCGGCGGACAGCACCTCGGCGCGGGACTGCACGCTCGCCCCGGCATCGGTGTAGGCGTCGTCGGCGAACCACGCGCGGTCCCCGGCACCGGTCTCGACCAGGACCTCCTGCCCGGCGGCAGCCAGCTTCCGGACCGCATCGGGTACCAGGGCCACTCGTCGCTCGTCCGGCGCGGTCTCCTTGACTACGGCAACCTTCATTGGATGCGACCTCGCTCGGAGCCAGACCAACATGGCGAGCGGCCCGCCGCTCGGGACCGTCACGGCCGGCCGCCTCTGTATGGACCTTACCCGTAGCGCCTTACCGGGCAGGAGTCCCCGGTCCCTGGCCGGCCGGGTGACGGCAGCGCGGCGTTCCCGCTCTGGTTGACTGGGCCGGTGATCAGCCCCGAGGTGTTCCGTGGCCAGCCGGTCCTGACCGGCACGACGGTCCGGCTTGAGCCACTCGGGCTGCAGCACTTTGACGGCCTGGGCCGGGGACGGTTCGACCCGGAGGTATCCCGCCTGACCGGCAGCACGGTACCGATCAGCGAGGAGATGGCCCGCCGGTGGGTGGCCACCAGGGCAGAGCATCATGACCGGGCCGACTGGGCCATCGTCCGGCAGCAGGACGGCGCGGTCCTGGGCGAGGCGGTGCTGAACGAGCTTGATCCGCACAACGCCTCGGTGAACTTCCGGATCCTGCTGGTGCGACCGGGGGAGTTCGGCCGCGGCTACGGCACCGAGGCCACCCGGCTGGTGCTGGACTACGGCCTGGACGTGGCCGGGCTGCACCGGATCGGCCTTGAGGTGTACGACTTCAACCCGCGGGCGCAGCGGGTGTACGAGAAGTGCGGTTTCGTGGTCGAGGGCCGGCGCCGGGACGCCCTGTGCTGGGACGGCGAGTGGCACGATGCGATCGTGATGGCGATCCTGGCCACCGACCGCCGCCCCTGGCGCGCCGGGGCGCCGGACCGCGAGGACTCCCCGGCCGGCGCGCTCGCTCAGCGACGGGCTGCGGGCCGCCCAGCGCAGGCTCGGCTCGCTGGATCTCGACCCGGAGGCGCGCGCCAGGCTGCAGCGCCGGCTGACCGTCATTTGTGATGCGATGAAATCTCCGGGCGCGGATACCGGTCGCGGTGCCCAGCGGCTCAAGCAGTTCTTGACAGAACTTGACCAAACAGATACCGGGCGCGGCTGAATTCGGAATTTCCGCTGCGTTGCGAGCGGTCCCGGACCTCGACACGCCGTGATTTCTCGTGGATGTGATTGTGTATCGCTGCTGGATCGCTTAATTTCGGGGCAGGTCAGAGGTCGTGCACGTGCGGCCGTCCGGTCTGCGCGCCCGTCAAGGTGAGCAGAGCTTGGGGAGGCAGGAGCGACGAAATGAACAAGCGTGACCTGGTCGACGCGGTTTCGGGCCGGATGGGAGATAAGAAGACCGCCACCGAAGCCGTTAACGCGGTGCTGGATACTATCCAGGCGGCTGTAGCCAAGGGCGACAAAGTGTCAATAACCGGATTCGGGGTATTTGAAAAGGCCGAGCGGCCGGCCCGGACCGCGCGCAATCCGGCGACCGGCGCCACGATCAAGGTGCCCAAGTCGTCGGTGCCCAAGTTCCGGGCCGGGTCCGACTTCAAGGCCCTGGTCAACGGCGAGAGGTAGGCGTCCAGGTACC
Organism: uncultured Actinomycetota bacterium; assembly: GCA_963719705.1. GTDB lineage: Bacteria > Actinomycetota > Actinomycetes > Streptosporangiales > Streptosporangiaceae > CAVRCV01. The sequence continues at coordinate 185,570 of CAVRCV010000001.1, forward strand.
AGCCCGGGTCCTGCTGGCCCGTAGCGGTGTGAGCGGCACCTTCGTGCCGCTCACACCGCTGTCAGACGCCGTAGCGCTCGGGCTTGGCCGCCCGGCTGGCCAGCATCACCACCGCCTTGTCCACCGGCAGGCCATCGTGCAGCACGGCGGCGACCACCTCGGAGATCGGCATCTCCACGCCGTGCCGGGCGGCCAGTTCGAGCACCGACTGCGAGGACTTCACGCCCTCGGCGGTCTGCCGGGTGCTCGCGATCACGTCGGCCAGCGCCATGCCGCGCCCCAGCTTCTCGCCGAACGTCCGGTTCCGCGACAGCGGCGAGCTGCAGGTGGCCACCAGGTCGCCCATGCCGGCCAGGCCGGCGAAGGTGTGCTGGTCCGCGCCCAGGGCCGCGCCCAGCCGGGCGATCTCGGCCAGGCCGCGGGTGATCACCGTGGCCTTGGTGTTGTCGCCGAGGCCCATCCCGACCGCGATGCCGACCGCCACCGCGATCACGTTCTTGACCGCGCCGCCCAGTTCGCAGCCGATCACGTCCGGGTTGGTGTAGGGGCGGAAGTAGCGGGTGTGACAGGCCTGCTGGAGCCGCCTGGCCGCCTCCTCGTCGGAGCAGGCGGCCACGGTAGCGCAGAACTGCCGGGCGGCGATCTCGCCGGCCAGGTTCGGGCCGCTGATGACCGCGATCGAGCCGGCCGGCCAGCCGGCCACCTGCCCGATGACCTCGCTCATCCGGTAGCAGCTGCCCAGCTCGATTCCCTTCATGAGGCTGACCAGCAGCGCGCCCGGCGGCAGTGCCGGGGTCCAGCAGGTCAGGTTCTGCCGCAGCGTCTGCGCGGGCACCGCCAGCACCACCAGGTCGGCGCCGGACATGGCCTCGGCCGGGTCGGTCGTCGCCCGCAGCGACTCGGTCAGCCCGGCCTCGCCCAGGTAGCCGGGATTGCGGTGGTCTCGGTTGATCACCTCGGCGACCCCGGCGCTGCGGCACCAGATCGTGGCCGGGGTACCGGCGTCGCAGAGCACCTGCGCGAACGTGGTGCCCCAGGAGCCGGCGCCCATCACGGCAGCTCTCACGGCGACGGTGCCTGCGAGGTGGCTGAGTCGCCGGGCGTATCCGTTTCGGCTTTCTGGTCCGGCTTCGGTCAGGGCGCGCAGATCCTGGCGGAGCTTGCGGCGGGCGACCGCGGGATGGAACGGCTCGGGCGGCGGGATCTCGCCGCGCAGGCCGGCCAGCAGGGCGGTGATGTCCGCCATGATCAGCTCGGTGGCCTTGCGCAGGGTCTGGCTGTTCAGCGGCTGGCCGTCGAACGCGGACAGGTCCACCGGCGGGCCCGCGATCACCTGGACCCGCTTGCGGGGCAGCAGCCGGGGGCGGAGGCTGCCGTAGGGCAGGATCCGCTGCGCGCCCCAGTGCGCGACCGGGACCACCGGTGCGCCAGTGGCCAGGGCCAGCCTTGCCACGCCGGTCTTGGCCACCATCGGCCACAGGCCGGGATCCCTGCTGGCGGTGCCCTCCGGGTAGACGATGACGCAGGCGCCGTCCCGGATGCCCGTTTCGGCGTCCCTGAGCACCAGCGCGGCGTCGGCCTGGCCGCGGTAGACCGGCAGCTGGCCGAGCTTGCGCAGGATCGGCCCGAGCAGCGGGATTCCGAACAGCGTCGACTTGGCCAGGAACACCGGATAGTGCCCGGCCTGGTCGGCGAACAGGGAGATCGCGAGCACGTCGGCGTAGGACAGGTGGTTGGCCGCCAGGATCATGCCGCCGCTGGCCGGCAGGTTCTGCTGCCCTTGCCAGTCGTTGCGCATCAGCATCGGGATCAGCGGCCGGAGAATGATCTTCGAGACGTTCCGCCAGGCGTTGGAATAGCTGCCGTCAGCGCGCTTGCTCATCTGTCATCCGGACCGGCGGCGGCCGGCCGGTGCCTGCGTCGCGGAGGAGGGGCGAGTGTCCCGATCATCATGTGGCCAGTCTGGCCGGTCCGGGGACGACATGTCGAGGCAGGATCGGATGCATGGCGCGTGACCGTCCGGCCAGCTGGTCGCTGGTGATCCCGGTAAAGGTGCTGGCCCTGGCCAAGTCCCGGCTGTCCGGGGCGTGCGGGCTGTCCGGCCCGGCCCGGGCCGAGCTGACCCTGGCGATGGCCGCCGACACCGTCGCGGCGGTGGCCGCCTGCCCGGCGGTGGGCTCGGTCCTGGTGGTCACCGATGACGCGGCGGTGGGCCGGGTACTGGGCGGCCTGGGCGCCGAGGTGGTCCCTGACCTGCCGGGAACCGGCCTGAACGCGGCCCTGGCGTACGGTGCGGCGCAGGCCGGTGCCCGGTGGCCGGGACAAGGGCCGGGCCGGGCTGGCCGCCGACCTGCCCGCGCTGCGCCCGGCCGAGCTCGGCGCTGCCCTGGCCGCGGCACCGGGCCGGCCGGACGCGTTCGTGGCCGACGCGGCAGGCTCGGGCACCACGCTGTACGCCGCCGGGCCGGATGCCGCGTTCCGCCCGCGGTACGGCACCGGATCGCGGGCCGCGCACCTGGCGGGCGGCGCGGTTGAGCTGGAAGTGCCCGGCATCGACGGGCTGCGGCAGGACGTGGATACCGCCGCTGACCTGCGCGCCGCCGCCCGGCTCGGGCTCGGCCCGCGGTCGGCGGCGCTGCTGGCGGGGTTGCGCCAGAACGGCTGGCCGCGTGGTGGCTGAGCTCGGTCAGAAGTGAACGATGGGGCAGGTCAGGGTGCGGGTGATGCCGGATACCGCCTGGATCTGGGCGACCACCAGCCGGCCGAGCTCATCCACGTTGTTGGCCTCGGCCCGGACGATCACGTCGTAGGGCCCGGTCACGTCGTCTGCCTGGGTCACGCCGTGAATACGGCCGATGCTGACGGCGACGTCGGCCGCCTTCCCGACGTCGGTCTGGACGAGAATGTATGCCTGTACCACGTCGTCGTGCCCTCCCCGTCGCGGTGCTGCCGATGTTTGTCACTGAGTACGGGACACGCTACCGGACTGCAACATGCAGCGCCCGGTAGCCGCCATTGGCGGCCGGACGGAGCCGGACGGAGCCGGACGGGCCGGAAGGAGGCTGTCATCACAGTCGCGGGCATCACGGTCGCGGAGCTGGGTGAGTTCGGCCTGATCGCGGCGATACGGGCGCTGCTGCCGGCCGACGGCCGCCAGCTGGTCGGCCCCGGCGACGACGCCGCGGTGATCACCGCCCCGGACCGGCGCGTGGTCGCGACCACGGACCTGCTGGTGGAGGGGCGGCACTTCCGGCGGGACTGGTCCGGGCCGTTCGACATCGGCGCCAAGGCGGCGGCCCAGAACCTCGCCGACGTGGCCGCGATGGGCGCCGCGCCGACCGCGCTGCTGGTCGGTCTCGCCGTGCCCGGCGACCTGGCGGTCGGCTGGGTCACCGAGCTGACCAGCGGGCTGGCCGACGAGTGCGCCAGGGCGGGCGCGGCGGTGGCCGGCGGCGACGTGAGCGCGGCCGAGGCGATCGTGCTCGCGATCACGGCGCTGGGTGACCTGGCCGGCCGGGACCCGGTCACCAGGAGCGGCGCCCGGCCCGGCGACCAGGTGGCGGTGGCCGGGCTGCTCGGTGCCTCGGCCGCGGGATTCGCCCTGCTGGCCGCCGGCGCGGCCGGCGATCAGCCCGATGAGCTGGCCGGGCTGGTGGCCAGGCACCGGCGGCCGGAGCCGCCCTATGCGGCCGGGCCGCAGGCCGCGGTGGCGGGCGCCACCTCGATGATCGACATCAGCGACGGGCTGGTCCAGGACGTCGGGCACCTGGCGCAGGCCAGCGGGGTCCGGATCGACCTGCGGACCGAGCCGCTGGCCGCCAGCCCCGCGGTGCCCGCCGCCGCGCTGGCCGCCGCCGCCCGGCGGCTCGCCGCCGCCGACTGGCTGACCTGGGCGCTGGCCGGCGGCGAGGATCACGCGCTGGCGGCCACGTACCCGGCGGACTGCACCGTCCCGGCTGGCTGGTCGGTGATCGGGAGCGTCCAGCCGGGCCGGGGCGTGCGGGTCGACGGGCGTGACCGTGCCGACCTCAGCGGGTGGGATCATTTTCGCTCCTGAACCGCTACTGAGCTGGGAATATTGCAACGGGTAGCTAACAACTGCCTGTGCGTGACTAGTACCCAGCGTGGTTGCTTGATATAAAGCCTCTGATGCCGCGACACCGCCAGGACAGCGTGCCCAGACACCGGGCGCAGCGACGGGAGCACAGCCCCGGCCGCGGCGTTCCGGGAGGCCGCTCCCGGCGATCGCGCTGGACCTCGCGCCTGCTCAGCGGGCGCACCGTGCGGAGCCTGCTGATGACTCCGTGGTTCGTGGCGGGGATGGGCGTGCTGATCACCGCGACCCTGGTACTGGAGTCCCCGACCGACGCGGTGCTGAGCTATGGCCCCCCGGCCGGCTCGCCCTGCGGCGCGCCGGGATGCGTTCGCACCACGCCGAGGCACGCGCACGGATCGCTGGCATCCAGGCCCAGTGTCCCGCTGGAGCCGGCCGTCCGGCCGACCAGCAGGACGCGGCACGCGGCCCGGGGTGCCCGGGCGCCGCAGCCGACGCTGCCGCCGAGGAGGGTGCCGGCTGGCCCGTCCGCCGTCACCGTCAGCTTCCGGGTAGTTTCGCAGGATCATCGCGGCTTCATCGCGATGATCACGATGTACAGCCAGGACAGCCTCGGCGACTGGACGCTGGGATTCGCCATCCCCGGTGCCAGCATCAAGGGCGTCGGCGGGGCGCGCTGGCGGGGCGAGCGGCGCCGACAGCGGGGTAGCGCAGGCACAGCAGTCGCCCTGGCTGCGGTCGCGGTCCGGTGCCACGACGGCCAGGTTCATGGTCTTCGGGACCGGCCTGCCCGGCCACCCGGTCAGCTGCTCCTTCGACGGCCGGGACTGCGCATTTAACTAGGGCCTGACGCCATAGGCTGGAGCCGTGTTCCGCAGGCAGACTCAGCGCAGCGGCCGGTAGGCGGCATGGCGCAGGCACCGGCCCGGGTGCTGGCGATCGCCGGATCCGACTCCGGCGGCGGCGCCGGGATCCAGGCTGACCTGAAGACCATGCTCGCGCTCGGCGTGCACGGGATGAGCGTGGTCTGCGCGGTGACCGCCCAGAACTCCGTCGGCGTGCAGGGGTACTGGGAGCTGCCGGCCGAGGCGGTGCGGGCACAGCTGGACTCGGTGCTCGGCGACATCGGCGCGCAGGCGGTAAAGACCGGCATGCTGGCGTCGGCGCCGATCGTGACGACCGTGTGCGAGGTGCTCGCGCGGGTTGCCGCGCCGCTGGTGGTGGATCCGGTCGCGGTGTCCAAGCACGGGGACAGCCTGCTGTCGGCCGGCACGATCGCGGAGATCAGGAACCGTCTGCTGCCGCTGGCGACGGTGGTCACGCCGAACCTGCTCGAGGCGGAGCTGATCACCGGCCGGGCGATCACCGACGAGCCGGCCATGCTGGCGGCGGCCAGGCGCCATCAGCGAGCTCGGCCCGCGCTGGGTACTGGTCAAGGGCGGCCACCTGCCCGGCAACCCGGTCGACCTGCTCTATGACGGGCAGCGCGCGATCCGGTTCCCCGGCCACCGGATCGCCAGCCGCCACACCCACGGCACGGGATGCACGCTGGCCTCGGCGATCGCGTCCTATCTGGCCCTCGGCGCCGACGTGCCGGCCGCGGTGGAATCGGCCAGGGAGTACCTGACCGGTGCGATCAGCGGCGGGTTCCCGCTCGGCGCCGGGATCGGCCCGGTCGACCACGGCTGGCGGATCCGCCAGCCCGCCGGTCTCAGCGGGTGACCTTGCCTGCCTTGATGCAGGAGGTGCACACGTTGATCCGCCGCGTCGTCCGGCCCACCTTCGCGCGCACGCGCTGAATGTTCGGGTTCCAGCGGCGCGGGGTGCGGCGGTGCGAGTACGACACGTTGTTGCCGAAGTTCGGCCCCTTGCCGCAGACGTCGCAGACAGAAGCCACGGAACGCTCCATTGGTCGAGGCAGACAGGTCATCGTCCGGACACCGCCGGACGGCTCGTCGAAGAATAGCCGACGAACCGGCGTCCGCGCGAACTGGTCAGGGTGACCGGCGGACGGGCGGGACGGGCCGCGGCCGATGTCAGTAACGTCGGGGATGATAAGCGCCCAGCAGGCAGCGGACGGAGCGGAGCAGACACCAGATGGCAGGACTGCAGGACCCGCTGCGGCTGGTGGTCGGCGCCAAGGCGGCCAAGCGGCTGGACACGCGCGCTCGGCCTGCAGACCGTGGGCGACCTGATGCAGCATTACCCGCGCCGGTACGAGAAGCGCGGTGAGCTGACCGACATCGCCTCGCTGCGGGATGGCGAGCACGTCACGGTGCAGGCCGAGATCGCCTCGGTGTCGGTGCGCAAGATGCACAACCGGCGGGGCACGATCCTGCAGGCGACGGTGACCGACGGGCACGGCAAGCTGATGCTCACGTTCTTCGGCCGGGGCCGGCAGGACTGGCGGGAGACAGGAGCTCAAGCCCGGCATCCAGGGGCTGTTCTCCGGCCAGGTGTCGACCTTCCGGGGCAGGCGGCAGCTGTCCCACCCGGAGTACGAGCTGCTGGGCGCCGGCGAGCGGCAGCACCCGGACCAGGGCGGTGCGGGCCAGGGCCGACCAGGTCACCGCCGAGCAGTTCGCGGCCGAGCTGATCCCGGTCTACCCGGCGGCCAGCGGGATCACCTCCTGGCAGATCGCCGACTCGGTGCGGATCGTGCTCGACGTGCTGGACATCGCCGACGACCCGCTGCCCGCGGCGGTGCGCGCCCGGCACCGGCTGTCCGGGTACGCCGAGGCGCTGCACGGCATCCACCGGCCGGCCGACTACGCCGAGAAGAGCAGGGCAGAGCTGCGGCTGAAGTGGGACGAGGCGTTCGTGCTCCAGGTGGTGCTGGCCCAGCGCCGGCTCGCCGCGACCGCCTATACGGCCACGCCGCGGCCGCCGGTGCCCGGCGGCCTGCTGGAGCAGTTCGACGCCGCGCTGCCGTTCCGGCTCACCGGCGGGCAGCAGCAGGCCGGGGCCACCATCGCGGCCGAGCTCGCGGCCGAGCACCCGATGCACCGGCTGCTGCAGGGCGAGGTCGGCTCCGGCAAGACCGTGATCGCGGTCCGGGCCATGCTCCAGGTGGTGGACGCCGCCGGGCAGGCCGCGCTGCTGGCCCCGACCGAGGTGCTGGCCCAGCAGCACTACCGGTCGATCAGCGCGCTGCTCGGCCCGCTGGCGCAGGCGGGCCAGCTCGGCGGGGCCGAGCAGGCGACCCGGCTGGCGCTGCTGACCGGATCCCAGGGCGCGGCGGCCCGGCGCAAGCACCTGCTGGACGCGGCCTCGGGCACGGCCGGGATCGTGATCGGCACCCACGCGCTGCTCCAGGAGCAGGTCCAGTTCGCCGAGCTCGGCCTGGTGGTGATCGACGAGCAGCACCGGTTCGGCGTGGAGCAGCGGGACGCGCTGCGGGATAAGGCGGGCGAGGGCAGGCCGCACGTGCTGGTGATGACCGCCACGCCGATCCCGCGCACGGTGGCCATGACCGTGTTCGGCGACCTGGAGGTGTGCACGCTCACCGAGCTGCCGGCCGGCCGCCAGGCCATCGCCACCCACGTGGTCCCGGTCGCGGAGAAGCCCAGGTACCTGGAACGCACCTGGGAGCGGCTCCGGGAGGAGGTGGCCAGCGGCCGCCAGGCATACGTGGTCTGCCCGCGCATCGGCGGCGACGGGCCTGCCGAGATGCCGCCGACCGGCGGCCGCTGACGGGGCGGCGAGCCGAGAGGACGACCAGCCGCGGCCGCCGCTCGCGGTCATCGACCTGGCCGCCGAGCTGACCGCGGGCCCGCTGGCCGGGCTGCGGCTGGCCGTGCTGCACGGCAGGCTGCCGCCGGAGGAGAAGGACCGGGCGATGGTGGCCTTCGCCAGCGGCTCGGTCGATGTGCTGGTCACCACCACGGTGGTGGAGGTGGGCGTGGACGTGCCGAACGCGACCGCGATGGTGATCATGGATGCGGACCGGTTCGGCGTCTCCCAGCTGCACCAGCTGCGCGGCCGGGTCGGCCGCGGCGGCCATGAGGGGCTGTGCCTGCTGGTTACCGAGGTACCGGAGGGCGGCCCGGCGCGGGACCGGCTGGACGCGGTGGCCTCTACCCTGGACGGGTTCCGGCTGTCCCGGCTCGACCTGGAGCAGCGCCGGGAGGGCGACGTGCTCGGCGCCGCTCAGGCCGGGCGCAAGTCGAGCCTGAAGCTGCTGACCCTGATCAAGGACGAGGATCTGATCGGCCAGGCACGCGAGGAGGCCACCGCGCTGGTGGACGCGAACCCGGCGCTGGCCGAGCTGCCCGCCCTCGCCGCCGCGGTCGAGGCGCTGACCGACCGGGAGCGGGCCGAGTTCCTGGAGAAGACCTGACCCGATGACGCGCATCATCGCCGGCGCCGCGGCCGGCCGCAGGCTGGCCGTGCCGGCCGGGCTGGCCACCAGGCCCACCAGCGACCGGGCCAGGGAGGGCCTGTTCGGCACCGCGACGGCGGTGCTCGGCACGCTGGCCGGCGCCACCGTGCTCGACCTGTACGCGGGCTCCGGCGCGGTCGGGCTCGAGGCACTGTCCCGCGGTGCCGCGGACGCGATCCTGGTCGAGTCCGACCCCAGGGCGGTCCGGGTGATCCGGGCGAACATCGCCGCGCTCGGGCTGCCCGGCGCGCGGGTGCTGACCGGCCAGGCCGGCCGGGTGCTCGGCCGCGGCCCCGGCGGCCTGCCCCGCCGGACCTTCGTGTTCGCCGACCCGCCCTACCAGACCGGCGCGGACGAGGTGCGGCAGGTGCTGGGCGGGCTGCTGTCGGGCGGCTGGCTCGGGCCGGCCGCGCTGATCGCGGTGGAGCGGGCGACCAGGTCCGGGCCCTGGTCCTGGCCGGCCGGGTATGCACCGGACCGGTCCAGCCGGTACGGGGAGGCTACGCTCTGGTACGGTCTCGCCGCGAGGTGCCGAGGACGGCGGGCCGGCACCGGCAGGGGAGTGAGTGGCGTGAGTCGCCTGAGTCGCGTGGTCTGTCCTGGCTCCTTCGATCCGGTCACCAACGGGCACCTGGACATCATCGGCCGGGCGGCCCGGCTGAACGACGAGGTTGTGGTCGCGGTGGGCGCGAACCTGGCCAAGAACGGGATGTTCTCGGTGACCGAGCGCGTCGACATGCTGCGCGAGGTCACCGCGAAGTACGGCAACGTCCGGGTGGACCAGATCAGCGGGCTGCTGGTCGACGTTCTGCCGGGAACGCGGCGTCACCGCGATCGTGAAGAGCCTGCGCGGGGTCAGCGACTTCGAGTACGAGATGCAGCAGGCGCAGATGAACTACAGCCTGGCCGGGGTGGAGACCCTGTTCATGACCGCCAACCCGCTGTACTCGTTCCTGTCCTCCAGCCTGGTCAAGGATGTGGCCAGGTACGGCGGCGACGTCAGCGGGCTGGTACCGGAGCTGGTGCTGGACCGGCTGGCCGCGCGGCTGGGCGCAGTCCTGGGCACGGCGCCGCTAGCCGCGGGCCCGGAGTTGGGCTTGCCTGATCAGGCCGGTAAGCTGGGCCGCTCAGGTACCCCGTTCGGAATTCCGGCCTGTCATGCCACATGCCGATCCGCCCACCAGCGGCCAGGCCAGCGCGGGCCGCTGGCCTTCGACACCCGCACGCTCGGGCCCGGCGACGCCCGCAGCGAGACCAGGACCGTCCCGGCCCCGCCCGACCTGGGCGCCGGGATGATCAGCGTGCCCGAGGGCAGTGACCTCCGGCTCGACGTGCAGCTGGAGGGGGTCAGCGAGGGAGTGCTGGTCACCGCTACCGTGACCGCGCCGCTGGCCGGGGAGTGCGCCCGCTGCCTGGATCCGTTCACCTCGGCGGTGACGGTCCGGTTCCAGGAGCTGTTCGCCCGGTCCGGCGGCCGCGACAGCGACGGCGAGGGCGGCGACGAGGACGGCTACCTGCTCAGCGGGGACCTGCTGGACCTGGAGACGGCCCTGCGCGACGCGCTGGTGCTTGAGCTGCCGCTGTCGCCCCTGTGCGCGCCGGACTGCCCCGGTCTGTGCCCGGAGTGCGGGATCCGGCTGGCCGACGCCGGGCCCGGCCATCAGCCACCCGCGGCGGGGCGCGATGTGGGCAGCGCTGCAGGGCCTGCGTGCGGCCGGATCGGACCCGCAGTGACCGACCTGCCGGCCCACGGCGGCCAGGCACCCGATGCCAATACCGCCGACCTGCTGCGCGATCTGCAGGTGCCGCTGACCGGCGAGCTGCTGGACCGGGCCCTGATGCACCGGTCCTTCGCCTACGAGAACGGCGGCCTGCCGACGAACGAGCGGCTGGAGTTCCTCGGCGACTCGGTGCTCGGCCTGATCGTCACCGACACGCTGTTCCGCGGGTACCCGGACCTGCCCGAGGGCCAGCTGGCCAAGCTGCGGGCGGCGGTGGTCAACATGCGCGCCCTGGCCGGCGTAGCCCGCGGGCTGCGGCTCGGCTCCTACGTCAGGCTCGGCAAGGGCGAGGAGGGCACCGGCGGCCGGGACAAGTCCTCGATCCTGGCCGACACCCTGGAGGCGGTGATCGGCGCGGTGTACCTGGACAGCGGGCTGGCCGCCGCCGATGCCCTGGTGCACCGGCTGTTCGACCCGGTGATCGCCCGTTCCGCCGCGCTGGGCGCCGGCCTGGACTGGAAGACCTCGCTGCAGGAGCTGACCGCGGCCGAGATCCTCGGCGTGCCCGAGTATCACGTCGAGGAAAGCGGTCCGGACCACCAGAAGTCCTTCCGCGCGTCGGTCCGGATCGGCGGCCGCACCTACGGCGAGGGCGAGGGCCGCTCCAAGAAGGAAGCCGAGCAGCAGGCCGCCGAGGCGGCCTGGACCGCGATTACCGAGGCGGGCAGCGGGAGCCCGGCGAGCGCCGGGAACGGCGCCGGCCGCGACGGCCAGCACCAGGGCTAGCGGTGCCCGAGCTGCCCGAGGTCGAGGTGGTGCGGCGCGGCCTGGAGCGGCACGTGCTCGGCCGTCCGATCGAGTCGGTCCTGCTGCTGCACCCCCGCGCGGTGCGACGGCACGCGCCGGGCGCCGGCGACTTCGCGGCCGCGCTGACCGGGCGCAGCTTCGACGCCGCCCGGCGGCGCGGCAAGTACCTGTGGCTGCCGACCGCGGAAGACGCGCTGCTCGCGCATCTCGGCATGAGCGGCCAGCTGCTCATCGGCGACCCCGGCCGGCCGCTGTCGGCGCACGTGCGGACCCGGTTCACGTTCCGCGACGGCGGTCCTGACCTGCGTTTTACCGATCAGCGGACATTCGGTCACCTGTCCTTTGCGCCCGGCGGCGCGGTGCTGCCGCCGGCCATCGCGCACATTGCCGCCGATCCGCTGGAACCCGGCTTCGACCTGGCCGTCTTCACCGCCCGGCTGCGCGCCCGGCGTACCGGGATCAAGCGGGCGCTGCTGGACCAGTCGCTGGTCAGCGGGGTCGGGAACATCTACGCCGACGAGGCGCTGTGGCGGCAGCGACTGCACTGGGCCAGGGCGGCCGACGGCCTGCGCCGAAGCGAAGCCGAGCGCCTGATCGCCGCGGTACGGGAAATATTTAACGAGGCACTTGGTGCTGGCGGGACCTCATTTGACAGTCTGTACGTCAACGTGAACGGCGAGAGCGGATACTTCGAGCGGTCGCTCGCGGTATACGGCCGGGCCGGGCAGCCGTGCCGCCGGTGCGGCACGCCGATCCGGCGCGAGGCGTTCATGAACCGGTCGTCGTACAGCTGCCCGAAGTGCCAGCCGCGACCGCGCCGGGGACGCTGGTGAGGCAGGCGGGATGAGAAGGTGATCGGGCGGTCGTGAGGTGACCGGGTGAGCGATGGCGGCGCGCCTGGCGAGAGCCGGCCGCGGCCGACCTGGCCGGTCCGGCGGCCGGGTCCGGCTGACCGTGTGGGTCGAGGGCCGGGTACACGGCGTCGGCTTCCGCTGGTGGGCCCGGTCGGCCGCGCTGGAGCTCGGGCTGACCGGCGTGGCCGAGAACCTGGCGGACGGCCGGGTAAAGGTGATCGCCGAGGGCAGCGAGACCGCCTGCCGGGAGCTGCTGGGCCGGATCGAGGGACCGGGCACGCCGGGCCGGGTGATCCGGGTCACCCAGCGGTGGGACCGGCCGAGCGGCAGGTTCCCCGGATTTTCCGAGCGGTAGCCCTGGCCCGGTAGCTGGTGCACGGCGCTCCGCGAGCCCGCTATCCGGTAACTGTCAGTAGCTCCGCCGTGACCATCGGCTGGCCGCGGGCGCCCCGCCCGTGACCGCCGGCCTGCCCGGCCAGCCGCAGGGTCCCGGCAGGTGCTGCGTGACCTGCGGCAATGTCAACTTGACCGGATACCCTTGAGGGTGGGACCATGAACTATTACCCGCGCGCAGTACTACGCGTCTTAGCGTGTTCGCGTGCGCGCCCACTCTGGTTACTCAGTGTGGAGGACCTCAAAAAATGGCGAAGGCTCTGTATGGCCACGTTGGCGGGCCCGATCCCCGCATGGTTTCAGAGATGCGTCGCCTTCAGCAGCGTGTGCACGACCTGGAGGCCGAGCTTGCCCGGCTCCAGGAGGTCAATGACGTACTCGCTGCTGAAGTAGGCCATGACATGCTGATCGAAGTCCGCGAGCCGGCGCTCACCTGACGCTCCGGCTGCCTCGGCGAAACGGAGGGGTTCCCGAGTCCGGGCACCCCTCCTTGTCCGCCTCCCCGGCTTCCCCGGCCTCGTGCGCATTTGGCTGCCAGAACCGCATTCCGCGCACCCCGCGAAGTGGGACCGGCTAAGGCGCCGGGCATCGCCCCGCCCGCACGCGGCGTGCGTTAACTCGGTAATAGGGATATATATCCGTTTACGCCTCCCGGCTGGCGGGCACGGCCGGTCGGCGGGCAAGCCTGAATGCCCTGGGCTGTCCGAGCCGCGCGGTAGGGTTGGCCGGTGTCGAGGGCTCGGCCGAGGACCGGCCCTGAGGAGGAGTGCCAGCGGGTGTACCTGAAGACCCTCACCTTGCGCGGGTTCAAGTCGTTCGCCTCGGCCACCTCGCTGCGCTTCGAGCCGGGCATTACCTGCGTCGTGGGACCCAACGGCTCGGGCAAGTCCAACGTCGTGGACGCGTTCTCCTGGGTCATGGGCGAGCAGGGCGTCAAGCCGCTGCGCGGCGGCAAGATGGAGGATGTCGTGTTCGCCGGCACGGCCGGGCGGCCCGCGCTCGGCCGTGCCGAGGTCACGCTGACGATCGACAACAGCGACGGCGCGCTGCCGATCGATTACGCCGAGGTGACCATCAGCCGCCTGCTGTTCCGGTCCGGCCAGAGCGAGTACGCGATCAACGGCGACCACTGCCGGCTGCTGGATGTCACCGAGCTGCTCTCCGACACCGGCCTGGGCCGCGAGATGCACGTGATCGTGGGCCAGGGCCAGCTCGACGAGGTGCTGAACTCCGGGCCCGAGGCGCGCCGGGCGCTGATCGAGGAGGCGGCCGGGGTACTCAAGCACCGCAAGCGCAAGGAGAAGGCCCTGCGCAAGCTGGATGCCACGCAGGCCAACCTGAACCGCCTGGTCGACCTCACCGCCGAGCTCGGCCGCCGGCTCAAGCCGCTGGGCCGGCAGGCCCAGATCGCCAGGAAGGCCGCGGTGATCCAGGCCGACCTGCGGGACGCCCGGCTGCGGCTGCTCGCCGACGACTACGTCACGCTGGCGGCCGAGCTGCACCAGGACGAGACCGACGAGGCCGCCGCGGCCGCCCGGCGGGCCGAGCTGGAGACCGGGCTGGCCGGGGCGCGCGAGCGCGAGGCCGGGCTGGAGGAGGCCGAGCGGCTGCACGCGCCGCGGCTGGCCGCGGCCCAGGAGACGTTCTTCGCGCTGGCCGGGCTGTGCGAGCGGCTCCGGGGCGTGGCCAGCCTGGCCACCGAGCGGCACCGCCACCTGTCGGCTCCGCCGGAGCCGCAGCGTCCCGGCCGCGATCCTGACGAGCTGGAGGCGGAGGCGGCCGGCCTGCGCGAGCAGGAGGCGGAGCTTGGCCAGCGGCTGACCGCCGCCAGGGCCCAGCTGGCCGCGGCGGTCACGGCCCGCATCGGTGCCGAGGCGAGCGTGACCGAGGCCGAGCGCAAGATCGCCGCGGACGCCAGGGCGGCGGTTCAGCGGGCCGAGCAGCTGGCCCGGCTGCGCGCTCAGGTCCAGGGCGCCCGCAGCAAGGCCGGCGCGGCGCGGGAGGAGGCCGGGCGGCTGGCCGCGGCGCTGGCGCAGGCCAGGTCCAGGGCCGATACCGCGCAGCAGGAGTACGGCACCGTCCAGGACCTGACCGGCCAGCAGGACGGCCGGGCCGACCTGGCGGCGGCCCACGAGCGGGCCGCCACGGCGCTGACCGCCGCCTCGGCCCTGGTGGCGGGCAAGCGGTCGGCCGAGCACCAGGCCAGCGACCAGCGGGCGGCGCTGCGGGCCAGGACCGAGGCACTGCAGGAGGCGATCGCGCGCGGTGACGGCGCGGACGCCCTGCTGGCCGATCAGAGCGCCTTTCCCGGCGTGCTCGGCCCGCTGGCCGCGCTGCTCACCGTGACCGATGGCGCCGCCGACGCGATCACCACGGCGCTGGGCGCCGCGGCCGGAGCGGTGGCCGTGTCCGGGCACGATGCCGCCATCGCCATCCTCCAGGCGCTGAAGAGCCGGGACACCGGGCGGGCCGAGCTGGTGATCGCCGCGGCCGAGCCGCCCGGACAGGCCGGGGCGGTACCTGCGGGCGGCACCGGTGCCGGTGCCGGGGCCGGCCTGCCGGAAGGCGTTTCGCGTGCCGTTGATCTGGTCAAGGCGCCTGGTGAGCTGGCCGTCGCGATCGAGCGGCTGCTGGCGGGCGTGCTGGTGGTCCCCGACCTGCGGGCGGGGCTTGACCTGGTCCGGGCCGACCCGGAGCGGCTCGTGGTCACCCGCCAGGGCGACCTGATCGGCGCGCACTGGGCCCGTGGCGGGTCGGCGGCCGGGCAGAGCCTGCTCGGGCTGCGTGCCGCCGCCGAGCAGGCCGCCGCCGACCTGGCCGCGGCGCAGGGCCGGTGCCAGCGCGCGGAGCGGGACCTGGCCGAGGCGGTCGAGGACGAGGAGGCCGCCCGGCAGGAGCTGGCCGGGGTGCAGGCACAGGTGCAGGAGGCCGACGCGGCCGCGGCGCAGACGTCCGGCCGGCTCGGCGCCCTGGCCGGGGCGGCCCGGGCGGCCCGGGAGGAGGCGGACCGGCTGGCGGCGGCGATCGCGGTGGCGCAGCGGTCCCTGGATGCCGACCTGGCCCGCCTGGCCGAGCTGCAGAGCAAGCTCGCGGTCGCCGAGGCCGATTCCGGTCCGGGCGGCCGGCTGGCCGCTGCGGGGCCGCAGGACGTCCCGGACGAACCTGCCGCACCCGATGCCGCCGGGCTGGCGCAGCGCGCGACCGCGGCCCGCAACGCGGAGATGGAAGCCAGGCTGGAAGTCCGGACCGTGGAGGAACGGCTGCGCGCGATCACCGGGCGGGCCGAGGCGCTGGTCGCCGCCGCCGCGGCAGAGCGGCTCGCGATCCAGCGCGGGCGGGAGCGGAGCAGGCGGCGTGCGGCCGAGGCGACGGTGGCGCACGCGGTCGCCTACGCGGCCGGGGTCACTCTCGGCAGGATCGAGCGGTCCCGCGTGGTCGCCGACGCCGAGCGCGAGGCGGCCGAGGTGGCCAGCAAGAGCAGGGACGGCGACCTGGCCGCGGTCCGGGCCGCCATCCGCCAGCTGTCCGGCGAGCTGGACAAGGTGGTCGACAGCGCGCACGGCGCCGGGCTCGCCAGGGCCGAGCGCCGGCTGCGGCTGGACCAGATCGTGGCCCGCGCCGCGGAGGAGTTCGCCATCTCCGAGCCGGTGCTGGTCGCGGAGTACGGGCCGGACGTGCCGGTCCCCGCGGCGCAGGAGGGTCAGCCGGCCGCCGCCTTCGACCGGGCCGCCCAGGAGCGGCGGGCCCAGGCCGCCCAGCGCCAGCTGGACCAGCTCGGCAAGGTCAACCCGCTGGCGCTGGAGGAGTTCGCCGCCCTGGAAGAGCGGCACGCCTTCCTGGTCAGCCAGCTCGAGGACCTCAAGAAGACCCGCCGCGACCTGCTCACCGTGATCAAGGAAGTCGACGACCGGGTGCAGCAGGTCTTCGCGTCCGCGTTCGCCGGACACCGCGGCCGAGTTCGAGCGGATCTTCGGGCTGCTGTTCCCCGGCGGCGAGGGCGCGCTGGTGCTGACCGAGCCCGACGACATGCTCGCCACCGGGATCGACTTCGAGGCCAGGCCGCCGGGCAAGCGGGTGAAGCGGCTGTCGCTGTTGTCCGGCGGCGAGCGGGCGCTGACCGCGATCGCGTTCGTGGTGGCGATCTTCAAGGCCCGGCCGTCGCCGTTCTACGTGCTGGACGAGGTCGAGGCCGCGCTCGACGACACCAACCTGCAGCGGCTGCTCGGCATCTTCGAGGAGCTCAGGGAGAACTCGCAGCTGATCATCGTCACGCACCAGAAGCGGACCATGGAGGTCGCCGACTCGCTGTACGGGATCAGCATGCGCGGCGACGGGGTGTCCGCTGTGGTCAGCCAGCGGCTCAGGGAGCGCGAGAGCGCCTGAGCCGCCGCCCGGTGTGGCAAGAAAGGGTGCCAGCGACCGGGTCTCCTGCCGGATGTCTGCCAGACTGGGGCCGTTATGGAACAGGTACTGATCATCGTTGCCGTCGTCGTGGTGGTGGGCGGCGGCGGCGCCGCCGCGGTCCGGGCCACGCTGGTGCGCGGCCGCCGGGCCGGGCGGCAGGCGCAGTGACGCGCCGCCGGACGCCGGGCCGGCGGACCGGGGCGGGGTCGCTACCGGGCAGCCGCCGGCCGCCGGGCAGGACGAGGCGGAGGCCGGCCGCCCAGGGTTGCCCGGCGCTGCCGGACTCGACACCGCCGCGTCCGCGCCGCCGCGCCCGCCCGCTCCAGCCGCCGAGCGGCCGCCGCCGTCCGCCGGGCGGCTGACCCGGCTGCGCGGCAGGCTGGCCAGGTCGCACTCGGCCTTCGGCTCCGTGCTGCTGCGGCTGCTGTCCGCGGACAAGCTGGACGACCAGGCCTGGGAGGAGATCGAGGACACGCTGATCACCTCCGACATGGGCGTCGGACCGGCCCGCGCAGCTGGTCGAGCAGCTGCGCACCGAGGTCCAGGTGGCCGGCGCCAGCGACGCCGCCGAGCTGCGCAAGCTGCTGCGGGCCGACCTGGTGGCAGCAGCTCGGCCCGGAGATGGACCGGTCGCTGCGCACCGCGCCGCACGGCGACCGGCCCGCGGTCGTGCTGGTGGTCGGCGTGAACGGGACCGGCAAGACCACCGCCTGCGGCAAGCTGGCCAGGGCCCTGGTCGGTGACGGCCGCACGGTGCTGCTCGGCGCCGCCGACACCTTCCGCGCCGCGGCGGTCGAGCAGCTCCAGACCTGGGGCGACCGGGTGGGGGCCGCCGTGATCCGGTCCGACCGGGACGGCGCCGACCCGGCCAGCGTGGCCTTCGAGGCGGTCAACGCCGGCATCGAGCGCGGCGTGGACACGGTGATCGTGGACACGGCCGGGCGGCTGCACACCAAGGCCGGCCTGATGGACGAGCTCGGCAAGATCAGCCGGGTGATCTCCCGGCACGCCACGGTGGACGAGATCCTGCTCGTGCTGGACGCCACCACCGGCCAGAACGGCCTGCGCCAGGCCAGGGTCTTCGCCGAGGTGGTGGACGTGACCGGGATCATCCTGACCAAGCTGGACGGCACCGCCAAGGGCGGCATCGTGGTGGCGGTCCAGCGCGAGCTCGGGGTGCCGGTGAAGCTGGTCGGGCTCGGCGAGGGACCGGACGACCTGGCCCCGTTCGAGCCCGAGACCTTCGTCGACGCCCTGCTGGACGGCTAGCCCCGCCGCCCGGGCCGGGCTAGGTGCGGACCAGGCGCAGGGCGGCTACGCCGTTCCGGAACGCGGCCTCGGCGGCCAGGCTGCCCTCGATCCGCCAGTCCACCGGGTCGGTGCCCTGACGCTGGTCGATGTCGTACCAGACCAGCCCGAGCGTCTTGTACTGGCGCATCCCGGCGAACAGGTTGACGATCTTGGCGAACCGGTTCCCTTTCGGCGCGACCGCGGTCTCGGACAGCAGGATCGGCTTGCCGGTGAAGGCCCGGACCTGCTGGATGGTGCGCCGGAAGACGCTGCCGAAGGTGTCGGCCGCGCTGTAGTAGTAGCCGTCGATGCCGACCCAGGACACGTACTGCCTGCCCGGCCACCAGTCGCCGATCGGCCCGGTGCCCGGCCGGTCCGCGTTGATGGTCCACAGCCAGGTGACGTTATCGGCGCCTTCGCTGCGGAACAGGGTCACGATGTGCCGCCAGGCCGCCACGAACACCGACGGCGGGACGTGCCCGTACCCCCACGAGTACCACGGTGCGTTCATCTCGTGGCCGAACCCGATGACCACGGCGTGGCCGAAGTCGGCCACGCTGTCGGCATAGCTTTGCAGGTAGGCGTCGTCGTCGCCGTCCGCGATCGCGGAGACGGACGCGAGCGTCGGGTCGATCTGAACGAACGGGACGACCCCGTGCGCGCGGATCATCTGCGCGTACGAGCTGTCGAACGGCTCGGCCCAGCCGCTGTAGTACCCGACCAGGTTGGGCTGATCGCCCGCGGCCTGGGCGAAGTCCGCCACCGGGCGGTAGCTGGGCGGCGCCCCGGTCTCGAAGACGCCCAGGTAGGAGGCCGGGGCCTGCGGAAGGGTGGCGTGCACGACGGGGTGGCTGGTGGGGGTGATGAAGGTGATGTGCGTGATCGCGAAGGTCACGGCGAGCACGGCTATCAGGATGGCCAGGAGCACCGCCAGGCGGGATCTCAGGCTGTCTTGTCGCCCGGAGTCAGTCATGCTGTGTCTCCCGGAAAGATGACGCGGCCCACGAGGGCGAGGTTGAGCAGGCCGACGGCCAGCAGGACCGCGAATCGCGCGGAGCCGGCGGCCGCCGTGCGCCAGACCGCCAGGGCCACCCAGGCCGCGGCGGTTCCGCCGCTCCACCAGGTGACCCCGATCCGGAACCGGCGCAGCGAACTGCCCGGCGTCCGGGACGGATGCCAGCCCATGGTCTTGCCCCTGGCCCCGTCCCAGATCGCGAAGACGTGTGCCCAGCCCCGGGCGATGCCCAGGCACCAGACCGACGGGCCGTAGCTGGCGCGGTGCCACAGCGGGTACAGCACGAAGCCGGTGAGCATCGCCGGGAGCAGGATGATGAAGTTGCGCAGCCGGATCTGGCCGGGCAGGAACGCGAGCATGACCAGCGGGATGACCGGCCCGAAGAACACCACCAGCGCGGTGTAGGCGTAGTAGAGGAAGCCGGAGACATAGGTGAGCCTGGCCCGGACCGACATCGGCACCGACCACAGCCGCCGGGAGAACACCACGCCCGCGTTGCCGGTGCACCACCGGTACTGCTGGCGCACGAACGCGTCCAGGTTGTCCGGGCAGATCCCGGTCGACAGCACGATCGGCAGGTAGATCACCGACCAGCCGCCCCGGCGCACGTCGAGCCCGGTGTGCACGTCCTCGGCGTAGGGGATGAGCGTCGGGCCGCCCTGCGGCTGCAGCGCGGCCCGCCGGTACACCGCCGAGGTCCCGACGCAGATGGCCGCGCCGAACCGGTCCCTGGCCACCTGGATGGACCGGTAGAAGACCTCCTGGATCGCGCCGGCCGCGTTCTCGATCCAGTTCTGCCTCGCGGCTGGCCCGGAAGTACTGCGGCGTCTGCACGATCGCGATCCGCGGGTCGTCCAGGTACGGCAGCGTCTCGGCCAGGAAGTCGGGCCGCGGCGCGAAGTCGGCGTCCAGGATGACCAGGTACTCGGCGTCGGTGCGGGCGAAGGCGTACCGCAGGTTGCCGCTCTTCTTGTAGCTGCGCAGGTCGGGCCGGCGCAGGTAGCGGAAGCCGAGCGAGCCGCACAGCGACCTGGCTTCCTCGGACGGCCCGTCGTCCAGCACGTAGGCGGTGGCGGGTCCCGGGTAGGCGGCAATCAGTCCCGCCACCGCCCGCCAGGTATTGCCGAGCACCTCGATCGGCTCGCCGCAGACCGGCAGGTAGATGTCCACGTCGGGGTACGAGAGCGGGCGCCAGGCTGCCACCCTGGCCCGGTGCGCGGCCAGGTCGAAGCCGCGGCCGGTGAAGTTCACCGGCAGGCTGATCGCCTGGTAGCTGAAGTAGGCGAGGGTGCCGGCCAGGAACGGCCACAGCAGCGGATCCGGCGCCTCGAACCTGACCTGGCTGACCACCAGGCAGCTCGCCCCGATGATCAGCACGGTGGCCAGGTAGACCAGGTTCCGCTCGACGTAGAAGTGCTTCTCCCGGTCATCGGGGGGCGCGGGCAGCACGGCGACTGGCGGCCCGCCCGCAGGCTGTGGCGCCGGGAGCGCCGAGGGCGCAGGCGGGTTGCCAGCCGGCGGACCGGCTGTGACGGCGGGCGGGTAGCCGGTGGTGGTCATGGCCGCGGCTCGTACTTCCAGATGATGTAGGTGCCGGGGGCGCCGCCAGGCGCAGTGCCGTACGGGATGACCTGGACGATGTGGTAGCGGTGGTTCTGCCGCAGGTCGGCGGCGAGCTGTGTGGTCCAGCGCGGTGGTGTCGGCGAAGTTCAGCGCGACCAGGGAGAAGTAGCCCCTGGTGATGAACTCGGCGAACACCCCCGCGTTGCCGGGGCCGGTGACCCCGGCCGACGCGGTGGGGCCGCCGGTGCTCTGGCCGCCGGGCAGGGCGATGTTGCGGGTGCTGGACCAGCGCTGCCACTGACGGCCGGACGGCAGGTAGTACTCGGCCACCGACGGGTCCTCGACCAGCAGCCGCCCGCCGGAGTGGGCGGCCAGCGGGCGGAAGATGGCGATGAACCCGGTGGCATTCGGCCAGTCGGTGGAGAAGGCCAGCGACTGGCTGGCCGCCAGGGTCAGCGGGAAGGCCAGCGCGATCACGCAGGCCGCGCAGGTCCAGGCGCGCATCCGGCCAGCCGGCGCGGTGGCGATGAGCCGGTCGGCGGCGTATCCGGCCGCGATGGCGGCGAACCAGGCGCCCATGCCGACGTGCTTGTTCAGCGAGGCCGCGGTGTGCAGGCGGGCCTGGGCCAGCGGCCCGAGCAGCGCCGCGGCGGCCAGCAGGGCCAGCAGCAGGCTCTGCGCCCGCGGCTTCCGCGCGATCAGGCTGAAGACCAGGCCGCAGGCGGCCAGCACGATGATGACGCCGGTCCAGGTCCAGGCGTCGGACAGCACGGTGAGCCAGGAGGCCGAGCCGGCCACCCTGGCCAGGGTGGTGCGCTCGATGCCGCCGGCGTAGCTGCTGCCGCCGATCAGCAGTCCCGCGGTGACCAGCACGACCACCACCGCCAGCAGGATCGCGCAGCGGCCGGCCGCGAGCTTGCCGCCGGGCCGCGGGAAAGCGGTCGCCAGCGCCAGCAGGATCACCACCGGATCCAGCAGCACCGAGGAGTAGGCGGCGGTGTTGGCCAGGGCCAGTGCCACCCCGGCCGCGATCATCCAGCCGGTGGCGTCGTTCCGCTCCCCGGCCCTGGTGACGCACCAGGCCGCCAGCGCCACCAGGAACAGTGACATCGCGTCATAGGTGGCGAACGCGCCCAGGTGCAGCGTCGGCCCGGCCGCGGCGAACAGCGCGGCCGCGAAGAAACCGGCCCGGCGCCCGTACAGCCGGCTGGCGGTGCCCCACAGCAGCGCGGTCGCGCCCAGCATGAACGCGAGCGACAGCAGCCGGGCGCCGGTCAGGCCGCCGGCCGAGTCGGCCAGCGCGCCGAGCGGCGGGTACAGGAACGGCGCGCCGGAGAAATAGGCCGAGAACGGCGGGACCGGCGCGCCGTGCAGCCAGTGCGCCCACTCCAGGTGCCCGGCCCACAGGTAAGCCGCCTCGTCCTCGAACGCGGTATCGGCCCGGATCAGCCGGACCGAGAAGATGGCCTGGACCACCAGGACGGCCAGCAGGGGCAGCCAGCCGGGCATCGGCCATTGCCTGGCCCGCTCCTCCCGGTGCCCGGCGGCCTTCCGGGGCTCCGGCTGCTGGCCGCCGCCGGACGGCTGGGGCGGGGCGGGCTGGGCGGGAGGGATGGGCGGGATGGGCGGGAAGCTGTCAGTGCCGGCCGGCGGGAAGCCGCCCGGACCTGCGGGCGGGTACCAGGCGTCCGGCGGCCCGCCGCGATCCCAGTCGCCGCCCTGAGCCCACGCTCCGCCCGGCTGCGGCATCAATAACTCCCCCCACCTGCCATCTGCCTGCCGTCGCCACCGTCCGTCGGAGGCCGTTGCAGCCCGCGGCGGACCAGGGAGCAACCACTGCCACGCGCGGCCCGAGCCACGCGCCGGGCGACGTTCATCTCGTGCCGGTACCCCCCCGCCAGGAATACCGCATAGGCAAAGGTACAGGTCAGAGCGGCTGGAGAGGGCATGTTTGGCGATTTACGGAACGATACGGTAGTGCAGTTCCCGCCGCACCTCAGCCCGGAACGCCGCCTGGGCGGCGCGGCTGTCCTCGATCCGCCAGTCCTGGTGGTAGATCCCCTGGTGCTGGGCGATGTCGAACCAGATCAGCCCGAGCGTCCGGTCCTGGCGCATGCCGCGGAACAGCTCGCCGATCTTGGCGGCCTGCCCGGCCGCTGGCCCGACCGCGGTCTCGGACAGCAGCACCGGCTTGCCGGTGAGCGACCGCACCTGGCCGATCGTCGCGCCGAAGACGCTGGCGAAGGTATCGGACCGGCGGTAGAAGTAGCCGTCGATGCCGACCCAGGTCACATATCCCGCTCCCGGCCACCAGGTCCGGATCGGCCCGGTGCCCCGGCTGTCGGCGTTGATGGTCCACAGCCAGGTGACGTTGTCGGCGCCCTGGCCGCGGAACAGCGTCACGATGTGGCGCCAGGCGGCCACGAACGCGGCAGCCGGGCACGTGCCCGTAGCCCCAGGAGTACCAGGGGGCGTTCATCTCGTGGCCGAACCCGATGACGACCGGGTGGCCGAAGTCCCGCACGCCGTCCGCGAACGAGCGCAGGTAGCCGTCATAGGCGCCGGCGGCGATCCGGGACACGCGCGGCGTCGGTCGGGATCCATCTGCACGACCGTGGCCGCGCCGTGGCGGCGTGCCTGCTCGGCGAAGGTGGCCGAGAACGACTCCGGCCAGCCGCTGTAGTACCCGGCCAGGTTCGGCGCCCGGCCGGCTGCCTGCCCGAACTCGCGCGACCGGCCGGTAGGAACGCGGCGCCCCGGTCTCGTAGACGCCCAGGTATGAGGCCAGGCTCGGCGGGAGCGAGGCGTGCGCGGCCGGCGGCGGCGCCGGCGGCCAGGCTGCTGACCGCGAGCCGCAACGGCCGCCAGCCCTCCGGCCGCTGCCAGCGCCGCGACCAGGACAACGGCCGGCCGGTCACGAAGCCGGCTCACCGTAGCTCTGCGCGCCCTGGCGGTAGGCGGCGATCGCCGCCGGGCTGCTGATCCGCCAGTCCCGGTGCTTGTTCACGTCGAACCAGACGAATCCGAGCAGCCCGTAGGCCCGGACCCCGGCGAACAGGTCGGCGATGTTCGCGGGCTGGGCGTTGGCGACCGGGGCGCCGGTTTCCGAGATCAGCACGGGTCGAGGGTGAGCGCCCGTACTGCCTTGATCGTCGGACCGAAAATGGCAGCGAACTTCCAACGAGGACTGGTGGTAGTAACCGTCGATGCCGACCCAGGAGACGTAGCCGCTGCCCGGCCACCAGCCTCGCCGGGGACGGTATGTGGCCCTTGGGGTCCAGGCGGTTGACCGTCCAGAGCCAGGTGACGTTGTCGGCCCCCGCCTGCCGGAACACGGTCACGATGTGCCGCCAGGCGGCCACGAACGCGGCGGGGGACGCGTGCTCGTAGCCCCAGGAGTACCAGTGGCCCGTTCATCTCATGCCCGAACGACAGGACCACCCGGCCGCCGAACTTCCGCACTGCCGCGGCGTAAGAGCGCAGGTAGGAATCGTAGTGTCCGGCGGCGATCGCGCTGAGGCTGACGCCGCTCGGGTCGATCTGGATCAGCGGCACCGCATGGTGCCTGGCAGCGGCGGCCGCGAACCCGGACTTGAACTGCTCTAGCCAGCCGCTGTAGTACACCACCAGTGCCGGGCTTGACCCCCGTCGCCGCGGTGAATGCGGTTACCCCCCCGTAGGACTGCGGCGCCGGCGGGGCGTAGACGCCGAGGTACCGTTCCGGCCCCGGATGAAGCGCGAACGGGCGCGGGCCGGGTGCGGCACCTGGCCCGCGGCTGGGCGGCCCGCCGTTCAGGCCGACCGTCACGACGACGACGACGGCGGCGGCCGCCGCGGCCGCCGTTATCGCCAGGATGACCAGCCGCCTCAGCCTTCGCCTGCCGCCCGTGCCGCGGCCCTCGGCGGCCAGCCAGGGGTCCGGGCTGGCGTCGCGCCGGAACGGGAGCATCCTGGCCAGGCGCCCGCCGGAGAGCGCAGGCCGCCGCGGCCGGGCTCTGCGATGGCGTCCCGCGGCCGGGTCGTCAGGGAAAATCTCCGAGCCTCCCGCCTGTGGTCGGTGGGCTGGCGGCGGTGGCAGCGGCCGGGCAGGCCGCTTGGGCGGCCACTGCAAGCCGGTGCGCCAGTTGTGGGGCATGGCCAGATCTAGGATGCTATCTCCCCCTGCGGGCGGCGTCGGTCCGTATCGCTCATGCCGGCGGCTCGGTGAACGTCTGCGCGCCCTGGCGGAACGCGGCCATGCCGGCCGGACTGCTGACCCGCCAGTCCACGGTGTGGTTGGCGTTGAACCAGACGAACCCCAGCAGGCCGTAGGCGCGGACACCGCCGAACAGGTCAGCGATCTTGCCTGGCTGCCCGGCAGACTGCTGCGCCGCGGTCTCGGCGATGAGTATCGGGTCGACCGTCAGCTCGCGCACCGCCTTGATGGTCGGCCCGAACAGGGACGCGAAGGTCCAGGACGGCTTCAGGTAGTACCCGTCGATGCCGACCCAGTTCACGTACGCGCTGCCCGGCCACCACGGCGCCGGGTTCGGGATGCCGGTGGACTTGCTGATGATGTTGATGGTCCACAGCCAGGTCACGTCGTCGGCGCCCTGCTGGCGGAAGACGCTGACGATGTGCCGCCAGGCGTCGACGAACAAGGACGGCGATACGTGCCGGTAGCCCCAGGAGAACCAGCGGCCGTTCATCTCGTGGCCGAACCCGATGATGACCCCGTGGCCGGTATGCGCGCCGTAGCCGGCCACCGCGGTGGCCAGGGTCTTCAGGTAGGTGTCGTAAAGGCCGGCCACGATGGCCGCGAAGTTGACGTCCGACGGGTCGATCTGGATCAGCGGGGTGGCGCCATGGTCGCCAGCCTGGATCGCGAAGGCGGACTGGAACTTCTCGTACCAGCTGCTGTAGTACAGAGCGATGTCCGGGTGCACCCCGGTCGCGGCCGCGAACGACTCGACCGGGGCGTAGCTGCGCGGCACGCCCCTGACGTAGGCACCCAGGTAAGAGGCGGGATGAGCGGGCAGGCTGAGCACCACCGGGTGATGGCTGTAGGTGCCGATCGCCGACCCGCCGCTGGCCCCCGGCAGCGACTGGGTTGGCTGCGCCGGGGCCAGCACGTGCACCAGGCCCGCGGTGAGCGCCGCAACGCAGCCGACCAGCGCAAGGCTGGTCGCCACGTGCCCGATCCGCCGGGTGAGGTGATGGCCGGGCCGCCGCGGCCGGTGCGCGCGGGCCGTCATGTCGCCTTCCGGCCCGGGAAGATCAGCCGCCCGACGATGAAGGCATTCAGGGCGCCGAGCAGCGCGACGATGCTGAACCGCAGCGACCCGGTCTGCTCGATCCGCCACCCGGCCAGGGCCAGCCACAGCACGGCCAGGGTGCCGTTCCACAGGGTGACGCCGCGCCAGAACCGGCGGGTGGCATCGCCGGGGCCACGGGATGGCTGCCAGGACATGACCTTCCGCCGTGAGTAATCCCAGATCGCGAGGATCTGCGCCCAGCCCACGGCGATGGCCAGCGGCCAGATCCGGGGGCTGTACGGGGAGTTGTGCCACATCGGGTAGAGGATCGTCCCGGTGATGACCGCCGGGACCAGCAGCACCGCGTTGCGGAACCGTATCTCCCCCGGCAGGAACGCCAGCAGGGTGATCGGGATCAGCGGGAGCACCAGCGTCCGGAGCCCGGTGGTCAGGTTCCACAGCCAGCCGGCCAGGTAAGGCAGCCGGGCCCTGGCCGGCATCGGCACCCGCCACATGTGCCCGGTCCAGATCAGCGAGGTAGCACCGCAGCACCAGCGGTACTGCTGGCGCATGAAGGCGTCCAGGGTGGACGGGCAGATGCCGGCCGCCAGCGGCACCGGCAGGTAGACCAGCTGGTAGCCGTGGTAGCGCACGTCCAGGCCGGTGTGGGAGTCCTCGGCGTACGGGATCTCGGTGAAGCCGCCGCCGCACTCCAGCGCGGCCCGGCGGTACACGGCGTTGGAGCCGACGCACAGGGCAGACCCGAACCGGTCCCTGGCCACCTGTACCGCGCGGTAGAAGACCTCTAGCGTCGGGCCAGCGGCCCGCTCCACCCAGGTCTGCCGCGCATGCACCCGGAAGTACTGCGGTGTCTGCACGATCCCGGTCGCCTGATCATCCATGTACGGCAGGGTCTCGGCGAGGAAGTCGGGCCGCGGCCGGAAGTCAGCGTCGAAGATCACGACATGCTCGGCCCCGGTCCGGTCGAAGGCGTAATTCAGGTTGCCGGCCTTCTTGTGCTGCCGCTGGTCCGGCCGCCGCACGTAGACGAAGCCGAACGAGGCGGCCAGCACCCGCGCCTCGTCGCTCGCCCCGTCGTCCAGCACGTAGACATAGGCGGTGCCAGGGTAGGCCTGGATCAGCTCGAGCACTCCGGCCCAGGTGTTGCGCAGCACCGGGGCGGGCTCACCGCAGATCGGCAGGAAGATGTCGACGCTCGGCCAGTGGCGAGGACGCCAGGAGCCGACCCTGGCCTGGTGCGCCTGGAGGTCGAAGCTGGGCCCCGCGAAGTTCACCGGCAGGCTGAACAGCTGATACATCAGGTAAATGAAGGTATAGAGAGCGAACGGAATCGCTATCCGGTTGCCAAGCTCGAACAGCACCTGCGCGGTGATCACGAATCCGGCGCTGATCGCCAGCGCGCTGGCCAGGTAGAACATGGAGTTCCAGCTATAGGAGTCCTTCTCGGCGTCATCCGGCGGCTGCGGCAGCACCAGCCCGGTGTCCCGGTGGCGCCCGCGCAGTGCGGACGTGGTCACGCAGCCCCCTGGTATTCCCAGATCAGGTAGCTGCCGTGTGCTCCAGGGTTGCTGAACGGCACGGTCCCGACGAACCGGTAGCTGCTGTTCGTCTGCAGGTAATCAGCGATGGTGACATCGAGCACCGTCTTGTCGGTAAACGCCAGGATGATCAGCTTGAAATAGTGCGCGGCGAGCAGGGCCTTGAACGGCGCGAAGCTGTTCCCGTTCTCCGCCTCCCGGCGGCCGGACGGCAGGGTTATGCCGTAAACGCTGCTCCACTGCCGCCAGGAGACCTCGGGCAGGTAGTACTCAAGCGGCGGGGTATTGTCCGCCAGGAAACGGCCGCCGTGCCCGGTCAGCTGCCGGACCACCGGAATCAGCTTGGCCGTGCCTGGCCAGGAGAAGAAGCTGTCCGCCTGGGCCACGCCGACGAACGCGACCGGGGCAAGCGCTGCCGCGCAGACGGCGGTGGCCACGGTCTGCGCGCTGCGGCCGCGCAGCCAGCCGACCACATGATCCATGGCGTATCCGGCCGCGATCGCGGCGAACCAGCAGCCAAAGTCGACATGCTTGCTCAGCGACGTGTAGGTGTGGATCCTCGCCTGGTCGATCGGCACCAGCAGGGCGGTCGCGGCCAGGACGGCAAGCAGCCACCTGGTGGCCGCGCTTTCTCTCGCCCGGCTGCTGATGATCACGGCTAGCAGCGCCAGCACGACGACGACCGCGATCCAGTCCCAGGAACTGCGCAGGACCATGCTCACCGGGGTGCCGCCGAAGCTGCGCACCAGCGTGGTCTGGTCAATTCCGGCGATGTACCAGCCCCCGCCAAGCTGGAGCAGCAGGATCACCGCGGCCACCATGACCGCCAGGAAATAGCAGACCCGGCGCTTGGCCACCTTTCCGCCGGGCGGATAGCCGGTCAGCAGCGCCAGCGCGGCGACGGTCGGGTCAAAGAGCGCCGATGCGTACTTGGTGGCGTTCGCCAGCACCAGCGCGCAGGCCCCGGCCAGCATCCAGCGGGTGGCGTCCCGCCGCCCCTTGCCGCTGGTCACGCACCAGGCCGCCAGGGCGATGAGGAAGAGCGACATCGCATCGTAGGTGGCGAAGGCCCCCAGCCGCTGGGTGGGACCGATGACCGCCCAGAGCCCGGCCGCGAAATAGGCTGCGCGGCGGCCGCACAGGCGGTCGGCAACCTTCCACAGCAGCACGGTCGCGCCCAGCATGAAGCACAGCGACAGGAGCCGGGCGGCGGCGAGGCCGCCGATGCTGTTGGCCAGCGCGGCAAGCGGCGGGTAGATGACGGGGGCGCCGGAGAAGTAGGTCGGGAACGGCGGTATCCGGGTGCCGTGCAGCAGGTGCGCCCATTCCATGCGGCCGGCCCACAGGTACAGCGCCTCGTCCTCGAATGCGGTATTCGCGCGGATCAGCTGCGCCGACAGGACCGCCTGGACGGTCAGGATGACCAGCAGTGGCCGGGGGATGCGGGACCGCCAGGGTGCGGTGGCTGCCGCCGGGGCCGGCTCGGCGTCGTCAGAGCGCGCCGGGCCGGGCAGGGCCGCGGTCTTGGTGCCGCCGTCCGGGCTAGTGCCGGTGAGCTCGGCGGCCTGGGCGAGCCCGATCATCGTGGCGAGCCCGGTCTGCTGCGCCTCGGCGAACCCGAGGACCTCCTGCTCGCGGTGCCGCGCCCCGTCCGGCTGCTGCCCGTTGACCTGATGTCCGTTGACCTGCTGCCCGTTGACTTGATGTCCGTTGAGGCGCTGCCCGTTGACATGGTTGCCGTTGACGCGGTGACCGTTGCGGTGCTGCCCGTTGACCGCCTGCCCGTTGACCTGCTGCCCGTTGACTGGCTGCCCGGCTTCCTGCTCGCCGCCGGGGAACGGCGCCATGGCCCGCCGGATGTTGCGCCGCCAGGCGGCGGCGGTGGCTTCACTGATAAGCGGTGCCCGTGGTTCCGGCTGAGACCGTGGTTCCGGCTGAGACTGTGGTTCCGGCTGAGACTGTGAGTCCGGCTGAGACTGTGAGTCCGGTCGAGCGGGGGTGGCGGGGGAGCGCTCGGTGGTGGTCATGGCCGCGGCTCGTACTTCCAGAGGACGTAGGTGCCGGGGGCGCCGCCAGGCGCAGTGCCGTAGGGGATGACCTGGACGATGTGGTAGCGGTGGTTCTGCCGCAGGTCGGCGGCGATCTGGTGGTCCAGTGCGGTGGTGTCGGCGAAGTTCAGCGCGACCAGGGAGAAGTAGCCCCGGGTGATGAACTCGGCGAACACCCCCGCGTTGCCGGGGCCGGTGACCCCGGCCGACGCGGTCGGGCCGCCGGTGCTCTGGCCGCCGGGCAGGGCGATGTTGCGGGTGCTGGACCAGCGCTGCCACTGACGGCCGATGGCGTTCAGGTAGTACTCGGCCACCGACGGGTCCTCGACCAGCAGCCGCCCGCCGGCCTGGCCGGCCAGCGGCCGCAGGATCGCGGTGAAACCGGCCGAGTTGGGCCAGTCGGTGGCGAACGCCTCGGACTGGGCGGCACCGAGCGCGACCGGGAACGCCAGCGCGGTCACGCAGGCCACGCAGGCCAGCGCGCGCATCCGGCCGGCCGCGGCGGAGGCGACGAGCCGGTCGGCGGCATAGCCGGCCGCGATGGCGGCGAACCAGGCGCCCAGGTCGATGTGCTTGGTCAGCGAGGCAGCGGTGTGCAGGTGAGCCTGCTCCAGCGGCCCGAGCAGCGCGGCGAGCGTGAGCAGGGCCAGCAGCATGGTCTGCGCCCGTGGCGCCCGCGCGGCCAGGCTGATGACCAGGCCGCAGGCGGCCAGCACGATGATCACGCCGGTCCAGACCCAGGCGTCCGTGAACACGGTCAGCGGTGAGCTGGCGCCGCCCAGCCGGGTCAGGGTGGTCTGCCGTACCCCGCTGAGGTAGCCGCTGCCGCTGAGCAGCAGGCTGGCGGTCAGCAGCCCTGCGGTCACGGCCAGCACCAGCCCGG
The DNA here is from genome assembly GCA_963719705.1 of uncultured Actinomycetota bacterium. Classification (GTDB taxonomy): domain Bacteria; phylum Actinomycetota; class Actinomycetes; order Streptosporangiales; family Streptosporangiaceae; genus CAVRCV01. Next base: position 215,776 of record CAVRCV010000001.1, read on the forward strand.
CGCGCCCGGCGCCGGCCCGGTAGCCCGGCCGCGGGACCGCGGCCAGCAGCGCCAGCAGGATGACCACCGGATCCAGCAGCACCGAGGAGTACGTCGTGGCGTTGGCCAGCGCCAGGGCCACCCCGGCCGCGGTCATCCAGCCAATTGCCTCCCGCCGCTCCCCGGCCCGGATCACGCACCAGGCGGCCAGCGCGACCAGCAGCAGCGACATCGCGTCGTAGGTGGCGAACGAGCCCAGGTGCAGAGTCGGGCCGCCGACCGCGAACAGCGCCGCGGCGAAGAACGCGGCCCGGCGCCCGTACAGCCGCCCGGCGGCGTCCCACAGCAGTACGGTCGAGCCGAGCATGAACACCAGCGACAGCAGCCGGGCCCCGGCCAGCCCGCCCGCGCTGTCGGCCAGCGCGGCCAGCGGCGGGTAAATCACCGGCGCGCCAGAGAAGTATGAGGAGAACGGCGGGATCGGCGTGCCGTGCAGCCAGTGCGCCCACTCCAGGTGCCCGGCCCACAGGTAGCTGGCCTCGTCCTGGAACGCGGTATCGGCCCGGATCAGCCGCCCCGAGAGCACTGCCTGCACGGCCAGTATCGCCAGCAGCGGCAGCCAGGTCACCACCCGGCCGCCGGGCCGCCGCACCCGGTGCGAGAGAACCGCCCCTGGCCCCCCGCTCTCGGCCGATGCGCTGACCGGGTACGAGCCGTCCGGGTACGGATGATTCGGCTGTGGCCTGGCCAGGACTCCCCGGCCTGCCATCGCGCCGTGTTCCATCGGTCGCACCTGCCTGCGCTCTAGCTGTGCAAGGGCGCCTCCGCTACCCCCGGGGACCCACGTGGCGTACGCGCACCATCACAGGCCGATGCGATATCCCCCCCTACAGGAACACCGCACACCAAAAGGTACCGTTCTGCTGCTCCGTAAGCGGCCTGTTTAGCGAATCGTGCCGTTATCGCCGGAGCCAGGTCCGGGCCGACCGCGACGGCTTCTAGCTGGCGCAACGTCCGCTCGGATGACGATGGAAAGGTCTAATTCGCAGTAATTTCGCACTAGCCGGATACCGGGTGAGTTGAGGGTCCCTGGCGCTATCGCACCCGGCCGGACGGCGACCGGATCGCGGGCGCGGTGAGCAGCATCGGGCGGCGGCGGCGGACCGGATAGCCTTACAGCGGCGGCGAAATCCAGGCGAGGACGGCGGCAACACGTGTTCGAGACTCTTTCCGACCGGCTGACACAGGTCTTCTCGGCCCTGCGCGGACGGGGGCGGCTGTCGGCTGCCGACATCGACGCCACCTGCCGGGAGATCCGGATCGCGCTGCTGGAGGCCGACGTCGCGCTGCCGGTGGTCCGGCAGTTCATCGCCCGGGTGCGGGAACGGGCCGCCGGGGCCGAGGTCTCCGAGGCGCTGAACCCGGCCCAGCAGGTCATCAAGATCGTCAACGAGGAGCTCATCGAGATCCTGGGCGGCGAGGCGCGGCGGCTGCGGTTCGCCAAGGTGCCGCCTACCGTGATCATGCTGGCCGGGCTGCAGGGCGGCGGCAAGACCACGCTGGCGGCCAAGCTGGCGCTGTGGCTGCGGGCACAGGGGAACACCCCGATGCTGGTCGCGGCCGACCTGCAGCGGCCGAACGCGGTCGAGCAGCTGCAGGTGCTCGGCGAGCAGGCGCAGATCCCGGTGTTCGCGCCCGAGCCGGGCAGCGGCACCGGGGATCCGGTCGCGGTGGCCCGTCAGTCCGTGGACGAGGCCAGGCGCAGGCAGCACAACATCGTGATCATCGACACGGCCGGCCTGCGGCGTCGACGCGGAGATGATGCGCCAGGCCATCGACATCAGGGACGCTACCGACCCGGACGAGATCCTGTTCGTGGTCGACGCCATGATCGGCCAGGACGCGGTGACCACCGCCCAGGCTTTCCTGGACGGGGTCGGCTACGACGGCGTGGTGCTGACCAAGCTGGACGGCGACGCCCGCGGCGGCGCCGCGCTGTCCATCGCCCAGCTCACCGGCCGCCCGGTGATGTTCGCCTCGTCCGGCGAGAAGCTCGAGGACTTCGACCTGTTCCACCCGGACCGGATGGCCTCGCGCATCCTGGACCTGGGCGACCTGCTGACCCTGATCGAGCAGGCCGAGCGGACGTTCGACTCCGAGCAGGCCGCCACCATGGCCGGGAAGCTGGTCTCCGGCGACGGCTTCACGCTTGAGGACTTCATCGAGCAGCTGGCCATGGTCCGCAAGCTGGGGCCGATCGGCAACCTGCTCGGCATGCTGCCCGGCGCCGCGCAGAACCGCGAGGCGCTCAGCCAGATCAGCGACAAGGACCTGGACCGGGCGGCGGCCATCGTCAACTCGATGACGCCCGAGGAGCGCAGGACCCCGAAGATGATTAACGGATCGCGCCGGGCCAGGGTCGCCGCCGGGGCGGGCGTGACCGTGGGCGAGGTCAACAACCTGGTGATCAGGTTCCTCGAGGGCCAGAAGATGATGCGCCAGATGATGGGCGGGATGGGGCTGCCGGGGATGCGGCGCGGCGGCCAGAAGTCCCGGGCCAAGGGCAAGAAGAAGGGCAAGGGCGGCGGCCGCCCGGCGGGAGCCGGTAACCGGGCGAAGACCGGCCAGGGCACCGCCAGGGCCGCCCAGGACGCCGCCGCAGGCGCGGCAGGCGACCTGGCACCGGACGCGGCCGACGCCGCGGCCGCGCTGTCGGCGCTGCGCCAGGGCGGCCCGGCCGCCATCCCCGGCCTGTCCGGCGGCTTGCCGGGCGGCCTGCCCGGCAACCTCGGCGCCGGGCCGGGCGCCGACGGTAAGTTCCGCCTGCCAGCCGGCCCCGGCGGTCCCGGCTTCCCGCCGCCGGGCCAGTCGAAGCTTCCTCCCGGCCTGCGCCGGTCCGCGTCGAACCGCCGCGGCCGCTCCGGCGGCAAGGGCAAGTAGCACGTCCACCGCCATCCCCGCCCCTCGACCCTGGGTGTGTTCAAAAGGTGCTGTTCCAACAGCATTTTTCGACCACACCCACGGTTGCGGCAGCGGGGTGCGGGGCGGCGCGATTACGCAAGTCCGGGGGCATCTGGCAGACTGTCAGGGCCACCGGCACTGCGGGGCCCTCTCTCACCCGCGGCGTCGGCACCCATCCGCGCGGCGCCGTCCGGCACCCACCCGGCGCGCCCGCAGCTCACACCCCAAAATCGCTGGGAGAAGACCACACCCGTGGCTGTCAAGATCAAGCTGAAGCGCCTGGGCAAGATCCGGGCGCCGTACTACCGGATCATCGTGGCCGATGCCCGCACCAAGCGGGACGGGCGCGCGATCGAGGAGATCGGGAAGTACCACCCGAAGACGGAGCCTTCGTTCATCGAGGTCAACTCGGAGCGGGCGCAGCACTGGCTGTCCGTCGGCGCGCAGCCGACCGACCCGGTGCGCAAGATCCTTGAGATCACCGGCGACTGGCAGAAGTTCAAGGGCCTGCCGGGCGCGGAGGGAACGCTGCGGGTCGCGGCGCCCAGGGAAGACCGCAAGGAGATCTTCGCTGCCGCCGTCAAGGAGACGATGGACAGCTCCCTGACGGCGCAGAAGGAGAACGGGCCGAAGGAAAAGGGCAAGGGCAGGACCAAGGCCGCGGACGCCAAGGCCGGCGACGCCAAGGCGAGCGATGTCAAGGCGAGCGACGCGAAGGCAGGCGGCGCCAAGGCCGGTGACGCCAAGGCTGGTGAGCCGAAGGCCGCCGAGGCTAAGGCGGGCGGCGCCAAGGCAGGCGCTGCCAAGGGCAAGACCGCGCCGAAGGCTGACGCTGCGCCGAAGGCTGATGCTGCGCCGAAGGTGATGCTGCGCCGAAGGCTGATGCTGCGCCGAAGGCTGACGCTGCGCCGAAGGCTGACGCTGCGCCGAAGGCTGATGCCGCGCCGAAGGCTGACGCCGCGCCGAAGGCTGACGCCGCGCCGAAGGCTGACGCCGCGCCGAAGGCTG
>CAVRCV010000002.1:0-319964 GCA_963719705.1 uncultured Actinomycetota bacterium
ACCAACGGAACGCAAACGGTCTTGGCTTGACACAGCTGGCGGCGTTGCTGGCGGCGGCGCGGGGCCGGTCTGCCGGTGGGGGGTGGGGCCGGGGTCTGGGGGGTCGAGGGGTATCCGGAGCCGGATCTTGACGTGCCAGCCGGTGACGTGGACGTCTTCGATCAGCAGTCGCAGCAGGTGCTGCTTTTGGGGGCGGTCGAGCTGGTCTATCACGTCGCAGATCTGCAGGGCGAAGTCGGTGACGCGGCGGCGGAGCAGGTTTCCGTGGGCGAGCGCGGTGCGCTCGGCGGCGAGGGAGTCTCGCCTGGCGTGCTGGTCGCGCAGGCGGGCGGCGACTTCGCTGGAGCGGTGGTGCAGGTCGGGCAGGTCGATGAGCCCGGCCTGGTAGAGGTCGGCCAGCCGGCGTCGTTCGGCTGTGGTGGCGTCGATCTTGCGGTTGAGACGGGCGAGCTCGGCGGCGAGCAGCTCGTCGTCGGGGATCGGGGTGGTGACCGCGATGGCCTGCTCGCCGGCCAGCAGCGTGCCGGGCTGGGTGAGCGCGGTGCGGATCTGGCCGAAGACGTACTCATCGAGCGCGTCGGCGCGGATGTTGCGCTCGGGGCAGCGGCGGTCTTCCCCGCCGGCGCGCAGGGGGTCGTGGTTGCGGCAGTAGTAGTAGCGGTGCCAGGTGCCGTTGCGGCCGCGCATCTTGTGGCAGTTGGTGCCGACATCGCAGGCCCCGCACTTGACCAGGCCCTTGAGCAGCCATTCGCCGGGTTCGGCGCGGCGCGGGCTCCACTGGGCGTTGTCGTGGGCGACGCGGCTGGCTGCCTCGAATTGCTCGTCAGTGATGATGCGGGGGCAGCCGATCGGGATCCAGTCCTCGCGCGGGCGCGGGACCTGGCGGGTGCGCCGGACGGGCCGCGGGTCGGTGATGGTCTCGGTGCGGTTGAAGTAGACCCGGCCGATGTAAGCCTCGTTGCCCAGCAGCCGGCACAGGGTCGAGGTCCCCCAGGTTGCCTTCCCGGTGGGTGAGGCAACGCGGTCGGCGTTGAGCCGGCGGCAGATCTGGCGGATCGTGATGCCCGCGGCCCGGTCGGCGAAGATGCGCCGTACTACCGCGGCCTCGGGCTCGTAGATCTCCAGGTGCGCCGCGGCGCCGCTGGTGCGGGCGACCCGCCGGTAGCCGTAGCTGGTCTTCCAGGTGATGATCTCCCCGGCGCGGGCGCGGAACAGCTTGCCCCGCCGGTACCGTTCGGCGATCTTCGCTTTCTCGTACTCGGCGATCACGCCCTGCACCTGGGTGAGCAGCGTGGCCTGCGGGTCGCCGGCGGTCAGGCCGGGGGCGTCGGTGAAGCGCACCGTGACCCCGAAGCGGGCCAGCTCATCCAGGACCAGGACCTGGTAGGCGTAGGCGCGGGCGAGCCGGTCCGGGGACAGGCACCACACCAGCTCGAACAAGCCGGCCTCGGCGGCATCGCGCAGCGCGTCCAGGCCGGGCCGGTCCAGACGCGCGCCGGACTGGCCGTCGTCGACGTACTCGCCGGCCAGCTCATCCCCGCTGGCCGAGACGCGCTCGCGCAGCACCTGCAGCTGGGAGCCGATCGTGCCGCGCGCGGCCTGCCGCTCGGTGGACACCCGTGCGTAGAGGGCGACCTTCACCGCTGGCCCCCCATCGTGGCGGGCCGGTCCTGCAGCGTGGCAGCGGCCTGGAGCAGGAACTGGAAGCCCGCCGCCAGCGCGCTGACCCGCTCGTCGGCGTGGGGACTCCACGCCGCCCGCGCCGCGCCGAGCAGCTCCCCGGCGAACACCGGCTCGCTGGCCGGCCAGGTGATCAGCCCGGCCAGCCCGCGGCGGGCGAACCGTGCCGCGGCCACGTCATCAGGCAGCATGCCGTGCCCGAGCAGATGCGCGCGCAATGCCTCGTAGTCGGCCTGAGCCGCCTCGCCCGGCGGCCAGAACGACCGGGTAGTCACCGGATCCGGGCCCGCTCGATGGTCCGCCGGTGCAGCCGCACCCCGAACCGGTCCTCGACCTGCCCGGCCAGCACGCCGGTGCCCGCATCGGCGGCGCGGATGAACTCCACGATCTCCGGGCGCAGCTTCACCGGCCCGCGGCGGCCGCGGCGCTCGTCCAGCAGCCCCGGCATGCCCGCCTGCGAGAACGACGCCAGCACCAGGTAGAACGCCGCGCGCGAGTAGCCGTGCGCCGCGGCGGCGCCGGTGACCGGCCGGCCGTCGACCAGGTGGGCGCGCAGCATCTCGTACTTCACCTGGACCTTGTCCGCGGCCAGGAAGAACTCCCCGTCCGCGGTGAACAACGGCGCGCGGACCGCTGCGGGGCTGGCGTGCAGCAGCCCTGCCTCGGTCAGCGCCCGTCAGCCGGCTCGCTTCGCTCATGACGTCTACCTCCTGCCCAGCAAGGTAGGGGCAGTTCATCCTTTCGTCTAGCGTTTACCACCGCATGTCGCGATCTGTACTTCGCTAGCCCTGCCTTCATCGCTTCCCAGCCGTGCTCCTGGGGAGACATGCGACGGCAGATGCTAGACATGCGGCGTTCACTACTAGACATCGAGGTGGCTCCGGACAGGCGGGCGCCGCAGCCGGCGACGGTGGTCAGGATGGACATACAGCCCGGGAACCGGCTCAGCCGGAGACAGCGTGACGGTCAGCTGCAGCTTTGCGTTCCGTTGGTGGTCACAGCAGGCGATTCGTACCGGATGCGCCAGGCCCGAGCCCGAGGAGGAACCGTCCTGAACAAGAAATGATCAGCCCGAGGGATGGGGACTTTCAACTGGCCACCAGCGGGGACCGCAACTTGGCCGTTGACAATCCATCCGATGTAGCAGAGTACAAGCTGGTATCCGTTTGCAGGCCGGCCACTTCTGAAGCTTCGTCACTCGGCTCTGAAAATAGCCGCTCTGCGAATGCGAACTGGGCGTCGGCAATGGCTTCTGGACGCTCGGTCAGTTCCTGGTCGATCGCCGCGTCAACTGCATACCCGATGTGCAGTCTTTGACCAGCCACGTCCACAGTCACGGTCGTCCCGCGGGCGGGTCCGTACGGCGTCTCGAATTCGACGCGCTGTCGTCGCTGTCGTGCGAGACGCCGCCGCATGACGGCAGGAGCCCACCGATCGAGAGCTGACATATTGCCGCTGAAGTCAGCAAGGGCCGCCCAGGACGCGCGCACCGATGCGTTCGTGAGTACATCCGGCGGTACGTCCTTGACGTTATCCTGCAGCTGGAATCCGGCGGCCTGGTCGATTGTGTTCGAGTTGACGGGATAGGAGGGCTCATCATCTTCTGCAGGGTCGATCGCCAGATATGACATCTGGTCGTTCATAGTTACTGTGCTGATAGCCAGCCCTCTTGGTACACGTCCTCCGATCGTGATGCCGGTCAGTTGCTGGGCCGCGCTCGCCAACTGGCGGACGGCATAGCTGATGCTGCTGCTTGTTCCCTTACATTCCAGGGCGCGAACCCGGTACATACGCTGGCTCGACGGGTCAGGGGCGATGAGCAGGTAGTCCGGACGCCGATCTCTGATAGCTCGGACGGCATGCCGTGAGCCCCCAGCGAAGACATAGCGATCATCGAGCGCAGCATCGACATCGACGATATCACTGAGGTGATCTCAGCGAAATAGTGCGGTCATTTGATGTAGCCGTGCTCGTATTGGGTGAGGACGAGGGCGGCGCTGGCTATCTGGGTGATCTTGCTGGGGCTGGCGGTGATGTGCTGGAGGGTGCGCCAGCGCTGGGTGAGCAGGGCGAATGCGCGTTCGCCGAGGCAGCGCAGGGATCGCTGGAGGGCGTTGCGGGTGCGGTTGCCGAGGTCGAGCTCGCGGCCGCCGGCGGGCTGCTTCACCGGGATCGTGGATGCCGATTCCGGCGCCTTCGTAGCCGGGGTCGGCCAGGGCCGGCAGGCCGAGCGGCGGCGGCGCGGTAGAGGGCGGGCAGGGCGTGGAGGCGGGCGGCGGTGATGTCGTGGACCGAGCCGGGCTCGGCCGGGCGAGACCCACAGCGGGAACCCGTCCGGGCGGGTCACGGCCTGGATGTTGCCGCCGTGGCGGTGGGCCTTCCCGGAGTACCACAGGTCGATGACCTCGCCTTTCACGCTGACGGGTCTTCTCCCGGCACCGGTCGGCGGCGATGATCTTGCCGTCCAGGATCACGTACGGCAGCGCCCTCGGCCAGGGCGCGGTCCAGCGCCTGGGGCAGTCCGGGGCCTGCGGCCGCCAGCACGTCGATCACCTCGTCCAGGTAGCGGTAGGCGGTGGCCCGCGAGACGCCGTGATCCCTGGCCAGCGCGTCGACCGCGGTCCGGTCGCGGAACCAGCGCAGCCCCAGGACCGCCTGCCAGAAGCAGGTCAGCGCCCGGCTGCCGCGCGGGTGTGCCGCGCCGGCGCCGCTCGGCCGCCAGCAGCCGCGCGGTGAACTGGACCAGTTCCGGGGGGACGTCAAGAGTGGCACGATAGGTGATCACGTGGAGTCCTCGGGAGAAGATGATCTTGTGGTGAGACCTCTTCTACAGGGACTCCACGCCCATGTTCTGGATCGCCTCGTTCGTCCGCGTGTCTGCCCGGATCATCCGATCCGTGCGACGAAAAGCAGCCGACGTCTGCCTAATTCGCTGAGATCACCTCACTGGAAGCCCGGCTGCGCCCGTCCGCTCGAACCAGCTGCTCGCCAGCAGTGCGCCGAACCCGATGCCCATCTCTTCGGAGGTGACACGACGCTGGTTGCCCCTGATGCGTTGACCAGCCTCGCTGAGTGCCAATGCAGGGAGTGAAGATCCCTCGTCAAGGTGCTCAAACAAACCAATGTAACGTACGAGCGCCCAGTGGAGGTACATGTCGAGGAGATCGTCTTGATACCGCGGCCGCGTGACATATGAGAGCCTGTGTAAAGCGCGAAAGGGCAAGAGCGTGACGCCGTCCACCAGGCCAGCCGCTGGCGTAAGCGGTTTGCTGCTGTCAGCGAAGCCCGGCGCTTCCTCAATCCGGCTGGCAAGCTGCCAGTCACTCCTGCCGTGAAGACGCGCCAGCGACCCGATGACATGGCGCGCACGAGAAAAGTCCATAGCCAAGTGTCTCAGGGCGCCACCGCGGTAACGAGGAATCTAGGAATCTGGGGGCCAAGCCGCTGACGCCACCAGAAGGCGCTTGGTATGTGTTGTGGCGGCGAGCGAATAATAGTCAAGAGGTGGTGTAGAACTTCGGCAGCGAACACGCCGCGGACCCAGGAAGCGATGCAGCGACTGGCCGCATCCGCCACCAGGTTCCTGAGTCCGGCGCGGCGCTGGCCGCCACGGCGGATGGCGCGGCTCACCGAGTCCCCGCTGGGTGGCACCTGGGTCCTAGATGCGCTACGGGCGCAGTTGGGCGTCAGTCCAGCGATGCGGAAGCTGCTGAAAGGCCGCCTGGACGATTCCGCCGAGAGAGCGCTGTTCGGCCTGGCCGCCAACCGGGCGCTGGCACCGTCGTCCAAGCTGGCCGCCGGCAGTTGGATCGCCTGGGAACACCAGTGACTCAGCGCTGATTCGCCAGGTCAAGGACGACATGCGGGAGTGGTGCCTGGCACGAGTCATCTGGGTCGCGGACTGCGGCTTCACCTCTACAGCCGCGCGGCGCCATATCCACCAGGCCCGGCTTGAACCGCCACCTGCGCGTCACTCCGGCGCGCTGCTGCGCACCGACGCCGCAAAGGCGAACGCCGAAGAGAACCTCGATGGCAAGTACCTGCTCCGCGCCAGACGCTACATCAACTGCGGAACCTAGGCCGGTGGTGCGGCTGGCCGAACAAGCAGCCATGCCTTTGAGCGTGTATACGTATTGGCGTATGATCAGGTGGCGTGGACTGGGAGGTCGAGGCTACCGATGAGTTCTTCGCCTGGGCTGACGCGCTGGAGCAGTCCGACCCTGAGGCACGGGCGATGCTCGACGCAGTGACGGACATACTCGCCGAAAAGGGGCCCTTGATGCGCCGTCCCTACGTCGGCGAGATCGTGACCTCGCGCCATCACAACATGAAAGAGCTGCTGGTACCAGCCGGTGACAAGGAACTGAGGGTGCTGTTCTGCTTCGGTCCGCGCCGCATGGCGATCTTGTTGCTGGGCGGGGACAAGAGCGAGAACTCGGCATGGAATGCCTGGTACCGCGTGGCCGTTCCTGAGGCTGATCATCTCTATGACGTATATCTTGCCGAGCTTCGCGAGGAGGGGTTGCTGCCGTGACCGGACATCGTTCCTGGACCGCTGAGCGCAGAGCGCGGCTCGCCGATCCGGAGGTTGCGCGGCGGTCCGCGGAAGCGCACGCGGAACTTGACCGCCGGGACGAAGACTACCGACGGACACTTGCCCAGCTGCGCCATGCTCGCCGACTGACTCAAGCGCAGCTGGCCGGGGCCCTGGGCGTCAGCCAGGCTCAGGTCAGCCGGGTGGAGAACCAGGCGGACCTGTACCTGTCGACGCTGCGCAGCTACGTTCAGGCCATGGGCGGCGAGCTGGAGCTGCGTGCCGTCTTCCCGGACGGGCAGGCTGCGACGATCACCATCGCTGAGCTGCTGGGCCACGCTGAGGCTGGGACCAGCCCCGCGGGCCGGGCATCCGAGGTTGATGTGCATACCGCATTCGCGTTCGTCCACCGTGATGTGGGTGGCTTTGACGCTGCCGAACGAGGTTTCCATGCCGCTGACGCCGCCTGATCTGGCCAGGCCTTACGCGAGCCCTGCCGACAAGGAGTCCGACTGGCAGTTGCTCCTCCGGCGGGCCGGGGTGCTGCAAGTGCTGGCCAGGCTGTCAGGATTGTCGGAAGGCCAGTGGCCTGCCGATGCAGCCGCCCGGCTGCGGGCGGCCTCTCCGATCGCCGGCGAGGCGCCAGCGCAGCGCCTGGAGCGCTGGCGCAACGTCTTCGCCAGCGAGCTTGCTGACCTGGAACGAGCTGTCATGGCGGCATCCGGCCAGGGAGGCAGCACCGCGGTCGGCGACATCGATCTCCGCAGCGCGGTTTACCTTGCCGGGCGGCTTCTGGCGACCTTGTATGGCGTCGCCATCGACCAGGTCACGCCATAGCCAGCAGGCCGGCTATGGCGTTACGCGCGGCCCGCTGCCAGCACAAAGGCCACATCGCGGACGGGAGGGATGATGACAAGCCAGGACGCGCCGCGGTGCATCAGCCTTGCCGACGCCCGCAGCGGCCGCCCAAAGGTGGCTGCCGCCTACGAGCAGGCCAGGCTGCGGTTCGAACTGCTCGAGGCGATCCGCGCGGCCGGAGGAGCTGGACTGTTCCCAGCGGCAGCTCGCCAACCGGGTCGGGATGACCCAGCCCGGTGTCGCGCGGTTCGAGGCTGGAGGCACCGCCGCCGCTGCTGGAGCGCCTCGCCGCCGCGCTCGGCCTCACTCTGACCGTGAGCCTCCAACCCGCCGGGCGCTGGTCAGCCTGACAGCGGCAACGCACTTGCGGGCTCGATGACGCGTGCTCTGCCAGCCGCGGGCAGGCATTCATGGCAGCCGCCGTGGCGGCCTGGCCGGTCCCAGCTCCCTCGCCGCCAGAGCCCGAGGCTGCGGAGAATAGCCGGATAAATCGTCGTAGCGAAGGCGTAAGCGCAGGTCAGGTTACATATAGGAGATATCTGTAAAACCGTCGGCTCAGCCTACGTTGGTTCGAACCCAACACCTGCCACCACCAGCGGATATAGCCCCTGGCCTGCACATACGCGGTCGGGGGTTGATCTTATCCGGGTCCGGTGGCATCCGGCTGGATCCGGCACTTTGCGGCTGGTCGTGGTTGAGCAGTGGTTGAGTTTGAGCGCGGCCGCCGCGCCGCTTCAGGGCGATCGCGAGCAAACACGCCTGGGCCGCACGGACAAGAACAACGCTCGCGTCTCCTGGATCCAAGCTCCAGGCATAATGCGCTGCACCGGCAGATCTCCAGCAGGAGCGGCTGGCTCGGCATTGGTGACATGCCCTGGGAACCTGGTCAACCGGATCTTGCCGGAGTGCGCCGGCGTGCACTGACGTCGGCCGGCCGTGGTTCCTGGCTGGTGGCCCAGGTCAGGGCGGCGGCCAGACGACCGGGAACAGCGGGTGGTCCAGGAGGGCTCCGGCGGGGAGCTGGTCCGTCAGGCCGTCGAACGGCGGTGAGGTGCGCCAGGGCCGGGGCGCGTGCCGGGCGTCAGCGGCCAGGTACCGCAGCGACAGCACCCGCCGTCGGCCCGGGCGGGGAAACCCGGGAGCGCCGTGCACGGTGAGGAAGTCGAAGAAGATGGCGTCGCCGGGCGCGAGGGTGAAGCGGCGGATGTCGAAGGCGGCGGGGCTGGCGTCGATGTCGGGCAGCTCGGCCAGGCTGCCCTCGGGAAACCAGCGCGCCTGGCGCCGCAGGAACGTGCGCGGCAGCAGCCACGGGCCGCGGTGTGATCCGGTGACCAGTTCCAGGCAGCCGTCCTGGGGGACCGGGTCTACCGGGATCCAGGCGCTGATGCCGTGCCCGTCGATGTTGTAGTAGGGCTGGTCCTGGTGCCAGGGGGTGCGCTGGCGGGTGCCGCCCTCCTTCACCAGCACGTGATCGTGGTAGAGCCGGACCTGCGGTGTGGCCAGCAGCGCCGCGGCTACCGCGGGCACCCGCGAGGAGCGGGCCAGCTGCCCGATCTGGGGTATCTGCTGCCAGCGGCAGAAGTCCTCGGTGAAGGCGCCGGGGTCACCGGGGGCGCTGGCGACCTGGGCCAGCGGGCCGGGGCTGGCCAGCACCGCGTCGATGCCCGCCGCTGCGACCGCCACCTCCGCCTCGTCGAGTACCGAGCGGATGCACACCACCCCATCGCGGGCGAACGCCGCCACTGCCCCGTCAGCAAGCACCGGATCCACGACCGCACCCTAGTCCCGCCCGCCACGACCCGCGCGCGCACCCAGACTCGGTGGCATGAGCCGATGCTGCCGCCACCGGCGGGTAAGCATTAGCGAGGGATGCGAGAGAGCGTGCCGACGTCGGGCAGTCATGACGTCGTGCACAATGGCGTCGTGCCGAAAGGACAATCGTTGACAGGCCGCCCTGGTGACATTCCCGTTTCTGTTGCCGGGTCGCGCATGGCAGCGGCTGGATGACGCCGGCGGAGCTGATGGGGCGGCTGTCGGGGCTGCGGCAGGCGCAGGTCGGCGGCAAGCGCGCGCCGCATAAGCCGCTGCTGGTGTTGTGGCTGCTGGAAAAGCTGATGAACACCGGCTCGGCCGTCGCCTCCTATGCTGAGGCCGCGGAGCCGGTCAGCCAGCTCATCAACGACTTCGGGACGCCGGTCAAGAGCCCGGCGCTGGCGCGGCAGCGGGCGGCCATGCCGTTCGTGCATCTGGAGCGCGAGCTGTGGGATCTGCGTGATCATCAGGGATCGGAGATAGGCCCGGATGTGCCTGAGACGGGCCGGTGGCTGCTGGACCATGGCGCAGTGGGCCAGCTACGGCCGGAAGCTGCCGCGCTGCTTGCCGACGGCCAGGTCCTTGCCGCTGCCGCGCGGCTGCTGCTGGACCAGCACTTCACCCCGGTGCTGAGTGAGATGATCTGCGCTGCCGTGGGCCTGGACCTGGCGGGGCTGGAGGCGCCCTGGCCGCCGCAGGTCTCGGTGAGCCGCCGCACCCGGACGCCGGGGTTCGCTGAGGGGGTCCTGCGTGCGTATGCCTACCGGTGCGCGATGTGCGGGTTCGACGGCAGGCTCGGCCGCAATCCGGTCGCCATCGAGGCCGCGCACGTCCAGTGGCACAGCCAGGGCGGCCCGGATGAGCTGGCCAATGCGATAGCGCTCTGCGCCCTGCACCACGCGCTGTTCGACTGCGGCGTCCTGGGGCTTGGCCCCGGCCGGCGCATCACGGTGTCGCCGTTGTATGTGGCCGCCACCAACGCAGGGCGCGCGGTTGATGCGCTGGCCGGCCAGCCGCTGCTGGGCGTCCGGCCAGGACAGCCATCAGTCGATGCCGTTTACATCGGCTGGCACACCATCCAGGTCTTCAAGACCTACCACCACGCCGTCTGAGAAGCCCGGCCTGCGGCGTTCTGCCGGTGGTCTAAGATCACGCGCCCTTCGGGCTTCAGCCCGGCGTGGTTCTGTGCATCACGACCTGCCGGGTAGCGGCGAACGAGCTGGCCCCGTAGTAGCGGACCAGGCCGGGCGAGCAGAACAGCGTGACAACCGGGATGGAGCCAAGCCCTTCGATCAGGCGGCTGAGCAGCGCCTGCCCGACGCCCCTGCCGCGGTGGGCCGGTGCGACGATGACGTCTTCAACGTAGGCACGCAGAACGCCGTCGGTCACAGCGCGGGCAAATCCGATCAGCTGCCCGCCCTGCCATGCGCCGACCGCCGGGGAGCCGCGCAGCACAGCGCTGAGTTGCGCGGTCGTGCGCTCGGGCCACCAGGCTACCGCCTGGTAGAGCGCCAGCACCTGATCTGCCGGGATCGCGCGCTCGGCATGCGAGAGGACAGCAACCGCGGCGGCATCACCCATAGGCCAGATTCTGGCAGGCTCACTTGCGAGCCGACCCTGGCAGCGCGCCCGGAGAGCGGCAGAACCGGGCGTCGGGATCCTTGATGGCCTCCGCAACGATCGAGGGGACTTCGCCTGGCGTGCTTTCATGATCCGCGCTGCTAGCGTGACTTCATGACGACGCTGCCCGACAGCGCCAGAGCTGTGCTCGACTCCCCGGCCCTCGCTCACCTGGTTACCTTGTACCCGACGGCAGTCCCCAGGTGACCGTGGTGCGGGTCGGTCTGGATGGTGGCGAGATCGTGGCTGCCCATCTTCCCGGGCACCGTAAGGTGCGCAACATGCGCAACGACAGCCGCGTTGCCCTCTCAATCGAAACCGATACGCGTAACGCTATGGGTCTAAACGAGTACTTGGTCGTCTATGGCACGGCGCGCATTACCGAGGGAGGAGCCACTGCCGCAACCTGTCTGAGGCAATAGCGGGCGGACCTCGATCAGTACGTGGCATGACCACAAGCGACTGACCATCGGAGCTGACGCTAGGTGGCCGCCAGGCGGGCACGGGCGTACTGTCACCAGTGCCTCCGTAGCCCAACGATTGAGAGGCGCGGATCATGAATCCGTACAGTGCCGGTCTTTGACTCCGGCCGGGGGTGGTCCGGCCGCCCCAGCGCGCGGGACGGCCGGCTCCTTTCCCCGATCTGGCCGACAGGCCATCTGGGCTGGCAGAGGGCCTGCATTACTCACCGCATGGCATCAGCGCGCTAGGAGCGGCATGAGCGGATGGGCCGAGGACCGGCGGCCTACCGCCGCTGTTATTCACCGCTTTCATGCCTGGCTCGAACCCTGCGAGTGCCGAAAACCTCATCCACGTCACACGACAAGGCGGATTCGTTGATCAGCTGCCGACGCGGGTCTGTTTTCGGACAGGTACTGCTCAAGATCGACCGGTTCGGGGAGTGGTTTCAGCGGGGCAGCGGAATCCAGCGACCGGTGCGGCCGGTGCCAATTGTGGTGGGTCTCGTACTGGCACGGGACACCAAGCCAGCCTTGCCGCCGGGCAAGCGGTCGGACCGTAGCCCCACCCCGAGCGTGCCTGCTACCGCCTGCATGGAGCCAAAGACGACTTGCATGGCCTGCAGCAGCCCGCATTTGGCCAAGCGCGCCTGACCGGCGGAGGCGAATAGCCGGGCCGCCGCCGGGGTGCGCAGCTCCCTGCTCACGGCCGCTGCGGTACTGCCCGGCCACCGCTACCGCTGCTGCTGGCCGCCAGACAGCTCATGGGCCAGATGGCGATCGCGATCACCGAGCCCGACAGCGGCGAGCGCTTCGGCAGCGCGCTGCCCGATGGCCCGGCGGGGCAACGGCCTCTGGTTCGAGAACCTCTACCAGGAGGCCGATGCACTCTGGGACACCGCCGACGACCCCGACTTCGCATCAGCGCCCGGCAGCCGTTAATGCCCCGTCCTCGTCACCCTGCTCCGCGCCCACCTCAAGTCCTACGGCACCACCCCCGGCGGGCGCTTGTTCCGCACCGCCCGCGGCGGCGCCCTGCAAGACTCCGCCACCAGCGCCGTCTGGAAAGCCGCCCGCATCACCGCGCTCACCCCCGCCCAGCACGCCTCCCCTCTCGCCCGACGCCCCTACGACCTGCGCCACGCCGCGGTCTCGCTGTGGCTCAACGCCGGCGTCCCCGCCACCGAGGTTGCCCGCCGCGCCGGGCACTCCGTCGCGGTCCTGCTCAAGGTCTACGCCAACCACCGCATCGACGGCGCACTCAGCGACCCAGATGACACTGGTGGCTGAGGAGCACCAGCCCCTCGACGCCATATGTGCATGCTAATGTATGCACATGCTGACGCACCGGATGCAGATCCTCATCGACGACGAGCGCTACGAACGGGTCCGCACTCTCGCGCGCCAGCGCGGCACATCAGTCGCTACCGTCATCCGGGAAGCGCTCGACCGTGGCCTGCCCGCGACGCAACGGCGGCGAGCCGCCGCTGCCCGGCGCATCCTCGATGCCGCACCGATGGAGGTTGGCGATCTGCTCGCCGAACTAGATGAACTCCGCGGACGCCACACGTGATCGTTCTTGACACGACGGTCCTGGTTTATGCGGTCGGCGCCGATCACCCGTTGCGGGAGCCCTGCCAGCAGCTGATCCGGGCAATAGCGGGCGGAACGATCCTGGCGACCACCACTACCGAAGTCATCCAGGAGTTCACGCACGTCCGTGCTCGCCGTCGTGACCGCAAAGACGCTGCGGAACTTGCCCGCGACTACATCGAGCTGCTATCGCCGCTTCTTACCGTCGAGGAGGCTGACCTGCGCGAAGGCCTGCGCCTGTTCCAGGAAGGAACGGGCTTCGGCCCGTTCAACGCGGTCCTGGCCGCAGCGGCCCGCGCAGCAGGAGCTGAGGCGCTCGTGTCAGCAGACACCGGGTTCTCCGGCATCGCAGCCATCCATCACGTCGTCCCTGACACCGACGGCGTCCGCGGGCTGCTGGCCGCCCCGGGGCAATAGCCTGCAGGATTCCAGAACCCGGCCACCAGACCTGACCCGGGCTTCTACGCGACTCGCTCGTACCCGCTGAGGAGGCCGCCGGGCGCAGTCGAACTCCTCGCGCAGCGGAATGATCAGGCCCACCCCCGGACCTGGCCCGGCTCGTGCGCGAGCACTGGACCATCGAGGCACACCACCACATCCGAGACGTGACCTTCACCGAGGACACTGCCACCAGCCGGACCGGCAACGGGCCCGCCAACCTGGCCACCATCCGGGCGGCGATCATCGCGGCCATCAAAAACGTCGGCTACCTGCACATCCCCGAGGGCAGGCGGGACCCGCCACTCCCGTCGAAGCCCTCTTCCTCCACGGCCTCGATTAGGACACGTACGGACATTCACGGAACACGCCGGAGCCCTGCCGGCTAGCCGCTGCCCAACGGTGCCCGTCGCGGGAGCCGACGTGGCCGCCAGTCGTGCGCGCCCCTGCCGGGTAATCGCTGGTGCCGCAGCTCGGCATAGTGGTATTTCAGACTCCGCGCCTGCTGACCAGGCCGAAGATACCGCTTATTGACGTCGCGTCGCCCCTCATGTGATACTCGGCGAGCAAGGACTGGCAAAGGGCTTGGATGTCTCTCTACTTTCAGTTTGGCAATCCGGGAAAGGAAGCGGTATGTCCCGGCCACTAATGCTTAAATTGTCACTTCCCGGAATACTCGGCCTGGCCGTTGCTCTCGTTCCGCTTATGACAGCCCAGGCAGCTACCGCGGATGCAGGCCATGTAACGGCTGCCATTTTAAGCCATCACACGGCAAGCACCAGTCCGCGTGAACAACTTGTGTGGGAGTATGACCCTCCGCCCTATCCTGGTAATTCGACCGGGCTGGGCGAATGCGCGGCTGCCGGCCAGGCGGCGGACAAGAGTTTCGCCGTCGGTTACGAGTGCCGTCTCAACAGTCCAGTCGAGGGCGACTACGGCCTATGGCTACGAATCAAAGAAGCCTGAGGAGCCGATCCCCGATGCGGCCTTGCGGCGTTCTAGCGTCGCGTGAACGGGGTTCTCCTACCGGGCTTGCAGTGCGGGAGTAACTCGTCAGCGGCCCTGGCCAGGGTCAGGCCCCGTCAGCCGGGCGATACCCCGGTAGCAGCCGAGCCGCGTCACCGCAGCCGCCAGCGGCGGCCGGACCGCCCAGACCGCCAACTCGACCTCAACCGCGTCCGGCTTGGCGCGGCGGGTGTCCGGCGCCGCGCGGTTCTCCGCAGCCGTTTCAGATCAGCTGCCTATGCCAGCACAGCAGCGAATCCGGCGTCACCAGCCGGCCCTCCGCAGCGGCCTGGGGAGCAGCCGCGCCAGGGCGGCGAGCCTCGCCCGGCCGGCCCGGTCCATCACCGGCCTTGGGTTCTGCCGCCGGCAGCACAGCTACCTCCTGACGCAGCACCAGCTCAGCGTCCTTCGAGGCCGCAGAACGTGCCAGCAGCGCCATCCAGCCGGTCCGGCGGACGAAATCAGGTAGAGCATCCGAAGGGTCACAAGCCCGCCATACATTTTCGCTATCTGGTGTTGCACTCGTGGCGGGCACACCCGCGACGTAGCTTAAGTGAAACAGGGTTGTCAGTGATTAGCGTGTGCCATGGGAGATGAATGGGATGTCCGCGATTCGCTACGGACGAGCGGTAAACCCAGGACGCCTTATCCGCGTCCACTTGTGCAGGTGGGACTGCGTGCGGACTGGAGGGGCGATGAAGACACCATCGAAATGGGTCGTGCCTCTGCTGGCGGTGGCCGCGGGCGCGACGCTGGTCACCGGCGGCCCGGCCGGAACGGCGGGCGCGGCCAGGACCTGACTTCGGCCACGATCTGGCCATTTGATCTTTCTGCAGGTCTCTGACCTGCAGGTTCGCTGTTCGCGGTTGCTGAAGTTGCGCACTAGGCGGGGCCGTATTCTGGGCTGGTGTCCCCGTATCTGCGGACGGTGAAGACGTCCTCGGGCGCGACGGCCGTGCAGATCGTGCATTCATCCCGTCGGGGTTCGCGGGATATCGAGCACCTCGGCTCGGCGCATGATGATGCGGAGCTGGAGCTGCTGAAAGCGGCCGCGCGGCAGCGGCTGGCGGCCGGGCAGGGTGAGCTGGACCTGGGCCTGGAGGCCGGGGCGCGGGCGCGGCGGGCCGCTGCCGATCACCTCCTCGCGGATGGGCTGCCTGCTCGATGCGCTGCAGCATGCCTACCGGGTGCTGGGCTTTGACCAGGCCGACTGGCGGCGATGTGGTGTTCTTCCAGCTGGTGCTGGCGCGGATCATCGAGCCGGTCAGCAAGCTCGACAGCGCGCGGGTGCTGGAGGAAGCAGGCGTGGCGCCGGTGCCGTACCGGACGGTGACGCGGCGGCTGCGTGTGTTCGCGAAGGACTCCTGGCGGCAGGAGATCTCCGCGGCCTGCGCTGCGCATGCCCGGCTCGGGCCCGGCGAGCCTGGTGCTCTACGACGTCTCCACCTTGTATTTCGAGACTGATGAGGGTGACGGGTTCCGGGAGAGCGGGTTCTCCAAGGAACGGCGGCTAGAGCCGCAGATCACTATCGGGCTGCTGACCGGCGCGGACGGGTTCCCGCTCATGGTGTCGGCGTTCGAGGGGAACAAGGCCGAGACCAGGACCATGCTGCCGGTCATCGAGGCCTTCATGACCGCGCACGACCTGCCGGACGTCACGGTCGTGGCGGACGCGGGCATGGTGAGCGAGGCCAACCAGAAGGCGATCGAGGCCGCGGGCCTGTCGTTCATCCTCGGCGCGAGGATCCCGCACGTCCCCTATGTGGTGAGCCGGTGGCGGCGCGAGCACCCCGGCGAGCAGATCCCTGACGGGCATATCTTCATCCAGCCGTGGCCGGCCGGGCCGAACGGCGGCCGCCGCGACCAGGTCATCTATTACCAGTACAAGGCCGACCGGGCCCGGCGGACGCTGCGTGGGATCGACGAGCAGGTACGCAAGGCCGAGCAGGCCGTCGCCGGGAAGACCCCGGTGAAACGCAACAGGTTCATCCGGCTGGCCGGCGGCACCCGGTCAGTGAACCGCGAACTTGAGGAAAAGGCCAGGGCGCTGGCGGGACTGAAGGGCTACGTCACAAACCTGCGGGCATGCCCCGACGGAACGCCGGTCACGCCGGAGTTCGTGATCGGTGCCTACCACCAGCTGTTCCAGATCGAGAAGTCGTTCCGGATGGCCAAGAGCGACCTGCAGGCCAGGCCCGTCTACCACCGCAAACGCGACTCGATCGAAGCGCACCTGACCATCGTGTTCGCTGCCCTGGCCGTCAGCCGCTGGATCGAGCAGGTCACCGGCTGGTCCATCCGCAAGTTCGTCAAGACAGCCCGCCGCTACCGCACCATCCAGATCCAGGCAGGCAACCACGTCATCACCGCCGCCGATCCGCTACCCGACGAACTCCGCCCGGCCATCGAAGCGATCAACGGCGGCCAGATAACATGCGCACTAGCGCGGACTTCCGCGCTGAATAATCTGGCCCCTTCCGAGGCGGGCTGCGAGTCTTGCCCTGGCTGACTGTGCCGCTCTGAGCGGCCGCGATGTGCCCTGTTGCGGTTGAGGCTCGCGTCAAGCGGGAGGCCGGATTAGATGCATTCTAGCTAGCCATCCACAAGTGTTATGGATACGTTACCTGGCTGGAATCGCTGCCCGAGTCCCGGACCTGATCCTCTGAACAGGGCAAACACGCCACACAGGAAGGGACACGCCCTGCGGGACTTACCGGCGACCCGGCGGCTGGTTCTGATAGACCGGGCTCATGGCAGCGGAACCGGCCCCCAGCCGCGAGTACTTCACCCGCCCCGCGGAGCCGAACCAGCGTCGCTACGAGGCGCTGCGCGCCTACTTCACCGAGGATCTGACCGTCGCCGAAGCGGGCACGCGGGCCGGCTACACCCGCGCAAGCATGGCCAGCCTGATCCGCGACTTCCGGGCCGGGCAGCTGCATCTGTTCGCCCCGCCGGGCAAGCCCGGCCCCAAGAGCGCCCCGGCCAAGGACCGCGCCCGCGCCCGGGTGATCCAGCTGCGCCGCCAGGGCCTGTCGGTGCACGAGATCTCCGCCCGGCTCCGCGCCGAGGGCACCCCGCTGAACCGCACGGGGGCAGGCCAGATCCTGGCCGAGGAGGGCTTCGGCCGGCTACTGCGCCACCCCGGGCCCGAGGCCAGCGCCAGCCCGGCCACCCGCGGCCGCGACACCCGCCTGCCCCGCGTGTCGGTCATCGACTTCGACGCGTTCCCGGCCCGCGCCGACACCCGCCTGGCCGGGCTGCTGCTGGCCGTCCCCGACCTGGTCGCCCTGGACCTGCCCGCCCTGGCCCGCAAGGCCGGCTACCCGGGCACCCGGATCGTCCCGGCCGTGTCCTGGCTGCTGTCACTGCTGGCGCTGAAGCTGACCGGCACCCGGCGCGTCAGCCACGTCGATGACCTGCTGGACGACCCGGCCAGCGCCCTGTTCGCCGGGCTGGCGATCCTGCCGAAGAAAACCGCGCTGACCGACTACTCCTACCGGCTGTCCCACGACCACCAGCAGCGGTTCCTGGCAGCCCTGGACAAGCAGATGATCGGCGCCGGGCTCGCCAGCGCCGGCGAGGCGATCTTCGACCTGGACTTCCACGCCGTCATGCACTGGGGAACCGACCCGGTGCTGGAAAAGCACTACGTGCCCACCCGGTCTCAGCGGGCCCGCTCCGTGCTGACCTTCTTCGCGCAGGACTCGGGCACCCACAACCTGGTCTACGCAAACGCCGACATCTCCAAGGCAAGCCAGTCCCGCGAGGTCATCGCGTTCTGCGACCACTGGAAGGCCGTCTCCGGCCAGGACCCGGCGATGCTGGTCATGGACCAGAAGGTCACCACCCAGGACGTCCTCGGCGAGCTCGACGGCCGCGGCGTCAAGTTCCTCACCCTGCGGATGCGCTCCCCGGCGCTGCTCCGCCACATCAGCGCCCTGACCAGCAAGGACTACAAAACCATCACCCTGGACCGGCCCGGCCCGCACAACAAGCCCCGCGTGCACGAGGACAAGGCCGCGCGCCTGACCAGCTACCCCGGCACCGTCCGCCAGATCGTCGTCACCGGGCTGGGCCGCGACGAGCCCACCGTGATCATCACCAACGAGCACCAGGCCACCATCCGCAACCTGGTCAGCCAGTACGCCCGCCGGATGACCATCGAGCAGCGCCTCGCCGAGATCATCAGAGCCTTCTGCGCCGACGCCCTGTCCTCCACCGTCAACCTCAACGTCGACCTGGACATCATGCTCGCCGTCCTGGCCCAGGCCCTGCTCGCCGCGTTCCGCACCCGGCTCGGCGCCGGCTACCACGCCGCCACCCCCGACACCCTCCAGCGCCGCTTCCTCAACAGCTCCGGGACCATCAGCGTCAGCCGCCACCAGGTGACCGTCCGCATCGACCGCCGTGCCTACTCACCTGTCCTGCGCCAGGCCACCCTCCCGGCCGACACCACCATCCCCTGGTGGCACGGCCGGCGCCTGCACTTCGAGTTCAGCTAACCCAGGGCCGAATAAGCTGCACGGAAATCCGCGCTAGCGTGGCCGAAGTCAGGTTTCAGATCAGCTGCCTATGCCAGCACAGCAGCGAATCCGGCGTCACCAGCCGGCCCTCCGCAGCGGCCTGGGGAGCAGCCGCGCCAGGGCGGCGAGCCTCGCCCGGCCGGCCCGGTCCATCACCGGCCTTGGGTTCTGCCGCCGGCAGCACAGCTACCTCCTGACGCAGCACCAGCTCAGCGTCCTTCGAGGCCGCAGAACGTGCCAGCAGCGCCATCCAGCCGGTCCGGCGGACGAAATCAGGTAGAGCATCCGAAGGGTCACAAGCCCGCCATACATTTTCGCTATCTGGTGTTGCACTCGTGGCGGGCACACCCGCGACGTAGCTTAAGTGAAACAGGGTTGTCAGTGATTAGCGTGTGCCATGGGAGATGAATGGGATGTCCGCGATTCGCTACTGACGAGCGGTAAACCCAGGACGCCTTATCCGCGTCCACTTGTGCAGGTGGGACTGCGTGCGGACTGGAGGGGCGATGAAGACACCATCGAAATGGGTCGTGCCTCTGCTGGCGGTGGCCGCGGGCGCGACGCTGGTCACCGGCGGCCCGGCCGGAACGGCGGGCGCGGCCAGGACCGGGACTTCGTTACCGTTACCGGCGCGCACCGCCGCAGCGCCGGCGCTGAGCAATCACCGGATCACCGGGAACGAGCGGGCGATCTCCTGCCTGACGGCGGTGCGGTGCGTGGCGGTCGGCCGCGGGGTCCGCGACCACCGGGCCGGCGGCCAGGTCGTCGCGCTGGTCGGCGGGAAGCAGGCGCGGGTGACCGTGCTGCACCCGGCGTCGGACCTGATCGCGGTGAGCTGCCCGAATGCGGCCGGGTGCTGGGCGATGGGGGTGCTGAGCGCCGGCGGCGCTAACCGGGTGCTGGTGAAGATCGGCCCGACCGGCAAGGTGATCAAGGCGGTGACGGTGAAGGTATCCGCATCGGTGCTGCTGGCCTCGATCTCCTGCAGCAAGATGATCTCCTGCGAGCTTTTCAGCGGCACCTCGTCCTTTGAGCCGGCCGATAATCTCTACGTCGCGAGGTGGACCGGCAGGAAACTCAGGGTGCACCAAGTCCACGCCTTCGGCGCTCCGCAATATTTCCCTGGCAACATCTCGTGCTGGCAGGCAACCTGCGTTGCCGTCGGCCAGTATTTCGGCCCTGGCAGCACAGAGGTAGGCGGATTCACCGTGACCACCCGCAACGGCAGGCTGGGAAAGCTGATCGGAGTAGCTAACCAGACTATCTTCAGCGTCTCCTGTATCTCAGCTTCCACCTGCTACGCACCCGTGTTCACCAACGTCCCTGGAATGCTTAACGACGGGGTCTACGGAGTGGTCACGCTGCATCACGGCGTGCCGGGAAATGCGCAGACCGAACCGACGGCATCCGGGATCGCCTGCAAGGGAGTGACGTGCTGGGCCCCGGCAGGACCCGGCTTCCTGATGATCACCAACGGCGTGCCGGCCGCCTCGCCGGTGGCCGACCCCGCCATCAGCGGAGCGGGTATCGCCAGCCGCGGCCACGGCTTCGCGGCAGTCGGAGCTGCGGTTGGCTTCGGGTACTGGGTATCGGAGGTCGCGACCGGCTAGCCGCCGGGCTGGGCGCCCGATGATCGGAGGTCATACCTTGATCCGCGGTGGCGGCCATGCAGTGAACCCGCAAGCTGGTCCGCTGCGAAATGTAACCGATGGGTTTTCCCGGCAGCCCCTGGTCACCACCGGCGTCGGCCCACGGCCACGCCGTGCAGGCTGAGGAAGTCCTTTCTGGCGACGAAGCGCTGGTTGACATCGGTGCCGTTGAGGCGGGCCCGGCCGATCGTGCCGGTGTTCTGGTTGGTCCAGTAGAGGTACCGCGAGCCGGCCGCTATCGCGTCGGGGAAGGAAGCGCCGGTGATGAACTTCTGGTTCACCCCGGTGCCGTTGAGGCGGGCCCGGCCGATCTCGTTGCCTTCCTCGTTGGTCCAGTAGATGTAGCGGGCGTTGACGGCCAGCCCGGCCACGCCGCTCGGGCCGTTGGGGACGGCGATGAACTTCTGGTTGACGCCGGTGCCGTTGAGGCGGGCCCGGCCGATGCTGAAGTCATTGGCCCAGTAGAGGTGCCCGGAGCCGGCCACGACGGCGTCCGGCCCGTTGGGCTGGGCGGTTTTGATGAACTTCTGGTTCACATGGGTGCCGTTGAGGCGGGCCCGGCCGATCGTGCCGGTGTGGTTCGTCCAGTAGAGGTACCGGCCGGCGGCGGTCACGCCGACCGGCGCGCTGGCGCCGGTGATGAACTTCTGGTTGACATCGGTGCCGTTGAGGCGGGCCCGGCCGATCGTGCCGGCGCCATTGCGCAGCGGTGCAATGTTGGTCCAGTACAAGTACCTGCCGAAGACCAATACCATGCCCGGGAGCGACGCGCCGGTGATGAACTTCTGGTTGACATGGGTGCCGTCCAGGCGGGCGCGGCCGATCATGCCGTCGCCGGGCTTCAGGATGCGTCCGGTCGTATTGGACCAGTACAGGTACCCGCTGGCGGCCGCTGCGCTGCCGGGCGCCGGTGATGCGCCGGCGGGTGAGCTACCGCCAGCCACGGCCAGCAGCGCGGTCGCGGCGACGGCGGCCAGAAGGCCCGCCCTCAACCGGGCGCACCGCGGCTGCCGGGCGTCATCGTCGTGATCAGCCATTCTCAGACCACCTCCACAGTGTGCCATCGTGCCATGCCTCGCCCTGGCCTTTCACACGGGTAAGCCGACACAGGGCCGCGAACGATGTAGCCGCGAACGATGTGGCCGCGACCAGGCGGACTCGCTGCCCGCCCTGGCCGAGCAGGACGTCGACGTCGACGTCGAGTGACAGCGACCGTCGTGACGCTCCAGGTGTCGCAGCAGGATGCTCGGTATGGACAAGGTGTCCGCCATCGGTGCACAGTGGTGGCCTGACGCGTGAGGGGGAGGGACTACATGCCGAGGTTCATGGATTTCCACGAGGACCTGAAGCTGCCGCAGGAAGCTATCGACCAGATAGCCCAGGGAACGCGGGACGGCGCCACCGACGAGTTCGGTGTACGGCAGATCGAGCTTTACCACAATGCCGATGGCAAGGTTTACTGCCTCCTGGAAGGCCCTGACGAGGAGGCAATCCGCAAGCATCACGAGGCGCTGGACGTCCCCTGCGGCGACGTGCACCGCGTGGACAGCCTGCTCTGACCCGGCGCCCGGTCAGGAGACGATGATCTCGCCGGTGTCC
Source organism: uncultured Actinomycetota bacterium (assembly GCA_963719705.1). Taxonomy (GTDB): domain Bacteria; phylum Actinomycetota; class Actinomycetes; order Streptosporangiales; family Streptosporangiaceae; genus CAVRCV01. The sequence continues at coordinate 21,770 of CAVRCV010000002.1, forward strand.
CAGGGGAACCCGGCGCAGTCGTTGTAGAAGTAGGTGCCCTTCCTGACGAACCGGAACGAGCCCGAGTGACCGGGAGCAAGCGGGCCGATCTGGAAGTTCGCCGGGTCGAAGAACGCCTCGGCGCAGTGCTTCCTGGTGTTGCCAGCCGGGTTCTTGAATGTCACGGTGGTCCGGGCGGGCACGGTCATGATGGGCGGTGCCATGGCCACCTGACTGGCGAGGTTCTCGGTCGGGCTCGGCGAGCCAGTTGCGGCATCCCAGGTTCGGCCGAGGACGACGACGTCGCCGGTGGCACGGCCGGGCACAGTCGGCCCGATGACCGGTACCCGGCTGGGAATGGGCGGCGGCGCCGTGGCCGGGGGTATCTTGCCGCCCAGCTTGAGCGCCCACAGGCTGGCCTTGCCGCCGGGCAGCCCGCCCGTGAGGACGGCCACGTACTGCACGCGGTTCACCGAGTAGGTGACCGGCGTCGACTTGATCCCTGCGCCGGTCTGCCAGCTCCAGATCATCTTCCCGTTCTCCGCGCTGCGGGCATCGAGCAGTCCATTCGGTGTGCCCTCGAACAGCAGCCCGCCCGCAGTACTGAGGATCCCGTCACCAAGCGACAGAGGATACCTGGCAGGCGCCTGCCAGGCGATCTTGTTGGTCGCCGGGCTGACCGCGTCCACGGCGCCGCCGGTGAGCTCTCCTTCAGGTCTCCAGACTGTCGGCTGGCCAAAGGGAAGCCCGTCGGTGTAGCCGTAATCGGCCAGTGACGCCGCCACGTAAAGCAGCCCGTTCCTCTGGTCGAAAGACATCAGCGCCCAGTCCGCGCCACCGTCGCCGCCCGGTGCCACCACGACGGCACCATGCAGGTACGGGGTGAACTCGCAGCCGCTGACGTAATCAGGGATGGGCCGGCTGGGCGTCCCCGCCTTTGGGCATGTCGGCACCAGCGGATCTCCCTGCGGGATCGGCTGAGTCGGCGAGGTCGCCTGAGCGGCCAGCTGTGGAACCTTCACCTCATGCACCGGGAGCACTGGCTTGCCGGTGCTGGCGTCCAGGTAGTACAGCCAGGCGCTCTTGCTCCCGTAGATGACAACCTTCCTGATGCCGCTCCGGAAGGCGACGTCCGCGATGACCGGCGACATTGTGTCGTCATAGTCCCAGAGGTCATGGTGCACGGACTGGAACCACCAGGCCAGCTTGCCGGTGTCCCAGTGCAGCGCGACGAGGGAATTGGTGTAGAAGTCGTCGCCTGCCCGGCTGGCGGCCGCGGTCCGTGGCTGCGGGTTGGCCAGCGCTAGGTAGACAAGCCCGAGCTGGGGGTCGATGGCCGGGGCCATCCAGGCGTCTCCGCCGCCGAGCCGCCACGACCTGCCCTTCCAGCTGCGGTGGCCTGGCTGGCCCGGTCCCGCCGTCGCCGCGAAGCTCCATGCGAGCTTGCCGCTGGCGGCATGCAGGGCGTACAAGTGACCACGCAAGCCAGCACCGCCACCGTTTTCCGTCCCGGCGAAGACAAGGCCGTGGTAGTAGAGCGTCCACGGCGTCCCTGAGTCCTTGGCCGTGTCCTGGCCGGGGGTCCCCACCTGGGTCTCCCAGATGAGCCTGCCGGTTTTCTGGTCAAGCGCGATCACTCGCCGATCCGGCAGCGCCGAAAACACCCGGCCGGCGCCCACCGCGACGCTGCGCTCTACTCCGAGGTGTGCTGACTTGTACTTCCAAAGGACCCGCCCGGTGGCGCCGTCCACGGAAAAGATGTCGCCGGCCTTGGTCTGCAGGTATAAGTCACCGCCAGCAACGACCGGCGTGCTCTCCTGAGTCCGGGCGCCCCCCAGGTGGTCGAGCCACGCGCCGGCCAGGCGGTGAACATTCCGGACAGTGATCCGGGTTAACGAGGAGAAGTCCTGATCTCCGTAATCGCCACCGACCTTGGGTACGTCGGCACCGGTGGCCGCACAGCACTCGGCTGGCTGTTTCGGAACCTGAGGCACGGGGCCAGACCGGGCTGCCAGGACCGGCCCGCCGAGCAATAACACTCCTGCGCCGGCGATCGCGATAATCCTGGCTTCGCTCCTCATAGCTGGCGCTCCCTACCGGCCGACATCAATGCGCCGACGCATGCAAACTCAGCATAGCGAGACGCGGAATTTCTTCCGTGGAAACGAGCCGAATACCCGGGACTTGAACAGATAGATGCGGCGGATGAGCATGAGCCCGGCGTTGCGCTAGCTTCTGGCGGCGGCCCGGCGCCGGGACACCGCCTCCCAGGTGAGCCCGCCGCCGAGTAGCACCAGCAGGCAGAGGACGACAAGGCCGGTTTCGACGGCGACCCGCTCGAAGACCGGCCCGTTGTTCGCGGCCCCGAAGAAGGTCGACAGCAGGGAGTACTCGATGAGCGGGTGATCGTCGGTGAGGAGAGGCCCTGCGCCGACGAAGCGGCTGACCTCGCGACCGCGCATCCAGGTGAGCCTGTGCAGAATGCCGGGCCATGCGGTGGTCGGGACCGGGCCGAAGTCCGGCGCGCCAGCCAGGTCAGCGCGGGCTGGCCGGGATCCGAACACCCGCATGATCGCGCTTCGCCGCAGCTGGATCGGAGCGTCCGAGCCGATCATGTACATGCCGTAGGGATGCGGTCCCCTGATCACCATCACGTAGCGGAACGACGCGCTGAAGGTCCTGAGCAGCAGCTTCCTGCTGTCGTACTGGACGAACGAGGTGAGGACCCCGCCGGGCTCGAGGCGCTGGACTGCCTCCTGGTAGAACTCGCGGGTCAGCAGCACGACGGCGCCGGCACCCCACATTGGCGGCGGCGCGTCGATGGTGATCAGCCCGTACCGCTTGTCGGACAGCCGGACGTAGTTCCGTCCGTCGCTGATGATGATGTGCCCGAGCGGGCTGTGCAGGTACTTGTTTGCATCGCGGTAGAACCAGTGCATGACGGTGGGTACGGTCGGGTCCAGCTCGACGGCGGTGGTGTGCAGGCCGAGGATGATCGAGGACCGGTATGTCGAGCCCATGCCGAAGCAGATGTTCAGCATCGTCGTGGCGTTCGGCCGGATCGCCTTGGGGATGTAGGCCAGCAGCTTGGTGTCGATCGTGAGCCTGGTGATCCCCTCGCCGTTGATTAGCAGATTGCGCTTAAGCGGGTTGGCGCTGCCGGTCACGTCGACCGAGGCCACGGGGTCGTCGAAGTGCGCCGTCCGCTGGTGGGTCTTTGCGACCTGCCGCTGGACGTAAGTGAGCCGCGCGGCCGGGACGAAGAAGGTTACCGCGACGATGCCGACAGCCGCGACGGCAAGGCACGGCCGTAGCGGTTCCGGTCTGGAGGTGTAGGCGAACACGAGGCCGCAGCCGAGTGCCGCTTCGGCGCTGCACAGAGTGATGATCGCCGCGCTGGTCCCGATGAACGGGATGAGCAGGAAGCCAGCAGAGACCGTGCCAACGACGCACCCGGCGGTATTAACGGCGTAGACGATGCCGACGCCGCGGCTGGCCCGGGCGGCGCTGTCGACGAAGAGCCGGACTGTGAGCGGGAAGGTGTAGCCCAGGATTCCGGTGACCGGCAGGATCAGCAGCACCGCGACGGGCAAGCCGGCCGGGCCGTTAACGTTGCTGACGATCAACGGCACAATGGCCAGGAACGCGGCGCTGGCGAGCAGCGCGCCCAGGGTCGCCAGCTGCGGCGGCCGGTCTTTCTGCCGTTCGTAGACAAGGCTGCCCGCAGCTATGCCAATGAGGAAAACCGACACGACGGCGACGAAGACGTAGATCGACGAGCCGGTCTTCTGCAGCATGATCCGGGTCCACAGCACCTCGAGAGCCAGGCTGACCAGGCCGGACCCGAAGGTGACGCACAGCAGCAGGTACTGACGGGGCCGCAGCAGCGGCCGGCGCTCGGCTGCCGGGACCTCGGTCTCCTGTTTCCCTGGCCGCGGCAGGGTCCGCGAGATCAGCACCGCCCCGCCTCCGGCGCAGAGGTTAAGGGCAACCGCCACAAACGTCGTGGCCCGCAGGCCAATCAGCTCGATGAGGACGTAGCCGCTCGCCACCGATCCGATCACTGCCCCGAGCGTGTTGAGTCCGTACAGCCGCGCTATGCGCTCGCCAATGTCTGGGTCGGTGCGCACCAGATGCCTGGTCAGGACCGGCAGGGACATGCCCATCAGCAGCGTGACCGGGGTCATGGCGACGAACGCAAGGACGAACCTGATGAGCGCCACCTCGACAGAGGGAAGCGAAAGGTACGCGCTGCGGAACAGCGTCGCTACGACATCGAACAGCAGCGGCATGAGCAGGGCGAGGCATCCGACGGCCATCTCCAGCAGGCCGTATACGGCAAGGGCCTGCCGCAGCCTCGCTCCGACCCTGGCCCCGACGAGCGCGCCGATGCCGAGGCCAGCGAGGAACGCGGTTACCGTCGTGACAACCGCCTGCGTGGTATCTCCGAAGACCAGGACAAGATCCTGCGTCCAGACCACCTGGTAGATCAGGCCAGCCGCGCCGGAGGCCATGAACAGGACGGGGACCAGGGTGTCTAACTTACGGGAGCCGCCAGCCCCGCCGGTTGGCACGGCCTGATCGGGGTGCGTGCTGTCTGGCGTAGGCACGCTCGCCGCTTCCAGGCCGGCGCCGTCTGTCACCGGCTTGGCCCTTCCTGCACCCATCTCGCCATGATTGGCCTGCTTCCATCACTGCGATCCGGCGATACTAACGGCGCCTGGCGCGGTGCGGAAACGTTTCGGGGTAAGACCTGCCGATCTGGAGACATATGGCTGGGAGGCTGGTTACGGATGCCGGGACCGCACCCAGCGTCCAGGAGCCTGCCGCTGCCATCCAGGCCGGGTTCCTCAGCGAGGCGTCCGGTCGGGCGCACGGCCACGGGCACCCACCCTCAGAGAAGGTCGGTGCCCGTGATCTAGGGCCCTGAACAATCGGACCCTGGCCGCAGATTTCTAAGAACTCAGGCAGGGTGCGTCATGAATGATCGTTAAGTAAGCTCGCGTACTATAAGCTCCCATTCGTAGTCACCCGGCCGGGGGCCGATGGAGTACTTGAGACACTCGTACTCGAAGGGGGAAAATGTTTCCCCTACTTCCTGGCATTCAGTAGGCGAGCCATACAGGCCCTTGTACACCCATACCCATTGTGCCCTGCCCGTAGCGGCCGCCGTGGCGTGCGATGGCGATGCGACGGCCGTGGTGATTGCCGCCGAGGCTGGCAACGCACCAACGGTTAGAACGGCCCCGGTGGCAATCACCGGGATGATGAGCTTTCTCATCAGGTTCATTCTGTATCCTTCCTGCAGCCTTCGATGTAATCAGGCGGTGGAGGTGGCATGGCCCGCCAGCCCGCCACGGCTGACGTGCCCTCTGCCCTGCCCGCCGGATACCGGGAACGTGGCCGGAGGCGCTCCAGCGGTGTCTTTGAATGAGAGCAGCGGCCGCCGGGCATGGCCAGAGCACAAATGACGCATGAATGTCGCACCGGACCGGCTGACCTGCGCTCGCGGCACCGTTGTAGCTGGAGCCGGGCATTTTGGCCGGGCGCTGGCCTGACCGGTGTAGCCTGGCCGCCGGAATCGACTGCGTGCTGCGGAAATGGCGAGGTGCTAGGCCATGCCGGAAGATGCTTTGCCGGACCGGACAGCGAGGCGGCGGCGCCTGGCCGAGCGCCGCAAGGTGCTGGGCCTGACCCAGGAAGCGCTGGCGGGCCTGCTAGGCGTCGAGCGCTCCACGGTTGTGCGCTGGGAGCGCGGCGAGACCGAGCCGCTCCCGTCGATAAGGCCGAAGCTAGCCGAAGCGCTGCGGGTGCCGGCCGGACGGCTCGAAGGTTTGCTGGCTGACCCGGGGCCGGCCGACCCAGCCCCCGGGCTGGTGCCGCGCCAGCTGCCCGCAGCGGTGGCCAATTTCACCGGACGCGCCGCTGAGCTGGAGTCGCTGAATGGCCTGCTAGATAACGCCGGTGCCACCGGCCCGGGAACCGTGGTGATCAGCGCGATCGGCGGGACGGCGGGTGTGGGCAAGACGGCGCTCGCGCTGCACTGGGCGCACCGTGTGGCCGGCCGGTTCGGCGACGGGCAGCTTTACCTGAACCTGCGCGGCTACGATCCCGGCCGGCCGGTGAAAGCATCTGACGCACTGGCCGGGTTTCTGCGCGCCCTGGGTACATCAGATCAGGACATCCCGGCCGGGGAGGAAGAACGCGCCGCCCTGTACCGCAGCCTGACGGCCGGAAGACGGATGCTGGTGGTACTGGACAACGCCGGGTCGGTGGCGCAGGTTCGGCCGCTGCTACCCGGCACTGCGGCGTGTGTGACGGTGGTGACCAGCCGCGATGCGCTGGCCGGCCTGGTCGCGCGAGACGGTGCCAGACGCGTGGAACTCGACGTGCTGCCGGTGGCGGACGCGGTCGGGCTGCTGCGGGCGCTGATCGGCGGCCGGGTAGACGCTGACCCTGCCGGGGCCGCAGTGCTGGCGTCCCGGTGCTGCCAGCTGCCGCTGACCCTGCGGGTAGCGGCCGAGCTGGCTGCCGCGCGGCCCGCTGTGCCGATCGCTGAGCTGGCTGCGGAACTGGCAGACCGGCAGCACCGGCTGGACCTGCTGGAGGTCGGCGGGGACTCTCGTTCCGCCGTAAGGACGGTCTTCTCCTGGTCCTACCAGCACCTAGCGGCCGATGCGGCCCGCGCTTTCCGGCTTGCGGGCCTGCAGCCTGCCCTCGACTTCGGGCCCGATGCTGCCGCAGCACTGATCGGGACCACTGTTGACCATGCGCGCCACGTGCTTGACGCGCTGGCCCGCGCGAGCCTCCTGCAGATGACCGGGCCAGGCCGGTACGGAATGCATGACCTGCTGCGCGCTTACGCCCGTGAGCTCGCCACCGGTTACGACACCGAGCAGGAGCGGCACGTCGCGCTGACACGCCTGCTCGGCCATTACCTGAACACAAGCGCGACCGCCATGGACATCCTTTACCCGGCCGACCAGAACCAGCAGCCGCCCATCGGTGATCAGCGGCCGTCCGCGCCGCCGCTCACGGACCCGGCCGTCGCGCGGGACTGGCTGGACCAGGAAAGAGCCTCCCTGGTAGCCGTTGCGCTGCATGCCGCTGAGCACGACTGGCCCGAGCTTGCCATCCAGCTCGCCAGCACGTTGTCCAGCTACCTTCATGACGGGCCTTATCTGCCCGAGGCCGTCTCCATCCACTGCTGCGCCCGGCAAGCCGCGCATCGAACGGGCGACCGGGCCGCCGAGGCGGCCGCGCTGACCCAGCTCGGGCTTATCGAATGGCTACAGGATCGCTATCAGCAGGCTGCGGACCATCATCGGCAGGCACTTACCCTGTTCCGGGACATCGGTGACCAGGCCGGCCAGGCCGGCGCGCTCAACGCTCTCGGACTGGTAGGACTGTCGCTGGGTAGCTACCAGCAGGCCAGCGATCAGTTCCGGGAAGCCGTGACGCTGTACCGCCAGACGGGCACTTTCGGCCGCGAGGCCCACGCGCTCGGCAATCTCGGCTCCGCCGAGTTCAGGCTCGGACGCTACCAGCAGGCCGCCGGCCTCCAGCTGGAGTGCCTGGATCTGTGCCGCCAGAACGGTGACCGCTCCGGGGAAGCCTGTGCGCTGGGCAGGCTTGGTGACGTCCAGGTCCAGCTCGGTCAGCATGAACAGGCCACCCGCTGCCTCGAGGAGTCCCTGGTCCTGTACCGCGACATCAGGGAGCCGGCCGGTGAAGCCACCACCTTGATGCGTCTCGGTAATCTCCAGCGCCGGCTCGGCCGCTACGACGACGCCACCGGCCATTTCCGGCAGGCCCTGGAGATGTGGCGGGAGATGGGCAACCAGGCTGGTGAAGCCGACGCGCTCAATGGCCTCGGCGAGGTACTGCTCGCTTCGGACCAGCCCCACCGCGCGAAGGCGGAACACGCCACCGCGCTGACTAAGGCGCGCCAGATCAGTGATCATCGTCAGCAGGCCCGGGCCCATGACGGCCTCGCCCACGCCTGCCACGCGGCCGGCGACGCCAGTGCTGCCAGTGATCACTGGCAGCACGCGCTTGCTCTTTACGTCAAGGCCGACGCTCCCGAGGCCGAGCACGTGCGCGCCCGGCTGTCATCCCGCCGTCAGCTGCCGGGATAGGTACCAAAGGTCCAGCTGACCGTCCACGGGTCGACCGCGGTGAAGGTGCGGCTGCCGTAGTCGGTGTCCTCGATCTCCCTGGTGATCTCCAGGCCCGCCGCCTTGACCCGCTGGTACAGCGGATCGGGCTCCGGCGTGACGACGTAGAGCCAGCTCGGCACCGGCTGATCGTAGCTGCGGATGATGATGCCCCCGCTGCCGTGCGGCCAGCGCAGCTCGATCTCGGCATAGCTGCCCGGCTCATCGCCAGGAATCAGGGCGGTCGGCTCGAATCCGAAGACCCCGACCAGGAAGTCGATCGCTGCCTGCGGATCGGGATAGGGGACGGTTGGCCACAGGGTCGGCGGACGGTCGGGCGAGCTCGGCTTAACGGCCGTGGTGACCGGTTCGGTGAGATGCGTCATGAGCCAAGCCTCCGCCACCGCCCGGGTCCTCGTCTTGGAGAAACGGGAGCTCCTGCGCCACCCACTGCCCCGGCGTGCAGCCGGCCAGCCGCTTCCACTCATTCGTCAGGTGGGCCTGGTCGAAGTAGCCGCAGCTGACCGCGATCTGGGCCAGGCTCGTCGTCCTGCCGGAGCGCAGGCTGCTGCGGGCCCGGCCGAACCGGACGATCCTGGCCAGGGTCTTGGGCGTCAGGCCCAGCTCGGCCCGCACCAGCTGGCCAAGATGGCGGCGGCTCAGGCCGATCTCGGCTGCGATGCCGGTCACCGTGGCCGGACCGGCCGGGTCCGTCAGCCGCCGCCACAGGGCGTCCACGACCGCCGGGTAGCCGGCGTCGGTCACCGCCCACCCGGCCAGCACCGCGTCGAGCACCTGCGCTCGCCCGGCCGGTCCCGGTGCCTCGCTCAGCCGGCCGGTCAGCTCGGCGGCCCGCCGCCCGATGACCTCATCCAGGGACCACGCGCCGTGGGCCAGCGCGGCGGCAGGCAGCCCGAGCAGCGCCCGCGCGCCACGCGGTGTCAGATCCAGCTGGATCCCGCGCTGGGTGCCGTCGTGGATGATGTCGACCGGATCGGATCGCAGCCCGGCGATGGTGACAGCGGCTACCAGGTCCGGATGGCCATGACAGCGCACAGTCTGCGGCGTGCCGAGGCTGATCACCAGCGGCAGGGCCCCGCTGGGCAGGCCGCGGTGGCGGCCAGGCGGCCAGCCCGCCATGTCGAACTCGACGTAGCGTGCCACGAACGGCCGCAGCTGCTCGGCAGGCATTCTCACAGCAGGCGTTCCCCCGTCCTCTTGTCCAGTATGCGGCCGGACCGGTGCGGAGGTCGCCGTGGCAGACGGTGCAGCGGGCGGCGGTTACGGGGGTTCCTGACCGGCGACCTGATCCGGCCAGACGCCGATGTGGTCTGGCTCCTCCTGCAATTCGACCCGGCTCCGCATGCCGAGGCGCCTGGTCATCGCGCGCGGGAGCTGAATACGGCCCGCCCGGTCCAGCGTCGTGTACTCGCGCGCGTGCAGCGTGGTCGTGCCCTGCTCGTCGGTGGCCGCGTGCCGTATCGTCTCGCTGCTCGTCTTGCCGTCCCTGATCGCGATCGTGCGGCGAACCTGCGACGATACGGCCGGGTCATGGGTGACCACCAGCACCGTCGCCCCGAGCTCGGTGTTGGCGGTCTGCAGCGCGGAGAACACGTCCCTGGCGGTCGAGGAGTCCAGCTCGCCGGTGGGCTCGTCGGCCAGCAGCACCTTCGGCTGGTTCGCTAGCGCCGTGGCGATGGCGGCGCGCTGCTGCTCACCGCCGGACATTCGGTCCGGAGTCCGGTCGGCGCAGTGCGCGATGCCGAGGGTGCCGAGCAGGAGACCGGCCCGCTGCAGCCGCTTCCGGCGGCCGAGCAGGCTCAGCCGCATCGGCAGCAGCACGTTCTGCCGGGCGGTCAGGTAGGGCAGCAGGTTCCGCGATGTCTGCTGCCAGATGAAGCCGGCCACGGTCCGCCGGTAAGCCAGCCGCTCACCGGCGGTCATCGCACCCAGGTTATGGCCGGCCACCCACACCGTCCCCGCCGTCGGCGCGTCCAGGCCGGCCAGGATGTTCATGAGCGTGGACTTGCCGCTGCCCGCCGCGCCGATCAGCGCGGTCAGCTCCCCCTCCGCGATCAGCAGATCCAGCCCTTGCAGAGCCTGGACCTCGATCTCCGCGCCGGAGTAGATCCGGACCAGCCGGTCACAGACGATCATCCCGTCCGCGCTGGTCGGCGGCTGGTCCTGCGGGAACTGCGCGGCAGGCTCGGTCATCTGCCTGGGCCTCCTTCAGTCATCGATCCGCAGCGCTCTGGCGCTGCCGCGACGGTAGGTGATCACGGCCTGAACGGCCAGGACGAGCAGCGCGGCCAGCACCAGCCCGGCCGCGGACGCGGCCAGCGGGAATGCGGCAGGACTAACTACGATGACCGACCCGGTGCCGCTGAAGGCTGCCAGGTTCAGCGATGGCCCGACCAGCGGCGCAAGTAGCCAGGCACACGCGGCGCCGCCGATGGCGGCCGCCACGACCGGGGGGAGTGTCTCGGCCGCCAGCAGCAGCTGGGCCTGCCAGCGCCGCAGCCCCATCGTCGCCAGCCGCGCCAGCGTCATCTCCCTGGTCCGGGCGGTGAGCAGCAGCGACAGCAGCAGGACCAGCGCGCCGAATCCGGCCGCGGTAGCCATTCCCTGGGTGAGGGCCGTCTGCGCCGCCCGTGGCACCGCCGCCGTGGTCAGCTCGGCGAGGGCCCTGGCGCGCAACGTCACCGAACCGCCCGGCAGCGCGCGGCGGACGACCGTGCGCAGGCGCGCTGCATCCAGCCCAGGCCCGGCGGCCAGCACGAGATCCGGCCCGGGCGGGTGCGGCCCGAGTGCTGGCAGCGGCAGCACCACGACGGCTCCCCCGGCCGCACCGAAGGCGCCGGGGATGCCGCCCGCCCGTCCGGCCAGCCGGATCGTGATGGCACTGGTCCCTACGCTGAGGCTCACCGGCGCCCTGCCGACAAGCTGGGCGGCTGCCGCGGTGGCGATCGCGGGGACGATCGCCGCTGCCCGACGGCGCCCGGCCTTCCCCGGCAGCGCCTTCCCCGACAGCGCGGACAGCGGGAACCGCGGGCCCGGCGCCTGGTCGACCACGGCCGCATACCGGGCCGGGTCGACGAAAACCACGGACAGCTCGGACCCGGCGGGCAGCGACCCGGCGTCGACCAGCGCCGCAGCGGTGGAAACGACGCCGGGTACCGAGGAGATCTGGCGCTGCAGTGCCGGGGTGATGACCTGGCCGGGCGGCGCCTGGATGATCGCGTCGGCGCCTACCTGCTGCCAGGATGCGGCCACCTGGCTGCGGGTCACCGAAGTGCTGATCATTTCCGGGAACGCCACCATGGCCAGCACCAGCACCAGGGCGAATGAGGGCACGACGGTGCCGGCCGGGGCACGGGTGGCGCGCGCCAGGCCAACGAACGCGACTGCCCCGCGCGACCGGCCCGCGATCCGGGCCAGCTCGCGAGCGAGGGGAGGGTAGCAGCGCAGCACGACGACGGCCACGGGGATCGCGGCGAGCACCGGCGCCGCGCTCGGGTAAAGGCCGCTGTTCCCGGAGCTCAGGCCCTGGTTCCGGAGCACGACAAGCCCGCCGATGGCCACGGCGACCAGCGCCGTCTCGATAACGATCCGCCGGGCCGCGGGCTTGCGGCCGCCTGCCCGGCGCCCGGCCGGCCGGCCACAGGCGCCGCCACGCGCTGCGGGACCACGCTGATCAGCACCGGGCCGGCCAGCGTCACGGCGATCGTGATGCCCGCCAGCCACCAGCCCACCGCGTCGCCGTCACCCGGGGTCAGGCCGATGGCGGCCGCCGCGGCCGCCGTCCCGGCGGCCGCGGCGATGACCACGCTGGCCCGCAGCACCAGCCAGCCGAGCTGATACAGCGCCGCGCCCCGGGCTCGCATGAGCGTGAACTCCGCGGCGCGGCGCTGCGCCACCAGCCGGGCGCCGAGCAGCACCACCACCGCGCCCAGCACGGCCAGGCTGACGTACAGCAGTTCCAGCACGGGGACAACGGCGCTTTCGCCGGCGATGAACGGCGACAAGATCGAGGGAATACCGGAGCTGACGGTCGCCGTGACCGAATCATCGGGTGTGTTCACCGCTACCCCGGCGGAGACCATGGTGCCGAGACTCGACTCCAGCCCGCCCGCCTGGCCCGCGGTGAGCCGGCCGAGCGCGGCCGGATACCACCAGGTCGCAGTCGTGAGGGGGTCAAGACTGGGCTCGATCAGCTGGAGCGCCCCTGGTCCGATGAAAAGCACTCCGGTCCAGTACGACAGCTCGGGTGCGGCGGCACGCGTCCGGACGGGCGTGGCTGCCGCGGCATCCGCGGTCCAGAAGGCGGCGGCCGGGAGCACCGGCTGGATGATCCCGGTGACTACCAGCGGCACCGGCCCCGCGTTCAGCTGGCTGCCGACCCGCAGGCCGAACCGGGCCGCGGTGCTGGTGGTCACCGCGGCCTGCACCACCCCGGTCGAGCCTCCGGCCGGGAGCCGTCCGGCCACGATATGGCTGTAGCGGGCCAGCGCCGTGCGGTAGGTCATCTCGAACTGCGGCCGCCCGTATCCGGCGGCCCTGGCTACCCCGGTAACCGACCCGTAGCCGGTGGTCAGGCCCGACCAGGCGGGAGGGTTACTGGCTATCGGCATCCCGCTGGCGGCCAGCCGCGACCGCAAGAAGGCGCCGGCCACGGCGATATCGGCGGGCAGAACCCGGACAGGTTCGTCGGTCACGGGAGATACCATCAGCGCCGTCGCGGTGACGGCCTGGTCACCGGGCTGCGAAGCCCCGATCACGCGCTGCAGCGCGCCGGTGCGCAGCTCCGCGCTCTCCCGCGGGATCGCCAGGCTGGCCAGTACCGAGGCGAAAACGAGCAGGCCGAAGGCAACGCTGGCGGCGGCCCCGGTGCCGGTCAGCGTCACCCAGGCCCCGCGCAGCCGCTGCCACAGCGTTCTCATCTGGTCTCCGCCCGCAACTGCACCGCCGGATCGGGTCTGCGCAGCACCGACAGGGCCGCTACGGCGGCCGGCCAGGCCGCGATGACGAGGGCCAGGGCAATGGCCGGACCGAGTGGCACCACCGCCAGCGCCGACGGCACCGGCTCCGCCGCATCGGTGGTCAGGGTGATCGCGGGCACCATCAGCTCGGCCAGGCCGACCCCCGCCAGCAGGCCCGCGGCCGCGGCCGGAACGCTGAGCGCGCACTGCTCCAGGCACAGCTGACCGGCCTGCGCGTTCTTCCCCACCCCCAGCGCGGCGAACACCGCGCTCTGGGACCGCCGCGAGCGGAGGCTGGCCGCGACGCTGACCGAGAGTCCGAGCAGGCCGAGCAGCACTGCCGCCAGCCCGGTGGCCAGCATGGCTTGCCGGGGGGCCCTCAGCAGCGGGTTGCCGAGCAGGGCCGCCTGCTGGCTGGCGCGGCTGGTGACGGATAGGCCGAGGCAGGCCGGCAGGCGCGGCAGGCGGCCGCCGGCGGTGCGCAGCCACCAGCGGGTCACCGGCAAGGGCATCGCCTGGCCGGCCACGAGCAGGTAGTTGATCTCCGCGAGGTCGGTGATCAGCGCCCGGTTCCGCCCCAGGACGGTCGGGAACCTGGCCACCGACGCCACGATCTGGACCGTAACCGGGATCCCGTTCAGCGGGACCGAGGTGAGCCCTCCGATGCCGAGCCGCCTGGCCGCCAGGTATCCGGCAGTGGCGATGGCCGGGACGGCCTGGCCCGGCGGCCACGGCGCCGTGATCGCGACCTGCCCGGTGGCGAGGCCGGGAGCAAGGCCAGCGTTGATCATGACGGCCGCCGACGGATCGTGCCCGGTGCTGAACGTGAGCTGCTGCGCGTCCCCGGCGGCGCGCTGCCAGCCCAGGGGCGCGGGCGGTGCCCCGTCCGATGGCGGCACCCCCCCGTACGCGCCCGGCGGCCCGGTCGGCACGCGCGTCGCGGATCCCGTGCTCTGCCACGTCGCCAGGGCGGCACCATGGCGGAACGGCCTGCCGAACGGACCGCTGGCCGTCGTGGCCGCCGCGAAGGAATCGACGCTGAGGGCGGCGGCCGGCGACGATGCCGGGCTCGCCGGGTCGTACGGCGGCAGGGCATAGCTCAGCGTGAGCCGGAGCAGCCGCAGCGGGTCGCTGGCCTGCCGCGGGCCCGGCAGCGGGAAGACCAGGCGGTGCGGCCGGCCGTCGGCGGGCAGGCTCCCGGCGGCGGTTATCTGGTAGATAACGCCGCTGGCATCCTGAATCCAGGCCGTGACGGTGGCTGAGGCGAGAGCTCTGCGCACCGCCGCCGCGCTGGTGCGCGGGCTCGCCCCGAGTGCCGCGAGGATCTCCAGCCGGTCCGGCTGGCCGGGCAGCGCCAGGCCGGGCAGCCGCCGCGGCGTGATGCGCTGCCACAGCGCGGTCAGCGGAAGCGGTGACAGGTCGGGACGGAGCAGGATCGTCTTGGCCGCCGTGCCCGGGTCCAGCGCGATCAGCTGGCCGCCGTTGCCGACGCCGGCCAGGCTGGCCGGCGTCGCGGCGGTGACACCCGGTGCCCTGGTGATCGCATCGGCCGCGCCCGGCGGCAGCGCACTGGCTGCGTCCACCCGCACATCCGAGCCAACCGCGAATGCTGCCTGGTCGGCGGCCGACTGGCGCCAGCTCGCGTACCCGGCCAGCGCCAGCGTGGTAGCCGCCGTCGCGAACACGACGAGCAGGGCCGCGCCCGCCTGGCGGATCGGCCGCCTGGCGATCTGCCAGCTCACCATGGCTGCGGCCAGCCGCCGTCCGCTGTCGGTCGCCTTATCGGCCAGCCTGGCCAGCAGCGGCAGCCCGCGGAGCGGGATGAGCGCCATCCCGGCCAGCGCGAGCGCCGGGGCTACGGCGACCACGGGATCGATCCCGAGCGATCCCGTGGCCGGATGCGCGACCGCCGAATAGCCGCGCAGCTGCCATACCGAGACCGCGGCGAGCGCCACCACGGCCAGGTCGCCGCCCGCCCAGGCGATCCCCGCGAGCCGGGCCTGCCGGCCACGGCGGAGCCTGGCCGCACCGGGGGTCAGGGCCTGCAGTGCCGGCCAGGCCATCACCGCGGTGCACAGCACCAGCACGGCCAGGGCCGACAGCCAGGCCAGCAAGGTGATACCGGGGCCCGGATTGCGGTCCAGGCGCACGCCGCCCAGGCCGGCCAGCAGGCCGGCCAGGCGGGTGCCGGCCAGCACGCCCGCCAGGCCGGCCACGGCGCCGAGCACCACCGCCTCGGCCAGCACCGGCCGCACGACCTGCCGCCGGGTGGCGCCGCGCGCGCGCAGCAGCGCGGACTCCTCCTCGCGCAGGCTGGCCAGCAACCGCGCGGCCAGCACCAGCCCTGCCCCGGCCACCAGGAGCAGCTGAAGTGCGGCGATGGTGAACAGCGACCGGGCCAGCACGCTGGTGCTGGCTATGCCGGCCAGGAGCCGGGGCAGCCTTGAGGTCACCTTCAGCCCCTCAGGCAGGAACAAGCTCAGCTGTGAGACCGCCTCGCTGGTGCTCGCGGCGAGCGCGCCGATGTTCCCGCGGGCCATCGCGGGCGCCTGCGGCAGCACCGTCCACGAGGCCTGGCCCGCGGCGAGCGCCCCGCCGAACGCGGCCGGGTTCACCACCGCCTCGAAACTGACGGAGGTAGCCGCCTGGCTTCCCCCCGCAGTGCTGATCGAGTAATGCCGGACGCTGATCCCCGAGCTGGGCAGCAGGTCGAGCGCCCAGTAAAGCGAGGCCGGGTTCCTGACCCGGAACAGGCCGGTGACCTGCAGCGAGATCTGCGCTCCGCCGGACGGGGCGGCGCCGGTCAGCACCGAGCCCAGCCTCAGGCGCAGCCGGCTGGCCGCGGCGACCGGCAGTGCCACCGGCAGCGGACCGCCGTGGTGCGGCGGACCTGGCCAGTTCCCTGCGGTCAGCGTCGCCTGGGCGCCGATCCCCGCCAGTGCCGCGGGCTGGACCTGCGTGGTGGTGGTCGTGCTGGTCACGCTGGTGGCGGGCGACGGGAGCTGGACCGGCTCCGCCCACAACGCGCTTTTCATCTGGAAACCGACACCGGGCCAGGACTTGCGCAGCAGGTGACGGATCAGCTGCGAGTCGGTGGCGGCCTGCCCGGCATCGGTCACGCCGCTGAGCCTGATCAGCCGGCCCTGCGGGGCAGCGAGGATGCTCTGCGCTCCGGGCGGGATAGCCGCGGCCGCGAAGGTCCAGAGCACGGCCGCGAGCCCGGTGGTGAGCAGGACCGTGACCGCGACGCAGGCCAGCAGCAGCCACGAGGATCCCGCCCGGCGGACGAGGAAGGACATCCCCAGCCCACGCACGGATCGCTCCTATCTGCTCTCAAGGCCGGCGATGGACCCGTCCTCCAGCACGATGACCTTGTCGGCCAGGCCGATCAGCGCCTCGTCGTGCGTGGCGACCAGGGCGGTGACCCCCTCCGAGTGCACCACGCTGAGCAGCAGCTCCATGATCTGCCAGCCGGTCTCCAGGTCGAGCTGGCTGGTCGGCTCGTCCGCGATCAGCAGCCCTGGCCGGCCAGCCAGCGCCCGGGCGATGGCCACGCGCTGCTGCTGGCCACCGGACAGCTCATCCGGGCGGTGCGCGGCATGGCTGGACACCCCGGTCAGCGCCAGCATGGCGGCAACCCGCTCCCGGCGCTCGCTGGCCCGCAGGCCCGCGATACGCAGCGGAATCCCGACGTTCTCCGCCGCGGACAGCATCGGCACGAGGCCGAAAGACTGGAAGATAAAGGCGATCCGGTCCCGCCGCAGCGCCAGCCGCTCCCGCTCGGTCATCCGGTTCACCTCGCGGCCGTCCACCCACACCCGGCCCGCCGTCGGGTCGTCCAGTCCACCGATGATGTTCAGCAGCGTCGTCTTGCCGGAGCCGGACCGCCCGCGAAGGGCAACGAGCCGGCCGCGGTCTACCGTGAACGAGACGCCGCGCAGAGCATGAACGGCCGTATGCCCGCCGCCGAAGGTCCGGCTGATGCCGTCCGCCGCCACCATGACCTGCGGGGGCTGGCCGGCGTTGGCCGTGCGCTGCGCCGGGTGTGCCTGGCCGGAGCTCATCCCGATCCTTTACCGAAGATGGCTACTCGCCCGGTCAGCGGCTGGCCGGGTAATCAGCACCAGCGGGCGGGTGGAACCGCGCGTCCGCCCGGGCGAGCCTGCCATCACCGCGCTTCGTCTGCCCGTGCCCGTCCCGCGGGCTGGCGCTGACCGGGCTGCGACCATGCTCACTCGTTGCCTGGTCACAGTGCAAGAGGAACGACGGATCGTTACCGCGCATGTTGCACCAAGCGGGATACACCGGGACCGGTGCGGCCGCTCCGGGATGCTGTGGCTGGAAGTGGCGCGCAGCGTGGTCATGCTGGCATTCTCGCGCTGCGGCGACCTTGCGGCCGTCAGGACGCCTTGAACACCTCACCGAGATGCCACTCCAGGAACTCGCTGCGCGGGCGGTCGGCTCGCCGTTCGGGCACCTCGATAACCTGGCCCGCGATGGCATAGAAATGCTCGCCGTTGCCGAACTCATCACGCAGCCGCGGGCTGACCAGAAGCCGGTGCCTGGGGTCCACGCCAAGATAGCCGCGGTCGAACATCGTGTGCACGTCCGACCTCAGCAGCAGGCCGTTATCGAGCCGGTGCTCGCCGCCTTCGGTGACCGGGCGGACATGCGCCGCCTGGAGAACGGGCGGGATGTGCGTGCCGGTGACTGCGCACCGCCGGTGGTAGGCGTCCAGGACCACGGCCTTGAAAGCCTGCTGGCCCAGCCGGTACGGCGCGAGCCGGGGAGTACCGAACACCGGTCCCGAACGATGCCACGGCTCGGCCAGGTCAAGCTCCACCGTCACGCCGACAAGCCGCTGCACGAGCTCGCCGAAGTACGAAGCCGCCGCCCTGTCGGCAAGATCATATCCCTTGCCCTGCACGACATTGGGCGCTAAATCAGGCGGCGCCGCCACGGTGGCGTCACCGGGGAAAAACCGCGGATCGCGGATGAAAACGCAGCCGATCTCAGGGTCCTCGCCCGGTGCGATCGGATGATAGCGGCCTATGCGTACCCGCAGGCCGGCCAGGCTGGGCGCGCCGTTGCCGGGGCCCAGGAGCTCCCATGCCTCCGACACCCGCATGGATACGAATCCGCTGAAGAAACCGCCGCCGACGATCCTGTTATGCGGGTAGTGGCTCTTAAAGAAGAACGGCTCTCCGGGCTGGAGCGCCCGGAAGGCATGCCTGCCGCCCGGCCGCCAGAAGTTAACCTCGGTCAGCTCAGGCCGCGCGGCGAGAAACCGATACCAGCCGTCGTCGGTCACCCCGACATACGTGCGCACCCGGACATCTTCCTCTCCGCGCTTGCGGCGGACAACTACCACGGAGAGCGCTTGTGGCGAAGGCCGGTTCGGCTGTCCTTGCCAGCCCGGCGACGGTAGGTTCAGCAAGAGTCACCGCGTGTGAGACCCAACCAGTGGAGGTGCCAGATGGCAGAGTTCCCGCCGCCGCCAGAGGGAATTGTGCTGGCCCACTTCATCGTCTCCGACGATGTCGAGCGCTCCCGGCGCTTCTACACCGAGGTACTCGGCGGCAGGGTGGCCTTCGACGGAGAGGTGACCTATGTCGCGCTATCCAACAGCTGGATCATCATCAATGTCGGCGGCGGCCCGACCGACGACAAGCCGACGGTCATCCTGGAGACACCGCGCGATCCCGACCGGGTCAGCAGCTTCCTCAATATCCGGGTCAAGGACATCGACGCCGTGTACGCCGAATGGAGCGCCAGGGGCGCTCATTTCCTGACGCCGCCGAAGCAGCACCCGTACGAGAAGCGCTGCTACATCCGCGATCCCGACGGTCACCTGATCGAGGTGGGTCAGACCACGGACCCCCAGGGTGACTGGTCACCCGCGCACTGGCCGTCGAGTACGCCCGCCGAGGAGTCCGGCTGAATGCCGAGAGGAGGAGGTTCCGGTCATGACCACCGCGGTCATCGGCACCGGAGGGCTCGGATCGGTCATCGCCCGCGAGCTCGCCTCGGGCGGCGAGACCCTGCGGCTCTCGAGCGCCGACAATGAATCGGCACGAATGCTGGCCACAGGCATCGGCCAGGCCGCGGCCGTCGCCATCGACAACCGCGATGCGTTGCGGGGCGCCGATGCCGTCGTCCTCGCGCTTCGGTTTACGGCGCTGAAGGGCGTCATAAGCGAGATCGCCGACTCCCTGACCGGCAAAGTCGTGATCGTTCCAAGCAACCCGCTCAGCACCGACGCACAGGGGAACGTCTACCGTCTCCTGCCGGAAGGCCAGTCCTCGGGCGCGGTTGTGGCCGGGTGGCTGCCGGCGGGCGCGCGCCTGGCCATGGCGTTTGGCACCCTGTCGGCCGATCTCTTCGAGTCCGCTAGCAACCGGTCACCGGAGCATGCGGTTCTCTTCTACGCGGCCGACGACGACCGGGCCGGCCAGGAAGCCGAGCGCTTGATCCGAACGGCCGGCTTCGAGCCGGTGAAGGTCGGCGGGATCGAGCAGTCGGGTCGGCTTGAGGTGGGCGGCGACCTTCACGATCTCGTAGTCGGCCCCGCAGAGGCGCGGTCACTGGTCGGCGCGGCCTGACCGGGCGCCCGGGCGACCGGGGGCTCGGTGTATCTGGGTGACTACACGGTGCTCTTGCTGTCCATGAGCCGGTGCCTTCCCGGCGCTGCGGGCCGCGGTCCGCCTGAGACGGAGGAGCACGATGTCGTATCAATATGGCCGACGGCCACCCAAGAACGCGCCTGCGCTGCGGCTCGAGCCGCTGCTGCGCACCGCGGCTCCCGGCTACCCCGCAAGCGAGGACTACCTGGCCAGGCTCAGCGGCTGGCAGCTGCTGGGCAACGACGTCGCGGGCGACTGCAACGCGGTCACCTGGGCGAATATGCGCCGCCTGGTCACCGAGACGCTGACGACCTCGGGGTACTACCCGACGCAAGCGCAGGTATGGCGCTTCTACCAGACCCAGAACCCGGGATTCGACCCGGACGGCACCAAGGACACCAACGGGCCCGGCAGCAAGGATGACCAGGGTATGGATATCCAGACCGGCCTGGAGTACCTGCACGCCACCGGCGGTCCCGACGGCGTGCAGGCCGTCGCCTTCGCCAAGGTCGATCACACCAAGATGACCGAGGTCAAGGCGGCGCTGGCCATCTTCGGCGGGCTGTGGCTGGGTATCCAGGTACTGGACGCCAACCAGCAGCAGTTCGCCGACGGCCACGCGTGGACCGACGTGCCAGGCTCCCCGATCGACGGTGGCCACGCAATTCTCGGCGGCGGCTACAAAACCGACGTCAAGTTCATCACCTGGGCCAGGGAAACCAGGTTCGCCCAGTCCTTCTGGGACGGCGTCGTTCAGGGAACCCCGCTGGTCGAGGAGGCCTGGGTGGTCATCTGGCCCGAGAACCTCGGCACCACCGGCTTCGAGCAGGGCGTGGACCAGGCTCGGCTCGCCGCTGACTACCTGGCCCTGACCGGCCGTCCGCTCGTCCTGCCCGGCTAGTGATCCGGTTAGTCAGCGGAGCGGGATGACCCGGTACAGGGCCACGCCTTCAGCCGGGATGGTCGCCTTGATGATCCCGGCGGAGGATATGCGGAATGCCCCGGTGCCGCCGACCACCACCGACTGCCGCCCCCACAAGTCTCGGACCAGGTACCCATGCGGATCAGGAGGGAGCCCGATCGCGGCGGCTGTCGTCGAGATCGTGACCGGCGAGGAGCTCAGCCTGGTGGTGGTGTTGAACAGCCCGACGACGGCGTCCCCGCGTCGCTCCACCTTCGCGAACACCTGATCGCCGGCCTTGCGGCCCGGGGTGCCGGCGGCTGCTATCCGCGATGCGTCGATCGAGTCCCGGTCGACCTCGATGACCCGCCTGTTCGTCAGCAGGCGGAAGTCCCGCCGGGTGAGACCGGCGCTGGTGCCGTAGGCGTTCGTCACCGCCCTGGTCAGGTCGCTGCCCAGGATCAGCGGCGCCGAGCCCAGCGACCACAGGCTGAGCTGGGCCTGTGAGGCGGCGAGCGACATCCCCGAGTCCTTGCTGCCGTCGCCGACCTCGATCGAGTCGTAGTCGTTGAAGCCGCCGGGCCCGCCGTACGGCTGCCACTTCGCGACATCGGCGAACCGGTCGCTCCAGTGGGCATAGCTGGTCAGCGGGAAGACGCTCAGGCAGCCGGTGAAGGGCGGGAAGTTGCAGCTGTTCGCCGAGCCTTCGTCGGGCCCGTTGATCTCGATGTCAGGCGCGAACTCCCACTGGTTGGCGTACTTCTTCAGCGTCGGGGCGAGCTTGATGGTAAAGCTGCCCTGGGTGATGTTGAGCACCATCGGGCGGCCGGACTGCTGGATCGCGGCCCGCCAGGCCCTGACGTCGGGACCGTTGCTGTTGGTGATGCCGTCGAGCTTGATGTAGTCCACGCCCCAGGACGCCAGCTCGTCGACAACCGAGTCCACGTAGGCCTGGGCGCCGGGCTTACGGTAGTCGACCCTCAGCATGCCGCCGCAGTTGTAGTTGTTCTGTGACTTGGTGGTGGCGATGTCATCGGCGGTGTAGGAGGTGCCCAGGATCGGGGTGTTCTGCGCCACCGCCTGACGCGAGATGCCCGCCGTTTCGTAGATGCCGAACTTCAGCCCCAGGCCGTGCACGTAGGCGGCCAGCGCCTGGATGCCGTTCTCCGAGCCGGTACCGGGGTAGCTGGCGGTGTTCACGACCCACCGGCCGTAGCCGTCGACGTTGGGGCCCTGCGGCCCCGGGCACTGGTACCAGCCGTCGTCGATGTTGACGTACCGGTACCCGGCCGCGGCCAGGCCCGTGCGCACCAGCGCTCTGGCTTCCCCTTTGACCTGCGAGGCATCCGCGCCCAGCCGCAGGAAGCTCCAGCCGCTCCAGCCCATCACCGGCGCCTGGCCGGGGCCGCCGGACCGGTATTTCGCTGCTGCCCCGGCTGGCGTGGCCGGGCTGGCCGCTACCGCCATCGGCACGGCCAGCGCCACTGCCGTCAATATCCGCATCCACCTTCGCATGAGTCCTCCAGAGCGGTCGTTACTGACCGGGATGAGCCTGGGCCGGGCGCGTGCGGCCATCACGAGAGCGGGGTGACCCGGTACAGCGCCACGCCTTCGGCGGGGACCGTCGCGCTGATCTTTCCGGCGGACGATATGTCGAATGTGGTCTGGCCGCCGACCACCACGGACTGGCTGCCCCAGAGGTCTTGTACCTGGTAGCCGCTGGCGTCGGCCGGCAGCCCGATCGCGGCGGCCGTCGTGGCGATGGTGACGGGGGCCGAGCTCAGCCTGGTGGTGGTGTTGAACAGCCCGACGACCGCGTCCCCGCTGGGTTCCACCTTGGCGAACACCTGATCGCCGGCCTTGCCGCCGGGAGTGCCGGCGTCTGCTATCCGGGATGCGTCGATCGAGTCCTGGTCCACGTCGATGACCTGAGCGTTCGTCAGCAGGCTGAGGTCGGTGGGGTCGAGCGCCGCGCTGGTGCCGTAGGCATTCGTCACCGAGCTGGTCAGGTCGCTGCCCAGGATCAGCGGCGCCGAGCCGAGCGACCACAGGCTGAGCTGGGACTCCGAGGCGGCGAGCGGCATCCCGGAGTCCGCGCTGCCGTCGCCGACCTCGATCGAGTCGTAGTCGTTGAAGCCGCCAGGCCCGCCGTAGGGCTGCCAGCTAGCCACGCCGGCGAACCGGTCGTCCCAGTTCGCGTAGCTGGTGAGCGGGAAGACGCTCAGGCAGCCGGTGTAGGGCGGGGAGTTGCAGCCGCTCGCCGAGCCCTCATCCGGGCCGTTGAGCTCGATGTCCGGATCGAACTCCCACTGGTTGGCGTACTCCTTCAGCGTCGGGGCGAGCTTGATGGTGAAGCTGCCCTGGGTGATGTTGAGCACCATCGGGCGGCCGGACTGCTGGATCGCTGCCTGCCAGGCCTCGATGTCGGGGCCGTTGCTGTTGGTGATGCCGTCGAGCTTGATGTAGTCCACGCCCCAGGACGCCAGCTCGTCCACGACCGAGTTGACGTAGGCCTGGGCGCCCGGCGCGCTGTAGTTGATCCCCACCATGCCGCCGCAGTTGTAGTTGTTCTGTGACTTGGTGGTGGCGATGTCATCGGCGGTGTAGGAGGTGCCCAGGATCGGGGTGTTCTGCGCCACCGCCTGGCCCGAGATGCCCGCCGTTTCGTAGATGCCGAACTTCAGCCCCAGGCCGTGCACGTAGGCGGCCAGCGCCTGGATGCCGTTCTCCGACCCGACATCCGGGTAACTGGCGGTGTTCACGACCCACCGGCCGTAGCTGTCAACGTTGGGGCCCTGCGACCCCGGGCACTGGTACCAGCCGTCGTCGATGTTGACGTACCGGTACCCGGCCGCGGCCAGGCCGCTGCTGACCAGCGCCTGAGCCTCGCCTTCGACTTGCGAGGCGTCCGCGCCCAGCCGCAGGAAGCTCCAGCCGCTCCAGCCCATCACCGGCGCCTGGCCGGGGCCGCCGGGCGGGTATGCCGTCGCTGCCCTGGCAGCCGGACCGCCGCCAGCGGCGCAGGCCAGCAGGAGCGGCCCGGCCGTCACTACGACCGCTAAGACGCGCGTCAGCCTGTTCATGAGCCCTCCAGCCGCGGATGCAGGTGTCGGTCGGGCCACGGAAGTCCGCACTTATGCCATCATGACGGCCTGCGCACTCTGAGCCAAGAGCGAGCATGAAGTACGCATGAATTAACCTGGATTATGCTCGTTACGAGCATGCTGCCGGTGCTGCCGTGCGCGCAGGCCACCTCGGGGCCCCGCTGGCCCGGATGCTCCGGTAGCGGCGCTCCTTGTGAAGTGATCATGCATGTCGTAGAGTCGAATGAAATAGGCTGGACTGTGCACAATTTGAAGGCAGGATGTGCGCGTTTCTGAAGGTCGCATGAGCGGGAGGGGACCCAGCGGTGCATCGGCCTGAACCGCACGTGCAGCGGGAGATCTCCAGTCAGCCCGACTGCTGGGCGCGAGCGCTAGAGTCCGCCGACGAAGCCTCGAAGGTTCTTCCCGGCCGCGGCGAACGGGTGGCCGTCATCGGCTGCGGCACTTCCTGGCATGTAGCCAGTGCGATCGCGGTGGCACGCGAGGCCGCTGGCCAGGGGGAGACCGACGCCTTCCCGGCATCGGAGCTGCCTGCTCGCAGCTACGATGCGGTGCTCGCGGTGACACGCTCGGGAACGACCATCGAGGTGCTCGACGCGCTGCGTAACGCGCCCGGCTCTGTCCGCAAGATCGGCATCACCGCCGACGCCTCCGCGCCGATCCGCGAGGCCACGGATCAGCTTCTGGTGCTGGACTACGCGGACGAACAGTCGGTCGTGCAAACCCGGTTCGCCACCACCGCCCTCACCGTGGCGAGAGCGCATGTCGGGCACGATCTTGCGCCGGTCGTGGCGCAGGCCAGGGCGGCAGTGGCCGCCGACCTGGATGACCGGCTGATAGACCGGCCGCACTACGTCTTCCTCGGCCGCGGCTGGTCCGCCGCGGTGGCACGCGAGGCAGCGCTCAAGATCCAGGAAGCCGCGTCGGCGTGGAGTGAGGCGTACCCGGCGCTGGAATACCGGCACGGGCCGCTCTCGGCCGCTACCGGGGATTCCGTGGTCTGGCTGCTCGGAGTCCATGACAGCGTGCTGGTGAACGACATCAGGCGCACCGGTGCGGCGGTTATCGTCAGCGATCGCGATCCGCAGGCCGAGCTGGTGCTCGCCCAGCGCGTCGCGGTCGCCACCGCCCAGGTGCGCGGCCTGGACCCGGACCGGCCCAGGCACCTCGCTCGCTCCGTCGTGTATACCGGTCAGTGACCGCGGGTGGCAGCGGCCGCGTCGTCTGCACCGCGCTGAATCCGGCCCTGGACATCACCTATATCAGCGAGCGGTTCGTCGCGGGCGAGGCGAACCGGGTCGGCCGGGTCCACGCCCAGGCCGGAGGCAAGGCCGTCAACGTCGCGCGGCTGCTCCGCCAGGCCGGGCACGACGTAGTGGTCACGGGGTTCGCCGGCGGCCTGGTGGGCGACGAGATAGCCGGCCAGCTTGACGAGTGGGCAGTTCCGCACCGCCTTGTCCGGTGCGCGGCCGGCAGCCGCAGAACTGTCAGCGCGTTCAGCACCGGGGACGCCGCGGTCACGGCTTACAACGAGAGCGGGCCGCAGATTGCCGCCGCGGAGTGGGCACGTTTCGCCGACGGCTTCGGCAGGCTGGCCCGCGGGGCCAGCGCCGTCGTTCTCTCGGGCAGCCTCCCGGCCGGGCTCCCGGTCGATGCCTACCGCACACTCGCCGGGCTCGCGGCCGGCTCAGGTTCCGGCACCTTCGTCGATGCACCCGCCGCGGCGCTGCGGGCGGCGGTCGAGGCAAAGCCCTCCCTGGTCAAGCCCAATGAGCAGGAGCTGGCCGAGGCAGCCGGGCTGCCGGTGCCCGTTTCGGTGCCCGCGGCGGCCCGCGCGGCCCGTCAGCTGCTGGCCGGCGGCGCGCAGGGCGTGGTCGTCTCGCTGGGTGCCCGCGGGCTGCTCGGCGTGCTGCCAGGGATGTCACTGCTGGCGATCCCGCCGGTGCAGCGAGGCAACCCGGTCGGAGCCGGGGATGCCGCCTTCGCCGCGCTGGTCCACGGGCACCTCAGCGGCCAGCCATGGCCCGATCGGCTGCGGCGGGCGGCAGCGATGTCCGCCGCTGCGGTGCGGCAGCCGGTTGCCGGGGTCGTCCGCGCTGAGGACGTCGCCGAGCTGGAAGCTCTCGTCACCGTGAGCGAGCTATGACGCAGGCCTTCGCCCTCGCATTCGACCATCGCAACTCGCTCCGGCGTGACTTCATGCACCTGTCGACAGATCCGACGCCCGGACAGCACGCGACGATGGTCGCGGCCAAGGGAGTCGTTGTCGATGCGCTTCTCGTCGCAGCCCGGCAGGTCGACGCCGGCAGCGTGGTGCTCCTCATCGACCACGAATACGGCGGCGGCTTCGTGCCGGAGGCGAAGGCAGCCGGGATCCGGGTCGCCATGCCCGTCGAAGTGAGCGGCCAGCGGGAGCTGCGGTATGTCTGCGGCGGTCATCCTGACCGCGTCATCGATTCCTACCAGCCGGACTACGTGAAGGTCCTGATCCGCTACAACCCCGGCGGGAATGCCGCGATGAATGCCAGGCAGCGGGCACGGCTGCGCGAGCTCGCAAGCTGGCTCGGTGGCCGGACGCAGCAGCTCATGCTGGAGCTGCTGGTTCCGCCGGAACGCGCCCAGCTCGAAACCGTGGCCTGCGACCGCGAGCGGTTCGATCGCGAGATCCGTGCGAAGCTGACCGTGGCGGCGATCGGCGAGATCGCCGGCGACGGCATCCGCCCCCGGCTGTGGAAGATAGAAGGACCGGAGTCGCGGGAGGATGCCGCCGCGATAGCCGCGGCGGTGCACTCAGCCGATCCGGGCAGCGCCTGCCTTGTCCTCGGCCGCGGAGCCGACCTTGCCGCGGTCCGGCGCTGGCTGGCCATCGCAGCGGCGACGGCTGGCTTCACCGGGTTCGCCGTCGGCCGCACCCTATGGTGGGACGCGCTGCGCGCCTACACCGGCGGCGGCGACCGGGAGACCGCGGTCGACGCCGTGGCAATGCGGTACGTCGACCTGGTCCGCTACTACCTCGCGGCGGCCTGACTACTTGATCGATCCGGCCGTGATGCCCTGGACGATGTAGCGGTTCAGTATCAGGGCAAGCACGCCGGGGACGGCCGCGGCTATCACGCCGCACGCCATCAGCAGCGTGAACGGCGCGACGCGCTGCTGGTTCAGCGCGGCGACGATGACCGTGACGGGCTGGGTCGACAGGTCGGTGGTGAGTATCAGCGGGAACAGGAACTGGGCCCAGCCCAGCAGGAACGCGATGATCGCGGCGGCGGCGATGCCGGGCCTGGCCACCGGGACGACCACCCGCAGCAGTGCCCGCATCGGCGAGGCGCCATCGACGAAGGCGGCCTCTTCCAGCTCGCGCGGGATGGTGTTGAAGTAGTTGTAGAGGATCCAGATCGCGAGCGGCAGGAAGCCCGACACGTAGACAAGGATCACGGCGAGGTAGGTGTTCACCAGTCCCAGGCTGGCCATGATGCGGTAGAGCGGAATCAGCGTGGCGTAGGCCGGCAGCAGCAGCGTGGCCAGCACGCTCACGAAGATCGTCCGCTTGAACCGGAACTCCAGCCGGGCGAAGGCGTATGCCGCGAAGATCGCGATGACCACGGTGAGGATCATCGCGGCACCGGACTCTATCGCCGAGTTGAGCAGCGACCTGCCGAGCTGCCCCGAAATGCCGTTGCCCGCGCCGCCGATGCCGAATACGTCCCGGTAGCTGGCCGCGACCAGCGGCGAGGGGAAGTAATGCGCGGGCGTGCTTTCCGCGCCCGACAGCGTGCTGAGGCTGGTGTTGAGCGCCCAGTAGACGGGAAACAGCGACCACAGCAGGATCACCGCGATGGCGACGATGTGCCCGAGCGCGCGGGCCGCTTTCATCACGCCGCCTCCGCCCTGCGGTAGAGCAGTGCCAGCGCGGCCATCGACAGCACCGCCGTGGCGACGGTCATCAGCAGTGACAGCGCGTAGCCACCGCCGAAGTTGAGGTCCTCGAACGTCGTGACATAGGTCTGCAGCATCACCGAGGAGCCGAGGGGCGCGATTCCGTTCAGTATGTAGACCTGGTCGAAGATGTTCAGCGACAGGACCAGCGACTCGACCGCGCACACGGCCAGGGCCTGCGGATCAGCGGCAGCGAGATGCGCCGGAACGACTGCACCGGGCCGGCCCCGTCCACCCTTGCCGCATCGAAGAGATCGGTCGGAATCGCCTGCAGCGCGGCCAGGATGATGACCGCGGACAGCGGCGTGATCTGCCAGACCTGCACGATCTCGATCAGCAGGATGGTCAGCCACCGGTCGAGGCCGAGCCACAGGTGGTACGCGCCGATGAGGTGCGCGGAACGCAGTGCGCTGTCCAAGACGCCGACGGTCGGGTTATAGATCCAGTTCCAGATGACGGCCTCGACGACCGCGGGCAGCGCCCACGGCAGGATGACCAGGGCGAGGATGACGCCGCGCAGCCGGAATCGGCGCTTGAGCGCGACCGCGATCGCCGTGCCGAGCACGACGGACAGCACGACGCCGACGGCGACGTAGACCGCCGTGTTGACCCAGGAGGTGATGATGGCTGAGGTCGCAAACAGCGCCCGGAAGTTCCCGAGGCCGACGAACCGGGTCGGCGGGTCAAGCGGCATCACCCGGAAGAACGCCTGCACCGTGGTGTCGGCAGTCGGGACGAACGACAGCGCCCCGATGAACACCACCAGCGGCGAGAGCAGGAGGTAAGGCAGCATCCTGCCGCGGCGCGCCGCACTCAACGTCAGGCCTCCCTACCGTGCCAGTCCGGGGACAGCGGCGTCACCTTAGCCGGAGGATTTCAGCTGGTTGACTGCGGTGGCGATGGCGCTGACCGCCTGGGCGACGGTCTCCTGCCCGGCGGCTGCCTCGTGAATGTTGGTCTGCACGGCGGCGCTGAACTGCACGTACCACGGCGGCGCCCCGTTCGGGAACGGCGGCTGCGCGTGCGCCCTGAGGATGGCGTCGAGCTGGGATGCCTGCTCGACATCGCCGGCCTTGACCATCAGGCTGAAGCTGGACAGCCGGGCGGGCAGCGGGAACGTGCTCACCACGTCCTTCGGTCCCTGCAGCCCGGCCCAGAGTGCCTGGTGCTCGGTGTCAGTGAACCACTTGATGAACTTCACCGCGCCGGCCACGTTTCTCGCTGTTTTCGGGATACCGATCCCGTCGGGGTTCGCGACGTTGCCGCCCACTCCGGCGCTCCCCGGTGTCGGGATGTACTCGGTATCGTTCACCACGCTTGACGATGACGGCACGTTGTAGATCGAGGCGACGCTGCCCGAGTAATCGCACAGCTCCGCCGCGACCCGGTTCTTCGCCATCTCGGTGGTAAATCCCTGGTAGTCGGTCTCGTTGATGTTGCCCTTGGCCACCAGGCCGCTCTTGTAGGCGTTGACCATCCAGGTCATCGCCTGGTACCCGGGCGAGCCCGGCGAGGTGAACGCCGGGGCGTCCTGCGCGGTCAGGACCTGGCCGCCGAACGCCGCGGTCATCTGGTACCAGCAGGTCGACAGGCCCTCGGCGGCGGCGAAATGGATGTCGAGCGGGCTGGCCATGCCGTTGGCCTTGCCCACCTTCCGCAGGTCGGAGGTGAACCCGGTCAGGGTCGTGGGCATCGTCGTGATGCCGGCCTTGGCAAAGTCCTTGGTGTTCACGGTGGTGACCAGGAACGACGAATCGAACGGCATCCCCATCAGATCGTTGTCAGAGATGAACGTGTTGAGCTGCGGCAGGTCGCCGCGGAGGCTGGCCACGTTGAAGTACTTGTTGAGCGGGTAGAACCAGCCGGTCTTCTGGTACTCGCCGACCTTGGACCAGTCAACGTCGGCGGCATCGGCGAAATAGGTGTTCGCCGACATGGCTGCGGCGATCTTGGTCTGCAGGTCGTCCCACCCGATATTGACCCAGGTCACCTTGATGCCGGTCTGCTTGGTGAACTGGTCAAGCAAGGCCTTGGGGGGAGCCGGGTAGGCAACCGCGACGATAATCGAGCCCGATGAGCCGGAACTGGTGCTGCCGCCGCTCGACCCGCAGGCGGCGGCGAGCGTGACCAGGCCAGCGCTGAGGACGAGTGCTCCCGCCCGTCTGGTGACGATGCCGAGATTCTTCATCTGTCTCCTCTTTCAGCGAGGTGCACAGCCAGGGAGGGGGCCGCGCCGACGGCGATCGTTTACGCTCATATGTCGTCAATCTAGAGTGGATTCAGTCATGCTCGCAAGCCTGGATTTGCGCTGTCTGCGACCAACCGTGCACGAGCAACCACCTGGCGGGCCCGCGCTCCCCCCGCCGGTCGCGGGCAAGCAGCAAACCTGCACCGATATGCTCTTTTGTTATGCACAGGGCTGCGCGGCTGAGCGCGATCCTCGAACGGCTCGCCGACGGCGGCTCGGTCGCGGTCGCTGATCTCGCCGGTGACCTGGACGCATCCCCCGCCACCATCCGCAGGGACCTGGTGATCCTGGAACAGCAGCGCCTGCTGGCCCGCACGCACGGCGGCGCGACCGCCCACGCCGTCTCGTACGAGCTGCCGCTGAGGTACAAGAGCGTCCGGCATGCGGAGGAGAAGCGGCGGATCGCCCGCGAGGCGGCGGTGCAGGTGTCCGAGGGGATGGCGGTCGGCCTGACCGGCGGGACAACCGCCACCGAGGTCGCGCGGGCGCTCGCCGACAGGCAGAAGCTCACCATCGTGACCAACGCCCTGAATATCGCCTCCGAGCTGGCGGTCCGGCCGGGGATCAAGCTGATCACCACCGGCGGCGTAGCCCGGAGCCAGTCCTACGAGCTGTCGGGACCCATCGCCGAGGCGAGCCTCACCGGCCTCAACCTCAACGTGGCCTTCATCGGCGTGGACGGCATCGACGCTCAGGCCGGCTGCACGACGCACCACGAGGTGGAGGCGCACACGAACGCCGTCATGATCAGCTGTGCCAGGCGCGTGGTGGTGGTGGCGGACAGCTCCAAGATCGGCAAGGTCGCGTTCGCCAGGATCTGCGAGGTGGACGCGGTGAGCGAGCTCATTACCGACATCGCCGCGGACGCCGACGCCGTCCGCGCACTGACCGACTGCGGAGTGCACGTCACACTGGTCGGGCAAGAGCCAGGAGGCGCACCGGCCCGTGGGCGCTAAGCCGCGCACCGCGGCCAGCCGCCCCGCGCCGGCCGGGACGCACGCCTTCGACCTCCTCGTGATCGGCGACTGCAACCCGGACGTGCTGGTCCTGGGCGAAGACCTGACACCTGCCTTCGGCCAGCAGGAGAAGCTGGTCGCCGGCATGTCCCTGGTGGCAGGCGGGTCAGCCTCGATCACCGCGGTGGCCGCCGCGAGGCTCGGCCTGCGGGTAGCGCTGGTAGCCGCGATCGGCGATGACGCGGCCGGGAACTTCATGCTCGCGGAACTCGCCAGGGCGGGCGTTGACACCGGTGCCATGGCGGTCCGCGCGGAGTTGCCAACCGGCATGACGGTCGCGCTGTCGCGAGGCGACGACCGGGCCATCCTCACCGCCGCGGGCGCCATCGGCACGCTGACCCCGGCGGATGTGCCCGCAGGCCTGCTCTCGCGGGCACGGCACGTCCACGTCAGCTCCTATTTCCTGCTGGAACGGTCCCTCGGGCCAGGTCTCGCCTCGCTGCTGGCGGCCGCGCGCGCGGCCGGTGCTTCCACCTCGCTCGACACCAACTGGGACCCGGCGGGGAGGTGGGGCGCGGACTTCTTCCCCGATGTGCTCGCCCAGACCGACCTGCTGCTGCCCAACGAGGCGGAGGCGCTGCGAATAGCCGGAACCGCGACGCTGCCGGCCGCGATAGCGTCGCTCACCAGGGCCGGGGGCACGATCGCGGTCAAGCTCGGCCCGCGCGGAGCACTGTACGCCGGCGGATCGCAGCAGTACCTGGCGACTCCGCCGCAGATCGCGCAGGTGGACGCGACCGGTGCCGGGGACTGCTTCAACGCCGGACTGCTGGCTGGCCTGCTGCATGGCCTCGAGCCGCCCGATGCGCTGGCGCTCGGCTGCGCGGCGGGCGCGGCGTCGACCCGCGGCATCGGCGGAACCGGCAGCTCTCCTGACCTCACCGCGGCGCTGGCCCTGGCCAGGAAGGTAGCTGTCCGGGCAACGGGTTAGCGCGGCGCCAGGCCGTGAGGAGAACCGCGCGAGCGCCGCGTCCTGATCTTGCCTGGTACGCGCTTCCGCCAGGCCGAAGTACTGCACGAGGGCGAGCGTTCCGCCGGGCACAAGCACGTCAGCGGCCCGCTACCAGCTGACCGCAGGGTCAGCCCAGTGAAACGCGGAGGCAGAGAACACGGCCCGCCTCAGGCTGAGCGCAGCGCGATAGCGCGGCGTATTGTCAGGGTCAGGGATGCTCGCCAGGGTAGGCGCAGGGGAGAAGGCGCGTTGTTCACTCGCAGCGGTCCCGGGCTTCGCATCAGGGCGGGCCGGAGCCGATGACCGGCCCGGCTGCCCGGGCGAGGCATCAGGTTCCCCACCACATGGACGCCGGGCTGAGTTCTCTCGGCCGGCCGAACTCGGTCGTCAGGCGCTTTGACTTCTGGGATGACAGGTATGAGTGGCGGCGCCTGTTCTCCGAGCTGCTCGGTACGTTCTTCCTGGTTCTCGTCGCGGTGGGCGGGGGGATGGTGAACGCGAGGTTCGGCGGCCACGCCATCGGGGGGCCGGCCCTGGTCGTGGCGCCTGCCCTGATGGTGATGGCGATCATCCTGTTCATGGGGACGGTCTCCGGGGCGCATCTCAACCCGGCGGTCAGCATCGCGTTCGCGCTGCGGGGTGACTTCCCCTGGCGGCGCGTCCCGGCCTATGTCATCACCCAGTTCGCCGGTGCCGTGCTGGCCACGCTGCTGCTGTGGGCGCTCATCGGCCGGCAGGGCAGTGCGGGCCTGACGCTGCCAGGGCCGGGCATCTCGGCTCCGGTCGCGCTGGCCTGGGAGATCGTCCTGACCACCGGCCTTGTCAGCGTGATCCTCGGCACCGCGTCTGGCGCGCAGCAGGTCGGGCCGCTCGCCGCTATCGCGGTCGGCAGCTACATCGCCCTGGCCGGGCTGTGGGGGTCGCTGGTCAGCGGCGCGTCCATGAACCCGGCGCGCTCACTCGGGCCCGCGCTTGTGCTCGGCGACTGGACCGCGTGGTGGCTCTACCTCGTGGGGCCCGTGGCGGGCGGGGTGATTGCCGTCGGGTTCGCCCGCATCCTGCGCGGGCCCGGCGGGGGCACGCACGGCATCCAGGCGGCGCAGGGAACGCTGGGGTGGCTATGGCAGCCCGGCCCGTTCGGGCTGGGCGTGCCCGCGCCAGCGGAGCCGGGCGGGCCCGCGGCGCCTGCGGCCGGGTCATCCGCGTCGTCCCCGGCAGGCCCGGCCGACGGGCCTGGCGGCTAGCAAACATGCCACCTGCCCCGGTGGTGCACACCCCGGCCGAGCGAGCAGCCCGGGGCAAGTCCGCGCGCACCGTCGCGCCCAGAGCGAGTCATGCGGGGTTCAGCCCGGCACCGGGCCGTCCGGATCCGGTGGCTCTCCTCGAACGGCAGGCGGTCGCCCGGGTGCCCGAACTGCTCCCTATCCGCTACGGCCGGATGCTGGCTTCCCCGTTCACCTTCCTGCGCGGCGCCGCGCTGCTGATGGCCAGCGATCTGTCCGCCAGTCCGGTCACTGGCCTGACCGTGCAGGCGTGTGGTGACGCGCACCTGTCGAATTTCGGCGTCTTCGCATCGCCGCAGCGACGCCTGGTCTTCGACGTCAACGACTTCGATGAGACGCTGCCCGGCCCGTGGGAGTGGGACGTCAAGCGGCTCGCGGCGAGTATCGAGGTGGCGGCGCGGGGCAGCGGATTCACCCGCGGGCAGCGCCGCCGAACCGTGCTGGCGGCGCTCGCCCGGTACCGGCAGACGATGCGCGGTTTCGCCCGGCAGGCTGAACTCGATGTGTGGTACGCGCCCGCGGAGCTCGACGAACTGAGTGGCCGGTACCGCGCGGTCCTCGGCCAGCAGGAAGAAAGGCTCGCGGACGCCGACCTTGCGCGGATCAGGGACCGGGATGGGACGCACGCCCTCAGCCGGCTGATCCAGGTCGTCAAGGGCAAGCCCCGCTTCGTGAATCAGCCACCGCTGCTGGTACCGATCGCCGACCTGCCAGGTGGCCACGATACCGGCGACTCGCGGCCTCGCCTGCACGAGGTCCTCGCGCATTACAGCCGTACGCT
Source organism: uncultured Actinomycetota bacterium (assembly GCA_963719705.1). Taxonomy (GTDB): domain Bacteria; phylum Actinomycetota; class Actinomycetes; order Streptosporangiales; family Streptosporangiaceae; genus CAVRCV01. The sequence goes on from CAVRCV010000002.1 coordinate 55,728, forward strand.
CCAGCCCGACCTGCGTCATCTCCTCAGCCAGTTCCAGGTAGCCGACGCGGCCCGCAAGGTGGTCGGCATCGGCAGCGTCGGAACCCGCTGCTGGATCACGCTGCTGACCGGGCGCGATCCGTCGGACCTGCTGGTCCTTCAGGTCAAGGAAGCGGAACCGTCGGTCCTCAGCGGGTTCACCGCTGCCACCACGTATCCGAGCCAGGGCGAGCGTGTCGTGGCCGGCCAGCGGCTGATGCAGGTTGCGAGCGACATCTTCCTGGGCTGGCACCGCGCCGGAGACAGACGCGGCCAGGCGGTGGGCGACTGCTATGTCCGCCAGTCGCGCGACTGGAAATACTCCCTCGCCGTGGAAGCCATGGACCCGCGCGTCATGCGGAGCTATGGCTCGCTGTGCGGCCAGACCCTGGCCAGGGCGCACGCCCGCTCCGGTGACCGGATCGCCATCGCCGCCTACCTGGGCGGCTCTGACGTCTTCGACCAGGCGGTAGCCGACTTCGCGGCCGCTTACGCCGACCAGAACGAGCGTGACCATGCCAGCCTCGCCGCCGCCGTCGCGTCCGGCAGGCTGACCGCCGAGCGCGGCGTGTAGCCGTTTCCGCAGGGATCGCTAGGGTGCCGGGTACGGAAGCACTCTCCCGCCGTTAGATTTGTATTGCGCCGCAGCCCGCCGGGCGGAGTCCACCAGGTCAAGTCGCCTTACATCGGCGCTGGACGCCCATTTATACTCACGATTCTCGCGATTGAGTGTTATCGCGGCCCCGGGATCGGCTAGATCGCAGCCGAAGAACAGGCCAATATAGTAGGCCCCGCGTTTAGCCGCCGTCCATTCATTGAACGCGACCAGTCCTCTTACCTCAATGTCCAGGCTCAGCTCCTCCCTTATCTCCCGCCTCAGTCCCTCGATCAGGGACTCGCCGGGCTTGAGCGCACCGCCAGGGAAGGTATATTTCAACGGATTGTCGGCGCCCGGATGATCTGCACGTCGTACCAGCAGGATATCCCCATTATCGTGCGAAATGATTGCTTTGACGGCAACACGCAGATGATCCACCCTGACTACGCCTGACATTGCGTCACCTCGATGGGATGCGGATCCGGTTGTTTCGGTAACTAGTCAGGCTAACCTCCGAGAGCCGCAGCGATCGCGTGAACTGCCGCGACGGTGACACGGCGCCTTTGGATATTCAGTACCTCCGGCCAGCTCGACAACTTCACTACCACGGTCTGGCCCGGGACGTGGACGAAGATGGACTGACCGTTGATTCCCGTAGCACTGAACATCGGGAGTTGGGGGTCGGTGACCCACCAGCAGTTGCGGTAGTGAGCGCCAGGCGAGTAGCCGACCGCGCCGTCGCCCATCGCGAAGGCCCGCGGGCCGTCGGGCGCACCCTTGATGGTGTCGTCCAGCCAGGCCGCCGGGACGACTTGCTCGTCTCCGGCGCGACCACCGCGGAGAGCCAGTAGTCCCACTCGGCCAACGTCACGCAACGTCGCGCATATCCCGCCATCGGCCAGGGCGTTACCGTGGCCGTCGACGGTGACCTCGGCGTCGCGCTCGGCACCCATGGGCTGCCAGAGCTCCCTCGCCAGAAGGTCACTGAACCGGGCCTGACTGGCCTTTTCCAGAACCCAGGCCAGTACATCAGTGAGAATCGAGCAATACCGGAAGAAACCGCCGTGCGGGCCATCGTTGGTTAAGGTGAAAAAATATTCGATTGCATCGGCAGGACGGGGCTTACCCTCGTCAGGGCGCCACAGGTATACGCGGTCGCTGGTGGAGATCTCGGCCTCGGGGTCATCGTAATCTTCTGCAAAGCGAGTGCCGGCCCGCATATCGAGCAAGTGCTGGACGGTCGCGCCCCCGAAGGAGGTGCCGGTAGCTCCGGTACGATCGTCTCCACCGATGCGGTGACGTCGAGCGCGCCTTTGCCGACGAGCGCGCCAGCGACGAGGCCGACCATCGACTTGGAGACTGACATCAGCAGATGCGGAGTATCGGGACCCATGCCGTTGAAGTACCGCTCGGCGACGATCTTGCCCCGGTGGATGACGAGAAACCCGTCGGTGTAACTCTGGTCGAGCAACCCGCCGACGGACTGTTCGCCGGCATACGTGGCGAAACGGATGCCGTCAAGATCCCGCTCGGCCCTCGGTAGCTCCCAGACCGGGCCATCGCCGCGTGAAATGCGCGCGGTCGGGACCAGCTCACGGACGTGCTGAAACGCCCACCGGTTGTACGGCGGTTGCTGCCAATTCCCTAACGTAACGAGACTTCTTGGGCCGAATGGTGGCGATCCGGTCATAAGCCACGATTCAGCCTGCCGGAGTTCCCCCTCTATGTCCACTGACACAAACTAGCAACCCGACGCATCCATACGGTCACGTTGTGACCCGATAGAAGCGTGATGCTCCTGGAACGGCGAGACAATCATGCTGGGTCCGCGCTTTCGCTACCAGAGTGGCTCGCGCCGGAGGCGCCACGTCGTTCCTCCGCGGCCAACGGTCTTTGCGGAGGGCTGCACCTAGACAAGCCTGCGCTCCGGCGCCGTTTGGGGCAAGAAGGGCACAGCCCAAAGCGGGATCTGCGTTACAAAAGAGGCCACGGTTTCAGGGAACCCAGGATCGGTGCCATCTGGTGTACTCTTCGCTCGTGACTGGTCTGCGGCTCGTCGCGTCGATCTTGAACTCCTTCGCGTGGCCGGTGGCCTTCGTCGTGGCAGTAGTAGTGGTACGCCGAGAGCTGGTCGGACTATTCCAGCGCATGGAGAGCCTCCAATTCCCGGGCGGGAAAGTTACGTTCGCTACCCTAGCTGGGGTCGAGAAGGTGGTCGCGGTGGCAGCAAGGGATGCGGGGGCCACGGATGAGGGGGGAGTCGCCCGATCGGAGGCGGCCGAGCTTAACGTAGTTGAGGCGCTGGCTTCGGCGGCTCCCAGGCAGGCAGTCATTGATGCCTGGGGATTACTAGAATACCAGCTCAACGTCGCTTCCGACCGGCTCGCCCCGGATCAGCCTCACGGCTGGCCACAGGTGGCGCGCAACCTGGAAATGTGGGAGAAGTGGCCGCTTCTTTACCCGGCAGTCCTGGAACTCCGACGCCTGCGCGACTACACGGTCCGTTCCAGCGAGCCGCCGTCGAGCGCGGACGCGGCTCGCTATGTGTCGGTGGCCCATGACCTGGCGACCACGATTCGGACATCGTTTATATCCGAATCCAGCGAGAGTACCCGAGGTGACGCATGAGCGATATACAGCTGATGAGCCCGGCCGGTGATGACGCTCACGCGCGGCTAAGGGAACACCAGCTGCTGCTGACCCGCGAGACCGACCAGCTGATCCTAGATCACACGAAGACTTTCGCCGAGACACTCCAGTTCATCGTTACGCAAACCCAGCGGGTACTCAATGCTGGCGTGGCAACATCCTGTTTGAATACCCGGATGGGTTACGGGTTGAGATCTCGTCGGATAAAGAGGTAATAGGACGGGTAGTCCCGCTCGATCGATCAATATCCGGGCATGTGCTGTCGAGTCATGAGCCGGTAATGGTCAATGACCTCCAAAGCGATCCGTTGCTGCGCGAAAGATATTTTCCGCGCATGGAAATGGACCCGGCGCCGCAGGCACTGAGTATAAGCGTCCTCGCTGCCGAACTAACTCTCGACGGGCAGACGATCGGCGTCATCAACGTCGAGGCAAACCCTGACAGCAGATACGAAGAATTGCATCTTGACTTTGTCAACGCCGTGGCGAAGCAGATCTCGATGGCGATCACCCACGCGGCGCTCTTTGATGAGGACAAGTTCAGGAGCGAAACTGATAGATTGCTCGTAGAGGCCACCGCTGGCGACAGCGACGTGGTCATGCGTGAGGTTCTCGACCACATCCTGGGCGCCCTGAACTCGCTCACCTTCGTAAAACCGGACGCCGCCGATATCCTCTTTGCTGACCCGCAAGACGGGGAGTGCCTGGTTGTCGCCCACAGCACGAATAACGCCGACATGGGCGTGCGGGTAGATATCGCGTCAAGTGTCTGCGGCGAGGCCTTCCGCCGCGGCCGGACGGTCTTGCTGCAGCGGGCCTTTGAGCGTAGCGACTACCGGCCGGTCATCCCCGACATGCGTTGCGAGATGGCCATACCGATCATTTTCGGCGGCAACGACGAGTTCCCGATTGGCGTGCTTAACCTGGAGAGTTCGCGAGAGAACGCCTTCAGTGTCGTAGGACAAGCCCTTGCCGAGCGGTTCGTCCGACGGGTGGTCAATGCTATCGCGATGACAAAAATCCGCGCTGACATTGACAGCGAACTGCAGGATCAGCTCATGGTCCTCGCGGCGGACCAGGTGCTCAACGCGATGCACCGGATTAACAACCATGTCGGCTCGATCAGGGCGGTAGTGCGCGATCTGCTTGAGGATCTGGATTCACCAAACCCGCCTGAGCTAAGCGACCTAATACAGCGGCTCGGCATGATTGAGTACAACGCGAATCACGCACTTGAGATCCCAAGCGAGCTGCATAAGCGGATAGGCACCCCCAAGGAAAGCGTCGACGTCAACGCGCAGGTCGAAGCCGGAATTGCGGCCGTCCGGATCCCGAAACACATAGAACTACTGACCGACTTGGCTCCTGGGCTGCCCGGCATTACGTGCACTGCCCTGGACCTGGTAGTCGAGAACCTGCTGCTCAACGCGATCGCGGCGATGCACGGCCAACCCGGGACGGTATCCGTACGGTCCTGGCTGGACGAGCGCTTGCCCAGGGAACCGTTCATCGCGGTAACGGTCAGAGACACCGGAGTCGGAATGAGCGAGGCTGAGCTTAGCCGTCTATTCGAGCCGCGGCAGGCGGGCCACCGGGGCAGCGGTCTAGGCTTCGGGATGCGTTGGGTGCGGGGCTGGGTTCGCCGTGTCCAAGGGCTTATCAGCGTTGAGTCCGAGCCCGGCTCAGGCACAACCGTGAATATCCGGTTTCAGATTCATCCGCACCAGATCGATCGACTGTCCCAGGGAGGCAAGCAGACGTGAAGGCACCTACGAGAGCTCTGGTCGTCGAGGACATCCAGACCTGGGTCTACACCCTCGACCGAGCTGCGCGACGAGCCGGTGCCTCCGAGGTGGTCGTCTGCCAGAACCTGCAAATGGTCAAGGATGTCCTACGCACCGCACGATTCGACGTCGCTATCCTGGATGTCGGCCTTGACCCCGATGATGACCTTAACTCGGACGGTATCAAAGCGCTCGAGGCGATTCGCGAGATCGACGACGGTGGCACGCGGTGCGTCCTGATCACAGGCTGGCAGGGCGACCGGATGAGCCTGCAGGCCGACGCGCAGCAGAAGCACGGCATCGACTGGGCCTTCATGAAGGAGAAGTACGAAGCACACGCGGTGATCGCCAAGCTCACCGAGTTGCTTGAGCAGGCTCCCGAGCGGCGTCTCTCCGTGACGACGCCGATGGCGAACCTCAGCGCGGGCGTGGAATCCGTTCCAGTTCGAGAACCAGTTGCTCTGCGCACTCTCGCCGAAAGGCGGGATGCAGACCCTCTACCCGCTGGTGTCCCGGCTCCTGAGTTCGGCGATCCCGGTTATCGCCATGCATCCCGCGGAGCCGATGAAGCAGACCCCCGGCGGGGCCGCGATCGGCATCTACTGGAGCCGCACACTCGCCACCGCGATAGCGGTGGGCCTGGCCCAGGCTGGCGGGTGGCAGGATGAGGAGAGTACCGTACCTACTGACCTGTGGCGCCTGCTGCCGGCGAGCGTGGCACCTGACCTCATCGAGAGCGTACGGGAACGCAACGTCGAGGGTCGGGTCTGGGAGCTACCAGGCCTTGACAGGGACAAATTTCCGGGATAACCTACGCAAAGCGGTAACTGACGCATCCGTTCAACCGCTTTCCGAGAAAGGATGCGTGATGGCAACCGCAGTCGGAACCGCGGAGATGTGCTCGCTGGACAGGCCAGCCAGTCGTCGTTTCTATGTGCACATCGACAGTTTCGGGTTCCTTGTCGCGGCTCAGCCCACGTTCTTCAGCGAAGTGTCGCACGCTCTGGCTCTGTCTGGCGCAAGTCGGGCGCTCGACCAGGCAGTGCAAGACTGGGCGATGTTCTCGCCGCCCGGTATTGAGCCACCACTGGCCAAGGCGGCCGAGCTCATCCACGATCGCGCAGCCGATGCGCTGCAAAATGCCTTTCAGTGCATCGTCCAGCTCGTTCCGTCGCGGTTCGGGGCGACCGAGCTGCTACTCGGAGCGCATGAGCAGATAAACGCCTGGTGCTACGAAGACGGATACCTGACCTACGCCACCGATGATGACGCTGCGCGGATCATGTACGCGGAGACAGGGAGCCTGCGGAAACTGCGCAGCGAGATCAGGCGTTCCCCGGATCATGACCCGGCTCTCGAGATGATCACTGGTCCGAGCCTCTTCCATTACGATCAGCGCTTTAGGACCGGCCCTAAGACAGCGCTGCTCTACCGGAGGCAGTCGGCGCGGCTATTGCGCGGCTTCCGCAGAGCCAGTCTCCCGGCAGGGTTTCATGACTCGCAACTCGTCCGCGATCTTGATGAGTGCATCAGCCTGTCAGCCCGGACGTTCGAGGGAAGCTCAGTAATCGATTGTTGCCTGCGCCGCGCAGACCTGATGATCACCACGCTGCTGCGTGGCTTGTCTTCGATACCCGCCAACGGGGACACGGCTGCAGACAACAAGCCGATGCCAGTATGCCAGCAATAACGTCATAGCACTTGTGGCACGGAGAAATGCCGACGGAATCCGCGTCGGTACCTATCCTCTCCGTATGCGTCCGGTGACGGTGATTTTCCCGGCCGGAGCGGCCTCATTAGCACCCGGCTGGCCCAGACCTGGGACAATGCCACTGGCCCAAGTTTCTGCCATCGAAATGGACCTTATCTCGGGCCGCTCGCGAAACGTAGCGTAATGGGCACATCAGGGAAGCACCAAGGTTTCCCGGTCCGGATCAAGTCCGGCGAACTGGCAGGAGAACACTCATGAGCGATCCCGATGCGGCCGTGCTCGCCTGGGCCTCAGCCATCCTCGGTGGCCCGGTCACGGTCGAACGCGGCCTGCGCGAAGGCGGCTCGCCATGGCTCGTCCGGGCCGGCCGCGCATCCGCCGTGCTGCGCGTAGTGCCGCTCGACAGGCGGCAGGCCAGGGAAAACGTCGCCACCGAGGTAGCCGCGATGAGCTACGCCGCAAAGGCCGGCCTCCCCGTCCCCGAGGTCCTCGGCCATGACGACGGCACGGCCACCGGATTCGCGCTCGCTCTCACGACGGTGCTGCCCGGTTCCAGCCGGATCCCCTCCCGCCCGGACGCCGGGTGCCTGCGCGCAATCGGCGCGATCGCCGCCCGGATCAGCACCGTTGATCCCGGACCGTCGGCGGCCCTGCCGGCCAGATCCGGTCCGATCGAGGACTTCCCGTGGGCGCAGCTGCGCCGCGAGCACGGCGCGTCCGCCATCCTCTTGCAGGCCGAGACGGCTGTCGCCAGCACCAGGCCGAAGGACACGCGGACCGGGCTCACCCACGGTGACCTGTGGTACGGCAATACCCTCTGGAACGACAGCGGCGGCCTGACTGCCGTTCTTGACTGGGACGCCGCCGGGATCGGCTCGCCCGGTATCGACCTGGGCTCGCTGCGTCTCGACGCGGCGCTGTGCTACGGCCAGGACACCGCGGCCGAGGTCCTGGCCGGCTGGCAGGACGAGGCCGGCCTGACCGCTCCTGACATCCCGTACTGGGACGCGGTCGCAGCACTTGCCACCCCGCCGGACATGGCCTGGGTGGCCCCGACGATCGCCGACCAGGGCCGTCCCGACCTGACCGGCGACCTGCTCAGCCGTCGGCGCGATGCCTTCCTGCGGGCGGCCCTGGCCGGCCTAGATCCTCGGTGAGGGATCGCGGTTATCGTTCCGGCTGGCCTGGAACTGCTCCCGGGCGTCAGGACCGCCCGGTGAGGTGCCCTTGAGAAACGTGATGAGGACCATCACGGCTACCACGATAAGGATCAGCCAGCGGGAATGCCGGTCGAGGGCGGCCAGCACGGCTATTGCTGCTACCCCGATCCCCAGCACGGCCCAGCCCTCAGCCGTGACCGGGGACAGGCCCCACCCCATCCGCCGGGGACCGAACCACACCTTGCTCCCGAGCAATGGCTTCGTCCGCATCTTCGTAGTATCCCCCGCAGGCACCGGCCGAGCGCAGCGGCCTGCCACCATCCCGCGGTGCCACCATGATGGCTCTGCCGCCGGTTACCCTCACTGGTCATGAGCGAGGCTCACGGCACGGCGCGGCCCGCTCTCCGTCCTGTCAGCGTGCCGGGCCAGGCGGGCAGGCTACGAGCCGGCCTGCCGGTGTGGCTGGAGGCGCTCGGGGTTGCGCTGGCCCCGGCGGTCATCGCACTCGTCCTGCGCCTGCGCCTCATGGCGCCGATCACGATGGCGGACCCGTCGATGCACACCGTCTACATCGTCGATCCGCAGCAGATGTACGCCAGGTACGCCGCCGTCATGCCGGCCGGCCGGCTGCGCGAGGGCGCCCGAGTCGGCTTTCTGGTGCCGGCCCGGCTGGCTTACCTGGCCTTCGGGCCCGTGACCGGATTCCTCGTCATCCGGTACATGTTCGCCCTGATCGCGGTGGTCCCGGTCTACCTCCTGCTGCGCCGCCTGTACGGGCGGCCGGCCGGAGTGGCGGGGATCATCGTGGTGCTCTCCTCGCCCGTGATCGTGACCGCCCTGGGCACCGATTACCCTAACTCGGCCGTGGTCTCCTACGCTGCCGGGGCACTAGCCTGCCTGGCGATGCCGTGCGCCGCGCGATGGCGCCGCGCGTGGCTGGCCGCCGCCGGCGTGCTTCTCACCATGGCGGTGTGGGCGCACGGGGTGGCCGTGCCGCTGGTGGCATCGACGCTGGCCGCCTACCTGGGTGTGCGGCTGGTCCGCGACCGGGCCCGGCTGGCCGGCGACGTTGCCCTGCTGGCCGCGGTGGCGGCGGCCGTGACCGGCGTGCTCGCGGCGGCCGCTGGAGTGCTGTTCGGCCGCCCCGACTTCATCGCGCTGACCTGGCAGGGCGTGCGCTTCCTGGCACAGCCCGGGCAGCAGGCGCTCTGGCACTCGGCCACCTGGCGGTGGGCGCCCCACCTCGCCTACCTGCTCGTCCCCCCGGCGGTGCTGGGCTGCTGCATCACCGCCTTCGCCCGCAGCGGCCGGAGAGTGCCGACTCCGGTGCTGGTGGTCGGGATCGCGGCCGCCGCGCAACTGGCGACCTACGCCTTCCTCGAGTTCGGCTGGACGCTGCAGGATCTGGAGCAGTACTTTTTCTCCTCCACGCTGTGGGCGGGTGTCTGCCTGGTGTTCGCCATCACCGTCGCGGAGCTGGCCCGCCCGCTGTCCGGCCGGGTCACCCGGTGGCTGCCCGCGGCCGTGCTGCTCGCCATCCCGCTCGGTTACGAGGCCGACCCGCACCCGCCCTCCTTCGGCTGGCTGCCCACGGGCGCGATCGTGGCGGCGGTAGTGATCGCCGCCGCGGCGGTGGCTCGTGCCGCCGGGACACGGCGACACCGTTTCGTGGCCGTGACGGGCACCGGGCTTGCCCTCGCCGTGATGACGGCAGGAGCGCTCGTGCTCACCGTCTCGCCGCAGTCCCACCTGCCGCTGCCGAACACGCCGACAGACGATGTGGCGGCGCCGTATGCCTCCGCGCTCGGCGGCAGCTTCGCCTCCTACCTCGACGCCTACCGGATAGCCACTTCGCTGCCCGGGTTCGTCGGCCGGCCAGACTACGCTGGCGAGCAGGTCATCATCTGGTACCCGCACAGCCGGGATCACACCTACTGGCCGTACGTCGAGTACGCGGGGATCTTCCACGAGAACTTCAACAGCTTCTCCGGGCAGCCTCCGACGCTGACACCGCGGGACTGGGCGCTACTGCGACAGCGCCGTCCGGCCGAGGTGCTGCTGTACGCGAGCACCACGGCGAAGTTCCCGGCGGCACTGGCGCGCCTGGGGCCGCTGCGGCCGAGACTAGTGCGCACCGGGGTGCTGCGGGCCGGCTCCATGGGCCTGCATGTCTGGCTCATCCGCCTCGGCGCCTACGACCAGCCGGCCGCGGCGCGATGAGGACCTCTGGCATCACCCTGCGGTGGGAGGCGGATCAGCCTTCTGGGTGACGCGACCTATCGCGTTGTCTGCGAGGCTGGGTTCGCTAGCCGGCTCGGCTGGCACCTGACTGCTGAGGGGACGGCACCAACATGATCGAGGCAGAAGGCCTCAGCAAGCGGTACGGGGACACGCTCGCCGTTGACAACCTGTCGTTCAGCGTGGCACCTGGCAAGATCACCGGTTTCCTGGGCCCGAACGGCGCCGGGAAGACCACGACCATGCGCCTGATCCTGGGCCTGGACCGGCCGACGGCCGGCCAGGTCACCATCGACGGAAAGCCGTTTGACCAGGCGGACCAGCCCATGCGCCAGGTCGGCGCGCTGCTGGACGCCAAGGCCATGCACGGTGGCCGGAGCGCCTACAACCACCTGCTCTGCCTGGCCCAGTCCAACAACCTGCCCAGGCGCCGGGTCGATGAGGTGCTCGGCCTGGTCGGGCTGGCCGACGTGGCCGGCAAGCGGTCCAAGGGATTCTCGCTCGGCATGGGCCAGCGCCTGGGAATCGCCGGGGCGCTGCTCGGCGACCCGCAGATCCTGATGTTCGACGAGCCCGTCAACGGGCTGGATCCGGAGGGCATCCTGTGGATCCGCAATCTCATGAAGGCGCTGGCCGCCGAGGGCCGGACGGTGTTCGTGTCCAGCCACCTGATGTCAGAGATGGAGAACACCGCCGACCACCTGCTGGTCATCGGCCGGGGCAAGCTTATCGCCGACTGCACGGTCGACGAGTTCATCGCCGCCAATTCCCAGCAGACCGTCCGGGTCCGCACGCCCCAGCCCGACCTGCTGACCAAGCTGGTCGCGGCGGCGGGGGCCACGGTCCGCGAGGACGGCGACGGGTCGATGGTGATCACCGGCCTTGATGCCAGCCGGGTCGGGGACCTGGCCTACGACAACACGGTCCGGCTGCACGAGCTGTCGCCGGTCCACGCGTCCCTGGAGGAGGCGTTCATGGAACTGACCGCATCCAGCGTGCAATTCCACGCTGGCGTGCCCGAGCAGCCGGTGCTGGCCGGAGAGGTGGCCTGAGATGGCAACGGCAACCGCGGTCAGCGCCGCGCCCGGCCTGGCCGGCCCGGCAGGCCGGGTCACGTTCGCGGGCGCGCTGCGATCGGAGTTCACCAAGATCCGGTCGGTCCGGTCGACGTACTGGACGCTGCTGGCGATGTTCGTCGTGGTCGTCGGCTTCGGGGCGCTGGCGAGCTGGGGAGCGGCCAGCCACGGGCAGCACGGGCCGTTCTTCGATCCGACCCAGCAGAGCCTGGCCGGGCTGTACATCGGCCAGCTGATCATCGGCGTGCTCGGCGTGCTGGTCATCAGCTCGGAGTACTCCACCGGCATGATCCGCGCCACGCTGACGACCAACCCGCACCGCGGCCTGATGATCGCGGCCAAGTGCGCCGTCTTCACCGCGGTCGCGCTGTTCACCAGCCTGGTCACCACGTTCACGGCGTTCTTCCTGGGCCAGGCGCTCATGTCCTCCGACCACATCAGCACCACGATCGGGAGCCCGAACGTGCTGCGCGCCGTCATCGGCGGGGCGCTGTTCCTGACCGCGTGCGGCGTGCTGGCGTTCGGCCTGGGGCTGCTCATCCGGCATAGCGCGGGCGGCATCGGCGCCATGGTCGGACTGCTGTTCGTGGTGAGCATCCTGGTCAACTTCCTGCCGCAGTCCTGGCAGGACGACGTCAACAAGTGGATCCCGGCCCTGGCCGGCGGGCAGCTGTGGATGACCGTGCCGCAGCCGCCGGGGAACACCCCGATGTTCGGGCCGTGGCCCAGCTTCGCTGTCCTGTGCGGGTACGCCGCCATAGCGGTAGCCGCCGGAGTGATCCTCTTCCGCAGGCGAGACGCCTAGACCACGGCCGTTTCGGTCACCGCCGCTGATCAGCCCCGGGCTCAGGGAGCGCGACCCTCCGTAGCGGCGAGCTGAGCACGGATCTGGCCGGCCTCGGGCGCGCCGAGGCTGTCGTAGAGGATGACGGCTTGCTGCCAGTGACCGCGGGCCCGGCCGCGGTCGCCGGCGGCGTCGCAGGCGCGGGCGAGGCCGCTGTGGGCGTGCGCCTGCTCGTACCTGTCGCCGATCTCGGTGGCCACGGCCAGCGCGGCGGTGTGCCTCGCGCAGGATTCGCCGACCGGGCCGGTGACCCGCAGGGTCTCGCCGAGGCCGTTGAGGGCCTCGGCCTCGCCGGCGCGTTCACCGGTCTGCCGGCACAGGGCCAGGGCCCGCGAGTGGTGGCGGGCAGCTTGCTCGTAGCGGCCCTCCCCCCGCTCGGCCGTGCCCAGGCTATTGAGGACATAGGCCTCCCCCGACAGATCCCCGGCCTCGTGGAACATCGCTACCGCCTGCCGCAGCCTGCTGGCACCCTGCTGGCCGCGGCCCTGCTCTGCATCGACGCTGCCCAGCCTGGCCAGCGCATAGGCCTCGCCGGACCGGTCGCCGGTCTGGCGGCTGAGCGCCAGTGCCTGCTTGAACAGGGCGGCGGCCTGCTGGAAATGGCCCAGCCGCCGTTCGGCCGCGCCAAGGTTTCCCAGCATGCGGGCCTCGCCAGAGACATCACCGGTCTCCCGGAACGCCGCCGCCGCCTGCTGCAGGTACCGCGCGGCCTGTTTGCTGTGGCCCTGCACCAGGTCGACCAGGCCCAGCGTGCCCATCGCCCGGCCTTCGCCCCATCGGTCGCCGGCCTCCCGCCAGGATCCCAGTGCCTGCTCCAGCAGGCCGCTCGCCTGCACGCAGCGACCCTGCCGCCAGGCCACCACGCCCAGGCCTTGCAGTGCCGCCGCCTCCGCTGCCTTGTCCCCGGCCCGGTGTGCGGCTCGCCGCGCGCAGCCATTGATGGTGAGAGACTCGGCATAGTGACCACTGGCCTCGAGGTAGCGAGACAGCGTGCGGGCCAGCCGGGTGGCATGACCCGGCCAGCCGTAATCGGCGGCATGCGCGGCCACCGCCACCAGGCCAGGGCGCTGCGCATCCAGCCATGCCCGCGCCGCCGCCGGGTCAGCCACCGGCGGCGCAGCCGTGACCGGCGGCGGAACCGGCGGCCGCAGCCGGCCCTCCGCCGGGTACAGCGCCTGCATCGCCGCCGCCGCCGTAGCCAGGTAATAGTCGAGCAGGCGGGTCAGCGCCGCCTGCCGCTCCTGCTCGCCATCCCGGGAGTTGGCGAGATCGCGGGCGTAGGCTCGCAGCAGGTCGTGCATGCCGTAGCGATCCGCCCCGGCCGCCTGGAGCAGGTGCGCGCGGGCCAGTTCGTCAAGGACCCGGCGGCCCTGGTCGGGCGTGCAGCCGGCCAGAGCAGCAGCCGCGTAGCGGTCAAGGTCGGGACCCGGGTGCAGGCCGGCCAGGCGGAACCCCCTGGCTGTCTCGGCATCCAGGTGCCGGTAGGACCAGGAAAATACGGCCCGGACCGCGATATGGGGATCCCTCGCGGCGTCCAGCAGGTCCAGCCGCCGCTGCTGGTCCGTCAGCTCGTCCACCAGGTCGGCCAGCGGGGTGGCGCGCCGGGCGTCGGCGAGCTCGGCGGCGATCCGCAGTGCCAGCGGCAGCCGGCAGCACTGGCCGGCCAGTGCCGCGGCCGCGCCGGGGTCGGCGTCCACCCGGCTGCCGACCAGCGCGCGCAGCAGGCAGACCGCATCGTCTGGTGGCATCAGATCCAGGTCCAGGCGCACGGCGCCGTCCCTGGCGACCAGGCCGGCTAGCGAGTCCCGGCTGGTCACGACCGCGACACAGGCATTCGTGCCGGGCAGCAACGGCTGGACCTGCTCTGCCGACTGCGCGTTATCCAGCACGACCAGCATGCGCCGGCCGGCTAGCAGGCTGCGGTACCTGGCAGCACGCTCGGCCTCCTCCGGCGGAATGTCCTGGTCGGGGACGCCAAGGGCGCGCAGGAACCCCACCAGCGCCTCAGCGGCGGACAGGGGGTGACTGGGATCGTAGCCGCGCAGGTTCACGTACAGCTGGCCGTCCGGGAAGCGCCCGGTGACCTGGTGCGCCCAGTGCACGGCCAGAGCCGTCTTTCCCACTCCGGCCGTCCCGCCGATCGCTGAAACCACCACCGTGCCCGAGGGCTGCTGGCCGGCCTGGTCCAGCAAGCCGGTCAGGGCCGCCAGCTCGTCTGCCCGGCCGACAAAATGCCGCACTGTGCCGGGCAGCTGGCGGGGCACCGGCCGGTTCGGCTGGTCGCTTCGCGCCCTCAGGCCGGCCGCCCTGGCGTCCTGGCCGATCTCCTCGGCCGCCAGACCGAGCGCCCGCCGCAGAAGTTCCACCGAACCACGTCGCGGCTCGCTGGTCCGGCCTCGCTCGAGATCGCCGATGGCCCGGACGCTCAGCCCGGTGAACTCGGCGAGCTCTTCCTGAGTGAGCCCGGCAGCGACCCTATGCCAGCGGACGAGCGCACCGAAACCGTCCCCGGCCGATCCCTGAGCCATTCCCGGCGTCACCTGCTTCTCGTCCTCGGCGTTGCCTGGAACGATGATCATATTCTGGCCAGTCAGCGGCGTGCCAGGGCCTGGCGGGGCCCAGGCGATCACAACGGCCGGACACATCAAGGGCACCGGACCGGCGGTTCTGCCGATCAAACTGCCCGCTGATCTTCCTGGCCCCGCTCCGCTCGCCGGGCCACAATCGCCTTGATTACTCACGCACAGCACCACTGAAGTCATCTGCCATGCGCCGGGAAAGCTCGCGGGTAAACATCGGCCAGCTATTACTTCGAACTTTCTGCGGTCACCTGGAAAGGCGGGAAAAGATCAAATGCGCAAGGTAGTCACAGCTCTGCTCGCGGGCATTGCCCTGGCCCTGCCGGCGGTCCCGGCGGTATCGGCGCAGGCCGCACATTACCGGCTACGGGTCAGCCAGACCGCGGTTTACGTGTGCGACGGGAACGGCGCAGGCTCATGCATGTCCCTGGAACCCCATGCCACCCCGGCTGCCGGGGAGCACCTCATCTCGGTGGGGAAGAGCGCCGGCTCCTGGCGGTGGATCGAGGGCACAGAGTCCGATGTGGGGGATGGCATCTACACCTTCTCCTACGGTCCGCTCGAGAACCAGCTGCAGGGCCAGCCGGTCCACACTTTCGACCTGAACGGGTCGACCGCTTTCTGCGCGGCCAACTCCGCTGGCGGCGCCGTCATCAATCCCTGCAGCAGCGCGCTGGATCAGGCATGGGTGTTCGACCCGACGACCCACACGCTGGTGAACATGGGCCGGTCAAACGACCAGGACAACTGGGAAGTTCTCTGCAACCCGGGAACCGGGAAGCAGCTCCTGATCGGCACCCGTGACTCCTGCAGCACTTATCACGAAGAGTGGGGCATCTCGTCATGAGGTCGCCGCTAGTCACAGCGAGAACGAAACGGGAAAGGAGTCCATCAGTGAGGCGAGTCAGCGCTCTTGGAAATATTCTAGGCTGGAAGCCTGGCCGCGTGTTCCTGGTCGCGGCGATGGCGGTGCCGGGACTGTTTCTCGCCGCGTCACCCGCCGCCGCCAGCGCGCGCGTCGGCCTCCACCTCTGTGAGTCCTTCGGGTCTTACTGCGTCGGCGCCCCCACTGTTCACCTTGATGACCCGGTGGTCGAAACCGGCGGCCGCCTTTTCAATTTCATTCCCGCGGGGAGCGGCGTGGAAATCCAGTTCGTCGACAATACGAGCCTCTGCGTAGCCGCGGCCAACAACGGTCACGACGTTGTGCAGCACCCCTGCAACGGCGGTCACGGCATCATCTGGCATGAGCAGCAGGGCCCGGCGACCACTCTCTTTGAGAACAACGAGTTCTCCGGCAAGTATCTCTCCGGCGCCGGTAACGGAACCCAGTTCCAGATAAAGGACCTGGGCGCGAGCGGCTGGCTCCAGCAGTTCACCGCGGGTAGCTGAGCTACCCGGGCTACCCGAGTTACCTGGCAGCGGGAGGCCGCCGCCCGGGGGCGATCCCCGGGCGGCGGCTCCGGGCCCGGCCGCAGCTGGGCAGGAACCAGGGCATTCGCAGGATCCGGCGCCGGGGCGCTGATCGGCTTCGGCGGCTGACCGGGTATTCTCGACGCGCGCGCGGCTGCCAGGGCAAGATAGCCTGGTGACATCCGCGGGGCCCGCAGTGTCCGGAATGCTTCCCCTGCGCGACTCAGACCCGCGCGAGGTGAGTGAATACCGGCTGCTCGGCCGCCTCGGCGAGGGCGGGCAGGGCGTCGTTTTCCTGGCGCTCAGTCCCGCCGGCAGCCGCGCAGCGGTCAAGCTCCTGCCGCCAACCACGGACCCAAGGGTCCGGAGCCGCTTCCTGAAGGAGGTGGCCGCAGCGCAGCAAGTAGCACGATTCTGCACTGCGCAGGTTCTGGATGCGGGAATCTTCGAACGACGGCCGTTCATTGTCAGCGAATATGTCAGCGGGCCATCGCTGGCGGATGTCATCCAGCAGTTCGGACCGCGCAGCGACACGGTGCTCGAGCGCATCGCCGTCGCGACGCTGACCGCGCTCGGCGCAGTGCATGCCGTCGGGATGGTGCATCGCGACCTCAAGCCAGGCAATGTCCTGCTCGGGCCCGACGGTCCGGTGGTGATCGACTTCGGCCTGGCGGCAGTTCCCGGCATGACCACCACCGGCCTTTCCGGTCAGGTCGCTGTCGGAACTCCGGCATTCATGGCGCCTGAGCAGCTGGCCGGGGAGCGAGTGACCGCGGCGGCCGACATGTGGTCGTGGGCCGTTACGATCGTGTTTGCCGGTACCGGCGGGCTGCCCTTCAAGGGCGAGTCGCTGACTGCCACCGCGTTCGCCATCCTGCACGCCGAGCCTGACGTGGGCAGGCTCCCCGAGCCGATGGGCTCCATCGTCCGTCGCTGTCTCAGCAAGGAGCCGGCCATCAGGCCGTCGGCGCGCGATGCGCTCAGCGAGCTAGCGGCCGGCGGCGCGCGGCTGATGGGCCCGATCCCGCCGGTGGCCCGTGCTCCCCTCTCGGACGAGGGAATATCCACCTCACGGCCTTCCGCAAGAGCGCCGTCGCAGCCGCGGCACGGCAAGAGCGGTGACCGGACCGGCGCCAGGCCGGGGCCCGGGCTGCGGTCGGCGCGGCGTGGCAGCCGCCCCTGGTGGCGCCGGCGGACGGCTGCCGCTGCGATCTCGGTACTGCTCGCTGCCAGTGCCGGGCTTGCCTTTTTCCTTGCCCAGCCCCGCGCATCATCAGGGCCGCGGCAGCGCGGTCACCCTGACAGCAGCCAGCAGCTCACGGCTGAGGCCGCGGTCAGAGCGCGGGCCGTCACCTGGATAGTGCATCAGGTCAGCCGTGCCGCAGTCGTGGCGTGCGATCCCCAGGTATGCGCGGACCTGGCCAGCCGCGGGATCCCGGCCGGGGACCTGCTGCCGCTCGGGCCCCAGTCGACGGATCCGCTCGGCTCTGACCTGGTGGTCGCCACCTCAGCCATCCGGGCCCAGTTCGGCGGCCGGCTGGCCTCCGTCTACGCCCCGGCGATCATCGCGAGCTTCGGCTCGGGAAAGGCCGGGATCGACATCCGGCTGGTCTTCCCCGGCGGCACCGCCAGGTACCTCCGGGTGGAGGCAGCTGCGCTGCGCGCCAGGAAGGCCGCCGACGCCCAGCTGCTGAGCAACAGCCAGATCGCGTTCTCGGCCAGAGCCAGGGCGCAGATCCTCAGCGGCGACATCGACCCGCAGCTGCCGGCGCTCATCGCCGCCATGGCGGCAGCCCGTCCCGTGCGGATCGTCGATTTCGTCGACCAGTCACCTGGTGGCGGGCCTGCCAGCCTCCTGCGATCGGTGGACCTGGCAGCCGTGGACTCCTCGGCGCACCTCGGGCGCGCGGCATACGTCGGCTGGATGAAGGCGTTCATCAAGGTGCAGCGCGCCCAGTTCCGGCCAGACTGGAGCCAGCGCGTCACGCTGCGCACCGGCCAGGCCGTGCTGAGGATCGGGTATGGCGCGCCGAGCCCTCTCACCTAACCGCGGCTCGCCCTCGGCTGGTGCGCAAGTTACCAGGTTCACCCTGTGACGGGAGATGCGGGGATATCACCACAAAGGTACGTTCGCCGGAACGGCTCCATCCCCTGGCGTAGACTCCGGTACCGCGCTAACCCGTTTAGTGTCGAACCTGGATAGCAGGCTAACGAATGGCCCCGCCCCCCGCTCGCGTCGTTCAGGTAGCCGTTCAGTCGCCGTCGCGGCTGTTCCGTGACACGCTGTCATCGTCCCTTTCGGCCCGGCCCGACGTGACCGTGATCGGTACCGTGGCCGAACCCGACCGGATGCCAGCGCTGTGCGAACTGCGGCGGCCCGATACGGTCATCTTCGATGCCGGACCCCGCCTGCGTGACATCTGCCATCCGGTGGACCGGCTCATGCAGCGTTTTCCCGAGCTGAACGTCATCGTCACCTACCGTGACGCCGCCGAGGAGGACCTGTCCGCCGCGTGCCGGGCCGGAGTTGCCTCGCTCGTGCCGGAGTCCCATGGCCTCGATGCCGTGCTGGCGGTCTTGCGGCGCAAGCTCGCGAGACACGCACGGTCAGGCTCCGGCGGGATGACCGATCGCGAGCTGGAGATACTCGTGCTGGCCGGCTCCGGGCACAGCGTTCCCGAGATGGCTGACCTGCTCGGGATCAGCCCGCTCACGGTCGAGAACGTAAAGCGCCGCATCTACGCCAAGCTGGATGTCAGCAACGGCGCACACGCGGTCTCGAGGGCAGCATCGCTCGGGATACTGGACCGCCGCCCGGCGCCGGCCGCGAGGCGCCGTGATCCGCCGAGCGAGGACTTCGTGGCGCTGACGGTGGTGTCCGGTCAGCCGAGCCCGGCCCTTGATCAGGTGATCCGGGTCCTGATGGCCAGCAGCCTGCCCTTCGTGCTGGTGCGGGACCGCAGGAACGTGTCGCAGACTCACTGGGCGCGCTGGCATCGCGGCCCGATCGTGGCGGCGCTGGTCGATCCGGAGCCTGCAGACTGGGCCATCGTCGGGGAGCTGGCCGTTCCGGCGGTCCTGGTCCACAGCAAGCCGCTGGACTCGTCCGAGCTCGCCGATGCGCTCGCCAGCGGGGCAACGTCGCTGGTGCTCGCCGAGGCGATCAGTGATCGCTTCCTGGCGCTGCTGCGCATGGCCGGCCAGGGCTATCTCGTCGTGGACTCCCGGCCGATGCGCCCGCTGATCGGAGCCGTGCATGCCCGCTGGGACCAGCGGGCACGCAGCGGAGGGGACCGGCCCGACCTGACCGCGCGCGAGAGCGACATCCTCCGGTTTGGCGCGCAGGGGTACTCGATCCGGCAGACGGCCCGGCTGCTCGGGATCGCACCGAAGACCGTCGAGAACATCCAGACCCGCCTGTTCCGCAAGCTCGGAGTGCGCAACAGGGCGGGTGCGGTCGCCGTGGCCGACGCCTTCGGCTTGCTGTCGGAGACCACGCAGGGCTTACCCGCGCCGTCCGTCGTGGGTTCATACTGACGGCGACCGGCCAGGGGACGGAGGGTACACACTCCCCTCCACTTTAAATCTATAGCGCACCGGGGGGCTTGCGGCAAGACCCACCTCGTGCGGCAGAATCGCTGGCCGAGGCCTGCACCCTGCGGAAACTGGAGTCCTGAAGTGCGCGTGATGCGGTGAATTCCCTGACGTCCAGCGCGTTTGACCTTCCCGGCCGCCTCTCCGCCAAGGCCGACCCGGCGCTGGTCGCCGGCGACGAGCGGCACTTCGCGGCCATCGCGGAGAGCCTCAGGCAGACGATCGCCGAGCTGTCCGGCCGCCTCGATGCCGGGCTCAAGGCACCCGGCAGCATAGGCCAGGCGGCGATGGACCGGGACCTGGAAATCCACCGGCTGACCGCTCGCCTGCGCGTCCTGCGCCGCTTCGGCCTGGACCTGTGCCTCGGGCACATGGTCGGCACGGACAACCCCGAGCCCGTGTACGTCGGGCGGCTTGGCCTCACCGACAGCACGGGTGGCCGGCTCCTGATCGACTGGCGCTCTCCCGCGGCGGAGCCGTTCTTCGGGGCAACGCACGCCAACCCGATGGGCCTGGCAAGCCGCCGCAGGTACCGCTGGACCCGCGGCCGGATCAGCGATTACTGGGACGAGGTGTTCGCACCCGAAGGGCTTGACGGGCATGCCGCGCTCGACGACCAGTCCGCCTTCATCGCCAGCCTGGGCAGCAGCCGGTCGGCCCGGATGCGAGACGTGCTCGGCACTATCCAGGCCGATCAGGACGCCATCATCCGGGCGGGATCCCGGGGTGCTCTCGTCGTCGACGGCGGCCCGGGTACGGGCAAGACCGTCGTCGCCCTGCACCGTGCTGCCTATCTCCTGTACTCCGACCCACGCCTCGGCCACCGCCGGGGCGGCGTGCTGTTCGTCGGCCCGCACCAGCCCTACCTGGCCTACGTCGCTGACGTCCTGCCCAGCCTCGGCGAGGAGGGCGTGCAGATAGCCGCCCTGCGGGACCTCGTCGCCGAGGGAGCCACGGCAGCTACCGAGACCCGCCCGGACGTGGCCCGCCTGAAGTCGTCCGCGAACCTGGTGCAGGCAATCGAGAAAGGCGTCAGGTTCTACGAGAATCCGCCCGTCAAGGGGATGACGGTCACGACGCACTGGTCCGACATCTGGCTGAGCGCCGACGACTGGGCCGAGGCGTTCGAAGCACCAGATCCCGGTACTCCGCACAACGAGGCGCGCGACCAGATCTGGATGGCGCTGCTCGCGATCCTGATGGACTCCCGCGGCGACGACGTCCCGGCTGACCTGTTCCGCAAGTCGCTGCTGCAGAACACGGAGCTGCACACGGTCCTCAACCGCGCGTGGCCGCTGGTCGAAGCGGCCGACCTCGTCGCAGACCTGTGGTCGGTACCGGCCTACCTGCGGCTGTGCGCTCCGTGGCTCAGCCCCGAGGATGTTCAGCGACTGCAGCGCGAGGACGCTCAGGCCTGGACGGTGTCCGACCTTCCCCTCCTGGACGCGGCCCGGCGGCTGCTCGGCGACCCGCAGGCAGCACGACGAAAGCGCCGGCACGACGCCGCGGTCGCCGCTGAACGCGAGCAGATGACCAGAGTCGTCGACGACCTGAGCGAGGTCGCGGACGACGAATACGGCGTCGGCCTGGTGACGATGCTGCGCGGCGAGGACTTCGCCGGCGCCCTGGTCAATGAGGCCGCACTGGCCGGTACCGATCCGGACCGGCTGGCGGGCCCGTTCGCGCACATCGTCGTGGACGAGGCTCAGGAACTGACCGACGCGGAGTGGCAGATGCTGCTGCTTCGCTGCCCGTCCCGGAGCTTCACCATCGTCGGGGACCGCGCCCAGGCCCGGCACGGGTTCACGGAGTCGTGGCGGGAACGGCTCGAGCGGATCGGGCTGGACCAGATCCGCCTCGCCACCCTGAACATCAACTACCGGACGCCCGAAGAGGTCATGGCGGAAGCCGAGCCGGTCATCCGGGCGGTGCTCCCGGACGCCAACGTGCCGGCCTCCATCCGCAGCACCGGCATCCCGGTCGCACGAGGGCCTGCCGCGGATCTGGACTCGATCCTCGACACCTGGCTCGCCGCGCATGCCGACGGGATCGCCTGCGTCATCGGCGATCCCGCTGCCCTGGCGAACGCTGCCCTGGGACACACTGCCCTGGCGACGTCCCGGGTCCGGTCGCTGACCCCGGCGCTGTCGAAGGGACTCGAGTTCAACCTGGTCGTCCTCATTGATCCAGAGACGTTTGGCAACGGCATCACCGGAGCGGTCGACCGCTATGTCGCGATGACCCGGGCGACCCAGCGGCTCGTCATCCTCACGAGCTCCTGACGTCAGCCAACTTCGGGATCTTGATCTCTCAGCGCTAGGCCCGGGCCGGGCTGCGGCCTGGCCGGGCGGTAGCGGCCGCCCGGCCAGGCCAGCTCGGAAGACAGCTCCCGGTTAGCTTTCCGCCAGCCAGGTGTTGCTGAAATCGCCGTTGCCGTCGATCGAGCTGGTCGAGTCGAGCTGGTCACCGCTGCTGCCGACCATGATGATCTGGGTCGGGTTCTGCCCGCCGAGCGAGGATCCGTTGACCGTCGAGCCCGAGAAGTTCACCGTGCCGAAGTCGGCCAGCGGCAGCGGGCCGAACTCCGACGACGGCGCCTCGGTGATGACCTCGGCCGAGGAGTCGGCCAGCCCCGACTGGACCTCGGTCTCGGTCTGGTTCCAGCCCTGGGTGTTATCGGTCAGCGAGATCGTGTAGGTGTCACCGCTGACCGATACCGACGCGCTCATGCTGTCACCGGGGTACACCGGGTTGTTGAAGTACACCGGATCGGCCGGGTACATCTCATACCAGCCGTAGTAGTCCGGCGTCCCGCCATCGCAGTCGGAGTCGGTCCCGGTCTGCTCTACCGAGTCGCTGTTGAAGCCGTCCAGGCCGACCCAGAAGGCCGCGTATTCGGTGCCGCTGTCATTGCAGTTGGCGGTCGGCTCGGTCCAGTTGGACGAGACGCTGCTGGCGGAACCATCGGAGCCGGATACCGCGTATCCGGACCAGTTGCTGCTCTCTTCGGTGTTCCTGATGCCATGCCGGGCGGCCGCCGCGCCGCCGGGGCGCTGCATCACGCCGCCGGGCACGAAGCCGTGCACGGTGCCGCCAGGACGGGTGTGGGTGACGCCGGGATGCGCCGTGACAGCGGCGTCGGCGGCGGTCGTAGCCGCCGCGAGCGAGCCGACGGCAAGCGCCAGCGTCGCGACCGGAATGCACCAGCGGGGGAACATACGGGCTCCTTTGTCCGTAGGGAAGCAGCCATGGCTGCTAGTGCGCTGCCGCCGTTACCCCGGTATCTGGCGATCATGCAGCCTTTCCGCAGCCTTTACCCGCGGGTCCGACCTGGGCCGATCCGGCAGTAGCTGGCCATCCGGGTCCGATTCAGCCGCGTTTTCCCCGGTCAGGCAGCAATGGCCGACGGCGTCATCAGGCGATGGCCAGCATCCGGTGAATTCGTTATGCAAAAAATTCTTTACCTTTGAATCTGCATTCAGTCGGGCCTGACCTGGTCGGACTCGGGCCTGGGCACGCCGCGCAGGGTGGTGATCGCCTCCAGGGTCGACTGGTACACGAACCGCTCTCGCTTCGGGCTGGCCAGGAACCGCGCCGCGGCCGCGATCGGCGCGGCCGATCCCGGCCCGTCGCCGAGCGCACGGGACTCCTGCACCGCGGCCGACGCCGTCTTCACCACGTGCGCAACCATGATCGGCGCGGTGGAGTGATCCTCGGCTGCGGCCCGGATCAGGGACCGCTCCAGCTCGGCTCGCGGCCCGGTGTAGCCGTCGGCCAGTGCCACTGCCGCGTCCGGGTCGCGGCGGACGATCGCCCGGTGCAGCTCGCCGGCATCCCTGGTCGGGTGCGGCCGCGGGCGGCCGCGGGCAGGGCCGGGGCTGCGCTGGTCGAACTGACCGGTCCACTGCACGAACCAGGCGGCGTGGAACAGCCCCCGCAGCACCTGCGGCGACGGGTCGGCCGACCACGCCCAGCGCAGCGCGTTCAGGTAGGTCAGCGTGTGGGTGACATCCAGCCAGCCCCAGTCGTTCGTGTCATCGAGGTCAAGCTCGATGTCGAACCTGGCCAGCCGCTCAGCCGCGGCCCGGCCGGTCTGGTCGATCAGGACGGCGACCGGCGCTCCCGCCGTCAGCGCCGTCACCAGGGAGCCGAGCGCTTCTTCGGGCGACCCGTCGGTCAGCGCCCTGCGGTAACCGCTGGCGTCGAAGTAAGCGCCGGCGCCCTTGCCGAGGCCGGCCAGCCCGGTCAGCGCCTCCAGGTCCGGCCCGGCGGCCTGCCAGGCGCGCAGGAACTTGCGCATGTACGGCAGCTTGTCGTACCGGGTACCGAGCACCATCTCCGGCACCAGCGGGGACAGCACCGAGTCGGCGTCCTGCCAGCCGATGCCCTGCAGCAGCTCGAACGCCTTCTGCACGAAGATCATCGAGTGTCCGTAGGCCAGGAAGTGGTCGGTGACCGCGGTCAGCAGCGTGTGCCGCAGCACCTCCGGCGCGACGCCGGCCGCGATCAGGCCGCGCAGCAGCCCTTCCGCGGCACCGGCCTGCTCGGTGTCGACCAGCACCGGGTAGGCGCGCAGCGCCTCGGCGACCGAGCCGTAGGCCGCGACCGGGTCGACCGGATCGGGACGGCTGCGTACCGGGCGCCGGACCTGGTTCTCGGCGGCCACCGACAGGCCCTGGATCACCGGCAGTGCCCGCAGCGACTCATCGAAGAACTGGCTCATCCGCAGGCAGTCGGTCAGCGTCGCCAGCGAGTGGTCCCAGCCGTACTCCGCGCGCGGCGCGGCGTACCTGACGCCCTCCCGGATCACCTCGGCCAGCGGCGTGCCGATCCGCTGCAGCCGCATCGCATCCCTGGCCACCCGGCCGATGTCCACCTCGTCCATGGCCACGGTCAGGCTGCGGAACAGGTCGGGCCGGATGATCTCGGGCGACGGGTCGGCAACGTCGACGAACACCTGCCCGTCCCGGATCTGCACCGGGTAGGTCCGGATGTTCTCCCCGCCGTACCGGCAGGTGCCGGTGCCCAGCTCGAACTTCCAGTTGTGCCAGGCGCAGGTGAGCACGCCGTCCGTCACGTCCCCGCGGACCAGCGCGTACCCCTGATGCGGGCAGCGGTTGTCACTGGCGAATATGCCGCGGGGGGTGCGGAACAGCGCGATCCGCTTGTCCAGGTAGGCAAACGACCTGGCACCGCCTTCCTTGATGTCGTCCACCGCCGAAGCACGCACCCAGCTGCTCACGCCTGCCTCCAGCAACGTCGGGAAATACCGGTATGGTCAGACGCTATTTCTTCAAGCGCACTTGAAGTCAAGGCCGCATGACTGGCAGCCGGATCAGTCCTGACCAACCAGCGCCGCGCCTGCGTCCCCGCTAGCACGCCGCCGGGGCCGGGCGAGCGGCTAGCCTATAGCGGACCATCGCGGCTGCCCGAGCCGGACCAGCCCGGTGCCGGCGGCCGCCGCGGCCGGCCCATCCGAGGGAGGTCATGATCAGCAACCTGGCCGGCGCCCTGGCCCTGGCGGTAGCCCTGCCGGGCGGGATGCGCTGGCTGCGCATCGCCCAGCGAGAGCACTACCTCCCCGGCTCGGTAAGCCGGTTCGCCGTGCGATGGTGGGTCACCCGGCCGCAGAACGCGGTCCCGGCGCTGGCCCTGGCCGCAGGCGTGGCCACCGCCTGGGCTGGCCTGTGGCCGGGCGCGCTGGTGGCGGCGGCGGCCAGCCTGGCCGCACCGCTGGGGCTGTCCTACCGGGGGCGAACCTCCAGGCTCGCCTGGACCCGCCGGCTGCGCACGCTGACCGCGGTATCGGTCGCCCTGATCGCGGTGGCCGCGGTCGCCGGCGCCCTCGGCGGCGTGCTGCCGGGTGTCGCCGCGACGCTGGCGGCCGTCCTGCCGGCGGTCGCCGACCTGGCGCTGCTGACGGTGATGCCGCTGGAGCGGCGGCTGGGACGGCGTTACGTGCGCTCGGCCGCGCGGCGCCTGGAGTCGGTCCGGCCGCGGGTGGTCGCGATCACCGGCTCGTACGGCAAGACGTCGACGAAGTTCTACGCCGGCCACCTGGTCAGCGAGAAGTACGTGACGCTGACCAGCCCGGCCAGCTTCAACAACGTGGCCGGCCTGTCGCGCACGGTCAACGAGCGGCTCGCGGCGGGCACCGAGGTGTTCGTCGCCGAGATGGGCACCTACGGCAGGGGCGAGATCAGGGCCCTGTGCGACTGGGTAAGGCCGGAGATCTCGGTCATCACCGCGATCGGCCCGGTGCACCTGGAGCGGATGGGGTCGCTGGACAACATAGCCAGGGCGAAGTCGGAGATCCTGGAACGGGCGCAGGTCGGGGTGCTCAACATCGACAACCCCAGGCTGGCGGTCATCGCGGCGGACTACCAGCGCGGCGGCGGCAGGCTCATCCGCTGCTCGGCCGCCGATCCGGGCGCCGACGTCTATGTCGCACCCGACGGCAGCACGGTCAGCCTGGCGGGCCGGCCGGTGGGCAGCGTGGATGCCTTCGGCATCTTCCCGGCGAACCTGGCCTGCGCGATCGGCGTCGCGGTGGCGCTGGAGATCCCGGAATCCGAGATCGCCGCCCGGCTCGGCACGCTGCCGAAGCCGGAGCACCGCCAGGCGATCGGTGCAGCCGAGAGCGGAATCAAGATCATCGACGACACCTACAACTCCAACCCGGCCGGAAGCGCGGGCGCGCTCGCGACGCTGGCATCGCTCGGCGCGGGCAAGCGCAGGGTCGTCGTCACCCCCGGCATGGTGGAACTCGGCCGCGAGCAGTCCGCGGCCAACGAGGAGTTCGCCCGGCAGGCAGCCTCGGTCGCGACGGACATCCTCGTGGTCGGGCGGACCAACCGGCGGGCGCTGCTGCGCGGCGCCGCGGACGGGCCCGCCCGGGTCCGGCTCCATCCGACCAGGCAGGACGCGGTGACCTGGGTACGCAGGCACCTCGACCCCGGCGACGTCGTTCTGTATGAAAATGATCTCCCGGACCACTATCCGTAACCTTCGCGCTGCTGACCGATCGGTACCGCTGCCTGCAGAGCAGGATGCGAGCTAGCTGCCTCGCATTTTTATGACGCGGGCTCACACTTGCGGCCTTCAATGTGATATCACATTGATATGAAGGTCCGGCGACACGGCCAGGACCGCAGGCGCAAGAGGAGGAAGCCGAATGTCGGCTCCAGGACAGCAAGCCGCACCGTCCGGATCGATCATCGTCACGACAACCGAGAACATCCCCGGCACCAGGGTGGTCAAGACCATCGGACACGTCTTCGGCCTGACCGTCCGCTCCCGCAGCCTCGGCGGCAACATCGCGGCCGGGCTCAAGAGCATCGTCGGCGGCGAGATCGGCTCGTACGTCAAGCTCAACGAGGACGCCCGCCGCCAGGCAATCGACCGCATGGTGCAGAACGCCGCGGCCATGGGCGCCAACGCGGTGACGATGATGCGCTTCGACTCCACCGAGATGGCCAGGAGCATGAGCGAGATCGTCGCCTACGGCACGGCCCGCGTGGTCGAGTGGACTCCGGCCTCCGCTTCGGGCTCTCAGGACTGAGCGGGGGTGTGCCATGAACATCGTGGGATGGGTCATCATCGCGCTAGTGGTCGTGGGCGCCGTCGTCGCGCTGCTGGGCTGGGACCGGTACCGGGGCGGCCGCAAGAAAACTGACACCGCTGCCGAGCCGACGAGCGAGGTCTTCATCGATCCCGCTAACGGCCAGAAGATGCGAGTCTGGTACAACGCGAAGACCGGCCAGCGAGAATACCGCCCCGACTAAGTTGATGCCGGTCCCTGCCATCGCGCGGCAGTTGCGAGCAGCTGATCGTGTTAGTCCTGCCACCACTCAAGGTCATGCCCGGCGTGCCGGTTGGTCTCGGCGACTACGTGCACCAGTGGCCACAGTGTACCAACTATAGTACGGTCAAAAGTACTATAGTTGGTACACTGATCCGTGCGCCGCCGCAGGGAGGAGTCATGCAGCTGAATCGGCCTCTAGCTACGATCACCCCCACTCTCGATGGCGACGTCCTCGCCGTGCTGGCCCGGCACGAAGTGACCTTCACCGCCGGACAACTTCATCGCATACTCGATCGCTACTCAGAGGAGGGCATCCGCAAGGTTCTCCTGCGCCTCGCTCGCCAGGGAATCGTGCTGTCAGCAAAGATCGGCGCCACGAATGCGTACCAGCTTAATCGCGAGCACCTAGCTGCTGACCCCATTATCCAACTTGCCCGCCTTGCTCAGACGCTGTTCCGGCAGGTCGAAAAACGTCTCGAAAATTGGGATCCGAGACCACAATACGCGGCAATATTCGGTTCGGCAGCTCGAGGAACCATGACCGAGAAAAGTGATATAGATATTTTTCTCATTCGCCCTGATAATGCGCCGATTGACGTCTGGGATGCGCAGGTAAGCGCACTAACATCTGACATCAGCAGATGGACCGGCAACGATTCGCAACCCCTTGAGTACACCGCTAGCGAACTGCTTGCGGCGCGTGACGAGCCAGTAGTCCGCGAGGTCGTGAAAGATGGTCTCACTGTAGCGGGCCGCCGCGCTTGGCTCATCCAGCACCTACGGCAAAGGAGCGGCTGACTTGGCACGCACGAACCCGTGCGCGCCTGATGTCCGGCAAGGACGGTTGCGTAAGGCCATCGAGTTCCTCGACGCAGCCATTCTGATAGCTGGCCCAGCGGACGAGGAAGCAGCCGCCGCGGACGCCTTCGTCATGCTATGCATTCAAGCAGGGATCGCCGCCTCGGATGTCATCTGCTGCGCACGGCTAGGCAAGCATGCGCAAGGCAAGGATCACAGCGAGGCGGCAACCTTGCTATCGCAGGCCCATCGCGAATCGGCCAGGCACTTGCGCGTGCTTTTGAGCATGAAGACCAAAGCAGCCTACAGCCATACTGGCATAAGTAGTGCCGATGCTAAGCGCGCCGGACGGGCAGCAGAAGCGCTGGTTGAGACAGCGCGTCGGGTAAACGCCGGATAGCCCGGCCGTTGGCCAAGCCACCCGACGAGTTCCTACAAACCGCCGACTACGGCTGCATTGGAAGGCCGCCGATCCGTACCTGGAAGAGGTACCGGCGCCCGTGTCCTTGGTGGAGCCCGTGGTAGTCCGGCGTGGCGGCCGGGCGCGGTCCTCGTTGCCGACGAGAGCCGTCAGAGCGGGTCGAGGCGGGCCTGGAGCAGGCGAACCCGTTGCCTTCGGGGTCGGCGAGGACGTGCCAGACTCCATGCCGCTGGCCGGCGTCGGCGGCGTGCCCTTCAGAAGGCGTTCGGTCGGCGCTGACGGGCGATGGCACTGAGGTCGTGTGCAGCCGGGATCCGCGGCCGTCCCTGCGCGAGGATGATCGCGGATGCGGGCCACCGAACCCTTCCCGCGGTCCGGGCTCATGCATCCGCCCGCCACGACACCACGAAGTCTAGGATGTACCAGAACGGCGACAGCAGCTCAGGGTCGCGGCAACCGAGCACGAGCTCACTGATACGGCATGCCATTAACGAAACCTACTCTCCGGGGTAGGACCTGCCCAGGCGCGGAACCTACGTTAGCCCAGACACCAGATAGCAGCTGCGCTCAACGTCCTCGAGACCCCGCCAGTTGACCAGAGGCAGGCGGTGGTCTGGACCAAGCCGCCGATGCGGCCAGGCAGGCGGTCGCCGAGGCCGAGCATGCGCTCCGCGCCGCCGCCGCGCGATCACGCCACGTTGCCGGGCAGCGGAAGCAGGCGGGCTTTCGGCCCGGGACACCGCCCCGATTAGCACGATCGGCGCAGCGGGAATCCCCATTCCTCAAGACATAACACGTCAGTCATGAAAGGAGCGAAAGGCCCGAGGAAAAGACACTTCAGCCAGTGGAGCTTATGACCGCAAGGTCTGGTAGCAGGCCCTACATCCAGCGGCCGTAGACACTGGAGTCAGCGCCACTTGCCAGGCCGCTTGAGGACAAGACCGGTGGCAGGGTCCGCGACAACCTCCGGCAGAAGCGAGTTGCGTATGTCGGCAGCGGCGAGTGTAAAGGCCTTGCGGATAAGCGAGCGGATCTCGAACGAGCTGCGGCGCGGCCGGAAGGCGGCGTGCAGTGAGCCTTGAGCGCGGCCAGGTACGGACGCTGCCGCGCTAGCCCTCCAGGGTCATCCTTCACCTCAGCGCAAGCTTTAGGAACCCTGCGTCAGGATCCCTGGGTCTTCTCGTACCTGATCGCCTGCAGGCGTTTGCCACTGCTCGATTCCACCCAGAACGACCAGCCGTTCCGATTCGGATGCACGCCTGGCCGGAGGGCCGCAACGAGAGCTACAGCGGCCCCGCTGGGCTTACTGAACGTCTTGCCCGCAAGGGGCCCGGTCGTGATGGTCAAGGCCTGCGAGGCTCGGTCAAACATCCCAACGCCGCGATCACGCGACCCGAGACCCGCAACCGAGTCGACACTGGCGGAACACCAGTCAGCGATCAGCCCTCGGCCTTGATGGCCTCCGCTGGGCCGCTGGCCTTGACGACGCCGATCGGGCAGGAGACGCCGGTGCCGTGGTCAGGGCAGTAGCCATACGGGTTCTTATTCGAAAGGTACTGCTGGTGGTAGTCCTCGGCGAAGTAGAACTCCGAGGCCGGGGTTATCTCGGTGGTGATCTCGCCGTATCCGGCCGCGGTGAGCCGCTGCTGGTAGGCGGCCAGCGAGGCCTGCGCCTCGGCCTGCTGCCGCGGCGAGGTGTAGAAGATCGCCGAGCGGTACTGGGTGCCGTGGTCGTTGCCCTGGCGCATGCCCTGGGTCGGGTCGTGCGACTCCCAGAACACCCGCAGCAGGTCACCGTAGGACACCTTCGCCGGGTCGAACACCACCCGGACCGTCTCGGCGTGCCCGGTCCGGCCCGAGCAGACCTCCTCGTAGCTGGGGTTCGGGGTGAAGCCGCCCTCGTACCCGACGGCGGTCGAGACGACGCCGGGCGTCTGCCAGAAATTCTTCTCCGCGCCCCAGAAGCAGCCGAGGGCGAACTCGGCGACCTCGGTGCCGTCCGGGTAGGGCGGCTGCCAGCGGCGTGCCGAGCACCTCGTGCCGGGCGGGCACCGGCATCCGCGCCTGCCTGCCCGGCAGCGCGTCATCGGCGGTGACCATCTGTGTCTTGCGGAACCCGAATATCCCCAACGCTGCCTCCCGGATCATTCCCGTGCCACGTGGCAACGACCGGCGCCCGGCGCGGCATTCCCCGGCTACCCGCCGCGGCGCGTCCGCGGCGCCGCCGAGATTCCCCCGGCCGTCAGCTGCGCCGGCCGCGGCTGGCCGTGAAGGCCTGCCTGGATCGCCCGGGCCGCAGCCGCCCGGCTAGCACCGGCCCTCGGCGCACCGGCGGCGGTTGCGTCGCTGGCAGCCCGCGGCCGAAGCCGCGCAGGCCGGCCAGCCCGGCGGGCCGGCCGCTCACCGGGCGGCCAGAGCCCGTAGCCGACCGGGAACAGCCGGATGTTCAGCCGGGCC
Organism: uncultured Actinomycetota bacterium; assembly: GCA_963719705.1. GTDB lineage: Bacteria > Actinomycetota > Actinomycetes > Streptosporangiales > Streptosporangiaceae > CAVRCV01. The sequence continues at coordinate 86,871 of CAVRCV010000002.1, forward strand.
GAGATGTACCCCCAGATCCCGCGCGGCGCCCAGATCGCGATGCCGATGGCCAGGCAGCCGAGCACGATGAAGTACCAGGTCCCGTAGTTGGCCAGCCACTGCTGCAGGGCGAGGAACACGATCGTGCCGAGAATCGGGCCCTCGATCGTGCCGATCCCGCCGATCAGCACCGCGAAGATCATCTTCGCGGTCCAGGCGACGGAGAAGGCGGCGTCGGGCTGCACGTAGGGCACGCTGATCCTCCAGGCGCCGGCCGCGCCGCAGCCGGCCGCCGCGATCACGAACACCAGCAGCTGCGCCCTCGGACACCCTCGCCCCGACGCTGCGCGCCCCGGTCTCGTCGTCGCGCACCGCGGTGAGCACCAGGCCGAGCCGGCTGCGCAGCACCAGGTAGACGCCGACCAGCACGATCACCGTGACCGCGAGCCCGACCCAGTAGATATAGGCGTTCAGCAGCGTCTGGCTGACATTGGGCAGGCCGGGCAGCAGCATCCCGGTGTCGCCGCCCAGCGACGGGTACCGGATGATGATCAGCAGGCAGATCGAGGCGACCACCCAGGTCGCGATCGCGAAGTAGCCGGTGCGCAGCCGGGAGACCAGCCACCAGACCGCCAGCCCGGCCACCCCGCAGGCCAGCCGCCGCGATGGGCAGCCCGAGCAGCGGGTCGGTGCCGTGCTGGGCCAGGATCAGCACGAAGTAGGCGCCGAGGCCGACGAATGCCTGCTGGCCGACCGAGACCAGCCCGGCATAGCCGGCCAGCAGGTTCCACATGCTGGCCATGATCACCAGGTAGAAGAACTGGACCAGCAGGCTGGTGGTGCCGGAGAAGACCAGGTACGGCAGGTAGGCCAGCACGGCGATGACGACGATCGCGCCGAGCCAGGACCACGCGGCCGGCCGCCGGGACCGGGTGACCCGGACCGGCGGCCGGCCGGGCGCGCGCGGGCCGGCGGGGCGGCGGGCCGCCCGCTGCCGGTGCCGCCGCGCTCATGCCGTGCTCCGCCGGCTGGTGATGCCCTGCGGCCTGATCACCAGCACCAGCAGGAAGAACAGCTGCCCGGCGAGGATCTGGTCGGTCGAGCTGACCTGGGCGCCGATCTGCTGCACCACGCCGAGCAGGATCCCGCCGGCCAGCGTGCCCCACAGCGAGCCGAGCCCGCCGATCACGATCGCCTCGAACGCGAACAGCAGCAGGTAGGGCGGTGCCGCTGGACGGCTGGAACTGGGTGTAGGTGCCGTAGGCGATCCCGGCCAGCGCCACGGTGGCGAACGCGATCGCGGCCGCGATGCCGAACACGTGCCGGTAGTCGGCCCCGGCCAGCGCCGCGGCCTCCCGGTCGTCGGCCACCGCCCGGATCAGCCGGCCGTGCTTGGACGAAGACAGGAAGTACTGCAGCCCGAGCAGCACCACCACGGCCACCACGAAGATGCCCAGGTCCAGGTAGGCGATCGAGATCTGGGAGCCGATGCTGAACGAGTCCGAGACCAGCGAGCCGATGCTGAGCGAGTGGCTAGTTCGCGCTGATGAACTGCTGCAGCCCGTTCTCGATCACGACCGAGAGCCCGAACGTGACCAGCAGCGTGGTCAGCACGCCCCGGTTCAGGCTGGCCTGGATCAGCGTCCGCTGGATCAGGTAGCCGAACCCGGCGAACAGCGGGACCACGATCAGCACCGCCCACAGCGCGGACAGGTGGATGACCGTGAACACGGCGAGCGCGAGATAGGCAGCCACGATGGCCAGGTCGCCGTGGGCCAGGTTGATCACCTTCATGACCCCGAACAGCAGCGAGAGGCCGCAGGCGAACAGCGCGTAGAGCCCGCCGAGCAGGATCCCCTGGATGACCGTGTTGACCCAGATCACGTGCCCGCCCCGGGTTCCGCGGCAGGCCGGGCCGGCGCGGGCGGGCCGGGGCTCCCGGCCTCGCCAAGCCCGAAGTAGGCGCCCTCGAGCCCGGCCGCGGTCAGCTCGCCCGGCGGGCCCTCCAGCGTGGTCCGCCCTTCCAGCAGGCAGTGGATCCGGGTGGCGACCCGCAGCGCCTGGCTGACGTCCTGCTCGACCAGCAGCACGGTCACGCCGGAGGCGAGCAGGCCGGGCAGCAGGGCGTAGATCCGCCGCACCACCACCGGGGCCAGCCCCAGCGACAGCTCGTCCAGCAGCAGCACCCGCGGGTTCGCCACCAGCGCCCGGCCGATCGCGACCGCCTGCTGCTCGCCGCCGGACAGCTGGGCGGCACGCTGGCCGCGCCGCTGCGCCATCCAGCCGAACAGCTCGTACACCCGGCCGGGATGCCACGGCCCCGGCCGCGCGTACGCGGCGCCCACCAGCAGGTTCTCCTCCACCGTGAGCGAGGGGAACAGCCGCCTGCCCTCCGGCACCAGCACGATCCCGGCGGCCACCCGGCGCTCGGGCCGCATCCGGGTAACGTCGGCACCGTCCAGCAGGAACGAACCGCTGGTAGGCCGGTCCAGTCCGGCGATGGCCCGCAGCAGGGTGGACTTGCCCGCGCCGTTGGCGCCGATCATGGCATACACCTGGCCGGCGGCAGGAGCAGGCTCACCGCGTGCAGTGCCCGCAGCTGGCCGTGATGCACGGTGAGGTCGCGCACCTCCAGCAGCGGCGCCGCCGTCGCTCACGCGCCCTCCAGCCGGCTGGCGCCGCTGGCCGGCCCCGGCCAGCGAGGTCGTCACCTCGGTGCCGAGGAATACCTCGCGGACGGCCGGGTCGGCCAGCACCGCGGCCGGGCGGCCGTCGCCGATGAAGCTGCCGCCGGCCAGGCACAGCAGCCGCTCCACCGAGGCGGTCAGCGCGCGCACCACGTGCTCGATCCAGATCACCGCGACGCCCTCGGCCCGGATCGAGCGGACGATCCCGACCAGCTGCTCGACCTCAGGGTCGGTCAGGCCGCCGGCCACCTCGTCCAGCAGCAGCAGCCGGGGGCCCGAGCCAGCGCCCGGGCCAGCTCGAGCCGCTTGCGCGCCAGCAGCCCGAGCCGCTCGGCCGGGTGTTGGCGTCGGCGGCCAGGCCGGTCCGCTCCAGCACCGCGGCCGCCGCCGCGTAGCTGGCCCGCCGCCGCAGCCCGGCGCCCTGCTGGGCGGCGACGAGCACGTTCTCGAACACGGTCATCGCCCCGAACGGCCGGGGCACCTGGTAGGTCCGGCCGATGCCGCAGCCGGCACCGGGTCGCCGGGCCCAGCCGGGTCACCTGGGCCCCGGCGAACCAGATCTCGCCGGCCGCAGCGTAGATCGCCCGCGATCAGGCCGAACAGGCTGGTCTTGCCCGCGCCGTTCGGGCCCGACGATCCCGACGATGTCGCCCCGCCGATGGTGCAGCGACAGGCTGTCCGCGACGACGACCTGGCCGAAGCTTTTGGTTACGCCTCGAGCTCCAGCAGGGCCGCCCCCGCGGCATCAGGCATTCGTTGGCACGACGGTCGCCTGGATCTTCACGTTCTTGTTCAGCGAGTTGTCCACGACCTTCATCTCGAACGGGTACTTGCCGGTGCTGTCTTCCACTGCACGCCGAGCGGCGGGATGATCCCGACGCCGGGCGCCGGGCCCGCCGCGAAGTTGATCGCGCCGCACATGCCGGTGTAGCTGACCTGTGCAGGGCGCTCGGCGACCTCCGCCTTGTCGTGCGGGTCGCTGACCGCGCCGAACGCCTCCTTGGCCACCTCGAACAGCGCGTACGAGGAGCCGATCGACTGGGCCACTGGTTGCCGGTGGCGGGCTCGTAGGCGGCGGCCAGCGCGCTGGCCGACTGGCCGTCCAGGGAGGAGGAGTACGGCATGTACGGGCCCCACCAGGAGTCGGTGGCGATGTTGTTGACCAGCTTGCCGAGCGCGGCGGTGTCGGCGGGGAACAGCAGCACCTTGGCCACGGTGGCGAGCTTCGGCTTGAAGCCCTGCTGGGATGCCTGCTTCCAGAACGTGTTGAAGTCCGGCGGCAGCGGGCAGTTGCTGAAGACCTCGCAGTTCTTGCTCTTGAACTTGCGTGATCATCGAGGTGTAGTCGGTGGTCCCGTCCGCGTAGGCGCCGCCGTCGACCACCTTGTAGCCGGACGCCATGATCAGCGGCTCGAATCCCTCCCGGAACGCGGTGCCGTCGGCGTCGTTCGGGTACATGCAGGCGACTTCCTTGTTGGTCTCGGGATCCGGTTCCACATCGGCACGAAGCAGCCCTGGAATTCCTTGAGCCCGAAGAAGAACATGGTGCAGTACTTGAACGTCTTGGTCGGCTTCAGCGGATTCCCGCCCAGGCCCACGTACCAGGATTCCCACGGCACCACCGTGGACAGGCAGGGCGTACCCGCGTTCTCGCACACGATCGCGACCGGGTTGGTGGTCTCCGGGGTCGAGGTGGTGAGAATCATGTCCACCTTGTTCGACTGGATCAGCTGGGTCGCCACCTGGCCGGCCCTGGTCGAGCTCGACTGGCTGTCCTGCACGACGATGTTCACCTTGTAAGTCTTGCCGCCGACCTTGAACCCCTTGGTGTAGGCGGACAGCGCCCGGACGGTGCTCAGCACGAACCGGTCGCTGGCGCCGAAGTCGGCCAGCGGCCCGGTGAGCGGGGTGATGAAGCCGATGTTGATGGTCCCGGCGCTCGAGGTGCCGCCCGCGCCCTTGATGCCCGACCCGCAGGCGGCGAGCAGGCCGCCTGCACCCACGGCCAGGGTCCCGGCACCCACACCCTTGAGCAGGCTGCGCCGCGTGATGGACCGGTCCCGCAGCATCCAGTCGCCTGATTCCTGACGGTCCATTCCGTCTCCTTCGAAGTCAGCGCTCGCGCGTGGCGCCGCTCCGGCCAGCCCGCACAGCTTCGCGTCAAGGCCGACTTTCCCGGGCAGGCACCGCAGGATGTTCGCTCAGCGTACGAGCATACGCAATGTAGAACTTAACCACGCGGTCTTCGCGACTGTCAACAGCACCGGAAAGGGGCCGAAGGCGCGGCCCGTTACGGCGACTGCCGCCCGGTGACCAATGCGGAATGCAGCCTTTTCCGCCAGGATCCCATCGAGTCCGGCGCGCCCGGCGGCGGGGATGCGGTACCCGGCGGGGCGGCTGCGGTACCCGGCGGCCGGCCGTCAGCGGCGAGCGGCAGCGGGCCGGCGCCGGCGGCTGGGCCGGCGGCACCGGCGCCTGGGCCTGGAGATCCGCCTCGATCTGCGCGGCGGTCTCCAGCAGCACCGGCAGGATCTCCGAGCGCAGCGCGGCCATGCTGACCCGGCTGGCGTGCGCCGACACGTTGATGGCCGCCATCCCGACGTCGCTCGCGCCGCGGATCGGCGCCGCCACCGCGCGCAGGCCCTCCTCAAGTTCCTGGTCCACGATCGCGTAGCCCTGCCGGGCCACATCGGCCACGATCTGGCGGAGCCGGTCCGGATCGGTCACCGTCCGGCTGGTGCACGGCTCCAGGCTGACTTCGGACAGGTAGCGGTCCAGCTCGGCCGGGCTCAGGGCACCGAGCAGCACCCGGCCCATCGAGGTGGCGTACGCGGGAAAGCGGGTGCCGACCGAGATGGTGACGGTCATGATCCGCTTGGTCGGGACCCGGACCACGTACACGATGTGGTGCCCGTCCAGCACCGAGATGGACGACGACTCGTGCAGCCGCGAGACCAGCTCCTCCATGTGCGGCGCGGCCACCTCGGGCAGGGTAAGCCCGGACAGGTAGGCATAGCCGAGCTCCAGGATGCGCGGCCGCAGCGAGAACTCCCGGCCGTGGCTGCGCACATAGCCGAGCTTGACCAGGGTGAGCAGGAACCGGCGCGCCGCCGCCCTGGTCAGGTGCGTCGCCTCGGCCACCTGGCTCAGGCTCAGCCTTTCCCGGTCCGGGCCGAACGCGCGGATCACGGCCAGGCCCCGGTCCAGGGACTGCACGAAGTCGCTGTTCCTGGCGAATCAAGCCAGGGGCGGCCGTCCCGGCACCGGCATCCGGCGCGGGGCCAGGCCCCCCGTCGGCCGGGCCTGCGCGGCCCGCGTCGCTGGCGGGTCATTCACCGCGGGCTCGGAGGTTCTCATTGGAGCACATGCTAACCCCCGGACCGCGATATGGCCGCTCTCCGCGTATGGGCCGCCGTCCTCGGCCGCGGTAGCGCCGGGCGGGCGCTTCCCGGCTATCCGGTCCGCCGCACGATGTAGTCGCAGAGCGCCTCGAACGCCTCCCTGGCCGGCCCGTCGGGCAGCGCGGCGATCTCCTTGCGGGCCAGGTCGGACCAGTACCGCAGGTCATCCCTGGCCATCTTCATGGCCGGGTGCGCGCGCAGCAGCGCCAGCGCCTCGGCGTGCCGGGCCGGGTCGGTCAGGTCGCCCCCGCGCAGCAGCTCGGTCAGCCGTGTGTCGCCGGGCCGGCCGAGCGCAGCGCGTGCAGCACCGGCAGCGTGGGCACGCCCTCGCGCAGGTCGGTGCCCGGCGTCTTGCCGGACTGGGCCGAGTCGCTGGCCACGTCCAGGATGTCGTCCGACAGCTGGAAGGCCACCCCCAGGGCAGCGCAGGCCGGGGTGACCCGGGCGGTCACCGCCTCCGGGGCGCCGGAGAACATGGCGCCGAACTGCCCGGCGGTGGCGATCAGCGAGCCGGTCTTCTCGGCCACCACGTGCAGGTAGTGATCCAGCGGGTCCTCGCCAGGCCGCGGCCCGATGGTCTCCGCGATCTGGCCGGTGACCAGGCGGGAGAAGGTCTCCGCCTGGATCCTGATGGCCTGCTCGCCGAGGTCGGCGAGGATCAGCGAGGCACGGGCGAACAGGAAGTCGCCGGTCAGGATCGCCACCGTGTTGTCCCAGCGCGCGTTCGCGCTCTGGCCGCTGCGCCGGACCGCGGCCTCGTCCATCACGTCGTCGTGGTACAGCGTGGCCAGATGGGTCAGCTCGATCGCGACCGCGGCCGGCACGATCCGCTCATCGCGGGGGTTGCCGAACTGCGCGGCGAGCAGCACCAGCATCGCGCGGAACCGCTTCCCGCCGGCGTCCATCAGGTAGGCGGAAGTCTGCGTGAGCAGATCATGCTGGGACCTGGCGGCCTCCCGCAGGCCGTCCTCGACCAGGCCGAGGCCGTCGGCGACCTCGGCGGCCAGGACGGCGTCCGCCAGCTCCACGGGTACTACGGTGATCACTTACGCTCCCTCGTCGGTCTGCCTGCGCCGACCGCTGACCAGCGGACGGCCTGCGCCGGGATACACCACCCAAGATAGGGGCAAGCAGAGGTCATCCGAGAGTACGCCAGATCCTCCAAGGACAGGCCGGGGCAGCAGGCGCCGCAGTCCAGGGCCAGCCCTCCGCCCTGGTGAATGAACTGGGCTAGGGTAAGTGCGGATCGCGGACGGAACATGGCGAGCAGGCGCCTGGCCTGGTCAGGAGACTCACGTGCTCACAGCTGTGGTAGGCATCAACTGGGGTGACGAGGGCAAGGGCCGCATGGTCGACTATTTCGCGCCCACGGCTGACTTCGTGGTCCGCTACCAGGGGGGCAATAACGCGGGGCACACGGTCGTCAACTCCCTGGGCACGTTCCGTCTCAGCTTGCTGCCGTCGGGCATCTTCTCGCCGCAGACCACGAACATTCTCGGGCCGGGCATGATCATCGACCTGGAGGCGCTGGCGACCGAGCTGCAGACGATCAGGGAGAGCGGGCTTGAGCCTGCCCGGATCGTCGTCTCCGAACGAGCCGCTGTCTGCTTTCCGTTCCACCGGGACGAGGACATCCTCGAAGAGGAGAGGCTGCAGCAGCGGAAATTCGGCAGCACCGGCCGCGGCATCGCGCCTGCTTATGGCGACAGGTACCTGAAGCGGGCCCTGCTCGTCGGCGAGTTCTCCGACCCCGGCCTGCTGAAGCCACGCCTGAAGCGGCTGGTGGAGACCAAGAACGGCATCTTCGCCGGGCTGTACCCGGGCCGCAAGGCCATCGATATCGATGAGGTGATGGCCTGGTCCGAGCAGTGGTACGGCCAGATAGCCCACCTTGTCGGCGACACAACACCGCTGCTGCGGCAGGCGGTGGCCGACCATGCGAGCATCCTCCTCGAAGGCCAGCTCGGCGCGCTCCGGGATGTCTATTACGGCATCTACCCGTACACGACCTCGTCCTGCGCGCTTGCCTCGTTCGGCCCGATCGGAGCCGGCATCCCGGGCGCCAGGGTCGAGCGCGTCGTCGGGGTGATGAAAGCCTTCTCCACATGTGTCGGGGCAGGGCCATTCGTCACCGAGCTCGACGAGGCCTCGCAGCAGCAGCTCCGCGGGTTCGCGGGGGAGTACGGCACATCCACCGGACGGCCGCGGCGCATCGGCGACTTCGACGCGGTGGCCTCCCGCTACGGCATCGAGATGCAGGGAGCCACCGACATCGTGCTCACCAAGCTGGACAGCCTCAGCTGCCTCCCTGAGCTGAGAGTCTGCGTGGCCTACGCCGTGAACGGCCGCCAGATCAGCGACTTCCCCCCGCCCTACGCGCTGGATCAGGCACGGCCCGTGCTGGAGCGCATGCCCGGGTGGGACGAGGAGATCGGTGAGGTCAAGGCCTACGCCGACCTGCCCGCCGCGGCTCGCGACTACGTGGAGGCCATTGAGCGGCACGTCGGCCGACGCATCCGCTATATCTCGGTGGGCCCCCATCGGAGCCAGCTGATCGTCCGCGACGACCTCTAGTCCTGCGCTTACCGCCGCTCAAACACGTAATGGCGGTCCTTCGCCTGCAGTCGGCGATCCATGTCTCCGTCCCATGAGCGGTGCCTGCCATCGGTGCCGCACACTGTGCGGAGAAAATCCTCATCCAGGTACCCGGCAAGCTCCAGCTCCTGCAGGAGATTGCTGCTAAATGCCCGGTCGGCATGAGTTGCCACCCAGGCCAGCGGCTCGCCGATATTGCTTGACCCGAGCATCTCGGCCAGATCCGTGCGCAGCTGGCCACGGTACCTGTACCACAGCCGGTAGAGGTCGGTGAATTTTGCCAGGTTGACATCCTGGCCGGTCTCGAGCCACCGTTCGAGCCACGCCTCGCGGAATAGGTGCAGCGCCGTATGAGCGAACTGGTACCCCGGGCTCATGCACCGGATCCGGCCATTACCAGCGACCGCCACGCTGTCCAGCTTCGCGAGCGAGAGCTCGGCCGGCAGCTGCCACGGCGCTGCATCCCAGGTGAGATTGCAGGCGATGTCCACGCGCACGGCCGGGACAATCAGGTCGCCAGTGAGGCGGGTCATTATGGGCAAATGGTCCGGGTTGAGCTGGTAGAATACCATCTCCCTACGGCTATATAGCCGTAGGGATACGCTATCGGGCTCGAACTCACCGACGATGAAGCCGCATCTCTCTAGCACGGTGCCAGCCTTAGCCAGGTCCGCGGGCTGCACCATGAAGTCGATGTCGTTCATGAACCTTGTCCCGGTACCCGCATAGATTGTTTGTGCGAATACCGCACCTTTGACCGGGCAGGCACGCAGATCATGAGTGTCGAATGCCCGCTGGACCTCGTTTACGGCCTGCTGTAGCACCCTGGTGCGATAGGTGTTGGCGGCAAGAACGGAGCGCAACTGGAGCCGTATCTGCGGGGGTATGCTCTCTGGTGCGGCTTGCAGGAGCTCTCTGGCCAGTAGCGGCATCACCTTGTGCCGAATCGCCTGCTCGATCAGCTCTCCCCAGCTGATCTCAGCCATGGCAGCGCGCAGGCTACCGGCATCTGATTCGCGTTCCGGATGCCGGACACAAATGCGCTTCAGCAGTTCCCATTCATTCATCTCGTTTCCCTGGTCGTAGGGGACCTATTGGTCAGGGTACGCCTACCGCATCAGTCGGAGCACCGGCAGCGCATCGCGTGCTATGACCGCTGGATATTTCCTGTGCAAGGCAATGAGCTCCCGGAGGACCCGTCGGCGGAACGACGGTCTGCCCGACCATATGTCACTGCCAAAGTAAGTGGACGTGTCGGCCCAGTCCGCTTGCGAGCGCAGCCTGAGCGGAGCGATCAGGCCTCGCCTGACCATGTTATCAAACAGCTCGGTCATCGGATACGGAGTGTAGAAGTGATGCGACTGGTGCAGCCCAGCCAGGGTGCATAGCGTGCTGGCGAGGTTGAGGGTGGCAGCGGAATCGTCCACCTGCTCGTCCGGGAAATCGTGGATGAAGCTGGCATGAACTGATACGCCTGCGGCTGTCAGCAAACGGCATGCGGCAAGGGCGTCAGCGGCCGTGGAGCCCTTCTTAATTATCTTAAGGATACGGTCCGAGCCGCTCTCGACGCCGATGAATACCTTGCTGATCCCTACCGCCGGAAGGCGGCAGAGCTCGATGAGCGAGGACAGCCGGAGCATATCCTTGGCGCGCATATCGCAGACGACCGGGATGGCAACTCCGCGAGCCTCGAGGCCCTGCACTATTTCTACGATACGCGCCGGGTTGGTGGAGAAGTTCGGATCCATGATGCCGATCGCTTCCGGGCGGTAGCGATCGAACAGCTCGCACATCTCGCTGACCACTCTCTCCGCCGGATGGCTTCGCCAGCGCCGGAGGCTCTGGGCTGGCTCGGCGCAGAAGGTGCAGGCGTGCGGACAGCCGTAACTCGTGATGTAGTAAAGCCTGCGGGGCCCGCGGCTAAAGTAGGCATTCACATCGATCAGGCTGTAGTCGAGACGGGGCAGCGGCGCGAGCGACTCGATCTTGATGCGCGGGTTCTGCACTAGCCGGTCACTGTCCATCCAGACCAGGCCGGGAATCTCGCGCAGGACCGCAGCAGCCGGCCGCCTCTGGGCGCTCAGGGCGGCAGCGAGGCGGGTTACGGCATCCTCCCCTGGCCCGCGGATCACATAGTCGGCCACGCCCTCGGCCAGCAGCCCCTCGAACGCCTGGGTCGCATGGTAACCACCCCACACGACCGGTACATCCGGCAGGTTCTCCCGGACGATCGCGGACGCGGCGAGAGGAACCCGGATCGACGGTCCGGTCAGGGCCGTCATGCCGACAAACAGCGGCTCGCCTGCCCGAAGCAGCGCCACGAGCCGGCTGGCCCAGTCCGCCTCGACCTGCGCGTCGAGGATCACCGGGCGGTATCCGCGCGCGGCCAGCGCCGAGCCGATCGCGATCAGCGCTAACGGAACGTACGGACCCCCTTCGTCCGAGGTCATTCCCCGCAGGTCAGAGATCAGGATGGCGGCCTGTCTCCCGGTGGCCGTCACGGCAGGCTCGCAGCGGCGGCCAGCCTTGCCATGGCGGCGGTCAGGCAGGAGAGCGACGCGAATAGATCGCGCTTCAGATCTGCGTCCGGGATCTCGATGCCGAACTCCTCTTCGAGGGCGAGCACGAGTTCGATCGAGGTCATGCTGTCGAGTCCTAGCTCCCACAGCGACGACAGCGACGACACGCTGTCGCCCTGGTCCAGGAGCCCGAGGAAGGGACGGACCACTCGCTCAGTTCTCTCAATGGCTGTTTCCTCACCCACCGAATCCTCCCGATGCACAGCAAGGCCCGCGCAAAGATTTCTCCCGGAAAGCGGGCCAGCATAATGGGCTCCTGAGCGTGCCCACCTTCTGCTACTCAATGTCCAGGACACCTTCTGCCAGCAGCCGCTCGATCGCGACATCAAGCTCGTAGCGCCCGGCGAATCCGCAACCGGGAATAAGGTCCCTGACGGCCGCATACTGCATGCCGTCGGCGAGACAGCCGATGACCTTCTCCTCGGATTCGGTGAGATAGACCGTCCGGTCTGGCCAGACGCGCGCGGTGTAAGTCGCCGCCCCGTTACGATGGCGGTGCCGCGATACGGTGTCGAGCTGCCGGCCCTGAATGATCACCGTGTTGTCCCGATCTGAGCTTTCGCTCGTGACGAAAGCCAGCGACCGCTGCCGGTTGAGGTCCGCTGCCGGATCCTCGCTCAGCGGATCGAGGAGAAGATCGTTAACCATGACGTAAAGATGAGCCGCGTTACGCGGATTCCTGCGGGTGTGCCAGGCCCGGGAACCACGGAACGCGATGAGGTCTCCCGGCCGGTCGGTAATCTCGACCGCGCGCCAGCGCGCAAGGGATACTTCCGGCAGGCGCTCAGCGGGAAGGCTCCGGCGCAGCTCGGTCGTCATGAACTTGTTTGCCTGGCTATCGTCATACGGGTAGAGAACAAGACAGGACGACTGAGGCACGAACAGCGGGATACCGATGGAAATGCTAGACGCGAACCGGTCTTTATGCACTTTCGGCATGTCCTTTGCGTCCGCCGCGTACCGCATGACATGACGTTGCGACAGCGTGAACCGGGCTAGGTTCAGGCCGCACAGCTCCGATACCGGCAGCGCGAAGTCCTTGACGTAGTCTATGCCGGGCGGAAACTGAAAGAGCATGTGAGATTTCTGCCCGCCGATATTAGCTGGCGGCAGTGGATGATGATCCGGCTTTCCAGTCGATGACAGCGCTGCCCTGACGAAATCTCGGTGCACCATGCCAGGAATATGGATCCATCCTTCGGCGGCAAAGTTCGCCGCATACTTGCTCAGTGCCCCGGTAAAAACCTTCATGTCCGCCGTCCCTTCTCCGTATGATTACGGCCAAGCGACGTCACGTTATTTCCGGTACAGATCGACTGCGCTATCCGGGAAGCCGCACCGCTGATAACCGCTTTCCAGGAGCTTGCCGACCTCGTGATCAGCCATATACCGCTCGAAGGCAGCCAGAGAGTCCCTGAACGTCATATCAACTTGCGCGGATCCGGCTCCTCCCGGGCTGCTGGCGCAGGCATCGACGATCTTGTCGAATGAGTCCACCAGGAAGGAGTCAAGATGCCGCCGGTGCCGCCTGAGGTCACCTACCGGCAGATCGTGATACCCCGACCTGGCGGCCTTCTCCAGCGTGCGGAGCATGTCACGGCGCTTGTTCACGGCGGCAAAGAGCTTATTCACTGTGGCATCGAGGCCCTCGACGCGTGCGTCCTTGAAGTGCCATCCGTCCGGATGATCCCAGTCGAGCAGGCCGAGCCTGCTGACGTCATCGAGAATCTCGGTTCCGGCATAGACCCGCAGCTTCCTGCGGAGCAGTTTCGGTGGCGCCTGATAGTGCCGGATGAACCTCGATGTGGCTCGCAGAGAGTCGAACGACGTGAGCGGATGCCAGGTTATGTAACCGAGCATGATGCGGCGGGTAGCCTCCACTCCAGGTGAGAAGCCGAGTTCCGCGAGGGTATCCATAGCGCGGAGCATCTGGTTTACCGAAAGACCTTTGTGGAAAAAATCCAGATCGCCCTCGAACACCGACTCCAGGCCAAAGTATATTCCCGTAAGCCCCGCCGCCGACAGGTGCTCGAACAGGTCACGCTGAACAACATCCGCACGGCAGAAAAACGTGAACTCGATGTTAAAGCCCAGGTCCAGTATCCGGCTAGCCAGATCGTGGATCTTCGCGACCCCGCGCTTGTTCTTCACGATGAAGTTATCGTCCTCGAAGTTAAACTTACTCACACCGTACTCTCCGTGCAGATACCGTATCTCATCGATCAGGTTCTGATTCGATCGCTGACGGTGGTTAAGCCCGGACTGCAAGTGCTCATATTTAACGACGGAGCAGAATGTACAGCGGTAGAAGCACCCGCGGCTCGCCAGGAGTGACGCGGGAATATCGTTCTTATAAAGCTCCCGATACTCGAGCAGCGTGTCTCGCGCCATAAATGGCAGGTCGTCGAGGGTGACGAGCTTGGGCGGCAGCGGGGTTTTCACCAAGGTGCCGTGCTCGTCGAGGTGCGCAAGCCCCGGCAGGTTGAGCCAGGGCCTCCCGTCCAGTACCCTGCGGACGAGCCTGGGCAGCCCGGCGTCACTCTCGCCAATCATGTAAGTGTCGATCTGCTGAAGAATCTGGAGATATTCGATCGTCAGGTCGAAATAACTACTGCTCATGTGCCGCGACCAGGGCGCCTCAATGTCGGCGGGTCCCTTGCCACGGTCGGTAAGCCCAGGGTCAACTATCGCCCTGCTGGTAATCTGATCAATCTCCAGGAAAGGCAGTGAGGTGCTGCACACTTCCGGTGCCGCAGCGTGCTGCGGTGCCGTGCCGAGGAGGAACTCTGCCGCGTTGGTTCCGGCTGGTATCCCGGCCACGCTGATGCTCGGGCCATGACCGCCCACGACAATGAAGCAGCCCGGCAGCGCCGCTCGCAGTTTGGCGGTGAATTCCACGACATCCTGGGCGTGCTTGTCCCGAAGCATTGATAGCGCGACGATCGGAGGACCGATAGCAGTGATCTCCTCGATGGCCTCGTCAATGGTCAGGCCGCGCACGGATGGCTCCAAGATCCGAACCGTGATGCCTTCCTTCCGCAGCGCCGCGGTGAGAATGGACACGCCCATCGGCTCCGCGATTTTGACCTGGGCGAACATGGAACTGAGGAAGACGACGTCGGTCATCGGAACTCCAGTATCAGCTGATTGCGTGATGAAGGCCGCCGATTGAGCTGTCTCGGGCGGGCCGCCGGTCGCAGCGGCGCGACCCGGATCCCTACTGCGGAAGAAGCGGCTGACTGACCGTCACCGTCGCGCCTGCCGACCGGCAGAGCGCGGCCATCAATGGCAGAGATCAGGACAACCATGCCAAATTGTGCCGTTTTCTGCGCCTACGATCTGACTCTATCTGTAGGATTGCCGGGATCTCCATAGCGTCATCGGCGCGGACCGGCCAGCGGCGGTCACTGCGATCCGGCAGCATGCGAGGGGGGGTTTTCAGGTCCCCGGGGGAATGCGGGCCGGACGGCGCGGCGTCATGCCGTTGCGGGCACGTGCTGCTCCCGCTCCCGGTAGAAGTCCAGCGCTGCGGCCAGGCAGCAGTCAACTGAGCGGCTGGCCGTATCCATGACGAGGGCGCCGAACCTCGTGCCCAGGTCACAGTAGATCTTCTGGTACCTGGCATGCAATTCCAGGGTCTGCGGATCTCCTCGCGCTCGGCCAGCCTGCGGTAGGTGGTCTGCGCGTCCGTGTGGCAGATCACCGTGGCGGAAACTTGCTGCCAGGCGGGCCAGTATTCCTCCGGCAGGACCGAGAACATCGTCGCCCAATGGCGGTCAAAGATGCGAGGTCGTCGGGCTGTGCTCGACGGCCCGCTCCAGGGCGGAAAGCGCCAGCGTGTTGGCCTCAGCGAACCGTCCGCGCTTCCAGAGCCAGGACATGTGGTCGCCCAGAGTGCTGTCGAAGGGCTTCACGTAGACGCCGCCCAGCTCGCGCGCCGCCAGCCGGGCCAGGGTGCTCTTCCCTGCCCCATCGTGTCCGTCGAACACAAGCTCTCTGCGGCTCATTCATGTTCTTCCGAGTGTCCGCGCACCGGGATCCCCGGCCGATGGGACGTTCCGGCGTAGATGGCCTGACCGCCGTTCATGTCAGAGCGGAGTCCGGTCAGCCATCGTATGATTTGCCTCGTTCAGGGCATAAGC
Source organism: uncultured Actinomycetota bacterium (assembly GCA_963719705.1). Classification (GTDB taxonomy): domain Bacteria; phylum Actinomycetota; class Actinomycetes; order Streptosporangiales; family Streptosporangiaceae; genus CAVRCV01. The sequence goes on from CAVRCV010000002.1 coordinate 102,254, forward strand.
GTACTTAATCCGGGTGACCTCGCGAATCGCGCCCGCGCCGACCGTCACCTCGACAGGGCACTCATGACCCAGGAATGCCAGCAGGCTAGCGGTCAGGCCGTAAGCTCCGACGTTCGGTATCCGCAGGAGATCACCTCGGCCACGGCCGAGGAGATGTCCAGGTCCGGATTGAGGGTGTCGAGAGGAGCGCAGAGCGGTCCGACCAGCCTCACTCGCCCGGCCGGGACCTCAGCGCCGGGCGCTGGCTCGCCAAGCCGGATCACCGTCGCCGAGGCCCGCGCGACGCCGGCGGAGGCCGGACATGCCGCCCAGTACGTAGATGCCGCCGTCGATGATGACGAAGTGTTCTCCCTTGCTTCTGCTGACCTCCTGCACCCGCACAGCAGGAGTCCCGAGCCCGCGACGAGGAAGCGCCCGGCCTCAAACATGAGCACGGGCAAGTGCGCACCTGCCGGAAACGCGCGGCGTACCAGACCGAGCACCTCATCACCAAGGCCGGTGAGGTCCGTCGGCCTCGGCCTGGCATAGGGATGGCCGAATCCGCCGCCTAGGTCGAGCAGGTCAGGATGAGTGCCGAGGGCTGCGGCCGCGTCAGCGGCCGCGGTCACGGCGGCATGGGCCCAGTGGTGGAGCGTCTTAAGATCCGGTGCGTTCGAGCCGGTGAAGATCTGGAAGCCAGCGATCCGCACCGCGGGTGCGGTGAACATGCTCGGGCGGGCCCGCACCGCTGCCACATCTAGCCCAACTGAGACGGCACTCCGCCCATGGCCAGTCCCGTGCCGCGCGCGGCGGCGTCCGGATTGAGGCGCAGAAGCGCGCCCACTTCGACGCCACCGGACAGCGCCGCAGCGCTCAGGCGATGTAGGTCAACCATCGACTCGACGGAGAAGAGGCGGACTCCCGCGAGGATAGCGCGCTCGAGGTGGGCAGGCTTCTTCACCGGGCCGGTGCACAGGACCCGTGTCGCGGGCCCGGCGCCCAGAGCGATCATCAGTTCCCGAAGCGAGCACACTTCGGCCCAGCATCCGGCCGATAGCAGTGCCCGCACGATCGCGGGCAGCGGGTTGGCCTTCACCGAGTAGCACAACTGGCTGCCACCGGGCAGCGCGGTCACCAGCTCGCCGTGCGCCTGGCGGATATCCGCCAGGTCGTACACGTAGGCGGGCGTGCCGTAGTCACTGGCGATTGCGGTCAGCAACCTATCATCGAGCATCGTGACCCGCCTTGAGTGCGGTCCGGTCAACCTTGCCGTTTCGCGTTCTGGGCAGCCGGTCAGCCAGGACGATCCGGCCGGGCATTTTAAACGATTCCAGTCTCATGGTCAGCTCGCGCCGTATCTGCCGTTCGGTCAGGCTAGCCACGACGAACAAGACCGCCTCATCGACTTCATCGCGAGGGGGAAGGCAGCATGCTTGGCAACTCCGTTGATAATCTTCTGCCGCCAGCGCTACCTCCGCGGCGCTGACGCGGTAGCTCCTGATTATAGATATCGTCCCTGCGCCCGGCGAAATACAGGTAGCCTGGCCGCATCCATCCAGCACTGATCGCCGGTGAATAGCAGGCACTCGCCCGTCCTCGGCGAGGTGCGGAAGCGGACCGGCCTGGCTCCTTCCCCGCCCCAGTAGCCAAGCGCAACGTGAGGTCCGCGCACCACCAGCTCGCCGGTCGTCCCGGCGGTTACCGGCTCTGCCGCCTCATCGACGATGGTGCAGGCGGTTCCGTCGAGCGGCCGCCCCACGGACGTGGCCGCTTTCGAGCTCCGAAGGCAGGAGTATTGATACCCGCTTGCACTCGGTCAGCCCGAACATGAGATAAATCCCGGCCGCCGGATAGATGGCGAAAAGCTCGGCGAGGAGTCCCTGCCCGATCGGCGAAGCGGTATTTGTGATCATCCGGAGCGGCGGCAGCCGGCGTGACCGGTGCCTGGACAACAAGCACAGTCCCCGGCCAGCTGGGGAACGGCGGGCAGGACAGTGACCTGGTTGGCGGCCAGGAAATCGAGCATGCCGTGCCCAGTCTCGCCGCCGCTGGCCCAGGCGACGTGCGCCAGACGCCATCGCCAGGAAGATCTGGTAGAGCCCGTAATCGAATTCCGGGGCAGAAGAACAGCCGATAACGTCGTTCTGCCTGATGTCCAGGCGGCTAGAAATGGCCGAGGTCGCGAAGAGCACATTTTCATGGCTGACCACCACTCCCCTCGGCCGCCCGGTCGATCCCGATGTGTAGATAATGCATGCCGGGCCCCGGCTGCCGGCGCCATTGCCGGCCGCGGCGCGAGGGCCGCGCCCGGCCGCGGCGGATCGGCAAACCGGCAGTTAAGGATACGCGCAAGAAGCTGAGCCGGCTTGTGCAGGACATACCGCTATGGCGAGCCGGCATTCGCCACGATGTGAGCGATGGCGTAGTCCGGCGCCGCGTCGTTGACCAGGACCGCCACGGCACCAAGGCGCACCGCGCCGAACAGCGCTGTGACCGAGCTCGCCACGTCAGAAGTGGCGATGGCCACTCGATCGCCTGGCCGGACCTGGTTCCGGGCGAGCATGGCGGTCATCGACCAGGATCGGGCGGCGAGGTCGGCATAGGTGTGAGTGACCCCGTTATGGGTCAGCGCGGGGCGTCCCGGCCATGTGTCCGCGGCCCGCTCACACAACGCCGCCAGCGACCTCAGGTTGTCCATGCCAGCCCCCGAGCGGCACACCGGCCGTCAGACCGCCGGACCACCGGCCAGGTGACTAGCCCGCCGGGACGCGCCATGTCCTGATGACTGCCGGGGCTCGGCCTGCCTGGCGGGCAGGGCTCGCACCATTACGATGGTAGCTCTCGCCAGTCACCGGGCAATCGAGCAGAACGTTGCCGAAGCAGGTCCGGTCGCCGTTGTGGCAAGCGGCACCGACCTGCTGGACCTTGACGAGCAGGGCATCGCCATCGCAGTCAAGGGCGACCGACCTTACCCACTGCCGGTGACCAGAGGTCTCCCCTTTCACCCAGTATTCCTGCCGGCTGCGGGACCAGTAGGTACACCGGCCGGCGGTGAGGGTGCCACGCAGCGCCTCGATCATCGTAGCCAGCATCAGCACCTCGCCGGTATCGTACTGCTGCACGATGGCGGGAATGAGCCCGGCCTGGTCCCGCTTCAGCTCGCTGCTACCGCTGGGTCCAGTGAAGGGCCCTCAGCACTGCTGGTCATGGAGACCGCTGCCTCCTCGATGTCATGCCCGTTACCTCATGACAAAGCTAATACGCTGGCTGCGGCCGGGAGCGGCGGGCCGCGTCACTCATATCCGGTACGGGTCGTCTACGGTCGGACCGCTGCCTGCGCAAGCGCCCGCTCCAGGGTGAAGGCTCCGGCATACAGCGCCTTGCCGACGACGGCTCCCACGCCCAGTCCCCGGAGGGCCGCGATGTCGCGCAAGTCGGCCAGGCAGGAAACGCCGCCGCCGGCGACGAGCGGCCTGCGCGCGCGCGCACACCCTTCGCAGCAGGCCCAGATTCGACGCGGTAAGCGTGCCATCCCTCGATACATCGGTAGCGACATAGCGCGAGCAGCCGTCATCCTCGAGCCTGGCCAGTACCTGTAGCAAGCTGCCGCCATCGGAGGTCCAGCCTGGGGCCCTGACCCGTTCGCCGCGGACATCCAGGGCTACGGCGATCCGGTCTCCGTGGTCCGTCATGAAACTGCGCGCCCATCCCGGCGCCGCCAGGGCGGCGGTTCCGAGATGACCCGCTCGCATCCGGTCGCAATGGCCGCGGCCAGCGAGGCATCATCGCGAATCACCCCGGACAGTTCGACAGCGACATCAAGCTGTCGCACAAGCGACGCCACTAGCGGCGCATTGGAAGCCACGGCCGAACGCCGCGTCCAGATCGACCAGATGTATCCACTCGGCGCCAGCCCGCTGCAAGCCGCGTGCCACATCAAGGGGGTCGCCGTACCTGGCTTCCGTTTCCGGAGCGCCCTGGACCAGCCGGACGACGTGCCCGCCGGACAGATCCACTGCGGGCAGCAGGATCAGGGGGCCTGCGCTGCCCGCGATCGAGCGGTTCACCGGACCGTCAGCCGGGCTGATCCTGCGACCGGTCAGCAAAAGAACCTCCGGGCCATGACGCAGCGTAATAAACGTCTAATGGAGAAATCCAGGCGTGCGTCGCCCCGGAGGCTATCAATGCGGACAGGGCACCGGGGACACTGACCTTGCTGAGCGCTATCAGGGCGCGGAATACAGAATGGCCTTCATGCTTATCCGCGATAACTACGCGAGCATCGCGCGGCAAGATCTTCGTCCAGATTAAGGTTCATTCGGCAACTACGTTCAGCAGTATCATATCCTCTCCGCAGCACCCCGGTACAAAGATCACCAGGCCGTCGAGCTTGTCCCTCTTCCAAGTATCTTCTTGGTAAACCTCCTTGTTCGCGAAGAACCGCGTCGTAGATCTGAATACATCTGCAACTATCCGCAGGGAGTTCTCTTCCAGGGACGCCCCGGTCTCAGCTACTTCAATTATCGCGTCCGCGAAATTCCTGGCCTTAGCCTCGGTCGCGCCCCAGGAAAATTCAATGCGAGCGTCGATGCCGTTCTTCACCAGCCATCTATTCGAGACCTCGGTCAGCTCGGTTGCTATGGTGAACTGCCCCGCCCCGCTCACGATGCGCTCGCTGCACAGCCGCCGGAACTCATCGATTGTTCGCACTGGCATTTCATCTGGCACGGCGAGCACCCATCTGACCGGCTGCAGCGTCCTGCTAGCATAGTGCAGATCGGCAAGGAACTCCACCTGGTCCATCACATTTCGCTCGACTATCCAATCCTGGCCAGCTCCGCCAGCATCAAGCCTGCCGTTCTCCACGTAAAGCGGAATTTCCTGCGGGCGAAGCAGAACCGGCTCAATCTCAGGGTCGTTCGAGTTGACCGAGCGCGAGCGAGACGTGCCAGCGAACCTCAGCCCCACCCGGCGGAATATCGACGCGTCGCGTCCTCGAGGCTGCCCTTGGTATACCGAGCCGAATCGCTTGCAGTTACTTCATCTCAGCTTCGATCCCCAACGGCGATCCCTCGGGGCAGGGCCAGCGCCGGCCTCGCTGGGTTGTCACATAGTATGACATATAAACAGCAAGTCGTTCACCGGCAGGCCACAGCTAACCTGCGGAACCACGACCACCATCGGGCCGATCACCACGGTCCGCTGCGGCAGACCATGACAGCGCTCCTGCCCGCCCCGGTCGATCAGGATCGATGGTCCGGTGGTGATCCCTCGTGATCGAACGGGCGCGAGTGCCCGACGCGCGGCGTGTGCGGATCGTCGACGACGCAGCAGGCCAGGCTGTCCGGACGAGCGAGCCGGGCTGACTGCGGCTCGGATCTGCCCTGCACAAGCACCCGCAGGATCGAGGCGAACGCGCGGGGCGCTCGTTTCCGCGACGCGCTGCCGAGCGCACCGCCGCGAATGACCACGATCTCAGCTCACATTGCACGTGCCGCGACTTTAACCGACTGGCGGGGCGCTGTTCGACGCCTCCGGCCTGGGGGTCCTGGGCTATGCGCCGGCCCGTCAGCGTGAGTGAACAGGGACGGCGCACGGGATTGCGGTTCCGGCGGCAGGGGGTAACCATGGGTGACGCCCGCCACAGCCCGCCGCCCGGCCGCACCCCGAAACAAGGCCGGATGACGGGGCGTGTGCTAGCGAGAAGAGCACGAGCTCAGTGCTGCCGCCGGAACTGCCCAGCGTCGTGGGCTGTCATCAGCGTCATGTACCGGGCCATGACTGAGGAGGTCGGGAGTGACGATCCCTCGTGCCGACCTTGCCCAGGTCACAGCAGGTGAGCCAGTATTCAGGGGGCGGAGCAAGACCGTCTACCCGATGCCCGGCGGCCGCTGCTTCATACAGATGGTGCCCAGCCTGAGCAGCTTTACTTACAGCCGGGAAGCAATGATGCCAGGCACTGAAAAGCTACGGCTCGACTTCTTCGAAAAGGCAAGCGCTCGCATGCGGGATGACGGCGTTCCGGGCGCCTTCGAGTACCGCGTTGATGACACTTCTTACGTCGCCCTGTTCTGCCCTGCCCCGCCGGTTGAGGTGATCGTCAAGAACGTCTGCGCAGGCTCGACCATCCGGAAGTACCCAGGATTGTTCCCGCAGGGTCACCGCTTCGACCGGCCGGTGGTGAAATTCGACTACCGTACCGATCCGGAAGATCAGCCGATCGCAGAAGATTACGTTCGCGAGCTTGGCCTGGATACTCAGAGGATGAAGGACATCGCGCTGCTGCTGAACGAGACCTTGCAGCGCTGGCTGACCCCGCTGGACCTGTGGGATTTCTGCATCATAATCGGAATTGACCAGCATGGGAGTTACCGGGTCATTTCTGAAGTCTCGCCAGACTGCATGCGGCTCAAGGGCACGAACGGCGAATCCCTGGACAAGGACCTGTTCCGGGCCGGAGCCAGCCGGGCGGAAATCCTGCGGGCCTGGTCAGCGACGGTGCACGGCCTTGACTGAGCACAGCTCGGCTGATCCGCGCGTCGCGCTGCTCACCGGCACGAATAGAGGCACCGGGCGGGCGATAGCGACGGCGCTGCACGATTCTGGCTGGCGGATCATCTCCCTGAACCGGACGCTGACCGGCGAGGAATGGCTGGGCGAGGTGCGCTGTGACCTGGCCGAGCTGGCAGACCTGGAGGCCGGGGCCAGCGCTGTCCTGCAGCACGCCGACCACCTGCACGCCTGCATCCTCAATGCCGCCGTCCGGCGCCTGGCGCCGGTAGCAGACCTGACCATGACCGACATGATGACGAGCATCGCGGTGAACCTGCTCGCCCCGTTCCGGCTCACCCAGCTGACCCTGCCGCTGATCCGGCACTCGGCCGGCGTCTACGTCTACATGGGAAGTCACGCGGCGACCAGGTACTTCGAGAGCGGGGCAGCGTACTCAGCCACGAAGGCCGCCCTGAAGGGGCTGGTGGAGACGCTCCTGCTCGAGGAGCGGCAGAACGGAGTCCGGGCCGTCCTGGTCTCACCCGGCGCTATCGCTAACCGCGCAGGCGATCGCTCGCCCGTCAAGATGTCGGCTGGCTCGGTCGGCCGCTTCGTCGCTCAGCTTATTAACAGCACCCCACCCGATATCGCCGTGGGCGAGGTCGAGATCCGCCCGGCCCGGCTGAGTCCGCCCGGCCAGTACGGGCTGGAGCGCTTGCAGCATGTCTGAGCTGGCTTCGCGCCGCGCGCAGCCAGCGCGGCCGCCGACCTGGCCGACCGTCCCGGCACGGCCTAGCGGACGAACAGGTGGCTGGCGGCATGCTGGGCGAGGCCGAGCAGCGGGCCCGGCACGATGCCGAGCACCAGGGTGACCGCTGCGCCGAGCGCGACGGCCAGGCCGGTGAAGACGCCCGGCCGGACCACGGTCGGCCCGTCCGGTGCCGGGTCGCTGAAGAACATCAGCACGATCACCCGGACGTAGGGGAAGGCCAGGATCGCACTGCTGAGCACGCCGATGATCACCAGGGACAGCGCGCCGCCGCTCACCGCGGCCTGGAAGACCGCGAACTTGCCGCTGAACCCGCTGGTCAGCGGGATTCCGGCGAAGGCGATCAGGAAGAAGGCGAACACCCCGGCCAGCAGCGGCGAGCGCTTGCCAAGGCCGGCCCAGCTGGACAGGTGGGCCGCCTCGCCGGTGCTGTCGCGCACCAGCGTGACCACGGCGAACGCGCCGATCACCGCGAACCCGTAGGCGGCCAGGTAGAACAGGCTGCTGGACAGGCCGGCGCTGCTGGCCGCGACCACGCCGGTGAGCACGTACCCGGCCTGAGCGATCGAGGAGTAGGCGAGCAGCCGCTTCACGTCGGTCTGGGTGATCGCGACGATCGAGCCGACCAGCATGGTGAGGATCGAGACGGTGATCATCGCCGGGCGCCAGTCCCAGCTCAGCTGGCCGAACGCGACGTAGAAGACGCGCAGCACGGCGCCGAACGCGGCGACCAGCGTGCACGATGCCATCAGCGCGGTGACCGGCGTCGGGGCCCCCTGGTACACGTCCGGCTTCCAGCTGTGGAACGGCACCGCGCCGATCTTGAACAGCAGGCCGAGCCCGAGCAGTGCTATCCCCGCATACAGCAGCGTGGCGCTGCTGGTGTCGGCCGAGGCCGCGGCGGCGATCGCGGCCAGCCGCACCGAGCCGGCGAAGCCGTACAGCATGGCGATGCCGAACAGGAAGAACGCCGAGGAGAACGCGCCGAGCAGGAAGTACTTCATGGCCGCTTCCTGGGACAGCAGCCGGCGCCGCCGGGCCAGCCCGCACAGCAGGTACAGCGGCAGGGACAGCACCTCAAGCGCGACGAACATGGTGAGCAGGTCGTTGCTGGCCGGGAACAGCAGCATGCCGCCGACCGCGAACAGGGTCAGCGGGTACACCTCGGTGTGCGCGATGCCGGCCAGCAGCCCCTCCCGCTCCTCGGCACTGCCCGGCACCGCGGCCGCCTGCCCGGTGAAAGCGCTGACCTCGTGCGAGGACTCGGCGATCAGCAGCACGCTGACGAACGCCAGCACCAGGATCGTGCCCTGGATGAACAGCGTGGGCCGGTCCACCGCGACCGCGCCGGCCGCGACCACGCTGCCGGGCCCGTGGCTGAACACCGAGCTGGTCGCCGCGACCACGATGGTCGCCACGAACGCGGCGGCCAGCCCGCCGAGCGCGAGCACGACGTGCAGGACATAGCGCAGCCGCCGCGGCGCCAGCGCCTCCACCAGCACCCCGGCCACCGCCACGCCGAAGACCAGCAGCATGGGCGACAGCAGCGAGTAGGCGATCTTGGGCGCCGGGATCGTCGGCGCCAGCGCGAGGGACCCGGTCACGGGGAGACCTTTCGTCCGGCCGCGGCCGCCGGGTCGGGCGGCACCGGGTCGGTGGAATGCACCTGGGTGAGGGTGTGCTGGACCGCCGGGTTGATGATGTCGAGCACCGGCCTGGGGTAGACGCCGAGCGCGATGATGAGCACGATCAGCGGCCCGACCGCCCACAGCTCCCTGGCCTTCAGGTCCGGCATCCCGGAGACCTCGGGCGGCGTCGGCCCGGTCATCGTGCGCTGGTACATCCACAGGATGTAGATCGCGGCCAGGATGATCCCGACGGTGGCGAGCACCGCGGCGGCCTCGTACCGGGTGAACGTGCCGACCAGGACCAGGAACTCGCTGACGAAGGTGGACAGGCCGGGCAGCGCGAGCCCGGCCAGGCCGGCGATCAGGAACGTGCCGGCCAGCAGCGGCGCCACCTTCTGCACCCCGCCGTAGTCGGCGATCAGCTGCGACCGCCGCCGGGAGATCATGAAGCCGGCGATGATGAACAGCGCGCCGGTAGCGAAGCCGTGGTTCACCATGTAGAGGGTCGCGCCCGCCTGGCCCTGGCTGGTCATGGCGAAGATGCCAAGGGTGATCAGCCCCATGTGGGACACCGAGGAGTAGGCGATCAGCCGCTTCAGGTCGGCCTGGCCGATCGCCACCACCGCGCCGTACAGCACCCCGATCACCGACAGGGTGATGACCAGCGGGGTGAAGTAGTGCGCCGCGGACGGGAACAGCTCCAGGCAGTAGCGGATCATGCCGAAGGTGCCGACCTTGTCCAGCACGCCGACCAGCAGCACGGCCGCGCCGGGCTGGGCGGCCGTGGCCGCGTCCGGCAGCCAGGTGTGGAACGGCCACAACGGTGCCTTGATCGCGAACGCGACGAAGAAGCCGAGGAACAGCCACTTGCTCGCGGTCGGGCTCAGCGCGAGGTGCTGCAGCTGGCTGAACAGGAACGTGCCGTGCCCGGCCCTGGCCGAGTAGACGTACAGCGCGATCACGGCCACCAGCATGACCAGCCCGCCGAGCAGGCTGTAGAGCAGGAACTTCACCGCCGCGTACTGGCGCTGGCCGACCCCGTAGCTGCCGATCATGAAGTACATCGGGATCAGCATGGCCTCGAAGAACACGTAGAACAGGAACACGTCGGTGGCCGCGAAGACGCCGATCATCATGGTCTCGAGCACCAGCATCAGCGCGAAGTAGGTCTTCACGCTGCGCCTTCTCGGTGCGCCGTCGGCACGGCGCTTGGCGGGCGTCACGCCGGCTCGGTGTCGTCTTCCGGGTCGTTCCAGGAGGCCAGGATCACCACCGGCATCAGGATCGCGGACATCACGATCAGCACCAGCCCGATGCCGTCCACGCCGACCGCGTAGTGCACCCCGAACTGCGGGATCCACTGATAGGTCTGGGTGAACTGGAAGCGGCTGCCGCCGGGCACGAACTTCACCGCGATGACCACCGTCACGGCCAGCGTGACCAGGGAGAAGACCAGCGCGATGAGCTTGACCAGGCGGGCCCGCGCCAGCCGGTCTGCCGCCCCGCCGGGGGCCGAGTGGCCGGGCGTGCACATGATCACGAGCGCGCCGGCCAGCGGCACCGCGCCCGCCACGGTCAGCCAGGGAAAGTTCGTCATAGCGTCGGCAGCCCCATCAGCTCTGGGTAGTGTCCGGATCGGCGGGCCATGGCCTACACCCGCACCAGCAGCAGCGCGCCCACCAGCAGCACCGCGCCGACGAACATCAGCAGCGCGTACGACCGGACGAAGCCGGTCTGCAGCCTGCGGATCCGCCCGGACGTGCCGCCCATGGTCGCGGCGACGGTGTTCACCAGGCCGTCCACGCCACGGTTGTCGAAGTACACCGACAGCCGGGTCAGCCACTGACCCGGCCGCATCAGCACCGACTCGTTGAACGCGTCACCGTACAGGTCCTTGCGCGCCGCCACCGTGGCGAAGCTGCCCGCCGGCGCGATCACCGGGATCTCCCGGTGCCCGTAGCGCAGCCAGGCCAGGCCGGCCGCTACCAGCACCAGGGCAAGCCCGCCCAGGCTGGCCGGGCTGTACGGGGAGTGCGAGGTCGGCGGCGAGCCGATCACCGGCGCCAGGAAACCCTCGAGCCGGTTGCCGAAGATGAAGAACGCGCCGGCGCCGAGCGAGCCGACCGCGAGCAGGACCTCCGGCCAGCGCATCACCGGCGGCGCCTCGTGCGGGTGCTGGCCCTCGTCCCAGCGGCGCTGGCCGGTGAACGTCATCAGCAGCATCCGGCTCATGTAGAACGAGGTGACCCCGGCGCCGATGAGAGCGGCGGTGCCCAGCAGCGCACCGGAGGTGCCGCCCCTGGCGAAGGCCGCCTCGATGATCGGGTCCTTGGTGTAGAACGCGGAGAACGGCGGGATGCCGATGATCGCCAGGTAAGCGCAGGTGAACGCGGCGAACGTGATCGGCATGGCGGCGCCGATCCCGCCGAACCGGCGCATGTCCACCTCGTCGCTCATCTCGTGCTTGACCGACCCGGCCGACAGGAACAGCGTGGCCTTGAAGAACCCGTGCGCGAGCAGCTGGGCGATGGCGAAGATGTAGCCGGCCGGGCCGAGGCCGGCCGCCAGGATCATGTACCCGATCTGGCTCATCGTGGAGCCGGCCAGCGACTTCTTGATGTCGTCCTTGGCGCAGGCGATGATGCCGCCGAACAGCAGCGTGGCCGCGCCCACGATGGCCACCGTGAGCCTGGCGTCCGGGGTCAGGTTGAAGATCGGGGCGGACCGGACGATCAGGTAGACCCCGGCCGTGACCATGGTGGCCGCGTGGATCAGCGCCGACACCGGAGTGGGGCCCTCCATCGCGTCCAGCAGCCAGGACTGCAGCGGCAGCTGCGCCGACTTGCCGCAGGCGCCGAGCAGCAGCAGCAGCCCGAGCGCGGTGAGGGTGCCCTGGCTGGCGTGACTGGCAGTGCCGAACACGCCGCTGAAGTTCACCGAGCCGAAGGTGGCGAACATCAGCATGATGGCCAGGGACAGCCCGGCGTCGCCGACCCGGTTGGCGATGAATGCCTTCTTCGCCGCGACCGCGGCCGACGGCTTGTACTGCCAGAACCCGATCAGCAGGTAGGAGGCCAGGCCCACGCCTTCCCAGCCGGCGTAGAGACCCAGGTAGCTGTCGGCCAGCACCAGCAGCAGCATCGCGGCGACGAACAGGTTCATGTAGCCGAAGAACCGGCGCCGCTCCGGGTCGGCCGCCATATAGCCGACCGCGAAGATGTGGATCAGCGAGCCGACGCCGGTGATCAGCAGCACGAAGCAGATCGACAGCGGATCCAGCAGCAGGCCGATGCTGACCTGGAAGTGGGCGACCGGGACCCAGGAGTACAGGTGCAGGTCCCGGCTGCGCTGCCCGGCGCCCTGGCCGAGCATGGCGAAGAACGCGACCACCGCCGTAGCAGAACGCCGCGACCGGCATGGCCACCCCGACCAGGTGTCCCCAGGAGTTGGTCCGCTTCCCGCCGAGCAGCAGGATCACGGCGCCGGCCAGCGGGAACGCCAGCAGCAGCCAGGCGGCGTGCTCCACCCCGGTGGCGGCCAGGCTGGTCGCTGCCGCCGGTCCCGGCGGCGTGAGCACGCCAGCAAGAGAGCCTGTCACGGATTCCCCTCTAGTACTTCAGCAGGTTCGCGTCGTCCACCGACGACGACCTGCGGGTACGGAAGATGCTGGTGAGGATGGCGAGGCCAACCACCACCTCGGCGGCGGCGACCACCATCACGAAGAAGGCGATGACCTGGCCGTCGAGGTTGCCGTGCATCCGGGCGAACGCCACGAAGGCCAGGTTGACGGCGTTCAGCATCAGCTCGATGCACATGAACACCACGATCGCGTTCCGCCGCACCAGGACGCCGACGCCGCCGATCACGAAGAGGATCACCGAAAGCGCCACGAAGTGCGCCGGGCTTATCATTGCGCCTCCCCTTCACCGTCCGCCGGATCGGGCAGCGCACCGGCGACCGGGCCGCTGCGGGACAGGCCGCGGCTGGCCATCACCTGGCTCACCGAAAGCTGGGACGGGGAGCCGTCCGGCAGCAGGGCCGGCATGTCCACCGCGTTGTGCCGGGCATAGGTGCCGGGGCCGGGCAGCGGGGCCGGCGCCGCTGGCCACCCGCTGCCGGGCCAGCGACTGCTGGGTCGGCTTCGGGCTGGTCCGCTCCCGGTGCGCGAGCACCATCGCGCCGAGCGCGGCGGTGATCAGCAGCGCGCTGGTCACCTCGAACGGGAACACGTACGTGGTGAAGATCAGGGCGGCCAGGCTGGTCACGTTCGAGGCGCCGTAGGCCGGGGACGGGCTGGCGCTCGGGCCGATCACCGCGTTACCCACGATCAGGGCCAGCAGCACTAGCAGGCCGATCCCGGCCAGGCCGGCCGCCAGCCGCTGTCCCCTGATCGTCTCCACCAGGGAGTCGGCCGAGGTGATGCCGACGATCATCATCACGAACAGGAACAGCATCAGTACCGCGCCGGTGTAGACGATCACCTGGACGAAGGCCAGGAACGGCGCGCCGAGCATGGCGTAGAAGACCGCCAGCGACAGCATCACCACCGCGAGCAGTACCGCGCAGTGCACCGCGCGCCTGGCCAGCACCATGCCGAGCCCGGCGGCCACGCAGATCACGGCGAGGATCCAGAACGCCAGGTCCCTGGTCGTGAACGAGGCGCTCGCGGCGAGCAGCATCGGATGCTTCATCGCGCCGCCCCCGTGTCCTCATCGTCGCCGGGCGGGGGCGCGCTCGCGCCGAGCCGGTAGTAGTCCACCTCGGTCTCGCCGAGCCGCATCGGGTGCGGCGGCGCCTCCATGCCCGGCTGGAGCGGCGCGACGAGCTGCTCCTTGGTCCAGATCAGGCTCTCCCGGCTGTCGTCGGCCAGCTCGTATTCGTTGGTCATGGTCAGCGCCCTGGTCGGGCAGGCCTCGACGCACAGCCCGCACAGGATGCAGCGCAGGTAGTTGATCTGGTAGACGGCGCCGTACCGCTCGCCCGGCGAGTAGCGTTCCTCCTCGGTGTTGTCCCGGCCCTCGACGTAGATGGCGTCGGCCGGGCAGGCCCAGGCGCACAGCTCACAGCCGATGCACTTCTCCAGCCCGTCCGCCCAGCGGTTGAGCTGATGCCGGCCGTGGAACCTGGGCGCCGTCGGCACCTTCTGCTCCGGGTACTGGATGGTGTCCACCTTCCGGAACATCTGCCGGAAGGTGACGCCGAACCCCTTGACCGAGTTCAGGAAGTCAGGCACCGGTGACCTCCTTAGTAGTGCGGGCCGCCTGGCCGGTCCCGGCCGGTACCGGTGCGTGCTCGGCTCCGACGCCGATGCCGTGGTAGTGCGGCAGGTCCCTGGGCGGGACCGGGAACACCACGCCCTCGGCCTCGGCGTCGGCGGCCTGTTCCGCCTCGACGGCGCTGGCCCTGGCCGTTACCTTCGCGTCCCAGGCGATCCACAGCAGCAGCAGGACCACCACGATCCCGCCGCCGACCAGGTAGACCGGGACGCTGCCGCCCTGGCGGCGCAGCACCCGGATGGTGGCGGCGATGAGGGCCCAGGCCAGCGCGCCCGGGATCAGCACCTTCCAGCCCAGCGTCATCAGCTGGTCGTAGCGGATCCGGGGCAGCGAGGCGCGCAGCCAGATGAACACGAAGATGAAGCAGACCACCTTGACCAGCCACCACAGCAGCGGCCACCAGCCGGAGTTGGCGCCGGACCAGACCGTGATCGGCCACGGCGCCCGCCAGCCGCCGAGGAACAGCGTGGTGGCCAGCGCTGACACGGTGACCACGTTGAGGTACTCGGCCAGCTGGGTCATCGCGAATTTCAGCGACGAGTACTCGGTGTGATAGCCGCCGACCAGCTCGCCCTCGCCCTCAGGCAGGTCGAACGGCAGCCGGTTGGTCTCGCCCACCATGGTGATCAGGTAGATCACGAACGAGGGGATCAGCAGGATCGCGTACCACGACGGGTAGTGCAGGATGACCCCGAACAGGCGGAACGGCGCACCGTTGGCCTGTGCGCTGACGATCGCGGTGGTGGACAGCGACCCGGCGTACAGGAACACCGGCACGAACGACAGGCCCATCGCGATCTCGTAGCTGATCACCTGGGCCGACGAGCGCAGGCCGCCGAGCAGGGAGTACGGCGAGTTCGAGGACCAGCCCGCCAGCACGATCCCGTAGACCGCCATCGAGCTCATCGCCAGCACCAGCAGCACGGCCACCGGCAGGTCAGCCAGCTGCAGCGGGGTCTGATGGTGGAAGATCGACACGACCGGCCCGAACGGGATGATGGAGAAGCTGACGAACGCCGGGATGACCGCGATCGCGGGCGCGATCACGAACAGGAGCTTGTCCACCCCGCGCGGGATGATGTCCTCCATCAGCGCCAGCTTGATGCCGTCCACCAGCGACTGGAGCAGGCCGAACTTGCCCGCCCGGTTCGGCCCGGACCGCTGCTGCATCCGGCCGATGACCCGGCGCTCGGCCCAGATCGTGAGCAGCACGGTGATCATCAGGAACGCGAAGATCACGATGACCTTGAGGCAGGTCAGCCACCACGGGTCAGAGCCGAAGCTGGCCAGCGTGGGGTAGTTGTCACTGGTGCCCTGCGCTTGCGCAGCAGCCGACGCCAGGGCACTCATACCGCGCTCCTCACCGTGACGAGGCTGCCGTGACCGGCGCCGAGGTCACGCCGGACGGCGCAGCCGGCCGAGTTGACAGGCAGCCAGACCACCCGGTCGGGCAGGTCCGCGATCTCGACGCCGACGGTGACCGAGCCGCTATCGGTGGACACGCTCACCTTGCCGTCGGCGGCGATGCCGGCCTCGGCCGCGGTTGCCGCCGACATCCGCGCCACCGTCGCCCTGGCCGTGCCGGCCAGGTTCGGCTCGCCGTCCTGCATCCGGCCGGCGTCGAGCAGATTATGCCAGGTGGCCAGCAGCGCCTGACCGGGGGCCAGGGAGGCCGGTGCTGGCCCTGGGGGGACGACCCCCCGGGACCCCCCGCGGATGCTGGCCCTGGGGGGACGACCCCCCGGGACCCCCCCGCGGTCGCGCCGGCCGGGGCGCCCGGTCCCGGCTCCAGCTGCCCGCTACCCGCCGTGTCAGCGGTGCCGCGGGCCGCGGGCCCGCTCAGCTCGGCCAGCTCGGCCCTGGCCGCGGCCGCGTCCGGCAGCGCGAGATGCACGTCCATCGCGTCCGCTATCGCGGCCAGCACCTGCAAGTCGCAGCGAACCGCCGGGACCCGCAGCGCCGCCCGGAACGAGCCCGGCCGCCCTTCCCAGTTCACGAACGTGCCCGCCTTCTCGGCCACCGCGGCCACCGGCAGCACCACATCGGCGCGGTCCGTCACCGCGCTGACTCTCAGCTCCAGGCTGACCACGAACTCGGTCGAGGCCAGGGCCTGCAGGGCGGCCGCCGGATCGGGCAGGTCCGCGGGGTCGACTCCGGCGATCACCAGGGCGCCGAGGTCACCGGCCGCCGCCGCGGTCAGGATCTGGGCGGTGTCGCGGCCCGGGTCGGCCGGGAGGCCGGCCACGCCCCAGGTCCTGGCCACGTCGGCCCTGGCCGCCGCGTCGGTGACCAGGCGGCCGCCGGGCAGCAGCACCGGCAGCGCGCCCGCCTCGATCGCGCCGCGCTCCCCGGCGCGGCGCGGGATCCAGGCCAGTTTCGCCCCGGTCGCCCCGGCCAGCCGCGCTGCCGCGCTCAGCGCACCCGGCACCTCGGCCAGCCGCTCCCCGGCCAGGATGATCGCACCTGGCTGCCGTAGCGAGTCGCCGGCGCTGGCGAGCTGCTGATCGTCGGTGCCGCCGGCCAGAGAGCTGAGAACAGCGGCTTCGGCACCGGGGGCCGTCCGCAGCAAGACGCCGCCGAGCCTGGTCAGTCCGGGGCTCGCCAGCGCGGCGATGGAGTAGACGGCCAGCCTGCGGCGGCGGGTGGCCTTGCGGAGGCGGAGGAAGACGATCGGGGACTCATCCTCCGGCTCAAAGCCCGCCAGCAGCACCGCCGGGGCCCGCTCCAGGCTGGCGTAGCTGACGTCGATGGCGCGCCCGGCCACGTGGCCGGCCAGGAAGCCGGTCTCCTCGGCCGAGTGCGGCCTGGCCCGCATGTCGATGTCGTTGCTGGCCAGCGCGACCCGGGCGAACTTCGCATAGGCGTAGGCGTCCTCCAGGGTGAGCCGGCCCCCGGTCAGTACCCCGGCCCGGCCGCGCGCGGCGAGCAGGCCGCGGGCCGCCGCGTCGACCGCCTCCGGCCAGGATGCGGGCACCAGCACCCCCGCCTCATCCCGGACCAGCGGCGTGACCAGCCGGTCCGGCTGGGTCGGGTAGGTGAACGCCCACCGGCCCTTGTCGCAGTTCCACTCCTCGTTCACGTCCGGGTCGTCGCCGGCCAGCCGCCGGGTCACCGCGCCGCGGCGGTGATCGGTCCGCAGGCGGCAGCCGGACGCGCAGTGCTCGCACACGCTCGGGGTGGAGACCAGGTCGTAGGGCCGCGCCCGGAACCGGTAGGACGCGCTGGTCAGCGCGCCCACCGGGCAGATCTGCACGGTGTTACCGGAGAAGTAGGAGTCGAACGGCACCCCGTCCGCGGTGCCCACCTGCTCGTGCGGGCCGCGCTCCAGCAGCTCGATCAGCGGGTCGCCGGCGATCTGCTCGGCGAACCGGGTGCAGCGTGCGCACTGGACGCAGCGCTCGCGGTCCAGCAGCACCTGCGCGGACAGCGCGACCGGCTTGGCGAAGTTCCGCTTGGCGCCCTCGAACCTGGTCTCGCCCCGGCCGCTGGACATCGCCTGGTTCTGCAGCGGGCACTCACCGCCCTTGTCGCACATCGGGCAGTCCAGCGGGTGGTTGACCAGCAGCAGCTCCATGATGCCGCGCTGCGCCTTCTCCGCCACCGGCGAGGTCAGCTGGGTCTGCACCACCATGCCGTCGGTGCAGACGGTGGTGCAGGAGGCTGGCGGCTTGGGCTGGCCCTCGACGTGCACCAGGCACTGCCGGCAGGCGCCCACCGGGTCCAGCAGCGGGTGGTCGCAGAACCTGGGGATCTGGATGCCGAGCTGCTCGGCGGCCCGGATGATCAGCGTGCCCTTCGGCACGGTGATCTCGAAGCCGTCGATGGTGACGGTGACGCCGCCGGCCGGCCGGGCCGGCGCGTTCCCGCCCGCCTGCCCCGTGGTTGAAACCGTCATCGGGCGGACTCCATCGCAAATAGCGTCGACGCGGCGGGGTCGAACGGGCATCCGCCCCGCCGCAGGTGCTCCAGGTACTCGTCCCGGAAATAGGCAATCGAGGACTTGACCGACGGCTCGATCGAGTCGCCGAGGGCGCAGAACGACCGGCCGGTGATGTTCGTGCAGATGTCCAGCAGCTTGTCCAGGTCGGCCTCGCTGCCCGTGCCGGCCTCCAGGGCGCGCATCAGCTGCACCACCCAGTAGCTGCCCTCCCGGCACGGCGTGCACTTGCCGCAGGACTCGTGCTGGTAGAACTCGGTCCAGCGGAGCACCACCCGGACCGGGCAGGTGGTCTCGTCGAAGATCTGCAGCGACCGCGTGCCGAGGCTGGATCCGGCCGCGGCCACCGACTCATAGTCCAGCGGCAGGTCCAGGTGCTCGGCGGTGAGCAGCGCGAAGGACGAGCCGCCCGGCGTCCAGAACTTCAGCGTGTGCCCGGCCCGGATGCCGCCGGCCTCCGCCAGCAGCTGGCGCAGGGTGGTGCCCAGCGGCGCCTCGTACTGGCCCGGCGTGGTCACGTGCCCGGACAGCGAGAAGATGCCGTAGCCCTTGGACTTCTCGGTGCCGAACGCCGCGAACTGAGCCGGGCCGTGGCCGATGATGTACGGCACGCTGGCGATCGACTCAACGTTGTTGACCACCGTCGGGCAGGCGTACAGGCCCTCAATCGCCGGGAACGGCGGCTTCAGCCGGGGCTGGCCGCGGTAGCCCTCCAGCGAGTCAAGCAGCGCGGTCTCTTCACCGCAGATATAGGCGCCGGCGCCCGCGTGCACCACGATGTCCAGGCCGAAGCCCGAGCCGAGGATGTCGGTGCCGAGGTACCCGGCCTCGTGGGCCTCGGCCACCGCGTGGTGCAGCCGCCGGATCACGTGCAGCACCTCGCCGCGCACGTAGATAAAGGCCTTGGCGGCCCGGATCGCGTAGCAGGCGATGATCATGCCCTCGATCAGCGCGTGCGGGTTGGCCAGCAGCGTGGGCATGTCCTTGCACGCGCCGGGCTCGGACTCGTCGGCGTTCACCACCAGGTAGTGCGGCTTGCCGTCGCCCTGCGGGATAAACCCCCACTTCATCCCGGTGGGGAAGCCGGCCCCGCCGCGGCCGCGCAGGCCGGAGTCCTTGGTCATCTGCACCAGCGCGTCCGGGTCGGTGCCCAGCGCCTTGCGCAGCGCCCGGTACCCGCCCGTCCGCTCGTACCCGGCCAGCGTGAACGAGTCCGCCTCGTCCCAGCGCGCGGTCAGCTCGGGGGTCAGCACCGAGGTCACTGGCTGCCTCCTTCGTCGCTATCGTCCGGGGACCAGCCGTCCTGCCGAGCGATCCGCAGGCCGGCCAGGGTGGCGGGGCCGGCAGTGTGGCCGCCAGTGGCCTGGTCATCGGGGAACCCAGCCAGGATCCGGCCGGCCTGGCGCCAGGTGCACAGCCGAGGGGCACCTCGGGTAGGGCTGACCTGCTCGCCGGACCGCAGGTCGTCGACGAGCTCGCGGGCGGACTGGGGAGTCATGTTGTCGAAGAACTCCCAGTTGACCATCACCACCGGGGCGTAGTCGCAGGCCGCGTTGCACTCCAGGTGCTCCAGGCTGACCTTGCCGTCGCCGGTGACCTCGTCGTTGCCGATGCCCAGGTGCTCGGTCAGGTCAGCGAAGATGGCGTCGCCGCCCATCACCGCGCACAGCGCGTTCGTGCACACGCCGACGTGGTACTCGCCGACCGGCCGGCGCTTGAACATGGTGTAGAACGACACCACCGCGGACACCTCGGCCTCGGTCAGCGACAGCTGCCCGGCGCACCAGGCGATCCCGTCGTCGGAGACGTAGCCCTCCTGCGACTGCACCAGGTGCAGCAGCGGCAGCAGCGCCGACCGGGACCGCGGGTACCGGCCGATGACCTGTGCCGCCTCGGCGTCCAGCCGGGACCGCGCCTGCTCGCTCAGCGCCATTACCTGTCCACCCCGCCCATCACCGGATCGATGCTGGCCACCGCCGCGATCACGTCGGCGACCAGCCCGCCCTCGGCCATCGCGGAGACCGACTGCAGGTTGGTGAACGACGGGTCCCGGAAGTGCACCCGGTACGGCCGGGTGCCGCCGTCGCTGACCGCATGGCAGCCAAGCTCGCCGCGGGGCGACTCCACCGCCGCGTAGGCCTGGCCGGGCGGCACCCGGAAGCCCTCGGTCACCAGCTTGAAGTGGTGGATGAGGGCCTCCATCGACTCGCCCATGATGTGCTTGATGTGATCGGGCGAGTTGCCCAGCCCGTCCGGGCCGAGCGCGAGCCGGGCCGGCCAGCCGATCTTGGCGTCCTGGATCATCACCGGGTCGCTGGCCGGCCGGGGGCCGGACAGCCGGTCCACGCACTGCCCGATGATCCGCAGCGACTGGTCCATCTCGTCCATCCGGACCAGGTACCGGCTGTAGGCGTCGCAACCGTCGCGTACCGGCACGTCGAACTCGTACCGCTCATAGCCGCAGTACGGCTGGCTCTTGCGCAGGTCCCAGGGCAGCCCGGTGGACCGCAGGATCGGCCCGGTGACGCCCAGGGCCATGCACCCGGTCAG
This sequence comes from uncultured Actinomycetota bacterium, assembly GCA_963719705.1. Lineage (GTDB taxonomy): Bacteria > Actinomycetota > Actinomycetes > Streptosporangiales > Streptosporangiaceae > CAVRCV01. Next base: position 122,885 of record CAVRCV010000002.1, read on the forward strand.
GTCCAGGTGCGCGATCCTCCTGGTCCGGGCGATGAACACGGGAGCCGCGTCGAACAGCGCCCGGATCTCGCCGAGCAGGCCGGGCATGATCTTCAGGTACTCCCGCAGCCGCTCGATCGCACCGGACGGCAGGTCCTGGGACACCCCGCCGGGCCGGATGAACGCGTGGTTCATCCGCAGCCCGGTGATCAGCTCGAGCAGGTCGAGGGTCTTCTCCCGCTCGCGCATGCCGTAGATGAACACCGTGGTCGCGCCGAGCTCCAGGCCCATGGTGCCGATCGCGGTCAGGTGCGAGCCGATCCGGTTCAGCTCCATCAGCAGCACCCGGATGACGCTGGCCCGCTCCGGGATCTCCGCCTCGATGCCGAGCAGCTTCTCCACCGCCAGGCAGTACGCGGTCTCGTTGAACAGCGGGGACAGGTAGTCCATCCGGGTGCAGAAGGTCACGCCCTGGGTCCAGGTGCGGAACTCCATGTTCTTCTCGATGCCGGTGTGCAGGTAGCCGACCACCGGCCGCAGCTCGGTTACCGTCTCGCCGTCGAGGGTGAGGATCAGCCGCAGCACGCCGTGCGTGGACGGGTGCTGGGGGCCCATGTTGATGACCATGTGCTCTTCGCTGCGGCTGTCCCCGGCCTCGTCGGCCGCGGCGACGATCTCGTCCCAGTCCTGGCCGCCCACGTGGTAGACGCGGCCCTCCTCGGCGGCCGGCTCCGGCGCGGCTGCGCCGTCGGCCGGCGAGTCAGCCTGAGTATCCGGCGCAGGGGTCACCGGGGTGCTCATTCGTACGCCCTCCGCTCCTCCGGTGGCGGCACCGTCGCGCCCCGGTACTCCACCGGGATGCCGCCCAGCGGGTAATCCTTGCGCTGCGGGTGGCCCTTCCAGTCGTCCGGCATCTCGATCCGGGTCAGCGCCGGGTGGCCGTCGAAGACCAGGCCGAAGAAGTCGCAGGTCTCCCGCTCGTGCCAGTCACAGGTCGGGTAGACATCCACTATCGAGGGCAGGTGCGGGTCGGCATCGGGCACGCTGACCTCCAGCCGCAGCCGCCGGTTGTGGGTCAGCGACACCAGGTGGTACACCGCGTGCAGCTCCCGGCCGGGATCGGCCGGGTAGTGCACCCCGGACACGCCGGTGCACAGCTCGAAGGCCAGGCCGGGCTCGTCCCGCAGCCGCCCGGCCACCGCGATCAGCTGCTCGCGCCGGACGTGGAAGGTGACCTCGCCGTTGGCCACGACCACCCGCTCGACCGCGTCGCCGAAGCTCAGGCCGGAGCGCTCCAGCGCCGCGCCGAGCCCGTCGGCCACCTCGTCGAAGTAGCCGCCGTAGGGCCGCTCGCTGGACAGCGGCGGCGGCCGCCGTACCTTCAGGCCGCCGTAGCCCGAGGTGTCCGGCGTTCCGTGCACGCCGAACATGCCGGTCCTGGCCACCGGCTCGGACAGCCGCTCCCGGCCGGCCAGCGCGGCCGGGTCGGGCAGGCTGGCGGGCGGCGGGCGGGGCGGCCTGGCGGGCGGGGCGGGCTGGCGGACTAGGCTGCCCGGCCGCTCCGGCGGTGTTCTGGTCGCTCACTGATGTGCTCCCTGGCCGGGTACCGGGCCGGATGCGGCGGGCAGCAGCGGCAGCCGGCGCAGCCGGGCCTGCTCCAGCTCGGTGATCTGCCGGTCCCGGTTGACCCCGAGCTTCATGTTCTGGATCCGGTCGTGCAGCTTGATGATCGCGTCCAGCAGCATCTCCGGCCGCGGCGGGCAGCCGGGCAGGTAGATGTCCACCGGCACGATGTGATCGACGCCCTGGACGATCGCGTAGTTGTTGAACATGCCGCCGCTGGAGGCGCAGACGCCCATCGAGATGACCCACTTGGGCTCGGACATCTGGTCGTAGATCTGCCGCAGCACCGGCGCCATCTTCTGGCTCACCCGGCCGGCCACGATCATCAGGTCGGCCTGCCGGGGCGTGTTCGACGCCCGCTCCATGCCGAACCTGGCCAGGTCGTGCCGGGGGCCGCCGGTGGCCATCAGCTCGATGGCACAGCAGGCGAGCCCGAAGGTGGCCGGCCAGACCGACTTCTTCCGCGCGTAGCCGACCACCTGCTCGACGGTCGTCAGCAGCAGCCCGCTCGGCAGCTTCTCTTCGATTCCCATCGGCTAGTCCCAGTCCAGTCCGCCGCGCCGCCACACGTAGGCGTACGCGACCAGCACGGTGGCAATGAACGTGACCATCTCGACCAGGCCGAACACGCCGAGCCTGTCGAACGCGACCGCCCACGGGTACAGGAAGATGATCTCGATGTCGAACACGATGAACAGCATCGCGGTGAGGTAGTACTTCACCGGGAACCGGATGCCCTTGGGCTGCGTGGTCGGCTCGATGCCGCACTCGTAGGACTCCAGCTTGGCCCGGTTCCACCGCTTCGGCCCGGCTAGCGACCCCGCCACGAGGGAGAAGACGGCGAACACCGCGGCCAGCCCGGCCAGCACGGCAATCGGCGCGTACAGGCTCATTGCGTTGTCATCTCCTCCTCGCCGGCGTTGCGCGCCCGCCCGCCCGGTTCCAGGTTTCCGGCTCCCGGCCGGGGCGGCCGCCGCGGCGCGGGCCGCCGCCGCCTCGGGGCGCGGCACCGGCCAGTCGCGCCGCCTAGGCCGCCGGCGTCATCTTAGACACTGCGTTGAGAAGGCGATCGACCGCGTCGCCGCCTTGGGTCTCGGTCAGGTTGCCGAGCAGCTTCATGGTGAAGCGCATCACGGCCGGGCGCTTGACCCCGTGCCTGGTCGCGAACTGCATGAACGACGGCTTGCCGATCAGCTTCACGAACGTGCGGCCCAGCGTGTAGTAGCCGCCGTAGGCGTCCTTCAGCGCCCGCGGATAGGTGTGCAGCACCGCCTCCGCCTGCGCGGCGGTCGGCCGGGCCAGCGCCTGGGCGATGATCCGCGCGGCGATCTCGCCGGATTCCAGCGCGTAGGCGATGCCCTCGCCGTTGAACGGGTTGACCATGCCGCCGGAGTCCCCGGCCAGCAGCAGGCCCCTGGTGTAGTGCGGGGTGCGGTTGAACCCCATCGGCAGCGCGGCCCCGCGCACCGGCCCGGTCCGGTTCTCCTCGGTCAGGCCCCACTCCGGCGGCATCGCCGCCAGCCAGCGGCGCAGCAGGTCCCGGTAGTCGATGTTGCCGAACGACTTCGAGGTGTTCAGCAGCCCGAGGCCGACGTTGCTGGTCCCGTCGCCCATGCCGAAGATCCAGCCGTAGCCGGGCAGCAGCTGCTTGCCGTCCCACAGGTCCAGCCAGGCTTCCAGGTAGTCGTCGTCGTGCCGGGGGCTGGTGTAGTAGGTGCGCACCGCGACGCCGAGCGGCCGGTCGTCCCGCTTGCGCAGGCCCATGGCGACCGACAGCCGGGACGAGTTGCCGTCCGCGGCCACGACCAGCCGGGCCCGCAGCGTTCGCGGGGTTTCCTGCTCCGCGCCCTGTTCCTGGCCGGCGGCCCGATCCGGTGCCCGGATCGCGGTGACCCCGGTGATGCGGCCGGTCGCGTCGTCCAGCACCGGGCCGGTCACGTTGACGCCCTCGAGCAGCCGGGCGCCCGCCTTCTGCGCGTGCCTGGCCAGCGTCTCGTCGAAGTCGAGCCGGGTGCGGACCAGGCCGTAGCCCGGGTAGCTGGACAGCTCCGGCCAGTCCAGCTCGATCCGGCCGCCGCCGCCGATGATGCGCAGGCCCTTGTTGCGCAGCCAGCCGTCGCCGGAGTCGGTCCGCACGCCCATCGCGGTCAGCGCCTTGACCGCGCGCGGGGTCAGGCCGTCGCCGCACACCTTCTCCCGCGGGAACCTGGCCTTCTCCAGCACCAGCACGTCAAGGCCCGCGGTGGCCAGGTAGTAGGCCACCGCCGAGCCGGCCGGTCCCGCGCCCACGACGATGACATCGGCTGCGTCGGGGGCGAGGTCGGGCGTGCCAGCGGGGGGAGCTTGCTCGGTCACGAACCGTCCAGGTAGTTCCCTTGTGAACCGCTTCACAAGTGCTTAGCCGCAGTCTAGACCTTCGCCTGCCGTTACTCCCCGGCAGGCCGCCCGGGCGGCGTGCACGGCGGCCACGCCGAGGCTGAGGTTCCGCCAGCGCACCGACCGCCAGCCGGCCGCCTGGATCTGCCGCGCCAGCTGCCGCTGGTCCGGCCAGTCCCCGATCGACTCGGCCAGGTAGGCGTAGGCCTCCGGGTTGCCCGACAGCCGCCCGGCGACAGCGGCAGCGCCCTGGCCAGGTACCGCTCGTAGCAGGCGTCGGCCCGGCGGCCGGGCAGGTGGCTGAACTCGCAGACCACCAGCCGCCCGCCGGGCCGGGTGACCCGCAGCAGCTCGGCCAGCGCGGCATCGGGGTCGGCCACGTTGCGCAGGCCGAACGAGATCGTGACCGCGTCGAAGGCGCAATCCCGAAACGGCAGCGCGAGCGCGTCTCCGGCCGCGAACGCGACTCCGGCAGGGCGGCCGGGCCGGCCGCAGCGCCTGCCCGCAGCATGCCGAGGGAGAAGTCGCAGGCCACGCAGCGCGCCCCGGCCCCGGTGAAGGCGCGGGACGAGGTGCCGGTGCCGGCCGCCAGGTCGAGCACGAGCTCGCCGGGCCCGGCGGCGGCCGCGCTGGCCACCGCCTTGCGCCAGCGCCGGTCCTGGCCCAGCCGACAGCACGTCGTTGAGCAGGTCGTAGCGCTCGGCGACCTGGTCGAACATGGCTGACACGTCGGCCGGCCGCTTGTCCAGCTGCGCCCGGGTCATGATGCAGAGCCTAGAGCAGCTCCGGGCGCTGCCAGGGCTGGCGGAGGACGTGCTCGGCCAGGAACGCGAGGACGGTCTCGTACCAGACCCGGACCTCGCCGGGCCGGAGCATCCAGTGGTTCTCGTCCGGGAAGTACAGGAACTTCGCGGTCCGGCCCCTGCTGGTCAGGTCCCAGTACAGCCGCAGCGCCTCGGTGACCGGCACCCGGTAGTCGTTATTGCCGTGGATGATCAGCATCGGCGTGACGATGCGGTCCGCGTGCAGGTGCGGCGACCCGGCCAGGTACCGCTCCGGCTGGCGGAGCGGGTCGCCGAAGCTGCGGCGGAACGATGCCGGGCCGTCGGTAGTGGCGGCGAGCTGGTCCAGCGCCCACACGCTGGCGTGGCTGACGATGGCGCGGAACCGGTCGGTGTGCCCGGCGATCCAGTTGGCCATGTAGCCGCCGTAGGAGCCGCCCATCATCGCGGTCCGGCCGGAGTCGATGTCCGGCCGGGCGGTCACCGCGTCGGTGATCGCCATCAGGTCGGTGAACGGCACGTCGCCCCAGCCCGCGTGACCGCGGGCGATGAAGTCGTGGCCGTACCCGGTGGACAGGGCCGGGTCCGGCAGCAGCACGGCGTAGCCGCTGGCCGCCATGAGGTGCGGGTTCCACCGCCAGGACCAGCTGTTCCAGCTGGCCAGCGGGCCGCCGTGCACCCATAGCAGCAGCGGGGCGGGCGCCGCGGGCGAGGCGCCGGGCGGCAGCACCAGCCAGCCCCGCAGCACCGCCCCGTCGGACGCGGTGGCCCGCACCTCCGCCACGATGCCGGGCACCTCGACCGCCGCGGCCGGGCTGGCCAGGACGGCCGGAGCCACCGGGACGGCCGGAGCCACGGGGGCAGCCGGGGCGGGCCGGGCAGCCGGGGCGGGCCCGGCGATCCAGACCGGGGCAGGCGGCCCGGTCATCGAGCTGCGCAGCGCGTACAGGCCGGTGCCGTCCGGGGCCGGGCACAGCTGCTCGTACCCCGCGTCGTCGGCGGTGAGCCTGCTGACCTCGCCGCCGCTCAGCTCGACCCGCCAGACCGGGCGGCGGCCGTGATCGTCGGCGGTGAAGTAGACCGACCGGCTGTCCGCGGCCCAGGCCGCCTCAGCCGGGCGGCGGTCCAGCCCGGCCAGCAGGTCCCGCGGCGCGGTGCCGTCGCTGCCGTCCAGCGCCGCGACGACCAGGGTGACATCGCCCGGCCGGTTGTAGGTGTCGTGCTCGGACCTGACCGCCAGCACCAGCGTTCCGTCCGGGGATATCCGGGGGGTGCCGAAGTCGGCGCCGGGCGCGGCCAGCAGCGTGCGCCGCTGGCCGGTGGCCACGTCGATGACCGCGACCTCGGAGCGCGACTCGCCGTCGGGCTCGGCCACGGTCCAGCCGGTGACTGCCGCCGATCCGTCCGGTGACAGCCCGAACGACTGCTCGTCCAGGGCCCGGCCCGGCTCCGGGGTGAGGTCCCGCAGCGGGCCCGGCCGGTCCGGGCCGGGCCGTCCGTCCGGGTCCGCCCGGCCCGCCTGCCGGTCCGGGACCGCCGGTCCGGTCGGCCCGGCCTGCCCGGTCAGCAGCCGCGGCGCGTCCGGACCGAGGTCGTGATCCCAGTGCCGGGCCCGGCCGGCCCTCGTGCAGGATCGCGGTCACCCCGGCGTCCGCGCGGGCCTTGCGCCGCTGCGCGTCCTGGTCCTGGCCGGCCGTGCCGGCCAGGACCGGGGCGGCGATCAGGTAGCACCCGGTCCGCCGCGCCACGGCCAGGCCGGTCACGCCGCCCGGCGGGGCGGCGATCCTGGCCGCCTCGCCGCCGTCCGCCGGAAGCAGCCAGAGCGCCGCCTTGTCCGGTTCGTCACCCTCGTCCGGGCCGGCCGGGTCCGGCTCTGGCCGCCGGGACAGGAACAGCAGCGAGCCGTCCGGCAGGAACTCGGGGCTGGCCTCGCCCTCGGCACTGCGGGTCAGCCGGACGGGGGTGGTTACCTGCCCGCCGGCGCCAGAACCGGCGGGCCGGGCCGCGATCCGCCAGATGCTGTCGACGTACTTCGTCCCGTCGCTGCTGACCTGCTGGACCACGGCGGCCAGCCAGCGGCCGTCCGGGGACAGCCGCAGCCCGGTCAGCCGGGACAGGGCGACATACTCCTGCAGATCACCGAAGCCGGACATAACGCCACCATAACCGGCCGGGACAGGCGGGCCCGGTCAGCCGGTGCACTTCCAGGTGACCGTGCCGGAGATGGTGCGGCCGCGACGGCCCCCCTTCGCACCGGCGAACCTGAAGGTCCCGCTGCCATTCGGGCGGATCGTCGCGGACGCGGTTGCCCGCGAGCTGAGCAGGCCGTAGCTCGCGGTCCCGACCACGATGCTCTGGCCCACGCTGAGGATCTTGCCCGTGCCGTAGCTGCCCGGCCCGTGATACGGGCCCACGCTGATGTCGAAGTAGGCGGTGCTGCCGCCGGGCGGGGCCGGGATCCGGAACTGCCGCGGCTCGCCGGTTCCCACCGGCGTGCCATCCGCCGCCAGCGCGGAACACGAGCTGGCGGGCTTGGTCACGCCGGGGAATGCCCGGAACGACAGGTGCGCGGTCCGCGAGCCGGAGACATGGAAGGTGCCGGTGAACGAGATCAGGCCGGAGATGCGGTTGCCGTCGGTGTTGACCCGCGGCGAGCTGTGACTGCCGGGATGGCCGCCGGAGCTGCCGGGGCTGCTGCCCGGCATCGTGCTGGCCGACGGCCCGGTGTCCGGGCCGGACGCCGGGCTCGCGGACCGGCTGGCGAAGGACGAGCTGCAGGCGGCGAGCGAGGCGCCGAGCACGAGTCCGGCCGCGGCCGTGGCCAGGGCGGTCATCCGGCGGCGAGCGCTGCTGGCCGGGGCCTGCTGAGATTCCGATCGTTGCATGGTGTGTTCCTAGGGGTTATCTAACGTGGTTTCTCGGCGGTCACGGCCAGGGCCATCCCGAACCGCCGCAGCGGGGTTCGCTCGGCCAGGTCGGTGACGACCCGGATCCGCTGGCCGAGGGCTGACCGGTCAAACGGCGGCATCAGGTAATCGGCCGACCGGACCTCAAGGCCGGCCGCGCCCAGCCGCCTGCGCAGCTCGGCGGCGGTAAAGGTGCGGGCGTCGGCGAGCCGGCGGTGCAGCGGCCGGATCCAGGTCAGGAACGGGGCCCGGCCCGGAGGGTAGCGCCGGCCGCGGACGATGAAGCCGTGGGTCTCGAACGGGAACCACCGGTTCGGGGTGGTGAACGCGAACCTCCCGCCCGGCTTCAGCACCCGGCAGATCTCGGCCAGCGCCTGATCGAGCTCGGTGATGTGCTCCAGCACCTCGATGGACGTGACCAGGTCAAAGGTCTCGTCCGGGAAGTCGAGCTTGTCCGCCGACATCTCGGCGATGGTGATGCGCGCGCCGTCGGGCTGCCCGGCGATCCGGTCCCCCTCAACCTGGTCGGCAAGCAGGGCCAGCGGGCCTGGCTGGATGTCGATGGCATCGACCTGGCCGAAACCGCCGGCCAGCCGCACGGTGTAGGCGCCGTCGCCGCAGCCGATGTCCAGCAGCCGGTCGCCGCGCAGCTCGGTCCGGCGGGCCAGCGCATCGATCCGCTTGCTGATGCCCCGCTCGCCGAAGGCGCTCGACCTGTTTCCCAGGCCAAGGGGATTCTGCATGATTCACTCCTTCAGATCCCGCGGCCGCGCCGGTTGGCCCAGTGCACGATCGATCCGGCCGGGATGAGGCCGGAGGCCACCGCCAGGGCCAGGTAGGCGCGCCGCTCCAGCGGGTTGTTGCGCAGCGCCCGCCAGCCGGTCCGGATCGCTGCCTGCCGGGCCGCCATCGCGGCGTGCGCGAACGCGATCTGCCCCTGGATCCGGGCCAGTCCGCGCGGGTCGCCGGACAGCTCCGGATGCTTGCCGAGCAGGTAGGTGAGAGCGTCGGCGATGGTCTGCCAGCGCTCGGCGAAGAACGACTGCCGGTGCCAGTACACCTCGGTCAGCGGCTGCCGGACCGCGACGACCGGCCCGAGCCTGGCCGCGCGCAGCAGCCAGTCGTAATCCTCGCCGTAGCTGCCCGGGATCTGCTCGTCGACCAGTCCCATCTCGGCCAGGGCGGACCTGCGGATCACGAACGTGGACGGGTGCAGCGCACTGACCCGGCTGCGCACCAGGTCGGCCAGCGCCACCGACGGCGGCGGTACCCGCTCGATCAGCCGGGTACCGTGATCGATCCGCACCCCGCACGCGACCAGGTTCGCGCCCGCCGATTCCAGCAGCTCGACCTGGAGCCGCAGCTTGTCCGGGTGCCATTCGTCGTCGTCATCGCACAGCGCGATCAGCTCGCCGTCGCTGGCGCTGATCCCGCTGTTGCGCGCGCCGGCCAGGCCCGGCGTGCGGGAGTTGGCCAGCACCCGCAGCCGCCGGCCGGGCGGCAGGTCGGCCGGCGGCGCGGCCGGGCTGCTCTGGTCGAACACGACCACGCACTCGATGTCGCCGGGATAGGACTGGCCCACTATCTGGCGTACCGCACGGGCCAGCAGCTCGGGCCGGTCCCTGGTGGCGACCACGGCGGTGACCGACGGCCAGCGGGGCTCGCTCACCGTACCGGCTGCTTGCTAGACGGCCAGGGCAGGCGGCGTCCGAGCAGCTCCTCGAGGCCGCTGGTGTGATCGCCGAGCTGCTCCTCCATCCGCTGCCGGAGCGCCGGGTCCAGGTCCGGGGCCGGCAGGTAGTTGTGCCGCTTGCGGCTCCGCAGCGGGGCCGGCGGCAGGCCGAGGAACGCCCAGACCTCGTTCGCCACCCGCTCCGGGTCGGCGTAGAAGTCCTCGCTGGCGGCGATGAAGAACTGCTTCCGCGGAAACAGCCCGAACCAGCGCGGCAGCATGTCCAGGTAACGGCCCTGGGCCAGGTAGGAGTGGTTCTCGTGGGCCACGCTGCGGTAGCCGGGCTCGGCCGCGATCCGTTCTGCCTCCCCCTGCAGCCGTTCCGGCTCGGCGTCCAGCGCCTGCTCGAAGGTCAGCCACTCGCCGCCATGGTGGGTGCGCTCCTTGAAATGGGAGTAGGCGCGCTCCACCGGGTCCCGCAGGACCACGATCAGCCGCACGTCCGGGTGGGCCTGCGCGAGCCGCTGCGCGGCCAGCGGGTGGAACAGGTAGTAGGGGCTGGCCTCGCCCGCCAGGGCGGGCCGGACCCCCGGCCTGACCAGGTGACCCGCACCGAGCCGGAGCGGGAAGTGCGACCGGTACCAGGCCGGCCCCGGCCGAACTCGGAGTCGAAGTAGTGCGGGCCCTTGATGTGCTGGCGGCCGGGGAACAGCGGCTGGATCGCCGGGTGCTCCAGCAGGTAGTTGTACAGCGAGGTGGTCCCGCCGCGCTTGGCGCCGATGACGATGAAATCCGGGCCGCCGCGCAGGGCCGCGGTCGCCTGGCCGTACCGGCGCAGGACGCGCTTGGCCGCCTCCCGTGCGGCCCGGTCCGCGCTCCGCGCGGCTGCCGGGTCCGCGCTCCGCGCAGCTTCGACTGTGTCATGAAGTCCTCCACAACGCCGTTGGTTCCGTCGTCCTGGCCGCTGTCTAGGCCGGCTGCTGGCCTGGCGCGGCAGCCGCCGCCCGCATCCGCATCGCCGCGGCCAGCCCGGCGAGCTGCAAGCGCGAGCGCGCGACATACAGGATGGCCGCGAATACCACCAGGCCGGCCGCGGTCGCGGCCACCAGGGCCGGCAGCGTCTGGTGCAGCAGCATCCGCGCGCCCAGGCCGGATGCCGCGAAGCAGCCCGTGCTGGTCACGGCGACCAGCCAGTAGCCGGTGCCGAAGGCGCCGATGCCGAGCGTCAGCCAGACCTCGACCACGGCCGCCACGTTCTCCACCACGATGCTCGCCGCCCAGGCCACCGCCGCCCCGACGATGCCCATCCGGGGCAGCAGGATGAGGTTCAGCCCGATGTTCACGGCCAGCGCGGCGAGCGCGTTCCAGGCGCTCAGCGAGCTCTTCCCGCCCATCAGCAGCACCACGGTCACGTTGCCGGTGCCCAGGTTCACCAGCATGGCCAGGGCCAGCACGGTCAGCGCGGCCGCGCCCGCGGTATACCGGTGCCCGAAGATGCCGAGCACGACCGCCGGGAAGATCGCGGCCAGCACGTAGAACGGGAAGGACGCGATCATGAGCCACCGGGTCGCGGACTGGTGCAGCTCGGCGGCACTGCCGGCCTGGTGCCTGGCCAGGAACTTGCTCAGCTGCGGCCCGATGGCCAGCCGGGTGGCCTCCAGGGTGTAGGCACCGAGCAGCGCGAGCTTGCTGACCGCGGCGTAGATCCCGGCCGCATAGCGCGACAGGATCGCGCCGACCAGCAGCACGTCCAGCCAGACCACGACGACCTGGAAGGTGCCGGCGAACCCGCGCGGCGCGGCGAACCGCCAGAACTCCCGGCCCAGGTACCGCCGCTGCCTCGCCTGGCTGCGCCGGGTCGCCCGGTGCCTGCCCCGCTCCAGCCGCGCGTTCGGGTCCGGCCCCGCCTGGTGGCCGGTGCCGTCAGAGCCCGAGCTCCGCAAGCGGCCGGCTGGAAGCCAGGCGGCTGGACCCCGGGCCCGGCGGCGTGCTGCTGCCGCCAGGCGGTGAGCTCGGCCCGGACCAGCTCGGCCAGGATGAGCCAGCTCGCGATGAGCCCGAGTATGACCGGCAGGCTCCAGCCGAGGATCGCGCCGGGCACCCCCCAGCCGAGCGCCAGCCCGGCCAGGACCAGGCCGAGCCGGATGGCCGGCTTGCCGAGGCCCTCGACGGCCAGGTACGGCCACATCCGGCCGAACCCGCGCGGGCCGGCCAGGATGACCGCGGACAGCGCGCCCAGGGGCACGAACGGGGCGATGACCCGGATGTCGGAGGTTGCGGCCGCCGCGTTCATGTCGCCCAGGAAAATCCTGGCCAGCTCCGGCGCGGCCACCCAGATGGCCGCAGCGGCGCCGGTGCCCACGAGCAGCACCGGCCACAGCGCGATCTTCACGATCCGGCGCACGCTGGTGATCCCGCCGATCGCCCTGGCCCGCGATATCCACCGGGTCAGGCCGGTGTCGGCGCCCAGGTACAGCATGTTGGACGCGATCGTGAACAGCGCGATCAGCTCGAAGAAGCCGCCCGCGCCGGCCGGCTGGAGCCAGCGGCTGACCAGTACGGTCAGGCCGAACGCCAGTACCGCGCCCAGGGCCATCGCACCCAGGTTGATCACCGAGCCGCGCGCGACCTGGCCGATCTCGGCCGCGGCGGACTGATCGCGGTCCGTCACCGGACCCGCACCAGGTCGCGCCCGGCCGGGGCGGCGCGGCCTGCCTCGCCCTGGTCGGTAACGCCGGCCAGGGCCGCACCTGGCTCGCTGACCAGGCGGGCGGGTAGCCCGGCCGGCTCGGGCAGCCGCCGCCCGCACCGCCGGTACGCCAGCGCGCAGGCCACCATGATGACCTGCAGCTCGACCGACAGCCAGCCGTAGACCACGATCTGCGCCAGCCCGACCACCGGCACCGTGTGCAGCCACAGCCCCACGGCGCCGCGGGCACGCCGGGTCTGCCAGAGCACGGCGAGGAAGAAGGCGACGAAGAAAACCAGGGCCGGGTAGCCGTTGGAGTACAGCACCATCCACAGCTGGCCCTGGGTGCCGATGGCCGGGGTGCCCGTGACCTGGCCAGTCTGGTTGACGACGGGCTGCGGCGCTCCGTAGCCGAACAGGGGAGAGGCATTGGCGCCCGCGCTGGCCTGCTGGTACAGGCTCAGCCGGGTCTGGTTGCTATGGCCGTGGGTGCTGGAGAAACTGGCCGTGACGAGATGGCCAAGCGGGGTCAGCGCAACGATGATCACCGCCAGCGCGGTCACGGTGAGCAGGGATACCAGCGCGGTCAGGTGCCCGCGCATGGCCAGCCGGATCGTGACGTACAGGATCCCGATGCCCAGGCTCAGGAACATGCCGCGGTTCAGCGAGTCGACCATCGGCACCAGCGAGGCGATCAGCACGACGATGAGGATCCGGCGCCGCAGCCCGCGCCCGGCTGCCGCGATCGCGGCGAACGCGATCGGGGTCAGCACGGCAATGTTGCCGCCCCACTCGTTGGTGTAGGTGAACGGCGCGGCCGGGCGCGCTACCGGATAGCCGAGGAAGTTCGTCACCTCGGCGAATACCGGCTGCACCAGCTCCTGCACGAACGGCTTGTTGCGCAGGCTGGCGGGCAGCACGTGCATGAACGGCGGCACGAACGTGGCGCCGCGCAGGAAGATGCCGAGGTAGCCGCCGGCCACCACGATCATCCAGAACACGGTGAGGATGCGCAGCACCCTGGTGTCCAGCCGCCCGGACCGCGGCATGTTGTACACGTACAGGAACAGCACCGCCGCCCCGGCGTACAGCGACCACCGGTACGCGAAAGTCATGATCTTCGTGCTGCTGTGCAGCTGGAGCCCGGACAGCAGCACCCAGCTGATGAACGCGAGCCACAGGGCCATCGCCACCGGCGCCCGGCTCTGCCGCCGCCACACCATCGCGATCACCATCGGCACGGCGATGACCGGCCACATGAACGAGCTCACGCCGATCAGCCACCACACCGGGAAGGCCACGAACAGCACCACCAGCGGCCAGGTCACCGGCAGCCTCAGGCCGTCCGCCGCGGCGCGCGAGCCCGGCCAGCGCCGCGGCGCTACCGGTGCTCCGGCGACCGTCAGGCCGCGCTGGCCCTGCTCGCCCCCGGAGTTAAGCACCGCGGCTCACCTGCCATGAGTCAGGCTCATGACGGCCCCTGGATCAGGCTGCTGCCGCGCCTGCCTCCGCTGGCGTGCTGACTGTCCGGCAGGATCGGCGGCACCGGCGGCCGCAGTGGCTCGGCCTGCCTGGCTTCGGTCCGCCGGACCGGCTCGGCCGGCAGCACGGTGACGCCGCCCGTCGGCAGCTGATCGACGTGGCCGTGCCGGTGCCTGGCCACCGGGCCCTTGCCGATCATGACCCCGCCGATGACGCGCGCGCCCACCTGGTCCAGCCGCTGCCGCAGCGCGACGATGACCCGGCTGCTGCTGCGGGTGGCGCTGGCAACCACGATCACGCCGTCGACGTGCGCGGCCAGCGCGACGGCGTCGGCGACCACGGTCACCGGCGCGGAGTCGAGCAGCACGAAGTCGAACGACTCACGCTGCCCGGCCAGCAGCCCGACCATGGCGCCGGAGTCGAGCACCGCGAGCGGCTGCGCCACCGGCGGGCCGCTCGGGATCAGGGACAGCCGCTTGGCGACGTTCTCGGCCAGGGGCGACCCGCCGACCGACTTCGGCTGGCGGGCGAAGACCTCGGGATCACCGCCCCCGGTGAGCAGGCTGCTCAGCCCGGTGATATTCGGCACCCCGAAGATCTGAGGCAGGCTGGAGCCGCGCATGTCCGCGCCGACCAGCAGCACCCGGCGGCCGGACTCGGCGATCGCCAGGCCAAGCTCGGCCACGACCCGGCTGGCGGACACGCTGTCGTCGGTGCCGGCGATCAGGATCGTGCGCACGTCCTGGCGGGCCCCGACCGCGACCAGCGTGGCCCGCAGCGCCCGCACCGCCTCGGCCCGGCCGTCACCGGACGCATCGCGCGCGCCCCGCCGGTCGGCGGTGATCCGCCCGCCAGCCGGGGAGAGCACCGGAATGCGGCCCCTGGCCGGCGGCAGCACCGCCAGGGTGGCCGCGCCGAGCGCGCGCTCAAGCCGCCCGGTGTCCCGGACCCGGTCGTCGAACGCGTCCCGCAGGAACGCGACTACCAGGCCGATCAGCAGGCCCAGCAGCAGGCCGAGGATCAGCAGCACCTTCTTGCCCAGGCCGGACGGCGCCAGCGGGAGCGCGGCCGGGATGACGCTGCCGCCGCTGTCGTTGTAGGTCGGCAGCGACTGGAGCTGGCTCTGCTCGGTGTTGAGCTGGTTGGTGAGCGCGGTGAAGGTGGCCTCCAGCCGCTGGTGCCTGGAGGTGCCGGAGGGCGCCGAGTTCAGCTGTGACGCCACGCTCGCGATCTTGGCCTGCTCGCTGTGCACCTGGCGGCTGAAAACGGATTCCTCGTAGGAGATCTGGCCGGCCAGCTGCTTGTGCCGGTAGCGCAGGTACGCCTGCGCGAACGCGTTAGCGCCCTGCCTGGCCTGCTGCGGCCCGCCCGCCGACCAGGCGATCTGAAGCACGTTGGACAGGCCGGGAACGGTGACGGTCAGGTCCTTGGACGCCTTGGCCTGGAGCGAGGACGGCGAGACTCCCAGCAGCCGCGCGGCACCGCTGATAACCGGCGCGGACTGGGCGATCGCCTGCTCGGTGCTGATGTTGACCTGGGTCTGGTTCTGCGCGACCTGATTCAGCGGCCCCTGGGTCACCGGAGTGACGTTCACCTCGGCGGTGGCGGTGTAGGTGGGACCTACCTTGTAGGCATACCCGGCCGCGACGATCGCGCCCAGGACTCCCAGGACCACGACGAGCACCCAGCGGCGGCGCACCGTCTGCCAGTAATCGCGCAGGTCGATGGAGCGCGGTTCGGCCGCGAACTGCTCGGAGTCTTGCGGGAGTCGAGTAGCCATGACGTGGAGGTCCTTTACGAGCGCTGATCGTGGCGGGTTCAGCTGGGCCTGGCCCTGAAGTACCGGTCCGTGGCGAACGCGCGGAATCCGGCCAGGGCCGAAGGCGAGGAGGTCACCGTCCAGTTGAAGTGAAGTCCGAAGTCGGGACTGTCGGCGTTAAAGTAAACAAGTCCGCGAATAGCCGGAAACTCGGACCTGATCTGCTTGGCGGCTTGCCGGAACCAGGCGCCCTTCGCCCCGCGCTTCCCCTCCAGCACGCCGTACTCGCCGATGAGCAGCGGCTTGCGGGCCGACAGGCCCCAGCGGTAGAAAGTCCCGAATATCTGCGCGAAACTCCGCCAGGGCACATGCCGCTCCGGGGCCCAGTTGTATCCGTCGGCACATACCCAGTCTACGTACGATTTTCCTGGATAGAACCTTTGCGCCGCTCCGCTGGCAAAGCCGTCAGCGCTCGGGCACCAGACCCAGCGCACGTTCCCGGCCCTGGCCTTGCCGAAGATCTTGTGCATGTGCCGCCAGGCGGCCACGAAGCTGTGCGGTGACTCCGCCAGGGCCTTGTTCTTGGCCAGCTGCATCTCGGGGAACCAGCGCAGCATGACCGGCGCGTGCGTGGCGGCCAGATGACTCGCCGTGGACCGGATCCAGGCGTCGTAGTCACCCGCGCTGACCTTACTCGTGCGCACGCCGGCCAGCGAGATCATCGGCAGGATCCCGTGCTGCCGGTCCCAGCTCATCAGGGCCAGCGGCATCGCCGCGCCCCAGCCGATGTAGAACTCCTGGATCGCTATCGTGCGGCCGATCTTGCGGTCGAAGGAGGTCACTGCCGCTTCCTGGCCGGCGTCCGTGAACGAGGACGTCGGCTGTACCGTCGCCCCGAACAGGGCGCCGTGCGCCGGGGCCAGCGAGTGCCGGGAGAACTTCGCCGGCCGGACGGCGGCGGGGCGGGCCGAGCCGCCCGAACCCGGATGATGAGCCTCCCCCGGCTGCCACGCGGCGGCAGCGGCGGCGCTGGCCGCCAGCCCGGCCGTTACGGTCACTAACGCCAGCACCAGCCACCGGTGCGACTTCCGGGTCCTGCGACCACGCTGCACGGTCCTCATCCTTCCCGTTAACTGGCCAGCTCTCTGGGCCGCCCCAGCCGCGTGCCGATGGCGGCGCCCGCCGCAGGCCGGTTCTCGGCCTGCGGGAGCGCTCGCCATCGGCACGTTCACTGTGCTGCGGTTATTCCTAGTAGAGAGCGGATATCTGGTAGGCGGCTAGCCGCCGAGTTGCTGGTTCAGCCCGGCCGCGTAGTGCGTGCCAACCTGGGCGGCGGACAGCGCCGTCGGGTAGACGGCTACGTCCGCGATGTCCCCATTGAACCAGTAGCTGGCCGGCTCCGTGGTGCCCTGGCTGTTGGAACCCCACGGATCGAGGTTCCAGCCGTTCAGGTTGTCCCCGCCGACCCGCCAGTAACCGGCGTAGTTCTGCACCGCGGTGTTGGAGTTCGTCCCGACCAGCTGGCCGTCGACGTACATCGTCATGCCAGACGGGCCGATCGTGGCGACCACGTAGTGCCACTGCCCGTCGTTGTAGACGCCGGGCGTCTCGATGGTCTGAGCCGACCCGGTCCACACCCCGAACACCAGCTGGCCGTCGTTCATCATGTAGATGTGCCGGTCGTAGTTGCTGCTGGTCTCGTTGGAGTTGTTGTTGCCGCTGTTGCCGCCGGTCTGGGCGTTGCTGAAGCCGATCAGCTTGCCGCCCATGTCGGTGGTGGTCTTGAACCACATCTCGATGGAGAACGTCTGCGGTCCCGGTGACGGGATCTGCTGGGACGAGTCGACGTTGCCCTGGAACCCGTCGAATCCGGTGGCCGTGCTGCCGGGGAACGGTCCGGTCACGCCCTGCGTGGTGCCGGGCTCGTAGATGCCGGTGAAGCCGTTGCCGGTAGCGTCGGCCGCGGTGCCGCCGGTGTCGTTCAGCGGCCAGAAGAACGACGGGCTGTCAGCCAGCGCCGCCTGCTGGTAGCTGGCCGTCGGGCTGGTCGAGGCGACCGTGACCGAGGCCGAGGCCGGCGACTTGGCGGTGACCAGCCCGCCGTCGGCCGCTGTGTAGGTGTAGGTGTGCACCGAGCCGGGGGTCAGGCCGGTCTCGTTGTAGGACAGCGTCGGCAGCGCCCACGGCCACGAGTTCGCGGTCAGGGTCGCGATCGGCTTGGTGCCGCTGTCCTGGTAGATGCTGTAGGTGAGGGTGCCCACGTCGCGCTCGCTCACCGCCGGGAACTGGATGTTCACGGTGCCGGCGGTGGTGCTGGTGACGCTCGGGGCGACCGACGGCCTGGTCGGGTACTGCGGGTCGGGGCCAGCCGGGAAGATCGCGAAGCCCTGCTGCACCGTGCCGTTGATCAGGGTGAAGTCGCCGCCCAGGAACAGCTGGCTGCCGTCGGTGGCCATCACCCGCGGGCCCAGGCCGCCGTTCGGGCTGCTGGTGTCCGGGTTGAAGTGCTGGATCGTGCCGTCGGTGAGCGACTGGTCCAGCAGGTGGTGCGACACCCAGCCGCCGCCTGCGGTGCTCACCTGCGGGAAGCCGCCGGGCGCGTAGGCGCAGTCGTGCGCGTGCGAGCCCTTGAACAGGTAGCCGTTGATGATGACCAGCGACTGGGTTGCCCCCAGGCAGTCGTTCTGCCAGTTCAGGGTGTCGTTGACGGAGGCGCCGCTGCCGCTCAGGTTGACCGAGTAGTCGCCGTCGAAGCAGCCGCCGCCGGTGCCCTCGGCCGCGATGTAGGCGGTGCCGCCCGGGTTCGACCCGGTGGCCGGGCTGATGATGATGTCCTTGACGTTGGACACGCAGCTGCCGTCGTTCGGCAGGATCGCCGGGATGTTGTAGCTCGCCGTGCCGGTGGCAGTGTCGGTCGCGCCGATCGAGTTCTGGCTCACCCCGTTGAACGAGGTGAAGTACCCGCCCAGCAGCACCTGGTTGTTGTCCGGCGAGGCGGCCACCGAGGTGACCGAGTTGTTCAGCACCGGGTCCCAGGCCATCGCCGTGGTGCCGGTGCCGGTCGTGCTGACCTCTCCGGCGTAGGTGCGGGCGACCCCGTCCAGCTCGTTGAAGTCCCCGCCGAGGTACATGCTGGCGCCGCTCGGCGACGGGTTCATGGACAGCACCGTGCCGAAGGCGGTCGGCGCCCAGGGCAGCAGCGTCGGCGCGCTGGGGTTCGAGATGTTGAACGCGGCCAGGTTGTCCCGGTAGACGCCGTTGATGTGGTTGAAGTTGCCGCCGATGTACAGCGTGTTGCCGATCACCGACATCGCCGTGACCTCGGCCCCCGAGCCGCCGGTGATCGTCGGGGCGAAGCCCGTGATCAGCGCGCCGGTGGTGGAGTTGAACGCCGCGATGAAGGTGCTCGCCACCTCGCCGGTGGTGCCGCCGACGGCGGTGCCTGGCGGCAGCGCGTCGGTGAAGTTACCCCCCGCGTACACCACGCCGCTGCCGTAGGCCAGCGACCAGACCGTGCCGTTGACCTGCCAGGTCGACAGTGGCGTCGAGCTGACGTCCGGTGCCGCCGTGCTGCCGCTGACGGCCGGCAGCGCCACCGCGGCCGGCTTGGCCGGCCCGCTGACGGCAGCCGACGCCTGCAGCGCCGGGACGGACAGGGCCGCGACGGTGGCCACTGCCACCGTGACGCGGGCCCATGGGCCTTTCAGTTTCATTCATGCTCCTTCTCCGGCACTCCAGCGAGGCCGACACGCGCTGGCGTGCCGGATGCTCGCCAGTCCCTGAATTGGTCCGGGAATCCCCCCGGCGGCAGGCCGGCGGCGGTTGCGCCGGGTGCTGCCTGGCCGACCGGAGCGCGGCGGATCCGCGCCGCCCGGCCTGGCCGGTACAGCCGGCGCCTTGGCCGGCTGACGAGCTGGTCGATGAGCTCACCGAAACGCGCGATGGCAGCTGCGGTCTCGGGTGCGGCGGCCTGCTCCGGGGTCCGGCGCAGGGCGCCCGCCGCCGCCTGGTCCAGCAGCGCGGCCAGCTCCGCTGGCGTCTGCGCCAGCCGGACCCGGCCGAGCTCGGCGAGCTTGCGGCAGAAGTCGACCTGGTGATCATCGACCACCTCGTTGTGCCGCCGCAGCCGCGGCACGACGATGGGCAGGTGCCCGCGGGCCCAGGCGTCGGAGATCGAGCCGGGGCCACCATGGCAGATCACCACGTCGGCCCGCTCCAGCAGATCGCCGAGGCTGGCCGGGTCCAGGAAGTCCGCGGCCGGGCAGGCCGGGGCCACGGACGCCGACCCGGACTGGATGAAGAAGTCCCCGGCCTGCTCTGGGTGCTGGCCCAGCCAGTCGTTGAGCCACCCGATCAGGCGGTCGAACTGATGGTGGTCGGTCCCGACGGTGACGACCACGCGCCCGGTCACAGCAGGCACCCGATCACCTCGCCGCGCGGGTAGTTCGCCGCCTGCTCCGGCCACTGCAGCGCGAACAGGTCGGCGAACGGGTAGCAGAGCCTGCCGGTCAGGGTGGGCCGCGATATCCGGTCGTAGACCTCGAGGTAGACGGTCCGCACCCCGAGGACACGGCCGGCCAGGAAGAACGGGAAGGCAACCCCGGCGCCGTCGGAGACCAGGACGTCGGGCCGCTCGGCCCGCAGCGCCCGGACTGCCAGGCCCAGGTTCCGCACCGCGTTCGGGATGTTGCGGGTGGTCGGATGAAACGCCGGGATCATCTTCTCCCCGGCGAGCAGCGCGTCAGCGTGCGTGCCGGGGAAGGTGACCCAGACCCGCTCGTGCCGCTCCCACCAGGGACGCAGCTGGTACAGCTGGGAGAGGTGGCCGCCTGCCGAGCAGACCAGCATGACCTTCATGCGGACCGCCCGGCGAACGGCATGCCGGGGCGGGCCGGGCTCGGCGCCGCGGCCTGCTCCAGGAGCCGGAGGGCCTCGGGGTAGAAGCGCTCATCGCAATCGCCGGTGCTGGCCCTGGCCTCCTCGTGCCGGACCGCCAGTTCCAGCAGGTGCAGGCTGGCCAGCAGGCCAGCGGCCCGCGGCGGCTGACCGAGGGCCGCCAGCGCCGGGGCGGCGGCGCGCGCGGCCAGTGCAGCCGCCGCTGACACCCCGGACCGCCGCCAGACGAACGCGGTCTGGAAGTAGAAGTGCAGGGCGTCAAAGCCCACCGGCGCGGCCGGCGCGCTGTCCTCCCAGTCCCACGCGTACAGGCGGCCGCGGTGGCGGGCCAGGTTCCACGGCACCAGGTCGCCGTGCCAGGTACCGAAGCGCAGGACGGTATCGCCGCCGGACTCCCCGATGGCGTCGGATGCCATGATCAGCCGGGCCCTGGCATCCGGATCCGCCGCGCCCGCCTGTATCCGGTCGCGCAGGCCGGACCACCACGGGCTGGCGGCCAGCGGCCCGGCCCAGGCACCGGACAGCTCGCTGATCTCGCGCAGGATCTGCACGTCCGGCAGGGCAGCCCCGACTCCGACACCGCGCACCCGGCGCGGCAGCGGCGCGGTGACGATCAGGTCCAGGCCCTGCCAGCTGGACTGATGCAGCAGCGCGGGCACGCCAAGCCGCATCGGGCCGGCCGCGCAGGCCCGCAGGGCGGCCGCCTCGCGGCCGACTGCGGCCCTGGTCCAGTCGTTCCAGCCGACCTTGACGTAGCCGAGCGGCGTGCCGTCGGTGCCGAAGACCTGGAGCACCGGCTTGCGGTACGGCCCGCTGGCGGCGCCGAAGGCCAGGATCACCCGGTCGGCGCCCAGCAGCCCGCTGAGGTACTCGGTCAGCAGCGCGGCGGGCCCGGCGCCGCCGTTGTCATCGTCCGCGACGCCGACGGCTACCTGGGTCCGCAGCAGCGGCTGGGCCAGCCCGGTCCGCAGCGCGAGGCCGAGCAGCCGGCGGGCGGGCCGCCGGCGCACCAGGCGCAGCGCGTTGTAGGAAGTCAGCGCCGAGGCGGTGCCCGGCCGGGCGGCCAGCGAGACGGCAAAGCTGCGGTCGGTGCCGGGCCGGAGCACGGCGAAGCGCTCGGCCTGCCGGTAGCCGGCCGGCAGCTGGCCGTTGGCGGCCCAGGCTACGCCGGCTCGCCCGGCTCCCGCGTCCGGAGACGAGAACAGCAGGTCGAACAGCCAGCTGCAGCTTGTCAGTGCTGGGGCGCCGCGGCTCGGCAGCACGCTTCCCTCCCTACCGGCTAGATCCTCTAGGTGGCACCAGATCCGGGGGTTGTACCAGGGCGAGTAACTCTAAAAGCAAACAAACCCGGCAGCAGCCTCCTCCGTGGGGCGAGACTACCATCGGATCAATATAAGCCAGAATTATGCTCTAACTATGATTTACCCAGATAATCCAGCCAGGCCGACCCGGCAGTTAACGATGGTGATATATCCACCGAGTGTCCCCTCCCCGCGCAGGCCGCCCCCCGACGCCCACCTCGGACAAGTGCGATCGTACCGTGCAGAAGGAGGACGTCCAGCTATAGGGGATGGTTGACATCTTTGCCCAGAATCTCTGCCAGCCCGGTCAGACCTGGCTCTGGCGGCATCACATGACGAACCGGTGAACAGCCTCTGAACTGGGCGGACAACGGGGCAGCCGACCGGGGCGGCGGCAGCCTGGCCGCTGGCCCCCCGGGCAGCGGCCCAGGTCACGCCGGGCGCCGCCCTGGCACCCCTGGTGAACGGCGCGGATCCGGGTGGGTAACGGCGCGAGCCGTCTGGGTAACGGCGCGCCAGCGGCCAGACGATGGCACGGCGTGGTTGGCAACGAGCCGATATCGCGGGTATCACGCGGAAATCACGCCGCGCTCACGCTACCCTCACGCCGCTCCGGAGAAGGCCCTCTGAACTGGTGATATACAGGGGCAGGCGGGGAGGGGACGGTGGTGCAGGTGATCTCCGCCGACTGCCGGGCCGTCGGCCTGCCGTTTTGCGGTATCGGCATGGCAACACTGTGCTACCGCGGTCTCAGGCGCTTTCACAGTTCCCATGACGCCCGCTTGTCGTTTCCGTTAATGTCCAACGCAATTACCCCGCTGCTGTCCGCCCGGGTCCGGACGGGCAGCGCAACCGCCGAGTCCCTGGGAAGCCAGGGAGCCGGGGACCCATGTGTTCCCCTGGGGTGAATCGGCGGGCCGGTGTCGCCAGTGGCGGCGCAGGGCCTGCCGTAGGGCTGCTCCGGCCCGAACCCGTCAGCTAACCCGGTAGGCGGCCGAGGAGAGGAGTTGCACTGTGGAACCGCCTTCTGGCAGGCACGCAGCACAGCGACACAGGCAGTACCAGGCCGATAGGGGAGCACGACGCGGCCTGCGGGCGTTCCGGCCCACTCGGTTCAGCATGGTCATCGCGGTAGCGATCGCCTCTGCCCTCGCCGGGGCCAGCGTCGCGATACAGGCCGTGGAGCAGCACGTCAACCTGTCAACAGACGCGGGCAAGAGCGGCCCGCTATTCGGGGTCAACGCCTCAGACCCGGGCCAGCTGGCGCACGCTACCGCCCAGTTCGGCCGCCTGCCGATCATCCGGGTCTACTTCCCGGGGCTCCCTCCGGCCAACGCCTGGACCTCCGGCGCGGTCGGGGTCAACAAGTCGGCCGCGATTGTCAGCTTCCGCGCCGACGCACAGCAGATCCTGTCCGGGGCCGACGACTCGGCGCTGCGGCGCTTCTTCGACTCCGCCCCGACCGGGCACCAGATCTACTACTCCTACTGGGCGGAACCGGAGACCTACATCTCGCAGGGTCACTTCACGATGGCCCAGTACCGGTCGGCCTGGGCGCACATCGTGGCCATCGCCAGGGGCGCGCATAACCCGGACCTGCTGTCCACGCTGATCCTGACCAACTGGGACCTCAGTCCCTCCTCCGGCCGCAACTGGAAGAACTACCTGCCGGGCGGCGGCGTGATCAGCACGCTCGGCTGGGATGCCTATCCGGCCGGTACCGTGTGGGACAAAAATCCGCAGCCCACCCCGCCCGCCCAGTTCATGGGCCCGGAGGTGGCCGCGTCGGAGAGCGTCGGGCTGCCGTTCGGATTCGCCGAGTTCGCGCTCGGGACCGTCACCGACCGTCCCGCCTGGCTGAAGGAAGTCGCCAACTACCTGGTGAGCGTGGGTGCCCAGTTCGGCACCCTGTTTGACTCGACCGGGTGGCCGTGGCTGGTGCTCAACGATGCCCCGTCGATCGCCGCCTGGCGCGCGGTCGTGGCCTCCTCGGGCACCGGCGGTCAGCTGCCGGTCAGCCCGCCGCCCGCGCCGGGTCCCGGGCCCACGCCCACGCCCAAGCCGCCGGTCGCCGCCAACACGGTCAAGATCACCGGCCTGAGCATCAGCCCGGTGGCGTTCGAAGCCGGCGGCGGGCAGACCACGATTGCCTTCAACCTGTCCCAGGCCGCGGATGTCACCGTCTGCCTGCTGGGCAGCAACGGCAAGGTGGTGCACCTGATCGCGCGGCCGAGCCAGCGGTCCGGCCTGGTCAAGATCAGCTACAACGGCTCCGGCGGACCCCGGCATGGCCTGCTCACCGGCACCTTCGGTGTCCTGGTCGTGGCCAGCAACTCGGGCGGCAGCGCCTCGGCAGAGGGGTCGGTAACGATCAGGTCCGGGTGAGTTCGCAGCTGGTGGCGGCCGGTCCGGCCGTCACCAGCTGAACCCCGGCGGGCGCGGCTAGCTGGCCTCGGTGATCATGGCGGCGCCCACGGTGGCGCTGGTGGCCTCGTCGATCAGGATGAGGCCACCGGTGATCCGGTTGCGGCTGTAGGGCTCGCAGAACACCGGCTGGGTGAGCCGCAGCGTGACCCGGCCGATCTCGTTCAGGCCGAGCCTGGCCGCCGCGTCGTCCCGGTGCAGGGTGTTCACGTCCAGCCGGTAGTGCAGGTCCCGGACGATGGCCTTGACCGTCCGGGTGGTGTGCTTGACCAGCAGGCGGCTGCCCTTGGTGAGGGCCGGCGCCTCGGCCATCCAGCAGACCATCGCCTCGACGTCCTGGGTGGCCTGCGGCTGGTTGTGCGGCCGGCAGATCATGTCACCGCGGGACACGTCCAGGTCATCGGCCAGCAGCAAGGTGACCGACATGGGCGGGAACGCCTCGGCCACCGGCCCGGCCGCGGTGTCGATCCGCCTGATGGTCGTGGTCAGCCCGGACGGCAGGTGCAGGACCTCGTCCCCCGGCTTGAGCACCCCGCCCGCCACCTGGCCGGCGTAGCCGCGGTAGTCGTGCAGCTCGGGATCGGTGGCCTGGTGCGGCCTGATCACGTACTGCACCGGGTACCGCACGTCGATCAGGTTGCGGTCCGAGGCGATGTGCAGATGCTCCAGGTGATGCAGCAGGGACGGCCCCGCGTACCACTGGGTGTTCGCCGACCGCTCGACCACGTTGTCCCCGTGCAGGGCCGAGATCGGGATGAACGCCAGGTCACCGATCTCCAGCTTGGTCGCGAACGAGGTGAACTCCTCCATGATCTGCTCGAACACCGCGCGGTCGTAGCCGACCAGGTCCATCTTGTTCACCGCCAGCACCAGGTGCGGCACCCGGAGCAGGGTGGCCAGGAAGGCATGCCGCCTGCTCTGCTCGGTCAGCCCGTTGCGCGCGTCCACCAGCACGATCGCCAGGTCGGCGGTGGAGGCGCCGGTGACCATGTTCCTGGTGTACTGGATGTGGCCGGGCGTGTCCGCGATGATGAACTTGCGCCGCGGCGTGGCGAAGTAGCGATAGGCGACGTCGATGGTGATGCCCTGCTCCCGCTCGGCCCGCAGCCCGTCGGTCAGCAGGGCGAGGTTGGTGTAGTCCTCGCCGCGCTCCCGGCTGGTGCGCTCGACCGCGGCCAGCTGATCCTCGAAGATCGCCTTCGAGTCGTACAGCAGCCGCCCGATCAGCGTGCTCTTGCCGTCGTCCACCGACCCCGCGGTCGCCAGCCGCAGGATGTCCATGTGCGGCGTCATCAGAAGTACCCCTCCCGCTTCCGGTCCTCCATCGCTGCCTCGCTGGCCCGGTCATCGGCCCTGGTCTGGCCGCGCTCGGTGATCCGGGTGGCACCGATCTCCGCGATCACGTGCTCGATCGTGGTCGCGGTGGACTCCACCGCGCCGGTGCAGGTCATGTCTCCGACGGTGCGGTACCGGACGCTGGCCTCGAACACCGGCTCGTCCTCGCCCCGGCTGATGAACTCGTTGTCGGCGAGCAGGATGCCGTCCCGCTCGAACACCGCCCTGCGGTGGGCGTAGTAGATGGACGGGATCTCCAGGTTCTCCCTGGCGATGTAGTGCCAGACGTCCAGCTCGGTCCAGTTGGACAGCGGGAACACCCGGATCTGCTCACCGCGCCGGATCCTGGTGTTGTACAGGCTCCACAGCTCCGGGCGCTGGTTCTTCGGATCCCACTGGCCGAATTCGTCCCGGAACGAGAACACCCGCTCCTTGGCCCTGGCCTTCTCCTCGTCCCGGCGGCCGCCGCCGAAGACCGCGTCGAACCGGTGCTCAGCGATCGCGTCCAGCAGGGTCGTGGTCTGGAGCTTGTTCCGGCTGGCCCAGCGGCCGGTTTCCTCGGTCACCTTGCCCGCGTCGATCGAGTCCTGCACCGAGGCGACGATCAGCCGCACGCCGAGGCCGCCCACCGTCCGGTCCCGGTAGTCCAGCACCTCGGGGAAGTTGTGGCCGGTGTCCACGTGCATGACCGGGAACGGGATCCGGGCCGGCCAGAACGCCCGCTGCGCCAGCGCCAGCATCACCAGCGAGTCCTTCCCGCCGGAGAACAGCAGCACCGGCCGCTCGAACTCGGCGGCTACCTCCCGGAACACGTGGATGGACTCGGCCTGCAGCACATCGAGCTGGGAAAGCTGGTAATCGGAACGCGGAACTGCCATCAGTAAGACTCCGTGGGGCGTGCGAGCGTCACAAGACAGGCCAGCATATCCCGATACGCGGCCGGGGCAGACCGCTCTGCCGCTAGCCCCGCCAGCTGCGGGCGGAGCCGATCGCGTCGAGTAGCGGGCCAGCCAGGGCGACCGGGCAGATCACCAGGTCCGGAACCTCCGGCCGGGGCTGGTTGTACCTCAGCTCGGAGCCGTCGATCCTGGATGCGTGCAGGCCAGCGGCCCTGGCCACCGCGACCGGGGCGGCCGAGTCCCACTCGTACTGGCCGCCACCGTGCACATAGGCGTCCGCCTCGCCGCGGATCACCGCGGCGGCCTTCGCCCCGGCCGAGCCGAGCGGCACCAGCACCGCGCCGAGCCTGGCTCGCCACCTCGTGCACGAACTCCGGCGGCCTGGTCCGGCTCACCACTATCCGCGGCGCCTGGCCACCATCGGACCCGGCGGTGCTGCCGGGGGCCGGGGCGGCTGGCGGGCGGTGCTGAGCACCATGCCCTGGGCAGGCAGTGCCACCGCCCCGGCGGTGAGCTCGCCCGGACTGCCACAGCGCCACGTGCACCGCCCAGTCGGTGCGGCCGTCCTCGCCGAACTCCCTGGTGCCATCCAGCGGATCCACGATCCAGACCCGGTCCCGGCTCAGCCGGGCCTGGTCGTCCTTGCCCTCCTCGGACAGCACCGCGTCCTCCGGGCGCAGCCGGGCCAGCTCGGTGACCAGGAAGTCATGGGAGCTGGCGTCGCCGTCCCGGCGCAGCGCGCCGGGATCTCCGCCGCACGCCCGGAGCGCGAGCAGCCGGCGGCCCGCCTCCGCGGCGAGCTGGTCGGCGAGATCGTGATCAGATACCGGCATGCGGGGCTCCGTGAACCAGGCTGGGTGACCAGGCTGCCAAGCCTAGTAGGCGCCGGAGCCGCGGAAGACGGCCGAGCAGGTCTTCCACAGGATCTGCAGGTCCAGCACGAACGACCAGTTCTCCACGTACCGCAGGTCCAGCCGCACCGACTCATCCCAGGACAGGTCGGACCGGCCGCTCACCTGCCACAGCCCGGTCAGGCCCGGCTTGACCGCCAGCCGCCGCCGCACATGATCCCCGTACTGGGCCGCCTCCTGCGGCAGCGCCGGCCGCGGTCCCACCAGCGACATGTCCCCCACCAGCACGTTCACCAGCTGCGGCAGCTCATCCAGGGACCACCGGCGCAGCCAGCCCCCCACCCGGGTGATCCGCGGGTCGTCCCGGATCTTGAACAGCACGCCGCTGTGCTCGTTGCTGCCGGCCAGCGCAGCCTTGCGCTCTTCCGCGTCGGTCACCATGGTCCGGAACTTCAGCACCGTGAAGTCCCGCCCGTCCTTGCCCACCCGGGTCTGCCGGAACAGCACCGGGCCGCCGTCCCCCAGCCAGATCGCCACCGCCGCGGCCGCGAACACCGGCGCGCCGACGACCAGCGCGACCAGCGCGAGTACCCGGTCAAACACTCCCTTGATCACCCGCCTGCCCCCGGTGAACTCCGGATGATCCATGTGCAGCACCGGCAGCCCGGCTACCGGCCGGATCGTGGTCCGCGGGCCCGCCACGTCCAGCAGCGCGGGCGCGACGCACAGGTCGGTGCCGGTCTTCTCCAGTTCCCAGGCGAGCTCGCGCAGCCGTACCCCGCTCATCTCCGGGCAGGCCAGCACGGCCACCGTGTCGGCCTCGAACTCCGACACCACGGTGGCCACGTTGCCGAGCCCGGCAAATGCCGGCACGCCGGCGATCACGGCCGGCGTTTCCTGGCCGGCCAGGCAGGCGGCGACCACGGTGAGCCCGTGGTAGGTCTCCCGGCGCAGTACCTCGGCCAGGTCGGCGGCGACGCCCGCGTAGCCGACCACGACCACCTTGCGCATGCAGCCGCCGAGTGCCCGCACCTTGTGCAGCCGCTTGCGCAGCGTGAACCTGGTCAGCAGGCTGAACAGGGTGGCACAGGGCAGCGCGATCACCACGTAGCCGCGGGCCAGGTGGGTGTTGCTGGCGTAGGCCAGGATGGCCACCCCGGCGGTCAGGAACACGCCGGCGTTGAGCACCCGGCGGAACTCATCGGAGCCGACCCCGATGAAGCGCGAGTCATACCCGCCGACCAGCGCCAGGGTGAGCAGCCACAGCAGCGGCAGGCCCAGGCTGAGGGCCACGTAGAGGTCCGGGTGGTGCCCGGTGTCGTCGAAGCGAAGCTGGAAGGCCAGCACGCCGGCGACCAGGCCGCAGCAGCCGTCGGCTATCGCGGCCCGGCGCAGGTAGCCGCTCGTCCACAGTCCCGCGTGCTGGGCAGCAAGGCGCGCGACGGCTCGGTCGAGCCGCCGGGGAACAGCGTCAAACGCTGTCTCACCGGCCACGCCTGTCCCCCTTTCGCACCACAGCCCCCGAACGGACCGCACCGGGCCCGCGGCGTTTACCTGGCGTACACCCTGGGCCTGTAGACATGACGCCTACACATAACGAGCGGTTGACATCAATTCATGCGAGAGCCAGCATCTTACGTCATGTACGGGCTAGTCGCTCTAAGTTAGCGCAAAGTGACCAGAGGTCAACACGAGTCGCAGGCGTCCCGGTGGTACCAGCAACGTTGCAGGTCAGCAAACTCGCAGGACAGCGCTATGCGGACGGGCCAACCGAGTGAAACTCGTTCTGCGCCGCGGTAAGCCCGGATGTCAGCAGCGTCGTGGTGGCGTCCGCGGCCCGGCCGAGCACCTCGGGCAGCTGCGCCCGCTCGGCGGCGGAGAAATCATGTAGCACGTAGTCCGCGGGGTCCATCGGGCCGGACGGCCGGCCGATGCCCAGCCGGACCCGGTAGTAGTTCCGGCCGATGACGGCGGTTACCGAGCGCAGCCCGTTATGCCCGTTGTCCCCGCCGCCCAGCTTCAGCCTGATGGTTCCGAACGGCAGGTCCAGCTCGTCGTGCAGGGCCACGATCCGGTCCGGCGGAATCCGGTAGTAACCGCAGAGCGACGCGACCGGGCCGCCGGACAGGTTCATGAACGTCTTCGGCTTCGCCAGGATGACCGGCACCGCGGCGATCTGGCCGGTCGCCACCTCTGCCCGGGACCGGTCCCGCCTGAACCGGATCCCTGCCCGCGCCGCGAGCAGGTCGGCCACCAGGAACCCGGCGTTGTGCCGGTTACCCGCATACGACCGGCCGGGATTGCCCAGGCCGACGATCAGCCAGCGCTCCTCGGCCATATGGCGCGCTCCCCGCGTTCCCCTGAACGGTTCCGGTCCCGGCCGGCCAGCCAGCGCGGGCGTGCCAGCGGACCGCGGCCGGTCAGGACGTCGGCTCGGCCGGGGGCGCCGGGGCGGCGCCCTCTTCCACCGGCTCCGGCGGTGCCTCGGCAGCGGCCTCGGCCTCCGGCACGCCGATCTCGGCCTCCATCTGCTCGGCCGTCGGCGCCGCGATCACGTGCAGCACCAGCACCTCGGGATCGACCGCGAGGGTCGTGCCGGCCGGCATGTCCAGGTCGCCGGCGTGTACCGAGGCACCGACCTGCATGCCCTCGATGCTGACCTCGATGCCGCTGGGGATGCTGGTGGCCTCGGCTTCTACCGCGATCTGGACTAGCTGCTGGTCCAGCAGCCCGTCCGGGGCCAGCTCGCCGGTGACGGTGACCGGCACGTCCACGGTCACCTTCTCGCCGCGGCGGACCAGGAGCAGGTCAACGTGCTCGACCGAGCCCTTGATGGGGTCCCGCTGCACCGCCTTCGGCAGCGCCAGCTCGCTGCCGCCCGGCAGCCCGTCCAGCCGGATCAGCACGTTGGCCGTGCGCAGCGCGAGCAGCACGTCGTGGCCGGGCAGGCTGACGTGCCTCGACTCGGTGCCGTGTCCGTACAGCACGGCGGGCACCCGGCCGGCCCGCCGCTCCCGGCGAGCCGGGCCCTTGCCGAACTCGGTCCGCGGCTGGGCGGCGATGTGTACCTCGGGCACGGTAATACTCCTCAGGCCTGACGGCTATATGCGGGAATCCCCGCGAAGTTTAGCAGCCGCGCCGGCCGGCTCCGACAGTCTTAACGGACCGCCCGGTCAGCTCTGGCCGTCGAACAGGCTGGTGACCGACCCGTCGCTGAATACCTCGTTGATCGCCCTGGCGATCAGCGGCGCGATCGACAGCACGGTGAGCTTGTCGAACCGCTTCTCCGCCGGGATCGGCAGCGTGTTGGTCACGATCACCTCGCCGACCTTCGAGTTCTTCAGCAGGTCCACGGCCGTGCCGGACAGCACGCCGTGGGTGGCGGTGACCACCACCCGGCTGGCGCCCTCGTCGAACAGCGTCTCGGCCGCGTTCGCGATCGTCGCGCCGGTGTCGATCATGTCGTCCACGATGATGCAGGTCCGCCCCCGGACCTGGCCGACCACCTCGAGGATCCGCACCTTGTTCGCCACGTCCGGATCCCGGCGCTTGTGGATGATCGCCAGCGGGCAGCCGAGCCGGTCGGTCCACCGCTCGCACACCCGCACCCGGCCGGCGTCCGGGGCCACCACGGTGACCTGCGACACATCGAGCTGGCTCTGCACGTAGTCGGCCAGGATCGGCAGCGCGAACAGGTGGTCCACCGGGCCGTCGAAGAAGCCCTGGATCTGCGCCGTGTGCAGGTCGACCGCCATCAGCCGGTCGGCGCCCGCGGTGCAGGAACAGGTCGGCCATCAGCCGGGCCGAGATCGGCTCCCGGCCGCGGCTCTTCTTGTCCTGCCGCGCGTAGCCGAAGAACGGCGCGACCACGGTGATCCGCTTCGCCGAGGCCCGTTTGAGGGCATCGACCATGATCAGCTGTTCCATGATCCACTGATTGATCGGCGCGGTGTGGCTCTGCAGCACGAACGCGTCGCAGCCGCGGACCGACTCCAGGAACCGGACGAAGATCTCGCCGTTGGCGAAGTCGTACAGGGTGGTCGGCGCGGGCTCGATGCCCAGGCAGGTGGCGATCTCGCTGGTGAGCTCGGGATAAGCGCGGCCCGAGAAGAGCATCAGCTTCTTCTCGTTCTTCGCGGTGATGCCGGTCATCTCGGGGGTTCTCCTCGGCTCGCTGGTCAGCAGCTAGTCATTGCCGGGTCCGGTCACCCGCTGGCCGGGCTCCACCCTGGTCCCCGGCGCCAGGTGGGCGAACGGCCCCACCGTGGCGCCCTCGCCGACATAGGCGGACTCGCACACCGAGCTGATCACCAGGGCGCCGGGCGCCACCTCGGTGTCCCGCAGCAGGGTGCCCGGCCCGATCCTGGCACCGCCGGCCACCGAGGTGCTGCCCTCCAGCTGGGTGCAGGGCCCGATCTGCGCCCCGGCCGCCAGGCGCACGCCCACATCGACCCAGGTGGTGCCGGGATCCACGATCGTCACCCCGGCACCCAGCCAGGAATCAAGCAGCCGCCGGTTCAGCACTCGCGCGGGCGAAGGCCAGCTGGGCCTGGTCGTTGACGCCACAGACCTCCTCGAAGTCCTGGCACCAGACGATCCCCACCGGGTAGCCGTCGCCGCGCAGGATCGTCACCACGTCGGTGAGGTACTCCTCGCCCTTGGCGTTGTCGGTCGGCACCCGCTTCACCGCGTCGGCCAGCAGGTCGCCGCTGAACGCGTACATGCCGGAGTTGACCTCGGTGATCGCCCGCTGCTCGGGGGTCGCGTCCGCTTCCTCGACGATCCGGGCGAACGTGCCGGAGGCGTCCCGCACGATCCGGCCGTAGCCGGCCGGGTCCGGCGCCCGCACGGCCAGGATGGTGACCGCGGCCGCGGCCGACGCGTGCGCGCTGACCAGGTCGGCCAGGGTGCGCCCGCGCAGCAGCGGGGTATCGGAGTAGGTCACCACCACGGTGCCGTGGATCACCCCGACGGCCTCGGTCACGCTGCGGACCGCGTGCCCGGTGCCCCAGCCGGTGGCCCGGTCCTGCACCACGATCTGCGCCTCGGGGGCATGCTTCGCCAGGTAGCCGGCCACCTGCCCGCGGCGGTCGTTAACCACCACGATGATCCGGCCGGGAGAGAGCTCTCTGGCCGCGGCCAGCACGTGGCCCAGCATGGTCCGGCCGCAGACCTCGTGCAGCATCTTCGGGGCGGATGTCTTCATCCGCGTTCCCTCGCCCGCCGCAAGGATGATGACGGCGGCCGGACCGGTCGCACTCACTGGGCTCGGCTCCTCGGTGTCGCTACCCGATCGGTCTCGCTGCCTGCCGTGCAGCCGCAGGCCCGCTCAACAGGCGCAGGCCACATCGCGGCTGCGGGCCGGCATTCGGTGCAGGCCAGGGTGGCCGCCCCCGTGGCGGTTCACCCGCCCGACTCCGGCAGGATACCGCCCGGCCGCCTGAGCCGTCCCGCCCCGGGCCCGCCGTCTCGGTATCGTTGATGCCAGCTGGTCCGATCACTGTTCCGCTCCGGCGTGGGGTAACTGGCAACCCACCAGTCCTTGGAACTGGTTGATCCTGGTTCGAATCCAGGCGCCGGAACTGTCCTGCCGTCCGCCGTGCAGATTTCCGCCGCGCTGCCGTTTCCGCAGGCCCGAGCCGGGCAGTGCACGTTCACCGGTTACCACCGGTTATCCACCCGGAGCGGGCAGCAGCTAGATGTTTCATGCCGAGTTCGGGCGATGTTCGGCTGGCTCTTGCACAACCTACGG
This sequence comes from uncultured Actinomycetota bacterium, assembly GCA_963719705.1. Taxonomy (GTDB): domain Bacteria; phylum Actinomycetota; class Actinomycetes; order Streptosporangiales; family Streptosporangiaceae; genus CAVRCV01. The sequence continues at coordinate 155,611 of CAVRCV010000002.1, forward strand.
TAGCGTAAGCTACGGTTACGTAAGCGTATTTGCATCGGCCCTTGCCCTTGGTATATGCGGAGCGCGCAGCCACAGCCCGGCGACCACCAAGCGAGGTTCCCATGACCGCAACCGCCGATCTGACCACGCCGGAGACGGCACAGGCCCTGCCGGGAACAGCACAGGCCCTGCCGGAACCGGGCGGGCTGCAGCCGCCGGCGGCCGGCCAGGGGGCTGCCCGGCCGGATATCGAGCCGGGGCAGCGCGGCCCTGGCACCCGCGTCCTGGTCGGCGCGTTCGTCGCCGTGCCGTTGCTGGCACTGATCGCCGCGGTGCCGCTGGCGTGGGGCTGGGGCCTCGGCTGGCACGACATCGTGCTCGCGGTCGCGTTCTACTACGTGTCCGGCCTCGGCATCAGCGTGGGCCTGCACCGGTACTTCACCCATGGCTCGTTCAAGGCGGTGCGCGGCTTCAAGATCGCGCTCGCGATCGCCGGCAGCCTGGCCATCGAGGGCCCGGTGCTCAGCTGGGTCGCCGACCACCGGCGGCACCACAAGTACAGCGACCGGGAGGGCGACCCGCACTCGCCGTGGCGGTTCGGCGACGACTGGAAGGCGCTGACCAAGGGCCTGGTGTACGCGCACATCGGCTGGCTGATGGACGGCGCGGTCACGTCGCAGCGGAAGTTCTGCCCGGACTGGCTGGCGGACCGCGACGTGTCCCGGATCTCCCGCTGGTTCGGCGGCTGGGTGGCGGTCTCGATGCTGGCCCCGGCCCTGATCGGCGGGCTGTGGTCAATGTCGTGGGCGGGCGCGGCGACCGCGTTCTTCTGGGCCACGCTGGTGCGCATCGCGTTCCTGCACCACATCACCTGGTCCATCAACTCGATCTGCCACACCTTCGGCAAGGAGGAGTTCGAGGTGCGGGACAAGTCCAGGAACGTGTCCTGGCTGGCGATCCTGTCCTTCGGCGAGTCCTGGCACAACCTGCACCACGCCGACCCGACCTGCGCCCGGCACGGCGTGCTGCGGGGCCAGATCGACATCGCGGCCAGGGTGATCTGGCTGGCGGAGAAGCTCGGCCTGGTGCTACGACGTACGGTGGCCGGACGAGGGCCGGCTGACCGGCAAGCGCACCGGCGGCACCCGCAGGCTCGGCTCGATGACCAGGCGGGCACTGGCCCGGCCTGCGGCTGTCGAGCCGGGCTAACTCGGCCGGTCAGGCAAAGCCAATTGGCTGCCGGGGCAAATGGCCGACATTATGGAGCGGTGCCCAGCCAATCTGCCGCCTCCAGCCGCAAGAGAATGACCGGCAAGGAGCGCCGGGAGCAGTTGCTGGACGTGGGCCGCCGCCTGTTCGCGGCGCGCGGCCTGGACGGCACCTCGATCGAGGAGATCGCGGCCCAGGCCGGCGTGTCCAAGCCGGTGGTGTACGAGCACTTCGGCGGCAAGGAGGGCCTGTACGCGGTCGTGGTCGACCGCGAGGTCGACCGGTTCCTGACCATGGCCACCACGCTGCTGGCGGGCGAGGACACGCTGGAGAAGTTCGAGGCGGCCGCGGTGTCCCTGCTGCGCTACATCGAGGACAACTCCGACGGGTTCCGGATCCTGGTCCGGGACTCCCCGCCCGGCTCCGGCTCCGGCACGTTCAGCAGCCTGATCAGCGACATCGCCAGCCAGGTGGAGTACATCCTCGGCGACGTGCTGCGCGACCGGGGCTACGACCCGAAGTTCGCCCCGATGTACGCGCAGATGCTGGTGGGCATGGTCGCGTTCACCGGCCAGTGGTGGCTCGACGCCCGCAAGCCGGGGCTGGAGGAGATGGCCGCGCACCTGGTCAACCTGGCCTGGCACGGCCTGTCCCAGCTCGATCCCGAGCCGCGGATATCGCCCGAGGCCCGGCGGCGGCTGGCCGACGACGGCTAGGCCGTGACCCGCAGGCATACGGGGCGGCCCTAGCGCTTGCGGGCGACCGCGAATACCCGGCGGAACGGCAGCACGGTGCCGTACGGAGCGGCCGGATAGGCCTCGCGCACCCGCTCGCCGTACTCGGCCAGGAACCCCGCGGCCGCCTCCTCCGGCAGCGCGGCGAGCACCGGGCGCAGCCCGCTGCCCCGGTACCAGTCCAGCACCGGATCGGTGCCCTGGAGCAGGTGCAGGTAGGTGGTCTCCCAGGCGTCCACCTCGCAGCCCGCCCTGGCCAGCAGGTCCAGGTACGCACCGGGATCGGCGGACTGCCGGTTCAGCCGCACCCCGGCCAGCAGCGGCCGCCACCGGGCCGATCCGGCCAGGTCGCGCAGGATCGCATGACTCGGCTGGTCGAAGTTGCCCGGCACCTGGATGGCCAGCCAGCCGCCGGCCGGCAGCGCGGCGGCCCAGCGCGGCAGCAGGTCCAGGTGGCCGGGCACCCACTGGAGCACCGCGTTGCTGACGATCACGTCCGGCGGCGGGTCCGGCTGCCACCGCTCGACGTCGCCGAGCGCGAAGCTGACCCGGCCGGCGGTCCCGGCCAGTCCGTCCAGTCCCGTCCCGTTCGCGCGTCCCGGTCGTCCCGGCCCTTCCCGCTGTCCCGCAGCAGCGCGCTGGCCCGCTCGATCATCTCGGCCGAGCTGTCGATGCCTAGGACCTGCGCGTCCGGCCAGCGGCTGGCCAGGGCCAGGGTGAGCTGGCCAGGGCCGCAGCCCAGGTCCGCTACCAGGCGGGGATGCTCCGCCCCGACCCGGCCAAGCAGGTCGAAGAACGGCCGCGACCGCTCATCGGCGAACCGCAGGTACTGCGCCGGATCCCACATGCGACCTCCCCGGAGCTTCCGGACAGTCTCTTGATATCAAGATAACTCCCTCACGTTGTACCGGGCCGAAGTCTCGATGTCAAGAGATATGCTGCGGACATGGCGCAGAATGCGTGGCCGCACCGGGAGCCGCCCGGCGCCGGGCTGCGCGACGAGGTGGACGAGCTGGTCGCGGCGTGGCGGACCGAGCGCCCCGATCTCGACATCGAGCCGCTCCAGGTGCTCAGCCGGGTATCCCGGCTGGCCAGGCACCTGGACCGGGCCCGGCAGGCGGCGTATGCCGCGCACGGCCTGCAGACCTGGGAGTTCGACGTGCTGTCCGCGCTGCGCCGGCAGGGGCCGCCGTATCAGCTCAGCCCCGGCGCGCTGCTGCGGGCCACGCTGGTGACCTCCGGCACGATGACCAACCGGATCGACCGGCTGGCCGCCGCCGGGCTGGTCAGCAGGCACCCGGCTCCGCTGGACAAGCGCGGCGTACTGGTCACGCTGACCGAGCAGGGCAAGGCGGCCGCCGACGCCGCGCTGGCCGACCTGCTGCGCAGCGAGCACGAGCTGCTGACCGGCCTGGACGACCAGCAGCGGCGCGAGCTGGCCGGCCTGCTCCGGGTTCTGCTCGCCCCCTTCGACGCCACGGCACCAGCCTGGACGGCAGGCACCGGCCGCACTGCGCCACGAGACTCAGCGGCCCAGTTCCTCGGCCAGCTCCAGCCAGCGTTCTTCCAGGCTGTCCTTGCGTTCTGCCAGCGCGCGGAGCTGGCCGCCGAGCTCGATCAGGGCGGCGTAGTCGGCCGCGCTGCGGGCCAGCGCCTCAGTCAGCTGGTCCTCCTCCGCCGCCAGCCGGGCGAGCTGGCGGTCCAGCCGGGCAAGCTCCTTCTGCCCGGCCCGCTGCCGGGCGGCCGTCACCGGCTGGCCGGCCGCGGGCCCGGTCCCGGCCGCATCCGCCCGCCGGGCCGCACCGGCCCCGGCCGGCTGCCCGGTCACGGCCCGGCTGGCCCGCTGCCGGCCGCGCAGCTCCAGGTACTCATCGACGCCGCCGGGCAGGTAGGCCAGCTGCCGCCGATCAGCCCGAGCACGTGATCGGTGACCCGCTCCAGGAAGTACCGGTCGTGGCTGACCACGACGGCCGAGCCCGGCCAGCCGTCGAGCAGGTCCTCAAGCTCGTTCAGGGTGTCGATGTCGAGATCGTTAGTCGGCTCGTCAAGCAGCAGCACGTTCGGCTCGCCCAGCAGCACCAGCAGCAGCTGCAGCCGCCGCCGCTCGCCGCCGGACAGCTCCCCGACCGGCGTCCACTGCCGCTCCCCGCCCAGCCCGAGCCGGTCCAGCAGCTGGCTGGCCGACGGCTCGCCCGTGCCGACGCCGATCGTGCCGCGCACCTGCTCAGCCGCCTCCAGCGCCCGCAGGCCGGGATCGACCCGCTGCGGCTCCTGGGTGAGATAGCCGAGCCGCACCGTCTGCCCGCCGCACCACCCGCCCGCTGACGTTCAGCCCTGCGCCCGGCGCCGGACAGGGTCCCGGCCAGCAGCCGCAGCAGCGTGGTCTTGCCGCTGCCGTTCACCCCACCACCCCGGCCCGCTCGCCCGGCCCGAGCTGCCAGGTCACCTGGTCCAGCAGCGTCCGCGGCCCGGCGGTCACGGTGACCTCGGTCCAGCTCGAGCACGGTCTTGCCCAGCCGGGCGGTGGCCAGCCTGGCCAGCTCGACCGAGTCCCGCGGCGGCGGCTCCCCGTCGATCAGCGCGGTCGCCGCCGCGATCCGGAACTTCGGCTTGCTGGTCCTGGCCGGCGGACCGCGCCGCAGCCAGGCGAGCTCCTTGCGCAGCAGGTTGCGCCGGCGCTGGTCGCTCGCCTCGGCCAGCCGGGCCCGCTCCGCCCTGGCCAGCACGTAGGCCGAGTAGCCGCCGTCGTAGGCATGCACCCGGCCGTCGGCCAGCTCCCAGGTCCGGTCGCTGACCGCGTCCAGGAACCACCGGTCGTGCGTGACGACCAGGTAGCTGCGCGCGTGCTCGCGCAGGTAGCCGGCCAGCCAGCGAATGGCCTCCAGGTCCAGGTGGTTGGTCGGCTCATCCAGCAGCAGCAGGTCATGGGTCGTGCGCAGCAGCGCGGCCAGCGCTACCCGGCGGCGCTCGCCGCCAGAAATCCGTTTCGCGTCCTGGTCGAGGTCAAGGCCGGACAGCAGGGCGGTGATCACGGCCCGGCTGCGGGCTGCGCGGCCCATTCGTGCTCGGGCAGCGAGCCGAACACGACATCGCGCACCCGCCCGGTCACGCACCTCCTGCTGCGGCAGGTAGCCGATCCGGGTGCCGCCGGCCCTGGTGGCCCGGCCCGAGTCCAGCTCGGCGGTGCCGGCCAGCGCGGCGAGCAGCGTGGTCTTGCCCGCCCCGTTGCGCCCGACCACGCCGATCCGGTCCCCGGCCGCCACCCCGATCGAGACCCGGTCCAGCAGCGCCCGGTCGCCGTAGGCCTTGGCCGCGGCCTCCAGGTTGACCAGGTTCACCCGCGCTCACCCCTCTGCGTACCGCGTCACCCGCGGTCGGCGGCCGGGACCACGGCCGCGCCCGGCACCGGCCCGCTGACCCTGGCCACCGCGCGGCAGACGCCGGCGCCGGTCAGCGAGACCGCGAGCTCGCGCGCCTGCTCCGCGCTCGGCGGCCAGGAACGCGCAGGTCGGGCCGGACCCGGAGACGATCCCGCCGAGCGCGCCGTGCTCCCGGCCCGCGGCCAGCGCGCGGCGCAGGTCCGGCAGCAGCGACAGCGCGGCGGGCTGGAGGTCGTTGGCCAGCAGCGGGCCGACCGCGGCCGGGTCGCCGGTGCGCAGCGCCGCCATCAGCGCGGTACTCAGCTTCGGCGCCGGAACGTGCCTGGTCCCGGTACTCCCGGTACTCCCGGCCCGCCCGGTCTCGCCGCCGGCCGCCGCCCGGACCGCGCGGAGCCGGTCGCAGGTCGCGTAGACCTCGGGGGTGGACAGCCCGCTGCCGGAGAACGCGAGCACCCAGTGGTAGGTCCCGGCCGCCAGCGCCGCGGTCAGCAGCTCGCCCCGGCCCTGCCCCACCGCGGTGCCGCCGGCCAGGGCGAACGGCACGTCACTGCCGACCTCGGCGCCGATCTCGCTGAGCTGCTGCTGGCTCAGCCCGGTGCGCCACAGCTCGTTGCAGGCCACCAGCGCGGCGGCCGCATCCGCGCTGCCGCCGGCCAGCCCGGCGGCCACCGGGATCCGCTTGCGGATCTCGATCCGCACCGCGGACGAGCCGCCGCGGCGGCCCCTGGTCGCCCTGGCCAGCGCGGCCGCCGCCCGGACCGCGAGGTTGGCGTTGCCCTTGGGCACCGACGGCGCGCCCTCCCCGGTCACCCGCACCTCGGTCCTGCCCGCCGGGCCGACCGTCACCTCGTCAAACAGCGACACCGCGTGGTACACGGTGACCACGTCGTGGAACCCGTCGGCACGCGGCGGGCCGACGGCCAGCTGGAGGTTCAGCTTGGCCGGCACGCGGACGGTCACGGCCAGGCGGCCCTGGGTGGCGGTCTGCTGGCTCACGCTCCCATGATCGCAGGAGTTCCGGGTGCGGCGCCCGCCGGGCACGGCCGCGGTGCGCGCGGCGCGCGCCTGCGGCATGATCACGTAAACAAAGTTCTGTCAGGACAGCATTTTCTTTACAGGATAATGAGGGGACTCCCCGCCGACGGCGAGTCCCGCTGCGGCGATGCAGGCGAAGTCGGCTACTCCGAGCGCCTCGCCGCGCAGAGCCGGGTCGACCCCGGCCGCGCGCAGGATCAGCTCGGCCCTGGCCGCCGAGCCCGCCCAGGCCGCCAGCGCCGACCTGAGCGTCTTGCGCCGCTGCGAGAACGCCGCATCCACGACCGCGAACACCTCTTCCCGGCTGACCGCCGCCGCGCCGGAACCAGCCGACTCGCCGGAACCGCCGGCCGGGTCACCGGGACCGGCGCTGCGGCCGGTCGTGCCGGGCGAACGCGACCAGCCCGGAATCGACCCTCGGCACCGGCCAGAACACGCTCCGCGGCACCGACCCCGCCCGCCGCGCGGTCCCGTACCAGGCGAGCTTGACCGACGGCACGCCGTAGCTACGGCCGCCCGGCGGCGCGGTCATCCGGTCGGCCACCTCGGCCTGCACCATCACCAGCGCGCGGCGCAGCGAGCCGAACGTGGCCAGCAGGTGCAGCAGCACCGGGACGGCCGCGTTGTACGGCAGGTTGGCGACCAGCACGCCGGGCGGCGGGCCCGGCAGCCGGGTCACCCGGGCCGCGTCGCCGGTCACCACCGCCAGCCGCCCGGCCAGGCCGGGCGCCCTGGCCGCCACGGTCCGGGGCAGCTCGGCGGCCAGCACCGGATCCAGCTCGACCGCGATCACCCGCCGGGCCGCTGCCAGCAGCGGCAGGGTCAGCGAGCCGAGCCCGGGCCCGACCTCGAGCACGGCGTCGGCGGGGTCCAGGCCGGCCAGCGCGGTGATCCGGCTCACGGTCCCGGCGTCGACCACGAAGTTCTGGCCGAGCCGCTTGGCCGGCCGCAGCCCGAGCCGGGCCGCCATGGCCCGGATCTCGCTGGGACCGAGCAGGTCCGGGCACGGCCACCGCTACTGCGGCCAGGGGCCGAAGACGCGCTCCCCGGTGGCGGTGACCGCCGCGCAGAGCGCCTCGGTGCTCATCTGCCTGACCTCGGCCACCGCGCGCAGCGTGTGCGCGACCTGCGCCGGGGCGTTCGACTTGCCGCGGTTCGGCACCGGGGTCAGGAACGGCGCGTCGGTCTCCACCAGGATCTGCTCCGCGGGCACCGCGGCCGCCGCGTCCCGCAGCTGCTGCGCGTTGCCGAACGTGACCGTCCCGGCGAAGCTGAGCAGGTAGCCGGCCTCGGCGCACTGCTTGGCCAGCGCCGCGTCGCCGGAGAAGCAGTGGAAGATGACCTGCTCGGGCGGGCCCTCGTCAGCCAGGATGGCCAGCACGTCGGCGTGCGCGTCCCGGTCGTGGATCATCAGCGGCTTGCCGGACCGCTTGGCGATCTCGATGTGCGCGCGGAACCAGTCCCGCTGCACCTGCGGCGGCGCGCTGTCCCGGTAGTAGTCAAGCCCGGTCTCGCCGACCGCCCGGACCAGCGGGGAGGCGGCCAGCCCGGCGATCTCGGCCAGCACCGCGTCCCGGTCGGCGCCATCGGCGACGGCCCGCGCTGTCTCGTTCGGGTGGATCGCCACCGCGGCGTAGACGCCCGGCTGCTCGGCCGCGCACCGGACCGCCCAGCGCGACGACGGCAGGTCGCAGCCCACCGTGATGACCCTGGTGATCCCGGCCTGGCGCGCCTCGTCCAGGACCTGGCCGACCGGGCGCTCGATCATGTCCAGGTGGCAGTGGCTGTCGAACGCCGGGGCGGGCAGCGGCTCCGGCGGCGGGGCAGCCGCGGGCGCGGCGCGGGCGGCGCGGCCCGGCCCGCGCCCGCCGCTCACCGCTGGCCCGCCTGGCCGTGCTCCAGCCGGGCCAGCTCCTCATCCGCCACCGCCGGGTCGAGCTTGGCGAACAGCGGCTTCGGCGCCGCCAGCGGCGTGCCCGGCCGGATCGGGGACGACCGCCAGGCCGCGGCGCCGGAGTAGTCACCGGTGATCACCGGGTAGGACGGCCCGCCGTCCTCGTCCACTTCGGAGATCCTCGGCTCGCCGGACCAGCTGCCCTGGCCGCCCAGCATCTCGAACACCTTCTGCGAGGAGCCCGGCAGGAACGGGGTCAGCAGCGTCTTCCCGTCGTCCACCAGCTGGAGGGCCACATGGCAGATCGCCCGCATCCGGTCCGGGTCGGACTCGCGCAGCTTCCACGGCGCCTGGTCGGACAGGTACTTGTTGGCCTCGGCCAGGGTGCGCATGGTCTCGGTGATGGCCGCCTTGAACCGGGACCGGGACAGCGCCTCACCCACGACCGCGAACGAATCGGCGGAGCGCTGGAGTATCTGCGCATCAGCCTCGGTCGCCTGGCCCGCGGGCGGGATCGAGCCGATGTTGCGGGCCGCGAACGAGACGCAGCGGTTGACCAGGTTGCCCCAGTTGGCCAGCAGCTCGTCGTTGTTCCGCCGGATGAACTCCGACCAGGTGAAATCGGTGTCCTGGCTCTCCGGGCCGGCCACCGCCACGTAGTAGCGCAGCGCGTCCACGTCGTAGCGGTCCAGGAAGTCGCGCACGTAGATGACCACCGAGCGGGACGAGGAGAACTTGCGGCCCTCCATGGTGAGGAACTCGCTGGAGACCACCTCGGTCGGCAGTTTCAGCGGCCCAAGCGAGCCCGGCTTGCCGTCCTTGTCGCCCAGGCCGCTGTAGCCGAGCAGCATGGCCGGCCAGATCTCGGCGTGGAAGACGATGTTGTCCTTGCCCATGAAGTAATAGGACTCGGCGTCGTCGGACTGCCACCAGGCCCGCCACGCGTCCGGGTCACCGGTCCGCCTGGCCCACTCGATCGAGGCGGACAGGTACCCGACCACCGCGTCGAACCAGACGTAGATCCGCTTGTCGTCGCGGTCCCGCCAGCCGTCCAGCGGGACCGGCACGCCCCAGTCGAAGTCCCTGGTGTAGGCGCGCGGCTTCAGGTCGCCGAGCAGGTTCAGCGAGAACTTGAGCACGTTCGGCCGCCACAGCCCGCTCTTGCTCTGCAGCCAGCTGCCGAGCGCGTCGGCGAACGCGGGCAGGTCGAAGAAGAAGTGCTCGGTCTCGGTGAACACCGGCGTCTCGCCGTTGATCTTCGACCGCGGGTTGATCAGGTCGGTCGGGTCGAGCTGGTTGCCGCAGTTGTCGCACTGGTCGCCGCGGGCGCTCTCATAGCCGCAGATCGGGCAGGTGCCCTCGATGTAGCGGTCCGGCAGGGTACGGCCGGTGGACGGCGAGATCGCGCCCATCGCGGTCCGGGCGAAGATGTAGCCGTTGTCGTACAGGCCCTTGAAGATCTCCTGGGTGACCGCGTAGTGGTTCCGCGTGGTGGTCCGGGTGAACAGGTCGTAGGACATGTTCAGGCTGGTCAGGTCCTGCGCGATGACCCGGTTGTAGCGGTCGGCCAGCTGCCGCGCGGTCACTCCCTCGGCGTCGGCCTGGACCTGGATCGGGGTGCCGTGCTCGTCGGTGCCGCTGACCATGAGCACCTGGTTGCCCGCCATCCGCTGGTACCGGCTGAACATGTCGCAGGGGAGCCCGAACCCGGACACGTGCCCGATGTGGCGCGGTCCGTTCGCGTACGGCCATGCTGGCGCGGACAGGATGTGACGGCTCGGATTCGGCATTGCCTCAGCCTAGTGGCCCTGCCGCCGGGCCCGGCCGCCTCTACGATTGGCCTTGCGATGATGGCCTTCGAGAACGCGCAGGCAGCCGGGCTGGCCGGGACCGGTACCGGCCCGGTCGCCCGGCGGCCCGGCCGGGGGAGCGCAGACCGCTGACCTGGCCGGGCGTACCCGGCTGACCGACGTGCGCCGGCGGATGGTGCCGCCGATGCCCGGCTAGCCGCGTGCTGGGCTGGGCCGGGCCGCTGCTGATCACCGTGTTCGGCGGGTTCCTGCGGTTCTACCGGCTGGCCGTGCCGCACGCGGTCGTCTTCGACGAGACCTACTACGTCGGCGACGCCTGGGGAATCCTCAAGCACGGCGTCGAGATCAACCACGTGCCGAACGCGGACGCGCTGCTGGCCGCGGGCAAGACGAACATCCTCGGTACCGGCGGCGAGCTCGTGGTGCATCCGCCGCTGGGCAAGATGATGATCGCGGTCGGCGAGTGGATGTTCGGCCTGACCCCGTTCGGCTGGCGGTTCACGGTGGCTGTCGTCGGCTCGCTGTCGATCCTGATGCTGGCCCGGATCACCCGCCGGATGACCCGCTCCACCCTGCTGGGCTGCGTGGCCGGGCTGCTGATGTCGCTGGACGGCCTCGAGCTGGTGCTGAGCCGCACCGCGCTGCTGGACATCTTCGTCATGTTCTGGGCGCTGGCCGCGTTCGGCCTGCTGGTGCTCGACCGGGACCGGACCAGGGCCCGGCTGGCCGATGCCGCGGCGGCCGGTGATGCAGCATCAGGACGAGACGCGCCAAGGCTCGGCATCCGCTGGCTGCGGGTGCTGGCCGGGGTCTGCCTGGGCTGCGCCTGCGCCTCCAAGTGGAACGGCATCTACTTCGTCATCGCGTTCGCCGGCCTGGCGGTCGCCTGGGACCTCGGCGCCCGCCGGGCGGCCGGGTTCGGCAGCCGGTTCAGCGGGCTCGGCGGCCGGCTGTACGGCCTGCTGCGATCGGACGCCAAGTGGCTCGCACTGTCCTTCGCGGCGGTGCCATTCGCCGTGTACACGGCCTCCTGGAGCGGCTGGTTCGCCTCCAGCGTGGGCTACGACCGGAACTGGGGCGCGCTGCACGGCAACCACGTGCCGATCTGGTCAACCGTGGACTCGTGGCTGCAGTACAACAAGTACATGCTCCAGTTCGGCCTGGGGCTGACGGCCAGCCAGACCTACAAGTCGCAGCCCTGGACCTGGCTGATCATGAGCAAGCCGGTGGCGATGTTCTACGCCACGCCGAGCACCTGCGGGGCGAAGAACTGCTCCCAGGAGGTGCTGGCCATCGGCACCCCGCTGATCTGGTGGCTGTCGATCCCGGCGCTGCTGTTCTGCCTGGCCTGGTGGCTGACCCGGCGGGACTGGCGGGCGGGCAGCGTGCTGCTCGGGGTGGCGGCCGGCTGGCTGCCCTGGTTCTGGTTCGCCCTGCACGACCACCGGACCATGTTCTACTTCTACGCGATAGCGTTCGAGCCGTACCTGATCATCGCCATCACGCTGTGCCTGGGACTGATCATCGGGCGGGCCAGGGCCGCGCCCGGCCGCCGCGCGCTCGGCTCGGTGCTGACCGGCGCCTACCTGATCGGCGTGCTGACCGACTTCGCTTACCTCTACCCGGCGCTGGCCGCCAGGTCCATCCCGTATGCGGCCTGGCTGTCCCGGATGTGGTTCTATAGCTGGATCCGGTGACCCGGCTGTAAGGGAGTGGATGTCGTGAAGGCTCGCGGTCCCCTCAGCGCGGCGCTCGCGCTGCCGTTGCTCGCGGCGCTGGCAGTCCCGGCGGCGGGAGCCTCGGCTGCCGCCCGGCCCGTGTCATCGCGTGCGGTGTCATCGCGTGCGGTATCACCGGATCCGGGCAGGCTGGCGCCGGACCAGGTGAAGATCGTCACCGACGCGGCCGGCATCCCGCACATCACGGCACCGAACTTCCGGTCGCTCGGCTACGGTGAGGCCCGGGCCTTCGCGGCGGACAACTTCTGCACCCTGGCCCAGGACTTCGTGACCGTGAACGGTGACCGGTCGAAGTACTTCGGCCCGGACAACCTCGCCGTCAACTACTCCGCGGGTGTCGACCCGACGAACCTCGACTCCGATCTGTTCTGGCAGCAGGTCAAGGACTCGGGCGCTTACCGGTCCCAGATAAAGGCCAGGCCGCCCGTCGGCCCCCTCCCCCAGGTGCTCCAGGTCTACCAGGGCTTTGTGGCCGGCTACAACGCCTACCTTGCCTCGGGTGAGCTGAAGGATCCGGCCTGCGCCGGGCGGCCGTGGGTTCGGCCCATCACGCTGGAGGACATGTGGCTGCGCGGGGTGCAGATCGCCACGGAGGCGTCCAGCCAGCAGTTCATCAGCTACGAGGCGCAGGCCAAGCCGCCGAAGCCCGGAGCGGCCTCGGCGGCGTCCCGATCGGGTCCGAGCCGGTCCGGCCTGCGATCGCTGCGCAGCCTGGTCGAGAACGGCAGCTCATCGAACGGCTCGAACGGGATCGGGATCGGCAGCCAGGACACCCGGCACTCCGACGGGATGGTGCTCGCGAACCCGCACTTCCCCTGGTACGGGACGGAGCGGTTCTTTGCCGAGCAACTCGATGTGCCCGGCCAGTATGACGTGGAAGGCGGGACGCTCATGGGCTTCCCCCTGGTCGGTATCGGGTTCAACTCCGACCTTGCCTGGACGCACACCGTCTCGACGTCCATGCGCTTCACGATCGTGCGGCTGAAGCTGGCGCGGCGGCACCCGACCAGCTACATCGTGAACGGCAAGACCATCCCGATGCGCACCGAGACCGTGCGCGTCGCGGCCGGCAAGGGCGTCATCCGGCACACCTTCTACCTGACCCGGTTCGGCACGGTCCTGGTTGTCCCGCCCGCCAGCTACTCCTGGAGCACGACGACGGCCTACGCGCTGCACGACGCCAACCTCGGTGACGAGATGCGGGCGGCGAACCAGTACTTCGAGATGGGACGGGCGACCTCGGTGCGAGACCTGCTCAGGGTCGAGTCGAAGTACCTGGCCATCCCGACCTTCAACACGATCGCTGCGGACAAGACGGGGCACGCCCTTTACGGCGACGTGGGCAACACGCCGGGAGTCTCGGCGGGCCTGCTGCACAAGTGCCTTCCGGCTGGCCTGCCCACCCTCGTGTACGAGATCACCGGCATCATCACCCTCGACGGGTCGACGACGCACTGCGACTGGGCGACCGCCAAGGGGACGCCGGTGCCGGGGATCCTCCCGGCGAGCCAGGAACCGCACACGATCCGGACCGATTACGTCGAGAACTCCAACGACTCGTACTGGCTGGCGAATCCGAGCCACCCGTTCCGGGCCTTCTCGCCGATCATCGGCCCGGTCGATGTCCAGCAGGGCCTGCGCACCCGCCTGGGTAACCTGATGATCGCCGAGCGGGTGGCGGGCACGGACGGCCTCGGCAAGCCCAAGTTCACGATCCCCTCGCTGCAGGCCATGTGGGAGAACGACCGCTCGCTGCTGGCCGAGCTCGTCCTGAAGCCGCTGGTGACCGCGTGCCGAAAGTCGCCCGAGCAGAAGGCGGCGAACGGCACCAAGGTCAACCTGAAAAAGGCGTGCGGCGCGCTCGCCCGGTACGAGAGGTACGAGAACGGCGACCTGGACGCATCCGGCGGCTGGCTCTTCGAGTTCTGGTACAACCTGCCCTTCTCCGGGACTTTCTGGAAGGTGGGATTCCAGGTAAAGCACCCGCTAACGACGCCGTACGGGCTGGACACGGCCAACCACGAAGTCCTGAAGAACCTCGCCACCGCCGTGGTCGACCTCAAGGCGAAGCACATCCCGCTCACGGCTTCCTTCGGCCAGGTCCAGCATTCGACGAAGGGCCGGGACGTCATCGGTATCCACGGCTGTGCCACCGGATGCTTCAACGCCATCTACCCCGGCCTCGGCAACGGCGACCCGTTCTTCCCCGGCGACTACGGCGAGGTCGGCGATGGCTCGTCGCTGGTCATGACAACCGAGCTGACCCCGAAGGGCCCGGTTTCGGAAGGCATCGTCACCTACTCACAGGCGACGAACCCGGCCTCGCCCTACTACGCCAACATGACCAGGCTCTACTCGCGCAAGGAGTGGGTGCCCTTCGCCTACACGGCCAGGCAGCTTGCCGCCCTGCGGGGCACCACGACTCTGATCCTGACCACCTGAGGCCTCCGTCACCTGCCGGATCTGAGCTGTTACCCAGATCACGCATCGCAATCGGTTACTGGTGCGTCTATAGGGTGACGGGACCGCGAGGGAACGCGACGGGAACGTGACGGGCACGCGACGGGGAAGCGGGGCAGGGATGAGCCTGATGCAGCAGATGCCGGACCGGGAGGCCCGATTCGAGCGGGACGTGGTCCCGCAGCTAAGCCGGCTCTACCCCGCCGCGATGCGGATGACCAGGAACACAAGCGATGCCGAGGATCTGGTCCAGGAGACCTCGGCCAGGGCGTATGCCGGCTTCCACCAGTTCCAGCCGGACACCAACCTGCGGGCCTGGCTGCACCGGATCATGGCCAACACCTTCATCAACGGCTGCCGAAAGAAGCGCCGCGAGCCGTTCTGCACGCTCCGCGCCGACTTCCGGGACGAATCCCGGCCCGGCACCGACCCGCTGCGGACCTCGGCCAGGTCGGCGGAGGCCGAGGCACTGGACCGGCTGGCCGATTCCGACATCCTGGCCGCGCTGCGCGGCCTGCCGGAGGCCTTCCGCGTGACGATCTACCTGGCCGACATCGAGGGCTACCCCTACCGCGAGGTCGCCGAGCTGACCGGCGTCCCCATCGGCACCGTCATGTCCCGCCTGCACCGCGGCCGCGCCAAGCTCCGCCGCAAGCTCACCGTCCATGCCCCGCGCCCGGCTTCCGCCGGGGTCAGCTAAGCACCGCTGGGGCGAACCAGGTGCGACCCGGGCCTGGCCTGCCCGGTCAGGCGCCAAAGATACGGTCGCAGGCCCTGGCGGCGGCCTTGCCGTCGTCCAGGGTGCAGAACCTGGCCGCGAACGCCTGCTGGCGCTCGGAGAACTGGCGGGCCACCGAGTCCAGGTCCCCGACCGCGGCGATCACCTCGGCCGAGCTTGCCAGTACCGGGCCGGGCACCGTGGTCTCGTAGTCGAAGTAGAAGCCGCGCAGGCTGTCGCGGTACTGCGCCAGGTCGTAGGCGAAGAACAGGACCGGCCGGCCGGTCGGCGCGAAATCGAACATCGCCGATGAGTAGTCGGTGATCAGCGCGTCGGCCACACCGAACAGCTCGCCGATGTCCGGGTAGCCGGTCACGTTGACCGCGAACGACGGCCGGTCCGGGGCGGGCACGTCGTCGGCCATGTAGTGGTGTCCCCGGATCAGGAAGACATAGTCGTCGCCGAGTTCGGTCCAGGCGCGCTCCAGGTCCAGCCGGAAGTCGAACCGGTACCGGTCGCCGGAGGCGAAGTACTGGTTGTCCCGCCAGGTCGGGGCGTACAGCACGACCCGCTTGCCTTCGGGCAGCCCGAGCCGCCGCCGGACCGCGTCGGCGCGGGCGGCGTCACCGGCGTAGAGCACGTCGTTACGGGGGTTGCCGGACTCGCAGATCTCGCCGGAGTACCGCAGCGCACGCCGCAGGACCGGCGTCGCGAACGTGCTGGGCGACAGCAGCAGATCCCACCGCGCCACGTCGGCCGCCAGCCGGCTGAAGTAGCTGATCCCGCCGATGAACTGCGGATGCTCGACGTCGAATCCGATCCGCTTGGCGGGCGTGCCCTGCCAGGTCTGCACGTACAGCTGGCCGTCCCGCTTCTGATAGCCGGGCGGCGGCTCGCCATCGGTGATCAGGTGGCCGCAGCGGGCCAGGGCATCGAAGTACGGCCGGGTGCCGGGCACGACCGCGCGCGCGCCGTCCGGCACCGCGACGGCCGGGTCGGTGATCACCCAGATGTGCTCGCGGCTGTCGCCGCGGCGCCGCAGCTCGTCCGCGATGCCGCGCGGGTTGCCCGCGCACTGGCTGCCCTGCCAGCTGGTGAACAGCACCGAACCGGTGACCGGAAGCGCGCGCTGGCGCGGGTAGTAGCCGGTGCGCAGAGCCGGATCCGGCATCTCGCCCGGCTCACTGGGGCCAGGCCCGCCACTGGACTGCCCGGTCACCTGCCACGCCGGGATCACGGTGAGCAGCGGTGCGTCGTAGCCGGTCGTGCTGAACCGGTACGCCTTCGGCCCGAAGATCTCGCTCTCGTCGGTGATCCGCGCCAGCCGGGCATGGTCATAGGCGGGCACCAGCGGCGGCCCGCCGGGCACATCGGCCCGGCGCACCAGGATGTCCCACCAGCCCTCGCGCAGCGGCAGCAGGTCGCCGAAGACCGGCATCCTGGTGGCCGGGATCGTGACCGTGAACCGGTCGCCGTCCCGGTGCAGCGGCACCGCGTGCTGCTCGGTCGCGGCCTGCCGCCGCAGCAGGACCTCAGCCCGGCCAGGAACGACGGCCGGGAACCGGCCGGACAGGGTGAGCTGCCCGTCCTGGTCCCAGGAGTGCTCGTCGATCACCGGCCGCGGCGGGCGGCGCACCAGGATCGCGTTGTGGTACCTGGTCCGCTCCAGCGCGTATTCCTGGCCTCCGGTCAGGAGGCGCGACTCCGGCAGCCCGGCCGGGTACGCGACCCGCAGCCGCCCGCGGCCGGCCCGGACGCACAGATCGAGCTCCACCGGCCCGGCGCTCGCCGCATCCGCCTGCGCGGCTGGGTCTGAGCCCCCGGCCAGCGCCCCGAACGGGATCTCGGCCCGCAGCCGCAGCTTGCCGTCCGCCCGGCTGGCCGTCGCGGCGAACGCCTGGCTGGCCGCCCCCCGCGGCCGGGCCAGGACCAGCTCGGCCCCGGCGCCGTCGCCAGGCAGGTCAACATCGACATCAATAACGAATCGTCCGTCAACTGCCGCATCCCCCGGCAGCTCGGCCCCGTGCAGCTCGGCCCCGTGCAGCTCGGCCCCGTGCAGCACGGCGGGAGTCCTGGTGACGCCGAGGTGCAGCTGCCGCCCGGCCCACCGGGCGCCCATCCGGATGGCCGGCGCCACCCACCTGGGCTCCGGCCGCTCGGCCGGGCCCCGGTTCGGCGTGTGCAGCCGGGATGCCCGCCACGCCCCGCGGGCCCGGACCAGCACGAAGCACTCCCACTCCCCGGTCAGCCAGCGCCGCCCGAGCCGGAACCAGCGGGGGCTGATCTGGCACCGGAACCCGGCCCAGTCGTAGCAGTAACGTTCCTGGCCCGACCACGCGGCGGCCTCGTAGTGCCGGAACGAGCGCGCGGGCAGCACCACCGGCGGCCGCAGCCTGCCGCGCGGCCGCAGCACGATGATCTTGGTGGTGTGCCGCCGCCTGGTGATGTCGATCGACGGCACCAGCGCGAACCCGGAGATGACCAGGCGACCGCCGGCCCAGCCGACCTCGTCGATGCGGACCAGCGGGTCCAGCTCGCGGTAGTGCGGCCGGTAGATCCGGGCCGGGATGCCCAGTTCCCGGTCGGTCCGGAACGGCAGGTCGGCGACCAGCCGGAACCGCCGCCGCAGCACCGGAAGGATCTTGCTGGGCTGCTCGGCCTGCCAGCCATTGAAGGCGATGAGCTGGTCCAGGCGATTCGTTCGGATCAGAAAATAGGCCAGCTTTCTGGTGGCCGGCAGGCTGGCCAGGACCTTGGCACCGACCTGGGTCAGGTAGCCGCCCGCCAGCCGCATGAACTCGGCCCGGTAGCTCTCGCTGGCCCTGGCCAGGTCGCAGACGTACAGCCACAGGTCGTTCATCAGCGCCTTGCGCTGGTGCTGGCGCAGCAGCCGCGGGGTGCCCCGCTCGCGCAGGAACGCATCGATGGCCGACAGCGCGGTGATCCGGTCCCTGAGGTTGGCGATGTCGGTGCGGGACTGGGTGATGGACAGCGCGCCGCGGCCACGCTCGCGCCAGTAGTAGATCGGATCCGGGATCACGTCGACCGCCCTGGCCAGCACGTGCGCCCTGGTCATCAGCTGGAGGTCTTCCCAGACCATGCCCTCGGGGTAGGTCAGCTTGTTGGCGTCCCAGAACGACCGGCGGAACAGCTTGTTGAACACCGACACGTCGTTGAACAGGGCCGGGGTCTTGCTGATGTGGGTGCCGGTCCTGCGCCCCTTGAGCGCCCTGGCGTGCAGCACCGACGGCTGGATGCCGGCCGGCCCGATCCGCTCCACCTGACCGGAGACGAAGTCCGAGCCGGAGGATTCCAGCGTGTGCAGCAGCTTCTCGTAGGCGTGCGGCGGCAGCATGTCGTCGGCGTCCACGAACGCGAGGAACTCGCCGCGGGCATGCTCGACGCCGCGGTTGCGGGCGTAGCCGGGCTCGGGGCCGTGGTTCGGCACCCGGACCAGGGTGAACCTCGGATCGGCCGCCGCCCGCCGCTGCGCTATCGCGGTGCTGCCGTCGGTCGAGCCGTAGTCGACCATGATGACCTCGAGGTCGGCGAAGGTCTGGGCGGCAATCGAATCCAGGCAGTCGCCGAGGTCTTCCTCGATGTTGAAGAACGGCACGACAACGCTGATCCGGGGGACTGCCATCACGGTGTTCCTAGCACGGTGTTCCTAGCACGGGGTTCCAAGCACGGTGTTCCTAGCACGGGGTTCCAAGCACGGGCTGCCGGGCGGTTACTCGCCGCGCCAGGCGGGCTGGCGCTTCTCGGCGAACGCGACCGCGCCCTCCATCGCGTCGGCCGAGGTGAAGACCGGGCCGAGGATCGCGCCCTGGCGGGCGAACGCCTCGCCGGCCGGCCAGTCGGCCGATTCGGTGATGACCCGCTTGCTCGCGGCCAGCGCGAGCGGCGCGCCCAGCGCGACCCGGCCGGCCAGCTCCATGGCCCCCGCCAGCGCCTGGCCAGCCGGCACCAGCCTGCTGATCAGCCCGGCCTGGTGCAGCCGCGCGGCTGGAAAGTGCTCGCCGGTCAGCGCGACTTCCATGGCCAGGTGATACGGGATGCGCCGGGGCAGCCGGAGCAGCCCGCCGGCGCCGGCCACCAGACCGCGGCGCACCTCGGGCAGGCCGAACCTGGCTTCCTCGCTGGCCACGATCAGGTCGCAGGCCAGGGCCAGCTCGAAGCCGCCGGCCAGGGCGTAGCCCTCCACCGCGGCAATGACCGGCTTGGCCGGCGGCCGCTCGACGATCCCGCCGAACCCCCGGCCCTCGGCGATCGGCGAGTCGCCAGCCAGGAACGCCTTCAGGTCCATCCCGGCGCTGAAGTTCCCGTCTGCCCCGGTCAGCACCAGCACCCGCACCTCGGTCAGGGCATCGAGATCCTCGACCGCGGCCGCGATGCCGCGGGCCACCGCTCCGTTCACCGCGTTGCGGGCCTCGGGACGGTTGATCGTGATGACCGCGATCCCGTCGACGACCTCGGTAAGAACCGCGTCTGCCACTACTTCCTCATCTCGGCTGGAAGGGCCACGGCGCTGGCCGGGCATGCGGGGCGACTCGCACACATGCTCCGACTTTGGCCTCTGAGCTGTGCAAAGTCCCTTGCCGTTTCGTGTTCATCCTTCGCCAATATTAGTCGCCGATGTGCGTTCTGGAACGGCTCACAGACGGCTCACCCTATCCACCGGGCGGCCCGCCACGATGCTCAGGACGCCGCAACGGACCAAGGCAACCTGGCCGCACCGACACCGCGCTCTATCGGCCGGGCCAGCTTCGGTGCGCACAGCAGGCACTCGAGATGGCAGGCATCACCGAGGGAGCCAGCGCGTCAGTTGCGGGACCAAGTGAAGGACGGGGTTGGGCAGGCAGCTATGCGGCTCAGCAGGGGACAGCTAGCGGTTCGACGCTGACGCTTCCCACGCCGCCGACGCTCCAGCCGGGCGTAGCACCACCGGTAGCGTGAATTGCGGCCCGAACCCAACTCGCCGCGCCGGCAAGTGCTTCCATCTCGTCATCCGCGTCGACGGTGATCTCGAATACCGCTGTGTCGTCAGTGGCGTCCGAGCTGACCGCATAATCGAGAAGTTCCGGCGTGCGCTCATCGATCAGCGCCAGCTGGTCCGTTACCTGGTCGATGGCCTCGCCGAGATCGGCCTCGGGGCTGCCTAGCGCGACATGGATATGGATGACGGCGGCGTACATCATGGCTTGCCCCCTTCTTCTTCCTGCTTCCAGCACGGCTGTCGCTCTAGCCACTTCCGGGCATTCAACTCGTAGTTCGGGTCAGATGGGGTGAGGTGTATCCGCCGCTGATGCTTCCGGCATGGACAGCGCAGGCGGAAGTATGATCCGGGCTTGTCCGCCCGCCACTTATTGGCCTCCGCATACTTGAGGAGAGCCTCCAGTTCCTTATTCGGATGTCTGGGCCTGGTCATGATCCTGCTGTCTGGAGTGTATGTACCCGTTCGGGCACCTGCCTAGCCCCCGTCCCGTCACACCCTCGCACAGCGTCGGTCACAGACCGTGCAGAATTTGCGATTTTACCTGGTGCAAGGGAGGGCAGAGCCCTCCTCGCTTGTCGGTGTGGCTGTCAGAACATACCGAGATTCGTGCTCGGCTTCGGTGCCGGGGACAACACGTCCGGGCTTGCCAGTCTCCGGTCGCCTGGCCCAAGCAGGCCGCAGCCCTGGGACCAGCTGCGGACGGCCCGGCCAAGGCACACGCAGGCGAGAACCTGCAGTCAGGCGCGGTTCGCCGCTATTTCGGCTGGAATCTGATGCCGCCGTCGAAGCGGATGACCTCTGCGTTCATGTAGTCGTTCTCGATCAGCGAGCGGACCAGCTGGGCGAACTCGGCGGCGGTGCCCATCCGCTTGGGAAACACCACCGGAGCGGCCAGCTTCGCCTTCCACTCCTCGCTGGCCGGGCCCTCGCCGTAGATCGGCGTGTCGATGATGCCGGGGCAGATCGTGTTCACCCGGACGCCGATCACGGCCAGGTCCCTGGCGGCCGGCACGGTCATGCCGATGATCCCGCCCTTGGACGCCGAGTAGGCGATCTGGCCGGTCTGACCCTCGATCCCGGCGATCGACGCGGTGTTGATCACCACGCCGCGCTGGCTGTCGGCATCGACCGGGTCGGTCCTGGCGATCGCGGCCGCGCCGATCCGCATCAGGTTGAAGGTGCCGATCAGGTTGACGTCGATCACCTTCCGGTAGCTGGCCAGATCGTGCGGCGAGCCGTCCCGGCCCACGGTGCGGCTGGCCCAGCCGATCCCGGCGCAGTTCACCACGACCCGCAGCGGGGCCGCCGGGCGGGACGCGGCCAGGTCCACCGTGGCCTGCACCGACTGCTCATCGGACACATCTGTCCTGGCGAACACGCCGCCGACCGAGTCGGCGACCGCCTTGCCGCGTTCTTCGCTCAGGTCAGCCACGACCACCTGGCAGCCGGCCGAGGCCAGTTCACGCGCGGTCGCCTCGCCGAGTCCGCTGGCGCCGCCGGAGATTACTGCCGAAGTTCCGTTCAGTTGCATGGCCGGAGCATACTTGCCCGGCCCGGCCCGGCCAGGCCCGGCATTCTGTCGGTGCCCGTCCATAACATGAGACGAGAGCCGGCAGCCTGGGCCGACCCGAGCGCCCTCGGGACTTTAAGATATGTCTCGATTGTGCCAGGCTAGGCTAGAGACGGATGCCGGTGCGGATGTGCGGGTGCGGGTGCGCGGGTGCGGGCGGCCGGGCGCAAGGCAGCACGGCGGGCCAGCACAGCGGGTCAGCACCGGGCAGGTCAGCACCGGGCGGGCTGGCACAGACGGGATGGGCGCGGTAGGCGCCGCGCGAGGAGGCAACGTGCGGAAGTACCGAGGGAATCCGTGGGCGGTCCTGCTGGTGGTCTCGCTCGGGTTCTTCATGACCCTGCTGGACCTCACGATCGTCAACATCGCGATCCCGAACATGATCACGAAGCTGAACGCGTCGCTGGACGACGTGCTCTGGGTGATCAACGCCTATGCCCTGGTGCTCGCGGTCCTGGTGATCACGGCGGGCAGGCTGGGCGACCTCATCGGGCCGCGGATCATGTTCTCGTCCGGCATCGCCCTGTTCACCGCCGCGTCGGCCGCCTGCGGGTTCGCGCCGAATCCGGGCTGGCTGATCGCCTTCCGCGCGGTTCAGGGCCTGGGCGCGGCGATGCTGATGCCGCAGACCCTGACGATCATCACGAACGTCTTCCCGCCGGAGCGTCGGGGTGCCGCGTTCGGCATCTGGGGCGCCGTCGCCGGAGTGGCGACGATCGCCGGGCCGACCCTCGGCGGCCTGCTGGTGACCGCGTTCGACTGGCGCTACATCTTCTTCGTGAACCTGCCGATCGGCGTGGTCGTGCTGCTGCTCACCCCGGCCATCATCCCCGATCTGCGGCTCGGCCGGCGGCACCAGCTCGACCTGCCGGGCGTGCTGCTGGCCAGCGCCGCCCTGC
The DNA here is from genome assembly GCA_963719705.1 of uncultured Actinomycetota bacterium. Taxonomy (GTDB): domain Bacteria; phylum Actinomycetota; class Actinomycetes; order Streptosporangiales; family Streptosporangiaceae; genus CAVRCV01. The sequence goes on from CAVRCV010000002.1 coordinate 178,035, forward strand.
TGGCGATCTGCTACGGCCTGGTCGAGGGGCAGAAGTACAACTGGGGCTCGATCAACTCGGTACTGAGCATCCCGCTGATCATCGGCGTCGGCGTCGGGCTGCTGGTGGCCTTCCTGGTGGTGCAGAAGCTGACCCAGAACCGCGAGCCGCTGGTGCCGTTCGCGCTGTTCCGGGACCGGAACTACTCGGTGATGAACTGGGTCTCCGGCGTGCTGTCCATCGGCATGATGGGCATCTTCCTGCCGTTCACCATCTACCTGCAGTCCGTGCTCGGCTTCTCCGCGCTGAAGGCCGGGCTCACCATGGCCCCGGCGTCGGTGATCGCGATGTTCGTCGCGCCGGTGGCAGGCCGGATGACCGACAAGATCGGCGGCAAGTACATCCTGATGACGGGCCTGTTCCTGTTCGCGGTCGGGATGGGCTGGCTGGGCTTCATCGCCACGCCGACGTCCGCCTGGTACGTGTTCCTGCCCTGCCTGCTCGTCGCCGGGGTCGGGATGGGCTGCACGTTCGCGCCGCTGACCACCATCGCCATGCGCAACATCGACCCGCGGATGGCGGGCGCCGCGTCCGGGGTGCTGAACACCGTCCGGCAGGTCGGCCTGGTCCTCGGCACCGCGACCGTCGGCGCGCTGCTGCAGAACCGGCTGGTCTCCGACATGACGACCCAGTACGGCATCCGTTCGTCGGCGCTGCCGGCGCAGGTGCGCGGCTCAGCTGCTGTCCGGGATCCAGTCCGCGGCCAAGAACGGCATCTCGGTGGGCGCCGGACAGAACGGCGGGGTCAAACTGCCGCCAGGGGTGCCGGGCAGCCTGGTGCCGCTGATAACGCGGGTGTTCCGGGATGTGTTCGACTACGGCTTCGTGTCGGCCATGCGCACCACGATGATCATGCCGTTCGTGCTGCTGCTGGTCGGCTCGGCCAGCTGCCTGGCCATCCGGCGGCGCAAGCGCAGCGCAGGCCCGGACGACGCGGCGCCGGCCACTGCCGCGCTGCCGGTGCCCGAGGAGCGCACGGTCGCCTGATCGCACGGCCTGATCGCACGGCCTGTCGCACGGTCGCCTGCACGGGGCTCATCGCGCGGGCGCCTGGTACTTGCGTGGCCGGACCAGAGCGGCCCGGCCACGCTACCGGGGTCAGCCTGCGGGGGCGAACGCGTCGGCGTCCCAGAAGTCGAGCGGCTCCTGCGGCTCGGGCTCGAACGGGAACCGGGTGGCGAACGCGGGCACCAGGTCGGACAGCCAGATCGCGGCCGGGTCGAACCGGGCGAAGAACGGCCTGCCGACCAGCTCCGGGTTGCGGGCCTGGATCATGTGCAGGGCGAAGACCCGCTGCCCGGCGATCTCGGTGACGCCGTCGATGCACACCTTGCCGGGAGTCGCCGACATGGAGGGCCCGCGCACGGTCCGGCTGAGGCCGGACACGTTCCGGTAGGCCTCGCGGAAGATCTCGTGCCCCCTGGCCAGCGGCACAGCGAAGTAACCCTGCGGCCCGGTATCCCGCTCGACGAACATGTAGTAGGGCACCATCCCCATCCGGGTCTGGCGGCGCCACATGGTGATCCAGGTGGCCGGGTCGTCGTTGATCGTGGCGATCAGCGGCGCCTGGGTGCGGATCAGCGCGCCGGAGGCCCGGATCCGGCGCACCGCCTCGGCGGCCAGGTCCGTCTCCAGCTCGCGCGGATGGGAGAAGTGGGCCATCACCGCGACGGTCTTGCCGGCCGCGGCCACCTCCTCGAACAGCCGCAGCGTGTCGTCGGCGTCCGGGTCGGTGACGAACCGCTGCGGCCAGTAGGCAAGTGACTTGGTGCCGATCCTGATCGACTCGATGTGCTCAAGCCGGGGATCGAGCAGCGGCTCGACGTAGCGGCGCAGCACCACCGAACCCATGATCATCGGATCGCCGCCGGTCAGCAGCACCGAGCTGACCTCGGGATGCACCAGCAGGTAGTCGACCACCCTGGTCATCTCGTCGGTGGCCATCTTCAGGTCGGGCTCGTCGACGAACTGGGCCCACCGGAAGCAGTAGGTGCAGTACGCATGACAGGTCTGGCCCTGCTTGGGGAACACCAGCACGGTTTCCGGGTACTTGTGCTGCACCCCCGGCAGGGGCTCGTCGTCCAGCTCGGGGATGTTCAGCGCGAGCTGACCAGCCGGGTGCGGGTTCAGCCGCAGCCGCACCGCGTGCGCTGCGGCCCGGACCTCGGCGTCCGTGGCCTGGCTGGCCAGCAGGCCGGCGATGGCCCGCACGTCCGCGTCGGGCAGCATGTCGGCCTGCGGGAACACCAGGCGGTAGATCGGGTCGGCAGGCGCCGCGTCCCAGTCGATCAGGCTCTCGACGACGTAGTCGTTGACCCGGAACGGCAGCACGGTCGCCACCGCCCGGACGGCCAGCCGCTCGGCAGCATCCAGTCCTGCCCGCTCGGTCAGCTTATCCAGGTGCTTTGCGTTATATGCCCGAAATCGGCGCCCCGCGGCCGGAACCGCGGGGACCATCTCCCGGACATCGTTCATGCGGCTCCCTCCAGGTTGGCCACGGCTGGGCGGCGTCCAGCCGCCAGCGCGCGATCCCTTGCCGTGCGGCCAGTCGCCTAGCCGGCAACGGCTCATTTCCTAGACGCAGCCAGCTCGCACTGCGCCGCGCTGCGCACCATGCAAAGTGGTCACAATTGGGAAACGCTCTCAGGGACCTGAAGGTTGCCTGTAGCCACTGTCGCCAATCGGACACCTCGCGTCCCTCGCACGGTTAACTGTCCCATCGGCCCCCCGCGGGCTGAGCGACTCATTCTGCCCTAACCCGTCCTTCCGCGCAGGCTCATGCCCCCCAAGTACATACCCGGTTCCGCCGCCCGCATTGCAGTGCTGATCGACTGGCCGGGTCATCCGGGCTGGCCAGCGGCCGGGATAGCCGGGCTGGCAGCATGCGCCAAACACCGAAATGAGAAGCTTGGCGGCATGCTCGACACCACCGAGCAGGATGGCCGTGACCTCCCGGCGCCGGCCGGGCAGCCGGGCCGGGCCGGGCAGCCTGGCCGGACCGGGTTGCGGGACGTGCTGATCGCGGTGGATGCGATGGGCGGGGACCACGCGCCAGAGGAGATCGTGGCCGGCGCGATCGAGGCGGTACGGCAGTCCGGCACGCAGATCGTGCTCACCGGGCGCACCGGCCAGCTCCGGCCGCTGCTGGCCCGGCACGGCATGCTGGACCAGGTCCGGATCGTGAATGCGGACGAGCACCTGCTGATGGATGAGGGCGCGCTGGCGAGCTGGCGCCGGCCGCGCTCCAGCATCGCGATCGCCTGCCAGCTCGTGCACCGCGGCCAGGCGTCGGCGGTGGTGTCGGCCGGCTCCACCGGCGGCATCGTGGCCACCGCGCGCCTGAGGCTGCGCACCCTGCCGGGAGTGCTGCGGCCGGCCCTGGCCGCGGTCCTGCCGACCAGGCCGGGACCCACCCTGCTGGTCGACGCCGGGGCCATCGCCGATCCCCGGCCGGAGATGCTGGTCCAGTTCGCTCAGCTCGGCGTGGCCTACGCGCAGACCGCATTCGGCATCGCCGAGCCGCGGGTCGGGCTGCTGAACATCGGCGCCGAGCCGGGCAAGGGCAACAAGCTGACCCGGCGGGCGCGCGAGCTGCTGGATGCCGATCCGCCGCACGGCGGCCTGCCGATCAGCTTCATCGGCAACGTCGAGGGCGGCGACCTGCTGGCCGGGAAGGCCGACGTGGTGGTCACCGACGGGTTCACCGGCAACGTGGCACTGAAGACGCTGGAGGGCGCTGCCGGGTTCGTCGGCGGCCAGTTCCGGGCCTCGCTGACCGGCACCAGGGCCGGGCGCTTCGGCGCGTACCTGCAGCGGCGCCAGCTCACCGAGCTGAACGAGCGGCTGAACACGGAGACCTACGGCGGCGCGGCCCTGCTCGGGCTGGAGGGAACCGTCGTCATCGCGCACGGCGCGGTCACGGCCCGCGGGGCGGCCGCGGCCTGCGCCCTGGCCGCCGAGCTGGCCGGCAGCCAGATCACCGAGAAGATCACCGAGCGGCTCGGGCCGCAGCGCGGCGGCCACTTCCTGCGCCGGACCTGAAGAGCTAGCCCTGGGTTCCCCGAGCGACGCCTAAGCGGCGTCCGCTCGGGCCGGACAAGCCGGCCGTCGCGGATGCCGCCGGTAGGATATGACGATGGAAGATCCGGAACTGGCACTCGCGCGGCTGGTGCAGGCTGCCCTGGTCGCCGAGTTCGGGCCCGGTTATGCCGGCGCCGACCCGGTCATCCGGCCGTCCCAGTTCGCCGACTTCCAGTCAAACGCGGCGCTCGCCCTGGCCAAGCGGCTGGGCAGGCCGCCCCGCGACATCGCTGGCCAGCTGGCCGGGCGCCTCGCCGGGACCGACGCGTGCGAGCGGGCCGAGGTGAGCGGGCCCGGCTTCGTCAACATCACCCTGCGGGATGACTGGATCGCCGCGCAAGCCGCGAGCATGCTGGCCGACCGGCGGCTCGGCGTCCCGGAGGTCCGGTCCGCCGAGACCGTGGTGGTCGATTACTCAGGCCCCAACGTCGCCAAGGAACTGCATGTCGGGCACCTGCGCCCGACCGTGGTCGGCGACGCGATCGTGCGGGTGCTGGAGTACCTGGGCTATACCGTGATCCGGGCCGCGCACCTCGGCGACTGGGGCACTCAGTTCGGCATGCTGATCGAGCACGCGCTCGACCTCGGCGAGCAGGCCAGCTATGACCAGCTAGCGGGTGGCGACTTCACCGCGTTCTACCAGGCGGCCAGGGCCAAGTTCGACGCCGACAGCGGGTTCGCGGACCGGTCAAGGCGCCGCGTGGTCGAGCTCCAGGCCGGCGACGAGCAAGCCATGCGGCTGTGGCGGCGCATGGTCAGCGAGTCGATGGAGTACCTGGGCAGGATCTACGCCCGGCTGGACATCACCCTGACCGACGCGGCGGACATGGACCCGGAGAGCTTCTATAACCCGATGCTCGCCGACGTCTGCGCCGAGCTCGAGGCCTCCGGCGTGGCCACGATCAGCGACGGCGCGCTCTGCGTGTTCCCGCCTGGGTTCACCGGCCGGGACGGCAGGCCGCTGCCGCTGATCCTGCGAAAGAGCGACGGCGGGTACGGCTACGCCAGCACCGATGTGGCCGCGATCCGGTACCGGCTGAAGAAGCTCGGCGCCGGCCGGATCATCTACGTTGTCGGCTCCGAGCAGCACCTGCACCTGGAGATGGTCATCGCGGTAGCCCGGCAGGCAGGCTGGCTGACCGGTGCGGCCAGGGCCGAGCACGCCCAGATCGGGCTGATGACCGGCCCCGGCGGGCAGCGCCTGAAGACCCGCAGCGGCGACCAGGTCAAGCTGGTCACGCTGATCGATGAGGCAGTCGAGCGGGCCGGGGACGTCATCGCCGACCGCTACCGCGATCCGGCCGAGCGGGCCAGGATCGCCGAGGCGGTTGGCATCGGCGCGCTGAAGTACGGCGACCTGTCGGTCGCCCGCGACTCCAGCTATGCGCTGGACTTCGACCGGCTGCTGGCGCTGACCGGCAACACCGGGCCCTACCTCCAGTACGCCACGGCCCGGATCCGGTCCATCTTCGTCCGGGCCGGGCAGGAACCGGCCGCCGCCACCGGGCCGTTCGGCTGGACCGAGCCGGCCGAGCGGGCGCTGGCAATCCAGCTGCTCGGCTTCGGTGCCGCGGTGGCAAGGGTCAGCGACGCCGCCGAGCCGCACAAGCTGGCGGCCTACCTGTTCGACACGGCGAGCGCGTTCACCACCTTCTACGAGCAGTGCCCGGTGCTCCAGGCACCGGAACCGCCGGTCCGGGACAGCCGGATGGCGCTGTCCGCGCTGACGCTGCGGGTGCTGACCACCGGCCTCGGACTGCTCGGCATCCCGGTACCCGAGCGGATGTAGCCCCTGGCTCGCCGACAAGCGAGAGCGAGCCCTGGTGAGCACGGCGAGACGGGGCGGGCATGGGCGGCCGGATGGGTGATCGGATTTGCGGATAATTGTCCGCATCTTCCCAGCCAGATCCCGGGAAGTACTGCCTCCCGCCCCGGGCCGGACGGGAAGAATCGGCGCATGAACGACATGTATCCTCCGCCGGGCGAGGCGTCCGATTTCCGGGATACCGGGCCGATCGGCGCCGCGGGCCAGGGCGAGTCCTTCCAGGACAGCGCCTCCCCGCACGGAGACCCCCCGTCCCGGCAGGCCGGCCGCAGGGTGCGCTGGGGAGTCGGCATCGCCGCCGGGGCCCTGCTGTTGTGCGGTGCTGCCGCCGCCGGGGTCGCGCTGACCAGCGGCAGTCCCGCCGCGCCAGGCCCGACCGGGCAGGCTGCGATGCTCAACAGCGTGCTCAGCGCCGCCTCGTCACCGGCCGCGGCCGGCGCAGACGCAGCGCTGACCGGGGCGGCGCCGACCCGGGACCCGGCGGCCGTCCGCTGCCGGCATGCCATTCGCCGGCTGCGCGCCGCCGGCCGGCCCAGGGCGGCGCTGCTCGTTCGCCGGGCCTGCCTGCGACTGGTGCTGCCCCGGCCGCGGCTGCTGGGCGGGATCCACGGGCAGTTCACCTTCAGCACCGCATCCGGCCCGCGGACCCTGGCCTACCAGCGCGGCGTGGTCGAGTCGGCATCCGCCGCCGCGATCGTGGTGCGGGCCTCCGACGGCACCACCTGGACCTGGCAGCTGACCGGCAGTACCGTCGTGCGGGACAACCACAAGCGCGCCGCGGCCAGCGTGCTGTCGGCGGGCCAGCGGGTGTTCGCCGGCGGCCCGGTCTCCGGCGGCCGCTACGATGCCCGGCTGATCGTGATCCGGCCGGCGGCCAGCGGCCAGGCGAGTCCGGCCGCATAGATGTCGCGGCGGCGCGGGGCAGGCGGCGCACGACAGGCGGCGCGGGGCAGGCGGCGCGGGCGGGCGGCGCTCCGCGGCCGGGCCGGCCCCGGTAGCCTCTTCAGCGGTTAGCCCGGCCACGCTGGCCGCACCGGCCGGCCCGCAGCAGACCAGAATGAGCCTGAACCCGATGACAGACAGCATCCGATGACAGACAGCGACCGCATACCTCAGGTGCTCGTCGTGGACGACGAGCCGAACATCCGCGAGCTCGTCCAGGTCGCGCTCAAGTTCCACGGCTGCTCGGTGACCACCGCGGTCAGCGGCAAGGACGCGCTGCGCCAGGCCGAGGCCGGCCAGCCGGACCTGATCGTGCTCGACGTGATGCTGCCGGACATGGATGGCTTCGAGGTATGCCGCAGGCTGCGGGCGGCCGGCAACGAGGTGCCGGTGATCTTCCTGACCGCCAGGGATACCTCCTCGGACACGGTCACCGGCCTGGCCATCGGCGGGGACGACTACGTCACTAAGCCGTTCTCGGTCGAGGCGCTGGTAGCCAGGGTGCGCGCGGTGCTGCGGCGGGCCGCGGGCGCCGGGCGCGGCGACCGGCCGGCTACCGAGGCAGGCCTGCTCCAGGCCGGTGACCTGGAGCTGGACGAGGGACGCTGGACCGTGCACCGGGCCGGCGTGCCGGTGGAGCTGTCACCGACCGAGTTCCGGCTGCTCGCCTACCTGATGCGGCACCAGGGCCGGGTGCTGACCAGGGCGCAGCTGCTGGAGAACGTGTGGGGCTGGGACTACTCCGGCGAGTCCCAGATCGTCGAGACCTACGTGAGCTACCTGCGCCGCAAGCTGGATCCGCTCGGCCCGCCGATGATCCACACCCAGCGCGGGGTGGGCTACAGTCTCCGGCCACCGGAACAGGTGCAGGCCGGCCCACCGACATGACCAGGCCGCGCGGGCTGTCGCTGCGCTACCGGATGCTCATCCTGCTGATCGGGGTCACCAGCGCGTTCCTGCTGATCATGGGCACGGTCAGCACCGTGGTGCTGGACAACCACCTGTACAGCCTGTTCCGGCAGAACCTGCAGGCCGAGGGCGCCAGCACCCCGTCCGAGCTGTCCAGCAACTACCTGGCGGTAAAGATCATCCCCCGGACCGCGCAGGTGATCCTGGTCACCAAGAGCCCCGTCACCCAGGCACTGGCCGAGGCGGTCACCGCGATGGGCACGGCCGGCCTGCTCGCCCACCTGGACGACCAGCCGTTCACGCTCCAGGGACCGGGCAACGGGCCGGAGTTCGGCGCGGTGGCACGGCGGCTGGCGCTGGCCGAGGTCGGCGGTCCCGCCGGGCCGGTGCTCGCCCGGCCGGTGCTGGTGGTGGCCCAGCCGGTCAGCGGCATCGCCGACCAGGTGCGCGGCCTGGTCATCGCCGAGCTGATCACCGGCGGCGCGCTGATCGCGCTGCTGGCCATCGGCGGCGAGTGGCTGATCGGCCGCGGCCTGGATCCGCTGCAGAAGATGACCGTCACCGCGAACGAGATCACCTCGCGCGGCGACCTGACCGCGCGGATGCCCAACGCTGGCAACGGCACGGAGGTCGGCAGCCTCGGCTCGGCGATCAACACCATGCTGGACCGGATCCAGCAGGCATTCGGCGCGCGGCACCGCTCGGAGCAGCGGGTACGCGAGTTCGCCGCAGACGCCTCGCACGAGCTGCGCACCCCGCTCACCACCATCCGCGGCTACGCCGAGCTGTACCGGCAGGGCGCGCTCGGGCCGGAACAGCTGCCGAACGCGATGCGGCGGATCGAGCAGGAGGCGCAGCGGATGAGCACCCTGGTCGCCGAGCTGCTGGAGCTGGCCAGGCTGGACCGGATCTCCTCGCTCGACCTGGCCGAGACCGACCTTGCCGCGGTGGTGCGGGACGCGGTGGCCGACGCCGTGGCGGTGGAGCCGCGGCGGCCGGTGCGGGCCGAGGCACCGCCGCGCCTGGTGGCCGTGGTGGACGAGCGGCGGATCCGCCAGGTACTGGCCAACCTGCTCGGCAACGTCCGCGCGCACACCCCGGCCACGGCCGCGGCAGCGGTCCGGCTCGGCCAGGTCACCGGGGGGATCCTGATCGAGGTGGCCGACGCCGGGCCCGGCATGTCCGCCGAGGACGCCGCCCGCGCCTTCGACCGGTTCCACCGGGCAGCCGAGCGGCGGCGGGCCGACCTGGCCCTCGACGCCCGGGACTCCGCCGACGGTGCCGCCGATCCGGCGGGCCCGCTCGTTCTGGCCGACAACGGCCACGGCGGTCCGGGCGAGGCCACCGGGCTCTCCGGCGGCGGGCTGCCCGGCGGCGTGGCGCGCCCGGCGGCGGGCTGCCCGGCGGCGGGCCGTCCGGCACTGACGAGCCCGGCACGGTGCGGCCCGGCGACCGGCCCGAGTGGCGCGGCGCGGCGGCCGCGCAGCCGGGATCTCGGCAGCAAGGAGCGGGCTACCGGGGGCGGCAGCGGCCTCGGCCTGTCGATCGTGCAGGCCATCGCCGCCGCGCACGGCGGTCAGGCCACTCTGGAGTCCTGGCCTGCCCACGGCACCCGGGTGCGCATCTGGCTCCCCGACCGGGCCCCACGGGCTGATAAGGTGCCGCGCGCGTTAGGACGTAAACAAAGTGCTGTGGTAGCCGTGGCGGTTTCAAGTGGTCGTCGCAACGCCTGATTATGGAGGTTGCGGCGTGAAGAATGGCCGTCCGGCGGCGCCGAGGGCGCTGCAGGTGCAGTTCTGGGAAGGTATCCGGTCGGGGCTGGGGACGGTGGAGGCGGGGCAGGTGGCGGGGGTGGGTCAGGCAGCGGCGTTCGGGTGGTTCCGGCTGGCGGGCGGGGTGAAGGCGAATGGTCCGTGATCCGGCGTGCGGGCGGTACCTGTCGGTGGGTGAGCGGGAGGAGATCGCGGTCGGGCTGGCGGCGGGTGAGTCGCTGCGGGTGATCGCGGCGCGGCTGGGGCGGTCGGCGTCGACGGTGAGCCGGGAGGTGCGGCGCAACAGCCGGGGGGCGCGGTGTTACCGGGGGCTGGCGGCGCAGGGGCAGGCGCAGTACCGGGCGGCCCGGCCGAAGACGGCCAGGCTGGCCGGGAATGCGGTGCTGCGGGCGTGGGTGCAGGACAAGCTGGAGCAGCGGTGGTCGCCGGAGCAGATCTGCGGTGATGCTGCGGCGGGAGTTCCCGGACGATCCGGAGATGCGGGTGTCGCACGAGACCATCTGCCAGTCGATTTACGTGCAGGGGCGGGGCGCGCTGCGCCGCGAGCTGGCGGTGTGCCTGCGGACCGGGCGGGCGCTGCGCAAGCCGCGGCGCGGGAAGGGGAGCGGCGCAGCCGGATCAAGGACATGGTGCATGATCAGCGAGCGGCCCGCCGAGGCCGCTGACCGGGCGGTGCCCGGGCACTGGGAAGGCGACCTGATCGTCGGCAAGGACAATAAGTCGGTCATCGGCACCCTGGTGGAGCGGTCCACCCGGTTCGTGCTGCTGCTGCACCTGCCGCACGGTCACGACGCGGCCGGGGTCGCGCAGGCGATGACCGCGGCGATGGGCGCGATGCCCGCGCCAGCTGCGCCGGTCGCTGACCTGGGACCAGGGCCGGGAGATGGCCGCGCACGCCCGGGTCACCCTGGCCACCGACCTGCAGGTGTACTTCTGCGACCCGCACTCGCCATGGCAGCGCGGCAGCAACGAGAACACCAACGGGCTGCTGCGCCAGTACTTCCCCAAGGGGCACCGACTTGTCCGTGCACAGCCGCGAGCGCCTGGAACAGGTCGCCGCCGAGCTCAACGCCCGGCCCCGCAAGACCCTGGGATGGAAGACCCCCGCGCAAGCCCTGGATGAGTTCCTGGCCAGCGCCGCAGCCTGACCGGCTCCCCCGGGGGCAAAGGGCCAAGAGCCACAGCGGAGGCGGCTGACGCCGCCGCTCATCCCCGGACGGGTGCCGCGCAGCATACCGGGCCGCCCCTCCGGCCTCAAGGCTGCTGCGCATCGCCTGCGGCGACGGCCTGCGGCCGGCCCTGACCCCGGAGCCTCTGCGGCCCCCCGCCAGGAAACCCAGCGGCCAGGCCCACGGGCCTGCCCCCGGCCACCCGCCCGGCACCCGGCCATGGCGGGCCACCGGATATCGTGACCACGGAAAGGGGTCATCTACCGGCAGCGTTGCGACGACCCCCTGAACTCGCCCGTAATTTATTTACGTGATCACGGAACGGCCGACCCCGCCGGGCCAGCCGGGTCTGGAATCGTCGTCGTAGCGGCCGGACGGATCGGGCAGGTGCTCGAACAGGTAGTAGATGGCGATCAGGCCGTACATGGCCAGCGCCACGCCCGGCGAGACGAACGCGGCGACCAAGGTGGCGGCCACATAGCCGACCAGGCCCGCGCTGAACCGCACGGTCGCCTGCCACGGCAGCCGCAGCGGCCGCGCGGCCAGCCGCTCCTGGTGCGCCGCCAGGTACTGCCACATGACCGAGAAGGCGACCGAGATCGCGATCAGGACCAGGCCGTAGACCACCGCGGCCGCCTGGCCGCCGGGCGGCGCGTGCGGCCCGAGGTGGTCTGCCACCAGCATGGTCGGGAACGGCACCGCGACGACGCCCATCAGCAGGAACGTGTTCAGCACCAGGGTGATCCGGTCCACCCGGATCACGTGCGCCAGCATCGTGTGGTGGTTCAGCCACATGATGCCGATGCTCAGGAAGCTGACCACGTACGCGGCGTACTGCGGCCACTGCGCCGCCAGCGAGCGGTAGCTGATCTTCCCGTGGCCGACGTCCAGCAGGCTGAACACCAGCACGGTGATCGCGACGGCGAAAACGCCGTCGCTGAACGACTCGGCCCGCCGGGAGTCCATGCTGGCTCAGCCCTGACCGGCTCCCCGCCATCGCCGACACCGGCTGACCCGGCGGCCCCAGCCGCCTCGGCTGCCCCGGCCGCGTCAGCCGCGTCAGCCGCGTCAGCCGACCCGCCTGCCCGGCCGGTGCGGCCGATTCCGCCGGACTGCCGGACCGCGGCGCCACCGACCTGACCAGGAGCTGGGCCACGTCCACCACCTCAAGGGACTCCTTCGCCTCCCCCGAGCCCTGCTTGGCGCTGACCGCGTCGCCGAGCATCACCAGGCAGAACGGGCACCCGGTGGAGATCGTGTCCGGGTCGGTGCCCAGCGCCTCCTCGATCCGCTCGGCGTTGATCCGCTTGCCGATCCGCTCCTCCATCCACATCCGCGCCCCGCCGGCCCCGCAGCAGAACCCGCGCTCCTTGCACCGGTGCATCTCCTGCGCCCGCACGCCGGGCACCTGCTCCATGATCTGGCGCGGCGCGGTGAACACCCGGTTGTGCCGGCCGAGGAAGCACGGGTCGTGGTAGGTGATCTTCTCCTCGATCGGGTTCACCGGGGTTAGCTTGCCCTCGTCCACCAGCCGGGCCAGCAGCTGGGTGTGGTGGATCACCTCGTAGTTCCCGCCGAGCTGGGGGTACTCGTGCGCGAGCGTGTTGAAGCAGTGCGGGCAGCTGGCCACGATCTTGCGCACTCTCGCCTCGTTCAGCGTCTCGACGTTCTGCTGCGCCAGCATCGTGAACACGAACTCGTTGCCCATCCGCCTGGCCGGGTCCCCGGTGCAGGTCTCGGCCGGGCCGAGCACCGCGAACGAGACCCCGGCGGTGTGCAGCAGCTGCGCGATCGCCCTGGTCGTCTTGCGGGCCCGGTCCTCCAGCGCGCCGGCGCAGCCGACCCAGAACAGGTACTCCACGTCGTCGCCGATCGGGCCGTCGGCCACCGGCACCTCGAAGCCGAGGCCCTCGGCCCAGTCCAGCCGCCGGGCCGCGCCCATGCCCCACGGGTCGCCCTTGTTCTCCAGGTTCTTCAGCATCGGCCGAGGCCTCGGCCGGGAACGCCGACTCGATCAGCACCTGGTGCCGCCGCATGCCGGCGATGTGGTCGATGTGCTCGATGTCGACCGGGCACTCCTCGACGCACGCGCCGCAGTTGGTGCAGGACCAGATCACGTCCGGATCGATCACGCCGTTCGACGCGGAGTCGCCGACCAGGGGCCGTTCTGCTTCCTTCTGGACCTGCGTCGGGCAGCTTCTCGCGCGCCTCATCGGATCCGGCCAGCAGGTACGGCGCCTTGGCGAAGGCGTGATCGCGCAGGTCCAGGATGAGCATCTTGGGCGACAGCGGCTTGCCGGTGGCCCAGGCCGGGCACTGCGACTGGCACCGCCCGCACTCGGTGCAGGTGGCCAGGTCGAGCATGCCCTTCCAGCTCAGGTCCTCGATCTTGCCGAGGCCGAAGACGTCGGTGTCCGGGTCGGCCTCCTCGAAGTCGAGCACCTTGCCGTTCGAGCGCATCGGCTGCAGCGCGCCCAGCCCGTTCGGGCGGCGGGAGAACAGCACGTTCAGCGGCGCGATCACGATGTGCAGGTGCTTGGAGTAGGTCACGAACACGCCGAAGCCGAGGATCACCGCGAGCTGGGCCAGGATGAACGCGGTCTCGATGCCCGAGTTGGCGCCGCGGCCCAGCGGGTGCAGCCAGTGCCCGACGAGCTGCGAGGCGAACGCGCCGCGCGGGTAAGGGAAGTCGCCGGTGTTGATCTGCGCGCCGCGGTAGATCAGCAGCGTCGCGATGACACCGGAAGATCATCGAGCAGAACGAGCCATGCGGCGCCGGTGTGCGAGCCGGAGAACCGGGACTCGCGGCCCTCGCGCCTGGGATCCTGGGCCAGCCGGATCACCGCGAAGGTGGCGATGCCGACCAGCACGGCCACCGCGAACAGGTCCTCGATGAAGCCGACCCAGGCCCAGGTGCCGATGCCGGGGATCGCGAAGTTCTTGCTGAACAGGTCGCCGTAGGCCTCGATGATCGTCAGCATCAGCACGATGAAGCCCCAGAACGTCAGGGCGTGCGCCGCGCCCGGCACCGACCACTTCAGCAGCTTCCGCTGGCCGAGCACCTCGGTCACCTGGGTCTCCGCCTGCCGGGCCGGGTGCTCGCGCAGCGCCTCGATCCGCTCGGGGGCGGGCTGGCCGGTGCGGCCGAGCCGGTACAGCCACCACAGCCGCCGGCCGGCGATCACCGCGGCGACCGCGGTCAGGCCAAGTCCGATGATGATGCGCAGCGCCAAGGCGACCTCCGGGGACGGCGTTGGGTGCCAGCGTAACGCCGGCCCGGTGGCCGCTGGTGATCACCGCCAGGCCAGCACCTGCCCGGCCCGGATCGCCGGGCGGCCGAACAGCCTGGTCAGGTAGCGGCCGAGCGCCGACCGCGGGCTGGTCACGGCGACCACGGCGACCGGGCGCCAGGCCGCCAAGTCCGCCTTGACCTGAGCCAGGCCGGGCGGCGCTCCGGCAGGCCCGCCGGAGGCGAGCCGGTCCAGGTACTGGGCGGTGACCGCGACCCCGTTCCCGTCGATGTAGGCCTGCCCGTTCCAGGCCGGGCCGACGAAGTAGCCGCCGTCGAATGCGCTGGGCTGGCCGGTGTCGGCCTGCCAGCGCAGCGGGCCGGTGAGCGCCGCCGTCGGCACCGGGACGACCAGCACCGGGGCGCCCCGCGGCAGGTGCAGCGCGGTGAAGACGGCCGTCCAGCCGGCCGGACCCGGCGGCCGCCGCGGCCGGCAGCGGCAGCGGCACCAGCGGCGCGACCGCCAGCACCGCGACCGCGGTCACCGTCGCGGCCCGGCCGCGGGCCGAGCCCAGCCAGGCCAGCCGCGTCCGGGAGCCGGGACCGGGCCGCCGTGAGCGAGAACGCCAGCAGGGCCGCGGCGGCGCCGTCCGCGATCATGGACAGCCGGTCCGGCAGCGCCGAGCCGATCACCGGCAGGCCCTCCAGCCAGTACCAGGGCAGGGTGACGCCCTGCTGGATCCGCTGATCAGCGGGTGACCGCCCAGCGAGAGCAGCGCAAACACCGCCGGGGCCAGGGCCGTCGCCCGCACGGCCAGCTGCCGCCAGAACGCGACCGCGGCCAGGGCCAGCAGCCCGATCAGCGGCCAGCCGAGGTAGGCCAGGTACTCCGGTGCCCCGCCCTGGTAGCCGGCCGCGGCCGCGGCGCTGGCCCGGGTGTGGAACAGCAGGTAGCCCGAGGGCGTCACGAAGCCGGTCAGGTCGTTCTTGAAGAAGTCGGTGGTGAACGCGCTGCCGTGCTGGGTCAGCGGGCCGCGGAACTGGACCCACAGCGGGTAGCCGCAGATGATCAGCCCGACCCCGGCCGCGACCGCGAGCCCGGCCGCGGCCGGCCGGGCCAGCCGCAGCGCCTGGCCCGGCCGGGACGCGGCCAGCACGGCGACCAGCAGCAGCCCGGCCAGGGCAGTGGACAGCAGCAGTTCCTCGCCGGTGAGCAGCTGCGCGGCGGCCAGCAGGCCGAGCCGGGCGCCGTCCCGCCACGGCGCGGACGGGCGCAGGCAAAGCCGCAGCCCGGCGTCGATGATCAGCGGCGGCAGCACCGCGAACTGGACGTCGTAGTGGCCGATGGCGGACTGGAGCAGCGCCGGGGAGAACCCGTAGACGGCACCGGCGAGCGCGGCCGCGCCGGTGCTGGCCTGCCAGCGGCGCAGCACCACGAACATGCTGGCCGCCGAGCCGGCGAAGCCCGCCGTGATGAGCACGGTGAGGCTGGCCTGCGGGCCGAACAGCAGCGTGACCGGGGTGAGCAGGATGCCCGGCAGCAGCATCGGGGTGTTCCACATCAGGTTGATCCCGGCGGGCGCGTTCATCGCCGCGGTGGCCAGCGGGGGCAGGCTGCCGTGCGCGACCGCGGTCGCGTCGTAGCGCAGGAACCAGGCGAACAGGTCGGCGTCGTGCGGGTTCCCGGCCACATAGCGCGCGGCCGGGTCGGCCCACAGCCGCCAGGTCACCGCCACCGCGCCGATCAGGTAGCAGGCGCACACGACCGCGGCGGCGCGGCGGCGCGGTCCAGGCCGGTCCGGCCGGTCGCTGGCCGGCGCCGGGCTGGCCGGGCTCGGGCTAGCAATCAGTGCCATGGCCGAGCCCGGCGGACCGGCGGAAGACATAGACGCCGTCGTCGGAGAAGACCTGCCGGTAGGCGCGGCCGTGGTTGAGCCCTTCCACGCAGCCGAGCACGCTGGCCGGCGGCGGCTGCCAGTCGGTGCTGGCGGTGTCGAAGACCACGTAGGCGGTGGCAGGGTTGCCGCGGTTGCCGAGCCAGAACGTGTCGGTCCTGGCCCCGAGCGGGGCGAGCAGGTCTAGGTCGGTCTCCACCGTGGCACCGTCCGGCACCCGCGCCATCGCGGCGCGGGCCGCCGCCACGTGCGGGCCCAGGGTATAGGTCTGGGAGTTCCACAGCGTGCTGACCGGGAAGCGCAGCGCCAGCACCGCGCAGATCGCCAGCATCACCGCGGCCCCGTGCCGGTCGATCGCGGCCCGGGCGCCGCGCGGCGGCCGGCCGGCGGCCTTCGCCTCGGCCCGGATCCGGGCAATCGCGTCGATCGCGGCTATGAACACGATCGGCATCACCGTCGCGTTGTAGTGCCAGATCGTGCCCCAGTAGGCGCTGTTCGTGGACACGAACCGGAGCAGCAGGCTGGGCACCGCGGCCAGCACCAGCGGCGAGCGCAGCGCGATGAACGCGGTCGGCAGCAGGATCAGCGCCAGCGTGGACAGCTTGGTGTCATGCGCGATGGCCAGCTGGCTGACCAGGCCGCCGACGGTGAAGTGGCCGCCGACCGGGCTGATCGCGCCGCCTTCTGACCAGTACCGGTAGATGTGCGCGGCGTTGAAGTGCGGGATGATCACGCCGATTTCCAGCACCGACCAGGCCATGCCCCAGGCGGCCAGGAACAGCCCGGCGGCCGGCCTGCGGTAGGCCAGCACGATGATGATGCCGATCGCGGCCAGGGTGAACCCCTGGTCCTCCTTGACCAGGACCAGCGGCAGGGCCCAGAGCACGGCGGCCCGGACCCGGCCGCGCACCAGCGCGGACAGCGAGAACGCCAGCAGCGGCACCGCGAAGGCGATCTCGTGGAAGTCGTAGTTCACCAGCTGCTGCAGGCCCCAGGAGAACCCGTAGGCGGCGCCGATGGCGCGGCCGGCCCCGGTGCCCAGCAGCTCGGCGGCGGCCCGGCTGACCGGGATCACCGACACGGCGGTCAGCAGAGCCTGCGCGACCAGCAGCGTGACCGGGGACGGGAACAGCCGGAAGAACGGCGCGATCAGCGCGACGATCGGGTGGAAGTGGTCGCCGAGCAGGTTGACTCCCGGCGCCCCTGATGTCCACGATCGGCGCGTGCAGGTGGGCGAACTGCTTCACGTACTCGGTGAAGATGCCCAGGTCCCAGGAGGTCGGCTGCAGCCGCAGGTACCGGAACAGCGAGATCGGCAGGTAGGCGGCGAACACCGCCAGCGCGATCAGCCACGGCACCCGGTCCGCCCGGCGCGCCGGGGCAGCCGGGATGGCTGGGATGGCCGGGATGGCCGGGTCGAGCACAGCATGATCTGGGACGGCGGTTCGTTCTGGTTCCGGCTCGGCTGCCGCGTGCGGCTGCCAGACCGGCTGCCGGTCCTGGCCGCCCGGCTCGGTCGCCGGCCTGACCCGGTGCCAGCTGACCCGGTGCCAGCTGACCCCGAGGGGCTGACCCGGTGCCAGTGCCAGCTGACCCGGGCGCGGCTGACCCGGTGCCGGCCGGTGCCAGCTGTCCGTCCTGCGGCATCACGTTCCTCGGCGTGCTGTCCGGCTGATCAGGCGCCGCCCCGGCGGGTGCCCGATCGACGCGCCAGCCCGGAAGAGGCCGGCTAACCGTCGGTAGGTGTACAGCAAAGGTACCCGCGCGGCCAGGCAACCGCAGACTCGATCCGGCTGCCGGCTGCGCCGAACCCGTCAACCATGACCGATCCGGGCCGGGAATGCCGCAGGCCATGCGGAAAGTTGAGTTCGGTAGGCTCAACTCAGTTGCCAGCCACGATCGGGCGTGGCAAACTTGAGCCGGTCAGACTCAACTTAGGCACACGATCAGACGCAAGGACTAACTCATGGCACGTGCGGTAGGCATCGACCTGGGCACCACCAACTCCGTCGTCGCCGTCCTGGAGGGCGGCGAGCCCACAGTAATCGCCAACGCGGAGGGCTCAAGGACCACGCCGTCGGTAGTCGCCTTCGCCAAGAACGGCGAGGTGCTCGTCGGCGAGGTGGCCAAGCGGCAGGCGGTCACCAACGTGGACCGGACCATCCGGTCGGTGAAGCGGCAGATGGGCACCAGCTGGTCGGTCGCGATCGACGGCAAGAAGTTCTCCGCCCAGCAGATCAGCGCCTTCATCCTGCAGAAGCTCAAGCGGGACGCGGAGGCTTACCTCGGCGAGACGATCACCGACGCGGTGATCACGGTCCCCGCCTACTTCAACGACGCCCAGCGCCAGGCCACCAAGGAGGCCGGCCAGATCGCCGGGCTCAACGTGCTGCGGATCATCAACGAGCCCACCTCGGCGGCCCTGGCCTACCACCTGGACAAGTCGGGCGAGGCCACGATCCTGGTCTTCGACCTGGGCGGCGGCACCTTCGACGTCTCGCTGCTCGAGGTCGGCGAGGGCGTGGTCGAGGTCAAGGCGACCAGCGGCGACAACCACCTGGGCGGCGACGACTGGGACCAGCGCATCGTGGACTGGCTGGTCAAGGACTTCAAGAACAGCTACGGCACCGACCTGTCCAAGGACAAGATGGCGCTGCAGCGGCTGCGGGAGACCGCGGAGAAGACCAAGATCGAGCTGTCCAGCTCCACCGAGTCGCAGATCAACCTGCCCTACATCACCCACTCCGAGCAGGGCCCGCTGCACCTGGACACCAAGCTGTCCCGGGCCGAGTTCCAGAAGATGACCGCCGACCTGCTGGACCGCTGCAAGCAGCCGTTCCAGCAGGTGATCAAGGACGCCGGGGTCAAGCTCAGCGACATCCAGCACGTGGTGCTGGTCGGCGGCTCCACCCGGATGCCCGCGGTGGTCGACCTGGTCAAGGAGCTGACCGGCGGCAAGGAGCCGAACAAGGGCGTCAACCCGGACGAGGTCGTGGCGGTCGGCGCCAGCCTGCAGGCCGGCGTGCTCAAGGGCGAGGTCAAGGACGTCCTGCTGCTGGACGTGACCCCGCTGTCGCTGGGCATCGAGACCAAGGGCGGCATCTTCACCAAGCTGATCGAGCGCAACACCACGATCCCGACCAAGCGCTCGGAGATCTTCACCACGGCCGACGACAACCAGCCGTCGGTGCAGATCCAGGTGTTCCAGGGCGAGCGCGAGATCGCCGCGTACAACAAGAAGCTCGGCATGTTCGAGCTGGCCGGCATCGCGCCGGCGCCGCGCGGCATCCCGCAGATCGAGGTCACCTTCGACATCGACGCCAACGGCATCGTCAACGTCTCGGCCAAGGACCTGGGCACCGGCAAGCAGCAGTCCGTGCAGATCACCGGCGGCTCGGCGCTGCCCAAGGAAGACATCGAGCGGATGATGGCCGATGCCGAGAAGTACGCCGAGGAGGACCGCCAGCGGCGCGAGGAGGCCGAGGTCCGCAACCGGGCCGAGACCCTCGCCTACACCACCGAGAAGTTCCTCTCGGAGAACTCCGAGAAGGTGCCGGACGACATCAAGTCCGAGGTGGAGGAGGCCGTCGCCGAGCTGAAGAAGACCCTCGAGGGCGCCGACACCGACGCGATCCGGACCGCCAGCGAGAACGTCGCCCAGGTGAGCCAGAAGATGGGCACGGCCATTTACGCCCAGTCGCAGCAGGCGGCGGGCGAGCAGGCCGGGCAGGCCGAGGGCGCCGGGGACGCGACCGGCGCCGGTGACGACGACGTGGTCGAGGCCGAGCTCGTCGACGAGGACAAGCCGGGTGAGAGCGAAGGCGGCGCCGCCTGATGATGAGGTCAACCGACGATGACGACAGCCTGGGCCCGGTCGTCCGGGACCGCAGGCGCATCGACCCGGTGACCGGGCAGGTGCGGGACACCGGCCAGCCCGGTGCCGCAGGCTCCGATCAGGCCCGATCCGGGCCGGCCCAGTCCGGGTCGGCGCAGTCCGGCCGGCCGTCGGCGCAGTCCGGGTCGGCACGGGGCAGGCAGCAGTCCAAGCCGGGCAAGCACTCGGCGTCCCGGCCGGGCGGCCAGTCCGGGACGGCACAGTCCGGGACGGCACAGTCCGGCGGCGCCCGCGATGCGAGTTCCGGGGGCGCCGCCGGGACCGGCGATCGCGCCGGGACCAGCCCGTCCGCTGGGGGGAGCGCGTCCGCTGCGGGCGACGGCCGGGACGGACGCGGCGCCCCCCTCGAAGGGACCGCTGGCACCTCGACCGCCGCGGCCGACCCGACGGCCGCGGCGGCCAGGCTCGCCGAGCGCACCGCGGACCTGCAGCGGCTCCAGGCGGAGTACGCGAACTACCGCAAGCGGGTGGAGCGGGACCGGATGGCGGTCCGGGAGCAGGCACTGGCCAGCGTGCTCGGCGCGCTGCTGCCGATCCTGGACGACATCGGCCGGGCCAGGGAGCACGGCGAGCTGGAGGGCGGGTTCAAGTCCGTGGCCGAGTCGCTGGAGGCGGCCGCCGTCAAGCTGGGGCTTACCAGCTACGGCGAGGACGGCGACCCGTTCGACCCGAACGTGCACGAGGCCCTCATGCACTCCTACTCCGATGACGTGACCGAGCCCACCTGCGTCCGCATCCTGCAGCCCGGCTACAAGGTCGGCGACCGGATCCTCCGGCCGGCCAGGGTGGCCGTGCGAGCCGGCAGCCCGGCAGGCGGCCGGCGGCCCGGAGCAGCCGGCGCCAGGACGCGCTCGGCGGTCCGGCCGGCCACCGGCAGCACCGGACCCTGAGTAACCGACGAGGAGGCCAGTTGAGCACCAGGGACTTCCTCGAGAAGGACTACTACAAGGTCCTCGGTGTGCTCCAAGACAGCGACCCAGGACGAGATCAAGAAGTCGTACCGCAAGCTCGCCCGCAAGTACCACCCGGATGCCAACAAGGGTGACCCGAAGGCGGAGGAGCGGTTCAAGGAGATATCCGAGGCCCATAACGTCCTGGCCGACGAGAAGCGGCGCAAGGAATACGACGAGGCCAGGTCGCTGTTCGGCAGCGGCGCCCGGATGCCGGGGCCGGCGGTGCCGACGGCGGCGGGTACAGCTTCGATCTCGGCGACCTGTTCGGCGGCACGGCCGGCACGGCGGGCGGCCGGCTGGGCGACCTGCTCGGCGGCGTGTTCGGCAACCGGACACAGCAGACCAGGCAGCCCAGGCCGCGGCGCGGGGCGGACGTGGAGACCGAGACCACGCTGTCGTTCGGCGACGCGGTCGACGGCGCCACGGTGTCGCTGCGGCTCGCGGACGAGGGGCCGTGCCAGGCGTGCAAGGGCACCGGGGCGAAGTCCGGCACGGTGCCGCGGGTGTGCCCGGCCTGCGAGGGTACCGGGCAGGAGAGCCGGAACCTGGGCAGCTTCGCCTTCTCCGAGCCCTGCAAGGAGTGCCTGGGCCGCGGGCTGGTGGTGGACGACCCGTGCCCGACGTGCTCGGGCAGCGGGCGGGCCATGAGCACCCGCAGCATCCAGGCCAGGATCCCGGCGGGCGTGGCCGACGGCCAGCGGATCAAGCTGAAGGGCAAGGGCGTGCCCGGCGAGCGCGGCGGCCCGCCCGGCGACCTGTACGTGCGGGTGCACGTCACGCCGCACGCGGTGTTCGGCCGGTCCGGCTCCAACCTGACCCTGCCGGCCTGGCCGCTGACCTTCACCGAGGCAGCACTCGGCGCCGACATCAAGGTGCCGTCGCTGCGCGGCATGCCGGTGAACCTGCGGATCCCGGCGGGCACCCCGAACGGGCGGACCTTCCGGGTCCGGGGCAAGGGCGTGCGCCGGTCCGACGGCAGCGTCGGGGACCTGCTGGTGACCGTGGACGTCCAGGTGCCGAGCCATGTCAACGGCAAGGCCAAGGAGGCGCTGGAGGCGTACCGCGATGCCAAGGAGGAGCCGGATCCGCGGGAGGAGCTACTGCGCAAGGCCAGGACCGGCTGAACGGCCGCCTGAGGAGACACCATGACCAGCGAGTTCGAGATAGCCGACGACACTCCCGTCTACGTGATCTCGGTCGCCGCGCAGCTGTCCGGCCTGCACCCGCAGACACTGCGGGCCTACGACCGGCTCGGCCTGGTCTCGCCGGGCCGGGCGACCGGCAGCGGCCGCCATCGCCGGTACTCGCTGCGCGACATCCTCAACCTGCGCGAGGTACAGCGGCTGTCCCAGGAGGAAGGCGTCAACCTGTCCGGGATCAAGCGGATCCTGGAGCTGGAGAGCGAAGGGCAGCGCAGCCGGATGCTGCTGGCCGAGATGCACGCCGAGATCAGCCAGCTCCGGGCGGAGCTGGAGTCGACCCGCGCGGTGGCGGCCCGGCTGGCCGGGCTGCTGCGCAGCCGTAGCACGGAGGGCGCGCTGGTGCCCGTGCGCGGGCCGGGTACCAGCGGGTCCGCCGGGCCGTAGGGCGGGCGGGCAGCCAGCCAGACAGAGCGCGACAGACAGACAGACAGACAGACGGCGCGACGGCCGGCAGCCGCGCCGGCCAGCCGCAGCCGCGCCGCAGCCGCAGCCAGCGAACATATCGGGGAAGGTTAATCAGGCAATGGATGACAAGCTGACGCGCAAGAGCCAGGAGGCCCTGGCCGAGGCGGTCAGGCGGGCGGCGGCGGGCGGCAACCCGCATGTGGAGGGGCTGCACCTGCTGGCCGCGCTGATCGAGCAGGAGGGCGGTACCGCCGCGCCGCTGCTGCGCGCGGCCGGGGCCGACCCGGACGCGATTCTGAGGACCACGCAGGAGCTGCTGTCCCGGCTGCCGCAGGGCGGCCGGGGCCACGCTGAGCGCACCGGAGACGTCGCGGCCGCTGCTGGCCGCGATGGCCGCCGCGGGCAAGCGGGCCAGGGAGATGTCCGACGAGTACGTGTCCACCGAGCAGCTGCTGGTCGGCCTGGCCAGCGAGGGCGGCCAGGCCGCCACCGTGCTGCGGGACGCCGGGGCCGGGCCGGACCAGCTGCTCGCCGCGTTCCAGCAGGTGCGCGGCCAGGCCAGGGTCACCTCGCCGGATCCCGGAGGGCACCTACCAGGCGCTGGAGAAGTACAGCGTCGACCTGACCGCCAGCGCCAGGGAGGGCAAGCTGGACCCGGTCATCGGCCGCGACGCCGAGATCCGCCGGGTGATCCAGGTGCTGTCGCGGCGGACCAAGAACAACCCGGTGCTGATCGGCGAGCCGGGGGTCGGCAAGACCGCGGTGGTCGAGGGCCTGGCGCAGCGGATCGTGGCCGGCGACGTGCCCGAGTCGCTGCGGGGCAAGACCGTGGTCGCGCTCGACCTGGGCGCGATGGTGGCCGGCGCCAAGTACCGGGGCGAGTTCGAGGAGCGCCTGAAGGCGGTGCTGAGCGAGATCCGGCAGAGCGAGGGCCAGATCATCACGTTCATCGACGAGCTGCACACGGTCGTGGGCGCGGGTGCCGCCGAGGGCGCGATGGACGCCGGCAACATGCTCAAGCCGATGCTGGCCAGGGGCGAGCTGCGGATGGTCGGCGCCACCACGCTGGATGAGTACCGGCAGCGGATCGAGAAGGACCCGGCGCTGGAGCGCCGGTTCCAGCAGGTGTTCGTGGGCGAGCCGTCGGTCGAGGACACGATCGCGATCCTGCGCGGGCTCAAGGGCCGGTACGAGGCGCACCACCAGGTGCAGATCTCGGACGCGGCGCTGGTGGCCGCGGCGGCGCTGTCCGACCGCTACATCACCGGGCGGTTCCTGCCGGACAAGGCGATCGACCTGGTCGACGAGGCCGCCTCCCGGCTGCGGATGGAGATCGACTCGCGCCCGGTCGAGATCGACGAGCTGCAGCGCGCCGTGGACCGGATGCGGATGGAGGAGCTGGCGCTGGCCAGGGAGGCGGACTCGGCCAGCAAGGAGCGGCTGGAGCGGCTGCGCGCCGACCTGGCCGACCGGCAGGAGCAGCTGACCGCGCTGCGTCGCCCGCTGGGACCGGGAGAAGGCCAGCCTGAACAAGGTGGGCGAGCTGAAGAAGCAGCTGGACGACCTGAACGGGCCAGGCCGAGCGGGCGCAGCGGGATGCCGACTTCGAGACGGCCTCCCGGCTGATGTACGGCGAGATCCCGGCGCTGGAGCGGGAGATCGCCGCCGCCTCGGCCGCGGCAGGCGACGGGCAGCCGGTGCGCCAGGACGAAAGCCCCATGGTCAAGGAGGAGGTCGGCCCGGATGACGTGGCCGATGTCGTCTCGGCCTGGACCGGGATCCCGGCCGGGCGGCTGCTGGAGGGCGAGTCCGGCAAGCTGCTCCGGATGGAAGACGAGCTGGGCAGGCGGCTGATCGGGCAGGCCAGGGCGGTGCGCGCGGTGTCGGATGCGGTGCGCAGGTCCAGGGCAGGCATCGCGGATCCGGACCGGCCATCGGGATCGTTCCTGTTCCTCGGGCCCACCGGGGTGGGCAAGACCGAGCTGGCCAAGGCGCTGGCCGAGTTCCTGTTCGACGACGAGCGGGCCATGATCCGGCTGGACATGAGCGAGTACTCCGAGCGGCACTCGGTCGCCCGGCTGGTCGGCGCCCCGCCCGGCTACGTCGGGTACGAGGAGGGCGGGCAGCTCACCGAGGCGGTCCGGCGGCGGCCCTACTGCGTGGTGCTGCTGGACGAGGTGGAGAAGGCGCACCAGGAGGTCTTCAACATCCTGCTGCAGGTGCTGGACGACGGGCGGCTCACCGACGGCCAGGGCCGGACGGTCGACTTCCGCAACACGATCCTGATCCTGACCTCCAACCTCGGCTCGCAGTACATCGCGGACGCGGCGCTCGACGAGAAGGCCAAGCGGGAGCAGGTCATGGCGGTGGTGCGGGCCACCTTCAAGCCGGAGTTCCTGAACCGGCTGGACGACGTGATCATCTTTGACGCGCTGACCTCGGCCGAGCTCACCCAGATCGTCGAGCTTCAGGTGGCCGCGCTGGCCCGGCGGCTGGCGGACCGCAGGCTGACGCTCACCGTTACCCCGGCCGCGAGCGAGTGGCTGGCGCTGACCGGCTTCGACCCGGTCTACGGTGCCCGGCCGCTGCGCCGCCTGATCCAGTCCGCGATCGGGGATGAGCTGGCCCGCGAGCTGCTGGCCGGGCAGATCGGCGACGGCGACACCGTGGTGGTGGACCTGGACGAGGCGGCCGACAAGCTCACCCTGGGTGCCGAGCGGCGCCCCGTCCCGGCCGGGACGCCGGGCTCCGGGTCCGGGTCAGGTCGGCATCGTCGAGCATGCCGTCGTAGCTGTCCTCGGGCAGGCCAAGGTCGTTGCGGATCCGGTAGCGCAGCCGCAGCAGCAGCCGCAGCTCGGTGTCGTCGCCGGGCTCGGGCTGATGCCCGTCCTGGCTGATGGCCCCGTCCTGGCCGCGCGCAGAGTCCTGCTGGCCGCCCGCATCCTGCTCGCCCAGGCACAGCTCGACTCCGGTGGTCGCCCACTCCAGCGCGGCCGGCAGGTCCGAGCAGTCGACGAGCAGCTCGGCGATCAGGTCACAGACCCGCGGGTCGGTGACGCCCTCCGCCTTCAGCTTGTCGATCAGGGCGTATGCCTCGGCCCGCCGGTCCATCTGGACCAGCGCCCTGGCCAGCGGTACCCGCGGATCCACGAACACCGGGCCGCCGTCCGCGATGGCCAGCCGGAAGCCGCTGGCCGCCGCGGCCGGGTCATCGGCGAGCAGCCACTGCTCTCCGGCCCGCAGGAACGCTTCTGCCCGCGGCATTGAGTCGGTCTGCGTGCCGGTGACGGCCAGGGTGCTCATCCGTTTTGCCGCCGACTGATGGTCACCGCTGGCGGCGGCATCGAACTCGATTGCGTCGAATTCCTCACGTCTCAGGACAGCCACGTTAAACGTGTACCCAGCGGGCGGCGGATTTCAACGGACCAGGATCCGGCGGACCGGCGATCCGGCCGCCTAGCGACGAGACCGCTCAAGGGCATCCCAGAACCCGCGCCGCAGCGCGTGCCTGACCTCGTCGTGCAGCAGCGAGTCGATCGGCAGTGCCGAGCCCTGGAGCAGCCTGGCCTCAAGATCGGATGGCATCCGCGGCTTGCGGGCGAGCACCGCCTCCAGCCACAGGGCCGGCGCGTCCCTGGCCACGGCCTCACCGAAGCTGAAGCCCTCGACGTGCGCCGACTGGACCGCATCGGGCAGCGAGATGCTGACCTGGGGCTGTACCGCCGGGGGCAGGGGGGCCGGGTGCGGCACCGCAGGCGGCTGGGCGAGGTACTGGCCCTGCGGCGGAACCGTGAAGCCGGACCCGCCGCGCTGGCCCTGGTCGGCGCCGGGATAACCGCGGTGCGCCTGATCGCCGGGGCCGAACGGCCCGTTCGGGCCCGGCGGGTACGGCGAGCCAGGCCCGGCCGCCGGCTGGCCCTGCGGCCCGCCCGGCCGCAGGGCTCCGGGTCCTACGGGCCCCGCCTGGCCGTTCTGCGGCAGGCCGGGCTGCTGGACCGGGCCGCCCTGAGGCAACCCGTTCTGCGGCTGAACACCGTGCGGCTGGACACCGTGCGACAGGCCGGGCTGAACCGGGCCGCCCTGGGGCACACCGTTCTGGGCCATCCCGTTCTGAGGCAGACCGTTCTGCGCCATCCCGTTCTGGGGCAGGCCGTTCTGCGGCAGGCCGTTCTGGGGTATTCCGTTCTGCGGCAGCCCGTTCGGCGGCAGGCCCCCATGTGACTGGACACCGTGCTGCAGGCCGTTCTGCGGCTGGCCGCCCTGAGGTACACCGCCGGGCGGCATCCCGGCTGGTGGCTGACCAGCCTGCGGCAATCCGTTCTGGATAGCACCGGGGGCCGGAGGGCCCGACGCTGGCCTGGGCCCGGTCTGCGGGAGCGCGATCTGAGGCTGGCCGCCCTGCGGCTGGCCCGGCGTCGGCGGGCGCGCCTGGTCCTGCGGATAGGACTGCTGCGCGCTGACCGGTGCGGGCTCATCGCGCACGGCCGTCGGCTGGCTGGCCGGGCTGGCCGCCGAGGACCGGGCCCGGGTAGGCCGGGGCGCCCGGCTCCGGCAGGCTGCCGCGCTGCGGGTCGGGCTGCCCGCCCCGCGGACCACCCCCCGGGCCCCCCTGCTGACCGGCCTGGGCGACCTGGGCGGCCTGCGCTGCCTGGTGCCCGCCCGGCTCGGCCACGCTGGCGGCGGGCTGGGCCGACCGCTGGTAGTCCGGCTGCACCGGGGAGCTGTAGATGGCTGCCGGTGCGGGCAGCCCGGCCGCGGGCAGGGCGGCCGCGGGCAGGCCCTGGTGCGTGAGCGCGGCGGGCGCCTGGCCGCGGCCGACCGGAAGGCCGGGGCCGGGGTACGGGCCGACCTGGTAGTCGTCCGGCTGGGCCGGCTCGGCACCGGGGATCAGGTCCACGAACGGCCGCAGGTGCGCGCTGGAGATCTCGGCGATGTCGTCCGACTCCTGGCGCAGCGCGGCCGGGATGGTCCGGTTGCCGTCCATGGTGATGTCGACCACGGTCACCCGCACGCCGAGATCCTGCGCCTCGGCCACCACCTGGGCCAGGTCCTCTTCCGCGCTGACGATCACCGCGTCGCTGACCGCGTGGTTACGGGCGAGGGTGCCCAGGTCCCGGTGGATATCGGCCTCGACGCCCTCGCGCCGTCCCGGCCGCATCTTGCCCAGCCGCAGCTTCAGGCCGGGCAGCTCGGCCAGGGCCTCGTGCTCGGAGGTCCGGCGGCTGTCCACGGTCGCCTCGTACCAGTAGCAGCGCAGTACCGGCTGGCCGGTGTGATCCCTGGCCAGGCTGGCGAGCAGCTTCAGCAGGCCCGCGTAATCCCAGGAGACAGAGTCCCGGTGGCGAGTACCGTGGACGGCCATTGCGCCATCAGCAAGCACATAGCCCGCATCCACGAACAGCGCGCAACGATCCACGCGACACCGTCCTTCCCTCGACGCGAGACGTTACCAGCGCCCGGCCGCCGCCGTGGACAGATAGCGCGGATCGTGCCAGGCCAGCGGTCGCGGCCAGGCCGGGCGGGCGGCCGGAGTACGCTCGGCTCCCGTGGCCGACCGCGATGAACTGCTGACCGTGATCAGGGCCAGGGCAGTGGTGCACGCCGAGGTGGTGCTGACCTCCGGGCAGCGCGCCAGCAGCTACGTGGACCTGCGCCGGATCCTGCTGGACGGCGCCGCGGCGCCGCTGGCCGGGCGGGTGATGCTGGCGGTGACGGCCGACCTGTCCTATGACGCGGTCGGCGGCCTTACCCTCGGCGCCGACCCGGTCGCGACCGCGATGATGCACGCGGCCGCGGCGGGCGGCCGGAAACTGGACGCGTTCGTGGTGCGCAAGACGGAGAAGGCGCACGGGCTGCAGCGGCGGATCGAGGGCCCCGATGTCGCCGGGCGGCGGGTGCTCGCGGTGGAAGACACCTCGACCACCGGCGGCTCGGTGCTCACCGCCGTGGACGTGCTGACCGAGGCGGGCGCGCAGGTCGTGGGGGTCGCGGTGGTCGTGGACCGGGGGGCGAGGCAGCAGGTCACGGCCAGAGGGCTGCCCTACCGGGCCGCGTTCGAGCTGGCCGAGCTTGGCCTGGGCTGATCCCGCCGATACTGGAGCGGATACCGAGGGAGAGGGAGCCGTCATGCCGATCGCGACGCCGCAGATCTATGCGCAGATGCTGGACCGCGCGAAAGAGCAGGGCTTTGCCTACCCGGCCATCAACGTCAGCTCAAGCCAGACCCTGAACGCGGCGCTCCGCGGGTTCGCCGAAGCGGAAAGCGACGGGATCATCCAGGTATCCACCGGCGGTGCCGAGTACCTGTCCGGCGCCGCGGTCAGGGACATGGTGACCGGCGCGGTGGCGCTGGCCCACTTCGCCCGGGTGGTCGCCGCGAAGTACCCGGTACACGTGGCGCTGCATACCGATCACTGCCCCAAGGACAAGCTCGACGACTACCTGCGGCCGCTGCTGCAGATCTCCGGGGAGCGGGTCGCCAGGGGCGAGGACCCGGTGTTCCAGTCGCACATGTGGGACGGCTCGGCGGTGCCGCTGGCGGAGAACCTGCAGATCGCCGCCGGGCTGCTGACCCAGTGCGCGGCCGCGCAGGTGGTGATGGAGATGGAGATCGGGGTGGTCGGCGGCGAGGAGGACGGCGTCGTCGGCGAGATCAACGAGAAGCT
Organism: uncultured Actinomycetota bacterium; assembly: GCA_963719705.1. Lineage (GTDB taxonomy): Bacteria > Actinomycetota > Actinomycetes > Streptosporangiales > Streptosporangiaceae > CAVRCV01. The sequence continues at coordinate 207,015 of CAVRCV010000002.1, forward strand.
GTACAGCACCCCGGCCGACGCCCTGGCCACCGCCGAGGCGGTCGGGCTCGGCGAGCGCGGCCGGTACATCCTGGCCGCCACGTTCGGCAACGTGCACGGGGTCTACAAGCCGGGCAACGTGAAGCTGCGGCCCTCGGTGCTGCGGGACATCCAGCAGGCGGTGGGCGCCAGGTACGGCCGGGACAAGCCGTTCGACCTGGTCTTCCACGGCGGCTCCGGCTCGGACCTGGCCGACATCAGGGAGGCCATCTCCTACGGGGTGGTGAAGATGAACGTGGACACCGACACTCAGTACGCGTTCAGCCGGCCGGTGGCGGCGCACATGTTCACCAGCTATGACGGCGTGCTCAAGATCGACGGCGATGTCGGCCGGAAGAAGGACTACGATCCCCGCACCTGGGGCAAGGCAGCGGAGGAGTCGATGACCGCGCGGGTCGCCGAGGCCTGCTCGGACCTGATGTCCACGGGCAACCGGCTCGGCTAACGACAAAGGACGGTCCATGAGTCACCAGAACCTGCTCGGCGGTCCCCCGGCTACCTACCTGCCGGACCAGCCCGAGGCCAGCGCGGCGCTGCGGTCAGGGACCGATCCGGCCGAGGTAGCCGCCCGGTTCCCGGCCTGCTGCGCGGCCTGGGCGGCGCTGGCCGGCCGCGCACTGGACGGCGGCGATGCCGTGGCCGGGTACGCCTACGCCAGGACCGGCTACCACCGCGGCCTGGACCAGCTGCGCCGGGCCGGCTGGCACGGGCACGGCCCGGTGCCGTGGGAGCACGAGCCCAACCGCGGCTTCCTGCGGTCGCTGCACCTGCTCGGCGCGGCCGCGGCCGCGATCGGCGAGCAGGACGAGGCGGACCGCTGCCGCGAGTTCCTGGCCGACTCCAGCCCCGCGGCCGCGGCCGAGCTGACCACGGACTGACATGCCCGCGATCGTGATCGTCGGCGCGCAGTGGGGCGACGAGGGCAAGGGCAAGGCGACCGACCTGCTCGGCGACAGCATGGACTACGTGGTCCGGTACCAGGGCGGCAACAACGCCGGGCACACCGTCGTCATCGGGGACGAGGAGTACGCCCTGCACCTGCTGCCGGCCGGGGTGCTGTCGCGCACCGCCACGCCGGTCATCGGCAACGGGGTGGTAATCGACCCGGCCGTGCTGCTCGGCGAGATCGACGGGCTGGCGGCCCGCGGCGTGTCCTGCGAGCGGCTGCTGATCTCGGCCAGCGCGCACCTGATCATGCCGCACCACATAGCGCTCGACAAGGTGACCGAGCGGCACCTGGGCCACGCCCGGATCGGCACCACCGGGCGCGGCATCGGCCCGGCCTACGCGGACAAGGCGGCCAGGATGGGCATCCGCGCCCAGGACCTGCTCGACCCCGGCATCCTGCGGCAGAAGCTGGAACTGGCGCTGCGGGAGAAGAACCAGGTGCTGACCAAGGTCTACAACCGGCGCGGCATCGACGCCGGCGCCGTATGCGATGAGTACCTGGGCCACGCCGAGCGGCTGCGCGGCTATCTCGCGGACACCAGCCTGATCCTGAACCGGGCGCTGGACCAGGGCAGGGTGGTGCTGCTTGAGGGCGCGCAGGCCACCCAGCTCGACGTGGATCACGGCACCTACCCGTTCGTGACCTCCTCCTCGCCGGTGGCCGGCGGCGCGTGCGCCGGCGCCGGCATCGGGCCCACCAAGATCACTAAGGTGATCGGCATCCTGAAGGCCTACACCACCAGGGTGGGCGAGGGGCCGTTCCCCACCGAGCTGACCGGCGAGCGCGGCGACTGGCTGCGCGCCTCGGGCGGCGAGTACGGGGTGACCACGGGACGGCCGCGCCGCACCGGCTGGTTCGACGCGGTCATCGCCAGGTACGCGACCAGGGTCAACGGCATCACCGACTACTTCGTCACCAAGCTGGACGTGCTCTCCGGGCTGGACAAGGTGCCGGTCTGCGTGGCCTACGAGGTCAACGGGCGGCGCTACGACGAGATCCCGATGACCCAGACCGAGTTCCATCACGCCCGGCCGGTCTATGAGTACCTGGACGGCTGGGATGAGAACATCTCCGGTGCCCGGAGCCTCGCGGACCTGCCCGGCACCGCGCGGGCCTACCTGGCGGCGCTGCAGGACATGATCGGCGCCCCGGTCAGCGCCGTCGGCGTCGGCCCGCGCCGGGACCAGACCCTGGAGCTGCGGTCGCTGCGCCCGGAACCGGCAGGGCAGCCGCCAGCCGGCTAGACCGGCCAGTAGGCTCTGCCGCGTGCGCGTCCTCGTCCTCGGCTCGGGCGGCCGTGAGCACGCCCTGGCCCGGTCCCTGGCCGCCGACGCCGACGTCAGCGAAGTGCACGCGGCGCCGGGCAACCCGGGCATCGGCGAGATCGCCGAGCGGCACGACGTCAGCCCCACCGACGCGGCCGGGGTCACCGGGCTGGCCCGGCGGACCGCTGCCGACCTGGTGGTCATCGGCCCCGAGGCGCCGCTGGTGGCCGGGGTCGCGGATGCGGTCCGGGCGGCCGGGTTCGCCTGCTTCGGGCCCGGCCAGGGCGCGGCCATGATCGAGGGGTCGAAGTCGTTCGCCAAGGACGTCATGGTCGCGGCCGGCATCCCCACCGCCGCGGCGGCGGCCTGCGTGACCGACGCTGAGGTCGGCGCCGCGCTGGACCGGTTCGGCCCGCCCTACGTGGTGAAGGCGGACGGGCTGGCCGCGGGCAAGGGCGTGGTGGTGACCAGCGACCGCCGCGAGGCCGCCGGGCATGCCAGCCAGTGCGGCCCGGTGGTGATCGAGGAGTTCCTGGACGGTCCCGAGGTGTCGGTGTTCGCGCTCGCCGACGGCCAGACCGCGGTGCCGCTGCTGCCCGCGCAGGACTACAAGCGGGCCCATGACGGCGGCGCCGGGCCGAACACCGGCGGCATGGGTGCCTACGCGCCGCTGCCCTGGGCGCCGGCCGATCTCGCCGGAGAGGCGCTGGCCACGGTGATCACCCCGGCCCTGGCCGAGCTGAGCCGCCGCGGGCTGCCCTACCTCGGCCTGCTGTACGCGGGGCTGTGCCTGACCGGCAGCGGCATCCGGGTGGTGGAGTTCAACGCCCGGTTCGGGGATCCGGAAACCCAGGTGGTGCTCGACCGCCTGGCCACGCCGCTGGGCGGGCTGCTGGCGGCCGTGGCGGCCGGCGGGCTGGCCGGGGCCGGGCCGCTCACCTGGGTGCCGGGCGCCGCGGTGACCGTGGTGATCGCCGCCGAGGGCTACCCCGGCCCGCCGGCCGGCGGCGATGAGATCACCGGGCTGGCCGAGGCGGGGCAGGTGCCCGGCGCGTACCTGCTGCACGCGGGCACCGCGGCCGGGCCGGGCGGGCGGGTCGTGTCGGCCGGCGGCCGGGTGCTGAACGTGGTCGGGACCGGTCAGGACCTGGCCGCGGCCAGGTCGGCCGCCTACGGTGCGGCCGGCCGGATCCGGATGCGCGGCGGCTGGTACCGCCGGGACATCGCCGAGCGGCCGGCGCCCGAACGCGGTCACCCGGCTATGACCGACGCCCCCGATCGGGCCAGCGGGGGCACAGCGCCGGAGCTGCGGGTCACCACCCTGGAGCTGTTCTTCGACCTGGTCTTCGCGTTCACCCTGACCCAGCTCACCGCGCTGCTGGCCGGGGCGCCGCCGTGGCCCGCGGTGCCGCAGGTGCTGCTGGTCTTCGGGCTGCTGTGGTGGATGTACGGCGGGTACACCTGGCTGACGAATGCCCGGCCGCCGGTGCACACCGCCGAGCGGCTGCTGCTGCTGGTGGGCATGGCCGGGTTCCTGGCGGTGGGCCTGGCGATCCCGCACGGCTTCGGCCGCGGCGGGCTGGTACTCGGGGCCGGCTACCTGGTCGTGGTGCTGGTGCACTCCTCGCTCTACTACCGGGTCAACCGGAACATCATCCTCATCACCCCCTTCAACCTGGTCTCGGCCCTGCTGGTGATCGCGGCCGGGCTGCTGGCCAGGAACGGAGGGCACACCGGGCCGGCTACGCGCTGTGGGCCGCGGCGGTCGCGATCCAGCTCGGCTCGCCGCTGGTGGTGCACCCCAGGGGCCGGTTCGAGCTGCGCCCGGCCCACCTGGTGGAGCGGTACAGCGCGCTGATCATGGTCGCGCTCGGCGAGTCCGTGGCCGCGATCGGCACCGGCGCGGCGCGGCTGGCCCGGCAGACCGGACAGCTGAGCGCGGGCCTGGTGACCGCCGCGCTGCTCGGCCTGGCGCTGGCGGCCGCACTGTGGTGGGTGGTCTTCGGGGACGACGACGAGCGCCGGGTGGAGCAGGCGCTGACCGCCGCGAGCAGCGAGCGGCGCACCGCGCTGGCCATCTCCGCGTACTTCACCGGGAACATCCCGACGCTGCTCGGGGTGGTCGCGGTGGCGGCCGGGGTGCAGCAGGCGGTCGAGCGGTCGGCCAGCGCGGCGCCGGGCCCGGTGAGCGCGGCGGCGGTGCTGGCCGCCGGCGCCGCCCTGTTCCTGGCCGGGGACGTGACGTTCCGGCGGCAGCTGCGGCTCGGCCCGGTACGGCTGCGGGCCGCCGCCGCGGCAGCCGCGCTCGCCAGCACCGTGGCCGGCGCGCTGGCAACGCTGGAGCTCCAGCTCGCCCTGCTGACCGCGCTGGTAGCCGCGATGCTGACGCTGGAGCGGCTGACGGCCAGGATGGGGCAGGATAGGGATGGTGACCGAGGGGTGATCGAGGGGTGACCGAGAGGTGATCGAGCGGTACACCCGGCCCGAGATGGGCCGCATCTGGACCGAGGCGCACAAGTACGAGCTGTGGTGCCGGGTCGAGACCCTGGTGCTCGAGGCGCATGCCAGGGCCGGGACGGTGCCGGCGGACAGCGTTCCGCCGGTACGGGCCGCGGCGCCGCCGGCCCCCGAGGCGGTCGCCGCGATCGAGGCGGTGACCGGGCACGACGTCATCGCGTTCCTGTCCGCCTGGGCGGATAACACCCGGCCGCGCTCGGCCGCGGCCTGGGTGCATTTCGGCATGACCTCCTCGGACCTGCTCGACACCGCGCTCGCGGTGCAGCTGACCGAGGCCACCGACCTGCTGGCGGCCGGGCTGGCGGAGCTGACCGCGGTGCTGCGCGAGCACGCGCTGGCGCACCGCGGCACGCTGCGGGCCGGCCGGACCCACGGCATCCACGCCGAGCCCGACGTCTGGGGCCACCGGGTGGCGGACTTCGCGTTTGCGGCCAGCCGCTGCGAAGGCCGCCTGGCCGCGGCCAGGGAGGCGGTCGCCGTGGGCAAGCTGTCCGGCCCGGTCGGCAACTACTCCAACCTCGACCCGGCGATCGAGTCGCAGGTCATGCCGCAGCTCGGGCTGCGACCCGCGGACGTGGCCACCCAGGTGGTGCTGCGCGACGGGATCGCCGAGTGGGTGAGCGTGCTGGCCGTGATCGCCACCGTGTGCGAGGCGGTGGCGCTGGAGGTCCGGCACGGGCAGCGGACCGAGGTCGGCGAGCTGGCCGAGTCGTTCGGCCAGGGCCAGAAGGGCTCGTCGTCGATGCCGCACAAGCGGAACCCGATCCGGTCGGAGCGGATCTGCGGGCTTGCCAGGGTGGTCCGCGCCCAGGTCGTGCCCGTGCTCGAGGGCATACCGCTGTGGCACGAGCGAGATATCTCACATTCGAGCACAGAACGGATCGCCCTGCCCGATGCCGCCATTGTCACCGACTTCCTGCTGGCCGAGACTGCGGCCCTGGTGCGGAACCTGGTCGTGGACGCCGGGCGGATGCGGGCCAATCTCGATCTCACCCACGGCCTGGTCTACTCCTCGGCCGTGCTGCTCGAGCTGGTCGCGGCCGGGCTGTCCCGGGAGGCCGCCTACGAGCTGGTCCAGGCGGCGGCCATGGACACCTGGGAAACCGGCACCGATTTCCGCCAGACGCTGCGCAAGCGGGCCGCCGAGCGCGGGCAGCGGCTCGATCCCGAACGGCTGGATGAGGCCTTCCGGCCCGAGCGCTATGTCGAGCGGCTCGGCGGCGTCTTCGCCGCGCTGGAGCGGCTCGGCTCATGAAGCACCTGGGCTCGGGCAAGGTGCGGGAGCTGTACCAGCTGGACGACGGGATGCTGCTGCTGGTGGCCACCGACCGGATCTCCGCGTTCGACTACGTGCTGCGGACGCCGATCCCGGACAAGGGCAGGATCCTCACTGCCCTGTCGCTGTGGTGGTTCGAGCGGCTCGCCGACGTGGTGCCGAACCACCTGACCGGCGCCCCGGTGCCGGCCCGGTTCGCCGGGCGGGCGATGACCTGCCGCCCGCTGCAGATGCTGCCGGTGGAGTGCATCGCCCGCGGTTACCTGGCCGGCTCCGGCCTGGCCGATTACCGGCGGGACGGCGCGATCTGCGGGATCGGCCTGCCGGCCGGCCTCACCGACGGCTCGCGGCTGCCCGAGCCACTGTTCACGCCGACCACGAAGGCGCCAGGCGGCCAGCACGACCAGAGCATGCCCGCCGCGGACCTGGACCGCCTGGTGGGCCGCCAGACGGCCGCCGAGCTGCGGCGGATCACGCTGGAGGTGTACCGGCGCGGCGCCGAGCTGGCCGCCCGGCGCGGCATCATCCTGGCCGACACCAAGATCGAGCTGGGCTTCGACGCCGACGGCACGCTGCGGCTGGCCGATGAGGTGCTCACTCCCGATTCCTCCCGGTTCTGGCCCGCCGACCGCTGGCAGCCGGGCCGCAGCCAGCCGTCCTTCGACAAGCAGTACGTCCGGGACTGGCTCACCTCGCCGGAGGCTGGCTGGCAGCGCGGGCAGGAGCCGCCGCCGCTGCCGGAACCGGTCGTCGCGCGCACCCGCGCGACCTATGTGACGGCCTACGAGCGCCTCACCGGCCGGCCCTGGGACTGAGCCGCCCGGCACTGCCCCGTCCTAGCAGGATTGTTACCCTACGGAATGGGTCAGATACCTTACGTAACAATGTCGTCATGGCCTAGGGGGCGCGGGAGCGGTGGAATACTGGACGTCGCGTGACACGGACTGCCTGAAGCCGGGCAGCCTGCCGCAGCAGTGGCCATCGGCCACGACCCGCGACCCGGCCGCCCGCCGGGAACTCGATGCCCCGCAGGCTAGGGACAGGAGCTCCGTTTACATGACCAGCGGCAACCAGACCCGCTATCGCGTCCGCGGCGGCAACCCGCTGCAAGGGACGGTCTTCGTGCAGGGCGCCAAGAACGCCGCCCTCAAGATGATCGCCGCCTCGCTGCTGGCCGACAAGGGCCGGACGGTGCTGCGCAACGTCCCGGTGATCGAGGACGTGCGCCGGGCGGTCGAGCTCGCCCAGGCGGTCGGGGCCGTGGTCAAGTTCCACGAGGCGGAGCGGACCCTGGTGGTGGACGCCTCCCGGCTGACCAGCCCGGTGCTGCCGGCCGAGATCGCCCGCAGGTTCCGCGGCTCGGTGCTGTTCGTCCCGGCGCTGCTGCACCGGCTCGGCGAGGCGGTGATCGAGGGCATCGGCGGCTGCAACCTCGGCAGCCGCAACCTGGACTTCCACTACCGCGGCTTTGCCCGGCTCGGCGCGATCGTGGACGAGGGCGAGGACCAGATCCGGCTGAAGGCCGACGGCCTGCGCGGCGCGCACCTGTACCTGGACACCCCGTCCCACACCGGCACCGAGAACCTGATCATGGCCGCCTCGCTGGCGCCGGGCACCACCGTGATCGACAACACCGCGCTCGAGCCCGAGGTGCTGGACGTCATCGCGTTCCTGACCAAGATGGGCGCGCGGATCAGCGGCGGCGGGACCGGCTTCGTCACCGTTGAGGGCGTCAGCGAGCTGACCGCGGTCGAGCACACGGTGATGCCGGACCGGATCGACGCCGCCGTGTTCGCCATGGCCGCCGCGATCACCGGCGGCGAGCTCAGCCTGGTCGGGACCTCGCTGGAGCATTTCGGCGTAGCCCGCTGGAAGCTGGAGCAGATGGGCGTCGAGTTCTCCACTCACGGCGCCATCCTGCAGGTCCGCCGGGAGCGCCAGCTCCGCCCGATCAACGTGATCACCAGCCCGTTCCCTGGCTTCGCCACCGACCTGCAGTCGCCCATCATGGCGCTGTCCTGCCTGGCCGACGGCACCAGCTACATCCGGGAGACCATCTACGACGGCCGCTACATGCTGGCCGGCGAGCTGAACAAGATGGGCGCGAAGGTCGAGGTCGCCGGGAACGTGGTGCTGGCACACGGGCCCTGCCAGCTCAAGGGCACCGAGGTCATCGCGCACGACCTGCGCACCGGGATCGCCCTGGTGCTGGCCGGGCTGGCGGCCGAGGGCGAGACGGTGGTCGCGCCCGGCTACCTGATCGACCGAGGGCATGCCTCGGTAGCCGCCCGCCTGACCACGCTGGGCGCGGACATAACCGCCGAGGAAACCGGCGACTGACCGCGCCGGCATCCAGGCCAGCACGGTGCCAGCGCAAGGCGCCCCCCGGCCCGGCGGCCGCCGGGCATCGCGGTTAAGCCGCGGCCCGGTCCGGTCCGCGGCGGCGGCCTGCCGCGCAATTTTCCCGCCTTATCGGCCGGTCTTACCCGCAGCCGGCACTCCCGCGCAGATAATTGCCTCTTCCAGTTATCTTCGCTGTGAGTTACGAAATGTAGCGACGGGAAAAATCGCTACGTGAGCATGCGGCCGGATGGGACAACAATGGCGCAGATCCGGAATGATCCGGCGGTCAGTACAGCAGCGGAACCGGGCGGGGAGGCCAGGCGGCCGTGAGCGGGCAGCGGCACGGCGAGCTCACGATCGGCGTTATCGGGCCGCATGACCTGGTGGAGCGGGTCATGCTGTCCGGGCTGCCCGCGGCGCACCAGGGCGGCTCGCCGGTGCTGCCCGGCCTGGCCGGGCCGGGCCCGGGCCGCCGCCTTATCGCGGCCGCCTACCGGGACGAGCAAGAAGCGGCGGAAAAGGTGACCTGGCTGGGCCCTGGCATCGATTGCTGCCTTTTCGCCAGCCGCATGCCGTACGAGTATGCGCGCCGGGCCGGGGTGCTCAGCGTCCCGGCCGCTTACATTCCGCTGAACGGCAGCGCGCTGTACGCGGCGCTGCTGCGGGCCAGCCGGGAGGGCCGTGACCTGGCCAGGTCCAGCATCGACACGCTCAGCCGGGCCGACGTCGATGACGCGTTCGGCGAGCTCGGCATCGCGCCGGGCGGCGTGCAGATCCGGGACGAGCCCGCCACCTCGGCGGCGCTGGCGTCCTTTCACGAGCGGCTGTGGCGCCGGGATGTGACCACGGCGGCCTTCACCTGCCTGCAGTCGGTGGCCGCCCGGCTGACGGCCGCCGGGGTCCCGGTGTTCACCCTGCGCCCGACCGGCAGCGCGATCCGCGCCGCGATCCAGACCGCCGCGCTGCTCGGCGGCATCCGCAAGCTGGAGGACGCCCAGCTCGCGGTGGTCGTCGTGGAGGTGCCCACGCTGCGCAACGGCGCCCGCCGCAGCCTGCCCCGGCAGTCCCGTGAGGAGATCAGGCTGACCGTGCACCGGTTCCTGGTCCAGGAGGCGCAGCGGCTTCAGGCGGCGGTCAGCCCGCTGGGCGAGCACGCGTTCCTGATCACCGCCACCCGCGGCTCGCTGGGCAGCCAGCAGCCCGGCCAGGGCGGCCTGGCGCTGGCCGAGCGCGCCCGCCGGGCGCTGGGAATCAGCCTGGAGGTCGGGGTCGGCACCGGCCGCACCGCCGCCGAGGCCGAGGCGCGGGCCAGGGCCGCGCTCGACCGGCACGGGCACATCCCGGCCGCCGCCGCGGGCACGGCCGATCCGGCCGCGGGCCGTGGTGCCCGCCCCGCGCGCCGCCCCGGCGGCCCTGTCCGGGCCCCGCGGGCTGGCCACGCTGGCCCGGCTGGCCGAGAAGCTGCCCGCCTCCGACAGCGCGCTGGCCATCGACGCCGAGACGGCGGGCAAGCTGCTGGAAGTCACCACCCGCACGGCGCGGCGGCTGCTGCACTCGCTGGTCGAGGACGGGCTCGCCTGGCCGCTGCCGCCGAGCCGGACGCCCCAGCCCGGCCGCCCCCGCCAGGTCTACCGGCTGGTGCTGGAGCGGCTGGAGCGCGGCTAGGCAGTGTGACTCAGATCGGGCGCGATCAGGCGCAGTGCGGTCAGGCGCGGTAGCGCGCGATCACGTCGGCGCCGAACCTGGCCATCTCCTCCCGCTGCGGCGAGAACTGGAGCAGCATCAGCCCGATCCCGGCCTGCTCGTAGGCGCGGAGGCGGCCGATGATCTGGTCCGGGGTGCCGATCAGCCCGCTGCGCAGGCCCCGGTTGGAGACGCTGTACTCCTCCACCGCGACCCGCGACTCCAGCTGCGATCCCTCGACGAAGTCCCGGTAGGAGGCGTAGGCCTCGGGCGAGGACCGGACGTTCAGGATCCGGTCCAGCTCGGCCTGGGCCTGCGTCCTCGGTGTCACGGCAGATCACGTAGCCGGAGACGCCGAATGCCAGCGGCGGCTTCCCGGCCTGCTCCCGGCGGGCGCTCATGTCGGCCACCTTGGCCGCGATGACCTCGGGCGCGTCGCCGTGCATCACGTAGGCATCGGCCTGGCCGGCGATCACGTCCTTGGCCTTGGGCGACTCCCCGCCCATGTAGACCGGGGGCGGGCTGGCCGGCTTGGGCTCCAGCACGGTCCCGTCGAGCTGGTACAGCGGGCCGGCGTGGGTCACGGTGTCCTCGCGCAGCAGCCGGGACACCACATCCAGCCACTCCTGCGTACGGGCGTACCTGGCGTCGTGCACGTCGAACGGGGCACCGTACTGGGCCGCCTCGTCCTTCCACCAGGACGACACCACGTTCAGCGACAGCCGTCCCGGCGCGATCACCTCCAGGGTGGACAGCGCCTTGGCGGTCAGGGCCGGCGAGTGGTAGTTGGGCCGGACCGCCAGCATCAGCTCCAGCCTGCTGGTCACCGCCGCGACCGCCGGCGCCAGGGTCCAGCAGTCCAGCGACGGGGCGCGGTGGCCCTTGATGTCGTTGAGGTTCAGCTCGGCGATCAGGCTCAGCTCGAAGCCGTCCCGCTCGCTCTGCACGGCCAGGTCCCGGACGTAGGGCCAGGCGATCGACATGCCCTCGTCCGCGACGTTACGCAGCCAGCCGCCGAAGACCGGCATCCAGTACCCGAACCGCATCAGTCAGCTCCGAGCCTCTCCCTTCGGCCGCCAGCAGCTTGCCCAGGAACCGGGCCACGGCCGGCAGCGCGGGCCCGGGCGCCGCTGCCTCGACGCCCGCGTTGTAGTTCGTCGTGGTGTTGATGTCATAGGTGACCAGGCGCCCGTCGCTCGTCTCGATGAACTCGAATCCGGCGATCTCGATTCCCCGCTGCCGGGCGAAGTCCAGGTAGGCGCCGATGACCGGATGGTCAAATCCGGGCCGGAGCGCGAACAGCCCGGCGGCCCCCGCTCCGCCCTCCGCGCCGGCCGCCGCCGCGGCCCCGCCACCGGTGTCCACGGCGCAGGCGTCAGCCGGGCAGAGCTGGAATCCGCCGGCCGCGGTATCCGCGGTGAGCGCGTAGATGAACTCGCCGCCGACGATCTCCACCCGGGTGATGCGCGGCTGCGCTGCCCGCAGGTACTCCTGGAGCAGCGTGATCCCGTCGGCGGACGGCTCGAACTCGCCCGAGGCCAGGTAGGCGTCGAACTCGTCGTGGCTGTCGAACTTGCGCACGCCCAGGCCCTTGCCGCCCTGGTTGTGCTTGCTGATGAACGGCACCGGCAGCTTGCGCGCCGCGGCGGCCAGCTCCGTCCGGCCGGCCACCGCGATCGTCCTCGGCACGTCGAGCCCGGCCGCCCGCAGCGCGGTGAGCTGGTCCACCTTGCTGACCTCGAGCTCGAGCACGGCCCGGCCGTTCACCACCCGGCGCCGGTGCGCGTGCAGCCAGGACAGCAGGCCGCGGGCCTGCTCCTTCGCCAGCGGGTGACCCCTGGTGTGCGCGGACGCGCTGACCCGGGACCAGAACACCCCGGCGGGCGGCGCCTCGTCGAGATCGAGCGGGCCGTCGCCGATCAGCCACGGCTGGTGCGGGACGCCGGCCGCGTCGAACGCCGCGGCCAGCGGAGCGTACCAGTCCGGGTTCTCGTGCAGCACGAACAGCTTCACGCGCCCGCCTCTCCGGTGGGTTCCGTGCCGGCCGCGGGCAGGTCAGTGCCGGCCCGGATAGGCCCTCGCCACGGCCAGGAACGCGTCGTTGGCGTCGTGGTCGCCGATGGAGACCCTGGCGCCGTCGGGCGGGAACGGCCGGACGCCGATCCCGGCCAGGTCGCAGGCCGCGGCGAAGTCCAGCGTGTCCTCGCCGAGCGGGAGCCAGACGAAGTTGCCCTCGGTGGGCGGCACGTTCCAGCCCTGGCCGAGCAGCTCGTCGCGGACCCGGCCGCGCTCCTTGACCACCGCGTCTACCCGGTCGAGCAGCTCGGCCTCGGCCGCCAGCGAGGCCACCGCGGCCGCCTGGGCCAGCCCGTTCACCGAGAACGTGAGCATGGTCTTGCGCACCGCCGCGGCCACCGGCTCGTGGCCGACCAGGAACCCGACCCGCAGCCCGGCCAGCCCGTAGGCCTTGGAGAACGTGCGCAGCACGGCCACGTTGGGCCGGTTCCGGTAGATGGTCATCCCGTCTGGCACCTGCGGGTCGCGCACGTACTGGGTGTAGGCCTCGTCCAGCACGACCAGGCAGTCCTCCGGCACCCGGTCCAGGAACTCGACCAGCTCGTCATGGTGCACCACGGTGCCGGTCGGGTTGTTCGGGTTGCAGACGAAGATCAGCCTGGTCCGGCTGGTGATCGCGGCCGCCATCGCCGCCAGGTCGTGGGTCTGGTCCCGCAGCGGCACCCGGACCGCGGTCACCCCGGCCAGGTCGCTCAGGTAGGGATAGGCCTCGAACGAGCGCCAGGCGTACATCACCTCGACGCCGGGCTCGCCGACCGCCTCAAGAAGCTGCTGCGCCACGCCGACCGAGCCGCAGCCAACCGCCACGTGCGCGGGCGGGACGCCGAACCGGGCCGCGATCGCCTCGGTCAGCTCGGCCGCGCCGTTGTCCGGGTACCGGTGGATGTTCCCGGCGGCCTCGGCGATGACCTTGATCACCGACGGCAGCGGGCCGAACGGGGATTCGTTAGATGAGAGCTTGTAGCCGCCGCCGGGGAAGCCCGCCGGCTCCTTGCCTGGCTTGTACGGGGCGAACTGGTCGAGTACCGGCCGGAATCGCGGAGTTTTCTCGGACACCGTTGTCCCTCCTGTGCAGATGACCACCATGCAGCCGATCCGGGGAGGGCGCGGGGCCCCGGCCAGCCGCGGCGCTGCGGCTGCCCCGTACCGGGGGCCAAGATTCGTTACCTGCTAAGTGTCGCACCTGAGCGGTACCTTTCCGACCGCTGCGCCGGATCCGCACCAGGCGTTCCCGGTCGCTCCCGTCCCGGGCAGTCTCCTCCCGGCCCCTCCCGTCCCGAGCGATCTCGTCCCGGGCGCTCCCGCGGTCGCAGCATCGGCGGGTGCAGCAACTCGGCTGTGCCCCGCCGGTACAGCTGAGCCGGCCGGCCGCGGGAGCGTCCCGAACCAGGGCCGCTCGAACCGCCGGAGGCCGAGGTCGCGCCGACCTCCACCAGGAACCGCTCGGCCCCGGTCACCTTGCGGTGGAAGTTCCGCGGATCCAGCGGCGTGCCCCAGACGATCTCGTACACCCGTCGCAGCTCGGCCACGGTGAACTCGTCCTGGCAGAACGCCGCCGCCAGCGGGGTGTATTCCAGCTTGGCCCTGGCCCGCTCCACCCCGTCCTGCAGGATCCGGGCGTGGTCGAACGCCATCTCGCCCAGCGCGGCCACGCTCTGCCAGCTCATCCGGGGCTGCTCGGGGGCCGGCAGGTCGGGCGCCAGGCCGAGGTAGGCCACCGAGACCGCCCGCTGCCGCGGGTCCCGGTCCGGGTACCCGTAGGTCTGCAGCTGCTCCAGGTGCACCGGGGCGCCCGGCAGGCCGGCCCGCTCGGCCAGCACCCTGGCGGCCGCGGCCGCCAGGTCCTCGTCCATCCGGATGAAGCCGCCGGCCAGCGCCCAGCTGCCCGGGTAGGGCTCGGCGTCCCGGTGCCAGACCAGGGCGGCGAGCTGCCCGGACCGGACCGTCAGGATGACCAGGTCCACGCTGACCCGGATCCGCGGCACCGACATGGACAGCACGCTAGCGTGACGGCGGCTGGCCGGGCACCAGACCTGACCGCGGTCCCAAAGGGCTGCCCGGCACGGTCCTGCTGGCACGGTCCTGCTGGCACGGGCCTCAGGGACGACACCCGAGCGCCCGCTCATAGGCCGTCAGTGCGGCCGGGCTGAAGAGCACGAACCGGATCTCGGTCAGGCCGGCCGCCTCGGTGCCGCTGACGGCGCCGACCGCGATCCTGGCCGCATCCGGCACCGGCCAGCCGAAGACACCGGTAGAGATGGCCGGGAAGGCGACAGTCCGCGCGCCGAGCTCCACGGCCGCGCGCAGCGACTCGGTGTGACAGGAGGCGAGGATCGCCGACCGGTCATCGGTAGCCGAGTAGACCGGGCCGACGGTGTGGATCACCCAGCGGGCCGGCAGGCCGCCCGCCGTGGTCGCGACCGCCTGGCCGGCCGGCAGGCCGTCGAGGTAGGGCCCCGCGCGCAGCTCGCGGCACGCGGCCAGGATGGCCCGGCCGCCACGGCGGTGAATCGCCCCGTCCACCCCGCCGCCGCCGAGCAGGGACGAGTTGGCCGCGTTCACGACCGCGTCCACCTGCTGCTCGGTGATGTCACCGAGCAGGGCAGTGATCTTCACCATGGCTGCTCACGATAGCCACGCCAGGCGCAGCAGCGAACCCGGGGCGGACGGGCCGCCGGCCTCAGCCTTCAATGGACCGTCGGCCTCGACCGCGGACGGCGCGCGGGTTGCGGTGAAATACCTGGACGTCGCCCAGCAGGGCATGGCCGTGGATCTTTACCACGAACCGGCCGGTGCCAGCCGGCCCGGGCATGGCCATGTTCCTGTGGTCCCCGACGACGGCGACACCGGACAGCTCGACGGCCGCCCCTTCCGGGACGATCACGTCAACGTCGTTGAGCAGAGCCCAGGCCCGGATCGTGATCTCCTTCGAGGTGACCTTCGCCTCGCGCAGGTCGATGATCGCGTCGCCCAGCAGCGCAATCGCGGTGATCTCATCCTCAAGCGGTTGCGGCCCGGCCCGGCGCGAGTCCCAGAAGATGCCGAGCATCACCCGGCGCAGCCTGCCGCGCCCGTGCACCGGAGCCATGACCGGCAGGTCGGCGGTGAGCAGCGCCAGCTCACCGTGCGTACCCGCGGCATACGCCCGGTCGAGACGCTGGCTGAACTCCTGCAGCGTGAGCCTTCCGTCGCCGACCGCCTCGTTCAGCCGGACGGCGACGGCTTCCCGGTCGCCGTCCGACGCCCGGATGAGCCGCTCCTCGCCCATCGCTGGCCTCTCCGTGCGTTCTCACTAATAGTTGATTGAGTATAGCAACTATAGCTACGCTATGGCCATGCCCCCGAGCAAGGCAGACGTGCACGCGATGGTGGCGGCGCTGTTCACGCTGACCGCCGGAATGGAGCGGGCCAGGCGCCAGCGCAAGGCCGCCGCCGTGCTGAGCCTGCTTCAGCTCGTCGCCAGCCGCGAGGCAATCCGCCCGTCCGAGATCGCCGGGGTGCAGGACGTTCACCCGTCGCTGGTCACCCGCCAGATCCGGGAGCTAGAGGACGCTGGTCACGTGCACGTCGTCGCCGACCCGGCGGACAGGCGCTCGTGCCTGGTGACGCTCACGCCGGCCGGTGCCACCGAGCTGCGGCGGCTTACCCAGGCCGGCCTGGACCGGTTCGCCTTGTTCGTGGCGGACTGGCAGCCCGGCGATGTGCACACGCTTACCGCGCTGCTGGACAAGCTCAGGAATTCCATGGCCGCCGTCGCTGCGTCCGAGCGGGAGCAGCGCCCGGCCGGCCGTCGCTGGACAGGCGCCCCACGACAGCAGTAGCGGGAAGCGCAGCCTGGTTACGGCCCGCCAGATGGCAAGGCACTGGCCCGGCCTAATCGGGTGGGAAGGAGCGCCTCGCGGCGATGCTGAACGCCCGCCGGAGGCGGCCGATCGGCTACTCCTTGCCTCCGCCCGCTCAACGCCCGGCGGTTCTTCGAACGGGAAGCCCGTCTGCGGGATCCGGCGACCAAGGAGATCGAGGACGCGAACCGGACGGATGAAAAGAACGGCTAGGCCAGTGCCGGTAAGCTCTGGCTGGTGGTGTACGGCGGAAGATGAGCATGACGAGTTTGGTAAGCTACCCGCGGCTGGGCAGCTTTCGGCAGGCACGGCGCGTAACAGCGGCATCAGTTACCACGGAACCTTGGGCGGATGCTGCGCGACCTGACGGCTTCTTTATCCGCGAGTCCTCCGCCCCAGCTCAACAGGCATGAGTTCCGTCCGCCGGCCCTCTGACGTCGGCCGATTGGATCTGCCTGCCAAGCGCTGGCCCTGATCATCCCTCGTATATCCCCTGAGCTGGCAGCTGGCGGACCCGGCCGGGTAATGCCGTGATCCGGTGCTGCCTGACCTACACTTCAATGATATGAGCGCGATGCGCGATGAGCTGCACCACCTGGTCGATGATCTGCCCGAGGCTCAGGTAGGGCGGGTGCTCGACCTGGTGCGCGATCACGTCGAGGGCAGCCAGCCGGAACGGCGGCGAAGACTCTCGTTCGCCGGGATGCTGCACGCTGAACCCGATCTCGCCGCGCGCTCGGAGGAGATCTTGCGAGCCGAGTTAGCGCATCGCGCCGAGTGATCATCTGCGACCGGCGGCTGACCAGGGCGCCGGTCAACAGCGTCACGGTCAATAACTACCGGGCCGCCCGCGCGGCCGCGCAGCACCTGATCGGTCAGGGCTGGCACCGGGTCGGCCTGGTCGGCCGGCCCGGTCCAGACCACGACCGGGGCCAGCCGGCTTGCCGGGTACCGGGCCGCGCTGCGCGCCGCCGGGCGGGCGCCCGACCCCTCGCTCATCGGCTACGCCGACTTCCGGACCGAGGGCGGCTACGCGGCCACCCGGCAGCTGCTGCGGCAGCGCCAGCCGCCGGACGCGCTGCTGTTCTCCAACAACCTCATGACCGTCGGCGGCCTGCAGGCAATCGCCGAGGCCGGGCTCGCCATCCCGGCGACATCGCGGTCGTGGGCTTCGACGACGCCGCCTGGGCCACCGCGCTCCGGCCGCCGCTCACGGTGGTGGCCCAGCCCACGTACGAGATCGGGCAGACGGCGGCGAAGCTGCTGCTGCGCCGCATCGAAGGGGAGAAGTTCGCGCCCCGGCACGTGGTGCTGCGGGCAGAGCTCATCGCCCGGGCAAGCTCGCTGCGGGCACCGCAGCCGGCCTGATGCACGGCGGCCATATGCACGGGGGCCTGATGCGCGGGAGGTGCGCAGATGGCTAACCTGGTCGTGGTCGGGTCCTACAACGCCAGCATGAGCGTGTACAGCGCCCGGCTGCCTGCGCCGGGCGAGACCGTCATCGGCGGCCGGTTCGAGACCGGGCCCGGCGGGAAGGGGGCCAACCAGGCCATCGGGGCACGGCGGCTCGGCACCGACGTGCTGTTCGTCACCCGGCTCGGGGACGACGCGTTCGGCGCGCGGGCGCGCTCGGTCCTGCTCGCCGAGGGACTGCCGGAGCGCGGCATCACGACCGATGACCAGAGCCCGACCGGGATCGCGCTGATCCTGGTCGAGGACTCCGGCCAGAACGCGATCTCGGTCGCGCCGGGCGCCAACCTCGGGCTCACCGGGCCGGGCGTGCTGCACGGCTTCGGCGGCGACCTGCGCGGCTGCAGGTACCTGCTGATGCAGCTGGAGTGCACCGCGCAGCTCGCCGTCGACCTCGCGTCCGCCGCCCGCGCCAGCGGCACGGTCTCGATCCTCAACCCGGCCCCGGCCCGGCCGCTGCCGATCGAGGCGCTGGCGTCATTCGACATCATCACGCCCAACGAGGGCGAGCTGCAGACGCTCGCCCGGTCGCTCGGCCTGGCCGGCACCGGGACCGAGGCGGCGGCCCGGCAGCTTGTCGCCCGCGGAGTCCGCGACGTAGTCGTCACGCTGGGAGAGCGCGGCGCGCTCTGGGCGTCGGCGGCGGGCCTGCGGTACTTCGGCGCTTACCCGGTAGCCGCCATCGACACCACCGGGCCGGCGACGCGTTCAACGCGGGCCTGGCAGCGGCCCTGGTGCGGGGCGAGCCGATGGAGTCGGCGATCGACCTGGGCTGCCGGGCCGGGGCGTTCTGCGTTACCCGCGGCGGCGTGATCGACGGGCTCGGCTACCCCGCCGACCTTGCGAAGCTGGCCTAGCGGCCCGGGCCCGGCGGCACCTCTTGGCCGCCGGGCCCGCTGGGTACAGTGGCCATATGAACCGTCTCGGCGAGCTTGAGCGTGCCATCATGGACGTGCTCTGGGAAGCACCGGACCCGCTCACGGTACGGCAGGTGAGCGGCCTGCTGACCGAGCGAGACCTGGCGCACACCACGGTGATGACCGTGCTTGACCGGCTATCCAAGAAGGGGTTTGCCCGGCGCGAGCGCGATGGCCGTGCATGGCGCTATCACGCCGCGGAGAGCCGGGAAGCTTACGTGACTGAGCTGATGCTGAACGCGCTGGACCAGACCGGTGACCGGCAGGCCGCCCTGGCCAGGTTCGCCCGCAGCGTGACCGGCGCCGAGGCCAGGGCGCTGCGCACCGCCCTGGAGGCGCTCGGCGAGGGCAGCAGGGCCTGACCCTCCGTGCTCACCGCCGCTCTCGTCCTGGCCGCCGTCGCGGCGGGCTGCGTGCCCGCCTCGGCGGCGCTGGCCGCTGCCCGGTGGCCCGGCCGTTCCCCGGCCGCCGCGATCCTGCTCTGGCAGGCGCTCGGGCTCGGCTGGGGCCTGGCCGCGATCGGCGCGCTGATCGGCGCGGGCGCGGCGGGCCGCGGGCCGGGCAGCGGGGTCGCCGCCGGCGGCCTGGCCCAGGCGGCTGAGCTGCTGCGCGGCGGTACCGCGGCGGCCGGCGGCACCGCGGCAGCGGGCGGCTGGAGCCCGCTGGCCGTGCTGCGGGCGGTGTCCCTGGCGGCCGGGCTTGCCCTGCTGGTGCTGCTGTGCTGGGTGCTGATCGCCGCGTGCACCGCGGTGCTGCGGGCCAGGCAGCGCCAGCGGGCCCTGCTCAGCCTGCTCGCGCACGGCGACCCCAAGGTGCCCGGCGCGCTGGTGGTGGACCACCCGGCCGCGGCCGCCTACTGCGTGCCGGGCCTGCGCTCCGCGATCGTGATCAGTGCCGGCGCCCTCGACCTGCTGGACCAGGCCGAGCTGGCCGCCGTGCTCGCGCACGAGCGGGCGCACCTGCGCGAGCGGCACGACCTGGTGCTGCTGCCGTTCACCGCGCTGCTGCGCGCGTTCCGCTGGTCCCCGGCAGCCTGCCGGGCGCACCGGGCGGTGGCGCTGCTGGTGGAGATGCACGCCGACGACCGGGCGCTGCGGCAGCGGCCGGCCAGGGAGCTCGCCACCGCGCTGCTGCGGGTAGGCGCCGCGGGCGGCGGGCAGGCCCCGGCCGGCGCGCTGGCCGCCGCGGCCAGCCCTCAGGCGCCGGGCGCCACGGCAGGCCCTGGCTCGGACGTGGCGGCCAGGGTCATCCGCCTGCTCCGGCCGGTCCCCGGCCTGCCGGTCCCGGTGCTGATCGGGGTCTGCACGGTCGCGGCCACGGTGGTCGCGGTGCCGGCCACGCTTCTGCTGCTGCCGTTCTGACCTGCCAGCAAACCACTAGGCTGCTCCGGGTGAGCGAACCCGCGTTCCGTACCCACCGGCTTGACCTGGACGACCAGACGCTGCGCGAGTGGGAAGCGACAGTGCTGCAGGCCGGCCCCGACGGCATCGTGCTGGACCGGTCGGCGTTCTACCCGGGCGGCGGCGGCCAGCCGCCGGATCACGGCGTGCTGCTGTGGGGCGGGGTGCAGACCCGCATCGTCGGCGCCCGCAAGGGCGATGACCTCTATCTCATTCCCGCCGAGGGCGATCCGCTGCCGCCGGACGGCACCGCGGTCAGCGGCGCGGTCGAGGACGAGCGCCGGACCGCGCTGATGCGCACCCACTCCGGCCTGCACGTGCTGTGCGGGGTGGTGTTCCGGGACTACGGCGCGCTGGTCACCGGCGGCAACATGGAGCCGCTGACCGCCCGGATGGACTTCGACCTGCCGGAGGTGCCCGCCGGGTTCCGGGAGGGCATCGAGGCGGCCTGCAACGCGGAGGTCGGCGCCGACCGGCGGATCGACGTGCGGGTGCTGCCCAGGGACGAGGCGTTCGCGATCCCGGACATCATCAGGACCGCGACGAACCTGGTCCCGGCCGACGTCTCCGAAGTGCGGATCATCGACATCGTGGGGCTTGACCAGCAGGCGGACGGCGGCACCCACGTGGCGTCGACCAGCCAGATCGGCCGGATCGAGGTGGTCAAGATGGAGAGCAAGGGCCGTGGGTTCCGGCGGCTGCGGATCCGGATCGCCGACTGACGCCCGTGGCTACCAGGGCCCGTAGGGCCCCATGTGCGAACCGGAGCCGCCGCCCTTGAACTGGCTCACCTTCGGCTTGACATCGGTGTGGTAGATCGCCGCGGCGACGAACGCGATGATCGGCAGGATGCTGAACAGGCTCAGGTCGCCGACCGCCCCGCCCAGGCCGATCAGCGTGGCGACGCCGAGAATGATCAGCCACAGCGGCTTGGTCTGCTTGCTGGCCGCGGGGAAGGCCGGCGCCGGGCGGCGGATCACGTCGACGAACGCCCACAACTCGACCACGAACGCCACGACCAGCAGCGCCCAGAAGAAGAACTGCAGCGGCGTGTAAGCGCCGAAGTTCATGAAGCTCACGATGTCACGCTACCGGGTGCCGAAGGGGTTGGAAACTGGCGCGGCCGGGGCGGCGGGCCCGGCACTGCCGTCGCCGGCACCGGTCCTGGCGCCCGCGGCCGGGGTGTCCGGCTGGCCGGCCTCGTAGTCGTCGTCAGGCAGGCTGGCCGCCGCCTCCGCGTCCGCATCCGCCCACGGCCAGCCGGGCGCGGCGGCCTCGCCAGCCAGCAGCACGGGCCTGGAGTGGGCCGGCTGATGCAGTGCCGGCTGACGGTGGGCCCCGGGTGACAGGGCCGCCTGTCGCAGGGCCGGGTCCGCGTCGTCCGGCGGGCCCTCCTGCGCGGCCGCGGTGACCGACTCCTTGCGGAATGACTCGTAGATCTCGATCATTACCTGCTTCTGCCGCTCGTTCAGGTCCGGGTCGGTCAGCACCGCGTCCCGCAGCGCCGAGCCCGGCGCCCGGTCCTCCAGGAACCCGGCCTGAACGTACAGGGCCTCGGCGGAGATCCGCAGCCCCTTGGCGATCTGCTGCAGGATGTCCGCGCTCGGCCGCCGCAGCCCGCGCTCGATCTGGCTCAGGTACGGGTTGGACACCCCCGCCGCCTGGGCCAGCTGGCGCAGCGAGATCCTGGCCTGCTCGCGCTGCTCGCGGATGTAGGCGCCGATCGTGCTGACGTTCACGGGACTCACCCGGCCAGTCTCCCAGACCGGTGCTTGCAATTGCAAATCATGCTGCTAGCACCCGGGAACCCACACCACAATCAGAACGGGAGCACGGCCCTGATCCGGCCGACGACCTGGCCGCCGCCCAGCACCGGCGGGTTCGCGAGCTCGGCCAGCGCCGACTGGCGGGTGCCCGGCAGCCGGTCGGCGCCGAGCGCGCGCAGCAGCGCCACGGTGATGGCAGCCGAGGCCCGCTGCGCGCCATCGTCGATCTTGAACGCGCCGGCCCGGCCGTCGGGCAGCGCGAACGCCTCGACCCCCTCGGCGCCCGCCTTGAGCATCAGGCCGGGCACCGCCGACATCAGCGCCCGCTCCGGCCGGGTGGTGCCGGAGGTCCAGTCCGGGTAGGCGCGGTACGCGTCGGCGACCCGGTGCTCGGCTGAGCCCGGCTCGGCCAGCACGATCGCCCGGAACGCCCGGGCCAGGCCGGTAACGGTGAGCGCGAACAGCGGCGCGCCGCAGCCGTCCACCCCGGTCGCGGTCACCGGCTCGCCGGCCAGCTCGGCCACGGTCTGCCGGAGCCGCTGCTGCAGCGGGTGGTCGGGGCTCAGGTAGGTTTCGGTGGGCCAGCCCGCGGCCACGCAGGTGGCCAGCATCGCGGCGTGCTTGCCGGAGCAGTTCATGTGCAGCCGGTCCGGCCCGGCGCCGACCCTGAGCATGGCCCGGCGCGCGGCCTCGTCCAGCGGCAGGTCGGCCGGGCAGCGCAGGTCGTCCGGGCTCAGGCCGGCCCCGGCCAGGATCTCGCGCACCCCGGCCACGTGGAAGTCCTCGCCGGAGTGACTGGCCGCGGCGAGCGCGAGCAGCTTGCCGTCCAGGTTCAGGCCGCACTGCAGCATCCCGGTCGCCTGCATCGGCTTGTTCGACGACCGGGGGAACATCGGCTCGGCCACCGCCGAGCCCGCCGCCAGGGCCACGCTGCCGTCGGCGTTCAGCGCCACGATCGAGCCGCGATGCACCGACTCGGTGAAGCCCGACCTGATCACCTCGGCCAGTACCGGATCGGCCAGTACTCCGGTGGCGGTCATCCGATGCCCAGCATCGCGCGGGCCCGGCCCGGGGTCATGGCCGGCCGCTGGGCCAGCTCGGCGATCGCGGCGGCGCGGGCCACCAGCTCTGCGTTACTGCTCACGGGTCTTCCTCTGGCGAAGGTGACGGTATCTTCCATGCCTACCCGCAGGTGGCCGCCGGACGACAGCGCGGCCAGCATGCACCGGCAGCGAGCTGCGGCCGACGCCGGTGGCCGACCAGGTGGCGCCGTCGGGCAGCGCCGCCACCGCGCCGACCAGGGTGGCCGCGTTGCCCGGCATCCCGCCGGGCACGCCCATCACCAGGTCGCAGTGCACGTGCCCGCCGTGCGGCGGGCCGAGGTCGGCCAGCAGCCGGTGCAGCGTGGCCACGTGGCCCAGGTCGAACAGCTCGAACTCGGGCACCACGCCGAGCTCGCTGGTCCTGGCGTACAGGTCGCGGATGAACGGCCAGGGGTTCGCGAATACCTCGTCGCCGAAGTTGACCGTGCCGCAGGTCAGCGAGCAGGCGTCGGGCGCCGCGTCCAGCACCGCGAGCCGGTCGTCGAAGCTGTCGGTCACCGCGCCGCCGGTGGACAGCTGGACGATCAGGTCGGTGCCCTCGCGCAGCGCCCGGACGGTGTCGGTGAGCCTGCCCGACGTCGAGCGTGGGCCGCGCGTCGTCGTCCCTGATATGCACGTGGATCACCGCGGCACCGGCCGCGGCACAGTCCTTGGCCGTGGTGACCAGCTCGTCCAGGGTGACCGGGAGCGCCGGGACCGCCGCCTTGTCCAGCTCGGCACCGGTGGCGGCCACGGTGATCAGGGTGCCTGCGGCCGGGTCAGATGTCATCAGCGCCCTCCTTTCAGCTAGCGCCGCCGGGCCGCCTGCGCCGCGCTGGGCCGCGGCGCGGATCCGCGATGATCAGATCCGATCGTAGCCGGGCCCGGCGGGGCGGCAGAATGCCCTGTCATGCGGATTGTGCTGCAGCGAGCCGCCGAGGCGAGCGTGCGGGTGGCCGGGACCACGGTCGGCCGCCTGCCGGGTCCGGGCCTGGTGGTGCTGGTCGGCGTCACCCACGCCGACACCGGGCAGCAGGCGGCGGCACTCGCCCGGAAGGTCTATCACCTGCGGATCCTGCACGGCGAGCGGTCCTGCGCCGATACCGGCGCGCCGCTGCTGGTGGTGAGCCAGTTCACGCTGTACGCCGACACCGCCAAGGGCCGCAGGCCGAGCTGGCAGGCAGCCGCGCCGAGGGAGGTGGCCGAGCCGCTGGTGGATGCGTTCTGCGCGGCGCTGAGGCAGCTAGGGGCGAGGGTCGAGACCGGGGTGTTCGGCGCGGACATGGCGGTGCGGCTGGTCAACGACGGCCCGGTGACGCTGATCCTGGAGGCGTAGCCCGGCCAGGGGCGTGCCGCGGGCGGCCGGGCCGGGCAGGCTAGGGCCGGGTACCGGTCGCCGCGGGCAGGGTGCCCGGCATCAGGTGGCGGCGGGCGAACGCGAGCGACTCGGCCAGGTCCGCCTCCCGCTCCGCGGCGGAGACGGCGCGGAAGGTCTTCACCTCGAGCACCACGGTGCCGCGGTACGCGCCGGCCGCCAGCTTCCCGAGCAGCTCGGCGCACGGCTGGCTGCCCCGGCCGGGTACCAGGTGCTCGTCCGGCAGGCCCGGCCTGGCCCCGTCGGACAGGTGCACGTGCGCCAGCCGGGAACCGAGCCGGTCGGCCATCGCCAGCGCGTCGGAACCGGACACCGCGGTATGGGACAGGTCCAGGGTGGCGTGCGGGCAGTCGATCTCGGTCGGGTCCCAGTGCGGGGCGTACGCCGCGACCTCGGCCCCCCTGGCCCGCAGCGGGTACAGGTTCTCCACCGCGAACGCGATGTCGGTCTCCTTGCCGAGCCTGGCCAGTCCGGCCTCGAAGTCCCTGGCGTACTCCCGCTGCCAGCGGAACGGCGGGTGCACCACGACCACGCTGGCGCCTACCTCCTCGGCCACGTCCCTGGCCCGGATCAGCTTGCCCCAGGGATCCCGGCCCCAGACCCACTGCGTGATCAGCAGGCAGGGCGCGTGCACGGCCAGGATCGGGATGCCGTGGTACTCAGACAGCCGCCGCAGCACGCCGGGGTCCTGGCTGACCGGATCGGCGGTGACCATCACCTCGACCCCGTCGTAGCCGAGCCTGGCCGCCAGCTCGAAGGCATCCGGGGTCCGCTCGGGGAAGACCGAGGTGGTCGACAGCGCCACCCGGACCCTGCCTGCCGGGCCGACATTGCCCACGGAGCCTCCTGTTTCACTTGCGGACCCGCTCGCCAGCTTATGCCGTGCGGGCGAGCTGACCGGCCAGGCTGTCGGTGGCCGGCGGTAACTTCGCCGCCATGGGGAAATCGTCGCCGACGGTGCTGCATGAGTGCTCGGAGTGCGGCTGGCGCAGCACGAAGTGGGCCGGCCGGTGCGGCGGCTGCCAGGCCTGGGGGACCGTCGTGGCGGCCAGGGTCACCCCGCCGGCTGCCGCGCTGAGCCCGGCCGCGCTGGGGCCCGCGGTGCTGGGCGACTTGGTCCTGGGGAACACGGGACTGGGGCGGCCCGGGCCCGGCGGCAGCCGGCCGGGCGGCCTGCGGGCGGACGGGCCGGTGGCGCCGGGCCGGTGGCAGACGGGCCGGTGGCAGACGGGCGGGTCGCGGACGGTGGTGAGCGGGGCGATGGCGGGCTGCCGGGGTCAGGGGCGCTGCCGATCAGCCAGGTCAGCGCCGCCGCGGCCGCGGCCAGGGCGACTGGGCTGGACGAGCTTGACCGGGTGCTCGGCGGCGGCCTGGTGCCCGGCTCGGTCGTGCTGCTGGCCGGCGAGCCGGGGGTGGGCAAGTCGACGCTGCTGCTGGAGGCAGGGGCCCTGGCCGCCGAGTCGGGCCGGGTGCTGTACGTGACCGGCGAGGAGTCCGCGGCTCAGGTGCGGCTGCGCGCAGACCGGGTCGGGGCGGTGAGCGACAGCCTGTTCCTGGCCGCGGAGACCGACTTCGCCGCGCTGCTTGAGCATGTCCGGGCGGTTCAGCCGGGCCTGCTGATCGTCGACTCGGTGCAGACCATCACGGCGGCCGGGATCGATGGCGCTCCCGGCGGGGTGAGCCAGGTCCGCGAGATCACCGCGGCCCTGATGACGGTGGCCAAGCAGTACGGGCTGACCACCGTGCTGGTCGGGCACGTAACCAAGGACGGTTCGATCGCCGGGCCGCGCTCGCTGGAGCACCTGGTCGACGTTGTGCTGCACTTCGACGGGGACCGGCACGGCCGGCTCCGGCTGGTCCGCGCGCTGAAGAACCGGTTCGGCCCGACCGACGAGGTCGGCTGCTTCGAGCTGGGCGAGTACGGCCTGATCGGCCTGCCCGACCCGAGCGGGCTGTTCCTGTCCCAGCGGCAGGAGGCGGTTCCCGGCACCTGCGTGACGGTCACGCTGGAGGGCCGCCGTCCGCTGCCGGCCGAGGTGCAGACGCTGGTGTGCGACAGCACCGCCGAGCTGGCCCGCCGGGTGGTCTCCGGCCTCGACTCGGCCAGGGTCGGCATGGTGGTGGCGGTGCTGCAGCGCCGGGCCGGGGTGGCGATCGGCAAGCGAGACGTCTACGCGGCCACGGTAGGCGGGGTGCGGGTCACCGAGCCGGCCGCCGACCTGGCCCTGGCGCTGGCCCTGGCCAGCGCGACTGCCGACCTGAGCCTGCCGGGGAACCTGATCGCGGTCGGCGAGGTGGGGCTGGCCGGCGAGATCCGGGGGGTGACCGGCGTTCCGCGCCGGCTGGCCGAGGCGGAGCGGATGGGCTTCCGGCGCGCGATCGTGCCGCGGGGCTCCGGCTATGTCCGGCCGGCGGCCTCCCGGCCGACAGCCAGCCCCGCCGCAGCGACGGCAGGCCCGACCTGCGGCTGGCCGGCTCCGCACCGCCAGGAGAACGCCCCGGGTCGGCTAGCCCCAGGTCGGCTAGCCCTCTGCCCAGCGCCGCGCCGCGCCAGTGCCGCGCCGGCGAGTCCCGCGTCGGACCTGGAGGTGATCGAGGTGGCCGACATCCGGGAAGCGATCGCGGCGGCACTGGCCGAGTAGGGCCGCTGGCGCCGCCGGGCAACCAGGACGGCACGGGGTACCGGCCGCCGATACACTGACGGCGATGAGCAGCGTTCCGGGGCCCGGGTGCCTGCGGTGAGCCAGGGGCAAGCTGAGCGGCGGCGCGCCGCCCTTGCCTCGCTCGCGCCTGGCACGGCCCTGCGCGACGGGCTGGAGCGGATCCTGCGCGGCAGCACCGGGGCACTGATCGTGCTCGGCTACGACGAGGCAGTCGAGGCGCTGTGCTCCGGCGGGTTCGAGCTGAACGTGGAGTTCTCGGCCACCCGGCTGCGCGAGCTGGCCAAGATGGACGGCGCGATCATAGTGGACCGCACCGGGAGCACCATCATGCGCGCCGCGGTGCAGCTGGTGCCCGACCCCCAGCTGCCGACCGACGAGTCGGGTACCCGGCACCGGACGGCGGAGCGGGTCGCCAGGCAGACCGGCTATCCGGTGATCACCGTGAGCAAGTCCATGCGGATCATCGCCCTGTACTTCGACGGCACCCGGTACGTGCTGGAGGACTCGGCCACGATTCTGTCCCGAGCCCATCAGGCGCTGGCCACCCTGGAGCGGTACAAGCTCAGGCTCAGCGAGAGCACCGGCGCGCTGTCCGCGCCGCGAGATCGAGGATCTCGCGACCGTGCACGACGTGGCCGCGGTGACCCAGCGGCTGGAGATGGTCCGGCGGATCGTCGGCGAGATCGAGGGCTACCTGGTCGAGCTGGGCACCGAGGGCGCCCTGCTCGCGCTGCAGCTGGACGAGCTTACCGCCGGAACCGGCCGGGAGCGCGAGCTGCTGGTGCAGGACTACGCGCCCGCCGGGACCGGCGGCCTGCGCGGCGCCACCGCCGCCGTGCTGCACAGCCTGGACAGCCTGACCCCCGGTGAGCTGCTCGACGTCGCGGCCGTGGCCGGGGTGCTCGGGCTCGGCGGGCCGGACATGCTGGATGAGCCGGTGAGCCCGCGCGGGTACCGGCTGCTGGCCAGGGTGCCCCGGCTGCCCGGCCCGGCCGCGGCCGGCCTGATCGAGCACTTCGGCGGGCTGCAGAAGCTGCTGGCGGCGGGCATCGAGGATCTCCAGCGGGTCGAGGGCATCGGTGACTCGGACGCCCGCAGCGTCCGCGAGGGCCTGTCCCGCCTGGCCGAGTCCTCCCTGCTCGAGCGCTACGTCTAGCCGCAGCGGCCGGTCAGTAGCTGCGACGGCCCGCCAAGAACGCGTTCGGCCCAGGTGAAGCCGTTCATCCTGGCGCGACATCCCCAGCCGTTCGTCATCCCGGGATTTTGTCAGAGCTACTCGATACAGTATTCGAAACGAAAGGTTTGCCAGCTAGCCCAGCCAGGGGAGGCCATCATGACCGAGCCACCGGCCGGACCGCCCGAGCGGCCCGGCCACGGCACCGGCGATGACCGTCCAGAAGGCGACCAGCCCGGCGGCCAGCAGCCCAGAGGTGAATTCGGTGCTGAGTGGCGGGAGGCCTGGGGTTTCGGCCCGGATGAGCAGGTGCTGACCCCGCCGCAGCTGGCCCGGCTGCGGGAGCTGGACGCCGGGCCGGACCCCGATCCGGCTGACTACCACCCGGCCTTTGGTGACCCGGCCGCTGAGGACCCAGGTTTTGATGACCCGGGTTTTGATGACCCGGGCTTTGAGGACCTGAGCCCGGAGGACCTGACCGAGATGCACTGTCCGGCGGATCCGGCGGCCGTGCGGTCGGGGCGGGCGGGGCGGCGGCGGCGGGAGCCGGTTCCGGCCGGGTTCACCCACGCCGACCAGGACGCGCCCGGCGAGGGCCCCGGCCTGGGGTTCGGCTCGGGCGGGGTCGCGGACGGGATGCTGCCCGGCGAGATGCTCGCCGGGCTCACCGGCCGGGCCTGTGCAGGACGGGCTGGGCTGCCTGACCGACGATGAGCTGGTGGGGGTGGGCCTGGCCGCGCGGCGGAATCAGGCGCAGCAGGCGGCGGTGGAGCTGGCGGTGGTCAGCGAGCTGTCGGCCCGCCGTCACCAGGACGCCCTTGGCACCGGGGACAGCCGGGCCGCGGAGCAGTTCGGCACCGAGATCGCGGTCGCGTTCACCCTGACCAGTCGTGCCGCGGACGCCGAGCTGGACCTGGCCGCCGGGCTGGAGCGGCTGCCGGAGGCCGCCGCGTTACTGGCGGCCGGGGTGCTGGACCGGGACCGCTTCAGGGTCATCGTGTGACGAACTGGCGTGCGTGGATGCGGACCTGGCCCGGGCGGCGGCCGGGCGGGTGCTGCCGCGGGCCGGGGGGATGACCACCGGGCAGCTGCGCGCGGCGGTGCGCCGGGCGGTGCTGGCCGCCGATCCCGCGGCTGCGATCCGCCGCCGCCAGGCAGCGCAGCGCGACGCCCGGGTCGAGGCGTGGGCCGAGCAGTCCGGCACCGCCGCGCTGGCCGGACGCGACCTGTCCCCCGCCGGGGTCGCGGTGGCCGACCGCAACATCGACGCCACCGCCCGCTGGCTGAAGGCCCACGGCGCCACCGGCACCCTGCCGTTCCTGCGGGCCGGGGTGTTCCTGGCCCTGCTGTCCGGCCAGTCCCCCGCCACCCTCCTGCCCCCGGCCGGGGAACGCTGCCACCCCCAGCCCGGCCGGCGGCACCGCCAGCACCAGCGCACCGCCCGTGGACGGGCACGGCCCCTGGCCCGGCAGCCCCCGGCCCGGCGGCGGGCCCGGCGGGCCCGGCCAGCCCTGGACGGCCGGGACGACCGGGGCGACCGGGGCGACCGGGCTGCCCGGAGTGGTGCACCTCACCGCGCCCCTGTCCGCCTGGGCCGGGCGCAGCGACAGCCCCGGCCAGATCACCGGCCTGGGCCCGTCCGACGCCGGAGCCTGCCGCGACCTGGGCACCGCCCTGGCCGCCCACCCCGCCACCAGATACTGCCTGACCCTGACCAACCGCCACGGCCAGGCCATCGCACACGCCTGCAGCCGCACCGGACCCGGACCACCCGGCACCGACCCGGCCGCCTGGCTAGCCCGCCTGAACATCACCCGGCTGGACACCGCGGCCTGCACCCACCAGCAGCAGACCCCCGGCTACCGGCCCGGCACCGTCCTGCGGCACCAGGTCACCATCCGCCACCCCACCTGCACCCGCCCCGGCTGCCCGCGCCACTCCGCCCGCTGCGACCTCGACCACTGCATTCCCTACGACCAGGGCGGCCGCACCTGCGCATGCAACCTGCACCCCGCCTGCCGCAGCGACCACCAGGCCAAGCAAGCCCCCGGCTGGCACCTCGACCAGCCCGAGCCAGGCACCCTGACCTGGACCCTCCCCCACGGCCGCAGCTACACCACCCACCCCGAGCCCTACCCGGACTGAGACCAGCTCTTCGACTGCCGAGCGACCTGCGGTCGCCTAGCTCAGCCGGAAACGAACCAGGTTGCTGCGGTCCTGACCATCAACGACCTGCGCTGAGTAGCGCCCGGCCGGTGCCGGGGGCAGGTTCCGGCAGCCGGGTGCGGAGCGCTCACGGTGCCAGGACAGCCTCAGGGTCACCGGAACGCCGCGCGCCAGCTCGGTGGTGGTCACCGAGAATGGCCGGGCCGGGCAGCCGGCCAATCCCCAGATCCGCCTGCCAGCCGACCTGATCACCAGCCTGACGTGCCGGGCACCGGCGTTGAGCGAGCAGGGACTGGCCGAGGTCGACACCACGCTCACGGTAAATGCGGGGTTCTGGCCCGCCCCGTACTGGTAGCGACCGGCCGAGAGGCTGAGCACCACATCGCGGGAACTGCAATCGGACCGCGCGCCATCGTGCCGCCCGCCGCTGTCCCGCCCGTCGTTGTGCCTGCTGTCGTTGTGCCTGCCCGCCGGGCCGCCGGGCGACGAATTCGCGGCCGGACGGTCGGTTCCCGGCGTCGGGGACGCGGTCCCGCCGGGCCTGGTGGACTCCCGGCCAGGCGGGGATGCCGAAGGCGATGCCGGGTCAGCGGACTGCGCGGTGCTCGCCGGGGTCGGGCGGGAGCCACCCGCGCCGCCCGGGCCACCCGCGCCGCCCGAGCCGCCTGGCCCCCCCGGTCTGCCCGGGCCGCCCGGATCGTGCTGATGACCGGCGTGGTCGCGGGGAGATCCGCCGCTGCCGGGGATGCTGCCACCAACCGCACCGGAGAAGGCCCAGGCAATGAGCGCGAGGACGGCCAGGCTGGCGATGAGCGCGAAGAAGCGTCGGCGCCAGTACGTTGAGGCTCGTTCCTCTGGCGGATAGTAACCTAAAGTATCCGTGCCCATGCAATGAGTATGTGCGGCGCGCCCTCCGGCCGGACCCGCCGACCCGCCTTACTTTGCGAACTGCATAACCGCAGGCAGGCACCTAGTTGCCGAAGCCTGACCCGGACCCGGAGCGGGGTTGGCGCTGCCTGGTCGTGCGAGGATCAGTTCCGCCATGACAGCCGAGCTCCGGGCGCCGATCCTGCGCTGGTACGCCGAGCATGCCAGGGACCTGCCCTGGCGGCGCCCGGACGCCTCGCCCTGGTCGGTGCTGGTGAGCGAGTTCATGCTGCAGCAGACGCCGGTAGCACGGGTGCTGCCCGCCCACGCCGCCTGGCTGCTGCGCTGGCCGTCCCCGGCGGCCCTGGCCGAGGCGACGCCGGCCGACGCGCTGCGGCAGTGGGGACGGCTCGGCTACCCGCGCCGGGCGCTGCGGCTGCACGCCACCGCGCGGATCATCACCGAGGAGCACGGGGGCGAGGTCCCCTCGTCCGCGGCCGTGCTGGCCACGCTGCCGGGGATCGGCTCGTACACCGCGGCGGCCGTGGCGAGCTTCGCCTTCGGGCAGCGCCATCCGGTGCTGGACACGAACGTGCGCCGGGTGCTGGCCCGTGCCTGGACCGGCTGCGAGCACCCGCCGCGCAGCACCTCGGCCGCGGAGACCGCGCTGGCTGCCAGCCTGCTGCCGACCGACGGCCACGCCGCCGCGACGTGGTCCGTGGCCGTGATGGAACTCGGTGCACTGGTCTGTACCGCGACCGGGCCGGCCTGCTCCCGCTGTCCGGTAGCGGGGCAGTGCGCATGGCGGCAGCAGGGCAGCCCGGCCGCTTCCACGCCGCGTGCCCCGCAGCAGTATGCGGGCAGCGACCGGCAGTGCCGGGGGCAGCTGCTCGCGGTCCTCAGAGACGCGGCCGGGCCAGTTCCGGCCATCCGGCTGGATGCCGCCTGGCCGGAGCCGCGGCAGCGGGCGAGGGCTCTGGCCGCCCTGATAGCCGACGGCCTAGCCGTGCCGCTGCCGGACGGTTCGTTCAGCCTGCCGGGCGAGGCGACCTGATCCGGACAGAGGCGCCGGGCGAGGCCGCCGGCTAACGGCGGCCTCGCCCGGCCCCACACTGCCCTGACTTAGACCTCGGCTGCGGTGCTGCCGCTGCCGCCTGCCGCCGCCCCGGAGCCGACTTCGGCCGGGGGCGCGTCCGGCACCGCATCGGGCTTCGCCACGCCCTTGAACACGAACGTGCCGTCCTTGTCGGTGCCCTCGGCGTCGACCATGACGATCTGCCCGGCCTTGAGCTCGCCGAACAGGATCTTCTCCGACAGGTGATCCTCGATCGAGCGCTGGATGGTCCGCCGCAGCGGCCGGGCGCCGAGCACCGGGTCGTAGCCCTTGGCCGCGAGCAGTTCCTTGGCCGCCGGGCGCAGCTCGATGCCCATGTCCCGGTCCTTGAGCCGCTCGTCCACCTTGCTGATCATCAGGTCGACGATCTTGAAGATCTCCTCCATGGTCAGCTGGTGGAACACGATGATGTCGTCCACCCGGTTCAGGAACTCGGGCCGGAAGTTCTGCTTGAGCTCTTCCTGCACCTTGCTCTGCATCCGGTCATACGAGCCGCGCGACTCGCCCGCGGTGCCGAACCCGACCGAGACGCCCTTGGAGATGTCCCTGGTGCCCAGGTTGGTGGTCATGATGATGACGGTGTTCTTGAAGTCCACCACCCGGCCCTGGGCGTCGGTCAGGCGCCCGTCCTCCAGGATCTGCAGCAGCGAGTTGAAGATGTCCGGGTGAGCCTTCTCGATCTCGTCGAACAGGACCACGGAGAACGGCCGGCGCCGGACCTTCTCGGTGAGCTGGCCGCCCTCCTCGTAGCCGACGTAGCCGGGCGGCGAGCCGAACAGCCGGGAGACCGTGTGCTTCTCCATGTACTCGCTCATGTCCAGCTGGATCAGCGAGTCCTCGTCGCCGAACAGGAACTCGGCCAGGGTCCTGGACAGTTCTGTCTTGCCCACGCCGGACGGGCCGGCGAAGATGAACGACCCGCCGGGGCGCTTGGGGTCCTTCAGCCCGGCCCTGGTCCGCCGGATCGCCTGGGACAGCGCCTTGATCGCGTCGTTCTGGCCGATCACCCGGCGGTGCAGCTCGTCCTCCATCCGCAGCAGCCGCTGCGACTCCTCCTCGGTGAGCTTGAACACCGGGATCCCGGTCGCGGTGGCGAGCACCTCCGCGATCAGCTCCTCGTTCACCTCGGCCGGGGTGTCCATGTCGCCGGCCTTCCACTCCTTCTCCCGGAGGTCCTTCTTGTCGATCAGCTGCTTCTCGTTGTCCCGGAGCGCAGCCGCCTTCTCGAAGTCCTGGGAGTCGATCGCCGACTCCTTCTCCCGCCGCACGTCGGCGATCTTCTCGTCGAACTCGCGCAGGTCCGGCGGCGCGGTCATGCGGCGGATCCGCATCCGCGAGCCGGCCTCGTCGATCAGGTCGATCGCCTTGTCCGGCAGGAACCGGTCACTGATGTAACGGTCGGCCAGCTGGGCCGCGGCCACCAGCGCGTCATCGGTGATCGTCACCCGGTGGTGCGCCTCGTACCGGTCGCGCAGGCCCTTGAGGATCTCGATGGTGTGCGAGATCGTCGGCTCGGCCACCTGGATCGGCTGGAACCGGCGCTCCAGCGCCGCGTCCTTCTCCAGGTGCTTGCGGTACTCATCCAGCGTGCTGGCGCCGATGGTCTGGAGCTCGCCCCTGGCCAGCATGGGCTTGAGGATCGAGGCAGCGTCGATGGCACCCTCGGCCGCGCCGGCCCCGACCAGGGTGTGGATCTCGTCGATGAAAAGGATGATGTCGCCCCGGGTGCGGATCTCCTTCAGGACCTTCTTCAGCCGCTCCTCGAAGTCACCCCGGTAGCGCGACCCGGCCACCAGCGCGCCCAGGTCCAGGGTGTACAGCTGCTTCTCTTTCAGGGTCTCGGGCACCTCGGCCTTGACGATCTTCTGGGCCAGCCCCTCGACCACCGCGGTCTTGCCCACGCCGGGCTCGCCCACCAGCACCGGGTTGTTCTTCGTGCGGCGGGACAGAACCTGCATCACCCGCTCGATTTCCTTCTCCCGCCCGATAACGGGATCCAGCTTGCCCTCGCGGGCCGCAGCGGTGAGATTCCGGCCGAACTGGTCCAGAACCAGTGAAGTCGACGGGGTGCTCTCGGACGGCGCGCCGGCCGCGGCCGGCTCCTTGCCCTGGTAGCCGTGCAGCAGCTGGATCACCTGCTGGCGCACCCGGTTCAGGTCGGCGCCCAGCCGGACCAGCACCTGGGCGGCCACGCCCTCGCCCTCCCGGATCAGCCCGAGCAGGATGTGCTCGGTACCGATGTAGTTGTGCCCGAGCTGCAGCGCCTCGCGCAGCGACAGCTCCAGCACCTTCTTGGCCCGCGGGGTGAACGGGATGTGCCCGGACGGTGCCTGCTGACCCTGGCCGATGATCTCCTCGACCTGCTGGCGGACCGCCTCCAGGCTGATTCCCAGCGACTCGAGCGCCTTGGCGGCCACGCCCTCACCCTCGTGGATGAGGCCGAGCAGGATGTGCTCGGTACCGATGTAGTTGTGGTTGAGCATCCTGGCCTCTTCCTGAGCCAGGACAACCACCCGCCGCGCCCGGTCGGTGAACCTCTCGAACATCTCGTCGCTCCCTCACAGAGCGGTAAGGGACGACACCAGCCTGCCCCGTCCCCTTCCGCGTGTTGGCCCGCGCACCGGGCGATGCCTGCGCATGCGATACAGCACTAGCTAACACGTTCCCCGGCAGTAGGGCGTTCACCCCATCCAACCCGCCTGAGCCGGACAGTGTTCCAGGCTACGCCGCGAGCGAACGGCGGCGGCAGGCTGGCTGGCCAGGTAAAGGGGCAGCCGGCGGCGCGCCGCACGCCAGGATGTGCGGTACGCCGCCGGCTGCTGACTCGGCTGGTGCCACTAGCCGACGGATCGCGGAACGCTAGTGAGCGGCCTCGTACTCGGCGATGACCGAGGCGGGAATGCGGCCCCGCTCACTCACCTTGTGTCCCTGCTGCCTGGCCCACGCCCTGATTTCCGAGCTGCGCTCGCGACCGGGACCGGTGCGGGCCTTGCGGCGCCGGCCGCTCCCGCTGACCTTCCGCGAGTGCTCGGCGTATGAGGTGAACTGATCATGCAGTTCCTGTGCGTGTGCGGAGCACACGTCGATCTCGTAGGCGGCGCCGTCAAAGGAGAACGCTACGGTCTCCTTACCTTCGACCTCCCCGTCGTGGGGAAGGTCACAGACGACCGTCACCACCGTCTTCTGAACCATCGCGGACCAGCCTTTCCGTTTGGGGCATGCATTTAGTTTGCAAATCTATACCAGGGCCCTTGGGTTTGACAATTCGCATAGCCTGATTGAGGAACGACAGGTCCCGGGGATAGTCAATCCGAAGCGCGGCCGTAACTCTAAGTAATCAGCCTCGGTCAGCTGCCGCCAAACGGTTCCTGGTCATCTTTGGCATCATGCACGGATGCTTCGGGGACCGAGGTTCCGGAAATCCGGCCGTCATCGGAAAAATCAACAGACGTATCGTCCGCCTGGCGCCGCCGCCGCGGCGCCATCTCATGCCGGACGAAGACGACCACCGCCACCAGGAAACCAGCGCAGACAACCAGCGGCGGCACCAGTACCGTCAGGTCCTTCAGCACGCGTGCCCCCTTCCGGCGGTGTTTGCGCGGTGGCTGCGGTTTGCCGTGCCCGCGCGGCGCAGCGTGTCATTCGGGCGGGAACGTCCGCCTGGGCCCGGCTCTACATTATTTCTCACCCAGCACGGCGATGCGGAACGGGGATACCGGGCATCCGGCAGTCAGCCGCCCGCGGGACGGCAACGGGAGCAGCGGAGCCGCGGCGCGGGGCGGATCCCGGCGCTGAGCCACCCGGCGCTGAGCCACCCGGCAGCCGACGGACGGCAGGAAGCGCCGGGCCAGCCCGCAGACCCGCCGCCGCCGTCCGGCCGGCGGCATGACCGCTGCCCCCAGGGGGCGCGCCAGGCACTCGCTACCGCCACAGTGCGGCAGGTCAGCCGGTGCGTCCCGGCGGAGGACCCCGGCAGTGTCAGGCCGGTCGGCCCTCGCTGTCACCGCCGGCCCGGGACCCGGTCGCTCAGGTCTGCCGCCAGTGTCCGGGCCGCCGGGGACAGCCTGCTGGGCGGCCGACCCGAAGCCATCGGCGCCCGGCCGGCTCGCGGCCGGGATACCCGGGGAACCCCTGCACCGGACCGGCGCCGCCGTGCATCCGGCCCGCGGCTGTTCGCGTGCGGCTGATTCAGCGGCGGCACAGATCCGGGCACTAAGCCGATGCCGGGCGCTCCCTGGCTGGCTCCCGGCGTGCCCTATCCGACGGTCCTGCGGCCGCTCACGGGTGAATGCCGGACCGGTCCAGGCCCGTATCTATGGGCTCGCCTAGCGACATAACACAGCGCCCTATCGGCCCACCATGGCCCGGCAGCCGGCCAGCCCTGCCGAATTCGGGGCAACGGCCCCCGGCCGCATCCCCCGAACGCGAACGCCAGGCCACTCAGCCGCAATCTGCCCGGCGGCCAGGTCTGCCGTCAGGCCCGTCAGGCCTGCTGCGCGGATCGAATCCGGCCTTGCCGGCACCGTTACAGTCTCAGCACTAGCCGGCCCGTATTCAGCACTAAACCGGTCCGCCTGACAACAGGCTGTGACCGCGGATGTGTCCCGTTCGGGAGGCATCGCCGCGCGCAGAGCCGCCGCATTCGGTTCGGTGCGGCGGTTGCGGCCACCAGCCGCGGCTGCAGCGCTGGACCGGTTTTTCCCGAAGGACCCGATACAGCGCGGCGACGCTCCCTGCCTCGGTACGTATCTGGCTCTATCAGAAGCGTAACCGAGCAACACAAGGCGGGCGTAACGGTGCGGGCTGCAAATTGCGGTCCAGGGTGTTCCGCGGCGCCCGCCGGGCGTGATTCTTCTGGTTGAGCGCGATCCGCGGCACATACGGCACCGGCAGCCGCGGAACGGGCCGTCTAGCTCCCTGTCCCGGCCCGCTGGCCGCAGCGACCTCGCCGGCCCAGTGCGACTGCGCTGGCGCGAACCTGCTGGCGCGAACCCGCTGGCGCTCGATCTCGCACGCTTGCTCCCAGCCGTGGCACGAGCTGCGCGGCGAGCGGGCAGCGGCGAACGGCACACCGCCCCCCCGTTCCGGAAACCGTTCCCGGGCACCTGCGGGCCGCGGCTGCCCCGCCGATCCGGGAATTACCGAGCGTTATCGCATCAGTACTTTTCGCTTTCAGCTATTCGGCCGCCCGCCATTGCCGCGCAAACGTCGTCGGCGCAGGACTTCCGGCATCGCTGGCACACCCTCTGAACTGGGCTTACTCCGGCCGTCACAGTGCGTGTCCCGGCCGGGAGCGGAGCACCGCGGAACGGCAGGGACAGCTCGGCAACACGGCGCCCAGTGCCGGGCCGGCCGCCACGGTAAAAACTTTTCCGGTCAGCATGGCAGCGGCACTGAAGTTCGGTTAATGTCCAACGCTGTTACCCCGTTGTGGTCAGTCTGGCTGCGTGAGCAGGCTGACACCACGACCCGCCGAGTCCCTGGCGCGTTTAAGGCACGTTCCAGGGAGCCGGGGACCCAGGTTTTCTGGGGTGAATCGGCAAGCTGCGGCCGCCATGGCCGGGGCGCGCCGTAGGGCTCCTCCGGCCCGAACCCGTCAGCTAACCCGGCAGGCGGCCTAGGAGAGGAGACTCCGTGGATCGCTTGCCGTCTGGCAGGCATGTGAAGGGTGTTGCACGGGGGACCAGCGGCCGCAGGCGGTCGCGTTTGCGGTTGAGCCGGGTGGCGACGGTGGCCGCCGTTCTCGGCCTGCTGAGTATCGGGCTGCCAGCCGGCGTTGGCACCGCGGCCCCGGTTCGCAAGGCAGCCTCGGCCGGCCGCGTTCCGGCCAGCCTCAAGGCGCTGGTGGCCAAGGCCAACCGGCTTTCTAACGAGATCGACGTGCTCGGCCAGCAGTACGACGCGATGAAGATCCAGCTCACCGAGGCCCGCAATGAGGCCAAGATCGCCAGGGAGAGCTACCAGCGCGACGAGCAGCAGCTGGCCGCGGGTCAGCAGGCGGTCGGCGAGATCGCTGCCGAGGGGTACATGACCGGTGGCGTGGACTCCTCGCTGCAGCTACTGCAGAGCGGCGACCCGCAGTCCTTCCTGAACAGGGCATCCATCATGCTCCAGCTGCAGCAGGAGGACGGCAGCAAGCTGAGCGCCGTGGCCGCCGAGGTAGAGCAGGCCGACCGGGCCAGGGCCAGCGCTGCCCAGCAGGGGCGCCAGGCGATCCGGCTCGAGGCCGCGATGCGCCGCAAGGTAGGTGTCATCCAGGCCAAGGAGAATGTGCTCAACAGCTCCGCCTTCAGCCAGGCGATGGCCGTCTACGACAAGACCGGGTCCTACCCTGACATCGCGGTGCGCGGCGACTCGATCGGCGAGCAGGCCCTGCGCTGGGCGCTGAGCGCGATCGGCCGCCCGTACGTGTGGGGCGCGGCAGGACCGGACGCGTTCGACTGCTCCGGGCTGGTGATGTGGGCCTACGCCCATGTCGGGGTCAGCCTCGAGCACTTCACCGGGGACCAGTGGAACGAGGGCGAGCACATCCCGCGCAGCGAGCTCAAGCCGGGCGACCTCATCTTCTTCTTCCCCACGATCAGCCACGTCGGCATGTACATCGGGCACGGGCTGATGGTGGACGCGCCCACCCAGGGCCAGGACGTGCAGATCCAGGCGGTGTACTGGAGCGCGGCCGTCGGCTACGTCCACATCGTGGCCTAGCCATCGGTGTTCCGCTGGTAGACCAGGCGCAGGCCGACCAGGGTCAGCCACGGCTCGTATGCGTCGATCACCGCCACCTCGTCGATGATCAGCGGCGCCAGGCCGCCGGTGGCGATGATCGTGACCGACTCCGGGTTGCCGGGCGCGAGCTCGGCGGCCATCCGCCTGGCGATCCCCTCGACCTGGCCGGCGAAGCCGAAGATGATGCCGGACTGGAGCGCCTCGACGGTGTTCTTGCCGATCGCGTGGGCGGGCCTGGACAGCTCGACCTTCAGCAACTGGGCGGCCCGGCGGGACAGCGCGTCCACCGAGATCTCGATGCCGGGAGCGAGCGCGCCGCCGACGAACTCACCGCGCTCGCTGACCGCGTCGAAGTTGGTCGAGGTGCCGAAGTCCACCACGATGGCCGGCCCGCCGTACAGGTGCACCGCGGCCAGTGAGTTCATGATCCGGTCGCTGCCGACTTCCTTGGGGTTGTCCATCCGCACCGACACCCCGGTCCGCACGCCGGGCTCCACGATCACCGCAGGGACCTCGCCGTAGTGGCGGCGGAACATCTCCCGCATCTGGAGCAGTACCGACGGCACGGTGGAGCACAGCGCCACCCCGCTGATCTCCCCGGCCTTCGATCAGCTCGCGCTGAGACAGCAGCCCCTGCAGGGTCACCGCCAGCTCGTCCGCGGTGCGAACCGGATCGGTGGAGATCCGCCAGTGCTGCACCAGGTTCTCGCCATCGAACACGCCGAGCACCGTGTTGGTGTTGCCCACGTCAATCGTCAGCAGCATGCGTGCTCCCGCGGTCCGGCCCGGTGCGGACCAGGTCGAGGCCGATGTCCAGGGCCGGGGCCGAGTGCGTGAGCGCGCCCACCGCGAGGTAGTCGACCCCGGTCTGCGCGACCTCGCGGGCCACCGCAAGGCTCAGTCCGCCGCTGGCCTCGAGCCTGGCCCGCCCGGCGACCATGGCGACCGCCTGGCGCAGCTGCGTCACCGCGAAGTTGTCCAGCAGGATCAGCTCGGCTCCGGCCGCCACGGCCTGCGCTACCTGGCCGAGGGTGTCGCACTCCACCTCGACCGGCAGCCCGGCGGCCTGCCGCCGGACCGCGGCATAGGCCGCGGCCACCGAGCCGGCCGCGGCGACGT
This sequence comes from uncultured Actinomycetota bacterium, assembly GCA_963719705.1. Taxonomy (GTDB): domain Bacteria; phylum Actinomycetota; class Actinomycetes; order Streptosporangiales; family Streptosporangiaceae; genus CAVRCV01. The sequence continues at coordinate 246,844 of CAVRCV010000002.1, forward strand.
GATTGTCCTTGATCAGCGCGGCGTCCGACAGCGACATCCGGTGGTTCAGCCCGCCGCCGCAGCGGACCGCGTATTTCTCCAGCGCCCGCAGGCCGGGCAGGGTCTTGCGGGTGTCCCGGATCCCGGCGCCGGTGCCGGCCACCGCGTCTGCCCACCGGCGGGTGAGGGTCGCCACCCCGGACAGATGGCAGAGCAGGTTCAGCGCCGTCCGCTCGGCGGTCAGGATGACCGGCAGCGGCCCGGTCACCGTGGCCAGCACCTGCCCGGCGGCCACCCGGTCCCCGTCCGCGGCCCTGGCCGTCACGGTGACCGCGCTGGCCTCCGCGGCTGCGCTGGCGTCCGCAGCCCGCGCTGGCGTCCGCGCCTGCGCTGGCCGCCTGGAAGACCGCCTCGGCCACCGGCAGGCCCGCCAGCACCCCGGCCGCCCTGGCCACCAGGTCGGCCGTGCCGTGCATGCCGGGCGGGATGGTCGCCGCGGTGGTCACGTCGGCACCGCCCGCCAGGTCCTCGGCCAGCGCGGCCCGCACCAGCGCGCGCACCGCCGCGGGATCCAGGCCAGCGGCCGCCAGGCGCCCGGCCAGCCCCGTGGTCGGCGGCCCTCGCCTGCGGCGCTGGCGGACCCTGGCTCAGTCACCGTCGCCTGCCTGCGCCGGGCCGGGCTCGAAGTCCGTGCGCAGGCCATCCGGGGCAAGGCGGACCGCCAGGTGACCCAGCCAGCGGTCGGCCGAATCCGGGTAGTCGTCCCGCCAGTGGCTGCCCCGGGTCTCGGTCCGCACGGCCGCCGCCGCGACCAGTGCCGAGGCCAGCAGGTGCAGGTTGGTGGCTTCCCACGCGGCTACGCCCGGCTTGTCCGTCTGCTGGGCCGCCAGGGTGCTCAGCCTGGCCGCCGCCGCGGCCAGCCCGGTCCCGGACCTGAGCACCCCGGCCTGCTCGGTCATCAGCTGCTGCAGCCGGGGGGCTACCGCCTCTTCCAGCACGACGCCGGGCGGCCGGCCGTGACCGGCGCCGGGCGGCCTGGCGGACTCGGGGCCGGCCGCTGGCAGCGGCCAGGACGCGGCCAGGTCGGCGCCGATCCGCTCGGCGAACACCAGTCCTTCGAGCAGCGAGTTGGAGGCCAGCCGGTTGGCGCCGTGCACGCCGGTGCACGCCGCCTCGCCGCAGGCGTACAGGCCGGGCACGCTGGTCCGGCCGCGCAGGTCGGTCCGGATCCCGCCGCTGGCATAGTGGGCGGCCGGAACCACCGGGATCAGCTCGGTCACCGGATCGATGCCGTGCTCGGCGCAGCTGGCCAGGATGGTGGGGAACCGGCGCCGCCAGGTGGCACCGCCGAGCTCGCGGCCGTCCAGGCAGACGTGATCGGCACCGGTGCGCATCAGCACCCGCATGATCGCCTTGGCCACCACGTCCCTGGGGGCCAGGTCGGCCATCGGGTGCAGCCCGGTCATGATCGGGTGACCGGACGTGTCCGTCAGGATCGCGCCCTCGCCGCGCACCGCCTCGGAGATCAGCGGCTGCCGCCCGCGCGCGCCCTGGCCGAGCCAGAGCACGGTCGGATGGAACTGCACGAACTCCAGGTCGGCCGCGACCGCGCCGCCCCGCAGGGCCAGCGCCACCCCGTCCCCGGTCGACACCGGCGGGTTGGTGGTAGCCGAGTAGACCTGGCCGATGCCGCCGGTGGCCAGCACGACCGCCGGTGCGTGCACGGCGCCCACGCCGTCCTGCTGGCCCTCGCCGATCACGTGCAGGGTGATCCCCGCGGCCCGGCCACCGGGGCCGGTCAGCAGGTCGAGAGCCAGGGCGTGCTCGATCACCTCTAGCCGGTCGCCGGCCGGCCCGGTGCCCGCCTCGGCCAGCGCGAGCAGCAGCGCCCTGGAGATCTCGGCGCCGGTGGCGTCGCCGCCCGCGTGCGCGATCCGGCGGCGGCGGTGACCGCCTTCCCTGGTCAGCGCCAGCGGCCCGGCCGGGTCGGTGTCGAACCTGGCGCCCAGGCCGATCAGGCGGCGCACCGCGGCCGGGCCGTCGGTGACCAGGGCCCGCACCGCGCCGGGGTCGCACAGGCCCGCTCCGGCGGCCAGGGTGTCCCGCAGGTGCGCGCCGGGCGAGTCGCCAGGCCCGAGTGCGGCGGCGACGCCGCCCTGAGCCCACCGGGTCGAGCCGTCGTCCAGCACCGACTTGGTCACCAGCAGCACCGTTACATCGGGCACCGCGCGCAGCGCGGCGAGCGCGGCGGTGACGCCGGCCACGCCCGAGCCGACCACGACGATGTCCGCGCGCCGGATCCAGCCGGGCTCGGGTGCCAGCAGCCGGCCGCCGATCACGCGGGACCGTCCAGGGCGAGCCGCATGTTGTCGATCAGGCGGGTGCCGCCCACGGTGGCCGCGACCAGTATCAGGGCCGGGCCGGCGTGGTCGTCCTTGACCGGGGCGAACGTGTCCGGGTCGGCCAGCTCCAGGTAATCCAGCTGCAGCGGCGGGTCGGCGCTGGCCGCCGCGTCCAGGACTGCCCGCGCGGCGGCCAGCGCGCTGGTCGCCGGGGCGCGGCCGGTGGCCGCCGCGGACGCGGGTGCCGCGGACGCGGCAGCGACGGCGGCCTGCAGGGCGCGGGGCAGCGCCAGCGCGGTGGCCCGCTCGGCCGCCGAGAGGTAGGCGTTCCGGCTGGAGGCGGCCAGCCCGTCCGGCTCCCGGCGCAGCGGGGCAGCGGCGATCTCGATGCCCAGGTTCAGGTCCGCGGTCATCCGCCGGACCAGGGCAAGCTGCTGCGCGTCCTTCTCGCCGAAGACCGCGATGTCCGGCCGGACCAGCTGGAACAGCTTCAGCACCACGGTGAGCACCCCGTCGAAGAAGCCGGGCCTGGAGCGCCCCTCCAGTACCCGCCCCATCGGGCCGGGGTTCACCATGATCATCTGCTCGGCGGGGTACATCTCCGGCTGCAGCGGTGCGAAGACGACCGCTACCCCTTCCTCGGCGCACAGCGCCACGTCCTCGCTGAGCGTGCGCGGATAGCGGGCCAGGTCCTCACCCGGCCCGAACTGCAGCGGGTTGACGAACACCGAAACCACCACGCTTCCGTTTGGCTGCGCCAGTTCCCTGGCCAGCCGAAGCGGCATCCGGTGTCCCTCGTGCAGCGCGCCCATGGTCGGCACGAGCACCACCGGCGGGGCCAGGCAGCCGCGCGCCGCGGCCAGGCCCGCCCTGGTCCTGGCGATGACCGGGATCATCCTGGCGCTCCGGGCTCCGGTGGGTCGGCTCCGGGCGGCCCGGTGCCGGGCAGTCCGGTGCCGGGCAGCCCCGCAGCACATCGAGCAGCTGGTGGGCGGCGGGCGGGGGCAGCAGGCCGGCGGCCAGCGCGCGGTCCGCGGTGAGCCGGGCCAGGGCCAGGTAGGCGGGCAGCGCCTGCGGCGCGGCCGTGCGCAGCGCGGCCAGGTGACCGGCCACGGTCTCGGCGTCGCCGCGGGCGACCGGCCCGGTCAGCGCGGCGTCGCCCAGCCGCAGCGAGTTGTCCAGTGCCGCGGACAGCAGCGGGCCGAGCATCCGGGCCGGGTCGGCGGCCCCGGCCTCCCGGAGCAGGTCGGCCGCCTGGACCACCAGCGTGACCAGGTAGTTGGCCGCGCTGGCCAGGGCCGCGTGGTACAGCTCGCGCCGCTCGTCGGGGATGAACACCGGCTCGCCGCCCATCTCCAGCACCAGGGCCTCGGCCACCGGCCGGAGCGGCTCGGGCGCGCTTACCCCGAAGCTGACGCCGGCCAGCTTGTCCACATCGTCGGGCCGGCCGGTGAACGTCATCACCGGGTGCAGTGCCAGCGGCAGCGCACCCCGCGCGGTGGCCGGCTCCAGCACGCGCAGGCCGTGCCGGCCGCTGGCGTGCGCCAGCAGGCGGCCCTCCAGCGCGGCGCCGGTCGCTGGCCAGGCCGCTGACCAGGCCGGCCAGCGCGTCGTCGGGCACGGTCAGCAGCACCAGGCCGGCCTCGGCCACCACCTGCTCGGGACGGCGGATCGGGGTATCAGGCAGGGCGGCGCGGATCCGCCGCACGGACGTGTCGGAGACCGCCGAGGCGGCGACCACCCGGTGCCCGGCCCTGGCCAGCGCGGCCGCCAGCGCCGTCCCGGCCCGGCCCGCGCCCACCACGCCGACCTGCAGCTCCGCCGGGTGCCGCAGCTGCGCCCGGCCGGGTCCGGCCTGGCTGCGCGACTCGTCGTTGTCCATCTCGTTCCAGTCCTGCTCGGGTACCGGACGGCCAAGATCAGCCTATCCGGGCCGGAGGCGAGCCCGACCGCATGAGCCGTGCTGCCTCAGCCGTGCCGCCTCAGCTCACGGGCTGTCGTCAGCGCGGGCCGTCCGGGTAGTGCGGATCCGGCCGCCGGGCGGGCGGCGGGCTGTCGTCGTCATCCGGCGGCCGCGGCGCCCGGCAGGCGTGTTCCAGGTAAAGCGCGGCGCAGGTGAGGGCGACGGCAGAGGCTAGCGTGGCGGCCGCGGCCAGGGCGTCGTGGTCGGGGATCACCCGGCCCAGGTAACCGGTCAGGAACCCCAGGGCGCCCACGGCCAGGCCGCCGAACACCGCGGCCGCGGCCGAGCTCGCCCTGGCCAGCGCCGCCGCCTGGGCCACCCCGGCCGGGGCCAGCGGCTTGCCCCGGCCGCGCATCCTGGCCTGCAGGTTCCTGGCCAGCAGCACCTCACCGACCGTGATGACCAGCAGCGCGGGCACCGCCGACCAGGGCAGCGGCGCGAGCGTGGCGAAGGTGGCGCGGATCGCCAGCCAGGCCGCTACCGCGCAGATGACCGCGATGGTGATCAGCAGCCGCGGCCTGGTCGGCTTCACCGGCGCTCCGGTGGCTGCCTGGTCACCGGCATGGCCGCAGCCCGATGTCGGTGCGCCGCCGCACCCCTTCGGTGCCCGCCGCCGCCAGCAGGCTCGCGACCGGGCCGCGGCCGGGCAGGGCTGCGCCGGGATCGAGGTCGTGCCACGGCGCGAGCACGAACGCCCGCTGATGCGCACGCGGATGCGGCAGGGTCAGCTCGGGGTCGTCACTGACCTCCGCGCCGCAGGCGATCACGTCGACGTCGAGCGTGCGCGGCCCCCAGCGGTCGGCCCGGACCCGGCCCAGGGCGGCCTCGGCGGCCCGGCAGCGGGCCAGGACGTCCAGCGCGGCCAGGCCGCTGGCCGCGATCAGCACGGCGTTCAGGAAGTCGCCCTGGTCCGGCCCGCCGACCGGCGCGGTCTCGTAGACCGGGGATACCGCGCGCACCGCCAGTCCCGGCCCGGCGCACAGCGCGTCGACCCCGCCCTGCAGGTTCGCCAGCCGGTCGCCGAGGTTGCTGCCAAGGGCCAGCACCACCTCCCGGCTGCCGGGCCCGGCAGCGGCCGTGCCCGTGCCGTTGCGGGCGGGCCGGCCGCGACTGCCGGTCACGGCCGGCTCCGGCTGATCGTCACGGTCACGTCGCGGACCGGCTGGGCCACCGGCGCGTGTGGCTTGTGCACCGTGATCTCCACCTCGCGGACCAGCTCGTCGGCCAGGCAGACCGCGGCCAGCCGGCTGGCCAGGGTCTCGATCAGGTCGACCGGCTCGCCGGACACCACGGCCGCCAGCCGGTCCGCGAGGCTGCCGTAGTCGACGGTGAGGGCCAGCCGGTCGGCGGCGGCGGCCGCACTGGTGTCGAGGGACAGCACGGCATCGACGATGAACTCCTGGCCCTCCTGGCGCTCGGCATCCAGCACCCCGTGCCGGCCGAACGCGCGCAGGCCGAGCAGCGAGATCCGGTCATGACTCACTGCGGCTCACCGCCGCCGGGGCCTGGTGCTTCCTGGCGCCAGCGCGCCGCCACCCGCACCGCGTCGGCGCTGCCGGCCGCCGCGTGCACCCGGACGCACCAGGCCCCGGCGGCGGCGGCCAGGCCGGTGATGGCCACGGTGGCGTCGTCACGCCGGTCCGCGGGCCGCGGCTCGCCGCCCCGGCCGGCCAGCAGCTGGCCGAGGAAGCCCTTGCGCGACGCGCCGACCAGGACCCGGAACGGCGAGCCCGGGCCGCCAAGGCAGCCGATCTCGCCCAGCCGGGCCAGCAGCGCCCAGTTGTGCCCGGGCAGCTTGGCGAAGCCGAGGCCGGGGTCCACGATGATGTTCGCCGGGTCGACTCCCGCCGCGATCACCGCATCCACCTGCCGCCGCAGCTCGGCGCGCACGTCGCGGACCACGTCGGCGTAGACGGCCCGTTCCTGCATATCCCAGCTGTGCCCGCGCCAGTGCATCAGCACGTAGGGCACGCCGGCCTCGGCCATCAGGCCGGGCATGTCCGGGTCGGCAAGGCCGCCGCTCACGTCGTTGACCATCACCGCGCCCGCGTCGAGGCCGGCCCTGGCCACCGGGGCGCGCATGGTGTCGACGCTGACGGTGGCGCCGGCCGCGGCCAGCGCGGTCACCACCGGGACCACCCGGCGCAGCTCGGTGTCCAGGGGGACCCGGTGCGCGCCCGGCCGGGTGGACTCGCCGCCCACGTCGATGATGTCGGCGCCCTGTGCGACGAGATCCAGGCCGTGCCCGATCGCGTCGTCGGCGCCGAGCCACCGGCCGCCGTCGGAGAAGGAGTCCGGGGTGACGTTCACCACCCCCATGACCAGGCACCGGGCCCCAGCCCGCGGGTCACCCGCCATGGGCGCCAATCTACGGGCTAGCCAGCGTGCCGCAGCCGCCGGGCCACCGCGCGCAGCCGCCGCCGCAGTCGCCCGAGCCCCATCTTGCGGGCCAGCCTGCGCGGCTCGATCGTGGGCCAGACCAGGAACGCCTCGGCCTCCAGGGCGGCCAGCCCGATCCGCGGCGCGTCCAGCGTGCCGGGATAGACCATGAACCGGGGCACCCATTCCGGGCTGAACTTGGCGTTGAACTTGTACAGCGACTCGATCTGGAACCACCGGGACAGGAACAGCAGGATGCCGCGCCAGGCCTTGAGGATCGGCCCGGCGCCGATCCGCTCGCCGCGCTCCAGCGCCGCCCGGAATACCGCGAAGTTCAGCGAGATCCGCTTGACGCCCAGGCTCGGGGCCTGCTTGATGGCCTCGACGATCAGGAAGTCGTTCAGGCCGGGCTGGGCCGCCCGGTCCCGGCGCATCAGGTCCAGCGAGAGCCCGTCGCTGCCCCAGGGCACGAAGTGCAGGATCGCGCGCAGCTCGCCGTTCTCGGTGGCGGTGGCGATCACGCACTGATCGTCGCCCGGCCCGCCGACCCGGCCGAGGGCCATGGAGAAGCCGCGCTCGGTCGGGCTGCCGCGCCAGGAGTCAGCCTGCCGGATCAGCCTGCGGATCTCCGCCGGCGGCACGTCGCCGACCCGGCGGATCTCGGCCACGTAGCCGCCGCGGCAGACCCTGGTCACCATCTGCCGGACGTTGCGCATCGCCCGGCCCTGCAGGGTGAAGTCGGCCACGTTCACCACGGCCTCGTCGCCGAGCTCGAGCGCGGTCAGCCCGCCCTCGCGGCACCAGATCTCGGCGCCGAGCTCGCCGCAGCCCATGACCGCCGGCACCCACGCGTGCCTGGCCGCCTCGTCCAGGAACGCCTGGATCGCGCCGGGCCAGGCCTCCGGGTCGCCGATCGGGTCGCCGCTGGCCAGCATGACGCCGAGCAGGACCCGGTAGCCGATGCAGGACTTGCCGGTCGGGGACCAGATCACGTTCTTGTCGTCGCGCAGGGTGAAGTAGCCGAGCGAGTCCTGCTCGCCATGCCGGTCCAGCAGTGCCCGGATCCCGCTGACGTCCTTGGCGCCGTGGCGGGCCGCCCGCGCTGCCGGGCGCAGGAACAGGTACCCGACCATGACCAGCGTGAACAGGCTCAGCCCGCCGGTCAGCACGTTCCAGAAATCGCCGCGGGTCTCGGTGGTGAAGCTGACCGGGCCCTGGAAGCCGAGCAGCTCGTAGATCACCGACTTGAGCCGCTGGGTCATCGAGTAGTCGGCGGACAGGCCGTGTGCCACCGAGAGGTAGGCCATGGCGATGGCCACGTCGGCGACCGCGAGCCCGCACAGCGCCCACAGCGCCCGCCACCGGGTCTTCGGATCGCCGACGGCGTAGAACTCGCGCCGGTAGTACAGCAGCGCGAGCACCAGCGCCACGGTCACGCCGATCGCCGCGTAGTGACGGTGGATCACGTGCACCACCAGGGTGACCGTCAGCGCCAGCACGACTGCCTGCCAGGCCCGGAGCTTGCGCCTGCGCAGCCCCTGGGACAGCATCAGCAGCAGCAGTCCGAGGATGACGCCGGCCACCCGGCTGTAGTCCGTCAGCGTGCCGGGGGCGATCTCGGCGATCCGCAGCAGCGGGTGCTTGACGTGCCGGTACACCACGCCGGGGGCGTGAATGCCCAGGACGATGTCGGCCAGCCCGACCAGCAGCGCCAGCCAGCCGGCCGCGCCGGGCACCCAGCGGCGCTGCTGCCTGCGGTCGGGCGGCCGCGGCGGAGTGGTCGTCAGCCACCCGCGCCGCTGCTCGTCAGCGCCGGAAGGGGCCGCCGCCGGGGGCGACGCGCCTGGCTCGCTGTGCTCGGTCATCTCGGACAAGTAGGTCACGCCCCGGCTCACGGGGGATCAGCGTAGTCAACGCCGGCTCGCAGCGAGGGTAAACCCCCGCAACGGGCCGGCCCGGTCTGCCTAGCGATGGGCCATCAGCAGGCTCATCGCCTCGGCACGAGTCCGATCTGAATCCAGAAAGATCCCCCGGACTGCTGAGGTTACTGTCTTGGCACCGGGCTTGCGCACGCCGCGCATTGTCATGCACAAGTGCTCAGCCTCGATTACCACGATAACGCCTCTTGGCTCTAGTACCCGCATCAGCGCGTCTGCCACCTGGCTGGTCATCCGCTCCTGCACCTGCGGGCGGCGGGCGATAGACATCGACCAGCCTGGCCAGCTTGGAAAGGCCGGTAATCTGCCCTTTCTCGTTCGGTATGTAACCGACATGAGCCAAGCCGAAGAACGGGGTCAGGTGATGCTCGCAGCAGCTGTACAGCTCGATATCCCGGACCAGGACCATTTCGTCATGCCCGGCATCAAATACCGCGACAAGCACGTCCTCGGGCCGCTGCCCGAGCCCGGCGAACTGCTCGGCGTAGGCCCTGGCCACCCGGGCCGGGGTGGCGCGCAGCCCGTCCCGCTCCGGGTCCTCGCCGATGGCCAGCAGGATCTCGCGCACCGCGCGCTCGATCCTGGGCAGGTCGAAGCGCGCGGGATCCGGCTCGGCGGGGGCGTGCTGTGCTGGCTCCGGCTGGATGCTCAACGAGGCCCGCCGCGCGGGCCCTCATCCTGGCCAGGCTGGTCACGGCCCAGCGGGTCGGTTAGCGGTCCGCCGTACGGGCCGAAGGATCCTGGCGGCCCCATCGGCTGTATCGGCCCCATGGAGCCCAGACCGTCGGCACCGCCCGGCCGCCCGGCTGCCTGCGCGCTGTCAGATCCGGGCGCCTGGCCGTTGCCCGCGGCGGGCAGCTCGGCGGCGTCGGAGGCGGCGGTCAGCGCCAGCTCCTTCGGCGTCAGCACCGGCGGCCGGTCCGACGGCAGCCGCTTGCCGTAGCCGGTGTAGGAGCCGCGGGTCTGCCGGATGTGCACGGGGCTGAAGATCGTCCAGCACCTGGTCCCTGGACAGGGTCTCGTGCTCCATCAGCTGCAGCACCAGGTTATCCAGCACGTCCCGGTACTGGACCAGGACCTCCCAGGCCTCGTCGTGCGCGGACTCGATCAGGCGGCGCACCTCGTCGTCGATCGCGGACGCGATCTCCTCCGAGTAGTCCCGGCTGTGCGACATCTCCCGGCCGAGGAACGGCTCGCTGTCGCCGGAGCCGAACTTGCGCGCGCCGAGCCGCTCGCTCATGCCGTACTCGGTGACCATGCCGCGGGCGATCTGGCTGGCCTTGTCGATGTCGTTGGCCGCGCCGGTGGTGGGCTCGTGGAACACCAGCTCCTCGGCGGTGCGGCCGCCCAGCAGCATGGCCAGCTGGTCCATCATCTCGGCCCGGCTGACCAGGAACTTGTCCTCGGTCGGCGCCGACGCGGTGTAGCCGAGCGCCCGGCCGCGCGGGATGATCGTGATCTTGTGGACCGGGTCGGCGTTCGGCATCGCGTGCCCCACCAGGGCATGCCCGCCCTCGTGGTAGGCGATGATCTTCCGTTCCTTCTCCGACAGCAGCACGCTCTTGCGCTTGGGACCGGCGGTGACCCGGTCGATCGCCTCTTCCAGCGAGGCCATGGAGATCTGCGTCTGGTTGCCGCGCGCGGTGAGCAGCGCGCCCTCGTTGATCACGTTGGCCAGGTCGGCGCCGGTGAAGCCGGGGGTGCGGCGCGCGATCATGTCCAGGTCCACGTCCGGCAGGAACGGCTTGCCCCTGGCGTGCACCTTCAGGATGCCCTTGCGCCCGGCGAGGTCCGGCTGGGCGACCACGATCTGGCGGTCGAACCGGCCGGGCCGCAGCAGGGCCGGGTCCAGGATGTCCGGCCGGTTGGTGGCCGCGATCACGATCACGCCGCCCTTGGTGTCGAACCCGTCCAGCTCGACCAGCAGCTGGTTCAGCGTCTGCTCGCGCTCGTCATGGCCGCCGCCGAAGCCCGCCCCGCGGTGCCGGCCGACGGCGTCGATCTCGTCCACGAAGACGATCGCCGGGGCGTTGGCCTTGGCCTGCTCGAACAGGTCGCGTACCCGGGACGCGCCGACGCCGACGAACATCTCCACGAAATCGGAGCCGGAGATCGAGTAGAACGGCACCCCGGCCTCGCCCGCGACCGCCCTGGCCAGCAGCGTCTTGCCGGTTCCCGGCGGGCCGTAGAGCAGCACGCCCTTGGGGATCTTCGCGCCGATGGCCTGGAACTTGCCCGGGCTCTGCAGGAACTCCTTGATCTCCTGGAGCTCCTCGATCGCCTCGTCCGCCCCGGCCACGTCGGCGAAGGTCGTCTTCGGAGTGTCCTTGGTGATCAGCTTGGCCTTGGACTTGCCGAAGTTCATGACCCGGGAGCCGCCGCCCTGCATCTGGTTCATGAACACGAAGAACAGCAGGATCAGCACCACGAACGGCAGCCAGTCGAACAGCACGGTCCAGAACGAGCTGCCGGTGGGGTTCTTGACGTTGTAGCCGCCGGTCAGCTTGCCCGCCTTGGCCTGGGCCTGAAGGGTCGCGGCCAGCTGCTGGCCCTGGTTGCCCACCCAGGATGCCTGATACGCCTGGTTCTTGGTGGTGATGACCTGGATGGTCTGGGTGGGGTCAGTCAGCACCGCGGACTTGACCTGGCCCGAGTCGACCAGGCTGATCACCTGCGAGGTGTTGACCCCCTTGTACTGCGGGCCGGAGTTCGCCGCATACCGGTAGACAAAGAAAAGCAGCAGGATGGCCGCCAGGATGGCAAGTGTCCAGCCGCGGAAGATGCGCTTCAGATCCATCGATGCACGGCCCCGCCGGCTGTGGGCCGGTCCCTCCTGACGAGCCTCAGGTCCCGCCGATGCCCGGCAAGACTATTATGCGCCCAGGCGCCCGTGACGGCGGCCCTCGCTGCCCGGCGACGGCACCGGGACATTCGACGGTACACCGCCCTGAGCGCCGTCGGCACGCAGGAGCACAGCAAGAGCATGATGCCCTCCGACACGCCTCTACCCCCGCCAACGTATTTCATTACGGGATGTGTTCCCTGCGTTCCCCTGCCGCCTGCGATCACGGTACTGCCTGAACCACGGCCGGCCTCATGCCGCCGGTTCACCCGCCGTAGACGTGCGGGGCCAGGGTGCCGACGAAGTCCAGGTTGCGGTACCGCTCGGCGTAGTCCAGCCCGTAGCCGATGACGAACGAGTCCTCGATGTCGAACCCGGTGTAGGCCACGTCGACTTCCATCAGCGCCGCGGCCCGCTTGCGCAGCAGCACGCAGACGGCCACCGAGGCCGGTTCCCGCGACTTCAGGTTCTGGACCAGCCAGGACAGGGTCAGCCCGGAGTCCACGATGTCCTCGACGACCAGAACGTGACGGCCGCTGATGTCGGCATCGAGGTCCTTCAGGATCCGCACCACGCCGGAGGACCTGGTACCCGAGCCGTAGGAGGAAATCGCCATCCAGTCCATCTGCACCGGCAGGTGCATGGCCCTGGCCAGGTCGGCCATTACCATGACCGCGCCCTTCAGCACCCCGACCAGCAGCAGTTCGCGGTCGGCGTAATCGGCGTCGATCTGCGCGGCCAGCTCGCCGACCCGCTGGCGCAGCCGGTCCGGGCTGATCAGCACCTGGTCCAGCGCGGTCCCCATGTCACTGGCGTCCACCGGGGCCTAGCCCCCCTCCGATCGCGGTGCGGCGGTGAACAGCAGCCTGCCACACTCCCGCCGGCAGCGGACATAGCCGGGCAGGTCGATCCATCGCTGCCCGTGCCAGCCGGTCACCAGCGCATCGATGGCCGTCCACGTGACCGGCGGTGAGCGCGCCGGCCGGGCAGCCGGCCGCGACCGCCGCGGCCCGCAGCAGCCGGGTCCTGACCGCCGCGGGCAGGGCGGCCAGCGCGGCCGCGGGCAGTCCAGTCAGCCGCTCGCGCTCGGCCTCGGCCAGCTGGTCCAGGGCGGCGCTGTCGGCCCGCAGCTGGTCCGCGGTGCGGGCCAGCGCCTCGGCGACGCCGGGACCGAGCTGCTCTTCCAGCAGCGGCAGCACCTGGTGCCGGACCCGTGCCCTGGCGTAGCCGGGATCGCTGTTGTGCGGGTCCTGCCACGGCGTCAGCCCCAGGGCCGCGCAGGCCGCCTCGGTCTGGGCCCGGCGGATGACGAGCAGCGGGCGCAGGTAACGGCCGCTGACCGGGGCCATCCCGGCCAGGGACCTGGCCCCGGAACCGCGCGCCAGGCCGAGCAGCACGGTCTCGGCCTGGTCGTCCCTGGTGTGACCGAGCAGCACCGCGACCGCTCCCGAAGTCGCCGCGGCCTGGTCGAGGGCCGCGTACCTGGCCGCCCTGGCCGCCGCTTCCGGCCCGGGGTAGCCGCCGTCACCGGCCGCGGCCACGGTGACCCGGACGCTCAGCACCGGATCCAGGCCGAGGTCGCGCAGCGTCCCTGCCACCCGGACGGCCCGCTCGGCCGAGCCGTCCTGGAGCCCGTGGTCCACCGTGATGCCGCCGCCGCGCAGCCCCAGCCTTGGCGCCTCGAAGGCCAGCGCGGCGGCCAGGGCCAGCGAGTCGGCGCCGCCGGAGCAGGCGGCGAGGGCCAGCTCACCGGGACGCAGCGGGCGCAGGCTCTGCCGCACCCGCAGCCGGATCTGCGCCACCGGGGCCGGCGGGCCCATACCGGGGTCAGCCCGCGATCGCGCCCGGGTCGCCCAGCCGGGCCAGCCAGGCCGCCGGGTCGGCGATCTCGCCGATGGTGGGGAGCGTCTGCGGCGACTCCCAGACCCGGTTGAAGGTGTCCATTCCGCTCTGCGCCACCACGGCGGCGACGAACTTCGAGCCCTGCTCGTACTGCCTGGCCTTCAGGTCAATGCCCAGGATCCGGCGGATGACCTGCTCCACCCGCCCGCCCGCCCGGCGCCGGGCGGTGAACTTGGCCCGGATCTCGGCGACCGAGGGCACCACGCTCGGCCCGACCGCGTCCATCACGTAGTCGCCGTGCCCCTCGACCAGGGTCATCACCGCGGTCAGCCGGTCCAGGATCTCCCGCTGCCTGGCGTTCTGCATGGCCTCGATCAGGCTCTCGCCGTCCGCGCCGCGGACCGCCCCGGCCACCGCCTCGGCGGCCGCCCGCAGCCGCTCCAGAATCGAGGCCGGGTCCAGCTCGGAGGCCAGCAGGAACTCGGTCATCTGCTGCTGGACATAGCCGCGCAGCCAGGGCACCGAGGTGAACTGGGTCCGGTGGGTCTCCTCGTGCAGGCAGACCCAGCGCCGGAAGTCGTGCGGGTTGACGCCGAGCTCGCGCTCGACCATCACGATGTTGGGCGCCACCAGGGTGAGCCTGCCCGCCGGGGCGTCAGGACCGGAGTCCGCTCCAGTCCCAGTCCCGGTCCCGGCGGCGGGGACTTCCGGATCCGGCGGGAGGAACAGCTCGTACTGGCCGAGCACCCGCCCGGCCAGGTAGGCCAGGATCAGCCCGGCCTGCATGCCGGTGACCCTGGACCCGACGGCGTTGATCACCGAGCCCGGCTGCGGCGCGCTGCCGGTCTCGCGCATGTGCGCGACCAGCGGGTCGAGCACGACCCGGAAGCCGTCCACGTTGGCCCGGACCCAGCCGGCCCGGTCCACCACGGCCACCTTGCCGCCGCTGCCGCCGTCGGCCGACCCGGACAGCCCGGTAACCTCGCGGACCGGGCCCTTCACGGCGCTGGCCAGCTCGCGCAGCTCGGCCACCACCTTGCGGGCCTCGGCCATGCTCACCTGCGGGCCGGGCCTGACCCACCGGACCCCGGTTGAGGTGGCGACGTTCCAGTCAATCATCTGAGGGCTGCTCACCCCTCCACCGTACGTGCCGGGCGCGAGCGGAGCTGCCCAGGGCTGCCGGGGTCAGCGGCAGCCGCAGCCAGCCAGCGCGGTGGCGACGGCGACCAGGCCAGCCTCGGCGGACACCTGGTCCCTGGCCGCGAAGCGGTCGGCCATCACCGCGAACGCGAGCAGCTGGCCGTTCCTGGCGTAAACCAGGCCGGCCAGCGCGGCGACCGTGGACAGGTTGCCGGTCTTGGCCCGCAGCACGCCGAGCGCGGCCCGTCCGGCGGCGCCGAAGCCGGCCTCGGCCGGGGCGAGCGTGCCGGAGAATCCGGCCACCGGCAGGCCGGTGATCAGCGGCCGGAGCCGGGCCGGGCCGGCCCCGGCGGCCAGCCGGATCAGCCGCACCAGCGCGACCGGGGTGATCCGGTCCAGCGGCGACAGCCCGCTGCCGTCCACGATCGATATGCCGGTGACGCCCAGCCTCCGGTCGGCCGCCATCACCGCGGCCGCGCCGCCCCGGTACGTGGCGGGCCGCCCGGTGGCGATCGCCACCTGCCGGGCCAGGTTCTCGGCGATGACATTGTTGCTCTCGGTCAGCATCCACTGCACGATCTGCGCCAGCGGCGGAGAGGACACGGCCGCGATCACCCGGTGGCCGGCCGGGCCGGGCTGCGGGACAGGACGGCCGAGCACCCGGATCCCGTCCCGGCGAAGGAAGGCGGCGAAGGCCGCCGCCGCCTGCGGCGCCGGGTCGGACGAGCGTGGTGCCAGGTTGCCGGGGTCGTCAGCGTCCTGCGGCGCGCCGCTGGCGGTCAGCCTGCCCTGGTCGACCTCGAGCGCGGTGATCGGGGACACGTTGCCGGTAGTCACGTACGACGCCGGCCAGCCGGGGCCAAGGCCCGGCCCGGTGTACAGCGAGGTGTTGTAGCCGAGCCGCACGTCGCGGCGGCCGCGGGCTCGCAGTGCCCGGGCCGTCCTGGCGGCGAGCTCGGTCAGGGTGGCGGGCTGCGGGTAGTCCGAGGCCGGCGGGCGGGCGGCCGCGAGCGTGGGGTCGCCGCCGCCGACCAGGACGATCGAGGCGGGCCCGGATCCGGCCACCACCCTGGTGGTGAAGCGGGCCGCGGGGCCGAGCACGTCCAGGGCCGCGACCGAGGTGGCCAGCTTGGTGGTGGACGCAGGGGTGAACCCAGAGCCGGAGTTGCTGGCGTACAGCACCGCCCCGGTATCCAGGTCGGTGACCAGCGCACCGACCCTGCCGCCGAGGGCGGGCGAGCCGAGCGCGCCGGAGATGGCCGCGCTGATCCCGGCCGGCGTGGCGCCCCGGCCGGCCGTGAGCGAGCCCTGCGGCAGCCCGCCGCGCCCGTCCGCCGGGCCGGCCACCGCCCGGAGCACCCCAGGCGGCACCGTGATCGCTCCGCCGGCCAGCCGCGGCTCGGCCAGCCGGGCCAGCCGGGGCGGCAGCATGCGCGCCACCGCCGCCCCGGCCGCGATCGTCACCGCGCACAGCAGGGCGAGCGACAGCAGCGCCAGGCGGTGGAGCCGGCTCACCGATGCGGGTCCCTTCGCGAGATGCTGGACTGGCTGCCCGGGCCGCGAGCCGCGGGCCAGGGTAATTATCCAGGAGAAGTAGACAGCTAGTAGCCGAGCCAGTCAGCCAGGGCTGAGGGGGCAGACGTGGAATTCGATGTGATCGTCGAGATCCCGAAGGGCCAGCGCAACAAGTATGAGATGGACCACGAATCCGGCCGGATCCGGCTGGACCGGATGCTCTTTACCGCCACCCGCTACCCGCATGACTACGGCTTTATCGAGCACACGCTGGCCGACGACGGCGACCCGCTGGACGCGCTGGTGCTGCTGGAGGAGCCGACGTTTCCCGGCTGCCTGATCCGCTGCCGGGCGATCGGGATGTTCCGGATGCGCGATGAGAAGGGCGCCGACGACAAGGTCCTGTGCGTACCGGCCACCGATCCGCGGATGGCGCACCTGCGTGATATCGAGGACGTGTCGGAGTTCGAGCTGCTGGAGATCAAGCACTTCTTCGAGGTCTACAAGGCACTGGAGCCCGGCAAGGAGGTGCAGGCGGCCGCCTGGGTCGGCCACGCTGCCGCGCTGGACGAGATCGCTGCCTGCCGGGACCGGCTGGCCCGCAGCGCAGGCCAGGGCGCTGGCCACGGCGGCTAGCCCCAAATCGTGCCGAACCTCGCGGCGTGGCGGTACCGGGCACTGCTCGCAGGTAATCCGTAAATAGGTGACACTGGGTAGTGGTAGAGCCGAGGAGGCACCTGTGACCAGCGCGGATGATGTGCTCAGCCGGTCGCCGCTGTTCGAGGCCCTGGACGAGGCTGACGCCAGCGCCCTGCGCCGCATGGCCGCGACCATCGAGCTCAGCCGGGGCGACAAGCTGTTCCGCGAGGGTGACGCCGGGGACAAGCTCTACGTCGTGCTCGACGGGAAGATCAAGCTGACCAGGACCGCGCCGGACGGCCGGGAGAACCTGCTCAGCGTGCACGGGCCGGGCGAGATGTTCGGCGAGCTGTCCCTGTTCGACCCCCGCCCGCGCACCTCGGGGGCCAGCGCGGTGACCGACAGCCGCCTGGCCGAGCTGGGTCATGACGACCTGCGCGAGTGGCTCACCGGCCGCCCGCAGGTCTCGCTGCACCTGCTGCGCGCGCTGGCGCAGCGGCTGCGCCGGATCAACGACGTCAAGGCCGACCTGGTGTTCACCGACGTGCCCGGCCGGGTGGCCAAGGCGCTGCTCGACCTGTCCGACCGGTTCGGCGTGCCGCAGGAGCGGGGCGTGCAGGTCAACCACGACCTGACCCAGGAGGAGCTGGCCCAGCTCGTCGGCGCCTCAAGGGAGACCGTGAACAAGGCGCTGGCCGACTTCGTGGCCAGGGGCTGGCTCCAGCTTTCCGCCAAGTCAGTCCTGCTGGTCGACCCCGACCGGCTCCGGCGCCAGGTCGCGGCCCGGTAACTGACCGGAACGACTGCGCACCAGGCCTGGGCCACCGCCCGGTCACAGCGAGCCGGGCGGCAGGTCACCGCGGTCGGCCAGGTAGGCAAGCTGGGCGCGGACCGACCACTCGGCGAACGGCCACAGCCTGCGGTCGACGTCGGCGTAGACCCTGGCCACGATCTGCGCCAGGGTGCGGTCCCCGGCGGCGACAGCGGCCGCTGGATCTCGGCGAGTCGCTCGGCGCGGTGCGTTATGTAGAAGTCGAGAGTTCCGGCCGGGTCGGGCGAGCAGCGGGCCGTGCCCGGGCAGCAGCACCCGTCAGGCCGGCCGAGTCGGCCAGCGCGCGCAGCCGGTCCAGCGAGCCCAGGTAGTCGCCCAGGTTCCCGTCGCCGGCGATCACCGTGGTGCCGCGGCCGAGCACCGTGTCGCCGGTGAGCAGCGCGCCGTCGGCGGGCAGCTGCAGGCACACCGAGTCGCCGGTATGGCCCGGCGTGGCGATCACCCGCAGCTCGCAGCCGCCGGCGCTGAGCACGTCGCCCGCGGCCAGGCCCTCGTCGCCGAGCCGGTGCGCCGGGTCGGCCGCGCGGACCGGGGCGCCGGTCAGCCCGGCCAGCCGGGCGGCCCCGGCCGAGTGATCGCGGTGCCCGTGGGTGAGCAGGATCTGGGTGACCCGCCGGCCGGCCGCGGCCGCGACGTCGCGGACCCGCCGCAGGTGGCCCTCGTCGTCCGGGCCGGGATCGACCACCGCCGCGGTGGCCGAGCCGGGCTCGGCGATCAGCCAGGTGTTCGTGCCGTCCAGGGTCATCGGCGACGGGTTCGGCGCGAGCACGCAGCGCGCCCGGTCGGTGCCCGACCCGTCGATCGCCGGGATCGACAGCGGTCACAGCGGGTACTCCTGCACGCCCGGCACCGTCAGCCACACCGCTCCCTCCCGGATCAGCACCTCGGGGATCCTCGGCACCAGCTCGCGCGGCCCGTCCAGGGCCGTGGCCAGGTCGCCGCAGGCGGCCAGCTCGGCCAGGCTCACCGCGGTGGGCGGCCAGAGCGCTATCTCGTCCCGCCGGCCCGCCTCGATCGCGGCGCCCGGCGCGATCCAGGTCACCGCCGCGGCCTCGCCGCCGACGTCCCTGGTGCGCTGGCCGGGCGGCAGCGCGGCGGCGAAGAACCTGGCATCGAACCGGCGCGGTTCCACCGCCGGGGTGATCCACCGGGACCAGGGCCGGAGCAGGTCGGCGCGCAGCACGAGCCGCCGCCGGCCGCAGCAGCCCGGCCAGCGACAGCGACCGGTCAAGCAGCGCGAGCCGGTCCGCCTCCCAGTCGTCGCTGGTGGTGTCGGCGACCACGGACTCCGGCGACGGCCCGGCCAGCAGCACGCCGGATTCCTCGAAGGTCTCCCGCACCGCGGCGCAGACCAGTGCCCTGGCCAGCTCGGGCGGCGCGGCGAAGATCTCGCCCCAGGCGGCCGCGTCCGGCCCGGCCCAGGCGACCTCCTCGTCGGCGTCCCTGGCATCGACCGAGCCGCCGGGGAACACGAACGCGCCGGGCGCGAACTCCATCGTCGGCTGCCGCCGCAGCAGGTACACCTCGAGGCCGCCGGGCGCGCGCTGGCGCAGCAGCATCACGGTCGCGGCGTCCCGCGGCACGGCCGGCGGCTCGCTGCCCTCGATGATCTCGCGGGCCCGGTCGCTCAGCGCGCCGCGGAACCGGATCGCGGCCGGGCCCGGAGCGCCGCCCTGGCCCGGAGCGCCGCCCTGGCCCGGAGCGCCCTGGCCCAAGTGTCCCGCCTGCCCGGCCTGGCAGCCTCAGCCGGCGACCTCGGCGATCAGCTCGACCTCGACCGGCGCGTCCAGCGGCAGCACCGCGGTGCCGACCGCGCTGCGCGCGTGCCTGCCCGCGTCGCCGAACACCTCGACCAGCAGCTCGCTGGCCCCGTTCATGACCTGCGGCTGGCCGGTGAAGTCGGGGGCGCTGGCCACGAAGCCGGTCACCTTGACGATGCGCCGGATCGCGGACAGGCTGCCGGTCACCGAGACCACCGCGGCCAGCGCGTTCAGCGCGCAGGTGCGGGCCAGCGCGCTGGCCTCCTCCGCGGTGACCCCGGCGCCGACCTTGCCCGTGGCCAGCAGCTTGCCGCCGGACACCGGCAGCTGGCCGGCCGTGTAGACGTAGCTGCCGCTGCGCACGGCGGGCTGGTAGGCCGCCACCGGCGGGACCACCTCGGGCAGGGTCAGGCCGAGCGCGGCCAGCCGGGCCTCAGGGGACTGCGCGCCGGAGGACTGCGCCCCGGGCGCCGCCGCGCCGCCGGGCGGGGTCACTGCTTCTCCCGCTTCAGGTAGGCGACCAGCTGCTCGGAACTGGGCCCCGGCACCACGGCCACCAGCTCCCAGCCGTCATCGCCCCAGGTATCGAGTATCTGCTTGGTCGCGTGCACCAGCAGCGGCACGGTCACGTACTCCCATTTCGCCATGGCCGCAACCCTTAACGGCGGCCGGGCGCAGCGCGGTTACCCGTCCTGACGCGGGGCCAGCGCACCCGGCTCCTCGCCGGGCTGGCCTGCCGCGGCGCCGTCGGCGGCCTGCCCGTCTCCGGCGGCGGGCAGCGCGCCCTGGCCGTCGTGGCCGTGCGCCTCGCCCAGCCGTGGCACGCTCACGTCGGCGGGCAGCTCCGGGATGTCCGGGACGTCGGGGATCTCCAGCGGCGCCGACCCGCCGAGCTCGGCCCCGGCCTCGGCGGCTGCCACGGCGGCATCGCCGAAGTCGGCCAGCGAGGCGGCGTCAGCCGCGGACTTAGGCTCGCCGCCGGTCGGCGGGGTGAACTTGTCGAAGAACCGGAGCAGCTCCACCGGCACCGGCATGACCAGCGTGCTGTTGCGCTCGGCGGCGACCTCGACCACGGTCTGCAGCAGCCGCAGCTGGAGCGCGGCCGGGTCGCGGGCCATCACGTTGGCGGCCGCGGCCAGCCGCTTGGAGGCCTGGAACTCGCCGTCGGCGGTGATGATCCGGCCCGCCGCTCCCGCTCGGCCTCGGCCTGCCGGGACATGGACCGCTTCATGCCCTCGGGCAGCGACACGTCCTTGATCTCGACCCGCTCCACCTTGACGCCCCAGGGGCCCTCGGTGGGCTCGTCGATGATCCGCTGCAGGTGCCGGTTCACCGTGTCCCGCTCGGCCAGCAGCTGGTCCATCTCCGACTGGCCGATGATCGAGCGCAGCGAGGTCTGCGCCTGCTGCGAGATCGCGTACCGGTAGTCGGTCACGTTGATGATCGCCTTGATCGGGTCGACGACCTTGAAGTAGACCACCGCGTCCACCCGGACGCTGACGTTGTCCCTGGTGATGCCCTCCTGCGCGGGCACGGCCATGGCCACGATCTGCCGGTTGACCTTCCTCATCTTGTCGCCGACCGGCCGGATCAGGGTCAGGCCGGGACCGCGGACGCCGGGCAGCACCTTGCCGAACCGGAAGATGATGCCCTCTTCGTACTGCTGCACTACCTGGACGGACCGGGCCAGGGTAACGATCCCGCCCAGCACCAGGACCACGAGAATCACGATCAGGGCTGCCATCGCCCACACCTCTTTTCCGGGTGCCGCGCGGGCGGCCGTCCGCCGCCCGCGCGGCTTCAGTTGGCATCCAGCGTAGTGAGTCCGTGCCACAAGCCAAGCAAGGGCCGATAACGGACGCGCCGCGCGACTGCCGGTCCGGTAGCGACCGCCGCCGGGGGCGGCTCACCGGGCGGGCCCGGATAGCCTCCAGAGCGTGGGCACCAGGGACACCGACTGGGAGGGCGTGCGGCTGCACGTCGTGACCGGCAAGGGCGGAACCGGCAAGACCACGGTCGCCGGGGCGCTCGCACTCGCACTCGCCTCGGCCGGCCGGCGGGTGCTGCTGATGGAGGTGGAGGGCCGCCAGGGCATCGCCCAGCTGTTCGACGTGCCGCCGCTGCCCTACACCGAGCGCAAGGTCGCGCTGGCGCCTGCCGACGCCTCCCGGCCGGGCGGGGACGTGTTCGCCCTGGTCGCCGATCCGGAGTCGGCGCTGATCGAGTACCTGGCCACGTTCTACAACATGCGGCATGCCGGGCAGGCGCTGACCAAGCTCGGGGTGATGGACTTCGCCACCACGATCGCGCCCGGGCTGCGGGACGTGCTGCTCACCGGCAAGGCAGCCGAGGCGGTCCGGCGCAAGGCGGCGGGCGCGGCGGGCGCGGCGCCCCGGTTCGTCTACGACGCCGTGGTCATGGACGGCCCGCCGACCGGGCGTATCTCCCGGTTCCTCAACGTTTCGTCCGAGGTGTCCGGGGTGGCGAAGGTCGGCCCGATCCGGGGCCACGCGGATACCGTGCAGAACGTGATCCACTCGCCGCAGACCGCGGTGCACTTCGTCACCCTGCTGGAGGAGATGCCGGTCCAGGAGACCCTGGACGGCGTCGCCGAGCTGCGCGGGCTGGCCGGCGGCGGCATCCCGGTCGGCGGCATCATGATCAACATGACCCGCCCGCTGCCGCTTCCGGAGGCGCAGCTGCGGGCGGCGGCCGAGCGGCGACGTCGACACCGACGAGCTGGCCATCGGGCTGAAGGCGGCCGGGCTGGAGGACAGCGCGACGCTGGCGTCCCAGCTCGCCGCCGAGCTGACCGAGCAGGCCAGGACCGAGGCCGGCCAGCAGGAACAGCGGCACCGGCTCGACGCGGCCCGGCAGCCGTGCTACCAGCTGCCGATGATCACCGACGGGATGGACCTGGCCGGTCTCTACCGGCTCGCCGCGGCGCTGCGGGACCAGGGGGCTGCGTGATGGCCAGGCCGATCTCGCCCTACCCGCTGGACGTGGACGCGCTGCTGAACGACCGGCGGACCCGGGTGATCGTCTGCTGCGGCTCCGGCGGCGTGGGCAAGACCACCACCGCCGCTGCCGTCGGCCTGCGGGCCGCCGAGCGCGGCAGGCGGGTGGTGGTGCTCACCGTGGACCCGGCCCGCAGGCTTGCCCAGTCGATGGGGCTGACCCGGCTGGACAACACGCCGCGGCTGGTGCCGGGGGTCGGCCAGCCGCATCCGTCAGCAGGGCCGGGCGACTCATCAGGGCCGGGCGGCGGCGATCCGGGCACCGGCAGCCTGCACGCGATGATGCTGGACATGAAGCGGACCTTCGACGAGATCGTCGAGGCCCACGCCGACCCGGACCGGGCTGCGCAGATCCTGGCCAACCCCTTCTACCAGTCGCTGTCCTCCGGCTTCGCCGGCACGCAGGAGTACATGGCGATGGAGAAGCTCGGCCAGCTGCGCCGGGCGGACGAGTGGGACCTGATCGTGGTGGACACCCCGCCGAGCCGGTCGGCGCTCGATTTCCTGGACGCGCCGCAGCGGCTTGGCCGGTTCCTGGACGGGCGGCTGCTCAAGCTGCTGGTCGCGCCGGCCAAGCTGGGCGGCCGGACCGGGCTGCGGGTGCTGAATGCCGGATTCGGCGCGCTGACCGGGATCGTGACGAAGGTCATCGGCGGCCAGATGCTCCGGGACGTGCAGACATTCGTGTCCGCCATGGACACCATGTTCGGCGGGTTCAGGGAGCGGGCCGATTACACCTACCGGCTGCTGCGCGCGCCGGACACCGCGTTCCTGGTGATCGCGGCACCCGAGCCGGACGCGCTGCGCGAGGCCTCATATTTCGTGGAGCGGCTGGCTCAGGAGGGGATGCCGCTGGCCGGGCTGATCCTGAACCGGGTGCACCGCTCGCCCGCGGCCGGGCTGTCGGCCGCGCGCAGCCTGGCTGCCGCCGAGACACTGCAGGCGACCGGCGCTAAGGCCGGACGCGGCAACGGCCGCGGCGAGGGAAACGGCGGCGGTGAGGGCGGCGCGTACCTGCTGGCCATCGCCGCGCTGCGGCTGCACGCCGAGCGGATGCAGCTGGCGGCCTCGGAGCGGCGGCTGGCCGAGCACTTCACCGCCGCGCACCCGCTGGTGCCGGTCGCGGAGATCCCGGCCCAGCCCGACGACGTGCACGACCTGGCCGGGCTACGGGCGATCGGCAGCGTGTTCAGCGGCAGTTAGAACGGACCCGAAGGGCCGGACCCGAACGCGCCTGGCTGTGCGGCTGGCAGGGACGGCTAGCTGGCCACGAGCTCGTCGCCGGAGCGCTCGTACTGGTTGCGAGCGTGCTCCAGCAGGTCCCGCCAGGAGGTGACGTCCGGCCGACGGCGGAGCAGCGCGCGGCGCTCCCGCTCGGTCATGCCGCCCCACACGCCGAACTCGATCCGGTTGTCGAGCGCGTCTGCGAGGCACTCGGTCCGGACGGGGCAGCCGCGGCAGATCAGCTTGGCCCGGTTCTGCGCCGCGCCCTGGACGAAGAGCTCGTCCGGGTCAGTTCCCTTGCACGCGGCGCGGGCGGTCCAGTCCGTGATCCACATAGTGGCCCAACTCCTCCTGATCGTCACGCGCCGTAATGAATAGTCACGACGAGCTGTCATTTCGTTACGGCCCGTGGCCATGGCTCGCGCCCGGCCCCGGTAGTGATGGTCGCGGAAGAGTAACTTACGGAAGTCCGGTCCGTTGCGCTAGACCCCGGCGGACCCATTTCCCGCATAGCCCATCAGGGCTATGCGGGCAGATGTGACTAGTCACTCCCTCGGCCGGGCTGGTTCGGCTGGTTGGGGCTGTTGTTTTGGCCCGGCTGCTGCCGCCCCGCCGGAGCTGGTCCCGGGCGGCTGACGTCAGCAGTTCGGGGTACTGCGCAGTTGAGTTCTGGTACGGCAAGGATGAACGTCAGCGTAACCTGATGGGGTGCTGAACTCAGGACGCCGCGCCGGCGCCCGCTGGAGCAGCGGGGGAAAGCTCGCGGGAGTGTCGGTCGCGGCCGGCCTGCTCGCCGGGGCCATCGCGCTCCCGGCGGCCGGCGTGGTCGGCGTGGTCGCGCGCGACGCCGCGAAGACCTTCAACAACCTGCCCGTGCCGGCTCTCGGCCAGCTGCCGCTGCGCTCGGAGATCCTGGACAGCAAGGGCAACGTGATCGCCACCTACTATCCGGGCGGCACCGCGCGGAACCCGGGCGGCACCGACCGGGTGCCGGTGACGTTCAACCAGATCGCCCCGATCATGCGGAACGCGATCGTCGCGCCAGGAGGACTCCAGGTTCTGGCAGCACGGCGCGTTCGACCCGAAGGGCGCGCTCCGCGCCATGCTCAACGACCTGCACGGCAACGCCACCCAGGGCGGGTCGGACCTGGCCCAGCAGTACGTGAAGAACGCGCTGGTGCTGACCGCGCGGACCAGGGCGGAGCAGCTGGCTGCCACCAGCGACACGCTGGCCCGCAAGCTCGTCGAGCTGCGGATAGCCGCCAACGTCGAGCATGAGCTGACCCGGCAGCAGCTGCTCGCCGCCTACCTGAACGCCGCCTACTTCGACAACGAGGCCTACGGCATCCAGGTCGCCGCCGAGCGGTATTTCTCCGTCTCGGCCCGGCACCTGACGCTGCCGGAGGCCGCCATGCTGGCGGGCATGGTGGAGTTCCCGGTCCGAGTACAACCCCAGGGTCTACCCGAACAATGCCCGCATCCAGCGCAACATCGTGCTGAGCCGGATGCAGCAGCTGCACTACATCACCCCGGCGCAGGAAAAGGCGGCCGCGAGCTCGCCGCTCGGCCTGCACTGGGACAACAACACGCTGCAAAGCGGCTGCACCGCGCCGTTCGCCAGAAAGAACGCGTTCTTCTGCTCCTACGTGCTGGCCCTGCTGCAGAAGAACCCGGCCTTCGCCACCGCCGAGCGCGAGCTGAACCTCACCGGCGGCCTGAAGATCTACACCACGCTGAACCCGACCGACCAGCGGGCCGCCGACAACGCGGTCAACTACGTGGAGCCCGCGCACGACTCGGCTTACAACCCGAACCGGAACGCCGACGTCGAGGTGCTGATCCAGCCGGGCACCGGCGAGATCCGGGCCATCGCCGAGGACCGGACGTACGGCTTCAAGCGGGGCCAGACCACGGTGAACTACGCGGTGAACCAGGAGTACGGCGGCAGCTCAGGCGTGCAGACCGGCTCCTCGTCCAAGATCTTCACCCTGCTGACCGCGCTGAAGCAGAACGTGCCGTTCGGCTTCACCGAGAAGGTCGTGAATCCCACGAGCATCGGCGGCTTCACCAACTGCAAGGGCCAGTCCTTCCCGTGGGCCAACATTCACAACGCCGAGAACCCGAACGCCAAGCCCGAGATCTTCTCGCTGTACACCGGGACCGTGCAGTCGATCAACATCTTCTACGCTCACCTGGAGCAGCACGTCGGGCTGTGCAACGTGGTCAAGACCGCGGTCAGCCTCGGGCATGACCCGCGCGAACGGCGGATCCCTGCTTCGTGGAGTGGGCAACCGGCATAGGGCGAACTACCAGTACCCGGCCGACGACATCCCGTCCTTCACCCTGGGCTCGGTCTACGTCTCGCCGATGAGCATGGCGGCCGCCTACGCCACGGTCGCCGCCGAGGGCAGGTACTGCACGCCCATCGCGATCAGCAAGATCGTCACCTCGACCGGCAGGCAGCTGCCGGTGCAGTCGGCCGACTGTCACCGGGCGTTCTCCCGCCAGGTCGCCTACGCCGCCAACTACATCCTCCAGGCCGTTCTGGTGTCGGGCACGGCGGGCAACCGGGGCATCGGCATCCCGGCCGCCGCCAAGACCGGCACCGCCAACAGCGGCTACTACGCCGCGTTCGCCGGCTGGACCCCGCGCCTGGCCGGCTACGTGTCGGTGTTCAACCCGATCGACCCGACTAGCCCGGCGAGGCCAGATGCTCGGCGTGGGGTCCTGCTATCGCGAGGTTGCCGGGGAAGAGGACTGCCCCGGCCAGATGTACGGCGACAACGCGCCGGGGGCCACCTGGCAGGAGACGTTCCTGCACCTGCTGCGGGTGCTGGGCCACCCGCCTTTCCCCTCGCCCACTGACCCGGTGTTCTTCTCCATGGGCAACGGCCAGGTATCGCCCACGCCGCCGTCGCAGGGCCACGGTCACGGCGGTCACGGTGGCCACGGCCCCGGCCACGGCGGCGGCCCGCCGACCGGTCCGCCTAGCCCGCCAGTACCGCCGGGCCCGCCGACTACCGGTCACTGAGCCACATCCTGCGCCTGCCGGCGGAACTGACCGGCCGCACGGTGTCAGCGGCCGGTCAGCTGGCCAGCTGCCTGCGGACCTCGGCTGCCACTCTCGGCTCCCTCGGCCCGGCCAGCCGTCTTGGTGGTGACCGCCTTCATGACCTGGCCCATGGCAGCCCGGCCCGAGGCCCCGGTCGCGGCGATCACGGCGGCCACGATCGCCGAGATCTCGGCATCGGCCAGCTGCGCGGGCAGGTACCCGGCCAGCACCTCGCCCTCGGCCCGCTCCGCCGCGGCCTGATCCGGCCGCCCGCCGGCCTCGAACGCCTCGGCGGCCTCGCGACGCCGCTTGGCCTGGTTGGCCAGCACCCTGAGCACCTCGTCGTCGTCAAGCTCGCGGGCCGCCTTGCCAGCGACCTCCTCGTTGGTGACCGCGGTCAGGGCCATCCGCAGGGTCCTGACCCTGGTCTGCGTCACGCGCCTTCATGGCCGCAGTCAGGTCGCTGCGGAGCTGGTCTTTCAGTCCGGACATGAGGACATCCTGCCCGCTGCCGCCGTCCCGCGCGCAGCCGGGCACGACCAGGGCGCCGAGACACGACCGGAAACGCAGAGCCACCGCACGCGACGCAGCGTGCATCCCGCGGGATGATTCAGTCCGGCTGACATGGCACCATGTGTGGATGCGATCAGGAACAGTCATCGGAGCCGCGGCCGCCGCAGGCGCGGCCGTCCTCGGCTACGCGACCGTCGTAGAGCGGAACTGGTTCGTCCTGCGCCGCTGTCAGGTCCCGGTGCTGCCAGCCGGTTCCGGCGAGCTGCGGATCCTGCATATCTCCGACACCCACCTGACCCCCGGCCGGCACCGGCTGCTGTCCTGGATCCGGACGCTGGATGCCCTCGATCCCGACCTGGTCGTCAACACCGGCGACTCGATCGCCCACCCGCAGGCCGTTAAGCCGCTGCTGGAGGCCCTCGGCCCGCTGCTGGAGCGGCCCGGCGTGTTCGTCTACGGTTCCAACGACCTGTACTCCCCGATCATGAAGAACCCGGCCAGGTACCTGTGGCGCACCAGCAGCCAGGAGCACCGGCGGCATTCCCCCGACCTGCCGTGGACCGAGCTCGGCGAGGGCATGGAAGCAGCCGGCTGGCTGAACGCGAACAACCGGCGCGGCCGGGTGAAGGCGGCCGACCTGGACATCGACGTGGCCGGCGTGCACGACTCGCACATCGCCAGGGACCGCTACGAGCAGGTGGCCGGCCCCGCCGACCGGTCCGCCGACCTGCGCCTCGGCGTGATGCACACCCCGGAGCCCGCGGTCCTGGACCGGTTCGCCGCCGACGGCTACGAGCTGCTGCTGGCCGGCCACACCCACGGCGGCCAGGTCTGCCTGCCCGGCTACGGCACCCTGGTCACCAACTGCGGCATCGACCGCCGCCGGGCCCGCGGCCTGCACCGCCACCCGGCCGCCCAGCCCGTCCCGGACGGCGGCGACACTGCCGGGATTCCGGCGGCCGCCGACCCCGACGACCGCTCCTGGCTGCACGTCTCCGGCGGTCTCGGCACCTCCCCGGCCGCCCCTTACCGCCTGTTCTGCCGCCCGGAGGCAACGCTGCTCACGCTGGTTCCCTGGATCGGCTAGACTGCTCGGGCGGTCAGCGGGGTGTAGCGCAGCTTGGCAGCGCGCTTCGTTCGGGACGAAGAGGCCGCCGGTTCAAATCCGGCCACCCCGACCAGAAAGCTTGCAGGTCACAGGGGATTTCGGAGCCACTCCGGAGTCCCCTGTCCGATCTCGGAAGGGCCAGGGAAGCCATTGCCTCACGCGAATTTCGCTTGCTTGTGACCGTTGAAGATCGTATTTATGGTCTCGGCGCCCTTGGTGATCACCGATCGGCATCCTCGGCGAAGACCCAGGGATTCTGGTGATGATTAGTAGCAGGGCTCAGGCCGGGGTGAGGTGCGAATCGGCCTGCGCGACTCGGATCTCTCCTTGCCTCGTGACACGGCACCGAGAATCCGCGATGCCCCCGGTACCGGCCGCTACCCGACAACGGCAACGTCGAGATCCGCCTGCACCGGGTCGCCCTGATCAGCTCCATCTACCGCGCCGACGACGAACTGCTCATCAGCCAACATGCCTTCGGCGTCGCTATCAGGAGAATTCCAGTCCTGCGCCTGCGCCGAGCCGACTGCGGCAACATGGTCACCACCACGAAGGCCAACCGGCATCTAGCCGTGGGCAGCGCCACTCACCTGTCAGATTCGCCCGATGATCTCGGCACGCTTTGCCGTGAACTCGGCATCGCTTAGTAGGCCGGAGCCGTGCAAACCAGCCAGCTTCTGCAACGCGGCGCCCGCGTCCGGCGGGAGCCGCTCTTTATCGATTCGCTTCCCGTACCACACATTTGTCGTCACGTAGCCATCGAGGAAGCCGAGCACCCCGTAGACGATCAGAATTGTGGCTGATATAACCACAGCCATTCCTGTTGCTTTCCCGGTCGGCGAGATTCCGCTTATACCGCGAGCGACCATATCAATCAGTTCTGATAGCGGACGCCCGAGTCGGCTTAATTCGACCAGGCCTGCACCCAGCAGCAGCTTCGTTAGCCAATCACTTATCTCCGCAAGATTAGAACTCGGCTCAAATTTGGCTTGGGCACCTGGGCCCTCTGAATGCCCCGGACCACCCTTGAAGCGGAATTCGCCTGATGATACGTAACGGGGGACACCCACGAGAAGCCCTACCAAGCTGCCGCTTAGGAACGCCGCCAGCGCGGTGAGAAGGCCCACGCTGTAGTAGCCAAGGCGAGCACCGCCTTGCGATGTCACATATAGGACAATCAGCACAAAGCCCGCGACAAATAGGAAGACCGAAACGATAGGGAACGCTGTAGTCGAAAATGTGCTCTTCAGCCAGTCGAGCATGGGCCTACTGTCTTTTCTGGTCACGCTGAGGAATCATAGCGAACTGGAACCTTGTACGCCATATCGGTGAGGACAATCGGGCAAGCACCAGACGCGGCCACTGCCGCTGACCCTTGACCTGCCATTGCTCAATAGATGGCCGCGGAATTCGCGCGTCGCTAAGCTGCCCCGGAGCTGGTAGTGAGACCCGTCCTGCGACGGCCGGGGTTTACCCGCAGAAGATCGGATGCCTCCCGCGTCTTCCCCGCCGAATGTGTGCACAGTTCGTCCCAGCCTTTTGCTGCCTCGCTGGTGCCGAACCTGACTCCCACTCACCCTTAACCGGTGGCGTGTCTGGAACTCTGCCGACGACGCAGCCGCATGCCCGCTCGGCGGCCAGGCAGCAACTACAATGTTGTGAATATGCTACTCTAAATTTGCTAGAGTAGCAGTTTAGGAATGTTAGGGGCCTGGTGGCTGGATCGAGGACACCCATCGCCGTAGCCAGCGGCCTGCGGCGCATCGGCGAGGAACTCGCGGTCTGGCGACGACTGCGGCGCCTGACGGCCGCCCAGGTCGCGGACCGGGCCGGGGTGTCGCGTCATACCGTCATGCGGATCGAGAACGGGCAGGGGGCCAGCCTGGAAAACGTGCTGCGGGTTGCCCGGGCGCTGGGAGTGCTTGACACGCTGATCATGGGACTCGACCCGTATGCCACCGACGTGGGCCGTCTGCGGTCGGAGGAGGCACTGCCGGAGCGGGTGCGCCCGCCGAGGGCGGAGCAAAGACCATGAGCAGTGAAATCGAGGTCTTCGTCGCGGTCGGTGACAGGAACCTTCTGGCCGGCCGGATGTACTCGCACCAGCGCCGAGGCTCCGAGTCGGCCAGCTTCGCCTACGACGACAGGTACCTTGCCGACCCGGAGTCTTACCCGCTGGATCCGGCGCTGCCGCTCGTCATGGGCAGGCTGCAAACGCCAGTCGGCCGCGCGGTGTTCGGCGCGTTCGCCGATACCCTGCCAGACCGGTGGGGGCGGACGCTGATCCTGCGCGCTGAGCGTGCCAGGGCGAGGACCGCGGCAATTGCCCCGCGCTCGATGAGCGAGGTCGACCTGCTGCTCGGCGTCCGAGACGACCTGCGTCAGGGAGCGCTGCGTTTCCGGCTCGGCGGTCAGGCGCCCTTTCTTGCGGCCGAGGATTCAGGGGTCCCCGTTCTCACGGACCTGCCAGTTCTGCTGGATATTGCAGCTCGGGCGGAGCGGGATGGCGCCGACTACGAAGAGCTCAGGGTATTGCTCCGAGCCGGAAGCTCCCTTGGCGGTGCGCGCCCGAAGGCGCACATGCTGGATTCTTCCGGACGCGTCGCGATTGCGAAGTTCCCCAGCGCGAGCTCAGACACCTGGAACGTGATGGCGTGGGAGAAGGTAGCACTTGACCTGGCCCGTGACGCAGGACTGATGGTCCCTCGCTCTCAGCTGCTGCGGGTAGGGGACCGCCACGTGCTCATCGTCGACCGGTTCGACCGCCGGGGCGGTGCCCGCATCGGCTACGCCAGCGCGAAGACGATGCTCGAAGCCCGCGACGGTGACCGGCGTAGCTACCTTGAGATAGCGGAGGTGATTGAGGAACGGTCCACAGCCGCGACGGAGGAACTGCGCCAGCTGTGGCGGCGGATGGCTTTCACGATCCTGATTTCCAATACCGATGATCATCTCCGAAATCACGGGTTCCTGCACAAGCGCGGTGAGTCCTGGGCCCTGTCGCCGGCGTTTGACCTGAATCCCAATCCGGCGCCGGGACCGAAACAGCTCAGCACCGCTATCGACTTCACGGACACGCGGGCGAGCATAGATACCCTCATGGCGGTCGCCGCCCACTTCCGCCTTGGTACACCGGACGCGCTCGAAGTCCTGGCCGAGGTCACTCAGGCGGTCGCACGCTGGCGTGGTGTCGCACAGTCCTATGGGTTGCAGCAGCATGACCTTGACCTCATGGAGCCAGCCTTCGCCCACGCTGAGAGCGAGCGCGCCCGAGCCATAACGAACGGTGCGTAGCAGAAGCACTGTCCCGGCAGCTAGCCAGGCCGCCCGTGCCGGGGGGTTGTCGGGCACCGGGCGTGCATCTAGCGTCTGGGTAGGTGGTTGTGTGATCAATGGCAAGCTGCGAGGCAGCCAGCCCTTCTGACGGAGGCCGTCATATGGTGGCTCGATCCCTTCTCATCGCCGGCGTCGGCAGCCTGCTAGCTGCCAGTATCGTGGCCGCGACCCCCGCGCTGGCCAGCACCGCGATGGCGCCCGGCCAGGGCCAGGGCATCCCGCCGCCGGCCGTGCGCATCGCGGCGACGACGGCGACGTTCAACGCGATCGAGGCGAAGATCGCCGCGGGGCAGTCGCTCCGGCTGCGGGGCTTCGCCAACGGGACCGCGCAGGAGGACATCATCGACTACGGCGTCAACGACCTGTGGAAAACGGGGATCGACGGCGCCGGCGTGACCGTGGCCTACATCGTCACCAACCCCGACCCGGGCCTCGCGACCGCGCTGACGAACTACGACACGGCGATGGACCTGCCGCCGGCGAACCTCACCGATATGGCGCTGCCCCCGCCGGCCGACCCGACCGCGGTCTGCCAGGTCGAGTGCAGCACCGGCGAGGACCAGCTCGACGCGGAGTCGATCCACTCGATGGCGCCGTATGCGAACATTCTCTTCGTCCACCCGCCGGTACCGGAGACCCTCGGCATGCAGGGCTGGCCACAGGTAGCCCAGGCGATAGAGATGATTGCCGACCAGCACCTGGCCAACATCATCACGGTGAGCCTGGGCGACGGCGAGAACTCGTTCATCAACGACCCGACCAACCCGACCGCCAGCCAGCAGGCGGCTATCCACTCGCTGGATCCCGCGTTCCTCGACGCCGCCGCGCACGACATCCCGGTGATGTTCGCCGCCGGTGACTGCGGCCCGACCCAGGCACCGGTTCTGGGCGACACCGGCCAGTGCACCCCGGAGACCGGCGTCACCGCGCAGCACCCGGCCGACAGCCCGTGGGTCACCGCGGTCGGCGGCACGATCCCCAACGCCGGCCTCGCCACTGCGGGCGGGCGTACCGCCCCGGACGCGCTGTGGACCGCCAGGAACGACAACTCCGATGCGGCCGGCGCCGGCATTTCCACCATCTACCCGCAGCCGTGGTGGCAGCGGGGCATCCCGGCGCTGAGCGGCGTCACCGGCCGCGCCTACCCCGACATCTCGATGGACGCCTCGAACGGCACCTCGCAGGCGTCGCCCACCTTCGCGGGCATCCTCGCGCTGGCCACGCAGCTGCGCGGCGCCAGCCTGGGCACGGTGAACCCGGCCCTGGCCGCGATCGGGCCGGACGGCGCGGCGGCCGGCATCATCGATGTCCCGGCCGGCTACACGAACACCGCCTACGGCGTCACCGGCTTCTCAACCGGGACCGGCTACGACATCGCGTCCGGCTGGGGCACCGTCTACGCACCGGCGTTCGTGCCCGCCCTGGTCCGGCAGATCGACCGCCAGCACGGGCCGTTCCAGCCGAGCCGGCTGGCGCTCTTTGAACTGAACCGGCTGCAGAACAACATCAGCACATCGGCAGTGAGGGTGCCGAGCGGGCAGACCGTCACGATCACCGGCAACGGCTTCATCCCGGGCAGCACCCCGAACGGCACCACGGTCGAGGACGGCTTCGGCGTGTTCCCGCCGCTTCCGGGACAGTACGGGGCGACGGGCCCGCCGTTCGCGGACCCGACCTCGACCGTGCCGGGACAGACCTGGGACAACATAACGGTTTCCGTCCTCGGAACCGGGCACAAGTCGACGGTGCAGCCGCCGGTCGTGACGGGCCCGGACGGCAACGGCACCGTCACCGTCACCATCGACACGACCGGAATGGCCGTCGGCACCTACACCGTGACGATCACCGGCCTCCTGCTGACTCAGTCCGTCTCGTTCCAGGTCAAGAACTAGAACTTCGGCTGAAGCCGCATCGGATGCCGGGCGGACCGCGGCCTGCGTCCGGCACCGATGCGGCCTGAGGTTACGGTGCGGTGGTTACGGACTGGGAGATGAACTGGACCGGGCTCACCGTGTAGGTCACCGATAGCGACATCGTGTCGCCGTCGTTGAACGCCCCCGAGCAGCCGCTGACGTCATAGAGCCGCATGGCAGGGCTGGTCAGCGACGTCAGCGCGGCCGAGCTGTTGTTGTACTGGAGCGTGAGGTCGGGCGGGGTCCCCCACCACCACAGGTGGCAGGAAATCGCGTTCAGCATTTCGCTGACCCCGAGCAGGTTCAGGATCGCGATGCCGCCGCTCCTGGGGCCGCGCGTGACGGAGCTGTAGCTCGTGGCGTTCAGCTGCCAGGGGAAGTCGGTGGCGGTGGTACTGAAGGTCTGACCGAGGCCGGTGCACGAGGACAGGCCGAACGCGGTGACGTCGCCGATGTCGGTACCGGACAACCCGGTGCCGCTCCTGAGCGTGCCGCCCAGGCTGGAGGCAGCGCACCTGATCGACGCGCCGGTGCTGGTATCGGTCAGGACGGCGGTCCCCGAGACCGCGGTGAAGTGGCCGCCCGGGCTGACCGTCCAGGTGCTTGCGGCCAGGGCCGGCCCGGCAGACAGGCCGGTGGCCGCGGCTAAGACGGCAGCGAAGACCAGGGCGCTCGCAGCTCTGCCTGCCCGGCCGGCCAGGCGGACGCGGACGGATCTGTTCATCTTCATTGCTGAACCTTTCTGACGGGCGCGCCGGACGGCGCGGCTACCGAAGGAGCTGGCCATGGGTGGCGGATGAGCGCGGCGGCGATGCCGAGGCCGCTGACCGCGCCCGGCAGGAGGTACGGGCCCGGGCCGTAGCGTCGCAGCAGGCCGGGCTCGGTGTGGCGGTCGCACTCGCGGTGCCAGTTGAGGATGCCGGCCATCCAGTCCTGCAGCCGGGTGACGTACGCGTCGAGGTCCTGGCGGGCGGGCTGGTCGAAGTTCCAGCTGCTCGGGGTCGTCCGGCATGAAACAAAGCGGCCGGCCAGCGCGGCCAGCACCGCATCGTCATCAACTCCGGCGAATAACGGAGTCTCGCGCAGGCTGGGCGGCGCCACCGCGACCTGACCGGCGGTCTGCGAAAAAGCCACCCGGCCGCCGCCGGCTGCATAACTCAGGCGCCGGTTCACCCGGTAACTTCCGCCAGCAACATGAACCCAGGGCAGCATTCGCAGCAGCCAGCGCGAGGTAATCGCCTGCATCTGGGAACGGTCTTGGTGGTGGTCGCGAGGTTCCTGGCGGCCACGGTGCTCAGGCTCTGCTGTGGCTGCTCCGGCGCGGCGGCATCCGCCGAGTCGACAGACGTTGATCCCTCCGTTCATCGCAATTCTCCCGATCCGGAGTATCTGCCGCGCAACCGGCTGTGGCTATAGTCAGCGACGCCAGAAAAGTGTCCCTTTGCCACTGGCCGGAGCCGTGATAATTTCTTCATTTGGCTCCAGCAGGAAACCGGAAGAAGTCATACCTCCGGCTTGGGTAACTGTATCATAGCCTAAATTTGGCTTACCATAAGAAATGGCCTTAATAGCAGCCGAATGACGGCAGCGCGGAGATGTGGCCAGGACGCTGCCGCGGCCCGCGCTCCTGCGACCCGCGCTCCCGCGCGCGGTCAGTACGCGCGGGTAAGTACCGGTGCCGGCCGGGTATAGGGTCCAGGGGTCGGGTCCGGTGTCAGGTTGCGGAGGGGCGTCATGGCCGCCAGGAAGAAGTGGAGTGACCTCAGCGCGCGCACCCGCGGGCTGATCATCGCGGCGGCGGTGGGCGAGGGGGTCCTGAAGATAGCGGCGCTGATCGACATCAAGCGGCGGCCGGCCAGCGAGATCCGCGGCCCGAAATGGCTCTGGGTGCCGGTGGTGACACTGGTCAACTCGCTGGGCGGGGCACCGCTGGCCTACTTCAAGTTCGGCCGCCGGCCGGAGCCCCAGCCCGCGTCTGACCGAACCCGGCCCGGCTGAGCCCTCGTCTGACTGAGGACGGGGCCGCCGGACGCGGGCAGCAGGCGTTACTGGTCCTGCGAGGTTAACCGCGGGGAGTCAGCCAGGCATGCAGGTGCCCGGACTTGGCGAGCTTGGCGGCGGCGGACACCGTGCAGGTGCGCGGGTGGCGCAGCGGCTCGCTCAGCTTGCGGCTGACTGGGGTCCGGGCGGTGAAGGTGCCGCTGGCGCTACCGCTGGCGTCCGAGGACGTGGCGGGCGAGACCTGGCTGCACGTGGTAGCCGGCCTGACCGGCTTCGACGGCGCCGAGACCGCGTTCCGGGCCTGGCTGTTCACCATCGCCAGGCACCGGGCGGCGGACTGGGGCCGCTGGCGAGCCCGCCGCCCGACGGTACCGCTCGCCGACAGCCTGGCTGAGGATCAGCTGACTTCCCCGGACGCTGCCGACGTAGCGCTGGAACGGATGGCCACCAGCGCAGCCCTGGCCATGATCGCGACGCTGCCCCCGGACCAGGCCGAGATCGTCATGCTGCGGGTGATAGCCGGGCTGGACAACGTCAGCGTGGCCCGCATCGTCGGGAAGTCCCCCGGCGCGGTGCGGGTGGCCGCGCACCGGGCGCTGCGCCGGCTCGCAGAACTGACAGGTGTAACAGCATGAGCGAACGGGACGCTTCTTCTGACGAGATGCCAGGGTTCACTCTTCCCGGCCGGCCTCGCCGCGAGCGTGACGACCTTGTGCTGGACGGGATCCTCGACGGGCGGTCTCTACCCCCGGACTCCCCGCGGGATCTGCAGGATCTGGCACAGCTGCTCGCCTGCGTGGCTGGCCCGGCTGAACCTGGTCCGCTGGCCGGGGAGGCGGCAGCGCGGTCCGCATTCAGGCGCGCCGTCCCCCCGGCCAGCATCTCGCCTGCGCTGCGGCAGGCGCCACTGCTCCAGCCTGCTCCGCGGCAAGCCGTCCGGCGGCTGCGAACCGGACCGCGCCGGGCCAGGCTCGCTGCCGTGCTGGCCGCCGTGGCTGCGGTGCTGGCCAGCGCGACCGTCGCGGCCTATGCGGATGTCCTGCCCGCCCCGGTTCAGGATCTCGCGCACCGCACCATCGGCGCTCCTGCCGCTCCCGCCGCGCATAACCCGGCCGGCCCAGGTCATCCCGCCGGGCACCAGGCAGGCACCGGGAAACACCACGACCACGCGGGTAACCGGTCGGCGGATGGCCCTGCCCGGCACGGCGGTCCCGGCGGTCCCGGCCACTCCGGACACCCCGCCAGGCCCGGCCACCGGGCCAAGCCGGAGCACAGAGGGAAGCCCGCGCACCCCGCCCACCCCGCGCACCCCGAGCCCCCCGGTCACTCAGCGCACCCGTGACAAGCCTGATGCCCGTGGCTGGACCAGCCACGAGGTTGCGGACGGCAGACACCGGCGGCCGGCGGCCGTTACTGGTAGGAGATCATGACCGGCTTCGGGGTGCGGGCCATGGTCTGGCGCGGGGTCAGCATCGGGTGGTCCTTGACGAAGAAGTTCTTCCAGCCGAAGAACACGCCCGGCGGCGCCGCGCCGAGTACCGAGAGCCAGGTCTGCTCCTTCTCCGCCGGGGTGCCCTGGCCGTCCATGTGGATGACGATCGCCAGATCGTCCGCGCGGGTGTCGAGCCGCCGCTCGCCGGAGATCATCGACAACCGGAACTGATGCAGTACCAGCAGCTTCTGCGGCAGGCGGTACCGCTCGGTGAGCCGGGCCAGCCAGGTCACGACGCTGTTGACCTCGCTGATGGTCACGCTGCCGATCTGGTGCAGCGGGAGCTGGCCGGGTCCGAGCTTCCATTCCGGGTCCAGGGCAAGGCCGACGTCGGGCAGCCGCAGCAGCGACCGGTACTGCCTGGCCTGGGCCAGCAGGCTGGCCCGGCCGGCCTGCAGGTCGAGCACGACGTACAGACCATCCGCGGTTGCCCGCCGCACCCAGGGACGGAGCTCCGATACCGGGGTCTGGTAGGAGAAGCTGCCGTCGGGCTCGGGATCGTGCGGTCCCTGGGCGACGGTGGCGATGATCTCGAAGGCGGGGACCACCGGCACCCGGCTCAGTCGCCGGTACCTGGCGGCGAGCTTGCGGACCCTGGCGATGCTGGCGGCCAGGCCCTGCTCGCCCAGCGCGCCCAGGGCCGGCGCACCGGGGTGGCCGTACAGGGCGACCAGCCGGTGACCGGGGAACAGGACCTGGCCGCCGCCGGGCAGCTGCACCCCGGTCGCGGCCACGGCGAGCCGGGCCGCGAGCCTGCTCTCGGGCCCGAAGGCGGCGCCGGCCGCCAGCACGTGCCATGGCCGGGCCGTGCTCAGCGCGGTGATCGCGGCCGGGTCGGCGCGCGGGTCGAAGCCGCGGACGGTGATCACCCGCGCGCCGGCCAGCCGCGCCGTGCTGGTCATCGCGATCGCCGCCGGGGCGGCGCCCCGGTGCAGCAGCAGCGTCACGTGGTGCAGCGGCACCGGCGCGCGGGTGGCCGGGAGCAGCGAAGGGCTGGTCACCACGCTGAGGCCGGGCAGCCGGGCCGTCAGTTGCCCGGCCGGCACCCCGACCGCGAGCACCGCACGCGGATGCAGGCTGTCGATGTCGGCCCGGAGCTCCGCCCCGGCTGAGCCGCCGGCCGGGGCACGGCCCGCTGCCCGGCCGGGCCGGAACCAGGTGAGCAGCAGCGGCGCGTGCGCGCGGCGGGCCAGGCGGACCGCGCTGTCCGGCACCGAACCGTGGCTGGCGCTGGTCACGACCACGACGGGGGCGAACGAGAACAGCTCCCTTGCCGTCTCGGCGGCCTGCTCGGCCGGCGTCCCGGTCAGCACCGCGGCGGCCGGCCGGGGCACGCGGGTGCGCGGCAGCAGCGGGCCGACAGCCAGCGGATGGTGGCCGGACACGCACGCCGTGGCAGCGATCGCGACGGCACACAGCACTGCCAGCGTGACAGCCGGCGGGCCAGGGTGCCCGGCGCGCGGCAGCCGCGGCTGCCGGCCGCCGGGCTGATACCTGGGCAGGCGGTAACTGTGCGCCATGGTCGCGGCTCCGATCGTCGGTGACGGTGCGGGAACGGGCATCGCCACCCCTACGACGCCGGCAGCGGCCAAAGGTTGGGAATGGCGGGACGTGAGCAGCTTGAAAACCAGCTGGTCCGTACCGGCACGCGGCCACGCTAGCGGTTTGGCAGGCGTGTGGCCATGACTGGCTTTCCGAGAGCAGCCAGTTCGGCGCCCAGGCCCGCAGCCTCGGCGGCGCCGGTCCGAAGGAGGATCTGGTGCGCCTGACGCAGGCTGGCCTGTGCCTCCGCCGGGCGGCCGGCGGCGCGCGCGCACCGGCCCAGGCCGGCCAGTGCGTGCGCCTGATCTAGGGCGCTGCAGATCTCCCGAGCCGCGTTCATGGCTTGCCGATGGCAGGTCTCGGCTTGACCGAGTTCCCCGCGCTCCAGGTACAGGGCGCCGAGCTCGTTGAGCACTTCCGCCTCACCGCCTCGCTCGCCGACGTCGCGGCAGATGCGGAGCGCCTCCCGCAGGGCCTGGTACGCGGCCGGGAACTCACGGGTCACCCGGCGCAGGGCCCCGATATTGCTGAGGGCGTTGGCCTGGCCTTGCCGCTGCCCGAGGTCCCGGTAGAGGCCCAGCGCTGACTCCAGGAACCGGGCCGCGCTGCGGCAGTCGCCGGTCACCCGGCACACGACTCCCAGGTCAGTGAGGGTGTTGGCCTGGCCGAGCCGGTGACCCAGGTCCCGGTAACAGCCCAGCGCCGACTCCAGCGAGCTGGTCGCGGCCGCATAGTCCCCGGTCAGCCGGTACACCGCGCCCAGATAAAGCAGGGTGTTGGCCTGGCCTAGCTGGTCCCCGAGGTCCCGGGAGACGCGCAGCGCCAATTCCAGCGCCTGCGCGGCCGCCGGGTACTCGCCAGTCAGATGCCGGACGGCGCCCAGATTCTTCAGCGTGGTGGCCCGGCCAAGCTGATCGCCGAGGTCACGATAGATGGCCAGCGCTGATTCCAGCGCCTGTGCCGCCGCGGGGTATTCGCACGCCACATAGTGCATGAACCCCAGGTTGGCGAGGGTGTTGGCCCGGCCGAGCAGGTCGCCGAGATCACGGTAAATGCGCAGCGCCGCGGTCAGGTCGCGCGCCGCTGCCCCAGAGTCCCCGGTCAGGTAGCGGACCATCGCTAGGTTGTTCATGGCCTGCGCCTCGCCTGACCGGTCGCCGCACAGCCGGGCGGCCCGCACCGCGACCGCATGGCGCTCGACGGCGTCGGCCCAGGGGCCGTCTTGGCGCAGCAACCCGCAGAGAGCGGCAGTGAGCGCGACCACCTTGGCGTGCTGGCCGGTATCGGTGACGTAGTCGAGACAGGCGAGCAGGTTACTGCGCTCGGCCCGGGCCCAGGCCAGCGCCCTGGCGCTGTCGGGCAGCCCGGGAACTGCTGGCGGCGGCGTGGTCAACGCCGGGGCGGCGCCAGAGCGGGTCTGCGGCGCCAGGCGAGCCTCGGCGAGGGTGGCGGTGTGGGTGTAGTAATCCAGGAGCCGCCCGGTGGCCTGGCTGCGGTCGCTGGCCGGCTCTTCCTGGGCGAGCGTCCTGGCGTGCTCCCGGAGCAGGTCGTGTAGCCGGTACCGGCCGGCGACCGGCTCGGCCAGCAGGCAATGCTCATACAAATCCCGCAGGCCGCGCTGGGCCTCTGCCAGCGAGCAGCCATCGAGGGCCGCAGCGGCGAAGCCATCGATGTCGCTGCCCGGGTGCAGGCCCAGTCGGCGAAACAGCCGACGCTGGCCGGCGTTGAGGTCGGCACAGGACAAGTCAAAGGCGGCTGCTACCGAAACGTTCTCGGCTGACATTGTCTCCAGCCGGTCGCGCACCGCAGCCAGGTCGTGAGCCAGTCCGGCCGGGGTCCAGGCCGGGTGATGACGCAACTGGCCAGCCAGCATCGCGATGGCCAGCGGCAGATACCCGCTCAGCGCGCATATCCCGGTCACCGCAGGATCACCTGGCATCAAGCCAGGCCGGTCCGCCAGGCGCACGAGCAGCGCTTCGGCTTCCAGGGGCGGCAGCACATCCAGGCCGATCACCTGGGCATCCGCCAGCGCGGTCAGGTGACGACGGCTGGTCACCAGCACCAGGCTTCCTGGTGTCCCGGGCAGCAGCGGATCGACCTGGTCGCTGCTGACCGCGTCATCCAGGACCAGCAGCACCCGCTGGCCGGCCAGGTAATCGCGCCATAGCGCAGCCCGCTCGGCCAGGCCGGGCGGGATCTGTGCAGCGGTGAACCCCGCCGTCACCAGCAAGCTGGCCAGGGCATCGGCTGGGGCAATCGGGGATCGCCCGGGGGTGTGCCCGTGCAGCGGCACGAACAGCTGACCGTCCGGGAACTGGAGGGTGAGCCGGTGCGCTGCGTGCACCGCGAACGCAGTCTTGCCCACCCCCGCCATCCCGCCGATCGCCAGGATTCCCAGCATTCTGCCGGTCACCGCGGCGGCCGCCGTCACCCGTGCCAGTTCAGCCTGGCGGCCGGTGAAGCTGACAACGTCGCGCGGCAGCGTCCGGCTGGCCCCCGCCCCGCCCGCGGCCGGGCGGGGCGGCACATTGCTGAGGGACGGGTCGGCGGCCAGGATCCGCTGGTGCAGCTCGCGCAGATCGGCGCCTGGTTCGGCGCCCAGTTCGTCGAGCAGCACATGTCGGGCTCGCTGATAGGCGGCCAGTGCCTCCCCCTGGCGGCCGTCCTGGAAAAGGGCCAGCATCAGCAGGGCATGCAGCCGCTCCCGCAGCGGGTGCTCCGCCACGAGGCGCTGCAGCTCACCGATCTCGTCGGCCGGCGGCCCTAGCCGCAGGCCAGCGTCGATGGCCAGCTCGTGGCACTGCAGTCGCATCTCGGCCAGCCGCGGCACCTCCCGCAGGGTGAGCGCATCCGACCCGGTGTCGGCCAGCGGCTCACCCCGCCATAGCGCCAGCGCCGCCCGGGCGCGGCGGGTCGCGTCGCGCCACGAGCTGTCCCGCGCGGCCGCGCGAGCGTCAGCCAGCAGCTCCCCGAAGCGGATGACATCGAGCTCGCCTGGGTCAACGCGGATCAGGTAGCCCTGCGGCCGGGTGATGATCCGGTTCCTGGCGCCCTCGCCCAGGGCTGTGCGCAAGCGCCTGACGTAATTGTGCAGGCTCGCTCGCGCCGACGCCGGCGGTTCGCCAGCCCACAGGACGTCGATCAGGTCATCGGCCAGAACCACGGTGCCCGCGTTCAGCAGCAAGGCGGCCAGCAGGGCGCGCTGCCGGCCGGCCGCGATCGGCACCAGCACGCCGCCACAGCGCACCTCTACCGGGCCCAGCAGGCAGAACTCCAGGTCCGCTGCCATCGGCAGCACCTGACTGGCCACTGACGTGATTGTACTGGCCGGTCCGCTGCCTCGCCGCCGTCCCAGGACCCGCTTGGTCACGGCTCGACGACGAATTGGCCAACCTGCCCGGCCCGCTCACCGCGCCGGTGCCATGACCCAGCGGACGCTTAGCCAGAGCCGGTGAACGTGCCGATGTTCTCGATCTTCCACGTGCCGTGCTCACTTATCGCGGTAACGGCGAACATCGCGCCGCCGTAGCTGGTCTGGCCGGTGCCCGCGCGGGTGTCCTGCTGGTTGGCGAAGACCAGCAGCCGGGCACGAGGTACCCGGCCGCCGGTCAGCAGCTCCACGCCCACGTTGGTGACCCTGGTCGTGACGATCAGCTTCTCCTTCGGCGCCTGCCGCTGCACCAGCGCGAACAGCTGGTTGTACTGCCGGATCGCGTCGCCGGCCAGCAGTTCCTGGGCGGCCGCCCTGGTGCGGGCGGTGTCGGCGTAGCTGTAGGAGAAGATCGTGTTGACCGCGCCGGTAATGTCGTGCTCCACCGCCCCGGTGGCGGCCTGGTTGACCAGTGCGGCGTTAGCACTGGCGGCGGCCGTGCGCAGGTTATGCCCGGTCACCGCGGCCCAGATCCCGAAACCGCCGAGCACGACGGTGACCAGTGCCAGCACGAGCCGGGTGGCCTGGCGGCCGCCCTGATCCCCGGTCGCGGCGAGCGGCACCTCAGGAGCGTCCGGCTCCGGAGGA
This sequence comes from uncultured Actinomycetota bacterium, assembly GCA_963719705.1. Taxonomy (GTDB): domain Bacteria; phylum Actinomycetota; class Actinomycetes; order Streptosporangiales; family Streptosporangiaceae; genus CAVRCV01. The sequence continues at coordinate 289,230 of CAVRCV010000002.1, forward strand.
TCCGGCTCCGGGAGGTCCGCCGGGTCCGCTGACGACATGCCTGACATCCTCTCGCCTCAGCCAGCCGGGTGACGGCCGGCCGCGGCAGCGCTCACCGGCACCTGGCTGAGCGCGCTGAGCTTCCAGCCGGAAGCCGTCCTGGTCAGCTGCCCGGTCAGGCGGCTCTGCTTGACCGCGGCGGCCCCGTGCGCCGGCGTGACCGTGATCTGCACGGCCGCGATGAGGCCGGCCCGGCCGGCCGCGGTGTTAAGCCCGGTCAGCGCGGCGTCCAGGATCCGGGCCGTGGTGATCGTTTTTGCCGCCGCGACCTGCTGCTCGAAGGCGGCCCGCCCGGCCACGATCTCGGCGTGCAGGGCGCCGGTCGACGACTGCTCCCACAGCGCCACGCCCTGCGCCAGGTGCCGGTAGTCGAGCGTGTTGAAGTTCAGCACCGCCTGCTCACCGGCGCGCAGCGCCTGGTCCCGGACCGGGGCACCGGCGGCGGCGCGCGGCGCGCTGAGCCAGTACCAGGCCGCCCAGCCCGCGAACACGACGGCGGCCAGCGCCAGGGCCGCAGCCACGGTCAGCACGAGACCGGAGGGATGTGCCAGCCGCGGGAGGACGGCCCGTCCCGCCAGGCGCCGTCCGCTCGGGCCGGACAGGCCGGCCGTCGCGTCCGGCGCGGGCGGAGGCTCCTCGTTCACGGCGTCAGAACTGGTCATGGCGATATCCCGAGTAGCTGGGCCAGGCCCGGCTGGGCGGCCGGCGGCACGCCGTCGCCGGACGGCGCGTGCGCGGAGCCGCGGACGTCCACGCCGCTGCCGGCGGGCAGGGTGCACCCGGCGGCGGTGTTCAGCGGCGGGCCGGGCGAGGTATCCAGGCCGTTGCGGTACACCGTGCCGCCGTAGCCGGCCGTGCACGGCAGCGGGTTGAAGAACGTCAGCGCCACCCCGAACTCCGCGCCGCTGCTGTTGATCACCGTGGAGCCGATCGCGATGTCGGCCGGCAGCACGGACAGCAGCTCGTCCAGTGCCCGGCCCCTGGTCAGCGTCACCTCGGAGGTGGTCAGCAGGTTGGCGATCAGCACGCCGAGGCTCGGGTTGGTCTCCGCGAGCAGGTTGGCCACCTGCGCCGCGGCCTGCGGCCCAGCGGTGATCAGCTGGCGCAGGCTGGCGTTGGACTGATCCAGCTGCCTGGCCAGCAGCAGTGCGCTGCGGCCGAACGAGTCCAGCGCACCGCCCTCGGCGATCTGGGTGGACAGCACGGTCCGGCTGTCCCGGATCAGCGTGGCGGTCTGCGGCAGCGTCGCGTAGGCGGCGCGGGCCAGCGCCGCGTTCCCGTCCACCAGGCCCCGGAGGTTGCCGCCCTGGCTGGCGAACCCGGCGGCGAGCTCGTCGGTGAGCGCCCGCAGCGACCCGAGCGGCAGCGAGGTGGCCAGTGAGTTAACGCTGGTGAGCAGGCTGGTCACCGGCAGCGGCAGCTCGGTGTCCCGCTGCGAGATCACGCTGCCGCTGGTCAGGTAGGGCCCGCCGGAAGCCGCCGGGCGCAGGTCCACGTACTGCTCGCCGACCGCGGACAGGTCGGCCACCGCGGCCTGCAGCCGGTCCGGGATCGGCGGCGCGGAGTCGCTGATGTCCAGGTCGGCCTCGATGCCGGTGGTGGTCAGCTCCATCGCGCCGACCCGGCCGACCGAGACGCCGCGGTAGGTCACGTCGGCATCGGGATAGATCCCGCCGCCGTCGGCGAGCTCCAGCCGGACCACGTAGTAGCCGCGCAGGCCCAGGTACCGGCCGAGCCCGGCGTAGTGGAACCCGGTGTAGCCGATGACCAGCACCGCGATCACCGCGAACACCGCCAGCCTCAGCCGGGTGGCCCTGGTCAGCATCAGCGGCCGCCCTTCCGGTGCCGGGACGGCCGGGACGGCCTGACCGGCGGGATGACCGTGGTGCCCTTGGCCGCCCGCAGTGACAGGTACATGTTCAGGTAGTCGCCCCTGACGTCGCCGAGCACCTGGTTGGTGAACGGGAAGGTGAGCAGGACCTGCAGCGCCATCGGCAGGTCCTGCCCGGCGTCGGCGAGCTCGCGCAGGCTGGGCGTGAGCTCGCGCAGGTCGGCGACCAGGCTGGCCTGGCTGGCATTGATCGTGCTGACCGCGACGCCGGTCAGCCGGTGCAGCGAGACCAGCATGTCCACCAGCTGGGCGCGCTGATCGGCCAGTACCTTCAGGCCGGGGGTCAGGTCGTCCAGCACGTGGCCGATCTGGCGGTCCCTGGCGGCCAGGGTCGCGGACAGCGTGTCCAGCCCGTCCAGCGCGGTCTCGATGGACTTCCGGTGGCCGTTCAGGTTCACCAGCAGGGTGTGGATCTGCACCAGCAGCGAGCGGACCTGCGGCTCGTGCCCGCTGAGAGCCGCGTCCAGCTGGCTGACGATGACGTGCAGCTGGCTGATGCCGCCGCCGTTGAGCAGCAGGGACAGCGCCCCGAGTACCTCCTCGACGGTGGCGTTGCTGGTGGTGCGGGACAGCGGGATCACCGCTCCGCCGGCCAGCCGGCCGGCTCCGATGGCGCCGGGCGGCGCGGCCAGCGCGACATACTGCTCGCCCAGCAGGCTGGCCTGCTGGACCTCGGCGATCGCGTTGCCGGGCAGGCGCACGTCGCCGTTAACCAGCATGGTGACGTCCGCGGTCCAGCTGCGCGGCGGCAGGTAGATCCGGGTTACCCGGCCCACCGCCACGTCGTTCACCAGCACCGCGGACTGCGGCACCAGGTCACCCACGTCGGCGAACTGCGCGGTCACCTGGTAGGGGTGGCGGCCCAGGCTGGCGCCGCCGGGCAGCGGGATGCTGTAGATCCCGTTGAAGCCGCCGGAGCTTGAGCTGCACCCGGCCAGCCCGGCCGCGGTCACCGCCAGAGCGGCAGCCAGCCGGCCAGGCCCGCCTCCTGGTCACCCCTCGCGGTCACCGGCCGGCCTCCGCCAGCAGTGCCTGCGGCGTGCCGTACACGCTGCCGACCGTGGGCAGCGGCAGCGGCGGCAGCCCGCGCAGCTCACCCGGCGGCACCGGCACCGACCCGGGCGGCGCCCCCGCCGGGTCCGGCTGCCTGTCGGCCGTCGTGGATGCCCCGGTGCCGGTATCGGTGCCGGTCAGGCTCAGCTCGTTCAGGTCACCGCGGCCGGTCAGCGTGCGGGTGGCCGAGTCGTAGGCGTTCACCAGGTTGTCCGCCGCCAGCGGGGCCACGTCCAGCGCCTCCGCCAGCGAGGCCCGCTCCCTGGTCAGGATCGAGGTGATCGCGGCGAGCTTGTTCACGTTGGCGGTGAGCAGGCCGCGGTTGCTGCCGATAAAGGTCTTGACCTGCCCCAGCGCGGTCGCCAGGTCGCTGACCGTGGCGGACAGGTCCTGTCGCTCGCCGGCCAGGAACCCGGCTACCTCGGCGAGCTGCTGCTCGGCCAGCTTGACCTGCCCGTTGCTGCTCTTGAGCATGCTGGTGAACTGCTGGAGGTAACCGACCGTGGCGAACAGGTTGCCGGCCGAGCCGCCCAGCGTCTTCGACAGCCCGCCGAACTCGGTGATCATCTGGTGCAGGTAGCCGCCGTTGCCCGCCAGGTTGGCCGCGCCGGTCTTGATCAGGTTGCTCAGCGCGCCGCTCTTGTTGGCCCCGTTCGGGCCGAGCGCGTTCGCCAGCTTCGCCAGGCTGGCGTAGATCTGGTCCACCTCCACCGGCACCGCGGTCCGGCTGACACCGATCACCGCGCCGCTGGCCAGCCGGGGCCCGCCGGTGTAGGCGGGGGTGAGCTGGATGTACCGGTCCGCCACCACGCTCGGCGCGATCACCACCGCGTCCGCCCCGGCCGGGACCGCGACGCCGGAGTTCACCGTCATGGTGACCTTGACCTGGGTGCCGTCCGGCTGCACCGCGTTCACGGTGCCGACCGGCACCCCGAGCACCCGGACCGTGGAGCCGGGGTACACCCCGATGGTCTCGGTGAAGTACGCGGTGACCCGGGTGCCGGGGTGACCGGACTGGTAGAGCAGCACCCCGCCGACGGCCAGGATCACGGCCAGCGCCACCGCACCGGTGCCGACCAGCCACCGGTCGCGCCGCGTCCGGACCAGGTGACGAAACGGGTTCCGGCCCCGGCTGCCGCCTGCTGTCCTGCTCATCGTCGTGGCACCTCAGCTCAGGGTTTCGGGGGCTGGCAGCCGCTGGACGGGGTATTGCCGGGCGCATAGGAATGCGGCACCAGGCCGCACAGGTAGACGTCGAACCAGCGGCCGTTGCCGAGCGCGTTGCCGAGCAGCCGGTAGTACGGGCCGGCCAGCGCCAGCGCCCTGGTCAGGTTGTCCTGGTTGGCCTGCAGCACGCTGGTGACCTGGTTCAGCGCCTGCAGGGCCGGCTCCAGGGTGGCCTGGTCGTCGCTGACCAGGCCGGACAGCTGGGTGGCGAGCGCCTGGGTGTCGACCAGCATGGCGTGAATGGCGGCCTCCCGCTGGCGCACCTCGGCCAGCAGCAGGTTGCCGTCGCCGAGCAGCGCGGAGAACCTGGCGTCCTGCCCGGCCAGCGTGCCGGTCACCTTCCGGCTGCCCGCCAGCAGGCTGGTGACCTGGGCGTCCCTGGACGCCACGGATGCGGACAGGTCGGCCAGCCCGTGCAGCGCGCTGCGCACGTACGGCGGCGTGCTGGCGAACGCGTCGGACAGGGTCTGCAGGCTGCGGGCGAGCTGGCCGGTGTTGATCTGGCTGAGCTGCTGGCCGAGCCCGCTGAACGCCTGGGTCACGTCGTACGGCGAGGCGGTGCGCCGCAGCGGGATCGGCGTGGGCCGGGTTCTGCGGGGCGCCGCCCAGCGGGTCCAGGGCCAGGTACTTGTCCCCGAGCACGGTCTTGATGTCGATCGCGGCGGTGGTCCGGTCCCCGACCCAGGCGCCCTTCACCCGGAACGTCACCGCCACCTTGTCGCCGTCCAGGGACACCCCGGTGACCTGGCCGACGGTGACCCCGGCGATCCGGACCTCGTTGCCCGGCTGCAGCCCGGCCGCCTCGGCGAAATAGGCGGTGTACCCGGTGCCGCCGCCGATCAGCGGCAGGTCAGCGGAGAAGTAGATGCCGAGCGCGATCACGGCGAGGATGGCAAGCCCGGCGAGCGCGACCGCGATCGGGTTCCGCTCCCTGATCGGCTTGATGGTGAGCCGCCTCATGACGTGCACCTCGCGGCGGTGACCGGGACGCCGCGGGGCGGCGGGCCCGGCCTGCTGTGCACGCCGGTCACGGTGGCGTCGCAGAGGAAGAAGTTGAGCCAGGAACCGTAGGAGGCGAGCCGGGCGATGTCGGCCATCTTGGCCGGCAGGTCCTGCAGGAACGCGTTCACCGCCGGCGATCCGGCCGCCAGGTTCCCGGCCAGCCGCTGGAGCTGGCCGATGTCGGCCTGCAGCGGCGGCCGGGCGACCTGGAGCAGCCCGGCGGTGGCGCTGGTCAGGCTGCCGATCGCGGAGATCGCGGTGCCGATCGGCTGCCGGTCGGCGGCCAGCCCGGACACCAGTTCCTGCAGCGCGGTGACCAGGCCGGCCAGCGCGCTGCCGCGGGAGGTGATCGTGTGCAGCACCGAGTTGAGGTTGCCGATGACCGCGTCGATCACCTGGTCCTTGGTGGCCAGCGCGTTCGTCAGCGAGCCGACCGTGGCCAGCAGCGCGGCCAGGTCCGGGCTCTCGCCCTGGAACACCTGGATGATCTCGCTGGTGAGCTGGTTGACGTTGCCCGGCGACAGGGCCTGGAACAGCGGCTGGAAGCCGTTGAACAGCACGGTGAGGTTGAGCGCCGGGGTGGTGCGCCGCAGCGGGATGGTCCCGCCCGGCGGCAGCGTGCGGCCGACCGGGCCGGTGCCCTGGCCGAGCTCGACATAGCGCTGCCCGACCAGGTTGAGGTAGCGGATCGTCGCGGTGACCGAGGCGGGCAGCGGCCGGCCCGGCTGCACGCTGAACCCGATCAGCGCCTGGTTGTGGTGGTAGACGCTGATCGAGGTCACCTCGCCGACCCGGACCCCGGCGATGTCCACGTCGTCGCCCACGGTCAGCCCGGTGACGTCGGTGAACACCGCGTGGTAGCCGACGGTGGCGGACACCCCGGTGTAGGCGATGCTGATCCCGAGCACGGCGGTGATCAGCGCGGTAGCCGCGACGAAGATGGCCGACTTGACCAGCGGTGAGGTCAGCCCCTTGCGCTTCATGGCCGGCTCACCGCCCCGGTCGCGCCTCTGGTCATCCGACGATCACCTCGGTGCCCCGGAACAGCGGCGCGGTGAGCAGCCCGGCCCAGGACGGCAGTGAGCCTGGCGGCCGGCCGAGCGACAGCCCGGTCAGCTCCCGGACCAGCTCGCTCTCGGCCGGCGACCCTGCCTGCCAGGCCGCGGCGGCCGCGGCCTGACCGGGCTGACCGGGCTGACCGGGCTGACCGGCCTGACCGGGCTGACCGGCCGCCGCAGACCCGTTCTTGGTCCCGGTCCTGGTCTTCGTCCCGGCGGAATGGTGGCGCCGGGGTTTCGGCCCGGCGGTGGCGCGGCCGGTCCCGTCGTTCAGCCGGATGCCGGGGAACGGCACCGGGTAGCAGTGCGGGCCGAGGTTGTCCCCGTAGACCGGGGCGTCCACCTTCGGCAGGTACCGGCCGGGCGGCGGCACGATGACCACCCGGACGTGCAGGCCGGGCTGACCCGTCCCGGCGCCGAGCACCCGGTCGGCGTTCGGGATGAACTGGGTCAGTGCCCGCAGCGTGCACGGGAACTCCGGCGCGTACCGGGCCAGGATCGCCAGCGTGGGCAGGCTGGCCGGGCCCAGCCGGATGATGTTGCCCGAGTTCGCGTCCAGGAACGCGCGCAGGTCATCCGATGCGGTGGTGACGTTGGACAGCAGCGCGGCGAAGTCGGCCCGCTGCACGGCGATGGTCTTGCCGGTCACGCCGAAGTCGCTGAGCGCCTGCAGCACGTCCGGCGCGTCCTGGGTGTAGGTCCTGGTCAGCCCGGCCAGCAGCCGGATGTCGGTGTCCAGCTCCGGCAGCTGCGGGTTCAGCTGCCGCAGGTAGGCGTTCAGGGTGACCAGGGTCTGGCCCAGCTCATGGCCGCGCCCGGCCAGGCCCTGGGCGATCGCGGTCAGGGTGAGCGAGAGCTTGTCCGGCTGCAGGGCGGACAGCATCGGCAGCAGGTTGTTCAGCACCCGCTCTAGCTCCAGCCCGTCGGCGGACTGGTCCTGCCGGATGACGCTGCCGGCCGCCAGCGTGGTCACGGCGGGCCTGGACGGCAGGATCAGGTCCACGTACCGCTCGCCGAACAGCGTGGTGGGCAGCATCTCGGCGGTCACGTTGGACGGCAGGTCGGGCAGCTCGCCCGGCTGGATGGCCAGCTCCAGCCTGGCGCCGGTGCCGTCGGCGCTGATCTGCCGCACCTCGCCGACCTGCACGCCGCGCACCATCACCTCGGCGCCGGGGTGCATCTCGTTCCCGGCGCTCGCGGTGTACAGCGTGACCATCGCGACGGTGGCGAACCGCTGCTGGTACAGCGCCACCGACAGCACCGCCAGCAGCACGAGCACCAGCAGGAAGGCCACGTCCGCCCAGCCGGCGACGGGCCTTGACCCAGCCAGGCGACGCGCTCATCCGGCCACCCGCACGGTGGTCGTGGCGCCCCAGATGGCCAGGCTCATGAAGAAGTCGATGATGTTGATCATCACGATCGCGGTGCGCACCGCCCGGCCGACGGCGACGCCGACCCCGGCCGGGCCGCCGCTTGGCCCGGTAGCCGTAGTAGCAGTGCACCAGGATCACGACCACGCTGAAGATCAGCACCTTGAGGAACGACCACAGCACGTCGACCGGGGACAGGAACAGCCCGAAGTAGTGGTCGTAGGTGCCCGGCGACTGCCCCTCGAAGTACACCGTGACCAGCCGGGAGCCGAAGTAGGAGCTGACCAGGCCGATCGCGTACAGCGGGATGACCGCGACCGCGCCGGCGATGATCCGGGTGGTGACCAGGTAGGGCAGGCTGGGCACGCCCATCCCCTCCAGCGCGTCGACCTCCTCGTTGATCCGCATCGAGCCGAGCTGGGCGGTGAACCCGGCCCCGACGGTGGCCGACAGCGCCAGCCCGGCCACCAGCGGGGCGATCTCCCTGGTGTTGAAGTAGGCGGAGACGAAGCCGGTGAACGCGGACGCGCCGATCTGATTCAGCGCCGCGTAGCCCTGCAGGCCCGACCACGGTGCCGGTGAACAGCGTCATGCCGATCATCACGCCGACCGTGCCGCCGATCAGCGCGAGCGCGCCGCTGCCGAAGCTGACCTCGGCGAGCAGCCGCAGCACCTCGCGGAAGTAGCGGCGGATCGTCCGCGGCGTCCAGGCCAGCGCGCGGACGTAGAACGAGAGCTGGTCGCCGAGCAGGTCCAGCCAGCCCAGCCCGCGGTCCGCCCAGGCCCGGCGCGGCCAGGCTCCGGGCCTGCGGGCCCGCCAGGCCTGCCGGGCCCGCCGCGCCCTGGCACGGCCGGGTCGCCGGTCACCGCTCGCATCGGCTCACGAGCCCTTCGGGGGGACGATCTGCAGGTAGATCGCGGTCAGCACCAGGTTGACGAAGAACAGCAGCAGGAACGCGATGACCACCGACTGGTTCACCGCGTCGCCGACGCCCTTGGGCCCCGGCCGCGGGTTCAGGCCCCGGTGCGCGGCGACCACCGCGGCGAGGAAGCCGAAGATCAGCGCCTTGAGCTCGCTGATATACAGGTCGGGCAGCTGGGCCAGGGAGGAGAAGCTGGACAGGTACGCGCCCGGCGTGCCGTGCTGCAGGTACACGTTGAAGAAGTAGCCGCCGAGCACGCCGACCACCGACACCAGGCCGTTCAGCAGCACCGCGACCCCGGACGCGGCCAGCACCCTGGGCACGATCAGGCGCTGGATAGGCGAGACGCCCATCACCTCCATCGCGTCCATCTCCTCGCGGATGGTGCGAGCGCCGATGTCGGCGCAGATCGCCGAGCCGCCGGCCCCGGCGATCAGCAGCGCCACGATCAGCGGGCTGGCCTGCTGCACCACCGCGAGCACGCTGGCCGCGCCGGTGAACGACTCCGCCCCGAGCTGCTGGGTCAGCGAGCCGACCTGGAGCGTGATCACCGCGCCGAACGGGATCGACACCAGCGTCGAGGGCAGGATCGTGACGCTGGCGATGAACCAGAACTGCTCGATCAGCTCGCGTACCTGGAACGGGCGCCGGAAGGTCAGCCACACCACGCTGGCGGCGAGCGCGAACAGCCTGCCGGTCTGCCGCAGCGCGCCGGCTCCGGGGACCGGCCGGCCGGGCTCGGTGCCGATACCGGCGACGGACGACGGACGGCCGGGGGGAGGACGGCCGGACCCGATTCCGGGGCCGGCCACGGACGGGTCGGCGGCGGCACCCGGGCCGGATGCCGAGTGGCCGGACGGGGTCACCGCGGTCCTCCCGGCCAGTCGGCCGGCCAGGATCCCGGTCCGTGTTCCGGCCGCCCCTCGGTGTCGTCATCCCGCGGGTCCCGCAGTTCCTGCGGGTCCCGCGGGCCCTGCGTCGTCCCGGACGGCTGCCCTGCCCCGCCCCCGGCTGCCGACTCCCCGGCTCCGGGCAGCTCGGCGGTCTGGGCCGGCTGCTCCGCAGCCGCCCCAGGCCCCTCGGGGAAACTCTGCTCCCGGCCGCCCAGGCTGGCCAGGATCGCCGCCTGCGCGGCGGCCGGCAGCGTCGGCAGCAGTTCCATGACCCGGTCGGTGCGCCGCCGCACCGCCGGGCGGCCGGGCAGTCCCGGACTCGGCTCGAGCTGCGGCACGATCCCGATGGCCCCGTTCCCGGTGCCGTCCGGGCCGCCGGGCTGACCTGCCTCCTGGGCGAGGGTGGCCTCGTCCTTCTCCTCGGACATGCCGATCGGCCCGGTCCGGCGGCCGTTGACGAACTGGGTGATCACCGGGTGCTCGCTGGTCAGCAGCACCTCCCGGGGCCCGAACATGACCAGGCTGCCGCGGAACAGCATGCCGATGTTGTCCGGCACGGTGCGGGCTATCTGGATGTCGTGGGTGACGATCAGGATGGTCGCGTCGGTCTTCGCGTTGAGGTCGATGAGCAGCTGGGACAGGTAGGCGGTACGCACCGGGTCCAGGCCGGAGTCCGGCTCGTCGCACAGGATGATCTGCGGGTCGAGCACCAGTGCCCGGGCCAGCCCGGCCCGCTTGCGCATCCCGCCGGAGATCTCGGCCGGGTACTTGTGCCCTTCTCCGGCCAGGCCGACCAGGTCCATCTTCTCCAGCACGATGCCGCGGATCTGCGCCTCGGTCAGCTTGGTGTGCTCCCGCAGCGGGAACGCGACGTTGTCGTACAGGTTCAGCGAGCCGAACAGGGCGCCGTCCTGGAACATCACCCCGAACAGCTTGCGCGCCCGGTACAGCTGCCGCTCCGAGCAGGACACGGTGTCGATGCCGTCGACCAGGACCCGGCCCTGATCCGGCCGGACCAGGCCGACCAGCGACTTGAGGAACACCGTCTTGCCGGTGCCGGACGGACCGAGCATGACACTGACCTCGCCGGGCGGCAGGGACAGCGAGACGTCGCGCCAGACCACGTGGCGGCCGAAGGTCTTGGTTAGCCCCTCGACGGCGACCTCGATGCCCATCTCACCTCCGTGGCCGGGCCGCACGGTGCTGGCCGGCAAGAACCTGGCCAGCACTGCCCTGACCTGCGTCGTACCGCGGGCAGACCCAGCGCCGCCACCCTAGCGCCGACCGGCAGCCCGGCGACGGCTATCGGGCATTGCGGGGCAGACCTGCCGTCCGCTCCGTCGGCTAGCCCAGCTTCGCCTTGCCGAGCTTGAGCGTGATCGTGTTGCCCGAGGCCGGGATCGTGGTGTTGATCAGCACGGTGGCCGGCCCGCAGTGGGCGAAGTCACCGATGGTGTACCTGCCGCCGAGCTTCCCGCCGCCCAGGATGCTGAAGTGCGCCTCGCTCTTCACCTGCACCACCACCGGGGCCGCGGTCTGGCAGGAGCCGCCGACCGGGACGCCGATCCCGGCCACCGACAGGCTCACGATCCGCAGCGTGATCTTCGAGGTGGTCCGGACCGCGCCGGTCTTCAGGTCCACCTTGCCGGTGGTAGGGCCGTCGTTGATGAACTGGGAGACCGCGGTCACCGGGATGAGCCCGAACTGCTTGAACGAGCCGGTGGCATCCGGCAGCGAGAGCTTCGCGGTCAGCTTGCCGTTGGCCGCGTTCAGGGTGGAGGACAGCTTGCCAGGACCGAGCGCCATGCTGAAGCCTGGCCCGCTGAGGTGCGTGCTCCCGGTCACCTTGTAGGACGCGTGCACCAGCGTGGCGGCCGATGCCCCGGCCGGGATGACGGAGATCGCGACACCGGCCGTGACGGCGGCAGTACCCGCCGCGGTCATCAGCCTCGCCATCGTGGATCGGATAGGCACGTGAGTCTCCTTTGTCAGGATCGATTTGCCGGGCTCTTACCAGGCTCAGCGCTTCGGCCTCGGTACCGGCGGCGGGCAGGTGTACAGTCCCGGCTGCGACGGCGCGCAGAGCTTTCCCTGCGTCATCAGCACGAAGTTGCCGGGACCGGAGACCGCGCCGTCGAACAGCGGGGTCAGCGGGTTCTCCGGCACCCCGCAGTGCCGGAAGTCACCGATCAGCACCGTCCCGTCGAGCGGGCCGCCGGTGGGCAGTGTGTACCCGATCGGCGGGATCGTGTTCTTGCCCCGGCCGGTCAGGACCAGGCTGATCGGCCGGGCGGTCTGGCAGCGCGGGCCCACGTTCAGCGGCACGCCGTTGACCCGGACCCGGTAGATGCGGACCGACACCCTGGTCGAAGCGTGCACCGTGATCGGGAACGGCGGGCGCAGCACGCCGGACACCGACACGATGCTGACCGGCGTCAGCTCGGTGATCTGGAGCATCGCGGTCACCGGCACGAACCGGAAGCCCAGGAACGTGGCCGATACCGGCGGCAGTTCCTCCTTGCCCCGGTAGTACAGCTGCCCCTGGGAGTACTCGATGATGTCGCCGTGCCGGAACTGGTGCCGGATGCCGAGGTCGATGTTGATCAGGACGGGCAGCCCGTGCCGGGGCTGCAGCAGCGCCGCGCCGCCGAGCTTCGCCGCGTCCTGGTAGCCGGTGAGGTACCCGCACGTTGCGATGCCGGCGCCCTTGACCCGGATGTGGCCGCAGGCCTTGGGGATCTTGCCCCGGTGCCGGGGTGCCCGGCCGGGCCCGGTACCGTGCCCCGGTACCGGGGCGGCCGGTCCGGCCAGGACCGAGTCCAGCAGGACGCCGGTTCCGCGGACCGGGGCGCAGGTCACCCGGATGGCGGGCGGGCTCGCCGGGCTCCCGCCGGCGGTGCGCAGCGACAGGCCGAGCACGAGCCGGCCGGCCGAGAACGTGACCGTGCCCGGGCGAGCGGGGGTGAGCGGTGCCGCGGTGCCGTCGGCGGTCAGCGACAGCTGGCCGGACGCCGGGATCGCCACCGCGGCGGGCAGCCGGGCAGGCCACTGCGCCGTCGCCGGGCGGCCGCCGGCGGCGGCCTCGACTACCGCGAGCGCACCGGCGCCGGTCAGGCTGACCGCGCCGGACCGCGCAGATCCAGACCGGGCAGCCCCGGACCGGGCAGCTCCGGACCGGGCAGCCCCGGACCGGGCAGGCGCGGCCACTGCCGCCCTCGGCAGCCGGATGGTGATCCGCACCCCGGCGGGCCGGACCGGCTGTCCGGCGGTGGCCGTTGCCGGGAACGCGGCGGCGATCACGACCGTGGCCCGGTAGCCGCCGGCCGGGGACTGGCAGGTGTAGCCGAGGCTGCGGCTGATGTCACGTGCCGAGCCCGCGCCGGACGAGGCGTCGGCGGCCAGCCCGGCCGCTCCAGCCAGCCCGGCCGCGGCGAGCAGCAGGCCGCCGGCCAGGACCGCGGGGCGGGTACCGCGGAACATCCGGCCGATCATGCCGCTCACCTCCGTCTGTACTTCTGGCACCGGCTCTGTCCGGCACCGGGCACTGTCCGGCACCGGGCACTGTCCGGCACCGGGCACTGTCCGGCACTGCACCGGCCGGCCCGGCTCACTGCCGCACGGCGGCACCAGTCTCATCAGTGAATCGCCCGGCAGCGCGTCGTGCCGGGCGATTCACTATGACCGGGCGGCCCGGCCTGCCCCGATCAGCTCGACTTGATGCTGATCTTGCGGCTGAGCCCGTAGGTGCTGACGTAGCTCGGGTGGTTGCCGTTGCTGACAATGCCCAGGCAGCCCTTCACCCCGGAAACGGTCAGCCGCGCATTCACCATCGGCTTGACCGGCAGCGGCTTCTTCTTCGTGGGCGTCATCATGGTCAGCGTGTGCTTGCTGTTGGTGTAGTAGCCCGCAGTAGAGCCGGTCACGTTGAACGTGCAGCCGGTCATGCTCACGGCCACCTTGATGCCGCTGATGATCGCGTCGGTCTCGCCCTTCTTGTTGGTCTTGGAGTCGGCGCTGACCGCGTACGGGGTGCCCTTGATCTTGGTCGTGACCACGCCCAGCGGGCCGGAGCAGTGGCCGAACGAGAGCTTGGCAGCGGTGCCCGCCTTGACCGGCACCTTGCCCTTGTAGGTGCCGCTGGAGATCTTGCCGGACGCCTCGGAGGCGATCGTCTTGCCGTGGTTGGTGCAGACGACGTTAACGCCGTTGTCGCTCAGTACGGTCCTGGAGGCCTTGGCCGTGTAGGTGCCGCCACTGCCGACCTTGACCGTGAGCCTGGGCGTGGTCGCCGCCATCGCCGGAGCGGCTGCCAGGCCGATCACGGCAGCCATGGCGGTAGCCGTGCACAGGACGGCGCCCGCGCGTTTCCTGATCGTCATGAATCCGTCTCCTTGATCGGGTTCGCCGGTTACCCCCGGCGCGTCAGGCTGCCGGGCGGGGCCGCCCTGACGCCTGGCTACTGGCGAGTACGTTACTTGGCCGTAACATTGCCCGCAAGGAAAGCCGGCCGGACCGCCGCCGTTCTTATCACTTGCGGGCAACTTGCCGCCGGTTCATTGTCATAAGGTGAGTATTCCGCCGCCGGTCATGCGCCCGTCGCAGCTCGCCGCGATCATGCGGCCGGAGCTGCCGGACCTCGCCCGCGAGATCATCACCGAGATCCGGGACAAGATACCGGAGTATGCCCGTCCGATGGACGGCCCGTACGGGCACGCGCTGCGGGTCGGCGTGCAGCAGGCGCTGACCTCGTTCTTCAACTCGGTCGCCGATCCGTCCGCGCCGCACGAGCGGCGGGATCAGGTGTGCCGCACCCTGGGTCAGTACGAGGCCAGGGAAGGCCGCAGCCTGGACAGCCTGCAGGCCGCCTACCGGATCGGGGTCCATGTCGGCTGGCGCCGGGTGATGGACGTCGGCCTGCGCTGCGCCGCCCCGTCCGCGGTCATGTCCTGGCTGGCCGACGCCATGCTCGCGTACATGGACGAGCTCGCCTCGCTCTCGCTGCAGGGCTACCTGGAGGCCAAGTCACGCTCGGAGCACTCGCAGCAGGAGTGGCGGCGCCGGCTGCTGCGGCTCATCCTGGAGCGGCCGCCGGCCCCGGCCCGCGCGATCGCCGAGCTGGCCGAGCTGGTCGGCTGGGCGGTGCCGGATGAGGTGACGATGGTCGCGGTCGAGCCGGCCAGCCGCTGCGCACCCGAGCTGCCCGGCGACGCGCTGGCCGACCTCACCGGGTCACAGCCGCACCTGCTGCTGCCCGGCCCGGTGCGGCCGGATCACCGCGCCGTGCTGGCGCTCACGCCGTCCGGCGGGCGGTGCGCGGTCGGCCTGCCGGTGCCGCTGGCCGACGCCGGGCACTCGCTGCGCTGGGCCCGCAAGGCGATCGCCTTAAGCCGGGCCGGGATCATCGGCGACAGCCAGGTGATCTGCTGCGAAGACCATCTGGTGGACCTGTGGCTGCTCGCCGACGGGCCGCTGCTCGACCAGCTGGCCCGGCGCAGGCTCGGCCCGCTGGCCGGGCTCGGCCCGGTGCAGCGGCGGCGGCTGACCGAGACGGTCAGCGCCTGGCTGGAGACCAGGGGCAGCGCCCCGGCGATGGCCCGGCAGCTGGGGGTGCATCCGCAGACCGTGCGGTACCGCATGCGCAGGCTGGAGGCCGTGCTGGACGGTCAGCTCAGCGACCCGGATGCGCGGTTCGCGCTTGAGCTCGTGCTGCGGGCCACCCGGCTGCGGGAACGGGCGTCCCGCGACGACGGCAGCCAGGATCCCGACGGCTAGCCCGCCTGGTGGCCGCCGTCAGGCCCGGCATCCGGACCGGCCTCTGCGGCTCCGGCGGCTCCGGCGGCCAGTCCGTCCGCGCAGCGCTGCACGAACCAGCGCAGCAGCCAGCGCAGCACCGGCCCGCTGCCGGGCAGCCGCGGCACGAATTCCTCCCGCCAGCTGATCGCGGTGCCGCCGTCCCGCCCGGTCAGCTCCACGTCGGCCCGGTGCGCCCGGATCGGCAGGCCGGACAGCGAGGTGTAGCTGAGCCGCTCGGCCGGACGGAGCTCCAGCAGCTCTTCCCGGTTGCGCAGGCCGGCGGTGGTGAAGACCCGGATCGCGCCCACGCTCTCGCCGCCGCCGGGACCCTCCCGCTCCAGCCGGAACGAGCCGAGCGGGGACCAGCCCGGCCAGCTGGCGCCGTCGGCGAGCAGCCGGTACACGACATCCGGTGCCGCCGGAGTCTGCGCCCGGACCGAGAAGATCACCCGCCGCGACATGTGCCCGCTCCTTCCGCTGGTCAGGCCGCTGAGCCTTGACCTGCTGTCTTACCAAAAGGTAACTTACCGACCGGCTAGGCCCGTCTCGTGCGGGTTCCGGACCCTGCCCGCCGTGACCACGGCGCGGGGACCCGAGGAAAGTAGGTACAGATGCGCAAGTGGTTGTTAATAGGCATGACGGCAGTCGCGGCGACCATGGCGGTGCTCCCGGTCGCCACGGCGTCCGCAGCGCCGGCCGCCAAGCACGACGTACTGACGATCAGCAAGGCAAAAGGGACCGCCGTCAAGGCTAAGGCCATCCTCAAGGCC
Organism: uncultured Actinomycetota bacterium; assembly: GCA_963719705.1. GTDB lineage: Bacteria > Actinomycetota > Actinomycetes > Streptosporangiales > Streptosporangiaceae > CAVRCV01. The sequence goes on from CAVRCV010000002.1 coordinate 305,249, forward strand.
AGCCTTAAGCCGAAGACGACAGCAACCTTCGCCACCCCAGAGGGGTCACTCATCTGTAGAAGTCCTCCGTCACAGAGAAGGTGAAGAAGAACCCGGCCGCGAAGGGTACCGCGGAGCTGTCACTAACCGGTCAGACCTTCACAAAATGTACGCTCAAGGTTGACGGCGTGACAGCAACTGTGAAGAGCGTGAAGCTCGACAAGCTTCCCTACAAGATCACGATCAGTGACAAGAAGAAGGGCGATCCGGTCACGGTGTCCGGGCCGGCCACGACTTTCGTGGCGAGCGCGCTCGGCATGACCGTTACCTGCACCTACAAGGCCAAGGCGATCACCGGCAGCGCATCTAACAAGAAGCACCTGATCACCTTCACCAAGCAGTCGTTCAGCGCGGTGAAGGGGTCGAACCCCCTGTGCCCGGCGAGCGGTAAGTTCTCCGCCGCCTACGGCCCGTTGAAGGACACCAGTGTCAAGCACAGCCCGACGGTGTTCGTGAACTAGCGCTGAGACAGTGGCCGGGCAGCGCTCGCTGCCCGGCCACTGGCGTCTCGATAGCCTGTGGTTGCATGACCCCCGCGCAGCTGGATGAGTCCGTCCTGACCGCTGCCGCCGCCGTGCTGACCGAGCGGGGCCTGGACCGGTCCCTGCTGCCGGCCAGCGCGGCCGTGCAGCGGCCGCGCAACCCCGAGCACGGCGATTACGCCTCGACCCTGGCGCTCCAGCTCGCCGGGAAGGCCGGGCTGCCGGCCCCGGAGCTGGCCAGGGCCATCGCCGGCAAGCTGGCCAGCGACCCGGCGATCCGCAGCGTGGACATCGCCGGGCCGGGCTTCCTGAACATCCGGCTGCACGCCGCCGCGGCCGGCCAGATCGCCGCCGAGGTCGTCGAGCAGGGCAGCCGGTACGGGCACGGTAGCGCCCTGGTCGGCCAGCGGCTGAACTTGGAGTTCGTCTCGTCCAACCCAGTCGGCCCGGTGCACGTCGGCGCCGTGCGCTGGGCGGCGGTCGGCGACGCGCTAGCCCGGCTGCTGCGCGCCCAGTGCGCCGAGGTGGCCACCGAGTACTACTTCAACGACGCCGGGGTGCAGATCGACATCTTCGCCCGCTCGCTGCTGGCGGCGGCCAGGCGGCAGCCGGTCCCGGACGACGGCTACGCCGGCGAGTACATCGGCCAGATCGCGCAGGCCGTGGCGGAGGCGCACCCCGGCGCGGCCGGCCTGCCGGAGGACGCCGCGCTCGAGGTGTTCAGGACCACCGGCGTGGAGCTGATGTTCGGCCAGATCAAGAGCTCGCTGGCGGACTTCGGCGTGCACTTCGACCGCTATTTCTCCGAGCGGGACCTGCACGAGTCCGGCCAGCTCGAGACCGCCCTGGACCGGCTCAGCCGGGCCGGCCACACCTACCGGGCGGACGGGGCCACCTGGGTGCGCACCACGCAGTTCGGGGACGACAAGGACCGGGTCTACGTCCGCAGCGACGGCGGCTACACCTACTTCGCCGCCGACTGCGCCTACTACCTGGACAAGCGGGCCAGGGGCTTCGGCAAGGTGATCATCATCCTGGGCGCCGATCACCACGGCTACCTCGGCCGGATGCGCGCGATGGCCGCGTGCTTCGGCGATGATCCGGACCAGACCCTGGAGATCCTGATCGGGCAGCTGGTCAGCCTGTTCCGGGACGGCCAGCCGGTCCGGCTGTCCAAGCGGGCCGGCACGGTGATCACGCTCACCGACCTAGTCGACGCGATCGGCGCCGACGCCGCCCGGTACGCGCTGGCCAGGTACTCGATGGACGCGCCGATCGAGCTCGACCTGGACCTGTGGGCCCGGCGCAGCAACGACAACCCGGTCTACTACGTGCAGTACGCGCACGCCCGGATCTGCTCGCTGCTGCGCCGGGCGGCCACCTGCGGGATCGACCGCGGCCCTGGCTACGACCCGGCGCTGCTGTCCCGCCCGAGGGAGACCGACCTGGCCAAGGCGCTGGCCGCGTTCCCCGGCGTGGTCGCGATGGCGGCCGGGCGACGGCAGCCGCACCGGGTAGCGCGGTACCTGGAGGACCTGGCCGGCACCTATCACCGGTTCCATGACACCTGCCGGATCCTGCCCCGCGGCGACGACCCCGGCACCAGCCCCGGCCTGACCAGGGCCCGGCTGTGGCTGGCCAGCGCCACGCGGATCGTTCTGGCTAATGGTCTTGACCTGCTCGGCGTGACCGCGCCGGACCGGCTCTAGGGCCGGCCGCCGGCCCGGTCACTGGTCAGCCAGTCACCCGGTCAGCGACCAGGGGCGGGCGATGGCACCGAGCCGGTTCCAGGCGTTGATCACGGCGATAGTCCAGATCAGCTCGGCCAGCTCCGGCTCGGAGAACTCGGCGGCCGCGGCCGCGAACACCTCGTCGCTGACCGGGCCTGCCGTCAGCCTGGTGCCGGCCTCGGTGAGCGCCAGGGCAGCGCGCTCGCGCGCGGTGAAGAACGGCGTCTCGGCCCAGACCGGCAGCGCGTACAGGCGCTGCTCGGTCTCGCCCGCCTGCCGGGCGTCCCGCGAGTGCATGTCGACGCAGTAGGCGCAGCCGTTGAGCTGCGACGCCCTGGCGCGGACCAGCTCCAGCAGCGCGGGCTCGACGGCCGTCCTGCGGGACGCCGCGTCGAGTGCGTTCATCGCCCTGGCCACGCGCGGCACGAGCTCGTCCACGGCCAGGCGCGGGGCGGGGCGGGCCGGACCGGCCGTGGTCGTCATCTTCGCGGTGTCTGTGTTCGTTGTCATATGCCGAATCTAACGAGCCACTGGATCTAAGTTAAGATCCATTCTTATGCCAGATATCTGGGCCAATTCCGGTGTCGACCTGCACCTGGAGCTGACCCGCGGGGGCGGCCGCCGGGCCGGGCTCGAGCACGCGCTGCGGGCGGCGATCCGGGACGGCCGGCTGCGGCCGGCACCCGGCTGCCGTCCAGCCGGACGCTGGCCGCCGAGCTCGGGCTGGCCAGGAACACCGTCAGCGCGGCCTATGACCAGCTGACCGCCGAGGGCTACCTGCACGCCCGGCAGGGCGCCGGGACCACGGTGACCGGGCAGACGACCGTCCCGCCCGGCCCGGCCGACGCGATGCCCGGCCATGACCTGCGGCCCGGTTACGCCGTCACGCCGCCGCACGACCTGCGGCCGGGCAGCCCGGACGTGGCCGGCTTCCCGGTCGCGGCCTGGCAGCGCGCCGCCCGCCGGGCACTGGCCCGCGCGCCCGCCGCGGCGTTCGGCTACGGCGACCCGCGCGGCCGGATCGAGCTGCGCGCGGCGCTGGCCGGCTACCTCGGGCGCACCCGCGGCGTGCTGGCCCGGCCGGAGCAGATCGTCATCACCTCCGGCATGCTCCAGTCCCTGGCCCTGCTCGGCCGGGTGCTGACCGCCGCCGGGCCGGCCACGATCGCGATGGAGGATCCCGGCCTGCCGCTGCACCGGGAGGCCGCCGCCGGGGCCGGGCTGACCGTGCTGCCGCTGCCGGTGGACGGTGACGGCGCCAGGGTCGGGGAGCTGGCCGGATCCGGGGCCCGGGCCGTCGTGGTGACCCCGGCCCACCAGTACCCGACCGGGGTGGTGCTGCACCCGGACCGCCGCCACTGGCTCGCCCGGTGGGCGGCCGCCACCGGCGCCCTGATCATCGAGGACGACTACGACGGCGAGTTCCGCTACGACCGGCAGCCGGTCGGTGCAGTGCAGGGCGTCGCGCCCGGTCAGGTCGCCTACTTCGGCACCGCGTCCAAGACCCTCGGGCCCGGCCTGCGGCTCGGCTGGCTGGTGCTGCCGCCCGGCCTGGTCCGGCCGGTGGCCGAGGCCAAGCGGCTGGCCGATAGCCAGGCCGAGTCGCCGGGTCAGCTCACGCTGGCCGAGATGATCACCGGCCACGACTACGACCGGCAGGTCCGGGCCAGCCGGCTGCGCTACCGGCGCCGCCGGGACCTGCTGATCGCGCGGCTGCGGCCCAGGGCGGGCCGGCCACTGCCCGGCTACGCCCTGCAAGGCATCGCGGCCGGGCTGCACGCGCTGGTCACCCTGCCGGGCGACGGACCGGGCGAGGACGACATCGTGGCCAGGGCAGCCGAGCGCGGCCTGGCCATCGAGGGCCTGGCCGGTCACTGGCACGATCCGGCCAGCCAGGCCGACCGGACCAGCGGGATCCTGGTCGGCTACGCCACCCCGGCCGAGCGCGCCTACCCGGCTGCCCTGGACACCCTGATCAGCGTCCTCTCCCTGGTCTAGCAGGGCCTGGTGCCCGGCTGTCGGGTTATTGGGGAGTTTTCTGTGCAGTATCTGCACAGAGGACTCCCCAATAACGGGTCGGGCCGGGCTGCCGTTACGATGAGCGCGTGTCGTTGCGGGCCGTTGACTTTCACGTGCATCTGCCCACCCCGGACTGGCTCGATGGCAGCATGGCCGGCTACGTCGAGGCGGCCGAGGCCTACTTCCGGTCCCCGGTCCAGCGGGCCTCGCTGGACGAGCTCGCGGCCCGGTACCGCGAGCTGGACGTGCGGGCGGTGCTGCTGGCCTGGGACGCCGAGACCGCGACCGGGCGCCCGCGGGTGCCGAACCAGACCGTGGCCGCGGCCTGCCGCGCCTACCCGGACGTGTTCACCGGACTGGGCTCGGTGGACCCGCACAAGGGCGAGGCGGCGGTCGCCGAGGTGGCGCAGATCGCAGAGCTCGGGCTGCGCGGGGTGAAGTTCCACCCGTCGCTGCAGGCGTTCGCGCCGGACGACCCGGCCCACTGGCCGATCTTCGCCGCCTGCGAGCGGCACGGCCTGCTGGCCCTGTTCCACACCGGGACCAGCGGGATCGGCGCTCGCCAGCCGGGCGGGCAGGGCATCAGGATCGACTACGCCCACCCGCTCAAGCTGGACCCGGTGGCCGCCGCGCATCCCGGCCTGACCGTGGTGGCGGCGCACTTCGGCTGGCCCTGGCACCGGGACCTGGCCGCCATCGCGCTGCACAAGACCAATGTCTACATCGACATCTCCGGCTGGTCGCCGCGGCGGATCCCGGCCGAGGTGATCGGCGAGCTGAAGGGCAGGCTTTCGGGTCAGTTCCTGTGGGGCAGCGACTTCCCGTTCTTTACTCCGGAGCGGTGCCTGGCCGAGTTCGCCGGCCTGGACCTGCCCGCAGAGGTGAGCGACCGGGTGCTGCACGGCAACGCGACCCGGATCCTGGGCCTCGGCTAGGCCGGGCGCCGGGCGGGTAATCGGGCGGACCAGTGGGCGGGTGAGCGACTGTGTGTGAAAATATGGTCACAGTCTCAGTCCGCGGAGGACACCGTCATGACGGATCCGACCCGCCCGGCGGCCTATATCTGCGGCGACCAGGGCGGCGATGCGCAGACGTTAGCCCGGCTGGCGCAGGCTGCTGTCGAGCGCGCCAGCGAACGAGGCTGGCCGGAGCCCGCCGTCTACGCCGACGCGGGCCAGGACCTAGCCGATGCGCACGCGCCCGGCCTGGCCAGCCTGAGCGCGGCGGTCAGCGCCGGCCGTCACGACGCGGTGCTCATCACCGGACCGAGCCTGGCCAGGCCGGGCCCGGAGTACCTGATGGAGTTCCTGTTCCGGTGCACCCAGCAGGGCGTCCTGGTCGACTTCCTCAGTCCTCCGGCGGCACCGCCGGAGGTTCCCGGCCCGCCGCGGCCAGCGCCGCCGCCGGCCGCCGCCGAGCACCTGCCGCCGTTCCCGCTGCCGTGCTCCACCAGGGGCGTGCTGACCAGAGCCAGCCTGGAGGCGCTGTCCGGGCTGTTCCCGGACTGGCTGATCTGGTCCGATGAGCACGGCTGGCATGCCCGCAGGCGGGTGGATGAGTTCCGGCAGCGCTACCGCAGCGGCGCGCCCGCGTTCTGCGTGCACGCGCCGAGCCCGCTGGACCTGACCGCGCAGCTGCGCTGGCAGCAGGCCGCGGACGCGCACGCTCCCTACGGCTGCTCGGTCGGCTAAGAGCGCCGGGCATACCCGCTCCGGTAGCGGATGCCCGCCTCGGGTTGACACCTGGCCGCAGCCGGCCAAGATACTGGATCCGTCCGAAGTGACCTATGGGGGTAACCGCGTCGTGTTCCCGTCCCCGGGTGACGCTTGTTCCGGCGATCCGGCCATCGGTACCCAGATCGCTGGGTACCGGCTGGAGGAGCAGATCGGCCGGGGCGGGATGGCGGTCGTCTACCAGGCCAGGGACGTCCGGCTGGACCGCTGGGTGGCGCTGAAGATCATGGCACCGGAGGCGGCGAGCGACAGCGCGTTCCGGCAGCGGTTCATCGCCGAGTCGCGGGCCGCGGCCGCGGTCGACCACCCGCACATCATCCCGATCTTCGAGGCCGGCGAGGCCAGCGGGGTGCTGTTCATCGCCATGCGCTTCGTGGCCGGCGGCGACGTGCGCGCGCTGGTCAGCCGCCTCGGCCCGCTGCCGGCCGGCCGGGCCGCCGCCATCCTCACGCAGGTCGCCTCGGCCCTGGATGCCGCGCACGCCCGCGGCCTGGTGCACCGGGACGTGAAGCCGGGCAACATGCTGCTCGGCTCGGTGGCCGGCGGCGGCTCCCCGGATCACGTGTACCTCGCCGACTTCGGGCTCAGCAAGCAGGCGGTGGCCGCGGCCGGACTGACCGCGGCCGGCCAGTTCCTCGGCACGCTCGACTACGTCGCGCCGGAGCAGATCGAGGGCCGCCGGGTGGACGGCCGGGCCGATCTGTACGGGCTGGCCTGTACCGCGTTCGAGCTGCTGTCCGGCGCGCCGCCGTTCCGCCGGGACGAGAACCTGGCGCTGATGTGGGCCCAGATCTCGGCAGCCGCCGCCGCCGCTGACCTCCCGGCGCGCCGACCTGCCGCCGGCGGTCGATCAGGTCCTGGCCAGGGCGATGGCCAAGGCACCGGAGGATCGTTACCCGACCTGCCTGGACTTCGCCGCGGCGCTGAGCTCGGCCTGCGGGCTCGGCGCCCGGGCGGCCCGATCCCGGCCAGCCCAGTCCCGGCCAGCCCGAGTCCCGGCCAGCCCAGTCCCGGCCGGGCATGTCCGGCCCGCGCCGCGCGGAGTCCTACCGGTCGGAGCCTCGCGGCGCCGGGTCCGCCCGCTCCGGCGGATCCCGGCCCGGCCCGCCCCGGCCAGGGCCAGGCGCAGGTTCACCGGTTCCGGTTCCGGTTCAGCGCCCGCGCCGCCGCGGCCAGGCGGCCCGGCGGGGGCGGGTACTGCTCACCGTGGCCGGCGCACTGGTCGTGATCGCGGCCGCGTGCGCGTTCGCCCTGCTGCGGCACTCGCCAAGGCCCCCGGCCGGGTCCGGTACCGGACCCGGCGGCCCGGCGCGGACAAGCGGCCAGGCCGGCCGGACCGCTCCGGCCGCGACGGTCCGGGCCTACTTCGCGGCGATCAGCGCGCATGAGTACGGCCGGGCCTGGCGCCTGGGCGGCCGCAACGCCAGCGCGTCCTATACCGCGTTCGTGCAGGGCTTCAGCGGAACCGCCAGGGACGACGCCAGGATCCTGGCGGTCGCCGGGCACGTGGTGACGGCCCGGATCACCGCCGTGCAGACCGACGGCACGGTGAAGACCTACCAGGGCACGTACACGGTCAGGAACGGGGCCATCGTCGGCTTCGACGTGCGCCAGCTCCGCCCGACGGACTAGGCCGCCCCGCCAGACCCGGTGCCTGCGCCAGACCCGGCGGCTGTGCCAGACCCGGCGGCTCCGCTCAGCTCGGGCACGAGCAGCTCCGCGATCTGGGCCGCGTTCAGCGCGGCGCCCTTGCGCAGGTTGTCGCCGCAGACGAACAGCTCGATCGCGTGCGGGTCATCCTGGCTCTGGCGCACCCGGCCGACCCAGGTCGGGTCCGTGCCGACCACGTCGGCGGGCGTCGGGTACTCCCGCGCTGGCCGGGTCGTCGGCCAGCACCACCCCCGGCGCCCGGCCCAGCACCCGCTGGGCGTCCTGGCCCGGCTGACCTTGCGGTCGAAGACCGCGTGCAGCGCGAGCGAGTGCCCGGTGATCACCGGCACCCGGACGCAGGTAGCGGAGACCCGCAGCTCCGGCATGCCCAGGATCTTGCGGGTCTCGTTGCGGATCTTCAGCTCCTCCGACGACCAGCCCTCGTCCCGCAGCGAGCCGGCCCACGGGATCACGTTCAGCACCAGCGGGGCGGAGAACGGGCCGAAGTCCCCGACTGCGCCGCGCAGGTCGCCCGCCCGCTGGCCGAGCGTCCGGTTCCCGGCCACCTTGCCGAGCTGGTCGTAGAGCGAGTCGATGCCGGCCTGGCCGGAGCCCGACGCCGCCTGGTAGGACGCCGCGACCAGCTCCCGCAGGCCGAAGGCGCGGTGCAGCGCGGCGATCACCACGATCATCGACAGCGTGGTGCAGTTGGGCACCGAGATGATCCCCCTGGGCCGGTGCGCGGCCTGCTCCGGGTTGACCTCCGGCACCACCAGCGGGACCTGCGGGTCCTGCCGGAACGCGCCGGACTTGTCGATGACCACGACCCCGCGGTCCGCGGCGACCGGCGCCCACTGCGCGGACACCTCGTCCGGCACGTCGAACATGGCCAGGTCGACGCCCTCGAAGACGTCCGGGGTCAGCTCGCGGACCTCGACCTCGGCGCCGCGGACCCGCAGCCGCCGGCCAGCCGACCTGGCCGAGGCGATCAGCCTGATCTCCCCCCACACGTCGTCCCTGGTGGAAACGACATCACGCATAACGCTGCCGACGGCGCCGGTCGCGCCGACGATGGCCAGCACCGGGCGGTGACTCATCGGCCCGTCCCTCCGTAGACGACTGCCTGTTCCTCGCTGTCATCCAGGTCAAAAGCCTTGTGCGCGGCGGCGACCGCGATATCCACCGCGGTCTCGACCATGACCACCGAGATCCGGATCTCCGAGGTAGAGATCATCTCGATGTTGATGCCGGCGTCGGCCAGCGCGCCGAAGAACGTGGCGCTGATGCCGGGGTGCGTGCGCATCCCGGCGCCGATCAGGGAGACCTTGCCGATCCGGTCGTCGTACAGCAGTGACTCGAAGCCGATTTCCTCCTGGACCTCGCGCAGCGCGGCCATGGCCACCTGGCCGTCGTCGCGCGGCAGGGTGAAGGAGACGTCGGTGCGGCCGGTCAGCGCGATCGAGACGTTCTTCACGATCATGTCGATGCTGATCGCCGCGTCGGCGATCGCCCGGAAGATCCGGGCGGCCTGGCCGACCTTGTCCGGCAGCCCCACTACCGTGATCTTCGCCTCGTCCCGGTCGTGCGCGATCCCGGAGATGATCGGCTGCTCCACCTTGTCGCCCTCCGTTCCTGCACGGCGTCAGTGACCCAGGTGCCCTCGTTATTGCTGAAGGACGAGCGCACGTGGACCGGGATCTCGTACCGCCGCGCGTACTCCACGCAGCGCAGCATCAGGATCTTCGACCCGCACGCGGCCATCTCCAGCATCTCCTCGTAGGAGATCCGGGTCAGGCGCCGCGCGGTGGGGACGATGCGCGGATCGGCGGTGAAGATCCCGTCTACGTCGGTGTAGATCTCGCAGTAGTCGGCCCGCAGCGCCGCCGCGAGCGCGACCGCCGTGGTGTCGGAGGCGCCGCGGCCGAGCGTGGTGACGTCCTTGGTGCTCTGCGACACGCCCTGGAAGCCCGCCACGATCGGGATCGCCCCGGCCTCCAGCGCCTGCTGGATCCGGCCGGGGGTGATGTCGATGATGCGGGCCTTGCCGTGCGCCGAGTCGGTGATCACGCCCGCCTGCGAGCCGGTGAACGAACGGGCCTGCAGGCCGAGGTTGGCGATGGCCATGGCCAGCAGCGCCATGGAGATCCGCTCCCCGGCGGTCAGCAGCATGTCCAGCTCGCGGCCCGGCGGCAGCGGGCTGACCTGGTTGGCCAGGTCGCGCAGCTCGTCGGTGGTGTCGCCCATCGCCGACACCACCACCACGACCGCGTTCCCGGCCTTGCGGGTGGCGACGATGCGCTGAGCTACCCGCTTGATGCCATCGGCGTCGGCTACCGAGGAGCCACCGTACTTCTGTACCACCAGGGTCACTGGCGCGCCGCTCCCGTCGTTGGGGCTGAGGCCAGACGACAGTGTACCCAGGCCGCGGAGATCTCAGCCCGCGGTGGTTTCCTCGGCGACGTCGAGCCGGGCGTGCGCGACCACCGCGTGCAGGGCCCGCAGTGCGGCGCCGCCGTGCGTGCCCCAGTGGTTGACGTAGGAGTACTGCCACCACCACAGCGCCTCGGCGACCCGGCCCGCCTGGTAGTGCTTGAGCCCGTGGATCAGGTCGGCGGCGACCGCGGCCAGGTCGTCGGACAGCCGGAACGGCGCCGCCCTGGTGTCCCGGTACGGGTCGAACAGCTCGGCGTACTCGTCCACGTTCAGCAGCCGCGCCGCCAGCCCGGTGCGGAGCAGGTCCAGGTCGGGATCGGCGCCGACGTCCGGCTCGGAGTTGCCCTGCAGGATCACGTCCTTGCTGGCGCCCAGCTGCGCGCCGGCCAGCATGACCTGGGCAACCTCCAGCAGCAGCAGCGGCACGATCTCGTCGCTGCCCTCGCCGCTGGCCAGCGCGGCCAGCCCGTCCAGGAAGTCCTGCGCGTGCCGGGCAATGCGGTCGGCCAGCGGCCGCCAGTCATCTCCCGGCGGCTCCGGCACGGGGCCGTTCGTTCTGGCTGTGCTTGTCCGGCCATCCCGGTCGGCAGCCGACTTCCGGCCGCCCGCCCCCCCGCTGACGACGCGGTCTGCCGCGTTCCCGCGACGCGCTAGACATCTAGCAACCTCCGTCCCTCGAACGCCCGGCCGAGCGTGACCTCGTCCGCGTACTCAAGCTCGCCCCCGATCGGCAGCCCGCTGGCCGGCCTGGTCACCCGCAGCCCGATCGGCTTGATCAGCCGGGCCAGGTAAGCGGCGGTCGCCTCGCCCTCCAGGTTCGGGTCGGTGGCGAGGATGAGCTCGGTGACCGATCCGTCGGCGAGCCGGGCCATCAGCTCCCTGATCCGCAGCTCGTCCGGGCCGACCCCGTCGATCGGGCTGATGGCGCCGCCCAGGACATGGTAGCGGCCGCGGTACTCGCGGATCTTCTCGATCGCGGCCACGTCCTTGGCCTCTTCCACCACGCAGATGACCGACGAGTCGCGGCGCGGGTCCCGGCAGATCCGGCACTCGTCCTCCTCCGCCACGTTGCCGCAGGTGCGGCAGAACCGCACCTTCTCGGTGACCTCCAGCAGCACCTCCGCCAGCCGCCGCACGTCCGCCGGGTCCGTGCCCAGCAGGTAGAACGCGATCCGCTGGGCGCCCTTCGGCCCGACGCCCGGCAGCTGCCCCAGCTCGTCGATCAGGTTCTGGACGACTCCCTCGTACACCTCAGGGTCCGTTCGCTGGCCGGCCGGGCGGGTCCTCGGTCCGGCCGGGCTGTCCGGGCTGGCCGGGCTCGCCGGGCTCGCCGGCGGCCGGCGGCTGGGGCCGGGCCCGCCTGAGCCGGGCAGCATTGCCTGCAGGTCGGGCAGCCCGGGCAGGCCGCCACCGCCGCCGAAGCCGCCGAGGCCGGCCGCGAACGGGCTCATCGTCTCCTGCTGCAGCTCCTCGGCGGCCCGGTAGGCGTCCCGGCAGGCGGCCAGCACCAGGTCGGCGAGCGTCTGCGCGGTCTCGGCGGGGTCGGCGGGGTCGATCGCCGCGGCCGCGATGGTCAGGTCGACCAGCTCGCCCTGGCCGTTCACCACCGCCTTCACCAGCCCGCCGCCTGCGCTCCCCTCGACCTCGGCGTCGGCCAGCTCCTGCTGGGCGTTCATGAGCTGGTTCTGCATCTGCGCAGCCGCCGCGAGAAGCTGCTGCATATCTAGCTGGCCGCCAGGCTCCACGCTGCCTCACTCGGTACCTCGGCCGCGCCGGGCGGCTTGCCGCGGATCGCCCGGCGGCTGACCGCCGGCCCGATCCCCTGTCAGCTCCGAGCCTATGGCCTGTGCATCACGGCAGCATCACCCCCGCCCCGGCGGGGGGACCCGGGGCGCATGCCCTGGCAGGCGGCTTAAGGCTCGCCGATCTCCTCGATGAGCTGGCCGCCAAGCTCGCGCTGGATCAGGTCGATCCCGGTCACCGCGACCGGGTCGGAGTCACCGGGATCCTCGGTGCCGGAGAACTCGTGCGCGCCTCGGGACGGCGGGCGGCCCGGCTGCCCGGTTCCGCCCTGTCCGCGCTGGCCCCCTGGCCGGGGCGGCGGCCGGCGGCCTGCCGGGCGGGCGGCCCGCTGGCCGCCGGTGACCGGCCGGGGCCGGGCAGGCCTGGCGCTCGTCGCGGCCGCCGCCGGAGAAGGCGGGGCCCGCCGGTCCGGGGTCGTCCGGGCCCGGGTCGTCCGGATCCGCAGCCCCGGTGCCCGGTGCCGGGCGGGCCAGTGGCACCGCCCCCGGCGCGCCTCCGGCGATGGCCCTGATCTGCGGGCTGATGCCGAACATGGCCTGGAGCACCTGGCCGAGCTCCTGGTCGTGGCCGCTGATCGCGAACCCCCTGGCCTCGCCCTCCCTGCCGAACCTGAGCGTCAGCACCCCGTCGGTGAGCGAGTCGACCGTCGCGTTGCTGAGCAGCAGCCAGGCGACCCTGCGCTCGCGCAGCACCGCGTCCAGCACGGCGGCCCACTGCCCCCTGAGGTAGTCGGCGTCGATCTTCGCCCCGGCGGGGGCGCGGCGCTGCCGGGTGAGACGGGCCGCCGGTGCCGCCGGGCGCGGCCCGGCCGGCGTAGCGCTACCCGCGCTGGCCGCCGCCGTGGCACCGGACGGCTGCGCGCCGGGCGCGGAACCGCCGGCCTGGCCGGGCCGGGCTCCACGCGCGCGCCCGGAGCTGTCGCGGCTGCTCATTGCCCTGGACGTCCCGGACGCCCCCGGCGCGGCTGCCGGGGCGGGGGCGCTGCCGCGCCGGGCGGCGGAGCGGATGACGGCGGCACCGGGCCGCGGCCGGCCGGGCCGCCGCCGGCGCGAGCCTGCGCTCCAGCTGGTCCAGCCGGGCCAGCACGTCCTGTCCCGCGGCTGCCGGGGCGGGCAGCAGCACCTGCGCGCACATGAGCTCGAGCAGCAGCCGGGGCGAGGTCGCGCCGCGCATCTCGACCAGCCCGGCGCTGATCGTCTGGGCCGCGCTGGTGAGCCGCGCCTGGCCGAGCCGGGCCGCCTGGTCGCGCATCCGGTCCAGCCGGTCGGCGGGCACGTCAAGCAGCCCGGACGCGGCCGCGCCGGGCACCGCGTCCAGCACGATCAGGTCGCGCAGCCGGTCGAGCAGGTCGGCGGCGAACCGGCGCGGGTCGTGCCCGCCCTCGACCACGCGGTCCACGGCGCCGAACACGGCCGCCCCGTCCCCGGCCGCGAACGCCTCGACGATCTCGTCGAGCAGCGCATCGTCGGTGTAGCCGAGCAGCGCGGCCGCGCGCTCGTAGCTCAGCCCGGACTCGTCCGACCCGGCGATGAGCTGGTCCAGCACGGACAGCGAGTCGCGCACCGAGCCGGCCCCGGCCCGGATCACCACCGGCAGCACGCCGGGCTCGTAGGCGACGCCCTCGCTGGCCAGGATCTGCTCCAGCAGCTCCCGCAGCACGGCCGGCGGCACCAGCCGGAACGGGTAGTGGTGCGTCCGCGACCTGATGGTCGGGATGACCTTCTCCGGCTCGGTGGTGGCGAACACGAACTTCAGGTGCGGCGGCGGCTCCTCGACGAGCTTGAGCAGGGCGTTGAAGCCCCCGCCGGTGACCATGTGCGCCTCGTCGATGATGTAGATCTTGAACCGGCCGGAGACCGGCGCGTAGAACGCCCGCTCGCGCAGGTCCCTGGCATCGTCGACGCCGCCGTGCGAGGCCGCGTCGATCTCGATCACGTCGATGCTGCCCGGCCCGGCCGGGGCCAGGGCCACGCAGGAGGCGCACTTGCCGCACGGGTCCGGCGTCGGCCCGAGCTCGCAGTTCAGCGAGCGGGCCAGGATCCGGGCACTGGACGTCTTGCCGCACCCCCGCGGCCCGCTGAACAGGTAGGCATGGTGCACCCGGCCGCTGCGCAGCGCCTGCCGGAGCGGCTCGGTGACGTGTTCCTGCCCTTTCACGTCGGCGAAGCTGGCCGGCCGGTACCTGCGGTAGAGGGCCAGCGGAGCGGCCGCGCGCTCCCCCCGCGCCTCATCCGCGGGGCCGGGAGCCGGATCGGGACTGGGGGTGTCGCCTGCCATGACCTCATCCCTGCCAGGACGGTAGAGGACCCCCCGCACACCCGTCAGAGCCCGCGTACCCTTGCTGCCTTCCGGCCCTGGGGGGGTTGGCGGGATAAACGCCGTGCGAGGGGTCTGCTGGCCAGTCTAGCCAGTCCCGCCGACAGCCCGCGGCCAGGACGACCGAGTCAGCCGAGTCAGCCAGCGCAGCCGCGCCTGCCAGAGTGCCATCCAGCTCCGCGCCGCCGCTTCCGATGAACCGACTGCCTCCGACCGAGCCGCGTGAACCGACCGGCGAAATGCGGTTTTTATCCGTTTAGGCTCAGCTCTGCGGTCGGAAATGGCTGCTCCCACAAACTTTTTCGATCACACCTTCTAACTGCCCGCTGGTGCAGTCCAGCTGGAGCGGGTATTCGGTGCCAAAGCACGCATATCCTCGCCGTGGCGAGACTGGCCACCGCCGGCCGGTACCCGTTAGGCTTGCCGACGGAGGATTCGCCTAGTGGCCTAGGGCGCACGCTTGGAAAGCGTGTTGGGGGCAACCCCTCAGGAGTTCGAATCTCCTATCCTC
>CAVRCV010000003.1:0-272085 GCA_963719705.1 uncultured Actinomycetota bacterium
TCGGGGGTTGATCTTGTGAGTGCCCGGCCGCTACCCGGTGCTCCCGGCTGTTCACGACTGCTGGCGTAACCACGGCGAAACGCAGGCCCCAGTCTGTGCCGGGGAGGCTGGGGCAATCGCAGATGGGGAGGACCACGGTCTCGCCGGGCGGCACGCAAGCGTAGATACTGCCCAACACGGCGCGCATAGCGACCAGCCCGCACGCCTTCCACCACCTCCAGCTTCGGTCGGCCGGTATGTCGTGCTCCAATTGAGTCAGCCGCGCTGTCATATCGTCCAGACTCCGACCGTTTCGTAGGTCAAGTCCTTTGGCGTGGTGTATGGGCAGCAACTGACGCGTGATCCTTCTTCTGGGTTATGCGCTGAGCGCTGGCATGCTCGTGGCTGGGTGCACCTCCGTGGTCTGGTCGCAGGGGGTGACGCGGGATCGGGCGAGGACGTCGACACCGAGGTAGCGGCGGCCTTCGGCCCATTCGTCGTGCTGCTCGGCCAGGACGCGCCGACGAGGCGGATCAGGGGGTTGCGGTCGGGGAAGAGGCCGGCGACGTCGGTGCGCCTGCGGATCTCCGGGTTCAGCTTCTCCTGGGGATTACCGGACCAGATCCGCCGCCACAGCTCCTTCGGGAAGCTGGTGAAGGCGAGCACGTCCGGGCGGGCGGCATCCAGGTGCGCGGCGACCTGCGGCAGCCTGGCGGTGACGGCGTTGATGAAGCCGGTCGTACTGGGCGTGGACGGATGCGGCGTCGGGCTGGTCGTAGACCGAGTGCAGCAGCGTCCGCACCCACGGCCAGGACGCTTCGGGGTGGCGGACATGAGGTTCGCGGCGTAATGAGTGCGGCATCGTTGCCACGCGGCGCCGGGCAGCGTCGCGCCGATTGCCTCGGTCAGCCCGCGGTGGGCGTCGGAGGTGACCAGCGCGACGCCGGACAGGCCGCGGGCGGTCAGGTCCCGGAAGAAGCCCAGCCACCCGGCGCCGTCCTCGGCGGAGGTGACCTGCAGTCCCAGGATTTCCCATTGCCCGTCAGCGTTCACGCCGGTGGCCAGCAGGGCGACACGTTCACCACCCGGCTGCCCTCGCGGACCTTCAGCACCAGCGCGTCCGCCGCGACGAACGTGTACGGCCCGGCGTCCAGCGGCCGGGTCCGGAAGTCCTCCGCCACCGCGTCCAGGTCGGCGGCCATCACGCTGACCTGGGACCTCGACAGCGAGGTGATGCCCGGGGACTGCACCAGCTTCTCCATCCGCCGGGTCGACACGCCCAGCAGGTAGCACGTCGCCACCACCGACGTCAGGGCCGCCTCGGCGCGGCGGCGGCGTTCCAGCAGCCAGTCCGGGAAGTAGCTGCCCTGCCGCAGCTTCGGGATCGCCAGGTCCAGCGTCCCGGCCCTGGTGTCGAAGTCACGGTGCCGGTAGCCGTTGCGGACGTTCACCCGGTCCGGGCCGGGCATCCCGTACGGGGCGCCGCAAACCGCGTCGGCCTCTGCCGACATCAGCGCATCCAGGAACGTGGTCAGCAGCGACCGCAGCAGATCCGGCGACGCGGACTCCAGCTGGTCGTGCAGAAAGCGGGCAGGATCGATACTGGGCTTGACGGCCATCGCGTAGTTCTCCTTCGAGTCGACTTGGCAGGTCTCTCGAAGGATCACGCGGTGGCCGCCCTCACGTCTCCACGCCACGCCCATCAGCGAGCGGGTCGGTACACCACTCTGCTGGACTGAACTTCAGCCCCTTGGTGTCAGACTGGGGCTGATGCATGAAAGGGAGCGGTCCGCAACACCGCTGCCAGCGCCTCCGCGTCGGCTACAGCCCAGATCGCCGCAGATCAGCGGTCCGGCTGTGTCGCGCTTCGCGACCGGGTGGCCATCTTGCGGCGAGTACGCGGAGACGTTCTAGGTACCAGCGGGCTGGTCCACGCGAAATCTGCTGGCAGCCGCCGCTTGCGCTGGGCAGTGGTGTTGCGGGCAGCCTGGCTTCCGGCGACGCCAGGCCGTCCGTGCGCAGTCACTGGGTTGCACCAGTGCCGTCGCCCCTGCGTGAGCACTACCGACGGTAACCAAGGCAGGCACTGCCTTCTGAGCAGATGGTGCCGACTATGCGCTATCAGCCGAGGATCCATGAAATTAAACCATACCCTGTCCGATTATGGCTAAGTATCAGTGCGAAGGCTTCGGCAGCTGTACCACTGCTAGCCTATTTAAGATAACTACTCCACGTTCACTGAGAAGATCGATCCATCCGATGTAGCAGAGTACAAGCTGGTATCCGTTTGCAGGCGGGCGACTTCTGAAGCTTCGTCACTCGGCTCTGAAAATAGCCGCTCTGCGAATGCGAACTGGGCGTCGGCAATGGCTTCTGGACGCTCGGTCAGTTCCTGGTCGATCGCCGCGTCAACTGCATCCCGATGTGCAGTCTTTGACCAGCCACGTCCACAGTCACGGTCGTCCCGCGGGCGGGTCCGTACGGCGTCTCGAATTCGACGCGCTGTCGTCGCTGTCGTGCGAGACGCCGCCGCATGACGGCAGGAGCCCACCGATCGAGAGCTGACATATTGCCGCTGAAGTCAGCAAGGGCCGCCCAGGACGCGCGCACCGATGCGTTCGTGAGTACATCCGGCGCTACGTCCTTGACGTTATCCTGCAGCTGGAATCCGGCGGCCTGGTCGATTGTGTTCGAGTTGACGGGATAGGAGGGCTCATCATCTTCTGCAGGGTCGATCGCCAGATATGACATCTGGTCGTTGATAGTTACTGTGCCGATAGCCAGCCCTCTTGGTACACGTCCTCCGATCGTGATGCCGGTCAGTTGCTGGGCCGCGCTCGCCAACTGGCGGACGGCATAGCTGATGCTGCTGCTTGTTCACCAACATTGCAGGGCGCGAACCCGGTACATACGCTGGCATCGACCGGTCAGGGGCGATGAGCAGGTAGTCCGGACGCCGATCTCTGATAGCTCGGACGACTTGCTCGCGGACCCCTAGTGAAGACATAGCGATCATCGAGCGCAGCATCGACATCGACGATACTCACTGGAAGCCCGGCTTCGGCTGTCAATTCGAACCAGCTGCTCGCCAGCAGTGCGCCGAACCCGATGCCCATCTCTTCGGAGGTGACACGACGCTGGTTGCCCCTGATGCGTTGACCAGCCTCGCTGAGTGCCAATGCAGGGAGTGAAGATCCCTCGTCAAGGTGCTCAAACAAACC
Source organism: uncultured Actinomycetota bacterium (assembly GCA_963719705.1). Classification (GTDB taxonomy): domain Bacteria; phylum Actinomycetota; class Actinomycetes; order Streptosporangiales; family Streptosporangiaceae; genus CAVRCV01. Next base: position 3,201 of record CAVRCV010000003.1, read on the forward strand.
AATGTAACGTACGAGCGCCCAGTGGAGGTACATGTCGAGGAGATCGTCTTGATACCGCGGCCGCGTGACATATGAGAGCCTGTGTAAAGCGCGAAAGGGCAAGAGCGTGACGCCGTCGACCAGGCCAGCCGCTGGCGTAAGCGGTTTGCTGCTGTCAGCGAAGCCCGGCGCTTCCTCAATCCGGCTCGCAAGCTGCCAGTCACTCCTGCCGTGAAGACGCGCCAGCGACCCGATGACATGGCGCGCACGAGAAAAGTCCATAGCCAAGTGTCTCAGGGCGCCACCTCTTGACTATTATTCGCTCGCCGCCACAACACATACCAAGCGCCTTCTGGTGGCGTCAGCGGCTTGGCCCCCAGATTCCTAGATTCCTCGTTACCGCGGTGGCGCCCTGAGACACTTGGCTATGGACTTTTCTCGTGCGCGCCATGTCATCGGGTCGCTGGCGCGTCTTCACGGCAGGAGTGACTGGCAGCTTGCCAGCCGGATTGAGGAAGCGCCGGGCTTCGCTGACAGCAGCAAACCGCTTACGCCAGCGGCTGGCCTGGTGGACGGCGTCACGCTCTTGCCCTTTCGCGCTTTACACAGGCTCTCATATGTCACGCGGCCGCGGTATCAAGACGATCTCCTCGACATGTACCTCCACTGGGCGCTCGTACGTTACATTGGTTTGTTTGAGCACCTTGACGAGGGATCTTCACTCCCTGCATTGGCACTCAGCGAGGCTGGTCAACGCATCAGGGGCAACCAGCGTCGTGTCACCTCCGAAGAGATGGGCATCGGGTTCGGCGCACTGCTGGCGAGCAGCTGGTTCGAGCGGACGGGCGCAGCCGGGCTTCCAGTGAGTATCGTCGATGTCGATGCTGCGCTCGATGATCGCTATGTCTTCGCTGGGGGCTCACGGCATGCCGTCCGAGCTATCAGAGATCGGCGTCCGGACTACCTGCTCATCGCCCCTGACCCGTCGAGCCAGCGTATGTACCGGGTTCGCGCCCTGGAATGTAAGGGAACAAGCAGCAGCATCAGCTATGCCGTCCGCCAGTTGGCGAGCGCGGCCCAGCAACTGACCGGCATCACGATCGGAGGACGTGTACCAAGAGGGCTGGCTATCAGCACAGTAACTATGAACGACCAGATGTCATATCTGGCGATCGACCCTGCAGAAGATGATGAGCCCTCCTATCCCGTCAACTCGAACACAATCGACCAGGCCGCCGGATTCCAGCTGCAGGATAACGTCAAGGACGTACCGCCGGATGTACTCACGAACGCATCGGTGCGCGCGTCCTGGGCGGCCCTTGCTGACTTCAGCGGCAATATGTCAGCTCTCGATCGGTGGGCTCCTGCCGTCATGCGGCGGCGTCTCGCACGACAGCGACGACAGCGCGTCGAATTCGAGACGCCGTACGGACCCGCCCGCGGGACGACCGTGACTGTGGACGTGGCTGGTCAAAGACTGCACATCGGGTATGCAGTTGACGCGGCGATCGACCAGGAACTGACCGAGCGTCCAGAAGCCATTGCCGACGCCCAGTTCGCATTCGCAGAGCGGCTATTTTCAGAGCCGAGTGACGAAGCTTCAGAAGTGGCCGGCCTGCAAACGGATACCAGCTTGTACTCTGCTACATCGGATGGATCGATCTTCTCAGTGAACGTGGAGTAGTTATCTTCAAATAGGCTAGCAGTGGTACAGCTGCCGAAGCCTTCGCACTGATACTTAGCCATAATCGGACAGGGTATGGTTTAATTTCATGGATCCTCGGCTGATAGCGCATAGTCGGCACCATCTGCTCAGAAGGCAGTGCCTGCCTTGGTTACCGTCGGTAGTGCTCACGCAGGGGCAACGGCACTGGTGCAACCCAGTGACTGCGCACGGACGGCCTGGCGTCGCCGGAAGCCAGGCTGCCCGCAACACCACTGCCCAGCGCAAGCGGCGGCTGCCAGCAGATTTCGCGTGGACCAGCCCGCTGGTACCTAGAACGTCTCCGCGTACTCGCCGCAAGATGGCCACCCGGTCGCGAAGCGCGACACAGCCGGACCGCTGATCTGCGGCGATCTGGGCTGTAGCCGACGCGGAGGCGCTGGCAGCGGTGTTGCGGACCGCTCCCTTTCATGCATCAGTCCCAGTCTGACACCAAGGGGCTGAAGTTGAGTCCAGCAGAGTGGTGTACCGACCCGCTCGCTGATGGGCGTGGCGTGAAGACGTGAGGGCGGCCACCGCGTGATCCTTCGAGAGACCTGCCAAGTCGACTCGAAGGAGAACTACGCGATGGCCGTCAAGCCCAGTATCGATCCTGCCCGCTTTCTGCACGACCAGCTGGAGTCCGCGTCGCCGGATCTGCTGCGGTCGCTGCTGACCACGTTCCTGGATGCGCTGATGTCGGCAGAGGCCGACGCGGTCTGCGGCGCCCCGTACGGGATGCCCGGCCCGGACCGGGTGAACGTCCGCAACGGCTACCGGCACCGTGACTTCGACACCAGGGCCGGGACGCTGGACCTGGCGATCCCGAAGCTGCGGCAGGGCAGCTACTTCCCGGACTGGCTGCTGGAACGCCGCCGCCGCGCCGAGGCGGCCCTGACGTCGGTGGTGGCGACGTGCTACCTGCTGGGCGTGTCGACCCGGCGGATGGAGAAGCTGGTGCAGTCCCCGGGCATCACCTCGCTGTCGAGGTCCCAGGTCAGCGTGATGGCCGCCGACCTGGACGCGGTGGCGGAGGACTTCCGGACCCGGCCGCTGGACGCCGGGCCGTACACGTTCGTCGCGGCGGACGCGCTGGTGCTGAAGGTCCGCGAGGGCGGCCGGGTGGTGAACGTGCACGCCCTGCTGGCCACCGGCGTGAACGCTGACGGGCACCGGGAGATCCTGGGACTGCAGGTCACCTCCGCCGAGGACGGCGCCGGGTGGCTGGGCTTCTTCCGGGACCTGACCGCCCGCGGCCTGTCCGGCGTCGCGCTGGTCACCTCCGACGCCCACCGCGGGCTGACCGAGGCAATCGGCGCGACGCTGCCCGGCGCCGCGTGGCAACGATGCCGCACTCATTACGCCGCGAACCTCATGTCCGCCACCCCGAAGGCGTCCTGGCCGTGGGTGCGGACGCTGCTGCACTCGGTCTACGACCAGCCCGACGCCGCATCCGTCCACGCCCAGTACGACCGGCTCATCGACGCCGTCACCGCCAGGCTGCCGCAGGTCGCCGCGCACCTGGATGCCGCCCGCCCGGACGTGCTCGCCTTCACCAGCTTCCCGAAGGAGCTGTGGCGGCAGATCTGGTCCGGTAATCCCCAGGAGAAGCTGAACCGGGAGATCCGCAGGCGCACCGACGTCGCCGGCATCTTCCCCGACCGCAACTCCCTGATCCGCCTCGTCGGCGCCGTCCTGGCCGAGCAGCACGACGAATGGGCCGAAGGCCGCCGCTACCTCGGTGTCGACGTCCTCGCCCGATCCCGCGTCACCCCCTGCGACCAGACCACGGAGGTGCACCCAGCCACGAGCATGCCAGCGCTCAGCGCATAACCCAGAAGAAGGATCACGCGTCAGTTGCTGCCCATACACCACGCCAAAGGACTTGACCTACGAAACGGTCGGAGTCTGGACGATATGACAGCGCGGCTGACTCAATTGGAGCACGACATACCGGCCGACCGAAGCTGGAGGTGGTGGAAGGCATGAGGGCTGGTCAGCTCATGCGCGCCGTGTTGGGCAGTATCTACGCTTGCATGCCGCCCGGCGAGACCGTGATCCTCACCATCTGCGATTGCCCCAGCCTCCCCGGCACAGACTGGGGCCTGCGTTTCGCCGTGGTTACGCCAGCAGTCGTGAACAGCCGGGAGCACCCGGTAGCGGCCGGGCACTCACAAGATCAACCCCCGGCCGCATCTTCGCTGGCCAGGGGCCGTTTCCGCTGGTGGTGGCAGGTGTTGGGTTCGAACCAACGTAGGCTGAGCCGACGGTTTTACAGACCGCTCCCTTTGGCCACTCGGGCAACCTGCCTGGCGCCGCCTGCTGTGACGGCACAGTGAAGGATAGCGGAAGCCGCGCTGTCTGGCAGACACGTATCCCTGCCGGTCAGCATCGGCTGGGCCGCCGGTCCTGATCTTCATGCTCCACCGCCTCCGGGCGTCTAACCTGGGGGCGTGGCAGCAGAATCCTCTTTCGACATCGTGTCCAAGGTCAGTCACCAGGACGTGGACATCGCGCTGAATCAGACGGCCAAGGAGATCGGCACCCGGTTCGACTTCCGTGGCGTGGGCGCATCGATCACCTGGTCGGGCAACCAGGCTGTCGAGATCAAGGCCAACAGCGAGGGACGGGCCACCGCGGTGCTGGACGTCTTCAAGGAAAAGCTGGTCAAGCGGTCGGTCTCGCTGAAGGCGCTCGACGCCGGGGAGCCGAGGCTGTCGGCCAAGGAGTACCGCATCTCCGTGTCGATCAAGGAAGGCATCTCGCAGGACAACGCCCGTAAGATCTCGAAGATCATCCGGGACGAGGGGCCGAAGGGCGTCCGGGCCCAGGTTCAGGGCGATGAGCTGCGCGTCTACGCGAAGAAGAAGGACGATCTCCAGGCGGTGATCGGCCTGCTCAAGGGCAGGGAGCTCGACCTCGCGCTCCAGTTCGTCAACTATCGCTGAGCAGCCCGCCGATGGCCGCGGCCCGCCAACAGCCGGCGCCGGCCGCAGCAGCCCGCCAACAGCCGGCGGCTGGCCGACAGCCGGCGCCTGGCCGCAGCAGCCCGCCGACAGCCGCGGGCCGGCCAGGATGGCCCGGCAGCAACGAGCCGGACCAGCCCGGCCCGCGAATGCCCCGCACGGAGCCGACCCGCCGTACATCTGACCGTTCCCAGCGAGCTGGCAACCGACGGAAGGTTCGGGCTGGCCATGCCCGCACCGCCGGGCGGTGCGGGTAACGCACTGCATCCACGCCGTCGCGCATCTGGTAGCTGTGGATAACAGCGTTTAATCTCGAAGTAGGACACGAGGATGCCCGACACGGAAATGGCGAAGCGGCCGGGGTCCCGAGCGCGCCCACGGCCGTACCTGGGTCAGCAGCGCCGCGGCCATTTTGTTGCCGGGGCCGCGGTAACTGCCGTCGCAGGAGTCACTACGCTATCTCCCCTCGCCAGCACCCACTGTCGTTGCCGTGCTGGCGTCCGTGGCTCGGGGCACTGCGCGGTCGGGCCGCCCGCTGCGGCCGAGGGGCTGCGGCGAGCGGGCAGCCGGCCGGGCGGAAGGCAGCACCCGGTCACGGGCTCGCGGTTCCGGACGGCCCGGAACCGGGCCGGGCCGGCCCGCCGGGACAGCAGCCGGCCACGAGCGGTGCCAGCACCGACGCTGGCCGTCTCACCAGCAAGGACGCTGGCCGCATCAGCAGTGCCGCAGGCATGAGCACCAGCAGAAGGGAACCCTCGGGTGTCCAACCGTATCGACGCCGCCGCCGAGGCGGTGGAGTCACATATCGGCTCCTGGCAGCCGGAGAACGCTGTTGACCTGGACATGTTCCTGTCCGGGCTACCGCGCCTGTTCGAGGCGGTCTCCGTGAGCATCGGCCACGTGGCCGGCACGCTCGGCGCCGACTTCCCGGTCGATCCGTCCGTGCCGGAACGGCTGAACGAGATCGCCGCGACCGTGGCCGGCATGGCGGACTTCTCCGGCGAGGCGCACGCGGTGCACCGGGCCGCGCACGCGCAGGAGCTGGAGCGGATCGAGTCGCCGCGGCCGAACGAGCAGATCTGGGACGTGTCCCAGAACCAGTGACGTAGCGCAGTGACCGCCAGGACCGGATCAGTGACATGCCAGAGCCAAGCCACCTGCCAGAGAGGAGTGCCAGGGCCAGGCGACGTGCCAGAGCCAGTGACATCCAGCGCCAGTGACGACGAGCCCGGACGACGAGCCAGTAACCCCAGTCACGGACGGGAGATGCCGGTGACCAGCGGATCGAGCGAGCGGACGGCGACGGCGGCGCCACCGGCCCATCGCGGCCATCCCGCCTGGTGGCTCGCTACCGGGCGGGGCCTGCCGATCATCGCGGCCCTGTTCGCGGTCGCGGCGGCGGCCAGCGTGATCCGGGTGCCCAGCCTGGCCATCGTGATCACGGCCGTGGCCATCGCCGGCGGGATCACCGTGGCCGCGGTGCTGCTCACCCGGACTGGCCTGGCCGCCGCGTGGATCAGCGCCTGCGGCGCGTGCGGCGCGGGCTGGCTCGTCTACGCGGTGGTGACCAGGCCGTGGGCCTACCCGGCGGTCATCGCGCTGATCATCCCCGCGGCGGCCCTGATCTCGCTGTGGCCCCCGCTGCGGGCGCATGAGGCCCGGCTGGCCGAGGCCGAGCGCCGCCGCCTGGCTGAGGCCGCGGCGGCCGCGGAGAGCAGGCGCTGGCCGGAGCTGCTCAGCCGGATCGGGTACCAGGGCATCCAGTTCATCGAGCGGGGCGACACGCTGTGCGGCTACCGGGTACGGCTGCACCTGCCCCGCTCCGGCCGGGTCACCTATACCCAGCTGGCCGGCTCCAGGGAACGGCTTGAGGTAGCGGCGCGGATGCGGCACGGGTCGCTCCGGTTCGAGCGCGGCGCCAGCGGCGCGCACGAGGTGATCCTGCACGTCAGCGAGCGGGACGTGCTGGCCGAGACGATCCCGCTGCCGGTCGAGGCCCGTAGCCTGACCATCAACCGGCCGATCCCGATCGGGGTCTACGAGGATGGCACCGTCTGCGCGCTCACTCTCCGCGAGGTCGCCACGCTCATCGTCGGCCTGCGCGGCCAGGGCAAGTCGAATCTGCTGAACGTGCTGATCGCGCAGCTGGCCCGGTGCGTGGACGTGCTGCCGTGGGCGATCGACCTGAAGGGCGGCCGGATGGCCGGGCCGTGGCTCGCGCCGTGGCTGGCGCACCGGACCCCGAACCCGGTGCTCGACTGGGTGGCCACCACCCGGGAGGAAGCCGAGATCATGATCCGGGCCGGCCTGCGCGCGATCGAGGCCCGCAGCAAGTCAGGCTCCGGCGGCGAGAAGATCATCCCGTCCGAGCATCAGCCCGCCATCCTGCTGATCGTGGACGAGGCCGCGGTGATCCTCGGCTACGGCATGGGCGGCCCGCGCACCTCGCTGCAGGGCACCACGAACACCACCCTCGCCGGGCTGATGACCCAGCTCACCGTCACCGGCCGGTCGGAGGCCATCGACCCGATCCTGGCTACCCAGCGCGGCTCGGTCACCATGACCGGCTCGGGCGACCTGAAGTCGCAATGCGGCCTGCGGATCGGCCTCGGCGTGGCCACCGAGGCGGACGCCCATCTGATCATCCCGGACGACGTGCACATCGCCGCCGACCTGACCCGCCTCACCCACCCCGGCTCCGGCATCGTGCAGCAGGGCAAGACCGGCCGGGTGCTGCCGGTCAAGTTCTACCGGCTCGAGCATGACCAGATCGGCCCGATCGCCGAGCGCACCGGCTGGATCCGCCCCGGTCCGGACCCGCTGCTGGCCGAGGCGCTCGGCCCGGAGTACGCGGGCCGGTGGACCGGCGAGCGGGCCGGGCATCTCGCCATCACCGGAAGCTCCCCGGCCGGTGCCCTCACCGTGCCGCCCGGCTCGACCGAGCGGAGGTTCCAGCAGATCATCTCCGACCTGTCCGATGTCGATCGTTCGGCCGCGACGGCGGGTCCCGCGAGCACCCGGAAGACCTTAAGCCAGAACGAGGGGCCGCAGGCTAATGAGGTCCCGCACCCGGCCAGGCACCGGATGCGGGACTTCATTCGCCGCAACGGGGCCAGGGGCACCACACCCGCGATCATCGCCCGGCTGTTTGAACTTGAGAAACTCGGGGTCACCGGGCAGACGGTGCAGCGCTGGCTGACCGAGGACGAGGCAGCAGGGCTGGTCGAGCAGACCAGCCACGGTAAGTGGCGGGCCACGAACTGAGGCTGCCCGGATCAGTAAAAGCCTGAGATAATTGTCAACCTGTTTATCGGTATTACCGAATTGTGATACCGATAATTGCCCGTGATCTGATGATTCAGTCCGCTCCGGCGCATCGGGACAACTACTTTCCTTGCCTGGCGGGCCGTGTCAGCCTCCGTCGCCGACCCGACGGAAGGCGGTCAGGCAGGATGCTCGCTCGCGCGCAGGCCCGCAGGGCGGTCGCCGTGATCACGGCCGTGACCGGGGCAATAACCCCGGCCCTGGCCGGAACGCCCGCCCTGGCCGATTCAGCGCCAGCGAGCCTGGGGCTGGTGCGAGCCCAGCACGTCGGCAGCACGGCGTCAGCAGCACGGGCGTCGGCAGCACGGCTGCCTCGGGCTCTGACCGCCGGGGCAGGCGTGAGCTAGGAGGCGACCGGGGTCGGGTGGCGGTAGCCGGTGACCTCCGCGAGCTGCCCCAGCGCTGGCTCCCTGGCCAGGCCGGATAGCTGGACCGCCAGGTCGGCGTACCCGCGGGACCGGTCGGAGTCCCTGGCGTGATCGGCGCACTGGCTGCCGGGGCAGTTCTCGCAGTCCCAGCAGCCGATCGCGTCCGCACCGGAAGCGCGGTAAACGGCGGCATCCCGTAGCGCCATCATGACGACCTCGTGCTGCCGCGGCGTGAGGGCCGCCTCGGCGCGCCCGGCCAGCCTGGCCCGCCGGATCAGGGATGCGACCGAGGCCGCGCTGCGCTTGTCCCAGTGCACCAGCCGGCTGAGGAACTGCCGGTCCCGGCAGCCGAGGTGGACGCCGGCCAGCGCCGCCGCCAGGGCGCCGCGAGCACCGGCCCGGCTGGCCTCCGGCCGGGCCACGCAATCCCGCTGCACCTGCACCGGCACCGTACCGGGCAGCACGGCACCGGGCAGCACGGCACCGGGCAGCACGGCACCGGGCAGCACCGCACCAGGCAGCACCGCACCAGGCAGCACCGCACCAGGCAGCACCGCACCGGCAGCACCGCACCGGGCAGCACGGGGTCCGGCAGCGTGGCACCGGGAAGCACCGCACCAGGCAGTCCGGACTTCTGCAGTCCTGGCTTCGGCAGTGCTGGCTTCGGCAGTGCCTGCCCTGGCCGGATGGCTGACGGCTTGGGGATGGCAACGGCCCGTCGCTCCGCTGGCACCTGCGCAAGATCAGTCATTGACTTCGCGGCCTCCTCATCGGGCGGGAGATCATGCTCGCCGCTCGGCCCCCGCCGAGCTGACGCCAACCAGGTTGAGCAGCACTACGGGAGTAAGACGCGCCAGTGCGCAGTCGAGATGACACTCTGAGTAACCGAATTTTCACCGCGCCGTGCAGCGCCAGGCGGCCGGTGCCGTCCAGCGGTGCGAGCCGCCCGGCGGTCGGGATCCGGCTCGCGGCCGGCCATCTGAACCGGCCCGAGGAACCGCGACGTAATCCAACTGAGAGACTAGTAGGAGCGGTTGTGTCATAGAATTAGGAATAGCCGCCGCTAGGCCGCGTCGACTCGGACACCCGGAGACTGGTGAGGCCCATCGCAGCAGCTCAGGGGCACTTGCAGCCAATTGCGGCGCGACGGCGCCGGTAGGATACGAGTCGCCCTAACCCTCAGCGCCCCGGCAATGGGGCGGCGCCCAAGGATGCACGCCGTCACCGCGTCTTACCCGGCCTCGGCGCGTGGAGGAGGTCCAGGAGACTGTGACCAAGCAGGTCCACCAGCTAGATCGTGTCATCATCAGGTTCGCCGGCGACTCGGGCGATGGCATGCAGCTGGCCGGCGACAGGTTCACCCAGGAAACTGCCACATTCGGCAACGACCTGTCCACGCTGCCGAACTTCCCGGCCGAGATCCGCGCCCCGGCGGGCACCCTGCCCGGCGTGTCCAGCTTCCAGCTGCATTTCGCCGATCACGACATCCTGACCCCCGGTGACGCGCCCGACGTGCTGGTCGCGATGAACCCGGCCGCGCTCAAGGCCAACCTCGGCGACGTGCCCCGTGGCGCCGACATCATCGCCAACACCGACGAGTTCACCAAGCGCAACCTGACCAAGGTCGGCTACGCGCAGAACCCGCTGGAAGACGGCTCGCTGGACGGCTACGCGCTGCACGCGATTCCGCTCACCTCGGTCACGGTCAAGGCGCTCGAGGGCTTCGAGATCACCCGCAAGGACGCCGAGCGGGCCAAGAACATGTTCGCCCTCGGCCTGCTTTCCTGGCTGTACAGCCGCCCGACTGAGGGCACGATGAAGTTCCTCCAGTCCAAGTTCGCGGCCAAGCCGGAGATCATGAAGGCCAACGTGGCCGCCTTCCAGGCGGGCTGGAACTACGGCGAGACCACCGAGGACTTCTCGGTCCAGTACGAGGTGAAGCCCGCGGTCCAGCAGCCGGGCACCTACCGGAACATCACCGGCAACCTGGCGCTGGCCTACGGCCTGGTGGCGGCGTCGCGCCGGTCCGGGCTGCCGCTGTTCCTCGGCTCTTACCCGATCACCCCGGCCTCGGACATCCTGCACGAGCTGTCCAAGCTCAAGCGGTTCGGCGTGCGCACGTTCCAGGCCGAGGACGAGATCAGCGGCGTCGGCGCCGCGCTCGGCGCCGCGTTCGGCGGCAGCCTCGGCGTGACCACCACCTCCGGCCCCGGCATGTGCCTGAAGGCCGAGACCATCGGCCTGGCGGCCTCGGTCGAGCTGCCGCTGATCGTCTGCGACATCCAGCGGGCCGGGCCGTCCACCGGCATGCCGACCAAGACCGAGCAGGCCGACCTGCTGATGGCGCTGTACGGCCGCAACGGCGAGTCCCCGGTGGTGATCCTGGCCCCGTCCACCCCGGCCGACTGCTTCGACACCGCGATCGAGGCGGTGCGGCTCGCGGTCAAGTACCGCACGCCGGTGATCATCCTGTCCGACGGGTACCTGGCCAACGGGGCCGAGCCGTGGCGGATCCCCAGCGTGGACAGCCTGGCCAAGCTGCGGGACGAATTCAAGTTCGCGACCATGAACGACAGCACCGGGCCCGGTGAGCCCGCCGAGTTCCTGCCGTTCCAGCGGGATCCGCAGACCCTGGCCCGGCCCTGGGCCATCCCCGGCACGCCCGGCCTTGAGCACCGGATCGGCGGGATCGAGAAGGCCGACGGCTCCGGCACGATCTCCTACGACCCGGACAACCACGACAAGATGGTCCGGCTGCGCCAGGCCAAGATCGACGGGATCGCCGCTGACATCCCGCCGCTGGAGGTGGACGACCCGGACGGCAGCGCCAGGGTGCTGGTGCTCGGCTGGGGCTCGACCTACGGCTCGATCGGCGCGGCGGTGCGCCAGGTGCGGCTGGCCGGCGGCTCGGTCGCGCAGGCGCACCTGCGGCACCTGTCGCCGTTCCCGGCCAATCTCGGTGACGTGCTGAGCCACTACGACAAGGTGCTCGTGCCCGAGATCAACCTCGGCCAGCTGGCGCTGCTGCTGCGCGGCCGCTACCTGGCCGACGTGATCTCCTACAACCGGGTCCGGGGGCTGCCGTTCCGGGCCGCCGAGCTGGCCGGGGTTATCGGGGATGTGATGGCAGATGTCTGATCAGATGCAGCCGGGCGCCGGGATGGCGGCGGCCCGGAGAACGACGGGGCCGACGGCCCGCGGCGGCCGGCCTCGCTGACCCTGGTGCCGAACGCCGACGCCAAGCTGTCCACCAGGGACTTCAAGTCGGACCAGGAGGTCCGCTGGTGCCCCGGCTGCGGCGACTACGCGATCCTGGCCGCGTTCCAGTCGTTCCTGCCGGAGCTGGAGATCCCCAGGGAGAACCTGGTGATCATCTCCGGCATCGGCTGCTCCTCCCGGCTGCCGTACTACGTGAACAGCTACGGCATGCACTCGATCCACGGCCGCGCCCCGGCCATCGCCACCGGGCTTGCCTCCTCCCGGCCCGACCTGTCGGTCTGGGTGATCACCGGCGACGGCGACGCGCTGTCCATCGGCGGCAACCACCTGATCCACGCGCTGCGCCGGAACGTCAACATCAAGATCCTGCTGTTCAACAACCGGATCTACGGGCTGACCAAGGGCCAGTACTCGCCCACCTCGGAGCAGGGCAAGGTCACCAAGTCCACCCCGTTCGGCTCGCTGGACACGCCGTTCAACCCGGTCTCGCTGGCGCTCGGTGCCGAGGCGAGCTTCGTGGCCAGGACCATCGACTCCGACCGCAAGCACCTGACCGGGGTGCTGCGGGCCGCGGCCGACCACAAGGGGACCGCGTTCATCGAGATCTACCAGAACTGCCCGATCTACAACGACGACGCGTTCGCGCCGGTCACCGACTCGTCCTCGCGGGATCTGCACCTGATCCGGCTGGAGCACGGCGAGCCGGTGCGGTTCGGCGCCGACGGCAGCCAGGGCCTGCGGTTCAGCCGGTACGGCTCGCTGGAGGCGGTCGACGCTGCCGCGGGTGACCCGGACTCGCTGGTCACCCACGACGCGCACGCGGCTGACCCGTCGTACGCGTTCGCGCTGTCCCGGCTGGACAGCACCGACTTCTCGCACACCCCGGTCGGGATCTTCCGGCAGGCACCGCGGTCGAGCTACGACGAGCTGATGTCGGCCCAGATCGAGGAGGCCAGGCAGCAGCAGGGTGACGGCGACCTGGCCGCGCTGCTGGCCGGCTCCGACACCTGGCAGGTCGGCTAGCCGCTGATGCGCGCAGCCCCGGTGTCGCGTGGTAGAAGGCCCGTGGTGCGGGGGCCCATGGTGAGGACGCTGCGGTGCGGCCCCGGTGCAAGGGCACCCCGGTGACAGCCCCGTGCTGACTGCCGGGTCCGGCGGGGCGGTGCGGGTCGAGCGGGCCGGGCCGGTCACCACGGTCATCATCGACCGGCCGCGGGCACGGAACGCGGTCGACGGCCCGACAGCGGCGGCACTGGCCGCCGCGTTCGCCGGCTTCGACGCCGATCCGGCCGCGTCGGTCGCGGTGCTGTTCGGCGCGGGCGGCACGTTCTGCGCCGGCGCGGACCTGAAGGCGATCGGCACCCCGCGCGGCAACCGGGTCGCGGGCGAAGGTACCGCGCCGATGGGCCCGACCAGGATGCGGCTGTCCAAGCCGGTGATCGCCGCGGTGGCCGGCCATGCCGTGGCCGGCGGGCTCGAGCTGGCGCTCTGGTGCGACCTGCGGGTCGCCCAGCAGGACGCGGTGTTCGGGGTGTTCTGCCGGCGCTGGGGCGTGCCGCTGATCGACGGCGGCACGGTGCGGCTGCCCCGGATCGTGGGCCTGGGCCTGGCCATGGACATGATCCTCACCGGCCGGCCGGTGCCCGCCGCCGAGGCCTACCAGATGGGGCTGATCAGCCGGCTGGTGCCGGACGGCCAGGCCAGGCAGGCCGCCGAGCAGCTGGCCCTGGAGCTGGCCGCACTGCCGCAGGCCTGCCTCCGCAACGACAGGCTGTCCGCGCTGGAGAGCCTGTCGCTCGGCCGCGACGACGCGATGGCGAATGAGTTCCGCCGGGGCCAGGCCAGCCTGGCCGATCCGGCCCTGACCGAGGGCCTGGCCGCCTTCCGGGCCGGTGCCGGCCGGGGCGGTACCGGCCGGGGCGGTGCCAGCCGGGGCGGTGCCAGCCGCCCCAGTGCAGGTCAGCACGGAACGGCATGAGTGCGGGCGATCATGCCAACCTGGTGGCCGTGCGCGCCGTCTCACATGTGCCCCGGCGCGGGTCCGGTGTGCGGAGATGGGAGCTGACCATGGCAACTGAGCGTCGTCGTCCTGCGTCGCGCTGGCTGGGCGCGCTCGGTGCGCTGGCGGCGGCGAGCCTGCTGCTCACCGCTTGCCCGGCGGCACTGGCTGCCCGCGCGGCCGTGGCGGCCCCGGCGGCTCCGGCGGCTCCGGCGCAGGGCGGGCCGGGCCGGGTCGCCGCGGCCCAGCGGGCCATCTGCACCGCCGCCACGAAGCGGTACCGCCGGGACGCGGCGCGGATGTCCCGGGAGATCAGAGCGGTGCTGCTGCGGCAGCGATCCTCGGTGGTCGCGCTCGCCGCGGCGGACGGGCGCACGAGGATCACCTGCGGGCTGCGCTCGCGCTGGCACTTCCACTCGGCCAGCATCGTGAAGGTACTCATCCTCGCCACGCTGCTGCATGACCTCGCCGTCCGGCACGAGCACCTCACCAACCGCGATGTCGTCCTGACCACTGAGATGATCACCGAGTCGGACAACGATGCGGCAACCGCGCTGTGGGACCAGGACGGCATCGCGAACCTGCAGCACTTCCTGGACCTGGCCCGGATGAGGCACACCGTGCTCGGAGTTGCGCACTGGGGCCTGACCGAGGTCACCGCGCAGGACGAGATGACCCTGCTGCGGCTGCTCGCGGTGCACAACCGGGTGCTCGACCGCTCGTCTCGCGGCTACGCGCTGAGGCTGATGGCCGACGTCATCCCGTCCCAGCGGTGGGGAGTGCCGGCCGGCACTCCGGCCGGGGTGAAGGTGCACCTGAAGAACGGCTGGCTGCCCGATCCGGAGCTCTGGGTCATCAACAGCATCGGCGTGTTCACCCAGCGGCACCGGGTGTACCGGATCGTGATCCTGACCAGGGACAACCCGGACATGGACTACGGCGTCGACACGGTCCAGGACCTGGCCGAGGTGATCAACCGCGGCTACAACCCGGGCCGCAAGCCGGCCGTCGCGCCGTCGCGGCCGTTCCCGTCCTGGGGCATCCCGGATGAGCCCCGGCCGGGCTGAGGCGGCCCGCTCGGCCTTTCCCGACTGGCGTTTCGCGCCGAACATCGGCCGCAGCCCGGCCGTCTACGAGATCGAGAACCGGGCCCTGGACCAGGCCGGGCACGTCCTGGGCGCGATGCGCCGGCTGGCGCCGTGGGCCGGGAAGACCATCGTTGACCTTGGCTGCGGTACCGGCTACTGGCTGCCCTGCTATGCCGAGCAGGCCGGGCGGGTGATCGGCATCGAGCCGGACCCGGCGCTGCTGCGCGGCGCCGCCGTCAGGACCGCCGGCCTGGCCGGGGTCGAGGTGCGGGCCGGGTCGGCCGAGCACCTGGGTCTTCCCGGTGCCAGCGCCGACGTGGTGCACGCCCGGTTCGCCTATTTCTTCGCGCCGGGCGCGGACGCCGGGCTGGCCGAGGTGCTGCGGGTGCTGCGGCCCGGCGGCAGCCTGGTCGTGGTGGCCAACGATTACCGCTGGGGCCAGTTCGCCGGCCTGCTAGCCGCCTGCGCGGCCGGGCCGCCGCTGCGCACCGCCGCCGCCATCGACGCCTGGTGGCGCGAGCGCGGCGCGACCCGGCACGAGGTCCGCTCCCGGCTTCAGTTCGCCTGCCGGGCGGACCTGGCCGCGGTGCTGCGGATCGAGTTCCCGGCCCGGGTCGCCGACGCCTGGCTGGCCAGGAACCCCGGTGCCACCGGCCTGAGCTACGGCTACGTCCTGTTCCGGGTGACCGGCCAGGCCGGTCCCGCGGCTCTCGCCCGCCAGCCCGGCGGGCCTGCGGCACCGCGACGGCCACCCGCCGCCGCAGCGGCCGCCCGAATCGTCCGCGATGACCGTCCGAATCGGCACCTAACTGGACCGGGCGTGAGTTGCCTCGGCTATCGTTACCGGATGTTCAAAGGTCATATATCCAGGTCGGGGGCTGTCCTGGGGACGCTCGCGGCGGGTGGCGCGGCTACCCTCGCGTCCTCATGGGCGCTGGGCAGGCTGCTGCAAAGCGAGCGGGCGACCGGACCGTCGCGCCGGCTCTACGAGTACTGCCGGGAACGGCGGTCGCCCGAGCTGACCCGCCGCCTTGAGCAGGTGGTGACGACGATCGGCGACTACTCGGTCATCGGGCCCTTCACCGCCCTGGTCGGCGGGATGCTCGCCTACGAGCGCAGGGACTGGAAGCCGGTGCCGCTGCTGGCCGGCGGCCTGGTGGCCGAGATTTACCTGCAGAAGGCGATACAGCAGATGGTCAAGGGGTCGGCCCCGCCGCAGGAGACCTCCGTGGGGCCGCCAGGCTACTTCCCGTCCGGCGGCGCCGCCCGCACCGTGATCACGTTCGGGCTGCTGGCGCACCTGCTGACGCAGGACTGGGGAAGTCCGGCGGAACGGCGCGTGCTCTGGTCGATCGTCGTGCTGATGTCGGCCGCACAGGGCGGCTCCCGGCTCTACCTCGGCCGGCACTGGCCGGAGGACGTGGCGGGCGGCTGGCTGTTCGGCTGGCTCATCCTCCGCACCCTGACCAGGGTGGACCAGCTGACCTCGGCCGGGGCCGGGCAGCGGGCCAGCGGGTTACCGCCGCCCGGCCGGGTCAGTCCGGATCGGTGTCGAGGTAGAGGCAGAACGGGTGGCCCGCCGGATCGAGCAGCACCCGGACGTCGTCCTGCGGCTGGAACTCGGCCACCGTGGCGCCGAGCTCGACCGCGTCGGCCACGGCCGCGGCCAGCTCGTCAACCGCGATGTCAAGATGCATCATCATCTGCTGGCCGCCCGGCGCCGACGGCCAGACCGGCGGCACGTAGTCCGGTTCGGTCTGGAACGCCAGGTAGGACGACGTGCCGGGGACGCCGATCGCGGCGTCGTCCGCGTCCTGACTTGAGATCGGCCAGCCGAGCATGCTGGCGTAGAAGCTGGCCAGGGCGCCAGCGTCAGGTGCCCCGAGTACCACGCCCCACCAGTCTGTCCTGGATCTCCCGCGCATCCTGCCATGATGCCATCCGGCTCTGACGATCCGCGGCCGTCACGATCGCGGGCTGGCGGGTGTCAGGGTAGTGACACCAGATGGGCGAGAGAACGGAACGATGGCCGACACCGACTGGCTGACGTCAGCCTTCGAGCAGCACCGCGAGCACCTGCGGGCGGTGGCCTACCGCCTGCTCGGCTCGATGAGCGATGCCGACGACGCGGTCCAGGACACCTGGCTGCGGCTGACCAGCGCCGACACCAGCGACGTGGCGAACCTGGGCGGCTGGCTGACCACCGTGGTCGCCCGGGTGTCCCTCAACATGCTGCGGTCGCGGCGGTACCGGAAGGAAGAGCCGGTCGGCGGTGAGTGGCCGGCCACGGCCAGCGCGGCCGGCCCGGCCGGCACCGGCCCGGCCAGCCCGGCTGCCGATCCGGAGGCCGAGGCCGTGCTCGCGGACTCGGTCGGTCTCGCCCTGCTGGTCGTGCTCGACACGCTCGGCCCGGCCGAGCGGCTCGCGTTCGTGCTGCACGACATGTTCGCCATGCCGTTCACCGAGGTGGCCGCGGTGCTCGGCCGCTCACCCGAGGCGACCCGGCAGCTCGCCAGCCGGGCCCGGCGCCGGGTGCGCGGCACGCCCAGCCCGGACCGGGGCCCCGGCTTCGCCCGGCAGCGGGAGGTGACGGCCGCGTTCCTGGCCGCGTCCCGCGGCGGTGACTTCTCCGCCCTGGTCGCGCTGCTGGACTCCGATGTCGTGCTGACCGGCGACGGGTTCGTCCTCCCGTCCGGCCGTCCGGCCAGGCTGCAGGGCGCCGAGCTGGTCTCCCGGGGAGCGCTCGCTTCCGCCGGCCGGGCCAGGCAGTCTCAGCTCGCCCTGGTGGACGAGGGGGTGAGCATCGTGTTCGCGCCGGCCGGGCGGCTCCAGCTCGTGCTGACCCTCACGGTCAGCCCGCAGCGCAAGGTCACGGCCATCGACGTGATCGCCGACCCGGACCGGCTGCGGCAGCTGCAGCTCTCGCTCCTCCCGGAGGCCTGAGAAGTTACCCCCGGTAACCCCGATGCCAGCGGTGTATCTGGCGGAGGGCTGCCCGCTCAGTCGGTGTATCAGCCCGTTACGGGCGCAGTCTTCTCAGCACTGGGGGAATGTCATGTACCAGCCGTCTCGATCCGCCCGCCGCCTGGCCGGGGTGACCGCCCTGGCCTGCGCCGCGGCGCTGTCCCCGGCGGCGCTGTCCCCGGCGGCCGGCGCCATGGCCGCCGCAGCCGCTCCCGCGGTGTCCTGCGGCTGTCCGCGGCGCCCGCTCCTGCCGTGGCGGCCCGGCCGCCGGCCTGCGCCACGGCCGGCCTGGTGATCTGGCTCACCATGGACGGCGCGGCAGCGGGCAGCGCCTTCTACACCCTGAACTTCACCAACCTGTCCGGGCACGCCTGCACCCTGCGCGGCCATCCCGGTGTCTGGGCGGTCAGCCTCGGCGGCCGCCGGCTGGGCAGGCCGGCCGTCGCGGCCGGGTCCAGGACACGCACGGTGACCCTGGCCAGGGATGCCACCGCCTATGCCCTGGTGCAGTACAGCGACGTCGTTACCGGCGGCGGCGGGCCGCGGCCCTGCCACCCGGTCGTCGCGGCCGGCCTGCGGGTCCGCCCGCCGGGCCAGGCCAGGGCCAAGACCGTGCCGATCCCGCTGACCGCGTGCACCACGGCCGGCCTGGTGTACCTGACCGTGCGGCCGGTGCAGAAGACAGCGCCGCCGGAGTAACGCCCACGGCGCTGCGCCCTGGCCCGGCCGGCGGCAGCCGAGGCTGAGCTGGCACCACAGATCGGCTGCGGCCGTGGCCCCGGGCCGCAGCCGGCCCGGTCACCCCGCCCACGGTGACGACGCGGCCGACGTGCGCGATGGCCACAGGCTGGTCCAGGGTCGATGGCCGGCCGCACGCGCCTGACGCCGCGTCGTCACGGTGGGTCCCCCGCTCATCGGGCGGTGCCGGGTGAACATGACGGACCCGGAGCCCCGGCCGCCGCCGCAGGCGTCCAGGGCATCCGGGACCGCTGCGAATCCAGTTTTCTGGCTGCGTCTACCAAAGATCTACCGGACTCGAGCGCTGCGCCGCCGCGGATTCTTGCGTAACGTCGGGGGCTCGTTCTGTATATAGGGTGAGATGCGTCCTTGGGGGGAAACATGGACGTGATCTACCGTTTACTCGGCGAGCTGGAGATCGGGCCGGATGCCGGGTCACTTGAGCTGCCGAGCGGCATCACCCTGACGGTGCTGGCCGTGCTGCTGGTCAACGCCAACCGCCGGATGTCCAAGGCAGAGCTGATCCGCGCCGTGTGGGGCAGCGACGAGGCGAGGGAAGCGCAGCTGCACAAGCGGGTGATGGCGGTGCGCGTCGCGCTCGGCCAGGTCGGCCGGCGCGATGACGTCAAGACCCACACCGGGTTCGGCTACGAGCTGCGCGCCGCCGAGGACGAGGTGGACGCGCTGCTGTTCCGGCGGCTGGTCCGGGAGGCGGGCGAGGCGCAGGCGCGGCACCGGGCCGAGGACGAGATCGGCTGCCTGCGGCGGGCGCTGGGACTGTGGCGCGGACCGCATCCGCTGTCGAACGTGTCCAGCGAGGCGTTCTGCCAGGAGATCGCCGCGCTGGAGCAGCGGCGCAAGCGCGCCGCGGTCCGGCTGTTCAAGCTGGAACTCGAGCGCGGCCGGGCCGAGCGGATCCTGGACGAGCTGACCGCGCTGGCCGGGCTGTATCCGGCCGACGGGCGGCTGCGCGAGCAGCTGATGGTGGCGCAGTACCGGTGCGGTCACCTGGCCGACGTGGCCGAGGGCTACGAGCGGTACCGGCAGGCGCTGGAGGAGGAGACCGGCGCCCCGCCCGACCCGCTGCTGCGCAGGTTCCACTTCGCGGTTGCCCGCGGCGACGAGGCTGTGATCGCGGCGGCCGAGTCCGCCATCACCGGGCGCACGGGAGCGCCGCCCGCCCCGGCTCCGGCCGTGCCGCGGCAGCTGCCCAGGGCCGAGGACCTGGTGGGCCGCGACCACCTGGCCGCCGAGGTGTCCTGGCTGCTGCGCCGCGAACCGGCGGCCGCGGCGCCCGTCATCGTGATCTCCGGGCCGGGCGGCATCGGCAAGACCGCGCTGGCGCTGCGGGCCGCGCACGAGTGCCGCGAGCTCTACCCCGACGGGCAGCTGTACCTGGAGCTGCGCGGCAGCGGCGGCGGCACGGCGGACATCAGCGAGGTGCTGGCGCAGTTCCTGCGCGCGCTCGGGCTGGCTCGGGTGCCGGAAACCAGGGCCGAGCGGCTCGCGGAGTACCGGACCATCCTGGCCAGCCGGCGGGTGCTGGTGCTGCTGGACGATGCCGCCAGCGGGACTCAGGTCAGCGACCTGATACCGGCCAGCCCCGGCTGCGCCGTGCTGGTCACCGCCCGGCGGCGGCTGCCGGATGTCAGCGGGGCGCATCACGTGGCGCCGCTGGAGCCGCTGACCTTTGCCGATGCGACCGAGATGTTCCTGCGCATCGTGCGGGACGCGGGGATCAGCCTGACCGGCGACCTGGACGCCGTCGGCCAGGTCGTGGCGCTGTGCGGTGGCCTGCCGCTGGCGCTGCGGATCGCCGGGGCGCTGCGGGTGCACAGCCATCCCCGGCCCACCGCGGAGCTGGTCCGGCGGCTGGCCGCGCAGGGCCCGGAGGCGTTCGCGTTCGGCGAGCTCAACGTGGCCCGCACCATCGGCGCCGGGTTCGAGCGGCTGGACGCCGCGCCGCGCCGGCTGTTCCTCGGGCTGGGACTGCTGCCGCTGACCCGGTTCGGGCTGTGGACGGCCGAGGCCCTGCTCGACGGCGCCGGCCTGGACCCGGCGGCGGCGCTGTCGCAGCTGGCGGCCACCTTCATGATCGAGCCGGAGCCCGGCATGCAGTACCGCTTCCACGACCTGACCAGGGAGTACTCCCGCCGCCGGGCGCTGTCGGAGTACCCCGGCGCCCGCGACGCAGTACCCGGCATGGCCTACCGGGCGCTGCTCACGCTGGTGCGCCGGGCGCACGCCGGCCTGTACGGGGGTGACTTCGAGGTAGTGCACGGCCCGGTTCCCGACTGGGCGGCGTCGCCGGAGGTGCTGGCCGAGGTCGACGCGGCGCCGCTGGCCTGGTTCGAGCAGGAGCGCGCCAGCATCCGGGCAGCGGTCGGGCACTGCGCCGAGCTCGGCCTCACCAGCATCTGCTGGGACCTGGCCGTGTCTGCGCACGAGTTCTACACCATCCGCGGCTACCACGACGACTGGTACGCCACCGGTGTCACGGCGCTCGCCGCCTGCCGGAAGGCGGGCGACCAGCGCGGCGAGGGCATCGTGCTGGCCTGCCTCGGCCAGCCCGCGCTGGTCGCCAGCCGGCCCGCGGGCGACGTGCCCGGCGTGCCCGAGCTGGAGCGCGCTGTCGGCCTGCTGGCCGGACCGGGCGACCGGCACGCCCAGGCCATCGCGCTGCGCACGCTGGCCCATGCGCTGCGCCGGCTTGGCCGCCTCACCGAGTCGCTGGCGGTGTTCGGCCAGGCGCTGGCCGGCTACGAGGCGAGCGGGGACACGGTGGGGCGGTGGCAGGTCCTGCGCTTCACCGGCCAGACCCATCTGGTGCTGCGCCACTACGCAGAAGCGCGGCACGCGCTTGAGGCGGCCGGGGCCGCCGCCGACGAGCTGGCCGATGCCCGCCTGATCGCGCAGACCAGGTACTGGACCGGCCAGGCCTGCCTGGCCGCCGGCGACCTCGATGGCGCCCAGGTCGCCTTCGATGCGGTCTTCGACGCCTGCGGTGACGGCACCGGCGTCGCCCGTGCCTACGCCGTGCACGGGCTGGGTGACGCGGCGCTGGCCAGGGGCGCGCTCGGGGTGGCCGATCGGTACCTGACCGAGGCGGCCACCCTGGCCAGCGAGGGCGAGGACGCGTTCCTCGAGGGCCGGGCCTGGCTCAGCATTGCCGCGCTGCACCAGGCCCGCCGGCAGCCGGCCGAGCAGGCCGCGGCGCTGGAGCGGGCGGCGGCCGTGTCCGGCGAGTGCGGCGCGGTGTACCTGGCGGCGGCGGCGCTGGACGCACTGGCCAGAGCGCTGGCGGGGCA
Source organism: uncultured Actinomycetota bacterium (assembly GCA_963719705.1). Classification (GTDB taxonomy): domain Bacteria; phylum Actinomycetota; class Actinomycetes; order Streptosporangiales; family Streptosporangiaceae; genus CAVRCV01. The sequence goes on from CAVRCV010000003.1 coordinate 24,856, forward strand.
GCACGATACGGCCGGCGCCGATGCTGCCTGGTCCCGGCTGGAGCGCACTTACCAGGCGGCTGGCCTGCCGCAGGCCGACCGCATCTACCACCGTCCCGCCGGCAGGTAGCTGCCGCGGCCGCGGTGCGGCCGGGAAACCCGCCGTGCAAGATTTACTGTCCTATTGACATTAACGATCGGCCATAGTTAATGTCGTATTGACAAGAAGGTGGCCAGGCGGGCCGCGGGCGGACGACCGGTCCGGCTGGGCGCCTTGCCGCGCCGGTACCTCACGCAGGCGCAGGCGCGGCAGTCACTCCTCGCGCGCGCAAGGCATCGCGCGGGGGCCCGGCCGGCTCCCGGCTCCGCCGTCTGGTCAGGCGGCGGGGGACGCGCATGCCGCTTCAGCCCAGTCCGGTAGTCCAACCATGTGAAAGGAAAACAGTCATGCGCGCACTCAGGCGTCATTTCCTGGCGCCGTTCGTCCTCGCGGTTGCCGCTCTCTCGGCCGGCCTGCCGGCCTACCACGCTGCTACCGCGCCGGCCCACTCCGGCGTCGCCGCTTACGTCTCCCAGAGCTGCCCGCAGGGCACGAACTGGGACGGCACGGCCTGCGTCTGACCAGGTTCGCGATCCGCTAACGAACGTCGCGGGCGCACGTCCGGCTGGGCTGGACACCGCGGCGAGGGCGCCGGCGGGGCCAGGCACCAGGTCCCGCCGGCTGCCCGCCACGGGGCTCGCGCCGGCCAGCCGGTCAGGTCAGCCGGTCACGCCGCCCCGCCGTCGGCAGCCGCGTTCTCGACCAGCGTGTTGCGGGTCTGCTCGATGTGCGCGATCAGCGCCGCCACCGCCCGGTCCGGCTCGCGGGCCAGGGTTGCCTGCATGATCTCGGCATGCTCGCCCGGCAGGTCGCGCGGGGTGAGCGGCAGCGACCAGCGCCGGTAGATCTCCGCCGCGTCGGACAGCGCCCGGGTGATGTCCCGCATCCGCGGGCTGTCGCTGGCGCTCAGCAGCACCCCGTGGAACTCCGAGTGCGCCCGGATCCAGTCGTAGGACACCAGGTCCGGGTTATCCGGGGCCATCATCGGCGTGTTGGCCAGGCGGTAGTGAGCGGCGACCACCTGCGACTCCCAGGCCATGTCGCCGCCCTCGATGGACCAGCGCAGGGCCAGGCTCTCCACTGCCACCCGCACCCGCACCAGGTCGTCGAGGTCGGCCAGGGACAGGTCGGTGACCGCGAACCCGATCTGCGGCTCGGCCCTGACCAGCTGCTCGCCGGTGAGCCGGTTCAGTGCCTCACGCACCACGTTGAGGCTAACCCCGTGCTCGGCCGACAGCTCGGCGACCTTGAGCCGCTGGCCGGGCTGGAGCCGGCCCGACAGGATCGCGGCGCGCACCTGCTCGTACACCTGCCCGCCCAGCGTGCTCCGGTCACGGACGGTTGCCATAGCTCTACAGTCTAGCAGAACATGAACGTTCTCCTCTGAAACCAAGATTTATAGAGATTATGGATTATCTGTTGCTTCATAGTCGCTGAAACCGTAACGTAGGGTCACTGGCGGTCCCACGCGGGAAAGCGGGTCACTCCATGCACATCGGTAACGTGCGTTGAGGGTCGGCATGCTCAGCGCCGGCGATGGTGCCGTGCTGGGCGTGGAGGAGGACGGGCGCTGGTACCGGTGGCGTCCGGCGGCCGAGGCGGCCGGGGCGGCCGCGGCCTCGTCCCGCAACGGCTACTCGGTGCTCGATGTCCTCGCCGCGCCGCGGCAGGCCCGGGCCGGCGGCGCGCTGGCCGATGTCCGGCTGCTGCCGCCGATCCTGCCGCCGCGCAACGTGATCTGCCTGGGCAAGAACTACCGCGCGCACGCCGAGGAGTTCGACGCCTTCGCCCGCAGCGCGGCCGGCCGCGCCGCCGCGGGAGGCCCGGCCGGGAACGGTCCGGCCGGGAACGGCCCGGCCGGACGCGGCATGGCCGGAGACCGCCGGGCCGGAGGCGAGGCGGCCGGGAGCGAGGCGCCCGGGGGCGGGCCGGCGGCACCGATCATCTTCACCAAGCCCGCCGCGGCGCTGTGCGGCGCGCGGGACGTGATCACGGTTAACCCCCAGGTCACGGCCGCGCTGGACTACGAGATCGAGCTCGGCGTGGTGATCGGCACCGGCGGCGGCCGGATCCCGCCCGGCGACGCCTACCGCCACGTGGCCGGCTACACGGTCATCAACGACATCACGGCCAGGGACCTGCAGCAGCGGCACAAGCAGTGGTTCCTGGGCAAGTCCCTGGCGGGCGCCACGCCGGCCGGGCCGGTGATCGTGTCTCCGGACGAGCTGCCCGGCCTGGACGGCCGGGGCATCCGCTGCTGGGTCAACGGCGAGCTGCGCCAGGACGCCAGGCTCGGGGAGATGATCTTCAGCGTGCCCGAGGTGATCGCCGTGATCTCCCGCATCTTCCCGCTGCTGCCCGGCGACCTGATCGCGATGGGCACCCCGGCCGGGGTCGGGGTCGGCTTCGACCCGCCCAGGTACCTGCGGGACGGGGACCGGGTGGTCGGCGAGATCGACGGCATCGGGCGGCTGGACAACACGATCCGGTTCGGGGCCGCGACGGAGGAACCGGAGGGACCGGAGGAGAGACCGGTGGGCGCGCATGACTGACCGATGGCTGCTGATCCGCGGCGGCACCGTGATAGACGGCACCGGCCGCCAGCCCGAGCGGGCCGACGTGCTGGTCCGGGGCGACCGGATCCACGCGGTCGGCGGCAGCGCGCTGCCCGGCCCGGTCCCGCCGCCGGAGGGCTGCGACCGGGTCATCGACGCGACCGGCATGACCGTCATGCCCGGCCTGATCGACGTGCACTGCCACATGAGCTACGGCGAGGCCAAGGTCGAGGAGGAAATCGACCTCTATACCAGCCACGAGCTGCGCACCCTGGTCGCGGCCGCGAACGCGGAGAAGGTGCTGCGGGCCGGAGTCACCAGCATCTCCCAGCCCGGCGGCAGCTACTACATCGGCGTCGGCGTCCGCGAGGGCATCCGGCGCGGCCTGGTACACGGCCCGCGGATGACCGCGGCCGGCCGGTACCTGACCACCAGCAACGGCCTCACCGACTGGTACCCCAGCTCGGTCGGCGTGCCGGACGGCAACATCGGCGTGCTCACCAACACCGTCGACGAGATGACCACCGAGATCCGCAAGCAGGTCAAGAACGGCGTCGACCTGATCAAGCTGGCCGACAGCCCGTACGGCCAGTACCAGGCGTTCACCGACGACGAGCTGAAGCGGGTGGCCGACCTGGTGCACCAGCTCGGCCGCAAGTGCACGATCCATGCCAGGGGCTCGGCCGAGCTCGATGCCGCGGTCCGGGCCGGCTTCGACTGGATCATGCACGGCAACGTGATGACCGACGAGGCCATCGCCCGGCTGGCGGACTCGCAGATCACCCTGGTACCGACGCTGCTGCTGCTGGCCAACATGTGCGACTGGCCCGAGCTGACCGGCACGCTGCCCGGCGACATCAGCGGGATGCGCGGGATGCTGGAGCGGACCGCCGACTCCCTGCACCGCGCGCACGCCGCCGGGGTCCGGTTCGCGATGGGCACCGACACCGGCTTCGGCATCACCGGCTACGGGGAGTGGCACGCCAGGGAGCTGGAGCTGCTGACCGTCTACGCCGGGCTGTCGCCGCTGGAGGCGATCACCGCCGGCACCCGGAACGGCGCGCAGATGATGGGCCTGGCCGGGGAGCTGGGCGAGGTCACCCCCGGCTGCCTGGCCGACCTGCTGGTGGTCAGCGGCGACCCGCTGGCCAACCTGCGGGTGCTGCTGAACAAGGCCAACATCCGGCACGTCATCGCCGGCGGCGAGGTCCAGGTCTTCGCCGACGACCTGGACGGCAAGCGGTTCCAGCACGACCGGCTGCCGAACGTCTACTCCCGGGTCGACCTGACCTACGACATGGTCTGCGGCGACGACCCGTCGCCGTCCTACACGATCCCGCCGTGGAGCCCGGGCGACAGCCGGGACCTGCTGCACGATCTCGACTCACTCCAGCGGCGCCCGGGCGAGTCCCTGCCCGGCACCGTCGGCTGACCAGGAGGCGCAGATGCCCGTTGAGCTCATCCGCCAGCCGGACGGCCTCGGCCAGCCGCTCGGCAGGTACTCCCAGGTCGCGATCGCGTCCGGGACGCAGATCGTGAGCGTGGCCGGCCAGGTCGGGATCATCGCCAGCGGCGAGCTGGCCGGCGACGGAAGCCTGACCGCCCAGACCCGGCAGGCGTTCGCCAACGTGGTGACCGCCCTGGGCGCGGCCAGCCTGCACACCGGCGACATCTTCAAGACCACCACGTTCCTGGTCGGGGCGGAGCGGATCGAGGAGTTCATGGCGGCCAGGACGGCCGCCTTCGATGAGTTCTTCCCCGGCGGCCAGTACCCGCCGAACACCCTGCTGGTGGTGTCCCGGCTGGTGGAGGCGCGGTTCCTGATCGAGGTCGAGGCCCTGGCCATCCGCGGCGCCGGCGTCGCGCCGGACGCCGGGTAGCCGCGCCAGCCAGCAAGCCGGAACGAGGAGGCCCGATGCCCGTCGCGACCGTGAACGGGGTGGAGCTGCACTACCGCCAGACCGGCGCGGGCGACCCGCTGGTCTGGGTGATGGGCACCGGCATGAACGGCGACGCCTGGCACCGCTACCAGGTGCCGCAGTTCGCCGGCCGGTACCGCTGCGTGACCTACGACCTGCGCGGCAGCGGCCGCAGCGAGTGCCCGGACGCGCCCTACAGCGCCGCGGTGATGGCGGATGACCTGGCCGCGCTGCTGGACCACCTGGACATCGCCAGCGCGCACTTCGTCGGGTTCAGCCTGGGCGCGGCCACGGTGCAGGAGCTGGCCATCTCCCGGCCGGACCGGGTCCGGTCCGCGGTGCTGATGTCCACCTGGTCCTCCACTGCCCTGGAGCACCACGTGCGGCGGCACTACCAGGCGCGGATCTACGCGCTGCAGCACGCCGAGGACTTCGAGGTGTTCCGCCGGTTCGCGTTCTGGATGTGGGCGCCGTCCACGGTGGATGACCGCTACGAGGACCTGACCGAGCTGGAGAAGTTCCTCGGCTCGGTGTCCGGGGCCAGGGACGTGTCCGGCTACATCGGCCACTTCGCCGCCGACATCGCGCACGAGACGCTGCAGCGGCTGCCGCAGATCCGCTGCCCGGTGCTGGTCGTGCACGGCGACGAGGACCTGATCACCCGCCCGGACTACAACCGGCGGGTGGCCGCGGCCATCCCCGGCGCGCGGCTGACCCAGATCACCGGCGGCGGCCACCTGGCCTTCCTGGAGCAGCCGGAGGCGATGAACGCGGCGATCGGCGCGTTCCTGCAGGGCCTGCGGGAGCCGTGATGGCCACCCGGCATGCCGAGATCGCGGGCGCGGGCCTGTCCGGCCTGATGACCGCCACCCGGCTGGCCCAGCTCGGCTGGAGCGTCCGGCTGCACGAGCGCGGCAGCGAGCTGCGGATGTTCGGGGCCGGCATCTGGCTGTGGGAGAACGGGCTGCGCTCGCTGCAGACCGTCGGCGCGTTCGACGCTGCCGTGGCCCGCGCCATGACGATCAGGGAGTGGCGGATCGCCGACCAGCGCGGGCGGATCCTGTTCCGCCGCCCGATGACTCCAGGCGACCGGCTGCTGCTGCCGCCGCGGGCCGACCTGTACGAGGCGCTGATCCAGCGCGCCGAGCAGCTCGGCGTGGACATCGTGACCAGCTCGGTCGCCGTCTCGGCCAGCCCGGAGGGGGTGCTGGAGCTGGAGTCGGGGAGTCAGAACAAGGCCGACCTGGTGGTGGTGGCCAACGGCGCGTTCTCCCGGCTGCGCGAGGACCTGCTGTGCACCGCCACGATCGACTACGGCATCGAGGCGGGCATCCGGATGCTCATCGACCGGGCGCCGGGCTATCCCGAGGACCTGATCACCGAGTACTGGAACGACCGCTGGCGGCTGCTGTACAACCCGTGCACCGAGGGCCAGGACTACATCTTCCTGAGCGCCCCGGTGGATGACGAGCGGGCCCGCCGCTCGCCGATCGACCGGGACCTGTGGCGGGAGAAGTTCCCGCTGCTGGCCGACGTGATCGGCCGGTTCACCGAGGCCAGCCGGTGGGACCGGCTGGTCAACGTGCGCTGCCGGGCCTGGTCGGCCGGCCGCGTCGCGATCGTGGGGGACGCGGCGCACGCGATGCCGCCGAACCTGGGCCAGGCCGCGAACATGGCCTTCACCAACGCGATGTCGCTGTCGGCCGCGGTCACCGCCGCCGCCGACATCCCGGCGGCGCTGCGCGGCTGGGAGCGGGACGAGCGCCCGCTGACCGATCACGTGCAGCGGTTCTCCTACTACTACGGCTTCTACCTGGGCAGGTGGCCGCACCGGCTGCTGCCCGCCAGGGGGCCGGTGCTGCGCGCCGCCAGCCGCGTGCCGTGGTTCGAGCGGGCGCTCAACCGCGGCATGCGGCACATGCCGGCCGGCGCGCCCGGTCCGGCCAGCACGGGGCAGGCCCGGCCGGTCCCCGCTACCCAGAACCCATCACCCGTGGCCTCCTCGCAAGAGGCGGGCAACGTGTCCAGGCCAGGAGGCTGACCATGACCGCTGTACAGGAGGGGCGCCGCCGCAGGTACACCGCCCACCTGGTGGAGCGACGCTCGATCGACTACGTGCCGCCGTCGGAGCGGCACGGCAAGGTCCGGGACCAGTTCACGGTCTGGACCGCGGCCAACGCGACCGCGCTGAACATCTTCTTCGGCAGCCTGGCCATCCTGCTCGGGCTGAACTTCGTCTGGGCCATCGTCGCGATCGTGGTCGGCACGGTCCTCGGTGCGCTGATGACCTCGTTCCACGCGCTGCAGGGGCCGCGGCTCGGGCTGCCCCAGCTGATCCAGAGCCGGGCCCAGTTCGGCTACTACGGCGCCGTGGTGTTCTTCCTGGCCTTCATCGTGGTCGAGTTCGGCTTCATGGCCTCCCAGCTGGTCATCCAGGCCTACTCGATGCACCAGGTGGTGCCCGCTGTCAGCATCCCGGTCTGGGCCTTCATCGCGGTCATCCCGGTGACCCTGATCGCGATCTTCGGCTACGACTGGGTGCACCGCTGGCAGCGCTGGGCCACGGTCGCGCTGGCCGTCACCGCGGTCATCATGATCATCCAGGCGCTGACCTACAGCGGTCACCTGGCCAAGGCGGCGTCCGGCACTACCGCGCCGTCGCTGGCCCTGTTCCTGGTGGTCACGGTGATCTTCATCATCAACATCGCCGGCTGGGCGCCCAACGTCAGCGACTACTCCCGGTACCTGCCGGAGTCGGTCCGTCCCGTCCCGGCGTTCATGGCCGTGTTCCTCGGCAACGTGCTGCCGACGATCGCATTCGCGGTCATCGGCGCCTACATCACCGGGCTGCTGCCGGCCGCCACCCTGTACGGCGCGGTGCAGCACATCTCCGGCGACTGGGCGCTGATCGTCATGGCCATCAGCCTGACCGGCACCAACATCTTCAACGTCTACACCGGCATGCTCTCGCTGGTCAGCACCGCCGACACGTTCGCGAAGATCAAGCGGACGATCTCGGTCCGGGTGGTGGGCATCGTGGTGATGGTCGTCGCGGCGCTGATCGCGGCCATCCTCGGCTACAAGTCGTTCCTGACCAACTTCGTCAACTTCCTGGACGTGCTGATCTTCATCTTCTTCCCGTGGAGCGCGATCAACCTGGCCGACTTCTACTTCGTCCGGCGCGGCCACTACGACATCCCGGAGATCTTCGACCGGAACGGCATCTACGGCTGGGTGCAGGCACCGGCCGCGATCGCCTACGTGCTCGGCCTGGTGGTGGAGCTGCTGTTCGTCAACCAGACCTACTTCACCGGACCGTTCGTGTCCGACATCGGCGGCGTCGACATCTCCTGGATCCTCGGCTTCGTGGTCCCGTTCCTGGCCTACTACGCCATCGCTACCACCAGCGGCCGCGCCCGCCGCGCCCCGGCCGCCGTGCCGTCGGCGTTATTAGCGAGGGCAGGAGGATGCGCAGGTGCTGACAGCTACGAAGGACAAGCTGCTGCCGACCACGGTCACCGGGTCCTGGCCGCGGCCGTCCTGGTACCGCAACAACACCCACGGCGAGCGGTTCGCGCACTGCATGACCGACACCGTGTTCCGGGAGCAGTTCCAGGACGCGACCGCCGTGGTGATCAGCGACCAGGAGCGGGCCGGGCTGGACATCCTCACGAACGGCGACTACCACCTGGACCCGGAGACCGCCGGCCGGTCCTGGCTGCACTACCCGCTGGACCGGATCGGCGGCCTGTCGCCGGATGAGTTCCTGCCGCCGTCGGAGCAGCTGTATGAGTACCCGCGCGGCACCCTGCTGAACGAGATCTTCACCAACGCCTGGATGTGGCCGCTGGCGACCGGCAGGATCACCAGCGGCAAGCCGATGGACTTCGACCGGATCTGGGAGGTGGCCCAGAGCAAGACCGACCGGCCGGTCAGGTTCGGCACGATCTCCGCGCAGACTCTCGCCGACTTCGTCCGGGTCAGCGGCGAGGCCTACGCCGACCAGCGGTCGCTGGTCTGGGACCTGGCCGGGCTGCTGAACGCCGAGCTGCGGCGGCTGGCGGCAGCGGGCTGCACGGCGATCCAGATCGAGGAGCCCGCGATCCACGCGGTCGCCGCGGCCGACCCCGGCCATCCGGACCTGGAGTTCCTGATCGACGCGTTCAACTACGAGGTTGACGGGCTGGACGGGGTCGAGATCTGGGCGCACACCTGCTGGGGCAACCCGAACATGCAGCGGGTCTACCGGGCCAGGTCGTATGCGGCCTCGGCGGAGATCTTCATGGAGCGGCTGCACATCGACGTGTGGACGATCGAGTCGAAGGACAACGGCCAGGAGGCACTGCCGCACCTGGCCCGCTACCGGGACACCAGCCGGGTCAAGATCGCGCTCGGCGTGGTCAGCCACCGGGACCTGACCGCGGACACGCCGGACCAGGTCGCGGGCGAGATCCGGCGCGCGCTGGACTACGTCGCGCCGCAGAACCTGATCCTGTCCTCCGACTGCGGCTTCGGCCGCGAGGGCTGCCCGCGCAACATCGCGCTGTACAAGGCCGCTGGCATCGCCCAGGGCGCGAACATCGTCCGGCGCGAGCTCGGCAGCGCGGCGACCAGAGTGCGCATAGCCGAAGACCTGAGCCAGAACGCAAGGCCGGCCGCCGATGTCGCCGCGCCTGCCTAGCCTCGCCCGGCCCTGATGAACCGGCACGCCGAGATAGCGGGCGCCGGCCTTGGCGGCCTGGCCGTGGCGGCCGCGCTGGCCCAGCGCGGCTGGCGGGTCCGGGTACACGAGCGGGCCCCGGAGCTGCGCATGTTCGGTGCGGGCATCTGGCTGTGGGAGAACGGGCTGCGCTCGCTGCGGCTGCTCGGCGCCGAGCAGCATGCCGTCCGGAACGCGCGGCGGCTGCGGCAGTGGGTGGTCACCGACGCCGACGGCCGGGACATCTTCCGGCGCTCGTTCAGCGACACCGACGAGATGGTGCTGCCGGTGCGGGCCGACCTGTACCAGGCGCTGATCAGCGCGGCCACCAGTGCGGGCGCGCAGATCGTGACCGGCTCGCTGGTGGCCGGCGCCGAGCCGGACGGGACCCTGGTGCTGGCCGGCGGCTCCCGGCTGGCCGCCGACCTGGTGGTCGCCGCGGACGGCGCGTTCTCCCGGATCCGGGAGTCGCTGCTGCTCACCGACAAGGTGTCCTACCTGCGCGAGGGCTACACCCGGATGCTGGTGCCGCGCCGGCCGGGGGACAACGACGACACGATCACCGAGAGCTGGCACGGCAGCCGCCGGCTGCTGTACTGCCCGTGCTCGGCGGACTACCACTACGTGGCGCTGTGCTGCCTGGTCGCCGACGCCGACGGCCGGGCGGTCCCGGTGCGCAAGGACAGCTGGCGGGCCGACTTCCCGGCGTTTACCGAGATCATCGACCGGATCGGCACGGACGGGCGCTACGACCGGGGCATGACGGTGACCTGCCGGTCCTGGTCGGAGGGCAGGGTGGTGCTGGCCGGCGACGCCGCGCACGCCCAGGCGCCGAACCTGGCCCAGGGCGCGAACATCACTTTCACCAACGCGGTGTCGCTGGCCGAGGCGGTCACCGGGGCCGCCGACATCCCGGCCGCGCTGCGCGCCTGGGAACGGCAAGAACGGCCGCTGACCGATCACGTGCAGCGGTGGAGCCACGGCTACGGCTGGATCGTGAGCCGCTGGCCGGAGCGGCTCGGGCAGGCCAGGACCGGCTTCCTCAAGCTGGCCACCCGGATCCCGTGGGTGGACGGCCAGCTCAACCGGGCTGCCCGGCATATCCCGGTAGGCGACAGCGAGCACCAGGAGGCCAGCACATGAGCGACCGAGTAACCATTGCCGACACGCCCGGCCTGCCGGTGCCGTTCCGCCGTTATTACTCCAACGCGGTCCGGGTGAGCGCCGGCGACCTGGTGTTCATCTCCGGCCAGGTGGCCTGGGACTCTCAGGGCAACATCGTGGGGGAGGGCGACGGCGCGGCGCAGGCCCGGCAGGTGTTCGAGAACCTGCGCCTGGCGCTGGCCGGGCACGGCGCGACCCTGGACAACGTGGTCAAGGTCATCGTCTACGTCACCGACTTCAGCTGGTTCGACCAGCTCAGCGAGCTGCGCGAGCGGCTGTTCCCGGCCGGCCGGATGGCCAGCACGATCGTGCGCGTGGCCGAGCTGGTTCAGCCTGGCCTGCTGATCGAGGTCGAGGCGGTCGCCGTCGTCGGCTGACCGCCGGTGGCGATCGCTATCCTGGTGCCCGAGGTGAACGTGTCGGCGAGCAGGCAGGGTAGCGGTGCTTGACCCGGCCGGGCCTGGGTCGCGCCCGGCGGCCGCCGGGCACCAGGCGAGAACATCGCCGCCTGTGCCGCCCGGGAACTGCGGGAGGAAACCGGACTGGCCGGTCAGCCAAGGCCGGTACATGCCGGCAATGTGCGGTGGGCGGTGTTCTGGCTGGAGGTGAGCTGGCCGGCCCGCATCGAGCTCAGCGGCGAGCACGCTGGCTACAACTGGGTCTGCCTGGCCGGGGCTTACCGGCGCTGCCCCGCTGCCGAGCTTGCCGACGCCCTCCAGATCGCGGCAACGGCCATCCAGGTTTCAGCCCGGCCCGGCTCGGGCTGACCGGCCCAAGCGCCGGTCCGCCGGGCAACCGAACGGGTCCCCGGCCAATTCGACAGGGTGAACGGGCAGCGTCCACCGAGAGGCCGGGCATGGCAACGTCACGTGATGTCGAGGTCACCAGCTACCTGTCGGCGCGTCTTCCGGCGCTGCGGCGGGTAGCCCTGCTGTTGTGCCAGGACCGGCACCGCGCCGACGACCTGGTGCAGGCCGCCTGCGTCAAGCTCTACGTGCACTGGACCAGGGTGGCCAGCGCCGACAACATCGACGCCTACGTCCAGACCATCATGGTCCGCGAGTACCTGCAGGAGACCCGCACGAGCTGGGCCAGGCGGGTCAGCCTGACCGGCCGCCCGCCGGACCGCCCGGCCGCGGCGGCCGACCTGGACCGCTCCCTTGACCTGCAGGCCGCGGTCGCCGCGCTGCCGCCGCGCCAGCGCGCGGCCCTGGTCCTGCGGTTCTACTGCGACCTGAACGTGGACCAGGCAGCACGGGTCCTCGGCTGCTCACCCGGCACGGTCAAGAGCCAGACGTTCAAGGCACTCGGCTCCCTGCGCGGCGCCCTCGGGCACGGTCCGCCGCACCATGACAGCACCAGGCCGCCAGCCCAGGTCCGCGCTCCCGGAGAGGTGACCGACCATGCTTGAGTCCGACCTGCGGGACGCTGTTCGAGCGTCAGGCCAGCACCGACCAGCCGCCGTCGCTGGTCAGCATCTCAGCGATCTGCAGCCGCGGCCGGGCCCGGCTGCGCTGGCGGCGGGCCGGAGTCGTCGGCAGCCCGCTGCTCGCCGTGGGCGTCGTGCTCGGCCTGGCACTGGGCGGCGCCGTGCCGTCGGCCCGGCCCGGTGCGCCGCAAGCACCCGGCGGCAGCGCACGGCCTGCCGGGCCGATGGCCTACGTCCTGACCATCTCGGGCACCGTGGTGCCGGTCAGCATGGCCACCGGCAGGCTCGGTCGGCCCATCCACGCGGTCAGGGGGACCGAGCGGCCCCTGGGCCGGCGAAATCGCGATCGCTCCGGACGGCCGGACCGTTTACGTCAGCGGCTATGGCAGGAATCTGCCGGATGGCTACGCGGCTCACGAAGTGACGCCCATCGACACCGCGACGCAAGCGGCCGGCCGGCCGATCCTGCTGCCGAGCGGCGCGGAATCGCCGGCCCCATCGAGATCACGCCGGACGGCAGGACCGCCTACGTGCTCGACATCCCACCCGGGCTGGCGCCGGTCAACCTGGTCACCAGAACCGCGCTCCGGCCGATCAGGATCAGCAACGCCCTCGGACTGGGACGAAATGGTGATCGCGCCCGACGGCAAGATGGCCTATGCCTTGACGGGGACACAGTGGTCCCGATCCGGACCGCGACCGGCAGCGCGCTCAGGCCAATCCGGCTCGGCGCGGGCTACCGCGCCATGAACATCACGATCACCCCGGACGGCAGGATCGCCTACATCACCTCGTACGGGTCCGCCGAGGTGATCCCGGTCGACCTGGCCACGAACACGGTACTCAAGCCCATCGTGCTCCGCGATCTCCCCGGCGGCGGCGCATTCGGCATCGCGATCACGCCGGACGGCAGGACCGGCTACGTGGTCTCCGAGGGCAGCGCCGTGATCCCCGTCGACCTGGCCACCGGCACACCGCTCAGGCCCATCAGGCTGCCGGGCCGGCAGAACCTGGTCCACTTCCGCCATGTCTCCGGACGGCAAGATGCTGTACCTGGGCGGATTCGACACGCACACCGTGATCCCGGTGAGCACCGCCACTAACACCGCGCTCAAGCCGATCACGACACAAGGCGTGCCGGACTTCATTAGCTTTGCCCCGGACGGCACGACCGTCTATGTCGGCAACGGGAATAAGGACACGGTGACGCTGATCCGGGCCGCGACCCACCGGGCAACCGGGGCCATCAACGTCGGCAGCTGGCCCGCCGGGATCGTCTTCGCGCCATAGCGCCACCGGGCTCGCTACGGCTGCGGCCGGTAAGGGCTGTCACAGCAGCCCTTACCGGCCGCACTGGCGGGCGCGACGGCCTGCCGCCGGCCGGGCTGGCCGGTCAGGTGGTGGCGGTGACCTTGGTCAGGTGCTCGGGGGCGTCGGGGTCGGTGCCGCGGGCCAGGGCCAGCTCGCGGGCGAGCTGCTGGCCGCGGGCGATCGCCGTGATCACCTGGGCCGGCTCGGACAGGCCGGGCGGCACCGGCAGGCTCGCGGTCTGCGCCTCGCGGCTGGCCAGCAGGTCGCGCAGCTCGTCCAGGTCGGCGTCGGCGGGACCGCCGCCGGCCACCAGCAGCACCGGCGCGCCGGCGTAGGCGGCGGCGATCGGGCCGTGCCGCAGGTCGGCGACGGAGATCCCGGCGGCGAGGATGCCGGTGGTCTCCTTCACCTTCAGCGCGGTCTCCAGCGCGGCGGCGTAGGCCAGCCCGCGGCCGGTCACCAGCAGCCGGTCGATCCGCCGCCAGCGCCCGGCCAGGTCGCGGGCCGGGCCGGAGTCGCCGAGCACCGCGGCCATCGCGCCGGGCAGCCCGGCGAGGGAGTGACCGCAGGGGCGCGGGCGGCTCTGGCCGCCGCGGTGCTGGTTTCTTGCGGCTCTGGCCGCCGCGGTGCTGGTTTTTGCGGCTCTGGCCGCCGCGGTGCTGGTTTTTGCGGCTCTGGCCGCCGCAGTGCGCAGGCCAGGGTGACCAGGACGGCGGCCTGCGCGGTGACGGTCTTGGTGGCCGGGACGGCCAGCTCGGGCCCGGCATCGGTGCACAGCAGCAGGCTGACCACGCCGGCCAGCGGGCTGTCTGGCTCGTTGGTGATCCCGATGACCACGGCGCCCGCGGCGCGCATCGCCCGGCAGGTGCTGACGATCTCCGGGGTGGCCCCGGACTGGCTCAGCGCGACGACTAGGTACCCGTGCCAGTCGACCGCGGCGTGGTAGCGGGTGTAGATGCTCGGGGCGGCCAGCCCGGCCGGGCGCCCGGCCCGCAGCTCCGCCAGGTACCGCCCGAGCACCGCCGCGTTGTCCGATGAGCCCCTGGCCAGGAACACGGTCCCGGCCAGCGGCCGCGGCGCCGCGGCTCGCACGGCCGCGGCATCCGCGCCCGCCCGGCGGATGATCCGGTCCAGTACCTGCGGCTGGGCGGCCATCTCCGCCGCCATCAGCTCTCCGCTCACTGGGTGTCCGCCTGGCCGGCCGGCTCGGCGAGGGCGGGCTGGCCAGCCGACAGGGCCAGGCCGCTGGTCAGCTGGGTCCAGGCCAGCTCGGCGCCGGAGGCCAGACAGCCGTCGACCACCGCGTCCGTGCCCAGCGCGCTGACCCGGACCTCGGGCATCACCGGCGCGATCAGCCGCAGCTGCCTGGTCACCGCCGAGGCGAAGCCCGGTGCCTGGCCGACGCCACCGCCGAGCACGATCAGCGCCGGGTCCACCACGGTCACCACCGCGCACAGCACCTGGGCCACCAGTGCCGCCTCTTCGGCCACCACCGCGGCCGCCCGCTCGTCGCCGCGCGCCGCCGCGGTGAACACCCGGCGGGCCGAGACCTGGCCGCGCAGCCCGGCCCGGCGGGCAGCGCGCACCACCGCGGGCGCGGACGCTGCCGCCTCCAGCGCACCGCGCCTGCGGGCGTCCTCGGGGTCGGTGCCGTGCCCGCCGGATATCGGCAGGTAGGCGATCTCGCCGGCCACCCCGTGCGCGCCGCGGAACAGCTGCCCGCCGATGACCAGGCCCATCCCGATGCCGGTACCGACCGAGATGAACGCGAAGCTGTCCACCTCCCGGCCGTGGCCGTGGGCACGCTCGGCCAGCGCCGCCGCGTCTACGTCGTTCTCCACCACCAGGCCGGGCCCGAACACCTCCCGCAGCCGGGTCAGCACGGCCGGGCGGTCCCAGCCCGGCAGCCCGCCGGTCAGGGCCATCGCGTTGCGCCTGGCGTCGTACACACCGGGGCTGCCGATCACCGTCTGGGTGACGTCGGCCAGCGCGAGCCCGGCTTCCGCGCACAGCCCGCCGGCCAGGCTGACCAGCTCCTCCACCCGGCTGCGCCCGCCGGAGGCATGCGACCTGGCCGATGACCTGGCCCGGACCTGCCCGGCCAGGTCGGCCAGCGCGCCGCGCACGTACTGCGCGCCGACGTCCAGGCCCAGCACGAACCCGGCCTCGGGCCTGATCTCGTACAGCAGCGCCGACCGGCCGGGCCTGCCGATCCGCTGGCCCGCCTCGCGGACCAGCCCGGACCGCTCCACCGCGGCCAGCGCCAGCGACACGGTCGGCTTGGACAGCCCGGACAGCCTGGCCAGGTCGGCCCGCGAGCACGGGCCGTGATCGCGGATGTGACCGAGCAGGAGCTGCTCGTTCAGGGCCCGGATGAGCCGCGGGCGCGCGGCCGACATAGCGCCTGGCATGCCAGCCGACAAGACCGTCACAGCCACCTCCGGGTAAACTCCGGGTTAAATCCTGCCCTACCCGCATTGCCCGCCGCACCTGTGTGTCCCGCCGTTGCCCGCACGGTCGCCCCGCTCCCTCGCCTGCCCCGGCCGGCCTGCCGTGCCCCGGTCGCCCTCCGCCACCGCCTGGCGGTCGCGGCGGCCGGTGCTACAGACCGGCAAACCAGTCTTGTGGGGGCCTGATAGTTAGGATACTGTCCTAACGAAATCGACGGGAAGACCCACTACCATCCCCGGGAGGATCCTCCGTGGCGGACGTCCCGGTCGTGCTCGCCCTCGACTTCGGCGGCACCAAGATCGCCGCGGCCGTGTGCGGGCCGGACGGGGAACTGCGCGCGTCCGCCACCGTCGCCAGCGGCGGCGAGCTCGGTGCCAGGGCCAGCTTCGAGCGCGGCCTTGGCTGCGCTCGCGACCTGCTCGGCTCCGTCGCGCCCGGCCGCGAGCCCGTCGCCGTCGGCGTGTCCACCTTCGGCATCCCGTTCGACGACCGGGTGGAGCTGGCCCCGACCATCGCCGGCTGGGGCGAGCTGCCGCTCGGCCGCGAGCTGCGGGCCGCCTTTCCCGGCGCGGCCGTCAGGATGGCCACCGACGCCAAGGCGGCCGCGCAGGCCGAGGCGCGCTGGGGCGCGCTGGCCGGCGCCGATCCCGGCGTGTACCTCAATCTCGGCACTGGCCTGTCCGCTGCCATCGTGGTGGGCGGGCAGGTGCTGCCGGGCCGCGATGGCGCGGCCGGCGAGATCGGCTACAACCTGCGCGACCTGGCCGACGTCGGGCTCCCGCTGGCCGCCAGGGTGCCGCTGGAGGACATGGTCAGCGGCCAGGCCCTGGCCCGGCGCGCTGGCGAGGACGCGGCCGGCGGCGAGCCGATGGCGGCCGGCCAGGTCTTCGAGGCGAGCCGGGAGGCCCCCGGCCTGGCGGGCCTGGTCACCGACTTCGTGACCGAGCTCGCCTACCACGTGGTCAACCTCGCGATCTGCGTGAACCCGGCGCGGATCGCGCTCGGCGGCGGCATGGCAGGCTCCTGGGACCGGCTGCGGCCCGGCCTGGAGCAGGCACTGGCCGCCGGCGTCCCGTTCCCGCCCGAGCTCGTGCTGGCCAGGTTCCCGGCCGATGCCCCGCTCGTCGGCGCGATTGCACTGGCCGTGGACGCCATCTCGGCCCGCGGCGACCACGGCGATAACCGCCCGATCAACCTCTCCTCCGTCATGCTGAGTGAAGGAATGCCGACATGAGATACCGGACCGCTCGATACCTGACGCTGGCGGCGGTGCTCGCCGCCGGACTGCTGGCCGCCTGCAGCAACAACAACAACAGCAACAGCAGTAACTCCGGCAGCTCCGGGGGCGGGGCTACCACGCTGACCATCGGGGATGAGTCGGGAGGCACCTGGGCCTGCGACTTCAACCCGTACCTGTCCGATGACGAGAGCTTCGGCTTCGGGCCGGTCTACGAGCCGCTGATGTTCGTCAACAACCTGGCCCCCAACCCGCTGGCGCCGGGGGCGATCAAGCCGTGGCTGGCCTCGTCGTTCCAGTGGAACGCCAGCTACACCCAGCTCACGTTCACGATCCGGTCCGGGGTCAAGTGGGGCAACGGCACCCCGTTCACCCCGGCCAACGTGGTCTACACCTTCAACCTGCTGAAGAAGTACCACTCGCTGGACCTGGAATCGGTGTGGAACAACGTGGGCGGCCCGCTGACCGGCGTGACCGCGAAGGGCAGCCAGGTGGTGATGACCCTGGACAAGCCCTCGCCGCTGTACTTCTACAACATCGCCAACCAGGTCGCGATCGTGCCGCAGTCGGTCTGGTCCAAGGTCTCCAACCCGACCACCTACAACGACAAGAGCCCGGTCGGCACCGGGGCCTACACGGTGAAGTCCTGCACCCCGGCGAACATCGTGTACACCGCGAACCCGCACTACTACCAGGCGGGCCTGCCCAAGATCAAGACCGTGAACTACCCGTCCTACCTGAGCAACACGCCCTGCAACGCCGACCTGGCCAGCGGCACCGACCAGTGGGGCTCGCAGTACGTGCCCGACATCGAGACCGCCTACATCGCCAAGAACCCGACCGACTTCCACACCTACAGCCCGCCGACCGCCAGCGTCTCCGTCGTGATCAACCTCGGCCTGGGCAAGAGCTCGCCGCTCAGCAACGTGCTGGTCCGGCAGGCCATGGCGTACGCGATCAACCGGCCCAAGGCATCCCAGATCGGCGAGGGCGGGCAGGAGCCGCCGTCCAACCAGAGCGACATCATCACCACCGCCGACCGGGGGCCT
This sequence comes from uncultured Actinomycetota bacterium, assembly GCA_963719705.1. Lineage (GTDB taxonomy): Bacteria > Actinomycetota > Actinomycetes > Streptosporangiales > Streptosporangiaceae > CAVRCV01. Next base: position 42,749 of record CAVRCV010000003.1, read on the forward strand.
TACGGCTCCTCTTACGACGCCAGCCAGGCGGCCGCCTACGGCAGCGACTACACCTACAACCCGGCCAAGGCGGAAGCGCTGCTGAACCAGGCGGGCTACACCAAGATGTCCGGCGGCGTCCGGCAGAACAGCGCGGGCCAGAAGCTGTCCTTCAGCCTGGTCAACAACGGCGGGTACAGCGACTGGATCGCGACCCTGCAGGACGTGGTCGTCCCCGAGCTGGCCGCGGTCGGCATTCAGGTGAAGCTGGACGATCTGTCCCAGACCTCGTATGAGTCGGCGCTGTACACCGGCAAGTTCGAGCTTGGCTACTTCGCCCAGACCGGCGGGCCTGGCGCGTTCTACGAGCTCAGGCAGTGGCTGTTCTCCGGCAACACCGCGCCGATCGGGCAGATCGCGGCCACCAACTACGAGCGCTACTCCAGCCCGGCCACCGACGCCCTGATCAACCAGTTCCAGGCCACGCCGCTGACCGACACGGCCAAGCAGGCCGCCATCCTGGACCAGCTCCAGCTGGTCATGCTGAAGGACGTGCCGATCATCCCGGTGACCGGCCAGGTCGACTGGTACCAGTGGGACAGCGCGCACATCACCGGCTGGCCGACGCCGCCGGACTGGTACGCCCAGCCGTCCCAGTTCTCCTACCCGGACTGGGGCCAGGTGCTGCTGCACCTGGCGCCGAAGAGCTAGCCGGGGCTAGGTTCCAGCCAGGGGCGATGACCAAGGCATGACCGGCGGGAGGAGGCCATGAGGTTCGCGCTGCGGCGGGCGGGGTTCTTCGTGCTCACCCTGTGGGCGGCCCTGTCGCTGAACTTCCTCCTCCCCCGGATCATGCCCGGCAGCCCGGTCGAGGCCGCGATCGCCAGCCTGCACGTCCCGCTCACCAGCTCGGAGATGAACGCGATCGCGGCCCAGTTCGGCATCCAGTCGCACCAGAGCCTGGTCAGCGAGTACTTCACCTACCTGGGGCACACCCTGACCGGGAACCTCGGCGTGTCCTTCGTGCACTTCCCCACGCCGGTGACTACCTACATAGCGACCGGCATCTGGTGGACGCTCGGCCTGGTCGGCGTCACCACCGTGCTGGCGTTCCTGCTCGGCACCGCGGTCGGCGCGATCTCGGCCTGGCGCCGGGGCAGCCGCCTGGACAGCACGCTGCCGCCGCTGCTGGTGTTCACCACCGCGATCCCGTATTTCTGGGTGGGGCTGATGCTGATCCTGATCTTCAGCTCGGTCCTCGGCTGGCTGCCGAGCAAGGGCGGCTACGCCCTCGGCGCCACGCCTGCGCTCAGCCTGTCGTTCATCGGGGACGTGCTGCAGCACGCGATCCTGCCCGCGCTGGCCCTGCTCATCACCAGCATCGGCGGCTGGGTGCTGACCATGCGCAACACCATGGTGGGCACGCTGACCGAGGACTACGTGCGGATGGCCAGGGCCAAGGGGCTGCCCGCGCGCCGGATCATGGTCAGCTACGCGGCCAGGAACGCGATCCTGCCGAACCTGACCGGGTTCGCGATGTCGCTCGGCTTCGTGGTCAGCGGCGCGATCCTGGTGGAGTACGTGTTCAACTACCCCGGCGTGGGGTTCATGCTGTTCAACGCCGTGGAAAGCAGCGACTACCCGCTGATGCAGGGGCTGTTCCTGATGATCACCGTGGCGGTGCTGCTGTGCATCGTGCTGTCCGACATCGCCACCGCCATCCTCGACCCGCGCACCAGGACCGCGGGCTAGGGGGGGACCACGCCATGGCCATGCCCATCTCCGTCACCAGCGGCCAGCCGCAGCCGCCCGGCCTGCCGGGCCTGCCGGCCCCGGCCGGCTACCCGGCGGGCGGCGGCCGGGGCCGCGCCGGGCTCGGCCGCCTGGTCACGGCCATCCGCCGGAACCGCAAGGCCACCGCGGGCGCGGCGCTGCTGCTGCTGTTCGCCCTCATCGCCCTGTTCCCCGGCCTGATCCCGCACTACAGCCCCACCGAGATCTTCTTCGGGCCCAAGTGCCCGAGCTGCTACTCGGAGCCGGCCCTGGTGCAGGGCTCCCCGTCGGCGGCGCACTGGCTCGGCACCGACCTGGAGGGGCACGACGTGTTCTCCCAGGTGATCGTCGGCACCCGGGCGGTGCTGGTGCTGGCCGTGGTCACCGGCCTGATCACCACCCTGATCGCGATGGTGGTCGGGGTGGCGGCCGGCTACCTCGGCGGGGTGTGGGACGGCGCGCTGAACGTGATCACCGACGTGCTGCTGGTGATACCGCTGTTCCCGCTGCTGATCGTGATCGTCAAGTACCTCGGCCAGTCCGGCAACCTGGTGCTGATCCTGGTGCTGACCGTCACCGGCTGGTCCTATACCGCGCGGCAGCTGCGGGCCCAGGCGCAGTCGCTGCGCAACCGGGAGTTCCTGCTGGCCGCCAGGGTCCGGGGTGAGCGCTCGCTCTACATCATCATCGTGGAGATGCTTCCCACGATGACCTCGCTGCTGCTGGCCTGCTTCCTCGGCAACGCGCTGTACGCGGTGCTGGCGGGGTCCGGCCTGCAGTTCCTCGGGCTCGGCGATCCCAACCTGGTGAGCTGGGGCACCACGCTGTACTGGGCGGACTCCCAGGGCGCGCTGCAGAGCGGTCTTTACCTCTGGGAGATCGTGCCCGGCCTGTGCATCGCCCTGCTCGGGGCCGCGTTCTCGCTGCTCAACTACGCCTTCGACGAGATCAGCAACCCGGCCCTGCGGCCGCTGCGGGCCACCAGGAAGCGGAAGCCGGCGCTCGCCACGGCCGCGGCCGGCCAGGCGGGCCAGCGATGACTCGCGCGGTCGCGGATGATCCCAGGGGACTGGCCGGCCCGGCGCCCCGTTCGGGCACCATCCTGGAGGTCCGGGACCTGTCGGTGCAGTACCTGCTGGAGCGGTCGGTGATCACCGCGGTGGACCGGGTCAGCCTGGACCTGGCCGCCGGCGAGTTCCTGGCCATCGTGGGGGAGTCGGGCTGCGGCAAGTCCACCCTGCTGTTCGCGATCGCGCGGCTGCTGTTCCCGCCCGCCGCGATCACCGGCGGCACCGTGCGGTTCCAGGGCCGGAACCTGGTCGGGCTGACCGAGCGCGAGCTCACCGCGGTCCGCTGGAAGGACCTGTCGGTGGTGCTGCAGAGCGCGATGAACGCGCTGAACCCGGTGCTGTCCATCGGCGCCCAGTTCCGCGACGCGATGCGGGCGCACGGCGTGACCGGCAAGCAGGAGATCGCGCAGCGGTCGGCGGAACTGCTGCAGCGGGTGGGCATCGACCCGGTGCACCTGAAGAGCTACCCGCACCAGCTGTCCGGCGGCATGCGGCAGCGGGCGATGATCGCCATGGCGCTGCTGTTCACCCCCGAGCTGGTGATCATGGATGAGCCCACCTCCGCCCTGGACGTGGTCGCGCAGCGCTCGCTGATGGCCCAGATCAAGGACCTGCAGCGGCAGTTCGGCTTCGCGGTCATCTTCGTCACCCACGACATGTCGCTGGTGAGCCATTTCTCCGACCGGCTGATGGTGATGTACGCGGGCCAGGTGTCCGAGGCCGGCCGGACCCGGCAGGTCTTCGACACCCCGCGGCACCCGTACACAACCGGGCTGCTGGAGGCGTTCCCCTCCATCCGCGGGCCGCGGGTTCCGCTGGCCGGGCTGCCCGGCAACCCGCCCGACCTGGCCCGGCCGCCGGCTGCTGCCGGTTCGCGCCGCGCTGCCCTCGGGTGCTGCCGCGCTGCGAGACCACCCAGCCGCCGCTATACCAGGTCGGCGGGGTGGACGTGCGCTGCCTGCTCTATTCCGACGGAGACCCGCGGTGACCGGGGCGCCGTCCCCGGCCAGGCAGCCAGCCGCGGCATCCCCGGCAGCCGCGGCATCCCCGGCAGCCGCGGCTGACGCGGCCCGGCCCGGCGGCGAGCCGCTGCTGCGGGCGGACCGGCTGAGCCGGCACTTCAAGATCGGCAACGCGGTCTCCAGGAAGACCCTGCACGCGGTGGACGAGGCCAGCTTCACCGTCGGCGAGCGGCAGATCGTCGCGGTGGCCGGGGAAAGCGGCAGCGGCAAGAGCACGGTGGCCAGGGTGCTGGCCCGGATCTACCGGCCCACCAGCGGGGAGGTCTACTTCCAGGGCAGGCCGCTGTCGTCGATCCGGTCCCGGCGGGACCGGCTGCGCTACAGCGGCCAGGTGCCGATGGTGTTCCAGGACCCGTTCTCCTCGCTGAACCCGGTGTTCCGGGTATCCCACGGCGTGCTGCGCGCGCTGAAGCTGCACCGGCCCGAGCTGACCGGGCGGCAGCGCGAGGCCGAGGCGGCCAGGGTGTTCGACGTGGTGGGCCTGCACCCCGGCGCCGAGGTGCTGCAGCGCTATCCGCACGAGCTGTCCGGCGGCCAGCGGCAGCGGGTCGGGTTCGCCCAGGCGCTGGCCATGCGGCCGCGGCTGATCCTGGCCGACGAGCCGGTGTCGATGCTGGACGTGTCGATCCGGATCGGCCTGCTCAACGTGATGGCCAAGCTGCGCGACACCGAGGGGGTGTCGATCCTGTACATCACCCATGACCTGGCCAGCGCCCGCTATGTGACCGACCGGCTGATCATCATGTACGCCGGGCACGTCGTGGAGACCGGCCCGGCCGAGGAGGTGCTGGCCAGCCCCCGCCACCCCTACACCGAGCTGCTGCTGGCCGCGGTGCCCGATCCGCGCGCGCCGCTGAACGTCACCGCCGACGCCGACATCGGCCAGACCCCGCGGGTGATCGACCCGGTCCCCGGCTGCCGGTTCCGGTGGCGGTGCCCGCTCGCGATCGATGCCTGCCACCGGGTCACCCCGCAGCTCACCGAGCTGCTGCCGGGCCATGCGGCGGCGTGCCACGTGGCCACCGCCGCGGCCCCGCCCGGTGCTTTCGGATGAGCCGTGCTTCGGATGAGGAATGCTTTCGGATAAGGAGCGCGTTCGGATGAAGATCGCGGTGGTCGGCGGCGGCTCGACCTACACCCCGGAGCTGATCGACGGGATCGGCCGGCTGGCCGGCCAGGTCAAGGTCACCGAGATCATCCTGGTGGACCCGGACCAGCGCCGGCTGGACGTGGTCGGCCCGTTCTCGGCCCGGATCCTGGCCGCGCTCGGCCACCCGGCGCGGCTGCGCTGGACCACGGATCTTGACGAGGGGCTGGACGGGGCCCGCGCGGTGCTGCTCCAGCTGCGGGTGGGCGGGCAGGCCGCCCGGCAGCGGGACGAGACCTGGCCGCTGGAGTGCGGCTGCGTGGGGCAGGAGACCACCGGCGCGGGCGGGCTGGCCAAGGCGCTGCGCACGGTCCCGGTGGTGCTCGGCATCGCCGAGCGGGCCCGCCGGCTGGCGCTGCCCTCGGCCTGGATCATCGACTTCACCAACCCGGTGGGGATCGTGACCAGGGCGCTGCTGGACGCCGGGCACCGCGCGGTCGGCCTGTGCAACGTGGCGATCGGGTTCCAGCGCTACTTCGCCGGGCTGCTCGGGGTGGCGCCGGAGCAGGTGACCCTGGACCACGCCGGGCTGAACCACCTGACCTGGGAGCGGGCGGTCGTGGTGGACGGCACCGACCGGCTGCCCGGCCTGCTCGCCGGGCACGGCGGCGATCTCGCGGCGCACACCGACCTGCCCGAGGCCGTGCTGCGGGAGCTGAGCGCGGTGCCGTCGTACTACCTGCGCTACTTCTACTGCCACGACGAGGAGGTGGCGCGCCAGCGCGGCGAGCCGACCAGGGCCGAGGTGGTCGCCGGGCTGGAGGCCGAGCTGCTGGCCGCCTATGCCGACCCGGCCCTGGACCGCAAGCCCGACCTGCTGGCTCAGCGCGGCGGTGCCTATTACTCCGAGGCCGCGGTGGCGCTGCTCGCCTCGCTGGTTACCGACCGGCGCGACACCCAGGTGGTGAACCTGCGCAACGGGGGAACCCTGGACTTCCTGCCGGACCAGGCGGTGATCGAGGTGCCCGCGGCGATCGGCGCTGACGGGCCGCGGGCGGGCGCATTGGCCCCGCTCAGCCCGGTCATGCGCGGCCTGGTGGCCGCGGTGTCGGCCTACGAGGAGCTGGCGCTGGACGCGGCCATCCGCGGCGGCCGGGACCGGGTGCTGGCCGCGCTGCTGGCCCACCCCCTGGTCGGCCAGTTCGACCTGGCCAGCGGGCTGACCGACCGGCTGATCGCGGAGAACGCCCGGTACCTGCCCTGGGCTGGCCAGTGAGCAGCGACGGGGCGGCCGGGGGCGCCGGGATCCCGGCGGTGCTCGCCATCGACGGCGGGAACAGCAAGACGGACCTGGCCCTGGTCGGGGCGGACGGGGCAGTGCTGGCCGAGGTCCGCGGCCCTGGCATCAGCAGCTCCGGCGAGCTGGGCAAGTGGCTGGCGATGCTGGACGGCCTGGTCAGCCAGGCCCGGCGGCAGGCTCTGGGCCCGGACGGCCCGGACGGGCCGGACCGGCCGGACGGGCCGGTCGCCAGGCACCTGTCCGCCTGCGTGGCCAACGCCGACCTGCCCGAGGAAGAAGAGGCCATGGCCGCCGCGCTGCGGGCCCGGCGGTGGAGCCACAGCACGACCGCGGTCAACGACACGTTCGCGGTGCTGCGGGCCGGCCTGGATCTGGCGGTGCTTGCCGGACCGGGTTCCGACCAGGACCAGGGCGCCAGAACGCGATCACCGGGGCCGGTCCTGCCGGTCCCGCCGCCCGCCCGCCGGCCCGGCCCTGGGGCGTCGCCGTTACCTGCGGTGCCGGGATCAACTGCGTTGGCGTGGATCCGGCCGGGCGGGCTACCGGCTTCCTCGCGCTCGGCACGATCTCCGGCGACTGGGGCGGCGGCCACGGCCTGGGCCTGGAGGCGCTGTGGTGGGCGGCCAGGGCCGAGGACGGCCGCGGCCCGGCCACGGCGCTGCGTGCGGCGGTGGCCGGGCACTTCGGGCTGCCGTCGGTGCGGGACGTCACGATCGGCCTGCACCTGGGCAAGATCGCCGACGACGCGCTGCACGGCCTGGCCCCGGTGCTGCTCGCGGTGGCGGGTGACGGCGACGAGGTGGCCGGCCGGGTGGTGCGCCGCCTGGCCGGGGAGATCTGTGCGATGGCGCTGACCGTGATGCGCCGGCTCGGCCTGACCGCCCTGGCCACCCCGGTAGTGCTCGGCGGCGGCGTGCTCACCGCCCGCGACCGGATGCTGACCGGGCTGATCACCGAGCAGATAGCGGCCGCCGCGCCGGCCGCGGTAGTGCACATCGTGGCGGTGCCGCCGGTAGCGGGCGTCGCCCTGCTCGGCCTCGACCACGTCGGGGCGGGCGCCGATGCCGAGCGGCGGCTGCGGGCCGCTTACCGGGAAAGGACCGGGACATGAGGTATGCACGCCGGGCCGCGCTGGCGGCCGGGACCCTGATCGCGACGGCCGGGCTGCTGGTGGCGGCGGGCCCGTCCGCCCCGGCCGGTGCCGCCGCCGCGGCCGGAGCAGCCCGCTCGTCCGGACCGGCCGGAACCGCCCCCCGCGGCCGTTCCGTCTCGGCTGAGATCCGGGTGAACCAGGTCGGGTACCCGCCGGGAAGCCAGAAGCTGGCCTTCGCGATGCTGCCGGGGCGGGTCCGCCAGGTCACCTTCACCGTCTCCGGGGCGCACGGCGTGGTGCTGCGCGGCCGGTCGCGGCGCGATGCCGGCGGCTGGAACTCCCGGTACCGCGCGGTCTACCGGCTCGATTTCACCGCGCTGCGGCGGCCAGGCCGGTACCGGATCCGGATCCGGGCGGGCGGCCTGACCGCGGTGTCCCCCGGTTTAAGATCGCCCCGGCGGGCGCTCTCTACGGCCGGCTGGTGCGCAACGGGGTGCGGTACTTCACCTCCGAGCGGGACGGTGCCCGCGTGGTGCGCTCGGTGCTGCACCGCCGCCCGGCCAACCTCACCGACCGGCGCGCCCTGGTGTACGCGGCGCCGCGGTACGACGGCAACGACAACCTGCTCGGCAAGCTGCGCCGGATCGGCGGCCCGGTGAACGTGTCCGGCGGCTGGTTCGACGCCGGCGGCGGGTACGAGAAGTTCGCCTACACCGCCAGCTACGCCGACGGGCTGCTGCTGCTGGCCGCGCGCGACTTTCCCGGCCGGTACGCGGGGCTGCGGCCGGAGGCCCGTTTCGGCCTGACCTGGCTGCGCCGGCTGTGGCGCCCGCGCCGCCGGGTGCTGTACATGCAGGTGGGGATCGGGAACGGGAACGCCAGCAACACGATCCAGGGCGACTACAACTTCTGGTTCCTGCCCCAGGCCGAGGACCGGATGGACGTGCGGCCCGGCGGCAAGCCGGGTCCCACCGCCCGGTTCGTGAAGTACCGGCCGGTGTTCGAGGCGGCGCCGCCCGGCCACCTGATCAGCCCGGACTTCGCCGGCCGGTTCGCCGCCGACTTCGCGCTCGGCGCTCAGCTGGACGCGCGGGCGCACCCGGCCAGGGCAAGGTACCTGCTGCGGCTGGCCCGCGGCGTCTTCGCGATGGCGAAGACCAGGCACGTCGGCCAGCTCCTGACCACTTACCCGCACGACTACTACCCCGGCACCGAGTGGAAGAGCGACCTGCTCTGGGGCGCCGCCGAGATCGCGCTGGGCGACGAGGCGCTGCGCGCCCCGTCCGGGCGGCTGCGGGCCGACCTGGCCGTCGCGGGCCGGTGGGCCAGGGCCTACATCGCCCAGGGCCACCCGGCCGGCGGCGACACCCTGAACCTGTACGACACCGGCGCGGTCGGCGAGGCCGAGCTGCTCCAGGCCATGCGGGCGGTGCACGGCCGGCCGGTCATCGCGCCCGGCGCGCTGCTCGCCGACCTGGCCGCGCAGCTGCGGGTGGGCGAGGACGCGGCCAGGGGAGACCCGTTCGGGCTGGGCACCGCACTGGGCCAGAGCGATGCCACCCCGCACGCGTTCGGGCTGGCCGTCACCGACGCGCTGTACCAGCGCTACGGCGGCTCCGGCCGCTACGCGGCCTTCGCCCAGCAGCAGCTGGACTTCGCCCTCGGCGCGAACGGCTGGGGCAGCTCGTTCGTGGTCGGCGCGGGCAGCACGTTCCCGCACTGCATGCAGAGCGAGATCGCCAACCTGGCCGGCTCGCTGACCGGGCGCGGCGACATCCAGCTCGGCGCCGTGACCGACGGCCCGAGCAGCCCGGCCAACTTCATCGGCCTCGGCACGGTCAGCGGCATGCGGGCCTGCTCTTCCGGCCACTTCGCCCCGTTCAACACCAAGGCCGCCGGCTACGAGGACAACGTGGTCAGCTGGCCCTCGGTGGAGCCCGCCGACGACTACACCGCGATCTCGGTCCTCGCCTTCGCCCTCGCCGCCCAGGCTCACGGCAGCCGGTCCTAGTCTCCGAGCGGGTGCCCGCCGAGCGGTGCCATTATCTGCTAACGAAGGAGCCTCCGGCCGAATTACCGGCCGGAGGCTCTCTGGTTCCGGTGCTTACCCTGCGCCCGGGTGCGCCATTGCCGGGCGATTTAGCCGGGCGGGCACTTATACTCGCTCGTGACCCGGTAGGCGCTCTCGGTTCCCCAGTTTTCGTACGGGCAGTTGCCGATACTTTGCTGGCCGACAATCTCGGAGTGCTGGGCATTGTTGTACCAGGTGTAAACAAGGTCGTACCCTTGTGGGACCCGGGGCCCTGGCTGAGCTGCCTGCGCAGGCACGCAGGCCAGGGTGACCCCGGCCATGGCCATAACGACGAGTGCGGTCCGGGTGGCTTTCCTGTGCATCTTTGCCTCCAGGTCGAGCGCCCGGCCAGTCACTTGCCGAACGATATGCCTGTCATATATCGCGCTGCCGCCATTGTCAATCCTTGTGCCGCACGATGCCAGGAGTGACGGCTGCCAGCACCAAGTACGCCGCTGGCTAGCGCGCCTCCGGGCGGCCGCCAGGAGCCCGGCCGCGATTAAGCGGTAAAGAAAGTGCTGCTATCACGCTACTTTCTTTACCGGATCATGGCGCCAGCCACCGGGCCCGGCGCCCGGCAGGCCGGCGGCCTGGCCGCGGACGGGTAGTTAGCATGGGCTAATGGCTGAGGCAGGGGCGCAGGACGGGCGACGGGACGGACCGGCGGGGGTAGCGGCAGGCGGGAACGGGCTGGCACCGGGGGGGAACGCGCTGCCCGGGCTGTCGCATACCAGGATCCTGCTGATCATCGGCGCGCTCATGCTCGGCATGCTGCTGGCCGCGCTGGACCAGACCATCGTGTCGACCGCGCTGCCGACCATCGTCGGCGACCTGCACGGCGGCTCGCACATCGCCTGGGTCATCACCGCCTACCTGCTGGCCACCACCGTGTCCACGCCGCTGTGGGGCAAGCTGGGCGACCAGTACGGGCGGAAGATATTCTTCCAGGCCGCGATCGTGATCTTCCTGATCGGCTCGGTACTGTCCGGGCTCAGCCACTCGATGATCGAGCTGATCTCGTTCCGGGCCGTGCAGGGCCTGGGCAGCGGCGGCCTGATGGTCGGCGCCCAGGCGATCGTCGGGGACATCGTCTCGCCCCGCGAGCGCGGCCGGTACGTCGGCCTGTTCGGCGCGGTCTTCGGCCTGGCCAGCATCGTCGGGCCGCTGCTCGGCGGCGTGTTCGTGGACAACCTGACCTGGCGCTGGATCTTCTACATCAACGTGCCGATCGGCGCCGTGGCGCTGGTCGTGGTGGCCAGCCAGGTGCCGGGCCGGCTCAGCCGGGTGCACCACGTGATCGACTACCTGGGCACCGCCGTGCTGGCCTTCGCCGCCACCTCGTTCATCCTGCTCACGAGCCTGGGCGGCACCACCTACCCGTGGGCGTCGGCGCCGATCTACATCCTGGGCGCCGGCGGGGTGGCCCTGGTCGGGGTGTTCGTCCTGGTGGAACGGCGGGCCGCGGAGCCGGTGCTGCCGCTGCACCTGTTCCGCGAGCGGGCGTTCTCGGTGACCAGCGTGGTCGGCTTCATCGTCGGGCTGGCCATGTTCGGCGCGATCACCTACCTGCCCGCGTTCTTCCAGATCGTCCGGGGCATCTCGCCGACCCTGTCCGGGGTCCGGCTGCTGCCGCTGATGGCAGGGCTGCTGCTGACCTCGATCGGCTCCGGCCAGATCATCTCCCGGACGGGCAAGTACCGTTTCTTCCCGATCGCCGGGACCGCGGTGATGACGCTCGGCCTGTACCTGCTGTCGCAGATGGGGCCGGACACCTCCGCGGCGCTTGAGGCGCTGTACATGCTCGTGCTCGGCCTGGGCCTTGGCGGCGTCATGCAGGTGCTGGTGATCATCGTGCAGAACGCCGTGCCGCACAGCGAGCTCGGCGTCGCGACCTCCGGGGCCACCTTCTTCCGCTCGATCGGCGGCTCGTTCGGCACCGCGATCTTCGGCGCGATCTTCTCCAACGTGCTGGTCGGCAACCTGGCCAGGCACCTGCACGGCGCGACGGTACCGGCCGGCTTCTCCAGCGCGGGGGTGACCCCGGCGCTGCTGGACAAGCTGCCGGCCGCGGTGCATCAGGGTTTCGTGGCAGGCTACGCCGAGTCCATCCAGACGGTGTTCATCATCGCGGTGCCGATCGCCGCCCTGGCCTTCCTGGCCACCTGGCTGATCCCGCAGGTCGAGCTCAAGCAGTGGTCCGGCGCGGCCACCGTGCCCGATTCCCCGGCCAGCCCGGAGGCCCTGGACCCCGAGCAGGTCGGCTAGGGGCTGAGCGCGGGGCGGCCGCTACGGGTGATCGTCGCGTGGTAGCAGGGTAAAGCTTGCGTCGCTCGTCAGCGGCCGCACTGCGGCGAAGTGCTTATGGTCCAGCGACAAGATCCTGGCCGTGGAGTACCGCGCGGCCTGCACCACGATGGACGCATCGGTCAGCCCCAGCTGCATGTCGCCGTACCTGACCGCGACCTCGGATGCCAGCCGGAAGTCCTCGTCGGTGAATGCCGAGAGCCGGTAGGCCGGTGATCTCAGCTCGGTCAGTATCTTCTGCTCGGCCTGCGCGCCGAGCCGGGTCAGGACGAAGTGATCCAGCTCGGCCAGTACCAGCGGCGAGAGCACGAGCGGCCCGCCATCGCGCTCGACCGCTATCCGCGCGGCCTGGTGCTCAGGCTGGCGGCGGTTGAAGATGGCATACAGCCCGCTGGTGTCGGCAACGATCACTGTTCGATTCCGGCAGCACCAAGGCCAGCGGCCAGCGCCGCGTCGATGTCGGCCGCGGTGACCGGGGCGGCGTCCAGGATGCCGAAGTCCGGCAGGACGGGGCCGGCCTCCTCGGCCAGGATCCGGCGGATGCCCGCGCGGATGAGCTCGGCCTCTGACTGATGCCGCCTGCGCGCGACGGCCTTGAGCGCCTGCATGTCGGCCTCGGGCAGGTAGACCGTTGTCTTCACCATGGCAGCATCTTACCATATGTGCCATACATACAGCCGCCCGAGCGGTTCCTGCTGCTAGACCAGCTCATTCTTGATCTATTTTCGCAGTATCTGCCCCCTTGCACTGGTCTGCGGGGCGATGGTTGGATCAGCCAGTCAGATACCGGTTGATGACCATGCTGATAACCAGCGTAGGGAGGGCGTCGTCCATGAGAGGACGCGTGATATCGGCGGCCGTGGCGCTCGGCGCCCTGGCCTTGGCGGGCTGCGGCAGCAGTGGCGGCAGCACCGCGAGCGGCGCGAAGACATGTGACCCGGCGATCGGCATCGAGGCCCCGATCACCGGCCCGGTGGCGAGCCTGGGCACCGAGCAGCTGCACTTCGCCGAGCTGGCGCTGGCCATGGACAACAAGGCCAACAAGACCAAGATCACGCTGGTCCAGGGCGACACCCAGCTGCAGCCCGCGCAGGCCACCACGGTGGCCCAGCAGTTCGTCTCGAACTCCAAGATGGTGGCCGTGGTCGGCCCGGCGGGCAGCCAGGAGGTCGAGGCGGCCGGACCGGAAATGACCAGGGGCGGGATGCCGTTCATCTCCGGCTCGGCCACCGCCGTGGCGCTGACCGCCGGCAAGTACCCGACGTTCTTCCGGGTGGTGTCCAAGGACAGCGTGCAGGGACCGCAGGACGCCAACTACATCCTGCAGAACCTGCACCCGAAGGCGATCATGATCGTGGACGACGAGGAGGCCTACTCCACCGGCCTGGTCTCCGCGATGATCCCGATCTTCACCAAGGCCGGCGTCAAGGTAGACCACGAGTCGGTGCCGCAGAGCCAGACCGACTTCTCCTCGCTGGTGGCCAAGGTCACGCCGGCCGAGTCGGTCGTGGTGCTGCCCTGGCAGGTCGCCGCCAACGCCCAGCAGTTCGGCCGGGACCTGGCCCAGCAGCACAAGAAGGCAGTGATCTTCGGTACCGACGGCCTGTTCTCGCCCGGCACCTTCGAGATCACCGGCTCGTACGTGTCCTCGTTCGGGCCGGACATCACCGCGATCCCGGCCGATGCGTCGATCGCCGCCGCGGCCAAGGCCAAGTACGGCTCGTTCGGCACGTTCGGACCGCCGATCTTCGCGGCCACCCACGTGATCGACGAGGCCATCGCCTCGGTCTGCAAGTCCGGGCAGACCCCGACCAGGGCCAACGTGATGGCGGCGATCAGGAAGACCAACGAGCCCACCTCGATCCTGGGCCAGCCGATCGCCTTCGACGCCCACGGCGACCTGGTGCACGGCAAGTTCTTCCTGTTCAAGATCAGCTCGTCCGGCAAGTACCAGCTGATCCCCGGCTGAGCGGATGAGCCGCTGAGCGGGTGAGCTGCTGAGCGGCTGACAACAGCGGCGGCAACAGACAAGCCGTCACCGCGGCGGGCCGGCCGCAGCCGGCCCGCCGCGGTGACGGCCCGATCGCGGGCGGGACGCGCTGCGCATGGCCTTCTTCTTCCAGGAACTGGTGAACGGCCTCACCACGGGGTCGCTGTACGCGCTGATAGCGCTGGGCTTCTCGATGGTCTACGGGGTGCTCAAGCTGCTCAACTTCGCGCACGGCGACCTGTACATGGTCGGGGCCTTCATCGGCTACTTCGTGATCCAGTGGTTCGGCGGGCCGACGAAGCTGACCATCCCGGTGCCGCTGCTGGTGGTGATCATGTTCGTGCTGGCCGCCGTCATCGTCGGCGGCCTGGGCGTGGTGATCGAGCGGTTCGCCTACCGGCCGCTGCGCAACGCGCCCCGGATCGCCCCGCTGATCACCGCGATCGGGATCTCGTTCTTCCTGGAGAACTCGGCCCTGCTGCTGTTCGGCGGCCAGATCCGGGTGTACAACACCCCGGACTTCATCTCGTTCTCCAGCGGCATCCAGATCGGCTCGGTCAGCATCGACGCGGTGCAGCTCATGGTGCTGGCACTGGGCCTGGTGCTGATGGTCGGGCTGCGCCAGCTGGTCAGCCGGACCAGCCTGGGCAAGCAGATGCGGGCGGTGGCCGCCGACCGGGAGGCCGCCGAGATGCTGGGCATCAACGTGAACTACATCATCGCCGCCACGTTCTTCCTCGGCTCGGCCCTGGCCGGGGTGGCCGGGGTGATGGCCGGGCTGCTGTTCAACCAGGTCACGAACACGATCGGGTTCATCGCCGGGCTCAAGGCGTTCACCGCCGCCGTGGTCGGCGGGATCGGCTCGATACCCGGCGCCATGCTCGGCGGGCTGCTGATCGGCATCGCCGAGTCGTTCATCACCGGCTACGTCTCGTCGGTCTACACCAACCTGCTGGTGTTCGCGATCCTGATCGTCGTCATGCTGGTCCGGCCGAGCGGGCTGCTCGGCCAGGCACAGCTGCAGAAGGTATGAGCCCGCCGTGACCGCCGACCAGCAGCAGCCGCCGGCCGCCACCGGGCCGCAGGTCGGTGCCGACGAGTGGGTCGCCCGGCAGTCCGGGCGCCGCGAGTACCTGCCGTCCTGGCTGGGCCAGGGCCAGCGGCTGGCCGAGCGGGTCGGCTGGTGGCCCAGGCTCGTGCTGGCCGGGGCGATCGCGGCGGCGCTGCCGGTGGCCGGCCTGGGCGCCTTCCAGATCCAGGTCGGCATCGACTCGCTGGTGCTGGCGCTGCTCGCGGTGGGCCTGAACATCACCGTGGGCTGGGCCGGCCTGCTCGACCTCGGCTACGTGGCGTTCTTCGGCTTCGGCGCGTACGGGTTCGCACTGCTGTCCTCCGACCAGCTGTCCACGGCCGGCGTCCACCTGCCCGCCTACTTCTCGCTGCCGATCGTGATGATCGGCGCCGCGCTGCTCGGCCTGCTGGTCGGGCTGCCGTCGCGGCGGCTGATCGGCGATTACCTGGCGATCGTGACCCTGTTCTTCGGCGAAGCGTTCTTCGAGTTCACCAACAACGTGGCGCGGGGCAAGCTGGGCGGCGCGAACGGGATCACCGGCCTGGACCCGATCCGCGGCTTCGGCGTGCAGCTGCTGACCAACGACGCCTACTACTACCTGCTGCTGATCCTGCTGGTGGCCACGATGGCGGTGCTGCGGCTGCTGGACACCTCGCGCACCGGCCGGGCCTGGCGCGCGGTCCGGGACGACCCGCTGGCCGCTGCGGCCATGACGATCCCGGTGAACCGGGTCAAGCTGATGGCGTTCATGTTCGGCGCCATGGTCGCCGCGCTGGCCGGGACCGTGTTCGCGGCGCAGCAGATCAGCGTGTTCCCGACCGACTTCAACACCGCCTACCTGATCCTGATCTACGCCGGGCTGATCCTCGGCGGGGCCGGCAGCATCGCCGGCTCGGTGGTCGGCGCGCTGGTCGTGATGATCATCTTCGACGGCATCCTGCGCAGCCCGACCGACGCCGGCTACCTGTTCTACGGCCTGATCCTGCTCACCCTGCTGGTCCGGCTGCGGCCCTGGCGCCGGCTGGCCGGGGTGCTCGCGGCCACGGTCGCGCTCGGGTTCGCCGCGCACGCGATCGCGGCCGCGGTGTCGCCGGCCGCGGTGGCCGGCGGCCCGCAGACCGGCGGGCTGATCTCCACCGCGCTGCGCGACTGGGTGATCGTCCCGGCCAATGCCACCGCAATAGGCAACTTCGGCTTCGTGCTGCTGATCTGCCTGCTGATCGCGCTGGTGCAGGTGAAGGGCCGGTGGCGCACCGCGCTGCTGCCGCCGACGATCTACCTGGCCTCGCTGGTCTGGGAGACCAGGCTGGTCACCAACCCGTCGATCACCCGGCAGATCCTGATCGGGGTGATCCTGATCGTGATGATGAACGCCAGGCCGCAGGGGCTGCTCGGGCCGCGCCGGGTGGAGACCGTGCTGTGACCGCCGGCAGCGGCGGGGAGTCGGCCGGGCCCCGCGTTCTGGAACTTGACCGGGTTTCCCTGTCGTTCGGCGGCCTGCGCGCGCTGTCCGCCCTGGAGCTGCACGTGGGCGAGCGGGAGATCGTCAGCGTGATCGGCCCCAACGGGGCCGGCAAGACCACGGTGTTCAACGTGATCACCGGGGTGTACCGGCCGGACGCCGGCGAGGTCCGGTTCGCCGGGCAGCCGATCGCCGGGCGGCAGCCGCATCAGATCGCCCGGCTGGGCATCGCGCGCACGTTCCAGAGCCTGCGGCTGTTCCAGAACATGTCGGTGCTGGAGAACGTGATGGCCGCGACCTACGGCGGCACCAGGGCGATGCCCTGGGAGTCGGTGCTCCGGCTGCCCAGGGCCCGGCGGGAGGAGCGCGAGGCGCGCGAGCTGGCCGCCGAGGTGCTGTCGTTCTTCGGCCAGCGGCTGGCCGGCTACCGGTGGGACCAGCCCGCCTACTCGCTGTCCTACGCCAACCGGCGGCGGCTGGAGATCGCCCGCGCGCTGGCCACCCGGCCCCGGCTGCTGCTGCTGGACGAGCCCGCCGCCGGGATGAACCCGGCCGAGACCCACGAGGTGACCGAGCTGATCTCCCGGCTGCGGGCCGAGCGGCAGGTCGCGATCCTGGTGATCGAGCACGACATGCACGTGGTGGCCGGGTGCTCGGACCGGGTGATCGCGCTGGACCACGGCGTCAAGCTCACCGAGGGCGGCTTCGACGAGGTGGCCGGCCACCCGGCCGTGATCGAGGCCTACCTGGGCCGCGACCCCGAGGCCCTGGCGGAGGCAGAATGAGCTGCGTCGTGCCGGAGGCGCGCAGATGAGTACCGTGCCGGAGGCGCGCAGGTTGCTCAGCCTGGACGGCGTCACCACTTATTACGGCCAGATGCGGATCCTGGAGGGGATCTGCCTGGAGGTCGGCGAGGGCGAGCTGGTCTGCCTGCTCGGCGGCAACGCCTCCGGCAAGTCGACCACCCTGAAGACCATCCTGGGCATCGTCACGCCGCGGGCCGGGCGGGTGCTGCTGGGCGGCCAGGACATGACCGGCTGGCCGGTGCCGCGCCGGATCGCGGCCGGACTCGCGATCGTGCCGGAGAACCGGCGGCTGTTCGGCCAGCTCACCGTCCGGGAGAACCTGGAGCTCGGCGCGGTGCTGCGCCGGGGCGAGAAGCTGGATTCCGACTTCGACCGGGTGCACGAGCTGTTCCCGCGGCTGGCCGAGCGGGAGAGCCAGCTGGCCGGCACCCTGTCCGGCGGGGAGCAGCAGATGGTCGCGATGGGCCGGGCGCTGATGTCCCGGCCGCGGCTGCTGCTGATGGACGAGCCGTCGATGGGCCTGTCACCCGCGCTGGTGCAGCAGAACTTCGAGATCATCCGGCAGATCCACGCCTCCGGCGTGTCGGTGCTGATGGTCGAGCAGAACGCGGCCATGGCGCTGTCCATCGCCGACCGCGGCTACGTGCTGTCCACCGGCGAGATCGTGCTGTCCGGCCCGGCCGCCGAGCTGCTGCGCAGCGAGGACCTGAAGCGCGCCTACCTGGGCCGGTGACGCGGCGGTATCAGCCGGGCGGTATCAGCCGGGCAGGGCGGCGTCCAGGTCCGCGATCACGTCCGCGGTCTCGTCGGCATAGCCGAGGGCCAGCCGGACCGTGCTGCGGTCTACCCCGATCCTGGCCAGCCCGGCGTCGTCGTACTCGAAGTAGGTGAAGAACGTGCTCTGCTCGACCAGCGTCTGCGGGGCACCGAAGTTCGAGGCCATGAACGGGACCCTGAGCCGGTCCACGAACTGCGCGGTGGCGGCCTCGCTCAGGCCGAGCTCGAACGTGACCACCCCGCCGTGCCCGGCCAGGTAGTCCTGGCCCAGCTTGAAGTGCGGATGGCTCTCCAGCCCGGTGTAGTAGACCCGCCGCACGCCGGGGTGACCGTCCAGGAACCTGGCCACGGTCAGGCCCTGCTCGTTCACCCGCGCCATCCGCATCGGCAGCGTGTACAGGCTGCGCCGGAGCAGGAACGCGGCGCTGCCGTCGGCGACCGGCCCGGTGGTGTCCCGGTACCACCGGATCCGCTCGATCAGGTCCCGCCGTCCGCAGGCCACCCCGGACACGATGTCGCCGTGCCCGCCCAGGTACTTCGTCGCGCTGAACAGGGCCAGGTCCACGCCCCAGCGCAGGGCGTAGAAGTTCGGCGGCGGCGAGAACGAGCTGTCCAGGGTGATCACCACGTCCGGCCCGACGATCTCGCGCACCTGAGCGATGTCGATCAGGTACATGTGCGGGGAGGAGGGCATCTCCAGGTGCACCAGCGCGAGGCGGCCGGCCAGCGCGGCGATGCCCTCGAGGAACGCGGCCGAGTCCCGGATTGAGATCTCGTGCACGACGATGCCGAACTTCGGCAGGATCGTGTGAAAGACGTTCCGGACCTGGCGGTAGGACTCGGCCGGCAGCACCACCTCGTCGCCGGCCCGCAGTAACGAGACGAACGTGGTGAAGTGCGCCGCCATGCCGGAGGCGAACAGCAGCGAGCTGTCCGCGCCGGTGAGCTCGCTCAGCCTGCTCTCGGTGTCCAGCCAGGTCGGGTTGCTGTAGCGGCCGTACCGCCCGGCCGGGACGGTCCGGTCGTGCAGCCCGGCCCGGACGTGCCCGGCGTCGTCGAAGTAGTAGGACGCGCTGGAGTAGACCGGTCCCTCGATGCTGTTGGCGTAGGGCTCAGGGCTTCGCTGCTTCGTCATCTGCGCTCCGGTCGGTGCGGACGGGCGTCGTGATCAGGCCGGTGATGGCGGTAAGTAAAAGGTAAGTAAATGAGGCCCCGAGCGGAACCGGCCGCGAGCAGTTTAACGTGCCAGGAAGCGGCATTCCGCAGGAGCGGGGCGCGCTGGAAACAAGGGAATCTAGTTAGCTCCAGTGGCATAAGTAACTGGTGGGCCAGCTGCGCAATCAGCCTAGGCGTGAGATCAGTAAATCCGAGGGCTGGCCGCGCGCATTTCTGCCGGGATAAGTTCGGCTGCGTGACGTCGGATTTCCTGATCATCGGCGGGGGCATCGCCGGCGCCAGTGCCGGGTACTTCCTGTCCGCTTCCGCCAGCGTGACCGTGCTGGAGATGGAGCCGGCCGCCGGGTACCACTCCACCGGCCGGTCGGCGGCGCTGTTCTCGGAGTACTTCGGCAACGGGGTGGTCCGGGCGCTGACCGCTGCCAGCCGGCCGTTCTACGCCGGGCCGCCGCCCGGATTCGCGGCCTCGCCGCTGCTCTCCCCGCGCGGCGTGCTCGCGCTCTGCCCGCACGGCGCCGAGCAGCGCTTCGAGCAGGTGCTGGCGGCCGGGCTGACCGCACCGGTGCCGGTGCGCGAGCTTCGCCCCGGCGAGGCCGAGCGGCACTGCCCGGCGGTGCGGCCGGAATGGTACAGCCGGGCCATGCTCAAGCCGGCCGCGATGGACATCGACGTGGACGCGGCGCACCAGGGTTTCCTGCGCGGCATCCGGGCCCGCGGCGGCCGGGTGCTCACCTCGGCCGGGGTGCGCGCCCTCACCCGGCGCAACGGGACCTGGCACGCCGACACCGCGGCCGGGCAGTTCAGTGCCGCCGCGGTGGTGAACGCCAGCGGGGCCTGGGCCGACCAGGTGGCCGGCCTGGCCGGCGTTCGGCCGGTCGGCCTGACCCCGCTGCGCCGCACCGCGTTCATCGTGCGCCCCGCCCGCGCAGACCGACGTGACCGGCTGGCCGATGGTCGCGGACGTGACCGAGACCTTCTATTTCAAGCCCGAGTCCGGCCGGCTGCTGGTCTCCCCGGCCGACGCCACCCCGGTGCCGCCGGGTGATGCCCGGCCCGACGACCTCGACGTGGCGGCGGCCATCGACCGGGTGCGGGCGGCCACGACGCTGCCGGTCCGCCGGGTCCAGCATGCCTGGGCCGGGCTGCGCAGCGCGGTGCCGGACGACACCCCGGTGATCGGCGCCGCGCCGGACGCGCCGGGTTTTTTCTGGCTGGCCGCGCTCAGCGGCTACGGGGTGCAGACCGCGCCTGCCGCCGGGCAGCTCGCCGCGGCCCTGGCTACCGGCGGCCGGCCGGGCCCCGGCACCCTGACGACCCCCTCCGACCTGGCCCGGCTGTCGCCGGCCCGGTTCTGCTGATCACGGGCCGCCGGTGGCGGGCCGCCTGGGTCTCTTGCCGGGCTCGGCGGCCGGATTTAAGATCCGGAAAAGGAGCGTCATATTGCCCGCTGATGCGGATGCCGCCGCGCGGGGAGGATGCATGAGCGGGCGAATTCCAGAGGTATCCGCTGGGATATCTGCGGGCGGCGCGGGCGTTGCGCGGGGCGCGGCGCCGTTACCGCCGGGCGGCATTGCCGGGCCATTAGCCAGAACGGACAGCCTGGCCGGACTGCCCGCCGATTATGGCGAGTTCCGGCCGGTACCCCGGCTGATCGAGGATCAGGCCGACCTGACCCCCGGCCGCACCGCGGTCTGCTACGGCGGCCGCGAGCTGAGCTACGACCAGCTCGACCGGCTGGCCAGCGGCCTGGCGGCCGCCGTGGCCGGGACCGGGACCGGCAGGGGCGACCGGGTGGCCACCTCGATCGTCAACAGCCTGGAGATGCCGGTCGCCTACCTGGCGCTGATGAAGCTCGGTGCCGTGTTCGTCCCGGTCGATCCGGGCTGGCCGGCCGAGCGGCTGGCCACCACGCTGCGGGTGCTGTCGCCCCGGCTGATCCTGTGCCTGGACCCCGGCCAGGTGCCGGCGGAGTTCGGTGCCCTGGCCATGCCGGTCGCGGCGGACCGGATCGCGGCGTCGCCGCGGCGGCCCGCGGTGCCGCTGGGCCCGGCCGAGGAGTGCTACGGCTTCTTCACCTCGGGCACGACCGGCACGCCCAAGTGCGCGCTGAACCGGCATGGCGGGCTCGCCAACCGGCTGCGGTTCATGACCAGGTGGTTCGGCGCGGCCGGCGGCGACGTGGTGCTGCAGAACAGCAAGCACACCTTCGACTCCTCGCTCTGGCAGCTGCTGTGGCCGCTGATCACCGGCGGCCGGGCGGTGCTGCCGGCCGCCGGTGAGTTCCTCGACCTGCAGCACACCATCGACACGATCGCCGGGCACCGGGTCACCGCCACCGACTTCGTGTCCAGCATCTTCAACATCCTGGTGACCATGGCCGACCGGGACGAGCAGGCCAGGCGCAAGCTGGCCTCGCTGCGCTGCCTGGTCGTGGGCAGCGAGGAGATCAACGCACGCGCCGTGCACCGGATGCGGGAACTGCTGCCGGGACTGGCGATCACCAACGGCTACGGGCCGACCGAGACAACCATCGGCATGGTGTTCCACCCGGTCAGCGATGCCGACGGGGACGTGATCCCGCTCGGCCGGCCGATCGACAACTGCTACGTCGCGGTGCTCGGTCCCGACCGGGCGGTGCTGCCTCGGGGCACCATCGGGGAGATCGCCATCGGCGGTGCCTGCGTCGGCGCCGGGTACCACGGCAACCAGGCGGCGACCGGCCGTGTGTTCATCCCCAATCACCTGGCCGGCCGGATCCCCGGCGACCTGCTGTACCTCAGCGGCGACTTCGGCTACCTGGACGAGGCGGGCAGGCTGTTCTTCTCCGGCCGCAAGGACTTCCAGGTCAAGATCGGCGGAGTCCGGATCGAGCTGGGCGAGATCGAGGCGGCGGCACAGCGCTGTCCTGGCGTCAGCCAGGCCAAGGCGCTCGTCGCCGAGCGGGACGGGGTCAAGTCGCTGGCCCTGTTCGCGGCCGGAGACGGCCGGCCCACCGTGCCGGGCCGGGGGGAGCCGGGCCCGGCACTGGCCGACTCGGCGCTGACCGAGTCGGCGCTGACCGAGTCGGTACTGCGCGAGCACCTGCGGCGGCTGCTGCCGCGCACCAGCGTGCCCCGGCACTGCGTGGTACTGGAACGGATGCCGCTCGGCGAGGTCGGCAAGATCGACTGGCGAGCGCTGCAGGCGGTACTCGACCGGAGGCTGGACGCGGCGGGCGGGGATACGGCGGGCATGAACGCGGCGGGCAGGGACGCGGCGGGTGCGGACGCCTCCGGGCAGGCCGGCCTCCTGGGACGAGCTGACCCTGCGCGCGTTCCGGGTCGCGCTCGGCCACCCCGGCCTCGGACCGGACGAGGACTTCATGGCGGCCGGCGGCGACTCCATCCGGGCCCTGGTCGCGGTGCGCCTGCTCACCGACGAGTGCGGGGTGCCCGATCTGTGCGCGCAGGACCTGATCGAGCAGCCCACCGCGCGCGAGCTGGCCGGCCTGATCGCCACCAGGGAGCCGAGCACGGCCGCCGCGGCGGCCGAGACCGCGCAGATGGAACGGGACGCCTCGGCGCCGCCGCCGGTCCTGGCTGCCGGGACGCCGCGGCCGGCTGCGACCGGGCGGCCTGCGGCCGGCCGGGCTGGGGGCAAGCGCGACGCCGTCGCCGGGGCGGCCGTCGCCGGGGCGGCCGGGGCGGGCGGAGCGTCCGCACCGCCTGGCGAGCTGCGCACGGTGCTGGTGACCGGCGCGACCGGGTTCGTCGGCGCCGACCTGGTGCATGACCTGCTCAGCCGCACCAGCCTGCGGGTGGCGTGCCTGGCGCGGGCGGCCGGTGATGCCGAGGCGGCCGACCGGGTGGCCGCGGCGCTGGCCGCCCGCGGCCGCTGGCGGCCCTCGTTTGCCAGCCGGGTCGACGGCTACGCCGGTGACCTCGGCCAGCCGGATCTCGGCCTGAGCCAGGCCGCATGGCGGCACCTGGCCAGCCGGTGCGACCTGGTGCTGCACAACGGCGCCCTGGTCAACCTGCTGTTCAGCTACGCGGCGCACCGCGCCGCGAACGTAACCGGCACCGCCGAGGTGCTGCGGCTGGCGATGTCGCGCCGCCCGGTGCCGCTGCACTACGTCTCCACCCTGTCCGCACTGCAGGCCCAGGCGACGCGGCGGGTCAGCCGCGGCGGCGGCTGCCTGCCGGAAGTCGCCTGCCCGGCCGGAGACGAGCCGCCGGGCCGCGGCTACAGCCGGTCCAAGTGGGTGGCCGAGCGCTACCTTGCCGGGGCCCGCCGCGACGGCGCGCTGGTCACCGTGCTGCGGCTGGGCGAGGTGCTGCCCGGCGCGCAGCACGTGCGGCCCAACCGCCGGGCGCTGACCCACCTGCTGCTGTCGGCCATCCACCGGCTGGGCGTGTTCCCGGACGCGGCGATCCGGTCGGACTACACGCCGGCCGACTACGTGGCCGCCCGGGTGACCGCCGCGGTGCTGGACCGGGCCGCCTGGGGCAGCGTGCTGCACGTGCTGCACCCGGAGGCGGTGTGCTTCGCCGAGGCCCTGTCCGCCGTGGGCGCCCCGGTGAGCCGGGTGAGCTGCGCCGAGTTCCTGACCAGGCTGGGCGAGGCCGGCCGCCGCGGTGACCGGGAGCTGGCGGGGCTGGCCGCGCTGCTGCCCGCGCCGGACGGCCAGGACGAGCCCGCCCTGCGGCGCGCCCTGGCCGGGCTGCTCACCGACAATCCGGCGCTGTACCGCAAGGACGAGTGCCAGCGGCTGGAACGGCGCTGGCAGCTGACCGACCCGGAGCTGCGCGGGCCGATCGCCGCTTATCACGCCTACCTGGCCGGGACCGGGCAGCCCGGGCCCGGCGGCACCGCGCCGGCGGCGCTGGCCGGCCCGGCCTACCAACCCACAGGAGGGCTCTGACATGCGCTACCGCACCCTGGGAAGGCTCGGCTGGCAGGTCAGCGAGATCGGCTACGGGATGTGGGGGATCGGCGGCGGGCCGGGCGGCTTCACCGGCTGGGATTACGATGTCGCGCCCGCCTGCCTGGACCTGGCGGTCGAGCTCGGCTGCAACTTCTTCGACACCGCCTGGGCCTACGGGCGCGGGATCAGCGAGCAGATGCTGGGCGCGCTGCTGCGCCGTCACCCCGGCCCGCAAGCTGTACGTCGCGACGAAGATCCCGCCGAAGAACCGGGAATGGCCGCCCTGCCCGGCCGACACCCTGGATGACGCCTTCCCGCCCGAGCACATCAGGGAGTTCACCTACAAGAGCCTGGAGAACCTCGGCGTCAGCCGGATCGACCTGATGCAGCTGCATATCTGGGAGGACCGGTGGGCCAAGGACGAGCGGTGGCAGGAGGCCCTCGGCGACCTCAAGCGCGAGGGCGTGATCGACGCGGTGGGCATCAGCGTCAACCGCTGGGAGCCGGCCAACTGCCTGGCCGCGCTGGACACCGGGCTGATCGACGTGATCCAGGTGATCTACAACATCTTCGACCAGGCGCCGCAGGACGAGCTGTTCCCGCGTGCCCTGGCCGACCGGGTCGGGGTGATCGCCGGGTGCCGTTCGACGAGGGCACCCTGGTCGGCGCGGTGCAGGCCGGACAGCACCTGGCCGGACGGCGACTGGCGCAACAGCTACTTCGGCCCGGAGAACCTGGAGCCCAGCGTGCGGCACTACCAGGCGCTCACCGACGACGCCGGCACCGATGAGGTCGGCGCAGGCTGCCGCCCGCCGAGCTGGCGCTGCGGTTCATCCTGGCTAACCCGGCGGTGAGCACGGTCATCCCCGGCATGCGCAGGCAAGAGCACGTGCGCGCCAACCTCGCGGTGAGCGACGGCCGGCCGCTGGATCACGCGCTGCTGGACCGGCTGCGCGCGCACCGGTGGGACCGGGTGCCCGGCCGGTGGTCGGGGTGAGCCCAGCGGCCGGGGCGAGCCCGGTGGTCGGGGCAAACAAGGTCATCGCGCTGTGGGCGCACTCCAGGTCGGCCTCTACCGCGTTCGTGCGGATGATGCTCGAGCGGGGTGACGTCGAGGTGCTGCACGAGCCGTTCCTGGCGCTGACCCAGGGCGAGCCGGTGACGGGTGCCGGGGCCGGACGGCGGCAGCGTGACGGCCGGGTCCGTGCCGGAGCTGCTCGCCGCGCTGGCCGGGCCCGGCCGGGTCCGCCCGGTGTTCGTCAAGGAGGTGCTCGACTACCGGTACGACTACCTGTTCGACCATCCGGACGAGCTGGCCTGGATGACGCACACCTTCCTGGTCCGCGACCCGCGGCAGGCGATCAGCTCGCACTACGCGGTGAAGCCCACCGTGACCTGCCCCGAGATCGGCTACCAGTGGCTGCACGAGCTGTTCCGGCTGATCTGGTCCGCCACCGGCAGCCCGCCGCTGGTGCTGCGGGCCGAGGACCTGCTGCGAGATCCGGCCGCGCTGATCCGCGGCTGGTGCGCGGCGGTGCGGCTGCCGTTCCGGCCGGAGGCTCTGAGCTGGTCGCCCGGCGACCGGCCGGAGTGGCAGCGGCACCGGGCCTGGCACCTGGACGCGATCGCCAGCTCCGGCTTTACCGCCGGCCGGAACAGCCTATCCGGCCACGGTCGACAACAACGCCGTGCTCCGGCAGTTCTACGACTTCCACTACCCCTACTACCGGCAGATCGTCCAGCACAGTGTCAGCTTTGGGTAACTACCGGCCCACCGGGAGTGAGTATGACCACCAGTGCCGTCTCCGCCGCCGTGACCCCGGCCGCCGCCGGCCGTCTCATCCGGGCAGTCGCCAGGCGCCGCGTTCGCCGCCGCGTTCGCGGCCGACGGGGAGCGCGCCGAGGTGCACTACGACTACACCATCACCGACGCGCACAAGCCGGACCGGCCCAAGCCCCGGCTGACCGTGCGCGGCCTGCTGAAGCGGCGCCCGGTCGAGGCGGAGGAGATCGGCTACTGGCGCGAGAGCCGGGCGGCCCCGGAGCAGGCCGCCGCGGTGACCGACTCCGGCCTGCGCCGGGAGGCGGCGTTCCGGTTCGGCGTGGGCCGGGCCCGGCTGTACCCGGTCCGGGCCTGGGTGCAGGTCCCGGCCGAGCTGACCGCGGACCCGGCCGGGCTGGCCGAGTTCATCGACCACCGGCTGCTGGTCCGGATCGCGACCGCGGAGAACCAGGCGCTGACCATCGGCCCGCACGGCCTGCTGCGCCACCCGGAGCTGGCCCGGCTGCCCTACGCCGGCGATTTCGCCGACGGGATCCTCGCCGCCTGTGACGAGATCGAGCAGACCGGCTCGACCGCGCACGCGATGATCATCAACCCGGCCGACTACTACCGCAGGCTGGTCGGGAACGGCAGCCTGCTGGCCGACCTGGCGGGCAACGGCGTGCTGATCAGCCGGACCCGGATGATCCCGGCGGGGCAGGCCCTGGTCGGCGACTTCGCCGAGGCGGTCCGGCTGCTGGACGCCGGCCGCTCGGTGATCCGGGTGGCCGAGCCGCCGCCCGGCACGTTCGCCGAGCCGGGCCTGGCGGTCTGCGGCGAGGTGTACGAAGGGCTCGCGGTGCACCTGCCCACGCACCTGTTCCTGGCCGTCCCCGCGGGCTCGCCGCCGGGCTAGCCTGGCCGGCCTAGGCTCGACCCGGCCGGGCCGGCCACCTCCCGGACACATGCACTCACCGAGGCGCACGCACGACGCAAACCCTAGATACCCGAAGGAGCCATCATGCGGCCAGGCGGCCCGGCGCTCCGCTTCTACCGGCCGTTCCTGCCGATGTTCGGCGGCATCTTCTGCTGCCTGCTCAGCGTCGGCGCTTCCCTGGCCACGGTGCCGTTCTTCGTGCTGGACCGGCTGCACGGCGGCAACCTGGAGGTCGGCGTGGCGGTCGCCGCGATCTCGGTCGCCGCCGTCATCACCAGGCCGGTGGCCGGGCGGATCGGGGACCGGCACGGCTACAAGGCGGTCATGCTGACCGGCACGGTCATCTGCGTCCTGGCCAGCCTGGGCTACTACGGTGCCGGCAACATCGGCCTGCTGGTGGCGGTCCGGATCGTGCACGGGGCCGGCGAGGGCACCGTGTACACCGGCGGCGCGGCCTGGCTGGTCAGCCTGTGCCCGACCGAGCGGCGCGGCCGGATCGTCGGGCTGTACGGCATCTACATGTGGCTGGGCATCACGCTGGGCACGCTGATCGGCACCGTGGCCATGCGGGTCATCGGCTTCTCCGCCGTCTGGGGCCTGTGCGCGCTGGTCAGCGCGCTCGGCTTCGCATCGGTGGCCGGCAAGAAGGCGCCGCCGCACCGGGCCGCGGCCGGGGTGCGCAGCTCGCTGCTGCCGGCCGCCGCGGTACTGCCCGGTATCGCGCTGTCGCTGGCCGGGTTCGGCTACGCGGCCCTGGCCGCGTTCGTCTCCCTGTACATGCTGTCCCGCGGCGTGGCCAACGGGATCGCAGCGTTCGATGCGTTCGGCTTCACCTACATCGGTGTCCGGCTGTTCATCGGGAACGTCCCGGACCGGCTGGGCCCGCGGCAGGTAGCGTTCTGGTCCGCGCTGGTCGAGGCGGCCGGGCTGATCGTGGTGGCGCTGGCGGCGAACCTGGCAGTCGTGATCATCGGCGGCCTGATCATCGGGGCCGGCCTGTCGCTGCTGTTCCCCTCGCTCGCGCTGATCGTGATCAACCGCACCCCCCGGTCCCAGCAGGGCGCGGCGCTTGGCGCGATCACCTCGTTCTGGGACATCGGCATCGCGGTCGGCGCGCCGCTGGCCGGCCTGGTGGCGGCCCTGTCCGGCTACCGCGACATCTACTTCGTGATGGCCGTCTGCGCGGTGCTGTCCGCGGTGCTGTCGGCCCCGGCCATGCTGCGCCGCCGCACCGTCGCGGCTGCTCCGGCCGGCGGAGAGCCGGATGACGGCGCTGGCCCGGCCGATAACGCGAGCCGTCAGCGGCTGGCGTAGTCCGGCCTGGTGAACGGCCAGGCCTCGGCCAGCCAGCGGCGGACCAGGTCGTGCAGGGGCTTGTCCAGGCCGGCCCGGTCGGCCCGGACCCAGGAGCGCACGTCGACGTCGTAGCCGTCGCGGCGCGGCGGGTAGAAGTAAACGCAGCCGATGACGTCGCCCGTGGCCAGCTCCAGGACCGTGTAGGCGAACCCGGTCCGGTCCGCGAAGTCCCTGGCATGACTGGCGATGTCGGCCGCGTTCTGCGCCAGCGACATCGGCCGGTCCGGCCAGGACCGCCCGGCGAAGCCCGGGGTCTGCCGGATGTGCTCGATGCTCGCTGTCCAGGCGGCATGATCGGCCGCGTTGTGCTGCGGCCCGAGCGGCTCAAGCCGGAACACCTCGGTACTCAGCCCGCCCGGAACCTCGAAGTCCGCAGGCACGATCGCCTCGCCGCCCATGCCCCAACCCTAGCCAGCACCGTCCCAGCCGCCGTCCCGGGCCAGCCCGAACCGGGCACTCCGGCCGCCGGGCCAGGCGGCCAGCGGGAGCCCGGCGCGGATCAGCGGAGCGTCAGGTAGGCCAGGCTGCCGAGGCCCGCGACCAGGCAGTAGATCCCGAACGGGGTCAGGGTGCGTGACTCCCGGAAGTACCGGACCAGGAACCGGAGCGACAGGTAGGCCCCGATGCCGGACAGCAGGCTGCCCGCGAGCACCTGACCGCGGATGCCGTTGCCCAGCGGCCCGATCAGGTCCGGTACCTTGAGCGCCCCGGCGGCCAGGATGACCGGCGCGGACAGCAGGAACGAGAACCGCACCGCGTCTTCCCTGGACAGGCCGCGGAACATGCCGGCCACCATGACCACGCCGTCCCGGCTGATGCCCGGCAGCAGCGCGAGCACCTGGGCGGAGCCGATCAGCACGGCCCGCGGGACCGGCAGCCTGGCCAGCCTTGCGTCCGCGGCGACCCCCTCGGCGTGCTCCCGCTCCCGGACCGCATCGCCGTCGCCGTCCCCGGCCGCTGCCAGGGCTGACCCGGCCGCTGCCAGGGCTGACCCGGCCGCAGGGGCGGCGCTGGCGGCCGGGATCGCGGCGTGTGCCGGAAGCCTGGCGGGGACCTGATCGCCTGCCGGGGCGGACCGGCGGCGCCGCAGCCGCTCCCCGGCCAGCAGGATGAGCCCGTTGGCGGACAGGAACAGCGCGGTCGGGACCGGCTTGCTGAAAACTACCCGGAACAGGTGCTCCAGGGCGAGGCCGGCGATGCCGACCGGAACGCTGGCCAGGATGATCATCCAGGCCAGCCGCTGGTCGGCGGTCTGCACCCGCCGCTGCCGTAGCGACCCGGCGAAGCCGCGCGCGATCCGGAGCCAGTCCCGCCAGAAGTAGGCGATCATCGCCACCGCGGTGGCAACGTGCAGCCCGACGATGAACGCGAGATAGGGCGACTCGGGCCTGGAAACGTTCAGGTCCTGTGCCCAGCTGCCGCCGATCAGCGCCGGGATCAGCACGTTGTGCCCGAGGCTGGAGACCGGGAACAGCTCGGTCACGCCCTGGATCAGGCCGACGACCATGGCCTCGGCGTAGGTCAGGTGCGACATCCTCAGGCTTTCTCGCTCAGCCGCGAGCGCGGCAGCGCGGACGGGGGCAGCAGGCACTGATGCCAGGACCAGCCGGGTGGCCAGGTACTAGGGGGGCACGGCCTATGTTCTACATCGATGTAGATGTTAGCACCGGGCCGGGATGGGATGGGCAGAACGCCGCGCCAGGGCGGGATCCCGGCTACCCTATCGGCATCTACAATCGCGTAGAAGCGTGGCTGAGGGCCACTCACCACAGGGAAAGCGAGATCGGGTGCGGCAGGAGGACACGGGTCAGCCCGCGGGCCTGGCCGGGTCTCGCCGGGCGGCCGGCGAGCTGGAGGCGGCGGCGCTCGCGGTGCTCCAGGCGGCTGGCGCCGCGCTGACGCCGGGCCAGGTGCGGGAGCGGCTGGGCGGCGGGCTCGCCTACACCACGGTGGTGACGATCCTGTCCCGGCTGTATGCCAAGGGCGTGCTTACCCGGCTGCGTTCCGGCCGGGCCTACAGCTATGCTCCGGTCGCCGACGTGCCGGGCCTGGCGGCCCGCCGGATGCGCGGCGTGCTGGAGGCCGAGGCGGACCGGGAGGCTGTGCTCGCCAGGTTCGTGTCCGGCCTGTCGGCCGCCGATGAGCTGCTGCTGCGCCGGATGCTCGGCGAGCACCACGAGACCGCGGGCTGAGCATGCGCCCGATGGACCTCGCGGCCTGCGTTCCGCTGCTCATACCGCTGCTCGCGACGCTGGCCGCGGCACCGCTGGCGGAACGGCTGCCGCCGCGGACCGCGACCTGGCTGCTGGCGGCCAGCGCGGTGGCGCTGGCCGCGGCCAGCAGCGCGGTGCTCGGCCTGCTCGCGCTGGCCGCCGCGATGCGCATCCCGCTGGTCGGGCTGGCCGGCGACCTGTCCGGGCCGGTGATCAGCCGGGACGATCCCGCGTCGCTGCCGCTCGGGCTGACCGCCGGCCTGCTGCTGGCCATCGCGGCGGTGGCCGTGCTGCGGGCGGCGTGGCTGCGCGCCGACGCGCTGCTGACCGCGCATCGCCAGGCGCGCGGGCTGCCCGGCGACGGGCAGCTGGTCGTGCTCGACGATGCCGCGGCGGACGCCTACGCGGCTCCCGGCTGGCCCGGCCGGATCGTGGTCACCTCCGGCATGCTCGGCGCGCTGAGCCGGGACGAGCGCGAGGTGCTGCTGGCGCACGAGCGGGCGCACGCCTCGGGCTGCCATTACCTGTTCACCGCCGCGGCCCGGCTGGCCGCCGCGGCCAACCCGCTGCTGCGGCCGCTGGCCGCGGCGGTCGGCTACAGCGTGGAGCGGTGGGCCGACGAGCGGGCCGCGGCGGCCGCCGGGGACCGGCCACTGGCCGCGCGCACCATCGCCAAGGCGGCGCTGGCCGCGGCGGCGGCCCCGCGTCGCTGCCCGGCCGCTGCCGCAGTGCTCGGCGCGGTACCGGACCGGGACCAGGTGCGCCAGGCCGGTCCGGTGCCCCGGCGGGTCGCCGCGCTGCTGCGCCCGCCGCCCCGGCCCCGGCTGCTGCTGCTGGCAGCGGCGGTCGCGCTGGTGCTGGTGTCCGGCGCGGCCGCGCTGGATGCCGCCCGCGAGCTGCACGGCCTCATCGAGTTTGCCCAGTCCGCCGCCCTGTCCTGAGCCGCACGTCCTGAGCCCTCTGGCTGCCTGCTCGGCTACCCGCCGCGCCGGGCCCGGTGGCTGCCCGGGCGCTGGGCGGCGTCCCCGGCCTCGCGCTCGGACCGGCTCTCCCGCCGCAGCGCGCGCAGCCGGTAGCCGACGAAGGCCACGATCGCCAGCACGACCAGCGCGGCCAGCAGGTAGCCGGCCACCGACAGGTCCCGGGCGACCCGGTGCCAGGCCGAGCCCACCAGGTAACCGATGCTGGAGACGACGGTCGCGTAGATCACGGTCCCGATCAGGCTCAGCACCCCGAACCGCAGCGCCGGTACCCCGGCGAAGCCGGCCACGATGGAGGTGAACGCCCGGACCAGCGGCAGCGCCCGGCACAGCGGGATGGCCCAGGCGCCCCGCCCGGCCAGGAACCGCTCGGCCCGGTCCAGGTCGCCCTTGGTGATCAGCAGGAAGCGGCCGAACCGCTCGATCACCGGGCGCTCGGCCACCCGGCCGACGGTGTAGGAGAGGTAGGAGCCGGCCAGCTCGGCGAGCGTGCCGAGGATGATCACCAGCGCCAGGCTCAGGTGGCCCTGGTAGGCCAGCACCCCGGCGAAGCCGAAGGTGATCTCCGAAGAGATCGGCACGCAGCACGCCTCGAGGAAGCCGAACAGGATCAGCGCCCAGTAGCCAGCATGGAGCAGGAAGTTCTCCATGACCGCCTTTCCCTTGCCGGTCCAGGACGCGGCAGCCCGACTACCTTCTACACACTTGTAGAGACTTTACTCCGGCAGGCCGCTGGCGGTCGGCGAATGGGTCAGCCGAGGCCGGCGCCGTGCCCGGTCGCCAGCCCGGCCAGCGCCGCGGCCTGGCCGGAGGCGGCCAGCGCCGGCCCGAGCGCCAGCAGCAGTATCACGGCGGTCAGTGCGAGCCGGTGCCAGGCGCGGCTGGCGCGGCGGGGCGGGTCCATCAGCCGCTGCACCCGGGCGGTGACTGGCCCGCCGGCCGCCGCGAGGGCTGCGGCCGGCACGGCCATGCCGGTGCCCATCACGAGCAGGGCGGCGACCACCGTGCGGCGGCCGCTGAGCCGGACGGCCGTGTCGTCCGCGCACATCTCGGCCAGCCGCCCGACCTCCCCGGCTCCACGGCTGAACAGCGGTACCGCCGGGAAGCTGGCGGCCAGGCCACGGCTGAGCGTGGTCAGCAGGTGATGGCGTCCGGCCAGGTGCGCCCGCTCGTGTGCCAGCACGGCGGTGAGCTGAGCCGGATCGAGGACCGCGAGTGCGGAGCTGGTCAGCACGATGGTGCCCGGCCGGCCCGGAACGCAGTAGGCAGCCGGCCGGGCCGCGTCGATCACCATGACCGGCCCGTGACCGGCCAGCCAGCGGTCGGCCAGCCCGTGCCCGGCGATCCGGGCGATCTCACCGTGCGCCTGGGCGCGCCGCCTGGCCCGCTGCACGTCGCGGCCGTAGCGCCAGGCTCCGCCGGCGCAGGCCAGCGCGGCGGCAACGGTGACCACGGCGAGGCCGAGCTCGAAGACCGCGCTCCGGTACTCCGTGGGGGTGCAGGCGCTGCCCGCCACCGACTGGCAGACCGCCCTGGCTAGGCCGGACCAGCCGGCTACGGCGGCGGAGATCAGCTGCTGCAGCGCCACCGCCAGCGACGCCAGCACGCTCGCCATCGCGGTCAGCCAGGCGGCAAGCCCCAGCCGGGCGCTGACGCCGCGCGCGGTCAGCCGGATCAGCGGCGCGGGCAGGTACCATGCCGCCGCGACCGCGTAGCCCAGCGCGAGCAGCGCGGGTCTCATCCCGGCAGCCGGCCGGTGAGCCTGCGGACCACATCCCGCAGCAGGTTGGACTCGGCGCCGCCCATCTGGGCCACGAAGTGGCTCAGCACCATCTCGGTATCCCCGCCCCCGTCCAGCGCCTCGCGCATCAGCCGCGCGCTGTACTCCTCGCGGCTGGCCGTTGCCGTGTACTGGTAGGCGCGGCCCGCCTTGGTCCGGGCCAGCCAGCCCTTCCGGTGCAGGTTGTCCATCGTGCTCATCACCGTGGTGTAGGCGATGATGCGCTCCTGGCGCAGCTCGTCGAACAGGTCCCGCACGGTCACCGGGCCGTCGTGCTGCCATACCCGGTGCATGATCACATTTTCCAGGTCACCAAACCCGCGCACGCCACCTCCCAGCCCGGCACGGCCAGCATACGGCCGGCCACCCGCACCGCCCATGTTACTATCTACGTACGTAGATAGTAGATAACCGCGGACGAGGAGACAAGCCCGGTGTCAAAGTCGAGCAGGAACCGGTCGCGGGCCGGCAGCGGCAGCAGCCGACCGAGGGCCGGCCGCGGGCACGGCAGACGGTCGCCCGGATGCGGGCGCTGGAGGCCAGGCGCCGTCGCTGGCGCTGGCTGGCCGGCGCCGCGGCGATCGTTCTGGCGGCCGCCGCGGCGGCCGGCATCGCGCTCGCGGCCGGCGGTGGCAGCCCGGCCGGTACCGGCGGCACTGGCGGGAACCCGGCAGGCCTGCACCTGGCGTCGCTGAGCACCCTGGGCAAGCTCGCCGCGGCCCCGGCGCCCGGCCCGGCGGGTCCCGAGGGCGTGCCGATACCCGCCGCCCCGCCGCTGGCGGGCCCAGTGCTGGCCGGCACCGGGACAACCGCCACCGGCCAGCGGGTCGACGGCATCGCCTGCCAGACCAGCGAGCAGACGCTGTTCCACATTCACGCGCACCTGACCATCTTCATCAACGGGTCGCCCCGCCAGGTCCCGGCCGGGATCGGGATTCCCGGCGCCAGGGCACAGAGCACCCCGCAGGGCCCGTTCATCGACAGCGGAAGCTGCTTTTACTGGCTGCACACCCACGCCGCCGACGGCATCATCCACATCGAGTCGCCGGTGCACCGCGGCTATACCCTGGGCGAGTTCTTCGACGAGTGGGGCCAGCCGCTCGGGCCCGGTCGGATCGGCCCGGTCACCGGGCGGGTGACCGCGATCTACAACGGCCGGGTGTACCAGGGCAGCCCGCGCGGCATCCCGCTGACCGCGCACGCCCAGATCCAGCTCGAGATCGGCACCCCGCTGGTCGCGCCGGAGTCCATCACCTGGCCCGGCGGGCTGTAACGCGGTCGGCCGTTACCCGTCCTGATCCGGTGCCCGGCCGGACGCCAGGACCGGCAGCGTGATGTGGGCCGGGTGCCGGGCATCGTGGTGGATCTCGAACCGGCACCGCCGCCCGGTGGTCGCGGTGGCGAACGGCTCGCCGGTGCCGGTGCTGCGGGCGAACCTGGGGAAGGCGCCGCCGCTGACCTGGACCCGGATCCGGTGCCCGGCCCGGACCCGGTAGCCGGTCGGGAACAGCTCCACGTCCACCGCCAGGACCTGGTCGTCGCCGACCCGGACATCAGGAGCGGGCACGGTCTGCGGGCTCAGCCGCCGGATCCCGTCGGTGATGTTGCGGGACACGCCGGCCGGGTCGACGTCGCAGACCCGGACGAACACGTCGGCGTGCGGCCGGCTGGTGCGAACGAAGACGCGGGCACCGGCCGGCCCGGCCAGGTCCTGGTCGGCTGGCATCGGCGCGCTGGTGTAGGCCAGCACGTCGGGGCGGGCCTCGACCTGCGCGTTGTCGGCCTGCTTTCCGGGCGGCCGCAGCATCGGGCCGCCGACCGTCGGGGTCGGGTCCGCGGGGTCATACACGAAGCAGCGGGCCGCCGCCTCGCCCGGCTCTGGCTGCCCGGCCAGCTGGCCGGACGCGCGCAGGTAATACCGGGCGGGGGCGGCGGGCGGCGGCCACCCGGCGAAGTCCAGCCAGCGGCCGGCCTGCTGCAGGTAGACCCGCACCGGCCCGCCAGCCGGCTCCGGGCCGTCGCCCAGGCAGTGCTCCAGCCAGGCGATGTCGTGCTGGATGACCGCTTTCATCTCGGCCGGCTCACCGTGCAGCCACGGTCCGATGGTGAGCCGGGCGGTAACGCCGGCCGCCCGGATCGCCGCGTAATCCCGCAGCTGCAGCGGCAGGAACAGGTCCCACCAGCCGGTCACCATGCTGACCGGCGGCAGCCTGGTCAGGTCGGCGCCGTCGTGATCCGCGCTCGCCCAGAAGGCGTCGCCGGGCCCGGAGTGCTCGCTGAAGTCGCGCCAGAACGGCACCGGCGCGCCGGCCACGGCGACGTCGGCGGCCTGCAGCGGGATCCTCCGCATGGCCCGGTTCAGCCGGGCCTGCTGGCGCGGGCTGAACGGGGCGGCCAGCACGCCCCGTTCCTGGTTGCCGATGATCTGCGTCCAGCCGAGCGCGTTGGCCAGGCCGGGTGCGCCATGCGCATAGAACGAGGCGGTGATCCTGGCCGCGGTCACGTTCAGCGACACCGACCGCAGCGGCGGATCCGCGTACGGCGCGACCGCCCACTGGGTGTGGCCCAGGTAACTGCCGCCGGTCATCGCCACCTGGCCGTCGCACCACGGCTGGTCACGCAGCCAGGCCAGGGTGGCCAGGCCGTCCTCCCGCTCGGACCGGAACGGGCGGAACTGCCCGCCCGAGCCGTAGGTGCCGCGGGTGCTCTGGATCAGCACCTGGAAGCCGCGGCGGGCCAGCGGTGCCGCGAACAGCAGCCCCGGCACGCCGGCCCGGCCGTACGGCGAGCGGATCAGCACCGCTGGCCGCGGCCGCCGCGGCCCGTCCGGCAGGTAATGGTCGCCGAGCAGGGTCACGCCGTCCGGCATCGGCACGGCGACGTCGCGCCGCACCTGGTAGCCGGCCGTCCCGGCGGGCAGCGCGAGCACCCGGTCGAAGGCCTGGCCGGCGATGCGGGACAGCGGGTTCATCGGCAGCCCTTCCGGAGCGCTGGTCGGTAGTGCTTATGATTCCCGCTGTCGCCCCGGTTGTCCCGGTCAGCGCGGGGCCGCGGACCCGGCTAGGCCGGATGGGTCCGGGTGGCGGTGCGCCACAGGTCGGTGATGGCCACGCCGGCCTCGGCGAGCATCCGGCGCAGCAGCGGCAGGGAGAGACCCATGACGTTGCCGGGGTCCCCGTCGATGCCCTCGATGAACGGTGCCGCGAGCCCCTCGATGCTGAACGCGCCGGCCAGGCCCATCGGCTCGCCGCTGGCCACGTAGGCGGCTATCTCCGTCTCGCTCGGGGCGCCGAACCGCACCACGGTGCTCGCCACGCCGCGGATCCGGCGGCCCCGGCCCGCCTCGATCAGGCAGTGCCCGGTGTAGAGGGTCGCCTCCCGTCCGGACAGCCGCTGCCACATGCGCACCGCCTGGCTGGCCGAGGCAGGCTTGCCCAGGCTCTCGGCATCCAGGTCGAGCAGGGAGTCGCAGCCCAGTACCAGCGCGTCCGGGCGCCGGGCGGCCACTGCCTCGGCCTTCCGCTCGGCCAGCACGCTGACCAGGGCGGGCGTGGC
Organism: uncultured Actinomycetota bacterium; assembly: GCA_963719705.1. Classification (GTDB taxonomy): domain Bacteria; phylum Actinomycetota; class Actinomycetes; order Streptosporangiales; family Streptosporangiaceae; genus CAVRCV01. The sequence continues at coordinate 79,217 of CAVRCV010000003.1, forward strand.
CATCTCGGCGACGTCCGACTCATCGACCCCGCTGACCACGACCTCGGCATCTATCCCGGCGTCACGCAGCACGCGAAGCCGGGCGGCTGACGCCGAGGCCAGGACGAAGTCGGCCACCCGCCGGTCACCTGCGGCGATCGTGCCGGGCTAGCTGGCCCGGACGGCCTCGGGGTACTCGCGTCCCCGGTACCAGCCGCAGTGCGGGCAGGCGGTGTGCGGCAGGGTCGACTCCCCGCACCTGGTGCACTGGGTGATCGTCGGGCTGACCGCCCGCGTGTTCGCGGACCGACGCGAGCGCGTGCGGGACCTCGATGTCTTGCCCTTGGGAGTCTGACCGCCGGCCACTGCTCAATCCTCCTGAGTGTCAGGCGCCGCCGGCCGGTCCTGCCGTGACCCGCGCCGCCCGTATCTGTCCACGGCGACACTACCACCGCCGGTCAGCTGCCGGATCCGTGCTCATCGCGGCGGCACTCTGTTCCCGGCACTCCGTTCCGGCGCTGGGCTCCGGCACTGGGCTCCGGCACTGGCGCCAGCATATCGATGCGCCGGATCTAGCGGGAAAAGCGAGAATTGAGGCTCGCACTGTTATTATGTCGGATGCGATCGGGGATTAAGACGGTCGCGCGCCGCACGTGCCGCATCGGCCCCTGCTCGGCCGATCCGTGCGGCTGATAGCGGCGTCCCGGCCGGTCTGGCCGAGATAGCGCCGTTGCCCCACCAGATACATCGGCACAGGGTGACTTCGGGGCCGATCCCGTGCCTGCACTGCAGGAATCCCTGGTAAGGATGGGTATGAAGGCAAGATTCCTCGTCGGCACCGGCGCTCTGCTTGCCACCGCCGGGCTGGCGGTCAGCCAGCTCTGCTGGTCGTCCGGCGCAGCGCCGCCGGCCGCTCAGAGCGCGGTCATGGCACGGTTCGCCACGGCGCATGGCCCGACCCCGAATATCAGCGCCAAGATTTCGCCGTCCTGGCAGACGAACAATACGGTCTGGGCGATTGCGTACTCGAATGGCGTCGTGTATGTCGGCGGACAGTTCACCTCGGTCCGGCCGCCCGGCGATCCGGCCGGCACCGGCGAGACGCCGCGCACCTACCTCGCCGCGTTCAGCTCCACCACCGGCAACCTGATCACCACGTTCAACCCGGACATCACCGGCGGGTCCGGTGAGGGGATCCGGGCGCTGGCGGTCTCCGGCAATACGCTGTATGTCGGCGGCAGCTTCGGCGCCGTGAACGGGTCGTCGCGGGACAACCTCGCCGCGTTCAACATCTCGACCGGCACGCCGACCCTGACGAGCTGGGCGCCCACCGCGTTCGGCACCGTGCTGTCGATCGACCCGTCGCCCGACGGCTCCACCGTCTACCTCGGCGGTGACTTCAACGAGCTGGACGGCTCGGCACGCACCTACGCCGGGGCCGTGACCTCATCCGGTACCGGCAGCCTGCTGCCCTGGGCGCCCGTGCTCAACGACTCGGTGACCTCCATCGCCGAGCCCGCCGATGAGTCGCAGGTGCTGATCGGCGGCTACTTCCAGACCATCAACGGGGTAACGCAGAACGCCGCGGGCGCGGTCGACCCGACCACCGGGACCACCACCGAGCCCTGGATCAACGCGAACATCGTGCCGTACAACCCGCCGGGCTGCACCTCGGCCGTCAAGGACATCGTGATCAGCGGCAGCACTGCCTACCTGGCCGCCGAGGGCACCGGCAGCGGCTGCTATGACGGTGACTTCGCGGTCAGCATCGGCAGCGGCGGCGGCGCTGCCGACACGCTGCTGTGGCAGAACGACTGCCTCGGTGCCACCCAGGCGCTGGAGGTGGTCGGCGGCTGGCTCTACAAGGGCTCGCACGCACACGACTGCGACTTTGTGCCCGGCGGCTTCCCGCAGGTCAACCTGGCAAACGGCACCAGCATCGCGCATCACCTGCTGGACCAGCAGCTCGGCACCGGGCAGCTCGGGCACTGGACGCCCAACACCAACGCGGCCCCCAGCATTGGCCTGGGTCCGCGGGCGATGGCCACTGACGGCTCGCAGCTCTTCGTCGGCGGTGACTTCACCACCGTGAACGACCGGCCGCAGCAAGGCTTCGCCCGGTTCGGACCGGGCCCGGACACCACCAGGCCGGCCACCCCGGCCGCGCCGACCGTGATGAGCAGGGCCGCGGGCGTCGTCACGCTGACCTTCCCGGCGATCAGCACGCCCGACGTGGGCACGCTCACGTACCTGATCTACCGCGACAACGGCAAGGACCCCATCGCCACCCTGTCCGCGACCTCGTGGCCGTGGGCACTGCCGGTGCTGCGCTACCGGGAATCCGGGCTCACGCCCAAGGCCACCTACACCTACCAGGTGGCGGTCAGCGACGGGACCAGCACCTCGGCGCGGTCGCCGTCGTCCAGCCCGGTCACGGTCGCGCACTCGAACCCGCAGTTGAGCTACGTGAACACGGTGCTGAAGGCCGACCCGTCGTTCTTCTGGCGCCTCAACCAGACCTCGGGCAAGGTCGCGACCGACTCCTCACCGAACCACTTCAACGGGGCCTACAAGGCCGGCGCCACCCAGGGCGTGGCGGGCCCGGTCCCGGATATCACCGGCAGCACGGCCACCCAGTTCAACGGCACCACCGGCCTGGTGACCGCCGCGAGCAGCGTGACCAGCCCGGCCGTGTTCTCCATCGAGGCCTGGTTCAAGTCCACCACCACCGCCGGCGGCAGGATCATCGGCTTCGGTAACCACCAGGGGCCGCGCCTCAGCTCGGTCTATGACCGCCAGATCTACATGATGAACGACGGTCAGCTGGTGTTCGGCGTGCACGCCGGCCAGGTGGACGCCATCGAGACGCCGAACGTCTACAACGACGGCAAGTGGCACTACGTGGTCGCGACCCTGGCTACCTCCGGCGGCACGGACACCATGGCGCTGTACGTGGACGGCCAGCTCATCGGCACCGAGGCGATCGGGGTGCCCAGCACCTACACCGGGTACTGGCGGGTCGGCGGCGACGACCTCAGCGGCTGGAGCCTGGATCCGCTGGTGAACAGCCAGCACCTGACCGAGCCGAACAGCTACTACTTCAGCGGCACGATCGGCGACGTGGCGGTCTACCCCTTCGCGATGTCGGCGTCCCAGGTCGCCGCGCACTTCCAGGCCAACTACCTGCACTAGCAACCCGGGGCCTGCCGCAGTTCCTCAAGTCGTTCGTAGACCCGGTTCCGCGGCAGGCCGGTGACGTCCCTGACCACGTCCCGGATCAGCCGGGAGGCGGCCCCGTGCCGCAGCAGCGCACCGATCAGCCGGTCACCGAGCTGATCGGCGGCGGCCAGGTCCGGTCCGCTGGCACCGGCCACCACGATCGTGTACTCCCCGCGCACCTCGTCCAGGGCGGCCAGCTCGGCCTCGACGGCCGACAGCGGTCCGCGAAGGTAGCACTCGTCGCTCTTGCTGAGGTTGCGGGCCAGCGCCGCGTCCCGGTCCCCGAGACCCGCGCGCAGGTCGGCCACCGTTTCCGGCAGCCGGTGCGGCGCCTCGAACAGCACCAGCGTGGCCTGCTGGCTGGCCAGCCGGCCGATCGCCGCCTGCCGGGCCGCCGGCCTGCGCGGCAGGAACCCGACGTACTCGAACCGGTGACAGGGCAGCCCGGAGCCCACCAGGGCGGTCAGGATCGCGGAGGGGCCGGGCAGCGGGCAGACGCTGAGCCCGGCCGCGATCGCGGCGGTCACGACCCGGAAGCCGGGGTCGTTCAGCAGCGGCGTGCCCGCGTCGCTGATCAGCGCGACGTCCTGGCCCGCCAGCAGCAGGCCGATCAGCTGCTCGCTGCGGGCCTGCTCGTTGAAGTCGTAGTAGCTGAGCAGCCTGGCCCGGATGCCCAGGGTCCGCAGCAGGGTGCCTGCCTTGCGGGTGTCCTCGGCGGCGATGACGCTGGCCGACCGCAGCACGTCGACGGCCCGCATGGTGATGTCGCGGACGTTGCCGATCGGCGTGGGAACCAGGAACAGGGTGCCTGCGCCGGCGCCCGTCGCATCCGGTCCGGCCGCCATCACGCCCGCCTCTCCTCTTCCGCGCAGCAGCACACCTTACCTTCGCCGTCGCGGCGCCGCCGCCCCGGCCCGCCCGGCCCGCGGCCGGCGGGCCCGGTCGCCGGGCCGGCCTATCCTGAGATCCCTGGCCGCGGTCCGGCGCGGCCGCGGTCCGTCCGGGAGGTGAGAAGCATGGCGCAGCCCAGGGCCGTCGTCCTGCTCAGCGGCGGGATCGACTCCAGCACCGTGCTCGCGGTGGCCAGGAACACCGGATACGAGCCATACGCGCTGAGCTTCCGGTACGGCCAGCGGCACGCGGTCGAGCTGGCCGCCGCCGGGCGGGTCGCCGCGGCCCTCGGCGCGGTGCGGCACGTGGTAGCCGACATCGACCTGCGGGTCTTCGGCGGCTCCGCGCTCACCGACGACGCGATCGGGGTGCCGCATCACGCCAGCGCGGCGGACCTGGGCAAGGAGATACCGGTCACCTACGTGCCGGCCCGTAACACGATCTTCCTGTCGTTCGCCCTGGCCTGGGCCGAGACGCTGGCCGCCAGCGACGTGTTCATCGGGGTGAACGCGCTGGACTACAGCGGCTACCCGGACTGCCGGCCGGAGTACATCGCCGCGTTCGAGCAGATGGCCGATCTCGCCACCAAGGCCGGGGTCGAGGGCCGGCAGCGGCTGAAGATCCACGCGCCGCTGATCGACCTGACCAAGGCCCAGACCATCGAGCTCGGCCTCAAGCTCGGCGTGGACTACGGCCTCACGCACAGCTGCTACGACCCGGTGGGCGGTAGGGCCTGCGGCAGCTGCGACTCGTGCCTGCTGCGGGCCCGCGGCTTCGCCCAGCTCGGGCTGACCGACCCGGCGCTGGGAACCGGGGACGGCTGACCGCCGTGTACCGGGTAAAGGAGATCTTCTACACCCTGCAGGGCGAGGGCAGCCAGGCGGGCCGGCCCGCCGTGTTCTGCCGGTTCACCAGCTGCAACCTGTGGACCGGCCGGGAACGCGACCGGCACCGCGCGGTCTGCCGGTTCTGCGACACCGACTTCACCGGCACCGACGGGCCGGGCGGCGGCCGGTTCCGCACCTCCGGCGCGCTGGCCGCGGCGGTGGCCGGAGCGTGGCGCGGCGAGCCGCACCCGCGGCAGCCGGCCGTTCGTGGTGTGCACCGGCGGCGAGCCGCTGCTCCAGCTCGACGACGCGGCGGTGGCCGCGCTGCACCGGGCCGGGTTCGAGGTCGCGGTCGAGACCAACGGCACCCGGCCTGCCCCGGCCGGGCTGGACTGGATCTGCGTCAGCCCGAAGGCGGGGGCCGATCTGGTCCTGGTCGCCGGGGACGAGCTCAAGCTGGTGTTCCCGCAGCCGGGTGCCGAGCCCGAGCGGTTCGAGTCGCTGGCCTTCGGCCGGTTCCGGCTCCAGCCCATGGACGGCCCCGACGCCGAGCGCAACACCCGCGCGGCCGTCGACTACTGCCTGGCCCACCCGCAGTGGCAGCTCAGCCTGCAGACGCACAAGTACCTGGGAATCGCGTAGATGGAGATTTTCCGCGAGTTCACCTTCGAGGCCGCGCACCGGCTGCCGAACGTGCCGGAGGGGCACCGGTGCGCCGGGATGCACGGTCACTCCTACCGGGTCGAGGTGCACGTGCGCGGCGACGCCGACGCCGTTACCGGCTGGATCATGGACTTCGCCGACATCGACGCGGCGTTCCGCCCGCTCCGGGAGCAGCTCGACCACCGGTGCCTGAACGAGGTGCCCGGCCTGGGCAACCCGACCTGCGAGAACCTGTCCCGGTGGGTATGGGAGGGACTGGCCGACGCGCTGCCGGTGGCCGCGGTGGTGGTGCGCGAGACCGCCGGGTCCGGCTGCGTCTACCGGGGGGAGTGAGGGCGGCCGCTGGCCCGCAGGGCCTGGCAGAGCCGGGAGTAGAAGCGCAGGTTATGCAGCGTGCCCAGGGTGCCGGCCAGCGTGTCCTTGACCCGCAGCAGGTGCGCGTAGTAAGCGGCCGGCACGGTCGTGCACAGCGGGCAGTCGCAGTCCGGGTCTACCGGCCGCTGCTGGCGTACCCACCGTTCATCGTCCATCCGGGCCACCCGGTAGAAGCCGGGATCGCCGAGCGCGGCCGGGTCGAGCCCGGTGTACAGCACGCCGCGACGGCCGTTGCGGGTCGGCAGCGTGCAGTCGAAGATGTCGTACCCGGCCCGCCACGCGCTGACCAGGTTCTCCGGCGTGCCGATGCCCAGGCCGTGCAGTACGCAGCCCGCCGGGGCCAGCTCGGCCACCAGCGCCACCTCGTCCACCAGCCGGCCGTCGGCCAGCGGGTAGCCGCCGAAGCCGTAGCCGTCGAAGCCGATCTCGGTCAGGGCCTGCGCGCACCGGGCCCGTCGCCGCGAGTCCTGGCCGCCCTGGATCACCGCGAACAGCAGCGGCCGGGCGGCCGGATCGGTGTCGGCGGTCAGCCGGTCGAACGCGGCCCGGCATTCCCGCGCCCAGCGCAGCGTCAGCTCGACGCTGCGGTCCTGCTCCGCCGCCGGGGCCGCGGGATGGGTGCAGTAGTCCAGGCAGTAGGCGATGTCGGCGCCCAGCCGGAGCTGGGTCTCGATGCAGCTCTCCGGGGTCAGCCGCCGGTGCCGCTGGCCGGCCGAGAACCGGTAGGACAGCCCGGCCTCGGACACGCTGGCCAGCCCGCCGCCCGCGGTCAGCAGCGAGAACACCTGGTATCCGCCGGAGTCGGAGATCAGCGGCCCCGGCCACCCCATGAAGCTGTGCACGCCGCCCAGTGCGGCGATCACCGACGTGCCCGGCTGGGTGGCCAGGTGCGCGGTGCTGACCAGGACCGCCTCGACCCCGCTGCCGGCCAGCAGCCCGGCGGGCACGCCGCGGATCGCGGCCCTGGTCGCGTCGGGCACGAACACCGGCAGCATCAGGTCGCCGCGGCGGGTGCGCAGGACGCCCGGCGGCTGGTCAGCGGGCGGCTGGTCCGGGCGGCGGCAGCGGGCGGCTGGTCAGCGGGCGGCACGGGCAGCGAGCGGCGCGGCGGACGGCTCGGCCGGCCCTCAGCGTAGCGGCGGCCCGGGATCGGGCCGGCCGGGCTAGCCGGGGCGCAGGAACCGGATGATCGCCTCGGTCAGCGCCCTGGCCACCTGCTGCTGGAACCTCGCGGAGGTGAGCAGCGCCGCGTCGGTGGCGTTGCGCATGTTGCCGCACTCGATCAGCACCTTCGGCACGGTGGTCAGGTTGAGCCCGGCCAGGTCGTCCCGGAACTTGATCCCGTTGACCCCGTCGTAGGTGCTCACCGGCATCGGGGTTGCGGCCAGGAAGGCGGCGCGCACGTCCGCCCCGAACCGCTCCGACGCGGTGATCACGTGGTCGTTCGGGCCGTCGGCCACCGGCTCGAGCACCGTGAACCCGCGGCCTGACGGCGGCCCGCCGTCGGCGTGGATGTCGATCGCGACGTCCGCGTGAGCGTCGTTGATGATCTGCGCCCGGCGGTTGACGCAGGGCCCGATGCCGGAGTCGCCGTGCCGGGTCAGCACCACCCTGGCTCCGTCCCGGCGCAGGTCCGCACTCAGGTAGCGGGCCACGTTCCAGTTGTACCTGGCCTCGGTATAGCCGCCGTCCGTCTCGGTCCCGGTGGTGTCGCAGTCCTCCGACTCGCGGCCGTTCCAGATCTGCCGGGCGAGGAAGGCCGGATGGGTGAAGTTGCCGCCGTTGTGGCCGGGGTCGATGCCGATGATCTTCCCGGCCAGCGGCAGCGGCCGGCCTGGCCGCCGGGTGACCCGCCCGCAGAGCTGCCCGGAACGTCCGGGCTAGCTGGTGCCGCCGGGCTGGCTGGCGCGACTGTGCCCGGGCTCGCTAATGACCGGGTGGCGCCGGGCGCCGCAGCCGTCTGGCCGGCCGATGGCTGCCCGCCCCCCGCCGGGCCGGCCCCGGTCCCGCAGCCCGCGGTCGCCAGCCCGGCCACGGCCAGCCCGGCCGCGGCCAGCGGCAGCCCGCGTCGCCGCCGGGCATTTACTCGGTGGCAATCAGTCATCAACCCGCCCCTTCCGCACCGCTCAGCATACGGATCTGGTGCCGCCGGCGGGTTCCGCCCGGGCGTGGTCGCTAAGGGCTGCTCGCACAGCCCTTTCCGACCGCACCCGCTCCAGCCGGTTCCGCTAGCGGTACCGGGACGGATGCCGCGGCTGGGGGCAGCGGCGGGTCCCGGCTTGCGGGCGGCCGACAATGGGGTGGTGATCGAGGTGGAGCCGGAGCGGTTCGAGGAGATGGTCGCGGCGGCGCTGGACGGCCTGCCGGAGGGCCTGGGCCGGCTGATGCGGAACGTGGCGGTCACCGTCGAGCCCGACCGGGGCCCGCGCGGCCTGCTCGGGCTCTACCAGGGAGTCCCGCTGACCAGCCGGGGCGCGAACTACGCCGGGGTGCTGCCGGACCGGATCACCATCTACCGCCGGGCTATCTGCGCGATCTGCGACACCGAGGCCCAGGTGATCGAGCAGGTGCGCCGTACCGTAGTGCACGAGGTCGCGCACCATTTCGGCATCGGCGATCAGCGGCTCCGCGATCTGGGCTGGTGAGATCCCGGCCGGCCGCCGCCCGGAGCCGCCGGGTCACGGTCAGCCGATCGGGCAGCCGCGCTTTGCCCTGGCCTCGCCCGAGTTGCGGTGCACCATCAGGCACGACTCGTTCACGGCCTGGAACGCCCGGGCCGGGATCTGCTTGAGCAGCGAGACCAGCGCGTCCGGCCACTGCGGGAAGGCGCTGCCCTGGAAGAACCAGTTGCTGCCGTTGTCGGCCACGATCAGCCCGTAGTTCTTCATCTCGGTCAGCACGACCTTGGCGTCCCTGCAGTACGGCGTCCGGTTGGCACAGAACCGGGCGGTGCTGAAGCTCGCCTTGAGCCGGAACCTGGCGCCCATCGGCGGCAGGTTCTTGTCGGAGCTTGAGCTCGCCTCGTGCCTGGCCGGCCAGATGTAGGCCGCGCGGGTGTTCGCCACCGTGAACCGGATCGCGTGCGTGATCGGGCGGCCGGTCCGCACCGCGGCCTTGACCTGGGTGTAGTTCAGCAGGCCGGGCAGGATCGGCAGGCCGGCCGCATCGGCCGAGGTCCAGCCGGCCGGGCGGAGCGCGTTCGAGCGCAGGTTCCAGGTCGCGCCGGAGCCGGCCGTGGGGTGCTTGGAGTAGCGGGCGTCCCAGAGCTCGTACAGGGTGCAGGTGCTCTTGTTCACCATGATGGCGTGCCGGTCGCCGCCGGCGTTCTTGCCGCCCTCGATCGAGGTGTCCGGCCCGAACGGGTACGGGCCCTTGTTGCTCTCGCTGGCGTACAGGAACTTGATCCTGACCCGCCGGTGCTTACTGGTCACGACGTTGAACGGGATGCCGTACGGATACCCGCCGGGGTCCGGGCCGAAGTCCGGGTGCAGGTACGTGGTGGCGGAGTCCATGCTGCGCATCCAGGCGGCACTGCGCCGAGTTCACCGGGAGCTTCGAGATGTTGGTGTTCCAGATGTTGTCGGCCGGGAACATCGGGCAGTTGCCCGCGCCCGGCACCCTGGTGGACCCGGCCGTGGCCGCGGGCCTGGCGGTTGCGGACCTGGCGGTTGCGGCGACGGACTCGGCGGCCGCAGCGGAGCCGGTCCGCTCTGCCGCGCGGTGCGCGGCCCGGCCAGTTGCGGCCACCGGGGACAGCCTGGTCACCCTGGCGGCCGGGCGGACGGAACCGGCCGGGCTGCCCTGGGTAGCGCAGGCGCTGGCGGTGCCGCAGGCTAGTGCGATGACCAGCGGCACGGCCGCGCTGCGACGGAATCTGGCGGGAAGATCTCGTGGGGTCTGCACCGGCAACATCCTGGCACGCCCCGGTGCCGGTATCCGGCGAAACCGGTCAGCCGTCTCAGCAGCCATCCGGGGCCTCGACCATGGCGGAGAAATGCTGGCCGGGACGGCCCGCGCCTGCTGGCTGGCAGTTCGTGCGTCCCATCTGGTAGGCAGGGATTGGGACCAGCAGCGGCCGGCCCGGCGGCTGCCGGGATCGCGACGGGAGGCAGGCAGCAATGAGCACCGATCCCGCCGGGCCGTCGGTCCCGCCGGCCCTGGCGGGACCGGCGGGACCGACGGCCCGGCCAGCGGAGCAGGACGAGCGCGGCGGGGACCCGGTGTGCTGGCTGCCGCGGGTCTGCTGGCAGTGCGGAACGATGGCCGAGTCTGACCCGCCCACCAGGTGCCCAGCCTGCCAGGCCCGCATCCCGCTCGAAGGCTAGCCGGAAGCGCGCCCGAGCGGCGGCGGCGCGGCGGAGCGTGCCTGCCGACCGGTGACTACCGGAGCGTCAGCCGGCCGGGGCCTGCCCGGTGGACCTGGCGTGCTGCCAGGTGCGGGTGCGGGCCTCGATGTAGTTGTCGAGATCCTCCGGCGTGTGCTGGCCGGACAGCAGCGGGGCTGACCTCAGCTGCTCGGCCGGTACCGGCAGCTCGGAGATCATCTGCGCCTGCAGCTGCTGCAGGTGCGACACCTCGCCGGCCGCCGGGTTGGCCCCGGTAGAGGTCGGCGCGGTAACCCCGGCCAGCGGATCGTCGGTCCTCGGCTGGGTCAGCGTGAGCACGTCGCCGAGGTCGGGCGCGGCCGCGTCCCTCGCCGTCAGCGCGGGCAGTCCCCAGCGGGTCTCGATCGTCTTGAGAACCGAGGTGTGGTCGATCGGCGTGGTCCCGTCCGGCACCCGGAACACCGTGCCGGCCGCGATCAGCGGCGAGACCAGGACCGCGGGCACCCGCACGCCGAACCGGGTGAAGTCAAACCCGAACTCGCCCGCCGAGGAGTCCGGTGCCACCGCGCCGGAGGGCGGCGGCACGTGGTCGTACAGTCCGCCGTGCTCGTCGTAGGTGATGATCAGCAGGGTCTGGTCCCAGCCAGGCCCGGACCGCACCGCGTTGTAGACCGCCTGGATCAGCTGCTCGCCCAGCGACACGTCGTAGTTCGGGTGCTGGCTGTTGCCCGACGAGCCCCAGCTCGGCTCCAGGAACGAGTAGCCGGGCAGGGTGCCGCCCGCGCAGTCGGACTGGAAATCGGTGAACTCGCCGAAGTTGGTATCAGGCGCGGACGAGGTGTCCGGGTAGTTCTGCCGGGTCAGCGGAGCCGCGTTGTACCCGTAGATCTTCCAGCTCAGGCTGTGCGCGGTGAGCAGGCCGAAGATGCTCTGCACGGTGTAGCTGCTGGTGGAGTCGTTCATGTGGCCCTGGCTGGTGCCCGCGCAGGCGAAGGCCCGGTTCGGGAACGTCTCCGTGGGCACCGAGCTGTACCAGTGGTCGCAGACGGCAAACCCCCTGGCCAGCCCGGACAGGATGGGCAGCGTCGCCGGGGTGAAGACGCCCATGATGTCGCTGGCGGTGGTGCCGGCATTGACGCTGCGGCCGGACCGCTGGTCGTAGGCGATGGATGCGGCGAAATTGGTGACGAACCCGGAGTTGGTGGCCACCGGCGGGACCGGCGCGGTGCCGCTGCCGAACAGCTGGGAATTGGTGTTCGCGTAGCCCTCGCCGGGATCGGCGCCCGGCATGAAGTAGGCGCCGGCCGTGGACGAGTTGATCTGGAATACCTTGACCGGGTTCCCGCTGGCGTCGTCGTTGGACTCGGTGCCGGTCAGGCCCTCGAACGGCTGCCCGGTGGGTGAGGTGTTGCCCGAGTCCGCGTACAGGAACCCCAGCATGTGGTCGAACGACCGGTTTTCCAGCATGAGCTGGACAATGTGCTGAACAGAAGACAGCTGATTTCCCGCCATGTCTCCCCCCTGCCCTTTTGTGCCTCAGGCCACAATGGTCCCGGACATCATGGCATCCCGGCGGCGGGAAAATCTCCCGAGCGGGGACACTAGCGGCTGGCCACCGCGTCCAGGGCGGCGGCGAAGACCTCGGCGATCTGGCCGATCTGAGCCTGCGTGATCACGAACGGCGGGGACACCTGGAGCGCGGTCCCGCCGACCAGGCGGGTGATCACTCCCCGGTTCCTGGCCTCGGCCACCAGCCGGGCGCCGATGCCCGGATCGGCGGCCCATGCCTGCGCCGTGATGTCCACCGCGGCGAGCAGCCCGGTACCCGCCCTGACCTCGCTGACCAGCGGGTGCTCCGCCAGCGGCCGCAGCGCCGCGGCCAGTGCGGGCTCTAGCTCCGCCACCCGGCCGACCAGCTGCTCGCGCTCGATCAGGTCCAGGTTCGCCAGGCCGACGGCGCACGCGGTGGGGTGGGCGGAATAGGTGTAGCCATGCCGGAAGATCTCGGCCGAGCCCGGCCGCCAGAACGGCTCGCTCACCCGCTGGCTCGCGATCACCGCGCCGAGCGGCGCGTAGCCGGAGGTCAGCCCCTTGGCCGTGGTGATCAGGTCGGGCTCGAGACCGAACCGCCCGCTGCCCAGCCAGGCGCCGAGGCGCCCGAAGCCGGTGATCACCTCGTCGGCGACGAACAGCACGTCGTGCTGGCGGCAGATCTCCTGCACCCTGGCCAGGTAGCCGTCCGGCGGCGGGTACACCCCGCCCGCCCCGACCACGGGCTCGCAGAAGAAGGCGCCGACCCGGTCCCGGCCGAGCTGGCCGATCAGCTTGTCCAGTGCCTCGGCGTCGTCCCAGGGCACGTGCTCGACCGCGCTGACCAGCGGGCCGAACTGCTCGGCGTTGGCCGGGATGCCGCCGAGCGTGGTGCCGTAGGCGTTCATGCCGTGGTAGGCCCGCGTCCTGGCGATGATCACCTGCCGGCCCGGCTGCCCGGCCGCGCGCCAGTACGCCCTGGTCAGCTTGGCCGCCGTATCGATGGCGTCGGACCCGCCGCCCGGCGTGAAGAAGACCTTCGCGCCCGGCTGCGGGGCGAGCGCGGCCAGCCGCCGGGCCAGCGCCTCGGCGGGCGGGTTGGTATAGGAGTCGAACACCTGGTAGGCGGCCAGCCTGCGCATCTGGTCCGCGGCGGCGTCGGCGAGCTCGGCCCGGCCGTGCCCGACGTTGCAGTACCACAGGCTGGCCAGCGCGTCCAGGTAACCCCGGCCGGAGGCGTCGAAGACGACTGCCCCCTCGCCGCGGACGATCTCCAGCGCCCGGCCGGCGAAGCTGGCCATGTTCGCGAACGGGTTCCACATGACGGGCTGGCCCGCCGGGCCGCCGGATCCTGCCGACATCGGTGCCCTGCCTTTCTTCCCTGGCCGGAGTTCTTCCGGGCCGGAGCGTCCCGGCGGCGGACCAGGTCCAGGTCCGGCCGCCGGGACGGATGCGGCTAAATCTACGGCGCCCGCAGCCTCATGCCGAGATCGCCGCCCGGCGCCTGGCCCAGCCGCCGATGACGACCAGCACGACGAGCAGTGCAGCCAGGTCGAACACCGCCGCCAGGCTGAACGCGCTGGCCATGCCGTGCACCACCGCCTGGTGCGGCTGCACCTGCCGGGCCAGGCCGGCCAGCGAGTGCCGTGCCGCGTCCCGGCTGGCCGTGCTGAACGCGGTGACCAGGATGGCCAGCCCGAGCGATCCGCCGACCTGCTGGGTCACGTTCACCATGCTGGACGCGGCGCCGGAGTCCTCCGGCCGCACCCCGGCCAGCGCGGCCATGGTCAGCGGGACGAACACCACGCCCATTCCGCCGCCGATGGCCAGCATCGGGCCGAGCACCCCGGTCGCGTAGGCGGTGCCGGGGGAGATCCGGGACAGCCAGGCCATCCCGGCTACCACCGGGACCAGCCCGGCCACCATCAGCAGCTTGGGGCTGAACCGGGCCAGCAGCCGCGGCGACAGCCGGGACACCGCGAACAGCATCACGGTCATCGGCAGGAACGAGATGCCGGCCTGCAGCGGGCTGAAGCCGAGCACGTCCTGCACGAACTGGGTGAGGAAGAAGAACATCCCGAACATGCCGGCCACGATCAGCAGCCGGGCGAGCGAAGGACCCGGCCCGGCCCCGGTCGGCGAACAGGCGCAGCGGTGTGATCGGCTGCTGGGCGCGGGACTCGACCAGGCCGAACGCGGCGAGCAGCGCCACCGCGGCCACGAACGCCGCCACCGCGGTGTGGTCGGCCCACCCGTAGGAGGCGACCCGGATGAAGCCGTACACCAGGGCGGCCATGCCCGCGGTCGAGGTCAGCGCCCCGGCCAGGTCGAACCGGCCGGGCTGGCGCTGCGACTCGGGCAGGAACACCGGCGCCGCGATGAGCACGGCGATGCCGATCGGCACGTTGACGAACAGCACCCAGCGCCAGGACACCCACTGGGTGATGACGCCGCCGAGCACCAGGCCGAGGGAGCCGCCGCCCATGGCGACGGCCGTGTAGACGCCGATCGCCCGGGTCCGCTCCCGGCCCTCGGCGAAGCTGGCGGTGATCAGCGCGAGCACGGCGGGCGAGGCGATCGCGCCGCCGACTCCCTGCGCGGCCCGCGCGGCCAGCAGCCACGCGGCCGAGGTGGCCAGGCCGCCGGCCAGCGAGGCCGCGGTGAACAGTGCGATGCCGGCCAGGAACACCCGGCGCCGCCCGAGCAGGTCGCCGGCCCGGCCGCCGAGCAGCAGCAGGCCGCCGAAGGTCAGCGTGTAGGCGTTGAGCACCCAGGACAGGCTGGGCGCGGAGAAGCCGAGGCCGCGGGCGATGCTCGGCAGCGCGATGTTCACCACGGTCATGTCGAGGATGATCATGAGCTGGGCGCCGAGCACCAGGGCCAGGGCCACGCCGCGGCGGTCCGGGCCGGATGATGCGGAGCCCGGTGATCCGGTGCCAGGCCGGCAGCGGCCGGCCTGCTGGCGGAAGAGATCGAACAGAGTCGACATGGTTGCCTTTCCGCGAGAATGCTGGAGGCAGTCACCGCCGGACCTGGGGTCGCGGCGGGGACTGATACGAGCTACTATCTAAGTGGAGGCCTCCTCCGATAACTATACGGAGGCTCCCTCCGCTTAGCAACTCAGATTAGGTGCGGACTATGAACGGGACGGGCACGACGGCCACGGCCGCGGCAGCCAGGGATGGCGCCGAGGGCAGTGCGGAACGCGCTGGCGCTGCCGGGACCGGCGGCCCCCGGCTGCGCGCCGACGCCAGGCGCAACTACGAGCGGCTGCTCGCCGCGGCTGCGGCGGAGTTCGCCGAGCACGGCGGCGACGAGGTGTCGCTGGAGCAGATCGCGCGCCGGGCCGGGGTCGGCATCGGCACGCTGTACCGGCACTTCCCCAGCCGCCTGGCCCTGCTCGAGGCGGTGTACCTCGATCAGGTGGAGGCGCTGCGGGCGCGGGCCGAGGAACTGGCCGGGGCCGGGGATCCGGCCGCCGCGCTGAGCGACTGGCTGCGCGCGCTGGTGACTTTCAGCGCCACCAAGAGGCGGCTCACCCAGGCGATGCTGGCGACCGCCAGCTCCGGCTCGGAGCTGATGTCCTCCTGCGGCGCGGTGCTGCACGGCGCGGCCGAGCTGCTGCTGGCCAGGGCCCAGCAGGCCGGGGCGGTGCGACCGGACGTCCAGGCCAAGGACATGATCCGGCTGGTGCACGGGGTCAGCATGGTGACCGAGGCGGCCCCGGCCGACCCCGGCCAGACCGGACGCCTGCTCGGCCTGGTGCTGGACGGCCTGCGCGCCCAGCCCGCCGGGACAGGTCACGCCGGGCCAGGCAGCTAGCCCCGGCCGGCGTCACGGGTACGATCGCCGGGGTGTACGGGGGGCTTCCGGTCCGGCCGACCGCCAGGGTCATCCTGCTGGACCAGGACGACCGGCTGTTCCTGCTGCGGATCCATGATCCGGCGGCTGCCCGCGGCCTGAACCCTATCCAGCCGGATTTCTGGCTGCTCAGCGGCGGCGGCGTGCGGCCCGGCGAGACGTATGAGCAGGCCGCCCGCCGGGAGGTAGCCGAGGAGACCGGGATCACCGAGGTCGAGCTCGGCCGGTGCGCCTGGATCCGGGAGAAGACGATGTCCTGGGCCGGTGACCGCCCGATGCACGTGATCGAGCGCTACTACGTCGGCCGGGTCGCGGCAGGCGTCCCGGTCAGCTTCGCCGGGCACGAGCCGCTGGAGGCCTCGACCACCGTCGGGTACCGCTGGTTCACCGTGGCCGAGATCGCCGCCAGGGAGGCGGCCGAGACCTTCCTCCCGTTCGGCCTGAGCGGGCTGCTCACCGCGCTGCTGCCCGCCCTCGCCGCCGGAGGGCCCGCCAGGGCCGCCCTGCTGCCCCAGTGACCGGCACGGTGCGGTTCGGCAGCTACAACCTGCTCTGCCTGTTCGAGGACGACTCCGCGGCCAGCAGGGAGCACTACCGGCTGGTGGTCGAGACGATCCGGCAGCTGGACGCCGACGTGCTGGCCGTACAGGAGATCCGGGTGCCGGATCCGGTCGTCGCGGCGGCGGGGCTGGAGCGGCTGGCCGCCGACGCCGGCCTGCGCTGCCGGGTGCCGGACGGCCACGGGTCCGGACAGGTCGCGCTCGGTGCAGGCGCGCACGGCTTCCACGTTGGCCTGCTGTGGCGGGACGGGATCGAGCCGGTGCCCGGCTCGCTGCGCGGCTATGGCCAGGGTGACTTCTGGCACTCGCTGGTGCTGGTCACGCTGGACGTCGGCGGTCGGCCGGTGCGGCACGCCGCGCACCACGCGACCCCGTTCGGCCGACTGCTGCGAGCGGACCAGAACGAGCGGCTGGTCGCACTGCTCGGCACCGGAGCAGGCGGCGACCTGCCGGTGCTGGTGGGCGCGGACTGGAACACCGAGTGCGCGGACCGGATCCCGGACCCGGTGACCGGCGACCTGGTGCTGTACGAGCCGGGTGACCCGTTTGCGGGCTGCGCCTGGTTCGACGGCCTGATCCACCAGTGCCGGTGGGACTACGACCAGCACGGCCGACGCCGGCACCGGGCCGACCGCGGGCCGGGCGACGTGCTGTGGGCGGGCGGGCTGCACGACGCGGCCGCCGCGCTGCGCGCGCCCTGGCAGCCGACCTTCGGCCACTATCCGGCGCCTGGCCGGGGCGGCGACATCCGGCGCCGGATCGACGCCATCCGGGTCAGCGCCCCGGTGCTGCCCGCGCTGCGCGGCCACCGGGTGGCAGACACTGCCCTGGCCCGCCGGGCCTCCGACCATCTGCCGGTCCTGGTTGACTACCTGCCGTCGGCCATCGCCGGTGAGGCCAGTCCATGATCCGGTAAAGAAAGTGCTGTCCCAACAGCATTTTCTTTACCGGATCATGAGCGCGGCGCGGGAGACAGCTCGATCCGGGGTCCCGCCTGAGCCCCGGTGCCTCAGCGCGGTGCGTCTCGCCGTGGCTGGCGGGCCGGGACCGGCCCGCCAGCCACGGGGTCGGCCACGGCGGCTCGGTCAGGCCGCGACCGCAGGCCGCGGGGCAGCCTGGGCGCGGGCAGGCTCGAGGGCCAGCTCCAGTACCTCGCGGACGTCGCTGACCGGGTGGATGTCCAGGGCCGAGCGCACCTTCTCCGGCACGTCCTCCAGGTCGGGCTCGTTGCGCTGCGGGATCAGCACGGTGCCGATCCCGGCCCGGTGCGCGGCCAGCAGCTTCTGCTTCACCCCGCCGATCGGCAGTACCCGGCCGGTCAGCGAGACCTCGCCGGTCATCGCCACGTCCGAGCGGACCAGCCGGCCGGACAGCAGCGAGGCCAGCGCGGTGGTCATGGTGACCCCGGCGCTCGGTCCGTCCTTGGGCACCGCGCCGGCCGGCACGTGCAGGTGCACGCCGCGGTCCTTCAGGTCCGCCACCGGCAGCTCCAGCTCGGCCCCGTGCGAGCGCAGGTAGGACAGCGCGATCTGGGCCGACTCCTTCATCACGTCGCCGAGCTGCCCGGTGAGGGTCACGCCGGTGGACCCGGTCTCCGGGTCGGCCAGCGATGCCTCGATGAACAGCACGTCGCCGCCCGCCCCGGTGACCGCCAGGCCGGTGGCCACGCCGGGCACCGCGGTGCGCTCGGCCGACTCCGGGATGTGCCGCGGATGGCCCAGGTAGCCCTCCAGGTCGCCGGCCCCGACCGTGACCGGCAGCTCGGCCGAGCCGGACGCGAGCTGCGCGGCGATCTTGCGGAGCACCCGGCCGAGGCCGCGCTCCAGCGACCGGACCCCGGCCTCGCGGGTGTACTCGGCCGCCAGCCGGCGCAGCGCGTCGTCGGCCACCGACACGTCGGCGGCATCGAGCCCGGCCCGGTCTAGCTGGCGGGGCAGCAGGTGCTCACGGGCGATCGTTACCTTCTCGTCCTCGGTGTAGCCGTCCAGCGCGATCGCTTCCATCCGGTCCAGCAGCGGCCCCGGGATGGCCTCGGCCACGTTGGCGGTGGCGATGAACAGCACGTCCGACAGATCCAGCTCGACCTCCAGGTAGTGGTCCCGGAAGGTGTGGTTCTGCGCCGGGTCCAGCACCTCGAGCAGCGCCGCCGTCGGGTCGCCGCGATAGTCGGTGCCGAGCTTGTCCACCTCGTCCAGCAGGATCACCGGGTTCATCGAGCCCGCCTCGCGGATCGCGCGCACGATCCGGCCGGGCATGGCGCCCACGTAGGTGCGCCGGTGACCGCGGATCTCGGCCTCGTCCCGGACCCCGCCGAGGGCCACCCGGGCGAACTTGCGGCCCATCGCCCTGGCCACCGACTCGCCCAGCGAGGTCTTGCCGACGCCGGGCGGCCCGGTCAGCGCGAGCACCGCGCCGCTGCGGCGGCCGCCGACCAGGGTCAGCCCCTTGTCAGCGCGGCGCTTGCGCACCGCCAGGTACTCGATGATCCGGTCCTTGACGTCGTCCAGGCCGGCGTGGTCGGCGTCCAGGATGGCGCGGCTGCCGCCGATGTCGTAGGAGTCGTCGGTCCTGGTGTTCCACGGCACCTCCAGCACCGTGTCCAGCCAGGTCCGGATCCAGCCGGCCTCCGGCGACTGGTCCGAGCCGCGCTCCAGCTTGGCGGCCTCCTTGAGGGCCGCCTCGGCCACCTTCTCCGGCAGGTCGGCGGCCTCGATCCGGGCCCGGTAGTCCTCTTCCTCCGAGGCCGGCTTGCCGTCCAGCTCGGCCAGCTCCTTGCGGATGGCCGCGAGCTGCTGGCGCAGCAGGAACTCGCGCTGCTGCCGTTCCATGCCCTCGCGCACGTCGTTGTGGATGGTCTCGGCCACGTCCAGCTCGGCGAGCTGGTCCCTGGCCCAGCCGGTCAGCAGCTCCAGCCGCTGCTCGGGGTCGATGGTCTCCAGCAGCTCGCGGCGCTGCTCCAGGGACAGGTAGGAGGCGTACCCGGCGCTGTCGGCCAGCGCGGACGGGTCGGTGATCCGGGACAGCGCGTCCACTACCTGCCAGGCGCCCCGCTTCTGCAGGATCGCGGCGGCGATGCCGCGGTACTCGCGGGCCAGCTCGGCCGCGCGCTCGGTCGCGGGCGGCTCGGTCACCTCGGTGCCCTCGACCCACAGTGCCGAGCCCGGCCCCACCGTCCCGGTGCCGATCCGCACCCTGGACAGGCCGCGGATCACCGCGGCCGGCTCGCCGCTGGGCAGCCGGCCGACCTGCTCGACCAGCCCGAGCGTGCCAATGCCCTGCGTACTTGCCGTCCAGCCGCGGCACGAGCAGCACCTGCGGCCGGGATTCGGCGGCGTCCGGCGCGGACGCCGACAGCCGCGCGGCCTCGATCGACCCGCGGACCTCGGCGGCCGAGGTGTCCAGCGGCACCACCATGGTGGGCAGCACGACCATGTTGTCGAGCGGCAGCACCGGCAGCGTGAGGGACCTCGACGTTGCGCTCATCTGCGTCACTTCCCTTGGCTGAGCCGTGCGTTACTTGATTACATGCCGTTCAAGCAGAGGGCGGGCGGCTTTGTTCCGGCCGTTCGCGGTCAGCGGACAGGCCGCGATGCGGTCCTGCTGGCGGGCCGCGCGCCGAGCTGGCCGTCTTGTCGTTTTCCGGGGCAGGCGCACTACATTTTCCGGGATTGCGCTGTGGTTGGATGATGCGAGAACCGCTCGCCCCTCAGATGCCGTGCGTCCGCGTCCCTCCGCGGGCCGGCCTGCGCACGGCCGCGGGACCGGACCGCATCTGGGCGCGCCGAGCGTCAGGCGAAGGGGAGCGGGGCCGTCGTGATCACTGAAGAGCGCGCGCCGCTGGTAGTGGCGCCAAAGCAAGCACCGTTGAAAGTGGCCCTGCTCGGCTGCGGGACCGTAGGCGCTCAGGTGTACCGGCTGCTGCTGGAGCAGTCCAGCGGCCTGTCGGCCAGGGCCGGCGAGCGCGCTTGAGGTGGTCGGCGTCGCGGTGCGCGATCTCGGCCGCGGCCGGGCGGTCAGCGTGGCCCCGGAGCTGCTGACCACCGATGCCGCCAGCCTGGTGACCCGGCCGGACGTCGACATCGTGGTCGAGCTGATCGGCGGCATCGAGCCGGCCGGTACCTTACTGCTGACCGCGCTCAAGTCCGGCAAGTCGGTCGTCACCGCGAACAAGGAGCTGCTGGCCAGAGAGGGCGCTGCGCTGCACGATGCGGCCAGGGCCGGCGGCGCGGACCTGCAGTACGAGGCCGGGGTGGCCGGGGCGATCCCGCTGCTGCGGGCGCTGCGCGAGTCGCTGGCCGGGGACACCGTGCGCAGCGTGCTCGGCATCGTCAACGGGACCACGAACTACATCCTGGACCGGATGGACAGCTCCGGGGCCGGCTTCGCCGACGCGCTGGCCGAGGCGCAGGCGCTCGGCTACGCCGAGGCCGACCCGACCGCCGACATCGAGGGCCTGGACGCGGCGGCCAAGGCGGCGATCCTGGCCAGCCTGGCCTTCCATACCCAGGTGACGGCCGCCGACGTGCACACCGAGGGCATCTCCGGGGTGACCGCGGCCGACATCGCCAGCGCCCAGGCACTGGGCTGCGTGGTGAAGCTACTGGCGATCTGCGAGCGGTGCGACGGCGGCATCTCGGCCAGGGTGCACCCGGCGATGATCCCCAGGGTGCACCCGCTCGCCGCGGTCCGCGAGGCCTACAACGCGGTATTCGTGGAGGCCGAGTCGGCCGGGCGGCTGATGTTCTACGGCGCGGGCGCCGGCGGCCAGCCGACCGCCAGCGCGGTTCTCGGCGATATCGTGGCGGTCGCCCGCAGCCAGCTGGCCGGCATGAGCGGCTCGGTCCGGCCGGTCTACGCCGGGCTGCCCGTGGTTCCCATCGGGGAGGCGCTGACCAGATACTATGTCGCACTGGACGTGGACGACCGGCCCGGAGTGCTGGCCCCGGTCGCCGCCATGTTCGCCAAGCACGGGGTGTCGATCAAGGCAGTCCGGATGATCGGCCGCGACGACAACGCCCACCTGGTGATCGTGACGCACACCGCACGGGAGGCGGCGCTGGCGGCAACCGTGGCCGAGGTGAGCGCGATGGATACGGTGCGCGCGGTGAACAGCGTGCTCCGGGTCGAGGGCGAGGAAGAGGATTGAGCCGGTCCGTTCGGCCGGGCAGGCGGGCCCGGCCCGGCCTCCTGGCGCTCCCGCGGCCGGGCCGGGCATGAGCGGGAGGACAGGGCAGCCGGTCCGGTGGCCGGCGGACCCGGTGACCGTCCGGGTCCCGGCGACCAGCGCCAACCTCGGCCCCGGCTTCGACGCCTTCGGCCTGGCGCTGGTCCTGCACGACGCGGTGACGGCGCGGGTCATCGACCGGGGCCTGACCATCGAGGTGTCCGGTGCTGGCGGCGAGACTGCGGACGCCGGGGAGGAGCACCTGGTCATCCGGGCCATGCGCGCTGGCTTCGACATGCTCGGGCGGCAGCCGCCGGGCCTGGCCATCCGGTGCGTCAACGCGATCCCGCAGGGCTTCGGGCTCGGCTCATCGGCCGGTGCCATCGTCGGCCTGCTCGCCGCCCGTGCGCTGGCCGGCCAGGCGGGGCTGCCGGGCAGATCGAGGCGGCCAGCCGGACTGGTCCGCCGGACCGGGCGGCGAGTGTGGTCCGCTGCCCGACGCGGCGGTCCTGCAGCTGGCCGCGCAGCTGGAAGGACACCCGGACAACGTGGCCGCGTGCCTGGCGGGCGGGCTGACGATTGCCTGGCAGCCGGATACCACCGCGCGGTTTGCCCGGCTTACGCCGCTGGCCGGCCTGGCGCCGGTGATCTGCGTTCCGGCCGAGCCGCTGGCGACGAAGGCGGCCAGGAAGGTGCTGCCGCCGCAGGTGCCGCACGCGGACGCGGCGGCGAACTCCGCCCGGGCGGCACTGCTGGTGGCCGCGCTCACCGCCCAGCCGGGGCTGCTGATGGACGCGACCCAGGACTACCTGCACCAGGGCTACCGGGCAGCGGCCATGCCGGAGACCACGTCCCTTATCGGCCGGCTGCGCGCGGCGGGCATTCCGGCCGTGGTGTCCGGAGCCGGGCCGGCCGTGCTTGCGCTGACCCTGCGCGGCACCGGGCCGGGTGCCGCCCAGGTGGCCGCTATCGCCGGCCAGGCCGGTACTTCCTGGCAGCTGCTGCCGCTCGACGTGGACCGGCATGGCGCGGCTGTCCAGGCCGCCTGACCGGCAGGGGTCAGTGTTCGGCGGCGCGCCAGCCGGGCAGGTACCAGCGGTCGAGCGGCGCGCACGGAACCCGCTGACGTCCCGCCTGCCATCCCCGCATCGGCCGGCGCGCTGATCTTCGACCGCAAGGGCCGGCTGCTGATCCTCAAGCCGACCTACAAGTCCGGCTGGACCATCCCCGGCGGCGTCATGGAGGCCGACGGGGAGTCGCCGTGGGAGGCGTGCCAGCGTGAGGTGCGGGAGGAGTGCGGCCTGCTGGTACGGGCGGCCCGGCTCGCCTGCGTCGACTTCCGCCGTCCGCGCCCGTCCCGGCCCGGCCGGGCCGCCCGTATCGGCGGGGTGCGGTTCCTGTTTGACTGCGGTGCCCTGGACGACGCAGACTTCGGTGCCGTGGTGCTGCAGCCCGAGGAGATCTCCGAGCACCAGCTGGCGCCGCTACCAGAGGCGCTGCAACTGCTCCGCGGGCCGATCCGGCGCCGGGTGCGCGCCGCCAGGACCGCCGGGGCCGCCGACGGCGCGGTCTACCTTGAGGACGGCCGCCCGCTACGCCTGGTCCGCTGACCGCGCCCCCGCACCGCCCTCCGCGAGGGCCTGCGCGGTCGCCGGTGCTGTGATGTGGGTCAGGGTCGGGGATCTGCGGGCGCGACGCCGCGGCGGGCGATGGTGAGCAGCTGGCGGGTAAGGCTCATCGCTTCCTCGGCAGCGGCTAGCTGGCCGAGGCTTGCCAGCCGCTGGGCCCTGCTCAGCTGATCTTCGAGCTGGGCTAGCTGCGCGCGCTGCTCGGCCTCGGCGAGGGCGCGGTGGATGACCGATGGCAGGCGCGCGGGCCGGTCCTTCAGGACGTAGTCGGTGGCCCCCTGCCTGATGAGCTCGACCGCTGCGTCGTCTCCCAGGACTCCGGACCAGAAGACGAACGGTATGTCCGGACACTGCTCTTGCGCGATCCTGAGGGCGGCCTCGCCGGAAAAACCGGGCAAATGGAAATCGGACAGGATCAGGTCCGGGCGGAAGGCGGCCAGCTGCTCCGCGAACGACTCCCTGGTGGCCACGACCACGGCAGTGAAGCCGAGCCCGGCGCTGGTCAGCAGGCGCTGCGCAAGTTCAGCGTCCCAGGCTTCGTCCTCCACGATAAGGATGCGTGCCTTCCGGCCAGCGCGCTGCCTGCCCCGTTCCCTGGCGCGGTGCCCGGCTGGCCGGGACCGGCAGTCGGCTCCGGCTCACCGGTCTGTGGCTCACTGCGCTGATTCTCGACGCTCATCTATCTCACGCTCGATCCGCTAGCGGTGCCGGCTCGGGTGGGGCCTCGTTCAGCATCAGCCAGAACAGGCCGAGGGTGCTCACCGCGGTGGAGAAGTCGGCGAAGTTCACTGGTTTCCGTACGTAGGCGTTGGCGCCTCCGTGGTAGCTGCCGAGGACGTCTTCTTGCTCCTTAGAGCTGGTGAGGACGACAACGGGGAGGATCTTGGTCCGCTCGTTGGCCCGTATCCTGCGCAACACCTCCAGCCCGTCGATCTTGGGGAGCTTCAGGTCGAGCAGGATGAGGCCGGGCAGCGTCGTCGCGGTACCGCGGTCGGTGAAGAGATAGTCGAGTGCCTGAGCACCATCGCGGGCCACGGTGACATCGTTGAGTATGTTGTTCTTCTTCAGGGCCCGGAGCGTCAGCGCTTCATCGTCGGGGTTGTCCTCAACCAGCAGGATGGTCCGGCTCGTCATGTATTTCCTTCCCGTTGAGGGTAAAGGCGCTTGCCCAGTCGGCCGCAATATGCGCAAATGGCGGCACGCCCGCGAATGCACCCCGGATCGGCCCGGAACCGGAATCCAGGAATTCGGGCCCTGCCGCGCAGGACACGACAAAGACTTGTTACCCCTTTGAGCAACATACACCCATGGCGGGTTCGGCATACTGCACCCTTGGGCCTGGTCAGTGGGGAGAAGGCTAGCTGGCGAAGAGTCCCCTCTTGCCTGATTGCTCCGATTCCGGCGCTCTCGTATTAGTTTGCGCTTCTGATTCCGATCGCACCCTGTTCGCATCCGGCGAGGCCTCATCGTGTATGATCGAGTAATTACCGCGGGACTTTCGGCACTTCCTGAATCGGGTACGGATTACTGTAGATTTCCTGCCGTGCACGAGTAAAGAGATCCGCGGGTGACGCCCGACTCGGGGGAGGGTGCGCACATGGACAACACGGTGCTGACGAGTCTGACGGACGGTGCGATCGGTCCGGATCTGGAGAAGGCGCCGACCGGGATTCCCGGCCTGGATCAGATCACCGGGGGCGGGCTGCCGCGCGACCGGGTGACGCTGGTGGCGGGCAGCGCAGGAGCGGGCAAGACCCTGCTGGGGCTGGAGTTCCTGGTGGCCGGTGCCCGGGACTTTGGCGAGCCCGGCGTGCTGGTGAGCTTCGAGGAATCAGAGGCCAAGGTAACCCTGAACGTGCGCTCGCTCGGCTTCGACCTTGACCAGCTCCGCCAGGACGGCCAGCTCGTGGTGCTCTCGTTCCGGGTAGACCCGTCCGAGATCGTCTCGGCGGGGGAGTTCGATTTCGAACCGCTCTTTGTCATCCTCGATGACGCGATCGGGCGTGTTGGCGCCAGGCGGGTCGTGCTGGACACCATCGAGGTGCTGTTCGGCTCCTTCGGCGATGACTCGATCGTGCGGTCGGAGCTGAGCCGGCTGGCGCGCTGGCTGGAAGAGCGCGGCGTCACCGTCATCGTGACCGCGGAGCGGGGCGACAAGAGCCTCACCCGTAGCGGGATCGAGGAGTATGTCACCGATTGCGTCATCGTGCTCGATCATCGGGTGACCGAGGAGATTTCCACTCGGCGCCTCCGGGTAGTCAAGTACCGCGGGTCGGCGCACGGAACCAACGAGTACCCGTTCCTGATTTCCGCCCGTGGCTTTGTCGTGCTGCCGATCACGTCGATCGCGCTCAACTACGGCGCCTCCGAGGAGCGGATCTCCACCGGCATCGCCCGGCTCGACCACATGCTGGGCGGCGGCATCTTCCGGGGCTCTACCCTCCTGGTGAGCGGCACGGCGGGCACGGGAAAGACCTCGCTCGGCGCGCACATGGTGAATTCGACCTGCGCGCGGGGTGAGCGGGCGCTGCTGGTCTTGTTCGAGGAGTCGCCCGCCCAGGTGCTACGTAATATGCGGTCGCTCGGTCTCGACCTGCAGCCGTGGCTAGACACGGGCTTGCTGCGGATCTGGGCCGCGCGGCCGTCCGTGGTCGGGGTGGAGACCCATCTCGCGATCCTGGCCGGACTGATCGAGGAGGAGACACCGACGGTAGTGGTTCTCGACGGGATCGCCAGCATTGGCAGCGGAATCCTGGCCACGGAGGCGGCCTCACTGGTGACCCGCAAGATCGACTTGCTCAAGGCGAGGGAGATCACGACCCTGATCACGGCGCTTGGCCCCAGCGACGAGACGAGCAACGAGATCTTGTCGTCACTGGTGGACACCTGGCTGCTGCTGCGGAACGTCGAGGCCAACGGTGAGCGCAACCGGCTGCTGTTCGTGCTGAAGTCGCGGGGCACGGCCCATTCCAATCAGGTCCGGGAGTTCGTGCTCACCAGCCACGGGGTGGAGCTGGTTGATGTGTATGTCGGCGCGGCGGGGGTGCTGGCCGGGTCCGCCCGGCTGGCGCAGCAAGCCGCCGAGCGTAACGCGGAGACGCTGCAGGCCAGCGATCTGGAGCGTCGTCTGCGGGAGCTGCGCCGCAGCGTCGTGGAGCGTGAGGCCCACCTTGTCGCGGTCCAGGACGAGCTCGACGCCGACCGGGCCGAGATGGACCGGATCGAC
Organism: uncultured Actinomycetota bacterium; assembly: GCA_963719705.1. Classification (GTDB taxonomy): domain Bacteria; phylum Actinomycetota; class Actinomycetes; order Streptosporangiales; family Streptosporangiaceae; genus CAVRCV01. The sequence continues at coordinate 105,465 of CAVRCV010000003.1, forward strand.
CTGCGCGTGCGCCACCAGGCTGCCGACACCGAGGCGGACCGGCAGGCGATGGGGACGCGGCGCTGGGCCGATGCCGCCTCGGGCAACGGAGGGCAGCGATGATCCAGCCACGCCCGGCCGATGCCGGGACCGGCACCGCCGATTCCGATGAGGTCTGGGACCTGCGCCTGTACGTGACCGGCCGGTCGCCCAAGTGCCTGCGGGCGATCGAGAATCTGCGGCGCGTCTGCGAGGAGTACCTGGCCGGCCGCTACCGGATCGAGCTGGTGGACTTGCTGGAAAACCCGCGGCTGGCCGCCGACGATCAGATCCTGGCCGTGCCCACGGTGGTCAGAAGGCTTCCGTCGCCGATCCGCAAGCTCGTCGGCGACCTCTCCGACACCGAGCGTCTCCTGGTCGGACTGCAGCTTCGGGCGCCAGGCAGCATCGCGACATGACCGGCAACGCGGATGCTGGTCGCCGATCGCCGACCCGAGACCCGGACGAGTAGCGCCATGGCCCGACAGTCGGCTCCGAAGGCCACCGGCCCAAGCCTGCTCGCAACGGGACCGCCACCGCGGACCCGTACGGAGAATTCCGAGCTGGCCGAAGTCCGGGCTCAGGTGCGCGAGGCACGCGAGACGATCGAGGCGATCCGAAACGGCGGAATCGACTCGCTGGTGATCGGTCCGCCCGGCCAGGAGCAGGTCTACGCCCTCGCCAGTGTCGACCGCCCCTACCAGCTCATCGTCCAGGCTATGAACGAGGGCGCCGCCACCGTCTCCCCCGGGGGGTGATCCTCGACGCCAACCCGCGGCTTGGCGTGATGACCGGCCGGACCGCCACGGAACTGGTCGGCACCGCGGTGCTTGACCTGATTCCCGACGTCCACCGTGCCGCCTTCGCCCGCCTGCTCGATGTCGGCGTCGGCGACAGCGCCCGCGGCGAGGTGGACCTGACCGGACCTGGTGGCACCACCGTTCCGGTCCTGCTCGCGGTCAGCGGGTTCGATCTGGACGGCATGTTCCTGCGGTGCCTGGTCCTGACCGATCTCACCACGCAGCGCGCCGCCGAGGGCCGGGCGGCGCAGGCGCACGAGGCGCTGCGCGAGCAGAACGCCTTCCTTGAGCAGGCCCAGGACGAGATCCGGGCCGCTGTCGCTTACAACCGAAGCCTGATCGAGGTCAACCTGAACCCGATGGTCATGATCAGCCCGGATGGTGCGATCACCGATGTCAACACCGCCACCGAGCAGGCGACCGGGTACGGGCGGACCGAGCTGCTCGGAACCGAATTCAGCGGCTACTTCACCGAACCGGACCTGGCCAGGGACGGCTACGAGCAGGCATTCCGGGAGGGGAGCGCGCGCGACTACCCGCTGGAGCTGCGCCACCGCGACGGGCACATTATCTCGGTGCTCTACAACGCCGCGGTCTGCCGTGACCCATCAGGGCGGGTGCTCGGGGTCTTCGCCGCAGCGCGCGACATCACGGAGGTCAAGCGCACGCAGGCGGCGCTGCGCGAGTCCGGGGAGCGGCTCCGCGTCCTGTTCGAGAACGCCCCGGTCGGCATCGGCGAGGTGGCACTCAGCGGCGAGCTGGTCCGGATCAACTCCCACTTCTGCCAGATCCTTGGCTATACCGCCGACGAGGTGCTATCCCGGCAGTTCCAGGACCTCGTCCATCCCGACGATCTCGACACCGACCTGGCCAGCAGGCACCGCCTCCTCGCCGGGGAGCTCGACACCTATTCGGCGGAGCGGCGCTTCGTGCAGAAGGACGGCGGCGTCGTCTGGGCCGAGGTGCACTGGACCCTGGTCCATGACCCGGACGGCAATCCGCTGCTTTACGTCGGCGCCATGCGTGACATCACCGCGCAGCGTGAAGCCGAAGCTGAGGTCCAGGCGCTGCACGCCGGGCTCGAAGCGCGGGTCAAACAGCGCACGGCCGACCTGGAGCGGGCGAACAAGAACCTGGAGGCGTTCACCTACTCGGTCTCCCATGACCTGCGCGCCCCGCTACGAGGGCTGAGCGGGTTCAGCGAGGTGCTGCTGGAGGACTACGGCGACCGCCTCGACGAGGCCGGCCGCGGGTACGCCCGGCGCATCCAGGCGGCGAGCGAGAAGATGGGCATCCTCATCGATGACCTGCTGCACCTGTCGAGGGAATCGCGCGCCAGCGTGAACCTGGGACCGGTCGACCTCAGCGCGGAGGTCGCCACCATCGCCGCCGAGCTGCAGTCCAGGGAGCCCGGCCGCCGGGTCCGTTTCGCCATCCAGGACGGCGTCCGGGTGACCGCTGATCGCACCCTGATCCACACCGTGGTGCAGAACCTGATCGACAACGCCTGGAAGTTCACCGCCCGGCGCGACGATGCCACCATCGAGTTCGGCACCACAACTGCGGATGACGCCGGGGTCTGCTGCTACGTGCGCGACAACGGAGCGGGCTTCGACCCTGCCTATGCGGACAAGCTCTTCCAGCCCTTCCAGCGGCTGCACACCGAAGGCGAGTTCACCGGCACCGGTATCGGCCTGGCCAGCGTCCGGCGGATCGTCGAACGTCACGGTGGGCGCACCTGGGCCGAGGGCGCCGTCGACAGCGGCGCCACGTTCTACTTCACGCTCGACGCGCAGGAAACCGCCGCAACTGCGGGCTAGCTCAGTGGGCGGACGTGGCGGCTAGCGCGAGGATGACGATCGCGATTATCAGGAGGGCGCCGGTGAGCGCCACCATGCGCACGATCTTGCCCAGGCTGATCTTTGCCCGCACGTCGGCATCTACCGCCGTGTCTGCCGCTGTCCAGGCCGCTTGCGCCGCCCGTACGGCAGCCGCCGCGGCTGCGCCGGCCCCGGCCTGGAGCTCGGCATGTGCCCGGAGAGCGGCGGCGATGTCGGCTTCCACCTTGGCGGCAACCGACTCAATCCGCTCCAGCGTGGCCATGCTGACGGCCGCGGCCCGTACCGTCGCCGACTCCGCGACGACGGGGCTGGCGGCAGTGGCCGCGCTCCAGGGAATCACGTCTTGCGTCGCCGGGCGGACTCCGCCGGCGGGGCTCTCCCCGGCTCCGGCGGCGTTCTGTGCGGCCGTACCGGTCCGGGGGACCACGTCCGTCCCGGCTCCGGCCGCTCGGCCGCCTTCCCGCTCCGCCGTGGCGACTGATGAGTCGTGCAGGAAGCTGACCACGGCTTGCCTTGCCGCCGCAGCCAGGTCAGGGGGCCCGGCCACGGGCGCGGATGACGGGTGCTGGCGACCGCGGCGACGGCGGTGGCCGCCGTCCGGTGCCGCGGGGGCGCGTCGCTGGCTGTTCACAGAAGGGCTTGCCATGCTGCTCAACTTCTTCCAGCGCCCGGACGGTTATCGCCGATCTTCGTCTAGCCGCTCCTCGTCGCGCGCGAATGTTACTTATAGTGATGACTCTATCACAGTGGGGTCACGCGGTGTCTGCTGGTGCGCCGCCCGGCTGGGCGCAATGCCGACCGTCACTGTACGTGTATGCTTGATTATCCAGAGTGGCGAGAGGGCCGTTGCGGATGTCCAAGATCCTGGTAGTCGATGACGAGCCGGACCAGCGGTTCCTGCTCCGGCGGATCTTCGAGCAGGCCGGCCATGAGGTGACCGATGCGGGTGATGGTGCCGCCGCGATGAGGGCCGTGCAGGAGTCGGCTCCGGATCTGGTGGTGACCGACATGATGATGCCGGTCATGGATGGCGTGACGCTCATCCGGCGCCTACGGGGCGCGGCTGCCACGGCGCACATCCCGATCCTGGCTGCCAGCGGGGACATCCATCTCGCCGGTGCCGCGGACGCGGTCGTGCCCAAACCTTACGAGTGGCGCCGCCTCCTTGCGGTTGCGGATGCATTGCTGGGGGAAGGATGCGATCTTCGTTGAATCGGATGCCCACCAAGATTGCCGGGCTGGATCTGGTGCTCAACGGCGGACTGGAGCCGGGAGCGGTGGTGGTGGTGGCCGGCGCGCCCGGCACCGGCAAGACGATCCTTGCTCAGCAGATGTGCTTCGCCAATGCCACCGCCGAGCGGCGGTGTGTCTTCTACACGACCATGTCCGAGCCGCACGCCAAGCTCGTCAGGCACGTAGAGCAGTTCTCCTTCTTCGATCGGGAGGCCCTGGGGGCAAGAGTCGAGCACATCCACCTGGGTGACTTTCTCCGGCGGGCACGCCAGGACGGGCTGCAGCCGCTGATCTCGGAGATCGTCAGGAAGACGCTGGAGGAAGAACCGTCAATAGTGGTCATCGACAGCGCCAAGATGCTGCGCGATTTTGCGGACGAGCACGAGCTGCGTGCCGGGCTCTACGACCTCACCGGCCGTTTCTCGCTATCCGATTCGGTGCTGCTCCTGCTCGGCGAGTACACCGAGCAGGAGCTGCGAAGCGACATCGAGTTCTCCCTCGCTGACGGCATTATCCAGCTTGAGTACCAGGCCCGCGAGCCGATCGACCGGCGCTGGCTGCGGATAGCCAAGATGCGCGGCGGAAGCCACCGCGCGGGCAAGCACACCTTCCGGATCGGCCCTGACGGTATCGAGGTCTTCCCCCGGATAGAGACGCTCATCCCGGCCGGGGTGCATCCGGTCTCCGGCCGGATTCACAGCGGGATCTCCGGCCTGGACGACATGATGAGCGGCGGGACCAAGGTCGGTGACGCCACGCTGGTCATGGGGCCGTCCGGGGTAGGCAAGACCATCTTCGGGCTGCGCTGGGTCGCCCAGGAACTGGAGCAGGGGGAACGCTGCCTCTACGTCACCTTCCAGGACACCGCGGATCAGCTCGCCGGGATGGCCACCGGCTTCGGCTGGGACTTCGACGCGGCCCGCGCCTCCGGGCAGCTCCTGATCTCGCATGTCCCGATGGGAGACCTTGACCTGGACGTCCTCGCCAACGCAGTACGCGCGGACCTCGCCGAACACCATGTCAGCCGCGTCGTCATCGACAGCCTGGCCGAGCTGGTCCTGGCCGCCCGCGAATGGGAACGCTTCCCGGCCTACATGCGCAGCCTGGTCGGGCTCATCCGGGCGGCCGGCAGCTCGGCGCTGGTCACGAGCGAAACGACCGCGAGCGGGCTGGCCGCCCAGTCGCTTGACGGGCTCATGTTCCTGTTCGACAACGTCATCGACCTGCGGTACATCGAAGAGGGATCCCAGGTAGGCCGGGCGCTCAACGTCGTCAAGATGCGGAACAGCCGGCACGAGATGTCCCTGTTCAGCTACGCCATCACCGACCGCGGCATCGTAGTCGGAGACGTGCTCGAAGGCGTCACCGGGCGCCTCGGCTGGAGCGCGCTGCGAGTACCACAGGCGCCGGATCCCGCCCCAGTCGGTAGCTACGCAGCGTAGGATATAGTTTGCTTTGTGTAGTGGAAGGGTGCCCGCGCCAGGTTACTTGATCGGCTAGGAGTGGTGCATCGCAGGTAACAGTGCAGCCGGTGCAGGAGCCTGCCGGTCGCGGCAGCGGGGGAATCACATGACCAAGTCGGCGAAACCCGAACATTCGTACACGGCGCAGCTGGAACTAGCCGCGATCGCTGACTCAGCTGCTCAGGACCCGGTGATCGGCCTGACGCGGGCGCGGAAAGAACGCCTGCAGGCCCAGCTGCAGCAGGCGCAGCGGCTGGAAAACCTCGGCCAGCTCGCGGGCGGGGTCGCGCATGACTTCAACAACCTCCTCACCGTGATCGTCAACTACGTGTCCTTCGTCTCGCAGGAACTCGCGGCCGCGACCGAGTCCGACTGGCCTGCCCGCCTGGAAACGGCCCGCGGCGATCTCGCGCAGGTCAGCCGGGCCGCCGATCGGGCGGCCGGCCTCACCCGCCAGCTGCTTGCCTTCGCCCGCCGGGAGGTCGTCCGGCCACAGGTGCTCGACCTGGACAGCGTCGTCAACGCCGTGGAGGAAATGCTGCGCCGGACCCTCGGCGAGCAAGTCGAACTCGTCACCGCACCCGGCGGCCACCTCTGGCCGGTCCTGGCCGACCCGGGTCAGCTCGAGCAGGTGCTGGTGAATCTCGCGGTCAACGCCCGCGACGCCATGCCCGCCGGCGGCACGCTGACCATCGATACCAGCAACGTCAGCGTGGATGCCGACTCCATTGCCGGGGGATCCAAGTCGCCGGAAGGGCGCAACGTGCGCCTGCGGGTCAGCGACACCGGCACCGGAATGTCCGCCGACGTTATCGAGCACGCATTCGAGCCGTTCTTCACGACCAAGGAAGAGGGCACGGGAACAGGGCTCGGCCTGGCCACCGTTTACGGCATCCTCGCCCAGAACGACGGCCACATCCAGATCTACTCCCAGCCCGGTACCGGCACGACCGTGAGCATCATGCTGCCGGTCACCGCCGAGGCAGCCACCGTCAGCCCGGTGCCGGGACCCGTCCCGCACCAGCGCACGCCGAGCGGGGAGACCGTCCTGGTCGTCGAGGATGCGGAGGCCCTGCGCGAGGTAACCGAGCGGATCTTCAGCCGAAACGGCTACCGGGTGATCACCGCAGCGGACGGCCGGGAAGCCATCCGCGTTGCCCGTGACCACCCAGGCGAGATCCACCTCCTGATCACCGATGTCGTCATGCCGCACATGCTGGGCAAGGAGGTCGCGGAACGAGTGCGGGAGATCAAGCCGGAGATCCAGGTGCTGTTCATGTCCGGATATGCCCAGACCGTCCTCACCTCCCAGGGAAGGATCGACCCCGACGCGGCCCTGGTAGAGAAGCCGTTCTCCCAGGCCGACCTCCTGGCCAAGGCCGGGCAGGTACTCAACGGCAAGTTCCGCGGGTTTGCCACCGTCCAGGACGACGGCGCCTGAACCCCGGCCGGCTCGCGCTTCGGTTCTCGCCGTGCCGCCCCCAGATGCCGGCCGGCCGTGTTGCCTGGGCGGCGGCGGGAAGGCGCGCCAGGCGCGAGAACGGGGTCCACGGCAGGCGCCGCCGCGGCTGAGATCAGCGCCTGGTGCGCGCGTCGCGGGCGGGGGAGATGACAGCCAGGTCCGGGTCCGGTGCGTCGGCAGGCACATCAGCGGACGGGGAGATGGCAGCCAGGTCGGGCTCGGACGAGCTCGCGGGAGCGTCGGGGGCAGGCGGGTCTGGCGGTGCGCCGGCCTGCCGGGGTGCGAGCCAGTTCCCGAGGTCGCGGAGTCTGCTCCGGTGACCGGCGTCCGGAGCGACTGCGCTGCTGCCTGGCTGGCTGGCGGCGCGGGCGCGGGCGGTGTCGCGCTGGTCAATCAGGTCGTCGCGTTCCTGGCTGGCCGCTGCGGTCTCGCGGCGGGACTGCCGCAGCCCGCGGCGCGCGGCGCTGCCGCGCCGGGAGGTGCGGCGCGCGCCGGCCAGCAGGAGGCTCAGCCCGAGCAGCCCGGCCGCCCCGACCACGATGCCGGCCAGGAACAGCGTGCCGGCCGAGCCGGTCAGGTGGTAGCCGAGCACCGAGAAATGGCTGGCCGCGTGCGCGCTGCCGCCGTTCCCCAGAACACCAGCTACCCCCGCTACCAGGGCTGCGACCAGGATGACGAGCCCGATAATGATGATCATGACAGCTCCAGGTCAAGTTGCACGATGAAGACTCGCTGCGGGGGCGCCGCCGGATCACCAGGGGCCCTGGCTGATCTGGTGTTACCCCGCCGGAACGCAGCCGGGGGGCAGCCCGAGAGCCGGACTGCCTCCCCGGCGGCTGTCAGCGGCGCGCGAACCAGCCGCGGCGGCTGGACGAGCGGCCGCTGATCAGGTGATAGGCGAGCAGCAAGATAGCCGCCCCGGCGATGGCGGTGAGCCAGGTGGACAGGTTGAAGAACCCCTGCACGCTGTGAATGTGGAACAGCTTGGTGGCGACCCAGCCGCCGAGCAGTGCCCCGACGATCCCGATGACGCAGGTGAGGATGAGGCCCTGCTGCCGGCGGCCGGGGATCAGCATATTGGCGATCAGGCCTGCGACCAGGCCCAGGACGATCCAGGCGATGATGCTCATAACTGACTCCTTAGCCAGCTGGTCAGGTGCGATAGACGGTCAGTCAGCCATGCTGGCAGGGCCGTGACGGACGAGGACTTCGCCGGCGATCTCGCAAGGTCGGCCGGCGTAGCGTCGGGCCCGGCACGATCCGTGCAAACAAAAAACTCCGGGCCCCCAGTGCACGTCCGCCAACGTCGCGGATGTGGCTACCGAGGTCCGGAGCAACAACACCACATTACGCGCTTTTCCCCTCGCGCGCAAAGAGCGATCCGCGGCCAATGGCCCGGTTCGTGCTGGCGGCCGTTCAGGTGTCGAGGTTCGGGTTCGGACCGCGCAGGGGCAGGAGGCGCGCGGGTGGTTCCTCGATCACCACCGCCGACTCGACGGTCAGGCCGGGCCCGGTGTGGATGAGCTCGCCCCCGGCCAGCATGCGCCAGCCGCTCTCACCGTCGAGCCGCTCGGAGGCGACGACGACGGAAGGGGCCGACTGCAATGCGGGCACGTGTACCGATGACGTCGCGCTGCGGACACGCAGGCCTGCTGGTGCGGCGGGGCCTGCGCCAGGACCGGCCGGCCGCTCGATGATGTGCAGGGCATGCTGGGCCGGATAGCGCAGCGCCCACAATTCGCCTGGCGCGGCGACGACCGTGTTGAGCGATGAGACCGGCAGCCGGGCGGCGATCCAGCGGGCCGCAGCCGTAATCCCTGCGCTTACGTCTCCGCCGTGCGCATCAACCTGCTGGGTGATCAGCGCGAAGTACCGCTCGGAGTCGGTGTCGCCGGCCACGAGCCGGGCGTAGGGACCAAGCTGCTCATCCAGCCGTGCCAGCTCACCGAACCCGCCGTTGTGCGCCATGATGCGGCCGTGCATGGCGAACGGGTGGGTGTTACGCACCGTCCGGCCGCCAGCGGTCGCCCAGCGCACATGTGCGACAAAGGCCGAGGACGCGGCCTGCTTCGCCTCGTGAATGAACTCCTCGTCTTCGAACGCTGGTTCTGGCTGCTTGTCGAGAACGGGCGCGCCGGCCGGGTCGAAGAACCCGATGCCGGTCCCGTCGACGTTGCGGTGGCCCTGGGCTTCCACCGAGTCGGGGGCGTCGAGCAGCCAGAACGTGGCCCGGACCCGGGCGGCCCCGGCGGTCAGCCCGAACAAACGGCACACGCTCAGTTCAGCTTCGAGTGGATGACGATCGGGTGGCCGGTGCTGTGGAAGAAGATGCCGGGGTAGCCCCGGGTGAAGAAGCCCTCGCTCGGGTTGTGGTGCAGGGTTGAGTACTCGATGCGCAGCGTTCCGGTGTTGTTGTCGCTGACGAAGAACACCGCGCCGCCGCCCTCCCTGGCCCGGTTGTCCCGGATCACGGTGCCCTTGATCAGCACCGTGTAACGGTCGCCGTCGTTGTAGATGGCCCCGCCGCTGCCGCCGCCCGGGGTGCCGTGCTGGGCCGGGTTCGCGCCCCGGCCGATGGCCCGGTTGCCGGACATCACGCTGTTGAGCACCGTCCATGACACCCCGATGCTGCTCAGCGCGCCGCCGTTGGAGCAGACGCCGCCGCGGAAGGTGTCCCGCACGATCCACACCGGCCGGTTGCGGTACTGGCTCAGCGCCCGGATGGCCGCGCCGCCCAGGTCCGGCCCGGTGGCGTCGCAGCGGTTCCCGATGAACCGGGAGTTGACCACCTTGAGCTGGCCGCCCCGGTCGAAGATCGCGCCGCCGCCGCCCCCGTCGAAGTGCTGCCCGGCGGAGTTGCCGCGGGTGAACGTCAGGTTCTGCACCACCAGCACCGGCGTGGCCTGATCCTGGCAGTGCGAGGTGGTCCACACCTGGCGCTTGTCGCAGGTGTCCTGGTACAGGATGCGGCGCCTGCCGCCGCCGCTGAGGGTGACCTTCCCGCCGCCGTCCAGTACCACCCGGCGACTGGTGTTGCGCACCTTCGCAGTCGCCTTCATGACGATGGTGACCGGCCGCGGCCCGCACCTGAACGTGATGATCCCGCCCTCGGCGACCGCCCGGACCACCGCCCGCGAGGTGCAGCCGGCCGGGGTGCCATGACCGATCACGTGGTCCGGGTGCGAGGTACTGACCGGCCGTCCGGCCGGCGGCACGTAGGCGTGGCCGCCGGGATTGCCCGCCGCGGCCAGCCCGCGCGCGGCCACCGAGGCCGGCTGCCCGGCGTCGGCCCTGGTCCGGGTGACCGACAGCGCGGTGGCCAGCGAGGTGCGGACGTGGCGGGCGGCCGTGGCCGGGCCGGCCGGCCCGGCGGCGGCGCAGGCGGGCAGGGCTACCCCTCCGGCGAGCGCGGTCAGCATGGCGAAGATGGCGGGCGGAATTCGCATGCGCGACATGCTAGCGCGATCAGGCGCCAGAACCGGCAAAAACCGATTTACCCGGCAGCGTGCAGTGCTGCCCGGTGGTTCGTTCCGGCTGCTGGCATAACAGTTACCTGGCTGTCGTGCTATTAGCAGATCAGAAGCAATATAAACCAGATTGACCAGGGCGGCGATTAATGTCGGCAGCTTTCTCTACGGAAACCTTCGGCGCGGCCCTGCCGGGCTCAGCTACCATCTCGTTCACCGCATTTTAAATAGCAGCTCGGTCATTCTAGCGGCCGACGCGACAGGCCAGCCGAAAGGCTGGCGGCCCGATCGGGCAGCAAATCGGGGAATCCGGCAACCTGGGCGGTTCGCCCGGAAAGGTCATGATGAGAATCAGCGTGCTCGGCCTCGGGTACGTCGGCGCGGTGGCCGCGGCGTGCCTCGCGGACAGCGGGAACTGCGTGCTGGTCGTGGACATCAACCCGGTCAAGGTAGCCCAGCTCAACGACGGCCGCAGCCCGGTCACCGAGCCGGGCCTGGCCGAGCTGATCGCCGAGAACGTGAGCCGGGGCAGGCTCAGCGCCACGGCGGACCTGCAGGCCGCGGTCCTGGCCAGCGAGGCGACGCTGATCTGCGTCGGCACCCCGAGCGGGCGGTCCGGTGACGTCCGGCTCACCGACCTGGACCGGGTCGTGGACCAGGTCGGCGAGGCGCTGCGGCACTCGCCCTCCTGGCACCTGATCCTGCTCACCTCCACGGTGCCGCCCGGCACCACCGAGCAGCGGGTGATCCCCCGGCTGGAGGAGGTATCCGGGCGCCGCTGCGGGACCGGCTTCGGGGTCGCGTTCTCGCCGGAGTTCCTGCGGGAGGGCTCGGCGCTGCAGGATTACCGGCACCCGGCCAAGACCGTGGTCGGCGCGACCGATTCCCGTGCCTTTGACTGCGCCGCCGCCATTTTCGGCCCGTACGCGCGGCAGGTGACCAGGGCCGCGATACCGGTGGCCGAGATGGCCAAGCTGACCGACAACTCATGGCATGCCCTGAAGGTGGCGTTCGGCAATGAGATCGGCCGGTTCTGCGCAGCCCTGGACATCGACAGCCACGCGGTCATGGACATCTTCAAGTCCGACACCCGGCTGAACATTTCCGCGGCCTATCTCAGCCCTGGTTACGCGTTCGGCGGCTCGTGCCTGCCCAAGGACCTGCGCACGCTTACCTACCGGGCCCGCCAGCTCGGCGTGGAAGTGCCGGTGCTGGAATCGGTGCTGCCGAGCAACCGGGCGCACGTGGATGCCGCCATGCGGGTAATCCAGGAATTCGATGCGAAACGGGTCGCCCTGCTCGGCGTCGCCTTCAAGGCAGGCACCGACGACCTGCGCGAGAGCGCGATCCTGGAGCTGGCCGAGCGGCTGCTCGGCAAGGGGTACGAGGTCGCGATCCACGACGATGTGGTCAACCCCGACCGGCTGGTCGGTGCCAACAAGGCCTACCTGGAGACCCAGCACCCGCACATCAGCTCCCGGCTCAGCGACAACCTCGAGGTGGTGCTCAAGGACGCGGAGCTGATCATCGTGGCGCAGGCCAACCCGGCCTACGCCGAGCTGGGCCGGCAGGTGAGCGGCCGCCCGGTGCTCGACCTGTCCGGGGTGGCCAGGACCGCCGTGCCGGCCGCCGGCTACCGCGGGCTGGCCTGGTGAGGCGGCAGTCCCGGTCCGGCCGCCGGGCACATGTGCTGATCCTGGTGCAGAACCTGCCGGTGCCGTTTGACCGGCGGGTCTGGCAGGAGGCGGTCGCGCTGACCGAGGCCGGCTACCAGGTGCATGTGATCTGCCCGGCGACCCGCGACTACCCGGAGCGCCGCGAGGTCACCGGCGGGATCCGGATCTACCGATACCGGCCGGGCCCGGAGGCCCGGCGGCCCGCCGCCTACCTGGCCGAGTACCTGATCGCGGTGGCGGCCCAGCTCCGCCTCGCGCTCGCGGTCCGGCTGCGGCACCGGATCGCCGCGGTGCACATCTGCAACCCGCCCGACCTGCTGTTCCTGGCCGCGCTGCCGCTGGTGGCGGCCGGCGCCTGCCTGATCTACGACCACCACGACGCCTGTCCCGAGCTCATGCTGGCCAAGGGCCACCGGGACGGCCGCGGCCAGGTCCGGCTGGTCCGGCTGCTGGAGCGGCTCACCTACCGCTGCTGCCATGTGTCGGTGGAGACCAACGAGAGCTACCGGGGGATCGCGCTCGGCCGCGGCCGCATGTCCCCCGATGACGTGTTCGTCGTCCGGTCGGCACCGGAGCCCGGCCGGTTCGCCGGTGCCCGGCCGGATGAGCTCTGGCGGCAGGGACGCAAGCACCTGGTCGCCTACGTGGGCGTGATGGGCCTGCAGGACGGGCTCGACTACCTGATCGACGCGGCCCGCCTGATCATCAGCGAGTGGGGCCGCGACGACATCCAGTTCGTGCTGGTCGGCTCCGGGCCGGAGCACCGGCGGCTGCGCGAGCGGATGCGCGCGCTCGGCCTGGCGGGCCAGGTCATGCTCCCCGGCCGGCTGCCGGACGACCAGCTGGCCGCCGTGCTGGCGACCGCCGACGTGTGCGTGAACCCGGACGAGGCCAACCGGATGAACGACATCTCCACCATGAACAAGATCATGGAGTACATGGCCCTGGGCAAGCCGATCGTGCAGTTCGACCTGCACGAGGGCCGGGTCTCGGCCGGCGAGGCCAGCCTGTACGCCGAGCCCAACGACGCCGCCTCGCTGGCCGCCTGCATCGTGGCCCTGATCGATGACGTCGCCATGCGCGACCGGATGGGCGAGCTGGGCCGGCAGCGGCTGCAGACCGAGCTGGGCTGGGACCACCAGGTACCGCAGCTGCTGGCCGCCTACCAGCGCGCCGCCGCCAACCGCGGCACCGCCACCGCCCTGACCCTCCACCGCAGTTAACTACCGCAACGGGCTAGTGCTGCACATTCTGCAGTATTATCTTAGGCAGGAACAGCGGCGGCAATCTGGAGCAACGCATGGCAACCAGACTCAATGAGTCGGCCAAGGCCCGCAAGAGCCTGCCGCTCACCGAGCGCGACCTAGCTGATCTAGAGCGGCTGCGACAGCAGACTCCCGAGCGGGATGCGCTCAGCGATCTGGCCGGCGTCGTGGTCGAGGACGTCACGGAAGCCGCGCTGCTGCACCTGATCTTTGCCGCGGGCCTGCGGGCCATCCGGGAGAAGACCGAGGAGCGCGCCTACGTCAGCGCGGCCGCCGACCGGTTGGTCAGCGGCGAGGCTGCCGAGGCCCGCCGCATCGCCAGGCGCAGGCGGCCCGCCTGGTCCGACGAGGACTGAATGCCGCAGGCATGACCGACATGCTGCGCGGGCGTATCTACCGTGCTCGCCTTGCCCACATCGAGGCCGACGAGTTCTTCCTGGTCGTGTCCAACAATCGGCGCAACAACGCGTTTGAGCAAGTGCTCGCCGCCCGGCTGACGACTACGCCACCACGGAGCCAGCGTCCGGCGATGGTGCCGCTCGGTGTCGGCGAGATCATGACCGGCTGGGTGTGCTGCGACGACATCGAGACGCTCTACGACGATGAGGTGCGTGCAGATGTCGGCGCGGTCTCGGCGCCGACGATGCGGCGGGTCGAGGTCGGCCTGCGGGCCGCCCTCGGCATTGCCGAATGAACTGTCTGGCAGGCACCGGCTTCCGGGTGTGGTCGGAAATGGCTGCAACAGCCGCCATTTCCGACCACGGCGATCAGGGCGCGGTCAGCGGACTGCGCGGTCACAGGGCGGCGGTGCGGCTGCTTTCGTCGCGCAGCCAGGTGGTGAAGTCACCCCTCGCGGCCGCGCGCCGGGCCCTTGCCCTTGCCACCATGGTCAGGCCAAGGAACAGTGCCACCCGCGGGGCGGTCCGCGGCTCGGCCCGGACGATCGAGGTGAGGTGCGACAGCCGCGTCCGCTCGGTCCCTGTCGCGCCGGAGTGAGTCCGGCGGAGCGGGGTGCCCTCGAGCTGGGCGGTTACGGTTGCGGAGCGGACCCGGCGGCGCAGCAGGTCGGCCAGCGTGCGCGGGGTGTGCACGATGACCTCGGTACCAGCCACGATGACCCGCTCATGCGGCGCGAACGACAGCGACGCGGCCAGGTCGTCGCCGAGCACCGGCGGCAGGCTGGCCAGGCGGCGCTGGCCGGCCTCGGTCACCGCGATCACCCCCCGGCCCCACAGGCCGCTGCTGACCTCGGGCAGGCGGGACCAGACGTCGTAGTACCAGCGGACCGGCCGGGGCCGCCCGGCCAGGTCCAGCAGTCGGCCCGGGCTGGCTGCCAGCACGCCCGGCTGGTCCAGGGCCACGATCAGCGCCCGCAGGTCCCGGACCCGGATCTGCACGTCGGCGTCGACGTAGATGCGGGGGAACGACCGGGCGCAGGAGTCCGCCGCGCGCAGCGCCTGGTACTTGGACGCGACCGGGATCGACACCACCTGCACGCATGGCCCGAAGGAAGCGGCGACCTCGGCGGTGTCGTCATCGCAGCCGTTGGCCACGACCAGCACGCTGAACTCCCCGGCCCGCGCGGCCGGCGCGATCGGGGCGAGCAGCCGGCCGATGACCCGGCCCTCGTTGTGCGCGGGGATCACGATCGTCGTCATGCGGGCTGTCCGTCCATGCTGGGGTCGTCGGCCGGGCCGGGGCCGGCCGGGCCGAGCGGCCCGGATCCCAGCTCAGCCTCGCGATGGTCTTGTAGTACAGCGGTGCGGTCATGCTGAGATCCAGGCGGCCGGCGGCAGCCCGAGCACGTCGGGATAGGCCGGCCGGGCAGTGGTGAGCGCGGCAAAGGCGGGGTCGGTAGCGGGATCGTCCGGGCCGGGCCCGCCCGGTACTGCCGCTGCTGCTCCGGTAGTCACCCCGGCAGTCGCCGTCTCCGGTGCGGCCGCCGCCGGACCGGGTGTCAGCGGCGGCGCCGCCGTCGAGGTCGCCGAAGTTCCGGCCGCGGGCATCCGGAACTGGGACAGCGCCGCGCGCATCCGGAACACCATCAGCCCGGTGATGGCCGCCCCGGCCACGCTGCCGATGGCCAGCGCCGCCAGGCCGGCCGGGAACGCCCTGGCCGCGGCGTAGCCGATCAGCCCGGTGGCGGCGGCCCCGGCGAGCGGCACCCGCAGGTGCCCGGCCAGCGCGGCCAGCCGGATGCCGCACCGGCGCAGCTCGACCAGGTACCAGGGCAGGATGCCGAGCGCGGCGACCGCGAACTCGCCAAGGCCGGCACCGTAGATGCCGTCGAGCCGGGCCCCGGCGGCCAGCGCGCCGATCAGCGCGGCCAGCCAGGCCAGCTGCGTGATCAGCAGGAACCTGGACCTGGCCAGCACCACGAAGTAGTCGTAGGCGAGCAGGAAGAAGACCTGCACGCCGCCGAGCAGGGCCAGCCACAGCAGCGGCCGGGCCGAGGGCAGCCAGCGGGTGCCGTAGACGAAGCTGATCAGCGGCACCGAGGTGCCCGCGATCAGCAGGCAGACCGGCAGCGCCACCGCGCACAGCAGCCCGGCGGCGGTCAGGAAGGTGCTGCGCATCGCGGCCGCGTCGTGCTGCAGCCGGGCGAACACCGCCGGGCCCACCACGCGTACCGGCTGGGAGAACATGCCGATCGGCCAGCCGGCCAGGTTCAGGGCCAGCACGTAGTAGCCGAGCTGGACCGGCCCGAGCAGGTGGCCGACGACGATCTGGTCCGCGCTGCCGATCGCGAACGTGAGCAGGTTGGCGCCGGCCAGCGGCAGCCCGAAACGCAGCAGGGCGCGCGCCTTGGCCGGGTCGAAGCCGAGCCGCAGCCCCTCCGGCGCGAAGATCAGGAACAGGATCGTGCTGGCCAGGCAGCCGGCCAGGCGGCCGATGGCCAGGCTCATGGCGCCCATCCCGGACCAGGCCAGCCCGATCGTCACGGCGGTGCCGAGCCAGACGTTCACCTGGTCGGCGATGGTCCGGCTGCCCTGCCGGAAGCTGCGCTGCAGCAGCGCGACCGGCGTGTTGGTGAACCCGTCGCTGAGGATGACCAGGGCCAGCACCCGGATCACCGGGGTCGCGGCCGGAGCGCCCATGGCCGCGGCATACGGCGGCGCGGCGAAGAAGCAGCCGAGGTAGATGAGCACGCTGACGGCCAGCGAGATGGTTGTCACGGTCGGGGCGATCTCGCGCGGGTCGCCCGGCCACCGCACGATGGCCAGGCTCACGCCGAGCTCGTTGAAGTTCAGCACGGCGACCAGCGCGACGTAGGCGACCGCGTAGGTGCCGAACGCGTGCGGCCCGAGCAGCCGCGCCAGCATGATGCCGACCCCGAACAGGCTCGCCTTGCTCAGCACGGTGCTGACGAAGCTCAGCCCGAGCGCCCTCGAGGCCCGCCCGCCCAGGGTGGCCGGGTCGGCGATCCGGCCACCGGCCCGGTGCCGCGGCCCGGAACTGCCGGAGCTCCCGGTCCGCCACCCGGTCGCCCGTCCGGCCCCGCGGTGCGAGCCCCGGCTGCCGGGATCCTCGCGCGCCGTCACAGACTCAAGACCGCGTGCGGTAGTGCTGCCACACCCCATCCTCGGTTACGTCAAGTAATTAACCCCATACGACATGCGATGGTAGCGGGAAGGAAATTGCCCCGCGCCGGTTTCCGGCCGGAATCCGGTCGCGGCCGAAAGGACCGGTTTTACCTGGTCAGCCGGACATAAGCCCAGTTAGCACCGTTGCCGCAGTACCGGCATCTATCGGCATCAGCGCCCTTATATTGCGTTAATAATGCCTTCCGGGTTTCCGGTAAGGCGGCTCCCAGGATTTACCAGGCACGAGCGGATGGCGGCGGGCTAGCATGACGGAGTTCTGGTGAGCGGCGCAATATCGGGCCATCGGGGATTGGCGGGAGGAATTTACCGGCATGATCGCGGCAAGCCAGGAAAGCGGCACGATCGTGCACGTGCTTTTTCACGGGATCGGTGCGCCGGGCCCCGGCGTCACCGCCGCCGACGAGCCCTACTTCGTCGGCCGGGACCTGCTGCTCGCGGTGCTCGATGACCTGCGCGAGCTGCCCGGCTGCGAGGTCAGCTTCGACGACGGGTACGAGTCCGACCTCAGCGTGGCCCTGCCCGCGCTGCTGGAGCGGGGCATGCGGGCCCGCTTCTTCCCGCTGGCCGGCCAGCTCGGCCGGGCCGGCCGGTTGGGTGCGGACGGTGTGCGCGAGCTGGCCGGGGCGGGGATGGGCATCGGCTCGCACGGGATGCGGCACCGGTCCTGGCGCGGCATGGACGCGGCCGCGCGGCGCGAGGAGCTGGTCCAGGCGCGGCAGCTGCTGTCGGCGGCGGCCGGCGCCGCGATCGACACCGCTGCCTGCCCGCTCGGGGACTACGACCGCGGCGCCCTGGCCGCGCTGCGCGAGCAGGGCTACCGCACCGTGTACACCAGCGACCGGCGCCGCGCCCGCCGCGGTTCCTGGCTCCAGCCCCGGTACAGCGTGCGCCGCGGCGACACCCGGCAGACGGTCAGGGATCAGATCCTGGCCGCTCCGCCGGCCTCCCGCCGGGCCCGCAGCGCGGTCACCGCCCGGCTGAAGGCGTGGCGATGAGGCCGCCGGTCCTGATCGGCTTCGCCGAGGCGCTGGCCGGCATCGAGTCGGCCTGGTGCCTGGCCGACGACGGGTTCGACGTGCACGCCTTCGCCCGCCGGGGGGCCAGGCCGGCCCTGGCCGCCAGCCGCCGGGTCCGGATCGTCGAGGTCACCCCGCCGGAGCAGGACGCCTACCGGTGCGCGGCCGACCTGGCCGCGGCGGCGCGGCGGCTGGGCGCGGTGGCCGTGCTGCCGCTGGACGACGCCGCGGTCTGGCTGAGCGACCGGGCGGCCGGCCTGGACGAGGCGCTGACCGTGGCCGGCCCGACCGGGCCGCTGGCCGCGCTGGCCCTGGACAAGCGGCAGCAGCTCGACCTGGCCCGGTCGGCCGGCTTCGCGGTGCCGCCTGCCAGCGAGGCGTGCCAGCCCTCAGGCGCCGGGCCGTGGATGGTGAAGCCGGCCCTGGCGGTCGAGCTGCGCAACGGGTGCCTGGGCCGGTCATCCGGCCGGATCGCGACCGCGGCCGGGCAGGTAGCCGGGATCGCCGCCGGGATCGGCGGCCCGGTCCTGGTCCAGCCGCTGATCGAGGGGACCGGCGAGGGCGTGTTCGGGCTGGCGGTCGCCGGCGACCCGGTCGCGCTCAGCGGGCACCGCCGGATCCGGATGATGAACCCGCGCGGCTCCGGCTCCAGCGCCTGCCGGTCCATCCCGGTCGCGGCCGGCCTGGCCGGCTGCGTGCGGGAGCTGGTACGGCAGGCCGGCTGGCACGGCCTGTTCATGGTCGAGCTGCTCCGCGACGCGGCCGGCACGCCCTGGTTCATGGAGCTGAACGGGCGGGCCTGGGGCAGCATGGCGCTGGCCGCCCGGCGCGGCTACCGCTACCCGAGCTGGGCCGTCCGGGCAACGCTGGACCCCGGCTTCCGGCCCGCCGAGCCGGCCGCGCCGCCCGAGGTCACCGCGCGGCACCTGGGCCGGGAGATCGTCCACCTCGCCGCCGTGCTGTCCCGCGGCGGCGCGCCCCGGCTGGCCACCTGCCGCGGCGTGCTCAGCCTGCGGCGCGGCGACCGCTGGTACAACTACCGCGCGGGCGAGGCCCGGGTGTTCGCCGCCGATACCTGGGGCACCGTCCGGACGCAGCTGTCGCCCGCCCGGCCGGGGACCAGGATGCAGAACGGAAAGGCCCGGTGAGCTCCCGCCCCGCGGCCGGCCGCGGCCGCAGGCCGGCCAGGACGGTCGCGCACGTGCATTCCGACTGGTCCGACGACGGCTCGGTGAGCCTGGACCGGATCGCGGCCATGTTCACCCGGCTGCGCTGCCGGGTGGTGCTGATGTCGGAGCACAGCCGCGGCTTCACCGCGGCCAGGTGGCAGGAGTACGTGCAGGCCTGCCGGGCGGCCAGTACCGGCCGGGTGCTGCTGGTGCCCGGCATCGAGTACGGCGACGCGGACGACGTGGTGCACCTGCCGGTCTGGGGGGAACTGCCGTTCTTCGGCGACCGGGTGCCGGTCGGCAAGCTGCTGCCGCAGGTCGCCGAGGCCGGCGGCACCGCGATCTGGGCGCATCCGTGGCGCCGGGCCGCCTGGCGCCGGTTCGAGCCGTCCTGGCTGCCCTACCTCACCGCGGTGGAGGTGTGGAACCGGAAGTACGACGGCATCGCGCCCAGCCGGGAGGCGCTGGCGCTGGCCCGCCGGGAGGGCCTTGCGGCCGCCGTGGCGCTGGACTTCCACACCCGCCGCCAGCTGTTCCCGCTGAGCCTGAGACCTGGACCTGGACCTGGACGATCCGGGCTACCGGGATGACCCGGGCAAGCCGGCTGGCCGACCGGAACCGGCCGCGGTGTTCGCCGCGCTGGCGGCCGGGCGGCTGCGGCCCAGGGCCCTCGGCCTGCCGGTGCCGCTGCTGGCCAGCGGGCTCCCCGGCGCCGCGCTGCAGGGCCTGGAACGGGCCCGCCGGGCCGCGGCCAGGGCCGTCCGGCCGGGGCGCTCGGGGGGCTCTGGACGCTCGGGGGACTCGGGCCGGGTCAGCAGCTCCGCTGGACCAGCAGGGCCTTGACCGCGGCACCCCACCCGTGCGCCACCGCCTCCGGCCACTGCGAGACCGCCAGCGGGGCGTTGACCACGTAGATCCGCCCGCCGAAACAGCGGCCGAGCCGGATCCGGGCCACCGCGTCCTGCGGAGCGGTCGCGACCACGGCCACCGAGCGCCAGTGATACCGGCGCGCCAGCCGCCCGGCGAACTCCGCCTCGCCGGCGGTCGTGCCCGGATCCGGGTCGAAGCAGATCACCCGCACCCCGGGTATCTTCGGCGCGCAGACGCTGCCGTGCCCCCAGCGCGGCGAGCCGCGGGATATCACGATCATCGGGGCCCGGTGCGCCCAGGCCAGGTCGAGCGCGGTCGTGAGCCGGTCGCCGGGGCCGTCGAGCATGACGATCGCGCTGACGTGACCGGGCATGCCCTGCTGCGGCCAGACGAACACGCGCGCGGTGACCCCGCCGAACGTGCCGACCGCGATCAGCAGCGCGATCAGCAGGACCCGCCGGTACACCGGACGCCGCCGGTGCGTGCCGCCGCCGCTCAGTGCTTGCTCCGGCTGGGCTTGCTCCGGCTGGGCTTGCTCCGGCCGGGACCGCGCTGGCCCGGTGCCGTGACGGCGCCGGTGACCTGGCTGAGCCGGATGGCGGCGAGCTGGGCACGGCGGTTCCACACGTTGCGAGACCAGGCGTTGCCGGTCCCGTCCGGCTGGAACTGGGCGACCGGGCCGTACCGGCCGCTGGCCGGGTAGTACTGCCGGCCGAACCGGTTGCCGGTGATCACGATGTGGCTGCTGTCGCCGTGGGCACCGCCGGCGTAGATCACGTAGCCGCCGCCGGCCAGCAGGTTCCCGCTGATGGTCTTGTTGGCGACCGGCTTGCCGGGCACCGACTCCAGCATGATCGCGCAGGTCTGCCCGAGGCTGTTCAGCACCGTGTTGCCGCTGATCGTGAGCTGGCCGGTGCCGCCCTGGTCGTAGATGCCGTCGGTGTGGTCGCCGGTCAGGTAGCCGGGGTCGTGGATGTAGTTCCCGGTGATCTGGCCGCTGGTGGCGTTGATGCCGACGCGCCAGTCGGCGATGTCGTTCCCGGTGATCACCGTGCCGGTGGAGTCGCCGTAGATGTCGTCGATGGCGTAGCTGACCCGGCCGGTGGTGGCGTTCTGGCCGCTGATCGTGGAGTCCTCGATCGTGACGCCCGCGGTGTGCCGCAGGCTGATCCCGAAGTTCCCGGCGGCGGTGACCCGGTCGTCGACGACGGTCACGTGCGAGGCGGTGATGTTGAGCGTGCCGTCGATGGCCAGCCCGGACAGGACCGAGCCGTCCCCGGTGACGTTGACGATGCCGGCCGCCGGGTCATAGCTCCATCCCGGCCCGCTGCTGACCTGGCCGGGAACCGCCCGCAGTGGCACGCTGGCCGGTACGCCGGTGCTGGCCGCGCCGGGGAACCAGCAGTGGCGCTGGCCGACCTCGCTGTTCTCACCGTGGCCGTGCTCACCGTGCATGCGGTGGCTGTGCTCGCCAGGACACCGCGGCCGCGCCGCTGGCGCTGGTGGCTGGGCTAAGCCGGGGCCCGGGTGCGGACGCAGGATCAGCACCAGCGCCACGCCCGCGGCCAGGGCAAGCACGGCCAGGGCGGCCCCGAGCCAGGCGCTGAACCCGCGTGCCTTCAGGGCGAACGCCCCCTCTCGCTGTAGCTACGATGAGTAGTGAGAATACTACTGTGCGTGCAGAACTGTGAACGCGGACAGCGTCACCGGCCCGCTGGTGCGGGCCGGTGACGCCGCCGGGAGGTGAGGTGAGATGCGCGGTCAGGGGGTGACGTTGGCCCCGGTGCTGTCCCAGACGTTGCCGGTCCAGCTGTTGCCGGAGCCGCCGGGCCTGGAACTGGGCATCCGGGCCGTACAGGCCGCTGGTCGAGTAGTAGGCCTGGCCGAACCGGTTGTTCTGGATGACGATGTTGCTGCTGTCGTTCTGGGCGCCGCCGGCGTAGATCACGTAGTCGCCGCCGGCCAGCAGGTTGCCGGTGATGGTCTTGTTCGCGACCGGTACCCCGGCTTCTGACTCGATCATGATGGCGCAGGCCTGGCCGACGTTGTTCAGCACGGTGTTGCCGCTGATGGTGAGCTGGCCGGTGCCCTCCTGGTCGTAGATGCCGTCGGTGTGGTCGCCGGCGATAAAGCCGGGGTCGTGGATGTAGTTGCCGGTGATCTGGCCGGTGGTGGCATTGATCCCGATCCGCCAGTCGGAGATGTTGTTCGCGCTGAACACCATGCCGGTGGAGTCGCCGTAGATGTCGTCGATGGCGTAGCTGACCCGGCCGGTGGTGGCGTTCTGGCCGCTGATGGTGGAGTTCTCGACGGTGACGTTGGCGGTGTGGCGGAGGCTGACGGCGTAGTTGCCCGACGCGGTAGACCTGGTCGTTCTTGATGGTGACGTTGGAGGCGGTGATGTTGAGGTTGCCGGTGATGTTCAGGCCGGACAGGACGGTGCCGTTGGTGGTGACGTTGAGGGTCTGGCTGCTGGTGTTGTAGCTCCAGCCGGCTCCGCTGGTGGCCTGGGCCGGGACATTGGTGAGAGTCGTGCCGGCCGGGACGCCAGTGTTGGTGGCGTCGGGGAAGCCGCACGCGCTCGGGCCTACCTGGCAGTTGACGCCACCCGTGCTGGCATGGGCCATCCCGGCTCCCACCCCGGCTGCCGCCACGGCCAAGGCGGCCGCTCCGACCGTGGCGCCTGCGATCATGGCCAGGCGCTTGCCTCGGGGTAGCCGGTGGCTGCGCGCGGCCCGGGTGGCCTCGGCAGGGACGGCGGGGGCGCCGCGGTCGGCGGGGGCGCCGCGGTCGGCATGGTCAGCCTCGTGCGAGCCAGCCGGGCGGGGGGAGAAGTCCTTAGTGGTCATGACATTCCTGCTTCCTGATTCGTCAATTAGTGTCATGACCAGCTTCCAATTAACCCCGGATTCGTCGTAGAGGCGAATTACCTGTCTGCTGGGGGTCGTTGTCCCGGTACTTTCGGCCTGGGTATTCCGGCCTGATTCGTTCGGCCCGGGTCAGCTGGCCCGGGCCGTTCGGCCCCTCCGCGCGGGGGGTAGCCGCTCCGCAGCTCGCGTGCCTGCCGGTGGCGACACCCCCCCGCAGCGAATATGGCGCGATGTCCATCGGGGCCGGGTAGCATAAGCAGCCGCAGCAAATGAGCTAACTTGCCGGCGGCGGATTTTCCGCCGCTCAGCCGGAGCTTCAGGAGGCCGCCAGCGTGCGCTTGGCCGTTCTTTCCAATGCCGAATTACAGCCCTGGGTCAACTGGACCACGCTCGGCCCGCCGCTGCTGCGGCCGCTGGCCGGGTATCCCGGCGGGCGGCTGATCGCGCCGCCGCCGCTGAGCTGGCGGCGGCGCCGCGAGTGGCCGCCCGCCGTCCGCGGGTTCCGGTCCGCCGACACCGCGTTCTGGATGCAGGGCAGCGCGCGGCCGGAGTGGCCGCTGCTGGCGCTGTCGGCCACCCGGCCCGGCATCCGGCGGTCGGCGTTCGTGGTTGACGCGTGGCGGCAGGCCCTCACCAAGATCGGCACCCTGGCCGTGGCGCAGCGGCTCGATCCCTGCTTCGTCGCCTTCCGGGAGGGCTGCGACGAGCTGCGGCGGCGGTTCCCACGGGGCAGGTTCGAGTGGCTGCCGTTCGGCGCCGACACCGAGGTGTTCCGGCCCGGTGACGCCGAGCGGGACATCTTCGCGTTCTGGATGGGGCGACGGTCCGCGCGGCTGCACGGGGCGCTGCTGCGGTACTGCCGGGAACGCGGGCTCAGCTACCGTTACACCCAGGTGCCGGGGGAGTTCGCAGACCCGCGCGAGCTGGGTGCGCTGGCCGGCCGGTGCCGGTACTTCGTGGTCACCCCGCCGGATCTCGACGATCCGGTCCGCACCGGCGGCTTCAGCCCGCTGGTCATGCGCTACCTGGAAGGGCTGGCCGCGGGTGCGCGGCTGCTCGGCGTGCGGCCGGCCAGCGGCGAGTTCGAGGATCTCATCCCGGCGGACGCGCTGTGCGAGGTGCGGGCCGATGGCAGCGACCTGGCCGAGGTGCTCGACGCCGACCAGGCCCGCGCCGATGCCTGGCAGGTGGTCGACAAGGCGCGGGACCTGGTCCGGGCCGAGCACTCCTGGCGCCGCCGCGCCGAGCAGATCCACGAGCGGCTGCGCTCGGACTGCGGGTAGGCCCTCGGCGGCTCAGCCGGCCGTGACCGGCTCCTGCAGCTCGGTGACCCACTTGTCCTGATCCTCGGGGCACTCAAGGTACAGCTCACGGGGGTACCCGGTGGACCGGTAGCCGTTGCTGCCGATCCACTGCGCCAGCGTCTGGATCGTCGACAGAACGTTGTTCATGGACCCGTGGTGCACGATCGTGGCGGCCTGGCCGATCTCCGGCAGGTCGGTGATCTCGAAGTCGAACTCGCCGCCGGGGTCGGTGTTGACCGGCAGGGTGGCGTGCACGATGACCCCCTCCCCGTCCCGAGCGTCCTGGTAATACGCGATGGCCGGGCCCGCCGGGATGACCCCGGCCTTGCCGAGCCGGGAGCCCAGCTCCCGGTACAGCGGCTGGATCACCGGGGTGATGGACTCGGGCTCCAGGCTGGCCGCGATCGCGGTGAGCTCCGCGACCCGGACCGCCGGGATCCGCTTGACCTGGATGTCGGTGGCTGGCATGGCGCCTTCTTTCTCGATGATCGCCAGGCGCGCTTCGACCTGGGCCAGCCGGCCCGAGTCGGCCTCGATCTGGGCC
Organism: uncultured Actinomycetota bacterium; assembly: GCA_963719705.1. Lineage (GTDB taxonomy): Bacteria > Actinomycetota > Actinomycetes > Streptosporangiales > Streptosporangiaceae > CAVRCV01. Next base: position 130,068 of record CAVRCV010000003.1, read on the forward strand.
TGCAGCTCGGCCTGGCGCAGCCGCAGCATCCCGCGCAGCTCCTCGGCACTGACCTGCTGGTCCAGCATGACGCCGACCTGTTCCAGGGTGAAGCCGAGGTTCTTCAGCGCAATGATGCGGTTGAGCCTGGCGAGCTGGCCGGCCGCGTAGAACCGGTAGCCGCTGGCCGGGTCGACCCTGGCCGGGCGGAGCAGTCCGGTCGCGTCGTAGTGACGCAGCATCCGGACCGACACCTGGCCGTGCCTGGCGAAGTCTCCGATGGTGAACATGGCTCCTCCATCCGACAGCCTGACACGGTGTGAGGGTCAAGCAGCAGCGGCGGCCGGGCCGCCGGGTGGCGGCTCAGGAACCGAGTCCGGGCACCGGGGCTGGCCGGCCGCGGCCGCCGGGCATCCGGCGCCGGAGAGGGCCAGCAGCAGGCCGAGCAGCCCGGAGAGCAGGCCCATGGCGATCAGGGTGATCGCGGCCAGCGCGGCCAGCGCCCGCTTGAGCGAGCCTGGCTGGGTGACCGGGCCGGTTGTACCGAGCGCGTGAATCGAGATCCGGCCGGGCGAGCTCACCCTGGCCTGACGCGCCGCCAGCAGCTGGCGCAGTACGCCGAGCACGGCGCCGAGGGTGCGCTGGGCCGCTGCCGGGCCGGTGGCCTGAGTCACCAGGGTGGCAATCGGGTAACTGTACTCGGGAAAGTCCTGATTGTAGAGATTCAGCAGGGACAGCTTGAAATATGCGGTGCCGCCAGCGGCCCGTACCAGCGCCTGTGCCTGCGGGCCGGTACCGTCTTCCACAATGGCTGCCCCGGTAGTGATCAGCGAGCCGCTTACGGTGGAGTTCGGACGGTACACGGACGGCGTGATTTGCGCCTCGAATACCACTAGGGCGCTATCGCGGTAGATAGCTGGCGCATGCTCGATTTTGTAGCCCAGTACGGTGGCCAGGATAAGCACCCCGGCCAGCAGGACCGGCCGCAGACTGCGCTCCCGGCCGAGTGAGCGACTGGGCGCCTGATTCGGGCCGCCGGCCCCGGATGAGGCCGTTCAAGTACACCACTCCAGTCAGGTATCTCCGGGACGAGGACGGCCGCGGGCCGTGTCAGCGATGCGGCAGCCGCGGTAGGTCCCACATGGTAGTCAGCCGGATTCGTTGCTCGGACCGCTTTCCAGAATCCGGTCAGCGCTACCGGCAGTGCTTACTAGGAGTCAGGCCAAATTCTGGCAGAAACCGCGTTCGGCCAACTGCGCACCTTCGGCATCAGGCTGGAGGTAACATCATCTGGCGAAATCGGCTGGATGCCGAGATGTCCTTTGTGCGCGATTCCGCTTGGCTGGCGCACTAGTCGCTCTAGCTGCCACGGGCAGCACGGGGATTTCATGGTGGGAGTGGTTCTATGAACCTGGCCGAAATGCTGAGAATCTGGCGAAGGCGCCGGATTCTCACGGCATTAGTCCTGCTTGTCGCGCTGGGCGGATGCACGCTTGCCCTGACCCAGCTGCCCAGGACTTACCAGGCCAAGTGCACGGTGATCCTGGTGCCGTCGCCGCGGGCCTCACGGGCGCTCGGCGAGGGCAACCCGTACCTGAGCTTTACCCAGTCCCTGTCCACCGCGGCGGATGTGATGGCCACCGAGCTCACCGCCCCGGCGACCGAGCGGCTCCTGGCAGCCAGGGGTTTCACCGAGTCGTACACCGCGGTGCCGGAGTCGACCACGACCCAGACGGTGGCGGCCGGGGGCTCGGTCCTGCCGGGGCCGTTCGTGCTGGTGACGGTCAACGGCAGCAATTCCCGGACGGTGGAGCACACCCTTTACGGGGTGACCGCGATGATCCGCAGCACGGTCCGGGGCATGCAGGTCGGCATGAGCCGGAAAAACCGGATCGTGGTCTCGATCCTGTCCTTCAGCCCGCAGGCGGCCCTCAGCGTGAGCCTGACCGCGCGCTCGATGGGCCTGGTGATCGGGCTGCTCATCGTGCTCGCGCTGGCCGCGCCGCTGCTGGTCGACGCGCAGATTGTGCGGCAGCGCAGGCGCCGTGCCGCGGTCGCCGGCCGGATCCCGGCTCAGCAGGCCGCTGCCCGGCAGCCGGCCACCGAGAAGCCCGGCACCGAGAAGCCCGGCGCCGGGAAGCCCGGCACCGATAAGCCGGGCAGCGAGAAGCCCGACGATAAGCCCGGCACCGATAAGCCCGCTGCCCGGCCGCCGGCCGCCGCGAAGCCGACCACCGTGCAGTCGGCCGGGGGATCCGCGAGTTGACTGACCTTCTCAGCAGGCAGGCGCCCAGCCGCGCCACCCGGCGCGGACACGCGGATGCCGTGACGGTGCTGACCTGCTATCTCGTCCTGCTCATGGGGATTCCGGCCGACCTGGTGTTCGCCCCGCTTGGATCTGCCGGCGGCCCTGCCACCTTGTTCGGCGTCGCGCTCATGCTCTGGTACCTGCTGCTGCGGCAGCACCCCGACATCGGCATCGGCCGGGACCGCCAGCCGGTCCGGGTGGCCGGGCTGCTGTTCCTGTGCGCCGTGCTCGCCGCCTATATCTCGGCCAACCTGCACTATCTGCCCAGGGTCGAGCAGGACGGGGCCGACTGCGGCATCATCACGACCGTCGGCTGGCTCGCCGTGCTGCTGATCACGGCCGAGGGCATCGATACCGCGGACCGGCTGCGGGTGCTGCTCGGCCGGATCACGACCGGCGCGGCCGCGGTGGCGGTGATCGGCATGGTCCAGTTCCTCACCGGCGTGAACGCAGCCAGCTACCTGGCCATACCAGGGCTGTCGGTCAACCAGACCCCGACCGACCTGTTCGAGCGGAGCGGGTTCGCCCGGCCGTACGCCACCACGTCGCAGCCGCTGGAGTTCGCCGCGCTGCTGGTCATCGCCCTGCCGATCGCCATCCACCAGGCGCGGTTCGCGCCGCCTGGACAGCGCGGCCGGCCCTGGCTGCGCGTGGCCATCATCGGCGCGGCGATCCCGATGACCGTGTCCCGCACCGCCATGCTAGGGCTGGTGATCAGCGCCGCGGTGCTGCTGCCGGCCTGGCCGGCCCGGCACCGGCGGCGCGCGTACGCGCTGCTGGCGGGCGCCGCGGCGGCACTGTTCATCGCGGTCCCCCGGCTGGTCGGCACGCTGGCGACGCTGACGACCGAGATCGCGAGCGGCTCGGCGAGCACCGACTCCCGCACCGCCGCGATCAGCCAGGCGCTGCCGTACATCTCCCAGCACCTGTGGTTCGGCAGCGGCCTTGGCACGTTCCCGCCGCAGGTCTACTTCTTCACCGACGACCAGTACCTGAGCGCGATCATCACCACCGGGGTAGTCGGGCTTTGCTGCCTGCTCGGGCTGTTCGTCACCGGCTGGTTCACCGCGCGCGGCCTGCGCCGCAGGTCCGCCGACCCGCAGGTGCGAGACCTGGCTCAGTCCCTCGCGGCTGCGGTGGCCGTGGCTGCCGCCTGCTTCGCCACCTTCGACGTACTGTCGTTCTCGATGGCGGCGGGCCTGACCTTCATGATCATCGGTGCTACCGGGGCCGCGTTCCGGCTGCTGGCTGCTGAAGGCCACCGATCAGGGCGGCCCAGCGGGACCGGCGCGGGATGATCCGTAGCGCGGCCCGGTGGCCGGAGTCCGCGGACCGCAGCAGCGCCGCGGCCAGCAGCGCGGCCTGGTACGGCCAGAGCCAGCCGCCGTGCTTCTCGAAGTAGCGGAGCCGGCTCACGGCCATGAGCGCGACCAGCCCGCTGGACCGCCCGGATCCCCCGCCGCGGTGAACGGCCCTGGCAGCGGGCAGGTACTCGATCCGGAACCCGGCCGCGCGGGCCCTGGTAGCGTAGTCGGTTTCCTCGGAGTACAGGAAATACCTTTCGTCCCAGCGGCCGACCTCCCGGTCGCAGGCGGCCGAGATCAGCAGCGCCGCGCCGCCGGCCCAGTCAACCCGGTGCCGGTGCCGGTAGGATCTCTCGTCCCGGACGATCTCGCTCAGCCAGCCGGGCAGGCCGCTCAGGTGGCTGCCCAGCAGCGCGTCCCCGATCGTCCTGGTCAGGCTCGGCTGGCGCTTCAGTGAGGGATAGCGGCTCCCGTCCGGCTCCAGCAGCATCGGCGCGACGATGCCCACGGCCGGGTCGGCAAGGGCGGCGGACATCTCGCGCAGCATGCCGGGTTCCAGCCTCAGGTCTGGGTTGAGCACCAGCAGCGACGAGTACTCGCCCGCGTGCCTGCGGCCGACGTTGATCCCGGCCGCGTAGCCGAGGTTGGCGCCGGTCTCGACGAGGCACACGCCGGGCCGCTCGCGGACCAGGTCGCCGGTCGCGTCGGCGGAGCCGTTGTCCACCACGATGGTCCGCAGCGTGAGCCCGGCCGCGGCCGCGGGCAGCGAGTCCAGCAGACCGGTGATGTAGCGCGCGCTGTTGAAGGTCACGATGACGACCGCGCAGTCGACTCGCGGTAACCGGCCAGGCTGGGTCACGCGCCATCCCTCCGCAGGGTGAGCCGGGCTTGCCACTGCCCCGGCGAGAATTCAGTGGTGGCACCGGCGCCGAGCGCGCCGGCCAGCGCGCCGATCGATGCCTCGGCCGCCGCTGCGTCGCCCAGCTGCTGGCCGACGGTCGGCCGGAGCGTCAGCTCGACCAGGGCCTGGCCGGCCGACAGGCGCACCGCCACGTGCGCCAGCGCAGGCTGCACGGCCGCCCCGATCTCGGTCAGCATCAGCTCGGCCAGATCCGCGATCAGCGGCAGGTCGCCAGGCGCGGCCGCTCCGCCGCCCCCGTCAGCGCCGCCGGGCCCGGCCGGCTGACCGGACCCGGCCGGTTCCGGCTGCCCGGTAACCTCCACCGTGGCCGGGATGGACAGTAGCTCGGCGGTTCGCTGCTGTAGGACGGCGGTCAGGCCACCGGGTTGGGTCGGGTCCGGCCAGCCCCGGTCCACCAGCCAGCGCAGCGAACCGGTGACGGCCTCCAGCCGTCGCAGCACCGCGCCGACCGGACCACTGCCGCCATCGGGATCGGCGCCGGGCCCTGGACCATGGCCAGGGGCGGGGCCGGTGCCAGGGACGTGACCGGCGGCAGCGCCGGTCCCGGCGTCACCCGCCTGGCCGGTCAGCTGCAGCTCGAGCACGGCTGCGGTGAGCTCCTGGATCGGGCCGTCATGCAGGAAGTCCGCCAGCCGCTGGCGCTCGGCCGCCCGGCTGCGCGCGACGGCGCCGAGCAGCCGCCAGGCTGGAGCCGCCCCGGACCCGGCAGGCGCCGGAACGGCGTGCACTGCAGGCGCCTGCGGTGGGGATGCCTGCGGTGGGGATGCCTGTGGTGAGGATGCCGTGGTGAGGATGCCCGTGGTGAGGATGCCCGTGGTGAGGATGCCCGTGGTGAGGATGCCCGTGGTGAGGATGACAGTGGCGGGGACGGCTGTGCCCGCGCTGGCTTGGGCGGAACGGGGCCTGGCTGCCGGGGCGACGCGGTGCCGTCGGCGGGCTCGATCGCGCGCACAGCGGCGAGCAGGTCGTCAATTCCGAACGGCTTAGGCAGGCAGGTCACGCCGGTGGGCAGAGGTGCGGCGGCCCCGCCGCTGATGATGAGGCACCGGGCGGCGGCCGCCGGATCCCGCGCTCGCAGCCACTCGATCAGGTCGGTGCCGCGCTCGGCGCCGAGGTGAGCGTCGATGAGCACTGCGTCATAGCCAGACGGATCCAGTGCTCGCGCCTGGCCGAGGGTTTCCGCGAGGTCGACGTCGTAGCCGCGGGTGCTCAGTATCCGCTGGATGAGGATCCGCATCTCGGCGGCGTCATCGACGACCAGGACCCGTCTGGTCACGTGATGTTCTCCGCTCTGGGCTATCCGCAGTAAGCGCCCCGGCATTCCCGTTGTGTGCGCCCGGACGCTTGCGGCCTGCGCTGCCGCCCTGCGCGATCTTCTGCGTCGGGGGCGTCACAAGCTAGAGTTACACTCCGTAAGATTATAGTAACAGATTGTCAAACAGACGGCGCGTCGAAGCTCGACGCCCGGTCGGCCAGGGCATGAACAAGGTCCCGGTGGCTGGCAGAGGGGGCGCAGATGACGAAGGTCAGCGGGAACGGGACCAGCGAGACCCGGCAGATAAAGGTGTTCCTCCTGGACGATCACGAGATCGTCCGGCGCGGACTGCGCAACCTGCTGACCGCTGAAGACGACATCGAGGTGGTGGGGGAAGCGGGGACGGCAGCATCCGCGCTGGCCCGGATACCGGCCCTGGAGCCGGACGTGGCCGTGCTGGATGTCCGGCTGCCGGACGGGGACGGCATCTCGGTCTGCCGGGAAATCCGGTCCCGGCACCCGGAGACCGCCTGCCTGATGCTCACCTCCTACGGGGACGACCAGGCGCTGCTCGGCGCGATCATGGCGGGCGCGGCCGGCTATGTGCTGAAGCAGACCTGCGGCTCGAACTGGTCGGCGCGGTGCGCACGGTGGCCGCCGGGGGAAAGACGCTCGACGACGACTCGACTCAGCGGGTGATAGCGCGGATCCAGGAGCGGGTGACCAGCGTCGACCCGCTGTCCGCGCTGTCGGATCAGGAGAAACGGGTCCTGGAACTGGTCGCCGAGGGCCTGACCAACAGGCAGATCGCCGAGCGCATGTTCCTGGCCGAGAAGACGGCTAAGAACTACGTCTCCTCCGTGCTCACCAAGCTGGGCATGCAGCGGCGCTCGCAGGCCGCGGCGTTCGCCGCCCGGCTGTCCGGTGACCGGGAGCCGGCCCAGTGACGCGCATCGCCGAGATACCGCCAGACAACACCGTGAAGGAGCCGCTCTGTGTCGCATCACGAGCTGGATTACCGTGCCTTGTTCGAGTCGGTGGCGGGGACCTACCTGGTGCTCAGCCAGGATCTGGTCATCGTGGCGGCCAGTGACTCTTATCTGCGGGACACCGCGCCCACCGGATCGCCGGGGACTGGATCGCCGGGGACCGGGACCACCGGGATCATCGGGAAGAGGATCTTCGACGTACTGCCCGGCAACCCCGGCGATCCCGGCCCGAGCTGGATGGCGGACCTGCGCACCTCGCTGGACCGGGTGCGGCGGGAGAGGATCGCCGACACCATGCCGGCCCAGAGCTACCCCAGCCCGCTGGCGCCATCCGCTGGCGGCGGCTTCGAGGTGCGGTACCGGACCTCGGTGAACTCGCCGGTCTTCGGCGCCGACGGTCGGCTGGCATGCATCCTGCACCAGATCACCGACACCACCGAGCACGTGCGCCTGGGCGTCCGCCAGACCGCCTACCAGCAGGAGGCCGAGGAACTGCGGCAGCGGGCCGAGCAGGCCGAGACGGACCTGCTCATCCGGTCCAGGGAGCTGCGAGAGACCACCGACGCCAAGACCGGCTTCATCGACCAGCTCAGCCACGAGCTGCGCACCCCCCTGAACACCATCATCGGGTTCGGCGAGCTGCTCCGGCTGGACGAGACCACCGCGGAGCACCGCGAGTGGATATCGATGATGCTCGGGGCCGCCCGGCACCTGACCCAGCTGCTCGACCAGGCGGCCGACATGTCCAGGATCGAGGCCAGGAAGCTGTCGCTGACCATGGAAGCGGTGCCGGTGCACCGCCTGATCAGCGAGGTACTCCAGCTCGTGCAGCCGCTCGCGCTGTCCCGCGGGGTGCACCTGGACCCGCCGCCGGCCGAGAGCGCCGGGATCAGCCAGTACGTGCACGCCGACGACAAGCGGCTCCGGCAGGTCCTGCTCAACCTGCTGTCCAACGCCATCAAGTACAACCACCCGGCCGGCCAGGTAACGGTCACGACCGGAGCGGCCGGGCCGGAGCGGCTGCGCATCAGCATCACCGACACCGGCCGCGGCATCGCCAACTCAGACATCGAGCGGCTGTTCCAGCCGTTCGAGCGGCTGGACGCGGCCCAGGCCGGGATCGAGGGGACCGGGCTCGGGCTGGCCCTGTCCAGGGATCTCATCGAGGCCATGGGCGGCACGACCGGGGCCGCCAGCACGGCGGGCAGCGGCAGCGTGTTCTGGGTAGAGCTGCCCGCCACCGAGCCGCTCGCCGTGACCCAGACCGCCATCGAGACCGATACGGTGACCGCCAGCCGGGAGTACGACGGCCCGAGGACCGTGCTGTACGTCGAGGACATGGTGGAGAACCTCCGGCTGGTGGAGCAGATCCTGCGGCACCGGCCGTCGGTAACGGTGATGCCGGCCATGCTGGCCGGTGTCGCCCTCGACCTGGCCCGCCAGTACCACCCTGACCTGATCCTGCTGGACCTGCGGCTGCCGGACATGCCCGGCGAGGAGGTGCTTTCCCTGCTCCGTGCCGACCCGGGCACCTGCGACATCCCGGTGATCATCCTCACCGCGGTCAGCCCCGGACAGCAGACCGGCCAGGTCAGGACCGACAGCGCCAGCTCCTACCTCACCAAGCCGATCACCGTGCACGGCCTGCTCCAGGCCGTCGACACCGTGCTCGGTGCACGGACCGCCACCGAGCCGCTGGCCGCCGACGGCGCGCTGGCCGAGCGGACCGCCACCGAGCCGCTGGCCGCCGAGACCGGCAATCAGGGCGATATTTAAGGCCGGGTGCGCGGATTCCCGCCCCGGTAGCCTTATGTTATCGGTTTCCCGATTGCCCGATGGTTACCGGATGACAGGGCAGCGGTGGCCGCATTCCGTGTTGCCTGGCCGGCCGATCGGGCCGGCCAGGCAACACGGATTTGATATTCTCTGGCCGCTGGTAATAACCGGTGACGGGGGTGCAGGCGGGTGCATTTAATTAATTGCGCCGATCCTGCGGGTTTCAGGTCTAGCAGTTCGAAACGGACGCCAATCGCCGCACTGGCTGGCGGGCCGCTGAGCCCGGCGTGCCCGAGGTACCCGAGGTACCCGAGGTACCCGGCGGCTCCGGCCTGCGGCCGGGCCAGGACCAGTGGCGAGGCGGAGGGGGCGGCATGAGCGCGACCGATACGGTCGTTACCGAGTACCACCGGGCCCAGGTACGGCAGGCCGGGTCCGGCGGGCGGTCCTGGGTGGGCGGCTACCTGTGCCGCGCGGTTGCCGGGGACGGCCTGGCCGCACTGGCCGCCGGGATCCTGGCGGTCCAGGTCCGGTTCGCCGGGGACGGCCGCCTGCCCGCCGTCTACCTGGCCTTCACCTGCGCGCTTCCGGTGCTATGGATAGGCACGCTGGCCCTGGCCGGCGGCTATGACCCCAGGTTCATCGGGCTCGGTTCGGAGGAATTCCGCAGGCTGCTGAACGCAGGGGTCGGCCTGACCGCCGCCCTCGCGGTCGGGTCGTACGCGGTGAAGTTCGGCTTCGCCCGCGGTTATCTGGCCACTGCCCTGCCGGCCACCGCGATCGGCGACCTGGCCGTCCGGTACCTGCTGCGCAAGCGACTGCACCGGCAGCGCAGGCGCGGAGAATGCATCCGGCGGGTGGTCGCGATCGGGCACGCCGGGGCCGTCGCCGAGCTGGTCACCACGCTGCGCCGGGATTCCTACCACGGCCTCTCGGTGGTCGCCGCCTGCGTGGCTGGCCAGCTTGAGGACCCCGAGGTGGCCGGCATCCCGGTGGCCGGGCGGCTGGACGGCGTGACCGCGGCGGTGAGCCAGTACGGCGCGGACACCGTGGCCGTGCTCACGTGTCCCGAGATCAGCGGTGCCCGGCTGCGGGAGCTGGCCTGGGCGCTGGAGAAGACCGGCACAGACCTGTGCGTGGCGCCTGCCTTACTCGATGTGGCCGGCCCTCGCACCACCATCCGGCCGGTAGCGGGCCTGCCGATGCTGCACGTGGACCACCCGGAGCTGGCCGGAGCCAAGCAGCTGGTCAAGGGCCTGTTCGACCGGGTGTCCGCGGCGCTGGCGCTGATCGCGCTCGCGCCGCTGTTCGCGGTCATCTCGGTGGTGATCCGGTGCACCGATCCCGGTCCGGCCTTCTTCCGGCAGACCAGGGTGGGCAAGGGCGGCCGGGTCTTCCGGCTGTACAAGTTCCGCACCATGGTGGTCGACGCGGAGCAGCGCAAGGCCGTGCTGGCAGACCGGAACGAGGGCGCCGGCGAGCTGTTCAAGATCCGGCGTGACCCGCGGGTCACCAGTGCCGGGGCGCTGCTGCGCCGCTGGTCCCTGGATGAGCTGCCGCAGCTGCTCAACGTGCTGCGCGGGGACATGTCCCTGGTCGGGCCGAGGCCCGCGCTGCCGGAGGAGGCGGCGCGGTACTGCGATCACATGCGGCGGCGGCTGGCGGTGAAGCCGGGACTGACCGGTCTCTGGCAGGTGAACGGGCGGTCCGACCTGCCCTGGGATGAGGCGGTACGGCTCGATGTCCGGTACGTGGAGAACTGGTCGTTCGCCCTCGACCTGCAGATCCTGTGGAAGACCGGCTCCGCGGTGCTGCACGGCTCCGGGGCCTATTAATCCCGGCCGAATCGGCTTGCCGGGTTGCGCCACTTATATTCCCGCCGGACCGAATGCCTCGGTCAAATAAATGGTAAAGGCAGAGTGGGCGCGGCCGTGTCGCCGGTGACCTGGCCGCCATTCGCGAGTAGCCTCGGCGCCAATCATCAGCCAAGGGCGGAGCGTGGAAACCAGGCGGCCTCGCCAACGGCCGGGTATATGCCCGGCCTCGGGGGATAAATATGCGCAGATCACTGGCCCTTGCCGTGGCCGTCGGCGCTGCATTGGGAGCGGCGCTGGCTCCGACGGCGGCATTCGCGGCATCGCATCCGCGAGCCGCATCCCGTCACGCATCCATCGCGCGGAGACGCGGCATGACCGCCAGCGGCTCGCCGCGGGCCAGGACCGCATCGGTGTCCGGGCCGGCGTCCGGCGTGCCGACGGCTACCGCACCGGGTGCGAGCGGCGACCCGGCCACCACCGTCACGTTCACGGTCACCAGCGGCTTGCTGACGATGACCGCGCCGGCCACCGCCGACCTCGGCTCCGGCACGCCGGGCGGTACGATCACCGGCACCATCGGAAACGTCACGGTGACCGACAACCGCGCCCAGCTCGCCGCCTCGTGGACGGCTACCGCGTCGTCGACCAGCTGGACCACCGGCGGCCGCACCCCGGCCGAGACCATCCCGGCCACCGATGCCACCTACAGTCCCGGTGCCCTCACCACCACCGGGATCATCACCGACAGGCCGTTCGACATCACGCTGTCCAGCGGCGCGCAGACGGTTGTCACCGGCACCGGCGGCACCGGTGACAACAGCGCGACCTGGGACCCGACGCTCCACGTGTCGGTGCCCGCCGCAGCTGTCATAGGTACCTACACCGCAACGCTCACCCAGGCGGTCTCCTGACCGGCAGGTACCGGCGACCACCCCCAGCCCAGCCCCCTGACTCAGGAGGAACCCATGCAACGCCGCCTGATCAGCATGCTGTTACTGCTGATGGCTGCCGGGATTGTCCGTCCGGCCACAGCGGCCTTCGCGGCCCCAACGGCTCCGGCCAGCTCCTCGCCGGGGCGTTTCGGCGTCCGGCTCTACGACGTCCCGGTCATCGACGCGCACAACCCGCGAGGCCTGCTCTACATCGTCGATTTCCTGCACCCGGGTACCGTCATTCACCGCCGGATCCTGGTGCGCAACCAGGAATCCCACCCGTCCCACTTCACCGTCTACCCCGATGCCGCACGGATCGCCCATGGACTGTTCGTCGGCGATCCGGAGGAGACCCGGAGCCAGCTCACGAGCTGGATCAGCGTGCAGCACCCGGTGGTCGCACTCGGCCCCGGCGCCAGCACGCTGGACATGATCACGATCAGGGTGCCCAGGGGCGCGGTCCGGGGTGAGCACTACGGTGTCATCTGGGTGCAGCAGGCCGCCCTGGTTCGGACCGGCACCGGCTCCTTCGTCCGGGAGGTGGACCGGGTCGGCGTCCGGATCTACCTGTTCGTCGGCCATGGTGGCGTGCCTCCCACCAAGTTCACCGTCACCTCGCTCACCGGGCACCGCACCGTGCGGGGTCAGCCGGTCCTGCTGGCCAGCGTGGCCGACACCGGCCAGCGGGCCGTGGACCTCAGCGGCCAGGCGCGGCTGTCGGACGGTCCCGGCGGGATCTCGGCCGGCCCGTTCCGCGAGCAGCGGGTGGTCACGCTGGCGCCCGGCCAGTCCGGCACCCTGGTCTTCGATCCGGACAAGCGCCTGCCACCCGGCACCTGGCGGGCCGCCGTCACTCTGGTCAGCGGCATCAATACCACCGCTCACCAGGGCACTGTCGTGTTCCCCGGCGCGGTGTCCCGGTCGATCTGGGCCCGTTTCCCCGGCCTGATCTGGGCCCTGGGCGTCCTGATCGGCCTGCTCGCCGTCGCCACGGGCTGGCGCATCCAGTCCGCCCGGCTGAAGGCACGGCCGGATAAAAGGCACGGGCTCGGGGTCCCGCGCGGCAGCCACGGCGCGACCGGGACCTAGCCGCGGTCATGCGGAAGCTAGTGATAGCAGCGACGTCCTTCGCTGTTCTGGGTGCCGTGAGCGGGGCGCCCGCCGTTGCCTCACCGGCCCGGTCCGCTCCTGGCGGCGGCCGGGTGACACACGGCCCGGCGGCCGCGACGACGAGCTACAACCCGGTGGCCGGCGATCAGGGCTTCACCGTTTTCGTCAAGGGCAACGCGGCGCTCAACGCGACGGCGAGTGCCGGGCCGGTCGCGCTGGGCGGCAACCTGACCTTCGGCAGCGCCACGTTCAGCGTGGCCACCCAGACCGCCGGGAGCTACACGGCACCCGGTGACTCCAGGCCTACAGGCCTGCTCATCGGCGGCAACGTCAACTGGGCGGGCAGCAGCTCAAGCGGAACCGTGAGCGTGCAGTCCAGCAGCTATGTCAAGCTCGGCGACCTGACCGGCTCGACGATCGCGCAGTCCGGTTCCGCCGCCACGCACATCGTGCCGTCCGGGCATAACTATTCCCAGCCTCCGCAGGTCGCCGAAGTCGTCAACCAGCCGACCGCGTCGGTCAGTCAAAGCGGGCTGATTGACTTCAGCGGCGCTTTCAGTACCTTCGGGTCAAATTCGGCGAACATGGCATCGTGCGCCAGCAACCTGGTGCTAACCGCGGCCAGCGGTACCCCGCTGACCCTTCCCCTGGCGCCTGGTACCAACGCATACATCACGCTGACCCCGGGTGCCACGAATATCCTGAACATCACCGCGGCAGACCTGGCCAATATCAGCCTGCTGAACTTCCGGAACGTGCCGACCGCGACCATGCCGCTGATCATCAACGTGGATACCAGCGGAGCCGGGAACACCTTTACCTGGACCCCGCCGAACATCAACGGCTTCCAGAATTCGGCGGCCGGGTATCTGCTGTGGAACTTCCCCACGGCCACCGCGGTCACCATCGGCGGCTCGCAGACGGTGCCGGGGACGATCTACGCTCCGGGCGCCGCCTTCACCGATGTCGACACCAACGGCCTTAACGGCGGGGTCATCTCCGCCTCCTACACGCAGGGCACCTCGGGCGGCTCGAACGGCGGCCAGGTGCTGTCCGCGCCGTTCGCGACGACGATCGGGTCCTGCGCGGCTACCGCGATGACGATCTCGGCGACCGCGGACACGGCGACCGCCGTGCCCGGCCAGACCGTGCACTACACGGTCACCGCGACCAACACCGGCAACGTCGCCTACCCGACCGCGACGTTCACCGACGGGCTGTCCGGCGTGCTGGATGACGCTACCTACAACGGGGACGCGTCGGCGACGTCCGGCAGCGTGTCGTTCTCCAGCCCGAACCTGACCTGGACCGGGAGCCTGGCGGTGGGGGCGAGCGCCACCGTGACCTTCTCGGTGACCGTGAAAAACCCGGACGCCGGGGACAAGGTGCTGTCCAGCACGGTGACCTCGACCACCACGGGCAGCAACTGCGCCAGCGGCAGCACCGACAACCGGTGCAGCGTGAGCGTGCCGGTCTCGGTGCTGACGATCGCGATGTCGGCCAGCCCCACCGGCCCGGTGACACCGGGCTCGGTGGTGAGCTACACGATCACGGTGGCTAATGCCGGGCAGGTGGCGTACACCGGGGCGGGGCTGACCGATGCACTGGCCGGGGTGCTGGATGATGCCACCTATAACGCGGACGCGACGGCGACGTCGGGCAGCGTGTCGTTCTCCAGCCCGAACCTGACCTGGACCGGGAACCTGGCGATCGGCGCGACCGCGACGATCACGTTCTCAGTGACGGTGAACAACCCCGACACCGGCAACAAGGTGCTGTCCAGTACGATCACCTCGTCGACCGCCGGGAACAACTGCGCCAGCGGCAGCACCGATCCGCGCTGCTCGACCAGCGTGACAGTGCTGGTGCCGGGCCTGACCATCGTCGTGTCGGCCGACACCGGCAGCACCACGCCGGGCTCGGTGGTGCACTACACGGTGACGGTGACGAACTCGGGACAGGCCGCCTACGGCAGCGCCACGTTCGCCGACTCGCTGGCCGGAGTGCTGGATGACGCTACCTACAACGGCAATGCCGCCGCGACGTCGGGCACCGTGTCGTACTCCAGTCCGAACCTGACCTGGACCGGCAGCCTGGCGGTCGGGGCGACCGCGACGGTCACGTTCTCGGTGACGGTGAAGAATCCGGATACCGGAGATAAGGCGCTGGTTACGACGGTCACCTCGACTTCGGCGGGGAGTAACTGCCCGGCGGGCGGCACGGATTCGCGGTGCTCGAATACGGTGCTCGGTGCTGGTGCCGGGGCTGACGGTGGTGGCGTCGGCGGATGTGGCGTCGACGGCGCCGGGGTCGGTGGTGCATTACACGATCACGGTGACGAACTCGGGGGCGACGGCTTTCAGCGGGGCGTCGTTTACGGACGGGCTGTCGGATGTGCTGGATGATGCCAGCTTATGACGGGGACGCGTCGGCGTCGTCGGGCAGCGTGTCGTTCGCCAGCCCGGGCCTGACCTGGACCGGGGGCCTGGCGGTGGGCGCGTCGGCGACGGTGACGTTCTCGGTGACGGTGAACAGTCCTGATACCGGCAACAAGGTCCTGGCGAGCACGATCACCTCGGCCGCCTCGGGGAGTAACTGCGCGGCCGGGAGCGCGGATCCGCGGTGCTCGGTGAGCGTGCCGGTGGCGGTGCTGACGATCGTGGCGGGGGCGAGCCCGGCGAGCACGGTGCCGGGGGGGGTGGTGCGGTTCGCCACTACGTTCACTAATGCGGGCCAGGTGCCGTATACGGGGATCACGATCAGCACGAGCGGCGCGGATGTGTTCGACGACGCGATCCCGGACGGGGATCAGACGGCCACGTCGGGGACGATCACGGTGACCAGCACGGCGGTGGTCTGGACCGGGAGCATCCCGGTGGGGGGGACGGTCACGATCTCGGGCTCGGTGACGGTGAAGAACCCTGATCCGGGGAACAAGGTGATAGCTAATCACTTCACCACCACCGCGGCGGGCAGTAACTGCCCGCCGGGCGGCACCGACCCGCGCTGCGGGGTGAGCGTGCCGGTGCTGGTGCCCGGGCTGACGATCACCAAGACCGCGAGCGCGACCGCGGCGGTGCCCGGCCAGCGGGTGGGGTACACGGTCACGATCGCCGATACCGGGCAGACCGCCTATTCCGGCGCGGTGGTGACCGACACGCTGGAGCTGCTGGATGACGCCGCCTACGACGGTGACGCGGCGGCCAGCAGCGGCACCGTGAGCTATGCCAGCCCGGTGCTGACCTGGACCGGGGACCTGTCGCCGGGCCAGACGGCCACGGTCACCTACTCGGTCACGGTGAGCAATCCCGACACCGGCGACAAGACCATGGTCAATACCGTGGCCTCGACCGCGGCCGGCAGCAGCTGCCCGCCGGCCAGCTCGAACCCGGGCTGCACCGTGATCATCCCGGTGCTGACCCCTGGCCTGGATATCGTCAAGACCGCTGACACCGGCGCGGCGGTGCCCGGGCAGGTGGTGACTTACACCCTCACGATCACCGACGCCGGGCAGACTCCCTATACCGGCGCCGCGGTCACTGACGACCTGACCGGGGTGCTGGACGACGCGGCCTACGACGGCGATGCCACTACCACCGCCGGGTCGGTGTCCTACACCGCCCCGGCCCTGACCTGGACCGGGAACCTGACCCCCGGCCAGGTCGTCACGGTGACCTACTCGGTCACCGTGAACAACCCCGACACCGGCGACCAGTCGCTGGTCAACACCGTGGCCTCGGCCGCGCCCGGCAGCGAGTGCCCGCCCGGCGGCACCGACCCCGACTGCTCGCTGACCATCCCGGTCGTCAGCGCGGCCACCCTCACCTTCACCGCCGCCACCGACGTCGCGTCCGCCGTCGCCGGGCAGGTCGTGCACTACACCATCACCGTGGCCAACTCCGGCCGCACCCCGTACGCCGGGGCCGCGTTCACCGACCCGCTCGGCGACGTCCTGGACGACGCCGCCTACGACGGGGACGTGTCCGCGACTACCGGCACCGCCACCGTCACCGGCTCGACCCTGGCCTGGTCCGGGACCGTGCCCGCGTCGGGAACGGCGACGATCACGTTCTCGGTCACCGTGCACAGCCCCGACACCGGGAACAAGATCCTGGCCGCCACCCTGTCGTCGGCCTCACCGGACAGCAACTGCCCGGCCGCTTCCGCCGACCCCCGCTGTGCCTCGACAGTAACGGTGTCCCAGCTGGTCATCACCAACACCGCGAACGTGGCCACCACCACCCCCGGCGCCGTGGTCCGGTTCACCGCCACCTTCGCCAACACCGGCCAGACCGACTACGACGGCATCACGATCTCCGACCCCGCCGCCAACGTGTTCGACGACGCCACCCCCGACGGCGACCAGACCGCCACCTCCGGCACCCTCGAGCTCACCGCCACCGGCATCACCTGGACCGGCGACATCGACCCGGGCCAGACCGTCACCGTCACCGGCACCGTCACCGTGAACAACCCCGACACCGGGAACAAGCTCCTCGCCGCCACCATCACCACCACCGCCCCCGGCAGTAACTGCCCGGCCGCCACCACCGACCCGGCCTGCTCGGTCAGCGTGCCGGTCCTGGTCCCCGGCCTGACCATCACCAAGACCGCGAACACCTCCTCCGCGGTACCAGGGCAGCCGGTGAGCTACACCATCACCGTCGCCGACACCGGCCAGACCCCCTACACCGGCGCGGTGGTGACCGACTCGCTGGCCGGGGTGCTCCAGGACGCGGCCTACAACGGCGGCGCGTCCGCAACCTCAGGCACGGTCAGCTACGCCAGCCCGGTGCTGACCTGGACCGGCAGCCTGAACCCGGGGGACACCGCGACCATCACCTACTCCGTCACGGTCGACAACCCCGACACCGGCGGCAAGGTCGTGACCAACTCGGCGGCCTCCGCCGCGGCCGGCAGCAACTGCCCGCCGGCCAGCCCGAGCCCGGCCTGCACGGTCACCTTCGCGGTGCTGACCCCGG
Organism: uncultured Actinomycetota bacterium; assembly: GCA_963719705.1. Lineage (GTDB taxonomy): Bacteria > Actinomycetota > Actinomycetes > Streptosporangiales > Streptosporangiaceae > CAVRCV01. The sequence continues at coordinate 147,442 of CAVRCV010000003.1, forward strand.
CGCTGACCATCACCACGACGGCCACCCCGGCCACCGCCACACCCGGCGGCACGGTCAGCTACACCCTGACCATCGCCAACACCGGCCAGACCGCCTACACCGGCGCCACCGTCACCGACGACCTCACCGGCGTCCTCGACGACGCCGCCTACAACACCAACGCCACCACCACCACCGGCACCGTGTCATACGCAGCCCCTGTGCTGACCTGGACCGGTAGCCTGAGCCCCGGCGGCACTGCGACGGTGACGTTCACCGTCACCGTCAGCAACCCCGACACCGGCAACGGCATCCTCACCACCCAGGCCACCTCCGCCGCCCCCGGCAGCAACTGCCCGGCCGGCAGCACCGACCCCCGCTGCGCCACCACCACCAGCATCGCCCAGCTCGCCATCACCAACACCGCCGCGTCAGCACTACCACGCCCGGCTCGACCGTGAGCTACACGATCACCATCACCAACACCGGACAGACCTCCTACACCGGCATCACGGTCACCGACGACCTCACCAGCACCCTGAACGAGGCGACGTTCAACAACGACGCCGTCACCACCACCGGCAGCACCACCTTCACCAGCCCCGACCTGAACTGGACCGGCAGCCTGGCCCCCGGCAACGGCGCGGTGATCACCTACTCCGTCACCGTGAACAACCCCGACACCGGAGACAAGGTGCTGACCAGTACCGTCAGTACCGGCGCGGCGGGCAGCAACTGCCCCGCCACCGGCCCGGGCCCGGCCTGCACCGCGACCGTCACCGTGCTGATCCCGGCCCTGACCATCACCAAGACTGCCAGCACCGCGACCGCCACTCCGGGCACGGCAGTCTCCTACACCATTACCGTCACCGACACCGGTCCCACCAGCTATGCCGACGCCAGCATCACCGATCCCCTCGGCGGCGTGCTGACCGACGCCGCCTACAACCACGACGCCACCGCCACCACCGGCGCGGTGAGCTACGCCGCCCCCACCCTCACCTGGACCGGCAGCCTCGGCATCAACGACAGCGCGACCATCACCTACACCGTCACCATCAACAACCCCGACACTGGCGACAAGCGGCTCATCAACACCGTCACCTCGGCGGACGCCGGCTCAACCTGCCCTCCCGGCACGGCCAGCGCGGCCTGCACCGCCATAGTCCAGGTGCTGGTACCGGCACTGACCATCACCAAGACCGCGAGCCTGGCCACCGCGACACCGGGTACGGTCGTGCACTACACGATCACCGTCGATGACACCGGGCAGACTCCTTATACCGGCGCGGTGGTCACCGACGAGATGGACGGGGTCCTGAGCGCGGCCGCCTACGATCACGACGCCACCGCCACCACCGGCACCCTCAGCTACACCGCTCCCGACCTGACCTGGACCGGCAGCCTGAACCCCGGTGACACCGCGACCGTCAGCTACACCGTCACCGTGGACAACCCTGAAACCGGCGGCCTGACGCTGAGCAATACCGTGGTCTCGGCAGCGCCCGGCAGCACCTGCCCGGCCGGCAGCACCAGCCCGGCCTGCACGGTCACCGTTGCCATCATCGCCGGCGCGCTGACCATCACCGTTCCGGCCACGGCTAACCTCGGCTCGGCCGCGCCGGGCGGGGCGGTGTCCGCTAGCCTCGGCACCGTCCAGGTGACTGACAACCGCGGCTTCGGCGCCAGCTGGACCGCCACCGTCTCGGCCACCAGCTTCACCACCGGCGCCCAGACGCCGCCCGAGACCATCTCCATCCGCGATGCCAGCTACCGGATCAGCTCCCTCACCACCACCGGGCCCGCCTCGTTCAGCTTCACCCCGGTGACCACCCTCAACACCTCCGCCCAGGGCGTGGTCAGCGCCACGAGCGTGCAGGGCAACAACTCTGCGAGCTGGGATCCGGTGCTCAGCCTGAACGTCCCGCCCGCCGCCATCGCCGGCCCTTACACCGCCACCATCACTCACTCCGTCTCCTGAACACGCACCGCGACGGTCCGCATGACAAGCGCCTCGCCGCGAGTTACCGGACAGTGCCAGACTTTGCGGCGCCTCGGCCGTCATCACCTACTCGGCCACCGTCAACAACCCCGTCCACCGACCCCGCTGCGCGGTCACCATCCTCAGTGGCGGAGGCCGGGGTAACGACGGTCACAGCCAGATCGCCTGGCAGGATGCCCGCAGCGGGCAGATCCGGGACGACGCCAGCTACCACGGCGATGCGGTCGCCTCCTCGGGCAGCGTGTCGTTCTCCAGCCCGAACCTGAGGGCACTGATTCTTGGCTGGTCAGGAGACTGATTCGGTGATGGTGCCGGTGTAGGAGCCGGCGATGGCGCTGGCGGGGATCTGGGCGGTGATCAGGGGGTTCCAGGTCGCGGTGGTGTTGCCGGTGACGTTGGTGGCGGTGACAACCCCCTGCGGGCTGGTGCTGAGGCTGATCAGGGGGGTGAAGCTGAAGGCGGCCGGCCCGGTGGTGGTCAGCTTGCTGATGGAGTAGGTGAGGTCACCGGGCGGGATGTTCTGCGCCGGGCCCTGGCCGCCGGTAGTGAAGTTACTGGCCGAGGCGGTGGCGGTCCAGCTGGCGCCGAACCCGCGGTTGTCGGTCACCTGGACCGCGCCGAGCCTCGCGGAGACCACGCCGCCGGGGGCGGCGCTGCCCAGGTTCACTGCGGCCGGGGCGGTGATGGACAGCACTCCGGGGGTGATGGTGACGGTGGCGGTGCAGGCGGGTGCGGGTCCGGCAGGCAGGCAGGTGCTGCCGATGGCCGGGGAGGTGGTGGTGCTGGTCAGGGTCGTGCTGCCGGTGATGAGGGTGTTCACGGTGACACTGAAGGTGATCACCGCGCCGTTGCCGGGGGCCAGGCTGCCGGTCCAGTTCAGGTCGGGGCTGGTGAAGGTGGTGCTGCCGGTGGTGGTGACGGCGTCGTTGTTGAACGTCGCCTCGTTCAGGGTGCTGGTGAGGTCGTCGGTGACCGTGATGCCGGTGTAGGAGGTCTGTCCGGTGTTGGTGATGGTGATCGTGTAGCTCACGGTCGAGCCGGGCGTGGTAGTGCTGGCGCTGGCGGTGTTGGTGATGGCGAGCTGGGCGATGCTGGTGGTGGTGGCGCAGCGGGGGTCGGTGCTGCCGGCCGGGCAGTTGCTGCCGGGGGCGGCGGAGGTGGCCTGGGTGGTGAGGATGCCGTTGCCGGTGTCGGGGTTGCTGACGGTGACGGTGAACGTCACCGTCGCAGTGCCGCCGGGGCTCAGGCTACCGGTCCAGGTCAGCACAGGGGCTGCGTATGACACGGTGCCGGTGGTGGTGGTGGCGTTGGTGTTGTAGGCGGCGTCGTCGAGGACGCCGGTGAGGTCGTCGGTGACGGTGGCGCCGGTGTAGGCGGTCTGGCCGGTGTTGGCGATGGTCAGGGTGTAGCTGACCGTGCCGCCGGGTGTGGCGGTGGCCGGGGTGGCCGTCGTGGTGATGGTCAGCGCCGGGGTCAGCACCGCGAAGGTGACCGTGCAGGCCGGGCTCGGGCTGGCCGGCGGGCAGTTGCTGCCGGCCGCGGCGGAGGCCGCCGAGTTGGTCACGACCTTGCCGCCGGTGTCGGGGTTGTCGACCGTGACGGAGTAGGTGATGGTCGCGGTGTCCCCCGGGTTCAGGCTGCCGGTCCAGGTCAGCACCGGGCTGGCGTAGCTGACCGTGCCTGAGGTTGCGGACGCGCCGCCGTTGTAGGCCGCGTCCTGGAGCACCCCGGCCAGCGAGTCGGTCACCACCGCGCCGGTGTAGGGGGTCTGGCCGGTGTCGGCGACGGTGATGGTGTAGCTCACCGGCTGCCCTGGTACCGCGGAGGAGGTGTTCGCGGTCTTGGTGATGGTCAGGCCGGGGACCAGGACCGGCACGCTGACCGAGCAGGCCGGGTCGGTGGTGGCGGCCGGGCAGTTACTGCCGGGGGCGGTGGTGGTGATGGTGGCGGCGAGGAGCTTGTTCCCGGTGTCGGGGTTGTTCACGGTGACGGTGCCGGTGACGGTGACGGTCTGGCCCGGGTCGATGTCGCCGGTCCAGGTGATGCCGGTGGCGGTGAGCTCGAGGGTGCCGGAGGTGGCGGTCTGGTCGCCGTCGGGGGTGGCGTCGTCGAACACGTTGGCGGCGGGGTCGGAGATCGTGATGCCGTCGTAGTCGGTCTGGCCGGTGTTGGCGAAGGTGGCGGTGAACCGGACCACGGCGCCGGGGGTGGTGGTGGCCACGTTCGCGGTGTTGGTGATGACCAGCTGGGACACCGTTACTGTCGAGGCACAGCGGGGGTCGGCGGAAGCGGCCGGGCAGTTGCTGTCCGGTGAGGCCGACGACAGGGTGGCGGCCAGGATCTTGTTCCCGGTGTCGGGGCTGTGCACGGTGACCGAGAACGTGATCGTCGCCGTTCCCGACGCGGGCACGGTCCCGGACCAGGCCAGGGTCGAGCCGGTGACGGTGGCGGTGCCGGTAGTCGCGGACACGTCCCCGTCGTAGGCGGCGTCGTCCAGGACGTCGCCGAGCGGGTCGGTGAACGCGGCCCCGGCGTACGGGGTGCGGCCGGAGTTGGCCACGGTGATGGTGTAGTGCACGACCTGCCCGGCGACGGCGGACGCGACGTCGGTGGCGGCGGTGAAAGTGAGGGTGGCCGCGCTGACGACCGGGATGGTCAGCGAGCAGTCGGGGTCGGTGCCGCCGGGCGGGCACTCGCTGCCGGGCGCGGCCGAGGCCACGGTGTTGACCAGCGACTGGTCGCCGGTGTCGGGGTTGTTCACGGTGACCGAGTAGGTCACCGTGACGACCTGGCCGGGGGTCAGGTTCCCGGTCCAGGTCAGGGCCGGGGCGGTGTAGGACACCGACCCGGCGGTGGTAGTGGCATCGCCGTCGTAGGCCGCGTCGTCCAGCACCCCGGTCAGGTCGTCAGTGACCGCGGCGCCGGTATAGGGAGTCTGCCCGGCGTCGGTGATCGTGAGGGTGTAAGTCACCACCTGCCCGGGCACCGCCGCGCCGGTGTCAGCAGTCTTGACGATATCCAGGCCAGGGGTCAGCACCGGGATGATGAGGGTGCAGCCGGAGCTGGCGCTGGTGGGGCAGCTGCTGCCGGCGGCGGCCGAGGAGACGGCGCTGACCAGCGTCTTGTCGCCGGTGTCGGGGTTGTTCACGGTGACCGAGTAGGTGATGACGGCGGTGCCGCCGGGGGCCAGGCTCCCGGTCCAGGTGATGACCGGGGCGGCGTAGCTGACGGTGCCGGTGCTGGCGGCGGCGTCGGCGTCGTAAACGGCGTCGCCGGTCATCCCGGCCAGCGAGACCGCGGCGCTGACCCCGGCGTAGGCGGTCTGCCCGGTGTCGGCGACGGTGACGGTGACGGTGACCTTCTGGCCGGGCACCGCCGCGGTCGTGCTCGCGGACTGGCTGATCGCCAGCCCCGGCACCAGCACCGGCACGCTCACCCCGCAGCGCGGGTCGGTGCCGCCCGGCGGGCAGTTACTGCCCGCCGCGGTGGTGGTGAAGTGATTAGCTATCACCTTGTTCCCCGGATCAGGGTTCTTCACCGTCACCGAGCCCGAGATCGTGACCGTCCCCCCCACCGGGATGCTCCCGGTCCAGACCACCGCCGTGCTGGTCACCGTGATCGTCCCCGACGTGGCCGTCTGATCCCCGTCCGGGATCGCGTCGTCGAACACATCCGCGCCGCTCGTGCTGATCGTGATCCCCGTATACGGCACCTGGCCCGCATTAGTGAACGTAGTGGCGAACCGCACCACCCCCCCCGGCACCGTGCTCGCCGGGCTCGCCCCCGCCACGATCGTCAGCACCGCCACCGGCACGCTCACCGAGCACCGCGGATCCGCGCTCCCGGCCGCGCAGTTACTCCCCGAGGCGGCCGAGACAACCGTGCTCGACAGGACCTTGTTGCCGGTATCAGGACTGTTCACCGTCACCGAGAACGTCACCGTCGCCGACGCGCCCACCGCCAGGCCCCCGGTCCAGGTCAGGCCCGGGCTGGCGAACGACACGCTGCCCGACGACGCCGACGCGTCCCCGTCATAGCTGGCATCATCCAGCACATCCGACAGCCCGTCCGTAAACGACGCCCCGCTGAAAGCCGTCGCCCCCGAGTTCGTCACCGTGATCGTGTAATGCACCACCGACCCCGGCGCCGTCGACGCCACATCCGCCGACGCCACCACCGTCAGCCCCGGCACCAGCACCGACACCGTATTCGAGCACCGCGAATCCGTGCCGCCCGCCGGGCAGTTACTCCCCGCCGAAGTCGACGTCACCGTGGTCGTCATGACCTTGTCGCCGGTGTCAGGATTGTTCACCGTCACGGAGAACGTGATCGTCGCGGTTGTCCCGGCTGCCAGGTTCCCGGTCCAGGTCAGGTTCGGGCTGGCGTACGACACGGTGCCGGACGTCGCGGCGGCGTTGCCGTTGTAGCTGGCGTCGTCCAGCAGCCCCGACAGCGAGTCGGTGAGCTTGGCCCCCGTGAAGGTGCTGGTCCCCGCGTTGGTGACGGTGATCGTGTAGCTGACCGTGCTGCCCGGCGTGGTGGTCGCGGTGCTGGCAGTGGACACGATGGTCAGCGCCACCGTGTTGACCACCAGGGTGATGGAGGCGGTGGCGATGCCGCCGTTCTTGTCGATTACGTTGACCGAGAAGCTGTAGCTGCCCGCCGTGGTCGGGGTGCCGGACAGCACCCCGGCGGAGCTCAGTGTGAGGCCGGGCGGCAGGGTGCCGGAGTTCACCGACCAGGTGTACGGCGTGGTGCCGCCGGTCGCGGTGAGCGTGTCGCTGTAGGCGGCCCCGACGGTCGCGGCAGGAGGGGGGAGAAGTTAGCCGTGACTCCCTGGGCGATGGTGAGGCTGGTGGCCTGGGTAGCGGTCTGGCCGTTGGCGTCGGTGACCTTGACGGTGAAGGCGTAGGTGCCGGTCGCGGTTGGCGTGCCGCTGAGGTTTCCGTCGCTGGTCAGGCTGATGCCGGGCGGGAGGGTGCCGCTGGCCAGGGACCAGGTTAGCGGGCTGGTGCCGCCGGACTCAGTGAGGGTGTCCAGGTAGAGGGTGTTGGTCCAGCCGCCCGGCGGGGCGGGGAAGTTCAGCGACGGCGCCGCGATGATGGCGATGGTCGCGGCCTCGGTGCTGGACAGCCCGGCCTGATCAACGACCTTGACCGTGAACGAGTAGGTGCCGGACGCGGTCGGGGTGCCGGACAGCAGCCCGGTCGAGGCGCCGAGGGTCAGGCCGGGCGGCAGCGACCCGGAGCTCACCGACCAGGTGAACGGGCTGGTGCCGCCGGTCACGGTCAGCTGGTCGGTGTAGGACACGTTGACCTCGCCGCTCGGCGGCGCCGGGAACAGCAGGGCCGGGCCCGTATTGTAGGTGTACGTAGCGGTGCCGGAGACGCCGAGGGTGACCACGCGGACGGTGACGGCGCCCGCCGCGTGGCCAGGCATGGACGAGATGTCCAGGCTGGAGTCGCTGGTCACGGTGAAGCAGCCTGCCGCTGATGCGGTGCATTTGACCAGGGTGGTGGGGGTGCCCGCGGCGAATGCGGCGGCGGTGCCGATCTCGATCGCAGTCGCGGCGCTGAGCCCGGAGCCGGTGACCGTGACGTCGTTGCCGCCGCCAGCCGCGCCGTTGGTCGGGCTGACCCCGGTCACCGTCGGCGCCGACGGCAGCGTGCCCGCGGGCGCGCCGGTCTCGGTGGCCGGGTTGCCGTCGGCCGAGGACGCCACCACCACCGAGGATGCCTGGACCACCGATGGGGTCACGCTGGAAGAGGTCACGATCGCGTTGATGGTGAGCGAACCGCTGGCGAACGGGCTGGAGGTGCTGGTGCAGGAGATCTGCTGGCCGCTGGGCGCGCCGCAGGTCCACCCGGTTCCTGAGGCGCCGACCGGCAGCAACCCGGTCGGCACGGTCTCGGTCACCGTCACCGGGTTCGTCTCGGTCGCGCCGGAGGAGCTCGCGCTTACCGCATAGGTCACCGGGCTGCCCGGCGACAGCGAGCTGGCCGCGTAGCTGGTCTGGGACACCGCAAGCTGCGGCACCGGGTTCAGCGTGGTCACCACCACGTCATCAATCTCGTGGAAGTCGTATGACGCGCCGGTCGATGCCACCCAGCCGAAGGCCAGCTGCTTGGGCAGCCCGCTGGAGGTAAGCCAGCTCGACGGGTAAAGCCCGGCCGGCACCGTCGGCAGCGGCCCGACCATGCTCCGCTGCGATCCGCCCACCGGCGTGAACGTCACGTCGTAGTCACCCCCCGGCACCGACAGCCCGGACGGCGTGGTCACCGTGGCCGAGCTCGGGTTGAACACGACTTCCACCGGGACCACCGACGCTGCCCTGGTCGTGGCGCGCAGGTTCAGCTTGAGCGAGGTCGCGGTCGCCGCGCTAGATTGCAGCGCGCAGTAGCCTACGGTGCCGTTGCCCGGACCGCGCACGACCACCTCGCCGGGCATCGCCGAGGAGATGTTCGGCGGGTCGGTGCAGCCCGTTCCCTCGTACTTGTTACTGAAGTTGCCGTAGGTGTCGAAGCCGATGCCCAGGTACCCGTCGGTCAGGCCGGGAAGGGCTGGGCTTACCGATGCTTTGGCCGAATAGCCGAGCGCCCCGCCGGACTGGCCGATGGCCGTCGGGGTTGCCGGGTTCGACGGGTCGACGGCGGCGAGCACGAACGCGATCCCGTCGGCGCCGTTCCCGCCGTACTGATAGGTGTTGAACGTGACGTCCAGGCCCTGCGTGGTCGGGATGCTGGTGTTGGCGAAGATGCCGCCTTCCTGTGTGGTCCCCGCGCTGGTGAAGCGGAGCTTGCCGGAGCCCTGCGGGTCGGTCGATGAGGAGCAACTGGCCAGCGGGTTGGCCGTGGGGTTGCCCGCTGCGCTCAGGCACGCCGTGTTGATACCGGTCGGCGCCGTGGGCACCGACACCGAGCCGGCCGGGCCGTCCACGGTGTTGTCATGAAACGGCTGATTGAACAGCGTGGTCCCGGCGGCGAGCGCGCTTGGTGCGGCGGCAACCGTCACGGCCACGCAGGCCGTGCACGTGAGCCCGAGCGCGGCAGCGGCGCGCGCCGTCCTGCCGAGCCCGTGCCTACCCGTTAGCCACACTCGCACGCCACGCCTCCTGAACGGTCACGATGGTGAGCCCAGGGCAGTCAGTGGCGCGACAATGCGATGCCGCCTTCCCCGCGGCCCGGCAGATGTGATCGCCGCCCGTGCCCCCAGGAGAACGCCAGGGCCTGCGACCGCGGTTAAGTTACCACCGCCCCGGCTAGGCCCGGCACTTTCCGCATTGCCCCGGCGTGGCGAAAACCCGCTGGCTCCTTTCCGCGCCGGTACGCATATCAGTTTCTCCGGGATACTTGCGGAACTGTCTGTCTGCCTGCGGTCAGGCCGCGCGGCGCGGACGGTATCCGGCTGGCCTTTTCGCGCCACAATGCAGGAATAAAGGGTCTTCCGGTAATTATCTGCGGAACTGGCCTGGTTGTCCGTCGGCCAGGGCCGGGCTGGCGGCGCCGGCTTAGCCAAAGCGCCACGGCTCGTCCTCCCTGCTGACCCCCCGTTACGGAGAGAATCCAGGTGATAACTTAAAGTAGTGAATGGGCCATGTGGAGATGCGGGCTGATGAAGAAGCTCGATGACCGTTTCACCGGGCTGCTGGAGGCAGCACCGGACGCGATGGTGTGTGTTTCCGCCGACGGGCGCATCGTGCTGGCCAACGCGCAGGCCGAGCGCCTGTTCGGGTACTCCAGGGAGGAGCTGACCGGTCAGCCGGTGGAGATCCTGGTGCCCGAGGCGGTGCGTTCGGTGCACCCGGAGCACCGGGCCAGGTACCTGGCCTGCCCGAAACCCAGGCCGATGGGGGCCGGCATGGACCTGGCCGGGTGCCGCAAGGATGGCAGCACGTTCCCGGCCGAGATCTCACTGTCGGCCATGGACTCGGATGAGGGCCTGCTGGTCATCGCCGCGGTCCGGGATGTCACCGCTCAGCGGCAGGCACACGAGGCCGCCGCCCGGCTGGCGTCGATCATCCAGTCCTCCAACGACGCGGTCATCGGCAAGACGCTGGACCTGGTGGTCACTTCCTGGAACCCGGCAGCAGAGCGGCTGTACGGGTACGCCGCGGCTGAGATGATCGGCCGTTCCGCCGAGATGCTGTTCCCGCCGGGGGAGCTGGAGCGGGAGAACCTGATGCTCGCCGCCGTGAAACAGGGCGAGCCGGTCGGGGAGCACGAGGCACGCCGGATCCGCAAGGACGGGTCGGTGGTGACGGTATCGCTGACGATGTCGCCGATCATCGGCGCCGCGGGCTCGGTCACCGGGGTCGCGACCATCGGCCGGGATGTTACCGAGCGGGAACGGGCCGAGGCAAGGTTCCTGGCGCTGCTCGAGGCGGCGCCGGATGCGATGGTGTGCGTCCGCGGCGACGGGCAGATCATGCTGGTCAACGCGCAGGCCGAGCGCCTGTTCGGGTACACCAGGGGCGAGCTGGTCGGCCAGCCGGTGGAGATGCTCGTGCCACCGGCCCAGCGGGTGGTGCACCCGGAGCGCCGGGCCGGGTACGTCGCCGATCCCCGGCCCCGGCCGATGGGGGCCGGCATGGAGCTGGCCGGGTGCCGCAAGGACGGCAGCACGTTCCCGGCCGAGATCTCGCTGTCCGCCATCGACACCGAGCAGGGGCTGCTGGTCACCGCCGCCGTCCGGGATGTGGCCGACCGGCTGGAGGTCCAGGCCGAGCGGGAGCGGCTGAAGGGGCAGGCCGAGCGGGGGCGGCTCGAGCGGCAGCTCCAGCAGTCGCAGCGGCTGGAGAGCCTCGGCCAGCTCGCTGGCGGGGTCGCGCACGACTTCAACAATCTGCTGGGCGTCATCTCCAGCTACACCGCCTTCGCCGCCGAGCAGGTGCGCGAGCAGCTCGCCACCGAAGCCGGCCAGGCCATCCTGGCCGACATCGAGCAGGTCCAGCTCGCCTCCGAGCGGGCCGCCCGGCTGACCCGTCAGCTGCTGGCGTTCGCCCGGCGGGAGGTGGTCCAGCCGCGGGTGCTGAACCTCAACGAGATCGTCGACGGCGTGCTGAAACTGCTGCGCCGGACCCTCGGCGAGCACATTGACCTGGTTACCAACCTGAGCGCCGACCTGGATCTCGTGCTTGCCGACCCGGGCCAGGTCGAGCAGGTCCTGGTCAACCTGGCCGTCAACGCCAGGGACGCGATGATCGGGGGCGGCAAGCTGACCATCGAGACGGCCAATGCCGACGTGGACGAGTCCTATGCGGCCAGCCGCAGCCAGCTGACCTCCGGCCGCTACGCCTCGCTGAAGGTCAGCGACACCGGCACCGGGATGCCGCGCGAGGTCGCCGACCGGGCGTTCGAGCCGTTCTTCAGCACCAAGCCCAAGGGTCAGGGCACCGGCCTGGGGCTGGCCACCATCTACGGGATCGTGACCCAGGCGGGCGGCAACGTCCGCATCTACTCCGAGGCGGGATTCGGCACTACCGTCACGATCCTGCTCCCGGTCACCGAACAGGCGCCTGCTGCCGGGGAGCGGGGCCCGGTGCAGCCGGAGCGCGGCAATGGCGAGCTGCTGCTGGTGGTCGAGGACGAGGCGGCGCTGCGCGAGGTGACCCGGCGCATCCTGACCCGCAACGGCTACCAGGTCATGGTGGCCTCGAACGGGCAGCAGGCGATCGATGCCGCGGCCGGCTGCGGCGGCCGGCTCAGCGCGCTGGTCACCGACGTGGTGATGCCCGGCATGCAGGGCAAGGAGGTCGCCGAGCGGATCCGCGAGCTGCACCCGGACATCGGCGTGCTGTACATGTCCGGGTACACCCAGGGCATCCTCGGCGCGCAGGGAGTCATCAACGCGGGCATCACGCTGATCGAGAAGCCGTTCACTCAGGAGTCGCTGCTGTGCAAGCTGAACGAGGTTCTTCGCGCGGGCAGCGCGCGCTGACTAGCTCTGAAGCGCATGAGGGTCAGCTCGCGCCGCGCAGCCCGCGGCGGCTGCGGGCGCGCAGCCCGGCGAGCAGCACCAGCCCGACGGCCAGCACGGCCAGGAAGACCCAGCCCACCGCCGCCCAGCCGGATGAGCCACCGCCGGACGGCCGGCCGCGTCGTGTGGCGACCGCGGCCGCGCTGGCCGGGATCCGGTTCATGGCGGCTGCGCAGACCAGTGGCCTGACACTGCCCGCCGCGGCGCACGCGATGCTGGCTAGCTGAGTCACCCTGGCCGGGGTCCTGATCACCTGAGCGGTCAGCCGGAACGTCTGAGTGCCGCGCGCCGGGACGCCGCTGCGCCAGGTGACCAGGTTACGGCTGGCCAGGCCGGAGCGGTTCGCGGATACCAGCCGCAGGCCGGGCGGCAGTGTCTGGGTGATCTTCAAGTGCTGCTCCCGGCCGCCGCCGTTGCTGACCAGCACCGTATAGGTCAGCCGCTCGCCGGCCTGCACGGACTTGCGGCCGTCGCTGATGCTGATGGTCAGCTGCGGTACGGCCGGCGCCCGCCCGGCCGGGGGCCGCGACGGCCTCGGGGCCGGCTGGGCAGTCCCGCTCGCCGCCGCGGCCGGGCCGGCCAGCACTGTCCCGATCAGCACCGGTCCGGCCAGCATCGAGGCGAGAATGCCCGCCAGGGCCGCGGCGGCCGCCTTGCCCGGTGCTTGAGTGATCCTCACCAGTGACCCCTGCCCCTCGTCTCAACGCTAAGTAATTGCTCAGATACAGAATGTCAGGGAACTGTCGCGCTCGCGCGGCACTGGCTGCATTACCTGCCAAGCCGCGATACTGGTGCGATGACCGAGCGGAACGTGCTGGGCGGCGAGCTCGAGCCGTGCGGCAGCGATCCCGTCACCGGGTTCTACCGGGACGGGTGCTGCCGGAGCGGTCCCGAGGACCTGGGTAGCCACACCATCTGCGCGGTGGTGACGGCCGAGTTCCTCGAGCATCAGCGCCGCATCGGCAACGACCTGGTGACCGCGGTGCCGCAGTACATGTTCCCCGGCCTGGTGCCAGGAGACCGCTGGTGCGTGACCGCGGTGAACTGGCTGCGGGCGCACCGCGACGGGGCTGCCGCGCCGGTGGTGCTGGCCGCCACGCACGAGCGGTCACTGGAGATCGTGCCGCTGGCGGCACTGCGCGAGCACGCGGTCGACGTCCCGGCCAGCCCGGCCGGGCTGGAGGAGTCGCCGGCCGTGGTCACGCCGCGGCCGGGCTCGCGCCGGTCCTAGGCTGCGCTGCCGTGGGATCCCAGCCGCCCGCCAGCCGCCTGCGGGCCCGTGCGCTCGGCATCAGGATCGGGCTGCTGCCCGCCGGGCCGGCCGCGTCGGTTACCGACGTGCCCGGCGTAGGGGTCGGGCACGCCACGGTCTGGCGGGACGAGCCGCCCCCGCCCGATGGCAGGGGCGTGGCCAGGACCGGGGTGACCGTGGTGGACCCGGGCGGGAACCTGTTCCGCAGCCCGGTACCGGCCGGCGGGGCGGTGCTGAACGGCGCCGGCGAGTGCACCGGGTTCCTCGCCGCGGCCGAGTGGGGGCTGGCCGAGACGCCGGTCTTCCTGACCTCCACGATGCAGGTCGGCCGGGTCTATGACGCGGCCTGCGAGCTGCTGCTAGCCGAGGAGCCCGGCATCGGTGCCGACGATGTGATCATTCCGATCGTGGCCGAGTGTGACGACAGCTTCCTGTCGGAGCCTCGCCGGATGCAGGTGAGCGCGGCCGACGTCCAGGCGGCGCTGGCGGGTGCCCGCCTCGGCGGGGGCACGGTTCCGGCCGAGGGCGCGGTCGGTGCCGGGACCGGCATGACCTGCCTCGGCTTCAAGGGCGGGATCGGCACCTCGTCCCGGCTGGTGCCGTCCGGGCACACGGTCGGGGTGCTGGTCCTGGCCAACTTCGGCGACCGGGAGCGGCTTACCGTGGACGGAGTGCCGGTCGGGCGGCTGCTCGGGCCGCCGGAGCCGCACCGGCCGCCGCCTGGCCGCCGCGGGCCGGCCGGGTCGTGCATCACGGTGCTGGTGACCGACGCCCCGCTGGACTCGGCGGCCTGCGTCCGGCTGGCCCGCCGGGCCGGGCTCGGGCTGGCCAGGACGGGCTCGACCGCGCACCACGGCAGCGGCGAGATCTTCCTCGCCCTGGCCACCGGGCTGCGCGCGCCGCGCTGGCCGGACCGCCGGGCGGCAGCGGTCGCCGACAGCCCGCTGCACGGCACTGACCTGGATCCGTTTTTCGCCGCCGCGGTCGAGGCGACCGAGGAGGCGGTGCTGAACAGCCTGCTGGCCGCGGTCCCGGTCACCGGACGGGACGGGCACAGCGCGCCCGCGCTACCGGCCGGCCGGGTGCGCGACCTGCTGGCCGCGGCCGGGCGGATCCGGTAGCTGGCCCGGGCTGGCTACACCGCGGCGCGGGCCGGCCTGCCCGGCAGCCGGGTCAGCAGGAAGGACTGCGCCGCGGACAGCCCCGCTCGCGGCGCCTTGCCGTGCACCGGCACGTAGTACGACGCGCCGACCGAGGCCAGGTGAGTCTGGTTGCCCTTGTACTCGGCCGACCAGGTGGCGCTGGTCGGGTCGGTGAACCGCTTGCTGAACCAGCCCGCGGAGCTGGTGGTGACCTTGTAGATCCAGTACCAGTACTTGCTGCCCCTGGGCCGCAGGATAATCAGGATCTGCTGCCGGGCGTAGTCGGTCCAGGAGCGCCCGAACTGGCGCAGCCGCCCGCTGACCGTGATCTTGCCGCCGCTCCGGACCGAGCGCGGCGAGACGCGCACCGACGACACCTCGGTGACGTACTTCCAGGCGCGCACGGCGCGGCTGAGCGCATGCTCGAAGTTAACGTCGCCGGGGTAGTCGGCACGGTAGTAGGCACTGGCCAGCCGGGCCGTCAGGGCGCCGGAGAAGTAGGCCTCGCCCGCGGCCCGGCAGGACTTGCGGGCCGTGCTGCCGATGGGCAGCCAGCCCAGCGTCTTCCACGGCCCCGATCGTCCTGCCGCGTACTGGATCTCGATCCGGGTGCCGGTGCCGGGCGGGCTGAAGTGCGGCACCGTGACCCGCACGCAGCCGCTGGCGTCGAGGACGCCGAGCGTGGTCAGCGTGGCAGCGAAGGCACCCACGCTGAGCGGCACCGCGATGTGCATGCTGCCGGACGCCACGGCCTGGGCGAGCAGCGGCGTGCCGCCGGCCACGACCCGCCACGAGGTTCCCTCGGTGGTCGGCACGGTGTAGCTGAAGCTGCCGTTCGCGCTGGTCGGCACCGTCACCGGGGCGGACCGCCCGACCGTGATCTGGACACTGGAATCACTCAGGCTGACCCAGCCGGAGCCGCTCTCGTACTGCGCGGTGCCGGTCATGATGCCCGGCGCCTTGCCGTAGGTCAGGTCCGGCGGCCGGACCGCGACCGACTCGAGCCGGGTCGGGTCCACCGTGACTGCCGGGGTGAACGGAGGGCTGCTCGCGCTGGGCACGCCGTTGGCCGGATCCGGGTTCACCGTCACCACGTACGAGTCGGTGCTCAGCCGCACCGGCGCGGAGTAGCTGCCGTCGCTGGCGGTCGTGGCTATCTGCTGCGACTGGCTGGTGTCCTGGTCGATCAGGTAGACCGGCTCGCCGCCGATGCCGGACTGGGTGCTGTCGCCTGGCGCCACCCCGGTGAGCTGCCCCGGAGACCGTCTGCGCCTGTCCGTAGCTCACCGGCGTGGCGCCGGCCGTCAGCACCGGATCGGTCCAGGTGAACGCCAGGGTGCCGGCCGGCAGGCCGGAATCGGTATCGCCGGTGCTGTCGGTGGCGGTGGTCACCGTCATCGAGTAGGTGCCCGGCGGCGGCGGGCCAGGCTCGCTGCCCGTGCCGAACGGGCTGGTCATGACCACCGCCTGGTCGGCCGGATCACCCGAGTCCGGGTAGGTCCAGGCGCCCGCCGGGATGGTCAGCTGGCTCGACGTCGCCGTATTGGTCAGCTGAACGGTCAGGGCGGTGATGTACGCGCCGGGGTTCTGATCGTCGATCTCGACCGTGAGCTGGGCCGGGTTGCCCCCGGTCGGCCCGGCAGAGAGCACCGTGATGTTGCCGTCGTCGGCGCCGGCGCGGCCGGGCGCGGCGGCTGTTCCGGTCACGACGGCCAGGCTGAGCAGGGCGCTGACCGCGATGCGGCGGCGTTGCATGGCGCGCTCCAGGGCCACGGTGGCTAACGAACGACAACTTTAGGCGCGCGGTGCCGCTGCTGTCCGGGGAAAGGCCACAGCACCTGCCCGCGCGGTGCTGACCAGGAGTGCCGACCAGGAGGGCCGGGCCCGGCGGTGCCGGGGGCCTGCGGGCCTGCCGGCCAGCCGGGCAGAATGTCGTCATGCCCGCCGTGGATGATCTCGCCGCCGAGGACCTGGCTGCACAGGACCTGGCTGCACTGCGTGCAGCCTGTACCGTCTTCCTGGCCGGTCACGGCCGGGTGCCGGCCGCCGAGCTGCTGGCCACCATCCCGCCGGACACCGAGCCGGACCGGTACGGCAGCGGCGGCGTGGTCGCCGAGCTCGAGGCCGAGGTCGCCCGGCTGCTCGGCAAGCCGGCCGCGGTGTTCCTGCCCAGCGGGACGATGGCGCAGCAGTCGGTGCTGCGGGTACACGCCGACCGCCGCCAGCGGCGCACTGTCGTATTCCACCCGATGTGCCACCTGGAACGGCACGAGGGGCAGGCTTACCAGCGGCTGCATCACCTGACCGGCCGGACCGCCGGCCATCCGGACCGGCTGCTGACGACGGCGGACCTGACCGGCATCGCCGAGCCGGTGGCGGCCCTGCTGATCGAGCTGCCGCAGCGCGACCTGGGCGGCCAGCAGCCTGCCTGGGACGAGCTGGCGGCCCAGGTCGGCTGGGCCAGCGGATCGGGGCGCGGCCGCGCACCTGGACGGCGCCCGGCTGTGGGAATCGGCGGCCGGGTACCAGCGGCCCCCGGCCGAGATCGCCGCCCTCTTCGACACCGTTTACGTCTCGTTCTACAAGGGCATCGGCGCACTGCCCGGCTGCTGCCTGGCCGGGCCCGAGGACATCACCAGCGAGGTGCGGGAGTGGCAGCATCGGATGGGCGGCAGGCTGTTCGGGCTGTGGCCGAACGCCGCCTCCGCGCTGACCTGCCTGGCCCGGCGGCTGCCCCGGATGCCGGACTATCTCGCCCACGCAAGGGCGATCGCCGAGGCCGTGCGCGAGGTCCCCGGAATCCGGGTGATCCCGGATCCGCCGCAGGTCCCGATGATGCACCTGCTGCTGACCACCAGCCGGGACGGGTTCGCCGCCGCCGCCCGCAAGCTCGCCGCCGACCAGGGCATCTGGACCTGGCCGCAGGCCGCGCCCACGGCCGACCCCGGCACCCAGCGGATCGAGCTCTCGGTCGGCGATGCCACCTGCGAGCTCAGCCCCGCCGCAGGTCCGCGACATCCTGGCCGCCCTGGTGGCTGACCACGTGCCGCCGACCAGCGGGCAAGCTCAGTAGGCTCAGGACATGACTGCTGCCCCGCTGGACTACACCGCCGCCATCGCCGAGCACAGCGCCGGGTTCGCCGCCGCGGCCGACGGCAACCTGGACGCCGAGGTCCGCTGCTGCCCCGGCTGGACCGTGGCCGACCTGGTGGCGCACCTCACCGAGGTGCACTGGTTCTGGGCCACGATCGCGGACGAGCGGCTCAGCGAGCCGCCGGAGGAGTCCCGCCGCCCGGCCAGGGCACCGCGCGATCAGCTGATCGGGCAGTTCCGGACCGGGGCCGACCGCCTGGTGCGGGTGCTGGCCGCGGCGGATCCCGCGGACCGGGCCTGGACCTGGGCGCCGGCCCAGCAGGACATCGCGTTCATCGCCCGGCACCAGGTGCAGGAGGCGGCCGTGCACCACTGGGACGCCGCCGACGCGGCCGGGCGCGCCGTCGCCATCGCGGCGCCGGTCGCCGCCGACGCGGTGGATGAATTCCTCACCTTCTCGGTCTCCAGCGACGCCGACCCGGCCGAGGCCCGCCCGGCCCTGAACGGCCGGTTCGCCCTGCGGTGCACCGACGCCGATGCCGCCTGGACCATCAGCGACGGCGGCTGCTCCCGGCACCGTCGCGCACCAGCCGGGCGCCGCGGCCGGCCTCCCCGCGGTCGGCGCGACCGCTTCCGACCTGCTGCTCTGGCTCTACGGCCGGGTCAGCCTGGCGACCGATCCGGTGCCATCCGAGCTGATCGGCCGGTTCCGCGCGCTGACCTTTACCGACTGACCCGGGCAACGGCCGGGCATGCCGCCTGGCGCGCCGGGCCGCCGGTAGCATCGCCGGGGTGGGCGGGGACGTCGGCACGGGACCGGGGCGGGGTGCCAGCGCGCCGCGGGTGACCCTGCGCCGGATCGGCCGCGGCGACCAGGACGAGCTGATCGCGCTGGCCAGCGCCAGCGCCGAGCTGCATCACCCGTGGATCTGGCTGCCGGTCACGGCGGCCGAGTTCGAGGCCTACGTGGCGCGGTTCGAGCAGCCGGGCGCGGTGGGACTGCTGGTCTGCGAGCGCCAGACCGGCGCGATCGCCGGCCAGATCAACATCAACAACATCGTCCGCGGCAACTTCCAGTGCGGTGCGCTCGGCTATGCGGCCTTCGCGCCGCTGGCCGGCCGCGGCTACCTGTCCGAGGGCCTGCGGCTGGCGCTCGGGCTGGCCTTCGGCGAGCTCGGGCTGCACCGGCTCGAGGCCAACATCCAGCCCGGCAACGAGGCGTCGCGGCGGCTGGTCCGGCGGCTCGGCTTCCGGCAGGAGGGCTATTCACCCGCCTTCCTGCGGGTTGACGGCGCCTGGCGGGATCACGAGCGCTGGGCCGTCACCAGCGAGATGCTGGCCTGACCAGTCTCGGCCGGGCCGCCGGACGGCCGTTCGGCGCCGCGTGGCTGGTCTGCCTCCAGGCTGACCGCTAGCTCGTAGAGCGCCACGTGGCCGGGGCCGAACCCGGCATCGGGCGCGCCGCCGCCCCGGCTCAGCAGCCCGGCCAGCTCCCCGGCCCGGCCGAGCTGGTAGCTGGCCGCCGCAGGGTTGCCGGTGCGGGCGGCGATCAGCGCCCGCTGCAGGGTGAGCGCGCCGCGCAGCGCGATCGCCTGGGCCGAGCCCTCCGCTACCGGCCCGGCCAGCGCGGCGGCGGCGCGGCAGGCGGTCTCGTCCGCGTGCTCATAGCGGCCGGACTCCATGTGGATGCACACCAGCAGGTAGGCGCTGGCCGCGGCGAGCATCAGGTTCCCGGCCCGCTGCGCCGCGGTCAGCGCGCGGCTCGCGGCCGCCTTGGCGCTCTCATGCTGGCCCAGCCTGGCCAGCGCCGCCGAGCATGCCTGGTAGCTGTCGGACCTCAGCTCGAGCAGCGGTGCCCGCTGCGGCGGCGCGGCCGAGGCGAGCGCCGCGTCCAGGTCCGGCAGCAGTACGGCGAGCAGCTCGGCCAGCTCGTCGTATCGTCGGGCGCAGGTCAGCACCCAGGCCCGGTCGGCCTGCTCGCGCAGGAAGGCGGCGGGCACCGGGTGTCCCTCCCGTGCCCCGCCGGGGTAGGCGGCCCTGGCGGCCAGCCGCAGGCCGCGGACGGCGGCCTGCGGCGCGGCGCAGGCCCTGGCCACGCCGCCGCGGGCCGGCAGCGGAGTGCCCAGCGCGCAGGCCACCGCCTCCAGCACCGAGATCGGGTCGGTCCGCCCGAGGCCCCGCTCGACCCGGGATACCCAGGACACCGGCCGGTCCAGCATCCGGGCCAGCTCGGGCTGAGACAGGCCATGACGGCGCCGCTGCTCGGCGATGCCCCGCCCGAGCGTTAACTGCGGGTCCATAGCCTTCACCTGCCCACGGGTGCGGCAACCTTACCCGGAACCGGCGCCATTCGTCGCGATTCCGTCACGTTCCTGTCCCGATCCGTCGCGGTCCGTCGTGGTCCGTCTCGATCCGTCGTAGTCCGTCTCGATCCGTCGTAGTCCCGTCGTCGAGTCCGCCCGCGTCTGCCTGCACTTTGCATAACGCGCGCAGTCCCGCCTGGCCACGGCCTCTCGGCAGGCCGACCGGCCGGGTCCGGAGTTCATGCTGCGAAATGAGAGTTGCACATGGCCGCTGCCGACGCAAGGCACAAGACGCAAGGGCACAAGGGCACAAGGCGCAAGAGCACAAGGCGCAAGGGCGTCAGCTCGCCGGACCGGGCTCGGTCCCGGCCGTGGCCGCGATCTCGGCGATGACGTCGCCGAGGCCGCGGACCGCGCCGTGCCGCCGCCGGATCAGATCGGCCACCAGCCCGGTCCAGCCGGTCTGGTGCGAGGCGCCGAGCCCGGCGCCGTTGTCGCCGTGGAAGTACTCGCTGAAGACCAGGTTGTCACGCCAGGCCGGATCGGACTGCAGCAGCTCGGTCCCGCCGAAACAGGGCCTGCGGCCGTCCGGCCCCGGCGTGAAGATGGAGATCAGCCGGTCCTGCAGGTCCTGGGCGACCAGGTCCAGGGTGAGCCGGCGGCCCGAGCCGGTCGGGTACTCGATCTCCTCCTCGTCGCCGTAGAACCGGTGGTAGCGCTCCAGCACGCTGATCACCAGGTAGTTCAGCGGGAACCAGACCGGGCCGCGCCAGTTGGAGTTGCCGCCGAACATCGGCGTGGTGGACTCGGCCGGCTCGTAGTCGATCGTGGCCCGCAGGCCCTCGACGTCGATCTGGTACGGCCGGTCCCGGTGACAGGCCGACAGCGCCCGCAGGCCGTGCGGGGACAGGAACTCAGCCTCGTCGAAGAGCCTGGCCAGCATCCGCGGCAGCCGGGCGGGCCCGGCCACGCTGAGCAGCAGCCGCTGGTGACCCGGCTCGCCGCGCAGCAGCCCGCTGGCCGCTAGCCGGTCCGGATCCCGCAGGTCGCGGTCGGTCAGGAAGCCGGCGAACCGCTTGCCGAGCACCAGCGAGCGCGCCAGCATCTGCTCGCTCACCACGCCGGCGGCCAGCGCCGGGATCATCCCGACCATCGAGGCGACCTTGACCGGCACGGCCGTGCCGGACGGGGTGATCAGGCGGTCGTAGTACAGCCCGGCGTCTTCGTCCCACAGCCCCTGGTCGTCCAGCGCGTCCCGGATCGCGGCGAAGTGCTCCAGGAACTTGATCACCAGGTCCAGGGCCGGCCGCTGGCCGGACTGGTGCAGGATGACGGCGATCGACGCCATCGCCATCGCGTAGGCGCCCATCCAGCCGGTCGCGTCCGACTGCTCCAGCACCCCGCCCACCGGCAGGTGCGAGCGGTCCAGCGGGCCGATGTTGTCCAGGCCGAGGAACCCGCCCTCGAACAGGTTGTTGCCCTCGGCATCCTCCCGGTTCACCCACCAGGTGAAGTTCACCAGCAGCTTGTCGAAGACCCGGCTGAGGAAGTCGAGGTCGGTGCCGCCGTCGATCGCGAAGACTTCCAGCGCCGCCCAGGCCTGGACCGGCGGGTTCACGTCGCCGAAGTCCCACTCGTAGGCCGGCAGCGCGCCGTTCGGGTGCTGGAACCATTCCCGGCACAGCAGGATCAGCTGGTACTTGGCGAAGCCGGGATCGACGTGCGCCAGGGCCACGCAGTGGAACGCCAGGTCCCAGGCGGCGAACCACGGGTACTCCCACTTGTCCGGCATCGACATGATGTCGAACGCGTCGAAGCTGCGCCACCTGCTGTTGCGGCCCCGCTGCCGCTGCGGCGGCGGAGCGGCTGGGCCGGGTCGCCGTCCAGCCAGCGGGACACGTCGTAGCTGTAGAGCTGCTTGCTCCAGAGCAGCCCGGCGAACGCCTGCCGCATCACCATGGCCTCGTCGGCGCTGGCGGACTCCGGGGTCAGCCCGGCGTAGAACTCGTCGGCCTCGGCCCGCCGCAGCGCGGTGACCCGGTCGAAATCGGCGCCGAGCGCGGCCTGGCCCGGCGGGCCAGCGCCGGCCGGGCGCAGCCGCAGCCGCAGCTCGGCGGTGGCCCCGGCGGCCACCGTCAGCCGGTACCAGGCGGCGCACTTGGTGCCGCGCCTGGCCGGGTTCACCGTGGCCGCGCCGCCGGTCACGTGGTCGCCGATGCCGTCCTTGGGGTACGGCGTCACCGGCGCTGCGCCGAACAGCCGGGGCACGTTGGTCTCGTTCTCGCAGAACAGCAGCTCCGGTACGGATCCGGCCGGCGCCGGCCCGGCCAGCAGCTCCAGGGCACCCAGGTGGGGGTGCTCGATGTCGATGGCCGCGACGGCCGGGCCGCCGGGCCCGGCCTGGCTACCCGGCCCGGCGTCCCGGCCGGCCAGGGAAGGCCGGGACGATCCGTCCCAGGACCAGGTGTTGCGGAACCACGCGGTGGGCAGCACGTGCAGCTCGGCCGGCTCCGGCCCGGCGTTGGTGACCTGCACGGTCATGGTCAGGTCCCACGGGCTGGCCTTGGCGTAGTGCACCTCGACGATCCAGTATCTGCGGTCATCGAAGACCCCGGTGTCCAGCAGTTCGTATTCCGGCTGGAGCCGGGAGCGCGATCCGTTCTGGCTGATGAGGTCCTGATAGGGGAAGGAGCCTTGCGGATAGTGGTACCGCCACCGGTTCCAGGCGTGGCTGGGCAGCGCGTCCAGGTACCACCAGTACTCCTTGACGTCCTCGCCGTGGTTGCCCTGCGCGCCGGTGAGGCCGAACGCGCGCTCCTTGAGGAACGGGTCGGCGCCGTTCCACAGCGCGAGAGACAGGCACAGCCGCTGCTCCACGTCGCTGAACCCGGCCAGGCCGTCCTCGCCCCACCGGTAGGCACGGGAGCGGGCGTGCTCGAACGGCAGGTAGCCCCAGGCCTGGCCGTCGGCGCTGTAGTCCTCGCGCACCGTGCCCCACTGCCGCTCGCTCAGGTAGGGCCCCCACTGGTACCACTCGCCGGACTGGCGCAGGCCGTCCTCCATCCGGCCGAATCCGGCTATCCGGTCCCGCTCCGCGCTCACTGGCCGCTCCTCGCCGTCAACCTCAGCCGCTGCGTCAATGGGATCTTGCCAGTTCGGCCGTCCGGGTATGCTCGCACCGCGCCAGGCCGGAGCGAAGCCGGAGCGAAGCCAGAGCGAAGCCGCGGCGAGGAGCGCGATGCCCGAGGTCATCACCAGTGCCGCCAACCCGCTGATCAAGCGCGTCCGGCTGCTGGCCGACCGCAGGCACCGGCGCCGGGAGGGCGCGTTCGTGGTGCGCGGCATCCAGCCGGTCTGGCAGGCGGTGGAGGCCGGGGCGCAGGTCGAGGCGCTGATCGTCGCGCCCGACCTGCTCACCGCGCCGGCCGCGATCGGGTTCGTGGCCCGGCAGGCCGAGCGCGGCCTGCGGGTCGCGCTGGTGTCCGGCGAGCTGTTCAGCCGGATCGCGGACCGGGACGGCCCGTCCGGGCTGGCCGCGATCGTCCGGGCCGCCCCGGCCGGGCTCGGTGACCTGCCGGTCACGCCGGGCTCGGTGTTCGTCGCGCTGCATGAGATCGGCAGCCCGGGCAACCTGGGGACGGTCATCCGGACCGCGGACGCGACCGGTGCGGCCGGCCTGGTGCTGATCGGGCAGACCACCGACCCGTTCGACCCGGCCGCGGTCAAGGCCAGCATGGGCGCGCTGTTCAGCGTGCCGGTCGCGCACGTGCCGGAGGCCGGGGACTTCCTCGCCTGGACGGCGGATCACGGGATCCGGGTCGCGGCAGCTTCCGGGCATGCCGGTGCGAGCTTCTGGGACACAAGGCTGGACCCGCCGCTGGCCATCCTGCTGGGCAGCGAGGGTGCCGGGCTGCCCGGCGGCCTGATGAGCCGGGCTGACCTGCGGGTGCGCATCCCGATGACCGGCACGGCGGAGTCGCTGAACCTGGCCGTGGCGGCCGGGGTGCTGATGTACGAGGCCAGGCGGCAGCTACGGGCTAGTACCAGCGCAGGGCCGCAGCTGGACAATTATCTATCAAAGTGATATCGTTTTTATAGGTGATCGGAGTTTCCGGACACCGAAGGCAGGAGGCGTCCCGATGGACGCACACAGCACCACTCCCTCGCGATCCGGCAGGATGACCGCAAGCCGCGCCACCCTGCGAACCCGCCCGCGCAATCAGCGCATCCTGATTCGGTCCTGGGAGTACATCCCGGCCGCGCGGGTCACCATCCTGGTCATCCAGCTGCTGGTCGTGCTGTGGATAGCCTTCCTCGGCGCGGCGCTGTTGTGGGGCCACAGCGCCTGGGGCTGGACGCTCCTACCGGCCGCCGTGGCCGTGCTGGCGCTGAGCGTCTGGGTGTTTACCACCGCCGCGAAAGGCTGGCCGAGGCTTGAGCGCTAGCCGGGAACGCTCAGGACCGCTCGGAGCCGCTGCATAGACAGCAGAGCCCGCAGCCAAGTGTTACCGGCTGCGGGAATCCGGCTCTTTCTAACGCGCGGACCACGCGCTCGCCACGCACAGACGGAATGGCATCGCAAGGAGGCTGCGATCGCCTCGATCTGGAAGCCTGCCCCGGCAGCCGCCGGAGAAGAACACAGGATCACGCAGAGGCCGGGCTCACGCGCTCTGGACCGGTAGGCGGGCAGGCTGGAGGATCAGAGCAGGAGCCGCCGCCCGGCGGCGGGGAAGGCAGGGCCGATGACCGCGCTGAAGGCCGACGTAGACCCGGCGGAAGTCGGGCTGGACGCGCAGCGGCTGGAGCGCATCGACCGGTACTTCGCCCGCTACGTCGACGACGGCAGGCTGCCCGGCTGGCTGCTGATGGTGAGCCGGGACGGCAAGGTGGCGCACGTGGCCATCCGCGGTTCCCGCGACCTGGAGGCCGGGACGCCGGTCGAGCCGGACACGCTGTGGCGGATCTACTCGATGACCAAGCCGGTCACCTCGGTGGCCGCGATGATGCTCTACGAGGAAGGCGCGTTCGCGCTGACCGACCCGGTGAGCGCGTTCATCCCGTCCTTCGCCGGGGTCCGGGTGTTCGCCGGCGGGTCCGACCTCAAGATGGTCACGGTGCCCGGCGACCGAGCCGGTCCGGATCTGGCACCTGCTCACCCACACCTCCGGGCTCACCTACGGGTTCCTGCGCGCGCACCCGGTGGACGCCAGGTACCGGGCGAACGGGTTCGAGTGGGCGCAGCCGCGCGGCCTCGACCTCGCCGGGTGCTGCGAGGCCTGGGCGGGCATGCCGCTGCTCTTCCAGCCGGGCACCGAGTGGAACTACTCGGTGGCCACCGACGTGCTCGGCCGGGTCATCGAGGTGGCCTCCGGCCAGGACCTGGACGAGTTCATGGCCAGCCGGATCTTCCGGCCGCTCGGGATGACCGAGACCGGGTTCGGGGTGGCCGAGCCGGACCGGCCCCGGCTGGCCGCGCTGTACGCGCCGGGCAAGGACGGCACGGCCACCCGGCTGGACGCCCTGGCCGCGGTGGCGCACCGCCGCCCGGCCTGCCTCAGCGGCGGGGCGGGCCTGATCTCCACCGCGGCCGACTACCACCGGTTCACCCAGATGCTGCTCGGCCTGCCGCACAGCCCGGCCGGGGAACTGGAAGGGGTCCGGCTGCTCAGCCCGCGCACCGTCGGCTACATGACCCGCAACCACCTGCCCGGCGGGGCGGACCTGGAGGCGTTCGGCCGCCAGCTGTTCGCCGAGGCGCCGTTCCGCGGTACCGGCTTCGGCCTCGGCTTCGCCGTGGTGCTGGATGCCGCCGCGGGCAAGAACCTGACCACCGCCGGGGAGTACTCCTGGGGCGGCGCGGCCAGCACCGCGTTCTGGGTGGACCCGGCGGAGCAGCTCACCGCCGCGTTCTACACCCAGCTGCTGCCCTCCAGCACCCACCCGATCCGGGCCGAGCTGCGCCAGCTCGTCTACCAGGCCCTGATCGACTAGTCCCGGCGGCGGCCGGGCAGCCGGGTGCCGGCGCCGGCCGCGGAGGGGGAAGGGCTCAGGCGGCGGGCCCGGCCGGGGCCTTGCTCGCCGCCTCCTTGCGCACCGCGCGCAGCCGGTACGCCACCATGGCGGCGACGCTGAGCACGAACGCGGCCGCGAGCACGTACCCGGCCAGCGAGAACGCGTGCGCCACGCCGGTCCAGGAACTGCCGATGGCGTAGCCGATCACCGACAGCGCGGTGGCCCAGATCGGCGGTGCCGAGCAGGTTGAACAGGCCGAACGGCAGCGCGGGGATCTCGATCATCCCGGCCGCGAGCCCGATGAACGCCCGGACCAGGGGGATCACCCGGCCGACGGCGACCGCCCAGGCGCCGCGGCCGTCGAAGAACCGTTCCGCCCGGTCGATGTCGGAACCGGTGATCAGCACGAACCGGCCGAGCCGCTCGACCGCCGGGCGCCCGCCGCGGCGGCCCACCGCGTAGGAGGCGAACGATCCGGCCAGCTCGGCCAGCGTGCCGAGCACGATGACCAGGGGCAGGCTCAGGTGGCCCTGGGAGGCCAGCACGCCGGCGAAGCCGAAGGTGATCTCCGAGGAGATCGGGATGCTGCATGCCTGGACGAAGGCGAACAAGATCAGCGCACCGTAGCCAGCGTGCGTCAGGAAGCTCTCCACCCCCGAATTTGTACCGCATCGGAGCGAGTGCATGGTCCGGATCCGCCGGGCGGGGCAAGCTGGGCGTACCAGCAGATCGCGAGTGTCATCTTCCCGCGACGGGCTGTAGACGGTCGGCAATAGACATGCCAGACTGCTGCCGGGGCTAGCGGACCAGCCCGCTGGGGCGGATCGCCGCGCTCCCGCCGGGGTCGGGTGATGTGATGTTCGTCGGTGACGAGATACTGCTGGATCTCGGCTTCAGCGCTGCCCGGGCTCGTCTGCCGGACGTGATCGGCAACGGCTCGCTGGCCCGCGCCTCGGCCCGTGCCTACAGCGATGCAACCGCCCCGCTGGTGCTGGCCGGCTCGGCGGGCTCGGCGCTGGCCGAGTCCCGGCTGACCGGGGCCAGCTTCTGGGTGCCGGTGGCCGGTGACTCCCTGGTGAAGCTGGCGGTCTGCTGGGAGGTCACCGGGCCGCAGTGCGGGCCGTTCCTGGCGTTCGACGCCGAGATCACGCTCAGCCCGGCCGGGACCAGGGCCACCCTGCTCCAGCTCGCCGGGGAGTACCAGGCCGTGGCGGGCGAGGCCGGCCGCGGGCTTGGCGAGGCCGCCCTGGTCCGGGCGGCCGTGGACACCGCGCAGGACTTCCTGCGGCGGCTTGCCAGCGCGCTGGCCCTCGCGGCCGCCGATGACGTCGGCGGCAGGCCGGCCAGGCGGCCGGCGCGGGCCGCCGCTAGGCCCGCGGCCCGGCGCCTCCCGGCCCCGCGGCGCCGCGCTCCCGGCGGTTACGAGGTGGCGGTCCAGTTGTCCTGCCGGGGCGCGTGCACCGGTGCCTTCGCGGTATCGCGCGGGCAGCGAGCCGGGCCGGACGAACCGGCTGCCGGCCGGCCCGGCCTCCACCGCCTCGTGCAGGGCGCTGCCCGCCACGTACCGCTGCCACGGCAGGAACCACTCGGTCCAGCCGTTGTCCCAGGTCCCCGGCCTCGGGCTGCCGGTGACCGTGACCGGGTCGCCGGGCAGCTCGATCTTGTAGTAGGCCTCCGCGTCGGCCGGCGGCATGTTCACGCAGCCGTGGCTGACGTTGGTGAAGCCCTGCTCGTTGACCGACCAGTAGGCATCGTGCAGGTAGTCACCGGTCCAGGTGAACCGGACCGACCAGGGCACCTTGATCCGGTAACCGGGGCCCTTCATCAGCACCGGGTTGCCCTTGTCGATGGTCAGGTACGTCCCGTTCGGGGTGTTGTCACCGGGCCGGCCGGTGCTGATCGGCCACCTCCGGTACAGCCGCCCGTTCCGGTACAGCAGCATGTGGTGCGTGGCCGTACTGGCCACCACGATCAGCGAGGCGCCGATCTTGAACGTCTGGGTGAGGGTGTGGAAGCCGTAGACGCCGGGCGCGCCCTCCACCCCGTTCAGGTGCCCGGTGAAGCTGACCGTGGTGCCGGGCGGCCAGTAGGACCGCGGCCGGAAGTCAAGCGTCCGGCTGCCGTCCCAGTACCAGGCGCCCACCACCGGCCGGGAGGTGCGCAGCTGCAGGGCGCGCTCCACCGCGGCCTTGTCGGTGATCGGCCGGCTGAACGTCAGCATGATCGGCATGCCGATGCCGTAGGCCTGGCCGGATCCCTCGAAGATCAGCGTCTGGAAGGTCTGGGCCGGGGCCAGGGTGCGGAACGAGCTGACCCTGGTGACGTGCTTGCCGGAGCCGGTCACCGCCCTGGCGGTGACGGTGAAGCGCTGCGACACCGCCAGCGCCCAGGTGCTGCGCCAGACCGTGTGAGCCGGGTTGAGCGTGCCGCTGACCGGCACGCCGCCGTCGGTCACGGTCACGCTGGTGACCCGGCCGCCGCCCGCCGCGCTGACCCGGACCGGCTGGCCGGGCCGGACGTTCCGGCTCCCGTCGGCCGGGGTGATGAAGACCTGGGCGGCCGGCCTGGTGCCCCGGCTGCCCGAGTGACCGTGGCGCGGCGCCGCGCCCGGCGCGCCGGTACCGCCCTGGCAGGCGGTGGCCAGCAGGCCGGCCACCGCGCAGCTGGCGAGGACGGGCAGCCAGCCGGGCTGCGGTGTTCGGGTGCCGGTGCGGTGCACGCTGCCTCCCTATCGCTGGCCGGGCGACTCCCGATGGCGGCCGTCGCCCCCGGCGTCCGCCGGTGCCGCAGCCGAGGCATCGGCCTGGGAGTCGGCCAAGGCATCAGCCGGGACACTCTGCCCCGAACCACGCTGCGCCAAACCGGCATCCGGGGCCAGGCGGTCAGGTCCGGAGATGTCGTCCAAGACTACGGCCGGGGGCCCGGCGGCACGAATCCCGTTCCGGCGGTCCCTGGCCCGCCGGTACAGCCCGGTGAGCGCGGCCAGGATCGCGATCGCGGTGGCGGTCCACGGCACGTAATCCTGCAGCCGGTCGTACAGCGTCCTGGCCGAGCCCGGCGGCAGGCCGATCCGCACGTTGAGCACCCCGCGGAAGGACGTGCCCGCCCAGGCGATGAGCCGGCCGCGGGGGTCGAACGCCACCGAGTCGCCGGTCAGTGCCGCCTGCACCACCGGCCGGCCGGTCTCGGCGGCCCGCAGCGCGCTGAGCGAGGCGTGCTGGGCCGGCCCCCAGCTGTGCTGGAAGGTCGCGTCCGAGGTCTGGTAGATGATCACCTGGGCGCCGTGGTCGGCGTCGTAGCGCGACATGTCCGGGAACGCCGACTCGAAGCAGATCAGCACGCCGAACGGCAGCGGCCGGCCATCCGGCAGCGTCGCGTGCAGCACGTGCGCCCCGGTGCCCGGCAGCATGTTCTCCGCCGCCGCCTTGCTGATGCTGGTCAGCCAGCCGAGCTCGCCGCGGAACGGGATGTACTCGCCGAACGGGACCAGCCGGGTCTTGATGTAGCTTCCTTCGACGCCGCTCGGGCCGAGCAGGATCGCCACCTTGGAGTGCACCTTCTGCGGGCTGACCGAGTCCTGGTTCACCAGCAGCTGCGCCCCGGCCGACTTAGACAGCCGCTCCAGCGCGGTGAGCAGCGCGGGAGTGCGGCCCAGGTTGTCGCTGACGCTGCTCTCCCCCCACACGATCAGGTCCGCGTGACCGGTATCGGCCGCGGTCATCCGTTCCGCCACCGCGATCCGCTGGTTGTTGCTGGCCACGATCCCCGGCTGGACCAGGCCGATCGTCACGTGGCCGGTGACGGGGAGCCGGCGGTCAGCGCGAACGCCACCGGCCCGGCGGCCACCGCGACCGCGGCGCAGGCGGCGCCCAGCACCCGGACCCCGGTCCTGGCCGCGACCAGCGCGACGACCAGGCCGGTATTGGCGACGACCAGCGCGAAGCTGATCAGCCACACGCCGCCGAGTGCGGCCAGGGCGAGGATCACCGGGTGCTGCCACTGCGCGGCACCGAGCACCGCCCACGGGCCGCCGAGCGCCCGCCAGGACCGGATCCACTCGGTCAGCACCCAGCAGCTGGGCACCACCATGATCGCGGCCAGGGCCCGGCGCGCGGTTACCGGCGGGCGCAGCAGCTTCCAGGTGGCCAGGCCCACGCAGCTCCACAGCGCGCCCATCACGATCGCGACCAGCAGCAGCGCCGGGCCGATGTTCGGGGCCAGCCAGTACAGCGCGGCCAGCAGGTAGCCGGCCCCGAACCAGCAGCCGCGCACCACCGCCTCTCGCGCCGTCGGGGCAGACCGGATCAGCAGCAGCCCGGGCACCAGCCCGAACCAGGCCAGCCACTCCAGGTTCGGGCCGGGGAAGGCGAGCACCGGCAGCGCGCCGGCCAGCAGCACGGCATAACGAATGGGCCGTGCCAAACCGCGCCAGAATCTCACTCTTACATTGTGCGGCTCTGCCCGGCGGGTCCGGCACCGAGTGCCGGCCCGGGTCCCCTGCCCGGCTCCCCTGCCCGCCTCAGCCAGTCCGGCCGCGGCTGCGCCGCCGCTGCCGCACCGGGCCGGCCGCGGCCCAGGCCAGCGCGGCCAGCGCGGCCACGGACAGGACGCCCTCGGGCCAGGCGCCCGCCCGGTCGGCCAGCGTGACACCGGTGCGCAGCGGCACCCTGGCGTCCAGCTCGGCCTGGGTCCAGGTGCCGGTGCTGGCGATCAGGCTGCCGTCCGGCGCGATGATCGCGCTCACCCCGGTGGTGGATGCGACCACCACGGACCGGTCGAACTCGACCGCCCGCAGCCGCGCCATGTCGAGCTGCTGCAGCGTCTCGCCGGTCTGGCCGTCCAGCTCGAAGTCGGCATCGTTGGTCTGCACGCTCAGCAGGTTCGCGCCCGCCCTGACCTCGGAGGACACCAGGTTGTCGAAGCCGACCTCGTAGCAGATCACGTCGCCGAGCCGGACCTGGCCGACCCGGAACACCACCGCCTGGTGCCCCGGCGTGAAGTTCACCGGCTGCAGGTCCGGCAGCGAGGTGAACTTGTCCAGCAGGCCGCGGAACGGGATCACCTCGCCGAACGGGACCAGCCTGCGCTTGACGTAGACCGCCACCGGTCCCCGGCCGGGCAGCCAGAGCTGGCCCGAGTTGCGGACCGGATCCGCCAGCACGGCCCCGACCAGCACCGGGCTGTTGATCGCGGTCACCGCGGACATGATCGTCTGGTACGTGAACGGGGAGTAGCGGGGGTCGATGTCGGTCGAGTTCTCCGGCCAGATCACCACGGCGGGCCTTGGCGCCGTGCCGGACCGGACTCTGGCCGCGAGCCGGTCGGTGGCCGTGGCGTGGTTCTGCGTCACTGTCTGCGCCCGCAGCAGGTCCGGCAGGTTCCTGGTGTGCGGCACGTCGCCCTGCACCGCGGCCACCACCGCGGTCGGGGTGCCGGGCGGCTGGCCGTCCACCGGCAGCAGCCGCCCGGCCAGCGCCAGGCAGACGGCCCCGGCCAGGGCCATGGCGGCGATCACCCGCCGCCGCCGGTCCGTTCCGGGCGCCAGCGCGAGCAGCAGCCCGGCCAGGCAGCCGCCGGCCAGCGCGAGCAGGAACGTCAGCAGCGGCGGGCCGCCCACCGCGACCCAGCGCGCGGTCGGCGCCCCGGCCTGGCTCATGGCCAGCCGTCCCCAGGGGAAGCCGCCGAACGGCCAGCGGTCCCGGATCGCCTCGGCGGCCACCCACCAGCAGGCGACGGCGGCCGGCCAGGCACGCAGCCGCAGCAGCAGCCACTGGCCGAGCGTGAGCACCGCGAATATCAGCGTCTCGGCCACCGCCAGCGCGACCCACACGTACCAGGCGACGTTGACCAGCCAGGCCAGCAGCGGGAAGTAGAACGCGGCCCCGAACGCCAGCCCGGTCACCAGCGCGCGGCGCAGCCTGGACCGCCACAGGGCGACGGCCAGCAGCGCCGGTCCGGCCGCGGCCAGCGGCCAGAACCCGGCCGGCGGGAACGCCGCCGCCAGCGCCACGCCGCCGGCCAGCGCGGCCGGGACCGCCCAGCGGGCGGGCAGCGCTCCGGGGCCCGCAGGGCCGCCCGGCCGTGCAGCCCGGCCCGCCGCGACCGCGGGCTGGCCGGCCGCCGGGCCGCCGGCCGGGGCGGGGCCGCAGGCGCTGGCTGGCGCTGCCGTTGCGCCGCGGGGTCCGGCCAGGCCGGGGCCGGCGGCCCCGTCGCCGCCCGGGCCGGTCCCGCCGGTCGGCCGCACAGTTCCCTCCCGCCAGCCGTTTCGAGAACAGGTAGGTCTGCTGCGAGCGTAGCCGCCGGGACCGCCCGGATCCGCTGCGGCCCAGCGGGGCGGCCGGGCCCGGTGATCGCGACTTTGCCAGTTCTATGGGATTGCAGCTATTACGAGTGATACGATCGTCACTGCTTGTAGCAATGAAAAGGCTGAAAGCCATCTTTTCCCGGCATCGTGTGAGGTCCTGGCCTTGATTAAGATCCGGTACTCCGATCTGCCGCCCGGGCTGCACGCGCGCGTCGGTATCGAGGGCAGGCATACGGTTGTCTACCTGCTGCCCGGGCTCACCCCGCGGCAGCGCGCCGCCGCGTTACACCGGGTCCGCAGCAGCGGCCGGGTGGGTCACGGCCCGAGGCTGCCCGCCCGGGCGATGGCCAGGGCCATCGCGGCGGACCAGCTCCGGACCACGCTGCGGAACGGGGCCAGCGCGATGCGCTCGCACCCGGCCCTGCTCATCCCGCCGCTGATTTTCCTGGTGTCCGGTGCACTCGCCTTCTTCCTGCTGACCTCCGTCTCGATCGTCTACCAGCCGGAGCCGGCGGTGCACGGCGGGGCACCGGCCGTCCCCCGCACCGGCCACCGGGCCGCCGGCCGCCCGGCCTGCCGGATGACCACCCGGTCGTGATCACGCCGGTCGCCGCCAACCCGTCACCGCCTGCCCGGCACCACGGCCGGCGGCCCGGCGGCCCGTCCTCGCCAGCCCCGTCACGGTCACCGTCGCCGTCCGCCTCCCCCACGCCGTCGCCGCGCGGCCCGTCGCCGCGGCCGACCGGCCCGGTGCCGGACCCGACGCCGTCCAGTGACCCGCCGCCGTCTCCCGCGCCCTCGCCATCGCCCCCGAACGGGGGCGGGGTCTGCGTTCGCGTCGGCCATCTCGGCGTCTGCCTGGACCTCTAGCCCGCCGCTTGCCCGCCGCCCGGCGGCCAGCCGGCGGAATATTCGCGTCGCCGAACAGGTCACACATCACGTGGCGGGCCTGGCCCGTCTGCTGACAACCGCGGCATAACCGCGGCACGCGGACGGCGGCCTGCTGACCGTGACGGCCGGGCTGAGCGAACGGAGAGCTAGACGATGAGCCGCCGGGGCTGGCTGATGTTCGCGGCCATGAGCGTGATCTGGGGCATCCCCTACCTGCTGATCAAGGTCGCGGTCGGCGGCGTCTCCCCGCCGGTGCTGGTGGAGTGCCGGATCGTCATCGGCGCCGCGCTGCTGCTGCCGGTCGCGCTGCGCAAGCGGCAGCTGGCCGTGCTGCGGCCGCACTGGCGCTGGCTGGCGGTGTTCGCCGCGGTGGAGATCCTAGCCCCGTGGCTGCTGCTGTCCGAGGCCGAGACCCGGCTGTCCAGCTCGCTGAGCGGGCTGCTGATCGCCTCGGTGCCGATACTCGTCGCGGTGATCGGCACGGCTGACCGGCGGCACCGACCGGCTGAGCCTGGTCCGCTGGGGTGGCCTGCTGGCCGGGCTGGCCGGCGTGGCGCTGCTGGCCGGACACAGCGCGGCCAGCGGCGACTCCGTGTCCGTGGTCGAGGTACTGCTGGTCGCCGTGTGCTACGCCACCGGCCCGCTGGTCGCCAGCCGGAAGCTGGACGGGCTCCCGGCCATCGGCATGACCGCCGCCTGCCTGGCCTTCGCCGCGGTCGTTTACGCCCCGCTGGCGGCCCTGACCTGGCCGTCCGCGGTGCCGCAGGCGAAGGTCTTCGGCGCCATCGCGGGGCTGGCCGTGCTCTGCACCGCGGCCGCCTTCCTGATCTTCTTCGCCCTGATCGCCGAGGTCGGCCCGGCCCGGGCCAGCGTGATCACCTACGTCAACCCGGCGGTCGCGGTTGCCCTGGGCGTGCTGGTCCTTGGCGAGCCGCTCACCCCGCTGATGATCGGCGCGTTCGCGCTGATCCTGGGCGGCTCGGTGCTGGCCACCCGGCCCGGCCAGCGTGCGCTGCGGTCCGGCGGGCCAGCACCGGAGCTGGCCGGCACCGGGCCGGTGCCGGGCGGCGGGACCGACCCGGCGCCGGAGCGGTCCGGCGCGCGCTTACCGGCCGGAAACCCGGCTGCCTGCGAGCCCGGCCCCGCACTAGAATCGTCCAGGTGATTGACCTCAAGACGGCACGCCAGGAGCCGGACCGGTACCGGGCGGCCCTGGCCCGGCGCGGTGCCGACCGCGATTTTGACGCGCTGCTCGCCGCCGACCGCCGCTGGCGCGAGCACACCGAGCGGGCCGAGACGCTGCGGGCCGCGCAGAGGAGGTCGTCGAAGGGCAGGCCCACCGAGGACGAGCTCGCCGCGCTCCGGCAGCTGTCGGATGAGCTGGCCGTGGCCCTGGACGAGCAGGCGCACGCCGCCAGGGAGCGGGACGACCTGCTGGCCAGGATCCCCAACCTGCCGGATCCCACGGCCGCTGACGGCATGGCCGAGGAAGACGCCGAGCTGGTGCGGACCTGGGGCGAGCCGCCCGCGTTCGGCTTCGAGCCGCGGGACGCGGTGGACCTCGGCTCGCCGTCCGGCTGGATCGACATGGCCAGGGGAGCCCGGCTGGCCGGCTCCAGGTTCGCCTACCGGATCGGCGATGTCGCGCTGGCCGAGATGGCGCTGTACCGGTACGTCATCGACAAGCTGGCAGGCCGGGGCTTCCTGCCGGTGCTGCCGCCGGTCCTGGCCGGGCAGCGGGCCATGTACGGCACCGGGTTCCTGCCGACCGAGGAATCGAACCTGTACCTGCTGGAGAACGACGAGCTGTACCTGACCGGCACCTCTGAGGTGGCCCTGGCCGGGCTGCACACCGACGAGCGGCTGGAGGAGGCCGACCTGCCGGCCAGGTACGTCGCCTTCACCACCAACTTCCGCCGGGAGGCGGGCGCGGCCGGCAAGGACACCAGGGGCATGTTCCGGGTGCACCAGTTCGACAAGGTGGAGATGTACGTTTACTGCCTGCCGGAGGAGTCGGCGGACCGGCACGCCGAACTGCTGGGCTACGAGGAGGAGATCGTCCAGGAGCTCGGCCTGCCGTACCGGGTGATGAACATCCCGGTCGGCGACCTCGGCGCGCCGGCCGCGAAGAAGTACGACATCGAGGCATGGTTCCCGGTCCAGCGGCGGTACCGGGAGATCACCTCCTGCTCCAACACCACCGACTACCAGGCCCGGCGGCTGAACATCAGGTTCCGCCGGGACGGCAGGCTGGAGTTCGCGCACACGCTCAACGGCACCGGCGCCACCGCCCGGGCGCTGCTGTCCATCATGGAGAACTTCCAGGACGAGCGCGGCACCGTGTCCGTGCCGAAGGTGCTGCACCAGTTCGGCGCGCCGGACACGCTCGGCGCGCCGCGGTAGCTCCCGGCGGTTCGCTAGCTTCCGCCCGGCAGCCGGGCCAGCAGCGCGACTCCCTCCGGGGAGCCCAGGCCGGTGCAGGCATCCCAGCCGGGGCCGGCCGCGTAGCTTCCGTTATTGCCCTGGGTGATGTCGCGGAACCCGGCCGCGGCCTGCCCCGCCTGGATGCCCGCGTACAGCGACTCCTGGATCAGCCCGAACGGCTTCCCGGCGGACTGCGCCAGCCGGCAGATCAGCGCCGCCCAGAGCGGGGCGACCGCGCTGGTGCCGCCGACCACGATCTGCTGGCCGTCGACCAGGATCTGGTAGCCGGTCTCCGGGTCCGCGTTGCCGGACACGTCGGGCACGCCGCGGCCGCTGCCGCCGCCGCTGACGTCGTCCGGCACGCCCGCGCTGGCCTGCCAGGACGGCAGCGCGAACGTGTCACTGACGCCGCCGCCGCCGGCCCCGCCGCCGGAGCCGTCGTTCCACACCGTCTCCGAGCTGATCAGCCCGGTGGCCGGATCCGCCTGCAGGCTGGTCCCGCCGCAGGCCAGCGCGTGCGGGCTGGAGGCGGGGAAATCGGCGTGCGCGCTGCCGTCGGTGGCGCCGTCGCCGCTGCCGCTGTCGCCGGCCGCCACGCAGACCGTGACCCCGATGGCGGCGCCGTCCGCGATCGCGGCATCGAGCGCGGTCCGGGACTGGGCGGTCCAGGAGTCCTCGGACTGGCCCCAGCTGATGCTGACCGCGGTGGGCGTCGGCGTGGCATGCACCGCCGTGGTCACCGCGTCGATGAAGCCCTGGTCGGTGTTGGGCGCGAAGTAGACGAGCTGGGTGGCGCCGGGAGCGACCGAGCCCGCCACCTCGATGTCGAGCAGCACCTCGCCGTCCGCGCCGTCCGGGTCCTGCCCGGCCACGTTCTGCGCCCCGTCCACGCTGACCGCGGTCACCGACGGGGTGGTGATGCCGAGCCCGGCGAAGTAGCTGTCCAGGTCGCTGGCCCCGAACCCGCCGCCGAGCTCGATCACCGACAGCACCTGGCCGGTGCCGTCGGTGCCCGCGGGGAACTGGTAGAGCCCGGCGATCTGCGGCGGGGTGAAGGAGGTGGCGTTGGCCGGCCCGGACGTGGCGAACCTGACCTGGGCGCGTGCCTGCGGCCGGTTGTCCAGCCCGAACACGCCGGTCACGATCCCGTCCAGCTGGGCCGGGATGCGCAGGCCGCCGGTCCGGTACCGGTGCGTGACCGCCGGCGCTCCGGGCCGAGGCGGGCTGGTGACCTGGGTCAGCTCGGCGCCGAAGACCTCGGCGAGCCCGGCCCACCGGCCCGGCCGCCATCACCCGGCGGGTGGCCGGGTCCCGGCCGGTGATCTCCAGCCCGAGCCCGGCCAGCACGTCCGCGACCAGCTCCTGCTCAGCCGGGTCGGAGCCGTGCCGCTGCTGCAGCTCCTGGCGGCTGATCCGGGCCGGCGCCCCGGACGGGGTGCGCGGCAGCTCGGCGATCCGGCGGGTCACCAGGGTGACCTCGATCCGCTCGGTGTCGTCGAGGACGCCCGTCGGCTGCGCCGCGGCCAGCGGGGTCCGCTCGCTGCCCGGCAACGGTACAAATTCCGGCTCTGCTGTCACATCCGCTCCTGGAGCTCATGGTCCGCTGATCGCATGCAGGCTACTGCGCGGCGGTGCGCCGCGCGGCGGCGGCGCCGGGTTCGGCCGCGGTCCGGGCGGTGCCGCGGATTGAGGCTCACCGAAAATTGGGTACCGCCCGCGACCGGAATCGGGACTTTCGGCCCTGCCGGGCGTGCGGGATGGGCCGGAACCTGGGGGGATGGATGGTGACGGGTACCCGGACCGAGGCGCCGGGTTCGCCCGGCTGGACCGCGAGGGGTCGCTGCTGCTGCTGGCCATGGCGCCGGTCGGGCGGCTGATCTTCACCGTGAATGCGCTGCCCGCGGTGCGGCTGATGAACTTCGTCGTGGCGGACGGGCTTCTCGTGATGCGCACCGCCGCGGACTCGACCGTCGCCCGCAAGGTGGGCGGGACGATCGTGACGTTGGAGGCGGACGAGCTGGACGCCCGGACTTGCTCGGGCTGGTCGGTAATGGTGACCGGCCGCGCCGCGCTGGTGACCGATCAGGCAGAGGCTGCCCGGTACCGGCAGCTGCCGCTGGTGCCCTGGGCAGCTGGCCGACGGGATCAGTTCGTAACGGTCACCGTGGAGCTGGTCGAGGGGCGGCGCGCCGGCGGCCCACCTGTCCTCACCGGTGAAGGCGAGACACGCGACAGCTAGTCTGCCGCCGGGGGTGCGCGGAGAGCCGGCGCGCGGTTGGCGGGGCGCTCGCCAGATGCGACGCTGCGCAGGAACGACAACGCGTCCACGATCCGGCTCGCGTCCCTGGCCGGGATGTCCACCCGTTTGGACAGGTGCGCGCCCACCGCCACGAAGACAGCGTCAAAGCCGCCCTCGCGCCGTTCTGCGTCCAGGTCTTCCACCCGGTGGCCAGGGATGATCCGCACGCCGAGCGCGGTGATCCTCTCCAGTTCGCCATCCAGCACGTCACGTGGCATCCGCCCGCCACTGTGCCGCAGACAGCACACTGCGCTTGCAGGGGAGAGTACGCCGCGTCCAGATCGAGAGGGAGCGCCGGCACGATGAACTCGGCGACGCGGCGTTCGCGGCGCCCGGCGCTTAAGCACAGCGCGATGCCGTGAGCTTCGCGGTCCAGTGCCCGCATCAGGCCAGCCTGAAGCCGAGGTCGCGGCCGGCCCGGCGCAGCTCGTCGCGCACGGACACGTGCGCGACATGATCGATGATCTGCTCTGCCTGGCTGGCCGCGTCGTGGCCCCAGATCACTGCCGTGCCCTGCTCGGAGACGATGAAGCTGTGCTGGAACGACGTGACCGGACCGGCCAGCCGCGGCACGACGGCGGAGACGCCCGCCTTGGGGTGCCAGGACGGCAGGGCGATGATCGCGCGGCCGCCGGGCGAGTGCAGGGCGCCGACAACGAAATCGGTCTGCCCGCCGAACCCGGAGTAGATCATGCCGGCCACCCTGGCGGCGTTCGCCTGGGCGAACAAGTCGACCTGCAGCGCACCGTTGACCGATGTCATATGCGGCTGCCGGGCGATGATGGCAGGGTCGTTTGTCTTCTCCGTGCGCAGCAGCCGGACGCGCGGGGTGCGGTTCAGCCAGTCATACAGCTCCGCGCTGCCGAACGCGAATGAGGCCGTGAGCGGTACGCCGGGGTCTAGTGCGCCAGCCTTCTCCAGCGCGAGCACGCCGTCGCTGAACATCTCCGACCAGACCGCCAGGCCGCGGCGGGCGGTCAGCGCGGCCAGTACGGCATCGGGTACCGCGCCGATCCCCAGCTGCAGCGTCGCGCCGTCCGGTACCAGCACGGCCACCTGCTCTCCGATCCGCTCGGACAGCTCCGCCGGCGACCGCGCCGGCGCGGGTGACGGCAGCGGGACATCTGCCTCGATCGCGAGGTCGATCTCGGTTTCGGGCAGGACGGCGTCGCCGTAGGTGTAGGGCATGCACCGGTTCAGCTGAGCGATCACCAGGCCGCCGCGGGCCCGCGCTGCCTCGATCGCGGCCGGCAGGACGTTCACCTCGGTGCCCAGCGAGACGGTACCGCCTGCCGGCGCCGACGTGTGCACGAGCACGACGTCCGGCGGCAGCATTTCCTTGAGCAGGTGCGGCACCAGCGAGAGCCGGCACGGGAAGTAGCGCAGCCTCGGGCTGCCGCGCATGCCGGGTCCGATGAACGGCGACTCATAGCTCACCCCGTCCCGGTCCGGGATGCCCCCCTGCGCGTTCAGGACGAACAGCCGGTACTCGCCGACGGCCGCGTCCAGCATGCCGAGCGCTTCCCACGGGGTGGCGAAGTTCCCGCTCATCACCACCCGCGGATCGCCGGGAAGGCCGCGCAGCACTGCCCCGAGCCCGGCCTCAGTCACCATCCGCATGGCGCATCCTCCCGCGGGTTGTTCGGGCGCCGGCAAGACGCGGTTTACCCGGACCCGCCGGGCATGGTTCGCCTCCGGCAGGCTGGGTCATGCGTTTCCTGTACGCTCCCACCGCAGGGCCGGTGCGAGCCAGGGGCGTTGGGCATCGCGGCCGGGCCGTTGGTCCCCGCCGCCTCCCTCGGGCCGTGCGCTGGAATGTGACCCGGACCCGGACATGCCGCCGGACGGCGCACCGAGGACTCGGTGAGTGAGGATGGCCGGACGCCCTTCTCATGACGGCTTCACTGACGTCCCGGACCGACCGCCTGGGAGGAGGCGGGATCAGGCAGCGGCCTTGCGGTAGAGATTCAGGGACACGATGAGGAAGGCGAGGAAGATCCCGGCGCACCACGCGACGGCTTGCCACAGGTCGTGGTAGACGGGACCGCCCTCGAACAGGGCTCGCACCGAGTTGATGGTGACGGTGGCAGGCTGGTTGCGGGCGAATGGCTGCAG
The DNA here is from genome assembly GCA_963719705.1 of uncultured Actinomycetota bacterium. GTDB lineage: Bacteria > Actinomycetota > Actinomycetes > Streptosporangiales > Streptosporangiaceae > CAVRCV01. Next base: position 187,233 of record CAVRCV010000003.1, read on the forward strand.
CCAGCCGGGCATGGTGGCGACGGGGACCAGCGCCGAGCTTGCGAAGAACAGCACGAACATGGGCAGGATGGCAGCCATCTGGGCGGTCTGGGGATCCTTCACGGCCAGCCCGATAGCGGCGTAGACCCAGGTCATCGCGTAGCCGAACGCGATGATCAGCCCGATCCCGGCCAGGCACGCACCGGCGGTGTTGTGGAACCGGAACCCGACCAAGACGCCCAGACCGATGATGAACGCCAGCGCCAGCACGCTTCGGGTCAGGTCGGCCAGTGTCCGGCCGGCCAGGAACGCGGGCCTGGCCATCGGCAGGCTGCGGAACCGGTCGATCATCCCGGCCTGCAGGTCCTGGGCGAGCGCGAGCGCGGTGGTCATGCCGCCGATCAGGACCGCCTCCAGGAAGATGCCGGGCACGACGAAGTCAACGTAGTCGATGCCAGGGATGTGAATCGCGCCGCCGAGGACGTAGCGGAAAAGCAGCAGGATGATCGTGGGCTGCAGGATGGACACGAAGAGCAGCTGCGGGGTGCGGATGATCCGCAGAATGTTGCGCCTGGTGATACCCCAGATGTCGCGGACGGCCAGTGTCAGCGTGGCCGGCACCGGGCGGGCTGGCTTCTGCCGCAGTGAGATATCAGTCATCGGTTCCGCCAACTCTTGTCTCGGCGTCGTGGCCAGGGTCGGCCGAGCGGCCGGTGAAGGCGAGGAAGACGTCGTCGAGCGACGGCCGCCGGACGCCGAGGTCGTCCATGGCGATGCCACTGTCCTGTAGGGCGCGCCCGGCCGCGATGAGCTCGCCTGGTCCGCCTCTGACCGGCACGCTGACCTTACGCAGATCGGGATCGAGCCGGGGCGGGGCGCTGCCGAGGCCTGCGACGAGTGAGGCAGCCTTCTCCAGGTCGTCCGGGTGAGTCACCCGAACCTCCAGCACGTTGCCGCCCAGGTGGTCCTTGAGTTCGTCGGCGGTTCCTTCAGCCGCCACGCGGCCGGAGTCCAGGACGACGATCCGGTCGGCGAGGTGCTCGGCCTCTTCCATGTACTGGGTCGTCAGGAGCACGGTGGTGCCCTCGGCTACCAGTTCCCCGATGAAGGCCCACAGGTCGTTGCGCGTCCTGGGGTCCAGGCCGGTCGTTGGCTCGTCCAGGAACAGCACCGGCGGGCGGCCGATGAGGCTGGCGGCCAGGTCGAGGCGGCGGCGCATGCCCCCCGAGTAGGTCTTCACTAGCTGGTCCCCGGCACCGGCCAGCGACATCGTCTCCAGCGCCTCCCGTGCGCGGCGACGGTAGACCTGCTTGTCCAGGTGGTACAGCAGCCCGACGAGCTCGAGGTTCTCCCGGCCTGTGAGCAGCTCGTCCACGGTGGCGTACTGGCCTGCCAGCCCGATGACAGACCGGACTGCACCGGCGTCCCGCCGGACGTCCAACCCAGCAACCCTGGCCCGGCCGCTGTCCGGCTGCAGCAGGGTGGTCAGCACTCGTACCAAGGTGGTCTTGCCAGCCCCGTTCGGCCCCAGCAGCGCCAGCACGCGGCCAGCCCCGACCGACAGCGTGACCTCATCCAGGGCGACGGTAACGCCAAATCGCCTGGTGAGCGCTTCCGCCTCGATCATCGCCGCGCCTGGCAACCTAGCCTCCTGCGGTAGGTATCGGTTCCATTCCGGCCAGCATGGCAAACTCGCACGAGCTCCGTCAGAGGCTAAGGTCCCCGCTGAACGAGCAGGGCAGCCCAGCGGCAGGTGCTTACAGGGCCGGGCTCACGAGACTGGCGAGGTCGGCCAGCCGGCAGGTGTAGGCCCACTCGTTGTCGTACCAGCCGAAGGCCTTCACGAGGTTGCCCGCGGCCTGCGTCAGGCCGGAGTCGAAGACGCAGGAGGCTGGGTCGCCGATGATGTCACGGGAGACTTCCGCACGACCGCCTCGTTCATGGCCCAGTCCAGGGCAGGCTGCGCGTTATGCCTGCCGTTTGCCGGGCCGTGATCTTCCGGGTATGGACGTAAGTCTGCTGGCCGGGTCCGAAGGCCCGCTACCTTCCGTCCTGCGGGTGAGCCCGGATGGCGGTGCCGTTGCCGGGCACGATGCGGGTATACGGCCCCGGGTAGGCCAGCGTGATATGCCCGTCGCTCAGCCACCTGACGACGTAGGGCGGTGACCCGTCGGCGTTGCGCAGACCGATGACGATGGCCGTCCGGCTGACGTCGCCATCTGGGATGAGGCTGTCGCCAATCTGGACCTTCATTGTGACCTCCTCTCTGCGCGGCCCAGGCCGCTGCTGGTGCCGGCGGGATCCGTATCGACACGCCCGGCTCGCGTCAGGTGGTCTCCGGGATCATGGTGATGGCGCCGCAGAGGCACTCGGCCGCGCATCCGCAGCCCTTGCAGTGGCGGCTCACCTGAGCCCGCTGGCCAGTGCCCTCATCTCAGCCGGCCCCCTGGGCCCCGCCAAGAGTCCAAGGTCACCGGAAAGCCGGACCTCCGGTGCGCGGGCGGGACCAAGGGCCCGGTCATCGCGGGCCTATTCCCCTGGGCCGCGCTGCCGGTCCGGCCGAGTGTGGATGACGGACCCATATCGCCTCAGCGACAGGAGAAAGATCATGAAGGCCGCAGTCGTACGAGAGTTCGGGCAGCCGCTGGTCATCGAGGACCGGCCGGTTCCGGTGCCCGGCCCCGGCGAGATCACGGTCCGGATGGAGGCATCCGGGCTGTGCCACACCGACATCCACGCCGCGCACGGCGACTGGCCGGTCAAGCCGGTCCCGCCGTTCGTCCCCGGCCACGAGGGCGTGGGCATCGTGCACGCGACCGGGGCCGGGGTCACCAGCCCGGCCATCGGCCAGCGGGTCGCGGTGCCCTGGCTGGGTTACGCGTGCGGCACCTGCAGGCACTGCCTGCGCGGCTGGGAGACGCTGTGTCTGAAGCAGCGCAACAGCGGCTACTCGGTGGACGGCTGCTACGCCGAGTACTTCCTGGCGCAGGCGGCCTTCGCCGCGATCGTGCCGCCGGCCTGGACCCGTTCGAGGTGGCGCCCCTGTCCTGCGCCGGTGTCACCACCTACAAGGCGGTGAAGGTGGCAAACGTGCGCCCGGCCGAGCTGGTGGCGATCTCCGGCGTCGGCGGGCTGGGCCACCTGGCCATCCAGTACGCGAAGATCTTCGGCGGATCGGTGGCGGCGATCGACGTCACCGACGAGAAGCTGCAGCTGGCCAAGGACCTGGGCGCGGACCTGGTGATCGACGCGCGGTCCGAGGATCCGGCGCAGGTGCTGCAGGCGCACGGCGGCGCGGACGTCGCCATCGGCCTGGCCGTCAGCGAGGAGTCCTTCGCCGCCGCCTACGCGGGCCTGGGCCGGGGCGGGCGGCTTGTGCTGGTAGCCCTGCCCGCGGCCGGCACGCTGCGCATCCCGGTCTTCGACACCGTGCTGAACGGCACCTCGGTGATCGGCTCGATCGTCGGCACCAGGGCCGACCTGGCCGACGTGTTCACGCTGCACGCCGACGGCCGGACCCGGGTGATCTACGAGACCAGGCCGCTGGGCTCGGTCAACGAGTCCATCCGGGATGTCCTTCGCGGCCGGGCCCGGGCCCGCATCGTCCTGGCCCCATGAGCGACTCGCAGGCTGTCCGACCTAGCCGGTCAGCCCGCGGCAGGGGCGGATGGCTGGCCGGTTCGCGACCTTGGGCCGTTGGCTCCGGCGCCGGCCGATGGCCCCTCGCGCGGCCCGGCCGGCTGGCAGCGGGACAATGGACGAGCCGGCCGAGCGAAGGAGCGTGAGCGGTGCCAGATTCCGAGCCCGTCATGGAGGCCCTGGACGAGGCGGAGTGCATGCGGCTCATCTCCTCCGGCGGCATTGGCCGGATCGCCTATTCCGGCCGGTTCGACCTGACCGTCCTCCCGGTCAACTACAAGGTCTACGAGGGAACCATCGTGTTCCGGACCGCGCAGGGCAGGGCCACCGGGGAGGACCTGCGTACCGGGATAGCCGGCGCCGAGTACCGGGTGGCCTTTGAGGTCGACGAGTTCGATGGCGCGGCGAGGGAGGGCTGGAGCGTGCTCATCCAGGGCCCGGCGCATCACGTGGAGTCGGCGGCCGAGCGCGCCGAGGTGCTGACCATCGGCGTCGAGCCGTGGCCGGGCGGGGAGCGCGAGCACTTCATCCGGATCACCCCGGCGCGCGTGACCGGCCGGCGGATCCGGCGGGCCTGAGACCGGACCGGGCGGCTGCGGCCGTGGCAGCTTCGCGTCCCGGCTGTCCGCCGGGTCGGCCCGGCCGGGCCGGATAGCTCCGGGGAGCGGCCGCCCCGCCGCGGCGCGCCCCCCGAGCCGCTAACGCTCCGGCCCGGCCGCAGGCAGGCCGGCTGCGGCCGGCGGCGGGGAGCCGGTGCCGCCGGGCAGGCTGGCCGCCGGGCCGGACTGCGCCGACCGGTACCACGAGCGCCAGATCAGCCGGTGCACCGGGATCAGCCGCGGGATGTCGCGCAGGCCGGGGATGAACGGCACGAGCAGCAGCAGGAGGGTGGCCAGGCCAGTCAGGTAGACCGCGATCATGTCGACGTTGGCAGACGCGCCGAACCGGGGGATCTGGTACCACAGGGTGTACAGCCACAGCCAGGGCTGGCCAGGGTAGCTGCCGGTCTCGTTCATCACCCCCCACTGGTCCCCGCCCAGGTGCAGGGCCTCGCCCTGGTTGATGAAGTAGGCGCCGTCCTCGATGAACAGCAGCGGCCTGGTGTAGTTCGTGCCGTAGAACGGTTGCTGCGCGATCAGGTCGGCGTCCAGCGCGCCGCTGCGCGCCAGCGTGAACTCAGCCGTCATCATGGCCGGGACCGGGCCGTCGGCCGCCGCGGGCACCGACGGGCTGCCGCCGGGGAAGGTAACTTTCGCCGCCGCGGTGGCGTAGGCGTTCGCCCACTTCAGCTGCTGGGCGGCTGGTGCTGCCCGGTAGCTGGCCAGCGCCGCGGTCAGGGCCGGGTCGGTGGGGGCGAGCCTGGCCAGCGGCCCGAGCACGAAGTCTTGTCCCGCGTTGATCGGCTGGGTCACCCCGAACAGGGTCTGCGGGGTGCCCAGCAGGTGCTGGACCGAGCCGGTCTGGTTGTTGTAGGGCGGGCCGTAGGTCGCGGTCTCGCTGGTGCCGTTCAGCTCGGCCGCCGCGGTCTGTACGAAGTCGGCCGGGTCCGCCTTGGCCCAGTTGGCGATGGTGAGCTGGGGCACGTCCGGGGAGGACAGCAGGCCGGCCAGGCCCAGGGTGAGGGCCAGCACGATCACGGTTGCGATCGCGCCTTCCTTCACGATGTCATAGCGCCGGGTTGGGCCACGCCAGGCCGCGGCGTCGGCCTTCGCGATCGCGCGCCGCCGCCGCCATCCGCCACCGGTCCCGCCGCCGGTATCGCCCGCGTGCGCGTCGATGGGATGCACCACCCCGCGTACCCGGACCAGCAGCACGTGCGCGCCGACGATGGCGATCAGCACGAGCGGGATCAGCACGATATGCCACATCAGCATCTGGCCGGTGTTCATCAGGTTGAAGAACGCGCCCACGCCCACCGCGTTGAACGCGTCCTTGCCGCTGGTGGAGATCCACTGCGAGTCGAAGTTCTCCTGGGACAGGTAGCCGGTGAAGCACTCCACGATCGAGGCCGCGAACGCGACCACGCCGGTGATCCAGGTCATCGCCCGCCGCCCGCGCCAGGCGGCCATCCAGAACTTGCCCCACAGGTGAATCACGATCAGCGCCATGAACAGCTCGACGCTCCACAGGTGCAGGCTGTTGCAGAAGTGCCCGACCGCGTTGTAGTGCCACCAGTCCGGGCCGCCGAGGGCGAGCGCGAAGCCGGACCCGATCGCGACCGCCAGCGCGGCCAGCGAGCCGACGCCGAACACGTAGATCCAGGACGCCACGTAGGCGGGCTGCCGGTCCGGGCAGCAGCTTGCCCGGCGGCAGCGCGCTGACCGCGCGTCGGCGCAGCCGCGCGGTCCACATCCTGGCGTCCTCGTCGTCGGCCGGCGCCGGGCCGGCTGCCGGGTCGGCTGCCGGGTCTGCCTGGCCTGCGTCGCTGGCGGGTGCGGCTGCGCTTTCCTGGCCGCGCCCGCCGGGGAAGCGCACCAGCAGGGCGGCGCCGAAGATGGCCACCATGACCGCGACCAGCACCAGGTTGGCGACCGACACGTAAAAGATTGACCAGTGGATGAAAGAGCCCGGCTGGTTCAGGTCAATGGCCTGTGACCGGCCAGCCGCCAGGATCAGCCGGGCAAGGATCCGGCTGCGACGAGACAAGAGGATTCATTGTCATGCTCCAATGTCAGGTTTCTGCTGCGACCTTAGCGGCGTGTGCCGCTGCGGAGCGCGAGTAAATCATCAGGCCGGGGCGGCCCTCCTGATCGGAGGGCCCCCCGGCCTGGGAGTAGGGGACGTTGGTCCCAGCTGGAAGTCAGACGGTCGCAGCTGGCTGCTGGCCGTGGTGCCGGCCGTCAGCTTGTGCATCACCTCGGCCTCGGGTGCCACCCGGCGGGTGTGCGCGAACCCGAAGGCCGCCAGGATCAGCATCAGGCCGGCTCCGATGAAGGAGGCGATGGCGCCCCACAGTGCGATCTCGCCCATCTTCCAGAACCCGTAGGCGGTCAGCAGCATGCTGCGCAGGGTGGTGCCGCGGAACACGGTGTCCACCTGGGCCGCCAGCGCCGCGTTCGTCGGTGCCGCCAGCGCCTTGGCCGGACAGCTGGGAGTAGGTCTGGCCGCCGCCGATCTTCACCAGGTGCACGGCGATGAAGTGGTCAGCGTAGGTCTCGGCCTGCGCCCCGGTGGTCATCAGCTGGCCGGCGTACTGGCTCATGGCCGCTGCGTCGGAGGGCGGCAGCGCCTTGAGCTCCGGGCTGCCCTTGGCCGGGAACACGATCTTCTGGGCCGCGAGCTGGCTGTGTACCTGGCTGTTCGCAAAGGAGTTGCCCCACATCAGCAGCCCGCCTGCCACCAGCAGGATCATCGCGAGAACGAGTCCGGCGACGGAAGCCAGTGCGTCAAATGTCCTTCTGCGCATTTCGGAACCCTCCTTGGTCTGCGCCGGGCTCTTCCGTCCGGCTTCTGGTCTTAGTGAGCTGAACCAATCGTGCTTTCCCGCCGGGGGCAGGCAGCAGAGCATCATGTCCTGATACAGAGGGACTTCGGTAACCTGCCCGGCGGGCCGTTAGGCCAGCCTTGGGCCCTCGGACGGCCGGAGCAGGCTCCTGGGGAAGCGCCATTGCCGGGACGGCCGGGCGTATCGATGAGGTCGCCCTGCCCCGGATCTGGGCAGCGAGGGGGCCTGGTGGGATCACCGGAACCGCATCCGCTTCTGCCGCATCTGCGGCTCGACGACCTGCTCGCTGAGCTGCAGGGCGCTGCAGGCGGTGCTGGACACCAGGGACCGGGTACGCGGGCTGCTCGAGGCCGTGGTGGCGGTGGGCAGCCAGCTGGACCTGGAAACCGTGCTGCGGCGGATCGTGGCGGCGGCGGCCGGGCTGGTGAGCGCCAGGTACGGGGCTCTCGGCGTGGTCGGGGAGGCGGCCGAGCTTGCCGAGTTCATCCCGGTTGGACTGGATGAGGAGCGAGATAGCCCGGATTCACCACTGGCCCGAGGGCCGGGGGCTGCTCGGCGCGCTGATCAGCGATCCCCGCCCGGTCCGCCTCGATGACCTGGGCAGCGACCCCCGCTCATCCGGGTTCCCGGCCGGGCACCCGCCGATGCGGTCGTTCCTGGGCGTGCCGGTCCGGATCCGGGACGAGGTCTACGGCAACCTCTACCTCACCGAGAAGGCCGGTGGCGGCCATTTCGACGAGGAGGACGAGGCGGTCGTGGTCGCGCTGGCGGCCGCGGCCGGGGTGGCGATCGAGAACGCCCGGCTGTATGAGGAGGCGCGGCGGCGGCAGCGCTGGCTGCAGGCGAGCATGGAGGTCAGCCGCGGCCTGCTGTCCGGCAGCGATCCGGACGAGGTGCTCAGCCTGCTCACCCGGCAGGTACTGGACATGTCCGGCGCGGACCTGGCCGTGCTGGCGCTGCCGGAGGGCGAGCCCCGCCAGCTCGTAATGCGGCATGCCTTCGGCCTCGGCTCACAGCAGGCGCTTGGGCTGGTGCTGCCGGGCTCTTCGCTGTCCGCCGAGGTGCTGGTCACCGGCCAGCCGGTGGCGGTGGATGCGTTCAGCCTGGATGAGCGGGTGGCGTCGGTGGCCAGGGAGCGGCTCTCACTCGGCCCTGCCGTGCTGTTCCCGCTGGGAGCGCCGGGCAACGTCCGCGGCGTGCTCACCGTGGGTCGCAGGCCCGGCTCGATGCCGCTGTCTCATGCCGCGGTGGAGATGGCCGGCTCGTTCGCCGCGCAGGCCGCGGTCGCGCTCGAGCTGGCCGACGCCCGCCGGGACGCCGAGCAGGTCACCGTGCTGCAAGATCGCGAGCGTATCGCCCGTGACTTGCACGACCTGGTCATCCAGCGGCTGTATGCGACCGGCATGTCGCTGGAGGGCACGATGCCGCTGATCTCCAGGCCGGAGGTGGCCGACCGGGTCAGCCGTGCCGTGGACGCGCTGGACGAGACGATCACGGAGATCCGCTCGGTCGATCTTCGCGCTGCAGACCCGGCGCGACGTCAAGCCGCCCCGGCTCAGCGAGCGGATCCTCGAGCATCGTGGCCGAGATGACCGGCCCGTTGGGTTTCCCGCCCTCGCTTACCATGTCCGGGGGCCTGGACGACCGGGTGCCTGCTGAGACCGCCGAGCACATGCTCAGCGCGCTGCGCGAGGCACTGTCGAACGCGGCCAGGCATGCGGCCGCCAGCCGGGTGGACGTTACCGTGAGGGCCGGGGGCGATCTGGTTCTCATCGTCCGCGATGACGGGGTCGGGCTCGGCGGCACCAGCCGGCGCAGCGGGCTGGCCAACCTGGCCGAGCGCGGCAGCCAGCTGGGCGGGACCCTGGAGGTCGGCCCGGCCGTCGAGGCCGGGACCGGCACCGAGCTGCGCTGGCAGGTGCCGCTGCCGGACGCCCCGCCCGGCTGATCAGCCGGGCGCCCCCTCGGGCTTGCGCTGCTCGTGGTCGTCGAAGATCCGGGCCGCGTACGCGGCTGCCTGAGTGCGTCGTTCCATCCCGAGCTTGGCGAACAAGCCCGACACGTAGTTCTTGACGGTTTTCTCGGCCAGGAACATCTGCTCGCCGATCTGCCGGTTCGTCATCCCCTCGCCGATGAGCTCGAGTATCCGCCGTTCCTGCCCGGTCAGGCCGGACAGCGGGTCGGACCGGGCGGTCTGGTCGCGCATCCGCCGCATCACCCGGCTGGCCGCCTCCGGATCTAGCAGTGACTGGCCGGCCGCCACCGTCCGCACCGCGCCCACCAGGTCGGTACCGCGTATCTGCTTCAGCACGTACCCGGCCGCGCCCGCCATGATCGCGTCGAACAGGGCCTCGTCGTCGCCGAACGAGGTGAGCATCAGGCAGGCCACCTCCGGTATCCTGGAGCGGATGTCGCGGCACACGCTCACCCCGTCGCCGTCGGGCAGCCGCACGTCGAGGACCGCGACCTGCGGCCGAAGGGCCGGGATCCGGGCCAGCGCGGATTCCGCGGTGCCCGCCTCGCCGACCACCCGGATATCCGGCTCGGCCTCCAGCAACTCACGGACGCCGCGGCGGACGATCTCGTGGTCGTCGAGCAGGAACACGCTGATCTGGCCCCTGCCCGGTGCGGTACCGTCCGGTGCGGTGCCGCCGGGTGGCGAGGCGCCTGTGTCACTCATCTGCGGTAATACTCCTAATCGCGGTACCGGGCCCGCTGCTGCCCGGCGTGCCAGCCAGTGCTGCGTTCGTCCGTCACGGCGGGTCCTGACAGCCTAGCGAGCCGCCTGGAGCTGACCGCCCACGATCGCCGTGAGATCGGCGAACCGGCAGGTATAGCCCCACTCGTTGTCGTACCAGCCGAAGACCTTCCGATCCTCATGCCCATGCTGGCGGCCACGGCCGGCCCTGCTCCAGGGTCTTAGGCAACGCTTTGCCGGGCCCTTGGTCCCGGCCGCATAGGCCACCGCTACCGTGGCGGAAGATCTGATGACCCGGCCGCCCGTCACCATCGGGCCGGACGCGACGCTGCCGAGGCGGCTGCCCGGATGTACGACCACCGGGTGAAGCGGCTGCCGGTAACGGACAAGACGGGAATGACGCAGCTGCGGCCAATCCGATGAACCTCATCACCGGTCTCCCTTCCGGTCCGCGGTACCGCTGCGAGGTCCACCTTCCCTTCCGCCAGCAGCTCCGGCCAGGGGCGAAGGTCACAGCCGAAGGTAACTTCTGATGACTGCTCAGGCTGGGCCCGATGGGGGCCAGGCCCGCGAGAGCGAAGGCGCCGGGACCAAGGTCCTGCCGACCCGGGCCGCAGTGCTCATGACCGGGCCGGTACGGCAGCGCGATGCTGGCAGTGACAGCCGGACCCGGAGGTGAACCGGTGATGAGCGCAGCAAAGCCGCCCCGTCTGCCGGGGCAGGCCGCTGCAGTGCTGGCCGTCATGGGTGCCGATGGCGACCTGCTGGTGCTCGGCGGCCGGGCCGGCCACGATATGGAGCGCCTCGTGCATGGCTCGGTGAGCCATTACTGCTGCCAGCACGCCCGCTGTCCGGCGGTCATTGTCCGGGCTCGCGCCGCGCGTCACCACCGGGTGCCATCCGGGCCGCCGGGGAGCACGGGGTGAGCGAGCCGGGCGGCCTGCCGGGGACGCGCCGGGCGGTCGCTTCGCCGGTCCCGGCCGAGGGCACGTTCGCACTGCTCAGTGACGGCAGCACGGTGCTGATCCGGTCGGCCGCGCCGCGGGACGCCGATGCGGTACGAGACATGCACGTTGCACTGTCCGCCGATAACGTCTACCTGCGCTTTTTCAGCCTCAGTCCGCTGTCGGCCGACCGCGAGGCGCTCCGGGTGTGCCGCGAGCCAGATCCCGGTCACGCGGCCCTGCTGGCCTGGCAGGAGGACCGGCTGGTGGGCGTGGCCAGCTACGAGCCGGCCGGGCGGGGGGGTACCGCGGAGATAGCTTTCGCCGTGGCCGACGACATGCACCGGCACGGCGTCGCCACCTTGCTGCTGGAGCACCTGGTCTCGCTGGCGCGGCTGCGTGGCCTGGCCGCGTTCACCGCGACCACGCTGCTGGAGAACTCGGCCATGCTGCGGGTCTTCGCCGACGCCGGGCTGCCGGTTCAGCGCCGTGTGGCCGACGGCATGGCCGAGCTGGTCTTCCCGCTGCCCGCGGGCGATGCCGACCAGCGCCTGGACAGCTACCTGCGGTCCGTCGCGAGCCGGGAGAGCCGGGCCGACGTGGCCAGCCTGCGCCACCTGCTGGAGCCCGCCTCGGTCGCGGTCATCGGTGCGAGCCGGCAGCCGGGCACGGTCGGGCGCACGATCCTGCGCAACATCGTGGCTGGCGGATATCAGGGCCAGGTTTACCCGGTACACCCGCACGGCCGGTCCATGGCGGGACTGGCCTGCCTGGCCTCGGTGGATGACCTGCCCGAGCCGGTGGACCTGGCGATCGTGGCCGTGCCGGCCGCGGCGGTGCCGGGCGTGGCCGCGGCCTGCGGCCGCAAGGGGGTCCGCGCGCTCACGGTGATCACCTCAGGACTGGCCGCCGGGGGCGCCGACCTGCTCGCGGTGTGCCGCCGTTACGGGATGCGGCTGGTCGGGCCGGGCAGCTTCGGCATCGTCGTGCCGGGCATCGGCCTGCACGCGACGTTTGCCGGGCCCAGGCCCATGTCCGGCACGGCTGGCTTGGTCATGCAGTCGGGCGGCCTGGGGGTCGCGCTACTGGGCCACCTGGCCAGGCTGGGCATCGGCGTCTCCTCGTTCGCCTCGGTCGGGGACAAGTACGACGTGTCCAGCAACGACCTGCTGGCCTGGTGGGAGCAGGACGGGCAGACCCGGCTGGCCATCCTGTACGTCGATTCCTTCGGCAGCCCGCGCAAGTTCGCCCGGACTGCGCGCCGGGTCGGCCAGCGCATGCCCGTGCTGACGGTCATGACCGGCCAGACTGGCCCGGATCAGCGCGCGGGCGGCCTGGTCACCAGGGAGGCACTGTTCGGCCAGGCCGGGATCATCGCTGCCAGCAGCCTTGGCGAGCTGGTTGAGGCCGCGGCGCTGCTATCCTGCCAGCCGCTGCCGGCGGGCAACCGGATAGCCATCGTGTCCAACGACGGCGCCGCCGGGGTTCTCGCCGCCGATGCCTGCGCCGCCAGCGGGCTGCACGTGGCCGGGCTGGCGGCGCCGACAAGGCGCCGGCTCCGGGGGCTGCTGCCATCCGGCGCGGATGTCACCGGCCCGGTGGTTACCACGGCCATGGTCGCGACTGGGCAGTTCCGCCGCTGCCTGGAACTGGTGGCAGCCGACGATAATGTCGACGCGGTGCTGGCGGTGACCGCGCCCACGGCCATAAGCGACCTGCGCGCCGCCATGACCTCGGCCGCCGTCCGCAAGCCGTTCGCCATAGTGCTGCTCGACCAGGCGGAATCCGTGCGCATCCTCGGCGCTGGCCGGGGGCGATGCGCCGGGAACCTGAGACCGGGGACAGCTGCCGCCGGAGCCGTGCCTGGCGCGGGACCGGCCCGCCGTTGATGGCCTGCCCGGTTACGCCTACCCGGAGTCAGCCGCGCGTGCGCTAGGTCACGCGGCCCGTTACCGGGCCTGGCGGGACCGGCAGCAGGGCACGATCCCCGAGCTGGACGGGCTGCGCCCGGCCGACGCGCGTGAGCTGGTGGCGGATGTCCTGGCGGCCCGGCCCGGCGGCGGCTGGCTGCCGTCCGGCCAGTCCGCTGAGCTGCTGGCGTGCTATCAGATCCGGGTCGGGCCGGAGGCGGCTGGTGCCGGGCCGGATGAGGCGGCAGCGCGGCAGGAGCCCGCCGATGGCGTCGAGGTCCGGATCAGGGTGATCCAGGAACCGGTCTTCGGGCCGCTGGTCATCTTCGGCGTTGGGGGAGCGGCCGCCGAGGTGCTGGGCGATCACGCTGCCCGGCTGACCCCGCTCACCGACGCCGACGCGGCCGAGCTGATCCGCGCGGTCCGCGCGGCACCGCTGCTGCTCGGCCACCGGGGGCCCCGCAGGCTGATACCGAGGCCCTGGCCGGGTTGCTGCTGCGGGTATCGCGGCTGGCCAGCGACGTGCCGGAGATCAGTGAACTGGATCTCAGCCCGGTCGTGGCGAGCCCGGCAGGCGTCCGGGTCATGCAGGTGCGGATCCGGGTGAGCCCGGCAGTGCCGGGGGATCCCTTCCTGCGCAGGCTCCGCTGACTGCGCTGGCCGAGTAACCGGACCTTGGTCCCGCTGCGAACCGCCTTCCGGCCCTGTGATCCCCGGCCCTGCCGGGCAACGCTGGACTTGACCGGCATCGGGAGATGAGCAGCATGACAGACATCGACAGCAGGCCGGTGACGCCGACCACGGCGAGCCGGGCCCGCTACCTGGTAGCAATGGCGACGCTCGCACCGTCTTTGCACAACACCCAGCCCTGGAGGTTCCGGATCCGCGACGGCGGCGGAGACCGTCGAAGTGCTTGCCGACGCCGCCAGGATGCTGCCGGTGGCCGATCCCCGCGGCCGCGCCGCCCACATCTCCTGCGGCGCCGCGCTGCTCAACCTGCGGGTCGCGGCGACGGCAGCAGGCCTGGAGCCCGAGGTCCGGCTGCTGCCCGAGCCTGCGCTGCCGCTGCTCCTGGCCGAGGTCAGGCTGGCGCAGCCGCGTCCGGTGACGGCGTGGGACCTTGAGCTGCGGGCGGCCATTACCCGGCGCCGGACAAACCGCGAGCCGTACAGCACCCGGCCGGTCCCGCAGGGCATTCTGGCCGAGCTGGCCGGGGCTGCCGACGCCGAGGGCGGGATCCTGCACTTCCTGGACCCCGAGGAGGCCGCTCGGGTGCGGCACCTTGCCGTCGACGCTGAGCTCGAGCTGTTTGGCGACCCGGCCTACCGCGCCGAGCTTGACCGCTGGACCGGCGGGGCGCGGGAGGCAGACGGCATTCCCGGTGCCGCGCTCGGGCCGAGGTCCCCGGACGGCGGTGACCCGGTCCGCCGTTTCGCGGCAGTGCGCGGGCAGCCCGGCCGGTACGCCTGGTTTGAGGATCGCCCGCAGCTGGCCGTGCTGTCGGTCCGTTCCGGCGGCCCGCGGGGCTGGCTCGCCGCCGGGCAGGCGATGGAGCGGGCGTGGCTGACCGCCACCTGCCGCGGCATCTCGCTCTGCCCGCTGACCCAGCCGCTGGAGGCCGGCAGCGGGTGGCTGGTCCGCGACGCCCGCTCCGGCAGCGAGGAGCCGCAGATGATCCTGCGGATGGGCTACGGACTGCCGGTCACCGCTGCGGCGCCGCGGCGCCCGGTCGCCGACGTCATCGACTGGATTCCGGCCGGCCCGGCGGGGCCGGAGCACCATCCAACTCCGCTGGCATAGCGCCGGGCGCGGGCAAGCTCGCCGCGAGCTCTCAGGCCTGGCGGGAAACTAACCCGGTACCGGTGGCTGAGCCAGATCCTGGCCCGCTGCCGAGCAGGGCCGCTAGCTCGCGGGCGATCTGCCGGTCCTCGCACGCCTCGATCACGAAGGCGCGTACCGGTGATCCGGGCGTGCTGATCTCGGCGTCCGGGCGGGCCGATGAGTTGGCGTCCGGGCTGATGAAGACGCCGAGGAAGCCGAGGCCCGCCGCGGCCCGCAGCCGGATCGACGGTGCCCGCTCGCCGACCCCGCCGGTGAAGGCCAGGGCGTCGAGCCCGTCCATGGCGGCGGCCATGGACGCGATCCCGGCCCGGAGCCGGTGCAGGTAGACGGCGACCGCCAGGGCCGCCTCGGCCGACCCGGCCGACTCCGCCTCAAGGACCTCGCGCATGTCCGCCGTCCCGGCCAGCCCGAGCAGCCCGGACCGGTGCTCCAGGGCCGAGGCGAGCTCGGCCGGCGGCAGGCCGACGTGCTCCTCAAGCCACAGCACCAGGCCGGGATCGACGCTGCCGGACCGGGTGGCCATGACCAGGCCCTCCAGCGGGGTGAAGCCCATCGTGGTGTCGACCGAGACGCCGTGGCGCACCGCGGCCAGCGACGCGCCGGCGCCCAGGTGGCACGTCACCAGCCGCAGTGCCTGCGGCGGGCGGCCCGCCAGCTCGGCGGCGCGGCCGGCGGCCCAGGCGTGCGACAGGCCGTGAAAGCCGAACCGCCGCAGCGGCCACCGCTGCCGCCAGCGGGCCGGCAGCGCATAGGTGGCCGCCGCGGCCGGCAGGGTGGCGTGAAACGCGGTGTCGAAGCACGCGAAGGCGGGGATCCCCGGCAGCAGGCGGCTGATCAGGTCCAGGCCGGCCAGCGACTTGGGCAGGTGCAGCGGCGCGAGGTCGGTCAGCGCCTCCAGCCGGGCGCGGACCCGGTCATCGACCAGTACCGGCGCGGTGAACTCGGCCCCGCCGTGCACGATCCGGTGCGCCACCGCGCCGATCGGTGCATGGCGGGCGATCATCTGCCCGACCGCTGTCTCGTCGGGCTGGCCGGCCGGCGCGGCCAGGCTGTCGGCGGCCAGCCGCGTCTCGCCGTCCAGCACTGACAGTTTCAGGCTGGATGAACCGACGTTCACCACCAGCAGGCGCATGGCTAGCGCGGCCAGGCCAGGTCCAGTCCCGGATCCAGGCCGGATCCTCGCCCTCGGCGCGGGTGTGGGCGCGGCAGCGCACTCGCTCGTCGGCCATCCGCTGGCGCAGCCCGGCCTCCCGCGAGCCCAGGCCGGGTACCCGGTCGATGACATCCATCACAAGGTGGAAGCGGTCGAGGTCGTTCAGCATCACCATGTCGAACGGGGTCGTCGTGGTGCCCTCCTCCTTGTACCCGCGGACGTGGAACCCGGGGTGGTTCGTCCGGCGGTAGGTGAGGCGGTGGATGAGCCATGGGTAGCCGTGGTAGGCGAAGATGACCGGCTTGTCCGTGGTGAAGATGGTGTCGAACTCGGTGTCGGGCAGGCCGTGCGGGTGCTCGCTGTCCGGTTCCAGCCGCATCAGGTCGACCACGTTGACGAAGCGCACCCGCAGCTCCGGCAGTTCCGCGCGGATGATGTCCGCCGCGGCCAGGGCTTCCAGGGTGGGGATGTCGCCGCAGCAGGCCAGGATCACGTCGGGATCGCCCGCGTCGTTCGATGCCCACTCCCAGATCCCCAGGCCCCTGGTGCAGTGCAGGACCGCCTCATCCATGCCGAGGTAGCTGAGCGCGGGCTGCTTGCCGGCCAGGATCACGTTCACGTAATGCCTGCTCCGCAGGCAGTGATCCATCACCGAGAGCAGGCAGTTCGTGTCTGGCGGCAGGTATACCCGGATGACTTCCGCCTTCTTGTTCACCACATGGTCGATGAAGCCGGGGTCCTGGTGCGAGAAGCCGTTATGGTCCTGCCGCCAGACGTGGCTGGACAGCAGGTAATTCAGCGACGCGATGGGCCGTCGCCAGGGGATCTGGCGGGTGCTCTTCAGCCACTTGGCGTGCTGGTTGAACATCGAGTCGACCAGGTGGATGAACGCCTCGTAGCAGTTGAACAGGCCGTGCCGCCCGGTGAGCAGGTACCCCTCGAGCCAGCCCTGGCACTGGTGCTCGGACAGCATCTCCATCACCCGGCCCTCCGGGGCGAGATGGTCATCGGTCGGCAGCCGCTCGGCGTTCCACTGCCGCTCGGTCGCCTCGAACACGGCCTGGAGCCGGTTCGATGCCGTCTCATCCGGTCCGAACAGCCGGAACTGGCGCGGGTTCGCCCGGATCACGTCGCGCAGGAACACGCCGAGGACCCTGGTTGCCTCGGCGAAGGTGCTGCCCGGCTTCTCCACCGCGACGCCGTAATCGCGGAAGTCCGGCAGCGTCAGGTCCTGAACACCCAGCCCGCCGTTGGCATGCGGGCTGGCGCTCATCCGCCGTGCCGCCCTGGGCGGCAGCTCGGCCAGCTCGGCGACCAGCGCGCCCTGGTCATCGAAGAGCTCGTCCGGGCGGTAGCTGCGCAGCCACGACTCCAGCTGGGCCAGGTGCTCGGGGTTGGTACGCACCTCCGGCAGCGGCACCTGATGGGAGCGCCAGGTGCCCTCCGCCGGCAGGCCGTCGACGATCTTGGGGCCGGTCCAGCCCTTGGGGCTGCGCAGCACGATCATCGGCCAGCGCGGCCGGGCCGGGTCGTCCCGTTCCCTGGCGCGCCGCTGGATGCCGGTGATCTCGCCCACGACCTCATCCAGGGTCGCGGCCATGAGCTGATGCATCTGGGCCGGATCGTCGCCGGACACCCAGTGCACCGTGTGCCCGTAGCCCTCGAGCAGCGAGGTCAGCTCATCGTCGCCGATCCGGGCGAGCACCGCCGGATTGGCGATCTTGTAGCCGTTCAGGTGCAGGATCGGCAGCACCGCGCCATCGGTCACCGGGCTCAGGAACTTGTTCGAGTGCCAGCTCGTCGCCAGCGGCCCGGTCTCCGCCTCGCCATCCCCGACCACGCAGCAGACCAGCAGGTCCGGGTTGTCGAAGGCGGCGCCGTAAGCGTGCGAGAGCGCGTAACCGAGTTCCCCGCCCTCGTGGATGGACCCCGGCGTCTCCGGGGCGACGTGACTGGGGATGCCGCCAGGGAAGGAGAACTGCCGGAACAGCCTTGCCAGGCCCGCCTCGTCCCTGGTGACCTGCGGGTAGACCTCGGTATAGGTGCCCTCGAGGTAGGCGTTCGCCACCGCCGCCGGGCCGCCGTGGCCGGGACCGAGCACGTACATGGCCTCCAGGCCCCAGTTGCGGATCACCCGGTTCATGTGCGCGTAGACGAAGTTCAGGCCGGGTGTCGTGCCCCAGTGCCCGAGCAGCCGCGGCTTGGTGTGCTCTGGTCGCAGCGGCTCGGTCAGCAGCGGGTTGGCCATCAGGTAGATCTGGCCGACGGACAGGTAGTTCGCCGCCCGCCAGTAGGCGTCGATCAGGCTGGCCTCCGCCGAGGTCAGCGGGGTTCGGGTCACCGGTGATCCTCCTGGGGAGTCTGCGGGCCTGGCGCAGGCCGGCGGGATCGTCCGCTACTCCTCGTCGGCGCCGCGGACAACGACCACCGGGCAGTGCGCGTGAGTGACGCAGTGAATGCTGACCGAGCCCACCAGCATGCTGGCGAACGCGCCGCGGCCGCGGTGGCCCACCACCAGCAGGTCAGCGTCCTTCGACTCATCGATCAGCACCTGTGCCGGGTGCCCGTAGCTGACCCTGGCCTCTACCTGGCCGGCCGCGGGGCCGAGGCGGGCCGACTCGATCGCGGCGGCGAGGTCGTCGCGCATCCGGCCTTCGACCTCGTCCCTGACCGGCTCCGGCGCCACCCCGGCCGGCGCCGGGCCCACCGCGGACGGGAAATGCCAGGCCAGCACCGCGCGCAGGGCAGCGCCGGTACTGCCGGAGTAACGGCTCGCCCAGCGCAGCGCCGCCACGGACTCCGGTGAGCCGTCCACGCCGATCACTATGACTTGCCGCTCCTGCCCATCGTCGGCCATCGCACTCGCCTCGCTTCCCTGACTGTTCCGTGCCGCACCTAGCCGGACCGGCTGTACTCAGCCGGCCAAGAGTTCTCCGCTATCGAACCAGCCAGGCGTGTCCTGCGCCAGGGCCCATGGTCCCGGCCTGCCACGGCCAAATGCCCTGCTAAAAGGGGTACCCGGTCAAGATAATCAGTAAGAGCGAGACACGGCCGGTGCGGGGCAGCTGCCAGGCAGCATCGTCGTCGGCCAGACCCGGGAGGTGTGAACCGAGTGAGCGCTGAGCAGCGAGCAGGCCAGGAACCGGGCGCCTGGCCGTGGCCGGCCCCGCCCGGCCCCGGCGATCTGGGCAGGCGGATCTCTTACCGGCGCCAGGAACTCCAGCTGACCGTGCCGCAGCTCGCAGAGCGGGCTGGCATGAGCGCGCAATACCTGGAATACGTCGAGCTGTACCCGTCTCAGCTCACGTCCGCAGCACTGAACCAGATCGCTGCCGCGCTCGGGACCAGCACGGCCGAATTGCTCGGTGGTGAGGCAGGCCAGCCGCCAGGTCGCGGCGGCCCGGCTAGCCGTCCGGTGCTCGAGGAGCTCACCGTGGCCGAGTGCCTGCGGCTGCTCGAGCCGGGCGGGATCGGCCGGGTCGGCTTCTCAACTCCGGACGGACCGGTCATGCTGCCGGTCAACTTCGCCATGTCTGCCGGAACGGTGATCTTCCGGACCGCCGGCAGCGGTTTCCTGGCTGGCCACGCTGATGGCGGCGAGGCCGGGTTCGAGGTTGACCGGCTGGACGAGGCCATGCGGGAGGGCTGGAGTGTCCTGGTGCTCGGCCCGGCCGAGCAGGTGGCGGACCCGGCGGAGGTGACTTCCCTGCGGGAGCATGCGGCGGTCTGGCCCTGGGCGGGCGGTGAGCGCGAGGTCTACGTGCGCATCGCGCCGGGCCGGATCTCCGGCCGGCGGATCCGGGCCACCTGACCAGTTGAGGGTTGCCTGCCCAGCGGCCTCAGCCGCGCGGTGGCGGCGGGACGAAGGTCCTGCCGCCACGGGCGTTCTGCCTCTCGTGCTCAGCAGCCTGCCGGCACATGCTGAAAATGGTCGGCCTGCATGGCAGCGAGCCGCCGCCAGAACGCGAGTGCTAAGGAGAGCGAGATGCCCGCACCGAAGGAATCAGAGTCGGCCCGGATAGTAGTGGGCGTGGATGGCTCGCCGTCCTCTGTCACGGCGCTCCGCTGGGCAGTCCGGCAGGCCGGGCTGACCGGCGGCACCGTGGATGCGGTGATCGCCTGGCACTACCCGCCGTCGGGCGGCGGCTATGGCTGGGCCCCAGCGGCCGTGATGGACGAGGCGAACTACGACGAGATAGCTGCCAAGACCCTTGCCGAAGCCGTCAGCGAGGCCGGCCCGCTGGCCGGGGTCAGCATCCGGCAGCACGTGGTGGCCGACCTCCCGGCCCCCGCTCTGCTCAGCGCGGCGGCGGGGGCGGACCTGCTCGTGGTCGGTTGCCGCGGGCATGGCGGCTTCGCAGGCGCGTTGCTCGGCTCGGTGAGCCAGCATTGCGTCCACCACGCGCCGTGCCCGGTGGTCGTGATCCGCGGTGACGAACGCCCCTGACGGCTGCGGACTGCACCCAGGAGGTAGAGGTGATAGCGTCCCAGCGCCGTGAGCCGGCCCGGCGGCTGCGAGGATCCGCACATGGCGCTACTGCGGGTCAGCGACGCGCTCGCGGCCGGCCGCGAGCGCGAGGCGGCGGCGCTGGTCTTCGAGTACATGGCGGCTACCCAGGCCGAGACCGGCCGGCCGGTGCCGGACAGCCCGAACGGGCTGCCGCCGGTGCTCGCCCGCGAGTGCCGTGACCTGGCCGCCGCCTATCCGCCGCCGGGCGTTCTGCTGACTGCCCGCCTTGGCCGCTACCCGGCTGGCTGCACTGGCCTGGCCGCCCGGCTGCCGCCGGGCACCGGCGAGATCAAGCGCCTCTACGTCCGCCCGGCCTGCCGTGGCCGCGGCATCGCCGTGGCCCTGATGAGCCGCCTGCACCAGCATGCCGCCGAGCACGGCTTCACCCGGCTGGTGCTTGACGTCCGGCCCGAGCGCACCGGCGTCATCGAGTTCTACCGCCGCCTGGGTTACCGCGTTACCGGTCAAGGCGAAACGGATCCTCCGGTGCCGATGATCTTCCTCGACCGCGCGGTGACCCCGCTCGGACCGTGGAGATAGCTGGCCAGGAGGACCTGAGCAAAACCAGGGCCGGGTTGCCGGCGTGTCACTGGCCTCGGTTTATGGCGGACTGTTAGATGGAAACTACTTACAGTGACTAGCCTTGGCGCATTCGGCTGCCGGGCGCAAACGCACTCTTGGGGGAAACGTGCGCAGAGCATTCTTCGCGACAATGGCGACCGCTGCCGCGGCCATGGTCGCGGTGGCGATGGGGTCGGCACCCGCCGCCTTAGCGTCCGACGGGCCCACCAGCACCTCGTTCACGCTGACCACCACCGGACTGCTGTCCATCTCCACGCCGGGCACCGCCGACCTGGGCAGCGCTGACATCAACACCTCGACCACGCTCTCGGACCCGCTCGGCGACGTCACCGTGACCGATAACACCTCGCCGGACAACGGCAGCTGGACCGCGACCGTTGAGATGTCGGTGCCATTCACCACTGGCGCGGGAACTACCAACGAGACAATTCCGGACAGCGACGTCAACTATGACGCCACCGCGGGCTGCACGAGCACCACCGGAACCGGCACGTTCACGGGGTTTGCGGGCGATCTGACCAATCCCATCACCGCGTTCACCGGCACCGGCCTGTTCGGCGACAACGCCTGTACCTGGGATCCGACCATCACGGTCACCTTCCCGACCGGGGTGGCGGCCGGTACCTACAACGGCACCATCCTGCACTCGGTCACGAACGCCACCTGACCGGGCCGACGATGATACCCCAGCGACTGCTGGCAGTGCTGGCGCTGGCCGCCACGGCTACGACCGTGGCGGCCACCGGCACGGCCATGGCGGCGACCAGCGCTGACGCGGTCGCGCGGGCCGTGTCCCGCCCGGCCCAGCACGCCACCCCCCTGTCATCGCGGCCGGTCCAGCGCACCGATTTCGGGATGCGGCTGGTGCAGGTGCCGGTCAGCGAGCGTAACGATCCGCGGGCCAGGGTGAACATCATCGAGACCCTGCGCCCTGGCAGGGTCATCCACCGGCTGGTCCAGGTCGGCAATCTCGGCACCACCCCGGTCCTGCTCCGCATCTACGCCGCGGCCGCGATGATCAGGCACGGCCAGTTCCTGCCCGTCAAGGCGCAGTACGGGCGGAACCTGCTGACCACCTGGATCCGGGTGAGGCAGCATCTGCTGCTGCTCAAGCCGGGACAGAGGCGGTACGTGCTGGTCACCATCGCGGTGCCGCGTCGCGCGCCCAAGGGGGAGCAGTACGCGATCATCTGGGCGCAGGGCAGCAGCGTGCTGCGCGGGCGGATGAACCAGCGCCGCCAGCGCGCGAACATCACGCTGGTCAACCGGGTCGGCATCCAGGTCTACCTGACAGTCGGGCGAGGCGGCGGGCCGCCGTCCAGCTTCACGCTCGGGGCAATGTCAGGCACGGTGACGCGCAGGGGCAAGAAGCTGGCCAGCGTCCAGGTGCATAACACCGGCGGCCTTGCCGTCGCCCTCACCGGCCAGCTCACCCTGACCAGCCAGTCCGACGGGCTACGGGCGGGTCCCTACACCGCCATTCCGACAGTCATCGCGCCCGGCCAGTCGTACCCGGTCCGGGTGCCCCTTCCGGCGAAGCTGCCGGGCGGCCCGTGGCGCGCGGTGATTGACGAGGACAGCGGCGTGCTCACGCACAGCGAGCGCGCCAGCATCGCCTTCACTGCTGCCGCTGGCCGGAGCGGGTTCCCCGCCGCGGCCACCGTAGCCGTGATCCTTATCCTGCTGGCGCTGGCCGGGGCGGTGCTGGTGCTGCGGAGCAAGAGCGGGCGAGCGGAGCCACTCGGTCAGCACGCGGTCGGCGCGGATCAGACCTGACGGTGCCCGGACCCTAGGATCGGGTCCGTGCGCGACCTGCTGCTGCGGATGGAGCTGAACCTGGCCGGGCATGCCAGTCACCTGCACCGGCGGACGCCGGGCATGACCGTGCGGCAGGAGCCCGATCTCCTGGTCGCCGACAGCGGCATCGACGACGGCACATTCAACATCGTGGCGGCGGCGCGGCTGCGGCCCGGCGAGGCGGCGGCCCGGATCCGGCAGACGGCTGCGGAACTGGCCGCTGCCGGACGGCGTTTCACCTGGTGGGTCGGCCCGGCCTCGGCTCCGGGCGACCTCGCCGCCCGGCTGACCGCGGCCGGCTGGCCGCCGGTAGAGACTGACACTGCCATGTGGGCCCCGATCGACGCGCTGCCGGCACCGGAGCCGGTGCCTGGTCTCGACATCCGCCCGGTTGCCTCGCCGGGCGAGCTGGCCGGCTTCGCCGGGGTGCTGGCCGTGGACTCGGACCCGCCGGCACCAGCTGTCCGCCGCTTCTACGAGCTGACCGCCGCCGCGGCACTGGCCGCCGGCAGCCCGTCCAGGTACCTGGTCGGCTATCACGGCGGCGGGCCGGCCTGCACCGCCGAGCTGTTCTGCCAGGAAGGCCTGGCCGGGGTGTACTGCGTGGCCACGCTGGCCGGCTGCCGCCGCCGCGGCTACGGCACCGCGATCACCCTCGCCGCGCTGCGCGCGGCGCGCGAGGCCGGGCTCGGCGTCGCCGTGCTGCAGGCCTCCGGGCTGGGAGAGCGGCTGTACCGGCGGCTGGGTTTCCGCGCCTGCGGCACGTACACCCAGCATGTGATGCCGGGGGCGCCTGCCGCGCCGCCAGCGACAGCCGCGGTCTTTTAGGGCTGCAGCGGCAGCCCTAAAAGACCGCACCCACGGCGAGTTGCCGGTCAGGCCACCCGTCGGACGGACTGAGCGGGCGATGGCGGCACCGCGCCGGGGTGCAGGATCGAGGCGATCGCCTCGGCCCCGTCGACGAGCCGGGGCCCGGGCCGCACCACGATCGCGTCGGCGTCGATGGCCCACACCGGGGTACCGGGCAATTCCAGCGCGGCGAGCCTGGCCTGTCCGATAGCGCCGTCCAGGTGGAAGCCGCAGGGCGCGACCAGCACCAGGTCCGGAGCCGCGGCAGCGATCTCCGCCCAGGTGGTCTGGACCGAACTGGCGGCCGGCCGGGCTGCGACCGGCTGACCGCCGGCGGCGGTGACCAGGTCGGGTATCCAGTGCCCGGCGGTGAACGGCGGGTCCACCCACTCGACCAGCGCGACCCGCGGCCGGTCCCGCCCGGCCACACTGGCCTTCACCCGGTCCAGCCTGGCGCGCAGGGCTTGCACCAGCTGCGCGGCCCGGTCAGCTGCCCCGGTCCGCTCGCCGACGGTCAGGATAGAGCCGAGCACCTCATCCAGCGTGTGCGGATCCAGGGACAGCACCTCGGCCTGGCAGCCCAGGTGATCCAGCGCGCCGGTGACGTCGCCGGACGGCACCGCGCACACCCGGCACAGATCCTGGGTCAGGATCAGGTCCGGCGCCAGCCCCGCCAGCGCCCCGGCGTGCAGGGTATAGAGGTCCCGGCCCGCCGCCATCTGAGCGCGCACGTAGCCGTCGATCTCGGCCGGGCTCATCCCGCTGGTGTCCCGGCCGCCGACCACCACGGTCTTCTCGGTCCTGGCCGCCGGCGGCTCGTCGCATTCGAACGTGACTCCGACCAGCTGCTCGCCAAGGCCCAGCGCGTACACGATCTCGGTGGCCGACGGCAGCAGCGAGACCAGGCGCATCACGCCAGCATAAGCCGGTCCCGGCCGGGCAGCCGGGCCTCGGCTCGCCGCGGCCCGGCCCGGCGGTCAGCCGCCGATCTGGCGATCTGGCCGCGGGCCCGGACTGTCGGGGGGCTCTGATAGAACCGGACCATGGCCGGACCCGTGCGTTACGCAGTCGTGCTGCCCGGCGGCACCGCGGTCGAGCAGCTGGATCAGGCGGTGCGGGCGGAGCACGCGGGCTGGGACGGGGTGTTCGTCTGGGAGGCCGCCTACGGCGTCGATGCCTGGAGCCTGCTGGCCGCGATCGCCGTCAGGACCGAGCGGATCCGGCTGGGCACGATGCTCACCCCGCTGCCCTGGCGGCGTCCGTGGAAGGTCGCCAGCCAGGTAGCCACGCTGGACCAGCTGTCCGGCGGCCGCGCCATCCTCGCGGTCGGCGTCGGTGCGCTCGGCACCGACCTGCCCGATACCGGGGAGGTCACCGACCTGCGCGGCCGGGCCGAGCTGATGGACGAGGGGATCGACCTGATCCGCGGCCTGTGGCAGGGCCAGACCAGCTATCAGGGCCAGCACTACCGGTACCGCACCGGCCGGATGGACCTGACCGCGGCCATCCGTCCGGTGCAGCCGCGGATCCCGATCTGGGTGGTCGGGGTGTGGCCGCGGCCCAAGTCGATGCGGCGAGTGCTGCGCTGCGACGGAATCATCCCGCAGTACGACCTGGACGGGCGGGATCCGGCACCGGATGACCAGCGGGCGATGCTGGCCTGGCTGGCCGGCCACGGCGCCGGTCCCGGCCTGGACGTGGTGGCCGACGGCGAGACCCCGGCCGACCCGGCCGCGGCGGCGGCGCAGATCGCGCCCTGGGCGCAGGCCGGCTGCACCTGGTGGCTGGAGACCCGCTGGCAGGACCGGACCCAGATGCCGGGCCGGCTGGCGGCCGGCCCGCCCGCGCCGGTGCCGCCCGCGCCGGTGCCGCCCGCGCCGGTGCCGTCGGCAGCAGAGCCGCCGGGCGGCTAGCAACGGGCCCGGCCGCCAGGCAGCTAGCGCGCGCCCGGAGCGGTCACGAAGTCGATCAGCTCCTCCACCCGGCCGAGGAACTCCGGCTCCAGGTCGGTGAGGGACCTTACCGACCGCAGGATGCGCTGCCAGGCCCGGCCGGTGTCCTCCGGCCAGCCGATCGCGGCCAGCACGCCCTCCTTCCACGGCGTGCCGGGCGGAATCCGCGGCCAGGCATCGATGCCCGCCGCCGCGGGCTTGACCGCGGCCCACACGTCGATGAACGGGTGCCCGGCGACCAGCACGTAAGGGGACCGGACCCCGGCGGCGATCCTGCTTTCCTTCGATCCGTCCACGAGGTGATCGACCAGGACGCCCAGCCGGCGCTCCGGGCCGGGGCCGAACCCGGCCACGATCGCGGGCAGGTCGTCGACGCCGTCCAGGGACTCCACCACGACTCCGGCGTCGCGCAGGTCATCGCCCCAGACCCGCTCCACCAGCTCGGCGTCGTGCCGGCCCTCGACGTAGATCCGGCTCGCCCTGGCCACCTTGGCCCGGCTCGGCGGCGCTGCCACGGACCCGGATGCGGTCCTGGCCGGGCGCCCGCCGGGTCCGCCGGGACCGCCGGGCCCTGCGGTCCGGCGGCTGGGGCGGCCGGACCAGCACCACCCGCTGCCCCTCCAGCAGGAACGTGGCCGGGCTGAGCGGGAACACCCGCTGCCTGCCGTGCCGGTCCTCGAGCGTGACCGCATCGGGTTCGCAGCGGATCACCGCGCCGCAGAACTCCCCGGCGCCGTCCTCGACCACCAGCCCCGGCTCGGCCGGCACCCTGGGCAGCGAGTCCCGGCTCGTGCCGGGACGCCGGGGCCACGCGGCCAGCACATCCGGGGCGTACTGCCTGCTCCGCAACGGTTCTCCCTGGTGGTCGGGTGATCGCCTGACGGCTAGGGGACGGCGGCCGGGGTCACCGCCGTGGCCTGCACGCTATCGAGGAACCGCAGGGTCGCGGCCATCATCTCGCACCGCCACAGGATCAGGGTGTGATCGAACCCGGTAGCCGCGCCGAGGCGCTCCCGCAGCGACTCGGCCACCGGCAGCAGCTGCTCCCGCTGCGCCTCAACCAGCGGCTGCACGGCACCGCCGGAGCGGTCCAGCAGGGCGAGCTTCACCAGCAGCTCCGAGCGCACGTCCCGGTTGTGGCCGGCCGGCCGGGTCAGCCAGGCCGCGGCCGCCCGCTGCCCGGCGCCGGTGGCCGTGACCAGCGAGCGGACCGGTCCCTGGCGGGACGGCTGCTGGGTGGCCCGGACCAGCCCGAGCTGCTCCAGCCGCTGTAGCGCCCGGTAGACCACGGGCTTGGGCACCCGCCAGACCTCGCCCATGCTGCCGCCGGGACCGAGCAGCCGGGCAATCGCGAACCCGTGCCGTGGCTCCTCGCAGACCAGGCACAGCGCCAGCCACTCGGCCAGCGACAGCGCGGGCTCGGCTGAGGCGGACATGGAGCAAGGCTACGACGTCCGCGGCGGCCCGCCCGGCAGCGCGCCGCGGGGGTGGCAGCCGGGCTCAAAGCTCCGGTAGTCTCAGTGTTACTAGTACGCATACCGGGGGAGGCCGGTTATGTCCGCCGAGATGGCCAGCCCGCTCACCGGGGCGGGCCGGGCTCCAGTGGCGCCCGGCCGGGTCCGCCGTGCTGGCCGCGGGTCCAGCACGGCCGCACCGGTCCGGCCGGTGGTCGGGGCGCTGGCCGACGGCACGCTGTGTTATGCGCCGGTGGGCGAGGTCGTCGTCAGCGGCTCGCTGGTGACCTGTCACCTGTGCGGCCGGGCGCTGCGCTCGGTTACCGCGCACCTGGCCGCGCACGGCTGGACCAAGCAGCAGTACTGCGAGGCATTCGGGCTGGAGCGGGGCCAGTCACTGGAGGGCCCGGATACCCGCAAACTGCGGGCGACCGCCCTCGCCGCCCGGCTGGTGTTCGAGCCGGCCATCCGGGACGGCAGCGCGGCGGGCCGGCAGCGGGCCAGGGCCGGCGAGCTGGCCGGGGATGCGGCCGCGGCAGCCCGCGGCCGGGCTTTCCCGGCGCAGCGCCGCCGCAAGACCGCCCGCGCGCGGCAGGAAATCGCGCCGGAGGCCATCGCCAGGGCGAACCGGGAGCGGGCCGACCGGCACCTGGCCAGCGTCGCCGACGCGGCGGCCCGCCGGACCGGGCACCCGGACCTGCGTGCCCTGGTCCTCGCGCGGACCCGGGCCGGCGACAGCCTCGCTGAGATCAGCCGCCGGGCCGGCCTGCACAAGGACTGGCTGTCCCGGCACCTCGGCCGGCTGGACCCGGCCGTGGCGCAGGCAGCCCGGCAGGGCGCCAGGGACCGGCTGGACGCGCCGTGGCTGCCGGTGCTGCGCGGCCTCGGCTTCGGTGACGTCGCCGCCTACCTGGCCGAGCGGCACGCCGGGCAGCACCGGACCGTGACCGCCATCGCCGCGGAAACGGGATTCTCCCGGCACGCGGTCGAGTCCGCGCTGCGCCGCCACGGGCTGGACCGGGTCGGCCACGCCGCCAAGCGCCACGCGGCGCGGCAGCGCGCCGCGCGGGTGGCCGCCGACCTCGGCTACCCCGGCATCGCCGGCTACATCGGCGCCCGCAGGTCGCAGGGCTGGACCTGGAACGCGATCGCGGCGGAGTCCGGCCAGCCGCAGACCTGGCTGCGCCGCCACGCCACCGACCCCGGCTGACCGAGCCCGGCCCGCGGTATCTTGCCCGCAGAAGTCCGCTGGGCGGACCCGGTGACCGGGCCGGAGCGGGCGGATCGGAGCGGGCGATGACGCGGGCGAGCGGAGCCGGGCGATGATAGCCGCGGCCGGGGTGGCCGCCCTGCTGGCCCTGGCCGTGGTGCTGGCCAGCCTCGGCTACCTGCACGTCCGGCCGACCGGGCTGTCCCCGGTGCGCAGCGCCGTCAGCCAGTACGGGATCACCGGCTACCGGGCCGGATACCGGGTCGCCACGATCGCCTTCGGCGTGGCAGGCCTGGCCCTGGCGGCCGGCCTGGACCGTGCCGTGGGCGGCCGGGTCGCCAGGCTGGTGGTGCTGCTGCTAGTCGGTGCCGTCACGGTCTGCGCGTTCCGGCTGGCCGCCGCGCTGGACCAGGCCGGCCGGTGGCCCGGCCTGGCGCCGGTGTCGGCCGCGCTCGGCTTCGCGATGGCCGCCTGCCTGGCGGGCATGCTGCTGGCCGGCTCGCGGCCGGCCGTCCGGGCCCGGTTCGGCGCGATCGAGCGCGGTTTCTACCTCTCCGCGATCGCCTGGTTCGCGGTGTTCGCCGCCGCCTGCGGTGTCTTAGCGCCGCGCGGTGCCATAGCGCTGCGCGGTGCCATAGCGCTGCGCGATGACCTAAACACCGGCCGCGGGGGCCGCAGGGGATGTCGAGAATCCGGCCGCGGCGGTGACATCCGGTCGAGGGCGGCACGCCGGTGCCGCGGACCGGGAAGGATGAAGCGATGCGATTCTTGCTGCTGCAGAACTACGGACAGGTCGAGTCGGACTGCCCGCCGATGTCGGAGTGGGACCCGGCGGACATCAGCGCCCACATCGCGTTCCAGCAGGCGCTGAACGCCGAGCTGGCCGGGCTGGGCGAGCTCGTCGACGCCCAGGGCCTGGCCGGCCCGGACCAGGCCAGGTTCGTGACCTGGGACGGCACCGGCGCCCCGGTGATCACCGACGGCCCGTTCCCGGAGTCCAAGGAGCTGCTGGCCGGTTACCGGCTGGTGGACGTGGAGACCGAGGAGCGCGCGATCGAGATCGCGGCCAGGGCATCGGCGGCGCCCGGCGCCGGCGGCGAGCCGATCCGGCAGCGGATCGAGGTGCGCCAGGTGCTGAGCGCGCCGGACCCGGAGCTGTGAGCGGTGCGGTGTGCACAGTGCTTATGACCACGGGGCTATGACCACGGGGCTATGACCACGGGGTTAGGACCACGAGGGCTATGACCACGGGACCGGGTACCGAGGACCTGCTGCGCGAGCTGGCTCCGCAGGTGCTCGGCGCGCTCATCCGCCGTTACGGCGACTTCGCCGACGCCGAGGACGCGGTGCAGGAGGCCCTGATCGCCGCGGTCACCACCTGGCCGGAGCAGGGGCAGCCGGACAGCCCGCTCGGCTGGCTGATCCGGGTCGCCTCCCGGCGGCTGGCCAACGCCTACCGCGGCGAGGAGGCCAGGCGCCGCCGGGAGCAGCTGGCCGCGTCCTGGTCGCTGGCACCGCCACTGGCGCCGTCCGGCCGCGACGACACGCTGATCCTGATGTTCCTGTGCTGCCATCCGTCGCTCACCCCGGCCTCGGCCATCCCGCTCACGCTGCGCGCGGTCGGCGGCCTGACCACCCGCGAGATCGCGGCCGCGTTCCTGCTGCCCGAGCCGACCATGGCGCAGCGGATCAGCCGGGCCAAGGCCAGGATCCAGGCGTCCGGCGAGCCGTTCCGGCTGCCGCCGCCGGATCAGCGGGCCGGGCGGCTCCGGTCCGTGCTGCACGTGCTGTACCTGATCTTCAACGAGGGCTACGCCACCAGTGCCGGTGCGGAGCTGGCCCGCGCCGACCTGTCCGGCGAGGCGATCCGGCTGACCAGGGGGCTGAACGCGAGCCTGCCCGGCGACGCCGAGGTGACCGGCCTGCTGGCCCTGATGCTGCTGACCGACGCCCGGCGGCCGGCCCGCAGCGGGCCCGGCGGCGAGCTGATCCCGCTCGCCGAGCAGGACCGCGGCCGCTGGGACCGCGGGCTGATCACCGAGGGGCTGCGCCTGCTCGCCGGGGTGATCGGCCGCGGCCGGGCCGGGGAGTACCAGCTCCAGGCGGCGGTAGCGGCACTGCACGACCAGGCCGGCCGCTACGCCGACACCGACTGGACCCAGATCCTCTCGCTGTACCAGCGGCTGGACGCGCTGACCGGCAACCCGATGGTGACGCTGAACCGGGCCGTGGCCGCGGCGATGGCCGGGGGACCGGAGGCGGGCCTGGAGATCCTGGAGGCCCTGCGTTCCCGGCTCGGTGACCATCACCGGCTGCTCTCGGTCCGCGCGCACCTGCTGGAGCGGGCAGGCGACACCGGCGGCGCGGCCGCCGGGTTCCGCGCGGCCGCGGCCCGCGCCACCAACCTGCGCGAGCGGCAGTACCTGCTGACCAAGGCGGCCCGCCTGGCCGCGGCGGCAGACCAGCGGTAAGGATGCGCCGGCACGCAGCCGGGGATCCGGCACAAATTGCCGCAGTGACCCGCCGGATTAGAAGTAACTGCGAAATAACGACGGCCCGGCTCGCAGTCCTGAGAACAGCCTCCGGGATAACGGGAGCGTAGCCGGCTGCGGTGCTTGTGAGCTGCGGCGCAGCTTATGGCGCCGTCATCCGGGACCGGCGCATCGGAAAGTTGCGGTGCGGTAAACGTTCGTTATCCAGATGTTATTTTCCCAGAGATAGGCGGGGCCGGCCCATCCTGCTAGCTTCCCCGTGTATGTCGTCGCGTTTGGGGCGGGGCCGCGAGTGACTGCGCAGGCCCGCGATGAGCGCGCTGGCCAGCGGTTCGTCACGGGCCGCCTCAAAAGAAGAGGGGAACATGCGAGGACACAGGAGCGGTGGCGCGGGGGGGACGCGCGCCAGGTTCAGGAAACTCTCCGTACTGGCGGCGGCGGTCTCGGTGCCTGCGCTGGTCATCAGCCAGTCCATGGTCGCGGCGGCAGCGCCGGCCGCGGCAGGCGCCCGCAGCGGTGCCCGGGCGCCGCTGACCGCGGCGCTGGCGGCGCAGCTGTCGAGGAACGTGAACCAGCACGTGATCGTGCTCATGAAGACGCAGCTGCCCGCCGCGCACGTGGGCAGCCACGCCGCGGCCATCCGCGCCAGCGCCGTGGCCAGCCTGCAGGCGCCGCTGATGAGCGAGCTGCGGCAGGTGCATGCCACCCACGTCAAGTCTTACCAGCTGGTCGACGCGCTCGCCGCGACCGTCTCCAAGGGCGAGGTGGCACGGCTGAAGGCCAACCCCTCGGTCCGCGAGGTCGTTCCCGACAGCATGATCGAGCTGGGCAGCCAGTCCGGCGGGACGATCCGGCCGAACACCAAGGCCAACCGGGCCCGGCCGGTCAAGACGGCGCACCCGGCCACGTCGGTCCGGCCGAACGCGCTGACCCCGCACGTGATCCCCGGTGCCTGCGGCGCGAACGGCAAGGTGCAGCTCGCCCCCGAGGGCCTGTCGCTCACCAACACCGACTCCGACAACCCGAACGCGCCCACGGCGCGCTCGCTCGGCATCACCGGCGCCGGCGTCAAGGTGGCCTGGATCGCCGACGGGGTCGACCCGGACAACGTCAACTTCATCCGGTCCAACGGCACCTCGGTGTTCTCCGACTACCAGGACTTCACCGGCGGCGGCCCGGGCGCGGTGACCAGCGGTGACGAGGCCTTCCTGGACGCGAACACGATCGCGGGCCAGGGCATCCACGTCTACAACGTGAGCGGGTTCTCCGCCCAGGCCGACCCGAGCGCGTGCAACATCAGGGTCGAGGGCGTGGCCCCCGGCGCGAGCCTGGTCGGCCTGGACGTGTTCGGCGAGAACGGCATCCAGGGCACCACCACCTCCAACTTCGTGCAGGCGATCAACTACGCGGTCGAGACCGACCACGTGAACGTGATCAACGAGTCGTTCAGCGCCAACCAGCTCCCGAACGAGTCGGCCACGGACACGATCACCCTGTTCGACAAGGCGGCGGTCGCGGCCGGCGTGGTGGTCACCGCTTCCACCGGCGACGCGGGCCCGTTCGGCACCATCGGCTCGCCGGCCACCGACCCCGCGGTGATCTCGGTCGGCGCCTCCACCCAGTTCCAGTTCTACGCCCAGACCAACTACGCGGCGGCCCGTTACTTCGCCACCACCGGCTGGCTGAGCGACAACATCAGCTCGCTCAGCTCGGGCGGCACCCAGCAGAACGGCGGCACCGTGGACCTGGTCGCCCCCGGCGACCTGAGCTACGCCTCCTGCGACGCCAGCCCGAACTTCTTCGGCTGCGTCAACCTGCAGAGCCAGTCCTCCGACCTGGAGGAGAGCGGCGGCACCAGCGAGTCGTCCCCGTGGGTGGCCGGCGTGGCCGCCCTGGTCATCCAGGCCTACCGGCAGACTCACGGCGGCGCCACGCCCACGCCCGCGCTGGTCAAGCAGATCCTCACCAGCACCGCCACCGACCTGGGCACCCCGGCCACCGAGCAGGGTGCCGGCCTGGTGAACAGCTACAAGGCGGTCGAGCTGGCCGAGTCCATCCACACCTCGGACGGCTCGCCCAAGCCGGTCGGCAACACCCTGCTGACCTCGACCAGCCAGCTCACCGCCACCGGCGCGCCCGGCACGGCGGAGAGCTTCAACGTGTCGGTCACCAACACCGGCGCGAGCCCGCAGCTGGTCACGCTGGGCAGCCACACGTTCGGGCCCAGCCAGAACGTGCAGAGCGGCAGCGTCACGCTCAGCGACAGCTCCAGCCCGCAGTTCGTCAACTACGGCGGCCTGGAGAACAACTACGGCACGTTCACCTTCCACGTCCCGCCGGGCCAGGACCGGCTGGCCGCGTCCATCGCCTACCCCGCGCCGCCGGGCTCGAATAACAACGCCAGGGTGCGGCTGATCCTGATCGACCCGCTGGGCCGGTTCGCCGCGCACTCCCTGCCGCAGGGCGTGGGCAACTTCGGCAACGTGGACGTGCGGAGCCCGGTGCCGGGCACCTGGACCGGCGTGATCTTCGGCGACGTGGCCGCGGACGGCGGCACCAACGGGACCGTGCCGTGGCAGGTGTCCACCCAGCAGTTCGTGTCGTTCGGCTCGGTCAGCCCGCACGCGCTGCTGCTGGCCCCCGGCCACAGCGGCTCGTTCACGCTGCACGTCAGCACGCCGGCCCAGGCCGGTGACGCCGCCGGGTCGGTCACGCTGGACTCCAACCTCGGCCTGTCCGGGCACTACTCGATCCCGGTGGTGCTGCGCTCGCTGGTGAACGTGTCCGGCGGCGGCGCCTTCAGCGGCACGCTGACCGGCGGCAACGGCCGGAGCCCCGGCGAGGGCCAGGAGCAGTTCTACCAGTTCAGCGTGCCGTCCGGGGTGCGGGACATCACCGCGAGCGTGTCGTTCAGCAACGACGCGGGCGATTCGGTGGGCAGCTACCTGGTCGGCCCGGATGGCGAAACCATGGGCTACGGCCAGAACAGCACCAACGGCACCAACGGCACCGGCCTGGATGCCTGGGCGATCAACCCGGCACCCGGCCTGTGGACCCTCGTGGTCGAATTCGCCGACGCGGTGGTCGGGGACGAGGTGTCCCAGCCGTACTCCGGCACCGTCAAGTTCAACGCCGTCAATGCCAGCGCGGCCGGCCTGCCGGACAGCGCGAGCACTACGCTGCCGGCCGGGACTGCCGATCACGGTGCCGGTCAGCATCACCAACAACGGGGTCGCGCCGCAGGACTTCTACATTGACCCGCGGCTCAACTCCACCACCACGCTGTCGCTGGCGCCGCAGTTCGGCACCTCGGAAACCGGGATCCCGCTGACCGAGGGCCTGTCCCCGTTCTGGCTGGTGCCGACGCAGACCTCCAGCGTCGCAGTCACCGGGACCGGGACCGTGCCGATCATGTTCGACTTCGGCATCGTGCCCGGCGACCCGGACATCTCCAGCAGCTCCGCCGGGCCCGGGCCCGCTGTGCGACACCACCGCCTCCGGCAGTGACACGCCGTCCGACGGCGCGGTCACGGCCGGGCTCTGGTTCGCCGACCCGAGCGAGTGCGGTCCGTACCCGCCCGGCGGCGCGCCCGCGGCGACCGCGAACCTGGCCATGACCGCCGTCACCAAGGCGTTCGACCCGGCGGTCACCTCTCCCACCGGTGACCTGTGGCCGACGGCGACCAACCCGGCGAACTCGTTCTCGCCGGTGGTCATCAACCCGGGCGCCAGACCGCCACGATCAACGTGACCATCACGCCGTCCGCGGCGTCGGGCACGGTGGTCAGCGGCAACCTGTACATCGACAACTACGTCAGCGGCGTGCCGCCGTACGGGCAGATCAGCGGCGACCAGCTGGCCGCCCTGCCGTACAGTACACCGTCGGCTCATAGCAGCAAGGTAATTACCGGCGAAACGGGCGCTGGGCCGGCCAGTAACAACTGGCCGGCCCGGCGCCTTTACTGCCTGGTGCCGGGCCAGGAACGGCGGCCGGTCCGGCCGGCTCGCCAGCCGGGCTCCAGGCTCTTGATAAATGGTGGCCCAAGTCTTACTGTACGTTCAGTCAGTCATCGGCTGGCCGCTCATCCATTCAGTTTCAGCCCGGCGCTGATCCGGCCGCGGTCCGGCGCGGCCGGCGCCGCCGTGCTACGGGGGAAAGCAGGGGGAAATGACGACGAGCTCTTTAACCGTGCCGGTGCGCGAGCGGTGCCGCGAGGATGCCCGGCCCGGCGGCCCGGGCGGCTCCGGCGGGCCCGGCGGCTCCGCCCGCCCCGCCCTTTCGGCCTTCCTCGCCGCCTATCCCGGCTACCAGGGCACGGCCGTGCTGGATGAGCTGCGCCACAGCGAGTACGCCTACCTCGACGACGGCGGCCATGTCTACCTGGACTACACCGGGGCAGGCCTGCCGGCCAGGGCGCAGCTCCGCGCGCACGCCGAGCGGGTGCAGGGCAACTGCTTCGGCAACCCGCACTCGCAGAACCCGACCTCGGCCGCGTCGACCGAGCTGATCGAGCGGGCCAGGCTCGCGGTGCTCGCGCACTTCAGCGCGGCGCCGGCGGAATACGCCGTCATCTTCACCCCGAACGCGAGCGGCGCCGCCCGGCTCGTGGGCGAGGCCTACCCGTTCGGCCCGCGCAGCCGGCTGATCCTGACCTGCGACAACCACAACTCGGTCAACGGCCTGCGGGAGTTCGCCAGGTCGCGCGGCGCGGTCACCAGTTACCTGCCGTTCAGCTCGGCCGAGCTCCGGGTGGCCGACAACGCCGTCGGCCGGGAGCTGGCCAGGCCCCGGCCCGGCCTGCCCGGCGCGGCCTGGCGGGTCAGCCGGGCCGGGGTGACGCCCTGGGCCGGCCGGGGACCGCGGGCGCGGCGGCAGCGCCTGCTCGCGGCCAGGCGCAGTACCGGCCGGCGGGGCGGCCAGGCGCCAGGCGCCCGGCGCCCGGCGCGGCCTGCTCGCCTACCCGGCGCAGAGCAACTTCAGCGGGGTGCGGCATCCGCTGCGCTGGATTGACCTGGCCCACCAGCACGGCTACGACGTGCTGCTGGACGCCGCCGCCTACGTGCCGTCCAGCCCGCTGGACCTGTCCGTGGTCAAGCCTGACTTCATGATGGTGAGCTGGTACAAGGTCTTCGGCTATCCGACCGGCGTGGGCTGCCTGGTCGCGCGCCGGGAGGCGCTGGCCCGGCTCTGGCGGCCCTGGTTCGCCGGCGGCACCATCGAGGCGGTCAGCGTCCAGGCCGACTGGCACGCACTGGCCGCCGGCGAGTCGGGCTTCGAGGACGGTACGCCCAGCTTCCTGCAGATACCCGACGTGGAGTTCGGGCTGTCCTGGATCGGCCGGATCGGCATCGACGTGATCCAGGAGCGGGTTGCCTGCCTGACCGGCTGGCTGCTGCGCGGGCTCACCGGGCTGCGGCACGGCAACGGCCGGCCGATGGTGCGGATCTACGGCCCGGCTGGCCCGCGCGACCGCGGCGGCACCGTGGCGTTCAGCCTGCTGGATCCCCGCGGCCAGGTGCTGGACGGGAACGCGGTGGCCACGGCGGCCAGCGCGGCCGGGATCTCGATCCGGACCGGCTGCTTCTGCAACCCCGGCGCCGGGGAGGCGGCGTTCGGCCTCAGCAGGACCGCCATGCTGAAGTCCGGGCGCCGGGGCGCCCGGACCACGGCGGAGTACTTCGTCCTGCTCGGGGTCCCGGCGGGCGGGGCGCTGCGGGCATCGGTCGGCCTGGCGTCCAGCCTCGATGACGTGGAGCGGTTCCTGGCCTTCCTGCAGGCGGCTTATCAGGATGGCCCCGCGGCTCCGAGTCAGGTCCCGGCTGAATTACCTGAGCAGCTGCCGCGGCTCAGTTCACGCAGGGGATCCCGTCTTTTGACGTGACCGCGCCGCCCTGCGGGCCGGTGCTGGGGATCACGGTCGGCGACGGCCTGGGCCTGGCCTGGCCGGAGGAGATCACCGGCACCGTGGCGCTGGCGCCCAGCAGGATCTCGACGTGGCGGCCGGCACCGACGCGCTAGCGGCAGCCCCGACCTTGAACAGGGCGGCGATCCTGTCCGCGTTCCCCGCCGCGCCGGTGCCGTAGCGGACCGCGGTCACGGTGCGGGGGCTGGTGTTGCTCACCTCGCCCGCGCGGTACCCGGCCCGGACTAGCGCTGCGGACACGCCGGCCGCAAGGCCGGCCGTGTCACCGCCGTTGAGCACGTCCACCGTGACCTTCCCGGCGGGCAGCGGCTTGGCGCCTGCCTGCCGGTGCCGGGCCGGCCTCGTGCGGTGGTGCCCGCCCGGCTTGGGGTAGAACGCCGCGTGCACGATCGACCTGATGTAGGCGGGCTGGACCTGGTTGGCGTCCTGGCCGTCGATGGTCTCGTAGCCCTTGATCGGCAGCGTGCGGAAGACGATGTTCCCGTTGGTCAGGTAGCGCATCTCGGCGGCGAAATCCAGCAGGTTCCAGCCGGCGTCGGTGATCACGTACTGCTTGGCCACCGACAGCAGGGCCGTCACCTTGGACAGGTCGCTGAGCACGCCCTCGGTGCGCAGCTGGTGCAGCACCGAGTCGATGAACGCCTGCTGGCGGTGGGTCCGGTCCAGGTCGCCGTTCGGCAGGCCGTGCCGCTGGCGGACGAAGGCCAGCGCCTGCGATGCGTCCAGGTGCTGGAAGCCGGCCCGGAAGTGCGCACCGGAGTAGGCGTCGTTCACCGCATGCCGCAGGCACACCTGCACGCCGCCGAACACCCGCGCGAGCTCGTAGAACCCGTCCAGGTTGACCTCGGCGAAATGGTCGATATGCACGCCGGTGAGCTGCTCCACGGTCGCGACCGCGGCCCGCCGGCCCGCCTCGTTGCCGAGGTAGGCCAGCGTGTCCTGGCGCATGTGCGGGTCGTCTGCCCGCAGCTTGGCCTGCTCGTAGTACATGCTCACGCCGTAGGCCTGGTCAACCTTGCCCTGCTGCTGCGGGCCGAGCGTATCGGCGAAGTTCACCCAGTCATCGCGGGGGATGGAGAACCCGACCGCCTTCCGGCCGCCGGCCGGGATGTGGATGAGGATCAGCGTGTTCGTGTCGTTCCCGCCGACCCCGTTCTCGACCCCCTGGCGGCTGCCGGCGTGCAGCTTGGCCAGGATCCGGTTGGGCAGGATGTTCCCGGCCCAGTCCCGGCGGCTCTCCAGCCCCATCAGCAGGATGTTCTGCGGTCCGGTGGACGGGCCGCTGACGATCGCGTGCGAGCCGCCGATGCTGGCCACCGCCTGGACCACGAAGTAGCAGATGCCGCTGACCAGCAGGATCATCGTGGCGAGCAGGCAGCTCAGGACGTACCCGGTCCGGCCCCACAAGCCGCGTGACGACACCGGCGCGCCCGGCCAGCCCGGCCGCGATGAGCCTGGCCTGCCGCCACCGCCGCTGCCGGTCGCCATTGCCGAAGACTACCCTGCGGCGCCCGGCGGACGGCCCGGGGCGGCTAACCTTGCTGAGCATGCCGGAGTCATCGTGGCACGCTCCGTCGCAGTATCCGGATGACGGCGGGCCGCCTGCCTACTCCGACCGGCCCTTCCCTGCCGCGCGCCGGGACCGGCCGGCGCCGCGCGGTTACCGGTCCGGGCCGCGCAGCCGCCCGCCGGCCCGCCCGGCCAGGCCCGGCGGCGGACTGCCGCACTGGCTGGGTGCCCGTCCCGGCCGGTTCGGGGTCAGCCTGGTGACCGGCAGCACCGTGCTCGGCATGCTCGCCTGCCTGTTCACCGGCAGCGGGCCCGGCCCGCTGCTCAACGTGTTCCTGCTGGCCGGAACGGTGGCGGCGGTGCTCTGCGTGCGGCCGCGCGCCGCTTACCTGATCATCCCGGTGCCGGCCCTCGCCTACCTGACCGCGGCCATGATCACCGGGCTGGTGTCGGACCGGGCCGCGGACACCTCCCGCACCGCGGTGCTGATCAGCGCGGCCCAGTGGGTGGCCGCCGGGTTCCTGGCGATGACGGTCGCGACCCTGCTGGTGATCGCGGTCACGGCCGGCTACTGGCTGGTGCGCTGGCGGGCTTCCCGGCTGCCCGGCCGCGGGCCGGTGACCAGCCGCTACCGTGACGACGACGACGACGATTACCCGGCCGGCGATGACGCGGCCGGCGACTACCGGGGCGGCAACTACCGGGGTGAGGAATCCTGGCCGGCCTGGAACCCGCCGCCAGACCGCTGAGATCAGCCTGCTGCTCGCGAACCTAGCCCTGCTGCTTGCGCAGCGAGTCGAGCAGGTCGGCCTCGGTGCTGCCGTGCAGCTCGTCCTGGCGGGACAGCAGGAGGTCGGCCGCCACCCGGATCAGGGTCGACCCGGTGATCCGGTCGCCGCCGAGGCGCAGCCGCTTGCGGGCCCGGTCCAGCCGCCGGGCCAGGATGGCCAGATCATCGACCTGATCGTCACGCAGCCGGGCCTCGCTGCGCTCGAACCGCACAACCGTGGGTGTCCGTCTCGCCGGTGCCGCTGCCTGCGCCTGGCGGGGCTGCTGCATCACCACCGGATCGTCCATGCCCACGGACCCTAACGAAGACTGGTGTGCCAGTCCACCGATTCGCCGGAAAAACCGGTAAACGGGCGGCTGAGTGAATGATGTCCTGTAACTACCGGCTCACTAGTTTCTCGTAACTCCAGGAGCACCGGCTATTTCGGTCTAATGGATGATACGAGTTCACAGGGCACGAAGATTACCGGCTAATCCGGCTGGGTAAACAACGTTCATGCGGATCGCCAAGTTACCACAGCGGGCGACCGGCCCGGTGATCGGCCGGGTAAGCGGCCCGGCGATGAGCGCGGCCCGGCCGGATCCGGCGGGCCCCGCGGGCGTCCCTACGGCACCCGGCATGTGATGCCGGTATGGCCGGCGGACTCAGCGTTGCACCGACGGAATCAGCGCGGACTGGGGCCCTGGCCTGGCGGCTGCGGCCGTTTCCGGTAACGGCGTTCATCCGCGGCTTCGCCCTGCCGCCAATGGGGGGGCCGCCGATGGGGGGGCCGGTGACTCGGGTGCCTCCGGTGCTGACGCATGAGCTGGGCCCTGACGGCCGGCTCGCCGACTGCTGGGCCTATCACCCGGATGGCAGCTGCCCGGCGTTCACGGTGCCCGGCAGCGCCAGCGGCGCGCAGGTGATCCTGCTGCGCACCTGGCGGTCCGCGATGGCCGCGCTGCGCAGCCTGGAGCTTCGCGACCTGGCCGCGGTCGACCCGGAGCATGCGCTGGCCGGGATTACCCACGAGCACCCGGCGGGCCTGCTGCGCCGGGCGGCCACCGAGCTGCGCAGCACGCTGAACCCGATGTTCTCGATCGCCTCGGTCGAGGCCTGGCGGCTGCGCATCGGCGAGCTGGCCGACCAGCGGGCGACCGAGCTGCGCAACCAGGACGGCCGCTGCGACCTGGCCGCCAGCTACTGCGAGCCGCTGGCCGGGGATGTCACCTGCCTGGTCACCGGCCTGGAACAGGCCCAGTGGCAGCAGCTCGTGACGCTGTCGGCCAGGGCCAACGCGCTGATCCTGGGCCCCGACGACCACGCCCGCACCAGCGCGGCCAGGGACGAGCTGTACGAGTTCTGCGCCCCGCTGGTGGACCGGGCCAGGCGCGGCGAGCTGGGCCCGACGCTGCTGGAGCACGCGGTGCGGATGATGGACTACCGCGGCCTGTCGGCGGAGGAGACCCGGCAGGCGTGCAGCACGATCCTGGGCGGCTTCCCCAGCCTGGTGCCGGCGCTGTCGGTGATCGGCTATGAGTCGCTGCGGCGGCCGGAGGTGCTGGCCGAGTGTGCCGGGCGCCCGGACCTGGTCCGCGCGGCGGTGTGGGAGCACCTGCGGCACTCGGCCCACTTCACC
Organism: uncultured Actinomycetota bacterium; assembly: GCA_963719705.1. Classification (GTDB taxonomy): domain Bacteria; phylum Actinomycetota; class Actinomycetes; order Streptosporangiales; family Streptosporangiaceae; genus CAVRCV01. The sequence continues at coordinate 227,530 of CAVRCV010000003.1, forward strand.
TTCGCGCTGCCCGGCGTGGTGCGCACCGCGGCCGACATCGGCGGCTGCCCGGTCCCGGCCGGTGCGACCGTGGTTCCGGTCATCCATGCCGCCCAGCACGACCCGGCCCATACCTCGGGTGCGGACCCTGGCGTGTTCGACATCCGGCGGCCGCGGGCCGCGCTGCTGGCCTTCGGCGCCGGCGTGCATGCCTGCCTGGGCCGGGCGCTCACCCTGACCGCGCTGGAGGAGGCCCTGCGCGCCCTGGCCGACCTCCGGCCCCAGCCGCGGCTCGCCGTCGCGCCGGGCACCATTGCCTGGCGCTCCGGCCTGATGCCGGTACCCAGCGAGATCCCGGTGATCGCCAGCATGTGACCGTGCCTGAGCCCCCGACCGCAGGAGGAGACATGCCCTACCCGGACGGAAGCAACGAGCGTGCCGCCCAGGCAGCCTACGAGACGGTGGCCGAGCACGTCTTAGCCGCGCCCGCCTGGCACGAGCTGCCCTATTCCGAGCACAACATGTGGCGCGACGCGGCGTTCGCGGCCAGGGCCGCCGCCGGTGACGTGCCCGATCACCGGGGCGTTGGCCGCACCGGCAGCGACGAGTGGTTCTGGCAGGCCGAAGCGTCCTAGCCGTGGCTGGCGGACAGCGCGGTCAGTACCGTCAGGGTGACCGCGACCGCCGCCGCCAGCCCGTGCGCCCCGGCCAGCCGGGGCGGGAAGCTCCACCGCGGCTGGCCGGGCTGCACGGGCTGACCTGCGGTTCCGGCCTGCCGGGTGCCGGCCTGCCGGGCCCGGGCCTGCCGGGTGCCGGACGCCAGCCAGCTCAGCCCGGCCCCGATGGTCACCACCAGGATGCCGAGCGCGATCCAGGCCAGCACCCGGTAGTGCACGAGCACGAACATGAACCAGCAGGCCAGCCCGGCCAGCGCCAGTGCCGGGTGGCAGAACTCCAGCAGCACGTGCTCGCCCGGCGGCGCGGTCACCCGGACCCTGGGCACCGGCGGCGGCTTCCCCTCCGCGGTCATCGGCGGCGCGCCGATCCGCACCGGCGCCGGGCCGGCCGCAGCAGCACTCCGGCGCGCCGTGCTGGCCGCTAGCCGCCGGGCCGCGCCGCCGGCGCGCAGCAGGGCCAGGCCCGCGGCTGCGGTGATCACCCACAGGATCAGGGTCGCGATGGCCAGCGCTGCTCCTCGGCGGTTCGTTCTGGCTTGCGTGGTCAGTGCCCATTCCAGCGCATCGGCCCGGCGAGCCCCGGCCAGGGGCCGGCCGGAAGCTCAGCCCGGCTCCGGCCGGAGGTAATCGGCCCGGCGGACCACCCCGGTGACGGTCTCCCCGCGCAGGTAGCGGCGCGCGTTCTCGGCGGCCAGCCGGGCGCCGGACAGCATGGTGCCCGGCACGATGCTGGAGTTGTGCGGGGAGCCGAGCAGGTTCGGCAGGCCGAAGAACGGATAGTCGGTGCGGAACGGGTCATCGCCGTCCGGCTCCCGCCACCAGGTATCGATCCCGGCCCCGGCCTGCGGGTTCGTGCGCAGGAAGTCATACAGCGCGCCCTGGTCGATGACCGCGCCCCTGGCCACGTTCACCACGATCGCGGTCGGCTTCAGCAGCGCGAACTCGCGGCGGCCGAGCAGCCCGCGGGTGTCCAGGGTCAGCGGCAGCGCGACTACCAGCACGTCCGCCGCGGCGAGCACCAGGTCCAGGTCCGCGAGGGTGCCGGCGAACTCGACCGGCTCGCTGGTCCGGCCGGTGCGGTTGACCGCGTAGACGCGGGCGCCGAACGCGGTCATCAGCCGCGCCGTCGCGGTGCCGGTCCCGCCCAGCCCCAGGATGCCGCAGACCGCGCCGCGCAGCATCAGGGCGGGCTGCCATTTGTCGAACCGGCCGGCCGCGAGCGCCGCGTGCCGCTGCGGCAGCCGCTTGGCCAGGCTCAGCGCCATCGCCAGGACGTGCTCGGACATCGCCTCGGCGTAGGCCCCGGCGTTGCAGGCGACCAGCAGCCGCGGCGGCACGGCGGCGAAGTCGACGCCGTCGACCCCGGCCGACAGCAGCTGGACGAACCGCAGTCGCGGCGCGTCCGCGAGCGCGCCTGGCGGCAGTTCCGCCTGCAGCTCCCAGGCCAGCAGCACCTCGGCCCGCCGCAGTGCCTGGCGGCGCCCGTTCTCGTCGAGCGCGTGGGTGCAGACGATCTCGGCGTCACCGGCCAGGACCTCCGCGTTCATCCTGGTGTACTCGTCATCCACCGGGTAGCTCACCGCGATGAGCCGGTCGTGGGCCATAGGGGTATCATCCCGCCTGGAGGATCACATGGCTGACCTGCTCGAAATGCTGCGGCACGGCCCGGTCGTGTGCGCCGAGGGCTACCTGTTCGAGTGCGAGCGGCGGGGGTACCTCCAGGCGGGGGCGTTCGTGCCGGAGGTGGTGCTGGAGCACCCCGAGGTAGTCGAGGGGCTGCACCGCGAGTTCGTGCACGCCGGCTCGGACGTGGTCGAGGCGTTCACCTATTACGGACACCGGGAGAAGCTGCGGGTCCTGGGCCGGGAGGACATCCTCGAGCCGCTGAACCGGCAGGCCCTGGCCATCGCGGCCAGGGTGGCCGGCGACACGGGCACGCTGCTGGCCGGCAACCTGTGCAACACCAACGTGTACGAGCCGGGGCCGGCCACCGGGCGGGCGGTCCGGTCCGCGTTCGCCGAGCAGGTGAGCTGGGCGGCCGAGGCAGGCGCGGACTTCGTCATCGCCGAGACGTTCAGCTGGGCGGGCGAGGCGCTGCTGGCCCTGGCCGAGATCCGGGCGGCCGGCCTGCCCGCGGTCGTCACGTTCGCGGTGCACCGGGACGGCATGCTGCGCGACGGGATCAGTCCCGCCGATGCCTGCCGCCAGGCCGAGCAGGCCGGCGCCAGCGTGGTCGGCCTCAACTGCATCCGCGGTCCGCAGACCATGCTGCCGCTGCTGGCCCCGGTCCGGGCGGCCGTGTCCTGCCCGGTCGCGGCGCTGCCGGTGCCGTACCGGACCACCGGGGAACAGCCCACCATGCAGTCGCTGCGGGACCCGGCCCGCGGCGGCAGCCAGGCGTTCCCGGTCGCGCTCGACCCGTTTACCTGCACCCGCACGGAGCTGGGCGAGTTCGCCACGGCAGCGCTCGCGCTCGGCGCCGGTTACCTCGGCGTCTGCTGTGGCGCCGGGCCGCATCACATCCGGGCCGTGGCGGAGGCGGCGGGCAAGGCGCCGCCGGCCTCGCGGTACGCGCCGGATATGTCCAGGCACTCGTTCCTGGGCACCGATCCCGGCATCGCCCAGAGCTACCGGGACTACGCCGCCCTGCTGTAATCCGCCGGTAGCCGCCAGGAGATGAGCCGTGAGCTGTCCCGCACCCGCCCGGTACGTGATCATCGGGGCCGGCCTGCACGGCCTGTCCACCGCCTGGCACCTGGCCAGCGCGCTGGCCGCCCGCGGCGCCGGCGGCGGCGAGGACGTGCTGGTCATCGACAAGGCGCAGGTCGGGGCCGGCGCATCCGGGATCGCCTGCGGCACGATCCGGAACAACTACTTCCAGCCGGCCATGCGCGAGCTGATGGCGCACTCGGTGTCGGTGTGGGAGTCGGACCCGGACGCGTTCGCCTATCACCCGGTTGGCTTCCTGCAGGCCGCGCCCGAGGCCATGCACTCCGACGTGGCGCAGATCTACGCCGAGCAGCATGCGATCGGCTATTCCTCGGTGCTGGTCGAGGGCGAGCAGGACTGCCGGGCCTACCTGCTCGGCATGTTCGGTGACTGGCGGGCACCCGGCGCGACCACGGTGCTGCACGAGAAGCAGGGCGGCTACGCGAACAACCGGCGCTCGCTGGCCGGCCTGGCGGCAAAGGCCGCGGCCGCGGGGGTGCGGATCGAGCCGGGCATCACGGTCACCGGCCTGCGGCTGTCCGGCGGCGCGGTCGCCGCGGTCGAGACCGACCGCGGGCCGATCGCCTGCGACCAGGTCGTGGTGGCGGCCGGGCCGTGGATCCGCGACATCTGGGCCATGCTCGGGCTGCCGGACCGGGTGGACATCACCGGGCCGGACGGGACCGTGCACCCCGGACGGCCGATGTGGACCTACTGGGCGCTGCAGGAAGGCACCCTTGAGGTCGACCCCGGCACGTTCACCACCAGCGACGGCGGGCTGCCGCCGGTGATGCACGTGGACTCCGACGCCCCGCTGTACGACGACATGGACGGCGGCCTGGTCACCGGCTCGATGTGGGGGATCTACTTCAAGCCGGACTTCTGCTTCGGCGGGGTCCAGGGCGGCAGCGCGCCGCAGGTGGTGGACCGCGCGGCCGCCGACGTCGCGGTCGACCCGTACGGCACCGCCAGCCCGGAGTTCACCGTCGGCGAGGACTTCGCCCGGATGTGGACCTCCGGGCTCGCGCACTGCCTCAAGCGGTTCGAGCGGCAGCGCCCGCTGTACCGCCGGGAGCCGTCGGGCGGCATCGGCGCCTTCACCCCGGACAGCTTCCCGGTGTTCGACACCTTCTGCCAGAACGCGCACGTGATCGCCGACTCCAACCACGGGTACAAGATGATCGGCGTCGGCGCCCTGGTGGCCAGGGAGGTTCTCGGCGAGCCCCAGGCCCTGCTGGAGCCCTTCCGGTTCGCCCGGTACCGGACCGGCAGGCTGCACCCGGTCAGCCACTCGCCGTTCCCGTGGAGCTGACCGGCTCGCCGGGCCGCCGGGTCCGCCCGGCTCTCGTTTGACCTGCCGGATCCGGGAGAGCTACGGACGGCAGGAGACTTTCTCGAATCGGGCGGGAGCGTGGAACGGCCATGGGTCTACTGAACAAGCTGCGGAACAGGTTCCGCATGAGCAGCGGCCGGGCCAAGGCCAGGGCCCGGGAAACCGGTGACCGCACCCTGGAGGCCAAGGGCCGGGGAGAGCAGCTCGGCGGTGCCGCCCGCCAGGTCGGCGAGCAGGCCAGGGATGCCGGCCGGAACATCCGGGACGGGGTCGGGGACTCAGCCGGCTGCGGGCCCGGTGCCGGCGACCGGCACCATGGGGTCATGACCGACGGCGATGCGGCGGCGAGACTCCGCGCGGAACTGGTAGCCGGGCTCAGGCGGCGGGGCGAGCTGTCCGACCCTCGGGTCGAGGCGGCCATCGGGCAGGTGCCGCGGCATCTGTTCGTGCCCGCGGTGACGCTGGCGGAAGCGTACGCCGACCAGGCCATCGCCACCCGCTTCGCCGATGGCGTGCCGGTCAGCGCCGCCTCCCAGCCGGCCATCGTGGCCACCATGCTGGCGCAGCTCCAGGCGCCGCCCGGCGGCACCGTGCTGGAGATCGGGGCCGGCACCGGCTATAACGCCGCCCTGCTCGCGCACCTGGTGGGGCCGTCGGGCCGGGTCGTCACCATCGACATCGACGAGCAGACCGCGGCGCAGGCCCGCGATCACCTGACCGCGGCCGGCGTCGCCAACGTCGAGGTGGTCTGCGCGGACGGCGCGCTTGGCTGGCCCGGCGGCGCGCCCTACGACGGGATCATCGTCACGGCCGGAGTGTCCGACCTCGCCCCGGCCTGGGTGGGCCAGCTCGCCCCGGACGGGCGGCTGGTGGCGCCGCTGTCGGTCCGCGGCGTTCAGCTGTGCGTGGCCCTGACCCCGGTCGGCGGTCACCTGCGCAGCGTGGCGCTGTGCGAGTGCGGGTTCATGCCGCTGGCCGGGGTCATGGCCAGCAACGACCGGCGCCAGCCGGTCCCCGGGCATCCCGGCGTGTACCTGGAAGCCGCGACGGAGACGGCGGCGGACGCTGGCCTGGTCGCCGCGGCCCTGTCCGGTCCCGGCTCGCTGACCGATGCTCAGATCACCGCCTCGTCGCTTGAGGTGTTCGGCAGCCTGCGGCGCTGGCTGGCGTTCCGGGAGCCGGCCGCGGCGCTGCTGAGCTACCTGGGGCCGGCGGCGGCGGCCGATGCCAGCGGCGTGCCCGCGGTGCTGGAGTTCCCGTCCCGCGGCGATGTCCTCCGGTCCAGCCCGTGCCTGCTCGGCCCGGCCGGGTTCGCCGTCCTCGACCTGGCCCGCCCGCCGTGCCGGGATCCGGCCGGCCATGACCCGGCACTGGCCCTGGCCGTGCGCGGTCACGGGGAGGCGGCCGTGCAAGTCGCCCGCCTCGGCGAGCTGGTAGCCGCCTGGGCGGCGGCCGGCCGCCCGGCCAGCGCCCGGCTGCGCATCGACGCCTACCCCTCCGGCACTCCGCTGCCCGCGACCGCCGGCCACGTGTGCCCGGCCACCCACACCACCTTCGTTGTCACGTCTATGTAGCTGCTAGCTCCGGGTAAATGCCCCCGGCAGGCTTTTGACCGCCGGTTGCCGGGAACTGATGAACATAGCTGAAAGGTAACCGCCGGGAGGGGGAGGCGTGCTCAGGAAGACCATGCTGGGCCTGGTTCTGGGGGCAGCGGCGCTGCTCGCCGCCGTGGTCCGGACCGACATCATCCGGTACTGGAGGATCAGGCGGGGCAGCCCGCAGAGCGTTCCGGCGCCGGGCCGGACTGCCTATCCCCAGCGCCCGGGCAGCGGCGCCGCCGACGGGACCGGCGACTTCGACTCGGCCCGCCGCGGCGGCCCGGCCATCGGACCGTGACCCTGGCTCAGAGCCGTCGCCGGTACCGGCCCCGTAGCGTGCCCGGCCTGATCACGGATCGTGTCAGCTCGCGAGGAACGGCAGCAGCCCGGCGGCCTCACGGCGCGGTCAGGCCGGCCGGGATGATGATATCCCGCTTCTGGATCTTGCCGGTCGGGCCCTTGGGCAGCGCGTCGACGAGCCACACGTGGCGCGGGTACTTGTACGCCGCGACCTGGCTCCTGACATAGTCGCGCAGTTCCCCGGCGGTGATGACGGCACCCGGCTTGACGGCCACCGCCGCCCCGACCTCCTCGCCCAGGGACGGGTGCGGCAGGCCGATCACGGCGGCCTCGGCGACCGCGGGATGCTCGTAGAGCACTTCCTCGATCTCCCTCGGGTAGACGTTGTAGCCGCCGCGGATGATCAGGTCCTTCTTCCGGTCCACGATGTAGAAGTAGCCGTCCTCGTCAACCCGGGCCAGGTCACCGGTGTGGAACCAGCCGTCGCGGATGGCCTCGGCGGTGGCCTCAGGGCGCTGCCAGTAGCCCTTCATCACGTTCGGCCCGCGGATCACGATCTCGCCTACCTCACCCCGCGGGACCTCGTTGTCGTCGCCGTCCACGACCCGCATCCGCACGTCCCGGATGGGCGAGCCGATCGAGCCGGGCTTGCGCTCGCGGCCGGGATGGTTGAACGAGGCGACTGGGGAGGTTTCCGACAGCCCGTATCCCTCCAGTACCGGGACGCCGAACGCCTCCTCGAACCCGCGCAGCACCTCGACCGGCAGGGCCGCGCCGCCGGAGATGCACATCCGCAGCGCTGAGGTGTCGTGGTCCGCGCGGTCAGGCTGGTGCAGCAGCGCCACGTACATGGTCGGCACGCCCTCGAAGACGGTGACCCGGTGGCCGGCCACGATCCGCAGGGCATGCCCGGCGTCGAACCTCGGCAGCAGGGTCAGGCAGGCCCCGGACGCCACCGCCACGTTCAGCGCGACGGTCTGCCCGAAGACGTGGAACAGCGGGAGCCCGCCGAATATGACGTCGTCCGGGCGCGCGCGGACGATGTCGGCCCGCGCCACCTCGGTATTGCTGATCAGGTTGCCGTGGGTAAGCTCGGCGCCCTTCGGCTGGCCGGTCGTGCCGGAGGTGTAGAGGATCACCGCGGTGTCCTCGTCCCCGGTGTCCGCGACCTGGTAGTCCGGGGTGGCGGAGGCCAGCAGGCCGGGGAAGCCAACCCCGTCCACGACGATGGATTCCGCCCCGGCCTGGCCAGCGCCGCCGCGTGCCTGGTCCGCGAACGCGTGCCAGGCGAACACCAGCCCGGCCCCGGAGTTACCGAGGTAGTAGGCGACCTCCCGCGCCTTGAGCAGCGGGTTCATCGGGACGACGACGCAGCCGGCCCGGAGCACGCCGTAGTACACCACCGGGACCTCGGCGACGTTGGGCATCATGATCCCAACGCGGTCGCCGGGCCCGAGGCCGCGCTCCCGCAGCAGCCCCGCCACCTGGGCGCTCGCCTCGTCCAGGGCACGGTAGGTCATCGCCGCGTTGTCCACCCGCACGGCCACCCGTCCGGCATGGGCCCGGGTCGTGTCGGTCAGGTTCTGGGCCAGGTTCGTCACATTGCTCATTGTCCGGCCGCGGCCCCCGGGCGGTCGTCGGTCCCCGGTATCAAGCCCGTCCGAGGGCATTGGTACGGCGGCACAAGCCCGGGCCGTCAGGTGAAGGCGCCGAGGCCGGTGATGGACCGGCCGACGATGAGGGTCTGCATGGTCTCGGTGCCCTCGAAGGTGTGGATCGCCTCCATGTCCGCCATGTGCCGCATGACCTGGTAGTCGAGCAGGATGCCGTTGCCGCCGAGCAGGTCGCGCGCGTCGGCGGTGATCGCGCGGGCCTTCCGGGTGTTGTGCATCTTGGCCAGCCCGGCCACGGTGGGGGTCGGCAGGCCGGCCTCGGCCAGGCGGCCGATCTGCAGGCAGTACAGCTGCATCGCGGTCAGGTCGGCCAGCATCGACACCAGCCGCTGCTGGATGATCTGGAAGCCGGCCAGCGGCCCGCCGAACTGCCAGGCGCTCCAGCGCGTACCGCAGGGCGGCGTCGTAGGCGGCGGTGGCATGGCCCAGTGCCGCCCAGGCGCAGGTGCTCCGGGTAGTGGCCAGGACCCGGGTGGTGTCCTTGAACGAGCGCGCGCCGGGCAGCCGGTTCCCGGCCGGCACCCGCACCTCGTCCAGGGTGATGTCGGCCTGCCACACCGAGCGCAGCGACACCTTTCCCTCGATGACCTGCGCCTGGTAGCCCGGCGTGCCCTTCTCCACGACGAACGCGTTGACCTGGCCGTCCTCGGTACTGCGGGCCCAGACGACGATCAGGTCGGCGACGGTGCCGAGCCCGATCCACCGTTTGCGGCCGTTCAGCACCCATCCCCCGCCTTCACTATCGCCCTGCACCGGGCGGGCCGAGGTTTCCAGGGCGACCGAGTCCGAGCCGTGCTGCGGCTCGGTCAGCGCGAAGGCCCCCAGCTTGCCCATCCGGGCCATGTCCGGCAGCCAGCGCGCCTTCTGCTCCTCCGAGCCGCACATCGCGATCGACAGCATGGCCAGGCCCGCGTGCACGCCGAGGAACACGCCGAGGCTGCCGTCACCGCGGTGCAGTTCCATCGTGACCAGCCCGCACGCCATCGGGCTCATCCCGGCGCACCCGTATCCCTGGATGTCCTCGCCGACGATGCCGAGCTCGGGCAGCCGCCGGACCAGCGGCCAGCAGATCTCGGCCCGCTCCCAGTACGGGCCGGCGGCCGGCACCACCTCCTCGTCGACGAACCGCCGGACGGAGATGAAGCGCGACCACTGCTCGTCGGTGAACTGCTCGCGGACCGAGAAGAAATCCGTCCCGAGGGATTCCCCGAGATGCTCGCTAGCGGCCTGGGTCATCGTCGGCTCCTCCCGGGCCGAGGAACTCCTCCACGACCGCAGCGATGCTCTCGGGGTCGGCGGCCAGCTCAAGGTGGCCGCCGGGGTAGATGTGCAGCCGGCTGCGCGGTATCAGCCGGTGCATGATCCGCGCGTTGACCAGCGGGATGATCGGGTCGTCGTGGCCGGCCAGGATCAGGGTGGGCGGCCGCAGCCTCGGCAGCCATGGCAGGCTGGTCCAGCCGAGGCCCGAGATCAGCTGGTAGTAGTAACCGCTGGCCGGGCCCAGACGGGTGGTGGCGTGCAGCAGGTCCCGGGCGAGGGCCGGGTCGGTCCGCGCGCTGCCCCCGTACAGCTGGCCGGCGATGCGGACCGCGTGGTCCGGATCCCGGTGGCGTCGCGGCGAGAGCAGCTGCAGCAGGACGCGCGGATGGCCGGGAACCATCAGCGCTCCCGGCCCGGTCGCCACCAGCACCAGGCGGCGCACCCGGCCCGGGCGGCTCAGCGCGAACTGCTGCGCGAGCCCGCCGCCCCAGGAGATGCCCAGGACGTCGGCCTGCTGGTAGCCGAGCTGGTCGAGCAGGCCGGCCAGCAGCGGCGCCAGCGTGGTCAGGTGATAGGGGATGACCGGGGCCGGCGAGCCGCCGATGCCGGGCAGGTCGAACCGGATGACCGGGCGCCGCGGATCGAGCGCGTCGGCGAAGGGCTGGAGCAGCTCCAGGCTGGCCCCGATGCCGTTGCACAGCAGCAGCGGCGGCCGGCCCGCGGTCCCTTCCCGCACCGCGACCCGGATGGCCCGGCCGCCGGTCGTCAGGATCCTCATCCGCTCGGCTGGCCCGGCCGGTCGCAGCCGCGACGGGTCAGTGGTCATAGACATATGTTCCCGGCGCGTCGCAGATCGGCTCCAGCCCGGCGCCGCCCGGTTCGCCGGGCGCGGGTTTCTCTTCCCCGCAGCGCTCGGTGAGCCAGTCCGCGTAATCCGGCCACCAGGACCCCGGGCAGGTCTCCGCCGTGCGCAGCCACTCCTGCGGATCGTCCGGGCATTCGCTGGCTACCTGGTAGCTGGCCTTGGCGTTGCCGGGCGGGTTGACCATCGCGGCGACGTGCCCGCTGCTCGACAGCACGAACCGCTGACGGCCCGACAGCAGCTGGGTGGACCGGTAGCAGCTCTGCCAGGGGCAGATGTGGTCGGTGATCCCGGCGACCAGGTAGGTGTCCCGGTCGACCGCGGTCAGGTCCACCGGTGAGCCCAGCATGGTCGCGCTGCCGGGGCCGTAGAAACCATCGGGCCTGGCCAGGGAGTTGGCGGCGCCCAGCCGGAGGAAGTCCCGGTGCAGGGCCGCGGTCATCCGGGTGGTGTCCGCATTCCAGAACAGGATGTCGAACGGTGGCGGCTTCCGGCCGAGCAGGTAGTTGTTGACCCAGTAGTTCCAGATCAGGTCGTCCGGGCGCAGCCAGGCGAAGACCTCGGCCAGCGACCGGCCGTCCAGGTAGCCGCGGGCGCGGGACGCGGCCGCGGCTATCCGGGCGGTCCGCTCATCGATGACCGCGCTGGCCAGGCCCGCGCGCGCCTGGTCCAGCACGGTGACCAGGAGGGTCAGGGCGGCGATCCGGTCCTGCTGCCCGGCGTGCGCCAGGTGCGCGGCCACCATCGCGGCGATGATGCCGCCGGAGCAGGCTCCGGCGAGCGCGACCCGCTCGCTCCCGGTGATCCGCGCCGCCGCTTCCATGGCGTCCAGGACGGCCTGCCCGTACGTGCTGAGGTCCCATGTCGCGTGCCGGGCATCCGGGTTGCGCCAGGAGATCATGAACACCTGCTGGCCGCGGCCGGCCAGGTACCCGGCCATGCTCCGGCCGGGCGCCAGGTCCAGCACGTAGAACTTGTTGATCACCGGCGGGACGAACAGCAGCGGGACCTGCCGGACCGTGGTCGTGGCCGGGCGGTACTGGATCAGCTCGAGCACGGGGGTCCGCAGGACCACCGACCCTGGCGTGACGGCCAGGTCCGTGCCCACGCCGAACGCGTCCGGCTCGACCATGGCGGGCAGCCGGGGCGGCACCGCCATGTCGGCGAGGAAGTGCCGCAGGCCCGCCAGCACGCTGCCGCCGCCGGTGTCGATGGCGGCCTTCACGGCCGCCGGGTTCAGCAGCGGGCTATTGCTCGGGGCCAGCGCGGCGGTCAGGTTGGTGAGCAGGAAGCCGACCCGCTCGGAGTCGGCCGCGTCCAGGCCGGCCCCGGCCACGAGGCCCTCCGCGGTCTGCGCCGCGGCCAGGTAAGCCTGCATCGTGCGGCGCAGCAGCGGGTTGCCCGCCCATGCCGGGTCGGCGAACCGGCGGTCCCGCCGGGACGGCTGTACCTGCGAGCGTCCCATCGTGACGCGGCCCAGCTCGCCGAGCAGCTGGCGCCCGCGCCCGGCGACCAGCCCGGGCCTGGCCGCCAGCGCCGCGGCCAGGCGCAGGCCTGCGCCGCCCGGGTTCACCCGGCGCAGCATGCCCGTGGCCGCGTCGGTGAGCAGCAGGTCCAGCGGCGCGGCCGCGGCATCGGCCGCGGCGGGCCTGGTCGTGTCGGTGCCGTCGCTCATTATGAGCCGAGAGTAGGCCGCGGAGCTCGTTCTTCCATTGGTCGCCCGTCACGAACCGGCGGCCGGGCGTGGTTCCGCGGGCACAGGCGCGCTAGATGTCGGTGACGAGCTTGACGGGCTGGCCGGTAACGTTGGCGACGGTCCGGTAGTCATGATCGTCGCACAGCACGATGAGCCGTTCTCTCTCGGCGGTAGCGGCGATCAGGAGGTCGACCGGGCCCGCCGAGCGGTGCGCGCCGGACTCGGTCAGCAGCTGCTGGACCTCGGCGGCCCGCTGGTAGCAGCCCTCGTGCATGGAAACCCAGCCGAACACCGCATGCAGCAGCCGCTGCTTTTCCAGCCGGTCGGCCAGTGAGCGCGCGGAGTAGAGGAACTCCAGCTCGACGATCGGGCAGATCGCGATGACTCCGGCCGAAAGCTGGCCGGACCAGGCCTTCCGCAGCTCAGCCTGCAAGATCCTGAACACGGCCGATGTATCGATCAGGTAGAGCGCCGGCGTCATCTGCGGTAGAGCGCCTTGTTGCCGAGGAAGTCGTCGAAATCGCCGCGGTCCGCCATCTCTCCCAGCCTGGCCAGGGCGCGCAGTCGTACCAGCCGCTGGCCCACCTCCCGCAGGGCGGCATTCACGGTGTCCTTCTTGGACTTGGTCCCGAGGACCTCGGCGGCGATCGCCAGGGCTTCCTGGTCAATCTCTACCGGCGTCTTCACCATGGCCATGAGCTGGACCTCCCTAGCACGACTCAGCCATGATACCGAGGATATCTGATGCAGATATCCTCGGTATTCCCCCGGCTGTCCGCTGCCTCTCGGCACGCTCGCCGGAATGTGCAAGAATCCGCAGGTGGACATGGGTGGTCCCGCGGTCACCGAGCTGACGGCCAGCGTCGCGGCGGCGGTGAGCCGCCGGGCCGGCGCGGTGTCCGAGGATGTCTATGCGGTGATCCTGCGGGAGATCCCGGAGCTACGCGACGACAACGCGGTGCTCGCCCTGCTCGCCTCGAGCGTCCACAGCAACGTGGCTACCTGCCTGCAGATCGTGCAGCACCAGATCGACCTGAGCGCCGTGCAGGCGCCCGCCGCAGCGCTGGAATACGCGCGCCGGCGGGCGCAGCGCGGCACGCCGCTGACCGCGCTGCTGCGCGCCTACCGGCTCGGGCACACCCGCTTCGCTGACTGGCTCATCAGGGAACTGGCCCGGCAGGCGGATGACGCCCAGATGATCACCGCCGCGACCATGGCCATGTCCGGGATCGTGGCCGGGTACGTCGACCAGACCTCCGAGGAGATCGTCGCGGCCTACACCCGCGAACGGGAGATCTGGCTGCGGAACCGCAGCGCCGCGCGGGCCGCCCGGATCCGTGACCTGCTGTCGGGCGAACGGATCGACGCCAGCGCCGCGGAGACGACCCTCGGCTACCGGCTGCGCCAGTACCACGTGGGCCTGGTGTGCTGGGGGTGGGCAGGGCGGGCGGGGTGGGCAGGGCGGGCGGGGTGGGCAGGGCGGGCGGGGTGGGCGAAATAGCAGCCGCCGCGGACAACATCACCCGGCTGGAGCACGCGATCAGCCAGGTCGCGGGGAAGGCGGCCTGCTCCGGCGAGCCTGTCTTCCTGCCCCGCGACGAGTCCAGCGCCTGGGCCTGGCTGCCGCTGGGGATCCGGGACGTTTTCGACGCCGCGGCGGCCAGCACGGCCGGCGTCGACGGCGACATCCACTTCGCCTTCGGCGACGCGGCCAAGGGCGCCAGGGGATTCCGCCTCACCCACCAGCAGGCCGTTGCCGCCCAGGCCGTCGCGCTCGCCGCCGGACCGCCGCCGCGGACCGTCGCGTTCCGCGAGGTCGCACCGGTCGCGATGATGCTCGGCTCCGCGGACCTGCTGCGGGCCTGGGTGCTGGCCACGCTGGCGGGCCTGGCCACCGACGACGAGCACCACTGCCGCCTGCGCGACACCCTGCTGGTCTTCCTGCAGGCCGGAGGGAGCTACAAGGCGGCCGCCGAACGGCTGACACTGCACAAGAACACGGTCCAGTACCGGATCCGCAAGGCCGAGGAGAGCCTCGGCCGGCCGGTAGCCGGGAACCAGCATGACGTGGAACTCGCGCTGCGGGCCAGCCACTGGCTCGGCTCGTCCGTCCTGCAGCCGGCCCGGGAACGATCAGCCGCGCCCGCTGGCACCGCCTAGCCGGTCATCTGCCCGGTTGCTGGTCTGGCGGGGTAACCGGCAGCAGCACCCGGAACCGGGTGTCGCCGGGGGCGGAGACCAGCTGGATGTCGCCGTGATGCTTGTTCACCACGATGCGCCAGGTGATGTCGAGACCTAGCCCGGTGCCCTGGCCTACCGGCTTGGTGGTGAAGAACGGCTCGAAGATCCGCTCGCGCATCTCCGGCGGCACTCCGGGGCCGGTGTCGCCGATCTCCACGAGCACCTGGTCCCGGTCAGCGGCCGGTGCGCACCGTCAGCACGCCGGTCTCGCCCATCGCCGACAGCGCGTTGTCGATCAGGTTGGTCCACGCCTGGTTCAGCTCGGCCGCGTAGCCGGGGATCGCGGGCAGCGACCGGTCGTATTCCTTGACCACCCGGATGCCAGGCGGGATCTTCCCGGCCAGCATGAGCAGCGTGCTGTCCAGCAGCTCGTGCACGTCGACCACCTGGTACGGCGCCCGGTCGAGCTGGGAGTACTGCTTGGCCGCGCCGACCAGGGTGGAAATCCGCGTGGCGGCGTCCTGGATCTCGTTCATCAGCAGCTCGGTCTCGACGGTGCAGTTCAGCCATCGCAGCGCCCCCGCCAGCGTCGCGGCGCCTACGGTAGCGGCGACGCGCTCCAGCCAGGCGACGTCCAGTCCCGCGGCAGCGAAGGCCGGCGCCAGCTCCCAGCCGTCGCCGATCTCCCGGGAGTCGAGCCAGTCCGTGATGGCGTCCTCGGCGTCCGAGGCCTCCAGCGGCGACAGCACCGGCGCCTTCGGCACGCGCGTCCGCGGCTTCTTGCTGCAGCCGGACCAGGGTCTGCAGGCTGGTGCCTTCCCAGCCGCCGTCCGCGAGCGCGCCCAGCTTCTGCCGCAGCGCGGTGATCCGGTCGCGCAGCGAGGCGGCCGCCCGGACCGCGGCCGCCGCCGGGTTGTTCAGCTCGTGCGTCAGGCCGGCCGACAGCTAGCCGAGCGCAAGCAGGCGTTCCCGCTGTCCGGTCAGTTCCTGCAGGTTCGTGCGGTAGAAGAATCCGCCGTCCAGCAGGTGCACCGCCATCGGAAACCAGTCGTACATCAGCTTGGCGAACACATCGGCGTCCAGCACGAAGAATCGCGACGGCTCGGTCACCCGCATCGAGCTGTTATAGAGCTGCGGAACCGGTCGCCCAGGTAGGCCTGCCACGCGCCGGCGTACGCGCCGCGCTGTGACGTCCTGCCTACCTCGATGTCGTCGGCACCTATCCGCCGCGACAGCACGATGGTGCCCTCGAGCAGCACGTAGAAGCGGATCGCCGGGTCGCCCTCCGCGTACACCGGCCCGGCCGGGATGAGCTCGACCCGGCCCCGCTGGCACAGCCAGTCAAGCTGGGCGTCGGTCAGCTTCTCGAAAAGGAACAGCGTGCGGAGCTCGTCCGGGCTGCACGGTTCATCCGGTCACAGCTTCTCCAGGTAACGGTGCACCAGCATGACCGCCATGGCGCCCTCGCCGACCGCCGAGGCGACCCGCTTGGCCGATTCTGCCCGCGCGTCTCCGGCCACGAACACCCCGGGCACGCTGGTCTCCAGGTGGTACGGCATCCGGTCCAGGGGCCAGCCGCGCGGCCGCTGCCCGCCGGGCGACAGGTCAGGCCCGGCGACGACGAAGCCCCTGGCATCCCGCACCACGACGCCGTCCAGCCAGCCGGTGAGCGGCTCCGCGCCGATGAACAGGTACAGCCATTGCGCGTCCACCGTCTGCGTCGAGCCCCGCGCGCGTCATCGCGCAGCGTCAGCTGCTCCAGGTGATCCTGGCCGGAGGCCCCGGTGACCTCGGTGCAGGTCCGCACCGAGACCGTCGGGCTATCGGTGATCCGCCTGGTCAGGTAGTAGGACATCGACGCCTCCAGCGACCGCCCGCGGACCAGCAGCGTCACCGACCTGGCGTAGTTCGAAAGGTACAGGGCGGCCTGCCCGGCCGAGTTCGCCCCGCCGACGACGTACACGTCCTGCTCCGCGCAGGCCGACGCGGCGGTCAGCGCCGACCCGTAGTAGACCCCGCGCCCGGTCAGCTCGTTCAGCCCCGGCACGTCCAGCTGCCGGTAGGACACCCCGGTGGCCAGGATGACGGCATGGGAGTCGATGAACGTGCCGTCCGCGAACGTGACCCGCCGCGCCGACCCGCGAACCTCCAGGCCGGTGACGTCCCGCGTGGTCAGCACCTCGGCGCCGAACTTCGCGGCCTGGCGCCTGGCCCGGTCGGTCAGCTGCGCTCCCGACACTCCGTCCGGGAATCCCAGGTAGTTCTCGATCCTTGAGCTCTGCCCCGCCTGGCCGCCGCTGGCCAGCCGCTCGACCAGCACCGTGCGCAGGCCCTCCGACGCGCCGTACACCGCGGCGCCGAGCCCGGCCGGGCCGCCCCCGACGACGACCAGGTCGTAGAAGTCCTCCGACGGCGTGGTGGCCAGCCCCACCCGGGACGCCAGCTCGGCATCGGTGGGCTCGATCAGCGGATCGCCGTCCGGAGTGATCACCACCGGCAGCGCGAGCCCGTCCGTGCCCGCGGCGGCGAGCAGCCGCTGTCCCTCCGCCTCCTCGGCGGAATACCAGCGGTAGGGCACCTGGTTGCGGGCCAGGAACTCACGGACCTCCGACGACCGCGCCGACCAGTGGTGCCCGACGACCCTGATCTCCGGCACCGGCCGGTGGTCCGACGCCTGCCACGCCTCCAGCAGCGCGTCGACCACCGGGTACAGCTTCTCCTCCGGCGGGTCCCACGGTTTGAGCAGGTAGTGGTCCAGGTCGACGACGTTGATCGCGTCGATGGCCGCCCCGGTGTCGGCGTACGCGGTGAGCAGCACGCGCCGCGCGCCGGGATAGATGTCCATGGCCTGTTCGAGGAAGTCGATGCCGTTCAGCTCCGGCATCCGGTAGTCGGCCATGATCATCGCGACCAGGTCGCCGCGCAGCTTCAGCTGCCGCAGCGCCTCCAGCGCGTCCGACCCGGACTCTGCCCGCACGATCCGGTACTGCTCCCCGTACCTCCGCCGCAGGTCCCGTGCCACGGCCCGGGATACCGCCGGATCATCATCGACCGTCAGGATCGTCATGCGGGATCCCCCGGCCTGCTCGGTCAGCGCGCTCATGCCTGTCTATTTAACCTGCTCGGCCTCAATGCCGGCGTGCCAGCAGCAGCCCGAGACGGCGACGCTCCCGGCGTTCAGCGCGCCGGGGTTTCTCTTTCGAGGACGATGCCGCCCGACGCGATCTTGAACTGGCGGACCGCGGGATCGTGACGACTTGCCCGGGTCTTGATGACGGATATCGTCCGCTTGATCAGGCCCTCGTCGCTGAGATAGCTGAGCAAGACGATGTTGTCGGACAGCGGCGAGATGGCATCATCGGACAGACGCCCGGCACCGAACAGGTCGGGCACCTCCAGCGTCATCAAGGTACTGATGCCCTGCCTGGAAAGGCGCTGCACCAGAGAGTAAACGAACTCCCGGAATCGGGTCTCTTCTGCCGCCGCCACCCTGAGGTCGACGAGGCTGTCGATGAGGATCCGCCGGGCTCCGGTCTGCTTCACCAGCCGCAGCAGTTCATAGGCCCATTCGTCGATGTAGATATCGACCGGCGAACGGTACATCACCACGACATCCGGCTCGTTCACCGACCAGCCGAAACCGCGGGCAACCCGCTCCAGCTGCGTGACGTTCTCCTGGAGGGTAGCGATGACTCCCGGTTCGCCCCGGCGCACGCCGTTGAAAATGAAGTGGAGTCCCATCAGGGTCTTTCCCGACCCCGACGGTCCCGCGACGAGTGTGGATGCGCCCGGCCAGTATCCGGCATCGAGCATGTCATCAAGCGCGGGGATCCCCGAAGACGCCCGCTCGAGGCTCAGCGGGTAGTCCTCTTCGATCGGCGCGTCGGCGAGCCGGGGGAACAGCCGCAGTCCGGCAGCGGTAAGCCGGTAGGCATGCTGCCCGGACCTGAAGGCGCTGCCCCGCAGCTTCCTGACTTCCAGGACCCGGAAGCCCCGGTGGCCGGCCTGGGCGACGGACAAGTCGACAATCGCGTCGGCGACGGCGAACTCCGCCATCGAGGCAATCTCGCCCTGCTCATATTCCCCTATCCACAAGGAGGCGGCCGGAAATGCACTGAGCCGCCCGGCCAGCTCGTGCAGGAACCGCCGGAAGTCAGCGTAGTCACCGGCGAATGCATGCAGGGCCTTGAAACTGTCTATCACCATCAGCCCCGGGCTGCGTTCCTTGATCGCGGCCGCGATCCGGTCGGTGACGCCGGTAAGGCCGTGCTGGCTGACCGTGGCCCCGAGATCCTGGTAGAACACCGAGGTCCCGATCGCGCTGCGATCGAAGAACTCCAGGCCCTGGCCAAACCGGATGATCTTCTCCAGTGGCTCGGAAACCGTGCCGAAGTAGAGCGCCGGGCGCGCGGGCGTGGCGTTCTGGAAGACATACTGCTGGGCCAGGATCGTCTTGCCGCTCCCCGGGCGCCCCATGATGAGGCTGATGGCATTGGCGGGCAGCCCCCCGCCGAGGACGGTGTCGAGCGGCTCGTGACCGCTGCGCAGCCGCTCGCTCACCGCGAGGCTTCCGGCATGCCGTGCAGGAAGGCACTTGATCCGAGGAGGTCCCGGACAGTTGATACGAACCGGAGCGGATCCAGCGGCTTCAGCAGGAAAGCGTCAGCGCCTGCCTCGATCGCCTCATCCCGGACCTCCAGTACCGACACCGCGACGACCGGGATGCCCTGGTCCTTGAAATAGCGGCACAGGCCCAGCCCTGAGCCACCAGAGATGAGAAGCTCGATCACCGCGAGTGAGGGTGAGGTCTCACGGCAGGATGTCCTGGCCGTTTCCTCGGTCAGCGCCATCTCGACATCGAATCCCTCGGTCTTGAGGAAAAACTCCTGATACTCAGCGGCATACGGGTCGGGCTCGGCGAGCAGGATGAGGACCTGGCCCCGGCCGGGCGGCGCGGACACGGGCAGCCCGCGCTCGACCTGCTCGGCCAGCAGGCGGTGAGCGTCAGCGGCCGTGAGGCCCTCGGCCATGCGATCTGTTATGAACCTGAGCTGCTCAACCTGCCCCCGGCTGTAAAGCCGGTGACCGCTCGCGCTCCGATCCGGGACGACAAGCTCGTACCGGTCTTCCCAGGTGCGGATGGTAGCCACGGGAAGGCCGACCATGCGCCCGACGGCGCTGATGCTGTAGAGGGCCCGGCCTCTGTCCGTCTCGTCCACTGTCCTCCCTGCCTATAGGTTGGACAGAACCTACTCAGGACTGCCCTGAAGCATAGCCGACGGCACGTCCGGGGCTCAGCGCGGGAGAGCTCGCCGAGGGATACCTTGTCATCTTCAACTATTCCGCATAATCTAGTCATTAGTTCTGCGGCAGTCCATGCCGCCCCGCGCGAGCCCGGAGATGGGCTCGCGGCATCGCTTCCTGGAGTCAACTGTGACTGTCGCCCCGCATGTGGTGCTACGGCAAGGCCGCACCGGCTTTGTGCGTGCCCTAGCGCGGATGGCAGGCGGTCCCGACGTCTACGACGACGGGGTGCTGCGGGTCGCCTGCTCCGGCAGCCCGCCGGTGCTGGTGATCGCCGGGGAGATCGACGAGTCCAACTACCCGGGCCTGGTGGACGCGCTGGACCGGCTGACCAACGGGATCGGCGAGATACACATGGACCTGTCCCGGGTGGCGTTCTGCGACCTGGCGGGACTGCGGGCGATCGTCCGGCTGGCCGAGCCGGACCCCGGCACCAGCCGGGGCGCCCGGCGGCTGGTCCTGCACCGGGTGCCGCGGCAGATGCACAAGGTGCTGCAGATCGTCGGCTGGGACGCCACACCCGGCCTGGTGCTGGAACCCGGCGGACCGCAAGGCGGGCGGTGAGCGCGGACCCTGCCCAGCCGCCAGTCAGGTACTGCCAGGGAAACGGGGCGTTCCGGGCTGCGGCCTACGGTGTGAGGACGATCTTGCCGATGTTCTGGCGCTGCAGGATCCGGCGGTGGGCGGCGGCGGCGTCGGCGAACGGGAAGACCGCGTCGATGTGCGGCCTGATCGCGCCCGCGTGCCAGAGCCCGAGGACGGCCTGGAGCTCGTCGCGGAGCATGGCTGCCTGGTTCCACAGGTGGCCGATGTTGACGCCGCTGACCGTGCGGTTGTGCGTCATCAGCTGCAGCGGCGTCAGCAGCGGGATGCCCGCTACCTGCGCTGCGATGCGGGCTGGGTTGCGCCGCTGGCCGCTGGCCAGGTTGGCGAACCCGAAGGCGATCAGCCTGCCGCACGGGCGCAGCAGTTTGAGCCCCTTTCGCCAGTCGGCGCCGCCGAGCGGGTCGAGGACCAGGTCAACCCCGTCACCGCCGGTCAGCCGGCGGACCTCGGCCGCGTAGTCGACGGCGTGGTAGTCGATGGGGTGGGTGCAGCCCTCGGCCCGCAGCGCCTCGTGCTTGGCAGCCGAGGCCGTGCCGAAGATCACCAGGTCGTCCACGGTGCGGCACAGCTGCAGCACCGCCGTCCCGACCCCGCCGGCCGCCATGTGCAGCAGAACGCGCTCGCCGGGACGGACGTTAGCGACCCGGAACAGCATGTGGTAAGCGGTGAGGTAATTAACCGGGAGCGCGGCTGCCACCTCGAAGCTCATGTCGTCGGGGATCTCCAGCACCTGCCCGGCAGGTACGCAGACGACATCGGCATGCCCGCCGAAGTGCACGAGCGCAAGGACGCGCTGCCCTGCCGCCAGGCCCTCTGCGCCCTCGCCGAGCGCGTCGACCACGCCCGCCGCCTCGTAACCGACCACGCAAGGCCGCTTCGGGGCATCCGGGTACAGCCCCTGCGCAGCCATCACGTCGGCGAAGCACAGCCCTGCCGCGTGCACCCGGATCCGCACCTGGCCAGGGGCGGGCTCGGGATCGGGCCCCTCCCGCACCTCCAGGCCGCCGGGCCCGCCAGCGCTGGTGATCCAGACCGCCCGCATGACAGCCTCCGAGCGGCACCCGGCACAAGACCATGGTTCTTACCCGCTGCCCGGTACCATCCACCCTTCTCCCGGCGTCCGTCAACCAGGCAGCCTCCGGTGATCGTCCGGCGGCGGATCTCGTTTCCGCTGTGTTCGGCGCCTGTGGCACAGTCCTGGTTGTGCCGCTGGACGATCTGCCGGACTGGTTGCCGGCCTGGTGCCTGGCCCATCTGGGTGGCGAGCCGTCCGGCGTGCTGTTCCAGCTGCAGCAGATCTCGATGGTGATCGGTCTGCGGCTGGCCGATGGCAGGGACGTAGTGGTCAAGGCGCGCGCCGATGACGGCCGGGCCGTGTCGTGCGTCGCGGCGCAGGCCCGGCTGGCCGAGCGCGGGTTTCCCTGTGCCCGGCCGCTCACGCCGGTGGCCGGTATCGGCTCGCTGGCTGTGCACGCGGAAGAGTTCCGGCCCGGCGGCGAGGTGCTGCACGGGGACTCGCCGGAGGTGGCCGCGCGCTACGCGCAGGTCTTCGCCTGGCTGATGGCCGAGCTGGCCGGGCTGACCATCGCGCCACCGCTGCCGAATCCGCCCTGGGTGCGCTGGGATCACGCCGATCCGGGGGTGTGGCCGGCCATCGGCCTCCTCGATAACCGGGACCAGAGCGTCGTGCCCGCCTGCGCCGCTGACATGGCCGGGCGGGCCCGGCGGCGGATACTGGCCGCCGGCCTGCCGTGCGTGCTGGGCTATGCCGACTTCGAGGCGCAGAACCTGCGGTGGCACGGCCGGGAGGTGTGGGCGGTGCACGACTGGGACAGCCTGGCGTGGCAGCCGGAGTCGGCGCTGGCGGGAGCGGCGAGCGGGTTCTTCGCCAGTTCAGGGCCGCCCACGCTGGCGCCGATCGAGAGTTCCGATGCGTTCCTGGCGGCCTACCAGGACCTGCGCGGGCGCAGGTTCACGGCCGCGGAGCAGGAGGTCGCCTGGGCGGCCAGCTTGTGGACCGCAGCGTACAACGCCCGCGAGCAGGCACTGCACGGCGAGGCCCCGGTGTGCGCCGATGCGCTGCGGGCACAGGCGGCCGGACGCCTCCGCCGGGCTAGCGCCTAGCACCACGGATTCCCCCGCCGCGTGCCTCTGACAGCACGTATTAACGCTGCGACGCTCGGTGCCCGAAACTGCCGCCAGACTTCCTGTCCCGTGCCCGTCCGGCCGGCCATATTACGAGTACTACCGGTGCATCGGGATAGTCACGCACCGGATCTGGTTCGGCCGCAGGCAATCAAGGAAGGAGAAAGGCTAGTGGGAAGAAGGCTATTCGGTATTCTCGCGACGGTAACCCTAGCACTCAGTCTCGGAATTCCCGCAGCGTCCGCGAGCGCTGCTCGCCCGGCCAGTCCCGAACGCGCTGCGCACCTTTCCGGCGTGCACGTCGCGGCGACCCCGCAGTTCCTGGCGGCTCTGAAGAAGGCAAGGGAAGCCGGACGAGGCGTGGTAAGAGCCGATCCGACCGGCATCTGCTGGTCTGGCAGCTCGCTTTGCTGGCGTGATATGCCAGGCGGGGCAATCGAGATGTGGGACCGCAATATCAGCGGTGATCCACGTCAGACCTGGGAGGTAGAGTATGAGGGCACCGTAGACCAGACTGGATGTGCCAGCGGCATCCCGAATTATGGCGTCTACGCTTTCCTCGGCTTCAACGGAGAGTACGCAAGCGCCGGGTACACCACCAACGGAGGACAGTCCTATTACGTCGGAGACGGCTTCTCCTACGATTACTGGGCATGGGGCTCGAACGGTGCCCTGTACAACTGCGCGGACACCAGGAACAACGCAAATGGCGCCTACAGTATTATATCACCCCCCTGGTTCCAGGGCACGCAGCTTCTCACTGAACCGGCAGCTGTCGGCTCCTACACCCCCTTCGAGCAGGTTCATGTATAGCCGGGTTCTGAGGAAATAGGATCTGGCTCTGAGGAAATAGGATCTGGCGCATCCGTACGACGCCGCCTACTCGCCGGTGAACCGGAACTCCGCCTGCCATGGACCGCCGGTGTGGACAACCTCCCAGTAGCGTTCGGCGATGCGCTCCGGGTCAAAGGACGTACCTGCGGCGATCTGCCCCGCGATCGTCAGCGTGGCCACACGGATGCCGTCCGGTTCCAGGTCGGCGCCGAGCATTGTCGCGGCCGACCGGAGAGCGGCCTTGCCGAGGGAAACGGTCGCAAGGGCCGGGATCGGGTGGTCGGCGAACCCGCCACCGGTGACGAGGATGGTCCCGGCGCGGGCCGCCCGCATGGCCGGGGCCGCCACCTGCGCGACGACGATGGCGCCGATGACATCTACTGAATACGCCGCCTGGAGGTGGGCGGCACTGGAGCTCAGCAGCCGGTCCGGGGCTCCCATGACGGCGTTATAGACGATGACGCCCGGAGCGCCATGCCTGAGATAGAGCTCCCTCATCCGGGCGCGCAGGCCATCGGGATCGCCGGCATCGGCCGCGATGGTGCTGATCTCGGCACCGGTACCGGCCAGGGCGGCAGCGAGGTCGCCGAGGCCGTCGGTGCCGCGCGCCACCAGGGTTACCCGGTAGCCGCCCGCGGCGAAGCGGCGTGCCACCGCCATGCCAAGACCAGGGCCCGCGCCGACCAGCAGAAGGTGGCGGCCATCGACTGAGCCGGGACCCGCGGCCCCGGCGGAGTCAGCGACCGCGGTTCCCGCGTCGCCTGCTTGCTCGTTCGGCATGGGTGCCGTTCCTCTCGCGTCGGCTGCCCGGACAGCGGCCCGGGCTGGTGACTCTGTTTAGCCCTTGACCTCGCGGAATCATTCCGGCTGGCAGACCTGTCCGCCACCGGCTCTTGTAGCGCGAAGTCCTTGCAGTCCATAAGCTGACGGGATGACGGGAGGGGATGTACTGGCTGGTCACGTCTTCATTTCCTATGTCCGCGAAGATTCGGCTGAAGTTGACCGTCTTCAGCGGGCACTTGAGTCGGCTGGCGTCCGGGTATGGAGAGACACGGCTGACCTGTGGCCGGGCGAGGACTGGCGCAGAAAGATCCGGCATGCGATTACCAATAATGCGCTGGTCTTTGTAGCCTGCTTCTCTAGTGCGAGTAACGCGCGTGAAGTTAGCTATCAAAATGAAGAACTACTTTTGGCTATCGAGCAGCTCCGATTGCGCCCGCCGGACGAGCTATGGCTTATCCCGATCCGATTCGACAACTGTGACATACCTGACCGCGAGATCGGCGCTGGACGGACCTTGGACTCCATTCATTGCGCTGACCTGTTCGGCGATACCTACGACAAGGATATTGCACGGCTTGTTACGACCGTGCTTCGTATCCTGAAACAGCATACCGCTCGTTCTGCGTCAGCTGCCGACAAGGACCTGGCTAAAACTAAGCTCAAGGCGACGACTTCGAGAGCTAGCAGGCAGGCCTTTCAAATTGAAAAGATTATCGGCTCCCGCAGTCACGGTTCCAACGTCCAGGACGTTACAGATATCAGCTCTGTCAGCCAGTTGATAAGTTTTGCAGCTGCTGGTCAACTGGCTATGCTACAAATTCATCGACCAGACCTCAGCCAGTCCGGGATCGCTCACGGAGCGGGCATGGGCTCCAGCCTCAAGACTGCGGGAGCGGTCCTGTCACGCGCTCTAAGCGCGGGCTTCACCTACACTCAGCTGCAAAGGATGGACGAGATCATCGGGACGTTGGGCCCGGACCTGGACAGGACCGGAAGCCTTTCCTCGCTGGCGCTGCGGCTGTCAGCAGAACGAAGTGACAAGATCAAACGTAGCTTGACAGCTCCAGTCCCACCGAGCTGGACAAGGAAAATACTCAGGGATCCCGTTACGGACGAAACCGGGGTCCTCATCCAGGCATCAACACTGCTGTCTGCGTTCGAGACTGCTGACAAAATGAGTACGTCTGGAAGAGATATTGTAAGTATCCGTGACCGTTACAGTGACGAAATCCAGATCCTGACTCGCCGCCTCCTCGCCATTGCCATGGGACCGCCGACATCAAGGAATTACGACGCGCAGGTCATGCTTGGCCACCTCGCTAGCTACGCCTTCGAGCTGATGAGACAGCACCTGGACCACGCGCTGAGATACGCGCCGCTGGGATTCCGTGTGTGGCCAGCGATCACCAACCTCGTCACAGCCGGCTCCGCTACCGGCGAGGCAGCGGCGCTGGCGCCCTGGGTCGGCCAGCTCCTGGGCGATTCAGCGGACCTCCGGGAGAGCAGCCTCTACCCCGGCAGCAGCCTTGACCTCGAACTTGCCATCGCGGTCCCAGCTGCCTGGTCACTACCTGGCGACGACTGGGTCGCCGCGACGCTACTGAGCAGGGCGCGGAACGAAGCGGCCAGCATAGAGGAACGCGGCACAGCGATGATGGGACTGTGGCAGCGCGCGATCGACGGGGGGCACGCTGACCTGGAGCAGACCGCGAAGGAACTACGCGAGCTGATCAACGAGTTTAGGAACCCCAACACCCGTCCTGACGTGGCAGCCGGGCTCAGATGGATCGCTGCAACCCTAGAGCTAGTAATCGGCCAGCGCGTAAGTGTGTGTAACGAGTGGCCCGAAATGGATGAGCCCTGGCTCCGGCATGCCCGGCAAGCAGCGAACGAACTCGACGGCTTTGGCATCCCCGCTCGCCTCCTTACTGGCGCCAAGAATCTTTTCTATCATATGACCGTGCAAAATGCTGGTGTCTATCGCGACTGGGCGATAGAAACGGTCATCACCAGTGGCTGGAGCGAGCCCGTCGCCAGGGCCCTGGGATTGTTGCTCGCCTTGGAGAAGGAAGAAGCATGGCTTCGTACCCGTGCTCTCTACGCTCTAAGTCATCTACAGAGACGTGATCACTGGGTCGAGTCGGACCTTATAAGGGCCTGTAACGATGCATATGTGAACCTCAACCGGGTCCAGGACGCCGACGCGCCCCCGCAGAGGTCCCACATGAGCGAAATGCATGCCTCGCTGTTCGCGGTCGGTGATTGTTTCGGCGTCGTCGGTGCCGAGGAACGCGCAAAGAGGGTGCGAGATGGGCTGCGCGCCGTCCTGACCGAGCTGGCGGGCCTCGAAGGTGACCGCGCGCAGGTTCTGCGGCAGGCCGCAAGAGCGGCTGCGTACTTGCTGACTGTCACCGCACAGCCAGGCGGCCAGCAGGCGGATCTCTCCGAAATACTGCTGGATCAGCTGCGCCGCTCTGCAGATCCGGTGGCCGCTCGCCTCAGCAGCTGGGCGCTCAGCTTCCGGTTTGCTCCCGACGGCTCGGTACGCCCGCTGCTGGCTGCGGCCGAGTACGGCAGTTACGAGGAGGGCAGGATAGGTAATGGCGGATTCTGATGATGCGGCCGGGCGGGCACGCCAGCGTGACCTTGTCCGTCGCGGCTACGACGCCATCTCACTGGCATACCGCAGCGACGACGGCGCTGCGGCCGCTTCCTCCGCCGAGGACGTCAGCCGTTATGCGGGCTGGGCAGCGGAACTGGCCGGCTGCCGTCCGGTGGCCGGGTCGCGGATCTGGGCTGCGGAGCGGGGATCCCGGCTACCCGTGAGCTGGCCGGGCACGGGCTGCAGGTGCTCGGCGTGGACTTCTCGGCCGTCCAGCTCCGCCGCGCTCACCAGCTCGTCCCCGCGGCCCGGTTCGTACAGGCTGACATGACAGCGTTCAGTCTCCGGCCGGCCAGCGTCGACGCCGTGGTCTCGTTCTACGCCCTGATCCATGTACCGCTCGCCGACCAGCAGGCGCTGTTCCCCCGGCTGCGCGAGTGGATCCGGCCGGGCGGCTTCTTCCTGGCCACCGTCGGGGCCCGCAGCTGGACCGGAACCGAGCAGTACCTCGGCGCCGACATGTTCTGGGATCACGCGGACACCGGCACCTACCTGCGCTGGCTGCCAGCAGCGCAGCTCACGCCCATCTGGGAACGCTACGTCCCCGAAGGCGACAGCGGGCACAGCCTCATCCTGGCCCGGGCAAGCTGAAGAACGTTCCGGAGGGTTCGACCGGCCTCGTTGCGGAAAAGCTGGGAGATGGTTCCTGGCCGGGTGTCGTGTCGGGGCGGGTGCGTTCGTGGTGAAGGTGAGTGGCGGCTGTCCGGGGCTGCCGGTGAGCGGAGGGGCCTGTGATGGCGCTGTACCTGATTGCCTTTAACGATGAGTGGGTGCCCGGGCTGACGGTGGAGGAGCTGCGGGACCGGGGCGCGTCGGGCAGGGCGCTGATCGGGGAGATGACGGCTGCCGGGGTGTTCGTGTTCAGCGGCGGCGGGCTGGATGCCTCGACGGTGGTGTGCAGCGTGGCGCCGGGCGGCGGGTCGCCGGTGTTCACTGACGGGCCGTTCGCCGAGACTAAGGAGCATCTCGGCGGGTTCACGGTGGTGGATGTGCCCGGTGATGACCAGGCGCGGTACTGGGCGGGCCGGGTCGCGGTCGCGGTCGGCTGGCCGCAGGAGGTGCACCGCTTCCCGCATCGCACCGGGCCGCGCGATGACCCGCAGTCCGGCGCCTCGTCCTGACCGGAATGTCCCTGTCCGGGCACCCGGCACGCCGCGCCGTGTGACCTCGGCCCGGCGGCCGGTGAGTGACTACGCGGCAGTGGGCCTGAACCGTCGGCCTGGCCGTACGGTGGGGTGGTGGAAGTCCGGCTGTTCGGCGAGCTTGAGGCGGTGCAGGGCGACGCTGCCGTGCCAGTCCGGGGCGAGCCGCTGGCCGAGTTCGCCTACGGTGCCGGGGACTGCGCGAGCTTCAGGCCCGCATCCTGGCCCAGGATCCGTCGCCTGCCGCAGTCAGGCCGCCCGAGATGACCAAGCAGCGGAAAGGCGAGACTCTCCCGGCACCGACTGCCCTGCTCGAGACGAAGTTCTACGTCCCGCGGCCGCGGCACGGTCTGGTACTGCGTCCGCGGCTGAGCGAGCGGCTGGACCGCGGGACCACATCGAAGCTGATGCTCGTCTCGGCACCGGCCGGCTTCGGCAAGACCACGCTGGTCGCCGAGTGGCTTGCGGCGGGACCGGCGGCACCTGCCGGTGAGCGTCTGGCCGCGTGGCTGTCACTCGATCGGGGCGACAACCATCCCGCGTCCTTCTGGGCCTACGTGATCGCTGCGCTGCGGACGGTGGCAGCCGGGATAGGCGAGAGCGCGCTGGCCCTGCTGCAGGCGGCGCAGCCGCCCGCGGTCGAAGCGGTGCTGACCGAGCTGCTCAACGACCTGGCCGCGATCGCGGGCGAGATCGTGCTGGTGCTGGACGACTATCACGTCATCGACGCGCCCTCGGTGCAGGACGGGATGGCGTTCCTGCTCGACCATCTGCCGCCCGGGCTGCACCTGGTGATCGCCAGCCGGGCCGATCCGGCGCTGCCGCTGGCCCGGTTGCGAGCGCGCGGCGACCTGGCCGAGATCCGCGCGGCCGAGCTGCGGTTTACGCCTGATGAGGCCGCTGCGTACCTCAACGGGATGATGGGGCTGCAGCTGACGGCGCGGGACGTGACTGTGCTGGAGGCCCGCACCGAGGGCTGGATCGCCGCGCTGCAGCTGGCGGCGCTGTCGATGCAGGGAAGAGAGGACGTCGCCGGCTTCATCGACGGCTTCGCGGGCGATGATCGTTACGTTGTCGACTACCTGGCCGAGGAGGTGCTGGCCCGCCAGCCGGACCGCGTCCAGGCCTTCTTGCTGCAGACCTGCATCCTTGGCCGGCTGAGCGGCCCGCTCTGTGATGCCGTCACCGGGCTGGGCGGCGGCAAGGCCATGCTGGAGGCACTGGACCGCGGGAACCTGTTCCTGGTCCCGCTGGATGACCGCCGCCGGTGGTATCGCTACCACCACCTGTTCGCTGACGTGCTGCAGGCGCGGCTGCTCGACGAGCGTCCCGGCCAGGTGCCGGAGCTGCACCGGCGGGCGAGCGCATGGTACGAGCAGAACGGCGAGCGGTCCCTGGCCGTCGGCCACTCGCTGGCCGCCGGGGACTTCGGGCGGGCAGCGGACCTCGTCGAGCTGGCGATCCCGGCCCTGCGCCGGACCAGGCAGGAGGTCCTGGGGCGTCGCTGGCTCGAGGAGCTCCCCGACGACGTGGTCCGGGTCAGGCCGGTGCTCAGCGTCACCTTTGCCGGGGCGTTGCTGATTACCGGCGAGATCGAGGGGGTCGAGGAGCGGCTGCAGGACGCCGAGCGATGGCTGGACCCGCCAGCAGCTCCGCACGGGGGACCGCGAGCCCGGCCGGCCGGGATGGTCGTCGCCGACGAGGAGGAATACCGCCGCCTCCCGGCGGCGATCGCGGTGTACCGTGCCGCGCTGGCCCTGGCCAGGGGCGACCCAGCCGGCACTATCCGGCAGGCCCGGCGGGCACTGGACCTTTCGGTTGAAGAGGACCACCTCAACCGTGCCTCGGCAGCGGGATTCCTGGGGCTCGCGTCCTGGGGGAGCGGGGACCTGGAGGCCGGGCACCGGGCCTATTCCGCGTGCGTGGACGGCCTGCGGCGGGCCGGGTTCATCGCCGACATCCTGGGCTGCTCGATCGCTCTTGCCGACATCCGGATCACGCAAGGTCGTCTCGGCGAGGCGATGCGCACCTACGAGCAGGCATTGCAGCTCGCAGGTGAACAGGGCGGGCCGGCTCTGCGGGGTACCGCAGACATGCACGCAGGGATCAGCGAGATCCACTGCGAGCGCGGCGACCTGGGCGCCGCCGCCCGGCATCTGCTGACGAGCCAGGAGCTGGGCGAGCACACCGGACTGTCGCAGCACCGGTATCGCCTGCGGGTCGCGATGGCCCGGCTGGCGCAGGCTGAGGGCAACCTGCCCGGTGCCGTTGACCTGCTCGACGAGGCGGAGCGCTGCTATGTCAGCGACTTCTTCCCGAATGTGCGGCCGGTTCCGGCGCTGAGGGCCCGGGTCTGGATCAGGCAATGCAGATTCGGTGAAGCCCTCGGCTGGGCGCGTGAGCACGGCCTGTCCGTCGATGACGACCTCAGTTACCTGCGCGAGTTCGAGCACATCACCCTGGCCAGGCTGCTCCTGGCGCGGCATGAGGACGAGCGCTCGGCGCGCTCCGCGCGCGAGGCGACCGGGCTCCTGCAGCGCCTGCTGCTCGCGGCGGAAGCAGGGGGGAGAACGGGACGCGTCATCGAGATCGTCATGCTGCAGGCCCTCGCGCACCACGCGCAAGGGGACAGGCCGGCTGCGCTTGCCTCCCTGGGGAAGGCGGTGACGCTGGCTGAGCCGGAAGGTTACGTCCGGATCTTCGCTGATGAGGCCCCACTTATCGTCCCCCTGCTGAGAACGGTCGCGAAGCAGGGGACCAGGCAGAACTATGCCCGCCGGCTGCTCGCCGCCGCGGGCACGACCGAAGCCGGCGTCGGCCCCACGACACTGATCGACCCGCTGAGCGAACGCGAGCTCGATGTGCTCCGGCTGCTCGGAACCGAGCTGGACGGCCCGGCCATCGCCCGCGAGCTGATGGTGTCCCTGAACACGATGCGGACTCACACCAAGAGCATTTACGCCAAGCTCGCGGTGACCAGCCGCCGGGCAGCGGTCCGGCGGGCCGCGGAACTCGACCTGCTGCCGCGAAGCGGCAGCCGCCGGCCCTGACCGTCGCTCACCGGCGGGCACACGGCGGTCCGGCTGAATCACCACATCAATCACCAGGTGTGGTGATGCCTGCTCACCACATCGGCTCATAGCTTCCGATCAGACCCGGAAACGCTCGCCTCCCGGCGGAGATCGAGCCAGGCGGGCACCAGCAAGGGAGCGCCATGAGCCAGCTATCGGCCGGCCACCACGGTGGCCCAGGGCGGTATGAGATCCGCCTCAAGGGCCACCTCGGCAGCCGGTGGGCGGCCTGGTTCGACGGACTGAGCATTACCCGCTGCGGCGACGGCACCACGATCATTCACGGTCCGGTAGCCGACCAGGCCGCGCTGCACGGCTTGATCCAGAAGACACGCGACCTGGGCCTGCCCCTGATCTCGGTCACGTTCGTCGAACCCGGTCACCCCCAGGCACCCGACGCCGAGACCCGGTAACTCAGCAGTTTCACGAAAAGGAGACCGACATGGCCACCGCCGTCCGAACCCCGGCAACGAAACCGCCGGCCGAAAGAGTCCCGATGACCTCGACAAGGAAGACCGCGCTCGTCGCGGGCGTCTTCTACCTGATCACCTTCATCTCGATCCCCACCCTCGCCCTCTACGGCCCGGTGAAGAACCATCGGGACTGGATCCTCGGCTCCGGCGGCCACACTGCCGTGCTGGTGGGCGGCTTCCTTGAGGTGATCGTCGCCCTCGCCGGCATCGGCACCGCCGTCACGCTGTACCCGGTGGTCAAGCGGCAGAACGAAGGCGCCGCGCTGGGCTTTGTCGCCGCTCGCGTCCTGGAAGCCGTCATGATCTTCACCGGCGTCGTCAGCCTGCTGTCGCTGCTGACCTTGCGCCAGGACCTGGGCGCAGCTGCCGGGGCAAACGCGGCCGCGCTCGTCGCCACCGGCGCGTCGCATGTCGCGGTCTACAAATGGACGTTCCTGCTCTCGCAGAGCCTCATGCCGGGCATCAACGCACTGCTGCTGGGCTCCTTGATGTACCGGTCCCGGCTGGTGCCCCGCATCATTCCCGTGCTGGGGCTCATCGGAGCCCCACTGCTCATCATCGCCGTCTTCGGCACGCTGTTCGGCGGCACCGGGCAGGCACCCTCCTGGGCCGCGCTCGCCGCACTCCCGGTGGCCGCCTGGGAGCTGTCGCTGGGCGTCTGGCTGGTCGTCAAGGGCTTCAGGCCCTCCCCGATCACCGCCGCCATCGACGCCGCCAGCACGCCGCCCGCCTACCAGGACGTCGCGGCCTGATCCGGCAGGACGACACGGCCGGGCCCTCCCGCAGGGGCCCGGCCGTGTCCGCGCTGGCAGCCCGTTCGTGCGCCGGTGGCCGTGCCGCGCCGGTGCCGGGCTCACCGGACCCGGCGCACGGGCAGGATCGCGACAGCGCCGGTGATCGCGCACAGTCCGGCCACCGTGTACAGCACGCCGTAGCTGCCGCCGCCGGCCGCCAGGATGGCCGGCGCGATCGCCGGCGCGATCGAGAAGGGAAGTGCGCCGGCGATGTTGAACACACCCAGATCCTTGGCGGCGCTGCGTTTGCCGGGCAGCACGTCCACCACGAGCGCGAGGTCGACGGCCGCGTAGACGCCGAAGCCGAGCCCGCTGATGGCCATGCCGACCAGGAAACCGTCGAAGTTGCTGGCGACGGCGATCACGAACAACGCCAGGCCGTACACCATCGACGCGGTCAGGACGAAGATCTTCCGGCGGCCGGTCCGGTCGGAGACCTTCCCGCCGATGAGGGAAGCGGCGACGACGACGGCGGACTGGGCGAGCGTGCCGAGAAATATCTGCTGCGGCACGTCGGCCTTGACGGTGCCGATCTTGTCCAGCAGGTAGAGGGCCTGGTAGGTGACCAGGAACGCGTAGGCCAGGACGAACATGAAGCGGCTGACGAAGGCCCAGGCGAAGTCCGGGTTCTTCCGCGGGTTGACGTAGAAGGTGCTGGCGAGTTCCCGGAGAGACCAGGCCGGCTTCTCGGCCCTGGCAAGCCGGCGATCTTTAAGGCTGACCGCGAACAGGAGGATGAAGAATCCGCCGGCCGCGCACGGGGCCGAGGAACATGGCGAGCAGGTGGCCGGTGAACAGCCTGACCACGAAGGTGCCGCACACCGACCCGACGGGCGTGCAGACCCCTAGCACACCGGAGACCAGGCCGCGCTGGGCGGACGGCACCTGATCCGGCATCACGGCCACCATGGCCGCGAGCAGCGCGTTGAAGAACAGCTGGGCCATGCACCACCCGGCGAGGACGACCGCGATGCTGGGCGCCAGGGCGACAATGAGGATGCCGAGGGAGCCGCCCACCAGCCCGGTGATCATCCATGGCCGGCGCATGCCCAGCGGCGATGCTGTGCGGTCGCTCAGCTTGCCGAAGAACGGATTAGCGACCATCGCCAGCAGGGCGCCGGTCCCCGCGACAAGCGCCAGGCTGCCCGGTGCCCGGCCGATCCCGACGAGCGAATCCACCTTCAGTGCCAGGGTGACCAGCAAGGGCGCCAGGAACAGCAGGCTGGTGCTCATGTACGCCAGCGTGTACAGCGAGATGAAGCCCCATCCGACCCGGTGCGCCGCCTTCGGTGGCTCAGGCTCCTGGGCGGCCTCGGCTGCCTTTCGGTCCCTTAATCCGCGCCTCGCCGTGCGCGGCCGGGCCGCAGCACTGCGCACCGCTTGTGTCCCCGCGCCGGAGTGGGTCAGGCGAGCGCTGGTGTCCCACAGCAGCGCCGCGGCGGTGGTGTCGTAGGAGGCCTTGTTCGAGGTTTTGGGCCTGCGGTTGGCGAAATACTGGCCGGTGACACCCTCGACCTCGGTTGCGGATGCCAGGTAGATGGAGGTGGCTGCGCCACGAGCGGGTGTCTTGAGGAACGGCCGCGACACCGTGATCATGACCGTTGCCAGCAGTGACGGGTCCTCGGCGGCGAAGGCGGTCCGGACCACCCCGGGGTGCAGCACCGTAGCGGTGACGCCGGTGCCGTCCAGGCGGCGGGCGAGTTCGTAGGTGAACATGACGTTGGCGAGCTTGGACTGGCTGTAGGCCTGCTGCCCGGAGTAGCGGCGCTCGCCCTGCAGGTCGGCGAAATCAAGCCTGCCGGCTGCCTGGGAGTTAGAGGACACGGTCACGATCCTCGCCGGGGCGCTGGCTTTGAGCAGGTCCAGCAGCAGGCTGGTGAGCAGGAACCCGGCGAGGTGGTTCACGGCGAAGGTGCGTTCAAGCCCGTCCGCGGTGACGTGCCTGGTGGCCCAGAACCCCCCGACGTTGTTGACCAGCACGTCCAGCCGCGGGTAGGCATCGAGGACCACGGCGGCGAGCCGGCGTACCTCGGCCTGGGAGGACATATCGGCGGCGAATGCGTCCACGCAGGGGTTGCCGGACTCGCGCGCGATCGCCGCGGCGGCTGCCCGGGTACGCGCGGTGTCCCGGCCGGTGATGCCGACGCGAGCGCCGAGCACGGCCAGGCCTAATGCGGTGGCTCGGCCGATGCCGCCGGTACCTCCGGTGACCAGGATGGCCGTGCCCGCCATCGGGCCGGGCGAGTCTTCACTCATCGCGGTTCCCCCACCTTGAGCTCGCCGAACGGCCGGACCTCTACCCCCACCGTACGGCCATCCACCGCGCCGGTCGCCGGCCAGCTCCGCACCGTCCTGACCCGTGCGCCTCAGCGCCGCGACAGTGCCGCCTCAGGCCTGCCACGCAAGCTTCAGCTGAAGATCCGGCACGAATCCGACTACGTCAGCCAGCTGGCCGGCTCAGCCAAGGAAGCTGACATGAGCGCTATGACCCGCACCAATACCCCGGCCGCGGATCACAGCAGGATCGTGATCGTCTGCGGATAACTCTGTCGACTAGCCCTGCGCTGGTCTGGCAGCATGCAGCGAATGGATGACCTGGTGATTACGACGCTCGCTGAGCGGCCTGAACTGATCGACCGTGTTTACGACATGGAGGACAGCTGGCCCGACTTCTACTTCGGTGAGCTGCTATCGAGTGCGCTGCTGCACCGGGTCGCCGGAGACTTCCCTGAATACTGCGCGATGGCCACGACCAGCGACGGGACACCGGTCGCGCGCGCCCATTGCGTGCCGTTCCAGTTCGGCACCGAGGGGCGCACAGAGCTGCCGGACCGCGGCTGGGGCGCCGTGCTGACCTGGGCCTACAACGACAGGGAATGGAAAAGGCCGGTGAACATGGCCAGCGCTCTTGAGGTCATGATCACCCCGGCGCTGGCGGGCAAGGGCCTGTCCTACCGCATGCTCAGCGCTATGCGGGCAGCTGTCGCCGCCCAGGGCATCAGCACCCTGGTCGCGCCAGTGCGGCCAAGCCAGAAGCAGGAGCAGCATGCAGTGCGGATGCCTATGGCTGACTACGCCCGGCTAGTGCGCGACGACGGGCTGCCGCAAGACCCGTGGCTCCGGGTGCACGCCAAGCTGGGCGCGGTGATCGTAAAGGTTGCCCCGGTATCCATGGTCGTCAGCGGGTCCCTGGCAGAGTGGCGGCAGTGGACTGGCCTGCCGCTCGACCAGGACGGCGAGGTAATCGTGCCAGGCGCGCTCGTTCCCGTAAGCGTAAGCCTGTCGTATGACCGGGTCGTCTATGTGGAACCGAACCTCTGGATGCGGCACGACCTCAGCTCGCTGGCCTGACCCTGCTGACGCCCTCACCCAGGTCATCGTTTTCAGCACGATCAGCGGACCCGAAGGGCATCACGCGTGCCGGTCGCGGAACTCGAAGTTCGACCAGGCCCGGAAGGGCCATGCCCCTCCACCCGCCGCACGGCTCATCCGCCGCAGCACTGTCGCCGACACGCACCCGGCGCGATGTGACGGCCGGGACCAGTTCGCTTCTCGCAGCATCGGGGACGTTCGACGGGATCGCCTGGGGCCGGTGCCGGGGCAGGCATAAATCGCTGGGCGGATCACCTGACGAATACCATCAAACTGTGACGCCACGCGGTCTGCCAGGAGGCCATCAACGCTGGCGTGTTCGTGCGCTCCAGCGGACTGGCAGGCCAGCCGGTCATCGTGACCGCCGGCGGGACGGTCACAGACGGCCCGTACCCGGAGGCCGTCGGCGGAGTCACGGCGATCGATGTGCCCTCCCGCGAGGAAGCGCTGACGTGGGCTGCCAGGATCGCTGGCGCCTGCCGCTGTGCGGTACAGCTGTGGGAGTTCGGGTTCGACCCTGAACTCGACGCGATGCTCCGCGAGGCGGATAGCCGACGGTGACGTCCCGGCGACACCTGATCGACGGCAACCCGCCACGCTAGAAACAGGACTTGCCCTGGCGGCGGTCTGACGACGCAGGCCTGCGCACCGGCCTGAACCGAGGACGCGGAAGTGACCCTGACAGATCGGCGTGCAACCCGGTCCTCGGTCACGGTTGTGGACAGTTATGTGGCGCATAACCCGGCGCGCTATATGCAGATGCGGTCGCCTGAGCCGGCTTAGCCCTGTATGTCAGCGCCGGCGGGCCTGGCGCGCCGCATCCGGGCGCGAGACTGGCTCCGGCGGCAGGCCAGGACCACCGCCAGCGGCCAGGCCGCCTGCGCCTCGGCCAGGACCCGTTCGGCCAGGCCGACCTGCTCGCCCCCGGCGATCAGCTCCGTGCCGAACCACACCAGCAGACCCAGCAGCACCGCCGTGGCGGCGGCCGCAACAGCCGGCCGCAGCCCGGCCGGCACCAAAGGCCCTCGCTTGCAGGCAGCGAGTGGCCAGGCCGCCAGGGCTATGAAGCCGATCGCCGCCCAGAGGATATGCGGCAGGGAGCTGCCGCCCCCGGCAGGCTCAGGGTTCGCCGCGACCAGCACGGTGGCGACGCCGCCGGTCATCAGGATGAGCCGGCCGGCCATGGCCGCCGGCCTCAGCGCCAGCCCGGTCAGGACATGGCACGCTCCCACCCCCGCCAGCGCGAGCGTCATCACCCACCGGTCGGTAGCGCCCTGTGCCGCCAGGGAGCTGATCGTGTCGGCTACCGGGCTGAACGAGCTCGGCTGCAGCCCGGCAGCGACCGTCCAGCCGCCTGCCAGCAGTACCGCAGCCAGGGCCGAGGACACCACACCCCACCACGGCACGCCCCGCACGACCCCACGGTAAGCGAACACGGCGGCGGCCGCGCTTGTAGTGGTCCCTGATGGTGGACCGGCGCTAGCAGGTCCCATGAGTTCGCAGCCAGCGCTGGTGCCACCTGGCGCACCTGCGACGGCGAGGCAGGACGACCGTCATCGCGGCTGGAGCGGGCGCCCTGTCCTGGCCCTGAGCGGCTGGATGAAGTACTCGGACGATGCGACCATCTGCGCACCTGGGTGCGAGCCCCGCGGGCTCGCGCTGGAGTACTCAGCACGCTGATCGGCTAGGCATCGCGGTCAGCCACGGACCGGGCGCTGTTCAATGCCGAGCGAGGGCTACCCCGAATCAGGTGTCATCGTGGGCCTGTTCAGCATGATGGCTGACGGTTGCTGACGCTCACCGCGACGTCGAGCGACGGTCAAACGATCTTGGTGGTGTCCCCAACGATCGATGATCATGGCTCTGACCTGCGTGGTATGCGTGGAGCTGAGGGGATTTGAACTTCTGACCCGCTCGATGCGAAGGAGGCTCTGTCTGTGGCCCGATGTGGCAAGGGCCCCCCGCGCGGACACATCCAGCCGTACCCGGTCCGCGTCCCGGTCCAGACGCCTCGGGTGCCTGGAATGCCTCAGCCAGCCGCCGGTTCACGTCCACGGCGCCCGGCCGCAGCAGCACGCTCGGCTGGTCCGGTGCCCTGCTGGCCCGTCCGATGCGCCCATCAGGCCGGTGACGCCGCTGCCGGACAGCCCGGTCAGCGCCGGGCCGGCCACCGCGCCGGCGCTCCGCCAGTCGCCGACCAGGACCCGAAGCCCGCCGTCGGGCAGGGGGCGGACCGAGACAGCGTGCGGAGTCAGGCCGCGGTGCACCACCCGGTTCGCGTGCGCGTACGCCACCGCCTCGACGACCTGGCGCAGCATTCGCAGCAGCTCGCCCGCCGGGACGGTGCCCGCATGGTCGGCCAGCCACAGGTCCAGCCGCTGGAATCGCTCGTTCAGCGGGTACACCAGGCCGACGCCACGGTCCCGTTTCCTCCATGTGCCTCACGGCTTACCCGCCGGGCCTGGATTCCCCAACAGCCCATCCTGCCAGCGGCCACGGCAAAAGGGGAATCAATGCTCATCGGCCTTTGCGGGACGCAGATCTTCGTGCATCACCTTGGATGCTTGGTCCCGCAGCTCTGAACTTCGCGGGATAGCGCGGCGGCCGCTGATCTTTGCCGCTACCGTCACCTAGATGAGTTCTGGCGGGCCAGGAGTTTTGCCACCGGATGTGTATATTGCGTCGCTGGCTCGTAAGCGAATGGCTGCTGGCGCTTTGTGCCGTGACCGGGCGGGAAGGGTGCTGCTTGTCGACCCCGTTTACCGGGACACCTGGGATCTGCCGGGCGGTGCGGTGGAAGCCGAGGAGTCGCCGCAGGCGGCTTGCCGCCGGGAGGTGGCCGAGGAGCTGGGGCTGGACCGCCCGGTGGGGCGGGTCCTTGCGGTGGACTGGGTGCCGTCGCGGCCGGAACGCCCCGAGGGCCTGATCGTGGTGTACGACGGCGGCGTGCTCGCCGCAGGTGACATCGAGGCGATCCGCGTGCAGGACGGCGAGCTGGCCGGCTTCGCGTTCGTGGACCCGGACCAGGTGGCCGGCCGGGTGACGCCGCTGGTGGGCCGCCGGATCTCCGCGTGCCTGGACGCCCTGGCCGCGGGGACGGTGGCTTCGCTCGAAGGCGGCAGCCCGGCGGGCTGAGTCAGCCGGGACTTATGCGGGCAGCTTGACTGTGTTCAGGCATGAAGCCGGTTGGCTGCTGCTGATAGTGCGCGGTCCGCCTGGGCGGCTGCGGCTGCTGCGGTGCGTGGTGCGGTCAAGGCGCGGCCGGCGGAACGGTAGAGGCTGTCGTGGATGCCGTCGGCGTACTGCAGCGCGTGCAGGTCGCGGCCAGCTTTTTCCAGCGGCGAGGTGCCGGTGAATCCGGCGGCCCCGGCTAGCAGGGTGAGATCCGATGCGGCGGAGTGGGCCATGTCGACCGCGTGGGCCTTGATCGCGCATCCCCACGTCTCCGCGCGCTGGTCACCGGATTCGGCTAGTCGTTGCGCTGTGAGGACCGCAAGCAAGCCAGCATTGATCTGCGCATATGCGCGTCCCAGCGTGACCAGGGCGTTGTCCCGCAACCGGGTGATGATCCCTGCCGACTGCCGCGCGCACAGCTGCGCAGACACCGTGTCGTGCACGGCAGCCGCCACGCCGAGCGCCGTCGCCGCGACCAGTGGACGGTAGTGCGCGAAGTGCTCACGCAGCAACGGCATGCCCCCGCCAGGGTTGCCGAGAATGTCGCAGCGGCGCAGCTCCACGTCTTGCAGTCGCAGTTCGCCCCAGCTCCAGCCGGACAGCCCGCCGGGCAAGATGAGACGCCGGTCCAGCCCGGCTGCGGTGGCGTCGATGGCACCCGCGGTCAGGCGCCCGGTCGGGATCCCTGAAGAAGATGATGAACACGGCAGCTTCGTTCAGGCGGCTGATCCAGGTCTTGGTGCCGGTGACCGTCCATGTACCGTCGCGGCGCGCGGCTGCTGCGGTGGTCATGGCGTGGACCTGGCTGCCGCCGCACCGTTCGGTGATCGCGATCCCGGCCAGGTCTCCGGCCAGGAGCCGGGGCAGCCAACGTTCGCGTACCGGGGCGCTGGCGTGGCGGGCGATGAGACGGCCGTGACCAAGCCCGGTCGAGTCGCGCAGGTCAGCGTCGTAGTAACCGCAGATAAACTGCATCAGCGCCTGGACGATAGCTGTGCCTGCCGCACCCGCCATGGTCGGCGGGCACGGCCAGCGCCAGCTGTCCGCGCACCGCCAGCTCGCGGCGAATCTGCGCCAGATGCTGGCTGCGCAGCCGCGGCTCAATGCCCGGCTCTGTCGGGTATCGGGCTAGGAAACCAGCCAGCGCGTCCTCGAACCTGCCTAACCGCCGGGCGTCAAGCTCGGTGAGCCCTGCAAGGCCGGGCAGCAGCGGGGCCAGCCAGCTGTCCGCGCGATTCGCCGTGCTGGTCACAGCTCGCCTGCCCGCGCCGTGCGGCGGCGTACCCGCGCGGGCACGCCGTAAGCCACCGATCCTGCCGGGATGTCGCGGGTTACCACCGATCCCGCCCCAACGAGCGCATCCTCGCCGACCGTGACGCCCGCCAGGATGACCGAGCCGGAACCCACTCGCGCGCCCCGCTCGAAGCGCGGCGGCACCAGTTCCGGCACGCGGTCCGGATCTCGCCAGATCAGCTCCCGATCGTTGACCGTGCGCACGCCGGCGCCGAGGAACACCCGGTCGGCCAGTAGGCAAGAGCTGGTGATGTGGCAGCCCGGTGAGCAGCGCACCTGGGCTGCCGATGCTGCTGGCCCGCTCCACCGTCAGATGATGACCGAGCTGGGAGCCGTCGCCGACCCGGACGAGCGAGCGGAGCAGCGTGAAATGACCGACAACCGCGCCATGGCCGATCTCCGATCCTGCGTAGATGACGGCACCGGACCTGACGACCGCCTCCCCGCCGATAACAGTGCTGGCACCGGCACCCGGATAGACATGCCCGACCGCGTAACCACGTTCAGGCTTGCCTACCAGGGCATGCTCTTCCACCCGTGCGCCCTCTCGCAGCACCGAGCCACCATGGATCACCGCATAGGCGCTGATGACGCAATCTGCGCCGACCTCGACGGGCCGGACCGTGCCCTTCTCGTCGGCGGGCACGAACAGCGCGTACGGGCTGACGTACGCTCCCTCGCTGTGCCAGCAGAAGCCCTGCCCGGAGCCAGCTCGGCCGGGCTGACTGCCTGGCAGGGAGTGAATCGGTCTGTGCTCATCATCTTGTGCTCCTTCATGACGCGGACCTGCTTCAAGGAAGCGCCTGGGGGAGCGTGCCGGGAAGAGCCGCTGGCGGAGGCTGCACGAGGTTTGCACATCCTGCAAGCGGCGGTGCACCGAGAGGGAGAAGCGGTTATGGTCAAAGCGGGACGCCTGTGCGGAGGCGCCGATGAGACCAGACGACCACACCGAGCCCGCGCGGGACGCGGCCGCCGCCAGACCGGACCTGCGCGCGGGTGCCATAGTCCGTGCCGCCCGGCTGGCGGCGGCGACTCTGGCCGATCTCGGTAAGCGCTGTGACTACTCGGCCTCGCAGATCTCCCGCTATGAACGTGGCGTGCAGCCGCTTACCGACATCACCCTGCTGCGCCGATTCGCTCGCGCACTGGCCATTCCGCCGCAGGCTTTAGGCCTCGCCCCGTACTACGGCACACAAGCAGGCGGCGGACACGCCGGTGCCCGCCTGAAAGACCGCCTCGCCATTGCTTGCGGGCCTAATGTGAGCCCTGGGTTACAGTCGGAGGGCGGTGATGACCCGGTGCGGCGACGCGACCTGCTGGCATCAGCTGCCGGATTAGCCGGTGCCGCGGTGCTTGGCCTGCCGACGGCTGGCTGGGCGCGGACGCCGGCTTCTCCTTCTGGCAGCCTCGAAGAGGTGCTCTACGGCAACCTGGCCGCTGAGCCCGTTCCGCTGGCAGCGCTGCGTGGTGCCACCGCCTGGGCCCGTGCCTGTTTCCAGGCAGCCAGCTATGATCGGCTGGCCGCTGCCCTTCCGCGGCTGACCGGGGTCGCCGCCGCGACCCGTGACAGCGCGAACGGCGATGAGCGAGCCAGCGCCAGCGCCCTGCTCGCAGACGCTTACATCACTGCGGCAAACTTCGCGGTCAAGCTCAATGACGATGCCTTCGCCTCAGCGCTAGCTGACCGGGCACTGCAGTCAGCCCGCGCCGGAAATGACCCGCTCACCATCGCCGACGGGTGCCGGGCCGTCGCCACCGTGCTGCGCCGCACCGGCCGCCCGGCACACGCACGCGAACTGCTGATCAGCGCTGCCCGCGATATTGAGCCAGGCGGCAAGGCCAGCCCCGATCAGCTGTCGATGTACGGCACACTGCTCGAAGTCGCCGCCTATACCGCCGCTGTCGACGGCAACCGGCATGAGGCCGCCGAGTTCATCGGCGAGGCAAAAGCCGCCGCGACGAGGCTCGGCGGTAACGCCAACCACCGCTTCACTGCTTTCGGTCCCGCCAATGTCACCCTGTACCAGGTCAGCATCGCCCAGGTCCTCGGCGACTGCGGAACCGCCATCGAGCACGCGAAGACCCTGCGCCCCGCCGCGATACCTACCCCGGAGCGGCAA
This sequence comes from uncultured Actinomycetota bacterium, assembly GCA_963719705.1. Taxonomy (GTDB): domain Bacteria; phylum Actinomycetota; class Actinomycetes; order Streptosporangiales; family Streptosporangiaceae; genus CAVRCV01. The sequence continues at coordinate 269,571 of CAVRCV010000003.1, forward strand.
GGCCGATACTGGATCGACGTCGCTCGCGCCTACCACCAGTGGGCTAAGCCGGAGCCTTGTTACCGCGCGCTGCTGGCAGCCGAGCGCGCCGCCCCCGCCGAGGTCCGCTATCGGCCACCAGTGCACCGCATCGCCGAAGACCTCCTGCGCGCCGACCGCCGGCAGTCGCTTCCCGGCCTGCGCGCCTTCGCCCGCCGCATCGGCGTACCAGCCACCTGACTTCGGCGAAACCGGCTATGTTCAATGCCCTGCGAGGGCTACCCGAAGCAGCGTCGCGGTGAGCGGCAGCTACCGTCAGCCATCATGCTGGGTACGGGCTCACGCGACTGCCGAGCGACGGTCAAAGATCTTGGCAGTGCCCGATACGGCCGAGGATCATGCCTCTGACCTAGCGAAAATGCGTGGAGCTGAGGGGATTCGAACCCCTGACCCCCTCGATGCGAACGAGTGCCAGGCCGATCAATGGAGGTCGTCTGAGCAGGTGAGCGATTGATAGGAGCCGACCTAGCCGTTGGCAGTCAGTGGCGTTGCTGTATTCGAGTGCTGTACGGCTCCTCGCCCCGCCAGTTCTGGTTGCCTGTACTCGCCTGCTGCTCGGTCTACGTAGGCCAACGGGTTGTGCAGGGTCGCCCTAGGCCGGATCGCCCGACCCGGTGACGAACGTGCCCCGCCCCGGTACTCCGTATATGAGCCCTTCCTCTTTCAGGATCGACAGCGCGGCCTGAAGCGTGCGGGGCGAGATATCGAACAGTTGCGCCAACTCCATGATCGAAGGCAGTCTCGGCCCCATCTTCCCGGCCTCGATCTGGGCGCGGATCATGGCCGCTACCTGCTGCTTCGGCCACTGCGGCGAGTCCGGGTCGATCTTCACCCGAGCAACTTAGCCAGGCATGCTACCTCCAAGCTAGCCACAGCAAGGCAAGGCAAAGTACGGTAAGAGACACAGGCGGGCCGCCCAGAGCGATCGAGACGCCAGGACGGCCCTAGGCACCCGCCTAACCAAGGAGGCAGGCACCATGGAGGAGACCCTACCGAAGGCCAGCAAGGTGGTACTCACACTCGATCAGGTAGCTGACCTGCGGTCAGCCCACGTCATCCGCGCCCTGCACAGCGACGGGCAGAGCACCGCGGCCGGCGTCCTGGCCGTCCCCGACGACCCCGATACCTGCGATCAGATCATCAGCGGCGCCAACGAACTGGCCACCCGGCTCGGCATCATCCCCGTAGGCCACTGGCGGCTCACCGGCCCCTTCGGCGCTCCGGAGTTCTACGCGGCCGAGGTCGTCACCGGGCTCACGTGGCTGAAGTTCCTGACCGCGCTCGGAATCGACCCCGAGGACGAGTCCGCGATCCAAGTCATGTTCGACGTCTGAGACCTGACCAGGAGCCAGGCATCGGTCAGCCAGCAGCTCCAGGTGCCTGGCTCCTGCACTGGCACGCATATGGCACGGCGGCCGGACAGGCAATCGTCAGTCGCCCCATCAACCGTGGTCTGATCCCGGCTGCGCGTGCCCTGGTCAGAGGTTAGGCGTACCATCCACGGATAACTGCGAGTGACCGTCGGTTCTCGCCTGTTCTGGCACGCGGCGTCGTGCCTCGCCTTTGTGGGCCTCCGCTTGCAAGCGAACACATCAGTCGAACAAGCTGGCGTATTCTCAGCACCGGCAGCACATCACCATCCCAGGACGGTCACTGAGGTTCCCTGGCTTCTACCAGCGCTGTCGCTCAGTTAGTCACTCACTCCAGGCTCGTCGACACCAGATCGCGAAGACTATACGTGCGGAGGAAAGATGATGATCGTGCCGTCTGGGTAGGTGTTCTTCCGTGTCTGGTTCGGGCTGCTGATTAGGCCCTGCCTCTGCATCTCGGCAAGCGTCAAGCGTTTGACGTGGTTGCTGGCAAAGGGCGTCGATGCGATGACGTAATCGGTGATGGCCTCGATCGTGACTGCCTGGCCTGCGAACTGGCTGAGCAGGTCGCTGCGTAGCGGCTGGGTATCTACCGTGTCGCCGAAGATGACGTCCATGCCGGCGAAGCGGTCGCGGAAGCTGAAGTCACCGGAGGGGGCGATCTTCCACATCGCCTGCTTCATGCGGTCCAAGCCGATCGGCTCGCGGGTGCAGTAGAACAGGTCGTACACGCGCTTTCCTCGGTTGTCGTACATGGCGAAGCTCTGGATGTACGGGAAGTGGCAGACGTCGTGCAGCTGCCGTTTGTACAGATCGTGTAGATACTGGCTACGCTGCGTGCCGTCTAGAAGCGATGCGTCCTTGTACTCCTCGGTGCCGAACAGGTCGGTGAGTGCTTGGTCGATGTTCCCGGCGCCGCACCACCGCAGTCACCGTTTCGTGCGCGAAGTAGACGAGGAGTTCGCCCTTCGGGTAGTCGGTCAGCCGCTGCAGCACGGACATCGGGGTGGCCTTGACGCCGACCGGATCAACGAAGGCGAAGGTGGGCGCGAGGCGGACGTTACGGCTGTCGAGGAGCAATACGTACTCGTCGAAGTAAGATGCAC
>CAVRCV010000004.1:0-356371 GCA_963719705.1 uncultured Actinomycetota bacterium
CCCGTCGCGGCCGGGTCCTGAGGTCATTACCTGTATTTGGTGACGCGGAGCAACCTTACCGCTTCGTTCCGGCGTCTTACTTATTGACTGGGGTGCCGCTTGGGGGGTTGCGGCCCAGTCGCCGTGATGAGAACCGGGCTTCATCTCGGGGGAGGCCCGGGCATTGATGACCGGCCCCGACCCTGCCGGTCAACCCCCGTGGGCGCACTTCGGCCACCGCCAGCGTCCACGGGGGTTTCTCATCACCCGCGCTGATGCCCGGCCGGGTCCGCTATCTGCGGGTCGCCGGCCGGGCATCTGCCTGCCGTGCTGACCTGCGCGGTTAGCCGAGCCGGCCGGACACCAGGTACCCTGAGGGCACAACTCAACAGGGGGTGACTGGTTTCGACTTTGGTAGTTGATCCAGGGGAAGCGGGCCGAGGGTTGCGGTTGTGACCTCGTAAATCCTGTGACCGCACCTTGATAAGTGCCAACTCAACGCGCACTAGCCTCGCACTCGCGGCCTGACCGCAGTTAGAGGCTGTCAGCCCGGGAGCTCCTCCGGCCCGGTGACTGGCATCAGCTAGGAGGATCCACCGCCTGGCCCGGCCGCGGGGCCAGGCGGGACACTCAACAGCGGCTGAGCCCGTCGGCAACTTGCCTGCGTGATCGCCGGGGCTGAGAAAAGCACAGCAGGCTGCGCCCGGAGAAGCCCTGGTGATGTACCGAAGGACGCGGGTTCGACTCCCGCCACCTCCACGAGACGGTTCGCGCTGCTCGCTGACCTGCGGTCAGCTTCGCAGCGGTCCGCAGTATCTGTTCGGGGGCCGAGCCCCCGGACCCCCACGATTGGTGGTTGCGGTCGGCGGTTGGGTAACGCTCGGGGCGGCCACCTGGATGATCGTGCTCCGTAAGAGACAAGATCAGACAGATGACCGCCCCGTGGCGCGGATTCAGATCATGTGTCCAGACGAGCGTTCGTGACCGACAGGGCTGGGCCCAGCTCGTTCATATAGCAGTTATTCTCTCCCGTGGTGCTTCCTTCGATTGTGCCGAGGGCGTAAACTTTCTTTGTCGTTCCCATGTCGACATAGACAGGGCCACCGCTGTCGCCGGGGATACAGAATGCCTTCGAGTATGTCGCTTCCGCCAGGTCACAGACGTTGATAGTTCCACTGCCCTCTTTGAAGACCACGCACATGCCGGTATGGGTCACCGACGGGCCGCAGATCGCAGCACCACTATCGACGCCATCGGTGCAGATCAGTTCCCCGGTCTTGAAACTATCGGAGCCGTCTAGGGGATAATTCGTCGATGACGTCGCAGACCCGACAAAGACATGCGCAGAAAAGGTTCCCAGCTTCTCCTGGGTGATCGTCATGGCATCAGGGTCTTTGTTGTTGAACGTTTCGTCGTCAATCGTGCCTTCCTTTGCGCCAACATAGAACGTCTGGCCGGATATATAACCGCTGTACCACGTGTCGGAGGGGAAGTCGGCTGAGCAGTGTCCGGCGGTTAGCATCACGTTCCATTTATTCAGCGTGTCATAGGCGTCGAATGACGATGTACATTGAACAACGTCATACTTCGTGCCTTCTTTCACGTAGCTTATTATCTCGTCGCCTCCGTAGAACGGGCTACCATCATTTCTCCGGACTCCGCCGCTCGAGTTGGGGATAGTCCTCCGCGACGGCAGACGAACGAGCCTCGTCGCCGTGCCGAGATTGCGGACCGTCAAGCTTGCCCTCGGTGCGACCGTCAGCTGAACGGCTCCACCGAAGGCGTGCCGTGATGCGGCGCGTGCGGCGCTCGTTATCCTGGTCAGGCCGACCACCACGCGGTCGGCGCGTGCGTCTACGTACCACTGGCTGAGCGTTGACCGCACGATCGTTGCCCAGGGCTGCGCGTTCGGTATGCGGGCCATTACGGACGACAGGGTCGCGGAGCTGTATGGTTTCTCACCGAGAGAGTGGGTAGTCGAAGCGGCCGCTGGAATGGCCGGCGCCATCCCGGCGAACAGAATGCAGGCGCAGAGCGGGATGAGGCGAGAGCGCGCCTTCCTGTGTGATCTCAGTTTTGCCATGGCTTGTTCCGTCCCTTTCCTGTCCGGGATGTGAGTTGTTCAGGTAGCGTTGGCCAGGCCGCCAACAGGCCGCTAACAATCCGCTAGCACCGCAGCCAGACCGCGCTGTGCCGACTGCGTGCTGGGACGGCGGCGAGCCAGGTCCGGCCGACCTGAGGTGGGCGGCGAGGGCGTCTCAGGGGCGGCGGGGACTGGCCGGGCGGATCGGGAGCCGCAGGCGGGGCCAGGGGTCGCCGGCGGCCCAGGTGGCGGCCAGGGCGCAGGCCGCCGCGGCGGTGGTCCAGAGCTGCCAGGCCGTGGTCGGCGGTGCTGAATGGCGGTCATGGCGGTGATGGTGCCCGGCAGCAGGTGGGCCGGGAGCAGCGCGAGCGCGCCTACCAGGGCCGGGGCGGTGATTGCCGCGGTGAGGCCGGCCAGGTCCTGCCACCTGGTACGCCGGAATCCGGCGGCCAGGGCCAGCGCCAGGGCGAGCCGCACGGCCGGCGTCAGCCACGTCCGGGCCGGAAGCGCACCGGTCAGCTGGCGGGCGGGATCGGACAGCAGGAACGCCAGTCCGGCGCGCTCCACGGGAACAGCCAGGTCACGCCGCCCGGCAGGTGGATCGGGTTGGAGTAGCTGAGCACCAGGTCGGTCTCGATCAGGCCGAGCACCACCACGGCAAGGATCCCCGGCAGCCGGTTCACCTGCCGTGCCGCCGCATCAGGCCGGCCGACGGCCGGTCCGGGTCGCGGTGACCGCCACCGTGGCGTAGTTCATGGTGAAGCTGCCGCCTGCGGCGTCGATCGCGGTGCCGATACCCGCCAGTAGTTCTTCCTGCTTTCCCGGCGGGAGCTGGCTGTGGCCGCCGGCCGTCGGCACCATGTCCAGCCACTCGTCCCTGGCGTACTGCCGCTCCCAGTCGAACTGCCACCGCTCTGGCTCGCCGAGCCCGCCCGCCGCGCGCATCCCGTCAGCCACCCTGGCGAACTGAGCCGAGTACGCCGCCATGCCGCCCGATATGCCCCCGAAGAACGGATAGTCCGGAAGCACCCGGCCGTAGACCTGGGCGAACGCCTCGCCGAGGCCGGACGGAAACCGGAACACGTTCCAGAACGGCGCGAGCCGTCCGCCCGGCCGCAGTACCCCGGCCGCCTTGGCGGCGCCGGCCACCGGGTCCACCCAGTGCCAGGTCTGCCCGGCGATGACCGCGTCGAACGTCCGCCCGGCGGGTTCCCAGTCCTCGAACTTCGCTATCTCGACGGCAAGCCCGCCGCCGCGCGCGAACCCGGCCATCCGCTCGTCCGGGTCGACCCCGAGCACCCGGCATCCGGCCGCCCGGAACGCTCGCGCCGAGATGCCGGTGCCGATGCCGACATCGAGTACGTCGCGGCCGGGGCTGGCGGCGATGATCCGGTCCGCCAGCGCCCGCGGGTAGCGGGGCCGGGTGCGGTCATAGCGCGCTGCGTCCGAGCCGAACGACTCCGCCATCTGCCGGGCGTGATGAGGCTCGCCGGCGGGCAGCCGCGGCGGTAGAGTGGTCACGCGCCCACTTTAAGCGGGCATGCGCCCACTCGTCAACGCCGGCGGGCAAAGGAGGCGATGCGCGGTGCCCACGGGCATAGCCCTCCGCGACGCACGCGAGCTGCTGTTCGATGCGGCAGAACGGGTGCTGGAGCGGGCCGGGCCCGGAGCGCTGACCAGCCGGGCGGTCACCGCCGAGGCGGGCGTGGCCAAGGGCGTCCTGCACCGGCACTTCGCCGACTTCGACGCGTTCCTCGCCGGGCTTGTCCTGGACCGGATCGCCCGGCTCGATGGCCAGGCGGCCGCCCTGCGCGACGCGGCCGGGACCGGCACCGTGGACGGCAACCTCACCGGCGCCATGATCGCCCTGTTCGGTCCGGTGGCGGTGGCGATCGTCGGCCTGGTCATCTGCCGGGACGGCCTGCGCGCGCGGCTGCGTGCAGCCGGGGCCGCCCGTATCCCCCTGGTCGGGGAGGGCGCGGCTATGATCGCCGCCTACCTCGGTGCCGAGCGGGACCTGGGCCGGATAGCGGCCGATGCGGATATCGGCGTCCTCGCCCCCACCCTGATCGGTGCGGTGCACCTGCTGTACACCGACCGGGACGGCGCCGCGCCGGACCACGGAGCAGTCCGCAGGGTCGTCACCACGGTTATCGCCGGCGCCCTGCCGGACCCGCGCTGAGCCGGGCGGCCAGGAGTTTCCCGACGGCCGGAGGGGTGTCAGCCGAGGTGCCTGGCGAAGAAACGCAGCGCGCTATCCGTCTCGAAGGCCGGGACTTCCCCGTGCTTGCCGGGGTTGGCGTGCAGCGTCTTCTCGGCTGAGGCCAGGGCCTCGAACAGCGCCAGGCTCGCCGCCCGCGGCACCCGTTCATCGTCCCACTGCACTCCGAACTCCACCGGGACGGTGATCTGCGCGGCGGCCTCAGCCGATGCCATGGCCCCGCCCAGGCCCAGCACTGCCGCGCGAACCCTGGGCTCGGCGGCAACGAACGGAACGCCGAGTCCGCAGCCGAGCGACACGCCCCAGTAGCCCACCGGACCCGCGCCAACGTGTCCGAGTTCCTGAACCGCGTCCAGGACCGCCCGCCATTCCGGGACCGTCTGGCGAGCCACCAGCGCATGGAACCCAGCGATCAGCGGAGCCCGTTCCGCCCCCGCCGCTATCCGAGCCTCGTTCTCGGCCGCGATCCGGTTGTACTCCTCGTCCTGCGGCCGGTCGCCATGGCAGGGCACGTCGGCCGCCGCAGCCGCGTAACCGCACTCCGTCGCGAAGCGGCGGGCAAGAGCCACGATGCCGGGGGCCTTCTTGTGCTGGCCGCCGCCATGTCCGATCAGGATCAGCGGACGCGGGCCGGCCGCGCCTTCCGGCGTCCACAGCACGCCGGGTATCTCGCCGAGGGTAAAGAGCTGTTCGCGGACGCCGCCGGACGACGTCTCAGTAGTGAAGCGCATAGCGTTTCTGGCCTTCCGGGATGCCTTCTGCGGGCACTCCCTAGGCAACGCGAAGGAGGGAGCCCCGACCTGTCACAGCGTTGATCGGTCTCACCTCCTCGGTACGCGGCAGCGCCGAAAATATCACAACGGGCTTACCCGGATGTCCGCATGGGCAGAGCGGAGGGCAAAACTGCCGGTCTGCCAGCGGCGCCGTCTACCTCCGGTACCGGGTCAGGCCAGCATGATCACTAGTGACCAGCGGCGAGCCGTCGCCGGGCCAGCCGGTTGTGCAGTCGGCCCGGCGACGGCTGCGATCGCGGAGTGATCGGCGCCTGCCAGTTTCGTTTCGCCCAAGACGTGCGGGGTGAGCCTGAGGGGCTCAGGTACGGGCGTAGTCGGTGGCTCCCTGCCAGTCGACGACGACCACTGGCTCATCGCCGACCACCCAGGCGTCATGGCCCTGCGGCAGGGCGGTGACGTCGCCGGGACCGGCGTCGAACTCGGCGCCGTCCGCCATCACGACATGCAGCGTGCCCTGCAGGTGGTACTGGAAGTGCGGCGCCTCGCAGAGCTCGGTGCCCGCGATCGGCTTGACGTGTTCCGACCAGCGCCAGCCGGGCTGGAGGGTGAGGCGGCCGATCTCGGCTCCGCCGATGTGCAGCAGGTCGGCGGTGCCAAGCTCGAACTTGCGGGTCTCGTCGGGAACGGAGAAGCTCTTCTGCTCCGCTGGTCCGGTCATGATTTGTCTCCCTTGCCGTGGAACGGTGCTGTCTCGATCCTGGCTCGGGGGGCTTGCAGCAGCCTTGCACAGGCCGCGGCCGGCTTGAATACCGGCATGAGGTCGCTGGCCGTGCGGGTGCTCGGCGACCTCAGCGTGGACGGCATCGAGCCGCAGGCGCTCGGCAGCCGGAAGGGACGGCTGGCACTCTGGCTGATGGCCCTGGCCGGCGGCCGTGCCGTGCCGGCGGACGTGCTGATCGACGCGCTCTGGGCGGACGCGCCGCCGGCCCGTCCCGACGACCAGCTGGCGGTGCTGGTCAGCAGGCTCAGGTCAGTGCTCGGCCGGGACCGGATCACCCGCCGGGACAGCGGTTACCTGCTGCGCTGCGACTGGCTCGACTCCGCCGAGCTGGCCGCGATGGTGGACGAGGCGGACCGCCGTCAGGGCGCCGGCAACGTGCTCGGCGCCGCGGCCGCGGCCAGGGTCGCGCTGTCGCTGCTGCGCGGCTACGAGCCGCCGGCCGGCCCGGTGCCGGGTGAATGGGCCCGGCTGCGGCTGGCCGAGCTGGAGCGGCTGGCCGGCCGGGCCCGGCAGGTGGCCGCCGCCGCGCTGCTGGCCGCGGGTGACTGGATGGCGGCCGCCGACGCGGCGACGGCGGCGCTGGAGCGCGACGGGTACGACGAGGCATCCCTGCGGGTGCTGCTGCGCGCGTACGTGGCCGGCGGGCGGGTGGCCGCCGCGCTGGCCGCCTATGCGCAAGCCCGTGAGCGGCTGGCGGACGAGCTCGGTTCCGATCCGTCGCCGGAGACCGTCGCGGTCTACACCGCGATCTTGCGCGGCGAGCTGCCCGCGCAGCAGCCGCCGCCCGCTCCGGCCGGGCCCGGGCTGGCCGGCCCGGGGCTGGTCGGCCGGGAGGAGGAGCTGGCCTGCCTGGATGCCGCCGCGGCCCGGGCCGGCGCGGCCCGGCGGCGAGATCGTGGTGGTCGACGGCGAGGCAGGCATCGGGAAGACCGCCCTGCTGCGGTCCTGGGCGGCCAGGCGCGCCGCCGCGGGGGACACGGTGCTGCTGGCCTCCTGCGGTCAGCTGGACCAGGCCATGCCGCTGGACTCCCTGCTCAGCGCCCTGTCCGAGGCGCTGCGGCGGCTCGGTCCCGACGCGGCCGCCGACCTGCTGGGCAGTGACGCGCCGACGCTCACGCCGCTGCTCGGCGGGCCGCAGCCGTCCGGGCCCCGGCCGTCCGGGCCCCGACCGCGGCCCGCAGTGGCCGATGGCATGCTCGGCCCGGCGGTGCTGTACGCGGCCCTGGTGCGGGTGCTGGGCCGGATCGCCGGGCGAGGGCCGCTGGTGCTGGTCATCGATGACGCGCACCTGGCCGGGCAGGCGCTGGCCAGCTGGCTGAGCTTCGCCCGGCGGGAGGACATCGCGGCGACCGTGGTCGCCGCCGTCCGGCCGGGCGAGGGACCTGCGCTGCCGGCCACCGGGCTGATTCACCTGGACGCGCTCAGCCGCGGCGCGGTCGCTCAGCTGGTGGGGCCGGCCAGGGCCGAGGAGCTGTACCGGCGATCGCTCGGGCACCCGCTGTTCCTGACCGAGCTGGCCCAGCAGGAGGCGCACGCCGACCTGCCCGGCTCGCTGGTCGAGTCGGTGTCGGCCAGGTGCGACCAGCTCGGCACGGCCGGCAGCATGCTGCGGGCGGCCGCCGTCATCGGCCCGGAACTGGACATCGAGCTGCTCGCCGCCCTGCTCGGCCGGCCCGCCGTGGAACTGCTGGACGACGCCGAGCTGGCCGTCACCCGCGGGCTGCTGGCCGAGGACGGCGGCGCGTTCTGGTTCCGGCACGAGCTGGTGCGGGAAGCGCTTGCCGCCAGCGCGACCGCGGGCCGGGCCGCGCTGCTGCACCGGCAGGCCGGGCGGGTGCTGGCCCGGCGGTCCGGCACCGACCCGGTGACCGTGGCGCGGCACGCGCGGCTGGGCGGCGATCTCGCGCTCGCGGCCGGCGCTCTGCGGGAGGCCGCGGCGCGGGCCGCCGGGCGCTTCGATTACGAGGCCGCCGAGGCGCTGCTCGACGATGCGCTGCGGCTGCACCCCGAGCCGGACGGCTGGCTGGACCGGGCCAGGATCCGCACCCTGCGCCGCCGTTACCCCGAGGCGCTCGGGGATGTCGAGCGCGCCGCGGTCGGGTACCTCGCCCCGGACGCGATGGAGGTCGGTGCGTGGGCGTGCTACTTCGACCGCCGGTTCGGGCAGGCGGCCCAGTTCGCCGAGGACGGCGCGCTCGCGGCGGCGGATCCGGCCACCCGGTCGCGGTGCCTGGCCGCCGGCGGCCGGATCCGGCACGCGGCTGGCCAGCTGGCGCAGGCGGAACTGCTGCTCGGCGAGGCCTTCTCGCTGGCCGATGGCACCGACCGGGTGACCGCGGCGGCCTGGCTCGGGGTCCTGCGGGCGCACCAGAGCCGGACCGACGAGGCGCTGGCACTGCTGCGCCCGGCGGCCAGGGCCAGACAGGGGGCCCGGCACACCTCGGCGACCCTGCACGCGCTGCTGTTCACCGGGCATGCGCACGCGCTGGCCGGGCGGCCGGCCGAGGCGCTGGACGCGTTCGCCCGGTACACCGCCGAGGTAGAGCGCCGCCAGGTGCCGCGTTTCGGCGGCCGGGCGGTGAACTTCTCCGGCTGGGTGCTGCGCAGCCTCGGCGCCGCCGGGCAGGCACGCGAGCAGCACCTGGCGGCGCTGGCGGCGGGGCAGAGCCAGGGCACCGCGGAGGTCACGATCGCCGCGCTCGAGGATCTCGCCGAGCAGTGCGTGCAGGACGGCGACGCCGACGGCGCGCAGTCCCGGCTGGACTCGGCACGCGCGCTGCTGCACGGGGACCTGGTGTTCGGCTGGCGGCTCGAGCTCAAGCACTCGCTCGTCGCCGGGCGCCTGGCGCTGCTGCGCGGCGACCCGGAGCTGGCCCTGGCCACGGCCGCCGGGCTGGAGGCGCGCGCGGCGGCGCTGGGCATCCCGCGCTACACCGGGGTGGCCAGGCTGCTGGCGCACCGGGCCGGGCTGGCCCTCGGCCGGGCGGCCGACCTGGACGCGGTTGCCGCCGACCTGGACCTGGTCGAGCGGTGCGTGGCGATCGAGGCCTGGTGGTGGACCGGCGAGACGGCCGCCGACTTCGCCGTGCCGCGGTGGGTGGACCTGGCCGCTGACCGGGCGGCCCGGCTGGCCCGGCAGGCCGGCGAGCCACGCGGAGGTGCTGCGGCGCACGGCTGGCCAGCGCCTGGAGGCCTGGCGGGCGCGGGCTGAGGCACGGAGCCGGTGAGCCGCCCGCCCAGTCAGGACCAGGGCCGAAACGGGAAGCTCCGTGCCCGGCCTCGCCTGCGGGCTGCCCGGTGCGGTGCGCCGGTGCTCAGCCCAGCAGCGGGGCCGCCCGCCGCGCCCGGTCCTCCCACCAGGCGAGCTCATCGTCGTAGCCGCCGAGCGCCTTCTCCCAGCCGAACTGCACCAGCGCGCCCAGCAGGCTCAGCCCGAGCTGCCGGTCCCACCAGGGCTCGGTCGCGATGCCGCAGGACTCCAGCGCGCCGCGGTAGGCCGAGATCGCGTCCTCCTTCGGCTGCGGCAGCCGCCGGCAGTTGATCGCCAGGTACCAGGCCAGGTCACCGAGCGGCGCGCCGCGGCCCGGCTGCTCCCAGTCCAGCAGCACCGTCCGGCCGGCGTCATCGGTGCCGAGGTTGTCCAGCTTCCAGTTGCTGTGCACGAACGTGTGCGGGGTCGCCGCCAGCGCCGCCACCAGCGGGCCGGGGTCCTCGGCCAGCGGCAGCACGACCGCCGCCGCCGCGGGCGCGACCGTGGCCAGCCGCGGCCAGCCCTCGGCCACCAGCCGCGGCACCAGGTGCGCGGATCCGGCCGCCGCCTCGGCCCGGCCGAGCCACGGGGACAGCTCCAGGTAGCGGTGCATGGCCGGGATGACCTCGCAGTCCGGGCCGCAGTCCCAGAACGCGGCGTGCAGCTCGGCCATGTGCGCCAGGAACCGCAGGTGCTGGTCCAGGCCGATCGGCTCGTCGGTCACCGGCACCAGCCACCGCGACACGTCCCGCATCAGCAGCGCGCAGCCGCCCGACGGCGGCGAGCCGGGGGCGGGCTCCCGGGCCGCCGCGACGATCGGCTGGTTGATGCAGTCCGGCAGCCGGGCCAGGATGCCGCGCTGCCAGAGCAGCAGCGGCGCGCCCGCCAGGCAGCCCGACGCGCGCATGGTCCAGTCGTCGGCCAGGTCCAGGTGCTTCAGCACGTACGGCTGGCCCGCGATGACCAGCCGCTCCAGCCTGGCCCCGGACTTGCCCGGCACTCCGTCCAGCACGGTCCGCTCGGTCGCGCCGGCGATGAGGTCGGCCAGGCTGGCCGCCGGCACCGGGTCAGGCATCGGCCGCCTCCATCTCGGCCAGCAGCGAGGCCGGCCACCGTCCGCCGCAGAACACGGTGTCCGCCACGATGCGGTCCTCGCGCACCGTGAGCAGGTGCATGTGGTGCGCCGCATGCGGCACGCCGTTCTCGGTCCAGCAGAGCAGGTACTCGACTACCTCGCTCGGGCCGCCCTCGACCGGGCAGCGGCGCAGCTCGGCGAACTGGCCGGGATCGGCGAACCAGCGCGCGTACTCGGCGCGGATCGCGTCCGGCCCCGCCGCGCGCAGCCGCCAGTTCGGCACCGTGGCGTCGAGCACCGCGTCGGTGCTCCAGGCGTCGCAGCCCGGGATCGCCGCGCCCGCGATCGCGTCCAGGAACTTACCGATCACCGCTGAGCTCGCCATCCTGGCCTCCTGAGGTCGGGTCACCGAACATCGTCCCGGCGGCGCCTTGCAGCCGGTTTGCAGCGGCTCAGGAGCCAGCGGGGGCGGGATCGTTACCGGCCATCTGGGCGGCCCGTGATTCGGCGTGCATCTCCCAGGGCGCCGTGGGCAGGACATGACCGGTCTCCAGCAGCGACTTGAGGTTGGCGCAGACGGCCGGCCAGCCGGCCGAGACCGCCTGCAGCGCCTCGTCGCCGGCCAGGTTCTGGTGCGTGACCGTGAGCCGGACGATCTGGCGATATGGCTCGATCTCGAACGTCACCGTCGACGATCCCGTCGGCGGCGGGCCGTCCGGGGGGTCGAAGGTCAGCACGAGCCGGCCGGGCGGCAGCGACTCAAGCACGGTACCGCCCGCGTCGGCGATGCCCGAGCCGTCGGTCCGCCGGTGCTCCCACCCGGATCCGGGCCGCCAGTCCGAGACGTTGCTGTGCCCCCAGTAAGCGGCGGTCAGGTCCTGGTCGGTCAGTGCCTCCCACACCCGGCTGGGTGAGCTCTCGATGTAGGTGACGTAGACATAGCTCGGCCGGTCGGCCATGGTCTCCTCCTCTGCCCGCCGCTTGACCGCGGCCAGCGCGCTCAGGCGGGGGCTCTCGAACTTCCCGATCCAGCGTTCCTGGATGGTCCACAGCGGGACCGGGTTGAGATAGTGCAGCTTCTCCCGGCCCCGGCGCACGGTGGTGATGAGGTTCGCGGCCGCCAGCACGCCCAGGTGCTGGGTTGCCGACTGCCTGGCCATCGCCAGCGGCCCGCACAGCTCGCCGAGGGTCTGGCCGTTGCGCTCGCGCAGCTGGTCCAGCAGCGCCCGCCGGGTCGGATCGGCCAGCGCCCGGAACACCGCGTCGTCATCGCCCACGGCCTCAATATGCAGGTAATCGCCTGCATAAGTCAAGCGGGTTGCGCTGCCGCGCTGGACAGCGGTGCCGGGCCCGCCTACCCTTGACTGTATGGTCAGTCAGTCGCCCAGGCATCCGGGGTACCCGGGGTACCCAGTCGCGCCCGTCGACCCGGCTGCCCTGGCTGAGTCACTCAGGCCCTTCGGCCAGAGCACGATGCTGCCCAGGGCCGCCTACGTCGACCCGGAGGTATTCGGCTGGGAGCAGCAGAACTTCTTCGGCCGGGGCTGGATCTGCGTAGGGTTCAGCGCGCAGCTGGCCGAGCCGGGCGCGCAGCGGGCCGAGCCGGCCGGGCAGGGCAGCGTGCTGCTGGTCCGCGGCGACGACGGGATGCTCCGGGCGTTCGCCAACACCTGCCGGCACCGCGGTCACGAGCTGCTCGCCTGCGGTGCCTCGGCCCAGCGCAACTCGATCATCTGCCCGTATCACTCCTGGACCTACTCGCTGTCCGGCGGGCTGCGGTTCGCCTCCGGGTTCAAGGGCCGCAGCAGCTTCGACGAGTCGGCCTGGGGACTGGCCGAGCTCGGTGTCACCGAGTGGCACGGGCTGATCTTCGTGGACGGCTCCGGCGAGTCGCCCCCGCTGGCCGACGCGCTGCGCGGGCTGGAGGAGCTGGTCGCGCCGTACGAGCCGGAGCGGCTGGTGATGGCCGGCCTGGCACGCCTACGACGCGACGGCGAACTGGAAGATCCTGTCCGAGAACTATCACGAGTGCTATCACTGCCCGGTGATCCACCCGGAGCTGTGCCGGGTCAGCCCGCCCAAGAGCGGGGAGAACTACCCGTCTCAGGGCGCCTGGGTGGGCGGCTGGATGGACCTGCGGGACGGCATGGACACCATGTCGCTGGACGGCACGAGCCTCGGGGTCCCGCTGCGCGGGCTGGACCAGGCCGGCCTGCGCACCGTGATCTACCTCAACATCTTCCCGAACGTGCTGCTGAGCCTGCACCCGGACTACGTCATGACGCACCGGCTGACGCCGCTCGCCGTTGACCGGACGATGATCGAGTGCACCTGGGCGTTCGCGCCCGAGGCGGCGGCGCGGCCGGGCTTCGACCCTGGCTATGCGGTCGAGTTCTGGGACATCACCAACCGGCAGGACTGGCAGGCCTGCGAGTCGGTGCAGCGCGGGCTGAGCTCGCCGCACGCCAGGCCGGGACCGCTGTCCCCGGACGAGGATGCTGTCTACCAGTTCGTCACCATGGTCGGGCGCGGTTACGCCGGCCAGCCGGTGTGGCAGCAGGCCCAGGCGCCCGCCGCGAGCTGACCGTCCGTCCGCCGGTCGCGGAAGAGACCTGACGCCCGCGCTGTTGACGCTGGCGCTGCCCGTCGTCACCGGTGGTCCCGGAGGTCCCGGTGGTCGCGGCAGCCTCGTCGAGCCCGTGCGATAGTGCCGTGCGACAGTGCCGTGCGACAGTGCCGCCCGAGACAGTGAAGGAACCTGTGACATGAGCCTGTACGACATCCCGGTGCATACCCTCTCCGGTCAGCCAGGGTCGCTCGGCGACCTGGCCGGCCAGGCGCTGCTCGTGGTGAATGTCGCCTCCAAGTGCGGCCTGACCCCGCAGTACGAAGGGCTCGAACGGCTGCACGAGCGGCTGCACGACCGCGGTTTCTCGGTCGTCGGCTTCCCGTGCAACCAGTTCGGCCAGCAGGAGCCGGGCAGCGCGGGGGAGATCGCCGAGTTCTGTTCGGTGAACTACGGGGTGAGCTTCCCGCTGTTCGAGAAGATCGAGGTCAACGGGCCGGAGCGGCACCCGATCTACACTGAGCTGACCGCGGTGCCGGACGCCGAGGGCGAGGCCGGCGACATCCAGTGGAATTTCGAGAAGTTCGTGATCAGCCCGGACGGCAAGGTCACCGGCCGGTTCCGGCCGATGACCGACCCGGAGGCAGCCGAGGTGGTCGCCGCGATCGAGGCCGTGCTGCCCGGCTAACCGCGGCGGGCAGCGGGCCGCGGGCGCGGCGGCGGTGACCAGCGAGTTCAGGCCAGCGCCCGCGGTCCTCGCTTGATCATCTGATCGGCGATGATCGCGCGCTGCACCTCGCTGGTGCCCTCCCAGATCCGTTCCACCCGCAGCTCGCGGAAGAACCGCTCGGCCACGTTCTCCCGCATGTAGCCGCGGCCGCCGAACACCTGGACCGCCCGGTCGGCCACCCGGCCGGCCATCTCGGAGGCGTAGAGCTTGGCCATCGAGCACTGGGCGTGCTGGACCTTGACGTCAGCCCCGGCGTCGATCGCGGCGGCCGTGGCGTAGGTCAGGGAACGCGCCGCGAACAGCTCGGTCAGGCTGTCCGCGAGCATCGCCGCGACCGTGCCGAACTCGGCGATCGGGCGGCCCTGCACCCGGCGCTGGGTGGCGAACGCGGTCATCTCGGCGGTCAGCCGCTCGGCCGCGCCCAGGCAGCGGGCGGCGACCATCAGCCGCTCGAACCGGAACCACTCGTAGGCGAACGTCATCCCGTCGCCCTCGGCACCGACCAGGTGGGCGGCCGGCACCCGGACGTCGGTGAACGTGACGATCGGGTGGTGATGGCTGATCGTGTGCGAGTACGCGGGGGTCCGCAGCACGGTGACGCCGGGACTGGGCAGGTCCACCAGCAGCATGGCGTGCTGTCCGGCATGCTTCCCGCCGGTCAGCTTGCCCTGGAAGAACGCGAAGTCGGCGGTGTTGAACGAGGTCACATGCCACTTCTCGCCGTTCAGCAGGTAGTCGTCGCCATCGCGCGTGACCGTGGCCGTGATCGCGTCCACGTCGGAGCCCGCGCCCTCCTCGGTGATCGCGTAGCACTCCTCCCGCTCGCCCCGGATGGCCGGCCGGACGAACCGCTCGATCTGGCCGGGCGTCGCGACGGGCGGCAGCCAGGACGGCGGCGTGCCCGCCGCCCAGGCGAGTGCGTTCGTGACCCGGCCGACCTGCTCCTGGATCAGCACCTGCTGGACCGAGGTGCAGCCGCCGCCGCCCAGCGCGGCCGGCATGTTCGCTGCGTGCAGGCCGAGCTCCCTGGCCCTGGCCGCATGAGCGGCCGTGACGTCGGCGGGCAGGTCGCCGCCGTTCATCTCGGCGGTCACCTCGAACGGGATCAGCTCGTCGGCGAACGTGCGCGCACGGGCCTGGATGCGCAGGTCCGCCTCGGACAGTCCGTACATCGCGGCTCCCTGTGCAAGGCGCTGGACCGGCCGGCCGCGCTCCGCGGGCCGCTTGACTGAACGTTCAGTCTATGCCAGCATCGGCAGCGTGCCAATGCCTTCGCCGGGTCAGCCGGATACCGCCGACGCGGTGGTTGTGGGCGGCGGGACCGTGGGCGGCTGGTGCGCCTGGTTCCTGCGCCGCAGCGGCCTGCGCCGGGTGGTCCTGCTGGAGAAGCGCACCCTGGGGGAGGGCGCGAGCAGCCGCGCGGCCGGCGTCGTCCGGACCCAGGGCGGCACCCCGTGGGCGGTCCGGCTCGGCGAGTGGTCCCGCCGGTTCTACCTCAGCCAGGCGGGCGAGCTGGCCATCGACTCCGGCTTCCGGCCGCAGGGCTACCTGCTGCCCTGCTTCACCGAGGCGGAGGTCGCGGCGGCACGGGCGCGGATGGCCATGCAGACCGGGCTCGGCCTGCCGGTCCGCTGGCTGGATCCGGGCGAGGTGGACGCGGTCAACCCGACGCTGGCACCGGGCAGCACCCTCGGCGGCACGTTCTGTGCCCAGGACGGCTACCTGGACCCGCCCCGCAACGTGACCGCCTACGCGGTTGCGCTGGCCACCTCCGGTGTCGACGTCCGCGAGCGGGTGGCCTGCACCGGGCTGGTCACCAGCGGCGACACGGTGACCGGCGTGACCACGTCGCCGGCCCGGTCAGCGCCCCGCTGGTGGTGCTGACCGGCGGGCCCGAGCTGGCCGAGGTGGCGGCGCTGGCCGGGGTACCGGTCCCGGTCGGCGGGGTGCGGCACCAGGTGGCGGTCACGCAGGCCCATCCCGGCCTCGCCTCGGCCCGGCTGCCCATGGTGTTCGACCTGCAGGCCGGGCTGTACTGGCGGCCGGACGAGGGCGGGCTGCTGTTCGGCATGAGCAACCCGGCCGAGCCGCCCGGCCGGGCCCGGCACGTGGACGAGCCGTACCTGGCCCTGATGCGGGCCCGCCTGGCCGAGCTGGTGCCGCTGACCAGGGACCTCGGCCTGCGCCGGACCTGGGCGGCCACCATCGACTTCACCCCGGACCACCTGCCGATCATCGGCCCGGCCCGGACAGCGACCGGGACCATGACCGGGGTCACCGTGGCCAGTGCCGGGGGAGCCGGGATGATGTGGGGGCCAGCCGTCGCCAGGGCCGCCGCCGATGCCGCCCTCACCGGCCAGTCCGACGTAGTGGACCTGCGCGACCTTGGCCTTGACCGGTTCGGCGAGGACGGCAGCAGCCGCCTGGCCACTGACCCGGTGGCGCTCCCGTTCCCCGAGTACGCCCCGGCCCGGCTCACCCTGTGAAAGGAAACCAGTCATGACCGATGTCACCACGCCGTTCCTCGCCTCCGCGGTGACCGCCGAGCTGGAGGACTGGGGTCCGCTGGCGGAAGCCACCGGCGAGCCGATGCACACCAGCGGCATCACCCTGTGGCAGGACGGCGAGCAGGAGGCCGGAGTCTGGCAGTGCACGCCCGGGCCGTCCTACTGGAAGCTGGAGACGCACGAGGTCGTGCACATCGTGGCCGGCCGGATGACCGTGACCCCGGACGGCGGCGACCCCCGGCAGGTCGGCCCCGGTGACACCGCGGTGTTCCCGCGCGGCTGGGCCGGCACCTGGCAGATCCACGAGCAGATCCGCAAGGTCTACGTCATCTTCTAGCCTGCCGAGTGCCGTAAGGCTGCTGGCAGCAGGCTGGCCTTCCGTCCTGACGGCCGCCCGGGCCGTTCAGCGGGGCGCTCCGATTACGCGTAACATGACTCGGTGGCCGATACCAGGGAATGTGAGCAATGTGGCAGCGTGTTCGCGCCGCGTCGCGAGCACGCCAGGTTCTGCGGCGCTCGCTGCCGGGTTGCCTGGAACCGGGAGCACGCCAGGGACCGCTCTGCCGGGCTGAGCGCGCTGGACTGGTCCATCGCCGCGATGGCGGACGCGACCGGGCGGCTGGCCCGCGGCCGGGCCGGCGACCTGCCGCGCGGCCTGGCCGCGATCAGCGAGGCTGTGTGGTGGGTCACGATCGTGGACGCCACGCTGGTGCGCTACCACCCCGACACCTATGACGAGGTACTGGCTGCCCAGCTGCCAGCCGAGGGGAAGCTGATCGAGGACATCCTCGGCGGGCTGCGGTTCGTGCGCAACCGGATGGGCCAGTACCTCGATCCCGCCGACTTCATCTGCCCGCTGGCCCTCAAGGGTGCCCGAGCGGCTCAGCCGACCCGGACAGTCCGGCCGGCGTGTCCGGCCCGGCCAGGCCGGGTGAGGACAGCATCACCTGCTGGACCTGGAAGGCGCTGCCCGAGCCTGCCCTTGACTCACTGCCGCCGCGCGGACAGGCATGGGAGATGGCGCGTTACCGCGCTTACCAGGCCACGCTGGCGGGCAACCCGGTCGGCGAGGTGTTCGACCGGGCCGCTGCCTTCCTCAGGCTGGCTGCCGCACAGGCGGTCGAAGCCGCCAGTGCCGTCACCCCGGCCGGCCGCTGAGCAGGCCTGCCTGGCCGGCCGGGCTAGGCAGCGACCAGCTCGCTGGGCTCGGTGATCACGTCGACCAGGGCCCCGTTGCGCCACACGGTGATCTCCAGCGGCTTGCCGATTGCCTCGCCGAACATCAGCCGCTGCAGATCCTGCGCGCTGGCCACGGCCGTGCCGGCCGCGCTGACCAGTACGTCGCCGGGACGCAGCCCGGCCTTAGCGGCAGGGCTGCCCGGCACTACCTCGGCCACCCGCAGCCCGCCAGTCCGGCCGGCCCGCCGGGCCAGGGCGGCCGGCAGCGGTGCCGGGGCGCTGACAATGCCCAGGTAGGCGCGGCGCACCCGGCCGCTGCGCATGAGCGCGGCGATGATCTTGCGGCTGGTGGCGTTGACCGGCACCGCAAGTCCAAGTCCCTGGCCCGCCACCGCGGTGTTGATGCCGACTACCCGGGCCCTGGCGTCGGCCAGCGCGCCGCCGGAATTGCCGGGGTTCAGCGAGGCGTCGGTCTGGATCACGTCCTCGACCAGCCCGGCCGCGCTGCCGCTGCGCGTCGGCAGCGAGCGCCCGAGCGCGCTGACCACTCCCGCGGTGACCGACCCGGCCAGGCCGAGCGGGCTGCCGACGGCCACCACCAGCTGGCCGACCACCAGTTCCTCGGCCTCGCCGAGCTCGGCCGGCGGCGGCGTCGGCCCGCCCGCCCGGACCACCGCCAGGTCGGACAGGGGGTCGGTGCCGACCACGGTGAAGGACGCGGACGTCCCGTCGGAGAACAGCGCCGTCCCGCCGGCCGCCCGCCCCACCACGTGGGCGTTCGTGAGCATGAACCCGTCGCCGGTGTACACCACGGCCGAGCCCATGCTCTCGCCGCGCCTGCTGCCGCCCTGGGTGATCCGCAGGCTGGCCACCCGTGGCGTCAGCGTTGCCGCCACGCCCGCGACGACCTGCGAGTACGCATCAAGGGGCGAGTCCGCTTCCATGCCGCTCCCGCAGTTGAACAATTACAGGATTACAGTGTAACGGACAAGGCAAGCACTAGCCGGTGTCGGCGAGCAGGAACGCGTGCGCGATGACCCGGTAGCCGGTCTGGTTGGCATGCTGGTTCGGACCGCGTGGCGGCGCGGCGCACTCCCAGGTCCACTGGCAGATGGCGGCGACGTTGCGGGGCAGGCTGCCAAGGCCCGGCAGGGTCAGGTGCTGGCTGAAGTCGCCGGTATAGAAGGCGCTGAACACGTTGGCCACCCGGACCCCGAAAACCCGGTAGACCCTGGTCAGCATGGCGTTGTAGGCGGTCGCGGCCAGCTCGCCGAGCCGGGCGAGCACCTCGCCGGGCAGGCCGTCGCGCCAGTCGGCCAGCACCGGCAGGTAGTAGTTCATCGCGATCATGCGGACGCCGGGGTCGGCCGCGCGCAGCCGGGTCAGGATCTCCGCCAGGCGGACCGCGGCCAGCGGGATGGCCTTGCCTACGCACAGCGCGAGACGGGCGACCGACAGCCGGGTGATGCACGAGTCGGGGTCGTTGGCCCCGATATCGATGGTGACCAGCGCGACCCGGCCGCGATGCGCGCGCAGGAACCCGGACGCGGCGGCCAGCTGCGAGCCGGCCGGGTAGGAGCAGATGCCCCCGTGGATCATGGTGGCGGTGGTCTCGCCCGGGCAGCCGAGCTTGACCAGGCGCAGCCCCGGCTGGTGACGGTGCAGTACCGCGTAGACCTGGTTGGCGTAGCCGTCGCTGGTCTCCACGCTGGCCCCGGCCGGGTCGGGCTGCACGCCCTGAGACAGCGAGTCGCCCAGCGCCAGGTAGTAGCTGGCCGGCCGGGCGGGCGCGGAATGCGCAGCTCGGCCCACCGCGGGCGCAGCGCATCCGGTGA
The DNA here is from genome assembly GCA_963719705.1 of uncultured Actinomycetota bacterium. Lineage (GTDB taxonomy): Bacteria > Actinomycetota > Actinomycetes > Streptosporangiales > Streptosporangiaceae > CAVRCV01. The sequence goes on from CAVRCV010000004.1 coordinate 18,941, forward strand.
CCGCGCTGGCCAGCAGGCCAGCCACGGCCACGGCAGACAGCACGCGCCGCATATCGACCCCCGTCCGGGCCGGGACCTCAGTCTAATGGAGATCCCCCGGACGGTGGCCGGCGCGAGACCAGCTGCACCCCACCACGTCCGGGAAAGCCCGGCCGCCGGCCGGGTGATCTGGACAGACGGGCCACTCCGGGGACCGGCCGGCATCATGAAGCTGGTCGGCGGCCCAGTTCTGCAGCTGCCCGGCCAGCAGCGACACTCGCTGGGCTGGCGGAACAAGCATGAAGATATTTATACCTGTTGCCCCCCTGCCGTCCGGTTCCCGGATCCAGGCGCACACATGACTGTCAGGACAGGCATAACGTGCTTCCTCCCGGATATCCGGCAGGCGCATGCCGGTCACAGCCAGGTCGGCTGCCCGGTCGCGCCGTCAGAGGCAGCGAAGTTCACCGTCGCCGACGAGGCGTCATAGGCGACCGGGTAGCTCCCCGGCCAGGCATCGCTAACTCGCGGCGTCGGCGTATGGCCAGGGCGTCTACGGCAATGGCACCGGCCGGGCCGCAGATCAGCGGGTTCACGTCCAGCTCGGCCAGTTGCTCGCCGAGTTCGCAGGCCAGGTCGGACAGGCCGGTGATGGCCCGGACGACGGCGCCCAGATCGGCCGGGGCCGCGCCCCTGGCACCGGCCAGCAGCCTGCTGACCCGCAGCTCATCCAGGAGCTGGCGGGCCAGCGCGGCGTCCACCGGCGGCAGTGCGACGGCCCGGTCGGCCAGCAGCTCGACCAGCACCCCGCCGGCCCCGACCACGATCAGCGGGCCCAGGCCAGGGTCCCGGACTATGCCAAGCGGCCAGCTCGGTGCCGGGCGGCACCAGCTGGCTGACCAGCACCCGCGGGCCGAGCCGGGCCGCCAGGCCGCGGTAGGCGGCGGCCAGCTCATCCGGATCCCGCAGGCCGAGGATCACGCCGCCGGCGTCGGACTTGTGCGCGATCGCGGGCTCGTCGGTCTTCAGCACGACCGGGTAGCCGATCTCGGCCGCGGCCGCGGCCACGCCCTCGGCGCCGGCGGCCGACTCGGTTCTGGCCGTGGCGATGCCGTACTCGCGCAGCAGCGCGAGCAGCGGCGCGCCGCTGCTCGCGCCGGCCGCTAGCAGGGCCGCCGCGCGGTCCCGGCGGGAACCTGCCGCCCCCGCGCGGCTACTGCCCGCAGGGCTCGACACCGGGCCAGCCGCGTTCGCCGGGTCTGGGTGGCCGGATCCGGGCTGAGCCGGGGGCTGGGCGGGGAAGCCGGGCGGGCGGGCGGCGTGGTCGAGCAGGTGGCGCAGCGCGAGCAGGCCGGTGCGCAGGCCCTCCAGGACCGGGATGCCGTCGCGGCGCAGGGCCGCCGCGAGCGGGGCGTCGATGGCGCTGCCCAGGTTGCTCAGCACCGCCACCGGCTTGCTGGTGGCGGCGGCCGCGTCGCGGACCGCGTGCGGGTAGGACTCGTCGCCGTCCAGCTCGGGCACCAGGTCGACGGCCAGGGCGACCGCGGCCACCGCCGGGTCGTCGGCCAGCGCGGTCAGCGCCCCGCCGAACAGCTGCCGGATGCCGGCCCCGGTACCCCAGACGTCCAGCGGGTTAGCCGGGGTCAGCCCAGGGTCGAGCAGCCCGGCCAGCCGGCTCTTCGTGGCCTCGCCGATCGCGGCGAACGGCACGCCGAGCTGGTCGGCCAGGTCGGCCGCGTGCGCCCGCTCCAGGCCCGAGTCGTGCACGGTCGCGATCCCGGGCCGCGGTGCTCCCGGCCCGGCCTGCCCCGGCCGCCGGGCCTGGCGGCCGGCCGCGAACAGCTCCAGCGTGTCCGCCAGCTCGGCCAGGTCACCTACCCGGTGCACGCCGTGCGCCCTGGCCAGCGCCTCCCAGCCGCCGTCGGCAGCGGCCAGGGCGCCGGAATGCGCGGCGACCATGGCCTGCCCGCCGGCCGAGATGCCCACGGTGAGCAGCACGACCGGGAGACCGCGCTGCGCCGCGGCGGCCAGCACCTGGCGCAGCTCGGCCGGCTGCCGGATGGCCTCCAGCACCAGGGCCAGCACCCGGGTCTGCGGCAGCGACAGCGCGTAGTCCAGGTAGGCGGGCGCCGCGGTGACCAGCTCCTGCCCGGACGAGACGGCCAGGGTGAAGCCGATCGCCCGGCGGGCCCGCAGCAGCGCGGAGAACACCGAGCCGGAGTGGGTGACCAGCGCCACCGGCCCGGCTGGCAGCGGGTCCGGCTCGGTGTAGCCGATCGCGTACAGCCCCCGGCAGATGTTCACGAAGCCCATGCAGCCGGCGCCGCACAGCGCCATCCCGGCGGCCTCGGCGATGCTGGCCAGCCGCTCGCGCAGCGACGGGCCGGCCTGCGACGGCTCGGAGTGCGCGTTGCCGAAGATCACCGCCGCCGCGTCGCCGCGCCGCGCGGCCAGGCCGAGCTGCTCTTCCAGCGCGGCGTCGGGCACGCCGAGCAGGACCAGGTCGACCGGGCCGGGCAGCTCGGCCAGCGACGGGTAGCAGCGCCGCTCGCCGATCCGCTGGTATCTCGGGTTGACCAGGTACACATCGGGCCGGGCCGGGCTCCTGGTCACCTCCTGCGTCATCCGCTGGCCGAAGCTGCCGGGCCGCGCCGACGCGCCGACCAGCGCTACGCTGCGGGCCTCCAGCATCGTGCCTGCGGCGCTGGCCCCGGCGGGCCGTTTCGCCTCCAGCCCGGCGGTCATGACTTCCGGGTGACTGCCTTCACTCGTGCCGCCCGTGCCCTGACCTGGCCGGCCGCCCGGCGTGCCTGGCCGGAGCGGACGCTGCTCTTGCGGTCGGCGATCGCGGCCCTGGCCGCCTGCCAGCCGGGGATGCCGCAGACGCCGCCGCCCGCGTGGGTGGCCGAGCTGCCGTAGTACAGGCCGCCGACCGGGGTGCGGTAGTCGGCGTAGCCGGGCGCCGGGCGCATGTGGAACAGCTGCTCCAGGGACAGCTCGCCGTGGAAGATGTTGCCGCCGACCAGGCCGTACTCGTGCTCCATCTGGTACGGGCCGACGATGTCGCGGTGCAGGATGGCCGACTTGAGGTTCGGCGCCACCTCGTTGTAGCAGTCGATCATCCGGTCCGCGTAGGCCTCCAGCTCCTCGGCGTGCGGCTCGGCGTTCCAGTCGGCCGGCACCCACTGGGTGAACAGCGACATGATGTGGTAGCCCTCGGGGCACCAGCTTGGTGTCGAAGCTGGTCGGGATCACCCCGTCGCTGAACGGGCGCAGGGCCGGCCTGCCCTCCCGGGCGTCGGTGAACGCCCGCTCGATGTACTCCATGCTGGGCGCCATCTCCACCGAGCCGGTGTGGTGCTCCTGCAGCTGCGAGCCGGGGTCGGCGGTGAAGTCGGGCAGCTCGGCCAGCGCCAGGTTGATCTTCACGACCCCGCTGCGGGTCTTCCAGTGCTCGATGTCGGCTGCGAAGTCATCGGGCAGGTTCGCCGCGCCCACGTGGTCAAGGAAGGCGGTGCGCGGGTGCAGCGTGGTGACCACGACGGCAGGCCCTGATCTCCTCGCCGCTGTCCAGCACGACCCCGGCGGCCCGTCCGTTCTCGACGATCGTGCGAGCCACCCGCGCGCCGGTGCGGACCTGCGCGCCGTGGCTGCGGGCGGCCGCCTCGATCGCGGCCGACACCCCGCCCATGCCGCCTTCCTGGAAGCCCCAGTTGCCCAGGTGGCCGTCGCCGACGTCGCCGATCGAGTGGTGGGCCATCACGTAGGCGGTGCCGGGCTCGTACGGCCCGGCCCAGGTGCCGATCACCCCGTTCACCGCCAGGGCGCCCTTCACCTGGGGGGACTCGAACCAGTCGTCCAGCAGGTCGGCGATGCTCATGGTCATCAGCCGGGTCACGTCGGCGACCGTGCGGACGTCAAGCCCGCGGTTGCGCCAGGCCAGCCGCAGCGTCCCGGCCAGGTCACGCGGCTTGCGCGAGCCGATCGCCGGGGGCACGGTGAGCAGCAGCGGGCCGAGCACGTCGGCCAGGCCGGCCAGCCAGGCATCCCAGCGCGGCATCGCGTCCGCGTCCTTCTTCGACCACTTCGATACTTCCTCGTGGTTGCGCTTGGCGTCGTCGGCGTAGAGCTTGATCGACCCGCCCTCGGGGAAGGCCTGGTAGTACGGGCCCATCGGGTAGATCTTGTAGCCGTGCCTGGCCAGGTCCAGGTCGTTGATGATGGTCGGCGGCATCAGGCTCATCACGTAGGACAGCCGGGTGACCTTGAACTCCGGCGCGTCCGGCCAGGGCGCCTCGGTGGTCGCGGCGCCGCCGGTCTTGTGCCGCCCCTCCAGCACCAGGGTCCTGGCTCCGGACCGGGCCAGGTACGCGGCGGCAACCAGCCCGTTATGCCCCCCGCCCACCACGATCGCGTCGTATGTTGCCGCCATGAGCCCGCCTTCCGTGCGCTGCGGCCGGGAGCCCGCAGACAAGTTGACTGAATGTTCAGTCTAAGAACCTGCTACGGTTAGGACAAGTGGCGGCGGATCGCCAGCGCGCCACTCGCGGGCGGCGGAAGATAGCAGCATCTCCCCGATGAGAGGACGCCGATGACCGATCAGGCCATCCGGACCGCGGAGGTCTCCGGTACGGCGGATGCCCGGCGCGAGCAGATGCTGCGGGCCGCGCTGGAGGTCATCGCCGAGCGCGGCTACCCGGACACCAGGATCGCCGACGTCGCCGAGCGCACCGGGATCAGCCCGGCGCTGGTCATCTACTACTTCAAGACCAGGGATCACCTGCTGACCGAGGCGATCAGGTACGCCGAGGACGGCTGGTACGCCGGCAGCCAGCGCCGGATGTCGGCGCTGCCGACGGCGGCCGCGCGGCTGGAGGAGCTGGTGGCGATGAGCTGCCTGCCCGAGGACGACCCCGAGCCGAAGAGCTCATGGACGATCTGGCTGGACTTCTGGGCCCAGGCGGCCAGGAACGCCGAGGTGGCCAGGCTCCGGCAGAACTCGGACCAGCGCTGGCGGGAGACCATCGCGGTGCAGGTCCTGGCCGGCCAGCAGGCCGGCGAGTTCGGCCCGGTGGACGCCGATGAGTTCGCCGACGCGCTGTCCGCCCTGCTGGACGGGATGGCCGTGCAGATAGCACTGGATGACCCGGTGGTGGATCCGGTCCGCGCGTTCGAGATCAGCATGCGGTTCGTCGCCCGTACCCTGGGGTTCGACTGGTCCCGGGCCGGGGCCGAGGCGCCGCGGTGGCCCAGCGGGCACGCAGAAGGGGAGGCAGCGAAGTGGCTGGTGGACGGATCGAGCTGGTCTCGCTGACCAAGCGCTTCACCGAGGTCGCCGTCGACTGCATCGACCTGGACGTCACCAGCGGCGAGTTCTTCTCCCTGCTCGGCCCGTCCGGCTGCGGCAAGACGACCACGCTGCGGCTGATCGCCGGCTTCGAGCAGCCGACCGAGGGCAGCATCCTGCTGGACGGGGTGGACGTCTCCGCGGTGCCGCCGCACAAGCGCAACGTCAACACCGTGTTCCAGAGCTACGCGCTGTTCCCGTTCCTGACCGTCCTCGACAACGTCGCGTTCGGCCTGCGCAACCGGAAGCTGCCCGCGGACCAGATCCGCAGCCGGGTGAGCCAGGCCCTGGAGCTGGTCAGCCTGGCCGCGTTCGCCAAGCGCCGCCCCGGCCAGCTGTCCGGCGGCCAGCAGCAGCGGGTGGCGCTGGCCAGGGCGCTGGTGCTGCAGCCGGCCGTGCTGCTGCTGGACGAGCCGCTGGGCGCGCTCGACGCCAAGCTCCGGCGCTCGCTCAAGGTCGAGCTCAAGGCGCTGCAGGAGGAGGTCGGCATCACCTTCCTGTACGTGACCCACGACCAGGAGGAGGCGCTGACCATGTCCGACCGGCTGGCGGTCATGCGCGACGGCAAGATCGTCCAGATCGGCCTGCCGCACGAGGTCTACGAGGAGCCGGCCGACACCTACGTCGCCGACTTCCTCGGCGTGTCCAACCTGATGCCGATCCGGGTGGTCGGCGCGCGGCCCGGGCGCGCACTGCCAGGTCCGGCTGGGCGAGACGGTGCTCACGGCCGAGCACGGCGGAGCCGACGCGCCGGACCGGGCGCACGCGGTGATCAGGCCGGAGCGGGTCCAGGTGGAGGAGTTCGGCTCGGCCGGCCCGAACCGGGTGCCGGCCATGGTCGAGCGGCTGGTCTACCTGGGCTCGGCCACCCAGGTGATCCTGCGCCTGGCGGCCGGGCCCGAGCTGCAGGTGCTGCTGCAGAACGACGGCGGCCAGGATCAGCTCGCGCACGGTACCCCGGTGCAGGCGTTCCTGCCCCCCGAGGCACTGCGGGTGCTGGCCGGCGGCGGCCAGGTGGCCGACGAGCAGGCCGAGGAGATGGCCGGCACCGCCGAGTCCGGCGCGAAGTTAGCCAGCTGAGCCGGCAGCTGGCGCCGGGTGGCTCAGTCTGCCGCGCCGCCGATGGTGGCCAGCGCCTGGGTGTTGTCGATCCGCTGGCCGCGGGTCATCCAGCGGTAGCCGAGCGAAGCCCGGCGATGGCCACGATGAACGACATCACCAGCATGATCGTGGCCAGCGCGTTCAGCGCCGGGCCGCCGTTGCCGCCGTGCTGGGTGGAGTAGATGATCACCGACATCGGCGTGTTGCTCGCGTTCGAGGACAGCAGGTCCACGATCACGAAGTCGTCGATCACGCCGGAGAACACCAGGATCGCGCTGGCGAAGATGGCCGGGGTGAGCAGCGGGAGCAGCACCCGGCGGATGGTCTGGAACTGGGTGGCGCCGAGGTCGGCCGCCGCCTCCTCGTACTGCCGGCCGATGCCCACCAGGCGGCCCTGCACGATGATGGCCGGCCAGCTCACGTTCCAGGTGACCAGGCCGAGCACCTCGGCCAGCGTGCCCAGGTGCACGCTGGTGAACAGCTGGGTGAAGACGAAGAACATCGCCACGCCGAAGATCAGCTCGGGCACCACGAAGGAGAGGATCATCACGAAGTTGAAGCTGGCCGAGACCCTGCTGCGCCAGCGGTTGATGCCGAGCGCGAACGCCACCCCGAGCGGCACCGCGATCAGCGTGGTGTAGGCGGACAGCCGGAGCGTGGTGAAGACGGCGCTGTGCAGCTGCGGGTTGTGCCAGACTGAGTTGATCTTGTCGCCCCAGTACCAGCGGATCGACAGGCCCTGGTAGGTGGCTTGCGACTTGCCCTGGTTGAACGAGAACAGCACGGCGATCGCGATCGGCACCAGCGACCAGATCAGGTAGAGCCAGGTGAAGCCCTCCAGCAGCCACGGCCGCCGCCACGGGTTGCGCCAGGGAAGCATTCGTCGCCCGGCCCGCCCGTCCCGCCCTTCCCGCCCGGCCGGGCCCGGCTGCCGCGGTCCTGGCCGGGGACGTGGCCGGGCTGGCCGCGGTCATGCCGCTTCCCGGGACGAGCGGTTGGTGGCCATCACGTAGTAGATCATCGGGGCCAGCAGCACCAGCAGGAGCAGCAGGGACAGGATCGCGCCCTGGCCCTCCAGGCCCGGCGTGGCCAGCTGGCCCTGGATCAGGTTGCCGATCATGGAGGTGTTCCTGGCGCCCGACAGCAGCTGGTTGGTGAAGTAGTCACCGACCATCGGCAGCACCGTGATCAGCATCGCGGTCAGGATCGGCTGCCGGGACAGCGGCAGGGTGACCCGGATGAACGTGCGCACCCGGCCGAGGCCGAGGTCCCGGCCGGCCTCGATCAGCGAGGGGTCGATCCGGTCCAGTCCCGCGTAGAGCACCAGGATCAGGTACGGGATGTAGCCGTAGACCAGGCCGAGGATGACCGTCGCCTGCACGCCGCCGAGCCAGTTGACCGGCGTGATGCCGAAGAACTTCAGCGCGTCGTTGACGTAGCCGTTGGTCTGCAGCAGGTCGATCCAGGCCAGCATCCGCATCATGTAGCTGATCCAGAACGGCGCGATCAGCAGCACCAGGAACAGGCCCTTGCGGCGGCCGGCGAACCGGCTGACGAAGTAGGCGGCCGGGTAGCCGATCAGCAGGCACAGCACCGAGGCGATCGCCACGTAGCCGATGGTCCGCAGCGCCACCGGCCCGGCGAACGCGGCGGCGCCGAACAGGTCGTGCAGCACGTTGGACAGGTTCGCCGAGCTCCAGTGCAGCGGGTTGTAGACCGCGACCGGCGACTCGTACAGCGCGTTCAGCTTCCCCTCGCCGATCGCCAGCACCGCGTAGAAGGGCACGATGAACAGGATCGTCATCCACAGGATGCCCGGCGCGGCCAGCACGATCCAGAACAGCCCGGACTGCCGGGACCGCCGGGACCGCCTGGGGCGCCGGGCCGGGCCGGCCGGCCGACCCGCGCGGGTCTGCGCCTGCATCCTGGCGGCCCCCTAGATCCCGTTGCTCACGACGAGCCAGGCCTGCTGCCACAGCGCGTCGGCGTCGACCGGCAGCTGCAGCTCGCCGATGCCGCGCCGGAAGTAGGACGGCAGCACGGCGGTCGACATCAGGGCCGGCGGCAGGATCTTCTCCTTCACCAGCAGCTGCGGCGTGATCTGGTTCAGCGGCTGCATGTAGCCGTTGTAGCTGATGTTCTCCAGGGCGTTGGGCAGGTCCTCGAGGTAGTTCAGGAACAGGTGGGCGAGCACCGGGTTGGCGGCCGAGCGCAGCACCGTGTTGGTGTCGTTGGCCACCGGGCCGATGCCGTCAGCCGGGAACCAGTACCCGACGTCCTGCACCTTCACCCCCTTCGGCAGGTACTCATACGCCGCCGCCATGTCGCCGGACCAGGCATGATGGATCCAGGTATCGCCGGTGGGCACCTCGGTGTAGTCGTTGTTGTCGATGCGCACGTTGACCAGGCCGGACAGGTCGAGCAGGGACTGCCGGGACTCATCGATCTGGCTCTTGCTGGTGGTGTTGAGGTCGTAGATCCCGTTGCGCATCAGGCCGAGGCTGATCCCCTCCCGGTAGTCGTCCAGGATCGCGACCTTGCCCTTGTACTTCGGCTGCCAGAGCATCTGGTACCAGGGGTTGCGCATCGCGTAGGGGTTCTCCGGCACCAGGTCCTTACGCCACGCGATGCCGGTCGTGTAGATCGTGTACGGAACGGTGTACTGCCAGCCCTGGTCGTAGAACGGGTTCTGGAAGTCGGTCCAGGCCTGGGTGATGTTCGGGATGTAGCTGTGGTTGAGCGGCTGGATCAGCTGTGACTCGATCAGCTGGCCGAGCACGTCCACCGTGACGCCCATGAACACGTCGAAGCTCAGCCCGCTGCGCAGCTTCGCCAGTGCCTCGTCCATGGTGTTGAACGTGGTCAGCTGGACCTTGCAGTGGTACTTCTTGGCGAAGTTGTTCAGGCACGCCTGGTTCACGTAGGCGACCCAGTTATAGATCTGCAGGGTCGCGCCGGTCTCCGGCGGCAGGCCGCTCGCGATCGCCTTGTTGCCGGTGGTCGGCCACCGTACCGGGTTGTCCCGGCGCGGCAGCGGCACTGCGGTGGCGCCGGTCAGGAACGAGTCGCAGGCGCCGAGCAGGGTCCCGCCGCCGGCCGCGAGCAGGCCGGCGGTCGCGCCGCGCTGCAGGAACGCGCGACGGCTCAGCCCGGCGCGCCGCGGTGCGCCGTGGCCCTGCCAGCCCTCCCGTGGGTGCATATCACCCCAGCCTCAGTGTTGACTGACCAGATTATGCCCTGATGGCGGCGGCGAAGCCGGCGAAGTTATCGATGAACCGGTCAATATCGTTCTCGTCGTGCTGGAACGAGATCAGCCACTGCTCGCTCTTGCCCCACGGCGGCAGGAACACCCCGCCGTTGTGCTGGTAGAGCCAGTGCGCCTGACTGTAGGAGTCGTCGATGTCCAGGAAGCCCCGGCAGTCGCGGACCGGGTCAGCGCTGAACACCACGCAGCCCTTCGTGCCGGCCGATACCACGTGCGCCGCCAGCCCGTTCCTGGCGATCTCGCGCTCTAGGCCCTCGACCGCACGCCGCACCAGCGACTCCGCCCGCTCGTAGGCGGCCTGGGTGGCCACCTCGTAGAGCATCGCCCTGGCGGCGGCCATGGCCAGCGGGTTGCCGTTGAAGGTGCCGACCATCTCGTAGCCGCCCTCGGCCACGAGCCCCATGACCTCGGCGGTGCCGCCGATGGCGGCTACCGAGACCCCGCCGCCGATCGCCTTGGCCAGGCAGATGATGTCCGGGGTGACCCCGGACTGGCCGGCCACGCCGCCAGGCCCGACGGTGAGCCCGGTCTTCACCTCGTCGAAGGCCAGCAGCGCGCCGTGGCTGTGCAGTAGTTCCCGCAGGCCGGCCAGGTAGCCCGGCTCGGGCAGGATGATGCCCGCGTTCATCATGATCGGCTCGATGATCATCCCGGCGATCCGGCCGGGGTGCTCCGTCAGCAGCCGGGAGACCTGCTCCAGGTCGTTGAACCCGGCGATCAGCGTGAGGTCGGTGAGCGCGGCCGGGATGCCGGTGCTCGACGGCACGCCTATCGGACGGTCCGCCGGGCCGATCTCATCGCCAGGCTGGGGCCAGACGGAGACCTGCACCGAGTCGTGATGGCCGTGGTAGCAGCCCTCGATCTTGATGATCGCGTCCCGGCCGGTGAACGCGCGCATCAGGTGGACGGCCTCCATGGTGGCCTCGGTGCCCGAGTTGGCGAACCGCCACTGCGGCAGGCCGAACCGCCTGGCCAGCTCCTCCGCGACGATGATCGCGCTGGGGGTCGGCTGGGCGAAGTGGGTGCCAAGCCCGCTCTGCCCGCGGATCGCCTCGGCGATCGCCGGGTGCGCGTGCCCGGCCAGCATGACCCCGTAACCACCGGCCAGGTCCACGTACTCGTTGCCGTCCACGTCGTAGATCCGCGAGCCCCGCCCGTGACTGAGCCAGACCGGCTGCGGACGGGTGGCCTGCCAGCTGGAGGTGACTCCGCCGGCCAGCGAGCGCCGGGCCCGCTCCGCCAGGCGGCGGGACTCGGGCTGGCGCCGCAGGAAGATCTCCTCCTGCCCGGCGATGAAGTCGTCCAGGCTGGCGCGCCCGGCCGGGTCAGCCTGGACGCAGGGGGCTGGCAGCGGGGTGGCCGCGGGCGGCCGATCGGGGGCTAGCTCGGCCGCTGAGGCCTGGTTGGGCGCCATAGCGCGCTCCTCACCCGGTTGACTGAATGTTCAGTCTATTGTCCCCCTCTTCCGGCTGGCAAGGCGCCCCGGCTGCCGCACGCCGCGGGCCTTGACCGGGTCCGGCCGGATCGGCTAGCCGGATCCGCGGGCGGCCGCCAGCGCGATGGCCCGAGCCAGCAGCCGCCAGCCGAGCAGGAACAGGCCGAGGAACGCCAGCGCCACGCCGATGAACGCGGGTGCCGTGCCCTGCCCGCCCGCAACCCGCAGCAGCATGCCGATGACCGCGGTGCCGAGCCAGGCGCCGACGCCCGCCGGGACAATCGCGGCCTGCCGCCGCCAGCCTCGCACCGCCGCCAGCCCGGCACCCAGGCCTGCCAGGAACGGCCAGGCGGTACTCGCGACCCCGGCCAGGCTCTCGCCGTGATGGTGCGCGGACCGCCCGATGACCACGAAGATCAGTACGCAGTAGACGTCCAGCAGCACGCAGGCAGCCTTCAGCCGCATGGGCGCCCGCATGCCCGGATTACTCGATCCTGGTGGCGATCTGGGGGCCGGTCTCGACGGTGCGGCCGACCGTGCACAGCCGGTCGTGCGACTGCCGGACGATGTCCGGCAGCACGGCGCGGGCGCGGTCGCCGTCCTCGCCCGGCGGGAACGAGACCCGGAACGTCACCTCGATGTCGGTCAGCCGGTTGCCTTCGGCGTCCCGGATCTTGCTGGCGCCGACCACCACATCAAACCCGGTGGGCTCGGCCCGGCGGGAGGTGACGATGTCCACGTCGATGGCGGTGCAGCCGCCGATCGCTACCAGCAGCAGCTCGGTCGGGGTGAAGCCGGTGCCGGTGCCGAAGGTGAGCTGGCCGCCACGGGCGTTGGTGGCGGTGAACTCGCCGGGCGCGGTGCGGCTGACCGTCACCTCCCGGTGCTGCGAAGAAGTCGCCATCCGCCCACCCTGCCAGATCCCGCAGCACGGCCGCGGTGCCAGGCCGGTCGGATGGCTCGGCAATTGTCATGAATGTACCGTTACTGCTGTTGTTTTAGCAGTAACGGTACATTCATGGGAAATGACTGCCCGCCGGGCCCGTCTTCAGGCCCGCACCAAGGCACACCTTAGGCTCGGGAGTCATGCCGAGGCTGCTGGTGGTCCATCACACCGCGTCGCCGGCCCTGCAGGCGATGTTCGAGGCGGTGCTGGCCGGGGCGCGGGATGAGGAGATCGAGGGCGTCGAGGTGGTGGTGCGCCCGGCGCTGACCGCGGCCGCGGCAGACGTGCTCGGCGCCGACGGCTACCTGCTCGGCACCCCGGCGAACATCGGCTACATGTCCGGCGCGCTCAAGCACTTCTTCGACGGCATCTACTACCCGTGCCTGGAGGCGACCAGGGGCCGGCCGTACGCGCTGTACGTGCACGGGGCCAGCGATACCGGCGGCGCGGTCCGGGCGGTCGAGTCCATCGCGACCGGACTTGGCTGGCGGCGGGCAAGGCCGTCCGCCTGCGTGACCGGCCCCCCGTCCGGCCGCGACCTGGCCGACTGCCGGGAGCTTGGCGCCGTCGTCGCGGCCGGGCTCATGGCGGCGGCCGGGTCCGGCGGAGCGGCCCGGTGACCTGGACCGCCCGCCTGTCGGCGGGACTGCCCGATCCGGTCCTGGCCCGGCTGATCAGCCTGGTGTACCGGCGGGCCGAGCCCGAGCTTGGCCGGCTGGACCAGATCTGCGGCCGCGGCGGCGTCATGATCGACATCGGGGCCTGGTACGGGCCCTGGTCGCGGCGGCTGGCCAGGCGCGCGGACCGGCTGATCGCGATCGAGCCGACGCCCAGGCACCGGGTGCTGCGGCAGATCCTGCCCGGCACCGCCGAGGTGATCGCGGCGGCGGCATCCGACCGGGCCGGCACCGGGCGGCTGTGGACCGCGGGCCGGGGTGACGGCGCGGAGGGCCTGTCCTCGCTGCGCCGCCGGGACGTTCACGGCGGCTGCGTCACCGTGCCGCTGATCCGGGTGGACGACCTCGCCGTCACCGGCGTGCGGTTCATCAAGATCGACGTTGAGGGACACGAGCTGCCGGTGCTGCGCGGCGCCGAGCAGACCATCCGGCGGGACCGGCCGCGGCTGGTGGTCGAGGTCGAGGCCAGGATCCAGCCGGTCGGCCCGCTGCTCGGGCTGCTGGCCGGCTGGGGCTATCAGGGCTGGGTGCTCGACCGGCGGCGCTGGCGGCCGCTGGCCGGGCTCGACCTGGCGGCGCGCCAGGCCGCCGCGCTGCGGTCGGCCGACCGCGGGCTTGGCCGCACGGCGGCGTGGCCGTACCCGCGCTACCTCAATACCGTGCTGTTCCTGCCGGACGGCAGCCCGCCGCCGGGCCCGGTGCTCCCGGCTGGCTGACTGCCAGGGGCTCCGGGCGGGAACCGGGCGGGAGTAGATTACCTGGCGGAATTAGGTACCTATTTCCGTTGCACGCGTGATTCCTGCGCCGGACCGGGACCGACCCGGCTCGGCCAGGCCCGGTGATATCCGGAAGGCTCCGGAGGTGGCGGCGAGTGGCGCAGACCCAGACACCGTCGGCCGACAAGGCGAGCCTGGAGCTCGACCGGGCGGCCCGGTGGCTGCGGGCGAACGCGGTCATGCTGACCGGCCTGGTGCTGATCGCCGCGCAGCTGTGGTGGAAGGCCGGGCTGCTCGACCACTCCTTCTTCCGGCTGGATGACTACTACTTCCTGGAGCGGGCCGCCTCCAGCGGCCTGACCTGGAAGTACCTGATGTGGATGGACGGCGGCCAGCTCACCCCGCTCGGTTTCGCGCTGTCCTGGGCGCTGGTCCGGATTTCGCCGGTGGACTGGACCCTGACCTCGGCGGTCACGCTGATCCTGCTGGCGGCGACCTGCCTGGCGCTGCTGCGGATGCTGCGGACCCTGTTCGGCAGCCGCCCGGCCATCCTGATCCCGCTGCTGGTCTACCTGGTGTCCCCGCTGACGTTCTCCGGCGTGGTCTGGTGGGCGGTGACGCTGGAACTGCTGCCGCTGCAGCTCGCCCTGTTCTGCGCGGTCACGGCGCACGTGCACTACCTGCGGACCGGGCGGCTGCGGCACGCGGCCGCCGCGGCGGGATGGCTGCTGGCCGGGATGGCATCCAGCCTGCGCGGCGCCGCGGTGCCGCTGCTGCTGTTCGCGGTCACGTCCGGGTTCTTCAGTGCTGGCCCCGCCCCGGGCACCTGGGCCAGGGCGGCGTGGACCGCGCTGCGCGAGCACTGGCGGGTGTGGAGTGCCTATGCCGCGCTGATGGCCGGGTACGGGGCGATCTACCTGGTCCAGCTCAGCACCTCCAGCACGCAGCCGCGCCAGCCGGGATCGTTCGGCGGGGTGTTCACGTTCGCCGCCACCCTGCTGCGGGATACCTTCGTGCCCGGCGTGCTCGGCGGGCCGTGGCGCTGGCTCGGCACCGGCGTGTACGCGTCCGCGAACCCGCCGGCCACCCTGGCCCGGATCTGCTGGGTGCTCGCCGCCGCCGTGGTGGCCGCCAGCATCTGGTACCGGCCGAGGGCGTGGCGGGCCTGGGCGATCCTGCTCGGCTGGCTGATCGTGGTGGACGTGATACCGGTGATGCTGGGACGCTCCGCGATCGTCCCCGGCGCGCTGCTGGGCATGGTGACCAGGTACGTCTGGGACGCCGTGGCGGTGCTCGCGCTGTGCCTCGGCCTCGCCTTCCTGCCGCAGCAGGGCGAGCCCGCGTTCCGGCCCCTGCCGCAGCCCGGCTGGCGGCTGCACGCGGCCACCGCCAGCCTGCTGACGGTGCTGGTGATCGGGTCCGTCTGGTCGTTCCGGGCGCTGCAGGCCGACCCGACGGCAGCGCAGGCGCGCTCCTACGTCGCGACCGCGCGGATCGCGCTGGCCGACGCCCCGGCCGGCACCGTGATCGTGAACGACCCGGTCCCGCAGTACGTGATGGGCGGCTTCTACGGCCCGGTCAGCGACGCGGAGAACGTGCTCGGCCCGATGCGGTCCGGCCCGGCGGGGCAGCGGCCGGGCTTTGTGACCCGGCCGGATGGCACGTTCGACCGGCTGATGCTGTTCGACGGGTGGGGCCGGCTGGCGCCGGCCGTGGTGGTCGGCGTGCCGAGCCAGTCGCTGGCGGGCAACAAGTGCTGGCCGGCCAGCAACGACGCGGTTGCCGTGCGGCTGCGGTCGGCCGCCCGCGGCCGGGGCTTCCTGCGGCTCGACTACCTGGCCGGGGCGCGGGCCCAGGTCTTCGTCAGCTTCGCCGGCCATCCCCGGCTGTACACCGTGCTGCCGGGCCTGCACTCGGCTTACTTCCCGGTGCACGGCAGCGCCAGCAAGGTGATCGTGCAGGGCATGACCGGCCGCCTGCCGTGCGTCGGGGATGCCGAGGTCGGCGCGCTGCTGCCGTCAGGCGCCGGTCCCGCCATCCCGTCGCTGGCCGTGGCCGGATAGCGACCGCGGCCCTGGCGCCCCGGCAGCCCGCGAGGCCGCGGCGCCCCCGGCAGCCGCAGCGCCCCCGGCGGCACTGGCGGCACCGGTCGGCCCGGCCCCGGCCAGCTCGGTCAGCGCGGCGCGGTAACCGGCCGCGAACCTGGCCGCGGCCTCGTCGCCGAGCAGCGCGCGCCGGTACCGGAACGCCAGCTCCAGCCGGCCGTCGGCGGTGATCGCGCCCACCGACAGGCCCCGCGGCATGTGGGCGGGCGGCGAGAACGCCAGCGCGACCGGACCGTCAAGGCCGAACCGCGGCGGCCCGGTGAGGTTGCCGAGGTTGGACAGCATCGTGGTATCGCACAGCACCTGGCCCGCCGTGCGCAGGGCGGCGCGCACCAGCAGCCGTTTCGCCGCGGCGGGCAGCCAGGCCCCGGCCAGGCCGCGGGAGAGCGCCCCGAGCTGCGCGCCGGAATCTGCCTTGGCCAGCGCGGTCTGCCGGGCAACGTCGGCGAGCAGCCGGTCCTGGCCCCCCGGATCCGGTGCCGGGCAGGCCGACACCGTGCGGGTCCGGCCGAGATTCCCGGACCCGCGGACCAGAACGGGATCGCCGGGCGTACCCGCCGGAACGGGATCGCCGGGGTCCGGTGGTGCACCGGGCCCGGCGGGCGTGACGGCCGGGCCGGCCGGGCGGGCGCCGAGGGGCATGCTGACCCGGACCGGCCGCCGCCGCTGGCCATGCTCGGCGTTCCACCGGCCGACGGCCAGGATCAGCGCGGCAATCAGCAGGTCGTTGACGGTGGCCGGGGCCTGGCCGGGCTGCCGGGGCGAGGCCGGCACGGGGCCGACGGTCAGCAGGTGCAGCCCGTAGCCGGGCCGGCCGCGTGCCGGGGAGCGTCCTGCCCGCCCCGCCCCGTCCAGGTCAGCGGCGATCCTGGCGGGCCGCCGTGCCAGCTCACGCGCGAGCCGGACGGAGCGCTGGAGCGCCGCGAAGTGCCCGGCTCCGGCCGTGTGCCCGGCTCCGGCGGTGTGCCCGGGCCGGGCGGTGTGCCCGGGCCTGGCGGCTACCGTGCCCGGCGTCACCGCCGGACGGCCGGTCCAGCGGCGCTGCCCGCTCGCCGCGCGGCGGCCGGGTAGAACTCGGCGATCCGGTACAGCAGGTCCAGGCAGGACTGGCCGTCCAGGGCGGCATGATGCGCGCTGAGGAGCAGGCAGTCCTGCGTCTGGCCGGCCGCGAGCAGCAGCCGGACCGGCGGGCACCGGTCCAGCGACGGTGCCGCGGCCAGGAACGCCAGCCGCAGGACCGCGAGCTCCGCCTCGTCCGTCCAGCGCGCGACCGATACCGGGTCGGTGTCGGGCTGGCGGGGGAACTGCCAGGTGTAGCCGCGGCGCAGCGGTGACCCCGCGGCCCGGCGGGCCCGGGCCCGCGGCTCGGCGGCCAGCGCGCGCCCGGCGGCACGCCGCAGCGCCGCCGCGTCCAGGTGACCGGGCAGCCGCGCCTCCAGGTAGATGCTGGCCGGCTCGGCCGGGTGGTCGTAACAGCAGCAGATCTGGTCCACCGGGCTGAAGCGCCGCGGCGGCACCGGGTCCCAGGCGTAGTCCGGCGCCTGCCCGCCGGGCACGCTCACCGGCGGCCGCCCCGCCGCAGCAGCTGCCAGGCTGGCCGCCGGGACGGCTGCCTGCTGACCGCCGGGTCCCGCCCGGCTGCCGGGCCCTCCCTGACTGACGGACAGAGCGCGGCGGCCAGCGCGACCAGCGCGCAGACCTGGGCGGGGCCGCCGAATGCCCCCGTGCCCAGCGCGGCCGGATCGGCCGCGGCCGCCGCGATGACCCCGGCACAGGCCATGGCCCCGAACGCGACCGCCTGCACCGATCGCGGCCACCAGGCCGCCAGTGCCGCCAGCACCGGCACCGCGATCGCCACCGGCCCGCCGATCAGGTAGATCAGCGCGGTCACCAGGGCGACGCAGGCCACCGTCCGGGCCGCGGCGCCGGGGCGGCGGTGGCTCGGCAGCCGGGTAAGGGGAGCGGCCCAGGCAGCCGCGCGGCTGACGGCGCGGCCGACCGCGGCCAGCCCGGTAACCCTGGCCAGGGCGGCCAGCCGCCGGTGCCGTCCGGGCCGCCGGGCGGCGCCGTCGGCCGGGAGGGCCGCAGCGGCGGCCCGGGCTGCTGCGGCCGCCCCGGCCGCAGTGGCCTGTTCCGGCTCGCCGTCGCCCCCTCCGGACCGGGACTGCCCGAGCCGCGACTGCCCGAGCCGGGACCGCCGCCGGAACATGAACCGCCACAGTCCGCCGGCCGCCACCGCGAGCAGCACTACGATGGCCGCCGCGGACGCGAAGATCCCGGCGTGGTAGATGGCCGCCGGGGCGTAGCTCAGGGTGATCGTGCCGCCCTGCCCGGCCGGCACGACGAACGCCTGCTGCCAGCCGTCCAGCCGGGCGGCGGTCAGCCGGTGCCCGTTCAGGGTGGCCACCCAGCCGGGGTTGGCGTTCTCGTGTACCTCCAGGTAGGCAGCCGGCCCTGGGCCGATCCGCACTGCCCGGCTGTCGGGCTGCCAGGCCGCGATCGTCAGCCGCCGGGGAGTGCTGGCCGCGGCGGCTGGCCCGGCCGCCGCGGCTGGCCCGGCCAGCGTGCCGTCCGCCCGGCCGCTGAGGGTCAGCCCGGTGACCGTGAACACGCCCGAGGGCCCGGCCCGCAGCCAGTGCCTGCCGCCGGCCAGGTCCACCGCGCTGAGCGGGCCGCACAGCCGCACCGGGAGCGGCAGGAAGCCGAGCAGCCGGCCGATCGTGCCGGTGACCGAGGTCGGGTAGCGCTGGCCGTCGATCGTGACCGCCGGGCCCTGGCCGCACGGCAGGGTGAACCGGGCGCTGCGCTTCGGCACCGTGACGTGCAGCCCGGACAGCGCGGGCACGGACAGCCGGGCGAAGCCGAACACCGGCTGGGTCAGCTCGCCGGTGGCCGGGCTGGTGCTGGCGGCCTGCTGCTCGCCGGGGAAGGTCAGGTACAGCACGCTGGTGCGCAGCGGCGGGCTGACCTTCACCTGGCCGCCGGGCCCGACCGGGGCCAGCCGCAGCCCCACCGGGCTGCCGATCTCGACCGTGGCCGGGGCGGGCAGCCCGGCCGCCGGCGTCAGCACCAGCCTGCTGATCCGGCGGCGGCCGTGCCAGCTCAGCCGCAGCACCGTGGTCGATGAGCCGGCGATCCACGGGGTGCGGCCGGGAACAAGCAGATTGGCCGGGCCGTAGTTCGGGTTGTCACCGAAGGTCGAGGTCGCGGTTATCCGCAGTGTCGCGCTGCTGTGCGTTCTCGCTTTGCCGTGGGTTCTCGCCTTGCTGTGTGCTCCGGTCTTGCTGTGTGCTCCGGCCTTGCCGTGCGCTCTCGCCCTGCCGGACGGTGTCGCCCCGCTGTCCTGGCTGAGCCGGGCCAGCAGCGCCTCAAGCGCCCGGCCCGGCCGGGCCGTCGCGGTCGCGGTCAGCCGGAGCTGCTGGAAGGCCGGCGTGATGAAGGTGCGGGCCAGCGGCACGCCGGCGGCCTGCGCGCCCGGCTGGCCGGACCCGACCGGCGAGGCGAGCTGGAAGGAGTAGCCGACGTCCGGCGCCTGCTGGCCGGCCGGGTCCTGCGGCGGCTCCAGGTACGGCGTCACCCGGATGCCGGGGATGAGCACGTCCCGGATGCCCGCGCCCGGATCGCCGGGGACCGCCCCGCTGGCGCCGGTCGATCGTGACCCGCAGCCAGCCGGTGCTGCCCGGTGCGGTGCGCAGCCGCTGGACGCCGTTCTCGGGCAGCACGGTGCTGGTGGCCGCGCCGGCCGCGGTGGTGACCCGGAGCTGATCCGGCACCGAGCGGTCAGTGCCGTCGGCGAGCAGCCGGACGCCGATGCTGGCGGGCAGCCGCACCGGGTGATCGAAGGTGATCTGGATCCACTGGCCGGCCGGCGTGCTCGGGCTGCCCTCGATCCAGGACGTGGCCGGGTTGCCGTCGAACGCGTTGACCGGGTCCGCCTGCGGATCCTCGGCCAGCCAGGACCCGTACGAGGACGCGGTGACCCGCACGGTGCCGGTCAGCACGGTGCCGGTCAGCACGGTCACGGTCTGGTGGCCGGGCGCGGGCACCGGCAGCAGCTGGCGCGGCGGCCCGCCTGGCGCGCCAAGCGCCTCGTCCGGCGGGTTGTCCTGGCTCGCCGTGTAGGTGAACGAGACGCTGGGCCCGACCAGGCCGAAGGCGTTGTCGGCCCGGCGCTGTGCGTCGGTCACCGCCCACAGGGCCGGCCTGGCCGCCAGCGGGTCGCCGGCGATCACGGCGGGCTGGCCCGCGCCGAGCAGGCCCTGCCCGGCGAGCTGGAGCAGCGCGTCCGGGCCGCCGTTGACCAGCGCGGTCCGGCTGACCGGCAGGACGCTGACCGGCCCGGCCGGCCGCCCGGCCGGGCTCACGGCCTGGTAGATCTCGACCGCCGGGTACCGCAGCGGCGGGCCAGGCGGCGGCCACGGGGCCGTCGGCGCGGCCGGCGCGGTGGCGACCAGCGGGCCGAACGAGGCCACCCGGCGGAACCCGGACAGCGCCAGGGTGGCGTGCACCAGCTGCGGCGGGGTGTACCCGAGCAGGCCGGGACTCAGGTCGTTGCGCACCACCAGGTACCGGATCCCGGCCCGGTCCAGGAAGCTGGCCAGGCCCGGTACCGGCTGCCCGGAGTCGATCGCGGTCTCGGCGGTCTCCAGCAGGACCTGCGACCCGGCCCCGCCGTAGGGCACCAGGGCCCGCTCGGCCCAGGGCGAGCTGGCCAGCGGCTCGAGCGGGTCGTCGATCGAGTCGCCCCACAGGTACTGCCCGTGCGAGTCGGCCGGCACCACCAGCGCGGTCTGGCGGGCCGAGTGCGCCGCGAGGAACGCGGCCGTCTGGTACCAGTACCCCGGCACCCGCCGGAACGAGCCCGGCTGCAGGATCTGCCCGTCCAGGTAGGGCAGCGCCAGCCCGGCGAGCACCAGCGCGGCCAGCGCCGCGGCCACGGCGCCCGCGGTGACCCTGGTCAGTCCGGCCGGGATCCGGACCGCCCGCCGCCACCGGGCCAGCGCGTGCGCGCAGCCGAGCGCGAGCGCCGCCGCGGCCACCGGCTCCAGCTTGTAGACGTTGCGGAACGGGGCCGCCAGCCCGTCGAGCAGCCGGTCGGCCGGGGCGTGCAGCGGGCCGCCGGCCGGTCCCCAGTAACCGGCCAGCGCCACCAGCGCGGCCAGGCCCAGGCGAGGCCAGCAGCCAGCGCCGGCCCGGCATGTCCCGCCGGGCCAGGCCGGCCAGGCCGGTCGCGGCGGCCGCGGCCGAGGCGAGGATCGCGGCCGGCGCGGTCACCATGGTCCAGCCGG
This sequence comes from uncultured Actinomycetota bacterium, assembly GCA_963719705.1. Taxonomy (GTDB): domain Bacteria; phylum Actinomycetota; class Actinomycetes; order Streptosporangiales; family Streptosporangiaceae; genus CAVRCV01. The sequence goes on from CAVRCV010000004.1 coordinate 39,800, forward strand.
CCGGCAGCCAGGGCGTGCCCAGGTTGAAGTACGCGGTCCAGTTGCCCGAGCCGCGCAGGAACGCGGTCGCGGACATCGTCCCGGTGGTGGTCACCGACTGCTCGATGTAGGGCAGGAAATTGAACGAGTACCTGGCGTCGAGCAGCAGCGGGACGACCCACCACGCGGTGGCCGCCGCCACCGCGGCCACCCAGCACAGCCCGAGCCGGATCCGCCGCCTGCCGCTGGTGTGGCTGACCAGGTACAGCGCGGGCAGCACCAGTGCCGACAGCGTGGACACCGCGTTCACGCCGCCCATCAGCATGATCGCCAGGCCGGAGCGGGCGGCCGCGCGGCCGGGCGGGCCGCCGCGCGCGGCCGATACCAGCGGCAGCACCGCCCACGGCGCCAGGATGCCGGGCAGCACCGCCGCCGAGGTCGAGCCGATCACGATCGTGAACGTGGGCCAGAGCGCGAACACCGCCCCGGCCAGCAGCCGGGAGCCGGGCGAGCCCACCCGCAGCGCGGCGGCCAGCCGGACCATGCCCCAGAAGGCGGCGGCCACCAGCAGCGACAGCCACAGCCGCTCGGTCAGCCAGACCGGAACGTGCAGCAGCTGCCCGGCCAGGAAGAACGGGGCCATCGGGACCGCGTAGCCGATGTACTGGTCCTGCAGGCTGCCGAACCATTCCAGCGGGTTCCACAGCGGCCAGAGCCTGGTGTAGAAGCCCGCGGGGTCGATGTCGACGCCGAGCTTGGTGTCGAAGATCATCCGGCCGGTATCGGTGGCCAGGAAGATGATCAGCGCGATCAGCCAGACCAGCCCGAGCCAGCGGGCCGACGGCGGCCGCGGGCCCGGCCCGGCATCCCGGCCGGGCAGCGGCCGGGCGGCGTCGCCGGCCAGGCCGGGGGAGGACGTCCCGGAAGCCAGCCGCGAGGCCGTCACGACACCCGCCGCAGGATCAGCAGCAGGTTCCAGGTGGCGAGCTCGCGCAGCAGCGGGACAGCCGCGATCGGCCGGCACAGCCCGGGGTAGTACCGCGGCAGCGCGTCCACCACCTCAACGTCGGTGCGCGCCCGCAGCCGCCGCAGCAACGGCCCCACGTGCAGCGGGAACAGGGTGACGCCGAACCGGTTCTTCGGCGGCCGGCCGTGGCGGCGCAGGTACCGCCGCTCGGCGTAGCCCGCGCCGAGGTAGTGCCAGGGCGAGGTCTCATGTCCGCCCCACGGCGAGTACCAGTTGGTGAACGACAGGTAGATGATGCCGCCGGGCCGGGTGACCCTGGCCATCTCGCCGATCAGGCCGAGCGGATCCGGCACGTGCTCCAGCACGTTCGAGGAAAAGCAGACGTCGGCGCCGCCGTCGCGCACCGGCAGCCGGTAGCCGTCGGCGAGCACGGCGCCGCCCACCACGGGCCCGCCGGGCGGGGCGCCGGGCCCGTGGCGGGCGGCCCCGTGCTGGCTGACACCGTGGTGGCTGATACCGCGCAGCTCCGCCGGGTCCGGCTCGACCAGGCAGCAGGTGGCGCCGGCGGCCCGCAGCGCGGCGGTGAAGTAGCCGCAGCCGCCGCCGATATCGATGACCGTGCGGCCGGGCAGGTCGATATAGCCCGCCAGCTGGCGCACCGAGTCGGCGGCCAGGGCCCGGTAGAACCGGTCCGGCTCGGCCTGCTCCAGCCGGAACAGCCGGAACAGCCGGAACGATCTGGCCAGGCCGCGCTCCGGCAGGCAGGCGGCGTCAGCGGGCTGACCGGTTCGAGCTGGCCTGGCACGGCGGCGGCCCCGTAGGAGCAGGCACATGGACGTCCTCGGGATCACGGCGCTCCTGAGCCGCCTGGGAAACTTTGGGCCAGCATTGACTAGCTGTCGAAATTACCAGAATAATGCTCCATTGTCCGGTCGACATTACTAGCTGGTATTAGGAGCGCCCGGCAGCCCTGTTACCGGGTGCTCTAGTGCCCCTGGTGATTCAGGCAGGAGCGAGGTGGCCGTGAGTGGCGAGCCCGAATACCTGCCGGTGCACGTCGGGCCGCCGCCAGCGCCCGCCGGGCCGGAATCTGCCGGATCGGGGCCCGCCGGATCGGTGTCTGACGGCTCGGTGACGGCCGGGACGGCACCGGCCCGGCCGGGACGGCACATCCTCTTCGTGGCCTGGCGCGACCTGGCCAACCCCAAGGCGGGCGGCTCCGAGGTGCTGGTGGACCGGCTGGCCGACGGCATGACCGCGCGCGGCGACCGGGTTTCCCTGCTGTGCGGCGGGCCGACCGGGCAGCGCAGCTACCGGGTCGTCCGCAACGGCGGGACGCTGACCCAGTTCGCCCGCGCGCCGCTGGCCTACCAGCGCCGGCTCCGCGACTGCGACCTGGTGGTCGAGGTCTGCAACGGGATGCCGTTCTTCACCCCGTGGTGGTGCCGGCGGCCGCTGATCTGCCTGGTCAATCACGTGCACACGGACCTGTGGCGGATCCGGATGCCGCCGCCGCTGTGCACGGCCGGGCGGTTCACCGAGAGCGTGCTGATGCCGTGGGCGCACCGCGCGAACCTGTTCCTGACCGTTTCCTACTCCACTGCCGAGGCGCTGGAGCAGATCGGCGTCGGCCGGGACCGGATCCGGCAGATCTGCAACGGCGTGGTGCAGCCCGACCCGCTGACCCCGCGCTCCGCCGGGCCCATGTTCCTCGCCCTCGGCCGGCTCACCGATTACAAGCGGATCGACCTGCTGCTGCGGCTGTGGCAGCGGGTACGGCTGGTGACCGGGGGCACGCTGGTGATCGCGGGAGACGGGCCGGAGCGGGCCCGGCTGACCGCGCTGGCCGGCCCCGGTGTCCGGATCGCCGGCCGGGTGTCGGAGCAGGAGAAGCACCGGCTGCTGTGCTCGGCCTGGCTGCTGCTGCATCCGGCGGTGGTCGAGGGCTGGGGCCTGGTGATCGCCGAGGCGGCGATCCGGGGCACCCCGGCCGTCGGGTTCAACGTGCCGGGCGTGCGGGACTCGATCGTGGCCGGCCAGACCGGCGTGCTGGCCGAGACCGAGGGCGAGTTCGCCTCGGCCTGGGCCGCGCTGGCGCTGGACCGGCAGCGGCGGGAAGGCTACGGCGCCGCCGCCCGCGAGCGGGCGCTGCGGCTGCACTGGTCGGCCGCGGTCGAGGGGTTCGCCGAGGTGGCGGACGAGGCCGTCGCCCGCGCCACCACGGCTAGGGCGGGCCGGTGACGGGCGGCATCCGGCCCGCCCCAGCCGCTCGCGACCGGACCCGGCACCCGCTGCGCGACTTCTACGCCGACCCGCGGGTCCCGGTCGGCTCCGGCACCGACCTCGCCCGGCGGATGGCCCGGCTGCTGTCCGCGGTGCTGCGCGGGGTCCGGCCGCCCGCGGTGATCCTCGACCTCGGCTGCGGGGACGGGGCGGCGGCCAGCCTGGCGGCGCGGCGCAACCCCGGCCATCACCTGGCCGGCCTGGACTGGTCGGCGACGGCGCTGCGCCAGGCCAGCGGCCGCGGCCTGACCCTGGTGCGGGCGACCCTGGAGCCGCCCGGCCTGCCGGTGGCCAGCGGCGCGGCGGACGTCGTGATCATGAGCGAGCTGATCGAGCACCTCATCGACACCGACGCGGCGCTGGAGGAGGCGCGGCGGGTGCTCCGGCCGGGCGGCTCCCTGCTGCTGTCCACCCCCAACCTGGCCGCCTGGTACAACCGCGGCCTGCTCGCGATCGGCGTGCAGCCGGTCTTCTCCGAGGTCAGCCTGCGCGGGGTGTACGGCCGGCCGGGCCGCCAGGTGGCCGGTCACCTGCACATGTTCACCCGGCGGGCGCTGGTGCAGCTGCTGGCCGCCCGCGGCCTGCACTGCGCTGGCGTCTACGGCGCCTGCTATCACGACCTGCCCCGGCCGGCCAGGCCGCTGGACCGGGCGCTGTGCCGGTGGCCGTCGGCCGCGTCGATCCTGCTGGTACACGCGCGCAGGCGATGAGGCCCTCCGTCCTTGAGGCCGGTCAGCGGCCGGGCTGGTGGCGGTGGCCGGTCCGGCCGCGCCGCTGTGGCCCGCCAGGGCCGCCCGGCGCGCCGTCGGGCCCGTCCGGCCGGTCCCGCCCGGGCCTGCGCGCCTGGCGCGCAAGCCCCGGCTGGCCGGCCTGCGCCGGGCTGGTGCTCGGGCTGCTGGCCCTCGGCCCCGGCCTGGCTCCCGGCTACCTGCTCAGCTACGACATGGTGTTCGTGCCCCGGCCGCCGGTCACGGCCGCGCTCGCCGGGCTGGCCGTGGGCCCGCCGCAGGCGGTGCCCAGCAACGTTGTGATCAGCCTGCTGTCCTGGGCCGCCCCTGCCGATCTCGTTCAGAAAGCGATCCTGATTTTGATCTTCGTGCTCAGCTGCTCCGGGGCCGCCGCGCTGCTGAGCCGGGGCTGGGCGGCGGCGCGCGGCGAGCCGGCCCCGGTGCTCGCGACGGTGGCGGCCGGCGTCTGCTACGCCTGGAACCCGTTCCTGGCCGAGCGGCTGCTGATCGGGCAGTGGGCGCTGCTGCTCGGCTACGCCGGCCTGCCCTGGGTGGCCAGGGCGCTGCTGGCCGGCCGGCGCCGGGCCGAGGCCGGGTCACTGTGCACCTCCCTGCTGCCCGCCGCGATCGGCGGCTTCGCGGCGATGGCGATCACCGCGCTGACCGCGGTGCCGGCGGCCGCCTCCGGCGCGCAGCGCGGCGCCCGGCTGCGCCGCCTGGCCGTCACGGCGGCGGCCCTGGCCCTGTTCAGCCTGCCGTGGCTGATCCCGGCGCTGCTGGGCACCGTGCCTGCCGACCCGCGCGGCGCGGACGCGTTCGCGGCCCGCGCCGACACCCCGTTCGGCCGGCTGGGCAGCCTGGTCCTGCTGTCCGGGATCTGGAACGCGCAGACGGTGCCGCGCGGCTACGGCGGCGGGGCGGCGGCGGTCTGGCTGCTGGTGGTGCTGGCCGCCATCGGCGGGTACCTGCTGGTGGCCCGGCCCTGGCGGGTGTGCCCCGGCCTGGGCCTGGCCGGCCTGGCCGGCCTGGCGGTCGCGGCGATCGGGGTGACCGCGGCCGGCCGCGCCGCGCTGGCCGACCTGATCCGGTCCTGGTCCGGCTTCGCCGTACTGCGGGATGGCCAGCAGTACGTGGCGCCGCTCGCGCTGACCGAGGCGATCGGCCTGGGCAGCGGGGTGGCCTGGCTGCTGCGCGCCGCCCCGGCCTGGCCCGCCCGGCGCGGCCGGCCGGGTCCGGCCGCCGCCAGCGGGACCGCTCGGGCTGCCGTGGCCCTCGCGGTCATGGCCGTGCTCGCGCCGGTACTGCTGCTGCCCGGCCTGGCCTGGGGGGTCGGCGGGCGGCTGCGCCCGGCCGCGTACCCGGCCGACTGGGCAGCGGCCCGCCGGGTCATCGACGCCGGGCCGCGGGCCGGGGCGGTCCTGGTGCTGCCCTGGGCCGCCTACCGGCGCTACCCGTGGAACCACGGCGAGGCGGCCTATGATCCCTGGCCGCAGCTGGTCAGCCGCCAGGTGATCGTGAACGACGCGCTCGGTGTCGGCCGCCTCACGGTGGCGGCGCAGAGCGCCGAAGCGATCCGGCTGAACCGGATCGTCACCGCGCCGGGCCCGCTCACCGGCGCGCTGCTGACGGCCGGCGTGCGGTACGTGCTGGCGGACGCCGGGCCGCTGCTGGCTACCCCGCGCGCCGACCTGGCCGCGGCCGCCCGGCTGCCCGGCGCCAGCGTGCTGATGGCCGGTCCGGACCTGGTGCTGTTCCGGCTGACCGGCGGAAAGTCCCATTAGCCGGGTGCATATTGTTTTTTACCGGACGGCACCCTAGGGTTGTGCCAGGTTACCGGCAGGTGAAGGCGCGCCCGCGTGCCAGACGGCAGGGACGAGGTCGAGGAGGATTGCGGTGTCCCGTATCGCGCTACTCGCCATTTCCGTCGCGGTGGGACTCGTGCTCGCGTTCGGCGCCGTTCTCACCGCGCAGGCGATTCTGAGCTCGCCGGGAAAGCCGTCCAGCCAGCCGCCGTACAGCTACGGCTCGCCCTGATCACCGGAGGAGCCGATGCGGCGAGTGGTAGGGCTGACGCTAACCGGGCTCGGGGTCTTCTTCATCGTGCTCGCCCTGCTGATGCGCTTTTACCTGCCCGGCCAGATCATTAAGTTCCCGCTCAACTGGTATTCCGTCACCACGCTGACCGGTCAGAACCTGACTTATTTCAGCCCCGACAAGTTCGCTGAGCTTTCCGGGGTCAGCATGCGGGCGATGACCACGCTGGACGGCGACGTCGGCGCGGGCACCTCGTCGACGGCGGTGTGGAACGGGATCACCGGCGTGCAGGACCTCACCAACCACCTGCCGGTGCAGTACTCCTCCCAGCGCTCGGCCTTCAACCGCCGTACCGGCGTGCTGGTCAACTGCTGCGGCGCGCACGTCAACGCCAATACCATCGCGCGCCAGAGCGGGCAGGGGTACGTCTGGCCGATCGGCACCCAGCAGCAGACCTACCAGGTGTTCAACCCGACGCTGCTGCGGGCGGTCCCGGCCTACTACCAGGGCTCGGCGACCATCGACGGCCTGACCACCTACGAGTTCATCGAGAAGGTCACCGGCCAGAAGGTCGGCACGCTGGCCGTGCCCGGCGCGCTGTTCGGCGCCAGCCAGCAGTACGTGACGCTGCCCGAGTACCTCACCGCGACCTACACGTACTGGGTGGATCCGGTGACCGGCACCCCGCTGAAGATCAGCGAGGACCAGACCGAGTGGCTGACCAACGCGGCCGGAGCCACCCGGCTGGTGCTGATCCAGGGCACTCTTACCGAGACACCGCAGAGCACGAAGAACATCATCAGCCTCACCAGCTCCTACCGGAATAAGGCAAACTTCATCTCCGGCACCGGCCCGCTGATCAGCGTGCTGCTCGGGATCGCGCTGCTGGTAGCCGGGATCTCGCTGGTCGCCACCGGATGGGACCAGCGGCGGTACCGGGAGTACGCGATCGGCGGGCCCGGCAGCGCTGGCGGGGACCGCAGTGCTGGCGGGGACGGCGAGGTGGCGCGCGGGCAGGGGAGCGAGCAGGCCGGCTCCACCGCCTGAGCGAGACGAGGGAGGCCGGCCGTGGCACTGGGGTTCTGGCGGCGCGCGCTGGAGAACCCGGACTGGGTCGCTGTCGTCGAGGCGGACGGCGCCGAGCACACCGCCGGTGACCTGCTCGGCCGGGTGAACCAGGTCACCCGCGGGCTGCGCGCTGCCGGGCTGCGCACCGGGGACTCGATCGCCGCCCTGGTGCCCAACGGTGCCGCCGCGCTCGAGCTGTACCTGGCCGCGCTGCAGGCCGGCTGGTACCTGACCCTGATCAACTGGCATTTCACCCCGCCGGAGATCGCCTACCTGATCACCGACTGCGAGCCGAGCGCGTTCTTCGTGCACGAGCGGTTCGCCGTGGCCGGGCAGGCAGCCGCCGACCTGGCCGGCCTGCCGACGCGGGCGCGGTTCGGCTACGGCTCGGTGCCCGGCTGGACCCCGGCCGGGGCGCTGCGGGCCGGGCAGGACACCGGCCCGCCGGACGACCGGACCGCCGGCGCCACCATGCACTACACCTCGGGCACCACCGGCCTGCCCAAGGGGGTGCGGCGGCCGCTGTCCGGGCTGGACCCGGATGAGCAGGCCGAGGCGGTGACGCTGCTGCTGCACCTGTTCGGCATCACGCCGGGCCAGCCGAACGCGCACCTGGTGACCTCGCCGATCTACCACACCGCGGTGACCGTCTTCGGCGGCAGCGCGCTGCACATGGGGCACACCCTGGTCCTGATGGACTCCTGGGACGCCGAGCAGGCGCTCGCGCTGACCGAGCGGTACCGGGTGACCAGCTCGCACATGGTGCCGACGCAGTTCAAGCGGATGCTCTCGCTGCCCGAGGCGACCAGGAGCCGCTACGACCTGTCCTCGATGCGGTGGCTGATCCACGCGGCGGCGCCGTGCCCGGCCGGGATCAAGCGGGCCATGCTGGACTGGTGGGGGCCGTGCGTGTACGAGTACTACGCGGCCACCGAGGGCGGCGGCACCATCGCCAGCCCGCAGGACTGGCTGGCCCGCCCCGGCACGGTCGGCACTCCCTGGCCGCTCAGCGAGATCATGATCGTCGATGATGCGGGCGCGGCGTGCCCGCCCGGCGTGCCCGGCACCGTCTACCTGAAGATGGGCACCTCTGAGTTCGAGTACAAGGGCGATCCGGCGAAGACGGCGGCCGGGCGCCGGGACGGGTACTTCACCGTCGGCGACATCGGCTACCTGGACACCGACGGCTACCTGTTCCTGTGCGACCGCAAGGCCGACCTGATCATCTCCGGCGGGGCGAACATCTACCCGGCCGAGATCGAGGCCGAGATCATCATGCACCCGAAGGTGGCCGACGTGGCCGTGTTCGGCATCCCGGACGAGGACTGGGGCGAGCAGGTCAAGGCGGTGGTGCAGCCGGCCGCCGGGACCGAGGGGTCGGCCGCGCTGGCAGCCGAGATCCTGGCCTTCCTCGACGGCAGGCTGGCCCGGATGAAATGGCCGAGGAGCATTGACTTCACCGCGGAGCTGCCCAGGGATCCGACCGGCAAGCTGCTCAAGCGCCGGCTGCGGGACCCGTACTGGTCCGGCCGGGGGAGTGTGATCTGACCACGGGGTGATCTGACCACGGGTGATCTGACCACGGGTGATCTAGCGGCGGGGTGATCTAGCTGAGGGCCGGCTCGGCGGCGGCGGTCTGGGCGAGCGCGTCGATGAGCCGGGTGCTGGCCGGGGGATCCGGCGGGTTGCCGTAGGTCATCGCGAACACGTGGCGGCGCGCGCCCGGCAGCGGCAGCGCGGCGATGCCGGGATGGCGGACCGCGCGCAGCGCCAGGCCGGGCAGCGTGGTGACGCCGAGCCCGGCCGCCACCAGGGCCTGGACCGCCACGAAGTCGTCGGTGCTGAACGCGATCCTCGGGGTGAACCCGGCCGCCGCGCACTGGCGCAGCAGGTAACCGCGGCAGCGCTCGCAGCCGGAGATCCACCGGTGCCGGGCGTAGGCGGTCAGCTGTGTCGACTGTGTTGGCTGGGCTGGCTGCGCTGGCTGGCCTGGCTGCGCCAGATGGGCCGGATTGGTCACCGGGTCGGCAGGCAGTACCAGGTAGACCGGCTCGTCGAGCAGCAGCCTGCCCCGGGCACCCTGGTCGTCGGGCTCCGGCGGCGGCCCCGGCGCGGCTGCCTGGACATGGCGGAACACCAGGGCCACGTCGACGTCGCCGGCCCGGAGCATCCGCAGCGCATCCGGCGGCTCGGCCTCGACCAGGGTGAACTCGATGCCCGGCGTCTCGGCGGTCAGCCGCCCGGCCGCGGCCGGCACGATCGTGCTGAGCGCGGACGGGAAGGCTGCCAGCCGCACCCGGCCCTGCCGCTGGCCGACGTGCGCCGCCAGCTCGGTCTCGGCCGCGTCCAGCCGGCCGATGATCTCCTCGGCCCGCTCGGCCAGCAGCCGTCCGGCGTCGGTGAGCTGCACCCCGCGGCCGGCCCGCTGGAGCAGCCTGGTGCCGGTCTCGGCCTCCAGCCGGGCGATGTGGTGGCTGATCGACGGCTGGGCATAGTTCAGCGCATGCGCGGCCGCGGTCACCGACCCGTGCCTGGCCACCGCGACAAGTACGCGCAGCCTGGTCACGTCCAGCATTTACCAACTATAGATCCGCCCGGCGTTATCGCCGCGTTACATTCCACCGGGCTGGCTGCCGGGACCGGTGGCTGGGCAAGACGGCTTCCTCAGCGTTTCCACGGATACCCGTGAAACGGTGCCCTGGCCAGCCGGTCGCGTAGCTCGCGCTGCAACGCCCAGTCCCAGAACGGCTGCACCGCGTCGGCCAGCTCGACGGGCAGGTCACGGTGCTCCAGGTCGACTGCCGTGGTGCCCTTGCCCGCGCGGCGCAGGCTGATGTGCACGGTGGTCGGCTCGGGCGGCAGTATCCAGGAGTCCACGATCTCCGGTCCGCGTTCCATCCGGGTGATGCTGGTGAGCTCGCCGGTGACCAGGTTGCGGGACATGACTCCAGTCGGCACCGGGCGCTCGACCTCGACCCAGCGCGTCGTCGTCCAGGACCAGGTAAACGCCAGCAAGGTGAGCGGAACTTCAACGATAAAGCCGCCTTGGGCGATGAAGGCAGGATCCTTGAGCAGGCGAATGTAGAAACAGGCCGGGTCGGTTCCGCCGCTGTTCCCCAGCCAGTTCCAGGGCGCTGAGACCAGGCGCCACACTCTGCGGGGGGTGCCGGACAAGGTGGCCTCGGACCGGATGGTGGTCAGTTCCCCGGACAGTGCGGGCGGGTCGGGCCGGTTGACCAGCTCGGCCAGCCTCCTGACCGCCGCCGCGGCGGCGAGTTCCACCGCGTCCAGCGGTGGCGCTTCCGGCTCCACCTCGCCGGTGAGCAGCCTGCCGCGGGCGTCCATCGGGGTGAGCAGCCGGGGCGGGGCGGGCTCGGCGGCCGGCCACAGGAGCAGGTAATGCTGCTCGGCGGTCTTCTCCTCGCCGGCCTGCTCCCGGTTGCGGGCGTGCACCCGCAGCCGGTACCGGCCGGGCCCGGCGACCGCCAGCTCACCCAGCTCAGGATGGTCGGGCCCGCCCCAGTCCAGCACCGAGATGACGCCCTCGGGGCAGTCCAGGTCGGTCTCGGCGACCACGTCCCAGCCGGGATCCATCTGAGCCGGGGGAGCCGTCACCGCCCGCGCGGTGACGGTGACCGTGCCGTACTGACGGCCGGTGATCACCGCCACCGCCTGCGGTCCCAGGTCCTGCAGCAGGCCGGGGACGCTGTCGTCACCCGCTGCCATGTCCGAGCCCGCGGCCACCTGGTACTGCGAGTAATCCACCCGCACCCGCGCGGCCCGGCCGCTGCTGGCAGTCATCACGTTCCCCAGGTCTCCATGCTGCAGTTAGCTGACGATCTTGACGTAATAAGAGTCCTTGCTGGCGATCCGCAAGTGCAGCAAGAAGGTGCTGAGGTAGGTGCCGACCTTAGAGTTCTGTGCAGCGTTCACGGCGTCCCGATCGTAGTCCTTCCGGGGGACTAGGGCCGCGCCCTGGTAGGTAGACGCGAACGGGTACTCATCGCAGCTCTGGCCTTTGTGGACTCTCAGGCCCTTGCACGCGACCCGCCGGTTGCGCCGGGTCAGGCTGCGGTCGGTCAGGCGGGTCAGCGCCCGGCCTACGCGGAACACGCCGGCGTGGTTGTGGATCTTCTTCTGAGCTTCCTTGATGAACTTGGCCGCCTCGGTGACGGAGTGATCGGAGGCGGAGATCTCCAGGATGTTCTCGGTCGCGTTCAGGTAGACGCAGCCGCCCTTGGTGGGCCTGAAGATAGCCTGCGAGTCACAGCGGATCGTCTCGGTCGGGCCGATGGTCAGCGGCGCCGGGTTCGCGACCGGGTTATCGAAGATCATGTTCACCTGGATGGCCAGCTTGTCCGTGGCCGAACCGGGCGAGTGCCAGCCCAGCTCGCCACTGTAGACAGCGCCCTCGTCGGCTGCCAGGTACCCGTCCTGGCCCGCCCACAAGCCTTTCCCGGTGGGCCTGCACCCGGCGCTGTGCACGTGACACTCGATCGGCGCGGTGAAGGTGGTGCCCGTGCCCTCGCCGGTGACCGTGGCGATCACGACCCGGATGTGTTCCTCCCACGTACGCGAGTTGTACGCGAGTGTGTTCCACAAGATGGTGGCGCCCGTGACGCTGCCGACCACCTCGCCGTTCTCGACGTCGATAATCAGGTCCACCCAGCCGGCATCCAGGCAGTCGGCAAAGCGGTCGAACTCCTGGCGCCGGGGATGGCACAGCGATGGCAGAGACGCGACCACGACATGCCCGGCGGCTGTCACGCACATCACCCGGTCGATTCCGCGGGCGGCATCCCTGGCCAGCTGCGCCCGACCCCGGGCGCAACCATCCGGCATCACGACCGGGCGGCTGCCCGCCGGATCAGCGATCGCCCATGCCACCCCGTCACCAGCCCTGGCTGAGCCCTGATGGCTGCCAGCCGTTCCGGCCATGGCTGCCGCTGGCGCGGCAAGCAATAACGCCACGGACGTCAGTCCCATGGCAGCGCGGTGGACTGCTCTAAATGATATGCGCATGACGACTCCTGAAAGTCTGAACGTGACCGCAGATGCGGCGACTCTTGACCTGGCGAAAGACTGACCTATTAGCCTCGGCCTGGCGATGTGCTCAAGCCCGCCATCGAAACCGCCGCCAGCTGTTGTCACCCCGCCGGATCGCCGTTCATTGATCCTTGGTTCTCACTGTCGCTGTAGGCTGCCAGATTGGGCAAGACGTTGACCGTGAAAAGACAACAGGACAACACCCTGAGCAGTGCGCCTCATTCGTGGCGAGCGACTGGCCTTATGACTGTGCATTCCGCTGAGCGTCGATGCGCACGAACCCGTCCAGCCTGGTCGTGGCCGTGATGCTGAAGCCGGGCGGTAGCTGGGGCCATGGCCGATCGCCCTGTGACACGCCAGGAGCGCCGCCCACCGGCAGGTAGGCGCAGACGCGGTCAATCAGCCCTTGTGCCAGGAACGGTTGTGCCCTGGTCAGGTCACCGGCCAGCAGCAGCCGCCGGACACCGCCCTGGTACAGGGCTGCGACCACCACAGCGGGCTCCGTGCCCGCAGTGAAGTCCGGCAGACGCAGGATGCCGGTGCCATGGCTGCCGGCCACCGCCTCGGTAACGCTGCCATCGACGTGCAGCACCGCGTCCGCGCCGAGCTCCAGCAGGTGCGCATCGCCGGTCCCGACAGGCATCGCCTCGACTCCCCCGGCGTCCATCACATACGGCCAGGTAACGAGCGGCCGCTGCCGCTCCAGCGCCATGAGCCACGGCCCGAGGACCACCCTCGTCTCCGCATGCAGCACCCCGACCTCAACGTCAACGCCCGCCGCCCGCAGCCCGGCCGCCCCGCCCTCGCCACGCGACGTCGGATCGAGCAGCGCGATAACCACCCTGGCGATCTTCGCGTCGATCAGCGCCTGCCGGCATGCCGGCGTGCGCCCCTGGTGATTGCACGGCTCCAGGGTGACCACAGCCGTGGCCGCCTCCGCCAGCCCGCCCGCCGCCGCAAGCGCGCGTGCTTCCGCGTGCGCCTCGCCCTTACGGGCGTGATAACCCTCGCCAACCACCCGGCCGTCCCGGCCGAGCAGCACGCACCCGACCGGGGGATTCGGGCTCGTGGTCCCGATCCCGGCTGCGGACAGGGCGATAGCGCGGCGCATCGCGGCCATCTCCGCAACAGTGGCCATCACGCAGCCCAGGCGTCCGCGAGCGCGGCCCGCAGGTGAGCGACTTGCTCTAGCTGGCTGTGCGGTTTCAGGGCAGCGCACAGCGGCACGATCATGCCCAGGATTCTTCCTGAGCCGCAATCCCGCGCGATCCCCAGGGCCTTCATCGCCGCGACAGCAGCCTCGGCCGGCTCGCCTACCGCTGCAAGCGCGGCGGCCTGGCGGATCAGCGCCACCCCCCGATCACGCCGGTATACAGCGGGCAGCGACTCGACAGCGGCCTCCAGCGATGCAACGGCTCTTGCTGGCTGGCCGAGCGTCAGCCAGCAAGTACCCCGTTGCATGTCCAGGTATGCGGTGGTGCAGAACGAACCATGCCCGTCCGATGCGTCTCCGCTATCATCCGGCTTTGCCGCCAGCTCGTAAGCACGATCGAGTGCCCGCTGACAGTCAGCCTCAGCTCCGTCCAGCGCATGAGCATGGGCTTCCTGCTGCAGGATCGCCGCCATCGCCGGCCTGGGAAGCCCGTTGGCTTCCCGCCACGCCGCAGCCGCGAGGCCGCCTACTTGCGCCGCGTCGAGAGTCGGCATCGCCAGCTGGCTCCGGCGGAACAGCGTCCATGACACCATCAGTCGCTCCCCGCCCTCGACTGCCCACTCCGTTGCCCGTCCTGTCCAGTACCGCGCCGCAGCCAGGTCACCCGAGTCCTCGTGTAACCAGGCCGCCGACTCGGCATACCGCCCGGCCAGGCGCAAGACACGCTGGCGTGCAGGCAGCCTGACGACTCGCAGGAGCGCTTCAATCACACCCAGGTGTGTATGCACAGTCCCCAGCGCGTGGCGGGGGCCGAGCAGATTGTCCGTCTTCACTAGCACATGCCACTGGTCAGCTAAAAGCTCGGCCAAATTATCAAGGTCCGCACCGGACAATGCATGAAGGCGTAGGCGGGTAACCTCATCCAGTGTCGTCTCACCCTCATCTGGCCAACCCGCACGCGTGCCGAGGCCGAATGCGACAAGGGCCCCATCGGCGTCAAGCGCCTCATCAAGGCGAACCGCGATCGGGCGGGATGGCCGCTTCCTGCCGTTCCGCAAGTTCGACAAATAGCCAGGATCACATGGCACTCGGCGGGCAAGTTCCCGCACGCCCACTCCGCGTTCTGCCATTAACCAGCGAAGCTGGTCGCTGAACTCGCTCATGCCCGGTGCGTCAATCCGTGACCCTCCGACTGTCAGTGTACTCGTCGCCACTGTTCACATCTTGCGCCTGCCGAAGTGCAACCTACGGTCGGGGGTGAAGCAGGCATCCTCCGCCGACCCGGCCAGGTAGCGCACGCCCGTATGCGCGGTCGCGGACACCGCGGACTCCCGTATCCGGGTAGCTAGCCTGGGCGGCGATCATCCCGGTGGGTTGGAAGCGAATCCAGTGCTATGCCGGAGCCACCGGATTGGTCCAGCGGATCTCGGTGAACCGGGCGAAGTCGCTGTCGTTGGAACACACTTCCAGCCCGTGCTCGATGGCGAGCGCCGCGAGGTGCGCGTCGCTGACGATGCTGCCCCGGAGCTCGTACCGGGTCACCAGCTCGGTCAGGATGCGTGCATGCCCCGGACCTTCTCGCGGGATCCAGGAGACCTCGGGTTCCAGCCAGTCCGCGACGAAGCCGGCCGCTTGCCGAGGGGTCAGCGGGCGTGCCGAGGCCCGTTCATGGGTGCTGATCCGGACGAACGCGACGAGCGACTGCCACGGGAATCCAACCCGCCGGGGGCCGTTGAGCTGGCTGGTTAGCCAGGTGCTGGCCCTGCGATGGAACGGGCTGGCCTCATCAACCGAGTAGAGCAGGATGTTCGCGTCGACGAGCACTACCGGGCCTCAGGCCCGTCGAGGCGCTCCAGCGCGTCTGCCACGTTGCTGACGTCGATACGCAGGCCGAGGTCCGCCGTCCGCTGCCGGAAGGGCATCTGCCGGGCCGGGGCGACCAGCCCGGCCCTGATCAGCTCGTTGACCGCATCGCTGAGCCCGATGTTCCGTTCCGCACGGAGTCGCTGCACGGCGGCGGCGACATCATCATCCAGCGAGAGCGTGGTACGCATGCCCGTAGGTTAGCACATCGCGATGCGCTAGCATTGACATCATGATGTCCTCGCTTCTTTGCGATCACGCCGTACAGCGAGTAAACCGGCGATCACCTCGGCCTGGCATGACAACCACGCCTCGCTCGGGGTGTCCCGCGCGCTCGGCTACCAGCCCAACGGCGAGTCGCTGCACTCCCACCCCGGCCGGGTCGACACCCTGCTGCACCTGCGGCTGAAGCGGGCCGAGTGGCTGGCCAGCGACGCCGGCGCCGGGATCGGGATCAGCGGCTTCGAGCCCTGCCGCCCGCTGTTCGGCCTGACCGCCGGCGAGTAGCCGCCGGACTGGCCGGGCCGCTAGCGGCTGGGGAACGGATTGCTGACCTGAACTCCCGCGTACACCTGGCCGGGATTGAGATCTTCCGAGTACAGAGTCCGGCAGCCGAGTTCTTGCGCGCTGCGAATGATCATCGCGTCCCAGAACGACGCTTCGGTCCGCTGGTGAATATCGATGGCCGCGACCACGTCACGAGCGGCCGGGGCGTGCACGTGCCAGCGAGCCAGGTCGGCGACGATCTGCGCGGCGGCCGGCGCCGCGAGCGGCTTTGGGATCTTCCGCGTTGTGGTGACGAAGAACTCTTGCAGCACCTGAATGCTGAGGCAGCCCTCCCGGGTATGCCACAGCTCCTCAAGCAGTACCCGGGCACGGTCGTGCTTGTCCCCAGCCGTCGCGTCGTGGGCGTAGACGAGGACGTTGGTGTCGACGAACTTGCGGTTACCGCTCATGCAGGTCGTCCCGGTGCCAGGTCATGTGACCACCTGTGCCCAGGTCCAGGCCCTCGCGCAGGATGCCCAGGCTGTGCTCTCTGGCAGTGTCGTAACCGGTCTCCCGCTCGACGGTTTCCCTCAGCATGCGGGCCAGGAGCTGGGAAACCGACGTGCCGCGCCGTGCGGCCAGCACCCGCGCCTCCCGCAGGTCCTCCTCGGGGAGGGACAGGGTGATGTTCTGGTTGGCCACCGGGGTCACCTCACAGGATTGCGTGCTCCACGTAAAACAGTGTAGCACTCAGGTCGTGTACGGCGGGTCAGCCGGCGCGGTAGCCGCCCGTCCAGCAGCGGGTCCTCCGGCCTGCGCGCGGTGCCGGGAGCGGCCTCGTTCCGGCGGCGCCAGGCGATGCCGGACAGCGCCTCCAGCACCACCCGGTTGGCCAGGAACGCGGTGATCTCCGCGTGGTCGTACGGCGGCGCGACCTCGACCACGTCCATCCCGGCCACCGGCAGCTCCATCGCGATCCGGCGCACCGCGTCCAGCAGCTGCCTGCCGGTCAGCCCGCCCGGCTCCGGTGTGCCGGTACCGGGGGCCATGCCCGGATCGACCACGTCCACGTCGACCGACAGGAACACCCCGTCGCATTCGTCGGTGGCGATGCCGAACGCCTCGGTCAGGCACTCATCCAGGCCCCTGGCCACCACCTCGGACATCTCGTAGCTGCGCATCCGCTGCCCGGCCATCCAGTCCAGCGTGTCCGGCTCCGGCCAGTAGCCGCGCAGCCCGATCTGCAGGAACCGGTCGCCGCGCACCGCGCCGGACTCGATCAGCCTGCGCATCGGCGTGCCGTGCCCGTACAGCGAGCCGGACTGGGTGTCCCCGGTGTCGGCGTGCGCGTCGAAGTGGATCACCGAGACCCGGCCCCAGCCGACCTGGCGGGCCACTCCGGTCGCGTCCGGCAGGGCGATCGTGTGGTCGCCGCCGAGGATCACCGGGATCGCCCCGCCCCGGCAGGCGGCGTGCACCGCCCCCTCCAGCCGCCGCAGCGACAGCTCGGTGTCGCCGGACGGCATCTCCACGTCACCCGCGTCGGCCACCCGCAGCTCGGCCAGCGGGTCCACGCCCAGCGCCAGGTGCGGCCGCGAGCCGTCGTGCGGCAGGTAGTCGGTGAACCTGATGGCCTGCGGGCCGAACCTGGCCCCCGGCCGGTGCGAGGTCCCGCCGTCGAACGGGGCACCGATGATCATGATGTCGGTGCCCGCCCAGGAACCCGGATCCGCCAGCTCGGCCCTGGGCACCCCCAGGAACGTGGCATCCGGCCCGTACATCCCGCCGACCCGCGCCATCCGCCGCCCCTCCCGCTAGCCCTCTGATTCCGACAGTAGCGTCGCCGGGCCGGGCAGCAAGCGGTCCAGCGGCCCGGGCAGCCACCAGTTGGCCCGGCCGAGCAGCTCCATCACGGCCGGCACCAGGACCAGCCGCACCAGGGTCGCGTCCAGGAACACGGCCACGGCCAGGCCGAGCCCGACCTGCTTGACCGACACGTTGGCGCCGAGCACCACGGAAAGGAACACCACCACCATGACCGCGGCCGCCGCCGAGATCACCCGCGCGGTGCTGGCCAGCCCGCTGGCCACCGCGGCCGAGTTGTCCCCGCTGGCCTGGTAGGCCTCCCGGATCCGGGACAGCAGGAACACCTCGTAGTCCATGGACAGCCCGAACAGGATGACGAACAGGAACACCGGCACCCAGGTCGTCACCGGCATGGTCTCCGGGAAGCCGAACAGCTGCCGGCCCCAGCCGTGCTGGCAGACCAGCACGAGCACGCCGTAGGCGGCCGAGATCGACAGCAGGTTCATCAGCGCTGCCTTGATCGCTATCACGACCGAGCGGAACACCATGAGCAGCAGCAGCATGGACAGCAGCACCACGGTCGCGATCAGCCACGGCAGCCGCTGCCCGATCAGGTTGGCGAACCGCACGTTGCCGGCGTTCTGCCCGGTCAGGTACGCGGCGATGCCGGTACCCGCGGTCGCCCGCGGCAGCACGGTCCCGGTCAGCCGGTTCACCAGCGCGTTGGTGGCCGGGTCCTGCTCTCCGGTGTCCGGATATGCGATCAGCAGCGCGGCCTGACCGTCCCGGCTGAGCACGACCGGGGTAACCCGGGCCACTCCCGGCGTGGCCCGCACTGCCGCGGCCAGCCGGCGCCGTGCCTGCCCGCCGGCAATGCCCGCCTGCCGGGATGGCAGCTTGGCCGTGATGATCAGCGGCGCGTCGTAACCGGGACCGAACCCGCGCGCCATCGTGGCGTAGCTGGCATAACCCATCGTCCCCCTGGCCTGCGCCGACTCGTCCGGGAAGTTCAGCTTCATGCCGAGCGCCGGGGCGGCCAGGGCGAGCAGCGCCGCGGCCGAGGCGACCGTGGCCAGCACCGGGCGCCGCTGCACCACGGCGGCCCACCGCTGCGCCGGGTGCCGGGCCAGGCCATCAGCCCCAGAGCCAGAACGGATAGCCGTCCGCCCGCCCCGCCCGGCCGGCGGCTCCTGCCGGGACGACCGTGCCGACCGGGACCGGCGCAGGCTCAGGCCGGGCACGCCCGGGCCGGGCAACCGGAGCCGGGACGGGCGGGCCAGCCGGGTGCCGGTGAATCCCAGCAGGGCAGGCAGCAGCGTGAGCGCGGCCAGCACGGTCATCGCCACGGTGGCGGCGGCGGCCACGGCGACGCCGGACAGCAGCGGCTGGCGCAGTACCAGCAGGCCGAGTGCACCGATCACCACGGTGGTGCCCGCGGTGAGCACCGACCGGCCCGCGGTGCGCATCGTGGTCACCGCCGCCTCTTCCGGTGCCGGGGTGGCCTGCTGCGCAGTTCCTCCCGGAACCGGGTGACGATGAACAGCGCGTAGTCCACGCCCACGCCGAGGCCGATCAGCGAGGCGACGATCGGTGAGAACGACGGCGCCGGGAACAGGTACCCGATCAGCGCGATCAGCGAGAGGCCGCAGCCGATGCCGAACAGCGCGGTCAGCACCGGCAGGCCCATCGCCAGCACCGAGCCGAACGCGATCAGCAGCACGATCGCGGCCGCGGTGGTGCCGAAGCCCTCGGTCGGCCCGCCGTACGGCGTCTCGGCCAGGTCCACCACGTCGCCGCCCAGGCTCAGCGTGACCCCGGGCCCGGAGGCCGTCCTGGCGTCGGCCATCAGCGCCAGCGTCTCGGCGCCGGAGATCTGCGCGGTCTGCACCCCGAACTGGACGGTCGCGAACGCGATGTGCCGGTCCGGCGAGATCTGGCCCGGGCTGCGGTACGGGCTGGTCACCGACGTGACGCCGGGTGCCGCCGCGAACGTGGCCAGCGCGCTGGTCACCCGCCTGGTCACGGCCGGCGAGTCCACCGGGCTGGCCGACCGGATGGCCAGGGTCAGCGCGTCGCCGGACTGCCGCTGAAAGTGGGCGTTCAGCAGCGCCTGGCCGGGGTCGCTGCCGGAGTAGCTGTTGTCGGCGGCGGCGCCGTAGCTCACCCACAGGGTGAGCAGGCAGGCCAGGCCGGCCAGCCAGATCGCCAGGGTCAGCCAGCGGCGCCGGAAGCACCAGCGCCCGGTGCCGCCGAGCAGGCCGTCGCCGCGGGCATCGGGATACGTCATCGCTTCTCTCCGTGAGCCGGATCCGGTATCGCCGTCCATGCTCGCGAGTACCCGCCATCACCGCGTCCCGCCCCGGGAGACACTTCCCCCGCTGCTACTCCGCCCGGAGTACTCCCCTCGCAGTACACAACCCCGTGACTTGCGGCGGAGCGCCAGCGGCGTGGCGGGGCAGCGGCCGGGTGTCAGGGGCCGGGCGGGGCGGCGAGGCCGGCCTGGAAGGCCATCACGACGAGCTGGGCCCGGTCTCGCGCGCCGAGCTTCACCATGGCCCGGCTGACGTGCGTCTTGGCCGTCAGCGGGCTGACCACCAGCTCGGCGGCGATCTCGTCGTTGGACAGCCCGGCGGCGACCAGCGCGACCACCTCGCGCTCGCGCTGGGTCAGCGCCGCTGCCGACAGCGCCAGTACTGATCCGGCCGGGCCGGATCCCGGCTGGGACCGACCCGGCCGGGGCTGCCGCCGATGGTCCGGCCGCGGTGAGCGCGCCGAGCAGGGTCCGGGTGACGCTCGGCGCGAGCAGCGCGTCGCCGCGGGCGACCACCCGGATGGCGTGCAGCAGCTCGTCCGGCTCGGTGTCCTTGACCAGGAAGCCGTAGGCTCCGGCCCGCAGCGCGGCGAGCACGGTCTCGTCGTCGTCAAACGTGGTCAGCACCACTACCCGGACCGCGGCCAGGCCGGGATCGGCGGTGATCCGCCGGGTCGCGGTGATCCCGTCCACCTCGGCCATCCGGACGTCCATCAGCACCACGTCCGGCCGGTGCTCGCGGGCCAGGGCAACCGCCTGCCCGCCGTTCTGCGCCTCGGCGACGATGCGCATGTCCGGCGCGGACTCCAGCAGCATCCGGAACCCGGCCCGGAGCAGGGCCTGGTCGTCGGCCAGCAGGACGCTGATCACCGGCCCTGGCCCGTCACCCGGGCCGGGCGGCCGCCCGGCCGCCCCGCGAGCGGCAGCTCGGCCAGGACCCCGAAGCCGCCGCCGTCGCGACGGCCCGCGGACACCCGGCCGCCGACGGCCGCCGCCCGCTCCGCCATGCCGGTCAGCCCGTGCCCGCCCGCCCGGCCCGCACCGTCGCCGGGGGGTGCGGTGCCGTCGCCCGGCGGTACGGTGCCGCCAGCTGACGGAGCCGGGCCGTCGTCGGTCACCCGGATAGTCAGCGCGGCAGGCCCGTAGCACAGCCTGATCTGCGCGCTGGCCCGCGGGCCGGCGTGCCGCAGCACGTTGGTCAGTGATTCCTGCAGGATCCGGTACGCGGCATGATCGACGGCGGGCGGCAGCGGGCACCGGCTGCCCTCGACGGTGACGCAGACCGGGGCCCCGGCCGCGCGCACCGCATCGGCGAGCGCGTCCAGGCGGTCCAGGCCGGCCCGTCGCGGCCCGTCGCCCGGTCCCTGGCCGCCGCGCAGCTGACCGAGGGTGACCCGGATGTCGGCGAGCACCGCCTTGCCGGTCTCCCTGATCGCGGCCAGCGCTTCCCTGACCTGCGGTCCCGCCGCGCTGTCCGGCATGGCCGCGCCGTCCGGCCCGACCGCGCCGGGCACGTCGTGCGCGCCGCCGCGGCCGGCCAGCAGGTGCAGCGCGGAGCCGGCCTGCACGGTGATCGTGGCGATGCTGTGCGCCACTGTGTCGTGCAGCTCGCGGGCGATCCGCAGCCGCTCCTCTGCCAGCAGCCTGGCCGCCTCGGCCGCGTTCTCCTCCTCGGCCAGGCGCAGCCGGTCGGCGGTCTCGGCGGCCAGCGCCCGGCGGCTGCGCACCGCGTCACCGAGCATGATGGCCAGCGCCATCACCACCGCGGGCAGCAGGAAGTCGCTGGCCAGGACGGCATAGCTCTCCCTGGTCGCGAGCTCCACCACGATCAGGCCGATCAGCATGTAGACGGTGGGGATCACGATCGCCGCTGCCAGGAAGCCGGCCACCGCCGCGTCGTACAGCGGCAGGGACAGCAGCGGGGCGGGCGATATGTTCCGGCGGATGCCCGCGGTGTAATAGATGAGCAGCAGCGCGGAGCAGGCGAGCAGGGCCCCGAACGGGTACCTGCGGCGGGCCAGCACCGGCAGCGCCATCGACCGCGCCGTAGACATAGGCAAGCGCGCTGAGAGGCTGCGCCCCGGCGCCGCCGCCGGTGACCACGTTCAGCTCCGTGGCGGCGATCACCGCCGCGGTGGCGGCTACGTCCTGCGGCCGGATGCCGAGCGCGCCGCGCAGTCTGCCCACGCCGTCACGGTACGCGACCCGCCGGCCAGGCCGGGAATGGCAGGATCTGATGCCGTGACCCGAGCCCTCTCCCCGGCCGGCCCGACGCCGTGACGGCGTTCGATGAGCTGGACAAGCGGATCGTAGCCGCCCTGGTCGATGACGCCAGGGCCACCTTCGCGCAGGTAGGCGCCAGGGTCGGGCTGTCCGCGCCGGCCGTCAAGCGGCGGGTCGACCGGCTGCGCGCCTCCGGCGCGATCACCGGCTTCTCCGCCAGGGTCGATGCCTCGGCCCTCGGCTGGACCACCGAGGCCTACGTCGAGCTGTTCTGCCGGGGTCGTACCTCGCCCGCGGACATCGCCGCCGCGGTGACCAGGTTCCCCGAGGTCACCGAGGCCTGCACGGTGACCGGCGAGGCCGACGCGCTGCTGCACATCAGGGCCGCCGACGTCCGGCACTTCGAGCAGGTGGTCGAGCTGATCGGGGCCGAGCCGTTCGTGGTCCGCACCCGCAGCGTGATCGTGCTGTCCCGGCTGATCAACCGCCCCGACCTGGTGCCGCCCGGCGACCCGGACGGCCGCGGCGATCCAGGCAGCCGCGGCTAGCCAGAAGCCGCCGGCCGCACCTGCCCTGTCTGGGGCGGGTGCGGCCGGGGTGGGGTGGGGCTGGGTGTGGTTGTCAGGGGGTGACGGTGGTGGCGGTGTTGTCCCAGGTGTTGCCGGTCCAGGTGTTGCCGGTGCCGGAGGGCTGGTAGTCGGCCTGGGGTCCCCACTGGCCGCTTTGGGGGTAGTAGGCCTGGCCGAAGCGGTTGCCGGTGATCTTGACGTTGGTGCTGTCGTTCTGGGCGCCGCCGGCGTAGATGGAGTAGCCGCCGCCGGCCAGCAGGTTGCCGCTGACGGTCATGTTGCCGACGGGGACGCCGGTGGCGGATTCGAGGATGATGTCGCAGGTCTGGCCGAGGGTGTTCTCGATGGTGTTGCCGGTGATGGCCAGGGGGGTGGTGCCTTCGTTGTCGTAGATGCCGTCGGTGTGGTCGCCGGCGATGAAGCCGGGGTCGTGGATGTAGTTGCCGGTGATCTTGCCGCTGGTGGTGTTGATGCCGACGCGCCAGTCGGCGATGTTGTTGCGGGTGAAGTTCATGTTGGTGGAGTCGGCGTAGATGTCGTCGATGGCGTAGTTGACGCGGCCGGTGGTGGCGTTCTGGCCGCTGATGGTGGAGTTCTCGACGGTGACGTTGGCGGTGTGGCGGAGGCTGACGGCGTAGAGGCTGGAGGTGGTGATCTGGTCGTTCTTGACGGTGACGTTGCTGGCGGCGATGTTGAGGGTGCCGGTGATGCTGAGGCCGGAGATGGTGGTGCCGCTGGTGGTGACGTTGACGGTCTGGGTGGCGGCGTCCCAGGCCCAGCCGGGTCCGCTGGTGGCCTGGGCGGGGACACTGGTGAGGGTGGTGCCGGGCGGGACGCCGGTGTTGGTGGCGTCGGGGTAGCCGCAGGCGCTGGGGGTGGCCTGGCAGCCGGTGGCGGTGGCGGCGTGGGCGCCGGGGGCGGCGGTCAGGGCCAGGCCGAGGGCTGCGGCGGCCGCGGCGGCGGTGAGGGCGGCGGCGGTGCGCAGCACCGGGCGGCGGCGGCGCGTGGGGGCGGCGGGGGTAGTAGTGGTGGCGGGGGTGGCGGTCATGGCGATCTCCTTGGGCGGGTTTCTTGTTTGCTGTCATGGCCAGTCTTTGTTTTTCCGGCCGATGGCAGCAGAGGAGAATTCCCTGTCCTGGGCAGGGCGTTATCCCGGTCTTTACGGCCCTGGGTACTCCGGCCCGGGTCACCCGGCCCTGGCGGGCCGGCCCGGCGCGCGGCGGGACTGCCTGGTGACTGTGGCGGGCATTCCGCGTCGGCAGGGTCCGGCCGGGGCATGACCCTCTGGCGGGGTTTCGACCGGAACTCCGCTGTCCGGGCGTTTGCGCAAGTCCAGATCCGCTACAGTCGTGGCCATGTCTGAGCGCGAGGTACACCCGCCAGCCAGCACTGCGCCAACCAACACGGGCATGCCTGCCAGCGCTGACATGCCCATCAGCACCGGCGAGTTCCGGGCCAGGCCCGACGTCTCGGCGAGCACGGCCGAGTTCCGCGCGTTCGCCCGCGGCCAGAACACCGAGTCCGAACCCCCGTGGGCCATGAGCGCTCCCGGCCGCAACGTCGCCAAGCTGGCGATCATCATCGTGGGCGTCGCGATCGTCCTGGTCCTCATCGCGGTGCTGGTGCTGAACGCCTGAGCTTCCCTGCCCGCCCAGCCCGCCCGGCCCGCCCGGCCCGCCCGCCCGGCGCGCTGCTGAGCCGGGCCTGCCGTCGCCGTGGCTACTGCGCGTGCTTGTATGAACGGTCATGAGCGCTGAGCCGGAATCCGAGCGCCATCGGCTGACCGCGCTAGAGGGGCTGGCCGCGCTCTCGCTGGACGCGCTCTCCTCGGTGGCCTACGGCCCCGAGGCCATCGTCCTGGTCCTGGTCGCGGCGGGCAGCGCCGGCCTGGCCTACGTAGAGCCGGTCACCGGCGCGATCGTGCTGCTGCTGGCCGTGCTGGTGATCTCCTACCGGCAGGTCATCGAGGCGTTCCCCGGCGGCGGCGGCGCCTACGCGGTCGCGGGCAGGCACCTGGGCACCAGGGCCAGCCTGATCGCCGCGGCCTCGCTGATCGTCGACTACCTGCTGAACGCCGCCGTCGGGGTGTCGGCCGGAGTGGAGGCGCTGACCTCGGCCTTCCCGCGCGCTGTACCCGGACCGGACGGTGATCTGCCTGCTGGTGCTCGCGCTGATCACCGCGGCCAACCTGTGGGGGGTCGCCGAGTCGGCACGGCTGTTCATCCTGCCCACGATCGCCTTCATCGCCGGCATCTTCGCGGTCATCGTGGCCGGCCTGGCCCGGTCGGCCCCGCTGGTCCCGGTGCAGCACGGCCTGCCTCAGACGGTGCAGGCGGTCGGCGTCCTGCTGCTGCTGCGCGCCTTCGCTTCCGGCTGCTCGGCGCTGACCGGGGTGGAGGCCATCGCGAACGCGGTGCCCTCATTCCGCAAGCCCAGGTACCGCCGGGCCCAGCACACCGAGATGGGCCTGGGCGTGATCCTCGGGCTGATGCTGATCGGGCTGGCCATCGAGATCCGCAAGTTTCACGTGGCCTCGGCTCCGAAGGAGACCGTGCTGGCTCAGCTGACCGCGGCCTCGCTGGGGCACGGCTTCCTGTTCTACGCCATCCAGATAATCACCACGGTGCTGCTCGCGCTGGCCGCCAACACCTCCTTCGGCGGCCTGCCGGTGCTGGCCTCGCTGCTGGCCAGGGACAATTTCCTGCCGCACCTGTTCTTCCTGCGGGCCGACCGGCAGGTGCACCGGTACGGGGTGACGATCCTGGCGGTCATCGCCGCGGTACTGCTGGTCGTCGCGCAGGGGAACACCCAGGCCCTGGTGCCGCTGTTCGCGATCGGGGTGTTCGTCGGCTTCACCCTGTCCCAGGCGGGCATGGTCCGGCACTGGCACCAGGCACACGGGCGCGGCTGGGCCCGGCGCGCGGTCATCAACGGGGTCGGCGCCGCGTTCACCACGGTGGCCCTGGCGATCGAGCTGATCAGCAAGTTCACCGCGGGCGCCTGGGTGATCGTGCTGATCGTGCCGGCCCTGGTGCTGCTCTTCAGCCGGGTGCACGTGATCTACGCCCGGATCGGCGCCCAGCTCCAGCTGGGCAAGACCCCGCCCCGGCCGCACCGGCTCAGCTCGCTGGTGGTGGTGCCGGTCGGCGGCATGTCCCGGCTGACCAGGGAGGCGATCTCGGTGGCGCTGTCCATCGGGGACGAGGTGCGCGCGGTCACCGTGTGCTACGCCGATCCGGACGACTCCGCGGTCGATGCCAGGTTCCGCGATCAGTGGGAGGCCTGGCACCCGAACGTGCCCCTGATCACGCTGCGCGCCGAGCACCGCTCGCTGGCCCCGCCGGTCGTGGCCTACCTGCGCGAGCTCGAGGCGACCGAGACCCGCTACCACCGGCTGGTCGTGCTCATCCCCGAGGTCCGGGCGGCCCGGCCGTGGCAGCGGGTGCTGCACAACCAGCGTGGCTTCGTGCTGGACCGGGCGATCCAGCGGGGCACCGAGAACGTGGTCATCTGCCGGCTCCGGTTCCAGCTCGCCACGATGTCCGGGCCGGGCCCGCGGGCCGGGTCAGCCGGCCCGTCCGGCCCGTCCGGCCCGTCCGGTCAGCAGGCCGGCGAGAAGCCGCCCGCCAGCTCGGTCCAGGAGCTCCAGGCACCGGCCGAGTAGCCGGCCGCCGCGAGCCGCAGCCTGGCGTTCAGCACCGCCGCCTGCGGCCTGCCGCCCGGCCCGAGCCAGGCGGCCGGGCTGCCCAGGACACTGCCGCCGACCCTGGTCCAGCCGGTCCAGGCCGGCGCCGAGCCGCCGCTGCTCTGCACCGAATAGGCCAGCCTGCCGCCGGTCAGCCGGGCGAATACGGCGATCTTGCCGCCGGGCCAGGCGGCGGCGGCCGGCGAGTAGCTGACCTTCAGGCCGGACCCGGCCGCGGCCGGGCCGGTGCCCCACTGCCACCGGCCGGCCGGGTCCTGCCAGGCGTAGGCCAGCCCGCCCGACCTGGTGGCGGCGAGCGCCTCGGCCTGCCCGGCGGGGCCCGCCAGCACCGCGGGCACCCCGCGCACGGCCGGGCCGGAGCCGACCGTGGCCCAGCCGCTCCAGCGGCCGCCGTGCCAGCTGTCCACGGCCAGGGCGCGCCCGGCCGTGGTGCAGAGCAGCTCAACCCGGCCGCCGGAGGCGGTCAGCGGCACCGGGGTGGCGGCGCAGTCGCCGCCCAGGCTCGCCCACCCGGTCCAGCGGGAGTCGCCGTTCCGCACCGCCTGGCTGATGGTGTCGACCGCGCCGCCGGAGCCGGTGACGAACACCTCGACGGTGCCGCCCGGCTGCCGGATCGCGGTCGGGTCGCCGGTGCTGCCGGCTGGGGCACCGGCACCGGTCAGCGGCGTTCCCCAGCGCCACCGGCCCGGCTGGCCCGCCGCCTGCCAGGCGTGCTCGAGCTGGCCGTTGCGGGCCGTGGCGAACACGGCAAGCCGGCCGTCGGCGTCGGCCGCCACCGCCGGGTTGCTGCCGATGGCGGCGGGCGGGCTGCCCACCGTGGCCACCGCGGACCAGCCCGAGCCGCGGGCCGGGTCGGTCGCGGCGCTGACCAGGCGGCCGGCCGCGGTCCTGGCGAACCACTGCACCGAGCCGCTGGCGGTCGGAGTTACCGCGATCCGGAAGGCGGGCCGCAGCCCGGCGGTGGCCGGCGGGGACGGCCCGCTCAGGTTCACGTCGAGCTGGTCGTTGTCGATGTTCATGGCCACGCCGCCCCAGGTCTCGGCGTGACCGCCCTGGTACTGGTGCAGCCGCTGGTCCCCGGTCCACATCCCGGCCGGCATGTAGGTACTCGCGGTCGTCGCCTGGCCGTCCCAGTCGGCGTAGTGGATCACATCGGGCTCGGTCATCCGGCCCGCGGCGTGCACCAGGTCGCCGATGTCGGAGAAGGACTCATACACCCCGGACTGGTAGCCCTTCGCCTGCACCGCGCTGTCCCAGGCGGACAGGAAGGTGATCACCTCGGTGGCGCACCCGGAGTATGCCTCCATGTCGTAGATGATCGGCGTGCCGCGCGGGATGCCCAGGCTCTGCGCCTGGGCCGCGGCGTCCTGCGCGGCGGCGGTGCCCTCGGCCGCGGCATCGGCCGGGCTGATGACCGCGTCCCCGAACGCCCGCACGCACGAGGCCTGCAGGCCGACGTAGAACGGGAAGTAGCGCCAGCCGTGCGCCCGGATCGCGGTGATCCAGGACGCGGTCAGGTTCGACTGGGCGCAGGCCCGGTTGACCCCGCCGATGTAGATCCCGACCGCGCGGTAGGGCGACGCCTGCCAGCTGGTCAGCGCGCTGACCGAGGGCGCGGCGCAGGTGTCGAACCCGGCGCCGCGGAACAGGCCCTGCGGCGGCGACGGCCTGACCGCGGCGGGCGGGCGGCTGAGGGCGGCCGCGGCCGACCGGCCGGCCCGGCTGGCCAGGGCGGACCTGGCCGGGCCGGACCCGCCCACGGTGAGGCCGGCCGCGATCCGCCGGGCCAGGGCCGGGTCGCGGCCGTAGGACACGGTGACCTCGGCACCCGCGGCCGGGATCACGTCGATGATCGTGTGACTGAGAGCCGGGTCGGGGTTGGTCCTGGCCCGGTGACCGTCGATGACGATGGCCCTGACGGCCGCCCGGACGTCGGGGCTGCCCGGCTCGGCCGGCTGGACCTGGACCGCCTCGGTCTTGCCGGTCAGGCTGGCCGGGCAGTCCGGCGCCGGTCCGGTCCGGCCCAGGTAGACCGCGTGCCGGTCGAGCCGCGGGCAGTCCGCCGGGTGCCGGGCCAGGTCCCGCACCGGCCAGGAGGCCGGCACCCGCAGGCCGACCCCGAGATAGCTCACCGTGCGCCAGCCGCCGGCCACCGGAGTCCGCGCGGCCCCGGCCGGCACCCAGATCATGGCCCTGGCGGCAGGCGTCCAGGCCGCCAGCACCGCAGCCAGCACCGCCACCGCTGGCACCGCCGCCGCGCTGGCCAGCGTGAGTGCGCGCCTCGGAAAGCCCATGCCCCACATCGTGGCCCGGCGGGCGCCCGGGCGGGGACGGTTTGGCTAACTGTTCGCAGTTGATTGAAAACAGTCAGTTACTACCGTCGGAGTCCGGCTGGAACCGGTAGCCCATTCCCGGCTCGGTCATCAGCCAGCGCGGGCGGGCCGGGTCGGGCTCGAGCTTGCGGCGCAGCTGGGCCATGTAGAGCCGGAGGTTGCCGGTGGCGTCGGCGTAGCCGGGCCCCCAGACCTCGTTCAGCAGCTGTCGCTGGCTGAGCAGCTTGCCGGGGTGACGCAGCAGCACCTCCAGCAGGTGCCACTCGGTCGGGGTGAGCCGGACGTCGCCCCGTGCCGGGGCACCAGAGCCGCCCGCGCCGTCAGCGCCGCCAGCCGCACCGGCCCCGCTGGCCCCGCTGGCCCCGCTGGCCCGGTCGGCCGCGCTGGCCTCGTCGGCCGCGCTAGCGTCGTCGGCCCCGCCACGCGGATCCCGGATCACCCGCTTGGCGGCCAGGTCGACGACGAGGTCGCCGAGCCGCAGCCGGGGCAGGTCACCGTTGCCGGTCACGCGACGGCCGACCGCCCGCATCCTGGCCAGCAGCTCCTCCATCCCGAACGGCTTGGTCACGTAGTCGTCGGCCCCGGCGTCCAGCGCGTCCACCTTGTCCGTGCTGTCCGTGCGCCCGGACAGCACGATGATCGGCGCGTCGGTCCAGCCGCGCAGGCCCTGGATCACCTCGACCCCGTCCAGGTCGGGCAGGCCGAGGTCCAGGATGACGAAGTCCGGCGGATGACGGGAGGCGAGTTCCAGCGCCTGCGTCCCGTTCGCGGCGACGTGCACGTCGTAGTGGCGCACCCGCAGGTTGATCTGGAGCGCGCGCAGGATCTGCGGTTCGTCGTCCACGACGAGGACGCTGGTCACGCGGTCACCTGGGCCGGTGGCCCGGCGGGCACCCGCCGCACCGCGGGCAGCGACAGCGTCATGGTCAGGCCGCCGCCGGGCGTCTCCTCCGGCTCCAGGGTGCCGTCCATGGCCTCGGTCAGGCCGCGGGACAGCGCCAGCCCGAGCCCGACGCCGGTGGTGTTGTCGGTGTCGCCGAGGCGCTGGAAGGGGACGAACATCCGGTCCCGGTCCGCCTCGGGGATGCCCGGCCCGCGGTCCACCACCCGCAGCTCCACCCGGCCAGCCAGCACGCTGGCCGACAGCAGCGGCGGGATCTCCGGCGGCGAGTACCGCAGCGCGTTGGCGGTCAGGTTCGCGATCACCCGCTCCAGGATGGCCGGATCCACCTGGACCTCGGGCAGCTCGTCCGGGATGTCGATGGCGACCCGCTGGCCCGGCGGGCCCAGGTCGTCCAGTGACCGGGCGACGATCTCGCCCAGGTCGGCCGGGCGCGGGAAAACCGAAAGCGCGCCGGCCTGCAGCCTGCTCATGTCCAGCAGGTTGTCGACCAGGTGGGCCAGCTTGTCCAGGGACTCATCGGCGGTGGCCAGCAGCTCGTCGCTGTCCTGCGGGCTCCACTGCACGTCATCGGAGCGCAGGCTGGTGACCGCGGCCTTGGCCGAGGCCAGCGGGGTGCGCAGGTCGTGGCTGACCGCGGCCAGCAGGGCGGTGCGCATCCGGTCCGCCTCGGCGATCGGCCGCGCGGCCTCGGCCTCGGCGGTCAGCCGCTGCTGCTCGAGGGCGGCGGCCGCGTAGGCGGCGAATGCGCCGAGCACCCGGCGGTCCGCGGCAGGAAGCGCCCGGCCGCGCAGGGCCAGGCACAGGCTCTCGCCGATCGGCACCTCGACGTCGGCCCCGACATCGGCCTCGCCCGGCTGCGGTACCGGCTGCTCGCCCGAGGTGGCCACCGGCGCCCAGCCGGCCGCGGCCAGCCGGGTGGCCCCGGCCTGGCCGGGGCGCCGCCGCTCGCGTTCCAGCAGCGAGACCGAGTCCATCCCGAACGCCTCCCGGACCCGGTCCAGCACCGCGGGCAGCGCCTGCTGGCCGCGCAGGATGCTGCCGGCCGTGGTGACCATGAGCTGCGACTCGGCACTGGCCCTGGCGGCCTGCTTGGTGCGCCGCGCGGCGTTGTCCACCACCGAGCTGACCACCAGGCCGACCGCGACGAACACGCCCAGCGCGAGCACGTTGTTGTGCTCGGCAATGGTGAACCTATGCACCGGCGGGACGAAGTAGAAGTTGAGCAGCAGCGAGCCGGCGATGGCCTCGAGCACGGCAGGCACGAACCCGCCGACCAGCGCCACCGCGATCACCGCGGCCAGGAACGCGAGCACGTCGCTGGTCAGGTTGAGATCGTGCCGCAGGCTGACCAGGAACACCGTCAGCAGCGGGGCCAGCAGCGCGGCCAGCACGTAGCCGGCCAGCCGCCGCCGCAGCGGCAGCCCGCCGCCGGCCCTTGGCAGCCCGCGGCCGCGCCCCATCTGCGCGTGCGTGACGATGTGCACGTCGATGTCGCCGGAGTCGCGGATCGTGCGGAGGCTGACCCCCGGCCCGGTCAGCAGTGCGGCCAGCCACCGGCGCCGGCTGGCGCCGAGCACGAGCTGGGTGGCGTTCTCGGCCCTGGCGAACGCGAGCAGCGCGTCCGGCACGTTATCGCCGACCACCTGGTGGTAGGTGCCGCCCAGCGACTCGACCAGGTGCCGCTGCCGGGCCAGCACCGCCGGGCTCGCCCCGGTCAGGCCGTCGGACCGGGTGACGTGCAGCGCGAGCAGGTCGCCGCCGGCCGACCTGGCCGTGATCCTGGCCGCCCGCCGGATCAGCGTGTCGCCCTCGGGGCCGCCGGTCAGCGCGACCACGACCCGCTCCCGCGCCTCCCAGGTGCCGTGGATCCCGTGCGCTGCCCGGTACCGCTGCAGCCCCTCGTCCACCTTGTCGGCCAGCCACAGCAGCGCCAGCTCGCGCAGCGCGGCCAGGTTCCCGGCCCGGAAGTAGTGCGTCAGCGCCGCGTCGATCTTCTCGGCCGGGTAGATGTTGCCGTGCGCCATCCGGCGCCGCAGCGCCTCCGGCGTCATGTCGATCAGCTCCACCTGGTCGGCCGCCCGGACCACGGCGTCCGGCACGGTCTCCCGCTGCGGCACGCCCGTGATCTTCTCGACCACGTCGTTGAGCGACTCCAGGTGCTGGATGTTCACGTTCGAGATGACGTCGATCCCGGCCTCGAGCAGTTCCTCGACATCCTGCCAGCGCTTCTCGTTGCGCGAGCCCGGCACGTTGGTGTGCGCGAACTCGTCCACCAGCGCGATCTGGGGCCGCTGCGCCAGCACCGCGTCGGTGTCCATTTCCTCGAAGAACGTGCCCCGGTACGGCAGCCGGATCCTGGGTACGACGCGCAGCCCGTGCAGCTGCTCGGCGGTGTGCTCTCGGCCGTGGGTCTCCACGAACGCCACTACGACGTCGGCACCGCGCTCCTGGCGGCGGCGGCCCTCGCCGAGCATGGCATAGGTCTTGCCGACGCCGGCGGCCGAGCCAAGGTAGATCCTCAGCTGGCCGCGAGCCGGGGCCCTGCGCCCCGGCGCGTCCGTCTGGCTCATGCCCGTCCTCGCCCGTGCGCGGTGTCTGTGCTGGTCCTACCTGGAACATAAGCCATGCCGGTCATGGCTGGTACCGGTAGCCCATCCCCGGCTCGGTGATCAGGTGGCGCGGCCTCGGCGGGTCGTCCTCCAGCTTGCGGCGCAGCCTGGCCAGGTGGAATCGCAGGTAGTGCGTACTGCGCTCGTATCCGGGCCCCCACACCTCGGCGAGCAGCCGGTCGGAGCCGACGAGCTGGCCGGGGGCGGTGAGCAGCACCTCCAGCAGCCGCCACTCGGTCGGGGTGAGATGAACCGGCTCAGACCGCTCAAGCCCGGACGTAGAACGCAATTCCCTGGTAATGGTGTGCGCGGTCAGGTCGATCTCGCACCGGCCGATCCGGAACCGGGTGCCCTGGGCCGCGCTGTCGTCCCGCCGCAGCGCGGCGCGCAGCCTGGCCAGCAGTTCCGCCATGCTGAACGGCTTGGTCACGTAGTCGTCGGCGCCGGCGTCCAGCGCTCCGATCTTGTCCGCGATGCCGGTCCGGCCGGACAGCACGATCACCGGGGCGGTGGACCAGGTCCGCAGCTCGCGGATCACCTCGCCGCCGTCGAGGTCGGGCAGCCCGAGGTCGAGCAGGACGGCGTCCGGGAGCTGGCGCCTGGCCTCGGCCAGCGCCTCCCGGCCGGTCACGGCGGCGGTCACGGCGTAGCCGCGGGCGCGCAGGTTGATCCGCAGCGCGCGGAGCAGGGCGGGCTCGTCCTCCACGATCAGGATCCGCTGCCCGGCCGCCTGGTCGGCGCGGCGCGCGGGCGGCCCGTGAGCCCGCCCGCGCGCCTGCATCGCCGGTCCCGTCGTCTTTCCCGCGCGCATTATGCCGCGGGTGTCAGGCCGGGTACTTCTGGTCGAGCGCGATGTTCAGCAGCAGCACGTTGACCACCGGCTCGCCCAGGAACCCGAGAACGCGGCCGGTGGTGTTCTGCTGGACCAGCGCCTGGACGGCGGCGCGGCTGACGTGCCTGGCGGCCGCGACCCGGTCCACCTGGATGGCGGCGTTGGCCGGGGTGATGTCGGGGTCAAGGCCGGAACCCGATGCGGTCACCGCGTCCGGCGGGATCTGCGAGATCCTGACATGGTCGAACGCCGCGATCTGCCGCTGCCGCTGCTTGATCAGCGCGACGAAGGCGGGATTGGTCGGGCCGTAGTTCGACGCGGAAGAGTAGGTCGGATCGCAGCCGAAGTCGGTCTTGGGGTTGGCGGCCGGGTTGATGGCCGCCGACGGCCGCGGCTGGAAGTACTGCGGCAGCGGGTTGCCCTTGGCGTCGGTGAACTCCTGGCACAGCAGGCTGGATCCCACGACCCGGCCGTGGTAGCTGACCATGGAGCCGTTCGCCTGGCCGGGGAACAGGCCCTCGGCCAGCCCCCACATGACGACCGGGTAGATCACCCCGGTGATCACGGTGAAGATCAGCAGCAGCCGCAGCGCCGCGATGTGCTGGCGGACGATGTTGGGTAGACGGTTCATGGTCAGATCACCGGAATCCTGGGATGAACTGGATGATGAGGTCGATGAGCTTGATCCCGGCGAACGGGATGATCAGGCCGCCGATGCCGTAGACCCACAGGTTCCTGCGGAGCATGGACTGGGCCGAGGAGGGCCGGTACCGGACGCCCCGCAGCGCCAGCGGGATCAGCGCGACGATGATCAGCGCGTTGAAGATGATCGCCGAGGTGATCGCCGACTGCGGGCTGTGCAGGTGCAGGATGTTGAGCTTGGACAGGTCGGGGATCACGCCCTCGAACATGGCCGGGATGATGGCGAAGTACTTGGCTACGTCGTTGGCGATGGAGAACGTGGTCAGCGCGCCGCGGGTGATCAGCAGCTGCTTGCCGATCTCGACGATCTGGATGAGCTTGGTCGGGTTGGAGTCCAGGTCCACCATGTTCCCGGCCTCCTTGGCGGCCGAGGTGCCGGTGTTCATGGCCACGCCGACGTCGGCCTGGGCGAGCGCCGGGGCGTCGTTGGTGCCGTCCCCGGTCATCGCGACCAGCTTGCCGCCCTCCTGCTCCTTCTTGATCAGTGCCATCTTGTCTTCCGGCGTGGCCTCGGCGAGGAAGTCATCCACGCCGGACTCGTCCGCGATGGCCTTGGCGGTGAGCGGGTTGTCACCGGTGATCATGACGGTGCGGATGCCCATCTTGCGCATCTCGGCGAACCGCTCGGCGATGCCCTCCTTGACGATGTCCTTGAGGTAGATCACGCCGAGCGCGCGGGCGCTGCCGTTAGATTGCTCGGCCACCACTAGCGGCGTGCCGCCCACGGCGGAGATACCGTCCACCATGCCGCCGAGCTCCTCCGGCGGGTTGCCGCCATGGTCGCGCACCCACTGGGTCACCGAGCTGGCCGCGCCCTTCCTGATTTGCCGCCCCCGGCCGAGCCGGCCGTCGGCCAGGTCGATGCCGCTCATCCGGGTCTGCGCGGTGA
The DNA here is from genome assembly GCA_963719705.1 of uncultured Actinomycetota bacterium. Taxonomy (GTDB): domain Bacteria; phylum Actinomycetota; class Actinomycetes; order Streptosporangiales; family Streptosporangiaceae; genus CAVRCV01. The sequence goes on from CAVRCV010000004.1 coordinate 74,291, forward strand.
ACTCGACGAACTCGGCGTCCCGCAGCTCGCCCTCGGGCCGCTCGCGCAGCCCGTAGGAGTTCTTGGCCAGCACCGTGATGGAGCGGCCCTCCGGGGTGTAGTCGGCCATGCTGGACAGCTGGGCCGCGCTGGCCAGTTCCGCCGCGGTCACGCCGTTCACCGGCAGGAACTCGGTGGCCTGCCGGTTGCCGATGGTGATCGTGCCGGTCTTGTCCAGCAGCAGCGTGTTCACGTCGCCGGCCGCCTCCACCGCGCGGCCCGACATGGCCAGCACGTTGCGCTGCACCAGCCGGTCCATGCCGGCGATGCCGATCGCGGACAGCAGCGCGCCGATCGTGGTCGGGATCAGCGCGACCAGCAGCGCGACCAGGATCACCAGGGACTGCGGCGCACCGGAGTAGTACGCCATCGGCTGCAGGGTGATCACGGCCAGCATGAAGATGATGGTCAGCGAGGCCAGCAGGATGTTCAGCGCGATCTCGTTCGGCGTCTTCTGCCGCTTGGCCCCCTCGACCAGGGCGATCATCCGGTCGATGAACGTCTCGCCCGGCTTGGAGGTGATCTGCACCACGATCCGGTCGGACAGCACCCTGGTACCGCCGGTGACCGCGGACCGGTCACCGCCGGACTCGCGGATCACCGGGGCCGACTCGCCGGTGATGGCCGACTCGTCGACCGAGGCGATGCCCTCGACAACGTCGCCGTCACCGGGGATGATCTCCCCGGCCTCGACCACGACATGGTCACCGAGGGCGAGCTGGGTGCCGGGAACGGCTTCCTCGCGGAGCTCGTTCCGGCTCCGGTCTTTGTGCCAGTCCGCCAGGCGGCGGGCCACCGTCTCCCGCTTGGTCCGGCGCAGCGTCTCGGCCTGCGCCTTGCCGCGGCCCTCGGCCACGGCCTCGGCCAGGTTGGCGAACACCACGGTCAGCCACAGCCAGACCACGATGGTCCAGTTGAAGATCGACGGTGACCGGATCGCGGTGTACATGGTCAGCAGCGCGCCGACCTCGACCACGAACATGACCGGGTTCTTGATCTGGACCCGCGGGTCCAGCTTCCTGAACGCGTCCGGCGTCGACTTCCACAGCATCCGGGGGTCGAGCAGGCCGCCGGTGACCCGGTGCGCGGTGTCTGCCTCGGGCAACCCGGAGCCGCCCGAGGGGGCCGGTGCCGTAGGCGTAGTGGCGATAGACATCAGTGCAGTCCTTCCGCGAACGGGCCGAGCGCGAGCGCGGGGAAGTAGGTAAGGCCGACAAGGACGAGGATCACGCCGACCACCATTCCGACGAACAGCGGCGTCCTGGTATCCAGCGTGCCGGCGCTCTGCGGTACTGGTTTCTGCCTGGCCAGCGATCCGGCCAGGCCGAGCGCGAAGATCTCCGGCGCGAACCGGCCGAGCAGCATCACGATGCCGCCCAGCGTCTGGTACCACATCTGGGAGGTGCCGAGCCCGGCGAACGCGGAGCCGTTGTTGTTGGCCATCGAGGCGAACGCGTACACGATCTCGGTCAGCCCGTGGGGGCCGGGATTATCGATCGCCCGCTGCCCGATCCGGGTGCCGATGGACAGCCCGGCCGCGGTGAGGATCACCACCGGCAAGGTCAGGAAGTACAGCGCCGCGTACTTCATCTCGGTGGGGCGGATCTTCTTGCCGAGGTACTCCGGCGTGCGGCCGACCATCAGCCCGGCGACGAACACGGTCACGATGGCCAGGATCAGGATGCCGTACATGCCGGCCCCGATGCCGCCCGGCGCTATCTCCCCGAGCGCGATGTCGAACAGCGCGATGCCGCCGCCGAACGGGGTCAGCGAATCATGGAAGCAGTTCACCGCCCCGGTGGAGGTCACCGTTGTGGACGCGGCGAACAACGAGCAGCCGGGCCGGCCGAACCTCGTTTCCACGCCTTCCATCGCGCCGTGCGCGACCTTGGTGGCGATGCCGCCGGTGCCGGTGTGGTACTCGAAGAAGCTGATCCCGCCGACCGCGGCGATCCAGATGACCGCCATGATCGCGACCAGCGCATAGCCCTGCCGGTTGTCCTTCACCATCTTGCCGAACGCCCGCGGGGTGGCGAACGGGATCATCAGCAGCAGGAAGATCTCGAAGATGTTCGAGAACGGGTTGGGGTTCTCGAACGTGGTCGCCGAGTTGGCGTTGAGCCAGCCGCCGCCGTTGTTCCCCATGTCCTTGATGACCTCGGAGGATCCGATCGGGCCACCGGGGATGGTCTGGTGCGCGCCGGACAGGGTGGTGACGGTCTGGTAGGCGTGGAAGTTCTCGATCGCGCCGCTGGCGATCAGGATCAGGCCGCCGACGATCGCCAGCGGGATCAGCAGCCGCATCGAGGCCCTGGTCACGTCGACCCAGAAGTTGCCGAGCTTGTCGGTCCTGGACCGGGTGAAGCCGCGGATCATCGCGATCGCGACCACCAGGCCTACCGCGGCGGACATGAACTGCTGCACCACCAGCCCGCTCATCTGGACCAGGTAGCCCAGGGAGGACTCGCCGGCGTAGTTCTGCCAGTTCGTGTTGGTGACGAACGAGGCCGCGGTGCTCCAGGCGGTGTCCGGCGGCACGTTGGCCATGTGCTGGCTCAGCAGCAGGTAGTGCTGGAGCCGCTGGAGGCCGTACAGGAACAGCACGCTGACCGCGGAGAACGCCAGGATGCTGCGAATGTAGACGCTCCACTTCTGATCGGCATCGGAGTTGATGCCCATCAGCTTGTAGAGGAAGCGTTCTGCCTTCCAGTCCTTGTCGCTGGTGAAGATCCGGGCGATGTAGTTGCCCAGCGGTATGTAGCAGGTGGCCAGGGCGACGACGAGCAGGGCGAATTGGAGCCAGCCGGCTGCGGCGCTACTCATCAGAACCTCTCCGGCAGCACAAGGGCGACGAACAGGTAAACGGTCAGCAGGATGCCGCCGATCAGCCCGATCCAGTTCTCAGCGCTCAAAGCGTTCGACCCCCTTGACCAGGAGCCAGAGCACGCCGAACACGACGATGGTCAGGCCGATATAGAGCAGGTCTTGCATGATTCCTCCTGGGAAGCACCGCATTCGGGCTCAGTTAACCCGCCTGACCAGGGGAAACAGCTGCTCCTTGCAAGATCCATGCGAACGAGCCGGCGACCCTAACAGAACTCATGCGGTGCCGGGTCCCCGGTGCCCGCAAGCGGGCGGCGCCGGGCTGGGCTCAGGTGTTGCCGAGCGCGCGGCCGGCCAGGTCGGCCAGGGTCACCGCGACCAGGCGGGCCTGCAGCGGCGGCCGGGAATCCGGCCCCGGCTGGAGCATGAACCGGCCGTAGTACTGGCCGCTGCCGAAGACCCGCAGCTCGATCTCCGGGCCCGGCAGCCCGAACTCCTCGACGTCCCACTTCTGATGACCGGCCAGCACCGTGCCGTCGGCCGCCAGCCGGGGCGGGTGACCGATCAGGGAGCCGTATTCGAACCGGCAGTCGGCCAGCTCCAGCAGGCCGATGAGCTGCTTGCGGACGTGGTCGACGACCGAGGACGGGGTGCGCGCGGTCTGGGCGAGCTCGGCGGTCTCGTGGATCTGGGCCAGGTAGCGGGCATCGGTGACGGTGATCACCTGGAGCCGCCTGGCCCTGGCCGCCAGCTGGGACACCGCGATGCCGACCACCAGCAGCAGCACCGCGGTGATGATGTCGTCCCGCCGGGAGATCGTGAACCTCTCGTACGGCAGGGTGAAGAAGAAGTCGAACCAGGCCGCGGCGGACACCGCGGCGACCGCCCCGGCCGGTCGGCTGCCGAGCGCGGCCACCGCTACCACGGCCACCACCAGCAGCAGGGCCACGTTCGTGTTCGACCAGCCCGACCGGAACGGCAGCAGGATGACCGCGACCAGCAGCGGCAGCACCAGCGCCGTCGCTATCGCGACACGGTCCCGGCTCAGGTAACGGGTCATCGAGGCGGTCTCCTGCGGTCATCGCGGCGCCTGGCCGGCCGCTTGGGCACGACTATAGGACGCGCCGCCTGCGGCGGCCGGTGACAGCACCCGCGGCGTGGACTCTTAGTGTGGTGGCAGCAGTGTTGTGGCAGCAGCACCCAACGACCGCAGTCCCGGAGTATGGCTGGAGCATGGACGGAATCGGATCTTTCGCTGCGCTCGGCGACAGCTTCACCGAGGGCATCGCCGATCTCGATGCCGACGGCCGCGGCTACCGGGGGTGGGCGGACCGGTTCGCCGAGCACCTGGCCCAGCAGCCGGGCGGAGTGCGCTACGCCAACCTGGCAGTGCGCGGCAAGCTGCTCCGCCAGATGATCTCCGAGCAGGTGCCGAGCGCGGTTGCGATGGCGCCGGACCTGGTCAGCCTGGCCGCGGGCGGCAACGACCTGCTGCGGCCCGGCGGCGAGCCGGATGCGCTGGCGCTGCAGTTCGGCGCGGCGGTGGCGCAGCTGCGGGCAGCCGGATGCCGGGTACTGGTCATCACCGGCTTCGACACCAGGACATTCCCGCTGCTGCGGCTGATCCGGGGCAAGGTGCACGCCTACAACACGCACCTGCGCGCGATCGCCGCCCGGCATGACTGCCTGCTGCTCGACCTGTGGTTCATGCGCGTGCTCGCCGACCCGCGGCTGTGGTCGCCGGACCGGCTGCACCTGGCCCCGGATGGGCACCGCCGGGTCGCGCTGCGGGCCGCCGAGGTGGCAGGGCTTCCGGTCGGCGCGGACTGGCGGGAACCGTTGCCTACCCAGTTGCCGCCGTCACGGTGGCTGGAGACCCCGTGGCTGGCTGCACGGCGCCGCGACGCCAGCTGGGCCCGGCAGTACGCCGGGCCGTGGCTGGTCCGGCGGCTGCGCGGGGTGTCCAGCGGCGACGGCCTGCTGGCCAAGCGGCCCGAGCTGCTGCCACTGACACCGGTCGGCCGGTAACCCGCGCCCTTGCCGGTCAGCTCCGGTTGCCCAGGATCACGTTGCCCCGGCCCAGGTTGATCACCGCGCGCCCGGCATTCGGCAGCCGGCGCCCGATCCGGTCGAGCCCGATGTAGTTGTTGATCACCAGGTTGGCCCGGGTGCCGGCCCGCAGCGTTACGCCCGGCCCGGCATTGCCGCTGATCAGGTTGGACCTCCGGGACCGTCGTGTCCTGACCTGGCCGATCGAGTTCCGGTTCGCGGTTCCGGCCAGCAGCACCCCGCCGGCCCGGTTGCCGAGGGCGGCCAGGCCGAGGATCGCGGTGCCGATGAAGCCGCCGAAGACCCGGTTGCCGTGCGCCCGGCCGGTGATGGCCAGGCCGTAGCCCAGGTTGCCGGAGAGGGTGTTCTGCGGGATCACCGAGCGCCGGCTGCCGCCGACGATGTTGCCGTGCGCCTGGCCGGTGATCAGCACCCCGTCGCCGTGGTTGGACAGCACCGACTGGCCGTTCGTGGTCAGGCCGACGATATCCGGGTCGATGGTGAACCCGTCTGCGCGGCCGGCCAGCTCGATGCCGTTGCCGTCGTTGCCGGAGAACACGTTGGTCCGGGCCAGGTTGCCGCTGCCGGTGGCGGTAACGAGCAGGCCGTTCCTGCCGTTCGGGGCGGCGCCCTTGAACGCCAGCAGGCCGCCGAAGGTGTTGAAGGTCACGAAGTTCCTGGACCGGCCGGCCAGCTCGATGCCGTTGCGGCCGTTGCCCGCGGACACGTTGCCCAGCGGGATCACCCCGCCGACCTGGGTGTTCGCCGATACCCCGTCTACCCGGATGCCGTTCAGCCGGTTGGCCACAATCGCCGTGTTGTTGGCTCCGGCGCCGAAGAAGTTCCCCTGCACGGTCGTGTCGTCCGAGCTGGTGATCCGCAGGCCGTTGCGGCGGTTGCCGCTCACCACGTTGTAGTAGACAAACGGGTTGTTGACGAACTTGCAGCCGATCAGGGAGTTGCCGTTTGCCGCCCGGATCCACACGCCGTCGCCGCCGTTGCCGAGTGCGGCATCCCCGTCGGCGGTGGTGCCGATGAAGTTGCCGTTCAGCACGTTGTGCCCGGAGCCACTGCCGATGAGAACACCGTTGCGGCGGTTTCCGGAGATCAGGTTACCCAGCGGCGGAACCACGAATACCGGCGTTACCGTGCCCTTGCTGCCGGTCGGGTTATTCGCCTTGCCGGTGGCGGTATCGACGAACTCGGTACCGCCGATCTCGTTATGGTCCGACCGGCTGGTGACCGATATACCGTCGTCGCCGTTGCCGGCCCGCCGGGTGCCCGCCGGGTTCGTGCCGATCCGGTTGGCCGCGATGGTGTCGCCGGACGACCGGGACAGCGTGATGCCGCTGCCGCTGTTTGCCGAGATGACGTTCGCCACCACGCCGGAGGCGCCGGAGCTGTTCAGCCCGATCACGTCCCTAGCCGAGCCGGGCGCCAGGTAGACCCCGCTGCCGCGGTTGCCCGCCCGGCCCCCGGCCAGGTTCAGGCCGATGTAGTCGTCGTCGAGGGTGACCGCAGCGGCCGCGATGGTGACCCCGTTTCCGCGGGCCAGGTCCACGGCCAGGCCGAGCAGCTGCGACCCGCGGGCGCCCGCCGCGAACCGCAGCCCGGCGTGTCCGGCGCAGCTGAGCTCGACCACCGGCGGGCCGCCGCGGACGTGTCCCGGTGCCGACGTGGCGTCGATGAGCACCCGGCGGTTGATCACCGGCAGCCCGCTGGCCAGGGTGATCGTGCCGCGAACCGCGAAATCGATCACCGAGGAGCGGCCCGGCGGGCGGGCATCGGCGCGCCGGATCGCGGCCCGCAGCGAGCCCCGCCCGGCGCTGCGGCGGCTGGTAACGATGATCGCCCGCGACCGCGCGGCGGCCGGGTGCCGCCGGGCCGCGCCACTGGCGCCGGCGCTGGCGGCAGCCCTGATGCCGCCCGTGCCCCTGGCTCCGCCCGTGCCCCTGGCTCCGCCCGTGCCCCTGGCTCCGCCCGTGCCCCTGGCTCCGCCCATGGCCCTGATGCCGCCCATGGCGCTGGCGACGGTCATGGGGCTGACGCCGACCGCGGCGCTGGCTCCGGTCATGATGCTGATCCCGGCCGTCGCGGTGTTGCTCCCGGCCGGAGCGCTGGCGCGGATCGCGGTGCTGGCTCTGGCCGGGGCGGGCAGGAGGGCGGCGGCCGTGGCCAGGCCCGCGGTCATGCAGGCGACGGCGACCGCGGCGCGGTGGCCGCGCGGCATCCGGGGACCGCGCGGCCGGTCGTCTCGCGGCCGGTCGCTATCCGGGCGGTCGTTATCCGGGCTGTCGCCGTGCCGGTGGTCGCCGTGAGGTCCGGCGCCGGGGAGCCTTGGCTGCGACATCAGAGCTGGCATGTACCTGCTGCTTCCGTGCGGCGGAGTAGCCGGGGAAGGCCCCCGGCGGGCAGCAGTATGCTCGCGCGAACCTGGCCCGTGCCGTTATCAAGTGCCGGGAGATCGGAAAGGCTTCGGCAAGTTCTGCAAAACCCGCCTGGAGCGCCAGTCTTTTAGCGTGAATGTACCGTTACTGCTGTTGTTTTAGCAGTAACGGTACATTCACGCTAATGCTTGGCAGTTGCTAAGGCGTGCTGGGCGAGGGGGTGCCGGGCCGCGGCAGCCTGGGCGGCGGCAGCCTGGGCGGCGGCAGGCGGGGCGGCAGGCGGGGAAGCGAGGGGTGAGGCGGCGGGACGGGCGGCGCGGCCGGGGGACAGGTCGGCCAGGATCTCCTCGACCCTGGCCAGCGCGGCGGCGATCCACGGCAGCCGCAGCGGGTTGTCGGCGGCCAGCGCCGCCTCCCGCTGTTCCTCGCTCTCGCCGTAGAGCAGGCCGGTGGCCAGCCGCAGTCGCAGCGCCTCCGGGTCGTCGCCGAACGCACTGCCGGGCAGCACCCCGGCGCCGTAGCGGTCCAGCAGCAGCGCGGCCAGGTCCGCCGCGGTGCTGACACCGCGGCCCCGCAGGTGCTCGCGCCAGGGCCCGAAGTCGGGGTAGAGGTAGAACGCCGCCTGCGGCGCCGGCACCAGCACCCCGGCTGCGGCCAGCCGGTCCGCGACCGCGCGGGTCAGCCGGGCGTGCAGGCAGCGGCTGCGGGCGATCCGCTCGGTGATCGGGTCCGGCTCGCCGAACGCGTACGCGGCCGCCTGCTGGATCGGCGCGGACGGCGCCGACCAGATCTCGCTGCCGATGCCGAGCACCCGGTCGCGCAGCAGCTCCCCGAGCGGCCCGTCCGGCAGCCTGGCCGCTCCGATCCGCCAGCCGCCCAGGGCCAGGCTCTTGCTCAGCGCGGTGGTGACCACGGTGCGCTGCGGGGCCACCGCGGCCGGGCTGAGTACCTCGGCTGCCGGGTCGTGCACCAGGTCGGAGTAGATCTCGTCCGAGATGATGACCAGATCGTTCTCGGCCGCGATGTCGCACAGGGCCCGGACGGTGGCCGGCCGGGCCAGGCGGCCGGTCGGGTTGTCCGGCAGCGTGACGATCACCGAGCCGATTCGCCGGCCCGCTGCCCTGGCCGCGGCCAGGGCAGCGGCCAGCTGGCCGGGGTCGCAGATGCCGCCCTCGCCGTCCGGCACGGGCACCTGGTGCGTGTGCACCCCGATCAGGCCGGCCTGCGCCGTGTAGCTGACCCAGCTCGGGCATGGTACGGCCACGTCGGCGCCGATCGCGAGCAGCAGCCCGAACAGCAGCGGCTTGCTGCCGGGACCGCAGATCACCTGGTCGGCCCCGGTCGGCAGGCCGCGCCTGGCCCAGTAGCCGGCCACCGCCTCCCGCAATTCACGCAGGCCCGCCACCGGGCCGTAGGCGTTGCGGCCGGCCGCGGCGGCCAGCGCCTCGCGCAGCGCCGGCAGCACCGGCAGCCCAGCCTCGCCGAACGCCAGCGGCAGCACCGGTTCCCCCGCCGGCGCCGCCGGGCCAGTGCCTCGTTGGCGGCCAGGGTGGCGGAGACCGGCACTCTGGTCCCGCCGGTGGTCACGGTTTCGGGCATGGGCGGTCCGGCCCAGGGCATAGCGGGGCTCCTAGCTGCGGGGGGGATTTCGACGCACGGAGGTCGTCAGGGAGCAGCAAGCACGACGGTCGGCGCGTCACTGTTGTCGGCGTCGCATGCCTGGTTGGCCAGGCTATGCACGGACACTACCTGATTGTATAGACAACAACCATTAGGCCAGGTACACGTTCCTCTTGTAGAGAGTAAAATTATCTTATGCTTGATCTGCACCGGCTGCGCCTGCTGAAGGAGTTCGCCGAGCGCGGCACTATCGCGGCGGCGGCCGGCGCGCTCGGCTACACGCCATCGGCGGTGTCGCAGCAGCTCGCCACGCTGGAGCGGGAGACCGGGGTAGCGCTGCTCGACCGGACCGCCCGCACTGCCGAGCTCACCGATGCTGGACGGCGGCTGGCCTGGCATGCCGAGCGGATCCTGGCCATGGTCGAGCGGGCCGAGGCTGACCTGTCTGGCACCGAGCCGTCCGGGCGGGTGGCGGTCGCCGCGTTCCCGACCGCGGCGGTGGCGTTCGCGCCGGCCCTGACCCGGTGCGCCAGGGCCCACCGGGGGCTCAGCTTCGTGCTCCGCCAGCCGCTCCGCAGCGAGGCGCTGCGGCAGGTCAGGACCGGCGAGGTGGACGTCGCCCTGATCGATGACTGGACCGGGCGGATGGCTGACGCGGAGCCGGCCGCGCTGCGGTTCTACCCGCTGCTGCGGGATCCGCTGGTACTGGTCGTGCCGCGCAACCATCCGGCGGCGGACCCGGACGTGCCGGTGAACCTGCACCGGCTCCGGGACGAGCCATGGCTGGCCGCCCCGGCCGGCGAGCCGTCCCGCCAGGCGGTGAACGCGGTGCTGGCCGGGGTGGCCGGGCTGCCGCCTGAGCCGTGGGAGTTCGAGGGCCTGGGCACGATCCTCAGCCTGGTGGCGCGCGGCATCGGCATCGCCGCCCTGCCGCGGCTGGCGCTGGCCGCGGGGGAGCGCCGCGTGGTAGTGCGCAAGCTGCCGGGTACCACCAGGGCCAGGGACGTCTACGTGGTCGCGCGGGCTTCCAGCATCCGCAGGCCGTCCGTCACCGCGATCATCACCGCGCTGCATAACGCGGCCAGGAACCTGCCCGGCCAGCTGGCCGGCGAGGCGGACTCCGAGCAGCGCGCCGACACCGCTGAGCGCCCGGCCAGCAGTCAGGCCGGCCAGCCTGGCAGCGGGTAGCCAGCCCCCCGCGGCGAGGCGGGCGCCCGGAAGGGCAGGAGGTGGGGGCCAGTCCTGGTCGCTGCCGCCGCGCTCGGCCGGGCAGGTTATGCAGCGCGCGGCGCCGCGTCAGGCGTCGCGCTCGACCGGGCAGGTCATGCAGCGCGGGCCGCCGCGGCCCCGGCCGAGTTCCCCGCCCCGGATCGTGATCACCTCGACGCCGTTGTCGCACAAGAAGGCGTTGGTGGTCACATTCCGCTCGTAGGCCAGCACCACACCGGGACGCACCGCCAGCACGTTGCAGCCGTCGTCCCACTGCTCGCGCTGCGCGGAGCGGACATCCTGGGTCGGGGTCAGCACGGTGATGTCCGGCCGGCCGAGCGCGCCGGCGATGGCCTTGTGCATGTCCCGCGGCGGATGCTCGGTGACCTTGACCTCGCGTGGCCCGCTGCCCGGCTCGACCGTGTAGGACGGCAGCATGCCCATCCCGGCGTATTTCACGAACACGCCGTAGTCGGCCATCGTCAGCACCGTGTCCAGGTGCATGAACGCCCGCGCCTTCGGCATGTCGATCGCGACCAGGCACTGGGCCATGCCGGCCGAGAACAGCCGGTGCGCCAGCATCTCGACGGCCTGTGGCGCGGTCCGCTCGCTCATGCCGACCAGCACCGCGCCCGCGCCGATCACCAGCACGTCGCCCCCCTCGATGGTGGCCGGGGCGTTCTGCCCGCCGTGCAGCCATACCTCGAACCCGCCGTCGGCGAACATCGGGTGCCAGCGGTAGATCGCCTCGCCCAGGATCGTCTCCGGTCGGCGGGCGTGGTGGCGCATCGCGTTGATGGACACGCCGCCGTACACCCAGCAGGCGCTGTCGCGCTGGTAAAGCACGTTCGGCAGGGGTGCGAGGACGAAGCCGTCCAGGCTCAGCGCGTGAAAGGCGATACTGCGCGGCGCCGGCGCGAGCTCCAGCATTTCCTGCTTGGTCAGCCCGCCGACCAGGGCCCTGGCCAGGCTCACCGGATCCAGGCCGGCCAGCGCGCCGCGCAGGGCGTCAGCGGCCAGCGGGCCGTGCAGCCGCGGATCGATGACCCGGTCCAGCACGTAGTGCCTGGCCGCCGCGATCTCCATGGTCTGGCCGAGCAGCTCGGCGTAGTAGTGCACCCGCACGCCGTAGCCGCGCAGCGCCTCGGCGAACGCGTCGTGCTCTGCCTGCGCCTCGCTCACCCAGAGCATGTCGTCGAACAGCAGATCCGCGGCGTTGTCCGGAGTCAGCCGCTTGAGCTCGAGGTCCGGCCGGTGCAGGATGACCTGCCTCAGGCGGCCGACCTCGGAGTCGACGTGGAACACGGTACCTCGCTTCCGCGACCCCGGCGATCCGATGCCCGGCTCTGGCCTGCGATCCTACCGGTCGTCCGGGTTCCTGGCCGGTCTGCGTTTGCCGTGCCGGCTCGCCGCGCTAGCCCCGGCCAGCCCGCCGGGCGACCGCCCTGGGTGACGGGTGCATCACGATTGCGCTGTATCACGGTAGTTAGCACGGCGGGGGTGGCAATATTTCCCCGTTCTGCGCCAGGCAGTCAGATATCGGCAACCCGCTGTCAATGGGATGACAGCACGGTGGTGGCCGGCGATCAGAGCCGGGTCCGGGGGGTAAGGAATGACGGATCAACTGGAGGAAACCGCAGCCGGGGACGGCCCTGGCGAGCACCGGCGGCCGCGGCCTGGCCGTCGGCTGCTGGCGATCGCGCTCGCCGTCGCGGCTGCGGCGTCGGCCGGAGCCGCGGTAGCGGGGCGGACGGCCTGGCAGGCCGCAGCCGGGCAGCGGGCTACCCTTCTTGCCGCGCCGGAAGATGCGTCGGCGAGCAATCCGGTGTGGCAGACCTGTATAGCGCTTGCCGCCCACCTCGACGGGCCGTACCGGGTCTACAACGATGCCTGGGCCAGCCGCGAGTGCATCCGCTCGACCGGGCCCAATCTCCGGGTGCTGACCAGGGCGCACCCGGCGGGCGGCGACGTGGTGGCCTATCCCAACATCCAGTACGGCGCCGCGTACGGGTACACCACCCCCGGCTCCGGCCTGCCGGTCCGGCTGAGCCGGATGGGGCACCCTGTGTTCACCGCCACGGCGTCCGGGCGGTCCGGCGGTCACTGGATCGCCGACTTCGACTCGTGGTTCTTCCCCAGCCGCGACACGAGCCAGCACGGCACCGTCGAGATGATCATCGTGCTGCGGTACATGCCCGGCATGGCCCGCGGCAGGCTGGTCCGGATCGGCGGGGTGCGGTGGTGGCTCCGGGATGCGGAGACCTGCAACAGCGGCCTGTGCTGGCCGCTGATCCGTTATTTCGCCGCCCGGCAGACGTGGCACGTCCGGCGCCTGCCGATGCACGCGTTCATCCGGATCGCCGAGCACCGCCGGATGCTGCCGACCCGCTACTGGTGGGGGTCCACCGCGTTCGGGTACGAGCTGTGGTCCGGGGGCCGTGGCCTGACCGCCAGGATGGTCGTGCAGCGGTACCCGCACCGGCGCTAGCCCGGAGCCACCCGCCGCCGGTCTGCCCGGTCCCCCCGCTCCGCCGGCCGGTCCGCTGCGTCCGCTGGCAGTTGCTGTTGTCATGCGCCCGGTCGGGCCAGGGTTTCCGGTTAGGCTGCCGGAGTGAGTCTTGATCTTTCCCTGGACGCGGCCCGGCTGACCGCGCAGCTGGTGGACATCGAGTCGGTCAGCGGTGCCGAGCGGCCGCTGGCGGACGCGATCGCCGGCGCCCTTGCCGGGCTGCCGCATCTGCGCCTGCACCGGGACGGGAACGTCATCGTGGCCAGGACCGAGCTCGGCCGGTCCCGGCGCGTGGTGCTGGCCGGACACATCGACACCGTGCCGGTGGCCGGCAACGTCCCGTCCCGGACCGAGAACGGCCTGCTGTACGGCTGCGGCAGCTGCGACATGAAGGCGGGGGTAGCGGTGCAGCTCCGGCTCGCCGCCCGGGTGCCCGAGCCGGTCACGGACGTCACCTACGTCTTCTACGACTGCGAGGAGGTCGAGGCCGAGCGCAACGGCCTGCTCCGGCTGAGCCGCCAGCGCCCGGACCTGCTCGCCGCCGACTTCGCGGTGCTGATGGAGCCGACCGGCGGCGTGATCGAGGGTGGCTGCCAGGGCACGCTGCGGGCCGAGGTCAGGGTTACCGGGCACCGTGCGCACAGCGCGCGGTCCTGGCTCGGCCGCAACGCGATCCACCAGGCCGGCGACATCCTGGGCGTGCTCCGCGACTACCAGCCGCGTGAGCCGGAGGTGGACGGGCTGCGCTACCACGAGGGGCTGAACGCGGTCGGGATCGGCGGCGGGGTGGCCGGCAACGTCATCCCGGACGAGTGCGTGGTCACGGTGAACTACCGGTTCGCCCCCGACCGCTCGGCCGAGCAGGCCGGGCAGCACGTCCGGGACGTGTTCGCGGCCTGGGAGGTGACGATCCCGGACGTGGCCGGCGGCGCTCGGCCCGGCCTGTCCGATCCGGCGGTGGCCGCCTTTGCCGCCGCCATGGGCGGCCAGCCGAGGGCCAAGCTCGGCTGGACCGACGTGGCCAGGTTCGACGCGCTCGGCATCCCGGCGGTCAACTTCGGGCCCGGGGATCCGCAGCTCGCGCACACCAGGGACGAGCATGTCGAGATGGCCGCCGTGGCCGAGTGCGAGCGCCAGGTACTGGCCTGGCTCTCCGGCTGACCGGGACCGGCGGGCGGTCAGTCCGGCGGGCGGTCAGTCCGGCGGCCGCTGCCCGAGGAGCAGGCTCTGGGTGTGGGTCGTGCCGGTAGTGTCCACCCAGGTGATCGGGACCGACTGGCCTGGCTTGAACCGCAGCATCAGGTTGTCCAGCGAGGTCGGGGTGGTGACCGGCTGCCCGGCCACCTTGGTGATCACGTCACCGGCCCGCAGCCCGGCCCGGTCGGCGGCGGTGCCGCACAGGTCGCTGATGATCAGTGCCCCGGACCTGACCGGCGCGATCGAGGCAGGCACGCCAGCCTCGATGTCGTTCGGCACGCACCGGGTCGGCGAGCCCACCGCTCCCTGCTCCTCCTGTGCCTGCAGGTTGCGCTCGGTGGCGGGGTCGCTGCTCTGGCTGGCCTTCTGCGCGGGCACGATCACGCCGAGGAACCCGGTGGCGCCGATCTGGACGCTGGCGCTGGACTGGCCGGCGATGATCTGCCGGGCAATGGCCAGCGCCTTGTTGATCGGGATCGCGAAGCCGACGTTCTGCTGGCCGCCCTCGGTGCTGCCGGTGGCGGCCGCGGTGTCCATGCCGATGACCCGGCCGGATGTGGTCGCCAGCGGCCCGCCGGAGTCGCCGGGCACGATCTGGGCGTCGGTCTGGATCATGCCATGCAGCGTCTCGCTGTTGAAGCTGCCGTCATCGCTCGCGGTGATGGTGCGGTTCAGCCCGGTGACTAGCCCGGTGACCGGCGGGGCGCCGCCTGCTCCGTCCGCGTTGCCCATGGCGACGACCTGGTCATTCACCTTGACCGAGGCGGAATCGCCCATCGGCACCGTCTTGAGCCCGGACGCGCCGACCAGCTGGATCACCGCGACGTCCGAGGACTTGTCGTAGCCGAGCCACCGGGCCGTGAACCGCTGGCCGGTGGTGACCAGCCGCGCGGTCAGGCCCTGGGTGCCGTCGATGACGTGGTTGTTGGTCAGCACCAGGCCGTTGCTGCTGATGATCATCCCGGTCGCGGCCGCGGTACCGTCCTGGTAGGTCAGGTTGCTGGAGATGTCCACCAGGCCCGGCGTGACCGCGTTGACCACGGCCCGCTCGGTAGCGCTGCTGACGCCGGAGCTGCCAGAGCCGTTCCCGCCGGCGCCGTTGCCGAACCCGTTCCCCAGCCCGTTGAACGGGTTCTGGTTGGTGTTCGGCGCGCTCGACGCCGCTGACCGGGGGGACGAGTGGTCGATCCAGGCCACCGCGCCGGCGCCTGCCCCCGCGGCCAGCGCGGCCACCAGGGCATAGGCGATCAGGCCGCCGGCCCGGCTGCGGCGCGGCGGCGGCTGGTTGAGGTAATCGGAGGGCGGCAGGTAGCCGCCGGGCGGTCCGTAGCCGCCGGGCTGGGTATAGCCGCCGGGCTGGGTGTACCCGCCCTGCCCGTAGCCCCCCGGCTGCCCGTATCCGCCCGGCTGGCCGTAGCCGCCGCCCTGGGGGTAACCGCCGCCCGGCCCGTAACCGCCGCCCTGCCCGTAACCGCCGCCCTGCGGGTAGCCCCCGCCCTGGGGGTAGCCGCCCTGGGGGTAGCCGCCTGGCTGGGCAAACCCGCCCTGGGCATACCCGCCCTGGGCATACCCGCCCTGGGCATACCCGCCCTGGCCGTAGCCGCCGGCCTGCGGGTTCCCGGCTGCGGGCGGCGGCGAGCCGGACGGCCCGGAACCGGCCGCCTCGGCCTCGGAGCGCGGCACGTCATCCTGTGGCTGCGATGGCTGCCGGGTGCCCTCGTCAGCGGCAGGTGGCCAGCCGCCCGGGTACGCGGGCTCCTGGCGAGCGCCGTCGCCCTGCTCTTCCTGCATCCTCCACCACCTTCGGCCCCGACCCAGCGTACTTACCTCTGCCTGTACCCAGCACCCGGCCCGGCAGGCACCGGGCGCCTGCCGGACAAGTTCCATTAAGCCCCAGCGGCCTGGAAGTTAGCTGAAGGCCTCCTGGGGATCCCCTTCTGTGACGCAGCTCACAGCCGCTGGTCCGGACCCGCCGCCGGGACCGCTTGGCGTATGACAAGAAGCGATATATCTTAACTCTTGTCGGCTTCGAGACCAGGAGCGAAAGGCCAGGAGTGAAGATGTCCGCACCAACCAGGAACGACTCGTCCGGCGTCACCCGCCGCGACGAGCTCGCGATCTCCGGGACGGTCATGTCGCAGGCGCCCTGGGCAGCAGCGGGGGTGGCCGGCGCGGTAGTGGCCGGCGGGGACCTGATCATGCACCTCGTGCTGTGGCACCTGGCCATCGTCAGTTCGGTGTCACTCGGTGCGGTGGCCTTCTTCGCGGTGGCCGGCGCCGGGGCACTGTGGCGCTCGCGCCGCAGCCGGGCGATGGTGTGGGCCCGGCGCAACCCGTGGCGCTACGCGGTGCTGCCGGGCACGGCGGCCGCGATCGTGGTGTTCGTGCTGTCGATGCTGGACAGCGGCGGCCTGCTCGGCTCGGTGTGGACCGCGCTGTGGCACGGCGCCCTGGCCTACGGCCTGACCGGCGCGGCCGGGGTCGTGGTCCGGCCGCGCGGCCGCAACGCCTGACCGTCTCCAGCTCAGCGCCAGCCCGGGCAAGCGCCGGCAGGTCAGCGCCAGCCCGGGCAGCACTGCCAGGACCAGCGTCAGCCTGAGTCAGCGGGGCTGGCCGGTGGGCCCCGAGGCGCCGGTAGTGCTCTGGGGCGGCCGGCTGGCCCACTGATAGCGCCGGGAGCCGCGGCCCAGTATCCGGTCCACCGCCGAGCTCATGTCACCGTCCGCCGCTATCAGGCGGCGGATCACCACGATCATGCAGGGGATGGCCCAGAAGTCCCCGCAGATCCACAGGATCCCGGCACCGATCTGCTGGTCGGCGAACGGCGGCAGGCTGACCCCCCGGATGTGGTCGTAGACCGGGTACCAGGACGCGCTGCTCAGGATGCCCATCGCCATCGCCAGCACCCACATCACCACGTTCGTCAGCACCAGGGCCGCCGCCTGCCCGGCCGGTGACATCCGGATCCGGAATGGCGGCGAGCCGATGAACTGGAGCCAGAACAGCACCCCGGCGACGAAGAAGCTGCCGTGCATCAGCCAGATGTGCACCGCCTGGTTGCGCTCGGCCAGGTCGAACAGGACCGGCAGGTGCCAGGCGATCATCGCCAGGTTGAAGATGGCCACCGCGACCCAGGGCCGCAGCGCCGCCCCGCCGACCGCGCGCAGCGGCCGGGACCAGCCGTGCCGCAGTACCCCGCGGGTGACGCCCTGGCCCAGCCTGCCCGGCAGGGCAGCCAGCAGCGGCTGCCACGGCGCCCCGGCGACGACCAGCGTCGGGGCCGCGAACATCAGCAGCAGGTGCTGGATCATGTGCACGAAGAAGTAGTCGTCGGCCCAGTAGTCGATCGGCGACTGCACCGCGATCAGCAGCACCGCCAGCCCGGCGTAGAACCACACCGAGCGCCGCCGCCGCTGCCGGGTGCGCTCCGGCCGCGACCGCCGGGCCAGCCGGGCCAGGCCGGTCTCGTGCCAGGCCGCCAGCACGATCGCCACCACCAGGAACGGGTCGAACGACCAGTGGCCGGTCAGGTAGCTCATCGCGCCGCCGCTCAGCCCGACGACCCGTACGGGATCGCCACGTGCAGGGTCTGCTGCCGGATCCAGCCCGCGGTACCGGACTGGCCGGCCCCGGTTCCGAGCTGCCAGGCGGTCATCGTGGTGCCGGTGCCCGCCAGCGCCTCCGGCTGCCCGGCCTGGCCGGCCGCGATCGCCTGGGTGGCGGCCGGCAGCGGTGGCAGCGAACGCCAGGGCGCGCCGGGTCCGGCGATCGTGACACCGCGCCCGCCCGCCAGCACCAGCCCCGCTGAGCCGCCGGTCAGGACGGATACAGAACGCAGCTCGCCGCGCCCGGCCAGTGCCCCGGACAGCACCCACCGCACGCCGCTGTCATCCGACCAGGCGGCGAGGTAGCGGGCGCCGGTACCGCGGCCGAGTGCGAGCACTGCCGTGATCCGGGTGCCGGAACCGGCCAGGGCGGCTACCTGGACCGGGTCGCGCCGTAGCGCGGGCGGCAGGGCGGGCCCGGCCGCGTGCCAGGCGCCGCCGCTGGCCTCGAAGATGCCCACCGCGCCCGGCCGGCCGCACGCGCCGCCCAGCAGCGGGGCGCCGGCGCGCCCAGCCGGCCGCGGTCAGCCCGGCCAGCGAGCAGGCCCGGCCGGCGGTGGTCCTGGCCAGCGCCTGCTCGCTGGTGAGAGCGGTCCAGCGGGTCCCGAGCGGGGTGCCGAGCTCGGCCTGGCCGCGGTCGGTGACCGCGAGCAGGCGTCCGCCCGGCCCGGCCGCGAGCGCGTCGGGGGCGCTGGCCAGGCCGGGGCTGATCAGGCTGCCCTGGGACCAGTGCGCGCCGGCGTCGGCGGTCGAGGAAAGCGGCGAGAAGGTCAGGTCCTGGGTCGGCCGGAACGCGGTGATCAGCGCGGCCGGGCCGGTGGCCGCGGCCACCAGGCCGCCGTTGCTGGCCACCCCGGCCGGGGTAGCCAGCCGCCACAGCTTCGTGCCGGCCGGGCGCACGAACAGCTGCCAGAAGTCCTCGAAGTCCGCGCTCGACCTGCCCAGCCGCAGCACCGCCCAGCTGGTGCCGCCGCTGCTGGTCAGCGCGGTAGCCAGCGGGACCGGGGCGATCCCGCCCGGCGGAGCGGCCTGGCCGGCGCTGGCCCGCGACGAGCCGCAGCCGGCCAGCGCCAGCGCCGTGGCGGCGGCCGCCGCGGCAGCCGCGAGGGTCGTGGCCAGGCCAGGGCGCGCGCTCCTCACGACCGCAGCACCCGCTCGGCCGCGTCGGAGAGCTCGACCGCGAACGAAGACCTGGTGGTCGTGGTGCCCGGCCCCGGGTCGATGTCGAGCTCGGTGCGGGTATGCCCGGTGGCGTCGATGACATAGGCGATGTCCGAGTGCCCGATCATCCCGCCGGCCGGCAGTACCTGAGCGGCGATGTCGTAGTCGTGCCAGGCCTGGCGCAGCTGGGCCAGCGAGCCGGTCAGGTACAGCCAGTTCGGCACCCTGGTCAGCCGCTCCTGCTGATCGAACGCCCTGGTGTAGCTGACGGAGCGGTAGATCGGGTTCGCCACGATCGCGACCAGCTCGACCTGGCGGGAACGCGCCCCCAGCACCTGGTCCACCTCGCGGAATTCCTGCGCGATCACCGGGCAGTCCGAGGTGCACACCGGGTCCAGGAACGTGAGCAGCACCACCTTGCCGCGCAGGGCGGCCAGGCTGACGCTGGTGCCGTTCTGGTCGGTCAGGGTGAACGGCGGCGCGGCGAAGTCCAGCGGGGCGCTGTTGCCGTCGATCGCCTGGGCGATGAGCGGATCGGCGTTGGGGCTCGCCTGCGCCAGCGCCAGGGGCGCGGCGCCGATCAGCACGATCGCGGCGGCCCAGGCGGCCAGCACGGTCCGGATGCTGGCCGAGCCGAATGCGACGGCCAGTCGCCTGGGTACCTCGGGCCCTCGGTTCCCCCGGCCGCCTCCGCCGTGCCGCCTGCTGCCCGGCCGCCGCCTGCTGTGCCATTGCGGGCTGTGCCATTGCGGGCTGTGCCGCTGCGGGCTGTGCCGCGTCCGCCGCCGGCTCCGCCGCGTCCGCCGGCGACGGCACCCGGACCAGTGCCAGGTAGCCCCCGGCGGCTAGCAGCAGCACCGGGATCATGCTGTTCGGGTCGGTACCCACGCCGCCGAAGAAACCGAAATCCTCGATCAGCACCCAGTCGGCCAGGCCGGCCACGATCAGCAGGACCAGGGCCGGCCGGATCGCGGCGGGCCAGCCGGTGAGCAGGGCGCCCCCGGTCGCCGCCAGCACGATCACGGCCAGCAGGTTCACCGCATACCCGTGCGCGCCGGCGAACGAGCCGAAGCTGGCCACCCAGGCGGCCAGGAAGTGCGGCTGCGGGGTGGCCGACATGTCCCGGACCATGCCGGCCAGCACGCCGGTGCGGCCGTGGCCGCTGCCCTGCCAGAAGCCGCGCCCCGGCCAGGCCTGCAGCACGGCCATGCCGAGCAGGAACAGCCCGAGCCCGGCCAGTATCCGCCGGCCGAGCCGGGCGGTGCGCCACTGCCGGTCCGGCAGCGCCACCAGCAGGCCGGCCACACAGTAGAAGGCGGCCGCGCCCGGCGCGCCGAACAGGAACGTCTGGCCAGGCGCGAAGATCCCGCCGAAGGCCTCGCCGAACACCCAGACCACCAGGCCCCAGCCCGCGCTGGCCAGCCCGGCGAGCCTGGACGGCCAGCCAGCGGACGCAGCGATCAGCCAGGCCCCGATGCCGAGCTGGATCCAGACCGCCGCGGCGCCGGCCTGGATCGGGTGATACGACCAGCTGGTCCCGGCCCAGTTCACCAGGTGCTGGACCCAGCCGGGGGAACTCGCCGCGGCCGGCTCGATGACCTTGGACGGCAGCCCGGCCGCCATGGCCGGCTGCGCCTGGAGCAGCCCGTCGAAGACCCAGATGATGCCGAACCCGATCCGCAGCAGCCGCCGGGCCACGGGCTCGCCGCCGGCCTGCCCGCCGGTCCCGGCTGCCTGCCCGGCGGTCCTGGCGGCCGGAATCCACTCCCGGACGCTGACCCAGGCCACCCCGAGCGCGGCGAGCAGGGCGGCCACGATGAGCCCCTGGTGCAGCAGCGCGGCCTTGAACGCCGCGACCAGGATCGGGTTGCTGACGTTGAGACCGGAGTTCATGCCTGGCATCGGGCTTGCCTTCTGTCCTGGGTCACCGGCGGCTGACTACCCGGCCCAAGCTAACCGGCCGTCAGCCGGGCAGCCGGGGCGGGGCGGCCTTGACCGCCAGTGACCTGATCGCGTTGTCCATGACCGCGTCGGTCGCGGTCCGCTGCGCGTCCAGCCGGACCAGGGCCTGCGACAGCGCCGCCCTGGCCAGCGTCCTGGCCTGCGGGCTGCGGGTCCCGAGCAGCCGGGCGACGTCGGTCTGCACCGCCTCGGCGTCCGGGGCCGCCCAGTCCACCAGGCCGGTCACCGCGTCCTGGAGGTGGAAGCTGGCCAGCGACTCCGGTACCTGGTAGGCCTCCAGGTCGTCGATCAGCTCGTTGTTAGCCGGGGAGCAGTTGCTGGCCCCGTCCGCGGCCACCGTGATCCCGTCGGTCACGTCGCGGCTGGCGCCGGAGCTGATGTCGCGCAGCGCGGTCAGTGACTCGCCCACGCCGCCCGCGCACGACTCGATGTCGGAGTTCACCGTCTGCAGGAAGCCGCGGAGGTCCGCCGCGCGCTCGCCCTGGCTCGGCCGGTGCACCAGGGAAAGCACGACGGTGACCGCGATCACCGCGAGGCCGGCCAGGATCAGCCAGCCCGGCGTCCGCCGGACCGGCCACCTGGTGGCCCGGATCGGCACGTAGGGCGGCTCGCCGCCGGGCGGGCTGGCCACCGGGTCAGCCTCGCTCGTTCATCGCGGTGACCCCGTCGGTCAGCTCCTTCATCGTGACCGCGCCGAGGATCCGGGACACGATCCGGTGCCGGGCGTTCAGGAAGAACGTCTGCGGCAGCCCGTACACGCCGTAGGCGAGCGCCACCGGCGCCGGGTTGGGGTCAAACCCGACCGGGTAGCCCACGCCGGCGGCGCGGACGAACCGCAGCGCCGGGCCGGTCTCGTCGTTGGCGTCGACGCCAAGAACGATGACCCGTCCCTTCATCTCCCGGTAGAACCGGGCAATCAGCGGCGTCTCCCGCTGGCACGGGGCGCACCAGGAGGCGAAGAAGTTCACGATCACCGGCTTGCCGCTGAACTGCGACAGCGAAACCTGGCGGCCGGGCTGACCTAGCTCGGCCATGGCGAAGCTCCTGGCCAGCGGCTGCGCCTGCCTGGCCCGGACCGGGCCGCTGCTGCTCAGCCAGACCGCGAGCACCGCCGCGAGCACGACCGCGGCGCCCGCGTAGACGATCCTGGCGGTGCGGCTCAGCCCGCGCAGCCGGGCCAGCCCGCCTTGCCTGGCCGCCGGGGGTACTGCCGGGACGGAAACCGGCCGGGCCGGGCCGGGCAGATCGGCCGGCGACTGGTCATCGTGCTCTTCGTTCATCGTCCTCTCCAGCTCCCGCAGGGCTGGTCGGCCCGTCCCGCCGCGCGGGCTAGGCGGTACTGCCCGGCGAGCCGGCCGTCAGCGCGGCCCGCGGCTGGCCCGGCCGGTCCCGGCCATCCGCCGCCTGCACCGGAAGCAGCAGGTCAAACCGGCTGCCCTGGCGCGGTGTGCTCTGTACCAGGACCTCGCCGCCGTGCCCGCGCATGACCGCGCAGACCAGCGCCAGGCCCAGGCCGGTGCCCTGGCGGCTGCCGGGACCGCCCGGACCGCCGGGGCCGCCGCCAGTGCTGAACCGGTCGAAGATCCGGTCCAGCGCATCCCGCGGGATGCCGGTGCCGGTGTCCTCGATGATCATGCGCGCGAACTGCGTGTGCTCACCGCACACTACCGAAAGCCTGATCTGGTCATCCGGGCCGGTGTGCTGTACCGCGTTCTCCAGCAGCGAGTCCACCGCCAGGCCGAGCCGCTCGGCGTCGGCGCTCACCACCACGGGGTCGAGCTGGCCCAGCTGCCAGCTCCGCGGCGCGGCCGGCCGCCAGCGCCGCAGCGCCTCGATCGCCAGGTCGGGCAGGCTCACCGGCTCGGGGCGAAGGAAGTCGGGGTTCTCGGATGCGGCGATCAGCAGCAGCCGCTCGCTCAGCCTGGCCAGCCGGTTCAGCTCGCCGACGACCACGTGGATGTCGCGCTGCTGCTCACCGTCGGCCAGGCTGCGGGCCAGCAGCTCGGCGTGCCCGAGCGCGATCGTGATCGGGGTGCGGAACTGGTGCGAGACGTCCTGCAGGAACCGGCTCTGGGTGGCCAGCTGCCGGGCACTGTCTTCGCCGCCACCGGGCCCCGCGCCCGTGGCCCGCTCGGTGCCGGCGGCCAGCATGCGGTCGGCGTGCCACAGCATGACCCAGAACATCGCGGCCATCAGCGGCACGTCGGCCAGCTCGCCGGCCGGCCCGGCTCCGGTCGCGGCATCGGTTCCGACCGCCGCGAAGGTGGTCACGACCATCGCGGCGAGCGGCCAGGAAGCCGTCGCGTCCGCCCTGGCCCGGCGCACCCGAACGCTGTACAGCACCGCGAAGCACAGCCAGGCCAGGTAGTAGGGCGCGGCCCGCCACCTGGCGAAGATCACGATGCCGGCCAGGCCGAGCAGCCACAGCACCACCCAGGCCGCGTCGAGCAGGGCCGCAGGAGGGCGCCAGCCGCGATCCCGGCTGCTAGCACGCGAGCTGATACCCGGCACCGCGCACCGTCTTGATCAGGTCGAACCCGAGCTTTGACCGGAGCCGCCTGACGCACACGTCGACGACGTTCGAGCCGGGGTCGAAATCGATGCCCCATACCGAGGCCAGCAGCCGGTCTTTGGGGACCGACTCGCCCGCGTGCTCGACCAGCTCGCGCAGCAGCAGGAACTCCAGCCGGGTCAGCGAGGTGGGACCGACCCCGATATCGGCCTGCATCCGGCCGACGTCGAGCACCAGCGCGCCCGCCCTGATCACCTCGTGGTGCTCTCCTGCCTGACCGGCGTGGCCGCGTAGCTGGACCCGGACCCGGGCCAGCAGCTCGGCCAGCGCGAACGGCTTGGTCAGGTAGTCCTGCGCGCCCAGGTCCAGGCAGTCCACCTTGGCGGCCACGCCGGTCAGGCAGGAGAGCACCAGCACCGCCTGCTCCGGCCGCTGCTGGCGCAGCCGCGCCAGTACCTGCCTGCCGTCCATCCCCGGCATGACCAGATCCAGGATGACCAGGCGGTAGCCGCCGCTGGCGGCTAGCTCGAGACCGCGCTCGCCGTCACCGGCGAAATCGATTGCATACCCGTCCGCGATCAGGGCCCGGACGATGAAATCACGGACCCCGGGCTCGTCGTCGACGACGAGCAGGCGCGACCCTGCCTGGGGTCGCTCTGTGATCATTGCGGCCACTTCGCTTCGGATTGTTCCACTGGCAAGAGGGGATTACCATGCCGCGGGGCGCGCTGCGCGCGCTCAGCAACAGGATCTACTCCATCAGGCTGCCGCGGTCAAGCTTCATGGCGGTCAGCAAACCATTGCATTACATGCCGCGGGCGGGTCACCTCACTGTGTGAGTTCGCACGATTGCGGAGTGTAGTTGTTCGAGGTAGCGGGCAGAACGGTGCCATGGCCTGCGTAAAGCCCGATTATGACAGTTTCGTCATTCACGGCCCGCGTTCTTGCCGTCCGTATGCCCGGAATCGCAAGATCAGTCAGGTTCAGGGCTGTGACTCGGCCGCGCGGGCATGCGCGGCCATCCGGTGTTGCTCGCGGTAAAGAAGCGAGGTGGTGGCTGGTGTCTGTGCCGGCCCGCGCGGTAACCGTCCTGCTGGGGTTCCTGGCTGTCGCCGCGGTCGCCGTTTTCGTCGTGATCCACTATTTCCTGGGCGGCCCGCCGGTCGAGGACTTCGCCTCCGGCGTGACCCCGGACAGCGGCGCGACGGTCCACGTCACGCTGCAGGAGGATCCGCAGAATACGGTGAGCACCCATCCGGACTGGGTGTCGTACTTCATCAAGAGCCCGCAGACCGGCCAGTGGGTGCATACCACGCTGTTCCAGGTGCCTGCCGGCAGCAAGGTCGATATCACCATCCTCGGCTACGACGGCTGCACCCCGCTGCGCAACCCGTACTGGGGCAGGGTGACCGGCACGGTGGGCGACGTCGAGTACGTGAACGGCAAGCCGACGCCGGTGCTGGACTCGTGGGGGGCGTGCTCGGTCGGGCACACGTTCACGATGCCGGGCCTCAACATCAACGTCCCGGTCGCGTCCCCGACCACCCTGGCCCAGAACAACAACCTGTGCGGCACCTCGCCCTGCACCTCGGGCCCGCACACCGTGGTCACCTTCAGCTTCATGACCCCCAAGACGCCGGGCAACTACTTCTGGCAGTGCCGGATTCCCTGCGGCCTTGGCTACCTGGACGGATTCGGCGGCCCGATGCAGACGATCGGCTTCATGACCGGCAACATGGAGGTGGTGTCCTGATGGCCGCCGCAGCCGATACCCCGCCGCCTGCCGCGGTGCGCGAACCAAACCACGGCCTGCGGATCTTCATCCCCTGGCTGGTCATCTCCGTTGCCGCGGACCTGATCATCTGGTTCGTGTGGGGACCGCACCTGCCGCCGGGGAGCATGGCCACCGCCTCGGCCAGCCAGCAGTTCGACATCAGGGTGATGGCCGTGATGGCAGCGCCGGTGATGGCGTTCGTGCTCACCTACGCTGGCTACGCCCTGATCGTCTGGCGGCACCGGGAGGGCGATGACGAGGACGGCCCGCCGCTGCACGGAAACACCAGGGTGCAGGCCACCTGGATCACGCTGACCCGGTCATCGTGCTGGCCCTGGCCGCGTTCGGCACCGTCGAGCTGTGACCACGCACGGCGCGGGCGGCGGCGAGGGCGCGAGCCCGATCTGGAAGCCGGGCGGCAGCCCGCTCCAGGTCCAGGTGATCGGCCAGCAGTGGGCGTTCACCTACCGGTACCCGCAGTTCGGCGGCTTCGAGACCACCCAGCTGGTGCTGCCGGAGGGCCAGTGGGTCCAGTTCAACGTGACCTCACTGGACGTGATCCACAGCTTCTGGGCCTACCAGCTGGGCGTGAAAGCCGACGCCAATCCCGGCGTCAACAACGTCGCTTACACCAAGCCGCTGCACACCGGCGGCATCACGGTCCGCTGCGCCGAGCTGTGCGGCCTGTGGCACGGCGCGATGTTCAACTACGGCAAGGTCGTGACCCCATCGCAGTTCCAGGCCTGGGCCGCTCAGACCAGGATCCAGCTGGCCTCGGTGACCAGGCTGCTGCCGCCGTACGCGCTGACCTACGACCCGACGGTGGTGTCCAAGCTCGGCACGGTACTGGTGAAGCTCGGCCTGACCGGCGGCGGCGGCGGCTATCTACAATCCGGCCGATCCGGTCCAGCCGTGAGCCGCGTGGTCGTGCGTCCTCAGCCGGCTGACACCGCCGTTCGTCCCGCGAAGAAGGTGACCTGATGTCGATAGAGACAGAGCCGACGAGGGCACAGCCTGGCGGCGGAGAGCCGGTCGCGGCACGGCCGGCAGGCCCTGGTGGCTGCGCCCCGGCATGCACACCGGGCTGATCGGCGCGGTCATCGGCTATCTCTTCGGGCACTGGCTCGGCGACCACATCGGCGGTGCGTACCAGCAGGTGGCGACCGCCGACGCGAACGACCTCGCGCTGGTGCTCGGCTATGCCTTCCTGGTGGTGGGCTGGCTGGCCGGGCTCGGCGTGTTCAACGACATCCTGCGGCAGATGGCCGGCCGTCCGATTCCGGTGCAGGAAGAGGAAGCCGGGGCGGCCACCGGCCTGGCCAGGTACTTCCGGTACTCGCTCGACCACAAGGTGGTCGGGATGCAGTACCTGGTCGGGATGATCATCTACTTCTGCACGGCCGGCCTGTTCGCCATGGCGATCCGCACCGAGCTGCTCTCGCCCGTGCATCACGTGTTCAGCTCGTCCGCCTACGTGGAGATCGTCGGCGAGCACGGCACGATGATGATGATGCTGATGAGCTCGGTCATCCTCGGCCCGTTCGGCAACTACCTGGTGCCGATCATGATCGGGTCCAAGCGGGTGGCATTCCCCCGGATCGAGGCGCTGTCGTTCTGGCTCACCCCGGTCGCGTTCCTGATCCTGCTGTCCGGGCTGCTGCTCGGCGGGTTCCCGTTCGGCTGGACCGGCTACGCCCCGCTGTCCATCCAGGCCACCGAGGGCGCCGACTCCTACGCGTTCGCGTTCGGCCTGATGGGCATCTCGATGGTGCTGGCCGGGTTCAACATCATCGTCACGGTCATCTGCCACCGGGCGCCCGGCATGCGCTGGAGCCGGATCCCGATGTTCGTCTGGTCCATGGTCGCGACCTCGTTCCTGATGGTGCTGGCCGCCCCGGTGCTGGTCGGCGGCATGTACATGATCATCACCGACCGGACGGTGCAGACCGCGTTCTTCGCCGACCAGCTCGGCGGCAGCAGCTACCTGTACCAGAACCTGTTCTGGTTCTTCGGCCATCCCGAGGTGTACATCCTTGCCCTGCCGGGCTTCGGCATCGTGTCCGAGATCATCCCGGTGATGTGCCGCAAGCCGCTGTTCGGCTACAAGATCGCCGCGGCCGGGATGATCGGGGTGACCCTGCTCAGCTTCTTCGTCTGGCAGCATCACCTGTTCGACAGCGGGATCAACCCGGACATGCGCCCGCTGTTCATGATCACCACCGAGCTGATCTCGATCCCGACCGGGTTCATCTACCTGGTCGCGATGGGCACGTTCTGGAAAGCGAAAATCCGGTTCACCGTGCCGATGCTGTTCACCCTCGGGATGTACTTCAACTTCCTGATCGGCGGCATCTCCGGGGTGTTCCTGTCCGACGTGCCCGCCGACGTTACCGAGCACGGCAGCTTCTTCGTGATGGCGCACTTCCACTACACGATCATGGGCGGGCTGATCTTCGCGTTCATGGCCGGGCTCTACTACTGGCTGCCGAAGATGATGGGCATCAGGCTGGACCAGCGGCTGGGCAAGATCCAGTTCTGGACCATGTTCATCTTCTTCAACTCGACCTTCCTGCCGCTGTTCGCGGTCGGCATGGCGGGCCAGCCGCGGCGGGTGTTCGAGTACGCGACCAACCTGCAGACGATCAACGACTGGGTGTCGATCTCGGCCTTCGGCCTGGGCGGCTCGATCCTGATCTTCGTGGTCAACTTCGTCTGGTCCACCGTGTTCGTCCGGGCCCGCGAGGAAGGCAACCCGTGGCGGTCCCGCGGCCTGGAATGGCAGATCGCCTCGCCGCCCCCGCCGGGTAACTTCGAGCATGTTCCGGTCGTGCTGTCCGGCCCGTATGACTACGGCACGAAGGATGCCCAGCCGGTGGCCGACCTGAACCCGCCGGCCGGGGTGCTGAGCGCGGCGATCGCCGCTGCCCCGTCGGTGCGAGCGGAGGCATAGACATGGCCGAAACCACCTCGCCGCCGCCGCCGTCGGCTGCCGGGCTGAGCCGGGCCGAGGAGGAGGCGAGCTTCTACCACGAGGCGGCGCTGAATGCCTCCTGGACCGGCGCCCGGCTGGGCATCGGCTCGCTGTCATTCGGCTTCGGCGCGTTCGTGTTCGCGTTCTTCTACCTGAAGTCGCTGAACTCGCATGACATGTGGTACCCGACGAGCACCCTGACCGCGCCGCAGGCGTGGGCCGGCGCGCTGGTCATGGCGCTGGTGGTGGCCAGCGCGGCCGTGCAGACCGGGGTGCTCCAGCTGATCAAGGCCGGCCGGAAGGCGGCCTGGCTGGCCGGGGCCGTGCTGGCACTGCTGCTCGGCCTCGGCGCCATCGGAGTGCAGGTCTGGCAGCTGCTGAACCTGCCCTTCCAGCCGGGGGCGGCGGGATTCGCCAGCGTGTTCACCGGCTTCTACCCGGTGTTCATCGTCATCACGTTCGGCGCCATGGTCTGGCTGGAGATCCTGATCATGCGGTGCCGGCCGGTGCCGGTCATCTTCTTCGTGGAGCAGCCGCCCACCTACGCCGAGGCGTTCGCGGTGCAGCGGTTCCAGGCGTCGCTGAGCGCGTTCACCGTGGTGTGGAACTACCTGGCGGTGATCGCGATCGTGGCGTGGGTGCTGTTCTACCAGGTGCACTGATCTACCGGGAGCGCTGATCGACAAGGCGCTGGCCACGGCCGGCGCCCACGGCGCGCAGGCGCCAGGAGGCGACCGCATGGACATGGCTCTCACCCACTGGTCGGGCAACTGGCCGGTGCTGGCGGGCTATGCCGTCCTCGCCGCGGCGCAGCTGACCGGGCTGGCCCGGCTGCGGGCCGGTACCCGGCCGGCCGCCGGGTGGCCGCAGCTGCGGCGTGAGGCCATGGTGTTTCACCTTGGCCTGGCGCTGGTGCTGCTGGCACTGGTCTCCCCGCTGGCTTACTGGTCGGCTGTCTACATCTGGGTGCGGGCGGTCCAGGACCTGATCCTGATGTTCGTCGGGCCGGGGCTGATCGTGCTCGGCGCGCCCTGGACGGCCCTGGCCCGGTGCCTGCCCTGGGCTGGTTCGGCCGGGGGCGGCGGCGCCGGGAGTGCGGCCGGGCGGCACCGGCCCGGCGGGCGGCGGCTGCTGGCCAGGCCCCTGCTCGCGGTGACGGCGGTCAACCTGGTCTGGCTAGGCTGGCACCTGCCGGTCGCGTTCGACCTGGTGGTCACCAGCCGCGCGGCCGCGGTCGCCGAGCATGCCTGCTACCTCGCCGCGGGAATCGTGCTGTGGCTCCAGCTGATCGGCTCGCGCCCGCTCAGGCCGCTGGCCACGCCGCTGCGGCGGCTGGCCCTGCTCACCGGGACGGTGGTGGCCGGCACGGTGCTCGGCATGGTGCTGGTGTTCGGCTCTAGCGTGCTGTACCCGGTCTACGGCGGTGCCGGATACCACGGGGCCGCGCACCACGTCATGACGGTGCTCGACGATCAGCAGCTGGCCGGTGCCGTGCTGTGGATGGGGATGCTGCCGCCGCTGATCGCCGCCGGGGTGGCGCTGCTGAACCGGTGGCTCTCCGAGGAGGAGTCCGCCGAGCTGTCGGCGGGCCTGGACCGGTTGCTGGCCGCGCCGGGCCCGTCCTGGCGCAGCTCCGCCTGGCGCGCCAGATGAACAGGGTGCGATGAACAGCCTGACGACCGATAACGGGAGGCAGCGATGCCTGGACTGATACTCGCGGCGGTGACCTCGGACAACGTGCGGGGCGGGTACTTTTGGACGTTCCTGTTCCCGATGGTGCTGTTCATCGTCGCCGGAGCGGCCCTGTACGTGGTCCTGTTCTCCCGGCCGCACGCGCGGGTGCCGGCCCGCCGGATCCTGCCGGCCCAGGGCGGCGTGCCCGAGCCCGGCGCGGCCCGCGACGCCGCGGTCGGCCGGCGGCCTGTCCGTTGCGCCCGGCGGCGGGACCGCCGAGTCGGCGGCCGAGCCGCACGGGGCACCGCTGGCAGCGCAGGCAGCGGCCGGTAGGGTGGCTGAGCCGGATGGCGCCGCAGCAGCGCCGGGCGAGCCAGCCGACGATTCCGGCACCGGCGGCACGGGCGCTCCAGGCACGGGCGCCAGCGGCACGGGCGCCAGCGGCACGGACACCGGCAGCTCGGGTACCGGCAGCACGGGTACTGGCAGTACGGAGGGCGAGTGACACAGGCGACGGGCGCACTGCCCGGGCAAGCACTGCCGGGGCAGGCGGATCTGCCCGGCGGGGCGCCAGGCAGTGCTACCGGGCCCCCGGCCGCCGGGCGGCGGCCGGCCCGGCTAGTGGCCAGGTCGCTGTTCCAGCTCACCAAGCCGCGGATCATCGAGCTGCTGCTGGTCACCA
This sequence comes from uncultured Actinomycetota bacterium, assembly GCA_963719705.1. GTDB lineage: Bacteria > Actinomycetota > Actinomycetes > Streptosporangiales > Streptosporangiaceae > CAVRCV01. The sequence continues at coordinate 104,465 of CAVRCV010000004.1, forward strand.
CGGTGCCGACCATGCTGCTGGCCAAGCGGGGCCTGCCCTCGCCCCGGCTGCTCGCGGTCACCCTGCTCGGCGGGGCGCTCGCGGCAGGCTGCGCGAACACCCTGAACTGCTACATCGACCGGGACATCGACGCGCTGATGCGGCGCACCTCGCGCCGCCCGCTGGTGGCCAAGGGCGGCAGGGCGGCGATCAGGCCGGCCGAGGCCCTGGTCTTCGGCATCGGCTGCGGCGCCGCGGCCACGCTGCTGCTCGGCCTGCTCGCGAACTGGCTGGCCGCGGCGCTGGCCGACGGGGCGATCCTGTTCTACGTCTTCGTCTACACGCTCGGGCTGAAGCGGCGCACCGCGTCCAACATCGTGATCGGCGGCGCCGCCGGGTGCTTCCCGGTGCTGGTGGGCTGGGCCGCGGTGACCGGCACCGTGGCCTGGCCGGCCATCGTGCTGTTCGCGGTGATCTTCTTCTGGACCCCGCCGCACTTCTGGGCGCTGGCCATGAAGTTCAAGGACGACTACGCGGCGGCCAGCGTGCCGATGCTGCCGGTGGTCGCGCCCGCCGCCACGGTGGCCCGCAAGATCCTGATCTACTCCTACGCCATGGTCGGCGCCACGCTGGCGCTGGCCCCGTACTCCGGCTGGCTGTACGGCGGCTGCGCGGTGGTCCTCGGCGCCTGGTTCCTGGCCGAGGCGCACCGGCTGCGCGGGCGGGTGGCGCACGGCGGCCGGCAGGCGCCGATGCGGCTGTTCCACCTGTCGATCCTCTACCTCACCCTGCTGTTCGCCGCGGTCGCTGTGACCGCGCTGCTGCCGTGGGGCCGCTGGTAGCCGTGGGGCGGCCGGGCCGAAGATCTTCCCTGGTTTGACCGGACTGCGGTGCTCGCTCGGGCATCCTGAGGGATGAGGCGAACCGGGCGATGTGAGCAGGAACAGGCTGTCAGATGAGCAAGCGCGGTAACCGGATCAGCCGCCGGGCGTTCATCGGCGGCGCGGCCGGGACGGCCGCCGCGGCCGGGCTCGGGCTGTCCGGCTGCTCCGGCCCGTCCGGCGGCGCGGCCGGCCCGCCGTCTGGTGCCAGCTCGAGGTACCCCGCCGGGCACCGGCGGGGTGTACCGGAGAACTCGCTGCCCGGCGACCGGGACTGGCACATCAGGGACCCCGGCGCACCGCACGCGATCATGGGCTACGCGGGCCAGTCCGGCGTGCTGCCCGGCCAGCCGGTGCACCTGTACGTGTCCACCACCGCGCGCGAGTTCACCGTCCGGGCCTTCCGCATCGGCTGGTACCGCGGTGACCTGGCCCGCCGGGTCTGGCAGTCCGGGCCGGTGCGCGGCCACCGGCAGCGGCCGGCCACCCGGATCGAGGCCACCAACACGGTGCACGCCGACTGGGGCGTGTCGCTGACCGTGCCGACGGACGGCTGGCCGCCGGGCTCCTACCTGCTCCGGCTGGACGCCGAGTCCGGCGCGCAGCGCTACGTCCCGCTCACCGTCCGGTCGCCGAGCACGGCGGGCAAGGTGGTGCTGAAGAACGGGGTGGCGACCTGGCAGGCCTATAACGCCTGGGGCGGCTACGACCTGTACAACGGCCCTGCCGGCCAGTACGCCGACCGGGCCTACGCGGTCAGCCTGGACCGGCCCTACGACGTGGACGGCGCCTACCTGTTCCTGGTCTACGAGCGGAAGCTGATCAGCCTGGCCGAGCGGATGGGCCTGCCGCTGGCGTACCTGACCAGCATGGACATCGCCACCGACGGCAGCGCTCTGAACGGCGCCAGCGCGCTGATCTCGCCCGGCCACGACGAGTACTGGTCCCCGCCGGAGCGGGCCCACGTCACCGCGGCCAGGGACGCCGGGGTCAACCTGGCCTTCCTCGGCGCCAACGCGATGTTCCGCCGGACCAGGCTCGAGCCGACCAGGCTGGGCAGCGACCGGGTCGTCGTCTGCTACAAGACCAGCTACCAGCAGGACCCCATGTACGGCAGGGACAACGCCCTGGTCACCAGCGACTGGCGGGAGCCGCCGCACCCGGACCCGGAGTCGTCGGTGATCGGCACCCTGTACGAGGGCTTCCCGACCGTCGCCGACTACGTGGTCGCCACCCCGGACGCCTGGGTGTTCCGGGGCACCGGGGCGGTCCGGGGGACCAGGTTCGCGGCGCTGGTCGGCATCGAGTACGACCGGGTCAATCCCGGTTACCCGGTGCCGCGCCCGATCCAGGTGCTGTCCCACTCCCCGGTTACCTGCCACGGGGTCAACAGCTACGCTGACTCGGCCTACTACACCCACAGCGGCGGCGCCGGGGTGTTCAACGCGGGCACGATGCGCTGGGTGGAGTCGTTCGGACCGCCGCTCTACGGCTGGGGGATCACCAGGGCCTGCGGCCGCTTCACCCGCCGGGTGACGGCCAACGTGCTGCGCGCCTTCGCCGACGGCCCGGCCGCCGCGAGGTACCCGGCGCACGACAACCTGGACGCGATGCACGAGTGGCCCGGCGATCCGCTGGCCGCCGGGCACAACCTGTGGCCCCCGATCGTTGCGTAGCCAGACGCCCCAGCCGCCAGGCATACGATGGGGACAAGGTCGGCTGAGCAGGCCGGCCGTCGGCCGGAGGTGAGCGAAGGTGGGCCGGAACTCGGGAACGCAGGCACGCAGGCTGCCGCGGTATGCGCCCTGGGCGGTGCCCGTCGCCGTGGTGACCGCGGCCGGGCTGGTCATCGCGGGTTCCGTGCTGGCCAGCGCGCAGGCCGCGCCGGTCCTGCCGCACCGCAGCGCCGCCGCGCTGCTGGCTGACGCGATCGCGGCCCGGCCGCCGTCCGCGCTGAGCGGCACGGTCACCGAGGACGCCTCGCTCGGCCTGCCGCAGCTGCCGCAGTCGGATTTCGGCGGCGGCGTGCCCGGCTATTCGCTGCTGGCCGGCTCGCACAGCTTCTCGTTCTGGTCCGACGGTCCCGGCCGGCTCAGGATCGCGGTCCCGGTCCAGCTCGGCGAGACCGACCTGCGCCAGGACGGCCGCCAGATCTGGCTCTGGAACTCAAGCACGAACACCGCCACCCACATCGTGCCGTCGGCCGGGGTCGCGCTGCCGGCCGGCTGGACCGGCACAACCTCCGCTGCCGGGTGGACTCGATCATGGCGGGCGCGGCCGGATCACAGTCTTCTGCCCGAGGTCAGCGGTGTGACCGGGATGCTCAACCGCGCTGGGCCTACCCCCCTGCAGGCAGCACGCAGCCTTCTGGCGGCGGTCGGGCCGACCAGCACGGTGAGCGTGCAGTCCAACGTCATGGTGGCCGGCCAGGCCGCCTACCAGCTCGCGCTCGCGCCGAAGACCAGCGGCTCGCTGATCGGCCAGATCCGGATCGCCATCGACGCCCGCGGCTACCTGCCGCTGCGCCTGGAGGTGTTCGCCCGCGGCGCCACCAGCCCGGCCTATCAGGTCGGCTTCACCTCGCTGTCGTTCGCCCGCCCGGCCGCGTCGAATTTCAGCTTTACCCCGCCGCCCGGCGCCAAGGTCAAGACGATCACGGTGCCCAGGCTCGGACCCGGCCTGCTGGGCGGCCTGGCCGGCGTCCGCCCGGTCGTGCCCGGTCCGCTCATCCGGCTCTGCGGCCGCCCGGTTAACGTGCGCTCGAAGCAGGTGAAGGTGTCCGGCGCGCCGGTGCAGGCGCTGCCGCGGATCGTGCACTGCAGGCTCGGCATGCGCGCCAGCCTCAGCCCCGCGTCCGGAACAGTCCGCATTGCGCCCGTTCTCCCGGCCAGGCTGCGCCGGCAGCTGCACGCGGCGCTCGCGCACGGATCCCCGGCACAGCGCGCCGCCGCGTTCCGCAAGCTGCGCCAGGCGCTGCAAGCTCAGATCGCCGCTCACCCGGCCAACGGCGGCGGCTTCATCAACGTTCACACCCCGTCGCCCGCCGGCGGGCCGCAGGTAATCGGCACCGGCTGGCTGGCGGTGCTGGTGCTGCACTCGGCCGGCGCCGTGGCCCCGATGCTGGGCGCCCAGCCGGTCCCGGCGCCCCCGCCGGGCCCGCCGGGGGCCAGCAGCTCGGTTCAGGTGCAGGTGCCGGGCTCGGTCAGCTCGTCAGCGGGCGGCTCTTCGGTGGTCATCTCGACTAAGGTCGCCAGCCCGGCTCCGGCCGCGGTGAACCCGCCTTCGCTGACCGTCGCCGGCCCGGCAGCGCCGCTGCCGCCGCTGCTGCGCCTGGTGCTGCGCGCGGCCCAGCCGGTGCACGGCTCCTGGGGTAGCGGCCGGCTGATCCGTACCAGCCTGCTGTCGGTCCTGCTCACCAGCGACGGCCGGGTGCTGATCGGCGCGGTGACCCCGGCCGTTCTCTACGCCGCCGCGGCGAAGGCCAAGTGAGCGCTGGCCTGCCGCGAGGAGCCCAGCGAGACGAGATCACGTTCGGCCGGCCAGCGCCAGCCGCGCAGGCAGCCGGGCAGGACGGCCTGCGGCCCGGCCCGGCGCCGGCCTCCGGCGGCCGCGGCCCGGCGGATCCCGCCGAGCTGGCGATCGCCAGCCGGGGCCTGACCAAGCGGTTCCGCAGCGGCCAGGTCGCGGTGGACGACGTCGCGCTGGCCGTGCCGCGCGGCAGCGTCTACGGCTTCCTCGGCCCGAACGGCTCGGGCAAGACCACCACGATCCGGATGCTGCTCGGCCTGGTGCAGCCGACCGAGGGCAGCCACCGGCTGCTCGGCGCGGCCATGCCGGACGGCCTGAACGCGGTGCTGCCCAGGGTCGGCTCGCTGGTCGAGGGTCCGGCCTTCTACTCGTTCCTGTCCGGCCAGGCCAACCTGGCCCGCTATGACGCGGCCGACCGGACCGCGGATCCGCGCACCGCGGCCGGCCGGATCGCGCTCGCGATGGAGCGGGTCGGCCTGTCCGCCGCGTCACGCAAGCACTACCGCGCCTACTCGCTGGGCATGAAGCAGCGGCTGGCGATCGCGGCCGGGATGCTGCAGCCGCGCGAGCTGATGATCCTGGACGAGCCCACCAACGGCCTGGACCCGCAGGGCACCAGGGAGGTCAGGGACCTGGTCCGCCAGATCGCCGCCGACGGCACCACGATCTTCGTCTCCTCGCACCTGCTCGCCGAGGTCGAGCAGATCTGCTCGCACGTCGGCGTCATGCGGGCGGGCAGGCTGGTGTTCCAGGGCACGCTGGATGAGCTGCGCGGCCGCGGTTCGTCCCGGATCCTGGTGCGCACTCAGGACACCGAGCTGGCCGCCGGCGTGCTGGCCGACCTCGGGCTGGCCGACGTCGAGTCGGCCGATGGCCAGGTCAGCGCCCAGCTCGGCGGCCAGGCCCCGGAGAAGGTCTGCGCCGCTGCTGGTGCAGGCCGGCGTCGGCGTGGCCGGGCTGGCGACGCCGGGGGCCAGTCTCGAGGACCTGTTCGTGGAGCTCACCGGTGAGGGCTTCGATGTCAACGGCTAGCCCGCCGCTGGCTGCCGGCTGACCCGGCGCCGGCCGACGACGGACGGCCGCCCCTGCCGGTGACCGCCTGGCTCCGGCTGCTGCGCTCGGAGCTGCGGCTGATCTTCCTGCGCTGGCGCAACCTCGCCCTGCTCGCGGTGCTGGCCGCGATCCCGGTGCTGATCGGGTTCGCGATCCGGCTGGCCGGCTCGCCCGGCGGGGGCGGCGGGCAGGGCCCGGCGTTCCTGGACCAGGTGGCCGGCAACGGGGTGTTCCTGGCGTTCCTGTCCCTGGTGGTGATGCTGACCCTGGCGCTGCCGCTGGTGGTGGCCGTGGTGGCGGGGGACACGGTGGCCGGCGAGGCCGGGCACGGGACGCTGCGCAACCTGCTCACCGTGCCCGCCGGGCGGACCAGGCTGCTGCTGGTCAAGTACACCGCGCTGGTCGTGTTCTGCCTGTGCGGGTGCCTGCTGGTAGCGGCGGTCGCGCTGGCGGTCGGGGCGATCCTGTTCCCGGTCGGGCCGGTGACGCTGCTGTCCGGGGTCACCGTCTCGCTGCCTGCCGGGCTGCTGCGGCTGCTGTTCGTCACGCTGTACGTGGCGGCCGCGATGGCCTCGCTCGCCGCGATCGGGCTGGCCATCTCGACCCTCACCGAGCATGCCATCGCGGCCATCGCGGCCATCCTGGTCATCGCGGTGGCCAGCGAGGTCGCCGACAGCGTGTCCCAGTTCGCCGTCGTGCACCCGTACCTGCCGACGCACTGGTGGCTGTCGTTCGACGCGCTGCTCCGGACGCCGGTCGCCTGGCCGGACCTGACCCACGGACTGCTGTCGTTCGGCCTTTACGTAATTATCTTCGGGTCCGTCGCCTGGGCCCGGCTGACCACCGCCGACGTGACCAGCTAGAGCCCGAGCACGCGGCGCAGCCCGCGATCGACGTCGGCCATGAGCCCGGCCGGGAGGCATCCGGCCTCGGCGTCCAGGTCGGTCTTGTCCAGGGCCACCAGCGCGGTGACGTTCACGACAGAGTCCCTGGGCAGGCCAGAGGATGCGGCCGGCAGGAAGACATTGCCTGGCATGGCAGCCAGGCCGGTGCTCGAGGTGATCACGGCGGCCAGCGTCGTGTTCAGCCGGCTGGCGTTGAATGGGTCGGCCTGGATGATCAGGACTGGCCGCCGTTTTGCTGGTCGGCTCCCGCGCGGTTCTCCCAGGTCTGCCCAGCAGATACTGCCGGTGGCGGGTTGCCGTGCCGGTAATCACCTCGCACCGGGTCGTGTCCCAGGCCCGGCCGCAGGCTCAGGCCTTCAGGTCGGGGAAGTCTTCCTCCCAGAACTCGTGGCTCCGCGTGCCGCGGCGGTGTCCGCTCCCGCGGGCGCCGCCGCCGTGCCGCCGTGCCGGGCGTCCTCCTTGCCGCGCAGCTCGACCCGGCGGATCTTGCCGGAAATGGTCTTCGGCAGGTCGGCGAACTCGATCCGGCGCACCCGCTTGTACGGCGCGAGCCACTGCCTGGCGTAGGCCAGGATCGACCGCGCGGTGTCCGCCGACGGCTCGGTCCCGGCGGTCAGCACGACATAGGCCTTGGGCACGGCCAGCCGGAGCGGATCCGGTGACGGCACCACGGCCGCCTCGGCCACGGCCTCGTGCTCGATCAGCACGCTCTCCAGCTCGAACGGGGAGATCCGGTAGTCCGACGCCTTGAACACGTCGTCGGTGCGGCCCACGTAGGTGATGTAGCCGTCGCCGTCCCGGCTGGCCACGTCGCCGGTGTGGTAGTAGCCGTCGCGCATCGCGGCGGCCGCCCGGTCCGGGTCGCCGGTGTAGCCGGTCATCAGGCCGAGCGGGCGCGCGGACAGGTCCAGGCAGATCTCGCCCTCCTCGCCCGGCTCGCCGGTCACCGGGTCCAGCAGGGTCACCTGGTAGCCGGGCAGCGCCCGGCCCATGGATCCGGGGCGGACCGGCTGTCCCGGCGAGTTGCCGATCTGGGCGGTGGTCTCGGTCTGGCCGTAGCCGTCCCGCACGGTGAGCCGCCAGGCCCGCCGCACCTGCTCGATCACCTCGGGGTTCAGCGGCTCGCCCGCCCCGGTGCACTCGCGCAGGCTGGCGATGTCCGCGCTGGCCAGGTCGGCCTGCACCAGCATCCGCCAGACGGTGGGCGGCGCGCACAGCGACGTCACCCCGCACTCGCCGATCGCCCCGAGCAGCGCCTCGGCCGAGAACCGGTCATGCCCGAGCACCAGGGCGGTGGCGCCGGCGTTCCACGGCGCGTACACGTTGCTCCAGGCGTGCTTGGCCCAGCCGGGCGAGGAGATGTTCAGGTGCACGTCGCCGGGCCGCAGGCCGAGCCAGTACATCGTGCTCAGGTGGCCGGCCGGGTAGGACGCGTGGGTGTGCTCGACCAGCTTGGGCTGCGCCGTGGTGCCCGAGGTGAAGTACAGCAGCAGCGGGTCGGAGGCGAGGGTCCGGCCGTCCGCGGCGAAGGCGGCGGGCGCCCCGGCCGAGTCCGCGTAGTCGTGCCACCCGGCCAGTGAGGCCGGGCCGCTGGCCATCCGTGCCGGGCTCCCGGCCAGGCTCCTGGCCGGGCTCCTGGGCGCTCTGGCCTGGCGATACCGCGATCCGGGTCAGGTCCGCGGCGATGCGGTCGAACCTGGCCGCCAGGCCGGTCTCGGTGACGACGTGCCGCACCGTGCCGCGTTCCACCCGGTCGGCCAGGTCCTCCGGTCCGAGCAGCGTGGACGCCGGGATGATCACCGCGCCCAGCTTCATCGCGGCCAGGATGACCTCCCACAGCGGGGCGATGTTGCCGAGCATCAGCAGCAGCCGGTCGCCGCGGCGCACCCCGAGCTGGCGCAGCCAGTTCGCGACCTGGTTCGAGCGCGCGGACAGCGCCGCGTAGCTGAGCCGGGTGTCGCTGCCCGGCGCGATCACCCGCAGCGCGTCGGTGTCCGGGTGCTCGGCGGCGATCACGTCGAACCAGTCCAGGGCCCAGTTGAATTCGGTCAGCTCCGGCCAGGCGAACTGGCTCATGGCCGCCTGGTAGTCATCGCGGTGCCGCAGCAGCAGATCGCGGGCGGCACGGAAGGCCGCGGTGCCGGGGTTCGGTTCGGTCATGCGATTATCGTCGCAGCTCCGGCCCGATCGCGGCAGCGGCCCGTGCCAGTCAGGAGTACTGCACAGCCAGGAGTACTGCACAGCCAGGAGTACAGCGCAGCCAGGCGCCGCCGCGCCTATTCAGGGACGCCGCCCGCCAGCAGCAGCGCGAGCCGGTGCCACTGCTCGGCGGTCAGCATGGCCGCCGGGGTCCTGGGATCCACCGCCGCCCGGACCAGCAGCCGCCGGGGCAGCGCCAGCACGGCATCGGCCCGGCCGGACCGGGTCCGCGGGCTCCGGTAGGCGGCGCGCAGCAGCGCCCGCAGCCGCCGCTGGCCGGCCGCCGAGGCGGTGATCTGCCGGGGCCGCACGGACAGCCAGGCGGCATTCACCCGCGGCGGCGGCACGAAGCTGGCCGGGCTGACCGGCCGGGTCAGCCGCAGCTCATAACGGCTGGCCCACCAGGCGGTCTGCTCGTCCCGCGGCCGCGGGTCGGCCAGCCACCTGGCGGCGCCCATGGCGATGATCAGCTCGGCCCCGGCCAGCCGGACCGCCGGGTCGCCGAGCAGGCGCCGGCACAGCGCGGTGGTGACCGAGAACGGCGGACTGGCTACGACCAGGAAGCCACGCCGCGGCAGTGCCAGCCAGCGCAGGTCGGCCTCGGCCACCTCAACCCGGGGATCGGCGGCGAACCGCCGCCGCAGCCCGGCGGCCAGCCGCGGGTCCCGCTCCACCGCGATCACCCGCGCCCCGGTCGCGGCCAGCGCGGCGGTGATCACGCCGCGGCCAGCGCCGAGATCCAGCACCACCCGGCCGGGCCGTGCCCCGGAAGCCCTGGCCAGGCGGCCGGTCAGCTCGTGGTCATGCAGGAAGTGCGCACCGGCCGGGTTCGGCGCCGATGGCGGCCGCCCTGGCACGGAAGAACCGGACCATAACCATGGTCTTACCTCCTGACGGTGCCGGCAGCCAGCCTGCCGGGCTCAGGTCCGCGCACCCCGTTCTGGGCCGATGATGCGCCGGCGCTTACGGTAAGCCGCCGGGAGCAGGCGAGCCAACTGGTTATCCGGCCGCTGGCGTCCGGGCTAGCGCGCGGCAGCGCTGCGCGGTCCGACTGGCAGGGTAGCGTTTTGCCCCGTGGCTCCCAGTCGGCCCGGCAAGGTCAGCGTCGCTGACGATGAGCGCACCGGCGTGCCCGAGGTTACCGAGCTGCTCGCGGCCGCGGTGGCCGGCATCGGCGGCGCCGAGCGGCCGGGCCAGGTCGCGATGGCCCTGGCCGTGCAGCACGCGATCAGCAGCGGCGAGCACCTGGCCGTCCAGGCCGGCACCGGAACCGGCAAGTCGCTGGCCTACCTGGTCCCGGCGGTGCGGCACGCCATCGAGACCGGTGCCGCCGTGGTGGTGTCCACCGCCACCATCGCGCTGCAGCGCCAGCTGGTCGACCGGGACCTGCCGAGGCTGGCCGCCGCGCTGGCGCCGCTGCTGCCCAGGGAACCGGTCTTCGCGATCCTCAAGGGCCGCCGCAACTACCTGTGCCTGCAGCGGCTGGGCACCGGCGCCCAGGACGACCCGCAGGACACGCTGTTCGACCCGGCCGCCGCGTCGGCCGTCGGCAAGCAGGTCCGGCGGCTGCACGAATGGGCCGCCAGGACTCCTAGCGGGGACCGGGACGAGCTGGTCCCCGGCGTGTCCGAGCAGGCCTGGCGCCAGGTCGCGGTCACCGCCAGGGAGTGCATCGGCGCGCCGCGCTGCCCGTTCGGCACCCAGTGCCACGCCGAGCTGGCCAGGGAGGCGGCGGGCCGGGCCGACGTGGTGGTGACCAACCACGCGCTGCTGGCCATCGACGCGCTGGAGAACAACATCGTGCTGCCCGAGCACGACGTGGTGATCATCGACGAGGCCCATGACCTGGTGGACCGGGTGACCTCGGTCGCCACCGACGAGCTGTCCGCCCCGGCCGTGGACAGCGCGGTCCGCCGCTGCGGCAAGATGGCCGAGGAGAAGCTGATCGCCCGGCTCCAGGCGGCCGGGCAGGACGCCGACCAGGTGCTGGCCGCGCTGTCGGCCGGCCGCCTCGACCTGCTGCCGGACGACCTGGCGCTGCCGCTGACCGCGATCCGGGACGCGGCCGCCGACTGCGCCGCCGATCTGCGGGCCGGCGGCAAGAACAGCGACGAAGAACCAGAACGGATCGCCGTCCGCCGGTCCGCCTTCGTAGCGGTCGATGAGCTGCGGGAAGCGGCCGACCGGATCCTCGGCGCGTTCGGCTCCGACCTCGCGGCGCGCACCGACGTGGTGTGGCTGGACCGCCCGCTGGCGCAGGAGTCGTCCAGGCCGCCCACCCTGCGGGTGGCGCCGCTGCAGGTGGGCGGGCTGCTGGCAGCGCGCCTGTTCGGCCGCCGGACGGTCGCGCTCACCTCGGCCACGCTGGCGCTCGGCGGTTCGTTCGAGCCGCTGGCCCGCCAGTGGGGCCTGCCCGGCACCGGGCAGCCCGGTACTGCCCAGCCCGGTACCGCCCAGCCGGGGGAGTCCGGCGAGGTCCCCGAGTCGTCGCCGGCGCCGTCAGCCGCGCCGGTGCCGACGCCCCGGCCCGCTGAACCGCCGGGCGAGCCGGCGCAGCACCCGATGGACTGGCGGGGCATCGACGTGGGCTCGCCGTTCGACCACCCGCGCAGCGGCATCCTGTACGTGGCGCGGCACCTGCCGCCGCCCGGCCGGGCCGGGCTGCCCGAGTCCTACCTGGACGAGCTGCGCGAGCTGATCGCCGCGGCCGGCGGCCGCACGCTCGGGCTGTTCTCCTCCATGCGGGCGGCCCGCCAGGCCGCCGACGAGCTGCGCGAGCGGATCGACTTCCCGCTGCTGTGCCAGGGCGAGGACCAGACCGCGCAGCTGATCAGCCAGTTCGCCGCCGACGAGGCCAGCTGCCTGTTCGGCACCCTGTCGCTATGGCAGGGCGTCGACGTGCCCGGCCGGTCGCTGCAGCTGGTGGTGATCGACCGGATCCCGTTCCCGCGGCCGGATGACCCGCTGGCCTCGGCCCGGCAGCGGGCCGTGGCGGCCAGGGGCGGCAACGGGTTCATGGAGGTGGCGGCGTCGCAGGCGGCGCTGCTGCTGGCCCAGGGGACCGGCCGGCTGCTGCGCACGATGAGCGACCGGGGCGTGGTGGCGATCCTGGATCCGCGCCTGGTCACCGCCCGCTACGGCGGCTTCCTGCGCGCCTCGCTGCCGCCGTACTGGACCACCACCGACCCGCAGGTCGTCCGCGGCGCCCTCCGCCGCCTGGCCGCCTGAGTCAGCCGGGGTCAGCCCGGTCCGGCCAGGGCCGCGATCGCGTCCGCAACCTCGGCCGGGCTGACCAGCATGTGCAGGTGCTCGCCGGGGACCTCGGTGACCGGCCAGCCCAGGGCCGCAGCCCGGTCCGCGGCCGGCCGGTACCCCGGCGAGAACAGCAGGTAGCCGGCCCGCGCCGGAGGCCAGCCGGCTGACACCGGCGGCAGGGTCTCCTCGTAGAACGCCAGCGGCAGCGCCTCCGCCTCGGCGGTCACCTCGCGCTGGGTCCGCTCGTCCGGGAACAGCGGGGACAGGTCCTCGTCCGGCCACCACTGCGGCCACGGCGGCACGATGCCGTCACGGGCGATCCGGCTCAGGTAGGGCAGGAACTGGGCGTCCACCACCGGCCCGGCCCCATCCAGTCCGGGCAGCCCGGCGTCGGCGAACACCGCGATGGTCTCGCCTGCCCCGATCGCGGCCGCCAGCTGCCCGGCGAACGCCCCGGCGCCGGAGTGAGTGACCAGCACCACCGAGTCCCGCGGTGTGGCCGGCACTTGCCGCGCCGCCAGCTCGGTCAGCCGCCGCGCGTACGGCGGGGCGCCGGAGGCGAACCCCCGCAGCGACGGCACCACCACATCCCGCCCGGCCACGGCCAGCCGCTCGGCCACCGGGCGCCAGCTGGCCGGTCCCAGGGCCGGGGCCGGCACCAGCACGATGAGGTGAGACATGCTCCGATCCTGGCCCGCCGTCAACGCGGACGCGCGAGCACGTAAAGAAAGTACTGCTAGCACCGCACTTTCTTTACAGGATCATGGTGACCGTGCGGCGATCAGCCGAGCACGTCGTGGCCGGGGCGGGGGTCGGCCGGGATCTCGCGCGGCTGGGCCGGGATCGAGCCGAGGCGGCCGGCCTGGTAGTCCTCGAACGCCTGGATCAGCTCGTCCCTGGTGTTCATGACGAACGGGCCGTAAGCCGCGACCGGCTCCCGGATCGGCTGGCCGCCCAGGACCAGGATGTCCAGGCCCGCACTCGGCCCGTCGGCCTGGCCGCTGGCGGTGAACGTGACCGCGTCGCCGTCGCCGAACACGGCTAGCTGGCCGGTCCGGATCGGCCGCTGCTCCGCTCCGGCGGAGCCGGATCCCGCCAGCACGTAGCCGAGCGCGTTGAAGTCGGGCCGCCACGGCAGCCGCAGCCGGGCGCCGGGCTGGAGCGTGGCGTGCAGCAGCGTGATCGGGGTGTGCGTGACGCCGGGACCGCCGTGCCCGGCCACCTGGCCGGCGATGACCCGGACCAGCGCCCCGCCGTCCGGCGAGCTGAGCAGTGCTACCTGCCCGGCCCGGATGTCCTGGTAGCGCGGCGCCGTCAGCTTCAGGCTGGCGGGCAGGTTGACCCAGAGCTGGAAGCCGTGGAACAGCCCGCCGGAGACAACCAGTTCCTCGGGCGGCTCCTCGATGTGCAGGATGCCGCCGCCTGCGGTCATCCACTGGGTGTCCCCGTTGGTGATCAGGCCGCCGCCGCCGTTGGAGTCCTGGTGCCGGAACGTGCCGTCGATTATGTACGTGACGGTCTCGAAACCCCGGTGCGGATGCCACGAGGTGCCCTTGGGCTCACCGGGCGCGTAGTCCACCTCGCCCATCTGGTCCATGTGGATAAACGGGTCCAGCCGCCGCAGGTCCACCCCGGCGAAGGCGCGCCGGACCGGAAAGCCCTCGCCCTCGTAGGCGGACGGGGCCGTGGTCACCGCGAGCACCGGCCGGTCCGCCGAGGCAGTCGCGTCCGGCTCGGCGACCCGGGGCAGCAGCAGCACGTTCGGCGCGGTTACCGCTGGCATGATCTCATCCTCCTCCGTGGGGTCCTACCCCGGCAACAACGATGATTGAACGCGCAACATTCCGGCCCTGCGGGATGCACCCTGGTCACCGGCTCTGCCATCCTGAGGCGGAAGTGCATGATGTGTCATATGGGCAAGTGGGAGGTGCCTGATGAACCGCATAGTGACCGGCCACGACCGCGGCGGCCGCCCGGTGATCATCCACCGGGGTGCGCCGCCGACCGTGATCGAGGCTGGCCGGTACCGCACGACCGAGCTGTGGGTGTCCGGTCCTGGCGCGCGGCCGGCCGGGCAAGGTGACGACCCGTCCACCGGGGACTGGGCGCTCGAGCCCCCGCTCGGCGGCTCCTGCTTCCGCATCGTCGAGATCGCTCCCGGCGCCGCGGCAGCGGCCGGCGGCGGCGCCGGGGCGGCTGAGCATGACGAGTTCCAGGGCGCGCACGCCACCAGCACGCTGGACTACGTGACGGTGCTGCGCGGCGAGGTAACGCTGGTGGTGGGGGACACCGAGGTCACGCTCGGCCCCGGCGACTCGGTGGTTCAGCAGCCCGGCGTGCCGCACGACTGGCAGAACCGGTCGGCCGAGCCCGCCGTGATGGCCGGAGTGCTGCTCAGCGCCCGGCACCGGTAAGGACCTTGCCCGGTCAGGGCGCCGGCGGTCAGCGAGGGCGGGTCACCAGGAGATCCCGGCCAGAGGGTCCGGCTGGCCGCCCGGCACGGGCCGGGCCCGGCCGGTAACGAGGTCCAGCCGGGTGCCGATGCTGCGCAGCAAGATGTCAGAGACCAGCACGTACCGCCCATTGGGTACGGCGCTGATCATGCACGGCGAGACGTTCACGTTGCGCCACTGGTGCAGCTGGCCGAGCAGGCTGCCGGTAGCGGTGGAGTAGGCGGACAGCGCAGCCGCGTGCTGGCTTTCCGCACAGGCAAGCAGCGTCTTCCCGTCCGGGCTCAGGGCGACGCTGCCGGCCTCCCCGATGCCCTGGCTGGCCGGCAGGACAACCCTGGCCCGCGCGGACAGCGCGCCGGGAGGTGCGTCGGTGCGCAGCAGGCGGACGGTGCCGTCGCCGCCGTATACCTGCGTATCGACGTACAGCAGCGCGGTGCCGCTGGCCGACAGCGACAGGCTCCACAGGTCCTCGGAGTCGGCCCGCCATGTCCTGACGCTGCGGGAGGCCAGGTGAATCACGCCGAGCCAGCCCTTACCGCCGCCGCACCTGTCGGCGGTATAGGCGATGACCTTCCCGGTCGCGCTCGCGGACAGCCCGCTGGGAGGAAGGATCTCGCCCGCCACCTTCGGCACGGCCAGCGGGGTCAGGCTGGCGATCCTGCCCCTGGGCGTCAGCCTGAGCCGGTAAAGCCAGGTGGCGCACGACTTCGGGCCTCGCTCCGCGGCGACGACGAAGGTGAGATCGGCGGCGGTTGCCGCCGATGCCCGGAAGCTGAGTCCCGGCCGGGGCGGGCGGAGCGAGGCGGTCAGCCGCCCGGTCCTGGAGCTGTACACGCCGATGCCGTCCGGCCCGCTGCCGCCCGAGACGCCGACCAGGAACGGTGGCTGCCGGGCGGGCGTTCCCGGGCCGAAGAGCGCTGCGCGGGCATCGGGCGATATCGGGCCGGCCGCGGTACCCGAGCCGGGCAGCAGGCGGGGAACCGCCAGCGCGGCGAAGACCGCGATGGCGGTGACCGCCGCGGCCGCGGCCAGCGGGCGCAGTAGCCTGCCGCCCGGGCCGCTGGCCCGCCGCCAGGACCGCCGGCCAGCGCGGCCGCGGCCGGCGGCACCTGCTGGGACTGTTTCCTGACCGGTGAACTGCGGGACAGCCGTGACTGTCAGGGCATCGGCCCGGAAGGCGTCGCGCAGCCGGTCCTCGATGGTGTTCATTCGCTTTCCTCCTTCAGCACCCGAGCCAGCGTGGCTACTGCGCGCGATGCGGTGGACGAGACCGTCCCCCGGCTGATGCCGAGTGCCGCGGCGATCTGGTCATCGGGCAGGTCGAGGTAGTAGCGCAGCACCAGGACCTCCCGTGCCCGGCGGGGGAGCGCGCCGACAGCGTCGAGCACCGCGCGCCGGTCCGCGGCTGCCATCGCTGCGTTCTCCGCCGATGCGGCAGGCGGCTCGTAGTGGATGCCGCGAAGCGCCGCCCGGCGGCGCCCGCGCAGCTCGGTGCGGCACCGGTTGATGACGGCGGCCCGCAGGTAGGGCAGGAGCTTGTCCGGGTCCCTGAGCCCTGGCAGCGCGCGGTACAGGCCGAGGAACGCATCCTGCACGGCGTCCTCCGCGGCCGCCTGGTCGCGCAGCAGCAGCCTGGCCATCCTGGTCAGCGTGAGCGCGTGCGCCTGGTACAGCTCTCGGACAACCTCGTCTGCGTGCTGGCCGGCCTGGGCCGGCGCTGCGGCCGTGGACGACCGGGCCGAGAGGAACCGGTCCGGCGCGTTGATTTGCATACAGCTACCACGCCCGCAGCGGCCCGGTGCTGAGTTAGCCGGCCCGGATTTCTGATCCGGGACGCCATCACGCACCCCGGCTACAGCGGCAGGCCGGCCTCCAGGTGCGCCAGGGCCGCGTCGATCCGGGTCACCATGTCCCCGCCGTGCTGGCCGCTCCAGGGCGTGGTCGCGGCCATGATCACGCCGATGATCGCGCCGGCCAGGCTGCGCACCTCGAAGTCGCCGGGGTCCCGGCCTACCCGCCTGGCCGTCGCCGCGGCGATGACGTCGATGGTCCTGGCCAGCTCGTCGATGGCCCTGGCCCGCAGCTCAGGGACCGAGAACGCCAGCTCGGTCGTCTCCCGGAACCGGAGCAGGTCCTCGGGAGCCAGCCGGGCGAAGGCGGCCGCGCTCGCCGCCCGGAAGGCGGCGA
This sequence comes from uncultured Actinomycetota bacterium, assembly GCA_963719705.1. GTDB lineage: Bacteria > Actinomycetota > Actinomycetes > Streptosporangiales > Streptosporangiaceae > CAVRCV01. Next base: position 120,905 of record CAVRCV010000004.1, read on the forward strand.
CCGGGCTCAGGTCGGCCGGCTGCGCCTCGAACTCGGCCAGCGCCAGCAGGTCGAACTCGTCCTGAAGCACCACGTCTTCCTTGGTGGGGAAGTAGCGGAAGAACGTGCTCGGCGAGACCTCGGCGGCCGCGGCGATCTGCTCGACCGTGGTCGCGGCATAGCCCTGCTCGCCGAACAGCCGCAGCGCGTGCTGCCGGATGGCCGCGCGGGTCCTGGCCTTCTTCCGCTCCCGCAGCCCCCAGGGACTGGCCGCTGTGGTGGCTTCGCTCATGACTGCCATTCTGCCCCCGCCTGGCCACCAGGGTCGGCCCGGCGAGGTTTACTAGAGGGGAGCACAGCCGTCCCGGAAGGAGTCCGGCAAATGTCCGGCGTTCGTCGGGTGATCGCGGGTGCAGGCGATTCACCAGGCAGTCTGCAGGCGGTGCGCTACGCGGCCGAGCTAGCCAGGGTACACGGCGCGGTGCTGGTGCCGGTGCTGGCCTGGATGCCGCCCGGCGGTGATTTCGGCGACCGCAGCCACCCGTCTGCTTACCTGCGGCAGCTATGGCGCGAGGCGGCCCGCAAGCGCCTCGGTCAGGCGCTGGAGCTAGCCATCGGCGGCGTCCCCGACGACCTGCGCTGTGACCTGCGGGCGGTACGCGGCCAGGCGGGACCGGTGCTGGTCGACGTGGCCAGCAGCGATGGCGACGTGCTGGTGATCGGCACCGGCCGCCGCGGCGGCCTGACCAGGATGGCTGCCTGCCGGGTCAGCCGGTACTGCCTGGCCAGGGCGCGCTGCCCGGTCGTCGCGGTGCCGCCGCCCGAGCTGGCCAGGCTCGGCCGGGGGCTGCGCGGCTGGGCCTGGCGGCACCGCGGCCTGAGCCGGGACGAGCAGGCAGAGCTGCGGGTCAGCGGCTAGCTAAGCTAGCCGGAGGACGGAGCGAGGGAGGCGGCCATGCCACAGCCAGCCGGTGCCGAGCTGGACCGGGTCAGGGCGCGCAGGCAGGTGCTGCGCGAGCGCTACCTGCGGCCGGCGGCGCAGCGCAAGCCGACGACCGTCCAGGGGGTGCACCACCTGGCCCTGATCTGCCGGGACGCGGAGGAGACCATCCGCTTCTACCAGGAGTTCCTCGGCTTCCCGCTGGTAGAGCTGGTGGAGAACCGTGACTACGCCGGCTCCAGCCACTTCTTCTTCGATATCGGCAACCGCAACCTGCTCGGGTTCTTCGACTTCCCCGGTCATGACCACCCGGCGTTCACCGAGACCATCGGCGGGGTGCAGCACCTGGCGATCTCGGTCTCGCCCGAGCAGTTCGACGCGGCCAAGAAGAAGCTGGAGCAGGCCGGCCTGGACTACCTCGGCCCGGATCGCGGCGTGGAGGAGAGCATGTACTTTCGCGACCCGAACGGCATCGGGCTCGAGCTGTACCGGGAGGAACTCGGCATCTTCAACGGCGAGCGCCTGCTGGACTGACCCGGCTGGCCCTGACCGGTCCGCCAGCTCCGGGCTAAGCGCACAGCTCCGGGCTAGCGCAGCTCCCGGCGGATCACCAGGCGCAGCGCAGTCCAGATCTCGTCGATCGCGCACACCTTGTTGTCGACCAGGCCGGTCGGCAGCGCGATCTCCCGCACCGCCTGATCGGTCATGTCGGTCGGTACCCGAGATGCCTTCTTCGGCCACGCGATCCACAGCCCGCAGGCCGGCGCCATCGTGGCCCGGAGCCGGTCAAGCTCGGCCGCGAGCTCGGCCCGCCGGGTCACGAACACCACGATGACGTCGTACAGCGCTCCGTCGGCCAGGTCGGCGTGCACCACCGCCTCGTCCGCCAGCTCGGCCAGCAGGCGGTCGGCGAACCCCTCCGGCGCGCCGATCAGGGCCAGCTCGTCACCGTCGCCGATGCCCAGCTTGCGCGGCAGCGAGGCAGCCGGGTAGCCGGGCCCAGAGCCCGCTGCGGCCATCGGCCTCCCTCGCGCTGACGTTGCTGGCAGACAGCTTGTCACCATCTTGTAACTGCCGTCAGGCACAACTACAGCATGAGCGATTCGGCACCGCAGCCGGGGCCAGGTCTGGCCGGCCTGCTGCAGCTGGCGGGGGATGAGGCGCTGCTGCCGGCCGGCAGCCGGCTTTGTGATCAGGAGCGGGCCAGCCGCCAGTGCTTCTGGATCATCGAGGGCGCGGCCACGGTCGAGCGGGACGGCGCCAGGCTGGGCGGCCTGTCCAGCGGCGCGTTCGTCGGCGACCTCGACCCGGCCGGGCGGCCGCTGCCGCCGTCCGGGGTCACGGTCCGGCTGGACGCCCGCAGCCGGGTCCTGGTGATCGACCCGGCGCGGCTCGGCGCCTTGCTGGACGCCGAGCCATCCTGGGCCGGCGCCCTGCGAGAACTGATTCCTGGCTGGAGGAGCCCGCTGTGACGACCCCTGCGACGCAGGCCGTGCGGATCGCGCCGCCGGCGCCGGAAGCGCCGTCGGCGGCGCGGCCGGTACCCGTGCCGTCCGCGACCTCGAGGCCGGCACCCGTGCTGCCGGCACCTGTCCCGCTGGCCTCGGTTTCGGTGCTGCCGGTGCCCGCGCTGTCGGTCCCGGTGGCGGCGGTGCTGCCGGGCCTGATGCCCTGGCCGGGCGGCCGGCTGGATGGCGGGCTGCCGGGTGATGTGCCGGGCCGGGGGGCCGATGGGCGTCTGTTCGTCGGCCGCCGTCGCGAGCTAGATGCGCTGACCGCCGAGCTGGCGGCAGCCGACCGGGGCAGCTCGCGGCTGGTGGTCCTGGAGGGCGAGCCCGGCCTGGGCAAGTCGGCGCTGATCAGCGAGTTCCTGGCCGGCCAGGAACAGCCGCAGCTGCTCGCCGCGAGCGGCGACGAAGCCGAGCAGGCACTGCCGTTCGGGCTGGTCCGGCAGCTGACCGGCGGCCTGCCCGGCGGACTGCCGCCGGGCTGCCCGGTACTGGCCGCTGGCCCGGCCGCGAAGGCCGATCCGCTGGCGGCCGGGGCCGAGCTGCATGCCCTGCTGACGTCCAGGCACCCGGCAGGCCGCCGGATCGTGGTCATCGAGGACGTGCACTGGGCCGATCCGCAGTCGTCCAGGGCGCTGCTCTACGCGCTCCGCCGGCTGACCGGCAAGGTCCTGGTGGTCGTGTCCGGCCGGCCGCTCGGCCTGCGCCGGCTCGGCGAGGGCTGGGTCAGGCTCCTGCACGCGGAACGGGCCTGCCATCGGCTGGCGCTGGCCGGCCTCGGCCGCGGCGAGCTGGCGGAGCTTGCCGCCGCCCTCGGCCGCGGCAGCCTGCCCGGCCGGGCGCTCCGGCAGGTGGCCGAGTGCAGCGAGGGCATCCCGGCGCTGGCCAGGGCGCTGCTGAGCGAGGTGCCCGACCGGGTGCTGAGCGGGCCGGCCGACGAGATCCCCGCGCCGGGCTCGGTGTCCGCGCCGGTCACGTCCCGGCTGGCAGCGCTCCGGGATGACGTGGCCGAGCTGGTGATCGCGGCCGCGGTGCTGGGCGAGCGATGCGCGCTGTCGGACGCTGCGCTGCTGGCCGGCGTGCCGGTCGCGGACGACGCCCTCGACCTGGCCGCCGAGGCCGGGTTCCTGGTAGCTGAGCCGGTGACCCGGCAGGTGCGCTTTTCCTGCGAGCTGGTCCGGCGGGCGGTCTACGCCGGCACCGGGGCATCCAGGCGACGCTCGCTGCACCGGTGGGCGGCGGCGCTGACCGAGGGCCAGGACGCGCTGCGGCACCGGGTGGCCGCCGCCCGCGGACCGGACCTGCGGCTCGCCGCCGAGCTCGATGCCGCTGCCGCGGTGGCCGCCGCGGATGCCGCCGCCGGGCACGGCGAGGCCAGCCGGGCCGTGCGCTGCCTGATCCAGGCGGCCGAGCTCGGCGCCCGCGGACCGGACCGGGCGGCCCGGATCCTGGCCGCGTTCGAGCTGCTGGTGCGCGGCGGTGACGTGGCCGCAGCGCAGGCGCTGCGGCCGCTGGCCGAGGGACTGCCCGCCGGTACCCGCCGGGACGCCAGCCTGGGCCAGCTGTCGCTGCTCGCGGCGCGCCCGGCCGAGGCCGAGGTGCTGCTGCTGCGCGCGTGGGGGGCGCAGCAGCAGGATCCCCCGCGGCGGGTACCGGGCCCGGGCTCCGGTGCTGACGCTCCGGCCGCTGCAGATGCGGCTGCCGCCGACCCGGTCACGGCGGACGCGATGGCGGCCGCCGCCGCCGCGGCCAGCCTGGCCGTCCTCTACGCCAGCGCCGGCCTGCCCGCCGAGGCGGCCCGCTGGGCGGACCGGTCCGCCGCGGCGGCCAGCGGCCAGCAGGTCCCCCCGGCGCTGCTGGCCATGCAGGCTGCGGGATGGCTCATGGCCGGCCGGGTGCCGCAGGCGCGCCGGCTCCTGGCCGCCCTGCCCAGTGCGGCCGCCATGGTCGGCGTCCCGCTGTCCGACGCGCTCACCGTCCGGGGGATGCTCCGGCTGCGGGACGGCGATCAGGACGGGGCCGCCGACGACCTGGCCGCGGTGGCGGCCAGGATCCGGGCCGGGCTGCCGGTCAGCCAGCCAGGTACCGCCCTTGGCTACCTGGCCGTGACCAGCTTCCGGCTGGGCCGCTGGGATGACTGCCGGCAGGCGGCCGAGCTGGCCGTCGGCATGGCCAGGGACTCCGGCCGGGTCGCCGAGCTGCCGCTCGCGCACAGCGCCGCCGCGCTGGTCCCGGCCCTGCGCGGGGACTGGCAGCAGGCCAGTGCGCATGTGCTGGCGGCCCGGCAGGCGGCCACTGCGGCCGGGACCGGGCTCGCGGTGCGGCATGCGGCGGCGGCCAGGGCGGTGCTCGGCTTTGCCCGCAGCGATCCGGCCGAGGTGCTCGACGCCACCGGCCCGGCGGCCATGCCGCCCGGCGTGCCCGGCCAGGACGACGATCCGCTGCTGCGGCTGCTGCGGCCGGTGCGCATCTGGGCCCTGATCCGTACCGGTGCGCTCGGGCCGGCCGGGCGGGAGCTCGACGAGCTCGCCGCGCACCTGGCCGGGGCCGGCGACCGGCCGGGGGCGGCATACCAGGCCTGGCTGCGGGCCAGCCTCGCCCTGGCCGCAGGCGTGCCGGAGTCCGCCGAGCTCGGCCGAGCCGGCAGCGCGGTGCCGGCGGTGCCGCCGATCCGCTTGCCAGGGGGCTATTCGAGGTAGAGCTCGGCCGCTGCCTGGCCCGCCTGCACAAGCGCCCCGCGGCGCTGGCCCGGCTGCGGTCCGGGCATGAGATCCTGGCCGCGCTGGGAGCCAGCCCGCTGGCCGAGGCGGCCGGCACCGAGCTGGCCGCGCTCGGCATGCGGGGCCGGGCCGATGCCGGCTGCGGCCTGTCCGGCCTGACCCCGCAGGAGATGCAGGTGGCCCGGCTGGTCGGGGACGGTATGTCTAACCGGGAGGTGGCCGCCGAGCTGCACCTGAGCCCGAAGACCATCGAGTACCATCTGGCGCACATCTTCGCCAAGCTCGGCATCCGCACCCGCTACCAGCTCACCGCCCGGTTCGGGTCACATCCCGGCCGGGCCGGCGTCCGCCCGCCGCCGGGACGGTGCGCTCTCCGGCGACCTGATAGGTCAGGTGCGTGGTGCCCGGCGCATCAGCAGGGAAAGCTGAACCCGCCTGGCCTGCCGTTGCGGTCGGCGATCAGGCCGGCCATCGTCGCGAGCGCGATCTCAGCCGGGGTCCGGGAGCCGATGTTCAGGCCGATCGGCCGGTGCACCCGCCCGATCTCCTCCGGCGCCACCCCCAGGGCGGCGAGCGCCGCCAGGTGCGGACCCTGGTGCCGCGGGCTGCCCATGATCCCCACCCAGCGGGCCGGGCTGGCCAGCGCGTCCCGGAGCATGACGCCGAGCTCGGCCCGGTGGTGGTCGGTCACCACCACGTCGGCCCCGGGCCCGAAGTCCCCGACGGCCTGCGCCAGCTCGGCCCCGGCCCGGCTGGCCCTGGCGCGCTCGGCGTCCGGCTCGACCAGGACCGGGCGATAGCCGGCGTCGCTGCCGTAACGGAGCAGGAACTCGGCCACCGGCGAGGCGAAGACCGCGACCAGGACCCTGCCGCCGGCCTGGCCGTCGGCCTGGCCGTGCGCGACGTCACAGGCCGGGTCATGCGGGGTGGCGCTCATGCTCCGAGCTTAGCTTTCCAGCAGCTGCCGGACGGCTTCGAGCAGCGGGTCCATCCGGGCCCTGGCGGCCCGGCGGGCGGAGTCCAGGCGGCCGCCGAGGACCGGCTCGACGATCTCCAGGTAGGCCTTGATCCGGGGCTCGGTACCGCTCGGCCGGATCACCACCCGGCCGCCCGGCAGCTGGTAGCTGAGCACGTCGGCGGACGGCAGCTCCCTGGTGCCGCCGGTCAGGTCGGTGACGGCGGCCACCGGCATCCCGCCGAGCTCGCCCGGCGCGGTGGCCCGCAGCCGCACCATGGTCTCCACCTGGGTCGCGGTGGCCACCGCGAGCTGCTCGGTCAGGTGCACCCCGTGCCTCGCCTCCAGCGCGTCGTAGGCATCGAGCAGCGACTCGCCGCCGGAGCGCGCCCTGGCGGCCAGGCCGAGCAGCGCGAGCGCGGCCCCGATGCCGTCCTTGTCCCGCACCGTGTCCCCGATCGCGTAGCCGAGCGCCTCCTCATACCCGAAGACGAAACGGGAGCCTCCCAGCGGCTGCCCGGCCCGGACGATCCACTTGAACCCGGTCAGCGTCTCGGCGTAGCGGGCGCCGGCCGCCGCGGCGATCCGGGACAGCAGGGTGGACGACACGATCGTGGTGGCCACCAGCCGGCCGCCGGGATCTGGCTGCTGCTGGGTCTGGTCCAGCAGGTAGGCGCCCAGCAGGGCGCCCACCTGGTCGCCGGTGAGCACCCGCCAGCCACCGGACGCGTCGGTGTCCGGCACCGCGACGGCGAGCCGGTCCCCGTCCGGGTCGTTGGCCAGCACCAGGTCCGCGGCGGACCGCCGGGCCTGGGCCAGCGCGAGGTCGAGCGCCCCCGGCTCCTGCGGGTTCGGGAACGCCACCGTCGGGAAGTCCGGATCCGGTGCTGCCTGCGCCTCAACCAGGTCTGGTGCGGCGAACCCGGCCTGGGCGAACGCGCGCAGCGCCAGCCCGGCCGCCACCCCGTGCAGCGGGGTGTAGACGAAGCGCAGCCACGCGGCGCCGGCCGGGGCCGGGGAGACCGCGCAGACCGCGCTGGTGTAGGCGGCGGCCACCTCGTCGCCGTGCCGGGTGATCAGCGGGCTGTCCGGCGGGGCGACCGGGATGTGCGCCAGCGGGCCGAGGCCGCGGGTGGCCGCCTCGATCTCGGCGTCGGCGGGCGGCACGATCTGCGCGCCGTCACCGAGGTAGAGCTTGTAGCCGTTATCAGCGGGCGGGTTGTGGCTGGCCGTGATCATGATCCCGGCCGCGGCCCGCAGGTACCGCACCGCGAAGGCCAGCAGCGGGGTGGGCTGGCACGGCGGCAGCAGGTGCACCCGGATCCCGGCCCCGGCCAGCACCCCGGCGGCCTCGCCGGCGAACTCGCCGGAGCGGTGCCGCGCGTCGCAGCCGATGACCACGCCGGCCTGCGCCGGGCCGGGGTCGTCCATCCCCGCCCTGGCCAGCAGCCAGCTCGCCAGCGCGGCCGTGGTGCCCCGGACCACCGCGCGGTTCATCCGGTTCGGCCCGGCCCCGACCTGGCCGCGCAGCCCGGCGGTGCCGAACAGCAGCCGGCCGGCGAACCGGTCCGCCAGCTCGGCCGCGGCCTGCTCGCTGTCGTCGGCGCACCAGCGCCGCGAGCTCGGCCCGGTCCTGGTCGTCCGGGTCGTCGGCGAGCCACGCGGTCACCCGCGCCAGCAGCTCGTCACTGATCATGTCCGCTCACCCCAGCGACATGATGGCGCAGTCCATTGCCATGAATGTACCGTTACTGCTGTTGTTTCAGCAGTAACGGTACATTCATGCGGTTCGGGCGCGGCGCCGCACGGGCGGAGGGCGGTCATGGCCGGCCGATCAGGGGCAGGATCCTGGCCAGCAGGGTGCCGGACCGGGCGGCCGCTGCCTGGCCGGCCGCGACGACCTGCTCGTGCCCGAACCCGTGCGGCGCCAGCCCGGCCGCCGGGTTGGTGACCAGCGAGATGCCCAGCACCTCGGCGCCGAGATGGCGGGCCGCGATGGCCTCCAGCGCGGTCGACATGCCGACCAGGTCGGCCCCGGCCGCGCGCAGCATCCGGATCTCGGCCGGGGTCTCGTAGTGCGGCCCGGGCAGCGCGGCATAGATCCCCTCGGCCAGGCCGGCGTCGGCGGCCCGGGCGGCCGCCCGCAGCCGCGGCGAGTACAGCTCCGACAGGTCGGTGAACCTGGACGGGTACCCGTCCGGCGGCGGCGGGCCGGTCAGCGGGGAACGGCCGGTCAGGTTGAGCTGGTCGCTGATCAGCACGCTCTGCCCGACCCGGTAGTCGGCGCGGATCCCGCCGGCCGCGTTGGTGAGCACCACCACCCGGCAGCCGGCCGCGACCGCGGTGCGCACCCCGTGCACCACCGCGGACACCGGGTGGCCCTCGTACAGGTGGACCCGGCCGAGGAAGACCAGCACCCGCAGCTCGCCGACCGGAACGCTGCGCACGCTGGCGACGTGGCCGGCCACCGCGGGCAGCGGGAACCCGCCCAGCTCGGCCAGGCCGAGCTGGGCATCCGGCGGGCCGAGCGCGTCGGCCGCCGGGGCCCAGCCGGAGCCGAGCACCACGGCGGCGTCGTGGCGCCGCTGGCCGGTCAGCTCGGCCAGCCGCTGCGCGCTGGCCGCGGCGGCCTCGTAGGCGTTCGCTGTCATGACCACGACCTAGAATCGTAGCTTCCCGCCAGCTCACCGCGGGGTCGGGCCGACCGGTACCGGCGGGCACGTCAGGCCGGTTCCGCCGGCCGAAGCCAGCCGCCAGGTACCGGCTGGCCGGCCTGGCGGCTGGCACCTCAGAGCCCCGGGAGGCCGAATGACGATCGACTGGCCAGCGCTGCGGGAGGCCGCCACGGCTGCCGCCGCGCGCGCGTACGCGCCGTACTCGCGGCTGCGGGTCGGGGCGGCCGGCCAGGCCGCCGACGGCAGCGTCGTGACCGGCTGCAACGTGGAGAACGCGTCGTTCGGGCTCACCCTGTGCGCCGAGTGCGGCCTGGTCTGCGCCCTGCACGCGGCCGGAGCCGGGCGGCTGGCCGGGGTGAGCGTGGTCGCGGCCGACGGCCGGCCGCTGGTCCCGTGCGGGCGCTGCCGGCAGCTGCTGCTCGAGGCGGGCGGCGCCGGCCTGCTGCTGGACACCGAGGACGGGCCGCGCGAGCTGGGCAGCCTGCTGCCGGCCGCGTTCACCGGGACCGACCTGGCGCAGCGGCGCGACGACGATGCCTGACGCCGTCGACCTGATCCGGGCCAAGCGGGACGGCGGCGAGCTGTCCGATGCCGACATCCGCTGGCTGATCGGCGCCTACACCGGCGGCACGGTGGCCGAGGAGCAGATGTCGGCGCTGCTCATGGCCGTGTTCTTCCGCGGCCTCAGTCCCGCCGAGCTGCGCAGCTGGACCTCGGCGATGATCAGCTCGGGGGAGCGGCTGCGGCTGGCGGACGTGCCCGCGCCGACGGTGGACAAGCACTCTACCGGCGGCGTCGGCGACAAGGTGTCGCTGATCCTCGCCCCGCTGGTGGCCAGCTGCGGTGCCGCGGTGCCGCAGCTGTCCGGCCGCGGCCTCGGTCACACCGGCGGCACCCTGGACAAGCTGGAGGCCATACCCGGCTGGCGGGCCAGCCTGTCCGCGGCCGAGATGATCAGGGTGCTCACCGAGGTGGGCTGCGTGATCTGCGCGGCAGGCCCCGGCCTGGCCCCGGCCGACCGGCGGCTGTACGCGCTGCGCGACGTCACCGGCACGGTCGAGTCGATCCCGCTGATCGCCAGCTCGATCATGTCCAAGAAGATCGCCGAGGGCACGGCGGCGCTGGTGCTGGACGTGAAGGTGGGCACCGGGGCGTTCATGCCCGACATCGCCAGCGCCCGGGCGCTGGCCACGGCCATGGTGACGCTGGGCGGCGAGCACGGCGTGCGCACCACCGCGCTGCTGACCCGGATGGACACCCCGCTCGGCCGGGCCGTCGGCAACGCGGTCGAGGTGGCCGAGTCGGTCGCCGTGCTGCGCGGCGAGGGCCCGCCCGACCTGGTCGAGGTGACCCTGGCGCTGGCCGCCGAGATGCTGGTGCTGGCCGGGATCGAGCCGGACACCGGCAGCGGCCAGGTCAGCCGCGGCCGCCGCGCTGGCCGACGGCCGGGCACTGGAACGCTACCGGCTGATGATCGCCGCCCAGGGCGGCGACCCGGACGCCGAGCTGGCCCGCGCGGCGCATGCCCGGCTGGTGGCCGCGCCGTCGGGCGGCTGGCTGCGGCGGCTGGACGCCCGCGGGGTGGGGGTGGCCGCCTGGCGGCTCGGGGCCGGCCGGGCCAGGAAGGAGGACCCGGTGAGCCCGGCAGCCGGCGTGATCTGCCTGGCCAAGCCCGGCGACCGGGTCGAGCCCGGGCAGCCGCTGCTGGAGCTGCGGACCGACGACCCGGCCCGGTTCGGGCGCGCGGACGAGGCGCTGGCCGGCGCGATCGAGATCGGCGACGCCCCGCCCGAGACCGTCCCGCTCGGTGCTCGAGCGGATCAGCGGTAGCCGTCGGCGCAGGGCTGGGGGCGGCTCGGCCGGCGGCGCTCGGCCCGACTGGGCGCGCCTCACGTCGCCTTGACGTACGGCTGGCCGTCGGCCTTGGGTGCTCGGACCCGGCCGACCAGGCCGGCTACCGCGATGATCGTGGCCACGTACGGCGCCATGTTCAGGATCGGCGGCGGCAGCACCGGGTTCACCGTGGGCAGCACCAGCGCGAGCTCCTTGCAGAAGCCGAACAGCAGCGCGGCGCCCAGCGCGCCCAGCGGGGTCCACCGGCCGAAGATCAGCGCCGCCAGGGCGATGTAGCCGAAGCCCGAGCTGATGTCCTCGTTGAAGCTGCCCACCGAGCCGATGGTCAGGTAGGCCCCGCCGATGCCGGCGATGAGCCCGCCCAGGATCACGTTCCGGTAGCGGGTCCACAGCACCGCGATGCCCACCGTGTCCGCGGCAGTGGGGTGCTCGCCCACCGCCCGGACCCGCAGCCCCCACCGGGTGTGGAACATCGCGAACTGGACTGCGATGATCAGGGCGTAGGTGATGTACAGGAACACCGTGGAGTCGAAGAAGATCGGCCCGATCAGCGGGATGTCGCCGAGCAGCGGGATCTTGACGTTGTTGAAGGTGATCCCGGTGTTGTAGTTCGGGTTCTGCGCCATCAGCCGGTCGTAGAAGTAGTCGGTCATGCCCAGGGCGAGCACGTTCAGCACCACGCCGAGGATGATCTGGTCCATCAGGAACGTGATGGCGAAGACCGCGAGCAGCACGCCGACCAGCCCGCCGGCCAGCGCGCCGGCCACCAGGCCGACCCACAGGCCGCCGAACGCGCTGGCCACGATCGCGGCCCCGAACGCACCGAACAGCAGCTGGCCCTCGATCGCGATGTTGATCACGCCGGACCGCTCGCACATGCAGCCGGCCAGCGCGCCGAGGATCAGCGGGATCGACGCCGACAGGGTGCCCTGCAGCAGGTTGGGCACGTTCAGCGCGATCGCGCCGGCGCCGGCCCAGCACAGCAGCGCCAGCACGAAGCAGAGCAGCGTGACGCCGATGGTGACTCGCTTGACCCGCCGGGACGGCTCAACCGCCGCCCGCAGCACGCCGAGCCCGACCGAGATGGCGCCCAGCAGGTAGCAGGCGGGCGCCGCGGCCACGCTGAGGCTGGGCACCTTGACCTTGGCGCCGGGCAGCGCGAGCGCGAACACCGCGTCGCCGGGGTGCGCGAGCACCCCGAACACGACGATGTCGATGAGCCCGAGCAGCACGAACGTGGCCGCGGCCAGGTAACGCCGGTTGACCGAGAGCGGGGCCCGGACGGCGGCGGTGATGGTGGTCATCCGTTCCATCCCTTCGCTACCGCTTCCATCCCGGTGCCGGAGGTGGCACGCAGCCGGAACACCGCCCGGATCAGCGCCGGCGCGGCCACGAACAGCACGATCAGGCCCTCCAGCACCTGGACGATGTCCGCGGGCACCTGGCCGAGCGTGGCCGCCTCCACGTAGGTCCCGCCCACGTGCAGGGCGCCGAACAGCAGCCCGGCCAGCACCACGCCCATCGGCTTCGCCCGGCCGAGCAGGGCCACGGTGATCCCGTCCGGCCCGTAGGTGCCGTAGCTGTTGAAGGTCAGCTGGGTGTTGGTGCCCTGGATCACGGTGGCCGCCGACAGCCCGGCCAGGCCGCCGGCCAGCAGCATCACCAGGATCCAGGACCGCTCGACCTTGATCCCGGCGCTGCGGGCCGCGCTCGGGCTGGCGCCCACGGTACGGAACTGGAACCCGGTCGTGCTGCGGGACAGCATCCAGGCGCACGCCACCGCGGCCGCCACCGCGATCAGGAAGCCGATCCCGGCCTGCGGCGGCGGCCCGCCGACGTGGCTCAGGTTCGCGTCGTTCGCGATGAACGGCGCGATCTCGTTGGTCTGCCCCGGCTGCTGCAGCATCGCCGGGTGCGACAGCAGGTACATGAGCAGGTCGTACATGACGTAGTTGAGCATGATCGTGACGATCACCTCGTGCGCGCCGGTACGGGCCTTGAGCAGGCCGACGAACCAGCCGATCACGGCCCCGCCGGCGAAGGCCCCGAGCACGCACACCACCACGTGGATGAACGGCGGCAGGCTGACCCCGAAGCCCAGCCAGGTGGCCACGATCGCGCCGCCGACCCACTGGCCGGCCGCGCCGATGTTGAACAGGCCGGCCCGGAACGCGATCGCCACCGAGAGCCCGGTCAGGATCAGCGGAGTGGCCTGCGCGGCGGTGCTGGACAGCGGGTAGAAGATGGCCTGGATCGAGCCGCCGTGGAAGGCCGCGCTGACGGTGGACGGGCTGAAGATCGCGCCCTCGAACATCTGCGAGTAGGCGTTGGAGACCGCGTCCCAGGTCTGCGACAGCGCGTACCCCGGCTCCAGGAAGAACGAGCTCCAGGCCCTGGTCACGACCGGATCGCTGAACACGATCAGCACGCCGCCGACCACCAGGGCGAGGAAGATCGCCAGGATGGTGATCACGGCCGAGCTGCCCTCGGTCACCGCCTGGACCAGCATCCCGGCGGTCAGGCGGGCCCGGCTACGGCCGCTGCCGCCCGTTGCTCCCGGCGCTCCAGGTCCTCCGGGGCTTGCGGCCTCCGGGCTGATCGCCGGCGCCGGGTCTTCGCCCGCGGCCGGCTGCTGGTCGCTCACTGGTCCTGCTCCTGACTCGCGGGCCCGGTGCCGGGCGGGCCGGGCGGGCCCGGCGGGTTCTGGCCGCCGCCTGGGCCCGGACCCAGCGCACCGGGCAGTTCAAGTTCCTCGTCCGCACCGGGGCGATGCACGCCGCCCGGGTCGGTTGCCGCTTCCGGCGGAGCGCCACTGGTGCTGGCGCCCGCCATCATCAGGCCGAGCTCGTGCTCGGGGATGGTCGGCGGGCAGAAGCCGACGATCCGGCCCTCGTACATGACCGCGATCCGGTCCGACAGCGCGTAGATCTCATCCAGCTCGGACGACACGATGACCACCGCGACGCCGCGGTCCCGCTGCTTGACGATCTCCGAGTGCACGAACTCGATCGAGCCGACATCCAGGCCCCGGGTCGGCTGGCTGGCCAGCAGCAGCTTGCTGCCCCGGCTCAGCTCCCGGGCCACGACCACCTTCTGCTGGTTGCCGCCGGACAGGGTGCCCGCGGGGGTCTGCACCGATGAGGTGCGCACGTCGTACTCGTCGACCAGCCGGACCGCCGCCTTCTTGATCGCGTCCAGCTTCAGCACCAGGCCCGCCGCGTACGGCGGCCGGTCGTACACGTCAAGGACCAGGTTGTCGGCCACCGAGAACGAGCCGACCAGGCCGTCTTCCTGCCGGTCCTCGGGCACGTAGCCGATGCCGGCCCGGAGCCGGTCCCTGGTGCTCGACGCGCTGATATCGGCGCCGTCCAGCGTCAGCGAGCCGGTGGACGGCACCAGTCCCATCAGCGCCTCGCACAGCTCGGTCTGCCCGTTGCCCTGGACCCCGGCGATGCCCAGGATCTCGCCGCCCCGCACCTCGAACGAGACCGAGTGCACGGCCTCGACGCCCTGCTCGCTGGCCACGCTGAGATCCCGCACGTCCAGCACCACGCCGGTCGGCCTGGCCGCCCGCTTGCTCACCCGGAGCTGCACCGAGCGGCCCACCATCAGCGAGGCCAGCTCGGCGTCGCTGGTGGCCGGCGGGCGCTCGCCCACTACCTTGCCGCGCCGGATGATCGTGATGTTGTCGGCGATCGCCTGCACTTCCCTGAGCTTGTGCGAGATGAAGATGATGGACCGGCCGCTCTCCCGCAGCTGCCGCATGATCCGGAACAGGTCCTCGGTCTCGCCCGGCGTCAGCACCGCGGTGGGCTCGTCCAGCACCAGCACGCTGGCGTCGCGCAGCAGCGCCTTGATGATCTCGACCCGCTGCTGCACGCCGACCGGCAGGTCCTCCACGTAGGCGTCGGGATCGACCCGCAGCCCGAACCGCTCCGACAGCTCCCGCACCGCGGTCCTGGCCCGGCGCCGGTCCAGCATCCCGAGCGAGGGCACGCTCAGCCGGGGCACGTGCACCGGGCCGAGGTTCAGCTCGGGCAGGCCGAGCCGGCGCACCGGCTCGGCACCGAGCGTGACGTTCTCGGCCACCGTGAACACCGGGACCAGCATGAAGTGCTGGTGCACCATCCCCACCCCGGCGCCGATCGCGTCCTTCGGCGACCTGATCGTGACCGGCTGGTCGTCGATCAGGATCTGGCCCTCGTCCGGCTGGATCAGCCCGTACAGCACGTTCATCAGGGTGGTCTTGCCCGCGCCGTTCTCGCCGAGCAGCGCCCGGATCTCGCCGGGCTGCACCACCAGGTCGATCTGGTCGTTGGCGACGAGGCCGCCGAAGCGCTTGGTGATGCCGCGCAGCTCGAGCTTCACCGGGCAGCCTCCCTCCAGCCAGCACAGCTTTCAGCCAGCACAGTCGTTCAGCCGGCACCGGCCGGCCGCCCGGCGGTGACCGGGCAGCCGGACGGCTGAGCGCGCCTTATCCGGATTATTACGGCTTAGACCGGGCTCTTGGTGGCCGGGACGATCTTTCCGCTCTCGATCTGCGACTTGATCGTGTTCAGCTCGGACTGCAGCGCGGCCGGAACCTTGGTGGCGAAGTCGTGATAAGGCGACAGGACCGCGCCGCCGTTGGCCAGGGTGCCGACGTAGGTACCGCCGTGGAAGCTGCCGTTGGCCGCGGCCAGCACCGCGGTCTTGACCGCCTCGGTGATGCCCTTGGTCACGCTGGTGACCATGTACTTGCAGTACTGCGCGGCGCTGATGCAGCCGTCGGTGTCGACCCATTCCATGTAGACGTGCTTGCCCGCGCTGTCCGCGGTCTGCACGGCCTTCGCGGTGCCGAGGCCGACGCCGCCGGCCACCGGGAAGATGATGTCGGCGCCGTCACCGATGAAGGTGTTGGTGAGCGCCTGGCCCGCGCCGAGGTCGGTGAAGTTGCCGATGAAGTCGCCCTTCTGGGTCTTCTCGTTCCAGCCGAGCACCTTGACGTTGGCGTGGTGCTGGCTGTTGTAGTACTGCACCCCGTCCCAGAAGCCGTCCTCGTAGATCGTGACCGTGCCGAAGTTCTCGCCGCCGTAGGTGGCCACGGTGTGCGTCTTGGACATGCCGGCCGCCAGGTAGCCGCCGAGGAAGCCATCCTGCACGGTGTTGAACACCAGCTGGTCGATGTTGGTTTCCTTGGCGCCGGTCAGGCACTCGGAGGCATACGAGCAGTCCACGATCGCGAGGTCCTGCTTCGGGTTCGCCTTCGCGGCCGCCTCGGTCGCGTCCGCCATCAGGAATCCGACGGTGACGATGATGCCGCACTTCTGCTGGATGAACGTGCTGATGTTCGAGGCATAGTCGGCCGAGGTGGTGGACGGCAGGTAGGTAACGGTGATCTTGCTGGGATCGGTGGCCGCCGCGGCCTGCATGCCCTGCCAGGACGACTGGTTGAAGGACTTGTCGTCGATGCCGCCGGTGTCGGTCACCATGCAGCCCTTGAACTTGGCACTGCTGGTGGCGCCGCCGCTGGACGAGGATGACGGGGCGCCCGACGAGCCCGTGCTGGCGCAGCCCACCGCCAGCAGGGCCACGGCGCAGGTTGCCGCGACGGTCCTTATTGTGCCTTTCACGGTTACCTCCTCAGTAGGGACGGCCGCCGGGCCGCCCGGGAAGGACCGCCGGCTCGGCTGCACTGCCCCAGCCGGCAAGGGTTGAGATCTCCCGGTACATCCCCCCGGGACTGCCCGAAGGTTATTCCCGGCATCACGGTCCTGGGAAGCAGGAATCTGCAGCCCGCGAGCCAGTTTGCCGAATCGAGACCTTGAAGATCATAGCCCGGTGAGTAACCTCGGTCGGGTGGGCATCGAGTCAGCACAGGCGGCCGCCGTCCGTCCCTGGACGCAGGACACGGTGACCTCGGATGCGGCGCTCCGGCAGATACTGCACGGCCTGCCCGGCGTCGATCAGGTCGGCGCCGAGGCCCGGGCATCGTCGCTGGCCACGAGGTCGATCAAGCAGGACGCGAAGCTGTGGGCGCTGGATCAGGCCATCCGGATGGTCGACCTGACCACGCTCGAGGGAGCGGACACGCCGGGTAAGGTCCGCGGCCTGTGCGCCAAGGGCCGGCAGCCGGATCCGGCCGACCCGGCGGTTCCGCCGGTGGCCGCGGTCTGCGTTTACCCGGACCTGGTTGCGGTGGCCAGGGCCGCGCTGGCCGGCAGCGGCGTCGCGGTGGCGTCGGTGGCCACCGCGTTCCCGTCCGGCCGCGCCTCGCTGGAGGTCAAGCTGGCCGACGTGGCCAGCGCGATCGCGGCCGGGGCGGACGAGGTTGACATGGTGATCGACCGGGGCGCGTTCCTGGCCGGCCGCTACGGCCAGGTCTACGAGGAGATCAGGGCGGTGCGGGAGGCCTGCGGGCCAGTGCACCTGAAAGTGATCCTGGAGACCGCCGAGCTGGCCACCCTGGACAACGTGACCAGGGCCGCCTGGCTGGCGATGATGGCGGGTGCCGATTTCATCAAGACCTCCACCGGCAAGGTGAGCCCGGCAGCCACCCCGCCGGTGGCCCTGGTCATGCTGGCCGCGGTGCGCGACTACGAGCAGGCGGCCGGCCGCCGGGTCGGGGTCAAGGTGGCCGGCGGCGTGCGCACCGCCAAGGAAGCGATCCGCTACCTGGTGCTGGTCCGGGAGACCGCCGGGGCCGCCTGGCTGACCCCCGGGCTGTTCCGGATCGGCGCCTCCAGCCTGCTCAACGACCTGCTCATGCAGCGCAGCAAGCAGCTCACCGGCCGCTACGCCGGCCCCGACTACTTCACCACGGACTGAGCCCGGGCACTCACACGCCCGGTGGCGCCCCGGCTGACCGGCGTCCCTGGGCGCGCAGTTCCCGGCTTACCTCCTGGCCGACGGCATCTGCCGCCGGGCTGGGGTGACGGCGGTGGTGACCCGCCCGATTCCGCTGACAGTTGCCAGGGTGTACCACATGGCCCCGCCGGGCCCGGCGACGATCGCGATCGGCCCGTTGCCCGCACCGGGATAAGTGGTGACCTGCCCGGCGGAGCTGATCCGCCCGATCGAGCCGCTGGGGTCGCCGTCGCAGAACCACATGGCCCCGTCCGGCCCGGCCGCGATCCCGTAGGTGTTGTAGCCGACGCCGGGGTAGCTGGTCACCTGCCCGCCAGTGGTGACCCGCAGGATCTCGCCGGTGAAGCTGATCGACCACACCGCCCCGTCGGTCCCGGCCGCGATCGCGTTCGGGTAGGAGATGCCGGAGCCGTATGTGGTGACGTTGCCGGTGGTGGTGATCCGCCCGATCCAGCCGTTGTCGACGTCGGCGGTGAACCACAGCGCCCCGTCGGGCCCGGCGGTGATGGGGCCTGGGCTGCTGATGCCGGCGCCTTTGTAATAGTTGGTCACCTTCCCGGTGGTGGTGATCCGCCCGATCGAGTTGCCGCCGTTGTTGGTGAACCACAGCGCCCCGTCCGGCCCGGCGGTGATGCCGGCCGGGCTGTTAATGCCGGGGTCGGTGTAGTGGGTTACCTTCCCGGTGGTGGTGATCCGCCCGATCGAGTTGCTGCCGTTGTTGACGAACCACAGCGCCCCGTCCGGCCCGACCGTGATCGACTCGGGAGTGCTGATGCTCGGGTCGGTGTAGAGGGTTACCTGCCCGGTGGTGGTGATCCGCCCGATCGCGTTGCCGCTGGGGCCGAAGTAGCCGCTGTCGGTGAACCACAGCGCCCCGTCGGGCCCGCGGGTGATGCTCGTCGAGCCGCGCACCGAGGGGTCGGCGAAGCTGGTCACCTGCCCCGTGGTGGTGATCCGCCCGATCGTGCGGCCCGTTCGGTTGGTGAACCACAGCGCCCCGTCACTCCCCGCGGCGATGCCCGCCGGGCCGAAGATGCTCGGGTCGGTGTAGCGGGTTATCTTCCCGGTGGTGGTGATCCGCCCGATCGAGCTGCCGACTGCGCTAGTGAACCACAGCGCCCCGTCATGCCCTGGGACGATTGATGCCGGGCCAGAGATGCCGGTGCCGTGATAGCAGGTCACCTTCCCGGTGGTGGTCGTGATGCGCCCGATCGTGTTGCCCCGCTGGTTGGTGAACCACAGTGCCTTTTCGCCGTCCGGGCCGGCGGTGATGCCGGTCGGGCCCGAGATGCAGGTTGCGGTGTAGTGGGTCACCTTCCCGGTGGTGGTGATGCGCCCGATCGTGTTGCCCCGCTGGTTGGTGAACCACAGTGCCTTTTCGCCGTCCGGGCCGGCGGTGATGCCGGTCGGGCCGTGGATGCCGAGGCCCCGGTAGTGAGTAACCCTCCCTCCGGTGGTGATGCGCCCGATCGTGTTGCTCTGCTGGTTGGTGAACCACAGTGCCTTTTCGCCGTCCGGGCCGGCGGTGATGCCGGTCGGGCCGTGGATGCCGAGGCCCCGGTAGTGAGTAACCCTCCCTCCGGTGGTGATGCGCCCGATCGTGTTGCTCTGCTGGTTGGTGAACCACAGTGCCTTTTCGCCGTCCGGGCCGGCCGCGATCCCGGTCGGATGCTTGATGCTGGCATTATGGAAGGCGGACTTCACATAGCCGTTTGTGGTGATCCGCCCGATGGAGTTGGCTTTCTGGTTGGTGAACCACAGCGCCCCGTCCGGTCCGGCCACTATCTTGAGCGGATCGGGAAAGACCTGGGTGGAGTAGAGGGTGATCCTTCCCGCCGCCGCCGGCCGGGGAGCGGTGGCGGCGGTCCCGCTCGCGACCGCGGCCCCTGCCGTGAGCGTGGTCCCGGCTGTGAGCGTGGCCGTGGCCATCGCGAAAACGACCGCAGCGCAGCATAAGCTCTTCATGAAGCCTGCCTTCTACCGGGCCAGGACTGCCCCGGTTCCCGGCCGTTGCGTAACAGTCTCCCGCGCGCCGCGCCGTGAGGACAGCGCCTGCGACCCCATTTTCCGGCCGCCACGCGGGCTGGACAAAGGCGCGGGCACTTCTGCCTACGGACAATCACGTCGCCACCAGCAGCCCAGGGCAAGCGGCAACACTTGCCCCAGCCTGTGCGCTGCACGACCAGCGCCCGGCGGCGGTCGGTGACCAGGGCGCGGATCGCCGTCCACTGGTCCTCGCGCAGCCGCGCGTCCTGGCCCGCCAGCGCGCGCAGCCAGGTCTCGGCCCCGGCGCGCAGCGGTTCCGCCGGGCCGTCTGCTGCCGCCGGGGCGGCGGCCCCGGTCTGGGTCATGGTTCCTTCGCATCAGCGGGCGCCGAAGGGCGGATGGCAGGCGCGCAGGCCGGGCACCGCATGCGAGAATAAGGGCCGGCAACGGCGAGGGGCTTGATGACTGCTGAGTCAGGCGGGGCGGGCGTCGGGCGCACGGCCCGCGAAGTATCGGCACCGCAGGGAGGGCCGTCGGCACCGTCGGCCGAGCTGGCCGGGACCGGGTGGGAGTACGCGCCGGCGCCGGAGTCGCGGGAGATCGTGTCGATCGAGCCGGAGTACGGGCTGTTCGTGGACGGCGAGTTCGGCCCGGCGGCGGACGGTGGCATGCTCGTCACCCAGAACCCGGCCACCGAGGAGACCCTGGCCAGGGTGGCCGTGGCCGGGCCCGCCGACATCGACCGGGCGGTCACCGCCGCCAGGGCCGCCTACGAGCAGGTCTGGGGCCCGATGCCGGGGGCCGAGCGGGCCAAGTACCTGTACCGGATCGCCCGGATCCTGGCCGAGCGCAGCCGCGAGTTCGCGGTGCTGGAGAGCCTCGACAACGGCAAGCCGATCAAGGAGTCGCGGGACGTCGACATCCCGCTGGCGGCCGCGCACTTCTTCTACCACGCGGGCTGGGCGGACAAGCTGGAATACGCCGGGCTCGGCCCGGCGCCGCGCTCGCTCGGCGTGGCCGGGCAGGTCATCCCGTGGAACTTCCCGCTGCTGATGGCCGCGTGGAAGCTGGCGCCCGCGCTGGCGGCCGGCAATACCTGCGTGCTCAAGCCGGCCGAGACCACCCCGCTGACCGCGCTGCTGCTGGCGCAGGTGTGCCAGCAGGCCGGCCTGCCGCCCGGCGTGGTGAACGTGCTGACCGGGGCCGGCCAGACCGGTGCCGCGCTGGTCGCCCACCCCGGCGTGGACAAGGTGGCGTTCACCGGCTCCACCGAGGTGGGCAAGCAGATCAGCGCCGCGGTCGCGGGCACCGGCAAGAAACTGACCCTGGAACTGGGCGGGAAGGCCGCGAACGTGGTCTTCGACGACGCCCCGGTGGACCAGGCGGTGGAGGGGATCGTGAACGGGATCTTCTTCAACCAGGGGCACGTCTGCTGTGCCGGCTCCCGGCTGCTGGTGCAGGAGTCGGCGGCGGACGCGGTGGTGGAACGGCTGCGGCGGCGGCTGGCCACGCTCCGGCTCGGCGACCCGCTGGACAAGAACACCGACATCGGCGCGATCAACTCCCGGCAGCAGCTCGACAAGATCACCGAGCTGTCCGCGGCGGGCGAGGCCGAGGGCGCGCAGCGCTGGTCGCCATCGTGCCCGCTGCCGGACCGCGGCTACTGGTTCCCGCCGACCGTGTTTACCGGGGTCAGCCAGGCGCACCGGATCGCCACCGAGGAGATCTTCGGCCCGGTGCTGTCGGTGCTGACGTTCCGCACTCCGGCCGAGGCGGTCTCGAAGGCGAACAACACCCCCTACGGCCTGTCCGCCGGGGTGTGGACCGAGAAGGGCAGCCGGATCCTGTGGATGGCCCAGCGGCTGCGGGCCGGGGTGGTCTGGGCCAATACCTACAACAGGTTCGACCCGGCCAGCCCGTTCGGCGGCTTCCGGGAA
Organism: uncultured Actinomycetota bacterium; assembly: GCA_963719705.1. GTDB lineage: Bacteria > Actinomycetota > Actinomycetes > Streptosporangiales > Streptosporangiaceae > CAVRCV01. Next base: position 142,305 of record CAVRCV010000004.1, read on the forward strand.
TCCGGCTTCGGGCGGGAGGGCGGCCGGCCGGGCCTGGCCGCGTACCTCGATGCCTGACCGCGACGCCCCGGCGGGCCGGCTCGGCGTGCGCAAGACCTACAAGCTGTTCGTCGGCGGGAAGTTCCCGCGGTCGGAGTCCGGCCGGTCCTACCCGGTCACCGGGGCCGACGGCGGGCTGCTCGCCTGGGCCGCCCTGGCCTCCCGCAAGGACGCCAGGGACGCGGTGACCGCGGCCAGGGCCGCGCAGCCCGGCTGGTCCGGCGCGACCGCCTACAACCGGGGCCAGGTTCTCTACCGGGTCGCCGAGCTACTGGAGGGGCGGCAGGCACAGTTCGCGGAGGAGGTCGTTTCCGCTGAAGGCCTGCCTGGCCCGGCCGCGCGGGAGAGCGTAGCGGCCGCGATCGACCGGTGGGTCTGGTACGCGGGCTGGACGGACAAGGTTGCCCAGGTGACGGGCAGCGCGAACCCGGTGGCCGGACCTTACTTCAACTTCAGCGTGCCCGAGCCGACGGGCGTGGTGGCCGTCGTCGCCCCGGCCGCCTCCAGCCTGCTCGGCCTGGTCAGCGTGCTGGCGCCGGTGATCGCCACCGGCAACACCGCGGTCGTGATCGCCAGCCAGGAGCGGCCGCTGCCCGCAGTCAGCCTGGCCGAGGTGCTGGCCACCTCGGACGTGCCGGGCGGGGTGGTGAACGTGCTCACCGGCCGCACCGCCGAGCTCGCGCCGGTGCTGGCCGGGCACATGGACGTGAACGCGATCGACCTGACCGGGGTGGCGCCGCCCGGCCGGGCCGAGCTGGAGCGGCTGGCGGCCGGCAATATCAAGCGGGTGTTCGCGGCCGCCGACGAGGGCTGGGACCGCCCGCCCGGCCCGCGCCGGATGCTGGCGTTCGTCGAGACTAAGACGGTCTGGCACCCGGTCGGCCTGTAGCCGGGTGCTCCTGTGGTCGGGGCCAGGGGGTCGCCTCCGCCGGATACGATGTGGCCGTTCGCGATCCCGCCGCAGCCGGTCAGGTTGTCCCACAGGTCAACATCTGGCCGTCCGGGGTACGACAGCGCGATGACCTCGGCCGAGCCGTCGTCCATCGGGCACTCGGTCACGCCGCCGTCGACGTGGCTGAGCGGCATCCGCGCCATCGAGGAGGCCAGCCGCCGCGCCTGTGCCGCGGTCAGCACGGTCGCCCGGCGCAGCTGCCAGGTCCGCCCTTTCCGGCCGCTATAGCCGCCGTAGCCGCTGTCGCCGTTCATGCCGTTGTAGCGGCACTCCAGCCCGGCCACCGGCGCGGCGGCCGGCACCAGCCGGCGGTTCAGGTCGGCGCCGCTGCTGGTGACGCCGACGTACCCGGCGTCGCTGGCCGGGCAGCCGCCGGTCACGGTCACGTGCAGGCGCCGGCCGCGCACGGTGTCCCGCACCGGCACCGGATCCAGCCAGGTCACCACCCCGGCGGCGCGCAGCACGCTCATGCCGTGCCCGGCCGGGGCGAGGAGGATCTCCAGCTCGGCGGACTGCCACGCGCGGCCGGCCGGGCCGCTGTAGCTGTCCCCGGTCACCGGCGGGCTGGTCCCGCCGGACGATCCGTCCCAGGGCAGGCCGTGCGGGCGGTGCCGCCGCAGCCAGGCCGCGGCCCGGCCGTAGGGCAGCGGGACCCGCCATGACCTGGCCGCATCGACCAGCGACGTGACGTCCGGGGAGCCCATCGCCGGGCCTGCCAGCGAGCGCGGCGCGGAACGCAGCGGCCTCGCGCCGCGGGGCACCGGCGCCAGCAACAGCAGGTGCCGGGCCTCCCGCCACGCCAGCGCCCGGTTCCCGGCGGCAGTGGCAGCGGGATGCCGGCTGGCCGCCAGCGCCGGCCGGTTCGCGGCCGGTCCCGGCTGGCCGCCGGCTCGCAGTGACCCGCAGCCTGCCGCCAGCACGCAGGCGGCCAGTCCCGCGGCGGTCATCACGTTCTTGCGCATGCCCCTCAGACGCCGCCGCGGCGCCGGCGGTTCCGCGTCCTGGCCCGCCAGCGGCATCGGCCTGCGCCTCGGGCGGGAGGGCAGGGCTGGTTGGATAGGCCCGTGCGGATTGCTACCTGGAACGTGAACTCGGTCGTGGCGCGGCTGCCGCGGCTGGTCGAGTGGCTGGAGCAGGCGGGCCCGGACGTGGTGTGCCTGCAGGAGACCAAGGTCGGCGACGGCGACTTCCCGGCGGACGCGGTCGCCCCGCTTGGCTACGAGGTGGCGCACCTCGGCCAGGGCCGCTGGAACGGGGTCGCGGTGCTGTCCCGGCTCGGGCTGGCGGACGTCGCCCGCGGCCTGCCCGGCGACCCCGGATTCCCGGACCCCGGCACGCTGGAGTCGCGGACGCTGGCGGCCACCTGCGGGCCGGTCCGGGTGCGGTCGGTGTACGTGCCCAACGGGCGCAGCCCGGACGACCCGCACTACGGCTACAAGCTGCGCTGGCTGGCGGCGCTGCGGCTGGCGGTGGCAGGCGAGGCCGCGGCCGGGCTGCCGTTCGCGGTGATGGGCGACTTCAACGTGGCGCCGACCGACGCCGACGTCTGGGATCCGGCCGCGTTCACCGAGTCCACCCACGTGACCCCGGCGGAGCGGGCGGCGCTGGCCGGGCTGCGGGAGACCGGGCTCACCGACGTGATCCCCCGGATCGCGAAGGGACCGCACCCCTTCACCTACTGGGACTACCGGGCCGGGGCGTTCCACAAGGGCATGGGCATGCGCATCGACCTGGTGTACGCGAACGCGGCCCTGGCCGGGGCCGTGTCCGACGCCTGGGTGGACCGGGAGGCCCGCAAGGGCAAGGGCCCGAGCGACCACGCGCCGGTGATCATCGACGCGGACCTTTGACTGTGGTCGCTGCGGGCTGCCCGAACAGCCCGCAGCGACCGCACTCGCGACGGCAGCGCGCCGGATGACCGGTCAGATCTCGCCGAACAGGCGGTCGCCGGCGTCGCCGAGACCGGGCACGATGTAGCCGCGCTCGTTGAGCCGCTCGTCGACCGCGGCGGTGACCACCCGCACCACGACCGGCAGGTCGTCCGGGAACGCCTCGGCCAGCCGGGCGATCCCCTCCGGCGCGGCGAGCAGGCAGACCGCGGTGACCGCGGCGGCGCCGCGGGCGGCCAGCATGCCGATCACCGTCTCCAGCGTGCCGCCGGTGGCCAGCATGGGATCGAGCACGAACGCCTGGCGGCCGGTCAGGTCGGTGGGCAGCCGGGCCGCGTAGGTCGAGGCCACCAGGGTCTCCTCGTCCCTGGCCAGCCCGACGAAGCCGACGTCGGCCCTGGGCAGGAGCCTGGTCATGCCGTCCAGCATGCCGATGCCGGCCCGCAGCACCGGGATGACCAGCGGGGCCGGCCGGGCCAGCTTGACCCCCCTGGCCGTGCCGACCGGGGTATGCACCGAGACCGGCTCGACCCGGATGTCCCTGGTCGCCTCGTAGGCGAGCAGCGTGACCAGCTCGTCGGTGAGGCTGCGGAACGTCGGGGTCAGGGTGTGGACGTCGCGCAGCGCGGTGAGCTTGTGCGTGACGAGCGGGTGATCCGCGACCAGCGTCTGCATGACCGGTAGTGTCGCAGGCCGGCGGCGGGCGCGCGGCTAAGTAGCCGTGCTGCGGCCGGTACCAGGTGGCCGTGCAGCCCTCCGTGCCGCAGCGCACCCACAGGTGCCCCCGGCCGGGCTGGCGCAGCGCGGTCGGGCAGTCACACGGCATCCACCCGACGATCACCCGTCCCGGGCCCCAGGGATGGCCGGCCGTGCACTGTACCGGGTAACGCCACCAGTGCGGCCGGGTCACCTTGGTCATCAAATTAGTAGAACATGTATTCGATAATCAGGTGAGCAAATCTCTCAGTCCCTCATCCCTGAAGGCCGGGAGCTCCCGCACTCACTTGTCAGCCTGTGACTGACGTCGTAAGCTGCAGGCTGACAGCAAGGAGGCGGGCGCAGTGGCGGATCAGCCGGCGATCGTTCTGTTCTGCTCCTTCTGCCTGAAGCCAGAGGCTGACGTCACGTCGCTGATAGCCGGTCCGGGCGTGTGCATCTGCGACGAGTGCGTGGCGCTGTGCCTGCAGGTGATGCGGGTACAGCAGGAGGAGTCGGTCCGGCAGCTGGCTCCCTGGCAGCAGATTCACGACGTTGACGTGGTCCTGACGAACCTGCCCCGGGTCGCAAGAGCGGGGACGCAGGCCGAGGCGACCCTGACCGAATGGGTGCGCCGGGGCCGGGAGCTCGGGGCGACCTGGGCTCGCATCGGTGCTGCACTCGGGATGACTCGCCAGTCGGCGTGGAAGCGGTTTACCGGCGAAGCAGGCCAGTGACGACAGGGCCAGGGGTGTCCTCGCCTGACCGGCCGCAGCCGCGGATCACGGCACGAGAAGGGCTGGCAGGCAGCCCGCCGCCGGGCATATGGCAGTCCAGGAACTGGCGGCTGTTCTGGGCCGGGGGAGCCGTCTCGGTCATGGGCGACTTCGTCTTCAACGTCAGCGTCATGTTGTGGGTCGTCAAGGTCATTGCCCGGCAGCAGCCGTGGGCGCCGGCGGCAGCATCGGGAGTTCTTATCGCCGCGGCGATCCCGGCTGTGGTGATCGGGCCGTTCTGCGGCGTGTTCGTCGACCGCTGGGACCGGAAGCGGACGATGCTGGCCGCCGACGCAGCCCGGGCGCTTCTGATTGCGGGACTGGTGCCGCTGGCGTTCCCGTCCGTCGCTGGCCAGCTGCCGCGGGCCGCCCAGCTCGGCATCGTCTACTCGGTAGTCGCGGCCGCGGCATGCTTCAGCCAGCTCTTCGGTCCGTCACAGTTTGCGATGCTCGGCGTGATCGTGAGCGAGCCCGAGCTGCCGAAGGCCGGCGGGCTTGTGCAGTCAGCGACCTACACCGCCGCCATCATCGGGCCGCCGCTGGCCGCCCCCCTGTTCTTCGTCGCGGGCGCCCGGTGGGCGCTCATCACCGATGCGGTGTCGTTCGCGATCTCGTTCACCACCATCCGGCTGATGCGCGACACAGCCGCTCCGGCTGCCGCGGCCAGCCAGACGTCAGCCGGGCGCGCAGGCTACTGGCGCGAGTTCGGAGCCGGGCTGAGGTTCTTCGCTACCAGCCCGGTTGTGCTGGCGGTGGCCATCGGGATATGCGTAGCGCTGCTCGGCTCAGGGGCGCTCAATACACTCGATGTCTTCTTCCTGCAGGCTAACCTGCATGCCAGCGCGAGCCGCTACGGGACCATCGGGATGGCCATGGGTATCGGCGGCATCCTCGGCGCGCTCGCCAGCGGCCGGATCGCGGCCAGGCTCGGGGCGGGGAAGGTGTTCTGGCTGGGCCTGGTCCTGGCCGGAGCCGCCATCATCGGCTACTCGCGCATGTCAGATCTTCCCGCCGCGCTGGCGTTCCTCACCGCTGGCGGCGTGGCACTCGGGGCGGTCAACGCGGCCATCCCGCCGCTGATGCTCGGTGCCGTCCCGCAGCACATGATCGGCCGCGTCGAAGCCGTGATGAACCCGCTGATGTCGATAGCCGCCATCTCCTCGATGGGCGCGGCCGGAATCCTGACCAGCACCGCATTGCGCGGCTTCCACGCAACGGTTGCCGGGATCGGCTTCGGCCCCTATGACACGGTGTTCGCCATAGCCGGACTGCTGTTCATGGCATCCGGGATCGCGTCAATCGCGCCGCTGCGCCGGGGCGGGACCGGTGCCGTAGCGATTCAGAACAGCCGCAGATTCGCGGCCGAGGCGTGACCCAGTACCTCGGGCAACGCGGTTAGAGTGCGCTGCGGTACTACTTGTCCGGATTGCCGCGCACGACCGGGACTGCGATGCGCCAGAGGCGGAGTGCAACGGGGCTGGCGGTGGCGGCCGCGATGGCGGCCGTGCTGGTCGGCTGCGGCAGCGGGCCTGCTGGCCGCGCCGCGCAGCAGGCCGGTAACGTCAGGGCGGCCGCGATCCGGTCGGCCCCTCCGCCCGGCCCGCCGGTGGCCGGCCGGGCGGAGGCGGAGAAGCTCGGGCTGCACCTGCTGTCCGCTCTCGTGCTGCCGCCTGGCGCCAGTCGGCTGCGGCAGCGGCCGGTGCCTGCATCGCTGCGGAGGGCCGGGGTACACATCGGCGCCTTTCCCGATGTCTCCCCGTACCGGCTCTACCGTCTCCCGGTCTCGCTATCGGCCGCCATCTCGTTCCTGCGGGCCCACCTTCCTCATCGCCAGGTCAGCCAGGGCGTCCCGGTCAGCACCGACGATGGCGTCGTCGTCAACAAGGTCCTGCTGGCCCGGGTCCGCGGTATCCCGGCCGGGATCTCCGCGGCTGAGCTGGAGTACACGGTCGTGCCGGACGCCGACGGCGCATCGATGCTGCGGGTCGATGCGCAGGTGGCCTGGTATCCGCCGCGTCCGGCGGCCGAGGTTTTCGTCGCAGCCCGCTACCGGTCGGCCGTGCTGGGCTACTCGGACCCGGGCGGCGAGCACGGCAGCATGACGATCACCTCGCGGCCGCTCATCAGCAAGCTCGTCGGCCTCATTGACGACCTGCACGTGGGCAGCAGCTTCGGCTGCACGGTGCAGGATGAGGAACTGTCGGTCCAGCTCACGCCCGCCGCGGCCGGCGAGCCGGCCGCCACCGTCTCCACCGGCGGCTGCAATGACTACCAGGTCTATGCCGGGAAGACGATGGAGCCAGCCCTGTCGGCGCCGCGGACCGGACTGGCCGCCCTGATCGCGCGACTGCTCAAGGTGCCGTCCGTTCCCTGACCCAGGTGGCGGGATGATCACAGCGCCGGGATGATCACGCTGCCGTAGGCCTCGAGTGTCTGCTTGGGCTGGTCGTGCATCAGGTACACCGCGAACTGGTCGGCCCCGATCTCCCGCAGCTCGGCCAGCCGGTCCAGGTGCGCCTCGGCGGGCCCGGTCAGGCAGAACCGGTCCACGATCGAGTCGGGTACGAAGTCAGCGGACCGGTTCCCGGCCCGGCCGTGGTGAGAGTAGTCGTATCCCTGGCGGCCGGCGATGTAGTCGGTCAGCGCGGCCGGCACCGGTCCGTGCGTGCCGTACCGAGCCACCAGGTCGGCCACGTGGTTGCCGACCATGCCGCCGAACCAGCGCAGCTGGTCCCGCTGGTGGGACAGGTCGGTGCCGACGTAGGCAGGCGCCGCTACGCAGATCGTCAGCTCCTCCGGCGCCCGGCCGGCCGCGGCGGCGGCCTCGCGCACCGTGCCGATGGTCCACCGGGCGATGTCCGGGTCGGCGGTCTGCAGGATGAACCCGTCCGCGTGCTGGCCGGCCAGCGCCAGCGCCTTCGGCCCGTAGGCCGCCATCCAGATCTCCAGCCTGCCGTCCCGCACCCAGGGGATGCGCACCGGGCTGCCGTGCAGGCTGACCTCCCGGCCCTCGGCCAGGTCCCGGATCACCCCGATCGCCTCGGCCAGGGTGCGCAGCGACATCGGCGGCTGGCCGATCACCCGCCGGGCCGAGTCGCCGCGCCCGATGCCGCACACGGTCCGGTTGCCGAATATGTCGTTCAGCGTCGCGAAAAGAGATGCTATGACCGACCAGTCCCTGGTGCCCGGGTTGGTCACCATCGGGCCCACCGTCAGTGCCGAGGTGGCCGCCAGGATCTGGGAGTAGATGACGAACGGCTCCTGCCAGAGCACGTGCGAGTCGAACGTCCAGCCGTAGCGGAAGCCGAGGTCCTCGGCCGCCCGCATGGTGTCGACGACGGCGCTGGCCGGCGGGTCGGTCTGCAGCACGAGTCCGAAGTCCACGATCCCCCCAAGACGGTCAGTACAAGCTGATCAGTGCAGGTACTGGCAGAGCTGGCGTTCCAGGAACCGGCCGTGCCCGGACGTGCCGTGATACTGGCCGGCCTCGATCAGCACCCGGCCGCGGGACAGCACGGTCTCGACCTTCCCGGTGACCTCGATGCCCTCGTACGCCGAGTAGTCGATGTTCATGTGGTGGGTCGCGGCCGACAGCACCTGCCGGGCCTGCGGGTCGTAGATCACGATGTCCGCGTCCGAGCCGGGCTGGATGGTTCCCTTCCGCGGATACAGCCCGAACATCCGGGCCGGGGTGGTGCAGCACACCTCCACCCAGCGGGCCAGCGAGAGCTGGCCGGCGGCCACGCCCTGGTGCAGCAGGTCCATCCGGTGCTCCACGCTGCCCATCCCGTTGGGGATCTTGGTGAAGTCGCCGCGGCCGAGTTCCTTCTGCCCGGCGAAGCAGAACGGGCAGTGGTCGGTGGATACCACGGCCAGGTCGTTGGTGCGCAGGCCCTGCCACAGCGAGTCCTGGTGCTCCTTTTGCCGCAGCGGCGGCGAGGCCACGTACTTCGCCCCCTCGAAGCCGGGCTTGGCCAGGTCGTCCAGGGACAGGTACAGGTACTGCGGGCAGGTCTCCGCGAAAACGTTCTGGCCGGTGTTCCTGGCCTCTGCCACCGCCGCCAGCGCCTGCGCGGCCGACATGTGCACGATGTACACCGGCGAGCCGCTGACCCTGGCCAGCGCGATCGCCCGGCTGGTGGCCTCGGCCTCCAGCTCCGGCGGCCGGGTCAGGCCGTGCTGCACCGGGTCGGTTTTCCCGGCCGCCAGCGCCTGCGCGACCAGCTGGTCGATCGCGATGCCGTTCTCGGCGTGCATCATGGTCAGCGCGCCGGTCCTGGCCGCCTGCTGCATCGCCAGCAGGATCTCCCCGTCGGTGGAGTAGAACACACCGGGGTAGGCCATGAACAGCTTGAAGCTGTTCACCCCGGCCTGCACGCAGGACTCCATCTCCTTCAGCATCGTGTCGTTGACATCCGACACGATCATGTGGAAGCCGTAGTCCACCGCGCACCGGCCGTCCGCCTTGGCGATCCAGGCGTCCAGCGCCGCCAGCAGGCTCATGCCCTTGCGCTGCACGGCGAAGTCGATGATCGTCGTGGTGCCGCCCCAGGCGGCCGCGCGGGTGCCGGTCTCGAAGTCGTCCGAGGAGACCGTGCCGCCGAACGGCAGCTCCATGTGCGTGTGCGCGTCGATGCCGCCGGGCAGCACGTACTTCCCGGTCGCGTCGATCACCTTGTCCGCGCTGGCTGCCCAGGCCGCGGCGGCCTCGCTGCCCGGCGCGGCCAGGGCGCTCACCTGCTCGCCGTCCACCAGCACGTCGGCGGCCGACGAGCCGCTGGCGGACAGCACCGTGCCGCCGCTGATCAGGATCCGCATCGTTGCCTCCGGCTCACGGCTGGACCAGCGCGGAGTAGGCGTCGGGCCGCCGGTCCCGGTAGAACGCCCATCGGTCGCGCACCTCGGCGAGCAGGTCCAGGTCCAGGTCGCGGACCACGACCTCGTCCTTGTCGTCGGAGGCCGCGGCGCCGATCAGCTGGCCGCGCGGGTCCGTGAAGTAGGACTGGCCGTAGAAGTCGTCGTCGCCCAGCGGCTCGATGCCGACCCGGTTGATCGCGCCGATGAAGTACTCGTTGGCGACCGCGGCGGCCGGCTGCTCCAGCTGCCACAGGTAGGCCGACAGGCCGCGGCTGGTGGCCGAGGGATTGAACACGATCCGCGCCCCGGCCAGTCCCAGCGCCCGCCAGCCCTCCGGGAAGTGCCGGTCGTAGCAGATGTACACGCCGATCCGGCCGACCGCGGTATCGAACACCGGGTAGCCCAGGTTTCCCGGCCGGAAGTAGAACTTCTCCCAGAATCCCTTGACCTGGGGGAGGTGCGTTTTGCGATATTTTCCGAGGTACGTGCCATCGGCGTCGATCACCGCGGCGGTGTTGTAGTAGACGCCGGGGTGCTCTTCCTCGTACATCGGCGCGATCAGCACTACCTGGTGCTGGCGGGCCACCTCGCGCAGCCGCTCGGTAGTCGGGCCGTCCGGGATCGCCTCGGCGTAGCGGTAGTAGTCGGCGTCCTGCACCTGGCAGAAGTAGGGCCCGTAGAACAGCTCCTGCAGGCAGACCACGGCGGCGCCGGCCGAGGCCGCCTGGCCGATCGCGGCGACCGAGGCGTCGATCATGGATTCCTTGTCGCCGGTCCAGTGCTGCTGGACCAGCGCTGCCCTGACGTTCTGGGTCATGCTGTACCTCCTACCACGGGGCCTCCTGTCGCGGGTCGTGCGCCTGTTACTAGCGGAAGAGGGCGCTGTAGGCATTGAGGGCCGGCTGGCCGCCGAGATGGGCGTACAGCACGGTGGCATCCTTGCCGATCTCGCCGTCGCGGACCAGGTCGATCAGGCCGGCCATCGACTTTCCCTCGTACACCGGGTCGATGATCATGCCTTCCAGCCGGGCGGTCAGCCGGATCGCGTCCAGGGTGGACCGCACCGGGATGCCGTAGTGGTCGCCGGCCCAGCCCGGCAGCACCACGATCTCGTCATCGCGCAGGTCCCGGCCCAGGCCGATGAGCTCGGCGGTGTTGCGGGCGATCTTCTCCACCTGTGCCCTGGTCTCCTCGAGCCGGGCCGAGGCATCGATGCCGATGATCCGCCGCGGCCGGTCCTGCCCGGCGAAGCCGGCGATCATGCCGGCCTGGGTGGAGCCGGTCACGCTGCACACCACTATCGGGTCGAAGAACACGCCGAGCTCGGCCTCCTGCCCGGCCACCTCCGCGGCCCAGCCGGCGAAGCCGAGGCCGCCGAGCCGGTGGTCCGAGGCGCCGGCCGGGATGGCGTAGGGCGTGCCGCCGGCCAGCCGGACGTCCTCAAGCGCCCGCTCCCAGCTGGCCTTGACGCCGATGCCGAAGTCCGCCTCCACCAGGCGCACGTCGGCGCCCAGGATCCGGGACAGCAGGATGTTGCCGACCCGGTCGTTGACCGAGTCCGGCCAGTCCACCCAGCTCTCCTGGACCAGCACCGCGTTCAGGCCGGCCCTGGCCGCGACCGCGGCGACCTGGCGGGTGTGGTTGGACTGCACCCCGCCGATGGACACCAGGGTGTCGGCGCCCTGGGACAGCGCGTCCGGTACCAGGTACTCCAGCTTGCGGGTCTTGTTCCCGCCGAAGGCCAGGCCGGAGTTGCAGTCCTCCCGCTTGGCCCAGATCCTGGCCCCGCCCAGGTGGGCGGACAGCCGCTCCAGCGGGTGCACCGGGCTCGGCCCGAACAGCAGCGGGTAGCGCGGGAAGTCAGTCAGCGGCACGTTCCAACCGTACTCGCCGGACCGCCGGATGACCCCTCTCCGGCGCCGTGATCATCGCGCGCCTCCGGCAGGCGCCACTCCGTGACCGCCATGGCCAGCAGGCTCGGCACCAGGTCGGTGGAGCGGCGCAGCACCCAGGCGGTGCCCTTGGTGGCCAGCCAGGTCAGCTCCGCCAGCCGGGTCGGCGGCGGGTTCGTCGGCTCGGCCGCCGGCGGCGGCCCGACCGGGCAGCCGGCCGCGGCCAGCAGGGCGTGGAACCGGCGGGCGATCAGCCGGTGCCCGCGCTCGCTCGGGTGCAGCCGGTCCACCGCCCACATGCGCGGGTCATAGGCCACCGCGTCGCTCGCCGCGTCGAAGTGGATAGTGCCGAACCGCTCCGCCACCGCGTCCATGACCTGGTTGATCTCGTGCGCCCGCCGGGCCAGCGGGCGGGCCAGCACGCCGGGCGCGCCGAGCATCCGGCCAGGGTCGGGCAGCCGCATGGTCAGCACCTGCGCCCCGGCAGCGCGCAGCGCGCCCACGGTGTGCCCGGCGGCGGCCGCGATCCGGTCCGGGTCGAAGTTCGGCCGCAGCGTGTCGTTCACCCCGGCGACCAGGCTGGCGATGTCCGGGCCCAGCGCCAGCGCCCTGGGCAGCTGGTCCCGCTCGACATCGCCGATGCAGGCGCCGTTGGCCGCCAGGTTGTGCAGGGCCTCGGGCAGGCCCTCGGCCAGCAGCGCGGCCCAGCCGCGCCAGGCCCCGCGCTCCCGGCGCTCCCCGTGTTCCCGGCGCTTCCGGCGCTGCCGGTCCGGGTCGGTCGGGCGTACCGGGTCGCCGACGCCGAGGGTGATCGAGTCGCCGAGGGCGACGAAGCAGGTCACCGGGCTGCCCCGGTCCGGTCGGCCCGGTCGGTCCGGTCGGCCTGGCCCAGCCCGGCCGGGGTGGCCGCGGCGGTGCCGGCCGCCGCCAGCACCGCCTCGTAGTGGCCGATCAGCTCGTCGCAGCTGGCCGGCCAGCTGCGGCCGAGCACCATCCGCCGGCCTGCCCGGCCCTGCGCCGCGCGCAGGGCCGGGTCAGCCGCCAGCCGGGCCACGGCCGCGGCCAGCGCGGCCGGGTCGCCGGGCGGCACCAGGAACCCGGTGACGCCGTCCCGGACCAGGTCCAGCGGCCCGCCCGCGGCCGGGGCGATCACGGGCAGGCCGCTGGCCGCCGCCTCCTGCAGCGTCTGGCCGAAGGTGTCGTGCGGCCCGGCGTGCACGAACACGTCCAGGCTGGCGTAGATCTCGGCCAGCTCATCCCCGCCGCGCAGGCCAAGGAACAGCGCGCCGGGCAGGGCCCGCCGCGCCGCCGCCTCGGCCGGGCCGCCGCCGACGATCACCAGCCGTACCCCCGGCAGCGCGGCGACCCCGGCCAGCAGGTCGACCCGCTTCTCCGCGGCCAGCCGCCCGACGTAGCCGGCCAGCAGCCGGGTGCCGCCGTCGCCGCCCAGCGCGGCCCGCCGGCGGGCGCTGCGCCTGGCCGGGTCGAACCTGGCCGCGTCCACCCCCCGGCCCCACAGCCAGACCCGGTCCACGCCCCGCGCGGTCAGCTCGGCGGCAGTCGCCGACGACGGCGCCAGGGTCCGGTCGGCCGCGTTATGGATCCGGCGCAGCCGTCGCCAGCAGATGGCCTGCCCGGCCCGGCCCGCGTGGTAAGTGCGGGCATAGGCCGGCAGGTCGGTGGCGTACACCGCGACGACCGGCAGGCCCAGCCGCCGGGCCGCGTCGCAGCCGCCGGCGCCGAGTACGAACGGCCCGGCCAGGTGCACCAGGTCGGCGCGGTGCCCGGCCACCGCGGCCCGCACCCGGCGGCCGGGCAGGCCCACCCGCAGGCCGGGGTAGACCGGCACGGCCAGGGACGGCACCCGGACCACCGGGAAGCCCAGGCCGCGGTCGGGACGCGGCAGCCCGGCGGCCGGCTCGGGCGCGATGACCAGCGGCGCGTGGCCCCGGCTGGCCAGGTGCTCGGCGACGCGCACGGCAGTGTGCGCGACGCCGTTGACATCGGGCGGGAAGGACTCGGTGACGTAGGCGATTCGCACGCTCACACCATGCGGGCCGAGTGTTCCGGGCAGGGGCGCCTGGCCATGACCGCGCAGCGAACTGTCGGTGACAATTGAGGTGTTGTCCGGGGGATCCAGGGGGGTCGTCCCCCCAGGGCCGGCACTGCCCGGCGCTACGATGCAGACGATGAGTACTGCCCAGGCGCCGGCCAGCGCGGCCGGCCGTTCTCCCGGTGATCCCGCGCGGCCGGACGCGGTCATCCACACCGAGGACCTGACCAAGGTCTATCCCGGCACCGACTTCGCCGCGGTGGACCGGCTGAACCTGGACGTCCGCGCGGGCGAGATCTTCGGCCTGCTCGGGCCCAATGGCGCGGGCAAGACCACCACCGCCGGGATGCTGACCACCCGGGTGGTGCCGACGTCCGGGCGGGCGTTCCTGGAGGGCATCGACGTCGCCGCGCATCCGGCCCTGGCCAAGCAGCTCAGCGGCATCGTCTCGCAGCAGAACACGCTGGACCGTCAGCTCACCGTGTGGGAGAACCTGTACTTCCACGGCCGGCTGTTCGGCACGGGTGCGAAGGAGTCCCGGCGCATCGCGGGCCAGCTGCTGGAGCAGTTCCAGCTGTCCCGCTGGGCGAAGGCCTCGGTGTACGCGCTGTCCGGCGGGATGGCGCAGCGGCTCATGGTGGCCAGGGCGATCTTCCACCGGCCGTCGGTGCTGTTCCTGGACGAGCCGACGGCCGGGCTGGACCCGCAGAGCCGGCTGGCGCTGTGGGACCTGCTGGGCGAGCTGCACGCCGACGGCCAGACCATCCTGCTCACCACCCACTACATGGAGGAGGCGGACCGGCTCTGCCAGCGGGTCGCCATCATGGACCACGGGCACATCCTGGCCCTGGACACCCCGGCGGCGCTCAAGCAGAGCATCGGCGCCGACACCGTGGTCACGGTCAAGACCACCGGCGATCCCGGCCGGCTGGCCGACCTGCTGACCGCCGAGGTGGCCGGGGTGACCCGTACCCGGCACGCCGACGGCGTGCTCCAGCTGCACGTGCGGGGCGGCGACCGGCTGGTGCCGCGGATCGCCGTCGCGGCCGAGCACGGCGGCTTCGAGCTGCTCGACCTGTCGGTGTCCGAGCCCAGCCTGGAGACGGTATTCATCAACCTGACCGGCAAGGAGCTGAGGGACGAGTGACCGCCTCGGTAACATCCCAGCCGCAGGCTCAGCCGCCGCGGGCCGGGGCCCGGCGGATCGGCGGCGGCCCTACCCGGTCGGTGGCGAGGGCGAGCTGGATCGCGCTCGGCGCGCTGATGCTGCGCGACCTGGTGGTGCTGCGCAAGCACCTGTGGGAGTTCGTGCTGCGCACGATCATCCAGCCGTTCCTGCTGTGCTTCGTGTTCCTGTACGTGTTCCCGAAGATCGGCCAGGGCATCGGCGGGCACGGCAGCGGGCAGGAATCGGCGTTCGCGACCATCCTGGTGCCCGGCGTGGTCGGGATCTCGATCATGTTCCAGGGCGTCCAGTCGATCGCGCTGGCCATGGCCCAGGAGTTCGGCTTCACCAGGGAGATCGAGGACCGGGTGCAGGCGCCCTGCCCGATCTGGCTGGTGGCCATGGCCAAGGTGCTGTCCGGCGCGGCCCAGGGGGTGCTGTCCGCGGTCATCGTGCTGCCGATCGCCTCGGTGGTGCACGCGCCCGGCGTGCACGCCCACCTGACCCTGCACTGGGCGCTGATCCTGACCCTGGTGCCGATGGCCTGCGTGGCGATGGCCGGGCTCGGGCTGGTGCTCGGCACCAGCTTCGAGCCGCGGAACATCGGGCTGATGTTCGGGTTCATCATCCTGCCGATCACCTTCCTCGGCGGTACCTACTACTCCTGGACCCGGCTCGCCCCGGTGTCGGTGGGCGGCTGGCACTGGCTGCAGACCCTGGTGCTGATCAACCCGCTGATCTACGTCAACGAGGGGATGCGGGCCGCGTTCACCACCGCGCCGCACCTGCACCTGTACGTGATCTACCCGGTGATCGCCGGATTCGGGACCGTGTTCCTGGCGATCGGGCTGCGCAACTTCCGGCGGCGGGTATTGTCCTGACTCCGCCCAGTCGATACATACCGGAGACTGTCGTCATGGGATTCGACCTGCCTGAGCTGCTCGCCGCCCGCGGCGGCGAGGGATACGAGCTGCACTCGCGCTACCTCAACCCCCAGCTGGCCCGGATGCTGCACGCCATCGGCTTCGACCAGGTGTACGAGCGCGCCGAGGGCAGCTACCTCTACACCAGCGACGGCAGGCGCTACGCCGACTTCCTGACCGGGTTCGGCGTCTTCGCGCTCGGCCGCAATCACCCGGTGGTCCGCAAGGCGCTGCGGGACATGCTCGACACCGAGCTGGCCGACCTGGTCCAGTTCGACTGCGCCCTGCTGCCCGGCTTGCTGGCCGAGCGGCTGCTGGCCAGTGCCCCCGGCTTCGACCGGGTCTACTTCGGCAACAGCGGCACCGAGGCGGTCGAGACCGCGCTCAAGTTCGCCAGGTACGCTACCGGCCGTCCCCGGATCCTGTACTGCGACCACGCCTTCCACGGCCTGACCACCGGCTCGCTGTCGGTCAACGGCTCGGCCGAGTTCCGCAAGGGCTTCGACCCGCTGCTGCCGGACAACCACATCCCGCTCGGCGGCCTGGACGAGCTGCGGGCCGAGCTGGCCAAGGGCGACGTCGCCGGGCTCATCGTGGAGCCGATCCAGGGCAAGGGCGTCTACGTCAGCCCGCCCGGTTTCCTGGCCGCGGCGGCCGGCCTGCTGCACGACCACGGCGCGCTGCTGATCTGCGACGAGGTGCAGACCGGCCTGGGCCGCACCGGCCGGTTCTTCGCGTTCGAGTACGACGACGTGCAGCCGGACATCGTCACCGTGGCCAAGGCGCTGTCCGGCGGGTTCGTGCCGATCGGCGGCACGCTGGCGAAGGACTGGATCTTCCAGAAGGTCTACTCGTCGATGGACCGGGTGCTGGTGCACGACTCGACGTTCGGCTCCAACGCGGCCGCGATGACGGCCGGCCTGGCCTCGCTGGCGGTGATCGAGGACGAGCAGCTCGTCGCGAACGCCGAGCGGACCGGGCAGATGCTGACCGAGGCGCTGCAGGAGATGGCGGGCAAGTACGAGATGCTGGCCGAGGTCCGCGGCCGCGGGCTGATGATCGGCCTGGAGTTCGGCAAGCCGCGCTCGCTGAAGCTGCGGGCCGGCTGGAACATGCTCCAGGCGGCCCGGCACGGGCTGTTCGCGCAGATGGTCGTGGTCGCGCTGTACCAGCGGCACGGCATCCTCACCCAGGTGTCGGGCGATCACACCGAGGTGATCAAGCTGCTGCCGCCGCTGAACATCGGCGAGGCCGAGGTCAAGCTGTTCGCGGACGCGTTCGCCGACGTGATGGACGAGGCGCACCGCGGCACCGGCCTGATCTGGGATTTCGGCCGCACGCTGGTCAAGCAGGCCGTTACCCGCTGAGCCGGGGCCCGCTCCCGAAAAAGTCGGCCCGAGGTCGGAGATTCCGCGCCGCGAACACGGACGGTGCCTATACAGTTACGCTCCGCAGTTAATCTCGGATGGATATCCGACTACGGGAGGGGAAGACTTATGCGTCTAATGCGCGGCTTGCTGGCCGTTGGCTCGATCGCCACGGCCAGCGCCCTGACACTCTCCGCGGCATCGGTCGCGGGCGCGACCGCTACCGCGGCCACGCCCAGGGGGGCAGTCAAGGCGGCCGCTCACCAGCACATGTCGGCGAAGTTCGTGACCGGGGCCCGCCGTGCCCTGGTCAAGTACCTGCACGACGGTCATCCGCAGATCGACCTGGTGAAGCCGGGTGCGCCTGCGGAGTCGGTGAGCGGCACCGCCAACACGGAGAGCTACAACTGGTCGGGTTACGCGGACGCGTCCAGCGTCAACGGCACCTTCACCGCGGTCAGCGGGGAGTGGCGGACGCCGGCCGTGACCTGCAGCGCCGAGGACCAGCTCACCTCGGAGTGGGTTGGCCTGGACGGCTTCAACAACAGCACCGTTGAGCAGGACGGCACGCTGGAGTGGTGCTTCCACAGCAAGGCGATGTACTTCACCTGGTACGAGATGTACCCGGCGGGCACGATCGTCGTCGGCACGACGCTCCAGCCCAATGACCTGATCAAGGCCAGCGTCTCGGTCACCGGCACCACCTACACCCTGGCCCTGACCGACGTCACCAACGGGGCCAACAGCTTCTCCACCACGGCTGCCTGCGCATCCTGCACGGACACCAGCGCGGAGTGGATCTCCGAGCGGCCCGCCTTCCAGGTCGGGATCGCCCCGCTCGCCAACTACTCCAACTGGGGGATCTACAACGCCAGGGTGACCGCCAACGGGCACTCGACCATCCTCCTCGGCTACCCGAGCAACTACAAGATCAACATGGTCGACGCAACTAACACCTACATGCTGAACACCACATCCGCTATCGCTAACCCGCATCTGCCGAACAACGGGTTCAGCACGCACTGGCGCAACAGCTACTAAGCGCCGCCGATAGCCTGGCGGCTGACCAGGGCGAAGCTTCGCCCTGGTCAGCCGCCTGCGGGCGAGACCAGCACCGGGCTGCTGACCGACCTGCCGTGGCTGGCGGTCCGCAGCAGCAGCACCCGGTACTCCTGGGCCCGGCGCCGCAGCTTCACCTGGAAGACCGTCTGGCCCGCCGGGCCCAGCCGGTGCGCTCGCAGGATCTGCCAGCCGCCGTCCGCCCGCACCTGAAGCACGACCAGGTCGCCGGGATCGGCCAGCGGGATGGTCACGGTCAGGACGGCCGCCCGCCGCCGGGGCCCGGTGCCGACCGTGACCGACACCGGCGGAACGGCGATCACCCGCACCTTCTGGCTCTGGGTGCCGTCCGGCCCGGTGAGCCGGAACCATGCGTTCGAGGTCAGGTCCGACACGGTCAGCGCGGCCCGGCCGGTCGTGCCGGTGGTCGCCTGGCCTGCAGGCTGCCACCCCGGCTGGCCGGCCGCCCGCTCCTGCAGGGCCAGCCGCTGGCCAGGCACCGGACGGCCGCTGCTGCTGGTCAGCAGCCCGGTGAAGCTGTCGCCGCCGCCCGCTACGACCCTGGCCGCCGTCGCGGACAGCGAGAGCTGCGCGGGTACTGGCCCCGGTGCCGGGCTGGACCGGTGCGGCCGCGGGGACGGCGACGCGGACGGGGCCGGGGACGGGGACGGCGTTCCGGTCCGCCGGGGTGCCGGGCTGCTCGGGCCTGGCGCCGGCGACTGGCTCCGAGCCGGCCCTGGATGGTGCCTGGTCGGCGACGATGACCGCCGTCCGTCCGGCCGGGCCGGGGACGGCCCCGAGTTGGGCACGCCCACGAACCCGAGCACCCGGTAGGCCACGTGCTGCACCGGGGCGGGCAGTATCTCGGCATACGCTGCCGCGGCGAACCCGGCCGCCAGGGCGAGCGCCAGCGCCGCGGCCAGCCGCCCGGTGCGCCGCCGTCCGCCGGTCACCCGCCTTGCTGGCCTTTCCCTGGCCGACCGCTGTCCGCCCGGCCGCCGCTGACCAGCCAGGCGCCGCCACCCGGCCAGGCCGGGCGGAAGCTGATCGGGCCGGGCCGGGAACGGCAGGGTTCCGGCCGGCCCGGGAACGGCTGCGCCGGGCTGACTGGCCCGGAACATGGCCAGCGCGGCCTGCTCGCCCGCCAGCTCATCCGGGGCGGGTCCCGACGTCAGCACGCCCAGCAGCCGCTCCAGGCCGGGCTCGACCGGCCCGAGGTCGTCATGCGGCTGCATCAGTCCACCTCCTCAAGCGCCCAGAAGCTGGTCCCGGCGCCGGGACCGCCGCCGTGGTGGTGACCAGCCGCCAGGGCCAGGACCGCCGGGTCGGCGGCCAGGGTCCGCAGGCCACGGTGCAGGGCCACCCGCACCGCGCCGGGGGACTTGCCGAGGATGTCCGCCACCGCCGGGGTATCCAGGCCGGCGATCACCCGCAGCGCCACCGCCTCCGCCTGGTCCGCGGACAGGCCTGCCAGCAGGTCCACCGCGGCGCTGACCGACATGCCGTCGAGTACCTGGTCCTCGACCCGCTGCCGATCCGCCAGCAGGTCAAGGCCGCTGTCGGGGAGCGGGCTGGTGCGCCGCCGCGCCGTCGCCCTGGCGGCGTCGATGGCGCGGTGCCTGGCCACCGTGAACAGCCAGCGGCGGAAGTCCTCGGTCCCGCCGGCGAACCCGCGCAGGTCCCTGATGACCTGAAGCCACGTCTCGCTGGCCACGTCGTCGGCCTCATCCCGGCTCAGCACGCGCAGGTACCTGAGCAGGCGCGGCTGCAACTGCCGCCACAGCTCGAGGAACCCGGATCTCTTCCCCCGACCGGGCCCTGGCCAGCGCACCGTCCAGGTCGCTAATCTCTGCCGTCCAGGTAGCTCATAAGGTGCCCGTCTTGCCTGCCTGTCGTCGTGCTGGCCGGCCTGCGTCCGGCTGCCGGGCACTTTATGCCGTTATCGCGTCAGTCAGGGTCTCACACCGGCGGACCCGGCGATCCCGTTTCGCCGTCCCGCGTCCTGCTCACGCAGGCCAGCGGCCAGGCCCGCCGGCGTGTGACCCCGGCGGGCTAGGCGCCCGCCCGGACCGTAACTACGCCGCTGTGGGAACGGTGGAAGTTCGGGCTACCCTTGAACACCAGCACGTACCTGGTCGCCACCGACGGGCTGACCCGGAAGGCGACCCAGCCGCGCGGGTGGGTGACCTCGTGCGCCACCACCGCGAACTTGGTGCCCTTGGTCCGACCCTCCAGGTAGACCACCTTGTCCCGCAGCGGCACCCGGTGCGACCGCAGGTCACCGCTGATCACGGCGAAGTGGTGGCGGGGGTGGGGCACCTTGCGAATCGACAGGGAGGTCTCCAGCTTCGGGATGTGCCGCGCCGGGGCCGCGCTCGCAGCGCCGGTCATCGCCAGTCCGCCGGCGGTCGCGATCGCGGCCGCCGTAGCGGCGACGCCGACCTTGGCCAGCAGGGACACTCGTGATGCGAACATCGCTCTCCTTCGACTTCTGGCCTCACTGCTGAGGCAGCTGACAACACCGACTTCAGCGACTGGCGACCCGGCGCCCGTTACTCGGTCCCGCCGGGAAAAATGTGACCTGCGCCACATCGCATCGCGAGCCGGGCAAATCGGTCTTTGTCGGCGCGGACACGGCGCGAGTGCGTAGCCTGACGTGAGTGAACCGCGTGCCGAGGCCCCCCGCGCTGCTGGCTGTAGTGCTGCTGGCCGGCGGCACGCTGACCGCCTGCTCCAGCGCTGCCCCGGCCCGGCCGGAGCCGGTCGCCCGCAGCTACCTGGCCGACTGGGCCGGCCACGACTGGGCCGCCATGCGGCGGCTGGTGGCCGCCCCGCCTGCTGACTTCACCACGATGAACGCGGCGGCGCTGTCCGGCCTCGGCGTCCGGCAGGCCAGCTACACCGGCGGCCACCTGCGGACCAGCGGGGCCAGGGCGTCCGAGCGGGTCACGCAGCGGCTGCGCATCCCCGGCATCGGCACGGTCACCTTCCGGACCATGCTCCGGCTGGTGCAGCGTTCCGGGAAGTGGCGGGTGAGCTGGTCCCCGGCCACGGTCGCGCCGTCGCTGCGACCCGGTGACCGGCTGTCGCTCCAGCTGACCTGGCCGCCGCGGGCCCCGATCCTGGGCGCCGGCGGCGCGCCGCTGACCACCCAGGCGCCGATCGTGACCATCGGCGTGGAAGGCCAGCGGGTGAAGAAGCCGGCCTCGCTCACCGCCGCGCTGGTCGCCGCGGGCGCAGCCAGGAGCCAGGTCACCGCCGCGCTCGCCGCGGCGAAGCGGGAGCCGACCTGGTTCGAGCCGGTCTTCACCGTCAGCCAGGCCAGGTACCAGCAGCTGAAGCCGAAGATCTACCCGATCCCCGGCACGGTCTTCCAGACCACGACCACCCGCGCCGCGGTCACCCCCGGCCTGGCCGCGCACGTGGTCGGCACCGTCGGGCCGGTGACCGCGGCGCAGCTGCACGCGCTCGGCGCCCCCTACACCGCGCAGAGCGTGGTCGGCCAGACCGGCCTGGAGCTGGCCGGCGAGCGGCAGCTCGCGGGCTCGCCCGGCGCCACGGTGACGGTCGTCAGCCCGCATGGCGATCCGGTCGCGACCATCGCCCGGATCCGGCCGCGGCCCGGCACGGCCATCCGGACCACCATCGACCCGCGGGTGCAGCGGGCCGCCGAGGCGGCGCTGGCCGGACAGCGGAAGAACGCGGCCCTGGTCGCGGTCGACGCCAGCACCGGCGCGGTCCTGGCGGCGGTCAGCGTGCCCGCCGCGAGCGGCTTCGACCTGGCCCTGGACGGCGGCTTCCCGCCCGGCTCCTCGTTCAAGATAGTGACCTCGACCGCGCTGATCCGGCGCGGGCTGACGCCCCGGTCGGCGGCCAGCTGCCCGGAATCGATCACGGTTGACGGCGAGGTCTTCCACAACTCCGAGGGCACCGGTCCGGTCAGCGACCTGCTGCATGCCTTCGCCGAGTCCTGCAACACCGCGTTCATCGGTCTGGCCACCCGCAACCTGACCGCGCGCGACTTCCCCCGCACCGCGGCACTGTACGGGATCGGCCGGACGCCGCGGATCGGGCTGCCCGCCTTCGGCGGCTCGGTGCCCACTCCGGCCGACGAGGCCGACCTCGCGGCCACCACGATCGGCCAGGGCCGGGTGCTGATGTCACCGCTGGCCATGGCGATGGTCGCGGCGGCCGTGGACACCGGGACCGTGCACGCGCCGCAGCTGGTGGAACGGGCCGGCGACGGCCCGGACGTGACCGGCCACCTGCCGGGGAAGGTGGTCAGCGACCTGCACCAGATGATGGCCCGGGTGGTGGCCGTCGGCACCGCGTCCCACCAGGGGCTGCCGCCCGGCACCTACGCCAAGACCGGCACTGCCCAGTACGGCACCGGCCGCCCGCTGCGCCAGGATGCCTGGCTGGTGGGCTTCAACGGCACGATCGCGTTCGCGATGGTGGTAGTCAACGGCGGCGAGGGCGGCCCCACCGACGGTCCCCTGGTCGCCAGGTTCCTCGACCGGCTCCGCTCAGCCGGCGGCTGACGCCGCTCCCCGGTCATTGGGTGGTTCTGTGTGCCGCGGACTGGGTGACCTCGGTGAAGGTGGCCAGGTCGATATTGCCGCCGGAGACGATGCAGACGACCTTGCCGGGACCGGCCCGGCCGGTGAGCGCGGCGGCCGGGGCCAGCGCGCCCGCGCCCTCGGCGATCACCCGGACCCGCTCGGCCAGCGTGCGTATCGCCGCGGCGACATCGGCCAGCGGGAGCGCCACCGCGCCGTCGATCAGGGGGGCCGCCAGCGGCCAGACGAAGTCCAGCACCCGGCGGCTGCCCGCGCCGTCCACGAACGACGCGCGGTACTCGGCATCGGCCGGCTCCCCGGCGGCGAGCGCGGCGACCACCGCGGCCCCGGTCTCCGGCTCGGCGGTCACGATCTGAGTCTGCGGCCGGAGCGCCTTGACCGCGCTGGCGACCCCCACGGTCAGGCCGCCCCCGCCCCAGGGGATCACGATCGTGTCCGGGTCGGGCAGGTCCTCCAGGATCTCCAGCCCGATCGTCCCGTTGCCCGCCATGACCCCCTCGGCCCTGAGCGGGTGCAGGAACAGCCCTTCGATCCCGCTGACCTCGCCGGTGACCATGACGTGCCACCAGTCGTCGTAGGGCACCTTCACCACCGTGCCGCCCAGCCGTTCGATCGCCGCCACCTTGGTCTGCGGCGCGTGGTCCGGCACGATGATCGTGGCGGGCACGCCGAGGTCACGGGCGGTCCAGGCGAATCCCTGTGCCATGTTCCCGGCGCTGGCGGTGATCAGCCCCTTGGCCCGCTCGCCGGGCGGCAGCAGCCGGATCGCGCTCGCCGCGCCGCGGATCTTGAACGAGTTGATCGGCTGGAGGGTTTCCAGCTTGAGGTAGATCTCGGCCGGGCCGTCGGTCTCCAGGCGCACCAGCGGCGTGCGTATCGCGGCGCCCGCGATCCGTTCCCGCGCTTCCCTGATCGCCGTCAGCTCGATCAATGCCCGACCTCCGTTTCGTTCCTGGCCGCGTGCCCGGATCAGGCGAACGCGCTTTCCACCTCGGCCCGCTCCGGCTGGCTGAGCGGGTGCGACAGTGCCTCCCCGGCCGGGCCCAGGTGCTCGGGGCGGCCAGGCCCGAGCACGACCTGGCTGACCCGCTCGTCGGCGAGCAGCCAGGCCAGCGCCAGCCCGGCCATCGACATGCCCCGGTTGCCGGCCATCGCCCGCAGCCGGCCCAGCGCGGCGAAGGTCTGGCTGGTGGCCAGGTCACGGTAGGGCTCGGGCCGCTGGGTCATCCGGGATCCGGCCGGGAACGGCTCGCCGGGCCGGTACTTGCCGGTGAGCCAGCCGCCGGCCAGCGGGCTGAACGCCAGGTAGGCAACCTTGTGCCGGGCGCACAGCGCCAGTACCGCTTCCTCCGCCCGACGGGTCAGCAGCGAGTAGCCGTTCTGGATGGCGCGCGGCCCGCCCGCGTCGAGCGCGGCCGCCAGCTGCCCGGCGCCGAAGTTGCTGACCCCGTAGCCGCCGATCAGCCCGTCGGCCCTGGCCTGCTCGAACGCCCCGAAGGTATCCGGCAGCGGCACGTCCGGGTCGAACTCGTGCGCCAGGTACAGCTCGATCCGGTCGACGCCGAGCCGGTCCAGGCTGGCGCGCAGCTGGCGGGCTATCCGCTCCGGCCGGAGGCCGTAGTCCCCGCCGGCCCGCATCGGGTTGTAGGTCTTGGTGGTGAGCTGCGGGCGGACGCCGCGGCTGGCGATCCAGCGGCCGATCGCCGTCTCGCTGCGGCCGCCGCCATAGGCATCGGCGGTGTCGAAATGCGTGATGCCGGCCGCCCAGGCCGCGTCCATCAGCCGCAGCGCCTGGTCCTGGCCCAGCCCGCGGCCGAAGAACTCGGGCGCCGAGCCAATCCCGCCGAAGCTGCCGCAGCCGAGCGCGATCCGGCCAAGGGCCATGGGGCTATTCCATCAAATCCCGGATCAGCCGGGCAACAGCGCGCCGGCGCGGCCGGGCTCAGGCCCGGCTCGCCAGCAGCCGCTCGCGGTCGGATGCGTAGCCGACCATCCAGGACGCGGCGAGCCGGTAGAGGCGGATGTCGTCGCCCCACTCCAGCGGAGAGCCCCCGTAGTGCGCGGTCCAGTGACCGAGGGTCTCCTGCCAGCGCGGGTCCGAGGGCTCCAGGCGCTCGGACCGTCCGTGTGCGAAGACCGCCAGGTCCTCGTTGTCGATATGCGCCAGGCTGAGCGCGGGGCGGGCTGCCAGGTCGCGGGCCTTGGCCGAGGAGCCGCTGGTGCTCCAGGTCCAGGTCCCGTGCAGGAAGTGCCCGTCCACCGCGCTGACGCGCGGCTCGCCGCGGGCCGTCACGGTGGCGAGCGCGAGCACCTTCATCCCGGTGAGCAGGGAGACGATATCCGGGGCGGACAGTGCCCGGCGGTCGTCGATGATGCCGCGCAGATGGCTGGTCGCCCCGGCCCTGGAGCGGTCGAGGAGCCGCTGCAGCGCCTCGATCTCGGCGGGCGTCTCGCGCATCTCAGCCTCCCGTCTGGCCGGCGGCCGGGCCCATCGCCGCGGCGACGCGCTCGGCCGCCGCCCTGAGCTCTGAGTCGGGAACGGCGGGCAGCACGTCCTCCCACAGCGGCAGCATCATCCCGGCCGCATCGAGCATGCCCAGTGGGCGCGGGATGAACCACACATGGAAGTGCGCGCCGCCGTCTCCCCAGCGATACAGGTGGACCCTGCCGATCCCGCCCAGGGAGAGGATCGCCCGCTCCACCCTGGCCGCGATCCTGCCGAAGTCCCCGGCCGCCGCCGGCAGAAGGTCGCAGAACGAGTCGGCGTGGTCCCGCGAGGCCAGCCAGACTGTACCGGGCAGGCTCCCGCTGACCGCAGGGTGCAGCGTCCAGAGGTCATCCGACCAAACTGCCGACGTGCTCCCGCCAGTGCAGACCCCGCAGGGCTCTCCGCCCGGCTCCCCGCGCCGCGGCGGCTCGGGTATCACCGGATCGGCCGGAGCAATCGGAACTAGCGGTTCAGAGTACGGCAGTTTCATCGCGACCATCCCTTCCTTCGCGGCGTAAAGGCCGACATGCCAGGTCAGGCGCTGTGCCGACTATCTGGCCTGATCACTTCGTCCACCGTAAGGACTGCCTGCCGCGCTCTCCAAGGCGCTAGCCCGCCAGGTGATGTCGCCAGACGGACAAGAACGGGCACCCAAGCCCCCTGGCCGGCGGGCGCATCCCGTTCTCCCGCCGGTCAGGCGGACCAGTGCTGATCCCAGAACGGTGACTGCTGGCTGCCGTCGACATCGGTGAACCCGTAGTCACGGGCAAGCTGCGGGGTGCTGAACACGCCGCCGGACCTGGCCAGCACGTCCGGGTCGGCGGCCAGGGCGGCCACGCCCCGCCCGGCGAACTCGACCGATTCGGTCCTGGCGGCTTCGGCCGGCGACAGGTTCATCCGCTCCATCCGCATCCAGCCCGGCGAGACGGCCACGCACGCCACCCCGAACCGGCGCAGGTCGTCGGCGCACTGCTCGGTCAGCTTGTTCGTGCCGTTCTTGGCCACCTCGTAGAACGCGTGCCCGTGCGGCCGGTCCAGCACCCAGGTGATGTTCACGATCAGCCCCCGCCCGGCGGCCGTCATCATCGGCGCGGCCAGCCGGGACGCGAACGCGGTCGCCCGCAGGCCGCCGGTGAACATCAGGTCCCAGTGCCGCCACTCGATCTGCCAGAAGTCCAGGGCCGGGTCCGGGCCGATCTCGTACCCGCTCCAGGCGTTGTTGACCAGCAGGTCAAGCCGCCCGTGCCGACTAGCGATGCGGTCGAAGACCGCCTTGACCTGCGCGTCGTCGGTGTGGTCGCAGCGGATCGCGATGCCGGTGCCGCCGCGCGCGGTCACCGCCTCGGCGGTGTCGGTGATGGTGCCGGGCCGGCTCAGGGTGGTCGGCTCGCCGCGCACGCTCCGGCCGGTCAGGTACACGGTCGCGCCCTGCTCGCCGAGCACCAGGGCGATCCCCTTGCCGCAGCCGCGGCTGGCGCCGGTCACCAGCGCGACCCGGCCGGTCAGGCTGCCCATGCTGGCTACTCCCACTCCACGGTGGCCGGCGGCTTGCTGGTGATGTCGTAGACGACCCGGTTCACGCCCGGCACCTCGTTCACGATCCGGCTGCTGACCAGGGCCAGGAAGTCGCCCGGCAGCCGGGCCCAGTCCGCCGTCATCCAGTCGTCGGTGGTGATCGCGCGCAATGCGGCCAGGTCCTCATAGGTCCTTGCGTCGCCCATGACCCCCACGGTCTTGACCGGGGTCAGCACGCACAGCGCCTGTGCGACGCTCTGGTACAGGCCGTGGCGCCGCAGCTCGGTGATGAAGATGTCGTCGGCCAGCCGCGCGGTCTGCGCCCGCTCGGCGGTCACCTCGCCGATCACCCGCACCGCCAGGCCGGGACCGGGGAACGGGTGCCGGTCCACGATCTCGCCGGGCAGGCCGAGCCGCCGGCCCACCGCCCGTACCTCGTCCTTGAACAGGAACGACAGCGGGTCCAGCAGGTCCAGCTTCATCGAGGCGGGCAGCCCGCCCACGTTGTGGTGGGTCTTGATCTTCGCAGCCGCCGCGCTGTGCCGGGATGAGTCCCCGGCGCTCTCCACCACGTCGGGGTAGGTGGTGCCCTGCACGAACGCCCTGGCCTGGCCGAGCGAGGCGGCGGCATCCTCGAACACCGCGATGAACGCCGAGCCGATCCGGCGCCGCTTCTCCTCCGGATCCGCAGCGCCCTTGAGCGCGGACAGGAACCGGTCGGCGGCATCCACGATCCGCACGTCCATCCGCAGGTGCTCGGCGAACACCTTCCTGCACTCGTCCGCCTCGCCCGCGCGCAGCAGTCCGTTGTCGATGAACACGCAGGTCAGCCGGTCGCCGATGGCGCGATGGGCCAGCGTGGCCGCGACCCCGGAATCGACCCCGCCGCTCAGCGCGCAGATTGCCCGGCCGTCGCCAACCCGGTCGGCGATCCAGGCGACGGTCTCGTCCACGAAGCCGTCGGCGCTCCAGTCCCCGGCGCAGCCGCAGATGTCCCTGGCGAACCTGGACAGGATCGTCATGCCCGCCGGAGTGTGCCGGACCTCGGGGTGGAACTGGATGCCGTACACCGGCCCTGGGCCGCGGAACGCCGCGACCGCGCCGTTCTCGCTGCGGGCGATGACCTCAAGCCCGGTGCCGGGGTCGCGGATCGTATCGCCGTGGCTCATCCAGGCGGGCTCGCGCGGCGCCAGGCCGTCGAGCAGCGGATCCGGCACCTGCGGGCAGATCTGCGCCGGGCCGAACTCCCTGGTGCTGGCCCGCTCGACCGTCCCGCCGGCGGCCGTCGCGAGCAACTGGGCGCCGTAGCAGATGCCGAGCACCGGCACGCCGAGCCCGAGTATCCCGGGCGCGAGCCGGGGGGCGTCCGGGTCGTGCACGCTGGATGGCCCGCCGGACAGCACGATCCCGCGCGGGGACATCGCGGCCAGCTCCTGCGCCGGCAGATGGTGCGGCACCAGCTCGCAGTAGACGCCGCACTCCCGGATCCGGCGGGCGATCAGCAGGCTGTACTGGGAGCCGAAGTCCACCACCACGATGAGCTCGCGGCCGGCTACCTGCGGCCGGTTGAAGGCCACCGCCCGGTCCGCGGCCGGCCGGGGCGCGGCAGCCTCAGTCGACACGCCGGCTCATCTCGTCTCCCTCGGTCCTGGGGGCACCCCCTGCCGCAGCCACCCAGCTACCTTACGGGGGGCGGCTGCCGCGCGCACCTGACCCTTTTGAGAATTTTGAACGATGTGTGCCTAGCTGGCCCAGCCGCTTTTTCATGATCCTGTAAAGAAAGTACTGCCCTGGCGCTACTTTCTTTACAGGATCATGAAACTCCGCCTGGGCCAGCGGCTCGGGCGCTGCAGCTCGCCGGGTTAGCTGCGGGCGCCGGCCGGGTCAGGTCCGGGTCAGGTTCGGCGCGCCGGACCTGAGCACGAACTTCTGGATCTTCCCGGTCGCCGTCTTCGGCAGCTCGGCCACGAACGTCACCCCGTGCGGCGCCTTGAAGTGGGCCAGGTGCTCGCGAGTAAAGGCAATCAGCTCCGGCTCGGTCGCGCTGGCCCCCTCGCGCAGTACCACGAACGCGTGCGGCGCCTCGCCCCACTTGTCGTGCGGCAGCCCGACGATCGCGGCCTCCTGCACCGCCGGGTGGCGCAGCAGGGTGCCCTCGACTTCCACCGAGGAGATGTTCTCGCCGCCGCTGATGATCACGTCCTTGATCCGGTCCCGGATCTCCACGTAGCCGTCCGGGTGCACCACGGCCGCGTCCCCGGTGTGGAACCAGCCGTCCCCCATCGCCCTGGCCGTCGCCTGCGGGTCGTGGTAGTAGCCCTCCATCACCACGTTCCCGCGCACCACGATCTCGCCCAGCGCCTGCCCGTCGGCCGCCACCTCCCGGCCGCCGGGACCGACCACCCGCAGCTCGCCGGAGGTGATCAGCTCGACGCCCTGCCTGGCCTTCACCACCGCGCGGTCGGCCGGCCCGAGCGCCTCATGCTCGGGCAGCGGCGCGCACACGGTGATGAACGGAGCCGTCTCGGTCAGCCCGTACACGTGCGTGACCTGCCAGCCGAGCTCGGCTCCAGCCGCTCGATGGTGGCCGCGGCCGGCGGCGCCCCGGCGGTCACCACGTGCACCCCGGCCGGCACCTCGCCGCGCACCTGCGCCGGGCGCGTTCGCCAGCGAGATCAGCACGGTCGGCGCCGCGCACAGCCAGCTCACCCCTTCCCGGCGGATCAGCTCGAACACCGCGGCCGGGTCGACCCTGCGCAGGCAGATGTGGGTGCCGCCGGCCGCGGTCACGGTCCACGGGTAGGTCCAGCCGTTGGCGTGGAACATCGGCAGCGTCCACAGGTAGCGCTCGCCGACGCCGATCGGCAGGTGCAGCAGGGTGCCGATGGTGTTGAACGCGGCGTTCCGGTGCGTGATCATCACGCCCTTCGGGCGGGCGGTGGTGCCGCTGGTGTAGTTGAGCGTGATCAGGTCGCGCTCGCTGATCTGCGGCCTGCTGAAGTCCGGCCCGGCCGCGGCCACCGCCGCCTCGTAGTCGAGCCAGCCGTCCCGGCTGCCCGCGAACGCGACGAAGTGCCGCACCTGCGGCATCTGGTCCCGCACCCGGTCCAGCGCGTCCAGGTAGTCCGGGTCCGCGCAGACCACGCTCGCGCCCGAGTGGTTCACGATGTAGGCGAAGTCATCGGCGGTCAGCCGGTAGTTGACCGGCACCAGCACGGCCCCGGCCTGCGGCACCGCGTAATAGGAGGCGAGCTGGGCGTGGGTATTGGGCGCGATCGTGGCCACCCGGTCGCCAGGCTGCACGCCAAGCCCCTGCAGGGCCGACGACCAGCGGTCGCACCGGTCGAAGAACTGCTCGTAGGACAGCCGCAGGTCGCCGTCCACCACGCCCGCCCGCGAGCCGTGCAGCCGCCGGGTCCGGCGGGCGAATTCGAGCGGCGTCAGAGGTGTCTCCATGTCGCAACACTAAGCGCCGCCGGGCACGCGGCGGGGTCAGGAGCGTTTGGCACAGTGCCGGGCCGGGCAGGGCGGCAGGATGCTTCCCTGGGCACCGGCCGGGCGGTCCCCGGCGGCGCAGGCAGCACGTAAGATCCGGGCCGAGGGTGACAGCACGCAATGGCAGGACGCGAGGAACCGCGTGAGCATCGGCGCTGAGCTGGCGCAGGCGCGCCAGCGGGCGGGCCTGACCGTCCGCGACGTCAGCCAGCAGACCCGGATCCGGGAAACCATCATCCGCGACATCGAGCAGGACGACTACTCCGCCTGCGGCGGCGACTTCTATGCTCGCGGTGACATCCGCAGCATCGCCCGGGTCATCGGGGCCGACCCGGAACCGCTGATCCGGGAGTACGACGCAAACTAGCGGGCCGAGGAGGAGATCACCGCCGCCGATGCGTTCGAGCCGGTCGCGCCGATCTCCGCCTCGGCCCGGTGGGCGCGCGAGCGGCGCCGGGTGAACTGGTCGGCGGTGCTCGCGGCCGTGGTGCTGGCGGGGCGGGCGGCGGCGATCGCGTATGCAGTCCTACCACGTCATCTCCGGCTCCGGCCAGGGCCGTCAAGGCCCGCCAGGGCAGCCTCCGGGTCCGGCCCATCGCACCAGCCAACCGGGCCGGGCAAGCCGAGCCCGGGGCCGGTCCGCCAGCCCGTCCCAGCCCGAGCCCGAGCCCGTCGTCCAGCCCGGCTGCGGCGGCGCGCCGGCTGCTCCCGGTCCGGGCCGTCGCGTTCGGGCCGGGCGGGACCGGCGACGGGGGACAACCCGCAGTTCGCGTCGCTGGCGATCGACAGCAGCCAGGCCACCGCCTGGCGCAGCAACTGGTATGCCATCCGCGCAGTTCGGTAACCTCCAGTCCGGCACCGGGCTGCTGCTCGACCTTGGTCACCGGGTGAAGATCTCCTCGGCGCTAGTCCGGCTCGGCCGGGCCGGCGGCGCCGACGTCCAGCTGCGGGTCGGCGACTCGCCCGCGCTGGCCAGCCTGCGCCCGGTGGCGAGCGCGGCAGATGCCTCCGGCCTGATCCGGCTGCGGCCGACGGCGCCGGCGGATGCCCGTTTCGTGCTGATCTGGTTTACCCGGCTGCCGCCCGCGGCCAGCCCGGCGGGCACCTTCCGGGCCAGCGTGTACGACATCCGGCTGGAAGGCCGGCCGTAACGGCCCGCCGGGAGGAGCCGGCCGGGGCCGGACCGCGCGCAGGTTCATCCGCCGCGGATGATGCCCGGCCGGAACCGGCGCGCTGCGCTGGGAACCGGGATCCCCGTCGCAGGCTCGGGAGGCAGCCGTGGCTGGCACAGGCAGGCGCGCACCGGAAACCGACCATGAGGCCGCGCTGCGGCGGCACTACCTGGTCCGGTTCGAGGAGGACACGCTGCGGGAGCGGCCGCTGTGGATCCGGCTGATCGTCGAGTTCACCGGCGCGTTCGTGCTGGTGACGGTGGCCGCCGGGGCCGGCGTCATCAACCACTATGCCGGCGGCGCCCCGGTCAGCCGGGCCGCGGCCGTGATCGCGCCCGGTGCCGCCGTAATGGCGATGATCTACGCCTGGGGCCCGCTGTCCGGGCTGCACATCAACCCGGCGGTGACCGTCGGCTTCTACTGCCGCGGGGTGTTCCCGCGCGGCTGGGTCGTGCCCTACTGGGCCGCGCAGTTCGCCGGGGCGATCGTCGCGGCGCTGTTCCTGCAGGCCATGTTCGGCGACGTGGGCGCGGGCGGGACCACCCCGATCCCGGTGCCCGGCGGGCAGTGGCGGTCGCTGGTGATGGAGACCGTGCTGACGCTGATCCTGGTCAGCATCATCCTGAACACCGCGACCGGCAGCCGCAGCATCGGCCATAACGCGGCCATCGCGGTCGGCGCCACCGTGGCCCTGCTCGGGCTGTTCGCCAGCCCGGTCAGCGGCGCCTCGATGAACCCGGCCCGCTCGCTCGGGCCGGACATCGTGGCGGCCCACTTCACCGGGTGGTGGGTCTACTTGGTCGGCCCGGTGGCCGGGGCCCTGCTCGCGGTGGCAATCATCACCCTGCTCCGCGGGCTGCCGGACCGGGCGGAGCGGACGGCTGCCGAGGGCGGCGCCCTGCCGGAGCAGGCCGGGCCGGGCCGGCCCGGCGGCGCTAGCCTGGCGGCGCTAGCCAGCTGGGGCCAGCCCGGCGCCGCCAGCCAGACGGGCCAGCCGGGCGGCCCAGTTTGCCGTCCGCTGATCATCTGATGACCTGCGGTCTTGTGTCGGATCCCCGGCCGCGGGGGAAGTCACAGCGAGGGGCGTCGTGGAAGACCTGAACGAGACCTGGACTGCCGGCTGCCAGGCCGGCTCGCTCCGGGGACTGGCTGACCTGGCGGGCGATGACGCCTGCGCGGTGCTCGAGCGCTGCGCGGCCGGGCTCGGCCTGCGGGTGGCCTACCGCAAGAACGGCCGCAGCGTGCTCACCTGGCCGGACGGCACCGACAGCGAGCCGTGGCGGGAGGGCTACCCCTATCCGCGCAAGCTGGGACGCAAGTCATATGAGGTGCTCAAGCGGTCACTGCAGATCGAGCTGCTGAAGCTGCAGCGCTCGGTGAAGGCCTCCGGCCAGCGGCTGATCATCGTGTTCGAGGGCCGGGACGCGGCGGGCAAGGGCGGCACCATCCGGCGGTTCACCGAGAACCTGAACCCGCGCGGCGTCAGGGTGGTCGCGCTGGAAAAGCCGGCCGCGCACGAGCACGGCGCGAACTACCTGTGCCGGTACCTGCCGCACCTGCCCGCGCCGGGCGAGATCGTGCTGCTCGACCGGTCCTGGTACAACCGGGCCGGGGTCGAGCAGGTGATGGGGTTCTGCCGGCCGGATGAGTACCAGCAGTTCCTGCGGGACGCCCCCGACTTCGAGCAGATGCTCGCCGACGACGGGGTCCGGCTGATCAAGCTGTGGTTCTCGGTCACCAGGGCCGAGCAGCTGCGGCGGCTGATCGACCGGCAGCGCGATCCGGTCAAGCGGTGGAAGCTCAGCGCGGTCGACCTGGCCTCGCTGGCGAAATGGGACGAGTACACCGCGGCCAAGCAGGCCATGTTCGCCCGCACCGATCTGCCGCACGCCCCGTGGACCACGGTCAAGGGCAACGACAAGAAACGCGCCAGGCTGGAGGCGATGCGCTACGTGCTGTCCCAGCTGCGATACAGCGGCAAGAGCCAGGAGGTAGTCGGCCAGCCGGACTCGCTGATCGTCGGCTCCCCGGCCGTGGCCGGGCCGGCCCCGGAGAGCCAGCCGGCCGCTGCCCTGGTAGCAGCGAGCTCGCGAGACGAACGGCGAGCGCCGGACCGGAAATCCGGCCCGGCGCTCGCGCTGGTTTCTGTTCCTGACTGACCGCGGCAGGCCGCAGCCGGTCAGCCGGTCAGCCGGTGTACCGGTACCGGTCCGCCTTGACCTTGGCGCTGAAGGCGCCGTTCTCGACCGAGATCCTGACGTCCACCGTGCCCGCCTTGTGCTTGGGCATCTTGATGACGCACTTGGTCGAGCTGGAGCAGCTGGCCGCCACCCTGGTGGTGCCGACCTCGGCCACGTCGGCGCCGCCGATCGCCAGGAAGCCGGAGCCCTTCACGGTGACCTTCTGGCCGCCCTTGGCCGGGCCGTGGCCGGACGACAGCCCGGTCACCTTGGCGTGGCCCAGCTTCTTGCCCACGGCCCGGCACATCAGCGCCGCCAGGCCCGGCAGGTAGTTGCTGGCCTTGCCCTTGGCGCCGACTCCGGTGAGGATCGGCACGCCGAGCCCGGTGGCCAGGTCGTAGCCCTTGGTCGCCGGGTACTTGCCGGAGTGGTTACCGGACGGTGTGTAGTCGTTGTTGCCCTTGGTGACGTCACCAAGGCCCTCGGCCCTGGACCCGTAGATGTACTTGTGGTACTTGCTCACCGTGGGGTACAGCACCTGGGGAAGCACGCCGGCGTCGCCCGCGCCGTAGTCACGGCAGAATGGCGAGGCGTCGATCAGCGCGGTTGCTGCCGCCCACAGCGGAGCCGCGGCGCTGGTGCCGCCGATGTCCAGCCACTCCCCGTCCCAGTGGATCACGTAACCGGTCTGCGGATCGGCGTCCGCGGACACGTCCGGCGCCTCGCGGACGTACTTGCCGTCCTTCACCGGGCAGGCGCTGTTCTTCGTCGAGTACTTGTTGATCAGGCCGGGAATCGCCGTCTGGTGCTGGTAGTTGGGCATGCACCAGATGACGGAGATGCCGCCGTTGCCGGCGCCCTCTTCGCGTGCCGACTCGTTCCAGACGACCTCGGCCTTCTTGGTCAGCTCGGTGCCGCCGACGCCGTTCACGCTCGGCTGGCTGGCCGGGTCTCCGACGGACACCTTGGAGGCGTCCGGTCCGCCGTTGGGGAAGCACGGTCGTCGAGCCCGAAGTCGCCGGTCGCGGCGAACACGGTCTCGCCCTGGGTGTTGGCGGTAGCGAAGATCGACTGCTCGGCCGTGGCCTGCGAGGTCTCGGTGTACAGCTCGCACAGGCCCCAGGAGGTGGTGATGACCTGGTCCTTGTCCGAGGAGACGATCGCGTTGTAGGTGTCGAGCACGCCGGCCGAGCTGTTCGGGCCCTGGTACACGTTGATCGTGACGTCCGGGGCCAGGCCCAGCACGTCCTCGATGTCCAGCGCTGCCTCACCCGAGCCGGCCCCGGTGCCCGAGCCGCCGTCAACCGTGGTGTAGGTGACCTTGGTGTGCACCTTGTAGCACGACTCGTAGGCGCTGATGTCGCTGGTCAGGTTCGGCTCCAGCTCGAAGATGCCGACATGCACGCCCTGGCCGAGGTCGCCGAGCGAGTACAGCTGCGACATCCGGTAGTGCGAGGCGAGCACGTTCGCGGTCAGGCCCGGCGCGGCGCCCTTGGCCGCGTTGCACGGCTGCGGGCCCTTCGCGTCCGGCCCGGCGGTCAGCCGGTCGGCCCTGGGGATGGCCGCCGCCCGTGACGGCCGCGCTACCATGCTCTGCTCCTGGTAAAGGTTGCTGAGCCCGACCACGGCGGTCACATACCGCGCCGCGGCGGCGGGGATGCGGGGCGCCGCGACGTTCGTGTAAGCAACCCGGCCGCCCGCCAGCTGGTACCGGAACAGCGAGACGCCGAACGCGTGCTCGACCGCCGCGGCCGACCCGGAGACCGGGATGAGAATCCGGTCCGAGGACACCCGGCCCACCGACAGGCCGTCCGCCAGCAGCACGCCGCGGACGGCCGCGATCGCCGACGGGCTGGCCCCGAACCTGGGACCGAACTGCCCGGCCCGCAGGAAGTGGCGGAACAGCGGTGACCGCGGGTTCGCGATAGCGGCCTGGAAGGCCGCCAGCCCGGACGGGTCCCGGCCCTGCAGCGCCACGTCCAGGTGCAGCCTGGTGCCCGAGGACAGGGCCCCGAGCCGCACCGCGCCGGCCGGCAGCCGCGGCGGAGCCTCCGCCTTCATCCGCACGGACGCCGTGCTGGCCAGCGACTGGGCCCCGGACGGGATCACCCCAGCCACCACGCCAGTCAGCCCCAGAGCACCTGCCGTGCCCAGGGCATAGAGCCGCCTGCGAAGCTTCATAGCACCCCCATGCTCATGCTGGGCGTCCGGACCGCCGTGCGGATCCGGACGCCAGCGCCGAATTGGCTTATGCCACAGATTAGGCAAGGAAAGACTTCCAGAAACCCTGCTTCCAGGCAATACGTTCTTGGTACTACTTCGGAATGTGATGGCCGCGGGACAGGCAGGGTCGGCCCCCGCGGCCCGGGACGGCGGTCACGCAGTTACCTGATTACCTGATTACTTAGCTGGCTGCCGCCGCCCCGGCGCCGGCGGTACCTGCCGCGGTACGCGCGGCGAGAGGTCTCAGTCGGTGCTGGCGGCCGACTTCTCCTCGGCCTTCTCCTCCAGCATCAGGCGGCCGGTGCCCTTGAGCGTGGCCAGGTCGATGTTGGCGATGCACCGGACCGGGTCGTCGTTCAGGATCAGGTTGCCCTCGACGTGCACGCGGCCGGCGCCCTCGTCGAAATCCGCGCCGCTGAGGTCCGTGGCGTCGCGGTCCAGCGGGAAGCCCAGCTCGGTACCGCCTCGCGTCTCGGTGAACTTGACCAGCACGTATCCCATCTCGCCCACCCGCTCGCGGAGTTCCGCCACGGTCGGGTCAGCCCCGCCCATCACGACCGGCTGGTCGATAGTCAGGCGCTGAGTCAATTCATTCATGCAATCTCCCGGGGGGGTTGAGTGCGGACTGGCACTTCTCGGAACTGCGTGAGATGCGCATTGCCCGAGCCTGGCTGGGACTCCTACTCCACCCAGCCGTTCTTGCGGGCGAACTGCACCAGGCCGCCGCGCAGCTCGACAATCACGGCGCCGGTCAGCTGAGGCGCGGTGGCCAGCAGCAGGTCGGTGATCTGCTGGCTGAATTCCTGCTCCGTGAAGACCTCCGCCAGCTCATCGTCGGCCGGCTGCCGTCTCTCGTGGTGCACCGCCTCCTGGCCGCCACCCACGGCGGCGGCGCCGCCGCCCGACCCGCCCGCGCCGCCCGCTGCCTGCGGATCCTCGAGGATGCGAACGTCATAGGCCTTCATCCCGCGTTCTCCCTCAAGCACCCGGAACTCCACCCTGGTACCCGCGGCTACCCGCAGCCCGCGGTCGGTGATCTCGTTCGCATGGACGAACACGTCCTCGCCGCCATCGCTTGGCGCGATGAACCCGTACCCCTTGGTCTCGTCGAACCGAATGACTCGCCCGGTCACCATTGTCATGCCTGCTCCCGCCGCCACGATCCACGTCCACAGCATCCGTACCCGGTGTCCGGGCCCGGATATGCCTATCTCATCACCCCGGCATCTCCCGGCCAAGTCCCGGCTGCAGCGATCCGGCGCCGGGAATCCCGTCCTGCCGCCTGTGGTCCTGGCGGTCAGGCGCGCACTACGGACCGGTCGACGGCACGCACCGACGGGCAGCCCGCGAGGGCCAGCGCGGTGCGCAGCTCGGCGTGCAGGATCTGGATGGCGCGCCGTGCGCCC
Organism: uncultured Actinomycetota bacterium; assembly: GCA_963719705.1. Taxonomy (GTDB): domain Bacteria; phylum Actinomycetota; class Actinomycetes; order Streptosporangiales; family Streptosporangiaceae; genus CAVRCV01. Next base: position 179,032 of record CAVRCV010000004.1, read on the forward strand.
GGCTCCCCGGCGGCACCCAGGCCGTAGCCGAGCGCGCGCCCGGCCAGGCAGGCGCGGGCGCCAAGGGCGAGCGCCTTCACGATGTCGGTGCCGCGCCGGATGCCGCCGTCGAGGTAGACCTCGGCCGCGGACCCGACCGCATCGGCGACCGGCGGCAGCGCCGCGATCGCGGCCGGCGCGCCGTCGAGCTGGCGCCCGCCGTGGTTGGACACGATGACCGCCTGCGCGCCCAGCCGGACGGCCTGCGCGGCGTCGTCGGGGCGCAGGATCCCCTTCACCGCCAGCGGGCCGGGCCACCGGTCCCGGAACCAGCCGAGGTCCGCCCAGGTGGCGGACGGGTCGAACTGCCGGTTCGTCTGGGCGCTCAGCGCCGCGGCCGTCATCGCGCCGTCGGCCGGCAGGTTGCCCCACCGGATCCGGGGGCGCCGCGCGAACCCGGCGGACCAGCCGGGATGCGCCAGGCCGCTGGCCAGCGCCGGCAGCGTGATCCGGGGCGGGATGCTGAACCCGTTGCGGCGATCCCGGTCCCGGTTGCCCGCGCACGGCACGTCCAGGGTGAGCACGAGCACGGCCGCCCCGGCCGCGCTGGCCCGCGCCAGCATCTGGCCCAGCAGCCCGCGGTCCCGCCAGATATAGGCCTGGAACCACAGCGGCCCGCTCGATGCCGCCGCCACCTCCTCGACCGCGCACGAGGCCATGGCGGCCAGCACGCTGACCGTGCCGGCCGCGTGCAGCGCCCTGGCCAGCGCTACCTCTCCGTCCGGGTGGAACAGGCCGGTCAGCCCCATCGGAGCGCCCAGCACCGGCAGCGCCACCGGCTGGCCGAGCACGGTCGTGGCCGTGTCGATCTTCGAGACATCGGTCAGCACCCGCGGGTGCAGCTCGACCGCGCGCAGGCCGGCCAGGTTGCGCCCGGCGGTGACCTCGTCGCCGGCCGCGCCGTCCAGGTAGTCGAAGACCACCCGCGGCAGCCGCCGCCGGGCGGCCGCACGCAGGTCCGCTATCGTGCCCGCCCGCCCCGCCCGCCCGGCGGCGGACAGCCGGGCCGGCCGGCGCCGCGGCAGCGCGCGCAGGTCCGCGGCCAGCTGACGGGCCAGGAGCTCAGCAAAGTCGTTCATGCCAGGGAACCTCCCGCATGGTCCCTGGATACCACGCCGCTGCCGACCATCGACGTCATCGCGCCGAGGCGAGCCGGGCGGCCATCGCGGTGATCTGGCCTGCCTCCGGCAGGTGCACGCAGCCGAACTCGTGCCGGGTTTCCAGGATCAGCTCCTCGAACCGGAACGGGGGCCGGGCGCCGGCCAGGATGTCCGCGGTGCGCGGCTTGCGGCCGCGGGCGCCGTCCCGGAACCTGGGGTTGCGGATGTACAGGCTGAGGACGGTACGGCCGGTCCAGGCGTCGACCCGGAACAGGGCATCGGCGAGCGGGTGCGCGCGCACGTCCAGCCCGGCGGCACGCAGCACCGCGATCGTGTAGACCTCGCGGACGAAGGAGTAGTAGGCGATGCCGATCCGCCACCGGACCGCGTCCATCACCTGCCCGGGCTCGTAGGCCTGCCGCCGGGCGGTCTCACGGATCTGGCGGGCCGGCTCGCCGAGGGCCGCGTACCCGGCCGGGTCATCGGCGCAGAAGGCGGAGAACTGCCCGAACGTGGGCACCCGGCCGAGCGTTTCCAGGGCCAGGTGCAGCACGTAGCTGAAGGCAAAGTCCGGCCGCCAGTCAACTACCGGCCGCACCGCCATCGCCGTCTCCCTGCGGATGTCGCCGAGCGGGTGCTCGCTGGCCCGGCAGGCGTCCTCGACCTGGGCCGGCTCCAGCCGGTAGAGCACCCGGCTGACGTGCCCGAGCACCGCGGGCGGCACCTGGGGGCGGGCCGGATCCGACCGCCATTGCCGCAGCAGCTTCCTGGCCGCGGCGGTGACGGCGAAGGTGGCCGTCACCTCTGCGGCGGTGGTCTCCACGATTTCCTCCCGCCTGGGCCCCGCTCCCACCATCGGCTGCCTGCCCGGTGCGGTCAACAGCCGATCCGCGGGCGTAATCATCCGGGCGATCCATCTTGACCCAGGAAAATTAACGCAATTACCCGGCGCTTATCTCGCCCGCCACGCTGCAGCGGGCCGGGTGTGCTTCGGGCGGAGCACGGCCTGCCGTCCGGTGGAAGCGCGGCGTGCCGTCCGGCGAAGTGCGGGATGCCGGAGCATTAACCTGGCGTTGTCTTGGTCTGGGCAGCGAGACGGGCGGTCAGGATGAGCGCAGCAGGGCCGGACGGGACTCAGGGCTGCCGGGTGCTGGCGATCATGGGATCGGGGGAGACCAGCCCCACGATGGTTGCCGTGCACAAGGCGCTGGCTGCCATGCTCGGCAGCGCGCAGCCGCGTGCGGTGCTGCTGGACACCCCGTACGCGTTCCAGGAGAACGCGGCCGAGGTGTCCGCGAGGGCCCGCGCCTACTTCGCCCGCAGCGTCGGCCTGGACGTGACGGTCGTCAGCGGGCCCGGCGGGCCGGATGACGCTGACAGCGCGGATGGCGCAGACGGGGCGGAGCGCGGGCAGACGGGGCGGATGGCGCAGACGGGGCGGGCGGGCGAACGGGCGATTCCGAGGCCGCCGCGATCCGCACCGCAGACTGGCTGTTCTCCGGGCCGGGCAGCCCGTCCTACGCGCTGACCCGGTGGCAGGCGACCGGTGCCGGGGCGGCGCTGCGCGAGCGGGTGGCCGGCGGCAGCGGCGTGACCGTGCTCGCCTCGGCGGCGGCGGCCACCGCCGGGCTGGCGGCAGTCCCGGTGTATGAGATCTACAAGGCCGGGGCGCAGCCGCACTGGCTGGACGGCCTGGACCTGACCGGCATGATCGGGCTGAACGTCGCGGTCATCCCGCACTTCAACAACGCCGAGGGCGGCACGCACGACACCAGGTACTGCTACCTGGGCGAGCGGCGGCTGGCCCGGATGGAGCGCGAGCTGCCGGCCGGCTCGGCCGTGCTGGGGGTCGATGAGCACACCGCGGCAGTGCTGGACCTGCGCGCGCAGACGCTCGCGGTGACCGGCCGGGGCGGGGTCACCGTGCGCCGTCCGGGGGGTGCCGGTTTCGTCGGCTCTGGCCGCCGGACCGGTGCTGGCTTTGCCGGCTCTGGCCGCCGGCCTGATGCCGTGGTGCTGCCGGCCGGGACGGTCATCCCGCTGGACCGGCTGCGCGCGCTGATCGCCGGGGAGCCGGCCGGGAGCGGTCCGGCGGACAGTCCGGCGGCGGGACGGGAACCGGGCGGCCTGGACCCGGCCCCGGCCGGGGCCGGCCCGGGCGGGCCGGCCCCGCTGCCGCTGCCGGAGCTGAGCCGGGACTGCGAGCAGCGGTTCGACCGGGCCGCGGCCGGCCGGGACGGCCCGGGCATGGTGTCGGCCATTCTCGACCTGGAGGAGGCGATCCACGCCTGGGCCGCCGATACCGATGAGGACCAGGGCACGGCGCAGGCCCGCGCGGTACTGCGCGCGCTGCTCACCCGGCTCGGCGCGATCGCCAGGGACGGCCTGCGCGCTCCCGCCGACCTGCTGCGCCCGGCCGTTGCGCCGCTGCTCGGCCTGCGGACGGCGCTCCGGGAGGCAGGCCGGTACCCGGACGCCGACGCGATCCGCGACGCACTGGCCGCGGTCGGCCTGATCATCCGGGACACGCCGGGCGGAACCCGGTGGCGCCAGGCCGGCGGGCCGGGCTAGGACTTGCGGGCGACGGCGGCGTAGTAATAGGCGCTGTGCGGGTCCTCGCCGCCGTCGTGCTCCGGCCGCCAGGACAGCACCGGCACCACGCCGGGCTCCACCACGTCGAGCCCGGCGAAGAAGCTGGCGGTCTGGGCCTGGCTGCGCGGCACCAGCGTGACCCCGCCGTGCTCGGCCGCGGCCACCGCGCCGGCCATCGCCTCGGGATTGAAGTCGGCCGTGGGGTTGGTGATCGTCAGGTAGCTGCCCGGCACCAGCGCGTCGACCAGGCCGGACACCATCTCCTGCGGGTGATCCTCGTCCCGGAAGTACATCAGGACGGCCACCATCATCAGCCCCACCGGCTGGCTCAGGTCCAGCGTGGTCGCCAGCACCGGGTCTGCCAGGATCTTCTCCGGCTCGCGCAGGTCGGCCTGGATGAAGGCGGTCTCGCCGGCGCCGTGGCTGGTCATCAGCGCCCGGGCGTGCACCAGGACAATGGGATCGTTGTCGACGTAGACCACCCGGCACTCGGGCGCCACCTGCTGAGCCACCTCGTGCGTGTTGCCCGCAGTCGGGATGCCGGTGCCGATGTCCAGGAACTGCCGGATCCCGGCCTCCCTGGCCAGGAAGCGGACCGCGCGGCCGAGGAAGTCGCGGTTGGCCCGCGCCATCGTCTTGATCGTCGGCACCGCGGCCATGATGGCATCGCCCATCGCGCGGTCGGGCGCGAAGTTGTCCTTGCCGCCGAGCCAGTAGTCATACACCCGCGCCGGGTGTGCCACGCTGGTGTCGATCTCGGGCGGCACCCAGTCCGGATCCGCGCGCATCCACGAGTCGGAGCCACCACTTTGTGACATCCCTGCCTCCTCCGGCAGAATCCGGTCCTTCCAGCGGGCACTAAGCCTAGCCGCAAGCCGGGCGTGTCTGCCCGGAACCCGGCCCCGGCCGGGGTCACCGGGGCGGCTCCGGCGGCCGCCCCGGCCAGCGCCCCAGTGCTGATCTGGCATGATCGAGCCGGGAAGGCTGACCATGAATCTCCCGTGGTGCCGGATCCTGGGTCCGCTCCAGGTATGCGGACCCAGCAGCGAGGTCAGGCTGGGCGGCTCGCAGCAGCAGGCCGTACTCGGGCTGCTGGCCCTGCAGCCGAACGTGGTCGTGCCCAGGGACCTGATAGTTGACGCGCTATGGGGCGAGAGCCCGCCGGCCACGGCGGTCACCATGGTCCATTCCTATGTCAGCCGGCTGCGCCGGCTGCTGCCCGCCGCGCCGGGCAGCGAGGGGACCGTGATCACGGTCAGCGGCGGCTACCGGCTCCGCGTGGCGGACTCCGAGCTCGACTCGCTGCTGTTCGCGCGGCTCGCCGCCGCGGCGGCCAGGGCGCGCGACGCTGGCGACCAGGCCGGGGCATTCCGGTTGCTGGCGGAGGCGCTCGGGCTGTGGCGCGGCGAGCCGCTGTCCGGCGTCGGCCTGCTGCGCGAGCACCCCGCGGTGGCCAGGCTGCGAGCCCAGCGCGCCGCGGCCGTGATCGGCTACGCCGAGACCGCGGCTAGCCGGGCCGAGCGCGAGGAGGCGATTCCGCCGCTGCGGGAGCTGGCCGCGAACGAGCCGCTGAACGAGCGCGCGCACGCTTGCCTGATGACGACGCTGACGGCCGTCGGCCAGCCGGCCGTCGCGGTCGAGGTGTTCGAGCGGATCCGGCGGCGCCTGGACGCCGAGCTCGGGCTGCTGCCGGGCACCGAGCTCAGCGCGGCTCAGCAACGGGTGCTATCCGGCGGCGCGGCGGGCGCCGGGGCAGCCGGCCCCCGCCGGGCCCGCTGCCGTGAGCCGCGCCGCGCCGGTGCCAGCTCAGCTCCCGGCCGTCGTGGCCGATTTCACCGGCCGCACGGCCGAGGTCAGCCAGCTCGCCGGCATCCTGACTCCCGCGGCCGGCCCGGGCGTGCCGGTCGCGGTGATCTGCGGGCTGGCGGGCGTTGGCAAGACCGAGCTCGCGCTCCGGGCGGCACATCAGCTGCGCCCGGCGTTCCCGGACGGGCAGCTGTGGACGCAGCTGGACGGGGCCTCTGCCCGGCCGCGCGACCCGGCTGACGTCATCGGCGAGCTGCTGCGCGCGCTCGGCATACCCGGCTCGGCCATCCCGGAGGCCCTGGCCGAGAAGGCGGCCCTGTACCGGTCCCGGCTGGTCGGCCGCAAGGTGCTGGTGCTCGCCGACGACGCGGGCTCGGCCCGGCAGGTCGAGCCGCTCATTCCCGGCACCGCCGGGTCAGCCGTCATCGTTACCAGCCGCATCCAGCTCGCCGAGCTGCACGGTGCCCGCATCCTGCCGCTGGACACCCTCGGCCTGGACGACGCGCTGGTCCTGCTCGGCCGGATCGCCGGCCGCGCGCGGCTGGCGGCCGAGCCCGCCGAGGCCGAGACGCTGGTGAACGCCTGCGGCCGGCTTCCGCTCGCGGTCCGTATCGCCGGTGCCCGGCTGGCCGGACGTCCGGCCTGGCCGGTGTCGCTGATGTCCAGGGCCCTGGCCGATCAGCGGCAGCGCCTCGACGAGCTGACGGCCGGCGGGCTGTCCGTGCGCGCCAGCCTGGCGCTGAGCTACCAGTCCCTGGACGACCGGTCCCGGCTGGCGCTCTGCCTGCTGAGCCTGCTTGGCCCGGCCGATGTGGCCGGCTGGGTCATCGCCGCCCTGCTCGGCCTGCCGGATGCCGACGGCGTGGTCGGCCGGCTGACCGACAGCTCGCTGCTCACCCCGGCCGGCCCGGACCGCACCGGCTCGCCCCGGTACCGGCTGCACGACCTGCTGCGCGACTACGCGGCCGAGCGACTGGCCGCCGAGCACTCCGGCGAGCAGGAAGCCGCGGCCGGCCGGGTCCTGGCGGCCTGGCTTCAGCTCGCCTGCCTGGCCGACGCCGGGCTGCCCCGTGAGCCGTACTTCCCGCCGCCGGACGATGGTCCGGTTCCCGGCGAGCCGGTGCTCAGCGTGGTCCCGGCCAGGGCCGCGGGGCAGCTCACCGCCGACCCCGCCGGGTGGTTCACCGCCGAGCGCCGCAACCTGCTCAGCGCCGTCGAGGCTGGCTGCGCAGCCGGCCGGTACCAGCTCGCCGCCCGGCTCAGCGCCCGGCTCGCCTCCTATCAGGTGCTGCACAGCCGCCTGGATGACACCGGCCGGATGTGGCGGGCCGTCCTCGCCGCTGCTCAGACCGCCGGGGATCGGGCCATGACTGCGCAGGCCGAGCTCCGGATCGCGATCGCGCTCTGCGGCCAGGGCAGGCATGCCAGCGCCGCGCCCGTCATCGGCCGGTGCATCGCCGCGTTCGGCGCGCAGGCAGATCCGCAGGGCCTGGCGGCCGCCCGGTACTGGCGGGCCGACTGCGAGTTCAACCTCGGTCACTACCGGCGAGCGCGGCGCACCGAGCTGACGGTGATCCGGCAGGCCAGGCAGCTCGCGGACCCGCGGATCGAGTTCCTGGCGCTGCGCCTGCTCGCGATCACCCAGGTCAACCTGCCCGGCTGCCGCGATGAGGTCGCCCGGACCTGTGCGCAGGCGCTGCGCGCGGTCCGCGGGCTCGGCCAGCCCGCCTGGGAGCTTGAGGCCATGCGCGTCGCCGGGCACGTCGCCGGGCTCACCGGGCGGTACACCGATGCCGCCGACATCTACGACCAGGCGCTGGAGCTGCGGCAGGCGGTCGGCGTCAGCTTCGACGAGGCCGGCTGGCTGTGCGTGCTGGCCGACGCGCACCGTGGTCTTGGCCGTTACCCGGAAGCGGTGCGGGCGTACCTGACCGCGCTGGCGATCTTCCGGGACGGCTTCCAGCGCCGGCACCTGGCGCTCGGCCTGCTCAAGCTCGGCTCGGCCTACCAGGCGATGGGCGAGTGCGCCAGCGCCGTGGCCAGCATCGGCGAGAGCGTGCAGATCTTCCGCGAGCTCCAGCTACCCCACCTCGAGCAGCGTGCCATCCGGGAGATCGAGAAATGCCGGGAGCTCCAGCCTGACTAATCCTCGCCGCGCCGCTGCCGCCGCAGCGGCCGGCCAGGCCAGGCCGCCGGCCAACCCGCCGGATGATCGTCGGTCGCTAGATCGGCCGCTTCGCGAACGCGGCCGGAACGGGCGGCGTGAGCATGGCCAGGTTGGCGCGGGTGGGTGCCAGGAAGGCGAACGTGAAGGTGATGTCCGGCGCATCCGGCCCGGACGAGCGCAGCCGGACCGGCAGGCAGGTGGCGGCGCTGACCCACAGGCGCAGCGCGCCGCCGGCGGTAACGAGCTCGACCACCTTCGTCCCGGCGATAACACCGTGTCCGGCGACCAGCCACTGGCCGGCGTTCAGGCACGCCCGCAGCCGTGCCGCGGTTGGCCGGGCAGGCGGGCCGGCGTTCGCGGCCGCATGACGGTGGCAGAACCAGCCTCCCAGCGGGCCCGGCCCGATCATGGGGTTGAATGCCGCTGGGAGAACCTGCCACCGGGCTCGCAGGAGGCATCGCATGCGGCTGTACCTGTCCTCGTTCCGGCTGGGTGATCATCCGGAGCAGCTGGTCCGGCTGGCGGGCGCCGGGGGGAGGGCCGCGGTGATCGCCAACGCGATGGACGGCGCGACCGAGGCGGTCCGCCGCCAGTCGGTGGAGCTGGAGCTGCGGGAGCTGGCCGGGCTGGGGTTCACGGCCGGGGAGGTCGACCTGCGCGGATACTTTGGCGACCCGGCCGGGCTGCGCGCCGTGCTGGCCGGTCATGACCTGCTGTGGGTGCGGGGCGGCAACACGTTCATGCTCCGGTACGCGCTGCACCGCAGCGGCGACGAGGTGCTGCCCGGCCTGCTAGCCGGGGACGCGCTGGCCTACGGCGGCTACAGCGCCGGCGCCTGCGTGCTGGCGCCGAGCCTGCGCGGCCTGGAAGCGGTCGACGATGCCGGCGAGGTGACCAGCACCTACCAGACCGCCCCGGTCTGGGACGGCCTTGGCGTGCTGGACTACGCGATCGTGCCGCACTGTCAGTCCGAACATCCCGAGAGCGCCGGCTGCGACGCCGTGGCCGCGCGCTACCGCGCCGAGGGCGTCGAGCACCGCGCCCTGCGGGACGGCCAGGCCCTGGTCATCCGCGACGGTCAAGTCACGCTGTGCTGACCGGGCTGTGCTGACCGGGCGGGGCTGACCGGGCGGGGCTGACCCGGGCCGGGCTGACCAGGCCGGGCTGATCAGGACCGGGCCGCCGTCAGCCCCACTGGCCGGGCTGGTAGCTCCCGGCGGGCTGGCGGGTGATGACGTTCAGCCGGTTGTAGGTGTTGATCAGGGCGATCAGCGCCACCAGCGCGGCGAGCTGGTCGTCGTCGTAGTGCTTGGCCGCGTTCGCCCAGGCGTCGTCGGTGACGCCGCCGGCCGCGTCGGCGATGCGGGTGCCCTGCTCGGTGAGCTCCAGGGCGGCCCGCTCGGGGTCGGTGAAGACGGTCGCCTCCCGCCACGCCGCGACCAGGTTGAGCCGCTGCTGGGTTTCCCCGGCGTGTGCCGCGTCCTTGGTGTGCATGTCGGTGCAGGCGGCGCAGCCGTTGATCTGGCTGGCCCGGATCTTCACCAGCTCCTGGGTGGCGGCCGGCAGGGCCGAGCCGGTGATGACCGCGCCTGCCGAGTTGATGTGCCTGGCGAACTTCGCCGCGAAGGGACTGTCGTAGATGCTGAGCCGGGGTTCCATGTGATCTCCTTGCCGTTTCTGCGGTTACACCCAGCTGACCCGCGGGAACGGCAAAGTGTGACAGCCCGGCTCAGCTCACCGGCACCTCGTGCGTCACCGGCACCCCGCGCTTCACCGCCGGGTAGTCGGCGATCTCCTCCAGGCTGCGCCCGGCGGGCTCGGGCAGCACGAGCGTGAGGGCGAAGCCGAGCACGGCCACGCCGGCGGTGAGCAGCAGCGTGCCGCGCAGGCCAAGCGAGGACTGCAGCACCGGGAACAGGAAGACCCCGATGAAGGCGCCGAGCTTGCCGATGCCGGCCGAGATCCCGTGGCCGGTCGCGCGCATGGACACCGGGTACAGCTCGCTGGGCATGACGAACGTGGTCATGTTCGGGCCGAACTCGGTGAAGAAGTAGCTGACCCCGTAGACCAGCAGGAACGGGGCAACGGCCGTGACCATGCCCGGCACCGCCGCGATCACTCCGAAACACGCGGCCATCATCGCGAAGCCGGCCAGCTGCAGCCGCCGGTGCCCGATCCGGTCGAGCGTGGCGATGGCCAGCGCGTAGCCCGGCACCGCCGCGACCGCGAAGATGGCGAGCTGAAGCGCGATCTTGGTCATGGTCGAGGCACCCGGCGAGATCAGGCCGAGGATCTGCGGAGTGGAGATCGTGTTCCCGTAGTAGGCGTAGTCGAGCAGGAACCAGCAGCCCGCGGTCCCGGCCAGGGTGATCAGCCACCGGCGGCTGGTGAGGAACGCCCGCAGGCCCACCTGCTGCTGCTGCCCGGACGAGGCGGCGCTGACCTGCCCGCCGGTGAGGCTGACCTGCCCGTCGGCGAAATCGTGCAGGCGGCTCGCGGCCTGGTCCGCCCGGCCGGCGACCTGGGCCTGATACCGGGGCGACTCGGGCATCCGGCAGCGCAGGTAGATCACGGCGGCGGCGGGGACGGCACCGAGCGCCAGCAGCACCCGCCAGGCCACGTCGTCACTGGCGCCGGAGCCGAGCAGGGCCAGCGCGACCAGCGGGCCGACGATGAGCCCGAGCGCCTGGGTGCCGAACACCATCCCGACGAGCTTGCCCCGGTCCTTGCGGTTGGCGTACTCGCTCACCATGACCGCGCTGACCGGGTAGTCACCGCCCACGCCGAAGCCGAGCAGGAAGCGGAACGCGATCAGCACCCAGAACGACTGCGACAGCGCGGACCCCAGCGCCCCGGCGATCATGATCGCGGCGACCAGCCAGTACACGCGCTTGCGGCCGACCACGTCGGCGTAGCGCCCGAACACGAGCGCGCCGACGAACGCGGCGCCCAGCATGGCGCTGTTGAGCAGGGCGAGCTGGCCGGTGCTCAGGTTCCAGTCCCTGGTGATCAGCGTGGCGGCGATGCCGATGACGAAAAGGTCGTAGGCGTCGGTGAAGAACCCCACCCCGGACGCCACGACCGCCCGCAGGTGGAACCTGCTCAGCGGCGCCTCGTCCAGTGCCGCGACCAGATCTCCGGACCGGGTGCCTGTCACCGCATCACCTCGCCGCTCGGGGCCGTCGGCCGCAGGTCAGACGACTGGCTTTTCGGGCTACTACCGCGGAAACTACCGACCGCCGGTGACGTGAAACCGATCTAAAGATGAACGAGGGGTGAACGGAATGTGCTCAGCAGCCGAACTCAGGCGAGTTCCAGGCTGCGCAGGCCGTCGGCCTGCCCGGCGCCGGCCAGCATCCGCTTCACCAGCGCCCAGTCCTGCGCGCCGACCCCCACGGACTTGAACACCGAGATCCCGTTCCCCCTGGCCGGCGGCGGATCACAGTCCAGCAGGCGGCCGATCTCCACCAGGGAGCCGGGGTCCAGCACGCCCGCGTCCAGGGCCTGGATCAGGTCCCCGGCCTCGTGCAGGGCGGCGTCGAGCTGGTCGACCGCCAGCACCGTTGCCCGGCCCAGCAGGTCGGCCGGCAGCTCGCACATCGTCGCCGAGTAGGCCCCGATGGCGTTGATGTGCACGGTGTCCTTGACGTCCGCCGCCTGGAACAGCGGCGCGGAGGACCGGGTCGCGGTGCACACCACGTCAGCGCCGGCCACCGCGTCCCGCGGGCTGGCCACGGCGCGGCAGGCCACCCGGTCCAGCGACGGGGCCAGCGCGGCGGCGAGCCGCTCGGCGGACTCGCGGTACCGGCTGGCGATCCGCAGCTCGGTGATCGGCCGGACCGAGCAGACCGCCCGGACCTGGTCGGCGGCCTGGCTGCCGGCCCCGATCATGCCGAGCACGCTCGCGCCGTCCGCCGCGAGCAGGTCGGTGGCCAGGCCCGAGGCCGCGCCGGTGCGCAGCGCGGTCAGCGCCGCGCCCTCGATCACCGCGCGGACCTGCCCGGTCGTCTCATCCAGGGCCAGCACGACGACCTGCAAGGACGACATCCCGAGCTGCTCGTTGCCCGGCCGCACCGAGATGACCTTCACCACCGCGTCGGACTGGGCCGCCGCGGCGAACATGATCAGGGTGGAGCCGTCGGCGACCGACAGCCGGTCCGGCTGGACGATCAGGCCGCGGGAGACCGCGGTGAAGGCCTCCCGCGCGGTGCCGATCGCATCGCGCATCGGCACCAGCTGCCGGACGTCAGCCGAGCTGAGCACGAGCATTGGACCGCCTCCCCGTCACGGCTCATCCCGAGTGATCACGGCGGCCCCGGCTCGGACCGGCCGGCCCAGATGCCGCGGGTGTGCTCCAGGTGATGCCGGGTGAGTGCCTCCGCCCTGGCCCCGTCGCCGTCGGCGACGGCCGTCAGGATGTCCGCGTGCTCACGGGCCGACGCCATCAGCCTGCCCGACCGGACCAGCTCGGCCAGCCCGTACAGGCGGGTCTGGTCCCGCAGCGATCCCACGATCTCGACCAGCCGCTCGTTGCCCAGCAGTGCCAGCAGGCCGAGGTGGAACTGCCGGTCCGCCTGCAGGAAATCGGCCAGGTCCCCGCCCGCCGCCCGGTCCTCGATCTGGCTGACCAGCTCGGCCAGCTCGGCGTACCTGGCCGCCGGGACGGGCCCGGCGATGCGCCCGACCGTGGGCGCCTCCAGCATCAGCCGGATCTCGAAGATGTCCTCCAGGTCCTTGTCCGACAGCACCGGGACGCGGAAGCCCTTGTTCCTGACCGGCTCGAGCAGGTGCTCGTTCACCAGGTCGAGCATGGCCTCGCGGACCGGGGTGAGGGACACGTTGAGCTGCTCGGCCAGGGGCGGCACCGAGTAGACCCGGCCGGCCTCCATCTCGCCGGTGATGATGCTGGCACGGATCGCCGCTCGTGCCTGTTCCCGGAGACTGACCGCGTGCAGCGGGTTGATTCCCGTCGCGGTGGCCGGCCCGCCCGTGCTCCCTGCCATCCCCGTGCTTCCTGGCATCCCCGTGCTTCCTGGCATCCCCGTGCTTCCTGGCATCCCCGTGCTTCCTGGCATCACTGCCCTCGCTCCCTGACATCACGCGATCGCGGCAGCTCGCCGGGGAAATGACAAGCCACCCATTGCTGCGGGCCTGCCGCAGCCAGCGGTGGCGCCTCACTGACGCACAGCTCGCGGCCCCGGCCGACCGGACAGCGCGGCTGGAATGGGCACCCGCGCTGAGCGGTGCCGGCCGCCGTGATCTCGCCCGGCAGCAGAATCCTATTTCGCCGCCGGGAGGCCCTCGGGTCCGGCACGGGAATGGCCGACAGCAATGCCGCGGTATAGGGGTGCAGCGGAGCACCGAAAACGGCGTCCCGGTCGCCGATTTCCGCCACCTGACCCAGGTACATCACCGCGACCCTGGTCGCAATGTGCTCGGCCACGGCCAGGTCGTGCACGATGAACAGGTAGGTCAGGCCCAGCTGTCGCTGCAGGTCGGTGAGCAGATTCAGGACCTGTGCCTGAATCGACACGTCCAGCGCGGTCACCGGCTCGTCCAGTACCACCAGCCGGGGATTCAGCACCAGCGCCCTGGCAATCGCGATCCGCTGCCGCTGCCCGCCGGAAAACGCGTACGGCTTGCGATGGGCTAGGTCCGGCGGAATGCCGACCAGCCCGAGCATGTCGCTGACCCGCTGGCGCCGCTGCCGCTGATCTCGCTCACCGTGAATACGCAGCGGCTCTTCCACCAGGGCCGCCGCGGTCATCCGGGGATCCAGCGAGGAGTACGGATCCTGGAACACGATCTGCATTTCCCGGCGCAGCGCCCGGAGCTCGGCCGGCTTGACCGTGCCCAGGTCACGGCCGTCCAGCAGTATCTGCCCGGCGGTCGGCTCGAGCAGCCGCAGCACGCACCGGGCGACCGTGGACTTGCCGCACCCGGTCTCGCCCACCAGCGCCAGCGTCTCGCCGCCGGCGATGTCGAAGGACACGTCGGCCACCGCGGTCACGGTCGTCCTGGCCATCCCCGGCCCGTGCGAGAACACCTTCCGCAGGCCCTGCACCCGCAGGTAGGGGTCGGTCAGGCCGGCCCGCAGGCCCGGTGCGGCGCTCATCACTCCTCCGCCCGGTCGGCCGCGGACGGTACCTGGCTGCGCTCGGCCGGGTTGCGCTCGGCCGGGTTGCGCTCGGCCGCGCTGTGCTCGGCCGCGCTGTGCTCGGCCGCGCTGTGCTCGGCCGGGCTGTGCTCACCAGGGAAATGACACTCGGCCATGGCCGGTTCTCCCGGACCGTCCGGTCCGGCCAGCAGCACCGGCTCGGGCACCCGGCTGACGCAGACCTCCCGGCCATGCCCGACCGGGCAGCGCGGCTCGAACGAGCAGCCGTCCGGCAGCGCGGCCAGGCTGGGCGGCAGGCCGCCGATCGCCAGCAGCGGCTGGCCGGCGACCCGGTCCTGGGCACCGCCTTCAGCAGCGCCTCGGTGTAGGGGTGCGCCGGATGGTCGAACACGCGCTGTGCCGGGGACCGCTCCACGATCCGGCCCGCGTACATCACCTGCACCGTGTCGCAGAACTCCGCCACGATGCCCAGGTTGTGGGTGATCAGGATGACCGCGGTGCCCCGCTCGGCGGCCAGCCGCTCCAGCAGGTCGAGCACCTGCGCCTGGGTGGTCACGTCCAGCGCCGTGGTCGGCTCGTCGGCGATCAGCACGTCCGGGTCGTTGGCCAGGGCCATGGCGATCATGACCCGCTGCCGCATGCCGCCGGAGTACTGGTGCGGGTAGTCGGCCAGCCGCCGGTCGGCATGCGGGATCTCGACGTCGCGCAGCAGCCCGATGGCCAGCTGCCTGGCCCGGCTCCGGCTGACCGCCTGGTGCGCCCGGATCGCCTCGATCACCTGCTGGCCGACCGGCTTGATCGGATCCAGCCCGGTCATCGGATCCTGGAACACCACGGCGATCTCGCGGCCGCGGACCGCGGCCAGCTCGCGCTCCCGCAGCGCCCGGATGTCCCGGCCGTTGAGGTAGACCTGGCCGCCGGCGATCTGCCCCGGCGGCTCGATCAGGCCCAGGATGGACAGGCAGAGCGCGGACTTGCCGGAGCCGGACTCGCCGACGATGCCCACCCGCTCCAGCCGCCCGACGTCGAAGCTGACGTCCCTGACCGCGGCGAACACGCCGTCGGGAGTGACGAAGTTCGTCCGCAGGCCGCGGACGCTCAGCACGGTATCGCCCGCATCGGGCGCCCGCCCGGTCAGCTGGCCGGTCACCGGGCCGCCGTAGGCCGTAGCCGGACCCGCGGGTCGATGACCCCGTAGAGCAGGTCGACCAGCAGGTTGACCAGCACGTAGGCGACCGCGCTGAGCAGGATAAAGGTCTCCACCACCGCGTAGTCCTTGCGCTGGATGGACTGGGCCACCAGCGCGCCGACCCCCGGCCAGTCGAACACCGTCTCCACCAGCACGCTGCCGGCCAGCAGCTCCGCGAGCACCAGCCCGGCGACCGTCAGCGTGGGCAGGAACGCGTTGGGCAGCGCGTGCCGCCGCAGGGCCACGCTGCGCAGCAGTCCCTTGCCCCTGGCCACGGCGATGAACGGCTCCCTGGACACCTCCATCAGGTTCGTCCGCAGCAGCCGCACCATGAACGCGAAGTCGGCGAAGCCGAGCGTCACCGCCGGCAGCACCAGGTGCTGTACCGCGTCGCCGAACGTGCTCCACTGCCCGGCCAGCAGCGCGTCGACGGTGTAGAAGTGCGTCACCGCCGGCGGTGCCGCCACCCCCGGGCTGAGCGGCCCTCGGGCCCGGGGAACAGGTGGAAGTGCTGCGACAGCAGCAGCAGGAGCAGCAGCGCGAGCCAGAACGGCGGGGTGCCGAGGCCGAGGAACGACAGCCCGCGCACGATCCGGTCGGCCAGCCGGTTGCGCACCGACAGCAGGGCCAGCACCAGGGCCGAGATGAACGCCAGCACGAACGCGTAGAAGCCGAGCTCCAGCGAGGCCGGCAGCCGGGTGACGATCAGGGTCCGCACCGGCTGGCCGAGGGTGTAGGAGTACCCCCAGTTGCCCTGCACGAAGCCGGTGATGTACCGGTAGAACTGCACCGGGACCGGCTGGTTCAGTCCCATGGCATCGCGGGTCGTGACCAGTTCTGCCTGCGTGGCCAGGCGGCCGACCACCAGCCGGGCCGGGTCGCCGGGCAGGAGCCGGAGCAGCACGAAGGCGATCAGGCAGGCGCCGAGCACGGTCACCACCGCGCTGGCCACCTTGCTGATCACGTAGCGCGTCATCGGCGGTGCCTGTTCGCCCGGCGCCGCCGCGACGGGCAGGGCCGGGTCCGGTGTCCCGTGTCAGACACGCGCGTACTCGCCCTTCGGATCCAGCAGGTCCCGGCACCGGTCCGCGATCACGCTGGCCATCGTGCTGGTGAGCAGCAGGCCGAGACCGGGGAAGACGCCGGTCCACCACTGCCCGGTGACCGTGTAGGACAGCCCGTCGGTGATCATGGCGCCCCACTCCGGGGTGGGGATCTGGGCGCCGAGGCCGACGAAGCCGAGCGCGGCCAGGGCCAGGATCGAGTACCCGAACGCGGCCGCCGCCTGCACCAGCAGGGTCGGCATCAGGCTGGGCAGGATGTGCCGGTACATGACCCGGCGCTGCCGCGCGCCCAGCGCGACCACCGCCTCCACGAACGGCATGGACCGGATCCGGACCACCTCGCTGCGCACCACCCGGGCGTACCAGGGCACCGACGCGATCGTGATGCCGATGGCGGAGGTGACGATGCCGACGCCGAGGCCCACGGTGACGGTCATGGCCAGGATCAGTGCGGGAAAGGCCAGGATCGCGTCCATGAACCGCATCAGCACCGTCTCCCGCGCGCCGCGCCACGCCCCGGCGGACAGTCCGATCACCCCGCCGATGACGGCCCCGGTGACCACCACGACGAACCCGACCAGCAGCGAGATCCGCGCACCCGCCATGAACCGGGCGAACACGTCGCGGCCGAACTCGTCGGTGCCCATCGGGTGGGCCAGCGACGGCGGATGGAGCGCCGCCAGCAGGTTGATCTGGTCGGGGGAGTCCGGCCACACCAGCGGCCCGAAGCAGGCCAGCAGCACGATGAGGACGAGCACGCCGATCGCGGTGGCGAGGGCCGGCTGCCCGGCCAGCCAGCGGAGGGTGCCGCGCACCCCGCGGACCCCCGGCACGGACCTGGCCGGGGGGCCGTCCGTGCCGGGGGAGGTGATGACGGAGGCTGCGGTCACCGGTCACCGGCCGCCGCGGGAAGCGTCATCGTGCTACCCGGCCCAGTCCCACATCTGCGTCTCGTCGGCGTAGAAGTACTTCGACACCCTCGGGCTCAGCACCGTGATGTCGTCGTAGGCGTACACCGGGATCTTGGGCGAGGCCGCCGTCCACAGCGGGATGATCTGGCGGTACAGGGAGAGCCGCTTCGCCGCGTTGACCGTGACCCTGGCCTGGTTCAGCAGCTTGTCCGCGGCCGGGATGCAGATGCCCGCGGCGTTGTAGGCGCTCTTGCAGAGCATGTCGTAGCCCAGGTAGTAGCCCGCGTCGATGACACCGGGACCGTCCTGCGTGATCGCGAGCTGGTAGGGCTTGGGGTTGGTGTTGATCTTGGTCTGGAATGCGGCGTCGGTGAGCGTGGAGATGGTCACGTTGACCCCGAGCGGCTTCCAGGCGGCCTGCACGATGGTGGCCAGCTGCGCGTCGGTCGGCACCGAGCCATCGATGATCATGTTCAGCGTGACCGGGGTCTTCACGCCCGAGGCGGCCAGCAGCGCCTTGGCCCTGGTCATGTTGAAGACCCTGGGCGCCTCCAGCGCCGCGTCGTACTCGGGCCGCATCAGCGGCGGGTACGGGCCGTAGAACAGCTGGCCGTAGCCGTACTCGACCTTGCTGAGGATCTGCGTGTACGGCAGCGCATAGGTCAGCGCGGCCCGGAAATCGGTGTTGCTGGTCGGGGCATGGTTGCTGGGCAGCAGGATCTGCTCCGACCGGGTGGTCGGGTTCAGCAGGACCCGGCAGCACGAGTTGCCGACCAGGCTGTGCGCCGCCTGCGCGGACATGCCGAGGGTCACGTCCGCCTCGCCGGAGCGGGCCCGCAGCAGCAGCGTGGAGTCGTCCCCGATGAAGTTGACCTGGATGGTGCGGGAGGCCGGCGGCGGCCCGAAGTAGTTGGGGTTGGCGGTCAGCGTGGCCGAGACGCTCGGCGTGTAGTTCGACAGCACGTACGGGCCCGAGCCGCCGGCGATGTGGCTCTGCATCCACTTGTTGATCACGTTCTTCTTCACGCCGCCGTTCGCGTTGACCACCTTGGGGTCCACGATCCCGGCGGCAGGCTGGGCCAGGTCCTGCGGGAAGTTCGCATCCGCGAGGTTCAGCGTGATCACCACGGTGGCCGGGTTCGGCGCGGCGATCGACCTGACCAGGAC
This sequence comes from uncultured Actinomycetota bacterium, assembly GCA_963719705.1. GTDB lineage: Bacteria > Actinomycetota > Actinomycetes > Streptosporangiales > Streptosporangiaceae > CAVRCV01. Next base: position 197,185 of record CAVRCV010000004.1, read on the forward strand.
CGGGCTGTACAGCCCGTCCTCGATGAAGTAGCCGCCGCAGCCGCCGTTGTTGATCGAGCGCTCCAGCGAGTACTTCACCGCGGCCGCGTCCAGCGGATCCCCGTTCGCGAACTTCGCGCCGGGGTGCAGGTGGAAGGTGTAGGTCCTGCCGTCCGGGCTGACCGTCCAGGAGGTGGCCAGCCAGGGCTCGATATGGGCCGGGTCGAACTGGGTGGTGCCGTCCGGGCCCGGCATGGACCCGTACTGGGTCAGCCGGGCGTAGAACTGCGCGGTGAAGTCGACGTCGAACCCGCCGCAGGCCTGGGCCGGGTCGATGGTCCCGTTGCCGCCGGACAGGTCAACGATGAGCGGTCCGCCGGCCGGCCCGGACGACGTTGACGTGCCGGACGGGGCGCCGCCTGAGCTGCCCGAGGAGCAGGCCCCGAGCGCCAGCGCGAGGGCTGCGGCGGCTGCGGCCGCCCGCCACCTCCGGCCGGGCCTAAGCGGTGAGCCGCTGGCGCAGGGTCGGTGCATCATCGTGAACCTCCGAAGGGTTAAGCATATGGCATATCATATAGTACGTGTTACACTGTGCAGTCAAGGGCCGGCAGGGGAGGGGTCATGACATCAGGCGACGCTGAAAGACTTCCCCTGGTCAGGTCGCTGGAGATCATGTCGGAATACCACTGGATGTTCCTGCGTCACCTGCACGGCTCGGTGGCGCGGCGGCTCGGCCAGGACGGTCTCGGCGCGCTCGGGCGCGGGCTGTGGCGCTACGGCCACTATCGCGGCGAGTCCATCAGGGACAGCCCGGCGGTGATCGCGGCAGGCCGGGAACCCGGCGCGCTGATCCGGCACTGGGACGCCGGGGAGCTGGCACTCGCCGCGGCCACCGGGGAAGTCCGGGTCGAGGTGGCGGACGGCCAGGCGACGGTTACCCTGCCGGCCGCACCCGGCGCCGATTACTTCGCCGAGCATGCCGGTGCTGACGAATACGGGCGGGGCGCGCTGGAGCTGCACTGGAGCCAGGTACTGGCGGGCATGGCCGCGGGCTTCGGCCAGGGCGTGTCCGTGTCCGCGAGCCCGGCAGGCGCGCGGCCGTGGGCGGTCACCTGGCGGCACCCGGCCTTCCGCCGGGACGCCCCGGTGCAGCCCGACGACGCGCTGGCGTCCCCGGCCCGGTACATCGAGCTGGGCCGGCGCACCACCGGGCTGATCGCCGCGCTGCAGATGTTCCCGGCCATGGAGCTCATCGACTCCTTCGACGCCTCCGCCGAGGAGGCGGTCCGGGAGGCCGCGTTCGCGTTCGGCGCCGAGCGCGGCGGCGCGCTGCGGGCCAGGCACCTGGCCGAGGGCACCCCGGTGAACCTGCAGAGCATGGGCCGGACGCTGGCCGAGCGGGATCCGCTGGACGCGCTGTTCGCGGTCGGCGACGACGGCTATTCCTCACCGGGTCTCAGCTTCTTCGACTGCACCTACTGCCCGCTCGCCGACGTCTGGGCCGGGCAGGGCAGCCGGGGCCTGCAGCTCGGCTACCTGTTCGACATGGAACTGCACCGCGGCCTGGTGGAGACCTACCACCCCGGCGCCATCGTCCGCTGGGACGCGCTGAAGACCCGGGGCGACGCGGTGTGCCGGTTCCGGTTCTCCGTGCCCGAGCTCGTCACCCCGGCCGAAGCGGTCATGCTCGGGCCCTCGCCGCGGCGAGCGGGTGAGGCCGGCCCGGCCGGTCAGCAGTAACTACCGCGCAGCACTCCGGGAGGCGCCGATGGCCAGCCAGATCGACCACATCATCGTTGCGGTGACCGCCGCCCAGCACGAGGAGCTGTCGGCCCGGCTGCGGGCCGCCGGGTTCGTGCACGGGGACGCCGGGAAGCATCCCGGCGGGACCGCCAACGAGAACGTCGCCTTCGCCGGCGGCGCGTTCCTCGAGCTGCTCTACGAGCAGTCGCCGGGCAGTGCTGTCCGGGCCGGGAGTCCCCGGATCTGGTTCGCCGACACCCCGCGGGTGCAGGGCATCGGGTTCTCCACCCCGGACTACCGCCGGGACATCGCGGCCTGGGGCTCGCCGCCGGGCTCCTGGGACGAGTACTTCCCCAAGGTGCTGGCCGACGGGGAGACGTCGCAGTGCCGGGCGGCGGGCCCGCTGCGCCGGGATGAGTTCTACCTCTTCTTCATGGACCGGCCCGCGCCCTCGTTCGGCAGCCTCGGCGCGACCGCCCGGCTGACCGGGATCACCCTGCGCGGCGCCGACTACCTGCTGTGGCGCAGCCGGCTGCGCACCTGGTTCGGGCTGGCCGAGGCGGACGGAGCCGGGGGCCGCGGGGCGCGGGGCCGACGGGGCCGCCCGGGCTGACGCCAGGCCTGGCGGGCTGGCCTGCGGGGACGTGCGGTTCTCGTTCGAGCCGGGTGAGCACCCGGCGATCCGGCTGTCGCTCGCGTTCGAGGTGCCGCCTGGCCACGCCGCCACGATCCCGATCTCCGGCGGCGTGATCGAGCTCACCGATGCCGGGCCCGCTTCTGGAGGTGCGAGTTGATTTTCGCGATTGACCACATCGTGTTCGCCGCGACCCCGCGGCAGCGGGAGGAGCTCATCGCGACGCTGCGGCAGTGCGGCTTCCCGCCGGTCGACTTCCACCTTGACTTCCCCGACATCGGCGGCGCCAGCGACAGCGTGGGCATGCGCGGCGGCAGCTCGCTGGAGTTCGTCTACTCCACGTCAGGGTCCGGTCCGGCCGGGAACAGCGCCGGGCCGGACACCTGGTTCGGCGAGGTGCCGCGGGTCATGGGGCTCGGCTTCGCCTCCGACAGCTTCGACGCCGACACCGCCTGGGACGGCGACCCGGGCGCCTGGACCATGCCGGCCCAGCAGGGCTTCCCCAACTCGGCCGGGCCGCACGAGCATCACAGCGACTTCTACGTCTTCGTGATGAACCGCAAGGACGGCGTGCTCCAGTTCCCCGGGCTGGCCGAGGGTTCCGCCGCGGCCGCGGCGCCCCGGCTATCCCGGATCACGCTGACCGGGTCGGACGCCGGGCTGTGGCACGAGCGCCTGGCCCGCTGGCTGCGCCTCCCGGCGGCCGGTAACGGGCTGGCGGCCGGGGGCACCGAGCTCGTCTTCGCGGGCGGGCCGGGCCCGAGCGTGCGCGCCACCCTCACCTTCGAGGCCACCGGCAGCGCGGCCGTCCTCCCGCTGGCGGCGGGGGAGCTGCGGCTGGTCCGCGAGCCGGCCCCGTGACCGGCACAACCCGATGACAGCGATCCGGTGCCAGTACAACGTGCGGGTTCCGATGCGGGACGGGGTGACCCTGTCCGCCGACCTGTACCTGCCCGAGACCGGGCCCGGCCCGGTCCTGATCGCGCGCACGCCGTACAACAAGAACAGCGAGTTCGCCTGCGACAAGGCGCGCTGGTACGCATCCCGCGGCTTCGGCTTCGTCTGGATGGACGTGCGCGGCAGGGGTGACTCCGACGGCGAGTTCAGCACCTACCGGGGCGAGGGCCCGGACGGCTACGACGCGGTCGAGTGGGCCGCCGCGCAGCCCTGGTCCGACGGCCGGGTCGGCACCTGGGGCCAGTCCTACCTCGGCTGCATCCAGTGGCTCACCGCGATCACGCGCCCGCCGCACCTGACCGCGATGGTCGTCTACGTGACCCCGTCCGACCCGTTCTGCGAGTCGCCCACCGGGGTGCACCTGCCCCAGCAGGTGTGCTGGCACCGGATGGTGGACGGCCGCCTGACCCAGTACGTGCAGGGGGTCGACTGGGAGCAGGTCTACTGGCACCTGCCGCTGCTGACCATGGATGAGCGGGCCGGGTACTACAGCCATCGGTGGCGCGAGGATCTCAGCCATGCCCCCGGCGACGCGGACTACTGGCGGCCGGTGCGCTACCAGGACCTGCTGGCCGGCCTCAGCCTGCCGGTGCTGCACGTCACCGGCTGGTACGACGACGTGCAGCCGGGCACGCTGCGCAACTTCATCCGGATGACCGGTCCCGGCACGGATGAGGGCTCCAGCCGGGCCCAGCGGCTGGTGGTCGGGCCGTGGGACCACGAGCTGACCAGGCGCCGGGAGCGCCGGCTCGGCCGGGTCGACTTCGGGCCCGATGCCACGTCGCTCGACCTGGACGACTTCGAGCTCCGCTGGCTGTCGCACTACCTGGCGGGTGCGGACAACGGGGCGGAACGGGACCGCCGGGTGCGGATCTTCGTCATGGGCGCCAACCGCTGGCGGGAGGAAGACTCCTGGCCGCTGGCCCGCACCGAATGGACCCGGTACTACCTGTCCAGCGGCGGCTCGGCCAGCACCCGGCACGGCGACGGGGCACTGCGGCGGGAGCAGCCGCCCGGCGACGAGCCGCCGGATGAGTTCCGGTACGACCCGGCCGACCCGGTGCCGTTCCTGACCGAGCCCACCTCGGCGCAGATCGGCGGCCCGGATGACTACTCCGGGGTCGAGGAACGCGCCGACGTGCTGGTCTACACCACCCCGCCGCTGGCGGCCGGGGTGGAGGTGACCGGGCCGGTCCGGCTGGAGCTGTACGCCTCGTCCACCGCGCCGGACACCGACTTCACCGGGAAGCTGGTCGACGTCCACCCGGACGGGTTCTGCCAGCGGATCTGCGACGGCATCGTCCGGGCCAGGTTCCGCGACGGCATGAACCGCCCGGCGCTGCTGGAGCCGGGCACCGTGTACCGGTTCGAGGTGGACATGTGGAGCACCGCGCAGACGTTCCTGCCCGGGCACCGGATCCGGCTGGAGGTCGCCTCCAGCGCGTTCCCCAAGTACGACCGGAACCTGAACAGCGGCCGGGACCTGGCCACCGACACCGAGCCGCGGGCGGCCGGCAATACCGTCTGGCACACCGGCGAGCGCCCGTCGGCCCTGGTGCTGCCGGTCATACCGGCAGGGGGGCAGCCATGAGAGAAATACAGCTGATCGTTGACGCGCATAACGACCTGCTGACCGAGCTGGCGTTCCGCAGCGGGCAGCGGGCGCCGTTCGCGCGGTACTGGCACGACCAGCTCCGGGCCGGCCGGGTCGGCCTCCAGGTCTGCCCGGTCTACGTCGGCCCGGACCAGATCCCCGACGCCGCCCTGCGCACCGCGCTGCGGCAGGTCGCCGCCTGCTACCGGGCGGTGCGGGAAGCTGGCGGCACCGTGCGCCTGGTGCGCGCCGCCGCCGACCTGGACGGCCTGGACCCGGACCGGCAGCTGGGCCTGATGCTGTCCATGGAGGGCGCCGACCCGGTCGGCCGGGACCTGGCCCTGCTGGAGGTCTTCTGGCAGCTCGGCGTCCGGATGATCGGCCTGACCTGGAACGACCGCAACGCCATGGCCGACGGCACCGGGGAGCCGGACGGCGCCGGGCTGAGCAAGCTCGGCCGGCTCGCCGTCGCCGAGCTGGCCAGGCTCGGCGTGATCATCGACCTGGCGCACGCCTCCGAGCGGACCTTCTACGACGTCATGGAGCTGGCCCCGGCGACGGCCACGGTGCTGGTCAGCCACGCCGGCTGCCGGGCGGTGCTGGACGCCCCGCGCAACCTCACCGACGCCCAGCTGCGGCTGCTGGCCGGGCGCGGCGGGGTGCTCGGCGTGATGGCTCACCCGATCGCGGTGGACCCGGCGAACCCGACCATCCCCCGCTACCTGGATCACATCGACCACGCGGTGCAGGTCATGGGCGCCAGCCAGGTAGGGCTCGGCGCCGACTTCATCCGGCAGGTGGCGCTGTCCGGCGCTACCGGAGACCACGGCGACGCCCTGCTGCCGGCCGGGACCGACCTGTCCGACGCGATCGCCGGATTCGCCGGGCCGGCCGACTTCCCGGCCCTGGCCGAGGCGCTCCGGGCCCGCGGCTACGCCGCGGGCGAGCTGGACGGCATCCTCGGCGGGAACTTCCTGCGGGTGTTCCGCGCGGCCCTGCCCCAGGACGCGGCCCTGCCTCAGGACGCGGCCCTGCCTCAGGACTGAGCCTGGCCGCCGAACCGGATCCGCCAGGGACTGAACGCTCAGAGCCGGGGAGCCAGACCGGTTCTTGTTAACATATTTTATGTGTGATATAGCATACAGTACTTTCAGGTTCGCAGGGAGGTGGCCGATGCCAGGCGCCGACGATCCCGGTCTCGACCGTCTCCCGGACGCCCAGATCCCGGATGCCCAGATCCCGGATGCCACCAGATCCCGGCAGCACTGCGGCGGGTGGCCAGGACCGCGACCCAGCCGCCGAGCGCGCAGCTGCTGTCCTATGACCAGGTGATGACCCGGCTGGCGGAGCTGAGCTCGTCCCCGCGGGTCCGGGTGGAGCTGGCCGGGGCCAGCCGGGCGGGCCGGGTCATCCCGTTCGTGGCGATCACCAGTCCCGGCGGCGCGCAGCGGCTGGACCAGATCCGCGCCACCGCGGCCGCCCTGGCCGCCCCGGAGATCCGGCATCGTACGCCGGCCGCCGCGGACGTGCTGCGGCCGCAGCTGGACCAGCCGCCGCCGGACTTCCGGCTGCCGATCCTGTTTCAGTCCAGCAACTTCGGCATGGAGGCCGCCCAGGTCGAGGCGCTGATCGGGCTGACCGAGTTCTTCGCCACCGACGAGTCGCCGGACACCCTCGCCATCCTGGACCGGCTGGTCATCCTGATCGTCCCGCTGATCAACCCGGACGGCCGGCAGCTGTCCCTGGAGCACTGGGCAGCCCGGCCGCTGAGCCCGGCCTGGCCCGCCCAGGGGAACCTGCACGGCGTCGAGGTCACCCGCGAGTACCTGCACCAGACCGACCCGGAGAGCCAGGCCCTGGCGCAGGTGATCCGCCGCTGGCATCCGTTCCTGGTCTGGGAGGTGCACGAGGACGGCATCGGCCTGGGCTGGGGGCAGCCGCAGACCTGCCTGTGCCCGCCGATCGCGCCGGCCGGGCAGATCGGGATCGACTCGCCGGTCGCGGCCAGCATCAACGACCCGCGGCTGTTCGCCGAGTACCAGCGCTACGGCGCCGCGATCGCCGCCGCCTGGGCGCAGCTCGGGTACGACTACCTCTACGACCCCGACGGGCGGCACGGCTGGCCGCGCTACCCGGTGGCCGGGTACGACGACCTTGCCCCGCCTCCGGAGACCAGGTTCACCCAGGCCATGCAGCTGCGCGGGGTGCCCGCGTTCATCACCGAAAGCTGCCGGGTGCCCGGCTCGCAGACCTGGCAGGACCGGGTCGGGCAGAAGGTGTCGGCAGGCCAGGCGGTGGCGGCCACCGCGGCCGGGAACCGCGATCCGCTGATCCGCCTCGTCGCCAGCGTCCAGGGCGAGGCCGGCCAGGGCGCGGGCGCCCGGCCGGGCGAGGAGTTCTACCTTCTGCCGGCCGACCAGGACCCATATCCGCTCGGCCGCGCGGCGGACATCCTGCGCGCCCATGAGATCGGCGTCTACCTGGCCGGCCCGCAGGCGCCGGAGCCTGCCCTGGTCGTTCCCGCGGCCCAGCCGCTGCGGCACACCATCGACCTGCTGCTGGCGGCCGGCCAGGGCCGGCACCAGTCCCTCGGCCCGGCGCTCGGGCTGCGGGTCAGGCCCGCCTCGGCGCTGTCGCCCGGCGAGCGGGAGGCCTGGCAGCGGGCGGCCCTGCGGCCGGTCACCGGCGCCGCCGACATCGCGCCGCCGCCCGGCGAGCTCGCCAGCGGCCGCTGCTACCAGGTTGCCGGCAGCCACCACGGGGTCACGCTGGCGAACCGGCTGCTGCGGCTGCCGGGTGCCGAGGTCTGGTGGGACACCTCGGCGCGGCACCGGGACGGGCGGTTCGTGTTCAGCCCCGGCGAGCAGCCAGGGGCGGCCGGCCAGGCGGCGTCCGGCCTGCTGGTCAGCATCGGCGAGTGCGCCAGGCCCGAGGCCGGCGAGCTGATCCGGCTGCGCGCCCCGCGGATCGGCATCTACCAGGGCCAGGGACAGCTGGAGAACCGGTTCAACGGCTCATTGCTGAGCTGGTTCCTGACCGAGTGGGAGTTTCCGTTCCGGGTGCTGGGGCCCGGCGACCTCGGCGCCGGGGAGCTGGCCGGGCTGGACTTCCTCGCGGTCCCGGCCGGGGACGCCGCGGCCATCATGACCGGCATCGGGCCGGACACGGTCTGGCACCGGTACCCGTGGGACCTGGACGAGGATCCGGTCACCGTGCCGCCCGCGGCGGCCGAGGCGGTGCGCGCCTGGGTACGGGCCGGCGGCTGCTACGCCGGCATCGATGCGGGCGGCGGCCTGCTGGCCACCGGCCAGTATCTCGGCCTGGTCCAGGCCAGCCAGGCGAACGGGAACCTCGGCGTCGGCCTGGTCGAGCTGTCCGTGGACCAGCCGGCCGAGCCGCTGTTCAGCGGGCTGCGCGGGTCCTGGGAACCGGACGGGGACTGGCGGGACGGGGTCATCCACGCCATGTACGGCTCCTATCCGCGCGGCGGTCTGGACGGCGGCTGCGTGTTCACGGCCAGCGGCGAGGCGAGCGTGCTGGCCAGCTTCGCCCGGCCGCTGCCGGTCGGCGACATCCCGCACATCCGCGGCGCGGAGAGCTTCCGCGTCCCGGCACCAGTCCCCGGGCCCGGCGCCGCGATCGTGGGCCAGCGGGTGGGCCAGGGCTACGCGGCGATCTTCGGCATCGAGCCCACCTACCGCGCCACCTTCGTCCGGTCGGCGCGGCTGATCTCCAACCTCATCTTCGGCAGCGTGTCGCGTACCGCTGCCTGAGCCCGCAGAAAGGAGGCTCGCCGTGCTGAGCATGCTGCGCCAGGGCGCGAGTCAGGGCTTTACCCACGCCGGCCAGTACCGGCCCGGCCGCGCGAGCCGCGACGGCGGACAGCGGCGGCGGACCACCGCGGCCAGGCTGACCGCGGTCGTGCTGGCCGGCGGCCTGCTGGGGCTGGCCGCCTGCAGCTCATCCGGCTCGTCCGGCGGGAGCACCAAGCCGTCCGGGCCGCGGGTCTCCACCGCGGCCGGGTGCAAGCTGTCCGCCCCGCCCAGCGGCGCCTCGACCACCTCCGTCACCTCCTGGGTGGATCCGCGCCAGTGCTCGTGGTCGAAGTCGTTCCCCCTGTTCGCGCCGCCGTCGACCGGCGACAACTCGCTGCAGCAGGTGCAGAGCGCGGGCAAGATCACCGTCTGTGCCGAGACCGACGTGCGGCCCATCGTTTATGTTGATCCCAGCACCAGCCAGGTGACCGGCTTCGAGCCGGACATCATGCGTCAGGTGGCGAAGATCCTGGGCATCAAGACGGTGCAGTACGTCAATATCCCGTTCGCCTCCTACATCCCGGCGCTGCAGGCGCACAAGTGCGACGTGGTCATGGGCGGCATCGCCATCACCAGCGAGCGGGCCAAGGCCCCCGGCATCCTGTACACCTATCCCTACATCCGGTTCGCCGACGTCGTGATCGTGAAGAAGGCGTCGCCGTATACCAAGCTCGCCGACCTGCGCGGAAAGAAGATCGCGGTCGCGTCCGCCTCGGTCGAGGCGATCAAGGCCGGCGATATCGCCAAGCAGCTCGGCGGCGGCACCTCGGTGGCGCAGTACACCAGCATCGACGGCCCGTACCTGGCCGTGCTGAACGGCACCAACGCCGCGCTGGTGGACCTGCTCGCGACCTTCAGGCTGCACCCCAACGGGGACGAGCTGCGCGCGCTGCCCGGCCTGGTCACGCCGCCGGCCGACCCGCCGAGCCCGTATTACCCCGGCTCCGGCGCGGTGATCACCTCCTCCTCGGCGGGCGCGCTGAACGCGGCCATCTCCATCGCCCTGGTGCAGATGGTCAAGGACGGCTCGATGGTCCCGATCCTGCAGAAGTGGGGCGTCTACCAGCCGGGCGTGCTCAGCTTCATCCGGCGGGCCGGATGACCAGGCCGCCCGGTCCCCCATCGCGCTCGCGCCCGACAGCACTGCCGCGATGAACGGCCTGTGGGGGCACCTGGTGCAGTGGGCGCCCGCGCTGCTGCGCGGGGCCGAGCTCACCGTGATCATCACGGTGGTCACCATGATCCTGGGCAGCGCGTGGGGCCTGCTGCTCGGGCTGCTGCGGATCGCCCGGATCCCGGTGCTGCACCAGGTGCTGATCGTCTACGTCGAGATCTTCCGCGGGCTGCCCACGATCGTGGTGCTGTTCCTGGTGTTCTTCGGCCTGCCGACGGTCGGCTTCACCATCTCGAACAACCCGGCCATCGTCGGCACCGTGGGCCTGTCGCTGAGCCTGGGCGCCTACCTGTCCGAGGTGTTCCGGGCCGCGATCCTGGCCGTGGACGCCGGGCAGATGGAGGCCGCGCTGTCCATCGGCATGAGCCAGCGCGAGGCCTACCAGCGGGTGGTCCTGCCGCAGGCGTTCGTCATCGCGGTGCCCACGCTGGGCAGCTTCTTCATCGGGCTGCTGAAGGACACCTCGCTGCTGAGCTTCATCTCGGTCACCGAGCTCATGCAGGCCGGGAACGAGATCAACGCGGCGACGTTCCTGTCGTTCCAGGTGTACCTGGCCGTCGGCGCGATCTACATCGTGCTGAGCCTGATCGCATCCCGGCTGGTCATCGTGGTGGAGCGGCGCCTGCGGCCGCTGGAGAAGCGGTACCGGAAGACCGATCAGGCAGACCTGCGGTCCGAGCTGCCGCCGGACATGTGGGCCCGGGCATGACGGCGGGGCAGGACCCGCCGGGGCAAATGAGCCCGGTGGCCGTCGAGGTGCGCGGGCTGCGCAAGTCGTTCGGCCGCACCGAGGTCCTGAAGGGAATCGACCTGACCGTCCGGCAGGGCGAGGTGGCGGTGATCATCGGCCCGAGCGGCGGCGGCAAGAGCACGCTGCTGCGCTGCATCAACTTCCTGGAGACCCCGGACGACGGCCGGGATCCTTCGGCACGGGCAGCCGTTCGGGAGCTGGCGGGACAGCGGCGGGAAGATGGTCCGGCAGGCATCGCGCGAGATCAAGCAGGGCCGGGCCAGGATGCCGATGGTCTTCCAGCGGTTCAACCTGTTCCAGCACCTGACCGCGCTGGACAACGTGATGGTCGGCCAGCGGGTGGTGCTCGGCCGGTCCCGGCGCGAGGCCGGGGAGAAGGCCGGGGCCGTGCTGCGCAGCGTGGGCCTGGGCGACAAGCTCCGCTCGTACCCGGCAACCCTGTCCGGCGGCCAGCAGCAGCGGGTCGGCATCGCCCGGGCGCTGGCGATGGACCCGGACCTGCTGCTGCTGGACGAGCCGACCAGCTCGCTCGATCCCGAGCTGATCGGGGAGGTGCTGCAGATCATCCGGCAGCTCGCGGCCGACGGCATGACGATGGTGATGGCCACCCACGAGATGGGCCTGGCCCGGCAGATCGCCTCGCACGTGCACTTCATCGACCGGGGCGTGATCGCCGAGGAAGGGCCGGCCGGAAGACATCTTCGAGTCGCCGAAGAACCAGCGGACGCGGGAGTTCCTGCGCGCCGTGCTCCGCTGAGCGCGGACCGGACGGACATGGCGCCCGGCGGGTACCGGCGGCCATCGCGGGTGCTGGTGATCGGCGCCGGCCTGGTCGGGCTGTCCTGCGCCTGGTCGCTGCAGGAACACGGGATCGAGGTCGGCGTGGTGGACCGGGCCGCCGCGGGGAGCGGGTCGTCCTGGGGCAACGCCGGCTATGTCACCCCGGCGCTGACCGTTCCGCTGCCGGAGCCGGCCATCCTGCGGTACGGCATCCGGGCGGTGCTCAGCCCGGGCTCGCCGGTCGGGCTCTGCCTGCGGGCCAGCCCGCGGCAGGCAAGGTTCCTGGCCGGCCTGGCGCGGCACTGCACCACCCGCGCGTGGCGGCACGCCATGGCCGCCTACCTGCCGCTGACCGAGCAGGTCTTCGGCTCCTACCAGCGGCAGCTGGACGACGGGGTGGCCGCGGACCTGCCGCGAGCAGACGTGCTGGCCTGCTTCGGGCAGCCGGGCGAGGCCGCCGGGCTGCTGCACGAGCTGGGCGAGCTGGCCGCATCCGGCCAGCGGGCCGACGTGCGGCTGCTCACCGGAGCGCAGGCCAGGGAGCTGGCGCCGCAGCTCTCCGGCCGGGTGGCGCTGGCGGTCGGAGTCCGCGGCCAGCGCTACCTCACCCCGCCGGGCTACCTGGCCGCGCTGGCCGCGAGCATCCGGTCCCGCGGCGGCACGATCACCGGCCAGACCGAGGTGACCGGCGTGCGCCGCCGCGGTGACCGGGTGGTGGCCAGCGGCCCGGCGGGGGAGCTGGAGGCGGACGCCGTCGTGCTGGCCAGCGGCGCCTGGCTCGGCTCGCTGGCCCGCCCGCACGGAGTCCGGGTCCCGGTGTACGGCGGCCGCGGCTACAGCTTCACCCTGCCCTGCGCGCGGCCGCTCGCCACCCTGCTCTACTTCCCGGCGGCCAGGGTCGCGGTCACCCCGCAGGGTGACCGGCTGCGGCTGGCCGGGGTGATGGAGTTCGGCCCGCCGGACGCCCCGCCCCGGCCCGGCCGGATGCGGTCGATGGTCCGCGGCGTCCGCCCGCTGCTGGACGGCGCCGACTGGGCCGAGCCCCAGGACGAGTGGATGGGCACCCGGCCGCTCACCACCGACGGCATCCCGCTGGTGGGCCAGACCAGGACGCCGGGCGTGTTCGTGGCCGGGGGTCACGGTATGTGGGGGGTGACCCTCGGCCCGCTGACCGGCTCGCTGCTGGCCACCCAGATCGCCACCGGCGAGATGCCCCCGGAACTGCGCCCCCTCGACCCCTGCCGCTGACGCGGCTACGGGCGGTCGGTGTCGATGTGACGGCTGACGGCTGCGGCAATCGCGGCAAGATCACCCTCATCCGAGGTGACCACGAGGTCGCCGTACCGGAGCGCCCGTTCAGCGACGCAGGCGTCCACGATGTCCGCCGTACCGGCGCGGCCGGCGAGCACTCCGGTGGCCCTGGCGCGGGCGTCATCAAGCGGCTCGATCACACAGCCGGCCAGTAGCCGGGCAAGCTGTGCCTGGCGCGGCGTACCCCGCCAGCACTGGGCCACGACCGGGGCCGGGACCACCGGGACGACCCGGCGCAGCAGGAGCGCCTGGTGCCGGGCCCACATGCGCCGCTCGCCGCGCTCGGCAGCGATCAGCGCGCCGGAGTCGTAGCTGACACCGCTCACGCGGACCGGCGGGTCCCGGCCGGCCGGGATAGCCTGGCGGCCCATTCCTCGGCCTCGGCGATCTCGTCCGGGGTGAACGCACCGTGCTCAGCCTGGTACTGGCCGACCGCCTCAAGGCCGGCCCGGATAGTGAATTCCTTCCGCGCGGTGTCGGCGACCCAGGCGCTGTAGCTCATGCCCGCTGCCTCGGCAGCAGCGGCGATCTCGGCGTCGAGCTCGGGCGGGACGGAGATGGAGCGCTTCTTGCGGACTGGCATGTGCTGACGGTAGCACAGCGGTACGACAGCTCGGCGCTAGTGGCTGGCCAGGTACTCGGTCCAGGTCTTCTTCGGCACGCACATCCGCCAGGAGTTCACGATGATGTCGCGCAGCTCGTCCCGGTCGATCGCGGCCAGCCGCACCTGGACCCACTGATAGCGCATGTCGGACTGCGGCGGCCAGAGGTACTTGGCGGGCTCGGAGGCGATCAGCGCGGCCCGTTCCTCCCTGGGATAACCGAACCCCAGCACCGTCTCGTCCCGGGACAGGGCCAGGAACACGATCCGCCCGACCCGGTACTTCACCCGGTCCCGGACCACCGCCTGATAGGCCCGGGGCAGCGCCAGCGCGATCTCGCGAACATCCTCCGAGCCGACCATCCCACCATTGTCCGCCAGCGGTCCGACAGCACGATCACACTCCGAACATCACGGTTTCTGTGTTACTGTGAATCTGTGAAGAACCTGACGGTCTCTGTTCCCGATGACGTGTACCGGGATGCGCGGGTGGTCGCCGCTGAGCAGGACCGGTCGCTCAGCGCCCTCGTCGTCGAGTACCTGCGGTCCCTGTCCGGGCGCCGGGAGGCGTTCGCGCGGCTCGAGGAACAGCAGCGCGCGGTCCAGGCGGAGATCACGGCCTTCCGGGCCGGTGATCGGCTGAGCCGGGACGAGGTTCACGACCGTGCGGTTCGCTGACACCAACATCCTGCTGTATGCCATCTCCCGCGCTCCGGATGAGCAGCAGAAGGCCGAATGCGCTCGGGGCATTCTCACCGCGCATGACCTCGCTGTTTCGGTGCAGGTGCTGCAGGAGTTCTACGTCCAGGCGACCCGGCCATCCCGCCCGGACCCGATTACGCACGAGCAGGCTGTGCGCCTGGTGGAGTCCTTCCAGCGCTTCCCCGTGCAGGACATCACCCGCGGCATCATGACAGCGGCCCTATCGGCCCGGCAGCGGTTCCAGCTGTCCTACTGGGACGCAGCTATCATCGAGGCCGCTCGCGCGCTCGGCTGCGGCGTTGTTCTGTCCGAGGATCTCAGCCACGGCCAGGATTACGGCGGCATCATGGTCCAGAACCCGTTTCTCATGGCCTGACCCTGGCATTCCGGAGCGCATGGCGATTCAGGCTGGTGCGGCGACGGAGGCGAGGAGCTCGGCGCGGGCCTGGTCCACGGCGGCCAGGATGGCGCCGCGCAGTACCGGGTTGCCGGTGACCGCGGTCGGCACCACGTGCGGGCGGGCCGGGCAGAACCGGCCGACATCGGCCTCGACCCGGCCGGCCAGCTCGGTGCCGCCGGCCCGGCCGACGTCGCCGCCGAGCACCACCAGGCCAGGGTCGAGCACGACCGAGATGGCCGCCACCCCCGTCGCCACCCGGGCCGCGAGCTCGTCCAGGAAGTCAGCGGCCGGCCGGGCGCGACGGCGCGGCCGGGTGCGACGGTGCGGCCGGCGGCGCGCACCGCGGCGGCGACGCAGGCCGCCGCGGTCGCCCCGGCGATCTCGTACTCCGCCGCCAGCGACAGCACCGCCTGGCCGCCGACCTGGCGCTGGAACGCCCCGGTGGCCGGGTGGGTCAGGTCAGTGGGCAGCGGCGCCCCTGGTACCGGCAGGTAGCCGATCTCGCCTGCCGCGCCGCCCACGCCCCGGTGCAGCCGCCCGCCCAGCACGGTGGCCAGGCCCAGGCCGACGCCGATCCAGACCAGCACGAAGTCCTCGGCGGCCAGCGCCGCGCCGACCGACTGCTCGGCCATGGCGGCCAGGTTCACGTCGTTCTCCAGCGTGACCGGCCGGCCGAGATCGCTGCGCAGCGCCGCGAGCACGCCCTCGTGCCAGGCCGGCAGGTTGACCGCGAGCCGCGGGTCGCCGGTTCGCGGGTCGAGCACGCCGGGCGTGCCGATGACGAACGCGCGCAGCGCCTCCGGCGCCACGCCGGCCGGGGCGCAGGCGGCGAGCACCGCGCCGCGTACCAGCGCCACCGGGTCGTCGGCGCCAGCCGGGTTCACCGAGACCTGGGCGACCACGCTGCCGGTGACATCGGCGACCCCGGCACTGATCTCGTCCTGCTCGACGTGCAGGCCGGCCACGTAGGCGCTGGAGGGGACCACGGCGTAGAGCGCCGCGTTCGGGCCCCGGCCGCCGGCCAGCTCGCCGGCCACCGCGACCAGGCCGCGCTCGGTCAGCCTGGCCAGCAGCTGGGACGCGGTGACCTTGGACAGCCCGGTGTGCTCGCCTAGCTGTGCCCTGGTCATCGGCCCGCCGGTGAGCAGCAGCTCCAGCGCGGACCGGTCGTTCAGCTCCCGCAGCAGGCTCGGCGTTCCCGGCCGTCGCTGCATGCCCACTCTTCCCACCCGGCCACCCCTCCCTTTGCGACCAGTCTGTCTCATCCGGGTACCAGCAGGTACCGCTGAGCGTCATCCAGCGCGCCTGCGCTACCAGCGGGAACGCGGTCCGTGCAGTAAATGTGGCAACGAGCCCCTATCTTATAGGAAAGTTTCCTGTTAGTTTCTGGGCAGATACGCCGGGGTCCCGGTCCCGGTAGGCCCTGAGGGCCGCGCTCGGCACAAGCGGGAAGGGAGATCGGGCAGTGACACTTACCAGGACGGCGGCCGCGATTGGCGCGGCCGTCGCGCTTGCCGGAGCGGCGGTCGCGGGCTGCGGCTCCAGCGGCGGCGCAAACTCGGGATCGTCGTCGTCGGCGATCCCCGCCAAGCTCACCGTCTGGCGGATGGGCAGCGCGGTTCAGTCCCAGGTGACCTGGATGAACGGCGTCGTCGCCCAGTGGAAGAAGGCAAACCCCAAGTACTCCAGCACCAAGGTGGTCCTCGACTGGATCCCGTGGACCAGCAATACCACCGACTGGACCAACGCGCTGACCAGCGGCAAGAACGGGCCCGACATCACCGAGATCGGCAACACCGAGACGCCGGGCCTGGCCGCCCAGGGCGCGCTCGCGCCGATCACCAGCAGCGTCGACTCCTGGTCCAGTCACTCCCAGCTGATCCCGGGCAACCTGGCCAACGACACGGTCAACGGCACCATCTACGCGGTGCCGTGGTTCGGCGGCGTGCGCGGCATCTGGTACAACAAGAACCAGTTCGCCAGGGCCGGTATCAGCTCTCCGCCTGCCACCTGGGCGGCGCTGGTCAGCGACGCCAAGGCGCTGATGAAGGCCTATCCCGGCACCTACGGCATCGGAGCGCCGACCGACGACACCGACGCGATCGTCAGCTTCATCTGGGGCGCTGGCGGTCAGGTGGCGGTGAAGCAGGGCGGCAAGTGGGCGGCCGAGCTGACCTCGGCGAAGTCCGAGGCCGGCATCCGCGAGTACGCCGACCTGCTGCTGACCAACAAGGTCTCCTCGGCCAAGTACATCGGCGAGACCGAGATCGGCGCTCCCGGTACGGCCGGCCCCGGCGGGGCGGAAGAGGACTTCGCGCTCGGCAAGCTGGACATGTACATCGACGGGCCGTGGGCGGAGGCACAGCTGGAGCAGGTGAGCAAGAAGAACCAGGCGCAGTGGGCCTCGTTCCCCATCCCGAGCCAGAACGGGGCCTCCCCGGCGCCCGCCTTCTCCGGTGGCTCTGACCTCGGGGTCTGGGCGGACAGCAAGTACAAGTCCGCCGACTGGAGCCTGATCTCCGTGATGGACGGCACCTCGAACGCGACCACGTTCGCCAACTCGCAGGGCTTCTTCCCCGAGTTCACCGCCCAGCTGACCAGCCCGACCTACGCCAGCAGCCCGATCCTGGCCGGGTTCGCCAAGGCGGCCGGGTACACCCAGATCTCGCCGCTCAACACCACGAACTGGGCGACCGCCGACACCGGGAAGTACAACATCATCCCGACCATGATGAAGCAGCTGGAGTCCGGGGCTAACTTCCAGGCCACGGTGAGCCAGGCGAACACCCAGCTGCAGAACGTGCTGAACACCGGCAGCGAGACCGGCTGAGCGCCCGTAGTAGCACATGGCACAGACGATCCAGCATCCGCCCGGGGTGCTGCCCGGCCGGCCGCCCGGCCGGCCGGGACCGCCCCGGGCCCGGCTAGCCGCCTTCGTCCGGCGGCACAAGCTGGCACCGTACCTGCTGCTGCTGCCCGCGCTGGCCGGGATCACCCTGGTGCTGCTGTGGCCGCTGATCCAGGTGGGTATCTACTCGTTCCAGGACTACGGGCTGCCCCAGATCACCGGCGTGCTGCCGACCCACTGGCTGGGCCTGGCAAACTTCACCACCACCTTCCGGGACCCGGAGTTCTGGCTGTCGCTGCGGATCAGCGTGCTGTTCACGGCGGTGGTGGTGCCGCTCACGCTCAGCGCGGGGACAGTCGTCGGCCTGCTGCTCAACCGGCTCGGCCGGAAGATGTCCATCTTCGTCAGCACCGCGGCGCTGCTGGCGTGGGCCACCCCGCCGGTCTCGGCGGCGGTGCTGTTCTACTGGATGTTCAGCCCGGACGGCGGAGTGGTCGACTGGACCCTGGCCCGGCTGCCGCACTGGCTGGTCGGCAGCACGAACTGGTCCCAGTACAACTGGGCCACGACCGGCGCGGTCCCGGCCTACACGATGATCGCGATCCTGGTGATCTGGCAGGCGTTCCCGTTCATCGCGGTCACGGTACTGGCCGGCCTGAAGACGATCCCGGCCGAGCTGAACGAGGCGGCCAGGGTGGACGGCGCGGGACCGTGGCGGGTCTTCTGGCGCATCACGTTCCCGCTGCTGCGGCCGATTTACCTGGTGCTGCTGCTGCTCTCGGTGATCTGGGACTTCAACATCTTCACCCAGAGCTACATCATCGCCGGGCTGGCCAACCTGAACGAGTACAACCTCTCCCTCTACATCTACGACAAGGCGTTCACGTTCCCGCCCAGCTACGGACTCGGCGGCGCGCTCGCGCTGATCTTCGCGCTGATCCTGCTGGTGATCACGGTCGGGTATGTGCGCGCCTCGGTCCGCCAGGGAGCCCTGACGTGACCAGGGCCAAGACCCAGAGAAAAGTCAAGACCGGCGCCCTGAACGGGTTCGGGCTGCTGATCGCGCTGGTGACGCTGTTCCCGATCTTCTGGATGATCAGCACGGCCTTCAAGCCGGCCGCCGACATCTACTCGCTGTCGCCGAGGCTGCTGCCCTCGCACCCGACCGTCAGCAACTTCCAGCAGGTGATCAGCGGTCAGGCGGCGGGCGGAATCGGCTCGGTCTGGCTGTTCTTCCGGAACAGCATCGCCGTCTCGCTGGCAACGGTGCTGATTGCGTCGGTGATATCGCTGCTCGCCGCGGTGGCGGTGGCCAGGTTCCGGTTCCGGCTGCGGGCCACGTTCCTGATCCTGCTGCTGATCGTGCAGATGATCCCCGGCCAGGCGCTGATCATCGCGCTGTTCCTGGATTTCAACCGGCTCGGGCTGCTGGACGACCTGACCGGGCTCATCGTCGTGTACTCGGCGCAGGCGCTGCCGGTCACGATCTGGATGCTGCGCAACTTCGTGGCCACGATCCCGCGCGAGCTGGAGGAGGCAGCGGCGATCGACGGAGCCTCGGCACCGAAGATCTTCTGGCGGATCCTCTTCCCGCTGGTAGCGCCGGGCCTGGTGGCCACCAGTATCTTCGCGTTCATCACCGCCTACAACGAGTTCATCGTGGCGCTGACGTTCCTCGGCCAGACGCACTCCGACTACACGCTGCCGATCTACGTGACCTACTTCTTCACCCGGAACGGGGCGGCCTGGGGGCCGATCATGGCCGCCTCGACGCTGTACACGATCCCGGTGATGATCTTCTTCCTGCTGGTGCGGCGCCGGCTCGTCGGCGGCCTGGTCGCGGGAGCGGTCAAGGGATGACACAGGAACTTGCCGCCGACCCGGGGCTGGGCCGGCTAGCCGACGCCATCCTGATCCCGCCGTTCCCGGGACCGCGGGCGCCCGGCTGGATCCGCGCGGCGCTGGCGGAGGGACTGGCCGGCGTCACCCTGTTCGGGCCCAACGTGACCGGCCGGGCGCAGCTCACCGAGCTCACCAGCCAGCTCCGGGCGGCGGGCGCCGAGCCGGTCATCGCCATCGACGAGGAAGGCGGCGACGTCACCCGGATCTCGCACCAGGATGGCAGCGACTACCCGGGGAACGCGGCGCTCGGGGCGGTCGACGACGTGGTGCTCACCGAGGCGGTGTACGCCGCCCTCGGCGCGGACCTGTGCGCGCTCGGCATCAGCCTGGACCTTGCCCCGGCCGTCGATGTCAACACCGCAGCAGGCAATCCGGTCATCGGAACCCGGGCGTTCGGCTCGGACACCGCCCTGGTCGCCCGGCACGCGGCGGCGGCGGTGACCGGCCTCCAGTCCGCCGGGATCGCCGCCTGCGCCAAGCACTTCCCCGGCCACGGCAGCACCACGCTGGATTCCCACCACGTCATCGCCACCGTCGACGGGCCGCTCGGGCTGCTGCGGCGGCGGGACCTGCCGCCGTTCGAGGCGGCCATCCGGGCCGGCGTCCGCGCGATCATGCCCAGCCACCTGCGGGTCCCCGAGCTGACCGGGGACCGGCCGGCCTCGCTGTGCCGGGCCGCGCTCACCGACCTGCTGCGCGGCGAGCTCGGCTTCGCCGGGGTGATCGTGTCTGACGGGCTGGAGATGCGGGCGGTCAGCGAGCCGTACGGGATCCCGGAGGCGGCCGTGCTGGCGGTCATCGCCGGGACCGACCTGCTGTGCCTGGGCCGGGACACCGACGAGCCGATGTTCCTCGCGGTCCGTGGCGCGCTGGTCGACGCGGTCCGCGACGGGCGACTGACCGGCGAGCGCCTGGAGGAGGCTGCCGACCGGGTCGCCGTGCTGCGGAACTGGACCGCCGCCGCGGCGTCTGATCGCACGGGCGCTGATCTCACGGGCGCTGATGGCACGGGCGCTGATCGCACTACTGCGGGCCGGCTGACGACGAGGGGCGTCAGCCGGCCCGGCGGCAGGGTCGGGCTGGAAGCGGCCAGGCGCGCGGTGCTCGTGGCCGGCCCCCTGCCGCCGCTGCGCCGGCCGCTGGTGGTTCAGCTCGATCCGCGGCAGAACATGGCGGCCGGGCCGGTCCCGTGGGGCCTGGGCGCCTGGCTGCCGCCCGGTGCCGCCCGCCGGGTCGCCGCGGTCATCCCAGCCAGCCAGCTGCCCGCGGTCGCGGCCGGCCTGCTGGCCGAGGCGGCCGGACGGTCGCTGGTGGTCGTGGTCCGCGACGCGCACCGCTACCCGGCGGCGATCGCCCTGGTCCAGGCCCTGCTGGCGGCCAGGCCCGATGCCGTGATCGTGGAGATGGGCCTGCCGGTGTGGCGGCCGCCCGCGGCCAGCTACCTGGCTAGCTACGGCGCCGCGCGCAGCAACGGGCTAGCGGTCGCGCAGATTCTCGGCCTGGCGGTCTAGCGGCAGTGCTCGACGAGCGTCCGGTAGAAGCCGCCGTTGACGTAGCTTCCGACCGCCCAGATGCTGGCTGGCGATAGCACGTAGAGGGCGCTGAGGCCATTGCCGGCGTTACCGGGATTCCGGCCCGGTATGACTCGCCAGTGCTTTCCGTCCCAGTGCAGGATGAGCGTTTTAGAGTTAATGCCGTCAATGGTCAGCCCGACCGCGTATATGTTCGCGGACGACGTGCCGCCGATCGCGTTGAGGTCGTTGCTCCCGGTCCCGACGTTGGGACTGGGCGACCTTTGCCAGCGCTTTCCGTTCCAGTGCAGGACGAGCGTCTGGTCGACGGTGCCGTTGTTGTAGTCGCCGACTGCCCAGGCTCTGGTCGCGGAACTGGCGATCACCCCGCGAAGCACGTTGGTCCCGGCCCCGACGCTAGGGCTGGTGACGATCCGCCAGTGCTTTCCGTTCCAGTGCAGGATGAGCGTCCTGGAGCCCGGCCCGCGGACGTAGCGCCCGACCGCCCAGGCGCTGGCCGGGGACAGCGGCCGCACCGCGCTGAGGAAGTTCGGCGCGCCGGCCACGGACGGGCTAGGGGCTACCTTCCAGGACTTGCCGTTCCAGTGCAGGATAACGGTCCGGGCCACCGGGTAGCTGGTGACAGCATCGCCGGCGGCCCAGATGTCGTGCGCGGAAGTGCCCCGCACCGAGACGATCTCGTTCGATCCGGGCCCGACGTTCGGGCTCGGGACCAGCTTCCAGGACTTGCCGTTCCAGTGCTCGATGAGCGTCCGGCCGGCCGTGCCGTTGAAGTAGCTGCCGACCGCCCACACGTTGGCCGCCGACACGGCGTACACGGCCTTGAGCGAATCGCCTGTGCCCTTATTCGGGCTCGGGACCAGCTTCCAGGACTTGCCGTTCCAGTGCTCGATCAGAGTCCGCGTGTTGACGCCGACGAAATACTCGCCTACGGCCCAGGCATCGCGCGGGGATATGGCGGTTACCCCGTAGAGGTTGTTATCGCCCGTTCCGGCACTGGGGCTCGCCGTGTGCACCCAGCTCCTGCACGCGCCCGGTGAGGCGCTCCGGGCGGCGACCTGGGCCGCGACCACGCCCGCTGGAGCCATGACCAGCACCATCAGGATCGCGGCAGCACATATGCCGAACTTCCGCCTCACTTGCCCCCCTCAGTACCCGCTGCTCAGACACTAGCCCGGGGCTTCTGGCCGCGTCGCACGGGCCTCAGGACGTGCCGCCGAAGTCGGCGTCCTTGGTCTCGACCGTCCCGGCGGTCCGCCCCGGCGCTGTCTGGTAGGTCCAGTACAGGTTCGTGTGCGCGATGACCTGGTCGGGCGGCGGCGCTCCCCATTGGGTCTGGTCCCCTGTCGTGTGGGCGTCGCTGACCAGGATGGCGTCGTACCCCCGGACGAGCGCGCCGTGGAGCGTTGAGCGGATGCAGGCATCGGTCTCGGCTCCGGTGATGACCAGCCGCCCGACTCCCAGGCCCGACAGCACGGTCTCCAGGGTGGTGTCCTCGAAGGAGTCGCCGTAGCTCTTCCCGACCAGCGGCTCGGTGTCGCCCGGAGTCAGCTCGGGCACGATCCGCCAGTCGTCACTCCCTTGGGCCAGCTGCTCGTCGGAGTGCTGGACCCAGACCACCGGGACCCGTTCCCGCCGTGCCTTGTCCACCAGGCTGCCGATGTTCGCGACGACCGCGTCGCGCTCGTGAGCCCCCGCCACGACGCCGTTCTGCACGTCAACGACCAGCAGCGCGGTGCTCGGCCGGTTCTCGAGGGTGGTCATGGTCTCCTCCTGCTCGCGCTGGGTTCCTGTGCGCTGCCCACAGTAGGCCTGCCCGCCGACAGCGGGCCGCACGGTGCCTGGCTGACTTGCGGATCTTCGAGGCCATGTGGCGCCGTGGCCGGCCCGGAGCGCTAGCCTGGAGCGGCCCGGCGAGCAGGGACGAGGGTCGCGGGACCAGCCCCGGCCATCCGGGCGCCGCCGGGATTCACGTGCTGGAGAGTGCCGTTGCTTGAGTCGTTCTGCGCAGGCAGGCTGTTCGCCGAGCGGGTCGGCAGCGGCCCGGTCGAGGTCGTCGGCCTGCATGGCTGGGCCAGGACCCGGGCGGACCTGATCCGGGCGCTGCCGGGGGTCAGCCTGCTGGCCTTTGACCTGCCGGGCTTCGGTGCCTCGCCCGAGCCCCCGGCCGCCTGGAGCACGGCGGACTATGCCGAGCTCGTCGCCGGGGCGCTCGGCGAGCTGGACCGGCCGCCGATCCTGGCCGGGCACTCGTTCGGCGGGCGCGTCGCGGTCCGGCTCGCCGCTGCCCGGCCGGAGGCGCTCCGCGGCCTGGTGCTGGCCGGGGTCCCGCTGTACCGGCCTGACGCGGGCCGGGCCACCCCGGCCTGGCGCTTCCGCGCCGCGCGCTGGGCCGGCCGGCACGGGCTGCTGTCGCCGGGCCGGATGGAGCAGTTCCGCCAGCGCTACGGGTCGGAGGACTACCGTCAGGCACGCGGGGTCATGCGCGAGGTCCTGGTCCGGGCCGTGAACGAGTCCTACGCCGACGACGTCGCGCGGATCACCTGTCCGGTCGAGCTCGTCTGGGGGTCGAACGACACCGCCGCCCCGCTCGAATTCGCCCGCAGGGCGAGCGAGGTGCTGCCGCACGCGCGGCTGGAGGTTATCGAGGGCGGCGGACACATGTCACCGCTCACCGCCCCCGATGCGCTCCGCGCGGCCGTTAGCCGCCTCAGCCGCACCTGCGATCTGTAGCCCCGTCAGGGAAGCACGCTATGATCGCACGATCGCGCCCGAAGGAGACACGCGGATGCCACTGGACGAGGACACGGTCCGCCTGGCCAAGGGCAAGAACCTGGCCACCGTGGTCACCCTGATGCCAGACGGCCAGCCACAGGCGCTGCTGACCTGGGTCGACACCGATGGTGAGCACATCCTGATCAACACCGAGCCACAGCGCCAGCGGGCCAGGAACGTTCGCCGGGACCGGCGGATCACGGTGCTCATTCATTCCGATGCCGACCCCTGGGACTGGTCCGAGGTGCGCGGGCACGTCGTGGACACGGTCACCGGCAGCAGGGCCCGCGAGCACATCGACGAACTGTCCCGCAAGTACGTCGGTGCCGACTATCGCAATCCCATCGGCCCGGAGGGCCGGATCATCCTGGTGATCGCACCAGACAAGGTGAACACGCCGAAATCCCTGCACCGCCGGTAGCGGTCGGCCCGGTAATCTCGGCAGCGTAAGCCTGGCAGCCAGCTCCGTTCCGTCGTCGCAGGGAGCAACAGATATGAGTCTTTTCCAACGGGCACACAACATTGTCGCCGCTAAGGCAAACAAGGCGCTGGACGCGGCCGAGAACCCTAACGAAACGCTCGACTACTCCTACGAGCAGATGCTTGACCACATCACTGCGGTACGTCGGGCGCTGGTCGACATTACGGCATCAAAAAAGCAGCTGGAGCTGCAGGAGCAGCAGCTGCAGCACTCCATTGATCATCTTGGTGATCAGGCTCAGGCGGCGCTGGGCCAGGGCCGGGAAGACCTGGCGCGCGAGGCTCTGTCCCGCAAGGCCGCTGCGCAGCAGCAGATCGACGGGATGGAACCACAGCGTCAGCAGCTGGACACCGAAGAGAGCAAGATGGAGCAGACGCTGAGCGTGCTGCAGCAGCGGGTGAACGCGTTCCGCTCCCAGAAGGAAGTGATGAAGGCCCAGTACACGGCCGCGTCGGCGATGACCTCGGTGAACGAGGAGGCGGCGGGCATCTCCACCAGCTTCAGCGATTCCGGCGCGGCGCTGCAGCGGGCTCAGGACAAGATCGCCAGCATGCAAGCCAGAGCTGCGGCGACAGATGAACTGCTCCAGTCCGGGGTGCTCGAGGACGTTGGCGGCGACACCGATGACATTCAGAAGGAACTCGACCAGGCGGGCGCGAACGCAGAGGTTGACAAGGAACTCGCCGCGCTCAAGGCCCAGGTAGCCAGCGCACCTCCGGCGCCGCAGCTGCCCCCCGGCAGCTAGCTGCGCTGTGCCGCGAAACAACGCCGCTGTCAGCACATCAGAACAGGAGGGAATATCATGGGTAAACTCGCTGGTCAGCCGGGGCGAAATGCAACCGGTGCCGTTCGCGGCATGACCGCACCCGTCCGTCGGGTGGCTGCCGCTCTGCTCTCGGTCACGCTCCTGAGCGGGGCAGCGGTAACCTGGTCCGCCGCCTCGGCGAACGCCAAGATCGTATCCGCTGGCAGCTCATCGGCGAAGACCGTCAGGCCGAGGGCGCTCACCGTCACCCTGCGTTTCCGCGACGGGGACAGTCATGCTTACGACTGCACGGTGGGAAAAACCTGGTCAGTCAATGCCACGGTGGTCCAGGTGCTTAACTCATGCAACTCGCAGGTGTGGCTGCATCAGCACCCCAACAACACCGGCGAAAGCTGGTGCACCTCCGCGGTCCTTGACAGCGATCCGCCTGAAATTACCTACGCGAACCTTTACATAAGCAAAAGCACGGCATCCTGCTAACCGGAATAGAAGAGAGCATAGGGGAGGCGGCGCTGGTCAGACCTTGTGGGCACGGCTTCGGGCCGGTCGGCGGCGGTAGGCGGGCCGGGGCGGCCGGTCCGGCTGGTGGTGGTTGTCGTTGCGGTAGGTGACAATGCCCGGCATGACCTGGACCGTGCCTGAGCCGCAGCGAGTGTGGGAGCCGTTCGTCGCCGATTGGCGGTGCCGCCGTCGAGCCTGTCGCCGCCATCGCCGGGGCCAGCCTGGACGACTGCTACCGTATTCGATCGGCGTTCCGCTGCGGGGTCAGGCCAGCTTGGCTGCCACCGTCGCGGCGCTGCGCAGCAGCATGCCGTCCGCTCCCTGCAGTACCGGCCGGTAGGCGGGGCTCGCCACCGCCTCATCGATCAGGCCGGTGAGCTGCTCGAAGAACGGCACCGGCGGGTCGATCCACAGATAGCGCGCAAGTGACCCGGGGATGGTGTTGATCTCGTTCAGGAGCAGGCTGTCGCCGTCGGTCATGAAGTCGAGGCGGGCGACCCCGCGGACCGCCGCGGCCTGGGCGATGATGTCGGCCTGCGCGAGCACCTTCGCGGCGATGTCCTCGCTGAGGACTGCCGGGAGCTCTCGTGCCGCACCGACCATTCCCTGACCGGGCACGTACTTGTCGCTGTAGCTGAGCAGCGGGCCGTCGCCCTTGATGGGCCGCTCGATCGCGGACAGGGCAAGCTTGGGCCAGGTCCGGATCGCGACGTTGATGTCGTACCAGCCATCAAGGAACGGCTCGGCCACCGCCCCGGCCTGGTAAAGCGCGCCGGAGCGGGCCAGCTCTCGCGCGCTCGACAGGTCCTTCACCAGCTCGACGCCGATGGACGAGCCGCCATAGCGGGGCTTGATGACCAGGGGCGCGCCGAGGGCCTCCAGAGCGGCCGCATCCGCGGACGCCAGGTCCAGCCTCGGGATCGTCTTCACTCCGGCGAACTCGGCCACCGCGGCGAACGCCAGCTTGTCCATGCCGAGGGCGGCGCCTGGCTGGGTCGGGCCGGTGTAGGGCAGCCCCATCAGGTCCAGCAGTCCCTGGAGCCGGCCGCACTCACCGGGCGCGCCGTGGCAGCACACCACGACTGCCTTGAAGCCGGCGGGCGCCGCACGGCCTATTTTCCTGCGGCGGTGGAAGCCCTGCTCCGACCCGAACCCCGGGTAGAGATAATCGGCACCGGCCGGAGCGCCGCCGGTGAAGTCCTTGCCCTCCCGCCCGGCTCCCACGTCATGGAAATCGCCGGTCCGGCTCCAGTAGATGCCGGTAGCCCTGACGCCGTTGTCGTTGAGGCATCGCTCTGCCTGGAGGCCGGTGAGGACGGATACATCGTGCTCGGGGCCGGGGCCGCCGAAGATCACCCCGACCGTATCCATCGATTCCATAGGATTGCTCTCCCTCGAAAGAGGTGACTTGCTCGCATGATGCAGGCCAGCACCAGGCGGCACAGAACCAGGTGGCACAGCCGCACCCCGGAAGTTTACGTGTGGCGGCACTCCAGCGGCGTGCGGATCGAGATCACCCGCCGGGTCATGGCCGTGGGATCGCAGCCTAGCGCTAGGAGTGGCTGTGCACGACTAGCTCGCAGTCTCCGCCGCTATTCGAAATTACGCCAGCGAGCGCGGCGCGGCCGGCATCCTCCGATCGGTGGATACGGGGATGGCCCGATCCGGCGGCCGGCCGCGCCCGGCCGGCCGATGTGCCGGACCCGCCCGGTGACGAATCCTTGAACTAGCCGCTGAGCAGGAGAGATCCCGCCAGGCGGAACCAGGTAAGCCAGTCGGTAAAGGAGATCATCACCATGACCACGCAGTGCGCACCCACCACCCTTCCCGCGGTTGCCGACCACTCGCGCACCGTTGCGGCCTTCCGCAAGATCAGGCTGCTCACCGGCGGCTACCTCGCCATCAGCGCCGGTGCCGTGGCAGCGACCGCCCTGATGCGCAGCCACACCGCCGAGGTCAACTCCGCGGTCTGGACTCACGGCATCCTGGTCGCTGCCAGTGCCGTCGCGATTTTCGCGATCGCCAGCCGGGCAGCCCGCGGCTCCCGCCCGGCCTACCGGCGGCTGCGGATCGCCTCGGTCGTCGTGGTGGCGGCCATCGCGGTCGTTATCGCGCTGCCGGGCAGCTTCCCGCTGTGGATGAAGGCCGAGCAGGGCGTCGCCGGCCTGCTCATGATCGGCGTCGCGGTGCTGGCGAACGGCAGCCACCTGCGGTCGCTGTTCGCCGTCCGGCCGTGAACGCCCGTGGCACTGCCCCCGCCGCGCACGGCCGGGGCAGTGCCACGATGGGACCATGGCGGACGCCGTGATCGAGGACCCGTGGCAGGCGCGGGTCGACCGGATCCGGCGTCGGCTGCCGATGCCGCTGCTGGCCCTGTCCACGGCCGCGGCCGGTGTCCAGGCGGGCTTCGGGCACACCTGGATGCGGTTCGAGCTCGGCCTGCCCGCGGTGGCGCTGGCCGCGATCTGGTGGGTGGCGGTGCTGCTGCGGCTGCGCCCGGACACCTCCTCCCGGTGGCGGCTGACCGCCTTCGCGGTGCACACGGCGCTGGCCGCGTTCCTGGTGTGGGTCAGCCTGCCTTACGGGGTGTACGCCTACAGCGGGTTCCTGTTCGCCTACGGCCTGGGCGCCCGGTGGCGCCCGGCCGGCTTCGCGGCCACCGGCCTGATCGTGTCGGCCTCGCTGTCCGGCGGCTACCCGTCGTCGGACGCGGGTCGGACGGCTACCTACGTGGTGGTGGCCGCGGTGCTGGTGGCACTGGTCTCGAACTCGGCCAGCATCACCAACCGGATGCTGGAGCAGAATCACGAGCGGGGACAGATGATCAGTGAGCTGGCCGAGGCGAACCGGCGGCTGGAAGCCTCGATGGCCGAGAACGAAGAGCTGCACGCCCAGCTGGTGGCCTCGGCCAGGGAGGCTGGCGTCGTCGAGGAACGCCAGCGCCTGGCCGGCGAGATCCACGACACCCTGGCACAGGGCCTCACCGGGATCATCGCCCAGCTCGAGGCGGCCGAGCACAACCGGCAGCACCCCGAGACCTGGACCCGCCACGTCGGTCAGGCCCGCGGCCTGGCCAGGGCAAACCTGACCGAGGCCCGGCGCTCGGTGCGCGCGCTGCGCCCGGAGCAGCTCGATCAGGCAAGCCTGCCGGAGGCGATCGGCACGCTGGCGCGCACCTGGTCGGAGGGCTCGGCGATCACAGCCGGCCTGGAGACGACCGGCACCGTGGTCCGGGCCGCCCCGGACATCGAGGCGGCGGTGTTCCGGGCCGCACAGGAGGCCCTGGCCAACGTGGCCAAGCACGCCAGGGCGACCAAGGTTCAGATCACCCTGACCTACCTGGGCGATACCCTGCTGCTCGACGTGGCCGACGACGGAACCGGCTTCGACGCCGGTGCCGCCACCGACGGGTACGGCCTGGTCGGCATGCGGCAGCGGCTCGGCCGGGTCGGCGGCACGCTGACCGTCGAGTCGCCCCCCGGCTCCGGCACGATCCTGAACGCGTTGGTACCGCTGGCCGGGCCGGGGGAACCGGCCGGGCCGGCCGAACCGGGAGAAGGAGCCAGCCGATGACCGCGATCCGGCTGCTCATCGTCGACGACCACCCGATCATGCGGGACGGGCTGCGCGGCGTGTTCAGCGACGACCCGGATTTCGAGGTCGTCGGCGAGGCCGGCGACGGGGCCGAGGCCATCCGGCTGGCCCAGCGGTCCGAGGTCGACGTCATCCTGATGGACCTGCGGATGCCCGGCATGGGCGGGGTGGATGCCACCACCCGGCTGCGCGAGCTCGGGCACCCCGCGCGGGTGCTCATCCTCACCACCTACGACACCGACCGGGACGTGCTGCCCGCGATCAGGGCCGGGGCCACCGGGTACCTGCTCAAGGACGCGCCCAGGGACGAGCTGATCCGGGCCGTGCGGGCAGCGCACGCCGGACGGTCCGTGCTCGCCCCGTCGGTGGCCAGCGCCCTGATCGACCTGGCCGGGGACCGCAGTCCCGACGCGCTCAGCCCGCGCGAGATCGAGGTGCTGCGGCTGGTCGCCGACGGCTCCACCAACCAGGCCGCGGCCCGGCAGCTGCTGGTCAGCGAGACCACCATCAAGACCCACCTGCTGCACATCTACACCAAGCTCGGCGTCCGGGACCGGGCATCCGCCGTCGCCACCGCCTACAAGCGCGGCCTGCTGGGCTGACCCCCAGATCCGGGGGCGAGCCTCTCCGGGGCGTGGGAACATTCCTGACATGAAGGGCACTCTCACGCAGGACGGCGTGATTACCAGCGCAACCCGGCAGGGGATCGAGCAGGCAGCGGCCAGCGGCGTGTTTTTCTGGCTCGATCTCGACATCCATGACCCGGGACCCGATGACGATGTCACCGGGCTGCTGATCAACACCTTCCGCTTCCACCCGGTGGCCGTGCAGGCGGCAGACCAGTTCGGCCAGCGGCCCCGCATCGATGACTACGACGACTTCGTCCACATCATCACCTTTGGCATGGCTGGCGACGGGAAGAGCCTGGCCGAGGTGCACTGCTTCATCACCGCGAAATTCATCATCAGCATCCACCAGGGCGATTGCCCGGCGCTGGGAACGGTGCGCGACCGCATCGGCAGCCACCACGCCTCGGAGGTGGCCGCGCCGCAGGTTGTCGTCTTCTACCTGATCATGGATACGCTGATCGACTCGTTCTTCCCGGTGCTGTCCGACTTCGACGACTCGATCGACGATCTTGAGGGCGCCATCCTGAAGAACCCGACCGAGGAGCAGCTGGGGACGCTGTTCGCCATGAAGCGGCAGATCCTGACGATCCGCAAGGTCATCGCGCCGCAGCGCGACATGATCTCCAGCCTCAACGCCGGCATGGTGGCAATTCCCGGCATGACCGACCAGGGCACGGCCTATTTCCGTAACCTCTACGACCACCTCATCCGGATCAGCGACATGGTGGACGGGTACCGGGACCTGATCGGCGGTGCCATGGACACGCACCTGTCCATGGTGTCCAACCGGCTGAACGTTGTCATGAAGCAGCTGGCCGTCATCGCCACGATCTTCCTGCCGCTGGGCTTCCTGACCGGGTTCTTCGGGCAGAACTTCGCCTGGCCGATCGCCCACCTGCAGGCCGGCTTCGGTGACTTCCTCTTCCTCGGCATCGGCTCCGAGGTGGTCGCGATCGTGCTCCTGTTCATCCTCTTCAAGCGGCGCGGCTGGCTTGGCAGCGGCCCCACGGCCTGAGCGGCCCGGCCGGGTCCGGGCCGGCCGCGCGGGCCGGCCCGGACCTCGGGATCAGGCCAGGTCGAACCGGTCGGAGTCCATCACCTTGTGCCAGGCCGCGGCGAAGTCGCGCACGAACTTCTCCTTCGCGTCGTCACTGGCGTAGACCTCGGCCAGCGCGCGCAGCTCGGAGTTCGCCCCGAAGACCAGGTCGACCCTGCTGCCGGTCCACCTGACCCCGCCGGTGGCGGCGTCGCGGCCCTCGAACGTGCTCGCGTCCTTCGACGTCGCCTGCCATGTCGTGCCCAGATCGAGCAGGTTGACGAAGAAGTCGTTGGTCAGCACGCCGGGGGTCGCGGTGAAGACGCCGAGCGGCGACTGCTGGTAGTTCGCCCCCAGCACCCGCAGCCCGCCGATCAGCACGGTCATCTCCGGCGCGCTCAGGGTCAGCAGGTTCGCCCGGTCGATCAGCAGGTACTCGGCCGGCAGCCGGGTGCCCTTGCCAAGGTAGTTGCGGAACCCGTCGGCGGCCGGCTCGAGCGCGGCGAACGACTCGGGGTCGGTCTGCTCCTGCGACGCGTCCGTGCGGCCGGGCGAGAACGGGATCTCGACGTCGAAGCCGGCCTCCGCCGCCGCCTTCTCGACGGCCGCGCCGCCGGCCAGCACCACCAGGTCGGCCAGCGAGACCCGCTTGCCGCCCGGCTGGGCGTTGAACGCCTCCTGGATCCCGGCCAGGGTGCGCAGCACCATCGCCAGCTGGTCGGGCTCGTTGACCTCCCAGCCGTTCTGCGGCTCCAGCCGGATCCGGCCGCCGTTGGCGCCGCCGCGCTTGTCGCTGCCGCGGAACGACGAGGCCGCCGCCCACGCGACGGACACCAGCTGGGGCACCGACAGACCGGAGGCGAGGACCTGCGCCTTGAGCGCGGCGATGTCACCGGCGTCGATCAGCTCGTGCGTCACCGCGGGGACCGGGTCCTGCCACAGCAGCTCCTCGGCCGGAACCTCCGGGCCGAGGTAGCGCGCGATCGGGCCCATGTCGCGGTGGGTCAGCTTGAACCAGGCACGGGCGAAGGCGTCGGCGAGTTCGTCCGGGTGCTCCATGAACCGCCGCGAGATCGGCTCGTACACCGGGTCCATCCGCAGGGACAGGTCGGTGGTCAGCATCGTCGGCGCGTGGCGCTTCGAGGCGTCGTGCGGGTCCGGGACGGTGCCCGCCCCTGCGCCGTCCTTCGGCCGCCACTGATGGGCGCCCGCCGGGCTCTTGAACAGCTCCCACTCGTAGCCGAACAGGATCTCGAAGAAGCTGTTGTCCCACGTCACCGGGGTATTCGTCCAGATACCCTCCAGGCCGCTGGTGATCGTGTCGTTGCCCTTGCCGGTGCCGTAGCTGTTCTTCCAGCCCAGGCCCTGCTGCTCGATCGGGGCCGCCTCCGGATCGGGGCCGACATGTTCCTCGGGAGCCGCCCCGTGGGTCTTGCCGAACGTGTGCCCGCCGGCGATCAGCGCGACCGTCTCCTCGTCGTTCATCGCCATCCGGCGGAACGTCTCCCGGATGTCGCGAGCCGCGGCGAGCGGGTCCGGGTTTCCGTTCGGGCCCTGCGGGTTGACGTAGATCAGGCCCATCTGCACCGCGGCCAGCGGGTTCTCCAGCTCCCGGTCACCGGTGTAGCGCTCGTCGGCGAGCCAGACGGACTCCGGGCCCCAGTACACGTCCTCGTCGGGCTCCCACTCATCCGGGCGGCCGCCGCCGAAGCCGAAGGTCGCAAAGCCCATCGACTCCAGCGCGACATTGCCGGCCAGGATCATCAGGTCGGCCCACGAGATCTTCCGCCCGTACTTCTTCTTGACCGGCCACAGCAGCCGGCGGGCCTTATCCAGGCTCACGTTGTCCGGCCAGCTGTTGAGCGGCGCGAACCGCTGCTGGCCGCCCCCGGCGCCGCCGCGGCCGTCGCTGATCCGGTAGGTGCCGGCGCCGTGCCACGCCATCCGGATGATGAACGGGCCGTAGTGGCCGAAGTCGGCCGGCCACCAGTCCTGCGAGGTGGTCAGTACCTGCGCGATGTCCCGCTTGACGGCCGCGAGGTCGAGGGTCCGGAACGCATCGGCGTAGTTGAAGTCCTCGCCCATGGGGCTGGCCACGGCCGGGTTCTTGGCCAGGATCTTCAGGTTCAGCCTGTTCGGCCACCAGTCGCGGTTGGCGTCACCCATGGTGGGATGGGTGAGGCCGGGCATCACCGGGCATCCTCCGCTCTCCGGGGTGGGGCCTTCGGCGACTACTGGATCATGGTTCTCGGTCACGGACGTCGTCCTTCCAGGGCTAGACGGATCACGTTGCTCAGGAACTGCTGGCGGTGGAACAGCCGGGACACAGGCCCCAGTAGACGACCTCGGCCTCGCCGATGGCGAAGCCATGATCGTCGGACGCGGTCAGGCAGGGCGCCTCGCCGACCGCGCAGTCCACGTCGGCGACGACCCCGCACAGCCGGCACACGATGTGATGGTGATTGTCCCCGACGCGCCCCTCGAACCTGGCCGGGCTGCCGGCCGGCTCGATGCGGCGGATGAGCCCCGCCGCGGTGAGCGCGTGCAGGGCGTCGTACACGGCCTGCAGCGAGACATGGCCGACGCGATCGCGCACCCCGGCGGCGATCGCCTCGACGTCCAGGTGGTCACCGTCCCGGACGGTCTTGACCAGAGCGACGCGGGCGGCCGTCACCCGCAGGCCGGCCGCGCGCAGTTCCGCCGCGATGGCCGGGGCCGGGGATACCGTCACGAGACCCCAACCTAGTACCTAAACCAGAACAGTTCAAGGTAACGAATAGTCCAAGTTACTGCCCGCCGCAGGAACTCCCGGTCCGGCCGCGCCGTAACCCGCCGCCCGGGGATAGCGGCCGCTCGAAACGTGCGCTCACGGCTCTGTCTCAGCTCCGCTCCCGGCCAATAATCGGATGAGTTTTGTCAGTTGGCCGCGATATACTGAACACATGTTCTAGAGCGGTACATCCTCCCAGGGCGAGGTGGCCATGTGCTTACCAGGTCAGCCAGCAGCGCCGTCGTGTGCCGCGGATGCGGTGGCGATGGCGCGGGCCGGGCTGACCTGGCTGGCCCGCGCGGATGTGGCGTCCCTGCCCGCCGTGACGCAGGCGGAGTGCCTGCGGGGGCTGGAGCAGCTGCGGTCCATCGGCACCGCGGCGAGCGCCTCGGCGCTGGCCGCGTTCACCGCGCAGGCCGGGTACGAGCAGGACGGTCACGGGTCGGCCAGGACGTGGCTGCGGTGGCAGGCCCGGATCAGCCGGGGTGCCGCCGCCGCGGCCGTGGGCTGGATGCGGCGCCTGGCCGCGCACCCCGCGGTGCACCGGGCCCTGACCGATGGGCAGGTGTCGGAGTCGTTCGCCCGGGCGATCTGCGGCTGGACCGATGAGCTGCCCGGGGAGCTGCGGGCGCAGGCGGATGCGATCCTGCTCGCCGCGACCGCGGGGGGTGCGGAGCTGGCGGACCTGGCCCTGCTGGCGGAGCAGATGCGCCGCAAGGCGGCCGGGCCCGACCGCGACGGCGACGGGTTCGAGGACCGGTGGGTCCGGCTGGAGGAAACCTTCCGCGGCGCGGGCAGCCTGAACGGCGAGCTCACCGGGCGCTGCCAGGCCGCGCTGCGCGCGGTCCTGGACGCCCTGGGGAAGAAGGCCGGGCCGGAGGACACCCGGACCAGGGCCCAGCGTGATCATGACGCCCTTGAGGAAGCCTGCAGGCGGCTGCTGGGCAGCGCGTGCCTGCCCGACCGCGCCGGTCAGCCGGTCCAGCTGCAGCTGAGCATGACCCTGGACCAGCTGCGCCGCGAGCACGCCAGGGCCGGGGCCGGGACCGCCGGGGCCGACGGGCCGTGGCCCGCGGCCGGGCCCGGCGATGACTGCGACGCCGCGGTCGTGCCGATGGTGACCGGCCACGTCGACCGTGACCTGCTGGACCGGCTCGCCGCCGCGCTCGCCGACGGCAAGACCCGCGCCACGGCACCGGCCGCCGCAGGCCGCGCCGAGGGCCCGCGGGCCGCCGCCCGGCGGCAGCGCGCCGGGTCAGCCGCCCGGCGGCTGCTGCTGCAGTGGGCAACCGACGTGCTATCCGGCCCGGACGGGCTCGCCGCTTACCTGCGCACCGGGCTGCCCGAGGACCTGGTCGCCTCGGTCAGCCTGCCGCTGGACGTCGGCGCGATCACCGAGACCATCCCGGTCCACCTGCGCCGGGCGGTGGCCCGCCGGGACCGCCGGTGCCGGTTCCCCGGCTGTGACCAGCCGGTGGCGGCGTGTCAGGTGCATCATGTGGTGCCGCGGTCGCAGGGCGGCCCGACCAAGCTGACCGGTTTGATACTTCTGTGCAGTTTCCACCATCTGGTCGCTGTGCATCGCTGGGGCTGGCAGATCGAGCTGCACCCGGATGGCACGGTGACCGCGGTCAGCCCGGACGGCACCCGGCACCTGCGCAGTCACGCCCCGCCCGGCACCGCCGCGTGACCCGTTGTGCGCGAGGAGCGGCCCAGTCTCGCTGCCCTACCGTCCCGCCTGGTTCTTGATGTACGCCACAGTGCGGGTGCACCATTGTCAGTAGCTGGCTGGATGAGCCAGGACGTCCCCGCTATGTGTCATCGAGGAGTGGGGATGAAACCAATCTTAAGGTGGCGTGCGCCCGTTCTCGCGGCAGCGGCGGGCTTGGCGCTGGTCGCATCGGGCCCGGCTGCGATCGCGGGCACGCGGGCGATGACCGGGACCGCTCGGGCCCCGGGCGCGGTGACCGGCGGCGGCCTCACGCCGGGGCTCGGGCCGTCGGGTCCTGGCCGCCTGATCTCGGTGGCGGCCAGCTCGGCCCGCAATGTCTGGGCCGTCGGCCTGACCAGCGGGCCGGCCCTGCTCTGGCACTTCAACGGCCGGGCGTGGTCGCAGTACCCGTTCTCTGCCGACCTGTACCTCAACGGCGTGACGGTGGTCTCGCGCAGGGATGCCTGGGCGGTCGGCGGCACGTACTGGTTCGCGCCGACGCAGACGGTCGCCTACCACTGGAACGGCAGGACCTGGAAGCGGGTGGCCACGCCCACCCCGGACGGCAGCGCGTCCTTCAACGGCGTCGCCGCCATCTCGGCCGACAATGCCTGGGCGGTCGGCGCGATCGGCCCTGGCCCCGGCGGAGGCGGGGCAGGCTCGATCCCGCTGATCGAGCACTGGAACGGGAGAACCTGGAAGCGGCAGTTCTTCCCGCTGCCGGTCAACCCCGGCGAGTTCCAGGGCGTGACCGCGATCTCGGCCGACAATGTCTGGGCGGTCGGCTGGACCCGTTCCGCTGCCCCGAACGGTGCCCTGATCGAGCACTGGAACGGCAGGCGGTGGCGGCGGATACCGACCGGCACCCCCAGTGACGATGGCTGGCTCCAGGGCGTGTCGGCGAGCTCGGCCGACAACGTCTGGGCCGTCGGCTTCTCCGACGACACCGCCGAGATTCACTCGCTGACCCTGCACTGGAACGGCCGCCGCTGGACCGAGGTGCCCAGCCCGAACTCGGCCCTTGGCACGAACCTGTGGTCGGTGGCGGTCAGCTCGAAGGCCAGCGCCTGGGCGGTCGGCTACACCAACTCCGGGGGGTGCACCCCGGAGTGCCAGACCGCGGCACTGCACTGGAACGGCCGGGCCTGGAAGACCGTGTCCAGCCCCGACCCGCCCGCCGGGTTCCTGGACGCGTTCCTGGGGGTCGTCGCGATCTCCAGGCGCGACGCCTGGGCGGTCGGCACCACCGACTGGGGCTCCACCATCATCGCCCACTGGAACGGCCGCCGCTGGAGCTAGCCGTGGCGTCCGGGAGACGCCCGGCGGGTTCGCAGGACAGCACGGCACGGGGCCGCTGGCGCCGCCGGCGGTCCCGTGCCGTTATCGTGGCGAACGACCGTCGGGCGTCGTAGGAGGCTGTATGACCACGGTTCGGTCCGCGCAGGAGGTGGCGGAGCTGCAGGCCGCGGCGAAGCTGGACTTCGACCGGTACGAGATCGTCAAGGAACTGATCGACGAGTGCATCGACCTGATGCTCAACTACCGGCAGAGCGGCCACCCCGGCGGATCCCGGTCCAAGGTGCACATGATGGTCAGCCTGCTGCTGTCCGGCGCGATGCGCTGGGACGTACGGCGCCCCTGGCTGCGCTACGGCGACCGGTTCGTGCTGGCGGCGGGTCACACCGTGCCCCTCGTTTATGCCACGCTCGCGGTGCTGAACGAGGGGATGCGGGCCCGCTACGAGGCCACCGGGGATCCGGAGTTTGCCTTTCCCGATGCCGGCAAGTGGGCGCTCACCTGGGAGGACCTGCTCGGCTTCCGGCGCCGCGGCGGGCTGGCGGGGCATGCCGAGATGGGCGGCAAGACCCTGTTCCTCAAGTTCAACACCGGGCCGTCGGGGCACGGGCTGCCGGCGGCGGCCGGCGAGGCGATGGCGCTGCACCGGGCCAGGGCGCACGGGGTCAGGGTGTTCGCGGTCGAGGGCGAGGGCGGGCTCACCCCCGGCGCCGGGCACGAGACCAAGAACGCGGCCTGGGGCCTCGGCCTGGACAACCTGGTACTGCTGCTGGACTGGAACGACTACGGCATCGACCCCCGGCCCGCCTCCAGCGTGGTGGCCGGGACGCCGGTCGACTGGTTCGCCCCGTACGGGTGGCGGGTGACCGGCACGCAGGACGGCATGCAGTGGGAGCCGGTGACCGCAACCCTGCTGGAGGCCAGCCTGGGCGCCAACCCGGACCGGCGGCCGACCATGGCCTGGTTCCGCACCCGCAAGGGGCGCGGCTACGGCAAGGTCGACGCGGCCAGCCATGGCTCGCCCTGGCCGCGCAACGCCGAGCAGTTCTGGGCCATCCGCAAGGAGTTCATGGCCCGGCACGGGGTCAGCTACGTCGGCGTCGACGAGCCGGCCCCGGCCGACCCGGCGGCCATGCGGGCCCAGTTCGAGGCCAACCTGAAGGTCGCGATGTCGGTGCTGCGCCGGGATCCGGAGCTGGTGGAGTGGCTGTCCGGGCGGCTGCTCGAAGTCGCCAGGACGGTGCCGGAAGAGATCGAGGGGTCCGCGCTGCCCGCCGGATCGGCCGGGATCTTCGCCGACCGCCGGGTGTTCGACTACGAGAGCTACCCGGCGCAGATCTGGAAGAAGCCGGGGGACTCCGCGGCCAACCGGGCCGGGCTCGCCGCCTGGGCCGGGTACGTGAACAGCCTGGCCCGCAAGGAATACGGGCGGCCGATGTTCCTGGCCGCCTCGGCCGACCTGGCCGAGTCGACCAACATCGCCGGGTTCGCGGCCGGGTTCGGCGACCTGCCCGGCTGGGGCTGGTACGAGCGCAACGACAGCCCAGACGGCGCTCTGCTGCCGGCCGAGATCACCGAGTTCACCAACGCCGGGATGATGGCCGGGCTGGCCTCGGTCAACCTGGCCGCGGATCCGTTCCATGACTTTGACGGGTTCTGGGGCGCCTGCTCCACCTACGGCTCGTTCTCCTACCTCAAGTACGGCGAGATGCGGCTGTTCAGCCAGCTTGCCCAGGACTGCGAGCTGCGGGTGGGGAAGGTGCTCTGGGTGGCCGGGCACTCCGGCCCGGAGACCGCCGAGGACTCCCGCACCCACTTCGGCATCTTCGCCCCCGGCGTAACCCAGCTGTTCCCGGACGGGCACGTGATCGACCTGCACCCGTGGGAGTACAACGAGGTGCCGGTGGTGCTCGGCGCCGCGCTCGGACTGGACGCGGCGATCGTGGCGCTGCACCTGACCCGGCCGTCCATCGAGATCCCGGACCGGGCGGCGCTGGGCATGCCGTCGCACTTCGCCGCCGCCCGCGGCGCCTACGTGCTGCGCGAGTTCACCGACGATCGGCCGCGGCTGGGCACCGTGTTCCTGCGCGGCACCATGCCGACGCACAACCTGGTCCGGGTGCTGCCCGAGCTTGACTCGGCCGGGCTGAACGTCAAGGTCGTCGCCGCGATCAGCCCGCAGCTGTTCGCCCGCCAGCCTGCCGCCTACCGCCAGGCGGTCCGCTCGGACGCGGACCGGATCGACGCGATGGTGATCACCAACGGCGCGTTCAAGCTGATGCGCGACTGGGCCGAGGGCGACCTGGTGCGCGAGTACTCGCTGTCGCCGGATTTCGACAACGACTGGCGCACCGGCGGCTCGGTGGATGAGGTCATCGACGAGGCGCACCTGAGCAGCGAGCACATCCTGGCCGCGATCGAGCGGTTCGCCGCCGACCGGGCCAAACGACTGGCCGCCGCCGAGGCGCTGGTCAACGCGGCCCGATCCCGGTAGCGCTTCCGGTCCCCCTCTACCGCTAGCGGCCAGCGCGGGCGAGGATAGCCGGATGAAGTTCACGCTGAACGGCCGCCCGGTCTCGGTCGACCTGGCCGGCGGCGAGCACCTGCTGGAGGTGCTGCGGGATCACTGCGGCGTGATCTCGGTCAAGGACGGCTGCGCCCCGGAGGGATCCTGCGGCGCGTGCACCGTGCTGGCCGACGGCAAGGCGGTGGTCTCCTGCGCCCAGGCCGCCAGCCGGTTCTCCGGGCGCGAGATCGTCACGCAGGAGGGCCTGACCCGGGCCGGCCGGGAGAGCTGGGCGGACAGCTTCGTCGCGGCCGGCGCCTCGCAGTGCGGCTTCTGCTCGCCCGGCATCATCATGAAGGCCGAGGCGCTGCTGGCCAG
Organism: uncultured Actinomycetota bacterium; assembly: GCA_963719705.1. Taxonomy (GTDB): domain Bacteria; phylum Actinomycetota; class Actinomycetes; order Streptosporangiales; family Streptosporangiaceae; genus CAVRCV01. Next base: position 236,351 of record CAVRCV010000004.1, read on the forward strand.
GACGCCGGATCCGGGCCGGGACCAGATCGCCGCGGCGCTGGCCGGGAACCTGTGCCGGTGCACCGGCTACACCAAGATCATTGATGCCATCGCCTGCGAGGCGGGGGCCAGGCGCGGCGAGCCGCTGCCGCCGGTGGACCACTCCGGCCGGGTCGGCGCGCCGACCGCCCGCTACCAGGGCCGCGAGCTGGCGCTCGGGGACAAGCCGTACATCAACGACCTGACCCGGCCGGGGATGCTGTTCGGGGCGATCAGGTTCGCCGACCACCCGCGGGCCAGGATCCTGCGGATCGACACCGGGCGGGCCGCCGCTTATCCCGGCGTGGCGGCCGTGCTGACCGCCGCCGACGTGCCCGGTGACCGGGTCCAGGGCGAGCTGCTCCGGGACTGGCCGCAGATCTACGCCACCGGGGAGATCACCCGGTACGTGGGCGACGTGCTTGCCCTGGTCGCGGCCGATACCGCGAAGGCGGCGCGGGCGGCAGCCGCCCTGGTCGAGGTGGACTACGAGGTACTCGACCCGCTGACCGACCCGTTCGCCGCCGTCGCGCCGGGTGCGCCGCAGCTGCACCCGCACGCGCCGGGGAACGTGCTGTCGGTGTCGGAGGTCAGGCGCGGGGACACCGGCGCGGCCCTGGCCGCCTCGGCGCACGTGGTCACCGAGACCTTCGCCACCCAGTTCATCGAGCACGCGTTCCTGGAGCCGGAATCCTCGCTGGCCATCCCGGCGGTCCCGGCCGGGCCGGACGGCGAGCCCGGACCGGGGATGCATTTCTACTCCCAGGGCCAGGGCATCTGGAGCGACCGCCGCCAGGTGGCCAGCCTCCTCGGGCTGCCGCCGGAGCAGGTCAGGGCCACTCTGGTCAGCAGCGGCGGCGCGTTCGGCGCCAAGGAGGACCTGGGCGTGCAGGGGCACGCGGCGCTGCTGGCGCTGCGCACCGGCCGCCCGGTCAAGCTCACCCTGTCCCGGACCGAGAGCTTGCGCTTTCACGTGAAGCGGCACCCTCTGACCATGACCTACACGGTCGGCTGCGATGAGGAGGGCCGCCTGACCGCCGTTCGGGCCCGGATCACCGGCGACACCGGCGCCTACGCCAGCGTCGGCGCGAAGGTGCTGGAGCGCGCCGCCGGGCACGCCTGCGGCGCCTACCAGGTCGGCGCCGTGGATGTCGAGGCGCGCGCGGTGTACACCAACAACCCGCCGTGCGGCGCGATGCGCGGCTTCGGCGCGAACCAGGTCAACTTCGCGCTGGAGGGCGCGCTGGACCGGCTGGCCGGGCTGGTCGGCATCGACGGATGGGACATCCGCTGGCTGAACGCGCTGGCCGAGGGCGGCATCTTCGGCACCGGCCAGCGCCTTGGGCCCGGTGTCGGGCTGCGCAAGACCCTGCTCGCGGTTCGGGACGACTACAAGCGCGCCCGGTACGCCGGCATCGGCTGCGCGGTGAAGAACACCGGCATCGGCAACGGCCTCACCGAGTACGGCAAGGCGGTGATCCGGCCCGAGGCGGACGGCTCGGTCACCGTCTACCAGCCGTGGACCGAGATGGGCCAGGGCGTGTTCACCGTGCTCAGCCAGGTCGCCTGCGAGCAGCTCGGGCTGACCCCGGACCGGGTAACGGTCAAGGTGGATACCGAGCGCGAGCTGGAGTGCGGCCAGACCACCGCGTCCCGCGGCACGGTGCTCGGCGGCCGCGCCGTGATCGAGGCGGCGGCCAAGGTCACCGCCGCGCTGCGGGAGCTGTACGGCGACGGGCCGGCCGCGGCCAGCCCGAGCCGGGAGCAGCTGGCCGCCCTGGCCGGCCGGGAGTTCTACGGCGAGGTCGTGATCGACTGGACCACCCCGCCGGGCGCGGACGTGGCCGAGCCGGTAACGCACTTCGCCTACGGCTGGGCCACCCAGGTCGTGCTGCTGGACGACGAGGGCCGGATCGAGAAGGTGATCGCCGCGCACGACGTGGGCAAGGTGATCAACCCGGTGCTGCTGTCCGGCCAGATCGAGGGCGCGGTGCACATGGGCCTCGGGCACGCATTGTCGGAGGAGTTCGTGGTCGAGGCCGGCCACCTGGTCACCACCACGCTGAAGTCGCTGAACATCATCCCGCCGGCCGGCATGCCGCCGGTCGACTGCCGGTTCGTGGAGGAACATCAGCCCGAGGGACCCTACGGCGCCAAGGGCGTCGGCGAGATCGGGCTGGTGCCGACCGCCTCGGCGGTGGCCGGGGCGCTGCGCGCGTTCGACGGGGGGTGGCGGACCAGGCTGCCGATGCGGGACAGCGCCGCGGCCCGCGCCGCCGTGCCCCGCCTTGCCCGCCAGGGCCGGTCAGGACTGGCCAGGCAGCGCTCGTGACGGTCGGCCAGGTGGTCGTGCTGTCCGGCGGCACGGTGGTGACCTCGCTGGACCCGCCCGAGGTGACGCAGACCGACCTGGTACTGGCGGCCGGGCGGGTGCAGGCGGGCCCGGCCCCCGAAGCCGCGATCCGGCGGGACTGCGCCGGGACGCTGATCATCCCCGGTGGCGTGTGCGCCCATCATCATCTGTACTCGGCGCTGGCCCGCGGCATGCCGTTCCGGCTGGCGCCCCCGGCCGACTTCACCGAGATCCTGCAGCGGATCTGGTGGCGGCTGGACCGTGCCCTGGACCCGGCCGCGATCCGGGCCAGCGCGCTGCGCGGCGGGCTTGACGCCCTGCTGGCCGGCACCACGACGATCGTGGACCATCACGCCTCGCCGAACGCCATCGACGGCTCGCTGGACATCATCGCCGACGCGCTCGGCGAGCTCGGGCTGCGCTCGGTGCTGTGCTACGAGGTGACCGACCGGGACGGGCCTGGGCGGGCCGGGGACGGCCTGGCCGAGAACCAGCCGGTTCCTGGCCGCCCGGCGCCCGCTGGCCCGCGGCATGATCGGGGCGCATGCCTCGTTCACCATGTCCGACCAGACCCTGGCCGCGTGCGCCGGGGCGGCCGCGGCGGCCGGCACCGGGGTGCACATCCACCTGGCCGAGGACGAGGCGGACAACCGCGACGCCGCGGACCGCTGCGGCCAGTCTGCCGCCGCCCGGCTGCACCGCCACGGGATCATGAACGAGAACGCCCTGCTCGCGCACTGCGTGCGCGTCAGTGCCCCGGATATCGGCCTGATCAGCGCGGCCGGCGCCACGGTCGCCTGCAACCCGCGCAGCAACATGAACAACGGCGTCGGCCACTCGCCGTTCAGCCTGCACCCCGCCCGGGGCGCTCGGGTCGCGCTAGGCACCGACGGCATCGGCGGCGACCTGATCGCCGAGTCCCAGGCCGGGTTCTTCCGGGCCAGGGAGGCCGAGCTGGCCGTCCCGCCGGACTGGCCGCTGGCCAGGCTCGCGGCCGGCGCGGCACTGGCCGGGCGGGCCTTCGGCGAGCCGCTGCTCGGCACGCTGGCGCCGGGCGGGCCGGCCGACCTGGTGGTGCTTGACTACCCGGCACCGACCCCGCTGACCGCGGCCAGCCTGGCCGGGCACTGGGTGTTCGGGCTGGACTCGCGCCGGGTACGGGATGTCTACGTGGCCGGGGAGCAGGTGATCGCCGCCGGCCGCAGCACCCGGCTGGACGAGGCCGAGCTGGCCGCGGCCAGTACCGCGCAGGCCACCCGGCTGTGGCGGCGGGTAGACGAGATCCCGCCGCATCCGTTCCGGCCGAGGGGAGGGGTCTGCCGGTGAGAGCTGCCCTCTACCTCCAGGACAAGCACGGCATCCGGGAGAGCATGGAGTACGCCAGGTACGCCGAGTCCCGCGGGTTCGAGGCCGTCTGGCAGGCGGAGAGCCGGCTGGCCAGGGAGGCCACGGTGCCGATGGCCGCCTACGCGGCGGTGACCAGCCGGATCAAGATCGGTGCCGGCGTGGTGCCGGTCTGGACCCGCAACGTCGGCCTGCTCGCCGCCACCTTCGCCACGCTGGACGAGCTGGCGCCCGGCCGGGTGCTGCTGGGACTGGGCGCCTGGTGGGAGCCGCTGGCCGGCAAGGTGGGGGTGGACCGGCGCCGCCCGCTGCGCGCGATGCGCGAGGTGGTCGAGGCGACCAGGGAGCTGCTCGCCCTGGGCCGGGTGACCTACCACGGCGAGTTCGTCCGGCTGGACGACGTGGCGATCGACATCGTGCACGGCGACGCCTCGCCCCGGCAGGTGCCGATCTACGTGGGCGCGACCGGGATGGCGATGATGGAGCTGGCCGGCCAGATCGGCGACGGCGTGCTGCTCAACTACATGGTCACCCCGGCCTACACGGCCAGGGCGATGGAGGCGCTGGCGGCCGGGGCGGCCAAGGCCGGCCGGACGCTGGACCAGATCGACCGGCCGCAGCTGATCGTCTGCTCGATGGACCACGACCGGCAGGCCGCCCTGGACCGGGCCCGCGAGCTCCTCACCCAGTACCTCGGCCAGCAGCCGCACATCATGCGGGCCAGCGGCGTGGATCCGGCGCTGATCGAGGCCATCGGCCGGGAGCTGACCTGGCCGGCCGGGCCGGAGCAGATCGCCAGGGCGATGCGGCTGGTGCCGGACGAGGCGGTGCAGGCGATCTCGGCCAGCGGCACCCCGGACGAGTGCCGGGTCAAGGTCGCCGAGTACCTCGCGAACGGGGCAACCTGCCCGGTCCTTTACCCGCTGGGCGACGACGTCCGGCTCATGATCGATACCGTTCGGGTCAGCAGGGCCGCGGCCAGAGCGGCCAAATTGAGCACAGCTAGCAAGGGAGGGACGCTGGATGAGGAGCTTCCTCGGCCGGGACATCCTGTCGCTGAAGGACATGGAGCGGGACGAGTACTTCCAGATCTTCCGGGTCGCCGACGAGCTGGCCCCGCACGCGGCCAGGCGCCGCAACACCGACCTGCTGGCCGGCAAGACCCTGCTGACCGCGTTCTACCAGCCGAGCACCAGGACCCGGCTGGCCACCGAGGCGGCCATGCACCGGCTCGGCGGGCACGTGCTCGGCTTCTCCGACGCCAAGATGACCAGGGCCGGCGACTTCTACCAGGAGTCCATCAAGGACACCGTGCACATGCTGGAGTACTACGGCGACGTGATCGCGATGCGGCACTTCCAGCAGGGCGCGCCGGCCGAGGCGGCCCGGTGGGCCACGGTCCCGGTGCTGAACTGCGGCGACGGCTGGGGCGAGCACCCGACCCAGGTGCTGACCGACCTGTACACGATCTGGAAGGACCGGGGCACGCTGGACGGCCTGAAGGTGCTGTGCGTCGGCGACATGCGGATGCGCACCATGCACTCGATCCTGTACGCGATGTCGCAGTTCGACATGGCGGCGTTCGTGGTCTCGCCGCCGGAGATGTCGCTGCTGGACGAGTTCCGGGCCGAGCTGGACGAGCGGAGCGTGCGCTACCGCGAGGCGGAGACGGTAGCGGACTGCATCGGCGAGGCCGATGTCATCTACATGGAGCCGGTGGTGCAGCCCGACTACGCCCAGTCGAGGCAGGAGGCCAGCGCCGAGCGCGGCGTGACCCCGGAGGCCTACCAGGTGACCCGGCAGCTGCTGGCGGACCGGGCCAGGCCGGACTCGATCGTGCTGCACTCGCTGCCCCGGATGGACGAGCTGCCCACCGACGTGGACGCCACCCGGCACGCCAGGTACTGGTACGAGGCGTTCAACGGCGTGGTGATGCGGATGGCGCTGCTCGCACTGGTCCTCGGCGCGGCGGCGTAGGGCAGCGGCGATGCAGACGCACCTGCGCGGCCGGGACGTCATCGACTTCAGCGAGTGGACCAAGGACGAGCTCGACACCGTGCTGGACGTGGCGTTCGCGCTGAAGCGGGACCGGGCGCTCGGCAGACAGCATCCCTACCTGTCCGGCAAGACGCTGGCGATGCTGTTCTTCTACGCCAGCACCCGCACCAGGGCCTCGTTCGAGGCTGGCATGACCCAGCTCGGCGGGCACGCCATGTTCCTGGAGAGCCGGACCACGCAGATCGCGCACGGGGACACGGCCACCGAGATCGGCGAGATCCTCGGCCGGTACAACGACGGCATCGCGATCCGGTACATCGACTGGGGCGCCGGCAACGGCTACCTGCGCGCGGTGGCCGCCGCCAGCCGGGTGCCGGTGCTCAACATGCAGTGCGACATCTACCACCCGCACCAGGCCCTGGCCGACCTGATGACGATCATCGAGCGGCTCGGCGACCCGCGCGGCCGCACCGCCACGATCAGCTGGGCCTACGCCAGCAGCTATACCAAGCCGATCAGCGCGCCGCAGAGCCTGGCGCTGCTGCTGCCACGGTTCGGCATGAACGTGCGCCTGGTGCACCCGCCGGAGTTCGGCCTGATGCCGGAGATCGTGGCACAGGCCGGGGAGTTCGCCCGCCGCGGGCACGGCTCGCTGGAGATCTCGCATGACTTCGACGAGGGGTTCGCCGGCACCGACGTGGTGTACGCCAAGAGCTGGGGGGCGCTGACCACGACCACCGACGAGACCGAGGGCAAGCGGCTGATCGACCAGTACCCGTCCTGGCTCACCGACCCCCGCCGGATGGCCCTGGCCAGCGAGGACGCGATCTTCCTGCACCCGCTGCCGGCCGACCGCGGGGTCGAGGTCGCGGACGAGGTCATCGACGGGCCGCAGTCGGCGGTGTTCGATGAGGCGGAGAACCGGCTGCACGGCCAGAAGGCCGTGATGGCGCTCACCATGAGCTGAGGGGAAGGTAGCCCGTGCCTGACAGGCCCATGGCCGGTAACACTGCCGTGATCGCCATCGGCGGCAACTCGCTGATCAGGAACCCGGCGCACCAGACCGTGCAGGATCAGTACCTGGCGGCCCGGGAGACCACCGAGCACATCGCGGCCATGGTCGGCCAGGGCTGGAACGTGGTGATCGGGCACGGCAACGGGCCGCAGGTCGGCTTCGTGCTGCGCAGGTCCGAGCTGGCCGCCGGGGAGCTGCACGAGCTGCCGCTGGATGTGTGCGGCGCGGACACCCAGGGCGCGATCGGCTATGCGCTGACCCAGAACCTGCGCAACGAGCTGCGCCACCGCGGCCTGGACCGGCCGGTCGCCGCGGTGGTCACGCAGTGCGAGGTGGCCGGCGACGACCCGGCGTTCGCGGCGCCGAGCAAGCCGATCGGCTCGTTCCTGGACGAGGCGACGGCGGCCAGGCGGCGGGATACCGACGGCTGGCAGGTGGTCGAGGACGCCAACCGCGGCTGGCGCCGGGTGGTGGCCTCGCCCCGGCCGGTGCGGATCATCGAGCTGGACGCGATCCGGGCGCTGATCGCGGCCGGCGTGGTGGTGGTCGCGGTCGGCGGCGGCGGCATCCCGGTGATGCGGGACGCCGCCGGGGACCTGCACGGCGTCGCGGCGGTCATCGACAAGGACCTCGGCTGCTCGCTGCTGGCCCGGCTGATCGGCGCCGACCTGTTCCTGATCGCCACCGCGGTGGAGAAGGTCGCGCTCGGTTTCGGCACGCCAAACCAGCGCTGGCTGGACCGGCTCACCCTGGACGAGGCCAGGGGCTACCTGGCCGAGGGCGGTCACTTCGCCAAGGGCAGCATGGCGCCCAAGATCCAGGCCGTGATCGAGTTCCTGGAGCACGGCGGCAAGCAGGCGCTGATCACTGACCCCGAGCACATCGAGCCGGCCCTGAGCGGCCAGACCGGAACCTGGATCACCCGGTAGCCCTGCCCGGCACCGGTCCGCGGCCGGTCCGCGGCCGGTCGCCGTCGCGGTCCGTCGCTGTCCGTGACGGGACCGGTTCCGGCGGGCAGACTTTCCCGTCATCACGGGCAACCCGGCGGCCATTATCACCAATCTCCCTTGACGCGGCGCAAGACACGCGGGTGTAATTTCATCTGTGTAATTCTCGTGCCCGGCGCGGCCGGGTGGCGGGCAAGGGGGCTGAGGAGGGGAAGGAGGTGTGCTGTGACTGAGGTCATCGTCTCGCTGGTGCAGGACACGCTCGGCATGGTCGCGGACGATGCTGGGGAGCTGAGCTGGCAGGATCGCGCGCTGTGCGCGCAGACGGATCCAGAAGCGTTCTTCCCGGAGAAGGGGGGCTCCACCAGGGAGGCGAAGCGGGTCTGCCGGAGCTGTGAGGTCCGGGCCGAGTGCCTGGACTACGCGCTGGAACACGACGAGAGGTTCGGCATCTGGGGCGGTCTGTCCGAGCGCGAGCGCCGGCGGCTGAAGCGGCAGGCGGTCTAGGCCGCGGCGCCGTCTGGCCGTCCCGGACGGCCGCCTTCGCGTATTGTTCACGGGTATCCCCGCCCTGCAGGACCGGCATGGCGTGAGCTGGCCTGGCAGGTAATCCCTCCGAGCAGCATGCGGACGCCTTTTGTCGCCGAATGATTCCTACCCGCAGCACGTAGTGACGGCGGTGATCGTCGCGCACGACGGCGCGACCTGGCTGCCGCACGTGATCGACGCGCTGCTGGCACAGTCCCGCCCGGTCCAGCGGGTGGTGGCGGTTGACACCGGCAGCCGGGACCGCAGCGGCTCGGTCCTGGCGGGCAAGCTCGGCCGGGCCGTCGTGTTCGGCATGGAGCGCGGCACCGGCTACGGCGCCGCGGTCGCCAGGGCCGTGCAGCACCAGGCGGCCAGCGCCGCGGTCCCCGGCGCGGCCGGGCAGCCGCGCGGCGAGCGGACCGAGTGGCTGTGGCTGCTGCACGACGACTGCGAGCCGGCCCCGGATGCGCTGGAGCAGCTGCTCCGCGGGGCGGCCGAGACCAGGGCCGCCGCCGTGCTCGGGCCCAAGGTCAAGGACTGGGCCGACCGGGACGTGATCCTGGAGGCCGGGATCACCATCGACACCGTGGGCCGCCGGATCACCGGCATCGAGCCCCGTGAGGTGGACCAGGGCCAGCACGACGGCGACCGGGACACCCTGGCGGTGAGCAGCACCGGGATGCTGATCCGGCGCGACGTGTGGGACCAGACCGGCGGGTTCGACCCCGGTATGGCCCTGTTCATGGAGGACGTCGACCTCTGCTGGCGGGTGCATGCGGCCGGGCACCGGGTCCGGGTCATCACCGACGCGGTCGTGTACCACGCTCAGGCCGCGTCCCGGAACCGCCGGGCGGTGTCGGTCGGCCGCCGCCCGCACCTGCTGCAGCGGCGCAACGCCCTGCTCACCCTGCTGGGCAACCTGCCCGCCCGGCCGATGCTCTTCTCGCTGGCCGGCAATGTCGCGGTGTCGCTGCTGCGGACGCTGTTCTTCCTGCTTGCCAAGCGCCTGGCGGCGGCGCTGGACGAGCTGGCCGCGGTGGCCTCGGTGCTCGGGCACCCGCTGCGGCTGCTGCGGGCCAGGCGCCGCCGTGCCCGCGGGCGCCGGCCCGCCTACGGCCGGGTCCGGGCCGACCTGCCGCCGGGCCGGTCGGTGCGCCGGATGGCGGAGTTCGCCGCGGCCGCGATGTCGCGGTCGGCCCAGCTGGACACCGCGGGCTCGCATCACGCGACCGAGGATCCGACCGAGGACGACTCCCTGCTCATCGACACCGGACTGGCCCAGCGCATCCTGACCAGCCCGGTGGTCCTGCTGCTGACGGCCCTGGTGGTGATCACCCTGGTGGCCGAGCACTCACTGCTGCGGTCCGGGACGCTCGGCGGCGGGGCGCTGATGCCAGCCTGGGGCGGGGCGTCCGGCCTGTGGCGCGAGTACCTCCAGGCCTTCCACCCGGTCGGGATCGGCTCTACCAGCGCAGCGCCGCCGTACGTGGCGGTCGTCGCGCTGCTGGCCACGGTGCTCGGCGGCAAGCCGTGGCTGGCGGTGGACGTCATCCTGCTGGGCTGCGTCCCGCTGGCCGGCCTGTGCGCCTACCTGGCCGCCCGGCGGGTGACCAGGTTCCCCGTGGTCCGGGTCTGGGCGGCCGCGAGCTACGCGCTGCTGCCGGTGGCCATGGGCGCGATCGCGGCCGGGCTCGGCACCGCCGCGGTCTTCGTGCTGATCCCGCTGATCGCGCTGCTGGCCGGGCGGATGTTCAGCCAGCCGCCCCGGCAGGCCAGGCGGGCCGCCTGGGCGACCGGCCTGGCGGTGACCGTCGGCGCCGCGTTTGTGCCGCTGCTGTGGCCGATCACGGTGCTCGCCGCGATCGTGGCCGCGCTGACCGTCGGCCGGCGCCGGGCCGGCCAGCTCACCAGCATCGGCATCGCGGTCGGTGTGCCGCTGGTGCTGCTCGCCCCGTGGGCGATCCAGCTGGCCGCCAGTCCGTCCGCACTGCTGCTGGAGGCGGGTGTGCAGCCGGCCGGGCTGGCCAGCTCCGGCCTGCCCGCCCGGTCCCTGCTGCTGCTCAGCCCCGGCGGTCCTGGCCTGCCCCCGGTCTGGGTGACCGGCGGCCTGGTGCTGGCCGGGCTCGCCGCGCTGGCGGCCGGACGGCGGCGGGCGCTGGTCATGGCCGGCTGGGGGGTCGCGCTGCTCGGGATCGCGATCGCGATCGCGGTCAGCCGGGCTCTGGTCACCCCGGTCACCGGCGGCAGCCCGGTGCCCGCCTGGCCGGGACCGGAGCTGGCGATCGCGGCGGCCGGGCTGCTGCTGGCGGCCTGCGCGGCCGGCGACTCGCTGGCCCGGCTCGCGGCCGGCCGCGGCCGGCCGCTGACCAGGCTGGCCAGCGCCGGCGGGGCAGGTGCCGCCCTGGTGGCCCTGGTAGCCTGCTCGGCTCCGGTGCTGGCGGCCGGGTACTGGGTGGTGACCGGGGTCAGCGGCCCGGTCGGCCCGGTGACCGGCCAGTCGGTGCCCGAGTTCGTGTCGGAATCCGCCAGGAACGGCCTCCAGCTCCGGACCCTGGTGCTGAGCCCGGCCAGCGGGCCGGGCACTGCGGCCGGGCAGGTGAACTACACGCTGCTGCGCGGCTCGAGCCCGCTGCTGGCCGACCCGGACCTGGCCCCCGCGGCGGCCGCGCAGCAGGCGCTCAGCTCGGCGGTCGCCACCCTGGTAGCGCCGGACGGCGGCGCGGCCACTGACCAGAGTCAGACGCTGGCCCAGTTCGACATCGGGTTCGTGCTGCTGCGCGCGCCGATCAGCCCCGCCCTGGTCCGCATCCTGGACGGCGTGCCCGGCCTGCGGCAGGTCAGCACCACGCCGGACTTCGCGCTGTGGCGGCTGATCACCCTGCCGGCCAGGGCCTCGGTGGCCGAGCCGGACGGAACCCTGGCTCAGCTGCCATCCGGGCCGAGCGGCGTCTCGGCCAGGGCGCCGGCCGCGGGCGGCATCCTGGAGCTGGCCGAGCCGGCCGGCGGCTGGCGCGCCACCCTGAACGGCCATCCGCTGACACCGGTCGCCTCCCCGGCCGGAAGCTGGGCCCAGGCGTTCCGGCTGCCGCCCGGCGGCGGCACCATCGGCATCAGCCACAGCCACCTCGCCCACGACCTGGTCATGGCGGCGGAGGCGGCGATCCTGCTGGTGGTGGCGGCGCTGGCGCTGCCCGGCATCATGACGACGGCGGATGAGGCCGCAGCGGCCGCCGCCGATCCGGCCGCCGCCGCGTCCGCCGGGCAGCGGGAAAGCCAGCCGGAAAGCCAGCCGGAGCCCCGCCGCCGCCGCGACCGGGGCCTGCCCGGCCACCGGGGAGCGGAACGTCAGGCGGCCCGGCCCGGACAGGTGCCCGGCCAGCGCCGCCGGCTGGCCGCCGCTGCCGGGCGCCCGGCAGCCGCGCTGCCCGGCCGCCGCGCTGCCGCAGCCGCAGCCGCAGCCGCAGGTGGCGCCGCGGCCGCCGCGTCCGACGCGACCGCCGGAGGCGCCGGAATCGCCGCAGGGCAGCCTGCCGCCGGCCCGGCCCGGCCGGCCGGACCGCCGGGCCCGCCGCAGCCCCGGCGCCGGTCCGAGCCCGAGCCGTCCTACCGGGACGAGCAGCAGTACCGCGATGAGCAGCAGTACCGCGATGAGCCGCAGTACCGCGACGAGCAGTCTCACCGGGACCAGCGGCCGGGTCGCAGGCGCCGCCCGGAGCCAGAGCCAGCGCGGTACGCCGCCGAGCCGGAGCCGTACTCGCCGGAGCCGTACTCGCCGGAGCCGTACTCGCAAGAACCGGACAGCTACTCCTCCGGTCACCGGCCCTATCCGCCGGACCCGGCGCCCGGGCACCGGCCGGAGCCCGCCTATGCCTGGCCGCAGCCGGGGGAGATGGCCGTCCCGGCAGTCCCGGCAGCCCCGCCAGCCTCGGTCGCGCCGCGGCGGTCGCCGTCCGGCGCCTGGCCGCCGCCGGACGAGACCGCCGCCTGGCAGCCGGAGAGTCACTGGCAGCCGGAAGACCAGCAGCCCGGCTGGCAGCCGGGACACGGTGCTGCTGAGTACGGTGCCGCTGAACACGGTGCCGCTGAGTACGGAGCCGCTGAGTACGGAGCCGCTGAGTACGGTGCTGCTGAGTACGGTACGGCTGAGTACGGCACCGGTGACCACGGGGCCGCCGAGCCGCCGACCTGGCCGCCGGGCTCCGGCGGCGGCTGGGACGCCGGGGGGCAGCAATCCGGCTGGCAGCCGGAGCACGGCCGGGATGGCGGCTACGGTGCCGCCGGGCCGCCGGGCTGGGCACCGGGCTCCGGCGGCGGCTGGGACGCCGGGGGCCAGCATCCCAGCTGGCCGGACCAGGGCTGGCAGACCGGTACCGGGCAGCCCGGCTGGTCGTCAGGGTCCGGCGGATGGGACACCACGGGCCAGCCCGCGGACTGGCCGGCGGATGGTGATGACGAGCTGGAACCGCTGCCTCCGTCAGCGCCGGGCCGGCACCGGCCGGAGGCCGGTGAGCCAGCCGCGGCGCGGTGGCCGGCCCCGGACCGCGACGGCGAGGGAGAACGCTGGTGAGGGGCCTGCTCCGGCACCGGCTCGTGCTGGCCGCCCTGGTTATCGTGCTGCTCGGCGCGCTGTTCGAGGTGGCCGGCATCAGCCATCCGGTGAGCTTCACCGGCGGCGCGGCGGCGCGCTCGCCGCTGCGGGAGCCGGTCTTGCTCGCGCTCCAGGGCTGCCCGGGTCCTGGCTCGACCAAGCCCGCCGGCAGCGGGGTCGCGATCGCGTCCGCGCCGACGGCCTCACCTGGCCTGGCTGCCGCAGGCCAGGCCGAGGTCATCCCGCTGGCAACCGGCGGCAGCGCCGCCGCCGCGGCCGCGCAGCGCGTGGTCCGGCAGCCGGGTCGGCTGGCCATGCTGTCCGTTCCCACCGCGCGCGCCCTGCCGAAGAAGACCGCGGCCAGGCTGAGCGCGGTTACCGGCTCGGTGACCACCACCCCCGGCCGGGGCGGGGTGATCATCCAGGCCGCCGGGGAGATGTCCCAGGGGCTGGAGGCCGAGCAGACCGGCAGCCACGGGCTGGCCACCGCGCGGTGCCAGCCGCCGGGTACCAGCTTCTGGTTCGCCGGCCCCGGCACCAAGACGGTGGCCCAGCTTGAGCTCTACCTGATGAACGTCGACAGCCAGCCGGCCGATGTGCAGGTCAGTGCCCTGACCGAGGGCATTCCGCTGGCCGGCGGCGCGGACATCGGGGTCGCGGTCCCGCCACACGGCATGGTGGTGCAGTCGCTGTCCAGGCTGCTGCGCGGTACCACCGTGGCAGCCCTGCATGTCACCGCCAGTGCCGGGCTGATCGTGGCGGCGCTGCGGGAGAGCAAGAAGGGCGCCGAGCCAGGCACCTGGCTGCCGCCAGCACCGGCGCCCGCAACCCAGCTGGTGCTTCCGTCGATACCGGGCACGCCGGGGTCGCGCGAGCTGTACGTGGCCGTTCCCGGCGACCGGGATGCGCAGGTGAAGCTCACCGCGGTGACGCCCAGGGGCTCCTACCAGCCCACCGGCGGCAGCGGTCTCGCACTGCCGAGCGGCTCGGCCACCGGGATCCCGCTGCCGTCGCTGGCCGGCACCCCGGCGGCGCTCGTGATCACCGCCAGCGTCCCGGTCACCGCGTCCATGCTGGTGAGCGGCGGGTCAGGCGGCTCGCCCGGCGCGGTCACCGCGGCCGCCGAGCCGGTGCAGCAGCAGGGCGTGATCGCCGACAACCCGGGCAGCGCGGACGGGTCGGCCGAGCTGGTGCTGTCCGCGCCCCGGACCGCCGCCGCCGTCCGGGTCACCGTGACCGCCCTGAGGTCCGCGATCGACCCGGGTTCCGGCGGGACGGTGCAGATCGCGGCCGGCCATTCGGTGGCGGTACGGCTGCGCCCGCCCCGCGGGTCCGCCCGGACCGCGCCGTTCAGCGTCGTGGTCACTCCGCTGCCCGGCTCCGGGCCGGTCTACGCCGGCCGGGTGATCACCGTCGGCGGCGTGGTCCAGTCGATCCTGCCGGTGGTCAGCTCGCCGGTCTGGGTGCCGCTGCCGCCGGTCCGCGACTCGCTCACGGCCGTGCTGTCCGCTCAGTCCCCGGCCGGGTAGCCGGGATCCACCAGCTCCGGATCCACCCCGAGCAGCCGGGCGAACTGCTCGACCACCACATCCAGCACCAGCTCGGCCAGTTCCTCCTCGCCGTCCGCCCTGGCCAGTAGCGGCCGCCGGTACAGCACGATCCGGGCCGGCCTGGCGACCAGCTCCGGCCCGCCGGGATCGCCAGGCCCGTCGGGGACCCGGCGGCCGCGGGGCTGGGCCGGCCGGGCCGTGCCGGGCTCCAGCCGGGCCAGCGGCACCGGGTCCGGGTCGTCGTCGGGCAGGTCGGCGGCCGGGATCTCCTCCACGCCGAACTCGACCCCGGCGAGCTCGTCCTCCCAGCGCGGCTCCAGCCGGGACACCGCCTGCAGCACGAGATCGTCGAACCGCTGCGCGCGGGTGCGGTACAGCGGCACCTCGGCCGGGACCAGCGGGCCGCGCAGTCCCCGCCCGTGCCGGTCCCGCCGCCGGGTCCGGGCGGCCGGGGGAACCGCCGGGGATCGGCCGGAGAATGCGTTCCGTCGCCGTGCTGCACAGTTGACGAGGCTATCCGAGGGCCGCGGAACTGGCTGGCAACGTCGCCGCGCGGCCCTCCCGGCGGACGGCCGGCCAAGACACGATCGTGCAGAGTGCCCCAGGTAATGGCGTTACCGCCTGCCGGTCGATACGGTCAGCCAGTGAGCCCTCAACGCGATCCGGCAGGCTGGGATCCAGCAGGCCGGGCGCCTGGCGCCGGGAGCGGGGTGGCCCGTTGACATCTCGCCGCTGCTCGCGGCCGGCCTGCAAGCAGGCCGCGGTTTACACGCTGACCTACGTGTACCGGGACTCGACCGCGGTGCTCGGCCCGCTGGCGGCCTACACCGAGCCGCACTGCTATGACCTGTGCGGGGCGCATGCCGACCGGCTGACCGCGCCGCGCGGCTGGGACGTGGTCCGGCTCCCGGCAGGCCAGGACGAGCAGGAGGCGGTCGACGACCTGGAGGCGCTGGCCAACGCGGTCCGGGAGGCGGCGGTGCCCGCCGCGACCGCGGAACCGGTGGGCCAGGGAGTCGAGGTCGGCAGGCGAGGGCACCTGCGGGTGCTGCGCTCCGCGCAGCGGGACCCCGGGCGGCTCGGCTAGCCGGTGCCCGTTAGGCTCGAAGACCGTGAACATCGACGACTGGCTGCTCGACATCCTGGCCTGCCCCAAGTGCCACGCGCCGCTGCGGGCCGAACCGGAGGCCAGTGAGCTGGTCTGTACCGGGAAGACCTGCGGCCTGGCCTACCCGGTGCGCGACGATATCCCGGTGCTGCTGATCGACGAGGCACGTGATCCGGCGGCCAGCTAGCCAGCACCGGTGCCGCCCGAGGTGACTGCGCAGCCGCCCCAGGCGACCGGGCCGCCGGGGCCGCCGGGCCGCGTCCCGGCCGGGCGCAGGCCGGAGAGCAGGCGGGCGGTGTTCGCCGCGCTGGCGGCCAACCTGGGCATCGCGGTCACCAAGCTGGCCGCGTTCGTGATCACCGGCTCGGCCTCGATGCTGGCCGAGTCGGTGCACTCGGTGGCCGACTCGGCCAACCAGGTACTGCTGCTCATCGGCCGGAGCCGGTCCCGGCGCCCGCAGACCGAGGCGCACCAGTTCGGCTACGGCGCCGAGCGTTACTTCTACGCGTTCCTCGTGGCCCTGGTGCTGTTCACGGTCGGCGCGGCGTTCTCGGTCTACGAGGGTATCGAGCGGATCGAGCATCCCGAGCGGGTCGAGTCGGCCGTGGTCGCGTTCGCCGTGCTCGCGGTGGCGCTGCTGCTGGAGGCGGCGTCCCTCCGCACCGCGCTGGCCGAGTCCAGCCGCGCCCGCGGCCGCGGCGGCCTGCCCAGCTTCATCCGGCACACCAAGTCCCCGGAGCTGCCCGCGGTGCTGCTCGAGGACTCGGCCGCGCTGGCCGGGCTGGCGTGCGCGTTCTGCGGGGTGGGCTTGTCCGTGCTGACTCACGACGGCCGCTGGGACGGGGCCGGCTCGCTGGCCATCGGCGCGCTGCTCGGCTTCGTGGCCGTGGTGCTCGCGGTCGAGACGAAGAGCCTGCTGATCGGGGAGTCGGCGGACGCGGCGACCGAGGGCGCGATCGTCGCCGCGATCGAGGCCGAGCCGGTGTTCCAGCGCCTGATCCACCTGCGCACGCTGCACCTGGGGCCGGAGACGCTGCTGGTGGCCGCGAAGGTCGCGGTCCGCGGCGCGGACACCGCGGCCGCGGTCGCGGCCGCGATCGACGCGGCCGAGCGCCGGATCCGGGCCTCGGTGCCGATCGCCCGGATGATCTTCCTGGAGCCCGACCTGTACCAGGGCGAGCGGCTGGACACCGGGGACCCGGCGGTGCGCGCCGCCCGGCGCTCCGCCGTGCTGCGCTCGGCCGGGCGCTCGGCCATCCGCGCCGTCCGGCGCGGCCAGCGAGGCGAGCCGGGCCGTCCCGGCGCGGCGCCCGGGGCTCGGCCGGGCCGGCTGCCAGGTCCCGCTGACCGGCCTCAGCGCGGCGGCTGGCCGCGGACCCGGCGCTCGGGGATGCCGAGCAGCCGCAGCGCCCGCTCCTTCTCGAAGTCGAACGCCCTGGCCGGCGGCGGGGTCAGCCGCCCGATCCGGCGGCCGAACTCGGCTATCTCGGCCCGCACCGCCGGGTCGGTCAGTACCCGCAGGCCGAACGCCAGCGCGGCCGGGCTGACGTCGCGGCGCCGCTCGATCTCCAGGCCGAACCGGACCGCGTCCAGGTCGGCCGCCCCGAACTGGCGGTGCCGGGGTGCAGGTTCGGCGGGCACTGTCCCGCCCCGCCGGGCGGACCGCGCCTGCGGGCGAGCCGGGCGCCGGGCCGCGCGCGCACGGCGGGCAGCAGCCCGAGCGACTCCCGGTAGCGCAGCATCCGCGGCGAGGTGCCGAGCCGCTGCGCCGCCTCCGTGATCCGCACAGAGCCAGTTTAGCTCCCGCACAGCAAACTTAACATTTTCTGGTCAAGAACGAGCGCTCGGGCGTGCATCACGCCCTGCGGATCCCGTACCGTCGGGGTGACTGCCGGAAAGCCCACCCAGCCAAGCCCCATGCGAAGGAGCGCAGATGAGCGCGGAAGCTGTCCCGTTCAAGGTGGCCGACCTGTCCCTGGCCGATTTCGGCCGCAAGGAGATCACCCTGGCCGAGCACGAGATGCCCGGCCTGATGGCGGTACGCGAGGAGTACGCGCGCTCCCAGCCGCTGCGCGGCGCCCGGATCACCGGCTCGCTGCACATGACCGTGCAGACCGCGGTGCTGATCGAGACCCTGGTCGCACTCGGCGCCAAGGTGCGCTGGGCCAGCTGCAACATCTTCTCCACCCAGGATCACGCGGCCGCCGCGGTCGCGGTCGGCCCGGACGGCACCCCGGACGACCCGCGGGGCGTGCCGGTGTTCGCCTGGAAGGGCGAGACGCTGGCCGAGTACTGGTGGTGCACCGAGCAGGCGCTGACCTGGCCGGGCCAGGCCGGCCCGAACCTGCTGCTGGACGACGGCGGCGACGCCACCCTGCTGGTGCACAAGGGCGCCGAGTACGAGGCGGCGGGCGCGGTGCCCTCGCCCGGCGAGGACGACAGCGAGGAGTGGCGCGAGGTACTGAACGTGCTGCGGGCCTCGGTCGCGGCCGCGCCCGGCCGGTGGACCGCCGCGGCAGGCGAGATCATCGGGGTGACCGAGGAGACCACCACCGGCGTGCACCGGCTGTACGAGATGGCCGCGGCCGGCACGCTGCGGTTCCCCGCGATCAACGTGAACGACAGCGTGACCAAGTCCAAGTTCGACAACAAGTACGGCTGCCGGCACTCGCTGATCGACGGCATCAAGCGCGCCACCGACGTGCTGATCGGCGGCAAGGTCGCGGTCGTGTGCGGCTACGGCGACGTGGGCAAGGGCTGCGCCGAGTCGCTGCGCGGCCAGGGCGCCCGGGTGATCATCACCGAGATCGACCCGATCTGCGCGCTGCAGGCGGCCATGGACGGGTTCCAGGTCACGACGCTGGAGGAGGTGGCCGGCACCGCGGACATGTTCATCTCCGCCACCGGCAACCGCGACGTGATCACCGCCGCGCACATGGCCGCGATGAAGCACCAGGCGATCGTGGGCAACATCGGCCACTTCGACAACGAGATCGACATGGCCGGCCTGGCCCGCACTCCCGGCATCCGGCGGGTCACCATCAAGCCGCAGGTCGACGAGTGGGTGTTCGCCGACGGGCACGCGGTGATCGTGCTGTCCGAGGGCAGGCTGCTGAACCTGGGCAACGCCACCGGGCACCCCAGCTTCGTGATGTCGAACAGCTTCACCAACCAGGTCATCGCCCAGGTCGAGCTGTTCACCCGGCGCGAGGCCTACCCGCTCGGCGTGCACGTGCTGCCCAAGCACCTGGACGAGAAGGTGGCCCGGCTGCACCTGGACGCGCTCGGGGTCCGGCTCACCGAGCTGACCAAGGGCCAGGCCGAGTACATCGGCGTCCCGGTCGAGGGGCCGTACAAGAGTGACCAGTACCGCTACTGATCCCGGCGGTTCCGACATAGCCGACCCGGGCCAGGCCGCCAGCGGCCTGGCCCGGATCGCCTGGGCCGAGCGAGCCATGCCGGTGCTCGGCCGCCTCGGCCAGGCCCTCGCCGCCGGGCAGCCGTTCGCCGGCCTCGGCATCGCCGCCTGCCTGCACGTCACCGCGGAGACGGCCGGGCTAGTCGCGGCGCTGACGGCCGGCGGCGGCCGGGTCTTCCTGGCCGCGTCCAACCCGCTGTCCACCCAGGACGACATCGCCGCCGCGCTGGCCAGCTGGCCCGGCGTGACCGTCGCGGCCCGGTCCGGGGTGGACCGGGACGGCTATTACGAGCACATCCACCGGGCCCTGGACTGCGGCCCGGACCTGGTCATCGACGACGGCGGGGACCTGGTGAACACGCTGCACGAGCGGCGGCCTGAACTGCTGGCGGGAGTGCGCGGCGGCTGCGAGTCGACCTCCACCGGGGTGGCCAGGCTGCGCCGGATGGCGGCGGCCGGCACGCTGGCGTTCCCGGTGATCGCCGCCGACTCCTCGGTGACCCGGCGGATGTTCGACAACCGGTACGGCACCGGCCAGTCGGTGATCGACGGCATCATCCGGGCCACGAACACGCTGCTGGCCGGCAAGACCGTGGTGATCGCCGGCTACGGCCCGTGCGGCCGGGGCATCGCCGAGCGGGCCAGGGGGCACGGCGCCGCGGTCATCATCACCGAGGTGGACCCGGTCCGCGCCCTGGACGCGCACATGCAAGGGTTCCGGGTACTGCCGATGGCGCAGGCTGTCCCGGCGGGCCAGATCTTCATCACCGCCACCGGATCCACCGACGTGATCAGCGCCGGGCACCTGGCGGCCATGCCGGACGGGGCCATCCTGGCCAACGCGGGCCACTTTGACGTCGAGATTGACGTGCGCGCGCTGGCGGAGGCGGCGGTCACCGTGAACGAGTCGGTCCGGCCGTATGCCGACGAGTACGTGCTGCCCGGCGGCCGGCGGCTGATCCTGCTGGCCGAGGGCCGGGTGGTCAACCTGGTCGCGGCCGAGGGCAGCCCGGCAGCGGTGATGGACCTGTCGTTCGCCGCGCAGGCGCTGGCCCTGGCCCGGCTGGCCGCCGGGCCGGACCTGGCGGCCGGCGTGCACGCGCTGCCAGAAGACATCGACACCCAGATCGCCGCCCTGACGCTGGACTCGCTCGGGGTCGCGACCGACACGCTGACCCCGGACCAGGTCGCGTACCTGGACTCCTGGCACCACGGCTCGTAGCCAGCGGCTGGCCCGGCCGCGAGCGCGCTCGTAGCGGCCGCCCGGATCCGCCTACAATGTCTTGCTGCGGGAGGCTGATGCGGATGGCGGGCAACGCCACGGGACCTGACCTGCTACTGCCGGGGCTTCGGGTGCCGGGCAACCGGGTCAGCCCGCGCGCGGTCCGGTACTGGACCGCGCGGGCGATCGTGAACGGGCTGATCCTGATCGCGGTCGAGAGCATCGTGATCGTGGCGGGCGGGCTGCCGGCGGCCTGGTGGGCGGCGGTCGCGGTGACCGCGGCGCTCGGCGCCGCGCACGCGGTGATCATGCCAGTCTGGCGGTTCCGGGTGCACCGCTGGGAGGTCACCGACGAGGCCCTGTACACCAGGTCCGGCTGGTTCTCGGTGCACTGGCGGATCGCGCCGGTCAGCCGGATCCAGACCATTGACAGCCACCGCTCGTTCGGGGAGCGGATCTTCGGGCTGGCCAACGTGACCGCGACCACCGCGTCGGCGGCCGGGCCGGTGCACATCCACGGACTGGACCGGCAGACCGCCGACCTGCTGCTGGACCGGCTCGCGCTGGCTACCGGGCAGGCGCCGGGGGATGCTACGTGACACCGGAGGCGCGCAGCCCGGTCCCGGGGGTCCCGGCTGGCTGCGGCTGAGCCCGCGCAGCCTGCTGGTCCGGCCGGTCACCGACCTGCTGCGGCTGTTCCCGTTCCTGCTCGGGCTGCTGTACCTGCACTCGCGCGGCACCGGCGGCAGCTACTGGGGGCTGGCGTTCGCGGCGCTGGCCGTGACCGCCAGCATCGTGCGCTGGCTCACCACCCGGTACCGGATCACCGACGAGCGGGTGTACGTGCGCCGCGGCCTGCTGAACCAGAAGGTGCTGTCGGTGGCCAGGGACCGGATCCGCACCGTCGACCTGACCGCGCACGTGCTGTACCGGATGCTCGGGCTGCGCCGGGTGGCCATCGGCACCGGCCGCAGCGACCGGCACGAGGGCGAGAGCTTCCGGCTGGACGCGCTGACCCTGGCCGACGCCGAGGCACTGCGGGCGCTGCTGCTCGCCGGGCGGTCCGCCGCCGCTGCCGCCGCCGCGACCGCCCCGGCCGGACTCACCGCTGCCCCGCGCGCCGGGCCCGCGCCGGGGGCGCTGCGGGCGCCGCTCCCGGCTGCCGGGCCGGGCTTAGGGGGGTTCCCGGCGGATCGTCTCGCCGTGGACAGCACAGCGGACGCGGACCGGGCCGCGGCGACCGAGATCGTGCGGCTGCGGCTGTCCTGGATCCGGTTCGCCCCGCTGACCATGACCGGCCTGGTGATCATCGGCGTGTTCCTCGGCTTCATCCTGCAGTTCAGCGACGAAGCCCGGGTCAACCTGGCCGCGTCCACGCCGGTCCGGCGGCTGCTGTCCTCGGCCAGCGCCCTGCCGCTGCCGCCCCGGATAGCGGCAGTCGCGCTGAGCGTTGCGTTCTGCCTGATCGTGGTGTCCACGGCCGGCTACATCGCGGTGTTCTGGGGCTTCCGGCTGGTGCGCCTGCCGGAGGGCACGCTGGCGGTCACCCGCGGCCTGCTCACCACCCGCGCCACCACGATCGACGCCGGGCGGCTGCGCGGCGCCGAGATCAGCGAGCCGCTGCTGCTGCGCGCCGCCCGCGGTGCCCGCTGCATCGCGATCACCACCGGGCTGCGGGTCGGGCACGGGGCCGAGCGCGGCGGCTCGGTGCTGCTGCCGCCCGCGCCCCGGCAGGTCGCCATCGCGGTGGCGGCCGATGTCGTCGGCGGCCCGCCGGGCGCGTGCGACGGCCCGCTGGTCCGGCACGGGCCGCGGGCCAGGCGCCGCCGGTACCTGCGGGCCGTGGGCGGCGCCGCGCTGCTGGCCGCGGTCGCCGTTATTGCGGGCCTGGCGGCCGGCGCCCCGGCCTGGACCTGGCTCAGCCCGCTGGTGCTGCTGCCGCTGGCCGCGGCCCTGGCCGAGGACCGGTACCGGAGCCTGGGGCACGCGCTGCTGCCCGGCGCGCTGGTCACCCGCACCGGCAGCCTGGTGCGGCGGCGCGCGGTGCTGGCCACCGACGGGATCATCGGCTGGCGGATCCACCAGAGCTGGTTCCAGCGCCGTCAGGGCCTGGTCACGCTCACCGCCGCCACCGCCGCCGGGCGGCAGCACTACGAGGCCAGGGACGTGCCGCAGGCGCAGGCCCTGGCGGTCGCCGCGGCCGCCACCCCGGAACCTGGTCCGCCCCTTCCTGGCCGGCTAGCGCATCGCCGTCCGCTCAGGCGGGCGGGGCCGGGCCGCCGGGGGCTGGGTCGGCTGGGACTGAGCCTCCAGGAGGCAGGCCGGGGGCGGAGGGCGCGCCGGGCTGGCCGGGGCTGTCGGGGCCGGGTGCTGGGCGGCCAGGCGGGCCTGGTCGCGCTGGCGGCGCACGGCGAGCACGGCGGCCAGGTAGGCGGCCGGCGGGGTGCCCGGCGGCGGTGGCGGGCTCACCTGGGCGGCCACGGTCGCGGCCAGCCGGGCGCCGATCTCCTCCCTGGCCGCCGGGTGCAGGTCGCTGAGCCGGCGCAGGTAGCTGCTCGCCGCCTCGGCGTCGCGGTCGGACAGCCGGGACAGCTCGGCCAGCTGCGCCCAGCCGGCCAGCGGCGGCGGCATGACCGCGTACCCGGCCGGCAGGTCCCTGCGGCGCGGCACCCGGTCCAGGACCACGTAGGTGCCGGCGAACATGTCGCCGAGCCGCTTGCCCCTGGCCGACACCATCGAGGTGATCAGCGCGACCGGATCGAGCACCAGGCTCCAGATCTCGAAGATCCCGGCCAGGGCCCGGATCAGCGCCTGGCGGAATCGCTCCGGGCCGCCGTCGTCGCTGACCACGCGCACCCCGAGGGCCATCTTGCCCAGCGTCTTGCCCCGGCTCAGGGTCTCGAAGACGGTCGGGTAGCCGACGATGACCGCGACCCAGACGCAGAGACTGATCGCCGCGGTCGCCGCCCCGTTGAGCTGGCCCGAGCTGACCGCGACCAGGATGCCGAGCACCGCCAGCGCGACGACCTGCACCGCCATGTCGATCAGCAGCGCGGCCATCCGGCTGGGGAACGTGGCGACCGGCACGTCGAGGACCACGGCCTCGCCGGTCACGACCTCCGTCATGGCATGCCCTCCAGCTCAGCCGCCGCCAGCTCAGCCGCGGTACGCCCGGCCGCGGGATGCCCGGTAACGCGGCCCAGGATAGCTGCCCGGCCGGCGGTAGTCTCCTGCCGTGGACACCGACGCCTTCGTCGCGGCCCACCAGCAGGACTGGTCCCGGCTCGACGATCTGGTGCGCCGCCATCGCCGCCTGTCCGGGGACGAGGTGGACGAGCTGATCGCGGCCTATCAGCGGACCGCCACGCACCTGTCGGCGCTGCGCACCGCCGGGCACGACCCGGCGCTGACCGCCCGGCTGTCCGCCAGCCTGGCCAGGGCCAGGGCGGTCGCCGTGGGCGGGGCGCACACCGCGGGCTGGCGCTCGGTCGGGCGGTTCTTCGCCGTGTCGTTCCCGGCCATGGCCTACCGGGCCCGGTGGTGGTGGCTGGCTACCGCGGCCGGCTCGCTGCTGCTGGCGCTCGGCATCGGCTGGTGGGTAGCCAGGTCGCCGGCCGTCCAGGCCAGCCTGGGCACGCGGGCGGCGCTGTCGGACTACGTGAACCATCAGTTCCGCAGCTACTACTCGCAGTACAACGGCCAGTCGTTCGGCTCGGAGGTGTGGACGCACAATGCGACGCTGGCCGCCGAGATGCTGATCTCCGGGATCTTCCTCGGCATCCCGACGCTGCTGCTGCTGCTCGCCAACGCGCTCGACATCGGGGTGGCCGGCGGTCTGCTGATCTCCCACGGGCGGGGCGGTGAGTTCTTCACGCTGATCCTGCCGCACGGGATGCTCGAGCTGTCGGCGGTGTTCCTGGCCGCGGCGGCCGGGCTGCGGCTTGGCTGGTGCATCGTGGATCCGGGCCCGCGGCCGCGGGCGGACGCGCTGGCCGCCGAGGGCCGGGCCACGGTCACGATCGCGCTCGGCCTGATCCTGGCGCTGCTGGTGTCCGGGTCGGTGGAGGCGTTCGTGACCCCGTCCGGGCTGCCTGCCTGGGCCCGGATCGGGATCGGCGGCTGCCTGGAGGCCGCGTTCCTCGGATACGTCCTGGTGGCAGGCGCGGCGCGCGGCCGCGGCCGGGCTGTCCGCCGACATCACCGAGGCCCCGGACACGCTGCCGGTGGCTGGCTGACCGGCCGGCTGTGGCGGCGGGGTTACAGCCGCCCGGCGGCCTTGAGGCTCAGGTAGGTGTCGGCCAGCGCGGCGGGCAGCCGGTCCGGCGGTGCGTCGATCACCGCGACGCCGCGCCGGCGCAGCAGAGCCGACACCCTCGCTCGCTCGGCGGTGGCGCGCGCGGCCGCCGCGGCGCCGTAGACCGCCTCCGCGCTGCCCCGTCCTGCCGACATCTCGGCCAGCCGGGGGTCCGCGACCGCCGCGAGCAGCAGCCGGTGCCGCGCCGTCAGCGCGCCGAGCCGGGGCAGCAGGCCGTCGGTGATCACCGCCGGGTTCAGGTCGGTCAGCAGGACCACCAGGCAGCGCTGCCGCGCGACCGCCAGCACCGCGCTGGCCATCACCCCGGCGTCGGACTCGATCAGCCCGGCCTCCAGGCCGGCCATCGCGTCGGTCAGCGCGGCCAGCGTTCCGGACCGGCTCGCCCCGGTCACCCTGGCCCGGATCCGCTGGTCGGCCGCCAGCAGGTCGACCCGGTCCCCGGCCCGGACGGCCAGCGCGGCCAGCAGCAGCGCCGCGTCCATCGAGGTATCCAGCCGCGGGATCCCGGCGACCCGGCCGGCCGCGGTCCGGCCGGTGTCCAGCACCACGATGATGCGCCGGTCCCGCTCTGGCCGCCAGGTCCGCACCATCACCTCGGTGCGGCGGGCCGAGGAGCGCCAGTCGATCGAGCGCACGTCGTCGCCCAGCACGTACTCGCGCAGCGAGTCGAACTCGCTGCCCTCGCCGCGCAGCAGCGACCGGTGCTGGCCGTCCAGCTGCCGCAGCACGGCCAGCTTCTCCGGCAGGTGCCGGCGGCTGCCGAACGGCGGCAGTACCCGGACCGACCAGGGCGCCAGGCGGTGGCCCTGCCGCCCGGCCAGCCGCAGCGGGCCGAGTGAGCGGACCGTCACCCGGTCAGCCTGGATGTCGCCGCGCCGCTGCGGCGCCAGCGTGGTGGTCAGGGTGAGCCGCCCGCCGGCCGGGATCGCGACCAGTGCCCGGCCGGGTGCCGCGCCCGCGCTCGGCCGCCAGGCGTCCCGGACCGCGCCACGCAGCGGCCGGCGGCCGGGGTTGTCCAGGGTGAGCCGGACGCTGCCGGTCTGCCCGAGCAGGATCCTGGTGTCACCGCCGCGGGCCGCCCGGATGCCCCGGACCGGCGCGGCCAGGATGAGATCGGCCGCGATCGCGGCCGCGATCAGTGCGTCGACCGCGACCAGCGCCGTGACGCTGCGCAGCGCCAGCAGTACCAGCGCTCCGGCCAGCGCGGCCAGGGCGGCCCGCCCGGTCAGCGCCACTCCGCCCTCACCGGGGGACCGGGACGGATGCGAGCACGCCCTCAAGCACGCCGTCGCAGGTGGCGCCCTCAAGCTCAGCCTCCGGCCGGAGCTGGATCCGGTGCCGGAAGGCCGGCCGGGCCAGCGCCTTCACGTCATCCGGGGTCACGTAGTCCCGGCCGGACAGCCAGGCCCAGGCCCGGCTGCTGGCCAGCAGCGCGGTGGCGCCCCTGGGTGACACCCCGAGCAGCAGTGACGCCGAGGTCCGGGTGGCCCGGCAGATGTCGACGATGTAGCCGATGATCTCGGGTGCCACCCGGACCTGGCGCGCGGCCGTCCTGGCACTGGCCAGCTCACCGGCCCCGGCGACCGCCCGGATGCCGGCCGCGGCCAGGTCGCGCGGGTCGAACCCGCCGGCGTGCCGGTCCAGGATGCCGATCTCCTCGCTTCGTTCCGGCAGCGCCACGGTCAGCTTGAACAGGAACCGGTCCAGCTGTGCCTCGGGCAGCGGGTAGGTGCCCTCGTACTCGACCGGGTTCTGGGTGGCGGCGACCAGGAACGGCGTCGGCAGCGGCCGGGCCGTCCCCGCCACCGAGACCTGCCGCTCCTGCATCGCCTCCAGCAGCGCGGCCTGCGTCTTCGGCGGGGTCCGGTTGATCTCGTCGGCCAGCAGCAGGTTGGTGAACACCGGTCCCGGCCGGAACTCGAACCTGGCGGTCCGCGCGTCGTAGATGAGCGAGCCGGTGACGTCTCCGGGCATCAGGTCCGGGGTGAACTGGACCCGCTTGCTGTCCAGCGTCAGCGCCGCGGCCAGCGCGCGCACCAGCAGCGTCTTGCCCACGCCGGGAACGCCCTCCAGCAGCACGTGACCCTCGCAGAGCAGGGCGATCAGCAGGCCGGTGACCGCGCCGTCCTGGCCGACCACCGCCTTGCCGACCTCGGCCCGCACCGCCTCGAGCGCGGCCCGCGGGCGGGCAGGCGCGGCGTCCGGATCAACCCCGCCTCCTGCCGGGACACCGGATTCGGCGTTCACTGGGCACGTACCTCCCGTTCCAGGGAATCAAGATCATCGGCCAGCGCGACCAGCCCGGCATCGCTGGCCGGCGCCGGGCCGGACAGCATCGTCTCGATCCGGGCCCGGCTGGCCTTGCTGCGGGCCGCGAGCGCGGCCGTCACGGCGTCCGGGGCGGCAGCGGGCGGCAGCCCGGCGCGCGGCGGTCAGCCGGCTGACCGCCGCCGCGCGCAGCGCAGCGGCCGCGGCGCCGCGCGCCCGGCGCGCGGCATAGAGCCGGGCATGGCCCTCGACCGTCTCGCTGGCCCGGATCACGACCGGCAGCCGTTCTGCGACCAGCGGTCCCAGCCTGCGCATCCGCCACGCCGCGGTGACCAGCACGGTGATGCCGAGCTGGGCCGCGATCAGGTAGGCGCCGAGCGGGATCAGGCTGGTGAGCGGCCGGGGACGGCCGGCGCCGGTGCCCGGCGGGATGGGCAGCGGGGCCAGCCAGACGACCGGCCGGCCCGTCCGCTGGCCGGAGCCCAGCAGGTTGAGCGCGAGCGCGGCGTTGCCGAGCTGGCCCAGGTACTGATTGGTCAGCGGGGTGCCGGTGCCGAGCACGGTGATGACCCGGCTGCCCGCCCGGTAGCGCACCAGCGAGGGCGGCGCGCCCGGCGGTCCGGCCGGGTAGCACCCGGCGGCACCGGCCAGGCCCGGCTGCGGCCGCAGCGCGAGGCCGCCCATGTCCGCCGAGCCGGCCAGTGTCGCGGCGGTCAGGCGGCAGCGGGCGGGCCGCGGTTCGACCGCCGCCAGTCCGGCCAGCCGGACGCCGGGGGCGAGCACCGCCAGCGCGGCCGCGTCCGGCGCCACCAGCACCAGGCTGCCCGGCGCCCGGCGCAGGCCGGCGAGCTCGCCGCCGGTCAGGTACTGCGGTCCGGTGACAACCAGCGTGCCGCCGCCGGCCGCAGCGTCGGCCGCCGCGGCCGCGGTGACCGTCCTGGTGACCGGCTGGCCGCGGCCGGCCAGCAGGTCAGTCAGCGCGTGCGCGCCGCCAGGCCCGACGCTCGCCGGGTCGAGGTAGCCCTGGCTGGCCGGGGCCGGCTGCAGCAGCGCGACCGCGACCCCGCCGAGCAGGACCAGCCCGGTGATCGCGAGCGGCGCCCGCCACCGGCGCCAGATGTGGCCGGCCCGCGGCGTGGCCATGGTCACCACGGCGGCCGGGCCGCCGGGCCGGCGGCACCGGCTCCGCCGGGATGACCGGACGGACCGTCCGCAGGCTGGCGTCGAGCTCGCTGACCTCCCGGTAGGCGGCCGCGGTGCCGTCCCGCCCGCCGTAACGCACGTCGTCGAACAGCCGCGCGGCCCCGGTCAGGCGGCCGGCCTGGCCGGGCAGTGCCGGTCCGGCCTCGGCGGCCAGCTCGGCCGCGGTCCGGCCGGGCGCGGGCGGCAGCACCCCGCGCTCCTCAAGCTCCATCGCGATCGCCCGGACCCGCTCGATGATCGCGCCGGTGAAGTCGGCCGCCGCCGCCAGCTGCTCGGCCAGCAGCCGGTGCGCACCCGCGCTCATTGCCCGGCCGGACAGCAGCGCGCCGCCCGGCCCGCGCCCGGCCCTGGCCGGCCGGAGCTGGCGCAGCACCACGCTGATCACCGCTACCGCGAGCACGATCAGGACCACCAGGGCCCACCAGCCGCCCGGCACGCCCCCGTTGACCGCGGTGAACAGCCGGGCCAGCCGCTGGCCCAGCCAGCTCAGCAGCCGCCCGGTCGGCGACGGCTGGTAGATGGCCCTGGACAGCTCCCGGCGCGCCAGCTGCTGCGCGGCGTGCCGGCCGATGCCAGGGATCGCGCTTACCACGCTGTCGGGGGAGCGGCCGGCTCCTGGCCGGGGCCCGGCGGCCGCCAGACGGTCGCGAGCTCATCGCCGGTCATCTGCTGGTTCTGCGCCGCGTTCCGCAGCACCAGGTCGAGCCCTTCCTTCCGCATCCGCATGTCGAGGTAGAGCAGGACGGTGACGCCCGCGCTGACCGGCCGGGTGACGGCACCGGCCACGATGCTGCCGATCGCGCCGATGATGACCCCGAGCACCGCGGACCCTTCTGCCAGCCCGCTGGCCAGGCCGCCGCCGGCCAGCACCCGGATGATGCCGAACGGGATCTCCAGGATCGCGCTGGCGACGAACACGACCAGCGCGGTGAGCAGCAGGATGCCGAACAGCCGCCAGAAGCTGCGGCTGGCCAGCCGCCAGGACCGGCGCAGCGCCTGCACCGGGCCGAGCCGTTCCAGCACCACGGCCGGGGCGGCGAGGCTCAGCATGACCGAGAACCAGATGCTCAGCACCAGCGCGCCCAGGAATCCCAGCACCCCGATCAGCGTGGCCGCCACGGCCAGATGGGCCGCCGCCAGGACGACGACGATCGCGATCAGCGGCGCCCACATGCCCACCAGGATCGCCAGGATCAGGCCGGACGCGCCGAGCAGGGCGGGCACCCGGCCGAGCTGCCAGGCCTCGCCCAGGCTGATCCGGCGGCCCAGCACGCCGCGGCCGATGACCCCGGTGAGCAGGCCGGTCAGGATGTTCTCGAACAGGAATCCCAGGATCAGCGCGACCACCAGCAGCGGCACCCCGATCTCCAGGAATCGCAGCAGCAGGTGGTCCACCTGCGCCTGGGTCAGGTTCTGCCCCCTGGCCGGCAGGTTCAGCCTGCCCACCTGCGCGCCGACGATCAGCGTGATCGCGGTGGACAGGACCGCGTATACGGTCAGCACGATCGCGGCAAGTCCGATCGTGGCGGACGGATTCCGCCGGATGGTGGTGAACGCGCCGCTGAGGATGTCGCCCACGGCCAGCGGGCGCAGCGGGATGCCGCCCGGGGCCGGCGGGCCGCCCGGCCCCCATGGCCCCTGGCCGTACTGCCCGTAGCCGGGCAGCTGGCCGTAGCCGGGCTGCCCGTAGCCGGGCTGGCCGTAGCCGGGCTGGCCGGGTGGCGGGTAGCCCGGCTGTGCAGGCTGGCCCTGATGACCGGGCTGATCGGGCCGGGGCTGATCATCGCCGCCCCAGGACGTGCTGTCGGTCATCTCGGCTCCCTGACGGCCCCCGGTCGGTCCGGCTTCATCGCGGGTGATGCGGCCCGCGCCCATACTTCCACGGGCGCCCGCCAGCACGCAGACTCATAGCATGGGCACTTCCGCACTGCGCTGGATCGAACCGCCGGACGGCCCGGCCATCGCGCTGCTGGACCAGACCAGGCTGCCGGCCGCCGAGCAGGTCATCACCTGCTCCGACGTGCCCGCGCTGATCGAGGCCATCCAGCGGCTCGCGGTCCGCGGCGCGCCGCTGCTCGGCGTGGCCGGAGCCTACGGGGTGGCCCTCGCCGCCTGCCGCGGCGATGACGTCCGGCAGGCCGCCGCAGACCTGGAGCGGGCCAGGCCCACCGCGGTCAACCTGGCCTGGGGGGTCAGGCGCGCGCTGGCCGCTTGCGAGCGGGCGCCCAGCGGCGCCGTGGCCGGCGGCCCCGTGGTTGACGGCCCCGTGGTTGACGGCCCCGTGGTTGACGGCGCTGCCGCCGCGGCGCTGGCCGAGGCCGGTGCCATCGCCGCCGAGGATGCCGCCGCCAGCGCGGCCATGGCGGCACACGGGCTGTCCCTGGTGCCCGACGGCGCCAGGGTGCTGACCCACTGCAATACCGGCGCGCTGGTCTCGGCCGGCGAGGGAACGGCGTTCGCGGTCATCCTCGCCGCGCACCGGGCCGGCACCCTGGCCCGGCTGTGGATCGACGAGACCCGGCCGCTGCTCCAGGGCGCCCGGCTGACCGCGTACGAGGCCAGGGCTGCCGGGATCCCGCATGCCGTGCTGACCGACGGCGCGGCGGCCTCGCTGATGGCGGCCGGCCAGGTCGACCTGATCGTCCTCGGGGCCGACCGGATCGCGGCCGACGGCAGCGTGGCGAACAAGATCGGAACCTACGGCCTGGCAGTGCTCGCCCGGCATCACCAGATCCCGTTCGTGGTGGTGGCACCGGTCTCCACGGTCGACTTCGGCACCGCGCACGGGGCGTCGAT
Organism: uncultured Actinomycetota bacterium; assembly: GCA_963719705.1. Classification (GTDB taxonomy): domain Bacteria; phylum Actinomycetota; class Actinomycetes; order Streptosporangiales; family Streptosporangiaceae; genus CAVRCV01. The sequence continues at coordinate 267,022 of CAVRCV010000004.1, forward strand.
CACCGTCGAGCACCGGCCCGCCGCCGAGGTCACCAGCCTGGCCGGGCAGCCGCTGGCGCCGCCGGGAACGGCCGCCTACAGCCCCGCCTTCGATGTCACGCCGCCGGACCTGGTGACGGCCCTGGTGACCGAGCGAGGGATCATCCAGCCGGTAACAGCGGGTAATCTGCGACATCTAGATCAGGCACCAGCGGAGGTGCAGGTGCCGTAACGCCGCTTACGTGGAACGATGGAGCACATGAAAGGTCGCGTCCTGGTCGTCGATGATGACGTCGCCCTGGCGGAGATGCTGGGCATCGTGCTGCGCGGTGAGGGCTTCGAGCCCACGTTCGTCACCGATGGTGAGCGGGCACTCACGGCATTCCGCGAGGCAAAGCCCGATCTCGTGCTGCTTGACCTCATGCTGCCGGGCATGGACGGCATCGACGTGTGCCGTCAGATCAGGGCCGAGTCCGGCGTCCCGATCGTCATGCTGACGGCCAAGAGCGACACGGTCGACGTGGTGCTCGGGCTGGAGTCCGGCGCCGACGACTACATCGTCAAGCCGTTCCAGTCCAAGGTGCTGATCGCCAGGGTCAGGGCCCGGCTGCGGCGTACCGACGACCCGGCGCCGGAGATGCTGTCGATCGGCGACGTGAGCATCGACGTGGCCGGGCACGCGGTCCGGCGGGCCGGCGAGCCGCTCAACCTCACTCCGCTGGAGTTCGACCTGCTGGTGGCGCTGGCCCGCAAGCCGCGCCAGGTGTTCACCAGGGAGGTACTGCTGGAGCAGGTCTGGGGGTACCGGCACGCGGCCGACACCCGCCTGGTCAACGTGCACGTGCAGCGGCTGCGCGCCAAGATCGAGAAAGACCCCGAGCGGCCGGAGATAGTGGTGACGGTGCGCGGGGTGGGATACAAGGCCGGGCCTGGCTGATCCGGTCGGCCCTGGCCGGGCGGCCGTGCCCGGCTGGCGGCGCACTCAGCGGAGGGCTATGAAGGGTGCAGTGACAGGCAGCAGCGCCGGCCCGCGGGCCCAGCCCGGCAGGACCGAGGCCGGGTCGCCGGAAGCCGGGCCCGGCCCGGCGGCCGAGCCGGGCGGGCCGCTGCCTCGCACTGCCCCGTCCGGGCAGCCCGGCAGTTCCCGGCCGTCCGGAGGCCGGGGTCCGGCCGGCCGCCCCAGCGCGGCCTGGTACTACGCGGTCCGCGTGGCCGGGAGGCTGGTGCAGGTCGCCGCCGCTGGCCGGGACTGGCTCGGAGCTACCTCCGGCCGCGCGCGTGCCGGGTGGCGGCGGTCGCTGCAGCTCCGCGTGGTCACGGCGACGCTGCTGATCTCGGCCATCGTGGTCACGGTGCTGGGCATCTTCCTGATCCAGCAGGTCGCCGATGGCCTGCAGGAAGCGAAGTTCAAGGCGGCGCTGAACCAGGCGAGGGAAGGGCTGCTGACCGCGGAGGGCAACAAGGGCATCGAGTTCAGGCCGGGCCGGAAGGCCGGCTTGTTGCTGCAGAGCATCATCAGTAATCTTCAGCCGCTCGCGGAGAGCTCGAGCGATTTCGGCGTGGCGATCCTCATCCTGCCGCGGTACCGCGGAGCGCCGGTCTACACGCCCGGGAACTTCTCCGGCCTGGTGGTCAGTGACATCCCGGCCCGGCTGGTAGCCGCGGTAACCCGGCACCCGGACCGGTTCGCCTACCTGTCGGTCCGGATGCCGCCGCCGGGGGGACGCCAGCCGGTTCCGGGACTGCTCTTCGGTGCCCGGCTGGGGAACTACTACCAGCTGTACTACTTCTTCCCGCTGACCCAGGAGCAGCGGACCCTGTCCCTGGTCCAGGACACTCTGCTGCTGTCCGCCTTCGCCCTGGTCTTCCTGCTGGCCGGGGTGGCCTCGCTGGTCACCCGCTGGGTAGTGGCGCCGGTGGCCAGGGCAGCACAGGGAGCCAGGCGGCTGTCGACCGGGAATCTCGATGACCGGATGCAGGTCAAGGGGACCGACGAGCTGGCGGCCCTGGCCTCGTCGTTCAACGAGATGGCAGCCAGCCTGCAGGAGAAGATGGCCGAGCTGGAGGGCCTGTCCCAGGTGCAGCGCCAGTTCGTCTCGGACGTATCGCACGAGCTGCGGACCCCGCTCACGACCATCAGGTGGGCCGCCGACCTGCTGTATGAGTCCAGGCAGCAGCTCCTCCCGGACGCGAGCAGGTCGGCCGAGCTGCTGCACAGCCAGCTGGAGCGGTTCGAGTCGCTGCTGATCGACCTGCTGGAGATCTCCAGGTACGACGCGAACGCGGCCACGCTGGACGCTGAGCCGGTCAACATCTGCGACCTGGTCCGGCAGGCCGCCGACGTGGCCCAGCAGCTGGCCGAGCGCCGGGGCGCCAAGATCGAGTTCCGGCTGCCTGCCGGGCCCTGCGTGGCCGAGGCCGACCGGCACCGGGTCGAGCGCATCCTGCGGAACCTGCTGGTGAACGCGGTGGAGCACGGTGAGGGCAGGGACGTTGTGGTCACCGTGGCCGGTGACCGGGACGCGGTGGCGATCTCGGTCCGGGACTACGGCGTGGGCCTCGGTCCCGGCGAGGAGCAGCTGGTCTTTGACCGGTTCTGGCGCGCCGACCCGGCCAGGGCCAGGACGACCGGCGGCACCGGCCTCGGCCTGGCGATCGCGCTGGAGGACGCCCGGCTGCACGGCGGCTGGCTGGAGGCGTGGGGCCAGCTCGGCCGCGGCTCGGTGTTCCGGCTGACCGTGCCCCGGCAGGCCGGTGCCGAGCTAGCCGGGTCGCCGCTGCCCCTCGGCCCGGACGAGGCCGAGCTGGCCGCCCTTCGGTCAGAACGCGGGCCCGGCGCGGGTGCCAACGGGGCCGGGGACCTGTCCGGGCGGGAGGACGGACCCCATGGCTAGCGATCAGCGCCCGGCGGGCAGCAGGAGCGGCGGCCGGGAGGACCGGGCGGACCGGGCGGACGGCGGCAGGCCCGCCGCGGCCTGGCTGACGGCTGGTGCGGTCGCGCTTGCCGTGCTCGGCGCCGGGTGTGCCGACCTGCCAGGCAGCAGCGCGGTGCGGTACGCGGGCACCCAGCTCGGTGCGGTGCAGGAGCAGGAACTGCCGCAGCAGATCGCGGAACCGCCCGGCCGGGGCTGGAACCAGGCCGAGATCGTGGCGGGTTTCCTGGCCGCGAGTGCCAGCTTCGCCCACGATCACGCGGTGGCCCGCGAGTACCTGACTCCCAGGGCAGCCAAGAGCTGGCACCCCGGCTGGGCGGCCACGGTGGTCGAGCAGCCCCCGCTGGTCAAGCTGACGAGGAAGAAGCCCCCGGTGAACGTGGTCGCGCCCGGATCGCAGACGCTGTACGCCGCCGCCAAGGTCACCGGGCCGAGCCTGGCCACGCTCACCGACTCCGGCCAGTACCTGAAGGCCAGCGGCGCCCGGGCCAAGCCGTTCCTGTTCTACCTGCAGAAGATCGGCGGGCAGTGGCGGATCTACCAGCTCCCCTCGTCGCTGATTCTCACCCAGGCCGCGTTCGAGACCGACTACGTGCCGCGCGACCTGTACTTCCTCGGGCCGCAATCGCTGGTGCCCGATCCGGTCTTCGTCCCGCAGCAGGAAAGCCCGAACGAGCCTGCCACCGGACTGGTGCGGGCGCTGGTGCTGCAGAGCCTTCAGGACAGCTGGCTGAGCGGCGCCGCGACGACCGGCTTCCCGACGGGCACGACCCTGCTCGGCGTATCGATCACGGCCACCAGCGCGGTGGTCAATCTCGGCGGTGCAGCCGCGCATGCGTCCCGGCAGGCCCTGAGCGAGATGGAAGCCCAGCTCGTGTGGACCCTGACTGGCTCCTCGTACACGCCTTCGGCGGTCACCTCGGTGCAGCTGAAGATCAACGGCAGGGCCGTCAGCCAGAAACTGCTGCTGCAGCAGCAGTTCAGTAAGTGGCTGCCCGTCAGGTCCGCCAGCCGGGTTTACTTCCTCGACCGGTACCGCAAGATCGGCGTGCTGACCGCGGGAAGACGGCCGGCCCGGCTGGCGTGGCCGGTCCGGGACCGGATCACCAGGATCGCGGTGGCGCCCGGCGGTGCTGAGGTGGCCGGGATAGTGCCGGGGCGGGGCGGGTGCTCGGTCATCACCGGGCCGCCCGGCCGCCGGGCCCAGGTAATGTCCCGGCGGCTGTCCGGCGGCGCCTGCACGGCGCTGAGCGTGGACGACCTGGGAAACATCTGGGTTGCGGCCGGCTCGCACGTCTGGTTCCTGCCCCAGGACGGCGGTGCTGCCCTTCCGGTCGTCACCCAGGGCGTGCCGCCAGGAGACGCCATTACCGATTTGCGGGTCGCGCCCGACGGCGTCCGGGTCGCGATGATCGTGCGTCCGGTCAGGGGCGCGGCAACGATCCTGCTCGGGGCCATTAACCACACACCGGCCAGGAGCCAGTTCCAGATCGGGCCGCAGATGCAGGCTGTCGGCGCCGGCGTGCCCAATCCGTCGATGCTGACCTGGTACAACGCCGACTACATCGTCGTGCTGTCGAACGCGGGACTGGAAGCCAGCCAGCTCTATCAGGTTCCGCTCAATGGCGGCAGCGCCACGGCCATCCCCACCCCGGTGGGCCGCGTCAGCTCGGTTGCCGCCAGCGGAACACAGGCCGGGCTGACCGGGTCGCTGATCGCCGGAATGGTGCCGGGCGTGATCCTGAGCTTTGACCCGGCGCTTACCTCCTGGACCCAGGTAGCCAACGGCACCAGCCCGGTCTATCCGGGCTGACCAGGCGTTAAGCCATAAGGCCGGACTCTGCGCAAACTCATGGCCGCTGCACCTGACATTCGGACCCGACCGGGCTAGCGTCGTGTCATGGCACCCGCCCGGGTCCGTGGTTGCGCTGGGCAGGCTTCCCCGCCATCAGCGGGGCAGCAGTCCCGGCAAGCCGATGCCAGCCGCAGGCGAAACGGCCCACGTAAGGCGACTTCTCGTCGACCGATCACGGTGCGGCTTAGAAGTAAGTCCTGCCCCGCCGGGGAATCCGATGTCCCCCGGGTAGGGAGAAGGGTAGTAGTGGCACAAGCTCGCCGCGAACCTCTCAGCAGGCGGATGTGGGGTCGAAGACCAGGTCGGCCGGGCGGGTGTCGCCGGAGGTCCGGGCAGAAGGGGGTTCCGCAGTGGACATCATCTTCAAGGGCCGGCACACCGACGTGCTGGAACGGTTCCGCAAGCACGCGACCGGAAAGCTCACCAAGATCGAGAGACTGGTCGCCAGGGCGATCAGGGTCGACGTAGAGGTATCTGCCGAGCGCAATCCGCGTCAGTCCGGGCGCAAGGAGCGCGTCGAGCTGACCATCACGTCCAGCGGACCGGCGATCCGCGCCGAGGCCGCCGCCGAGGACCGTTTCGCCGCGCTCGACATGGCGCTGGCCAAGCTGGAGTCCCGGCTCCGGCGGGCCAACGACCGCCGCAAGGGGCGTTACGTGGCGCACGCCACGGCCCGGCTGGCCGACCTGCCCGAGGCAGCCGGGCCCGCCGCCGAACCCGTTTCCGGCGTGCCAGGCGCCAGCCCCGCTGCCGACGACGTGGTGCAGATCGAGATGGACGGCGACGGCCCGCTGGTGGTGCGGGAGAAGTTCCACGGTGCCAGGCCGATGGCCATCGACCAGGCCCTGCTGGAGATGGAACTGGTCGGGCACGACTTCTTCCTGTTCCGGGACGTGCAGGGCGGCCTGCCGAGCGTGGTGTACCGCCGCCGTGGCTATCAGTACGGCGTGATCCGCCTGGTCGACACGGCCGCCGAGAAGGCGGCCGGACAGCCGTCGCCGGTCCCGGCCGGGCTGCACGGCAACGGTGCCCGCAGCGGTCAGCCCGGTACCCCGAGCGGCGCGGCGCGTCTCGGCGCGGGCTAGCGGGCGCCAGTCGCGCTTGCATGCGGCGCGCCGGTCAGTAAGAGTTTGAGCACACGGCGGTACCGTATCCGCGGCGCCTGCTGCGCGGCCGCCGGGCAGACCCCGTCCGGCTGTGCCGGCAGGCGCGCGCTGCGCACTGACCCGTTCCCGGTGGGTCGTGATGATCAGTGAAGGAAGGAGGGACATGGGAAGTAGCACCGGGGGCGGCGACGACGTTCCGGGCACCCCAGAGCGCCCCGAGCCCATCCGCACGCTGATCGTTGACGATCATGCCTTGTTCCGCCGCGGCCTGGAGATGGTGCTGGACGCCGAGCCGGACATCGAGCTGGTGGGCGAGGCGAGCGACGGTGCCGAGGCGGTCGAGAAGGCCGGCGAGTCGCTGCCCGACGTCGTGCTGATGGATATCCGCATGCCCCGCAGCAGCGGGATCGAGGCCTGCCGGGCGATGAAGGAGGTCGTGCCGAGCGCCAAGATCGTCATGCTCACGATCAGCGACGAGGAGGAGGACCTCTTCGAGGCCATCCGGGCCGGCGCGAGCGGCTACCTGCTCAAGGACATCCCGCTGGATGAGGTCGCGGACACGGTCCGGGCCGTGCACGGCGGCCAGTCGCTGATCAACCCGTCTATGGCCGGCAAGCTGCTGATCGAGTTCGCCGCGCTGGCCCGGCGGGACGAGGAGGAGCGGGCTGAGCGGATCCCGGCGCCCAGGCTCACCGAGCGGGAGATGCAGGTGCTCAAGCTCGTGGCCAAGGGCATGAACAACCGGGACATCGCCAGGGAGCTGTTCATCTCCGACAACACGGTCAAGAACCACGTCCGCAACATCCTGGAGAAACTCCAGATCCATTCCAGGATGGAAGCCGTCATGGTCGCCGTCCGGGACAAGCTGATCGAGTTCGGCTAGACCGCGGTCAGCCTGGCTCCGGTAGCCGCGAGGGCGGAGCGCAGGCGCTGCTCCAGCCGGGACGGGATGATGTGGCCGAGCTGCACGTTGTCGCAGTCCACCCAGGCGGCGGCGGCCGCCAGGGCCCTGGCCATCGGCTCGGCCGCGCGCGGCGTGTCCAGGCTGAGCTTGCGCGCGACCAGGGTCCGGCCGCTGCGGGCCGGATCCACCCGGCCGACCAGCCGTCCGCCGGCCAGCAGCGGCATCGTGAAGTAGCCGTGTACCCGCTTGGCCGGCGGCACGTAGGCCTCCAGGCTGTGCTCGAAGCCGAACATCCGCCGGGTCCGCTTGCGGTCCCAGACCAGCGAGTCGAACGGGGACAGCAGCGTCACCCGGGGCCGGCCGCGGCGGGCCGCCGCGTCGCCGGACAGGCTCGCCAGGGCGGCCGGGTCGGCCCAGGCGGGCTGCGGGGCGCCTGCCGGGTTCTCGACCGCGACCGGGACCAGCCCGGCCGCTACAGCCGCGTCCGCGGCCCGGAGCCCGGCGGCGTTCCGGCCGTTGCCGAAGTTCGTCACCCGCTGGTAGTCGGTCAGGTCGGCGACGCTGGCCACGCCGAGGGCCCGTCCGGTCACGGCGGCGAGGTGGATCAGGCACTCGGCATCGGCCGGGTCGGCGCCCAGCAGCTCCCGCGGCAGGACGCGCTCCGGCAGGTCGTAGACCCGCCGCCAGCCAGACCGGCGGGAGCAGACGACCTCGCCGGTGTCCAGCAGCCACTCGACCGCGATCTTGGTCTCGGACCAGTCCCACCAGGGGCCGCCGTTCTTGGCACCGCCGAGGTCGGTGGCCGTGAGCGGGCCCTCGGCGGTGATCCTGGCCAGCACCCTGGCGCAGACGTCCGGGTGGCTGCGGTGCCAGCGCTGACCGCGCTCGCGGAAGGCACGCCGCCGGAACGCGTACCAGGGCCACTCCTCGATCGGCAGCACGCACGCCGCGTGCGACCAGTACTCGAACGCGGCGGCCTGGCGCGGGTGCCAGTAGGCCCGCTCGACCCGGGCCCGGCCGACCGCGCCGAGCCGGGCGTAGGCAACCAGCTCGTGCGAGCGGGCCAGCACGCTGATCGTGTCCAGCTGGACGGCGCCCAGCCGCCGGAGCATGCCGGGAACTCCGCCGCGCCGCCCCTCGGTGCCGACCAGTCCCTGCGCGCGCAGCATGATCAGGCGCGCCTCATCGGGCGTGAGGGTCACCTGCGGGGCCGGCAGGCCGGATCGGCTCACCAGCCAGAGCGTAGCCGGGCGCTCTGACAGTCGGGTCTGGCGCCGGGCCGACAGCCGGGTGCTGCCGGCTTAGTACCAGTCGTCGAAGATGCCGGTGGCCAGCGCGATCAGGCGCCGAGAGCGGCCAGGCCGACGCCGAGCCAGAACAGCCACCAGATCGGGCCATGGTGGTCGAAGGCCAGGCCCAGCCCGCCGACCAGGAAGCCCACCATGATCGTGGAGACGGCGACCCAGGAGACCGTCCGGCCGTGGAACGTGACGTACGGGGCCACCGGGCTGCCGGGCGCCTGCCCGACGTAGGCAGGCCGCCCCTCCGCGGCCTGCGCGGTGCCGGTGCGGCACCGGGCTCTGGCGCGGCGCCCCCCACGGTGCCCGGCTCAACCTGGTTGGCCATGCGCGGTGCTCCTCTCGTGCTGCGTGCCCGAAGTTCCTATCATTGTGGTCAGGGCCTGCCGGGGGCGAGCATCCGCCCCCTCGTCAGCGGGCAGCGATCGCGTCGGCTCGGCATCGCCCCCGGTCTCGCCTACCATGGCTAAGAACCGGCCGGTCCCACGATTCGCGAGGAGCGCGACGTCAAGTGCCTGCAATCATCGATAGCGTCCTTCGCGCAGGCGAGGGCAAGCTCCTGCGCAAGCTCAGCCGGATCGCCAGCCAGGTCAACTCCATCGAGGAGGACTTCGCCGCGCTCAGCGACACCGAGCTGCGGGACATGACGGCCGAGTTCCGGGAGCGCCACGCCGAGGGGGAGTCGCTCGACGACCTGATGCCCGAGGCCTTCGCCGCGGTCCGGGAGGCGGCCACGCGCACGCTCGGCCAGCGGCACTTCGACGTGCAGCTGATGGGCGGCGCGGCCATGCACTTCGGCAACATCGCGGAGATGAGGACCGGCGAGGGCAAGACCCTCACCGCGGTGCTGCCCGCCTACCTCAACGCGCTGTCCGGCAAGGGCGTGCACGTGGTCACGGTCAACGACTACCTGGCCAAGCGGGACGCCGAGTGGATGGGCCGGATTCACCACTTCCTCGGCCTGACCGTGGGCGTGATCCTGGCCCAGATGGAGCCGGACGAGCGCCGCAGGCAGTACGCGGCCGACATCACCTACGGCACGAACAACGAGTTCGGCTTCGACTACCTCAGGGACAACATGGCCTGGGGGCTGGAGGAATGCGTCCAGCGCGGGCATCACTTCGCGATCGTGGACGAGGTGGACTCGATCCTGATCGACGAGGCCCGCACCCCGCTGATCATCAGCGGCCCGGCGGACCAGAACAGCATCTGGTACCTGGAGTTCGCCAAGATCGCGCCGCGGCTGCGGCGGGGCGAAGACGGCGACGGCGACTACGAGGTGGACGAGAAGAAGAAGACCGTCGGCATCCTGGAGAGCGGGGTCGAGAAGGTCGAGGACGTGGCTCGGCATCGAGAACCTGTACGAATCGGTGAATACGCCGCTGGTCAGCTTCCTCAACAACGCCATCAAGGCCAAGGAGCTGTACAAGAAGGACAAGGACTACGTGGTCGTCAACGGCGAGGTGCTGATCGTTGACGAGTTCACCGGCCGGATCCTGCACGGGCGCCGCTACAGCGAGGGCATGCACCAGGCCATCGAGGCCAAGGAAGGCGTCCAGATCAAGGACGAGAACCAGACCCTCGCCACGATCACGCTGCAGAACTACTTCCGGCTCTACGACAAGCTGGCCGGGATGACCGGTACCGCGATGACCGAGGCCAACGAGTTCCACCAGACCTACAAGCTCGGCGTGCTGCCGATCCCGACGAACATGCCGATGATCAGGGGCGACCAGCGCGACGTGGTGTACCAGACCGCGCAGGCCAAGTTCGACGCCCTGGTCGAGGACATCGCGGAACGGCACCACGCGGGCCAGCCGGTCCTGGTCGGCACGATCAGCGTGGAGAAGTCCGAGCTGGTCTCCAAGATGCTCAAGCGCAAGGGCATCCCGCACGAGGTACTGAACGCCAAGTACCACGAGCGCGAGGCGGCGATCGTGGCCCAGGCCGGGCGCAAGGGCGCGGTCACCGTGGCGACCAACATGGCCGGCCGCGGCACCGACATCATGCTGGGGGGCAACCCCGAGTTCATCGCCGACCTCGAGCTGCACCAGCGCGGCCTGTCTCCGGTGGACAGCCCGGAGGACTTCGAGGCGGCCTGGCCCGAGGCGGTGGACAAGGCCAAGCGCGCGGTGGCCGAGGAGCACGACCGAAGTGGTCGGGCTCGGCGGGCTCTACGTGCTCGGCAGCGAGCGGCACGAGTCCCGCCGGATCGACAACCAGCTGCGCGGCCGGTCCGGCCGGCAGGGCGACCCCGGCGAGTCGCGGTTCTACCTGTCGCTGCAGGACGATCTCATGCGGATGCTCAACGCCGAGAAGATCGCGCACATCATGGAGTTCCTCAAGACCCCGCCGGACATCCCGATCGAGTCCAAGACCGTCACCCGCTCGATCCGCAGCGCGCAGACCCAGATCGAGCAGCAGAACTTCGAGATCCGCAAGGACCTGCTCAAGTACGACGACGTGATGAACCGGCAGCGGCAGGTGGTCTACGCCGAGCGGCGCGAGGTGCTCGAGGGCGCCGACATGCAGGAGCAGATCCGCCGGATGATCAACGACGTGGTGACCGGGTACGTCGGGGCCGCCACGGCCGACGGCTTCCCCGAGGAGTGGGACCTGGACCAGCTCTGGACGCGCGTTCCGGCAGCTGTACCCCGGCGGGATCACGCAGCGACCAGGTGATCGAGGAGGCAGGCGGCGAGCGGGCCGGGCTGTCCGGCGACCTGATCACCGAGATCGTGCAGGAGGACATGCAGGCCGCCTACGACCGGCGGACCGAGGAGCTGGGCACCGAGCTGATGCGCGACCTGGAACGGCGGGTCGTGCTGTCGGTGCTGGACCGCAAGTGGCGCGAGCACCTGTACGAGATGGACTACCTGCGCGAGGGCATCGGGCTGCGGGCCATGGCCCAGCGCGATCCGCTGATCGAGTACCAGCGCGAGGGCTACGACCTGTTCAACGCCATGATGGAGGCGATCAAGGAAGAGTCGGTCGGCAGCCTGTTCAACGTGCAGGTGCAGGTGCAGGAGAACCCGATCGTGGAGGAGGCCGGTCCCGGCGCGGCTGGCACCGGCCAGGCGGTCGGCCGCGCAGCTCCCGGCGCCGCGCCGGGCGCGGACGCCCGGCGCCGGCAGCCGGCCAGCGGACAGCCGGGCGGGCGGACGCGCGGCGGGCGGCCGGGCAGGCGGCGCGGCACGCCGGCACGCGGCACGCCTCGCCGGAGCCCGCGGCAGGCCCGGCCCCGGCCGGCGAGCGCGGCCAGGCCGCCGTCCCGGCCGCCCTGGGCGGACGCGGGCTGCAGCAGCCGCGGCGCCCGGCCCGGCTCCAGTACAGCGCGCCGAGCGCGGACGGCTCGGGTGCGGTCGAGCGCAGCGAGGCATCGGCCGGCGACTCGGACTACTCCAGGGTCGGCCGGAACGCGCCCTGCCCGTGCGGCTCCGGCCGCAAGTTCAAGCAGTGCCACGGCGACCCGCGTAACCGGTAACCGGGCCGTCGCGCCGCCGCCGCTCAGGCGGACTCGACCGCCGTGCACCGCCAGCGGGCACCCGTCCGGCTCGCGGCCGGGGCCGCCTGGTTGCGGTCTCGCCGCTGCCCGCGGCCGCCCGCGTCCCGCACGTCTCGTTCCGCGTAGCACGTCTCGTTCCAGCCGCACTGCCAGGGCCCGGACCCGCGGGCCGAACGCCACGACCGCGGTCAGCTCCACCACGTCGGCTGGCCGGGCACGAGGTCATCACCCGGCGCACCCGCGGCTGCTGGCCCGCGGACAGCATCGGGCCGAGCTGGCGCAGCTGCCGGCGAGCCTGCTCGGTGGTCCAGGGCGTGATCTGGCGCGGCGGCCGGGAGCCGGCCAGCGTCTCGGCCAGCACCTGGGCAAACCGGCTCGGCCAGGCAGCCGCCTGGCCGCCTGTCCGCGACGGCTCCCGGCGCGGCTCACCGGGCGGGCCGGGCTGACCGACCCGGATGCCGGCCGCCCGGGCGGTGCGCTTCCTGGGCGGGGGTGCCTGCCCCGCGGCGGGCTTGCCATCGGCCGGCAGCTCGTCGTCGTAGGGCGGCGCGGACTCGGGAACCGCGATCCGGCGCACGGCGACGGCATCGGGCAGCGGCCGCCTGGGCGGCATGCGCCGGGATGGCGCGCGCCGGGACGGGGCCAGTGGCAGCACCTGCCCGGCTGCGGGGGCTTCTCCGGCGGGCGGCGGTGTCTCCGGCATGCCCTGTGTTGTATCCCGGCCCGGTGACATTTTCGGCACGCGCGGGCACTTTCCTGGTGGAATGCATGGCCTGCCCGGCTGGTTGCCGACTAGGGGTAGCCCAGACGACAACCGGGGAGAGCCACAGTGTCACTGCCACCGCTGGTCGAGCCGGCCGCGGATCTCAGCACCGACGAGGTCCTGCGGTACTCACGCCACCTGATCATCCCGGAGGTCGGGATGACCGGCCAGAAGCGGCTGAAAAACGCGAAGGTGCTCTGCGTCGGCGCGGGCGGCCTGGGCTCGCCGGCCCTGCTCTACCTGGCCGCGGCCGGAGTGGGCACGCTCGGCGTGATCGACTTCGACGTGGTCGAGGAATCCAACCTGCAGCGCCAGGTCATCCACGGGCAGTCGGACATCGGCAGGCCCAAGGCACAGTCGGCCGCCGACCGGATCGCCGAGGTCAACCCGCACGTGCGGGTGGTCCTGCACCAGGTGCGGCTGGACTCCGACAACGCGATGGAGATCTTCGCCCAGTACGACCTGATCGTGGACGGTACCGACAACTTCGCCACCAGGTACCTGGTCAACGACGCGTGCGTGCTGCTCGGCAAGCCGTACGTCTGGGGATCCATCTACCGCTTCGACGGCCAGGCCAGCGTGTTCTGGGCCGAGCACGGCCCGTGCTACCGCTGCCTGTACCCGGAGCCGCCGCCGCCGGGCATGGTGCCGTCCTGCGCCGAGGGCGGCGTGCTCGGCGTGCTGTGTGCCTCGATCGGGTCCATCCAGGTCAACGAGGCCATCAAGGTCATCACCGGCATCGGCGAGCCGCTGGCCGGGCGGCTGATGATCTATGACGCGCTGGAGATGAGCTACCGGTCGGTCACCGTGCGGAAAGACCCGGAATGCCCGATCTGCGGGAAGAACCCGACCATCACTCAGCTGATCGACTACGAGGCGTTCTGCGGTACGGTCTCGGCCGACGCCCAGGACGCCGCGGCCGGCGCCACGATCACCGCGGCCGAGCTCAAGGCCATGCAGGACCGGGGCGAGGACATCTTCCTGATCGACGTCAGGGAGCCGAACGAGTACGAGATCGTGTCCATCCCCGGCTCGGTGCTGATCCCCAAGGACCAGATCCTGTCCGGCGCGGCGCTGGAGCGGCTGCCGCAGGACCGGCAGATCGTGCTGCACTGCAAGAGCGGGGCCCGCAGCGCCGAGTGCCTGGCCGTGCTGAAGAAGGCGGGCTTTGCCGACGCGGTGCACGTCGGCGGCGGCGTGCTGTCCTGGGTGAGCACGGTCGACCCGTCGCTGCCGGTGTACTGAGCCGCACTCCGGCGGGCCAAAGGCACGGGCAGACCCGAACTACCATTCCGTTGTGGTCATGCAGCCGGAGCGCCCGGACGGCGAGGACAGCCCGCCGCCGGCCGGCTGGCTGCCCGCGCCGGGCCGGCCGGCTGCCCACCGTCACGGCTGGCGGCTCGGCCTGATCGCGGCCGGCCTGGTCCTCGGCCTGTGCGGGCTGGCCGCCGCGGGGATCGGCATGGCCAGTCAGTTCCTGCCGCGCGGCTTCAGCCCGGCCCAGCAGCGCCAGATCATGGCCTGGGAGGTGTCCAGGCGCTGGCGCACGCTGCCCGCCGGCCGGATCTTCCCGCCCGCGGTCAGCTACCGGCTGCCCGCTGAGCTGCTGAACTCGGCCAGCGGCGTCGCTGCTCACCGCGCACCGGCTCGGCATCGCCCGCCAGGCAGGCTGTGCCGCGGCGACCGACCCGGCCGCGGCCCGGATCCTGAGCCGGCTCGGCTGCACCGCGGTGCTCCGGGCGAGCTACGCCGACTCGACCGGCAGCATGCTGGTCACCGTGGGGGTGGCCGTGCTGCCCGGCCATGCGGCGGCGGCCGACGCGGCGCGGGAAATCACCGCGGCCGCGCCGCCGGGCGGCCGCCAGCCACGGCCCGGCGTCCGGCCGGCCGCCGTTCCCGGCACCCTGGCGGCCGGCTTCGGCGGCGCGCAGCGCCAGCTGTCCGGCGGCCGCAAGCGACGGCCCCTACCTGATCCTGTCGGCGGCGGGCTACGCCGATGGCAGGCCGCTGGTGCGGATGTCCTCGGACAGCTACGCCGACCAGGAGATGAGCAGCCTGGCCGATGGCGTGGCCGGCGCCATCGGCGCGCCGCTCGGCGCCCGGCCGGCCGTGCCGCACTGCCCCGGGGCGCCGGGATGCTGACGGCGCGCACGACGCGGCTGCGCGCGCGGCGCCGTGACCGGGCGCGGTGCTCGCTGACCGCGGCGGCCGTGACCCTGATGATCATTGGCGCGATCCCGGCCAGGGCCGACAGCGTGCGCACCGCCCAGCAGTGGGTGCTGAACGCGGTCAGGGCCCCGGCCGCCTGGCAGCGCACCCGCGGCCAGGGCGTGATCGTGGCGGTGATCGACAGCGGCGTCGCGCCCGGCGTCCCGGACCTGGCCGGGTCGGTGATCACCGGCCCGGACCTGACCGGGGTCGGCACCCCGTCCAGCAACCCGGACTGGGGCGTGCACGGCACCTGGATGGCCTCGCTGATCGCCGGCCACGGCCATGGCAGCGGCGACGACAGCGGGATCCTCGGCGTCGCGCCGCGGGCCCGGGTGCTGTCCATCCGGGTCATCACCGACCAGGGCGACCCCGGTTACGCGCGGTACGAGCACGAGCCTCTCGCCCGGAGCTGGCATCAGCTGGCCGAGGCGATCAGGTACGCGACCGGGCACGGCGCCGAGCGTCATCAGCATGTCGCTCGGGTACACCACGGCCAGCCGCGCGGTCCGGCTGGCCCTGCAGGACGCTCTCAGCCACAACGTGGTCGTGGTCGCCTCGTCCGGCAACTCCGGCGCGCCCGCCGACGCCGACGGCACCGGCCACGCCCCGTACTCCTATCCGGCGAACTATCCCGGCGTGCTCGGGGTGGCGGCGGTGAACCAGGCGGGCGCCCCGGCGGCGTTCTCCAGCGACAATCTCTCCGTGCAGGTAGCCGCGCCCGGCGTCAAGGTGCCTGCCCAGGGCAACGACGGCCTCTACTGGCTGGTGAGCGGCACCAGCCCGGCCTGCGCGCTGACCGCGGGCGTGGCCGCGCTGATCAAGTCCAGCTACCCGCGCCTGTCGCCCGCGCTGGTCGGCCGGGCCATCACCAGCACGACCAGGGACCGGCCGCCCGGCGGCTACGACGACCGGGTGGGTTTCGGCACCGTGGATGCCGCCGCGGCGCTGGCCGAGGCGGGCAGGCTGGCCGGGCCGGGCCGGGGCCAGCACGGCGTGCGGCCGGCCGGGTTCTTCGGCGGCGGCCAGGCCGCGGTACCCGCGGCACCGATCGGCCCCAGGGGCGCCACGGTGCTGGTGCTGCTGGCCCTGCTCGCGGCGCGGCTGCCTGGCGCTGGTGGCCGGGTCCGGCGTGCGGCTTGCCGCGCTGCGGCGGGCGGCGCTGCGGCGGGCGGCATTGCGGCAGGCGGCACTGCGGCCAGGCCCCGGCCCCGGCTATGACACCGCCCCGCCGTATGACACCGCCCAGCCGTATGACACCGCCCAGCCGTATGGCACAGCCCCGCCATATGGCACAGCCCCGCCGTATGACGCCGGCCCGCCGCACGGGCCGGGTCAGCCGTCGGCGGC
This sequence comes from uncultured Actinomycetota bacterium, assembly GCA_963719705.1. Classification (GTDB taxonomy): domain Bacteria; phylum Actinomycetota; class Actinomycetes; order Streptosporangiales; family Streptosporangiaceae; genus CAVRCV01. Next base: position 282,923 of record CAVRCV010000004.1, read on the forward strand.
TGAGGGCGATCGTCAGCCCGCGGCCGGCCATGCCGCCGCCGAGCCCAGGTTCCCCTGGCAGGCGGCACCGACGGGCCGGCACGCGGCGCCGTCGGGCCGGGGCGGATCGGGCGGGGCGCACGAATGACCCCGCGCCGCCAGGGCCCGGGCCCCGATGCCGCGATGGCGGCCGGGCCGGTACTGCCCGAGTTCGCCAGCCGGGTGCTGGACGTGGCCGAGGCGATCCCGCCCGGCCAGGTGATGTCCTACGGGGATGTCGCCGAGTATCTCGGCGAGGGCGGGCCGCGCCAGGTCGGCCGGGTGATGTCGCTGTGGGGCGGCGCGGTGGCCTGGTGGCGGGTGGTGCACGCGGACGGGTCCCTGCTGGCCGGGCACGAGCGCACCGCGCTCGGGCATTACCAGCGGGAGGGCACGCCGCTGCGGCAGGGCGCCGACGGCCGGCCTGGCCGGGTGGACATGCGCCGCGCCCGCTGGCCAGGCTAGCCAGGAATGGCCCTGGCCCGCCGCCAGCGCCGGTGCGGTAAATGGCCGCAAACTGTCGCAGGCATCTGCTGGAATGCAATTCGACATGAATGCCAGTGCGCCTTCCTACCGCCTTGTCCGCCGGCCGGTCCCGGCGGCGCAGCCGCCTGAGCTGGATGACGCCCAGCGCCAGGTGGTCGGCCATTCCGGCGGGCCGCTGCTGGTGCTGGCCGGACCGGGCACCGGCAAGACCACGGCCATCGTGGCCGCGGTGACCGACCGGGTCACCCGCCGCGGCATCGATCCCCGGCGGGTGCTCGTGCTGACCTTCAGCCGCAAGGCGGCGGCCGAACTGCGCGAGCGGATCACCCTGCAGCTGGGCCGCACCACCTCGCAGCCGCTGGCGCTGACCTTCCACAGCTACGCCTACGCGCTGGTACGCCGGGAGTTCGTGCTGGCCGGGGACGAGCCGCCGGTGCTGCTGTCCGGGCCGGAGCAGCTGCTTGAGGTGCGGCGGCTGCTGCGCGGCGAGGCGGCCGACGGCGGGGCGAACTGGCCGGAGCGGCTCCGCCCGGCCCTGGGCACCCGCGGGTTCGCCGCCGAGCTGCGGGACTTCCTGCTCCGGGCGGCCGAGCGCGGCCTGGACGGCCAGGCACTGGCCGGCCTCGGCGCCCGGCGCGGCCGGGACGACTGGGTGGCGGCGGGCCGGTTCCTGGACTCCTACGCCGCCCGGTTCGACCTGGCCCCGGTGCCTGCCTACGACTACGCCGAGATCGTGCGGATCGCCGGCGCCCTGCTCGGCCGTGCCGCGGTCCGGCAGCGCGAGCGGCAGGCCTACGACGTGGTGCTGGTGGATGAGTACCAGGACACCGACCCGGCCCAGGAGGAGCTGCTGCACGCGCTGGCCGGCGACGGCCGGGAGCTGATCGCGGTCGGCGACCCGGACCAGTCGATCTACGCCTTCCGCGGCGCCGACGTGGACGCGATCGGCCGGTTCGCCGACCGGTTCCGGGCCCCGGACGGCAGCCAGGCCCGGCTGATCGCGCTGCGCACCTGCCGCCGCAGCGGCGGGGCGCTGCTGGCCGCGTCGCGCCGGGTAGCGAGCCGGCTGCCGGCGCCACCGGGAGCCAGGAGCACGGCGGCGAAACGCGACCACCGCGACCTGATCCCGCTGCCGGACGCGCCGGCCGGCATCCCGCGCGTGATCGTCGCGGCCAGTGCCAGCCAGGAGGCGGCGGTGATCGCCGACATCCTGCGCCGGGCGCACCTGATCGACGGCGTGCCCTGGTCGGACATGGCGGTGCTGGTGCGCTCGGCCACCCGCCAGGTGCCCGCGCTGCAGCGGGCGCTGGGCGGCGCCGGCGTTCCGGTGCAGGTGGCCGGGGACGAGCTGCCGCTCGGCGCCGAGCCCGGCACCCGGCCGCTGCTGGCCCTGCTGCACTGCGCGCTGCGGCCGGGCGCGCTGGACGAGCAGGCCGCCGCCGAGCTGCTGACCGGGCCGCTGGGCGGCACCGACGCGCTCGGCCTGCGCCGGCTGCGCCGGGTGCTGCGCGCCGCCGCCGAGGCCGCGGGGGAGCCGCCGGCCGCCGAGCCGCTGGCCGCGGCGCTGCGCGACCCGCGCGAGCTGGCGATGGCCGGCTGGCCGGATTCCGGCCCGGCGGACGAGCCCGGTGACGGGCCCGGTGCCGGACCCGGCCTGCGGGCGGCGCTGGCCGCGGCGCGGCGGGTGGCCGGGCTGCTCACCCTGGCCGCGCAGGCCGCCAGCGACGGCACGCCGCACGACGTGCTGTGGGCGGTCTGGGACGCCTCCGGGCTCGGGCCGGCCTGGCAGGCGGCCAGTGCCGCCGGCGGCACCCGCGGCGCGGCCGCGGACAGCGACCTGGACGCGGTGCTCGCCCTGTTCGACGCGGCGGCCAGGTTCACCGCCCGGCTGCCGCAGGGCTCGGCCCGGCTGTTCCTGGACAGCCTGGCCGGGCAGGAGATCGCCGGTGACACGCTGGCCGCCCGCGCGCCCGGTGGCGAAGCCGTCACGGTGCTGACCGCGCACCGGTCCAAGGGCCTGGAATGGGACCTGGTCGTGGTCGCCGGAGTGCAGGAGGGCACCTGGCCGGACATCCGGCTGCGCGGCTCGCTGCTGGGCATGGATGAGCTGGTGGACATCGCGGCCGGGCGGACGCCGGCCGCGGCCGAGCGGCAGGGCGCCGACGCGGCGGCCGTCGCGCTCGCCGCCAAGCTGCTGGAGGAGGAGCGCCGGCTGTTCTACGTGGCGGTCAGCAGGGCCCGCCGGACCCTGGTCGTGACCGCGGTCGGCGGGGCCGACGCGGAGGAGCGGCCGTCCAGGTTCCTGGCCGAGCTGGCCGGTGACGACATCGAGATCGAGCAGGTCACCGGAGCCGCCGGGCGCTGGCTGTCGCTGCCGGCCCTGACCGCCGAGCTGCGCCGGGCGGCGGCCGAGCCGGGACTGCCGCCGGCCGTGCGCCGGTTCGCCGCGGCTCAGCTGGCCCGGCTCGCGGCGACCGGGGTGCGCGGGGCCAGCCCGCGGCAGTGGTACGCGCTCACCGAGCTGTCCGGGCCGGGCCCGGCCATCACCGGCCCGGTCCGGCTGTCGCCGTCCCAGGCCGAGACCTTCACCAGGTGCGGGCTGCGCTGGCTGCTCGACGCCGCGGTCGGGGCCGGGTCGCCCAGCGTGGCCCGGCACTTCGGCACCGTGATCCACGCCGCGGCCGCGCTGGCCGCCCGCGGCTGCGACGACGGCGACATCACCAAGCTGGTCGACGAGATGTGGCAGCACCTGGATTTCGGCAGCTCCTGGTACAGCGCCAAGCAGCGGGAGCAGGCGGAGCGGATGGTGGCCAGGTTCCTGGACTGGCACCGGCGCAACCCGCGCGAGCTGGTGGCGGTGGAGCAGAGCCTGCGGGTCACCGTCGGCGACGTGACGATCACCGGCCAGGTGGACCGGCTGGAGCGGGACGGCGATGGCCGGGCGATCGTGGTGGACCTGAAGACCGGCAGCAGCCGGCCGCCGGACGCCGACCTGGACCGGCATCCGCAGCTCGGGGTCTACCAGCTGGCCCTGCTGCTCGGCGCGTTCGCCGAGCTTGGCCTGGCCGAGCCGGGCGGTGCCGAGCTGGTCCAGGTCGGTAAGGCGGCGCTGGCCGCGCAGGTGCGGGTGCAGCGGCAGCGGGCACTGTCCGACGACCCGGAGCCGGGCTGGGCGCACGGCCTGGTCCGGACCGTCGCGGCGGGCATGGCCGGGCCGGTCTTCCACGCCACGGCCAACCCCGGCTGCCGGGTCTGCCCGGTGGCCGCCTGCTGCCCGGTACACGAGCGCGGCGCGCAGGTGAGCCCGTGACCACTGGCGGCCGCCGTCCGTGCCGAGCGCTACAGCCCGGCCCAGCTCGCCCGGCTGCTCGGCCGGGCCGAGCCGACGGCGGAGCAGGCGGCGGTGATCAGCGCGCCGCTGGCCCCGCTCGCGGTCATCGCCGGGGCCGGCTCCGGCAAGAGCGAGACGATGGCTGCCCGGCTGGTCTGGCTGGTCGCCGGCGGGCTGGTCCGGCCGGAGCGGGTGCTCGGCCTGACCTTCACCCGGAAGGCATCCGCCGAGCTGGCCGAGCGGGTCCGGCTGCAGCTGCACAGCCTGCGCCGGGCCGGGCTGGCGCCGTCCGGGCCTGATCCTCTCACCGGGGATCCGCTCGCCGGGGAGCCGGTGATCACCACCTATCACTCCTACGCCGGGCGGCTGGTGGCCGATCATGCGCTGCGGGAGGCGCTGGAGCCTGCCCTGCGCCTGATCACGCCCGCCGTGGCCTGGCAGCTCGCGGCGCGCGTGGTGGCCGCCTACGACGGGCCGATGGACGCGATCACCTGGGCCCCGAGCACGGTGACCGCGGCCGTGCTCGAGCTGTCCGGCGAGCTGTCGGAGCACCTGCGCGGCCCCGGTGACGTGATCGAGGCGGGCCGCTGGCTGGCACAGCAGTGCGATCCGGCGCGCGACGAAGCCGGGCCCTGCGCCGGCCGGATCCTGGCCTGCCAGCGAGTCCGCGAGCAGCTGCTGCCGCTGGTAGCGGCCTACGCCGCGGCCAAGGCGGCCAGGGAGGTCATCGACTACGGCGACCAGATGGCGCTGGCGGCCCGGATCGCGGCCCGGCACCCGGAGGTCGGTGCGGGCGAGCGGGCCAGGTACCAGGTGGTGCTGCTGGATGAGTACCAGGACACCAGCCACGCGCAGCTGGTCCTGCTGCGGGCGCTGTTCGGCGGCGGGCACCCGGTCACCGCGGTCGGCGACCCGTGCCAGTCGATCTACAGCTGGCGCGGGGCCAGCGCGGGCAACCTGCGCCGGTTCGGCACCGACTTCCCCGCGGCACCGTGCGGCCCGGCACCGGGCGGCCCAGGCACCGGGCGGCCAGGCACCGGGCCGCCCGGCCCCGGTCGCGCTGCTGTCCACCAGCTTCCGCAACACCGGCAGGGTGCTGGACGCGGCGGCTGCGGTGCAGGAGGGGCTGCGCGCGATCGCGCCCGAGGTGCCCCGGCTGGTCGCGCCGCCGGACCGGGCCGGGCGGGGCGAGGTGGTCTGCGCGCTGCTGGACACCGCGGCGCAGGAGGCGGACTGGGTGGCGCAGCGGATCAGCGCGCTGCTCAGCCTGCCGCCCGGCGTGGCCCCGGACGGCCGGCCCTGGCCGGACGGGCGGGCGGACTCCGATCACCGGGACCGCCGCGTCCGGCCGGGGGACATCGCGGTGCTGTGCCGCAAGCGGGCCCAGTTCCCCGCGCTGCGGGCGGCGCTTGAGGCCGGCGGCATCCCGGTCGAGGTGGTCGGGCTCGGCGGCCTGCTCACGGTGCCCGAGGTGGCCGACATCGTGGCCACGCTGCGGGTGATGCACGACCCGGCCGCCAGCGACGCCCTGGCCCGGCTGCTGACCTCGCCGCGCTGGCGGATCGGCCCGCGCGACCTGATCGCGCTCGGCCGCCGGGCCAGGGAGCTGGCCCGCGAGGCAGCCGCCCCGGCAAACCCAGCTGCCCCGGCAGACGCGGCCGGCCCGGCGAGCCCGATCGCCACGGCCGCCGCGCCGCCGCCGGAGGCCGGGCCTGATGCCCTGCTGGCCCAGGCGATGACCGACCTGACCAGGGAACCGGGCAGCCTGATCGAGGCCCTGGATGACCTCGGCGGCCCGGACGCCTACTCGGCGGCCGGGCACCACCGGTTCACCGCGCTCGCCGCCGAGCTGCGGGTGCTGCGCGGCCACGCCGGGCGGCCGCTGGCCGAGCTGGTCACCGAGGTGGAGCGGGCGCTCGGCCTGGACATCGAGGTGGCCGCGCGGCCGGGCGCGGATCCGGTAGCGGCGCGGGCCGACCTGGACGCGTTCGCTGACGCCGCGGCAGCGTTCGCCGGGGACGGGCAGGAACCAACGCTCGGCGCGTTCCTGGCCTACCTGGCCGCGGCCGAGGAGGAGGAATTCGGCCTGGAGGCCGGGCGGGTCGGCGACACCGACTCGGTGAAGCTGGCCACCGTGCACTCGGCCAAGGGCCTGCAGTGGGCCGCGGTCATCGTGCCCGGCCTGGCCGAGGGGAAGCTCGGGCACGTGTTCCCGGCCCGGCCCAGGGCGACCACGCGGTGGACCGAGAACCCCCGGCTGCTGCCGTTCAGCCTGCGCGGCGACGCCGCCGACCTGCCGTCGCTGCGCAGCCTGGAGCCGGCCGAGCTGGCCGCCTTCGCCGACGCCTGCGCCGCCCGGGACCTGGCCGAGGAGCGGCGGCTGGCCTACGTGGCCATGACCAGGGCGGCCTACTGGCTGGCCTGCACCGGCTACTGGTGGGGCGACGGCGCCTCCCGGCTCGGTCCCGGTCCGTTCCTGACCGAGGTCAGGGCCGCGTGCGAGGCGGGCGCCGGCAGCGTGGCGGCCTGGCAGCCCGAGCCGGACGCGGATGCGGCCAACCCCGCGCTGGCCGAGCCGCCGACGGCGCCGTGGCCGGTGCCGGCCACCGTGGCCGGCTATCGCTACCAGGCGGTCCGCGACGCCGGCGACCTGGTCCTGGCCGCCAGGACCGCGGGCGACGGCTCTCTGGCGGGCGACGACCCCGGGGCGGGCACTGACACCGGCGCCGGGCCGTACCAGGCGCTGATGGACGGCTGGGCCGCCGACGCCGGCCTGCTGCTGGCCGAGCGCCGGTCGCAGCGCCGCGGCGATGGCGGGGTGCCGGTCCGGCTGCCCGGCCGGATAGCGGTGTCCTCGCTGGTCACGATGGCCAGGGATCCGGCCGAGCTGGCGCAGCAGGTGCGGCGGCCGATGCCGCGCCCGCCCGCGCCGCAGAGCGCTGCGCGGCACCGCGTTCCACCAGTGGCTGGAGGAGCGCTTCGGCCAGCAGCAGCTGATCGACCCCGACGATCTTGTCGGCGCCGCCGATGACGGCGGGCCGGATCGCGGCGATCCGGACCTGGCGCAGCTCAAGGCGAGCTTCGAGGCGGGCGACTGGGCCGGCCGGTGGCCGGCCGGGGTCGAGGTACCGTTCGAGACCCTGATCGGGGACCGGCTGGTGCGCGGGCGGATCGACGCCGTCTTCGCCGACGCGCCGGACGGCCGGTTCGACGTGGTCGACTGGAAGACCGGGCGGCCGCCCGGCTCGGCCGCCGAGGAACGGGCCGTGGCAGTCCAGCTGGCCGCCTACCGGCTGGCCTGGGCGGCCCTGGCGGGCGTGCCGGTGAGCCAGGTGCGGGCCGCGTTCTACTACGTGCGGGAGAACCTGACCGTGCGGCCGGCCGACCTGCTCGGCCCCGACGGCCTGGCCGGGCTGATCGAGGGCATCCCGGTAGACCAGTAGGATGCCGTGCGTCGACTGGAGGTCCACGGAGACTGACCGGAGACTACCGGAGGGAGCGCCGGGTGGCGGAACGACGGGTTGCGATGAGCGACGGGCTGGCCGAGCGGGTAGTGCGCCGCGCCATCGCGGCGCTGGCCAACTCATACGGCTCAGCCCCGCAGCGGGCCACCGCCGCCAAGGAGCTGCTGGTCCACGCGTTCGAGGGCAGTTCCGAAGCGGCCGATGAGGTCGATGGCTACGCCGCCTCGGCCGCGCTCGCCGCACTGGCTCACGGCATCGAGGCCGAGGCAGGCAGGGGCCTGGACTGGCTGTCGGTCGCGGCGCTGCAGGAGTGGGACTTCCACCACCCGGAGAGTTTGTAGCCCGCCCAGCCGGCTCTTCCCGCCCAGCCCGCCGGGCCCGGTCAGCCGCCGAGCCGGCGGTTCACCGCATCCACCTTGGCGGTCAGCGCGCCGGTGACGCCGGGCCGGATGTCGGCCTTGAGCGTCAGGCTCACCCGCGGCGCCCTGGCCGCGACGGCGTCCACCGCCTGCCGGATCACGCCCATGACCTCGTCCCAGTCACCCTCGATCGTCGTGAACATGGCGTCGGTCCGGTTCGGCAGCCCGCTGTCGCGCACGACCCGCACCGCGTCAGCGACATACTCGGCGACTGCCTCGCCCACGCCAAGCGGCGTCACCGAGAACGCGACCAGCATCTGGCTCTCCCCTCTGTTGGCCCGGTCGGTCGGCCCAGCGGGCCGGCTTCACGGTAGCGGGCAGCGCCGGGTCGCCGCTCGACTAAAGCGCCGGTCCGGTACTCCTGGGCGGTGGCTAGCTGGCCCTTAACGGCTTTGCTGGTGGCAGAGAAGTGTCGGAACCGCCCGTTACGATCGAACACATGAACGAAATCAGTGTGTTAAACGGTACCGGCGACCAGCTAGGTGACAGCGCGGCAAGTCCCGGGCCGCCACTGGACCCGGACCCGGGTCCGCCGCTGGAGTGGCTGGAGGAGCGGATCTGCGAGCTGGCCGCGCACCTGGCGGCCGGGACCTGCCGTTTCCTGCAGCTGGTCGCCGACTTTGACGCCCGCCGCGGCTGGGCGTGCTGGGACCTGCCGTCCTGCGCGGCGTGGCTGGCGTGGAAGTGCCAGGTCGCCCCCGGTACCGCCCGGGAGCAGGTGCGGGTCGCCCGCGCGCTGGCCGGCCTGCCGGTTATCACTGGTGAGTTCGCGTCCGGGCGGATGTCGTATGCCAAGGTGCGGGCGCTGACCCGGATCGCTACCGCGCGGACCGAGGCCGGGCTGGCCGAGATCACCGGCCCGATGACCGCCGCGCAGTGCGAGCGGTTCACCGCCGCCCACCGCCGGGCCTCCGACGACGAAGAGCTGGCGAACCGGGCGGCACGGCGGGTCAGCGTCCAGGTGGCGGAGGACGGGTCGGTCACGCTCAGCGCCCGGCTGCCCGCGGCCGACGGCGCAGTCGTGCTGCAGGCGCTGCGCGCAGCGTCGGGCGACTGCGAGCACCCGCACCGCCCGCACCCTGACCGCGCCGGGGACACCGGGCCCGGCGCCGACGGCGTTCCCGCGGGAACGCACGCCGGTGACACCGCCCCGGCCGGCGGCGACCGGGCCGGACAGGGCACCGCGACGTGTCGGGCGAGCCTGGCCGATGCGCTCGTGCAGGTGGCCGGGGCCTATCTGTCGCCGAAGATCACCGCTGCCGGCAACCCGGACCTCTACCAGGTGATCGTGCACGTCGGCCCCGAGGCCCTGACCGCCGGGACCGCCGCCGGCGACCCGGATCTCACGCCCGCAGCCCGGCAAGGCGTCTCCGCGGAGACGCCCGGCGACCGGCCAGCAGGCACCGGCCCCCGCCCGGCCGGACGGCCCGCCGGGCACCCGGCGCACCCGCGGCGCTGCCACCTTGAGGACGGCCCGGCGATCAGCACGGCTGCGGCGCAGGCCATCGCCTGCCACGCCACCGTGTCCTGGATGCTGCACGATCACGACGGCACCCTGCTCGACGCCGGGCGGCGGCACCGCCGCGCCACCCCGGCGCTGCGCCGCGCCGTCCGCGAGCGCGACAAGGGCCGCTGTCAGTTCCCCGGCTGCAACTCCCGGCGCACCGACATCCACCACATCACCCCCTGGGCACACGGCGGCAAAACCAGGCTGCGCGACCTGATCCTGCTGTGCGAGGCCCATCATGTGATCGTGCACGCCCTGGGCTACCGGATCACCCCTGCCGACGGCGGCTTCGCCGTCACCCGCCCCGACGGCCAGGCCATGCCCGCCAGCCCGCCGCTGCCGGGCAGCGACGGCGACCTGACCCGCTGCCACCACGCGCAGATCACCACCGCTACCATCATCCCCGCCGGGCTTGGCGACAGACTCGACCTCGACCTGGCCATCTGGGCCTGCTTCGCCAACGCCCGAACCAGCGCGGCGCGGGCCAGTCAACACCTGCACGAGCAAACCCAAGCCGCCTGACGCACAACGACTACCTGCTCGTCGTTACCTCATACCTCGATGGCGCCGCCCACCGACCGAAGGTGCTCGCGGAAGGTCAGCGACGGATCCCGCCGGCGCTGCTCCAGGTAGTCAGCGAACCGCACCTGGCTGCGCAGGCTGACCCCGGCGCGGATCTGCCCGGCCTGCCGCCGTTCGGTATCGCGGATCGTCTCGGCCAGCGTGAACAGCTCCCCGGCCCTGGCGGCCGGCAGGAACAGCACGCCATCGTCATCGGCCAGGACCAGGTCCTGCGCGGTCACCGTCCAGCTGCCCACCGTCGCCGAGTCAAGCGCGTCGGCCGGGCGGGGGTCCAGCCGCTGCGGGCCGGTAGCGATCGCACCCAGGCTGAACACCGGCAGCCCGATCTCGCGGATGTCCGCGGTGTCGCGGTGCAGTCCCCAGATCACCACGCCGCTCAGCCCGGCCGTCCCGGCCTCCAGCACCACCAGGTCGCCGGCGCAGCTCTCGTCCAGCCGCCCGCCGTTGTCCACTACGAGCACGTCGCCGGCCGAGGCGGCCTGGAAGGCCTCCAGGAAGATGTCAACGCTGCCGGCGTGCCGCGCCGGGGCCGCCCGCCCGGCCAGGTGGCTGCCCGGCACCACGGCACGCAGCAGGTACGGCGCGCAGCGCACCGGCACCCCGCCGCGGATGCACGCATCGGCCAGGTGGGCCGTGGTCAGGGCGGCAAACCGCCGTGCAAGCTCCTGCTGGTCCATGGTCGCTCCCTGTCGTTCCGGCCGCCCGGTCCGTTCCGGCGCCAGGCTCCCAGGCCGACCCTGCCCGATGCAAGCCAGACTGGCGCAAGCCAGACGGGCGCAAAACCAGAATTGCGGCCAGCCCCGGTGCAAAAGCCCGGCCGCCGGGGAACACGCTCCCGACGCGGTCCGCCGGCCGGTCACGGGCCAGTAACCTGCCCTTGGATCACCCGCGCTGTGGCCAGGGAGGAGACCCGTGGGGCTCATGCAGGACTGGACCGGGGTGCTGCGCCAGCAGGCCGCGGCCTACTCGGAGCTGGCGCTGGCCAACATCAGGCGCGAGTTCCCGTCCGGGGTCCACCACACGATGAAGGCGCCCGGCGACTTTCCGTACCGGCCCAGGGCGCGCACGCCGGTGTTCTACGGCAGTTACGACTGGCACTCCTGCGTGGAGATGCACTGGCTGCTGGTCCGGCTGCTGCGGGCGGTCCCGCAGGTGGTGCCGGCCGGCCAGATCAGGGCCGCGCTCAGCAGCCACTTCGAGCCGGTCGCGCTGGCGGTGGAGGAGGAGTTCATCACCAGCCCGGATGGCCGCGGCGAGCGGCCTTACGGCTGGGGCTGGGCCCTCGCGCTGTTCCACGAGACCGCGAGCTGGAACGACGAGCACGGCCGCAGGTGGGCCGCGGCGCTGGCGCCGCTGGCCGGCAAGGTCGAGGACCTGTTCCTGGAGTGGCTGCCCAAGGCGACCTACCCGGTCCGCTACGGAGTGCACTCCAACAGCGCGTTCGGGCTGTCCAGGGCGCTGCCGTACGCCGCGGCCAGGGCGGGCGCCGGGTACCCGGCGCTGCTGTCGGCGATCACGGCCAAGGCGCACGCCTGGTTCGGCGCCGACATGCTCTACCCGGCCGACTGGGAGCCGTCAGGCCAGGACTTCCTGTCCCCGGCGCTGGCCGAGGCGGAGCTGATGGCCCAGCTGCTGCCGCGGGCGCAGTTCGCCGACTGGCTCGGCGTGTTCCTGCCCGGGATCGAGCAGCGCCAGCCGCCTGCGCTGTTCACCCCCGCGGTGGTGTCCGACCCCGCTGACGGGCAGATCGCGCACCTGCACGGGCTGAACGCGAGCCGGGCCTGGTGCTGGCGGCGGCTGGCCGAGCAGCTGCCCGGAAGTGACCCGCGGGCCAGGGCCGCCGCCGATGCAGCCCGCGCGCACGGCGACGCCGCCCTGCCGCACGTGCTGGGCGAGGACTACATGGTCGAGCACTGGCTCGCCGCCTACGCCGTCCTGATGCTCAGCTGAGTCAGCCGGCCAGGCGGCCGTCCTGGCGTCGGAGGGCGGCCGGCAGGTAGGCGGCGCCCGGGCCGCCCGCGCGGGCGGTGTCGGCCGGATTGGAGATCGCGCACCGCTGCAGTGACAGGCAGCCGCAGCCGATGCACGAGTCGAGCCCATCGCGCAGCGCGGCCAGCGCGGCGATCTGGTCGTCCAGCCGCCGTCGCCAGCCGCGGGACAGCCGGCCCCAGTCCGCCCTGGTCGGCGTCCGGCCGGCCGGCAGCGAGGCCAGCGCGGCGGCGATCTCCTCCAGGGTGAGCCCGACGTTGCGGGCGGCCCTGATGAACGCCAGCCGGCGCAGCGTGCTGCGCTCGAACCGCCGCTGTCCGCCCGCGGTCCGGGTGGCGCTGACCAGGCCGAGCTTGTCGTAATAGCGGACGGCGGACTCGGCGAAGCCGCTCCGGCGGGCGATCTCGCCAACGGTCAGCAGGTCGGTGGTGTGCATCGGCGGCCCTGGCCCTCCTCGGCGTGACACTGGCGTGGCGCGACACTGTGCTGACGTGACTGGCCTGACGTGGCTGGCTTGACATGAAGTTGACTTCAACTACCAGTATGGCACGGAACAGGCAACCATGCCGACAACTGGAGGAGCAAATGCCCACCGCCCTGATCACCGGCGCGTCCCGCGGCCTGGGCCGCGCCACCGCCGGCGCACTGGCCGGGCGCGGCTGGACCCTGGTCGTCACCGCCCGCCGGGCCGCCGACCTGACCACCGCGATGCGCGGCCTGGACCGGGTCACCGTGCTGCCGGGCGACGTGACCGAGCCCGGTCACCAGGCCGCCCTGGCGGCCGCGGCCGCCCGCACCGGCCGGCTCGACCTGCTCATGAACAACGCCAGCCGCCTCGGCCCGAGCCCGCAGCCGCAGCTGGCCGGCTACCCCCTGGACGAGCTGCGCCGGGTCTACGAGACCAACGTGCTGGCGCCGCTGGCGCTGATCCAGCTGCTGTCCCGGCCGCTGGCGGCCGCGTCCGGCACGGTCATCAACGTCAGCTCGGACGCGGCCACCGAGGCCTACCAGGGCTGGGGCGGATACGGCTCGGCCAAGGCCGCGCTGGACCAGCTCACCGCCGTGCTGGCGGCCGAGCAGCCGTCGCTGCGCTGCTACGCGCTCGACCCCGGCGACATGCGCACCGAGATGCACCAGCAGGCCTTTCCCGGCGAGGACATCTCGGACCGGCCCGAGCCGCAGACCGTGGTGCCCGCGCTGCTGCGGCTGCTGGACGACCGCCCGCCCAGCGGCCGCTACCGGGCCGCCGATCTCACCGCCGCGGCGGTGACCCGATGAACCGCCCCGTGGTGAGGGACGCCGTGGTGAGGGACGCGGTGGTGAGGGACGCGGTGGTGCGGGACGCGGTGGTGAAGAACGCGGTGGTGAAGAACGCGGTGGTCAGGCAGCCCGTGGTCAGGCGTGCCGCCAGCCGCCCGCCCGAGCAGCGCGGCTCCAGCCGGGACGGCGTCCGGCTGCTGGCCGCGACCCCGGACGGGCTGGTCCACGGCCGGTTCGCCGACCTGCCCCGGTTCCTGTCGCCCGGTGACCTGCTGGTGGTCAACAACTCGGCCACCGTCGCCGCCGCGGTGGACGGCCGCCGCGATGATGGCACGCCGGTGAGCGTGCACCGCTCCGGCGACCTGGATGACGGCAGCTGGCTGGTCGAGCTGCGGGACGGCCCGGCCGCGCAGGGTCCGGTGACCGGGCTGGCGCCCGGCCAGGTGATCAGCCTGCCGGGCGGCGGCTGGCTCACCCTGCTGCACCCGTATCCCGACTCTGCCAGCGGGATCGGGGGCGCCACCCGGATCTGGGCCGCGTCGGCGGACCTGCCGGCCGGTTACGCCGGTGACGCCATCGGCTACCTGGACCGGCACGGCCGGCCGGTGCGCTACTCCTACGTGCCCGGCGCCTGGCCGCTGGCGGCCTACCAGACCGTATTCGCCGCGGTGCCCGGCAGCGCCGAGATGCCGAGCGCGGCCCGCCCGTTCACCCCGGAACTGGTCACCAGGCTGATCTCGGCCGGGGTGGTGCTCGCGCCGATCACCCTGCATGCCGGGGTGGCGTCGCTGGAGGCGGGCGAGCCGCCGCTGCCGGAGCGGTTCACCGTGCCGGGGCCCACCGCGGATCTCGTGAACCTGACCAGGGCGGCCGGGCGCCGGGTGATCGCGGTCGGCACCACCTGCACCCGCGCGCTGGAGAGCGCGGCGGACGCCGGCGGCACGGTACGGGCCAGCGGCGGCTGGACCAGCCTGCTGCTCGGCGCGGGCCGCCGGCCAGGGTGGTCACCGGCCTGATCACCGGCTGGCACGACGAGGGCGCCTCGCACCTGGCGCTGCTCGAGGCGGTCGCCGGGTCGCGGCTGGTCCGGGCCGCCTACGCCGAGGCCGAGCGGGCCGGCTACCTGTGGCACGAGTTCGGCGACAGCTGCCTGCTGCTTCCGGATAACGGAATGGCCAACTTCTTACCGTGCCACTAGGTAAGGATGCCCGGGCCGCTCTTGAATGGCCTTCGAGGGGCCGGCCCGGCCGGGTCGGCCCGGCCGCCAGCGGATCCCCAGGGAGCATCAGATATGGGCAGGCTCGCCTGGTCGCAGCTGCGCTTCCGGCCCGCTCAGGCCGTTGCGCTGCTGCTCGGCATGCTGCTGGCGACGACCGCGTTCACGGTGCTGACCGCCGCGTCCCGGACCTCGCAGCTGCGCACCGCCGGCACGATCTCCGCGCACTTCGTCCCGGCCTACGACATCCTGGTCCGGCCGCGGGGTGCCAGGACCCGGCTCGAGGCGCAGACCGGCACGGTCCAGCCGGACTTCCTGTCCGGCAGCTATGGCGGCATCAGCCTGGCGCAGTACCGGCTGATCCGGCAGCTTCCCGGCGTGCAGGTGGCAGCCCCGGTGGCCATGGTGGGCTACGTGCTGCTGCACATCTTCCTGCCGGAACCGCTGCCGGCCGCCGACTATGCCAGGCCCGGCCGGCAGCTCTACCGGTACACCACCACCTGGGTCAGCGCCGGCGGCACCACCCGGATCGGCCAGCCGCCCGCCTACTTGTACCTGACCCCGGACCGGCTGGTCACTGACCCGCAGGGTGGCACCGACGAGGTGCTGGCCGGCGGGGCGAGAACAAGCGTCTGCCCGCCGTCCGGAACCGCGGCAAACCCGTTCGGCCAGGCTGCGCAGTCCGCTCCGTGGTGCTGGTCGAAGGTCGACGGAACCGCGGGCAGCTTTACCGGCGGCGCTCCGCGCCGGGCCTTCGCCACGGTCAACTGGTCGTTCCCGATGCTGATCGCCGCGGTCGACCCGGCCGCCGAAGCCAGGCTGGACGGCCTGAACCGGGCCCTGACATCTGGCCGGTACCTTGCCGAGAACCTTCCGGCCGTTGCGGCCGGGACGGCCAGCCGGGTCATCCCGGTGCTCGCCGCGGCCAGCAGCGGCATCGGCGAGTACGCGGTGACCACGGTACGGCGGCTGTCGCCGCCCGCGGCACCGCCGTCGCTGGGCAGTGCGGGGCTGGCGCGGCTGGGCGCAGCGTCCGGCCCGGTCGCCGCGACGGTAACGATCTCCGCACAGCAGGCCTACCGGCAGCTGCTCGGCAGGCTCAGGCTCGGCGGTCGGGCCGGCGGCGCGTACGTGCACCAGTCCTGGACCATCGGCCCGGTGCGCTACCGGCCCGCGGCGGGCGGTGTGCTGACCCCGGTCCAGGTGCGCAACCCGACCTCGGTCTGGCAGCCGACCGAGGAGGTCAGCCAGCTGCTTGAGCCGCCGATGGACGAGACCGACAGCCAGTACCGGCCGCTGCGGGCCTACCCGTCCGCCGCGGCCGCGGCTGCGGCCTCGGCCAGCGCCGCGGGCGGCAGCGCCGCGGGCGGCAGCGCGGTGCTGCAGCGGCCGGCCTGTTCGACCCGGCCAGGATCCGGTCGTTCGACCCGCTGTCCGCGGTCCCGCTCGGTCCGTATCAGCCGGTCGCGGTGCGCCCGGACGACCCGGCCAGCCGCCGCGCGCTGGGCGGGGCGGACCTGCTGCCGAGCCTGAACCTGGGCGGTTTCGTGAGCCAGCCGGTGCAGCTGATCACGTCCCTGGCCATGCTGCCCGCACTCGAGCGCAGCGGCGTGTTCAGCGGCGACGCCGGTGATCCGATCAGCGTGATCCGGGTCCGGGTGGCCGGCGTCACCGGACCGGACCCGGTGTCGCTGGAGCGGATCCGGGAGGTGGCCCAGCAGATCGCGGTGCGCACCGGGCTGGACGTGGACATCGTGGCCGGCTCCTCGCCGGATCCGGTCCGGATCGACCTGCCCGCCGGGCGGTTCGGCCGTCCGGCGCTCGCGCTGTCGGAGAACTGGGTGAAGCTCGGCGTCGCGGTGGCCATCCTGACCGCCGTGGACCGCAAGAGCGCCGTCCTGTTCGCCCTGATCCTGGTGGTGTGCGTGCTGTTCGTGGCCAACTCGGCGACCGTCGCAGTGGTGCGGCGGCGGCGCGAGCTTGGCCTGCTCGCCTGCGTCGGCTGGACCCGGCCGCGGCTGTTCGCCGCGGTTCTGGGGGAGCTAGCCGGGATCGGGCTGACGGCCGGCCTGCTCAGCGCGGCCGCCGCGGTGCCGCTGTCGGCCGCTCTCGGGCTGCCTGCCGGGGCGGGCCGGGCGCTGCTGGCAGTGCCGGTCGCGGTGGCCGTCGCGGTCGCTGCCGGCGCGCTGCCCGCCTGGCTGGCGGCCAGGGCAGAGCCGGTGACGCTGACCCGCCCGCCGGTCGCCGCGGTCCGCCGCGGGCACCGGGTCCGCGGCATCACCGGCCTGGCGGTGGTCAACCTGGCCCGCACGCCGGGCCGCAACCTGGTCGGCGCGCTCACCCTGGCCGCCGGGGTGGCCGGGCTCACCGTGCTGGTCTCGGTCACCCTCGCCTTCCGCGGCGTGGTGGTCGGCTCGCTGCTGGGCAACGCGGTCGCGGTGCAGGTCCGCGGCGCGGACTACGCGGCGGTCGCGGCCATGGTGCTGCTCGGCCTGCTCGCGGTCGCCGACCTGGGGTTCGTGAGCATCACCGAGCGGGCCGCCGAGCTGGCCACGATCCGCAGCTTCGGCTGGCGGGAATCGGCGCTGGGCCGCCTGATGATCACTGAGGGGGCGATGGTCGGGGCTGCCGGGTCGCTGGCTGGTGCGGCGCTCGGGCTGGCCGCGGCCGCCGCGTTCGCCGGCCAGCTGCCGGCCACGCTGTACCTGGCGGCCGCCGCCGCGGCCGGGGCCGGGATGGTGGTGACCGCCGGCGCCGCGCTGGCACCCGCCTGGCTGCTGCGCCGCCGCATGCCGGTGGCTCAGGTGATCGCGCAGGAGTAGTCCTGCGGTGGCCGGCCGCCCCGTCGGTAGAGTTCCGGTGAGGCACCCACCCGAGTTGCGAGGGATGACGATGGATGTCCGCGGCTATATCGACCAGCACGCGCCGGAGATGTTCCGCGCGCTCCGGCAGTGGCTGGAGATCCCGTCGGTCTCCGCCGACCCGGCCCGCCACGGCGACGTGCGCCGGTCGGCCGAGTGGCTGGCCGCCCACCTGCGGCAGACCGGGTTCCCGGTGACCGAGATCTGGGAGACCGGCGCCAGGCCCGGACGGGGGACACGGCGCCGGGCTGCCCGCGGTGTTCGCCGAGTGGCCGGCGGACGACCCGGCCGCGCCGGCCGTCCTGGTCTACGGCCACCACGACGTGCAGCCGGCCGAGCCGCTGGCAGAGTGGGACTCGCCGCCGTTCGAGCCGGCCGAGCGGGACGGCTACCTGCTCGGCCGGGGCGCCTCCGACGACAAGGGCCAGGTCATGCTGCACACGCTCGGCCTGCGCGCCTGCCTGGCCGCCGCCGGTGCCAGCGCCCCGCCGGTCACCATCCGGGTGCTGGTCGAGGGCGAGGAGGAGTCCGGCTCGCCGCACTTCGCCGGCCTGCTGCGGCACCAGGCAGCACGGCTGGCCTGCGACGTGGTCGTGGTGTCCGACACCTCGATGTGGGCCGCCGACGTGCCGTCGATGTGCGTGGGCATGCGCGGGGTCATCGACGGGCAGATCGACCTGTACGGGCCGGACCGGGACCTGCATTCCGGCTCGTTCGGCGGCGCGGTGCCGAACCCGCTGCACGCGCTGGCCGGCCTGCTGGCCGGCCTGCACGACGAACAGGGCCGGGTCACCCTGCCCGGCTTCTACGACAAGGTGGCGGCGCTGCGGGCGGACGAGCGCGACCTGATCGCGCGGCTGCCGTTCGACGAGGCGGCCTGGCTGGCCGAGGCCGGGCACAGCGGCGCGGCCAGCGGCGAGGCCGGCTTCAGCACGCTGGAGCGGATCTGGGCCCGGCCCACCGCCGAGATCAACGGCATGTGGGGCGGGCACACCGGTCCCGGCGGCAAGACCATCATCCCGCGCGAGGCCCACGCCAAGCTCTCGTTCCGGCTGGTCGCCGATCAGGATCCGGCCGACATCGGCCCGGCACTGCGGCAGTACGTAGCGGAGCGCATTCCGGCGGGTATCCGGGCCGAGGTGACCGTGGACGGCCCCGGCGTGCGGCCGTCGTTCTCGCCGCCCGGCTCGGCCGCGGTGCGGGCCGGCCGCCGGGCCATGGAGCGTGCCTTCGGCCGCGAGATCCTGTTCACCAGGGAGGGCGGCAGCGGGCCCGAGGCCGACCTGGCCGACATCCTCGGCGCGCCGCTGGTCTTCATCGCGGTGGGCCTGGACTCCGACCGGATCCACGCCCCGAACGAGCGGGCCGACATGGACCTGCTGCGCAAGGGCGCGGAGGCGGTCGCCTACCTGTGGCCCGAGCTGGCCGCGGCCGGACCCGAGCTGACGGCGGCGCGGTGACCGCCGCGGCCGAGCTGCGGAACCTGGCGCTGTCCAGGTCCGGGGTGGACCGGGTCTCGGTCCGCCGGGACGACCAGGAGTGGCTGTCGGCCGCCTGGGCCGACCCGGCGACCAGGGTGCTGGTAGTGCATGACGGGCAGGCCCTGGTCCGCCGCGGGCCGGGTGCCTGGGAGCTGGCCTTCGTGCCGCCCGCGCGGGCGCCGGACGGCATCAGGTTCCTGCTCGGCACCGACCCGGCCGGCCTGGCTTACTTCGGCGTCGCCGGGCCGCAATGGCCGTCGCCCGGCGACGGCGACGGCGGCAACGGTGACGGCGGCGAGACCGGCCCGGCCAGCCTGCGGCAGGCCGGGCCGTTGCTGTCGGACCGCGACGCCGGGCTGATGACGCACGCGGTCGCGCTGGCCAACTGGCACGCGGTGTTCCGGCACTGCCCGCGCTGCGGCACGATCACCGAGCCGGTGTCGTCCGGGCACTCGCGCCGCTGCCCGGCTGACGGGTCCGAGCACTTCCCCAGGGTGGACCCGGCGGTGATCATGCTGGTGACCGACCCGGACGGCCGGTGCCTGCTGGCCAGGAACGCGCAGTGGCCGCCGCGGCGGGTGTCCATCCTGGCGGGCTTCGTGGAGCCGGGGGAGTCGGCCGAGCAGGCGGTGGCCCGCGAGGTACGGGAGGAGACCGGCATCACCGTGACCGGGGTGCGCTACGTCGGCAGCCAGCCCTGGCCGATGCCGCAGAGCCTGATGCTCGGGTTCCGCGCCGCCGCGGCGGGCGGCGAGCCGGTGCGGGTGGACTCGGTCGAGATCGCCGAGGCCCGCTGGTTCAGCCGGGACGAGCTGAGGGAGGCGATGACCGGCGGCGAGATCCTGCTCCCACCGCCGGTCTCCATCGCCCATCGCATCATCGAGTCCTGGTACGGAGCCGAGCTGACCGGCCGCTGGTGAGCCGGCGGGCGGCGGGCGGACTGCGCCAGCTGCGGTAGCGGCGGGGGCCAGATGTCACCGCCGCGACGACGCCGGGGCGGCGCCGCTGCGGTTACCGTTGGCACGGTGATGAGTACCGACGTGGCCAGGCAGGTGCTGATCCGGCCGCCGGGAGCGGTCCGCGCGGCGGCGGCCCGTCGCTGGGCCGTCGACCTGGCGATTGCCGCGGTGGTGACCGCGGCGCAGGTCGTCGGCAGCTACGGGGACGCGACCTGGCATCACGCCATGGGCAGCGGGCGCGGGCTGGCCGGAGCCGTCAGCGCGCCGGGCCCGGCCGGCTACGTCCTGCTCGCTGTCGGCGGGGTGGCGCTGGCCGCCCGACGGCGGTTCCCGGTCAGCGTGCTGGCGGTCACCCTGGCCACCGCGCTCGGAGCCTCGGCGCTCGGCGCGAGCGTGGTCTGGCTGGCGCTGATCGTCGCGTTCTTCACCGCGGTGCTGGCCCGCAAGCGGGTCGCCGCGGTCGCCGCGCTGGTGACCGGCTACCTGGCCTCGGTGTGGCCGCCCTGGCAGATCGGCACGCCGGGGCATGCCGGGCTGTCGTTCGCGCTCGGCCTGGCCATCGGTCTGGCGTTCCTGCTCTGCGCGGCCGAGGTGATCCGGAGCCGGAGCCAGCGCGCGGCCGCGCTGGCGCACGGCCGGGAACAGGAGCTGCGCCGGCTCGCCAGCGAGGAGCGGATGCGGATGGCCCGGGACCTGCACGACGTGGTGGCGCACAACATCTCGGTCATCAACGTGCAGGCGAACACCGCGCTGCACCTGATGGACCGCCAGCCCGAGCGCGCCCGCACCGCGCTGGTCACGATCAACGAGGTGAGCAGGCAGGCACTGGTCGAGCTCCGGTCGGTGCTCGGCGTGCTGCGCGACGCGGGCGAGCAGGCGCCGCGCTCGCCGAGCCCGGGCCTGGCGCGGCTGGCGGACCTGGTGGACACCGCGGCGGCGGCCGGGCTGACCGTGACGGTGACGGAGGCGGGACGGCGCGTTCCGCTGCCGGCCGATCTGGACCTCGCCGCCTACCGGATCATCCAGGAGGCGCTGACCAACGCGGCCCGCCACTCCGGCGGCGGGCACGCCACGGTGCGCCTGGGCTACCCGGATCCGGATGGCCAGGGCCTGCCGGACGGCCAGGAACCGGCGCCGGGCGGCTCCGGCCCGGCGCTGACGGTGGCGGTCACCGATGACGGCAGCGGCGGCGCCGGCGGCCAGGACGGGCCGGGCAGCGGGCCGGGGTCCGGCAGCGGGATCGCCGGGATGACCGAGCGGGCGGCCGCACTGGGCGGCACGCTGCGGGCCGGGCCCGGCCCGGACGGCGGCTTCGCCGTCCTGGCCAGGCTGCCGCTGCCGGGGAGCCAGCGTTGATCCGGGTGGCCCTGGCCGACGACCAGGAGCTGGTGCGGACCGGCTTCGTCGCGCTGCTGGCGGCCGAGGACGACATCGAGGTGGTCGGCGAGGCCGCCGATGGCGCCGATGCGGTCCGGCTGGCCGCCAGGACCAGGCCCGACGTGCTGCTCATGGACATCCGGATGCCGGTGCTCGACGGGATCGAGGCCACCCGCCGGATCGCTGCGAACCCGGACCTGGCCTGCGTGCACGTGGTCATCCTGACCACGTTCGCGCTGGATGAGTACGTGTTCGAGGGGCTGCGGGCCGGCGCGGCCGGGTTCCTTGTGAAGGACACCGACGCGGCCGAGCTGCTGCGCGCGGTACGAGTGGTGGCGGCCGGCGAGGCGCTGTTGTCCCCGGCGGTGACCCGGCGGCTGATCGCCGAGTTCGCCACCCGCACCCGGCCGCTGCCCGGCGTGTCCGGGCTGGAGGACCTGACCCCGCGGGAGCGGGAGGTGGTCGCGCTGGCGGCGCTCGGGCTGTCCAACGACGAGATCGCCGGCCGGATCTACGTCAGCCCGTCCACCGCCAAGACGCATGCCACCAGGGCGATGATGAAGCTCGGTGCCAGGGACCGGGCCCAGCTCGTGGTCTTCGCCTACCAGGCCGGGCTGGTGCGGCCGGGCTGGACCGACCAGCCGGAGTGAGACCGGCGGTGCCCGCTCCGCGGCTAAAAGGACCCGGCTGCGTTCGGTCAGCGGGAATGTGCGAATAGTTAGGGAATTACCGGGCGTAAGGCGATATCGTCAGCCCGTGAGCAGCGGGCCCGACGACGACGTGCAGACCGTGATCGAAAGCGAGATCGCAATGCTCCAGTCGCAGGTGCGCCGCGCGGAGGCCCGGCTGGAGGAATTACTGCACCCGGACTTCTTCGAGTTCGGCGCCTCCGGCCACCGCTGGAGCCGGAGCGAGACCGTGCGGACGCTCACCGGGCAGCCTGCCGCTGGCCGCGGCTCCGTCGTCGCGTCCCAGGTAGCTGGCGTACGCCTGGCGCCGGACGTGGTGCTCGTCACCTACGTCAGCTACGAGGGCCAGCGCCGCTGCTGGCGCAGCTCGCTGTGGCGCAAGACCGACACCGGCTGGCGGCTGTACTTTCACCAGGGCACGCCCATCACCGCTGACTAGCCCGTGACTGGCCCCTGTGACTAGCACCCCGGGTACCGTACCGAGATGGCGACTCTCGACGACGCGGCCCGGCTGGCCCTGGAACTGCCCGAGGTTACCGAAGCCGACCGGCACGGCAGCCGGACCTGGTTCGTGGCGGGCAAGGCGTTCGCGTGGGAACGCGGGTTCAGCAAGGCGGACCTGCGCCGGTACGGCGACCAGGCCCCGCCCGACGGCCCGATCCTGGCGGTCCGGGTGGAGGATCTCGGCGAGAAGGAGGCGGTGCTCGGGGCGGCGCCGGCGGGCTTCTTCACCATCCCGCATTTCGACGGCTATGCCGCGGTGCTGATCCAGCTCCGGAAGGTCTCCGTGACGGCGCTGCGGGAGGCCCTCACCGACGGCTGGCTGGCCTGCGCCCCGCGGCGGCTGGCAGCCGAGTTCCTGCGCCGCTAGCTGGCGGCAGCCAGCCGGTCCCCGGCCGGGCGGTCCCCGGCCGGGCGGTCCCTGGCCGGGCGGGTTCCGGCCGGGCGGGTTCCGGCCGGGCACGCCAGGTCGCCGAGCCGGACCGTGCCCGGCACCAGCACGCGGGTGTTCATGCCGCGCAGCCGCAGCTGTCGGCCGATCCTGGAGTTGACGAACCGCATGGCCTCGGTGCCGAACCGGTCCACGAACTTGGCGCAGCCCAGGTGCGGGGGCTCGGTGACCTCGAGCACTGCCTGGCCGACCGCGAGCAGGCTGCCGGCCGGCAGGTTGTCCAGGCTGAGGTCCAGGTCCAGGTAGACCTGATCGCCGGCCAGCCGCATGCGGTCCGTCCCGCCGGCCACCAGCTCGGCGACCCTGGCGTTCATCACCGTGATCTGCTTGAGCGGGTCGGCCGCTCCGTCCGGGGTGTGCCGGCTGCCGCGGGCCAGCCAGTTGTCCCCGGCCAGCCCGCCCGCCTGGTCCAGCACCGCCTCGGCGGGCACCTCCCGCACCCCGACGGCCGGCCGCCGGACCAGCAATATCACCCGGCCCGCCTGCCTGGGGGAGGCGCGGATGTGATCGAGGCCCGCCGCCAGGCGCGCCCTGGACAGGTGCAGCGCCGGCGGCTCCGGCCCGGCCTGCGGCTCCTGCGGCCCGGCCTGCGGCTCTGGCCCGGTTCGCGGCTGCGTGCTCGGTGGCTGCGGCATGTTGTCAATTGTCGCTGATCGCCAGATTCCTGGATAACCGGCCGAGGCCGGCCCTGCCTGGGCCGGGCGGGACCGGGCAGGGTTACGATCGGAATCTAGCCTGCCAGCCGGCGCGCACACCCCGCGTTCACCCGATGGCGGACTCCTGCGGGGCCGTCGGCACCTGAAGCACCGCTGGAGCATCGATGAGCTGCTGGCCGCCCGAGCGTTCGCGCGGCGATGACGCACCGGGCCCGGCTACGCTGCCGCGCCCCCGATTAGGCTGCAATTCCCCCTTGGCTCGACAGTCTGTGGTGGAGTAGCAATTCCGGGCAGCATGGTCGACACGCCGCCAGGGGGCGTATGCGTGCCCGTCGGCCCGCTAACTGAAGGAACGACAGACTGATGAGATCGACTCCGGTGATCGATCCGACGAGAGCCGGCTCGGCGCAGGACGGCCCGGCCCCGGCGGGGGCCGGGCAGCGGGCCGTCCGGCGACTGGAGCTGGCGGGGCTGGCCTGCCTGCGCCCGTTCCGGTTCTGGCCCGGCCGGGGCTGGATGACCGCCTGGTATGCCGGGTTCGCCGTCTTCGCCGGGGTGACCGCGGTGGTGAGCGGAGCCAGCTACGAGCGGTCCTGGGGCCTGTGGGCGGTGTTCGGGTACGCGCTGGCGGCGCTGGCCGCCGGGCTGTGGCGCGGGGCGGGCCGGACCGTCGCACTGGTGGTGGGCGCGGCGGGCGCGCTGGTGGCGCCGACGGTCTGGCTCGCGGTGCAGGCCGCCCCCACCCCGGACGTCGAGGTGGTGATGCGGGCCGCGACGCTGCTGCTCCAGCACGGGAACCCGTACCTGCCGCCGGGTCAGATCGCGCACATCTCCGGCCCGATCGCCTACAACCCCTACCTGCCGGGCATGGCCCTTTTCGGCATGCCAAGCGCGCTCGGCGCGACCAGCCTGCTGGGCGATTCCCGGCTGTGGCTGGTGCTGGCCACGGTGGCGCTGTTCATCGCGGCATTCCGGGCCGCCGGGCGGCGGGACGCGCTGCGCTGCACCCTGTTCGCGGTCGCCTCCCCGGTCGTGGCGTTCCCGCTGGCCCTCGGCATCACCGACCCGCCCATGCTGGCGCTGGTCTGCCTGGCGCTGGCCCTGCTCAGCCAGCCGTCGCCGGCCGCGCGGCGGCTCTGGGCAGCCGCGGTCGCCGTCGGCCTGGCCTGCGCGATGAAGTACACCGCGTGGCCGGCGCTGCCGGTGATCGCGGTCATGCTCGCGGCCAGGGATGGCTGGCGGGCCGCCGCCAGGTTCGCCGCCATCGCGGTGGGAACCGCGGCGGTGCTCTTCGTCGCGTGCGCGCCGGCCGCGTTCGCCACCCCGTCCAGGCTGATCCCCAACACCGTGCTGTTCCCGCTGGGGCTGACCAGGGCCAAGACCCCGGCGGCCAGCCCGCTGCTCGGGCACCTGCTGGCCAGCACCGGCTCGGCCGGCCAGTACGCCGCGATCGCCCTGCTGCTCGCGGCCGGGCTGGCGGTGGCGGTCTCGCTGCTGGTCCGGCCGCCCCGGCAGGCTGGCGCGGCGGCGCTGCGGCTGGCCCTCGGGCTGGCCCTGATCTTCGCGCTGTCCCCGGCCACCCGGTTCGGCTACTTCGGCTATCCGATCGGCCTGTGCGGCTGGCTGATGCTGTGCCGGGCCGGCCCGTGGCGTGCGCCGGACGCCGCCAGCTACCCCGAGGCCAGGGAGCGGGCCAGTTCCGGCGCGGCGGTATAGGCGGTACAGCCGGGCTCAGTACCGGCCGGCAGCGGCCAGGAGGCGCCGATGACATGGGATGAGCTGCTCGCTTACTGCCTGGCCAAGCCGGGCGCATGGCAGGACGAGCCCTGGGAGGGCGACGTGGTGGCGAAGGTCGGCGGCAAGGTCTTCGCCTTCCTCGGCTCGCCGGGGAACGCGGTCGGGCTGAAGTGCGGCGCGAGCCGCGAGGTCGCCGACGAATGGCTCAAGCGCTATCCGGACGACGCCTCGGTGATGGCCTACATCGGCCGGTCCGGGTGGAACACGCTGCGCTTCGGCGGCGCGATCGACGACGAGGAACTCCTTGAGGCGGTCGACGCGTCTTACCAGGCGGTGGTGAGCAAGCTGCCGAAGCGGGATCGGCCCGCAGGTTCCTGACCCTGGTCACATGTGTCCGACCCGGTGCCTATGCTGGGGCGGAACGGGACTTGCCGGAGAAAGGATGCAAGCGGTGTCGATAGCGGGCAGCGTGGCCGCCGATGAGTTCCTGCCGCTAGCCGAGCCGTACCGGCGCGAGCTCCTGGCGCACTGCTACCGGATGCTGGGGTCCGTGCACGATGCCGAGGACCTGGTGCAGGAGACCTACCTGCGGGCCTGGCGAGCCTACGACCAGTTCGAGGGCCGGTCGTCGCTGCGGACCTGGCTGCACCAGATCGCCACCAACGCCTGCCTGACCGCGCTGGAGAGCCGCAGCCGCCGGCCGCTGCCCAGCGGGCTCGGTGCGCCCGCGGCCGACCCGGAGGCCGAGCTGGCCCAGCAGCCGGAGGTGCCCTGGCTCGAGCCGGTGCCCGACCTGCTGGTCGGCGCCTGGCCAGCGGACCCGGCCGCGGTGGTGACCTCGCGGGAGAGCATCCGGCTGGCGTTCATCGCCGCCCTGCAGTACCTGCCGGCCCGGCAGCGCGCCGTCCTGGTGCTGCGGGAGGTGCTCAAGTGGCGGGCCGCCGAGGTAGCCGAGCTGCTGGGCACCACGGTCGCCGCGGTCAACAGCATGCTCCAGCGGGCTCGTGCGCAGATCAGCCAGATCGCGCCGGCCGAGGATTCGGTCAGCGAGCCGGACCAGCTCAGGCAGCGCCAGCTGCTGGACGCCTACGTCAGCGCGTTCGAGAACTATGACGTCAATGCGCTGGTGCGGCTGCTCAGCCGGGACGCGGTCTTTGAGATGCCGCCGTTCACCGGCTGGTACCGGGGCGCGGAGGCGATCGGCAGGCTCGTGGCCTGCACCTGCCCGGCACAGAATCCCGGCGATATGCGGCTGATCCCGGCCAGGGCGAACGGGCAGCCCGCCTTCGGCATGTACCTGCGCGACGGCGACGGCCCGCACGAGGCGTTCCAGCTGCACGTACTTCACCTGTCCGGGCAGGCCATCGACCATGTGGTGGGCTTCTTCGACACCTCGCTGTTCGGCCTGTTCGGACTGCCCGAAACGCTCCCGGCCGAGCCCGGCGGGTAGACCGGCGGGCGTTGTTACGGCCAGAACGCGGGCCGCGGCTGGTCGCGCACTAGCGTGAAGGCTGCATCGTGTCGTCCACCATCGGGGGAGCCGAGTGAAGCTGAGCGCGCGCAACCAGATCCCGGCCAGGGTAACCGCGATCAACGCCGGCGAGGCCATCGCCAACGTCGAGCTGGATGCCGGCGGCACCCGCCTGGTCGCCTCGATCACCGTGGAGGCGGTCCGCCAGCTCGGCCTGGCCGAGGGCAGCGAGGTCACGGCCGTGATCAAGGCCTCGGACGTGATCCTGGCCGCTAGCGACTGAGTTCCGGCGGCCGTCGGGCCAGGCCAGGTCGCCTCCGGACGCCCCGGCCTTCCCGGCGACCGTCACTGGCGCTGGCGGCGCTGCGGGCGGATGCTGGGATCGTGCACCTGCCGCGGTCCGAGCCGGAGCCGGGACGGTTCCGGCAGGTGCTGGGCCATTTCTGCACCGGGGTCACCGTGATCACCACGGCGGACGAGCACGGCCCGGCCGGGTTCGCCTGCCAGGCGTTCGCCGCGCTCTCGCTGGCGCCGCCGCTGGTGCTGTTCTGCCCCGGCCGGTCCTCGACCACCTGGCCCCGGATCGCCAGGTCCGGGTTCTTCTGCGTCAACGTGCTGGCGGCCGGCCAGCGCGACCTGGCCAGGGCGTTCGGGGTCAGCGGCGGGGACAAGTTCGCCGGGGTGCCCTGGTCCCCGGCACCGTCCGGTGCCCCGGTCCTGGCCGGCGTGCTGACCTGGGCCGGCTGCACGGTCGAGACGGTCCATGAGGCCGGCGACCATTACCTGGTGGTCGGCCGGGTGACCGAGCTCGGCGCCAGCCGCGCCGGGCAGCCGCTGCTGTTCTATCGTGGCCGGTACACCCGGGCCGCCGCGCAGCCCGCAGACGGTCCGCCCGAGGTGGCCGACACCCTGCTGGCCTGGCCGCAGTACGCCGACTGGGCCTAGCACCACAACCGCATCCGGGCCGTAGTGTCGATCCGGCGGTGGCCAGTTCGTAGCAGGAGTGAGGGCCTGCCAGGGGGCTGGCCGCGGATGATAAACGGGAGTGATCTATTGATGGCGTCCGTGCCGGGGCCATGAACTCTGGCGCAGTGACTGTCGAGGCTGTCTTCCGCCGGGAGTACGGCCGCTGCGTCGCCATCCTGATCCGTTTCCTCGGCGACATCGACGCCGCCGAGGAAGCGGTCCAGGACGCGTTCACGGTGGCGGCCGCCAGGTGGCCTTCGGACGGTGAGCCGCCCAATCCCGGCGCGTGGATCGTGACGACAGCCCGCAACCGGGCCATCGACAGGCTCCGCCGGGAGTCGGTCCGGGACGAGCGGCACGCACAGGCTCATCACCTGTACGGCGCCGGCGTGGCGGACGACACCGCGCCTCGGGAGGAGACCGTGCCCGACGACCGGCTCCGGCTGATCTTCACCTGCTGTCACCCTGCGCTGAACCAGCCCGCCCAGGTCGCGCTGACCCTCCGGCTGCTCGGCGGGCTCGAGACGCCGGAGATCGCGCGGGCGTTCCTGGTGCCGGAAACGACTATGGCCCAGCGGCTCGTCCGGGCCAAGCGCAAGATCAGGGACACCCGCATCCCCTACCGCGTGCCCACGGAAGCCGAGCTTCCCGGCCGCCTCACGCCTGTCCTCGCGGTCGTTTACCTGATCTTCAACGAGGGCTACGCGGCGACCGCCGGCGCACTGCTGCGGCTCGACCTGTGCGCGGAGGCGATCCGGCTGGCCCGCGTGCTCGCCGAGCTGATGCCCGACGAGGCAGAGGCGCAAGGGCTGCTGGCGCTGCTCCTGCTGCTGCACTCCCGCAGCGCCGCCCGCGTCACCGCCGCCGGGTCGCTGATCCGCCTGGCCGACCAGGACCGGCGGCTCTGGGACCGGGACCTGATCGCCGAAGGACAGGCCATCACGCGTGCGTGCGTCCGGCGCGGCCGCCCCGGCCCGTACCAGATCCAGGCCGCCATCAGCGCTGTCCATTCCGTCGCGGCCAGCTTCGACGGCACCGACTGGCGCGCCATCCTGACCCTTTATGACCAGCTGTACGCGCTCACGCCGACCCCTGTCGTCGCGCTCAACCGGGCAGTCGCGCTCGCCGAAGTCCACGGCCCCGCAGCCGGCCTGGCCGCAGTGGACAAGCTGCGCTCGCCGGTGATGGACAGCTACTACCTGCTCCACGCGGCACGCGCCGCCCTGCTGCGCCGTCTCGGCCGCGATGCCGAGGCCGCGGCGGCCTACGACGCCGCCCGGGCGCTCACCGCCAACCCTGCCGAGCAGACCTTCCTCGATGCCCAGCGTGCCGCGATCCGCTAAGGGGTGCCTCGTGCTGTTGACCGATACGGCCTAATCCCGGCGCGCTGCCAGCTGGCGTTCCAGCGCGGCCAGCCGGAGCTCAAGCTGGTCGACCCGGTGCCGCAGCAGCTCCAGCTGGGCCTCATCGGCCAGGCGCCGCTCGGCCGCGCGGCGCAGCCGCGGTGACGCCTCGGCTCTGGCCGCGACCAGCGCGAGCGGCACCAGCCGCTGCGGCCCGTGCGGGCCGTCGACCAGCCGTGACGGGATCTGCCCGGTCCGGTACCAGCTGCGCAGCGCGGCCCTGGATGCGCCGGTCCCGGCCGCGGCCCGTTCCAGCGTCACCCAGTCCGACCCGTCCAGCTGCGCGGTCAGGTCGAGCTCGGCATCCCAGGCATCCAGCCGGTCTCTCCCAGTCGGTCATCTCACCCGCCAGTCATCGCGTTCCTGGTCATCGTTCCATGAGCGCAGGCATCTCACGAGCACAGCTTCAATTACCATATTATTAGCATGGTATTGACTGGGTATAAGCACCGAGGCATAGTGGCCGCATGTTCGAGCGATTCACCGACCGGGCCCGCCACGTCATCGTGCTGGCCCAGGAGGAAGCCCGCGGGCTTCAGCACAACTACATCGGCACCGAGCACCTGCTGCTCGGCCTGCTCAGCGAGCGCCGCGGCCTCGCGGCCAGGGCCCTGGACCGGTTCGACCTGTCGCTGGCTATCGGCCGGGCCGAGGTCATCGACCGGATCGGGCACGGGAAGAAGCCGATGAGCGGGCATATCCCGTTCACCCCGCGGGCCAAGCGGGTACTCGAGCTTGGCCTGCGCGAGGCCCTTCAGCTGCAGCACAACTACATCGGGACCGAGCACCTGCTGCTCGGCCTTATCCGGGAGGGCGAGGGCATTGGCGTTCAGATCCTCACCGCGCGGATCGGCGACCTGCTGGCGGTCCGGATGGCCGTGATCGACGTGCTGCAGTCTGGCCCGCGGACCAGTCCGGGGCCGCGCTGGCGGCGGTTGGCCGGCCGCTTGCCGGCCTGGCGAGCCGGGCGAGTCAGGGCGAGCCGGGCGAGCAGGGTTCGCCGGGCGGGCAGGCCCGGCTCAGCCAGTCCGGCGAGCCGGAGGAACTGCGTGCCACGCCGGCGGCTGACACCAGCCTGAGCGAGGCTGCCCGGCTGGCCGGCACCCGCCCGGTCGGCTCGCATCATCTGCTGCTGGCCGCGCTGGCCGATCCGGACACCGCTGCCGCCCGCGCCCTGGCCGGGCTTGGCCTGGACCTGGCCGCGGTCAGCGATGCGCTGCGGCATGCGGACGTCACCGGCACCAGTGACGAGCAGCCCGAGGAGGCCGCCGGCGGCAGATGCAGGTCCGGGTGACCGGCAGCAGCGTGGTCATCGAGGCGACCGACCCGATGATCATCGAGCTGGGTCAGGCAGCGGTCCGGGCGCTCAGCGCGCAGGCCCGCCCGGCGAGCAAGGGCGGTCAGCGGTCACTCCGGTCAGCCAGGCGAGGTTGCCGAGTCCGCCGAGTCCGCCGCGACTGATCAGCCCGACGGCCGGCGAGGCCGGCGAGGGCGGCGGGGATGGCGGGGATGCCGAGGGCAGAGGGCGGCAGGGGTCGCGCGGACGGGTGGCGAGACCCCTGGAGAAACCGGCACGATCGGCGGGAACCTGGCGGCCGCCGCCAGCCTCAGCGACGTCTGGCAGGCGCTGCGGGTCAGCCTGGAGGACATCAGCCGCCGCGCGGCGGCCGGCGCCTCCGTGAGTGAGTCAGCCCGCCGTGCACGCCGGCCGGAGAGATCCCCCAGGCAGAAACCGGCCTGACGGGACGGTCAGCGGCTGCCACTGGTGATGGCGGTTACCTCGTCCGGGCTCAGCTTGATCGACGCGGCCGCGATGTTGGCCTCGGCGTGGCCGGGCGAGCCGGTCCCGGCGATCGGCAGCATCTGCGGTGACCGGGCCAGCAGCCAGGCGAGCACGATCTGGCGCGGGCTGGCGTCGTGCCGCAGGGCGGCCGCGGCCACCGCCGGGTTGTCGTCGGCCTGCTGGATCGGTGCCCAGGGCAGGAACGCGATCTGCTCGATCTCGCAGGTGTCGACCATCGACTCCGACTTGCGGTCGGCCGCGTTGTACCGGTTCTGCACCGAGACCACCGGGGTGATCTTCTCGGCCGCCCTCAGCTGCTGCTCCGACACGTTCGACAGGCCGATATGGCGGATCTTGCCCTCGTCCTTGAGCTGCACCAGCATGCCCAGCGACTCCTCCATCGGCACGGCCGGGTCGGGCCGGTGGAACTGGTACAGCGGGATCTGGTCCAGCCGCAGCCGGCGCAGGCTGCCCTCGCACGCCTCGCGCAGGTGCTCGGGCCTGCCGTCGGCGTCCCAGCGGTTCGGGCCCGGCCGGACCAGGCCGCCCTTGGTCGCGATGACCAGGTCGTCGGGGTAGGGGTGCAGCGCCTCGGCGATCAGCCGCTCGCTGACCTCGGGTCCGTAGGAGTCCGCCGTGTCGATGAAGTTCACGCCGAGCTCGACCACCCGCCGCAGCGTCGCCCTGGCCTGGTCGGCGTCGGGCGGGTCGCCCCAGATACCGTCGCCGGTGATCCGCATCGCGCCGAAGCCCATCCGGTTCACCACCAGGTCGCCGCCGATCTCGATGGTGCCCGCCGCTGCCGCGCTGGCCGGACTGGTCATGCTGAGCCTCCAGGTGTCCGCTCGGTCCGCTTGTGGTGCCGTGCCCCGTTCAAGCGCTCTGCCCGGACCATTCTGGCAGTCCGCCTCGGCGCGGGCGCCGACGGCGGGTTCAGCTGACGATGCTGAAGTCGCCGGTGTCGTTCACGTGCACGTAGAAGGTGGAGCAGCTCACCGTGGACGTGCCGTCCCCGGTCACGGTGTTGCCGGTGACGAGCGGCTGGTAGAAGCCGTGGATGCACCGCGCCTGGAAGTTCCAGCAGGACGTACAGCGGTGATACGGCGCAGGCGTAACATGGTTTCCCCCCAAAGATCCGTAAATGACTAGACACTTTCACTATCGCACGCAGTCACCATCGCCGGAAGGAGACGATGGCATGGGCTCGCTCGTGACCTACCGGCCCGAGGGCCCGGTCGCCGTGATCACCATGGACGACGGCAAGGTGAACGCGCTGTCGCCGCAACTGCTCGCCGAGCTGACCGAGGCGGTGGACCGGGCCGAGGCCGACCGGGCGGCGATCGTGCTGTCCGGGCGGCCCGGCGTGTTCTCCGCCGGGTTCGACCTGCGGGTGCTGCGCGACGGCGGCCCGGACGCCGCCGCGATGGGCCTGGCGGGCTTCGAGCTGGCCGAGCGGCTGCTGTCGTTCCCGGCCCCGGTGGTCGCGGCGTGCACCGGCCATGCGGTGGCGATGGGCGCGCTGCTGCTGCTGTCGGCCGACTACCGGATCGGCGCGGCGGGCGAATTCAAGATCACCATGAACGAGGTGGCCATCGGCCTGATCATGCCGCAGGTCGCGATCGAGATCTGCCGGCAGCGGCTGGTGCCGTCCTACCTCACCAGGGCGGTCCTGCTGGCCGAGAGCTTCACCCCGGAATCTGCGGTCGCGGCCGGGTTCCTGGACCAGACCGGTCCGGCCGGTGAGCTGGCCGCCCTGGCTATCGCTGCCGCGTCCGGGCTGGCCCGGCTGGACTCCGGCGCGCACGCGGCGACCAAAAGGGAGCTGCGGGCCGGCTCGCTGGCCGCGATGCGCGAGTCGCTGGCGGCCGACCAGGGCGCCATCCGGGTGCCGGGCTAGCCGGTTCAGCGCCCGGCGGTCCGGCCGGGCTCAGTCCGGCCGGGTCCAGCCCAGCGAGCTCAGTCCGGCCGGATGACCCGGACACCCGGCCAGCGCTGGGCCGGGCGGTGCCGCTCCAGCCGGGCCAGCGACTCGGCCAGGCTCACCCGGCGGGGGTTGCGGCGCCACACCCCGGCCAGCAGATCGGCGAGGCCGAGCGGGGCGCAGACCTCGATCTGCCCGGCTGCGTCCAGCCGGACCGCGACCGTGGTGGCGGTCTCCGGCCAGGTGCCCACCGCGTCGGCGATCGACTCCAGCGGCTGCACCGGGTCGCCGCCGAACCGGTGGTGGTACCAGGTGTGCACCGCCGCCTGGTTGCGCGCCTGCCAGGGCACCTGCGGCCAGGCGGCGGCCAGCGCCGCGGTGGCGCGCTGGTCCCGCTCCCGGCTCAGCTCCTGCCGGTCGAAGTACACCACGTCCACGTCGCGCACCTGCTCCGGCTCGAAGCCGGCCCGTAGAGCTGGCCCCGAACCAGGTCCCTGATCGCCCCGGCCCCGGTCCAGGCATCCGGCAGGGCGCAGTCGCGCACCGTCGCCAGTACCCTGGTCAGCCACTCGCTGCCGCCGATGATCTCGCGCAGCCGCTCGGTGTCACTGGTCATCGTCACCGCACCATCATGGCGGGTGCCTTGACCTGAAGCGGACTTGAGCCTGCAGGCTAGGACCGTGATAAGCGAGCAGGCCGTCGCGGCCTACCTGGACCGGACCGGTGTGACCCGGCCGCCGGCGCTGGACGCCGGGGCGCTGCGCGCGCTGCACCTGGCGCATCAGCGGACGGTGCCATTCGAGAACCTGAGCATCCACCTGGCCGAGCCGGTCTCGCTGCGGGACGCCGACCTGCTGGACAAGATCGTGACCCGGCGGCGTGGCGGGTTCTGCTACGAGCTCAACGGGGCGTTCGCGCTGCTGCTGGAGGCCCTGGGCGCCGAGGTGACCCGGCTGGCCGCACGCGTCTACGGCCCGGACGGCCTCGGGCCGCCGTTCGACCACCTGGCACTGGTGGCGCAGACCGGCGACGGCAGCGGCCCCTGGCTGGCCGACGTCGGTTTCGGCAGCCACGCCAGCTACCCGCTGCACTTCGGCAGCCGGGACGAGCAGGAGGATCCCGGCGGCCGGTTCCGGCTGGCCGAGGCCGCAGACGGCGACATCGACGTGCTGAAGGACGGTCAGCCGCAGTACCGGATCGAGCTGCGGCCGCGCGCCCTGGCCGACTTCGGGCCCACCTGCTGGTGGCAGCAGACCTCACCGCTGTCGCACTTCACCCGCGAGACGATCTGCTCACGGCTGACCGCCGACGGCAGGATCTCGGTCAGCGGCACGAACCTGATCGTGACCGCCGGCGGGTCACGCACCGAGCAGCCGCTGCCGTCCGCGGACGCGATGCTGGCCGCCTACCGGGAGCATTTCGGGATCGTCCTGGACCGGCTGCCGGAGGTCAGGCGGCCGGCTATTCGTTCTCTTCTTTCAGAAGGCTGACCAGGCGGTTCGCGAGATCGACCTTGCGGACCTCGGTCACCTGGGCGCCGCCCTCGCCCTCCAGCACCCACTGCCGGGGGCCGCCGGCGGCCACCACCATGAGGCTGAGCCTGACCTCCTGGCCGTAGCTGCGGACCAGGCGGATCTGCACCAGGCTGGTGAACTGGCGGGCGAGCTCGGCGGTCAGGGGCTCGGGTGACTGCCGCAGCTCGCCCTCGGCCCGTTCGGAGGCCTCGACATCCACGCCGCACCAGCTGATCAGGACCGGCAGCGACGCCTGCTCCCAGAGCAGGGCGGACGGCGGGTACCTGCCGTCCGGTCCGGCCGGCCGCTCGGCCAGCGCGCCCAGCGGGCGGTAGGCGGCGTACATCCGCCCCACCACCGGCCAGGGCCGCGCCATCTGCTCGGCCACGGCCAGCAGCTCGGGGCGGGTCGGCTCGGGACAAGCGGACAGCTCGGCCACCCAGTACGGCTGGGACCGCATCCGGGTGATGATGCCCAGGTCGCCACCGATCGCCACCCGGCGTACCCCGGCCGGCTCGCCGGGCGGGTTCGCCGACCAGCCGGCCAGCTCGGCAGGCACCGGCTCGGTGGCCGGCGCCGGGGTGCCCAGCCTCAGGTAGCCGAGCTGCTCCAGCGGCCGGCCGCCTCGGCCAGCGCGTGGTCGCCGCCGGCCACCAGCTCGGCTATCCCGGCCGGGCCGGGCGCGGGGCCCGTGCCATCCGACCTGCCCAGCCCGCCATGCCCGCCCCGCCGGGCCTCAAGCTCGGCCAGCAGCGGGGTGACCGTCTGCAGCGCGGGCCCGCGCGCGCCTGGCAGGCAGGTACTCCGGATCGAGTGTGACGCAGTCCAGCTCGGACCGCGTGAACGAGTCAAGCAGCACCCGCCCGGCATCGTGCGCCTGTGCCCAGCGCTCCAGCATCGGCACCGGTGCCTTGCCGCGGCGCCGGTCCCGCCAGCTCAGGGGGACCACCCGGGGCGGAGCGTCACAGCCACGAGATTACCTTCGACACGTCGTGCCCGAACCCGGAGGCGAGCTTGCCGCCCTCGTTCACGATCCCGGAGCTCAGCTTGTTCAGCTCGTTGTTGGCCCAGTTGTTCGCATCCTCGATGCCGTGCCAGGCGTCCTTGCTCCAGCTCACCACGTCGTTCCAGTGCTGGTAGACGAACGCGCCGGCGAAGTACAGCGAGGTGGCGACGAGCACGCCGCCCACCACGAGCTGGCCACCGGGGATGATCGCAAGCGCGGCGGCCGCCGCGTCCAGGCCGAAGCTGCTGCCGAGCGCTATCCCGGAGGCGGCGAAGTTGACCCCGGCCACGGCCCTGGCCGCGTTGCCGCCGAACATCCCGCCGGGGCCGAAGCTCGGGCCCGGCTTCCACTCGGTCAGGATGTCCGACAGCATGGCCACGCCCAGGCCGGTCCTGGCGAAGTTGGCGCCCAGGCCGTAGTCGCCCGGCTTGGGCGCGAACGCGTTGAGGAAGTTGGCCCAGGC
The DNA here is from genome assembly GCA_963719705.1 of uncultured Actinomycetota bacterium. Taxonomy (GTDB): domain Bacteria; phylum Actinomycetota; class Actinomycetes; order Streptosporangiales; family Streptosporangiaceae; genus CAVRCV01. The sequence goes on from CAVRCV010000004.1 coordinate 318,434, forward strand.
GGCCTTCTCGGCCTTCGTCGCCCCGATGACGTCTTCCCACTGCTCGTAGATCGGGCTGCTGAACCAGCCGGTCTCGCCGCTCTGGATGGCGTCGAAGGTGGTGCCCCAGGTGCCGAGCGCCCGGCCGGTGGCGGCCGAGGCCTCCAGCGCGCCTACCTCGGCCCGGCCGAGGACGACGGCGCCGAACGCGCCCCAGCCGTTCAGCGCTGCCTGGATGCCCGGCTTGTTGTTCCACAGGAAGATCTCGTCCACGACCGTGTCCCAGACCCCGCCGCCCGGGTCGCCGTGCGCGCCGCCGCGGGACCGGCTTGGCCTTGGCGCCCATGAGCTCGTTCGCGGCCGCGTCGAACCCTGCCGCTGCCCTGGTCGCGGCCTGCCTGGCCTCCTGGGTGGCCCTGGCGCACAGCGAGACCGCCCGGGCGTGATCGGTCTGGTACTGGCCGTAAAGCGCGCTGACCCGGTTCGCCGGCGGCGATCGCGGCCGAGGCCGCATCGCTGGCGGCGGTGCGGGCCTGGTCCGCGGCCGAACGGCCTGCGACCGAGTGCGGGTTGGCCGTCGCATGCGACGTCGGCGCGTGGAACTGGCCTGGGCGGCGTCTTCCGCCGCCGACTGCGACTGACTGCGCGTCGGACTGGGCGGACAGGTACGCGCTCGCGGCCGCGTTGGAGGTGGCGACCGCGGCGTTGGCCTGGTGCGCCGTCGCCTTGGCGGTGGCAAGGCTGGCGGAGTAGGTGCGCAGCGTGGTCGCGCCCTTGGCCAGCGCGGCCGCGGTGACGGCGTAGGCGGCGGCCAGGTCGGTGGTGGCGGCCAGGTACCCGGCCGCGCCGGTGCCGGTCCAGGACAGCCCGCCGGCCTGGCCGGCTGCCCCGGTCAGCGCGGCGTGACCGCGGTTGATCTCTCCCTGCGCGGCGGTGTAGGTGCCGGCCGCGTGCGATAGCTCGGCTGGGTCACCCTGGGGGACGGGGATCGGGCTGAGGAACAGCCCGCCGCCAGGGCCAGCGTCTGGAAGCATGCACGGTGCCTATCTGGCCTAGGGGGCTGCCGGGCAGCTCCGGACGGACATGGGCATCTGCGTGACGTCGGTCGTCTGATAGGCGACTGAGGCGCCCGAGGTGGCCCGGCTCAGCGACTGCGCCGCCTCGTCCAGGCAGGCGAGCGCGCCGGCGAGCAGGGACTGCAGCAGCGCGTAAGAGCCGGCCGCCGGGTTCTCGCAGCCGTCGGCCGCACCGGCCGCACCGGCGACACTGCCGCGGGTGGATCCGGTGCCGCCCGCCACGCTGGCGATCTGGCCGGCCATGGTGTCGAGGGCAGCGGACTCCACCGAGATGGAGCCGCCGCCGCTGCCGACGAGCATGTCCGCTCCGCCTAGCCGAAGCTGGCGCCGACCTGGGTGTCGTTGGTCTCGTAAGCCACCGAGGCCTGCCGCATCAGGATGCTGATGTCGGCCAGCGCCTGGTGCAGCTGACGGGAGGAGGTCTGCCACTGCTGCCAGAGCTGGAGGAACCGGGCCTGGCCGGCGCCGGCCCAGTCAGATCCGAGCGGTGCGACCTGGGACGCTAGCTGGGACAGAGTTGCCTCGATCGAGCCCGCGCCGCCGTTGAGCTGGGCGGAGACGCCGGCGAGCTGCTCTGGGGTAACGCGGATCAGGCCTGCCATTGCTACTCCTCAGCATTTCGGTACTGACCATTTCGGGGGTTTACAGGATAAGAACGCCCTTATCGTAACGCCCGCGGGGTGACCGTTCGGGCGGCATTCGGGTAATCGAAGATTAGTATGTACCACTCCGGGATGGATGAGCCGCCGTGCGCCGGGTTCCCGGACCCGGCCGCAGGCGGCGCGACCGAGGACCTACGTGGCCGACGACCTGATCACAGAGCTGACCGCTGTTCCTGCGAGCACGGGCCCTGCGAGCACGGGGGCTATGAGCACGGGCGCCAGGAGCACGGCGAGGATGAGCACCGGCGGCGGCCAGCGCGGCCCGGCGCAGTCCCAGTTCCGGATCCACCGTCCCGAGCGGTCCTGGCCGCATCCGCCCGGGCCTGCGCCGATCGAGCTCATCGCGGCACCGGGCCGGCCAGACGACGGCTCCGGCGGCTGGACCTCGTTCCTGCCCGCTGCTGGGCAGCCTGGCCATGGTGGGATTCGCGTTCCTGATCCATAACATCATCTACCTGGTGGTCATCGGCGGCATGGTGGTGGCCATGGTCGGGGCCGGCCTGGCCAATGCCGTGGTGCAGCGGCGGCGCAAGGCAAGGCGGTGGCGGCGGACCGAGAGCCGGTACCGGGCGCACCTGGAGTCGGTCCGGGCCCAGGCGGCCATCGCGGCGACCGCCCAGCGGGACGCGCTTGAGGCATGCTTCCCGGACCCGGCCGCGCTCGGCCTGGTCGCCGCGGGCGGCGACGGCCTGTGGGAGCGGCGGCCCGGCGATCCCGACTTCGCCGCCGTGCGGGTGGGCCGGGGCCCGGTCGCGGCCGCCTGCCCGGCCGCGATGGCCAGGGACGACGGCCCGCTGGCGGAGGCCGACCCGGACCTGGCCGACGCCGCCGACCGGGTGCTGGCCGAGACCGCCGTACTGCCGGCCGCCCCGGTGGCGATCCCGCTCGGCCAGCTCGCCGGCGTCGCCGTGATCGGCGAGCCGGAGGCGGCCAGGGCGCTGACCGGCGCCTGGCTGGCCGGCCTGGCGGTCTTTCACGCGCCCGCCGAGCTGCGCATCATGGGCCTGGTGCCGCTCGCGGCGGTGCGGACCTGGGACTGGCTGAAGTGGCTGCCGCACACCAGGGATCCGGAGGCCGGGGAGGGCATGGGCCGGGTCAGCCGGGCGGTGACCGCCGACCCGGCTGCGTTCGCTAGCCAGGTAGACGCGCTGGCCCGGCGCCGCCTGGAGAGCCTGCGCCGCCGGACCGAGCAGTCCGGCCTGGTCGCCAGGCCGGCCAGCGACCGGCCGGACAATGAGTCCGAGCACATCGTGGTGGTGGTGGACGGCTACCGTCCCGGCGAGGGCCCGCAGGCGCTCGAGCACCTGCTGGCATCCGGCGACCAGATCGGCGTCACCGTGATCGTGCTGGTGCGCGGGCCCGGTGACGTCCCGGCCGCGTGCTCGGCCAGGGTCGACTGGGAGCCGGACGGCACCGTCCGGTACGTGCACTCCGGGCCGGGCGGGCCGGTGGCCGCCGGGATCGTGCCGGACCGGCTGGATCCGGGCCTTGGCACCCAGCTGGCCAGGACGCTGGCCCCGCTGGCGATGCGGTCCGGTGAGGCCGGTGCCGACCTGGCCGACCCGGTGCGGCTGGTCGAGCTGCTGGGCGCGGACGAGGCAGCTCAGCTCAACCTGCGCTCGGCCTGGCTGACCCTGGGCTCCCTGGCCGACGGCCCGCCGCCCGGCTTCCTGGCGGTGCCGATCGGGCGCCGGGACGACGGCGGGGTGGCGGTGCTCGACCTGAAGGAGGCCGCGGCCGGCGGGATGGGCCCGCACGGCATGCTGGTCGGGGCGACCGGGTCCGGCAAGAGCGAGCTGCTCAGGTCGTTCACCGCGGCGATCGCGGCCGGGCACGACCCGGCGCTGGTGAACCTGCTGCTGATCGACTTCAAGGGCGGGGCCGCGTTCGCCGAGCTGGCCGCGCTGCCGCACGTGGCCGGGCTGGTCACCAACCTGGCCGACGACCTGAGCCTGGTGGACCGGATGCAGCTCGCGCTGTCCGGCGAGCTGGCCCGGCGGCAGGAGGCGCTGCGGCTGGCCGGCAACCTGGGCTCGATCGCCGAGTACCAGGCGGCCAGCGCCAGGGGAGTGCCGCTGCCGCCGCTGCCCTACCTGGTGGTCGTGGTGGACGAGTTCGGCGAGCTGCTGGCGGCCAAGCCCGACTTCCTGGACACGTTCCTCACCGTGGCCAGGCTCGGCCGCTCGCTCGGCGTGCACCTGCTGCTGGCCACCCAGCGGCTGGACGAGGGCCGGATCCGGGGCCTGGAGCCGCACCTGCGCTACCGCCTGTGCCTGCGCACGTTCACCGCGGAGGAGTCGCGGGCCGTGCTCGGCTCGGCCGACGCCTACGAGCTGCCGTCGCTGCCCGGCCTCGGCTACCTCAAGGTCGACACCGAGAAGGGCAGGTTCAAGGCGGCGCTGTGCAGCACCGCCCAGCCAGTGCTGCGGCCGGACGCCGAGGGCGCGGGGTCCGGCCTGGCCGGCCCGGCCGGGCTGCTGCTGCGCCCGCTCAGCCTGGGCGGCTCGGTCAGCCAGGACGGCCAGGCGGTCGCCGCCCCGGTCCGGGCCAACGACCTGCAGGCGCTGGTGCAGCTGGCCGGCGCGACCGCGGGCACGCTGGCCCGGCAGATCTGGGTGCCGCCGCTGCCGTCCGACCTGACCCTGGGCGGGCTGCACACGCTGGCCGAGGCGGCGCAGAGCGAGGCGGCCGGCGGCGGGATCGCCGTCGCGCTGGCGGACTACCCGGAACGGCAGGCCACCGAGGCGATCAGCGTACCAGCCGCGCGGGGCCGGCGGCAACCTCGGGGTGGCGGGCGCGCCGCGGTCGGGCAAGTCCACCTTCCTGCAGACCGTGGTGCTGGCCCTGGCGGCCGGCGCGCGGCCGGACCAGCGCCAGTTCTACTGCCTGGACCTGGGCGGCGGCAGCCTGTTCGAGCTGTCCTCGCTGCCGCATGTCGGCACCGTGATCGGGCGCGGCGAGGCCGAGGCCGCGGCCCGGCTGTTCCGCGAGCTGCGGGCGCTGCTGGACGAGCGGGCCGGGCTGCGCCAGTCCGGACTGCGCCGGGCGGGCAGTCCGGAGCGGGCCAGTCCGGGACGGCGGGGGCGTGGCCCGAGGTGTACCTGGTGGTGGACAACGTCGGGCAGCTCCGCCAGTCGTCGCCGGACCTGGAGAGCGACCTGATCGAGCTGGCCACCGGCGGGCTGCCGTTCGACCTGCACCTGCTGGTGTCGGCCAACCGCTGGTTCGACATCCGGCCGCAGCTGCTGGACGCGCTCGGCAGCCGGTGGGAGCTGCACCTGGCAGACCCGGCCGAGTCGCTGGCCGGGCGGCAGGCCGCGGCCAGGGTGCCGGCCGGCCTGCCCGGCCGGGGGCTGACCAGGGACGGGCACATGTTCCAGGCGGCGCTGCCTGCCCTGTCGCCGAGCCGGCCCCCGGCAGCCTGGCCGAGGCGGTCGCTGCCGTGTCGGCGTCGGCGGGCGGCACCAGGGCCCCGGCGATCGGCCCGCTGCCGCTGCGGGTCACCGTCGCCCAGGCGGACGTGATCGCGCGGGCGGCCGGGTCGGCCCCGGCCGCACCGGAGGCCGGCTTCCTGCTCGGCGTCAGCGAGTACCGCGGCCGGCCGGTCCAGCTCGACCTGGACCGGCCGGGCCGGCGCTTCCTGGTCTACGGCGACGGCGGCTCGGGCCGGACAACGCTGCTCCGCCGGATCGTGACCTACCTGCTGCAGCGGGCCGCCGAGGGCGAGGACCTGGTGCTGGACATCGCCGACCCGGGCCGCAACCTGCTGGACCTGGCCGAGGGGCCCGCGGTGGACGGGTACGCGGCCGGCGCGGCCGGGGCCGAGCAGCTGGCCGGACGGATCGCGGCGCAGCTGGCGCCCAGGGTCGCGCCGGACGGGGCCGGCGTGGCCGAGCTGCGCAGCGGCCGCTGGTGGTCCGGACCCCGGCACGTGCTGGTCGCCGACGACTACGACATGCTCGTCGGCTCGGTGGGCGGGCCGTTCGGCGCGCTGGCCGAGCTGCTGGCGCAGGGCGGCGACATCGGGTTCGGCGCGATCGTGACCCGGCGGGTGGCGGGCAGCCAGCGGACCGCGTTCGAGCCGTTCGGCCAGCGGCTGCGCGAGGTCGCCGATCACGTGCTGATCCTGTCCGGCCAGCCGGACGAGGGCCCGCTGACCGGCGGGGTCTCGGCCCGGCAGTGGCCTGCCGGCCGAGGCATGCTGGTCTCCGGCCGGGCCAGGCCGCAGCTGGTGCAGTGCTGCCTGGACGACGGGCCTGGCTGGTGGACGTGCGGTGACCGCGGTCCGGGTCATCCTGATCACGGTCGCCGGCCCTGGCGGCCATGTCGACGTGGGCGTCAGGTCCGACGTCACGCCGGCCGAGCTGGCCGCCTCGCTGCACGCCGTGATCGGGGTCAGCCAGGCCTGGCCGGCCGCCGAGCACCGAGCACCGCCCCGGCCGTCCCAGCCCCGCGGCCGCCGGGTCCGGCTAGCGCCCGGCGACTCGCTGGCCGACGCCGGGGTCGCCGACGGCGACCTGGTCCTGTTCCGGTCCGAGGTAGCCGCCGGGGTCCGGGCGGGCCACACTGGATCCGCCGGCGGGCCGGGGAACCGAGCAGGGAGCTGACCGACATGACTGGCACTGACGAGCGCTCCGGCTACGAGCAGCCGGGCTACGGGCGCTTCGGCACGGCCACGCCGGGCCTGCGGCCGAGCCCGCCCTCGCTGGAGGGCCTGCTGACCGCGCAGCAGCCGCAGCCCGGCCGGCGCCGCCTGACGCCGCGACGGATCATCGCGCTCGCGGCGGTGCTCGCGGTGGCGGCCGGCGGCTGGGCACTCGGCCGCTTCGCCTTCACCGGACCGCCGCCGCCGCGGCTGACCCAGCTGACCGTGACCAGCGTGGCGCTGCCCGCCGGGAGCCGGCTGAGCGGCGCCGACCTGCGCGTGGTCACCGTGCAGCCGGGTGCCGCGGTGCCGCCTGGCGCGCTCACCCCGGCCGCGGCTGGCAGCATGATCGGGCTGGTGACCAGGGACGACGTGCCCGCCGGGACATTCCTCACCAGCTCACTGGTGGCGCCGGGCAGCGCGCTGCCCGGCGCGTCCCAGGCGCTGGTCGGGCTGGCGCTGAAGGCCGGCCAGCTGCCGGCCGGCGGCCTCGCGCCTGGCCAGCAGGTACTCGTCGTGGTGACCCCGGTCAACTCGCAGGGACAGCCGCTCAGCCCGCAGGCGGTCGTTACCACCGCGGTCTGGTACCTCCAGCCGCCGGACAGCTCCGGTACCACGCTGGCCTCGGTGATCGTTCCGTCCCGGCTGGCCACCCGGCTGGCCGGCTACGCCGCCGCTGGCCAGGTGGCCCTGGTCGGGACCGACCACGGCGGCAGCGGGTCCGCGGGCACCAGCGGAGCCGGGAGCCCCAGCGGGTCCGGCAGCACCAGCAGGCCCGGGAGCGGCGGCGGCACCGGGGGCAAGGCCGGGCACGGCGGCAACGGGTCCGGGTCGCACACCTCTCGCACCAAGCACTAGGACAGGTAGCACCAGATGAGCACCGCAGAGCAGTACCACCAGCGGGTCACCGTCGTCAGCCCGTTCGGTCAGCATCAGGTCGAGCTGCCGGTTGACGTGCCGGTCTCGGCCTTCCTCCCGGACCTGCTGGCCATGGTCGGCATGCACCCCAGCCAGGCCACGGCGGGCAGCGCCGGCTGGCGGCTGGACGACGCCGACGGCAAGACCCTGCCCGCAGACGCCACCCTGGCCGCGCACGGCATCCTGCCCGGCGACGTGATCCAGCTGCGCGGGGTCGACGACACCTGGCCGGGGCGCTCGCCATCCGGCGCGGCCGGGCCGAGCAACGGGCGGGACTCCGACCTGGTGTCTAGGCGCGTGCCGCGGCCCCGGGCCCCGTCCGGGCCGCCGGATGACGGCCTGTCCCCGCTCCGGCGGGCCGAGGCGCTGCTGCCGCAGCGGGTCGGCCGGCTCAGCCGGCTGATCGCCACCTGTCAGGCGTACCTGCGCGGCCCGTCCTCGCCGGCCGGCCGGATAGCGGCGGAGCAGGCCCTGGCCATGCGGGACGAGCTCGCCGCACAGGCGGCCGCCCGGTCCGCGGCCGCTCCGGGCGAGCCCGGCAGTCCGGCCGGACCGGCCGGACCGGCGGGATCAGGCGGCCCGGTTTCGCCTGGCCCCGTTTCACCCGGTGCCGTGCCGCCCGGTGCGGCTCAGCCGGGCCCCGTGCCGCCCGGTGCGGGGCCGCCTGGGGCGGTGCCGCAGGGACCTGTGCCGCCGGGTGCTGGCCAGCCGGGTGTGGCTCAGTCTGGTGCGGCTCAGCCGGGTGCGGTCCCGGCGGGCGCCGTTCCGCCGGGACCGCACGCCGGCCGGCAGGCCGGCCCGGCCGGGCCGCAGCCCGAGCAGCTGCGCCCGCTGCCCAGGCAGCCGGGCCGGCACCGGCTGCTGCCGGCCGACCTGACCATTCAGATCCGGCCGTCCCGGATGGACTGCGCGAGGGCCCAGTGGCGGGAGATGGATCACCTGGGCCGGCTGGACGCCCGGATCACCGAGCCGCGGCTGCGGCACTGCGCCACGATCGCGGTGGTCTCGCCGAAGGGCGGGGTAGGCAAGACCACGATCACCGCGCTGCTCGGCACGCTGCTGTCGCTGCTGCGCCGGGACCCGATCGTGGCGGTGGACACCAACCCGGACTTCGGCTCGCTCGGCCGGGTACTGACCCCGGACCAGTCGTGGTACGTCGACGACCTGGCCCGGCTGGTCGCCGAGGACGACGAGCTGTCCCTCACCGCGCTGGACTCCCAGCTCGGCCGGGCCGTGCACGGCCTGCTGGTGGTCCCGGCGCCGACCGACCCGGACCGGATGGCCGCGCTGGACGAGGCTGCCTACGGCCAGGTGATCACCAGGCTGAAGGACTTCTTCAGCCTGATCCTGCTGGACTGCGGCACCGGGCTGCAGGACCCTGCCTCGGCCGCCGCGGTGGCCGCCGCGGACCAGGTCCTGCTGCTGACCGACGCCCACCCGGCCACGGCCAGCCTGGTGGCCCAGTCCGCCGACATGCTCCAGCAGTCCGGCCGCCCGATCACCGTGGTGGTGAACCGGATGCCGCCCCGCGGCGGCAGCCTCGACCTGGACCGGCTGAGCCGGTACCTGCCCGCGGCCCGCGGCCTGGTAGTGATCCCGGACCAGGTGCCCGCGGCGACCAGGCTGGCGGGCGGCACCTTCGACTGGCGGGACGCCCCGCCCGGCTGGCAGCTCGCGCTGCGGCAACTGGCCGTGGTGCTGGTAGCCGACTGGCAGCGGCTTGGCCTGGCGCAGTAACGCGGAGCCCAGGGCAGTCAGCCCGGCTTGGGGAGCGACGGCGCGGCGGTCAGGGCGGCGATCTGGGCGTGGGTGGCGAACCACGGGCGGCCGCGGCTGGCCATGCCGGTGATCACCCGGTCCAGCATCCGGGTCAGGTAGCCGCGGCCGATGGCCTCCGGGTGCATGGTGTAGGTGACGGCCCGGCGGTCCTGGCGGGCCGACTCGAACTCCTCCAGCCAGATCCGCTCGACCGCGGCCGGGTCGGCCAGCAGGCCGCCGTGGTAGGGCGTCCAGCCGAAGTAGGGCCAGTCGCACAGGCTCCAGTGCCCCGGCAGCTCGAGCAGCGGCTCGGTGCGGACCGTGCTCACCCCGGGCTGGCCGTCGCGATCGGCGCTGCCGTCCAGCCAGTACGGCCGGTCGTCGGCCATCAGGCTGGCGTCGTAGCGGAAGCCAAGCCCGGTGAGCATGGCCAGCGTCTCCGGGGTCAGCTCCCAGCCCGGCGACCGGTAGCCGGCCGGGCGCACCCCGTGCCGTTCCAGCGCGGCCAGGCCCTGCTCCAGCTCGGCCCGCTGGCCGCCGGCGTCCAGCTCCTCGCTGCCCAGGTGCAGGTAGCCGTGATGGCCGACCTCGTGCCCGGCCGCCAGGATCGCCTCTACAGCCGCCGGATGGTGGTCGGCGGTGTGCCCGGGCACGTAGAACGTGGCCGTGATGCCGTGCCCGGCGAGCAGCCGCAGCACCCGGTCCAGGCCGCGGCCGGGGCCGAACCTGCCCTGCGACAGCAGGGTCAGGCGGCGGGCGGAGCCAGCGGCTTCGCTCTCGCCCTCGCCCAGCCACGGCGCCTCGCCGTCCACGTCGAAGGTCAGGGCGACCGCGGCGTCCGCGCCGCCTGGCCAGTCGCCGAACACCGCTGGTGTGCTCACCGGCCGGCCGCTCAGGACGACAGCGGCGGAGCGGACACGTGATCGGACAGCCGGGCCGAGCGGGACCGCTGCGAGAGCAGCTCCTGGTACTCGTGACCGCCGCCCTTCATGCCGCTGACCAGCGGGGAGTGCGCCAGCCAGAACGCGCCGGCGAACATCACCAGCAGGGACAGCGCCTCGAGCGGCCCCCAGGGCCCGCTGGTGCGCAGGTTGTCCCCGAACAGCCCGACCCCGATCAGGATGCTGGCCAGCGGGTCGACCAGGACCAGGCTGGACTGGGAGGCGACGATCGGGCCGGCGTGGATCGCGTTCTGGGCCAGGAACACGGCGGCGCTGCCGAACAGCGCCAGCGCGTAGGTCTGCCAGTGCCGGTACAGCGAGGCCCAGTCGGCCGCGGCGAAGTCCGAGACCACCTTGGTACAGGCCGAGGTGAAGGCGAAGCTGATGGCCGCGGCGGTGCCGAACATGGTGGCCCGCCACCAGCGCGGCCCGCGCAGCGCGAGCAGGATCGCGATCGTCATCCCGCCGGCGCAGGCGCCGCCGGCCACCGCCCACTCCCAGTCCGGCGGGTTCAGGGTGCCGTAGTCGGGATGGGCGAAGAACAGGAACCCGGCCAGCCCGCCGGTCACCGCCAGCGCCCCGGCCCATTCCCGCGGCCCGATCGGGAAGCCGAACCAGACCGCCAGCGCCACGGCCAGGAACACCAGCTCGGTGGTCAGGATGGGCTGCACCTGGGACAGCCGGCCGAAGTGCAGCGCGACCGCCTGGAGCAGGAACGAGACGATCATCAGGCCGAATCCGGCCAGCCAGATGCCGCGGCGCAGCGCATAGGTCATCAGGCTGAGCCGCAGGGTGGTCCCGGCGGGCGCGTTCTCAACGCCCATGCGCTGAAATATGCTCGTCAGGGCGTTGGCCAGGGCCGCGCCCAAGGCCAGCACGAGAACCATGAAGCCCTGCCTTACCGGTGCTACCCACTCAGCCCCGTAGTCACCGTACGTATCTGCCCATATACGTGTATCATACAGGCATCTAACCTTAGTATACACGGGTGATCAGGGGCGAGACGATCAACGACCAGCCTGGCGCCGACGCGATCGGCGTGATCGAGCTTGAGCTGATGAGGCTCGTCCGGCACCTGGAGACGTTCGGCCGCCGCAGCTCACTGTACGTGCACGTGGACCGGGCCGGCTACCTGGCCATGCGGATGATCGAGAGCCTGGGCCCGGTCAGCACGAACTGCCTGGCCAGAGCGCTGCGGCTGGATGCCTCGACGGTCACCCGCCAGGTCACCGTGCTGGCGCGCGGCGGGCTGGTGGCACGCCGGCCGGACCCGGCCGACCGGCGCTCGTCGATCATCGCCCTGACCGCCGCGGGCCGCCAGGCCATGCACGAGGTGCAGGAGCAGCGTCGGCGTCACATCGAGGCACTGGTCAGCGACTGGGGCGAGGCCGAGCAGGCCGTCCTGGGCATGCCCTGACCAGGCTCAATACCGCCCTGGCCGGGCGGGTGCCGGATCCGGCCGAGACTGGACTGGCCCGGCCTGGCCCGGGGGCCTGGCCCAGTCAGCCCGCCTGGTCTCGCCTGAGCTGAGTGCGGTCGCTGAGGGCTGTGCCCGCCAGCACTTCCCGACCGCGGCACGCTGCTGGTTGCCCGGACGGCGCAGCGTGCCGGATCGCATACTGTCCTGGTGATCTCGCCCTGCGCCTCGACCGGCTGGTCGGCGGTCTCGTCGGCGCTGGCCAACGCGACCGTGGCCGGCCTGCTGGCCGGCTTCATGCTGAACGGCATCGTGGTCCTGCTCAGCCGGCAGCCTGAACGGGGCCAGCGGCTCGGCTACGTCCAGGCGGCCAGCCTGCTGTTCGGCGCCTTCGTAACGATGGGTCTGGACTCGTTCCTGTTCGGCCTGGTGACCGGGGACACCTCGCAGGTCGCCTGCCGCCGCGCCTGGAGCGAGGCGATGATGGCGGCCGGGCTGCTCGGCCTGGGCACGGTCGCGGTCGTGGTGAGCATCGTCTTCCTGCTCGGCGTGTTCTTCGCGCCCGCGGTGCAGGCCGCCGGAATCGGCGGGCAGGCCGCAGCCGGCGCCGCCGAACAGAGTCAGCAGGCCGGACAGAGTCAGCAGGCCGGACAGCATCAGCAGGCCAGCCCGGATCAGAAGGCGGTCCGGGAATCCAATGAGCTACTGGCCATGTTGTGCGGCCTGCTCCGCCCGGCGGTAGCGCTGCTCGTCGTCGGCCTGCTCGTCATGACGGCGACGAGCTACCTGTTCGCATTCTTCCGCGGGCAGGCCCCGGCCTGGATCCAGGACGTGGTCTGGGCGGCCTGGGGTCTCGACTACGTCGTTGTCGGATTGTTCTGCCTGCTGTACATCGTGTACGTCCGGGCCGACCGGACGGAGCCGGAGACGCCCGCCAGGCCGGTCTGGCCACCCGCCCGCCGGCCCGGCGGCGTCTGGCGCTGGACGCTGAGCTGGCTGGGCTGGCTGGCCGGGGAGGTGGTCCGGGACCGGGTGCTGAAGATACTGCGCGGCAGCCTGATCGCCACCCTGCGCTGGGGCATCTTCCTGACCGTCGGCTACACGCTGGCCGGGGTGGGCTGGACGGTAGCGTTCATCACGATCCCGGTGCACGTCTGGAACTCGGCATCCCGCTGGGTGGACGTGATGGTCGTCTTCACCGTCGTCTGGGTCCTGGTCGGCTCGCTGGTGCCGATGGCCGCGCTGCTCGTGCCGTCCTTCGGGCCGGAGGCCTCCTCCGGCGGGTAAGCGCGGCCGGGCCGGGGGAAGGAGCCGGCAATGCGGGTACTGGTCTCGGTGGACATGGAAGGCATCGCCGGGGTGGTGGACGGTGAGGACGTCCGGCCCGGTAACGGCGAGTACGAGCGGCACCGCCGTCAGCTGACCGCCGAGGCCAGTGCCGCGGTGCGCGGCGTGCACGCCTACGATCCCGAGGCGCAGGTACTGGTCACCGAGGCGCACGGCGGCTTCCGCAACCTGCTGCCCGACCTGCTGGACCGCCGGGCCGAGCTGCTGCGCGGCAAGCCCAAGCCGGACGGCATGCTGGCCGGGCTGGCCGAGGACACGGACGCGGTGCTGTTCATCGGCTACCACGGCAAGGCGGGCACGCCCGGGTCGGTGCTGGCGCACACGATTCACGGCGGGGTCGTCGCCGACGTGCGCTGCGACGGGCGCTCGGTGGGGGAGCTCGGCCTGAACACCGCGCTGGCCGCGCACCGCGGCGTGCCCGCGGTGCTGGTGGCCGGGGACGACACGGTGGCCGCGGAGGCGGCCGAGGTAGCGCCGGGCATGCACGCGGTGGTGGTGAAGCGGTCGCTCGGCGGCGCCGCCGCCGCGCTGCTGCACCCGGACGAGGCTTGTGAGCGGATCGAGCAGGAGGTGCCGAAGGCACTGGCAGAACGGGACGCGGTCCGGCCGCTGCGGTTCGACGGGCCGGTGCTGCTGGAGGTGGACGTGCTGGTGCCGTACCAGACCGAGCGCGCGCTGCTGGTGCCCGGCATCGAGCTGGCAGGCGGGTGCACCCTGCGCTACCCGGCGCCGGACTTTCCCACCGCCTACCGGGTCATCCAGCTCATCACCATGCTCGGCGGCATCTGAGGCGGCCTGCCGCGGCCAGGAATGCGCCGCGGCCCGGCCGGCGTTGCCCGGTCATGCCAGCAGTCGTGCTCGCCACCGCGTTCGGTGGCCCCGAGGTACTGACCGTCGCCGACCAGCCGTCGGCCGGACCAGGCCCCGGCGAGGCGCGGATCGAGGTCCGCGCGGCCGGGGTCAACCCGGTGGATTACAAGGCCTACAGCGGCGCGTTCGGCACCGACCCGGCGCAGCTGCCGATGCGGCTCGGCGCCGAGGCGGCGGGCCTGGTCACCGCGGCCGGACCGGGCGCCGCCGGTCCGGCCGGGCCGGTCCGGCCGGGCGATGAGGTGATCGCGTTCCGGGCGTCCGGCGCCTATGCCGCCGAGCTGGTGCTGCCCGCCAGCGCGCTGGTGCCCAAGCCGGCCGCGCTGAGCTGGGCGCAGGCCGGCGGCCTCATGCTGACCGGCACTACTGCCTGGCACGCCCTGGTGGCCGCGGACGTGCGCGGGGGTGACACCGTGCTGATCCACGGCGCGGCCGGGGGCGTCGGCCTGATGGCAGTGCAGCTGGCGGCCGCCCGCGGCGCCACGGTGGTCGCCACCGCCAGCCAGCCCCGGCACGAGCTGCTGCGCGAGCTGGGCGCCCGGCCGGTGAGCTACGGCCCCGGCCTGGCCGGCCGGGTCCGCGACGCCGCGCCCGGCGGCATCGATGCGGCGCTCGACCTGGTCGGCACCGACGAGGCGGTGGACGTCTCGCTGGAGCTCGTCGCCGACCGGGGCCGGATCGTCACCATCGCCGCGTTCGGCCGCGGGCTCGCCGAGGGGATCCGGGTGATCGGCGGCGCGCCCGGCGCCGACCCCGGCACCGAGATCCGGGACCGGGCCCGCACCGAGCTGGCCCGGCTGGCCGGAGACGGCGCGCTGCGGGTCTTCGTCGCCCAGACATTCCCGCTGGCCGAGGCCGCCGCGGCGCACCGCGCGATCATGACCGGCCACGTCGCCGGCAAGATCGTGCTGATCCCCTAGCCCGCCAGCCCGGCACGGTGCCGCTGCCGGGCCTGGCCGGTACTGGCAGAACCCCGGCGGGCCAGGGTGCGGCAGACTAGGTCCGTGCCCGGTCAGCCAGCCCGTCCCCGCGCCGCTCGCAGCTATCCCGCGGCTGCCGCGATCCTGGCCGAGCGGGATCCGGTGCTGCGCGGCCTGGTGGAGCGGGCCGGGCTGCCGCGCCCGCGCCCGCCATCGGAGTCCCATTTCGCCGCGCTGGTCCGCGCGATCGTCTACCAGCAGCTGGCCGGGGCCGCGGCGGCCGCGATCCACGGGAGGCTGACCGCCGCGCTGGACGGTGAGGTCACGCCGGAGCGCCTGCTGTCCCTCGGGCAGGCCGAGCTGCGCGCGGCCGGGCTGTCCGGGAACAAGATGGCCTCGCTCACTGACCTGGCCGGCAAGGTGCTGGACGGCACCGTGGTGCTGGACCCGGCCGGGCTGCGGGCCGAGGGCGACGCCGAGGTGATCGCCCGGCTGTCCGCGGTCCGGGGCATCGGCGCCTGGACGGCGCAGATGTTCCTGATGTTCCAGCTGCGGCGGCTGGACGTGTGGCCGACCGGCGACCTCGGCGTCCGGAAGGGATTCGCGCTTGCCTTCGGCCGCCCGGTGCCGACGCCGAAGGAGCTGGAGCCGCTCGGCGATCCGTACCGGCCGTACCGTTCGGTGCTGGCCTGGTACTGCTGGCGCGCCGCCGAGCTCCTGGGGAGTGCCGCCGACAGTGCCCTCACCCGCTGACCGGGACAGGAGGAGACGTCGGCGTGACCGTATCGGGAGCCAGCGCAGGCCTGCTCGAAGTAATGGCAGAGCTGCCAACACGAGCCCTGCGCGAGGATATTGATTATCTACTGTCGACCATCATAGACCGTCATCCTAATCCGTTCTATTACATTTCCGAGCAGGCACTGCGGCGTTACTGCCAGTTGCTTTCGGTCCGTGCGGAAGAGCTGACCCCCGCTGAACGGCTGGTCAAACTGCTAGCAATTCCTTCCCTTCTCAACGATGGCCACACGCGTTTCCGCGGCATAGACGGCCCGGGCGGAATCAGGGAGCTGCTGACGAGGCTGCCCATAGGCATGTACTGGTACCACGACGGGCTGTACATCCGCGCCGTCGACCCGGAATGGGCAGAGCTAGCCGGAGCACGCATACTGCGGCTAGCCGGGGCGAGCGGTCAGGCACTCCTGGAGGCGGTCCTGCCCCTGGTGAGCCGGGAGAACGCCTGGCGTGGCCTGGAAGTGACCCCCCAGCTGATGAGCCGGCCGGAGTTGCTGTACGGACTCGGGATCGGTGCCGACCCATCGGAAGTGACCTGCGAAGTTGAGGTCGGCGGTGCGGCGAGACAGGTATCGTTGCCGGCTTTGCCGCCCGCCAGCACCGAGCCTGGCAACTGGGTTTCGCCGGTCAGCGGTGGGCCCAGCACCCTTGTTCGCTGGCCCGGAAATCTGACCTGGCTGCACCTCCCTGGCAACGACCGGGTCACTCTCCTGAAGTATGACAGCGTGCGCGATGATGAGAATGGCAAGCTCGCCGACAAGTTCGAGGCCGCGTTCCGCTACCTGGACATGAATGGCGCTCAAGGACTAGTCGTGGATCTGCGAAACAACGGAGGCGGAGACAATCGCCTCAACTGGCCGCTCATTGACGGGATCAAGGCCCGGCCGGGGATCAACCAGCCGGGGCACCTATTTGCCCTGGTCGGACGGGGGACCTTTTCCGCCGCCATGCATTGCGCCGTCTACCTGGAACGCCACACTCAGTGCATTTTCGCAGGCGAACCGACAGGCAACAGCCCTAATCACTTCGGTGACGCCCTAGATTACGAGCTGCCCAATACCAGGCTGACTGTGCGGGTGTCGTCATTGTGGTGGCAGGAGTCGTTGCCATACGACAGCCGGCCCGCGATCACGCCGCGGCATCGCGTTGAGTACACCGGGGCTGACTACGCGCGCGGTCATGACGCGGGCTTGGCCATGGTGGCGGACCAGTTCCGCGCCCCGGAAGACCGGCTCAGCCGGCCGGGCGGATGTTCTGGTTGAGGTGGAACAGGTTGTCCGGGTCGTAGCTGCGCTTGATCGCGGCTAGCCGCTGGTAGTGCCCGAGGTAGTTGTCCTCGACCCGGCCGCTGTCATCGTCGGCCATGAAGTTGACGTAGCCGCCCGGCTCGGCGTAGGGCGCGGTCGCCTCGTGGTAGTCCCGCACCCAGCGGATCCGGGCCTCGTCGTCCGCCGGGTCCTGCCAGGCGGCGACGATCACCTGGGCGAACGTCGCGTCCCGGTAGGCGAACGCGGTCTCGCCGGGCGCCACCCGGTGGCAGGCGCCGTTGATCGGGTACATGTGCATGGTCGCGCTGACCTCGGGCACCCTGGAGCCGTGCAGCACATGCTGCTCGATCGCGGCATCCGGCAGCCCGGTGAGGAAGCTGCCCTTCCAGTAGCTGCGGATCCCCTTGGGGAACAGCGCGTCGAACGCCGAGTTCAGCATCGGGTACGGCATCGGCCCGGTCATCTCGGCCGCGGCCGGCGCAATCGAGCGGAATGGTTCCATCGCCTTCTCGCCCTGGTCGGTCGGCCCGGACCAGTGCACGATGGCCGCGCAGAAGGTGTCGCCGACCCGGTCCGGCGGGACGAACTCCAGCGGCGGCGCGATCTGGAAGGCCGGGAACGCGCCGTATCCCTCCGAGGCCTCGGGGATGAAGTCGCGGAAGAACCGAAATACCTCGCCGGCCATGTCGAGCTCGTAGAAGAAGATCCCGGCGTATATGTCGGCAACCGGGTGCAGCTGGAACTCGAACGAGGTGACCACGCCGAAGTTGCCGCCGCCGCCGCGCAGCGCCCAGAACAGGTCCGGCGTGCTCGTCCGCGCTGGCCGTCACCACCCGGCCGTCGGCCGTGACCACCTCGGCCGAGAGCAGGTTGTCGATGGTCAGGCCGAACGGACGGGCCAGGTACCCGATGCCGCCGCCCAGGGTCAGCCCGGCTACCCCGGTGGTCGACACGATGCCGCCGGTAGTGGCCAGGCCGAAGGCGTGCGTGGCGTAGTTGAAGTCCCCCCAGGTGGCCCCGCCGTCGGTCAGGGCGGTCTCGGCCTTCGGGTCGACCCGCACCGTGCGCATCCGGGACAGGTCGATGACCAGGCCGCCATCGCTGGTGCCGAAGCCCGGCGCGCCGTGCCCGCCGCCGCGTACCGCCAGCTCCAGCCCTGCCTCGCGGGCGAAGTTCACCCCGGCGATCACGTCCGCCACCTGCTCGGCCCGGACCACGGCCAGCGGCCGCTTGTCGAACATGCCGTTGTGCACCGCCCTGGCCTGGTCATAACCCGGGTCGTCGGCCGTGATGACCTCCGCCCTGACCTGCTCGCGCAGCTGCCCGATCGTCGGCTCCCCCATGACACCCTCCCGTTTTTGTCGGCCCCCCCAGGTCATCGCGAAGCTGTGCAGTCCCGGTGCAGACCGCTTGTGCCGGGAGTGGAACGTGCCCCGCGCTGCCGGCCGGGGGCCCCGGACACTCCATCTGGCCTCCGCAGCCCGTGCACGGCGGCTGCACACCGGCGGGCTACGCAGGAAGGATGGACAGTGCCGGGCTGCGCGCCGTGCAGCAGCCGCTGAAGGATGCCTACCGGGAGGATCCGCCCCGGGCCCTGATCACGCTGCGGGCCGAGGGCGCGATCGGCACCGAGGCCATCACCTGCTCGGTGCCGACCGGCCAGGCCATGGCGGTGGCGGGCCTGCACCCGGCCACCGGGGGAGACGGCTCCCTGGCCTGCTCCGGCGACATGCTGCTGCAGGCGCTCGTCGCCTGCGCCGGGGTGACCCTGCGCGCGGTCGCGGCCGCGCTGGAGATCCCGGTCCGGGCCGGGATCGTGCGGGCCGAGGGTGACCTGGACGTGCGCGGCACGCTGGCGGTGAGCCGGGACGTGCCGGTCGGCTTCCGCTCCGTCCGGCTCAGCTTCGAGCTGGATACCGACGCCAGCGAGGCCGAGATCGCCACGCTGCTGGTCCGGACCGAGCGCTACTGCGTGGTCTACCAGACCATCGCGCATCCGGTCCCGGCCAGCGTTACGGTGTGGCGGACGGGCTAGGCGAGATGCCGGGTGCCGGGCGCGGGCCGTGGCCGGAGTACGGGCGCGGCAGCGGCGCCTGCTGCGTGCTGCTTGCCCCGACCCAGAGCATGACCTGCCGGTAAGCCCACGGATCGGCGTCGTAGACGTGCCAGCTCCCCGGTACCTGACCGGGCCGCAGCAGCTCGCCGATGCCCCTGGCCGTGATGTAGTGGAACACCGGGACCGTGACGTGCCGCCCGGCGAGCAGGCGCAGCACGTCGGCGACCGTCTTGCCGACGAAGTGCATCCCGTGCATCACCTCGCCGGGCGCCGTGGCCGGGGCAGTTGTCTCGTACCGCTCGCCGGGCCTGGCCGCACGGCCGAAGTACAGGCTGGCCTGGCCACGGTAGCCGACCGGGACCTTCACCCCGACCGGGCAGATGCTGCCCCCGCCGCCGGTGAAGCACCTGCCCCTGGCCGTGATGTCGGCCAGCTCGCCGCTGCCCTGCGACGTGCTCTCCTGCACCAGCGTGCCGACCAGGGACGGGGACGCGGGGATCAGCCCGAGCGTGATGTCCAGGTGGTGGGCCCGGAACTCGGCCCGGAACTTCCGCGCGTCGGCCAGCGGGTCGCGCACGATCACGTAGATGTAGCCGCCGTGCCGGGTGAACGACAGGGCCTGCGCGCTCGGCGGGCCGAGCCCGACCGGTCCCACGTGCTGGCCGGGATGGCCGAGCGAGGTGACCACCAGGATCGCGGCCGCGGCGGCCGCCGCGGCCGCCAGCCCGGCCAGCGGCCGCCGCCACCGCGGGCCGGGCCGGCCAGGTCCCGCGGGTCGGCCGGGTCCGTTGCGAGCCTGACCGCTGGCAGCTGGCTTGCGGTGATCTGGCCGGCCAGGTCGGCGAGGGTCTCGGGCCGCACCATCGCGACGGCCTCGGTGTCGGTTACCGGGCAGATCCGGCTGATCGGGTTCATGCGAGATCTCCGTTCGTTGCACTGGCGCGGGCCGAAGTCGAAGCCGGGGCCGGAACGAGGGCCGGGCCGGGCCGGCCGCTGGCCAGGGTGTCGGCGAGCCTGCGCCGGGCCCGGTGCAGCCGGATCCGGGCCGCGTTGCGGGAGCAGCCGAGCACTACCGCGATCTGCCCCGGATCGAGTCCCTCCCACCCCGCCAGCGCCAGCAGTTCCCGGTCGGCCGCCGGCAGGCTGCGGAATGCCCCGGTGATCGCCGCAGCCTCGGCCGCGTTCCCGTGGCGAGCGGGCCCGTGGTGAGCGCGCCCGTGGTGAGCGACGAGATCGGCGCGCAGCCGGTCAGCCAGCGCCAGCCGGCGGCGCTGCCCCCGGTGGTAATTGGCCAGGGTGCGGCGGGCCACCCCGAACAGCCACAGCCGGGCCTGGTCGCCGGCGGGCATGTCGTCCAGGCGGCGCCACGCGGTCAGGAAGGTCTCGGCGATGACATCGGCGGCGTCCTCGGGGTTCTCGGTGCGGCGCAGCACGTAACCGAGGACCGGGCGGTGATTCGCCGCGTACATCGCCTCGAACCGGTGCCGCCGTTCTTCCGGGACCGCAACTGGCGGAGTTGGCAAGGCTGCTCCCTTCGACACCAGGCACATGTCCGGATCGCCCGCAGCATTTCAGCCTCGGATGCCACGCGCCTCGCGTCAGTCGCCCAGGGTGGCCGCGGCCCAGTCGGCGATCAGGGCGACCAGCCCGGACAGCCGCTCGATCCGAGCGGCGGCGGAGCTGTCCTGGCCGTAGGAGGCGTTGCCCAGCTCGCCCCGGATCGCCCGGCCGATCATGACCGGGCCGAACCAGCTGAACTTGGCGGCCCCGCAGGCGGCGATGGCAGCCCGGACCGAGTTGGCCGGGCCGGCCCAGCCGCCGTCCCGCAGCCCGGCCAGGTAGCCGTCGGTGACCCCGGCCGCGATCCGCGGCAGCAGCGCCGCGTCCATCAGCCCGTCGGAGCAGCTGTCCAGGATCAGGTTGGCGGGGTCCTCGCCGACCGCGCCGTCCCCGGTGAACGCCCAGTCCAGCAGGACCGACTCGCCGTCGCGGTCGATCAGGTTGGCCGGCCACACGTCCAGATGGCACAGCGTCCGCTGGCCCGCCTCGGCGGCGGCCAGCGCTCGCGACCGCTGCGCCCACAGCTGCCGGAGCCGGTCCCGGACGGTGGCCGGCCAGGCGGCCACGACCGGATGGTCCCAGTCGGCCGCCCCGATCCCGGCCGAGAGGCTGGGCTCGTGCTGCAGGTACTGCGCCAGCCAGCGGCGGGACAGCCACGGCGGGTCCGGCACCCGGCCCGCCCACCGCGCCTGGGCCGCGCCGAGCTGCCAGGCGAACCGGGCCAGCCGCGGCACGCTCCAGCCGAACCCGTCCGCCTGGCCGGCGTCGGCCAGCCACAGCTCGACGCTGCCGTCGGCCCGGGCGCCGGCAGCGAGCAGGCCCGGTGCGGTGATCCCGGCCTCGGCGTAGGCCGTGGCGGCCAGCCCGGACTGGTAGGCCAGCAGCTCGCGCCGCCAGTAGTTCCAGTAGGACGGCTCGTCGCTGGTCGGCCAGGCCGCGACCCGGCGCGGCGAGGGCGGGGTGGCCAGCTTGAGGATCGCCGAGCCCGCCGTGCCGCGCACCCGCCAGATCCCGCCGGTGGCCGCGTTGTTCCGCTGGTGCCGCAGCACCTGCGCGCTGACCGGCTCGCCGATCGCGTCCGGCGGGTAGGCGGCCCAGGGCGCGGAGTCATGCTCGGTGCCGGGCCGGCCGGGGGCACCTCGTTTCGGCTCTGGTTGAGTCACGCTGGTCAACGGTAGCGATCCGGTCCGCGGCGAAATCAGCCCGCCGGGACCGACGCATCCGAGCGGGCCAGGCCAGAGGCGAGGTAGATCACCCAGTCGTCGGCGACCGTGGTCCGGCCTCCGCCGGTCACGTCGGCGTACCGTTCCGCGACCAGGTCGCTGGTCCGCGGGCTGAAGATCAGCTCGCTCAGGTGGTAGTCACCGGAGTACCGCGGCAGGTAGCGCTTCGGCGGGTAGCTGCGGAATTCGACGCCGACACCGGTCACGCCGCGGAGCGTCACCGTGCCGAGGACCCGGACGCCCCGCATCCGCTCGGCGACCCGGAACACGGCGGCACGCAGCGCCGGGGGCGCGTCAGAGTACCGGAGCAGGTCACCGACCTGGGTGAAGTCCTCGGCCGCGCCAGGCGGGCCGCCCTCGATCCGGCGGCCGTACAGCAGCGCGGCGAGCCGGGCCGGGCTGGTGGGCAGCGTCCACAGGTTGCGCGGGCCGAGGTAGAGCTGATGCGGGCCGTAAGTCTGCCGAACCGGCGCGGTGCGCAGCGGCGGCCGCCCGGCCCGGATCCAGCGCGCCCGGTCGCGGGGCGAGGCGAACCTGGCCGAGATCGTGGTGGTGACCACCCGGCCGGACCCGTTCCAGCCGGCCCAGGTCTGGATCCGCACGATGTACCGGACCCGGATGGAGCAGTTGCTGAAGTAGCCGTACCCGGACGCGCCGGGCACCGGCCGCAGGCAGGACAGGCTCAGCCCCTGCACGGCGGTGTACCAGTACTGGCCGGGTCCGGGCCGCCGGACTTCCGGCTGGGCCGACGCGACCAGCGCGAGCGTCCGCAGGCCGGTGATCGTGCCGCCGCCCGTGATCCCGCCAGTGGTGCGCCCGCCCGTGGTCCGGCCGCCCGCGACCTGGCCGCGGGCGGGGGAGCGGCCCGGCGACCCCGGCACCAGGCCGGCCGCGACCAGCGCGACGGCGGCCGCGGCCACGGCCAGGCCGGCCACCCCGGCGCCGCGGGTCAGCCGCCGCCGGGCGGCCTGGCGGGCGATCCGGTGCCGGACCGAGGTCATCAGGTCGGCCGGCGCCGGGTCCGGCTCCAGCGTCCGCAGCGCGGCACGCAGGTCGTTCTCGGTTCTCACGGCATGCTCCTCTCGCTGGCGGGCCGCCGGGGCGGGCGGGCGGCCCGCTCCGGGGCCAGCTCGATGCGCAGCGCGGCCAGCGCCCTGGCGGCGTAGCCGCGGACCGTGACCGGCGCGATGGCCAGGACATCTGCTATCTCGGCGTCGGGCAGCCCCTCGTAGTAGCGCAGCACCAGCACCGCGCGCTGCTGGGCGGGCAGCTTGCGCAGCTCGGCCAGCAGCGCGTCGCGGTCTGCGTGCCCGGCGGCATGGTCCGGGACGGCCCTGCGGTCTACCTCCGCGGCAGTGCCGCCGGGAATCAGCCGCCAGCGGCGGCGGCGCACGGTCAGGAACTCGTTCACGACCATCCGCCGCAGGTAGTACTCGGGCCGGTCAAGCGCCCCGATCTGCCGCCACCGCGCATGCGCCCGGACCAGGGCCTCCTGCACGATGTCGTCGCCGGCCGACGGGTGGCCGGCCAGCACCGCGCCCAGCCGGCGCAACGCGGGCAGGTGGCGGGCAGCGAACTCCTCGAACGTCACCGCGCCTCCGTTTCTGGTCGCCAGTCCGTGCCATACACGCCCCCGGCCGCCCGATGCGTGGTGCGCTATCCGGAACGAGCCGGCCCGGTGCCAGCGCCGGGCGGCCGGCTGCCGGGCGCCGAGATCAGCCGCCGGTAGACGTTCTCGTAATCGGTCACCATCCGGCCGGCGCTGAACAGCCGCTCGGCACGGGCCCGGCACCGGGCCGGATCCAGCCGGGCCGCCAGGCCGATCGCCGCGCCCAGCCCGGCGGGTTCCCGGCACAGGATGCCGGTCTCGCCGTCGGCGACCAGCTCGGGCACCGCGCCGGCGGCCAGCGCCGCCACCGGGGTGCCGCACGCCATGGCCTCCACCAGCACCAGCCCGAAGGGCTCGTCCCAGCGGGCCGGGAACACCAGGCAGGCGGCCCGGCCCAGCAGCCTTACCTTGCGGTCGAAGTCGAGCTCGCCGAGCCACCGGACATCCGGCCCGAGGCACGGCATGATCTCGGCGTCCAGGTAGGCGCGCTCGGCCGGGATCGTGCCGCCGCCGCCGATCGCCAGCGGCCGCCCGGCTGCCCTGGCGGCGTCGATGGCCAGCCGGGTGCCCTTGTGCGGGCTGATCCGGCCCAGGTACACGACCAGGTTCTCGCGCTCGCGGCCCACCGGGTAGCGGCTCAGGTCGATGCCGTTGGGCACCACTGCGGCCCAGCCGGCCCGCGGCGCCGCCGCGGCCTGCGCCCGGGAGATGGCCACCAGGGCGGCCCGGCGGGCCAGCTCGTCCAGCCGGGCGCTGGTCGCGTCCGGGCCGCGGACCGCGCTGTGCACGGTGAGCACGGCGGGCATGCGGCCGGGCAGGTCCGGCAGCCCGGTGGTGTGCACGTGCACCAGGTCCGGCCCGATCCGCCGGATCGCCACGGCGGCCAGCGCGGCGTGCCTGGCTTCGATCCCGGCGGCGGACGGACCGCCCTCGGGCTGCGGCTCGGGGAACGTCGCGATGAACCGGGCGCGGGTACGCCGCGGCCCGGCGCCGATGACCGTCACCTCGTGACCGCGGTCCACCAGGCCCTCGGCGAGCAGGTAGCAGATCAGCTCGGTGCCGCCGTACCCGCGCGGCGGGATTTCGTAGTACGGCGGGGCGACGAGCACGACGCGCATGGTCGGAGTTCTATCGTGAGCACGTGCCCCCTCGCATCCGGCCGGTGCGCGACGAGGAGCTGGACGAGCTCGCGGCCGTGCTGGAGATCGCGGCCGGGCGTCATCCCCGCCCCGGCACGACCAGCCCGGGCGTGCCGCCGGACCGGACCCTGGCGGTCTTCGATGGCGGCCGCATCGTCGGCGGCGTTGGTTCCGAGCCGCGCGAGGTCACGCTGCCCGGCGGGGCCGTGCCGGCCGGCCGCGAAGATCACCCTGGCCGGGCTGCTGCCCGGCTACCGTGGCATGGGCCTGGCCAGCGAGCTGGTGCGGCGCCAGCTGCCGGACCTGCGGGCCCGCGGGGAACCGGTGGCGATCCTGACGGCCGCGCAGTCCGGCGTGCCGGGACGGCTCGGCTTCGGCATCGCCACGATGGCGATGGCGGCCCGGCTGACTCCGGTCGGGCCAGCGGGCGGGTCAGGCGTGCCCGGCCGCGGCGTCCGGCTGGTCGGCGCCGACCAGGCCCGGCTGCTGCTGCCCGGCATCTTCGACGCGCACCGGCGGCAGCAGCCGGGCCAGGTCAGCCGGCCGCCGGAGTTCTGGGCAGGCTGGTTCGATGACGACCCGCTGCTGCGCATCGCCGGCGGCGGGCGCTTCACCGTGGTGTCCGCACCCGAAGGCAGCGCACCCGACGGGTACCTGACCTACCGCCTGGCCCCCGGTCCGCTGCGCGAGCAGCCGGTACGCGAGCTGGTGATCGAGGACCTGATCACGATCACCGACCCGGCCCGGCGCGCGCTCTGGCAGTTCTGCTGCGGCTTCAGCCAGGCGGCCGAGGTGAGCGCGTGGAACCTCCCGGCCGACGAGCCGCTGGCCTGGCTGGTGCCGCCGGCCCAGCGGCCGGCCATCACCGGGCTGCGCCCGTTCCTGCGGCTGCGCCTGCTCGACGTGGCGGCGGCACTGGCGGCTCGCTGCTACCGCCAGGACGGCGATCTCGTGCTGGAGATCAGCGACCCGGTGCTCGCCAGCCAGGACCAGCGGTACCTGCTGCAGGGCGGGCCCGCTGGTGCGCAGTGCCGCCGGACCACCAGGTCGGCCGGGCTGGCCCTGCCGGCCGCCGAGCTGGCGGCCGCGTACCTGGGACAGGCCTCGCTCGCCGCGCTGGCCAGGGCGGGCCGGGTGGCAGAACTGGCCGCGGGCGCACTGCGGCGCGCCGACGCCATGTTCGGCTGGCAGCAGGCGCCGTGGACGGTCACCGACTGGTGACGGCGGCCCGGCAGTCAGCTGTCCTTCGGGCCGCCCAGCCAGGACAGCCCCGGGATCGTGGCCGTGATCCAGTCCAGTACCCGGGCCGTCGGACGGGCCAGCAGGCTGACCCGGCGCAGCAGCGCGAGGCCGACGGCGACGATCCCGACCAGCCCGGTCAGCAGCACCGTGTTCCCGGCCAGCTGGCCGGCCGAGGCGGTGCCGACCAGGATGAACGCGTATGCCAGCGGCCCGGCTATGACCGCGATGACTCCCAGCGTGGCGGTGGCCCGGCCCAGGCTGGCGGCCAGCCGCTCGGAGTTGAACTCCCGCTCCCGGTCGCGCAGGCCCTTGTTCTCCACCGCCAGGTGCTCCAGCAGCGGCAGCCCGGTGCCGATCGCGACCTGGTCGTCGTCGGACCGCTCCGGCCAGTCCACCGTGCTCAGCCGCTGCAGGCCGATCGGGAACCGCCGCTCCGCCGCGACGACCGCGTGCGTCAGCCCGGCCAGCCAGGCCACGCCCGTGCGGTTGGGCTGGTACCGGCCGAAGGACTGGCGCAGCACGCTGGTCGCGTCGCCCAGCACCCCGGCCACCCGCCCGGCCAGCTCGGCCTGCCCGCCGTCCAGCCGGTCCAGCAGCACCACCAGGCCGCGTGCCGCGTCCGCGGTCGCCTCGGTGGACAGCCAGCCGTCGGCTGACTGGCCGGCCTGCCGGTCCAGCCGCTCGCAGGCCAGACGGGCCAGGCCGGCCACGTCAGCGGCACCGGCCTCGCCGGGCAGCAATCCGGCCTGGTCCAGGACCGCGACCGTGTCCAGGAGCCGGATCACCGGTGCGATCGAGCCTGCGTCGTCCTGCTCAGCCAGCGCGGCAGCGGCCGCCGCCAGGAACCCGGTGTCCGGCTGCCTGGTCGCGAGCGCGGTCACGGCCCGGATCTGCAGGCCCACGTCGAACCTGGCCCGCCGCGGGTTGTCCGTCATCCAGGTGTAGAGCCGGTCCGGCAAGTGCTCAGTGCCGGACAGGAAAGCCAGGCTCTGCGCGTGCGCGATGCTGGAGGACAGGTCCTCCCGGTCGGTCGGCGTGGTCAGCCGCTGCCGTAGCTGCGGCTTCAGCCGGGCCAGTTCGTCGGGCGTGACCGCGACCGGGGTGCGGTTGGCCGGGTCGCTCCACAGCAGGCACAGCGCGAGCACGATGTTGCGCAGCTCGAACGCGTAGTCCGCGCGGTCCCAGCCGCCTACCGCGCGCAGCTCGCCGTACAGCCGGTTCGCCAGCCGCCGCTCGGTGTACTTGCCGATCAGCGCCACGATCCTGGTCGCCGGGCCGCCCGGCATCTGGTCATCGGCCAGCAGCGTGCCGCCCCCGTCCAGGAACCGCTGCACCTGTGGCCGGGCGCAGATCGAGTCCAGCTCGGCCCGCGGGCAGACGGCCAGGTCCACATTGCCCAGGAGCCACTGCTCGACCGGCCCGATCTCGGCCTGGCCGGCCGGTGCTGGCCGGACCGACGCGCCGCCGTCCATGGACAGCCAGCGGACCAGCAGCGCACCGCGGCTTGCGGCCTGCTCCTGCCAGACCAGCCGCCTCGGCCGGCCCAGGCAGGCGAACCGGATCGCGTTAGCGAGCAGCTCCACCTGGTTCTGCCAGTCCAGCGGCATGGTCGCGATGACGATCCGTTCTGGCACGTGATCGTAGGACCTGGCCAGCAGGATCTCATCGCCGTAGCCGATGACCGGCAGCAGCTTCTCCGGCATTCCGGCAGCCGGCATCGATTTGTAGAACAGGGACGGCGGCCCGGCCGGCCCGCCGTCGCGGAAGTCGGCCAGGGCGACCGGGGCGGGATAGTTCAGCAGCGGGTCGTCCGGGTCGCTCGTCTGTGCCTGGCTCGCGTCGCGGGCGGACTGCCGGTTCGCCAGGCCGGGGCACAGCTCCGCGGGCAGCACGCTGTCCAGGGAATCCACGAGCTGATGCAGGATGACCAGGCCGCCGCCGCTGGCCAGGTAGGAGTGCAGCCGGCCGTCCTGGCGCGCCAGCGCGTGCCCGACCCGCTCGGACAGCAGCGCGTTGGAGGCGATGACCAGGCAGGCGTGCTCGGTCGGGTCGAGGTGCTCCAGCAGGTTCCCGACCGTGTCGTCGGCATAGGCCTGCGGGATGAACAAGGTGCCGTCAGCCGACAGCAGCGAGGCACAGCGCTGGTAGCAGTCGGCCACGTCGGCCTCGGTCTGCCGGACCAGTTCGGTGCCATCCTGGATGACCGCTATCCGCTGCACGCTGGCCACTTCGGTCCCCCTCGGCGGGCGCCCGGCCGCCGGTTCGCTGCCGTCATGCCCGTCATCATTGTGGTTGTCTGGACGGCATGACGGCTGAACCGTGCGTTGTGCTGT
This sequence comes from uncultured Actinomycetota bacterium, assembly GCA_963719705.1. Classification (GTDB taxonomy): domain Bacteria; phylum Actinomycetota; class Actinomycetes; order Streptosporangiales; family Streptosporangiaceae; genus CAVRCV01. The sequence continues at coordinate 346,189 of CAVRCV010000004.1, forward strand.
CGCCGCATCTGGATGACGCAGTGCTGAGCGCCTGGCACGTGCTGTCCGCGCCGCGGGAGGTGACCGTGGTGACGGTGTTCGCCGGGGTGCCCGAGCCGGGTTTCGTGACCGATCTGGATCGCGCGCACGGCGCAGCCGAGTCCGCGGCCTGGCTGGCGCGCCGCCGCCGCGAGGACCGGACCGCACTGGCGCTGGCCGGGCGCACGCCGGTGCACCTCGACCTGCTCGATGTCCAGTTCCCGGCGTTCGGCGAGCCGGGTGATCCGGAACCGGATCGCGGCGAGCCCGGATCGGTTCGTCGCGCTCGTGTCCGAGCGCGCTGACCTGGGCAGGGATCCGGCCGAGCTGGCGGAGCTGATCAGCGCCCGGATCCCGCAGACACCGGTGCTGTACGGCCCGGCCGGGATCGGCGGTCACCCCGATCACCGCGACCTGGCCCTGGCCACGCTGCGGCTGGCCGGCCCGGACCGCTCGGTCCGGCTGTACGCGGACAGTCCGTATTACCTGGCCCGCGGGCTGCCGAGCTGGCTCGCCGGGACGCCGAACCCGGCGGCGGACGCGCTGACCGGTGACGCGCTGGACCGGCTCGGCCTGCCGGCTGCGGCCCTGGACCGGCAGGTCTGCGAGCTCAGCGAAGCCGAGCTCGGTCGCAAGCAGGCAGCGATGCGGTGCTACCGGACCGAGTTCCCGGCCATCCGGGCGGAGCTGGCGAGGTCACCGGCCGGACCGGAGGCGATGCGGGATGAGACCTGGTGGGCGGTCGGCGGTGCTGCGGGCTGACCGCCCGGTCACGGCCCGCGCCGAGCGGCCGGTCTCGGCCTGGGCGGAGCGGCAGGCCGGGCGGCGGGCGGCACGGCCCGAGATCGTGATGACGCACGACTACCCGCCGCTGACCGGTGGCGGCCTGGCGCTCGGCGTCCGGGAGCTGGCCGGGCTGCTGCAGGCCGGGCATGATGCCCGGGTCCGCATCCTGTCGTCCCGGCTGGCCGATCCCGCGGCCGACGACCGGCAGCGGCCGCGCGCCGGATGAGCCCGGCATCCGGTACGCGCGGGCCACCGTGCTGGCGGCCGCCCGTGCCATCCACCGGTCCGACCTGGTCATCGCGCACGTCACGTTCTCGTTCCGGCGGCTAGCCGCGCTGTCACTGCTGCTCGGCCCGCTATTAGGCAAGCCGACCGTCTGCGTCCTGCACACCGCGCCGGATCACTGCGCCTACAACCGGCTCCGGCACCTGCCGCCCTGGGTCCTGTCCGCCGTCTTCGCGCTGGCCAGACGGGCGCTGCGGCACTGCGCGGCGGTGGTGGCACTGGGCCCGGCACACGCAGCGGCGATCGCCGCCGCCGGGCTGCCGGTGACGCACATCGCGGCGCTGCCGGCGGCTCCGTCCGAGCGCTACCGGGAGGCATTCCGGCGGCACGCCACCGGCCCGGGCCCGGTGCTCGTGATCGGGTTCGCCGGGGAGCTGTCGCCGCTCAAGGGCGCCGACGCGCTGCCCGGCCTGCTGCGCGCGCTCACCCCGCGGCACGGTTCCTGATCGTCGGGGCCGGCCCGGCGGCGGGCCGGCTGGCCCGCTGCGCGGCGGACCTGACCCCGGCGCAGCGCGACCGGGTGGTGCTGGCCGGACCGCTGCCGCCCGACGCGATGCCGGGCTTCTACCGGGAGGTGGACGCCCTGCTCGTGCCGTCCAGGTCCGAGGCGCACTGCCGGGTGATCCTGGAGGCGATGCTGGCCGGGGTCATCGTGCTGGCCGCCCCGACCTGCGGCAGCGCCGACCTCATCAGCGACGGCGCGACCGGCCTGCTGATCCGCCCGGACGACCCGGCCAGCGTCGCCACGGCGCTGGCCGCGCTGGCCGACGATCCGGTCCGGGCCGGCCTGATCCGCGAGCGCGCGGCCGCCTTCGCGGCCCGGCTGACCGCCGACAGCCGGTCAGCGTGGCACGGCCTGCTGGCCCAGCTGCTGGCCGGCACCCGGTAGTGCCCGGCGCCGCCGCGAGGCGCGGCAGGCACGCGCCCGCATCGGGCCGGCCGGGTGTCTGGACGGGCATGGCAAAATTAGGAGGTGCCGGAAGGTTACGATCCTGTCGCGATTGCCACCGAGCTGGGCGAGTGCCGTCAGCGAGGACTGGACTGGCTGGACCACAGCAGCGGAACCCAGGTACGGGTGCGCGCCGAAGGGCTGCAACGGCTGGCCGAGGCCTACGTCGCCGCGAGGGAGCTGGTGACGACCGGGCGCATCGCGCAGATCAAGATCCTGCTCCGGGACGGTATCGGTGAGCTGTCCCGGCAGGGTCACGAATCCGATGCGCGGCTGCTGCAGGACCTGTTCTTCGGCGAGGCCACGAACGGGCCGATCCGGCCGCCGGGCGAGCTGCTGAAGCTGGCCCGCAGCCGGACCGGCGATTCCACCGAGACCCGGTTCCGGGAGCGCAGGACGACCGTCTTCCGCTCCTTCGCGCAGTTCCTGATCACGTTCGCGGCCGTGAGCCCCGGTGTTTCGGCCGCCCCAGCCTGGGTTCAGGGGAGCGGCTCTGCACTGGGCCATGCGCATCAGGCGATCACCGGATACGTCGGGGATAACGAACACTTCATCCAGCTGCTGGCGGAAGCCGTCAACGTCACGATCGTCGGGATCACCAACGAGCGCCTGGTGACAATCCTGCAAGAGGCATTGCGCCGCAAGCGCGCGGCGGGTCAGCCGGACGCATTCTGGGGCTCGCTGCGGATCGTCTTCCTCGAGCCGTCATTGCTTGCGGCGGTCGATGACGAGCGGGAGGAATTCCAGGACTCGCGCGAGGCGCTGCGGCAGCGGCGCCTGGAGGCGGTCTGGGCCCGCCGGTCCCTGGCGTGCTTCTTAAGGCGGGCTCAGTCCACTCGCTGGGCCCTGTACGGATATCCCTACCTGCCCCTGCTCACCGGCTGCCTGCTGGAGTTCGATAACCGCAAGAGCCTCGTCCACCTCCTGATCAGGCGACCACGGCGGCCCACCGCCGATCATCGCTTCATCGAGTTGGAAGATCTCCGGGACCAGTACTTCAGCGCGGTCTTCGAAGACATCGTCCGGGACAGCATCGAGGACAACAAAGTGGTGCCGGTCGGGGTCCCGACTGGCTCGAGTTTCCAGTGCAAGGAGATACGTCTGCTCAAGAACGTGCTCAAGGACAAATCGAACGCGACTGGGTGGCTGCCCGTCGTTCTTGCTGTCACCTCCAGGCAGCGAGGCGGCCAGGTGGAGGCGATGCTGCAGCTGCGGACCGAGGACAACTCGGCCAGGGAGCTGAACCGGCTGTCTCATCTGTGCACGCACATCCTGCAGCAGGACCGGATGCAGCAGACGGCTCCGCAGTCGGCCGCGCCGTCCTTTGCCCTTTCGGACGAGATTCCGCTGAGCGCCGCCCGGCGCCTAGTCATTGAGGATACAGGTGACGATCAGGCAGCGCTGCTGCGTCCGGTCACGACCGGCAGTTACCTGAACCCCGACAAGGAGCACCTGTTCTTCTTCGTGTTCGCGCTTGAGCTGCCGGAGGGCAGCCACTTCCCCCGGCGTGCCGAGATGCACCCGTTCCCGCTGGCTGAGCTGGTGGCGGTGCGCGAGAGCCAGGCGCTGCGGATGGCGGCTCGGCTTTGCCGGGTCACCGGAGTACCGCAGCGGTCCTGGGCCGCCGCGGCGGAGGTAGTGGCACTGAACCTGGCCCTACATGACCATGCTGATCTCGGCGATCGGATCCGCAGTCTGGTCGGCCACCCGGCGGCGGAACTGGCCGGCCCGGTGATGCTCATCGACCGGCTCGTGGCGGAGCGGACGACGCCAAGCTGGGCGTCGGCCAGCCGTGAGGTGCCTCTCGTCGGCATCGCCAGCTGGCAGTACCGGGAGTTTTTCTCAGTACTGCTCCCGCTGTACGCCGAGATGGGCGTACACGGCGCGGCTGACCTGTACGAGGAGATTCAGGCCGATGACCGCAAGCGGGACGCGCTAGACCAGTTGGCTGCGCGGTACCAAGATGAGGATTTCATGGCCCTGGCGCCCATCGAGGTGTAACTGTGGCACTCAGGTATCACGTGTTTCGCGCGACCCGCCTGGCACAGTATGAGAGGCTTGGCCCCCGGATCGACGGGCGCCCGGCCGGGGATAACAGCTCCCCATGGCAGGTAGCCAGTCTCTGTGGTCCCGACGGCGATCGCCGTAACCAGAATTTACAGCGTGGGACGAGATCGGAATTATGAATAATCTGACCAATGTTGGCGACTTTTTCAATGAGCTTTACCGTGGCGACCTCCGTTACTGGTGGCGGGACAAGGATCCCTATGCCACGGATGCGAGCAGTTATCCCACCTCGCTGCTCACCCAGCTGGCCCTCCGGGCGCTCGCGGACCGGCCTCCCGGCCGTGCGCTTGACCTGGGCGCGGGCGAGGGAGCCGATGCGATCCGGTTGGCCAGGCTCGGCTACTCGGTGGAAGCGGTGGAGGTGAGCAAGGTGGGGGCGGACAAGATTTCCATGTTCGCCGAGCAGGCCGGAGTCTCGGTCCGAGTCGACGTGGCCGACCTTGCCAGCTACGAGCCGGACGGGTATTTCGACGTCATTATCTGTAACGGAGTGCTGCACTATATCGGTGAAAAGCAGCCAGTAATCGAGCGTATGCAGCAGGCTACTCGCCGGGGCGGCATCAACGTGATCTCGCTGTGGAGCACGTACAGTCCGGTGCCGGAGTGTCATTCCTGCGTCCCGGTTTACTGCGATGCCGAGGACGGGACGGTCAGCCGGCTGTACCGGAGTTGGATCGAGGAATTTCGTTACTTCGACCGCAACAAGCCGGAGGCATCTCATAGTGGGATGCCCGAGCATTCCCACAGTCACCTCAAGATGATCGTCCGGAAGCCGTGACGGCTGATGGACCGGATATGGCCGCCGGGTGGTGCCGGGAACCGATCCGGCCCGTTAATCAGTCTGGTCATTCCGGTTTACAACATTGACGGATATCTGAGCCAGTGCCTGGACTCGATAACGAAGCAGGGATTTCGAGACATCGAGATAATCGCAGTCGACGGCGGCGCTGACGATAGCTCCGGCAAGATCCTGGATGAGCGGGCACGGGAGGAGCCGCGGCTCACCGTCGTGCATAAGTCCCGGATCGGTCCTGGCCGGGCCAGGAACATCGGGGCTGAGCAGGCAAGGGGCGCGTACCTGTGGTTCGTCGACGGCGACGACCTGGTGCTGGATGGCAGCCTGGAAGCGATTGCCCGCCGCCTTCAGGAATCCCAGCCTGACTTGCTCCTACTTGACCATGAGGCGGTTTACCCGGACGGAACAACGGAACCGGGGGACGATCACCGGCTGTTGCGGAGGAAGACGGCCGACTCCTTTACCGTAGCGGACCAGCCGTGGACACTAGACCTGCGGATGGCGGTCTGGAACAAGGTAATCCGACGGGAGTTCTTTACCGCTAAGTCGGCTACCTTCCTGTCGGCGTGGCCGCACGAGGATACCTCCGTTTCCTGTTTGCTGCTCCTGGCATCGTCCCGGCTGAGCGTACTGAATCAGGTTTGTTACCGCTACCGTAAGGAGCGCATCGGTTCGACTATCACATCCTCTTCGCTGCGCCAGAATTTCGCCATCTTTGACTCCTATATGGCAATTATGCGGAAAATTGATGAACTAGCTGCTAGCCAGGAACTCATGCTGACCGATCGTGTCCGGCGTGCGCTCTTTGAGCGAATGATCTGGCATTATACGAACATCCTGGACCGCGACCTGAGGTACACACGCCTGCCTGAGGCGAACCTAGGCGCACGCGACGGGGGGACTGCCGGGATCAGCGTGCGGGCCTCGCGACGTGACCGTCGCGACTTCTTTGCCCGGATGCACCGGGATTTCGTTCACTACGTGCCGGCTGGCTACCGGCCATCGGGCGGCCTGAGGGGCATCAAGTTCCGTCTGGTCAAGCTCAATGCTTACCGGATCTACCTGTCCCTGGAGCCGCTGAACCGGCTCCGAGCGAAGCGACTGGCCGGCCGATCATGACCGGCCGGCCAGCCACCCCCGACGCCAGTGGTCACCCGACCCGGCGCTAGCGCCCGGCGCCAGCCCCGGCCCGGGCGGGCTCTCGCTCGGTGTCCGGGATGCTCTCCTGCTCGTGCTCCGGCCAGCTCAGGTAGCGGCCGGGAACGGCAAGCAGTGACCGGGCGAGCTGGGTGCAGGGGCCGGGCGCCGGGTAACGGAGCGTCATGCGCCGTTCCTCGGTCCGGACCGCGCCGGTCACCAGCATGGTCGCGGTGACGATCGCGATGAACGGCACTACTGCGATGACGGCCAGGATGACGAAGACGATGGCAGACATTGCTTCCCCCTTTCACCGGGCCGCTGCTGGTACTGCGGGCCGATGCTGCCAGCGTGGCCGATAGGATGCGCGAATCACAGGGCGAAGCCAAGCGAATCCGCCGGAAAACCTGCCGAAGACCCGCGAAAACCGCGGTACCCGGCGGCCGGGACAACGATTAGGGCGGTAACTGGGTGACTGCCTAGTGCCCGCCACGGGCCCGGCGGCGGAGACTGGCGGCACCCTTCCAGACCAAGGACTCGACATGAACCGACCAACTACTCGCGCCCGCAGGCCGGGGCAGTCCGGCCCCGCCTGCGGGCTGGGCGGCCTGGCCGTGGCGCTGACCGCCGCCGGGCTGGCCCTGGCCGGCTGCGGCGCCTCGCCCGGCTCTGCCAGCACCGGCGGCTCCGGCACGCCCGGCTCCGGCGGCAGTACCGCGCCCAGCCACAGCTCGCCCCCGGCACCGGGGAGCGGCGGCGGCTCCGGCGGGCCCGCGTTCTTCCCGGTCGCCGTGGGCAACACCTGGGTGTACACGGAGAGCCTCGGCGGCACCAGGACGGACCGGATGACCGCGGTCACGCCGGTCTCCGGCGGCCAGGCGGTGACCATGTCGTCCACCGCGACCGGCCTGGCCGCAAGCAGCAGCAAGTCGACCTACATCTTCCGCTCGGACGGCTCGGTCGAGCTGCCGTCCAACGAGCTGGGCAACGGGGTGACGATCAGCGGCGGCGGCCTGTTCTGGCCCCCGGCGGCGCAGCTCGCAACCGGCCAGCCGGAGAAGTCGACCTTGCACGTGCGGATCAGCCAGCACGGCCTGCACATCAAGGAGACGGCGCACGTCTCCGTCCGCGGGGCTGGCACGACCAGCGTCACCGTGCCGGCCGGCACTTACCAGGCGACCCTGGTGGAGACGACCATGACCGTGACCGCCGACGGCTTCCCGGTCAGCATCCAGGTCCGCACCTGGGTGGCCAACGGCGTCGGCCCGGTCAAGTCCGAGGCCGTGCTCGGCGAGGGCGGCGCGTCACACGTCACCGCGGTCGAAGAGCTGAAGTCCTTCACCCGCGGCTAACCGGGATGAGGAACGAAGATCCCCGGGCGGAACCGCGGATCCGCCCGGGGATCAGGGCCGGTGCTCACATCCGGGCTGGCTGGCCCTGCCGTCTGTGACCCCCCTCATCGCGGCCCGCGGGTGGCGCGGGCACGGCTGATCATCAGGAATCCCGGTCCGCCTGGCCCGGCCCTGGCCCGGGCACGGTAACGAGCTCCCTGAGGTCGCGCACGATGTCGGCGCGGCGCCGGTGCTCCTGCGAACGGGAGATCGCCGCGCAGGAGAATGTCGCCCTCAGCAGGGCGCCGAGGAATATGCCGGCGGCCAGCATGGCCACCATGAGCAGCGCGGTCATGGCCCTGTCTCCGAACTGGGCTGCTGACCGGCGTGGCCGGCGGTCACGGGCGGAGCGGCGGCTGCGGCCACCTGGAGTGCTTTCACGGCTCCTCTTTCTGTGCTGTCGGGACGAGTTGGAAGGCCGTGCTGATCCGGGTCTGGGGTCCAGCTGTTCATAGAATCTCACCCCGCAAACCCGTTATGCAAACACATATCTGGGATTCCCATCTGGTACGCTTCCAAACCATGCTGGAACTGGAAGAACTTTGACCAGATAGAGACTTGCGGAAAGCTTGTGATTATTTGTGAACAGTGGGACTCAGCAGTTCATCTGAGGCATAGCTATGTTTAATGGGCACATTAGAGGGGTACAGTTGCTTTGTGGGATTCCCAGATGCCTAAGGTGACTGGGCCGCTCGGCCCGCGCCGCGGTATCGCGACTGCCCTGAAGCACCTGCGGGAGGAATCCGGCAAGCTGCTGGAGGACACCGCCGGGGACCTGATGATCTCCACGAGCAAGCTGTCGCGGCTAGAGAACGCTCAGGGCAAGCCGTCGCCCAGGGACATCAGGGACCTCATCCGCTATTACAAGATCGAGAACACGCCGCTGGCCGGCCGGCAGCGGGGGGTCGCGGCCGCGCAGCGGCCCGGCTGGTGGACCAGCTTCGACGACGAGGTCCTGGAGGGGCGCCTGGACGTGCACCTGGCCTATGAGGCGGATGCGACCGTCGAGCGGATCTACACCCTGCCGTTCGCGCCGGCCCTGCTGCAGACCACCGAGTACGCCCGGGCGGTGTTCAAGGACAAGGAGGACCGCCCCGAGGACGAGATCCGTCAGCTCCTGGAGGTGCGGCTCAGGCGCCAGGAGGCACTGCGCCGCCGGGACGGGCTGCCCCCGCTGGAGCTGGTAGCGGTGATGCACGAGTCAGCGCTCCGGCAGGCGGTCGGGACCCCGCGGATGCTGCGCGACCAGCTCGATGCCCTGATAGAGCGCTCCGCGGCCGCCAATGTGCGGCTGCACGTGCTGCCGTTCACCGCACCGCCGTCCTTCTCGATGACCTGCATGTACGCCTACTTCGAGTACGGCGGCGCGGATAGCCCGGAACAGGACGTCGTGCATATCGAGACGCACGCCGGGTTCCTCAGCATCGAGGATCCCGACGAAGTTGAGCACTACCGGGAGGCGCACGCGGCGCTGGTGGCGGCCTCGCTGGACCAGGACGCCTCCCGCGCGCTCATCCGCTCAGTCCGCGACAGCACGCCCGACAGGTGGTGAGACAGCCCGCGAACCTTGACCAGACGCGTGCCGGAGTCAGCGCCGCCGCGGCATTCCCGCACGACCAGCATATTCGCAGCTGACGGAAAAACTTCACCTGGATCTGGCCGTGCCAGTATCGGTCCTGGCGATGATCCGCTAAGGTACGGTACGAAGTTGCTCCTTAGCTGCGCTGCGATGGCTCTTCTGGCCGCTGCCGTCAGCTCGGGAGCACTCTCATTCGTGCGCTTCCACTCTTTGCCGTTTGGCTTATGGGGGTTGCGCTGGCCGATCCGGTGACAGCGGAAACGCATGTATAACCTGCTGCTCCGGGTGCCAGCGCCGTCACCGGAAAGGCAGCCAACGCCGCCATGATCCCATAAGCGAGTTCACGTGAGCGATCATTGCCTGCCGATATCGGCAGTATCTGGGCGGCCCTGGAGGGTCCTGGCTACGCGGTGACCAGCGTCCGCGACATCGGGCTCCCGGAGAAAATCTGCGAGAACCTGGCTCGAGGCATACTTCACCGAGGCCCTGCTGCGTCACGATGAGGGCGACTGGCCGGTCGACCGGCTGCGGGCTAGGGACGTCGTCTCAGGTATCAATGGCACGATGACGATAAGGTCAGCCTCCGGGAGCACAATACGATTACTATCACCAATCGCGCGGAAATCCCGGGCAAGCGCGACCACTCCCGAATTGAAATTCTCGAAGATCCGCAGGCTGAAGATCTCATACGTGCATTACTGGGACTTATCCCACCGGATAAGAGGCAGCAAGAAGGCACATTCGGCGTCAATTTGTTTCGGACTTTCACTAACGTTGTGACGAGACCTCATCATGACAACGAGGAATATATCATAATTTACGTACTCAACCGGGTTGGCGGCGGCGCCGAGAGCTATTTGTACCGGCCCGAGGATGTACCGGACACTGGCGAGCCCAGCCAGGAGCCGGTTTTCCGGTATCAGCTCAGTCCCGGCGAGATCCTCATCTTCGCGGACAAGCGCTTCAAGCACGGGGCCACACCGCTGGAAGCTCCGCCCGGAGGGCAGGCGATGCGAGACGCATCTCGTCTGCACCGTGGACTACCGGCAGACGTACCTGGAGCAGGCAGAGTCGGCATCCTGCGGTACCGGAGCGGCTGGCATCGGTATAGCCGAGGCTACGTCGCCTTCTCGGTGTGACTAGCAATACGCAACCGAACCAGGTACGCCACACAA
>CAVRCV010000005.1:0-825287 GCA_963719705.1 uncultured Actinomycetota bacterium
TGTCCCACCCAACGTGAGTCACCGCGGCCGGGTCTGCGGGCGTTGGTTCATTTTGGCAGGACGGCTGATCGGGGCCGGATGTCTTGCTGAGGTGAGTCATCTTGCGGTTTCCGCAAGGTCAGGGCGGAGGTGATCGCCCCGCGGGCCTGGATGGTTTCGGGCAGGTTCCAGGGGTGCTCGGGCGGGAGCGGCTCGGATTCCAGGCGGCGGGTGCGGAATCGCCACTCGAGCAGCGGGTCGTCCCGGTCGGGGCGCCAGCGGATGCGCGGGTAGTATCCCCAGGTGTAGCCGGGTGCGACGGTGCGGCGTACTTCGTCTTCGAACTCGTCGGGCCAGGCCCGGCCTTTGCCGAGGATGCGCTCGCGCCAGTAGGGGCTGGCCAGAAGCCGGGTGAGCGCGACCGACTGCGGGTAGGTGGCGGCGTCGGAGGTCTGGTTCCCGTCGTCGTCGCGGTCGCGCCAGCGCGGGCCGTGGAAGATCTCCATCCGGTGGTCGAAGCCGTCGTCAGGGATGCCGTCGAGGCGCCAGCTGATGCAGATGCGGTGCGCGTCGCGGAAGGCCCGCATCACGGTGTCCTGGCCGTGCCGGCGGATCAGCCGCCGGTGGCGGCGGTGCGCGGTGAGGATCTCCGGCTGGGCGGTCAGGTCCGGCTGTATCTGGTCTTCGCTGATCCAGCGCCAGTGCCGGCCGCAGACCACGTTGTCGTGCAGCGCCCACCGGGTCACCGGGCGGCCCGCGGTGCAGCGCCGGCAGGCGATGAACGACCACCCCTTGCGGGCGCGGGGCCGGCTGGCGATGTGCAGGCCGGTCAGCTCGCCGGCAGTGCAGATCTGCGGCATCGCGTGCGCGAGCACCGCCTGCGGCATGCCGGTCACGGCGGCCAGACGGGCGAGCGGCACAGGTGCGTCCTTGCGGTCACTGCCGGCGAGCAGCACCCGCAGCGCGGGCTCGGCGAGCCGGTTCGCCGCCGCGAGGCGGGGCAGGTAGCTGCTGATCGTCTCGTCCCGGAACGGCGCAGCGAACCGTGGCAGCGGCCGCAGCCCGGGCGGCCAGTCCATCGCTCAGGCGACGTCGTGCGCGCCGGACTGCGCGGCGTGGTCAACGGGGATTCCGTCGAGCAGTTTGCGGGTGATCTGCTCGGTGCCGTCCAGGATCGCCACCAGCGAGGCGGCACGGACCAGGTGGGACAGGCTGCCGATCATCCCGCCGGTGCGCTGATGCAGGTACTTCCCGAGTCCGGGCAAGGTGCCGGGCTGGTGACGGTGCAGCCGCAGCGCCCCCTCCAGTGTCGCCAGCAACGCGGCCCACTCCTGCCCGAACGGGAACGGGCCGGTGCTGATCAGCACGCAGCGGCCGGCGATCTGCTTGCCCCGCACCCCGGTGAACAGCCCGGACCGTTCGACGTTGATGCCGGCGTAGACAAATGTCGCCGGCAGGTGCTCAGTGAAGTACTTCAGGTGGTCGGACATGTCCTCCCCGGCGCTGGTGGCCAGGTTCAGGTTGTGGATCTCATCCACGAGCACCAGGTCAACGCGGGCATCGATGAGCACCTGGCAGACCGCATCGGCGATGTCGGTGGTGTTCTGGCCGCGCCGCACTGGCGGCAGCCCGAGGAACCGGGCGAACTCCATCGCCAGCTTCCGCGGCGATCCTTTCGGCGGCGTGGTCACATACACCACCGGGATCCGGTCGGTGCCCGGGTAGCGTTCCCGGACCATGAGCTCGTGGGTGCGGCCCAGCTGCTTGAGCGCGGTGCTCTTCCCCGTGGTCTGCAGACCGGACACGATCAGCCCGCGCCGGGCGGAGATCTCCCGCCGGTTCAGCAACGTGAGCAGACGGCCTTGCCGGGCCACCTCCCGCACCGTCGAGGTGGCGACGACCACCAGCTCGGAGTGGTAGTTGATCCGCGCCTCGTCATAACGGCCGCGCTGCTCGCCCGGCAGCGCCTGCCACTGCTCGCCGGCCAGCAGGTCGAAGCTCGCCGCTGCTGAGTCGACGAAGCGCCGCCATCCGGTCAAGGTCATCGTCGGCTCACGCCGGTCAGCGTCGAGCACCTCGGCCTCGGCGCTCACCACCACTTCTTCGCCTCCTCCCGCGCGTCGAAGATCGCCAGCGGGATCACCGCCGCGAGCTCGTCCTGGCCCTGCTCGCCCGCGGCGTCAGCGGGCCGGGGCCCGCTGTCCTCCCCGGGCCGCGGCCAGCCTGGCTGAGTCGTGGCGCGGGTGCGCGCCGCGACCCGCCGGTCGCGTTTCGCCGGCCCGGGCTCCGCCGGGCCATGCCCGGCCTTGTCCAGCAGGGCCTCCACAGCGCCGGCGATCTCGGACTCGGTAGCGTGATCGGTGCCGCGGCGGGCCAGGATGTCACGGGCCTGCGCCCATGCCGCCTCACCGAACGGCGCCGGCGCATCGCGCAGGTGTGTCCAGGGCACGGTGATCCAGCCGCCGTCATGATGGTTGCGCACCCAGATCCGGGTGACGTCGTAAGGGTCGTAATGCACCTCCCAGCGGCCCTTCTGCGCCGCGATCCCTGACGCCTGGCCGCGGTAGGGGTTGAGCGCCCGGCAGTCGTAAGTCCGCCTGCTGATCTTGATGCCGTAGGCGTTGATCACCCGCCAGGTCAGCGGCAGCAGCTCGAGGTAGTCCTCAGCGGCCAGCGGTGCGGGCACGTACCCGGCGACCTCCAGCAGCGCGGCGTACTGCTCGTTCGGTGTCAGCGCCGCGCCGGGAGTGAGCGGGTGCCGCAGCCCGTCATGCGGGCGGTTCTGCCAGTGCGCGACGATCCATTCATCGAGCAGGTCCTGCAGCTCGACCAGTGACCAGACCGCGTCCCGCTCAGCGTTCTTGCCGCGGCGATCCACGCTGCGCCCGACATACCCGGCGACGTACTGGGCGAACAGGGAGGCGATGGAGGCAAAGGCCCGCTCTACCGTGCCCTTCTCCCAGGGCGAGCCTTCGTGGGCGGGCTGGAAGTTCACGCCCATCGCGCGGCACGCGGCCTGGAATGCCTGCGACAGGTAGACCATGCCGTGGTCGCACACCACCGTCTCCCGGGACGATCACCGGCCGCGCCGCCGCATGGGCCAGCCGCTCGTCGATCGCCACCAGCCGCTCATGCGGCAGCACCGAGCGGGACATGCGCAGCGCGTCCGGCCAGCCCGGCCGCATCGGCTCCGGGGTGAGCGCCCTCGCCAGCAGCAGCGAGGCGTCCACCGCCTTCGTTGTCGGCCGCAGCACCGCCGCGGCGATGGTGCGCGTCGCGACATCGACCATCATCGTCAGCTCGGCCCGGTCCACCGTGCCGTCGTCCAGCACCACCCGCACGTCCAGCGGCGTCGAGTCCACCGGGCACCACTCCCCCGGGCGGAGCACCGTCACCGCGCCGAACGGGCCGCCCGGGCGCTGCGCCAGCGACCGCCGCGTCGGCGCGGAGCCGAATGTGTGCCGCCCGGCCGAGACCTGCGCGACCAGCCGGTAAAACGTGGTCCGTGGCGGCATGATCTGCGCCGGGTCGATGCCGTGCTCGGCGGCGAGGATCTGCACCACCCGCCGCCGCAGCCGGGTCACCGTGCCGGTGGACCGGTCAGTCTCGCCAGCGACCGCCTTCTCAATGGCGGTGATCACCCGCTCATCCACTGCCCCGCCGGCCCGGCGGGTCAGCCGCCCGTCCACCAGGCCGAGCAGCCCGTCGCTCCGGTAACGGCGCCGCATCCGGCCCAGCGTCGCCAGCGACACCGGCTCACCGGCCGCGCGCAGTTCCGCGACCTTGCTCAGCTCCCGCTGCCGCAGGCTCACCCTCAACGGGTCGTACTCCGCGCGCGCGACCGCGCCAGGCGGGCTCCCGGCCGGCACACCGGTCAGCACCTCGGTCACGTGCCGTTCCCGCCACTGCGCCCGCCCGGCCACCTCCGCCGGCAACCCGTCCAGCACGCCGCGGGCCGGCAACGGCGCCCGCGTGCGCGGGGTCAGGACAGTGAAGCTGGCGTCGGTGAGCAATTCAGCCACCGGCACGGCAAGGACCTCACCGGTCACGCCGGCCAGCGCGACGGCACCGCCGGCCAGCCCCGTGATCGTGTAACCCGACCCGCGCAGCCCGACCTCGTCACCGACCCTCAGGCGCACCGGCCGCGATACCGTCACCCCGCCCGCCCCGCCCGGACCACGGTGCGCCCCGACAGCGGCGCCGCCGTCAGATCCGCATCCAGCACGCCACGCCACAGGAGGTGAAACAGCGCCGGCAGCACCGCCACCCGGTCACCGGCAACCGCAACCAGGCCGGCCACCGTCACCGGCCCGGCCGTGACGCGCCGCACCAGCTCGCTGCCGGCCAGCGCGCTCCCGCAGCGGCGATGCCGGAAGCCCGACAGCCAGCGCACATTCGCCGCCAGCACCGCATCGACGACCCCGACACGGCGGTACCCCCAGCCCACCGCCGCGCACGCCCGCCGCGTCGCGGCGAACACCTCGGCATCGCCTGCGCCGATCAGCTCGTCCGGGCGGACATCGACCACCAGGACCGAGCCGTCCGCCAGCCGCGCGAAGAAGTCCGGCACATGCCGGCGCGCCCCCGGCTGGCCCGCCCACCTCAGGCAGAACGGCTGCGACGACACAGCAATGACGTCCGGATCGAAGTCCAGCAGCATCACCGCGTCGCGTTCAACCCAGGACTCGAAGCCGACATGCTCGCCCGTGGTCGCGAACCACCACGAACCCTGGAAACTCCGCTGGCCCCGGAACGACCCGAAAGACCGCACCGGCAAGACGCGCTCGAAGCCGACGCCCCACAGCACCTCCAGCGCGCCGCTCTGCCTCACGCCGGCCTCATCGACGAAAACGACCTGCACACCCGTGGCCGGCAACGGTGCACTGGTGCTGCACGCAGCATCCACCCTGGCCACCACCGATCCGCATCAGCCGATGCGGCAACCGTAGCGACCTCAACTCAGAACGCCGGGACGCCACGCCGGATGACTCAGAACTCCGGGACACACCGCGCCAATGACTCAGGCCAACGGAACCAGCAAGCTACTGACCCAGATCCAGGACGCCTGACTCAGATTGGCCGGGACAGGACAAGCCCGGGTCCTCGGCACCAAGACCACGGGTGCCAGGCCGACGACAGCAGAGGCCGGGAACCGGAAGGTCTGGAGCCGTAGTCACTTGGTTAGTCACTTGCCATCGAACGGGTACTCGAAAAACTGTGGAGCTATGGGGACTCGAACCCCAGGCCTCTTGCATGCCATGCAAGCGCTCTACCAACTGAGCTATAGCCCCTCGGCTGCGATCGAGGCTACCCGGCCGCAGCGCCACGCCAGTGTACAAGAAATATGTCAGCCGCCGCCCGCCCCAGGCCGGCTGCCGGCGCTGGCCGTCCGCTCGCGGCCGGCCACCGGGTGCCCGGCGGCGCGGCCGGGCTGAGAGTCGGCCTGCGCGAGGTACCCGACGTTGTGCTCGAGCAGCCGCCACCGGCCGCTGCGGCGAGCGGCGACTGACCAGCTGCAGTTGCCGAACGAGCCGAGGATCCGCAGGTCATCCGGGATGCCCAGGAGCCGGGCCAGGCCCGTGCCAAGGTTGGCGCCGTGGCCGACCACCACGGCGAGCGAGCCGTCGGTCAGGCCGTCGGCGATCCGCAGCAGCGCTGCCGAGGCCCGGTCGCCGACTGCCGCCGAGGATTCACCGTCGGGGGGCATCCAGCGCGCGTAGGCCTCGGGGTAGCGCGCCCGGATCTCGGTGTTGGTCAGGCCCTCCCAGGAGCCGCCGGAGCGCTCCCGCAGGTCCTTGTCGAACTGCACCGGCAGCCCGGTCAGCCGGGCCAGCACCTGCGCGGTGCCGGACGCGCGGGACAGGTCGGAGGAGAACAGGGCGTCCGGCCCCAGCGCCGCCAGGTACGGCGCGGCCTGCTCGGCCTGCCGGACCCCGGCCGCGTTGAGCGGGATGTCCGTCTGGCCCTGGAACCGGCGCTGCAGGTTGAAGTCCGTCTGGCCGTGCCGCCACAGCACCAGCGTGATCACCTCGGCGGGGCCAGCCGGGACCAGGCGGGCGGGCTCCGCCTCGCTCGGCTCTGCGGTCAGCTTGTCCCCCGCCCGCCGGTCCCGCCGGGCCCCGCGGACCGGGCGCCGCCAGCGATGGCAGGCTCGGGCAGGGGTATCCTCGGGCAGTCCTTCCAGAGCCGCTCCAGCGAGTAGAACACCCGCTCTTCCGCGTGCTGCACGTGGATCACCACGTCCAGGTAGTCCAGCAGCACCCAGCGGCCCTCGCGCTCGCCCTCCCGGCGGGCGGGCCGGGCGCCGGTCCGGCGCAGCTTCTCCTCGATCTCGTCCACGATCGATGCGACCTGGCGGTCGTTGGCGGCCGAGCAGAGCAGGAACGCGTCAGTGATCACGAGCTGCTCACTGACGTCGTAGGCGATGATATCGGTGGCGAGCTTGTCGGCCGCGGCCGCAGCCGCGATCTGCACGAGCTCGACTGCGGTGTCGGTGGCAGTCACGTGCGGTGCTTGTCCTCCTCGGCTGGGCCCGTCGGCTGAGGTTCTAGCCCTACCATCTCATGCCCGGTCAAGGACGCGGGCGCGGCCAGTTCAGGGTAGCCCGGCCGGGCGCGTGCCGGCGACGCGCCGTATCCGGGCAGCCTGGCATCAGGGTAGGGGCGCCCCCTGACAATGCAGGCGGGCGACAGCCGGCAGAAGCTTCCGTTATGCAAGCTTTCAAGGGTCATGAACGGAACCGTCGTGCCCGGCCCGGCCAGGCAGCTAACCGCCGTCGCGGCGGGCCGCGATCATCGCGGACGCCGCCCAGGAGGCGGCCAGCAGGGCCACCGCAACCAGCACCGGCAGCCCCGGCAGCCAGGAGCTGCCCTGCGGCGTTGCGCCGGCCCCGCGCAGCTCGGCGTGGGCCGGGGAGACGTCGGAGACCAGCGCGAGGATCACCGCGCCCGTGGTGCCGAGGATGCCGTAGGCGGGCCTGCGGATCAGCGGCGGGTTGAAGAACGCGCCCACCGCCGCACCGACCAGCAGGCAGACCGCGGCCACGGCCAGGCCGGTGCCCAGGTCCGACAGGGTGCCGCCGAGCGAGCGCGGGCGCTGGCAGCTGACGAGCACGTAGGCCGAGCCGGCCAGGGTCAGGATCACCCCGGCGGCCAGCGCGGTGATCAGCGCCGCGAGCTGGGCGCGGCGGGGGCCCGCCGCCGCGCTGACGCAGGCCCTGGCGGCGGGCGGCTCCGCGGTGACCGCGGACCGGGTGAGCCAGGCCACGACGGGGACCGCCATCGCCGCGCTCCACTCCAGGCCGTCGCTGAGCGGCTGGCCGCCGCCGCCGCTGGCGGCCACGGCGAGCAGGGCCGCGTACAGCAGAGTCGGCGGAACCCAGCGGTGCGAGCGCAGCAGCAGCGCGGCCTGGTAGCGGATCAGCGGGATCACGGCCCGGCTCCAGCCGGGCCGGCCGGGTCGCCTGCCGCGGCCGGGGCACCGGGCGCGGGCGGCAGCTCGGTCACCTGGCCGCCGCTGACCTGCCAGCGCTGGTGCGGCAGGCCGGCCAGCCGGCTCGGATCCTGGTCCACGAACACCACGGTGCCGCCGTCGGCCACCCGCCCGGCCACCTCGTCGTCCAGCACCGCCCTGGCGGCCTGGTCCAGGCCGGTCCAGGCCTCGTCCAGCACCAGCAGGCCGGGCCTGGGCAGCAGCGCCTGGGCCACCGCGATCTTCTGGCACATGCCCTTGGACAGGTTGTGCAGCGGAACCCCGGCGTACTCCGATCCGCCCAGCCGGTCCAGGCACTCGGCCACCCGGCCGGCCAGCGCCGCGCCCCGCAGGCCGTGCACCCGGCCCAGGTGGGTCAGGTAGTCACGGCCCGAGAACGGCAGCGCGGGCGGGAACCGCTCCGGCACGTAGCCGACGGCCGGCCTGCCGGTCACCGTCCCGGCACTGGGCGCGCAGACGCCGGCGATCACCCGGAGCAGAGTGGACTTGCCTGCTCCGTTCCGGCCCTCCAGCCGCACCAGCCGTCCTGGCGGCAGGTCCATCTGAACGTCGCGGACGACCCACGGCTGGCGCAGCCCGTACCGCTTCCCGACGCTTTCCAGCCGCATCCGCGGTCCTCCCGACTGGCCGCCACTCCTGACGGCCACGATACTGCCGCGGCCGCGCCCGCCGAGGAAACGCGGCACCGCCGGAGCCGGCCGCTCGGTAACGGAGCGGCTTCAGCTTGCCGCACCGCTGCGTAACAATGTCCCGTCTTGCATTGCATTGCATCTAGGCACAGGCCGAGGGTGAATAGCGAGCCCGGTCACGCCGCGACCCAACCGGCCGGGCGCCAGCCCACCGCCGCAGATGTGTCCGGGAGGCAAGCATGCGAGCGCCCAGCTCGCCCCGCAGGATGGCGCTGGCGCTGCCGGTCCTGCTGCTGGCCGCCACGGCGACCGCGGCGACGGTCACGCTGCGCTCGCTGGTGCCGGCCCGGCACCCGTCGGTCACCTTCACCGGCACCCTGACCGGCGGCAACGGCCGCGGTTCCGATACCGGGCAGACCAGCTATTACCAGATGGACATCCCGAAAGGGCTGCGGGCGCTGAACGCGGAGGCCAGCACCGGCAGCCCGGCCAACACGCTGTTCGCCGGGCTGGTGAACCCGGCCGGCTACAGAACGAGGCTCCCGGCCGCTGGACTGGCCCGCACGGGCCTGTCGGCCGGGCCCGGCAGCAGGGGGGCGGCCGCCGCACTCCCGGCCACCCCCCTGCTCGCCATTCGAGGCCCGGCAGTCAGGCGGGCGGGCGGTCAGCCAGGCGGGCCGCGGTAGAGCCGCCGCTTGGAGATGTACTGCACGATGCCGTCGGGCACCAGGTACCAGATCGGCTCCCCGGCCCGGACCCGGTCCCGGCAGGCGGTGGACGAGATCGCCAGCGCCGGGATCTCGACCAGGCTGACCCGCTCGTCCGGCAGCCCCGCGCCGCTGAGCCGGTGGCCGGGCCGGGTGCAGCCGACGAAGCGCGCCAGCTTGAACAGCTCGTCGGCGTCCCGCCAGGACATCATCCTGGTCAGCGCGTCCGCGCCGGTGATGAAGTAGAACTCGGTGCCCGGCCCGCGCTCGGCGTGCAGGTCACGCAGGGTGTCGATGGTAAAGGTCTCACCCGGCCGGTCGATGTCCACCCGGCTCACCGAGAACCACGGGTTGGACGCGGTGGCGATCACCGTCATCAGGTACCGGTCCTCGGCCGGGGACACCTGGCGGTCTCCCTTCTGCCACGGCTGGCCGGTCGGCACGAAGATGACCTCGTCCAGCGAGAAGAAGTGCCCGACCTCACTGGCCGCCACCAGGTGCCCGTGGTGAATGGGGTCGAACGTGCCGCCCATCACCCCCACGCGCTGCCCCGCGGGCTCCCGGTCCGTCATACCGGAACTTTAATCGGCGGCGAACTCGGCCCGGACCCCGAGCAGCCGGACCGGCCGCCGGTCCCCGGCGAACTCCGCCACCGCGGCCAGTGCCGCGCGGACGATCGGTTCCTCGGTCATGCCCGGCTCGGCCAGGCCGACGCCGTGGCTGCGGGTGAAGAACGGCGCGTGCCGGACCTTGACCACGATCCGGACGGCCGGACGGCCCTCGGCCGCCACGTCAGCCGTGACCTGCCGGGCCAGCCGCGCCACCTCGGCCCGCACCTGCTCCCAGTCGGTGAGGTCACGCTGGAAGGTGGTCTCCCGGCTGCGCGAGCGGGGCCGCCACGGCTCCGCCGTGACCTCGGCCGAGGCGATGCCGCGGGCGGTCTGGATCAGCCACGGGCCGATGGCCGGGCCGAACCGGGCCGCGAGCGCGGCCCGGTCGGCGGCGGCCAGCCCGGCCACCGTGGTGATGCCGAGCTCGGCCAGCTTGCGGGCGGTCCTGGCGCCGATGCCGGGCAGGGCATCGGCGTCACGACCGCCCATCACCGGCACCCACATCTCGCTGGTCAGCCGGAACACCCCGGCCGGCTTGCCGAACCCGGTGGCCAGCTTGGCCAGCAGCCGGTTCGGCCCGATCCCGACCGAGCACCGCAGCCCGGTGGCTGCCAGCACCCCGGCCTGGATCCGGTGCGCCAGCGCCTCCGGGTCGTCGGTGTCCGCGGCCGCGTACGCCTCGTCCCAGCCGAGCGGCTCCAGCACCGGGACCAGCTCCCGCAGCGCGGCCATCACCCGCGCCGACGCGCTCTCGTAGGCGTCCCGGTCGGCGGGCAGGAACACCGCGTCCGGGCAGCGCCGTGCCGCGGTGCGCAGCGGCAGCCCGGAGTGCACGCCAAACTCCCGCGCCTCGTACGAGGCGGTGGCCACCACCCCGCGCTTGGCCGGGTCGCCGTCGCCGCCGACCACCACCGGCCGGCCGGCCAGCTCGGGCTGGCGCAGCACCTCGACCGCCGCGATGAACTGGTCCAGGTCGACGTGCAGCACCCAGTTCGGCAAGGCTCAGGCCAGGCCGGGCACCGGGGGCTCGCCGCCAGACCAGCGGACGATCCGGACCGCCTTGCCGGTCTCGGTCCGCGGCACCGTGCCCGGCGGCAGCAGCGCCACCCGGACCGACAGCCCGAGCGCCTCCCGTAGCCGGGACTCGATCCGCTCGGCCGGCGGGAGCTGGGAACGGCGATCCGTTCCGTATTCGCAGCAGGCCAGCAGGGCCGGCATGGCCGCCCGCTCGTCCACGACCAGGAGGTAATCCGGGGCCAGGGCCGGCTCGGCCAGCAGCACCCGCTCCACCTCGCTCGGGTACACGTTCACGCCCCGGATCACCAGCATGTCGTCGCGGCGGCCGGTGACCTTGCTCATCTTCACCAGGGTGCGGCCGCAGGCGCAGTCGCCCCGGCGCAGCGCAGCGATGTCGCCGGTCCGGTACCGCAGCAGCGGCAGCGCCTCCTTGGTCAGGGTGGTGAACACCAGCTCCCCCGGCGTGCCGTCCGGCACCGGCCGGCCGGTCTGCGGGTCCACCGCCTCGGCCAGGAAATGATCCTCGTTCACGTGCAGGCCCCCGTCCGCCTCCCCTGCCCCCTGCAGGCACTCGGCCGCCACGCCGGGGCCGATCACCTCGGACAGCCCGTAGATGTCCAGCGCGCGCAACCCGAGCAGCGCCTCGATCCGGCCCCGCATCGCCTCGCTCCACGGCTCGGCGCCGAAGATCCCGGCGGACAGCGACAGGCCGTCCCCCGGCCGCACGCCCGCCTCGGCCAGCGCCTCGCCCAGCCGGATCGCGAACGAGGGCGTGCAGGTCAGGATGTCCGGCCGTAGGTCGGCGATCAGCCGCACCTGGCGGCTGACCATGCCGCCGGAGACCGGCACCACGGTCGCGCCGAGCTCGATCGCGCCCTGGTGGATGCCGACGCCGCCGGTGAACAGGCCGTAGCCGTAGGCGTTGTGCACCAGGCTGCCCGGCGCCGCGCCGGCCGCGGCCAGCGCCCTGGCGCACATCCGGGCCCACAGGTGCAGGTCGCCGCGGGTGTAGGCGACCAGGGTGGGCCGCCCGCCGGTGCCGCTGGAGCCGTGTACCGCGACGACCTCCGAGCGCGGCACGGCCAGCAGGCCGAACGGATAGGCCTGCCACAGGTCCTGCTTGGTGGTCATCGGCAGGTCGGCGAGCCGGTCCAGGCTGACGTCGCCGCCGCCGGTCACGCCGGCCTCGGCCAGCCGGTCCGCCTGCAGGCCGCCGGCCGCGAGCAGCCGCCCGGCCAGTGCCCGCAGCCGCCTGTCCTGCAGCCCGGCCCGCTCCCCGGCCGGCATGGCCTCGGCCTCGGGCTCGAACATCGGCGCCGGGCCCCGGCGCCGGCGAACTGGATGCAGCCATGTGGATAAACCTACGGCCTGAGGCGCCTACGATGACGGTATGACCTCTGTGCCCGACCGTTCCCGGGTGCGCCTGCCCGGCATCAGCTCCCGCGCTTACGAGCACCCGGCCGACCGGTCCGCCCTGGTCGCGCTGCGCAAGCTCAGCGGTTTCGACACCATCCTGCGCAACCTGGCCGGGCTGTTCAACGACCGGGCGCTGCGGCTGGCGTTCCTGGCCAGCTCGGTCCGGGCCGGCCAGGACCAGTTCCCCGAGCTGTACAACTACCTGCGCGATGGCTGCTACGTGCTGGACCTGCCCAATGTCCCGGAGCTGTTCATCTGGCAGAACCCGGTGGCGAACGCGGTGGCGCTTGGCACCAGCAAGCCGTTCGTGGTGATCACGACCGGCCTGCTGGACCTGCTCGACGCCGAGGAAACCCGCTTTGCCATCGGCCATGAGCTCGGTCACGTGCTGTCCGGCCACGCGGTCTACAGCACGATGCTGTATCACCTGGTCAAGCTGGCCGAGCGGCTGGCCCTGGTGCCGTTCGCCTGGATCGGGCTCAAGGCCGTGATCTGGGGTCTTGAGGAGTGGTACCGCAAGTCCGAGCTGTCCTGCGACCGGGCCGGCCTGCTGGCCGGCCAGGACGTCGAGGCGGGCAGGCGGACGCTGATGAAGCTAGCGGGCGGGTCCAGGCTGTCCGAGCTCAGCCATGACGCGTTCCACCAGCAGGCACGGGAGTACGACGCGGTGCCCGACCTGCGCGAGAGCCTGCTCAAGCTGCTGCAGCTGCAGGGCCAGACGCACCCGTTCGCGGTGGTGCGGTTCGCTGAGCTGGACCGCTGGGCCGACTCCGGCGAGTACCGCGACATCCTGGCCGGGAACTACCCGCGCCGCGAGGACGACGACACCGCCTCGCCAGGCGAGGAGTTCCGGGCCGCCACGAAGTCCTACCAGGAGTCCTGGAACCGCAGCGCCGACCCGCTGATCGGCGCGGTGCGCGGGGTCGCCGGAGGCGCCATGGACGCGGGCAACCGCCTGTTCAACCGGTTCAGCGGGGGCGGCAACGGCGGGACCGACCGCGACCAGGACGACGACTGATCACTCCGGCACATCCTCGACCGGCCTGAGCCGGTCAAGCACCGGCGGCAGCGGCCCGGCGTATACCACTCCGGCCCGCTGGGTCGCCCTGGTCAGCGCCACGTACAGGTCATTGAGCCCGCGCGGCGACTCGGCCAGGATCTGCGCCGGGTCGGCGATCAGCACCGAGTCGAACTCCAGACCCTTCGCCTGGCGCACGCTGAGCACCACGACCGGGCTGTCCAGCCGCACGGCGCCGCTGCCTGCCGTCCCGGTGCCTGCCGCATCGTTGCCTGCCGTCCCGGTGTCTGCGGCGCCGTCCGGGCCGTCGGGCTGCTCACCGATCTCGGTGCCGGGCAGCCGGTCCCGCACCGCGCGGCCGAGCTCGCCGAGCCGGGAGGCCGGCACCAGCACGGCCAGCTTGCCGTCGCCGGTGCGGGCCGCCATCTGCCCGGCCGCCCAGGCCAGCGCCTCGCCCAGGTCCTCCGGCTTTGCCTCCAGCCGCCAGGGCTCGCTGCCCGACTCGCGCACCGAGCGCGGCGGCTCGTGCCCTGGGCCGATGGCCGCCAGTACGTCCGCCGCGACCGTCATGATCTCGGCCGGGGTCCGGTAGTTGATCGTCAGCCCGGCGAGCCGCCACCGGCCGGACAGGTACTCGTCCAGCGCCTCGTCCCAGGAGCCGGGGCTGGCCGGATCCCCGGTCTGCGCGACGTCCCCGACGATCGTCATGGACCTGGCCGGGCAGCGCCGCATCAGCATCCGCCAGGCCATCGGGGAAAGCTCCTGCGCCTCGTCCACGATCACGTGGCCGAACGCCCAGGTCCGGTCGGCCGCCGCCCGGTCGGCCGCGGTCAGCCCGGCCTCATCTTCCTGCCGCAGCGCGAGCTGCGCGGCGTCCAGCACGTCGGCGGCCTGGAGCGTCTCGGGATCGGCGTCGCGGGCCAGGATGTCGAGCACGCCCTGGGAGTAAGCCTCCTGGATCCGGCGCTGCTGCTCGGCCCTGGCCCGCGCCGCCTGGTCGTCGCTGCCGAGCCGCTCGGCCGCCTCATCCAGCAGCGGCACGTCGGCCGGGGTCCAGCTCACCGGGCCGGACCCCGGCTCGCGGTGCAGCAGAGCCCGCTCCGGCCCGGTCAGCGACGGCGCGGCGCTGGCCAGCAGCCGGTCCGAGGCGTACAGGTCGGCCAGCAGCTGCTGCGGGGTGAGCAGCGGCCAGAGCGAATCGATCGCGACCCGCACCGCGGGATCGGCCCGCAGCTCGTCGCGCAGGTCCTCCAGGTCGTCGCTGTCCAGCAGGTTCGGCCCGCCGAGCACGTTGTCGCCGAGCCGGGCAGCCGCCTTCCGGGTCAGCGCGGTGATCAGGGTCCGGGCGAACACCTGCCGGGCCCGGTTGTGCGGCAGCCGGGACCGGCGAGCCCGTTCCCGCGCCCCGGCCACCTCGTCCCGGCTCAGCCGCAGCACGTCCCGCTCGTAGCTGATCTCCAGCACGCCGCCGGCCGGCAGCCGCTGCCGGTCCCGCACCGCGGCCGCGATCACCCTGGCCAGCTGGAGCCTGCCCTTCAGCACCGCGACCTCGGCCGGCTCGGTGCCGCGGGCCCGGACGCCGGGGAACAGGTCGGCGATGGTGGACAGCAGCACGCTGGTCTCGCCGAGCGAGGGCAGCACCTCCCCGATGTAGCGCAGGAACGTGGCGTTCGGGCCGACCACCAGCACGCCCCGCTTCTCCAGCTGACGGCGATAGGTGTAGAGCAGGTAGGCGGCGCGGTGCAGGGCGACCGCGGTCTTGCCTGTTCCCGGCCCGCCCTGCACCACCAGCACGCCGGGCAGCGGGGCCCGGATGATCGCGTCCTGCTCGGCCTGGATGGTCTCCACGATGTCGGTCATCCGCCCGGTCCGGCTCGCGTTCAACGCCGCCAGCAGGGCCGACTCACCGGTCAGACCCTCGTGCCGGTTCGGATCGGCCAGAGCCAGGTCCAGCACCTCGTCGTCGAGGCTGATCAGCCGCCGGTCACGGGTCTTCAGGTGCCGCCGCACCCGGACACCGCCCGGCGAGGCCGCGGTGGCCAGGTAGAACGGCCGCGCCGCGTCCGCGCGCCAGTCCATGAGCAGCTGCCGGTAGTCGTCGCCGTCGGAGTGGATTCCGATCCGGCCGATATAACGGCGCTCGCCGCTGTCGAATTCGAGCCGCCCGAAGCACAGGCCCTGCTCGGCCGCATCGATCTGGGCGATCTGGCCGCCATACAGGATGCCGAACGTCTCACGCTCGCTCCTGGCCTGGTGAGTGCCGCCGTTCTCGCGCAGCACCCCGGACAGCCGGCCCGAGGCCCGGTCCCGGAGATCGTCAAGGCGGCGGTAGAGCATCGAGATGTATTCCTGCTCAAGGACCATTTCCTCGTTTGACAACCAGGCTCCTAATCCGGTAGCGTAGAAAAGCAGGGTATTGAAGTTAATAGATTCCCGCTGAGAGCGCTATTTATGATAGCGCTTTTTTGTTGCAGGTAAGCGTTCGCCGGGCAGGTCCCGGTCTCGGTCCAGCCCGCAGTCGGCCAGCCCTCCCGGACTGGGAAAAGAATCGGCGCGATGACGCTGTTCCTTCCCCGGCCTTGACCCGGCGCGGCAGTTCTACCAGGACGCCTATGGCCGGGACGCGCAGCCGGTGGACGATGGCACGACCATGCTGCGCTTCAAGGAGATGTACGTCTTCCTGCACGCGGCCAGCTGGCAGGGCTTCACTGTCCCGGACGCCTGGCTACGACCTCGTAGTGCGCCCAGATGGTGCCATGCGTTGCGCTCCGAGCTGCACCCGGATCTTCGCCAGCGCCGACGCCAGAACGGCAGGAAGTCGGTCCGCAGCACCTCAGCCGGCACGCTGGTGCCCGGAAGGTCCGCTGGGCCGGTGTCGGCGACGACGAACGTGCCGCTGCCTCCAGGACCACGGCCGGATGATGACGCTGCTCGATGGCGGCCGCCCGGCGCGCCAGCAAGTCACGGCATCCGGCGGCCACGCGGCCTTCCACCTCTGGCTCGGTCCGTCATCCAGCAGCCGCTCCCCCGGCTGAGCGTGACGCGCCCGTCCGCGGTCGCAGTCACCGACACGATCACCCGGGGACGAGTGATGCGGTCGCGGTCAGCCAGATGGTCCGCGGGCATGGCAGGACGGTAACGCCAGGCCCTGACACCGGCAGGGCCTGACACCGGCAGGGCCAGCCTCGCACTCGTCACCACCGTGACCGGTGACCTCAGCTCCGTTCATGCCGAATAATCGGATGAGTTTTGTCAGTTGGCCGCGATATACTGAACACATGTTCTAGAGCGGTACATCCTCCCAGGGCGAGGTGGCCATGTGCTTACCGGGTCAGCCAGCAGCGCCGTCGTGTGCCGCGGATGCGGTGGCGATGGCGCGGGCCGGGCTGACCTGGCTGGCCCGGGCGGATGTGGCGTCCCTGCCCGCCGTGACGCAGGCGGAGTGCCTGCGGGGGCTGGAGCAGCTGCGGTCCATCGGCACCGCGGCCAGCGCCTCGGCGCTGGCCGCGTTCACCGCGCAGGCCGGGTACGCGCAGGACGGTCACGCCTCGGCCAGGACGTGGCTGCGGTGGCAGGCCCGGATCAGCCGGGGTGCCGCCGCCGCGGCCGTGGGCTGGATGCGGCGGCTGGCCGCGCACCCCGCGGTGCACCGGGCCCTGACCGATGGGCAGGTGTCGGAGTCGTTCGCCCGGGCGATCTGCGGCTGGACCGATGAGCTGCCCGGGGAGCTGCGGGCGCAGGCGGATGCGATCCTGCTCGCCGCGACCGCGGGGGGTGCGGAGCTGGCGGACCTGGCCCTGCTGGCGGAGCAGATGCGCCGCAAGGCGGCCGGGCCCGACCGCGACGGCGACGGGTTCGAGGACCGGTGGGTCCGGCTGGAGGAAACCTTCCGCGGCGCGGGCAGCCTGAACGGCGAGCTCACCGGGCGCTGCCAGGCCGCGCTGCGCGCGGTCCTGGACGCCCTGGGGAAGAAGGCCGGGCCGGAGGACACCCGGACCAGGGCCCAGCGTGATCATGACGCCCTCGAGGAAGCCTGCAGGCGGCTGCTGGGCAGCGCGTGCCTGCCCGACCGCGCGGGTCAGCCGGTCCAGCTGCAGCTGAGCATGACCCTGGACCAGCTGCGCCGCGAGCACGCTGCGGCCGCCGCTGCGGGTGCCGCCGCTGCGGGTGCCGGGGCGGCGGCGACCGGGGCTGGCGGGCCCGGAGCGGGCGGAGCTGGCCCGGGGCAGCCGGGTCCGGGCCAGTCCCCGGGGCGTGGCCCGCGGCCGGGCCCGGCGATGACTGCGACGCCTCGATCGTGCCGATGGTAACCGGCCAGGTGGACCGTGACCTGCTGGACCGGCTCGCCGCCGCGCTCGCCGACGGCAAGGCCCGCGCCACGGCACCGGCCGCCGCCGGCCGCGCCGAGGGCCCGCGGGCCGCCGCCCGGCGGCAGCGCGCCGGGTCAGCCGCCCGGCGGCTGCTGCTGCAGTGGGCAGCCGACGTGCTGTCCGGGCCGGACGGGCTCGCCGCTTACCTGCGGACCGGGCTGCCCGAGGACCTGGTCGCCTCGGTCAGCCTGCCGCTGGACGTCGGCGCCATCACCGAGACCATCCCGGTCCACCTGCGCCGCGCGGTGGCCCGCCGGGACCGCCGGTGCCGGTTCCCCGGCTGCGACCAGCCGGTGGCGGCCACTCAGGTGCACCACATCGTGCACCGGGCCCACGGCGGCCCGACCAAGCTGATCAATTTGCTAAGCTTGTGCAGTTTCCACCATTTATAGCGATTCATCGGTGGGGCTGGCAGATCAGCCTTCACCCGGACGGCACCGTGACCGCCACCAGCCCTGACGGCAACCGCGTCCTGCACGACCACGGACCACCACCCGCCACCGCCGCCTGAGCACTGCGCACGGAGCGGACTCTCCGGCAGTGCGCATGCGGGCCGGCCGGGTTACCTGGCCAGGCGGCGGTCGGTGCCGCGAGGGCCGAGGCCGGTGCCCGCCTCGGCAGGCAGCTGCGGATCCCAGTCGAACACCACCGCGTCGTCTTCCTCGCCGATCAGTACCTCGGCGCCTGCCTGCGCGCCGGCTGCGGCCAGCGCGTCCTCGATGCCGAGCCGGGCCAGCCGGTCGGCCAGGTAGCCCACCGCCTCATCGTTGCCGAAATCGGTCTGCAGGATCCAGCGACGCGGCTTGTCACCCCGGATCCGGAAGCTGTTCGGCCCGGTCCGCGCCAGCTCGAACTCCGGCCCGGCCACCGGGGCCGGGCGCAGCACCAGCCGGGTCGGCTCGGGCCGCGGCGCGGCCTGCCGGGCCGCCGAGATCACCCCGGCCAGGGTGAAGGACAGCTCGCGCAGGCCCTCGCGGGTCGCCGCCGACACCAGGCAGACGGTCAGGCCGCGGGCGGTAAGGTCGGGCAGCACCAGCTCGGCCAGCTCGCGTGCCTGCGGCACGTCCATCTTATTCAGCACCACGATCCTGGCCCGGTCCCGTAGCCGCGCGCCGGTGACCTGCTCGTAGGCTTCCAGCTCGGCCTCGATCACGTCCAGGTCGGAGACGGGATCCCGGCCGGGTTCCTCGGTGGCGCAGTCGAGCACATGCACCAGCACCGTGCATCGCTCGACGTGCCGGAGGAAGTCCAGGCCGAGGCCCCTGCCCTGGCTGGCACCGGGTATCAGGCCGGGCACGTCCGCGACCACGAACTGGGTGTCCCCCGCCTCGACCACGCCCAGGTGCGGGATCAGCGTGGTGAACGGGTAGCTGGCGATCTTCGGCCGGGCCGCCGACACCGCTGCGATGATCGAGGACTTGCCCGCGTTCGGGAACCCGACCAGGCCCGCGTCGGCGACCGTCTTCAGCTCCAGCAGCAGGTGGTGCTCGGCGCCGGGCTCGCCGCGCAAGGCGAAACCGGGCGCCTTGCGCCGGGCCGAGGCCAGCGCCGCGTTGCCGAGCCCGCCGCGGCCGCCCTGGGCCGCGACGAACCTGGTCCCGGCGCCGGTCAGGTCGGCCAGCACCGCGCCGTCCGCGGTCTTCAGCACGGTGCCGTCCGGTACCCGCACGATCAGGTCCTGGCCCGTCGCGCCGTTGCGGTGACCGCCTGAGCCCGGCTTGCCGCTGCCCGCCCGGCGGACCGGGCGGCGGTGGAAGTCCAGCAGGGTGGCGGCGCCCGGATCCACCTCGATGATCACATCCCCGCCGCGGCCGCCGTTACCGCCGTCCGGGCCGCCGAGCGGCTTGAACTTCTCCCGGTGCACGGACGCGCAGCCATGCCCGCCGTCGCCGGCCCGGACATGCAACTCCGCCTGGTCAGCGAACTCTGCCATTGAGGAACCCTGCTATTGAGGAGCCATTGCCAGGAGCGCTGCCATCCGAGGCTTATCAGGTCCGGCCTGAGCCGGGTGCCGTGACGCTCCTCCGGCCGGCCGCCGGTCAGGTTCTGCCAGCGGCCGACGGCAGAACCACCCTAGCTGGCGTCCGGCTCGGCCGGGATCACGCTCACGGCACGGCGACCGCGCCGGAGTGCCGAACTCGACCTTGCCGCCGACCAGCGCGAACAGCGTGTCATCGCCGCCACGTCCGACACCGGGACCGGGATGGAAATGGGTGCCGTGCTGGCGCACCAGGATCTCGCCCGCGCCGACGAGCTGACCACCGAAGCGCTTGACCCCGAGCCGCTGCGCGTGCGAGTCACGGCCGTTGCGGCTGGACGAAGCGCCTTTCTTGTGTGCCATGTCAGCCCTTCTTCCGTGCCGCGCCGACTTTGCCGCCGCTGATGCCGGTGATCCGCACCTGGGTGTACTTCTGCCGGTGGCCGAGCCGGCGGCGGTACCGGGTCTTGTTCTTGTACTGGATCATGTTGATCTTGGGGCCGGCCGCGCCGCCCACGATCTCGGCCGTGACCTGATAGCCGCCGAGCTCGGCCGGGTCGCTGACCACCTTGCCGTCGTCGACGACCAGCAGGACCGGCAGCGTGATGCTGGAGCCAACCTCGGCGGCGAGCTTATCCACGGTCAGGATGTCGTCTACCGACGCCTTCTCCTGCCTGCCGCCACAGCGCACGATCGCGTACACGCCAGAACTCTCTTTCCCTTGTGCGAGCCCGCCGGCCGGTTCGCGGGGAACCGCCCGGCCGTCCGGTGGTGATCCGGGCGGGCCTGCCTACGGTGCGCCATGCCCGACGGGCCATCCGGCGGCGGGCCGTGCTAGCTGACCGCCCGCCGGTGGATCCGTCACGTGCGCCGACCATACAGACTATCAGACCGGGCACCGCCGCCGTCCCGCTCCGCTCCCGCCTGGCGCCGGCCACCTGACCGAGCGCTCCACCGCAAGGTCGTGCAGATCGGCGGCGGGTTCAGCGGCATCAGCATGACCTGCGTCAGCGCCAGCCGGTGTCTCGTGGCCGGCCTCCGGAGCACAGCTTCAGGCGGGCAGTCCGAGCTGGTGATCGTCAATCACCGCAAGCCCGGGAAGCCGGTTCGCTACCCGGGCCTGAACCTCAGCAGCGCGGCCTGCGCCAGCGCCACCCGCTGTTACGGCGTCGGCCTGCAGAAGTCGGGAGCCTTCGTCGAGAAGATCAAGGCCTGAGCCGGGCGGCACCGCCGGTCAGCTAGTCCGGAACGGGATCGGGCTGCTCCGAGTCGGCCACCCTGGTCTTCCTCGGGGTGGTGCTTCTGCTCCGGCGACGCGCCGGAGCAGAAGCTTCCGGCGGGCCGCCATCCGTCGCGGCGGCATCACCCGCGGCCGCGGCGCTGGCACCGGCGCCAGCCTCTCCCGCCCGGCCGTCGGCCTCCGGCACCGCATCCTTTGGCGTCGCATCACCCGGCACCGCATCCCCCGGCACCGCGTCGGGCCGGCGCTGGCCGGGTTGCCCGCGTTCTGGACCTGACCCGCACCGGCATGACGGCAGGCGGCGCTGGCGTCAGCGCACCGTCCTGGCCTGCCGGGCCCCCGGATGCCGCATCGCCGGGCACCGTGGCGGGCACAGCCGTGCCGAGGTCCGTGCTGCTGCCGGATACCGGTCCTGCGTCGGCGATGTCGTCGGCGACGGCCGCTACCGCGGCTCCGGCGGTGCCGCGGCCGTTCCGTGTTGCATCGCTCTTTGCGGCACTGCTCTTTGCGGCACTGCTCTTTGCGGCACTGCTCTTCGCGGCACGGCCCTTTGCGGCACCGCTCTTCGCGGCGCTGCTGCTTCACGGCACCGCCCTTTGCGGCACCGCTACCTGCGACCTTGCCGTCCGCGACCATACCTTCGGCAGCATTGCCTTCCGCAGCCTTGCCGTCAGCGGGCTTGCTCTCCGCGGTTCTGCCATCCGCCGTGCTCTCCGCAGTCCTGGCCTCGGCAGCCTTGGCGCCGGCCGCGCCGCTGCGACGGCCTCGGCCGGACCTGGCCTGGCCGGGCTTGCGGTCGCCGCCGGGCCGGTCGTCGCCCTGCTGGCCGTGCGGTGCGTGGTCGGCCAGTTCCAGCGACACGATCACGCCGCGGCCGCCGCAGTGCTCGCACGGCACCGAGAAGGCCTCGAGCAGGCCGGACCCGACCCGCTTGCGGGTCATCTGGACCAGGCCGAGCGAGGTCACCTCGGCCACCTGGTGCTTGGTCCGGTCCCTGGCCAGGCACTCGATCAGCCGCCGCAGCACCAGGTCCCGGTTGCTCTCCAGCACCATGTCGATGAAGTCGATCACGATGATCCCGCCGACGTCCCGCAGCCGCAGCTGGCGGACGATCTCCTCCGCGGCCTCCAGGTTGTTGCGGGTGACCGTCTGCTCCAGGTTGCCGCCCTGGCCGGTGAACTTGCCGGTGTTCACGTCGATGACCGTCATGGCCTCGGTCGTGTCGATGACCAGCGAGCCGCCGCTGGGCAGCCACACCTTCCGGTCGAGCGCCTTGGCCAGCTGCTCGTCCAGCCGGTAGGCGGCGAACAGGTCGGCGTCGTCGCCCCACCGCTCCATCCGGTCGGCCAGGTTCGGCGCGACATAGCGGACGTACTCGTCCACCACGTCCCACTCGCTGTCGCTGGCGATGACCAGCTTGCTGAAGTCCTCGTTGAAGATGTCCCTGACCACCCGCAGGGTCAGGTCCGGCTCGCTGTACAGCAGGTCCGGCGCGGTGGCGGTCCTGGACCTGCGCTCGATCGCCTCCCACTGGGCCGACAGCCGGGCCATGTCGTGGGTCAGTTCCTCCTCGGATGCGCCCTCGGCGGCGGTCCGCACGATCACGCCGGCGTTCTCCGGCATGATCTGCTTGAGTATCTGCTTCAGCCGGGTCCGCTCGGTGTCGGGCAGCTTGCGGCTGATCCCGGTCATGGAGGCGCCGGGCACGTACACCAGGTACCGGCCGGGCAGGCTGATCTGGCTGGTGAGCCGGGCGCCCTTGTGCCCGATCGGGTCCTTGGTGACCTGCACCAGGATCGACTGGCCGGACTTCAGCGCCGACTCGATCCGCTTGGCCACGCCCTCCAGCCCGCTGGCGTCGAAGTTGACCTCGCCCGCGTACAGGACCGCGTTGCGCCCCTTGCCGATGTCGACGAAGGCCGCCTCCATCGACGGCAGCACGTTCTGCACCTTGCCCAGGTACACGTTGCCGACGTAGCGACTGGTGGCTGGCCTTGTCCACGTAGTGCTCGACCAGGATGCCGTCTTCCAGCACGGCGATCTGGGTCCGCTCGCCGTGCTGGCGGATCACCATGACCCGCTCGACCGCCTCGCGCCTGGCCAGGAACTCCGACTCGGTGATGATCGGCGGGCGCCGCCGTCCCGAGTCGCGCCCGTCCCGCCTGGCGCTGCCGCTTGGCCTCCAGCCGGGTGGAGCCCTTGACCGACTTGACGTCACCGGCATCGGCGGCGGCCGACCGCGGCGGCCGGACGTGCACCACCGTGTCCGGCGGGTCGTCGGGAGCCGGGCTGGCGGCGTCCCCGGCCGCGCTGCCGCGCTGCCGCCGGCGCCGCCGTCGTCCGGGCCTGGCGGCCTCGTCGCCGCCGCATCCCCGTCCTGACCGTCCTGCCGTCCTGGCCGGTTCCGGCCGCACTGGTCCGGGTCGCACTGCTCCCGGAGCGCTCGCCCCGGAAACACGGGCGTCCTCGCCCGCCGCGGCCGCGCCAGCCGCCCCGGCCTGCCCGCCGGCGGCATCGCTGGCCGTCCGCGTCCTCGGCCGTGCCCCGGCCCTTGGCGCGGCCCCGGCCGCCGCGGCGGCGGCGCCTGCCCGGCGCTGCGCCCTGGTCTCCCTCGGTCGTTTCCTGGCCGCCAGCCGCGGCCGCGCCGTCCGGCCCGGTCGCTCCGGGCTCGCCAGCCTGACCTGCCGGGCCCGGCTGGCCGGGGTCGGCCTGCGGCCCCGCCGCCTCGCCCTCGGCGGCCGAGTCGCGCGACCGGCGGCGGCGCCGCACGCCGATCTTGCCGGACGCGCCGGACTCACCGGCAGTGCCTGCCGGACGTCCGGCCGCGCTCGCGCCACCCGTCCCGGCAGCAGCGGTCCCGGCACCTGCCGGCCGCCCCGGCGGCACCGGCGGCACCAGCCGCCCCGCTCCTGGCCGCGGCGGTGCTCCCGTCCGGCCGGGACCCGGCGAGGTCCGGCGGCTGGAAGATCACCACCGGGGGCTGGAAGGTCGCGGCCGGCGCCAGCCGGCCGGTGCGGCCCGCGCCGCGTGCCCGGCCGCCTGCGTCCCGGCCGCCCGCGCCGCGGCCGGGGGCGCCGCGCCCGGTGCCGGCCGTCCGGCGTCGGCCTGCCCCGGCACGGTCCCGGTGGTCCCGGTGGCCGTGGCGGTCCCGGTGGCCCGGCGGCCGTGGCCGCACCGGCCGGGCTGGCTCGCCGCCGGCGAGCCGGGCTGGCGGCCGCCGAGTCTGGCGCCGCCGAGTCTGGCGCCGTCCCCGGCACGGGCCGCTCCGTCGCCGGCCGCCGGGCGATGCCGGGGGACCCCGCAGTCTTGGCCGGCGCGCCCGCGGCCGGGCGGGGCACCGGCTGCCGGCGGCGCGCCGCGCCGGTCGCCCGGTCGGCACCGGTCGTCACCGGCCGCCTGGTCGCCGGACTGCGGCGGCCCGGCCGGCCGGGTTACCGCCCGCCTGGCCCGGCGCAGCAGCCCGCGTCCCTGGCCCTTCTGCTTGTCATCGGCCGCTGACGGGCCAGCGGCCGCTGGTCCGTCACCGTCTTCCTGTCTGTTCTGCCGCTCGGTTTCGAGCATCCGGACAATCTCTCCCGTCCGGCTCCCGGGCGCACTGACCCCGGCTGGGGTCATCAGCGCCACGCGGGAGCTGTTCGTAAGCGCTGGCTGGCGCGGTCGCCGCCACTGCGGCGTTCTCCGCATCCAGGCGCGCTGCCTTTTGTGGTCCCTGTCCCGCGCCCTGCCGGAACGGCCGGGGCGGTGCCGCCCCTGGCCCCGCGGGCCCGCTGGACCCAGGGGGTCCGGCCGCCCGCGTCGAAACGGGCGCGCCGGTCATGGCGGCAGCCTCCGGGCCGAGCGGACCCTGCGCCAGCCGGGTCACCAGGGGAGGTGACGACGGCGCGAGGGCCGACATGCGGCGGAGAGCGGTCAGGATGTCATCGGGTCGGACGACAGGTGTCATCTGCCGAACAACCATTCGAAGTATCGCACATCCGGCGCGGTGGTCCGCACCGGCACGCTGGTCCGGCTCGATCGACAGCACCGCGGCGCGGGCGTCCAGCCGCCGGATCCCCTTGCTGGTGAGCCGGTCTACCTCGGCGCTCGGGGCGGCCAGGAACGCGCGGACAGCCGCCGCCGCCTCGGCTTCCCCGACTCCGGGCAGCACGACCTGCCACAGCGACGCCTCCAGCTGCGGCGCGCCCGCCTGCTCGTCAAGCTCGACGACCTCGATCACGTCGATCCCGTCCGGCAGGGCTGCGTCGAGCCGCTTGGCGACCTCCGCCGGAACGCAGTGCCCGGTGAGGGACAGCTCAAGGTACTCAGCCTCGCTTGCGGTCCCGGTGGGGGCGCCGCCCGGATAGGAAATCTTGGGATGCGGGGAGAATCCCGCGGAGTAAGCGACCGGCAGGCCGGCCATCCGCACCCCCCGCTCGACCGCCCGTGCGACGTCCCGGTGACTCGCGAAGCGCATCCTGCCGCGCTTAGCGTACCTGACCGATAGCCGCTGGGCTATCGGCGCCGCTGGCGGACCCGGCGGCTGGGGACGCGGTGGCCGGGGACCCGGTGGTTGGGGACCCGGTGGTTGGGAACGCCGTGGCTGCGGGCGGGGCACGGCCTCAGCCGCCGGTTCCGGCCGGGCCGGGCCGCGGCGCTGCAGACCCAGACCGGGCAGATCCGGATGGGCCAGCTCCGGCCAGCACCGTCAGCGGCAGCAGCCGGGCCCCGGTCGGCCCGGCCTGGATCTCGGTGTCCATGGCCGGGCAGACGCCGCACTCGAAGCACGGGGTCCAGCGGCAGTCCTCCACCTCGGCCGCGCCGGCCGGGTCGATCGCGGCCTGCCAGTCCTGCCACAGCCAGTCCCGGTCCAGCCCCGCGTCCAGGTGGTCCCAGGGCAGCACCTCGCGGTAGGACCGCTCCCTGGTGGTGTACCAGTCCAGGTCGATGCCGTGGCCGGCCAGCGCCTCCGCGGCGCAGCGCTCCCACCGCTGATAGGAGAAGTACTCGCTCCACCCGTCGAACCGCGCGCCGTCCCGCCAGGCGGCCAGGATCACCTGGCCGACCCGCCGGTCGCCGCGGGACAGCAGGCCCTCGATCACCGACGGCTGGCCGTCGTGGTAGCGCAGCCCGATGGACTTGCCGTAGGCGCGGTCCGCCCGCAGCGCCGCGGCCAGCGCGCGCAGCCTTGCGTCCACGGTCTGGTGGTCGCACTGCGCCGCCCACTGGAACGGGGTGTGCGGCTTGGGCACGAAGCCGCCGATCGAGACCGTGCAGCGGATGTCCCGCCGGCCGGTAGCGGCCCGGCCGGCCTCGATCACCCGGCGCGCCACCCGCGCGATGGCCAGCACGTCCTCGTCGGTCTCGGTCGGCAGGCCGCACATGAAGTACAGCTTCACCTGCCGCCATCCGCTGGCGTAGGCCGTGCTCACGGTCTTGATCAGGTCGTCCTCGGTGACCATCTTGTTGATCACCTTGCGGATCCGGTCGGTGCCGCCCTCGGGCGCGAACGTGAGCCCGGACCGGCGGCCGTTGCGGCTCAGCTCGTCGGCCAGCGTCACGTTGAACGCGTCCACCCTGGTCGAGGGCAGGGACAGCCCGGTGTTCGTGCCCTCGTACCGGTCGGCCAGGTCCACCGCGATCTCGTTGATCTCGCTGTGGTCGGCGCTGGACAGCGACAGCAGCCCTACCTCGGAGAAGCCGCTGGCCGCCAGCCCGGCCTCGACCATGGACCCGATCGTGGTGATCGACCGCTCCCGGACCGGCCGGGTGATCATCCCGGCCTGGCAGAACCGGCAGCCCCTGGTGCAGCCGCGGAAGATCTCCACGCTGAACCGCTCGTGCACCGACTCGGCCACCGGGACCAGCGGCTTGGCCGGGTACTGCCAGGAGTCCAGGTCCATGACCGTGTGCTTGGCCACGGCCCTCGGCACGCCGGGCCGGTTCGGCGTCACCGCGGCGATCGTGCCGTCGGGCCGGTAGGCCACGTCGTAGAACCGGGGCACGTAGACCCC
Organism: uncultured Actinomycetota bacterium; assembly: GCA_963719705.1. GTDB lineage: Bacteria > Actinomycetota > Actinomycetes > Streptosporangiales > Streptosporangiaceae > CAVRCV01. The sequence goes on from CAVRCV010000005.1 coordinate 26,447, forward strand.
GCCGTCGGCGGCCAGCCGCAGCAGCAGGCCGTCCCGGCCGCCCGGCCGGCCCGCCTGCTTCCACTCCCGGATCAGCCCGGTGATGGCCAGCACGGCCTGCTCGCCGTCGCCCAGCACGGCGCCGTCGATGAAGTCGGCGACCGGCTCGGGGTTGAACGCGGCGTGCCCGCCGGCCAGCACCACCGGGTCATCCGGGCCGCGGCCGGCCGCCGCCAGCGGGATACCGGCCAGGTCGAGCGCGGTCAGCAGGTTGGTGTAGCCGAGCTCGGTGGCGAAGCTGACGCCGAGCACGTCGAACGCCCGGACCGGCCGGTGCGCGTCCACCGTGAACTGGGGCACCCGGTGCTCGCGCATCAGGGCCTCCAGGTCCGGCCACACCGAGTAGCTGCGCTCGGCGAGTACCCCCGGCTGCTCGTTCAGTACCTCGTAGAGAATCTGAATGCCCTGGTTCGGCAGGCCTACCTCGTAGGCATCCGGGTACATCAGCGCCCAGCGGACGTCCGTGGCGTCCCAGTCCTTGACCACCGAGTTGACCTCGCCGCCGACGTACTGGACCGGCTTGCGGACCAGCGGGAGCAGCGGTTCGAGCAGCGGGTAGACGGAGATCACGGGCACCCACCCAGCCTAACGGGTGCGGCCGGAGGAGTTGACCCGGCAAGATCCCTATGATTTGGATTATATATAGCGGGTAAGGTAGCAAATCGCCGCACCCGGGAGAGCGAGTCCATGCACCTCGATCCCTATATCGTCCTCGGCAGCGCGGTGGTCGGGCTGCTGGTCGGGCTGACCGGGGCCGGCGGCGGCGCGCTGATGACGCCGATGCTGATCCTGCTGTTCGGGGTCAAGCCGTCCGCCGCGATCTCCAGCGACCTGGTCGCCGCCGTGGTCATGCGCCCGTTCGGCGCGGCCGTGCACCTGCGCAAGGGCACGGTGAACCTGGGCCTGGTCGGCTGGATGGTGCTCGGCTCGGTGCCGATGGCCTTCCTCGGCGCCTACCTGCTGCACCTGCTCGGCAATACCACCGGGGCGCAGGACAACGTGGAACGGGTGCTCGGCGCGGCGCTGCTGCTCGGCGCCGGCGCCATGGTGCTGCGCTACCTGCTGGACCTGCGCGGCGGCCAGCAGCGGCTCGGGCTGGTCGGCGAGATCACCCGGCGGCCGCTGCCGACCGTGTGCATCGGCATGGCCGGGGGACTCATCGTGGGCATGACCTCGGTCGGCTCCGGCTCGCTGATGATCGTCCTGCTGCTGTTCGCCTACCCCATGCTGGGCGCCTCGCAGCTGGTCGGCACCGACCTGACCCAGGCCGTCCCGCTGACCCTGGCGGCCGCTCTCGGGGCGCTGGCGTTCGGCCACGTGGAGTTCGCCGTGACCACCTCGATCATCATCGGCAGCGTGCCGGCGGTGCTGGTCGGGTCGCTGATCTCCTCCCGGGCGCCGGACCGGATCATCCGCCCGGCCATCACGTTCGTGATCTTCGCGTCCGGGCTGAAGTACATCGGCCTGGGCACCACCGCGCTCGGCTGGGTCCTGGTCGCGATCCTGCTCGCCGCCGCGGTGGTCTGGCTGGCCTGGGCGCAGCCCTGGCGCGGCAGCAGGCTGCGCCCGGCCCCGGCGCCCGCCGGGGAAGCCTCGGCGGAACCCGGACCCGCCGCCCGCTCCCCCGGCCCGCCCGGTTAAGGGCGCGCCCCGGGCACTCACCTCGGGGCCAGCACGGCGCGCTAGCGCTGCGAGGGGGGTCGTCCCCCCAGGGCCTATCCGGCGAAGACCGAGCGGCGCCGGTGCACGGCCTGGAGCACGCCTATCGCGATCAGGTCGGCGAACATGGCCGACCCGCCGTAGGACACGAACGGCAGCGGCAGGCCGGTCACCGGCATGATGCCGACGGTCATGCCGATGTTGATGAATGCCTGCACCGAGAACCAGATCGCGATGCCGGACGCGACCAGCATGCCGAACTGGTCGTCGGCGGTGGCGGCGATGCGCAGCGCGCGCAGCACGACGAGGCCAAGCAGCGCGATGATCGCAACCGCGCCGACGAAGCCCAGTTCCTCGCCGGCCACCGCGAAGATGAAGTCGGTGTGCTGCTCGGGCACGAAGTTCCCGGCGATCAGCTGCCCGTGGAACAGGCCCTGGCCGATCAGGCCGCCCGAGCCGATCGCGATCTTGGCCTGGGCCGCGCTGTACCCGGTCCCCCTCGGATCTGCCGACGGGTGCAGGAACGAGGTCAGCCGGGTGAGCTGATAGGCCTTGAGCAGGTGCAGGTTCGCCACCGCGAGCACCGCGGCGGTGGCCCCGGCGGCCAGCCCGGCCAGCCAGCGCAGCCGGATGCCGGACAGCGCGATCATGCCGACCAGCAGCACCAGCATCAGCACGGTGACGCCGAGGTCGGGCTCGAGCACCACCAGCGCGATCGGCACGGCGGCGACCGCGACGGTCAGGGTGACCGCGCGGATCCGGGGGCGGGCGTCGCCCTGGCGCAGCTCGCCGAGGATCATCGCGGAGATCACGATCATCGCGATCTTGGCGAACTCGGATGGCTCGATCTGGAATCCGGCGGGCAGCGAGATCCACGAGTGCGCCCCGTTGACGATGCTGCCCAGCGGGGTCAGCACGGCCAGCAGGCCGAGGCAGGACAGGCCGTAGACGACCGGCGCGTACAGCCGCAGCCTGCGGTGGTCGAGCAGGCTGGTCAGTGTCATCAGGATCAGCCCGAGCACGATGTTCAGCAGCTGCTTGATCAGGTAGGTGCGCGGGTCCTGGCCGGCCTGGAGCAGCGCGGGCTGGGTTGCCGACCAGACCAGCAGGGTGCCGGTCAGGCTCAGCGCCAGCACCGCGGCCAGCAGGATCCAGTCCAGCTGCCGCAGCGGGGACTGCCGGGCGAACGCGCGCCGCAGCAGCCCCCAGGGCAGCAGGGCCCGGCGGCGCCTGGCGTACATGCCGCCGCCGCGGCCGTCCGGGCGCACCGGTGCCAGCTTCCCGTAGCGGGCTGCCTGGCCACCGGGCCTGCCCGGCTGACGGGATCCCGGCCAGCGGTGTACCGAGCTCACCGGTGCCGCCCCCTGACCTGGTGCCGGGCCGGCGGCTGCGCCGACGACACGATCTGGCCGGCCTGGTTCACGTGCGGGATGGGCGGCATCGTGCCGCCGGGCAGCGCTGCCTGGTGGCCCTCAAGGCCGTAGATGTCGTCCCAGATCTGGCGCACCGCCGGGGCGGAGAAGTCGGCGCCGTAACCGGAGTCGGGGATCATGACCACGACCACGTACCTTGGGTGAACGCACGGGGCGAATGAGGCGAACACCGAGGTGGACAGCTTGCCGAAGGCCTGCGCGGTACCGGTCTTGCCGGCCACGCACACCTTGCCGAGCGGGAAGCCGGAGAAGGCCCCGGCAGCGGTGCCGGAGGTCACCACCCCGGCCAGCGCGCTGCGGATGTAGGCGAGAGTGCTCTTGGCTACCGGCAGGTGCCGGATGACCGGGGGCCGGATCCGCTGCACCACCCGGCCGGAGGGGCCGAGCAGCGCCTCGCCGATCCGCGGCTGGTACAGCGTGCCGCCGTTGGCCAGCGCGGCGTAGGCGTTGGCCAGCTGCAGCGGGGTGACGTTCACGTAGCCCTGGCCGATGGCGGCGATCACGGCCTGGCCGGGCGTCCAGACATTGCCGGACTGGCAGTCGTCGTACTCGATCTGCTGGATGTAGCTGCCGTTGGCCCGGCCGTACTTGCACCAGTCCTGGCCGGTGTGCGCGTTGTCCTTCCAGAAGTAGTACAGCCACTTCCGGGTGGGCACGTTGCCGGTGCTCTCGCCCGGCAGGTCGATCCCGGTCGGCCGGCCAAAGCCCCAGGCCAGCTCCATCTTCTGCATCTCCTGCACCGGAGCGTGCGGGCTGGTCACGTCGTCGGCGGCCCGGTCGTCGCGCAGCCAGGTGTCGTAGGCGAGCTCGTAGAACACCGTGTCGCAGGACACCACCAGCGCCTGGTGGAGGCTCATGTCGCCCTCACTCGGGTTGCCGTCGTCGGCATACGAGCGGCCGTCGATGCTCACCGAGGCCGGGCAGTTGTACAGGCCGTAGAGGGAGTAGCCCGCCGCGACGGCGGCCGACACCGAGGTGATCTTCCAGGTCGAGCCGGGCGAGTACTCGCCCTGGGTGACCCGCTCCAGCACCGGCTCGGCGTCCCTGGTGCCGAACAGCCGCCGGAACTCGCGATCGGAGATCCCGTCCGCCCACACGCTGGGGTCGTAGGTCGGGTAGCTGGCCATCGCGACCACCCGGCCGGTGGTGGTCAGCACCACCGCGGTGCCGCTGGTCGCGCCGGGATTGGCGACCTGGGCCCGGTGCACCGCGGCCGCCAGCACGTTCTCGGTGTCCTCCTGCAGCCGGGCGTTGATGCTGGTGACCAGCACGTCGCCGGGCCGCGGCGGGATCTTCCTGATCGTCCCGGTGACCTGGCCGCCGGCGTTCACCGAGACCTTGTCCTCGCCCACGGTGCCGCGCAGCTGCCGGTCGTACTGCTGCTCCAGGCCGGACTGGCCGACCAGGTCCACGCCGGAGAAGCCGGTCACCGGCTGGCCGAGCGTCTTCACCTCCCGCGCCGTGATCGGCTGGAGGTAGCCGAGCATCTGGGCGGCGTCGGTGCCGATCGGCTGCGGGTAGTGGGTCACCGGCTGCACGCTGGCGCTGACGCCGGGAAACTCCTTCTGGCTCTCCAGTACCTGCAGCGCCACCTTGTCCGGCACGTGCTGGGCCACCGGGATCGGCTGGTACGGCGATCCCGGCCAGCACGGCTGCGGCACGCCGACGGTGCAGATCCGGGTCTTGTCCGCGAGCACCCGCTCCGGCATGCCGAGCAGCGCGGCCAGGCGGTGCAGCACCGGCGCGCCCTGACCGGGGGTCTGCGACAGCACCGCCATGTTCACCGACACGATCAGGGCGGACTGGTTGTCCACCATCGGGGTCCCGGTGTCAGTCCACGATCTCGCCCCGCACCGAGGGCTCGATGATGGTCCGGACCTGGTCCTGGTTGGCCAGGTCCTGGTAAGTGGTACGGGTCATCACCTGGAGGTACCAGACCCGGCCGCCGAGCCCGATCAGCAGCGCCGCCACGACCAGGTACAGCACGGCGAGCCGGTGCCGTGACGCCGGGATCACCGCAGGACCCCCTTCCGCGCCCGGCGCCACGGCCAGCGCAGGTGCACCGGACTGCGGCGAGTGCGGAACCTGACCGGCTTGCGCGGCCGCGGCGCGGACCGCCCGCGCCAGCCGAGAGTGCCGCCGAGCACGCCGTCGCCGCGCCTGGACCGGCCGAGCCGCAGCCGCCCGCGGCCTGCCGCCGGGCCGCGCATCACCCGCATGGCCCGCTGGTCAAGCCCGGTCCCGGTGAACCGGGCCGGGGCCGCCTGCGGCCGCGGGTACGGCTGCGAGCGCAGGTGGAACCGGGGCGCGGCCGGGCGCCGGGTGCCGAGGCGGGATATCCCGGACAGCCCGGTGGTGCCGCCTGCCCCCGACCGGCTCAGGATGCCGCCGCCGACCACGCCGTCCCGGCGCCGGGGCGCACGCAGCCGCAGGCTGACCGGGCGGGCGGTGAGCGTCCTGGTCAGCCCGGCCCTGGTGGCCGACCCGCCGGACAGGCCAGAACGCGGCCGGAACGCCTGGCTGCGGGCCGGGCCGCCACCGGGCCGTGCCGCGGCCGTGCCCGGCCGTCCCGGCCACCCGCCGGGCCGGGCCGGGCGGCCGCCGGAGAACGTGCCGCGGGGGGCGCCGCCGCGGGCGGGCCGGACCGCCCGGCGGGCTTTCTCCGCCTGACGCCGGGAGGCGGCCAGCTTGAGGTCGACGGGCCGGGCCGGGGCCGGCCGGGCTGGCCGGGCCAGGCCGGACTGGCTGCGCGCCGCGGTTCCGGCTACCCCGGCACCGGGGCGCAGCCGGGCGGCAGCGCCGCGGCGGGCCGGGGCGGCCGGGCGGCGCCAGGATGACGGTCCGCTGCCGATCCACCCGTCCCCCGGCCGGGCAGCCGAGCGGCCCACGCTCGGCCCGCGCCGGGACGCGGCCCGGCGCTCGGACCTGGAGCCGTGCGGGCCGGACAGCCACCCGGTACCGCCGAGCAGCCCGGCTCCGCCGAGCAGCCCGGTGCCGCCGGCCGATGGTCCGGGCCGGGCCGGGCCGGCGGACCAGGCCGTTCGCCGCGGCCCGGTCCAGCAGCGCGGCGCCGTCAGCCCGCTGCGCCGGGCCGCCGAGGGCGCCGGGGCCGCGCTCGTCGGCCAGCCGCACGGCCTGCAGCACGGCGACCAGCACGATCGGGGTGAGCGCCACGTCATAGCCGACCGAGGACGGCAGCAGCTGGCGCACCGAGGCCACGGTGACCTGAGCCCGGTCCAGGGTCAGGCCGACCGCGGCGTACAGGGCCTCGCCGACGGCCGCCGCCGCGGCCGCGGTGCCGAGCGCCAGCAGGGCCGACTGGCTCAGCGCGCCGCGCAGCTTCCCGCAGCAGAACCCGATGACGCAGAACACCAGCGCGTACTCGCCGATCAGCGCGCTGGCCGGCGGCGCCAGGTCGAGGCACAGCCCGGCGGCGAAGCCGGTCAGCGCGCCCGGCACCGGGCCGCCGCACAGCCCGAGCGCCACCACCACCAGCAGCACGAGGTCCGGTTCCCCGCCGCCGGGCAGGGCCAGCCGGTTCACCACGGTCAGCTGCAGCACTATCGCGGCCGCCACCAGCAGGGCGGACAGGATCGCGCGCCGCATCTCAGCCGCCCCCGCTCGGGCCCGGTGACGGCGACGGCGGCGAGGACGGCGACGAGCCGGGACCCGGGCTGGGGGTCGAGGTGACGGTCACCGGCCTGACCTGCGGGCGCGGCGGCAGCACCGAGAACCGGGGGTTGTGCCGCGGCGGCACGATCACGATCCCCACCACGCCGAGCGCGGTGAAGTTCACGTACGGGCGCACCAGCGCCATCGCGGTCAGCGAGCCCGACTTGTTCTGCACCTGCGCGATCTGGCCGACCGGCACGCCGGGCACGTACGGCCGGTCCCGCACCGACGCCGAGGTGACCAGCTGCATGCCCGGCCGCAGTGCCGCGCTGGCGTCGAGCACCTGCAGCTTCAGGTACTGCGAGCCGCCCTTGGCCTGGCCCTGGCCGGTCACCCAGCCAACCTGGCCGCCGGGCGCCAGCTCGACCCCGACCACCGAGCTGGCGTCGGTGGCCAGCAGCACCGTGCAGGTCTGCGGCGGTGACCGCGGTGACCTCGCCGACCAGCCCGTCGCCGTTCAGCACCGTTTCCCGCGGCTGCACCCCGTCCGCGCTGCCGGCGTCCAGGGTGACCGTCTGCTGGTAACCCTGGCCCACCGCGATCACGGTCGCGGCCACGACCCGGTAGCGGCCCCGCCCGGCCAGCTGCAGCAGCCTGGTCAGCTCGGCGTAGTCCGACCTGGCGAGCTGCTCCTGGCTCAGCTCGGCCCGCAGCCGGACCACCTGGGTCTCCAGCGCGGTCACCTGGCTGCCGTTACCCGAGCCGCCGTGACCGCCGAAGAACCTGCCCACCGGCCCGGTGACGGCGCTGACCGCGCGCTCGGCACCGCCGAACACCGAGCCGCCGAGGTCCCGCAGCCCGCGCAGCGGTGCCGACGAGCCGTCCCGGTAGTCGACGGTGATCAGCGCCAGGGCGGCGATCAGCAGCACGGCGAGTACCAGGCGGGTCCGCCGCGTGTCGTGCACCTTCGATCACCTCGTCCGCACCACGTGATGCTGCCGCTGCCTGTCCCGGGCCGCCGCCCGGCCGCGCCGGGGCGCCCGCCGGGTCCTACCGCCGGGATTCGGGCACCAGCACCTGGCGCAGGGTGTCGAAGTCCTCGACGCACTTGCCGGTGCCGAGGGCAACCGAGTCGAGCGGGTTGTCGGCCATGTGGATCGGCATGCCGGTCTCCTCGCGCAGCCGCTCGTCCAGGCCGCGCAGCAGGGCGCCGCCGCCGGTCAGCGCGATGCCCCGGTCCATCACGTCGCCGGCCAGCTCGGGCGGGCACTTGTCCAGCGTGGTCTTGACCGCGTCCACGATCACCGACAGCGGCTCCTCGATGGCGCGGCGGATCTCCTCGGCGGAGATCACGATGGTCTTCGGCAGCCCGCTGACCAGGTCCCGGCCGCGGATCTCGGCGTTCGGCTCGTCCGCGGACGGATACGCGGACCCGAGCGAGATCTTGATCTCCTCGGCGGTGCGCTCGCCCAGCATCAGCGAGTACTCCTTCTTGCCGAAGGTGATGATCGCCTGGTCCATCTCGTCGCCGCCGACCCGGATCGACTGCGAGGTCACGATGCCGCCCAGGGAGATCACCGCGACCTCGGTGGTGCCGCCGCCGATGTCCACGACCATGTTGCCGGTGGGCTCGTTCACCGGCAGCCCGGCCCCGATCGCGGCGGCCATCGGCTCCTCGATGATGTACACCCGGCGCGCGCCTGCCTGGTGGCCGGCCTCCTTCACCGCGCTCTGCTCCACCCCGGTGATGCCGCTGGGCACCGCCACCACGATCCGCGGCTTGGCCAGGTGACTGCGCCGGTGCACCTTCTGGATGAAGTAGCGCAGCATCCGCTCGGTCACGTCGAAGTCGGCGATGACGCCGTCCTTGAGCGGCCGGACCGCGATGATGTTGCCCGGCGTCCGGCCGATCATCCGCTTGGCCTCGACGCCGACCGCCACGATCTGGCCGGTGTTGGTGTTGAGCGCGACCACGGACGGCTCGTTCAGCACGATGCCGCGGCCCCGGACGTAGACCAGCGTGTTCGCCGTGCCGAGATCGACGGCCATGTCACGGCCCAGAAAGGCCAGTGCGTTGCTCATGTGGGACAAGAACCTTCCGGATGGGTCCTACCGGGTGATCTGCACTGCTGTGTTCGGGTCAGCACTGCAGCGGGCGGCACGGTGACGAGCGGGCGCCACCGTAGCGGGCGCTGCGGCACGTGATGCCGCCAAACGGGCACCACCCTGCGGTCCTGCGTGTGTTCCTGCGTTGTTCATCGGCCAGGGTACGGCTGGCTAAACGAGGTCAGACCAAAAGATCTTGAACTCGTGCCGGACGAGGTCCCATTCGTGCGGACATTGCCCGCCGTAATCCTGCTGCCACTCCAACGTGTCACGCCCGCGGATCGTGCCCCGCGGCAACGGCCGATCTGGCGGCCCGTCATGCGCGCCCACCGGACCGAACAGGCGGGCCAGGTCAGGACCTGGACGGCTTCGGACAACGACAAGCTCCCTTACCAGCAGTTAGCAGCAGCTCACCTAAAGTGACGTCCGAAGTGACGACTGCGGCGCGAGGTGAGCCGCGTGACTCCAGCCTACAGGGCCGGGCAGCCGCTGGCTGGCGAAGCCCCCGGCCGCGCGCTCATGCGCTTTCCACCCGCCGGCCCAGCCAGATGCCGATCGCCCAGAGCGCGGCGAAGATCGCACCGAGGAAGTACATAACGGGAACCACGGCGCCGGCCACGATCACCAGGACCTGCAGCACGCACCCGCCGGCCAGGGTCCACGGCAGGTGGCGCCGGGCGAGCACGGCCAGCAGCACGGCGGCGCAGGCCGCCGCGCCGCCGGCGCGCCCCGGCCTTGCCGGGCGATGCGTGGTCGATCTGGATGGCCACCGGGATCGCCAGCCCGATCACGATCGCTTCCATGATCAGAACGGTGGCGCAGAGCCGTTTCACCCGTCGCCGCCCGGCGGCCCGGAAATGGCGCCGGCCGCCGGGTCCAGCAGGAGCCGGGCGTCGCCCGCGGTGATCACCGAGCCGGTGATCAGGATCGCGGGGCCGCCGGGGGCGGCGCCGCCGTGATCAGCCCTGGCCGCAGCCGCGTCGTCGGCGAGCGCCACGGCCGCCTCGATCGCCTCGTCCAGCCGGGCCGCGACCGTGACCCGGTCCGGGCCGAACACCGCCCCGGCCAGCTCGGCCAGCTTGGCCGGGTCCATGGACCGGGCGGAGGAGTTGCGGGTCACCACCAGCTGCGCGGCGACCGGCTCGAGCTGGTCCAGGATGCCCGGCACGTCCTTGTCCTCGCTGACCGCCACGATGGCCACCAGGTCGGTGTGGTCGAAGACCTCGGTCAGCGCGCCGACGCTGGCCGCCATCCCGGCCGGGTTGTGCGCCGCGTCGATGATCATCAGCGGGCTGCGCCTGACCACCTCGAGCCGGCCGGGCGACGACATCATGCCGAACGCCTCCCGCACCAGGTCGGTGCCCAGCGGGCCGGGCAGCGGCAGCGCAGCGACGCCCTCGGGCAGGTCCGCCCGGCCGGGGCCGCCCGGGCCGAGGGTGCAGTGCCGGAGAACGCCTCGACCGCGGCCAGCGCGCAGGCCGCATTGCCGGCCTGGTGCGCGCCGAACAGCGGCAGGAACAGCTCGTCGTAGTCGCCGAGCAGGCCGCGGACCGACAGCAGCTGGCCGCCGACGGCCAGGTACCGGCTGGTCACGCCGAACTCGGTGCCCTCGCTGACCACGGTCGCGCCCACCTCCGCGGCCCGGCGGCGCAGCACCTCGCTCCGCGCCCGCGGGCTGCCGGGCGAGCACCGCGATCGCGCCCGGCTTGATGATGCCGGACTTGTCCGCGGCGATCGCCTCCACCGTGCTGCCCAGGTGCCGGGCATGGTCGATGGAGATCGGCGTGACGATCGCCACGGCGCCGTCGGCCACGTTCGTGTTGTCCCAGGTCCCGCCCATGCCGACCTCGATCACCGCCACGTCCACCGGCGCGTCGGCGAAGACCGAGAAGGCCATCCCGACGAGCACCTCGAAGAACGACAGCCGGACCGGCTCGCTGTCGTCCACCAGCTGGAGGTAGGGCAGGATCTCGTCGTAGGCCTCGATGAACCGGTCCGCGGCCAGCGGCACGCCGTCCACGCAGATCCGTTCCTGCATCGAGGTCAGGTGCGGGCTGGTGAACAGGCCGGTGCGCAGGCCGCGGGCGCGCAGCAGGGTCTCGGCCATCCGGGCGGTCGAGGTCTTCCCGTTGGTGCCGGTGATGTGGATCACCGGGTAGGCGCGCTGCGGGTCGCCGAGCAGCGCGGTCAGCGCGGTGATCCGGTCCAGCGACGGCTCGATCGCGTGCTCGGGGCGGCGGGCCACGATCTCGGCCTCGATCTCGCCGAGCCGCCGGCGCAGCCGGGCGTCGTTCGGCGCGGTCACGGCAGGACCGGGCGGGACTGGATGGCGGCAGGCACCCTGGCAGCCTACTGGGCCGCCGGCGGCAGGCCGGCCAGCCGCTGCTCCAGCCGGGCCGCCTCGGCCCGGGCGGCCGCCAGCCGGTCCCGGCTCTTGGCCACCACCGCGGCCGGGGCCTTGTCGAGGAAGGACTGGCTGGCCAGCCTTCGTTCCGTCGCCTGCGCGTCGGCCAGGGCGGCGGCGAGGTCCTTCTCCAGCCGCCGGCGCTCGGCGGCGACGTCGATCGCCGCGGCGGTGTCCAGCTCGACCGTGACGCCCTCGGCCTGGACCGAGGCGGTCGGGGTGAGCTGCCCGGCCGGGGTGGTCAGCCGCAGCAGCGAGCGGATCGCGTGCTCGTGCCGCGCCAGCGGGGTCGCCTCGATCCCGGCCAGCACCGCGGGCACCGGCTGGGACGGCCGCAGGCCCTGGTCCGAGCGGAACCGGCGGACCTGGGTGACCAGCCGCATCAGCGCCCCGATCTCCGCCTCGGCCGCCGTGTCGATCTCGCGGTCCGGATCCGGCCGGGGCCAGTCCGCGACCATCACCGAGTCGCCGCCGGTCAGCGCGGTCCACAGCTCGTCGGTGACGAACGGCATTACCGGGTGGATCAGCCGCAGCAGCCGGTCCAGCACGTGCCCGAGCACCTGCCGGGTGACCGTGGCGGCAGCCTCGTCCGGCCCGGCCAGCGCCGCCTTGGCCAGTTCCAGGTACCAGTCGCAGAACTCATCCCAGGCGAAGTGGTACAGCGCCTCGCACAGCCTGGCGAACTCGAACTCCTCGAACAGCGCGTCGACCTGGGCGGTGACCGCGTCCAGCCGGGACAGGATCCACCGGTCCGGCACCGACAGGACCGCCGGGACCGCCGGGACCGCCGCGTCCGGCCGCGGAGCCCGCCACGGCCCCGTTCATCAGGGCGAACCTGGTCGCGTTCCAGAGCTTGTTGCAGAAGTTCCTGGCCCCGGCAGCCCACTCCTCGCTGACCGGCACGTCCCCGCCGGGGCTGGCGCCGCGGGTCAGGGTGAACCGGGTGGCGTCGGCGCCGAACCGGTCGATCCAGTCCAGCGGGTCCACCGTGTTGCCCCGGCTCTTGGAGATCTTCTTCCCGTACTGATCCCGGACCAGGCCGTGCAGCGCCACCTGGCGGAACGGCACCGACTGCGCCGGGCCGGCGTCCGCCATCGCGTACAGGCCGAACAGCATCATCCTGGCCACCCAGAAGAACAGGATGTCGTAGCCGGTGACCAGCACGCTGGTCGGGTAGAACGCGCGCAGGTCAGCGGTGTCCTCCGGCCAGCCGAGGGTGGAGAACGGCCACAGCCCGGAGGAGAACCAGGTGTCCAGCACGTCCGGATCCTGGCTCCAGCCCTCGCCGGGCGGCTGCTCGTCCGGTCCCACGCAGCGGATCTCGCCGCCGGGCCCGTACCAGACCGGGATCCGGTGCCCCCACCACAGCTGCCTGCTGATGCACCAGTCGTGCATGTCGTCGACCCAGTCGAAGTAGCGCGCCGCCAGCTCCGGCGGGTGGATCGTGACCCGGCCGTCCCGGACCGCGTCCCCCGCCGCCTTGGCCAGCGGGCCGACCCGGACGAACCACTGCAGCGACAGCCGCGGCTCCACGGTGGTGCCGCACCGGCCGCAGTGCCCGACCGCGTGCAGGTAGGGCCGCTTCTCGGCGACCACCCGGCCGTCCTGCCTGAGCGCGTCGAGCACCGCGGGCCTTGCCTCGAACCGGTCCAGGCCCTGGAACGGCCCGTGCGCGGTGATCACGCCGCGCTCGTCCATGATCACCAGGGCGGGCAGGTCGTGCCGGCGGCTGATCTCGAAGTCGTCCGGGTCGTGCGCCGGGGTGACCTTGACCGCGCCGGTGCCGAACTCCGGATCCACGTGCGGGTCGGCCACCACCGGGATGCTCCGCCCGGTCAGCGGCAGGGTGACCTCGCGGCCGATCAGGCCGGCGTAGCGCGGGTCGTCCGGGTGCACCGCGACCGCGGTGTCGCCGAGCATGGTCTCCACCCGGGTGGTGGCCACCACGATGGCCGCCTCGCCGTCCCCGTACCGGATGCTGACCAGCTCGCCCTCGTCCTCGGCGTGCTCGACCTCGATGTCGGACAGCGCGGTCATGCACCGCGGGCACCAGTTGATGATGCGCTGCGCGCGGTAGATCAGGCCGTCGTCGAACAGCCGCTTGAACATGGTCTGCACCGCGCGGGACAGCCCGGCGTCCATGGTGAACCGCTCGCGGGACCAGTCCACGCTGTCGCCGAGGCGGCGCATCTGGCCACCGATCGCGCCGCCGGATTCGGCCTTCCACCGCCAGACCCTGGCCACGAACTCCTCCCGGCCCAGGTCGTGACGGCTCAGCCCGTCCTTGGCGATCTCCCGCTCGACGACGTTCTGGGTGGCGATGCCGGCGTGGTCCATGCCGGGCAGCCACAGCGTGACGTAGCCCTGCATCCGGCGGCGCCGGATCAGCGCGTCGATCAGCGTGTGCTCCAGCGCGTGGCCGATGTGCAGCGACCCGGTCACGTTCGGCGGCGGGATCACGATCGTGAACGCCGGCCGCTCCGCCGATACCTGCGCCGCGTCGGCAGTGAAGTACCCGGCCTGCTCCCAGGCCTGGTACCGGCGGGTCTCTGTCTCGGCCGGGGCGTACTGCGGCGGCAGCTCCGGCCGGCCCGCTGGCTGATCTGCTGAAGTCACGTCAGGTGAGTCTAGGTGGTCGGGCACTTACAGTGTGCATGTGCGGATCGACGTGCTCGGCACGCCTTCAGTATCCGGCGAGGGGGGCGTTGTATCGGGATTGCGGCTGGGCGGCCGCCGTGTCCATGTTGTCCTGGTCGCGCTCGCCCTGGAACGCGGGACCGTCCCGGCCGAGCGCCTCGCGATGATGGTCTGGCCCTCCGACCCGCCGCCGACCTGGCGTGCCGCGCTCAGGGGCGTCGTGCGCGAGCTGCGCGCCGCGCTTGCGCCCATCGACGGCGGTCAGCAGGCGATCATGACCGAGCCGCCTGGCTACCGTCTGGCCGCCGGTGTCGAGGTGGATGCGGCTGCCGCGGCCGGCGCGGTTCAGCAGGCAGCGGGACTGCTGCGGCAGGGCAGGTTCCGGGCCGCGCTGAACCTGGCCGAGCCGGTATCCCGCTCGTCCGGCGGGCAGATCCTGCCGGACGATGACGGCGCCTGGCTGCGCGCGCATCGCGCCGCGGTTGATGCCGTGGCACGGCAGGCGACGGAGCTGGTGGCCGATGCGGCGGCCAGCCTGGGCGAGCACGCGGTAGCGGTCGCAGCCGCCCGCGGGGCGGTACTCGCCTACCCGCTCGACGAGCGCGCCTACCGCTGCCTCATCAGGGCGCTGGACCGGGCCGGCGACAGGGCTGGCGCGGTTCGCGCATTCGAGGAGTGCAGGGCCGGTCTCGCCGAGCATCTTGGCGTCGACCCGTCGGCTGAGACAGTGCAGATCTACCTGGCGGCGCTGAGCGGCCAGGCGCCAACTTCCCCGGCCCGCATCCCGGCGCAGACGGCCTCGTTCGTCGGGCGCGAGCCGGAGGTCACGCAGCTCGGCCGCTTGATTGCGGATCCCGGCCTGGTGACGGTGACCGGCCTCGGCGGCGTCGGCAAGTCCCGGCTGGCTGCCCGGGTCGCCGCGACGGCGGCCGGCTTCGATGGTGGCCGGCTGTGGGTACCGCTCGGATCCGTGGCCGAAGATGCCCTTGTCGCCGCCACGGTCGCGCTCGCCGTCGGCGTGCCGCCGGGAACCGAGGATGCAGCCAGCGCGATAGCCTCCTACCTGGCCCCGGCCGGCCGGGCCCTGCTCGTGCTGGACGGATGCGAGGTCGCGCCGGATGGCGCAGCATCACTGGCGGCCGCGCTGCTGGCCTACTGCCCGACGCTGACAATCCTCGTGACCAGCCGGATCCCGCTGCGATGCGAGCACGAGGTGCCGTTCGCGCTCAGCCCGCTGCCGCAGCCCGGCGCTGCGGCCGGGCCGTCCTGGCGCACGAGCCCGGCGGTGCGGCTGCTCGTCGACCGCGTGTGCGAGGCAGGCGGCGCGATCAGCCTGGAGGACGGCGTCGCGCCGCACATCCTGGCCCTGCTACGGCGGTGCGCCGGGCTTCCGCTGGCGGTAGAGCTCGCCGCGGCGCAGCTCACGGTGATTCCGGTCGGCGACCTTCTCGACCAGCTCGGCCCGCTGCTCAGCGACGGGAGTGATCCGGTGCGCGCCATCGCCGCGGGAAGCTACGCGCTGCTCGACGAGCAGGAGGCCGCGGTGTTCCGGCGCTTCGGCGTCCTGGACGGCAGCGCCGGGCTCGCCCTGGTGCGCCAGGTGGTCTCCGGCGGGTCCGTGCCGCCGGTCAGGGTGGTCCGCATCCTGCGCGAGCTGACCGCGAGCGGCCTGGTCGCGGTCGACCGGGTGGGCGCGCAGTCGGTCTACCACCAGGCGGACGAACTGCACCGGTTCGCCAGGGAGATGCTGCAGGAGCACGGCGAGGAGCGGGCGGCCTTCGACCGGCTCGCCGCGGCGATCCTGGCCATCCTGCCCGGCGAGGCGCAGGATCCGCCCGGTCCGTTCCAGGATGCGATCACCAGCATCCTCGGCTCGGTGCGCTCGCTGCTCGCGGCCGGCCTCAGCGGCCGGGCCAGCGGAACCGAGTGCGTCGAGCTGGCGTTCCGGCTGCACCGGTACTGGGCCGCGAGCAACGTCGCGGAAGGCCGGTTCTGGCTGTCCCGGCTGCTCGCCAGGTACCCGGACACGCACTGGTCTGCCTACGCCACCTATGCCCTCGGGTACCTGGACTACTGGTCTGGCGACACCAGCCGGGCGGTAACCGAGCTGCGGGCGGTTGTCTCGGCGTTCGAGGGAGCCGACAACCCCTACGCTGCCCGGGCGCTCATCTACCTGGCCGGCCTGCTGGACGATCTCGACCGGGGGGCCGAGGCAGTGGACTGCGTCCGCCACGCGATCCGCGCCGCGGCACCGTTCGGCACGGACCTGCGGGTGGCGGCGGCAATGGGCCTGGGCAGCGTTCTGTCCGAGCGGGGCAACCCCGAGGCAGCGCGCTATGCGACCGAGGCCATCGAGCTCTGCCGCGGCGGCGGCTCGGCTGAGCATCTGGCCGCGGCGCTGCCGACGGCCGCGATGGTGTGCTGGCAGGTCGGCGTCCTGGACCGGGCCCGCGCGTTCGCGGACGAGGCTCATCCGCTGCTCGCCGGGACGAGGCGGATCGCCCGCGTCGTGCTCCTTTCCGTCTCGGCGGGCCTCGCGCTCGCCGAAGCGGATGTGACGGCCGCAGTTGAGATCGGGATGATGGCCGACTCCGAAGGCACCGAGCTCGGCGTCGAGCGGGAGATACCGCTGATCCGGGCGGTGCTGGCCCGCGCACTGCTCGCGGCCGGCGACCAGGCCCTCGCCGCCGAGCGGGCCGGCGCCGCTGTCGCGGCCGCACTCAGCCTGAGCCACAGCTTTCCGCTGGCGGTTGCCCTGGAGACGGCCGTGCTGGTGCTGCGCGAGCGCCACGGGGCGGTCGGCTCTGACCTGGACCGGCTCATCGCCGTCGCCGCGGCGATCCGCCGCCGCGGGGACAGGCCGCCGCCAGCGACGCTGGCGCGGCAGCTGGACGCCAGGCTGGAAGCCCCGCGTTCCGGCCCTCCGGCGCAGAGCACCCCGGCCGCGGCCGCCGGCTGGCGCTTGAGCTGCTCGCGCCGTCGGCGCGCTCGGGCAGCCGCCTGCCCCAGCCTGGCTGACCGCGCCGTTGCGCCGGTCCGGCCAGCCAGGCCGCGATCATCGGGCGATGGACCCTGCCCGCCCGGCTACGGGTTGGCGCAGGTCCGGAACCTCAGCCTGGCCGTCACCGTGCGCCGCGCTCTCCCGTCAGCGAACGTGACCGTCCCGGTGAGCGCGTACAGCCGGCCGGCCCGCAGGCTGGCGCCGTTCAGGCCGGAACGCAGCAGGGTGCGGCCGAGGCGCACCGACCGGTGCAGCACCCGCCAGTGCCGGGCCGGCGATCCGGCGATCTTCACCGCAATCGTGACCGGGGGCAGGCAGGACGCGGGGCCGTAGAGCGTCACGCGGTTCCGGGCCGAGGCAGCCCTTGCCGTAACCACCCGGCCGGGCAGCAGCACGGGGGCGGCGAGCAGCTTGTTGGCAGTGCTCGACTCGATGGACCAGGCCACCCAGGCCCGCCCGCTGGTGGCGGTGGCAATCTGCGGTATGCCGCCCGCGAAGGTGCCGCCGGAGGCGAACCGCACGAGCGCCGCGTGCGTGGTGTCGGTCAGGTTCGCAACCGCTACATCGGAGCACTCCATGGACACGTCGGCCATCCGCCCGCTTGCGTCCGACACCGGATCGTGGCTGCTGGGAGCGCAGTTGTTCCGGTCGCCGGTCAGGGCCGGCCGGGAGAATCCGCTGCCGGTCCATCGCGACACCACCGGGAAGTAGTTCGCGTTGCTCACGCTGGCCAGCAGGCGGACGCCGGACCGGGTGCTGGCCAGTCCCAGGTTGGCGGCTGCGGTCCAGGTCCGCGCGAGGTTCCGGAACCTGGTCCACGACCCGCCCCGGCCGGACGCGAACGCGACCGGGCGGGTGATGGCGCCGGCCCGCTGAATCGCGAGTACGGCGGTGCCGCGGCTGAAGGCGAGCTGCGCGCTGCCGACCTCATAGGGAGCGGTCAGGTTCACCGGCTTGCCACCGAAGCCGGGCCTTACCTGCAGCTTCGTCAGCGCTGAGGTCTCGGTGACGACCCAGATCGCACCGTGTGGCCCGATCGCGGCGGCGGCCATGGAGCCGAAGCTGGGCGCGGTGGCGACGTCGTGCGGCGCGGACAGCGGGCCGCCGCCGCTGGCCGTCGCGACCGCGATCTCGCTGCCCTGCGGGCCACCCTCCGAGGCGACGGTGTCGTGGAACCAGACGAGGCTGACGTGACCGGTACCGGTGACGAGCACGCGCAGGCCCATGGCCGAGGAATCGCCCAGCGAGTCCACCACCGAGATCCCGCCCGCGCAGGCGGTCGCCCGGCGCGGCAGGGTGCACAGATGAACCTTGCGGCCGGAACCGCTGTCACCGATCCAGCCGATGTAGGTCGTCCCCGCGGCGTCGGTCGCCGCGTCATAGCCGGAGAACTCGGCCTTGTCCTGCAGGGTGATGGGGCGATGCGTCAGGCCGGGGCGGCCGGAGGGAACGGCAGCTGTCCCGGCTACGGCGGCGCTGGGTACCGCCGCGAGCGCGGCTATGGCGGCGCTGGCGGCGATCGTGGCGGTCAGGAGGCGGAAAGGCGGTGGCATGGGCTACTCCCCTGGTGGTTCGGGTGTGCCCTCAGCTCACCGTGCCCCCGTAATGTCTGCGTAATGCCCAGGCAATAACCCGAGGTAGCGGCCTCGCTCGATCGGACCTATCCGGCTATGCCGACTTCTCCCGCGGAGTGCGGCGGGATACGTCGCGCGGCACCAGCGTCGGGTTGACGTTCTCCAGCACGGCCTCGGAGGTGATGACGACGCGCTCGACGTCCTTGCGGCTGGGCACCTCGTACATGACCGAGAGCAGGACCTCTTCCAGGATCGCGCGCAGGCCGCGGGCGCCGGTACCGCGCAGGATCGCCTGGTCGGCGACCGCCTCCAGGGCATCGTCGGTGAACTCCAGGTCCACCCCGTCCAGCTCGAACAGCCGCCGGTACTGCCGGACCAGCGCGTTGCGCGGCTCGGTCAGGATCTGGATCAGCGCCTCCCGGTCCAGGTTGTGCACGCTGGTGATGACCGGCAGCCGGCCGACGAACTCCGGGATCATGCCGAACTTCAGCAGGTCCTCGGGCATCACGTCGGCGAACGGGTCGGCCGACTCCTTGGCCGGCTTGACCCGCAGCACCGCGCCGAAGCCCATGCCGCTGCTGCCCACCCGGTGCTCGATGATCTTCTCCAGGCCGGCGAACGCGCCGCCGCAGATGAACAGCACGTTGGTGGTGTCGATCTGGATGAACTCCTGGTGCGGGTGCTTGCGCCCGCCCTGCGGCGGCACCGAGGCGGTGGTCCCCTCCAGGATCTTCAGCAGCGCCTGCTGCACGCCCTCGCCGGACACGTCCCTGGTGATCGACGGGTTCTCGCTCTTGCGCGCGATCTTGTCGATCTCGTCGATGTAGATGATCCCGGTCTCGGCCTTCTTGACGTCATAGTCGGCCGCCTGGATCAGCTTGAGCAGTATGTTCTCGACGTCCTCGCCGACGTACGCCGGCCTCGGTCAGCGCGGTCGCATCGGCGATCGCGAACGGCACGTTGAGCAGCCGGGCCAGGGTCTGGGCGAGCAGGGTCTTGCCGGATCCGGTCGGGCCGAGCAGCAGGATGTTCGACTTGGCCAGCTCGACGCCGTCCTCGCCGGTGCGCTCGCCGCCGGACTGGATCCGCTTGTAGTGGTTGTAGACCGCGACCGACAGGCCCTTCTTGGCCTTCTCCTGCCCGATCACGTAGGAGTCGAGGAACTCGTAGATCTCGCGCGGCTTCGGCAGGCTGTCCCACTTCAGCTCGGGCGGCTCGGCCAGCTCCTCCTCGATGATCTCGTTGCACAGATCGATGCATTCATCGCAGATGTACACACCTGGCCCGGCGATCAGCTTCTTGACCTGCTTCTGGCTTTTGCCGCAGAACGAGCACTTCAGCAGATCACCACCATCGCCGATGCGTGCCACCCAGATACTCCTTTGCGCCGGGCCGCCGCGGCGGCCAGCTAAGCCGCCTGCAGTGGGCGCCGCAGGCACCGTGCCTGTTGCTCGTAGGACGACGGTACCGCCTCAGCGGCCCTGGTTGTCAGGGTACGGACCCGGACGGCCCCGGCGTGCCGCCGGGGCTACCGGATCCACCGGTTAGGACGACACTACCTCGGTCTTGCGCTTGAGCATCGTCAGAACTTCATCCACCAGGCCGTATTCCTTGGCCTCGAAGGCGGTGAAGAACTTGTCCCGCTCCACGTCCCGGCGGATCTGGTCCTCGTCCCTGCCGGTATGCACGGCCAGTACGTGCTCCATCGCGGTGCGCATCCGCAGGATCTCGTTGGCCTGGATCTCCAGGTCGCTGGACTGACCGTAACCGCCCTCCACCGCGGGCTGGTGGATCAGGATCCGCGAGTTGGGCAGCGCCATCCGCTTGCCCTTGGTGCCGGCCGCCAGCAGCACCGCGGCGGCCGAGGCCGCCTGGCCCAGGCAGTAGGTCTGGATCTCCGGCTGGACGTACTGCATGGTGTCGTAGATCGCCATCATCGCCGTCATCGACCCGCCGGGCGAGTTGATGTACATCAGGATGTCGCGGTCCGGGTCGATCGACTCCAGCGTGATCAGCTGGGCCATCACGTCGTTGGCCGACGCGTCGTCGATCTGCACGCCCAGGAAGATGATCCGCTCCTCGAACAGCTTGTTGTACGGGTTCATCTCCTTGACCCCGTACGAGGTCCGCTCGACGAACGACGGCAGGACGTACCTGGCCTCGGCCAGGCCGGACCGGCCGCCGCCCCGGCCGTCGGTCGCGCCCGGCTGCGGGCCTGCGTTCATCGCGTTCATGAGACCGGCCCTTCTGTCGGCACCTCGGTGGCGCTGCGGATCACGCGGTCCACCAAGCCGTAGTCCTTCGCCTGCTCGGCGGTGAACCAGCGGTCCCGGTCGGAGTCTGCCTCGATCTGGGCGACGGTCTGGCCGGTGTGCACCGCGATCCGCTCCGCCAGGGTGCGCTTGAGATACAGGATCTGCTCGGCCTGGATCCTGATGTCGGTGGCGGTGCCGCCGATGCCGCCGTGCGGCTGGTGCATCAGGATCGCCGCGTGCGGCAGCGCGTAGCGCTTGCCCGCCGCGCCGGCGCAGAGCAGGAACTGGCCCATGGACGCGGCCAGGCCCATCGCGTAGGTGGCCACGTCGTTGGGCACGTACTGCATCACGTCGTAGATGGCCATGCCCGCGGTGACCGAGCCGCCCGGCGAGTTGATGTACAGGCTGATGTCGCGCTTCTCGTCCTCGGAGGCCAGCAGCACCAGCTCGGCGCAGATCCGGTTGGCCAGGTCATCGTCGACCTGCTGGCCGAGGAAGATGATCCGGTGCCGCAGCAGGCGCTGGAACAGCAGGTCGCCGATCGGCAGCTGGGGGGCCTCCGCAGTCCGCGCGAGCACGCGCGATAGCTGCTCGTCATTGGGAGGCAAGGTCACGGAAAACTCCTCGTCTTGGTTGCCGGGCGCCGGTGCCCTGACCGGCGCCCGGCGTCGTTGACTGTGACCATAACCCGCGGCCACGGGCGGGAAGTCCGCCGCTGCCGCCTGTTCGCTGTGGGCGCAGGCGCCGCCGGCGACAGCTCACCGGGTCGCGCTGGACCGCCTCGGGAATCCGGGCCGTCGTCTGGCCGCCTCGGTCCCGGCTCGGCCACGTCCGGCGCGTCCGGCTCCGGCGGGGCTCAGGTCGACCGCGCGGCCGGTCTCGTCGGTCACCCTGGCCCGCTGCGCGATCAGGCTGAGCGCCTTGGACCGCAGCACGTCCGCGACGACCGCGCTGATCTGGCCGTTGTCGGTGAGCTGCCGGGCCAGCCGGTCCGGCGGCACGCCGAGCCGGTAGGCCTGCTCGGTGACGTAGGCCATCAGCTCGGCCGTCTCGACCCCCAGTTCCTCCTGGGCGGCCAGCTTGTCCAGGATGAACCCGGCCTTGACCGACCGGCGGGCGTCGGCCTCCAGCTCCTGGCGCATCGCCTCCTCGGTGCTGCCGGTGCCGTCCAGGTAGTCCGCCAGCGACATGTTCGACTGCTCCAGCCGGTCGGTCAGCGACTGCCACCGGCCGTCCAGCTCGGCCTGGACCACCTTGTCCGGCAGCGGTATCTCGACCTGCTCGAGCAGGGCGTCGAGTGCCCGCTCCCTGGCCTGCCCGGCCTGCCCGGCCCGCCGCATCGCCTCCAGCTGCTTCCTGGTGCCCGCCCGCAGCTCGCCGACGGTGTCGAACTCGCTGGCCGACTGGGCGAACTCGTCGTTCAGCTCCGGCAGGTCCTTGACCTTGACGCTGTTCACGGTGACGGCCACGTCCGCGGTCTGGCCCGGCCATCGTGCCGCCGGCCAGCTCGGCCGAGAAGGACTTCGTGCTCGCCCGCCGACATCCCGCTCAGTGCCTCGTCCAGGCCGTCCAGCATGTTCCCGCTGCCGACCTCGTAGGAGATCCCGGTGGCCTGCGCGTCCTCCACCGGCTTGCCGTCCACCGCCGCGGCCAGGTCGATCGAGACGAAGTCCCCGGCCTGCGCCGGGCGGTCGGCGCCCTTGAGCGAGGCGAACCGCTCCCGCAGCGCGCCCAGGTACTCCTCCACCTGGTCCGGCGTGACCTCGGCGTCGTCCACGGTGACCGGCATCCCGTCCAGCTCGGGGATCTCGAACGACGGCCGGACGTCCACCTCGGCGGTGAACGTCAGCTCCTTGCCGTCGTCCAGGCTGGAGATCTCCAGCTCGGGCTGGCCGAGCGGGACCACCTCGCGCTCGGCCAGGGCCTTCCCGTACAGGTCGGGCACCGCGTCCTGGACCGCCTGCTCGAGCACCGCGCCGCGGCCGATCCGCTGGTCGATGACCCGCTGCGGGACGTGCCCCGGCCGGAAGCCGGGGATCCGGACCTGGCGGCCGACCTCCCGGTAGGCCTTGTCCAGGCTGGGCTTCAGCTCATCGAACGGAACCTCGACGGTGAGCCGCACGCGGGTCGGGCTCAGCTCTTCGACATCGGTCTTCACGACGGGTCGCTCCTCGGGTTCCCCGCCGCGCCGGCCAGCACTGGGCAGGCTGCCGCGCGGCCAGGGCATGGAAATGATGACTCACGGCTACGGCGGCCCAGTCTAGTGCGCCGGCGCGTGCTGCTCTGGCGCCTGCCGAACTGGCGCTGGCCGAACTGGCGCTGGCCGAACTGGCGCCAGCCGCCGCAAGGGTCAGAGCAGGTCGAGCCGGCGGCCGCGGCCGATCGCCTGGCGGCGTGAGGATACCCCGAGCTTGCGGTAGGCCGAGCGCAGGTGCGTCTTGACCGTGTTGATGGACAGGAACAGTGCCTCGGCGATCTCCTGGTTGGTCATGTGCGAGGGCAGGAACCGGAGCACGGCCAGCTCGCTGTCGGTGAGCGCGGCCTCCGGCTGGCGCGGCGCCTCGGCCGCGCGCGGCAGCTGGCTGGCGAACCGGTCCTGGATCCTCGCCGCGAACCCGGCACCGGGGCTGTCCGGCGGGATCAGCACGGTGATCGCCGACCGGACCGCCTGGCCGGCGTCCAGGAACGGCCGGGTGAACCCGTCCTGCTCGGCCAGCGCCAGCGCCTGCTCCAGCAGCTCGCCGGCCTGCCGGGCCTGGCCCAGGCGGCGCTGCGCGACCGCGGCGACCAGCAGGGCGCCGACCTTCTCCGCCTGGTCCGGCCCGGCGGCCAGCAACGGCGCGACGGTGTTCGAACGCATCGGCGAAGCTGCCCTCGGCCAGCAGCAGCCGGCCGCAGGCGAGCCTGCTGTCCGCGCGCTCGTCCGGCTCGCCGTCGCCGCCGGGGGCCAGCACCGCCCTGGCCCGCTCGCAGTCCCCGGCCCGCAGCGCGATCTCGCCGTCCAGCACCGTCATCGCGTGGCGCAGGGCCGGACCGGCCTCGCCCGCCCGCTCCCGCAGCCGGATCATCAGGCTCCGGGCCGCGGCGGTGTCGCCGTCGGCGACCAGCACCCTGGCCCTGGCCAGCGCGGTCAGCACGGCCGGGCGCGGCTCGCCGGGCAGGTGCCCGGCCGCGGTCCGGTCCGCCTCGTCCAGCAGGTCCCGGCTTGCGTCCAGCTCGTCCCTGGCCAGGCATGCCGCGGCCCGGCCGGGCAGGGCGGGCCAGCACCCGGTTCCCGGCTGGGCCGGGGTCCCGGCCGCGCCTGCCCGGCCCGGACCCCGGCCCGCCGCCTCCGCCGCGTCGGCGGCGGCCTGCTCCGCCCCGGCCAGGTCACCGTGCCAGGCGAGCGCCAGCGACCGCCAGGCCGCGGCCCTGGCCAGCAGCCCTGCCGGGCCGCCGGCCCCGAGCTGGCGGCAGGCGTGCGCCAGCGCCAGGGCCGCCTGCCTGGCCTCGAACCGGCCGAGCCGGGCGCAGCCGAGCGCGTACCAGAGCAGGCCGACGGCCCGGTGCTCGGCCGGGGTGCCGGCGCTGTCCCCGGCCTTGTCCGCCAGCGCGGCACCGCGGGCAAGCAGGCCAGGGTCGGCGGCGGCCCGGCTGGCCTCGTGCAGGATCCGCATCGCGGCCAGGCCGGGCTCGACGGCCGGGCGCAGCTGATCCGGCAGCCGGTCAAGCGCGCGCTGCGCGGCGTCCAGGTGCGCGGCGGCACCCTGCGGGTCGCCGAGCCACAGCCGGGCGGCCGCGCACGCGGCGGCGACCGCGGCGTCGTCGGCCCGCGCCTGCGCCGGGAACAGCCCGAGCACCGCCTCAAGCGCGGCGGCGCCCGGCTCGGTGAGCGCGGCAGGCCCGGCGTCGGCCAGCACGTAAGCGCCGTAGTCCCAGTCCCCGGCCTCGGCCGCGCAGCGCAGCGCGTCCAGCACGGCGCCGTGCTCGCAGTACCAGCGGGCCGCCCGGCGCAGCAGGACCGGGATCTCCTGCGGCAGCCTGCGGCGCAGCTCCGCCCGCAGCACGTCGCGCAGCAGCGGGTGATAGCGGTAGCAGCCGCCGTCGTCATCCGCGTCGCAGCTGCCCACGAGGCTGTTCTCCCGGCTGAGCAGGTCCAGCGTGCGCGCGCCGCCCGGCTCGCCGGTGAGCGCGTCGGCCAGATCGCCGCGCACGCACTCCCCCGCCAGGCTGGTCCGCAGCAGGAACAGCCTGGTCTGCTCGCCAAGCCGGCCGAGCACCTCGTCGGCCAGGTAGTCGGTGACCGCCTGCTCGTCGCCCGCGATGTCCGCGAGGGTCGTCCCGCCGGGGCCAGCACGCCCGGTCCGCAGCACGGCCAGCCGCAGCCCGGCCATCCAGCCCTCGGTACGCGCCAGCAGCCGGTCCCGCTCGGCTTCCGCCGCGGCCAGGCCGAGCATTCCCAGGTAGGCGTCCAGCTCCTCGGCGGTGCAGGCCAGATCGCCGGCCTCGATCTCGGCCAGATCGCCGGAGACCCGCAGCCGGGCCAGCTGGAGCCCCGGCTGGCAGCGCCCGGCCAGGATCAGCCGCAGGCCAGGCGGAGCGTGCCGGATCAGCTCGTCCAGCCCGGCCACCGCCGGACCGCCGGACAGCTCCTGCACGTCGTCGAGCACCAGCGCGACCGGCTCAGGGAAGAGCTGCGCCGCCGCCGCCAGCGCCGCCGGCGCATCCCCGGCCGGCACGTCGGCCAGCGATCCGGCCGCCTCGGCCGGCCCCGGCCCGGCCTGCGCCAGCGCGGCCAGGACATAGGCCCAGAACCTGGCCGGCTCGGCGTCCTGCCGGTCCAGGGTCAGCCAGGCGACCTGGCCGTGGCCCGCCCGCCCGGCCGCCCAGGCCGAGCAGGCGACGGTTTTCCCGGCCCCGGCCGGCCCGGACACCAGGGTCACCCGGTGCGCCGACGCCCGCTCGATCAGCTCGGTGAGCCTGCGCCGCGGCAGCAGCGGCACGCTCGGCCGCGCTACCCGCAGCTTGTCCTCGAGCAGCCGCGGCCCGCCCGGGCCGGCCGCCGGGCCGCCCGGTTCCCGCGCTGGCTGTGCCGCCAGCCCGGCCCGTTCCCTGGCCGGCTGGGCCAGCCGCCTGCTGGTCGTGCTGGTCGTGCTCGTCATCGCTCCCCCGACGGACCCTGGCCGGTCCGCGGCGGCGCGGCTTTTCTCCCGGTCCCCCACTCTGGCGGGTGAATGTGCAGCTCAGAGCCCGCAAACCGTCGTACCCAGGGCACCGCGGGTCAATCGCGCCGGGACGATCACCCGAAGCGGATGATGCCGGTCACTGCGGCCATTCGTAGCGTCGGACGGGTAGTGCACCAGCCGGCAGGCCCAGCGAAAGGGGGCTGCTTCGATGAGCAGTGCGCAGGACAGAGGGGCCTGGCTGACGCCCAGGACAAGCCGGCCCAGACGGGCGGCACGACCGGGACTTCACAGCCGGCCCCGGGCCACCCCGGTCAGGCCGGCTACCCCGGCCACCGGGCCAGGCGCGGCAGCGGCGCGGCGCTGGCCGGCATGTGGCTGGCCGCGACGCTGATGATCCTCTCCGGCCTGCTGAGCTTCCTCGTGGGCCTCAGCATTCTCATCAAGCGGGCGTTCTACGGCACCCTGCCGAGCTACGCGTTCCGGTGGAACGTGCACAGCTGGGGCTGGGGCGAGCTGATCCTCGGCATCGTGGTATTCGCTGCGGGCGCCTGCCTGCTGCTCGGCATGATGTGGGCCAGGATCCTGGGCATCGTGCTGGCGGTGATCAGCACGGCCGGGAACTTCGTGTTCCTGCCCTACTACCCGGTCTGGTCGATCGTCGTGATCGCGATCGACGTGTTCATCATCTGGGCCCTGGCCAGGGGGTTCGACGTCCGGGACGAGTACCTCTAGCCGGAACCCGCCACCGGGACGCGCCACCGGGACGCGACCCGGCCGCTGCAGGGACCGGGCTAGCCAGCCGAGCTGGCTAGCCCGGCCGCCGGCGTCCCGGCCTGCTCCAGGGCCCGGGCAGCGGCCGCCAGCGCGACGTGACTGGCCGCCAGCGGGAAGTTCCCGGCCAGCCGGCCGCGCAGCGGATCGTAGTCCGCGGCCAGCAGGCCCACGTCGTTGCGCAGCTCCAGCAGGCCGCCGAAGACCTGGCGCGCCTGCGCCCCGCGCCCCATCAGCGCGAGCCCCTCGGCCAGCCAGAAGGTCGCGGGCAGGCAGCCGCCCTCGCCCGGCAGCGCTTCCAGGCCAGCCTCCAGGCCGGTCTGCTGGCCGGCCTCGTGCTGGCCGGCGGCTCGGGCCGGTACCGCATCAGCACGCCGCCGCGGTCCAGCTCGCGCCCGGCCGCGGCGAAGGTGCCCGCCACCCGGCGGTCGGCAGCGGGCAGGAAGCCAAGCTGAGCAATGCGCAGCAGGGCGGCATCCGGCCGCGACCCGCCGTAACACTGAACGAATTTCTGTCCCCCGCTGTCGTACCCGAGGCTCAGCACGTCGGCCCTGATCTTCGCGCGCAGCCGGCGCCAGCGGTCGGCCGGGCCGGGCTCGGCGAACTTCTCGATCAACTTCACCGCGGCATCCGCCGCGGCCCACGCCATCACCTTGGAGTACACGAACTGCCGGGGCGGGCCGGGTGCCTCCCAGATGCCGGGGTCCGGATCCCGCCACCGCGATTCCAGGAAGTCGAGCAGGTCGTCTCCCCGCCACGGGTCGCCGTCGCCTGGCCGGGCCAGCCCGGCCATCCGGACGGCCAGCCGGGCCCGCATCACCTCGCCGAACACGGCCAGCGGCGGCCGGGCAGCGGCCGGGCTGCCGATCCGCACCGGCCGGGCGCCGTCGTAGCCGGGCAGCCAGTCCAGCTCCACCTCGGGCAGCCACCGCTCGCCTGCCACCCCGTACCTGGACTGCACCTGGCCCGGCGGCCCGGCCACGGCGCGGCAGAGCCAGCCGAGCAGGGCGGCCGCATCGTCGTCCGCGCCATGGTGCAGCAGCACGGCCAGCGCGGCCGCCGCGTCGGTGATCCGGCAGTACCGGCAGTCCCGGTTCCCCGCGCCCGACGCCTGCCACGGCAGCGAGGTCGTGGGCGCGCCGACCAGGCCCCCGGTCGGCGCGTAGGTCAGCGCCTTGATCGTGATCAGGGAGCGGGCGACCGGTTCCCGCCACTGCGGGCCGATCTCCAGGCCGGCCACCCAGTCCCGCCACCACGCCGCGGTGTGCTCGGCCAGCGCGGCCGCCTGCGGCGGCCGGTCCGGGCCGCCGCAGGCGGCCGGCCGCCAGACCGCGGCCAGCGGGATCCGGTCGCCCGCGCTGACCCGGAACTCGGCCACCGCCGCGCCGCCGCTGCGGCCCAGCGCCAGCGGCCCGAACAGCCACAGCGCCTCGGGCCCGGCGAGGATCCGGTAGGCCCCGTCCCGGCGGCTGACCGCGGGCTGGGCGAAGCCGTACTCGAACCTGGCCCGCAGCGTCATCCGGACCGTGACCTCGCCGCTGACGCCCTCCAGCAGCCGCAGCAGCACCGGGTCGCCGCGCCGCGGCGGCATGCAGTCGGTCAGCCGGATGGTGCCCGCCGCGGTGGCGAACTCGGTCTCCAGCACCAGGGTGTCCGGCAGGTAACGGCGCCGGACCCTGGCACCGCCCTCGGCCGGCCCGATCCGCCAGTGCCCGTGCCGGTCGCTGCCCAGCAGGGCGGCGAAGCACGCGGCCGAGTCGAACCTGGGCAGGCAGAGCCAGTCGACCGAGCCGTCCGAGCTCACCAGGGCCGCCGTGTGCAGGTCGCCGATCAGCGCGTAGTCCTCGATCGGCAGCGACATCGGGCTCCTCGGCAGATCTGGGTGCTCCAGCCAGCACGATCGGGCAGACGGGCCGGTCACGGCATCGCCTGCCCCGGGTGAACCGGCACGGCCGGGCCCGGTCAGGTCCGGCCGCGCCGCGGCGGGCCTGGCGGCCGGATCACTCCCGGCGGGTGGCGCGGCCTC
The DNA here is from genome assembly GCA_963719705.1 of uncultured Actinomycetota bacterium. Lineage (GTDB taxonomy): Bacteria > Actinomycetota > Actinomycetes > Streptosporangiales > Streptosporangiaceae > CAVRCV01. The sequence goes on from CAVRCV010000005.1 coordinate 55,129, forward strand.
CCGGCGGGCGGGCAAGGATCTGCCGGGTCGCCGGTTCCCGGCGGGACCCGAGCGGGACCGGAGGGAGGGCGATGAGCAGGCCCGCGCCGGACGATCAGGGTCCGTCCCGGTGGCGGCGCCTGCTGGCACCGCACGGGGAGCGCTACGGGCTGCTGCTGTTCCTGCTGGTCTTCACCTACGTGCTGTCGGCATTCGCGTCCGGGGCGGAGATCAGCGCCAGCCAGGTGCTGCTGTTCATGTGGGTGCTGCTGCTCGTGCTGCGCGCCGGGCGGCAGAGCAGGCGGACGTCGCAGCTGATCACGACGGTCGTGGTGGCCGGGTCGGTCAGCACGGCCAGCCTGTCCGTGCTGCTGCGAAGTCCGGGCGCCAGGGCCGCGGCGGACCTGTGGACCGCGCTGGTGCTGCTGCTGGCGGTCGGCATGATCGTGGCCAGGATCCTGGCGCACCGGGTGATCACGATCCAGAGCCTGCTCGGCGCGATCAGCGCCTACATGATCATCGGCCTGATGTTCGCCAGCGTGTACCGGGCGGCGGACCTGCTGGGCGGCGGCGGGTTCTTCGCGGCCGCCGACGTCGGCGCGCGGCTGGCCGACCAGAGTGTCAGTACCTATCAGTACTTCAGCTTCACCACGCTGACCACCCTGGGGTACGGCGACTACACCGCCGCCGGCAACGACGGCCGGGCCATCGCCGTGCTCGAGGCGCTCAGCGGCCAGGTCTTCCTGGCCACCCTGGTGGCCCGGCTGGTCGCCGCGTTCCGGCCCCAGGACGGGGGCACGGGCGGCAGCCGGCCGCACCGGCCCGGCTAGCCGGTCTTCAGGTGCAGGCCGCCGATGATGCTGTCCACCGTCGCGTCCGGCTCGGGCCCGGCGCTGATCACCAGGACGTCCTCGGACGGCTGCGGGACCTCCAGGTCGGCGAACTGGCTGTCCAGCAGCTGCCGCGGGAAGAAGTGGCCGTGCCTGGCCAGCAGCCGGGCCGCGGCCACGTCGTGACCGATGTCCAGGAACACCAGCCGCACCTGCGCCCGGCCGCCGGCGAGCTGCGCCCGGTAGTCCCGCTTCAGCGCGGAACAGGCGACCACGCCGGACTGGCCGGCCGCGATTCGTTCTGATATCCAGCGCGCGATCGCGGCCAGCCACGGCTGGCGGTCCGCATCGGCCAGCGGTATGCCTGCCCGCATCTTGGCCATGCTGGCGGCCGGGTGAAAAGAGTCACCGTCGGCAAAGGCCCAGCCGAGCCGGCTGGCCAGCAGCGCGCCCACGGTCGTCTTGCCGCTGCCCGATACCCCAGCCACGACCACGATCATCGCGGCCGAGCCTACCCGCCCGGGGCGGCGGCGAACCGGTGCCGGCCGGGCCGGCCGGCGCCGCTTCCGCGGTGCCTAGCCGACGACGCGCAGGGCCACCTTGCGGTTCCCGCCCCGCTGCTGGACCAGCGCGAACCACAGCGGCAGCAGCCCGTCCACGGTGCCGGCCGCGTCGGCGCCGCCCACCCAGGCAGGTCCGAGCCCGACCGCGGTGATCAGCTCCTCGGCGACCGGGCGGGCATCCGGCTCGGCGGCGAAGAACAGGTCCGCCCCGGCCGGCGGCTCGGCGAAGTTCTCCCAGCCGAGGGTGTTGAACGCGCGGACGTAACGCGCGCCGGGCGCGGCCGCGGTGATCGCGGCGCGGCTGTTGAACTCCGGCGCGCCGATGTTGTTGGCGGCGTCGATGACCACCTTGCCGTCCAGTGCCGCGCCGAGCGAGCCGGCCAGGTCCGCGACCGCCGGGCCCGGCACGGCCAGCAGCACCGCGTCCGCGCCGTCGACGGCCTGCGCCGCGCCGGTCACCGGCGCACCACCGGGGCCGGGGCCGGCCGGGACCCTGGACCCGTAGACAACGTCGTGTCCGGCCGCGATCCACTTCTTGCCGAGGGTGCCGCCGATGTTCCCGGTTCCGATCACTGCGATTCTCATGGCACCAGCTAACCGGGCCGCCGGACACCGCATTCCGGCTGGCCGGCCCGCCGCGGCCCGCTTACCCGTTAGGCGGGCCGATCCCGCCGTCGTATGCTGAGGGACATGCGCTGGACCTTAAGGCGCACCCGCATGGTGGAACGCACCTGCTTTGAGTGCGGCGAAATCTGGACCGTGGACTCCAGGCTGGCCAGGGTCACCCCGCCCGGGCGCCGGCGCCCCCGGTTCTCTGTCGGCACGGTGCTGGGCGCCCACCGCGACCTGAGCCTGTACCGCACGTACCTGCATCAGCAGATGTCCGAGTCCTGGCAGCGCCAGCATCCGGCCAACCTCGAGCTCGCCATGCTCCGTGAGGTGGGCAAGTGCAAGATGTGCGGCAGCACGCACTACATCGAGAACGAGGTCTGAGGCCCGCGCCGCCGCCGGGCCGCCCGGCGGGTTAAGCTGCCGCGATGTGCGGCACGCTGAGCCCGCGGTAGCCGGCCATGTTCGAGCACCAGGTGGATGTCCGCTGGCGCGACGTCGATGCCCTGGACCATGTCAACCACGCGGTGTTCCTGACCTACCTGGAGGAGGCCAGGGACGCGTTCTACCAGCGGATAATGGGCGCCGATCCCAGCTACGTGGTGGTCCGGGTGGAGATCGACCTGCGGGCGGAGGTCCGCTACGCCGACCGGCGGGTGACGGCGCAGATCGAGGTGGAGCGGCTGGGCTCGACCAGCCTGACCACCCGCGAGCGGCTCATCACGCCGTCGCGGGAGGTGGCGGCGCAGGCCAGGGTGGTCACGGTGCGCTGGGACGCCGAGGGCCGCAGGCCGGTCCCGTTCAGCCAGGCCGAGCGCGAGCGCCTGCGAGACGGCGAGCCGGGATAACCCGCCTGCGGGGCGGCAGCCAGAACGCAGGTCCCCGCTGCCGCGGCGTCCCGGCCCGCGTCATGACGGCTGGCCCGCCAGCTCGGCGCTGGCCTCGGTGACCGAGTTCAGTATCCGGCGGGCGCCGCTGGCCTCGGCCAGCCCGGCCGCCTCGGCCAGTGCCGCCAGCGCGTCATCCCGGCGGCCCTGGCCAGCGGCGATGTAGGCCAGCCCGACCAGGTTCGCGGCCACCCCCGGCACCAGGCCGATCTCCCGGCGCAGCCGGGTGGACTCCTCCAGCCGCGCCCTGGCCGCGTCCAGCTGCCCGGCGGCGTGGGCCGCGATGCCCAGGTGCCGCAGCGCCTCGGACATCGTCGCCTTGTCCCCTGCGGCGGTCGCCAGTGCCAGGGAGTGGTGCAGGGCCGGAACCGCGGTGGCGTTGTCGCGCCGGACGACCTGGTGAAAGCAGCCGATCCAGAACACCGACTCGGCCTCGCCCCGCCCGCTGCCGAGCTGCTGGTACAGCTGCGCCGCCCGCTCGAACAGGGCCAGCTCGCCCGGCGGCTCGGTCACGCCGCCCGGGTCGGCGTCCCGCTGCTGCAGGAACCGGGCGTGCCGGATCCGGCCGCGGGCCAGCGCCAGGTCGGCCTCGGCCGCGTCCAGCTCCAGGTCCGCCTCGTCCAGCGGACCGGGGTCGCCGCCGAAGACGGCCGCTCGTATCGCTGCCTGGCCCGCTCGACTCGCTCATCCACGCCGATGCCGCCTCACTGCTGTAACCGACCCCGAACCCGCCAGCGGGACCGCGGCGGCCCTGCCCCCCGTCCATGATCCTGTAAATAAAGTACTGCCCCGACGCTATTTTCTTTACAGGATCAAGGACTGCCCCCCGGAGTAGGCCCGTACCGGGACATCGACACCGGCATGGCCTCGCTGCTGATACCGACCGCTGAGCCGGTGACGGCCGTCCCGTGCTGCTGCACCCCTGCGGCTACTCCGGCGCCAGGTGGCGGTCGACGATCTCGCGGGCCAGCGCCAGGGATGAGGTCGCGGCCGGCGACGGCGCGTTCCGGACGTGCGTGACACCCGGCGTCCGGGAGATCACGAAGTCATCCAGCAGCTGCCCGGACCGGCTGACGGCCTGGGCCCGGACCCCGGCGGCCGCCCTGTCGTCGATGGCCATGGACTCGATCACCGGCAGGTACCGCGCGCAGGCGCGGATGAAGGCCCGGCGCCGCGCGGCCCGGTGCAGCTCGGTCAGCCCGGTGCGCCAGAACCGCCCGGCTACCACCCAGGTGCCCGGCCAGCCGAGCGTGCTGGCCAGGTCCCGCGGCCGGACCGTGCGCACCCGGTAGGCGTCCCTGGCGCCGACCAGCATGGCGGTCGGCCCGAGCAGGACCTGCCCGTCCACGTGCCGGGTCAGGTGCACGCCGAGGAACGGCAGCCGCGGATCGGGGACCGGGTACACCATGCCGCGCAGCACCGGCCGGTGCCCGGCCAGGCGCAGGTAGGCGCCGCGGAACGGGAGGATGCGCGGGTCCGGCGGCGCCCCGGCGGTCACCGCCAGCCGGTCCGCCCACAGCCCGGCGCACACGATCGACCCGGCGGCCAGGTAGCACCCGCCGGAGTGCGCCAGCACGGCCTGCCCGCGCTCGCGCCGGATCGCGGTGATCTCGCGGCCGAGCGCGAACGTCACGCCCAGCCCGCGCAGCTCGCGTTCCATCGCTGCGGCCACCGCGCCGTAGTCCACGATCCCGGTGCCCGGCGAGTGCAGCGCGGCCAGGCCGCGGCATTCCGGCTCGATCTCGGCGATCCCGGCCGGGCCGACCCGGCGCAGCCCGGCCACGCCGTTGGCACGGCCGCGCGCCTCCAGCTCGGCCAGCCGCGGCAGCTCGCCCGGCCGGACGGCCACGATCAGCTTGCCGCATCGCTGGTGCGGAACCGAGTGCTCGGCACAGTACTCATACATCAGCCGGGCGCCCTCGGCGCACAGCCGGGCCTTCAGCGAGCCGGGCCGGTAGTACACCCCGGCGTGGATCACGCCGGAGTTGTGGCTGGTCTGGTGATACCCGACGGTGTCCTGCTTGTCGATGACGATCAGGCTGGCGCCCGGACGGCGGCGCAGGAACTCGCGCGCCACCGCGAGCCCGACGATCCCCGCTCCCACCACGGCCAGGTCATACCGGTCCGTCCCGCCACCCTCGGGTGATGCGGCGGAACGGGATCCGGGCGCTTCTGTCGTCACATCCTCCAGTCTGGCGCCGGGCGCTTTCGCGGGCCCGGTCAGGTCAGCATGCTCGCCGGGACGATCGCCAGCTGGTTCTCCCGATGGCTCCCGGTGCCGCCGTTCGCCACGTCGCGCAGGTACGCAAGCCTGCCGTGCACCGAGCGGGCGTTGTGGTGGTTCTCCGCTGCGAAGACCGCCAGGGCGAGCCGCCAGGCCCTCCGGGCCTGCCGGGGATGTCCGGCGGCGAGGTGGGCATCGCCCAGGCGGGTGCGAGTGACCGCCTCCTCGTGGCGGATGGCAAGCTCGCGCAGGATGCCGAGGGCGCGCTGGTACGACGCGACCGCCAGGCCGTGCTCGCCCAGCTGCTGGTGGATGTAGCCGAGGCTGTCCAGGGCTTCGGCCTCGCCAACCCGGTTACCGGCCTCGCGGTGCAGGTCGAGGGCGCGCTGACAGCAGGTCATCGCACGCCGGGGGTACCCGAGGTGGGCGTAGCTCCAGCCAGTGGCGTTGAGGGCCTGGGCCGTTTCCGTCCGGCGGCCGACCGACCAGTACAGGACCAGCGCGTGCTGGGCATGGCCGAACGCCTCGGCATGCTGGCCCTGACGGTTGAGTACCAGGCTGAACGCCACATGCGCGCGAGCCTGGCCGACCCGGTCGCCGGACTGCCGGTACAGGTCCAGGGCAGCTTGCAGGTGACCCAGGGCGTCCTGCTCGCAGCCCGCGCTCATGCACGCGTGCACGGAAACGATATGAAGCCGTGCCAGGGCGGCCTGATCCCGCAGGCGCCGGGCGCAGCCGAGAGCGCTGCGCTGGACCGCGGTCCAGTCGTCCCAGTAGCCGTGCAGCCCGGCGAACATCGCGGCGGTGAACGGGATCTGCCATGCATGGCGGTCGAAGCCGAGGTCCGCGGCCTGGTGGGCGGCTGCGATCAGGCCGCGCCGCTCGGCCAGGAACCAGCCGCGAGCCTGCTGGGCGCCGGCCAGGTCCGGCAGCTGGGTGCCGGGCCGTGGCGCGGGCAGGTCCAGCGGCTGCCGGGTCGGGTAGAGCGCCCGGTTGGCTGCGTCGGCAGTGTGCAGGTAGTGGTCCAGCAGCCGGTGCAGGGCCGCGCGCCGTTCCCTCGCGCCGCCTGAGGCGGCGGCTTGCTCGGCGGCATAGGCGTGGAGCAGGTCATGCAGGCTGAACCGGCCGGGCACGCGCTCGGTGGCCAGGTGCGCCTCCGCGAGCTCGCGCAGCGCCCGGCACGCCTGCGACGGGGATGTCCCGGCCAGGCTGGCCGCGGCCGAGATCGTGATGTCTGGTCCGGGATGCAGGCCTAGCAGCCCGAACATGCGGACCGCGGATTGCGACAGGCTGTGCAGGGACCAGGAGAATACGGCCCGGACGCTGGTCGCCGTGTCCCAGGTCTCCAGTCTGTCCAGCATCGGCTGCGCGTCTTTAAGCTCCCGGGCGAAGGGCCCGAGCCGACGCCGGGGCTGGGCGCAGACCCTGGCGGCGGCTACCGCCAGCGCCAGCGGCAGGCCAGCGCACAACCCGATCAGCTCGGCCACGGCGGCCGGCTCAGCGTCGAGCCGCACGGGTCCCAGCCGCAGTGCCAGCAGCTCGCGCGCCTCAGCCTCGGTCAGCAGGTCCAGCATCAGTGCATGGGCGCCTTCCGCGGTGACCAGCCCGGTCAGCTGGCGGCGGCTGGTAACCACTGCCAGGCTGCCAGGGCTGCCCGGTAGCAGCGGGCGGACATGCGCGGCGTCGCGGGCGTTGTCCAGAACTACCAGCATCCGCCGGCCGGCTAGCAGGGTGCGGTAGGCAGCGGCGCGTTCGTCAGCGTCGCCGGGAATGTCCTGGCCCGCCACACCGAAGGCGCGCAGGAAACCGGCCAGCGCCTCGCTCGGCGGCACCGGCCGGCCGGGATCGTAGCCGCGGAGGTTGACGTACAGCTGGCCGTCCGGGAACCGGCCGGCGACCTGATGCGCCCAGTGCACGGCCAGCGCCGTCTTGCCCACCCCGGCCGTACCCCCGATCGCCGAGATCACCACCGCGGCCGGCGCCCTGTCGGCAGATTCCAGCAAGCTGGTCAGCGCCGCCAGTTCACGCTGCCGGCCGGCGAACTGCCCCACCGGCCCCGGCAGCTGCCGGGGCACCAGGCCCCCGCTGCCAGCCCCGGCCAGCCAGTCCTGCGACGCCGCGGTGACGCTGGCCGCCGGGCCGCAGGCCAGCCGCCGGCCGGCCGAGGCGATGAAGTCTGCCCGTGCCCGGTCGCTCAGCCGCAAGCCGTCCGCCAGACGGCTGAGCGAGTCCGGGTAGGGCCGACGGGCGCGGCCACGCTCCAGATCGCCGATAGCGCGCACGCTCATCCCGGCCGCCTCGGCCAGCTCCTGCTGCGACAATCCCGCCCACAGGCGGCGGGCACGCAAGACTGCCCCGAACCCCGTCCCGTCGTCGCCCATGGCTGTTCTACCCCCCAGGCGGAAGACCTCTGCCAGTCAGACTGCCAGTGAGACTGCCTGGTCCCGGCAGCAACAGAGCGTTAGCTTCTGCTTGGCCGCGAGCGAGAGACCGCGCCCGCTATGCCGGAACTCTGCCATTAGATCACCTGGTGCGGACGCCCGCAGGGTGATCCTGCGGCGAACGCACAGTGACGTACTGGCGCGCACGACGTACAGGAGGCCAGGCAGTGACAGCCAAGGACAGACCCCGCCGCCCGCACCGCGCCCGTGTCGCCAGGATGCTGGCAGCCCTGGCCGTGATGGCCGGATTCCTCACCGGATCGACCTTCGTGCCGGGCACTGCGCAGGCATCGCCATGCGAAAACGGCGCCGCAGCTATTCACCGGTACGGGCAGGACGTGTCCGGCTCCGGAAGCAACAAGGGCACCGGTGCGTACATGCAGACCTGGGCGCACTGGAGCATCGACGGCCATACGGCGTCCGATCTTCCGATTTCCAACGAAGCAGTGTGGACAATAGACGCTAACAACAGAAATGATGCACTCGAAGTAGGATGGAAGACCGGGTACGTTATTAACACCGGGACTATCGACAACAACATGTATCCCTATGTCACGGTAAATAACGACCAAGACCCGCCGGCTGATGAGTACGATTTCACCGGCACTTCACTGCCCACCAACACCAGCATCTGGAACTCGGCGACCTCGGACGGCACTTCCACATGGGCGTACATTAACAATACACAGTACGCGCACTTTGCCTCGTACGGAGTCTCCACGCCCCGGCAGAATTACGAGCAGGCGGAAGTTAACTACCAGGACATCTGGATGGGCGGCGGGAGCGGGAGCACTATAAGGCTCTATTACCAGACGCCCTCGAACGCCTGGGTCGCCTGGGGCTCCCAGGACGCCTATACGAGCTGGCTCAATGTCCTGACCGGGGCACATGGTTATCCGGCCGGCTATGGCTATTACAGCAATCCCGTCTCAGGCACCAACAACGAGGTCATCGAGGGCGGGTACGGCCAGACATGCTGACCTGGAAGCCCAGGACCCGGGCCGTCCGGGCCGTCCGGGCCGCGGCGGTGTGCGCTGTCGTCGCCGCTGCCTGCGCGTCCTGTGGCGCCAGATCCCTGGCACCGCCCAGCGGCACGGGACAGCCCGCGGCCGCGGGCCATCGGGCCCGGTGCGTGCTCTCCATGAGCACGCTTCCGGCCCCGGCCGCCTTCCCCGGCTTTACCGAGTACACGACGCTCCCGGATATGAGGTTCCCGGCACAGCCGGGCCGTGACAGCCCGCCGTCACCGCTGGAACGCGAGTACGTGTGCGGTGATGTGGCCGGATTCCTGACCAACATCTCTCTCACCGGGAAATACCGGCAGCAGAACAACGCCAGGGCCGAGGGCCTGGGTTACGCCATCGGGAAATGGCCATATACGCCGCTCAGCGGATCGATCGTGGGTCAGCAGCGGCGCCGGGTGCTCGAGATATACGTGTCGGTGTTCCAGTTCACGTCCGCTCGGGCGGCAATGAGCTACGCAGACCCTCCGGCCGGGCCCGCCATGACGGGCGGGCTGGGTTACCGGTTGCGCCCGCGGCCGCTGCACGACTTGAGCCTCCCCGGCGCCGTCGCCTTCGCCCAGCCGCTCGGGACCAAACCCGCCGAAGACGAGGTGGACATCACCGTCAGGCTGCCGCTGAAGGATTTCGTGCTCGTGCTCGGCCTGCGCGGCGGCGAGTCATTCGACTGGGCCGACGCCGCGCCGTACTGGAACAGAATCTACGCGGTCATCGCGCCGCTGCTGGGAGGTAAGAAACCATGATGAAACGGCGTCTCCTGCCGGGCCTGATCGGTGCCGCCACGGCCGGCGCGATCGGACTGGCAATCGCCGCCTGGCCAGCCGCCGGGCAGGCCGGAGCACACCAGGGTTCCGCGACCCGGGACGCAAGCGCAATGGCACCGCCGACAACCTGCGGAGTGCCGGCGGAGACAATCGGGTACCTGGGCGTGCTGCGCGCCGGACAGGCGGCCGTGGCCCGCCAGGCACTCGGGTCGCGCCTGCTCGCCCAGGTCAGCGACCCGGCGCAGCACACAACGGCAGACCTCATCCGCACGACGCCGGGTCTCGGCGCTCCGGGCGGGACGGAGTACTTCTCCCGGTGGCTACCGGTCTACCCGCAGGCACGGCAACGACAGCTCCGGTCCTGCAACCAGACGCTGAGCGACCGCCCCGCCGACCAGCCGCTCGTCAGCGCGGCCGTAACGGCATTCGTCCGGGCTCGGTACTTCAGGTCGGCGGCGGACGCCAGGGCTCAACGGCAGATGGTGCTGGTCTCGGACGATCCGGCCGCCGCGGGGTCTGTCATCGTGACCTTCCTGATCACCGGGCCGGTCTATAACCCGCCGGTCCCTCCGGGCAGCAAGGCAGGACCCCATCCGCCGCTGCACCTGCTTGACGCGTACACCGCGATCGTGACGCTGGCCCGCGCCGCGGTGACGGGCGTAGCCAGGGGCGGCTTCTGAGGCCGCGGGCCTGGCAGGACAGCACTCAAGCCATGGGAACGATATCCGTGTGGGTGTGCGGACACAATCAGAACAATAACTGGGTGTGCACAGCGGCGGCCGGGTCAGGCGAAGGCTTCCGGTGGCGGGGCCGCCGGCGGCCCCGCCTGCCCGCCGGGGGCTGGACCGGCCCCGGCCGCGAACCGGGCCGCTGCTACGTCGGCGAGCACCAGCGCCGGGGACGGGTCGGCTGCGGCCCGCCGGGCGAGCTCGGTGACGGGGAGCTCGTGCCTGGCCGCTGCGGCCACCAGGTTGCCGAAGCCGCCGCCGTGCAGCACCGCCGCTTCCGCTAGCACGCAGGCATGGCCGAACGCCGACAGCACTGCGGCCATCCGGCGGCGGGCATGAGCGAGCGGCGGGCCGTCGCTGATGTTGACCGCGAACATGCCCGCCGGGGCCAGCACCCTGGCCGCTGCCGCGGTGAACTCCGCGGTGGTGAGGTGCGCCGGGGTCCGCGCCCCGGCGAAGGCATCCGCGATGATCAGGTCGGCGGAGCGGTCCGGCAGCTCGTCCAGCACCGCCCGGGCGTCGGCGACCCGGACCTCGATCCGGCCGGTACCGCCGGCGCCGCCGCCGGCAGCCGGCGCCGGACCAGCGCGGCTACCCGCGGGTCGGATTCCACCGCTAGCTGAGGCGAGCCCGGCCGGGTGGCGGCCACGTAGCGGGCCAGCGTCAGCGCGCCGCCGCCCAGGTGCAGCACCCGCAGCGGCGCGCCGGGCGGCGCGGCCAGGTCGATCAGGTGCCCGAGCCGCCGCACGTACTCCAGTTCCAGGTGCCGCGGCTCGTCAAGATCAACGTAGGACTGCGGCACGCCGCCGACCAGCAGCATCCACGCCCTGGGCCGGTCGAGGTCGCGCAGCAGCTCTACCCGGTCGTCCTGACCAGGCTGGCCGCGATGCGGTTCGTTTCGCCTCATCCGTGCACCGGCATGCCGGCCAGTAAAACCCGCTCCGGTAGCAGGCGCAAAGCGTCAGGTGCTGCCGAGCTCGCCGGGCAGCCCGGCGCCGGCCTGCTCCGGCTCGCGGCCGGGGGCGCCGAGGCGGACGGCGATGCGCTCCAGCCAGGATCCGGCCGCCAGCGAGGTGACGACCGACAGCATCACCAGGCTGACGAAGAAGGTCTGGTTGATGATCCCGGCCGCGTAGCTGGTGGCGGCGAGCACGATGCCCGGGCCGCCGCGGGCGTTCATCGCGATCGCCAGGCTGGCCGAGGTGAACCGGTCCTCCCTGGACAGCCGCGCGCCGAGATACACGCTGGCGGCCTTGGCAGCACAGGCAACGGCCAGGAACCCCAGGAAGAACAGCGGGCTGAAGTGGTGGATCAGGTCGAGCTGCAGGCCGATGAGGGCGAAGTAGACCGGGACGAAGAACCCGAACGAGATCCCGGCCAGGGCGTTGCGGTCCCGGTTCACGGCGAGGCTGTCGTCGGCGACCGCGACCGCGATCCCGGCGGTGAAGGCACCGTAGAGCGGCACCAGGCCGAGGGCGAGCGCCGCGGCGGACAGCGCCAGCAGCCATAGCAGCTGGAAGGCGACCGGGCTGCGGCGGGCCAGCACGTTGGCCCGCAGCCCGCGCAGCGCCTGATAGGCCCGCCCGCCGAAGCCGAGGGCGGCCGCCATGAAGAGCACCGCCGTGACCGTGTGGTAGACGCTGTTTTGCGGGATCGTCCGGATGTCCAGGGCGGCCGGGAGCCCGAACGCGGTTCCGGCGCTGGTCTGCACCAGGCCGACGGCGACGGCGAGCACCACATACAGCACGATGTCCTCGATCACCGCGGCGGACAGCACGATGCGGGCGAACCGGGTCGGCAGCAGGCCGAGGTCGTGCATGATCCGGGAGATCACGGGGATGCTGGTCACGGCCACGGCCATCCCGAACACCAGCACCAGCGCCGTGCGGTTCCCGGCCGGGCCGATGAACTGGCCGACCCCGAGGGCCGCGACCAGGCCCAGGCCCGCGGCGAACGGCAGGACCAGGCCGAACGAGGCGATCAGCCCGACCGTGCGGACCGCGTTGCGCTGCAGCAGCCTGCGCATCTCCGCCCCGGCCGCGAACATCAGCAGCAGCAGGCCGAGCTGGTAGACCGCGCCGAGCGCCGCAGCCGACATGCCGGACGACGGGAAGATCCAGTGCTGCACCGACGGGGCGGCCGCGGCCAGCGCGGTCGGGCCCAGCAGGATGCCGCCGGCGATCTCGCCGATCGCCGGCGGCTGCCCGAGCCGGGCGAACAGGCTGCCGCAGCCATGCGCGGCGATCAGCAGGACCGCCAGCGCTACCAGCAGCCGGGCAAGGTCGATGTCAGCAAAGCTCAACGTGCCCCCCGTGAATCCCTGAACCCCCCCGTAAGCTGGCCTTTCTACCCGTTCCCGACATGTGCCGTCAACCCCGCCCGGCGCGCAGCGGGGGGTCAGCAGGGCTGAGTCGCTCTCTTATGCCGCGCGGCGACGTCAAGGGAGCTGGTCAGTGAGGCACCGCTGAGCGACGTCGATTCGACCGAGGTCAAGCGGCTCCTGGACGGCGTCAGCCGCTAGCAGCTGTCTGTCGGGATGGCGGGATTTGAACCCGCGGCCTCCTGCTCCCAAAGCAGGCGCGCTAACCAAGCTGCGCCACATCCCGCGGCCAGCCGAGCTTACCGCGTCCCCGGTCCCCGCCGCGCGAACCGGGTACGCTACCGGTGGCGGCTCAGCCGCGCGGGCGTAGCTCAATGGCAGAGCCCCAGCCTTCCAAGCTGGTCATGAGGGTTCGATTCCCTTCGCCCGCTCCAAGTCAGCAGGTGCGCGGCCAGGGCCTCGACCTCGGCGATCTGCTCTGACGTGAGACTAGGATGAGACCGTGCCAGCGAGCCCGCGGCTGGAGCCGGTAACCCAGGAAAATGTCAGGGCTGCTTGCGGGCTCAAACTGCGGAGCGATCAAGAACACCTCGTCGCCACGAAGCCGTCAGGCACAGACACCACCGGCTGACGGTCGGCTACCACGAGGGCGCTGCTGAAGGCGGTACTGGACAGCAGGTCGAGCGGACGGGACTTGCCGACGTCCTCGAACAGCCGGGCGCCGCTGGCGATGGTGGTGTTGGCCCAGCCGGCGGTGCTCAGCGTGCGGGAGAACACCACTCGGTGCCCTCGGTGGCGATAAGGCCGTCGAGCGATCGGTGGCGCGGGCAGCGGTCATCCACGGCTCCGGCAGTTCCGGCCGCGGCGTCGGTGAGCCGGGACGAGCGCGTCTCCGCGGAAACGCGCGAGGTAGCCGGTACGGTCGCGGCAGCGTGCCTGACTGCCTCATACTCGGAGTTCAGCAGGCGCTCACCCGCGAGGTGCCGATGGATGACCCGGACGACCCGTACAGCCCGGATAACTTGTCATGGAACTGGTCGAGGGGCGGGCCGAAGTGGCGGCCGTTCAGGGGCCGGCGCGGGCCGCGCGTTCCACCGCCGCCGGGGCCGCCGCGGAAGCCGAGCAAGGCCGAGCGCGAACAGGAACAGCGCGCCGAAGCGCGAGCAGAGCGGCTGCATCTGGCTGCCCTGACCAATGCCGGGGTGATCATCATGAGCGTGGTCCTCGGCGCGGTGGTGGTCATCCTCGTGCTAGTGCTGGTCAGCCATCATTAAGGGCGGCACGACCGCCCGCCAGGCCCTCGGCGGCGCGGAGCTTGTCCATGACCGCTGGGGCGAGCTGGCTTCGCGGTGGTGGCTGCCCGGTGCGCTGCGACCATCGGTCGAGTGCCCAGGCGTACAGCTCGGCCGTCGCCCGCAGGGAACGGCGCAGCTCTGCGGGCTCTGGCGAGACGGGTGCTGCACGGTGGACGCGGTCGATGTCGGCGGCATCCAGGCCGTGGTGGGCTGAATGGCCTGCCGTTCCCAGCAGCGGCAGTACGCGGCTGTTGAGCGTGTCCATCACCCCGTAGCGCACCATCCATGCCTCGCCGTGCCGCAGCTTGCCGCGCAGGTAGTTCAGCCAGGTCCAGGTGCTGCCGTCGAACGCGGGCGCGTCAAACTCGGAGGGCTGCCAGGTGGCGAGGTCGGATCGCAGGCGCGCCGTGACCTCCGCCTTGTCGACGAGCGGGAGGAATCCCCGGCTGAGCGCCGCCCACGGCTTGGCGCGGTCCTCGTCCAGGGTGAGGTCCAGTTCGGTCAGCTGCTCGTCCCAGCTCTGGTACCGGTAGGGCCGCTGCCACAGCGGTTCCTGGTGCCATACGGCGTGGCGGACATGGATCAGGTCGCTGATCTGCTCCCGCCGGTCCCACAGCGCGCCGCGCTGCCCGGGTTCGGCGACGACGATCACATCGAGGTCGGAGTCGTCATCGGCGGTGCCCTGCGCGAGCGAGCCGTAAGTAATCACCGCGCGCACGGCAGCGTCAGATTCCGCCCACGCCGCGGCTCGCTCGGCCATCTGTTCAGCAGGAATGGCCACCAGCATTTCCCTTCCGCGAGGCTGGGCCAGGTCGCGTGGCCACGACTCGCATGTCACTGTCGCTCGGCCGTGCGCCAGCTCGGAGCTGGACTGGACATGCGAGCATGCTCGCATGCTGTTTGTCGGCCTTGCTGGTCATGATCCCGGACACTCGGTCACCGGCCGCCTGACCGGTCTCGGCGCGATGCCCGCGCGAGTGGGCGCGCCGCCGTCCTGGGATGTCGCCGAGCCGTCGATCTTCATCCTGAGCGAGACCAGCCAGCCCGCCGGGGCCGGCTGGCCAGGCCTGCATTTCGTGATCGCGACCGGCAGCGGCGCAGCCGCCGACGCGTCGGCCGACGAGACGGCTGGCGGCATAGACCGGCTGTGGGCGGACCGGATCGTGCCCTTCGAGGCCAACCTGCGAGCGGGCCGCAGAGCGCCGAGGCGGCAGTACGCCGTTCTCGCCGATCCCGACCCCACCTGGCCGGGGCAGGCACGCCGCCTCATCGAACGGCTCCGGTTCAGCGCGGGCGGGCTCATCATCCGGGTTGATCACATCGGCTCCACATCGGTGCCCGGGCTTCCCGCCAAGCAGCTCATCGACATCCAGGCCGTCGTCGCTGACCTTGCGGTCGCCGCGCAGGTCGCCGGGGCCGCCCGCCGCGCGGGGTTCGTACATGTGCCAGGGCAGTGGTTCGGTACCGACCGGCACGGCATGGACCACCCGGAGGAAGTCGTGGTCGACGCCGATCCGGGCAGGCCCGTCAACATCAACATCCGCCCGGTCGGCGAACCGGTCTGGCGGGAGACCCTGCTGCTGCGCGACTGGCTGAGGGCCCACGACCAGGAACGGGATGCCTATGCGGCCATGAAGCGCGAGCTGGCCCAGCGGCCTGGCCATGATGTCAATGACTACGGCAGGGACAAGATGCCCTGGATCAGCGCAGCGCTGAGCCGGGCCGGGCACTGGGCCGCCGCGACGGGATGGTCGCCGTAGCCACAGGTCAGGGTCAGCCGGCGGCCAGGTCACGCTGATACCAGGTTCCCGGACGGCCGCCGGGCCGGGCCGGGCCGGCCGGAACGAACCCGGCTCTGGTCAGCACCTTCCGGGACGCGACATTCTCATGGGTAACCGCCGCCCTGAGCGTGCGCAGCCCGTACCGGGCCGCCGCCAGCAGGCACAGTTCCCGCACGGTCGCGGTAGCCACGCCGCGGCCGGCGACGTGCTGCGCGACCCGGTAGCCGACCTCGGCCGTGCCGTCCCCGATGTCGTACAGGTTGAACCGGCCGAGTACCGCGCCATCGTCGCCGACGAGCACGTAGCAGGCGCACTCGCCGGCCTCCTGCTCGGCGAGCAGGGCGCTGTGCCCCTCGGTGAACCGGTCGAAGAACTCATCGCCGCGGTCGGAGATGAAGGCGGCGAAGTAGGCACGGTTCGCCCGTTCGAAGGCCAGGACCGCCGGGGCATGACCGGCCCGCAGGAGCTGCAGCTCGGGCACCGCCCTACCCTACTCACTGAAGACGGGTGCAGTGCGCGACGGTTGCGTCGTCGGGGACCGTCCCGGCCGGCGCCCCGGAGCCGCAGGCCTCGGCCCGCCGGACTCGCCGGATGATCTCGGCCGGACCGCCGCCGCGGAGCAGCTCCAGCACGCCGGGCCAGTCCGCCTCGGCGTACGGGCTGACGATGCGGCTGGCGCCATTGCTCAGCAGCGCGGCGCTATCCAGCCCGGAAAGCGGGCAGCTGCCAGCAACCGCCTCCTGCGCCGCATCCGGATCATCCTTGGCGATCCAGTAGCCGCCCGGCTGGTTCCGGCGCGCCTGCAGCGCCTGGATGCAGGAGTCCCGGACGCGGTCATACTCCGCCGTTCCGCTGGCGAGGCCTGCCAGCGGCGCCATGCAGGAACGCCTGGCAGTTACCTCGCGCTCGTCGGTGACGACCAGCGGGCCGCCGCAGACCCGGCCGAGGACGATGAAGCAGTCGGCCAGCAGGAGGTAATCCAGCCGGTCCCCGCGGGTCCTGATAATCGCCACGGTCGCCTGCGGGCTGCTCGGGTTCGCGATGTCGCAGCTGGCGCGGTGATCGGCGGCGATCTCGCCGATGGCGGCGGCAAGAACGGCGGTCAGGTCCCGCCCGTCGTCACGCGACAGCCGGCCGAGCAGCGCGCCGCCGAGACGATGGGTATACCAGGCGACACCGTGGCGGCAGATCGACTCGGTGCCGGGGATACCGGCACCGTCCAGCAGCACGGCAGCGCCGGGAACGGCTCCGACGAAATCCTCGTTCGGCCGGCCCGGCTGCCCGGCGCTAGCTGCCATGCTGACCTGCACGTCATGACTCCCTGGTTATGCCGTCGGGCGGTCTCGCAGCCGGGCCGGCTCAGGGCACCGTGTAGGCCACCAGCTGGGGCGTGCCGCCGGGGGCGCCGAGGAAGCCTGCCCCGCCCGCCGGTACCAGGATCGCGTTGCCGGCGATGGCAACCGGCGAGTTGGCCGCCGCGGGCAGCTGGCGGCGGTAGACGATCGCGCCGGTGCTGCGGTTGAGGGCGACCAGGGTGCCGTTGTACAGCGTGGTGACCACCAGGTCGTTGGAGACGGTGACGGCGCCCAGCGGCATGGCCGGCACCCTGGTGTCCCATTCGACCTTGCCGGTGGACAGGCTCAGCGCCACCACCTCGCCGGTGCCGGTGCCGATCGGGATGCCGAGCGGGTAACTCAGCTTCGGCAGGCTGAACGGCAGGTCGATGGTGGCCGCGTACACGCTGCTGCCCGCCAGGGCCATGTTGGTGAGCACCCCGCCGAGCGAGCCGGGCAGGATGCGATAGGGCGCCTTGAGCGTGAGCTTGTGCTGGAGGGCCCGGAGCGAGTAGCTGTCGGAGATGCTGTGCCTGCCGACCGGCGTCTTCCAGATCAGGTGGCCGGTGCGGGCGTTCATCGCGTAGACCACGCCCATCTTGCCGGAGCCGAGGATCGCGGGCGCCCCGTTGATGGTCGCGGCGATCGGCGAGGCCTGCATGTCGTGGTCCTGGAAATCGTTGGTCACGCCCTGGTAGTACCAGCGCAGCCGTCCGGTGGCCGCGTCCAGGTTCACCTCGCTGTCGGTATACAGCAGCGCGGACGGATCGGCGATCGCCGAGGCGGCCGACTGGTAGGGGTTTCCGATGCCGAACGTGACCGACCCGTCGGTGCCGACCAGGGGCGTCTCCCAGGCGCCGCCCGAGGCGAGAGACTGCCCGCCCTGGCCGGGCCGGATGGTGCTGAACCGCCACAGCAGCCGCCCGTTCGCGGCGTTCAGGGCGATCAGCACGCCGCCGCCCGGCCCGGTCCCGTACGCGCTGGCCAGGTAGACCCGGCCGCCGGCCACCTGCGGCTGGATCTCCAGCAGGCCCTGCCCCTTGCCGACCAGGTGCGCGCTGACCCAGATGACCTTGCCGGTGCGGGCGCTGAGCGCGAAGGCGGTGGTGGAGGTGTCGCCGTAGACGACGCCGTTCGCCACCGCGACGCCATCGGGTCCCGGTCCGCTGGCCTCCGGTGTGTTGACCCGGTACTCCCATTTGAGCTTGCCGGTGGCGAGGGCCAGCGCGTAGACGTTCTCATCCAGGTCCTGCAGGTAGACCACGCCGTTCAGCACGATCGGCGCCGCGGCCAGCAGGCCGTATCCGCCCTTTGGCGGGGTCTGCGACAGCCGGAATGACCAGGCCTGCGCCAGCCGGGCCACGTTGGCCGCGGTGATCACCGACCCGGCCGCGTTCCTGGTGTTGGCGAGGTTGCCGTTCGGGTACGGCCACGACCCGGCGGGCCTGGCAGCCCGGGCATTGGAGACCGTGTGCCCGGCCGGCGTGCTGCACGCGGCTGCGAGCAGCCCGGCCAGGGCCAGCACGACGATCCGCGAACGGGTCCGGGTGGTCGTTCTGGTGCTCATCAGATTCTCTTTCCGGCGGGGCGAGCTTTCCAAGGGCAAGAACGCATGGCTTCCGGCTGATCCGGCTCAGACGGTGAGACCCCGGATGGTGCCGTTTCTCATCGGGCCCTCGTTCCGGCCGGGCCGGTCCGGCTCAGACGGTGATCCGCCGGATGGTGCCGTAGGCACCGGCCGCCAGCAGCACCGCGAGCGCGGCGAGCGCAGCGGTGAGGCCGCCGACGGCCAGGGTAGTGAAAAGTGGCCGACACCGTGCCAGATGCACTAAGGCAGCGTCAAGTCGTCATCTGCCGAGCCGTCATCCTCAGCGCGGGAAGGGGCGGTCAGGGCAGTCTGAATGCCCGGACCCGGCCGTGCTCAGCAGGCCCGGGTCTGCCGTCACGGCGGCCGGTCAGGCCGGGGTCAGCCCGGGTCAGCCCGGCTACTTCTGCGCGACGAAGAGCCCGGCGAGCCTCGCGCCGCCGATTCCCGGCTGCCGGGGGCGGTCATCGGCGAACGCGCCGCCGGCCGCGCCGCCGGCCAGGCCGACCATCGGGCCGATGAGCATCCAGAGCACGAACCCCGCGAAGAAGTAGGAGAGCACCAGGCCGGTCACCGCTCCCGTGACCGTGCCCGTGAGCAGTCCCTGGCAGATCCGCGCCACTCGCAGCTGCGCCGGGTCCCCTGTTGAGCCGAGCAGCCAGGCGGCGGGTGCGCCGGCGACGGCCGCGGCCAGGAACGTCACGACAACCAGTTCCAGCGCAATGAGCCAGAGGAGACTGACCTGATGAAGAGTCGGCCAGGCCAGGACCAGCCCGGCGGCCAGGCCGGCCCCGGCACCGCCCACCAGGGCGGCGGGCCGCAGCGGCGACCGGCGCGAGGTCACGACGAGGATCCCGGCGATGTAGGCGATAGCGAATACCTGGATCGGCATGATCGCCCCGGCCACGACGGCCGCGATCCCGGTGAGGCTCCACAGCGTGCTCGCCTCCGCCTGCGGCCACCGGGCCCTGACGGCGAACGGCGCGGTCAGCAGGATGCCGATCAGCACCAGCCCGACGATCTCCCGCGGCCAGGAGAAAACGCCAGAGCCGATGCCGTTCCGCCGGGCATGGCTGTCCGCGCGCACGACTGCCAGGCCCAGGCAGCAGATCGCGGCGATGCTGGCCAGCCGCACCAGCCGCGCGGCGACGCTGTCGCCGACCGGGCCGAACAGCCCGTGCGACCGGCCCAGCCAGGGCAGCCCGAGCAGGGCGGCCGCGCCGACCAGGACCCGGAACCGGTCAGCCGTGCTCTCGGCGTCGGCGGCGGGTGCGGTGCGCCAGCTCAGCCAGGCCGCCCACGCCACGACGGCCGCCACCGCCGCCATCCCGAGCCAGTAAACGAGCTTGCGCATCAGGCACCCCTCCCTTGCGACCAGCCACAGTCCGCCCGCGAGCCAGCGCAGCCGGGACCACCCGCCCGGCACCTCGGCGGCCTCCGCCTGCACGGCCTCGGCCCACTGCCGCCGTCCCGGCGGCAGCAGCCGCGCCGCGGCGCCCAGGGTCCCGGCCAGGATCCGGGTCAGCCGCCGCGTCACGAGGTCTCACCCGCCGGGCGCCGGACCCCGGCGCTCCGCCGTGACCTGGCCCGCCGGTCCGCCCCCGGCCGGACCGCCTGGGCCTGCGCCGCGGTCGCCGCCGCCAGCCCGTCGCTGGTGAGGCGGTACAGGTGACGTCGCGGTCGCCCGGCCGGCTCGCCCTCCTCCCAGCACGCCTCGACTAGCTTCCGGTCGGCCAGCCGGACCAGGATCGGGTACAAGGTGCCCGACTTCAGCCCGGTCTCGCGAGCCAGGTCATACCCGTGCCGCCACCCGGACGGCTGAGCGGCGAGCGCCGCCAGCACCGCGAGTGTCTGCACAGAGAAGGTCGCACGATACGGCATGCGGCGAACTCTACCTAGGTAGAGTTCGCCGCGCCATCGGATCGGCCGGATCCGGAGCCGCCGATGCGGGAACGCCCCGGGCCGCGATCGCTAGCCTGGCTGCGGCGGGGTGCCGGACCTGGCGGCATCCAGCCGCTCCTGCATCTCCTTCCCGGTGTCCGGCGCGGGCACGATGGCCGCGAGCTCGCTTGCGGTGAGCGGCCGGTAGGTAAGCGCGAGCACGCCGCACTGAAATACCCGGCTGGACAGCAGCCGCAGGCCCTGCGGGCGGCCGGTATCGGTGAACAGCGGGGCGCCGGCCCGGTCGCGACCGGGTGCACGTACAGCCGGTACTCATCCACCAGGCCAAGCCGGGTCAGGGACTGGGCGAACCTGGCCCCGCCGTGGGCGACGATCTCGCCGCCGGGCTCGGCCTTGAGCCGCGCGATCTCTGCCGCCGTGTCACCGCTGGCGATCCGCGACTGCGGCCAGTCCGCGACCGTCAGCGTCCGGGAGAACACGACCTTGGGCACGTCATTCATGATGGCCGCGACCGGATCGGCGGAGCCCGGCCAGGTCTGCGCCATCGACAGGTAAGTGACCCGGCCCATGATGTGCGTCCCGGCCTGGCGCAGCCGGCCGAGGTAGAGCTCCTCATACTCGTCGTCGTCCGGCGCCGGAGGCAGGGAGAACGGCCCGAACGAGCGCCAGAACTCCGAGCCCTCCTCGCAGATGTAGCCGTCCAGCGAGATCGCTCCCTGCTGCAGGACCAGCTTGCGCATCGGACCGCTCCTCTCGCGTGCCTCCCGGCCTTATGACCGGCGGCGACCGGGTGGGGTGGCAGTATTCCATCCGGAGCGCCGCCCTCCGAGCCCGGCACGGGAATTACCCTGCGCTGATGGCGCACGCTGCCGGGGACGCCGCGGGATAGCCTGGCCCCGGGGGTGGTGGCCATGGCAGCGATCGTGATCTGCGGCGGCGGCCCGATCGGGCTGGCCACGGCGACCATGCTGGCCGGCGACGGGCATCAGGTCACGGTCCTGGAGGCCGACGAGGCGGCCCCGCCCGCGCCCGCGCAGGCCTGGGAGTCCTGGACCCGCCAGGGCGTGGCGCAGTTCCGCCAGCCGCACAACCTTTTCGCCCGGTTCCGCCAGGTCTGCGATGCCGAGCTGCCCGGACTGACCGACCGCCTGCTGGCGGCCGGGTGCGTCTGGTCGGATCCGCTCCGGGTGCTGCCGCCTGACCTCCGGAACGGCGGATCGCGGCCGGGCGACGAGGCGCTCCGCTTCGTCACCGGCAGGCGCCCGGTGACCGAGGCGGTGATCGCGGCGGCGGCACAGGAACAGCCGGGAGTGCAGATCCGCCGCGGCAGCCGGGTCACCGCGCTGCTGGCCGGCCCGGCGGTGATCCCCGGCGTGCCGCAGGTGGCCGGGGTGCGTCTCGCGGACGGCCAGGAGCTGCGGGCCGACCTGGTGATCGACGCCATGGGCCGCCGGTCGCGGGCGGGTGAGCTGCTGACCGCGCTGGGCGCGCGCCCGCCGCAGGCGCGGTCCGAGGACAGCGGGTTCACCTACTACAGCCGGTACTTCACCGGGCCGTCGCTGCCGGAGACGCGCGGCCCGTGGCTGATGCCGCTGGGCACGATCTCGCTGCTGACCCTGGCCGGTGACAACGGCACCTGGTCGGTGACCGTGTTCACCGCCACCGGCGACGCGCCGGTGAAGGCGCTGCGCGAGGCCGACTGCTTCAGCCGGGTGATCGGAGCCTGCCCGCTGCAGGCGCACTGGCTCGACGGGCGGCCGATCACCGGCGTGCTGCCGATGGCCGGCATCCTGGACAGGTACCGCCGCTTCGTCGCCGGCGGCCGCCCGGTCGCCACCGGCATGGCCGTCATCGGTGACGCCTGGGCCTGCACGAACCCGTCGGCCGGACGCGGCATCAGCGTCGGGATCGTGCACGCGCAGCTGCTGCGCGGCGTCGTCCGGGAGCACCTGGACGACCCGGCGGCGCTGGCCCTGGCCTTCGACGAGGGCACCGAGCGGCTCCTCGCCCCGTTCTACTGGAACCAGATCAGGGCCGACCGGGACCGGGTGGCCGAGATGACCGCACTGCGCGACGGCCGCCCCTGGTCCCCTGCCGATGCGGAGCTGAGCGGCCTGGCTGGCGCCGCTGGCTCGGATCCGGACATGTTCCGGGCATTCATGGAAACAGTGCTCTGCCTGGCGCAGCCGCAGGAAGTGCTGGACCGCCCCGGCGTGCGGGACAAGGTCGAGCAGGCCAGGCAGGCTGGCCCGCCGCCGCCGCTGCCGGGACCGGACCGGCAGCGGCTGCTACGGCTGCTGGCCGGCCCGGGCTGACCCCGGTCGGCCCTGGCCGGCCCTGCTCAGTCCGGTCAGCCCATCTCGTCCCTGGCCGAGGCGAACGCGGCGGCCGCCGCCTCCAGGTCGGACCTGGTGTGCGCGGCCGACACCTGGACCCGGATCCTGGCCTTGCCGACCGGCACCACCGGGTAGCTGAACCCGATCACGTAGATGCCCTTGGCCAGCAGCAGGTCGGCCATCCGGGCCGCCTTCGCCGCGTCGCCGATCATGACCGGGACAATCGGGTGGTCGCCGGGCAGGATGTCGAAGCCGAGGTCGGTCATCCGGTGCCGGAAGAACGCGGTGTTCTCCCGCAGCGTGGCCCGCAGCTCGTCGTCCTGCTCCAGCAGGTCGAGCACCCGGAGCGAGGCGCCGGCCACGGCCGGCGCCACCGAGTTGGAGAACAGGTACGGCCGGGACCGCTGCCGGAGCAGGTCGATGATCTCCTGCCGGCCGCTGGTGTAGCCGCCGCTGGCGCCGCCGAGCGCCTTGCCCAGGGTCCCGGTCACCAGGTCGATCCGGTCGGTGACGCCATGCAGCTCGGGGGTGCCGCGGCCGCGGGCGCCGACGCAGCCGACCCCGTGCGAGTCGTCCACCATGACCATCGCGTCGTACCGCTGCGCCAGGTCGCAGATCTGGTCCAGCGGCGCGACATAGCCGTCCATGGAGAACACCCCGTCGGTGGCGATCAGCCGGCGCCGGGCGCCCTCGGCCTCCTTCAGGCGCTGCTCCAGGTCGGCCATGTCGCGGTTGCGGTAGCGCAGCCGCTTCGCCCGGCACAGCCGGATGCCGTCGATGATCGAGGCATGGTTCAGCTCGTCGCTGATGACGCGTCCTGCTCGCCGAGCAGGGTCTCGAACAGCCCGCCGTTGGCGTCGAAGCAGGACGAGTACAGGATCGTGTCGGCGGTGCCGAGGAACTGCGAGATCCGCCGCTCCAGCTGCTTGTGCACCTCCTGGGTGCCGCAGATGAACCGGACGCTGGCCAGCCCGTAGCCCCACCGGTCGATGGCCTCCTTCGCCGCGGCCACGATCCGCGGGTCGTCGGCCAGCCCCAGGTAGTTGTTCGCGCACATGTTGAGGACCTCGGCGCCGTCCCGGACCCGGATGCTGGCCCGCTGCGGGCTGGCGATGACCCGCTCGGCCTTGAACAGTCCGTCGGCCTCGATCTTTCCGAGCTCGGCCCGGATCTCGTCGCGTACGCTGCCGAACACTGGCCTCGTCCCCTTGCGTTCTGTCGCCTTGTCGTGAAACGAATGGCTGGCGGCCAGGCTGGCCCGGCAGGCTACCGGTCCGCCCAGGTGAGGACCACCTTGCCGCACCGGCCGCTGCGCAGCACGGCGAACGCGGCGTCGAAGTCGGTGGCGTCGAACCGGTGCGTGATGACCGGGGAGATGTCGACGCCGGACTGGAGCAGGACGGACATCTCGTACCAGGTCTCGAACATCTGCCGTCCGTAGATGCCCTTGATCGTGATCATGTTGAGCACCAGGTGGGACCAGTCGATGCCGAAATCGGCGGCCGGCAGCCCGAGCATGGCGATCTTCCCGCCGTGGGTCATGGCCGGCAGCATGCCCTGCAGCGCGGCGGGCTTGCCGGACATCTCCATCCCGACGTCGAAGCCCTCCCGCATGCCGAGCTGCGCGATGACCTCCGGCAGGGTGACGCTGGCGGCGTCGGCGGCGAGGGTGACCCCGACCCGGCGGGCCAGGTCCAGCCGGTACGGCGAGACATCGGTGATGACGACATGCCGGGCGCCCGCGTGCCGGGCCACGATCGCCGCCATCAGGCCGATCGGGCCGGCCCCGGTGATCAGGACGTCCTCGCCGAGCACCGGGAAGGTCAGCGCGGTGTGCACCGCGTTGCCGAACGGGTCGAAGATGGCGGCCACGTCCAGGTCGATGTCCGGCGGGTGCCGCCATACGTTCGTGGCCGGCAGCGCGACGTACTCGGCGAACGCGCCCGGGTAGTTGACCCCGACGCCCCTGGTCCTGGCGCACTGGACCCGGCGGCCGGCCATGCAGTTGCGGCAGCGGCCGCAGACCAGGTGCCCCTCGCCGCTGACCAGGTCGCCGTCCTTCAGGTCCGGCACGTCGGCCCCGACCTCGACGATCTCGCCGGCGAACTCGTGCCCGATGATCAGCGGCACTTTCACGTTCGCCTGGGCCCAGCCGTCCCAGTCGTAGATGTGCAGGTCCGTGCCGCAGACGCCGGTCCGCAGCACCCGGATCAGCACGTCGTCGCGGCCCACCGCGGGCACCGGCACGTCGTCCAGCCACAGCCCGGGCTCGGCCTTCGCCTTCATCAGAACCTTCACCGGCCGACCTTACCGCAGCCTCGGCCGGCCCCGGCGACTGTCCCGGACTGGGAGCTGCTCGCGGTGGTGGTCGCGGAGCCAGTCCTCGGTGAGGCGGGGGTCGGGCACGTCCTCGCCGCGTTCCAGGGCGTCCAGGTAGGCGGTGTCCGCGGCCAGCCGGCGGCGGAACCCGGCCGCGTCGCAGGGGCTGCCGTGACCGGGAACCAGCAGCCGCACCGGCAGCGCAGCCAGCAGTGCCAGGCCGGCCCGGTAGCTGCCGAGCGGATCGGGATGGCCGGTGTCCAGCAGCGGGATCTCGGAGTCGGACAGCATGTCGCCGGCCACCAGGGTGCCGGTGGCCGGCAGGAAGACCGCGGTGTGACCGGCCGCGTGCGCGTCATGGGTTACCGCGATCGCCTCCGGCCCCGGCCAGGGGATCGCCCGCTGGCGGGGCGGCAGCGGGCTCAGCCGGGCGAACCGGTCCAGGTCGTGGCCGGGCGCCTCGGCCCGCAGCTCGCCGAGCAGGCGGTCGCGCCGCCGGACGGCGGCGGTGACGGCCGCCTGCGCCGCCCAGCGCGGCGGATCGCCGAGCTCCGCGCACCACAGCAGGTGATCCCAGTGCGGATGGGTGGCGAACCCGGCGGCGGGCCGCAGCCCGGCCCCGGTCAGGTCGGCGGCCAGCAGCCGCAGTTCCGGCACGGTCAGGGCGGGGTCGATGACCAGGCACGCGCCGTCCGGGCCGGTGACCACCGTGCTGGTGGTGCGGTAGCGCGTGCTGGTGGCGACGAGGATGCCGGCCGTGAGGCCGGCGAGCCGGCGCATGAGCCTGTTGTACCAGACCTGCCGCAGTACCAGGCTGACCACGGGCAGCAGGCCGCCCCGGCTCCGTGTCAGCTAGGCACGGAACCGGGGCGGCCGTAGGCAGCTGCCCGGCGGACCGGGAAGCTCAGGCGCCGGTCACGCAGCGCCTGTCATGCAGCGCCAGTCATGCGGCGCCGGTCAGCAGGGCACCGGTTACGGCGCGGTGCCGAACCAGACGCCGAACTCCTGGCTGTCGTCCACGGTGCCACCGGAGAAGATCCGCTCCCGCTGAACCGTCAGCACGTCGTGCGGAGCCCGCCGGTTGTAGGCCGCGGTGAGCACCATCGGGCCGGAGGACGGGGTGTCCGCCGCGTTGATCCACGGAACGTACGGACCAGCGGGCGGGAGCGGCGGGTTGAAGTACAGCGAGAAGTTCTCGGTGTCCGCGACCCACATCGACCTCGGGCCGCCGCAGTTGCGCAGGGTCACCTGCTCGCGCTGGTACGGCTGGCGCGCGACGCCGACGCACAGGTTGGTCGGGTAACCGAGCGGCTGGTACTGCGACTGCAGCACCTGGTACCGGTACAGCGGGTAGGCGTAGTTCAGGCACGCGTACGAGTTCGGCGCGAGGCTGCCAGGAGCCGGCCAGTTGCCGCACAGTACGGTGACCGGGCCGATGACCTGAGCAGTGAAGTCCTCGCCCATGTTGGCGTTGCTGGCCTGGCCGAGGAACAGCTTGCTGCCCACGCCCGAGCTCAGCGTGCCGTGCCAGACGCTCTGGATCTGGTTCGGGCCAAACGCCTTGTTGTACAGGTTGAAGCAGGTCGCGCCGCACGACGAGGTTGCGTTCGGCTTCATCGAGTGCTTCATCGTGCTCGCGCTTGCCGCGCCGGTGGCGGCCAGACCGAGCGTCGTCGTGACGGCCGCGGTGGCCGCCAGCGCGTAGCACGCCTTCTTGAAGCGGTGCTGCATGGGTTGATCCCTTCTTGTTTCCGGTCGCCGTGCCGACTGGCCGTTGATGGCGGCTCGGGCGGTCAAGCTCGGGTCGGTCGCGGCTGTGCATGCTGGCTCGGTTGCGCTGAGTAATCCCGCCCTGCCAGTCAGTAGCGATACATTACCACGGGTAGTCACCTGATAACGGAGCGCGAAGAACTTTGGCAATCAGGTTGCCCGCGGGTCACACAGGCGCTGCGTTACGGCAGCACCCCGAGGGTGTCGGCCCACATCTGGTCGTCATGTACGGTGCCGTCTGCAAACGTTTGCAGGCGGTAGCTGACCAGCCAGGGCCGGACCCCGGTCGGCGGCGAGCCCGGCTCGGTGAGTACCTGCGGGTCGCTGAAGTTAGTGTCGGATCCGTTGATCAGCGGGGTGAAGCCGTCGCTGGCGTCGGCCGCGTCGACCACCCAGATCGTCCCGGCGTCCTGCCCGCACCACTGCAGGGTGACCGGCTCGCTGCTGGCCGCTGTCCTGGCCAGGCCCGCGCACCGGCCGCTGCCGGCGCCGAGCGGGGCATACTCCAGCTCGAACGCCTGGTCGGACGCGTAATGCAGGTCCAGCTTCCGGCTGACCAGCCCGAGCCGGGCGAGCTGAGCGACCGTGCCGGACGGCCAGATGGCCCAGTCCTCCTTCAGGCTGGCGTTGCTGGCCGGGCGGAGGTTGACCGGCGTGCCAGGGCTCAGCCGCCCGTAGTAGTCGTTCAGCACGTAGTGCGGGCCGAACTCGCGGACGTAATAACTGGCGCAGGTGGAACCGCAGGGAGGGGTGGCGCCCGGCGTCCGCGGCGGCAGCGACCCGGCGCTGGCCGGGGCCGCGGTCCCGGCCGCGCCGAGCGCGGCCGTCGCCGCGGCCACGGCCGCTAACGAGGCGAGCGCCAGCCCGAATCGGTTCAGCATCGTTGTCCGTCCTTCCTGTCGCCCTGGCCGGCCCGCGGGGCAGGCTGACCAGGATCCCGCTGCCATCGATGGCCGCAAACCGCCCACTAGTTGACAACAGGTATTCAAGCTGTAACTTAGCGTTACAGCCATTCGGAAAGACAGACGCGCGAGCGGCCCGCCAGGTTGACGCCGCCGTGGTCGCGGTGCGTCAGCTGGCCGGGCTGCCGCCGTCCGCCGGGCCGTCGCCGGCCGGCAGGTCGAGCTCGGTGACCGGCGCGCCGGCCGGGGCGCCCAGGCTCTTCTTCACCGAGTCCAGGATCGTCAGGCCCTGGGCGACCAGGCCCGCCGCGATCTCGCTCAGCCCCTCGGCGCCGTTCAGCACGCTGAGGTTGGCGCCCTGCAGGCCGGCCGCGGCCTCCTTGACGATCATCGGCAGCTGCTCGATCAGCATCCGGTCCAGCGCCACCCGGTTATGCGAGGCGGCAGCCGCCGCCTGCATGGTGACCCGCTGGGCGTCAGCCTTGGCCAGGATCTGCGTCTTCTCCGCATCGGCCTCGGCCGGCTTGATCACCTCCGCGATCAGCTGCTGCTGCCGCAGCTGGGCCTGCCGCTGGGCCAGCTCGGCCTGGGCGGAGAGAACGGCCATGGTGGCCTGCGCCTGCGCCAGCGGACCGGCCTGGGCGGCCTCGGCCTGCGCCTTGTCCACCTCGGCCTTGTACTGCGCCTGCACCACCGAGGTCTGCCGCGCGTACTCGGCCTGCTTGCGCTGCGACTCCTGCTGCGCCTCGGCCGCCGCCTGGTTGGCCTGGGCCTGGGCGATCTGCGCCTGGCGCTGGATGGCCGCGGTGTGCGGGGCGGCCATCGCGTCGATGTAGCCGCTGTTCATGTCGTCGATGGACTGGATCTGCAGCGAGTCGACGGTCAGGCCGATCTTGACCATCTCCGCCTTGGAGCCGTCCAGCACCTCGGTGGCCAGCTTCTGCCGCTCGGTGACGATCTCCTCGACGGTCATCGAGCCGATGATGGACCGCAGGTGGCCGGCGAAGATCCGGCCGGTCAGGGTGGACATCTGATCCTGGTCGGACAGGAACCGCTGGCCGGCGTTGACGATGCTTTCCTCGTCGTTGCCGACCTTGAACGCGATCACCGCGCGCACGTTGAGCGAGATCCCCTGCCCGGTCACGCAGGTCTCGGAGACCTCGGCCTCGGTCATCGACAGGGTGAGGAAGCTGGCCTTGCGGAAGAACGGCAGCACGAACGCGCCGTGCCCGGTGATGACCTTGAACGGCGCGCCGCCCCGGCCGAACCGGCCGCCCGCCACCAGCATGGCCTCGTCCGGCGCCGGAACCCGGTATCCGAGCATTTCTATCTCCAGGAAGCTAGTTAGATGAGCTATCAGGAAGGGGAGCGAGCGGGTCGGCCCACTCGCTGACGTCCACGGTCCTGGTCCCACGCGAGTTGATCACCAGCACCGTGGCGCCCTTGGGCAGCGGCTCTGGTGACCATGCGATGAAGGCCTCGGACCCGCCCCGGACCTTGACCAGTACCTCGCCGGGACCGGCCCGGCCGCGGGTCGCGATCAGCACGACGCCGATGCAGCCCACCACCGAACTGTCCTCAGGCACCGGCAGACACTCCTCATACTGCCCAGAGCGGACTCTTACCCTATCCCCGGCCGGACGGCGCCGATATGACGACGCCCCCGGTGAGCGGATGCTCCCGGGGGCGGGCCGGCGCTGGTGCGAGGTCGCCTCTCGGCGAGTGGCGCGACGCGGCTCCAGCCGGACGGTATTCCGCGAGGGCAGTAGGTGAGGCCCGGGGGACACTAGCGCACCAGACGATCACGTGAACGCACCGGCCGGGCCGGATATTCCGGGGCGCTCGCGTACTGTGGGCATTCCGCCGCCCGGCAGGCCGGCCGGGCAGATCACGCAGGAAGGCTGGCCCCGTGGCTGACGCACCACCACAGGCTGTCCGCGCGACGCTAGATGACCCGTTTGCCCAGCTGCAGGACGGCATCCGCCGCCTGGCGTTCGAGGTGGCCGAGTCGCTGGCCCTGACCCCGCACATGCAGCGGCTGGTGCTGACCGCGCCCGAGCTGGACGGATTCAGCTACCTGCCGGGGCAGGACGTGATGCTGCTGGTTGCCACGGACGGCAACCGGCCGGTGCGGCGGCGCTACACCATCCGGGCCCTGGACACCGGCCGGCTGCGGCTGACCCTGGACATCGTCCGGCACGGCACCGGGCCGGGCGAGCAGTGGGTGCGCGACGCCCGGCCGGGCGACACGATCGAGGGCATCGGCCCGCGCGGGAAGATCACCACCTCGCCGTCCGCTGACTGGCACCTGTTCCTCGGCGACGACTCGGCCCAGCCCGCGATCTTCGCCATGACCGAGGCGCTGCCCGGCGACGCGACCGCGACTCTGGTGATCGAGGTGCCCGGTGCGCAGGACGAGCAGGAGCTCCTGGCCCCCGCCCGGACCAGGCTCAGCTGGCTGCACCGGCTGGACCGCCCGGCCGGGGAGGCGGCCGCGCTGGCCGCCGAGGCCGCGGAGGTGGAACTGCCGCCCGGCCGCGGCCAGGCCTACCTGTTCGGCGAGGCCAGGGTGGTGCTGAAGCTGCGCGAGGTGCTGGCCGGCCGCGGGCTCAGCCCGGAGCAGATGTCGCCGAAGGCGTACTGGGGCCGGGGCCGGGCCAACGCCGGTCACGGCGAGCCGCCGAGGGAGCCTTAACTGCCGTTAAATAGCGTATCCGGCCACGCTAAGGAGTCGTTCTTTCTCCATATGCGCATGCGCGTTCCATAATGAGGTAGAACGAACCGTGACTCCTGCCCGGAAGGAGCACCGCTTGGCCACCGCGATGACCGGCGAGATCTCGGCGCTCCTGTCGAGTCCGTCGGCGCGGACGCTGATCCTCGGGCTGGACAAGGCCGGCCGCATCCTGCACCATGACCGGGCCGCGGCCGGGCTGCTCACCGACTCACCGGACGGGCTCATCGGCACCGAGCTCAGCGGGCTGCTCGCGGATCCGGCCGCGCACACTGCGGTGCTGAACCGGCTCATCGACGGTGCCTGCGCGGACCGCGAGGGCACCACGGTGCTCACGATCAAGACCGCCAGGGGCGCGCAGGCGAACGCGGTCGTCACCGTGCAGCCGATGCGCGCGGCTGACCCGGCGCTGGCCGCGCTGGCGATCCTGCGCATCCCGCAGCCGCAGGAGGAGCGGTTCCTGGATCCGGCGGTGATGCGGCAGGCGATGCTCGACGGCACCTTCCCGCGGATCGGCGGCGAGCTCGACATCGACCAGATGGCACCCGACCTGGTCAGCATCGTGGTCCCGCACTTCTGCAACTCGGCCGGGCTGCTGATCCTGGAGAGCCTGGTCGGCGAGGACGAGTTCCCGGCCGGGCCGCCGGACTCCTCCCAGCTGGTCCGGCGGCTGGCGACCGCGCATGACGACGGCTCTCCCGGCTGGGAGGCCGCGTTCCCGACCGGCGAGGTGCTGCGCTATCCGGCGGGCAGCCCGTACACCCGCTGCCTGGACTCACAGCAGCCGGTCAGCGTCACCCTCTCGGCCGAGGACGCTACCAAGCTGGCCGCCTCCTGGCAGCGCACGCCGGTGGCCGAGCTGCTGTCCGGTGCGTCCATGCTGCTGCTGCCGCTGATCGCCAGGGAGGCCATGCTCGGCTTCTTCGTCTGCGTGCGGCAGGCCGCGCAGCGCCGGTTCGACCTGTACGACACCGAGATCGGGATGGAGTTCGCCTCCCGGACGGCGATCTTCATGGACAACGCGCGGCGCTACTCCAGGGAGCGCGCGACCGCGCTGACCCTGCAGCGCAGCCTGCTGCCCACCGGCCTGTCCGCGCCGTCCTCGGTCGAGGTGAAGCACCGCTACCTGCCGGGCAGCAAGCTCGAGGTCGGCGGTGACTGGTATGAGTCGATCGCGCTGCCGGGCGCCAGGGTCGCGCTGGTGGTCGGCGACGTGGCCGGGCACGGCGTGCGCGCCGCGGTCACCATGGGCCGGCTCCGCACCGCGATCCACACCCTGGCCCGGCTTGAGCTGCCGCCGGCCGAGACCCTGCAGCAGCTGGACGAGCTGATGACCGAGCTCGGGGCGCGCGAGCCGCACTTCGCCACCTGCGTTTACGCGATCTTCGACGCGGTGGCCGGCACCTGCGAGATCGCCTCGGCGGGGCACCTGCCGCCGCTGCTGATCCGGCCGGACGACAGCAATGAGCTGCTGGACATCACCCCGGCACCGCCGATGGGCATCGGCACCGGCGCGATCCAGAGCCGCACCGTGGACATCGCCGACGGCAGCCTGCTGGTGCTCTACACCGACGGCCTGGTGGAGCGCCGCGGCGAGGACATCGACGTCGGGCTGGCCCGGCTCCGGGAGATGTTCGGGCCCGGCTCGGCCGCCAAGCCGCTCGAGGACCTGTGCAAGGTCACCCTGGCCGGGGTCTACGCAGATCACCAGCGGGACGACATCGCGGTGCTGATCGCCCGGCTGCGCCGGATCGCCAAGGAGAACCACGTCAGCTGGACCCTGCCGACCGAGCTCACCTCGGCGCGGCGGGCCCGGATGCTGATCCGGCGCCCGCTGAAGCGGTGGGGCCTGGCCGAGCTGATCCCGTCCACCGAGCTGCTGGTCTCCGAGCTGGTCACCAACGCGGTCCGGTACGCCCAGGGCAAGATCGGCCTGCGGCTGATCCGGGAGGGCGGGCTGGTCTGCGAGGTGCTGGATGACTCGGCGGCGCTGCCCAGGCTGCGCCATCCCGGTGCCGATGACGAGCGCGGCCGCGGGCTCCAGGTGGTCAGCCAGGTGGCCCAGCGGTGGGGCGCGCGCCGGTCCCAGTCCGGCAAGGTCGTCTGGTGCGAGCAGCCGCTGCCGCACGAGACCGAGCGCGGCTGAGCCCGGCGCCCGGCGCCGGGAGCCCCGCCGCCCTGGCCGGGGGGCCGGGACCGGGGAGCGGCCTCAGGTCACCGCCGCCTGGTGTCCTGCCCGATGCTGATCTTGCCGTCCCGCATGACCCCGACCCGCTGCGCCCGGCTGGCGATCGAGCTGTCGTGGGTCACCAGGATCAGCGTGATGCCCTGCTCCCGCCACAGGCTCTCCAGCAGCGCGATGATCTCGTCCCTGGTGTCGGTGTCCAGGTTGCCGGTCGGCTCGTCGGCCAGCAGCACCTTGGGCTCCTTCACCAGCGCACGGGCGATCGCCACCCGCTGCTGCTGACCGCCGGACAGTTCCGACGGCAGGTGGGTCAGGCGGTCGCCGAGCCCCACGCCCTGCAGGGCAGCGGCGGCGCGGGCGCGCCGCTGCGCGGCCCGGACGCCCAGCGGGACCAGCGCCGCCTCCACGTTCTCCTGCGCGCTCAGCGTCGGGATCAGGTTGAAGGTCTGGAAGATGAAGCCGATGGCGGCCGCGCGCACCGCGGTGACCTGGCCCTCGCGCATCTCGGCGAGGTCCTGACCGTCCAGCTCGACCCGGCCGGAGGTCGGCCGGTCCAGGCCGCCGAGCATCTGCAGCAGCGTCGTCTTGCCGTGCCCGGTCGGCCCCTGGATGGCCAGCCACTCGCCGTCATCGATCACCAGGTCCACGCCCTGGAGGGCGGTCACCGGACCGCGGGCGCTCGGGTAGGTCTTGGTCACCCCGCTGAGCTTGTACATGCTCCCTCTCTCCTGCTTACTCCGCCGTGCCTGCTCAAACCGGGACCAGCATCAGTCGACCTTGGCCAGGGCGGCGGCCGGGCGCAGCCGGGCCGCCCGCCAGCCGCCGAATACCCCGGCGAGCAGGCCGCCGGCCAGCGCGAGCAGCACCGCCACCACGATCACGCCCGCCGTGACCGGGGCAGTCAGGTGGACCAGCGTCTGAGCGGCCGTGCTCGCGCCGCGGAAGAACCCGCCCGGCCTCCCGGCGAACCCGCCCCCGCCCCCGCCACCGCCGCCGAAGCCGCCGAACGTGCGGGCGCCGCCGGGCGTCGCGCTGCCGGTAGTGGCGCCCGCCGACGCGGTCAGCGGCTTGGTCAGATGGGTCACCAGCGCCGCCCCGCCGAAGCCGAGCCCGACGCCGATGATGCCGCCGGCGATCCCCGTCACCAGTGACTCGCCCAGTACCTGGCCGACCACCCGCCGGCTGCGCCAGCCCAGTGCCTTGAGCGTGCCGAACTCACGGACCCGCCGGGCCACCGCGGACACCGTCAGCAGGCAGGCCAGGGCGAACGCGGCGGCCAGCACCGCGATGGCCAGCCACCGGCCCAGGCTGTTCGCCAGGCTGGACGCGCTGGACAGCGACCCGGTCACGTCACTGGCCAGATCGGCCGATGTGGTCACGGTCGAGCCGGGAACGATCTTCTTGATCTCCGACTGCACGGCGCCGATGTCGGCCGAGCTGGCCGCGGCCACGTAGATCGTGTTGACCTTGCCGGTCATGGCCGGGGTAGCCAGGGCCTGAGCCTGCTGCAGCGGGATGTAGATGTCGGCCGGGGTGTCGCCGGGCGGGTCGGACACGATCCCGATCACGCTGAACTTCCGGCCGGCGATCGAGACTGTCGAGCCGGTCCTGAGCTTGTCCGACTTCGCGTAGCTGGAGTCCACCACGGCCACCGCGGCGTTGGTGTCGGCCGCGGTGAAGGTGCGGCCGGAGGTCAGCGTGCCGTTGCTGAGCGGCCCCAGCGGCTGGCCGCCCGAGGCGAGGTCGACGCCGTTGACCGTCACCGGGGTGCCGGAGCCGAGCGAGCCGGGGCCGCGGAAACGGCCCGTTCCCCCGGAACCGCCGGAGCCGCCACCGCCGGGGAAGCCGCCGCCACCGCCGCCACCGTTGAAGTCCGGGATCTTGAACGTGGTGTCGGTGCTGGTGGCCGTCAGGCTGCCGCTGGCCGCCGATACGCCGCTGAGCCTAGAGATCGCGGTGACATCGGCGTCGCTGAGGGAGCCCAGGCTGCGGGTCGCGGTGAGCTGGTCGATCTTGATCGTGGCACCCGGCTTGAAGCTGAACCGGCGGGCGCCGGGGTTGAACGAGCCGGCCGCGGGCGAGGCGGTCACGGTCGCCGAGGTGCCCACCCCGTAGAGGTTCTGCAGGACCGTGCCCTGGGCCGCCTTCACCCCGGCCGAGGCGGCCGTGACGGTGATCACCAGGCCGATCCCGAGGGCCAGGCCAAGCGAGATGACAACCGCCTGGCGCCGCCGGCGCCGCAGCTCGCGCCGCATGTAGGTAAAGAACATGATGAGATGATCCCGGCCGTTCCCGGGCACAGACTGCAGAGATGCTGCAAACCCGCCGCGCGGCGGGCGCCCTTAGGCGCCGCGCACCGCGCGGATCGACTCCCGCAGCGAGCTCATCGTGGCCAGCACCGCGGACGGCTCGTAGCCGCAGTGCGCCATGCAGTTGGCGCAGCGCGGGTCCTTGCCCCGGCCGTAGGCCGACCAGTCGGTGGTCTCGATCAGCTCGGAGTAAGTCTTGGCGTACCCGTCAGCCATCAGGTAGCACGGCCGCTGCCAGCCGAGCAGCGAGTACGACGGGATGCCCCAGGCGGTGCAGCCGTAGTCCGCCTTGCCCTCCAGGAAGTCCAGGAACAGCGGGGTGTGGTTGAGCCGCCAGCGCTTGCGGTTCCCGTCGGCGAACGCCTTGCGGAACAGCTCCCTGGTCTCGGCCACGCCCAGGAAGTGCTCCTGGTCCGGCGCCTTCTCGTAGGCGTAGGCGGGCGAGATCTGCATCTGGTCGACCTTCAGGTCGTCGTTGAGGTAGCTGAGCACGTCGATGACGGTCTGCGGGGTGTCGGTGTTGAAGAACGTGGTGTTGGTGTTGACCGTGAAGCCGCGCCGCCGGCATTCCCGGATCGCCGCGACCGCCTCGTCGAACACGCCTTCCTTGCACACCGACTCGTCGTGCCGCTCCCGCAGCCCGTCGATGTGCACCACCCAGGAGAAGTACGGCGACGGCTTGAACTTGTCCAGCTTCTTGGGGATCAGCAGCGCGTTCGTGCACAGGAACACGAACTTCTTCCGCTTGATCAGCTCGCTGACCAGCACGTCGATCTGCGGGTGCATGAGCGGCTCGCCGCCGGCGATGGACACCATGGGGGCGCCGCACTCCTCGATCGCGGCCAGCGCCTGCTCCACCGGCATCCGCTGCTTGAGCAGCGTGTGCGGCTGCTGGATCTTGCCGCAGCCGGCGCACTTGAGGTTGCAGGCGAACAGCGGCTCCAGCTCGACCAGCAGCGGGAACTTCTCCCGCCTGGCGAGCTTCTGGCGGATCAGGTAGCTCCCGACGCGCAGGCTCTGGCGCAACGGCATGCTCATGTAGGCCGTACCTCCTTGGGCAGGCTGAACTTGATGGATTCGGTGGTGACCACCCGCTCGCTCACCTCGACCGGGCCCAGCCCGCGCAGCGCCGCGACGATCTCGCTGACCATCGCGGGCGGTGCCGACGCGCCGGCGGTGAGC
Source organism: uncultured Actinomycetota bacterium (assembly GCA_963719705.1). Classification (GTDB taxonomy): domain Bacteria; phylum Actinomycetota; class Actinomycetes; order Streptosporangiales; family Streptosporangiaceae; genus CAVRCV01. Next base: position 91,127 of record CAVRCV010000005.1, read on the forward strand.
CCGATGGTGGCCGCCCCGGCCAGCCAGCCGAGCTCGATGTCAGCCGGGTCATCGATCAGGTAGGCGGGTGTCCCGGCCCGCTGCGCGGTCTCCACCAGGCGCACCGAGTTGGACGAGTTGGCCGAACCGGCCACCAGCACCAGGTCAGACTCGGCGGCGATGGCGCGGACCGCGAGCTGCCGGTTCGTGGTCGCGTAGCAGATGTCGTCGCTGCCCGGCCCGCGGGCCGCCGGGAACCGGTCGAGCAGCGCGGCCACGATGCCGCTGGCCTCCTCCACCGACAGCGTGGTCTGCATCAGGTAGGCGACCCTGGCCGGATCGGCGGGCCGCAGCGCGGCCACGTCGTCCGCGCTCTGCACCAGGACCATGGAGCCGGGCGCCTCGCCGAGGGTGCCGTCGACCTCCTCGTGCCCGGCGTGCCCGATCAGCACCACCAGGTAGCCGTCGGCGGCGAACCGGCGCGCCTCCACGTGCACCTTGGCGACCAGCGGGCAGGTCGCGTCGATGGTGTCCAGGCCCCTGACCGCCGCCTGCGCCCGCACCGCCGGGGACACCCCGTGCGCGGAAAACACCACCCGGGCCCGGTCCGGCACCTCGTCCAGCTCATCCACGAAGACCGCGCCGCGGTGCTCCAGGTCGGCCACCACCCGCGAGTTGTGCACGATCTGCTTGCGCACGTACACCGGCTGGTCGCTGCGCTCCAGCGCCCGCTCCACGATCTCGATCGCCCGCTCCACCCCGGCGCAGAACGAGCGCGGCCCGGCCAGCAGTACCCGGCGCGGGCGGCAGGCCGCGGCCCACCGCTCCAGCGCCGGCCCGGCCAGCCGCAGCGACCGCAGCGCGGCGATGCCGCCCGGTATCACCCACGGGCTGAGCAGCGGCCGCCGCGGGGTGTCCGAGAGCGCCCGGATCACCACGGCCGGCCGGTCCGCCGCGGCGCCCAGCAGCACCGAGGACTCCATGTCGACCGCGAGCGCACCGGTCGCGGCGAGCTGGCGCAGGCCGCCGCGGCCGAGAGTGAGCTTCGGCACGGTGACGATCGGCCCGGCCGCCGCGCGCAGCCCGGCCCGGCGCAGCTCGCCGGCCAGCAGCGGGGCCGACGGGCAGGAGCGTTCCTGGCCGAGGCCGGTGATCTCGGTGCCGACGACCAGGTCGCCGAGCTGCTGGTCCGCGGACAGGCCGCCGCCGACGCCGGCGACCGCCAGCATGCCGAAACGGGAACCGCTCAGCTGGTCAGCCTCGAGCCGCCGATCTCGCCGCCCCGTACCCGGTGCGCCGCACCGCGGCGCGCCCTTGCTGCGGCGCCCCTGGGTAAGAGGCAACGGCCAGGCCGCGGCGGACCGCCCGGGCCTCAGTCCGCAGCGGAGCGCAGACCAGCAGCCCGGAATCCGTTTCGGGTTCCCTGGCATCAGCCATCGAAGTGCCGTCTGTCATCGCGCTTCCTCGCCCGCCGCCTGGCTGAGGTACCGGCCGAGCGCGCTGACCGGGAACACCAGGCGGTACAGGTGGTAGTTGAGGTAGAAGTCGCCGGGGAAGCCGGTCCCGGTGAACTGCGGCTCGTCCCAGGTGCCGTCCGGGCGCTGGGTCGCGGCCAGGTAGGCGATGCCGCGCTCGATCGGCCCGGCCGCCTCCGCTCCCCCGGCCGCGAGCAGCGCCAGCAGCGCCCACGCGGTCTGGGAGGCGGTCGAGGTGCCCCGGCCCGCCCAGCTCTGGTCGTCGTAGGAGCGCAGGTCCTCGCCCCAGCCGCCGTCGGTCGTTCTGGCAGCCGGCCAGCCAGCTCACCGCGCGCCGGATGACCGGCTTGCCGGGCCGCACCCCGGCCGCGATCAGCGCGGGCACCGCCGCGCCGGTGCCGTACACGTAGTTCGCGCCCCACCGGCCGAACCAGGATCCGTCGCTCTCCTGCGCCCGCAGCAGCCAGGCCACGCCGCGCCGGACCGCCCGGCTGCCGGCCAGCCCCTCGGCGGCCAGCGCCTCGATCGTGTGCGCGGTGACGTCGGCCGACGGCGGGTCGATGACCTCGCCGAAGTCGCAGAACGGCAGCCGGGTGACCAGCCTGCGGGTGTTGTCGGCGTCGAACGCGCCCCAGCCGCCGTCCTTCGACTGCATGCCGGCCAGCCAGGCGATGCCGCGCTGGCGCGCCTGCTCGCCGCCGGGCCCCAGCGCCGCCTGGCGCAGCGCGAGCAGCACCTCGGCCGTGTCGTCGACGTCCGGGTAGATGTCGTTGTCGAACTCGAACGCCCAGCCGCCGGGCGCCAGGCCGGGCCGGCGCACCTGCCAGTCGCCGGGGCCGCGGATCTCCTCGTCCAGCACCCAGCCGCCGGCCTGCACCAGGGCCGGGTGGTCCGGCGGCAGCCCGGCGTCGGCCAGCGCGACCATGGCGAGCACGGTGTCCCAGACCGGGGACTGGCACGCCTCCAGCCGCCGCACCGGCCCGTCCGGAGTCTGCTCCCAGATCGTGAACCCGTCCAGGCCGTCCAGGCCGCGCCTGATCACCGGGTGGTCCAGGCCGTAGCCGAGCAGGTGCAGCGCGATCAGCGAGTACACCCAGGGCGGCTGGATGCCGCCCCAGCAGCCGTCCCGTTCCTGCCGGGCGATGATCCACTCCGCGCACCGCCGCAGCGCCGCGTTCCGCACCGCCCTGCGCCGGCCGCGGCCGCAGCCCGTGCCGGTGATAGCCGTGCAGCACCCGGTCCAGCCCGCCGAAAACCCGCTCCCAGGGGTCACTGCCCCCCTTCCCCTCGGCCGCAACGGGGCCAGCAGCGGGGGGGTAGAGCTCGGGGAGGGAGAACGGGAGCGGGCGGACGGGGCGGAGGGAGCAGACGATCGTCAGCGGGACGATGGTCTGGCGGGCCCAGCAGCCCCAGTCGTACACGTTCAGCGGGAACCAGGCGGGCAGGTAGATCATCTCCGGCGGCATCACCGGCAGGTCGTCCCAGGACCACTCGCCGAACAGGGCCAGCCAGATCCGGGTGAACACCCTGGTCGCCGGGATGCCGCCGCGGTCGCGCACCCAGGCCGCGGTCAGCGCCATGTGGGCGGCGTCCGGCTCGTCGCCGGCCAGCCGCAGCGCGACGTAGGCCTCCACCGTGGTGGACAGGTCGGCTTTGCCCTGGTAGCTGTTCGCCCAGGTGCCGTCGGCGCGCTGCTGTGACCGGATCCAGCGGGCCGCGGCCTGCGTCTGCTCCGCGGTCCGGATGCCGAGGAACTCCCGCAGCAGCAGGTCCTCGGCGTCCATGGTGACGTTGGTCTCCAGCTCGCCCTTCCACCAGCCGCGCTCGTCCTGCAGCCCGAGCAGGTGCGCGGTGGCCTGTTCCAGGGCGGTGCGGGCCGCCGCCGCGGCAGCCGGGGCGCCGGGGGCGCTGGGGACGCTGGGGTCGCGCGTCATCACCACCGGCCGCACCACCGTTCCGTTACCACCGGCGCCGGGCCCTGGTCGCGGTCCAGCAGCCGCCGGGCGCCTGCGCCCAGCGCCACCGGTCGTGGCGTCCGTCCCGGCAGCCCCGGCAGCCCCGGCCGGGCCAGCCGCCGGGCGCCGCCCGGTGCGCGTCCTGGCTGGCCGCCAGCCTGGTGCCCGGGTGGCCGGACCGGCAGCGCCGGCCGGGCGGTCCCGGCAGCCCGTGCCCGCAGGATTCCCGGCCGGGCTGCTCCGGCTCCTCGCCGGGCTGTGCCCACTGGCCCGGCTCCTCGCCGGGCTGTGCCCACTGGCCCGGCTCCTCGCCGGGCTGTGCCCACTCGCCCTGGCCGGGGCAGCTCACCACTGCCGCCTCGTGATGAACTCGGCGATGCCGGCGAACTCGGCGCGCACGTCCTGCGGCATGTCGGTCTCGCCAGGCACCGGGTGGCCGCGGTGAGCTGGCTGTCCGCCTCGGACTCGGCCCACTGCCGCCCGCCTGCGGTCTCGACCAGGCCGGCCGCGTGCAGCAGTTCCTCCTCGGTGAGCGGCTCGGCCGCGCTGAGCAGCGCGGCCAGCTCGCGCCCGGCCGCGCTGCCGCTGGCCAGCGCAGCCACCACCGGCAGCGACTTCTTCCTGGCCCGCAGGTCGGAGCGGACCGGCTTGCCGGTCACCTCCGGCGCGCCCCAGATGCCGAGCAGGTCGTCGGTGAGCTGGAAGGCCAGCCCGGCGTGGGCGCCGAACCCGGCCAGGCCCATGGCCAGCTCGGCCGGGGCGCCCACGTGGATGGCGCCGATGCTGCACGCGCAGGCCATCAGCGCGGCCGTCTTGTCCCCGGCCATCTCCAGGCACTCGGTGATGGTGACGTCGCTGCGCCGCTCGAACGCCAGGTCGGCGCCCTGCCCGGCGATCAGCCGCTGGACCGCGGCGGACAGGCAGCGGCTGGCCCAGACCGACTGCGGTGCCGGGTCCTCCAGCAGCACGTCCTGGGCCAGGGCCAGCAGCGCGTCCCCGGCCAGGATGGCCGGCCCGATGCCGAACACCGTCCACGCGGTCGGGCGGTGCCGGCGCTCGGTGTCGCCGTCCATGATGTCGTCGTGCAGCAGCGAGAAGTTGTGCACGAACTCCACCGCGGCGGCCGCGGCCACGCCGCGCTCCGGCGGCATGCTCGCGGCCCTGGCCGACAGCAGCGCGAGCGCGGGCCGCAGCGCCTTGCCGCTGGCGCCGGCCGCGGCCGGGCTGCCGTCCGCCTCGGCCAGGCCGAGGTGGTAGGCGGCCACGATCCTGACCTCCGGGCTGAGCCGGTCTACCCAGCCGGCGATGGCCGGTCCCACCAGGTCGCGCGCGGTCTCCACGCCGGCCGGAATGGTCGTGGTCATGAGGCAGCTCCCGCAGGTGTGTCGGCACTGGCCACGGCGGCCGGGCCCGGCGGCGCCGCCGGACCGGGCAGGCCCGGCCCGGCGTCATCGGCGGCCGGTCCGGCTGTGACCGGCCCCATAGTGTTGAGCCCTCTGGTGTCGAGCCCTCTGGTGTCGAGCCCCGAGGAATAGAACACGGTGGGGCAGACCCGGCGCGGCCGGAAAGCTGGCAGCTGATCTCCCGTGCCGCGTTCAGCCCGCTGCGCACCGCGCCCTCCATGGTGTCGGGCCAGCCGGTGTCCGTCCAGGCGCCGGCCAGCGCGAAACCGGGCACCGAGGTGGCGGCGCCCGGCCGCAGCGCGGTGCAGCCCGGCTCCTGCCGGAACGTGGCCCGCCGCTCCCTGGTCACGAAGAAGTCGGTGATCCGGGCCTCGCGCGGCGGCCGGGAACAGCTCCTCGAGCGCGGGCAGGAACGCCGCGCGCAGCCTGGCCGCCGGGACGTCCACGTACTCGTCCGCCGCCGACAGCGAGACGGCCAGGTACTGGCCGGACGGCAGGCCCGCCTGCCGGGTCTTGTCGAACACCCACTGAACCGGGGATCCCACCGCGGCCGCGTACGGCAGGCCGGTGACCTGCCGGTCGTAGATCACGTGCACGTTCACTATCGGCGAGGTGCCGAGGCCCGCCCAGCGGGCCGCTGCGGCCGCCTGCGCCGCCGGGACCAGCCGGGGCGCGGCATAGGACGGCACCGCGAGGATCACCCCGTCGGCGGGCAGGTCAGCGCGGCCCGGCCCCAGGCCGGGCCCGGCCGGGCCGTCGCCGGGCCGCGCCAGCCGGAGCGGCACCTCAGAGGCTGGCTCGTCCTGGCTCAGCCGCGGGTCGGAGCCGTCCGCCGCGGAGACGGCCCGGACCACGAGCCCGCCGCGTCCTGCTCCACCGCGGTGGCCTTGGTGCCCAGCCGGACGTCGGCGCCGAGCCGCCGCAGCAGGCTCGCGGCGGCCTGGCCGTGCAGCTCGCCGAGCGGGACGGCGGGCACCCCGATGTCGGCGGCGTCCCGGTGGCCGAGCAGCGCGGTCTTGATCACGAAGGCGGCCAGGCCGGTGTTCGCGCGGTCGCCGGGCACGTTCAGCGTGGAGATCACGAACAGGTCCCACAGCCGCCGCCTGGCCTGCTCGCGCTGGCCGCGGGCGGCCAGCCAGTCGCCGAGCGCGATCCGGTCCAGCTCCGGGGCCCGGCCGGGCCCGGCGCAGCGCGAGCGCGGCGCGGCCCACCCGGAGCCGGTCGGCGGCCGGCAGCAGCGAGTACCCGGCCAGTGCCCTGGCCAGGTGGAACGGACCAGGCAGCCGGTCCCGGCGGAGCGTAGCCTGGCCGCCGGGGCTCAGCACGGTCATCTCGAACCGGTCCTGGAGCGGCGCCGAGCCGGCCTGACCGAGCCGGCCGAGCAGCTCGCGGTAGGCGGTGCAGCAGCGCAGGAACACGTGCTGGCCGTTGTCGATGGTCAGCTCGCCCCGGGCGAAGGAGCAGGTGGCCCCGCCCAGCCAGGGCCTGGCCTCCAGCAGCGTCACCTCGATGCCGGCGTCGCGCAGCTCGATCGCGGCGGCGATCCCGGCCAGCCCGCCGCCGATGATCACCAGGTGCCGGGCGGTCATGGCTGCCCGCCCGCGGTGCCGCCGGGCGCGCCGGGCCACCGGAAGCTCCGCCCGGCGCCGGATCCGGGCTGCCGCGCGGTCCTGGCCGGGCGCCGGATCATCCCGGCCAGCGACCTGGCCGCGACCATCGCCTTCTGGCGCGCCGGCAGCGACATCCGGCTTGCCAGGGCGGCCGCCGGGGCGGCGGCGATGTGGTCGAGCAGCCGGCGGTAGATGCCGGCCATGGCACCGGCCGACGCCGCGCTCCGCCGGTCCAGCAGCGGCATCAGCCGCAGCCCGGTGGCGTACCACTCCCTGGCCCGCTGTGCCTCGAACAGCACCAGCCGCTGCAGCGCCGCGTCGCCGGCCAGCCCGTCCTGCTGCCCGGCCGACAGCCGGCAGCCGAACCGGTCCAGGTCCTCGGCCGGCAGGTAGACCCGGCCGTTGCCGAGGTCCTCGCGGATGTCGCGCAGGATGTTGGTCAGCTGGAGCGCGACGCCGAGGTCATCGGCCAGCGGCGAGGCGACGGCCGGGTCGCCGGTGCCGAAGACGCCGAGCGAGAGCCGCCCGATCGAGCCGGCCACGCACCGGCAGTAGTGCTCGAGCTCGGCGAACGTGGCGTAGCTGACCCCGCGCACGTCGGCCTCGCAGCCCTCGATCAGGTCGGCGAAGGCGCTCAGCGGGATGGCGAACCTGGCGGCCGCGTCGGCCAGCGCGACCAGCACCGGGTCGCCTGCCACCGCCGCGGTGTCCGCCGCCGGTCAGCGCGGTGACCGAGGCGCGGGCGGCGGCCAGCTCGGCGAGCTTGTCGGCGGCCGGCAGCGTGCCGTCCCCGATGTCGTCGATCCGGCGGGCGAACGCGTAGACCGCGGACAGCGCCTGGCGCTTCGGCCTGGGCAGCAGGGCGATGCCGTAGGCGAAGTTCCTGGCCTGGGTGCGGGTGATCTGCTCGCAGTGCCGGTAGGCGGCAGCTACCTGAGTCGCGGTGGGAGCCTGCGCTGTCGTCATCGCTACCGCCCCGTCACCAGGGCCCGGGCCAGCTCGGCGGCCAGCCTGCGGCGGCCGGGCCTGCGGGTGGCGCTGAGCACGTCATGGTCGGCGGCCCGGATCGCGGCCAGGGCCGCCCGCCCGCCCGCGACGTACCCGGCCACCGACGCCCTGGCGAACCCGCGCAGCGTGCCGATCAGCGGCGCGCCCGCGCTCAGCATGGTGCCGGCCCGCCGCACCTGGAACGCCATCAGCTCGCGGACCGCCGGGCCGGCCGTCGCCGCGGCCAGGTCGGCTTCCGTGCAGCCGAACCGGTCCAGGTCCTCGGCAGGCAGGTAGACCCGGCCGTTCCCGAGGTCCTCGGCGACGTCCTGCCAGTGCTCGGCGAGCTGGAGCGCGGTGCAGATCTGGTCGGACAGCCCGGCCCGCTCGGCCGAGAACGCACCGAAGACGTAAAGGACGATCCGGCCGACCGGGTTGGCGGACAGGCGGCAGTAGCCGAGCAGGTCGTCGAACGTCTGGTAGCGGGAGACGACCTGGTCCTGCCGGTTGGCCTGGATCAGGTCGGCGAAGAGCTGGAGCGGGACGTGGCACTGCGCCACCACCGGGCCGAGCCCGCGCACCTCGGCCCGCTCGGGCGTGCCCGTCTCCAGCCGGCGCAGGTCGGCCTCCAGGTCATCAAGCCGGGCCAGGCGGCCGTCGGCCGGCCCCTGGTCGCCGATGTCATCGGTCATCCGGGCGAACGCGTACACCGCCATGAGCTGCTGTCTGCGGCGGGCGGGCAGCAGGCGCAGCGCCACCGGGAAGTTCTCCCCGGCGGCTTTCGCGGCCATCGCGTCGGCGGCGTCCGCTGAACCGCCTGGCAGCAACTCCTGGCTCATTCGCCTCCCGTCATCCTCGCGCCGACCCTATCTCTGCATAGTCTGCATTTAAACGCAACAATGACATCGGCGTCATATGACATGGGCGTCGTCTTTCCGCAGCGCAGGCGGCCCGGCCAGCTGCGCGAACCTGAATTGTGCCACCGGTCTGGGGTTGCCTGCGCGATGGCTCGCTCGCCACTGCCCGTGTTTCTAGTATCTCATTTGCGTGAAGCCGGTATTACTGACGTTCATGTCATATGGATAACTGACGTGCGCGTCATATTGAGTTTGCGCCAAACGGCCAATCCTGCTTCCCGCGCGGTCCCGCAGCGGTTCCGCCGGTCCCGACGCCAGGTTACCGGTCGCCATCAGCGCGTTACCGGACGTACTGCCCTGTTTTCGTGGTGGGGTTCGGCTATCTGCTGTTAGGCTCGCTTATCTTCCAGCTAGCCGGGTCTCGCGCGTACCTCGCGACCCGGCCGCAACAGCCAACACTGGGGTAACAGCCAACACTGGGATCACAGCCATGGGTTTGCGTTACCGGTCCATCCGCATGCGGGTCTTCCTGCTGGTCATCATCCCGATCTTGTCCCTGGCCGGGCTGTACGCCTTCGCGGTGAGCATCACCGCCCACGACGCCCTGCTGCTGGCCAGGTCCGCGGCGGTGAAGAACACCATCGGGCTGCCGACCGGCACGCTCCAGGGCCAGGTCGACGCGGAGCGCCTGCTCGCCGTCGTCTACCTGGCCAGCCACACCCAGCGGAACCTGGCCGCGCTGCGCGCCCAGGAGCTCCGGACCGACCTGGCGCTGCGCCAGGTGCGGACCGCGGTGACCTCGCCGGCCGCGACCGGCAGCTCATCGCCGCAGGAGAAGCAGGCGGTCAGCGTGCTGCTGCGGGAATCCGGCGGGCTGACCGCGCTGCGTGCCCGGGTCGCCGCCCTGCACATCACCAGGGCGCAGGCGCTGCGCGCCTACAGCAACATCTTCGCCGCCGCCGACCTGGTGCTGAACCAGCTGATCCTGCAGGAGACCAACGTCCCGCTGGCCGCCCAGGGCCTGGCCCTGGTGAACGTGGGCAGGTCGGAGGAGATGCTGCTGCAGGAGGACGCGCTGCTGTCCGGCGACCTGGCCGCGCGCTCGTTCTCCCCCGCCGACCGCCAGCAGTTCACCCAGCTGGTCGGCGCGCGCCGGGTCCTGTACCAGCAGACCCTGCCCCAGCTTGACCCGGTCTACCGCGCCTACTACGCCAGGGACGTCAGCCCGGCGGCCCTGGACGCCCTGACCACGCTGGAGAACAGCGTCATCTCCTCCCCGGCGCCCCGGCCGTCCCCGCGGGTGTCGCCGGCGTCCTGGTCCGCCGCGACCGGGGCGGTCGCGGCGGGCCTCACGCAGGCGGGCAGGCAGGCGGCCGATGAGCTCACGCTCCGGCAGCAGCCGGTCGCCAGGGCAACCTACCTGCGGCTGTTCCTGGCCGGCGGCCTCGGTTTGCTGGCGATCGCCGTTTCGGTACTGTTCTCGATCCTGATCGGCCGGGGCCTGATCCGGCAGCTCGCCAGGCTCCGGGACTCGGCCCTGGACCTGGCCAGCGAGCGGCTGCCCGGCATCGTGCACCGGCTGCGGGCCGGCCAGGAGGTCGACGTCGCCGTCGAGGCGCCGCCGATGGTGGCCAGCCCGGACGAGATCGGGCAGGTCCGGCAGGCCTTCAACGAGGTGCAGCGGACCGCGATCGAGGCCGCGGTGGACGAGGCCAAGCTGCGCCGCGGGATCAGCGACGTGTTCCGCAACCTGGCCAGGCGGAGCCAGTCGCTGCTGCACCGCCAGCTCGCGCTTCTTGACGGCATGGAGCGCCGGGCCAGCAGCCCGGAGGAACTGGAGGACCTGTTCCGGATCGACCACCTGACCACCCGGATGCGGCGGCACGCCGAGGGCCTGATCATCCTGTCCGGCGAGTCACCGGGGCGCGGCTGGCGCAATCCGGTCCCGCTGGTCGACGTGCTCCGGGCCGCGGTCGCCGAGGTGGAGGATTACACCCGGATCCGGGTGGTGTCACGGACCAGGGCGGCACTGGCCGGCCCGGCCGTGGCCGACGTGATCCACCTGCTCGCCGAGCTGGCCGAGAACGCCACGATCTTCTCCCCGCCGAACACCCCGGTCCGGATCCTCGGCGACGTGGTGGGCCGCGGTTTCGCGGTCGAGATCGAGGACCGGGGGCTGGGCATCTCGGCGGAGAAGCTGGACGAGATCAACCAGAACCTCGCGGTGCCGCCGCAGTTCGACTTGTCCGGCAGCGACCGGCTCGGCCTGTTCATCGCCGGGCAGCTGGCCAGCCGGCACAGCATCAAGATCACGCTGCGGCCGTCGCCTTACGGCGGCACGACCGCGATCGTGCTGGTCCCGAGCGAGCTGGTGGTGGACGAGCCCGCCGGGCGGCCGCAGATCACCGGGGCCGACGGCGCCCTGCCGGTGCGCCTGACCGGCCGTCACGCGGCCGCCGGCCGGGACGAGGACCGAGACCCGCTCGGACTGCCCGATCCGGCGCGGCCCGGCCCGGCGGTCCAGGCAGTCCCGGCTTCACTCGCCGTCCCGACTTCACCTGCGGTCCCGGCGGAACCCGCAGTCCCGGCGGAACCCGCAGTCCCGGCGGAACCCGCAGTCCCGGCGGAACCCGCAGTCCCGGCGGAACCCGCAGTCCCGGCGGATCGCGCAGTCCCGGCGGAACCCGCGATCCCGGCGATCCTTTCGGTACCGCAGAGCCCGGCCATCCCCCTGACCCCGGCCGCCCCGGCACCGGCGGTCACCGTTGCCGAGGACGCACGGTCCGGCCGGGAAGCTCCGGCACCGGCAAGCGAGGCCGAAGCGGCCCCGGCCCCGGCCGGTACGAGCCCGGCACCAGCCGGAGCGGGCCTGTCGCCCGCTGCCTGGCCGCCGGACTGGCGGTCCGCCGACGGCATCGAGGCGGTGACGGCCGCAAAGCCGGGCAACGGGTCACCTCCGTTCACCGCCCGGGCCTCTCACGCCAGCACCCCCGACCCGGGCCCGCCCGCCGCCCCCCGGCGCCGGGCAACGGGACACCCCCGATGACCGCCTGGACCTCCTCCTCCGACCGTGCTCCAGACCCGCGCCAGCCCGCCGACCCCCCGGCGCCGACCAAGGGGACACCCCGATTACCGCCTGGACTTCCTCAGCCAGCACTCCCGACCCGCACCCGCCCGTCGACTCCGGGGCGGCCTCGGCGCCGGGCGCTGGGACATCCGCCTGGACCTGGACCGGCCGCAGCCCGGATGCTGCAGCGAGCGCGACGGCTGCAGGCCGCAGGCCGGCCAGCCGTGCCTGCCCAGCCTGAGCCCGGCGAGCCAGCCGGCCCGGCGGCCGGGCCGCCCGAGCCCGCCGGTCCGGCCGCGCCCGCCGGTCCGGCCTCGCTCGGGCTGCCGACCAGGGTCCGGCAGGCCAGCCTGGCGCCGCAGCTGCGGGACCGGGACCCGGCCGGGCCGAGCGGCGGCAACGGCGGACCGTCGGCCCCGATATCACCGGAGGCGGCCAGGAACACGATGGCTGCGCTGCAGCGAGGCTGGGAGCGCGGCCGCTCGGCCGGGCCGCCCGTGCCTGCCGGCGACACCGTGCCTGCCGGCGACACCGTGCCTGCCGGCGACGCCGTGCCTGCCGGCAACACCGTGTCAGCCGCCGCCCAGGGGCCGGAACCGGGCGCCGACTCCGAGCCGGCTACCGGCGAGCCGACCCTGGACGGAGCCGGGGACTTAACCAGCGGCCTCTGGCGGGGCCGACAATGAACCAGCAACTATCCGCAACTGGCGTCGCGGCAGGGGAGGCCGAACATGAGTCACGCCGGGGAGCTGGACTGGCTTCTTGACGACCTGGTGACCAGGGTCGCGCAGATCGACAAGGCCGTGATCCTGACCAGGGACGGCCTGGCCATCGGCGCATCGAGCGGGCTCAGCCGGGAGGACGCCGAGCACCTGTCGGCCGTCGCCGCCGGGTACCAGAGCCTGGCCAGGGGGGTAGGACAGCAGTTCGGCAGCGGTCCGGCCAGGCAGACGATCGTCGAGATGGAGTCGGCGTTCCTGTTCGTCACCGCCGCGGGCGAGGGCAGCTGCCTGGCGGTCCTGGCCGCGGCCGGCGCGGACGCCGGCCTGATCGCATACGAGATGGCCGTACTGGTCAAGCGGGTCGGGGCGCACCTGGCGGTGCGGTCCAGGCCGGTCCCGTCCGGATTCGGGCCGGCCGACGCTGATAGCCCGCCGGCGTGATGCGCCATGCCCTCCCCAGGTGACCGGTGGCTGGACGACGAGGCCGGACCTGTGGTGCGTCCCTACGCGCTGACGGGCGGCCGGACCCGGCCGGCCGGGCAGAGCTTCGACCTGGTCGCGCTGGTCTCGGCCAGGTCCCGGCTGGCGCCCGACCCGTCCGGCCTGGAGCCGGAGCACAGCCAGATACTGCTGAGCTGCCAGCGGCCGGTCTCGGTCGCCGACCTCGCCTCCGACCTCGACCTGCCGCTGGGCGTCATCCGGATCATGCTGGCCGACCTGCGCGAGCGCGGCCTGATCCGGATTCACCGCCCGGCCCAGGGCCGGCTGACCGACCCGAAGGTCCTGCAGCAGGTGGCCGATGGCCTCCGTCGCCTCTGAGCAGCGGGGCCCGGCAGCGGCCCTGCCCACTACGATCAAGATCCTCATCGCCGGCGGCTTCGGGGCCGGCAAGACCACGCTGGTGGGCTCGGTCAGCGAGATCCGGCCGCTGCGCACCGAGGAGGACCTGAGTGAGCCCGGCGCGCTGATCGACAAGACCACGGGGGTCGAGGGCAAGACCACCACCACCGTGGCCATGGACTTCGGCCGGATCACCATCAGCGACGACCTGGTGGTCTACCTGTTCGGCACGCCCGGCCAGCAGCGGTTCTGGTTCATGTGGGACGAGCTGGCGCTGGGCGCACTGGGTGCCGTCGTGGTGGCTGACACCCGGCGCCTGGCCGACTGCTTCGGGTCGGTTGACTATTTCGAGCACGCCAGGATCCCGTTCGTGGTGGCAGTGAACTGCTTTGACGGTGCGCGGCGGTTCCCGGTCAGCGCGGTGCGCGCGGCCCTTGACCTGGATCCGGGCATCCCGGTGGTGCTCTGCGACGCCCGGCAGCGGGCATCCAGCCGGGACGCCCTGGTCCTGCTGGTCGAGCATGCGCTGCGCCTGCTGGCGACGGAACAGGGTCAGGTCACGAGCGCCAGATGAGCACCAGCGCGCAGTCGTCGGATTCCGGCGGCGCCCTCCCGCATCGCCTCGACCAGCCGCCCGGCGCCCTCGCCGAAGCCGGCCGTCACCAGCCGGTCCGCCGCACCGAGCAGCCGGTCGATCCCGGCGTCGATGTCGCGGCCGGGCGCCTCGACCAGCCCGTCGGTGTAGAGCATCAGCGCGTCGCCCGGCCGCAGCATCCCCTGCTCGGGCACGCTGCGCAGGTCGGGGACCACGCCGAGGACGATGCCGCGGGCCCTGGTGAGCCGCCAGGTCCCGCTGCCCGCCTCGAACTGCGCGGCGGGCGGATGCCCGGCCGAGGCGACCACGTAGTCCCCGGTGGTCAGGTCCAGGCCCAGGTGCACCGCCGTGACGAAGCCCTCGGCCGGGGTGCCCCGCATCAGGTAGGAGTTGCAGGACGGCAGGAACTGCTCCCTGGGCACCGAGCCGAGCAGCCCGCCGAACGCGCCGGACAGCAGCAGCGCCCTGGTGCCGGCGTCGATGCCCTTGCCCGAGACGTCGACCAGGGCGAGCTCCAGCGTCTTCCCGTCGCAGGCCGATACCAGGAAATCGCCGCCGAACGACGAGCCGCCGGCCGGCCTGAGCACCGATGCCGACTGCCAGCCCGCCGGCAGCCGGGCAGCCTGCCCTGGGCCCGGATCCGGTCCCTGAGCTCGACCAGCATCTGGTCCCCGCGCAGGCCCTGGACGCCGAGCTTGGCCCGTGCCCTGGCGAACACGTCGGCGAACAGGGCAGTGACCACGATCGTGGCCACGATCCCGGGCCCGGCCCGCCCGCTCAGCCAGTCGTACACCAGCATCCCGGCCGCGATGCAGAACAGGATCCGCAGCGCCCGCGGCCACAGCAGCAGGCCGCCGGCCAGGATCGGCAGGATCATGACGCCGGGCGAGAACCACCACACCGAGAGCCGGACCGCGGCCACCCCGATCGCGACCAGGCTGAGCGCCAGCGCGAAGGCCAGCCGCCGGTTCCTGGTGATGAACTGGCGCCGCACCAGACCGCGGGCCCGGAGCACGGACGACCGCGCGGCCGGCCACAGCCGGCCCGGCAAACGGGAGAACATGATGCCGGAACTGTACCGGCCGCCGCCGGGCGGTCAGCGACAGCCGGGTTCGCACTGCCCTGGCATGCACTGCCCGGGTGCCCGCTGCCCGGCCCGCTGCCAGGGTCTGCGCGCCGCCAGGGTGCACGCCGCCCGGGTGCACGCGGCCCGGCCGGGCAGATATTCACTGGCCAACCGGCGGCCGCTGGGGTACGAATGCCCCCATGGCTGACCTCTATCCGATCCGGCCGGTTACCGTCGACGAGGTCGGGGCCCTGGCCGCGGTGGGCGAGCAGGCGTTCAACTCGACCTACCCGCCCGCCGAGGCGCTGGAGCATGAGCTGATCACGTTCGAGGCGGAGCGGAGCCTGGCGGCGTTCGACGGTGACCGCGTCGTGGGCACGGCGGCTGCCTTTACCTTCCAGATGACCGTGCCGGGCGGTACCACCGGGGTAGCCGGCGTCTCCTGGGTTAGCGTGCTGCCCTCGCACCGGCGCCGCGGCATCCTGTCCGCCCTGATGCGCCGCCAGCTAGCCGACATCAGCGACCGGGGCGAGCCGGTCGCCGCGCTGTACTGCTCGGAGGCCTCGATCTACGGCCGGTACGGCTACGGCATGGCGACGCAGGACGTGCAGCTGACGGTCCGCCAGGGCGAGGGCCAGATGCTGCGGCCGGAAGCCGTCGCCGCCGCGGCCGGCCGGATCCGGCTCCGGCTGGTCAAGCCGACCGAGCCGCGGGCCGAGCTGAGCAAGGTCTACGACGCCTTCGCGCAGTCCCGGCCCGGCATGATGGCCAGGGACGAGCGCTGGTGGGAGAGCCTGCTGGCGGACCCGGAATGGGCCCGGCACGGGAAGGGCCCGCTGCGCTGCCTGATCGCCGAGGACGACGCCGGGGCATGCGGGTACGCGCTGTACGCGGCCAAGCCGTCCTGGGATGACGACGGCATACCTACCGGGGTGCTGACCGTCCAGGAGCTGATGGCCGCGGATCCCGCGACCAGCGCGGCGCTCTGGGCCGACCTGCTGACCAGGGACCTGGTCGGCCAGGTCGAGGCGCCGCAGCGGCCGGCCGACGAGCCGTTGCTGCACCTGCTGGCCGACCGCCGCCGGGCCCGCCCGCGGCTGGCCGACGGACTGTGGATCCGGCTGATCGACCTGCCGGCCGCGCTGTCCCGGCGGCGCTATGCCTGCCCCGTCGACCTGGTCATCGAGGTCACCGACGAGCTCATGCCGGCTAACTCGGGTCGGTGGCGGCTGCGGGCGGGCGGGCTGTCCGACCCGGCGCCGCCAACCTGCGAGCGCGCCACGGCAGCGGCGGACATCTCGCTGCCGGTGCAGGCGCTCGGCGCGGCCTACCTCGGCGGTACACCGATCGGCGCGCTGGCCGGGGCCGGGCTGGCAGCCGAGCTGCGGCCGGGCGCGGTGGCAGCGCTGTCCGCCGCGATGTCGTGGCATCAGGCGCCCTGGAACCCTGCCGTATTCTGACCGGACCGGCCAGGTGATCGCGGCGGCGGCCCCGGTCCGGCCGGCGGCAAGGGGTCCCGATGGCGAGCATGAAGATAACGGTCGACGCGGCGATGCGGGCCAGGGATGTGTCCCGGCCGCTGCCCGAGGACGAGGCGGCCGCCAGCGCGGCGGCCGCGGCGGAGGGCAGCCGCGCCGGGTTCCGGCCGGCCAGGGCCACCCGTGCGCGCCAGCCAGCCGGGATCGCAGGGCAGCCCCGGCTGGCGCAAGGAGCCGCGCGGCGGCCCCGGCCACCGGGCTGGCCCCAGGCCAGGCGACCCGGCAAGGCCCAGGGATCCCGCCAAGCCCAGGGACCCCGCGAAGCCCAGAGTGCCCGCCACGCCAGGGGATCTTGCGCCAGGCAGCAAGCCGGCCGAAACCGCTACCCGGGGCACCACGGCACTGAGCACCACCGCACCAGGCACCACCGCACCGGGCATCACAGGGCCGGGCACCACAGGGCCACGCACCACAGGGCCGGGCAGCACCGCTTCGGACAGCACGGGGCCAGGGAGCACGGGAGCTGACACCGCGAAGGCCGGCACCACGGCACCGGGTGCCGTGCCCGGTCTCACGGCACCGGCCGGAACCGGCCTGCCAGCCATCCGGGCGGCCGGGCCGGGACATCCGGCGCCCGGCGGGACGCCGGCACAGGCACCGGGCTCGTCCGGCTCCGCGGCCACGCGGCGCTCGCGCCGCCGTCGCCGCCGCAGGTAGCACGGCCCGGCCAGGCCGCTCGCCGGCTCCCGCGGGACCGGCGCCCCGCCGCGCTGGCGACAGTCACCGCGGCCGCGATCCGCTTGGCCCGGTTCCTCCTGCCGGATGCCGCCTCCATCCCGTCATTGCCAGGAACGGCTTTTGGCATTAATACGGAATTACCGTCAAGTCCGTAAGACGGGCCGAGAGTGACAGTAAGTATCACGATCCGGACTGGAGGAACCACGGTGAGAGCCCGATCCAGGCTAGCCATCCCGGCCGCGATGACCGCGGTAGCGGCGAGCGCGCTCGCGCTGACCATGATCACGGCACCGGCGCAGGCAGGACCGTTACCGACGGCATCGCGTGATCACGCGTGCACGGCCGGCCAGCTCAGCATGACCGTGCCCGACCGCCATCGCCGGTGACCCCACCACCGGGATGGGCAGGCTGGCGTGGAACATCCTGCTGCGCAATGCCGGCCGCGCGAGCTGCGCGCTGACTGGCTGGCCCGGCCTGGCCGTGGCGACCGGTACCGGGCCAGCCGGCATCAGCACCGTGCGGGTCGCGTTCAGCAACCTGGCGCCGGTCCGCCCGCGGCGGGTCGGGCTGGCCCCGGGGCAGCAGGCCGTTGTGACCGTGCAGGCAGGCGACAGCACGGACGGCTGCCGGACGCGATGGGAGCTGACGCTCGGGCTGCCCGGCCGGGCCGGGTCGCTCAGCACGGCGCAGCCTGCCCGGTTCTTCGGCCCGTGCGGTGGCGGGACGCTGCGGGTGTCCCCGTTCTACCCGCGCGGCGCGCTGAGCCGGGCCATCCGGAGCCTGGCGGCCAGCCAGAGCCCGTCCCCGTTCCGGACTGCCAGCGGCCCGGCGCCGGCCGCCTGCACCGCCCGGCGGATGCGCCTGGCGGCGAGCTACGGCACGGCCGGGCAGGGCGGCTCGGTCATGATCCTGCGCCTGGTCAGCCGCGGCGGCCCATGCGTGCTGGCGGGCCAGTGGCCGACCGTTCTGCTGCGCGCCGACGGCGGCCGGCCCAGGTCGCCAAGGCCCTGACCGGGCTGCCGCGCGGCGTGACCGCCAGCCCGGTGACCGCCTACCGGCAGGGCCGCCCGGTGCGCACCGATCTCACCCTGAGCCGCGGCGCCCCGGCGTCGGTCGCGCTGGTGGCCAGGACCAATGGTCCGGGGCCCTGCCGGATCGCCGGCACCGCGACGGTCTACCCCGGCCTGGTGGCGGCCGGCGCCGGGCTGGCGGTCCGGCTGGCCAGGCCGGTGCGGTTCTGCGGCCTGCCGAGGGTGCTGACCTACCTGGCCGGGCGCCCGGCGGCCGGCCAGCTGATGCCGATGGCCCGGCAGCTATCGGGCGGCGGCGTGCTGCCGCAGGGCGACAGCCCGTCGGGGTTCTGGTACGGCTCGGACAGCAACGCGCCGGTGCCGGACAGCTCCAGCGGCGGGGTCTACCTGATGCCGGACAGCCCGGGCGGCGGTGCCTACGGCGGCTACGTCGGCGAGCTCGGCGCCTATGACGTGTGGCAGGGCTGCACCAGCGGCGTCAACTGGAACCAGACCGGCTACAACGACGCCGAGAGCAACCTCAAGAACCACAGCGACGGCGTCGGGGCAGCGGGCTACTGGATGATGGCCGGCCCCGGCCGGGAGCCGGGCGGCTACACCAGCTCGGCCAGCAGCGCGACCAGCTGGGGCACCTCGCAGGCGCAGCGCGCGGTCTCCGACGTCGGCCAGACGCTGGGGTTCCCGTACATCTTCATGGACATCGAGGCCGCCGACCCGCACGGCTGGAACGAGGGCTTCAGCGGCGTGTGCAGCGGCACCGAAACGGCCGGCTCCATCCCGGTCAGCCTGGACCGGGACACCTTCAACGGGTTCTGGGATTACGTCGACGGCAGCAGCGCCTACCTGCCCGCGGTGTATGAGGCGGGCGGCGGCGGCGGCAATTCCTGGGACGCCATCTTCGGCACCGGCCAGACCCTGGGCAACACGGCCGAGTGGACCTACGTGAACGAGACCGGCTCGCTGTCCGCGTTCCCGTCCGGCTGGTCGGTGGACGGGACCGCGCCGGTCTGGTACGCCTCCGCGCCGGCCAGCTGCCAGGTGCTGTGGCAGTGGTCAGGCGGCAACGGGCAGCTCAACGGCGTCGGTGACTTCGACCA
Organism: uncultured Actinomycetota bacterium; assembly: GCA_963719705.1. Lineage (GTDB taxonomy): Bacteria > Actinomycetota > Actinomycetes > Streptosporangiales > Streptosporangiaceae > CAVRCV01. The sequence goes on from CAVRCV010000005.1 coordinate 110,027, forward strand.
GATCGACGGGAACCGGGACCGTTCCTGCAGCTAGCGCCCGCAGCGGCGGCAGGTCCCCGGCTCAGCAGGCCCCGGCTCAGCCGGTACCCGGCTGGGCCGGGGGCCCGGTCAGCAGGTCAAGCACCAGGTCGCGGGGCAGGCCGTGGGTGTCATGCAGGTAACGCAGCTCGGTCTCGTCCGGCGGCTGGCCGGATCCCCGCCGGGACAGCACGCTGCGCCCCCGGACCAGCAGGTCACCAAACCGCCGCTGCTCCTCGCCCAGCACCTCCCGGACCACGCTGACCCCGGTGTCCTGGCCGAAGTGACCGAGCGTGCCGGACAGCAGCCTCGTCCGGGAGGTCGGACAGCGTGCGCGAGCCGTCGTCGCGCCAGAGCACGGTCAGCGCCCGGCGCAGCAGGCGGCGCAGCACGTAGCCGCGCCCGGTACTGGACGGCCGGACCCCGTCGCCGATCACGACCACGCTGGACCGCAGGTGATCGCTGAGCAGGCGCAGGGACTGCTGGTCCGGCTGCCATAGCCCGGTCAGTGCCGTGGTCCACGGCGCGAAGATGTCGCAGTCGTACACCGACGTCTTGTCCTGCAGGATCGTCAGCAGCCGCTCCAGGCCCATGCCGGTGTCCACGCATCGCTGATCCAGCGGCCGCAGGCCGCCGCCGGGATCGCGGTGGTAGCGCATCATCACGTGATTCCACAGCTCCACCCAGCGCTGGTCGGTCTCCGGCGTACCCTCCGGCGGGGTGCTCGGTGTCCAGACGAACAGCTCAGTGTCCGGGCCGCAGAGGCCGGTGGGACCGTTCGACCACCAGTTGTGCTCGACGGTCAGCTCGACCGGCACGCCGAGCTCGCCCCAGGTCTCGATCAGCTCGGTGTCCGGGCCGACCTGGCCGTCGCCGCCGAACACGGTCGCATGCAGCCGGTCCGGTCCGATCCCGAAGCCGCTGGTGATCAGCTCATGCCCCCAGCGCAGGCTCTGCTGCCCGCCGTAGTCGCCGAGCGACCAGGAGCCCAGCATCTCCATCACGGTCAGGTGGATGTCGTCGCCGACCTCGTCCAGGTCGGTGGTGCGCAGGCAGCGCTGCACGCCGACCAGGCGCCGGCCGAGCGGGTGCGGCCTGCCCTCCAGGTAAGAGGTCAGCGGGTGCATGCCCGAGGTGGTGAACAGCACCGGATCTCCCGGCGGCGGTATCAGCGAGGTCCCGGTGATGCAGCCGATGGCCGCGCTCGCGGAAGTACCCGGTAAACGTCTCGATGACCTGCTCGCTGTTCATGACGCGCTTCCTTCCGGTCTGTTGGTTTCCGAGGGCAAGAGGCGCCGGAAAGCAACCGCGAAGCGCAGTCAGGAACGATGAACCGGGCGGCGCTCCGGCGAGCCGTTTCCGGTCGCCGAGAGCGGGAAAGGTCAGGCGGCGGCAACCGGCGAGCTGATAGCTCGCGCGGTCGCGGTGCACTGCGTACTGACCTGCATGACCAGCATGCTAGCTCACCCGGCCTGCCCGGCCGAAGCGGTTTTGCCGGGCGGCTAGAACTGCAGCGCCTTCACCTCCAGGAACTCCTCCAGGCCGTGCACGCCCAGCTCCCGGCCGTAACCGGACTGACCGAAGCCGCCGAACGGGGCGGCCACGTTGAACGCACCGCCGTTGATCTCCACCTGCCCGGCCCGCAGCTGCCGCGCGACCGCCACCGCGTGGTCCAGGTCGGCCGACCAGACCGCGGCGGCCAGGCCGTAGGGCGTGCCGTTGGCGATCTCCACCGCCTCCTGCTCGGTGCCGTAGCCGATCACCGAGAGCACCGGGCCGAAGATCTCCTCCCTGGCGATCGTCATCTCCGGGGTCACGTCGGCGAACACCGTCGGCTGCACGTACCAGCCCTGGTCCAGGCCGGCCGGGCGGTCCGGTCCGCCCGCGGCGAGCCGTGCGCCCTCAGCGATCCCGCGCTCGATGTAGCCCACGACCCGGTCCCGCTGCGCGGCGGACACGAGCGGGCCGATCCTGGTGCCCTCGGCCATCGGGTCTCCGGCGGCGTAGCGCTCGGCGTTCTTGGCCGCCTGACCGACCGCTTCGGCGCAGGCGTCGGCGGGCACCAGCATCCGGGTCAGCGCGTTGCAGGTCTGGCCGGCGTTCACGAACGCCTTGGCCACGCCGACCTTCACCGCGGTCGCCAGGTCGGCGCCGGGCAGGATCACGTTCGCCGATTTGCCGCCGAGCTCGAGGGTCACCCGCTTCACCGTGCCCGCCGCCAGCTCGGCCACCCGGCGGCCCGCCGCCACCGAGCCGGTGAAGGACACCACGTCGATGCCCGGATGCCGGGCTATCGCCTCGCCGGTCACCGTCCCGGTGCCGCTGACCAGGTTGAGCACCCCGGCTGGCAGACCCACCTCATGGAAGATCTCGGCCAGCTGGTAGGCCGCGAGCGGGGCCACCTCGCTCGGCTTGAGCACCACCGTGCAGCCGGCCGCGAGCGCGGCGGCGACCTTGGCGACCACCTGGTGCAGCGGGTAGTTCCATGGCGTGATCGCGCCGACCACCCCGGCGGGCTCCCGGACGATCAGCGAGTTGCCCACCCGCCCGCCGCCGAAGTCATAGCTCGCCAGCAGGTCCACGTAGCTGGCAAGCACCGCGAGCGGGGTGCCGACCTGAACCTTGCGCGCGAAGGCGAGCGGCGCGCCCATGTCCGCGGTGATCACTGCCGCGACCGAGTCGGCCCGCTCGGCCAGCAGCTGGCGAGCCGCCTCCAGCAGGCCGGCCCGCTCGGCGACCGGCGTGCCGGACCAGCCGGCGAACGCAGCGCGCGCTGCCTGCACCGCCGCGTCCACGTCCGCCGGGTGCCCCGCCGGGACCTGATCGATGACCGCCTTGCTGGCCGGGTTGATCACGTCGATGACAGCCTCGCTAGCCGACGGGATCCAGCTGCCGTTGATGTAGTTGCTGCGCATGGAGCCATACTCGCCTACCACGGCCCGGCCGGTGGGGGCAGCCGCCGCAGCCGCGCGGGCGAACCCCGGCTGATTACGTAACGTATATAGCTTCAGCAGCGAAAAGTTATCTACTAAGAACACATAGTAATCAACCAGCACTCACGTCGGGCCGGCACTGTCCGTCGCTGAACTTGAGATGACTCATCTACCAGGCAAAACGCCGGTAAGTCTCGGACGTGACTTCACTTCGTGATACAACGCTCTCTGTAAGTAATCATCAGCTGAGTCACGTTCCGTTATCGCAAGCCCGGACTGCTGATCCGCAAAGGTACCCGGATGACTCACCAGGATCCCTACTACTGGCCGCAACCGGAGCATCTGCCCCGGCACGCCGCCCCGGCACGCCTGTTACCCCCGCCGTACGAGCGGGCGCTGCGGCTGCTGGTCGCGGCCGGGATCGCGGCGGCCGGCCTGTGCCTGGTCATCGGCGCGGTGGCGCTGGTCGCCGCGGCCGGCGCCCCGTCCCGCGGCGCGACGGTGACCCCGACAGCGCACCAGTCGGCGGCCCTGCGCTCCGACCAGGCCGGCGCCGCCGGCCGTAGCCGGACCCGTGCCGCGGCCGGGAGCCGGACCCGTGCCGCGGCCGGCGGCCGGACCGGCGCTGGCGGACCGTCTCCGGCGCGGCCGGCACTCCTGCTCGGCCTGGCCGGCGACGGCAGCGAGATCACCAGGCGGTTCCGGGTCGGCCGGCCCGGCACCTGGAATCTGAGCTGGTCCTTTCACGGCTGCCGCGGGCAGCGCCGCAGGACCGAGTTCCTCGTCACCGACGGCAGTCCGACCGGGAACGGCAGTGCCACCGGGAACGGCAGCACGACCAAGAATGGCAGCGCGACCAGGAACGGCAGTGCCACCGGGAACGGCAGTGGCGCCGGGATCGGCCTGGCCGCATCCGGTCCGGCCGGGCACGGCGTCAGCCGGGCCTATGCCGACCCCGGCTGGCAGCACCTGATCATCAGGTCCGGGTGCGCCTGGACCATCCGGGTGACCGGGCCGCGATGACCCTGCCGCGATGACCCTGCCGCGATGACCCCTGCCGCGATGACCCCTGCCGCGATGACCCCAGCCGCGATGACCCAGCCTGCTGGCGGAGTCAGCGGACAGGCAGGGCGCCGGATCAGTCGAAGATGGGATCCCTGGTCCGGCTGCGCTTGAGCTCGAAGAACCCGTCGGTCCCCGCGACCAGCAGCACCCCGTCCCAGAGCCGGCCCGCCACCTCTCCGCGCGGAATCGGCGAGACCACCGGCCCGAAGAACGACGTGCCGGCCACCGAGATGACCGGTGTCCCCACCTCGTAGCCGACCCGGTCCATGCCATCGTGGTGCGACTCCCGCAGCGCCACGTCGTAGGCGGCCGAGTCCATCGCGTCGGCGAGATCGGCGGGCAGGCCGACCTCGGCCAGGGCCGCCTCGATGGTGGCCCGGTCCGGCTCGGCCCGCTGGTGGTGCAGGCGGGTGCCGAGCGCGGTATAGAGGGGCAGCAGAACCTCGCTGCCCGCCTTCTGCTCGGCCGCGATGCAGACCCGGACCGGTCCCCAGGCCTGCCGCATCAGGTTCTGGTAGACCTCCGGCAGGTCTTTCTTGCCCTCATTCAGCACCGCCAGGCTCATCACGTGCCAGCGCACCCTGATCGGGCGCACCCGCGCGGCCTCAAGCACCCAGCGGGAGGCGATCCAGGCCCACGGGCACAGCGGGTCGAACCAAAAGTCGACGATGGTCGGCTCCTGCTCCGGCATTTCTCTCCTTTACGGTCGTCAGGGCACCTGGCGGGTAATGCCGGACGCCCTTCGCGCCTCTCCTGTCACCCAGTCCTGTGCCGGACAACTGGGGCTACCTCCCCGTAATTCCGGACGCTCACCGGACGCCCTCCGGACATCCGGTAACCGGCAGCAGCACCGGGCACCGCGCTCCCGCCCCAGGCGGGCAGCGTGAGATCATGCCCGGACCGGCGGGCTACGACGGAGGGACCTGCGCAGTGACTTTCAACCTGACCCGCGCGGAGGCGGCCGAGCGCGCGCGCCTGCTCAGCGTCGAGTCCTACCGGGTCGAGCTCGACCTGACCGGCGGGGAGACGACCTTCCGCTCCGTCACGACCATCGCGTTCCGGTGCGCCCAGCCCGGCGCCGCCACCTTCGCCGACCTCACCGCCCCGGCGGTCACCGAGATAACCCTGAACGGGCAGCCGGTCAGCCCGGCGGCCTACGACGGGGACCGCATCGCCCTGGCCGGCCTGGCGGCCAGTAACGAGCTGCGGGTGGTGGCCGACTGCGCCTACTCGCGCACCGGCGAGGGGCTGCACCGGTTCACCGACCCGGCCGACCAGGCGGTGTACCTGTACTCGGATTTCGAGACGTTCGACGCCCACCGGGTGTACGCCTGCTTCGATCAGCCCGACCTGAAGGCGCCGTTCGAGCTGACCGTGACCTGCCCGGAAAGCTGGCTGGCGGTCTCGAACATGGCACCGGACAGCGCCAGCGAGTCAGCCGGGCCCGGTGAGCCGGCCGGGCCCGGCGCCAGGAGCTGGCACTTCCCGCCGTCGCCGCCGGTACCGACCTATATCACCGCGCTGGTGGCCGGCCCCTACCATGAGGTGCGGGACAGCCACGACGGGATCCCGCTCGGCATCTACTGCCGCCAGTCGCTGGCCGCCTACCTGGACCCGGACGAGATCTTCGAGGTCACCCGGCAGGGCTTCGACTACTTCCACGGCGCGTTCGGGGTGCGCTACCCGTTCGGCAAGTACGACCAGCTGTTCGTGCCCGAGTACAAGTCGGGCGCGATGGAGAACGCCGGCTGCGTCACGTTCCTGGAGAGCTACCTGTTCCGCTCCCGGGTCACCGACGCCGAGCGGGAGCGCCGGGCCGAGACGATCCTGCACGAGATGGCGCACATGTGGTTCGGCAACCTGGTCACCATGCGCTGGTGGGACGACCTGTGGCTGAACGAGTCGTTCGCCAGCTGGGCGTCGATCGTGGCCCAGGCCGCGGTTACCCGGTGGCCGCACGCCTGGACCACGTTCGCCCATGCCTGGAAGACCTGGGCCTACCGGCAGGACCAGCTGCCGTCGACCCACCCGATCGCCGCCGACATCGACGACATCGCCGCGGTCGAGGTGAACTTCGACGGGATCACCTACGCCAAGGGCGCCGCCGTGCTCAAGCAGCTCGTGGCCTACGTGGGCCAGGACAACTTCCTGGCCGCGGTCCGCGGCTACTTCGCCCGGCACGCCTGGGGCAACGCCACCCTCGCCGACCTGCTCTCGGCCCTTGAACAGGCCTCCGGCCGGGACCTGTCGAGCTGGTCCAAGGCGTGGCTGGAAACGGCCGGAGTGTCCACCCTGCGGCCGCTCTACCAGACCGACGCGCAGGGCCGGCTCGGGTCGTTCACCATCCGGCAGGAGGTCGCGGACGCCAGGGATCTCCCGCCCACGCTGCGACCGCACCGGATCGCCATCGGCCTGTACGACCGGACCGCGGCAGGGCTGACCCGGCGCCTGCGGGTGGAGACCGACGTGACCGGCGACCTCACCGAGGTGCCCGAGCTGAACGACCAGGCGCGGCCGGATCTGGTCCTGGTCAACGACGACGACCTGACCTATGCCAAGATCCGGCTGGACGATCACTCGATGGCCACCCTGATCGGCGGGATCGGTGACTTCACCGACTCGCTGCCGGCCGCGCTGTGCTGGTCGGCCGCCTGGGACATGTGCCGCGACGCCGAGCTGCCGGCCAGGGATTACCTCCGGCTGGTGCTGTCCGGGGCCAACTCGGTCACCGACACGGTGCTGCTGGAGAGCGTGCTCAGCCAGGCGGCGAGCGCGGCCCGGCGGTTCGCCGACCCGGCCTGGCGGGACAGCGGGCTCGGCCAGCTCGCGGCGGCCCTGCGCGGCCTGCTGCTGAGCGCGCAGGCCGGTTCGGACCGCCAGCTTGCCTGCGCCCGGGCGCTCGCCAGGGTGGCGAGCGGCCGGCCGACCTGGAGCTGCTGTCCGGCCTGCTCGACTCCTCGGTCCGGCTGGACGGGCTCGCGGTCGACACCGAGCTGCGCTGGCTGCTGCTACGCCGACTGGTCAGCCGGGGCGCGGCCAGCCCGGCCAGGATCGATGCGGAGCTGGAACGCGACCAGACCGACGCGGGCGAGCGGCACGCGGCCAGGTGCCGGGCCGCGCTGCCGGACCCGGCGGCGAAGGCGGCGGCCTGGGCCGCGATCACCTCGGGCACGCTGCCGAACGCGGTGTTCCGGGCGACGCTGGGCGGATTCGCCGACCTCGACCAGCCGGACCTGCTGGAACCGTACACGCAGCGGTTCTTCGACGAGGTGGCCGGCCTCTGGGACAGCTGGGGCCTGGACATGGCCCGGTTCTTCGCCGCAGCGGGCTACCCGGCGTGGGCGGTCAGCCCGGCCGCGCTCGCCACCGCCGACGACTACCTCGCCCGCGACCTGCCGCCCGCGCTGCGGCGGCTGCTCGGCGAGGGCCGCGACGGCGTGGCCAGGGCGCTGCGCTGCCGCGAGCGCGACGCCAGGGCTGGCTAGCCGGCCCGATTGTGGCGGGCGGCCGCCCGGCCGGTGGCCGCTACATTGTCAGGCCTGCACTGCCCGGCTCACGGCGCGGACCAGCGGCAGGCCGGGCAGGTCCTCAAGCAGCACGGACCGCCCGGCACCGTCGCACAGCGGTATCCGCCAGTTCGGGTACTCATCGACGGTGCCGGGGATGTTCTGGGTGCGGCGGTCACCGACCGCGTCCGCCAGCGACACGCCGATCAGCACCAACGGGGTCCGGGCCAGGTAGGCATACAGCGCCACGGTGAGCTCCCCTGGTCCCGGCTGCCGCCCGGCCGGGACGAGGCACTGGCGTTCCAGTGCCCGCTGCCATCGGCGCAACATCAGGCTGGCCGATTCTCGTTCTGTCTCCGGGTTTTTCAGCAGGCCAAGACGTTCCCGCTGGCGCAGCTGCTCGCCGGTCACGAAGCCGGAGACCGGCGGCAGGTCGTGCGTGCCCACGGTCGCCATGCAGCCGTGCCGCCAGCGGCCGGCCGGGCGCGGGGAGCCTCTGCGGTCGTGGGCGAACCAGAGCAGCGAGGTGCCGAGCACCCCGTGCCTGGCCAGGTAGCGGCGGATCCACGGGTCGACCGTGCCCAGGTCCTCCCCGATCGCCAGCGCGGCTGCCCGGCCTGCCGCGCAGGCCAGCGCCCGCACCGCGGCGCGGTGGTCGTAGCGCACGTAGGCGCCACGGTCCGGCGGCATGCCGTCGGGGATCCACCACAGCCGCATGAGCCCCATCACGTGATCCACCCGCAGACCGCCGGCGTGGCGCAGGCCACTGGCGTACAGGTCGGCCAGCGGCCGGTAACTGGCCGCGGCCAGCTGCCGGGGATGCCAGGGCGGCTGACTCCAGTCCTGGCCGAGCTGGTTGTAGGCGTCCGGCGGCGCGCCCACGCTCATGCCGGGCACCAGCAGGTCCTGGTGCGCCCACGCGTCGGCGCCGCCGGGATGCGCGCCGACCGCCAGGTCGTGCAGGATCCCGGTGTCCATCCCGGCGGCCAGCGCGGCCCGCTGCGCGGACGCCATCTGCTCATCGGCCAGCCACTGCACCCAGGCGTGGAAGTCCGCCGTGGCCGCCAGCCCGGGCCGGTCCCCGGCCACGGCAGCGGAGGGCTGCCGCCTCGCCGCGGCCGGCCAGCAGCGCCAGTCCGGCCCGTGCCGCTCGGCCAGCGCGCACCAGGCCGCCCAGGCCGCCAGCTCGGCTCCCTCGCGCTGCCGGTACCGGTCGAGCTCGCCGCGGCGCCCCGCGGTCAGCGGCACCCGGTAGATGATCTCCAGGGCGGCCCGCTTGGCCGTCCAGACCGCGTCCCGGTCGATCAGGGCCACCGTGGCACCGGCGGCCCGCAGCGGCGCGGCCAGGGCCTCGATCCGCGCCCGCTGCTGCCCGGTGAGCTGCCGGTACTCCGGGATGTCCTCGATCCGCAGGTACAGCGGGCTGGTGAACCGCCTGGTCATCGGCAGGTAGGGCGAGTTGCTGACCGGGGGCAGCGGCTCGGCCGCATGCAGCGGGTTGATCAGCACGAACCCGGCGCCCAGCTCGCCGCCGCTCCAGGCCGCCAGCTCGGCCAGATCCCGCAGGTCCCCGTGCCCCCAGGAGCCCCGCGAGCGCAGCGAGTACAGCTGGACCGTAAACCCCCACTCCCGCCGTCCCGGCTGCCGCGGCAAGAGCCCGTTCTCCTCCGCTCCGGCCGCCCCCGCGGCTCCGGCCGCCCCCGTGCCGCCGCGCGCGGCCGGCGCCGCCGCTGGCGCCGCCTCCAGCGCTGCCAGTATCGCCGCGACAGTCTCCGCGCCGACCGCTACGTCCCGCTCCCGCCAGTCCCGGTAGCTGAGCGCGATGCCTGCTGCCTCGGCTCTCTGAGCCAGCCCCGGATCGATCACCCTCCCCATGATCCCCTGCCCGGACGACTCCTCGCCGCCGGTTCCGGCGGCGAGACAGTAGCTCCAGCTAGAGCTGCTTTCAGAGGGCAGTTCATGATCCTGTAAATAAAGTACTGGTGGGGCATAACTTTATTTACAGGATCATGAAAGCCGGTGGTTGTCGGCGGCCGGAGGCATGCTGAGGTCGTGGCTGCCGACCTGCCCGGATCGCTGCAAGAGCTGGCACGGTTCCAGAGCGGCGTGCTGACCAGGAAACAGGCCCTCAGCGGCCTGAGCCTGGCCGCGCTGCACTGGCGGCTGCAGAACCGCCAGTGGCAGCGGCTGTATCCCGGCACTTACGCGGTATTCACCGGCGAGCCATCGCGCCCGACGAGGTTATGGGCGGCGGTCCTCTACGCGGGTGACGGCGCGATGCTCAGTCACCACACGGCCGCCGAGCTGTCCGGCCTGATCCGGCAGACAGGCTCGCTGATCCACGTCGCCATCCCGGTCTACCGGCGGGTGCGGCCGGCCGACGGGCTGGTCATCCACATGTCGGCCAGGGCAAGCCAGGCCCGGCATCCGGCCCTGGCGCCGCCGCGGAGCCGGATCGAGGAAACCGTGCTGGACCTGGTCCAGGTCTCCGCCACGCCGGAGGATGCCTACGGCTGGGTGACCAGGGCGCTTGGCGGCAGGTTCACTACCCGGCCGCGACTGGAGGACGCGCTCAGCCTGCGGCCGCGGACCCGCTGGCGGGCCGAGCTCAATGCGGCTATCAGCACCGACTTCGACGGCATCCATTCGGTGCTGGAGCACCGCTATGTGCGCGATGTGGAAGGGCGGCACCGGCTGCCGCGCGGCCAGCGCCAGGTACGGGTGCGACACGGCGGGCGCACCGAGTACCGGGACATCCTGTACGCGGAGTACGGCGTGGCGGTCGAGCTGGATGGCTGGGCCTCGCATCCAGCCGATATGCGATGGGGCGACATCCAGCGCGACAACCGGGCCGCGGCGGCGGGCCTGGTCACGCTCCGGTTCGGCTGGCTCGACGTCACCCGGCGCCCCTGCCGCGTGGCCAGCCAGGTCGCCGGGACCCTGCGCCAGCGCGGTCCGGTCCAGGCCCGGCCCTGCTCCCCCGGCTGCACGGTGCCTGCGGTCGCCTGACCGGAAGCCCGGAGCCGGCACCGCCCGGCCGGTGCCTTCGGCGCTGCCCGCACCCGGTGGCCCAGGCCAGGATCTGGTCGCGGATCCGGCCGCGTGCCAGCCAGCCGGACGGCGCCGCGGCGCCAGGGAGACGGGCAGCAGCTAGTCGTCCCGCAGGCGCGCGGTGGCGACGCTGCCGAGCCAGCCGCCGATGATCGCCTGCAGGGCGGCGACCAGCAGGGCGGCGGCGAACCCGGTCACGGCCAGCGCGGGCAGGCCGGCCAGCGCGGCGATCACCCTGGCGGTCGCGCCGTAGGGCTGGCCGTGCAGGACCTGCCAGGCCAGCGGTATCCCCCAGCCGGCCGCGGCCATCGCGGCGGTCACCGGGAGCAGCACCAGCAGCCGCCACCGGCCGAGGCGGTTCGCCAGGCCGGTCACCAGCCCGATGACGAACGGCCCGAACCAGAGCCCGGCCGCCGCGGCGAGCGCGATCAGGACTGCGCCGGACAGCCAGGCGAGCAGCCAGAGCGTTACCGGGCCGCGATGGCGCGGCGGGGCGAACGAGACCCGGAACGAGCCAGGTGCCGCGGGCTCGCCGATCCCCTGCGCCCGCAGCCTGCCCAGCCGGTAGGCGTTGCGCCTGCCGAGCCGCTTCAGGTCCGCGCTCACGGCGCCAGCACCCAGCGGACCGGGCCGGACGGATAGCCGCCGGCTGGCGGCAGCGGCAGGTACTTCCCGGCCCACCAGGCGCCGGTCAGGTTCTGGTACCAGGGCGAGGCCGGGTTCTCGCTCTGCCCGCCGGGGAAGATGCCGACCCCATCCGGGCGGCCCGACCCGGGCCAGTGCACGATCATCCGCCAGCTCGGGCCCACGAACGAGGTCATGCCGCCCTCGGCGGCATCGACCGTCCACGGGTCGCCGCCGGCCGCCTTCGGCCCGTAGCCGAGCGCGCTGGCCTGGGTCAGCGAGATCAGCTCCCGGCTGTGCAGCCTGCCCCAGGTCCAGCCGGCCGGGCTGCCGCCCAGCTGGGAATGCAGGCCGGCCACCGCGGTGGCGAACGCGGACCGCATGGCCCCGGCGCAGTCGCGGTGTTTTCTCCCCGCCCTGCCCACCCCGCCCGCCCGACCCGCCCGACCCGCCCCGCCCGCCGCGCCCGCCCCGCCGCCCGGCCGCCCCGACTGGCCCGCCCCTCCTGGCGGCGTGAACGCCTGGTTCGCGCAGTCCCGCAGGGTCCAGGCCTCCAGCACCTCGTCCAGGCTGAACTGCTGGGGCGAGATCGCCAGCCCGAACGGATCGGTGTGCACCGGCACCTTGAGCGCGCTCCACCAGGGCCGGAACACGGCGGACAGGTAGTCGGCCCAGAACGTCCACCAGAGCGAGGCTGCCGGGGAGGACACCGCCATCTGATCGTGCCAGCCGGCCAGCAGCCGGACGGCCTGCTGCTGGACCGGGGTCAGCGCGGCGTGCCGCAGCGCCGCCAGCAGCCGGGGCACGATCCGGCCAGCCAGCTCGTCGGTCAGGCTGTTCTGCAGGCCGGCGAAGCCGGCCAGGGTCAGGTGCCTGCGGGAACCGAGGTAGGCGTACTCCGCGGCGGCCCGGTAGCTGGGATCAAAGTCGTTGGCCGTGGTGCCGATGTAGTACGGGTAGCCGGGTCCGACCGGCCGCTGGTTGGCGGTGGCGACGACGTGCCCGGGCGGGTCGTAGACCTGCGGGACGGCGGCGTACGGGATCACCCCGGCCAGGTCGTCCGCGCCGGTGCCCGGCATCGGCAGCCACGGGTCGCCGTGGCGCACCAGCGGGTAGTAGCCGGCCGAGATCGCGCCGATGTTGCCGCGGTCATCGGCGTAGACGAAGTTCTGGGCCGGCGCCCGCCAGCTCGCCAGCGCGGCCCGGAACCGGGCGAAGTCACCGGCCTGGTAGATCCGGTACATGACGGCCAGGTCCGGGGACGGCACCGCGCCGATCCAGTCCACCGATACCGTCTGCCCGGCCTGGGTCAGCACCGGGCCGTGCACGGTGAGGTCCACGGTCAGCTGCCGGGTGGCGCCGCCGCGCACCGGGACCGAGTACCGCAGCCGGCGCATCCGGCGCCACTGGCCGTGCCAGAAGTACTCGCCGGGCCGGGCCTTGCTGGTCTGCTCGCGGTAGAAGAACGCGGACTGGTTCTGCACGTCGGTGAGCGACCAGGCGATATGCGCGTTGTGGCCGAGCAGGATGCCGGGCAGTCCGGGCACGCTGACCCCGGTGACCGACAGGCCGGGCGCGGAGATCGCCACCTGATACCAGATCGACGGCAGCGTCAGCGGCAGATGCGGGTCGCCGGCCAGCAGGGTGCCGCCGCCGGCCACCTTCGGCCCGTTAGCCGCCCAGGCGTTGCTGTCCGGGTACTGATGCACCCGCCCCGCGGGCAGCGCGCTGACCTGGGCCAGGATCGCCCTGGCCGCGGTGGCCAGGCCGGGCGGAAGTCCCGGAGGCGGCCGTTCGCGCGCTCGCCCCGGTCAGTCCGGCTGGCCCGGTCCGGGCGGCCGCCAGCGCGCCGTTGCTGATGACCGGCGCCATCGGCAGCCTGCGGTACGGCCCCGGGTCATACGGCGCCTGCTGATTGGGCGGCAGCACCGGGAACCAGGCCATCGTGCGCCGGGCGCCGAGCGAGCGGTAGAGCAGCTCGTAGTCCAGCGGCGTCGCGGTGAAGTCGAGCTCCTGGGTGAGCACGCCCTGGATCACCAGGCTGTCCACCGGGGTCCAGTCCGCCGGGTAGACCCCGGCCAGCGAGAACATCGCCGGCCACTGCCCGCTGGCCCGGAGCCTGGCCAGGTAGTCGTTCACCCCCTGGCTGTAGGCCACCAGCGCCCGCGCCGCCGGGCTGGCGGAAGGCATGTCCGCCCATTCGGCCCGCGCGGTGCGGAGCAGCCCGAGCCGCAGCTCGAACTCGTCTGAGGCCGACGTCGGACGGCCCGGCCAGCTGGGCCAGGCGGCCCTCGCCCAGCCGCCGCTCCAGGTCCATCTCCGACAGCCGGAACTGCGCGTGCAGGTAGCCGAGGGCGAGGAACGCGTCATGCTGGGTCGCCGCGTGCACCGAGGCGATGCCCTGGCCGGTGAACGAGACCGCGACCGGGTGTGCCAGCCCCGGCACGGTCAGGTTCTCCGATCTCGGCAGCAGCCCGCCCGCCGCCGATGCCCAGGCACCGTGGCCGGGATCGAGGGCCGGGCCGAGCGCCGGCACCGGGCCGAACCCGGCCGCCAGCACGCCAACCAGCGCCCCGGCCACGACCAGCGCGACGGCCAGGTGCGCTGCACGCCAGATCAGCCGGCGCCGCCGCCGCTGCTCCGGTAACAAGCCAGCACCTCCAGATTCCGCTTCCCGGCCGCCTCGCTGTCCGCCGCTCGATACGCATGGTAGGACCCCGGCATACGCTGAGCCGTGATTGACCGCCGCTCGCGGGCGGGATATCAGCACTTGTACCCGCCCAGCTCAGCGGTCACCCGCCGACCGAACCGGACCTGTCGCCAATGTAATGGTAGCGTTGTGGTATGCGCTCAACCATTGACAGGGCAGGGCGGTTGGTCATCCCGAAGGCGCTGCGGGACAGCCTGGGCCTGGTGCCGGGCGAGGTCGAGGTGACTGCCGACGGGGCGGGGCTGCATATCGAGCCGCTGGCCGATGACAGCCTGCAGGACGAAGACGGCCTTCTGGTCATCCCGGCCGGTGATGCCACCATCAGTGACGAGCTCGTCCGGACGCTGCGCGATGCCGACCAGCGATGACCGGCCGCAGCTGCTGATCGACACCAGCATCGCGGTCGCGCTGGCCGTGGCCGGCCACGATTATCACCACGCCGTCAGGACGGCCATCGGCGACCGGAGCTGCGGGCTGAGCGGGCACGCTGCATTCGAGACCTTCTCCGTGCTCACCCGGCTGCCGCCGCCGAACCGGCGGACCCCGCACGCCGTCGCCCGGCTGCTCGCGCACAACTTCCCCGGCTCGCGGTTCCTCAGCGCCGACGGCGCACAGCGGCTCCATGCCAGGCTGGCATCGCTCGGCATTGCCGGCGGCGGGGTCTGCGACGCCCTTGTCGCCGCCGCAGCAGCGGAGCACGGCATCCCCCTGGCTACCCGTGATCGCCGGGCCGCCGAGACCTACCGCGCCCTGGACATCGACTTCGAGCTCATCACCTAGCCATGCCAGCCGACCACGCAGCGCGCCGCCGGAGCCACCGGGGCCACCGGGGCCACCGGGACCACCGGAACCAGCGCGGCCGCCGGAACCGCTGGGTGCGGCCAGCTGCCGTGGCAGGACTGGCCGCGCTGCTGGCGGCCGGCTGCGACAGCGCGGTCACCGCGCCGGGCAAGCCGGGTCAGCCGGGCCTGCCGGCCGCCAGCACCGCCGGCCGGACGGCCGTCACGCCGGCCTCGGTGGCCGGCTCAGCCCCGCCGCCGGGCGCCACGCCGGGTCCGAGCCCGCGGCCCGGCCCGTCGCCGGCCGTGATCGCGGTCCCGCCGCCGCCCGCCCGGCTGCACCAGACCAGGGCCTTCCCCAGCGCCGGGACTGCGGCGTTCCGGGCCGAGATGACCGACCTGTGGGCCGCCGTGGTGACCGGCAGGCCGGACCTGGGCATGCCCGCGTTCTTCCCGCTGAGCGCCTACCGGCAGGTCAAGGCGATCGCCGACCCGGCGGCAGACTGGCATGACCGGCTGGTGCTCGACTTCCGGCTGGACGTGCGGGCGGCCCATGAGCTGCTCGGCCGCCGGGCCCGCAGGGACGCGCTGGTGCGGGTGATCGTCCCGTCCGGCCAGGCCAGCTGGATCGATCCGGGCGTCTGCTACAACGGCGTCGGCTACTGGCACGTAGCCGGGGCCAGGGTGGTGTACCGGGCGGGCGGGCGGCTGCGGTCGTTCGGCATCGCCTCGCTGATCTCCTGGCGCGGCAGGTGGTACGTGGTCCACTTCGGCGCGGTGCTGCGCAGCGCGGCCGTCGGGATCGTGGATCAGCCGTCGCCGGGGACCGGCGTCACCGGCCCGCCTGGCGGCTGCTGACCGGAGTGGCCTCCGGCGCCGCCAGGCCGGAGCCGTTCGGCTCGCCGCCCTCCAGCCGCAGCTGCGGCACCACCGGCTCCAGCCAGCGCGGCATCCACCAGGCCGTCGGGCCGAGCAGCGCCATCACCGAGGGCACCAGCATCATCCGGACGATGGAGGCGTCGATCAGCACGGCCACGGCCATGCCCACGGCCAGCATCTTCACCGTCGGGTCGGTGCTGAGCACGAAGCTGGCGAACACCACCACCATGATCGCGGCGGCGGTGGTGATCACCCGGGCGGTGCCGCCGATCCCGGCCGCGACGCTGTCCTGCGCGTCCCCGCTGGCGATCCAGTGCTCGTGCACCCGCGACAGCAGGAACACCTCGTAGTCCATGGACAGCCCGAACACGATCGCGAACACCATCATCGGCACGTACGCCGGGATCGGCAGCGTGGAGTAGACGCCGATCAGGTGGTTCCCCCAGCCCCATTCGAACACCGCGACGATCACGCCGTAGGCGGCGCCGATCGACAGCAGGTTGAGCACGGCCGCCTTGACCGCGATCACCACCGACCGGAACGCCATCGTCAGCAGCACGAACGCGATCGCGATCACGACCAGGATGAGCAGCAGCATCCGGCTGGTGATGCGCTGGGTGAAGTCCACGTTGCCGGCCACGGTGCCGGTCACGTAGGTGGTCGCGTGGCTCTTCGGCAGCACGTCGTCGCGCAGCGTGGTCACCAGGCTCGTGGTCGCCGTCGCCTGCGGCCGGGTGGCCGGGATGACGTTGAAGACCGCGGTGGTGCCGGCCGGGTTCACCGAGGCCTGGCTCACCGAGGCAACCCCGGCCGTGCCGCTGACGTTCTTCTCCATCGAGCTGAGCAGCGACTGGGTTGCCGAGCCGGACTGCTTCGGCAGCGCGACCACGACCGTGAGCGGGCCGTTGACGCCAGGCCCGAACCCGGTCGTGAGCAGGTCGTAGGCCAGGCGGTTGCTGTCCGACGTCGGGTTGGTGCCGTTGTCGGGCTGGCCGAGCTGGATCGACAGCAGCGGGATGGCCAGGACCAGCAGCACGACCACGCTGGCCGCGCCCCACAGCCAGGGCTGCGCGCTGACCTGCCGGCCCCACCGGGCGAACGCGCCGTGCTCGCGCTTCGCCTGCCGGGCCGCCGCGGTGCGCCTGGCATCCTGCTGCCCGGACAGGCCCTCGCGGTGCGCCCGCAGCCGGGAATGCAGCGACCGGACGTTAACCCCGGCCAGGCCCATGAACGCGGGCACCAGGGTCAGCGCCGCCAGCATGGTCACTGCCACCACGACCGCCGAGGCCAGGCCCAGGGCGCCAACGAACGGCACGCCGGCCAGGTACAGGCCGAGGATCGCGACCACGACCGTGCTGCCGGCCACCACGATCGCGGCACCGGAGGTCTCCTCGGCCCTGGCGGCCGAGGCCACGATGCCCAGCCCGGCGTCCACCTGGTCGCGGTGCCTGGCCACCAGGAACAGGCCGTAGTCCACCGCCACGCCAAGGCCGAGCAGCGTCGCCACGGTCGGCGCGGTGGTGGGGAAGGTCATCGCGGCAGCCAGCAGCCCGACCACCGACAGCCCGGCGCCCACGCTGAAGATGGCCGAGATCAGCGGCATGGCCGCGGTGATCAGCGAGCCGAACATGAACAGCAGCAGCACCAGCGCGCAGGCCAGGCCGATGACCTCGGACTTCAGGTCGCTGACCGGCTGGCCGATCTGGCCGGCCCCGGCGCCGTACTCGACCTGCAGGCCCGCCGACCTGGCGGGCGCGACCGCCTTGTTCAGGCTGGCGAGGTAGGCGGCGTCCAGCGAGTCCGGGTTGGTGTTCCAGGACACGCTGGAGTAGGCGATGGTGCCGTTCTTGGCGACCGCCGCGGAGTTCGGCGCCGCGAACGGGCTGACCGCCCTGATCACGTGCGGCAGCTTGCTGATGTTCGAGGTGGCCTTGTTCACCGCCGCCGACTGCTGGGCCACCGTGCCCTTGCCCGCGTGGAACACGATCTGCCCGGCGTAGCCGCCCTGCTGCGGGTAGCTGCTGTTGAGCAGGTTCAGGCCGTCCGAGGACTGGCTGCCGGGGACGGTATAGCTGTTGACGTACTCGCCGCCGAACGCCTGCCGCGCGCCGAGCAGCCCGCCGAGGACGATCAGCCAGCCGATGATGATCACCCAGTGCCGCCTGGCGGCAACCGCGCCCAGCCGGGCCAGCAGCCGGTTCATGCCAGGGCCGCCGGACCTCGGGTGCAGCAGGTCATGGCCAAACGGTCCCCGGCCGCCGGGCCGGGGGTCATCACCCCCTGCGGGTGATCACCACAGAGCAGGGTGCCGGTCCCGCCACGGCCGGGCGGCCTCGAGCTGGGCGGACAGCGAGATCAGGGTGGACTCCTCGCCCATCCGGCCGGCCAGCATGACCCCGATCGGCAGGCCGTCGGCGTTCCAGTGCAGCGGCAGGCTCACCGCTGGCTGCCCGGACAGGTTGAACACCGCCGTGTACGGGGTGAACAGCTTCTGCCGCTCGAAGTTCTCGGCCGGCGCCACCTCGTCGAAGTAGCCGACCGGCACCGGCGGCCTTGCCAGTGTCGGGCTGAGCAGCGCGTCGTAGCCGTTCAGCAGGCTCAGCGCGGGGCGCATGATCGCCTGCAGGTAGGCCTGGGCGAACAGCAACTGCGGCGCGGTGAGCTGCTGGCCCCGCTCGCGCAGGTACCTGGTCAGCGGCAGCAGCTGGTCCTCCTGCGCGGGGTCGATCGGGGCCAGCGTTGCCATCGAGGACCACAGCATCTCGAACTGCGGCACCGCGTCCGGGCCGAACGGCAGCTCGATGTCCTCGACCTCGTGCCCGAGGCTGGCCAGCAGCGCGCTGGCCTCCTCGTAGGCGGCCACGCAGTCCGGGTGCGCATCGGCGCCGGGCACCGCGTTCTGCAAGGACCTGGCGATCCGCAGCCGGCCGGGGTCGCGCCGGGCCGCGGCCAGGAAGCTGTCCCCGGCCGGCAGCGGCGGCTGGGTGTACATGTCGCCCGGGTGGTGGCAGGTCATCGCGTCCAGCAGCAGCGCGGCATCGGCGACGCTGCGCGCGAGCGGGCCGTCGGTGGACAGGCCGGCCAGGTCGGGCATCAGCGGGCCGCCGGAGATCCGGCCGCGGGTCGGCTTGATCCCGAACAGGCCGCACACGCTGGCCGGGATCCGGATCGAGCCGCCGCCGTCGCTGCCCTGGGCGGCCGGGGCCAGCCCGGCGGCCACCGCGGCGGCCGCGCCGCCGCTTGACCCGCCGGCCGAGCGGGACAGGTCCCACGGGGTACGGGCGGGCGGGCCGATCCTCGTCTCGGTGTAGCAGGGCAGGCCGAACTCCGGTGCCGCGGTCTTCCCGGTGATCACGATGCCGGCCGACCGCAGCGCGCCGACCACGTAGTCGTCCTCGGTCGCCACGTTGTCGGCGAACAGCGAGCAGCCGAAGGTCAGCCGGACCCCGGCGACCATGTTCAGGTCCTTGATCGGGATCGGCACCCCGGTCAGCGGCGGCAGCGCCTCCGCCTCGCCGTCCCCGGCCCGGCGGGCCTGGACCGCCGCCTTCTCCGCCGCCGCGGCCTGCTCCCTGGCCAGCTCGTGGGTCACCGTGTAGAACGCCCCGACCTGGTCGCTCAGCCGGTCGATCCGGCCCAGGTAATGGTCGGTGATCTCGACCGGGGACAGCTCGCCGGACCGGATCGCGGCGGCCAGCTCGAGCACGGTCAGGTCATGAATCTGGGTCACGTTACCGAACAGTAGACGGCCTGGGCCTGCCAGGTCCAGCGCGCCCGTAGCCAGGCGGGTTAATAGACGCTGAGTTCTGGCTCGGTTACGCTCAGGGAGGTGAACCGGGACGAGGGTGCCTGGACCGGGGGCGCGCAGGCCGGTGCGGCGCACGGTCAGACCGAGCCGCTGCCCGTGGTGCCAGACACCGTGGTGCCAGACACCGTGGTGCCAGACACCGTGGTGCCAGACACCGTGGTGGCAGACACCGTGGTGGCAGACACCGATCCGGGCCGGCGCGGCGTGGCCGCGGCTGCCCGCCCGGTCACGGCCGGTGCCGGGCTCGGCACCGACCCCCGGCTCCCGTTCTGGATCCTGCGGGTGGTCGTGGCGGCCGGGGCCGGCATCGCGGTGACCATCTGGGCGGGCTGGCGGATCGGGCTGACCGCCGCGGCGCTGGTAGCGATCGCCGACATCATCTACCGGTCCAAGACCATGACCGTGATCCCGGCCGCGGCCAGGTCCACCTCGGCGCAGCGCCGGACCAGGCGACGCCTGTTCCTGCTCCGGCGGGCCGGGTATGTCGCGCTGAACGCCAGGGCCATCCCCGGCACCGACTCGGTCATCGACCACCTGGTGATCGGGCCGGGCGGGGTGGTGGCGCTGGACTCCGAGCGCTGGGACCGGCGGCTGCTGATCCGGGCCTCATCCGGGCAGCAGCTCTACCACGGCCCGTTCAGCCAGAAGGAGCGGCTCGCGCACGCCCGCTGGAAGGCGGCGCAGGCCGCCGCGCTGCTGACGGCCGAGCTCGGCCGGCGGGTCGACGTGCAGCCCGCCATGGCGATCTACGGGCCGACGATCCCGTGGGTGGTGGCCGCGCTGCGCAGCGTCGACGTGTTCGCCGGCCGCCGGCTCGGCAAGTACCTGCGGCGGCGCAGCCGGTCCAGCCGCCTGGCCCGGCTGGACCCCGGCCAGGTGACCGCCGTTCACGACGCGGCCTGCGAGGCGCTGCCACCCGCCTGAGTCAGCCCAGTGCCTGAGTCAGCCCAGTGTCTGAGTCAGCCCAGGGTCTGAGTCAGCACCGCCTGGCCGGGACCGAGTTCCAGCAGGCCCGTGGCGCCGTTGACGACCGGCAGGTACGGCGGGACGTGCCCGCAGCCGAGGCCGGTCACGATCGGCACGCCCAGCCTGCCGAGGGCATCGAGCACCGCCTCGTGCTGGGTCATGGTCGGACTGTCCGGGGCCAGCGTGCTGGCCACCAGCACCGCCGTTGCCCCGGTGAAGAACCCGGCCAGGCGCATGCCGTGCAGGCTGCGGCAGACCGAGTAGGCGTCGTCGCCTGCGGCTTCCAGGAAGACGATCAGGCCGTCGGCCGCGTGCTGCCGTCCGAACCTCGCTGATGTCGCCGTACGGCGTGCCTGCCAGGTGCCTGAGAGTCTCGATGCAGCCGCCGATCAGCCGCCCGCTGACCCGCACCGGGCCGCCGGAGTCCAGCCTGGCCCAGCCGCCGGACTGGGAGAACGCCGAGCCGGCCGGCAGCGCGGCCACATCGAGCCAGGTCAGCAGCGGCTTGCCGACCCGGTAGGGAGTGTTCAGCAGGTTGTTGGTGTGCAGCGTGGCCAGCCCGGACCGCAGCGTCACCGGCAGCAGCAGGGTGGAGATGTCGGAGAACCCGATGAACCAGGTCGGCTCGGCCACGGCGATCGCGTCCCAGTCCAGCAGCGGCAGCAGGTCGATCGCGGTCTCGCCGCCGCGCGGCGGCACCACGGCCCGGATGGACGGGTCGGTGAGCATGCTCATCAGCTCGGCCGCCCGGTCCGCGGCCGGCCCGCTGACGTGCGAATCCCCGTCCAGGCAGGCACCGAGCACAACCCGGTAGCCGCGCTCGGTGACCGCGGCTACGGCCTGCTCGAGGCGGACCCGCTCGGCCTGCCGCACTCCCATCGACGAGGCGGTGACGCCGATCCGGTCGCCGGGCCGCAGCGGGGCCGGGAACCTGATCGCCATACCCTTATCCTGCCGGGCCGCCGGCCGGGACGGGCACGGTGCCCTGGCGGTTACCCTCGCGGGCGAGCGAGGCCGCACGGCCGGTCAGGTAGCGTCGCGGGCGGGCGCCAGGGCGGGCAGGGCGGGCCAGGGCGGCAGGGCGGGAGGAAGCATTCGTGGTCGCAGCACGGGACTGGATGGCGGGAGCCAGGCCGCGCACGCTGCCTGCGGCGGTGGTCCCGGTCGTGGTGGGCTCGGGCGTGGCGCTCGGCTACGGCCGGTTCTCGGCCTGGCGGGCCGGGCTCGCGCTGGTCGTAGCGCTGGCCCTGCAGGTGGGGGTCAACTACGCCAACGACTACAGCGACGGGGTGCGCGGCACCGACCGGCGGCGGGTCGGCCCGGTCCGGCTGGTCGGCTCCGGCCTGGCCCGGCCGCGCCAGGTACTGGCCGCGGCGCTCGGCAGCTTCGCGGTCGCCTGCGCCGCCGGGCTGGTCCTGGCCGCGGTGACGTCGTGGTGGCTGCTGCTGGTCGGGGCCGCGGCCGTGGCCGCTGCCTGGTATTACACCGGCGGGCGGCACCCGTACGGTTACCGGGCGCTGGGCGAGCTGTCGGTGTTCCTGTTCTTCGGCCTGGCCGCGGTGGCCGGGACCGCGTACGTGCAGATGGGCAGGATGCCCTGGCTGGCGGTGGCCGCGGCCGCCCCCGTCGGGCTGCTCGCCTGCGCGCTGCTGGTCATCAACAACCTGCGGGACATCCCGACCGACAGCGTGACCGGCAAGCGCACGCTGGCCGTGGTGCTCGGCGATCACCGGACCAGGCTGCTGTACCTGGCCTGCATCGCGGTGCCGTTCTGCGTGGCCGCGGCGATGGCGCCGGTGACGCCGCTGGCCCTGGTCGCGCTGGCCGCGGTGCCGTTCGCGCTGCCGCCGGCCCGGCTGGTGCACGACGGCGCATCCGGCCCGTCGCTGATCACCGCGCTGGGCCAGACCGGGCGGCTGCAGCTCGCCTTCGGCGCGCTGCTGACCGTGGGCCTGGCCATCCGGATCTGACCGGCGAACCTGGCCGCGGCCAACCGGGCAAATAATCCGCCTTGCCGTGACTCTGCCGGGCCGGGCCGTAGCGCATTCAGCAGCCATTTTACTGTTGCATTCCGGTCATTCTTAGAATGGCGGATCGCGCGGCCCTACGGATGTTATACTCCGGTCTAAGGATTGATTAACCTAGTATCGCAAAGGGCATATATATCAATGACCGGGAAGAAAGTCAGGACTGCGGCCGCAGTGGCCGCATTAGGCGCGATGACCGCCATAGGCAGCCCAGCCGGGTTCGCACTGGCCCAGCCCGTCATCAGCGTGCCGTGCAGCGCTGCCGCCCTGGCGACCGCCTTCACCACCATCAGCGGCAACGACAACGCCACGACGCTCAGCCTGTCCCCGCACTGCCTCTACGTGCTGACCAAGCAGATGGCCACTATCCCTGTACCGAACCAGGGCGCGTATATCATCCTGGGCCACGACGCCACCCTGGTGCGCAGCTACGACCCCGGCATCCCCAAGTTCGCCCTGATCCAGTCCTTCGGCGCGCTGACCGTCGACGACCTGAACTTCCGCAACGGCGTCCCGGCCATCAACTTCATTGGCCTGCCGGTGCTGACCGTGAACGGCAGCACGTTCACCGACAACCACGGGGCCATCTATACCGCAGATACCGGCCAGGGCCCGGTGATCGACGACACCGTATTCACCGGGAACACCAGCACCGGTTACGGCGCCGCGATCTGGGATTTCTCCATCGCCGAAGGCGCCGTCATCACCGATTCCCGGTTCTACGACAATCACGCGGACGGCGGCGGCGGCGCGGTCGAGGCGGTAGCCGGGGGCGGTGGCGTGATCTCCCATGACGTGTTCGAGGGCAACAGCACGGGCGGAGATGGCGGCGCCATTGCCGACGGCGAGGGGATGAGCATCTCCGACAGCCAGATCTCCGATAACCGCGCTGGTGGCACCGGCGGCGGGATTGACTTCGACGGCCCCGGCGCGCCGTTCGACGAGCACGTCAGCGGTGATCAGATCGAGGGCAACACCGCGTCTGTCGGCGGCGGCCTGGCCAACGAGACCGGCAGCATGATCGTGACCGATACCGACATTATCGGCAATCATGCCAGCAGCAACGGCGGCGGCTACATCGGCGAGAGCGAGAGCCTCTACTCCGGCGAGGGGGGGGCGACCACCGCCATGACCGGGACCACGATTTCCGGCAACAGCGCGGGCAGCCTGGGCGGCGGCATCTACAACGAGACCGGCGACAACCAGGTCAACGCCGCCTTGTCGCTGTCCAGTGGCCAGGTCATCGGCAACGGGGCCGGGACCGACGGCGGCGGGATCTACGGCGCGGGGGTAACCCTGACCAGGACCCCCGTGCTGTTCAACCGGCCGGACAACTGCGCGCCACCGGCCGCGGTCCCCGGCTGCACCGGCTGACCGGGCGGGCGAACGGCCGGGCGGGCGGGCCGAGCGAAGTGCCGGGACCGGGCCGAGCGTGCCGGGATCAGCTCGCCGGGCCGGGCGGGTCTGCCTGACCCGCGTGACCCGCGTGGCCTGCCGGGTCAGGCACCTGGACCGGGCCGACCTGCGCCAGCAATTCGGCCGGATCCGCCAGGTCAGGTACCTCGGCCGGGCCGATCCTGGCCAGCACGTCGTCCGGATCGGCCACCTGCGGCGAGGCGGCGGGGACCGCAGCAGCGGGAGCCACCGGAGCCATCGAGGCAGCGGGAGCCGCCGGAGCTATCGGAGCCATCGAGGCAGCGGGAGCCGCCAGGTCAAGCAGTCCGGACGCATTGGCCCGGCGCGCTATCGCGGCCGCGGCCGCCCGGCCGAGGACCTCGGCATTACCCTCCTGGCCATGCAGTTCGGCCGGGCCTGCCTTGGCTGGCACCTGCTCGGGCCTGGCCCGGTCCGCGCGCCCGGCCTGAACGTGTCCGCTGGCCGCCGAGGCCTCAGCCTGGCCGCCCTCGGATCCGAATGCCGAGCTCAGCGTCTTCAGCGCGGTGGTCAGCTCGCTCGGGATCATCCAGACCGTGTTACCTGGACCCTGGGCGAGTTGCGGCAGCGTCTGCAGGTACTGGTAGGCCAGCAGCTTGGGGTCGGGGTCGCCCTCGTGGATCGCCTCGAATACGGCGCCGATCGCGGACGCCTGGCCCTCGGCCCACAGGATCTGGCGCTGCTTCTCGCCCTCGGCCCGCAGGATCGTGCCCTGCTTGTCGCCGTCCGCGGTGAGGATCTGCGCCTGCCTGATGCCCTCGGCGTTCAGGATCGCGGCGCGCTTCTCCCGCTCGGCCCGCATCTGCTTCTCCATCGCCTCCTTAACGCTCACCGGCGGGTCGATCGCCTTGATCTCCACCCTGGTCACCCGGATCCCCCACTTGCCGGACGCGTCGTCCAGCACGCCGCGGAGCATCGTGTTGATCTTGTCACGGGAGGTCAGGCTCTGCTCCAGGTCCATGCTGCCGATCACGCTGCGCAGCATGGTCGCGGTGAGCTGCTCGATCGCCTGGATGTAGTTCACGATCTCGTAGTCGGCCGCACGCGGGT
The DNA here is from genome assembly GCA_963719705.1 of uncultured Actinomycetota bacterium. Taxonomy (GTDB): domain Bacteria; phylum Actinomycetota; class Actinomycetes; order Streptosporangiales; family Streptosporangiaceae; genus CAVRCV01. Next base: position 134,877 of record CAVRCV010000005.1, read on the forward strand.
CCGTGACCTGAAAGAACAGCACGGTATCGATCTTCACGACCAGGTTGTCCTCGGTGATCACCGGCTGGCCGAGGAACGAGACCACCTGCTCGCGCAGGTCGATCAGCGGCTTGACCCGGTCGATGAACGGGATGATGACGTTCATCCCCGGCTCCAGCGTCTTGCGGTACCGGCCGAGGCGCTCGACGTTGCGGGCCCGCGCCTGCGGCACGATGCGTACCGTCTTGATCGCGAAAAGCGCCACGGCCAGGACCACGACGAGGCCGGCGATCAGCGCGAATACGGCGTCCATGGTTACTCCCGTGGGTACACGAGCGCGGTTGCGCCCTCGATCTGCATGACGTCGACCGCCGACCCGGCCGGGATGGTCAGTGACTCGTCATAGGGCCGCGCCGACCACTCCTCGCCGCCGATGCGGACCCGGCCGCCGTGCGCGGTCACCTCGTCCAGCACGTAGGCGGTCCGGCCGACCAGTGCCGCGGTCCCGGTGCGCAGCAGCGGGACCTGCCGGATGTGGCGCATCGCCAGCGGCCGCACGATCCCCAGGCCCGCCGCCGAGGCCAGCACGAAAGCGGCGAACTGCATGACCGCGTTGCCGCCGAGCGCCGCAGCGCCGCCGGCGACCAGCGCGCCGGCCGCGATCAGGCCGAAGGCCAGCGTGCCGGTGAAGATCTCGACGGCGCCCAGGGCCACCGCCGCAATCAGCCAGATGATCCAGATCAATGTCGCGCTCCGGCAGGCAGGTTCCCGCGCTCCGGCGGGCAGTTTGCAGCCCTCAACTGACAGTAACCCCGCGCGGGCGGTCGGCGCATCATGGCCGGACGACAGGCTGGATGACCTTCACAACCACTACACGTAACGGGGACCATGGTGGTTGAACCGAGTAGCAAAGGAACTGACATGCCCGGCGATCAGCAGCCTTCGTACAGTCACGGCACCGCAGCCACCAGCCTGCTCGGCGAGACCATCGGCCAGAACCTGCGGCGGATCGCCGCCGCCCACCCCGGCGGCGAGGCCCTGGTGGACGTGCCGGCCGGGCGCCGGTGGAGCTACGCCGAGCTGGACGCCGATACCGACACGGTCGCGCTCGGCCTGCTCGCGGACGGAATCGAGGCCGGGGACCGGGTCGGCATCTGGGCGCCGAACTGCGCCGAGTGGGTGCTGCTGCAGTACGCCACCGCGAAGATCGGCGCGATCCTGGTCAACATCAACCCGGCCTACCGCAGCCACGAGCTCGGCTACGTGCTGCGCCAGTCCGGTGTCCGGCTGCTGGTGAGCGCGGAGAGCTTCAAGACCAGCGACTACCGGGCCATGGTCGGCGAGGTGGCCGGCGGGCTCGACGGCCTGGAACGGGTGATCTACCTGGGCACGGCGGACTGGGACGGGCTTGTCGCGGCGGGCGCCGCAACCGCCAGCGGGGGCGACGCGGCCGCCGCCCTGGCCGCGCGGGAGGCGCGGCTGGCCTTCGATGACCCGATCAACATCCAGTACACCAGCGGCACCACCGGGTTCCCCAAGGGCGCCACCCTGTCCCACCACAACATCCTGAACAACGGGCTGTTCATCGGCGCCGGCTGCGGCTACACCCCGGCCGACCGGGTGTGCATCCCGGTGCCGTTCTACCACTGTTTCGGCATGGTGCTGGGCAACCTGGCCTGCACCACGCACGGCGCCTGCATCGTGATCCCGGCGCCCGGCTTCGACCCGGCCGCAACCCTGCGCGCGGTGCAGGACGAGCGGTGCACCTCGCTGTACGGGGTGCCGACGATGTTCATCGCCGAGCTGGCGCTGCCCGGCTTCGCCGGTTACGACCTTTCCACGCTGCGGACCGGCATCATGGCCGGCTCGCCGTGCCCGGTCGAGGTGATGAAGCGGGTGATCAGCGAGATGCACATGACCGAGGTCACGATCTGCTACGGGATGACCGAGACCTCGCCGGTGTCGGCCCAGACCACGGCGGACGACGACATGGAGCGGCGGGTATCCACGGTCGGCCGGGTGCACCCGCACGTCGAGGTCAAGATCATCGATCCCGGAAATGGCCTTGTGCTCCCGCGCGGCGTGCCCGGCGAGATGTGCACCCGCGGCTACAGCGTGATGCTGGGCTACTGGAACGAGCCGGACAAGACGGCCGAGGCGATCGACGCCGCGCGCTGGATGCACACCGGCGACCTGGCGGTCATGGACGAGGCCGGCTACCTCAACATCGTCGGCCGGATCAAGGACATGGTGATCCGGGGCGGGGAGAACATCTACCCGCGCGAGGTGGAGGAGTTCCTCTACGGGCACCCGGCGATCGAGGACGTGCAGGTGATCGGGGTGCCGGACGCCAGGTACGGCGAGGAGCTGTGCGCCTGGGTGAAGCTGCGGCCGGGCGCGGAGCTCACCGATGAGCAGGTCCGGGACTACTGCGCCGGGAAGATCGCGCACTACAAGGTGCCCAGGTACGTGCGGTTCACCGACACCTTCCCGATGACCGTCACCGGGAAGGTGCAGAAGTTCCGGATGCGGGAGACCTCGATCGCCGAGCTCGGCCTGGCGGCGGCCAGCCAGACCCGGACCGCCTGACCCGGCGCGCCGTGACCACGATCCTGATCACCGGCGCGGCCGGCCGCATCGGCGGCATGCTGCGCGGGCGGCTCGCCGCGCCCGGCCGCACGCTGCGGCTGCTCGACCTGGCGCCGGTGACCGCCGGGCCCGGCGAACAGGCGGTAACCGCCTCGGTCACCGACCTCGCCGCGATGACGCAAGCCTGCGGCGGCACGGACGCGGTGATCCACCTGGCCGGAGCGTCCGGCGAGGCGCCGTGGCCGCTGATCGCGGAGGCGAACATCCACGGCAGCTACGTGGTGCTCGAGGCGGCCCGCCGGGCCGGGACCAGCCGGGTGATCTTCGCGTCGTCGAACCACGCGGTCGGGTTCTCCCCCGCCGCCGGCTTCCCGGTGCCGGACTACGCCTTCCCGGCCCCGGACACCTACTACGGGGTGTCCAAGGCGGCCGGCGAGGCGCTGGCCGCGCTGTACCACCACCGGTACCGGATGGACGTGATCTGCCTGCGCATCCTCACCTGCGCCGAGCGGCCGCCGACCGTGCGGGCGCTGTCCACCTGGCTGTCCCCGGACGACGCCGGGCGGCTGTTCGAGGCGTGCCTGACCGCCAGCGCGCCGGGGTTCCGGGTCGCCTACGGGGTGTCGGCCAACACCAGGGGCGGCTGGGTCAGCCTGGACGAGGCGCGGGCGCTCGGCTACCAGCCGCACGACGACGCCGAGCGCTACGCCGCCGAGCTGATCGCGGCGCACGGCCCGCCGGATCCGGCCGACCCGCGGCTGGCCCACCTGGGCGGCGAGTACTGCCTGCCGGACTACGACGCGGACCGGCTGTCGTGACCGTGACCGTCGCGTCGGTGACCAGCGCGGCCTACCGGCTGCCGATGCCGGTGCCCTGGGGCCCGGACGTGACCAGCCAGTACCTGATCGCGGCGACGGTGAGGGCCAGCGACGGCAGCACCGGGCAGGGCTTCAGCTGGGCGGTGCGGGCCGGGGCGCAGGCGGTCGCGGCCATGGTGGCGGCGGACTGCGCCCCGGCCGCGGCCGGCGGCCCGGTCGCGCCGGACCCGGCCTGGGACCGGCTGTGGTGGCACCTGCGCGAGTCCGGCGGCGGGATCGCCACGCTGGCCATGGCGGCGGTCGACATCGGCCTGTGGGACCTGCGGGCCAGGTCCGCCGGGCTGAGCCTGACCGGCCTGGTCGGGCGGCAGCGCGACCAGGTCCCGGTCTACGCCAGCGGGGTCAACCGGCACCTGACCCTGGACGAGCTCGCCGACCAGGTGCGCCGCTGGGTGGCGGCCGGGCACAGCCGGGTCAAGATCAAGGTGGGCCTGCCCAGCCTGGAGGAGGACCTGCGGCGGGTAGCCGAGGTGCGCCGGATCCTCGGGCCTGGCCGGTCGCTGATGGTGGACGCGAACCAGCTCTGGGACCTGCCCACGGCCCGGCGGGCGGCCAGGGCGCTGGCCGGGCAGGACGTGTTCTGGCTGGAGGAGCCGCTGCCGGCCGAGGACTTCGGCGCCTACGCGGCGCTGCGGGCGGCCATCGACATCCCGGTCGCTGCCGGGGAGAGCCTCTACACCCAGGCCCAGTTCCGTGACCTGCTGCAGGCCGGCGCGGTGGACTTCGTGCAGCCGAACGTGTGCCGGGTCGGCGGCATCACCCCGTTCCTGCGGATCGCCCGGCTGGCCCGGCTGCACGACATCCCGGTGATGCCGCACCTGCTGCCGGACATCTCCGGCCAGCTGGCCCTGTGCCTGCCGCTGCCGTCCATGGTGGAGGACATCGACTCCGGCTCGTTCGCCGCGCTGGGCGCCCTGGCCCGCCCCAGCGGCGTCACCATCAGCGGCGGCACCCTCCGGGCCGACACCGGCCCCGGCCACGGCCTGGCCTTCGCCACCAGCACCCTGGAGCAGGTGGCCTAACCGCCTAGTGGTTGTGCCGGGGCACCGGCGCGCCGCTGGAGCCGACCAGGAAGTCCAGGTCGGCGCCCTGGTCGGCCTGCAGCACGTGCTCGGTGTAGAGCCGGGCCCAGCCGCGCAGGTGCGGGCCGGGCGGCGCGGTCCACCCGGCCCGGCGCCGGGCCAGCTCCTCGTCGCTCACCCCGAGGGCCAGGGTGCGGGCGGGCACGTCGAGCTCGACCGGGTCGCCGGTGCGGACCAGGGCCAGCGGGCCGCCGGCCGCCGCCTCGGGCGCGACGTGCAGCACCACGGTGCCGAAGGCGGTGCCGCTCATCCGGGCGTCGGAGATCCGGACCATGTCGGTGACGCCGCGCCGCAGCAGCCGGTGCGGCAGCACGAAGTTGCCGATCTCCGGCATGCCGGGGTAGCCCTTCGGCCCGGCCCCCCGCACCACCAGCACGGTGCTCTCGTCGGCGGGCAGGTCCGGCCGCGCGGCGGCCAGGTGGTACTCCTCGATCGAGTCGAACACCAGCGCCGGGCCACGGTGCCGCAGCAGCTCCGGCGAGGCGGCCGACTGCTTGATCACCGCGCCGCCGGGGCACAGGTTGCCGCGCAGCACAGCCGTGCCGGACCCCGGCGGCTGGAGCGGGTCGGCCATCGTGCGGATGACGTCGGTGTTCCAGCACTGCGCGGCTGCCGCGATGTCCGCCAGCGGCTGCCCGGCCACCCCGGTGTGGCCGTCGTGCAGCAGGCCCGCGCCCGCCAGCTCGCGCAGCACCGCGGGGACCCCGCCCGCGTAGCAGAAGTCCTCCATCAGGTACCGGCCCGACGGCATCAGGTTGACCAGGGTCGGCACCGGCCGGGCCAGCCGGTCGAAGTCGTCCAGGGCCAGCGGCACGCCAAGCCGTCCGGCCAGCGCGAGCAGGTGGATGACCGCGTTGGTGGAGCCGCCGATGGCGGCGTTGACCACGATCGCGTTCTCCATCGCCTGCCGGGTCATGATCCGGGACGGCCGGACCTGCTCGCGGGCCAGCGCGACCGCGCGCTGGCCGGCGAGCTGGGCGGTGAGCAGGCGGCGCGAGTCGGCGGCCGGCCAGGCCGCCGAGCCTGGCAGCTGCATGCCGAGGACCTCGGCCAGGCAGGCCATGGTGGAGGCGGTGCCCATGGTCATGCAGTGACCGCAGGAGCGGGCCAGGCCGGCCTCGGCGGCCGCGCAGTCCTGCGGCGCCATCCGCCCCGCGGCCAGGTCCTGCTCGAACCGCCACAGGTCGGTGCCCGACCCGACGTCGGAGCCGCGGTACTTGCCGTTCAGCATCGGGCCGCCGGTGACCATGATCGCGGGCAGGTCCGCGCTGGCCGCGGCCATCAGCATCGCCGGGGTGGTCTTGTCGCAGCCGGACAGCAGCACCACGCCGTCCAGCGGGTTGGCCCGCAGCGTCTCCTCGACCTCCATCGCCATGAGGTTGCGGAACAGCATCGCGGTGGGCCGCATCAGGGTCTCGCCCAGCGACATCGTGGGGAACTCGAGCGGGAACCCTCCCGCCTGCCAGACCCCGCGCTTGACCGCCTCGGCCACCCCGCGCAGGTGAACGTTGCACGGGGTGAGCTCGGACCAGCTGTTCGCGATGCCGATCACCGGCCGGCCGTCGAACACCTCGGCCGGGAACCCCTCGGCGCGCAGCCAGGACCGGTAGATCATGCCGGGCCTGCCATCGGCGGCGAACCAGGCGGCGCTGCGCAGCCCGGACGCCCTGCCAGCCGGGCCGGCGGGGCCCGGCGCGGGCTCCGCCGTCACCGGATCCTGGCCCGGTCCGGCGCCGCCGCGCATTCACCTGGCCACGGGCAGACGGGGGGAACACGCGTTTGCATTGGGCCCCTCCCTTCCATTGACGGCAAAGTCCCGCTGATCTAGCTTATGGCGTTACAAGGTTTAATTTGCTGCCCGATGTGAGCGCTCACATCGGACAGGTGGCAGCGGTCTCCGGCGGAGGCTCGCCCGGTGAAGGCTGGCCCCGGTGAAGGCTGGTCCCGATGAAGGCTGGACCGGTGATGATCGGACCGGTGAGGCTGGGCCCGGTGGTGCTGGCCCGGTGGTGCTAGCACCGTCAGGCAACCGAGGTCCGCCCCCGCTGGCTCCGGGCGGCGCGCCGGGGCTGGGCGTCGGCGTCCCCGAGCCCTGCGCGGTGCGTGACGGCGGCCGGGGCGGCCGGGGCGGCCCGGGGAGCCGGGGGCGGCCCCAGAGAGCAGGAAGGCAGGTTCGGGATATGGCGAGCAGCGGTGCGCCGCGGCCACGGCCGTCCCCGCGCGACACTGCCCGTCGCCCGCACCCGCCGAGCTGCCGCGTTCCCTTCGCTAGCCCAGGCCCGGCGCCGTGCCTGCCCGTAGCTGCCCCGGTGCTCACCCGGCCGGCCGTGCTATTTGAGAGCATTCCGCCGCGCGGAAAATAACTGGAGGTCTGCAATGAGGAAAGTCGACCCCAAGGTCGATGAGGCGATCCAGACACTCAACATGAAAGACGGTCCAAGCCGGCGCACCCTGCTGACCGGGACCGGCCTGGTCAGCGCGACCGCGGCCGCCTCCGCGCTGCTGGCGGCGTGCAGCTCGTCGGCGTCCCCGGCCGCGGCCGGGGCAGTGGCCGGGGACTTCCCGAAGACCCCGCACTGGCAGTTCTGGTTCGTCAACCACGTCACCACCAACAGCTTCTTCGTGCCCACCCAGTACGGGTTCGCCGACGCCGCCGCGCTGCTCGGCCTGCCCGTGCCGAAGTGGACCGGGTCCACCGCATCGGTGGCCGCGCAGATGGTCGCGCAGATCAACGCGGCCGTCTCGGCCAAGGCGGCCGGGATCGCGACCACGCTGATCGACTCCACCTCGTTCGCCACCCCGGTGCTGAGCGCGATGAACGCCGGCATCCCGGTGATCAGCTACAACGCCGACGGTGACGTCAGCAAGACCGGCGTGCCCGACATCGGCTGCAACCGGCTGTGCTACGTCGGCCAGGCGCTGTTCACCTCCGGCCAGCAGCTCGGCCACCAGATCCACACCTCGGTCGGCACGCCCGGCGACGTGGTCATCTTCATCGCCACGCCCGGCCAGGCCAACATCCAGCCGCGCTATGACGGTGCCGCCTCGGTGCTCACCCCGCTCGGCTACACCGTGGCCGAGATCGCGACCAACGCGAACACCGCCCTGGAACTCGGCAACATGAAGGCCTACCTGATCGGGCACAAGAACGTGAAGGGCGCGTTCGCGGTGGACGGCGGCTCGACCTCGTTCCTGGCCCAGGCGCTCGCCGCGACCGGCCTGAAGATCCCGAGCGGCGGCTTCGACACCGAGCCGCTGACGCTGAGCAACATCAGCAAGGGCCTGACCGACTTCACCATCTACCAGGACCCCTACCTGCAGGGCTTCCTGCCGGTGGTGTACCTGTACCTGTTCAACATCTCCGGCGGCACGATCGGCCCGTCGGACACCGACACCGGCCTGTCCTTCATCACCAAGAGCAACGTCGGCCCGTACTCCACCCCGACCAGCAGGTTCCAGGGCTCGACAACCGCGCAGAAGTACATCCCGCGACCCTCCGGCGCGATCTCCAACCCGACCGCGACCACGAGCACCTGACCTGCAGGAACCGATCGGCGAAACCGACGGCGGGAACTGACCTGCACTGGCTGCCGGTCGCCCGCCGTCGGCTCGCGAGTACCGTCGGCTCGCGAGTAAGGGACGGGAGGCGACGTGAGCGAGATAACCGAGCCCGGCAGCACCCTCGTCGGCCAGCCCGGCGGCGGGGGCGGCCCCGGCGGTAACGGCACAGCCGACCTGCTGCGGCGCGGGATCGGCCTGTTCGGCCGGCAGCGCGAGGCCACCGTCCTGGTGGTCACCGTGGCGCTGCTGCTCTACTTCGGCCTGACCAACCTGTCCACGTTCGTCTCCCAGACCAACGCGGTCGACCTGCTGTCGGAGAACGCGGCGCCGATCGCCATCATCGCGATTGGCGAGGTGCTGCTGCTGATCTGCGGCGAGATCGACCTGTCGGTCGGCTTCGTCTACACCATCGCGCCGTTCATGATGTACTTCCTGACCACCTACTATGGTGTGCCCGCGTTCCTGGCGATCATCCTCGGCCTGCTCTCCGGGCTTGTGGTCGGCTTCGTCAACGGCTTCCTTGTGGTGATCCTCGGGGTCCCCTCGTTCATCGCCACGCTCGGCACCGGGTTCATCCTGGGCGGGGGGGCCCTCACCCTGTCGCACGCCGAGCCCGACACCATCCCGCCCGATACCGTCCGGCTCGGGGACTTCATCGGCACCGACCCGTGGTCCCAGATCATCTGGGCCGTCGTCCTGGTCGCGATCTTCCACGTCGTGCTGACCCGGACCCGGTGGGGCCTGCACACGGTCGCGGTGGGCGGCAACCTGCTCGGCGCGCGCGAGTCCGGCATCAACGTGGCCAGGATCAAGTTCGGCAACTTCATGATCACCGCGGTGCTCGGCGCGCTGGTCGGTATCCAGACCGCGTTCTACACCAACACCATCGACCCGCTGGCCGGCGGCTATACGCCGATGTTCTACAGCATCACGGCGGCCGTCATCGGCGGCACCGCGATGCTCGGCGGCTCGGGCACGATACTCGGCGCGTTCCTTGGCGCGATCGCGCTTTCCACCCTGATCGACGGCTTCGACATCGTCGGGATCACCGCGAACGTGCTGCCCATCATCTTCGGCGGCGCGATCCTGATTGCCATGATCGCGAACGTGCAGCTCGCGCGGCTGCGGGAAGCGGGGCGGACGCTATGACCTCCACCGAGCCGGTCGCGCCGCCACCGGACGGTGACGGCGGTGCGCCGAGCGGGGACGTACTGCGGGCCGAGCACATCAGCAAGCGGTTCGGCGCGGTGACGGCGCTGCGGGACGTGAACCTGCACCTCGCCCGCGGCGAGGTGCTCGGCCTGATCGGCGACAACGGAGCAGGTAAGTCCACGCTGCTGAAGATCCTGTGCGGCTTCCAGCCACCCGACTCAGGGCGGATGCTGATCAACGGCGAGGAGATCGTGCTGAAGTCCGTGGACCATGCCAGGTCCCTTGGCGTGGACGCGGTGTACCAGGATCTCGCGCTGATCAACCAGCTGAACGTGTACCACAACATGTTCCTCAACCGGGAACGCGTTCGCTGGCCGCTGCTGAACAACCGGGTGATGCGCAAGACGGCCCGGCGCTATCTCGATGAGATGGGAGTCAACATCCCGTCGGTGGATGCCCAGGTCGCCAGCCTGTCCGGCGGGCAGCGCCAGGCGATTGCGGTAGCCCGCGCCGTCTACTCCGAGGCGAAGATCCTGCTGCTGGACGAGCCGCTGGCCGCTATGGGCGCCAAGGAGGTGGCGATCATCCTGGACCTGGTCCGCGACCTGAAGAGCAGGGGCGACGTGTCGATGATCATCATCGCGCACAACTACGGCCAGGTGCTGGAGATCTGCGACCGGGTCAACCTGCTCCAGCACGGGCAGATCACGCTGGACAAGCTGAGCGGCCAGACCTCGGTGCAGGAGCTCAACGACATCGTGGTGGCCGAGTACCGGCGGGCGCTGGAGGAACGCCAGCGCTCGGCCTAGGGAGCCGGCCGCGCCCCGCGCCTCAGACCGGCACGAACTCGATCCCGGCGAGCTGGCAGAACACCCGCCAGCCGGCCGCGTGGTGGCCCAGGTTCATCACCTCGTGGTGCGGGCCGCCGGCGGCGAGCCAGCCGTTCAGGCACTGGCGCAGGCCGCTGGCCGGCCGGAACTGGCCGTACGGCATCTCCAGCGCCGGCAGTTCCTGGCCGTCCAGGTTCTCCCCCTCGGCCACGACCAGCCGGAACCGCTCGCCCTCCAGTGAGACCAGGGTGGCCAGGGTGGCCGGGCCCGGCTGGTACCGGAACAGGAACGTGGGCGGGTCACCCAGCCGGCCGATGCCCAGCGGCCGCTTGATCAGCCGCACCGGCTGGTCCTTGCGGGCGATCTTCCAGTTCCCCTCCCCCATGTGGCTCATCAGCACCGAGCCGGACGGGAAGTCCATCGCGTACATCTCGGTGAAGTGCGCGTCGCCGATCAGCGTGTGCCCGGCCGAGACCAGGCAGGCGGTCAGCACGTCCCCCTCGGCCGCGTACCCGTACCCCTTGGCCATCAGGCTGGACGCCGCGGCCAGCGGCAGGCGGCTGAACCGGCCGTCCTCCCCGATCGCGTCGAAGTGCGCGGTGTAGGCGCCGAAGCCGCGCTCGGTCAGGATCCGCTCGATCGCGACCTGCATCCGGGCGTGGTCGGTGCGCTCGGCCGCCGACAGCCGCGGGTCGATCTCGAACGCGGCGTCCTCGAACCCGATTACCTCGGCGATCTGCGCGTCGGTGACCTCCAGCATCCCCCGGTACAGGTCACCGGGCGCGACCGCGAGGATCTCCGGGCCCAGGGTGCGGATCAGCGCGCTCTCGTCCACCCGGATGTCGCCCATGTCGTTCATCGGGTAGCCGAAGATCGCGGTCTTCAGCGAGCGCCACCCGGTGACCGCGGCCGCCGCCCTGGCCCACCGGCCCACGTCCGCGCGGAACTCCTCGCTGCGCCAGTCATCGGTCAGCACGCAGAACCGGCGCCCGGCCCTGACCATCGCGTTGGCGGTGTCCTGCGCGCCGTGCACGCCCTGGTTATAGGTCATGTCGGCCATGTCCCAGGCGGGCGTTACCGAGGGCTCGGGCTGGATGTTGGCCAGGCACACCGGCAGCCGGGACTGCGCCAGCAGCCGCGCCACCCGCATCGCCGGGCCGTAGGTGAGCATCACCACCAGCACCCCGTCCAGGCCGGCCTGCTCGAACTCGGCCATCACCCGCTCGGCGTCCTCCCGGTACTTCACCGCCTTGCCACCGATGAACTCGGCCACCCCGGACAGCTCGCCGGCCAGCTCGGCGGCATACCCCTCCTGGCGCTGCGCGATGCCGGGCACCATCTCGTCGTACAGGTCCTGCATGATGCCGAGGATGCCGATCCGCGGCCTGCGGTTACTCATGAACAACCTCCATAACGGATCGCCGGGGCCCGGTCAGCCTGGCCCGCCGGTCATCGCTGGCCGTACTCGCTGCGGTACCGCTGGTGCAGGGCGTCAACCTGGTCCGGTGGCAGCGGCGTCAGCTCGCCCCGCAGACTCGCCAGGTGCACGGTAGCGGCGGCGTCCTCGCACATCACCGCGGCCTTCACCGCGTCCAGCGCGGTGGCTCCCACGGTGAACACCCCGTGGCTGCGCAGCAGCACGGCGGGCGAGCGGTGCCCGGTCAGGGTGTCCACCACGGCCCGCCCGATCTGCTCGCCGCCGATCGGCGCGAACGGCCCGACCGGGATCTCGCCGCCGAACTCGTCGGCCATCGCGGTGATCACGCACGGGATCGGCTCGCCCCTGGCCGCCCAGGCGGTCGCATGCCGGGAGTGGGTGTGCACGACCCCGCCGACCTGCGGCATGTGCCGGTAGATATAGGCGTGCGAGGCGGTGTCGCTGGACGGTGCCAGGCCGCCGCCGAGCCGGGCCCCGGCCAGGTCGCAGACCACCATGGACTCGGGCGTCAGGTCGCGGTAGGCGACCCCGCTCGGCTTGATCACCATCAGCCCGGTGCCGGGCACCCGGGCCGAGATGTTCCCCGACGTCCAGGCGACCAGGCCGTTGCTGACCAGCTCGGCGTGCAGCCCGGCGACGGCGCGCCGGACCTGCGCGATGGCGGCCTCGGTGGCCTGGTCGCCGGTCACTGGCGGGCGCCTTCCGGCTCCGCAGGCACGGACTGACCAGCCGGTGCCTGATCCCCCAGTACCTGATCCCGCCAGTACCTGATCACGCTGTACCTGATCACGCAGGCCCCGCAGGCGGTGCAGCACCTCGATTGCCGCCGCGGCCGAAGTAGTCGTGCAGCCGCAGGTACTCGGCGTAGAGCTGGTCGTACACCGCGGCGCTGCGGTCGTCCGGCGTGAACGCCGCCGCCTGATGGCGCCCCATCGCCGCCGCCGCGGCGGGCACGTCCGGGTAGGCGCCGGCCGCGACCGCGGCGTGAATCGCCGAGCCCAGCGCCGGAGCCTGGTCCGAGGCGGCCAGGCCGAGCGGGCGCCGGGTCACGTCCGCGTAGATCTGCATCAGCAGCGGGTTACGGGCCAGGCCGCCCGCGATCACCAGCTCGGTCACCGGCACCGCGGCCGCCTCGAACGCATCGATGATCACCCGGGCGCCGAACGCGGTGGCCTCCAGCAGCGCCCGGTAGATCTCCGGCGGCCGGGTGGCCAGGGTCAGCCCGGCGATCACCCCGGACAGGTGGTGGTCGACCAGGACGCTGCGGTTCCCGTTCAGCCAGTCCAGCGCGACCAGCCCGGATGCCCCGGCCGGCTGGGCCGCGGCCTGCTCGGACAGCAGCTCGTGCAGCGTGATGCCGCGGCGGCTGGCCTCGGCGTGGTAGCCGGGCGGCACCGCGTGCTCCGCGAACCAGGCGAAGATGTCGCCGACCCCGCTCTGGCCGGCCTCGTAGCCGAAGGACCCGGCCACGATCCCGCCGTCCACGACCCCGCACATGCCCGGTACCTCGGCCAGGCCGGGCGAGTTCATCACCAGGCAGGTGGAGGTGCCCATGATCGCGGTCATCTGGCCGGGCCGCAGCGCGTTCGCCGCGGCCGGGGTGACGTGCGCGTCCACGTTGCCGACCGCGACCGCGATGCCCGCGGGCAGCCCGGTCCAGGCGGCGGCCTGCGGGGTGAGCGAGCCGGCCCGGCTGCCGAGCGCGGAGACCGGGTGGGCCAGCTTGTCCGCGGCGAAGCCGGCGAAGCCGGGATGCAGCGCGCCCAGGAATCCCGGGTCCGGGTACCGGCCGTCCTGCCAGATGCCCTTGTAGCCGGCCGTGCAGGCGTTCCTGGTCTCCAGCCCGGCCAGCTGCCAGATGATCCAGTCGGCGGCCTCGATCCACCGCTGCGCCCGCTGGTAGATCTCCGGATCCTCCTCCAGCAGCTGCAGCCCCTTCGCGAACTGCCACTCTGCCGAGATCTTCCCGCCGTAGCGGGCCAGCCACGGCTCGCCCCTGGCGGCGGCCAGCGCGTTGATCCGGTCCGCCTGTGGCTGGGCCGCGTGATGCTTCCACAGCTTGGCGTAGGCGTGCGGGCGCCCGGTCAGCTCATCGAGCTGGCACAGCGGCGTGCCGTCGGCCAGCACGGGCAGCACGGTGCAGGCGGTGAAATCGGTGCCGATGCCGGTCACCTGGTCCGGGCCGATGCCGGCCGCGGCCACCGCCGCGGGCACCGCCTGCCGCAGCACGTCCCGGTAGTCCTCGGGATCCTGCAGCGCCCAGTCCGGCGGCAGCGGCCGCCCCGTGGTTGCCAGCACCGTGTCCATCACGCCGTGCCGGTACTCGCAGGTGGCGCTGCCGAGCTCGGCGCCGTCGGCGACCCGCACCACCACGGCGCGGCCAGACAGCGTGCCGAAGTCAACGCCGACGGCACAGCTGTCCGGGCCGGGCGCAGCGGCAGCGGCCCGGCCGCCGATGTTAACGTTCACAGCCACATTGTGGCGCACCCTCGCATACCGTCGATAGCCCCGGATACCGGACCGCCAGCGCCAGCTGCCCGGCTCCGGCCGGGCCGCAGCACGGCGGGCTCCTCAGCCCGGTCGCCAGACCGACAGGGGGCCGTCCGGCTCCGGGCGGCCGTCGCCCGCCGGATCGCGGACTGCTGTGGCAGAACGGACTGCTGTGGGTCGCATCTGCCCAGAGCAGTCCGGCATTCGCTGTCCGCCTTCCGGTGCGACACCGGCCGCGGCGCTAGGCCGGCCGGCGGCTGGCAGCCCGGCGGGGCGCGGCGCTGGCCCGCACTACCAGGTCGGGTGCGATCGGCAGCACCGGCCCGAACCGGCGCTCGCCGCGGATCCGGTCCCTGAGCAGCTGCATCGCCCGCCTGCCAAGCTCGCCGAAGTCCTGGCGGACCGTGGTGAGCGGCGGCGGGAAGTAGGGCGCCTCGGGGATGTCGTCGAACCCGATCACGCTCACGTCGTCCGGCACCCGGCGGCCGCACTCGGCCAGTGCGCGCAGCAGGCCGAGCGCCATCTGATCGTTGCCGCACAGCACCGCAGTCACCCCGGACATCGCCGCCAGCCGGTGACCGACCTCGTATCCGGACCGGGATGACCAGTCGCCGCAGACCAGCTCGGGCTCGGCGGCGCCGGCCGCGTGCAGCGTCACCCGCCAGCCTTCGGCCCGTTCCTGCGCATCCAGCCAGGTGGGCGGGCCGCCCAGGTGGTGCACGGTCTCATGGCCCAGGTCGAGCAGGTACTGGGTGGCCCTGGCCGCACCGGCCAGGTTATCGATGGCCACCGAGGGCAGCGGGGCGTTGGTGCCGCACTTGACCGCGACCAGCGGGATGTCGGCGGCAAGCTCGATGAGCGCCTGGACCGCCGCGTTCTCCGGCGCGATCACGATGATCCCCTCGACCGCCTCGCTGAGGAACCGCTCGACCGCCTCGTACAGCGACCGGCGGTCGAACGCGGGCAGGCCGGCGATCGCGACCGAGTAGTCGGGCCGGGCCGCTCGTTCCAGGCCGTAGAGCATCGAGGACGGGCCGTAGACGGTGTTGTCGAAGCTGATCACGCCGAGCGCGTTGGTGCGGCCGGTCACCAGCGTCCGGGCGGCGGCGTTCGGCCGGTATCCCAGGTGGCGGATGGCGGCGAGGACACCGGCCCTGGTCTGCGGGCTGACGTTCCGGTGACCGTTGAGCACCCGGGAGACCGTCTGATGCGAGACCCCGGCCAGCCGGGCCACGTCCAGCATCACCGGGCGCTGCGCCCCGGCGGCCCCGGCTTTCCCGGCAGCACTGCCCGGTGGCTGCGGCGACCCGGCCCGCGGTGCCGGCCGGGCGCCCGGCGGGCCGCTCGCTGTTGCCGTCACGCAGCCCCCTCTGGTCTTGCCGCCACCAGGCGGCAGCACGCTCTGCTCGCGCCGGGTGGATGAGCGCACTATAACTCAGCCGGGCAGGCCCGGCCGAATGGCCGCCACCGCGGTGACGTCGGCCAACATCCGTATCGCCGGGCCGGAACCCGGAGCCGGTCCGGCTGCACCCTGGGCTCCCGTCCAGCCACGCTAACCCCAGTGTCACCGGCAGCCCCGGCAGGCGACGGGCAAAAGCCTGGCAGTTTCTGTTCACTGAATAGTGACAAACGGCCATGTGAGCGTTAACAATAATGGTCTATGCCCCGTTCTATCGGATGGCGATAGGAGGCTTCATGCTGGCCGCAATAGCACGCACAATCACCGCGCGAGCGTCCCGGATCGGCGCGGCCGCCCTACTCGCGGCGGCCGGGCTGGCCGGCACGCTGGCGTTCGGCCTGGCCCCGGCGCATCCGGCGGGTTCCGGCCCGGCAGGCGCAACCTGCACGGGCCGGCCCGCCGTCACCCGGCAGTTCTTCGGCCGGGCCTTCGACCTGTACGCCGGCCATAAGCTGCCCGTCTACCGGTACATCCTGCGCAACTGCCGTGGCATGCGGGTGGCGATCCTCAGCTACGGCGGCATCGTGCAGTCGATCACGCTGCCGGACCGCTCGGGACGGCCCACCGACGTCGTGCTCGGCTTCCGGACCCTCGGCGACTACGTCAGCGAGGACAGCCCGCCGGTGACGGCCAACGGCGGCCCGTACTTCGGCGAGCTGATCGGCCGCTACGGCAACCGGATCGCCAAGGGCACGTTCCGCCTGGACGGCCACACCTACACGCTGCCGATCAACAACGGCGTGAACAGCCTGCACGGCGGGCTGGTCGGGTTCGGCAACCATGTGTGGGCCTCGCACCCGGTGTCCACCGCCAGCGCGGCCGGCGTGGCGCTGAAACTGGTCAGCCCCAACGGTGACGACGGCGCCAACGTCGGGTGCAGCTGCACCGGCTTCCCCGGCACGCTGACCGTGCACGTGACCTACACCCTCAACGACGCCAACCAGCTCGGCATCCACTACCGGGCCACGGTGGCGGGCCTGGCCACGGTGCTGAACCTGACCAACCACAGCTACTTCAACCTCGGCGGCGAGGCATCCGGGCCGGTGTACGGCCAGCGCGTGATGATCAACGCCAGCCGCTACACCCCGACGGACTCGACCCAGATCCCGACCGGGGCGATCGCCCCGGTCGCCGGGACGCCGTTCGACTTCACCACCCCGCACACCATCGGCGCCCGGATCACCGAGGACAACAGGCAGCTGCTCATCGCCCAGGGCTACGACCACAACTGGGTGCTCAACAAGACCGGCCCGCGGCTGGCCGGCCTCGGCCTGGCCGCGCGTGCCTGGGATGCCAGCACCGGGATCGACCTGGCGGTCTGGACCGATCAGCCGGGCGTGCAGTTCTATTCCGGCAACTTCCTCACCGGCACGCTGGTCGGCATCAGCGGGCGCACCTACCGGCAGAGCTCGGGCTACACGTTCGAGACCCAGCACTTCCCCAACTCGCCCAACCAGCCCAACTTCCCGAGCACGGTGCTGCGGCCGGGGCAGGTGTTCAGCTCGTCCACCGTGTTCCAGCTCGGCACGTTCTGAGACTGCACCTGCTGAGACGGCACTTCTGAAAGCCAGGCCGGCGCCCGCACCGGAGGCGCAGGCAGGCCGGCAGGCGTGAGGGGCGCACGGCGCGGGTCCGGGGAGGGTTCTGGGCAAGGCTCCCGGACCCTCCCCCGGGCTCTGCCGACCACGGCTGACGCCTACCGGGGCCGCCGGTCGCGGGCCGCAGCCGCGGCAGCTAAGGTCACAGTGAGCTTCACACGGAGGTCCGCATGCCCGTTCAGCCCGCGCCAGCCGACCGGTTCAGCTTCGGGCTGTGGACCGTCGGCTGGCCAGCCAGGGACCCGTTCGGCGACCCGACCAGGGCGCCGCTGGACCCGGTCGAGGCGGTGCACGAGCTGGCCGGGCTCGGTGCCTGGGGGGTCAGCTTCCACGACGACGACCTGATCCCGTTCGGCAGCGACGACGCCGCCCGCGGCCGCCACATCGACCGGTTCACCGCCGCGCTGAAGGAGACCGGCCTGGTGGTGCCGATGATGACCACCAACCTGTTCACCCACCCGGTCTTCAAGGACGGCGGGTTCACCAGCAACAACCGCTCGGTACGCCGGTTCGCGCTGCGCAAGGTGATGCGCAACCTCGACCTGGCGGCCCGGCTCGGCGCGCGCACGTACGTGATGTGGGGCGGCCGGGAGGGCAGCGAGTACGACAGCGCGAAGGACGTGCGGGCCGCGCTCGACCGGTATGCCGAGGCGGTGGACACGCTGGCCGCCTACGTCACCGAGCGCGGCTACGGCATCAGGTTCGCGCTGGAGCCCAAGCCGAACGAGCCGCGCGGGGACATCCTGCTGCCGACGGTCGGGCACGCGCTGGCGTTCATCGCCCGGCTGGAGCACCACGAGATGGTCGGCCTGAACCCCGAGGTCGGGCACGAGCAGATGGCAGGGCTGAACTTCGCGCACGGCATCGCCCAGGCGCTGTGGCACGGCAAGCTGTTCCACATCGACCTGAACGGCCAGCGCGGCATCAAGTTCGACCAGGACCTGGTGTTCGGCCACGGCGACCTGATGAACGCGTTCTCGCTGGTGAACCTGCTGGAGTTCGGCGGTCCCGGCGGCGGCCCGGCCTACGACGGGCCGCGGCACTTCGACTACAAGCCGTCCCGGACCGAGGACAAGGCGGGCGTGTGGGCCTCGGCGGAGGCGAACATGCGCACGTACCTGCTGCTCCGGGAGCGGGCGGCGGCGTTCCGGGCGGACCCGGAGGTGATCGAGGCGATGGCCGCCAGCCGGGTCGGCGAGCTTGCCGAGCCGACCCTGGCGCCGGGCGAGACCCACGCCGGGCTGCTCGCGGACCGGTCCGCCTACGAGGACTTCGACCCGGACGCGGCGGGCGCCCCCGGCTACGGGTTCGTCCGGCTGAACCAGCTCGCCATCGAGCACCTGATGCGGGCCCGGTGAGAGCCAGGATGACACGCTGGTCGCGGGGGTCGACTCGTCAACCCAGTCGTGCAAGGTCGTGATCCGCGAGGCGGACAGCGGGCGGCTGGTGCGCCAGGGCCGGGCCGCGCACCCGCCGGGCACCGAGGTCGACCCGGCGCACTGGTGGCGCGCGCTGCTCGTCGGCGCTGGCCGAGGCGGGCGGGCTGGACGACGTCGCCGCGATCTCGGTGGCCGCCCAGCAGCACGGCATGGTCTGCCTGGACGAGGCGGGCCAGGTGGTCCGGCCCGCGCTGCTGTGGAACGACACCAGGTCCGCGGCGGCGGCGGACGAGCTGGTCGCCGAGCTTGGCGGCGGTGACCCGGCGCTCGGGGCGGCGCGCTGGGCCGAGGCGGCCGGCAGCGTGCCGGTGGCCGCGTTCACCGTGGCCAAGCTGCGCTGGCTGGCCGAGCACGAGCCGGGTGCGATGGACCGCACCGCGCGGTATGCCTGCCGCATGACTGGCTGACCTGGCAGCTATCCGGCGGCAGCGACCTGGCCGCGCTGCGCACCGACCGCGGCGATGCCAGCGGCACCGGGTACTGGTCCCCGGCCGCCGGGGCATACCGGCCGGACCTGCTGCGCCTGGCCTGCGGCAAGACCCCGGCGGTGCCCGCGGTGCTCGGCCCCGCCGAGCCGGCCGGGAGCGCTGCCAGTCATCGCCGGCCCGGCGGCCGGGTGACGCTCGGGCCGGGCACGGGCGACAACGCGGCCGCCGCGCTCGGCCTCGGCGCCGGGCCTGGCGATGTGGTCGTATCGGTCGGTACCTCCGGCACGGTATTCGCGGTCACCGACAGTCCGGCCGCCGATCCGTCCGGCGCGATCGCCGGGTTCGCCGACGCGACCGGCCGGTTCCTGCCGCTGGTGTGCACCCTGAACGCGGCCGGGGTGCTCACCGCGGCGGCGGCGATGCTGGGCGTCGGCGTGGACCGGCTGGCCGAGCTGGCGCTGGCGGCTCCGCCCGGTGCCGGCGGGCTGACCCTGCTGCCTTACCTGGAGGGCGAGCGGACCCCGAACCGGCCCGGCGCCACCGCCGAGCTGCACGGCCTGACCGGCGCCAGCGCTACCCCGCAGAACCTGGCCAGGGCCGCGGTCGAGGGCATGCTCTGCGGCCTGGCCGACGGGCTGGACGCGATCATCGCGTCCGGGCTGGCGGTCCGCCGGATCCTGCTGACCGGCGGCGGGGCGCGGTCGGAGGCGGTGCGGCAGATCGCCCCGGCGCTGCTCGGCGGCCGCGTCGAGGTGCCCGAGCCGGGCGAGTACGTGGCCGACGGCGCGGCCCGCCAGGCGGCCTGGGTGCACTCGGGCGGCCGCGGCGCCGCCCGACTGGCAACTGGCCGCGGCCCGGCGCTACCAGGCGGACCCGCAGCCTGCCATCCGCGCCCGCTACGCCGCGATGCGAGACGCGCGGGCGGCCTGACCAGTTACCCAATCAGCTAGCCGCCGGTCCGGGCAGCGATGGCGAGGGCGCAGTCCAGGGCCTCGGTATGGGTGGTGTCCACCTGCAGGTCGTAGTGCACGCCGCGGTGCACCGCCTCCGCCTGGGCGGCGGCCATCCCGCCGACCCGGTCACCGCGGGCGGTCTCGCGGGCCGCAGCCACCGCGGCATCGCACCGGACCCCGACCCACAGCACCGGCAGCGGGCCCAGCGCCTGCTGCCAGCGCCGCTGGGAGGCGACACCGCCGAGGAAGACCTCGTCCACGATGATCTTCGCCCCGGCCCGCGCCATCGCGGCGATCCCCTCGATCCAGGCCGCCTCCAGCACCCGGAACGCGGGCCCGACGCTAACCTCACCATCGGCGGCGATCTCGATCCCGGCGGCCGAGGTGCGCAGCGCCAGCGGCATCGCCGCCAGCAGCGTGTCGACCCCGAAGGCCAGCCACGGCTCGGACAGGACCGCCTGCAGGCAGCGGGTGATACCTGACTTGCCCGAGCTGGAGCCACCGTTGAGAACGATCACCTGAGTTGCCACCGCCCCACCTTAAGGTCGCGCCTGGCCGTCGCGATCTACCGGCTGACAGGATCACCCGGCGCCGAGCGCACCGGGGCCTTGCCCGCCGACATCGGCGACGGCGATAATCCCAGACCGTGGCCGACTCCGGGATTCGCCAGCCTCAGCTGCCGCCGCTGCGGGTGCGAGGTCGCCATGGCCGCTGAACAGCCAGGCCGCGTGCCGTTGCGCCGGACCATGCAGGAACAGGCCGAGGAGGACCGCTTTCAAGCCCTTTACGGGGCCTGGTCTCCGCTGAGCCCCGCGGAACTCCAGCCGGAAATGGCCGGCTTCAACCGGCCCTGGTGGGTCGTGGGCGGCTGGGCGATCGAAGCCGCCACCGGATTCCAGCGCGAGCACGAAGACACCGACATCTCCATCCTGTGCTGCGACGTGCCCGCGTTTGTCGCGTACATGTCCGGTCGCTGGCACGTCTGGAACAACGTCGACGGAGTATTGCATCCGCTTGGTGACCGATGGATGACGGTGGATGAGCCGGACAGCCAGCTGTGGCTGCGGGCGAACGCCGCCTCGCCGTGGATCGTGGATGTCCCGCTGACGCCAGATCGCGATGGCTTGTGGACGAACAAGCGCATCCCGGCCCATGTTGCGCCGGTCAGGGAAGTCACCTGGGCGGGCTCCGACGGCATCCGCTACCTGCACCCGGAGATCGTCCTTCTCTTCAAGGCCCGGCTCCATCGCGAAAAGGACGACCATGACTTCGGGGCCGCACTGCCGGTGCTGTCCGAAGAGCCGCGCTCGTGGCTGCGCAAGGCGCTGGCCGACATTGCTCCTGATCATCCCTGGCTGGCGCGTTTGTGAGGCCGGCCGCCGGCCGATCCGACTTCGCCCTGAGCTGCCCGGCTCGCTATCCGGACGGCTCAATGACCACCTTGAGGCCGTCCCTGCGGGCCGCCGAGCGAATCGCCTCGGCCGCCGCGGTGATACCGAACCGGTGCGTGACCAGGGCGGCGAGATCCACCCGGCCGGAGGCGGCCAGCGCGATCGCGCGCGGGTAGGCGTCGTTCATCCGCCTGGCCATCGCGATGGTCAGTCCCTTGCGGCGCGCCACCGCGGCCGGGAAGCTGGTCCGGTCGCCGCCGGGGATGCCGACCAGTACCACCCGGCCGCCGGGCCTGACCAGCCGCATGGCCAGGGCCACGGCTTCGTCCGTGCCCGCCACTTCGAAGGCGGTGTCAACGTCAGCCTCGCCGGTGCCGGCGCCGGGATCCGCTGCCTGACTGGCGCCCATCGCGGCAGCGGCATCCCGGCGGTGCGGCAGGGGGTCGAAGGCGATCACGCGGGTGGCGGCGGCGGCTCGCAGCAGCTGGACCAGCAGCAGCCCGATCGGGCCGCAGCCGACGACGGCCGCGCTGCCGCCGAGCCGCAGGTGCCCGAGATCCAGCGCGTGCGCGGCCACGCCGAGCGGCTCGAGTAGCGCGCCGTCGTGATCGGTCAGCCCGTCGGGCAGCCGGTGCAGCAGGCCGGCCAGGCGAGGTACTCCCGCATGCCACCGTCCACGCTGCCGTGGCCGGCGAAGCTGACCGCCGGGCACAGGTTCCGGTAGCCGTCCAGGCAGGCGCGGCAGCGCAGGCACGGGATCGCCGGGTCGATCGCCACCCGCGCGCCGCGGTGCGGGCCGGAGGCGACCTGCCCGGCGTTCTCGTGCCCGAGCACGAGCGGCCGGCCCAGCACCGAGTCGCCGATCCCGGACTCGGCCCACCAGTGCAGGTCGGAGCCGCAGATCCCGGCCGCGGTCACCCGGACCAGGATCATGCCCCGGCCGGGGACCGGTACCGGCTCATCGGTCAGCCTGATGTCCCCCGCCGCGTGCAGCCGCGCTACCTTCATGCGTCCCTCCGTCTCCGGGCCGGCGAGCCGGGCCGGGTAACTTACCAAGGATGGCGGACCCCGAGCAGCTCCCGGCCACCGCTGGCCGGAACGGAACCGGCAGCGGGCCGGTCCGGCCCACGGCGGCGGCCACGGTCGCGCACCGGCCGCTCGGCCGGGCCGGGACCCGGCTCACCGGCGGGCTGCTCGGCGAGTGGCAGCGGCGCAACCGCGCGGCGAGCCTGCCGCTGGCGCTGCGCCAGCTGGACCGCGCGGGCAACCTGGACAACCTGCGGCTGGCCCGCACCGGACCCGGCGAGTCCTACCATGGCCCCAGGTTCGCCGACTCGGACCTGTACAAGACGCTGGAGGCGATCGCCTGGGAGCTGGGCCGCGCCGCCGGGGACAGCGACGATGCGGCCAGCGATGACCTGGCCCGGTTCGCGGCCGAGGCAACCGCGCTGCTGGCGCGCGCCCAGCAGGCCGATGGGTACCTCAACTCCTACGTGCAGGCCACCGGGCGGCAGCGGTACGCGCAGCTCGTCTCCAGCCACGAGCTGTACTGCGCCGGTCACCTGATCCAGGCGGCGGTCGCGGCCGCCCGCAGCTTCGACGGCGGGGCGCTGCTGGCGGTCGCCACCCGGTTCGCCGACCACCTGGTCGCCGAGTTCGGCGGGCGGGCAGCCGGGCTGGACGGCCACCCGGTGATCGAGACCGCGCTGGCCGAGCTGTACCGGGACACCGGCAACGCCGGCTACCTGCGGCTGGCCGGGCAGTTCCTGGACCAGCGCGGGCACGGGCTGACCGCCGATCCCTGGTTCGGCCTGCGCTACTCGCAGGACCACCTGCCGGTGCGGACCGCACCCGCCCTGGCCGGCCACGCGGTCCGGGCGCTGTACCTGGAGAGCGGCGTCGCGGACGTGGCGGCCGAGACCGGCGACGCCGGGCTGCTGGCCGCGAGCATCGCCCGCTGGGACAACATGGTCGCCACCAAGACCGCGCTGACCGGTGGCAACGGATCCCGGCACTCGGGCGAGGCGTTCGGCGACGGGTTCGAGCTGCCGCCGGACCGCGGCTACAACGAGACCTGCGCGGCCATCGCGAGCTTCCAGTGGAGCTGGCGGCTGCTGCTGGCCACCGGGGAGGCGAAGTACGCCGACCTGATGGAGCGGGTGCTCTACAACGGGTTCGCCGCCGCCGTCTCGGCCGACGGCCGGCGGTTCTTCTACGTGAACCCGCTGCAGCGCCGGGATGATCACTTCGAGGATGACGACGCGCCGCGGCGGCGGGAGTGGTTCAGCTGCGCCTGCTGCCCGCCGAACGTCATGCGCCTGCTCGCCTCCCTGGACCACTATCTCGCCACCGTGGCCGACGGCACGCTGTACCTGCAGCAGATCACCGGCTGCCGCCTGACCACGCCGCTGGCCGGGGGCACGCTGAGCCTGAACGTGGACACGCGCTACCCGTGGCACGGCGCGGTGCGGATCGAGGTGCTGGACGCCCCGCCCGCGGACTGCGGCCTGGCGGTCCGGGTCCCCGGCTGGAGCCGGCCAGCCGACGGCGCCGCGGCACCGGCCGTGTACCTGAACGGGCGGCCGCAGGCACCCGGTCCCGGCCAGCCCGGCCGCCCCGGCCGTCCCGGCCAGCCCGGCTACCTGGTGCTGCGGCGGCGCTGGCGGCCGGACGACGTGCTCTCCCTCGACCTGGACCTCAGCCCGCGGCTGACCTACCCCGGCCGCCGCGTCGACGCGGTCCGGGGCAGCGCCGCGATCGAGCGCGGCCCGCTGGTGTACTGCTTCGAGCAGGCCGACCAGCCCGCCGGGATAAGCGTCGAGGATCTGGCGCTGCGTCCCGGCGCCCTGACCGAGCGGGACGCCGACCTGGCCGGGACCGGGCCGACCGTCCTGGTCGGGGCGGACGCGGTGCGGCTGCCGCCGGCTGGCGCCGACGGCCTGCCGTACTACCCCCAGCCGGATCCGGTCGCGGACGGGCAGCCCGCCACCGCGACGGCCATCCCGTATTTCCAGTGGGACAACAGGGACGGCCGGGCCATGCGGGTCTGGCTGCCGCTGGCTCCGCCGACCGATCAGGCGACGGGCCCGCAGTGACCGCGGTCCGGCCCGGCGGCCACGAGCAGCCGCCGGGCAACCCGCCAGACCGGCACGAGGACCAGGTCGCCGGGCTGACCCGCCGGGGCGTGGCCGCCGCGGTCGCCGTGGCCCGGCAGCAGGGGCTGGCCCCGGATCACCCGGTGGTGCTGTCGGTCAAGGGGAACCTGATCGTGGACCTGGCGCCGGAGCCGGTGGCGGCCAGGGTCGCGACCCTGACGGCATCGACGCGAGCCGATCCGTTCCGCTGGCTCGCGCATGAGGCTGCGGTGGCGGGCCATGTGCACGGCCGGGGCGGGCCGGTGGTGGCGCCCACACCGCTGGCCGATCCCGGTCCGCACTGGCAGGACGGGCTCGCGGTCAGCCTGTGGACGCGCGTGCAGGCCGGGCAGCGGCGGCCGGAGCCGGTCGAGGCCGGCCGGGCGCTCGGGGAACTGCACCTGGCCATGGCCGGCTTCCCCGGCGAACTGCGGCTGCTCGCCCCGGTCAGGGACCAGATCAGCGAGTGCCTGGCGATCCTGGAGCGGGACCGGGTACTGACCGCCCCGGTGCTGGCCGCGCTGCGGGACCGGCACGCGCGGGTGCTGGCCGACCTGGACGCCGCCGCGGCCGGCCCGGCGATCGTGCTGCACGGCGACGCCCATCCGGGCAACCTGCTGCGGGTCGGCTCCGCCTGGCTCTGGGGCGACCTGGAGGAGACCTGCCGCGGGCCGCAGGAGCTCGACCTCGCCATCATGGCCGACTATCTGAAACGGAACGGCCGGGCCGCGGCCGTCCCAGCCGCACTGGCCGGCTACGCCGGGGTGACCGGGGCGCCGCCGCCGGATCCCGGCGCGCTGGCCGCGTTCGAGCGCGCCCGGATGCTGGAGGACGCGGTTCTGGGCCACCGCGGTGGCACGGCTGTACCCGGCCAGGTACGGCGAGGCCGCCAGCAAGCTGCTCGCGGACGAACTGCGAGGATAGGGGAAACGCGCCGTCAGGACAGGACCGTGCCCGTGACCCAGACTCAGCTGCCGCCCGAGCTCGCCGGCTCGATCACCGAGGCCGCCGTGGCCACGGTCGAGACCCGGATCAGCCGGTACCTGCGCCGCACCCCGGTGATCCGGGTCGACCGGGCCGAGCTTGGCCTGGCGGCCGGGCCGCTCACGCTCAAGCTGGAGCAGCTGCAGCACGCGGGCTCGTTCAAGGCCCGGGGCGCGTTCGCCAACCTGACGCTGCGCCGGGTGCCGGCGGCCGGGGTGGCCGCCGCCTCCGGCGGCAATCACGGGGCCGCGGTGGCCTACGCGGCCGGGGTGCTCGGCGTCCCGGCGCGGATCTTCGTGCCGGTGGTCTCGTCGGCGGCGAAGGTCAGCCGGATCCGGGGCTACGGCGCCACCCTGGTCATCGAGGGCGAGACGTACTCCGAGGCACTGGCGGTCAGCGAGCGCTGGGCCGCCGAGTCCGGTGCGCTGCAGGTGCACGCGTTCGACCAGCCGGAGACCGTGCTCGGGGCCGGGTCGCTGGGACTTGAGCTGCGGCGGCAGGCCCCGGACGTGACCACGGTACTGGCCGGGGTGGGCGGCGGCGGGCTGCTGTCCGGCATCGCGGCGGCCTGCGCCGGGAAGCTCCGGGTGGTCGGGGTCGAGCCGGAGGCCGCCCCGACGATGACCGCGGCGCTGGCGAGCGGCCGCCCGTGTGACGCCCCGGCCGGCGGGGTCGCGGTGGACTCGCTGGCCCCCCGGCAGGTCGGCAAGCTCACGTTCGCGCTGGTCTCACGGCTGGTGGACCGGGTGCTGCTGGTCAGCGACGAGGAGATCGAGGCGGCCCAGCGGACGCTGTGGGACCGGCTCCGGGTGGTCGGCGAGCCCGGCGGCTGCGCGGCGCTGGCCGCGCTGCTGTCCGGCCGGTACGTTCCGGAGCCGGACGAGAGCGTCGCCATCGTCATCAGCGGCGCGAACACATCCGCCGTTGACTTCGGCGGTAGCTCAGCGGGCGGCGAGCCCTAAAGCGCTATCTGTCATCCCGCTCGCTCCGGGCCGACTGATGCCGGTAGAGAACCGGGAGCACGCGCAGGTCCTTGGGACGGCCCGCCGATTCCTTTGACCGGATCACATCGGCGAGGTCAGCGACATCCACTTCCACGTCATTCACTCGAATGCGGTGCGCATGCACGGCAAGCTGCGCGTAGCCGTCAGCGAAGCCCGAGGGGCGGAAGGAGATATCGAACTCGCCGTGCGTACAGATCAGGTTCCATATCTCGGCGGCCGCCAGCGAGGTGGCATCATGGCTGAACGGCAGCCCATCGGGTACAGCCTCGGTCCGGATACGCGCGCCGAGTTCCGTCAGCGCCAGCGACAGCCGGGCAAGATTCTCCGGGCTCGCTTCCGGCGTGAGATCGATATCCCTGGTCGCTGGTATCGGGGCACGCTGTGCAATTGCGGCGTACGCGCCGATGACGACGTAGCGCACCTGATGCCGGTTGAGCGCAGCGACTATGGCTACGGCATCCAGTTCCGGCTCCCCGGCGTCCTCCAGGCCGGTCACGCGACATCATCCGCGCTCACGGCCTGACGCCAGGTCTGAAGCTGACGGTCACGGCGGCTTCGCTCGGCTTCGGATCGGCCTGCCTCCAGCCCGGCGAGTACGTCGTCGTGGGGGTCGTAGGAGGCTAGATGCAGGCGAAGGTCAAATCCGGCCGCATGCAACAGCCGCAGCAGCGTGGCCAGAGTCGGCTGACGCTGGTCGCGTTCGTAGGACGAGATCATCGTCACCGGGACGCCTGCCCGCTCGGCCAGCTCCCGCTGGCTCATCCCGGACTTGAGCCGGGCGAGCTGCAGAAGCGCGGACGACGGCGACGGCAACCCTGCGTGTCAGAAGATTGAGACATAACACAATTGTATTACCCTAGCCCAGGTAGGCCGGGCCGGGCCAGGGGCACCGATGATGGGAGCATGAACGCTCGGTCTTCCCGTCCCGGCGCGCCGGGTCCCGGTGGCGGCGGCGCGGCGCTGGGTATCGCGGCGATGGCGCGCGACCCGCTCGGCGGCTACCTGCGGCTTCACCTTGCGGCCAGGCCGACGGCTCCCGATGCGCCTGCTGCGCCGGGCCTGACAGGCTACCGCGGCTGACCGTACAGAGTGTCCAGGCCGGCGAGCAGGATCCGGCCCTGGCTGGCGCTGGCCTCGGCTCTCAGCTCATCGGTGAACCCCGACGCGCTGAAGAGGCCGAGAGCAGCATCGGCGGCGTCGTGCCCGCTGGCGGTCAGAAGCTCCCGAAGGTGAGCCAGCCGCCGCAGCTCGGTGAGGCCGGGTCTGCGGTCACGATGCTTGGCCTCACCGACGAAGGCTATCGGCGAGCCCGAGGTCCGGGGGCGGGCCCCGCGTGCAAGCGCCAGGACGTCAACCTCATGGCTGGCCTTGTGCTCGCGGCAGGCGATCACCGTCTGCCCGACCGGGCCTATGGTGAGACCAGCCTCCTGAGAGGCGTAGCGAGCAACCCACTCCCTGGCAAGCGCCTCGAAGTGCGGTCCGAAGATTTTGGATTCGACTGTGTGCTCGGCCTCAGCCCAGACCTGGCGTGCCCGCCCCGCCTCAAGGTCGGCCAGATAGGGCTCGATGACGAGCTGGTGGAATCGCACCATCGGGTCAGCGATCGTGATGACGGGCCGCCTGTCCAGAAGCAGGTCGTGCCGGCGGCTGATGAACCCGGCCGACGCCAGGGTGTCCAGCTGGTGCGCCAGCGAGGTAGCCGGGCGGCCGAGTAGCCCGCCGATCTTCGTCGGCGACGACTCCCCCGCCGCCACCGCGGCAAGGACCGAGCTGTATCCGGCGGTGTCGCGAATGCGCGGGTCCTCGTGCACGACCCGTCGCGCCTCGTCGAACAGCGGCATAGACGGCCGCAGCACATTCCGTGCCAGCCAGCCGCCGAGTTGCTCCGGGGCCTCGGGGACGCGCGGGTCCGGCACCAGCTCCCGGTAGCCAGGCGTGCCGCCGATGATGGCATTATGCGCCAAGGCAGCAGCCGGGTTCCCGATTCCCCAGTACAGGCGCGCGTCCTGGTAACCGAACGGCCAGACGCGCAGATCCAGCGCTGCGCGACCGCGCAGCGCCTTGGTCCCGGACAGCAGGGCGCCCATGACCGAGATCGCCGACCCGCAGAGGATCAGGCGCAACCGCGCTGTCCCGGCCCCGGCACCCGGTCCCAGGCTGTCGTACAGCGACTGCACTATGGACGGCAGGCCGGGTGTTTCCTGTGCCAGGTAAGGAAACTCATCGAGTACCAGCAGCGCGGGCACGCGGCGAGAAGCCCGCTCGCCGGACCGCGCGGCCAGAACTTCGGCGGCAGTCCGCAGCGCCTGCTCCCAGCCCTCGAAACCGAACGCGCCAGCCGACAGGCCGGCCCAGGCCGCGAGCGAGTCGCCGAACCGGCGCAGCGAGACCGGCTCTGCCTGTTCAGTGGCCAGGTGATAAAGCCCGCTGACCGCATCGGACAGCCGACGCAGCAGGTACGACTTGCCTTGCCGACGCCTCCCGTAGACCACAGCGATCCGCAAGCCCGGCAGCGGTGAAAACACGAAGTCGGCCAGGTCAGCCCACTCCGCGTCACGGCCGAATACATCCCCGGGCTTAGGAAGCGTCCCGCTCTCCAGCCTGACCTCCTTAGCTCGAATATACTTATATTAACTGTAGTCGAGCTATTCGGCTTCCCCGGCCCCGCCGAGCTTCAGACGAGCCGTAGCGGTCAGGCTCAAGGTCAGGGGCGGCCGTGCTGCCAGCGGGGCTTGCGCTTGTCCAGGAAGGCGCGCATGCCCTCGCGGGCGTCGGGGAGCTGGCTGGTGGCCGCCATCACCTCGATCGCGTAGGCGTAGGCCTTCGGCTGGTCCAGGTCGATCTGGGCGTACAGGGCCTGCTTGCCGATGCCCTTGCCGAGTGCCGAGCCGCGGGTGACGCGCTCCAGCAGGTCCTGCACCGCCGAGTCGAGCTGGCCGGGCGGCACCACCCGGTTGACCAGCCCCCAGTCCAGCGCGGTCCGGGCGTCGATCACGTCCCCGGACAGGGCCATTTCCATCGCCCGCTTCCGGCCGACGTTCCTGGCGACCGCCACCATCGGGGTGTGGCAGAACCAGCCGCCCTTCCCGCCGGGCGCGGCGAACCCGGCCTCCTCGCTGGCCACCGCCAGGTCGGCGGAGGCGACCAGCTGGCAGCCGGCCGCGGTGGCCAGCCCGTGTACCCGCGCCACCACCGGCTGGGGTACCTGCTGGATCAGGTTCATCAGCTCGGTGCAGGTCATCAGCAGCGACCGGACCGCGGCCAGGTCGGCGTCGGCGACATCGGCGAAGTCATGCCCGGCGCTGAACACCGGGCCGCTGCCGGCCAGCACGATGCCCAGCGCGTCGCTGTCGCCGGTCTCGCGGAGCGCGGTGATCAGCTCGCGCATGTGCGCCAGTGACAGCGCGTTGCGCCGCTGCGGGCGGTTCATCGTGATGGTGACGAACTCGCCAGACCGCTCGGCCAGGATGTGCTCGAAGCCCACGACGGCCTCCCCTCTGCCGATCGCAGCCTAACCGAGCCCGGCCGGGCTACCGCCGGACGGTCAGCACGATCGTCGCCAGGAAGTGCGCGAACGCACCGCGGTTGCGCGGCCGGGCGTTGAAGTTGCACTGGCCCTTCTTCGGGCCCGCGTGGTACCTCGGCGCGAACGCGGAGAAGTAGATCTGCACCGCGCCGGGACCGGAGGAATGCGCGAACGAGCCCGTGCTCCGGCTGCTGAGCACCCGGAACCGCTGGTCCTGGGTAAACGTCTCCCGGCAGGTCCGGGGATTGCCGGTGCCCTTGCTGCTCGGCTTCCTGGTGACCCGGACCCACAGGGTGCCGGCCGGGGTGCGGACCGCGTGATCCCGGCCCCGGCCGCCGTTGAGGACGAAGCCGCGGTCGGTGGTGTGCACCACGCCGCGCAGGTGCAGCGGGATGTGCGGGGTGTTGGAGTTCGCCGCCCGGCCGGTGATCCCGCCGGAGATGACCTCCGGGCCGGTAACCCGCGCGTGCTGGGCCCTGGCCGGCGCCGCGGCCGCCGCCAGCGCCGGCCCGCCGGTCAGGGCGAGCGCCCCGGTCAGCGCCAGCGTCACGGTGCCGACGGCCGCGGGAGTCGTGGCGAGCCCCACTCTCAGGTACCGCATGTCGCCTCCTGCCATAGATAACAATCTGTGGCAGGGACACTACACTTAGCTACTCGGAGACAGTGGCGAAAAGGCGGCAACGGCTAGCCTGTCCGGAATGAGCCCCGTCCGGCGTGAGCACTGTCCGGCATGAGCACTGTCCGGCGTGAGCACTGTCCGGCATAGCCGGCCGGTCAGGGCGCCTCCTTCCTGGCCCGGCTCGGCGCCACCCGCGGCGGCTCGTCCGGCTGCTTGGGGTAGACCGGCGGCCAGGGCGCGTCCAGCAGGCCGCTGGCCCGGTCCCTCGCGTTCATCTCCAGCAGCGGCTCCAGCGACTGCGGGTCGTCGTTCATGCCGAGCCACGGGTCACCGACGGTCTCCAGCCGGTCCGCCAGCGAGGCGATCGTGAACTGATCGGGATGGATGTCGCCGAGCTCCGCCCAGGCCAGCGGGCGTGGACACCTGCGCGCCCGGCCTGGCCCGGACCGACCAGGCGCCGAACACCGTCTTGTGCGGGGCGTTCTGGTTGTAGTCGACGAAGACGCGCTGGCCGCGCTCCTCCTTCCACCAGGCGGCGGTGATCAGGTCGGGCCGGCGCCGCTCCAGCTCGCGCGCGACCGCCACGGCCGCCGAGCGCACCTGGTAGGAGTCCCAGCGGGGCTGGAGCCGGACGTACACGTGCAGGCCGCGGTTGCCGGTGGTCTTGGCGTACCCGGTGATGCCGGCCTCGCCGAACAGCTGCCGCAGCTCGACCGCCGCCTGCCGGATCTGGCCGAACTCCACCCCCGGTGTCGGATCCAGGTCGATCCGCAGCTCGTCGGTGTGCTCGGGGGCGGCGGCCAGGTAGGGCCAGACGTGGAAGCCGAGGCAGCCCAGGTTCACCGCCCACAGCACGTGCTCGATGTCCGCCGCCACCAGCGCCTGCGAGGTGGTGCCGTTCGGCGTCGACACCGTGGTGGTCTGGAGCCAGTCCGGGATGTTCTTGGGCACCCGCTTCTGGAAGAACGAGGGCCCGGTCGCACCCTCGGGAAACCGCTGCAGCAGCACCGGGCGGCCGCCCATGGTGCGCATCAGCGGCTCGCTGACCCGCCGGTAGTGGTCGGCGAGGTCGCCCTTGGTCTCGCCGCGCTCCGGGAAGATCACCTTGTCCGGATGGGTGATCACGACACTGCCCATGATGCCTCGCTCCCCCGGTCGCGGGTTCCCGGCCGCGGGTTCCCCATGTCCGGGCGTCCTCGCCGGCCTGCGTCTCAGCCTTAACGCTAGTCGCTAGGGTTGGGCTCATGGCTGAGGAGCTGACCGAGGCGGGTCTTGAGCACCTGCATGAGGTCGCGCAGGGGCACATCGGCGAGTACCGGGTGCCCGGCCTGGTAGCCCTGGTCAGCCGGGGAGACCAGGTACACGTGGAGGCCCTGGGAAGGCTGAGCACCGGCGGCGCTCCGGTCGCCCGCGACTCGATCTTCCGGATCGCCTCGACCACCAAGCCGGTCACCGGCGCGGCTACCCTGGCCCTGGCCGGCGAAGGGCTATTCACCCTGGACGAGCCGGTCGACCAGCTGCTGCCCGAACTGTCCGGTCGCCGGGTGCTGCAGCGGATGGACGGACGGCTCACCGACACGGTGCCCGCCAGCCGGGCCATCACCGTCCGCGACCTGCTGACGTTCACGTTCGGCTTCGGCGCGGTCGGCGAGATGTTCAGCGCGTCCGTCCCCTGGCCGGTAGTCGAGGCCAGCGAGGCCCTGCACCTGGCCACGATCGGCCCGCCGGATCCCGACGTCCAGCCGGACCCCGATACCTGGATCGCGGGTCTCGGCCGGCTGCCGCTGCTGGCCCAGCCCGGCGAGCGCTGGATGTACAACACCGGGGCGTCGGTGCTTGGCGTGCTGCTGGCCAGGGCGGCCGGCCAGCCGCTCGGCGAGGTGCTGCGGTCGCGGGTCTTCGAGCCGCTGGGCATGCGCGATACCGGGTTCTTCACCACGGCCGCCGACCGGCTCGCCACCGGCTACGCGCCCAGCCCGAACGGCGGCCTGACCATGACCGATCCCCCGGATGGCGCCTGGAGTCATCCGCCCGCGTTCGGCGACGCGGCGTCCGGCCTGGTCTCCACCGTCGACGACCTGCTGGCGTTCGCCCGGATGCTGCTGCGCGGCGGGACACCGGTGCTGTCCGCCGAGGCGGTCGGCGCGATGACCACCGACCAGCTCACCCCGGAGCAGAAGGCACGCGGCGGCCTGGTGCCGGGCTTCTTCGACGGCCGGTCCTGGTCCTACTGCCAGGCGGTCACCGACAGCGGCGCCTACGGCTGGGACGGCGGCCTCGGCACCTCCTGGCTGGTCGACCCGAACCACGACCTGGTCGTGATCGTGCTGACCCAGCGCATGTTCGAGAGCCCGGAACCGCCGCCGGTGCACCGCGACATCCGGGCCGCCGCGTACGCCGCGGCCGGCGCCTGACCGGCCGGGCCGGGGCCCGTCAGGCCGACAGGTGCCGGCCGAAGAAGCTGAAGATCTTCTCCCAGCCGTCCATCGTGGCCTCGGGCCGGTACATCGGCGCGTGGTAGTAGAAGAACCCGTGGCTGGCGCCGTCGTAGCGGTGGAACTCGTAGTCCTTGCCGTGCTCCCGGAGCGCTTCCTCGTGCGTGTTCACCTGCTCCGGGGTGGGATACCGATCGTCGTTGCCGAACAAGCCGAGCAGCGGCGCGGACAACTCGGCGGTGTAGTCGATCGGGGCCACCGGCCGGGCCTCCGACAGATCCTCGGGGCCCATCACGACGCCGCCGCCCCACAGGTCGGCCACCGCGTCGAAGCCCTGGCTGCGCGATGCGGTCAGCAGCGCGTGCCAGGCCGCCGGAGCAGGTGCCGATGATGCCGGCCTTGCCGTTGCTGCCAGGCTGCGCCTTCAGCCAGGCCAGCGCGGCCGTGCAGTCGGCTACCACGCTGGCGTCGGCCACGCCGCCCGCCGAGCGCACCTTGGCCGCGATGTCGTCCGGGCTGCCGTGCCCGAAGCGGCAGTACAGGTCCGGGCAGATCACGGTGTAGCCGTGCCGGGCCAGCCGGTCGGCGAACTCCCGGTAGAACTCATCCCAGCCGGGCATGTGATGCACGGCGACGACGCCGGGCGCGGGGCCGGCCGCGGTCGGCCTGACGACGTAGGCGTGAATCTGGTCCCCGTTGCCGCCAGGGTAGGTGATGACCCCGGCGGTGATCCCGTCGGGTGAGTCGGTGCTGAACTGATTCCACATGGCTGGCAGACTACAGCGGCCGCCGGAACTGGCTAAGGGAGGCCGGGCATGACAGTGATCGTGGTATCCGGGGCGCCGGGCACCGGGAAGTCCACCGTCGCGGCGGCCCTGGCCGACGGGCTGCGCTGGCCGCTGCTGACGCTGGATCCGGTCAAGGAAGCGCTGGCCGACGTGCTCGGGCTCGGCCCGGACACGGTGGACGCCGGAACGGCCGGTCCCGCGGCGGAGGACTGGTCGAACCGGCTCGGCGACGCCGCGGCCGAGATAGTGTTCCGGCTGTCCGGGCGGTTCCCGGACGCGGTGGCCGAGGGCTGGTGGCGCGGCGACCGGCGGGAGCGGGCGCTGGCCGAGTTCGCCGGCGCGACCGAGGTGTTCTGCCACTGCGAGCCGGGGCTCGCGCTGGCGCGGATGCGCGCCCGGCACGGCACTGGCCAGCACGGGCAGGACCGGCACCCGATCCACCGCGACGTGATGAACCCGGCGGTGCTCGACCGGGCCTCGATGCTGGCCGCGACGGTCACCCCGCTCGGCCTGGGCGCGGCGCTGATCAGGGTGGACACCGGGCGGACCGGCGGCCCGGCGACGGCGCTGGCCGCGGTGACCGAGGAGCTCGGGCTGGCCGGTCCGGCCGGAGCGGGAACGGCCAGGCCGGGAAGGTAGGCCGGGCGGGACCGGCGATCCGCGGCGTGGCCGGGGCCCGGCGATTCGTTTCGCCTGCTGGTCTTTGACAGCATGGACCTGCCATGAACCTCACCGACCTGCTGCCCGAGACCACCGGTCCGGACGAGCTGTTCGACACGTTCGCCGGCTGGGCGAAGGAACGCGGGCTGGCCCTGTACCCGCACCAGGAAGAGGCGCTGATCGAGATCGTGTCCGGCGGGAACGTGATCCTGAGCACCCCGACCGGGTCCGGCAAGAGCCTGGTCGCGGCCGGTGCCCACTTCGCGGCCCTGGCCCGGGGCGAGCGCAGCTTCTACACCGCGCCGATCAAGGCGCTGGTGTCGGAGAAGTTCTTCGCGCTGTGCGACGAGCTCGGCCCGGCCAGCGTCGGCATGATGACCGGGGACGCCAGCGTGAACGCGCAGGCCCCGGTGATCTGCTGCACCGCGGAGATCCTGGCCAGCATGGCGCTGCGGGACGGCGCGGCGGCCGATGTGGGCCAGGTGATCATGGATGAGTTCCACTACTACGCCGACCCGGACCGCGGCTGGGCCTGGCAGGTTCCGCTGATCGAGCTGACCAGGGCGCGGTTCCTGCTGATGTCGGCGACGCTGGGCGACGTCAGCCGGTTCGAGCGGGACCTGACCCGGCGCACCGGCCGGCCGACCACGGTGGTCCGGTCGGCGGAGCGGCCGGTGCCGCTGGTCTACTCCTACGCCGAGACCGCGCTGCACGAGACGCTGGAGGAGCTGCTGTCCACCGCGCAGGCCCCGGTGTACGTGGTGCACTTCACCCAGGCCGCCGCGATCGAGCAGGCCCAGGCGCTGATGAGCATCAACGTGTGCAGCCGGGCGGAGAAGGACGCGATCGCCGAGCTGATCGGTAATTTCCGGTTCACCGCCGGGTTCGGCAAGACCCTGTCCCGGCTGGTCCGGCACGGCATCGGGGTACACCACGCAGGGCTGCTGCCCCGGTACCGGCGGCTGGTGGAGACCCTGGCCCAGGCCGGGCTGGCCAAGGTGATCTGCGGCACCGACACCCTGGGCGTGGGCATCAACGTGCCGATCCGCACCGTGCTGCTGACAGCGCTGTCCAAGTACGACGGGACCAAGACCCGGCTGCTGCAGGCGCGCGAGTTCCACCAGATCGCCGGGCGGGCCGGGCGGGCCGGGTTCGACACCTCGGGCGGCGTGGTGGTCCAGGCGCCCGAGCACGTGATCGCGACCGGGCGGGCGCTGGCCAAGGCCGGCGACGACCCGCGCAAGCGCCGCCGGGTGGTGCGCAAGAAGCCGCCGCCGGGGTTCGTGTCCTGGGGCAGGCCGACGTTCGAGCGGCTGGTCGCGGCCGAGCCGGAGCCGCTGCAGTCCAGTTTCAAGGTCACCCACGCCATGCTGCTGAACGTGATCAGCAGGCCGGGCGACGCCTTCGCCGCGATGCGGCACCTGCTGACCGACAACGACGAGGAGCCGGCCGCGCAGCGGCGGCACATCCGGCGGGCGTTCGCGATCTACCGGGCACTGGTGACCGGCGGCGTGGTGGAACGGCTGGCCGAGCCGGACGAGCTGGGCCGCCGGTGGCGGCTGACCGTGGACCTGCAGGCCGACTTCGCGCTGAACCAGCCGCTCTCCCCGCTCGCGCTGGCCGCGATCGAGCTGCTGGACACCGGCTCGGTTTCCTACCCGCTGGACGCGGTGTCGGTGATCGAGGCGACCCTGGACGACCCCCGCCAGGTGCTGTCCGCGCAGCGGTTCCGGGCCAGGGGCGAGGCGGTGGCCCAGATGAAGGCCGACGGCATCTCCTACGACGAGCGGATGGAGCTGCTGGAGGACGTCAGCTACCCGCGGCCGCTGGCCGACCTGATGGAGACCGCGTACGAGCTGTACCGGCGCGGGCACCCGTGGGTGGCCGACTACCAGGTGGCGCCGAAGTCGGTGGCCCGCGACATGTACGAGCGGGCGATGACGTTCACCGAGTTCACCGGGTTCTACGGGCTGTCCAGGTCCGAGGGGCTGGTGCTGCGCTACCTCGCCGACGCGTACAAGGCACTGCGGCAGACGGTGCCGGAGGACGCCAGGACCGAGGAGCTGGCCGACCTGATCGAGTGGCTGGGCGAGCTGGTCCGGCAGGTCGACTCCAGCCTGATCGACGAGTGGGAGCGGCTGCGCAACCCGGCCGAGGAACGGGCCGCCGTGCTGGACGACCGGCCGCCGGCGGTGACCGGCAACCAGCGGGCGTTCGGCGTCCTGGTCCGGAACGCGCTGTTCCGGCGGGTCGAGCTGGCCGCGCTGCGCCGGTGGGAGGATCTCGGCGAGCTGGACGGCGAGGACGGCTGGGACGCGGATGCCTGGGCGGACGCGCTCGAGCCGTACTTCGACGAGCACGAGGAGATCGGCACCGGACCGGACGCGCGCGGCCCGGCCCTGCTGATCATCGACCGGCAGCCGGACACCGGCGGCACGGGCCCCGCCGGGCACTGGGCGGTCCGGCAGATCCTCGATGACCCGGCGGACGATCACGACTGGGGCATCAGCGCGCTGGTCGACCTGACCGCCTCCGACCTGGCGGGCACGGCGGTGCTGCACGTGACCGAGGTCGGCCAGCTCTAGCCCGCTCCGCCCGGGTCAGCGCCGGGCCCCCGCACCCCGAGGCGCGGGGGCCCGGCACCGGCAGCCGGGCTGACTCGCTAGAACTTGCCGTGCGAGGTGTCGGGCTTCCTGAGGTAGGCCTCGGTGTCGTACCACGGGCTGACAACCTCGCCCGTGGCCGGGTTGAGGATCACCGGGGTGAAGTGCGGGCGGGTGAAGAAGTCCAGCACGCCGCCGGGCGCGTCGAGACTGCCGGCGATGTTGGCGAACGAGGTCGCGCCGTCGGACTCGCCGTGCAGCCAGTTCTGCTCGATGAACTTGATGATCGACGAGGTGTCGGTCAGGTTACCGCTGACGTAGTTCTCCCTGGTGTACGGGGAGATCACGATCAGCGGCAGCCGGGTGCCGTAGCCGCAGCGGTCCTGCGCGCTGCCCAGCCGGACGGCGACAGCCGAGCACATCGCCGTGTCGGCCGTCGGGTCGTCGGAGCCGTTCACCACCGGCGGCGTGACGTGGTCGTACCAGCCGTCGGAGTCGTCGTAGGTGATGAAGATGGCGGTGGACGGCCAGTACCTCGACTGCTCGATCTGGTTGACCGTGTTCACCACGAAGTCCTGCTCGTCCAGCGGGTCGGAGTTGCCCGGGTGGCCGTTCTGGTACGCGGCGGGCTTGAGGAAGCTGACGGCCGGCAGGTTGCCGTCCTTCAGCGTCTGGGCGAACAGCGACAGGTCGTACTGGTGGTTTGCCTGGTCGGTGTGGCCGATCGCGGCCTCCGAGGACGGCGGCAGGTGGTGCGGGTTGGCCGTGGACGCGTAGTACTGGAACGGGTCGTGGTGCGGCACGTAGTCGGTCACCTCGGCGCCGCCGATGTTCTGGTGCTCGGCGTTGCACTGCGCGAACCCGGTGCTGCTGTCGGCGGCGGTGGTAGTCGGCGCGAACCCGCCCTGGAACCAGCCCCAGGTGATGCGCCGGGCGTTGAGCAGGTCGCCGATGTTCTCGCCGGTCAGCACGCCGAGCGCGCTGCTGGCGGTGTGGTTGGTATCGGAGCAGTCGTCGAAGTACGGGTCGATGTCCCCGAAGATGGTGCCGAGCCCGGTGGCCGGGTTGACCGAGCCGACCCGGCCCGGGTCGCTGACCCCGGAGCTCACCGGCGGCACGACCGTGGTCGGCCCGGGGTTCACCGCATAGCCGCCGCTGTCGTCGCCGGAGATCAGGTTGATCGCGCCCGGCGAGGACGGCCCGTAGTTGGTGTCATAGTCGTTGTCGCTCATCGCGAAGTTCTGCGCGTAGTTCCACATCGCGGTGACCGTGTTGCCGTCGTAGTAGTCCATCACCAGGCCGGGCGAGGCGAACTCGGCCCGCGCGTTGACGTTGCAGGTGCTGCTGCTGGCGGTGAACTGGACGTACTGGTCGTCCTTGCCGTTGTCGGTAGCCTGCTGCTCCGGCGTGTAGCTGTGGTTCTGGTCGCAGGTGAGCGCCTCGGAGTGGGTGAGCCGCATCGGGTTGTACTGGTTCGGGTTGCTGGTCAGCAGCGGGCCGACCGGGCCGTTCCTGGTGATCCTCGTGTACAGCCCGTTCACCGCCGGCGTGCCCGGCTTGGCGTAGAACGGCGAGCCGTCGGTGTTGGCCGCGAAGGGATAGGTGCCGAAGTAGTGGTCGAATGACTCGTTCTCGTCGAAGAGCACGACCACGTGCCTGATCGGCGTGGCTGTCCTCGGCGCGTGGTAGAACCGGGCCGGCACCAGCTTCGGTACCGGCACCAGCCCGTGCCGTCCCGGGCTCGCGCTGGCCAGGGAGACCGTGGTCACCGTCAGCGCGGCAGCCATGGCGACGGCAGTCGCCAGGAAGATGAACCGCTTGCGCAGCAGCCTGCCGAACCTAGTCGTGCCCGCCATCCGGGCATCGCCCATCGTGGTGCCTCCTTCTGCAGAGCAGACAGACCCGGCCCGGGTAAGCCCGGCCGGCGCAGTACTCAAGGCACGATGGCCCAGCCAGGCGGACAGCCGGCTCCCGGAACCTGACGCCCGGTCAAACAGCAGGCCAAAACGCGGCGACGTTTCCCGGCTGGTGCGCTAGGCGAGCAGCGCGCGGCCGAGGTAGTCGGACCGGTCCCGCACGCCCGGCAGCGCGAGGAAGTAGCCGCCGCCGAACGGGCTGATGTAATCGGACAGCGGCTCGTCGATCAGCCGGGTCTGCACGGCCTCGAACTGCCGGCCGATGTCCTGCTGGTAGCAGGTGAAGATCAGGCCCTGGTCCAGGTCGCCAACGTCGTCGACACCGCGGTCGTAGTTCCAGCCCCGGCGCAGGATGCGGCTGGCGGCGGTCTGCGGCGT
Source organism: uncultured Actinomycetota bacterium (assembly GCA_963719705.1). GTDB lineage: Bacteria > Actinomycetota > Actinomycetes > Streptosporangiales > Streptosporangiaceae > CAVRCV01. The sequence continues at coordinate 174,191 of CAVRCV010000005.1, forward strand.
CCGCGGGTTGGCCAGCCGCATGTGCGCGGTCAGCGGGATCACGTCACCGCCGGGATCGAGCGCGTAGTCCGGGACCGAGTGCTCGCCGGTCCCGTCCAGCGGCGCGCCGCTGGCGCGGCGGCGGCCGAACATCTCCTCCTGCTCCTGCACCGAGACCCGGTCCCAGAACTCCACCAGCATCCGGATCAGGCGGACCACCAGGTAGCTGCCGCCCGCCGCCCAGGACGGCCCGGCGCCCGGCCGCACCCAGATCAGGCTGTTCATCTCCCGCGCGCTGCCCACGTCGGGATTGGAGATGCCGTCCATGAAGCCCATCAGGTTCCGGGGCGTGCTGCCGGCCGGCCGGGCCGGGCTGGCGAACCCGTCGATGCGCCAGCGCACCTGCATGCCGCCGCGGGTGAACCGGGCGATGTCGCGCAGTGCGTGCAGCACCACGTCGCTGTGGCCGCCGGTGAGCTGGATGCACAGGTCGCCGTGGCACTGCGCCTGGTCCAGGTTGTCGTTCGGGAACGTGCCCATCGGGACCAGCCCGGCCGGGCGCCGGCCGGCCAGGCCGAACCTGCCGTCGAACAGCGACGCGCCGACCGACACGGTGACGATCAGCCCGTCCGGGACCACGACCGGCCCGAGGACGCCCGAGTCCAGGGCCGGCTGGGTGATGCCGACCGGCGGCGGCACGCCGCCCGCGGTGAGGAACCTGGCCCGCTCGGTGACCGTGCGCAGCAGGTCGGTGAGCCCGGCGCGGCTGCCCGCGGTCACGTCGAAGGCGATGACCGCGGTCTGCCGGCCCGGAACCGCCGCGATGCCTGCCTGGTGCGCACCGTGAAACGGGACGCCGGGCAGCCTGCCGTCCGCCAGCGCGAGCGCCCTGGCGTCGGCGGCCGGGAAAGCCGGCGGCCGCGGAGCGCATACCCGGCCGCGCCGCCGGTGGCAGCCGCGCCGGCGACGCCGGCGCCGAGCGCGCCGCGCAGGAACGCGCGCCGCCGCGGCTCACCGCCCGCCGGTGCCGGCGGCTCCCCCGGCTCCTGACCGGTCACGTCGTTCTCCTCGGCTCGGTGATGACGGCGATCGGGGCAAGCTCCTGCAGCAGCTGACCGGTCGCCGCGTCGATCTGCTCCCTGGCCCCGATGGGCAGCCGCGCCACCGGAGTCCAGCCGCTGTCATGGTGCTGGGCCGCCAGCAGCCGCCGCAGCGCAGCCAGCCCGGCGTAGACCTGCGGCAGTCCCGGGTACCTGGGCACCAGCAGCGGGTGCAGGACGGTGAGCAGCTCCTCGGTCCCGGTGATGTTGGCCAGCACCGTGGCGAGCGTGGTGCCGCTGCCGTAGTCGTCCTCCCCGGTCAGCTGGAACTGCAGCGCGTTCTCCATGATCTCGTGCGTGCGCAGGCCGATGTCCAGCAGCGAGACCTCCATCGTCGGCCAGGCCCGCTGCAGCGCGAGCACGTCGCGGCGCAGCAGGCCGGCCAGGCCGGCCAGCTCCCGGGCGTCCTGGCCGTGCCAGAGCCCGTACTCGATCCGGTAGAAGCCGGTGAACCGCGGGCTGGCCACGCCGCCGGCCAGCCCGGTGGCGCGGCCATCGATCTCGCCGTCGAAGTTCCCGAAGGAGTCGTAGGCAGCGCCAAGCCGCTCGTAGGTCAGGTGCGCCGCCAGCCACGCGGACCTGGCTGCCGGGATGCGGCCGGCCCGCACGTCGGAATCGAGCGTCCCGGCCTGCGCGGCGAGCTGCCGCAGTCCCGCGGTTACGTAGGCCTGGTACTGCTTGGCCGGCCCGACCAGGTCCTCGCTGGTCACCGGCAGCACCGCGGGCTCGCCCCGGAAATGGCCGCCGATCCTGACCACTGGCCCGGTCAGCGCGGGGGTGTCCTCGATCAGGCACCGGAATGCGTACGACCCGGACCCGAGATCGACCTGCATCGGCGCCGTGGTACCCGGCCCGATATCGTCCGCCTCAGCGTAGATCGCGCCGCTGGCCGGGTCGATCAGGTCGACCTCGGCCCCGGCAGTCGAGCCGTTGTAGAGCCGCAGTGTCTGCGGGCCGGCCCTCAGGTGCGCCGGGCCGGTGCCGCAGGAGCTGGAGCTGAAGCTGATCACGCGGGCGGCCGCCGGGTTCGTCCCGCTGCCGCAAGCCGACAGCAGGGCCGCGGCGAGGATCGCCGCGCCGAGCAGGCTGAGCAGCGGGGCGAGCATCGGCGGCCGGAACGGGCGGAGGCCCGGCGCAGGGGTCATCAGCAGGAGGATACGGACGCCGTCGCGGCACGCCTACCCGATGGCGGCCGGTCCGCCGAAGGTTCACCAACTCCTCACCTGGCGTCCACCGGCGGCGGCTAGCTGGCGGCGCGCACCTCAAGGCTGTCCAGCAGGGCCTTGGTCGCGCCGGCCACCGCGTCCACCGCCTGCTCGAACGCCTCGGCGTTATGCCGGGCCGGCTGGCGGAACCCGCTGATCTTGCGGACGTACTGCAGCGCGGCGGCGCGCATGTCCTGCTCGGTCACGTTCGGCGTATACGGCTCGCGCAGCGTCTTGATGCTTCGGCACATAACCCGACCATATGCCAGCAGCCGGGCTTGCCGTCCGGAAGCGTCCGCTCTCCCAAACGAGTCCCGGATCAGTCCGTGGGCACGATCTCGACGCCCAGGGGCAGCAGGGAGATCGGGATGATCTTGAAGTTGGCCAGGCCGAGCGGGATGCCGATGATCGTCAGGCACAGCAGCACGCCGGTGACCAGGTGGCCCAGCGCCAGCCACCAGCCGAACAGGACGACCCAGATGATGTTGCCGGCCAGCGAGGCCACGCCGGCATCCTGGCGCGGCGCGATCTGCCGCCCGAACGGCCATAGCACATAGGCGGCGATCCGGAACGCGGCGATGCCGAACGGGATCGTAATGATCAGCACGAAGCAGACAATCCCGGCCAGTACGTAACCGATCGCCATCCACAGCCCGCACAGCACCAGCCAGATAACGTTGAGGATCGCCCTCATCCTGAGCCCCCGTCGCCCGGCGGCCGGGAAGGCCGACCGCGTTTCCAGGGCTAGCATGCCCGCCCGGCCGCCTGCCACGCCGCACTACCGCGCGGCGCCCCGGTCATCCCAGGCCCAGGAGCCCCTCCAGGCCGACGGTCAGCCCGGCCGGCAGCGAGGCCAGGCCGCGGATCGCGAGCAGAACGCCGGGCATGAACGAGGCCCGGTCCAGCGAGTCATGCCTGATGGTCAGGATCTCGCCGTGGCCGCCGAACAGCACCTCCTGGTGCGCGAGCAGGCCGGCCAGCCGGACCGAGTGCACGTGCAGGTCGCCAAGGACCGCCCCCCTGGCACCGTCCTCCTGGGTCACGGTGGCGTCCGGCGGCGGCCCCATGCCCGCCCCGGCGCGGGCCGCGCTGATCAGCGAGGCGGTCCTGGCCGCGGTGCCGGAGGGGGCGTCGGCCTTGCCCGCATGGTGCAGCTCGATGATCTCGGCCGACTCGAAGTGCCTGGCCGCCTGCTGGGCGAACCGCATCATCAGCACCGCGCCCACCGAGAAGTTCGGCACCACCAGCAGCTTTGCCCCCGCGGCCCGGCCGAGCCAGTCGGTGGCGACGGCCAGCCGCATGTCGTCGAAGCCGGAGGTACCGACGATCACGTCCAGGCCCTGGGACAGGCACCAGCGGACGTTGTCCATGACCTGGTCCGGGCGGGTGAAATCCACCACGGTGTCGCACCCGGACAGCGGCTGCTTGGGATCGCCCAGGTCCACTGCGGCGGTGAGCTCCAGGTCGTCGGCCGCCTCGACACTGCGGCAGACCTCCGCGCCCATGCGGCCCTGCGCTCCGAGCACCCCAACCTTGATCATCGTGCTCCTCCGGCCTAGGCCAGCGCGGCGGTGAACTGGTCGGCGTCGTCGAACGGGCCGACCACGGCCAGGGCCTTGGGCTGAGCCAGGATCGCCGCCGCCACCTCCCGCACGTCGTCGTGGGTGACCGCGGAGATCGCGGCGAGGATCTCGTCCACCGGCTCGAGCCTGGGGTAGACCAGCTCGGACTTGCCCAGCCTGCTCATCCGGGAGGACGGGTCCTCCAGGCCGAGCACGATCGAGCCGCGCAGCTGGCCCTTGCCCCGGTCCAGCTCCTCGTCGGTCAGCCCGGCGGAGATCACCTTGTCGATCTCGTCGGCGCAGATCGCGAGCACCTCGTCGGCCTTGGCCGGCAGGCAGCCGGCGTAGATGCCCCAGATCCCGGTGTCGGCGTGCTGCGAGCTGAAGCTGTACACCGAGTAGGCCAGGCCGCGCTTCTCCCGCACCTCCTGGAACAGCCGCGATGACATGCCGCCGCCGAGCGCCGCGTTCAGCACGCCGAGCGCGAACCTGCGGTCGTCGTTGCGGGACAGGCCGGGGCAGCCGAGCACCAGGTTGGCCTGCTCGATTGGCCGGGACACCAGCGCTACCCCGGTGCCGGTGCCGCCCGCCGGGTCAGCCCCGCCCGGCCCGCCGTTGCCGTCCACGCGGGGCGGGGCCGGCGTGGCGTCGCCGGTCAGGATCGCCCCGAACGCGCGCCGGGTGAGCTCCACCACCTGGTCGTGCTCCAGGCTGCCGGCCGCGGCCACCACCAGGTTGTCCGGGGTGTACCTGGCGGCGTAGTGCTCGGCGATCTGGTCCCGGCTGATCGCGTTGATCGAGCCGACGGTGCCGAGGATGGGCCGGCCGAGCGGCGCGTCCCCGAACAGCTGGGCGGCGAACGCCTCGTGCACGGTGTCCGAGGGATCGTCCTCGTTCATGGCGATCTCTTCCAGGATCACCCCGCGCTCGGCGTCGACGTCCCGGTCTTCCAGCAGCGAGCCGTTCACCATGTCGCACAGCACGTCGATGGCCAGCGGCAGGTCGGCGTCCAGCACCCGCGCGTAGTAGCAGGTGTACTCCTTGGCGGTGAACGCGTTCAGCTCGCCGCCGACCGCGTCCATCGCCGCCGAGATCTCCAGCGCGGTCCGGCGCTCGGTGCCCTTGAACAGCAGGTGCTCAAGGTAGTGAGTGGCACCCGCGTGCTCGACGTCCTCGTCCCTGGAGCCCACCCCGGCCCAGATGCCGAAGGCGGCGGACCGGACGGCGGGCAGCGACTCGGTGATCACCCGCAGGCCGCCGGGTAGCACGGAGCGGGTCACGCTGGAGTCGCCCCGGGCTACCCGCCCGGCCGCTGCGGTCATGAGTTGCCGGAGCCTGAGCTTGAGCCGGAGCCGCGGGTGCGCTGCCGGCTGCGGTGGTGGTCACCGTGGCCCCGGTCGCGATCCCCGCGGTCACGGTCACCGCGGTCGCCGCGGTCACGGTCGCCCCGGTGGTCGCCGCCGCCGCCGTCCAGCTGCTCCCCGGCAGCCTCGCGCTCGACCACCTCGACCGGCACCAGCGACAGCTTGCCCCGGTCGTCCACCTCGCGGATCTCGACCTGGATCTTGTCGCCCACCTTGACCACGTCGTCGACGTTGTCGATCCGCGCGCCGCCGTGCAGCTTGCGGATCTGGGTGATGTGCAGCAGCCCGTCCTTGCCGGGCAGCAGCGAGACGAACGCGCCGAACGCGGTGGTCTTCACCACGGTGCCGAGGAAGCGCTCGCCGACCTCGGGCACGTGCGGGTTGGCGATGGAGTTGATCGCCGACCTGGCCGCCTCGGCGGAGGAGCCGTCGGTCGCGCCGATGTAGATGGTGCCGTCGTCCTCGATGGTGATCTCGGCACCGGTGTCGTCCTGGATCGAGTTGATCATCTTGCCCTTCGGGCCGATCACCTCGCCGATCTTGTCCACCGGCACCTTGATCGTGATGATCCGCGGCGCGTTCTCGCTCATCTCTCCCGGTGCGTCGATCGCCTCGCGCATCACGTCCAGGATGGTCAGCCGGGCGCCGCGGGCCTGCTTCAGCGCGGCGGCGAGCACCGAAGCCGGGATCCCGTCCAGCTTGGTGTCGAGCTGGAGCGCGGTGATGATGTCCTTGGTCCCGGCGACCTTGAAGTCCATGTCGCCGAAGGCGTCCTCGGCGCCCAGGATGTCGGTCAGCGTGACGTACTCGCCGCCCTCGCTGATCAGGCCCATCGCGATGCCGGCCACCATGTCCTTCAGAGGCACCCCGGCGTCCAGCAGCGCCATGGTCGACGCGCAGACCGAGCCCATCGAGGTGGACCCGTTCGACCCGATGGCCTCGGACACCTGCCGGATCGCGTACGGGAACTCCTCCCGGCTGGGCAGCACCGGGATCAGCGCGCGCTCGGCCAGCGCGCCGTGCCCGATCTCGCGGCGCTTCGGCGAGCCGACCCGGCCGGTCTCGCCGGTGGAGTACGGCGGCATGTTGTAGTTGTGCATGTAGCGCTTGGTGCGCTCCGGGTTGAGCGTGTCGATCATCTGCTCCATCCGGAGCATGTTCAGCGTGGTGACGCCGAGCACCTGGGTCTCGCCGCGCTCGAACAGGGCCGAGCCGTGTACCCGCGGCAGCACGTGCGCCTCGGCGGACAGCTGCCGGATGTCGGCCAGGCCGCGGCCGTCGATGCGCAGGCCGTCGCGGATGACCCGCTCCCGGACCAGCTTCTTGGTCAGCGCCCGGAACGCCGCGCTGACCTCCTTCTCCCGGCCGTCGAACTTGGCCGCGAGCTGCTCCTTGGCCAGGGCCTTGATCCGGTCGGTCTCGGCGTCCCGCTCCTGCTTGCCCGCGATCGTCAGCGCCTTGGCCAGCTCGGCCGAGACCTCATCGGTCAGCGCGTCGTAGACGTCCTGCTCGTAGTCGACGAAGATCGGGAACTCGGCGGTCTGCTTGGCCGCCTCGGCCGCGATCTGCTGCTGGGCCTGGCACAGCGCCTTGATGAACGGCTTGGCCGCCTCCAGGCCCTCGGCCACCGTCTCCTCGGTCGGCCGGACCGCGCCGCTGTCGGCGTCGGCGAGCAGCGCCAGCGTGCGCGGGGTCGACTCGGCCTCGACCATCATGATCGCCACGTCGCCCTCCGGCAGCACCCGGCCGGCCACCACCATGTCGAAGGTGGCGTCCGCAAGCTGCGGGTGGGTGGGGAAGGCGACCCACCGGCCCTTGATCAGGGCGACCCGGACCCCGCCGATCGGGCCGGAGAACGGCAGCCCGGCCAGCTGGGTGGACAGCGAGGCGGCGTTGATGGCAACGACGTCGTACAGGTGCTCGGGGTGCAGCGCCATGATCGTCTCGACGACCTGCACCTCGTTGCGCAGGCCCTTGACGAACGAGGGCCGCAGCGGCCGGTCGATCAGCCGGCAGGTGAGGATCGCGTCCTCGGACGGGCGCCCCTCCCGGCGGAAGAACGAGCCGGGAATCCGGCCCGCCGCGTACATCCGCTCCTCCACGTCGACGGTGAGCGGGAAGAAGTCGATGGCGTCCCTGGGCTGCTTGGCCGCGGTCGTCGCGGACAGCACCATGGTCTCGTCATCGAGGAAGACGACGGCCGAGCCGGCGGCGAGCTTGGCCAGCCTGCCGGTCTCGAACCGGATCGTGTGCATGCCAAACGGGCCGTTGTCGATGACGACTTCGGCGGAATACGCACCCTCCACGGGTGGACCTCCTTGACTGAGGTCCCGCGCCTGCCCGCCGTCAGTGGAGCACCGCGCTAGCTGCGTGAGAGTTCTGGCTGTCGACGACAGCTAGCTGTCTGGGTTGGCCGGTCAGCTGCCGACCGGTCTTCGATCGAAGTCCTCGGCCCGGCCGCGCAGTAGGCGCCGTTCGACCCGAGAACCACTACCGAGGACCGGCCCTGGGGCGCTTACGGGCTCCGGGCCGGGGGCCGCGGGACGTTCGTTGGTTCGTGGTGTATTCAGTTGTCCTGCGCCCCTGACAGGGCACAGTGCCCTCAACTTACCTGCGCAGGCCGAGTTTCTCGATCAGCGCGCGGTAGCGGGTGATGTCCTCGCGGGACAGGTACTGCAGCAGGCGCCTGCGGCGGCCGACAAGCAGCAGCAGCCCGTGACGGCTGTGGTGATCATGCTTGTGCACCTTGAGGTGCTCGGTCAGGTCGGCGATCCGCCGAGTCAGCAGCGCGACCTGGACCTCCGGCGAGCCGGTGTCACCCTCACTGGTCGCGTGCTCGGTGATGATCTCTTTCTTCATCGTGGTGTCAAGCGGCACGTTGCTCCTTCATCAGGTAGGCATGAGGCAGGAGAGTGCCGTGCGAGACGCTCGGGATTCTCCATCAGGTCAGCCGCATGAGGGCGCAGCTAACCGGGCCGGATGCTCCGGCTTTATCAGAATACCACGGGGCCGGCCACGGCCCGGGCCTAAGCCGTCAGGCCAGGCCAGCACGCCGTAAGGCCGGCCAGCACGCCGTAAGGCCGGCCAGCACCGCCGTCAGGCGACCTGGCCGCGGGCAGCGGCCAGGTCGCGGTGCATCTGGGCGACGAGCTCGGTGACGCTGTCGAACCTGGCCATGCCGCGGAGCCTGGCGGTGAAGTCCATGGCCGCCTGCGCCCCGTACAGGTCCAGGTCGTCGCGATCCAGCGCGTGCGCCTCGACCGAGCGCTCCTGATCGCCGAAGGTCGGGTTGGTGCCCACCGAGATCGCGGCCGGCCACCGTTCCCGCTCGGCCCCGCCGGGGTCCAGGGTGATCAGCCGCCCCGCGTACACGCCGTCGGCCGGGATCGCGGTGTGCGGCACGGCCTGGAGGTTGGCGGTGGGAATGCCGAGGGCCCTGCCCCGCTGGTGACCTCGGATCACCACGCCCTCGACCCGGTGCGGGCGGCCGAGGTCGTGCGCCGCCGCGGCCACGTCCCCGGCCGACAGCAGGCCGCGGATCTGGGTGGAGGAGATGGTCGCGCCGTGGTCGGCGAGCAGCGGCACGCCCTCGGCGGTGAAGTCGTACTTCTCCCCCAGCTCGGCCAGCAGCGCGATGTCGCCGGCGGCCCGGTGGCCGAACCGGAAGTTCTCGCCGACCACCACGGCGGCCGCGTGCAGCCGCTCGGCCAGCACGGTGCGGACGAACTCGTCCGGGCCGAGCTGGGAGAACTCGTAAGTGAACGGCAGCGTGCAGACGGCGGCCACGCCGAGGCCCGCCAGCAGCTCGGCCCGCCGCCGCAGCGTGACCAGCAGCGGGGGATGCGAGCCGGGCCTGACTACCTCGCCGGGGTGCGGGTCGAACGTGATCACCACGACCGGCAGGCCGAGCCGGGCCCCGGTCTCGGTGGCCCGGCCGATGATCCGCTGGTGCCCGCGGTGCACCCCGTCGAACACCCCGATCGTCCCGACGCAGCGCCCCCAGCCAGCGGGAACGTCCTGCAGTCCGTGCCACCGGTGCACCCGCTGCTCCTCCGCCCGTCGCCTGCGCTCGCCGCGCCCCGTCCGGCCTGTCCGCGCCAGGCCTCCTGGTCAAGAGCCTACTGGCCGGGCGCTGCTGGCTCTCGCGGCTCCGGCCGCCGCGCTGCGAACCGGATCACGGCACGAACACCGCCAGCGGCCTGGCCTGGTCCCGGTCCCGGCCCAGCAGCGCGATCAGCGTGCCGTCCGGGCCGAAGGCGGCCACCGGCCCGGCGCCCGGCCCGGCCGCCCCGGTCGCCCCGGCCGCCCCGGTCGCCCCGGCCGCCCCGGCGCCTGGCAGCCCCGGCCGCCTGGGCCGCCCCGGCCGCCTGGGCCGGCCCGGCGGGCAGCCGGCCGCCGTGGGAGACCAGGCGCGCCTCGGCCTCGGTGAGGTCACGGCGCGGGAACGCGGCCGCGGCGGCCGCGGCCAGCGGGATGACCCGCAGCCCGGCTGCGAGCTCGCCCAGGCTGGCCGCGTCGGCCGCCCGGTAGGGCCCGACCCTGGTGCGGCGCAGCACGGTGAGATGGCCGCCGGTGCCGAGGGACCGGCCGAGGTCACGGGCCAGCGCCCGGATGTAGGTGCCGCTGGAGCAGGTGACCGCGACATCGGCGTCGGCGACCTCGCCCAGGCGGCGCAGCGCCAGCAGCCGGAACTCGGCCACGGTCACGGTCCTGGCCGTCAGTTCCGGCGCCGCGCCGGCCCTGGTCAGCCGGTAAGCGCGCTGCCCGGCCACCTTGACCGCGCTGATGACGGGCGGGACCTGGGCGATCTCGCCGGTCAGCGCGGCCATCGCGGCCAGCAGGGTCGCCTCGGTCACCCGGTCTGCCGGGCGGGCGGCCACGATCTGGCCGTCCGCGTCATCGGTGTCGGTGTCCTGGCCGAGCCGGATCGTCGCGGTGTACTCCTTCTCGGCCAGCACCAGGTGGCCGAGCAGCCGGGTGGCCTTCTCCACCCCGATCACGAGCACCCCGGTCGCCATCGGGTCCAGCGTGCCGGCGTGGCCCACCCGCCGGGTCCCGGCCAGCCGGCGGATCTTCGCCACCACGTCATGGGACGTGCAGCCGCCCGGCTTGTCAACAATGACCAGGCCGCTCTCGGCGGTCACCGGTGCTGACTCAGCTGGCGGCGCAGTGCCATGATCGTCTCGTCGGCCGTGCCGCCGGAGCTGAACCCGGCCGCGCGGGCGTGCCCGCCGCCGCCGAGCGCCACGCAGACCCGGCCGACGTCGGTCCGGCCCTTGGACCGGACCGAGACCTGCCACTGCCCGTCGTCGGACTCCTTCAGCACCGCGGCGATGTCCGCCTCCTCGGTGCGCCGCACCACGTCGATCACCGGCTCGGCGGCATCCAGCGGCAGCCCGAACGCGGCCCGGTCGGCCCGCCTGACCGTGGTCCAGACCAGGCCGTCCCCGCCGTCCTCGCCCCGCTCCAGCACGGCCCGGCCGAGTGCGGCCGCGAGCATGCCCAGGTAGCCGAACGGGGCCCGGTCCCACAGCTCGTGCGCCACCGCCTCCGGGTCGACCCCGGCCGCCAGCAGCCGCGCGGCCATCTCGTGCACACGAGGCGTGGTCGCCGAGTACTTGAACGAGCCGGTGTCGGTGACCAGGCCCGCGTACAGGCAGTGCGCGATCTCGCTGGACAGCGGCGCGCCGAGCCGTCCGGTCAGCTCGAAGGCCAGCATGGCGGTAGCGGCGGCGGCCGGATCCACCAGGTGCACGGTGCCGAATCCGGTGTTGGAGGCGTGGTGGTCCAGCACGATCAGCTCGCCGGCCGCCTGCGCCTTGGCCTCCAGCAGGCCGAGCCGGTCCGGGCTGGCCGCGTCGAAGGTCACCATCACCTGCGGCCGGTCCGGTACCTGCTCCGGCGGGCTGAGCAGGCCACCGGGCGAGCCAGCACCGGACAGGCCGGCGCCGGGCAGGAAGCGCAGGATCCTCGGCACCTCGAACGGCCGCTCGCCGAAGGAGGCGGTCACGGTGGCGCGCGGCAGGCAGTCACGCAGCGCGTGCGCCGCCGCGAGCATGGATCCGAGTGCGTCCGCATCCGGCCGGATGTGGCAGGCCAGGCAGATCTCGGTCGCCGCTGCCAGCGTCTTGACGGCCCGTGCCCACTCAGCTTCGAGTTCGGGGGCGGGACGGGGAGTCACGACGGTGAGTATCCCGCGCCGCGATCCCGGCTGGCAGTGCTTTCGCCGAGTTCAGTGGCTTCGCCGAGTTCAGTGGCTTCGCCGAGATCTCCGGTTGCGGCGGCCCCGTTGCCCGCGGCCGCCTCCCGGTACGGATCGGCCGCCCCGGCCGGCTCGGCCCCCCGGCGGGCCGCGGCCAGGGCCGCGTCGGCGGCGCGGGCCCTGGCCAGCGCCTCCTCGATGTTCCTGGCCCCTTCCGGCACGGTGTCCGGCGTGAAAGTGACCGACGGGGTGTGCTTGAGGCCGGTCTGCCTGCCCACCTCGGACCTGATCAGCCCGGTGGCGCTGGCCAGCGCGGCCGCGGTGGCGGCCCGCTCCTCCTCGGAGCCGAACACGGTGTAGAACACCGTCGCCTCGCGCAGGTCACCGGTGAGCCGGGCCGCGGTGACAGTGACGAAGCCGAGCCGCGGATCCTTGACCCGCCGTTCCAGCATCTCGGCGACGATCTGCGCGATCCGCTCGCCGAGCTTGCGCGCCCTGGCATGGTCCATCCCAGGTCACTCCCCTTCGTCGTGGAACAGCCGCCGCCGGGCGGACAGCAGCTCGAACTCCGGGTGCGAGGCAACCAGCCGCTCACAGGCTTCCAGCACCTCGGCGGCATGGGTGGCAGTCGAGCTGACCACTGCCACCCCGATCTCCGCCCGGCGCCACTTCTCCAGGTTCCCGGTCTCGGCCACGGCCGCGGCCGGGAACCTGCGGTGCACCTCGGCGATCAGCGGCCGGACCGCCGAGCGCTTCTGCTTGAGCGACCGCACGTCGCCGAGCAGCAGGTCAAGCGTCAGCGCGCCCACGTACACCGTGCAGCCCTCACACCCGTGCAGCCCTCATACCCGGTACCCTCAGGCGCGCGGCTTTTCCCGCATCTCGAAGGTCTCGATCACGTCCCCGACATGGATGTCGTTGTAGCCGATCCCGATACCGCACTCGAAGCCCTCGCGCACCTCGGTGGCGTCGTCCTTGAACCGGCGCAGCGACTCCACCGACAGGCTCTCGGAGACCACCACGCCGTCCCGGACCAGGCGGGCCCTGGAGTTGCGGTTGATCGTGCCGGAGCGGACGATGCAGCCGGCCACGTTGCCGACCCGCGGCACCCGGAAGACCTCGCGGACCTCGGCGGTGCCGAGCTGGGCCTCCTCGAACACCGGCTTGAGCATGCCCTTGAGCGCGGCCTCGACTTCCTCGATCGCCTGGTAGATGACCGAGTAGTAGCGGATGTCCACGCCCTCGCGCTGGGCCAGCTCGCCGGCCCGTCCGGCCGGCCGGACGTTGAAGCCGATGATCACCGCCTCGGACGCGATGGCCAGGTTGACGTCGTCCTGGGTGATCGCGCCGACGCCGCGGCTGATCACCCGCAGCGCGACTTCCTCGCCCACGTCCAGCTGCAGCAGCGCGTCCTCCAGCGCCTCGACCGAGCCGGACACGTCGCCCTTGATGATCAGCAGCAGCTCGTCCCGCTCGCCCGACTTCAGCGCGGACTCCAGGTCCTCCAGGGTGACCCGCGGCCGCCGCTGGGCGAACATCGCGCTGCGCTCCCTGGCCTCCCGGCGCTCGGCGATCTGCCGGGCCACCCGGTCGTCGTCGACGACCAGGAAGCTGTCGCCGGCGTCCGGCACCGCGGTAAGGCCGAGCACCAGCACCGGCCGGGACGGCGGGGCCTCGCCGACCGGGTTGCCGTTCTCGTCCAGCATGGCCCGGACCCGGCCGAACGCCTCGCCGCAGACGATGGACTCGCCCACCCGCAGCGTGCCGCGCTGCACCAGCACGGTGGCGACCGGGCCGCGGCCCTTGTCCAGGTGCGCCTCGATCGCCACGCCCTGGGCCTGCTGGGTGGGGTTGGCGCGCAGGTCAAGCTCGGCGTCCGCGGTCAGCACGACCGCCTCGAGCAGGTCCTCGATGCCGGTGCCGTTGCGGGCGGACACGTCCACGAACAGCGACTGGCCGCCGAACTCCTCGGCCACCAGGCCGTACTCGGTGAGCTGGGCACGGACCCGCTGCGGGTCGGCGCCCTCCTTGTCGATCTTGTTCACCGCCACCACGATCGGCACGCCGGCCGCCTGGGCGTGGTTCAGCGCCTCGGTGGTCTGCGGCTTCACGCCGTCGTCGGCCGCGACGACCAGGATCACCAGGTCGGTGGTCTCGGCGCCGCGGGCGCGCATCGCGGTGAAGGCCTCGTGACCGGGGGTGTCGATGAAGGTGATCTTCCGCTCCTGGCCGTCCACCACGGTGTCGACCTGGTAGGCGCCGATGTGCTGGGTGATGCCGCCTGCCTCCTGCGCGACCAGGTTGGTGTGCCGGATCGCGTCCAGCAGCTTGGTCTTGCCGTGGTCGACGTGGCCCATCACGGTCACCACCGGCGGGCGCGGCACCAGGTCGGCCGCGTCGCCCTCGTCCTCGCCGAACTCGATGTCGAAGGTCTCCAGCAGCGCCCGGTCCTCTTCCTCCGGGGAGACGACCTGGACCGTGTAGTTCAGCTCGGCGCCGAGCAGCTGCAGCGTCTCGTCGTTCACCGACTGGGTGGCGGTGACCATCTCGCCGAGGTGGAACAGCACCTGCACCAGCGACGCCGGGTTCACCCCGATCTTGTCCGCGAAGTCGCTCAGCGAGGCACCCCGCGACAGCCGGATGACCTGCCCGTTGCCGCGCGGGATCTGCACGCCGCCGATGGCCGGCGCCTGCATGTTGTCGAACTCCTGGCGCCGCTGCTTCCTCGACTTCCGGCCGCGGGCCGGGCGGCCGCCTGGCCGCCCGAACGCACCCTGGGTACCGCTGCGGCCACGGCCGCCGCCGCCGGGCCGGGCCGGGCCCATGCCCGGACGCTGGCCGACCGCGCCGCGCGGGCCGCCGCCGCCGCCGGCTCCGGGGCCGCCCCGGCCGCCGGGCCGGGTTCCGCCGCCGGGGCCGCCGGGGCCGCCGGGGCCGCGGCCGCCGCCATAGCCCCCGCCAGCCGGGCGCGGCGGCATGCTGCTCGGGCTCGGACGCGGGCCGCCGGGACGCGGGCCGCCCTCGCCGGGCCGGCCGGTCCGCGGCGCGCCGGGACGCGGGCCGCCGGGCGCCGCCGGGCGCGGCCCGGCGCCGGCCTGGCCGCCAGGCGCGCCAGCGCCCGGACCGGGCCGGGGGGCGCCGCGCGGCGCCGATCCCATCCCGGTGGGAGTGGAGCTGAACGGGTTGTTGCCTGGCCGCGGGCCAGGCCGGGGCACGGCACGTCCCGGCGCGGCCGGCCGCGGACCCGGCGTTGCCTCCGGCCGGGAGCGGGCCGGGCCGTCGGCACCGGGCGGCGTCTGCGGCCGGGCACCCGGCTGGGCCGGGCGGAACGGGGCCTGCGGCACGGCCGCCGCGGCGGCCCGCTGGCCGCCGTCGGCGGGCCTGATGTCGCCCGGCCCGGCGTCGCCCGGCCTGGCGACACCGGGCCCGGGGTCGCCGGGCCCGGCCTGCGGGCCGGAAGCACCTTCCTGGCCGGCCGCCGGGCCGGACGGGGCCTGCGCCGCCGGGCCGTCCTGGGCCCGCGCCGCCGTTGCCGCGGGGGCTGGGGCGGCCGGAGCCTGCGGTGCTGCCGCGGCGGGCTCGGCCGCCTGCGGTGCTGCCGCGGCCGGCTCGGCCGCGGCAGCGGCTCCCCGGCCGTTCGTTCCTGGGCTGGCGGCGGGCGCCGCGCCGTTGCGGGCCTGCCCGTCGGCCGATCCGGCCGGGGCCTGCTGCCGCTGGGGCTGCTGTGCCGAGAGCGCTTCCTTCAGCCTTCGGACAACCGGCGCCTCTATCGTCGATGACGCCGAGCGGACGAACTCGCCCATTTCCTTGAGCAGGACCATGACGTCCTTGCTCTCGACGCCGAACTCCTTAGCGAGTTCGTAAACCCGGACCTTCGCCACTGCGCTCCCTCTTATCGCCCGGATCTTCCGGGCCCCTCTGCCGGTCCGGGGCAGCGTGCTCCGTCCGGCGTCAGCCTGTGCTGTTCATCGCCGAGTGCTCATCGGGCGCTCATTGCCATCTCAGCCTGCTCTCTGGTGTGCATTCTGCCGCGCAGCGCTCACGCCCGCCCGGCATGGGTAAAACCCTACGTCCAGCGTCCAAATCCCGCGCGTCCCGCGGCCTTATCCCGGCCACTGGAAGCCGGGATCGGCCTGCTGGAGGTAGCTGACCAGCTCGCCGTACCGCAGCGGTCCCGGCAGGCGCAGCGCCCGCGGGATCGCGCGGCGGCGGCTCGCCCGCTGCCAGCATTCCCCGCTGGGATGCAGGTAAGCGCCCCGGCCGGGGAGCCTCGCCGGCGGGTCGGCGACGATCTCGTCGCCGACGGCCACCAGGCGAAGCAGGTCCGCCTTGGCCGCCCGGCCCCCGCAGCCGACGCAGGTCCGGACTGCTGGCACGGACTGCGGCGGTGACGGGGACCGAATGGCCACTCCTGCGGCGCAAGCTTACAGGGCCGGCGCGTCGGCGGAACCTGGCACGCTCTGCGGCCGCGTGCCGCGCTCGCCGGGCGCGCCGCCTGCGCCCGCGCCGGGGGCGCCGGAAGCGCGCGGCCCGCCGGCGGGCGCCAGCCGGGGCACCGGCCCGCGGCGGGCCGGACGGCCGGGCCGGGGCACCGGCCGGGGCGGGCACGGCCCTCGCCGATGCGTCGGCCGGGGCGCGCCCCCCGCTCGCCGTCCCGGCGGCCGGGGGGGACGCGGCGGATGCGGCATCCGCCGGCGCGTCGTCTGCGGCCTCGACCGCGGTGTCCGGCTTGATGTCGATCCGCCAGCCGGTCAGCCGGGCGGCCAGCCTGGCGTTCTGCCCCTCCTTGCCGATCGCCAGCGAGTACTGGTAGTCGGGCACGATCACCCGCGCCGCCCTGGCCTGCGGGTCGACCACGATGACCCGGGACACCCTGGCCGGCGACAGGGCATGGGCGACGAACTCGGCCGGGTCGCTGGAGTAATCCACGATGTCGATCTTCTCGCCGTGCAGCTCGGTCATCACGTTGCGGACCCGGCTGCCCATCGGCCCGATGCAGGCGCCCTTGGCGTTCACCCCGCTCTGGTGCGAGACCACCGCGATCTTGCTGCGGTGCCCGGCCTCGCGGGCGATGGCGGCGATCTCCACCGCGCCCGAGGCGATCTCCGGCACCTCCAGCGCGAAGAGCTTCTTGACCAGGTTCGGATGGGTGCGCGACAGGGTCACCGACGGGCCGCGATAGCCCTTCCGGACAAGCAGCACATAGCACTTCAGCCGCTCGCCGTGCACATAGCGCTCGCCAGGCACCTGCTCGGTCGGCGGCAGCACGGCCTCGATCTTGCCCAGGTCGACCAGGACCGAGCGCGGATCCCGGCTCTGCTGGATGACGCCGGCCACGATGTCGCCCTCGCGGCCGGCATACTCGCCGAAGGTCAGCTCGTCCTCGGCGTCCCGCAGCCGCTGCAGGATCACCTGGCGGGCCGTGGTGGCCGCGATCCGGCCGAAGCCGTCCGGCGTGTCGTCGCGCTCGGTGGTGACCTCGCCGTCGGGGCCGGTCTCCGCGGCCCACACGGTCACGTGCCCGGTCTTCCGGTTCACCTCGACCCTGGCCGAGGCCGCCGCCCCCTCGCTGCGGTTATAGGCGACCAGCAGCGCATCCTCGATGGCCTTGATGGCCAGCTCCATCGAGATGTCCTTCTCGGCTTCCAGGCTGCGCAGGACGCTCAGGTCAATATCCATCTTCAGTCTCCTCCCCCGCGTCCCGGCCCGTTTCCGTGCCCGTGCCGTTGCCGGATGAGCCAGGCAGGGGCGCGA
Organism: uncultured Actinomycetota bacterium; assembly: GCA_963719705.1. Lineage (GTDB taxonomy): Bacteria > Actinomycetota > Actinomycetes > Streptosporangiales > Streptosporangiaceae > CAVRCV01. The sequence goes on from CAVRCV010000005.1 coordinate 191,357, forward strand.
ACTCGACCTGCACCCGGCCGGGGCCGAGCTCGGCATAGCCGAACTGCCGGGTCTGGCCGTCGGCCTCGATGCGCACCCCGGCCTCGTCCGCCCCCGCGATCCGGCCCTCGATGCTGGCGGCAGCCGGCCGGGATCCCGTTTCGCTTTCCTGGCCGGTCAGCACTGGCACGGTCACCAGGCGGCCGGCGGCGCGGCGCCAGTGCCTTGGCTCGGTCAGCGGCCGGTCCACGCCCGGCGAGGAGACCTCCAGGGTGTAGGGCGCGTCCCCCATCGCCGCCGCCGCGTCCAGCCGTGCCGACAGTTCCCGGCTGGCCAGCGCGATGTCGTCCAGGCCGACCCCGCCGTCGCGGTCCACTACCACCCGCAGCAGCCTGCGCCGCCCGGCCGAGCCGACCGTGATGCCCTCCAGGTCCAGGCCCATCGCGGTGACCGCGGGCGCCAGCAGGTCCGCCAGCCGCTGGACGTCGGCGGCCGCCGACGCGGTGCGTCCCTGCGCGGTGCGTCCCTGCGCGGTGCTGCCTTGCGCGGTGCTGCCTTGCGCGGTGCGGCCCCGTGCCGGGGCCGGCCGTGGCGCAGCGTGACGGGAGTTACCGTGCATCACGACCTCCTCGTCCGCCGCGGGCTGGTACCCGGCCGACCTCTAGCTTATCCGCCATGGCGCCACCAGCCGGCGACCATGAGCGTTCCCCCGTCCGGCGAGCGCCGCCGGCAGCCCCGGTGGCATGCTGGAATACCGGTACCCGCAACCATCCCAGGGCGTCCCTGGTGGAGGAATCCTTGGCTGCCGACCCGACCCGGCGAGCCGTGCTGACGGCGACCGCTGCCCTGCCGCTGGTCCTCACTGGCTGTAAAGGGCTGAGCGCGCTCAGCGGCCCGGCCGCGCCGCCCGCCGACGTGACGATGCTCCAGCACGCGATCGCCGCCGAGGCGCTGCTGGCGGCCAGGTACCGGGCCGCGATCGGCGCGCTGGCCGCCAGCCCGGCCGCCGCTGCCGCGCTGCGGCCGGTGCTGGCCGAGCACGAGGAGCACCTGGCCCGGCTGCGCGGGCACCTGGTGGTGCCGGCTGCCGCGCGCCCCGGCGGCCAGGCCCCGGCCGCCGGGGCGCGGCACCCGGCGGCCGCGCTGCCTGCCGGCCCGCGCCCGGTGCTGGCCTACCTGGAGGCCGCCGAGCGGGACGCCGCGGCGCGGCTGGACCGCCAGCTGCTGTCCGCACCCGCGCCGCTGGCCCAGCTGCTGGCCAGCATCGCCGCCTCGGAGGCCACCCACGTCCCGGTGCTCGCCGCGGCCCGGCGGGCGGCATGAGCGGGGCACCGGCCGCGGGCCGGGCCATTTCCGCGCTGCAGCGGGCGCTGGCCGCCGAGCAGGCCGCCAGCTATGGCTACGCAGTGGTAGGCGCCCACCTGGCCGGCCGCGCCCTGGCCGCCGCCACCGCCGACTGGGTGGCGCACCAGCGGGCCAGGGACCGGCTCGGGCAGCTGCTGACCGCGCGCGGTGCCACCCCGGCCCCGGCCGCGGTGGCCTACCGGCTGCCGTTCGCGGTCAGCACCGCCCGCGAGGCGGTCTCGCTCGCGATCGTCCTGGCCGACCGGGTGGCCGCCGCCTACCTCGGCCTGGTCGCGGTGGGCGAGCCGGCCCTGCGCCAGTTCGGCGCGGCCCAGTTGCGGGACTGCGCGCTGCAGGCGGCCCGCTGGCGCGGCAGCACGGTCGCGTTTCCCGGCCTGCCCGCGCGGTAGCAGGGCCGCCTAGTCCCTGGCGGCCAGCACGCGCATGATCAGGCCGGCCGCGCCGTCCAGATCGTCGCCGGTGGCGATCCGCTCGGCCCAGGGCCACCAGAACCACCAGGCACCATCGCGGCCGCGGCCTAAGTAGACGTCCTCGGCCAGCACGGTCGCGGCCGGGTTCACCACGTGCAGGCTGGGTACCCGGCCGGGCGGCGTGGTCACCCGGGTTTTCAGCCCGCAGCGGGCCAGCACTTCCGCGAGCCCCTCGAACTTATCCAGGTACCAGGACAGGCTGCCGGTCCCGGACTGCTCGGTTTCGCTGATCACCTTGTTACCCCTAGTAGCTGTAGTACAGCATAGAGTAATGGGATCTCCCTAGGATGCACCGCGTGGGGCGCCGAATGCAACATGCATACAGAAATTCGCATGTTGTCTGGGCATCATTGCCGACAGCCGCGATGTCCGCAGGCCCGGCCACCGGGCCCTAGACGGCGCGGCTGTCGGAGGCCAGACTGGACGGTCACACCAGGGCGCGCGGCGGGAGGTGGCCGGATGGCCGGTGCGCAGAGCCCGACGGTCCGTCGGCGCAGGCTGGCGCTCGAGCTGAGGAGGCTCCGCGAGGCAGCGAGGCTCACCTGCGAGGAGGTGGCCGAGCGGCTGGAGTGCTCGGCGTCCAAGATCAGCCGGATGGAGACCGGCCGGGTCTCGGTGTCACCGAGGGACGTGCGGGACATGCTCGAGATCTACGGCGTGCCCGAGGAACAGCGCGAGAGCCTGGTACAGCTGGCCCGCGACTCCCGGCAGAAGGGCTGGTGGCACGCCTACAGCGACACCATCCAGCCGCAGTTCGCCACCTACCTGGGGCTGGAGAGCGCGGCCTCGGAGATCCGGATCTACGAGGTAAGCCTGATCCCGAACCTGCTGCAGACCGAGGACTACGCCAGGACCGTCATCGGCGCCGGGATGGTGAACAGCGCGTACGAGGACATCGAGCGCCGGGTCGAGCTGCTGATGGCCCGTCAGCCGGTCCTGACCAGGGCGGATCCGCCGAAGCTGTGGGCGGTGCTGGATGAGGCCGCGCTCCGGCGCCGGGTCGGCGGGGCCGGCCTGATGCGGCTGCAGCTGGAGTACCTGCTGGAGATGGCCAGCCTGCCGAACGTGGCCCTGCAGGTGATCCCGTTCGGCGGCGGCGCGCATCCGGCCATGGGGCGGCCGTTCGTCATCCTGGTCTTCCCGGAGCGGGTGGACACCGACGTGGTCTACCTGGAGGACCTGACCAGCGCGCTGTACGTGGAGGACGTGGACGAGGTGGACCGCTACAACGTGTTCTTCAACCACCTGCGCGCCACCGCGCTGTCCTTCGACGACTCATCGGCGCTGATCACCGCGGTGCTGAAGGAGATGTAGCCCGGCCTGGCCCCGTGGCTCCGGCTGTGCTAGCCCCGTGCCTCTGCTAGCCCGTGCCTCTGCTAGCCCGTGCCTCTGCTAGCCCAGTGCCTCTGCTAGCCCCGTGCTCTGCTAGCAAGTGCCTCCGGCAGGGGCTGCGCGTGCAGCACGGTGAGCCGGGATACCGCCCTGGTCAGCGCGACGTAGAGGCGGTGCAGGCCGCGCGACTCGGCGGCCGCGATCGCGGCCGGCTCGACGACGACGACCTGGTCGAACTCAAGCCCCTTGGCCAGGCTCACCGGCACCAGCACCAGCGGCTGGTCGTCGGCATCCTCGCTCTGCCCGTCCAGCACCGCGTGCGGCAGTCCGGCCTGGCGCAGCGCCGTCGGCCAGCGCGGCAACCTGGTCGTCGGCCGCGATGACGGCCGCGGAACCCGGCCGGCCCAGGGCATCCGCGCAGGCCGCGGCCAGCGCGCCCGGCAGCTCCGCCGCGCTGGCCGCGGTGATCACCAGCGAGCCCGCGTCCTGGCGCACCGACCTGGCCGGGGACAGGCCGGGCGCGATCCGGTCGAGCAGCCGGCTGGCGAAGTCGAGGATCTGGCGCGGCACCCGGTACCCGGTGTCGAGCACCCGCAGGTCGGCGTCGGTCTTGCCGAGGTGGCGCAGCAGCTGCGGCCAGCTGCCGGTGGCCCACGCCGTGGTGCCCTGGGCGATGTCGCCGAGCACCGTGGCCGAGCCGGTCGCGCACCGGCGGCCGACCGCGCGGCATTCCATCGGGGACAGGTCCTGCGCCTCGTCCAGCACCACGTGCGACAGGCTCGGGGTCCGCTCGATCAGGTCGCTGGCCTCGTCCACCAGCACCGCGTCGGCCGGCGACCACCGGGCCGAGCCCGGCCCGCGCGGCGGGCTTGCCCACCGGACCGCCTCCTGCTCCTGCTCGGTGAGCAGGCCGAAGCCGGAGCTGGCCAGCAGCTCGGGCTCGGACAGCAGCCGGAACACCAGCCGGACCGGGTCGGTCTTCGGCCAGCAGGCGTCGACCGCGGCCCGGACCGGGCGGCTGCGCCGCACCGCGTCGTGGGTCCGGTCGTCGCAGGTCTCCCCCGCGGCTTCCATCCTGGTGAGGATGACGTGCGCGATGCGGTGCTCGAGCATCCCGCGGCCGGTGCTGTAGCGCACCCCCCGCTCGCGCAGCTCGCCGATCAGCCCGGCGATCTCGCTGGCCGGCACCCGCCAGCGCCGGGACCCCCTGGCCAGCACCACCGCCTCGGCCGGCTCGGCGATCTGGTCCCACAGCGCCGCGCGCAGCACGTAGGCCATCCGGGCGTCGCCCTTGATCCGGGCCGCCTGCTCGCTGTCGCTGCCCCGCACCGGCACCGTGGCCAGCAGCTCGGTCACCGAGGTCTGGGTCACGTCCAGCTCACCCAGCGCGGGCAGCACGTTGCGGATGTAGCCGAGGAAGGCCCGGTTGGGCCCGATCACCAGCACGCCGCCCCGGGTCATCCGGTCCCGGTGCGCGTACAGCAGGTAGGCGACCCGGTGCAGCCCGACCGCGGTCTTGCCGGTGCCGGGAGCGCCCTGCACGCAAACCGTGTGGTCCGCGCTCGGCCCGCACGATGTCGTCCTGCTCCGGCTGGATCGTGGCCACGATGTCGCGCATCGGCCCCGAGCGCGGCCGCTCTATCTCCTCGATCAGGATCCGGCTGGCGGGCTCGGGTAGCCCGGCCGCCGGGCCGGCCCGGCCGCCGGGCCGAATTCCTCGTCCTCGTAGGCGGTCAGCTCGCCACCGGAGAACCCGAACCGCCGCCGCCGGGCCAGGTCCATCGGCTCGGCCTGGCTGGCCCGGTAGAACGGCCGGGACACCGGCGCCCGCCAGTCGATCACCACCGGGCTGCCCTCCTGGTCGTGCACGTGCCGGCGCCCGATGTAAAACCGCTCCGCCCCGCGCCCGGCCCCCGCGCTCCCGGCCCGGCGCCGCCGTCCGGGCCGGCGCCGCCGTCCGGGCCGGTGCCGCTCCGGCCGGGCCTGGCGTAGTCGAGCCGGCCGAAGAACAGCGGCGTGTCCGGCAGGTCCTGCAGCGCCTGGGCCCGGCGCTGCAGGTCGCCCTTCAGGTACAGCTCGGAGACCCAGTCCCCGCCCATGACCCGCAGCGAGAGCACGTTCTCCCGCATCAGCCGCAGATCCTCGCGCGATCTGGTCAGGTGCGCCCGCTCGGCGGCGAGCACGCGATCGGCCGGGCCGGGCCCGGCAGCAGCCGGCTGGTGATCCTGTGATGCCCCGTCGTCCGCGGGGCTGGCCGAGGCCATGACTCAACTCCTCAGGTGGGTGGCCGGAAGGATGGCACGGTGCCAGCGCGCTGACGCGCGGTCAGGGCCGGCGCAAACGGATAGGAGCGCTGAGGTAACGGTGAGAGTCGCGCAAACGGGCACAGCACCATAGCAACTATCTGGCGGCCGGTCACCTCAATTACTGCCGGGCGCCCGGGGCGGGCGCGAGTGCCGGGCCGGGCCGGCCGGGCCGGGCCGACGCTAGTGCCAGGCCCAGCGGAAGCCGGCCACGGTCCTGGACACGAACCGCAGGTACCGGTGGACGGAGTGCTGGCTGTCCAGCCTGACCGGCTCCTGCTCGACCACGTCCCCGTCGATGCCGTCCCAGCGGGCCCACCACACGCGGGCCGGAACGGCTTCCGGGTGGAACTCGACCCTGATGTCGAAGTTCTCCAGCCCGCCCATCGCCGCCCGGCGGTACATCAGCTGGTCCGGGTCGTCCGGGTCGGCCTGGCTGCCCAGGTAGGTGGTCCAGTACTCCAGCGTGGTCGTCTCGCCCAGGTCGAGCACCTTGGACAGGATGATGTGGGTCGCGAACACGCCGGGGCCGACCTGGTAGAGCCTGCTGGACACCTCCTTGCAGCCCTGCCCGACCTCCAGGGTCAGGCTGCTGGTGTCGTACAGGTAGGGGAACCGGTCCAGGCCCTGCTCCGCCGCCTCGATCACCTGGAGGGTGCGGGCCCTGGCCAGCAGCCGGTCCTTGCCGATCTGCACGTGGTCGTGCATCGACACGGTGCGGTGCTGCGGCGGGCCGAGCTCGGACCGGACGTCCTGCTCGGTGTCCGCGCTGACCGCGCGCGGCCCGGACAGCACGCAGATCGCCACCGAGCCCTCATACAGCCGCCAGAGCCGGCTGGCCTCCCCGTCGTTGAACCCGAACGCGGCGATGAACAGGCCCAGGGTCGAGCGGCTGAGCATCCGGCCGGACAGCACCCTGGACACCGTGTCCTTGAGCTGGAGCGGGCGGGCGCCGACGTCGGACGGCCGGCGCGGGTGGCAGGTCAGGTGGCGCGCCAGCACCTCGGCCACGGCCAGCTGGTTGATGTCGTCCCGCCGGGCCCGCACCACGTGCTGCTCCCACAGGCTCCGGTACTCCCCCGGCCGGAGCAGCAGTTCCCGCAGGTACTTCGCGGCGGCCAGGTGCCCGGCAGGCGCGGAATCGGTCACGGGATGGGTATAGCCCTTCAGTGCGAACTTTCTGCGACCTTTCAGGGCTACTGTATGCCGACCCTTCCGGTTCCGAACACCGGCGAGGTACTTCCGGTTCGCGGCGAAAATGGCGATACCGGGACTTTCTGCGTCAGAACAAGATAGAGGTAAAAGTACCGGCCTCGGTGAAGCCCACGTTCCGGTAGGCGGCCCTGGCCGGGGCGTTGAAGTCGTTCACGTACAGGCTCACCACCGGCGCGACGGCGGCCAGCGCGTGCCGGACCACCGCGGCCATGCCGCCTGCCGCATGACCGCGTCCGCGCAGGTCCGGCGGCACCCAGACCCCCTGCACCTGGCAGGCCAGCGGGGTGGCGGCGCCGATCTCGGCCTTGAAGATCACCCGCCCGGCCTCGATCCTGGCGTAGGACCGGCCGGACCTGATCAGCTCGGCGACCCTGGCGCGGTAGCCGGCGCCGCCGTCCGGCCCGATCGGCGAGACCCCGACCTCCTCGGTGAACATCGCGATGCAGGCGGGCAGCAGGATGTCGAGCTCCTCCCGGCGCACGATCCGCACCAGCGGGTCGGGCGGCACCAGCGGCTCCCCGGAGATGGCCAGCAGCGGCTGCACGGCCCGGATCTCCCGCGGCCTGCCCCAGTACGGCGCGAGCAGGTCCCATATCCCCTGCACCGCGGCCGCCGGGCCGACGATGGAGGAGCAGCGGCGGCCCTGCAGCCTGGCCCGCTCGGCGAACGCGGCGACGGCGGCCGGCCCGGCGCCGACCGGCACCAGGTTGGCCCCGGAGTAGCACAGCGCGGCGAGCCGGCCAGCCTCGTGGTAGCCCCAGATCTGCGCGCCGAGCCGGCCGGGGTCCAGGCCGGCGAACCGCACCCGGGAGCTGACGAAGACGTTCGCGACCGGATCGCGATCGCAGACGGCCAGTACCTCGTCCCGATCGTGATCGTTCAGCAGGCGCAGCGCCGCGGAGCGCCATGCCTTGGTGCGCAGCACACCATCAGCGTATCGGCTGGCTGACGCGCAAGAGCGGAGGCCGAAACGAACGTCAGCAGCCGGACCCGCCGGGCCGCGGCTCAGCCGCCGGGCGGCGGCAGGGCGGGGCAGGTCGCGTTGACCAGGCCGGTCCGGCCCGGCAGCGCGCCGGTGGCCAGGTAGGCGTTCAGGTAATTGTTCACGCAGGTGTTCGGCGGGCTGGCCAGCGACTGGCCGTGGTTGCCGCCGCCGGTCACCACCACCATCCTGGCGCTGGGCAGCAGCCGGTGCGCGACCTGCGCCCCGGCGTACGGGGTCGCCGCGTCCAGGGTGCCCTGGAGCATCAGGATGCCGGGCAGCCCGGCGCCGCGGATCTGCAGCGGCCGGGCCGGGCCGTGCACCGGCCAGAACGCGCACGCGGCGTTGAACCAGGTGTTGTCCCAGGTCTCGAACGGGGCGGCGGCATAGACCCGCCGGGTGTCGGCGTCCCACCTGGCCCAGCTGCGCGGCCAGGCCACGTCGCTGCACTCCACCGCGTTGTAGACGGCGAACTCGTTCTCGTTCTGCACGCCCGCCTGCTGGTACTGGGCGATCAGGCCGGCCGACGAGCCGGTATGCAGGTAGGCGGCGAGCGCCTGGGCCAGGCCGGGCCAGTAGGCGTTGTCGTAGCCGCCGGTGACGAACGTGTCGGTGAGCTCATCCGGCCCGATGACCGGCCCGGACGGGCCGGACGCCGGGTGCCGGAGCAGCGCCGCCAGCGCGCCGTTCCAGGCCCGGCTCACCTGCGCGGCGGTGCCGCCGAGCCGGTACGCCCCGTTGTTGCTGGCGACCCAGGCGAAGAACGCCTGCATCCGGCCCTGGAACGCGTAGTCCTGGGAGAGGTTGTCCCGGTACCACACCCCCGCCGGGTCGACGATGCTGTCCAGCACCATCCGGCGCAGGTGGCCGGGGAACAGGGTGGCGTATACCTGGCCCAGGTAGGTGCCGTAGGAGTAGCCGAAGTAGCTGATCTTCTGCTGGCCGAGCGCGACCCGGATCGAGTCCATGTCCCTGGCCGAGTCCTGAGTGGTCATGTACGGCAGCAGCCAGCCGTAGCGGTGCTCGCAGTCGGCCGCGTACGAGCGGGCCCGGCCGATCAGCACCCGCTCGGCCGCCGCGCTGGCGGGCACGTAATCCGGCCGGATCCCGGCGAAGAACGACGGGTCGCAGTGCATCGCCGGGACCGAGGCGCCGACCCCGCGCGGGTCGAAGCCCACGATGGTGTACCGCGCGGCCACCGACGGCGACAGCCCGCTGGCCACGAACGAGGCCAGGCTGCGCCCGGTGCCGCCGGGGCCGCCGGGGTTGACCAGCAGCATCCCCAGGCGGCTGCTGGCCGGGGCGGTGGCCGGGACCTCGGACAGCGCCAGGGTGATCTTCCGCCCGGCCGGATCGGCGTAGTTCAGCGGCACCCGGAGGCTGGCGCACTGCAGCCGGGCGCCGACGCTCGGGCACGGCTCCCAGTCCAGCCGGGCGGCGGCCAAGCCCTGGCCGGCTGGCCCGGCCGGCCCGCCGGGCGAGCCGGGCGCCCTGGCTGGCTGCCCCGAGCAGCCGGCCAGGGCCAGCGCGGCCACGGTGAGCAGGGCGGCCGCTGCCGCGGCCGCCCTGCTCACCGCGCAGCTACCCGCGCTCCGGCCGGCCACCGGGCTCAGCTCTCCGCGGGCTCGGTGGCGGCGGCGAGCTTCATCGCCTCCTCGATCAGGGTCTCCACGATCTGCGACTCCGGCACGGTCTTGACCACCTCGCCGCGGACGAAGATCTGCCCCTTGCCGTTGCCCGAGGCCACCCCGAGGTCGGCCTCGCGGGCCTCGCCCGGCCCGTTGACCACGCAGCCCATCACCGCTACCCGCAGCGGCACGTCCAGGCCGTCCAGCGCCGCGGTTACCTCGTCGGCCAGCTTGTAGACGTCCACCTGGGCCCGGCCGCAGGACGGGCAGGAGACGATCTCCAGGCCGCGCTGGCGCAGCCCGAGCGACTCCAGGATCGCGATGCCGACCTTGACCTCCTCGACCGGCGGCGCGGACAGCGACACCCGGATGGTGTCCCCGATGCCCTCGGCCAGCAGCGCGCCGAACGCGACCGCGGACTTGACCGTGCCCTGGAACGCGGGGCCGGCCTCGGTCACGCCCAGGTGCAGCGGATAGTCGCACTGCGCGGCCAGCTGCCGGTAGGCGTTGATCATCACCACCGGGTCGTGGTGCTTGACCGAGATCTTGATGTCGGTGAAGCCGTGCTCCTCGAACAGCGAGCACTCCCACAGCGCGGACTCCACCAGCGCTTCGGGGGTGGCCTTGCCGTACTTGGCCAGCAGTCGCTTGTCCAGCGAGCCGGCGTTGACCCCGATCCGGATCGGCACCCCGGCGGCCGACGCGGCCTTCGCGATCTGGCCGACCTTGTCGTCGAACGCCTTGATGTTGCCGGGATTCACCCGCACCGCGGCGCAGCCGGCGTCGATGGCCGCGAACACGTACCTGGGCTGGAAGTGGATGTCGGCGATCACCGGGATCTGGGACTTGCGCGCGATCTGCGGCAGCGCCTCCGCGTCGTCCTGGGACGGCACGGCCACCCGCACGATCTGGCAGCCCGCGGTGGTCAGCTCGGCGATCTGCTGGAGCGTCGCGTCCACGTTGGCGGTCAGCGTGGTGGTCATCGACTGGACCGAGACCGGGGCGCCGCCGCCGACCGGCACCGCGTGCTTGCCCTGGCCCACCATGACCTGGCGGGACTGGCGGCGCGGGGCCAGCGGCTGCGGCGGCAGCTCAGGCAGACCGAGATCAACAGTCATGGGCGGCAGACCTCACTGTGTGTCGTTAGGACAGTGTTTCACTAGGTTCGTGCGTGTCGTTTTGGTTCGGTGCGAACCGGTGCGTCACTGCACCAGCTTGATCGGGTTGAAGATATCCGCCGCGATCAGCAGCAGGCCGAGCCCGACCACCAGCGCGAACACGCCCAGGCTGACCGGGATCAGCCGCTGCATGTCCACCAGGCCGGGATCGGGGCGGCCGCGCAGCCGGGCCAGCCAGGCCCGGGCCCGCTCGTAGATGACGACCGCGAGATGGCCGCCGTCCAGCGGCAGCAGCGGCAGCAGGTTGAACGCGCCGATGAAGATGTTGAGCGAGATGACGATCAGCAGGACCAGGGCGACCTTCGCCTGCCAGCCGATGTTCGCGGCCACCACGTCCCCGGTGGTCTCGCCCACCCCGACCACGCTGCCGACCTGGCCGCCGGCCGTCTTGCCCCGGTTCGGCGAGAACAGGTCGGGGATCGCGGCCGGCAGCGCCGCCACCGCGGCCGCCGAGCCGGTGAGCACCTCGCCGAAGGTGGAGCCGGCGTAGGCGATGGCGCTGACCGGACTCAGCCGCTGGAACAGCACGGCGTTGTCGATGCCCAGGTAGGAGCCGGTGCGGCCGGGTACTACCGCGGGCCGGGCGGTGAGCGTGACGGTCCGGCCGTTCCGCCGCACCACGATGGCCAGCGGCTGCCCGGCCGGCGCGGCCCGGATCACCTTGCCCGCCTGGGTGAAGTTGCGCACCGTGGTGCCGCCGATGGAGATGATCTTGTCGCCGGGCCGGATCCCGGCCAGCACCGCGGGCGACTTCGGCCGCCCGGCCGGGCAGCTCAGGTCCAGCGCGTTCAGGGCCTTGGCGCTGGCCGGCACGCAGCTGTCCACGGTGCCGATCACGGTGCTGTTGTCGTTCTCCAGGCCGATCCCGATGGCCAGCGCGAACAGCAGCACGAAGGCCAGCGCGAAGTGCATGAACGAGCCCGCCATCAGCACGATCGCCCGCTGCCAGCCTGGCTTGCGCCCGAACGAGCGCGGCTCGTTGGCGATCTCCACTTCCTCCAGGCGGGTCATCCCGGTGATCTTCACGTAGCCGCCGAGCGGGAGCGCCTTCACCCCGTACTCGGTCTCGCCCCGCACGGTGGACCAGAGCGTCAGGCCGAAGCCGACGAAGAACTGGGTCACCTTCATGTGGAATTTCTTCGCGGTGGCGAAGTGGCCGAACTCGTGCAGCATGATCGAGATCAGCAGGGCGAGAATGAAGATCACCACGCCGAGCAGGAATCGCATCCGGCTGGCCCCTCCCCTTCCCTGCGCAGCTGTCCCTGGTTAGTTATGCCTGGTCAGCTCGCGTGCCCTGACCCTGGCCCAGCGGTCGGCGGCGAGCACGTCGTCGATCCCGGCCGGGCTGGCGCCGTCATGCTCCGAGACTACCTGGGCCACCGTATCCACGATCCCGGCAAACGGGATGCGGCGCGCCAGGAACGCGGCCACGCATTCCTCGTTCGCCGCGTTGAAGACCGCCGGGGTGCTGCCGCCCGCGGTGCCCGCCGACCTGGCCAGCGCCACCGCGGGGAACGCCTGCTCATCCAGCGGCTCGAAGGTCCAGGACTGCGCCGCGGTCCAGTCGACCGGGCTGGCCGCGTCCGGCACCCGGTCCGGCCAGCCAAGCGCCAGCGCGATCGGGATCCGCATGTCCGGCGGGCTGGCCTGGGCGATGGTCGACCCGTCGCAGAACTCGACCATCGAGTGCACCACCGACTGCGGGTGCACGACCACGCCGATCGCCTCGAACGGCGTGCCGAACAGCAGGTGCGCCTCGATCAGCTCCAGGCCCTTGTTCACCAGCGTCGCGCAGTTCACCGTGATGACCGGGCCCATGTTCCAGGTGGGGTGCGCGAGCGCCTGCTCCGGGGTCACGTCGGCCAGCTCGGCCCGGCTGCGGTTACGGAACGGCCCGCCGCTCGCGGTCAGCACCAGCTTGCGCACCTCGGCCGCGCGGCCGCCGCGCAGGCACTGCGCGATCGCCGAGTGCTCGGAGTCGACCGGCACGATCTGGCCGGGCTTGGCCCGGCCGGAGACCAGCGGGCCGCCCATGATCAGCGATTCCTTGTTGGCCAGCGCGAGCACCCGGCCCGCGTCCAGCGCGGCCAGCGTCGCGGCCAGCCCGACCGCGCCGGTGACCCCGTTCAGCACGACGTCGCACGGCCAGGCGGCCACCTCGGCCACCGCATCCGGCCCGGCCAGCACCTCCGGCAGCGGGGCGGGCGTCCCGGCCCGGCCGCCGCCCCCGGCACCGTCGCCGTCCCGGTACTGCCCGGCCGCCCCGGCGCGCAGCGCCTCCCGCACCGGGCCCGCCGCCTGCTCGCTGGCCACCGCCACGACCTCGGCGCCCAGCTCCAGCGCCTGGCTGGCCAGCAGGCCGGGATTGCCGCCGCCGGCCGCCAGGCCGGTCACCCGGAACCGTTCCGGGTTGCGCGCGATGATGTCGGCGGCCTGGGTCCCGATCGAGCCGGTCGAGCCGAGCAGCACGATGTCGCGGCGGTCCTGCTGCGGGTGCTCCATGCGGGCATTGTCTCGCACCGCGGCTACGGCGTCAGCCTGGGCTGCGGCCGGGGTCGGCCTGGGCTGGCCCGCTGGGCCCGCCGGTTCCTGACCGGCGTCAGCGTCGCCTCTCACCGGGCCGACACCGTGATTGGGGAGTTTTTTGTGCAGTATCCGCACAGAAAACTCCCCAATCACCGGGAGAGCAGCTGGCCGCCGATGATCACGGCGGCCGGGTGGTCCAGCACGGCCAGGTCGGCGCGCGGGTCGGCCGGGTAGGCGACCACGTCGGCCCGGCTGCCGTCGGTGAGCCCCGGCGGCAGCCCGAGGAACTGCCGCGCGTCCCAGCAGCCCGCCGCCAGCGCCGCCTCGGCCGGCATCCCCCCGGCCAGCCGCCGGATCTCCTCCGCGATCCGGCCGTGCGGCTCGCTGTCGGTGCCGGCCAGCACGGTCACCCCGGCCGCGTGCGCCTGACCGGCCAGCCAGGGCAGCCGGTTCAGGCCGTCGAGGAAGAACCGCCGGGTCTCGCCCTCCGGCTCGGCCCAGATCGCGTCCAGCTGCCGGGCCCAGACGGTGATCGTCGGGGTAAGCGCGGTGCCCTGGGCGGCCATCCGCGGCAGCAGGTCCGGTTCCAGCCACATGCCGTGCTCCAGGCTGTCCGCGCCGGCCGCCACCACGGCCCGGCAGGCGTCCGGATGGGTGGCGTGCACCGCGACCCGGCCGCCGGCCCGGTGTACCGCGGCGACCGCGTCCGTCAGCGCGTCCGGCGGGGTCAGCGGCGGGTCGGCCACGGTGGCATCGTCGACGATCCAGTCCGCGTACAGCTTGCACCAGCCGCCGCCGGCCGCCCGGCAGCTCGCCACCGCGGCCTGCGCCAGCTCGCCGGGGGGCACGATCCGGCCCGCCCCGGCCGGGAACTGGCCGGGTACCCCGAGCGGCACCCCGGCGTCCAGGATCAGCGGCAGGCCGGGCCGGTCGCGGGCGCCGGGCGGCAGCGGCCGGTCCGGCGATCCGGCCGCGCGCAGTACCGCGACCCCGGCGGCGGCCTGATCCGCCGCGTCAGCCAGCAGCTTCGCCTCATCCAGCGGGGCGCCGAGGCCGCCCCGGCCCGGGTGGCTGTGCGCGTCGGCCAGGCCGGGCAGCAGCCAGCCGCCGTCGATCACGGTCCGCGCCCCGGCCACCGGGGTGGCGCTGAGCCGGCCGTCGGCGACCCAGAACTCGGCCGGCTCGCCGGACGGCAGCGCGATCCCGCGCACGTGCAGCACCATGACCGCAGGCTAGGCAGAAAGCCGGCCGGGCCGGGCCGCCGTTCGCGGCAGGCGGACAGCGCAGCGGTCAGACAAGGGCCGGCGGGCAGACAAGGGCCGGCGGGCAGACAAGGGGCCGGCGGGCAGACAGCGCCCAGGCGGACCAGGCACGGGGGCAGACAGGGCCCGGCCGGACCAGGCACGGGGGCAGACAGGGCCCGGCCGGACCAGGCACGGGGGCGGACCGGGCCCGGGCGGACCAGGCACGGGGGCGGACCGGGCGCGGGCGGACCAAGGCGCGGGCGGACCGGCATGGCGGTGCCCGGGCACCGGCCGGCCCCGCGTACCGTGAGAGCCGTGCTCCCCGATCAGCTGACCTCCGACTCCGAGACCGGCCCTGACCTGGACAGCTGGCGCGGGCGCCCGGCCGCACAGCAGCCGGAGTGGCCCGACGCCGGCCGGCTGCGGGCGGTGACCGGCGAGCTCGCCGCGCTGCCGCCCCTGGTCATCCCGGCCGAGTGCGAGCTGCTGCGGCAGCGCCTGGCGGCAGTGGCGCGGGGCGAGGCGTTCCTGCTCCAGGGCGGGGACTGCGCGGAGACCTTCGCCGGGGCGACCGCGGACGCGGTCCGGGCCAAGCTGCAGACGCTGCTCCAGATGGCCGTTGTACTCACCTACGGGGCCAGCGTGCCGGTGGTCAAGATCGGCCGGATGGCGGGCCAGTTCGCCAAGCCACGGTCCGCGCCGGCCGAGCTGCGGGATGGCACCGAGCTGCCCGCCTACCGCGGCGACGCGGTCAACGGGCTGGAGTTCAGCCCGCAGGCGCGGACGCCGGACCCGGCCCGGCTGCTGCGCGCTTACCACTGCTCGGCGGTCACGCTGAACCTGTGCCGCGCGTTCACCACCGGCGGCTATGCCGACCTGCACCAGGTGCACGCCTGGAACCAGGACTTCGTGGCGGCCAGCCCGTCCGGGCGGCGGTACGAGCGGCTGGCCGGCGAGATCGACCGCGCGCTGCAGTTCATGCGGGCCTGCGGGGCCGACCCCGAGGAATTGCGTTCCGTCGAGCTGTACTCCAGCCATGAGGCGCTGCTGCTGCCCTACGAGGAGGCACTCACCAGGGACGACCCCGCGTCCGGCCACCGCTACGACACCTCGGCGCACTTCCTGTGGGTCGGCGAGCGCACCCGCGCGCCGGACGGCGCGCACGTCGAGTTCGCCAGCGGCATCCGCAACCCGGTCGGGCTCAAGGTCGGCCCCGCCGCCACCCCGCGCGAGCTGGCCGCGCTGGTCCGCAGGCTCAGCCCGGACGGCGAGCCGGGCCGGCTGACGCTGATCACCCGCCTCGGCGCCGGGCGGGTCAGGGACCTGCTCCCGCCGCTGATCAGGGCCGTCAGCGCCGAGGGCAGCGGCGTGGCCTGGGTCTGCGATCCCATGCACGGCAACACCTTCGAGGCGCCGAGCGGGCACAAGACCCGCCGGTTCGACGACGTGCTGGACGAGGTGCAGGGCTTCTTCGAGGTGCACCGCAGCCTGGGCACTCACCCGGGCGGCATCCACATCGAGTTCACCGGCGACAACGTGACCGAGTGCGTCGGCGGCAGCCACCAGATCGGCCCGGCCGACCTGCACCAGCGCTACGAGACCGCCTGCGACCCCCGCCTCAACCGCAGCCAGGCCCTCGACCTGGCCTTCACCGTCGCCGAGAGCTACCGGGCAGGGGCACGAACGGCTGACGGCCGCTGTCGCAAAGCAGTCAGGACCGTCCGCGGCGGTCGCAGTGGCCCGCAAGAAGGCTTTCCCATTCACTCCTGAGGACGCAAACGCATGCTGCTGGTCGAGCCGCGCCGGGTCCATCCGCAGGCAGGTCTGACTGCGGTCAGGGCGGCGGAAGCCTTGCCGGACAAGGAATCTTTGCCTGGATGGACCGATGAGATATCGTTGGGCCAGTCACTGGAGGCAGCATGCGCAACATTATTACCAGCCTATTACTTATCATGGCTTCAACACTCGTCGGGTCGCTCCGGCGGCGGCAACATCGTCGCTACCGGCTGGTATCATTATCGCTCAGGGGTCGGTCACCATTCGAGGCAACTCCGCTGTCGGCATAAAGGTCGCCGTCTACGCATGGCCGCCGGCCGCCGTCCTCAGCAGGCTCAAGGTGGGGCAAAAGGTGCCGTGGCGCCTTGTCGGGTCGGCGACGACGGCTATTGATGGCAGCTATCAGGTGCGTATCTCCGATGCCGCTGCGCTCAGGTCGCTGGCTGATCGTAATGGGTACGTGAATTTGGAGATCGACGCTGGAACGGCCAGCTGGAGCTTCAGCAGACGAATCATTGTCGTTGACGGCATGACCGTGCTGGCGACGGCAAATGCCGATATGGGTGTCACCAGGATTATGTCACCCGAGGTGGTCAACCTGCAGACCAGCGCACCAGGTACGCCGTGCTACACGGTGCCTACCCTGATCCGTAACCTCGGCAAGAACTGGGCTATTGTCGGCCAGTCCTACTCGACGCTCCGAAGAGTCACGCAGTCCTTCAGTTATACCAGGGGCCAGGAAAGCTCTCTGGGGGTCGGTGTGTCCTACAGCGGCAAGGCTGGGAGCTTCTATGCAGACGGCACCTGGTCGCAGTCGTCGAGTGCTACGCAGGCGTTCCCTTCCTACCACAAGTCGAACGACTGGTACCGTACAGAGTTCAAGATCGGGAAGTTCCTTAGGTGGTGCCCGGCCCTACACATCGCGAAAAACGTCAGCGTACGCGTGATCGGCTGGGCCGGCGGCGACAACGTCCGCCATCCCAGGCAGCCACCTCGCGTTCCACAGAAAAACTGTGTGCCGGAGATCAAGAACTCCAAGTGGTATAGCAACAACACTGCTGCCGTAGCTTGGTCGAAAGGGCTGACCATTCCAGCGGTATCCTTTGATGCCAGCGCCCAGACGGGCTATGACAGGTCAGCACAGGTCGAATTCGTCTTCCATCAATCTGGTAGCCTATGTGGCACCCATGACGTTCCTGGCGGAGATCCGCGTCAGATTGTCGCCCGGCGCTAGCATCCTATGAGATCACGTGCCTGGTTCCGGCGAACCCTGCTATCCGTTGTGGTACTGACAGCTGGCTGCTCGAGTTCAGCACAGGTGTTGGGTAACGGCCCGCTTGGCAATGGCGGAATCGGTGCGGTGCTCTGCAATCCCGGATCGCTTGACAGGCCGATAACCCTCGGCTTTTTTGCGTTCCAGAACACCGGCCATGCCGCTGCCATGATTACGAAAGCTGATCTCGCAGATCCGCACGGCATGCGAGCAGTCGGCATCTTTTACGTTGTGCCTATTACCACGACAACAGAGATCGGCGACTGGCCCACGTTCCCGCCACGCCTGCCGGCCAGCTTGAGGCTGCCGTGGAGCCAGCGGCGGCCAGCGGTCGGCGCCCGCCTAGCGCCGGGACGAACACACTGGAATCTGGTGCTCGGACTGCAGCCGACGAGCAGCGAAAGCTGGTCGGACGGCATTGACCTCTGGTACACGGAGGGCGGCTCGCGGTACTACCTGCGGACCGGGACCCGGCTGAGAGTGGCGGTGTATCCAGCGCGGTGCTGAGAAGATCCGTTAGGGGGCGGAGGGTTCCCAGTCGGGGCGCAGGGGCATGCCGGATGAGCCGTCCGGGCCGGGCCTGACGGCCAGGATCTGGTGCAGCTGGATCTGGTTGTGCTCGAAGCCGAGCCGGGATCCGGCCATGTAGAGCCGCCAGACCCTGGCCGTGCCCTCGCCCACCTCGGCGACCGCTTCGTGCCAGTGCCGGTCCAGGTTCGCGCACCAGGCGGCAAGGGTCATGGCGTAGTGCTCACGCAGGTTCTCCTCGTGCCGGACCTCGAACCCGGCGTCGTGGATCTGGGAGACCAGGTAACCGGGGCCCTCAAGCTCACCGTCGGGGAAGACGTACCGGTAGATGAAGCCGCCGGTGACCCTGGCGGGCGCGTGGTTGTCCGGCCGGGTGATGCAGTGGTTCAGCAGCCGGCCTTGCCGGCGCAGCTTGCCGTACAGGTACGCGAAGTAGCCCGGCAGCTGCCCCTTGCCGATGTGCTCGGTCAGCCCGATCGAGCTGACCGCGTCGAACCCAGTCTCCGGCACGTCCCGGTAGTCCAGGTGCCGTACCTCGGCCAGGTCGCTCAGCCCGGCTTCCTTGATGGCCCGCTGCGCCCAGCTCGCCTGCTGCTCCGACAGGGTGACCCCGAGCGCCTTCACCTGGTACTCGCGGGCCGCGTGCAGCACCATGCCGCCCCAGCCGCAGCCGACGTCCAGCAGCCGCATCCCCGGCCGCAGCGCGAGCTTGCGCGCGACCAGGTCGAACTTGGCCGCCTGGGCCTGCTCCAGGGTCGCGTCCGGCGCCGGGTAGCAGGCGCAGGTGTAGGCCATGGACGGGCCGAGCACCCACTCGTAGAACTGGTTGGACACGTCGTAGTGGTGCGAGATCGCGCTGGCGTCGCGGGTCTTCGAGTGCCGCCGCCCGGCCAGCCAGCGCCGGTTGACCCTGACCTCCTGCGGCGGCGGCGGCAGCCTCGGCAGCAGTACCCTCGGCCCGCCGAGCTGGCGCAGCAGCCGCAGCCGCTCGGCCGCGCCAAGGCTCAGCCGCTGGGCCCTGGCCAGCCGGGCCAGCGCGGTGTACATATCGCCGTCCACGTCCAGGTGGCCGGACACGTACGCCCTGGCCAGGCCGAGCCCGCCGGGCGCCTGGGCCAGGTAGGAGACCGCCGTCGGGGTGCGGACGGTGACCCGTACCGGTGAGCCCGGCGTGCCCGCCTGGCTCCCGTCATAGGCGCGGAACTCCACCGCGGGGTCCGGTCCCGCGACTGCCTCGAAGACATCCGCCAGTGCCATTGCCGTTGTGCTCCTTGCTACTTGTGTGCTCCCTGCTACTTGGCGCGAACGCACTTGTCGTACAGGTCGGCCAGCCTGCCGCCCGGGTCGTACTCGCGCTTCAGCGCGGCGTACCGCGGCCCGTTGTAGCGCGCCCAGAACTCCTCCGGCGAGTAGAACGAGGTCGAGTACAGGCCCTTGTGCCCGTCCAGCTCGGCCACCTTGTCCTCGACCTGCCGGTTGTAGTACCCGTCGCCGTGGCCGGGCGGCAGCGCCACCATGCCCCAGAAGCCGAAGTTCACGTAGACCTGGCCCGGCTTCATCGGGTACAGCGGCCAGGGCTGGCTGTCGCGCAGCCGCACCGGGCACATCCAGACCGGGCTCATCCCGACCCGCTCGGTGAAGAAGTCAAGGAACTCCGCGCCGCGGCCGGCCGGGATCTCCACGTCCTGGGTGACCGCCTCCCTGGCCGGGGCGCCGCGGCGGGCGCTCACCGCGCGGGTGAGGTGGTGCCGCTGATCGAGCGCGACGAGCTTGTGGTACACGTCCGAGCGCCGGTACCGGCGCGGCCACAGCGCCCGGACCAGCGGGCGCTGCACGCCGAACGCGCGCGAGCACCAGAACCAGTCGGTGTCCCAGCGCCACAGGTAATCGCGGATGGTCAGGAAGTCCTCGCGCGGGCCCGCGGATCGACTGGTAGTAGATCCGCTGCCGGGTGTAGTCCGACAGCCAGGGCGCGACCTCGCTGAACGCGGCCACGGTCAGGTACATCTCGTCGGGTGCGAAGAACGTGCCGTCCACGAAGTCGGCCCGGTGGCCCAGGTAGGCCCGGTCCGCGGCGATCTGCTCGACCGCGGCCATGCAGTCCGCCGCGCTGCCGAACCGGAAGTGACGCAGGTGCACGTACGGCTGGACCGGCTCCAGCTCGATGGTCAGCGCGAGCGCGTAGCCGAGCGTGCCGTAGGAGTTGGGGAAGCCGCGGTAGAGCAGGTCATGCTCGCCGCCGCGGGCCGCGGTCACGACCCGGCCGTCGCCGGTGAGGATGTCCATCGCAGTCACCGACTCGTGCGGCAGGCCGTTGCGCAGCGAGCTGGACTCGATGCCCAGGCCGCTGACCGCCCCGCCCAGGGTGATCGTCTTCAGCTGCGGCACGACCAGCGGCATCAGGCCGTGCCGCAGGGTGGCGTCGGCCAGGTCCTGGTAGGTGGTCATGCCGCCGACGACGGCGGTGCGGGCCTGCGGGTCGACGTGCAGGACCCGGCCGAAGGCGGAGACGTCCAGGCCAGCGAGCGCCGGCCTGGTCCCGGAACCGGAACAGGTTCGAGGTCTGCTTGGCCAGCCGGACCGGGGCGCCGTCCGGGATCGCCGCGTAGGCCCGGCGCAGCGTGGCCACGGCCGCCTGGTACTGGCCTCGTCAGTGACCCGGTCACGTGGTCTCCATTCGCATGAATGTCCTGTTACCGCTGAAGGAGCAGCAGTAACGCGGCATTCATGCTACTGAGGCGGTCGTTTCGCGCCAGTGCGCCCGCCACGGCACGCGCGGGAGTGGCCGGCGGCGCGGCAGGCGTGACTGGGCGCGGCTCCTACAGTTGTGCGCATGCGGATCGCGCTGATCGACTCCGGGCTCGGGCTGCTGGCGGCGGCCGCCGAGCTGCTCCGGCTGCGCCCGGACGCCGATCTGGTGCTCGCCATGGATCCCGACGGGATGCCGTGGGGGCCGCGCAGCCCGAGCGACATCGCGCAGCGCTGCCTCGCCTGGGCCAGGGCCGCGGCGAGGTACCGGCCGGATGTGATGATCATGGCCTGCAACACCGGCACGGTGCACGCCCTCGAGGTGCTGCGGGCCGAGCTCGAGCCGCGGATCCCGGTGGTCGGCAC
The DNA here is from genome assembly GCA_963719705.1 of uncultured Actinomycetota bacterium. Taxonomy (GTDB): domain Bacteria; phylum Actinomycetota; class Actinomycetes; order Streptosporangiales; family Streptosporangiaceae; genus CAVRCV01. The sequence goes on from CAVRCV010000005.1 coordinate 212,270, forward strand.
GGTGCCGGCGATCAAGCCGGCCGCGGCCGCGTGCTGCTCGCTGGCCATCTGGGCCACGGTGGCCACCACGGCCAGCGAGTACCAGCGCAGGCTCATCGCCAGCTTCGCGGCCGGCGCACGGGTCACCCAGGTCGCCTGCCCCGGCCTGGCGGACGCCATCGACGCCGGCGACGGGGCGGCCACCGCGGCCGCCATCGCCGCCGCCGCGGCCCGCACCCCGGCCGGCTGCCGGGCCGTGGTGCTCGGCTGCACCCATTACGAGCTCGTCGCCGACCGGATCGGCGCGGCCCTGCCCGGCGTGGCCCTGTTCAGCTCGGCACCCTCGGTCGCCGCCCAGGCCCTGCGCCGCGCCGCGGCGGCCGACCCGCCCGCGCAGCCCTCGGCCAGCCCGCAGCCCTCGGCCAGCCCGGCCAGCCGGCCAGCCCGGATGAACCCGCGGCTGGCACGCTGTACGTGCTGCTCAGCGGCCAGCCGGCCGATCTGCCCGTGGCGGCCGCCAGCTACCCGGCCGGGCGCCTGGTGGCCCGGCTGGCCCGCGGGCGGGAGCCCGACGCCGGGCCGGATCCGCGCTGTCCGGTGTCGGCGCCGCCGCCCGCGTCCGCGTCACCCGCCGTACCCGCGTAGCTCGCGGCGACCTCCTCGGGCGTCATCGGCAGCCGGGCCGCCGACGGCGGCAGGCCCGCGTGGATCGCGTCGGCCAGCAGCAGCGCCATCGAGTAGCCGGGGTCGGCGGCCAGCGCCCGCTCGATCGCCACGCTGGCCAGCGAGCCGTCGCCGGCCTGCCAGGCGGTGAAGGCCAGCAGGGACGCCGGGGCCGGCACGTACCTGACCCTGGCGTGCCGCACCACGTCGGTCCACAGCCGCTGGTGCGCCAGCCGGTGCTCCGGGTCCATCCGCGCCCAGGCGTCGTCCCTGACCCGCAGGTCGGTCAGGACCAGGCTGAGCCAGGCGATCTGCCCCAGGTCGGTCAGCGCGCCGCCGCCACGGTAGACGGCTATCGCCTTCCGGACCGCGCGCCGCCCGGAGTCGACCACCAGCCTGCCCGCGTCGCGGCAGCCGGGCACCGCCGCCGCCTTGCGGATCAGCCGGTCGGCCCGCGCCAGCGCCCGGTCCGTGGCCTGGTCCATCGCGGCGGCGATGCCCGGCGCCGGCGCCAGGGTGCCGGCCAGCGCCGCCCGGTCCGGCTGGGCGACCAGCCCGGCCCGGCGCAGCGCGGCCGCGGCCGGATGCGCGCCGGCGTCGAAGGGCACCCCGTCGGGCGGGCAGCACCGCGGGTCGGCGCACACGTAGGACCAGTACCGGCCGTCCTCGACCCGCAGCACGTCCCGGACCACGAGCCCCTCGCTGCCCATCATCGCGCGGAGCAGGTCGGCGACCGGGGTGACCAGGGCGCCCGGGCCGTACCCGACGATCACGGCAGTCTGGATGTGCTGGCGGGTCAGCACCTCGACCGCGTGGCCGGCGATGTCGGCGGCCGCGGCGGGATCGGGCGGATCCGGCAGGTCGTAGCGGAACGCCAGGCTGACCTCGCCGCGCGGGCCGCCGATGCCCAGCACGACGATGCTGCTGCTCGGGTGAAAGCCGAGCAGGTGCGGGATGACGGCCAGGATGCCGTCCGGCGAGCCGACCCGGACCCGCCGCCGCTGGGTAGGCGCGGCCGGGGACGGCTGTCGGCCCGGCCCCGTGCTGCCGGGAAGAGCAGTGCTGCCGGGAAGAGCAGTGCCGCCGGGCTGGCTCGGTATGCAGTTATGCGGGTTGCGCCCCGCGGGCTGGTTCGGCTTCATCTAGCCAGGCTCGGCGGCCGGATCGGCGCCGCTGACCCGGTTCCGGCCCAGGTGGACAGATCCGCCGCCGTCCACACCGGCCTTATCGCAGTTGACACCCCGGCGATCACAATGGGCAGGCTGTCCACAGCGTGCGCAATCCTTCGCATTCGGCCGGGCGGTGGCGGTAACGTCGAGTACCGTGGGTTCCCAGCCCATTACGGTTGCTCGGGATCCAGTGATCTGCGCTGCCTTCCGGGTGGTGCGTCCCAGCCGCGACTACCCGGCCTGCGCGCGACTATCCTGGCCGGAATTCGGAGACGGAACTGCTCATGCCGATGTCACATCACGCTGCCAGCGAGGTTTACCGGGCCCTGCACGAGGCCGCTGATACCCCGCAGGTCACCAGCACCGCGCGGGAGGCGTTCGCGGCCAGCTACCCCGACGTCAAGCTCGCCCGGCTGGTCATCGTGATCGCCGCGTACAACGAGGCGGACAACATCGGCGCGGTGCTGGACGAGATCCCCGAGCAGATCGCCGACGTGGCCGTCACCCGCCTGGTCATCGACGACGGCAGCAGCGACGACACCACCGCGGTCGCCCAGCGCCACGGCGCCCTGGTCTGCACCCTGTCGGCCAACCGCGGCCACGGCGTGGCCCTGCGCCTGGGCTACCGGATCGCCCGCGAGGGCGGCGCCGCCTACATCGCCACCCTCGACGGCGACGGCCAGTGGGACCCCGCCGACCTGCCCGCCATGATCGCCCTGCTGGAAGCCGACCAGGCCGACTTCGTCGTCGGCTCCCGCCAGCTCGGCCGGACCGAGAACACCGACCGGTTCCGCAACCTCGGCGTCCGGTTCTTCGCCGCCCTGATCAGCACGCTCACCCGCACCCGGCTCACCGACACCTCCAGCGGCCTGCGCGCCATGCGCGCCGAGCTCACCGGCACCGTCCGCCAGACCCAGCCCCAGTACCAGACCTCCGAGCTGCTCATCGGCGCCCTGCTGTCGGGCTACCGCGTCGCCGAGGTCCCCACCACCATGCGCCAGCGCCTGTCCGGCACCACCAAGAAGGGCGACAACCTCTTCTACGGACTGCGCTACGCCCGCGTCATCGCCGCCACCTGGTGGCGCGAGATCCGCGCCACCCGCACCACCCGCCGCCACCTCGCGACGGCCGGCGGCAAGCGGGGTTAGCCCGCGTCGGCCGGCTCGAGGAACTCCAGCCGGTTGCCGTGCGGGTCGCGGCTGTAGAACCGGCGCATGCCGGGAAACTCATCGTCGAACTGGACCGGGTACGCCGGCCTCGCGCAGGCGGCTGGCCCACCAGTCCAGGTCGGTGACCAGCAGGCCAGGGTGCCCCTTGCGGGCCGGGCTGAAGTCAGCGTCGACGCCCAGGTGCAGCTCGATGCCCTGCCAGCGGAACCAGCAGCCGCCCCGGGCGGCCAGGCCGGGCGGCTTGGCGACCTCCTCGAACCCGAGCACCCCGGCGTAGAACTCGCGCAGCACCGCCTCGCTGCCCGCCGGGCAGGTCAGCTGAACGTGATGAAACACCGCATGCTCCCTGTCAGCCTCGCTCCGGGTTAAAGCGCGACACCGGGCTAAAGAGCAACACCGGGTTAAAGAGCAACACCGAGCAGCGCATCGGCTGTGTCGCGCACCAGGCGGCCGTCGTCTGCTGACCGAGCGCCGGACGCCGTGACCGCAGCGGCCCAGTCGTCTACGGCGGCCAGCGCGCCGGGGGCGTCCAGGTTGTCGGCCAGCCGGTCCCGCACCGCGGCCAGCACCCGGCTCGCGGGGGCACCGCGGCCGGGCCAGTCGCGGCCGCCCCGGCACACCCGGCCGCCCCGGCAGTCCCGGCCGCCCCGCCGGCCGTGGCGACGGCGGCGCGCCAGCGATCCAGGCGCTGCCGGGCCGCGGCCAGGCCGGCCTCGGTCCAGTCCCAGTCCCCGGCGTAGTGGTGCGCCAGAATCGTCAGCCTGATCGCCATCGGGTCCGCGCCGCCGGCCAGCAGCCGGGACACGAACACCAGGTTGCCGCGCGACTTGGACATTTTCTGCCCGTCCAGCCGCACCATGCCGGAGTGCGCGTAGCGCCGGGCGAACACCGCGCCGTCCGGCCCGGACGGGCCGCCGTGCGCGGCGCGCGCGTGTGACGCGCTCATCTCATGGTGCGGGAAGGCGAGGTCCCGGCCGCCGGCCTGGACGTCGAACGTCACGCCCAGGTAGCGGGTGGCGATCGCGGCGCACTCCACGTGCCAGCCCGGCCTGCCCCGGCCGAAGCCGGACGGCCAGGACGGCTCGCCCGGCCTGGCCGCCAGCCAGACCAGCGCATCCAAGGGGTCCTTCTTGCCCGGCCGGTCCGGATCACCGCCGTTCTCCCTGAACAGCTCGGTCATCGTGGCCGGATCCAGCCGGCTCACGATGCCGAAGTCCGGGTCGGCCGACCGGGCGAAGTAGCTGTCCTGGTCCAGCTCGTACAGCGCGCCGCGCTCGGCCAGCGTGCGGCTGAACTCCTCGATCACCGGCAGCGCCTCGACCGCGCCGACCAGGCGGGACGGCGGCAGCACCCGCAGCGCCGCCATGTCGGACCGGAACAGCTCGATCTCCCGGTCAGCCAGCTCCCGCCAGTCCTCGCCGTCCCGCTCCGCCCGCTCCAGCAGCGGGTCGTCCACGTCGGTGACGTTCTGCACGTAGCTGACCTCGTGGCCGGCATCCCGCCAGGAGCGGACCAGCAGATCCCAGGCGATATAGGTGGCCGCGTGCCCCACGTGCGTCGCGTCGTACGGGGTGATCCCGCACGCGTACAGGGCCGCCCGCAGGCCGGCCGCGGCCTGGACCAGGCCGCCTCCCGCGGTGTCGGCGATCATCGTCTCCGGGCCCCGGCCGGGCAGGCCGGGAACCGCGGCGCCACGCCAGGATTCCACCCGGTCAGGGTACCGAAGCGGGCAAACCGGCTGTGCCTGCCGGGGCCACGGGGCTGGCCCCGGCCGCGGGTGCCTGCTCGAAGGCGTAGGCCAGCCCGATCAGCACCGGCTCGCTCCAGGCCGGGCCCATGAAGGAGACCCCCACCGGCAGCCCGCAGACCTGGCCGGCCGGCACGGTGATGGCCGGGTACCCGGACACCGCGCACGGCCGTGACGTGCCGAACGTATCCCGGTCGCCGAGCACGTGGTCGGTGAGCCAGGCCGGGCTGCCGGTGAGCGCGACCACGGCGTCCAGCCGGTGCCCGGCCAGCGTGCTGTCCATCGCGGCCCTGGCCAGCCGGCTTGCCTCGTCGCGGGCGGGCCGGTAGCCGGGATCCTCCAGCCCCCCGGTGCCCGCCGCCTGCTCGAACAGTTCCTGGCCGAAGTGAACCATCACCCGGTCCTGATACTGGCAGTTGAACTTGATCAGCTCGGTCAGGCTGGCCGGGTGGTCACCGGCCAGCGCCGCCAGGTAGGCATCCAGGTCGTGCCTGAACTCGCAGCAGAGCGCGAACAGCTCCGGCTCGCTGATCTTGTCCGTGTCGGCCAGCGGCACCGGGTCGATGACCTCAGCGCCGCAGGCGCGGAGCCGGTCCAGGGCCGCCTCCAGCACCGCGACGGTGGCCGGCCCGGCCGGCTCCGAGCCGTCCCGCCAGACCCCGATCCGCACTCCGCCGAGCGCGCCGGCATCCAGGTACCTGGTGTAGTCGGCCGCGTGCTGGCCGGCCTGCGCGGTGGCCGGGTCGGCCGGATCCGGGCCCGCCATCGCGGACAGCATCGCGGCGGCGTCGGCCACGCACCGGGTCATCGGGCCCGCGGTGTCCTGCGCCGCCGAGATCGGCACCACCCCGGCCCGGCTGACCAGTCCGAGAGTGGGCTTGATGCCGACGATGCCGCAGGCCGCGGACGGGGACATGATCGAGCCGTCGGTCTCGGTGCCGACCGACAGCGGGGCCAGCCCGGCCGCGACCGCGACGCCGGAGCCTGAGCTGGAACCCGACGGGCTGCGGCCGCTGCCGTGCGGGTTCACCGCCTGACCGCCGAGGGTGCTCCAGCCGCTGCTGGACCGGGTGGAGCGGAAGTTCGCCCACTCGGACAGGTTCGCCTTGCCCAGGACGACCGCCCCGGCCTGCCGCAGCAGCCCGACCAGGAACGCATCGCCGGACTCGGCCCGTTCCAGGGCGGGCGACCCGGCCGTGGCGGGCAGGCCGCGCACCGCGACGTTGTCCTTGATCAGCACCGGCAGGCCGCCCAGTGACCCTAACGGACGCCCGGCCGCCCTGGCCGCGTCGCTGGCGGCGGCCTCGGCGGCCGCCAGCGGGTTCACCGAGATCACCGAGTGCAGCCCGGAGTCCAGCCGCTGGATCCGGTCCAGGTAGTAACTCACCAGGTCGGCCGAGGTCAGTGCGCCGGAGGAAAGGGCCTGGCCGAGCGCGGCCACGGTGGCACCGCTCGCGTCCAGGCCGGATCCGGCGATCTGCTGGCCCAGCGACTCCGTCAGCGACGACGTTTCGGTTACCGACATAGCCGAAGACTATGGGTTGCGATGGCGCGCCTCATAGACTGCCGCGGTGACAACGCGCATCGGCACCCTGAACGCGGTTCCCGCGCTGGACCGGCCCGACCTGCTGGCGCCGCCGGTGGCCGCGGCGCTGTCCGCCCTGGCCGGGAAGCTGCCCGCCGGCGCGGTGCAGGTGGCCGAGATCGACCCGGAGCTCGCCGACACCGCCGCGTTCTGCGAGCGCTACCAGGTGGCGCCGGGACAGTCCGCCAACTGCGTGGTGATAGCCGGCCGGCGAGAGGGCGAGACCCGTTATGCCGCGGCCGTGATCCTGGCCACGACCAGGGCCGACGTCAACGGGGTGGTGCGCCGGCAGATGGACGTGCGCAAGGCGTCGTTCGCCCCGGTGGCGACCGCGGTCGAGCTGACCGGGATGGAGTACGGCGGCATCACCCCGGTGGGGGTACCGGAGGGCTGGCCGGTGCTGGTGGATGCCGCGGCGGCCGCCGGGGAGCTGGTCGTGGTGGGCAGCGGGGTCCGGCGGTCCAAGCTGATCCTGCCGGGCCAGGTGCTGGGCAGCCTGCCCGGTGCGGCGGTCGTGCCGGGCCTCGGCCGCTGAGCCTGCTCCGGAGGAGGTTCAGGGCAGCCAGGACACCCTGCCGTGCAGTGCCGCGTAGCCGACGAACGCCACCGCGTCGATCAGGGTGTGCGCGATGATCAGCGGGGTGACCCGGCCCCACCTGCGGTACAGCAGGCCGAAGATCACGCCCATCACCGCGTTCCCGATGAACGCGCCGAAGCCCTGGTACAGGTGGTAGCAGCCGCGCAGTACCGCGCTGACCGCGATGGCCTTCCACCAGGTCCAGCCCAGCTGGTCCAGCCGCCGCAGCAGGTAGCCGATGACCAGGATCTCCTCCAGCAGCCCGTCATGCGCGGCGCTGAGGATGAGCACCGGGATCCGCCACCAGACCGCGGGCAGGCTCTCCGGCACCACGGTCAGGCTCAGGCCCAGGTGGAACGCGGCGAGGTAGAGGCCGAGCCCGGCGCCGCCGATCACCGCGGCCAGCACCGCGCCGCGCGCGGTGTCCCGGCGCGGCTCGGTGGCGTCCAGGCCGATGACCGACGGCGGCTCGCCCGACCTGGCCATCAGGTAGAGCACCAGCAGCACCGGGGCCAGGTCCTCGGCGACCGCGGCCAGCTGCAGGGCAAGGTCCAGCCAGTTGTTCTGCGCCAGCGACCCGACCAGCAGCGCCTGCTGGCTGGCCAGGGACGGGCGGGCGAGCAGCGAGCCGATCAGGTCGAGCAGCGCGTTCAGGCGCGCTGGCGCCGAGCGAGACCGCGAAGACCGCGAAGATCTCCCAGCGCAGCAGCCGGGCCGGGGGCAGCCGCAGGCTGGTTTCCTCCGCTGTGGTCACCCAGGGACTCTAACCGGGCCGGGCGGCAGGCCGCCGCGGGCGGCTACCAGCGGCCGCGGTGCACGATCTCGTCCAGGCCGCGGCGGCGGATGACCTTGGACGAGCCGCCCTGGTCGGCGGCCGGGTCCGGGTGGCCTACCGCGACCGCGCCGATCGGGGTGTAGCTGTCCGGCACCCCGTACTGAGTCCGGAACCGGCCGATCAGCTCGGGCGGGATGCCGAAGAACAGCGCGCCGAGGCCCTCGTCCACCGCGGTCAGCAGCATCAGCAGCGCGGTGAAGCCGGTGTCGATGTCCCAGTACGGCACCGGCCAGTGCGCCTCGTCCCGGTCGGTCCAGCCCTTGTCCGGCCGGGCGTACCGGTCCAGGTAGATGTCCTTGCAGGACAGCGGCACGATCAGCAGCGGCGCGTTGCGCAGCGCCCGCCCGGCCGGGCTGTCGTAGTAGTCCTCGTCGCCCGCCGCCATGATCTGCCAGAACGGCCCGAGCTGGTCGGGCTCGGAGAGCACCAGCAGCGCGTAGCCCTGGCTGAAGCCGGCCGACGGCGCCCGGTGGGCCGCGGCGAGGAGCCGCTGCACGACCTCGGGATCGACCGGGTCCGGCCGGAAGGCGCGGACCATCTTCCGCTTCCTGAGCACCTCGCGCAGTTCCATCGGGCCAGCGTAAGGCCCGGCCCGGCGGGCTCAGCCGGACGGGCTCAGCCGGACGGGCGGGCCAGCAGGTAGCAGGCGATCGCCGCGGCCGAGGCGACGTTGAGCGAGTCCACCCCGTGCTGCATCGGGATCCGCACGGCCTGGTCCGCGGCGTCGAGCCAGCGGCCGGACAGCCCGCTGCCCTCGGTGCCGAGCAGCAGCGCGATCCTGCCGTCGGCGGCGGCTACCCCGATCGGCGCCGCGGTGGCCGCCGGGGTCAGCGCCAGCAGCCGGAACCCGGCCGCCCGCACCTCGCCAAGCCCGGTCCGCCAGTCCGGCATCCGCGCGTACGGCAGCGCGAACACCGAGCCCATCGACACCCGGACCGCGCGCCGGTACAGCGGGTCAGCGCAGCGCGGCGCGAGCACCGCCGCGTCGAAGCCGAGCCCGGCCGCGCAGCGGAAGATCGCGCCGACGTTCTCGTGGTCCACGATGTCCTCGAGCACGACCACCCGCCGGGCCGCGGCCAGCACCCCGGCCAGCGCGGGCAGCGGGCGGCGCCGCATGGATGCCAGGGCGCCGCGGTGCACCCGGTACCCGGTCAGGCGCTCCGCGACCTCGGCCGGCACCACGTACACCGGCGCCTGGCTGTCCTGGCAGAGCCGGGCCAGCCCGGCCAGCCCGGCCAGGCGGCCGTCGGTGACCAGCAGCGAGCGCACCGGGTACCCGGCCATGATCGCGCGCCGGATCACCTTCTCGCCCTCGGCCATGAACAGGCCGTGCGCGGCCTCCAGGCTCCGGCGCAGGTGCACGTCGGTGAGGCCGACGTAGTCGGCCAGGCGCGGGTCGCTGGCGTCGCCGACGGTAACCGGGCTGGTCACGCCCTCAGTCTGGCATGGCCGCCGGGCGGCCGGCCGCGCCGTTTCGCTGCGGTCCGGTCGTCGCCCGGTTCCTGACCCGATGGTCCGGTATAGTCACCCGGGTGACCGCAGGGACGCTCAGCGCGGCCGGCGCCCGGCGGGCGCGGCCGGCGCCGCCTGCGTACCTGGGCCCTGGTCGCGCTGGCGGTGGTGATCGCCGCCGCCTTCATGGTCGCCCGGACCGCGCAGGCGATCGTGTCCAGCAAGCCGTGCCGCGGCCATCCGGTGGTGCTCCGGGTGGCGGTAACCGCCGACCTGGCCCCGTCGGTGCAGCGGGTGGCGCGGCTGTTCAACCGGCAGCGGCACGCGGTTGGCAGCGGCTGCGTGCAGGCCGTGGTGGTGCCGGGCAGTTCCGCTGCCCAGGCCGCGCAGATCGACGGCCAGCACGGCGGCGACCGCCAGGAGCCGCCGGAGCGGATGCCTGGATCCCCGACTCCAGCCTGTGGGTCGACCTGGCCCGCAGCTTCCCGCTCGGGGCCCAGCGGGTGCGTCCAACCGGGATCGACGTAGCCAGGTCGCCGCTGATGATCGCGATGCCCGCCGCGGCGGCCGCCCGGTTCCCCGGCTTCGGCGCCTCGGTCAGCTGGAACTTCCTGCTGCCGCCGTCGGCCGGCGGCCCGGCCGCCTCGCTTGGCCTGCGGGTCGACCTGCCGAATCCGGCGCAGAGCGCGGCCGGGCTGGCCACCTTGCTGCAGATGGGCCGGCTGCTCGGCACGAGCCACCGGGCCAGGACCGAGTTCACCAGGTTCGTGTTCAACTGCGAGGTCACCGGCGAGTTCGGCACCGCGGCATCGCTCGCCTCGTTCGTGCGGCAGGCCGCCCCGCCGCTGAACGGGCACCCGGTGACCGTCACCACCGAGCAGGCGGTCGTCGCCTACGACCGGGTGAACCCCGGCCGGCCGCTGGCCGCGCGGTACCCGGTCGGTACCCGCGCCCGGCTCGGCACCCCCGAGCTCGACTACCCGTACGTGCTGACCACGTTGGATTCCGCGGGAGGTGACCGCGGGCCGGCAGTTCGGCGCGGTGCTGCGGCAGCCGTACGCGGCGGCGGTGGTCCGTTACAACGGCTTCCGGTCGGCGGACGGGACCGCCGACGCCATCCCGGCCGGATTCGGGCTCAGCCGCCAGATCCTCCAGCTAGCCGCGCCCCCCGCCGCCAGCAAGGTGCCGAACGCGCTGCAGGTGTGGGCCAGGCTCGGGCTCGGCTCCAGGGACCTGGCGCTGGTCGACGTCTCGCCGGCGATGGCCGGGTCGTCCGGGATAGCAGGGGTAAGCACGGAGCAGGAGCTGATCCAGGCCGCCGGGCTCGGCCTGACCCTGTTCCCGGACAGCACCGAGCTTGGCCTGTGGCAGCTGCCCGGCCGCCCGACCTCCGGCCAGCCGTACCAGCAGCTGGTGCCGGTCGGCCCGCTGACCGGCGAGCTGGGCCTGATCAGCAGGCGCGCCCAGCTGGCACAGCTAATCCGGGCGCTGCGCCCGCAGCACGGCGGCACGCTCGCGCTGCACAGCGCGATCCTGGCCGCCTACCGCACGATGACCAGGGACTACCAGCCCGACTACGCCAACGCGGTGCTGGTGCTGACCTCCGGCGTGGACGGCGACCCGCGGGATGAGTCGCTGCCCGGGCTGCTGGCCAGCCTGCGCCGGCTCGCCAGCCCGGCGCGGCCGGTCGCGATCGTCGCGATCATGTTCGGCCGGTCGGGCGACTTCAGCGCGCTGCGCCAGATCGCCGCCGTGACCGGCGGCAGCGCCTACGAGATCACCCGGCCGGGCCAGATCGGCAGGGTCTTCTTCAGCGCGGTGGCCAACCGGCTCTGCGCGGCCAGCTGCGCCGCGCCTTGATCCCCAGGTCACGGCCGCGCTCAACCGGCTGGACTTTCTTGGCAATCGGTGTGAACCTGCCGTGCCGGCCGAGCGTCTTCCTAAGTGAGGCCCGGCGAGAGCGGGGCGCCGGGCCTCACTCCATCTTCCGGTTCAGCCGGCCAGCGGATCGGCGTCCAGCATCCGGTGCGCCCGCTCGATCAGTACCGGCACCGCCGGGCCCTCGCGCTCGAACCCCTCCCCCACCGTCTGGCGCTTCAGGTACCTGGCGTGGATGCCCTCCAGCACGACGGCCAGCTTGAAGCAGCCGAACGCCATGTAGTAGCCGATCCCGGAGATATCCCGGCCGGTCAGCTCGGCGTACCTGGCGGCCAGCTGGGCTCGGGTGAGAAAGCCGGGCAGCGAGGTCACCCCCGCGCCCACGTTGATCTCCAGCCAGTCCGCCTCGCCAGGGTCGGCCCAGTACATGAGGGTCAGGCCGAGATCGGCCAGCGGGTCGCCGAGGGTGGACATCTCCCAGTCCACCACGGCCGCGATGCCCGGCTGGCGGCCCAGCGTGACCAGCATGTTGTCCAGCCGGAAATCCCCGTGCACCAGCGTCCCCTCGGCTGACCGCGGCAGTCCCCCGGTCAGCCGCCGCACCAGGGCGTCGTAGGCCGGCAGCGTCCTGGTCGCCGAGAGCTCCCACTGCCGCTGCCACCGGGCCAGCTGGCGGGCCAGGTAGCCGTCGGGGCGGCCGAAGCCGGCCAGGCCCGCCGCCTCGATGTCCACCGCGTGGATCGCCGCGAGCATCCGCGCCAGCAGCTCAGACAGCTCGCCCGCCTGCCGGGGGCTGACCTGCCCGCCGTCCTCCCGGCTGCGCAGCACCAGGCCGTCGACGTACTCCATCAGGTAGAACGGGGCGCCGATGACCCCGGTGTCCGGGCAGTAGGCCACCGGGGCCGGCACCGGGATGTCGGTGCCGGCCAGCGCGGTCAGCACCCGGTACTCCCTGGCCATGTCGTGCGCGGTCGGCAGCACGTGGCCGAGCGGCGGCCGCCGCAGCACCAGCCGCCTGCGGTCGAAGTCCAGCCGGTAGGTCAGGTTCGACCGGCCGCCGGCCAGCAGCCGCACCGCCAGCAGCCGGCCGGGGTCCGGGCCGGCCTGACCGCCGCCGAGCCACCCGGACAGCCGGTCCGGCTCGGTGATGCCGGGCACCCCGGACGGCGCCGTCTCGCCCGCTGCCTGGTCGCCGACGTCAGCTGGCACGTTCACCTCACCCTGGCCGCCCGGCTGCGCCGCGGCGGCATGCTCCGATTCCCGGTTGCCCCCATGATCCCGTGTGGCCGCTCCGGTGCCTACGGGGGCTGGACTAATCGGCCACCCTGACGTAGGGCATAGGTAAGGGGACGCCGCACCCGAGGGGGACCGCAACAGAATGCTCTAGACCACTGGGAGGACCGCCGTGAGCCACGCGTGGATGCCCGGCGCAATACGGATGCCGGCCGAGGCGGACGGCGGGCCGATGCAGGGCGGCGCCCCGCGGGTGGTGTGGCAGAGCCTGGGCTCCGACCCGCGGTTAGTGTCCGCCCGGTCGGCCGGCCAGCGGGTCAGCCAGCTCGGCCGGGCCAGCCACCTGGTATGGAACCCGGTGACCGGGGAGACCGTCCAGCTCATCCCGATCGTCCGGGCGGCCTGCTCGCTCGGCTGCCCGGAGAGCCTGGCGCACGCCGGCCCGCCGGGACCGGCGGAGGCCGGCACGGTCGCGGGCCCGGTGCAGCGGGCCGCCGCCAGCCTCGCGGCAGACGGCCGCGCCGCGGCGAACGCCGAGGGCAGGCTGTGCGTCCAGATCTGGGTGGTGGCGTTCGCCTGGGAGCCGTTCACCTCCGGCCCGCTGACCGGCGTGCACGCAATCATGCGCTGGCTGGACTCCTGGGCGGTACCGCGCCAGTGGCCAGCCGGGCGCCCGGCCCCGTTCCCGCACGGCCACGCGGTCAGCGGTAGCAGGCGGCTGTGGTCCAGGGGCGGGCACTTCGGCGCGTCCCAGGTACCCGGCCTGACCGCCGCCGGCCCGGGCGCCATCGATGTCGAGCTGATCACCGGGCGGACCGTGGCGCCAGCGGCCGCGCTGCCCGCGGGCGCCGAGGTGACCGGCCAGGAAAACACCCGCCCGGCCCGGCCGGCGGTGGCACTGCCCGAGCTGGCCGGCATCTTCGAGGCCAGCGTTCCCTCGGCGCCCCTGACGAGGGTCAGCTAACGTCTGGACCATGAGCAGCCCGGCACCCCTGTCCAGCAGCGACCGTACCCGGATCCGCCGGCTGCGCGAGCGCGCCAGCAGTGACCGGGCCGACCTGTACGCAGTGCTGGACCAGGGGCTGATCTGCCACCTGGGCGTGATCGTGGACGGCTGCCCGGTGGTACTGCCGACCGGGTACGGGCGCATCGGGGACACCCTGTACCTGCACGGATCGTCGGCCAGCCGGTCACTGCTGGCCGCCGACGGCCAGGACGTCTGCGTCACCGTCACCCACCTGGACGGCCTGGTCTGCGCCAGGGCGGTGTTCCACAACTCGATGAACTACCGCAGCGCGGTAGTGTTCGGCACCGGGCGGCTGGTCACCGGCGAGGCCGAGCGCCTGGCCGCGCTGCGGGCCGTCACCGAGCAGCTGATCTCCGGCCGGTGGGAGCACTCCCGGCCGCCGAGCCGCAAGGAGCTCGCCGCCACCGCCGTGCTCGCGCTGCCGCTGGACGAGGCGTCGGTGAAGATCAGGACCGGGCCGCCGAAGGACGAGCCGGAGGACTACGACTCCGGCTTCTGGGCCGGCGTGCTGCCGGCCACGCTGGTCATCGGCCTGGCCGAGCCGGACCCGGCGCTGCGTTCCGGCGTGCCGGTGCCCGGCCACATCGCCGCCCAGTCCGGGCGGCCGCGCGGCGCCGGCCGCGCTGGCCCGGCGGACGACCCCCCGGACCCGCCGGGGACTGGCCGGCCGGCCGGCGATTAGGGTGGGATGATGGCTGACCGGCTGGTCTGGATCGACTGCGAGATGACCGGGCTCGACCTGGCCCGCGACGCGCTGGTGGAGATCGCGTGCATTGTCACCGACGCCGAGCTCGTGACCCTGGACGAGGGCATCAACCTGGTCATCAAGCCTCCGGCCGAGGCCGTTGACGGCATGCCCGAGGTGGTACGGCAGATGCACACCTCCTCCGGGCTGCTGGACCAGCTGGCCGCCGGCATCACCCTGGCCGAGGCGCAGGAGCAGGTGCTGGCTTACGTGCGCCGGCACGTGACCGAGGCGCGCAAGGTGCCGCTGTGCGGCAACTCGATCGCCACCGACCGGTCGTTCATCGCCAGGGACATGCCCGAGCTCGACGCGTTCCTGCACTACCGGATGGTCGACGTGTCCAGCGTCAAGGAACTCGCCCGCCGCTGGTACCCGCGGGCCTACTTCGCCAGCCCGGAGAAGCACGGCGGGCACCGGGCCCTGGCCGACGTCCTGGAGAGCATCCGGGAGCTGCGGTACTACCGGGCGGCGGTGTTCGTGCCGCAGCCCGGGCCGGACACCCAGACCGCGCGGGAGATCGCCGCCCGCTACTGCGCGCCCGCGCCAGCCAGCCGCCGGCCGAGGCTGCCCAGCCCGGCGAGGCAGCCCAGCCCGGCGAGGCAGCCCAGCCCGGACACGGCAAGGCGGCCGGCTAACCCGGTACTGCCCGGTCCCCGCCGCCCGGTATGCTTCGGGAAGCCGCGCGGCGCCGCCCGCCGCCGCGGCCACGGTGGGCGTAGCTCAGCTGGTTAGAGCGCCAGGTTGTGGTCCTGGATGTCGTGGGTTCGAATCCCATCGCTCACCCTCTGTGATGCCGGTGTGGCTACGATGTGTGGCCGGATCCCTGACGTGCTCACCTGGAGCCCCATCGCCATGACGCGCATTCCGCGAGTAGTTGCCTTCGACCTCGACGACACGCTGGCCCCGTCCAAGTCGAGGATCGAGGCCCCGATGCCGGACCTGCTCGGGCGGCTGCTCGGGCACCGGGACGTGTGCATCATCTCCGGCGGCCGGTTCGAGCAGTTCGACGGCCAGGTACTGCGCCACCTCAGCCTGCCCGGCCCTGCTGCGCTGGACCGGCTGCACATCATGCCGACCTGCGGCACCCGCTACTACCGCTGGGCCGGTGACCGGTGGCGCCTCATCTACAGCGAGGACCTCAGCGGGGCCGACAAGGACCGGATCCTGGCGGCGCTGACCGACGCGGCCAGGAGGCTCGGCCTCTGGGAGCCCCGGCCATGGGGCGAGATCATCGAGGACCGGGGCAGCCAGATCACCTTCTCCGCGCTCGGCCAGCAGGCTCCGGTCGAGGCGAAATACGCCTGGGACCCGGACGGGTCCAGGAAGCGCAAGCTGCGCGAGCACGTCGCCGCCCAGATTCCGGACCTTGAGGTCCGGGTCGGCGGCTCGACCTCGATAGACGTGACCCGCAAGGGCATCGACAAGGCATACGGCATCGGCAAGCTGATGGAGCACCTGCAGATCACCGCCGGTGACGTGCTCTTCATCGGCGACCGGCTAGACGAGGGCGGCAACGACTACCCGGTACGGTCGCTCGGGGTCCGCTGCGTGCCGGTGTCGCGCTGGCAGGACACCGCCGGCTACATCGAGGGCCTGCTGGCCGAGCTGTCCTGACCGCCGGGCCGCCGGGCAGAATAGCCAGGTGCTCCCGGAGCGGGCGGTCGGCTGGGTGACCGGGGCGATGGGCCCCGGCAGCCGGCTGGTGACGGCCCGGCGGCAGGGCCTTGGCGGCTGGCACGTGAACCACGCGGTCGACGTGGCGGACCGGCAGGGCCGGGTGCACCGGCTGATGCTGCGCCGCTGGGCCCGGCCGGACTGGGCGGTGCAGGACGCCGACTACACCGTCGAGCGGGAGGTCCGGGTGCTCGGCCTGCTGGCCGGAACGCCGGTGCCGGTGCCGTCCGTGCTGGCCGCCGACCCGGACGGCACCGCCTGTGACGTTCCGGCCATCCTGCAGACCCGGCTGCCCGGCCATGCCCCGGGCCCGGCGGACTTCGGCGCCGGTGACTTTTACGCCCAGCTAGCGCAGGTACTGGCAGCCATCCACCAGGCCGGCCCGGCCGCTGTGCGGCTGGAGCCGTACCGGCTCTACTACGACCGGGCCGCGGCGGTGCCCGCTCGCTGGATGACCGGGGAGACCTGGCGCCGGGCGGTTGGCATCGTGGCGGCGCAGCCGCCGCCGGCCGCGATGACGCTGATCCACCGGGACTACCACCCGGAGAACACGCTCTGGTCGCGCGGACGTCTCACCGGCGTCGTGGACTGGACGCAGGCCTCCAGCGGCCCGCCCCAGCTCGACCTGGCGCACATGCGCTGGAACCTGGCCGCCGACCACGGCCAGCAGGCCGCCGACCGGTTCGCGGCCTGCTACCGGTCGGCGGCCGGCGCCGAGTTGCCCGCCCAGCCGTACTGGGACCTGGTCAGCCTGATGGACCTGCTGCTGGACATCGATGACCCCGGCGACCTCGGACCGGACATGCTGGGCCGCCTGGAGGACTACGCCGCTACCGCCCTCCGGTCGCTGTGATGACCCGCGGCCGGTAGCCCGGATTACGCGGACGCCAGCAGGCGGTCAGCGTCGCGGCGGCGGGTGATCCGGTGGAAGGCCAGGTGCGCGTTCGCCGGGTCGGTCATGGCGGCGGCGTACCGCCGCCGGTACACCGGGAACTTGTGCCAGGCCCAGGAGATGACCGACTCCTGCTGGTCCCAGGTGAGCAGGTTGCGCCAGCGCTCGGTGTTGCCGTTCCACAGCTCGGTCCGGCGCACCACGCGGCGCAGGGTCCGCAGCACCAGCCGCCGCATCGCGGTGCGCCGGGGCGGATCCAGCCACACCACGGTGTCGGCGCGGGCCCAGACCAGCGGCAGCACCGCGCTGTAGTTGCCGTCGATCACCCAGCCGTCCCCGGCCGCCATGGCCGACACCCGGCTGGCGAACTCCTCCGGCGCCAGCGGGGTCCAGCCCGGCTGGTGAAAGACCGCATCCAGTTCGGCGAACGACACGCCGAGACGGGCCGCGAGCTGCAGGCCCAGTGTGGACTTGCCAGAACCGGAGATCCCGACCACCGACACCCGGCGCACGAGACGGCGGCCCGGACTCTAGGGCGCGGCCGGGCGGCGGGCCTTGGCGACCGACGCCTCCAGCGCGCTCATCAGGTCGATGACATTGGCCTTCGGGCGCTCCTGCTCGACCACGACGGTTTGTCCGTCGCGCTTGCTCTCGATCAGCTCCTCCACCCTGGCCCGGTAGGTGCTCTGATAGTCGCCCGGCGACCACGGCACCGTGAGCGACTCGATCAGCTGCCGGGCGATCTCCAGCTCGCGCTCGCCGAACTCGGCCTCCCCCGGCAGGATGTCCAGCTCCTCGTCGCCCGGCTCGCGGATCTCGTCGGCGAAGTACATCGTCTGCAGGATCAGCACCTCCTCACCCGGCCGCACGGCGACCAGGTGCTCCTTGTCCCGCAGGATCATGCTGGCGATGCCGATCTTGCCGGTCTCGCTCATCGCCTGCCGCAGCAGCACGTAGGCCCGCTGCGCCCCCTCGCCCCTGGGCGCCAGATAGTAGGCGCTCCGGAAGTACACCGGGTCGATGTCGTCGAGCTCGACGAAGTCGCTGATCTCGATCAGCTGCGACCGGCCGGGCGCGACGTCCTTCAGCTCCTCCTTGGTGACCACGACGTACTCGCCGCCGCCGAGGTCGAACCCGTTCACGATGTCGGCGGCCTCCACCTCCTCGCCGCTGACCTCGTCCACCTTCCGGTAGCGGATCCGGTTCGAGGTGCCCTTGTGCAGCTGGTTGAAGTGCACCGTGTGGTCGGAGGTCGCCGGGTAGAGGCCGACCGGGACGCTCACCAGGCCGAAGCCCAGGAACCCGGACCAGATCGAACGCGCCATGTGTCTCCCAGGCCTGAGCGCGGCTGCTGCGCTGGCAGTTTACGGCCCGGTTCGGACAGCCAGGATTGGACCGCTCCAGCCGGGTAACTGAAAACGCGGCCAGGACCATGCCAGCGGAGCGGGTGACATGAGCGAGCAAACTGACGACGGCGAGCCCGGAACTGCCGAGGCCGGACCCGCCGCCGAACGCCGGGGCAGGCTGATCGAGGCGGCGCAGGGCCGGTGGGTGGACGCGCTCACCGACCTGGGCGGGCGGAACACCCTGCTGTACTACAAGGACCGCCGGGCGGGCACGCTGGACCTGGCCGGGGCCGACCCGGCCACCCTGGACCGGTTCTGCCGCGCCGGCACGGCCCGGCTGACCCGGCTGTTCCGCGACGCCGACGTCCGGGCCGACGCGATCCGGCGGGTGCAGGCCATCTACCGCCGGGCCACCGAGCTCCAGGAGGAACGGGGCATCCGGGCCGGCTACCTGGCCACCGGGCTGGCCCGGTGGGACGAGCTGTTCGGTGAGCCGGCCGCGCCGGTGCTGCTGCGCGGCCTGACGATCACCCCGACCAGGGCCAGGCACGACGACTTCGACCTCGCCCTGGACGAGGACAGCGAGGTCAACCCGGTACTGCTGCACAAGCTGGCCAGCGTGTTCGGCGCGGCCACCGAGAAGCTGGCCGACGAGCGCGGGGAACGGCTGTACGAGCTGCTGACCGAGGCCGCGCTGGCGGCCGAGGTGCCCGGTTTCGAGATCATCCCGCGCCGGGTCATCGGCACCTTCACCTACGCCAAGCTGCCGATGGTCCGCGACCTGCAGGCGGCTGGCGAGCTGCTGGCCGACAGCGACGTGGTCGCGGCGATCGCCGGTGACCCGCAGGCGCAGGAACTGCTGTCCGCCGGCGAGCCGGCCGACCCCCGGCTGGACTCTCTCAACGAGGACTACTCGGTGCTGGACGCCGACTCCTCCCAGCGCAGCGCGATCGCGGCGGTGCTGGCCGGGCGCAGCCTGGTGATCCACGGCCCGCCGGGCACCGGCAAGAGCCAGACCATCGCCAACCTGATCGCCGCGCTGGTCGCCCGCGGCCGCAAGGTGCTGTTCGTGGCGGAGAAGCGGGCCGCGATCGACGCGGTGCTGTCCCGGCTGAAGGGAGCTGGCCTCGGCGACATGGTGCTGGACATCCACGACGGCACCAGGGACCGGCTGCGGATCGCCCGCGACCTCGGCGGCACGCTGGAGCAGGCGCAGCGGGCGGCCGAGCCCGGTGACGCCGGGCTGCGGCGCCGCCTGGCCGACCGGCAGCGGCGGCTGGCCGAGCACGCGGCGGCGCTGCACGAGGCACATCCGCCGTGGGGGCTGACCCCGTTCGCGGTGCAGTCCGCACTGCTCGGCATCGACCCGCAGGCCCGCACCCCGGTCCGGCTGGCGGCGGCCGAGCAGATCGGCACCGCCGCCGCCGACCAGATCCGCGACGACCTGCGGGAGTTCGCCCGGCTCGGCGGGTTCACGCTGCGGCCGGGATCGACTCCGTGGTTCGGGGCCGCGCTGCGGACGGCCGACGACGTCCGCCACGCCTGCGACCTGGCCAGCAGGCTCGGCACGCACACGGTCGGGATGCTGACCAGCCGGGTCGGCCGGGCGGCAGCCGGCTGCGGGCTGCAGGCTCCGGGCTGCTACGCCGAAGCCATGGCGACAGTACGGCTCTTCGGCGGCATCCGGCGCACGCTCTGCGTTCTGGCTCCAGGGGTCTACGCGGCCAGGCCGCAGGCGCTGGCCGCCGCGGTGGGCGGCGGGAACGAGGTCGCGCTCGGCCTGCGGGAGCGGCGCGCACTGCGCCGGCGGGCAGGTGAGCTGTGGACGGGAGCGGACCGGCCGGAGCCTGCCGAGCTGGCCGCGGCGCTGACCGAGGCGGCCGGGCAGCTGGCGCAGTGGCAGCGGCTGGCCGGCCTCGCGGGCGGGGCAGCGGCCGACCCGGGCGCCGCCGGGAACGGTGCCGCCGGGAACGGTGCCGCCGCGCTGCCGCAGCTGCCCGATGACCTCGGCGAGCTGGACCAGCTCTGCGACGACTGCTCGCGGCAGCTCACCGCGCTGCGCGGCTACCTGCCGGTGCCGGACGACGGGCTGGAAGGCACGCTCGCCGCCCTGACCGCCGACACCGGCACGGCCTGGAAGCTGCCCCGGCTGTATGAGCTGGCCGGCCGGTTCGACGAGCTCGGCCTCGGGCCGCTGCTGGATGACATCTGCCGCCGGCCGGTCACCCCGGACCTGACCGTGGCGGTCTTCGAGCACGCCTGGTACTCCTCGATCCTGGACCAGATCCGGGTCCGCGACCCGCGTTATGCCGCTGCCTACTCCGATGCGCTGGACGACATCGCCGGCGACTTCCAGACCAGGGACGTGCAGTACCTGGCCGCCAACCGGCGGCAGGTGCGCAGCGGCTGGGCACAGCGGCTGCGGGAAGCGGCCGACCGGCACCCGCTGCAGGCCAGGGTCATCCGCAAGCAGGCGGCGCTGCGCCGGGGGCACCTGCCGCTGCGGCGGCTGCTGGACCAGACCGGCGACGTGCTGTTCGCGCTGAAGCCGTGCTGGGCCATGTCGCCGCTGATGGTCAGCCAGGTGCTGCCGGCCGCCCGGCTGTTCGACGTGGTGATCTTCGACGAGGCCAGCCAGATCGTGCCGGCCGACGCGATCCCGTCGATCATGCGCGGGCACCAGATCGTGGTGGCCGGGGACGACCGGCAGCTGCCCCCGACCAACTTCTTCCGCCAGGTCGCCGACGGCGACGACGAGCTGGCCGAGGAGGAAGAGGAGAACCTGGTCTCGTTCGGCGCCGGGTTCGAGTCGGTGCTGGACGCGCTCCGGCCGCTGCTGCCGACCTGCCCGCTGGCCTGGCACTACCGCAGCCGGGACGAGCGGCTGGTGGCGTTCTCCAATACCCACATCTACGGCGGGGCGCTGACCACCTTCCCCGGCGTGTTCCGGGATGACTGCCTGCGGCACGTGGTGGTCGCGCAGGGCGGCGAGCCCGGCCAGGAGACGTCGGTCACGGCCGAGGTGGACAAGGTGACCGAGCTGATCCTGGAGCACGCCAGGACCCGGCCGGGCGAGTCGCTCGGCGTGATCTCGCTCGGGATCCGGCACGCCGAGCGCATCGACGCCGCGCTGCGCGCGGTGCTGGCCGCCCACCCCGAGCTGGAGGGCTTCTTCGCCGACGACGGTGCCGACACCCGCCGGACCGAACCGTTCTTCGTGAAGAACCTGGAGCGGGTGCAAGGCGACGAGCGGGACGCGATCATCCTGTCGATCGGCTACGGCAAGCACCCGGACGGCCGGATGCGCTACCAGTGGGGGCCGCTGCTGCGCGACGGCGGTGAGCGCCGGCTGAACGTGGCGGCGACCAGGGCACGCCGGCGGCTGACCCTGGTCAGCTCGTTCTCCAGCCACGACGTGGACCCGGACCGGGTGACCAAGGCGGGCGCCCGGCTGCTGGCCGACTACCTGGAGTACGCCGGGTCCGGCGGCACCGCCGCCGCGGCGTCCGGGGCCGCCGAGCTGAACCCGTTCGAGGCCGACGTGCGGGACCGGCTGGCCGAGTGCGGCATCACCGTGGTCCCGCAGTACGGGGTGGGCGGCTACCGGGTCGACTTCGCGGCCGCGCACCCCGACGACGCGGGCCGGATGGTGCTGGCGATCGAGGCCGACGGCGCGTCCTACCGGGAGTCCGGCAGCGTGCGGGACCGGGACCGGCTGCGCGGCGAGCACCTGCAGCGGCTGGCCGGGCGTCGGCGCCTGGCCACGCCGTGCAGCTCAGGCCTGGCCGGGCCGTGCAGGTACAGTCAGGCGGCGGCCGTGAAGATGACGGTGACCTGCCGGAAGCCGAGTGAGTGCAGCATCCCGTTCAGCATGCTGCGGGTGTTGACCTCCGCGTCCGCGATCAGCGGGCTGTGCCGGGCCGCACCGGAGATCTTCTGCTGCGCCAGGATGTAGACCTGCTGCTGGCTGTTCGGGTTGCCGGAGAAGAAGTTGCCGACCCGGTTCAGCAGCCCCTGCTGCTCGGCGTACACGTAGGACTGGCGGACGTTCAGCACCGCGGGCTCGAGCTGGGCGGGCGGCAGCTTGACCGTGACCGCGGTCCGGTCCGGTGACACCTGGATCGCATTGTTCTTCAGCCGCGAGAAGTCCACGAACGCGATGTCGGTGCCCTGCCCGATGAACAGGGTCTGGCTGCCCTCGATGAACGACGGCAGGAACGCGGTCTGCCGGGACAGGTCGACCACGACCTGGAAGCTGCCGCTGGCCGCCTCGTACCGGCTCAGCGCGGTGATGGACTTCAGCAGCACCGGCTGGCTGCGGTCGGTGGTGGTCTCGGCGAACGGGTTGCGCAGCTGCGGCAGCAGGTGCACCGCAGACAGCACGACGAGCAGGACCAGCACGCCGGCCACCGCCGCGGCCAGCCAGGCCAGCCAGCGCAGCCAGGTTAACTGCGGGGCCCTGGCCACCGGGCTCACCCCGCGGCCAGGGCCGCCCCGGCCTCGGTCAGGCCGAGCAGTCGCTCGCGCAGGAAGCCGAGCGCGTGCGCGAGCAGCCGCGATACGTGCATCTGGGAGATGCCGAGCTGCCTGCCGATCTCGGCCTGGGTCATGTCCCCGTAGAACCGCATGGTCAGGATCCGCTGCTCGCGGCGCGGCAGCTCGCCCCAGTGGGACGCGACCGCCTGCATGTCGAGCGCGTGCTCCACCTGCGGGTCCTCCTCGCCCAGCACGTCGACCAGGGTGGCGGCGCCGTCGGAGTCCCCGAGCGGCGCATCCAGCGAGCAGGGCTGCAGCGCCATCTCAGCCCGCCGGGCCACCCGCAGGTCGTCCTTGCTCTTGCCCAGGTGCTGCTCCAGGTCCGCGTCGGCCGGGGAGTGGCCGAGCCGCTGGGTCAGCTGGCTGGTCGCCTCCCTGACCTCCAGCACCAGTTCCTGGACCGAGCGCTCGACGTGCGCGTGCCACCGCTTGTCCCGGAAGTGACGCTTGATCTCGCCGGTGATGCACGGCTGGGCGTAGGCGGCCAGGCTGCCGCCGGCGGCCGGGTCGAAGTTGTTGATCGCCTTGATCAGGCCGACGTAACCCACCTGCATCAGGTCCTCGGTCGGCTCGGGGCTGTGCCGGTACCGCTGCACGCAGGAGCGGACGAGGTTACGGTGGCGGCGGACCAGCAGCTCGCAGGCCGCGGCACGGTGCTCACTGGCCCGCGGCATGGACCGGACGATGCCCAGCAGCTCACGGTCGTCGAGGCGGGTCATGTCCCGGACGGTGTGGCTGGCCGGGGCCGGCGACTGCGCGGCCGATTTCCTGGCATACGCTTTCCTGATAGAAAGTGTTTCCATGAGGAAAGACTCTCACGGCAGACGGCCTTAGGCAAACATGCAGGTCACGAGGTGGTCACGACGCGGTTACGGCGCGGTTTCCGCGGCATCTGGACCGTTGCCGCCAGCTCCCCCAGTCCGCGCGCCAGCGCCAGGCGGCCGTCCTGGCTCATCGAGTCCAGCACCTGGGCCAGCGCGGCCCGGTGCTGGCTGCGGACCCAGTCGGTCAGCCGCCGCCCGGACTCGGTGGGCAGCAGCACGATCTCGCGACGGCTGGCAGACGCCCTGGCCCTGGTCAGCAGTCCGGCAGCCTGCATCCGGTCGATCAGCCTGCTGGTCGCCGACGCCGACGAGTCCAGCGCCTTGGCCAGCCGGTTGAGGTTCAGTCCGCCCGCCCGGCCCACGACCAGCAGTGCCCGCAGCTGAACCGGCGAGACCGCGGGCCCGATGTCCTCGATGGCCCGGTCACAGGCCTCCAGCAACACGGTCAGCCCCACCTCGACACTGCCCAGACCAGGGCCTGCCTGGTCCGGTCCGGTCCCGGTGCGGTCCGGTTCCGCCGTGCTGCTCGACTCCACACTGCCCGACTCCACTGGGCTGCTCACTGCGGCCCTGGCCATCTCACATCCCCATCCGGGGTCAGCGTCCACTTCGGCAAGCGGGCTTGCGCACGTCAGCGGGCTGCGATGTCGCCTGGCGTCCGGCCAGCGCACGTGACCTTGGCGTCTCTACTGTCCCGTGCCAGGCCGGTTAACCAGGCCGGACCGAATTTCTTTCCGGACACCGGCTCAGCCGGCCCGCCCGGGCCGGGCTAGCCGCCGGCGTTTGGCCGGGGCGTGTCCGGGTAACTGAGGGCCGGCCGACGACCCGAGGGAGGGGCCGGTGAGAATCGCCATCGTCGCCGATCGCATCGGCCCGCGCCCGGTCGGCTCCCGCGACGCCTACCCGGCCGATCCGACCCTGCGGATCCTGTCCCTGGCGGCCGCGCTGGCCCGGCTGGGGCCGGAGGTCACCGTCTTCACCGGCCAGGATGCAGCCGGGCCGGGCCCCGAAGCCGACCGCCGCTCCCAGCCCGACCGCAGCCCCACGCCGGACCGCAGCCGCACGCCCGGCCGGTCGGCGAAGCGGTCCGGGGTAACCACCGAGCGCCTGGCGGCCGGGCCGGATTTCCCCGACGGCCTGGCGGCGCGCTGGCGGCGCGCTGCCCCCGACGTGATCCACGCCTGCTCCCCGGCCAGTGCCCTGGCCGCGCTGCCCGCCGCGCGCGAGCTCGGCATCCCGGTCGTGCTCTCGACCGGCCTCGTTCCGCCCGGCCCCCTTCCGCGACACTTGCGGCCGACACCGTTGCGGCCGACACCGTTGCGGCCGACGCCGTTCCGGCAAGCCAGGCGGCGATCGCGGAGGTCGGCGCCGCGGTCGACGCACTGCTGGTCGGCACCTCTGCCGAGCTAGCCGGGCCGGCCAGGCTCGGCGCCCCCCGGAGCGCGATCCGGCTGGTGCCGCCGGGAGTGGACACCGGCCGGTTCTGCCCGTCGGGCCCGGTTGCCCGGCGCGGGAACCGGCCGCGGCTGCTCGTCATCACCGACCTCACCGACCTGCCGGTCCTCGCCGTCGTACTGCGCGCGCTGGCCGGCCTCCCGGCCGCCGAGCTGGTGATCGCCGGCGGCCCGGCGCGGACCCGGCTGACCGGTGACCCCGGCTATGCCGCCCTGGACCTGCTCGGCCGCCGGCTGGGGCTGCGGGACCGGCTGACCTTCACCGGTGCGCTCACCCAGGCCGCCGCGCCCGCCTTGCTGCGCTCGGCCGACGTGCTGGTGAGCCTGCCCGCGCCCGTGCCGCCTACTGCCGGGCCGTTCGCGACCGTGCCGCTGGAGGCGATGGCGTGCGGAATCCCCGTGATCGCCTCGGCGGCAGGGCTGCAGCGAGAGGCGATCATCGACGGCAGCACCGGCTTCCTGGTGCCGCCGGTCCAGCCGGGCCGGCCGGGCGTGGCCGCCGCCCAGCTTGCCCGCAGGCTGCGCCAGCTGCTCGCCAGCCCGATGCTGCTGGAGGGCTGCGGGATCGCGGCCGCCTGCCGGGCCAGGGACCGCTATTCCTGGGAACGAATCGGCCAGGAAACCCTCGCCTGCTACGAGAGCCTGGCAGGCCCGCACACCGAGACCGCCGCATGACAACTGCCATCGCTGAGAGTCCGGCCAGCCATCTGGCAGCACCGCAAGCCGGGCGTTTCGGCCACCGGGCGGGGTCCCGGCGAGCGTAGAATCCGGGCCGTGCAGGCTTACCGCGGACTGTGGCTGTGGCTCGGCGGGCTGTTGCTGGCCCTGTTCGCCTTCCTGACCGCGATCGCGCTCGCGAGCTTCGTGAAGGAAGCGGGCTACTCGCTGTTCGGCAACCCGTGGATGGTCACCGCGATCATCGCGTTCGTGCTCGCGTTCGCGGCCCTGCTCGGCGCGGTGCAGTCCCGGCCGTTCCCGCCCTGGGCCTCCTCGGCGTTCCCGGACATCCGGGTCGAGATCAGCGGCAGCGGCTCCACCGACACCGAGCGCGAGGGCGGCACCGGACTGGACGTGCCGGCCCACCTGCGCTCGTTCAACACCCGCTTTACCAGCCTGGAGGCGGCCCGGCCGGCCAGCCTGACCGCGACGCTCTACGTCCGGCTGGTGCCGGGATCGTGGGGCCGGGCGGGCGAGGCCGTCTGCCCGCCGCCGGCCTGGCCGCTGCCGCCCTCCCTCGGCCTCAGCCCGCTGGCCATGCCGGTCAGCCTGGCGCCGGGAACCAGCGTCACCGGCCAGCTCGTCTACGAGATACCCAGGTACTACCTGGACAAGATCGCCGAGCCGATGGACGCCCGGCTGGAACTGGCCGATCAGGTCTCCGGCAAGCGGATGAGCATCAGGGCCGAGCTCGGCCAGTTCGACCGGAGCGCGATGACGCCGGCCTCCGGCAGGGCCGAGGTGCTCGGGCCGGAGTACGAGCAGCCGGAGTACGAGCAGCCGGAGGGCGAGCGACGGCCGGCGAGCGACCGGAGCACGGGCGCAGCGACACCGGGCAGGTACAGCCCTAGCCGCATGGGAATGACGATGCCGGATCTGGCCGGGCTGCTGTGCCGCTGGCGGGATGACCTGGCAGCGTGGGCCATCCCCGAGCACATCACCGCCGCGGTCGCCGACTCGCCGTGGGTGCTGCCGCACCAGGTGTTCGCCCGCCGGGCCGACCGGATGAGCGCGGCCCCGGCCGGGGAGTCCTTCCGGCGCGCCTGGGCGGTGCTCGACCCGCCGGGCAGCGTGCTCGACGTCGGATCCGGGGCCGGCGCCGCCTGCCTGCCGCTGCTCCCCCGCACCACGGTTCTCACCGCGGTAGACGCCGACCGGGACATGCTCAGCCTGCTGGCGCACCGGGCCGCCGCGGCCGGGCAGACCGCCCGCACGGTGCCGGGCAGCTGGCCGGATGTCGCCGCCCGGGCAGGCCCGGCCGACCTGGTGACCTGCTATAACGTCACCTACAACGTGGCGGTGATCGGACCGTTCCTGGACGCGCTCACCGCAGCCGCGCGCCGCACCGTGGTGGTCGAGATGACCGCGCAGCACCCGCTGGTGACGCTGAACGAGCTGTGGCTGCGGTTCCACGGCCTGCGACGGCCGGAGGCTCCCACGGCCGGTGACCTGCTCGCGATCCTGACTGCCCAGGGGCGCCAGCCGGGCCAGCGGTGCTGGCGCCGTCCGGGCGGGCGGGACTACGCCAGCTTCGGCGAGCTCGTCGATGTCACCCGGCGGCGGCTGTGCCTGCCCCCGGACCGGGCCGGGGAGGTCGCCGAGGCACTGGCCGAGTCGGGCGTCGATCAGGCCCGGCCGGTCGACCTGGCCTCATCGGGGGGCCGGGAGATGATGACAATCTGGTGGCAGGGCACGGCGCAGCCAGAAACCGGGCAGCCAGAAACCGGGCATCCAGAAACCCGGGATCCAGAAACCTGGCACGGCCGATTTGGCAGCCCCAGCGTCTGAGGGGTAGAGAGTACACACACTGACGGCAGGCGTGAGGCGACAGCATGAGCGAGTGGCCAGAGGGCTGGTTCCGGGACGGCCAGGGCGAGGGCGGAGCCCCGCCAGGTCCGGGATCAGCCGAGCCGACGGTTCACCTGCCAGCCGGGGCCAGCGGGGCGGCGCCGGAACCAGCGCGCCCAGCGCGCCCAGCGGGCCGGGCTGCCGGAGCCGGCACCGGCACCGCGTCCGGCTGGCCCGACCAGCCTCCGGTCAGCGGCGGCGGCGACCACCGGCCAGGGCGGCGCGGCAGGAAGTCCCTTCCCGGCTTTGGCGGCGGCTGGCGGGGCTGGCTGCGGCCGCGCCGGATTATCGCCGTAGTGGCCGTTCTGGTGTCCTTGGTTCTTGTCTTCACCGTCGCGATGTACTTCTTCCTCGATTCCAAGCTGCACCGGGTGAACGTGCTGGTGAACTACTCCGGGCGGCCGGCCGCGTCCGCCGGGGTCAACTGGCTGATCGCCGGGTCGGACAGCCGGCAGGGCCTGTCGGCCAAGGAGGAGCGCAAGCTGGCCACCGGGTTCGACGTCAGCGGCCAGCGCTCCGACACGATCATGATCTTGCACGTGCCGTCCAACGGCGGCCCGTCGGTGCTGGTCAGCCTGCCCAGGGACTCCTACGTGCCGATCCCCGGCTACGGCTATAACAAGATCAACGCCGCGTTCTCGTTCGGCGGTCCCAAGCTGCTCGCGAGGACCGTGCAGAACGTCACCGGCCTGCGCATCGATCACTTCATGGAGATCGGCTTCGGCGGCTTCGTGAACGTGGTCAACGCCGTCGGCGGCGTGCGGATGTGCCTCAAGACCTCGCTGCGCGACCCCGCCGCCGGGCTGCACCTGCACAAGGGCTGCCAGACACTCAACGGCGACGAGGCGCTCGGCTACGTGCGCACCCGGCACAAGTTCGCCGACCAGGACCTGCAGCGGGTGCAGGACCAGCGGCTGTTCCTGCGCGCCCTGCTCAGCAAGATCACCAGCACCGGCGTCATGCTGAACCCGTTCGACTCCGTCCCGGCCGCGATCGGGGTGGCCGGACACCCTGACCGTGGACCAGGGCACCAGCCTCTACCAGCTGATCGAGGTGGCGTTCGCGCTGCGGCACCCGCAGACCACCACGGTCCCGATCGCGAACGCCGAACTACATCACCGCCAACGGCGATGCGGTGCAGTGGAACTCGGCCCAGGCCAGCCGGCTGTTCAGTGCGCTGAAGAACGACCAGCCGGTGCCCAAGGTCCCTGCTGAGCGGCTCGCACCAGGCGACCTGACCGGGCGCCGCGGCCGCCGGCCGCGCGGCAGACGAACATTCGTGCGCTTAAGCCGCTTAATTACCTCCTTGTGCAGACGATTGCATGGTTCAATGCGATGCGTAACGCAAAACGTCGTCGCTGGTCTGGACACCGGAGGTCTCATGACGACCGGCACCATCACCCCGGCCGCTCACCCGGCCGGCCTTTCCGCGCGCGAGGCTCAGATCATGGGGCTCATCGCCACCGGCCTGTCTAACGGCCAGATCGCCGCTCACCTGGTGCTGTCCGAGAAAACCGTCAAGAACCATGTGAACCGCATCTACGCCAAGCTGGGCGCCGGATCCCGAGCCGACGCGATCTCCCGCTGGGCGGCGGCACCCGGCTGACCAGGGCAGCGGCGCGCGGATCTCGGTGCCGCCGCGAAGTACTCCTCCAGCCTGCCTTCAGGCAATGTTCAGGCAGATGGCAGAGAATCAGGGCATGAACGCCTCCCCGAGCAACGGGCACCGGCAGAGCGACGCCCGCCTGCTGGTGGTCGAGGACGAGCCGAACATCCTGGAGCTGCTGGCCGCGAGCCTGCGGTACGCCGGGTTCGAGGTGATCACCGCCGCCGGCGGGACCGAGGCCGTGCAGGCCGCCCAGCGGCACCGGCCCGACCTCATCGTGCTCGACGTGATGCTGCCGGACATGGACGGATTCGACGTGGTCCGGCGGCTGCGCGGCGGCGGGACCCGGATCCCGGTGGTGTTCCTGACCGCGCGGGACTCCACCGAGGACAAGATCCGCGGCCTGACTCTCGGCGGGGATGACTACGTCACCAAGCCGTTCAGCCTGGAGGAGGTCATCGCCCGGATCCGGGCGGTGCTCCGGCGCACCACCGGGGACGGGACCGAGCCGCCGCCCCGGCTGAAGTTCGCCGACCTGGAACTGGACGAGGACAGCCACGAGGTGTGGCGGGACGGTCAGCAGATCCAGCTGTCCCCCACCGAGTTCAAGCTGCTCAGGTACTTCATGGGGAACGCCAACCGGGTGCTGTCGAAGATGCAGATCCTGGATCACGTCTGGGACTACGACTTCCGCGGCGACACCGGGATCGTCGAGTCATACGTGTCCGTGCTCCGTCGCAAGATCGACAAGTCCGAGCCGCACCTGCTGCACACCCTGCGCGGGGTCGGGTATGTGCTGCGGCTACCGTCCTCCTAGGCGGCTGGCCCGCTGATGGCGGCCCGGGGAAGCCCTGCTGGCCCTTGGCACCGGGCCGGCTTCTGGCAGCGGGCCCGGCGGCTGCCGAGCCGCACTTCGCTCCGCGTCAAGCTGATCGCCGCGGTGCTGTCGCTGGTCGCCATCGCCCTCGTCGTGATCAGCATCGCGGGCATCACGGTGCTCAGGAACAACCTGATCCAGCAGCAGGACTCGCAGATCAGGACCCTGTTCCTGCAGGCCCAGTCGGGCCGGCACTTCGGCGTTGCCGCGACCGGGCCGGATCGCTGGGTGTACGAGGCGCTGATCGCGAACAGCCCGCCGCAGGAGGTCGGCAGAAGCGGGAACCTCCGGCCCGGCAGCCCGCTGCCCGACGTTGCCGCCAACGAGGCCTGGCTGGCCGCGCATCCTGGCGAGGAGATCACCATCCCGGCCCAGTCCGGTGATGCCCGCTGGCGGGTCGCCGCCTTCCCGGACTTCACCTTCCACACCACGGCCAACTCACCGATCATCGGCACGCTGGTCGTGGGCCTCGACGCCAGCAATGATTACGCGACGATCGGCAAGCTGGTCAGCATCGACCTGATCGTCAGCATGCTGGTGCTCCTGGGCCTGGCCGTGCTCGGGGTCGCGCTGATCCGGGCCAGCCTGCGGCCGCTGACCGACATCGAGCGGACCGCCGAGGCGATCGCCTCCGGAGACCTCAGCCGCCGGGTGCCCGACCGCGATCCGCGGACCGAGGTCGGGCGCCTCGGCCGGTCGCTGAACAGCATGCTGGCCCAGGTCGAGAACGCGTTCCGGGCCAGGGCGGAGTCCGAGTCCGCGGCCCGCCGCTCGGAGAAACGGATGCGGCAGTTCGTCGCCGATGCCAGTCATGAGCTGCGCACGCCGCTGACCGCGATCCGCGGCTTTGCCGAGTACTACCGTCAGCGCGGCGGGATCGAGACGGCGGCCAACGGGAATACCGCGCCGGAACCGGGGCTCGGCCGGGCCGACCTGGACCGGATCATGCGCCGGGTAGAGCAGGAGTCGGCCCGGATGGGCGTGCTGGTCGAGGACATGCTGCTGCTGGCCCGGCTGGACCAGCAGCGCCCGCTGGACCGAAGTCCTGTCGACCTGCTCACTCTGGCCGCGGACGCGGTGCACGACGCCCGGGTAGTGGCCCCCGAGCGCAGCATCAACCTCACCGTCGGGCCCGGCGCCGCTCCGCTGGTGCTGGGCGACGAGGTGCGACTGCGCCAGGTCATCGGCAACCTGATGAGCAACGCGCTGATGCACACCCCGGCGGGCTCGCCGATCGAGGTGCGGATCCGCTCCGGCACCCTGGAAGAGGGCCAGGCGGCCCGCCAGGTCCCGCCGTCCCGGCAGGCCCGGCCAGGCCCCCGCACCCGGCGGTGGTCATGGAAGTCGCCGACCGCGGGCCCGGCCTGAGCCCGGAGCAGGCAGCGCACGTGTTCGAGCGGTTCTACCGCGCCGACCAGGCCAGGACGGCCGGCGGGACCGGCCTCGGCCTGGCGATCGTGGCGGCGCTGGTGACCGCGCACGGCGGGGCCGTCTGGGTGAACTCCCGGCCGGGCGGCGGCGCGGTCTTCAGGATCGCGCTGCCGCTGGCGCCCGAGGCCATCGGCCACGACCCCGAGCCCGGCGACACCGACCCGGGGCCGGGCGAGCGCGATGGCGGGCCAGCCGGGGACGGTGCCGCGACAGCGGCCGGTAACGCACGGCCGGACATGCTGGAATCGCGCCCCGACCAGAACCGCCCGCCGCCGCGCTAGCCGGCCGGCCGGGTCGCCCTGGTCATCGCCCTGCTCGTGGTCCACGGCCCGGCGGACCGGACAGGGGCACGGGTCGGCGATTCCCCTTAAATTAGCTGCTGTGAGCGGCCCAGATTTCATACTGGCCACAACCGGGGTCGGCGCAGTTCTTGAGAAACGGCAGCTCTGCACCATCCTGGTCAATGCCCTGGATTTCGTATTCCGTCCCAGGGTAGACGTTGGCTGATGAGACGCTTAGTAGCGACCAATGTCCGGAGGTGACCGACACCATGACCCATACTTCACCGTGGCCGCCGGTGCAGTTTGTCAGGTATACGCTGTCTATACCGGAGACAGAGCCGCCGATGCAGTACCCGTAGTGGTCATTTTCTATGATGACGATCTGAGACCCTAGTAGTATGCGGTTGAGGAAGCCCGCTCCGCCCGTGAACGGGCACGAGAGGGTAACGGTTCCGCCGCACTCGGTGGAGGAGTGTGTGCTCCAGGTCTGGGCTATGCCGCCTGCGGAATACGTTTTGTTCTGGAGTGCGGAGTTATTCCCGCTGGTCGCCCCGCTGGTCCAGATGCACAGTCCCTCGCCGCTGTTCCAGCAGATGGAGACGCTTCCCCAGTGGTTGGGATTGCCCGATGCCTGCGCTGCCGGGGGTGCCGCGATGGCGGCGGGAACCAGCAGCGCCAGTGCCGCTGCTGATGCTAATAGGAGCTTTTTCACTGTTCCCTCCGAGATGTACAACGTCCGGCGGACCCCGGCGCGAGGCGAAGCAGGTCCCCGCTCATCGCTTGACTTGCACGTGGCGGATCGGCACCGAGACCAACGTCTTTGACTCTTCCATGCAGCGCTGGCATGCTGATGGCGCTGGGCTGGCGCGCCGCTGGCAGCGCTTGTGGGAGGGCATGTGGCGGCGGAGACGGAATTCGGGCTGCTAGGGCCGCTGCTGGTACGCCGGGCGGGCGTGGTCACCACAGTGTCGGCGGGAAAGCAGCGGGCGCTGCTCGCGGCGCTGCTGTTGAAGGCCAATCAGGTGGTATCGGTTGGCGAGATCTCTGAGGTGCTCTGGGGACCTAGCCCTCCTTCGTCGGAGCGGGTGACCATCCAAGGCCTTGTGAAGCGACTGCGCAGGGCACTGGACGGCGCCGGCGACGCGCGGATCGGTACTGTGCCGGGCGGGTACCTGATCAGGGTCGAGACTGGCGAGCTGGACGTGTCCCGGTTCGATGTCACGCAGGACGCGGCCGGTAAGGCCGCGCGGCGAGGGGACTGGGCCCTGGCGGCGGCGGAACTCCGGCAGGGGTTGTCGCTCTGGCGCGGCGAGCCGCTGGCGGACGTCGAATCTCCGGTTCTTGTGCAGCGGCATCTGCCATGGCTTGCGGAGAAGCGGCTGCGGGCGCTGGAAGCGCGGATCGATGCGGATCTACGGCTAGGTGGTCACACCGACCTGATCGCCGAACTGCGGCAACTCGCCGGCGCCCATCCGCTGCGGGAGCGGCTGCACGCCCAGCTGATGCTTGCGCTGTACCGCGACGGCCAGCAGGGCGAAGCCCCGGCCGCCTACCAGTGTGCCCGCCGGGTGCTGATCGAGGAGCTTGGCGCCGAGCCCGGCCCGGAGCTGCGCCGAGTGCAAGAGCAGATCCTCACCGGGGCCCCGGCGCTGCAAGTCATCCCGGTCACCCACGGCCGTGACAGTCCTGCCGCCGGGCCACAGCGAGAGTACCGGGTCACGACCGTGGTACCGCGCCAGCTTCCGGCACCGGTACGGTATTTCGCTGGCCGGGCGAGCGAGCTGGCGGCACTTACCAGTCTGCTGGACAGGGCCGGGGACGACGTTTCCGGCACGACTGGTGATCTCGGCCATTGCCGGGACCGCCGGGGTGGGCAAGACCGCTCTGGCCGTGCACTGGGCTCATCAGGTCGCCGCGCGGTTCCCCGACGGACAGCTTTATGTCAACCTGCGCGGCTACGACCCCGGCCCTCCGATGGCAGCCGCCGATGCGCTGGCCGCGTTCCTGCGCGCTCTCGGGGTGGACCCGAGCGACATTCCGGCGGACGAGGACGAGCAGGCTGCTCGCTACCGCAGTCTGCTCGCTGCCCGCAGGATGCTCGTCGTCCTCGACAACGCATCCGATGCCAGCCAGGTCCGGCCGCTGCTGCCCGGCACGCCCTGCGTGACGATCATCACCAGCCGCGACGCGCTGACGGGGCTGGTGGCCAGGGATGGCGCCTGGCGGCTCGACCTGGACCTGCTGCCTCTGGCGGAAGCGGTCAGCCTGCTGCGGGATCTCGTCGGCCCGGCGGACGCTGAACCCGGTGCCGCGAGCGCCCTGGCCGCCCAGTGCGCCCGGCTGCCGCTGGCACTGCGGGTGGCCGCCGAGATCGCCATGGCCCGGCCATCAGCTCCTCTCGGTGACCGGGTCAGCGAGCTGACCAGCCAGCGGCGGCTGGACCTGCTAGAGGCCGGCGGGATCCGCATACCGCGTGCGGCGGGTGTTCTCCTGGTTATACCGGCATCTGGATCGGCGCTGCCCGCACATTCCGGCTGGCCGCGGATCCGGCCCCGACCTCGACTCGTATTCCGGTGCCGCGATCACCGGCACTACCGTCGAGCGGGCATCTGCCCAGCTTGGCCAGCTGGTCAGGGCGCACCTGATCCAGCAGACCGGCCCAGGCCGGTTCGGCATGCATGGCCTGATCCGTGCCTACGCTAGCGAACTGGCCCGGACCCACGACAGCGAGGAGCGGCGGCACTTGGCGCCTGACCTGCCTTCATGATTACTACCTGGACGCCGCCACGGCGGCTATGAACATCCTGGTCCCAGGCGAGCCGCACCGCCTGGGCGTCCCGCTCCCCGCCTCCGTGCCCCCTCTCACCGGCCCTGCCGAGGCTCGCGCCTGGCTGGACGCGCACCGCGCCACGCTAAGAGCGGTCGTGTCCCATGCCGCTGATCACAGCTGCTCGGCCACGCGATCCGGCTCGC
This sequence comes from uncultured Actinomycetota bacterium, assembly GCA_963719705.1. Taxonomy (GTDB): domain Bacteria; phylum Actinomycetota; class Actinomycetes; order Streptosporangiales; family Streptosporangiaceae; genus CAVRCV01. The sequence continues at coordinate 246,788 of CAVRCV010000005.1, forward strand.
CCTCACCGTCAGGCGCTATCTCGAGACCGGATGTTACTACCCGGAGATCGTCTCCATCAGCGACGATGCACTGGGGGCCTGCCTGCAGACTGGCGACCGCGGGGCCGAAGGGGAAATACTGGACAACAGCAGCTACGTCGACCTGCGGCAGGGCAGGTACCAGCAGGCCGCGGACAGCGTTACCCGTGCCCTCGCGCTCTACCGCGAGACCGGGAACCGGGCAGGTGAGGCCCTGTGCACTGGGCCACCTCGGCATAGCCGAATCACTGCAGGGCAGCTACGACCAAGCGGTGCAGCACTACCAGCAGGCCCTTGTGCTCTACCGTGATACAAGCGCGCGAGGCAGCGAGGCCCGCGTGCTGAACAACCTCAGCCTCATCGACGTGCGGCAGGGCCGCTACCAGCAAGCCGCCAGCAGGCTCCGGCACAGTCTTGAGGCAGCCGGCGACTTCGGCGACAGTGCCTCCCTGGCTCTCGTGCTGGCGACTTCTGGGTCTGGCCGAATTCCGGCAGGGCCGGTACCCGCAAGCCGCCGACGTGCTGGAGCGCTCACTGGCACTGTTCCGCGAGCAGCGCGATCCCATCGGCGAGGCATACGCGCTGACCAATCTCGGCCTCCTCGACCTGCGGCGGCACCGCCCTGCGGGGGCCCGTGAGCGACTGCAGCAGGCCCTGGCCCTCTGCCGCCAGGCCGGCGATCGGGCAGCGGAGGCCGAAGCGCTCAACGGTCTTGGGGAAGTCTTCTTCTCCGTCGGCGATCGGGGCAGACGCTGATCGAGCACAGCGCCGCGCTCGGCCCGGCTCAAGGCCGGCGACCTGTACAAGCAGGCCCGGGCGCACCACGGCATGGCCCGCAGCACCAGGCCAGCGGCGCCCTCAGCCAGGCCCGCGCGCACTGGCAGGAAGCGCTCAGCCGCTACGCCTCCCTGGGCACGCCCGAGGCCGATAAAGTCCGCTCCGAACTCGCCGCCGCAGGCAGTGACGTCACAGCAGAGACGGCACCCCCCGCAGCGATCCCCATGAATCGATCACCGCGCTGCGCGCCCCGGCCATCAGGAAGCTGATGGCCGACGGCGGCCCGCTGAGCTGTCCTGCGCACCCCGTTCCCCGGGCCGAGCTGGACGCCCCCTGCCGTAGTGACCGCCTACAAGAACCTCAGATACGTCGAGCGTGACTTCCGGCACATCAAGGCCGACGACCTGGACCTCCGGCCGGCGTTCCACCGGCTCGAAGAACGCGTCAAAGCCCACGTGCTGATCTGCATGCTCGCCTGCTACCTGACCTGGCATCTGCGCCCGCACTCTCTGTACGCTCAGCTACTTCACGGACAGGTACAAGCGCAACAGGAAGGGCATGACGATGGCAGACGGACTGGTGTCGGTCTCCCGGCGCATCGAGGCATCCGCAGAACAGCTGTTCGTGCTGCTCGCCGACTCCGCGAACCACCCGCTGATCGACGGCTCGGGCATGGTGCGGGCCGGCCCCTGCGGTCAGGCTGTCGCGAACCGGTGACGCGTTCCTGATGAACATGCACCACGACGAGTTCGGCGACTACCAGATGCGCAACGAGGTGGTCGAGTACCAGGCCGGCCGCCGGCGGACGCGGGAGCCGACGCGGTAGCAACCCCCCCGGAACGGGAGGAAGCCACCGGCGACCCGGCCCGGTACCGGTGGGGGTACGAGCCGTTCCCCTACCGCCCGCTGCCACCCTGGCCACCGAGATGTTCGACTGCAGCCGTTCCCCAATAGGACATCGCAAGGCCGTCCAGGAAGGCGAGGGGTGGCGGGACGCCATGACCGCGTCGCTGGTCAAGCTGGAACCCGGCAAAGGCCGCAGGCCAGCATTAGGCCAGGGCCAGGGCCAGGGCCAGGGCGATGGCGCGCAAGGCCAGGCCCACCCCGGCCCCCACCACTGTGCCGTTGATGCGGATGAACTGCAGGTCGCGCCCGAGGAGCAGCTCCAGCTGGGTCGAGGTCTGCGCGGCGTCCGACCGCTCGATGGTTCCGGTGACAAGGCCAGCGAGCTCGTCGTGGAACTGATCGGCCAGTGCCCTGTCTCGAGGCGGTCGGGGAGCCCGGCGATCCATTCCTCGAACTGATGCCGGGCCTCGTCCTGCGGATCGGCCGCCATCGCCACCAGCCGGTGGCGCAGGCGGGTGTACAGACGGTCGAAGACCCGCCGGTCAACCGCGTCGGTACACTCAGCGAGACTGTCGGAGCTACTCGATACAATATTCGAAACGAGGAACCCGCCAGTCAGCCCAGCCAGGGAGGCCACCGTGACCGAGCCAGCAGCCGGGCCGCCCGAGCAGCCCGGCGACGGCACCGGTGACAAGAGGGGCCATGGGCAGGTGAGCAACCAGCCCGAGAAGCAGCCGGCCATAAGGCAGCCCGGTAACGGCTGCAAGCAGGGAGGTGCGGCGACTATGGTGCAGCGGTGGCGGGATGCCCGGGGGTTCGGCCCGGATGAGCAGGTGCTGACCCCGGCGGAGCTGGCCCGGCTGTGGGAGCTGGATGCCCGGGGCCTGGACCGGATCGGGCGTGACCTGGTACGAGATCCGGCCTGCCAGGACCCGCCCTGCGAGGACCCGGCTTCGATGACGTCGGCCCGGAGGATCTGGCCGAGATGCACTGCCCGCCGGACCCGGCGGCCGGGCGGCCGGGCGGCGGGAGCCGATCCCGGCCGGGTTCACCCACGCCGACCGTGACGCGCCCCGGCGAGGTCCCGGCCTGGGCTTCGGTTCCGGCGGGGTCGCTGATGCGATGCTGCCCGGTCAGGTGCTCGCCGGGTTGACCGGGCGCGCGTTCTCGGGCGGGCTGGACCGCCTGTCCGATGACGAGCTGGTCGGGGTGGGCCTGGCCGCCCGGCGGAACCAGGCCTGGCAGGCCGCGGTGGAGCTGGCGGTGGTCAGCGAGCTGTCGGCCCGGCGGCACCAGGATGCGCTGGACACCGGGGACAGCCGGGCCGCGGAGCAGTTCGGCAGGGAGATCGCGGTCGCGTTCACGCTGACCAGCCGGGCCGCCGACGCCGAGCTGGACCTGACCGCCGGGCTGGAGCGGCTGCCCGAGGCGGCGGCGTTACTGGCGGCCGGGGTGCTCGACGGGGACCGTGTCAGGGTCATCACCGGCGAACTGGCCTGCGTGGACGCGGACCTGGCCCGGGCGGCCGCCGGCCGGGTGCTGCCGCGGGCCGGGGGGATGACGACCGGGCAGCTGCGGCAGGCGGTGCGCCGGGCGGTGCTGGCCGCCGACCCGCAGGCCGCGATCCGCCGCCGCAAGGCCGCCGAGCGGGACGCGCGGGTGGAGGCGTGGGCCGAGCAGTCCGGCACCGCCGCACTGGCCGGGCGGGACCTGTCCCCGGCCGGGGTCGCGGTGGCCGACCGCAACATCGACGCGGCCGCCCGGTGGCTGAAGGCGCACGGCGCCCCGGGCACCCTGGCGTTCCTGCGCGCCGAGGTGTTCCTGGCCCTGCTATCCGGCCGGTCCCCCGCCACCTTGCTCCCCGCCCCAGCCGCCGGGCACCGGCGCGCCGCACACGCCGGGCCCGGCTTCCCCGGCACTGCCAGCCCGGCCGATGGACGGGCCCGCGGCACAGCAGCCCCCGGCCCGTCGACGGCACCTGGCCGGCGGCAACCGGCCGGGCCGGCGGGGCCCTGGCCCGCGGGAACGGCCGGGCTGCCCGGCCTGGTCCACCTCACCCTGCCGCTGTCGGCCTGGACCGGGCACAGCGACAGCCCCGGCCAGATCACCGGCCTGGGCCCGTTCGACGCCGCCGCCTGCCGCGACCTCGGCACCACCCTCGCCGCCCACCCCGCCACCCGGTACTGCCTCACCCTGACCGACCGCCACGGCCGCGCCGTGGCCCATGCCGGTGCAGCCGCGCCGGACCCGGACCACCCGGCACCAACCCGGCCGCCTGGCTGGCCCGGCTGAAGATCACCTGGCTGGACACCGGGACCTGCACCCACCAGCTGGAGACCCCCGGCTACCGGCCCGGAGCCAGGCTGCGGCACCTGGTCACCATCCGCCACCCGGCCTGCACCCGCCCCGGCTGCAGGCGCCACCTCCGCCCGCTGTGACCTTGATCACCGGATCCCCTACGACCAGGGCGGCCGGACCTGCAGCTGCAACCTGCACCCCCGTGCCGCGGTGATCACCAGGCGAAGCAGGCACCCGGCTGGCGCCTCGAGCAGCCGAGCCCGGCACCCTGGTCTGGACCCTGCCGCACGGCCGCAGCTACACCACCCAGCCCGAGCCCTACCCCAGCTGCGGCTAGACCGGCAGCGGGCCGCCGCCAGGGCGATGATGACGCCGATCGGCCGCAGGACAGCAGGGTCAGCACGACGCCGCGGCGCAGGGCAACAGCAGCACCAGGGCGCCTGCCAGCACGCGGAACTGCCAGGGATGGCTGAGCTCCCTGGTCAGCGTGATCACCGAGCCGAAGATCGCGCCGATGGCGGCGGGGCCCGCCCCGTCGAGGAACGCGCGGGCCCGCTGGTCGCCGCGGATCCGGTCGAAGTGGCGCCCGCCGAGCAGCACGAACGCGAACGACGGCGCGAAGGCGACCGCGGAGGCGAGCAGCCCCCCGCCGATCCCCGCGGCGGCGTAGCCGACCACGGCGACCGTCTGCACAACCGGGCCCGGGGTGATCTGGCCGAGCGCGACCGCGTTGAGGAACTGCGCGCCGGTCATCCAGTGATACCGGCCGACCGCGTCGGCCTGCATCAGCGGGATGATCACGAACCCGCCGCCGAACGACAGCGCGCCCACCTTGAACGCCACCCACGCGACCGAGGCCAGCACCCCGCCCCCGGCCAGCCACGTTACGGCCAGCGGCGCCGCGGCAGCCCGCGCAGCTTCGCGCCGCCGCCACCGTCGCCCGCGCCACGCTCGCCCACGCGACCCTCGCCTGCGCTACGCCGTCACCGTCACCGTCACCGCCACCGCCACCGCCACCGCCACCGTCACTGTCAGCTCTGGCGCGGCGTTTGGCCGCCGCCGGACGATGAGCTCGACGGCGCCGCAGGCGAGCAGCACGACGACCAGCCACGGGCCGATGGTCGCCGCGGCGGCGAAACCGGCGGCCAGGTAGCCCAGCCAGCGCGCCGTGGCGCGCCGGTTGCGCCAGCTCGGGACGGCCAGCGACCAGCCGGCGGCGACCGCGACGGCGGGCACAGCGGCGCCCGCGCCGGCCCCGGCGCCGAGCACCCACAGCGGCGGGGATTTCGCCACGAACAGCACCGCGAGCGCCAGGATGACGATCAGGCCGGGCACGATGAACGCGGCGCCGCCGATCAGGGCGCCCGCGCGGCCGCGCAGCCGCCAGGCGCAGAAGATCGCGAGCTGGGTGGAGGCCGGGCCCGGCATCAGGTTGCAGACCGCGATCGCGTCCTCGAACTCCCGCGCGTCCAGCCAGTCCTCGCGCTCCACGCAGAGCTGGCGCAGCAGCTTGATATGCGCGGGCGGCCCGCCGAACCCGGTGCAGCCGATCCGTCCCCACTCGCGCAGGACGGTGGGCAGTCCCACCCGGTCGTTCATCGTCCTGCCTCGCTGATGCCAGCGCGTCGAGCCGCCCTCCGAGCGCAGCCCGCCCAGGTCAGGTTCGCCGGCCCGCTTGGCGCCCAGATCGGAGTTGAGCCGGACGGCGGTCTGCAGATGGTCGAGCGCCGCCCGGCTGGTCTGACCTCGCCGGCGCGCAGGCCAGGTTGTAGTGGCCATCCCGCGGGCCGGGTCCGGCGCGTCGAGGTAGCCGGCCAGGCCACAGCCTGCGCTTGCATGGCCGCCCTGGCCGCCTGGCCGTGGCAGAGTAATAGTCCGCGATGTGCCCCATCGGGTGCCAGAAGCCGCGGACGATGATCTGCAGCCAGAGCTGCGGCCGCGCAGCCACGGGTGGCGGGACGGGTCGAGCAGGTCCTCGTCGCCGACGCGGCCAGCCCGTCGATCAGCGCCGCGGTAACCTCCCGGCTGGCCTGCGGACCTCGCCAGCGTCGGCTGCAGTAAGCCCGGTAGACCTCGGCCGACCGGTGATCGATCTCGGCGAAGTCCGGCGGCGTCTCGCCCTGCCGGATCGCCGCCAGGCGGATCACCTGCTGGCGCTTGAACTCGGTGTTGTGGGCGATCAGCGGCGCGGCGGCCCAGCAGTCCGGGCTGCCCTGGCGCTCACCGCCAGCGGCACGGCCAGCAGCAGTTCTTCCTCGCCGCGGTCCAGCCGACCAGCCCGGTGACCGCTGCCCGCAGCCGCGTCGTATCGCTGCTCATGCCCGTGCTACCTCTTTTCCGGCCACGCACCATCCGCGCCGCACCCCCCGGCGCCTGCCTCGGCCGGTGCGCGGTGAACGTCAGCACGTCGTCCACCGCGATCGTGATCTTGCCGAATCCCAGGGCCTGCAGGCGGACCAGAAGCGACGCGGGCTCGACCGGGTTGTAGGTGTCGCCGGCGTGGAAGTGGTGCAGGCCGTTGCTGGCCAGGCTGTCCGAGCCGATCAGCACGCCGCCGGGGCGCAGCACCCGCAGGCCTCGGCCAGCACCTCGACTGCAGCGCGCACGGTCGGCACGTGGTGCAGCATGGTGAACGTGCCGACGGAGTCGAACGACGCGTCGGCGAAGGTCAGCCGGGCGGCGTCGCCGGCGACGATCTCCACGTTGCTCTCGGCGTACTTCTCGGTCAGCTTGGCGGCCGCTTCCTGGTCGACCTCGAGGGCGACCAGGCGCCCCACCCGGTGGCGCAGCCACTCGGTGGCGGCCCCGGGGCCCGGTCCGATCTCCAGCATTTCGCGGCCCAGGTCGACGCCGGCGATGAGCGACGGCAGGATCTCGTTCTGGATGTGGGCGGCCCACTCCGGGCTCGGGCACAGTTTCGCGTGGTTCTCGTTCATGTCGGAACGCTACGCACGTGCCCGCTCAGCCTCCAAGCGTACGCTGCCACGTGTATCGCCAGACGGACATTGTCCGGTGACCGGCACGGAGCCCCGGGACGCCGCCGGACCTGCCCCTGGCCCGGCGACCCGCGGCCGCGGTGATCGTGGCCACGTTCCCGATGCCGCCGGGCGCCCGGTTCGACTGGCACACCCACCCCGACCATCAGCTGGCCTGGGCCGCCAGCGGCGTGCTCACCGTGCTCACCGCCGCGGCCACCTGGGTGCTGCCGCCGACCAGGGCGCTGTGGATCCCGGCCGGGCTGCCGCACGAGACCCGGGCGTCCGGCCGCGCCACCATGCGCACCTGTACATCAGGCCGGAGCTCTGCCCGATCAGCTGGCCGGAGCCGACCCCGGTCGCGGCCAGGCCGCTGCTGGCCGAGCTCATCGGCTACCTGGAGACGAGACGCTCGGCAGGCGCAGCGGACCGCGCCGAGGCCCTGCTCGTCGACCTGCTCGAGCCGGTCAGCATGACGACCATAGAGGTGAGGCAGCCGACCGAGGAACGGGCCCGGAGGTAGCCCAGGCCCTGGCCGGCGACCCGGCAGACGGGCGGACCCTGGCCCAGTGGGGCCGCACGTCGGCGCGAGCGGGCGGACGCTGGCGCGCTCGTTCCTGGCCGACACCGGATCCCGTTCGGCCGCTGGCGACGCTGCTCCGGCTGCAGGCCGCGCTCCCTGGCCGCCGGCCAGCCGGTCGGCAACGTGGCCCGGCATGTCGGCTACGAGACGCCGAGCGCGTTCGTGGCGGCGTTCCATCGCGAGACCGGGGTGACTCCGGCGGCCTATTTCCGCCAGGCTCGACCAGGATCAGGCCCCCGGCGGCGTCGGTCCGCGCGCGATGCAGCACTGAATCGTGACATGCCCGCACCGCAGCCCACCATCCTGGCAACGAGCATCGGCTTCTGACGGCGGTGATGAGTGGAGTCTGACGCCCCGGTCCGGCCTACTCGATGGCCGCCAGGACCGCCAGGGCGGGGCCGCACCCGAGGCTCTGCATGATCGGCACCGCCGGCGGCGACAACCCGATGTGGGCCTCGGCGCTGCACAACGCCTTCGCCAAGCTGGACATGTCGCCTCGCACCTTGACCTGTTCCCGATGCCCAGCGTCGACGATATCGAGGGCCACCTGTGCAGGCAGGACGTGATCTGGGTGAGCGGCGGCAGCACGGCGACCTGCTGGCGCTGTGGCGGCTGCACGGCCTGGACACGATCCTGAAGGACGCCTGGCAGGCCGGCGTGGTGCTGATGGGGGTGTCCGCCGGGTCATTGTGCTGGCATGTCGGCGGAACCACGCGCTTGTTCGGGCCGACCCTGCGGCCGGTGACTGACGCCCTGGGCTTTCTGCCAAACAGCAACAGCCCGCACCACGACGCCGAGGAGCAGCGCAGGCCGCTGATCCACAAGCTGATCGCCGACGGCACCCTGCCGGATGGCTACGCCACCGACAACGGAGCTGGCCTGCTCTATCACGGGACCGACCTGCACGAGGCGTCAGCGAGTCCCCAGCGGCGCGCTTGCGTACCAAGATCTGCAGGGACGGCGATGCCGCCCGTGTGAGACTCCGCTGCCTACCCGGATCCGGCGAGCCGCAGCCCGGGCTCAGCGGGCCGGGGTCGCTGCTCAGAGCGCGGCTGGCGAAGGGCTGCCTGCCGTCACTTCGGCTTCGGGCGTAGGCGGCCCCGAACAGGCACACGTGCACGAGCAGCGGGTGCAGCTGGTGCAGCGGCACCCGCTGCCGCCAGCCCTCGGCCAGCGGCGCCGCTTCCTGGTAACCGGCCAGGATCTGGTCCAGGTACGGCGCGCCGAAGAGCGCCAGCATGGCCAGGTCGGTCTCCCGGTGCCCGCCGTCGCGGCCGGGTCGATCAGCCAGCCGCGGCCGCCGGACCAGAGCAGGTTCCCCGCCCACAGGTCGCCGTGGATCCGGCTCGGCGGCTCCGCTGGACCGGCCGCCGCGCTCACTCGGGCCGCGGGCCGACTCGATGACGGCGACGTCGGCCCGGCTCAGCGTGCCGCGTCCCGGCCAGCCGCGGGTAGGGCAGTACTCGCTGGCTGACGTACCACTCCGGCCAGGACGGGCCGCCCGCTGGGCAGCGGCAGGCTGGCGATCACGCCGGGCCACGGGGCGCCGAACGCGTCGGCCCCGGCCGCGTGCAGGGCGGCGAGTTCCCGGCCGAACCTCGCGGCAGCGTTCCGGTCGGCTGTCTGCTCGGCAGCCGGCGGGCCAGCACCCGGTCGTCGCAGCCGAGCACCTCCGGGACCGCCGGGCGCCGCGGAGCCGCGGTGCCCGCCTCGGCCAGCCAGCGCAGGCCGCTGGCCTCGGCCGCCAACCCGGCGGCGCCGGGCGGCCCGCTCGCTCTCTGTCGGTCGCGGCCACGGCCTTGGCGAACGCCGCCCGGCCATCGGCAAGCGTCAGCCGGTAGTGCGGCACGCCGTGCTGACCGCCAGCGATGCGCACGTCCCGCACCGCGCAGCCCAGCAGCCGCTCCAGCCGCCCGGCCCGTGACGGGGCGGGCTCACGGCGTCAGCCTGGCCGGGAGCGTCGCGGCCAGCTGGCAGGCCAGCCCGCCCACGCGGCCTGCACCAGGTCCAGAACCTCGGCGAAGTCCTCGGGGCCGCCTCGTAGGGGTCGGGAACCTCGGCCCCCGGCTCGGCCGCCAGGTCGAAGGAGCGCATCAGCCGATCCGGCCCGGCCATCGCGTCTCCCGGCCCGCCATCCGCCGCAGGTTAGCCAGGTTGCTGCGATCCATGGCCACCAGCAGGTCGAAGTCACCCAGCCACGACCGGTCGATCTGGCGCGCCCGGTGATCCCGGCCGTCCAGGCCGCGGCGGGCCAGCTCGGAGCGGGCTCCGGGGTGCATCGGGCCGCCGACATGCCAGTCTCCCGTGCCCGCGCTCTCGACACTCGACCATCCCGGCCAGGCCCGCCCCGCCAGTCGCTGCAGTGCCACCTCGGCCATTGGTGACCGGCAGATGTTGCCCAGGCACACCATGCAGACCCGGTATATTGCCGCGGGGCTGGGACCGTCTCCTCCCCCGCGGGACTGTCGGCAGGCAGGCGGTCGGCGGGCATGCCTCCAAGGATGCCCGAGTGCCGCCGCCTGCACGCCCTGGACCCGGCCAACGCCGGGCGGCCACCCTCTCCACCACTCGCGCCGGTGCGTCCTCTGCGAAACAGCCGCCCAGGCACCCACCCACGCTGCTGCGACAGCCGCCCGGCCTCGCGGGCTCCCGGTGCTGGCGCCCCCGGTCTGCGGCCTGGCCGCCCCCGCGGCCTGCCACCATGGACGCATGTCTCCACCGCCGACTACCACGACCGCCGACTACCGGAATCTCTCGTTCTGGCACGACACCGTGCCGGGAACTCTCGATCCGGGCGACCCGCTGCCGGGCGGCACCGATGCGGACGTGGCGATCGTGGGCGCCGGCTTCACCGGCCTGTGGACCGCGTACTACCTGGCCGCGCGCGAGCCCGGACTGCGGATCGTGATCTGCGAGCGGGAGATCGCCGGCTTCGGCGCTTCGGGCCGCAACGGCGGCTGGTGCTCGGCGCTGTTCCCGGCCTCGCTGGCCAGGCTGGCCCGGATGGCCGGGCGGGACGCCGCGATCGCGATGTACCGGGCGATGCAGGCGACGGTGGACGAGGTGGGCCGGGTGGCCGCGGCCGAGGGCATCGACTGCCACTGGGCCAAGGGCGGCACGGTCGTGCTGGCCCGGTCGCGCCCGCAGCTGGACCGGGCCCGGGCCGAGGTGGCCGAGGCCAGCGAGTTCGGCTTCGGCGAGGAGGACCTGCGACTGCTGACGCGGCCGAGGCCACCGGGCTGGCCGGCGCGACCGACGTGCTCGGCGGCACGTTCACCCCGCACTGCGCCGCGATCCACCCGGCCCGGCTGGCCCGCGGGCTGGCCGACGGCGGTCCGCCGGCGCGGCGTGTCGCTGTTCGAGCGCACCCAGGTGCGCGGATCGAGCCGGGCAGGCTGGTGACCCGGCGGGCACGGTGCGGGCCCGCTACGTGGTCCGGGCCACCGAGGGGTACACCCCGCGGCTGCCCGGCCTGCGCCGGGCGGTCGCCCCGGTCTACTCGCTGATGGTCGCCACCGCGCCGCTGCCCGCCGCGGCCTGGGAGCAGATCGGGCTGGCCGACCGGCCGACCTTCGGCGACCTGCGGCACCTGATCATCTACGGCCAGCGCACGGCGGACGGGCGGCTGGCCTTCGGCGGCCGCGGCGCGCCGTACCACCTGGGCTCGGCTGTCCGGCCGGCGTACGACCGGGTGCCCGCCGTGTTCGCCGCGCTGCGGCGGACCCTCGGCGAGCTGTTCCCGGTGCTGGCCGATGTCGCGGTCACGCACTGCTGGGGCGGCCCGCTCGGCATCCCCAGGGACTGGTGCGCCTCGGCCGGCCTGGACCGCGAGACCGGGCTCGGCTGGGCGGGCGGCTACGTCGGCGACGGGGTGTCCACCACGAACCTGGCCGGGCGCACCCTGGCCGACCTGATCACCGGCACCGACAGCGAGATCACCCGGCTGCCCTGGGTCGGGCACCGCTCGCCGCGCTGGGAGCCCGAGCCGCTGCGCTGGCTCGGCGTGAACGCGAGCCTGCAGGTGATGGGCCGGGCCGACCGGCAGGAGGCCAGGACCGGCAGGTCATCCCGGTCGGGCAGGCTGCTGCGCCGGTTCCTCGCCGACTAGGCTGGGCTGCCCGAGCGGCGCCCCGCAGGGCCGCTTTTCGGATTCGCCCGGCTCGGCTCTTGCTGCTACGATCGCACCGTCTCTTGCGCCGCTAGCTCAATTGGCAGAGCAGCGGACTCTTAATCCGCGGGTTCGGGGTTCAAGTCCCTGGCGGCGCACCCGTTCTGAACTGGCTATATAGCCGTTCGTCTATGTGATTTCCGTGGTCGTGGGGCAACGGATCGAAGCAGGCCTGCAGTCGTCTGGCCTCCAGGTCGGCCAGGGTGATACGGCCCAAACTGGGGATGAGGTAGCGGTCGATGTGGTCGCGGTGGAGGGGCGCAGGTGCGGCTCGGCCATCGTCAGCCAGTACCGCAGCCACCGCGCCACCGTCCATGCCCCCGCCGCCGTCTGATCAGCAGGACCGGCGAGGTGCCAGTGGTGTCGGTGGTCATCGAGGTGCCCGTGGCAGCGGGCACCCAGAAGCTGGACCCGGCACCGCCGCCTCCACTGTTTGCGCCGCCTGTGCCGCCGCATGCGCCGCCGCCGTAGTACCCGCCGCCGCCTGGGCCGTCCTCGAGCTCAAAGTCGGTGCCGATGCCGCCCTGGCCGAGGCTGCCGTCGCCGCCGCGGTCAGCGCCGGCGCCGCCTGCTGTGCCGCCGAACCCGCCGTTGCCGCCTGCCAGCGCAGCGCTGCAGTTGCCGCTCGGCGTGGCGGCGCCCGGGCCGGTCACCGACGAGTCGCCAGCCTGGCCGCCGGTGGCCTGCGGGCAGTAAGACCCGCCGCCGCCGTTGCCGGCCACCACCAGCCGGGTGTCGTTGCTGGTCAGATCACAGGTGCTCATCGAGCAGGTCCGCACGTCCGAACCGCCGCCGCCGTTGCCGGCATAGTTTGACCAGCCGCCGCCGTTGAACGGGCCGGTGACGTTGCCCGAGTCGGAGACGGTGCTGAGGTCGCCCGGCCCGCCTACCTCGACATACAACGTCGCCGTGCCGGTCGGTACCGGCACGGTGGCGGTCACCACTGCCCCGTTCCCGCCAGCAGCAGCACCACCATTCACCCCTCGGGCGCCGACCGCGGTGACCGTCACCGAGGTCACCCCGGCCGGCACCGTGAAGGTCTGCTCGGCGCCGGTGTAAGCGTAGGTGCACGAGGTAGCCGTGCTAGACGGCGGCTGACTAGTTGGTAAGGACATGCTCTTCCCTTCTTTGCTCCCGCATCGCGGCGGCCAGGCCCGGCGGGCCTTGTCACACCCCGAAGCGTCACGGGCACAAGCCATACCCGGGGCAAGGCTCTCTCGGGGGCCAGGGAAGCCACGACCCAGCGCAGGGCCATCACCCTCACTGTGCGCCCGAACCCGCCGACCGTCCATACCAACGGCGCACCCCAGCGCCGTCCCGGGCCGGTCGCGTGGCGTGGAAGAGGTGGTAGTTGTCCAGGTCCAGCTCGTCGACCAGCGCCAGGGCGGCGGCGGGGCCCTGCACCTCGCCGATGGCGATGGCGCGGTTGAGCGGCTAGCTGACCGCGATGCCAGCCGGGGTGGCACCCGCGGGCAGGGCCGTCGGGGAGCTGTGCGGCGCCGCCTTCCCGTATAAGACTGCACGGCCTTGGTGGTGGCATCGCTGCCGAAGAAGTTGACGTCAAGTTTGCGAAGCAGGCCGGTCATGCCCTGTCGGCGGACTCCGCGGGGTTGTTCTCGCCAGCGCTGGCCGTATCGTCGTGTCTATCGTCTTTTGCAGCACGCGAGGCAGTCGATGACAACGGCCGCACAGATCAACCTCGTCGACCCCGACGTCTACGCTCGGGGCGGGGCTCCGCACGAGCAGTTCGCCTGGCTCCGCGAGCACGCGCCGGTCTTCTGGCACGCGCAGGGCGGCGGTCCGGGATGGCCTGGCTTCTGGGCCGTCACCAGGCACGCTGACGTCACCGATGTCATCCGGCACCCGGACATCTTCTCCTCGGTCCCCCGCACCGCGGCGTTCCGCGAGTGGAGCGAGCCGGCCGTGGAGCGGATGCGCGTGATGATGATCAACATGGATCCGCCTCAGCACGGCCGGCTGCGGGCTTTCGTCAACCGCGGCTTCACGCCGCGCATGATCGGGCACCTGCAGGACCACATCACCGGCATCTGCCGCGACTTGCTTGAGGATGTCGCGCAGCGCGGCGAGGTGGACTTCGTCACCGACATCGCCGCCCCATTGCCGGCGCAGGTGATCTGCGAGCTGGCCGGGGCCAGGCCGGAGGACCGGGAGCGGCTCTTCGAGCTATCCAACCGCATGACCGGCTTCGACGACCCGGAACTCAGCGGCTCGCCGGACGAGCAGATGCACGCCGTGGCGGAGATGTTCGGCTATGCCACCGACCTGGCGCAGCAGCGCCGGTCGCAGCCACGCGACGACATAGTGACCCGGCTGCTGCAGCCAGACGAGGCCGGCCGGGTGCTGACGGACCTGGAGTTCAACTTCTTCTTCCTGCTGCTGATCGTGGCGGGCAACGAGACCACCAGGAACGCGGCGGCCGGAGGCATGCTCGCGTTCTTCGACCACCCTAGGCAGTGGCAGCGGCTGGTGGCAGACCCGTCGCTGGCCCCGTCCGCGGCCGAGGAGGTCATCCGCTGGGTCAGCCCGGCAGTCCTGGTCCGGCGCACCGCCGTCCGGGATACCGAGCTGGCCGGTCAGCGGATCGCGGCCGGCGACAAGGTGGTCGCCTTCCTCGCCTCGGCTAACCGCGACGAGGACGTGTTCACCGCCCCGCACGAATTCGACATCGCGCGGGATCCCAATCCGCATGTGGGCTTCGGCGGTGGACCGCACTTCTGCCTGGGCAGGCACCTAGCCGCGCTGGAGCTGCAAGTGCTGCTCGCCGCGCTGGCCGACAAGACGCCGGGCATCAGGCCCGGCGGCAAGGTCAGCAGGCTGCGGTCTAACTTCCTCAACGGGATCAAGCGAATGCCCGTCCTGCTGGGTGCTACAGGCGCGGAGTGAGCCGCGAGCTGCACTACGAGCGCCTGATCCAGGCGTCGCCCGTGCGCGTGTTCGACCTGTTCACGAGCCCGGCGGGCCAGCGCGAGTTCTACGGCAACAACGCGCCGGGCTGGGTGGTCGACTCGCGCTGCGAGCTGCGCGTCGGCCCGGCAACGGGCTCGGAACGGCGGCCACCGGCTGCACGAGCGGCTCGGTGAGCCCGTCTCCTGACGGGAGCAAGGCAGAGGAGAGATAAATCATGCGAGACGTCATCTTGTACATGTCGATGTCGCTGGACGGGTTCGTCGGCAGCGACCGTGAGCACCCCGGGGCCGCGATCCCCGAGGGCGCGGAGCTCAAGCGGTGGAAGCTCGACCGCATCAGCAAGGCTGGTGCCCACCTCATGGGCCGCACGACGTACCAGGAGATGTCGTCATACTGGCCGCAGTCGGACGACGAGTACGCGGCCCCGATGAACGACATCCCAAAGGTCGTGTTCTCCAAGACGCTCAGCGACGCCGAGGCGATCTGGCCGGTTACCCGGGTTGCGCGGGGCGACCTTGCGACCGAGATCGCCGCGATCAAGGCCGAGCCTGGCCCGGACGTGATCGTGTGGGGCGGCAGACGGTTCGCCGGCGCTCTGGCTGCGGCGGACCTGATCGACGAGTACCGCCTGTTGATCCAGCCGTTGGTGCTGGGCACAGGATGGGCCCTGTTCGACCAGCTGCCGGACTCGAGGCACCTGAACCTCGTCGAGGCCTTGTCGTTTCCCAGCGGCATCGTGGTGCACGTTTACCGGCCGCAGCGCACCTGAGGAGGGGAGGCACCATGGGCAAGGTGGTGGCGCAGGCGATCATGTCGCTCGACGGGTACGTCGCCAGGCAGGACAACACCATCGGCCGGTCTTTGCGGCCGGACGACGCCGGCGGGCACGCTTCCATTGTTACGATGGTCGTAATAGAGTGGCGGTCGTGAGCAGAGGTTCTCAGGCCGTGTCGTGGGGACGTCGCGATGACCGCGGCCTTCTCGTTCTGGTCAGCCTGGCCGACGGCCCGAAACACGGTTACGCGCTGCTGAAGGATATCGAGGGCTTCGCCGGCGTGAGCCTGAGCCCCGGCACCTTGTACGCCGCTATCGCCCGCCTTGAGGACGCTGGCCTGGTCGAGCCGGTCGGCGCGTGCGAGCGGCGGCAGCCTTACCGTCTGACCGCGGCGGGGCGGACCGTCCTGGCCGCGGAACTGGAGTCGGCAGCGGCGCTGAGCCGGATGGGGCTGCGGCGCCTGCGGGGGGTGAGCGCATGAGAACGGCGGGCCCGGGCATCGCCGCGGTGCGCTGCGCGCTGGGGTGCTACCCGGCCTGGTGGCGCCAGCGTTATGGCGCGGAGCAGGAGGAGCTTGCCGGGGAGCTGGCCGCGGAGGGAAGGTCGTGCTGGCTCATGGCCGCCGGGCTGGCGGCCGGGTCGGTCCGGGCGCGGGTGACCGGCTCGGGCATGCCGCCGGTGGCTGAGCTCTGGTCGCGCCGCGCGTGCAGTTCAGTGGTGGCCGGTGCCGTTGCCGCGGCTGTGGCGCTGCCGCTGGAGCTTGCCTTCCTGGGTACCGTCGACAGCCGCTCGGCCGGCCTTAGCACGTGGGCGGCGCTGACTCAAAATGGCGCCGGGCGGGTCGTCCGGTGGGAGCTGAACGCCCTGCTGCTGGTGTGGCTGATCGGCGCGGCTCAGCTCCTGTCCGCCGGGAGTGTCCTGGTGCGCGGGCTGTGGGCGCTGCCGTCCCGCCGCCTGACGGCGGCAGCCCTGGCGGCCGCCCCGCTCGCGGCTGTCGTCCTGGGCATCGTCATGATCCGGGCTGCGGGGTCGCTGCAGCCCATCGTGTCCGGAGGGGAGAAGAACCTCGTCACCGGCGTGACGCATCTTTACTATCTCCGGCCAGGCCACCCGCTGGCAGCCGCAGCGCTGCGGTACGGCGGCTGGGCCCTCGTCGCCGGCTGCTGGGCGGCAGGGCTGCTGGCACTGGGGCCGGCGGCGGTGCGCGCCGGCCTGCCCGCCCGGTACCTGCAGGCCGCAGCTTCCAGGGCGCAGGTGACGGCGCTGTGGCAGGCAGGCCTGGTCCTGGGCCTGGTCGCGCTCGGGATGACGATGGCCCTCCAGGTGCCGATCGGCCCCGATGGCCTCACGTACGTATCTGCGCTCGGGCCGCTGGCAGTTCCTGTCCTGGTCATGCTGGCAGCCAACGCCGCGCTGTCGGTCCGCGCTGCGGCCTGTGCGCGTCAGGCATCCGCCCAGTGGGGGCAGCTCAGGTCTCAGCCAGCAGACCGGACCTGACGGGCGTCAGCCGACGGGTCAGCCGGCGGCGCGTGCTGGCAGCCGATCGCCGGTTGGAGAGGACGCTGGGTATCCTCGTCAGACCGGTGCATGTGATCGTTGCGACGGTCGGCTGAGGAGCGGAGATGGCCAGGGTTGTCATGCAGGCGGTCGTGTCGGCGGACGGCTACATCGCCTACCCCGATGACACGGTCGGGCCGCTGTTCGACTGGTATAGCAACGGAGATACCGAGGTGTCCGCCAGGGCCAGCGGCTGGACATTCCATGTCTCGCAGGCGTCCGCGGATTACGTCCGGCCCTTCTGGGACGCCATCAAGGTGACGGTGATCGGCCGTCACCTGTTCGACACCACGAACGGCTGGGACGGCGACCCGGCCGCCGGAGACGAGCTAGTCGTGGTCACCCACCGGCCACTGCCGCAGGCGTGGCTCGCCGACCACCCGGACGCGCCCTTCCACACTGCCGGGTCGGTCGAGGCGGGCATCACGCTCGCCAGGGAGCTGGCCGGTGACGGCCTGGTCTGCGTGACCGCCGGCGACGTCGGCGGGCAGGCGTTCTCGGCAGGACTGGTCGACGAGATCGCGATGGACGTCGCCCCGGTGGTGCTGGGTGCAGGGGTGCGCTTCTTCGGCAACCACGCCGGCACCGTGCTCCTCGATGATCCCGACCAGGTAGTCCAGGGCGACCGCGTGCTGCACCTGCACTACACCGTCCAGCGCTGACCGGTCCGCCGCGGTGGCGGCTCTCGGGTCAGGCCCGCTGCGCACCGCGATGGCATTGCTCAGGACCAGGTCGCTCGGCCGGGCGCCGCGGCAGGTCACGCAGCTGCCGCATGGGAGTCAGCAGGAACGCGAGGCCGGACGCGGCGATCAGGGCAGTGAGTATCCATAGCGCGGCCCTGACCCCCAGGGCGGTGGCGAGGACTCCGGCGAGCAGCGCGCCGACGGGCATCATCGCGAACATGACGGCCATGGTCGCCGAGGTGACCCGGCCGAGTATGTCTGGCGAGACGTAGGTCTGCATGAAGCTGTCGAAGATCACGTTCGAGATGGCGATCACGCAGCCGCCGCACACCATCGCTACGCTGGCGAACGCGAGCCGCGGTCCGGAGTCCGCGAGCGGCAGCAGCAGCGCGAGGCAATTGCCGGCCGGGACGGCGATGACCATGGCCCGCGCTGTGCCGAGCCGTCGTCCCAGCGGGCGGGCGGCAAGCGCGCCGAGGACGCCGCCAACGCCGAGGCTGGCCATGACAAGGCCGGCCGCTGCCGAGGACAGCCCGACGGTACGGACCAGGAAGACGACGAGGAGGGCGTCGACACCGGTGAGTGCCAGGTTGCCGAGCGACGAGAACGCCGTCATCGCGCGCAGGTAGGGGTCCCGCCAGGCGAAGCGAAGACCGTCGAGCACGCCCCCGGCGGCGGGGCGACCAGACCGGCGATCCCGCGGTCGCTGCATGGCCGTCAGGCAGCAGAACGAGACGGCGAAGCTCACCGCATCGGCGAGCAGCCCGGTCACCGGGCCGGCCGCCTGGGCGAGCAGCCCGCCGAGCCCTGGCCCGCCGATCTGGGCGACCTCGCGGCTGCCCAGCAGCTTGGCGTTCCCCTCGGTAAGGCCCGCCTCGTCGACTACCCCCGGCAGCAGGACCTGGTAGGCGCTGTTGAAGAACACTGTCACCGCGCCGGCGATCAGCGTGACCGCGATGAGCTGTGCCACGGTCAGTACCCCGCACCAGGCGGCGACAGGGACGCTCGCGTACACCGCCACCGAGATCGCGTCACTGGCCAGCATGACGGGCCGGGGCGGCAGCCGGTCGACCCACGCCCCGGCGGGAATGCCGATGATGACCCAGGGCAGCCAGACCATCGCGGTCAGCAGCGTGACGATGAACGTGCTGGTGTGCAGGGTGTCGATGGCGACCAGCGGAATGACGACGATGGTGACGGAATTGCCGACCTCGCTGATGCTCTCCCCGGTCCAGAACAGGCGGAAGTTCCGCTGCCGCAGCAGCCCGCCCCGTCGGCCGGTCATCGCCGGGGGCTGACGCCGGTCAAGAAGAACACCCGGGCGGCACGCGCGTCAGGCGGCACGGTTCCCCACTGCCGCCGCACCGCCCGCTTCGCCAGCTCACCCTGTGAGACCTCCCTGGGCTAGCACAGCTCGAAGTCCCAGAAGATCAGCATCGGGTCGCCGTTGCAGGCGGCGTATGCCGCAGCCGGGTACCAGGCGCGCAATGTCCAGATGTCTGACGGATGCCCGGGCAGCACTCGCTCGGGCGGCGGCGCGTCGGCCGGGTCCCGGCACGGGACGCGCAGCTCTTCGCAGTGGCGGACCTCGAAGCCGAGCGGCAGCGCTGCGGTGAGGTACTCGCTGGTCATCCGGCTGTGGTGCGGCAGGTAGCCGTAGCTGCCGTCGGGCATCGCTTGGACCATCGGATAGTCCATCCGTGAGTCGGCGATCACCAGGTGCCCGCCCGGCCGCAGCACCCGCGCGAACTCGGCCATCACCGGGGCCAGTTCGGGTACGTGGCTGAGCGCCAGCGAGATCGTCACGAGATCGACCACTTGGTCCGCGACCGGCAGCGCCCGCAGGTCACCCTGGCAGAACTCCGCGCCGGGAACCTTGGTCCTGGCGAGGGCGAGCATCTTCGCCGAGCCATCCACGCCGATCACCGAGTGGCCCCTGGCGGCCAGGTGGGCCGCGTGGCGGCCGCTGCCACAGGCAGCGTCGAGGGCCGGCCCGATCGGCAGGCGGTCGATGATCGGCCGGATGACCGGCTCCTCAAGGTCAATCAGGTCGTTCGGCCCGTCGTAGGACTCGGCCCAGACGTCGTAGCCCTCGGTCGCCGTGATCGGGCGGACCGTGGCGCCGTCGCCGAACTCGCTGGGGCAGTCGAGCATCGCGCGGATCTCGGCGATCCTGGCCTCGGTGAACTCGCGGTCGTACTCGCCGTTGTAGGCGCGAAGGAGTGCGACGCCTTGCAGGCCGAGCAGGTAAGCCAGGGGGTGCTGGTAGATCACCTGCCGATGCTAAGAGCCGCCGCACCGGGCGGGCTACTGGATTGCTGGCAGGCGCCGCCACCGCAGTGCGAGGCCGCAGGCCGTGAGCGTTCCCAGGCCGCCGCTCAAGGCGATGACCATGGCGGGGGGTATGACCTGAGCAGCAGCGCCGGCCAGCATAAGGGCGCTGCCCTGGCAGATGACCAGCCCCATGTTGGCCAGACCGAAGGTCTGGGCACGGCAATTGCCCGGAACCAATTCGACGAACGCGATGTTCGCAGCGAGCTGGTAGACGGCGAACGTGCCGGAAAGCGCGAAGATCGCCAGGGAGAGGGCTAGATCAGGACGGAAGGCGGTCAGCAGGAGGACGGCGCAGGCGCAGACCGCCATCGGCCCCATCCAGCGGAGCCGTGTCAGCGGACCGACCTTCTTGATGAAGACCGGCGCGACCAGCACGGCGCCGAGCTGCCCGACGGCGACGACGAGCCCGGCAGCCGCTGGTCCGCCGCTGAGTCTCGCGGCATACGGGCCGGCGATACCTTCGGGAATTGAGTACAGCGCGATCAGGTAACCGAGCATCATCAGCGTGCGGAGCGTCTTGTCGCCGAGCGCGAGCCGCACTCCCTCGCCCAGCTGTTTGAGCGGGTTTGGGCGAGGCGCGGCAGCGGCTGGCCTGGGCCGGGTCCCGAAGCGGACCAGCACGGCGGACATCAGGAACGTAACGGCGTCCGCGCCAACGGCCGGACGTGCCCCGATAAAGGCGACTGTGATTCCCCCGATAGCGGCTCCGGCCACCATCGCCACCCGGAAGCTGGTCTGCATGACTGCCGCGGCCAGCGCGTAGCGTTCGCCGGTGAGGATGTCGGGTAAGATCGCGGACCTGGCCGCCTCAAAGGGGGCCTGCGCCAGTGCGGTCAGGTACAGCAGGCCGACCAGGCCGGTCAGCGGGATCCGCGGGATGAGCATGGCGGCGACCAGAACCGCGCGGATCGCGTCGCAGGCAACCATCACCTCCCGGCGCGGCAGCCGGTCGCCCAGGCCGCAGAACAACAGGCCGCTCACCACCCAGGGAACGTAGCCCGCCGCGTAGGTCACCGCCGACAGCAGTGGTGAGCCGGTCCTGCTATAGACCAGGAGGGTCAGCGCGACAAGCACGATCCGGTCGCCGACCTCCGACAAGGTTCTGGGAGAGCCACAAGGCGCGGAACTCACCGACCGCGAAAACGCAACGGAAGGTTGCCGGTCGTGCCGGGATGCTGCTCACGGTCGCACTCCTCATCCCGGCGGACACGTGATGAAGCCCCGCAATGGGTCCGGACCGGGTATGAATCGCTATCGTGGCAGGAAAGAGAACTGTTCGTAGCGAAACCGTTACGCATGGTGCATAACTGACAGGACTGCCCTTTCGGACTGCAGGTGCTAGTGCGTCGCGACAGGCAGCTGCCTGCCTGGCTGAGCCCGCCCGACTTCCCGCAGGCCGGCCGGGACAGGGTCGGCTATCGAGGTCCGGACCCCCAGGACGCCGCCGGGCCCGGCGTACTCCACCTGAAAGGCCACCTGGCCGGCCTTGCTGGTGAACCAGAACTCGTCGGCGCATCGTTTCCGGCGGTGCCGGATGGTGGCTCCGAATGGTCCGGCCGACGCCGCCATAGCTGCGAACACGCCATGGGCGGTCAGCGCCCGCAATGTTCGGCGGACCGGGAACAGCACAGGCCGGCCGCAAGGCATCGTCCGCACCGGCAGGTCAGCGCTGACCAGCAGCAGCATCAACCCGCCGACCAGGAAGCCGCCGGCATACCACGAAAGCGGTACCGGGGCCGGCCGGGCAGCGAGCGGCCAGGTCAGCTCGGCCAGCCCGGCGCAGCAGATCAGGGCTGCCCTAGTGACCGAGCGCCAGGTCACCGGGTCGGGTCGGCTGCGCCAGCTGTTGCAGCCGCAGCCGCCGGAAACCCGGCGCAGCCGTGCGTAGCCGAGCAGCCCGGCGAACCCGGCGCCGAGCACGGCCATAACGGCCCCGCCAGCCACCGGGTAGCGACCAGGGCGGCCCGCGCAAACCGCAGCGCCTGCCGCGATCTCCAGGCAGCCGATGGCTGGCATCAGCATCCGCCAGGCCCGCCGCGGCAGCCGCAGCGCCCGCCTGATCGCGACATCGTTGTCTACCAGGTGATTTCCGTGGCGCGCCTGGTGCCAGCGGTAAACCTTGCCCGCCCCGGCCAGGGCCAGGAAGGCCCCGCAGCTCGCGACGGCGCCGGCGGCCAGGAGCAGGGGCCCGGAAGTCAGCTGCACCACGGATCCTCAGCCGTGATCGTTACGGGTACTCGCTGACGTAGAAGCAGTAGTCCGCGTAGCTGTTCGCGGCCAGGTCCAGGTCGACGTTGGCCGAGTAACCACACACGCCCTTCTCGCCGAACTGCCACAGTTCAGTCGCTGTCGTGGGGCAGTTTTTCGGGGCAAATGCCGGTGGATTCTTCAGCGTCCCGCACGGCTCGAGCTCGCTCGACCATACCGCCGAGGCTCCGAAGACAGTGTCGTTGTCGATGGTCGAGCAGCTCGGCGGCTTCGCAATGGGGTCGCAGTACAGGCCCGGGTACAGCGGATAGCCACCGCCGGGGAACGCGTACCCGGCGATGTATCTCGCCCAGGCGTTCCAGTAATTCAGGCCCAGCGACGTCCCGGCCTCCTGATCGAGCCAGGTATACAGCACGAGACTCGACGGCAGGAGGAGCGGCCCGACCGCATCCCAGGAGCTGAGCATGGCCGCGGCGAACGTCTGGGCATCAGCCTGGCCCTCCGCCGCAGATCCGGACAGCCGGGACTGGCCCGGTGAGGAGATGCAGCCGACGTAGGGGCCGCCGCTGTTCCAGGCTGCCTCGCTCTCGGTGGTCGCGTCGCTATTGAAGGAGCCATTCGGGCAAGGGCTGAAGTAGCGGATCCAGTAGCCAGGGTCCTCGCCGAACTCCGAGTGGGCAGCCGCATATACGCTTTGTATATAGCTTGCGGTATCATATCCAGGCATTTGATTATCTTCCTCTGCGTGGTAGCGGGTAGCTGCCTAGCGCTGCCATTGACCTAGAACACATCTGCCACGAACAGCGTCGTGTCCATGCTCCCGAGCGGCCTCAGCGATGATGAGAAGAACGACACCCTGGGACTATCCGTCCCGACAGCGAGCAGGCTTCCGCTGGACAGCTGGTACAAGCCGCAGTAGTGATGGCCATGGCTGTAGGAAGCGCGCAGCGTCCCCGTGGCCACGTCGTAAGCGGCCAGCCCGCCGACGGCGCGCGCCCCGAGCACGTAAAGGACATCGCCGGCCGGCGAGAGCACTGCCTTGCTTGCCGGTCCGCCGTAGGCCAGCGCCGGGACCGGAAAATCAACCTGAGACCGGACCCTGAACGAATGCACCGGGTCAACGACGACCGCCCGGCCGATGCCCGGCTTGGACAGCAAGAGCGTGCCGTCCGGGCGCGGAGTCATCGTGACGGCCGCTGCCTTGGCGAAGACCTCCTCGATCGCGGCGATCCGGATGCTGGTCAGGTGGCCGGCGGCAGACCAGACCTGCATGTCACGTCCTTCGACCAGGCGGGCGATGTCACCGTCAGGAAGTGTGATGACCGGCTCGCCGGAAGGCCATGGCCCCGGGGACGGCACAGAGAGCCTGGCGGACCCGCCGCGCAGCGGGTAGACCGACAGCCGCGACACCGGAGCCGGCCTGCCCTTACCGGCGTCGCTCGGCTGCGGCTCCTCCGTCGTCCACAGGAACAGGTCGCGCCCGTTGGCGGCGATGGTGGACAGGGCAAGCGACGGCGCGTCGCCGAGGCTGAAGGGACCGGCGAATTCGCCCGTCCTGCGGTCAAAGTAGGCAAGCTCGTGGTGCGACCGCCAGGTCGCGGCCGGCAGGCTCCTGGTACCCCGGGTAGCGTCCTTCTTCACGATCGTCCGCCAGTTCGACGGCGACGTGATGGCGAGGACCAGGGCCACGACAGAAGTACCAGGAGCGAACACGGCGGTGGGCAGGATGTTCGTGCGAGCCGGCAGGCCAGCAAGCCGCAGTGACCCCTGGGCCGCGATGGCGAACGACGCGGTGTCGATCAGGCTCAGCGTGACGCTGGCGGCCGACTCAGCCTCATCCACGGTGACCAGGGCCAGAGTGCTCCGGTCTGGCGACATCACCGGAGCGGCGGCGAGCTTCGAGGCAATGGCAGTGGACGCGTTCCTGGCCAGCGCGCGAGCCGCCGGCCGACCGCGCCCTGCAGGGCCGAGCTGCCGCCCTTCGAGCCCGGCATGCCGTAGACAAAGAAATGGGCGGGCCCCTGGCCGACTGCGATGGCGCCCTTGGCCGCCGTTGTGACGGCTGAGGCGGAGCCGGCGAACGCCAGGTCAGGCAGCGCGACAAGGGCGGCGGCGCCGACGCCACCCGCCAGCATGGCGCGTCGGCTCGGCCCGGCGCCGGCCAGGCCCGACTTAGCGTCAGCGCTACCTCTCCCTGTCTTTGGGCGTAGAGCGGACATCAGATCACCTCCGTCGTAGATAGCCTGGACAAAATAGGGGCTCAAAGACCCCGCCGAGGAAGATCGGTTGGTATTCCGGCAGGCGTATGCGGGTCAGAAGCCTGGCTGGAATACGGAGGCGTAGTAAAGTATGCTGCCGCTGCTGCTGTACAGGTAACCGTCGGATGCGGCAGGGATGCCGGGAGCATAGATCTGGGCGGTTAGATACGCGCCTTTGGCGCCGCCGAAATGGTTATCGTAGTAGGAGACACCTGCACTGTTGGGCTTATCGAGGACTACATCCTCGTACCCTGACGCTGCGCCGCTGACGTTGACGACCATGCGTGTCCAGTTCGTGTGACAGGTATTGGACCACCACAGCTGGATGTATCCGTAGCTGTTGCTCGCCACGCCCGTAGCGGCGCTGATCAGCGGGGTGGTCTCGGTGACATAGTAAGACGCCCCCGATCCGGCGCAGCCAGTGGTGTAGGGGTCCTTCGCATCGCAGCCCGTGCCGCTGCAGGTAGCCGCGAAGGCGGCCGGGGCGGACGCGACTAAGGCGCCGCATCCGAGGATAAGCGCAGTGGAGAAGGCCGCGATAACGCGACGGGCATGACGCATGAGACCTCCTGCTGGTTGCGGGTGCCGAGCGCGGACGGCATGCGGGGCCGCGCTGCGCGTGCTGCCGTGAGATGCCGCGTGCGGTCTCCTGCCCGGAGATAGCGTGACGCCACTGCGCTCCCCCCTTCCGTCAGCCGGGTTCCTCGAGGTTGGCGTGGCCGGGTTGGGGGGATGTTGAGTAAATATTGGAGACCGCCCCGATCAGCGGCTTTGTGAGGGGCTTGTCTAGCGGGAGCGGGTCCCGCTGGGGGGCGTGAGCGTCGGAATGATGCAGTGCGGGACCCTGGTGGGGTTCGGAGTGCTCGGCCCGGTGGAGGCGTGGCTCGCGGACCGGTCCGCGGAGCTGGGACATGCTAAGCAGAGGTCGGTCCTGGCGGTCCTGCTCGCCAGCGCCGGCCGCGTGGTACCGGTGGATCAGCTCGTCGACCGGGTGTGGGGAGATGACCCGCCGCGCAGCGTCCTGAATGTCATATCCGGTTATGTCACCCGGCTCCGGCGGGCGCTGGCGGCCGCCGGGGCGGGCGACATCCCGGTGCGGCACGTGCCCGGGGGGTACATCGCCGAGGTCGATCCGGACGTGGTCGATCTGCATCTGTTCCGTCGCCTGGCGGCCGCTGGACGGGTTGCCGGGACGGATGAGGAGGCCGCCGGACTGCTGCGCCAGGCGCTTGCGCTGTGGCGGGGGCCTGCGTTCTGCGGACTTGCGAGCCCGTGGCTGCGCAGGCTCGGCGAGACAGTTGACGGCGAGATGTGGACTGCCAGGCTCGATGCGGCGGAGGTCGGGCTCCGGCAGGGCCGTCATGCCAGGCTGGTGGGTGAGCTCGGCATCTGGGTATCCGAACGCCCGCTGGATGAGCGGCTGACCGGCCAGCTCATGCTCGCTGCCTGCCGGCACGGCCAGCACGCCGCGGCGCTTGACCACTACCACAGGCTGCGGCGGCGGCTGGCCGATGAGCTCGGCGTCGACCCTGGCGCCGGCCTGCAGGATCTCTACCAGCAGATTCTGCGCAACGACCCGGCTGTGGC
Organism: uncultured Actinomycetota bacterium; assembly: GCA_963719705.1. Classification (GTDB taxonomy): domain Bacteria; phylum Actinomycetota; class Actinomycetes; order Streptosporangiales; family Streptosporangiaceae; genus CAVRCV01. Next base: position 272,783 of record CAVRCV010000005.1, read on the forward strand.
CGCATCGGCCGTGATCAGCCGACCACCGTCCCGGCCGGTCCCCGCTCAGCTTCCCCACGATGTTCGCGGCTTCACCGGCCGCCAGTCGCAGCTCGCGCGGCTGCGAGCCATCCTCGCCGCCGGGGCCGCCGGGGCCGCCGGGGCCGCCGGGGCCGCCGGGGCGATCGTGATGATCGACGGGCCCGCCGGAGTCGGCAAGACCGCGCTGGCGCTCCGCTTCGGCCATGAGGCCGCGGGCCGGTTCCCCGACGGCCAGCTCTACCTGAACCTGCGCGGCTTCGACCCCCGCCAGGCCCCGCTGCCAGCGCATGATGCGCTCGGGCACCTGCTCCGGGGCCTGGGAGCCGAACCGCAGCTGATTCCTCCCGATGCCGAAGACCAGGCGGGAATGTACCGGACCCTGACCTCAGGCAAGCGCATGCTCATCGTCCTGGACAATGCCGCAACCGCGGAGCAGGTACGTCAGCTGCTGCCCGGCAGCGCACCCTGCCTGGTCCTGGTCACCAGCCGAAACCGGCTGGGCGGCCTGGTTTCCCTCGACGGCGCGCATCAGGTCACCCTTGACATGCTCAGCCGGGAGGAGGCCATGGCCGTGCTCGCCCGGATCGCGGGTACCAGCAGAGTCGACGCTGAGCCGGACGCTGCTGCCGACGTCTCCCGCCTGTGCGGCTACCTGCCGCTCGCGCTGCGCATCGCCGCCGCGCGCGCCGCTGCCCGTCCCCATCTCAGGCTCGGTGAGCTCGCCGGTGAACTCAGCCCCGCGGCCGCGCGCCTCGATATGGCCAGCGACGATGAACTCACCTCGGTGCGGGGCGTGTTCTCCTGGTCCTACCGCGTCATCCCCCCGCAGGCCAGCCGCTTCTTCCGGCTCCTTGGCTTGCACGCGGGATCCGACATCAGCGCGCCCTGCGCCACCGCGCTCGCCGGCACCGACACCGCCGGCGCCCGGCGGCTCCTGCAGGTTCTCGCGGACGCTCACCTGCTGGAAGAAACCGGCAGCGACCGCTACCGGTCTCATGACCTGCTGCGCCTGTACGCCGCCGAGCGCGCCAGCCACGAGCCCGCCCGCCAGCGCGAGGATGCTGTCCAGCGGGTCCTCGCCTGGTACCTGCACACCGCAGCCGCGGGCAGCCGCATCCTCGCCCCCCGCAAGCCCTTCCCGCTCGCCGCCCGGCCGCCGGGAGTCACGCCGCTGCACTTCCCTGGCCAGGGTCAGGCGCTCGCGTGGTTCGAGGCCGAGCGTGCCAACATCGTGGCGGCAACTCGTCAGGCGGCCGACTGCCAGCGCCACGACGTTTGCTGGCAGCTTCCGGTCGCGAGCTGGGACTTCTTCTACCGGCGCAGGCACCTGACCGACTGGATCACCGTCAGCACCATCGGCCTGGCCAGCGCGCGCCGCATCGGCGACCGTTACGGCGAGGCCTGGAGCCTGCAGAGCCTCGGCGATGCCGTCAGAGATTCGGGGCGCCCTGATGAGGCCATCGGCCACTACCGCCAGGCGCTGGCGATCCGCCGGGAGATCGGTGACCGGCTAGGCGAGGGCTGGACACTCGGGAATCTCGGCCAGTGCTATGACGACCAGCGGCACTTCACCCGAGCTCTTACCTGCTACCGGCAAGCCGCCGCAGCTCAGCGCGATTCCGGCGATAGCTGGGGCCTGGGTGTCAGCCTGACCAACATCGGCGAGGCCAGCCAGAATCTCGGCCAGGCTCTCCGAAGCCCTCGCCGCCTGCCAGGAAGCGCTCCCCCTGCACCGCCGGATCGGCGACCAGCACAGCGAGGCCTGGACCATGAACAACCTCGCGAGCATCTACCGGCACCTCCACCGCTGGCATGACGCCATCGATCACTGCCGCCAGGCACTGGCGATCCAGCGCGACATCGATGACCGGTGGGGCCAAAGCCGCACCCTCAGCAACCTCGCCGTGATCCACGAAACCACCAGGCAATACGCCCGGGCCATTAACAGCTATCAGCAAGCCCTCGCCCTCCAGCGCGGCCTCGGCGACCGGGATGCCCAGACCACCACCCTCAGCCACCTCGCCCACGTGCACGAAAGCACCGGTCAGCTCAGCGCCGCCCAGGAGTACCGGCGTCAGGCCAGGGAAATCTCAGGCGGAGACGCGTAGGCGCATGACCCAGCGCCACTTGGCGATGCGGCGGTCGCGGACGAATCCGAACTCTTCGAACAGGCTTTCCGGCCCGGTATGCAGGTAGCGCCACGTTGCGGGCCACGGCCGTCCACCGTTGTTCGCCTCGACCAGCGCAGCGAAATCAGCCCAGGTATCGGGCGGAGCAGCCGAGTCGTGTACTGGGTCATAGCCGGTGCCACAGTCTGCCTCCTCAGGCGACGGCGTGTGCGGCCACACTAACGATCGCAGGCGGGCGGCAGTCGGCTCAGCCCGTCACCGAGCCGGGAGGTTCACGACTATGAGCGCCCACCAGCTAGGCCAGGCGGTCTTCAAGCCGGTCCTGCCCGAGGACATCGACTGGGAGCCGTTCCCCTCGTTCCCGCCGTCGGCTCGGCTCGCCGTCGTCGTGGGCGACCCATCACAGCCCGCCCCGTACGTGGTCCGGGTAAAGCTGCCGTCCGGCATCAGGCTGATGCCCCACAGACATCACGAGGATCGGGTCTACACGGTCATGTCCGGCGTGTTCTACATCGGCGTGGGCGAGCAGTTCGACGGCGACAAACTGGAGGCCTACCCGCCAGGCGCCGTCATCATCCTGCCCGGCGGTACCCCGCATTTCCACTGGGCAAAATCCGGTGAATACGTCACCCAGGTGACGGCGTTCGGGCCGATCAGCCTCGAATACGTGGACCCGGAAGACGACCCGCGGAGCAAATGAGGGGCCTCGTCCGCCCCTCGTTACGATGCCGGAGATGACTGGATCTGCCGGCCAGGACCGGCTCGCCGCGGTCCGGGCTTACGCAGCTGATGCGATGGGCTGCCCTGCCGGGGCCATCACGGCCGTTGTCCCGTTCGAGGATGGCAACCGCCATGCGGTACACCGGGTCTCCTATCGCGACGCATCAGGCGCCGCCCGGGACGTCGTGGTCAGGGTCTGCTACGGCGGCGACGCATCCGACCTCGCTCAGGCTGAGCGCGAGGCCGCGGTCCTTGCGAACGTGGGTGGCGTGGCGGCCCCTGAGCTGTACGACTTCCGCCGCACGAGCGACTGGTTCGATACGCCGGCGATGTGCATGCAGTTCCTTCCCGGACGCCAGCAGGATCTGCGGACGGCGGGCCTGACCCGGATCGGGCAGCTCGCCTCGCTCGTGGCCTGGGTCCATGAGCGCCCCGCCGGCGGCCCGGGCGAGTCAACGGGCACGACAACCACCGTCGCGTCGTACGCCGGCGACCGGCTTCAGGCAATCCTGTCGACCCTCGCGTGGGCTCGTGACCCGTTGCCTGAAACGCTCCGGGACCGGCTGCGGCGCGCCGCCGGCTCGCTGGCCGGGAGCTTTGAGGCATGCCGGGAATCCGGCAGTTTCAGCTCCGGCGAGACCCTCTCGCTACTACACGGTGACATCGGTCCGGGAAACGTGCTCTGGAACCCGGCCCCCTGCCTGATCGACTGGGAGTACACGCGGCTCGGAGACCCCGCCGACGAGCTGGCGTACACGTTCGACCAGAACGCGCTCACGCCATCCCAGCGCCGGGCGTTCTGGGACGGGTACCAGAAAGGCACAGGCAGCCGCTCGCGACTCGCCCGCATCATCGAACGCGCCGGCTGGTGGGAACCGGTGACCCTGCTGGGTTCTGCCCTGTGGTGGGCCGAGCGATGGGTGCGCCGCACAGAGACCGGCACCGGCGGCAAGGCCGATCCGGCAGTGCCACGCGCACCGGACTACTACCTCGACCGCGTCATCAGCCGCATTGACCGGCTGGAGACCCTCCTGAACCGTTCGTGAGGTGCGGCGACCGGTCAGGCGGGGTCGCTCTCTGGCCGCACCGCCGAGGCAGGGCGTGTGGCCGGCCGCGAGGGCAGTTCGGCCGGGCGCAGGCGGAACGTCTGCAGCCGCATGCCGTGGTACTTCTCGGTCTCGCCGACCCACTCCATTCCGATCCGCCGCACCATCGCCAGCGCCCGCGTGTTCGCCGGCCTCACCAGCGCGATGACCTGTTCTATGTCCTGCTCGAACGCCCACCGCGCGAGCGCGATGCCGGCCTCGGCGGCGTAGCCGTAGCCCCATGCCCGCGGGTTAAGCTGCCAGCCCACCTCGTACTCTTCGTCGGGTGCCAGCGGCAGCAGCGTCGCCCCGCCGATCACCGTCCCGTCCTGGCGGCTCTCGATGGCCCAGCGGCCGGCAGGCGACACCATCCGCGTATCCTCAGCGACCCATTGCTGCAGCACCAGCCGCATGGCCGCCAGATCCTGAACCCGGTCCATCGCCGGGGCCAGCCACCGCGCGACCTCCGCATCGCCGTAGGCGGCCAGCGCAGCCTCGGCATCACCGGCGCTCCACCCGCGCAGTACCAGCCGCTCGGTCACCAGTTTCTGGGCCACCAGCATCTCACCACCCGTAGATTCGTACCGGAAGCTCGTGCAGCGGCACCTGATCCGGGCCCGGATAGGTGACTACCACGACCATGTCGTCGGGGTCGCGTCCCTCGACCATTTCAACGCTCTCGGCGGCACGCCGCTGGCGGTGCGCCGAGCGGCTCTTCAGCGCCTGCTCGCAACGGTCGAGGTCGGCCTTGCTGGCCGCGGTCCACACCACGTACTGGACGCCGACATTGCCCAGCGCGCGATTGGCGGGATGGCCCATGGCGCGCAAGACCAGCTGTGATCCGGCCCCGCTGATCAGCAGCGCGGCGGTTGGGCTGCGGTCGGTGACCTTGAGCGCCAGCACCTCGGCGTAGAAGCTCACCGACCTGTCCAGATCCCGCACGAACATGACCACTGAGCCAAGCCGGGTACCGTCTCCCATCGGCCGGCCTCCCATCCCGGTAGGTGCGCGCGGCCAGCCAGGACGGGCCACCGTCGCGGTTACTGTGCAAGCTACCCCGTACGTCTTATCCCGTGCGTCTTTACCCCGTGCGTCCTACCCCGTGCGTCTTTACCCCGTGCGTCCTACCCCGTGCGTCCTACCCCGTGCGTCAGGGCTAACCTGATGGCGGTGACCGCTGAGCTGACCCTGCTGTCGCGGGTTAGTTACGGCAGCCTGGAGATCACCGGCTCCCGGCTGCAGGATCTGCTTGCGCTCCTGGCCGATGACCCGCATGCGGGGTGCAGTACCCCCCGGCTGGTGGACGCGCTGTGGCCAGACCAGCAGCCCGAGCACCCGGTCAAGGCCCTCCAGATCCTGGTCTCGCGAGCCCGGGCCCGGCTCGGCCCCGGGGTGATCATCAGCACCCCGGCCGGATACCGGCTGTCGCTGCGCGAGCGACCAGATCGATGCCTCCGCGATCCTGCTCAGCGCGTCCGAGAGCGAGAAGCGAGCCCGGGCCGGCGACCACCTGGCGGCGCTGCGGCATGCCGAGGCCGGGCTCGCGCTGTGCGATGGCGCCGAGGGCTGGGACGCCGGGGACGGCCACCCGCTGTCCGCGCTGCGCGCGGCGCGGGTTCCGGCCTACCGGTCGCTGCTGCGGGCCCGCGCGCTGGCGCTGTCACGCCTTGGGCGGCGGGCCGAGGCGGCAGCACCGCTGGGCGAGCTGATCCTGCGGTTGCCGCGGGACGAGGAAGTCCTGGCCGAACTGCTGCGGTGCGAGGCGGCGACCGCGGGGCCCGCGGCGGCCCTGGCCAGGTACGCCGGCTACCGGCAGCGGCTGCGCGACGAGCTCGGCAGCGACCCGGGCCCCGCGCTGCAGGGCGTGCACCAGGAGCTGCTGCAGGCCGACGCGCCCGTGATCCGCCGCGGTGTCCGGCACGAGCCCAACCCGCTGCTCGGCCGGGACGACGACATCGCCGCCGTGGCCGGCCTGCTGCGCACGTCCCGGGTCACGTCGATCGTGGGCACCGGCGGCCTGGGCAAGACCCGTCTCGCGCACGCGGTCAGCGGCCAGGCGGAGCAGCGCGTCGTGCACGTCGTCGAGCTCGCGGGCGTGGCCGCCGACGGCGACGTCGACGGCCGAGGTCGCGTCCGCCCTCGGCGTCGGCGAGGAGGGCGGCAGCCCGGTCGGCCGCCGCGGCGCTCCGCCGGGCGCCCCGGCCGGGATCGTGACCGCGCTGGGTCCGGGCCCGGCGCTGCTGGTGCTGGACAACTGCGAGCACGTCGTGCGCGGCGCCGCCGAGCTGGTGCGCGTCGCTGGTGTCGCTGAGCAAGGACCTGCGCGTGCTCACCACCAGCCGCGCTCCGCTCGGGCTGTCCTCGGAATCGGTGTACCTGCTGCCCGAGCTGGACCTGCCCACCACGGCCGAGCTGTTCGAGCAGCGGGCACGGGCTGCCCGGCCCGGCGCCGACCTGCCCGCGCAGGCCGTGCGGGAGCTGTGCGGCCGCCTGGACGGGCTGCCGCTCGCCGCGGAACTGGCCGCCGCGCGGGTCCGGGTCATGTCGGTGGCCGAGATCGCCCGCCGCCTCGACGACAGGTTCGCCGTGCTGCGGGGGGGTGCAAGGGACGCGCCGCAGCGGCACCGCACGCTGCACGCCGTCATCGACTGGAGCTGGAACCTCCTTGACCCGGCCGGGCAGGCGGCCATGCGCGCCCTGTCGGTGTTCCCCGGCGGGTTCACCGCGGACGCCGCCCGGCACCTGCTCGGCGCCGACATCCTGCCGGTCCTGGAGCAGCTCGCCGATCAGTCGCTGCTCAAGGTCACCGACACCGCGGCGGGTACCCGCTACCGGATGCTGGAGACCGTCCGGGAGTTCGCCGCGGCGCGCCGGGAGGAGGCCGGCGAGACCGAGCAGCGTGACCGGCCGGTTCCTGGCCTGGGCCCGTGACTTCGGCGCCGCCCGCCACGACTCGGTGCTCACCGGCGACGACCTTCCGGCCATCGAGCTGGTCCGGGCCGAGCAGGACAACCTGGTTCAGGCCCTGCGGCACGGGCTCGACCGCGCAGGATGCCGGAACGGTCGCCGCGGTGTCGGCCGTGCTGGGCGGGCTGTGGATGGCCGAGTCGAGGTTTCGCCCGCCTGACCGCCCTGGCCGGGGACACGGTCCGGATCCTGCCCTCGTTCCGGCCGGAAGCCGCCTGCGTCGAGGTCACCAGGACCAGCCTGGTGCTCGGCGCGGTGAGCGGGTTCCTGCTGCGGGGGCCGAGCCCGGTGCGGTTCCTGGTGGGCCTGCGCCGGCTGCCGCCCGGCTCCGCCGGACACCTTCGGCCGGGCCGCGCAGGCCGTGCTGAACGCGCTGGGCGGGGCGCCCGAGGCGGACCTCGCGGCCCTGCAGGCGCTGGGCCGAGAGCGACCAGCCGCTGGTCGCGGGCATGGCCAGCACCGTGGCCAGCTACGCGCGGGAGGAGGCGGGCGACCTCGAGGGCGCGCTGACCGCGGCGCGGCGGTCGCTCGTCCGCGTTCGAGCGCAGTGGCAGCGCCTGGCTGGGGGCCGCCGCGCACGCCCGGGTCGGCGAGCTGTGCCTCAATGCGGACGAGGCCGGTTCGGGCGACGAGGCGTTGGGTCACCTGAGCGCGGCGCTGTCGGTGCTCGAGGCGTTCGGGGCATGGTCCAGCGCGAACCGGGTGCGCGAGGGAATGGTGGTGGCCAACCTGCAGCGCGGCGCCTACGACGAGGCGGAACGCGAGCTGAAGCTGACGACGCCGCGGGCCGGGGACGAGCCCTGGGATATGTCCATGTTCGACACCGTGGTGCGCGCGGAGATCGCGCTCGGCCGCGACGACGTCGATACCGGCCTGCAGCTGTGGCGTACGGCCGCGGCGACGCTGCGGGACACCCAGCGCCCCGGATCCGGCGGCGAGGAGTCCCGCCTGGAGCCCTGGCCACTGCAGGTTCAGGCCATGGCCGTGGTCGCGCACGCGCAGCACGGCCGGCTCGGCCTGGTCGCGGAGATCACCGGTGCGCTGCCCGCCGCGCTGTCGGCGCTGACCGCGGAGCCGGGCCCGCCGCCCGGCACCCTCGCCGCGTCCTATGGCCTCGCCGTCTGCGGCTCGCTGCTGCTGGCCCTGGCCATGACCGACCTCGACCGGGGCCAGCGCGCCGGGGACTCCCGCGCCGCGAGGTCGGGAGCGCGGCTGACCGCGCTGGCCGAGCGCTTCGGCTTCCAGCACGGGATTCCGGCCGAAGTCCGCCGCGCGTGCCCGGCAGGCCGCGCAGGACGCCGGCGGCCCGGCGTACGCCGACGCCGTGTCGTCGTACGCCGGCCTGGATCCGGACGGCCTGCGCGCCGCCGCCCGCGCCGCACTGCGGGAACGGGCCCGGCTCAGCGGTTGAGGTCCCGCCGGAACAGGACCCGCGCCCACAGGTACCCGGCCAGCGCGAGGCCCGCGCACCAGGCGACGGCGGCGAGCGCGCTGCCGCCGGCCGGCGTGCCCGTCAGCAGCCCGCGGAGGGTGTCGATGACCGGCGTGAACGGCTGGTGCGCCGCGAACCAGCGCACCGATCCCGACATCTGGCCCGGCGGGACGAACGCGCTGCTGATGAACGGCAGCAGCTGGACGATGAGGATGAAGCCGGACAGGCCCTCGGCGGTCCTGGCCGCCAGGCCGAACGGGAGCGCCAGCCAGGTGAGCGCGAGCACGAGCAGGGCGGTCAGGCCGGCCGCCGCCAGCCACCGGCCTGCGTCGGCGTTGGGCCGGAACCCCAGCCCGGTCGCGACGCCGATGACCAGGGCCACGCTGACCAGCGTGCGGGCCAGGGCGCTGGCGACGTGCCCGTTCAGCACCGCGGCGGGAGAGATCGCCATGGTGCGGAACCGGGCGATGATGCCCTCGGTGGAGTCCCGGTTGACGGACTGCGCGGTGACGGAGCTCCCGTACGCGGCGGTCATCACGATGATCCCGGGCATGACGTAGTCGATGTAAGAGCCGTGCGCGCCCGCCCCGAGGCTCGCCTTCAGCGCGCCGAAGACGCCGACGAACAGCAGCAGCAACAGCACGGGCACGGCCACCGAAACGACCAGGGTCACCGGGTAGCGCAGCACGTGCCGCAGACTGCGCCGGGTCATCGTCGCCGAGTCCCGCGCGGCATAGGCCAGGGTTGTCATCGGGAGTTCTCCGTTTCTGGCGTCGTTTCCTTCGTCGGATGGCCGGTGAGGGCGAAGAACACGTCGTCGAGGTCGGGGGTGTGCACGGATACCTCGTCGACCTCGGCCGCCAGGTCGCCGAGCCGGTTCAGCAGCGCCCGCACCGCGGTCGCGCCGCCGTCGCCGGGAACCCCCAGCGTCAGCGCGTCGTCGTGACGGAACGTGCCGCCGAGAGCCCGTTCGGCCGCGTCGAGCGCTGGCTTGCCGGTGAAGTGCAGCCGGACGTGCGCCCCGGGGATGCTGCGCTTGAGCTCCTCGGGGCTTCCCTCGGCGACCACCTTGCCGTGGTCAAGAACGGCGATCCGGTCCGCCAGCTGGTCCGCCTCGTCCAGCTGCTGCGTGGTCAGGAAGATCGTGACGCCGCCGGCCACCAGCTCCCGGATGGTCCGCCACATCATGCGGCGGCTGCGCGGGTCGAGACCGGTGGTCGGCTCGTCGAGGAAGATGATGCGCGGGTCGCCGATCAGGGTCATCGCGAGATCGAGCCGGCGCCGCATGCCGCCGGAGTAAGTCGTCGCGGTTTTCCCGGCCGCGTCGGCCAGGTCGAACTGACCGAGCAGCCCGGCGGCGCGCCGCCGCCCTTCCGCCCGGCCCAGGTGGTGCAGGTCCGCCATCAGCAGCAGGTTCTCCTCGCCGGTCAGCAGGCTGTCGACCGCAGAGAACTGGCCGGTGACCCCGATCGCGGCCCGTACCGCCGCCGGGTTCCTGGCCACGTCATGGCCCGCGACGCGCACCTCACCGCCGTCGGCGCGGACCAGCGTGGACATGATCTGCACGGTGGTGGTCTTGCCGGCGCCGTTGGGCCCCAGCAGCGAGAACGTTGTTCCCGCGCCGACCTCCAGGTCGATGCCGTCGAGGACCGCCCTGCCGCCGAATGACTTCCGCAGCCCGGCGGCCGTGATCGCGCTGGTCATGCTTCTCCTTCGCCATCACCGCGGCCTGGACGGCCGCGATCACGTCAAAGGTGCACGCAGCGGGATTCACCGCGGTTTCACCGCGGTTTCGTCCGCGTCCACGGTGACCCGGCTGGCCGTGAGGACGGGGCGGCTGGCCGGGCGCCATTGGCGCTATCCGAAGGTGAAGTCGTAGGCCTGAACGCCCGGCGAAACCCGCAGGACCAGCCTGCCGTTGCCGGTCGAGCCTGCCCGGTACAGGGTGTAGAGCCGCGGCACCCCGCCCACCCTGATCGTCGCCGTAGGACGGCCATTGATGCTCTCGCCGACGGTGCCGCTGCCGCCGAGCACCAGGTAGACATCCCTGGCCACGAAGCCGAGCTCCAGCTCGGCGTCCCGTCCGGCGGTTGCCTCCTGCGCATGGTCGGTCCAGGTTCCGGACAGGCCCAGGCCGCCGAGCGGGAGCGTCTTCGGGAAGTGGTAGGTCGCGGGTGCGTTCCGGGCGACGCTGGTCGCCCCGACCAGGTACTGCAGCCGCTCGTAGCCGACATAGGTCTCCGGGTTCATCTCGCCGGCCGGCGTGAGGTTGGGCACGTCCGTCCGCGGCGGGAGCGCGATGCCCGGATGGGCGTCGGTCAGCAGCTCGCGGATGAGCTGCTCCGTTGTCGCATAGTCACCCTCGCCGAAGTGCACGTGCCGCACGTTGCCCTGGGCGTCGATCAGGTAGTCAGCGGGCCAGTACTCGTTGTCGTAGGCGTTCCAGGTGGCGTAGTCGTCGTCGATCGCGACCGGGTAATGCACGCCGAAGCCTGCCGCCTCGGCCCTGACATTCGACACCACGTGCTCGAACGCGAACTCGGGAGTATGAACGCCGACCACGACGAACCCGTCCTTGCCGTATTCGCGGTACCAGGCCTCGACATGCGGCAGCGTCCGCTGGCAGTTGATGCAGGAGTACGTCCAGAAGTCGACGAGAACGACCTTGCCGCGAAGCTCTGACATCGTCAGCGGCCTGCCGCCGGGAGTATTGAGCCACGCCGTGATGCCCTTGAAGTCCGGCGCCGGGCCACAGTTCACCAATGTGGTGGCGTTCGAGTTGCACCTGGTCAGCGACGTGGCGTGCACCCCGGTCAGGGCGTTGAGCTGACTTCGCACCCGGCCCGAGCCCTGCAGCGCGGTGGAGTAGCCCGGCACGTCCCGCTCCAGGCCCTGAAACGTGTTGAACCCGATCGCCAGGGCCATCACTATCAGCACGGCGCCCCCCGCGAGCCGGAGCTGCGGAGCGTGGCGGCGCAGTGCGCTGACCCGCCGGGACAGCTGTCCGCCTGCCAGCGCGACCGCCAGCAGCGGGACGGCGGTTCCGACGGCGAACGCGGCCGTGACGACCACGGCGGTCAGCCCGACCCGGTGCGTCGCCCCGACGACGGTGATCGCGGCCAGCACCGGTCCCGCGCACGGTACGTACAGCACTCCCAGTGCCAGCCCGAGGACGAAACCGCCGCCGCGGCCGCTCGGCCGCCTGGCCCCTACCCTGGCGAACGGGCGCTCGAGCAGCGCTCCGAGGGGCGGGATCAGGTAACCGAGGCCTACCAGGATCAGCAGCGCGATCCCGGCATCCCGGAGCGAATCCTGCGGCAGGTGCAGCAGCGAGATGATCTCCGAGCCGGCCAGGATCAGCACGCTGAAGCTCAGCGCCAGGCCAGCCACCACGGCCACCGGGCGGGCGACGCCCGCGCCCGGCGCGCGCTCATCCGGCGCGCGCTCGTCAGCAGGTTTCCGCGCCGCCCCGCCGGAGCCGGTCGCCCCGGCGACCAGCACGACCGGCAGCACTGGCAAGATGCACGGCGAGATGCCGGCCAGGAAACCCGCGACCAGTCCGACGAGCCCGAGCCCGATCATGGGGCCATCCGTGCCTCTCCGCCTCCGGTCCGCCTCCCGCCTCGGGCTTGCACGTTAGTAATTCGTCGCCGGCTACGGCAGCGGTTTGGTGCGCGCCGCTGCAGGCGACCTGGCTCACCCCGGCAGGGCGGCGCTGAGCCGCCAGCCGCCAGCCGGCGCAGGCCCGCTGGCGAAGGTGCCGCCGACGGCGGCGGCCCGCTCGGCCAGCCCGGCCAGCCCGCGGCCGGAGCCGAGATCGCCCAGGCCGGCGGCGCCGTCCTGGGCGGGCTGGTTGACGACCTCGATCCGGACGCCGTCGCCGCAGGTCACGGTCACCCGGATCGCCGCGCCCGGAGCGTGCCGGACCGCGTTGGTCAGCCCCTCCTGGAGGATGCGGTAGGTGACCGGGGCGGCCGGCCCGGATATCTGGCCGACGTCACCGGCGATGTCATAGTCGAGCCGGACGCCGGTCTTGGCCGTGCGGGCCAGGAGCTCCTCGATCTGCTCGCGGGCCAGCGGCTCCTGACTGGCCGGCCAGAGCAGGCGGGTCAGCCCGGCGACGTCGGCGCTGGCCTCGCGGGCCAGCCTGGCGATGTTGCCGAGCATCTCGCCGGCGGTGCCGGCGGCGGCTGACGTCAGCCGCTGTCCCGCGCTGGCCTGGATGACGATGATGCTGACGCTGTGCGCGATCACATCGTGCAGTTCCCTGGCCATCCGGTCGCGCTCGTAGCGGACGGCCTCCTCGGCGAAGCGCTCCCGCTCGGACTCCAGCTCGAAGGCCCGGATCCGCAGGCGGGCTGCGATCTGGCGCTGAGACAGCACGGCCCGCCCGGCCAGCCACAGCCCGACGGTGATCATCGCCGGGAACGGGTTCAGGTCGCCCCACTGCAGGCCGGCGGTGAGCAGGGCCAGGCCGGCCAGCGACCCCGGCAGGCGGACGGACCCGCCGAGCGCGTAGCTGACCGCGGCGGCCGCGATCCCGGTGCCGGCCACCGCGGCGTTACTCGCCGGGCTGGAGCCGTGCGGGCTGACGCCGCCGGCCTGCACCGTCGCCACGTACGCGGCCGCCAGCACCGCCGCCGCCAGCGCCGGCCGCGTCCGGCGCCAGAACATCAGCGCGGCGCTGATGCCGATCAGGACCAGGGCCGTCCAGGGCCGGCCCGGGCCGGCCAGACCCGTCCACGCCGTCACCGCCAGGCTGGGCGCCGCGACCGCCGCCGCGAGCGCGGCATCGAGACGGCGCGCCGTCATCACCCTAGGCATGGCTGGTGACCAGCGGCAGCCGGATCCGCGCCGCGCGCCGTCCGGCGGTGTCGTCGATGTCGACCGTCCCGCCGTAGAGGGCCAGCCGGGCCTGCACCACGGACCGGACCCGCCGCAGGTCGCCGCCGGCCGCCGGGGCGCCGGTGATCCGCAGCTCCAGGCAGTCGTCGGTGAAGCGGACCCGCACCTCCACCCTGGCGGCGGGGTCGTCACGCAGCACTGTCAGCAGCTGCTCTGCGATCCGGTAGCCGGCCAGCTCGATGCTGGCCGGCAGGGGCCGTACCGGCCCGGTGACCGACAGCCGGGTGTCTGCAGTCGTCGCCGACGCGAGCAGGCCGGCCAGGTCGGCCAGGCCGGGCTCCGGGTCAGTGGGCGCATCGCGGAGCGTGCCCACCACGTGCCGCATCGAGTCGAGTACTGACCGGCCGGCGCACTCGATCGCGGCGAAGCTCGCGCCGGGATCGGCCCCGCTGTCCCGCGCCGCGCTGGCCACGGCGGCGATCTCGTCGATTCCCGCCCGCAGCGTCCCGCGGATGTCCGCGCTGATCCGGGCCCGTTCCGCCGCCACCGCGAGCCGGGCCGTCCGTTCCCGCTGCGCCCGGAGCTGCTCGGTGCTGCGGCGCAGCTGCGCCACCATCGCGGACCTGCGGCGGACCAGGAGGCCGGCCCCGAAGAACACGCCGCTGGCCGCCGCCATCAGCGGGATCACGCCACTGCCCAGCCGCGGGTCGAACACGCACTGGATGACGACGCAGGCGAGCACCAGGGCCAGGGTCAGCGCCTGTCGCCGGCCGGTGCAGGCGCGGCCGGCCAGGTACGCGACGTAGAACGCGGCAGGCAGCGCGGCGCCGCAGCGGAAGAGGTGCCCGAAAAACAGCTCGTTCGCCGCGGCCGCCGCCGCCAGGATCGCTGCTGACCGCAGCGGCGCCCGGCGGGCGAGGGCCACCGGCAGTGTCATGCTCGTGGCCGCGATGCACGCGGCCACGCCCCCGCCCGCCTGCTGCTGGACCAGGAACACGATGTACGCGGTGAGAGCCAGGGCCGACGCGAGCGCGGCGGCCGGCCCGGCCCGGTAGCGCCAGGTCCATCCCGGCCTGGTGATCGCGGTCATCTCAGTCCTCGTCTCGGGTGCCTACCTGCAGATTCTGCGCTACCGGGCGAGCCCACGGGAGTCCGCAGCGCCGCGGGCGTCCGTTGATGAGGACCAGCCTGGCCGGGCGGCGGCGCGGTGCCGTCCGACCCGGGCGCCATCTTCAGGCGGCCGCGTCCGCCTCCGGTACTACGCTCAGCGCATGCACCCCGCGCCCGCCGAGTCGGTCTCGGTGCTGATCGCCGACGACCAGACGCTGGTCCGGACCGGATTCCGGGTGATCCTGGCCAGCGAGCCCGGCATCGATGTGGTCGGGGAGGCGGCCGACGGCGTCGAGGCCGTGGATCTCGCCCGGTCCCGGCAGCCCAACGTCGTCCTGATGGACATCCGGATGCCGCTGCTGGACGGCCTCGTGGCCACCCGCAAGGTCCTCGCCGTGTCCCGCAGCCGGGTGCTGATCCTGACCACGTTTGACTCGGACGAGTACGTCTACGAGGCGCTCCGGGCCGGCGCCAGCGGCTTCCTGCTCAAGGACGCGCCGGCTGACCAGCTCATCACGGCCGTCCGGTGCGTGGCGGCCGGCGACGCGCTGATCGATCCGAGCGTCACCCGGCGGCTGATCGCCCGCTTCGCCAGGTCGCTCCAGCCCGCCGCGACGCCGGCCGCGGCCGCGAGCCTGACCGCGCGTGAGGTGGACGTGCTCCGGCTCATCGCGCGGGGCCGGTCCAATACCGAGATCGCTGCCGAGCTGGTGATCGAGGAAAGCACCGTCAAGACCCACGTGAGCCGCGTGCTGATGAAGCTGGCGCTGCGCGACCGGGTGCAGGCCGTCGTCTTCGCCTACGAGACCGGGCTGGTCGTCGCCGACCGCGACGGCAGCTGACCAGCTGATGGCTTCGATCCGTACCGGTATTACCTGCGGTAACTGCCGTTGCGGAATTCCTCGGCAAGTGACGGGCGGGACGGATGCCAGCCGAGTTCGGCGCGGGCCCTGGCCGCGCCGGTGCCCTGGTCGAGCAGCAGGACCTCGGCGAAGTAGTCGCCCAGGCGCGCCCGCGCCTCCGCATCAGAGCCAGGGACCGCTCCAGGCGCGCCGACCGCGACGGCGGCCGCCTCGGTGAGCTCCGCGAGAGTCGAGTTCGCTCCGTTACCGATGACGTAGCGGCCGCGAGCGGAGTCCTCTTCAAGGACGCGCCTGAAGAAGTCGGCCAGGTCGGCGACGTGCACCGTCGACCAGTGCTGCTGCCCCGTACCGAGCATGATCAGGTTGCCGGCGTCGTCCCTGGGTGAGCCGAGCAGCAGTCCGGGAATCCCGCCGCCGCCGTCGCCGTAGGCGACGCTGGAGACGATCACAACTCCGCGCATGTCCTTCGCACCGAGGATCCGGCGTTCGATCGGCTCCTTCCAGGACACCATCGCGGGCGCGTTGAAGCGGGCGTCCTCGGTGATGGCGGTGTTCGACCCGTAGACCCACAGGCCGCCGATCTGGAGGTAGGGCTTGCCGCTGCCAGCCAGCGCGCCGATCACCGCGTCCGCCATCGCGGAGTCCAGGGCCGCGCTCGTCGCGTCACCTGGGCTTGCGGTGTGGATGGCCCCGTCCGCCTTGCCGAGCAGGCCGACGATCGCCGGCTGGTCGTAGAGGTCGACCACGGCCGGTGCGGCGCCGCGGCCGGCGACGGTATCCGCCTGAGCACCGTCCCGCACGAGCGCCGTCACCTCGTGTCCGTGCTCTAGCAGTTCGGCCAGTATGTGGGATCCGATGAACCCCGTCGCACCTGTCAGTGCCACCTTCATAACCGGAACTCCTCCTGCCCGCATTGCCCCTCGGAAGGGATTGACTTGACCGTTCAAGTGAACTCTAGAAGACGTTGACTTGAATCGTCAAGTCATCTTCCGGTATCGTGGGCCGATGGCCGCAGCAGCTCGTGACGGTGCCGGGAACCCGCCGGTTCGATGGCTTTCCGACCAGGAGCTGGAGTCCTGGCTGTCCGTGGTGCGGCTGATGACCTGGCTTCCCTGGTCGATCGATCAGCAGCTGCGGCGCGACTCGAAACTGAGCATGGTGGAGTACCAGGTGCTGGCCATGCTCTCGAAAAGCCCGCGGCGGACGATGCGGATGAGCGCGCTCGCCGAGGTCACCAACGCGTCCCTGTCCCGGCTCTCACACCTCTTCGAGCGCCTGGAGGGCCGCGGGCTGGTGCGCCGCGAGCCCGACCCCGCGGACGGGCGGTTCACGAATGCCATCCTGACCGAGCGGGGCTTCCAGACGCTCGCCGACGCGGCCCCGGCACACGTGGCACATGTGCGGTCGCTCGTCATCGACGTTCTCTCCGCAGAGCAGCTGCGGCGCATGGGCATCGTGGCGGAGCGGATCATGTCGCGCATCGACACCTCCGGGACCAGCTAACGAAGGAGGGCCGCTAGGCCGGCCCGCCCGCGCCGACGACGTGCAGGTAGCGCAGGGCCTGTGCGTAGGAGCCGAACAGGCTGGCCTGGCAGTACGGCAGCCCGTGCTGCCGGCAGAACTCGCTGATCAGCGGCTGGGAGCGGCGCAGGCTCGGACGGGGCATGGACGGGAACAGGTGATGCTCGATCTGGTAGTTCAGGCCGCCGAGGGCCAGGTCGGTGAGCCAGCCGCCGCGGATATTGCGCGAGGTCAGCACCTGCCGGCGCAGGAAATCGTGCTTGTCCTGGTGACGCAGGATGGGCATGCCCTTGTGGTTGGGGGCGAAGGACGCACCCAGGTAGAGGCCGAAAAGGCCCTGCTGGACCAGGATGAACGCGGCCGCCCTCGCCGGGCTCAGGACCAGGAAGACGACCGCCAGGTAGGCCGCGAAGTGCGCGGCGAGCAGGACTCCCTCCGCGAGCCGGTGCCGCCTGGCCCGGCTCGACAGCGCCCTACTCGACAGGGCCCGGATGCTGGCGACGTGCACGCTGAATGCCTCGCCCAGCAGCATGGGGAAGAACAGGAATGCCTGATAGCGGAACGCGAGCCTGGACATGCCCTGGCTCGAACCTGCCTGCCCCGCCGTCATCGCCAGGGCGCGCATCATGATGTCCGGGTCGGCGCCCTCGGTGTTCGGGTTCGCGTGGTGCCGGTTGTGCTTGGCCACCCACCAGCCGAAGCTGAGGCCGATGCCGAGGTTGCCCAGCACGATGCCCAGGAGATAGCTGCTCCGCCGGGACGCGCAGATCTGCCGGTGCCCGGCGTCGTGGCCGAGGAAGCCGACCTGGGTGAACATGACGGCGAGGAAGACAGCCAGTGCGAGCTGCCACCAGGTGTCCCCCGCCAGCACGAACACGGCCCAGCCGGCGGCCAGCAGCAAGACCGTGATCGCGATCCGCCAGGCATAATTCGCTGTCCGCCGGTCCATCAGGCCCGCCTGCCTGACCAGGCGTGATAGCCGGGCGTACTCACTCCCGCCCGGCCCGCCCGGCCCGGCCGGCGCCGCCGGTCCCGCCGGGCTCACGTGTTCTATGGACGTGAGCTCCTCCGGTACCCCAGGGTCCTGGCCACCGTCGGCGGCTGAGGCCAGTGCCTCGGCTGCTACGATACGCTAGTATTAAATTACTAGCAAATCATTTCCAGGATAGAAGACGCGATGTCGGCAACCGGCTGGACCTTCCTCACTAACCACGCGCAGGTGCTGTTGTGCATTGCCCGCGATCCCGGAATCCGGCTGCGTGACATCGCCGACCGGGTGGGCATCACCGAGCGCAGCGCCTACGGGATCGTGCTCGACCTGGCTGAGGCGGGATACATCGTCAAGGAGAAGACCGGCCGCCGCAACCGCTACCAGATCCAGGCGCACCTGCCGCTGCCGGAGCCCGGCGGCAGGGAGCGCACGGTCGGGGAGATCCTGGCCCTGCTGGCCGGCAGCGAGCCAGGACAGGCCGCTGACCAGCCCTGACGTACCCCAGGTGGGCGCACCCTGAGTGATGGTGTTTAATGGTTGGTGGTTGTAGTCGAAGTTCGTTACGTGTAACAGCGCCTGCGAATTCTGACAGCGGGCGCCTCAGTGCGGAACTAGCCAGGATCTCTCCGGCAGGCGGTCGCGACGGCCACGGGATGCGTAACAAGGCGATCCCGATCGTTCTAGCAGGAAGAGAAGGAAATGGCTCAAGGCACAGTGAAGTGGTTCAACGCGGACAAGGGTTTCGGTTTCATCGCTCCCGATGATGGCGGCGCCGATGTCTTCGTGCACCACTCAGCTATCCAGACCGACGGCTACCGCAGCCTGACGGAGAACCAGCGCGTCGAGTTCACGACGACGCAGGGACCGAAGGGGCCGCAGGCCGAGCAGGTCCAGCCGGTCTAGCGAATCCCGCTAGGCCAGCTAGCCGGGTGGCTCATTCGCGCGCGAAGGGCCACCCGGCGGCGGCCACGCGATCTGGAAGATGGTGTTCATGACAGCTCAGCCCATCGGGCATGCCGGTCCGGCAGGCCGCGGCCGGCGCCGCCATGCCCGGCCCGTTCCGGCTCAGGCCGACGCGGCCGTCGGCCCGCTCACGAGCTTTGCCGCGCTTGGCGTGCCGGCCCCTTTGGTGGCGGCGCTGACCGCCAGCGGGATCAGCGTTCCGTTCCCGATCCAGGCGGCGGTCCTGCCGGACGCGCTCAGCGGAACCGACATCCTCGGCCGCGGCCGCACTGGCTCAGGCAAGACGCTCGGATTCAGCATTCCGCTGGCCGCGCGGCTGGCTGACGGCTACACCTGCGCCGGCCGCCCCCGCGGCCTGGTCCTGGTGCCAACGCGCGAGCTGGCCAGCCAGGTGCAGGAGGTACTGGAGCCGCTGGCCAGAGCGGTCGGGCTGAGCGTCGCAACCGTCTTCGGCGGTACCCCGCAGCGGCCGCAGGTGGCTGCCCTGCACGGCAGGGTGGACATCGTCGTGGCGTGCCCGGGACGGCTGGCCGACCTGATCGAGCAAGGCCATTGCCATCTGGGTGACGTCGAGGTCAGCGTTGTGGACGAGGCCGATCACATGGCCGATCTCGGGTTCCTGCCGGTGGTGCGCAGGCTGCTGGACCTCACCCCGCCCGAAGGGCAGCGGATGCTTTTCTCCGCCACCCTTGACAAGGCCGTCGATGTGCTGATCCGCAGGTTCCTGAACAGCCCCGCCCGGCACTCCGTCGACCCGTCCGCGACGCCGACCGCACTTGAGCATCATCTGCTCACCGTCTCCCCCGCGGACCGGGCCGGCGTGATCGCCGCCCTGGCCAGCGGCGACAACCGGTCGCTCATCTTCACCCGGACCAGGCACGGCGCGCAGAAGCTCGCCCGGCAGCTGCGCGCCGCCCGGGTACCAGCCACCGAGCTGCACGGCGACCTGGGCCAGCGCACCCGCGAGCAGAACCTCGTGTCGTTCTCGTCCGGCGCTGTCCGCGTCATGGTCGCCACCGACATCGCCGCCCGCGGCATCCACGTCGACAGCATCGACCTGGTCATTCACGCCGATGCCCCGGCCGAGCACAAGGCCTACCTGCACCGGTCCGGCCGGACCGCCCGGGCCGGCGCGGGCGGTGTCGTCGTCACCCTGCAGACCCGGGCGCAGGACCGGGAGGTCCGCGCGCTGATGAGCAAGGCGGGCGTCACCCCGGCTGCCGCTACCGTCACTCCCGGCTCGCCGGTCATCCGTACTATCGCCGGGCCTCCGGCCCGCCTCAGCAGGCCCGTGTCACGGCCCGCTGTCGCGGCAGTGACCGCAGCGACCGCGTCTAGCCGTGCTCAGGGCGGCGGCGCCGTCGCGCTGTCCGCCGGCTTCCGTCGCAGCGGGCCGGGGCGCGGCCGGTCCAGGTAGACAGGCTCGCCCGGCGGACGGGCGAGCCCGCCGACGTTACAGCTTGAAGAGCTTGGCGCACGGAAGCGCGATATGCACGCGCTGCGTGCCGAAGTCCACGACCACGGCGGTCTCACCCTCGATATCGAGAACGCTGCCGAGGCCGTACTTGTCGTGTGTCACCAGGTCGCGCCGCTCATAGATCACGGCAGGCGCCTCGACAACGGGGACATTAAAAGGACTTCCCGGCAGGTAACGCCTGCTGGGCCCGGCACGGGTTGGCTTCATTACACCACCCTACGCGCATGGCCTGCCCCGCAGGCCAGAGCGGCTCGGCCCGGTCGCCTCCGAGCGGGCGGAAACCCGCTCAGCCGTCGATTATCCGCTCCTGCTGCGCCGCTTCCTCGACCGTGAGCTCGGCGGCCGGGTCGGCCTCCAGCCGCTCCGGCGGGATCGGCACCCCGCTGCGCACCGAGCGTCCCCAGGTGCCGTCGTCAACGCGCCGCAGCGCCCGCCCGATCCGCTCCAGCCGGTCGCGCAGCGACTCCGCGACGGCATCGCCGGTGTACTCGGCCGTCAGCGTCTGCGCCGCGTCGCCCTGGTCAAGCTGGCCCTCGCCGGCCTCTGCCTCGTGGTCCTGCCGGGCATCCTCCTCGACCAGGCCGAGTGACCGCCTGATCTGGTCCCGCTCGGCGACCAGCCGCTCGCGCGCCTCATCCAGGTCCATCCGCACCTCCCGCTGTCCGGTTCCCGACTGGAGAACTGCCCGTCACCGGTTCACCTGCACGACCGGCTCGAACGACTGCCGGGTTAGCGTAGCCGAGCCGACCGCCCAGACCGCGTGCTTTCCGTCGTAGGCGACCGCATTCAGGTCCGTGCTCTTCCGGCTGAGCGGCCCGAGCCTGACCGACCAGGCGCGGCCGTTCCAGATGCCGTACAGGGCACCCCCGCCCGCCGACCCCTGATCGGTCCCGACGGCGGCCAGCCGGCCGCCCCCGAGCGAGGTCACCGACTGGAACTGACGGTCGTCGGATACCGGGCCCCGGCCGGGTACGCTCACCTCCGCCCACCGGCGCCCGTTCCACCGCACCGCGTAGGGACGGTACGCCCCGCTGCGCGCGGTGACGGTTCCCACCGCCCACACATCGTGCGGGCTCACCGCCGTCACGCCGGCCAGCAGCACGTCACCGCCGGCCTTCGGCGTCGCGGCCGCTACCCAGGCATGCCCGGTCCAGTGCAGCACCAGCGGGCGGCGCGAGTTCCTGAACGGCGCGCCCACAGCCCACGCCTGGCCGTCTGCCGCGACCGCCACCCCGGTCAGCGCGACGTCCGAGCCGGCATCCGGGACTGCCACCAGCCGCCAGCGGCGGCCATCCCAGTGCTCGGTGAACGGGCGCGTCGCTCCCGGCCTGTCCGCCTCGCCTACCGCCCACGCGCTACCGCCTGCGCGCACCGCGACACCGAGCAGCGACGAGTACGACCAGCCCGGTACGGCCGGCGCGGGTACCCGCGTCCACCGGCGGCCGTTCCAGTGCTCGGTCAGCGGCTGCCCCGTGGTGCTGCTGGCATACGCGCTGCCCACCGCCCAGGCATCGGTCGGCGACCCGGTGGCCAGGCCGTCCAGGCGGCCCGCTCCCGCGGCACCGATGCTGATCCGGACAGTGCGCCACCGGTGCCCGTTCCAGGCTCCGAGCAGGGGCCTGAACGGCGCGTTCGGCACGGTATTGGACAGCGTGAACCCCGATGCCCAGCCCGCGGACGGCCCGGCCATCGCCAGCGCTGTCAGGTTGGCACTGTCGGAGGCCGGCACGGCCGGACCGGGCACCGAGCGCCAGCGCCCCGTGCCGGGCTGGCCGGCCGCCACGGAAGCGGAGGCCGGGATGACAGCCGAGCTCGCGGCCAGCGCGAGCACGGCCAGCATCGCGGCACTCCCGCGAATCTGGCCGGAGCGGCGCGGCAGGAACCGCGACCGGACGAAGAACGAACCGCAGGACAGCATGAGATCCCCTTCGCTGCTGGGCGAGGCCATCACTAGATGATGTCCGGCAGGTCGTCCGTATTTCAGCCGATCGTGCCCGTTTCTTCCGCCTCCCGGCTCGGCACCGCCGGCTGACTCAGCCGGTCAGCGGCAACGCCAGTGGTTAGCACGGCTGACCGCTGGGTAGCCGGGACGCTGGAGGGCAGATGACGAGATTTCTGCGGCGGCTGGCGGCCGCGCTGGATCGCTGGCAGCGGCGGACCCGGTGGGCCGGGGCGGCCTACGGGGTCGTGCGGAAATTCAGCGACGACAACGCGAACCTGCTGGTCGTCAGCCTCGCCTGGTACGGCTTCACCGCCATCTTCCCGCTGCTGCTGTTCGTGGTCACGGTATTCGGGTTCATCGGCGCGCAGTCGGTCGGCTCGGGCATCGTCCGCACGCTGCACCAGTTCCCGGTGGTGGGCTCGAGCTTCAACCCGCAGAACCCGGCCGCGCTGCACGGCAGCACGGTGGGCCTGGTGATCGGCCTGGTCGGACTGCTGTACGGGGCGCAGGGCGTGACCCAGACGGCGCTGCAGGCGATGGCCACCGTATGGAACGTCCCCCAGGTCCGGCGGGCCGGCTTCCTGCCCCGGCTGTGGCGCAGCGTGACCGGCCTGTTCACGATCGGGGCCGCGTTCGTGATCAACGCGTTCGTCACCACGTACGCGACCGGCGGCACCTCCAGCTATGCCATCCGGGTGCCGGTCCTGGCCGGCCTGCTGGTGATCAACACCGGGCTATACCTGGCCAGCTTCGCCGTGCTGACCACTGCGCCGGTGCGCCCGCGCAGCCTGCTGCCGGGGGCGATCGTCGCCGCGGCGGGCTTCACCGCGCTGATTACCGTGGGCACCGGGCTGATGACCCACCAGCTCAAGAACGCCTCGGCGTCTTACGGGGCATTCGGCTCGGTCATCGGCATCGTGGCGTTCCTGCTGCTGCTCGCCAAGCTCACCATGTACGCGGCCGAGCTCAACCCGGTGCTCGCCCGGTCGCTCTACCCGCGGGCACTGCCCCTCGGCGGGGAGCCGACCGCCGCGGACCGGCAGGTCCTGACCGACCTCGCGCGCGCCGAGCAGCGCAGCGACGACCAGGTGATCGGAGTAGGCTTCGGCGCCGACGCGCCATTGTCACGTGCCAGACGGCAGGAAGAGTGAATGCATGGCCGCACCGCAGCTGGTCGGCCTCGATGACGGCCTGCAGGTGTTCGCCTCGAGCAACATCGAGGCGCGGTTCCTGTACCAGGAGATCTTCCGCGACGGCTGCTACGACCCCGTTGACCTGCGGGAACAGCCTTTCGTTATCGATGCGGGCGCGAATATCGGCTTGTTCGCGCTGTTCGTCAAGCTCCGTTGCCCCGGCGCCGAGATCCTCGCCTTCGAGCCGTCGCCCGAAACGGCGGCGATCCTGCGGCAGAACATCGGCCTGCACCGGCTCAGCGGCGTCACGGTACGGGAAGTCGCCCTCGGCAGCTCGGCGGAGCAGGACGCGCCGTTCGTCTACTACCCGGCCCTTCCCGGCAACTCGACCAGGTACCCGGAACTCACCGGATCGGCGAAGACCGTGCTGGGCCGGGCCTTCAGCCCGCGCGTTGCCGAGCGGCTGTTCCGGGGCCGCCAGATCAGCGTGCCGGTCGAGCGGCTGTCGGCCTTCCTGGCCGCGGGCCGGCCGGTCAACCTGGTCAAGATCGACGTGGAAGGAGCCGAGCTTGACGTGCTGCGCGGCATCGATGCCGCGCACTGGCCGCTGATCCGGCACGCGATCGTCGAGGTCACCGACCACGGCGATCAGCTTGCCGCCGTCTGCGACCTGCTCGGCAGGCACGGCCTGGAGACAACGGTGGGGCACAGCCCGCGGGCCGATACCGACCTGCCCACCCACATCGTGCATGCGGACAGGCTCTTACCCCGCCGAGATGCGTTACCTTGTTACCGTGGTAACAATCGATCGGACGCAGACCGGTCTTCGCATCGAGCGCAGCACGCTGAAGGTCCTCAAGGGCCTCGCCGAGTACCTCGGGGTGTCCCTCGGCGATCTGGTCGAGGGCATCGTTCTGCACGCCTTCGAGGGTAAGGCTCCGTTCGGGCCGCCAGTCCTGGCCCGGATTGACCAGCTCAAGGCGGTCTACGGGCTGACCCTGACCGCCGCTGACGCGCACAAGCTGCAGGAACGGCCATGACCGGCACGCAGCGGCTCACCGGCCGCATCCAGCTGCCCCTGCCGCCCGGCGAGGCGTTCCGTCTGTTCACCCCGCGCGGGGAACAGGACTGGGCGCACGGATGGCATCCTCGCTTCCCGGCCCCGGCCCCGGACGACACCGAGCCCGGAACCGTGTTCGAGACCAGCGCCCACGGCCAGCACACGATCTGGCTGGTGACCGCCCGGCAGCCGGGCCAGCGTATTTCGTATGCCCGCGTGAGCCCCGGCGACCTGGCCGGCACCGTGACCATCACGATCAGTCCGGCCGGCCGGCACGGCGAACCCAGGCAGCACAGCGAAGTCGAGGTCAGCTATCAGCTGACCGCACTCACCGGTCCGGCCGACCTGAAGCTCCGCCAGTTCGCCGACGGGTATCCCGCCTACCTCCAGTCCTGGCAAGACGCCATTACCGCCTGGCTAGAGCAGGACGGCACCCGCCTCACCTAGTCGGCCAGCGCGGTTATGGCTGGTCCGGATCGAACAAGCGCCGCACCGGCTGGCCGGTCACCTCGGCGATCATGTCGTAGTCGCTGTCGACGTGCAGTACCTCGGCGCCGCGCAGCTCGGCGGTCGCGGCGATGATCAGGTCCGGATCGGGCGCCGGTGACCATTGCCGCGATGCCCGGCCAGCAGCCGCTGGACCTCTAGTGCCCGGTCCATCGCTGCCTCGCCGACCGGAAGCCACTCCAGTGCCCGCTGCCCGGCGACCAGGACTTCCAGGTCAGCCTGGTTCCGCGCGGAGTAGCAGATCTCCAGGGCCGTCAGGTGGCATGCGGCGATGACATGGGCGGCGCGCAGGCTCAGGAACGCTGCGCGGGCACGCCGGTCCCGCCGGGCCCATTCGAGCGCGGACTTGTCCGCAAGCAGCACGCTCAACCGCGGCCGCCGTCCCGCCACGCCCCGCGCATCGCCTCATCAGACAGGTCGGCGCCGGTTTCGTCCAGCAGATCGAGCATGCGGGCCGCCGCCCGCTGGTTCGCCACGCGGCGCAGGGCGGCGTTCACGGTCGCGACCTTGCTCTTGGTGCCAAGTTCCTCGCTGGCCAGCGCTAGAGCCTCGTCGTCCAGGTCGACCATCGTCCTCGACATCATTTTCTCCCCAGCTTTGATGTCTGTCACTAGCTCTATCGTATATCAGACAGGTCGGCGCCGGTTTCGTCCGGCAGATCGAGCATGCGGGCCGCCGCCCGCTGGTTCGCCACGCGGCGCAGCGCTCGGCTAGCAATCGCGGCAGCAGTTAATGCAGGCCGGTTACCACGGCTATGGCGGCGATCAGGGCGATGAGCATGTAGGCGAGATAGGCGTCCAGGCGGCCGGACTGGAGCCGCTGGGCCTGCCGGACCAGCAGTTCGAACGGCTGCCGCAGCGGCCGGTACAGGTACTGCTCGGTGACCTCGATGACATCGGAGCTGTACTCGACGTGCCCGGCGGCCGGGGGCTCGGACTCCTGGCCGCCGTTGCCGCCGGCCGCGTCCAGCCGGGTGACTGCTGTCCTGGTGTGCAGCACGGCGGCGAGAACCCGCCGGGCCGGGTTGGCGAAGCCGAAGGCGGTGTAGCTGTCGGGCCCGGATACCCCGGCGGTGGCCGACCGCCAGGCCGGGACGCGGCGCACCCGCAGCAGCCGGCCGCCCGAGGCCAGCCAGGCGAGGGCAGCGACCACCGCGAGCAGGGCGGGCATGATCACCCAGAGCCAGGACGGGGACAGGATGGAGAAGCCGGCGAACACCGGCTGGAGCACCCACGGGGATTTCAGCGCGGCGGTCACGGCCGGGGCGGGCAGCACCGGCGTCAGGCCGTCCGCGATCACCCGGATCTCCAGCGGCGCCAGCGCGGCCAGCGCGCAGCAGGCGGCAGCGAGCAGGACAAGGCAGGCCCGCCCGGCGGGACCGGGATCGCCGCTGCTGCCAGACTGCTGCTCCGCGGTGTCGTTAACCACGGTGTCGTTAAGCACGGTGTCGTTAAGCACGGTGTCGTTAAGCACGGGCCGGTCGAGCGCGACCATGCCGATCAGCCGGACGAACGTCACGCCGGCGAACCCGGCAGTGAGTGCTACCGCGGCTCCGGTGACGGCGAGCACGAGCCGGTCGGCCAGGCCCGGCACCCGGAACTGCTGCATCAGCGCCTCCAGCAGGAACCATTCCGAGACGAACCCGGCCGTGGGCGGCAGCCCGGCGAGGGTGAGGCTGCCGATGGCCAGCCCGGTGCCGCTCCACGGCGACCTGCTGGCCGATCCGCGCAGCCGGTCCAGGTCGTCGGTGCGGGCGCCCGCCTGGATGCCGGCGCTGGAGACGAACAGCAGCGACTTGGCCGCGGTATGGGCGATCACCTGCAGCGTGGCGGCCAGCAAGCCGACTGCCGTCAGGGAGCGGCTGCCGCTGGCTGCTCCGACCAGGGCCACGCCGAACCCGGCCAGGATCAGCCCGGTGTTCTCCACGCTGGAGTAGGCGATCACGCGCTGCAGGCTGCCCTGCACCGCGGCGTGCGCGATGCCCAGCACGGCGGTTGCGCTGGCGAGCAGCAGCAGGATGCCGGTCACGGCGGCCGGGGGCGGGCCGAGCAGCGCCAGCGTGCGCCACAGGCCGTAGAAGCCGACGTTCACCGCGACCCCGGCCATGACGGCGCGGGCCGGGCCCGGCGCGGCGGCATAGCCGCGGGGAAGCCAGACCTGGAAGGGCACCAGGCCCACCTTGACCGCGAACCCGGCCAGCAGCAGCACGATCGCGGTGGACCGGCCCGGCCGGCAGGCGCTTGCGCCAGCCCGGCCAGGGTCAGCGACCCGGACCTGGTCACCAGCAGCAGCATCCCGGCCAGCAGGAACGCTCCGCTGATCCGGCCGAACGCCAGCGTGACCAGCGCGGCCGCCGGACGGCCGGGGGCGTGCCGGCGAAAGCCGGCCAGCACCCAGAACGCCAGGGTCAGCGACTCCCAGCCGAACAGGAACGTGAACACGTCCCGCGCGGTGAGCACGACCGCGACCGAGCCGAGGGCCAGCGCGTATCCGGCGCCCAGGCCGCGCCGGGCCGGGCGGTCCGGCCCGGCCGCCCAGGAGGCGAACGCCAGCGAGACAGCGGTGGCGGCGGCGAAGGCGATCAGCAGGAACAGCCCGGACAGCCGGTCCGCGGCCAGGGCGCCTGCCGGGTAGAACAGCGGGTGCGAGCCGGCGGGCACCGTTCCTGCCGTCTTGGCGCCGGCCGCCACGGCACCGAGCAGGCCGCCGGTCCGCAGCGCCACCTGCTGCCCGGAAACCGCGGCCGCGCCGGCCACGGCCAGGCAGGCAGACCCGGCCGCACCCGCGAGGTAGGGCACGGTCCGCCAGGCCGGACGGCGCGGCCCGGCCACCAGGTCGGTGGCGGCGCCAGCCGCGAGCAGGATCAGCCCGGCCGCCAGCCCCGTGGTGGCCAGCCCCGTGGTGGCCAGCCCGTGGTGGCCAGCCCCGTGGTGGCCAGCCCCGTGGTGGCCAGCACCGCGCCATACCCGGTCACCGGTCACTCCTGCCGACGCCGTGACGGGCGGCGCCGGCCGTCCCCGCGGGGGCTGCCCCAGCTCCGGCAGGCCCGGCCCCGGCAGGCCCCGCTCCCGCCGGAAGCCGGCCGAGCGCCAGCAGCAGCGCGGACAGGATGGCGAACGGGGGCGGCGGAGAACCCGGCAGCCAGACATCGACCGGCACGATCCCGCCGATGCCGCCGCTGGTCGCGTACGACGGGCTGACGATGCCGCCGCCAACGGCGTCGGTGCCGACCGCGATGACCACCTTGGGATGCGGCATCGCCTCGTAGGTCTCCCGCAGCGGCCCGGCCATCCCGCGTGCTCCGGCCCCGGTGACCAGCAGGATGTCGGCGTGCCGGGGGCTGGCGGTGAAGAACATGCCGAGCCGGTGAATGTCGTAGACCGGGTTCAGCAGGGCCAGGATCTCCCACTCCTCGCTGCCGTCCGAGCCGGCGTCGACGTGCCGCAGGTGCACCGAGCGGCGCAGCGCCCGGCTGCGCTCGCGCAGCCGGCTGGTGATCGCGGCCAGCGCCTGCGGGGTCTCCTGCGGCGGCACGACCAGCCCGGCGCGGGAGACGGCGGCGGCGTGCGGGCCAGCTGACCAGGTGAACACCTCCGGCCGGGCGCTGATGCAGCGGCCGCACAGGATGCAGCCGCCCTGGTCCACCGCCGCCGTGCCGTCAGCGCCGATGCCGATGGCGCCGGCCGGGCACAGCCGGGCCGCCTCGCCGGCCGTGATGGCGCCCGGCTGCCCGTTTCCGGCGGTGGCCGGGCCGCGGGTGGCGGCCGCGTACCGGTCCGGCCGGGCTGGCCACCGGGTGGTCAGCCGCCCGCCCAGCAGGCCGCGCAGAACCCACATCCGCTGCCCCTTCCTACCGGGCCGCCCCGGCCACGGGCAGCCCGAAGCTTGCCTCGATGAACGGGAAGTCGGTCAGGATGTCTCCGGCGAACACCTCGTGCATGAGCACCAGGTTGTGAAAGGCGGCCGGCCGGATCCGGCACCGGGTGATCCGCCGGTCCTCGATCCGCACGTCATACAGCAGCTCACCATGCGGCGCCTCGGCCCAGGCGAGAGCGCGGCCGTCCGCCGGGTCGCAGCGGGCCCGCAGTGGCCCGTCACCGGCCTCGGCAAGCTCGTCCGCGGCCTGGCGCAGCAGGTGGAAGGAGCCGGCGATCTCGTCGGTGCGGACCTCGAGCCGGGCCAGCGCGTCGCCGTCCTGCCGCGAGCTGACCGGCACGCCCAGGGACCCGTAACCGGCGTACGGCCTGGACTGCCGGAGGTCACCGGCCTGTCCTGAGGCCCGGCCGACCGGGCCGAGTGCCCCGTGTGCGGCCGCCCTGGCCGGCCGCAGCGGTCCGGTCCGGCGCAGCCGGTCCAGGAACGACGCGGTTCCGAGCAGCAGCCCGATGTCGGCGGTGGTCTGCCGGTCAAGGTCCGCGACCGCGGCGAGCAGGCCGGCCGGGTCCAGAACGGGTGCGGCGCTGACTCCGCCGGGCACGACCACGCCGCGGCCGAACCTGCTGCCCGCCAGCTGCCCGGTGAGCCGCAGCACGTTCTCCTTGTGCCAGCCGAACCGGGCGGTCGCGACCGCGAGCCCGGCCCCGTCGGCCAGCCGGACGATGACGTCCAGGTGACAGGCCAGCCGTTCCAGCTCGGCGTGCAGTACCCGGATCAGCGCGGCCCGCCACGGTACCTCGGTGCCGGCGATCGATTCCAGGGCCTGGCAGTAGGTGATCGCGTGCGCGACCGAGGCCACGCCTTCGGTGCGCTCGGCCAGCAGTACCCCGTCGGCCGGGCTGAGGCCCTGCATCCGTTTCTCGATCCCGCGGTGCTTGTAGAACAGCCGCATGTTCAGGTGCGGGATGTCCTCTCCCGGCGTCTCCACCAGGTACTCGATCGACTCGGTCACGCCCGAGCGGACCGGCCCGTGCGGGATCGTGAACATACCGGGGCCGACAACGTGGGCCGGCAGCACGGCCGGGTCCGGGTCGATCAGCGGCTCCAGCCGCGGGTGACCCTCGGGCACGACCCCGAACAGGTCATGGATCTCCCGCTCGTACCAGAACGCCGGACGGACCAGCGGGGTCAGCGCCGGATAGCTGGCCTGACTGGCTGGTATCAGCGCGTCCAGCGCGGTGTACCCGCCGGTCCCGGCGAGCTGCGCGGTGATCAGGACGCCGGCCTCGCGGGCGGTGCCGAACAGGTCGGCCAGCCGCTCCCCGGCCGCGATCCGGGCCGTCACCCGGGCCCTCAGCTCGGCCATGCCCGCCACCAGCTCGCGGCCGGTCGGCGCGGTCACGGCCGGCCCCCGAGCAGCGCGACCGCCCGGCCGAGCAGCCCGGTCAGCTCGGCCGGCGGATGCACGCCGAGCAGCAGCAGCGCCAGCGCACCGGCCAGCACCGGGACCACCATCCACCAGCTCGGCTCGCCCAGCCGGGGCGGCCGCGGCGCGGCCGGGAGCATCAGCATCCGGGTGACCGGTGCGGCCAGTCCGAGGAACGCCACCGTGACCGCGATGATCAGGATCGCGGCTGCCGTGTACCGGCCCGAGCCCAGCCCGCCGGCGACGATCTCGAACTCACTGCGGAACAGCCCGAACGGCGGCATCGCGCCGAGCGCGAAGACCGACAGCAGCAACAGCGGCCCGCTCCACGGCAGCAGGTCCAGGCCGCCGCGGATGGCGCTGAGCTGCTTGGTGCCGAGCTTCCGGACGAGTACCCCGGCGCCCATGAACGCGTTGCCCTTCGCCGCGGCGTGGGCCAGCACGTGCAGCAGCACGCCGGCCAGCGCGGCCGGGGCGCCGAAGCTGACCCCGATCGCCAGGATGCCCATGTGCTCCACGCTGGAGTAGGCAAGCAGCCGCTTGATGTCGCGCTGGCCGAACAGGTAGAGCATGGCGAGCAGCAGGGACGCGACGCCGAAGGCAAGCATGACGTTTCGCGGAAAGGCAGGCCCGAGCGCTGCCTGCGCCACCTGGTAGAAGCGGAGGATGGCGTAGAAGCTGACGGCCAGCAGCGAGCCGGAGAGCAGCGCGGACACCGGGGTCGGCGCCTCAGAATGGGCGTCCGGCAGCCACGTGTGCATCGGCACCAGGCCCATCTTGGTGCCGAACCCGAGCACCGCCAGCACGAACGCCAGCTGCACCGGGGCATGCGGCAGCCGTCCCGCGATGGCCAGCAGCTGGGTGAAGCCCAGGTCGTAGGACTGGCCGAGCACGTGGGCACCCGCGTCATAGGCGAAGATCACCGCCAGCAGCGCCAGGCCCAGGCCGGCCGAGCCCAGCAGCACGTACTTCCACGCCGCCTCCGCCGCCCCGTCGGTGTTCTCGAGCGCGACCAGCAGCGCGGAGACGACGGTGGTCACCTCGACCGCCACCCACAGCAGCGCCAGATTGCTCATCAGGGGCGCTGCCAGCATCGCCCAGGCGAACAGGTTCAGCCCGGCCAGCAGCCGGCGCGGAGTAGCGGGCCTGCGGCCGGCCAGGACGGCCGTCCGGCAGGTAGCCGACCGAGTAGACCGCGACCGCGCCGTAGAGGAAGCCGGTCGCCAGCAGGAACACCGCGCTCACCGCATCGAGCCGCAGGAACCTCAGGTAGCTGACATCGCCATGGGCGGCGGCCGGCACCAGCGCGACCGTCAGGCCGAAGCTGACCGCGCCGCAGGCCGCGGTGACGCCGCGGCCGGCCGGCGACCGGCACCAGCGCGCAGGCCAGCGCGGCCGCGAGCGGCAGGGTGAGCAGCAGCAGGATCACGACTTCCACCGGCTACCCCCGCAGGCTCGTCAGCTCGGCCGTGGACATGGACTCGGACCGGCCGTGATGAACCCGGATCAGCAGGCCGAACACCACGACCGCGACCAGCAGGTCGAACAGGAACGCGATCTCCAGGATCAGCGGCAGCCCGGCGGCGACCACCAGGGCCGTCAGGGACACGCCGTTCTCCAGCGACAGGAACCCGATGGCCTGGGACACCACGTCCCGGCGCACGATCATCAGCACGAACGCGACCAGGATGACCGCGACCGACACCGACAGCGCTGTCGCGGGCAGGACCGGGCTGCGGAGGCCGAGCGCCGCGACGGTGAAGAAGCCGAACGCGGCCACCCCGATCGCAGCCAGGACCGCGCTGGCCACGCTGAGGGCATGGCTGCCGGCGATGTCACTCCACCGGGGATCACCACCGATGGCGCCGATCCCGCGCAGCAGCCTGCGCAGCACGGTCGGCACGATCACGACCTTCAGCAGCAGCGAGAGCCCGGCCAGCGCGTACAGGTCAGGCAGGTGCCGGGTCGCCGCCACCAGCACGGCCAGCACGGACAGCAGCGCGGACTGGGCCGCGTACAACCGGACCTGATCCCGGATCAGCGCCTGGCGGAACATGCCGAACTCGGCGAGCAGTACCCCGACCGCGATCACGTTGGCGCCGCCCGACAGCGCGCTCGGTGCCGCCACGGTGTGAGTCACCACGGGGTGAGTTACCACGGTGTGAGTTACCACGGGGTGCGCTACCACGGGGACGGCCAGCAGCAACTGCATCAGCCACCGCCCAGGTACAGGGTGAACACGCCCAGCACGGCGAGCAGGAACGCACCGGCCGCGAACTCAGTGATCTTGAACAGCCGCAGCTTGGCGAACGAGTTGTCGATCACGGCCACCACGATGCCGAGCCCGGCTGCCTTGCCGGTCAGCGCCGCGATCGCCAGCAGCACCGGCCCGAGCCCGGCCGACGAGGCCAGGCCCCACGGGGCGACGAACACGTTCAGCAGGATCGTGTAGAGGATCAGCTGCTTCATCGCCGAGCCCCACCGCAGCAGCGCGAAGTACGGGCCGGAGTGCTCGAACGGCCGCGCCTCCTCGATCATCCCGAACTCGCTGGTCCCGGTGTGGGTCTCCACCGGGATCCGCCCGGTCTCGTAGAGGATCACCATGAACAGCGCGGCCGCGGCCAGCAGGTGCGCGGGGCGGATGATCTGCCCGGCCGACGAGCGGACCGTCGCGGCCAGCGCGTACGGCAGGTCGGTTCCCGTGATCAGGGCGACGGTGAACACCACGAACAGCACGACCGGCTCGGTGATCGCGGCGAACGTCTTGGCCCGGCTCGCGCCCAGCTGCGCGTACGGGCTGCCGGTGTCGAGCGCGGCGACCGTTACCAGGAAGCTGGCCATCGACAAGATGAACCCGCCGCCGAGGATGTCGCCCATATAGCCCAGCGGCAGCCCGAACGTGGTCAGCACGGGAATCAGCAGCGGCACCGTCAGGTAGCAGGCCACGGCCGCCAGCGGCGCGGCCAGGAACACCCAGCTCGAGCCCTCCGGCGCCAGGGCTTCCTTACGGAACAGCTTGGCCAGGTCGTAGTAAGGCTGCAGGATCCGCGGCCCGGTCCGCCCCTGCATGCGCGCCTCGGCCCGGCTGATCACCCCCGAGACCCCGGGAGCGACCGCTGCCACCGTGACGACCTGCAGCAGCTGTACGACCAGCACCGGCAGTGCCGGGCTCACCACGGTCCCTGCTCGCCCGGCATCTCATCGGCCACTGACGCGCTCCTCTGCCACGCCGGTCTCCCGGCCTGTGCGTGGTAGAGGCCATCAGCGAGATTCGCAGTTAACGGCGAGCCTCATCGCCGGTCTCCCCTTTGTACCGCATGCGCGGGGGCAGCCGCAATTCACCCGTGTCACTTCTGTCACAGCGGCTGGCCGGTCTGCAGGCTAGCGCTCGCAGGCAACCCGAAACGAGCCCGTCCTTCCGCCCGGCTCGCGCCGGGCGGAAGGACGGGCTATGGCTGGCTGCTGCCGCCGCGACGGGCGGCGGTCGCCGTCAGCGGATCGTGACCGGCACGGGCTGGGAGGCAATCCCGTTCGCGATCACTACCAGGTTGCTCGCCCCGGCCGGCGTCCCGGCCGGGATGGTGAACTGGGTCGATGAGGCCGCTCCCGGCGCAACCGAGACCGAGCTCCAGTTCTTCGTCCGGGCGTAGGTGACCACGCCGGTCTTGGCGTTGGTGATCTGCACCAGGGGGAAGTTGGTGTTGTCCTGGACGTCGTCACCGTAGGTAGCGCCCTGGTCCAGCCCGGCCAGCTGCGTGCCGGACAGGCTGCCGGTCTGACCGGGCTTGAAGCTGAAGGAGCTGATCGAGGAGACCGATGGCGCCCAGGCCGGGCTGGGAGTCCCGCCGGCCGTGTAGACCAGCATCTGCGAGCTGCCGTCGTTGAACAGCACCTGCCCGTTCGGCAGCGCCAGCAGCCGGGTGTAGTAGGTAGAGTCGTTGGCCGCGTTCGGCACGTCCGGCACCGCGCTGATCGTGTTCGACTTGGCGTTGTACAGGAAGAACGCGATCGGGGCGTTGTAGACGCAGGGGCTGGTGTCGAACAGCACGTTCCCGTCCGGCAGGACCGAGCCGGGCCCGTCGGCGCTGTCGTACTGGAGGCCGCCGACCGTGGGGATCGAGGGGGCGCTGACCCACTTCCCGGCCGCGTAGTTGTAGAGCGCGTCGGCGGCGGGTGAATGGGTGGTGCACGCCGCCGGTGCCTCCGCACCCGACCCGGCGCCGACCACGAACGTGTTGCCGCCGGGCATCTCGACCTGCGGGCCGATCTCGACCGCTGCGCTGTTGACCGGCGATTTCACCGTGTTCCCCGCGTTCGACCAGCTCAGGCTGGACGGCGTGAACAGCTCGGTGGTCGGGGTCAGCCAGGTATCGATGGTCAGGACCTGGCCGTTCGGCTCGAGCGTCCAGCCTTCCTCGTCATTCGGGTCGTTCTTGCCCTGCCCGCCGAGCGTCGTCCAGGTCAGGCCGGTCTGGTTGAACAGGGCATCGCTCGTGCTCAGGATGGGGCTCGACGAGGTGCAGTTCTGGCACGCCTGGGCCAGCATGAAGGTGCCGTTGGCGAGCACGTCGCTCTGGGCATCCCCGATGTTCGCCCATCCGCCGGGCGGGGCGACCGACTGCCACTTGTTCGTAGCCGGGTTGTAGATGGCGCCCTCGTTGGTCCACACCGGGGTTCCGCCGAGGTACTCGCCGCCCTCCACGATCATCTTCCCGTCCGGCAGGATCGCCGAGGCGAAGTACAGCGGGTCATAGCCCCCCGGCATCGACGCGATCTGGCTCCAGGTTCCGTCGACGTAGCTGCCCTTGGCGTCCGGCGTGAGCTTGTACCATGCGCTGGTCCCCCCGGAGGGAGGCTCGGAGTGGACCAGCACCGTGCCGTCACTGGCCAGCAGCATCGTTCCCGGATCGAACGGGGGCGCGTTCTTCAGCGCAGTCCAGGGCGACGCCTGCCCCGGCGTGAGGTCCGGCACCACGGCGGCCCGCTTCGCACGTCCCAGCGGCGGGCCCAGGACCGGGCGGGCATGGGTAACCGACGCGGCATGGCCCGCCGCGAGGTGCGACCCGGCAGCCACCGCAGCGTTGCCGGGCACCAGGGCGGCCAGCGCGGCGACCGGTGCAGCCACCCCGACAACCACGCGAACTCGACGGCTCAACTTCATCCAAGCTCCTCTGATCGGTTTGCTGACGCTGAGGCCGGTCGCCATCTCCGCTGGAACGGGGCACGTAGATCGTGGTCCTGGCCCCCCGCAGACAGCTATCCGCGAATCCTCCGCTGGTCCGCTCCGCCCTAGCCTGGCAAACTCTCGTCGGCGCCGCCACTATCCGCCTCAAAATCATGATCTCGACCTACCCGGCGTTATATGACATTACATAGCGTGATGCCTGTCGGCCGGACGCCGCGCCGAAACGGGCGATTGCCGTCGAAAGCATCAGCCAATATGGTGATAGCTCCCTGCTAGACAACTCGCCCATCAGGAGATCAGCCATGACCACGCCAGCACGACAGGGCTCGGCGGAACTGCAGGCACAGCTAGCGGACGGCTCACTGGCAGGAAAGTGGACGCTCGACAACGGACGGTCCACCGTCGCGCTGCGGAGCAGGAGCATCTGGGGCCTCGTCCCGGTCAAGGGCGCTTTCCGTGAGCTCAACGGCACCGCGACGATCACCTCGGCAGGCGAGATCACCGGCCAGCTCGACGTGGCCTCCGGCTCGGTCGACACCAGGAACGCCAAGCGGGACGCCCATCTTCGCTCCGGTGACTTCTTCCTGAGCGAAAAGTTCCCCGTGATCACCTTCACCCTTGGCAGCCTCACGCCCACCGCCGAAGGCGCCTCCGTGTCCGGCACGCTCACGGTCCGTGACCAGAGCCGCCCCATCACCTTCCCGGCAACCGTCAGCGGCCTCGATGGCGGCGCGATCGCGCTCGACGCCACGGTGGAGGTAGACCGGTCGCAGTTCGGGCTCACCTGGAGTCAGATGGGCACGGCCATGAAGAACACCATCACCATCCACGCCGTCTTCACCAAGAGCTAGCTTCCGGGTGCCCGGAAGCGGCTGCGCTCACAGGCCCAGATCCTTGGTGAGGCAGGCGGACCCGTCAGCACTGGCCGGCGCCAGCTCGTATCCCTCGCTCTGGTAAAGGCCGATGTTCGCCTGGCTGCTGACACCGGTGAACAGCACGACGCGACGGCAGCCCGGCTCGGCAGTGGCCTCGGCGGTGCGGAGCAGCCAGCGCCCCAGGCCATGACCCCGCAGGTCGGGTACCACGGCCAGCCGCCCCACGTGCCAGTCGGGGCCGTCCCGGCGGGCACGCACCATGCCCAGGAGCCGGCCATCCCGGCACAGGCCAGTGGCCTTCCAGGCGGCGAGCCATTCGCGCACCTGCTCCGGTGACTCGCGCAGAGCCGGGATCGCCAGGGTGTCGTTAGCGACGGCCTCGTCTACCCAGCAGCACCGCTGCAGCACGGTGACCTCAGGCGCATCGTCAGGAGTCAGCCGCCTCAGGTAGGAACCCGGCAGCAAGCCGGGCAGCACCCCGGCCCCGCCTCGTTCCCGCATCGGCCGCAGTGCGCAGGCAACCCGCACCAGCTCGTCCAGTACGCCGACAGCCGCCCTGGCCAGGGCGGCGTCCGGCCGGACCCGCCCGCCCTCCACCGCGTCACCGATGCGGATCGCGGCCGTGGCACCCAGCGGCATCAGCCGCAGCGTGGTCACCACCTGCTTGGCATGCTGAACCGACCGGGTGCCGGCCGAGGTATTGCCGTAGCTGACGAAGCCGATCGGCTTCCACGCCCACTCACGGGCAAGGTAGTCGAGGGCGTTCTTCAGGGTGGCCGGCATCCCGTAGTTGTACTCCGGCGTCACGGCGATGAAGCCGTCCGCCGCGTCCACGAGCGCGCTCCATCGCCGCGTGTGGTCATGCCGGTAGGCGCCCGAGGACGGGTGCTCGGGTTCGTCGAGAAAGGGCAGGCCCAGGTCGCCGAGGGCAACCGGCACGAGGCTGGCGCCAAGTTCGGCGGCACGGGGAGTGATCGTGTCGATCAGCCACTCCCCAACTGCCGGGCCCAGGGCACCGGGGCGGGTGCTGCACAGCAGCACGAGGACGCGCACCAATTTCGTTGACATAGAAACGAAGTCTAGGCGGTAGGTTGGTTACATGTCAAAGAAAGCTGCGGCCGTCCGCTGGCTGAACCCGGATGAGGAGCGAGCGTGGCGGGCCTTCCACCGCACGATGACCGCCATCCAGGCGGGCACGGCGCGGGACCTGACCGCGATCGGGCTGTCGGCGGCCGACTACGAGGTGCTGAGCACGCTGTCGGAGCGGCCCGACCACACCAGCACCCTGCACGAGCAGGCGGCCAAGATGGGCTGGTCCCGGAGCCGCCTATCCCGGCACGCCACCCGGATGGAGGACCGAGGGCTCATCCGTCGGGCACCTGACCCGGCCGACGGCAGGGGCTGCCTCCTTCTTCTCACCGCGCACGGCTTTGACACGCTTACCAACGCGGCGCCGGCTCACCTGGCGTCGGTGCGGCGTCATTTCATCGACCGGCTCGCGCCGGAAGACCTGCTCGCCATCGAGCACATCTCCGGCAAGCTCCAGGGGCACGAGGACTGAGTCAGGGTGCCGGACATTCTCGGCGGCCTGGGCGCGCTCGGGCCGTTCTTCGCCGTCCACGCGCATGCGCCGGGCCGGACCTCGCCCGGCAGGCGCGGACGGCCGCGGGCCTGTGCGGGGACTGCATCCTCATCCGGACCCGCCGCGAGACCCCGCGCTAACCGCCGGCAGCGCCGGGCGCCGGGCCGCCGAACAGGGGCAGCAGCTCATCGAGCGAGGAGATGACCGGCACGCCGCGGCCGGCCGGCACGCCGGCCGAACGGCAGACGGCACGTCCGGCGTAGCCGAGGCCGATCGCGGCGGCCACCAGGTCCGGGTCGTCGTCGACGAAGACGCACTGTGCGGGCGCGAGGCCGAGTGCCTCGCTGGCGTGGTGGTACATCCTCGGGTCCGGCTTGTTGCAGCCCAGCACCGCGGAGATGGCATACGCCTCGAAGAAGCCGCCGATCCCCAGCGCGTCATGG
The DNA here is from genome assembly GCA_963719705.1 of uncultured Actinomycetota bacterium. Classification (GTDB taxonomy): domain Bacteria; phylum Actinomycetota; class Actinomycetes; order Streptosporangiales; family Streptosporangiaceae; genus CAVRCV01. The sequence goes on from CAVRCV010000005.1 coordinate 310,936, forward strand.
ATTGCGGGCAGGTCGGGCCAGGCGTCGGAGACCACCGCCATCCGGACCCCGCGGCGGCGCAGCTCGGCGAGCGTCCCGGTGACCTCCGGAAACGTCTCCAGCAGCGCCGAGGGCTCCACCGGGCGCCGCAGGTCAGCCAGCAGGGCAGGGGTGGCGGCCACGCCGAGGACGTCCAGCATGACCCGGTGGTAGTCGTCCCGGTCCGGCGTCGTGGCGCAGGCGTCCAGGAACCGGTCGCCGGCCGCGATAGCGGCGGCGAACCGGTCCGCCGGAACACGAGGATCCTGCGCGAGGACGGTCTGCTCGAAATCAGCCCGCGGGTTCCACCGGCCGCCGGCGGCTGGATCAGGACGCCGCCCGAATCGAGCAGCACTGCTTGCAGCCGTCCGGCAGGCGGCACCGGCTAGCCCCGGGCGGCCGTGGCGCCGGCCTCCCGGCGGACGCCGCGCCGGGCCAGCACGAAGTACAGCACGGCGCCGACGACGACCCCGATCAGCCAGCTGAAGTCCGAGTTGTCGGTGCGGGCCGAGATCGGGCCGACGTAGGCCGGGTACGCGGTGGGCGCTTGCAGCCACATCAGCGCGGCCACCATGCCGACCCCCTGGGCCAGCACGGCCGGCCAGTGAATGCCGCCGTTCCGCCAGTACAGCCCGCCGCGCCCGGTCACCAGGGAGTCCGGGTCGTAGCGGCCCCGGCGGAGCAGGTAGTCGGTCAGCAGGATGCCGAACCACGGTGCCAGCCACACCACGATGTACAGCAGGAAGCCGGAGAAGTCGGTGTAGAAGTTGCCCTTGAACAGCACGAACCCGGTCACGACCCCGACTACGACCGTGTCGATGAGGACCGCGCCCCACCGCTTGACCGGCAGGCCGAGCGCCTGCAGCGTGACCCCGGACGAGTACAGGTCGATGGTGTTGATGCAGAACAGCTGGACGATCGCGAAGATCAGGAACGGGACCACGAACCAGGACGGGAACGCCTGCGGCACGCCGATCTGGGCGATGCCGACGGACTTGGTGGTCACCGTGAACGCGAGCACCCCGAGCAGCTCGAGGATGACCGACGGGATCCCGCCGCCGATGGTCGCGGCCCAGAACGTGCGGCTCTTCGGCGTATCACGCGGCAGGTAGCGGGAGTAATCGTTCCCGTTCTCGCTCCAGCCCAGCCCTCCGACCGAGATCAGCAGCACCAGCGCGGTGGTCCATACCGCCCAGGACGCGCCCGGCGTGTGGAACGTGGACAGGTGCAGCCGGTTGAAGATGAACCCGGCCAGCACAGCGCTGAGCACGATGAACACGTACGCCAGCCAGCGCAGCACCTTCGAGATCGTGGCGTGGCCGAACAGCGGCATCAGCATCTGGACCAGTGACGCCGCGATGATCAGGATCACCTTGGCCGGCGTGCCCAGCGTGTTGTTGTAGCGGCCGAACAGCAGGATGACCGTGGCCACCACGAAGAACACGCCCTCGATCTCGAAGCCCACCTGGGTGACCCAGTTGAACAGGGCGACGAGCCGGTTCGCGTTCTTGCCGAACGGCGCCCGGCTGACCATGAACGCGGTGGTCCCGGTGAGCGGCCCCTGGATGCTGGCCAGCCCGAGCAGTGCGTAGAACAGGTTGCCGACCAGGATGCAGACGATGGCCTGCCACACCGACAGGCCGAAGATCATGATCAGGGTGCCGTAGAAGAAGAACTCGACGTTGAACACCGCGCCGGCCCACAGCCAGCCCAGGCCGCTGGGACGCTGCTTGCGCTCGCTGTCCGGGATCAGGTCGATACCGTGCTGCTCGATCTTGAATGCCGCGTACTCCTGCGCCGCTGGCCGGGGCGCCGGCATATCTCTCGAAGTATCACTGGCCATCGCGTGCCCCTTGCGTCTCATCCGACACGACTAGAGCACCCGGCATCAGGGCACTCTGGGCTTACCCAGCTGATTGTTCCTTAACGGGCCATCGGCGGGTCAAGCACCGGCGCGCTATTACTACGGCCGGCCTGCGAACTCAGTGCTGCCGGCCGGTGAACAGCACCACGACCCGGTCCCGCGGGCCCACCGTGCCGCTGGCACGCAGGCCCATCAGCCCGGCCAGGCCGGAGGTACCGGTCGGGTCCACCGGGTAGCCGGCCCGGCGGCCGAGCGCGTGCGCCCGGGCGAGCAGGTCCTCCGGCACAACGACCGGCTCTCCCCCGGTGGCGAGCAGGCCGGCCACCACCGCGCGCCAGTCGTAGGTCTCGTCGTCGAGGATCCCGGTCGCCAGGCTCTCCGGCACGCTCTCCCACGGCCACATGTAGGCCGACCGGTGCCGGGCGGCGGCCGATACCGCGGCGGCCACCTCGGCCGGGCCCGCCGGTTCACCGAGCCCGGCACGCACCCGGTGATAGGCGCGCTCCAGCGGATGCGCGCCGTGGGTCTGCACGGCGTGCACCCGCGGTCCGGCGGCCAGCGCGCCCAGCGCCACGGCCTCGTCGAGGGCCGCGATGCAGGCGCTCGCCAGCGCGCCGCCGCCGACCTGGACGACCAGGTGGTCGACCGGGCGGCCGTCCCGCTCCGGCTCCCCGGCCAGGCCGGCCGCCGCCAGCCCGGATACCAGCTCGTAGCCGAGCGTCTGGCCGCCCTCGATGGCCAGGCCGTTCAGGTTGCCCTGGCAGGTGAACGGCACCGCGCCGGCCGCCAGGTCCCGCAGCAGGGCCAGGTAAGCCGGATCCCCCGGCTGGCCAGGCTGCCGCGGGCAGGGCACGACCTCGGCGCCGAGCGCGGCAAGCCGCCGCAGCACCGCGGCATCGGCGTCGGACGGCACGAACACCCGCAGCGGCCAGCCGGCCGCCCTGGCCAGCACCGCGGCGGCGTGCGCGGCGTTGCCGCAGCTCGCGATCGCCAGGACTGGCCGCCGGGCCGGATCGGCCAGCCCGGCCTGCTCGGCCACCGCCAGGTGCAGCAGCACCCCGAGCAGATGGCGGGCCTTGTGCGAGCCCGCCACGTTGCCGGTCTCGTCCTTGACCCAGACCCCGCCGGGCCCGGTGAAGCCGAGGCTGGCGCTGATCATCTCGTCGCGGCGCAGCGGGGTGGGCGCGAAGCCATGCCCGTCCACCCCGGCAACCTGCCGGTCCAGCAACCGGACCAGCCCGCAGTAGGCGGCGTCGGTCATCCCGGCCGCCATCGCCCGGTGATAGCTGCTCAGCAGGCCGCGGTAGCGCCGGAACGGCTGCTCCGTCCCGGCCGCCTCCTCTCCCGGCCCGGTTTGCGGGAACCGCACCCGGGCCGGATCCAGCACCCGGACCAGCACGTGGTCCACGTCGTCGTCCCGGCCGGACCGGGCGCAGCGGAACGGGTACGGCTCGGATGCGGCAGGCACCCAGCCACAGCCCGCGCACGCGATCGCTGACCCGGCGGGTGCCAGGGCATGATTCATGCGGTTACCCCGGTCCTGCCGTTGAACTCGGTGATCATCTCGTCCCAGGCGGCCAGCTTGCCGCGCAGGCCGGTCCAGAACGACGGCTGCCACCGGGCCGCGAACTGCTCGACCGGCACGCCCTGCTGCTCGACCCAGGTGTAATAGCCCAGGTCGAAGATCCGCCGCCGGTCCGTTCTGGTGGTCTCCAGCAGCTCGCCCGGGACGGCCGACCCGGCCGCGAGCATCCACTGGCCGAACGCCTCGGCCGCGGCTATCTCGTCGAAGCCGCCGGGGAAGTCACGGGCCGCGATCCGGACCCGCTCGCTCGGGTACATGGCGGCGCCGTCGGTCGCGACCGTGGCTATCACGTCCTGCGGCCCCAGCTCCAGGTACCGGGCCAGCTTCACCGCGGCCACGATGTTGGCGATGCTGGACAGGCCGAACAGCGGCAGCGCGGCCAGCGTCTCCTCGCCCGCCCGCCGCCGCCCGCGCAGGTAGGACAGCCCGGCCGGCTCGCTGAACACCAGCGACAGGTGATCGGTGGCCCGGTCCGAGACCGCGATCACGAAGTCGGTGCTGCCGACGTTGTGAATCAGCGGGATGTGCTTGTCCCCGATGCCCTGGATGTTGTGCTCGCCGAAGCCGTTCCGCAGCATGGTCGGGCACTGCGCCGCCTCCACCGCGGCGATGGCGGCGCCGTACCGCTCCTTCAGGTAGTCCCCGGCGCCGATGGTGCCCGCCGACCCGGTAGCCGAGACGAACGCGCGCAGCCGCAGCTCCGGCCGGTCCTGCGCCAGCCGCTCGAACACGTGCGACATCGCCTGCCCGGTGATCAGGTAGTGCGCCAGGTAGTTGCCGAACTCGGCGAACTGGTTGAAGATCACGTTCTGCGGGTCGGCGGACAGCTCGGCGCACTTGTCGTAGATCTCCTTCACGTTGCTCTCGGTGCCCGGCGTGCGGATGATGTCGGCCGGATCGGCGACCCAGTCGCCGAGCCAGTCGAACCGCTCCCGGCTCATGCCCTCCGGCAGCACCGCCACCCCGCGGCAGCGCAGCAGCCGGGAGATGGCCACCCCGCCCCGGCAGTAATTGCCGGTGGACGGCCACACCGCCCGGTGCGAGCCGGGGTCGAACTGGCCGGTGATCACCCTGGGCGCCAGGCAGGCGTAGGCGGCGAGCACCTTGTGCGAGCCGATCATCGGGAACCAGGCCCCGATCGCGACCACGATCGGCGCCTCGACACCGGTCAGCTCCGGCGGCAGCACCACGTGACCGGGGACCGCGGCCACGCTGACCCGGTCCGCGTCGTTGTACCAGTGCGACCGGAACAGGTTCAGCGGATGCGGCTCGTCCGGCCCGACCCCGGCGAGTGCGGCCCCGGCCCGGGCCGGGATCCCGGCCGGGTCGGCGAGCTGCGCGAACGTCGGCAGCAGCACTCCCGCCTGGCGAAACCGCGTCACCGTCCGGTCGTAGACGTCCCGGTCCACCACGTGCTCTTCCAGTCCCAGGGTCGGCATCGCGGTCTACCCGCCTGCCCGTATCGTCCCGGCCAGGTCACCGATCGCGGCCAGTGCCGCGCGCAGGTTCTCGGTCGAGTTCGCATACGACAGCCGCAGGTAGCCCTCGCCGTAGCTGCCGAACGCGGTGCCGGGCAGCGCGGCTACCCCCGCCTCGGCCAGCAGCCTGGCCTGCAGCTGCGAGGAGGTCAGGCCCAGGTCGGTGATCCTGGGGAAGACATAGAAGGCGCCGTGCGGGACCTGGCAGGAGATGCCGGGGATCTGGTTCAGGCCCTCGGTGATGAGGTCGCGCCTGACCCGGAACTCGGCCACCATGTCCGCCACCGGCTGCCACGGGCCGTCCAGCGCCGCCTTGGCGGCGGTCTGGCTGAACGCGGACGTGCACGAGACCGAGTTGATCACCAGCCGGGTCACCGGCTCGACCAGCGGCTCCGGCAGCACGCAGAACCCCAGCCGCCACCCGGTCATCGCGAACGTCTTGGACCAGCCGTCCAGCAGGATCGTCCGGTCCGCCATCCCGTCCACGCTCAGCACGCTGGAGTGGCCGCCGTCGTACCGGATGGCCCAGTACACCTCGTCGCTGAGCACGGTCAGGTCGTGCCGGATCGCGATCTCCGCGATCGCCTCGCAGTCGGACTTGGTCAGCGCGCTGCCGCAGGGGTTGTGCGGCGAGTTCAGGATCAGCAGCCGGGTCCGCGGCGTGATCAGCCGCTCCAGCTCGTCCGGGTCGATCCGGAACTGGTTCTCCTCCCGCAGCGGCAGCGGCACCGGCACGGCACCGGTGAACGCCGTGATCGACTCGTACATGGGGAAGCCGGGATTGGGGTAGATGACCTCGTCCCCCTCCTGGCACATGGCCGAGATCACGAAGTACATGACCGGCTTGGCGCCCGGCGTGACGACCACCCGGCCCGGGCTGGTGTGCAGCCGCCCGGTCCGGTCCAGGAAAGCGGCGACCGACTCGCGCAGCTCGGGGATGCCGGGCGCGGGCACGTAGTGCGTCTGCCCGGCCCGCAGCCCCTCGATGGCCGCCTCGATGATGTGCTGCGGCGTGGTGAAGTCAGGCTCGCCGATCTCCAGGTGGATGATCCTGCGGCCGCTGGCCTCGAGTGCCTTGGCCTGCGCGAGCACGTCGAAGGCGGACTCCGTGCCCAGGCGCGACATTGCTGCCGCCAGTTTGATTGTCATGAGTCTTGTCATAGCGGATACCCCCGCGCTGGCGCCAGCCAGGCCCGGGACCAGGCTCCGGGCCCGGGGCCGGTCCGGCCGGCCTGCGGCGGCCTGCCAGACTTGCCTGCATGCGCATCACCGTGCTGGCCGGCGGCATTGGCGGCGCCCGGTTCCTGCGCGGCCTTAAAGCGGCGGTCCCGGACGCGCAGATCACCGTGATCGGCAACACCGGCGACGACATCACGCTGTTCGGCCTGCACGTCAGCCCGGACCTGGACACCGTGATGTACACCCTGGGCGGCGGGATCAGCGAGGAGCAGGGCTGGGGCCGGGACGCCGAGAGCTTCACCGTGCTGGCGGAGCTGGCCGGCTACGGCGCCGGGCCCGGCTGGTTCCGGCTGGGCGACCGCGACTTCGCCACCCACATCGCGCGGACCAGCCTGCTGCGCGACGGCCTGCCGCTGTCGGCCGCAACGGGCAGGCTGTGCCAGCGCTGGCAGCCGGGAGTGACCCTGCTGCCGATGTCCGACGACCGGGTGCAGACGCACGTGGTCATCACCGAGGGCGGGGCCACCAGGACCATCCACTTCCAGGAGTGGTGGGTGCGGCTGCACGCCGCGGTGCCCGCCCGGCAGATCATCCCGGTCGGCGCGGAGCAGGCGGCGCCGGCCCCCGGCGTGCTGGCGGCCATCGCCGAGGCGGACGTCGTGCTGCTGCCGCCGTCCAACCCGGTCGTGAGCATCGGCGTCATCCTGGCCGTCCCCGGCCTGGCCGACGCGGTGCGCGCGAAGACCGTGGTCGGCGTCTCGCCGATCATCGGCGGCGCGCCGGTGCGCGGGATGGCCGACGCCTGCCTGGCCGCGATCGGGGTGCCGGTCACGGCGGCCGGGGTGGCGGCGCACTACGGGGCGCGGCTGCTGGACGGCTGGCTGGTCGATGACAAGGACGCCGACGCCGTGGACGCGCCCGAGCTGGCCGGGATCGCGGTCCGGGCCATGCCGCTGCTGATGACCGACCTGGCCGCGTCCGCGCGGATCGCCAGCGCCGCACTGGACCTGGCCGCCGAGGTCAGCCGGTGACTGTGCCGCCCATCGATGGGCCGCCCGGGCCTGAGGCTGCCGCGCCCGAGCCAGCTGTGACCGAGCCGCTGGTCGGCCGGGTCACCGTGATCCCGGTAACCGGGATGCCGGAGGTCAGGGCGGGCGACGACCTGGCCGCGCTGATCCTGGCCGCGGCGGGCGGCCTGCCCGACGGGGGGATCCTGGACGGGGACATCCTGGTGGTCACCTCCAAGATCGTCAGCAAGGCCGAGGGCCGGGTCGCCCGGATGGACCGGGATGCCGCGATCGAGGCCGAGACGGTGCGGGTGGTGGCCCGGCGGGGCCAGACCCAGATCGTGACCACCCGGCACGGCCTGGTGCTCGCGGCAGCCGGGGTGGACGCATCCAACACCGAGCCGGGCACCGTGGTGCTGCTGCCGGAGGACCCGGACGACTCGGCCCGGCGCCTGCGCAAGGCCGTCAGCGAGCTCAGTGTTAGCAAGCACAGTGCCGCCGGCGAGCACGGGGCCGCCGGGGAAGCACGGGGCCGCCGGGAAGCACGGGGCCGCCGGGGAGCACGGGGCCGCCGGGAAGCACGGGGCCGCCGGGGAGCACGGGGGGGCCCGGATCGGCGTGGTGATCACCGATACCCTGGGCCGGCCGTGGCGGAACGGCCAGACCGATACCGCGATCGGGGCGGCCGGGCTGCTGCCACTGCGCGACCACCGCGGCCAGGCGGACGCGTTCGGCACCGCGCTCGAGGTGACCGTCGCCGCGGTCGCCGACGAGATCGCCGCGGCCGGCGACCTGGTCAAGGGCAAGGCCCGGCAGATTCCGGTGGCCGTGGTGCGCGGCCTGGCCGGACTGGTCACCGAGGCGGACGGGCCCGGCGCGGCCGCGCTGATCCGGCCGGTGGCCGACGACATGTTCCGGCTGGGCGCCGCCGACGTGCTGGCGGCCAGGCGGACGGTACGGGAGTTCCGGGATGACCCGGTAGATCCGGCCGCGGTGCGGCGGGCCATCGAGGCCGCGGTCACCGCGCCCGCACCGCACCACAGCGAGCCGTGGCGGTTCGCCGTGGTCGAGTCGGCGCGGGCCAGGACCGCGCTGCTGGACGACATGCGCGAGGCGTGGGTGACCGACCTACGCGCCGACGGGTTCACTCCGGAGCAGATAGCCCGGCGGATCCGGCGCGGCGAGCCACTGCGCCGGGCGCCGCTGCTGATCGTGCCGTGCCTGGTTACCGAGGCCGCGCACGCCTACCCGGACCAGCGGCGGGCCGCCAGCGAGCGGGCCATGTTCCTGGTCTCGATGGGCGCTGCGGTGCAGAACCTGCTGGTCGCCCTGGCCGTCGAGGGGCTCGGCTCGTGCTGGGTGTCCAGTACTCTGTTCTGCCCGGAGGTGGCCAGGGCGGCGCTAGACCTGCCGTCCGGCTGGCAGCCGATGGGCGCGGTCGGCGTCGGCCACCCGGCCGCCGACCCCCCGCCCCGCCCGCCCAGGGACCCCGGCCGCTTCATCACCCCCCGCTAGCCCCCCCCCCGCCCCACCGCCGTCCCGTCGCCACCATGATCGGGGAGTCTTGTGTGCGATACTGCACACAAGAGTCCCCAATCATGCGCCGCCCTCACTCAGGCAACCGATTGGCCGTAATGCCGTCTTAATGTTGCGCGCGTAGACCTACCGGGTAGGGGTGCCCGTTAACCGGCCAGTCTGGCCCGGGCTCACGGGCATCTGCGCCGCAGTGGGCCCGGCTCGGGGGGAACTCGCGGACCGCAGCACGGCAGCACGCAGCCGGGCGAGCCGCGAGTGGCAGGGAGGAGGAGCCGGTGGCGAAGCGAACCGGGCCCGGAGCTTACATCCGGCAGTCCGACGACGAGCCAGGCACCGACGCCCCGCCGGATCCCGGCACCGGGGACTACGGCCGGGACGGCCAGAGCAGCCCGGAGACCGGGCAGACTGGATGGCCCGGAGACCGGGCAGACCCACAGCCAGGACGGCCGTGGCAGCCGGCACGGCCGGGACAGCCGGGGCAGCCGGGGCAGCCCGGGCGGCCTGGCGGACACGGCCCGCAGGTCCGCGGGTGGCGGCGGGGGCTGCGGGTAGTGGTCGTCCTGGTCCTCGCGTTCGTGCTGGTGACCGGCTGGTCGCTGGGGCGGGCACTGATCGCGCCGGGCGGCGGCACGTTCTCCGAGCGGGTGGCCGAGTGGGCCCGCGACCATTACCTCGGGCCGCTGGTGACGTTCGGCGAGTGGCTCACCTACTCCCCGCCGAAGGTGGGCGGCAAGCCGTCGTTCGCGCTGACCGGGCCGAGCGCGGCCCCGGTGCGCAACTACGCCAGGCCGCACCGGACCGGGCCGGCGCTGACCGGGCCGCTGGCCAGGCCGCAGGCCCGGCTGAAGGTCCCCGGCCGGGAAGCCGCTGCGCGGCGAGGGCGTCTGGCGGGTGCTCGGCACCGTGCACGGCGTGCCCGCGATCTACGGCACCTACCTGCGGCCGGACCGGGTACACACCTCCTATGTGGCCGGGATCGTGTGGATGAACCAGCAGCTGCTGCGGTTCGAGCTGCGGCCGGGGACGGAAGATCCGGGCCCGGCGGACTGGGGCACCCCGGCGATGATCCCGGCCGGGCACCGGCGCGGCCTGCTGGCCACGTTCAACGGCGGGTTCAAGATCGCCAACTCGCAGGGCGGCTTCTACCTCAACGGGATCACCAGGGGCAGCCTGCAGGCCGGGGCGGCCTCGATGGTGTATTACCGCAGCGGCCTGATGACGGTCGGGGTCTGGGACCGCGGCGTGCGGATGAGCCCGGCGGTGGCCGGCGTCCGGCAGAACCTGAAGCCGATCGTGGCGCACGGGCGGGTGCCCGCCACGGTCAACAGCAACATCGAGACCAGCTGGGGGGCCACGCTGGGCGGCGGCTACTACGTGTGGCGCTCGGGCATCGGGGTCACCCGCGACGGCCGGGTCGTGTTCGTCTACGGCCCGGCGCTGAACGTGCAGGACCTGGCCGGCCTGCTCCGGCGGGCCGGCTGCGTCACCGCGATGCAGCTGGACATCAACCCGGACTGGATGTCGTTCATGTACTACCTGCCGCGCCATCATCCGGGCGACCCGACTCCGGTGAACCTGCTGCCGGACCAGGTGCAGCCGCCGGACCGGTACTACTCGCTGGCCAACCGCGACTTCACCGCGGTCTTCGCCCGGTGACCAGGCCCGCCGCCGCGGCCAGGGGCGAGGGCGGACCGGCCGCCCCGGCCGCCACCGGAGCCCGGGCGGCCGGCTCGGGCGCTGGCTGGCCGCCGCGATCGCCGCGGTCGCAGCGGCCCGGCCCCGGCAGTGGCCGAAGAACCTGCTGGTATTCGCGGCGCCGCTGGCCGGCGCGTCGCTCGGCCGGGACGACGGGTTCTGGTACGCGCTGGTCGCCTGCGCCGCCTTCGTGGCCGCCTCCAGCGCCGCCTACCTGGTCAACGACGTGCTGGACGCCGAGCGCGACCGCAGCCACCCGTACAAGCGGCACCGCCCGGTGGCCTCCGGGCAGCTGCCCCCGGCGCACGCGATCGGGCTGGCGGTAGTGCTGGCCGCGGCCGCGCTGGCAGCCGCCTGGGGCATCGGCGAGCCGCGGCTGGTCCGGTGCTCGGGATCTACCTGGCCTCCTCGCTGCTGTACTGCGTCGCGCTCAAGCACGTCCCGGTGCTGGAACTGGCCTTCGTCGCCTCCGGCTTCGTGCTGCGCGCGCTGGGCGGGGCGATCGCCACGCACGTGCCGCCGTCCGGCTGGTTCCTGCTGGTGTGCAGCCTGGGCGCGCTGATGGTGGCGACCGCCAAGCGGTTCAGCGAGCTGACCGTGCTCGGCGCGGACGGGGCCAGCCACCGGCCGGTGCTGCGCTGGTACTCGCTGACCGCCCTGCGGCTGAGCCAGCGCGCCATGGCCGTCGCCATGATCGTTGCCTACCTGCTCTGGGCCGGGAGCGGGCATGATGCCTGGATGCGGTGGTGGCACCTGGCCAGCGCGGTGCCGCTGGCGCTCGCCCTGGCCAGGTTCGACCGGCTGACCGCGCGGGCCGACCAGCAGGCCGGTGGAGGACCTGATCGCGCGGGACGGCCCGATGGTCGGCTGCGAGCTTGCCTGGCTGGCCCTGTTCGGGCTGGGGCTCTAGGTGGCGGCCGGCCGCAGGCCCGGCCGCCAGCGGCGCCGGGCGGATCCTGATCCTGGGCGGGGCCAGCGAGATCGCGCTGGCCATCCTGGCCGCGCTGGACCCGCCGCCGGCACCGAGGTGCTGCTGGCCGGCCGGGACTCCCCGCGGCTGGCCACCGCCGCCGCCGGGCTGAAGTGGCCGGCCAGGACGCTGCCGTTCGACGCCACCGCCGTGGCGACCCACCGGGAGCTGATCGACAAGGCGTTCGCCGGCGGCCCGGTGGACCTGGTGATCTCCGCGGCCGGGGTGCTGATCCCGCAGCCGGTCCTGGACCGCGACCCGCTGCAGGCCGCCGCGCTGATCGAGACCAACCTCACCGGGCACGTGACCACCCTGCTGGCGGCGGCGGCCCGGCTGCGAGGCCAGGCCGCGGCACGATCGTGGTGCTCTCCTCGGTCGCCGCGGTCCGGCCGCGCCGGGCCAACTACGTCTACGGCGCGGCCAAGGCCGGCCTGGACGCGTTCGCCCGCGGGCTGGCCGACGCGCTGCACGGCAGCGGGGTCCGGGTGCTGCTGGTCCGGCCCGGCTTCGTGACCGGCCGGATGACCGCAGGGCATGCTGCCGGCGCCGCTGGCCACCACGCCGGAGGCGGTCGGCCGGGCGGTGGCCGCCGCGCTGCGCGGCCGGTCCAGCCGGGTGTGGGTGCCCCGGCAGCTCGGTCCGCTGGCAGTGCTGCTCCGGCTGGTGCCGCGGCCGGCCTGGCGCCGGATCAGCCGGTAGCAGGCCGGTCATGCGCAAGCGCCGCCGGGACCGGGACGGGCCGGGTATACCTGGGCAGGTGAGGTTGCTGGTGGCCGAGGACGATCCCGGCCTGCGCGCGGCGCTGGCCCGCGGCCTGCGGGAGAGCGGCTACGCGGTGGACGCGGTGCCCGACGGCATGGAGGCGCTGGGCTACCTGCGCGTGTACGAGTACGAGGTGGCGATCCTGGACTGGCGGATGCCCCGGCGGTCCGGGCTGGACGTGCTGCGCGAGCTGCGGGCGGCCCGCTCGCCGGTCCCGGTGCTGATGCTGACCGCCAGGGACGCGGCGGCGGACCGGGTGACCGGCCTGGATCAGGGCGCGGACGACTACCTCATCAAGCCGTTCGACTTCAGCGAGCTACTGGCCCGGATCCGGGCCCTGCAGCGGCGGCCGCGCACGCCGCAGCAGGCCAGGCTCACGGTCGGCGACCTGAGCCTCGATCCGGCCGCCCGGGCAATCCGGGTCGGCACCGCGCAGCCCGCGGTAACCGCGACCGAGCTCGGCATCCTGGAGATGCTGATGCGCCGGTCCCCGGCGGTGGTGGCACGGCGCTCGATCGCGCTGCAGGTGTGGGACAACGAGGCCGACGCCCTCGGCTCGAACACGATCGACGTGCACCTGGCCCGGCTGCGGGCCAAGCTGGCCGGCGGCCACGTCAAGATCGAGACCGTGCGCGGCATCGGGTACCGGATCGTGCCGTCGTGAGATTCCGGCGGCCGGTGCTGCCGCCGCAGGTGGCGTCGGCCGCCCGGGTGGCGCTGATCGCGACGCTGCTGATGGCCGCGGTCTACGGCGGCTGCATCGCGGTGCTGGACAAGCTGGTCGCCGACCGGCTGCTGGCCCAGGTCGACACCCGGCTGAGCGAGCGACTGGCCGACGTCGGCCCGGCCGACGCCACCCGGCTGAGCGCCGTCGATGCCGACGATGACGACGACGATGACGCCGGTGCCCCGGTCATGCTGTGGGCGCTGACCGGAGCGCCGGGAACCCGGGCGCCGGGCAGCCGCGGCGCTGGCGGGCCAGGGTCCGCCAGCACAGGACCGGGCACCGGGCCGGCCACCGCGCCTGCGCTGCCCGGCGGGCTGCCCCTCGCCAGCGGGCGTCCGGTCAGCGCCAGGATCGGCCCGGCCATGTTCCGCCTGCTGGCCCGCCGCCGCGGCGGCACGCTGGTGGTGGCCGGGCAGAGCCTGGCCGAGCAGGACCACATCGAGGCCGACCTGTTCGGCGGGGAGGCGCTGGCCGCCCCGGTGCTGCTGCTGGCCATGTTCGCCGGCTCGCTGCTGATCGGGCTGAAGGCGCTGTCCCCGGTGGAGCAGTCCAGGCGGCGCCAGCTCGAGTTCACCGCGGACGCCTCGCACGAACTGCGCACGCCGCTGAGCGTGATCAGTGCCGAGACCGGCATCGCGCTGGCCAGCACGCACAAGGCGGCCGAGTACCGGGACACACTGCACCGGATCCAGGGCGAGGCGCGGCGGCTGCGCGGCATCGTGGACGACCTGCTCTGGCTGGCCAGGTTCGACTCCCGGCCGCCGCCGCCGGGCAGCGAGCCGCTGGACCTGGCCACGATCGCGCAGGAGTGCGCGGACCGGTTCGGCCCGGTGGCCAGGTCCGGGGACCTGCGGGTGTGGTTCGCTGCAGCGGCGGACGCCGGCGGCACTGGCGCCGCGGCGACGGACGCCGGGCCGGCCTGGATCAGCGCCCCGCCGGAGTGGATCGACCGGCTGGCCGGGGTGCTGACGGACAACGCCTGCCGGTACGCCGGTCCCGGCGGCAGCGTGCGGATCGGCGTCGCGCACCGCGGCGGCCGGGTCAGCCTGGTGGTCGAGGACAGCGGTCCCGGCATTCCGGCGGCGCAGCGGGACCGGCTGTTCGACCGGTTCCACCGCGCGAGCGAGCAGCCGGGCGGGGCCGGGCTAGGGCTGGCGATCGCCGACTCGATCGTGCGCTCGACCGGCGGCCACTGGCGGATCGCCGCCTCGCCACTCGGCGGCGCGCTGTTCGAGGTCTCCTGGCGCCGGTCCGCCCTGCGCTAGCTGCGCCGTGCCACGCGGATCGCCCTCGCCTCGGGTTGCTGGCTGCCGCCGCCATGGCGGCGGCAGCCAGCCGCTACAGGCCCAGCCGGCGGGACAGGTCGGAGGCGAGCAGGCCGGACGGGTCGATCCGGGCCCGCAGCTTGCGGAAGTCCTCAAGCCGCGGGTACATCCCGGCCAGCGCCGCCGGGCTCACCCGCGAGTCCTTGGCCAGATAGACCCGCCCCCCGGCGGCCAGTACCTGCTCATCCAGCCAGTCCAGCAGGGCGGCCAGGCCACCGGTAGCGGCCGGGAAGTCCAGCGCCAGCGTCCAGCCCGGCAGGGGGAAGGACAGGTAGCCGTCACTGCCGGGGCCGAACCGCTTCAGCACGGTCACGAACGACGGTGCCCTGGCCGCGCTGATCCGCTCCAGTGACCGCCGCACCGTGGTCTCCTCGCCGAACGGCACCACGAACTGGTACTGCCGGAACCCGGCCGGGCCGTAGACCCGGTTCCAGTTCCGGATCCCGTCCAGCGGGTGGAAGAAGGCGCCGATGTCCTGGACCTCGCCCTCCCGCCGCCGCGGCGCCTTGCGGTACCAGGCCCGGCTGGCCAGGCCCACCGTGTACCGGTTCACCAGCCCGGGCGGCGCGGTCACCGGCACGCTCAGCCGGTCCCCGAACCGGGCGCGCGGCCCGAACGCCAGCGGATCGGCACGCTCGCGCGGCGGCAGGTCCCCGACCGCGGCGAAGTCGCCGCTGGTAATCACCGAGCGGCCGAGCGCGCGGCCGCTGGCCAGGCAGTCGGTCCAGGCCACCGTGTAGCCGTGCGCCCGGTCGGTGCCGGCCAGGCAGGCCATGGCCTGGTCCAGGTCGGCGGCCCGCACCGTGTCCACCAGCAGCCGCGAGGTCTGCACCGGGATCAGCCGGACCGCGGCGCGCAGGATGATCCCGGTCAGTCCCATCCCGCCCGCGGTGGCCCAGAACAGCTCCGGGTCGCCGTCCGGGGTGAGCCGGCGCAGCTCGCCGTCCGGGGTCAGCAGGTCCAGCCAGGGCACGTGCCGGGCGAAACTGCCGGCCCGGTGATGGTTCTTGCCGTGCACGTCCGCCGCGATCGCGCCGCCCACGGTGACCTGCCGGGTACCCGGCGACACCGGCACGAACCAGCCGTCCGGCAGCGCCGCGCGGATCAGCTGGTCCAGGCTCACCCCGGCCTGCACCTCGGCCAGGCCGTGCCGGTCGATGGACAGGACCCGGTTCATCCGGGCGGTGCCGATGACCAGGCCGCCGTCGTTCTGCGCCGCGTTGTTGTAGCTGCGGCCGAGGCCGCGGGCGATCAGCCCGCGGGGCGGCGCTGCCGCTGCCAGCCCGGCCACCTGGTCCGGGCGGGCGGGCTCGGCCAGCTCGGCCGCGGTCGGCGCGATCCGCCCCCAGCCGGTGAGCGTGACCCGGCGCCGGGCCACCGCGGCGAGCTCAGGCACCGGCACGGTCACGCCGGCAGCAGCGGGAGCGGGGTCCGGTGACCGGCCCGGACGGACTGGCACACTCCGTCGCTGGCAGTCGCCGCGGCTATCCGTTCTGCCGTCGGGATGCCGTAGAGAGTTGTCCGCTGCCGCAGTGGCCGGCCGGTGCGGCGATACCAGGTCGGCGAACTGGCTGATGGTCTTGTACGAGCCGTGCTGCGACCCGGCCATCCGGCTGATGGTCTCCTCCATCAGCGTGCCGCCGAGGTCGTTGACGCCGCCGGCGCAGCACCTCCCGGCAGCCGTCGCTCGCCGAGCTTGACCCAGGAGCACTGGATGTTGCCGATCGCGCCGTGCAGCAGCAGCCGGGACACCGCGTGCACGGCCCGGTTCTCCCGCCGGGTCGGGCCGGGGCGGGCCAGCCCGGCCAGGTAGATCGGCGCGCTGGCGTGCACGAACGGCAGCAGCACGAACTCGGTGAAGCCGCCGGTCCGCTCCTGGATGGAGCGGATCACCCGCAGGTGCCCGACCCAGTGCGCCGGGGTGTCCACGTGCCCGTACATCATCGTGGCGCTGGTCGGGATGCCGAGCTCGTGCGCGGTGGTGATCACCTCGATCCAGGCCGCGGCGGGCAGCTTGCCCTTGGTCAGCACCCAGCGCACGTCGTCGTCGAGGATCTCGGCCGCGGTGCCGGGCAGCGAGCCGAGCCCGGCCTCGTGCGCCCGGATCAGCCACTCCCGGACCGGCAGGCCGGTGCGGGCCGAGCCGTTCATCACCTCCATCGGCGAGAACGCGTGCACGTGCATCTCCGGGCAGCGCCGCTTGACCTCGGCGGCGAGATCGAAGTACGCGGTGCCGGGCAGGTCCGGATGGATGCCGCCCTGCATGCACACCTCGGTGGCGCCGGCCTCCCAGGCCTCCTGCGGCCCGGTCGGCGACCTGCTCCAGCGACAGCGTGTAGGCGTCGGCGTCGGTGCGCCGCTGCGCGAACGCGCAGAACCGGCAGCCGGTGTAGCAGACGTTGGTGAAGTTGATGTTCCGGTTGACCACGTAGGTGACGTCGTCGCCGACCGTGTCCCGGCGCACCGCGTCGGCCAGGTCGGCCAGCGCCTCCAGTTCCGGGCCGTCGGCGTCCAGCAGCGCCAGCGCCTGGGCGTCGGTGAGCCCGGCCGGGTCGCGCTCGGCCGCCCGCAGCGCGGCGCCGACCTCGGCCCGCAGCCGCGGCGCGCTCGGCCCTCCGGTCGCCGGCGCCGGTCGTCCGGCCCCGGTCTCGGCCGCGCGCTGCCCGCGGCCGCTGCCGGGCCGCCGGGTCGATCCGGGCGCCGACCTCGGCCCAGTCGCCGTACACCTCGGCGAAGTCGTCCCTGCGGTCCTGCGTGCGGCCGGTGGTGTCGATGGTGACGTGCAGGTCGGTCCGGCCGCTCGCGCCCCGGCGGCCTGCCGAAGCCGCCGTCCGGCTCCTGCCAGGGCAGGCCGCGCGGGCATCGCGCCGGCGCGCGGCCAGCCCGGTGGCCGGATCGGCGAGCGCGGCCACGTGCCCGGCCAGCCGCGGGTCCAGCCACGGCTCGCGGAGGTAGCCGGGGTAGATGGTGAGCCGCTCGCGCAGCTCGAACCCGGCGGCGGCGGTGCGGCCGGCCAGCTCGTCGATCTGCGGCCAGGGGCGTTCGGGGTTGACGTGGTCGGGGGTCAGCGGCGACACCCCGCCCCAGTCGTCGATGCCGGCCGACAGGATCAGCGGGTACTGCTCGCCGATCAGGTTCGGCGGCGCCTGGATCCGGGCCGACGGGCCGAGCACCAGCCGGGTCACCGCGATCGTCGCGGCCAGGTCGTCCAGCTCGGCGTCCGGCACGCCGCGCATCCTGGTGTCCGGCTTGGCCCGGAAGTTCTGCACGATGACTTCCTGGATGCCGCCGTACTCGCGGGCCACCTGCCGGATCGCGAAGATCGAGTCGGCCCGCTCGGCCAGCGTCTCGCCGATGCCGATCAGGATGCCGGTGGTGAACGGGACGCTGCTGCGGCCGGCGTCCTGCAGCACCCGCAGCCGGACCGCCGGGTCCTTGTCCGGGCTGCCGAAATGCGGGCCGCCCTTCTCGGTGAACAGCCGGGCCGCGGTGGTCTCCAGCATCATCCCCATCGACGGCGCGACCGGCTTGAGCCGCTGGAAGTCCGGCCAGCTCAGCACGCCGGGGTTCAGGTGCGGCAGCAGCCCGGTCTCCTCCAGCACCGCGATCGCCATGGCCCGCAGGTAGGACAGCGTGTCGTCGTAGCCGTGCGCGTCCAGCCACTCCCGGGCCTGGCGCCACCGGTCCTCCGGCCGGTCGCCGAGGGTGAACAGGGCCTCCTTGCAGCCGAGCGCGGCGCCCTCGGGCGGCGATCTCGAGCACCTCGTCCGGGGACAGGTACGGGCTGTCCAGCCGGCCAGGCACGGTGACGAACGTGCAGTAGCCGCAGCGGTCCCGGCACAGCCGGGTGAGCGGGATGAAGACCTTCTTCGAGTAGGTGATGATCCCCGGCCGGCCCGCCGCGGCCAGCCCGGCGTCCCGCGTCCTGGCGGCATAGCCGAGCAGCTCGGCGAGCTGTTCGCCGCGTGCGTGCAGCAGCGACCGCGGCCTCGGCCGGGTCGAGGGCCTTGCCGTCCCTGGCCCTGGCCAGCGCCCGCCGGACTGAGCTCGGGGACGGGGCGCTCGGGGCGGGGTCGAGCTGGGCGTGTCAGCGCTCATTACCCCACCCTAGGTGCCGCCCGCCGGGCTAGAGCGCGCGGTAGTCGCGGGGCGGCCATCCGGCGCCCGGCCCCCACGGCCATCGCCGGTCAGGCGTCGGTGGAGAACCGGATCTGGGTCGGCCCGAGCCGCACGTCCGGCCAGACCCGCATGCCGCAGCGCAGCTCGTTCCCGGTGGCGATCTCGGCCCGCTCGCCGATCACCACGCCGTCCAGCACGGCGCGCTCGCCGATCCGCGCGCCGCTGGCGACCACGCTGGCGGCCAGCCGCGCCCCGGCCCCGATCGTCACGTCGTCGAACAGCACGCAGCCGTCCACCAGCGCGCCGGGGCCGACCCGGCAGCCGGGCCCGGCCACGGTGCCGCCGGACAGCTCGCGCCTGCGGGTCGATCACCGCGCCGGGCAGCACCAGCGCGGTCGCCGCACGGGCCGGGCATGCGCGGCCGAGGCCAGCTTGCCGAGCACCAGGTCACAGGAGCCGCGGACGAACGCCTCCGGGGTGCCGACGTCCAGCCAGTAGGAAGTTGTCGAGTAGAGCCGAGAACGAGCTCCGCGGCGCCGATCAGCGCCGGGAAACGTCTCCCGCTCCACCGAGACCGGCCCGTCCGGCCGGTATCTGGTCGATCGCGCTGCGCCGGAACACGTAGCAGCCGGCGTTGATCCGGTTCGTGACCGGGTTCGGCGTCTTCTCCAGGAACGCGGTGACCCGGCCGTCGGGGTCGGTCGGCACGCAGCCGAACCGGGCCGGATCCGGCACCTCCACCAGGTGCAGGGTGACCGCGGCGGCGGCCTTCTCGTGCGCCTCCACCTGCGCGATCAGGTCGTGCCCGGACAGCACGTCGCCGTTCAGCACCACGACCGGGTCGTCCGGGCCGCCGCGCAGCCCGGCAGCCGCGTTGCGGATCGCCCCGCCGGTGTCCAGCGGCACCGGCTCGTGCACGTAGTCGATCGCCAGGCCGAGCAGCGACGCCGTCGCCGAACCGCTCGCGGAACATCTCGGCCCGGTAGGAGGTGGCCAGCACCACGTGGGTCACCCCGGCAGCTGGCCGCCCTGGCCAGCTGGTGGGCCAGGAACGGCACCCCGGCGGTCGGCAGCAGGTGCTTGGGCGCGCACAGCGTCAGCGGCCGCAGCCGGGTGCCGAAGCCGCCGACCAGCAGGATCGCCTCAAGGTCGCCGCGGCCTGGAGTGTCTGCGGAACGGGAAGCGGTCGGCATGAGCCCGTAGGTTACTCGCGTCCCTGCGCCGCCGCACGCTCGTAGGAGGCCAGGTGCGCCTCGGCCGACGCGGCCCAGGTGAACTCCAGCGCCCTGGCGTGGCCGGCCTCGCCGAGCGCCTGCCGGCGGGCCGGGTCGTCCAGCAGCGCGCGCAGCGCGGCCTGGATGCTGGCCGCGTCCGGCTCGGTATAGGCGACCGCGTCCCCGCCCACCTCGGGCAGCGAGGTGCGGTGCGTGGTCAGCACCGGCGCGCCGCAGGCCATCGCCTCCAGCGCGGGCAGCCCGAAGCCCTCGCCGGTGCTGGGGAAGGCCACCACCAGGGCCCCGCCGAAGAACCCGGGCAGGTCGGTGAAGTGCAGGTAGCCGGGGCGCACCAGGCGCAGGTGCGCGGGCACCGCGGCCACCACCTCGTCCACCTCGTCGCTCCAGCCGCTGCCGCCGGCCAGCACCAGGGCCGGCGGCTCGCTCAGGTCGGCGACCGCCCGGGCCCAGCCGGTGATCAGGGCGGGCACGTTCTTGCGCGGCTCCAGGGTGCCCAGGTAGGCGACATACGGCTTGCCGTGCAGGCCCAGCCGGTCCGACACCCGGCGCAGCTGGCCCTCATCCGGCCGGTGGAACAGCTCGTGGTCCACCCCGTGGTAGGCCACGTCGATCCTGGTCGGGTCCGCGCTCAGCACCCGGACCAGCTCGTCCCTGGTGGCCTTGGACGGGACGATCAGCCGGGTGGCGCGGCGGGCCGAGGTCCGGATCGCGGCCTTGTAGAAGGTGGCGGTCACCGGGCTGTGCGCGTCCGGCACGGTGAAGAACGTCAGGTCGTGGATCGTCACCACGGTCGGCGCGCCGGGGCGCAGCGGCATCGAGTAGTGCGGGGAGTGGATGACGTCGGCGCTTACCTGCTGGGCGGCCAGCGGCAGGCCGCTCTGCTCCCAGGCGAGCCTGGCCGGCCGGTGCGCGATGGCCGGCGGTGCGGCGACGATCTGCGCCGAGGGCACCAGCCGCCCGTACCGCTCCTCATCGGCGCGCTGGCAGGCGACGGCCAGGTCGGCCCCGGCCGCGCCGAGGGCACCGACCAGCCCGTCAACGTACCGGCCCAGCGCGCCGCGGTCAGCGGGCACGGCGGTCGCGTCGACCAGAACACGAAGCGCCACAACCGTTCAGGCTCCCTTCCTCCGGTCTGCATCCGATCGACCCTGCATCCCGATCGCATCACGATCGACACTGCCAGGGCGCGCGGGAACGCCGGCAGCCAAGCTATCGATTTCCCTCAGCACCGAGCGTACGCCCTCGGGGATGGTCGCCGTGCCAGCGTCGGCGCCGCGCGGGCCGGGCCGATGGCTAGCCGGACGGGCTCGGGCGGGCTCGGGGGCGGCGACGCGGCCGGAGGCGGGCTGGCCGGGGCCGAGCCGCGGGCCGCCCGCTGGGCGTTGTCCAGCGCGGACTTCATCTGCGCCAGGTCCCGGCCGTAGGCGGCGAAGTTCCCGCTCTTCAGCGCGGCCTGAGCCCTGGCGTAGAGGGTCTCGGCCTGCTGGAGATAGCGCAGCACGGCGGCGCTGGCCTTGCCGCTGCTGGCCGCTGGGCGGCGGCGGGCTGCCGGACGGCGGCGGGCCACCGCCGTTCACCTGGCCCGGCGACAGGCTGAACACCTGCGCCAGCGCACCGGTGCAGGGTCGGCGCGAAGCCGATCTGGCCGTTGTAGTAGACCAGCACCTCCTGCAGGGTCGGGTAGGAGCCCGGAGTTGCCCCTGGCGTTCTGGGCCACGTACACCGGCTCGAAGTAGAGCAGGCCGCCGCCGACCGGGATCGTGACCAGGTTGCCCTGGGTGACGTTGGAGCCGCCCTGGCGCAGCAGGGTCAGCGCGGAGGCGACGGTGTGGTTGGACTCGAAGTCCGCCTGGACCTGCTGCGGCCCGCGGATCGTGGTGTCCTGCGGCAGCTCCAGGATCCGGATCTGGCCGTAGTCCGCGGCTCTGCGGGTTGCTGTCGACCGCCATGAACGCCGCCATGTTCGCCCGCCCGCGCGGGGTGAACGTGGTGGTCAGCGAGAACTCCGGCTGGGTCTGGCCGGGCATGGTCATGGTCAGGTAGTACGGCGGCTGGGTGGCGGCGTTCGGGTTGGTGCCGCTCGGGTCCGTCGGCACGGACCAGAAGTTCTGCCCGCCGTAGAACTCCGGCGCCTGGGCCACGTGGTACTGGGCCAGGATCTGCCGCTGCACCTCGAACTCATCCGGGGGGTAGCGCAGGTGCGGCACCAGGTAGCCGGGGATCGCGCTGCGCGGCTTGACCACGCCGGGGAAGGCCCGCATCCAGTCGTCGAGCACCGGGTCGTTGCCGCCCCACTGGTACAGCGAGACCTGGCCGGTGTAGGCGTTCACGACCGCCTTCACCGAGTTGCGGATGTAGTTGATCTGGCCGCCCTGGCCCGGTCGCCGACCCGCCGCGGCTGTAGCTGTTCGAGGTGGCCTGGGCGAGGCTCAGCCGCTGCGAGTACGGGTAGTCGTCGGTGGTGGTGTAGGCGTCCACGATCCACCAGATCTGGCCGTGCGCGACCACCGGGTAGGTGTTGCTGTCCAGGGTCAGGAACGGGGCGACCTTGGCCACCCTGGACAGCGGGTCCCGGTTGTAGAGGATCTTCGAGTTGCCGTCGATGGCGCTGGACAGCAGGATGTTCAGCTGCCGGAACTTGATCGCGTACAGGATCCGGTTCAGGGTCGAGCCGACCGGGACGCCGCCGCTCGCCGGTGTAGGTGTTGTTGACCTGACCGGTCGAGCTCTGGCTGCTCGGGTAGTCCAGCTCGGAGTGGCCGCCGACGATCGCGTAGCTGGTCTCCTGCTGGCCGAAGTAGACCCTGGGCTGGAAGACGCCGAACCCCGCGGAGAACGTGGGCGGGATGTCACCCTCCTCGAACGCGGGGTTGCCGCCCGGCCCGGCGGCGTTGGCCTGCGCGGCGACGAACCCGTACCCGTGGGTGTAGATGAGGTGGGTGTTGATCCAGTTGCCCTGGCCGGCCGGCGGCCCGTTCATGTCCCTGACCCCGACCACCATGTCCTGCGGCACCGTGCTGCCGGGCAGCAGGTACCGGTCCACCGACAGCACGTTGGCGAACTTGTAGTACCCCTTGACCTGCTGGAGCTGCTGGAAGGCGGGCGAGACCACGCCGGGGTCCAGCAGCCGGACGTCGGGCAGCGCCGCAGCCTGCTTGGCCAGCTGGGCATTCGACTCGCTGGAAGACGCCGGGTAGGAGATCTGCTGCACGCCGTCTATCTGGTAGGCGGCCTTGGTGCTGGTGATCTCGCGGGCGATGTAGGGGGTCTCCTTGGCCAGCTCGTTCGGCTTCACCACGAACTGCTGGATGATCGCCGGGTACACCCCGCCGATGATGATCGCGGACAGCACGAGCAGGCCGAACCCGATCGCCGGCAGCAGCGAGTTGCGCCGCAGCGCGCCGGCGAAGAACAGGCCGGCGCAGATCAGCGCGATCACCGCGAGCACGGTCTTGGCCGGCAGGATCGCGTGCACGTCGGTGTAGGAGGCGCCGGTGCGCACGAAGCCGCGGGAGGACAGGTCGATGCCGTACCGGTCAAACCAGTACGCGATGGCCTTGAGCAGGACGAATACCCCGGCCAGCACGAACAGGTGGGTGCGCGCGCCCGGCGTGGCGCGCGCGCCGCGGCGCTGCGGGCGCAGCCCGCCGTACAGGTAGTGCACGATCGCCGCCAGCAGCAGCGACAGCAGCACCGCGCCGAACAGGTAGCCCAGCACCATCCGGATGAACGGGTAGACGAAAGTGAAGAACGAGATATCCAGGTGGAACTGCGGATCCTTGATGCCGAACGGCACCCGGTTGGCGAACAGCATCCAGGTCCGCCAGTTGCCTGCCCCGGTCAGCCCGGAGATCAGCGCGATCAGGCCGAGCAGCAGGCCGAGCGCGAGCCGCCGGTGCGGGTCGATGACCAGCCGGGCTGCATCGACGCCCTGCTGCTCGGCCGGGGCCGGGCGGTGCTGCGGCCGCAGCCGGTAGGCCAGCCAGCAGTTGACGCCGATGACCGCGGCCATGAACGCCGCCGTCACCGCGAACATCGCCCACCGGACCCCGTAGGTGGCGTCGAACACGGTGGTGTAGCCGACCGAGCGGTACCACAGGAAGTCGGTCACGATGCCCGCGATCACCGACAGCAGGATGATCACCGCGATGATGATCAGCACGGCCGGTATCAGGTACCTGGGCCAGCGCGGCAGCACGATCGGGCGGCTGCCGGCTGGCCGTGACGAGCCCGGCGTTCGGAAGGCCACAGCCTCCCCCTTCATGTACCTCGGGCGCCCGGCAGCCGGAGGGATCAGCGCAGTGGCACATCGGCCAGAGGATCACGCAGGCGTGCGTGTTCTAGACGGCAACTTACCGCCTGCGCTCAAGGTTCCCGACCAGGTTCCCGGCCGGGGTCCAGCCGGCAGCTCAGCAGGACGGCTCAGCAGGACGGCACCGGGCGGCCATGGCGCAGCGCCTGCAGCGCGCTGACCGCGCCGCTGAGCGTGCTGACCTTGATCACCTGCATCCCGGCGGGCACGGCGCCGGAAGTGTCCGGGCAGTTGGCCGCCGGGGCCAGGAATACCGTCGCGCCGGCGGCGCGGGCCCCGGCCATCTTCTGCTGGATCCCGCCGATCGGGTCGACGGTGCCGTCCGCCTCGATCTCGCCGGTGCCGGCGATGAACCGGCCGCCGGTCAGGTCGGCCGGGGTGAGCTTGTCGATGATGCCGAGCGCGAACATCATCCCGGCGCTCGGTCCGCCGATGTCCTCGCCCAGGCTGAACTTCACCGAGAACGGGAAGACGAAGCTCTCCGCCACGTCCACGCCGACGACCGCCTGGCCGCCGATGTCCGCGGTCTTCAGGTGCAGGCTCCGGGTCCGGCCGTGCCGCTCGATGGTGAGCCGGACCGGTGCGCCCGCCCGGCGCGCGCGGATCAGCACTGCCGCGTCGTGCCGGCAGTTCACCGGCGTGCCGTCCACCGCGGTGATCACGTCGCCGCTGTGCAGCACGCCGGCCGCGGGCGTGCCCCTGAGCGTGGCCTGGACCGAGTCCACGGTCTTGAACGGGATGCCGAGCTGGCACAGGGCGGCCGCGACCGCGGTCTGCTGCGAGTTCGCCATCTGCTCGGTGTCCTGCTGCTGCACCTGCTGCTGGCTCTGGCCGGGAGTGAAGATCTCCGACTCGGGCACGACCGCCTCGCGGGGGTTCAGCCAGGCCCGGAGCGCCGCGAAGATGTTGATGCCATAAGGCGCCGGGCCGCCCTCGAACGACACCGTGACCATGTTCAGGTGGCCGCTCACCGGGTAGGTCCGGCGCCCGGCGATCTGGATCAGCGGGACGCCCTTGGCGGCGCCCAGGGTGTTCAGGGTCGGCCCCGGCATCAGGACGACGTAGGGCACCGAGGGCACCGAGGCCACCACGATCGCGGCGAGCACGCCGATGGCCGCGATCAGCAGGGTCAGGCCGTGACGAGACATGAGCGGAATCCTACGAGCCGACCCACTCGGCCGATCCGTCGGCGAACTGCTGGCGCTTCCAGATCGGCACGGTGGCCTTGAGCTCGTCGATGAGCATCCGGCAGGCGTCCATGGCCTCGGCCCGGTGGTCGCAGGCCACGGCCGTGATCACGGCGAGCTCGCCGACGTCCAGCTCGCCGAGCCGGTGCACCGCGGCCAGGGCCCGGACCTGGTAGCTGGCCGCTACCTTCTCGGCGATCCGGTACAGCTCGGCCGCGGCCGTGGGATGGGCGCTGTAGCCGAGCCGGCGCACCGGCCGGCCGTGGTCATGGTTGCGCACCGCGCCGGTGAAGATGGCGATCCCGCCGGCCGCCGGGTCGGCGACGGCCGCGCACACCTCGTCCACCGAAAGCGGCGCCTCCCGCAACTCGGCCAGCCGGATCACGCTCACCCTGTCACCGTACCGTGACAGGGCAGGGCAGGGGCCGGGCTGGGCGGGCAGGCCGGCCTGGGTGGGCAGGGGCGTGCTGGGCGGGCAGGGTGGGCTGGGTGGGCTGGGCGGGCAGGGCCGGGCTGGGTGGGCAGGGACGGGCTGGGTGGGCAGGGCGGGCTGGGTGGGCTCAGGAACTGCGCCGGCGGCGGCGCGCGTGCCGGACGATGGCCGCGGTGCCGATCACCGCCACGGTGGCCCCGGCCGCCGTGATCGTCGCGTCCTTGCGGTCCAGCCGCCGCCCGGCCACGGCGTGGTGCCCGGCCCGCTGCTCGAGCAGCACGCCGAGCGCGGCGGCGTTGTCGTAGCACGGCCGCCACCCGGCCTCCCGCAGCACACGGCAGTCCACCACCCACGGGTAGACCACGAACCGCAGGTCGGTGACTGGGGCCGGGGTGATCCCGGCCCGGTGCAGCCGCTGCACCGTGCCGAAGGTCAGCCCGGGCGGCAGCTCGATCCGGCGCATCCCGGCCAGCTCCTCCACCTGTTCCTGCTCCAGCCAGCCGTCGCAGCCCACCGCGAACACGCCGCTGACGACGCCCGCGGCGGCCAGCTCCAGCGCCGACACCAGGTCATCGGCGTGGCAGAACTGCCAGCGCGGCGCGCAGCCCTTGACCGTCAGCAGCCGCGGTGCCTCGAAGTGCCTGGTCACCAGCGTGTCGATGCCGTCGCCGACCAGCGCCGCCGGGCGCACCACGGTGACCGCCAGGCCCTGGTGCGCCAGCTGCGAGCGGCGGGCCAGGTCCTCGATCTCCAGCAGGTCGCCGACCACGCTGCCGTCCGGATCCGCGCCCAGCGGCGCGTCCTCGGCCAGCGGAACCGGGTTGTCCGGCCGCGCGCCGTACACCATCGCGCTGGTGACCAGCACCACCCGGCTCACCCCGCCCGCCGCGGCGGCGGTCAGCACGGTCTGCGCGCCGCGCACGTTGAACGCGCGCCGGTGCTTGTGGTCCGATTCCGGGACCAGGTCGAGATCGGTGTGCACCACCACGTCCACCCCGGCCAGGCGGCGGGCCAGGGCCGGATCCCGGACATCGACGACACGCCAGGTCACGCCGGTCACGTCGCCCCGGTGGTCGTCGATGGCGACCACCCGGCCGATCCGGTCGGAGCGGGCCAGCCGGGCCGTCAGGGCGTGCCCGAGGCCGCGCGCGGCGCCGGTGACGGCGACCACCGGTCCCGGGTTCCGGGCGGACCGCAGGGAGCCGGGTGCGTCCCGTGTCCCGGCTGTCCCGGCTGTCCCGGCCAGGTCGGCCGTCCCGGTCAGGTCCGCCGTCCCGGGCAGGTCCGCCGGGAGAGCGGATGCCGCCGGAGCCGCTGAATGCGCCGGATCCGTCGGGTCTGCCTGGTCCGCCGGGCCGGCCTGGTCCGGCGAACCTGCCTGGTCCGCCGGGCTAGCCGGAGCCGCCGGGCCAGCCGGAGCCGCCGGGCCAGCCGGAGCCGCCGGGCCAGCCGGAGCCGCCGGGCCAGCCGGAGCCGCCGGGCCAGCCGGAGCCGCCGGAGCCGCTGGGTCTGACTGGCTGGCCGGGTCGCCGCTCGCGGCGGGCTGGCCCGGCCGGGACCGGGCACTGCGCCCTGGGCGAATCTTGGCGACTCGGTTGCTCACCGTGTGCTGCTCCCGGGATAGCTTGGCGGACGTGACCTTCACCATCCTGCCCGAGAGACCGCGGCGATGAGCGATCCGCCCTTCGGCTTCGGTCCCCCCGGCGGCCCGGGCGAGGGGTCCGGCGGCCCGGCCAGCGGTTCTGGCGGCAGTGGTGCTGGCGGCTCCGGCGGTCCGGGCGGCCCGCTCGGGCCGCTCGGTGACCCGCAGCAGTTCGCCGATGCCCTGCGCCAGTTCGCCGACCTGATGTCCTGGCAGGGCGGTCCGGTCAACTGGGACCTGGCCAAGAACGTGGCCCGCCAGACGGTCGCCGCGAAGGGCGACCCCAGCGTGCTGGAGATCGAGCGGGGCAAGGTCACCGAGGCGGTCCGGCTGGCCGACCTGTGGCTGGAGGATGCCACCACGCTGCCGACCGGGATCCGCGCGATCCAGGCATGGAGCCGGTCGGAGTGGGTGGAAGCCACGCTGCCGGTGTGGTCCAAGCTCTGCGACCCGATCGCCGGACGTGCCGTCGACGCCATGGGCGGCCTGCTCACCGAGGATCCGGAGCAGATGAGTGGCGAGCTCCCGCCGGAGATGCGCGCGGCGATGTCGGCGATGACCGGCGGCATGGGGATGCTCGGCGGCCTGGCCGAGATGATGCGCCGGATCGGCGGCATGATGGTGGGCGGCCAGGCCGGCGCCGCGGTGGGCGCGCTGGCCCAGGAAGTAGTCAGCTCGACCGACGTGGGCCTGCCGCTCGGCCCGGCGGGCACGGCGGCGCTGCTGCCTGCCGGGGTGGCCGCCTTCGGCGATGGCCTGTCGGTCAGCGCCGACGAAGTGCGGCTGTTCCTGGCCCTGCGCGAGGCGGCGCACCAGCGGCTGTTCGCGCACGTGCCCTGGCTGCGCGCGCGCCTGCTCGGCGCCGTTGACGACTACGCCAGGGGGATCCGGGTGGACGCCGCCGCGCTGCGCGAAGCGATGCCGCAGATCGACCCGGCCAACCCGGAGGCGCTGAACGAGGCCCTGTCCGGCGCCGCGGTGTTCCAGCCGGAGGACACCGAGGAGCAGAAGGCCGCGCTGGCCCGGCTGGAGACGATGCTCGCCCTGGTCGAGGGGTGGGTCGCCACGGTGGTGGAAGATGCGGCCGCGGATCGGCTGCCGCAGGCAGGCGCGCTCGCCGAGGCGATCAGGCGGCGCCGGGCCACCGGCGGTCCGGCCGAGCGCACCTTCGCCACGCTGGTCGGCCTGGAGCTGCGGCCGCGCCGGCTGCGCGAGGCGGCCGCGATCTGGCGCGGCCTGACCAGCGCCCGCGGCGTCGATGGCCGGGACGCGGTCTGGGCGCACCCGGACCTGCTGCCCACGGCCAGTGATTTCGACGACCCGGACGGCTTCGTGCGCGGCCGTCCCGACCTGGACATCTCCGCGCTCGACGAGCCGGGCGAAGCCGCGCCCGGCGGGCCAGGCCAAACCCCGCCCGAGCCAGGCGAAGCCGCGCCCGGCGGGCCAGGCCAGCCCCCGCCCGAGCCAGGCCAAACCCCGCCCGAGCCAGGCCAGGAAGCCGAGCCGCCGCCCGGCGACCAGGCCTGACAAACCGCCCGCGGGCCGGCGGCCGGACCGCCGGTGCACCTCGGGCCGGGCCAGGTTTTCCCGATCCACAGCCGGTGGACGGTCCCTGGCCAGGTCGGCCCGGCTGCCGCTGGTTACCGGCTGGTAAATCCACAGCCCCTGCACCGGTACCCCACAACGACACCCCGCGTTTTCCCCGGGTTCTGCACAGCTTTATCCACAGCTGAGTATTGACCGCAGGACTGCCAGTCTCTAGCTTCGCCTGGCAGGGGTCCCCGGCCCGCCGTCGTCACAGCCTCGGGGAAGGGGCCGCAACGGCAAGCCGGGAGCCGGCGCACAGCGCAGGCTCCCGCCGCCGGGGACCCCGGCCGCGCACGATCAGGCCGGTGACGAACGCCACGATGCCCGCCACGATTGCCGGTACATCTGAGGTGCACCTCGGGTGCGACTGTTCTGTTGGGCCGGTGCTTCCCGCTGGTAGCGGGGCTGATCTGGCGGAGCGGTCAGATCCAGGCAGGACCGTGCTGGTCAGCGCCTCGCACCTGGGCCAGGCCGCCCCTGAGCGGCTGGCCTGGGGGATCGCGGCCAGCCCGGCACCGGCCCCTCGGACCAGCTCACCATGAACGGACCACCCTGGCCCCCGCTGACCCCCGGCAGTTTCATGATCCTGTAAAGAAAGTACTGCCCGGGCAGTATTTTCTTTACAGGATCATGAACAGGACAGCCGCGGGGCAGGTCCGCACCGGCCGCCGGGGCCGCGCGGGCAGCAGGGCTGATCTGGCGGCGCGGTCAGATCCAGGCAGGACCGTGCTAGTCAGCGCCCTGCACCCGGGCCAGCCCACTTCGAGCGCCTGTCCGGAAGGTTGTACGCAACAGACACAGGCCGTCCGAACAGCTCCATCTTGAAGATGATCTTGATTACCTGCACATCTGGCGTGCACCCGTGCACCTCAGGCACTGCCGAGAATGTCGGATCGCGGTGCCATCCTGCTTCCCGTGAGACCAGCCCTGAAATCCGGCCTGCTGCCGGTGTGGCGCGACCGGGACACCGTGCAGATCGGGATCGACCCGCGGCGTGCGGTCGCGCTGACCGGCGTCGGTCAGGCCGCGTGGGTGATCGGCCTGCTGGACGGAAGCCGGGACCGGGCTCAGGTCATCGACGCCGCGGCGGGCCGGGGTGTCCCGGCGCAGATGGTGGAGCGCATCCTGGCCATCCTGGCCGCCGCCGGCGCCCTGGACGACTTCCCGGCCAGCACGTTACGGGCCCTTTCCCAGCCGGTCCGGACCAGGCTGGCTGCCGAGCTCGCCACGGTCTCGCTGGCCAGCGGGGACGGTGATGGCGGCGCCAGGGCGCTGGCCCGCAGACGGGCCGCGCGAGTGCGCATCTACGGTAACGACCTGGACGGTACCGGCCGGGACGGTGCCGATGAAGACAGTGCCGGCCGGTACCGCGCCGACCGGATCGGGGCCGCCATCGCGGACATCCTGACCACGTCAGGCGTCGGAACGGTCGCCAGCACCGGGCAGCCCGGCCATCGCGGTACTGCCGCCCCCGTGCCGACCACAGCCGTGCCGACGGCAGCCCGGCCGACCACAGTCGTGCCGACGGCCGGGACGGAACGCCGGACCGGGATGCCGGGGCTGCCAGGGATGACCCAGGCCGTGCCGCCGGACCTGGCCGTGCTGACCGGATACCAGCCGCCGGAGCTGGCGATGGGCCTGGTCCGGGACCGGGTGGCGCATCTGGCCGCCTCGGCTGCCGAGGCCATCGGCACCGTCGGCCCGCTGGTCTTACCGGGCCGGACCACCTGCCTGCGCTGCCTGGATTTCACCCGGGCCGACCACGACCCGGCCTGGCCGCTGATCCTCGCCCAGCTGGGCGGGCGCCGACCGCAGCCGGTGGCCTGCGATGCGGCGCTGGTGGCGGCGGTGGCCGCGCAGGCCGCGGGGCTGGCACTCGCGTTCATCGACCGGGCGCCGCTCGCCGCGGCGGCCGTGAACGGCACCCTGGAGCTGGTCCTGCCCGCCTGGCAATGGCGCCGCCGGACCTGGCTGCCCCATCCGGCCTGTACCTGCCGCGCCGCCGAGGCGTACGGGCGCGAACCCTGACGCCAGCCGCCGCTGGCACCGTCCACGCGGCTCGCTGCCCGGTGACCGGTCGCCGTCGATGACGCCGGGCCGGGATCTATCCTGGCCAGCGTGGCCAACGACGACGAGGCGTTCCTGACCCTGGCGGCGGACCTGCTGGCCAGCCTGCCCGAGGTGCGCGCGGTCAGCCTCGGCGGCTCGCGCGCGGCGGGGACGGCCAGGCCGGACAGCGACTGGGACTTCGCGGTCTACTACCGCGGCTCCTTCGACCCGGCCGGCCTGCGCCTGCCCGGCTGGACCGGGCAGATCTTCCCGGTCGGCGGGTGGGGCGGCGGGGTGTTCAACGGCGGCGCCTGGCTGCGCGCGGGCGACCGCTGGGTCGACGTGCACTACCGCGACCTGGACGACGTGGAGCATCAGCTGGCCGAGGCGCGCGCTGGCCGGTTCGGCCTCGAGCGGCTGTCGTTTCACCTGGCCGGGATACCCACCTACATCGTGGTGGCGGAGCTGGCTACCCACCGGGTGCTCCGCGGCGAGCTGCCCAGGCCCGCGTTCCCGGTGGAACTGCGCCGCAGCGCGCCGGGCCGGTGGCGTGCCTGGGCCCGGGCCACCCTCGGCTACGCGCGTGCCGCGCACGCTGGCCGCGGCCACCTGGCCGATACCGCCGGCGCGATCGCCGTCGCCACCTGCCAGGGCGCGCACGCGGTGCTGGCCGAGCGCGGCCAGTGGATCACCAACGAGAAGGCCCTGGTCGACCGGGCCGGCCTGCGCGGTGTCGACGCCGTCCTGGCCGGCCTGACGCCCGAACCGGATCGCCTGCTCGCGGCGATCGACGCGACCGCCACCCTGCTCCGCGTCGATCTGGACGAGGAGAGCACGGCCTGACGCCACCGGGCTCGCACCGACCCGCCCGGCGGACCGGTCCCTTCAGCGGGAGGTAATGATGGTGTGGTGACGAGCTGGCGGCTGTTTCATGTAGACGCGTTCGCGACGACGCCCTTCGCCGGAAACCCGGCAGCGGTGCTGCTGGCTGACCGGGATCCCGGCGATGACCTGGGCCGGCAGCTGGGCGCCGAGCTGAACCAGCCGGCCACCGCGGTGACCTGGCCGAGCGGCCAGCCGGGTCAGTTCGGCCTGCGCTGGTTCACCGCGACCGCGGAGCTCGGGCTGTGCGGGCACGGCACGCTGGCCGCGGCGCGAGTCCTGTTTGACCTGGGCCTTGCCGCGGACGGGCAGCTGCGGTTCGCTACCGCGGCCGGCTCGCTGACGGCGAAGGTCACCGGCGACTGGATCCAGCTCCGGCTTCCTGCCCTGCAGCCGGTGCCGCTGGCCGACCAGTTCCTCGGCGGGCAGGTCCGGGACCTGCTGGCGGCCCCAGTGACCGAGCTGCTGCGCAACAACTTCGACGTCATCGCGGTGCTCGGCTCGCCGGAGGACGTCCGGCTGGCCCAGCCCGACCTCCAGGTGCTCCAGCGGCTGCCGGTGCGCGGGCTGGTGATCACCGCCAGCGGCGATCCGGGCGGCGCCGATTTCGTCTCCCGGTTCTTCTGCCCGGCTGTAGGCATCGCCGAAGACGCGGTGACCGGCTCGGCGCACTGCGCCCTCGGCCCGCTGTGGATCAGCCGGCTACAGCGCCAGCCGCTGACCGGACGCCAGCTATCGGCTCGCGGCGGGCTGGTCCGGGTCGAGCTGGACGAGGCCAGCGTGCTGCTCAGCGGCCCGGCCATCGTGCTGGCTGACGGAGTCTGGCACCTGCGCTAGCCGATCCCGGCACGGCGGAGGCGCTCACGAGCGGCGTTCTCGGTGAGTGAGCGGACGGGCTGCCCGGCTGCGTGCTGAGACTTCGCATCGAAGGCCAGCGTCCAGGCACCGGCTGCCCACGACCGTTCGAGTTCGTCCGCGCTGAGCTCCCGGCCGTGCGCCTCCCGGTACGCCCCGAGGAACCGCTGCGTTTCCTCGACGGTGGCGAGCTGCCGCACGCTGACGGTCGAATACAGCGCGGCGGCGAATCCGGCGAGGACGGCTTCGCTGTCGGCGGTGATGCTGTCCCAGTCGTGCACCACCAGCAGCTTGTCCCCGTCCCAGCGCAGGTTGTCGGCGAGCCAGTCGCAGTGGCCGATCACGGCTTCGGATGCGCCGGCTCGCAGCCGGTCACGGGCACGGCGCCCGGTGTCATCGATCCAGCCGGGACCGGCCACCTCGTTGAGGTTGACGTCCAGGTCCTCGGGCTGCGGCCACAGCCCGGCCCCGGCGTGATTCCAGGCCGCCCACGACGGCGGCGGGTCAAGAGCCGGCACCTCGGCTGGCCGCGGGGCGAGGCTGACCAGCCGCGCGAGTGCCCCGGCAAAGGCCCAGGCCGAACGGCCCGCGCTCGGGAGCAAGGCGCCGCCTGGAACGTAGGCCTCAGCGGTAGCCACGCCGCCACCGAAGGCGGCGGCGCCGGTGAGCGGCTCGGGACACGGATAGCCGGACTCGAACAGGCGGCGCTGGACCTCCACGCATGCCGCCAGCCGCGGCGAATCAGGACGTACCTTGACCACGACGGCCCGGCTGTCAGCCAGCCGGAGCCCGAGTACCACGGACAGATGCCCGGACCTGAAGATCTCGCCGGCCGGCGGGCTGCCGAGCTGCTCCTCGCACCACTGGGCAAGGCGGGCAAGATCAACGGCAGGCAGTCGGGGCGGCACCTGATCATCCTCACACGAGCTGCCCCGGCTACTTCACTGTGATGAAGCAGCCGGCCTAGCCGCGGGCCGGCGACAGCGGGCCGTGGTCCAGGTGCGGCAGCACGTGCCGGGCGAACAGGTCACCGGCCGCGGCATGCGGGTAGCCGGAGAGGATGAACGCCTCAATGCCGAGCTCGGCGTAGCCGCGCAGCTTGGCCTGCACCTGGTCCGGGTCGCCGACGATGGCCGCGCCGGCGCCCGACCTGGCCCGGCCGACGCCGGTCCACAGGCCGGGCTCGGCGAAGCCCTCCTCATCGGCCAGGGCACGCAGCTCGCCCTGGCGAAGCTGGCCGGTTGAGCCGGGATGCAGCGACTGATCCCTGATCCGCTTTCCGGCGTCCGGGTCCAGCCGGGAGACCAGTCGCCTGGCTGCCGCCCTGGCCTCCTGCTCGGTGGCCCGCACGATCACGTGCGCCCGGTAGCCGAACCTCAGCTCACGGCCGTAGCTGGCGGCCCTGGCCCGCATGTCGCCGATGAGCGCCGCCACCTCCGGCATCACATCGGGCCACATCAGGTAGACGTCGGCGGCCTGCGCGGCGACGTCCCTGGCCGCATCGGACAGGCCGCCGAAGTAGAACGGCGGGCAGCCCCCGGAAGGCCGCAGCCGGGGCGGGCCGAGCGTCAGGCTGACGAACTCGCCGCTGACGTCCACCGGCTTGCCGTCCAGCAGGTCCCGCAGCACCCGCATGTACTCCAGGGTGCGGCGGTACCTGGGCGCCGAGTCCAGCTGCTGGCCGGGCAGGTCCGAGGAGATGATGTTGATGGTGAGCCTGCCGCCGAGCATCTGATCGATGGTCGCGAGCTGGCGGGCCAGCATCGGCGGCCACATCTCGCCCATCCGCACCGCGACCAGCAACTGCATCCGCCGCAGCAGCGGGG
The DNA here is from genome assembly GCA_963719705.1 of uncultured Actinomycetota bacterium. Taxonomy (GTDB): domain Bacteria; phylum Actinomycetota; class Actinomycetes; order Streptosporangiales; family Streptosporangiaceae; genus CAVRCV01. Next base: position 345,209 of record CAVRCV010000005.1, read on the forward strand.
CGATCCCGGCCGCGAAGGCCAGCGAGTCCAGGCCCGCCGGGTAACCGGAGGGCAGCAGCAGGTTGTCGTAGCCGGCCTCCTCCGCGCCCAGCACAATGCCGCGGCAGTGCTCCCAGCTCGACAGCAGCGCTGGATCGGGCACGCCGAGGAACTCATAGTCCTCGTCGCACACCGGCCCGAACCAGGACACCTCACAGCCCATCGGTACCTGCCTCCCAGTATCCGCGGCCACCGGATCGCCGGGGCCGCCCGCCGCCCGCGGTCATGACGCGCGTGCATCGCCGACGCCACCATAGCCGTCGGGGTGACGGGCAGATCCGGGCGAGCGGGCGCACGGCACGAGAGGGCACAGACCGGTTCAGGCCGGCGACCGAGTCTGCCCCGAGTCCGGCCCGGCGGCCGGCGACCCGACCGGTCGGCGTCGCGGCGAGGCCAGCCGGTGACGGACAATCAGAGCATGAGCGACCTGCCCCGCCGCGCCGTCAGCCGGACCGCGAAGCTAGCCACCCTGCCGGTCGGGCTGGCCGGCCGCACCGCGCTGGGGCTCGGCAAGCGGCTCGGCGGCCGTCCGGCCGAGATCGTCGCGCAGGAGATCCAGCAGCGCACCGCGGAGCAGATCTTCCGGGTGCTCGGCGAGCTGAAGGGCGGTGCGCTGAAGCTCGGCCAGGCCCTGTCGATCTTCGAGGCCGCGCTGCCACCGGAGATCGCCGGGCCGTACCGGGCTACGCTGACCCGGCTGCAGGAGTCCGCTCCCCCGCTGCCCGCGGCCACGGTGCACCGGGTGCTCGCCGCCGACCTCGGCCCGGACTGGCGCGACCGCTTCGCCGCCTTCGACGACCAGCCCGCGGCCGCGGCATCGATCGGCCAGGTGCACCGCGCGGTCTGGCTGGACGGCCGCCAGGTCGCCGTGAAGATCCAGTACCCCGGCGCCGGCAAGGCACTGATCAGCGACTTCACTCAGCTGAGCCGGATCGGACGGCTCTTCGGCGTGCTCATGCCCGGCCTTGAGGTGCGGCCGCTGCTCGACGAGCTGCGGGCCAGGGTGGCCGAGGAACTCGACTACCGCCTTGAGGCCTCATCACAGCAGGCGTTCGCCACCGCCTACGCGGGCGACCCGGAGATCTTCGTGCCGCCGGTGGTGAGCGCCTACCGATCACGTGCTGATCACCGAGTGGATGGACGGCACTCCGCTATCCAAGATCATTTCCGGCGGGACCAGGGAGCAGCGGAACCTCGCGGGCATCCTGCTGGTCCGGTTCCTGTTCTCCGGCCCGGCCAGGGCCCTGCTGCACGCCGATCCGCATCCGGGAAACTTCCGGCTGCTGGCCGACGGCAGGCTCGGGGTGCTCGACTTCGGTGCCGTGGACCGGCTGCCGGATGGATTCCCCGAGGTGCTCGGCAGGCTGCTGTGGCTGATGCACACCGACGGCGACATCGAGATCGTCGAGCGGGAGCTGCGGCAGCACGGGTTCCTGCGCGAGGGAGTCAGCGTCGACCTGGACGCCCTGCGCGGCTTCCTGGCGCCGCTGGCCGAGCCGTCCAGGTCCGGCAGCTTCCGGTTCAGCCGGGAGTGGATGCGCGGCCAGGCCGCCGGGATCACCGACGTTCGCTCGGCCAACGTGGGCCGCCGGCTGAACCTGCCGCCCTCCTACGTGCTGATTCACCGGGTATCCACGGCCGGCATCGGGGTGCTGTGCCAGCTTGAGTGCGAGGGCCCGTTCCGCGCCGAGGTGCTCCGGTGGATTCCGGGCTACGGACCGCAGCAGTCCCCGTCCGGCCCGCGCCGCTCCGGCCGGCAGAGCCCGGCCCGGCTCCGCCCGGCCAGCCCGAGCCGGTCCGCGCCCAAGCCCGAGCCCGGCCATCGGGCCAGGGAAGCCGGTATCGCTTCGCTGGGTGCGGCGGCCGATCCGGGCCGCCGCACCCGCGAGCAGGTCAGGCCGCTACATCGGTCTTGCGGGGACGCCCGCGCGGGCGCTTGCGCGGCACGACCTCACCGCGCAGGAACAGTTCGCCGCCCCAGACGCCCCATGGCTCCCGGCGCTCCATCGCACCGGCAAGGCACGCCATCCGGGCCGGGCAGCCCAGGCACAGCGACTTGGCGAACTCCACGTCGTCCGGGGACTCGGCGAAGAACAGCTCCGGGTCATCCGTGCACGGCAGGGCGCTGCCGCTGGGGACGCCGGCCATCACCGGGGGACCTGTAACCAAAGGACCTGCTGCAGCCACGGGTCCGGTCCCGCTGGCTACCTGCGCCAGCGCGGCCTGTGGCTCGAATGACCGTGCCTTGAACTCCGCCTCAACCTCCGCCGAGCCGTCCAGCACGGCGGCGGTTCCGGGCCAATGCATCGGAGCCATCCCCTCTCATCTACTCGTCCGTACGGTCTCTCATGCCTCTGACAGATCGGTGGCCTCGCACGATAAAGGCCGCGGACCCGATTTCGGGTCCGCGGCCTTTGAGAGGATCTGGCCGGTCTTCCTAGACCGGATCCCTCGCCGGGTGCGGACCCAAACCACCGCCACTAGCTGCGGCGATACGGGTCATGTGCGGGTTCTGCTTGATGGGGCTGCTCGGGCAGGCCGCCTGACCGCCGCCAGCCGCCGGGTCCTGACCGACCGCATAGCGGTCCGGCCCAAAGACATCGGCAGCTGCCCAGACGATCCGCGGGCGCGCGAACGCGATGACGCCCCGGTCGCTCGCCGTGGCGGTCCCGGCGCTCAGCGGGAGGACGGCACCCTCGGCTGAATCTGCGCGCACGCCAGCAGCGGCCTCGACGTCAGCGGTTATGCTCAGCATCTCCGGGCACCTCCTTCCCTCTGTGTCGGTATGCCCGGCGTCGGCCAGTCGGCAGTGCCTGCCAGTCGGCAGCGGTCAGCCTGTGGCCTGGTCACAACCCTATGCAGCGCCGCGAGCTAAGGGCAACTGTTTTTCCGCGCTGTGGCGTTACTGCAATCGTGCCGTGCCGTTGCCGGAATATCCGCTGGTCATGGCCGCAGCGGGATCAGGTTCTCGGCCTGGTGCGGATGAGGCCTTCCTGCACCACCGACACCACCAGCTCGCCCTCGGCGGTGAACAGCTCGCCCCTGGCCAGCCCTCGGGCGTCCCCAGCGGCGGGCGAGTCCTGCGAGTACAGCAGCCACCGGTCGGCCCGGAACGGGCGGTGGAACCACATCGCGTGGTCCAGGCTGGCCCCCTTGGTGCTGCCGTCGGCCCAGCTCAGGCCGTGAGCCAGCATGACCGAGTCCAGCAGCGTCATATCGGAGGCATAGGTCATCAGGCACACGTGCAGCAGCGGGTCGTCGGGCAGTTCGCCGTCCGCGCGCAGCCAGACCAGGCTGCGGGTCGAGCGCAGCGCCGGGTCCTTCGCGGCCTCGATGGTCAGTGGCCCGACGTGCCGGATATCGATCGGGCTGTTGCCGTAGTACCGCCGTACCGACGGGCCGAGCAGCTCCTCCATCCGGGCCGCAGTGGTCGGCAGGCAGTCCGGCGGGGGCACCTGAGGCATCGGGTCGGAGTGCATGACGCCGGGCTCGGCGTGGTGGAAGGAGGCGGACAGGGTGAAGATCGTCTCGCCGTGCTGGACCGCCGTCACCCGGCGGGTGGTGAAGGAGTGGCCGTCCCGGACCTGCTCCACCAGGTAGATCAGCGGCACCGTGGGATCGCCGGGCCTGATGAAGTAGGCGTGCAGCGAGTGCACCGGCCGGTCCGCCGGTACCGTGCGCCCGGCCGCGACCAGCGCCTGGCCGGCTACCTGTCCGCCGAACACGCGCTGCCGCCGTTCGCCCGCCGGGCTGCGGCCGCGGAAGATGTTGACCTCGATCTGCTCCAGGTCGAGCAGTTCCACCACGGCATCGAGGGCCTTGGTCATGATCCGTCCTCATCGCCTGCGTCCGGTCGGCCGGGTCCGGCCGCACTGGACACAATGCCAGTACCGGGGCGGAGGGCGGTCAGGCGGGCGGGCGGGGACGGCGACGGCCAGCCACCCGGATCTCGTCGATGAACCTGGACGGCCTGCGGGTGGGCCGGGCGCCCGGTGCCGGGGCCAGCGACCAGGACAGCCAGACCCGGTGCCGCGCCCTGGTGATGCCGACGTAGAGCAGCCGCCGCTCCTCCGCGATGGCCTCGTCAGACTGGGCGTAGACGATCGGCAGCGTGCCGTCGGTCAGGCCGGGCAGGAACACCGCGTCCCATTCCAGGCCCTTGGCTGCGTGCAGCGACGCGAGCGTCACCCCCTCCAGCGCCGGCGCGTGCCCGATCGCGCCGCGCGCTGCCAGCTCGGCGGTAAGGTCACCCAGCGTGGCCTGGCTCCGGCCGGCGAAGAACTCCTCGGCCAGCTGGGCCAGGGCCGCCAGCGACTCCCAGCGCTCGCGTGCCTGGCCGCGGCCGCCCGGCGGCTGCGGGCTCAGGCCGAGCCCGGCCAGCACCGGGCGCACCTGGGCGGCCGGGTCATCGGCGGCCGACACCGAGCGCGCCGCGCCGCGCAGCAGCGCCACCGCCTGCCGCACCTCGGGCCGGTCGAAGAACCGCTCCGTGCCCCGGACCTGAAAAGCCACCCCGGCCTCGGCCAGCGCCTGCTCGTAGCTCCTGGTCTGGGCGTTGGCGCGGACCAGGACCGCGATCTGGCCCGCCGCGGTGCCCGCCGCGATCAGGGCTGCCGCCTGGCCCGCGACGGCTGCCGCCTCGGCCGGCTCGTCCGGGTACTCGGCCAGCACCGGCTCGGGCCCGGCGGGACGCTGCGCTATCAGCGCGCCCGCCTCCCCTGCCGGGCCAGCCGGCGCGGCCGGGAGAGCCTGGCCGCGCCCAGCCCGCCGCTGCCCCGGCCAGCCGCGTCCTGGGCGGCCGGAGGCGGCTGCTGTCCCGGCCCCGGACCCGCCGCTGACCCGGTTGGCCAGCGCGACCACCTGGGGCGTGGAACGGTAGCTCCGCACCAGCCTGATCACCGTTGCGCCGGGGTACTCGGCGGCAAAACCGGTCAGGTAGGCCGCCGTTGCGCCGGTGAACGAGTAAATGGCCTGGCGCGGATCGCCGACCACGCACACGTCATCGCGGCCGCCGGCCCATAGCTCGAGCAGCAGCTTCTGCAGCGGATTGACGTCCTGGTACTCGTCCACGACAAAGTAGGTGTACCGGTCCCGGACGGCGGCCGCGGCGAACCGGTGCCCGGCCAGAATGGCCGCGGTGAGCTCGAGCACTGACTCGAAGTCGACGACGTGCCGCTCCGCGCGAAGCTCCTCGTAGCCGACGTACAGCCGGGCGATGGTGGCCGCCGCCAGCGGAGCCGTCCGGCCTGCCGCGGCGCTGGCCCGCGGATAGTCATCCGGCCGCACCCCGGTGACCTTGGCCCACTCGATCTCCGCGGCGACGTCCCGGCTCTCGGGCAGGCTGAGCCGCAGCCGCAGCTGCCCGGCCGCCGACGTGATGAGGCTGAGCTTGGACTCCAGCACCTGCGGCGCCGGGCCGCCGACGGCGGCCGGCCAGAAATGAGTGAGCTGGCGCAGCGCCGCCGCGTGAAAGGTCAGCGCGCGTACCTGGTCAAGCCCCCGGCCGGGCACGGCGGTGCTGCCGAGCTGGCGCAGCCTGCCGCGCAGTTCCCCGGCCGCGCGGGTGGTGAACGTGACCGCCAGCACCTTCGCCGGGTCGACCACCCCGGTGGCCACCGCATAGGCGATCCGGTGCGCAACCGAGCGGGTCTTGCCGGTGCCCGCCCCGGCCAGGACGCAGACCGGGCCCCTGGCGGCGGTGGCAACCTGGCGCTGCTCCGGGTCGAGCGCGGCCAGCACCGCATCCGGCCCCTCGCCCCAGCCCCCCGCCGGCACGCCGCTGGCGACCCGGCGTCCGGCCATTCCCGCAGCCCCAAACCGGGCCGATCCGGCCCTTCCGGCCCTTCCGGCCCTTCTGGCGGCAGTCCGGTCCTGACGTCCGGCTGACGTTCCGCGGCATGCACCCCTTACCTCCCGCGGCCATCCTCGCGCATGCGTGCGACATCGGCCGGGAAGCCGGCGGCTGACTTGCGCGTTAGTTATGTTCAGTATCAAGGGCAAGGGAGGGTGACGGCCGATGTCACAGCCGCTGACCATGTACACCACGACGTGGTGCGCGTTCTGCAGGCGGCTCAAGAGCCAGCTGGCCCGCGACGGTATCGAGGTCGCCGAGGTTGACATCGAGCAGGAGCCGGGCGCGGCGGAGTACGTCATGTCGGTGAACGGCGGCTTCCAGACGGTGCCGACGGTGGTGTTCCCCGACGGCAGCGCGCTGACCAACCCGTCGGCTGCGGCAGTGAAGCAGCGGCTGAGCGAGCTGGCCTCAGCCATATGACCGGAACCCGCGGCCAGACGGGCGGCGGTGCGGCTCATCCCGGTCCGAAGACCGAAGCCGCGCCGGCCGGCTCAGCTGACGCGCGCCCCACTGCCAGGACCGACACTGCCAGAGCCGACACCGTCAGAGCCGACACCGTCAGAGCCGACACCGTCAGAGCCGACACCGCAGGAGCCGACGCGGTGGTCCGCCGCACCAAGGACGGCTGGCGCGTCGGCCATGACGACGTGCCCGACCTGACCTGCGCGATGGTGCTGGCCGACCTGCTCGCCGAGGATCTGCCGGCTGGCCAGCAGGCGAGCGGCGGGGCGGCCGGACCGCGGCCCGGCGGGCCGACCGCAGACCTGCCGGGCCAGCCAGGTGAGCCGGGCGAGCCGGGCCAGCTGGGTAAGCGAGGCCAGCCGGGCGAGCCGGGCCCGGCCAGGACGGCCGGGCCGTCTGGGCCAGGCCAGGACTCAGCCGGGCAGCCGGACCTGGCCAGAACCAGGGCCAAGGCGAAGCCGCGGCCCGCCGCGCCGGACCAGGCGGCGGCCAGCGAGACCAGCAGGCTGCGGGCCACGATCGGCCAGCTGGAACGGGCGCTCATCGCGCGGGTCCGGGTGGAGCAGGCGATCGGCGTGCTGGCCGAGCGGCACCGGATCCAGCCCAGGCAGGCGTTCGAGCAGCTCAGGGCGGCCGCGCGGAACCGGGGCAAGCGGGTCATTGACATCGCCACCGACGTGGTGGCCAGCGCGAGCAACCCGCTGCTGCAGCTCCCGGACGAGCTGTCCAGGCCGCGCTCGGCCTGCCGGAACCGGGCCCGCCGCGGCCACGGCGGCGTCCTGGACCACGGCGCCGGCTGACCACGGCGCGCCGGCTGACCACCGGGCGGCCCGGACCAGGCTGGCTAAACGGACCGCCAGCGGCGCGCCGGCGCCGGGTCAGGAACTGGTAATAGCTGCCGGCAACCGCAGATGACCTCCCGCCAGCGCGGGTACGCAACGCCCCGGAGGGCCGCCAGGACGGCCGGAGACGAGGGCGAGGACCGTGCAGGACGGGGGATCCCCGGGCCGCCTGCTCATCATCGGGGGCGCGGAGGACCGGTGCTGCGGCGCCGGGCTGCTGGAGCGGTTCGTCCAGCTCTGCGACGGCGAGAACGCGCGGATCGTGCTCGTCACCACCGCCACCGGGATGCCCGACCAGGTACACGCCGACTACGAGCGGGTGTTCCGCAAGCTCGGCGTGGACCACACCATCCAGCTGCGGCTGCGCGGACGCGCGGACGCCGACGGCACCGAGGCGGCGGACATGATCGGCCAGGCCACCGGCGTGTTCTTCAGCGGCGGCGACCAGTCCCGGCTGCGCACGCTGGTCGGCTCCCGGACCAACGACCTGCTGCGGGAGCGGCTGGAGCAGGGGCTGGTGATCGCCGGGACCAGCGCGGGCGCGACCGCGATGGGCCGCACCATGATCCTCGGCGGTGCCGGGCCAGAGGTCAGCGCGGCCGCGGTCCGGACCGGTCCCGGCCTCGGCCTGATGCCCAAGGCCCTGATCGACATGCACTTCGGCGAGCGCGGCCGGCTACCCCGGCTGCTCAGCGCGGTCGCGCTGGACCCCGATCACCTGGGCGTCGGCATCGACGAGAACACCGGGATCCTGGTCGGCGGGACCACGTTCGAGGTGCTCGGCACCGGCGTGGTGACGGTGGCCGACGCCGAGCACGCGACCGTCGTGCACGCGGCGGGCGACTGTGACCCGATCACCCTGTTCGGCGTGCGGCTGCACCTGCTGCCGGCCGGCTGCGTGTATGACCTGGACCGGCGCAGCCCGGCCATCGGCCCGGCGCACGATCGCTACTGACCATGCCATCGGCGCCCACCAGCGAAGGGAACGGTCGTGCGGCTTGAGTACCTGCGCCACATCGGCGGACCGAACGTGTTCTCGGCCCGGCCAGTCAGCGTCGCCCGGATCGAGCTGGGCGGGCTGACCTGCCGGGAGACCACGGCCTTCCCCGGCTTCGCCGAGCGGCTGGAGATGGCGCTGCCGGGCCTGAGCAGCCACCACTGCGCGGCGGGCCGGCCCGGCGGGTTCACCGAGGCGCTGCGCCGCGGCACCTATTTCGGCCACGTCACCGAGCACGTGGCGCTGGAGCTGTCCGGCCTGGCCGGGCGGCCGGTCTGCCTCGGCCGCACGATGTGGGCCGGCGCCGACGGCCGCTACGACGTGATGACCGAGTGCCCGCGCGATGAGCCGTCCGAGTCCGCCGTCCCGGAAGCGCTGATCCGGTGCGCCATGGGCATCGTGCACGACCTGATAGCGAAACGGGTTCCCGGGTTCACTGCCGAGCTAAGGCGAATCTCGCAGGTGGTGGAGCGAGAACGGCCGGGAGTGAGCACCGCCGCCATCGCGGCGGCGGCCCGCCGCCGCGGCATCCCGGTCCGCCGCGTCGGCGGCCTGAGCCTGCTGCGGCTCGGCTACGGCTGCCATCGCCGCCTGATCTGCGCGGCGCTGACCGAGCAGACCTCCGCGGTCGGGGTGGACATCGCCTCGGACAAGGTGCTGGCCAAGCAGCTGCTGGCGGACGCGGGCATCCCGGTGCCGGACGGCACCGTGGTCTATGGCCCGCAGGAGGCGGCGCAGGCACTGGCCGGGCTGGGCGCGCCAGTGGTGATCAAGCCCTACTGCGGCAACCACGGCAAGGGCGTGACCGTGGGCGTGACCACGCCGGAGCAGGCGGCGCAGGCATACCTGGAGGCCAGCCAGGCCCGCGGCACCACGCCGGTTTCCCCGGCCAGCCGTGCGGCCAGCACGGCCAGCACGGCCAGCACGGCCAGCACGGCCAGCACGGCGGGCCCGGATGGCCCGCCGCGGGCCGCCGGAACCGGGACGGCCGTGATCGTGGAGCGGTTCGTGCCCGGCACCGACTACCGGGTCCTGGTGGTGGACGGCCGGGTGGTGGCCGCCGCCGAGCTGCGGCCGGCCTCGGTGACCGGCGACGGATCGCGCAGCATCGGCGAGCTGGTCGCCGCGGCCAACGCGGACCCGCGCCGGGGCGACGGCCACTCGCGCGAGCTGACCAGGATCGCGCTGGACGAGGCGGCGCTCGCGCACCTGGCCGGGCAGGGCCTGGACCGGCACTCGGTGCCGGCCCGCGGCCGGCTGATCACCTTGCGCAAGAACGCCAACCTGTCCACCGGCGGCACCAGCAGGGACGTCACCGACGAGGTAAACGGCGACATCGCCGAGATGTGCCGCCGCGCCGCCGCGGCCGCCGGCCTGGACATCTGCGGCATCGACGTCAGGCTGACCGATATCGGCGCGCCGCTGGTGGAGCTCGCCCATCACAGCGAGCAGCGGCAGGGCGAGCAGTGGCAGGGCGCGGTGATCGAGCTGAACGCCTGCCCCGGGCTGCGGATGCACCTGTCCCCGGCCGAGGGCGCCGGGCGGGACGTGGCCGGGGCCATCGTGGACCGGCTGTACCCGCCGGGCGCGCCGTCCCGGATCCCGGTGATCGCGGTGACCGGCACCAACGGCAAGACCAGCACGGTGCGGATGATCGGGCACATCCTGCGGCAGGCCGGGCTGCGGGTGGGCATGTCCACCACCGACGGCGTCTACTGCGGCGGCCGGCTGATCTACGACGCCGATGCATCCGGACCGCGCTCGGCCGAGATGGTGCTGGATGACACCAGCGTGGAGGCGGCGGTGCTGGAGACCGCGCGCGGCGGGATCATCCGCCGGGGCCTCGGCTACGACCGGGCCGACGTGGCCGTGGTCACGAACATCTCGGCCGACCACCTCGGCACGGACGGGGTGGACGACCTGGACGAGCTGGTTGGCGTCAAGGCGCTGGTGGCCGAGGAGGTCGCGGTCGGCGGGACGGTGGTGCTGAACGCCGACGACCCGGTCACCGCCGCGCTGGCCGACCGCCCGGCGGTGCGCAGGCACGCGCCGGTGATCAGGTACTTCAGCCTGCGGCCCGGCAACCCGGTGATCGAGCGGCACAGGCAGGCCGGCGGCATCACCTGCGAGGTCCGCGACGGCCAGCTGACCGAGGTCGAGGGCAGCACCGAGCGGGCCCTGATCGGCGTGGCCGAGCTGCCGGGCGCGTTCGGCGGCCGGGCGCCGCACGTGGTCGCGAACGCGCTGGCCGCGGTGGCGGCCTGCCGTGCCGCCGGAATCAGCGCCAAGGACATCCGGCGGGCCCTGGCCACCTTCACCCCGGCGGACGCCAACCCCGGCCGGGGCAACATCTACCAGGCGGGCACAAGCCCGGTCATCGTGGACTACGGGCATAACGCCGCCGCCCTCGACGCGACCGGCCAGATGATCAGCAATGTCTGGGGCGGCTCCAGGGGTAGCGGCGGTGACGCTGCCCGGCGACCGCCGGGACGACCTGGTGGCCGAGTCCGCCGCGGCGATCGCCGCCTGGTTCGGCCGGGTGGTGATCTACGAGGACGCCGACCGGCGCGGTCGCCGGCCGGGCGAGATGCCGGAGCTGATCTCGGCCGCGATGCGCGCGGCCCGCCCGGACATCACCTGCCAGCTCGCCGAGGGGCCGGACCAGGCGCTGCGCGCCGCCGTGGCGCTGGCCGGCGGGGCGCCGGTGCTGTTCCTGTACGAGAAACTGGCCATGGCGAGAGCGGCGCTGGAGGCGATCGGCGCCAGGCCCTGGCCGGCCGCCGCCACCCTGTCCGCCGGAGACGGCCAGCCTGCCAAACCGGATGGTGCCGACCGCTCCGATGAGACCGGGGCCGCCGAGCCGGGCGACGGGACCGGCCGGGATGACCAAGCCGACTGCGGCGACGCCAGCCAGGACGATAAGCCCGACGAGAGCAAGGCGGCCGGAGATCCGGGCGCGCGAGCCGCGGACTCCCCGCTGACCAGGCCGGACCGGCCCGACCAGTGGAACCGTGGCCACCGCTGACGTCGCGGCCACCGTCCGCCGAAGGCTACGGCCCGCCATCCGCCCGCCCGCCCGAACAGCGTGCCGGAGCATACCGATGCCGGCCCAGGCCCGCTGCCGTAGCAGAGCTACAGGCCGCCGCCGAGTGCGTCCTGGGCAGAGGTCAGGTTGACGCCGGAATGGGCCCAGGGACGGGTGAACCCGATCGGGTCCCGGTTGCCGTAGGGCGCGATCCGGATCGGGAAGCCGGTGGCGTACGCCTCGATCATCATGCCGCCGCCGATCACGATGGCCACGTGCCCTGGTGAGGTCTCGGTCCCGTCCGCGCCCACGAAGAAGACCAGGTCGCCCGGCTCGACCTGGCTCGCGGGAACCCGCGGGCCCCAGGTCCACTGCTCCTCCGAGGTCCGCGGGATGTCGATGCCGGCCGCCCGGTAGGCCTCCATGACCAGGCCGGAGCAGTCGAACGAGTCCGGGCCGGTGCCGCCCCACTGGTACGGCTTGCCCAGCTGCTCCTCCGCGAAGTCGATCGCGCTGGCGACCGCCGAGTTGGGCGCCTGCCCGACGCCGGGCACGCACTGCGGCGCGGAATCCAGCGTCACCGGGCTGACCGTGTAGCCGCCGCGGGCATACGTCCCGGCCCAGGACAGCACCGTCTGGACGTAGGAATCCAGGTGGTTGTAGGCGAAGATGGCGCTGGCCACGTTGTCCAGCACGCCGTGCTCCAGCAGGTACTTGGCCGCTCCGGCGATGGCGTCGGGCGGCTCGTACACGCTGGCGATGCCATCGCCGTTGGCGTCGGTGGCGACCCCGTTGACGTGCTCGCTGGCCGGGTGCACCGGCGCGCCGCCCCAGGTGTTGCCGGCCGCGCCGCCGATGCCGATCTGCATCGGCCCGGCCGCGCCGAACGCGTTCGCGCCGCTGTGCACGCCGGGCAGCGTGGTCCGGCCGTCGTCGCTTTCCACCTCGCCGATCCCGGCCAGGATCACCCAGGGCACCCCGTACTGCCGTCCGACCTTCTGGAACCAGTCGCAGGTAGTTGGCCGGGATCGAGTTGGCGGCGTTACTGGGGGGCGGCTGCGAGCCGGAGCCGTGCGCGCTGGAGCAGGCGCTGCTCGACTCGAACATCATGCCGCCGCCGGCGAACAGGAGTAACGGCGACGCCAGCAGGCCGGCGATCAGCAGCCCGGCCATGCTCACCAGGACGATGACCGCGGCCCGGCTCAGCCCGCCGCGGCCGCTTCCGCCGCCCGCCGCCCCGGCCCATCCTGGTCCGGCGCGCCCTGGCCTGGATCAGGTAGCCCCAGCGCTGCCCGGAGCTCACGAGTTGCCGACCGAGGCGAGCTCGATGTCGCTGACCTGCCAGCTGCTGCCGCCGCCGCTGGCCGTGACCGAGTAGTCGGCCGTGGACTGGCTGCTGCCCTGGCGGTCGGTGATCTGCTGGGTGATCGCGACCACGAAGGTGAGGCTGGACGGGCCGAATGCGCGCAGCGAGCTGATCACCGCGGTGCCGGTGGACACCTGCCTGCGGCTGGTCCGCATGCTGGCCACGCCGGGCGTGGTGTAAGCCTTGGTCAGCAGCTGGCCGAGCTGCCCGGTGATCAGGCTGCGCATCGGCGCCAGGTAGCTGGCCGCGTTCTCGCTGTAGGAGTAGGTGCCGTAGTGGTCACCGAAGCTGACCACGGTGCTGGCCGCGGCGCCGAGCTCGGACTGGGTGAACGGGAGCCACTGGTAGATGTCCGGCCGGGCCGGGCCGGACGGGGCCGGCGGTCCCGTGGGCGCGGACGGCGCTGGCCGATGGTGATGCCGCGGGCGCCGACGGGGCCGAGGCGCCGCGGCCGGGCGGGGCGGCCGCGGCGCGTGCCGGGGACCGCGTCGTCGACCGCAGCAGCGAGTAACCAAGGACGGCGAACACCAGAACGATGACCACGAAGGCGATCTTGCGCTGGACCGGGCTCAGCTCCATGCGGCCACCGTCACTTCCTGCGCCGGACCGGGCGCAGCCAGAACGGGACCGGCGCCTCCTGCCGGGCTGTTTCCTGCCCGCCCTGCCCGCCCGAGCCGCCCGACCCGCCCTGCCCGCCCGACCCGCCCGGCCCGGCCGGTGGCGAGCCCGCGGCGCCGTCCCGGTCGCCGGGGCCGCCGCGGCCGCTCGCGGGCCCGGCGTGCGCGCCCGCGCGCCCGGCTGGCCGGGGCGACGGGGGTGGCGGGGGTGGCGGCGCGGGCCGCTCGCCCTGGCCGGCATCGGCCTGGTGCCGCGGCCGCATCGGCGGCGGGGTCCACCGGCGCGGCTGGTCCGCCCGGCGCGATGCGAACGGGCCAGCCGCCCTCGGGGCGGAGCCGTCCGGGCCGGCCGTCCGCCCGGCCGGTGCGGCGGGCGCGGCCGGGGTAGCGGGCGGCGAGGCTGGCGGCCGCGCCGCCGGAGCCGACGGGCCCGGCGGAACCGGCCGCCGCGCCGAGCCGGACCACAGTCCGCCCGAACCCGGCGCCCTGGTGCCGGCGGAGCTTCCCGACCCGGCCAGGCCGCCACCGGAACCGTTCGCGGGCGGCTGGGCGCCGTTGCGCTGCGCCGGACCGCTCGGGACCGGGCCGCTCGGGGCCGGGCCGCTCGGGGCCGGTCGCCCGGCTGCGGCATCGCTGGCCGGGCCACGGCCCGAGCCGGACCGCGACACCCACCCGGTACCCGGTCCGCTACCCCAGCCGGTGCCGCCAGAGCCGGAGCCGCGAGCCGGGCCGCTGGGCGGCGGACCGCTCGCTGGCGTCCCGTTCCCGCCCGGTCCGGTCGCGGCAGGGCTGGCTGCGCCGGGGCGGGCGGCGCGGGCGGCGGGCGCTGATCCCCGCCGAGGTGCTGGCGCCGCACCTGGCGCGGGCCCGGCACCGAGCCCGGTTCCCGCGCCGGGCACTGGACCGGGAACCCGGGCCGGACCGCCGCCGGACAGCCCGGCTCCCCGCACCGGGACAGCACCCCCGGCAGTACCGGAACCCACGGCACCGGTACCCATGGGGCCAGAACCAGCAGCAGCGGAGCCGGCGGCGCTGGCCGCGGCCAGGTCGGCGGAGGACCGGCCGGTCCCGCGCCCGGCGGGCGCGGCGCCGCCGCTGCGCGCCCAGCCGGATGGCACCGGAGCCACCGGGTCCCTGGACGGCAGGTTCAGCGGCGGCGCTTCCCGGCCGGAGCCGTCGCCGGCCGAGGCACCCTGGGCCCGGACCCTGGCGCCGAACCTGCCCCGGCCGGACCCGCGGGTCCCGTCCGCCACCCCGGCCTCGGCCCGGACGAAGCCGTCGGCCTCGAGGTTCTCGGCCGCGGCGTCGCCGGTCACCGTGCCGACCGCGACGCCGTCCGCCGCGCCCGGCCCGACCGCCAGGCCCGGCCGCCCTGGCCGGATCCCGGCGGGCCATCCGGGCCGCGCGGTAGGCGGCGAAGCCGGGCACGGCCATGGTCGCCGCGTCCAGGGTGTTGCCGCGCAGGGTCGATCCGGCCCGGCGCAGGTCAAGCTCCGCCCGCTCGGTCGCGCCGAGCATCCCGTACCCGGCGGCGGCGAACAGGTGCTGGAACGGCCTGCGGTAGATGAACGCGGCCACCGTGACCAGCGCGATCATCAGGATCTTCAGCGCCCAGGGCAGCACCGCGTCGCTGGTTCCCATGATCAGCGCGTAGCAGTACAGCAGCAAGCTCAGCACCAGGGCCACCGCCGCCTGCTTGAGCAGCACCCCGACGAGCATCTCGAACCAGCGCAGCGCGACCACCCGGCCGAATCCGGGGTGCGTGCCGATCAGCAGGAAGAACGGCCCCACGATCAGCAGCAGCAGGAAGCCCAGCTTGAGCACGATGAGCGTCACCGAGATCAGCAGCACCAGCACTCCGGCCAGCACGGCGGCGAGCAGCGCGGCGAACGCTATCTGGAGCCGGGTGGTCCACTCCTTGCCCTGGAAGAGCGGGTAGATGCTGGGGTCGTTCTGCTGAATGCTCTTCGCGATGCCGGTGTAGGTCGCCTGTTTCGCCTGGATCAGCGCGGGCGTGGGCTTCTCGTTGACCGCGATGGCCTGGGACCACAGCAGCTGCCGGGCGTAGGTGTTCACCGCGGTGGGATTGCCGCCCGGCGGCGCGTAGACCGTGGTGCCGAGCTCGCCGGCCAGCCAGGGCTTGCAGACCAGCACGGTCCACAGCTCGTTGGCGTTCTGGTCCACCACGGTGCCGCCCGAGGTATAGCTGTAGCTGGCCGGCGAGATCTGCGGGTCGCCCTTGCGCACCGGCAGGCAGGCGCCCTGGCCGGGGCTGGGCAGCTTGGCGAAGGCGGCGTTCAGCGTGGTGCTGATGCCGTCGGAGACGGCCTTGCCCGCGCCGGTGAAGTCGGCCGGCCTGCCGATCAGCCAGATCGCCGCCGCGCAGGCGATGACCATCCACACGGTGCCCTCGATGGTCCGGGTGGCGCGCTTGCGGATCAGGCCCTGCCAGGCGAGCCAGATCGCGCCGATGATGACGACGATGGCCAGGTAGGGGAAGTAGATCGCGTTGCCCAGGCCGGTGATCAGCCGGTCGGCGGCGTCGCGCAGCCAGGTCAGGATGCCCTCGCCGGCCGCCGCCTGGTACACGGTGATCGTGACCCGGTCGATCGCCTTGGCCACGTCGAACAGCATCCCGGACACGCTGTTGCCGATCAGCGAGGTCATGTCCGAGCACTGCAGGCCGGTCGCGGCCCAGTCCGTCCCGGCGACGCCGTACTGGCTGTAGGGGGTGGCCAGGCCGCGGCTGGTTCCGGCCGGCGGGCTGACCAGCGCGTCGATGCCGGAGCTGGCGGGCTCGGGATCGGGCACCGACGGCTCGCAGATGTTGTTCAGGTCCCCGGTCAGCCCGGACTGGCCGAGGCTGCAGAGGCCGAGCAGGCCGCCGATGTCGCCGATGCCCGGCACCGAGCACAGTCCGCCGCTCGCGACGGCCGGGGAGAACGCCGCCACGGTGCTGACGCCGGCTGGCTGCCCGGCGGTCGGGGCCTGCCCTGCACCGTGGTCGAATGCACCGTGGTCGAATGCACCGCGATCCGGTGGCCGGCGATCGGCTGCTCCGTGGCCGCGCCGCCCACCGGATCGCCGTGCTGCCCCGCCCGGATCGCCGACCGCATGCGCGCCGAGCGGCACGCTCAGCGCCGCCACGACCACGGCGAGAACCAGCGCGAACCGGCGGTTGAACCGATGGGCGATCCGGCGGGGGAATCGGCGGGGGGTGAGCATCGGGGAGGGCTCCTGTTGGTTTATATCGCCGCTGGCTGCGCGGCTAGTCAGCGGGCAGATACGGGCCCGGCCCTGCGGCCCGCGCCTGCCCGGCCTGCATCTGGCCTGGCCATCCCCCGGCTGGCCAGCGCCCCGGATAAACCACTGCGCTCCGGCTCGCGGCCGGCCCGGCCGGCCCCGGCTGCCGCTGGCCGGCCCGGCCGGCCCGTCTGGCGGCGGCCCCTCGTCCTGGGCAGGCACCGGCACCTCGCCCGGCCTGGCCCTGGTCGGGTTGGTGTCCAGGCACTGCCGCAGCTCATCGGAGATCAGGTCGATGGAGATCCGCCCGGCGCGCGAGTCCAGGTCGCGGAAGATGCACTCGCCGTTGGACAGCCCGCGCAGCGCGGCCTTGTGCTCGTCCGACGGCTCGACGCCGAGCAGCGACATCACGTTCGCGACCTCGGCCCGCTCCGAGGACCGGAACGCGAACACCCCGGAGATGCAGTTCGTGACCTGCTCGTTCAGCAGGTCACCGGCGTTCTGCGAGACCAGGATCAGTGCGGTGTTGCGGGACCGGCCCATCCGGGACACCTCGGGGATCAGCTTGGCGCCCTGCGGGGTCGAGGTGATCGCCCACGCCTCGTCCAGGATGATCGCCTTCGGGGCCCGGCGGTCCATCCCGTTCAGCAGCCGCCGGGCGAACTGCGACACCAGGTAGAGCAGCGCCACCGACAGCCGCTGCTCGTAGGAGTAGTCGTCGCGCTTGAGCCCGACGTCCGGCATGGTCAGCCCGGCCAGGGTGAACACCGTGGTCCAGCCGGCCGCGTCGATGCCCTGGCCGCCGGACGGGGCGAAGCAGAGCCGGGCCAGCTTCATCTCCGACATCGAGCGCAGCACCGCGCCCAGGTTCATCGAGGCCGGGTCGGCCGCGGACTCCAGGTGCGTGACGACCTTGCCCAGGCTGGGCTGCGGCCCGGCCGCGATCGCCCCGACCGCCTGGATCATCGCGCTCTCCCGCTCCTCGCTCATCCGCGGCAGCAGCAGCCGGAGCGTCTCGGTGGCCATGGTCCGCCGCTCGGCCAGGTCATCGCCGAACGAGAACGGGTCCAGCAGGCCGGGCGCCGCGCTGCCGAGCGGCAGCACCCGGGCCCGGCGGCCGCGCGCCTGCAGCAGCGAGACCAGCGACTCGGCGTCGCCCTTGGGGTCGATCACCGCGACCGTCACCCCGCGCAGCGCGAGCTGGAGGATCAGCAGCAGCGCCAGCGTGGTCTTGCCGCCGCCGGGCTCGCCGGTGATGGCCACCGCGGTCGGCCGGTTCCGCGCTGCCGCGACCAGCGGGTCGAAGTGCACGATCGACCGGGCCCGTCCGAGCGTCTCGCCGATGTAGGGGCCGACCCAGCCGGCATCCGGGGTCACCCGGTCGCCGAGGTCGACGGTCGCGGTCGGCATCCCGCCGGCGATCGTGTACAGCGGCTGGCGCTGCAGGTAGGAGTTCAGCCGGACCCGGTCCCCCGGCATCGCCTCGCACAGCAGCGAGAACTGGTCTCCGGTGGAGCTGACCACGTCGATGCCGGCGTCCCGGTAGTGCTCGGCGACGGCCTCGGCCCGGCGCAGGCACAGCTCCCTGGTCGGCGCGGTGACCATCAGCCGGTGCCACCCGTACACGAACGGCAGCCGTTCCTTGGTGATGCCGTGCTCCAGCAGCCGGGCCGCCTCGATCTGCTCGGCCAGCGCGATCGGCAGGTCCGCGCCCGCCTCCCTGATGTGCGCGTCCATGTCCCTGGCGTGCGCGAGCCTGCGGCTGACGTCCTTGCTCGCCCTGGCCGGCGGGATCAGCTTCATCCGCAGGCTGGCCTCGACCGGGAACGGGAGCGAGTCGGCGAAATGCAGCCAGGGCTCCCCCTCCGGGAAGTACATGACGTCGGGAAAGCGGGAGAAGGAAAGAGACGAAACGAAGGACTCCCCGCCCGGGTGTTCCAGGCGCAGGAACGTGCGCCCGTTGTGGATCTGCCCTTCGAGCAGGGACTCGATCTCGCCGGCCCCCCAGCGCCGCCGCCGGGCCGCCGAGGGCGGCGGATCGGCCAGCGTTCCGGACAGGGCGTGCCGCAGCAGCCAGGCGATGTCGTCGGAGCTGGCGTGCCGGGCCGCCAGCGAGCTGGAACCCAGCGCCCGGCCGAGGCGCTCGGCCTGCTCGGTCCAGCGGGCGATCTCGCCCGGCGCGACCGCGTCGTCCTCCAGGCCGAGTGCCTGCTCCCCGGCCCGGTACGCGCTGAACAGCTGGGAGAAGAACCCGCCGGACAGCTGGACCCGCATGCTGCGCTGGCCGAGCCGGACGCCGAGGTAGACCTCCTTGGTCCAGAAGTCCTTGGCCCAGACGTGCCGGTACATCTCGTCCAGGTAGTCCAGCCAGCCGGGGCCGCCGTCCGAGGTGGCGTCAAGACCGGTGGCCCACTGCGCGGCCGGGTAGGAGCGGTGCGCGATCCGCAGGTGCACCTCGGCGTCGGCCATCCGGATCGCGGCCAGCGCCACGGTCAGGTTGGTGGCCAGCGCCTCGCGCTCGGCCGGGGTGGTGAACTCGTAGGAGATCGTGGGCACCCGGAAGTACGCCCAGGCATGCGTCTCGGTCAGCAGGATCCGGTCGTCGAAGTACCGGACCGCCAGCCGGCTGCGGCTGCGGCTCCGGCTGGCTGCGTCGATGCTCATCGGCCTTTCCCTCGGTTTGCCCCGCGCGTCGGAGTCCGGCTAGCACAGGGCGTCCGGCCAGCACAGGGCGTCCGGCCAGCACGGCGCGGCTGGCGGCGGCTCATACCTGCGCCGTCCGCGGCTCGGGCGCCTCGGCCAGGCCGGCGATCAGCACCCCGGCCAGGGCGGTGTAGGCGTGCACCGTCGCCGGGCTGACCGGCCCGGTGGTGACGTCTCCGGTGCTAGCGGCCTGCTGCTCCGGCTCCGGGCCGGACAGGTGCGCCTGCCGGGCTCCCCGGACCTTCAGCCGGTCGTCCCAGGGCACCCGGATGATCGCGCGGCACCGGCCGCTGGCGACCGCCTCGGCCTGCTCGATGTGCCGCATGGTGGCCCGGCTGACCCCGTTCAGGATCGTGATCGCGCTCGCGGCCAGGCCGCCCCGGCCGTGCGCCTCCAGCCACTCCAGCGTCATCGCCAGCGCGCCGGCCGCGTCCGGGCTGGCCGGCACGACGAGCACGAGCTGGTCGGCAACGGCCAGAACGCGCGGCACCGCCGCCGCCGCCGGGTCGGCCAGGGTCAGCTGGTAGCGGACCGAGATCAGCTCCAGCATCCGCCCCGCATCCCCGGCCGATCCGGGGCCGGAATCAGGGTTGTGTTCAAAAAGTGCTGTCCTGGCAGCACTTTCCGCACACGGCCTCGGCATCGGGCCGGGCCGGCTGGCCGCTGAGGTCGCCGGTGATGACCTCGAGCCGGGAGCTGGCGGCGGGCCCGCTGCCGATCGCTGGCAGCGCCCTGGCCCGGTCGGTGAGCGAGCCGCTGCCGGGGTTGAGGTCGAGCACGGCAACCGGGTCGCCGCGCAGCCGCGCCAGCAACTCGCCGGTCATCAGCGTGGTCGTCGTCTGGCCTGCCCCGACCGTGCAGCCGAGCACGACGACCCGGCGGGGCGCGGCCAGCGGCAGCCGGGCCCTGGCCCGGTCCCGCTCGGCCGGATCGGGCTTGCCAGGACGGTGCCCGCCCGGCACCACCACAACGTTGTCCCGCCATCCGCTGCCACGGTGCGCGGACGGCCCGTTCAGCACCCGCTCGACCACCCGCATCGGCTGCTCGGCCGCCGACTGGCCGGTCACCGTCAGCCTCGGCCGGTCCGCCCGGTCCGCCCGGTCAACCGGGTCAGCCGGGCCCGCCGGGCCCGTGTGTTCCGCCGGGCCAGGCGGTGCCTGCGGTCCCGGCGCTGGGTGGCCAGCTCCGGCCCGCCCTATCTCGGCAGCGCTGTCTGCCGGAACTCCGGCCTGGGCCCGGACGGCGGCCTGATCGGCCGGGCTCGCGGCGGCCCGGGCTCGCGGCGGCCGGGCTCGCGGCGCCGGGGATGCGACGGCCAGGGCAGGCGGGAGCGCCGGGACGAGGAGCGCCCTGGGACTGGGTGGCGCGCCGGGGCGGAACGGGAGGCGGCGTGGCCGGGCGAAGGGCGGCCCGGCGAGGCGCGTCCGGCTGCGGGCCGGCCGCAGTGGAACCGGCAGAAAGTGCGCCGACCGGATAGGCGCCTGTCTGCTGGGCACCAGCCGACTGGGCATCAGCCGGCCGGTCATCCGCCGGGTGCCCATCGGCGGGACCCGAGCCAGCCGGATGACCGACTGCGCGCGCTCCGGGGTGCGGGATCACGGGACGCGGAGCCGCCGGATGCGCAACTGCCGCTTGCGGAGCTGCCGGATGCGGGACTGCCGGATGCGGAGCCGCCGCGTCCGGAGCCGCCGCACGCGGCACTGCCGCACGCGGAACTCCCGGATGCGGAACTCCCGGATGATGCGGAGTCACAGTAGGCGGGGTAACCGGCGAAGCCGGGGGACGCTGGCCGGCCGGAGCCGGGCTGGCAGGCTGCGACCGGGCCGGGCGTACGCCGGGACGCGGGGTGACGCGGCGGGCTGGGCGAGGCAGCGGCTCAAGCGGCGGGGAGACCGATGGCGCCGCGGGATCCGCTGTGCCGCGACCGGGCCCCGCCGCGGAGGTGGGTCCGACCACGGGAAACCCGCCGGTGTCCGGGTCGGAGCCGGCTACCGGGAAGACGCCGCGCACCGGCAGGCCGCGGCTCACCGGCCGTGGCCCGCCCCCGGCGGCGGGAGGGGCGGGGGCAGCGGGACGGGCCGGAGCTGTCCGCCCGCCCGGAGCCGCCGACCCGGCCGGAGCCGCCGGCCATGCCGCAGCTGTCCGCCCGGCCGGAGCCGCCAGGTCGCCCGGAGCCGTCCGCCCGGCCCGAGCCGCCGGGTCGCCCGGAGCCGTCAGCCCGGCCGGGCTGGGCGGAGCGGCCTGACCGGCCGCAACTGCCGGGCCGGCCGCAGCGGGCCTGGCCGTAGGGGTGGTGCGGGCTGCGGAGACTGCGGGCTCCGGCGGGTAGGCGCGGCCTCGGGCGGCGGCCTGGCGGGCTGCCTCCGCCGGGCGCAGCATCGCGGCGGCGCCTGGCCTGCCCGGTCGGGGCTCGGCGTCCGGCTGGGACGAGGCGGCCCAGGGAATAGCGGCCGCCCGCGGGATCGCACTGCGGCGCACCGCGCTGCGCGGGCCGACCCGGGGAGCTTCGGCACGCGATGCGGCGCCACCAAGAGCGGCACCAGGGGCGGAGCCAGCCGGAACTGCGCCAGCAGGAGCGGTGCTGCGGTCAGTAGCGCCACCGGGAACGCCAGCGGACGGGCGGGCGCGACGCGCGGACGGCCGGGCGGCACCGGCCCGGCGAGCCGGCGCCGCGGCGCCACCACCAGCAACGGCGGCGGCAGCAGCAGCAGGCTGGGCCGGGGCGCGGCGCCAGACCCGGCAGCTCACCGTGATCTCGTCTTTCTCGGTCAGCGGTGCCATCCGGCACCAGGTACGCGGCTCGCCGAGATAACGAAGCTGGGAGTGGACGAGCTCGGGCAGCCGTTTGCTCTCCAGCACCGGCCTGGTCGCCACCCAGGTCAGTACCGCGGGCGGCAGCACGTAAAGCCAGAGCAGGGTGTGGCTGAATGGCAGCCCGATCAGCGCGAGCGCGACGACATACGGCACGGCGATGGCTGCGAAGACCGCGATCTGGCCGACCGGCAGCGGCATCGGCAGCCGGAAATCGTACAGCTTGTACAGCCGTTTCTCGATTCGCCAGATGTTGGTATAGGTGGGCAGATCCACCAGCCGCTCTCCTTCCGCCTGCCGCCAGCGCTATCGCGCAGGCGCGGCTAGTGGACGCCCAGCGCGCTCGCGATTCCGCTGGCCAGGGTCTGCACGATTCCGGGGGTGTAGAAGACGACGGCAATCGCGACCGCGAGCACGATGAACTGCACGAACCGGATGATCTCGCGGGTGAAGAGGAAGAAGATGGCAACGATACCGACAATCCCAAGGAACAGCGGCCCGAACAGGCCTTGCAGATACGACACAAGGCCCGTAGTGCTGAGCGCCATGGGGGATGCCGTAATAAGCAGGTGCGACATCTGTTCTCCGGGTTAGGTGGGCTGGCTGGGACGGTGCTGGCTGGTACGGGGGACGGGCGGCGCGGCGGAGTCACCTCATGGCGCCCCCGGCGGCTGTACTGACGTGCCGATCGCCCGGACATACCAGCTGCCTTCGTGCCGGACCACGGTCATCGCGTAGGTCATGTCCATGGCCGGCGACGCGGCAGAGACCCCGCCGCCGGACGCCTGGCTGGTCAGCTGCCAGGCCACGGTGACCGTGATGTGCCGGGTGGCGCCGCCGGGAGGGGCGCTGACCTGCGTGATGGAGCCGAACCTGACCAGGCCGCCGAGCCCGGTCAGCCGGGTGCCAGGGACCAGGAACCGGCTCAGGGTCGCGCTGTCCCCGGTCGCGTAAGCCTGGAAGAAGGGGGCCAGCTGGCTGGTGAGCGCGGCCTGGGTGCCGGAATCGGAGGCGGTGGACGCGGGCCGCGGCGGGGTGACCCTGGCCGGCGGCGGCAGCAGGGCCGGATTGCCGGAGACCACCAGGCCCCCGCTGGCCGTGTAGATCGGCACGCCGAGCTCCAGCAGCCGCCCGTTCACCGTGGCCAGCAGCGTGACGACGGCATGGTGCGAGTCGCGCACGGCGACCGAGGCCACCTGCTCGGCGTCAAGCCGCTGGGTGCCGGCGCCGTTCCAGCCGAGCTGGGGATCGCTCCCCGGCGCCAGGAATGCCGACAGCTCGCGCTCGCGCTGGGCGGCCGTGGCCGGGCTCAGGTTCAGGTAGGCGCTGCCGAACTGCAGCGCGTAGGCCTCGGCCAGCGATACCGGGAAGCCGCTGGCGGACCCGGCGGCCCGCCCGGCCGGGGCGGCGGCCGGTCCGGCCGGGGCCGGCTGGGCGATGATCGCGGTCACGCCCCGGTAGCCGATGAGCAGCAGCACCGCCCACAGGACGGCCCGGAACAGCCAGATGAGCCAGCGGCCGCCTGCGCCGCGCCCGCTCCGCGACCGTTCCCGGCCGGCCGGAATCCGGACTCCTGGAACCGCCTCATCGCCCGCTGCCATCACACCTCCGCCCGCTCTGCTGAAGCGCGCGCAGCTGGCCAGCCGCACACGCAACAGGCCCGCAGCGCACGCAGCGGGCCCGCAGCGCACGCAGCAGGGATCGCGGTACACCCATTGCACCGATGCCCGTCCCGGGCACCATTCTGCGGCAAAACGCCCAGCTACCCGTGGCATTGACGCCGCCAGCGCGCCGGCCGGATGCACATTGCTTCCGGTAAAACGCGCAGCGGCGGCGATAACCGGACGGCCGGCCGCTGGTCACTCGGCGCATCTGCGGTCCATCCTCCTGGTCCACTCCTGGTCCGGCGCCTGGCGGCCGGGACAGGCTCATCGGACGCCATCCGGTGTGAGCATGCCTGTGACACCCAATTTCCGAAAACGGCAGCAATCGGCGGCATCCGGAACAATTTGCTCGTCAGCCGGCCGTTCGCCGGGCGTGAGCCCGCGATCCCCGGCGTCCCCGGACCGCTGGCCGGACCATCTCGCGGCATCGGGCAGCATGAAGGGGTGACCGGGGCAGCGGCAGGCCGGCTGGCCGAGCTCGCCGCGCTGATGGCGGCGGGCGACGTGGTGATCCTCAGCGGCGCCGGGCTGTCCACCGAGTCCGGCATCCCGGACTACCGCGGCCCGACCGGGCTGGCCCGCCGCGCCGAGCCGATGACCTACCAGGCCTTCACCGGCGGTGCCGCGGCCCGCCAGCGGTACTGGGCCCGCAGCCACCGGGGCTGGCCGCAGCTGGCCGACGCGGTGCCCAACGCCGGGCACCATGCCGTGGCCGGGCTCCAGCGGGCCGGGCTGCTGGCCGGGATCATCACCCAGAACGTGGACGGCCTGCACCAGGCGGCCGGGGCGCGGCCGGTGGTAGAGCTGCACGGCAGCCTGAGCCGGGTGGTCTGCCTGGGCTGTGGCGAGCTGACCGCGCGGCAGCACCTGGACCAGCGGCTGCGGGCCGCCAACCCGGCCGCCGGCCGCGGCCCGGCCCTGCTCAACCCGGACGGCGACGCGGTACTCGGCCCGGACCAGGTGTCCGCGTTCGTGATGGTCGACTGCCAGGGCTGCGGCGGGCTGCTCAAGCCGGACGTGGTGTTCTTCGGCGAGAACGTGCCGCCGCCGCGGGTCGCCGAGTGCTACGCGCTGGTGGACCGGGCGGCGGCGCTGGTCGTGCTCGGCTCCTCGCTGACGGTGATGTCGGGCTTCCGCTTCGTCCGCCACGCGGCCCGGAACGGGATCCCGGTGGCGATCGTCAACCAGGGCCCGACCAGGGGCGACGCCCTGGCCACCCTGAAGCTGGACGCCCCGCTCGGCCCGGTGCTGACCGAGCTGACCGGCCTGTGCTGCGCCACACGATCCAGCGCTTAGCGGGATTGGGGAGTTTTTTGCGCTGATAGCGCACAGAAAACTCCCCGGTAACTGATCTAGCCGAGGCCGCCGCGGCGGATGAGCTGGCGGACGATGACGTTCCGCTGGATCTCGTTGGTGCCCTCGCCGACGATCATCAGCGGCGCGTCCCGGAAATACCGCTCGACATCGACCTCGGTGGAGTAGCCGTGCCCGCCATGGATCCGGATCGCGCTGAGGGCGACGTCCATGCACATCTCGGAGGCGAACAGCTTGGCCATCCCGGCCTCCAGGTCGCACCGGTCCCCCGCGTCCAGCCGCTGCGCCGCGTGCTGGATCAGCTGCCGGGCGGCGGTGATCTTCGTGGCCATGTCGGCCAGGTAGTTGCCGACCGACTGGTGCTGCCAGATCGGCCGGCCGAACGCCTCGCGCTGCTGCGCGTACCGCAGCGAGTCGTCGAACGCGGCCCGCGCCACGCCCAGGGCCCGCGCGGCGACCTGGATCCGGCCGATCTCAAGGCCCTTCATCATCTGCGCGAAGCCGCGGCCCGGCTGGCCGCCGAGCACCGCATCGGCCGGCGCGGTATAGCCGTCGAAGAACAGCTCGCAGCTCTCCACCCCCTTGTAGCCCAGCTTGGCCAGCGGCGGGCCGACGGTCAGGCCCTGGCCCTTCGCCACCAGCAGGATGCTGATCCCGGCGTGCGCCGGGACCGCATCGGGGTTGGTCTTGCACAGCAGCGCGATGAGCCCGGCGCGCTGCGCGTTGGTGATCCAGGTCTTCGCCCCGTCGACCACGTACTCGCCGCCGCGCAGCCGCGCGGTGGTGCGCATCGCCTGGAGGTCCGAGCCGCCGCCCGGCTCGGTCAGCGCCATCGCGGCCCGGAGCTCGCCGGTGGCCATCGCCGGCAGGTACCGGTCCCGCTGGGCCGCGGTGCCGAACTCGGCAATCAGCTTCGACACCACGGTGTGGCCGCCCATCGCGCCCGCCAGGCTCATCCAGCCCCTGGACAGCTCGGCGGTGACCTCTGCGTAGCAGGGGGTGGAGACAGCGGAGCTGCCGTACGGCTCGGGGATGGCCAGGCCGAACACGCCCATCTGCCGCATCAGCCCGATCAGCCGGTCCGGGTAGACGTTGTCGTGCTCGAGCTGGCGCACCACCGGGCGGACCTCGCGTCCACGAACTGCCGGATCAGATCGACGATCGCCTGCTCATCGGCTGTCAGCTCGGCCACGGCCCTCGTCTCCTCATCAGCCGGGAAGGTCGGTGAAGCTGCCGCGCAGCAACGGCGCTGCTGTGTCCCAGTCTGCCGCCAGCACGTCGTCCGCCCGGTCACCGCAGCAGTCCGCGACCTTCGCGGCCAGTGCGGCCGCGGTCAGCGGCCGGGCCGGAGAGCCGAGCGGCTCTGCCAGCGAGACCCGGTGCGAGAACCCGTTTCGCATACCAGACATCCGCCTCGAAACTCAGCCGGCCAGCAGGCCGGTGCCGTCCGCCGCCGGATCCCGGCTCGCCGTCCTGGCCGGGCGCCGCGGCGACAGATGCTCACCCGGCGCAGCAGCCGCTGCGCGGCCGGACGGGCGACCGCGGCGTCGGTGAAGCTGGCGAACCCGGTCCTGGCGTCCAGCAGGGCGGCCGCGACGCCGTACTCCAGGCTGAACTTTCCCTCAAGGCCGGTGACCGGCCGGTGATGGATCAGCGGCTGCAGCGCCGCGGCCGGGGTGCGTACCTCGACCCCGGTGATCTCGGCCTCCTCAAGCGGGCCGAGCCCGGCCAGCGCGCAGATCGGCCGCTGCAGCGCGTAACAGCACGGGAAGGGCTTGATGGCCAGGCCGCCCGGTATCGCGGCCGGCTCGGCCAGCACGGTGTCGATGACGGCCGGGCCGGCGGCCGGCCGCCCCGCCGCGCAGCAGGGCCAGCCACTGGTCCACGGCCGAGGTGTCCGCGGTGGCACCGGCCCTGGCCAGCCGGGCCGCGCGGACCCCGGCCTGCGCGGCGAAGCCGGCCTGCAGCGACTTGGCCATGGTGCCGAACGCGCGCTGCACTCCCCGGCGCCCGGCACGGCCAGCGCCATGGCCCGGCCCAGGCCGCCGGGGTCCAGGCCGAGGCTGAGGCCAGCGCAGACCGCCGCGCCGAGGGCCCCGGCGGTGCAGGTGGCGTGCCAGCCCGCCGAGTAGTGCGGCCAGCCGAGCAGCACGCCCAGCCTGGCCATCACCCCGGCGCCGCCCAGGTAGGCCGTAGCGGAGCCGCCCGCGGCCAGCGTGGCCGGGACGCAGATGACGCTGATGTGGCTGGTGGACGGGATGTGCAGGTCGTCGTAGTCCAGCACGTGGGCAACTGTCGCCCAGCGCTGCGCCTCGGGCGCGTCGCCGACCACGGCGGCCACCGGCTCGGCCAGCCCGGCGATCGTGACCGCGAGCGTGTCGGTCAGCGCCCGCCCGGCCAGCTCGATCTCGTCCTGCGACGGCGCCAGCCGGACGGCCCACTGCGCCAGGCGCGACGCGGTATCGGTCATATCCGCCTCCGGCCGGAGCATACTGGCCGGGCGGACGAACCGGCAGGCAGGAGGGGTCATGGGGCCAGGAACTCACGGGGTGCTGGCGGACGTGCGCATCCTGGCCATCGAGCAGTTCGGGGCGGGCCCGTTCGGCAGCGTGCACCTGGCCGACCTGGGCGCCGAGGTGATCAAGATCGAGGACCCGGCCGCCGGCGGGGACACCGGGCGGTACGTGCCGCCGTTCGCCTCCGGCGAGGACAGCCTGTTCTTCGAGACGTTCAACCGGAACAAGAAGAGCATCAGCCTGGACCTGGCGCACCCGGCCGGCCAGCGGGTGTTCCGCGATCTGGTGCGGGTCAGCGACGTGGTCTACTCGAACCTGCGCGGCGACGTGCCGGAGCGGATCGGCATCACCTACGCCGCGCTGCGCGAGCTCAACCCGGCGGTGGTGTGCTGCTCGCTGAGCGCGTTCGGGATGACCGGCCCGCGCCGGGCCGAGCCCGGGTACGACTACGTGCTGCAGGGCATCGCCGGGTGGATGTCGCTGACCGGCGAGCCGGACGGGCCGCCGTGCAAGTCGGGCCTGTCGCTGGTGGACTTCAGCGGCGGCCTGGTGGCCGGGATCGCGATCCTGGCCGGGCCTGCACGCGGCGCGCCGGGACGGGGTGGGCGGCGACTGCGACGTGTCGCTGTTCGACACCGCGGTCGCGATGCTGTCCTACCAGGCCACCTGGTACCTGTCCGGGGGCTTCGAGCCGGAGCGCAAGAGCCGGTCGGCGCACCCGTCGCTGGTGCCGTTCCAGGCCTTCCCCACCGCCGACCGGTGGATCGTGGTCGCGTGCGCGAAGGAGAAGTTCTTCCCCCGGCTGGCGGCGGCGGTCGGCCGGCCCGGTCTCGCCGCCGATCCCCGGTTCGCCAGCTTCGCCGGCCGGCGGGCTAACGCCGGGCAGCTCCAGGCCGAGCTCGACGAGGTCTTCACCAGCCGCCCGGCGCAGCACTGGCTGGACGCGCTGCGGGCGGCCGGGGTGCCGTGCGGGCCGGTCAACGACGTGGCCGAGGCGCTCGGCGATCCGCAGACCCTGGCCCGCGGCCTGGTCGTGACCACCGAGCACCCGCACCTGGGCCGGGTCGAGCAGGTGGCCAGCCCGGTGCGGGTCGGAGCCGTCCGGCCGGAATACCGGCGGGCGCCGCTGCGGCACGAGCACGCCGTCCCGCTGCTGCGCGACCTGCTCGGCTACGACGAGCAGGCGATCGCCGCCCTCGCCTCATCCGGCGCGTTCGGCCCGCAGCCCGCGGCCGGCTGAGCCGGGGTCAGGCCGCGGCAGCGGTGGTGAGGATCCAGGCGAGAACGAGGGCCTCCTCGCGCCAGGCGTCGTAGCGGCCGCTGCGGCCGCCGTGCCCGGCGATCATCTCGGTCTTCAGCAGGAACGGCCCGCCGTTGGCCTCGGCCTGCAGCCTGGCGATCCACTTGGCCGGCTCGGTGTAGCGCACCCTGGTGTCGTTCAGGCTGGTCAGCGCCAGGATCGGCGGGTAGCTGGCCCGGCCGGAGATGTTGTCGTACGGCGAGTAGGCCTTCATGTAGGCGTAGGCCTGCGGGTCGTGCAGCGGGTCCCCCCACTCCTCCCACTCGGGCACGGTCAGCGGCAGGCTCGGGTCGAGCATCGTGCTGAGAGCATCCACGAACGGCACGTGCGCGACGATGCCGCCGAAGGCCTGCGGGGCAAGGTTCACCACCGCGCCCATCAGCAGGCCGCCTGCCGACCCGCCGCGGGCGACCAGCCGGGACGGCGTGGTCCAGCCCTCGTCCACCAGGTGCCGGGCGCAGGCCACGAAGTCGGTGAAGGTGTTGGCCTTGCGCAGCATCTTGCCGTCGTCGTACCAGGACCGGCCCATCTCGCCGCCGCCGCGGATGTGCGCGATCGCGTACACGAAGCCCCGGTCCAGCAGGGACAGCAGCGAGACGCCGAACCTCGGGTCCGCGGAGATCTCGTAGGCGCCGTACCCGTACAGCACCAGCGGCGCGCTGCCGTCGCGCGGGGTGCCCTTCCGGCAGACCAGCGAGATCGGGACCCGGCTGCCGTCATCCGCCGTGGCCCAGTCCCGGTGCTGCTCGTAGGCACCGGGATCGTAGGGGTCCTGGCCGGGCAGCGCGCGCACCGGCCGGCGCCGCAGCAGGGTCAGCTCCCCGGTCGCGATGTCGCAGTCGTACACCGAGTCCGGGGTCACCAGCGAGGTGTAGGACAGCCGGAACTGCCGCGCGGCGTACTCCGGGTTCATGCCGGGCGACACCTGGTAGACCGGCTCGCCGAAGGCGACCTCATGCTCGGAGCCGTCGCCGCGCAGGATCCGCAGCCCGGTCAGCCCGCCGCTGCGCAGGTAGAGGACCAGGTGACCGGCGAACGCGCTGACGCCGAGCAGCCGGGTGTCCTCCCGGTGCGCGACGAGCGGGGTCCAGCTGCCGGGCTCGGCCACCGGCGCGGTCGCCAGCTCGAAGTTCACCGCGTTGTCGTTGTGCAGGATCAGCAGCCGGCCGGGGCCGTCGCCGTCGGGGTCGGCCTGGTGCTCGACGCTGTACTCGATGCCCTGCCGCCGCGGCGCGACGACGGCAAGCTCGCCGGCCGGCGCCGCCGCGTCCAGCAGCCACGCCTCGCTGGTCAGGCTGCTGTAGCTGGCGATCACCAGGTACTGCTCGCTGCGGCTGAGCCAGACCGACACGTTGAACCGCTCGTCCGGCTCCTCGAACACGATCACGTCCTGGGCCGCCGGGGTGCCGATCTGGTGCCGCCACACCCGGTAAGCGCGCCAGGCCGCGTCCACGGTCAGGTAGAACAGCGCGCTGCCGTCCGCCGACCAGGCGGTCTCGTAGTAGGTGTCCGGGATCTCGTCGGCGGCGATCTCGCCGGTTACCAGGTTCTTGACCCGGAGCGTGTACCGCTCGTCCCCGGCGTAATCGGTGGAGTAGGCCAGCAGGGTGCCGTCCGGGCTGATGTTGTAAGTGCCGATGGCGAAGTACACCGACTGGCCGGCCAGCTCGTTGCCGTCGAGCAGCACCTCCTCGCCGTCCAGCGGGGTGCCGTCCGGGCTGATCGGCGGCCCGGCGTCGTCGGGCCGCACCGCGCGGCGGCAGTGCACCGGGTACTGGCTGCCCTCCCGCGTCCTGGTGTAGTACCACCAGCCGCTCTTGCGGACCGGGACCGACAGGTCGCTCTCCTGGGTGCGGCCCTTGATCTCGCCGAACAGCTCCTCCCGCAGGCCTGCCTGCCCGGCCGTCATCGCGGCGGTGTAGGCGTTCTCGGCCTCCAGGTAGGCGATCGTCTCCGGGTTGTCCTTGTCGGCCAGCCACGCGTACTCGTCGGTGATCGTGTCGCCGTGGTGCGTCCGCTGGACTGGGATGCGCCGGGCCTGGGGTGGCTCACTGGTCATGCCAGGAGTCTATTGAGGTTCGCCGGCCGACAATTCGGGGCCAGGCGTCAGGGTTCCGGCGGCGGCCGCGTCATAACAGTGAGGCCCGGCGGATCGAGCCGGCGGCAGGAGGCCACGATGATGAACAGTGCCGGTCCGGTGACGGGTCCGGTGCGGAGCGCCGGTCCGCCCGGCGGCGGCGCGGATCCGGTCACCAGCCTGTTCCGCGCGCATGGTGTCGGTGCTGAACGGGTGCCGCTCGGTACACCGGGCCCGGCGCCGGGCCCGGCTGACGAGACGATGCTCATCGTCGATGCGCCGCGACCAGGCCCCGGGCAGGTGGTACCTGAGTGGTTCGGGCTTCCCGATGCCGGTGAATGGATCCCGCCTGACGTCCTCGATGAGCTTCGCTGATCCGGCCAGCCACTTACGGTCGGCCTTGAGCCGGGACGCGTAGCCTCCCAGCCCTGGTCTTCGAGTACAAGCCGCAGCACGCTACCGGGCGTCCGGCGCGTCGGGGTCGATCAGGGCATGCTCGGCCAACTGGGGGCCGTCCAGCGCGTGCTCGTAGGCCATGAGCAGCCGACCGGCGTTGACCGGCCGGGCACAGCAGGGCGGTCCCGTCTTCGCCGACCCGCAGGTGCGTCACCTGCTGCTTCACCTGGGCAGCACGGACCGGAACACCAAGGCGGTCATGCTGGACCTGCGCACCGGCCGGGCCACTGCCCTGGACGGCGCACTGAACCAGTTCTTCAACGACGCCAACTACCTCGCCTGGTAGTAGCGTCGATCAGGCGGCCTTCAGAACGGCTGGACGCAGCGGCTGCCGGAAATCAACTATCTGACCAGGGATTGAGGTATCCAACGCCGGCGCGTTCGAAGTCGCGGGTGTTCCGGGTGACGACGGTCAGGCCACGGGCAAGCGCGGTGCCCGCGATGAGCGCATCGTGCTGGGGCGCTTGGTCTGGTACGTGCAGCGATGCGACGCGGCGGGCGGCCGCGAGATCGAGTGGCAGGATGCGGTCGGCGAATCCGGTAAGCACCTTGCTTTCGAACCATCGGGTGAGGATTCGGGCCTGGTCGGGGTCGGTTCGCTGTTTCCGCAGGATCCCCGTCTCGATCTCGATGACGGTAACGACACTGATGGCAAGGTCCGCCGCGCCCTGCCCGGCCACCCACTTCTTGACCCCGGAGTCGCCGCGCCGCTTTCGGAGTTCGCTGATGACATTGGTGTCGAGCAGGTACATCACACGTTCGCGGGTCGGATGTCCAAGCCGACCGGCTCGATCTCGAACTCGACCTCCTCGTCCATCTCCAACCAATCGGCGAGGTCAGTCGTCGTGCGAATCAGCCGCTGATACTCGGCGTAGGTCAACAGCACGAACGACGGGCGGCTGTGCTCGGTAATCACCACCGGTTCTGCCTCGGCCGCGCGCTTGACCTGGCTAGGGCGCTGATTGAACTCAGCGGCGGTAACGGTAACCACACCCACCCCCGTTGAAGTAGTACATGTAACTACATCCTATAAGGCGGGGCCGGCGCCGGCAATCCGGCAGATCGTCACCCGCCTGACACACGTTCCGGGGGTTGTCAGACGTTGAAGCGGAACTCGACCACGTCGCCGTCGCGCATCACGTAGTCGCGGCCCTCGATCCTGGCCTTGCCCGCGGCCCTGGCCGCGGGCACCGAGCCGGCCGCCATCAGGTCGTCGAACGCGACCACCTCGGCCTTGATGAAGCCCTTCTGGAAGTCGGTGTGGATCACCCCGGCCGCCTCCGGCGCGGTCGCCCCGACCGGGATGGTCCAGGCCCTGGCCTCCTTGGGCCCGGCGGTGAGGAACGTGGACAGGCCGAGCGCGGCGAACCCGGCCCTGGCCAGCTGGGCCAGGCTGGGCTCGCCCAGCTCCAGCTCCGCGACCAGCTCGGCGGCCTCCTCCGGCGGCAGCGCGGCCAGCTCGGCCTCGGTCCTGGCGTCCAGGAACACCGCCTGCGCCGGGGCGACCAGCTGGATCAGCCGCTGCCGCAGCGCGGCGTCGGACAGCTCGGCGTCGTCGTCGTTGAACGCGTACAGCACGGGCTTGGCCGTCAGCAGCTGGAGCTCGCGCAGGTCAGCCAGGTCCAGGCCGGCCGGGCCAGCGGCGGCGAACAAGGTGTTGCCCGCCGTCGAGCAGCTCCTGGGCTTTGGCGGCGGCGCTGGCCATCGCGGATCCGTTCCGGGTCCTTGCCGGACCTGGTTTCCTTCTCCAGCCGTGGCACCGCCTTCTCCAGCGTCTGCAGGTCGGCCAGCATCAGCTCGGTGGCGACCGTCTCGATGTCGCGCTCCGGCGAGACGCCGCCGTCCACGTGGCTCACGTCGGGATTGCTGAACACCCGCACGACCTGGCAGATCGCGTCGGTCTCCCGGATGTGGGCGAGGAACTGGTTGCCCAGGCCCTGCCCCTGGGAGGAGCCGCGGACCAGGCCGGCGATGTCGGTGAACCGCACCGTGGCCGGCACGATCCTGGCCGAGTCGTACAGGCCGGCCAGCGCGTCCAGCCGGGGATCGGGGATGCCGATCACGCCCACGTTCGGCTCGATGGTGGCGAACGCGTAGCTGGAGGCCGGCGCGCTGGCCCTGGTCAGCGCGTTAAACAGGGTGGACTTGCCGACGTTGGGCAGGCCGGCGATGCCGATAGACAGGCTCACCCCGGTGAGTCTAGGCGCGCCGCGGGCCGGGCGTGTCGCGGCCGGAACTGTCGGTGATGGCTGCGAGCATGGGCAGATATGAACGCGGTCTCGCTGTTGCTCGGGCTCCTCATCGGCGCCGCCCTGGGCGCGCTCATCGGCTACCTCTACGCGCGCGGCCGTCTGGCAGGCCAGGCGGGCGCCGCCGACGAGCGGGCCCGCGCCGCCACGCTGGCCGACGGGAAGCTGGCCGAGCGGTTCCAGGCGCTGGCGGGCCAGGCACTGGACCAGAGTGCACACCGGTTCCTGGAGATGGCGGCCGGCCGACTGGAGGCGGCCAACACAAGGGCAGCCGGGGAGCTGGACACCCGCAAGGCCGCGGTGGAGCATCTGGTCGAGCCGCTGCGGGAGACCCTGGCCCGGGTAGAGCTTCAGCTGCGCGAGAGCGACGCGGCCAGGGTCCGGTCGGCAGCCGCGCTCAGCGAGCAGCTGTCGATCGCCCGGCAGAGTTCCGACCAGCTCCGGGACCAGACCCAGGCGCTGGTCACCGCGCTGCGGCGGCCGGAGGCCAGGGGCCGGTGGGGCGAGATGCAGCTGCGCCGGGTGGTCGAGCTGGCCGGCATGTGCGCCCGGTGCGACTTCGACGAGCAGGTCACCGTGACCACCGACGACGGCCCGCTGCGCCCGGACATGGTGATCCGGCTGGCCGGCGGCAAGAACATCGTGGTCGATTCGAAGGTCTCGCTGGCCGCCTACCTGGAGGCGGCCGAGACGACCGACGGCGACGTGCGGGAGACGCGGCTGCGCGCGCACGCCCGGCACCTGCGCGACCACGTGGACCGGCTGGCCGCCAAGACCTACTGGACGGCACTGAGCCCGGCGCCGGAGTTCGTGGTGCTGTTCATCCCCGGCGAGGCATTCCTGGCCCCGGCACTGGAGTACGACCCGGCGCTGCTGGAGCACGCGATGGCGCACCGGGTGCACATCGCAACCCCGACTACCCTGGTCACGATGCTGCGCACGGCTCAGTACGCCTGGCAGCAGGAGGCACTGTCGGAACATGCCAAGGCGGTTTTCGACCTCGGCCGCGAGCTGTATGAGCGGATCAGCATCCTCGGCCGGCACGTTGACACCCTTGGCAAGGAGCTGAGCAGTGCGGTGTCCGCCTATAACAAGACGGTCGGCTCGCTGGAAAGCCGGGTACTGGTCAGCGCCCGCAGGCTGAGCGAGATCGGACTGGTCGACGCCGAGCTGGAATCGCCGAAGCTGGTGGAGGAGGCAGTCCGGGCATTGTCTGCTCCAGACCTTGTGACAGAGCCTGCGCCAGACCTTGTGACAGAGCCTGTTCCGGCCCTGATGGCTGAGCACGCGGCCGAGCTGGTGCCGGGACCGCGGGCGCTCGGCACCGCGCGCTGATGGGACGGGTCACCCCGCGGATGACCAGCCGCGGCGCGCTGGCGGCACTGGCGGCGCTGTTCCTGGCCGGCAACCTGCTGGCGGCCTGGCTGGGCGCGGGCGTGCTGCCGGGTCTGGCGTTCGCCCTCGGCTGCCCGCTGGCCGTGGCCGGCGTCGCGCGCCGTGACCTGCTGCTGATCCTGGCCGCGCCGCTGGTGCTGTTCCTGGCCGCGGTGCTGGTCGCGCAGGCCGTGACCGCTCCGGGCAGCGGCGTCACCGCGTCGGCCGAGGCGGTCGCCGAGGGCACGTTCCTCACCCTGGCGGGCACCGCGCCCTGGCTGTTCGGCGGGCTGGCGGCGGCCCTGGCCGTCGCGGTGTACCGGGGCCTGCCGGCCTGCCTGGGCGAGCTGCGAGCCGACCTGCGGGCAGAACGGGACGCCCGGCGGCAGGAGGCGGCGGGCTACTGACTGCCCTTAGCCGGGCCGGCGGCGCTGCCCTGGCCGGAGCTGCCCTGGCCGGAGCTGCTCTGGGCGGCACCGCCCGGCTTGTGGCGCAGCTCGCGCGGCAGCCCGAAGGTCATCCGCTCCGGCACCACCTCGATCTCCTCGACGGCGCCGAACCCGCGGGCTGCCAGCCAGCCGAGCACGCCGGACACCAGGTCGTCGGGCACCGACGCGCCGCTGGTGACCCCGACCGTGGACACGCCGTCCAGCCAGGCCTGCTGCGCCGCCGACGCGTCCTCCACCAGGCAGGCGGCCCGGGCGCCGGCCTCCAGCGCGACCTCGACCAGGCGCACCGAGTTCGAGGAGTTGGCCGAGCCGACGACCAGGACCAGGTCGCAGTCCCTGGCAAGCTGCTTGACCGCCTGCTGCCGGTTCTGGGTGGCGTAGCAGATGTCGTCGCTCGGCGGGTCGATCAGCTGCGGGAACCGCTGGCGCAGCGCCTGCACGGTCTCGTTGGTCTCGTCTACCGACAGGGTGGTCTGGGACAGCCAGGCCACCCTGGCCGGATCCCGGACCTCGACCCTCGCGCTGTCCTCCGGCCCGTCCACCAGGTGGATGTGGGCCGGGGCCTCACCGGTCGTGCCGACGACCTCCTCGTGGCCCTCGTGCCCGATCAGCAGGATGTCGTAGTCGTGGGCCGCGAACCGCCTCGCCTCGTTGTGCACCTTGGTGACCAGCGGGCAGGTCGCGTCGATCGTGCGCAGGTTCCGCTCCCTGGCCTCGGTCCGCACCTCCGGTGCCACGCCGTGGGCGGAGAACACCACCACCGAGCCCTCGGGCACCTCCTGCGTCTCGTCCACGAAGATGGCGCCGCGCTCCTCCAGCGCGCGGACCACGTGCGTGTTGTGCACGATCTGCTTGCGGACGTAGACCGGCGCGCCGAACCGCTCCAGCGCCACCTCAACCGTCTGGACCGCCCGGTCCACCCCGGCGCAGTAGCCCCTGGGCCGGGCGAGCAGGACGCGGCGGTTCGGTGCAGACATGTCACCCATGTTACTGACGTGCTGACGCCGCCGGGCCCGGCACCGAGCTGGGCATCATGCGGCTATCGGAAGCTTCTCCCCCGACCCCCCCTTAATGCGGCAGCATCAGGCTGGGGCCACAATCATGGGTGGGGCGGCTGCCCGTCACGGGTTGAGGAGAACGATCGAGATGCGTATCCCGCAGGTTACTGACCGGATGAAGGAAGCGCCGACGCAGGCCCTGCGGGCCTTTTTCGCCGGAATCGGGCAGTTTCTGCTGGTGGCCGACAAGAACAGGAGCGGGCCTGGCGGGGCCGACGAGGCGGGCGAGGCGGGCGAGGCGGGCCGGGCCGCCGACCCGGCCGAGGTGAGCCGGGCGGAACAGGGCCGCAGGGCTGCCCCCGGGCCGATCACCGGCTCCTACAGTTCCCGCTGGCGGTCGCTGGACAAGACCGGGAACGTCCGCATCCTGGAGCCGGACGAGCACGAGCCCGAGCCCGGAACTGCTGAATTGCCGGCGCCGGGCGGAGCGACCGGGCCGAGCGAGGCGACTTTGGCTAGCGAGGCGACCGGGCTGACCGAGGCGACCTTGCCGGGCGAGGCGACCGGGCTGGCCGGGCCGGGCGAGGCGACCGAGCCGGGTGAGGCGGCCGGGCCGGGCGAGGCGGCAGCGATGAGCGCTCCGGCCGAGCTGCCGGTGGCGAACTATGACAGCCTCTCGCTTGCCTCGGTCCGGGCCCGGCTGCGCCTGCTCGACCGCGATCAGGTCGCCGTGCTGCTCGACTACGAGCGGACGGGCGCACGGCGGTCAGAGTTCCTGACGATGTTCGAGCGCCGGATCGCCAAGCTCGACAGTGCCCGGGCCTGAGGCGAAGGCGCCAGCGGGACACCGGCATGCCGCTTGAGACCAGCGCGGAGGCACCGGTCCCGGTGCGCACGGTGCTGCGGCTGGTCGGCGACTGGATCGGCAGGCTCGGCCGGGTCTGGGTGGAGGGACAGATCGCCGAGCTGAACCGGCGGGGCGGGACCGTGTTCCTGGCCCTGCGCGATCCGGTGGCCGCGGTCTCGGTCCGGGTCGTCTGCCCGCGGGTGGTGTTCGATGCCAGCGACCCGCCGCCGGAGGAGGGCACCCGGGTGGTGGTCTGGGCCAAGCCGGAGTTCAGCACCGCCAGGGGCTCGTTCTCGCTCAGCGCCGTGCAGATCCGCGCCGTCGGCATCGGCGAGCTGCTGGCCCGGCTGGACCGGCTGCGCCGGGCCCTGGCGGCCGAGGGGCTGTTCGCCCGCGAGCGCAAGCGCGGGCTGCCGTTCCTGCCCGGCGTGGTGGGCCTGATCTGCGGCCGGGACTCGGCGGCCGAGCGGGACGTGCGCCAGAACGCGGCGCTGCGCTGGCCCGCCGTGCGGTTCCGGACCCGGCAGGTGGCGGTGCAGGGGCCGCATGCGGTGCAGGAGGTAACCGAGGCGCTGCAGGGGCTGGACGCCGACCCGGCGGTCGAGGTGATCATCATCGCCCGCGGCGGCGGGTCGATCGAGGACCTGCTGCCGTTCTCGGATGAGTCCCTGATCCGCGCCGTCGCCGCCAGCGCAACCCCGGTGGTGAGCGCGATCGGGCATGAGCAGGACACGCCGCTGCTGGATTACGTCGCCGACGTGCGCGCCTCCACGCCGACCGACGCGGCCCGGCGGGTGGTGCCCGACGTCGCCGAGCAGCTGGAGCTGATCGGGCAGCTGCGGGCCAGGGCGCGCCGCCAGCTGGCCGGGCGGCTGGACCGGGAGTCCACCTGGCTGGCCGCGGTCCGGTCCCGGCCCGCGCTGGCCAGCCCGGCGCGCGAGATCGACCGGCGGCAGGAGCAGGTGCTCGCGCTGGCCGAGCGTGCCCGGCGGTGCATCGCCGCCGCCGTGACCCAGGCCGGCGCGGACCTGGGCCACACCAGGGCGCGCCTGGTCGCGCTGTCCCCGGTGGCCACGCTGCGCCGCGGCTACGCGATCGTCCAGCGCGCGGACGCCACCGTGGTGCGCGCCGCGGCGCAGGTGCCGCCGGGTGAGACCCTGACGCTCCGGTTCGCCGCCGATCAGCTGACCGCCATCTCGGACGGACCGCGCGAGGGTCACTAGGCTGGACCGCGTGACCGCATCGCAGAGCGCGGATAGCCCGTCCTACGAGCAGGCCCGCGATG
Source organism: uncultured Actinomycetota bacterium (assembly GCA_963719705.1). Lineage (GTDB taxonomy): Bacteria > Actinomycetota > Actinomycetes > Streptosporangiales > Streptosporangiaceae > CAVRCV01. The sequence continues at coordinate 383,697 of CAVRCV010000005.1, forward strand.
AGCTGACCGAGCTGGTCAAGCGGCTGGAATCGGGCGGCCTGACGCTGGAGCAGTCACTGCAGGTGTGGGAGCGGGGCGAGGCGCTTGCCGCCCTCTGCGAGGAGTGGCTGGAAGGCGCGCGGGCCCGGCTGGCCGGGGCCGCCGCCAGCCGCGAGCCGGGCAAGGCCAGTGCGGGCAAGGCCAGTGCGGGCAAGGGCAGCGCGGACAAGGACGGGGCAGGCAGGAGCAGCGCAGGCAGGAGCGCAGGCGGAGCCGAAGGCGCGGAGGCGGCGGCGCCGTTCTGAGCGGCGGGCCCGCCCGACTCGCCCCGACTCGCCCAGCACGGCCCGCCTGTCAGGGCCTGCCCCGGTGAACCTACGCCGGGGAGTTGCCCAGCCGGGACAGCACCGAGATCACGCCGTCCACGAGCTGCCGCGCGTGCTGCGCATCGGCGGCGAGCGAGATCTCGGCGATGGCTACTATCATCGCGCCGGTCATCACGATGGCCACCGCGGCATCCAGCGGCTCGCCGCTGCGCGCGAAGAACTCGGTGTTCTTGCTCACCCAGTCCGTCACGCCCCGGCGCCACAGCAGCTCGAAGCCGGGCGGGCCGTCACCCCGGACGAACAGCGCGCCCAGGTCCCGCTGCCCGACACAGGCCTCCAGGTACCCGCGCGCGCCGGCCAGGAACAGCTGCATCGGATCGGTGACGCCCGCGTCCTTCGCCTGCCGGAGGGCGCTGCGGCTCCGCTCTGCCAGCTCGGCGCCCGTGTGCTGGTACAACGTGACGTAAAGATCGGCCTTACCGGAGAAGTGATGGTACATACTGCCAACGCTCGCGCCGGCCAGCGCGACGATCTCCAGTACCGCCGCCTGAGCGTAGCCCTGGGACGTGAACACGTCGCGGGCGGCATCAAGCAGCGCGCTGCGGGTCGCCGCACCGCGCTCGGTCGCCCGCCCGGCGGGAAGTGCCTGGTCTGCTGTCATGCGATTCCGCGGCTCCACTCTGGGCAGGTGGCTTGCGGGCTGCTGGTTCGGAGCCGAAGCCGGGCCGGCCGATTACTACATAGGATTTCATCACGGCCAACAGGGAGGGCGCACCCGTCATGACCGATATCGATGCCGCCGGAGCCCAAGAAGGCCCCGGCAGCCCGGCCAATGCGGACATCGCGCCCGAACCGGGCAGTCGCGCGCCGGACCGTAATCTCGCCCTCGAGCTCGCCCGGGTGACCGAGGCGGCCGCGCTGGCGTCGGCCCGCTGGGTCGGCCGCGGCGACAAGAACGGGGCCGACGCGGCCGCGGTGACCGCGATGCGGCAGCTGATCAGCACGGTGTCGATGAACGGCGTGGTGGTGATCGGCGAGGGCGAGAAGGACGCGGCGCCCATGCTGTACAACGGCGAGCGGGTCGGCGACGGCAGCGGCCCGCTGTGCGACGTGGCCGTGGACCCGATCGACGGCACCCGGCTGGCCGCGGGCGGCATGCCGAACGCGATCGCGGTGATCGCGGTCAGCGCCCGCGGCTCGATGTATGACCCGTCCGCGGTGTTCTACATGTCAAAGCTGGTGACCGGGCCGGAGGCGGCGGCCATGGTGGACATCGACGCGCCGCCAGCCGCGAACATCGCCGCGGTGGCCAGGGCCAAGCGCTGCTCCCCGCACGACGTGACGGTGATCATCCTGGACCGGCCCCGGCACGCCGGGCTGATCACGCAGGTCCGGGAGGCCGGGGCGCGGATCAAGCTGATCACCGACGGGGACGTGGCCGGCGCCATCCTGGCCGCCCGCGAGGGCACCGGCGTGGACCTGCTGCTCGGCATCGGCGGCACCCCCGAGGGCATCATCGCCGCCTGCGCGATCAAGTGCGTGGGCGGCATCATCCTGGGCAAGCTCGCGCCCGCCGACGACGCCGAGCGGGACCGCGCCCTGGCCGCCGGGCACGATCTCGGCCAGGTGCTGACCACCGACGACCTGGTCACCTCGGACGACGCGTTCTTCGCCGCGACCGGGATCACCGACGGCGAGCTGCTGAACGGGGTCCGGTACCGGGCCGGCGGCGCCACCACGCACTCGCTGGTGATGCGCGCCCGCTCCGGCACGCTGCGCAACATCTACAGCGAGCACCAGCTCTGGAAGCTGAACGCCTACAGCGCGGTGAACTTCGACGGCGGCTGAGAACCGGGTGGCTAGCGCCCGGCTGCGGGGCCGCTGCGGCGGAGCGCGCCGCGCCAGCGGGAGCGGCGCGGGGTGATCACCTTGACCGAGCTGCCGATCGCGAGCAGGCGCAGGTCGACGACGGGCAGGTCGGGACGGGGCGCGGGCAGCCTGCCGCCGCTTACGCTCCGGCGGCTGAGGAAGCTGTGGCCGGTGATCTCGACCGCGACCCCCTCGGGCACGATCAGGTCCAGGTGGCCGGCGATCACCGTGGCGTAGACCAGCACCCGGCGCCTGGTCAGCAGCGCCTCGCGCAGGTCGACCACGGCGTCGCCGCAGACCGCCAGCACCGGGAGGGTCTCCGGCACCACCCAGCGACCGTCCCGGTGATCGCGGCCGAACACCGCAGTCACCGACCGCCGGCCGTCCAGCCGGATCGGCTGGGCCGACGGGGCGGCGAGGTCGGCAGTCAGTCCCGCCAGCTCGCCGAGTGTCCTGGCGGCATAGGCCTGCTGGGCCCGTTCTGCATGCTCTCCGAGGGTTAGCCTGCCGTCGGCGGCCGCATCGCTCAGCATGGCGACCACGCGCTCCCGGTCCGCGTCGGATGCGCGCAGGTCACGCGGGGCGCTGCCGGAGGTCACATGCCCGAACATACTCCAGCGGCGCCGGGCCGGAGCCGTCCGCGGCCTAGGTCCAGGTCTTGCCGGCGTCGGTGCTGACCATGGCCCAGGCGATGCCCGACTCGTCGGTGTAGTAGAGCCTGCCGTCACCCTTCCCCCACGCGCTCAGGGCGGGCGCGCCCTGGGCCTTGCTGGGGCTGACCTTGCGCCAGGGGCTCCACTCCCCCGCCGCCCAGCGGGTCGCCTCGATGAAGCCGTCCTTGCCGCGGGCGGCCACCACGGTGATCGTGTTCTCCCAGCGTGCCGCGGCCAGCGCGCCGGTGACCGGCCCGCCCAGTCTGATCAATGTGAGCTCCTCATGCCTGCCGAGCGCGGCGGCCATGCGCGCCAGGCTCGGATAGTCCGCCACATCACGATCGATGGGCCCGGTGATGTCGTACTGGTCAATCGCCCAGCTGTGCCACGGCCTGGGCACCCGGGGGCGGCCCGGCGGGCTGGACGGGTCCGCGATCCAGAGCGGATAGCGGCCGAGGCCAGCGCAGTTCCCCTGCTGAGCGAAGGCGAGGAAGGTGTACAGCACCGGCTCCCGGCGCAGTTCCCGCTTCAGCTCGGCCATGGCCGTCCTGGCCCACGAGCTGACCTGGGCGGCGGTGCGGCCGTCGGTCACCTCCAGGTCGAGGGCCACGCCGTCGCTGTTCTTCAGGCCGAGCTTGCGCAGCTCGCCGGCGAAGAACCGGGCGCTGTCGGTCGGGCTGACCGACGGGTGCCCGAACAGGTAGCCGATCCGGCCCTTCCGCCTGCGCCCGAGCCAGGCCCAGTCGGCCCGGGCCTCGGGATTCACGTACCTGGTCCCGTCCGGCTCGAGCTCGGTCACCTTGACCGCGGCCCAGCTGATCTTCCCGGCCGCCTTGGACCAGGTGCCCGGCGGCCCCTGGTAGCTGGACACGTCGACGCCAGCCAGCCGCTTCGGCGCCGTGCGGCCTAAGAACCGCTGCAGCAGGCTCGGCATGCGCCGACCCTACCGGAGCCTTTACCGGCTCGTCAGACAACCTTTACCCTCGCCGAGCGGCGCGGACCGTGCCCGCGCGGCCCGGCCGCGATCCTGCGCAGGTCCGGTACGCGTCCGCGGCGGGATTAGCGCCGGCCCGCTGCGCCTGTTAGTTTGGTGATAGCAAGTAACTGGCCCAGGGGGAAGGACTAAGCGGTGGCCGAATCCGCGAACGGCAGGGTCTCAACGCCCCGGCGGCCGGACCGGTACAAGTGGGTGGCGCTGTCGAACACCACCCTGGGCATGCTGGCGGCGACGGTGAACGCGTCGATCGTGATCATCGCGCTGCCCGCCATCTTCCGCGGCATCAAGCTGAACCCGCTCCAGGCGGGCAACGTCAGCTACCTGCTGTGGATGCTGATGGGCTACCTGGTGGTGTCCGCGGTGCTGGTGGTGACCCTGGGCCGGCTCGGCGACATCTACGGCCGGGTCCGGATGTACAACTACGGCTTCGCGGTCTTCGGCCTGGGCGCGCTGGCGCTGCCGTTCGACCCGTTCACCGGGCCGTCCGGGGCGCTGTGGCTGATCGGCTTCCGGGTGATCCAGGCCACCGGCGGGGCGATGCTGATGGCCAACTCGCCGGCCATCCTGACCGACGCGTTCCCGTCCAACCAGCGCGGCACCGCGATGGGCATCAACCAGGTGGCCGGCATCTCCGGCATGTTCATCGGCCTGATCCTGGGCGGCGTGCTGGCCGCGGTGGACTGGCGGCTGGTGTTCATCGTCTCGGTGCCGATCGGGCTCGGCGGCACCATCTGGTCGTACCTGAGCCTGCGCGAGATCGGCATCCGGACCCCGGCCAGGATCGACATGGCTCGGCAACGTCACGTTCGCGGTCGGCCTGATCGCGCTGCTGGTCGGCATCACCTACGGGCTGCTGCCCTACGGCGGGCACTCGATGGGCTGGACCAGCCCGCTGGTGCTCGGCGGGATGTTCGGCGGGGTGGCGATGCTGATCGTGTTCTGCTTCATCGAGCTGCACACCAAGGCGCCGATGTTCGACCTGGGCCTGATGCGGATCCGGGCGTTCGCGGCCGGGATCACCGCCACCCTGCTGGCCTCGATCGCCCGCGGCGGCCTGCAGTTCATGCTGATCATCTGGCTGCAGGGCATCTGGCTGCCGCTGCACGGCTACGCGTTCAAGGACACCCCGCTGTGGTCGGGCATCTACCTGCTGGCACTGACCTGCGGGTTCGTGTTCTCCGGCCCGGTGTCCGGCTGGCTGTCGGACAAGCACGGGGCCCGCGCGTTCTCCTCCGGCGGGCTGCTGGTGTCCGCGCTGGCGTTCGGCGGCCTGCTGCTGCTGCCGGTGAACTTCTCCTACCCGGAGTTCGCCGCGCTGATCTTCGTGGCCGGGGCCGGGATGGGCCTGTTCTCGGCCCCGAACGCGGCCGGGATCATGAACAGCGTCCCGGCCAGGCAGCGCGGCGCCGCGGCCGGCATGCTGGCCACCTTCCAGAACTCCGGCTTCGTGCTGTCCATCGGGGTGTTCTTCACGCTGATGATCGCCGGGCTGGCCGCCGCGCTGCCGACCACGCTGACCAGCGGCCTGACCGCGCAGGGCGTGCCGCACGGGATCGCGCACCAGATCGGGACAGCTGCCGCCGGTCGGCAGCCTGTTCGCCGCGTTCCTCGGCTACAACCCGGTGCACGAGCTGCTGGCCCCGACCGGGGTGCTGGCCCACCTGTCCGCCAGCCACGTGGCGGTGCTGACCGGCAAGACGTTCTTCCCGCAGCTGATCTCCGGCCCGTTCCACCACGGCCTGGTGATCGTGTTCAGCATGGCCATGGCGGTGCTGGTGATCGCGGCCGGCGCCTCGGCGCTGCGCGGCGGCCGGTACGTGCACGACGAGCTGGCGGCCGGGGCCGCGCAGCTGGCGTCCGGCAGCTCGGCCGAGACCGAGGCGGCCGCGGTGACCGAGATGGAGGCCGCGGCCGAGGTGCAGGCGGCCGCGGGGCCGGATGCGGCGGCGCAGGCCGGGTCGGTGCGGGGCCGGGCGGGGGGCGACCGGCCGCAGGATGCGCAGTCGTTGTCCCGGCGGCCGTAGTCGTGCTAACCCTGCTGCATGAGCTTTGACGCACAGCAGGGGCCGCGGCCAGCCGGCCGAGGATGTCCGGCCGACCGAGGATGTCCGGCCGGCCGAGGATGTCCACCGGCCGAGGATGAGACGGTGCAGCAGGCGCTGCGGATAGCCCAGGCCGAGGAGCTGTCCCTGGTCCGGTTCCTGTACGCCGACCACGGCGGGGTGATCCGGGGCAAGGCGGCTTCCGGTGCGTTCCTCGCCGGGCGGATCGCCAGCGGCATCGGGCACACCGTCGCGATGATGGCGATGACCATGCTGGACACGCTGCAGGACGTGGACGGCATGAGCCCGGTCGGCGAGATCCGGCTGGTGCCGGACCCGGCCACGCTGGTCCCGCTGCCGTACGCGCCCGGCGCCGGCGCGATGCTCGCGGACCTGGTCCGCCCGGACGGCCGGCCCTGGGAGGCCTGCGCCCGCACCTTCCTCAAGCAGGCGGTGGCCGACCTGGCCAGCGAGGGCTACGGCCTGCAGGCGGCGTTCGAGCCGGAGTTCACCCTGGGCCGGCGCGAGCCGGATCCGGGCGGCGGGCCGGACCGGCTGGTGCCGGTGGACGACAGCCTGTGCTACTCCGGCACCGGCTACTACCAGCCGCACGACTACATCACCGAGCTGGTCGCCGCGCTGGCCGCGCAGGGCATGCAGGTCGAGCACTACTACCCCGAGCTCGGCCACGGGCAGCAGGAGGTGGTGATCCGGCACGCCCCGGCGCTGCGGGCGGCCGACAACCACGTGCTGTACCGGGAGACCGTGCGCGGCCTGGCCGCCCGCCGCGGCCTGTGGGCCAGCCTGGCGCCCAAGCCGATCCCGGACCAGGCGGGCAACGGCGCGCACCTGCACGTCTCCCTCACCGACCTGGCACCGGACGGCTCGCCCGGCCCGAACAACGTCTTCACCGACCCGTCCCGCCGGTACGGGATGTCGGCCACCGGCTACCACTTCATCGCCGGGCTGGTCGCGCACCTGCCCGCGCTGGTGGCGCTGACCTGCGGCAGCGTGAACAGCTACCGCCGGCTGCAGCCGCGGTTCTGGAGCAGCGCCTACACCGCCTGGGGCATGGACAACCGCGAGGCCGCGGTCCGGATCTGCTCCCCGCTGCGCGGCGACGAGTCGAGCTCGGTGAACCTGGAGCTCAAGCCGTCCGATTCCAGCGCCAACCCGTACCTGGCGCTCGGCGCGGTGATCCGTGGCCGGCCTGGACGGGATCCGGGGCAAGCTTGATCCCGGCGAGCCGGTCAACGTCGATCCGGCCACCCTTTCCGATGCAGAACGAACCGCCCTGGGTGCCCGCCGCCTGCCCGATTCCCTCGCCAGCGCGCTGGACGCGCTGGAGGCCGACGAGCTGCTGATGGACGCGCTCGGCCCGCTGCGTGCTTCGGCGTATCTGGCGGTAAAGCGGGCCGAGGCAGAGGCGTTCGCCGCGCACGACGCCGCCTGGGAGTGCTTCCGCCACTTCATCGCGATCTGAGTCGCCCGCGGATCACGCGCCCGGACAGCTACGTCGGCCCGCAAAGCGCAGACCGATGTGAACTCGCCTATACGCCCGCGAATGACCTAGCGGGACTTCAGCAAGTCACGTAACGTGGCGGCCGAGAGGTCGGCGTCGCGCAGAACTGATCGCAGAGTCCCCTCGGCACGTCCCGGCCTGCGTGAACGGGAACCGTCGTAGCCCGGCCGTCGGGGTGCTTGAGGCGATGATGGCTTCCCTGGACTCGGGTTAGCTCAAATCCCGCGCGCTGTAAAGCAGACCGCTGAGAGCCCAGCCAGGCATGGGCACACCAGATCCCGTCCTCATCACGCTCCAACGTGTGCGGAACATGCACAATCCGGGTGGAATCCCCGCCCATCGCCCGGCACGCCTCCCTAGTGGAGATGATGGTTGCCAGTGGCAACCACCCACGAGTGTATTACCCGGAACCCGGCATGCGGCATAACCGATGCGCAAGCCCGTACCCGCAGGTCAGACATGCATCTGCGGCTAAGATTCCGCCCGGCCAGCGAAGTGCCTGCCCGCGGTGATGCCTGCCGCACCGTCTATCGTCGTCGATGGCGGCTGGCAGCGGGCCGGCCAAGCAGTCTTCCGGAGGAGCGTATGTACCGAGCATTACGGAGGCTGGCCTGGCTCCCGGCGGCCGGGCTGACCGCAGCGCTGCTCTGGGCCGGAGCGCCTGCCAGTGCCAATCCGGCCGAGTCCGCCAGCTGGGGCAGGGCCAACCTGATCAGCTATACCGACTCGGACTTCGAGGGCAGCGTCGGCAACTGGGTGAGCTACTCCAACAGCACGCTGGCCGACGACACGACCACGGCGTTCCTGCACAACGACAGCCTCAAGATGACCGCCACCAACTCGGGCAGCCAGGCCGCCAAGCTGGGCACGGGAGCGGACGCACCGCAGATCAGCGTGACCGGCGGCGACACCTACCGGGTATCGGCATGGGTCAGGGCCGCCGCGCTTTCCGGCCGTACGGTCACCTTCGCGGCCGGCTTCTACACCGCCGGCGGAACGTGGCTGGGCTGGACCAGCGGTACTACCAGCACGCTGGCCAGCTCGGGCGCCTGGCAGTACGTGTCCGAGACGATCACCGCCCCGGCCACGGCCGCCTACGCGCTCGGCTCGCCGCGGATCACCGAGGCGGGCGTGGCCGCCGGGGAGTCCATGAACGTGGATGAAGTGATCATGGAGCCGTACCGGGCCGCCACGCTGGTCGGCGCCGAGGACGACTCGGGCGACGCGACGGACTGGGCGGGCGCCAACTCCGCGATCGGGCCGATCCAGGTGGACAAGGCGTTCTACGGCCCGGGCACGGCGCTGCCGTCCAGCTACAGCGACAGCGTCTGCAAGGACATCCCGGCGACCGGTACCTGCCTGATCTCGTTCAAGGACTCTGCCAGCAGCAACAACCTGGCCAGCTTCGTGAAGAGCATCCCGGCCGGCCAGAACGTGATCCTTACCTTCTGGCAGGAACCGGAGAACGACACGTTCTCCAGCTGCAACGGGGTCAACAAGGGCTCGAACGGCGCCAACTTCGTCTGCCTGTTCGAGGATGAGGCCGGCATCATCCGGGGCGCCGTCACCTCGGCCAACGCCGAAAACGTGTTCGTCGCCGAGGACTCGATGGACTGGCAGTACGACCAGGGCAGTAGCCACAACCTGGGCGGCGCGGGCGGATCCTGCTCGTTCATCGTGCCGTCCGGGTACACCGACATGTACCTGGATGACCATTACGAGTTCACCGCCAGCGGCGACAGCATGCCGGACGACGCGGGCGCGAGCGCCCAGTGGGACGGCTGGCTGGGCTGCGTGCAGCCCAGGGACAAGCCGATCGGCCTGGCCGAGTACGGCCTGAACTGCGGCCAGACGAACGGCGTGGGAGCCGAGCCCGACGCGCTGACCACCAGCGAGGGCATGAGCGCCGACAGCGCCTACCTGGCAGGCCAGCCGGACGGCCTGCCGGTGGTGATGTGGGAATACTGGTGGGACACCAACGGGGACGCCTCGGGCAACTGCCAGTTCACCACCGGCGGCTCACCGGACGGGACTCAGGCTGTCCGGCAATGGCAGGCCAACGAGACCCAGAACGGCGGCGGCGCCAACTAACCTGACCATCCCCCGGAAGCCGGAACGCAGCGATTTCCGTCCTCGATCGCTTCAGCGAAAATGTCGGACTCACGTGGCACTATAGCGACGTGAAGATGGCCTGACGATCTCCGCGGCCGGGCTGGGTCAGCAGTATCCACGGACCGGCCTGAGGGATCGCGGGTCACTGCGGCTGAGGCGCCGGTCCGGTGGGCTGGGGAGAACACCGTCCGGACCGCCCTGCTCTTGCCATCTGCCTGCTGGCGCCCCGCACGGTAAGACCCCAGGCAGCCGCGCCCTGGGGCAGGCGACCAGCAGGAGGTCATGGGTGACCGACATCGTCAGCAGGCAGATGGAGCAGATCGAGGAGGCGGGCTGGCTACTCGACGAGGTCAGCTCCCGCCCGGTGACTGCCCGCGCGTACCCGGCGCTGGCCAGCGAGTGCCTCCAGCTGCGCCAGGCCCTGGCTCAGCTGCTCGACATCCTCGGCGCGGTCTTCCTGGGGCGGCCCCGGCCGGCCAGCGAGCAGGCGCTGCTGGCCGGTGAGCTGCTGGCCGAGGTACCCGCCGGCTGCCGCAGTACGCAGAGCCCGGAGGACGACGAGTCGGCAGGCGTTGCCGTCCTGCTGGCCACCAGGGGCGGCGAGGAGGCCCGGATCGTGACCTCCTGGCTCCGTGCGGCCCGCCGTGCGTAATTGACTGAATCATTCCAGCTCAAGGTGTACTAAGCTGGGCGCCGAGGGCATCCTGCACGAGTGCGAGCCGGAGCTGGGGAGGCGCTGCAGGTGTCGTTCCAGCGGGCTAAGCAACTCGTCGATGAGGCCGGTCAGGTCACGAGCTGAGCTGGTGCCGACCCGATGCCCATCGTTGGCAGGACTGCGGAGCTCAGCGACGTTGATACCTGGCTCGCCGCAGGCAGCCGCGCGAGGGCAGCGCTGCTCGTCATCCAGGGTCAGGCGGGCATCGGCAAGACCAGCATCTGGAGCGAGGCGACCAGCCGGGCCAGCCAGGCAGGCTGGCAGGTGCTGTCCTGCCGGCCCGGGGCCTCCGATGCGGCGCTCGCCTATGTCGGGCTGACCGATCTGCTGTCCGTCATCCCCGACGACGGCCTGCGCACGCTGCCAGAGCCGCAGCGCCGGCCGCTGTCCATAGCCCTGCTGCGCGAGGCCGCGGCCGGCGAGCTGGACTTCCGCGCGGTCAGCACGGGCCTGGCGGCGCTGCTCGTCCAGCTCGCCAGGACCGCGCCGCTGCTCCTGGCGGTCGACGATGTGCAGTGGCTGGACCAGGCCTCGGCGACCTCGCTGACATTCGCGCTGCGCCGCGCCGCAGATCACCAGGTCCGGATGCTGGTATCGGCGAGGCTCGACGGCCCGGACGGTCAGCGCCGCCCGCGCATCCTCGCCGATATCGAGGCCGCGCTGGGCCGCGAGGCGTGCACGGCTATCGCGGTAGGTCCGCTGAGCCTGGCCTCGCTACATCGGGTGTTCCTCGCGCAGCTGGGCTCGTCCTTCGCCCGGCCTATGCTCACCCGCATCCACCGGGCGGCGGACGGCAACCCGTTCTATGCGCTGGAGATCGCCAGGGAGCTGCAGCGGGTCGGCCCTCCCCCGCCCGGCCATCCGCTGCCCGTCCCGGCCGATCACATGGAGCTGGCCCTGCTGCGCGTGCGCAGGCTGCCGCGGCGGACCAGGCAGGCACTCGCCCTGATGGCGGCGATGCCGAGGCCCAGGGCCGTGGCTCTCGACCTGCCCGCGCTGCGCGCAGCCGAACAGGCCGGGATCGTGCGCGTGCGGCGCGATGGGGCCGTCCAGTTCACCCACCCGCTGTTCGGCTCGGCCCTGTATTCCTCGCTCCCCGAGCCCGAGCGCAGGCAGCTCCACCGCCAGCTCGGGCAGCAGACCGCCAGCCAGGAGGAACGGGCCCGCCACCTGGCGCTCTCGGCGAGTTCGCCAGACGCCGCGGCGGCGGACGAGCTAGACCGCGCTGCCGATGCCGCCGGTGCCCGCGGTGCGACCGACATGGCGGTGGAACTCAAGGACCTAGCGCGGCAGCTCACTGCCGAGCATGACACCGAGGCACTGCTGCGGCGCACCATCGAACTGGCCGACCGGCGCTACTTCGCCGGCGACTCGGTCGGTGCCCGGCGAACGCTGGAGCAGCTGCTGCCGTCGGTGCCGCCCGGCGACGGCAGGGCACGCGTGCTGCTGGAACTCGGCAGCGTGCTGTGGACCCAGGGCGAGGCCGACCACGGCACGATGCTGATGGAGGAGGCCCTGGCCCAGGAGCCGTCCGCGCCGCTGCGGGCGAAGATCCACTCGCGTATCTCCGCGCTCGCCGACGACATCGATGTCTCGGTCCGGCATGGCGAGGCCGCTCTCGCCCTGCTGGACATGGCTACCGACCCGCAGACCTACTCGTTCGCGCTGCACAACGTCGCGCTGTTCCGGCTGTACGCGGGTCTTGGCGCCGATCATGACGCCATCGAGCTGGGCATGCGGCTGCAACGTGACGCGGCGGCCTGGGAGATGAGCACGGCCCCCGCCTTCTGGGCGCGGAACTTCGACGACTTCAGCACTGCCAGGAGCCGGTTCGAGGCCATCATCCAGGCGTTCACCGAGCAGGGAGACGAGGCCACGGTCTCCGGGGCGCTGACCCACCTGGCCGTCATCGAGGCCATGACCGGCAACATGGCGCGCGCACACGCGCTCGCGCACCAGGCGCTCGAACTGGCCATCCAGACTGAGCAGGAAACACTGCAGAACATGGCGCTGGCCGCGCAGGCAGAGCTGCACGCGCGCGGCGGCGACCTGGACGCCGCCCGGCAGGCGGCCGGACAGGTGCTGGACCGGCTGAGCACGCACCCGGACATCGTGCTCGAGGAGCGTGCCAGGGTCGTGCTCGGCCACGTCTCGCTGGTGGCCGGCGACCTGCCCGAGGCAGACCGGCAGCTGTCCAGGGCGTTCGCCGCACAGGAAGCGCTGCATGCCCGCGAGCCCGCGGGCGACCGGTTCCAGTCGGATTACGCGGAGACGGTGATCGGCCTCGGCGACCTGGAGCGAGGCGAGCGGCTGGTCAGCTGGCTTGAGCACAGGGCCGCCGCGCTCCCCCGGCCGTGGATCTGCGTCGTGTCGGCGCGCAGCCGAGGCCTGCTGAATGCTGCGCGAGGCGACCTGACCGCCGCGGCGGCGGATTTCCAGCGCGCGCTTGCCGCGTGCGCAGACCTCGACATGCCGAGTGAGCACGGCCGGACGCTGCTGGCAGCCGGCCGCCTGTACCGGCGCGGCAACGAGCGACGGCGCGCCGAGGACTGCCTTGCCGAGGCCGCCGAGGTGCTCGCGGGCTGCGGGTCGGCGGCATGGGAGGCGATAGCCCGGCGGGAGCTCGACCGCACCAGGGGGCGGGTCCGCGGCGATCAGTCGGCGATCACGGCGAGCGAGGAGACGGTCTGCGAGCTGGCCGCGGCAGGCCTGCGGAACGCGGAGATCGCGGCGCAGCTCTACCTGTCCGAGAAGACCGTCGAGGCCAACCTGTCCCGTGCCTACCGCAAGCTCGGCGTCCGGTCACGCACCGAGCTGGCGAGCGCGATGGCGCGGGCAGCTGAGCGCCCACCCGCTGATCCGTAGGGATTTCCCTGATGACGCTGGATCTGGCCCGCTCGTAGCGTCCAGTGCCAGAACCGCCAGCATGCTCGTGCCTGGCCTGGCCGGCAGCTGGCGACCACGCACTGGAGGTGCTGTCATGCACAGGCTCAATCGATCCAGCGCCGGCGTCGCGGTCGCGGCCCTGCTGGCCGCGGGAGGCGTCGGCCCGGCGCTGGCCAGACCGGCATCAGCCGCGCAGGCGGCGGCGGCGAAACCGGCCATCGCGCCGCACTGGACCAGAATCTCGTCCTTCACCGGCCTGGGTATCTCCGCGGCCGGCCTGCTGCGCACCGCGGACGGGCGGCTGCATGTCATCTGGCCGAGGAAGGACAAGAGCAGTTACTCGCTGCACTTCTCGACGGTCGGCGGTCGCGCCAAGCTCCTGGCCACCGGGACGATCCTCAGCCATTGGGCCTCGATCGACCAGTTCCCGCGGCTGGTCCTGGCGCCGCACGGCATCTTCAAGCCCGGCCTGCGCGCGATCTTCGACGGCTCCAATGGCAAGAGCGGCAGTCCGTACAACCTCGGTACCTTCTACTCGGCCACCGCGCCGGAGTCGGGGACCGGCTGGGCACTCGCGCCGGGATCGCTGTCGCACACGGAATTCCCGCCGCTCACCGACGACGCGGCGGCCGTGGTGCCCAGCGGCGAGCCGGTAACGGCGTGGGCGTCCGGACCTTCCCTGAGCTATCACCTCGGCATCGACCCGAAGGTCCCGGCCACGTCGCCGGACGTCCAGATCCCGGTCGGCCCGGCGGGCAGCGTGCTGGATCCGACCCTGGTGGCGGACGGCTCAGGCACCATCTGGGGCGCGTGGTTCAACTCCTCGGGCACTGCCACGATGGGATACTGGGCCGACAAGATCTCCACCGGTGCCTCCGGCCTGCGCAAGGCGCCGGGATCGGGTGGCAAGAACCTGAACAACAGCCAGCCGCTCGAGCCTGTCGCGCTGGCGGCACGCGCCGCAGGCGGCGAGTACCTGGCGTACTGCGTGCCGACCAAGACCGTGAGCTGCAGCCACATCGCCCTCTGGCGCGTCGGCGCCTCGCACGCGCTGACGGTTCCCGGCTCGGCCAGCGGGCAGGACAGCAAGGTCGCGATCGCGGCGGCGCCCGGCGGGCACCTGTGGGTGCTGTGGTTCGACTACCGTTCCAACCTCATCGAGGCGGTACGGACGAACGCCGGGGCAACGGCGTTCGGGGCGGTGCGCACCATCGCCCCGCCGCCGCACCTGTTCACGTTCGAGGCGCTCGAAGCCAACGGCAGCGCAGGCCCGCTCGACATCGTGGCGCTGGCCACGCCGAAGGGCGTCGGCGGGTCCCCGGCCTGGTATGACGCACAGATCCTGCCGTCGCTGACGCTGCGCGCCAAGGCCAAGGTCAGCGCCCCCGGCAAGATCACATTCACCGTGCTGGACGCGGGCACGCCGGTGGCCGGCGCGGTCGTGCGCTTCCTGGGCCACAAGGCGGTGACCAACGGCAAGGGCGTCGTGTCCGTCACGGTAAAGAAGGGCACGACGCCGGGCAAGCACGAGGCAGTTGCCGTCAAGCCCGGTTACACGCCCGCGCGACGTGCCGTGAAGGTGACCTAACCCCCAGAGTGCCTGGCCGCCGCGGGTGCACGCACGCGCGGCGGCCAGCAGGTCCGCCAGCGCCGAGTCGGCGGCGGACTCTGGCTAACGGCCCAGGAGCTGGTACCTGGCCTCGGTGGCGTCCTTCTGCGGGCGCCACCACCAGTCGTTGTCGCGGTACCAGCCGATGGTCGCGTCGAGCCCGGCCCGGAAGTCGCCGTAGCGCGGCTGCCAGCCCAGCTCGGTCCTTATCTTCGTGGAGTCGTTGGAGTAGCGCAGATCGTGACCGGGCCGGTCGGGCACGTGGTCGTAGGCGTCCGGCGGCGCGCCCATCAGCTCCAGGATCAGCTGCACGATCTGCTTGTTGCTGCGCTCGTCACCGGAGCCGATCAGGTAGGTCTCCCCGATCCGGCCCGCCTCGATGATCAGGTGCACCGCGTCGTTGTGGTCGTCCACGTGGGTCCACTCGCGGACGTTCGCGCCCGCGCCGTACAGCTTGGGCCGGCCGCCGGTCAGCAGGTTCGTGACCTGGCGCGGGATGAGCTTCTCCACGTGCTGGAACGGGCCGTAGTTGTTGGCGCAGTTAGAGAGCGTCGCGGCCACCCCGAACGACCGCACCCAGGCCCGGACCAGCAGGTCCGAGCTGGCCTTGGTAGCCGAGTACGGGCTGGACGGGTCATACGGCGTCTGCTCGGTGAACTGGGCGGCCGCGTCGATGGGCAGGTCGCCGAACACCTCGTCGGTGGAGATGTGGTGCAGCCGCCGGCCGTGCCGCCGGACCGCCTCCAGGATCGTGAAGGTGCCGACGATGTTGCTGCGCAGGAACGGCTCGGGGTCGGCGAGCGAGTTGTCCACGTGTGACTCGGCGGCGAAGTGGACGACCACGTCCGCCTCCGCCACCAGGCGCCCGACCAGGCCGGCGTCGCAGATGTCGCCCTGGGTAAAGCCGATCTGGCCGGCCACCGGATCCAGGTTCTGCCGGCTGCCCGCGTAGGTCAGCGCGTCCAGCACGTGGACCTGGTAGTCCGGATGGTGCCGGATCGTGTAGTGCACGAAGTTCGCGCCGATGAACCCGGCACCCCCGGTGACGAGCATCCGCTTCATGATCGTCATCTTAGGCACCCGGCCGGGCCGGCTCCACGGCATCGCGGCAGGCACGGCGCCTAATCCTCGCGCTGACCGGCACAGATGGTGCAGGCTGGGCTAATGTCACTGGACGAGGCAGTCGGGGCAATAGCCCTGACCGATCACCACGCGCACGCGGTCACTGCCGGGGACCTGTCCGGCCCGGAGTTCGAGCGCCTGATCACCGAGTCCGGTCGTCCGGCCCCGGCCGGGACCACTCAGTTCGATTCCCAGCTCGGCTTCGCCATCCGGCGCTGGTGCGGGCCGGTGCTCGGGCTGGAGCCGATGGCCCCGGCCGCGGACTACCTGGCGCGCCGGGCCGCGCTCGGCGGCACCGAGGTGACCAGGCGGTTCCTGGCCGGGGCAGGCTGCGGCCGGATGATGCTCGACACCGGGTTCGAGGCCGCGGACTCGCTCAGCCTGACCGGGATGGAGCACGCCGCCGGGGCGCGGGTGACCGAGATCGTCCGGCTGGAGGCAGTCGCCGAGCAGGTCGCGGCGCAGTCCGGCTGCCGGGCCGGCAGCTTCGGCGACCAGTTCCGCCAGGCGCTGTGGCAGCGGACCACCGACGCGGCCGGGCTGAAGAGCATCATCGCCTACCGGCTCGGCCTCGACTTCGAGCCGCTGCGGCCATCCGAGCATGAGGTGACCATCGCGGCCGGGCGGTGGCTGAGCGAGATCGAGTCGTCCGGGCAGGTCCGGCTGACCGATCAGGTGCTGCTGCGCTACGTGCTGTGGGAAGGCGCGGAACGCGGACTGCCGGTACAGCTGCACACCGGTTTCGGCGACCCCGACCTGGACCCGCGGCGCGGCGATCCGCTGCTGGCAGCCGGCTTCCTTGAGCTGGTCCGGTCCAGGGCGGTGCCGATCATGCTGCTGCACTGCTATCCGTTCCACCGCGGCGCGGGGTACCTGGCGCACCTGTTCCCGCACGTCTACCTCGATGTCGGCGTTGCCCTCAACTACGTGGGCAGCCAGGCGCCGCAGGTGGTGGCCGAGTCGCTGGAGCTGGCGCCGTTCGCCAAGGTGCTGTACTCCTCCGACGCCTATGGCCTCGCCGAGCTGCACTACCTCGGCGCGCTGCAATGGCGCCGGGCCGCCGGCCGGGTACTCGGCGCCTGGGTAGAAGCGGGCGAGTGGACCGAGGCGGAGGCCGTCCGGGTCGCGTTGATGATCGGTCAGGAGAACGCCGCCCGCGTCTACCGCCTCAGTTGAAGCCGAACGCGCCAGGGATTACCGGGGAGTTTTCTGTGCGGATACTGCACACGCGATTCCCCAATCCAGTGCCATGGCGGTTCAGGAGGAACCACATGCCAGCGGGAGCCGTGTGGCAGCACAACAACGACCTGGCCGGGCGCGGCGCCGGCCGGTGGCCGGGCACCTGGGCACGAGCGCGCCGCAGGCCGGCTGCATGACCGCGGCCATGCGGCTGATCCGGCTGCCCGGACCGCTCGACGAGGCGGGCGCCAGGGCGCTGGAGCGCCGCCTGCGCGAGCAGCACCGGGTGATCGTGCCGGTCACCTGCTGCGACGGCCGGTGGCAGTGGCTGCGGGTGTCAGCCCAGCTCTACAACACGCTCACCGACTACGAGCGGCTCGCCGCCGCCCTCAGCCAGGTCCTCGCCGGCTACCCGTAGGTCGGCTGCTGCGGCCAGCCGGGCGGGGAGTCCTCCCAGTCCTGCTGCCGGCCGTACGGGCACAGGTCCAGGATGTTGTGCACGAACATCACCCGGTCCAGGCCGCGGGCGGTGGTGGAGTAGGTGCGGTACACCTCGTCGCCGTCGCGCAGGAAGACGCTCAGCATGAACAACTCGCCCGCGCCGCAGTCGCTGGCGAACGACGTGCCGTGCGAGGACACGAACGGCAGCGTCCAGCCCATCTTGGCCTTGTACGCCTGGATCTGCGCCAGCGGCATGTTCGACACGGTCACCCAGCTCACCCCGGTATCGGCCAGGTCATCCAGGTCGGTGACGTTCTTGGTGAGCGCGGTGCAGCCGGGGCAGAACTCGTCCGGGCCGCGGTCCATGAACTGGTAGACCACGAGCTGGTCCCGGCCCTCGAAAAGGTCGACCAGCGTCCTGGGGCCGGCCGGCGTGTCGAACACGTAGCTGCCGAACCTGACCATCGGGAGCCGACGGCGGCGCGCCGCTAGCGCGTCCAGCGCCCTGGTGGCTTCCTTCTCGGCTTTCAGCAGGTCATCGCGGGCCTGCTGCCACTGATCGGACGTCACGATCTTCGGTATAGCCATGCTCTCCATCCCCTGATTCGGCCGGCGGGCACTGCCCGCCGCACTAGAACATCAGACCAGGGGGGACCGGGAAACTCATCGCGCCTGCCCGGCCGGACCGCCAGGGGCTGAAAAGCGTTGCATCCGGTGCCCGGGGCCCCGTAGTGTCGGCTCCCGTTTCCCCTGATCGAAGGGATCCCGGCGGTGAGCGGTCTGGATGCGGCACGGTCGCGGCGGGCACGGTCCTGGCGGGCACTGTCCTGGCGGCCGCTGGGCTCGCAGGACCTGGCGGCCGTGACCGGCCTGGCCCGTGCGTGCCTGTCGGCCGACGGCGGCCAGCCCTTTGCCGCCGACCCCGGATTCCTCCGGCAGTGCTACCTGTCCGGCGGCCGGGCCCTGGCCGGCTGGGACCGCACCAGGCTCGTCTGCGCGTCTTCGCTGCGCTGGCTGTCGGCGGGCCAGCCCGCAACGGGCGGCCCCGAGGGGGCAGCGGCGAGGACCGCGGTCACGACCGGGCTGCTGCACCCGGCCTGGCGGCGCCGCGGCATCGGCGGGCACGCGTTTGACTGGGCCGCCGACGGCGCCGGGAGCGGGGCGCTGCGCGCCGAGACCGAGGCGGTCAGCGACGGGGCGCACGCGCTGTACCTGGGCAGGGGGATGTCCCGGCTGCTCGCCGAGGACGTGCTGCAGCTCGCCGCGCTGTCGCAGCCGCCAGCTGGCCCGCCGCCCGGTGGGCTGACCCTCGCGGAGTGGGGCCAGGCCAGCCGGGAGCGCTTCTACGCGGTCTACACGGCGGCATTCCGCGACCGGCCGGGGTTCCCGGGCCGGTCGCTGGACCAGTGGGTGGAGTGGATCAGCGACGACGAGGACTTCCGTCCGCAGTGGAGCCTGCTGGCCAGCACCGGCGGCACCGACGTCGGGTTCATCGCCGGGGCCGCCACCGGGTGGATCACGCAGGTGGGTGTGGTGCCCTCGGCGCGCGGGCAGGGCATCGGCGCCTGGCTGGTCGCCGAGGCCGTCCGGCGCATGCGAGCGGCCGGCGAGACGGCCGTCACGCTGAACGTCAACGTGAACAACCCGGGCGCCGCCGCGCTGTACCGCAGGCTCGGCTTCACCCGGGTCGGCGGCCGCGCCCGGTACCAGCGTGATGGCCCGGTGCCAGCGGAGCCAGCCACCGTGGCGTCCGGAACGCCGGGATCCTGACGCATGGAACCGCCGGCCGAGGGTTCGGCCGGCTCCTGAACGGCGGTCCCGGCGGCCGGCGCTTACCGGTCGGCTGCCGCGCCGGCCGGCGCGGCAGCCGCGGCGGCCTGATCCAGGTCACGGCCGGGCGCCTCGGGACCGGCCGCGAGCTGGTGAGTGAGCCGGTCGAGCAGCGCCACCAGCGCCGGGTGCTGATCGGGATGCCAGTCGGCGCAGAGCCGGGCGATGCGGTCATGCCGGGCCAGGAACAGCCGGCCGAACGCCTGCTGGCCGGCCGGGGTGAGCGGCACCGGCTCGCCGGGACCGGCCGGGAGCGCCGGGACGTAGCCGGCCGTGATCAGGTCGGCGAGCCGGTGCCGCAGGTCGGCGTCGGTCAGGGACAGCCGCCTGGCCAGGTCGTGACGGCTCATCCGGGGATGCTGGCCGACCCGCAGCAGCAGCCACGCGGCCCGCGGCGGCACCTCGATCCCGGCAGTCGAGGCCAGCCCGGCGTAGACCTCATGCCGGCGCTCCCGGCTGAGCAGAGCCGTCAGCGCGCGCTCCATCTCCTGCTCGGAGGTCCGGATGGTGGGCCTGGCGGTCGGGGCCAGGGTGTCCGCCGGATCCGGCGTGCCGGCCGTGGCGCGCAGCGGGATGTCCCTGAGCGTCCAGCTCAGCAGGAACGCCAGCGCGCCGAACGGCACTGCGACCAGGAACACGGTGTGCAGCGAGGCGGCATAGCCGCTGATGTACCCGGCGTGCACCGCGGCCGGGAGCCGGGCCAGCACCGCCGGGCTCGCGCCGCTGGCCGCGGTCACCCCGCGCGGCAGCGACAGCCCGTGCAGGCTGGCCGCGAGGTTGCCGCCCAGGACGCCGGAGAAGACCGCGCCGAAGATGGCGGTGCCGAAAGACCCGCCGATCGACCGGAAGAACGTGGCGCCGCCGGTGGCGGCGCCCAGGTCGGCATAGCTGACCGAGTTCTGCACCGCGACGACCAGGACCTGCAGGGACGCGCCGATGCCCGCGCCGAGCACGAGCATGTACAGCGACGACAGCCAGTCGCCGGTGGCCACCCCCAGGTGTGACAGCAGGTACAGGCCGAGGGTCATGACCGCGGTGCCCACGATCGGGAACACCCGGTACCGGCCCCACCGGCTGACCAGCCGCCCGGAGATGACCGAGGTGAGCAGCAGCCCGACCATCAGCGGCAGCAGCCGCAGGCCGGAGATGGTCGGGCTGGCGCCCTTGACGATCTGCATGTACTGCGGCAGGTAGGCGATCGCCCCGAACATCGCGAACCCGACCACGAAGCCGACCGCGCTGGAAGCGCAGAACACCCGGTTGCGGAACAGCCGCAGCGGTATCACCGGCTCGGTGGCGCGGCTCTCGGCCCAGACGAACCCCGCGCCCAGCACCACCGCGCCGGCGCCCATGATCACGATCGGCGCGGATCCCCACGGGTACGTCGTGCCGCCCAGCGAGGTGAGCAGCACCAGGCTGGTCGCCGCGCCGGCCAGCAGCACCGTGCCCAGGTAGTCGATGCGGCGCTGCACCCGGCGCAGGCGGCCGGGCAGGACCGCGGCGACCACGGCCAGCGCCACCGCGCCGATCGGCAGGTTGACGTAGAACACCCAGCGCCAGGACAGGTTGTCCACGAAGAAGCCGCCGATCAGCGGCCCGATCACGCTCGTCACCCCGAACACGCTGCCGAACAGGCCCTGGTAGCGGCCCCGCTCGCGGGCCGGGACGACGTCGGCCACGATCGTCTGCGCGCCGGTCAGCAGCCCGCCGCCGCCGATGCCCTGCACCGCCCGGAAGGCGATCAGCTCGATCATGGAGTGCGCCAGCCCGGCCAGCGCCGAGCCGACCAGGAAGATCACGATCGAGGCCTGGAAGAAGGTCTTGCGGCCGTACAGGTCGCCCAGCTTGCCCCACAGCGGCGTGGACACCGTCGAGGCCAGCAGGTAGGCGGTCACCACCCAGGACAGGTGCGACAGGCCGTGCAGGTCGCCCGCGATCGTCGGCAGCGCGGTGGCCACGATCGTCTGGTCCAGCGCTGCCAGCAGCATGCCCAGCAGCAGCGCCCCGATGATGATCAGGGTCCGGCGCCGGCTGAGCTGGCCGGGCCCGGCGTCCCCGGCAGCCCCGGCGTCCCCGGCCGGCCCGGCGCCCGCGGCCCGTTCCGTGCTTGCGCCCGGGTCCGTACCGTCCGTCGGCCCGTTACTCCCGGCGCTCGCGTTATCTGCCAACTGGCCCTCCCGCTACGGTTAGCCATGCTGGCATGTCGCGGCCGAGCGCGACCTCGATCGCCTGGGCGAGCGACAGCCGCGCCCCGGCCTGGTAGGCCTCCTGGTAAGCCGCCTCCCCCAGCGTCTCGCGCAGCCTGTCCTGGTCGCGCTGGCGGAGCTCCTGCTCGGCAGCGGACCAGTTGATCACGCGCAGCTCCAGGGAGGCGGCGATGTCCGCATCCCCCGCGCCGTGCAGCCGGGCCGCCCTGAGGTAGTCGCCCTGCCAGGTCGCGCAGCAGGCCGCCGCGAAGATCATCATTGCGCCGAGCGTCATGCCGGGGCCAATCCGGCGAATGACCAGCAGGCAGGTACGGACCAGCGGCGCGGCATCCGCGGGCCTGCCCTGGATGAGCCGGATGACGGCCAGGTTGGACTGGAGCCCTAGCAGCAACATATCGCCCCCGGCCTGCTCGGCCAGGGCGACGGCCTCCCCCAGGAACTCGCTGGCTTCGTCGATCCGGCCAGCGTTTATGTCCAGGCTGAACAGCCCGTTCAGGTGGATGGCGGCCATCAGGTCATCGCCGACCTCGCGGCTGCAGGCCAGCCCTTCCAGCCGGATACCCCTGCGGTCCGCGGGATCGGCGACCGCGGCCGGGCCGTCGAGCATCTCGCCGAGCAGCTGGACGTCACCAAGATCACGCGCGATCGCGAGGCCCTGCTCGCCTATGGCCCGTGCTGCGACCGGGTCTTCCGCGTAGAGGGCGCCAATCTGGTTGGCCAGCGCCTGCGCCTCGGCCCGCCGGTTGCCCACTGCCCGCGCCATCACCAGCGCCGCCTCCCCGTACTCGCGGGACACAGCGAACTGGGCCTGGTCGGTCCGATACAGCAGCCCGATCAGGCTCGCGGCCGTGAGCATCGCGTCGGCCAGCAGCGCGCTGGGCTCCTGGCCGGGCCGGTCGATGACCGGCCGCAGATAGTCCAGCACCTCACGGTGACCTCGGGTGAGGAAGAACCGGTGCAGCGACACCATCAGCCGCAGGATGTCCTGCCCGCGGTCCTCGGCGGCCAGATGCGCCAGCGCGGCGCGCAGGTTGTCCCACTCACCGTCCAGGCGGCGCAGCCACTCGCGCTGGCCGTGGCCGATGATCGCCGGAGCGACGGCCACCGCGAGCGCCAGGTAGTGACCGGCGTGCCGGTCCCGCGCCTGCCACGCGCCGTCGTCGCCGGCCAGCCGCAGCAGCTCCTGCGCGCTGTACTGCCGGATGGTCTCCAGCAGCCGGTACCGCACCGCGCCGCCCGCGTGATCGGCCACCACGAGGCTCTTGCTGACCAGAGAGCCCAGCAGGTCCAGTACGTCCAGGACGTCGATGGCCTCGCTGGTGCAGACCGCCTCGGCGGCCTCCAGGTCGAATCCGCCGGCGAACACCGACAGCCGGGCCAGCGTCTCCCGCTCGGCCGGGTTCAGCAGGCCGAACGACCAGTCGACCGCGGCCTGCAGCGTCTGCTGCCGCGGCATCGCGTTCCGGCTGCCGCCGGTCAGCAGCCGGAACCGCTGGTCCAGCCGGGCCGCGACCTGCTCCAGCGACATCGACGACAGCCGGGCCGCGGCCAGCTCCAGCGCCAGCGGGATGCCGTCCAGCCGCCGGCAGACGGTGGCTATCAGCGGCGCGGCCTGATCGTCGAGCCGGAAGCCGGGCTGGTGCGCGACGGCGCGCTCGGCGAACAGCCGCACCGCGTCGCTGGCCGCCAGCTCTTCCGCGGTCGTGGCGTCGGCCTGCGGCAGCGACAGCGACGGCACCCGGTACACCAGCTCGCCCTCGATGCCGAGCGGCTCGCGCGAGGTGGCCAGGAACCGGGTCCTCGGGCAGTGCCGGATCACCTCCTCGGCGAACTTGGCCGCCGCGTCGATCAGGTGCTCGCAGTTGTCCAGCAGCAGCAGTACGTCCTGGTCGGCCAGCGCCCCGGTCACGGCCGCGGCCGCCGGGCCCCCGCCCAGGTCGTGCAGGCCCAGCGCGGCCGCGACGGCGCCCGCCACCTGGTCGCCGTCGGTCAGCGGGGCGAGCTCGGCCAGCCAGGTACCGTCGCCGAAGTCACCCAGCATCTCGGCCGCCGCCTGCAGCGCCAGCCGGGTCTTGCCGCTGCCGCCGGCCCCGGTGAGCGTCACCAGCCGGGAGGACCGGACCAGCTCCCTGACCCGGCCGAGCTCGCCGTCCCGGCCGACGAACGCGCTCAGCACGCTGGGCAGGTTGTTCGGCAGCTCCGGGTTGTCCAGCGAGGCCAGCGGCGGGAAGTCGCCCGGCAGGAAGTCCGCCTCGAGCTGGAACACCTGCTCGGGCCGGCCCAGGTCCTTCAGCCGGTGCAGCCCCAGGTTGCGCAGCCCGGTCCCGTCGGCCAGCGATCCGGCCAGCAGCTCCGCGGTCGTGCCGGACACCAGTACCTGGCCGCCGTGCGCCACCGCCTCCAGCCGGGCCGCCCGGTTCACGGTCGGCCCGAAGTAGTCACCGTCGCGCTCCTCGCAGACCCCGGTGTGCAGGCCCATCCGCACCCGCACCGGTCGGCTCGTCGGCCAGTCCTCGGCGCCGAGCGCCCGCTGCGCGGCCAGCACCGCGGTGATGGCCGGCCCGGCGGCGCCGAACGCGGCGCAGAACGCGTCGCCGACGGTCTTGAACACGTAGCCGCCGGCCTGCTCGATGGCGGCACGCAGGATCTCGTCATGCCGCCGCAGCGCCACCGTCATCGGCTCCGGCTCGGATTCCCACAGCCGGGTCGATCCCTCGATGTCGGTGAACAGCAGCGTGACCGTACCCGAAGGGATCTGCCCGGACCCGGTCACAGCCGCAGCCTACCGAAGGCCGGCGGGTCCGCTGCCGGCTCGACGCCGGGCAGGTCCGCGCCGAACTGGAGCAGCGGCAACGCAGAACGTCGTGACCAGCGATCCGCAAGCTGCCGACAGGCGTGACGCGGGACCTATCGCATCGTCTATCGCATTAACGAGGACTCCCGCACGGCCGAGATCCACTCCTTCCGGCACCGGCGAGACGCCTACCGCATCTGATGGATCCTGATCAGGCCAGCAGCGGCGGCTGCTGATATAGTTAGCTCTGTGAACGATGTTTCTGTGGCGACTGCGCCGTCACAGCGGGAGGCGGCGGCCGAGCTGTTCGCGGCGATCAGCATCGTCCGGCGGACCGCGCGCCGCTGCGCCCGGCAGGCCTGGCAGCGCGATCCGCTGCCACCCGCGCAGTCGGAGCTGCTGCGGCTGGCCGCGGCCCAGCCCGGCCTCACGGTGGCCGAGGCGGCCCAGGAACTGCGCCTGGCGCCGAACACCGTGAGCACGCTGGTCGGCCGCCTCACCGGCACCGACCTGCTGCGACGGGGCCGGGGCGACCAGGACGGGCGGACTGCACGGCTGACTGTCACGCCGCGCGCGGCCCATCGCCTGGCCGAGTGGCGCGACCTGCGGGCGGATCTCGCGGCCAGGGCGCTGACCCGGCTCACCCCGGCGGAGCAGCAGGCGCTGGCGGCCGCCGGGCCCGCGCTACGGCGCCTGGCAGAGCAGATGGAGGCCGGATGACGCAGACCGACTCCCCCGGCCGGGCCGGGACCAGCCCGGCTCCCGGCCCGGCCGCGAGCCGGGATCCCGGCCAGGGAACCCCCGCGGTGCTGTGCACCGGGCTGACTTACCGGTTCGGCGCGCACACCGCGGTGGACGGCGTGGACCTGCGGATCGAGCCGGGCCAGACGTTCGGGCTGCTCGGCCCGAACGGGGCGGGCAAGACCACCACGATCCGGATGCTGACCACCCTGCTCAGGCCCGCCGCCGGGTCCGCGGCCATCTTCGGCGTGAGCACCGCCGCCCATCCGATGACCGTCCGCCGCATGATCGGCTACGTGCCGCAGCTGCTGTCCGCGGACGCCACCCTGACCGGGCGGGAGAACGTCGAGCTGTTCGCCCGGCTGTTCGACGTGCCGCGCCGGCTGCGGGCGGAACGCGGGGCCACGGCGCTGGCCGCGATGGGCCTGACCGACGCCGCCGACCGGATCGTGAAGACCTACTCCGGCGGCATGATCCGGCGGCTGGAGCTGGCCCAGGCGCTGGTCAGCGCGCCCCGGCTGCTGGTGCTGGACGAGCCGACCGTCGGCCTGGACCCGATCGCCCGCGGCGACGTGTGGGCTTACATCGCCCGGCTCCGCGAGTCGTCCGAGATGACCGTGCTGATGACCACGCACTACATGGACGAGGCCGACGCCAACTGCGACCGGGTCGCGCTGATGCACGCGGGCCGGATCCGGGCCGCCAGGCCGGCCGAGCTGCGGGCGTCCCTGGGCGAGAGCGCCACCCTGGATGACGTGTTCCGCCACTACACCGGCGGCACGCTCGACGACAACCCGGAGAAGGGAGGGGATCCGTGTCGTCCGTCGCGCCCGGCGCACCGCCCGCCGTCTCGGCTGACCCCCCGGCCGGTCCCGCCGCCTGGCAGCCCGGCCCGACCAGCGAGAGCCCCCCGGCCGCGGTGCGGCGGCTGGCCAGCCGGATCGTCACGCTCTGCTGGGTCGAGCTGCGCAAGATCCGGCACGACCGGACCGAGCTGTACACCAGGGCCATCCAGCCGGTGCTCTGGCTGCTGATCTTCGGCGAGACGTTCAGCCGGATCCACGCCATCCCGACCCCCGGCAACATCCCCTACCTGGCCTACCTGGCCCCCGGCATCCTGGCCCAGTCGGCGCTGTTCATCGCGATCTTCTACGGCATCCAGATCATCTGGGAGCGGGACGCGGGCGTGCTGACCAAGCTCATGGTCACCCCCACCCCGCGGGCGGCGCTGATCACCGGCAAGGCGTTCGCCGCCGGGGTGCGCTCGGTGGTGCAGGCGACCGTGATCGTGATCCTGGCCGCGGTGCTCGGCGTGGCGCTGACCGACAACCCACTGCGGCTGCTCGGCACCGCGGCCATTGTCGTTCTTGGCTCTGCGTTCTTCTCCTGCCTGTCCATGACCATCGCCGGGCTCGCCCTGTCCAGGGACCGGCTGATGGGCATCGGCCAGGCGATCACGATGCCGCTGTTCTTCAGCTCGAACGCGCTCTACCCGGAGCAGGTCATGCCCGGCTGGCTGCGCGCGATCAGCCGGGTCAACCCGCTGTCCTACGAGGTGGACGCGCTGCGCGGGCTGCTCATCGGCACCCCGGCGCACCTCGGCCTGGACGCCGTCGTACTGGTCGCCGCCACGGTGGCCGGGGTGGCCGCCTCCGCGCTGCTGCTCCCCCGCCTGGCCAGCGCCTAGCCTGCCGGGACCAGGAACGCGGTCAGGGCGTCGATCATCATCCTCGCGTCGGCGGCGCCGGCCAGCTCGCGGGCCGAGTGCATGGCCAGCGTCGGGTTGCCGACGTCGACGGTCGGGATGGCCAGCCCGGCCGCCACGATCGGGCCGATCGTGGATCCGCCGCGGCTCCCGCTGCGGTTCACGAAGTGCTGCACCGGTACCTTGGCCTGCTCGGCTGCCAGCTGGAACGCCGCCTGCGTCGGCGCGCTGGTGGCATAGTTCATGTTCGCGCTCGTCTTCAGCACCGGGCCCCCGCCCAGCGCCACCCAGTGGCCCGGCTCGTGCCGGTCGGTGTAGGCCGGATGGGTCGCGTGCGCCATGTCGGCGGACACGTGCAGCGAGCGCGCCGCCGCGGTCAGGAACTCGTCCCGCCCGCCGCCGCGCGCCAGCACGGTGCGCTCCAGCTGGCGGCCCAGCCAGGCCCCGTTCGCGCCGGTGGCCGCCTGGCTGCCGATCTCCTCGTGGTCGAACAGCACCACCGCGCTGACGTGCCCTGCCGCGGGCTCGGCGGCCACCTCGCCCCGTGCGACCTCACACAGTGCGGCCACGCACGCGTGCGAGCAGCCGAGGTCGTCCAGCCGCCCCGAGCTGACGAATTCCTCGTCGGCTCCGGTCAGCGCTGCGCCCGCCACGTCGTAGGTCATGATGTCGTGGCTGAGCACGGCCTCCGGCGCCACGTCCAGCTCGGCTGCCAGGAAGCGGGCGAACCCGCCCGGGTCCGGCTCGCCTAGCGACCAGATCGGCACCGCGTGCTGCTGGGCATCCAGCTTCAGGCCGTCGGCGACGATGCCGGGGTCCAGGTGAATGGCCAGCTGCGGTACCCGCAGCACCGGCCGGTCCACCCGCAGCAGCCGCACCTGCGGACCGTCCGGGGCGCGCACCACTACCCGCCCGGCCAGGCCCAGGTCCCGGTCCAGCCAGGAGTTCAGCAGCGGGCCGCCGTAAACCTCGACGCCGAGCTGGCGCAGGCCGGCCGCACCGGTGTCGGGACGGGGCTTGACCCGCAGCGTCGGGCTGTCGGTGTGCGCGCCGAGCAGCCGGAACGGGGCGCCGGCGGCCGCGCCCTCGGGTACCACCCAGGCGAACACCGACCCGCCCTCGGCGGTGACGTAGCGGCCGGGCCCGGACGGCCAGGGACCGGCCTGCCCGAGCTCGGTGAAGCCCACCGCGGTCAGCCGGCGCACCGCTTCGGCCGCCGCGTGATACGGCGACGGCGACGCGTTGAGGAAGCTGATCAGATCGAGGGCTGTCTCCCTGGGGCTGCTCATGCTTCCCATCCTCGCCCGAACCGGGGCAGCGCCCGCCAGCGGGGGGCCGACCGCCCGGTAAGTTCGGCTGTGACCGTACGGCCGGATGCCGGGGAGGCCAGCCAGATGACGCTCGCGATCGAGGCCGAGGGCCTGGTGAAGCGGTTCGGCAAGACGCTGGCGGTGGCGGGCGTGGACCTGTCGGTCCGGCCCGGCATGGTGCTCGGCCTGCTCGGCCCGAACGGGGCCGGGAAGACGACCGTGGTCCGGATGCTGGCCACGCTGCTGCGGCCGGACGCCGGGTACGCCAGGGTGTGCGGCGCGGACGTGGTGCGCCAGGCCGGCCGGGTCCGCGAGCTGATCGGCCTGACCGGCCAGTACGCGGCGGTGGACGAGGACCTGACCGGCTTCGAGAACCTGCTGCTGATCGGCCGCCTGCTGGAAATCCCCAAGCCCGAGGCGAAACGAAGGTCATCGGAGCTACTCGAGCGGTTTGACCTGGCCGAGGCCGCCGGCCGGTCGGTCAAGACCTATTCCGGCGGCATGCGGCGCCGCCTGGACCTGGCCGCCAGCCTGGTGCAAAGGCCGGTGGTGCTGTTCCTGGACGAGCCGACGACCGGGCTGGACCCGAGGAGCCGCGGCGAGGTGTGGGCCATGGTCCGGACCCTGGTCGCCGAGGGCACCACGGTGCTGCTGACCACGCAGTACCTGGATGAGGCGGACCGGCTGGCCAGCGAGATCGCGGTGATCGACCACGGCCGGGTGATCGCGACCGGCACCGCCGCCGAGCTGAAGGCAAAGGTCGGGCGGCAGACCCTGGACGTGCGGCCAGGCCGACCCGGCGGACATCGAGCGGGTGGCCGGGATCGTCGCGGCCGCGGCCGGACGGGCCCCGGCCAGGACCGATGCCGATCCCGGCCTGCTGTCGGTCCCGGTGGACGATGCCCAGGTCATGCCGACCGTGGTCGGCCAGCTGCAGGCCGGGCAGATCGAGGTCACCGAGCTGGCGCTGCGGCTGGCCAGCCTGGATGAGGTGTTCATGGCGCTGACCGGGCACGCCGCGGCGGACGAGGATGGCGCCAGGTGACCGCGGCCACCGCCGCCGGGACCGGGCGGGCCAGGACCATGACGCCGGCCCGCGCGATGCGGCACGCGCTGACCCTGGCCTGGCGGTCCCTGGTGCGGATCCGGCGCAACCCGGAGCAGCTGCTCGACGTCACGCTGCAGCCGATCGTGTTCGTGACCCTGTTCGTGTTCCTGTTCGGCGGCGCGATCCGGGGTGAGAGCAGGCACGACTACCTGCAGTACGTGCTGCCCGGCATCATGGTGATGACCGTGGTGTTCGCCAGCATGGGCACCGGCATCGGGCTGAACACCGACGTCACTAAGGGCATCTTCGACCGGTTCCGGAGCCTGCCGATCTCCCGGTCGGCCCCGCTGACCGGGACCATCATGGGGGACTTCATCCGGTACCTGGTGTCGGTGGCGATGGTCTTCGGCTACGGGTCGCTGCTGGGGTTCCGGGTCGCCACCAACCCGGTGTTCGCGCTGGGCGCGGTCGGGCTGATGTTCGCGTTCGGGTTCGCGGTCGGCTGGATCTGGGTGCTGCTCGGCCTGTACGTGAAGTCGCCGCAGAGCCTGCAGGGGTTCGGGTTCATCGTGATGTTCCCGCTGGCATTCGGCAGCAACGTGTTCATCCAGACCGCGACCCTGCCCGGCTGGCTGCAGGCCTGGGTCAAGGTCAACCCGGTGACCGCGCTGGCCGGGGCCAGCCGCGGCCTGCTGCTCGGCGGCCCGGTCGCCTCCCCGGCCTGGCACTCGGTCGCCTGGAGCATCGCGGTGACCGCCGTGTTCGCCCCGCTCGCGGTCCGCCGCTACCGCCGCGTCGGCTGAGCCGCCGGGTTACTGACCTCCCTGGCCGCCCCTGCGGCCCGCCATCGGCGGCCGGCCGCTAGCGCAGTGTTAGCGAGATGTTGGCGCCTGGCGTGAGGCTTGCGGCCCGGCCTTCCCGGCCGGTCCGCTACCGCAGAGGAGGATCGGTGCACACTGCCAGTTTCCTGATCGGACGACATTCCCGGCCGGGGCCGCGGATCGCGGGCACGGCCGGCGCGCTGCTGATCGCGGCCGCGACGCTGGCGGCCGCAGGCAGCATCCCAGCCGGCGCTGCGACCGCCACGCAGCCCCCGGTTCCCAGCTGCAGCGGCACGCCGAATATCTACGTGAACGGCATTGACAAGGTCGGCGACCGCTGGGGAGCGGCCGGCTACATCAGGAGCTATCCGGTCACGGTGCCGGACACGAACGGGAACTTCTCTGCCCAGGCGCTGCACGTCAGCTTCATTACGGGGAAGGGCCTGGAGGTCGGCTGGGGCGTGGGCTGGCAAAACCAGACGCAGAGCTACGTGACCCAGCCGCACGTTTACGCGACAGCCAATGGCCCCAGGGAAGTCGACGGACCCGACATCGGGGACGTCAAGGACTTCTACTACGCCCAGTGGCTCGGCAACGGAGAGGAATACTACAACGTCCAGAGCGGTAGCTCCGTGATCTTCAGCGGAACGATCTCCACGGACGGCGCTAACGGCCCAGGGCAGGTATACACGGCGGGTGAAGTTCCCTTCAGCGGCCTTCAAATGAAGGGCTACTTCAGTTCCCTGGAGCATATGTGGAGCAATGGAAGCTGGTACAACTGGACCGGCATGACTGGCTGCGCGGACCCCGGCTATTACTACGGCGCGGGGACTGACAATTCCATGGGCGATTCCTAGCCCGGCGCAGCGGATATTTCAGGGGAGCAACGACAATGACTAAGAAAATAACAGGGCGAATACGGCGGCTAGCGACGGCGGCCGGCGTCATGGCCGGGGCGGCCGGAGTCACGGCCCTGATCCTGGGCAGTGCCTCGGCGCAGAGCACGGCAGGCCGGGCGGTCAGTCAGCACGGGCCCTCGCCGGCCCTGCTGCCCGCCGCCAGCGGCTACGCCAGGATCGGCGGCATGACCCAAGTGCTGACCGGGCGGATACCGCTGTGGACCGGCAAGGACAGCGCCGGGCCCTACCGGGCCAGCGCCTACGGCCTGGTGGCCTCCCTCGGCCAGGGCTTCGTGCTCAGCCCGGCGGTCCGCGAGTTCGGCACGCTCAGCTCGCGGCCCGGCCTGCCGCTGCCGCTGCCGCTCGCGTTTGCCAGCCGGCACCCGGGGCCCGCCGAGGTCTTCGACACGGTGCGGGCATTCACCACCGCCAGTGCCCCCGCCCGGCTGCTGCATGACCCGGTGTTCGCCGACACCGACGTCCAGGGGGTGACGGCGCTGCGGTCCGGCGCCGTGCACGGCGGCCTGGCCTGGCGGGTGGTCAGCGCGGCCAACGGCGGCATGAGCGAGTACCGGTTCGAGTGGGCCGACGGCACGCGCCTGACCGGCGTGAGCGTGATCGGCGCCCGGCTCACGCTCGGCCAGGCCCGCCAGGTAGCGCTGGCCGCCGGCTGACCAGCCGCGTCCGGACGCCGGCCGGGCCAGCCACCAGGCCCGGCCGGCGCCAGGCGCGGCCCGTCGCTGAGGCACGATGCGATACTTGTTTGCCGACTGCCGGGAGTCGGTAAAGGATGAGCCGGGTGGACGGCGAGGCGGGCGGCCAGGCGCGCAGCGGGGGCAGTCACGGGGTGGGCCGGGAGCCGCAGTATGACGTGTTCGCCGACGAGTTCCTCGAGCACGCCGGGGACGGGTTCTTCAACGCTCACTACGACCGCCCTGCCTGCCTGGCGCTGCTGGGCGAGGTGGCCGGCCGCCGGGTGCTCGACGCGGCCTGCGGGCCCGGCCTCTATGCCGAGGAGCTGATCCGCCGCGGCGCGCGGGTGGTGGGGTTCGACCAGAGCCCGCGGATGGTGCAGATCGCCAGGCAGCGGGCCGGCCAGGGCGAGTTCCGCGTGCACGACCTCGGCGACCCGATCGGCTGGCTGCCCGACCACAGCGTGGACCTGGCCCTGTGCGCGCTGGCGATCGAGTACGTCGACGACCGGGTCGGCGCCCTGCGCGAGCTGCGCCGGGTGCTGCGGCCGGACGGCGCTCTTGTGCTGTCCCGGATGCATCCGACCGGCGACTGGCTGCGCCACGGCGGCAGCTACTTCGATCACCGGGTCGTCCAGGAAACCTGGAGCCGGGGCTGGACCGTGCGGTTCTGGCTGACGCCGCTGGAGACCACCTGCGAGGAGATCTACCAGGCCGGGTTCCTGATCGAGCGGCTGACCGAGCCGCGCCCGGCTCCCGAGGCCGCCGCCCTTGAGCCCGCCGAGTACGAGCGGCTCGGCCGCGAGCCGCGAGGCTTCATCGCCTTCCGCCTCCGCCCGGCCGCAGCAGCCAGCCGGTAGCAGGCAGGGATCATCGCACGGATGGCGGACAGCCAGATACGGGAGCGGCTGGAGCACGCACTGCGGGCTGCGCTCAGGAGCCAGGACCGGGTCGCGGTGTCGGCAGTGCGCTCCGCGCTGGCGGCGATCGGCAACGCTGGCTCCGTCCCGCCGCAGGCCGCACCCGGCCCGGCGGCCAGCGGCCAGTACTTCGCTGGCTCGGCCGACGGCCCCGGCGCTGGCGAGGCAGAGCGGCGCAGCCTGAGCGAGGCCCAGGTGGCGGACATCGTGCGGGCCGAGATCGCCGAGCGCCAGGCCGCGGCGGGCGAGTACGAACTGCGCGCGCACCCCGGCCGGGCTGGCCGCCTGCGGCGCGAGGCTCAGGTCCTGGAGTCGGTGCTGGCGGGATGAGCGGCAGGCGGGTTGTCGCCGCTTGCAGCAGCGGGATGAGCAGTTCCGCGGGCCGCGCTACCACGGCCCGGTCCGCCCAGATGACGACCGGCCGCTGGATCAGCTCGGGATACCTGGTCATCGCGTCGATCAGCTCGTCCGCGGTAGCAGACGACAGGCCGAGCTCGGCGTAGCGCCGCTGCCCGCCCGGCCGCCGCAGCCGGTGCGGACCTGCTCCGCGACTGTCCTGTTCATGATCCTGTAAAGAAAGTACTGCCCGGCCAGTATTTTCTTTACAGGATCATGAAACTGCCAGGGGGCCAGGGGCCAGGGGCCAGGGCGGTCCGTTCATGGTGAGCCGGTCCGGGGGGGCGGTGCCGGGCTGGCGGCGATCCCCCAGGGCAGCCGCTCGGGGGCGGCCTGGCCCGGGTGCGGGGCGCTGACCAGCACGGTCCTGCCTCGATGCCCGGTACGACCGCCCGGCCTGCCTGACCCTGCTGGGCGACGTGGCCGGCCGTCGGGTTCTCGACGTGACCTGCGGGCGCGGCCTCTGCGCCGAGGAACTGGTCCGCCGCGGGCACGGGTGGTGGGGTTGAACCAGAGCCCGCGGATGGTGCCGATCGCCAGGCAGCGAGCCGGGAAAGGGGACTTCCGGGTGCACGACCTCGGCGACCCGGCCGGCTGGCTGCCCGGCCGAGGAGATCTACCGGGCCGGGTTCGTCATCGAGCGGCTGACCTAGCCGCGCCCGGGTCAGGAGCTGGCGGCGGTCAGCGCGTCCAGGTCGCGCTCTGCGTACAGCCGGTGCTCCCATTCCTCGTTCAGGATGATCAGCAGGCACTGGCGCACCGGGAAGCTGCGCGACGGCGGCCAGCCGGGCGCCTCGACCGGCTCGGTGTGACCGTCCAGCGCGGCACCGGTCAGGCCGTCGAGGTACGCGCGCACCGACGCCATCCGGTCCCGGCGCAGTCCCAGCACCGTCTCCAGGGCGGGACGTGCCTCGCGGTCGCGCGGTGTCCCCGGCGTGTCCGGCATCTCGTCCCAGGGCAGGCCCAGCGGATCCCACGGCGACGGGTCGCCGAGGATAGCCCGCCGGAGCCAGGCGTCGGTGGCGTACACCAGGTGGCGCAGCGTCTCGGTGAACGACCACTCGCCGTCCACCGACTCATGCAGCAGCGCGGGCGGCAGGCCGCTGGCCCGCTCGACGGTCTGGCCCCAGAGCCGTTCCAGGATGTCCCACGCCTGCCGGAAGCCGTCCGGGTCGGCCGGGCGCATCTTCGCCCGGTCGGGGTACCGGCGGTCGAGCTCGGCGGTGATCAGCGGGCCGATATCGACGCCGTTGATCGTCACGTTCTCGATCTCACCGTAGATCTCGGCGTTGACCAGCTCGACCCCGCGCAGCACGGCGCCGGTCAGGTCGGTGCCGCGGAACCGGGCACCGGTCAGGTCAACCGCCTGGAACTGTGCGCCGGACAGGTCGGCACGCTCGAACCGGGCGCCGCGAAGATCCGCGCTAATGAAGTCAGCCATCCTCCGACGCTAGCGTGACCTGCCGACATCCGGCGGTCCGCGGCCAGCAGCCAAGGTCCCGCAGGGCACGGTCCGGGGCCTAGCCTGGGGCCATGTCGCCCAGATCGCGTCGCGCCCGGGTCGCGGATGTGCATGAGCTGGCCCTGGGGATGCCGCACGTCACGATCTATCCAGGCAGCAAGGGCAGGCCGATCTACCAGGTCGGCGGGAGGTCGTTCATCTTCTTCCGCAATGCCCGGCCGGACGCGGCCGACCCGCAGACGGGCGAGCGCTATCCGGACGTGATCATGTTCTGGGCGCCGTCGGAGTCGGACAAGCTCGCGCTGGTCCAGGATCCGGACTCGCCGTTCTTCACCACCCCGCACTTCGACGGGCACCCGTCGGTGCTGCTGCGGGAGTGCCGGATCGGCGAGCTCACCCTGGCCGAGCTGACCGAGGTCGTCCAGGACGCCTGGCTGGCCAGGGCCTCCCGGGCGCGGGCCGCCGCCTGGCTCGGCACCCGCCAGCACGGGCCGGGCGCCACCGGGTAGCCGCAGCGGAACCCCGGACACCGAGGGCTACGAGACGGAATCGCCGGGGGCCGGCCCCGCCAGCGCCGCGGCCACGATCTGGCGGGCCTCGTCCTGGATCCGGGCCAGGTGCCCGGGCCCGCGGAACGACTCGGCGTAGAGCTTGTAGACGTCCTCGGTGCCGGACGGCCGGGCCGCGAACCAGCCGGAGTCGGTGACCACCTTGAGCCCGCCGATCGGCGCGCCGTTGCCCGGCGCGGTGGTCAGCTTCGCGGTGATCGGCTCCCCGGCCAGCTCGGCGGCGGTGACCTGCCGCGGCGAGAGCCCGGCCAGCACCGCCTTCTGCGCCCTGGTGGCCGGGGTGTCGATCCGGGCGTAGGCGGGCGCCCCGTACCGCTCGGTGAGGCCGTGATACAGCTGCGACGGGGTGCTGCCGGTCACCGCGGTGATCTCCGAGGCCAGCAGGGCCAGGATGATCCCGTCCTTGTCGGTGGTCCAGACCGACCCGTCCCGGCGCAGGAACGAGGCCCCGGCGCTCTCCTCGCCGCCGAAGGCCACCT
This sequence comes from uncultured Actinomycetota bacterium, assembly GCA_963719705.1. GTDB lineage: Bacteria > Actinomycetota > Actinomycetes > Streptosporangiales > Streptosporangiaceae > CAVRCV01. The sequence goes on from CAVRCV010000005.1 coordinate 419,022, forward strand.
CGCCGGACAGCAGGCCGGGCACGAACCACTTGAACCCGACCGGCACCTCCAGCAGCCGACGGCCCAGCCCGGCGGTCACCCGGTCGATCATCGAGGAGCTGACCAGCGTCTTGCCGACCGCGGCCGAGTCGGCCCAGCCGTCCCGGTGCCGGTACAGGTAGTCGATCGCGACGGCGAGGTAGTGGTTGGGCTGGAGCAGCCCGGCATCGGGGGTGACGATGCCGTGCCGGTCGGCGTCCGCGTCGTTCCCGGTGGCGATCGTGAACTCGTGCTGGCGGGCGATCAGGCTGGCCATCGCCGACGGCGACGAGCAGTCCATCCGGATCTTGCCGTCCCAGTCCAGGGTCATGAACCGGAACGTCGGGTCGGTGCCGGTGTTCACCACGGTGAGGTCGAGGCCGTACCGCTCGCCGATCTCGCCCCAGTAGGCGACGCTCGCGCCGCCGAGCGGGTCCGCCCCGATGCGCACCCCGGCCGCCCGGATCGCGGCCAGGTCGACCACCTCCGGCAGCGCCGACACGTAGGCGTCCAGGAAGTCGAACCGCCCGGTGCTGTCCGCGGCGAGAGCCCGCTGGTAGCCGATCCGCCGGACCCCGGCCAGACGGCCGGCCAGCAGCTCGTTCGCCCGGTCCTGGATCTGCCGGGTGATATCGGTCCCGGCCGGGCCGCCGTCCGGCGGGTTGTACTTGAAGCCGCCGTCCGACGGCGGGTTGTGCGACGGCGTGACCACGATGCCGTCCGCTGGCGGTGTGCCGTTTCCCTGGCCGCCGGAGCCGTTGTGCGCCAGGATCGCCCTGGACACCGCCGGGGTGGGGGTGTACCCGTCCCGCGCGTCCAGCAGCACCCGGACACCGTTGGCGGCCAGCACCTCCACCGCGCTGACCCTGGCCGGCTCGGACAGCGCGTGCGTGTCGGCGCCTAGGTAGAGCGGGCCGTCGATGCGCTGGCCGGCCCGGTAGTCGCAGATGGCCTGGGTCATCGCGAGGATGTGGTCCTCGTTGAACGAGGCGGTCAGCGCGCTGCCGCGGTGCCCGGACGTGCCGAACGACACCTGCTGGACCGGGTCGCCGGGATCGGGGTGCACCGCGTAGTAGGCGGTGACCAGCCTCGCGACGTCTACCAGGTCCCCGGCGGCGGCCAGCTGCCCGGCCCGCGGACTCACCATGACGCCCATCCTGGCATGCGCGCATCCGCTACCGGGCGACCGCCAGGCCGGGCGGCAGTCACCCGGGTGGCCGGGGACCTACCGGGCGGCGGGCAGTGAGCTGTCCTCGCCGAGCGCGGCCCGCAGCACGTTCTCCGCGGCGTCCGCGGCGGTCCGGGCGGTGATCGCGTGGATCCTCGCCCGCTCGATGTCGCCCAGGGCCAGGCAGTCGTAGGCGACCCTGGAGTCGTGCGCCGCCTGCTCCAGCTGCCGGGCGGCCTCGCCCAGGTCCACGCCGCCGCGGTCTGCTTCCATGCTCGTCATCGGTCAGTCCTTCGCCTGAGATCCGCCGTTGCTAGGGGGTCGCGCCGGGCACCGACCCGGTGCCAGGCGCGGGCATGACCCAGGTGATGTACCCCGGCCGGCCGCCGCCATGCCGTGATCCTGGCGGACCGCTAGGCGGCGCGCCAGACCGAGTGCCTCGGGTGCCAGTCGCCGTGGCCGTCGGTCCTGGTCAGCAGGCACCGGCCGATCCGGAACTCGAAGAACTCGCCGTCGTCGAACTCTGGCGGCGGCTCGGCGATGCCGCGCTCGGCCAGGAACTGCGCCGCCGCCATCAGCACGCACCGTGGCCAGGAACGCCAGCCCGACCCCGAACTGCTACAGCAGTTCCCGCCCGGCAGCGGTTACCGGAGGGCCACGCCGCAGCCGCCCGCGGCGGATCTACCATGGGGCACATGCCCGAGTTCAGCTACGCCGACCTGCTGCCCGCGCATCCCGACTCTGGCACCGAGTACCGGCTGGTCAGCGAGGCGGGAGTGAGCACCGGCCGTGCGTTCGGCCGTGACTTCATCCAGGTCGAGCCGGAGCTGCTGACGCTGCTGACGGCCACCGCGATGCGGGACATCGCCCACCTGCTCCGGCCGGGTCACCTGGCCCAGCTCCGGTCGGTCCTGGACGACCCGCAAAGCTCGGGCAACGACAGGTTCGTGGCCGGCGACCTGCTGAAGAACGCGTGCATCGCGGCCGGCGGGGTGCTGCCGATGTGCCAGGACACCGGCACCGCGATCGTCATGGGCAAGCGCGGGCAGCAGGTGCTGACCGACGGCCGGGACGAAGAGCACATCGCCCGCGGCGTGTACGACGCCTACACGAAGCTGAACCTGCGCTACTCCCAGCTCGCGCCGCTGACCATGTGGGAGGAGCGCAACACCGGGTCCAACCTGCCCGCCCAGGTCGAGATCTACGCGACCGGCGGGGGCGAGTACCAGTTCCTGTTCATGGCCAAGGGCGGCGGCTCGGCCAACAAGTCCTACCTGTACCAGGAGACCAAGGCGGTACTCAGCCCGCCGCGGATGCTGGCGTTCCTGGACGAGAAGATCCGGTCCCTGGGCACCGCCGCCTGCCCGCCCTACCACCTGGCCATCGTGATCGGCGGGACCAGCGCCGAGTTCGCGCTGAAGACCGCCAAGCTGGCCTCGGCCCGGTACCTGGACACGCTGCCGGCGGCCGGCTCGCCGTCCGGGCACGGGTTCCGGGACACCGAGCTGGAGCGGCAGGTGCTGGACATCACCCGGCGGGCCGGCATCGGCGCGCAGTTCGGCGGCAAGTACTTCTGCCACGACGTGCGGGTGATCCGGCTGCCCCGGCACGGCGCGTCCTGCCCGGTCGCGATCGCGGTGTCCTGCTCGGCCGACCGGCAGGCGCTGGGCAAGATCAGCCGGGACGGGGCGTTCCTGGAGCGGCTGGAGACCGACCCGGCGCGGTACCTGCCCGACACCGGGACGGAGGACCTCGGCGGCGACGTGGTGCGGATCGAGTTGTCCCGGCCGATGACCGAGATCCGGGCAGAGCTGTCCCGCTACCCGGTCAAGACCAGGCTGGCGCTGACCGGCCCGATGGTGGTCGCCCGCGACATAGCCCACGCGAAGATCGCAGAACGGATCGCCGGGGGCGAGCCGATGCCCGGTTACCTGCGCGATCACGCGGTGTACTACGCCGGGCCGGCCAAGACGCCGGAAGGCTACGCGTCCGGGTCGTTCGGCCCGACCACGGCCGGGCGGATGGACTCCTACGTGGACCAGTTCCAGGCCGCCGGCGGATCGCTGGTGATGCTGGCCAAGGGGAACCGGTCCGCCGCGGTCACCGCCGCCTGCCAGCGGCACGGCGGCTTCTACCTGGGCTCGATCGGCGGGGCGGCGGCGAAGCTGGCGCAGGACTGCATCACCAGCGTCGAGGTGCTGGAGTACCCCGAGCTCGGCATGGAGGCGGTCTGGAAGATCGAGGTGCGCGACTTTCCCGCGTTCATCGTGGTGGACGACAAGGGCAACGACTTCTTCGCCGATGTCACGGCGCCGAAGCAGCCGCTGCTGACGATCGGCGCGGGGCCGGGGAGCTGACGCCCGTGGTCAACAGCACAGCGACCGGCGGCGAGGGCGGGTTCCGGACCGAGCATGACTCGATGGGCGAGGTCCGGGTGCCGGCCGACGCGCTGTGGGGGGCACAGACCCAGCGCGCGATCGAGAACTTCCCGGTCTCCGGGGAAACGCTGCCGGCCACCCTGATCCGGGCGCTGGCCTCGATCAAGGGCGCGTCCGCCGCGGTGAACGGCGAGCTGGGCGTACTGCCTGCGGACCTGGCGGGCGCGATCCACGACGCGGCCGGGGCGATCTCCCGCGGCGAGTACCCCGATCAGTTCCCGCTGGATGTGTTCCAGACCGGGTCCGGGACCTCGACCAACATGAACGCGAACGAGGTCATCGCTACCCTGGCTGCCCGGCGGCTCGGCCGGGCGGTGCACCCCAACGACCACGTGAACGCGTCCCAGTCGTCCAATGACGTGTTCCCGTCCGCGATGCACCTGGCCGCCTGCCGGGAGCTGGTCCGGGAGCTGATCCCGGCGCTGGCGGAGCTGGCCGGCGCGCTGGAGGCCAAGTCGGCCGAGTTCGCCGGCTACGTCAAGAGCGGCCGGACGCACCTGATGGACGCCACCCCGGTGACGCTCGGGCAGGAATTCGGCGGCTACGCGGCTGCGGTCCGCAAGGGCATCGGCCGGATCGAGGCCGTGCTGCCGGAGGTGGGCGAGCTGCCGCTGGGCGGCACCGCGGTGGGCACCGGCCTGAACGCGCCGCCGGGGTTCGCCGTGGCCGTGATCGCCCGGCTGGCCGCCGACCTGCGACTGCCGCTGTCCGAGGCGCCGGACCACTTCGAGGCGGCCGGCGGGCGGGACGCGCTGGTCGCGGCCAGCGGGGTGCTGCGCACGGTGGCGGTGTCGCTGGTCAAGATCTGCAACGACCTGCGGCTGATGAACTCCGGGCCGCGCACCGGGCTGGCCGAGATCGCGGTGCCCGACCTGCAGCCCGGCTCCTCGATCATGCCGGGCAAGGTCAACCCGGTGATCTGCGAGTCGGTGCTGCAGGTGTGCGCGCAGGTCACCGGCAACGACGCGGCCGTCGCCTTCGCCGGGGCATCGGGCAGCTTCGAGCTGAACGTGATGATGCCGGTCATCGCCAGGAACCTGCTGTCCTCGGTCAGCCTGCTGGCCGCGGCGAGCAGGCTGCTGGCGGCGCGCTGCGTGACCGGGATCACCGCGGACGCCGGGCGGCTGCGCTGGCTGGCCGAGGCGTCCCCGGCGATCGTCACCGCGCTGAACCCGTTCATCGGTTACGAGGCGGCCGCCGCGGTCGCGCACGAGGCGCAGGCGACCGGGACCACGATCCGGCAGGCAGTGATCGCCCGCGGGCACGTGGCCAGCGGCGAGCTGACCGCCGAGCAGCTGGACCAGGCCCTGGACGTGCTCGCGATGACCAGGCGGCCCGGCAGCTCACCGTAGCCATAGTCAGCGCATGCCGCTGGCCGGCAGCAAGTCCGCGTGCGCGAGTATCCGCGCGTTGGGGCGCAAGCCAGCATCGGCGGCCAGTCTTGTGTTCGACGCCCCGAACCCGCAGTCTTGGAGCTGGCCAGTAGGCGCGCCATCGGCCGCCCGGCGAGCTAGCATCGGCCGGTCGACGCGCCCGGCCCGTGGCCACGTATCGGGGACGGAGTTGTCGTGAGCAGATCAGCCCTAGCTGTCGGCGTTGCTGCTGTCGTCGCGTCCGTCCTCGCGCTTTGCGTGCCGGGGACCGCGCGGGCCATCGCGGGCCCGCACCGATACGACGTACATTACGTTTACACCTGCGTAACTGTCCGCGACCGCGCCAGGCATGACACCGGTAAGATCTGCATCAGCGCCTTCATAAATCCGCGCGACTTAGAATGGCACTTTCGCGCCAACGCCAGTTTCCTCAGCATCAGCGGCGGCAGGCTCTCGAAGGTCTCAGCGGCAGCGCTCTATCTGAAGCTGGGCCGCGATAAGCACGGCTACCGGCGCAACCCGAGGACATCGGCCAGGCACGGCACCACCGCGCTCAGGATGGTGACGGCTTGGATCGCCGACCCGCGGCAGCAGAATCCGACGGCGGTGGTGGAGAACGCGTGCATGGCCTGGCGCAACGGCGGGAGGGCCTGCCGCCATGGCTACCTCAGCGGCGGGATCCCCGGCTACGTCAGCACCATCGTCTGGCGGGCGAAAACTGCGCCGGTTGCGGGCCTGGTCCCGGCACCAGGTGTCACGCTGGGGACTGGGGTTTACCCATCCGTGGTGAGCTGCCCGGCCGCTGGTTCCTGCGTGGCGGTGGGGTCGTACTGGGATTCCGCAGACAATATTCACGGGCTCATCGAAACGTTATCGGATGGGTCCTGGTCAGCTTCCAAGGCGCCGACTGCCGGGCTGAACCCGGCCCCGTCCGCGGATCCCGGCGGCTTGCAGGCGCTGTCGTGCCCTGCGGCAGGCTGGTGCGTCGCGGTGGGTTCTTACCAGGACCAGGCCGGGAGCCGCGACGGGTTGATCGAGACCCTGACGAACAGATCATGGACGGCGCAGACGGCACCGGTCATCACCGGCGCCAGCCACGTGCAGTTGCTCGCCGTCTCCTGCCCGGCCCGCGGTTCCTGCGTCGCCGTGGGCGACTATGAGGACACCGCGGGCAACTTGCAGGGACTGACGGAGGTCCTCGCCGGCGGCACCTGGACGGCGGCTACCCTGCCGTCCGCCGGGCTGAGTCCCGCGCCGGGGCCGTACATCATCCTCGATGCCGTCTCCTGCCCGGCCGCAGGCTCCTGCGTCGCGGCCGGCTGGTATCAGGACGCCGCGCACGACAGACGTGGCGTCATAGCAACACTGAGCAGTGGGATCTGGACCGCGCTCACCGCGCCAGAGGCCGGGCTGAACCCCGCGGCTGCTCCGAACCCCCTCACACTGCTGAGGGGCGTGTCCTGCCCCGAGCCGGGGATGTGCGCTGTGGTCGGCAACTACGTCAGCACCTCAGGTCAGGAGGTCGGGCTATCGGAGACGCTCACCGGCGGCACCTGGGTCCCAGCCGCCGTAGCCAGGCCGTTCTCGGGTCTTACCACCGTGGACTGCCCGGCACCAGGTTCGTGCGTCGCGTTCGGCGGCCCGTTCGTCGTCACCCTTTCCGACGGGTCCTGGCAGACCCGGATGCTGCCGACTTCCGGCCTTAAACCAGCTGGGGGGGTGCTTTCGGTTAGCGCTGTCTCATGCCCGGCCGCTGGCTCATGTGCGGCTTTCGGCATGTACACCGACGCTTCCGGCCTCGAACACGGCTTCACGGCCAGACTCGTGCACGGGGCATGGACAGCCATGACCGCGCCCACGGTAGGGCTCAGACCGCCGCCCAACTTCTCCGCCAACCCATTGCAGCCCCCTTACGAACAGCCCATCACCACGGGCGGCATCGCCTGCCCGACCAGTAGATCGTGCGTCGCCGTCGGCTTTTATCAGGACTCAGCCAACGCTTCCCACGGGCTGATCGCATTCCAGCAAAACGTGACCACCCCCCTATCACGCCCTGGCGGCTGACCGTTCCGGCCATGGCGGGCTGACCGCAGCCAGCACGAGGGCCGGCCGTAGCCGCTGTGGTGGCTGACGGTAGCCAGCGCGATGGCTTGTGTCGGAAGTTATGCCGAATTCACCTGGATATCTCAGGTTTCCGGCTGGCCCAGCGTGTATGTTCCCGGCATGCAAGCTGCACCGGGCTCCGGCCGCCTGGTCGCCGGGCGGTACCGCCTGGGAAACCCGATCGGGCGGGGCGCCATGGGCATCGTCTGGCTGGGCCGGGACGAGCTGCTGGACCGCGACGTCGCGATCAAGCAGGTGCAGATCACGTCGCTGGCCACGCCGGCCGAGGCCGAGGTCATCTACCAGCGCACGCTGCGCGAGGCCAGGGCGGCGGCCAAGCTCAGCCACCCGAACGTGGTGACCGTCTTCAACGTGGTCGAGGAGAACGGCAGCCCCTGGATCGTGATGGAGCTGATCCGGGCCAGGTCGCTGGACCAGCTCGTGGCCGAGGACGGCCCGCTGCCGCCGCTGGAGGCGGCCCGGGTGGGCGAGCAGCTGCTGGGCGCGCTGAGCACCGCGCACGCGGCCGGGGTGCTGCACCGGGACGTCAAGCCGAGCAACGTGCTGATGACGTCGGCCGGCCGGGCCGTGCTGACCGACTTCGGCATCGCCACCTTCGCGGGCGACCCCAGCCTGACCCAGAGCGGGATGGTGGTGGGCACCCCCGGCTTCACCGCGCCCGAGCGGGTCCGCGGCAACCCGGCCAGCCCGGCGTCTGACCTGTGGTCGCTGGGCGCCACGCTGTACGCGGCGGTGGAGGGACGCGGGCCGTTCGACCGCCCCGGCGGGTCGGCGATGATCACGGACGGGGTGATCAACGAGGAGGCACCGCGGGCGCCGTCGGCCGGGCCGCTCGGCCCGGTGATCGACGCGCTGCTGCGCACCGAGCCTGCCGGGCGGCCGGACTCCGGCACCGCGGCCCGGCTGCTGGCCGACGCCGCCACCAATGCCGGGACCGGCCGGGCGGCGCAGCGCCGTGGCCCGCTGGGCCCGGTCGGCGACGACCCGGACACCGCGCCGACGGGCCCGCGAGCAGCGGGTAACGCGGCGCAGGGTAACGCGGCGCAGGGTAGCGAGGCGGCGGGTGTCTCGCCGCCGGGGCCGGTACCGGCGGGCGCCGGGATGACCGGCTGGCATTCGACCGATCCGGGGCTGGCCGATCCGGGGCTGGCCGATCCCGGCCTGGCCGACCCGGCGGCGATGGGCATCGGGCCGGGGGCCAGGGAGGCTACGACGGCCGCGGCGGCTGCGGCGGGCGGCTCCGTCCCGGCGGCCGGTGCGGCCGGGCCCGGCGGGGATGCGGCGGATGGGGGCTGGGCGGCGGCAGCCGTCGGTGCGGCAGCCGCGGGCGCTGGCGCCGCGCTTGCCGCGGGCGGTGCCGCGGCCGGGAACGGGGCCGCGGGCGAGAACGGGGCCGCGGGCGGGAACGGCGCCGCGGGCGCGCTGCCCGGCGCTGACGAGGGCGTCCCGGCCTTCATGGACACCCCGGTGTTCGCCGAGCTGCGGATGCCGGAGCCGGACGCACCCGAGCTGCCGCGCCGGGCCGGTCTGCCGCCCGCCGCCGAGCCGGGCATCGCTGCTGGCCAGCCGGCACCGTGGAGCCCGGCCGGTGCACCGCCGAAATGGCATCAAGACGACCCGCTGAGCCTGCCCGATGCAGCCGGGCGGGTGTCCGGTGCCGGGTCAGCTGGAGTCGGCCGGGCGAGTTCGCCGGCCGGCTCCGGCCCGGCCGGTCCCGGCCTGGCGGGTCCGGGCCTGGCCGGTAGCAGTGCGGCGGGCAGCGGGCCGGTACCCGGCGATCCGGTACCGGGCGATCCTGCGGGTAGCGGAGCCGGCTGGTCCGGGCGGCGCAAGCGGCTGCTCGCCGCCGCGGCGGCGGCCGTCGTCGCGGCCTGCGGGGTCGGCGCCTGGCAGGCCTACACGCACGTCAGCGGGCCGGCCGCCCAGGCCCAGTCGGTCACCCCGCCGCAGGTGAGCTCCGGACCGTCCGCGGCCGCCGGGCAGCACACCGGTCGGCGGTCGGCCGCCGGCGGCCATTCCGGCAAGCCCGGCGGCGCGGCGCCCGGGTCGTCGGCCAAGGCCAGCCCGCCGGGCGGCTCGGCCGGCCAGCCGGGAAAGCACGGCAAGCCCGGCGCCAGCGCCCCGGCCAAGCCGTCCGGGTCGCCGGGATCCAGCCCGCGCCCGAGCCAGAGCCCGTCACCCAGCCCGAGCCCGTCACCCAGCCCGACCGGGTCGGGCGGCACGCCGCCGCCGGCCGGGTTCCGGTGGTACCGGGTCTCCGCCGCCACGGCCGGCACCACCGCGGGGTTCCGGATCGCGATCCCGACCGCCTGGCAGATGACCGCCGAGGGGCTGCAGACCTCGTTCAGCCCGCCGGACGGGATCGCCTTCATCGAGGTTGACCTGAGCCCGTTCACCTACCAGGCGCCGGTCCGGCAGGCGAAGTACCTGCAGGCCCAGGCCAGGACCTACCACACCTACCACCTCTACACGCTGATCTCGATCACCTCGTCCAGCTTCCGCGGCGTGCCCGAGGGAGTGTGGCGGTACCACTGGCAGGATTCCGGCACCAAGATCATGGTGCTGCAGGATCTCTTCACGCTCAGCACCTCGGCCGGACCGCAGTCCTACGACCTGACCGTGTCCGCACCAGCCGGCAACTTCCCGGCTCGGCTGGCCACGTTCGCCACGTCCCTGCGCACCCTCAAGCCCCTGCCCGGCTAGCCCGGCCGTCAGTACCAGCCGTCCGACTGCTCGTGCGCCCAGGCGCCGCAGGGCGAGCCGTAATCGGACCGGATGTACTCCAGACCCCAGATGAGCAACCGCTGCGGACGCTGGGTGCTGACCGCCCAACAGTGCCGTACCGATCCGCCTTTCTGCCACTTGAACGAGCGATTGCCGTGTTATGACGAACATCACAACGGCCGAATCGTTTTTCCTGGTAGCGGCCTTGAAATAGGGATTTACCAGCCGATCCGCGGCCGCGGAAACGCCCCGCGGCGGACCCGGCCATCCGGTCGTGGTTCACGCAGAGCTGAAAGCACCCCGCACGCAGAAGCGGTCATTTGCCGCCGGCCGCGGCAGATCGCGCCGGGTGACTCAGTACCAGCCGTTGGCCTGCCAGAACGACCAGGCCGAGCACGGACTGCCGTACCGCTGCTGGATGTAGCCGAGGCCCCACTTGATCTGGGTGGTCGGATCGGTCTGCCAGTCCGGCCCGGCGCTGGCCATCTTGTCCCCCGGCAGCGCCTGCGGGATCCCGTAGGCACCGCTGGCGTTCTCCGCGTTGTAACGCCAGCCGCTCTCCCTGGTCCAGATGTCGTTCAGGCAGCCGAACTGACCGGACGCGCTCCAGCCGAACGAGGGGAGCATGTTGTAGGCGATGGACTGGGCCGTGCCCGGGTCGGGCGGCGGGCCGGACGGGACCGTCGGCGACGTCGTGGTGACCGTCGTGCCCGGCGGCGGGGTGGGATTCACCGGTGTGGTCAGCTTCGGCGTGCTGGCCACGCTGAACGTCTGCGCGGCCGCCGCCGTGATGATCACCCGCTGCCGCCACTGCTCCAGCTTGACGATCGTCTTGCTGGACGGGATCGAGGCCACGCTGTCGGCCAGCGGGTCGGTACCCGATCCCGGCATGCGGCGGATCATGAGCACGGAGACCGCCGCGATCAGCGAGGCCGCCAGCACCGTGGTGATCAGGAAGGCGCCAACGCGCCTGCCCGGCCGGCGCCTGACCGGCGCCCGTCTCCGGTGCTGTGACAATGCGGTCCTTCCGTCGGCCGTGCGAGCCTGGCGGAACGCCGGGCGCGCGGACCGCTGCGGTACAGGGCAGCGAGTCAGGGACGGCCGGGCCGATGTACGGGGCGCCCTGTCGTGGGCAGAAACCCCGCCGTATGCGGCCCCATCGCCGTTGCGGCCTAACGTTGCCAGAACCGGTGGTGCGGACAGAGCGTTTCCGCCGAAAAAGTTGCGCTCCAAGCCGGCAATGCCGCCCTGGCCATCACAGTTTGGCAATATGTAATAGCAAAATCACTAAGCGTAATGGGGCGGGCTGTCCTCGGGCGCCGGGCTCTTCACCCGGCTCGCCGCGTCCCCAGCCCGCCCCGCACCCGCATCACGCGCATCACAGGTCACCAGGTAATGCGCACTCCATCCAGCCGCTGCTGGTGCGCGATGATCCGGTGTGCCACGGCCTCCAGCGCCTGAACCTGGTTGCGGTGCTGCCGCAGGAAGACCCGCTGCAGGGCAAGCTCCAGCCGGTCCTGGACCCTGATGTACGGTCCGGCGCAGGTGACGAAGATGGGCTCCAGATGCTGGCTCCGCCGGTTCAGCACCGGTGTGCTGGCGCCCCCCGCCTGGCCGGCGATCCGGAGCTGGCCGGAGATCCAGCCGGTGAACCGCCCGTAGGCCGCGGCGACCGGACCTGACGGCGCACCATGCCGGACGGCGCACGCCGACAGGGCCGGAAGCGTCGCCCGCTCCTGACCGGAATCATGGATCCTCCTGAGCTCGCCCGCGGGCGGCCAGGAAAAGAAGTCCGCTGCGTACCCGGCCTTCCAGATCGGCGAGAAAGGCCTGCCGCTCCTGGTCTGGCACGCTGCTTCGTGCGCGCGGAAGCGCCTGGAGCCGTTAGGAGCGGCGGGGAACGTAACGATCGGGGCGAGGCTGCCGTCACGGGCCATCTGAGCCAGGTCGGGGTCGGTGAGATCGGTGCCCTCCTCCACCGTGGCCCACAGGGCCGGCCGGGCATTGCCAACCCGGGTGGTGAAGCCCTCGGCTGCCGTGCACCTGGCGGTCCCGTCCAGCGTGAGCGTTTGCATCAGGCCCCAGAGCTGCGACCCGGCAGTTTTCTGGGCGCCCGTCGCCGCCATGAAGAGCCCGATGACCTGGTTATTGTCGACCGCGATCTGGCGGGGGGAAAGCCTCCCGCCGGTCGCCGCCGGTCCGGGGTGACGTCCGTGACCCGCAGGTGCCTGGCCCGATCCGGCGGACACGACCGCCGACGTCACCGCCACGGCGGCCACGGCGGCCGCGGCGGCCAGCGCGGTCATCCACCGGTTGCCGCGCAGATGCAGCGGGCCGGCGCCCGCGCGGCGCCGGTGGACGGGCAGCCGGACTGACGGCAGTGACTCCGGTCTGACCTCATCCGCGGTCGCCTGCGCGGCCCTCCGGATCATGTCTTCGAGTGCGTTCATGGCGTGACCCCAAGCTCGCGGCCGAGCGCGGTCAGCGCCCGGTAGGTGGTCGAACGGACAGTGCCCTGCCGGATCCCCATGATCCGGGCGATCTCGGCCTCGGGTTCATCCAGGTAAAAGCGGAGGATGAGAACCTCGCGCTGCCGGCTGGGCAGCCTGCGGATCGCCTGCATGACGGTGCGCTGCTCCTCACTGGCCAGCACCGCCGATTCCGCGGACAGGCCGGCCGCTGGCCGTCCTGCGATGTCATGAAAATCGCGGTCATGGCGATCCCGGACCCGGCCGCGTTTCAGGACCGTCCGGCAGCCGTTCAGCACCGAGGAGCGCAGGTACTGCGGAGCCTTCTGCTTGTCCGACAGCTTGCCCCAGCGCAGGTAGAGACTGCAGAAGGCGTCTTGAACCACGTCTTCTGCCGCGGATCTCTGGCCGAGCATCACGTGCGCGAGCCTGGTCAGGCTGAGTGCATGCGCCTGGTAGAGATCGGTGAGAGCGGAGTAGGCGCCGGCCGTATCGTGGCCACGCGCGCCATGATGGCTGGCGAGATGCGGCGCAGAGAAGGCCGCAGAGGAGTCGGTAGGCACGCTAGAGAGACTCGCTCAGTCGCGCATCCGCTGCTCGCGCGGGGCGGATCCTCCGGCCCGGGCGATGCTCAGCGAAGAATCCGCGCAGGCCACGGTACCCCGGCGGCCGGCGAGTACCAGCGCGGGGCTGGATGCGATTAGCGTTAGGTCAGCACCGGGCGGAAGCACAGGGACGGGGACGATGACTGGGAATCCGGTACAGCCGGGCGGCACCGGACGGGGCCGGGCGGCCCGCGGGTCCTGGCGGGATACCTGGACCCTGGGCACGACGGACCCGGAGGCCGTGCTCGCCGAGGCGCGCAAGGCGCTGCTCGTGATGGTCGGCGTGCTGGCCGTGCTGTGGGTCATCCAGATCGCGAACTGGGCCGACCACTACCAGCTGACCTTCAGCTACGGCATCCGCCCCCGCCAGGTGTCCAGCCTGCCGGACCTCATTACCGCCCCGTTCCTGCACTTCAGCTGGACGCACATCGAGGGCAACTCGGGGCCGCTGTTCATCTTCGGGTTCCTGGCGGCCTACCGCGGGGTCCGGAAGTTCATCGGCGTGTCCATCCTGGTCATCCTGACCAGCGGGCTCGCCGCCTGGGTCACCGAGAGCCCGCACTCGGTCGGGGCCGGCGCCAGCGGGGTGGTGTTCGGCTACTTCGGCTACATCATGGTCCGCGGCCTGTTCGACCGGCACGCACTCGACGTGCTGCTCGGCGCGGTGATGGCGCTGTGCTTCGCCTACCAGTTCACCGTGCTGCTGCCGCAGCAGGGCATCGGCTGGCAGGCCCACATCGGCGGCCTGGCCGGCGGCGTGCTGGCCGGCTGGGTGTTCCGGGATCGGCCGGCCGGGGCATCCGGCGGGCCGCGCAGGCCGCGGAGCGGATCCAGGCGGGCCCAGTCTGGACCGGCACAGTCCGGCCGGACGGCCGGGCTGCCACCGGACCACCCGCGGGCCGCGCTGCACAAGGAACTGGACGACCTGGGCCTGTAACCACGGAGCCGCCTGGAATGACCGTCATCGACGCGCATCAGCACTTCTGGGATCTCTCGGTCCGCGAGCAGCCCTGGCTGTCCTCCCAGCCCGAGCTCGCGCCGCTGCTGCGCGACTTCGGCCCGGCCGACCTCCGGCCGGCCGCCGAGGCCGCCGGGGTGACCTCGACCGTCGTCGTCCAGACCGTCACCGAGCCGGGCGAGACGCCCGAGCTGCTGGCGCTGGCCGCGGCCGGCGACCTGGTGGCCGCGGTGGTCGGCTGGACCGACCTGACCGCGCCGGATGTCACCGGTGCGCTCGGCGCCCTGCGGGAGCTGCCCGGGGCCGGGCGGCTGGCGGGCATCCGGCACCCGGTGCTGATCGAGCCGGACCCGGCCTGGCTGGCCCGGCCGGACGTGCTGCGCGGCCTGGCCGCCGTCGCCGGGGCCGGGCTGGCCTTCGACATCGTGGGCACCCCGGCGCAGCTGCCGGCCGCGGTCACCGCGGCGAGGGCGGTGCCCGGGCTGGTGTTCGTGCTCGACCACCTGGGCAATCCCGAGGTGGCGGACCCGGTGGACGCGCGGTGGTCGGCCGTGCTGCGCGAGCTTGCCGCGCTGCCGAACACCGTCTGCAAGCTGTCCGGCATCCTCAGCGAGCCGCCGCCAGGTCACGCGGCGGCGGGCAGCGTGGCGCACCTGCGGCCGTGCTACCAGGTAGCGCTCGACGCGTTCGGCCCCGGCCGGCTGATGTTCGGCTCGGACTGGCCGGTCAGTACCCTCGGCGCACCGTACCAGCAGGTCCTGGCCGCCGCCCGGCTGCTGACCGCGGACCTGAGCGATTCCGAGCGGGACGCCGTCTTCGCCGGCACCGCCCGGCAGGCCTACCGGATCACCGATCCCGGCTGATCCGGCGCAGCAGGTAGTCGGAGAAGTACCCGCCGTAACGTCGCTGCAGTTCCGGGCGCTGCCAGTCCCGGCCGCTGATCGTGCCGCGGCACCCGGCGCTGCCGCAGTGGCACGGCATCGTCTCGTCGGTGTCGTCGAACAGCGCGTAGTCGGTGGTGAGCTCCTCGCCCGCGGCGATGCCGCGCATCGCCACCAGCACGATGTTCCCGGCGAAGCCGACGTTGGGCTGGCAGGAGTGGTTCAGGAACAGCATCACCGGCTCGTACTCCGCCTCGGTGCGGGCCACCAGGTGGAAGCCGTCGGCGATCTGGACACCGGAGTTCTGGAGCCGCTCCGGCAGCGAGGCCAGCGTGGCGGCGTCCACGATGTGACCGCCCTTGATCGCCACGATCTCGCCGGCCCCGATCGGTGCCACCGCCACCAGGCCGCGGCCCGAGATCGGGCTCGGCCGGCCCTTGGCCGCCTTCGGGGAGATGTAGCTCGACACGACCACCTGCGCTGCCTCCCTTCCGCGGCCGGGTGCCGCGCACCAGCACAGGCTGCCACGCGGTTGCGAATGGCCGCATTCTCGGTAGCATACTCAGTACTCTACCGAGAGAAGGAACGGCATGAGCGTCCCGCATGCGCTGCTCGCGCTGCTCAGCGAGGGGCCCAAGTACGGGCTCCAGCTCCGCCAGGAGTTCGAGGCCGGCACCGGCGAGGTGTGGCCGCTGAACGTGGGCCAGGTGTACACCACTCTGCAGCGGCTGGAACGGGACGGGCTGGCCGAGTCGGACGACTCCGGGCAGGACAGCCCGCAGAAGGCGTTCCGGATCACCGCCGAGGGCCGGGCGGAGCTGGCCCGCTGGCTGCGCACGCCGCCGGACCTGGCCGCCCCGCCCAGGGACGAGCTGGTGATCAAGGTGCTGGTGGCGCTGCGGGTACCCGGCACCGACGTGGCCGGGGTGATCCAGACGCACCGCCGGTACCTGGTCGAGCTGATGCAGCAGTGGACCCGGATCAAGGAGGACGGCGCCGAGCATGACCTTGGCCTGGCACTGGCCGTGGACGCCGAGCTGTTCCGGCTGGACTCGGTGATCAGGTGGCTGGACGCGGCCGAGGCGCGGATCGGCCGCGCGGCCACGGCCCGGCCGGCCGCGGCCGCGCCGCCGCTGCCCAGGCTGCGCCGCCGGGCGGGGGCATCACGGTGAACGCGCTGGAGCTGCGGGCGGTGTCGAAGTCCTACGGCACCGGGCCGTCACTGGTGCAGGCGCTGACCGAGGTCAGCCTGTCGGTGCAGGCAGGCTCCCTGGTGGCGGTCATGGGGCCGAGCGGGTCGGGCAAGAGCACGCTGCTGACCATCGCCGGCGGCCTGGAGCGCCCGGACCGCGGCGAGGTGCTGGTCGGCGGGGCCAGCCTGGCCGGGATGGGCCGGGGTGACCTGGCCCGGCTCCGGCGGCGGGCCATCGGGTTCGTGTTCCAGGACTTCAACCTGCTGGCCGGCCTGTCCGCGGCGGAGAACGTGTCGCTGCCGCTCGAGCTCGACGGGATACCGGCCCGGCGGGCGCGCGCCGCCGGGCTGCGCGCGCTGGACGAGCTGGGCCTGCGGGACCGGGCCGGCCGGTTCCCGGACGAGCTGTCCGGCGGCGAGCGGCAGCGGGTGGCGATCGCCAGGGCCGTGGTCGGGGAGCGCAGCCTGCTGCTGGCCGACGAGCCCTCCGGCGCCCTGGACTCGGTCAGCGGGGAGGCGGTGATGCGGCTGGTGCGTGCCGCCTGCCAGCGCGGCGTGGCCGGGGTCGTGGTCACCCACGACGCGCAGCTCGCCTCCTGGGCCGACCGGGTGGTCTTCCTGCGCGACGGGCGGATGGCGGACCAGACCGCTCCCCCGCCGGACCCGCAGTCCCTGCTCGCCGGGGGGCCGCGATGAGCACGCTGTCGCCGCCGCGGCCGGACCTGGCCGCGGCCGGGCACGGCGGCGCCCCGGCCCGCCGCGCCGTGTGCCGCTGGGCCTGGCGGCTGTTCCGGCGCGAATGGCGCCAGCAGCTGCTGGTGCTGGCCCTGCTGACGGTCGCGGTGGCCGGGACGACCTTCGGCGTCGCGGCCGCCGCCAACGCGCCGTCGTCGCCGGATGCGACCTTCGGCACGGCCAGCTACCTGATCAGCCTGCCCGGCGGGCCGCACCTGGCCGCCGACATCGCCGCCGCCCGCCGGTGGTTCGGCGTGATCGAGGTGATCGGGCACCAGACGGTGCCGATCCCCGGCTCCCTGAACACCACCGACCTGCGCGCGCAGGCCCCGGACGGCGTCTACGGGCACCCGATGCTGCGGCTGGACGCCGGGCGCTACCCGGCCGGGCCTGGCCAGGTGGCGGTGACCGCCGGGGTGGCGGCGATCTACCGGCTGCGGATCGGCAGCACCTGGCGGGTCAGCGGGCACCTGCGCCGGGTGACCGGCCTGGTGGAGAACCCGCAGGACCTGCAGGACAACTTCGCCCTGGCCGCGCCGGGACAGGCGAGCCCGCCGCGGGCGCTGACGATCCTGCTGCGGGCCAGCGCGGCCAGGGCGGATGCGTTCCGGCTGCCCGGCGGCGGCCCGCCGGACATCGAGGCACGGCCGCCGGCCGACAGCAACTTCCCGGCGTCCGCCGTGCTGGTCTTCGCCGTGGTCGGGCTGCTGTTCGTCGGCCTGGTGGCGGTGGCCGGATTCACCGCCCTGGCCGGGCGGCGGCTGCGGCTGCTCGGCATGCTCGGCGCGATCGGCGCGACCGGCCGCCACGTCCGCCTGGTAATGATCAGTAACGGCGTCATCGCCGGGGTCACCGCGGCCGTGGCGGGCGCGGCGGCCGGGCTGATCGCGTGGGCGGCGTCCGTGCCCCGGCTGGACACGATCACCGGACACCGGATCGGCGAGCTCAGCCTGCCCTGGCTGGATGTCGGCGCGGCCATGCTGCTGGCGGTGCTGACCGCGACCGCCGCGGCCTGGTGGCCCGCCCGCACCGCGGCCCGGATCCCGGTGGTGGCCGCCCTGTCCGGGCGGCCGCCGCGCCCGCAGCCGGGGCACCGGTTCGCCGCACTGGGCTGCCTGCTGCTGGCCGCCGGGCTCGGCCTGCTCGCCGCCTGCCACCGGGGCAGGTCCCCGGTACTCACGCTGACCGGGGTGGCCGCCACCGCGGCCGGGATGATGCTGCTATGCCCGCTCGCCATCCGCGCGCTGGCGGCGGCGGGCGGGCGGGCGCCGGTCGCCGTCCGGCTCGCGCTGCGCGACCTGGCCAGGTACCAGGCCAGGTCGGGAGCGGCGCTGGCCGCGGCCAGCCTCACCCTGGGCATCGCCGCGGCCTTCGCGATCAGCGCCGCGCAGGCCCGGGCCGCAGCCGCCATCCCGCCGTCCGGCGGCAACCTGCCGCCGGACCAGCTCGCCGTCTACCTGTCGGCCGGCGAGCAGCCGAGCGGCGCCGTGCCGTCCTACTCCGCGGCGGGACTGCGGGCCCGGCAGGCCAGGGTGACCGCGCTCGCCGCGATCCTGCACGCCAGGAGCACGCTGGAACTGACGGCGGCAGTGGCCCCGGCGGCCCCGTTCCTGTCTCCCGCTCAGGGTGGTCCTGGCCAGCCCGCCACCACGCTGCTCCGGCGGGTCCGGGTCACCGTCAACGGCCGTGCCGGGGTGGGATACACGAACTCGGGCCCCGGCCTGCTGTACGTGGCCACCGGCGCGCTGCTGCGGCAGTTCGGCATCCGGCCGGCCGGCATCAGCCCGGCCGCTGACATCCTCACCTCGCGCCCCGGCCTGACCGGCTACCTGCTCACCGACTTCGCCGGGGAGCGGCTCTGCCCCGGCGGCGCGGCCAGCTGCCGGGTTCACCGGTCGCACCCAGGCACACCGCCGCCGACCCTGCCGGGGATAGCGCATCCGGTACTAGAGCGGGCTGCCGTGCTGCCCCGCTATACCTCCGATCCCGGCACCGTGATCACGATGCACGCGGTGCGGACGCTCGGGCTGCGGCTGGTGCCCGCGGGCTGGCTGGTCCAGACCCCGCGGCCGCTGACCGCGGCCCAGGTTCTGACGGCCGATCACCTGGCGGCCCTGGCCGGCCTGACGGTCGAGACCAGGATCAGTCAGTCGCAGCCCGACCTGTCCCGGCTGGCCACCGAGGCGACCGCGGCCGGGGCGCTGGTCGCGCTCGGCGTGCTGGCCATGACCATCGGCCTGATCCGCAGCGAGACCGCCGGCGACCTGCGCATCCTCACCGCCGCCGGGGCGGGCGGCGGTACCCGCCGGGGCCTCGCGGGCACCACGGCCGGCGCCCTCGGCCTGCTCGGGGGGCTGCTCGGCACCGCCGCGGCGTACCTGGCCATCACCGCCTGGGACCACGGCGTGCCACCGGCAGGCAGGCTGACCCCGGTCGCCGACCTCGGCGTGATCGTCATCGGCCTGCCGCTGGCGGCCGCGGCCGGCGGCTGGCTGCTGGCCGGGCGCGAGCCGCGCGCCATCGCCCGGCGCCCGCTGGACTGAGCCGGGCCGGGCTGCCGGGCCGCCGGCTCCGGCCGGGCGCGCTGTCTCAGGCTGCGCTGGCAGGGAGGGGGCGGCGACTGCGGCCGGGATCCGCGGGATGGACGAGGCGATCCTGGCCGGGGAGTACGGAAGATCGGCAGCGTGCTGGCCAGGCGCGACCTGGTGCACGAGTTCTACGGGCCGGGACGGGCCGGACCTGCGCAACACCCGGTCGGCCACCAAGCCGTGGCCCGCATGTGGTCGGCCTGGCCATCGACCGCGGCCGGATCGGCGGGGTCAGCGACCGGGTGCTGCCGTTCTACGCCACCGGCTGCCAGTCCCCCGGCCCGGCCAAGGACGAGATCACCCTGGCCGACCTGCTCACCATGAGCTCGGCGCTGGAGTGCAACGACGACGACCCGGCCTCGCCGGGCAACGAGGAGCTGATGTATCCCTGCGGCGACTGGCTCCGGTTCGGGCTTGACCTTCCGGTGCTGCCGCCGGAGGCCCGGCAGGCGCGGCCCGCCCGCAGGTTCAGCTACTGCACCGCCGGCGTGGCGCTGCTGGCCGGGGTCCTGTCCTCCGCTACCGGCCAGACGGTGCCGGAGTTCGCCCGCGAGGCGCTGTTCGGGCCGCTGGGGATCGGCGAGGCACGGTGGCTCTGCGCGCCGGACGGGCAGGCGTTCACCGGCGGCGGCCTGGAACTGTGCGCTGCCGACCTGCTGAAGTGCCCGCGATGCTCACCTGAGCCGTGCTGCCTGAGGCCGCTACGGCCGGGCCCGGAGGGTCGGCAGGCCGTCGCCGCTGAGGTCGTCCAGCGCCGCCTTGCGCCCGGCCAGGGCCATGACCAGGGCCAGCAGCGGCCCGGTCACCACGGCCCCGGTGCCGTGCGACCAGCTGGCGTCGGTGGCCCGCAGGGTCAGCCCGGCGACCCGGCGCTTGGCGCCGATGACCAGGTTCGACCCGCCGTAGAACGCGGCCACCCTGGCCAGGGCGCCCTCGGGGTAGTCGTGGCCGATCCCGAGCGGGCGGCGGATGTCCTCGGCATGCACGATCGTCTCGCCGAGCCAGGAGTCGGCGGGCCCCGGCGGATGCTTCACCGAGGTCACGATGGCCTCGAACCCGGCCAGGGTGTCGGCCGGGGTGGCGCCCTGACCAGCCGCGATGTCCCGTTCTTGCAGCCGGCTGAGGCTGAAGCCGTTGCTGATCAGCCTGGGGAAGAAGGTCGCGGGCGTGATCCTGGCGGTGGCCGCCATATGCGCGGTCACCTCGCGCACCGTCCAGTGGCTGCACAGCGAGGCCGCCGACCACTGGTCATCGCTCAGCCCCCGCAGGTCCGCGGCGAGTGCCTTGCGCTCGGCGTGGATCACCGGCCAGATTTCCGCCTTGTCCATAGGTCCTCCCCCGATCGGCGGGATCAGCATCGCCTTGCCGTCACAGCACCCGGTACATCCAGCCGTGGGTGTCCGGCCGGCGCCCGTACTGCACGTCGAGGATGTGCTGGCACAGGCGATCGGCGACCGGGCCGCGGTGCCCGCTGCCGACGGTGACCGAGTAGCCATCGCCGTGCAGGCCGCTGACCGGGGTGATGACGGCCGCGGTACCTGCCGCGAACACCTCGGTAATCGAGCCGTCGCCGCACCGGGCGAGCAGCTCGTCCACCCCGACCGGGCGCTCGACGGCCTTGAGCCCGTGCTCGGCAGCCAGGTCAAGCACGGTGTCGCGGGTGATGCCGGCCAGGATGCTGCCGAGCTCGGGGGTCAGCAGCTCCCGGTCCGAGGTCACCGCGAGGATGTTCATGGTGCCGACCTCCTCCACCAGCCGCGGCTCCGATGGCGTCAGGAAGAGAACCTGGTCGCAGCCGTTCTCCCTGGCTTCCAGCTGCGCGGCCAGCCCGCCGGCGTAGTTGCCGCCGCACTTGGCCGACCCGGTGCCGCCCTGCGCTGCCCTGGTGTACGTGGTGCTGACCCACAGCGCTACCCCGTCGGCCGCGGTGGGCGCGAAATAGGAGCCGGCCGGCGTTGCGATGACCGCGTAGGTTACCGTCCTGGCTGGCCGCACGCCGAGGAATGCCTCCGACGCGAACATGAACGGGCGCAGGTACAGGCTCTGGCCGCTGTCGTTCTCCGGTACCCAGTCGCGGTCTGCCCGCACTACCGCCGCCACGCTCGCCATGAAGGCATCCTCATCAAGCACCGGCAGGGCCAGCCGCTGCGCCGAGCGAGCGAACCGCCTGGCGTTCTCCAGCGGCCGGAACAGCCAGATGCTGTCGTCGGCGTGCCGGTAGGCCTTGAGCCCTTCGAAGATCTCCTGCGCGTAATGCAGCACGGCCGCAGCCGGATGCACGGAGAACGGCGCCAGCCCGGTCAGCCGGTGGTTCTGCCAGCCGGAGTCGGCCTCCCAGTCCGCCACCGCCATATGGTCAGTGAAGTAGCGGCCGAACCCCGGGTCGCTGAGCATCCGCCGCCGCTCTTCCTCCGGCACCCGCGAAGGTGCCCCCAGCAGATCGAACGCCGGCCCGGTGACGTTGCTCATTGCCTACCACCCTTCTTCGACATGGTCTGTGCAATTCGCAAGCCTTCTCCAGGCCGTCACGGCCTGCCGTGCGCCGGCCCGCCCGCCGTGACCGGCTCCGTCCCGGCCCGGCTGGACGGGACGGATCCCGCTCTCGCTCCGGTCGGCGGACGGGCAGCTGCCGGGCCGTCCTCGGCCCGGTCACCTGCCCGTCGCTGGCGCTGTTCCCGAAGAGTACCTCTGGCGGCTGGATGGCGGGATCATGCCGAGTACCCGGTTTTGCCGCCCCGTCCGCCCCGGTCATCAGCCGGCCCTGCCCGCGGGGCGGCAGTCCGCCCGCCAGGAGCAGGGCAGCCCGTCCGGTCGTCCGCCCGGACGCGGCTAAGGTCGCGCGCTCGCCGGTGCCGCGCTCCCGCAACGCCGGCGCCCCTACCTGGCCAGGGCGGGAGCCGGGCGCCCTCGCCGCGCCCGGGTGCCTGACGTCCCCCGTGACGCCGGCCCGCGGCCGCGGGATGCCGGGTACGCGGGGCGACCAGGCTCACGCTCCCTGCCGCGCCCGCGTGCCTCCACGCTCACAAAATACCTCGCCGCGCGGGCGACATGAAGCGGTCAAAGGCGACCTTATTGCCCCTGCCCGCGGTCACTGGAGAAGCAGCCGTATCCGCCGCAGTCTCGGGACCAGTTCGGTGAGCGCTGCCTGAGAGCGTTCCGGCTCTCCCTGGGTCATCAGGCGGCGCAGCCCCGCATCGCCCGCGGCCGCACCGCGCGGGATCCAGTCCAGCATCAGCTCGATCCGGTCCGGCAGCGCATCGGCGACCTGCGTCGGATGGACGCCGCCGTAGGCGGAGCAGATCCGCCTGATGCGCTCCGCGGCGGCCTCATCCCCGATGTCCCGCCACATCGGAACGCAGTTCCAGGCGATGAAGGCCAGCTCCATGACCGGCGTTGTCGGCCCGGCGAGGTCCCAGTCGAACACCCCGGCCACGCTATCGCCGTCAAAGCAGGAGTTATACGGGGCGATGTCGTTATGGCCGATCAGGGACGCCTGCGGCACGTGCGGGTATCTCCACGGGCCGGGGTGGCCGAATCCGGCGACCACCTCGTGGAAGCGGCGCGTCCACGACACCAGCGAGTCGATCTGGCCCGGCGTCAGCACCTCGGCGTCGGTATCTATGACCCGCCCTGGCAGGAAGGTGAGAACCTCGCGGCCCTGCTCGTCGAACCCGAGCACCCCCGGAATGTGCTCAAGGCGCGGTGCGAGGAAGCCGAGAAGGGCGTGCACGGCCGGCGTCCACGGACCGGTCGTCCGGTGCACCGTGCCGCCGATCAGCCACGCGCCGCCCACGTTGCCGGCCAGCCACGTCGGCTGCCTGGCTTCGTCCCGGCCGGCCCCGCCGGGCCAGTGCTGCGTGGTCATCGCCAGTTCATGTCGATCTGGCGCTCGAAGGTGACGTAGCCGGCCCGGCCGAAGGCCGCCGCCATCGGTGCGTTGCCGACGTCGGTGGAGGCCCGGATCCGCGGCACGTTCTGCGCCGCGAGCAGGCTCGTGCCCGCGGCAAGTACGTCGTGAACGTAGCCATGTCCGCGATGGGCAGGTACCACTCCGAGGTAGGCGATGATCGGGTAATAGTCGTTGTGCGCGGGGATCACGAACCCGACTGGCTCCCCGTCCGGTCGCGTCGCGATCCGCCACCACTCGTGCGGGCTGGCGTAGCGCTCGAGCTCATTTTCGTACTGCTCCCGTGCGGCCTGACGGGGGGTCATGCGAGTCAGGTCGTCGCGGCTGTGCGCGTCCAGGGTGCCGTCCAGTGCGAGCGTCATCAGCTCGATGAGCTCGCCCGGACCGCGAACCGGCCGGAAGGTGAGCCGCCCGCTGGGCTCGGCGACGGGCGCACCGGGCCGCCACTCCAGGCGCAGCCGCTCGACGAACAGCTTTGCCCCGACGTGTTCGAGCGCTCCCATCCGGGCCTCGACCGCCTGCCGGGTGCGCTGGTGGTCGCGCCAGTCCGGGGGGAGGTACCGGCCGTACTCCGGGGGCGCCGCACCGGCGGGGACCACGGCGGGCAGCGCGGTCTTCAGCAACTGCAGGCCGGCCGGTGTCGCCGTCGGTGTCGCCGTCGAGGTCGAAGATGTCCATCAGCAGCGGGTGCTGGCTCCCCGCCCGCGACCACCATCCGGCCCGGGCCACCACGCGATCACCGCGCAGGGCGAGCCACAGCCATTCCGGGCGGCGGCGCCCGGCCGCCAGGTCGGCACCGACCTCATCGTTGAGGACGTACGGCAGGCTGTTGAACAGGTCCAGCTCATCCGGCCCGGTGATCGGGCGCAAGGTCAGGTCATGCTGATGCGCAATCAAGGCATTCTCCGGATAGCTCCGGCCCCCAGTGGTATTCGGCGAGTCACTCTACCCCCGCGCCAGCCCGGCTAGGTTGGCAAGCGTGATCGGTACGCCGCCAGCTGCCCGCCGCCTCGTGCTGCTGGCGGCGGGTTGCGCGGTGGCGGTCAGCCTGGTCGCCGGGTGCACGGTGGCCGGAGCCGCCCGCGGCAGGGCCGGGCCGCGCCGTAGCCGGGCACCGCACCAGGCCGCGGTCCCGGCCGGCCCTGTCTCCCGGCCGCGCGCCGTGCCCGCGGTCTGCCGCGCGCCGTCTCCCGGCCGCGCGGCGCGGCCCTGGGCCCTGCCGGTGATCGGCGCCGATCCTGCCCGCCTGGCCAGCCAGCTCAGTACCGCCGAGAGAGCACTCGGCCAGGGCCGCGTGCCGGCGGCGGTGCTGACCCGCCAGGCGCTGATCGTCCAGCTGGTCTGCCTGCGCCTGACGGCCCGCCCCGGCTGGGCAGGCGCGGTCCTGAGCAGGGTGCCGCCGGCCCAGCGCACGGCCGCCGCCGCCGACATCGCCGCGGCAGCCGAGCTGATTGCCCTCACCCCGCCGCAGCCCCGGCTGCCGCCGTGGCGGATCATCGCGGCGGCGCCCCTGGCCGTGCTGCGTGCCGACTACCACGCCGCCCAGGCCGCCACCGGAGTGGGATGGTCCTACCTGGCCGCGATCAACCTCGTCGAGACCGACTTCGGCCGCATCGCCGGACCCAGCACCGCCGGAGCCCAGGGACCCATGCAGTTCCTGCCCGCCACCTGGGCCAGCTACGGCCACGGCAGCATCCGCCGCCCCCGCCCCGCGATCCTGGCCGCCGCCAGGTTCCTTCTCGCCCACCACGCCACCACCAGCATCGCCGCCGCCCTGTACGCCTACAACCCCAGCTGGCAGTACGTCGACGCGGTCCTGCGCTACGCCCGCCAGATCCGCACCAGCCCGCACGCCCTCACCGGCTACTACCACAGCCAGATCCTCTACCACCTCGCCACCGGATGGGTCCTGCTCCCGCCCGGCTACGGCACCAGCCCGGCCATCCGCCCCGTCCCCCTGCCCCGCTGAACAGACCACCCGCGCCATCCCAGTGCACCCAGGTCCGGGGAGAGCGGTTGTGAAGTGGCGCCTAAGGCGCCATAATGGCGCTATGCCGAGCGTGCAGATCAAGGATGTGCCCGAGCAGACTCATGCCGTCCTGCGCCAGCGGGCGGCTGCCGCGCACCAGTCCCTGCAGGAGTACCTGCGTGCCCGGCTGATCAAGGAAGCGAGCGAGCCAACCCTGGAAGAGGTCCTGGACCGGGCGGGTGGCCGCTCCGGCGGCTCGGTGCCGCTGGCAGCGGCGGTAGCGACGCTGCGTGCTGATCGTGATAGTCGCTGACGCCAGCGTTCTGGCCGTCGCCCTCGCCGACGACGGCCCGGACGGCGATCTCGCCCGCGCCCGCCTGCGCGGCGAGCGGCTGACCGCGCCTGAGCTGGCCGACCTTGAGGTCGCCTCGGTGCTGCGACGGCAGCTGCGGGGCGGCGTGATCGATGCCCGCCGGGCCAGCCTGGCGCTTGCTGATCTGGCCGTGATGCCGCTCCAGCGGGCACCACACCGGCCCCTGCTGGCCCGCTGCTGGGAGCTTCGCGACAATCTCTCGATCTACGATGCGTCCTACGTCGCGCTTGCCGAGGCCCTGGGCACGAGCCTGCTGACCGGCGACCGGCGGCTGGCGAGAGCCACCGGCCCGCGATGCCGCATCGAGGTACTGAGCTCAGCGTCCTGAGCATCCCGCCGTCACGGCTGCGATCATGCAGCGGACATGGCCCGGCCGGGCCAACGGGGCCGCGGGTTTCACCGGTTCGCTGCCATCGCCGTGGTCAGCAGCCTGCCGAGCCGGTCGAGGTCGGCGGCCGACTGCAGGTGAAGCTCGATCCAGTCGCGGCGGGCGGGATCGTGCCGGACGGCCGGGTCGTGGCCGAAGTCCGCGCCTACCCTGGACCATCCCGCCCGCGTGATCCGCAGGTCGATCAGACCCGGCGCCTCCAGGTGGGCGATCTCGCGGCTCCCCGCGAACAACGCCGGCTTGTCGCCGTAGCGAGAGGCCCGCTCCCGGGCGGGGCCTGCCGCGAGCATCACGGTGACGAACTGATCCCACAGCACATCGCCCTGGTCACCGGCCACGCCGCGATCGTAACCAGAATGGCGGCCGAAAGGCCATCCCGCGGCTCAGGTACGGGCGCTGCCGCGTCGCTAGATGACCGACCCGCTAACCCTCATTAGGCTCGTCGGGTGGAAGGTGTCCCGCTGATCATCGAACCGGACCCCGAGGACCCGGATTGCGCCAGGGTCCTGGCCGAGGGAACGGTCGCCGGCCGGCCGTTCCGCTTCCTGCTCGACACCGGCGCCGCCCGGACGTCCCTCATCGCCGACGAGGCCATCACCGCGCTGCCTTCCCATGCGCGGCACCAGTCATCGGGCGTATTCGGGGCCAGCAGCAACTCCCTGGTAACGGTCCGCGACCTGGTGATCGGCCCGCTGACCATCCCGGCGCTGGCGGCCGAGCGAATCGCGGCCACCCAGGCCGGCGCCTGCAACCTGCTGGGCATGGATGTGCTGGGCCGCCGGTGCTGTCACTTCCGGTTCGGCACCGGCATGCTCTGCTGCTGCAGCGGTCACCGGCCGGGCAGGCCGGCCTGGCCCTGCAGGTCGGTGACCGCGGCCATGCGTACGTCGAGGTGCGGTGGCCCGGTGTCACCGCCCGGGCCTGCTGGGACTCCGGCGCCGGGATCACCGTCGTGGACCAGGCGTTCCTGCGCGCCCATCCGGGCCTGTTCGCGGCGGCGGGCACGTCGACCGGGACTGACAGCACCGGGGCACAGGCGCAGACGCCCACGTTCCTGATGACCGGGGCGCACATCGGCGGAGCCCGCTTCGCGCCGCACCGGGTCGCCGCGGTTGATCTGTCACAGGTCGGCAGGAGCCCGGCCGAGTCCATGGACCTCATCCTCGGCTACCCGACGCTGCGGCAAGCCGACTGGCTCCTCGACTTCCCGGCCAGGCGCTGGTGCCTCACCCGCCGGCCAGACTCAGGCCCGGCCTAGCGCTCAGGCTTGTGGACCGATGCCTGGTAGATCTGCTCGATCGACGATTCAAGCCGGGCGTTGAACTGCTCCTCGGTCTGGCTCTCGGTCAGCCCTTCGAGCAGCGCGCGGGAGAAGCTGGCGATGAGGCCGGGATCGCGGGCGAGCCTGGCGCAGGCCTCGTCCCGGCTGTAGCCGCCCGACAAGGCGACGACCCGCAGCACGCGCGGGTCGGCGGCCAGGTCGCCGTACAGGCCGGGCCGGGTCGGGATGGTGATCTTCAGGATCACGGTCGCGCCGTCCGGCAGTTCCTGGACGTGCCGGGCGATGGCGTCGCGCAGCAGCGTCTCAGCCTGCTCCTTGCGCGGGCTGGAGATGCTGACCTCGGGCTCGATGATCGGCACCAGCCCTGCGGCCAGGATCCGGCCCGCGTAGCCGAACTGCTGGTCCACGACCGCCGAGATCCCGGCCTCGTCGGCGTCGCTGATCACCGAGCGCATCTTGGTACCGAAGATCTGGTGCCGCCGCGCGCGTTCGAGCAGGTCATCGAGGATGCCGATGGGCTTCATGAGCCGCACGCCATCCTGCTCGGGGGCAAGACCCTGGTCGACCTTCAGGAACGGCACCACGTTCTTCTCGTGCCACAGGTACCGCGCCGTGGGGAGGCCATTGACCTCCCGTTCCATCGTCTGCTCGAACAAGATCGCCGCGAGAATGCGCGAGCCGTCAAACGCCTGGCTGGTCAGCACGCGGGTCCGCATGGCGTGCACCAGGTCGAACATCTCGGCGTCACTGCTGTAGCGGTCCCGCCCGATGCCGTACTCGGCCAGCGCCCCTGGCGTGCTGCCGCCGCTCTGGTCCAGGGCGGCAAAGAACCCGCGGCCGGTCCCGATCTTCTCCGACTGTGTGGTGTTCACCCTTCCGTATCCTGGCACCATCCCTACCGGGCCGGTCCCCGAGGGGCCGCCCTGCCTGCCGGCATCATCGCCGCGACGGGCGGATAACGGCACCGTCTCAGCTTCGCCGGTGATGAGATAACAAAATGCTCCCCGCCTTGAATTGTCGCTAGCTAAGAGCCACAGTGGTCCCGCGTGGGCCGGGTCCCGGCACCGGGGCGGCGAGGACGGGCCGCGCTACCCGCCAGGCGCCCAACCGCCCGCGCAGAGGAGCGATCCATGCGCTATCCAGGCCATTGGCACCTCGTGACGGCCGTCGCGGCGCTGCTGCTCCTGCCGCTGGCCGGGGCTGCGCGCCCGGCCGCGGGGCCTGCGGGCGCGGCGGGCGCGGCGGTCCCGGCAGGCCAGGTGGCCGCCCGGCTCCGGGCCGCCAGCAAGCCAGCGCCCGGCCCGGCCAGCGACCGGGTGATCGTCGTGCTCCGGGACCAGGACGCCCGCCTGCCGGACACGGCGGGTGACTCGGCGCGACGGGCGGCCGCGGTCGCCGCGCTGCAGCGCGGCGTCATAGCACAGCTGCGGCAGGCGCATGCTACCGGGATACACGGCATGTCCCTGATCAACGCGATCGCCGCGACCGTCCCGCCGGGCCAGGTCCGCCGGCTCGCGGCCAGCCCCGCGGTGGCCGAGGTCGTGCCGGATCAGCCGGTCCCGCTGGCCGGTGCTCCCGGAGCCGGCGGCGGCCCCGCCCTGCCCGGCCGCCCGCCCGGCCGGCCGGGTCGCTGGCCGACGGCCTGCTGCCGCCGCCGGGCGCGTGCGCCCCCCGCGGCCGGGTGCAGCTCAACCCGGAGGCGGTCGAGAACGTCCATGCCGCAACGCAGTCCGGCCGGGGCGACTCGGCCCAGGCGCTCGGCTACACCGGGGCCGGGGTGAAGGTCGGCTTCATCGCCGACGGGATCGACCCGGACAACCCCGATCTCATCCGGCCGGACGGCCAGCACGTGATCGTCGCCCGCGAGGACTTCAGCGGCTCGGGCATCAACGCCCCGACGGTCGGGCTCGAGGCCTTCCTCGACTCCGGCTCCATCGCCGCGCAGGGCCGCCGGGTCTACAGCCTCTCCGGTTTCAGCCCGTTCCGCACGTCCTGCCGGATCCGGATCCTGGGCGTGGCGCCGGGCGCCAGCCTGGTCGGGCTCATGGTGTTCGGGCCGGCCAGCGTGCCCTACAACTCCGAGCTGCTCGAGGCCATCGACTACGCGGTCACCGTGGCGCACGTGCGGGTGCTGAACGAGTCCTTCGGCAGCGAGATGTTCCCCGACGACGCCAGCCTGGACCTGGTCAAGATTGCCGACGACGCAGCGGTACGGGCCGGCGTCACGGTCACGGTGGCCTCCGGTGACTCCGGGCCGACGAACACGATCGGCTCACCGGCCAGCGATCCGGAGATCATCTCGGCCGGCGCGAGCACCAGCTTCCGCGCCTACGCCCAGACCGGGATCCAGGACGGGCTCAAGCTGTACCCGCTGCGGGGCTGGATCGACGACAACATCAGCGGGCTCAGCTCGTCCGGCTTCACCCAGGACGGCACGACCGTGAACCTGGTCGCGCCCGGCGACCAGAACTGGCAGCTCTGCACGCCCGACCAGTCCAGGTTCTTCGGCTGCGGGAGCTTCACCGGGGCGTCGCCCATCCAGCTCGGCGGCGGGACCAGCGAGTCGGCGCCGCTGACCGCCGGGGTGGCAGCGCTGGTCATCCAGGCGTACGCGCGCACCCACCACGGCAAGGATCCGTCCCCGGCGGTGGTCAAGCAGATCATCGTGTCCACCGCGCAGGACATCGGCGCCCCGGCCGAGCAGCAGGGCGCCGGCCTGCTCGACGCCTACCAGGCGGTGCAGGCCGCCGTGTCCTACCCCGGCGGCACCAGGCCCCCGGCCGGGCACGCGGTACTCGACAGCGCCACCGCGCTGCACGCCACCGGCCAGCCAGGCACCGCCGAGCGCTTCGCCGAGACCCTGACCAACGACGGCAGGGGCAGCGTGACCATCGGGCTGGCCAGCCGCACGCTGTCGCCCTACCGCGCCATCTCAACCCGGACCCTGACCCTGACCAGCAAGGCCTTCGACACCAGGCTCGTCCGCTTCCGGGTCGGCCACCGTCTGGCCAGGCTGAGCGTCTCGGTTGCCCTGCACGGACCGGCGAACGTGGTCGGCCCGGTCAGCATCTACCTCATCGCCCCGGACGGGAAGCTGGCCGGGTACGACGATACCCAGGGCCTCACCGGCAACTTCGGCAACGCCCAGGTGGCCAGCCCGGCGGCCGGCACCTGGACCGCGCTGGTCAACGCGCCATCGACGGCCGCCTCCGTGCGCGCGCAGTTCCAGGCGAGCACGGCCACCTGGCATCGGTTCGGCACCCTGTCCGCCCGGTCGCTCACCCTGGCCCAGGGCGCATCGGCCCGCTTCACCCTCACCGCCGCCACCCCGCCGCGGCCCGGCGACCTGGCCGGCTCCATCGTCCTGCACAGCAGCGCCGCCGGCCCTGCCTTCACCGCGGTGACCTCGGTACCGGTCACGCTGCGGTCCCTGGTACCTGCCCCGGATCCGGCCGTTTCCTTTACCGGAACCCTCACCGGCGGCAACGGCAGGCTGTATGGCACCGGGCAGACCGCCTACTACCAGCTCGCCCTGCCACCGGGACGCAAGGCGATCAGCGTCCAGGTGGGCACCGGCGACCCCCGCAACACCCTGCTGGCCGAGCTGATCGACCCGGCCGGCGACGCGGCCGCCACCGCGGTCAACGGGCTGGCGGTCACCACACCGGGCGGCAAGACCGTGCTCCGCCCGCAGACCGGCGCCCAGCTGCACGTCCTGGCCCCGCGGCCCGGGCTCTGGACGCTGATCGTCGACTTCTACAACGCGGTGTCGGGCACCGCGGTAGCCCAGCCGTTCAAGGTCACGATCAGCGACATCCCGCCCCATGCCGCTGCGCCCGGCCTGCCCGACTCACCCGGACGGCGGCTGGTCCCCGGCAAGCCGTTCACCGTCGGGCTGCGGGTGCGCAACAACGGCACCGTGCCCGAGGCGTATTTCGTCGACGCGCGGCTGCGCCGCCAGGTCACGGTGGCCCTGGCGGCGCAGACCACGTCGACCCCGACGCTGCCCGACGCGAGCCTCAACCCGCCGCTGTTCCTGGTCCCCTCGCAGACCACCGCCATATCGGCCAGAGTCTCCGCGGCCCGGCCGGTGTACTTCGACTACTCCTGGATCTTCGGCGACCCCGACCTGATCTCCTCGGTCGGCCGGACCGCCACCGGGCGGTACGCCGCAGCGCAGGTCGCCGACGGCGACTGGGCGGTCCCGCCGTTCCTGGCCGGGCCGTTCGGCACCAGGGCGCCCAGGCACCGGCGGGCCAGGGTGTCGATGACCGCGACTACCGCGGCCTTCGACCCCGCGGTCAGCTCCCCCACCGGGGACCTGTGGCTTGGCAGCACCGACGCCACGGCCGGCTTCACGCCCTATGTCGTCAACCCCGGCCAGGCCGTTACCATCCCGGTGACGATCACGCCCGAGGGAACGCCGGGCAGCCAGGTGAGCGGGACCATCTACCTCGACGACTCCTCCATCATCCCCGGCCTGGTCTCCGACAGCGAGCCGCCAGGCGGGCTGCCCGAGGGCAATGAGGTCGCCGCCTTCCCTTACCGCTACACCATCGGCTAGCGCGCCGACATCGGCGATGCCGACGGCGGAGGCAAACGACGCGGTCACCGTCGCCGACCGCTGCCTCGCCAGCGCCGAGCGACTGCTCCAACTGGACGAGCTGGGCATCTTCTGATCGGGCCGACTCGCGACTCATGAGAACCAGCGGATCAGAGCGCGGCATGGCCCCAGAGCGCGGACACCGGGATCGCCTGGATGGAGTCTCCGAAGGAACTCGGCCGCGAGCCCAGGTGGAAGACTATTCCCGCCCGGAACCGGTCACCGATTTTCTCCTTGAACCAGCGCAGGTGCCGTGCCGTGTCCGCGCCGGGAGAGGTAGTCGCCTTGACCTCGATTCCGACCACCGCGCCACCAGGTCCTTCGAGCACGAAGTCGATCTCCCGGTCCTCGCCTTCGCGTAGCTGCCAGATGCCGACCGGGACCTGGCTGACCGTCCGCAGCTTGAGCAGCTCGGTCAGCACGAACGTCTCAAGAAGACTGCCGAGTGCCGGATGTCCGACGCGCTGGAGGTCTGGAGCCGTCACGCCCAGCAGGTGTGCCGCCAGGCCTGAATCCGACATGAAGACCTTCGGCGTCTTGGATAGCCGCTTGGTCAGGTTCGTCGACCACGGCGCCACCTCGACCGTCAGAAAGACGGTATCCAGGTAAGTGAGGTAGTTGCGGGTGGTCGCACGGTCCAGGTCCGCAGACCGGGCCAGGTCCGCAACCACCAACGGCGACCCGCTTCGCGCCGCTACCAGCCCGAGTAGCCGGGGGATCGCCGAGGATTTACCGATCTCCGCGAACTCGCTGATGTCCCGGTTGATGACCGTCGTCAGGTAGCCGTCATACCAGGCCCTCCTGACAACCGCTGAAGTGAGCGGCAGTACCTCCGGGAAGCCCCCCTCGCAGATGACCCGGATGTAGTCAGCGCGCGTCCACCCGGACTCATGACCGGCAATCCCGCCGCCGGATCCGTCGAAAAGCCTGGCGAAGAAGTCCGTCGGGCCGCCCGTGCGCTCCGCCACGCTGAGCGGCCACAGGTCGAGGAAGACCGCCCGGCCCGCCAGTGACTCCGAGAGCGTGGGCACGGTCAGGAAACGGCTCGAACCCGAGAGGATGAACTGGCCCGGGCT
Organism: uncultured Actinomycetota bacterium; assembly: GCA_963719705.1. Taxonomy (GTDB): domain Bacteria; phylum Actinomycetota; class Actinomycetes; order Streptosporangiales; family Streptosporangiaceae; genus CAVRCV01. The sequence goes on from CAVRCV010000005.1 coordinate 451,892, forward strand.
GGGATCGGCGTCTACTGCCATCTTGATGGCCCGGACTAGCCAGTCACCCCCGCGGTGCACCTCGTCGATCAGCCTCGGCCGCTCGCCCTCTCCCGCGAAGGCGACCGGATCCGCGATGGCGGCCTCCTGGTCCTGACGGTTGTCGAGCGTGCGGTAACTGCCGCCGTGGGCGAGCTGATACTGCCTCAGCATCGTGGTCTTCCCGGACTGCCGCGGCCCGTTGACAATCACGACGCGCAGCTCGGCAGCCAGCGCGTCGAGCAACTCTCGAGCCATCCGGGGAACCAGTTCAGCCATGATGCCGTATCTCCAGATCGTCGTACCGATCGACGTAAATATGGAGAGTCAACCCACACTTTTGAGAAGCTTAACACGACGGGTCATCCATGAGCCCGCCCGAGGAGCAGGATGGGAGGAGCGGGCGATGCTGAGCTGAATAATCCCCGCCAGGTACATCCGCCGGCGCTGGCTAGCGCGTGGCCGAGGTCCGGGATACCGGGCGCAGCGGGCGGAGCACGATGCCGAGGAGCCGGTCGGCCGGGCAGTAGCCGAACTGGCGCGAGTCGAGGCTGCGGGCTGCGTTATCGCCCAGCACGACGAGGTTTCCCGGCGGGACGGCAGCCCCGGCCGCCAGCCTGGACAGCGGCGCCGACGGTGGCAGGGCCAGGTCTGGCAGCGTGTCGCCCGGCAGCGCGGCAACCCGCTTGATCATCCACTTGCGGGAGCTGCCGGGCCAGCGCGGCACCGGGGTGATCCAGGCTCCGCCGACGGCGGGCTGCTCTATCACGACGACCTGGCCGGGCCGAAGCTCGCTGAGCCCGGCGCGGCGTACCAGCACACGGTCGCCGGTGCGATACGCCGGCCGCATGCTCTCGCCAGCCACCGTGACGACCGCGATCCGGCGCCTGATCGCCCAGACGAGGGCGGTCAGCGCCAGCACCAGCGCGGTCACTCCGCGTATCGCCTCCGGCATCAGCGGGCTGCCTTGCCCTGGTGACCCGGCCTGCCGGGCGGTGCCGGTGCCATGGCCCTGACCGGCGGAAGGGGCGCGAACAGGGCGGCAAGGTCATCCCAGCGGGTGACCAGCAGCGTGACCACCAGGCCAGCCGCTACCGCCAGGACAGACCCGGCCAGGCCAGGGCGTGCGTGCTGGAACTCGCTCGCGACCAGGCCGGCTGCCAGCAGCACCAGCAGGCAGATGTTACGGATCAGGTGCGCGGTGCCGAGCGGCCGCGCCGAGCTGCCGCCGAAGCAGGCGCACGGCGGCGCCGGCATGCCGCGGCTGACGACGACCAGCACGCCCGCGGCCAGCAGTGCGGCCAGGGCGGCAGCGGCGGCGAGGGCAGCCTCGGCCAGCGGATAGGCAGCCGGGGATCCGGCGGCTAGCAGGACAGCGGCCCCGGCCAGGCAGCCGGCGGCGGCTGCCTCGACGGCAGCCAGCGCCAGCGCGGTGCCGTTCAGCAGCCGTCCTGGTACCAGCCCGGTCGCACGCAGCCCGGCACGATAGTCCCGGTAGGCCCGCGAGCTGCGCAGCTTGGCGAGCCCGGACACGGCGAAAACTCCGGTACCCATTCCCAGGATGCCCAGCAGGAACTCAGCCATCGACGCTTCCCACAGACTCGGCGCGGCATGTCGGCATAGCCCCTGGCCTGCAGAGAGAAAAGCCGGGCGTACAGCCCGGCCCGCGCCATCAGCGCGTCATGGCTGCCCTGCTCGCTGATGACGCCGTCGGCGAGCACGACGATCTGGTCGGCGTCACGAACGGTGTTCAGCCGGTGCGAGATCAGCACCGTGGCATGGCTGCGCCGGTCTGCCTGCAGGCTGGCGTGGATCTGGTGCTCGGCCTCCGGGTCAAGGCCGGAGCTCGGCTCATCCAGGATCAGCAGGTCGCGGTCGGCCCGCAGCAGGGCCCTGGCCAGCCCGAGCCGCTGCCACTGCCCGCCCGACAGCAGCACGCCGGTCTCCGGGTTGTCCCGGTCGGCCAGGTCAAAATAGGCGCGGGTCAGCAGCGTGTCGTATCCCTTCGGCAGCGCGGCCAGGACGTCGTGGAGCCCGGCCCGCCGCGCAGCTGCCGTCAGGGCCTGACGGCTGCCCTCCTGGTCCAGGTCGCCGACCGCGATATTCTCGGCCGCGGTGAGCTCGTAGGCCATGAAATCCTGGAACACGACGCTGATCCGGCGGCGCAGGCCAGCGAGGTCGATGTCGCGCAGGTCGACCCCGTCCCACCGGATCTCGCCCCGGTCCGGGTCATAAAACCGGCACAGCAGCTTCGCCAGCGTGCTCTTGCCGGCGCCGTTGTGCCCCACGAGCGCGACCGCCTGTCCGCGCGGGATGAAAAGGCTCACGCCGCGCAGCGCCCACGGCCGGTCCGGGCCGTAGCGGAACCAGACATCCGCCAGCTCGATACCCTGGCGCAGCGCTCCCGCTGGCACCGGCCGGGACGGCTGCGCCAGATCGGGTCCTGCGGCCACGACGTCGGCGTAGCACCCGAACATCAGCAGCGCCTGATGCGTCAGGGCCGCGCTGGTGATGATGGCGCTCAGGCTGCCCGAGGCCGAGGCGAGCGCGGCAACGAAGACCGAGACATCTCCCACGGTCAGCTGGCCGCGCGCGGCCGCGAACACCGCCCACAGCAGCCCGAAGGCCGCGATCAGCGCGCCGAGCAGCGCCAGTCCCGTGTCAACCGCCAGGGCACGGCGGTCTATCGCGCTCGCTGGCCCGGTGGATGGCGCGCAGCTCGGTCAGCAGCCGGCGCTGGAAGAACCCGCCCAGGCCGAACAGGCGGATCTCCTTGGCCGCGGCGTAGTCCGTCAGCAGGCTCGCGTAGAAGCAGCTGCCGGCGCTGCGCATGGCTGAGCCCGGTGAACATGGCCACGCGCCGCCGGCTGATATCGAGTTCGCTGTAGATCCCCGGAACCGCCGCGAGCAGTACGATCCCGGCGATGACCGGGCTGAGCACCGCCAGCGTGACCACGAAGCCGACCAGGGTCAGGGTCGCCTGGGCGATGGCGACGCCGCCGCCGAAGATCTGCCCGGGCGCAGAACTGCCCGCCTGCTGCGCGACGTTGAGCCGGTCGTGAAAGCCGGGATCCTCCAGCCTGCGCAGGCCCGCTAGCCGGTTCACCGCGCTGAACAGCCCGGTGGTGGTCGTGCGCTGGCTTGCCCGGCCCGCCTGCGCGGACAGGTACTGGCCGGCAGCTCGGCAGCACGGCCTGCACGCCCCCGACCGCGCCGAGCAAGATCACGGAGACCAGCAGCCCGCTGCCCCGGTCGCCCCGCACCAGCAGGTCCAGGATGACCCGCAGGAGCCAGGCTGCCGCCACCGGCGCCAGCCCGGCCAGCACGGTAACGACGACCTGCCCGGCGAACGCGCCGCGATGGGCACGCCAGATCAGGCCGAGTGCGGCGAGCAGCGTTCGCGCGAGCCCGCCTGGCCCGGGGCGGGCGAGGGCCTCGCGACCCGCCCGGCCGTTCCGGCTCACGCGGCTGCGGCCGCCGCTGGCAGCCTCGCCGGATCGTAACTGGCGGTCACGAGCGCGCCATCGGCATCCAGCAGGCAGAACGAGGGAAAGCCCGAGACCTTGAATGCCCTGACCACCTCGCTGTCATACCGGGCCGCGCAGACCTGCCCGGCCTCGCTGAGCCGGTCGGCATAAGGCGGCAGGCTACCGTCCGGCGCGACCACGACCGACAGGACGCTTTCCCGCGGTATCCGGTGGGCCGCGAGATATTCCGTGAACGGCCCGACCCGTTCCGGGCACACCGAGCAGACCGAGGAAAAGAAACCCGCCACCCGCAGTCCGGTGGCACCGGTGAGCAGCTCCCCGCCGAGAGTGCGCGCGGAAAAGGCAGCCACCGGCTCTCCGGTGGCCAGCCCGATGATCGGCCGGTCCGGGACTGAGCCCCTGCCGAGCAGTTCGGTATGCTCACGCAGCCTGCGGATCACGCCAAAGGTCAGCACCAGGTCCAGCAAGCACAGCGCGCCGACAACCGCGACGGCGGCACCAAGAAAGACCACGTTAAGCTCCATTGTCGTATCGGGCGCACATCGCGTGGTTGTTGTGGCCCACCGCTGCAGGCCACAACAACCAGGCGGTCACGTCAGCACGTGGCTCCCCAGTTTTCGCAGGGACTGCATTCATGACGGCCGTTGGTGAAGCAGCAGTACTGCTGCAACATCTCATGAAGGGTACTTATGCACTGGCAGTTGATGAAATAGCAGTAATCTGTCCTGCTGGCTGCGGCCGCGGTTACCCGTGGTGCGACCATTTCGAGCAGCCGGTCGGTGAGCACGTTAATCATCCGCATCTATTCACCTCCTCCCATCGCCTTGCGCACGGCGGTTGGCGCTGGTCGGAAGTGTGAGCCGCGGCGTTAACACCCGGTTAACAGTCGATCATCACCGGGTACCGGGCCGGGGATAGGAGGGCTGTCGCGGAGCTGATCGGCTTCTGGGGCGCCGAGGCTGCGGTAGAGGCTGAGGGCTTGCTGCCAGTGATGGCGGGCGAGCCCGGAGTCGTCAGTGGCGTGGCAGGCGCTGAGCCCGTGGTGGGCGCGGGCCTGCTCGTAGGTGTCGCCGATCCGGCTGGCCAGGCCGAGCGCGGCGGCATGCCGGGCCCGGGCCTGACCGGGCTTGCCGACGACGAGCAGCACCTCGCCGAGGCCGTTGAGCGCCTGGGCTTCAACGGCCGGGTCACCGCTGTCCCGGCACAGGGCCAGGGCCTGCCGGAGGTGCGCGGCGGCCTGCCGGTAGCGGCCCTGCCGCAGCTCGGCGATGCCCAGGTTGCCGAGTGCCTCGGCCGCACCGGTCGGGTCGCCGGTCTCGCGGTACAGCGCCAGGGCCTGCCGGTGGTGGCCGGCGGCCTGCGGGTAGCGGCCCTGCCGCAGGTCGATGATGCCGAGGTTGCCGATCGCGTAGGCCTGACCGGTCCGGTCGCCGCTGTCCCGGAACAGGACCAGGGCCTGCTGCAGGTGCGCGGTGGCCTGCCGGTAGCGGCCCTGCCGCAGGTCGGCGATGCCCAGGTTGCCCAGTGCCTCGGCCTCACCGGTCCGGTCGCCGGTCTCGCGGTACAGCGCCAGGGCCAGCCGCTGATGGCCGGCCGCCTGGCGGTAGCGCCCCCGCTGCAGGCTGACGTTGCCGAGGTTGTTCAGCGCCCGGGCTTCACCGGCCCGGTCGCCGCTATCCCGGCACAGGGCCAGGGCCTGCCGGAGGTGGGCGGTGGCCTGCGGGTAGCGGCCCTGCCGGAAGTCCACGCCGGACAGGCTGATCAGCGCTTCCGCTTCGGCAGCCGGATCACCGCTGCTGCGGGCCGCCCGGCGCGCGGCGGTGTGCATGGTGACGGCCTCGGGATAGTGGCCTGCCATGTCGAGATAGCGGAACAGGGTGGCGGCCAGGCCGGTGGCGTGGGCAGGCCAGCCGTGCGCCGCCGCATGCTCCGCGACTGCGACCAGGCTGGCCCGCTGGGCGTCCAGCCAGGCACGTGCCGCGGCCGGGTCGCTCACCGGCGGAGCGAGGGCGCTGGCGCGGGGAGTGCGGGGCCGGTGATGGCGCTCGGAAGGGACGAGGGCATCCATCGCGGCGGCGGCGGCATCCAGGTAATAGTCGAACAGGCGGGTCAGCGCCATCCGCTGCTCGTCCTGGCCGTCATGCTCGGCGGTGAGCTGGCGGGCGTAGCCGCGCAGCAGGTCATGCATGCCGTGCCGGCCCGGTCCGGTGGCATGGATCAGGTGCGCGCGGGTCGAGCTGATCCAGCAGCCTGCCCGCCTGCTCCGCGGTCGCGCCACTGAGCGCGGCGACGGAGCAGTGGTCAAGATCCTCCGCCGGGTGCAGGCCCGCCAGCCGGAACGCGCGGGCGGCAGCCGGGTCCAGGTGCCGGTAGGACCAGGAGAACACGGTGCGCAGCGCGGTGCCCGGGTCTCCGTCGGCATCGAGCAGGTCCAGCCGCCTGCGCTGATCGGCCAGCTTCCCGACCAGATCGGCGAGCGGGACGGCGCGCTGGGCGATGGCGAGCTCGGCGGCTACCCGCAGTGCCAGCGGCAGCCGGCAGCACCGGTCGGCCAGCGCGGCCGTCGCCGCAGGATCGGCGGCAGCCCGGTCACCGATCAGTGCCCCCAGCAGCCCGGCCGCGTCCGAGGGCGGCAGCAGGTCCAGGTCCAGCCGGACCGCGCCGTCCCTGGCGACCAGGCCGGCCAGCGCATCGCGGCTGGTCACTACCGCCATGCAGGATGGCGCCGCGGGCAGGAGCGGCCGGACCTGTGCCACCGATCCGGCGTTGTCCAGCAGCACCAGCACCCGCCGCCCGGCCAGCAGGTCGCGGTACCGGGCACTTCGCTGGTCCGTCTCGGCCGGGATGTCGGGGCCGGACACGCCGAGGGCGCGCAGAAACCCGGCCAGGGCACTGGCCGGCGACATCGGCCGGCCGGGGTCATAGCCCCGCAGGTTGACATACAGCTGCCCGTCCGGGAACCGGCTGGCGACCAGACGCGCCCAGTGCACCGCCAGCGCCGTCTTCCCGACCCCGGCGGTCCCGCTGATCACCGAGATCACGACCGGCCCGGACTCCGGCCCTTCGCAGCGTTCCGGCAGTCCGCTCAGCGCGGTCAGCTCGGCTGACCGGCCGGTGAAATGCGACACCGCGCCCGGCAGCTGGCGCGGCACCGCCGGGCCGGGGCCGCCGCCTTCCGGTGCGCCGCCCTCCGGCCCGCCGGGCTCCGGTGCGGCCAGGGCGGGATCGGCGGTCAGGATCTGCTGCTGCAGCAGGCGCAGCCCGGCACCGGGTTCGGTGCCGAGCTCGGCGACCAGCACGGCCCGGGCCTGCCGGTAGGCGGCTAGCGCCTCGCCCTGGCGGCCATCCCGGTACAGCGCCAGCATCAGCAGCCCGTGCAGGCGCTCCCGCAGCGGATCCAGGCCAGCCAGCCGCCGCAGCTCGCTGATCACCCCGCTGTGATCTCCCAGCTGCAGGTCGGCCTCGATCCGCGCCTCCAGCGCCTGCAGCCGCAGCTCGGCGAGCCGGGGCGCCTCCCGCAGCGCCAGCAGCTCCGACCCGGTGTCCGCCAGCGGCTCCCCCCGCCACAGCGACAAGGCAGCCCGCGAGCGGTCTGCCGCAGCCTGCCACGAGCCGTCCCTGACAGCCGCCTGCGCGGCCGCCAGCAGCGCCTCGAACCGGGACACGTCCAGCTCCCCGGCAGCCACCATGATCAGGTACCCGCCCGGCTGCGTGCGGATCCGGGTCCGCCCGGCCTCGCCCAGCGCCTTGCGCAGTCTCATCACGTGGTTCTGCGTGGCTACCCGCGCCGAGGGCGGCGGCCCGGCACCCCACAGCGCCTCGGCCAGCTCGTCCAGCCCCACCACCCGGCCGGCGTTCAGCAGCAATGCCGCCAGCACCGCCCGCTGCTTGCCCGCCGGCACCCGCACCTCGGCCCCGGCCAGGCGCACCACTAATGGCCCGAGCAGGCAGAATTCCATCAGTGCGCTGCTACTTCAGCAGCTGCCGGGCCATCACGACGCGCTGGATCTGGTTGGTGCCCTCGTAGATCTGGGTGATCTTCGCGTGCAGCTCGGAATTCATGCCTTGATGGTAGATCGCAGACAGCGCGCCGCTGATCGGGTTACCTGGCACCGCCCGGCCACGGAGCGGGCCGGGATCTGGCCTGTCCCGTGGTTTGTCAGAGGGTGACACTACCGTGATTCTCTGTGCACGTCCGAGAGAGCGAGCTGGGAGGAGCAGGCGATGAAGGACCTGATCTTGCCGGTGCCAGAGACGGTATCGGCGACCTACGCTGTCCCAGTGCCCGTGCCCATGAGCACGATCGAAGCCAGGCGGCGGGCTAGTGAAGCCGTCCAGGCAAGGCTAGGAGGGCCGCTGCGGACAGTGACCGCGGAGTGGCTCGCCACGGACGCGGTAGAGATCAAGGCCGAGCCGACCGGTACGCCGTCGCCGCCAGGGTTGCTGGACAAGCCGCTTTTCGGGACTCCAGAACAGCGGGCCTTTCTCGCTCGTGCGCGTGCGTTCATCCGGTTCAGCGCCACGCAGCGGACCTCACTCGTCGGCATGCAGGAATGGAAGGCGCGCGGCCCGGCAGGGGCGCTCGCTGCGAGCCTCGGCGCGCCCGTGCTGGACATGCAGGCGGGGCAGGTACTGACCGCCGAGGACGCGCTGGCGGCCTTACCCAGCACCGCGCTGAGCACTCCGCCCGGCTCTAGCGGCGAGGTGAGCATCGGCCTTGAGTTCAAGCCCTGGGTGCGCGTACACGACGTTGGCCATCCTGGCGTGATAGCAGTCATGACCGATGGCATGCGTCGCTTCGGGTTGCCCGAGTTCAGGCTGGCCCCCGTATCGCCGGACCTGCGGTACGAGCTGAACATGCTGCTCAACGGGACGGCATTCCGGTTCTGGTTCCTCCTGCTCGCGCGCGCACAGCAGACCCCGAATGCGGCCGGCCTGCTGAGCCTGCCGCCATTCCTGCGGGTGCCCGCCCAGATGGACATCCACCGACGGGACCTGGACTGGGCAAGCGGCGCCCGGAACCGGGGCGGCACGGGCATCGTCATCGGGCTGCGTTTCGATCCGCCGCAAGGCGGAGAACCCTGGAACTGGCTGACGGTATGCCCGCCCGCCGACTGGGACATGGGCTGGGAGGACTTCATCGCCAACGCGTGCCATGCGATGTTCGGCTTCGAGAAGCCACGCTGGCACTACATCCCGGAATTCGGCGCCCTCCTGGACGCGACCAGCCAGGCAATGCAGACACTGCCGGAAGCCCGGTCCCGGTTCCTGAGCGGCGACCTGCCACGCGGCGGCCGGCTCATGGTCCGGCACAAAGCAGCGGGTACCGATGAGTACCGGTGGTCTCAGGTCGAATCCTGGGAGACCACCGGACACGCGGTCGTCCGCGATGTCGGCCGGGAACTTGCATCCGGGGTGCGGCCTGGCCCCCCGGTGACGATCGAGACCAGTCAGGTCGTTGACTGGGGAATCTGGGTAGACGGCAGGGGCGTCGTCGAGGGAGCCGGCACCGAGGGCGTCGGTCATCACCTCTCGTAGCGGATCTACCCGATCGACGCTCTTGCCAGACCCGGCCGTGGTCGGCAAGATGCCTGTCCAGCCGGTACCACTAGGTTGTGAGTTCGGATGCCATGCAAGGCCCAGGTCCTCGGCCAGGGCAGCCCGGCTGCGGACTTCCGGATGCGGTCAGGCCCGGACTGGCTCGATGCGTTCCAGCTGCCGACGTTCTTCCTCATCATGCGACACGCGGTAGAGATCGACCGCTATCTGGCTGTTCATCCAGAAGTCCGGGGTAGTGCCCAGCGCCTTCGCTAGCCGCAGGGCCGTTGAGGGAGTGATGCCGCGCCTGCCGTTGATGATCTCGTTCAGGCGAACGTAGGAAACACCGATCCGATCCGCCAGTTCCGCCTGCGTCATCGACAGCGGCTTGAGGAACTCTTCCAGGAGCATCTCACCCGGCGAGGTGGGCGGCCGCTCCGCTGGTATCCGCATCTTGGTCACCTCCCTGGTGCGTTCTGGTACGCCGAGCATGGCTCTAGCTCAGTGATAGTCCACGATCTCGACATCTTCCGCGCCCGACTCGGTCCACCGGAAGCAGACCCGCCACTGATCGTTGATCCGGATCGAATGCTGGCCTTCTCTTTTACCCTTGAGTTTCTCTAACCGGTTGCTCGGCGGTGCATAGAGGTCCCCCAGGGTTGCCGCCAGGTTGAGCATGTCCAGCTTCCTCCGCGCGATCCGCAGCAGATCCGACGGGCATGCTTTCCGGGCACTCTTGGTGGCGCGCCCGTCAAACACATCCTCTGTGCCCTTATCCGCGAACGATGCAATCACTCCCGCATAGTATAACGGATTACGTTATACGTGGCAACAACTGCCGACAGCCATGCCGGGCGCTGAAGACCTGCTGGTACACCAGGACCTCGTCGGCGGTTCCGAGGCCAAGCCCGAACCGGTCGTTCAGTTCCTTAATGATCTCCGACAGTGGCCTCAGTCCCGGTTCCCGGTAACCGCCGCCGTCGGCAGCGTGGCCGCGTACGGCGCGGTCACCGACAGCCGACAGGGACACGTCGTGCCGCCCGGTGAACTCCAGCCGGAAGTGGCTTAGGTCCGCGTCCCCGATGTCGACCGACGTCGACGGCCTGCCCGGCAGCCGGATCAGCAAGACTCTGCCGTACTGGTAGAGCCGCTCCAGGTCCCGGTCTCCCCAGTCCACGATCTGCGCGATCAGGCTGTAGGCGCGCAGGTAACCTTGCAGTGCGCCCCGGAACCCCTCGCGCTCGTCGTCGGTGTCCAGGGCCTCGAAACGGTCGATGGCCGGCTTCAGGTACTCGTGCAGTTCGGCGTGCAGCATGCGCTCGGCAGCCTCCGGCATCCGTCCTGGCCCGGCGGCGGCCAGGACCCCGATGAACGCCTCCATCTCGGATGCGATCAGCAGACCGTAATCCATCACCTCGCGCTGCTTGTCGGAGAGCAGGTTCGGATCGCTGGGCTCGGTGATCGTGGTCTCGAACCAGGGCTCGAACGCGGCCTGGATGTCGGCGGCCTGGTTGGCGAAGTCGAGGATGTGCACGTCCTCCTGCGACTTCAGCGGGTGGATCCGGTTGAGCCTCGAAAGCGTCTGCACGGCTCGGCGCCGGTGACACGACAGCCGCTTGCTCAAACGAATAATCCCCGCCAGTCCAGGTTGCCCAGGACGGCGGGGAGCAGTGGCCTTAGTGTACCCAGGATCTGGTGAATTGCACAGCCGGAAGGCGCCGCTGCGGCCGTGTTACTTATTGCGAGCGACCAGGAAGTGACCGATGACAGACCGAGTAGTGGTCTTCCTCGACTGGCAGAACGTCTACAGAGGCGCCCAGGAGGCGTTCTGCGGTTACGGTGCGCCGCACTGGGAGGGCCAGGTCCGTCCGCTGGCGCTAGGCCAGCTGATCGCGGCTGACAGTCCCTTCGATCGCCAGTTGCACCAGGTCCGCATCTACCGCGGCCAGCCGGATGCCACGCGGGACCCCAAAGGCTATGCAGCCAATTCCCGCCAGGTAGCGGCCTGGCCATGCCGGCCTGGATCGTCATGGCACCTTCGCGACGGCGCTCATCTGACCCTTCAGGTCCGCTTCAATAGCTGGCGGGCCATCACGATGCGCTGGATCTGGTTGGTGCCCTCGTAGATCTGGGTGATCTTCGCGTCCCGCATCATCCGCTCTACCGGGTAGTCGCTGACGTACCCGTAGCCGCCGAGCAGCTGGACCGCGTCGGTGGTGACGTCCATCGCCACGTCGGAGGCGAAGCACTTGGCGGCCGAGGACATGAAGGTCAGGTCCGGCACGGCGGTACCGGACATGGCCCGCTCGGACCGGGCCGCGGCCGCGTAGGTCAGCTGCCGCGCCGCCTCGAGCTTCATGGCCATGTCGGCCAGCATGAACTGCACGCCCTGGAAGTCGGCGACGGCCTGGCCGAACTGGCGCCGCTCGGTCACGTAGCCCCTGGCGAAGTCCAGCGCGCCCTGGGCGATGCCGAGCGCCTGTGCGGCGATCGTGATCCTGGTGTGGTCCAGCGTGGCCAGCGCGGTGCGGAACCCGCTGCCCTCCTCGCCGATCATCCGGTCGGCCGGGATCGCGCAGTTGTCGAAGTACAGCTCGCGGGTCGGTGAACCCTTGATGCCCAGCTTGTGCTCGAGCGCCCCGAACGAGAACCCCTCGTCCCCGGTCTCGACCACGAACGCGGAGATCCCCGACGGGCCGGCCGCCGGGTCGGTCACCGCCATCACGGTGTAGTAACGGGACACCCCGGCGTTCGTGATCCAGCGCTTGGTCCCGCTGAGAACGTAGCTGTCGCCGTCGCGGACCGCGCGGGTCCGCATCGCCGCCGCGTCCGAGCCCGAGTCCGCCTCCGACAGCGCGTAGGAGAACATCGCCTCGCCGCTGGCCACCGGTGGCAGGTACTTCTGCTTGAGCTGCTCCGAGCCGGACAGCAGCAGCGGCACCGTGCCGAGCTTGTTGACCGCCGGGATCAGCGAGGAGGACGCACAGGCCCTGGCCACCTCCTCGATCACGATCACGGTCGCGATCGCGTCCGCGCCGGCCCCGCCGTAGGCCTCCGGCACGTGCACCGCGTGCAGCTCGGCCTTGACCAGGGCATCGTGTGCCTCCTGCGGGAACTGCGGGCCCTGGTCCACCTTGGCGGCGTGCGGGGCGATCTTCTCCTCGGCCAGCTGGCGTACGGACTCGCGGAGCGCCTCGTGCTCAGGGGCAAGGGCAAAGGCAGGGAAGTCGGAGCTCATGCCTCGATGGTAGGAGGCTGACCGGGTACCGCGGCAAGCCAGCGGGCCAGATCGTGGACAGCGGGCCGCTGATCGAGTTACCTGGCGTGGTGCGAGCGCGCAGCGAGCGGGCCGCGGCCAGCCCGGCCGCGAGCCGAGCACCGGTGGCCGGCCCGGTGTCCTGGCAGCTCGCCCTGCTCACGCCGGCCGGACGGGAGCTGCTGGACCGCCTGGCAGCCGAGCCGGCCGACCCGGACCGGGCACTGCAGCTGGCGCAGGAGCTGCGCGGCAGCTACCCGCCGGGCCTGGTGGCGGCGGCCCTGACCCAGCAGGCGCTGCGGGTCAGCGCCAGGGCCAAGTTCAGCCGGGCCGGCGCCATGCTGTTCACCCGGCCGGGCCTGGAACAGGCCGCCGGCGAGCTCGCTGCCCGGCACAGCGCGGACCGGTATGGTGCGGCGGCGACCGTGGCGGACCTGTGCTGCGGTATCGGCGGCAACCTCGGCGCGCTCGCATCCGGCCGGCGGGTGATCGCGGTGGACGCCGACCTGGCCAGCGCCGCGTTCGCCCGGCACAACGCAGCCGTCTGTGCCGGCGACGGCCAGGTCGCGGTGGCCTGCGCCGACGTCCGGGACGTGGCACTGGCCGGGCCGGGCAACGGCACCCGTTCCGGCTCCGGGCGGGCTGCGGTGGACGCGGTGTTCATCGACCCGGCCCGCCGGGCCGGCGGGCGGCGGCTGCGGGCCGGGCACAGCGAGCCGTCCCTGGCCTTCTGCCTGGGCCTGGCCGAGCAGGTCCCGGCCACCGGGATCAAGGCGGCACCCGGCCTGCCGCTGGAGCTGGTGCCGCCGGGCTGGGAGGCCGAGTTCCTGGCGGTCGGCCGGAACCTGAAGGAGGCACTGCTCTGGTCGCCCGCCCTGGCCACCGCGCCCCGCCGGGCCACCGTGCTCGCGCCCGGCGAGAACGGCGAGGCCGGGCGGGCCGTGACGCACACGCTCACCAGCGTGGCGGGCCCGCCGGTCCGCGTGGCCGCGCCCGCCGGGTTCCTGCTGGATCCGAGCCCCGCGGTGACCAGGGCCGGGCTGGTCGAGGACCTGGCACGGCAGCTGGGTGCATGGAAGATTGACCCGATGATCGCGTTCCTGTCCGCTGACCAGCCGGTACGCACCCCGTTCGCCCGGACGATGCGGATCCTGGACTCGATCCCGTGGATCGAGAAGCAGGTCGCCCGCAGGCTGCGCGAGCTGGGCATCGGCGCCGCCGACATCCGGCGCCGCGGCCTGGCCGGCGACGTCGAGCAGATCCGGCGGCGGCTCGGCCTGCGCGGCGAGGACCGCGCAACGATCGTGATGACCCGCCATAGTGACGAGCCCTGGTGCCTGATCTGCGCCCCGCTGGATCCCCCGCAGCCGGCCAGCGAGCTACCCGGTCCGCAGGCTGGCGGCCGTTAGCAGAAGTCGCTCCCCGACCATCCGTTGATGGTGACCGATATTATATATATGCCCGGCGCGTAATCAACTATGTACCCAGCGGAGTAATAGTTAATGTAGTATCCCCCATTATTAGCATTATAGAACTCGTAATTACCGTGATTGTTGCCTGCGCAGAACTGGGCGACCTGGGGGTAGGGATAGAAATCCGCGGTTCCAGTGGAGCCAAAGCACAGGTTTCCCTCGGAGCTGTCTATGTGAACCCAGTTCTTCCGCGAGCTCGTGCACGACGCTTCCTGGATATCCGGCGTGGTGCGTACTCGAACGGGCCCGCCCAGCCGCGGCACATGGCTGACGTATGGGGCTGCGATGCGAGTCACCGCGGTCCTGGGCTGGGCGGCCTGGGGAACGGCCGAGGCCGATGCCGCCATCCCGCCGGAAAGCACGAAACCGAGCGCCATGATGCCCGCGGCAGCCCACCGCGGAGTGAATCCGGTCACTGCATTTCCTTTACGCTCGGCCTCTCGGACCCAGGGTAACGACCCTTAGAAGAGTACGTAACCGGCGTCACAATGGCCAGGGGTCAGAGCTCGGTGCCCGGGCCGGCCCGCGGCGGGCCGCCGTGGCGGCGCATCCGCAGCCGGGCCTGCAGCGCGGCGCCCTTGGCCTGCGCGGCGGCCCGCAGCTCCTCCTGGTAGCTGACCATCCTGGCGCGCAGCACCGGATCCGATACGGCCAGGATGCGGACGGCCAGCAGGCCGGCGTTGCGGGCCCCGCCGACCGCGACGGTCGCGACCGGGATCCCGGCCGGCATCTGCACCACCGACAGCAGCGAGTCCATCCCGTCCAGGTGCGCCAGCGGCACCGGCACGCCGATCACCGGCAGCGGGGTGACCGCGGCGAGCATGCCGGGCAGGTGCGCCGCTCCCCCGGCCCCGGCGATGATCACCCGCAGGCCCCGGTCGGCGGCGGCCGAGCCGTAGCTGATCATGTCGCGCGGCATCCGGTGCGCGGACACCACATCGGCCTCATGCGGTACCCCGAACTCGGCCAGCGCGGTGACCGCCGCCTCCATCACCGGCCAGTCCGAGTCGCTTCCCATCACCACGCTTACCAGCGGCGGGCTGGTCATCGCAGCTCCCTTCCGGGCAGCCGGCGCCGAGGTGCCGGAACGGCCAGCGCCGTGGCGGGCTAGGGGCGTCCCGGCCCCGCCAGGTAGCCGGCCGCCTCGGCAGCCCGGTCCCGCGCCGCCTCGATATCCTCGCCGAGCACCGTGACATGGCCCACCTTGCGGCCCGGCCGCACCGGCTTGCCGTACAGATGTACCTTTACCCCCGGGTCGGCCGCCATGACATGGGTCAGCCGGGAATACAGGCCGGGATCGGCGCCGCCGAGCACATTGACCATGACCGCGCCGGGCGCGGCCAGGCCGGGATCGCCGAGCGGCAGGTTCAGCACGGCCCGCAGGTGCTGCTCGAACTGGGAGGTCCTGGCCCCCTCGATGGTCCAGTGCCCGCTGTTGTGCGGCCGCATGGCGAGCTCGTTCACCAGCAGCCCGGCCGTGGTCTGGAACAGCTCCACGGCCAGCAGCCCGGTCACGCCGAGATCGGCCGCGATGGCCAGGCCCAGCCGCTGCGCGGCCATCGCCGCCGTCCGGCGCGAGGCCGGGCGCGGGGGCGAGCACCTCGCGGCAGACGCCGTCCCGCTGCACGGTCTGCACCACCGGGTAGGCGGCGCCCTGCCCGCTCGGCGCGCGGGCGACCAGGACGGCGAGCTCCCGCTCGAAGGCGACGTGCTCCTCGGCGAGCAGGGCGATGCCGTGGGACAGCACCCCGGCGGCCGCGGCCGGGGACCCGCAGACCCAGACGCCCTTGCCGTCGTAGCCGCCGCTGACCGCCTTGAGCACCACCGGCCAGCCGTGCCCGGCGGCGAAGTCCGCCACCTGCCGCTCGCTGGCCACCGGGGCGAACGCCGGGCAGGCTACCCCCGATGCGGTCAGCCGCTCGCGCATGGCGAGCTTGTCCTGGGCGAAGGCGAGCGCGGCCGGGCCGGGCCGCAGCACCGCGCCGGACCTGCTCCAGCGCCGCCAGCACCGCCGCCGGGACGTGCTCGTGGTCGAAGGTCAGCACGTCGCAGCCGCCGGCGAAGGCGAGCAGGTCCGCCGCCGAGCGGTAGTCGCCGGTCTGGGCTCCCGCGCAGACCAGCGCGGCGCTGTCGCCGGCGGCCGCCGCGAGCACCCGGAACCCGATGCCCAGCGCGGCCGCCGCCGGGCAGGTCATCCGGGCCAGCTGGCCCGCGCCCACCATGCCGACGACGGGCACCGGGTCAGGATCGGTCATTCGCCGTAGCCTACGAGGTAACGCGGCCCCGCCCGCGGCCGGCTCGGCCGCCGCTACCCGTGCCGGTATCCCGGCGGCGCACGCCTGCTCAGGCCGGGCCGCTGACCGCCGGCGGCTCCCGCGCATCCTTACGGCCCTGCGGGAAGAACACCGCGAACACCGCCGGCCGGGGCCGGACCAGCACCACCTGCCCGCCGTCCGCCGCCGCGACCGTCCGGGCCAGGGCCAGGCCGAGCCCGGTCCCGCCGGGCGCGCCGCTGACGCTGCGCTCGAAGATCCGCGGCACCAGCTCCGGCGGCACGCCCTTGCCCTCGTCCCGCACCTCGATGACCACCGACCTGGGCGTCTGCGAGGTCCTGATGGTCACCGCGCCGCCGCCGTGGACCAGCGCATTGTCCAGCAGGGTGGCGATGACCTGGGCGGCAGCCGCCGGGGGTGACTAGGACCCGCAGCCCCTTCTCCCCGGTGACCTCCAGCTTCCGGCCGACCCGCCGGAACGCCGGATCCCACTCGACGACCTGCTGGGCGACGATGTCATCGACGCTGGCCAGCGACGGCGCCCCGGACATGGAGCGGCGGGCCCGGCCGAGCAGCTGGGCCACCACGTCGGCCAGCCGCTCGATCTGGGCCAGCGCCGCCGCCCCCTCCTCGCGCACCACGTCCGGGTAGTTCGGCCGCCGCGATCATCTCCTCCAGCCGCATGGACAGCGCGGTCAGCGGGGTCCTGAGCTGGTGCGAGGCGTCGACGGCGAAGTCGCGCTCGGCGGACAGCAGGTCGTTGATGCGCTGCGCCGAGCCGTCCAGGCCCTCGGCCACCCGGTCCAGCTCCTGCACCCCGTACCGGCGCCCGAGCGGGCGGGCGTCGCCCGAGCCCAGCCGGTCGGCGGCCCTGGCCAGCTCCTCCAGCGGCCGGTTCAGCCGCCGGGCCTGCAGCAGCGCGAGCACCACGGCCGCCGCCACCGCCAGCAGCGCCAGCGAGCCGATCTGCAGCAGCCCGTCGCGCACCTTGTCGGACAGGTAGGAGCTGTCGGTCTCGACCGTGACGGTGAAGTCCCTGCTGCTGGCCTGCGCCGAGGTCGTCTGGTGCGGCGGGGGCCGATGGCCCAGCGTGACCGTGCTGGCGCCGCGCTGCGGTGATGATCACGTACCGGTCGCGCCAGCGACCCGCCCGCCTGCGCGGCGTCCGCCGGCAGAGCCGTCGTTCACCCGCTCCTGCAGCGTCCTGGCGAGGG
Organism: uncultured Actinomycetota bacterium; assembly: GCA_963719705.1. Taxonomy (GTDB): domain Bacteria; phylum Actinomycetota; class Actinomycetes; order Streptosporangiales; family Streptosporangiaceae; genus CAVRCV01. The sequence goes on from CAVRCV010000005.1 coordinate 469,151, forward strand.
TGGACGCATCCCGCCGCAGCTGCGAGGCGGCCTGGCTGAGCTGCAGCTGGCTGAGCACGAACGCCAGCGGCATGCCGAGCAGCAGCACCGCGCCGACCGCGACCGCCAGGGTGGAGATCAGCAGACGGCGCTGCATCAGGCCGCGCTCCTAGGCCCGCGATCGACGGCACCGCCATCTAGCCGCGCCGGTCAGTCTCCGCGCTCGAACCTGAACCCGACGCCGCGCACCGTGGTGATGTACTGCGGGCTGTGCGCGTCGTCACCCAGCTTGCGCCGCAGCCAGGACACGTGCATGTCGAGCGTCTTGGTCGACCCCCACCACTTGCTGTCCCACACCTGCCGCATGATCTGCTCCCTGGTCACCACCTTCCCGGCCTCGGCCACCAGCAGCGCGAGCAGGTCGAACTCCTTGGAGGTCAGCTCGATCTCGGCGTCGCCGAGCCAGGCCCGCCGGGCGTCGGAGTCGATCCGCACGCCCTGCACCACGTGGGTCTCCGAGGCGCCGCGGCGCAGCAGCGCCCGGACCCTGGCCAGCAGCTCGGCCAGCCGGAACGGCTTGGTCACGTAGTCGTCGGCGCCGGCGTCCAGGCCGATGACGGTGTCGACCTCGTCGGCGCGCGCGGTGAGGATCAGCACCGGGACCACGTGCCCGGCCGAGCGGATGCGGCGGCAGACCTCGAGCCCGTCCAGCCGGGGCAGGCCGACGTCGAGCACGATCAGGTCGATCCCGCCCGCCTTGGCCGCCTCGATCGTGCCCGGGCCGTCGGCGGAGACGCCGACTTCATAGCCCTCTCGCCGCAGGGCCCGGGCGAGCGGCTCGGAGATGGACGGGTCATCTTCGGCAAGCAGCACGCTGGTCATGCACTGATCGTATGGCGGCAAGCGGGTATTTCCCTTCCGCTGCGCTCAGGAATCGCTGAAAATCCTGTCAGGATCAGCCCGCTGACCAGCACGATCAACGGCTCTGGTCCGGCTTTGGGGGCATTTTCGCCGGACCGCGGCCGGCGGGCTCAGACCGGCGTGACGCCGTGCCGGCGGCGGGAGAACGAGCGGTCCTTGCCGCGGGCGGCGGCGAACCGGCGGATCAGCTCGCCGCGCAGGTTCTCGGGCTCCACCACGTCGTCCACCACCAGCTCCCCGGCCAGCCGGAGCACGTCGATGTCCGCCTCGTACTCCGCGCGGAGCCGGCTGGTCTCGCGGTCCCGCTCGGCCGGGTCGGCGATCGCCGCGAGCTTGTTGTAGTAGACGGCGTTGACCGCCGCCTCCGCGCCCATCACCGCGATCTTGGCCGTGGGCAGCGCCAGCGTCGCGTCCGGCTCGAATCCCGGTCCGGCCATCGCGTACAGGCCGGCGCCGTAGGCCTTGCGGACGATCACGCAGATCTTCGGCACGGTGGCCTCGGACACCGCGCTGATCATCTTGGCCCCGTGCCGGATGATGCCCTGCCGCTCCACCGCGGTGCCGACCATGAAGCCGGGCACGTCGGCCAGGAACAGCAGCGGCACGTTGAACGCGTCGCACAGCTGGATGAACCTGGTCGCCTTGTCCGCCGAGTCGACGAACAGCACGCCGCCCTTGAACATCGGGTTGTTCGCGACCACGCCGACCGGCTGGCCGTCCAGCCGGGCGAACCCGGTGATCAGCTCCCTGGCCCACAGCGCGTGGATCTCGAACAGCGAGTCGTCGTCCACCAGGCCGCGCACGTACCGGCGCATGTCGAAGGCCTGCCGCTCGCTGGCCGGCACCATCGCGCGCAGGTCGGCCGGCTTGGGCTCGCGGGCGGGCCCGGCCGGCGGCGCCTCCCGCCAGTTGCCCGGCAGGTAGGACAGGTAGGTCCGGACCGCCTCGATCGCCTCCGGCTCCGAGGCCGCCAGGTGGTGGCCGCAGCCGGAGACCGTGCAGTGCATCCGGGCCCCGCCCATCTCCTCCAGCGTGGTCTGCTCCTTGACCACCATCTCGACCATCCGCGGGCTGCCCAGGTACATCGAGGCGTTGCCGTCCACCATGGCCACGTAGTCGCAGAACGCCGGGATGTAGGCGCCGCCCGCGGCCGACGGCCCGAACAGGGCGCAGACCTGCGGGATCGCTGCCGGAGGCCCGGACCTGGGTGTGGAAGATCTTCCCGGCGCCGCGGCGGCCGGGGAACATGTCCACCTGGTCGGTGATCCGGGCCCCGGCCGAGTCGACCAGGTAGATCATCGGCAGCCCGGCGGCGTAGGCCTTCTCGATGATCCGGATGATCTTCTCGACCGTGCGGGCGCCCCAGGAGCCCGCCTTGACCGTGGAGTCGTTCGCCATCAGCGCGACCGGCCTGCCGTCCACCGTCGCGGTCCCGGTGATCACCCCGTCGGCGGGCAGGCCCTCGGCCAGCACGTTGGCGTAGGCGCCGTCCTCGGTGAAGCTGCCGGCGTCGGCCAGCAGCCCGATCCGGTCCCTGGCGAACAGCTTGCCCTTCGCCGCCGCCGCCTGGTGATACCGCGCCGCGCCGCCCTGGCTGATCCTGGCCCGGATCTCGGCCAGCTCGGGATGACCGGCCCCCTCGCCGGTCACGGCCGCCGGTGCCGTCCGTTCATCGCTCACGATCGCGAGCGTACGCCAACCTACGCCTGCGCCGGCTCGCCGCCGCCGGAGCCTGCGATCCGCTCGGTAATCTCGCGGGCCAGCTGCCGGTAGGCCGTGACCTGCTCCGGCACCGCGCCGGTCACCAGCACCGGCCGGCCCTGGTCGGCGTCGGCGGCGGCGGTGGCGCTGAACGGGATGCTGGCCAGCCGGGGCACCAGGTCCCAGATGGTGTCCTGCTCCGCCGCGGCCGGGAACAGCGCGGTGACCTGGCCGCAGGCCGGGCAGATCTGGCCGCTCATGTTCTCTACCCCGCCGACGCTCGCCGTGGCGCGGCTGCCCAGGTAGCCGATCAGGCGGCGCACGTCGGAATGGGCGATCGCCTGCGGGGTCACCACGACCAGCACGTACACCGGGCGCCCGGTGAGCCCGAACACGAACTGCTGCACGTCGGCGGTGCCCGGCGGCAGGTCCACGACGAGATAGTCGAGGTCGGGCCGCCAGTCCGAGTCCGCGATCAGGCGCCGCAGCAGCAGCGCGGCGACGCCGGAATGGACGCCGAGGCCCTGGCGCTCGCCGATCAGGAACGCGGCCGACGCGAGCTGCACGCCGTGCCGCTCGATCACCTGCAGCCGGGACCGGCCGGTGCCCGTGGCCGCGAACAGGGTCACGTTCGGTGCCTTCGCCTTGCGGCGCAGGCCCAGCATCCGGGGAACGTCCGGACCGTACAGGTCGGCGTCGGCCAGCCCGGTCGCCAGCCCCTGCGCGTGCAGCGCCAGGGCCAGGTTCACCGCGACCGTGCTCTTGCCGACCCCGCCCTTCCCGCTGGCCACGGCGATGACCGGGGCCGGTGCCACGGCAGACGGCGCTTGCTCTTCTGTCACGCACGCGAGCGTACGCCGAGCCGCCACCAGCCGGGCTAGCCGGATAGCCGACGCTCCTGGGCGGATAGAGCGCAAGGGAGTCCGCCATCCCCGACGAGTCCGCCGGGCCGGCGGGCACCGGGGGCAGGCCGGGGCGCGTCGGCCCAGGTGGTTTCGCTGACAGCGGGTGCCGCGGCTGGCACGATGAGCCGGCGGGCGGGGCCATTCATGCCCGCGCGCGCGGCGCGGGCATGGCAGGATACGTCAGCGTGACAGGTATCCGGAAGATCCTACATTTCCTATCATTGAACTGGATTTTCAGCCTCGCCTGCACTGCCGGACTTGCCCTGCGGATCTTCACCATGCTCGGCTTCCCGCCCGCCATCTGGTACGGCGGGGACTCCTCCTCCTACCTGTCCTCGGCCGTTTACCTCCGGCCCGCTACCTCGCGGCTCTCCGGCTACGGGATCTACCTGTTCCTGCTCAGCCCGTTCCGGAGTTTCGCCGTGGTAACCGCGGTCACCCACCTGATGGGGCTGTCCGCCGGGGTGATGATCTACGCCCTGCTGCGCCGGTACCGGCTGCCGCGCTGGGGCGCCACCCTCGCCGCGCTGCCGGTGCTGCTGGACGCCTACCAGATCGAGCTCGAGCACGAGATCATGGCCAGCGCCACGTTCGGGTTCCTGGTGATCGCCGCGGTCACGCTGGTGCTGTGGTGGCCGCGGCAGCGGCCGCTGTGGGCCACCGCCGCCGCCGCGCTGGCGCTCGGGCTGGCGGCCACCACCTGGCCGGTCGGCATCCCGGTCATCATCGTGCTGCTGGCCTACCTGATCATCCGCCGGTCCGGCTGGCGCGCGATCGCCGCCGCGGTGGTGGCGGCCGCGCTCCCGCTCGGGCTGTACGTGGACTGGTTCGACTCCAACTACCACCACGCGACGCTGAACTACGCGGACGGCATCTTCCTGTACTCGCGCACGATGACGTTCGCCAACTGCGCGATCATCAAGCCGCCGCCGGACCTGGCCCCGCTGTGCACCAGGATTCCGATCCGGCAGCGGCCCACCGCCAACGACTGGATCTGGGGCCCGCAGACCCCGCTGGACCAGATCCCCGGCGCGAAGTTCTCGCCCGCCAAGAACTCCCTCGCCCTGGCCTTCGCCGAGCGGGCGATCGAGGCCCAGCCGTTCTCCTACGCCAGGGACGTCTTCGACGACTTCTGGCTGAGTTTCAGCTGGACCCGCTCGCGTCATCCCAGCCCCAGGCTGGTGGACCGGTACCAGTTCTCGTTCGCGAACCAGAACTGGATCAAGCCGGGGATCAGTACCCGGCGGCTGGATTCCGAGCAGCGCCTGTATACCGGCGGCAGCCTCGCCCCGACCAGGATCGTCGAGCCGTTCGCCGCCATCATGCGCGGCTACCAGCGCTGGGTCTACCTGCGCGGCACCATCCTGCTGCTGCTGCTGATCACCGGCCTGGGCGGTATCGTCCGCGCGCTGGCCGGCGGCTGGCCCCGGCGGCCGCGCAGCCGGGCGGCCCGGGGCGAGTGGGGCGGCCCTGGCTTGCTCCCCTGGGTGGTCGGGCTGGCCATGCTGCTGGTCCCGCCGGCCACCGCCGACTACTCCGACCGCTACGTGGTGCCGGCCATGCCGGTGGTGTGCCTTGCCGCCGCGCTGGCATTCGCCCGGCTGACCACAGCGGAGAAACGAGCGGACCGGGCCGGCCCGCCGCCGAGGCAGCGCTGCCGCCAGGGCCGGCCGTGACGGTACCGCCGCAGGCCAGCGAACCGGAGCCAGCCGCCAGCCCGGGACCGGCCGGGAATGACGGACCGGGCCGGCAGACGGTCACCGTGCCGGCGCAGGCGGCCGACCCGGACGCCGAGGCCGCGCCGGCGGCAGGCGGGGCCGCCGGTACCTCGACGACCTCGACGACCTCGGCGATCTCGACATCGACGACCTCGACGCCAGCGAGCGAGACCGGTGCCCGGGTACCCCGGCAGACTGGGTAGTCCGCGCCGGTCATCGCGGTTGCACCGGCTATCATCGGGGGCCGATGCCCGCCCCGCAGATCCAGGCCAGACGGCTAAGCAGGAAGTGGAGCAGTGCCTGATCTCCAGCTCGATGAGCCGCACGACGAGAGCCAGGTCCTGACCCGGCACCGGCCGGGCGGGACCGGGCCGCCGGGCCGGACGGTGCCGGGCCGCCAGGCGGCGCTGGCGGCGGCCCGCCGGGCCGCGGCCAGCGTGACCCCGCGGGCGCTGTGGCGCGACCACCGGCTGTTCACGATCCTGGCCCTGGTCTCGCTGCTGCCCCGGCTGCTCGCCGCGCTCGCGTTCCGGCCCGGGCTGCTCACCTCCGACTCGTTCCTTTACATGCAGGAGGCCAGCAGGCGGATCCTGGGCCAGATCCGGCCGTCCGGGTACTCCTTCTTCCTTGGCCTGATGCAGCCGTTCCCGCACACCCTGCTGGCGGTCACGCTGGTCCAGCACCTGATGGGCATCGCGGTCGCGGCCATCGTCTACGGCCTGCTGCGCTACTGGGGGCTGCCCGCCTGGGGCGCCGCGCTGGCCACCCTGCCCACGCTGTTCGACCCGCGCCAGATCGCGCTGGAGTCCTACATCCTGCCGGACACGCTGTTCACCCTGGCGCTGATGGTCGCGGTCGCGGTGCTGCTGACCAGGCGCACGCCACGGCGCTGGCAGTGCGTGGTGGCCGGGCTGGCGCTGGCCTATGTCTCGGTGCTGCGCTCCAACGGGCTCCCGCTGGCCATCGTGGCGGCGGTCTACCTGCTGGTCCGCCGGGTCGGCTGGCGCGCCCTGGCCGCCGGGGCACTGGCCTTCGTGATCCCGCTGCTCAGCTACGTCTGGGTGTTCCACTCCGAGTACGGCCAGTTCAACATCTCCAGCAGCGACGGCATCTTCCTGTGGTCGGGTACCACCGGCTTCGCGAACTGCGCGATCATCAAGCCGCCGCCGGACCTGCGGCCGCTGTGCCCGAACCTGGAGAAGTCGGTCCCGGCCCGGACCGCGCCGCCCTGGTCGGTGTCCGCGCTGCTGAACGCGCCCGCCCCGGCCGCTTACCTGTGGGCGCCCGACGTCTGGTGGCGGCATGACGCGCACCCGGGCATCAACTCCTACAACGACAGCCTCGGCACGCGGTTCGCGATCGACGCGATCAAGGCCCAGCCGCTGGACTACCTGCGGGTCACGGCCAGGGACATGATGCTGATCTTCGTCAGCACCGACCGGCCGCTGAACCGCACCAGCATGAACTTCACCGCCCACGGGCGCTACGCCAGGCTGCCGTCCTACTACGCGGCCGACGAGAAGGCCTACGCCGGTACTACCGAGAACACCCATCCGGTCCAGCCGTACGCCTACTTCATGTTCCTGTACGAGCAGCCGGTCTACTTCCCCGGCCTGGTGTTCCTGGCGGTGCTGGTGGCCGGGTTCGCCGGCCTCGTGCGCCGGCGGCCCTGGCGCACCCTGGGCGTGCCGCCCGCGCTGCTGCCGTGGCTGCTGGCCGCGGTGAGCATCGTGGTCCCGGCGCTGCTGAAGGAGTCGCTGTACCGGTACGCGATGGTCGCGATCCCGCTCGGCTGCCTGGCGGCCGGCCTGGCCTTCACCCGCCAGCGCGCCCGTCCGGTCGCCGCCGCGCCGGGGCCCGCCGCCGCCCCGGCGGCTCCGCCCGTCCCGGACGGCCCGCCCGTCCCGCCCGGCCCGGCGGTCGCGGTCACCCCGGAGGCTCCGGCGCCAGCTCCCGACCCCCGGCCAGCACCGATGCCCCGGCTGGCCGCGGCGCCCCGGCCGCCGGCACCGACCCGGCCGCGGACCCCGGAGAGGGCTAGGACGCGGGGGGGACGAAGGGCTTGAGGCGCCAGCCCAGGACGCTGCCGATGTGACTGACCGGGCTGCCGAACAGCCTGGTCAGGTAACGGCCGAGCGGCGAGCCAGGGCTCGTCACCGCCATCACCGCGGACGGCTGCCAGGACGCGAGGTTGGCGTCGATCTGCCCCTTGCTAGGGACGCTCACCTTGCTCAGCGCGTACCTGGTCCCGGTTGACAGCGCGTCCAGGTACTTGGTGAAGGCCGTCTCGCCGCCCCGCCCGGACCTGGACCTGGTGATCGGCTCGTTGGGCGTGATGAAGTCGCCGCCGATCATCGAGCCGGGCTCCGCGGTGTCGCCGTACCAGCGCATCGGGTCCGAGTAGACGCCGTTCGGCACCGGCACCACCAGCACCCGGTCGGAGCTGGTCAGGTGCAGCGCGCTGAACGTGGCCTGCCAGCCGGACGGCACCCCCGGCACCGGGGCCGCGCCGTACGGCACCGGGATCAGCGGCAGCAGCGCCAGCACCGCGGCCGCGCTGGCCATGGCGGCCCCGTTCTGCCACTTGCCGGTGCTCGCGGCCCGGTCGGCGGCCCGCTGCCTGGCCAGGTCGAGGCCGAACGCGAGCACCACCGCGGCGGCCCCGTCGGCCAGGATGGCCAGCCGGTCCGGCAGCGCGGACTTCAGCACCGGCAGGTGCTGGAGGTAGTACCAGGGCAGCAGCGGCGCCGGGATGTGGTACCCGCCGATCGCCACCGGCGCGCTGCCCAGCGAGATCAGCTCGAGCGCCAGCACGCTCACCCCGGCGATCCGGACCCGCAGGTCACGCCAGAACCAGACGGTCGCCACGATCAGCACGATGATCAGCGGGAAGCCCAGGTAGGCCAGGTACTCGGTGGACGGCTCCGGGTACCCGTCGGCGGACAGGGCGCTGGCCGTGGTGTGGAAGAACTGCGCGCTGGACGGGGTCACCAGGGCGTACGGGACCATGTACAGGTGCTGCAGCCCGCCGGCGAAGTGGATCACGGTGGTGGCCCCGGTGGCGTGCGCGATCCCGCCGGACCGGAACTGCACCCACAGCGCGCGCCCGCAGAGCACCAGCGCCACCGCCCCGGCCACGGCCAGGCCGATCGCCGAGTCCCGCAGCCTGCCGGGCACCGCCCTGGGCAGGCTCAGCATCAGCACCACGAGCAGGATCAGGCCCGCGATGACGGTGTCGATCAGCGCCTCCTCGCCGATGAACAGCTGTGCCGCGATCAGCAGCCCGAGCCAGAGCCCGGACCGGACCGGGCGGCTGCGCCCGGTAACGATCCGCAGCAGCAGGTGGATCAGCAGCGGCGGCAGCATGGCCAGCACCAGGTGGTAATGGCCGATGCCGGAGGCCACCAGGGCCGGGGAGAACCCGTACAGCGCGCCGCCGAGCCCGGCGGCCAGCGTGCTGGCGCCCCAGCGGCGCAGCACCCAGAACAGGCTGGCGGCCGAGCCCGCCAGGCCGAGAGTCAGCGCCACGGTCAGGCTGACCTGGGGGCCCGCCAGCAGGGTGATCGGGGTAAGCCGGACTCCCGGCAGCAGGATCGAGGTGTTCCACATCAGGTTGACGCCGTGCGGCGGGTTCATGCCCGTCGTCACCAGCGCGGGCAGGTGGAAGTGCGAGATCGAGACCGCGGCGTACCGGACGAACCAGGTGACCTGGTTCACGTCGTTGGGGTCCTGGGTCTGGGCCCGCCCGGCCGGGTCCAGCCACAGCCGGGCCGTCAGCGCCAGCGCGCCCAGCAGGTAGAGGGCCAGCACCAGCCACTGCGCCGTGGGCCAGGACCGCCCGCGCTGGCCTGCGGACTCCGGCTCACTGGATGACTCGACCGTCGGCTGGACGACGCTCACCTCACCACTACCTCCGTCTGCTGGGAATCTCCGGCTGCCGCGCTCTGCCCGAGCGCCGCCAGTTTCAGCTGATGTGGCGGACGATGCGAAGCCGGGAAGAATAGCCTAGTGCAGGCCCGCGTGAGTTCTTGCGGGTTCGTACCGCCGGTTTCGTGGTGATCATGCGGCGGCGCGGACGCCCGGCTGAGCGGGAACGGAGTTTCTCGGGTACTGTTCTGCGGACGCGGTGACGACGTCCCGGAGTCTGCACGGAGGTTAGGTGAGCACGCAGGACTCTCGTGACGTGGCCGCACCCGCTGCCCGCCCGGACCCCGAGACCGTCCCGGCCAGCGGCGCCGCGCCAGCGGAGAACCAGCTCACCGTAGCGAGGCCAGCCGGGCCGGCGCTGCCGTCCAGGCACTCCTGGGCCCAGGAGGTGCTCGCGCTGGTGGCCTTCCTGGCCGCCGGGGTGCTGGCGACCTGGCCCCGGGCCTACTACTTCCCGGACCGGATGCCGCTGAGCGCGGATCAGTCCCAGTACGTCTGGAACCTGTGGTGGGTGGCCAGGCAGGTCACCCACCTCGGCAACCCGTGGTTCACCAGCCACCTGGCTGCCCCGGTGGGCGTCCGGCTGGGGCTGGATACGCTGACCCCGCTGCTTGGCGTGCTGATGACGCCGGTCACGCTGGCCTTCGGCGCCGGGGCCTCGTACAACCTGCTGATCATCGTCGCCCCCGGGCTCGCCGGGTACGCGATGTACCGGGCCGCCCGGCTGTGGCTGCCCGGGCTGGTCGGCCCGGTCGCGGCCGGGCTGTTCTACGGCACGTCGGGGATGCTGGCCTCGCAGGTCTGGCTGCACCTGCACACCGCCATGGGCTGCGTGTTCCTGCCGCTGGCCCTGGAGGCGTCCGTCCGGCTCCGGCGCGGGCCCGGCATCGGACGCGGCGTCGTGCTCGGGCTGGTGCTCGGCGCGTCGGTGCTGGTGGACCAGGAGTTCGCGGCGCTGGCCGTCGTTGTCAGCGTCGTGGTCGTGATCCCGTGGCTGCTGCGCCAGCCGGCCGCCGCGCACCTGCGCGCGGTCGCGGCGGGAACCGTGACCGCCGTCGTGATCGCCCTGCCGCAGCTTCTCGCGATAGCTCAGACCACCGGAAAGGGCGGTACGAAGCCACCGCCCGACAGCCAGTACGTCAAGTACGCCGCGGAGTTCCCCAGCCTGTTCGCGCCATCTCCGCGGCTGGCCAGCTACGGGATGAGCTGGCTGGCGTCCGGCTACCGCCAGCATGTCACCGGCGAGCTGCTCGCGACGTTCGGCGTGGTGCTGACGGTCCTGGCGGTGACGGGCCTTGTCGTCCGGTGGCGCAGGCGCAGGACCCGGCAGCTCGGCCTGCTCTGGCTGGGCTGCTCGGTGCTGGCGCTCGGCCCGACGCTGTATATCGCGGGCCATGACCTCGTTCCGCTCGCCGAGAGCTGGCGAGGGCTGCGGGTCTCGCTGCTGATGCCCTACACCTGGCTGATCAAGCTGCCCGGGCTCTCGCTGTTCCGCGAGGCCGACCGGCTGGCGCTGCTCGGCCTTGTCGGTGCCTGCCTGCTGGCCGGGGCCGCGGTCGAGTGGCTGCGCCGGCGCGCGTGGCCCGTCCTGATCGTGGTGGCCCTGCTCGGCGGGCTGGAGGCCGGCTGGCCGGGACCGGCCGGCCAGGCCATCGTGGCCACCACGCTGCCCGCGGTGGACCACGCGATCGCCGCGGATCATTCCGGGTCGGTCGTGGTCGACGTCCCGTTCGAGGTCCGCGGCCCGCATCAGTTCGGCCGTGATTTCCCGCTCTACGCGCTGGAAGTCGCCGTCGAGGACGGCCATCCGCGCGGTGACTCCTATACCTCCGGGGTACCGGAGCGGACGCTCAACGGGATCCGGCAGCACGCCTTTTACGCCGCGCTGGTCGCCGTGCAAGAAGGCGGGAGGATAACCCCTGCCCGGCTGGCCGCTGCCCGTCTGGACCTGCGGACACTGCATGTCGGCTGGGTCCTGGTCTGGTCACAGCGCTGGACCTTTAGCGGCGGGGCCGGTCAGCAGCGGGTCAACCTGCATTACCCGCAGATCCGCCGGTTCCTGGCCGAGACCGGGTTCCGGCTGGACTACCAGGCGGACGGCGTGCTGGTGTACCGCTCCGCTCCGGCCTAATGCCAGCCTGGCCGGTGTTATGCCAGGTCAAGCCGGCTCCCCGGCAGCCCGGTGACACCAGGCAGCTCCCGCTCCCCCTCCCGCTGCCAGGCCAGGCTGCTGGCTCCCCGGCATGAACGTGGTCAGGGCACAAACCGGGACTTCGGTATCGGCCGGATAACTTTGCGGCGAAACATCACTTCTAGCGCAATAAGCTTGGGCGGCAGCGGGCCGCATGGTCTCGCCCGGCCCCTGCTCGAAGGTTCACGCATGGCATCGGTGTACGGGGACGAGCGGTCGCGATGGCGCGCCCGCATGTGCTCTGAGGTGAGGACCCGGAGGGAATCCATGGTGGCAAGCCAGGTCCGGCCAGGCAACAGCGGCGGCTGTGCCGCTGACCGCGCGCGTGGGGTCGCTCACGGTCCGCCTCCGGACCGCCTCTCCGGTCATTCAGGGCCTCGTCGCGCTGGCGGTCTACTGGCGGTCTGGGTTGCGGCTGAGGCCTTCCCGCTGCTTGCCCACCCGGCTCGGCCGCAGCTCGACCAGGTGAGCATGGACCCGAACCTGTTCACCTGGATCCTCCGGTGGTGGCCGCACGCGATCGCGCACGGGCTGAATCCGTACCACACCACCGAGGTCGGCGCGCCCACCGGGCACGTCCTGGCGTGGGTTACCATGATCCCCACGCTGGCCCTGCCGACCGCTCCGCTGACCCTCGCCGCGGGCCCGGTCGTATCGTTCAACCTGCTGGTCGTTGCCTCGATCCCGGTGTCGGCCTGGGCTGCGTTCGTGCTGTGCCGCCGTCTCACCGGGCAGTTCTGGCCCGCCCTGGCCGGAGGCACCGTCTTCGGGTTCTCGGCGTACGAGCTGAACCACATCATCGCGGGCCAGCTGGATCTGGCCTACGGCCTGCTGCTGCCGCTCATGGCCTACCTCGTGGTGGTGTGGTGGCAGGGCGCACTGGGCCGGAAGGCTTTCACCGGCCTGCTGGCGCTGGCCATCCTGCTCCAGTTCTTCCTGTCCCTCGAGACCTTCGCCGAGATGACCTTCGCGGGGGCATTAACGCTGGCAGTCGGCTTCGCGCTGGCCGGCCGGCCCTACCGGCAGAAGATCGCTCAGCTCAGCCTGCTGGCTGGCATCGCCTACCTGATCACCCTGATCCTCGCCTCGCCCTTCCTGGCCTACGCGCTCAGCAACCGGGCCAGGGGATTGGGCAGACTCCCACCGAGACGGCGGTCAACCTGGTCGGCTTCATGATCCCCAGGGCCGGGCAGACCTTCGGGTGGGGTGGCTGGCCCGCTACGCCGCGCCGCTGTCGATTGCCGGCCGGGACGGCTATGTGGGAATCCCCCTGCTGGTGCTCGCCGCCGCCTTCGCGATAACCGGCTGGTCGAGGAAGGTCACGAGAATCCTGGTCGTGATGACCCTGATCATCGCCATCGTGACGCTCGGCCCGGTACTGCATATCGACGGGCAGAAGGTGGACAAGCTGCCGTGGAGTCAGCTGTGGAAGCTGCCCGTCGTCCATAGCGCCTATCCGGCCAGGCTCATGGTCTTCGTCTTCCTGGCGCTGGCCGTGATGACCGCGCTGTGGCTCGCGTGGCCAGACCGGCTGCCCTGGCGGCGCTGGCTGCTGGCCGTGCTGGCCATCGCTGCCATGGCCGCCAACACGCCCGCGCTCATGCTGGCCAGCCAGCCCGGCTTGCCGGCCTTCGTGAGCACCGCGGAATACCAGCACTACGTGGCTCCGGGCAGCACCGTGGTAGTGATCTCGGGCCGGGGGAACGCCGGGATGCTGTGGCAGGCGGAGACCAACTTCCCCTGGCGGCTGGCCGGCGGCTATCTCGGCTCGCTGCTCGCACGGCACACGGACCTGCCCTTGCCGGTCGCCGACCTGGCCCGCGGCCCGCTGACGCAGGGGGAAATTCACCGGTTCCGGCAGTATGTCAGCGCGGCGAGCGTAGCGACCATCCTGGTCGAGGCCAGTTCCGCGGGACAGTGGCCGCGGATTCTCGGCAAGGCCGGCCTTCGGGGACGGCTCATCGGCGGCGTGATCGTCTACCGGATCGCGGGCTGAGGAGCCTGCACTGGTCGGGGGCCCGTCACTGGTGCGGGCTCGGCGGGAGGTGCAGGTTCCAGTGGTGCCGTCCTGGCCGGTAGAGCAGGACGCCGCGGACCGGCACGTTGAGGATCCCGATGTGGTCGAGTAGCCGCGGCCAGTTCAGCGCGCCCTTCGACTCGATGATGATCGCGCCGACCTTTGCCTGGATCAGGAACTCCCGCAGCGCCCTGAGGTTGCTCGCGTTCGGCCCCTGATGGGCTACCTGCGCGAGTGGCACCGGCACGGCCAGGTGGTAGTGGCCAAGCGCGGCGTTGACGTATCCGCCGGCCAGCCGGAACCAGTAACCGGTCTGCGCCTGCCAGAGCAGGCCGGCATTGCCGCGGCTGGACTGCACGATCACGGTTTCACCGGGCCGCAGGTAATGGCGGTACGCGCCGCTGGTGATGAACGCGGGCGACGGCTGCAGTCGCGCCGACATCTCCGGCAGATCCGCGACCAGGACAGCGAGGGCGAGCAGCGCCAGCAGCCATCGTGCCCCGGCCAGCAGCCATCGCTGCCACGCCTGCCGGAACCAGGCCGGCGCCGGCCATGGCCCGGCCAGCCAGACGGCGACCATGACGGCGAGGGTCAGGTAGCCGAACACCATGAACCGGACTGGGTACGCGCTGCGCAGGATGGGCAGGTACCAGAGGCGATGCCACGGCAGGGTGACGATGGTCCGGTTATGGATGGTCAGCGCCGGGCCAAGCGACACCACGAGCAGCAGGCCGAGCATCGAGAACGCGAACCGCACGAGCCTGCGCTTCCGGGCGAAGACGAAGAGCGCCACGGCGAGCACGAGCAGCGGGATGCCAACATACGCGCCCAGCGACGGCCGCGTCGCGCGGTCGGTGATGTCGGCCGCGAACCAGCTGGCCGTCGCGTCCGGCCGCTGCAGAATCAGGCTCGACAGGTCGAGCGCGCCAACATTGGGAGTCCGCTGCCCGAAACTCGCCGGCATATGGGTGAGTGCGTACCAGACATAGGGGCCGACGAAAACTCCGGCGATCAGGTACGCCAGGCCCACGAGCCGGCTGAGCCTGGCGACGGAGGCACGGTGATCGCGCCCCGCCAGCGCGTAGCCTGCCGCTAGTGCCAGCAGCCACACGCCGGTCATGTCCGCGAAGGTCTCAAGGAACAGGTAGAACTGGAGCACGATGGCCAGCGCCAGCAGGCCGGTGAAAACCTTCCGGTCCAGTGCGCCCTGCCACCACACCACCACGAGGTAGGCCATGAGCGGGAGCAGCAGGCTGTAGGTAAGGTTCAGCTGACCTGCCGCGTTGTGATCGGCCTGGAATGCCGAGAACCCGAAGACGACGCCTCCGGCCAGGGCCGGCCAGAACCGTCCGGTCAGACGGCGGCACAGCACGAACGCCGCCCAGGCAGAAACCGGCAGCGCGACGGCGGTGAGCAGGTTGAAGCTGACTACGGGTCCGGCAGTGCCGGTGAGTGGCCAGGCGAGCAGGGAGAGCGGCGGGATACTGGTGATCCAGGCCAGGTCGTAGCCCTGGGGTGCGCCGATCACGGTCGGGTGCAGCGGGTTGAGGCCCTGCGCGAGCGCATGCGGCCACCAGCTCAGTGCCCAGGTATAGAAGTTCGGGTCCATGCTCACCTGGTCGAGCTGAGGGACCTCCGGGTGGAGCAGCAGCGGCCGTGCCGCCGTGAACAGCCAGGCGGCCAGGTATATGACCAGCGCGATGAGCCCCTGAAGGGCCGGCGAGGTGATCCGGAACCGGGCGGCGGTCCGCAACGGGGCGGCAGTCCGCAGCCGGGAGCTGAGCCGGCCGCGATCCGCGGTCTCCAGCCCGGTAGCCGCCGTCGCGGGCTGGCTGGTCAGGCTGGCGACCGCCGAATCCGGATTCTCCGGCACCGAGCGCTCGCGCTCGTTCTCGTCGTGGCTGAGCGATGAGGTCATGTCGTCGTTAGGCGGGGATGCATCTGCTTGATCGATTCCGGTAGTGGGCCGGAGCCGAGACTGCCCAGCGATACGGACCGGCACATGACGCTGACGATTCTGGGACCATACCACCCTTCTCCGAGTACATCTGACCTCGCCGCGAGGTGGTCCCGCGCAGCCAGCGAGCGATATCCTGGACGGCGAGGATCTTCTGTCGGCTGTCGCGTCCTACCGCGCGCTTATGGGCGGTCACCGGCAGCGCCCGGGCATCGTGCGGTACGGTCTACTGCGAGCAGGTTGTTCCGGCGAGCTGCGTTCAGGAACCTCAGGGATTTGCCCGGACGTGCGGTGACCGTGCTTCTGCGAAATCAGCCAGGCCGCAGTGCGAGCTGCCCAGCCCCAGACTTGAGGCACTGCCGTTCGCACTTAGAAGGAGATTTAGGTGCAGGACACAGGTATCCGCCGGGCTCGGGCGACCGCTGAGTCGGCAGATGCACAGCCCCGGCCGGGAGACAGCATTTTCTGGCTGCTCGGTGTGGCCGCGGTTTTCACGCTGGCCCAGCTCACCCCGTCGCTGCTGCGGATGCCGCTCGGCCCCGATGAGATCACCTATATCGCGCAGACGAGCTCGCACGCCTCGTCGGTCATGCTGCCGCCGGTGCACGGCCGGGCGGCTGCGCTGCTGGCCGCGCCGGTCACCATGCTGACCACCTCGCTGATCGCGGTCCGGGTCTGGATGGCGGTGCTCTCCGGGATCGGCCTGTTCCTGGCCCTGTTCGCCTGGCGCGGGATACGGCCTGCCTGGGTACTCGCGATGGCCGGGCTCGTGCTGGCGAGCCTGTCCATCACCCAGCTCAGCGGGGTACAGATCTACCCGGACTGGTGGACGGCGGTCGCGCTGCTGGCCATGACCGGGCTGTTCCTGCAGGCGGTCACCGGCCGGATGCGCGGGCGGCTGGTCATCTGGCTGATCGGCGCGAGCGCGTTCTTCATCTTGCTGCTGCGCCCGCAGAACCTCTTCTTCGTGCTCGTGCCGATGATCGTCGCCGGAGTCCTGGTGCCCGCGTGGCGTAACCGGCCAGTGCTGATCGCGATCGCCGTCGGCGCCGCGCTCGGCCTGGCCGAGTGGACCGCCGAGGCTTTCGCGCTGTACGGCGGCCTGATCAACCGGATGTCCCTGGCCGAGCAGGAGCCGCCCAAGCTCGCCCTGTACCACTCGCTCGGCTACCAGCTCCGGACGCTGAGCGGGCCGTGGTACTGCCTGCCCGGCCAGTGCCGCCATTACCTGTTTCCCGGCGTGGACGCCTGGTGGCTGGCACTGCTCGCGGTGCTCGTGCTGGGCGTCCTGGTGGTGCGGCGGACTGCCGCGCAGGCGTCGGGGTTCATGGCCGCCGCCACCGGCATCTGGGTGATCGGGTGCTTCTCCCTGCTGGTGCCCTTCGCCGCGCCGCGCTACTTCCTGCCCGCCTTCGCGCTGCTGGCCATCAACGCGGCCGACGCGATTGCCTGGCTGGTCGCCCCGCGCCGCTGGCGGACCGTCGCGGTGCTCGGTGTCTGTGCCTTCCTGCTGTCCGGCGTGATAACCCAGCGCTTCGTGCTGCGAGCCGAGATCAGGGCCCTGGACCACGAGCGGGCGGGCTACATCAGCATCGCCACCGCCATGAGAGCCGCGGGGGTACGCCCGCCCTGCGTCGCCGCGTCGCCGTCGGTGGCCTACTTCGCCGGGTGCGGGGCGCCGTGGACCGGCATGCCCATCAGTGAGTACCTGCGACGGGTGGGCGGCGGGCTCAGCAGCGGCTCCTGGTGGCTGATCCGCGTCGACGGAATCAGGGTCTGGATCCGGCGGTAATCCTTACCACGGGAATCCTCACGACGGGATGGTCCGGGTCCGTGGCCCGGCCCTGAGCACCTGGGATGGCAGCTGCCGTCCGATGATGCGCTCGGCGTCGGCGGCCGCGTCGATCATCGCGGCCAGGTCGATGCCGGTCGCGATCCCCATGTCCTCCACCATGTACACCAGTTCCTCGGTGGCGATGTTGCCGGTGGCGCCGGGCGCGTACGGGCAGCCGCCGAGGCCGCCGACCGAGGCGTCGAAGTCGCTCACGCCCAGCTCCAGCGCGGTCAGCACGTTCGCCAGGCCGGTCCCGCGGGTGTTGTGGAAGTGCAGGTTCAGCGGGGCGCCGGGGTAGGCCGACCGGAACTCGCCGACCAGCGCGGCCACCCGGCCCGGCGTGGCCATCCCGGTGGTGTCGCCGAACGAGATGCTGTCCGCGCCGTCGGCCACGGCCCGGCCGGCCACCCGCACTACCCGGCTCACCGGCACGTCACCCTCATACGGGCAGCCCCACGCGGTCGACACGATCACCTGGCAGGTCGAGCCGCGCTGGTGCGCCGCGTCGATCAGCAGCGCGATGTCGTCCAGGGACTCCTCGGTGCCGCGGTTGACGTTCTTGCGGTTGTGCGTGTCGGAGGCGGACACCACGGCCTCTAGCTCGGTGACCCCGGCATCCAGGGCTCGACTGGCCCCGCGCAGGTTCGGCACCAGGGCCGAGTAGCGCACCGACGGCGCCCGGCCGATGCCGCGCCAGACCTCGTCGGCATCGGCCATCTGCGGTATCGCGTCTGGCCGGACGAACGAGACCGCCTCGATCCGGCTGACCCCGGTGCCGGACAGCCGGTCGATCAGCTCGATCTTGGCCTCGGTCGGGACCGGCTGCTCGTTCTGCAGCCCGTCCCTGGGGCCGACCTCGCGGACCGAGATCTGGCTGGGAAGGTCACTCACCCCGCTGCCCTCCGTTTTGGCCCGTTACTCACGTTTTCTTCAGCGCGGCGGTGCCGGCTCTCATTCCCCGCGCCAGCGCGGCGGGCGTTTCTCGGTGAAGGCGCTGATGCCCTCGCGCCGGTCGGCGGACAGCGCGGCGGTCCGCCAGGCCGCGTCCTCGATCTCCAGGGCGGCGGCCAGGCCGGTGCCCAGGCCCGCCGTGATGGCCCGCTTGGCCGCCCGCACCGCGACCGGGGCGTTGCCGCCGATCTGCCGGGCCAGCGCCAGCGCGTCCAGCCGGCCGTGCCCGCCGGGACCAGCCGGTCCGCCAGCCCGATCCGCTCCGCCTCGGCCGCGGCCACCCGGCGCCCGGTGAGCACCAGGTCGGCGGCCCGGCCCGGACCCAGGCGGCGGGCGGTCAGCTGGGTGCCGCCGCAGCCGGGCACCAGGCCGACCGTGGTCTCCGGCAGGCCGAAGACCGCGGTCTCGTCGGCCACGATCAGGTCGCAGGACAGCGCGAGCTCGCAGCCACCGCCGAGCGCGTAGCCGTGCACGGCCGCGATCACCGGCTGGCCAATGGCCAGCAGGGCGCCGAACGCGGACCGGAACGCCGGGCGCTGCGCCAGCAGCTGCGCGTCGGTCATCCCGGCCCGCTCCTTCAGGTCAGCGCCCACGCAGAACGCACGCTCCCCGGCGGCGGCCAGCACCACCGCGCGCACCGTCGGGTCGGCTGCCACCTCGCGGCAGGCCTGCTCCAGGCGCCGGAGCAGCGCGGTGCTCAGCGCGTTCATGGCCCCCGGCCGGTCCAGCACGATCTCGGTCACCAGGTCGTGCCGGCGCACCCGCAGGCAGTCAGTCTCGGTCACGGTTGCAGGTTAGCGATCCTCCCTGGCCAGCCGCGCCTGCTCGTCCTCGACCAGCTGGAACAGGGTGGACTGCACCTCGGCCACCCGCGGGATCTCGGTCAGCACCAGCTGGCCGTGCTCCCCGCGGACTCCACTACCAGGCGGCCGCAGCCCAGCATCCGGTCGACCAGCCCGTGCGAGAACGAGACATCGCTGATCCGGGTCAGCGGGAAGTCGCGGCCCTGCCGGCTCAGCACCCCGCGGCGCAGCCGCAGCCGCCGGTTGGTCAGCTCGTAGCTGGTCGTCCACCAGCGCAGCAGCGGCACCGCGAACCAGATCACCGCGGCCACCAGCGCGACCGCGCCGATGGCCAGCCGGACCGGCGTGACCTGCAGCCGGGAAGGCAGGAAGATCAGCAGCGCCGGGGCGGCCACCACGATCAGCACCAGCACGCCGATCGGCCGCAGCAGCGTCTTCCAGTGCGGGTGCAGTCTCAGCACGATCTGCTCGCCCTCGGCGAGAGTGGCATCGCTGGCCATAGGCCACATCGTGGCATGAATGCCCGGGCCGTGCTGCCCGCCGCGGGCGAGGCTGCCAGCGCTGCTGGTTAGCGGACGTGCAGCACGTCGCCGGCGCTCACCGCGGTCAGCTTGCCGCCGCTGTCGACCACCAGCCGGCCCGCCGGGTCCACGCCGCAGGCGTTCCCGGCGAGCACCTGGCCGCCGGGCAGCATCACCCGGACACCGGTGCCGACGGTGCCGCACAGCCGCAGGTACTCCCGGCGCAGCCCGCTGGCCTCGGCGTCACCGCCGCCGTACCCGGCCGGGCAGGCCGATCCGGCCGGATCGGACCCACCGGGCCAGCCGGATGCCCCGGTCCAGCGCAGGTACCAGTGCTCAAGCTCGCCGAGCAGGCCAGCCAGCAGCGTGCCCCGGTCGGTGCAGTCAGCGCCGAGCAGTGCCAGCGACGTGGCGGCGGCCGACGGCAGCTGGTCCCGGCCGGCCGCGACGTTGATGCCGGTGCCGATCACGACCGCGTCGCCGGACTGCTCGGCCAGGATGCCGGCCAGCTTGGCGCCGTACACGAGTACGTCGTTGGGCCACTTGAGCCTTGCGTCGATGCCGGTGATCCGGCGCAGGGCGGTCGCCGTGGCCACCCCGGCCAGCAGCGGCAGCCAGCTCCGGCTGCGCCGGCGGACCCCGGCCGGGCGCAGCAGCACCGAGAACGTCAGCGCCGCGCCGGGCGCGCTGACCCAGCTGCGGCCCAGCCGCCCGCGGCCGGCCTGCTGATCCTCGGCCGCGAGCACCGTGCCTTCCGGCGCACCGGCCCTGGCCGCGGCCATCAGGTCATCGTTGGTCGAGCCGGTCCGCGCCACGACCCGGATGTCCCGCCACAGCCCGCCGGGCCGGACCACCTCAGCCGACAGCCCCGCCGCGCTCAGCCCGCCCGCCGCGCTCAGCGCCGCCCCGCTGTGCGGCGTCCCCGCAGCCGCGCCCTCGGTCGTCGCGTCCATCCCTCTCCAGCCCGAGCCGACCGCCATAGTGACGATTGTGACCAGGGTGTCAGGTGCGGCGGATGTCCACAGCGCCCCAGGCGGCACGGGCGCCGCCATTTCTCATGGATGTACCGTTACTGCTGCTGTTTTAGCAGTAACGGTACATCCACGCTAATTGCGGGCCGCGAGGACAGCCGGGACCGGGGCCGGGGCCACCGTCATGCGGCGCGGCCGTCCGGGCCCGGCCGGCAGCTGGCCAGATCGGCCGCGGGAACCATGACCGGCACCGGCTGGCCGGGCAAGGCCGGCCCGGCCGGGGAAGTGCGCGGGCCGGGCGTCCAGGCCCTGGCCATGCCGGACGAGAGGGCCGCAGGGGCCGCGGCGGGCACAGGGGCCGCGGCGGGCGCAGGGGCCGCGGCGGGCGCAGGGGCGGTAGGGGCAGCGGCGGTCCTGGCCGCGGCGCGGGCGGCGGCGAGCATCCGGGCCAGGGCCACGATGCCGCCGGCCACCGCGACGGCGGCCAGGGCCAGGCAGGTGGCCGAGATCGCGTGCGCAGACAGCAGGCGGAAGCCGCCGGTGCCGGGCACCGCGGGGAGGCGGCCGGCCAGGTTCAGGTACAGCGTGCCGAACGTGGCCACCCCGATGACCAGCCCGAGCTGGTTGACCGTGACGATGACGCCGGTCGCGTCGGCGGCCTGGGCGACGGGCACCCGCATCAGCACCGCGGTCATCAGCGGGCTGAACGCGGCGGCCAGGCCGGCCCCGATCAGTACCAGCACGAGGTAGAGCGCGAGCCTGCCGGCGCCCGCCCCGTGCAGCACCGCGGCCAGGCTGGCCATCCCGGCCGCGGTGGCGGCGAAGCCGGCTACCGGCAGCCAGTTCCGCACCGCGGCGGGCAGCCGCTGCCAGTTGAGGCTGACCACGGCGAACGCCGCAGCCGATGGCGCGAAGGTCAGCCCGGCCCGCAGCGGCGAGTCGCCGAGCCCGCCCTGCAGGTGCAGCGCCAGCGCGAAGAAGAAGCCGCCGAACACGGCCATGGTGCCGAACAGCGCGCCGATTCCGCTGGTCACGCCGGGCAGGGCGAGCACGTGCCCGGGGATCAGGGGCGAGCGGCCTGCCGCGGCCTGCCGCCGCTCGATGCGGGCGAACGCGGCGAACGCGACGGCGCTGCCGGCCAGGCTGGCCCAGCCCCAGGCGGGCCAGTGCTCGGGCTGGCCCAGCACCAGCGGCACCACCAGGGCGAGCACGGCCGGGCCGAGCGTCAGCAGGCCGCGGAGGTCGAGCCCGCGGCCGGGCTCGCGTGCCCCGGCGGGCAGCCGCAGCCAGCCAGCCGCCAGCAGGACGACGCCGATCGGGACGTTGACCAGGAACACCGGGCGCCAGGTCGTGCCGAGGATGTCGGCGGTGACCAGGAAGCCGCCAGCGATCTGGCCGACGACCACGCCGCCGGCCAGCACCGCCGAGTAGGCGCTCATCGCGCGGGCCCTGGCCGGGCCGGTGAACGTGCGCTGGATCAGGCTCAGCACCTGCGGGATCATCGTGGCCGCGCCGACCCCCTGGATCAGCCGCAGCGCGACCAGCATCGCGGTCGAGCCGGCCAGCCCGCAGCCGAGCGAGGCCGCGGTGAACAGGGCAAGGCCCGCCAGGAACACCCGGCGGTGGCCGAGCAGGTCACCCACTCTCGCCCCGGTGACCAGCAGCACCGCGTAGCTGATCACATAGCCGGCGATGATCAGCTGCAGGCCGGCGCCGGAAGCGCCGAGCCCGGCGTGGATGGACGGGGCGGCGACGTTAACCACCGAGGCGTCCAGCACGGCCATGAACTGCCCGGCGAGCACGATAGCCAGGATCAGGCCGGGACGGGCCGGCCGGATCTCGCGTGCCTGGCCAGCGGGGACTGGGCGGGGCGCGCCCGGCGGCCGGGAATGATTCCTGGCTCCCGGCGGTCAGTGACGGGGGGATCGGTACTGATGTGGCTCATGACAGCTAGCCTGCCGCCATCGTTATGCCAGTACTGAGAGCCTGCTTATCCTGGTATCAGCAGCACCTGGCACGGCCAGGCCGGACGGGTGAGGATGGGTTCATGAGCGTGCTGACGACCACACCGGGCGGCCAGGTCCGCCGGGCCGAGCTGGCCGAGTTCCTGCGCAGCCGGCGGCAGCGGATCACCCCGGAGGACGCCGGGCTGGCGCCCGGAGTCCGCCGCAGGACCGCCGGGCTGCGCCGCGAGGAGGTGGCGCTGCTGGCCGGGGTGGGCGTGACCTGGTACACCTGGCTGGAGCAGGGCCGCCCGATCAACGCGAGCACCCAGGTGCTGGACGCGGTGGCGCGCACGCTGCGGCTGGACGAGTTCGAGCGCGAGCACCTGTACCGGCTGGCCGACGTGCCCGAGGTGACGGCCGAGACCGAGCAGTGCCCGGTGCTGGCGGACGAGGTCCGGCAGGTGCTGGACGGGCTGGACCGGCTGCCGGCCAGCGTGCTGAACGAGCGGTTCGACCTGCTCGCCTGGAACCGGGCGTATGCCGCCCTGTTCCCCGGCTTTGTCGCGAGGCCGCGCGCGGACCGCAACACGCTGTGGGCCTGCTTCGTCTGGCCGCAGTGCTGTCACCCGCTGGTGAACCGGCAGGAGCAGCTCGGCCAGCTGGTGGCCCAGCTGCGCGGCGCCTACGGCCGGCACGTCGGCGAGCCGGCCTGGACCGGCTTCGTGCAGCGGCTCCAGGCGGCCAGCCCGGAGTTCGCGGTGCTGTGGGCCAGGAACGAGGTGGCCAGCCCGGCCAGCTACGTGAAGGTGTTCCGGCACCCGCGCTACCAGCGCCTCACCATGATCTCCAGCTCGTTCGGGGTGCTGGGCACGCCGGGCACGCGGATGGTGGTGTACACACCCGCCGACGACGCCTGCCGGGCGGCCATCGACGACATGCTGGACGGCGGCGAGCGCGGCAGGTTCCCCTGCTGGCCGGAACACCAGCGCGCGGCCGCGGCGGCCGCCACGAGCTGACCGGCCGTTACACCGGGCGGCTGACCTCGGCGAGCAGCTCGGGCAGCCTGCGGAACCCGATGTCGCTCGCCACCATCCGCCCGAGCCAGGCCAGCGCGGCGCCGTAGGCGGGCCCGGCCAGCAGCAGCCACAGCCCGGTGTGCACCAGCGCGAGCAGGACCAGGACCGGGCCGAGCGAGATCACGGCCAGCACGATGATGGCGAGGTTGACCAGCCCGGCCAGGAAGCCGCGGCCGGTCCCGGCCCCGCCGAAGGCGCTGGTCCGGCGCTGCGGCACCGCGTACGGCATCAGCACGCTCGCCATGCTGGCGATGCCGAGGGTGGCGCCGAGCGCGCCGGCGGCCATGCCGAACGCGGCGGCCGGGTAGGTTGCCTGCCCGGCCAGCAGCCCGAGCGCGGTGTACAGCAGGGCGAACACCGGCAGCGCGACCAGCGCGCTGGCCAGGTTCTTCCCGGCCAGGTCGGCCCGCAGCTGCTGCGCCCGCCAGGTGGCGGCCACGTTCAGCCACAGCGCGCCGCCGTCCAGGCCGAACTGGTTGGCCGACTGCAGGCCGGCGATCGCCCCGCTGTAGACCGCGGCCAGCACCAGCACCGGGCCGACGGAGCCGGCCAGGCCGCGGCCGGTGCCCAGGCTGGCCACCGACAGGGTGACGATCACCGCCGTGGCCAGCCCCAGCCAGGCGGCCTTGCGCCGGGGGTCGCGCCAGGAGTACCGCAGCTCCTTGGCCGCGACCGTTAACGCCCGGCTGTCCCCGAGTACCGCCCGCCAGCGGCCAGTCCGCCGGCCGGGCACCGGATCGGCGGCCGGTACCGCGACCGGCAGCGTCCCGGCCGCCTTGCGGCGGCTCCAGCCGCCCTGGGTGGACGCGTCCTGGCTGGTCAGGGCCCGGCCGAGGACCGCCACCCAGGCCCAGAGCAGGACCAGCGCGGTGGCCGCGCCGACGGCGAGCCCGGCCAGCGCCGCCGGGTAGTCGCCGCGGGCAGCGGCGCTGATCGCGTGCGCCACCATGCCCGGCGGCGCCCAGCGGGCCAGGCCGGCCACCGCGTGCAGGCCCTGGCCGAGCCGCCCGCCGACCACCGAGCGCTGGAACGCGATGTTGCCCGCGATCACCGCGAACGTCAGCAGCGCGCCCGCCAGCACCCCGAGGTCGCTGCCGCGCCGGGTGCGCAGCAGCCCGGAGAACGCGGTGACCAGGGCCCTGGAGGCGGCCGCGCACAGCACCAGCTCGAGCCCGACGCCGCCACCCCGACCGCGGCCGAGCCGGGGCCGGTCGCCACCCCGGCCACCACGCCGAGCAGCACCACGAACGTCACCACCGGGCCGATGCCGGTCAGCGCGGCGGCGAGCAGCCCGGCGGCCAGGGTGCGGCGGCGCAGCGGCAGCAGCGCGAGCCGGGCCGGATCCAGCGTCTCGTCGGCGCCGAAGGCGAGCAGCGGCAGCACCGCCCAGCCGGCGAACGCCACCGTGAACACCACGATCCCGACGTCCCCGGCCAGCGGCCTGCCGTGCAGCGAGGCCAGCAGGAGGAACCCGGCGGGCATCACGTACAGGCCGCCGACCATGGCCAGGATCAGGCCCACCAGCCGGGCCGTGCTGCCGGTGCCGCGCAGCGCCCCGGCGATCAGCCGCAGCTTCAGCTGGACGAATAGCCAAGCCACGACAGCCTCCCGTCGTGCTGCTCGGGGCCGGGCGCCGACGATCGCCAGGAACGCCTCCTGCAGCGAGCGGCCGGCCCGGATCTGGTCCAGCGTGCCGGCCGCCATGATCTGGCCGCCGCTCATCACCGCCACCCAGTCGCACAGGCTCTGCACCAGCTCCATCACGTGGCTGGAGAAGATCACGGTCGAGCCGGACGAGGTATAGGAGTCCAGCACGCTGCGGATGGTCTGCGCCGCCACCGGGTCTACCCCCTCGAACGGCTCGTCCAGGAACAGCACCCGCGGGTTGTGCAGCAGCGCGGCGGCCAGCGCGACCTTCTTGCGCATCCCGGTGGAGTAGTCCACCACCAGCGTGCGCGCGTCGGCGGCCAGGTCGAGCACGGCCAGCAGCTCATCCGCCCTGGACTCGACCTGTCGCCGGGGCATCCCGCGCAGCCGGCCGAGGTAGCACAGCAGCTCCCGGCCGGACAGCCGCTCGAACAGGCGCAGGCCCTCGGGCAGTACCCCGATCATCGCCTTGACCGGCACCGGATCCCGCCACACGTCCAGGCCGGCGATCTCCACCGTGCCGCCGTCCGGCCGCAGCAGCCCGGTCAGCATGGACAGCGTGGTCGTCTTGCCCGCCCCGTTCGGGCCCACCAGGCCGTAGAAGCTGCCGGCCGGCACCTGCAGGTTCACCCCGGCCACCGCGGTCTTGCTGCCGAACCGCTTCCACAGGCCGCTCGCGGCCACGGCGGGCACCGTGGGCAGCTGCAGGCGGTCGGTCAGGGCCATGCGGCCAGTGTGCCAGCCAGAGCCGGGATTGTGACCAGCCAGTCACACCCCACCGGACCCTGGCCCGGCCGCCGCCGGCTCATCTGCCCTAACCTGTCCGGCATGGCCACCGAAGCTCCCCCGCCCGCCAGCCAGGACCGGGACCTCGATCCGCACACCACCGCGGGCAAGATCGCCGACCTGGAACGGCGCCGGAACGAGGCGATCCACGCCGGCCCGGCCCGGGCCGTCGAGCGGCAGCACGCCAAGGGCAAGATGACCGCGCGGGAGCGGATCGACGGGCTGCTCGACCCCGGCTCGTTCACCGAGTTCGACGAGCTGGCCAGGCACCGGGCCAGCGACTTCGGGGTGGACGCCAGCCGGCCCTACGGCGACGGCGTGGTCACCGGCCACGGCACCATCGACGGCAGGCCGGTCTGCGTCTTCAGCCAGGACTTCACCGTGTTCGGCGGAGCGCTCGGCGAGGTGCACGGCGAGAAGATCGTCAAGGTGATGGACCACGCCCTGAAGACCGGCTGCCCGCTGATCGGCATCAACGACGGCGGCGGCGCCCGGATCCAGGAGGGCGTGGTCGCGCTCGGCATCTTCGCCGAGATCTTCTACCGGAACGTGATCTCCTCCGGGGTGATCCCGCAGATCTCGCTGATCATGGGCCCGTGCGCGGGCGGCGCGGTGTACTCCCCCGCGATCACCGACTTCACCCTGATGGTCGAGGGCACCTCGCACATGTTCATCACCGGGCCGGACGTGATCAAGACGGTGACCGGCGAGGAGGTGACGTTCGAGGAGCTGGGCGGCGCGCAGGCGCACAACACCAAGTCCGGCGTGGCCCACTACCAGGCCAGCGACGAGCAGGACTGCCTGAGCTTCGCCCGGGAACTGCTGTCTTACCTGCCGTCCAACAACCTGGAGGAGCCGCCGGTGCTGCCCGCGCCCGGCGGGACGGCCGAGCGCGGGCCAACGGGCACGGCTGCGACGGCGGGAGATCACCGAGACCGACGCCGAGCTGGACACGCTGATCCCGGACGCGCCGAACCAGCCCTACGACATGCACACGGTGATCACCCACATCCTGGACGAGGGCGAGTTCCTGGAGATCCAGGCCGGCTTCGCGCAGAACATCATCACCGGCTTCGGCCGGGTGGACGGATCCCCGGTCGGCGTGGTGGCCAACCAGCCGATGCACTTCGCCGGCTGCCTGGACATCGACGCGTCGGAGAAGGCGGCCAGGTTCGTCCGCACCTGCGACGCGTTCGGCATCCCGGTGCTCACGTTCGTGGACGTGCCCGGCTTCCTGCCCGGCACCGGCCAGGAGTGGGGCGGCATCATCCGCCGCGGCGCCAAGCTGATCTACGCCTACGCCGAGGCGACCGTGCCCAAGGTCACCGTGATCACCCGCAAGGCCTACGGCGGCGCCTACGACGTGATGGGCTCCAAGCACCTGGGCGGCGACCTGAACCTGGCCTGGCCGACCGCGCAGATCGCGGTGATGGGCGCGCAGGGGGCGGTGAACATCCTGTACCGGCGGGAGCTGGCGGCGGCCGGCGGACCCGCAGGAGCAGGCCGCGCTGCGGGCCGCGCGGGTGACCGAGTACGAGGACCGGCTGGCCAATCCCTACATCGCCGCCGACCGCGGCTACCTGGACGCGGTGATCCGGCCGGCCGAGACCCGGTCCCAGGTCGCCCGCGGGCTGCGCGCGCTGCGGAACAAGCGGCAGACACACCCGCCGAAGAAGCACGGAAACATCCCATTGTGAAGCGAATGGTGACGCAGCGCCATCGGATTCGGCGGTCCCGGCGGTCCCCGGTGGCACTAAAGTCGAAGGCACCATGACCGAGAATGGCTCCCCGCTGCCGCTGCTGTCCCGCTACGCGATCATGATCGACGTCGGGTACATCTACGCGTCCACCGGCGAGCTGCTGTTCGGCGCCGACATCCCGGCGCGAGTACCAGGTGGACGCGGACAAGCTCATCCAGGCGCTCACCCGGCACGCGGACGAGCAGGTGCGCGGCGAGCTGCTGCGGGTGTACTGGTACGACGCGGCCAGGGACCGGGTGCCCACCATCGACCAGCGGGTGATCGCCCAGATGCCCTGGGTGAAGCTGCGGCTGGGCAACCTGAACGCGCGCGGCCAGCAGAAGGGCGTGGACGCCCAGATCCGCGCCGACATGGAGGCGCTGGCCAGGCACCGCGCGATCACCGACGCGGTGCTGGTGGCCGGCGACGAGGACATGGTGCCCGCGGTGGAGGCGGCGCAGGCGTTCGGGGTGCGGGTGCACCTGTGGGGCGTCGAGCCGCCGTACGGCACCAACCAGGCCGAGCGCCTGGTCTGGGAGTCCGACACGGTCGAGGTGCTGGAGCGGTCCTTCCTGGAGCCGTACTTCACCCGCCAGCTCACCCCCGAGCCGCTCGCGCCGGCGCCGGGCCAGCAGGCCAGGGCAGCCCAGCCGGCCGCCGGGCCGGTCCCGGCCGGGCAGGCCGGCGCCGGTCGCGCCCTCCCCCGCGCAGCTGTTCGGCGAGCGGCAGCGCCCGCCGGCCAAGCCGGTCCTGCTGATCCCGGCGCCCGGCACCGGCCCGGCTCGGGCCCGA
This sequence comes from uncultured Actinomycetota bacterium, assembly GCA_963719705.1. Taxonomy (GTDB): domain Bacteria; phylum Actinomycetota; class Actinomycetes; order Streptosporangiales; family Streptosporangiaceae; genus CAVRCV01. The sequence continues at coordinate 497,533 of CAVRCV010000005.1, forward strand.
GCGGGAGCGGGTCGAGGAGGCAGGCGAGCGGGTCGCCCAGAAGTGGATCCTGACCCGCGGCGAGGACAACATCCGGGACCTGCTGCCCGGCCCGATCCTGCCTCCGGTGATCGACAAGGAGCTGCTGGTGGACGCCGAGAAGGAGCTCGGCCTGTCGCTGCGGCGCCTACCAGGAGGCCAGGGAGTGGCTGCGGGACGCGTTCTGGGCCCGGGTGCACCGGCAGTTCGGCATCGGGGTCGGGAAGTCCAGGAACTGACCGTGACCCCCGGCGAAATCCCGCAACCGCGGCGAAACGAGGCTCCCGCTCCGCTTCCCGCCGCGCCGGTCCTGTCCGTGGTCCGGGGCAGCCCGTCGGCGGAGGAGCTGGCCGCGCTGGTCACCACCCTGATCGCGGTGCAGTCCGCCAGGGCGGCAGCGGACCGGCAGGCGGCGGCGCCCCGCCGCAATCGTTACTGCCTGGTCGGCCAGATCCCGGCTGATGCGAGCCCCGCTCCTGCCGGGCCCCGGCGCCTGGCGGGCCAGCGCGGCGCCAGCAGCATCGGTGTGATACCGATGCCGCTGCAGGCCAGGCAGCGGCGCGCGATCCGGCGAGCGGTCACTAGACTCCTGCGCAGTCGAGAGGAGCCGGTTTCGTGCGTAAGGTCCTGATCGCCAACCGGGGCGAGATCGCGGTCCGGGTCGTGCGCGCGTGCCGCGACGCCGGGCTGGCCAGCGTCGCGGTCTACGGCGAGCTGGATCTCGACGCGCTGCACGTCACGATGGCGGACGAGGCGTTCGCGCTGGGCGGGCAGAGCGCGGCGGAAAGCTACCTGGACATCGGGAAGATCCTCAAGGCGGCGGCCGACTCCGGCGCGGACGCGGTGCACCCCGGCTACGGGTTCCTGGCCGAGAACGCCGGCTTCGCCCGCGAGGTCATCGCGGCCGGGCTGACCTGGATCGGCCCGCCGCCCGACGCGATCGACGCGCTCGGCGACAAGGTAGCGGCCACGGCACATCGCCCGCGCCGTCGGCGCGCCGCTGACGCCGGGCACCGACGGGCCGGTGTCCGGCGCGCGGCCGAGGCCGCGGCGTTCGCCGCGCGAGCATGGCCTGCCGATCGCGATCAAGGCGGCCTACGGCGGCGGCGGCCGCGGGCTCAAGGTGGCCAGGACCGCCGATGAGATCGAGGCGCAGTTCGAGTCGGCGGTGCGGGAGGCGGTGGCCGCGTTCGGCCGGGGCGAGTGCTTCGTCGAGCGCTACCTGGACCGGCCGCGGCACGTGGAGACGCAGTGCCTGGCCGACTCCAGCGGCACCGTGATGGTGGTCTCCACCAGGGACTGCTCGCTGCAGCGGCGGCACCAGAAGGTGGTCGAGGAGGCCCCGGCACCGTTCCTGACCGCGCCGACCGAGGCAGCTGCTGCGCGACGTCGTCCAAGGCGATCCTGCGCGAGGCCGGCTACGTCGGGCGCCGGCACCTGCGAGTTCCTGGTCGGCCAGGACGGCACGGTGTCGTTCCTGGAGGTGAACACCCGGCTGCAGGTCGAGCACCCGGTGACCGAGGAGGTCAGCGGGATCGACCTGGTCCGGGAGATGTTCCGGATCGCGGACGGGCAGTCGCTGCCGGACGGCGACCCGGAGCTGCGCGGGCACTCGATCGAGTTCCGGATCAACGCCGAGGATCCCGGCCGCGGCTTCCTGCCGGCGCCGGGCACGATCTCGGCCTGGCGGCCGCCGTCCGGCCCCGGTGTCCGGCTGGACGCCGGCTACGCCGCCGGGATGACCGTGCCGCAGGCGTTCGACTCGCTGATCGCCAAGCTGATCGTCACCGGCGCCAGCCGGGAGCAGGCGCTGGAGCGGGCCCGCCGGGCGCTGGCCGAGTTCGAGGTCGGCGGGATGCCCACGCTGCTGCCGTTCCACCGCGCGGTGGTGCGCGATCCGGCGTTCACCGCACGCCCCGTTCCGCGTGCACACCCGGTGGATCGAGACCGAGTTCGGCGGCGGGCTGCCGCCGTACGACGCGGCGCCCGGCGTCGCCGGGCGGCACCGGGGACGGTCAGCCGACGGGCGGCCAGGGAGCGGATCACGGTCGAGGTGGGCGGCAGGCGGCTGGAGGTCGTGCTGCCGGCCGGGCTCGGCGGCGGCCTGGCCGCCCGCCGGCGCGGGCGCCGGGTCATCCGGGCGGTCCCGGCTGGCCAGGCCGCGGCGCAGCTCCGGCCGGGCGGGCGGGGCGGCCGGGCCGGCCGGGGCCGGCGGGGCCTGACGGCGACGCGCTGATCAGCCCGATGCAGGGCACCATCGTCAAGATCGTCGCCGCGGACGGGCAGCAGGTCCGCGCCGGCGACACCATCGTGGTGCTCGAGGCCATGAAGATGGAGCAGCCGCTGGCCGCGCACAAGGACGGGACGGTCACCGGGCTGGCGGTCGAGGTCGGCCAGACCGTGACCGCGGGCGGGATCATCTGCCAGCTGAAGGACTGACCGTGCCGCGGCTGGCCGGGGATCCCGGCGTGGCTAGGTGGTTCTGGTTCGCCGCCGGGTTCCGGCTGCCCGCCGAGAACCGGGACTGGGTCCGGCACGAGCTGACCGACGCCGGCTGGCGCGCCCGCACCGTGCTGCGCCACCTGGCGGTCATCATCCCGCTCTGCGCGGTGATAGCCGTGCTGCTCACCACGCTGATCCCGGCGCCCGGCTGGCTGGCCGTGACGATGGTGGCGCTGATCCTGTGCGGCAGCGTGTTCACGGTCGCGGCTTACGCCGACGATCTCCGGGCGTCCCGGCTGCGCCAGCACGACCTGGACGTGCCCGACGACCCGGACCTGGGCCGCCCCGCGCACTGAGCCCTTTTCGCGGATCCCGTCCGGCGCGGCCCGGTGCCGGCCGGGTGCCGCTGCCGGTCACTAGGGACGCCGCTAGGGAAGCGCCGGATGTGCCGGCCGGGACGCCGGCCGCATCCTGAGGGCTTCGGCGGGTATCCGGGCCACGGCGCACCGAGGATGAGCACACGGGCGGAAGGACGAACACGATGACCGAGCATCTCCCCCGCCGCCTGCGCCCGGCCGCGGTCCGGGCCGCCGCGCTGACGGCGGCGCTCGGCATGGCGCTGCTGACCGCCCAGGCCGCCGCGGCCATCCCGGCGGGCGGCACTAAGGGCGATCCGCAGCCGGAACTGGCCCAGTTCAAGGTCGGCGTCAAGGGGCAGGACGGATCGGGAGCGGTGCTGCCGGACGGGACGCTGGTGCTTGCCTCGCCGTCTCAGGCCCTCGACCCGGTGGTCCATGTCTGCGTCCTGCATCCCGGCGACCGCAAGTGCGCCTCGACCGCCACCCTCTCCCCGCAGCCGGGGGACGGTCTCTCCGCCATCCCCGAGGTCCTGGCCACCGGCGGCAGCAAGGTTTCCGTCGTGGTGTACGACTGCTGCAACAGCGACCCGGACAACGCCTTCGTCTACGACAGCAGCAACGACGGCAAGACGTTCTCGCACTTCGTCAAGGCCGGAACGATCTCGTCTGTCGAGGCGGGCACGGTGGCGGACGGCCAGCTCGTGGTGGCTACCTCCGGCGTCGGCAGTCTCAACGTCCAGGCGTTCCCGCCGAACCCGGCCAGCCCGGAAACCAGCCTCGCCACCCCTAACAAGGAGCCGGACAGCGACACCTCGCTCACCACCTACCACGGCGGAGTGCTGGTGGCCAGCGACAACGACACGAACGCCTACATCGAGTACGCCCGCTCCGGCAGCAACTTCAACGCGTCAGGCTCGTACAAGTCCGCCGGGACCTTCAAGAACGAGCTAGTGACCGCCGTCTCCGGGAACGCCCTGCTGACCGACCCGGGCGGCTCGCTCACCGGCGGCGAGCGGCTGCGGTTCTTCAACGGGACGTCCTTCGGCAAGTCCTACAAGGTCCCGGACTCCACGGCAGGCGACGACGGCTACTTCGCCATGCAGGAGGTGGGCAAGGTCGTGCACGTGTTCTTCGAGGGCCGGCGCAATGGCTACGACCTTTTCTCCGAGACAACGAGCAACGGTACGCACTGGTCCAGGCTGCAGCAGTACGGCTCGGCCATCAACTCGGGCTGGCCGGCCCCGGTGCTCGGTCCGTCAGGCGCGGGCCTCGTCTTCGAGTCGTCCGGGTCGCCGCTGCTGGCGCAGCCGATCCTGAACCCGCAGAACGTCCATGTCTCGCTGGCGCACGGCAAGGTGAAGCCCGGCCACAGCACCAAGCTGACCGGCAGGGTCTCGCCGCACCTGAAGAACCAGAGGGTGACGCTGGAGGATGAGTCGCACGGCCGGTGGTTCACGGTGAAGACCACCCGCGAGTCCGCGTCCGGCACGTTCTCCTTCACGGTGCCGGGCAAGACGAAGACCTACCGGGCCGTGGCCGCCGACAAGCCCGGCTACTACCTCTACGGCTACTCCAGGAGCGTCAGGCTGACCGCGACCGGATAACTGGACCGGGCCGGGCAGCGCCGCCCGGCCTGGCTCGGTGCCCGCCGCCGCCAGGACGGCGGCGGGCGCTCGGGCCCACCGACCCGGTGCGCTCGCCGGCGCCTGGCCCGACGCCGGCGAGCGCACCGGCCTTGCCCTGCCCCGACCCGAATGACCGTATGATCGGCCCCGCTTGACCCGCCCGCCGGCCCGCTTGACCCGCCCGCCGGCCCGCTTGACCCGCCCGCCGGCCCGCTTGACCCGCCCGCCGGCCCGCTTGACCCGCCCGCCGGCCCGCTTGACCCGCCCCGGCTGTCCGCCCTATCTTAATAGCAATCAGATTCTGATAGCTGATCAGACTGACAGCTTCCGACCGCGGGAGATCTCATGGCCAGCTCATCCGCTCAGCCGAGGAGCGGCCCGCGCCGGTGGACCGATGCCGACGTGCCGGACCAGTCCGGCCGGGTCGCGGTGGTGACCGGCGCCAGCAGCGGGATCGGGCTGGAGACCGCCAGGGTACTGGCCGTCCGCGGGGCGACCGTGCTGCTCGCCTGCCGGGACCAGGCCAGGGCGGCCAGGGCCGCGGACCTGATCGCGGCCGCAGCCGGACCGGCCAGCGTCCGAGTGGTGCCGCTGGATCTGGCCCGGCTGGCCTCGGTCCGCGCGGCGGCCGGGCAGATTCGGGCCGTCTGCCCGCGGCTGGACCTCCTGATCAACAACGCCGGGGTGATGGCGCCGCCGTGGCAGCGCACCGAGGACGGCTACGAGCTCACCTTCGCCACCAACCATCTGGGCCACTTCGCGCTGACCGGGCTGCTGCTCGACCGGCTGCTGGCCACTCCCGGATCGCGGGTCGTGACCGTGAGCAGCATCGGCCACCGGTCCGGCAGCATGCACTTCGACGATCTCCAGTTCAGCCGCGATTACCAGCCCTGGCCCGCTTACTGGCAGTCCAAGCTGGCGAACCTGCTGTTCACCTACGAGCTCACCGAGCGCCTGGCGGCGACCGGGGCCGCCACCCTCGCGCTGGCCGCGCATCCGGGCAACGCCCGGACCGAGCTGTGGCGGCACACGCCGCGGTTCACCAGGACGCTGTACCAGCCGCGGCTGCGCGGGCTCACGTTCTGGCTGGCCCAGAGCCCGCTCGCCGGGGCGCTGGCCACACTGCGGGCCGCCACCGACCCGTCTGCTCCCGGCGGCGGCTACTACGGCCCGCCCGGCCGACTCCAGTACACCGGGTACCCGGTCCTGGTGGAGTCGAGCGACCGCTCGCACGACCAGGAGGACGGGCGCCGCCTGTGGCAGGTCTCCGAGCAGCTGACCGGGGTGCGCTACCAGATCCCGGCGGCGGCCGGGAAGCCGGAGATCCGGCACCCGGCCGGGTAGCCGCGGCGGGCGCAGCGTGCCCTACCCTGATGGCCATGCCGAGCACAGGCACGCAGCCAGGCAGGCAGGGCGGAGCAGGCGGAGCGGGCAGAACACGCCGGGCGGGCGAGGCGGGCGGGGAGATGACCGGGAGGACCGGGCGGGCCGCTACCATCACGGCGACCTGCGGGCGGCCCTGATCCGCACCGCGATCGAGGTCATCTCCGAGCGCGGGGTCCGCGGCTTCTCGCTGGCCGAGGCGAGCCGCCGCCTCGGCGTCGCGGTCAGCGCGCCGTACGCGCACTTCGCCGACCGGGAGGACCTGCTGGCGGCCGTGGTCGTGCATGCCTACCGGGTGTTCTTCGCCGAGCTGGAGCCCGCGCTGGACGCGCGCCTCGGGCCGTCCGGCCAGCTTGCCGCGATGGCACGCGGCTATGTGCGGTTCGCCGCCGCCCGGCCGCCGCTGTTCCGGGTGATGTACGAGGCCGTGACCGACAAGGCCCGGCACCCGGAGATCGAGGCGGCCGAGCAGCCGCTGGCCGATGCACTCGGCGACCTGTGCCGGGCCATCTGCGGCGATGACGAGACCGCGGTCGAGGACCTGGCCTGCGCCCTGGAGGCGACCGCGCACGGCCACGTCATGCTGCTGCTGGAGGACGCCCCGGTGCCGGACGCCGGGGAGGTCGAGGTCGCTGCCGAGCGCGCCGCCAGGGCCGTGCTCGCCCTGATCGAGAGCCGCCACCTGCTGGACCGGGCCGCCGCTGTGCCGGCAGGCAAGGCAGGCCAGGCCGGCCCCGGCTGACCCGGCTGGCCGGCGGCATCAGCCGCCGGCTGCATGAGCCTGCGGGCGGCCTCGGTCAGGCTGCCGGACAGCGACGGGTAGACCGCGAACGTGTGCGCCATCTGGTCCACGGTCATCGACTGCTCGACCGCCAGCGAGACGGCCAGGATGAGCTCGCTGGCCCTGGGCGCGACCACGACGCCGCCGAGCACGATCCCGCTGCCGCGGCGGGCGAACAGCTTGATGAAACCGTCCCGGAAGCCCTGCATCTTGGCCCTGGCGTTGGTGGCCAGCGGCAGCTTGACCACCAGCGCGTCCGCCTCGCCCGCCTCGACCGCCCGGTGGCTGACGCCGACCGTGGCGATCTCCGGCTCGGTGAAGATGGTCGCGGCCACGTGCCCGAGCCGCAGCGGCTGGACCGCCTCGCCGAGCGCGTGCCACATGGCGATCCGGCCCTGCATCGCCGCCACCGAGGCGAGCATCATCACGCCGGTGCAGTCCCCCGCCGCGTACACGCCGGGCGCCGGCGTCCGGGACACCCGGTCCACCGGGATGAATCCGGAGCGGTCCACCGCGATCCCGGCCGCCGCCAGGCCGAGATCCTGAGTCTGCGGCACCATCCCCACCGTGAGCAGGCAGTGCGACCCGCGGATGGTGCGGCCGTCGGTGAGGATCACCGCCACGCCATGCCGGGAACGCCGCACCGCGGCGGCCCTGGACCTGGGCAGCACGGTCATGCCGCGGCGGCGGAACACCTCCTCGACCACCACCGCTGCGTCCGCGTCCTCCTGCGGCAGCACCCGGTCCCTGGAGGAGACCAGCGTGACCTGCGAGCCGAGCGCCTGATAGGCGCTGGCGAACTCGGCCCCGGTCACGCCGGAGCCCACCACGATCAGCTCCGGCGGCAGCTCGCCGAGCTGGTACAGCTGCCGGCAGGTCAGCAGCCGGTCGCCGTCCGGGACCGCCCCCGGCAGCTCCCGCGGCCGGGCCCCGGTGGCCAGCAGCACGGCGTCGGCGGTGATCTCCCGGTCCCCGGCCGTCACGGTGGCCGGGCCGGACAGGCGGCCGGTGCCCGGCACCACCTCGACCCGCTCGGCGGCCAGCCGGGCCGCGACGTCGTCGGACTGCGCCCTGGCCAGCGCCAGCACCCTGGCATACAGCCGCGGCGCGTCCACCACCGGCCCGCAGTGCTCCTCGCCGGGCCCAAGACGAATGCCCAGGGCCGCCGAGCCGTCCAGCGCCGCCATCATGCCGGAGGTAGCGATCAGCGTCTTGGACGGCACGCAGTCGGTCAGCACGCAGGCGCCGCCGAGGCCGTCGGAGTCCACCAGGGTGACCTCGGCACCAAGCTGCGCGGCGACCAGGGCTGCCTCATACCCCCCTGGCCCGCCGCCGATGATGACGATCCTGGCCGGCCGCGGACTCACGATGCCCCATTCTGTCGCATCGCCCGGCCGGCCGCGCAGCGGGCGCCATGGCGACCGGCCCACGGGCGGGCGGCGGGGCTCGTACGCTATCGGCTGTGGCGATCTACGCGGCATACGGCAGCAACATGGACCCGGCCCAGATGTCGCGGCGCTGCCCGCACTCGCCGCAGCGCGGCACTGGCTGGCTGGAAGGCTGGCGGCTGACCTTCGGCGGCGAGGACATGGGCTGGGAAGGCTCGCTGGCCACCGTGGCCGAGGCCCGGCACGAGCGGGTCTTCGTGGTGCTGTACGACATCTCCGCCGAGGACGAGGCCGCGCTGGATGCCTGGGACGGCGCCATCCTCGGCTACTACAGCAAGATCCGGCTCCGGGTCGCCACGCTCGACGGCGACGTGCTGGCCTGGCTGTACGTGCTGAACGATTACGAGGGCGGGCTGCCGTCGGCCCGCTACCTCGGCATCATGGCCGATGCCGCGGAGGTGGCCGGGGCACCGGACGACTACGTCGCCGGGCTGCGCTCGCGGCCGTGCCGGTCCCTCGGCGGGTAGCCGCCGGGCCGGGAGGCCGCACCCGGCTGCGGCTACAGCAGTACGACCAGGGCCAGCACCAGGCCGGGAACCAGGATTGCGGCGGCCGGCTGCCAGGCCCAGCGCCCGGTGACGAACCCCTCGGTGTGGCCGTCCTCGCCGGCCCGGTTCGCCCGGCGGCCGAGCTCGGCGGCGATGATCTCGGGCTGGGACTTGCTGGCCAGCTTCTGCGCCTCGTCGGACAGCCGGGAGTGACCCTGGATCTGGCTGCGCCGGCCGGCCCGGCGGGCGGTGGACTGGTAGCTGGCCCTGGCCCTGGACCTGCGGGAGGAGAACAGCGCCCAGCAGTACACGGTCCGGTCGCTCTTGGGCGCGCAGCGGGAGCACTGTACCTCGATCGAGTCACCGAGGAAGACTCCCTTGACCGCCCCCCAGGGGATCCGGTAATCCCGGAACGGGTTCTGCACGGTGATCCCGTCCGGCCCGGAGGTCACCTCCGGCCGCCAGGCGCACGCGTAGACCACCCCGGTGATCAGCGCGACCACGAGCAGCGGGATGACGATGCCGCGGTCGTGCCCCTGGATCAGCAGGTCGCCCAGGGTGAACACGGCGATGGCCGCCCAGCACCAGCACAGCATCAGCGGCCCGGCAGTGCGGTACCTGACCCTGCCGTCCGGCAGTACCTTCCCGGCCTCGCCCGGCGCCGCCTGGGCGTAACCGGGCCCGGCTGCCTGCCCGGCCGGGACCTGCGGGCCGGCCGCGGGGGGAGCGCCGGGTGGGCCGGGATCGCCCGCCGGCACCCGTTCCTGTGCTGAGGACACTGCTGAACTCCATCGTCTGGGCCCGCGGCCCGGGGGGGCTCGGGGGCCTCGGGCGGCCCGTGGCCCGCGGACCGGGAGGCTGATGACGCCGCGTCTGTCTACTGTATGTCCGCCCGCCGGGACCGGGCCAACCGGCCTGCTGCGCTACGCCAGGCCGGTCCGGTCCCGCAGCCAGCCCCTGGCGTGGGCGCCCTGCGCCGCCTGGAATGCGCGCAGCGTGGGCAGGCCGGGCGGCGGCGGCTGCAGTGCCTGCCGGGTCAGGTAGCCCGCGATCGCGGCGACCACCGCGGTGACCGCGTCGGGGTCGGCCGCCGCGGCGGACGAGGACCTGGCCAGCACCCAGCCGGGCTCCGGGCCGCCCTGCACCGGCACGCTCGGCGCGAATGCGGCCACGTCCCACCACGGCGCGCCGGTGCAGGCCCACGGCCAGTCCACGAACACCACGTCATCGTCGGTGATCAGCACGTTGTCGTCCCGCACGTCGCTGTGCAGCAAGGTGTTCCCGGCCGCGGCGGCCTCCCAGCCCGCCTCCAGGTCCGCCAGGGCCGGCAGGTTCCGCCGCGACCACGCATCCAGGCGATCGAGCGGGCTACCGAGCGGGCCATCAAGCGGGCGGTCGCCGGGCACCCGGGCCGAGGCCAGCTTCCGCCAGCCGCACATGGACTGCCGGTGAGCGTCCTGCAGCGTCGGCAGGTCCGTCAGCGGGCTGGGCGTCAGCAGCTCGTGCAGCCGGTCCAGCGAGCGGATCACGCGGCTCAGCTCGGCCAGCCGCCAGGGCCGGCCGGGCTGCCTGCCGTCCACGTCGGCGAACAGCAGCGCCACCCAGCCGTCACTGTCGAAGCTGCCGAGGAAGGCCGGGGCCGGCACCCCGGCGGGCAGCGCCGCGGCGATCCTGGCCTCCTGGCGGTGCAGGTCCGGCGACTCGGGGTTGGCGGCCGCCGATACCGCCTTCAGGAACGCCCGGCCGCCGTCGGCGAGGACCAGCCGGCAGGCCGCGCCCGGCGAGAACCCGCCCGGCTGGCTGCTCGCCGCCACGACCGTGCCGCCGAGCATGTCCTGCACCCAGGAGCGGATGGCGACCGGCAGCTGGTCCCACGGCAGGCGTCCCATGCAGGCGGACAGTAGGCGCCGTCCGGCCGCCGGGCAACCGATATAGATCAGGCCATGGCCACGCCGGGCATCGGGTCCCGGCTGCCCGGCACGGCACGGACCGCGGTGAGCGCGGTGGCGGCCAGCAGCCGGATCCCGGCGCCGATCGACCGCTCGTCCACGTCGAAGCTGGGCTGGTGGATGTCAAAGTCGTCGGCCGAGCCCGGACGCCGGGTGCCGAGCCTGGCCAGCGCGCCGGGCACCGACTCCAGGTACCAGGCGAAGTCCTCGCCGCCCAGGCTCTGCGGCGCCGGGGTCACCGCGTCCGGGCCGAGCACCCGGTCGGCGGCCGCCTCGAACATCGCGGTGCTGACCGCCTCGTTCACGGTGGGCGGCACGTTGCGCTGGTAGGACAGGTCGGCTACCACGCCGTAGGCGCTGGCCACCGACTCCAGCAGGGCCTTCAGCAGGTCAGGTGCCGCATGCCAGGCGCTGTCGTCCAGGCATCGCACGGTGCCCTCGGCCACGCCGTCGTCCGGGATGGCGTTGGCCGCGCTGCCCGCGCTGACCCGGCCCCAGACCAGGCTGAGACTGGAGCGCGGGTCGACCCGGCGGGACAGCGCGGCGGGCAGCTCAGTGATGATCTTGCCGAGCGCGTACACCAGGTCCGCGGTCAGGTGCGGCCGGGCGGTGTGCCCGCCAGGGCCGGTGACGCTGACGGTGATCTTGTCGCAGGCGGCGGTGATCGGGCCGACCCTGGTACCGATCTTCCCGACGTCCAGCCGGGGATCGCAGTGCAGCGCGAAGATCCGGTCGACCGAGGCGATCCCGCCGGCCGCCAGCACGTCCAGCGCGCCGCCCGGCACCTCCTCGGCCGGCTGGAAGATCAGCCTGACCCGGCCCGGCAGCAGGCCTGCCGCGGCCGCCCTGGCCAGGAACAGGCCGGTCCCGAGCAGGATCGTGGTGTGCACGTCGTGCCCGCAGGCATGGCAGGCGTTGGCCTTGGTGGACCGGTACGGCACGTTCTTCTCATCGCTGATCGGCAGCGCGTCGATGTCCGCGCGCAGCGCGATGAACGGCCCGTCCCCGGCCGCGGTGCCGACGTCGGCGATCAGCCCGGTGCCCTTCGGCAGCACCTGGGGCCGCAGTCCGGCGGCCTGCAGCCGCAGCATGACCCGCCGCGTGGTGCGGTGCTCGTGATAGCCGATCTCGGGATGGGCGTGCAGGTCGCGGCGGAAGTCAATGAACTCGGCCTCGTGCCCGCGCAGGAACGCGTCGAGCTCGCCCTCCAGGTCAAGTCCCTGCATGCGCCGCCTCCCCCGGGGCAACGAACCGGTCCTCGGCGAACTCCGTGGCCAGCGCGTCGACCACGTCGGCCAGCTCGCCGCCGGCCGCGACGATGGCGCGCTGCCGCTCGTAGGACGCGCCGTTTTCAAGCACCTCGGACAGGACATCCAGCTCCGGCCCGCAGCCGAGCCGGTCGGCGACCGGCTCCAGCTCGCGCTTGAGCTCGTACAGCTCGTCCCGCAGCGGCGCGGTGGCCCCGGAGTCGTCGGTGATCACCATGGCGTCCAGGCCGTACCTGGTCGCCCGCCACTTGTTGTCCCTGGCCACCCAGGCGGCCGGCCGGGGCAGCGCGTAGCCGCGGTCGAGCTGGTGGTCGAACCGATGTACCAGGGACTGGGAGAGTGCCGCGATCATGCCTACCTCGCGCAAAGTCGGAACGCCATCGAACATCCGGATCTCGACCGTGCCGAAGTCCGGGTGCGGCCGGATGTCCCACCACACTTCCTTGATGCTCCGGATTGTCCCGGCGCGCAGCAGGGTGTCCATGTAGTCCTCGAACTCACTCCAGTCCGCCAGCAGCGGAGGCGGCCCCGATGTCGGCAGCCCGCCGAAGATGATCGCGCGGCTCGAGGCGAGCCCGGTGTCCTGCCCGCTCCAGTACGGGCTGGACGCGGTCAGCGCCAGGAAATGCGGTAGGTAGCCAGCGAGCGCGTTGACGATGGGTATCGCCTTGCTCCCGTCCCGGATACCGACATGGACTTGCGCGCTGAACACCTGGATTCTGCGCGCGAGCCACTGCAACTGCTCGATGAGTTCGGCGTAGCGCTGCATCGGTGCCATCTTTGCGTCCCGCCAATCGCTCACGGGATGCGTTCCAGCGCAGGCAAGCATCGTACCGCGATCGGCGGTGATCCGCTGAAGTTGCGAGATTGTCGCAGCTAGGTCGTCCTTCACCTCGGACACGGTGCTGCACACGCCGGTGACAATCTCGACCTGGGACTGCATCAGCTCGAACCTGGTCTTCTCCAGCTCGCCCGACTCGCTCAGGCCGGGCAGCGCGGCCAGCACCTCGCGGGCGTCCTGGCGCAGCATCCTGGTGCCCGAGTCGATGAGCTGAAGCTCCCACTCGATGCCCAGCGTCGGGCCGCGCGAGGCATTCCACCTGATCGCCACCGGAGAACCTCCCTGCCGCCTGCAGCCTGAAGATCACACAGCCCGAAGATCACACAGCCTGAAGATCGCGTGACTGCTGCCCGGCTACGAGATCAATACACATCGGGTGGCCGGTAAAGGCCCCACTCCTCGCGCAGCGCGTCACACACCTCACCGACGGTTGCCCGCGCGCGCAGCGCCTCGCGCAGCGGGTAGAGCATGTTATCGCGGCCGGCGGCGGCGCGCTTTACCTCGCCGATACGCCGGGCGACCTCGGCGGCGTCGCGGCTGGCCCGCAGCCCGGCCAGCCTGGCCGCCTGCTCCTGCTCGATCGCCGGATCGACCCGCAGCAGCTGGTGGTGCTCCGGCTCATGCTGGGTGAACCTGTTCACCCCGACGATGACCCGGTCCCCGGCATCGATCTGCCGGGCGATGCGGTAGGCGGAGCGCTCGATCTCCGCCTTCTGGTAGCCCTGCTCGATCGCGGCCACCGCGCCGCCGAGCTCTTCCACCTTCGCCATCAGCGCCTCGGCCTCGGCCTCGATATCGGCGGTGAGCGACTCGATGGCGTACGACCCGGCCAGCGGATCAGCGGTCGCGGTCAGGTCGGTCTCGTGCGCCAGCACCTGCTGGGTCCGCACCGCCAGCCGGGCCGCCCGCTCGCTCGGCAGCGCGAGCGCCTCGTCGTAGGCGTTGGTGTGCAGCGACTGGGTGCCGCCGAGGACCGCCGCCAGCGCCTGCACGGTGACCCTGGCCAGGTTCACCTCGGGCTGCTGCGCGGTCAGCTGCACCCCGGCGGTCTGGGTGTGGAACCGCAGCATCTGCGACCTGGGATCGGCGGCGCCGAATTCCTCCCGCATGATCCGGGCCCACAGGAACCGGGCAGCGCGGAACTTGGCCACCTCTTCCAGCAGCGTGGTCCTGGCCACGAAGAAGAACGACAGCCGGGGCGCGAATTCGTCCACGCCCAGCCCGGAGGCAATCGCGGTGCGCACGTACTCGCGGCCATTCGCCAGGGTGAAGGCAATCTCCTGGGCGGGCGTGGCGCCGGCCTCGGCCATGTGATAGCCGGAGATCGAGATGGTATTCCAGCGCGGGATCTCCCGGCGGCAGTAGGCGAAGGTATCGGCGACCAGGCGCAGCGACGGCCGGGGCGGGAAGATATAAGTGCCGCGGGCGATGTACTCCTTCAGGATGTCGTTCTGGATGGTCCCGGTCAGCGCACCGGCCGGGGCGCCCTGCTCCTGCGCGACCAGCTGGTACAGCAGCAGCAGCGGCGCGGCCGGGGCATTGATCGTCATCGAGGTCGACACCGAGTCCAGCGGGATGCCGTCCAGCAGCGCCCGCATGTCGTCCACCGAGTCGATCGCCACGCCGACCTTGCCGACCTCGCCCGCCGCCTGCGGCGAGTCCGAGTCGTAGCCCATCTGGGTGGGCAGGTCGAAGGCGACCGACAGGCCGGTGGTGCCCTCGCTGATCAGCTGGTGGTACCTGCGGTTGGAGTCGGCGGCGGTGGAGAATCCCGCGTACTGCCGCACCGTCCACGGCCGCTGGACGTACATGGTCGGGTAGATGCCGCGGGTGAACGGGTAGCAGCCGGGCTCGCCCAGGTCGCGTTCCGGGTCGAAGCCCGGCGGCGCCTTCGGCCCGTACACGGGCTCGATCGGCAGCCCGGACTCCGATATGCGCGTCATGCGCTCAGCGTACGGCCCGCCGCCCGCCGGCCGAAGCCCGCGGGCCCGGCCCGGCTCGCCTCCCGCCGCGACCGAACCCCGCGGGCACGGGATCCACCGGGTTCCGTGCCACTGGATCCCGTGCCCATGGGGTTGCCGGGGCACGTTCCCGGCGGGGGTTTTGCCGACGGGGCGGGGGGATCAGGTCGTTATGTGCGCGGTCTATCCGGTTTATGGGGGGTGTGAGCCCGCGGGCTGGCGGGCACGCGCCAGCTGAACGGGGGACCGAGCAGGCGGGGGCACCAATGAGGCACCGGACGGGAACGGCCGCCGCCGTCGCGGCACTGGCCGGCCGGGCGCTGGCCGTCGGGGCGCTGGCCGTCGGGGCACTGGCCGTCGGGGCACTGGCCCCGGCTGTGGCCTGGCCAGCGCCGGCCGGGGCGGCACTGGCCGGCCACGGGGCGGCACTGGCCGACCGCGGGGCGGCGGCGGGCGGCGGCGGGACTGCGCTGGACGACGGCGGGGGTGCCCTGGGCGGCGGATTAAGCGGGACAGCACGGCGGGAGGTCGGCGGGCCGCGGCTGGCCAGCCGCGGCATCGTGGTGAGCTACCCGTCCCGCCGGGCCAGGAGGCTGCCCGTGGTGCCGGCCGCCGCGTACCTCATCGCCAACGCCGGGACCGGCCAGGTGCTGGCGGCCAGGGACCCGCACGGGCTGTTCCCGCCGGCCAGCACGCTGAAGGTGCTGACCGCGATCACGATGATCCCGCGGCTGCGGCCGGGCACCCTGGTGACCGCTTCCCGGCTCGCCGCCACGACGCAGCCGTTTGACGTCGGCCTCATTCCCGGCCACCGGTACCGGGCCGCCGACCTGTTCCGGGCCCTGCTGCTGATCTCGGCCAACGACGCCGCCGTGGCGCTGGCCCAGGCCAGCGGCTCGTTCACCCGCGGCATCGCGCTGATGAACGCCGAGGCGCGGCACCTGCGGGCCTACGACGTAGTGGCCAGGCAGCCGAACGGGCTGCCGGCCGCCGGGCAGGTGGTATCGGCCTACGACCAGGCGCTGATCGCCCGGCAGGCACTGGCCATGCCCGCCTTCATGCGGTACGACCAGACGCTGACCGCCCGCTTCCCGGTGACCCGCCGGCACCGGGTCCCGCTGGTGAACCAGAACTACCTGCTGACCAGGTACCGGGGCGGCATCGGCGGCAAGATCGGCTGGACGGTCGCTGCCGAGGCGACCTACATCGGGCTGGCCAGCCGGCATGGCGTCACCCTGATCGTGACTATCCTGCACTGCACCCCGCTGCAGGAGATCACCTCGGCCGAGCGCCTGCTGAACTGGGGATTCGCGATGAACGGCCGGGTACGCCCGGTCGGCGTCCTGGTCCCGCCGCTGCGGGCCGGGCCTGGCCGGCGATCCGACCGGGCTCGTCCGGCGGCCGCGGCCGCCCGGGCGACAGTCCAGCCCGGCCCGCCGCAGCCGGCCAGCGCGGCGGCCGCCCTGGCCCTGGGCGCCACCGTAGCCGCAGTAGCCGCGGCCGCGATCGTCACCTTCGCCTGGTACCGGCGCCGCTACCGGCCCAGCCGGCACCACCCCGCTGAGGCGGACTGCGTGCCGCACAGCCGCATCTCCATGATCCGGTAAACAAAATATCGTGGGGACAGTACTTTCTTTACCGGATCATGAAATCCACGGCCCAGCCGGGCGCGGGCGCGCGGCTGCGGAGGGGGTGACCGGGTCAGCGCTGGCCGGCTGGGCCCAGGAAGCCGATCTTGTCCCGGACCTCGGCCATCGTGGCGCCGGCCAGCCGGCCTGCCCGGGCCGCGCCGTGGGCCAGGATCGCGTCCAGCTCGGCCTCGTCGGCGAGCAGCTTCTCGGTCCGCTCCCGGATCGGCGCGAACGTCTCCACCACCAGCTCGCCGAGGTCGGACTTGAAGCTGCCGTAGCCCGCCCCGGCGTACCGCTGCTCCAGCGCGGGCACGCCTTCCCCGGACAGCGCCGAGTAGATCCGCAGCAGGTTGGTCACGCCCGGCTTGGCCGCCTCGTCGGCGCGGATCTCGGCGCCGGTGTCGGTCACCGCCCTGGCGATCTTCCGCCGGATCGACGCCGGGTCCTCCAGCACGTCCACGATGCCCTGCGGGGACGACGCCGACTTGCTCATCTTGGCGGCCGGATCCTGCAGGTCAGTGATCTTGGCGACGCCCGGCAGGATGTAGGGCCCCGGCACCACCAGGGTCTGGCCGAACCGGTGGTTGAACCGCTGCGCCAGGACCCTGGTCAGCTCCAGGTGCTGGCGCTGATCCTCGCCCACCGGCACCTGGTCGGTGCGGTACAGCAGGATGTCAGCCGCCTGCAGGACCGGGTAGGTGAACAGTCCCACGCTGGCCTGCTCCGCGCCCTCCCTGGCCGACTTGTCCTTGAACTGGATCATCCGGCTGGCCTCGCCGAACCCGGTCAGGCAGCCGAGCACCCAGGCCAGCTCGGCGTGCTCGGGCACCTGGCTCTGCACGAACAGGATGCAGTGCTCCGGGTCCAGCCCGATCGCGATGAGCTGGGCGGCCGAGACCCTGGTCCAGCGGCGCAGGTCGGCGGGAGCCTGCGGCACGGTGATCGCGTGCAGGTCCACCACGCAGTACACCGCGTCGTGCGTTTCCTGCAGGGCCACCCACTGGCGCAGCGCGCCCAGGTAGTTGCCGAGGTGGAAGGAGTCGGCGGTGGGCTGGATGCCGGAGAACGCTCGTGGCCTGGTCACCCCGGAAGTCTAGTGCGCCGGGCCGGGCAGCCCGGCCGGATGCGGGCCCGCTCGGCGCCGGCCGGGCCGTTGCTGAGCACCGGCACGATGTCCGGCGCGCCCAGCCGGATCGCGTCCGCGTCGGTGTCGGTGACCGCGTCCTGGGAGGCCCGCTCGGCCGCGATCCCGGCCCGGTAGTTCTCCAGCTCCCTGGCCACCTGCCGGGACCGCCACTTCATCGGCCCGGCCATCAGCGCGGCCGCCTCCGGCGCGGCGGACAGGCCGCGGTCCCAGGTCTCGATGGACACGTGGGTGCGCCGGGCCAGCACGTCGTCCAGGTGCCGGGCGCCCTCGTGCGTCACCGCGTAGACCACCTCGGCCCGCAGGTAGTCGTCGGCCCCGGTGAGCGGCAGGCCGAGGGCCGGGTCCGCGGCGATCAGGTCCAGCAGCTGGCCGGCCAGCGTGCCGTACCGCTGCAGCAGGTGCTCGATCCGGGCCACGTGCAGGCCGGACGCGGCGGCCAGGCGGTACCTGGCGTTCCACTGCGCCGGGTAGCCGTCCGCGCCGGCCAGCGGGATCGACTCGGTGCAGGACGGCACCACCCGGCCGGCCAGCCCGTGCGCGACGGCGTCCACCGCGTCCCTGGCCATCAGCCGGTAGGTGGTGTACTTGCCGCCCGCGATCATCACCAGGCCGGGCACCGGGTGGGCGACGGTGTGCTCGCGGGACAGCCGGGAGGTGAAGTCGGACTCCCCGGCCAGCAGCGGCCGCAGCCCGGCGTAGACGCCCTCCACGTCATCCCTGGTCAGCGGCACCGCGAGGATGCGGTTGAGCTGGCCGAGGACGTAGTCGATGTCGGTCCGGCTGGCCGCCGGGTGCTCCCTGGACAGCGCCCAGTCGGTGTCGGTGGTGCCGATGATCCAGTGCCGCCCCCACGGGATAACGAAGAGAACGCTGAACGGGGTCCGCAGGATGATCCCGCTGCCAGACTGAATCCGGTCCTTCGGCACGACCAGGTGCACGCCCTTGGACGCGCGGACGTTGATGACGCCGCGGCCGCCCACCATGGCCTGGATCTCGTCGGTCCACACCCCGGTCGCGTTGACCACCTGCTGGGCCCGGATCTTCAGCTCCTGGCCCGATTCCAGGTCCACCGCGCGCACCCCGGTGACCCGCTCGCCCTCCCGCAGGAACCCGGTCACCTGGGTCCTGGACGCCACCCGGGCGCCGTACCCGGCCGCGGTCCGGACCAGCGTGACCACGTACCTGGCGTCGTCGACCTGGGCATCCCAGTACACCAGGGCCCCGGTCAGGGCCGAGCGCTTCAGCGCGGGCGCCAGCCGCAGCGCGCCGCGGCGGGTCAGCTGCCGGTGCCCGGGCAGCCCCCTGGCCTGGCCGAGCGAGAAGCCGAGCGTGTCGTACAGCGTGACACCGGCCCCCACGTAGCCGCGTTCCCAGCCGTGGTGGGTGAACGGGAACAGGAACGAGACCGGCCGGACCAGGTGCGGGGCGACCCGCTGCAGCAGCAGGGAGCGCTCCGCGAGCGCCTCCCGGACCAGCCGGAAGTTGAGCTGCTCCAGGTACCGCAGCCCGCCGTGGATGAGCTTGCTGGACCGCGACGAGGTGCCTGCGCCGAAGTCCCTGGCCTCCAGCAGCCCGACGGACAGGCCCCTGGTGGCCGCGTCCAGGGCCACCCCGGCGCCCACCACGCCGCCGCCGACCACCAGGACCTGGTGCTCGGCCCGGCTGAGGGCGTCCAGGGCCGCGGCCCGCTCGTCCGGGCCTAGCCGGGCAGTGCCGCGACTGTATGGCCAGCTGCCGGTATCGGGTGCCACCCTCCGAACGCTACCGGCGCGGGGCGGCGCGGGTGACCACGACCTCCACCCGCTGGAACTCCTTCAGGTCCGAGTAGCCGGAGGTGGCCATGGTCCGGCGCAGCGCGCCCATCAGGTTCATCGAGCCGTCGGCGACGGTGGACGGGCCGTGCAGGATCTGCTCGATGCTGCCGATCGTGCCGACCCGCAGCCGGGTGCCGCGGGGCAGGTCGCCGTGGTGGGCCTCGCTGCCCCAGTGGTAGCCGTGGCCCGGCGCCTGGGCCGCGCGGGCCAGCGGCGAGCCCACCATCACCGCGTCCGCGCCCAGCGCCAGCGCCTTGGCGATGTCGCCGCTGGTGGTCATCCCGCCGTCCGCGATCACGTGCACGTACCTGCCGCCCGACTCGTCCAGGTACTCCCGCCGGGCGGCGGCCACGTCGGCGATCGCGGTGGCCATCGGCACGGCCACGCCGAGCACCGCGGCCGTGGTATGACCGGATCCGCCGCCAAAGCCGACCAGCACGCCCGCCGCCCCGGTCCGCATCAGGTGCAGCGCCGCGGTGTAGGTGGCGCAGCCGCCGACGATGACCGGCACGTCCAGCTCGTAGATGAACTGCTTGAGGTTCAGCGGCTCGGACTGCCCGGACACGTGCTCGGCCGACACCGTGGTGCCGCGGATCACGAAGATGTCCGCGCCGGCGTCGATGACCGCCTTGTGGTACCGGATGGTCTGCTGCGGCGACAGCCGGACCGCGGTGGTCACCCCGGCCGATCTGATCTCGGCGATCCGGCGCCCGATCAGCTCCTCCTTGACCGGCTCGCGGTAGATCTCCTGCAGCCGCCGGGTGGCCGCCTCGTCGTCCAGCCCGGCGGCCTCGGCCAGCAGCGGCCCGGGATCGTCGTACCTGGTCCACAGCCCTTCGAGGTCGAGCACCGCCAGGCCGCCGAGCCGGCCGACCTCGGCCGCGGTGCCGGGTGAGACCACGCTGTCCATCGGCGCGACGACCAGCGGCAGCTCGAACCGGTAGGCGTCGATCTGCCAGGCGATCGAGACGTCCTCCGGGTGCCTGGTCCGGCGCGACGGCACGATGCCGATCTCGTCCAGCGCGTAGGCGCGGCGGCCGCTCTTGCCGCGTCCGATCTCCACCTGGGCCACCTGCGCTGCCCTACCGCTGCCGGGCGCTGTAGTTCGGCGCCTCGGCGGTCATCTGGATGTCATGCGGGTGGCTCTCGGCCAGGCCAGCCCCGGTGACCTGGGTGAACCGCGCCTCCTGCAGCTCGGCCACGGTCCGGGCGCCGCAGTAGCCCATCGCCGCGCGCAGGCCGCCGACGAGCTGGTAGGCCACCCCGGCCAGCGGGCCGCGGTAGGGCACCTGGGCCTCGACGCCCTCGGGCACCAGCTTGTCCTCCCGCAGCACGTCGTCCTGGAAGTAGCGGTCCCTGGAGTACGAGCGGCCGCGCTCGGCGTTGCGGAACGCGGCCAGCGAGCCCATGCCGCGGAACAGCTTGTACTGCTTGCCGTGGATGAACACCATCTCGCCCGGCCCCTCCTCGCAGCCGGCCAGCAGGTTGCCCAGCATCACGGTGTCCGCGCCGGCCGCGATCGCCTTGGCGATGTCGCCGGAGTACTGCACGCCGCCGTCCCCGATCACCGGGACACCCGCCGGCCGGGCCGCCAGCGCGGCCTGGTAGATGGCGGTGACCTGGGGCACGCCGACGCCGGCCACCACCCTGGTGGTGCAGATCGCGCCCGGCCCGACGCCGACCTTCACCGCGTCGGCGCCCGCGTCGACCAGCGCCTGGGCACCGGCCCTGGTGGCCACGTTGCCGCCGATGACGTCCACCTGCGCGTTGGCCTTGAGCTGGGCCACCATGTCCAGCACGCCCTGGGAGTGGCCGTGCGCGGTGTCCACGACCAGGAAGTCGGCGCCGGCCTCGATCAGCGCCTGGGCCCGGCGCTTGGCGTCGGCCCCGACCCCCACGGCCGCGCCGACGACCAGCCGGCCGCCGGTGTCCTTGGTGGCGTCGGGGAACTTCTCGCTCTTGGTGAAGTCCTTGACCGTGATCAGCCCGTGCAGCCGCCCGGCCGCGTCGACCAGCGGCAGCTTCTCGATCTTGTTCTGGCTGAGCAGGGCCAGCGCCTCGGTCCTGGGCACCCCGGCCGGCGCGGTGATCAGCGGCATCGGCGTCATCACCTCGCTGACCCGGCGGGTCGGGTCCGACTCGAACCGGATGTCGCGGTTAGTCACGATGCCGAGCAGGATCCCGTCCGGGGCCGGTGACCGGCACCCCGGAGATCCGGAACTGGGCGCACAGCGCCTCCACGTCGGCCACGGTCGCGTCCGGGCCGCAGGTCACCGGATTGGTGATCATCCCGGCCTCGGACCGCTTGACCATGTCGACCTGCCGGGCCTGCTCCTCCACCGCCATGTTGCGGTGCAGCACCCCGGCACCGCCCTGCCGGGCGATGGCCACCGCCAGGCGGGACTCGGTCACCGTGTCCATGGCCGCCGAGATCAGCGGTATCCGCAGCGTGATCCGGCGGGTCAGCCGGGTGGTGGTGTCGGCCTCGCTCGGCAGCAGCGCCGAGCGGGCGGGCAGCAGCAGCACGTCGTCGAAGGTCAGGGCGGGCGGGCCAAACTTCTCGTCACGGTCATGCGTGCGCATCCGTCGGCAGGGGTCGGTGGATCAGCTCATCCTAGTGTCCCCGGCTCGCCGTGCCCGGCGGCATGGTCAGCGGCCGAGGGCCAGGGCGCCGCCGTGTAGCGTGTCGCAATGAGTCTTTCTGGCGAGTACGAGCCAAGTCCGGCGCAGTGGGTCCGGGACCAGGTGGCCGAGTACGAGGCGTCCGGCGGCCAGCGGGCGAGCACACTGGGCGATTCCGGCCTGCCGGTCATCATCGTCACCACCCGCGGCAACAAGTCCGGCAAGCTGCGCAAGACGCCGCTGATGCGGGTCGAGCACGACGGCCAGTACCTGCTGGTGGCCTCCAAGGGCGGGGCGCCCGCCCATCCGGTCTGGTACTACAACCTGGTCGCGGATCCGGATGCGGTGATGATCCAGGACGGGCCGGAGCCGTTCGGCGTCTCGGTCCGCGAGCTCAGCGGCGATGAGCGGGCGGCCTGGTGGCAGCGGGCGGTCGAGGCGTTCCCGCCGTACGCGGAGTACCAGGAGAAGACCAGCCGCACGATCCCGGTGTTCCTGGCCACCCGCCGCGGCTAGCCGGGAGCCGTGGCAGCTGGCCCCGGTCGCGCCGGGGGCCGGCTGGCAAAGCCAGGCGGCCCCCGCGTCAGCTTGCGCCGGGTCGGTCAGTGCCGACTCAAGGTCAGTGCCGGCGAAGGTCAGTGCCCTGGCGAAGGTCAGTGCCCTGGCAAGGTCAGTGCCTGGTAAGGTCAGTGCCGGCTGAAGGTCAGTGCCTGGTCAGGGTCAGTGCCTGGCGCAGGTCAGTGCCGGCTCAAGGTCAGTGCCGCCAGACGGTCAGTGCGCGTGGCCGTGCCGTGTCCGGCGGCGGCGGGCTCCGGGGGCTCCGGCTTGTCCGTCACCGTGGCCTCGGTGGTCAGCAGCATGCCGGCGATCGAGGCCGCGTTCTGCACCGCGGACCGGGTCACCTTGACCGGGTCGATCACGCCCTGGGCCATCAGGTCACCGTACTCGCCGGTCTCGGCGTTGTAGCCGTGGCCGGCAGGCAGGTCGGCCACGGCGGCGACCACGACGCCGCCCTCCGCGCCCGCGTTCTGCGCGATCCAGCGGCACGGGGCCGACAGCGACTTCCGCACGACCTGCACGCCGATCGCCTCGTCGCCGGTCATGCCCAGGTCGCCGAGCTCGGCCGCGGCGTGCACCAGCGCGCTGCCGCCGCCGGCCACGATGCCTTCCTCGATCGCGGCCCTGGTGGCCGAGATCGCGTCCTCGAGCCGGTGCTTCTTCTCCTTGAGCTCGACCTCGGTGGCCGCGCCGGCCCGCAGCACGCACACGCCGCCGGACAGCTTGGCGACCCGCTCCTGGAGCTTCTCCCGGTCCCAGTCGGAGTCGGTGGCCTCGATCTCGGCGTTGCAGCTGCCGGATCCGGTCGTCGATGTCGGACTGCTTGCCCGCGCCGTCCACGACCGTGGTGGTGTCCTTGGTGACCACGATCCGGCGGGCCTGGCCCAGGCCGTCCAGGGTCACGTTCTCCAGCTTGAGGCCGAGCTCCTCGCTGACCACCTCGCCGCCGGTCAGGACCGCCATGTCGCCGAGCATGGCCTTGCGCCGGTCGCCGAAGCCGGGCGCCTTGACCGCGGTCACGTTCAGCAGCCCGCGGATCTTGTTCACCACCAGGGTGGACAGCGCCTCGCCGTCCACGTCCTCGGCCACGACCAGCATCGGCTTCTTGGTCTGGGCGACCTGCTCGAGCAGCGGCAGGAAGTCCGCCATCGAGGAGATCTTGGCCGCGTGCAGCAGCACGTAGGCGTCCTCCAGCACCGCTTCCATCCGGTCCTGGTCGGTGACGAAGTAGGCCGAGATGTAGCCCTTGTCGAACTGCATGCCCTCGGTGAACTCGAGCTCGAGCCCCATCGTGGGCGATTCCTCGACGGTGATCACGCCGTCCTTGCCGACCTTGTCGAACGCCTCGGCGATGACCGAGCCGATCTTGGCGTCCTGCGCGGAGATCGTGGCCACGTTGGCGATCTCGGTGTGCTCCTCGACCTCGCGCGCCGACTTGAGCAGGCCCTCCGACACCGCGGTGGCCGCGGCGTCGATGCCCCGCTTCATCTCCATCGGGTTGGTGCCGGCCGCGACCGAGCGCAGTCCCTCGGGGACCATCGCCTGCGCCAGCACGGTCGCGGTGGTCGTGCCGTCACCGGCGACGTCGTTGGTCTTGGTGGCGACTTCCTTGGCGAGCTGCGCGCCCAGGTTCTCGTCCGGGTCCTCCAGCTCCACCTCACGGGCGACGGTCACGCCGTCGTTGGTGATGGTGGGCGCGCCCCACTTCTTGTCGATGACCACGTTGCGGCCCTTGGGGCCCAGCGTCACCTTGACGGCGTCCGCGAGGCGGTTGACCCCGCGCTCCAGCGCGCGCCGCGCGTCCTCGTTGAACTCCAAGCTCTTGGCCATGAGCACCTCAGCCTATGTTTCGACGTTCGATTGGTCTTGGTGGTAGTCATGCCACCGCCCCGGGCCCGGCTCGCGGACGACCGAGTTGCCTCGCCGGTCCGCGAGCCGATCCGGGGCGATGCCGGGCGCCGGGCGCCCGCCGCGGGCGAGGCCCGCGTCGCATGATCGCTCGCTACTTCTCGATGACAGCGAGCACGTCACGGGCGGAGAGCACGAGGTACTCCTCGCCGCTGTACTTGACCTCGGTGCCGCCGTACTTGCTGTACAGGACGATGTCGCCGACTTTCACGTCCATCGGGACGCGCTTGGCGCCGGCGTCGTCGAACCGGCCAGGGCCAACCGCCAGGACTTCGCCCTCCTGGGGCTTCTCCTTCGCGGTGTCCGGGATGACCAGCCCGGACGCAGTGGTCTGCTCGGCTTCGAGCGTGCGCACTACGATCCGGTCCTCGAGCGGCTTGAGAACAACCTTGGTGGCGGTCGTCACGATCTGACCTCCCCCTCCGGAAAGGGCTAGCTAGAGATATTTACTGAGAGGAGACGACCACGGCGGCCTGTCGTCGCGGGTGCCAGGCCATCCTGTCGCATTAGCACTCTACAACAGCGAGTGCTAGTCCTGCACAGTACCCAGGCCGGTCCGGCTCGTCAAACTGGCCGGCCCGGCCCGGGCTGTGCCTGCCAGGGCGGGCGTCGCGGCGGGCGACCGCCTGGCTACCTCACGCGGCGGACGCCACGGTCTCGGCGTGCCACTTGTCGGTCCCGTTCACCGCCCAGTAGAACCACATCCGGTGACCGGCACCCACCACGGAGATATTCGCACTGGTGCCCGTCTCGCCGATGGACGGCGCCGAGGACGCATTTCCGCGCCCGCCACCGTCTCGGCATGCCAGTTATCGGTCCCGTTGGCCGCCCAGTAGAACATCAGCCGGTGCCCGGCACCCAGCACCGAGATGTTGGCGCTGCTGCCCGTCTCGCCCACCGACGGCGCCGAGAACGCCTTGTTCTTGCCCGCCACCGTCTCGGCATGCCACTTGTCGGTCCCGTTGGCCGCCCAGTTAGAACATCAGCCGGTGCCCGGGCCCCATCGTGGCGATGTTGACACCGGTGCCCGTCTCGCCGATGGACGGGCCGGTGCTGGCGACGGCCGGGGTCAGCGCGGCCGCGCCGAGCAGCGCTCCGGCGGCCGCGGCCAGTGAGCGGGAAGCTACCGCCGGCCGGCCCGGTCCGGCCGGCCGGGCAGCTGAAGCCCTCGAAGCTTGCTCATCTGAACCTCCTGGTGACCTGGCGCGCTTCGGTAGCGCCCCGTGGTCCGACCATGAGCCGGAAGGCCTACAAGCCGGTTACAAGGCACTGACAGGGCGAATCCGGGCGGCAGCCGCCGGACAGCGGCCTAGGCGGCCACTACTACGGTGGTCACCGCCAGCCCTGCGTCGGCCGGGAAGGTCAGCGGGGACGGCTGCGCCCCGGCCGCCACCAGCTCGGCACCGAGCGCGGCAACCATCGCCCCGTTGTCGGTGCACAGGCCCGGCCGCGGGACCCGCAGGACGAGGCCGGCCGCCTCGCACCGCTGCGCCGCCAGCGCGCGCAGCCGGGAGTTGGCCGCCACCCCGCCGCCGATCACCAGGTGATCGACGCCGTGCGCCAGGCACGCCGCCACCGCCTTGCGGGTCAGCACGTCGGCGACCGCCTCCTGGAACGAGGCGGCCACGTCGGCCACCGGGACCGGCAGCCCGGCCCGCTCCCGCGCCTCGACCCAGCGGGCCACCGCGGTCTTCAGCCCGGAGAAGGAGAAGTCCAGGCTCGCGTCCCGGTACTTGCCGCGGGGAAACGCGATCGCGGCCGGGTCGCCGTCCCGTGCCGCCGCGTCGATCGGCGGGCCGCCGGGGAACGGCAGCCCGAGTAGCCGGGCCACCTTGTCGTAGGCCTCGCCCGCCGCGTCGTCGATCGTCGCGCCGAGCGGCACCAGGTCGCCGGCCAGATCCCGGACCAGCAGCAGGGAGGAATGCCCGCCCGACACCAGCAGCGCGACCGCCGGGGCCGGCAGGCTGCCGTGCTCGAGCTGGTCTACCGCGATGTGCGCGGCCAGGTGGTTGACCCCGTACAGCGGCCTGCCGAGGGCCAGCGCGTACGCCTTGGCAGCGCTGACCCCGACCAGCAGCGCGCCGGCCAGGCCCGGCCCGGCCGTCACCGCGAGCGCGTCGACATCGGCCAGGGTCAGGCCGGCGGTGGCCAGGGCCCGGCCGACCGCCGGGACCATCGCCTCCAGGTGCGCCCGGCTGGCCACCTCCGGCACGACCCCGCCGAACCTGGCGTGCTGGTCCACGCTGGAGGCCACTGCGTCGGCGAGCAGCTCGTGCCCGCGCACCAGGCCGGCCCCGGTCTCGTCGCAGGAGGTCTCGATGCCGAGCACCAGCGGGCCGGTCACGGCTCGTCCCCCTCGCCGCGGCAGTCGAGGTCGCGCCGCATCACCAGCGCGTCGGCCCCGGACGGCTGGTAGTAGCCCCGCCTGATGCCGACCTGGCTGAAGCCGTACCGCCGGTACAGCTCCTGCGCCCTGGCGTTGTCCGCCCGCACCTCGAGGAACACCTCGGTGCAGCCGCGCCGCCGTGCCTCGGCCAGCAGCTCCGTCAGCAGCGCTGAGCCGATGCCCTCGCCCCAGTGCTCCTGCGCCACCGCCAGGGTGAGCACGTCCGCCTGGCCGCCCGCGGCCAGCAGGCCGCCGTAGCCGACGACGGTGTTTCTGGCCACGGGGCCATGGCCTGCCACCAGGTAGTGCCTGCTGGCCGGCTGCTGGGCCAGCTCGCCTTCCAGCATCTGCCGGGACCACGCCTCCTCGCCGAACAGGGCGTGCTCCAGCGCCAGGATCGCGGGCAGGTCCGCGGCGGTCATCGGGCGCAGCGGCGGCGTCACCGGCTCACCCGCTTCGGCTGGCCCGGCTCGCGCGCATCGGGCCGGCGCAGGTACAGCGGCTCGGCCGGGGCGGCGGGAGTGCCGCAGGATTCCCGTTTCGCCGCTATCCGGGCGAGCTGGCCCGCGTCGGGGTAACCCGGCCCGATCTGCCTGGGCGCGAGCTCGGGATACAGCACCGGCCCCTGCCCGGCCACCGGCAGGCCGGCCGGGAGCAGCGCCGGGCTGCTCACCTGCGGGTCGCCGGCCCGCTCGCCGTCCGGGGAGTAACGGGCCCAGTAGACCTCACGCCGGCGGGCGTCGGTGGCGACCAGGAAATCCCGGCCGCCGGCCTGCGCCACGGCCGCCGCCGCGATCACGTCCAGGGTGCAGATGCCGTCGACCCGGATGCCAAGCGCGCTGCCGAGCACCCTGGCGGTCATCAGGCCCACCCGCAGGCCGGTGTAGGGACCGGGCCCGGTGCCGACCGCGACCTGGGTCAGGTCGGCCGCGGCGGCACCCGATTCCCGCAGCACCGCGGCGATGCCGCCGGCCAGCAGCTCGGAGTGGCGGCGGGCGTCGACGGCGGAGCGCTGCGCGAGGACGCGGGTCCCGTCGTGCAGGGCAACGGTCACCGCGGGGGTTGCCGTATCGAACGCGAGCAGCAGCACGGTTGACCAGCGTAGGTGACCGGGGGCACGGCTCGCGCCAGGCTGCCGGGGAGGACGGTCGCGGCGCGGTTCGGCCGGCCCGGCTCAGCTGCTGACGACCGGGCCGGCGGTCACCGCGGCCAGTGCCTGCCTGGCTGCCGCGAGCGCGCCGGACCGCAGCTGCCCGATCGACACCGGCCCGAAGCCGCCGCCCCTCGCCTGGCCCTCCAGCGTGACGGTGACCAGCGCGTTGCGGTCCCTGGCCAGCACCGTTGCCAGGTCCATGGTGGCGCCGCCGGAGTGAGATACCTGGATTGCGCTCAGCGCCGCCTGGCCAAGCCCGGTCACCTGGGTAATCTGCGCCCGCGGCAGCGGGGCCTTCTTCGGCGGCCTGGCCAGCGCCTGCCGCGCCTGGAAGTAGCTGAAGATGGCGTTGTAGGTCGCGCTGCCGTCTCCAGCCGCCAGTACCCGCGGCTGGAGCGCCTGCACGGTCACCTCGAGCACCCGGAACACCGGCCTGGCGTCGACGGTGTAGCTGCACTGGCTCTCCGGCGCGGTGCTGATGGACTTGAGCACCTTCGGTGTGCCAGGCAGGTAGTGGCTCAGCGTGGCCGGGCTGACCACCGAGCACGCGCTCGGCACGCCGCGGAACTCGCCCGGCTGGAGCGCGGTCACGAACGAGCTGGCCGGGGCGGGCGAGTGCTGCTGGCGCAGGATCAGCACCAGGGCGATCACGACCGCGACCACGACCGCTGCGCCGCCCCTGATCAGGACCCGGCGGCGGGACTTGCGCAGCCGGGCCGCGGCAGCGCGGCCGCGGCGCCGGACCCCGCCGCCATCCTCGCCCGGCCGGCCGCCGGGCTGCCGGACCGGATCCGGGCTGGCCGGCGGGCCCGAGCGGCGGCCGGCCTGCCGGGCATAGATGCCTGGCCCGGCCCAGGGGGGGAGGTCAGGATCGGTGTCGGCGGGGAAGGAGCCGGTCTCCCACGGGTTCTCGTAATGCCCGTCCCGGTGGTCGGGCCGCGGTGCCCGGCCCGTCCTGGCCGGCCGCTCCGGCCAGCCGGGACCACCGGGACCACCGGGACCGCCGGGCCGGACAGGCCGCCCGGATACGCCCCGCCGGGCCGACCGGCGGGGCGGAGTGCCCTGCTGAGCCAACGCGCGCCTCCACACAACGGCAGCGGATCGTGCCCGGACGATGGCAATCTGATTCTGGGTCACCGCAGTTTAGCGGCACGAACGTGCGCCGGGCGGACAGATCGGAACTAAACCGCGCCCGGCTCGGGCAGGCCGCCGCCACCGGCCGCAGCGGCCGCTCACGCCAGCCGCAGCGGGCCGTCCGCGGCGGCCCAGCGGCCGCCGGTGCCGGTGATGCGCACCTGGCGCGGCTCGTCCCCGGCGCCGGAGTGCTCGCCGGGAGGGTCACGCGGCAGCGGGCGCGCGGGCGGCGGGCCGGGGATGGTGATCGTTATCTGGAGCAGGCTGGGCGCGAGCTGGTCGGCCAGGCCCTCGCCCCACTCCACCACCGTGACCGAGTGGTCCAGGTCGGCGTCCAGGTCAAGATCGTCTACCTCGGCCCGGCTGCCCAGCCGGTAGGCATCGGCGTGCACCAGGTCAGGACCGCCGGGCAGGCCACGGTGTGTCCTGGCGATCACGAAGGTGGGCGAGGTGACCGGGCCGCGTACGCCGAGCCCGGCGCCGATGCCCTGCACCAGGGTGGTCTTCCCGGCGCCCAGCGGCCCGGTCAGCACCACCAGGTCGCCGGGCCGCAGCAGGGCGGCCAGCCGCTCGCCGAGCCCGCGCATCGCGGCGGCCGTCTGCACCAGTACCTGAACCGGTGCTGCGCGGCGGCTGCGGCGCCGCAGCCGGCCTGACGCGCGGCTGCGCCGTTCCCGGCCGGGCTGGGCCGGGGCGGTCAGCCGGGCCACCAGGCCGCTGATCGCCTCGTTGACCGCCTCCGGCCGCTCCAGCAGCACCACGTGACCCGCGCCCGGCACGCTGATCCGCTCCGCGTCCGGCAGCGCGGCGGCCAGCTCGTCGCTGAGCCGGGCCGAGACGATGCGGTCGCGCTCGCCGGTCATGATCACCACCGGGACCCGGCCGAGCACGCCGAGCGCGTCCCGCTTGTCGTGCCCGAGCAGGGCCAGGTAGAAGTCGGCGACCACCTGCACCGGGGTGGCCCGGATGATCCGCTCCAGGTAGTCGATCACGGCCGGGCTGGCCGACCGCGGGTCGCCGAACGCCAGGTACCGGGTGCCGAGGAAGCCCAGGTCGCTGGCGGTGCTGCGGCCCCGGTCGATCAGCGCGGCCGGCAGGCCGCGCAGCCCGCGCAGCGCCAGCGGCACGCCTTGCCTGGCCGCGGTGCGCAGCAGCGGCACCGGCAGCCACCCGGCCGGGTCCACGCCGGAGGCGACGGTGGAGATCAGCACCACCCCGGCCACCTTCGGGCCGAACAGGCCGGGCTGCTGGCCGGCCAGCGCCATGATCGCCATGCCGCCCATGGAGTGCCCGACCAGGACCACCGGCGTGTCGCCCGGCGCGGTGGCCAGCAGCACCGCGTGCAGGTCCGAGCCGAGCTGGTCGATGCTGACCCGGTCCGGGCTGGACCGGCCGGACCTGCCGTGGCTGCGCTGGTCCCAGAAGACCAGCCGGGCGGTCCCGGTCAGGGCGGCCCGCTGGAAGTGCCAGACGTCCTGGTTCAGCACGTAGCCGTGGCTGAAGATGATCGTGACCGGCGCGTCGTCCGGCCCGCTGATCTCGGCGTGCAGCGGCACCCCGTCGTCGGCGAGCACGGTGAGCACCCGGCCGCGCAGCTCGCCGAGCGGCTCGCCGGCCGCCGGGTCGGGCCGCAGCCGGATCCGGCCGACGGCGATCTTCTGCGCGGCAAGTGCCGCCCCGGCGCCTGCCGCGGCCGCCCCCGCGGCCAGGCCGGCCACTCCGCCCAGCCGCCGCCAGCTGGTCACCGGGCCTCCGCCGCGGTTGCGGACGCGGCCGGCGCGAGGGGCGGGGCGGGCGGGGCGGGCGGGGCGGGAACGGTACCGGCCGCAGCGGCGGCGGCGGCCAGGGCCGGGGCCGGCAGCTCACCGAGCCCGCAGTACCGGCGCGGGATCTTGCCGGTAAACCGGGTCACGACCTCGTAGGAGATCGTGTCGAGCGCTTCGGCCCAGTCGTGCGCGGTCGGCTCGCCGGAGTCCCCCGGACCGAACAGCACTACCTCGTCCCCCGGCCGGGCCTGCTCGTCGCCGAGGTCGACCACGAACTGGTTCATGCACACGGTGCCGCTGATCCGCCAGCGGCGGCCGCGCACGAGTACCTCGGCCCGGCCCGAGGCGTGCCGGGGAACGCCCTCGTCGTAGCCGAGCGGGACCAGGCCGAGCGTGCTGGCCGCGGGCGTCACGTAGCGCAGCCCGTAGGACACGCCCTGGCCGGCCGGCACCCGCTTGACCTGCACCAGCCGGGTCCGCACCGTCATCGCCGGGCGCAGCCAGGGCGGCAGGGCGCCGCCGGGCATGGTGGACAGGCCGACCAGCATGCCGGCCGGGCGGACCAGGTCGAACCGGGCCTGCGGCAGGGTCAGCGTGGCCGCGCTGTTGGCCAGGTGCCGCACCTGCGGCCGGGCGCCGGCCCGCTCCGCCAGGCCGACCGCCGCCCGGAAGGCGGCTACCTGGGCCGCGATGGAGGGATGGCCCGGCATGTCCGCGCAGGCCAGGTGGGACCACAGCCCGACGATGCGGACCAGGCCGTCTGCCTCGGCGGCGAGGGCGGCACCGACCACGCCGGGCCAGTCCGCGGCGGTGGCGCCGCCCCGGCCCATCCCGGTGTCGGCCTTCAGGTGCAGCCGGGCCGGGCGGCCGGCCCGGCGGGCCGCGGCGGCGATCTGCCGCACCAGCCCGGCCGAGCCCGCGGTCAGGTCGACGTCATGACTGATGGCCTGCTCGTGCGCCGCGCTGTCGTTCGCGCCGTGATCGTTCTCGGCGCCCAGCAAACACAGCACCGGCACCGTGAAGCCGGCCTCGCGCAGTGCCACCCCCTCGGCCACATGCGCCACGCCGAGCCAGGAGGCGCCCCCGGCCAGTGCCGCGGCCGCGGTCGGCACCATGCCGTGGCCGTAGCCGTCGGCCTTGACCACCGCCATCATCGCGGCGCCGCCGCCCACGTGCCGGGCCAGGGCCGCCACGTTGGCCTTGATCGTGCCCAGGTCGACGAGCGCCTCCGGGTTACCGTCCATGGCATAAGTCTGTCAGCAGCGGGCCGCCGGAACTGACGGCGCGGCAGGCCAGGGGCGACCGGATAGTGTTTGGTCAGCGCCCGGTGGCCAGCCGCCGGCGGCGCCCGCACGGAACAGGAGCATCCGTTGGCTGAGCTGATTCCCCTACAGGTCATTTTCGGCAACCCCGAGCGGGTCAGCCCGCGGATCTCGCCAGACGGAACGCGGCTGGCCTGGCTGGCGCCGAGGGACGGGGTGCTGAACGTCTGGCTCGCCCCGGTCAGCCCCGATACCGGGGTGGACTGGGACCAGGCCAGGGTCGTCACCGACGACACCGACCGCGGCATCCGGACCTTCGCCTGGGCGCACGACGGCCGGCACCTGCTCTACCTGCAGGACACCGGCGGGGACGAGAACTGGCGGCTGCACGACGTCGACCTGCAGACCATGCAGCGGCGCGACCTGACCCCGTTCGACGGGGTGCAGACCCAGTTCCTCGCGATGGAGAAGAAATTCCCGAGCCAGCTGCTGATCGCGCTGAACCGGGACAACCCGCAGCTGCACGACGTGTACCGGGTCGACCTGATGACCGGCGAGCTGACCAAGGTCGCCGATAACCCCGGCTTCATCGGCTGGGCCGCCGACTCCCAGCTCAACGTGCGGGCCGGCCTGGCGCCGGACCCGGACGGGTCGATGCGGCTGATGGTGCGCTCACCGGACGGCGGCGACTGGCGGCCGCTGCTGGAGATCCCCGCCGACGACGCGCTGACCACCCAGCCGATCTGCTTCAGCGAGGACGGCGCCGCGCTGCTGAGCTTCAGCTCGGTCGGCGCGCAGACCAGCCGGCTGGTCTGGATCGACGTGGCGACCGGGGGCGACGCGGGTGCTGGCCGAGGATCCGGAGGCCGACGTCAGCGACGTGCACGTGCATCCGGATACCCGTGAGCCGCAGATCGTCACGCTGAGCAAGGACCGGTCCGAGTACGTCGTGCTGGACCCGGCGGTGACCGCCGACCTGGCCGCGATCCGCGCGCTGCACCCGGGCGACCCGGTGATCGAGAACACCGACGACGCGGACCGGACCTGGCTGGTCTCGTTCACCAACGACGCCGGGCCGGTCCCGTACTACGCCTACGACCGGTCTACCCGCCGGGGCTCCTTCCTGTTCGACCACCGGCCCGCGCTCGCCAGGTACGAGCTGGCCTCGATGATGCCGTTCTCGTTCACCGCGCGGGACGGGCTGACCGTGCACGGCTACGCGACGTTCCCGCCCGGCCGGGACCGGACCCGCCTGCCCACGGTGCTCAACGTGCACGGCGGCCCGTGGTCCCGCGACACCTGGGGATTCATGCCCGAGGCGCAGTGGCTGGCTAACCGCGGCTACCTGTGCCTGCAGGTGAACTTCCGCGGCTCGACCGGCTACGGCAAGGCGTTCCTGAATGCAGGCGACCGGGAGTGGGGCGCCGCGATGCAGGACGACCTGACCGATGCGGTCGGCTACGCGGTCGGCCAGGGCTGGGCGGATCCGGCCAAGGTCGCCATCTACGGCGGCTCCTACGGCGGCTACGCGGCGCTGGCCGGGGCCGCGTTCACGCCGGATGTGTACTGCTGCGCGGTCGACTTCGTCGGCCCGTCGAACCTGAAGACCCTGATCGAGACCGTGCCGCCGTACTGGGTCCCGATGATCTCCCTGTTCCACCGCCGGGTCGGCAACCCCGCGACCGACGAGGACTTCCTGTGGTCGCGCTCGCCGCTGTCCCGGGCGACCGACATCCGGATCCCGCTGCTGATCGCCCAGGGCGCCAACGACCCGCGGGTGAAGCAGGCCGAGTCCGAGCAGATCGTGGCCGCCCTGCGGGACGCCGGGATCGAGCACGAGTACCTGCTGTTCCCCGACGAGGGACACGGCTTCGCCAAGCCGGAGAACCGGCTGCGCTTCTACGCCGCGGCGGAACGGTTCCTGGCCAGGCACCTGGGCGGCCGGACCGAGGGGTAGTTCAGTCAGCCGACCCGCGCACCGCGCGGGAGGCCGCGGGCAGCGCGCGGAGCAGGTCCGACGCCCCGATCGGCGCACCGTCGGCGGCCAGCCTCCCGGCCAGCCCGTGCAGGTAGGCCCCGGCCGCGCCGGCCCGGTCCGGCGGCAGGCCCTGCGCCAGCAGCGCGCCGGCCAGCCCGGACAGCACGTCGCCGGAGCCGGCCGTGGCCAGCCAGCCGGTGCCGGTGGTGTTGACCAGCACCGGCGCGGCCGGATCCGGCCCGGCGACCACCGTGGTCGAGCCCTTGAGCAGGACGGTCACGCCCAGCTCGGCCGCGGCCGAGCGAGCATGCCGCAGCCGTTCGGCCTCTACCTGGTCCCGGTCGGCGCCGAGCAGCCGGGCCAGTTCCCCGGCGTGCGGGGTGATCAGCGTGGGCGCCGCCCTGGGCAGCAGGTCCCGGTGCTCGCCGAGCACGGTCAGGCCGTCGGCGTCCACCAGCACCGGCAGGTCGGTGGCCAGCACCGCGGCCAGCACGGCTGCCGCGTCCTCGCCGGTGCCCATGCCGGGCCCGGCCACCCAGGCCTGCACCCGGCCGGCCCGCCGCACCGCCGCCGCCGTGCCGCCCGGCGGCGCGACCGTGATCACCGCCTCGGGCCAGTGCTGCCGGGCGACGGCCGCGACCGGCTCCGGGCAGACCAGCCGGATCAGGCCTGCGCCGCCGTGTACCGCGCCGCCGACCGCGAGCGTGGCCGCCCCGGTGTACCGGTCGCTGCCGGCCGCGACGCCGAGCACGCCGCGGCGGTACTTGTCCGACTCCGCGGTCGGCCGGGGCAGCCAGGCGGCGATGTCAGCCGCCTCGGCCGCGGCCGCCTCCGGCGGCCCGTCCAGGTACGGCCCCAGGCCGATGTCGATGAGCTCGACCACGCCGGCCCTGGCCGCGCCGGGGTCGATCAGCAGGCCGGGCTTCCAGGTGCCGAAGGTGGCCGTGACCCGCGCCCGGACCGCGGCGCCGGCCACCGCCCCGGTGTCGGCGTCCACCCCGCTCGGCAGGTCCACGGCCACCACCCGGGCCCCCGTGCCGGCCGCGGCGGCGGCCAGGGAGGCGCCAGGCTCCCGGATGCCGCCGCTGCCGCCGATGCCGAGCAGCCCGTCGATGATCAGGTCGGCCGCCCCGATAGCGGCCCCGGCCAGGGCGTCATCCGGGCCGGATAGCGTGCCGCCGGCCGCGCGCAGCGCGGCGGCCCCGCCCTGGTGTGCCTTCGGCCCGGTGGTCACCGCGGTCACCACCGCGCCCCGGCGGGCCAGCGCCGCCCCGGCGTACAGGGCGTCCCCGCCGTTGTCGCCGCGGCCGGCCAGCACCACCACCCTGGCGCCGTAGACCCGGTCCAGCTGACCGGCGCAGACGGCGGCCAGGCCGGCCGCGGCCCGCTGCATCAGGGCGCCGTCGGGCAGCCGGGCCATCAGCGCCTGCTCGGCGGCGCGTACCCGGGCAACCGGGTAGGCGTTCCTCACCGGGACGGCACCGCCGGCTCGCACCGGGCGAGATCGGGCCCGGACATTCGTTCGCTATGAGTGAACAGATCCAATGCCGGGCGCTGGGCCATGCACCTAGCCTGCCACGGCCCGTTCGCCGCGGGAGTCCCAGGCGGCGGGCAGGCTGGCCGGACCCGGGCGGGCGGGCTGCGGACCGGCCGGCTGGCCGGCTGTGCCGGGGCCGCCGTCGGCCGGGTCCGCATCCTGCGACCACCGTTCCAGCAGGCCGTGGCGCACCGCGAAGGAGGCCGCCTCCAGCCGGGAGTGCACCCCGAGCTTGGTCAGCACCGACTGCAGGTGCGTGCGGACCGTGGTCCTGGCCACGCCGAGCTGCGCCATCATGGCCTCGGTGTCCAGCCCGGCCACCAGCATCGCCAGGCACTCGCGCTCCCGGCTGGTCAGCCGGGAGGCCTGCAAGTGCGGGTAGCTCTCGGTCCGCTGGCCGCGCAGCCTGGCCACGTCCGGGACGTCCACGACCAATTCGCCCTGCAGCACCCGGTCCAGGGCGGACAGCAGCGCGTCGATGCTGCGCGACTGGTGCACGTAGCCGCCCGCGCCCGCGTCGATCGCCCTGGCCGCGGCGGTTCCGTCCGGGTCCGCGGCCAGTACCAGGATCGCGGTGCCCGCGCTGGCGTCCCGGACCCGGCCGATGGTGACCAGGGCCGGCTCGGGCCGGGTTCCGGCCCAGTCGATCAGGCAGGCGTCCGGCTGCTGGCTGCGCACGAAAGCGATCATTTCCGCCGAGCTGCGCGCCACGGCGCCGATCCGGTACCCGCGCTGGGCCAGCACGGTCGACAGCGCGTCGAGGAATATGCCCTGGTCGTCCCCCAGCACCAGGTTGCTCACTGCCCTCCCCCAAGTGCGATCAACCCACAGGGCCATTAACCACGGGGCCGCCGGCCGCCAGGCAGGCTGAAGTATCCATCGTTGTTCCCCCCCGGCCCCGAATTACCCGGCCAGCAGGCCGCGACCGTGCCCGGCGGACGGCTCTTGCCAACCCTGGTAGGCGGCCAGCAGGGCGTCGCCCAGATGGTCCAGGCGGTACCGGCCGGCTACCCGGTCCCTGGCCGTGGCGGCCATCGCGGCGGCCAGGCCGGGCCGGTCCAGCAGGTAACCGATCGCGGCCGCCAGCCGGTCCGGCCGCTGCGGCGGCACCAGGATGCCGGTTTCGCCCGGTATGACGAGATCGGGCACCGCGTTGACCGCGGCCGCGATCACCGGGACGCCACAGGTCATGGCCTCGACCACGACGGTGGGCAGGCCCTCGTACCGGCTGGGCAGCGCGAGCACGTCGAAGCCGGGCAGGATCTCGGGCACGTCGGCGCGCTCCCCGGCCAGGATCAGCCTGGCCCCGGCCGGCCCGCTCGCCTGCCTGGCGACCCGGCGGGCCAGCTCGCCGCCGCCGACCCAGACGCCGGTCAGTCCCGGCCGGTCCAGCCGGTGCAGCGCGGCCACGAAGTCGCCGGGTGCCTTCTGGTAGGTGAGCCGGCCGACCGCACCGACCACCTGGCCGGTCGCGGGCAGGCCGAGCCTGGCCCTGGCCAGCCGCCTGGCCTCCGGGGTCCCGGCGCGGCGGGCGGCGCGGGCCCAGTCCGGGCCGTCCACGACCACGCCGATGGTCCGGACCCGGTCCGGCGCCGCCAGGCCGCGCCGGACCGCCTCGGCCGCCACCCCGGCGCCCACGCACAGCGCGACGTCGGTGATCCGGCCGAGCCAGCGCTCGGCCGCCAGGTAGGCCAGGCGGCGCGGGGCGGACTGGAAGTCGTGGAACTCGAACCCGTGGAAGGTGTGCACGATCCGGCCGGCTCCGGCCCGGTGCGCGGCGATCCGGCCGATCGCGCCCGCCTTGGCGCAGTGCGTGTGCACGACGTCGAAGGCCCGGCTGCCCAGCAGCGCGGTCAGCCGCCGGGCGGCGGTCAGGTCGGCTGCGGGCGAGATCGGTGCGCGCAGCGACGGCTCGATGATGACCTCGAGGCCGGCCGCCGCCGCCGCGTCGAGCAGGCGGCCGCCGCTGCCGGTCACGATCGTGTGGCGGCAGGCGGCCGGATCGGCGGCCAGCGCGCCGTGCAGGGCCAGCGCGCCGGCGCCGCCCTCCAGCCGGGTGATCACCGTGGCGACCCGCAGCGGCGGCCGCCCAGCCGGCCGCCGCTGCGGGTCCGGCGTCGGCCAGGTTCGCACCGGTCCTGGCCGCGCCGATCGGGGGGCTGCACGGGGGGTCGCAGGGGAAGTCGCGCGGGGGGCCGCTCCGGGCCGGGCCAGCCTGCCCGCCATCACGGGCCCGCGGTGGCCGGGCGCAGCCGGGTCACCCCGGATGGCCAGAGCGCCCGGCCGGACGAGTGACGGCGGGCCCTGGGCCGGTCCGGGGTCAGGCCCTCGGACCTGGCAACGCTGACCGCCTCAAGCCGGCTGTGCACCTCAAGCTTGCTGAAGATGCTCCTGGTGTGGCTGCTCACGGTATCGGCCGAGATCATCAGCTCCCTGGCGATCTGCCGCCCCTGCTTGCCCGCGGCCATGCTCTTGAGCACGTCCAGCTCGCGCGGGCTGAGCGTGTCGAGCAGGCTGCTGCCCTGCGTCGCCCGCCCCACGTCCTGGCGCAGCTCGCGCAGGATCTCGCCGAGCATCGGCGGCGGGAACCAGGACTGGCCGCGGTGCACCCCGCGCAGCACCGTCTCCAGCTGGTCGGCGCCCTGCTTCTTGGACACCCAGGCGTCGGCGCCCGCCCTGGCCGCCTCGACTGCGTGCGCGGTCTCGTTGTCCGCGCTGACCACGATGACCCTGGCCGACGACCAGGCGGCCCGGATCCGGCGCAGCACCTCGGCCACGGCGGCGCCGAGCGGCTCGACCTCGATCAGGATCACGTCCGGGCGCAGCCAGCGCACGATGTCCGGCAGCCGCGGGTCACCGGTACCGCAGCACCCGGCCACCCAGATGTCCGATGCGGCGGACAGCCGTGCCGCGAGTGCCTCGCTGACCATCCGGTAATCATCAACAATGAGAACTCTTAGCGTTTCCATCTGACCATCGTGCCGGAGCGGCAGCGCCTTGTCCTCATGCAGTTGAACGATTATTCAAGTCTCCGTCACTCTCCGCGCTCGACAATTCCGGCACTAGGTGCCTACCGCCCAAATGCCCTGACCGTATCGGGCTAAGAGACTATTGGGGAGTTTTCTCTGCGCTATCTGCCCAGAAAACTCCCCAATAATGAACGAGCTAGCAGCTCGCGGCTAGGAGACCCAGCTCGGTGTGCCAGTAGCGGGGCAGGGCAGCGTAGGGGTTGGGCCCGGAGCCGTCAGTTACATAGACATACCCGGCATGGCGCTGCCGGGACAGGTGAATCGCGGCAGACAGCCCGGATTCCGGCGCGGCATAAATAGTGTGCGCGAACCGACTGGCCGGAACCCTGGCCGCCCAGCCCGGCACCCGGATATCCCGGTAAGCCGCATAAGAGCCCTCGAAAACCATCAGCACGTTAGCCACCGAAAGGTAGCGCTTATCCGGATACAGGCCGGGGTTCAGCCAGATCCGGCCGCCGGGGTCGACGCCGCGGATGAAGCCGGCCAGCGCTCGGTAGTAGCCGAGCTCGCCCGCCCCGCTGCTGGCCTGATCCAGGAAGATGCTGGTCACGCCGTACCAGGCGCGGTAATTCCGCACGTCGGCCTCGACCGCCGCGGCGGGCCGGCGGGCGTAGCCGGTGTCGGCGTACCCGAGCACCAGTACCCCGGCCGCCCTGGCCCGGCTCACCACGGCGCGGAACGCGGGGTCCGGGGCGGTCCCGGCACCGGAGCCGGAGATGTCCAGGATCATCACATCCGGTGCGGGGGATCCGCCGATGGCCTGGTTCCAGCCCTGCGGCGAGAAGAAGGCCGGCACGAACGAGGCCTGGCACGGCCGGGGCGAGGGCGCCAGCGCCCGGACGGCCAGCACCAGGCCGGCCGCCGCGGCCAGCGCGACGACCGCGGCCTGGCCGGCCCGCAGCCATCCGGTCCGGCCGTGACCGCGCCGGCCGTGGCCGGTCCGGCGGCCGTGGCCGCTCCGGCCGTGACCGCTCCGGCCGCGCACCGGGCGCCTGGGTTCCGGACCGAGCGGGCCACCCGGCCCGGCGGGTCCGGCGGGCCAGGACCGGCGGGTGTGCACAGCCAGGCGTGTTCCGGGTTAACCGTCACCGTGCGCTCCACGGGCCTTCCCCGGCCAGGCCCCAGGCGGGCAGCCGGTCGTAGGGATTGCCGCCGCCCTGGTCGGTGCCGCCCTGGCCGGTGCCGCCCTGGCCGGTCATGCCGTGGTCGGTTATGTAGACGCAGCCGGCCCGGCGGCGCACGGCAAGCAGGAACGCGTCGGCCGCATGCTCGGGCGGCACCGAGTACACGACGTGGTAGAACCGGCTGGCCGGCCAGGACCGGGTCCAGCGCGGCACCGGCAGCCGCAGGTAAGCCTGCCACG
This sequence comes from uncultured Actinomycetota bacterium, assembly GCA_963719705.1. Lineage (GTDB taxonomy): Bacteria > Actinomycetota > Actinomycetes > Streptosporangiales > Streptosporangiaceae > CAVRCV01. Next base: position 537,384 of record CAVRCV010000005.1, read on the forward strand.
GGCCCTCGAACGTGCCGAGCAGGTCGGCGTGCTCGGCGTAGGCCTCGAGCGGGTGCGCGCCGTGGTTGAACACCACCGAGCCCGCGCCCAGCTCCCGGCTGCGGCGGGCCAGCTCGGCGTAGTAGTCCAGCCGGACCGCGGTGCCGGCCACCCGGTCGAAGAACACCCCGGCCACGTCATACCAGCCCAGGTAGCGCTGCAGGTCGGCGAGCGCGGCCCGGCCGGGCCGGCGGCCGTAGTTGGTGTCCACGTAGCCGATGACCCCGATCCCGGCCTCGCGCAGCGGGCCGAGGGCAGCGCCGAAGGCGGCGTCCGGGCCGCTGCCCGGCCCGTTGGCCAGGTTGAGCACGACCTGGTGCACCTGCCCGGCATGCTCGGCCAGGGCCCGCCACCGGTCCGGGTGCACGGCCGGGTGAAAGTAGGCGGGCACCACCAGCCGCGGCAGTGTTGTCTGGCCGGGATGGACCGTCCGGCCAGCGGTCTGGCCGGCCTTGGCCGGGCCGTCGGTCGGCCATTCATCCTCGGCGGAGATCCAGGTCACGGCTCACCTCCCACAGGTCGGCCAGCGACGTCGCCAGGTCGCGGCGGGGCCGCCAGCCCAGGTCCTGCGCGGCCCGCCGGATATCGGCCTGCTGCCAGCCCTGGCCGGCCGACCGCGGCGAGCCGGGCGCGTCCTCGCGCACCGCGCACCGGCTCCCGCTGACCGCGAGCAGCCCGGTCACCAGGTGCCGGACCGGGGTGCCGCGGCCGCTGCCGATATTGATCACCGGCCTGGGCAGCACCGGCACCGTCACCGCGGCGAGCACCGCGTCGGCGACATCGCGCACGTCCACGAAATCGCGCACCGCGTCCAGCGGGCCGAGGTGTACCTCGCTGCCGGGCGGCGACCGGCGCAGCAGGCCGGCCAGCCGCCCGGCCAGGACGCGCTCCGGGGCACCGGGACCGACCGGGTTGAACACCCGCAGCACCACCGCGGGCAGCCCGGTCAGCCGGGCCAGCCCGACCAGCTGGGTGCCGGCCAGCTTGGTGGCGCCGTAGACGGTGACCGGCCGCGGCGGCTGCGACTCGGCGGCCGGCTGGCCGTCAGGCCCCGGCCCGTACTCGGCGGCCGAGCCCAGGTGCACCAGCCGGGCCGGGATCCTGGCCAGGTGCATCGCCCTGGCCAGCGCCCAGGCGCCGGTGACGTTGGCGGCGGCGAGCTGCTCCGGGGTGCCGGCGGTCAGGCCCGCGCAGTTCACCACCGCGTCGGGCGCCGCGCGGGCCAGCACCTCGGCGATCCGGGCCGGTCCGTCGGCGGCCAGGTCCACCCGCCAGTGACAGCCCGGGTCTCCCGGCTCGCCCCGTTCCCCCCGCCCGGCGGTGATCACCGTCAGGCCGGACCTGGCGGCCTGGCGCCGGACCTGGCGGCCGATGAACCCGGTCGCGCCGATCACCATCAGGCGCATGGCGGTGCTCACTGCTGGTACTCGCCCGGCTGGTACCTGGCCAGGTTGGCCGGGTCGCAGAACCAGGCGATCGTCGCGGCCAGCCCCTCCTGCCTGCTGATCCGCGGCCGCCACCCGGTCCGCTGCCGCAGCCGGGTCGCGTCGCAGACCAGCCGCTGTACCTCGGAGTCCTTCGGTCGCAGCCGCTGCGGATCCGCCACGATGTCCGGGTCCGCGCTCATCAGGCCCGCGATCTCGGCCGCGAGCTGCCCGATCGAGACCTCCGTGCCGCTGCCGCAGTTGAGCACCTCGCCCAGCACCGCGCAGGCCGGCGCGGTGCCCACCTCGATGAACGCCTGCGCGGTGTCGGTGACGTAGCTGAAGTCCCTGGTCGGGTCCAGCGCGCCGAGCTGGATCTGGCGGGCGCCGGCCGCCAGCTGGGTGATGATCTGCGGGATGACCGCGCGGGCGGACTGGCGCGGGCCGAAGGTGTTGAACGGCCGCAGCGTGACCGCGGGCACGCCGAAGCTGAGCTGATAGGACTCGACCAGCTTGTCCGCGGCCGTCTTGGACGCGGCGTACGGTGACTGGGACTGCAGCGGGTGCGCCTCGCTGATCGGCACGCTACGCGCGGTGCCGTAGGTCTCACTGGTCGAGGTGTGCACCAGCCGCGGCGTGCCGCAGTCCCGCACCGCCTCGAGCACGTGCAGGGTGCCGATCGTGTTGGTGTCGACGAACGAGCGCGGCGCGCTGTAGGAGTACGGCACCGAGCCGATCGCGGCCAGGTGGTACACCACTTCCGCGCCGTCCACCAGCGCGCGTACGCAGGCCGGGTCCCGCACGTCGCCGAACACCACCTCCACCTGGCTGGCCACCTGCGGAGCCAGTGCGTCCAGCCAGCCCGCGGTGCTGAACATGTTGTACAGCGCCATGGCCCGGACCCGGTGGCCGCGGCGCACCAGCGCCTCGACCAGATGCGAGCCGATGAATCCCTCGGCTCCGGTCACTGCGACGAGCTCGTTCATCTGTCTTCCCCCCGTTTTAGGTGTTCTGCCGGTGCGCCCGGCGGCGCCTTTCGTCGTCCGGGCCCTAGTAGCCGTGCCGTACCGCCCGGCTGAGCTCGGTGGCCGCGTAGCCGGCCAGCGCGATCAGCAGCCCGGTGCAGGCGGCGAGCTGCACCGTCACCCCGGTCCGCCAGAGCGCGAGCTCGGCGGCCAGTGCCACCGCGCAGGCGGCCAGCGCGAACGCGCGCGCGCCCAGCGCCTGCAGCGTCAGCCCGACGAACATCGCGCAGCCCAGGGCCAGGTAGGCGGCGAGCTCGGCCAGCACCATCCAGTCCGGCCGGATCAGCCCGGCCGCCAGCGCGATCCATGCCGCCACGGCGGTGAGCGCGACCGCGCCGGCCAGGTACTGCGCGACGGCAGCCAGCAGCGCCCGCCGGGCCGCCGGGCCGAACTCGGCCAGCTCCCCGGTCTGGCGCACCAGCCGGCGCATCCGCCGCCGGTACCACAGCAGGCTCCACTCGGCCGCGCCCATGGACAGCGACAGCGGCAGCGCGGCGACCAGTGCACCGGGGTTCACCCCGCCGTGCCCGGCCGGCCCCGCGATCAGCGGGAACGTCAGCAGGCCGGCCGCGATCAGGCCGAACAGCGCGGCCGGGGCGGCGGCGGCCAGCTCGGCGGCGCGCGGCCACTGCCCGCCAGGCCGCGGGTCACCACTACCGCGAGCGCCACCGCCAGCACCGGGGTGGCGGCCAGCGCGGCCCAGGTCAGGTGCTCCAGGCCCGGCGGCCGGCCGAGCAGCAGGAACGCCGCGCCGCCGGCCACCCCGGGCGCCAGCGCGAGCAGCAGCCAGCGGTCGGCCGCCAGCACCATCGCCGCGCAGGCGCCCAGCATGTAGGCGCCCTCGCCGGCGCCGAACGCCAGCACCTCGGGGCTGGCGTGGGTGATCAGCCCGGCGGCGGTCATGGCCAGCCCGGTCAGGCCGAGTCCGGCAGCCAGGCCCGCGCGCAGCATCCGCCGGGTGCCCGCCTCGTCGGCCGTGCCGAGCCGCAGGTAGCCGAGGTAGGCCAGGCCCTGGCTGAGCGCCCAGGCGGTCAGCAGGGCCACCACCAGGCTGGCCAGCACGCCGGGCCCGGCCAGCAGCCCGGCGGCGGCCGGGAAGCAGACCGCGGGCAGGCCGTAGAGCAGCCCGTGCAGCGCGGGCCGCAGGCGGCTGGCCTGCCACGGGTCGGCGGGCGGCTCGGGCTCGGCCGGCTGCCGGGGCACCGCCGCGTACATCTGCCTGGCCAGCGCGAACACATCGGCGCTGTGGTAGATATCTCGCGCCGCCTGGTCGCTCAGGCCCTCGAACTCGAGCGCGCTGGCGATCTCCAGCGGGTCCACTGCCGACTGGCAGACCTCGCGGAACTCGGCGCACAGCCCCTCGACCGTGGCGGGCAGCGACCGCGGTTCTGGCCGTCCGTCCGGCACCACGCCGAGCGGGCCGCGGGCAGCGCCCGGCAGGACCGCGGGATCGGTCAGGCTCGGCGCACTCATCCGGCCGCCCCCAGTACTAGCGAGCACGGTGCTAGCTGCCGTGCCAGCTGGCAGGCCGCTCCGCCACCGGCAGTCCGGCTGGCAGGCCGCTCCGCCACCGGCAGTGCCAGCGGGCCGGCCGCTCCGCCACCGGCAGTGCTGGCTGGGCCGGCGGCTCCGCCACCGGTAGGGCGGCCCGCGCCGAGGAAGGCGTAGAGCTCGTCGAACGCGCTGATCGCCCGGTCCACGGTGAAGTACTCCAGCGCCCGCAGCCGGGCCGCGGCGCCCATCTTCCGCCGCTGCCCGGCGTCTTCCAGCAGGGTCAGGCAGGCCTGCGCCAGCGCCTGCGGGCTGCGCGGCGGAACCGCGAGGCCGGTGTCGCCGAGCGCCTCGGTCACCCCGCCGACATCGGTGCCCACGCACGGCCGCCCGCAGGTCATGGCCTCGATCAGGGTGTACGGGAAGCCCTCGGTGATGCTGCAGAGCACCACGATCTGGCCGGCCGCGTAGGCGTCCCTGATGTGCTCCACCCGGCCCTCGAAGCTGACCGCGGCGGCCAGGCCGAGCTCGGCCGCCAGCGCGCGGCAGCGCTCCAGGTATGGCTCCTGGCCCTGCGGCGGCGAGCCGAAGATCCGCAGCCGGGCATCCGGCAGCCGCCCGCGCACCAGGCTGAACGCGCGCAGCAGCGTGTCCAGGTCCTTGACCGGGTCGATCCGCCCGGCCCAGCAGATCGTCGGCACCTCCGGCTCGCCGGCCAGGGCCGGGAAGTCGGCCGGGTTCACCCCGTTGTAGATCGTGCGTACCTTGCCCAGGTCGGCGCCGAGCTGGGCTTCCCAGCGCTTGTTGTAGACGTTGCCCGGCGTGATCATCTGCGCCTGCTGGTAGCCGAGGGCGCACAGGCGGCGCAGGAACCGCAGGTACAGCCTGCGCACCGGCCACCGGTACGGGCCCTGCCGGCTGTGCAGGAACTGCTCCCGCAGCGCGATGCCGTGCTCGGTGACGATGACCGGGGTGCCGTAGCGCCAGTTCGCGGCCAGCGCGGGCAGCACGCCGAGCCCGTTGGTCACCGTGTGCACCACGTCCGCCCTGGCCGGCGGGTAGCCGAGCGGCCGGAGCGCGTGCTCCAGCAGCTGCAGCGCGGTGACCGCGTCGTGCACGGTGGGGACAGCCTGCCCGGCGTCGCCGTCCCCCTTCTCCCAGGCGTGGCTGAGCAGCGCCACCGAGTGCTCGCTGGCCAGCGCGCCGGTCAGGGTACCCCGCTGCGCGCAGCCGAACAGCTCCCGCATCAGCCAGGCGAACTGGTCCTGTCCCTGCTCCGGCGGCGCCAGCAGGACCTCAACCAGGTCGCCGACCGGAGGCTCGGCCCGCGCCCGGCTGCCCCGTCCCGGCCGCGGGAGTCGGCCGGGACGGGCAGTCCGGGGGTTCCGGGGGGGTCGGGGGGGCAGGCCCCACAGCGGCAGCGCGGCCAGCGACGCCACGTTGCCGGGCAGTTCCCACCGGACCGGCTCCGTCCCGTTGGCGACGAGCGCCACCAGGTCGAAGTCGTGTTCCGGCAGGCCGCGGATCAGCTGGTCGCACCAGACGCTGACGCCGCCGAAGTGGTGCGGATAGGTGCCTTCCGCGGTCAGGGCGATCCTCATGGCCTGCCGTTGACCGCTGCCTGGACCGCGCTGCCCAGCTTGCCGGACGGCAGCTGCACCGGGTTGACCGCCTGGTTGATCGCGGTCGTGGACCGGGTGGCAGGCGTGCTGGCCGCGGTCGCGGGCGTCGAGGTCGCCGGGCTCCCGGCAGCGGCAGCCGAGGTCCCGGCCGGGTACGGCGCGGAGGGCAGCACCAGGGTCAGCCCGCCCTTGCCCAGGCTGGTGTAGCCGGACAGCTCGCCGGCGTAGCTGGCGCCGTAGGCGGCGCCCTTGGCCGTGCCGACCCTGGTCCCGGCCGGCGCGGTGACCGGCACGGAGGTGCCCGACGGCCCGGTGATCGTGACGGTGGCGCCCTGCACGTACCCGGTCACCGAACCGGCGCCGAGCACCTGCGCCCACGTGCCCTGGGCCTGCAGCGCCGCGCCGTCGCCGGACATCCGGTTGTTCACCACCGGGGTGTTCGCGGCGAACGCGCTGGCGTAATCGGCCAGCACGCCGTCGATCACCGGGTAGGCCAGCCGGTCACCGGTCAGGTTCGACTGGTGCATGTAGAACGGCCGCGGGTCGTTCTGCAGCACGGCCCCGAGCATGGTCTTGACCTGCAGCGGGAGGATGAACGAGGACCACCCGGTGCTGAGGTCGAGCGGGGCCAGGCAGCTGAACGTGGTGGCGGTCTGGCACAGCCCGCTGCCGCCGTCGGCCGTCGAGTCGTACAGCCAGTTGTACTCGGACACCTGATCGGCCTGGGTCGCGACGTTGTAGAACACGTCGATCGGGTGCCGTGGCAGGCCGAGCGCCGCGCCGACCGAGCGCATGGCCGGCTCCCTGGACGCGTCCATCGCGATCCACTTGATCTTGTCCGGCGCCATGGCGCTGACCAGGTTCGGGTTGTCCGCCGGCTGCTGCGGCAGGATCCGCAGCCCGGAGTACTCGCCGGTGGCCAGCTCATCGGCCTCGATCGGGATCCCGTTCTGCTTTGCCCAGGTGATGTTCTGGTTGATCTCGCTGTTGATGGTGGCGGCCGGCACCCACTGGATGTTGCCGCTGGCATCGGTCTGGCAGCGCCACGGGCTGACCGTGAAGTCCTGCACGCAGCCCAGGTACTGGTGCGTGTAGGTGTGGTTGACCCAGCGGAACTGGCTGGCCACCGGCTTGAACGCGGTCAGCAGCGGGTCCTTGCCGTTGACCTGGTACAGCGCCGAGGGGCCGCCGTTGTACAGGAACTCCAGGGTGAAGTTGTGCTGCTTGCTCCACTGGCTGGCGAAGGTCACGTCGGCCGGGGTCATCCGGATCGGGGTGGTGTCCGGGGTGCCCGGCGGGCAGGTCGAGTCGCCCGGCGTGCACTTGCCCTGCTGGCTCCAGTGCCCGTCGGCGTTGAACACGTCGTCGGCGTCGACGGTGAGGTAGTTGCGCCAGTAGCCCAGGTGGATGCCGCGGGTGAGCCAGTCCGCGATCCCGTGCGCCAGGTACCGGTACTGCAGCTGGTAGTAGTTGTAGCCGAAGCTGAGCACGAGCTGCTGCCTGGTGCCGCTGGTATAGACCCCGGCCAGCGCGCCGGTACCGGTCCCGCCGGGCACCTGGGCGGTCAGGAACGGCGTGTACGTGCCGGTGCCGCCGGTCTGCGCCTGGGCCAGGTAGCCGTAGGACAGCGAGCCGCCCGGCGTGCCCTCGAAGCTGAACGTGCCGTTCAGGTAGCCGAACCCGGCCGCCTTGGCCGCGGCGGTGACGGTAACCTGCGACCCGTCCAGCGAGCCGCCGTAGATCGGCGCGTTCGTGCCGACGTTGCCGGTGGGATAGGTGTACCCGTCCACCTGGCGGACCGAGAACGCGCTCTCGTAGCCGGCCAGGGCACTCAGCTCGGCCGCCGACAGCCCGGCCGGGGCGTCACTGGGCAGCACGATGCCCTGGTAGTTGCCGACCGGGGTGCCGTTGCTCAGCGTCCCGGACAGCATCGAGCTGGTGATCGTTGGCCGGCCGGGGTCGCTGAGGCTGATGACCTTGACCGGGACTCCCTCCGAGGCCAGCTGCTGCTGGATCGCCTGGACCCAGGCCGAGCCGTCGGAGACGACCAGGACGCCGAGCTGTACCCGCGGCGCGGTGGCCGCGCTCGCGGCCAGGCCGGCCCCGGTCAGGGCGACGACCCCGGCCAGGCCGGTGGTGGCCATCGCCACCGCGAGCACTGTCGCGACGACCGCGTGCCGCATCCGGTGAATAACCATGAACTGCTCCCCCGTTGCATCTGTGTTAGCTGGCTGGCGTAGCGTCCGGCAGCAGTCCCGCCGGCCCCCGCTGCCGTGTCACTGCCCGGCGCGCCACCGCCCGCCTGGCCCGGCTGGGCCTGCTCGCGAGCACCTGCCGGTACATCTGGTCCAGCTGGGCGGCCACGGCCGCCATCCCGTAGCTGGCGAACACCGCCTGGTCCGGCACCCGGTCCCGCGGCCCGGCCTCGGCTTCCTTGCGGATCTCATCGCCCAGCGCCTCGGCGGTGCCGGCCACCTGGCGGGCGCACTCGGTGGCGATGCCATCCAGCGCCGGGCAGGTGGTGTACAGCACCGGCAGCCCGCTGGCCAGCGCCTCCAGCACGGACAGGCCGAAGGTCTCCTGCACGGACGCGGCCACGTACAGGTCGAACGCGGCGAGCATGGCCCTGGTGTCGGACTGGAACCCGCCGAAGATCACGTGCTCGGTGATGCCGAGCCGCTCCGCCGCGGCGGTCAGCCTGGCCTGGTCCTCGCCCCGGCCGATGATCAGGAACTTGCGGTCCGGCCCGAGCAGCGGCGCGGCCGCCGCCATGATCAGGTCGACCCGCTTGTTCGGGTCCAGGCGGCCGAGCGTGCCGATGACGTAGGTCCCCGGCCCGATGCCGAACTGCTCCCGCACCAGCTGCCGGGCGGCCGGATCGAAGGCCAGCTCGCCGACCTCGATGCCGTTCGGCACCACGGTGATCTTCCGGTCCTGCACCCCCCACTTGACCAGCCGCTCGCGCACCACCGGCGAGACCGCGATGGTCGCGTCCGAGAACAGCTCGGAGGCCAGGTACAGCGCGCGCACGCCGGCGGTCATCTCGCGGCGCTCGATGTGGGTGTCGCCGATCGAGTGCTCGGTGGTCAGCACCACCGGGACGCCGGCCAGCCGGGCCGCGGGCCTGGCGTAGACCTGGGCCCGGTACAGGTGCGCGTGCACCACGTCGTAGCGCCCGGCCCGGATGATCCGGTACAGCCGCCACAGCGCGCTGAGCTCGGTGTTGCGGCGCATGCCGATGTCGCGCACCGAGGTGCCCGCCGCGCGGATCCGGTCGGTGACCGGGCCGGGGTTGTACAGGGTCACCACGTCGGCCTGGTGGCCGGTGCGCCGCAGCAGCATCGCCAGCTGGAGCTCGGCCCCGCCGGCGTCCAGCCCGGTGATCACGTGCAGAACCTTCATTTCCGTCCCCCTTTGATGGCGATGTAGCCCTTGTGCAGCCGCCGCTTGAGCTCCAGCCGGAGCGGGCCGTCGTCCGGCCCGACGTAGGTCCTGGGCAGCGCGGCCCGGCCGAGTTCGGCCAGCGGCGTCTCGACCGCGCAGGCGTAGTCGTAGCCCGCCTCGGTCACGGCCCGGCGGGCCGCGGCGTCCATGGACCCGTACGGGTAGGCGAACCCCCGCACCGGCGCGCTGGTGAGCGCGGCCAGCATCTGCCGGCTGAGGCTGATCTCGGCGGCCAGCCTGGGACCGGGCAGCCCGGCCAGCCGCGGGTGCGTGCTGCTGTGCGAGCCGATCTCCATCCCGGCCGCGGCCAGCCCGGCGACCCCGGTGGCGGTCAGCAGCGGCCAGGACGGCCCGGCATCCCACTCGTTGGTACCGCCGATCCGGCCGGAGATGATGAAGAATGTGGCGGTGAACCCGCGCCTGGCCAGTTCCGGCAGCACGGTGTCCAGCACGCAGGCGTACCCGTCGTCGAAGGTGATGCCGACCAGGCCGCGCGAGCTTCCGGCCCGGATCGCGGCGGACAGCTCGCTCACGCTGACCCCGCGCAGCCCGCTGCGCTCCAGCCAGTCCAGCTGCCGGGCAAACCGTTCTGGCTTAATGAACAGGTGGTTCGGATCCTCGGTCACCTCGTCCACGCCGTGGTACATCAGGATCATCGGCGCGTGGCGCAGCCGGATCCGGCTGTCCGCCGTCATGCCGCACCCCCCGGTTGCCCCGGCCGGGCGGCTGCGAAGGTCCTGGCCAGGATGACCAGGTCCAGCCACGGGGACCAGTGCTCGATGTAGAAGTTGTCGAAGCGGCAGCGCTCGCTGATCGAGGTGTCCCCGTTCAGCCCGTGCACCTGGGCCCAGCCAGTCAGGCCGGCCGGCACCCGCTCCCGGTCGCCGTAGCCGGGCACCTCGCGCCGGAACCGGCCGGCGAAGTAAGGCCGCTCCGGCCGCGGGCCCACCAGCGACATGTCCCCGCGCAGCACGTTCACCAGCTGCGGCAGCTCGTCGGTGTGGGTGGCGCGCAGCAGCCGTCCGAGCCAGCCGCATTCGCCGGGCGGCACCGTCCAGCGGGTGTCCGGGCCGGGCTGGCCGGGCAGCGTGCGCAGCTTGACGATGGTCGCGCTGCGGCCCTGGCCGGTGCACCGGACCTGGCGGAACAGGACCGGCGGCCCGGACCGCAGCCGGATCGCCGCGGCGAGCACGGCTACCAGCGGGGCGGTGAGCGCGAGCAGGATCGCGGCGGCCGCGATGTCGAAGGCCCGCTTGGCCGCCCGCCCGGCCGCCGACGGCGCGCGCCGCAGCGGCACCAGCGGGATGCCCCAGATCTCGTCCAGGCTCGCCAGCGGCACCGCGGCGGCCACCTCGTGCAGCCTCGGCAGCACGCAGATGTCGGTGCCCGGCAGGCGGCTGGCCCGTAGCGGAGCCACCAGGTCCTCGTCCCTGGCCGCGGTGAAGCTGACCACGATCCGGCGGATCCGCAGCCGGGCCGCCACCGCGGGCAGGTCGTCCAGGCCGCCCAGCCACGGTGCGGGCAGGTCACGCCGCGCCGGGCCGTCGTCGATGAAGCCGCACGGCACCAGGCCGAGCTCGGGGTGCGCCAGCATCTCCTCGGCCAGGTGCGCGCCCATGGTCCCGGCGCCGACCACCAGTGCCGGGTCGGCCAGCAGGCCGCGGCGCCGGGCGGCCCGCACCGCGGTGCACGCGGCCGCCCGGAAGGCGAGCATCAGCCCGGCCGTCAGCAGTGCTAGCAAGGCGGCCCGGCCCGGGGCCAGCCAGGGCAGGGTGACCAGGGCGGGCAGCAGCGCGGCGACGGCGATCCGGGCCGCCCCGCTGGCCGCGCGCAGGGTGATCCGCAGCCGGTACTGGCGCAGCCCGGCCGAGATCGCCAGCACGCCGAGCGGGTACAGCAGGGCGGCCGGGCTGAGTGGCCATGCCGACGCGACGCCGGTGATCGCGACCGCGATCAGCAGCGCGAGCACGTCGGCGGCGGGCAGCGCGGCAGCCGCCGCGGCCCGCAGCGCCGGGCGCTCGAGCGCGGCCGGACCCGGCTGCACTGCCTGACTGAGCACTGGCGGACCCGGCTGCGGCCGCTGAGCGGGCAGGACGGAAACCACGGGCGCGCCCGGCCCTGGCCGGATCCTCATGACCGGCCTGCCGTGGCCATCATCCGCGGCCCGGCGCTGGCCGAGTCGGCCAGCCGGCCGGCCACGCTGGTAGCCGCGTGCCGGGCGCCGTAGACGAACCGCATGACCGGCCCGTAGGTGGGCGCCACGGCCGGGCCGACGATGAACAGCCCGGGCAGCGACGACTCATAGCCGGCCCCGACCCAGGGGCTGCCGGCCACGGTCCGCAGCATGGAGCGCACCTCCGGCCGCAGGAACGCCAGGCGGCGCAGGTCGGGCCGGTAACCGGTGGCCGCGATGACGTGATCGGCGGTCAGCTCCCGCTCCGATCCGCCGGCCGGCGCCACCCGCAGCCGGACCCCGCTGCCGGATGCCGCGGCTCCGGTCACCGTGTGCCCGGTCAGCACCGGGAACTGCCCGGTCACCCGGTCGCGCAGCCAGCAGGCGCCGGCCGGGCCGAGCGCGGTACGGGCCCGGTGCACCCGGCTGGCTTCCGGCAGGTGCCGGAACAGGCCGGGCCGCTCGGAGTAGAGCCAGTTGCCCCAGCCCGAGCCGAGCCCGGCCTCCGGCTCGGCAAGCCGCCGCAGCAGCGCACGGTCCGGTGCCAGCGGGTCGCCGTTCCAGGCCAGCTTCGGCCGCCGGGCGACGACCCGCACGCTGACGCCGTTCTCGTGCAGCAGCGCGGCCGACTCCAGTGCGGACTGCCCGGCGCCGACCACGATCACGCTCTGGCCGCGCAGCGCGGCCAGGTCGGCGTGCTCGGAGCTGTGCGTGCACACCGAGTGCGGCAGCGCGGCGAGCAGCCCGGGTACCCACGGGAAGTGCTCCACCCCGGCGGCGATCACGACGCGGCCGGCCTGCAGCCGCTCGCCGTCGGCCAGCTCGATCTCGTACTGGCCGCCGGCCCGGCCGATCCCGGTCACCATGGTGGTCTCCAGGCCGGGCACCTGCTCGTCGGTGAACCACTGGCCGTAGGAGATGAAGGTGTCCAGCGGGATCGGCAGCCCGTAGCTGCGGTACGGCAGCCCTTCCTTGGCACAGAACGCGGCCAGCGTGTGCGTGCCGGCCGGATCGGACAGGTTCGAGGCGAAGCCCTGCGACTTCAGGAACATGCCGCGGGGCATCCCGCGCCACAGCCGCATCGGCGAGCCGAACTGGCGAGTCCGCAGGCCTGCCGCCCTCAGGTGGGCTCCGACCGACAGCCCGTACGGGCCGGCCCCCACGATCGCCACGTCAGTTTTCTCGGTCATGTACGTGCCCCCTCCAGGGTCAGTGCGGATGTCAGGCCGCCGGCCGGCTCGCGGCCCGGCCTGCGGCATAGCGGAATTCCGGCCGACGGTGCCGGCTTTCGCCCCTCTGGCCGGGGCGGTGCCGACTGCCGATCGAGCGGGACGCGAGCCGCCCGGCCATCCGCAGGCACATCAGCCCGAACGGCCGCAGGTCGTCCCTGGCGAACCAGGCGCGCTCGTCCACCGCCCGCATCGAGGCGAGCCAGGACCGCAGCCCGAGCTCGCCCCGGCGCCAGTAGCCGATGGCGCCGATCGGGTCGTAGTTCTCCACCAGCAGCCGGCGGCCGGTCAGCTGCTCGCCTTCCGGCAGCGTGTTGCCGGTCAGGTCCAGGTACTGCGCGGTCGCCACGTCCAGGCCCGCGGTGTCGCGGAAGACCCGGAACTGGGCGCCCAGCCTGGGGTTGAAGTCGAGCAGCTTGTACGTCTCGTCCCTGGGGTCGAAGCGCAGGTCCAGATCGCAGATCCCGTGGTAGCCCAGGCGGCTGAGCAGCCCGGTGACCTGGTCGCGCAGGCGCGGGTTCGGCGCCGAGCGACCCAGGCTGGTCAGGCCGGCGTGGGCCGGGTAAGAACGCTCCTTGATCCCGGTAAAGGCGGCCGGCAGCGCGAGTCCGCGTCGCAGTAGCCGTGGAAGAACCAGTCGCCCGAGTCGCTGTCCGGGATCCGCTCCTGCACCATCAGGCCGGCTCCGGCGTCGGCGCTGGCCTGCCAGGCGGCATCCAGCTCGGCCGGGCTGGTGACGATGAAGGTGCTGCGCAGCTTGCCCGGCTGCCACGGCGTGGTGAGCTTGGCGATCACCGGGTAGCCGTGCGCCGCGGCGAAGTCGCGGGCCGCCTGCGCCGTGCCGGGCACCGTGGCCCGCGGGCAGGGCATGCCGAGCTCGCGGCACAGTTCCAGCAGGGAGTGCTTACCGGCGAGCTGCCTCGGCAGCCCGCTGCGCTGGCGCGGGAACAGGAACCACGGCCGCAGCCCCTCGCCGTGCTCGGCCAGGAAGATCGCACCGGCGTCGTCGGTCGGGATCAGCACCGACGGGCGGCCGATCCGCTCGGCCAGCCGCTGCAGCCCGTCCCGCAGCCGGTCCGCGTCGTCCTGGCCAGGCTGCCAGTACCAGCGGCCGTGCAGGTAGCGGGAGCTTGCCGCGGGCGCGGCCGGCCCTTCATGCACCCCGTAGACCGGCACGCCGATCCGGCCCAGGCTGCGGATCACGCCGAGCCCGCCGTGGTGCAGCACGTTCGGATCCAGCTTGAGCACGACCGCCGGCGTGCTCACGTCGGCGGAGATGATCTGGCGCACGGTAGTCCCCCCTTGCGGCTGCCGCCCGGCGATCCCGTGCGGCGGCGTTACCAGGAATCTGCCAGCCGCCGGGCCAGGCGGCATCCGTCAGGGGGGTGAAAGAAACTACCCAGAGTGACGAGGCCTGGCTGATTGTTCATTCAGGCCACATACTGCCTGCACCTCATCGCCATAACCGGCCGCGCTGAGGGCTTCCGCCGCGGGCTGGCGACGCCGCGGCCGGGCGCAGCCAGGTGCGTACCGCCCGGAGCCGCCAGGGCACCTGGGCCTGCCAGGAACCAAGAGTGCTGACGGACTGCGCACAGACGTCGTGGACACCCCCTGGCGGCACCGATGACAATGATCCGAGGCTCTGCTTCGCCCGGATGTACGCCGAATGCCAGATGTGCGCCGAATGAACGCCATGAGGGAGCGAGGCGGCCGGCCAGCCGCTTGAAAGCAGGCCGGCTGCCAGCAAGGAGCTGCGTGTGCGGGCAGATATCGCCATAACACGCGGGCACGCCAGCCTGCCCTGGCTGGCGGGGGCCGCCGTGGCACTCAGCGTCGGCTAGGCCATCTTCGACCCCTCACTCAGGACCGCGGCAGCCGGGGTTGCCGGGAAGAACAGCCTGCTGCGGCTGAACTCGGCACTGCAGATTACAAACCGCACGTGCGAAATCATCTTCCCGGTGCTCGCGGGCATACTGATCGCCATTCTGGGCGTCTGGATGATGCTCGCAATTGACGGGCTGACGTTCATTGTCTCCGCTGCCAGCGTGGCACTGGCGCGGCTGCCGCGAAAGACCGCTGGTGAACGAGTCCGCAGTTCCATCTGGTCAGACCTGACAGCCGGAATTGCGTATGTGATGCGGCAGGTCTTGTCGCCGGTAGGATACGCCCTGGCGAGCGTGGTCTCAGATGCCGTCGGCCTGGCCGGGGTCATCGGGATTGCCGGTGCGATAATGGCGGTCACGGCGGTTGGGTTGCTGGTCTTCCTGAAATCCGTCCCCGTGCCTGATGAGCAGCACGAAACAGGGTGACGTTCGCGGCGGTGGCGAGCTCGCTCCGGCTCTCCTCGGACAGCTGCAGCGCGTCCGCCAGAAGACGCAGCGAGCGGGTGGCATCAGCAAGTCCTTACCTCGCAGCCGGTCGCTGAGGTCTGGCCAGCCTGCTCTCAGCCGTGACGGACACGATCAAGCACTCGCAGGATGGTGTCAGCGCCGGTGGCGCGGTCGGGCGGCAAGGCGAGCCCGCCCATGCCGTCAGCCGTGACAACCTCGATGGGCCTGCCGGCCACCACGGCGTCGGCAACTGGCCTGGCCCGGCGTGCCACGATCAGGACCATGGGCATCGCCACAGAGCCGAACTGTTCCTCCCACGAGCGAGCAGGCCGTGCCTGCTCGCGTGCGTCATCTTCGGCCTCGGCGGCAGCGAACGCGCGCACAGCCGCGGCGATCTCCTCTGCGTGATCGCTGAACATGCCCACCGCGAGCTCAAGTTCTGGAGGCTCAAGGCTGACGCCGGCGTAGTCACGGGCGAAGCTGACGAGCGCCGCTCGTCGCCTGCCTGCGTCCGGGTCGTGCAGGATGGCATCAGTCAGCGGGCCGTAGGCACCGGCTGCTTCGTCGAAGATCTGATCGATGTCAAGACCGGAGGTATCGGGACGCACGCCGTCCGGGATGGCCGACCACGGGATGGCAGGCTGGAACAGCGCCACCCCTCGCGCCAGCCCGGCTTCGGCAAGCGCAAACGCCAGCCGGTCCGCCTCATGTGCCGCGGCCACCAGGTCGAAGGAGCCCCGTGGCGCGCGATCGCGCACCACGTCGAGAAACTGATGATCATCGCCGGTCCACGGCATCTCGCCAAGCTGGTCAAAGTGAGCGGCGTTAGCGGCCGATCCGATACGGTCAGGAATATCGGACCACATGCGATGGTCCATAAACTTGTCGGGCAAGAACAGTACGCTTTGCTTTTCGATGTCATCCACCATGCTGCCTGCCATCTGGCTCGACTGATTGATGCTGGTGTCCCCGGAATCAGGTTCCGAACCAGCATTCCTTGATACAAGCGTACGCATGCGGTCCCGCGCAGGCAGCACAGTTCGTCGGGCCGCGGCGAGACGCATTATCGGCGCTTACCCGGATAGGTCTGATCGGCGGATGGCGGCACAGCCGTCACGCGGCGTCGGCACGCGTCGGCCTCGATGGCCGCAGCCGCGCCCAGAGAGCGCGGTCTGCTGCTGGCCAGGCTCGGGAAAGACCCGTCCTCGCGGCATACCGAGTCCGGGCGCGCGCTGCTGACCTGGCTCGACGCTACCGCCTCAGCGAACGGGTGGCGGGACCTGGCGGTACCGTCCCGCCGCACTCCGCCTACCTCCTCGCCGAGTTCGCGCGCGGCCAGCCAGGGAATGGCTGGAACTCGCCAGGACGCTAGAAACGAAGACCAGCGGCCAGCGCTAACCAGGTTGAACTCGTAGAGCTTGCTGTTACCAGGGTTCGATGGTCAGGTGCCGTACTCCGCTTGGTCCGGTCGTCCTCACCATCATGCGGGACGGTGCAGTGCAGTCCGGGGAGGGGTTATTGAGGTCGCGCACCGGCTGGGGGTGTCGCCGCAGAGCCTGCACAGCTGCAGGGTTCGGCTGCCCGGTCCTCTAGCGGTAGGGGGTCAGATCGGCCCGGGGGTAGCGCGTTTGGGTGTCGGCCAGGGTTTGCTCGTCCCAGTACGGGTCGCCCGGAGCTGGGAAGCCGAACACCGATCGCTCCCGGGGAGAGGCCCGCTCGACGATCTCGAACCAGTCGGACCGCGTCGCGCGCTCGGCCCAGGCGACCCGGCCGGTCCAGCGCGGTGCCCATACGTCGTAGTCGGCGAGGAGCGCAAAGCGGGTTGATCGTTCGCCGGTCATGCGCGACCCACGGTGAAGTACGTCGGACCGAAAAGCGAACAGGGTTCCTGCCGGGCCGGTCATCGAGACCTCCTCCCCGGCGAACATCCCCTCGGGGAGGTAGTTCGTGATGTCGTGATGCCCGGGGACCGGCCAGTACGGGACGCTCTGCCCGGCCGACAGCGGAACGATCTTGGTAGGGCCGTCCTCATCGCCTACGTCGGACAGGAGGATCCAGCTCAGCATCTGCGTGGCCGGCTCGGAGCGCTTGGGCACGACGAGGCTGTGGTTGACGAAGTCGCGGTGGTGGCGCTGGTCGTAGTCGACGGCTCCGGCGTACTTGGCCCACAGCGACGCCTCGTACAGCCGCAGGTCGGCTGAGCCCAGGAAGCGCTCGGCCAGGTCGAGCAGGTCCGGGTGGAAGGCCAGCCGGTTCAGGTTCCATGATCGCCACGGTCCGCTGACTTCGCCGGCCCACTGGTCGGTCACCAGCCACGCATGAGCAGCCGGGTCGGCAAAGTACGACTCGGGCCGCGGGTAGTGCAGCCACAGGGCTTCCCGGGCCGCGGCCAGCTCGCCAGCCTCAAGGAAACCCTCGAACAGCAGGTAACCCCGCTCCCGCAGGTCCGCCAGGCAACGGTCGGGCACCTTCATCCCCGCACGCTAAGCGCCCTCGCAGTTCGACCGCAACGGCATTCCACAGTGCAGCTGCTCAGGATCACCGCCGAACTCGCCGAATGGTCAGGCACCTTCCCCGCGAGCTGCTGACGCTCCCGCCCTCGCTAACCCCGGTTGCCCAGCCCGGCCGGGTGCCCTGAGCCCAACGAGATCGTCTGGCCGGAAGCGTTACGGATCATCTGACATCGACCCGCAACGCGTCAGCTGGAGCTCGACAGGTTCGATGGTCAGGCCGGCCGCGGCCAGGCATCCGTCGATCAGGTGCGGCCGGTACTGGATCTTCTTCAGCTCGCGCTTGACGATGCGGACCAGGCTGTCCAGGTCGGCGGCGGCGAAGTTGGCCATGGCCCGCTTGGGCAGCGACCAGATGCCCTCGGCCGGATTGAGGTCGGGCGCGTACGCGGGCAGCCGGAAGATCCGCAGCCAGTCGTTGTTGAGATTATCCCGGCACCAGACCAGGGGGGCGGACAGCTGACGGTGGGTAGCGATGATCAGGTCCCGGTAGTCGCTCCAGCTGAACCCCTCGGCCTCGCCCTTGCGGCGACGGTAGACGCGCAGCTGGTAGAACAGGCGGGGCCGGTCACCCGACCGGTAGCACGCTACGCCGGCGATGCTGACCCGCCCGCCGCCCGCGCCGCGCACCCGTACCAGGGCCGCGCCCCGTGCGGCACCCGGGTCCGCCCTTTGGGCGGCCTCAGCCCCTGGCCCGTCTCGTCCTCGAAACAGATGAAGGCACCCAGGTCGCGCGCGGCGCTTTTATACCGGCCCGCACGTCGGCCTTCCACATCGCGACCGCCTCCTCGTCGCGTTCCATCGCCTGGCGCACCGGCACCTGGCACGACCAGCCGTGCCGGCGCATCAGCTTCCAGGTGCCCTCGACGGTGTACCCCACATGGAACAGCCTGCCGATCAGCGTCTTGATCCGGCCCAGCGTCCAGCGCTGGTCGGCCGCGAACCCGTACGCCAGCGGCCCCTTCCCCAGCTCTAACTCCAGCCGGGCCCACTGCCGCGCGCTGAGCCGCCCGGCCGACACCGGCCCCCGCGACCGGACCGCCCCGGTCCCGCCCTCTTCCCGGGCCCGGTGCCACTGCCGCACCGACCCCGGGGTGACCCGCAAGTCGTGTGCGATCTGGCTGATCTTGTCGCCGCGGGCGAACCGCGCCGCGGCCTCCAGCCGCAACTGCTCACGCCGCTGCTGCCCGGCGGGCGTGTACCCGCCCCGCTGCGCATACCGCATACCGCATACCGCGGTCATACGCCCGCGATCAGCCGACGTCATGACCCGATCTCTACGAGTTCAACCTGGGTAGCGCTGACGATCAAGAGCAACCCGTACCCCGGCCCGCTTGGCCAGGGCCGGCCGCCGTCCGCGACGACGGCAACGTCCGGTGAACCGCAACTGCGGCAGGTCCAGCCGCCCGCCGATTTGCCGTTTAGTTTGTCCTGGCAGTGTGCTAAAATAGTATTTATATTCGAGAGCATGCAGTCGAGCAGGCAGCATCGCCGGAAGGGCCAGATAGCCAGAAGGGCCAGCGCGCCGGGAGCATCGATTCTGGAGGTTGCTGATGTGCTTACCAGGCAAGATCAGCCAGCCGTCGTGTGCCGCGGATGCGGTGGCGATGGCGCGTGCCGGTCTGGCCTGGCTGGCCTCGGCGGACGCCACGGCCCTGCCCGCTGACGTGCAGGCGGAATGCCTGCGCGGTCTGGAGCACATCGGCGCCGTGCACACCGCTGCCCGTGCGTCGGTCCTGGCCGGGTTCACCGCCCAGTCCGGGTATGAAAAGGACGGTCATGGGTCAGCCCGGACCTGGCTGAAGTGGCAGTGCCAGATGACTCCTGGTGCGGCTGCGGGGGCGGTCGGGTGGATGCGGCGGCTGGATGATCACTCTGCGGTGCGCCGGGCGCTGGCGGCCGGCCAGGTGTCGGAGTCGTTTGCCCGCGCGATCTGCCGCTGGACCGGCAATCTGCCCGAGGCGCTGCGCGGTGACGCCGACGCGATCTTGCTGGAGGCCGCCGGGGCCGGGGCGGAGCTTTCCGATCTGGCCGCGCTGGCGGAGGAGATACGGCACCGTACGGCCGGACCCGACAAGGATGGCGACGGGTTCGAAGACCGGTGGGTGCGGCTGGAGGAGACGTTCCGCGGCACGGGCAGCCTCAGCGGCGAGCTGACCCCGCAGTGCCAGGCGGCGCTGCGCGCGGTGCTGGACTCGCTCGGCAAGAAGGCCGGGCCTGAGGACACCCGCAGCAGGGCCCAGCGTGAGCATGACGCCCTTGAGGAGGCCTGCAGGCGGCTTGTCGGCAGCGCATGCCTGCCCGACCGGGCCGGCGCAGCCGACTCAGATTCAGCTGAGCATGACCCTCGATCGGCTCCGCCGCCAGGACGATGCGGCCGCCAGGCCCGGGCCGTGGCCGGCGGCCGGGCCGGGCGACGACTGCGACGCATCGATAGTGCCGGTCGTGACCGGCCATGTCGACCATGACCTGCTGGACCGGCTCGCGACCGCGCTGGCCGACGGCAAGGCCCGCGCCGCGGCACCGGCCGCCGAGGGCCCGCGGGCCGCCGCGCGGCGGCAGCGCTGCGAGTCAGCCGCCCGGCGGCTGCTGCTGCAGTGGGCTACCGGGGTGCTGTCCGGTCCTGGCGGCGTGGCCGCCTATCTGCGGTCCGGGCTGCCGGAGGACCTGGTGGCCTCGGTCAGCCTGCCGCTGGATGTCGGCGCGATCACCGAGACCATCCCGGTCCACCTGCGCCGGGCGGTGGCCCGCCGGGACCGCCGGTGCCGGTTCCCCGGCTGTGACCAGCCGGTAGCAGCTTGTCAAGTGCATCATGTGGTGCCGCGGTCGCAGGGCGGCCCGACCAAGCTGACCGGTTTGATACTTCTGTGTAGTTTCCACCATTTGATAGCGGTTCACCGCTGGGGCTGGCGGATCGAGCTGCATCCGGACGGAACGGTGACCGCCGTCAGCCCGGACGGCACAAAGCACCTGCGCAGCCACGCCCCGCCCGGCACCGCCGCCTGAGCAGCGGCAGAACCATACTCCCCCTGAGCCCTGCGGTCGGGCGAGCCGAGCTAGCCGCTGAGTCTCGCCGGGACATGCTGACGCTATCCAACTGCGGTAGTTTGCGCCGATGGGGACGCGGTTGCTGTTTGTCCGGCATGCTGAGTCGGTTTGCGGGGTCGAGGGTATCTTCGGTGGCCCGAACGGCTGCCGAGGCTTGACCGATCCGGGTCATGGGCAAGCGGCGAGGCTGGGGAAGCGGCTTGCTGCCGAGCTGCAAGACGAGCCGGGAGTGTCGGTGTACTCCTCGACGCTGCGCCGAGCGATCGAAACGGCGGCAGCGATCTCGGCAGCGCTCGATGTTGTGCCTGCGCAAGATTGCGGGCTGTGCACGTGGCACGTGCCGGACTGGGCGGACGGGCAGTCCAAGCAGCTTGTCCAGGCGGAGCATGCTCTTCCCGGCGGTGGCATCTACCGGCCGTTCGAAACCGGAAACGAAACCTGGGCGGAACTGGTGGCTCGGTGCAGCAGGGCAATCCTCGATATTGCTGACCGGCACCGGAACACGACGGTTATCCTCGTCGGTCACGCCGAGACAGTCGAGGTGTCGTTCCACGCACTAGGGCTGCTGCCGCTGTATCGGTCGTTCGATCTTCGCCTCAGTCTCGCGTCGGTGACCGAGTGGGTGACTGATCAGGACCCGACCAGGTGGCCGCCCGCGCGATGGACTCTGGCCAGGTTCAACGACTCTGATTAGCCAGCTGACATCACGGTCGTGCTCGACGTCGGCTGCTCGGCTGGGGGGTCGTGCGACAGCTCAGGCCAGGCCGCGGACGGCGTCGGCGAGGCGGCCGGCCAGGCGGCTGGCCTGGCCGGCGTCCACGGCTTCGACCATGACCCGGACCGCGGGCTCGGTGCCGCTGGGCCGGACCAAGACCCGCCCGGACTCGCCCAGCTCGGCTTCGGCGGCGGCTACCGCGTCAATCAGCTCGCGGGAGGAACCGATCAGGGACTTGTCGACGCCGGGGACGTTGATCAGTACCTGGGGGTACCTGGTCATCACACCGACCAGTTCGGCGAGCGGCAGCCGCCGCGGCCGCGACCAGGGCCAGCAGGTGCAGGGCGGTCAGCAGGCCGTCCCCGGTCGTGGCGTGATCGGCCAGGATGATGTGGCCGGACTGCTCGCCGCCAAGCAGGTAGCTTCCGGCCTGCATCGCCGCCACCAGGTGCCGGTCGCCGACCGGCGTCTCGATCACGGAGATGCCCGCGTCCCGCATGGCCAGCCGCAGACCCAGGTTGGACATGACGGTGGCCACGATGGTGTCGCCGGGCAGCCTGCCGGCATCCCGCAGCGAAAGCGCCAGCACGGCCAGGATCTGGTCTCCGTCGATGACCTGGCCGTCCGCGTCTACCGCCAGGCACCGGTCGGCATCACCGTCGTGCGCTATCCCCGCGTCGGCACGGTGCTCAATCACCGCCGCGGACAGCGTGCCCAGGCTGGTGGAGCCGCATCCGGCGTTGATGTTCAGCCCGTCGGGCTCGGCGCCGATCGCGATCACCTCGGCGCCCGCCCGCCGGAGCAGCCGCGGTGCCAGCCGGTAGGCGGCACCGTGCGCGCAGTCCACGACCACCCGCAGCCCGGCCAGCGGCTGGGCTGCCGGTGACGCAGAGCCATTGCCGCCCGGCTTGGCCAGCGTGGCCAGCAGGTAGTCGAGGTAACGCTCGGCCTCGCCGGAGGCGTCGGTGACCCGGCCGAAGCCCGCTGCCGGGACGACCGGGGTGACCGGAGCGACCGGGGCGACCGGGGCGGCCAGGCGCCGGTACAGTGCGGCCTCGATCTTGTCTTCGACCACGTCGGGCAGCTTCTGGCCGCCGGCCGCGAAGAACTTGATCCCGTTGTCCGGCGCCGGATTATGACTGGCCGACAGCATCACGCCGAAGTCGGCGCCGAGCGCGCCGGTCAGGTGGGCCACCGCCGGAGTGGGGATGACACCGAGCCGCAGCACGTCGACGCCGCTGCTGGCCAGCCCGGCCACCACGGCGGCCTCCAGGAACTCGCCGGATGCCCGCGGATCGCGGCCTACTACGGCGGCCGGGCGACCGCGGCGCCCGTTCCCGGCGTGGCCGCCCCCCGCGGTCAGCGCTCCCGTAACCAGCACCTCGGTGGCGGCGGCGGCCAGCTCCAGGGCAAGGCGAGCGGTCAGGTCACGACCCGCCACACCCCGGACACCGTCAGTCCCGAACAGACGGCCCATAGAAGTAGCTCCTGCCCTCCGGCTAGCAGATATCTCCCCGATACTGCGACGCTGACGGCGGGTAACTGGTTGGCCGGATCAGCGCTTGGAGTACTGCGGCGCCTTCCGGGCCTTCTTCAGGCCGGCCTTCTTGCGCTCAATCGCCCGCGGATCCCTGGTCAGGAATCCGGCCCGCTTGAGCGCCGGGCGGTTCTCCGGGTCAACCAGCACCAGCGACCTGGCAATGCCCAGGCGCAGTGCCCCGGCCTGGCCGGTGACTCCGCCGCCGGCCAGGCGCGCAATCACGTCGAACTGGCCGTCGGCGCCGAGCGTCACGAACGGCTCGTTGATGAGCTGCTGGTGCACCTTGTTCGGGAAGTAGTCGTCGAGCGTCCGGTCGTTGATCTTGTACTGTCCGGAGCCCGGCATGATCCGGACCCGCGCGATCGCCTGCTTGCGGCGGCCGGTGCCCAGGGCGTTGCCGGTCACGACCGGCTTGCGCGCAGCGGTCCTGGCCGACCCGGTGGCCGCCGCGTCGGACGTCTGCGTGGTGTACTGCGAGACGTGCTCCCCCGCGGTCTCGGCATCGGCATCGGCTGGGACAACCTGCGCGTCAGTGGGCTCGGCCACAGTGTCTTCCTCGGGTTTCCTGATCGGCTCTGATGTGCTCTGGCCGCTACTCATCCGGCTTTGCCGGCTCTGGCCGCCGGCGGGGTGCCGGCTTGCCGGCCCTGGCCGCCGGGTGCTGGTCAACCTGCGTGATCTCGAACGGGACCGGCTGCTGCGCCTGGTGCGGATGCTCAGGGCCGGCATAGACCTTGAGCTTGCGCAGCATCTGCCTGCCCAGCGTGTTCTTGGGCAGCATGCCCTTGACGGCCTTGGTGACGACCCGCTCCGGGCTCTTGGCCATCAGGTCTCCGTAGGCGACCGAGCGCAGGCCGCCCGGATAACCGGAGTGCCGGTAGGCCATCTTGGTCTGCAGCTTGTTGCCGCTCAGCGCGACCTTGGCCGCGTTGACGATGATGACGAAGTCGCCGGTGTCCACGTGCGGCGCGAAGATCGGCTTGTGCTTGCCCCGCAGCAGGATCGCGGTCTGGCTGGCCAGCCGACCGAGAATGACGTCAGAGGCGTCAATGACATGCCAGCGCCTGGTGATGTCGCCGGCCTTCGGGCTGAAAGTGCGCACAGTCATTAGCCTTCGCGTGTGAGTCCTGATCCTGGTCCGGCCAGGGGAATGCCGCCCTGACTCCGAATCCGCTGCACCGGCCGCAAGTCACGCACCCGCAAGAGGGGCACACGGGCATGCCGGTCCACGTGGACGCGTCTGAAGGATACCGGGCTGGCCGGCCATGGTCAAAGCGAAGCCGGTGCTGATGCCCGGCAGGCACGCCGATTCCGGTCAACGGTACCCGAACCGCTCCGGGCCGCTCGGGCGGCCGGTACGCTCACCGCATGCGCTACCCAGGTGACGATGCGACCGGGCAGGCACCTGGCAGGCGGAAGGGCCAGTCCGGGCCGGATACGCCGGGCCGCCGGGGCCGCCGCGCCGGGCGGGGCCAGCCGGGCAGCGAGTCACCGGACGGCGCGTCACCGGACGGCGAGTCATCCATGTTCAGCCCCGACTACCGGCCCGGCCGCCGGGCGGCGGGTGCGCGGACGACCGTCGGCCAGCACACCCAGCCGGTTCCCCGGTACGGATGGACCGGTGGCGCAGGTGTCAAGGGACCGGTGCGCGGCTTTCCGCCGACGCCCGGCCAGCCGGCCCCGCTCTACCCGCCCGGCCAGTTCTCCGCCTGGAACCGGGCCCCGCATGCCGACGGCGGCGTCGGCGAGGCCAGTGAGCTGCGGGTTGGCTGGCCCGCCGATGGCCACGGCGGACCGGGCCAGGAGTACCCGGACCCTAGCCAGCAGGCCGGACCCGGCCAGGGTCATCCGGCGCTGGCGGCAAGCCCGGCAGCCGGTGTCGCGTCCGCCCACGGTGTTCCCGTCCAGGGCGGTGTTCCCGTCCAGCATGGGGACGTCAGCGACTACGGCACCGTCGGCGACCCCGGTCGCCCCGGCCCCCGGCCCCGGTCGCCCCGGCCCGGCCGCCCCTGCGCGGCGCGGCGCGCGCGGGAGCCGGAGCACGCGGCGTGGCCGCCGGACCGTCTGGATCGTGGCCATCTGCCTGCTGGCGTGCGCCGCGCTGGGCGGGGCCTACGCCTGGCAGAAGAGCAGGCACAGCGGAACCAGCGCGCTGCCGCCGGCCGGGCACACCACCTCGCCGTCCGCACCGCCGACACCGACTCCAACGCCGACGCCCACGCCGCCGCCGGGCCCGTGGCGCTTCATCGGCACCAGGATCAGTGACCCGGCCCCGCTGACCACCAGCCAGCTCTTCCCGCTCCGGTTCAGCGCCGCGGGCGCCTACACCAGGACGGTCCGCCACACCGGCAAGAAGTGCGGCGCGGCGATCGTCGGCTCCCGGCTGCAGGCCGCGGTCGCTCACGCCGGCTGCACCCAGGTGCTGCGGGCGAGCTACGTGTCGGTCAAGAAGAAGCAGATGGGCACGATCGGGGTGCTGAACCTGAAGAGCTTCAGCGCCGCCAGGAAGGCCGGGAAGTCGGCCGGGGCCGCGCAGTTCATCCAGCCGCTGGACGCGCCGAAGGGGCCCACTCACAGCCTCAGCAAGGCCACCGGGCTGGAAGAGGCGGAGGTCAAGGGCCATTACCTGATCCTGGTCCTGGCCGACTTCACCGACCGGCGGGCGCCGAGGTCGAAGGCGCAGCGCCGGGCCCTGGAGACGTTCATGAGCAACCTGATCAAGCAGACCGTGAACGTCAGCCTGACCACCCGGATGGTGACCGGCAAGCCGTAGCCAGGGTCACCGGCGGGAGGACCTGGTCACGCTGGCCCGGCCGGCCAGGCCGGTATCTGGCGGGTAGCCGACCTCCTCCAGGCACAGGCCATGCGGCGGCAGGACCCGGACCGCCGGGTCGCGGACCCCGGCCACCAGCAGGTCACCCGGCCAGCTGACCGGGCGGCTTCCGTCCCCGACCGCCAGCAGCGCGCCTACCAGGGCGCGAACCATGTTGTGGCAGAACGCATCCGCCACCACCGTGGCAACGACGGTGCCCGGTTCCTCCGGCGCCCAGTTCAGCCGCAGCAGGTCGCGCACCGTGCTGCTGGCCGCGTTCTGGCGCGGGCGGCAGAACGCGGCGAAGTCGTGCTCGCCGAGGCAAGGCCGGGCCGCGGTGTTCATCCGGTCCAGGTCGAGCGGGCGGGAGTAGCACAGGGTGTCGTGCCGCCGCAACGGCTCCACCCCGGCGGGCCTGGTGCAGACGCGGTAGCTGTAGCGCCGCCAGAGCGCGGAGAACCGGGCATCGAAGCCGTCGGCCGCCACGCCGATCCCGGTCACCCGGACATCGGCCGGCAGCAGCCGGGCCAGGCGGCGCAGTGCTGATTCGCCCGCTGCTGATCCGCCCGGTGCTGGCTGGCCCCGGTGCTGGCTGGCCCGGTGCTGACTGGCCCCGTGCTGACTGGCGCCGTGCTGAGCCCGCGGCCGGCTCCCAGCGGTCCGCCGGGACGTCGGCGTGGGCGACCTGACCGCGCGCGTGCACGCCGGCGTCGGTACGGCCCGCCACCGTCAGCGCCGGGGCGGCGGGCAGGCCGAGCACCCGGCCGAGCGCGTCCTCGACCACCTGCTGCACCGTGCGCAGGCCGGGCTGGCGGGCCCAGCCGTGGAACCCCGAGCCGTCGTAGCTCACCGCCAGGCGCAGCCGGACAGCCCCAGGCTGTCTGCCCTCCTGGCCCGGCTGATCCTGGCTACTCGTCGTCGCCGGAGTCTTCCCCGGCATCCGTCTCGTCGGCTGCGTCTTCCTCGGCCTGAGCGGCAGCGGAATCGTCCGCACTGGCGTCCGCCGCCCCCGCAGCCTGCTGATCCGGGGCAGCGGCCGCTCCGGCGTCCTCGGCCGTCTCGGCCGTCTCGGCGGGCGCGCTGGCCGTCGCGGCCGGGCGGTTCGGCTGGGTCCGGCGGGCGCGACGGCGGCGCGGCTTGGCCTCCGCCTCCTCCCGCACCAGCTCGATCACGGCGAGCGCGGCGTTGTCACCCTTGCGCGGTCCCACCTTGGTGATCCTGGTGTATCCGCCGTCGCGGCTGGCGAAGCTCGGACCGATGTCGGCGAACAGCGTGTGCACGACGGTCTTGTCCGTCACCACCGCCAGCACCTGGCGCCTGGCGTGCAGGTCCCCGCGCTTGGCGAAGGTGATCAGCCGCTCGGCGACCGGCCGGAGCCTGCGCGCCCTGGCCTCGGTCGTGGTGATCTTGCCGTGCTCGAACAGCGCCGTGGCAAGGTTCGCCAGCATGAGCCGCTGGTGGGCGGCACTGCCGCCCATGCGGCGGCCCTTGGTGGGCGTGGGCATCGGAACGTTCTCCTTGCGTATCGCTACCTGCGGCGCCGGCTATCCGGCATCCGGTACGGATCAGTACTGCTCGGTCTCGACGTAGCTCTCGTCGTCGTCCGCGCCGTAGCTGTCCGCCGCGGTTCCGGGGTCGAACCCGGGCGGTGAGTCCTTCAGCGCGAGGCCCATGTCGATCAGCTTCTGCTTGACCTCCTCGATCGACTTGGCGCCGAAGTTGCGGATGTCGAGCAGGTCCTGCTCACTGCGGGCGACGAGCTCGCCCACGGTGTGAATGCCCTCGCGCTTCAGGCAGTTGTAGGAGCGGACGGTCAGGTTCAGCTCCTCGATCGGCAGCGCGAGATCGGCGGCGAGGGCCGCATCCGTCGGCGACGGGCCGATGTCGATGCCCTCGGCATCCACGTTCAGCTCCCTGGCCAGCCCGAACAGCTCCACCAGCGTCTTGCCGGCGCTGGCCACCGCGTCCCGCGGGCGCATGCAGGGCTTGGTCTCCACGTCCAGGATCAGCTTGTCGAAGTCGGTGCGCTGCTCGACCCGGGTGGCCTCGACCTTGTAGGTGACCCGCAGCACCGGCGAGTAGATCGAGTCGATCGGGATCCGGCCGATCTCCTGGCCCGGCTGCTTGTTCTGGGCCGCGGACACGTAGCCGCGGCCGCGCTCCACCGTCAGCTCCATCTCCAGCTTGCCCTTGCTGTTCAGGGTGGCGATGTGCAGCTCGGGGTTGTGCACCTCCATGCCGGCCGGCGGCGCGATGTCCGCCGCGGTCACCGGGCCGGGGCCCTGCTTGCGCAGGTACATGTGCACGGGCTCGTCGTGCTCGGAGGAGACCACGAGCTCCTTGAGGTTAAGGATGATGTCGGTGACGTCCTCGATGACGCCGGGAATCGTGGAGAACTCGTGCAGTACCCCGTCGATCCGGATGCTGGTGACCGCGGCGCCGGGGATGGACGACAGCAGCGTGCGCCGGATCGAGTTACCGATCGTGTAGCCGAAGCCCGGCTCGAGCGGCTCGATGACGAACCGGGAACGGAACTCGCTGACCTGCTCTTCGGTAAGGCTCGGGCGCTGGGCGATAAGCATTGTGGGTTCCTTTCCGCGCTGCCCGCTATATGACAGCCGCGACTTCCCCGGTGCCGGGCGTGCGCACCGGGCTACTTCGAGTAATACTCCACGATGAGCTGCTCGGAGACCAGGGTGTCGATCTGGGCCCGGCTGGGCAGCGTGTGCACCAGGATCCGCATCTTGTCCGGGATGACCTCGATCCAGGCCGGCACCGGCCGCTCGCCCGCCTCGGCCCTGGCCACGACGAACGGCGTCATCTCGTGCGACTTGGCCCGGATCTCGACGATGTCGTTCTCGCTGACCCGGAACGAGGGGATGTCCACCTTGCGCCCGTTCACCGTGACATGCCCGTGCCCGACCAGCTGGCGGGCCATGTCCCGGCTCTTGGCGAAGCCGGCCCGGTAGACCACGTTGTCCAGCCGGGTCTCCAGGATCTGGAGCAGCACCTCGCCGGTCTTGCCGCGCTTGCGGGTGGATTCCTGGTAATAGTTGCGGAACTGCCGCTCCAGCACGCCGTAGATGCGGCGCGCCTTCTGCTTCTCCCTGACCTGCAGCAGGTACTCGTCCGACCCCTTCGGGCGGGCGCGGCCGTGCTCACCCGGCGGGTAGGGCCGGATCTCGATGGGGCACTTGGGCGAGT
This sequence comes from uncultured Actinomycetota bacterium, assembly GCA_963719705.1. GTDB lineage: Bacteria > Actinomycetota > Actinomycetes > Streptosporangiales > Streptosporangiaceae > CAVRCV01. Next base: position 565,990 of record CAVRCV010000005.1, read on the forward strand.
CGCACTTCGCGCCCTTCAGGAACAGCTTGGTCTTCTCGCGGCGGCACCGCTTGCAGTCCGGACCGGTGTATCGAGCCATCTTGTCAATCTCCTCAGACCCGGCGCCGCTTCGGCGGGCGGCAGCCGTTGTGCGGAACCGGGGTGACATCCTGAATCGAGCCGACCTCCAGGCCGGTCGCCTGCAGCGACCGGATGGCGGTCTCCCGGCCGGAGCCGGGGCCCTTCACGAAGACATCGACCTTGCGCATGCCGTGCTCCATGGCACGGCGGGCGGCGGCTTCCGCGGCCATCTGAGCGGCAAACGGCGTCGACTTGCGCGAGCCCTTGAAACCCACCTGGCCGGACGACGCCCAGGAGATGACGCTGCCGTTCGGGTCGGTGATCGAGACGATGGTGTTGTTGAACGTGCTCTTGATGTGCGCGTGCCCGTGCGCGACGTTCTTTCTTTCCTTGCGGCGTACCTTCTTCACGCCGGTACGGCTCTTGGGAGGCATCGCAGCTCCTCAGCTGGAGGTGATCGGTCCGCTGCCGGACTACTTCTTGCCGGCCTTCTTCTTGCCGGCCACGGTCTTCTTCTTGCCCTTGCGGGTGCGGGCGTTGGTCTGCGTGCGCTGACCGTGCACGGGCAGCCCGCGGCGGTGCCTGATGCCCTGGTAGCAGCCGATCTCCACCTTGCGGCGGATGTCGGCCTGCACCTCCCGGCGCAGGTCACCCTCGACCTTGTAGGTGGCGTCGATCCAGTCCCGGATCCGGACCAGCTCGTCATCGCCGAGCTCGCGTACCCGGGTGTCACCACTGACCCCGGCCGCGCTGAGGGTCTCCAGCGCGCGGGTGCGGCCGATTCCGTAGATGTAGGTGAGGGCGACCTCAAGCCGCTTGTCCCGCGGGAGGTCGACGCCGACGAGGCGTGCCATCGTTGGCAGTTCTCCTTCTTGTCTCGGAGGTCCTGCGCGCCGCTCCCGGATCCCTGCCCGGATCCGGCCCCGGCCTCCTCCGGGGGTGATCCGCTTCCGGCCGGGGCCGGAAGCGGACTGCGGTGCGTGTCTTGCTCTGCTGTGCTAGCTGCGCTGTGCTATCTGCGCTGGGCGACCTTGCTGGGCTCAGCCCTGGCGCTGCTTGTGCCGCGGGTCCGAGCAGATGACCATGACGCGGCCATGCCGGCGAATGATCCGGCACTTGCTGCAGATCTTCTTCACACTCGGCTTGACCTTCATTGCCTGTCTCCTCAGGTGCTCCGGGCCGGGGCGCGGTACTCCGGGCCCTGGCACCTCGTTACTTGTACCGGTAGACGATCCGCCCGCGCGACAGGTCGTAGGGGCTCAGCTCGACGACGACCCGGTCATCGGGCAGGATCCGGATGTAGTTCATCCGCATCTTGCCGCTGATGTGGGCCAGGACCTTGTGCCCGTTGTCGAGCTCCACCCGGAAGAAGGCATTCGGCAGCGATTCCACCACCGTGCCCTCAATCTCAATGGCGCCGTCTTTCTTGGGCATGTCCTCCGCGCTTCGCTGCTCGTTTTACCCGGAACTCTTGGTCGGAATGATGTCTGTCTGTCCCGCCGGGCCCGGACGGGCCGGACCACGGCAGGTATCGTGCGGTTCAATCAGCGGCTTCCCCGCGGTCGGCTCGCGCGCATGCGCGCCGCGGTACCAGGGGCTACCCCGATGAAAGCTGCCACAGCCCGGCAAGGCAGTGCCAGACAAGCAAAGCCGGACGGGCAGAGCCAGGCAGGCGTGACAGCTGATGGGCCGGAGCTGATTCTACGCGAGTCCCGCCGACTGCGCGAACCAGGGGCCATTTTACTGACCCCGGCCGGTGCATCTACTGCGTCACAACCGGTTAGGACGGCCGGATATTCCCGCCGCCCGCGGTGCGGCGTCAGCCGCCGGGCGTGCCGTCAGGGGTGCCGCCGGGGGGACCGCCGCTGCCTTCGCCGCCGATCTGGTCCTGGTCGCCGCCGCCAACCTGGCCCCGCTGGTGGTGCCGGTGGTGGTCGCGCCCGTGGTGGTCGCGCCCGTGGTGGTCGCGCCCGCGGCCGTGGTGCGACCCGCCGCCGGTGATGAGGCTGCCGAGCACGATCGCTCCCCACGGCCCGGCCACCCACAGCGGCCACGGGTAGCCGGCCCCGCTCAGCGCCCAGATCACGAACAGGAGCAGGCTGCAGGTGAACCACGAGCCGAAAGCGGCCCGCCAGGCCGGTGACATCCGGTTTCTGCTCACCGCGCCGCCGGCCGCGGCCACCGCCTCGAAGTGGGAGGACGCTCCCGGCTGCGGGCGACCGCGCCGCACCGAGGCGTCCGGCAGCCGGTACAGGTCGATGCCGGGCAGATCGGACAGCAGGTCGTCCAGGTCACCCATGGTCTTTGCCTGGAATGCCTTGTCCAGCCGCTCGGAGAACTCCTCGGGAGTCAGCCGCCCCACCGCATGGTGCTCACGCAGTAGCGCCGCCGCGCGGTCGCGGTCGTCGTCAGAGGCCCGCATGGTCCTGGGATCGGCCGCCATCTCCGAGCTCCTTAGCCGTTCGAGGGTGCACTGGAGCCGTTGGAGGGAGTGCCGGCCCGGCGGGCCGCGGCCAGGAGCCGCCAGCCGCTCTCGCCACCGTCGGCCGCCGTCAGCACCCTGGGCCCGTCCGCCGTGATGGCAACCGTGTGCTCGAAATGAGCCGCCAGGCTCCCGTCCGCGCTCACCACCGTCCAGCCGTCGTCCAGCAGCCGGGTCTGCGGGCGACCAAGCACCAGCATAGGCTCGATGGCCAGGGCCATGCCCTCGGCCAGCACCGGGCCGTGCCCCGGCTTGCCGTAGTTGGGCACCGCCGGATCCATGTGCATCTGCGAGCCGATGCCGTGGCCGGTGTACTCCCGGACGATCCCGTACCGGCCGCTGGCCCGGACACTGGACTCCACAGCATGCGAGATGTCGCTGAGCCGGGCGCCGGGCACCGCGGCGGCCAGGCCGTGCCACATGGCCAGCTCGCAGGCTCGCAGCAGCCCGGACAGCTCTGTGTCGGCCGGGGCCGGGCCGACGCTGACCGTGACGGCAGCGTCGCCGTGCCAGCCGCCGACGATGGCGCCGCAGTCGATCGAGATGATGTCCCCGGCCGCCAGGACCGCCTGCGGGCTCGGGATGCCGTGCACGATCTGGTCGTTCACCGAGGTGCAGATCGTCGCGGGGTAGCCGTAGTAGCCGAGGAAGGACGGCTGTGCCCCGGCGGCCCGGATCTCCCGCTCGGCGATCGCGTCCAGCTCGGCGGTGCTGATGCCCGGCTCGGCGGCCCCGGCCAGGGTGTCCAGCACATGCGCGACCACCAGGCCCGCCTCCCGCATCAGGGCCAGCTGACCACCGGTCTTGACCTGTATCGGCGGTTCTCGCTTGACCCGCATCCTGCCTCCCGGTTCGTGTCAACCGTACCCGCCGCGGGCGGCGGGATCAGCGGGCAACCGGGCCCGGCGTCAGCGCACGAAACGACCCCGCGTCAGCGCACGAAGCGATGCAGCGCGGTCAGCACCCGCTCGGTGATCTCCTCGACCGGGCCGGTGGCATCGATCCCGAGCAGGGTGCCCTCGTCGGCGTAGAAGGAGATCAGCGGCTGGGTCTGGACCTGATAGACATCCAGCCGGTGCCGGATGGTCTCCTCCCGGTCGTCGTCGCGCTGGAACAGCTCCCCGCCGCAGTCGTCGCACTGGCCCGCCCGCGAGGGCGGGTCGAAGGCCGCGTGCCACACCCGGCCGCAGCGGTGGCAGGTGCGGCGGCCGGACAGCCGCCGGACCACCTCGTCATGGTCGACGACCAGCTCGAGCACGATGTCCAGCCGGGTGTCCCACTCGGCCAGCATCTTCTTCAGCGTCTCCGCCTGCGGCACGTTCCGGGGGAAGCCGTCCAGCAGGAAGCCGGCCTGCGCGTCGTCCTCCTGCAGGCGGCCGGTCACCATCGCGATCGTAACCTCGTCCGGGACCAGGTCGCCCCGGTCCATGAACGCCCTGGCCTGCCGGCCAAGCTCGGTGCCCGCGCTCACGTTGTACCGGAATATGTCACCTGTCGAGATCTTCGGGATCGCCAGGTGTGAGGCTATGAACTGGGCCTGTGTCCCCTTGCCCGCACCGGGGGGCCCGACGAGGACGACTCGCACTACCGCAGGAAACCCTCATAGTTGCGCTGCTGTAGCTGGCTCTCGATCTGCTTCACCGTATCCAGGCCCACTCCCACCATGATCAGGATGCTGGTACCGCCCAGCGGGAACTGCTGGGTGGCGCCGACCAGGGCGATGGCGATCATCGGGATCAGGGCGATGAGGCCCAGGTAAAGCGAGCCGGGCGCGGTGAGCCTGCTGAGCACGTAACTGAGATAGCCGGCGGTCGGGCCGCCGGGGCGGATGCCGGGGATGAACCCGCCGTACTTCTTCATGTTGTCGGACACCTCGGTCGGGTTGAAGGTGATCGACACGTAGAAGTAGGTGAAGAACAGGATCAGCACGAAGAAGATGATCATGTAATAGGACAGGCTGCCCAGGGTGCTGCCCGGCTGGCCGAGGACCAGGTACCGGTTGATCCAGTAGGACCAGCCCGAGGTGGCGTTCCGGTTGCCGAACAGCTGCGAGGCCAGCTCGGGGATGTACAGCATCGAGGACGCGAAGATGACCGGGATGACGCCCGCCTGGTTCACCTTGAGCGGGATATAGGTCGAGGTTCCGCCGTACATCTTGCGGCCGACCATCCGTTTGGCGTACTGAACCGGGATCCGCCGCTGGCCCTGTTCCATGAACGCGACGAACGCGATCGTGGCCACGCCGACCAGCACCACGACCCCGAAGATCAACTTGGACTTGCTGACGTAGATCTCCTGCATCTGGCTGGGCACCACCGCGATGATCTGGGTGAAGATCATCAGGGACATGCCGTTGCCTATGCCGCGGTCGGTGATCAGCTCACCCAGCCACATGATCACCGCGGTGCCCGCCGTCATGATGACGACCATGGTCGCGATGGTGAAAACGCCGGGGTGCACGATCAGCGACTTGGTGCAGCCGGGGATCAGGTTGCCGGGGTCGGACTTGGCCAGCGCGACCACCCCGGTGGACTGCAGCACGCCCAGGCCAACGGTCAGGTAGCGGGTGTACTGGGTGATCTTCGCCTGGCCGGCCTGGCCCTCCTGGCGCAGCGTCTCCAGCCGGGGGATGACCACCGCGAGCAGCTGCAGGATGATGCTCGCGGTGATGTAGGGCATGATGCCGAGCGCGAACACCGTCAGCTTCAGCAGCGAGCCGCCGCTGAACAGGTTGACCAGCTGGAACAGCCCCGCGGTAGTGCTGTGCGAGGCCACGTTCAGGCAGGAGTTCAGTGCCTTCTGCGAGATGCCGGGCGTCGGCAGCGAGCAGCCCAGTCGGAACACGGCGATGATGAAGATCGTGAACAAGATCTTCCTGCGCAGGTCAGGCGTCCGGAACGCCCTAAGGAACGCGGTCAGCATGCGCCGTCCTCTGCTCGCTCGGTCAACATCATCTGCCGCTCCTCGTCCCGGCCGGGCCTGGTGACCTGGAGCGCGACATGCACGCGAAGTCTAACGCGCCCGCGCCAGTCAAACGGCCGACGCCGGACCCGGCCGGGGTCATCTCACAGCTCGGTGACGGTCCCGCCGGCCGCGGTGATCTTCTCCCTGGCGGAGCCGGAGAACGCGTGCGCACTGACCCGCAGTGCCGCGGCCAGGTCACCCGAGCCGAGCACCTTGACCAGCTGGCCAGGCCGGACCGCGCCCCTGGTCACCAGGTCCTCCGGCGTGACCGCGCCGCCCGCCGGGTACAGCGCGGCCAGCTGGCCGGTGTTGACCACCTGGTAGGTGACCTTGAACCGGTAGTTCGAGAACCCCCGGCTCTTGGGCAGCCTGCGGGTCAGCGGCATCTGGCCGCCCTCGAAGCCGGGCGCGATCTGGCCCCTGGCCTTCGAGCCCTTGGTGCCCCGTCCTGCCGTCTTGCCCTTGGAGCCGGTGCCCCGGCCGACCCTGGTGCGCGGGGTGTGCGCGCCCGGAGCCGGGCGCAGGTGATGAACCTTGAGCCCGCGGCCCGGCGCGGTGTCGCCTTGCGTCATCGGGTGTCAACCTCCTCCACGGCGACAAGGTGGCGCACGGCCCGGATCATGCCGCGGATCTCCGGGCGGTCCGGCTGCACCACGCAGTCACCGATCCGGCGCAGGCCCAGGGACCGCAGCGAGTCCCGCTGCGACTGGGTTCCGCCGATCTTCAACTTGGTCTGGGTGACCCTTAGCTGTGTCATCTCCGCTCCCCGCTCAGCTGCTGCCCGTCGCGGGCGCCGAGGCGGCCGCCGCCCTGGCCCTGAGCATCGCGGCCGGGGCCACGTGCTCGACCGGCAGGCCGCGGCGGGCCGCGATCTCCTCCGGCTGGTTCAGGCTCTTCAGCGCGGTCACCGTCGCGTGCACCACGTTGATCGGGTTGGACGAGCCCAGCGACCGGGACAGCACGTCCTGGATGCCGGCGCACTCCAGCACGGCGCGCACCGGGCCGCCGGCGATCACGCCGGTACCGGGGCTGGCCGGCTTGAGCAGCACCACCCCGGCCGACTCCTCGCCCTGCACCGTATGCGGGATGGTGCCGGCGATCCTGGGCACCCGGAAGAAGTTCCGCTTGGCGGACTCGACACCCTTGGCGATCGCGGCCGGCACTTCCTTGGCCTTGCCGTAGCCGACGCCAACCATGCCGTTGCCGTCGCCCACCACGACCAGCGCGGTGAAGCTGAACCGCCGGCCGCCCTGGACCACCTTGGCCACCCGGTTGATCGTGACCACGCGCTCCAGGTAAGCGGCGCCTTTGTCGGCCGCGCCGCCGCGGCGGTCGTCGCGGCGGTCGCGCCGCTCACCGCCGCCTGAGGAGCCGCGCCTCGGCGCTGCTGGCATCAGTAGTTCCTTCTTTCTCGTATCTGAGTGATCACAGTGCTAGGCCGCCCTTGCGGGCACTGTCCGCAAGCGCGGCGACCCGGCCGTGGTAGGAGTAGCCGCCGCGGTCGAACACCGCGGTGGCGATACCCGCCTTGACCGCCCGCTCCGCCAGCAGCGCGCCTACCTGCCGCGCCTTGGCCGTCTTGTCCCCCGCGGCACCGCGGATCGGCTCCTCCAGGGTAGAGGCAGATACCAGCGTGCTGCCCGCTACGTCGTCCACCAGCTGGGCGAACATGTGCCGGGCCGAGCGGCTGACCACCAGCCGCGGCCGCGCGCTGCTGCCGGACACCTTCTTGCGGACCCGCAGGTGCCGCCGTGCCCTGGCGGACGCGCGCGGGGCACCGCGGCCGGTAATCCGCCCGGGTCCCCTGGTCCTGGTACCAGACATCTTCTACTTCCCAGCCTTCCCGACCTTGCGGCGGATCTGCTCGCCCTGGTACCGCACGCCCTTGCCCTTGTACGGATCGGGCTTGCGGAGCTTACGGATGTTGGCGGCGACCTCGCCGACCTGCTGCTTGTCGATGCCCTCGACAACGAACCTGGTGGGCGTCTCGACCCGGAACGTGATCCCGTCCGGCGCGCTGACCGGCACCGGATGGCTGAAGCCGAGCGCGAACTCCAGGTCGCTGCCCCTTGCCTGGACCCGGTAGCCGACCCCGACGATCTCCATCGTCTTGCGGTAGCCATCGGTGACGCCGGTCACCATGTTGGCGATCAGCGACCGGGACAGGCCGTGCAGGGCGCGGATCTCACCCTCGTCGCTTGGCCGGGTGACCGTGATGGCACCGTTGCTCTGGGCCACGTCGATCGGCGCGGCGACCTCCAGGCGCAGGGTGCCCTTGGGACCCTGCACGGTTACCTGGCGGCCGCTGATGGTGACGTCGACGCCGCTCGGGATGGTAACGGGCATCCGCCCGATCCGTGACATCGCGGCCTTCCTTACCAGACGTAGGCAAGGACTTCCCCGCCTACGCCCTTCTTGTTCGCCTGCTTGTCGGTCATCAGCCCGGACGAGGTGGAGATGATCGCGACGCCAAGACCGCCGAGCACCCTCGGCAGGTTGTCCTTGCGCGCGTACACCCGCAGGCCAGGCTTGGAGATCCGCTTGAGCCCCGCGATCGAGCGCTCCCTGGTCGGCCCGAACTTCAGGTCGACCACGAGGCTCTTGCCCACCGGGGCGTCCGCCACGTGCCAGCCGGCGATGTAGCCCTCCTGCTGGAGGATCTCGGCGATGTGCACCTTGATCTTGGAGTGCGGCATGGCCACCGAATCGTGGTAGGCGGAGTTAGCGTTGCGCAGACGGGTCAGCATGTCTGCAACCGGGTCGGTCATGGTCATGGCCTGGTGGCCCTCCTCGCCGTGGTTTCCTGGTGGACCTTCGGCGTGGTCAGTGGGCGCGTCGCGCCCAGGGTGGATCGGTTGTTACCAGCTGGACTTGGTGATGCCGGGCAGCTCGCCTCGGTGCGCCATGGACCGGAAGCAGATCCGGCACAGCCCGAACTTGCGGTATACCGCGCGCGGACGGCCGCACCGGGAGCACCGGGTGTAGGCCCGTACCTTGTACCGGGGCGTGCGCTTGGCCTTGGCGATCAGGGCCTTCTTCGCCACTACTCAGCTCTCCTTGAACGGGAACCCGAGCCGCCGCAGCAGCGAGCGGCCCTCGTCGTCGTTGGTCGCGGTGGTGACCACGGTCACGTCCATGCCGCGCTGGCGGTCCACCTGGTCGGGGTTGATCTCGTAGAACACCAGCTGCTCGGTCAGGCCGAAGGTGTAGTTACCCCGGCCGTCGAACTGGCGGTCAGACAGCCCGCGGAAGTCGCGGATCCGGGGCAGCGCGACCGACAGCAGCCGGTCGCAGAACTCCCACATCCGGTCGCCGCGCAGCGTGACGTGCGCGCCGATCGGCATGCCCTCCCGCAGCTTGAACTGGGCGATCGACTTCCGCGCCCTGGCCACGGCCGGCTTCTGCCCGGTGATCAGGGTCAGGTCCTTCACCGCGCCGTCGATCAGCTTGGCATCCCTGGCCGCCTCGCCGACGCCCATGTTGACCACGATCTTGGTCATCCTGGGCACCTGCATCACGTTGGCGTAGCCGAACTCCTCCCGCAGCGCGGGTGCGATCTCGGCGGCGTACTTCTCCTTCAGCCGCGGCGGCACCCGCGTGGTGTCCTTGGCCGCGGCGGCGTCATTGGCCGCGGCTTCCGCCGCGGCTGGCGCCGCGCCGCGATCCTTCGTCTTCGTCGCAGGCATCAGATTTCCTTACCGCCCGGCCGGGTGATCCGTACCTTCTTGCCCTCGGCCGCCCGGTAGCCGACCCTGGCCGGCTTCTTGGTCTCGGGGTCGATCAGCTGGACGTTGCTCACGTGGATCGGCGCCTCGGTGTTGATGATGCCGCCGTCCTTGTAGCTGCGCCCGCCCCGGCCGCCCTGATAGTCAACCTTGGTGTTCTTGCGCATCATGTTCACGCCCTGCACCAGCACCCGGCTCTTCACCGGGTCAGCCAGGATCACGGTGCCCTCGCGGCCGCGGTCCTTGCCCGCGATCACGATCACCCGGTCACCCTTCTTGATCTTCAGGGCAGGGGGCTTGGCCTTTCCCTGCCGGGCAGCCTTGTCGGCCTTAGCCATCACAGCACCTCCGGGGCCAGCGAGATGATCCGCATGTACCGCTTCTCCCGTAGCTCGCGGCCGACCGGCCCGAAGATGCGGGTGCCGCGCGGCTCCCCGCCGTCCCGGATCAGCACGGCGGCGTTCTCGTCAAAGCGGATATAGGAGCCGTCACCGCGCCTGCGCTCCTTGCGGGTGCGCACGACAACGGCCTTGACCACATCGCCCTTCTTCACTCCCGCGCCCGGCAGCGCGTCCTTCACGGTGGCCACGATGACGTCGCCGATGCCCGCGTATCGCCGGCCCGAGCCGCCGAGCACCCGGATGCACAGAATCTCCTTGGCACCGGTGTTGTCGGCGACCTTGAGCCGCGACTCCTGCTGGATCACGTCAACTCCTGCTTTACTCTCGCCTGCCGTTACAGCCGGCGGGTCCTGGCGAGCCGGCGGGCTCGCCGGCGCTGGTTACTTGAGCTACTTGGCCTTCTCCAAGATCTGCGCGACGCGCCAGCGCTTGGTCGCCGACAGCGGCCTGGTCTCCATCAGCAGCACCCGGTCGCCGACGCCGCAGGCGTTCTCGCCGTCGTGCGCCTTGTACTTCTTCGTGCGGCGGATCACCTTGCCGTACTTCGGGTGCTTGACCCGGTCCTCGACCTCGACCACGACGGTCTTGTCCATCTTGTCGCTGATCACCAGGCCCTCGCGGACCTTCCGGTAGCCGCGGACCACGGCAGTTTCAGTTACCACCGGTCCCTGCTTGTCACTCATCGGTATCCGCCTCCTCCACCACGCGCACGATGCCCAGCTCCTGCTCCCGCATGACGGTGTAGATGCGGGCGATCTCCTTGCGCACGGCACGCAGCCGCCCGTGGCTCTCCAGCTGGCCGGTCGCCGACTGGAAGCGGAGGTTGAATAGCTCGATCTTCGCCTCGGCGAGCTTGAACTCCAGCTCCTCGGCAGTCGAGTTCCGCAGCTCGCCCGCCACCAGACCCTTCGCCATCACGCATCACCGACTTCACGTTTCACGAACTTTGCCCTCGATAGGCACAGCATGGGCAGCTTGTGCATGGCTCGCATCACGCATCACCGACTTCACGTTTCACGAACTTTGCCCTCGATAGGCACAGCATGGGCAGCTTGTGCATGGCTCGCATCACGCATCACCGACTTCGCGCTTCACGAACTTGCACTTCATGGGCAGCTTGTGCATGGCCCGGCGGAGTGCCTCACGGGCAACCGCCTCGTCCACGCCGGACAGCTCGAACATGACCCGGCCCGGCTTGACGTTGGCCACCCACCACTCGGGCGAGCCCTTGCCCGAGCCCATCCGGGTCTCGGCCGGCTTCTTGGTCAGCGGCCGGTCCGGGAAGATCGTGATCCACACCTTGCCGCCGCGGCGGATGTGCCTGGTCATCGCGATCCGGGCGGCCTCGATCTGCCGGTTCGTCACGTAAGCGTGTTCGACCGCCTGGATGCCGTACTCGCCGAAGGTCACCCTGGTGCCGCCCTTGGCGGCCCCGTGCCGGTCCGGCCGGTGCTGCTTGCGGTGCTTGAACCGCCGGGGAACAAGCATCGGTCAGCCCTCCCCGCCCGAGGCGGCGGGAGCAGCCGCGCCGGCCGCGACGCCCGCGGCGCCCCCGGCCGGCTGGCCCTGGCCGGACCCGGCTCCAGCGGCTCCGCCGTCCTCGCTACGTCCCGACCCGCCGCCGGAGCGGCCGCCGCCGCCGTCGCCCGCGCCCGGCCGGCGGCCGCGCCGCGGTCCGGACGAGGGGCGGCCGGAGTCCCGGCGCTGGCCGGCCCGCAGCGCGGCGGCCGCGGCCTCGCGCTCGGCCCTGGTCTGCGCGGCCTCGCCGCGGTAGATCCAGACCTTCACGCCGATCCGGCCGAACGTGGTGCGCGCCTCGTAGAAGCCGTAGTCGATGTCGGCCCGCAGCGTGTGCAGCGGCACCCGGCCCTCGCGGTAGAACTCCGACCGGGACATCTCGGCGCCGCCCAGGCGCCCGGCGCACTGCACCCGGATGCCGCGGGCGCCGCCCTTCATCGCGGTCTGCATGGCCTTGCGCATCGCGCGGCGGAACGACACCCGGCTGGACAGCTGCTCGGCCACGCCCTGCGCGACCAGCTGAGCGTCGATCTCGGGGTTGCGCACCTCGAGGATGTTCAGCGTGATGTGCTTGCCGGTCAGCTTCTCCAGGTCGCCCCGGATCCGGTCGGCCTCGGCGCCGCGGCGGCCGATGACGATGCCCGGCCGGGCGGTGTGGATGTCCACCTGCACGTCATCCGAGCTCTTGCGCTCGATCTCCACCTTGGAGACGCCGGCCCGCTCCATGCCGCGCTGCAGCATCCGGCGGATGGCCACGTCCTCCGCGATGTAGCTCTTGTACAGCTTGTCGGCATACCACCGGCTCTTGAAGTCGGTGGTGATGCCCAGCCGGAACCCGTGCGGGTTCACTTTCTGGCCCACTAGCGGGTCCTCTCCCTACGGTTGGCGCGGCTGGCGGTTGCCCGGCCGGCCGGCACGCCCTCGTCGGACACCACGACCGTGATGTGGCTGGTGCGCTTGAGGATCGGGTACCCCCGGCCCTGCGCCCGCGGCCGGTAGCGCTTCAGCGTCGGGCCCTCGTCCACCCAGGCCCGGCTCACCACGAGCGAGCCCGCGTCCACGTGCCGGGTGTAGGCGGCATTGGCGATGGCGCTCGCCAGCACCTTGCCGACGAGGTCCCTCGCCGAGGCAGGGGCATACGCGAGCGCCGCCTGCGCCTGTTCGGCAGGCATCCCGCGGATAAGGTCCACCACACGGCGGGCCTTGCGCGGCGTGACGCGGACAAACCGCGCCTTCGCCCTCGCTTCCATCGCTATCTCTCGCTCTCTTCTGGAGAATCCGGGCAGTTAACGAGCCACCTGGGGGCCCGCCTGCTACCTGCGGCTACGGCGGTCGTCCCGGACATGGCTGCGGAAGGTACGGGTCGGCGCGAACTCGCCGAGCTTGTGCCCGACCATCGACTCGGTGATAAAGACCGGCACGTGCTTGCGCCCGTCGTGCACCGCGATCGTGTGACCCAGCATGGCCGGGACGATCATGGAACGCCGGGACCAGGTCCTGATCACGTTCTTGGTGCCCTTGTCATTCTGGAGATCCACCTTCTTCTGCAGGTGGTCGTCCACGAACGGGCCCTTCTTCAGGCTACGAGGCATGTCCTAGTGCTCCTACCGCTTCTTCTTGCCGCGCCGGCGAGTGATCATCTTGTCGCTTGGCTTGTTCGGCCGCCGGGTGCGGCCCTCGGGCTTGCCCCACGGGCTGACCGGATGCCGGCCGCCCGAGCTCTTGCCCTCACCGCCGCCCAGCGGGTGGTCCACCGGGTTCATGGCCACGCCGCGGACCTTGGGACGGCGCCCCTTCCACCGGCCCCGGCCGGCCTTGCCGAGCTTGATGTTGCCCTGCTCGGAGTTGCCGACCTCGCCGACGGTGGCCCGGCAGGTGGCGTCCACCAGCCGGATCTCGCCGGACGGCATGCGCAGGTGCGCGTGCCTGCCCTCCTTGGCCAGCAGCTGGACACCTGAGCCGGCCGATCGGGCGATCTTGGCGCCGCCACCGGGCCGCAGCTCGATCGCGTGCACCACGGTGCCGGTCGGGATGTTCCGCAGCGGCAGGCAGTTCCCGGCCTTGATGTCCGCGTCCGGGCCGTTCTCCACCTGGTCGCCCTGGCTCAGTCCCTGCGGCGCGAGGATGTAGCGCTTCTCCCCGTCGGCGTAGTGCAGCAGCGCGATCCGGGCGGTGCGGTTCGGGTCGTACTCGATGTGCGCGACCCTGGCCGGCACCCCGTCCTTGTCCGCCCGGCGGAAGTCGATCAGCCGGAAGGCGCGCTTGTGCCCGCCGCCGCGACGGCGCGAGGTGATCCGGCCGTGCACATTCCGGCCGCCGTGCCCGTGCAGCGGGCGCACCAGCGACTTCTCCGGCTCACTGCGGGTGATCTCGGCGAAGTCGGCGCCGCTGGCGCCGCGCCTGCCCGGCGTCGTCGGCTTGTACTTGCGGATTGCCATGTGTGCTCAGGTCTCCTATGGATCGCCGGCTAGCTGACCGGGCCGCCGAATATGTCGATCCGCTCTCCCGCGGCGAGGCTGACGATGGCCCGCTTGGTGGCGGCCCGCCTGCCCCAGCCGTACCGGGTCCGGCGCCGCTTCCCCTGCCGGTTGATCGTGTTGACCCCGGTGACCTTGACCCGGAACACGGCCTCGACCGCCTGCCGGATCTGCGTCTTGTTCGAGCCGGGCGCGACGATGAAGGTGTACTTGCCGTCGTCGGCCAGCCGGTAGCTCTTCTCCGAGATGACCGGCCGCACCAGGACGTCCCGCGGATTGTCGATCTTCCTTATGCTCACGGCTTGTCAGTCCTCCTGCCTGGCGCCCGCGCCCGCAGCGCTCGCGGCGCCCGCGGCGCCCGGCGTAGCGCGCTCGACGAACGCGTCGTAGGCATCCCTAGTGAAGACCACGTGCTCGCTGACCAGCACGTCCCTGGTGTTCAGCTGACCCGAGTCGAGCAGGTGCACGCCGCGGGCGTTGCGCAGGCTCTTCCGGGTCACGGTGTCGGCGGCATTGACCACGACCAGCACCGGGCTGGCCGCCGGCGCCAAGCCGAGCAGCGCGGTCAGCGCGGCCACGGCGTCCTTGGTCCGCGGTGCGTCCCCGTCCACCAGGCCGCTCACCACGTGGATCCGGCCGTGCCTGGCCCGGTCCGACAGTGCGCCGCGCAGCGCGGCCGCCTTCATCTTCTTCGGCGTCCGCTGCGCGTAGGACCGCGGCTGCGGGCCGTGCACGACCCCGCCGCCGGCGAACTGCGGCGCCCGGTTCGAGCCCTGCCGGGCCCGGCCGGTGCCCTTCTGCCGGTACGGCTTGCGGCCGCCGCCGCGCACGTCGCCGCGGGTCTTGGTGGCGTGCGTGCCCTGCCGGGCCGCGGCCTCCTGGGCCACCACGACCTGATGGATCAGCGGCACGTTCACCTTGGCGTCGAAGATCGAGGCCGGCAGCTCCGGCTTCTCCTCGGTGACCGTGGCCGTGCTGGCCTTGGCGGTGCTGGCCCTGGCCGTGCTGGGCTTGGCAGTGCTGGGCTTGGCGGTGCTGGCCTTGGCGGTGCTGGCCTTGGCTGGGGTCCTGGCGGTGCCGGCCTTCGCCGTGCCGCTCTTAGCCGGGGCAGACTCGGCGGCCTCGTCCCTGGCGGCACTGCCCTTGGCGGCACTGGCCTTCGCCGTGCGCCTGGCCGGACTGGCCTTCGCGGCAGCGTCCTTGGCGGCCGTGCCCTTGGCGGCAGGGTCCTTGGCGGCACTGTCGTCCTTGGTCGCACTGGCTTTCGCCGTGCTCGCCCTGGTCGTGCTGGCCTTGGCGGTGCTCGACTTGGCTGTGCTCGGCTTGGCGGTGCTGGCCTTCGCCGTGCTCTTGGCCGGGCTCGCCTTGGTGTCCTCGGCCGCGCCGTCCGCCCCGGCGGTTCCGGCGGCCTCGTTCGGCTCGCTGTCGGTGGCCGGGCTCATCGTGCCTCACTCCTGGTCAGCGGCCGCCCGCCGGCGGCGAGCGGGATCTTGGCGGCGCTGCGGACCAGGACCAGGCCGCCGGCCGGGCCGGGCACCGCGCCCTTGATCAGCAGCAGCCCGCGGTCGGCATCGACCGCGTGCAGCTTCAGGTTCGGCGTGGTGGTGCGCTCGCCGCCCATCCGGCCGGCCATCCGCAGGCCCTTGAACACGTGGCCGGGGTAGGCGCAGCCGCCGATGGAGCCGGGCGCCCGGTGCTTGCGCTGGGTGCCGTGCGAGGCGGACAGGCCCTTGAAGCCGTGCCGCTTCATCACGCCGGCGAAGCCCTTGCCCCGGCTGGTGGCGGTGACGTCGACTCGCTCGCCGGCCGTGAACGCCTCGGCCGTGACCTCCTGGCCCACGGTGTAATCCGGGGCCAGGTCGGTGCGCAGCTCCACCAGGTACCGGCGCGGGGTCACGCCCGCCTTGGCGAAATGACCGGCCTCCGGCTTGTTCACCCGGCGCGGGTCGATCTCGCCGTAGCCGAGCTGCACCGCCGCGTAGCCGTCGGCGTCCCGGCTGCGGACCGCGGTGACCACGCAGGGGCCGGCCTGCACCACGGTGACCGGCACGATCTTCCCGTCGTCGGCGAAGACCTGGGTCATGCCGAGCTTGGTGCCCAGCACGCCTTTGATCTGCTTGCTCATGATCGCGTCCTCAGACCTTGATCTCGATATGCACGCCCGCCGGCAGGTCGAACCGCATCAGCGAGTCGATCGTCTTCTGCGTCGGGTCGATGATGTCGATCAGCCTCTTGTGCGTCCGCATCTCGAAGTGCTCGCGCGAGTCCTTGTACTTATGCGGCGACCGGATGACGCAGTACACAGTCTTCTCAGTAGGCAGCGGGACAGGCCCCACCACCTTCGCGCCGGTGCGTATCACCGCGTCCACGATCTTCCGCGCCGAGCTGTCGATGACCTCATGGTCATACGCCTTCAGCCGGATGCGGATCCTCTGTCCCGCCATGATTCGCCCTGCGCCCTTCTGCTTTTACTGTTCCTGCTGTCCGCTTGGCATCCGCGACCCCCCACCCTGGGTGCCGGTGGCACTCCCCGGGTCGTGGGTCCCGCCGGGCACTGAGTCTGTCTGGTGGCCGGGGGATCCCGGCCGATCGCGTTCTGCGTCGGCCGGGAGTCCCCCGGTCACCAGACCAGCCCCATGTCCTTCGTTACTTCTCGATCCTGATGACCCGTCCAGCGCCCACAGTCCGGCCCCCTTCGCGGATCGCGAAGCGCAGCCCTTCCTCCATGGCGATCGGCTGGATCAGGTCGACCTTCATCTCGGTGTTGTCACCCGGCAGCACCATCTCGGTGCCCTCGGGCAGGTGCACCACGCCGGTCACGTCGGTGGTGCGGAAGTAGAACTGCGGCCGGTAGTTGTTGAAGAACGGCGTGTGCCGGCCGCCCTCGTCCTTGGACAGGATGTAGACCTGCGCCTGGAACTCGGTGTGCGGGGTGTTGGTGCCCGGCCTGATCACGACCTGGCCGCGCTCCACCTCCTCGCGCTTGATGCCGCGCAGCAGCAGGCCGGCGTTGTCCCCGGCCATGCCCTCGTCCAGGATCTTGTGGAACATCTCGACCCCGGTGACGACGGTCTTCTGCGCCTTGTCCTTGATGCCGATGATCTCGACCTCGTCGCTGGTGTGGATCACGCCGCGCTCGATCCGGCCGGTCACCACGGTGCCGCGGCCGGTGATCGAGAACACGTCCTCGACCGGCATCAGGAACGGCTTGTCGATCTCGCGCACCGGCTCGGGGATGTTGTCGTCGCAGGCGTCGATGAGCTCGGCGACCTTGTTGCCCCACTCCGAGTCGCCCTCGAGCGCCTTCAGCGCGGAGACCCGCACCACCGGCACGTCGTCGCCGGGGAACTCATACGTGCTGAGCAGCTCGCGGACCTCCAGCTCGACCAGCTCGAGGATCTCCTCGTCGTCGACCATGTCGGCCTTGTTCAGCGCGACCACGATGTAGGGCACACCGACCTGGCGGGCCAGCAGCACGTGCTCGCGGGTCTGCGGCATCGGACCGTCGGTGGCCGCCACGACCAGGATCGCGCCGTCCATCTGGGCCGCGCCGGTGATCATGTTCTTGATGTAGTCAGCGTGGCCCGGGCAGTCGACGTGCGCGTAGTGCCGCTTCTCGGTCTGATACTCCACATGGGAGATCGAGATCGTGATCCCGCGCTCCTTCTCTTCCTTCGCGTTATCGATCTGGTCGAACGCGTAGAAGGGATTGAGGTCAGGGAACTTGTCATGCAGCACCTTGGTGATCGCCGCGGTCAGTGTCGTCTTCCCGTGGTCGATGTGCCCGATGGTGCCGATGTTGACGTGCGGCTTGGTCCGCTGGAACTTGGCCTTCGCCACTGGTGTCTCCTCGTTGCGATCGTTCCCCACCGGAGTGGGGCCTGGCGCTCCGTTCCCGCGCCGTTGGTCACTTGTGTGCTGTTGTCTGACTCTGGCCGGTTTCGCCCCGCAGGTCACTCTGCCTCGTGCCTTGGCGATGATCTCCTTGGCGATGCTGGGCGGGACCTCGGCATACGAGTCGAACTGCATGCTGTAGTCCGCCCTGCCCTGGGTCCGGCTGCGCAGGTCACCCACGTAGCCGAACATCTCCGACAACGGCACCAGAGCCGTGACGGCCCGCGAGCCCGACCGGTCCTCCATGGCCTGGATCTGGCCACGGCGGCTGTTCAGGTCGCCGATGACCTCGCCCATGTAGTCCTCCGGGGTCCTGACCTCGACGGCCATGACCGGCTCGAGCAGGACCGGATCCGCCCTGGCCGCTGCCTTCTTGAAGGCCATCGACCCGGCGATCTTGAACGCCAGCTCGGACGAGTCGACCTCGTGGTAGGCACCGTCGGTCAGGGTGACCTTCAGGTCCACCATCGGGTAGCCGGCCAGCACGCCGAACTCCGCCGCCTCCTGGCAGCCGGTGTCCACCGACGGGATGTACTCCCGCGGCACCCGGCCGCCGTGGATCTTGTTCTCGAACTCGTAGCCGCCGCCGTCGCCGCCGGTGGGCTCCAGGTTGATGACGACCTTGGCGTACTGCCCGGCGCCGCCGGTCTGCTTCTTGTGCGTGTACTCGACCTTCTCGGCCTTCTTCCGGATGGTCTCGCGGTAGGCGACCTGCGGGCGGCCGATGTTGGCCTCGACCCGGAACTCCCGCCGCATCCGCTCGACCAGCACCTCCAGGTGCAGCTCGCCCATCCCGGCGATGATCGTCTGGCCGGTCTCCTCGTCGGTCCTGACCTGGAAGGTCGGGTCCTCCTCGGCCAGCCGCTGGATCGCCACGCCGAGCTTGTCCTGGTCGCCCTTGGTCCTCGGCTCGATCGCCACGTTGATGACCGGCGCCGGGAAGGTCATCGACTCCAGGATCACCGGCTTGGACGGTCGCGCACAGGGTGTCGCCGGTGGCGGTGTCCTTCAGCCCCATCACCGCGACGATCTGCCCGGCGAACGCCGACGGGCGCTCCTCGCGCTTGTTCGCGTGCATCTGGTAGATCTTGCCGATCCGCTCCCGGCGGCCCTTGGTCGAGTTCAGCACCTGGCTGCCGGTCTCCAGGGTGCCGGAGTAGATCCGGATGTAGGTCAGCTTGCCCAGGTGCTGGTCGGACATGATCTTGAAGGCCAGCGCGGCGAACGGCTCGGACCGGTCGGCATGCCGCTCGATCACGATGGCTCTCATCGCCGACCGCGTGCCCCCGGACCGACGGGATGTCGACCGGGCTGGGCAGGTAGTCGACGATCGCGTCCAGCATCGGCTGCACGCCCTTGTTCTTGAACGCGCTGCCGCACAGCACGGGGGTGACGCTGCCCGCGATGGTGGCCCGCCGGATGGCGGCGACCAGCTGCTTCTCGCCCGGCTCGGTGCCGTCGAGGTACAGCTCCATCATCTCCTCGTCATTCTCGGAGATGGTCTCCACCAGGCGGTCCCGCCACTCCCTGGCCGCCTCCAGGTGATCGGCCGGGATCGGCACCGTCTCGTAGGTGTCGCCCTTGCCCTCGGTCTGCCAGATCAGCGCGTTCATCCGGATCAGGTCGATCACGCCGCGGAAGTCGGACTCGACGCCCCAGGGCAGCTGGATCACCAGCGGGGTGGCGCGCAGCCGGTCGGAGATCATGTCGACGCAGCGGTGGAACTCCGCGCCCACCCGGTCCATCTTGTTCACGAAGCAGATCCGGGGCACGCCGTACCGGTCGGCCTGCCGCCAGACGGTCTCAGACTGCGGCTCCACCCCGGCCACCCCGTCGAAGACGGCAACCGCGCCGTCCAGCACCCGCAGCGAGCGCTCCACCTCGACGGTGAAGTCCACGTGGCCGGGGGTGTCGATCAGGTTGATGGTGTGGTCGCGCCAGATGGCGGTGGTCGCGGCCGAGGTGATCGTGATGCCGCGCTCCTGCTCCTGGTCCATCCAGTCCATCGTCGCGGCGCCTTCGTGCACCTCGCCGATCTTGTAGTTGATGCCGGTGTAGAACAGGATCCGCTCGGTGGTCGTGGTCTTGCCCGCGTCGATATGCGCCATGATGCCGATGTTCCGGACATTGGCGAGCTCGGTGACGATCTGTGTGGCGGGCACTGCTGAGATTCCTCGTTCCTTGTCGGTGCCGCCGGGTTGCCGTTCGGCAGTATGTAAGTTCGCCGGGCTGATCGGGGTGATCGAGGGCTGATCGGGTCCGGCGCTACCAGCGGTAGTGCGCGAAGGCCTTGTTGGACTCGGCCATCTTGTGGGTGTCCTCGCGCCGCTTCACGCTCGCGCCGAGGCCGTTGCTGGCGTCCAGCAGCTCGTTCATCAGCCGCTCGGTCATGGTCTTCTCGCGTCGCTGGCGGGAGTAGCTGACCAGCCAGCGCAGCGCCAGGGTGGTGCTGCGGGAGGCGCGGACCTCGACCGGCACCTGGTAGGTGGCGCCGCCGACGCGACGGCTCTTGACCTCGATGGCCGGCTTGACGTTGTCCAGCGCGCGCTTGAGCGTCACCACCGGGTCGGTGCCGGTCTTGTCCTTGCAGCCCTCCATCGCGCCGTACACGATGCGCTCGGCCAGCGACCGCTTCCCGCTCCGCAGCACCTTGTTCACCAGCGAGGTGACCAGCGGCGAGCCGTAGACGGGGTCAATGACCAGCTGCCTCTTGGCCGGGGGTCCCTTGCGCGGCATGTCAGCTCTTCTCCTTCTTCGCGCCGTAGCGGCTGCGGGCCTGCTTGCGATTGCGCACGCCCTGGGTGTCCAGGGAGCCGCGGACCACCTTGTAGCGCACGCCGGGAAGGTCCCGCACCCGTCCGCCGCGGACCAGCACGATGGAGTGCTCCTGGAGGTTGTGGCCGACACCGGGGATGTAGGCGGTGACCTCGATGTGACTGGTCAGCCGGACCCTGGCCACCTTGCGGAGGGCCGAGTTCGGCTTCTTGGGCGTGGTGGTGTAGACGCGCGTGCAGACCCCGCGGCGCTGCGGGCTGCCCTTGAGCGCCGGGGTCGTGTTCTTGGCTACCTTGTCCTGGCGGCCCTTTCGGACCAGCTGCTGGATCGTGGGCACCGCGTCTCCGTCTTCTGGTGTTGCTGCCGTCGTCAGTTCCTGCTGTCCGCAGCCTTCGGTGTAGCCACCTGAACTGCGGGTTTCCGCACCCGTCCGGCCCCCGAGGTCGGGCGTGTCGCCACGCCCCACGGGGCACCCGGACCCGAGAACGAGCCCGAGACGAACGAGAAGGGAAGGTCTCCGCACATCTGGCCCGTGCGGTCCTGCTTCCGGCTACGGGCCTTCCGGCTACGGGACCGCGGTCCACAGACGTGCGTGCGCCCACCAAGCATGGGCACGGAGGACCAGAATACCCAACTCGCCCGGTACAGGCAAAAACGAGCGGGCTTCCTGCCCTCCGCTGACAGTTAGCCTACCGGATCCTGACTACCGCTACGCCGATTTCCCGGACCGCCGGGCAGCTGACGGGCAGGCTCCGGCAGCGCGGTGCCCGGCCGAGCCGGCAGCGGCGCTGCCCCGTAGCGGCTCACCGCTGCCGGTTACCGGTTGTAGGTGCCGAAGTCGTACTCCTCCAGCGGGATGGCCTCGCCGGAGGCCTGGCCGAAGGAGTAGCCCACGTCACCCTCGTAGCTGGCCGCCGGGTAGGCCGACGACCTGGCGTCCTCGGTCGGCTCGACCCGCAGCGACCGGTACCGCTGCATGCCGGTGCCGGCCGGGATGAGCTTGCCGATGATCACGTTCTCCTTGAGCCCGACCAGCGAGTCCGACCTGGCGTGGATGGCCGCGTCGGTGAGCACCCTGGTGGTCTCCTGGAACGAGGCGGCGGACAGCCACGACTCGGTGGCCAGCGACGCCTTGGTGATGCCCATCAGCGTCGGCCGGCCGGAGGCGGACGTGCCGCCCTCCTCCACCACGGCCCGGTTGACCTCCTCGAACTTCGGCCGCTCGACCAGCTCGCCGGGCAGCAGCTCGGTGTCGCCGGACTCCAGCACGTTGATCCGCTTGAGCATCTGCCGGATGATGATCTCGATGTGCTTGTCGTGGATCGACACGCCCTGGGACCGGTACACCTCCTGCACCTCGTGCACCAGGTGCAGCTGCACCTCGCGGGAGCCCAGGATCCGGAGCACCTCGTGCGGGTTGACCGCGCCCTGGATCAGCTGCTGGCCGACCTGGACGTGGTCGCCGTCGGCGACCAGCAGCCTGGCCCGCATCGAGACCTGGTAGGCGATCTCCTCCGAGCCGTCGTCCGGCACCACGATGATCTTGCGGGACTTCTCCGGCTCCTCGATCCGGATCGTGCCCTCGCGGTCGCTGATCGGGGCCATGCCCTTGGGGATCCTGGCCTCGAACAGCTCCTGGATGCGGGGCAGGCCGTGGGTGATGTCCAGGCCGGCCACGCCGCCGGTGTGGAAGGTCCGCATGGTCAGCTGGGTGCCCGGCTCGCCGATGGACTGGGCCGCGATGATGCCGACCGCCTCGCCGACATCCACCCGCTTGCCGGTGGCCAGCGACCGCCCGTAGCACTTGGCGCAGACCCCGACCTTGGCCTGGCAGACCAGCACGTTGTAGGTGCGCACCGAGTCCACCCCGGCGGTCCACCAGCATGTCGATCATGCCCTCGGTCATGTCCGCTGTCCGCGGCGGCCAGCACGTTGCCGTCGGCGTCGGTGACATCCTCGGCCAGGGTCCGGCCGGTGCCGGTGTTCTCGATGTTGGGCAGCTTGCGCAGGGTGCCGTCGGCCCCGGCCTCCGCGATCTTCATCGGCAGTGACCGGTCGGTGCCGCAGTCCTCCTCGCGCACGATCACGTCCTGCGCCACGTCCACCAGGCGCCGGGTCAGGTACCCGGAGTCGGCGGTGCGCAGCGCGGTGTCGGCCAGGCCCTTGCGGGCACCGTGGGTGGAGATGAAGTACTCCAGCACGGTCAGGCCCTCGCGGAAGCTCGAGGTGATCGGCCGCGGGATGGTCTCGCCCTTGGGGTTGGACACCAGGCCGCGCATGCCGGCGATCTGCCGGACCTGCATGGTGTTACCGCGGGCACCGGAGTTCACCGCCATCCAGACCGGGTTGGTCTCCGGGAACGCGGCCTCCATGTCCTGCGCCACGTCCGCGGTCGCGTGCGTCCAGATCTCGATCAGCTCCTGGCGGCGCTCATCGTCGGTGATCAGGCCGCGCTCGTACTCCCGCTGGACCTTGTCGGCGCGCTTCTCGTAGGTGTCCAGGATCTCCGCCTTGTTCGGCGGCGCCACCACGTCCTCGATCGCGATCGTGACCCCGGCCCTGGTCGCCCAGTGGAAGCCGGCGTCCTTGAGCGCGTCCAGCGCGGCGGCCACCTCGACCTTGGGATAGGTCTCGGCCAGCTCGTTCACGATCACCGACAGCTGCTTCTTGCCCACCTCGTAGTTCACGAACGGGTAGTCCGACGGCAGCGTCTCGTTGAACAGGCAGCGGCCAAGCGTGGTGGTCAGCCGCAGCGGCTCGCCCGCCGACCAGCCCTCGGGCGGGGTGAACCCGGCCGGCGGGGCGATGTCGCGCAGCCGGATCCCGATCTCGCGCCTGCAGGTCGAGCTCGCCGCGGTCGTAGGCCATCAGCGCCTCGGCCAGGCTGGCGAACGTGCGGCCGGTGCCCGGCGTGTCCGGCGCCAGCCGGGTCAGGCAGTAGATCCCGATCACCATGTCCTGGGTGGGCATGGTCACCGGCTTGCCGTCGGCCGGCTTGAGGATGTTGTTGGTGGACAGCATCAGGATCCGCGCCTCGGCCTGCGCCTCGGCGGACAGCGGCACGTGCACCGCCATCTGGTCGCCGTCGAAGTCCGCGTTGAACGCGGTGCAGACCAGCGGGTGGATCTGGATCGCCTTGCCCTCCACCAGCTGCGGCTCGAACGCCTGGATGCCGAGGCGGTGCAGCGTCGGCGCCCGGTTCAGCAGCACCGGGTGCTCGGTGATGACCTCCTCCAGCACGTCCCAGACCACCGGCCGGGCGCGCTCCACCATCCGCTTGGCCGACTTGATGTTCTGCGCGTGGTTCAGGTCCACCAGGCGCTTCATCACGAACGGCTTGAACAGCTCGACCGCCATCTCCTTGGGCAGGCCGCACTGGTGCAGCTTGAGCTGCGGGCCGACCACGATGACCGAGCGGCCCGAGTAGTCGACGCGCTTGCCCAGCAGGTTCTGCCGGAACCGGCCCTGCTTGCCCTTGAGCATGTCGGACAGCGACTTCAGCGGGCGGTTGCCCGGGCCGGTGACCGGACGGCCGCGGCGGCCGTTGTCGAACAGCGAGTCCACGGCCTCCTGCAGCATCCGCTTCTCGTTGTTGACGATGATCTCGGGCGCGCCCAGGTCCAGCAGCCGCTTGAGCCGGTTGTTCCGGTTGATCACCCGCCGGTACAGGTCGTTCAGGTCGCTGGTGGCGAACCGGCCGCCGTCCAGCTGCACCATCGGGCGCAGGTCCGGCGGGATCACCGGGATGCAGTCCAGCACCATGCCGAGCGGGCTGTTGGAGGTGTTCAGGAACGCCGAGACGACCTTGAGCCGCTTCAGCGCCCGCGCCTTGCGCTGGCCCTTGCCGGTGCGGATGGTCTCGCGCAGGCTCAGCGCCTCGGCGTCGAGGTCGAAGCTGCCGACCCGCTCCTGGATCGCCTGGGCGCCCATGCCGCCGCGGAAGTAGCGGCCGAACCGGTCCCGCATCTCCCGGTAGAGCAGCTCGTCGCCCTCCAGGTCCTGCACCTTGAGCGCGCGGAACCGGCTCCAGACCTCCTCGATCCGGTCGATCTCGCGGCCGCGCCCGGTCCCGGATCTGCTTGCACTCGCGCTCGGCGCACTCGCGCACCTTGCGCCGCGCGTCCGCCTTGGCCCCCGCGGCCTCCAGCTCGGCCAGGTCGGCCTCCAGCTTGGCCTGGCGCGCCTCGATGTCAGTGTCCCGGCGCTGCTCCAGCTGGTTCTTCTCGACCGTGATCTTCGCCTCGAGCGAGGGCAGGTCCCGGCCGCGGGCGTCCTCGTCCACGTACGTGATCATGTACGCGGCGAAGTAGATGACCTTCTCCAGGTCCTTGGGCGCCAGGTCGAGCAGGTAGCCGAGCCGGCTCGGCACGCCCTTGAAGTACCAGATGTGGGTGACCGGCGCGGCCAGCTCGATGTGCCCCATCCGCTCCCGGCGCACCTTGGCCCGAGTGACCTCGACGCCGCAGCGCTCGCAGATGATGCCCTTGAACCTGACCCGCTTGTACTTGCCGCAGTAGCACTCCCAGTCCCGGGTCGGGCCGAAGATCTTCTCGCAGAACAGCCCGTCCTTCTCCGGCTTGAGCGTGCGGTAGTTGATCGTTTCTGGCTTC
Source organism: uncultured Actinomycetota bacterium (assembly GCA_963719705.1). GTDB lineage: Bacteria > Actinomycetota > Actinomycetes > Streptosporangiales > Streptosporangiaceae > CAVRCV01. The sequence continues at coordinate 590,896 of CAVRCV010000005.1, forward strand.
TTGACCTCGCCATGCGACCACAGCCGGATGTCGTCGGCAGTGGCCAGGCCAATCCGAAGGTCGTCAAAGAAGTTGACGTCTAGCACGATGTTTTTCCCCTGGGGTAGATCGGATCAGGCCTCGTGTGCTCAGACTTCCTCGACACTGCTTGGCTCGCGCCGGGACAGGTCGATGCCGAGTTCCTCGGCCGCCCGGAACACGTCCTCGTCGGTGTCGCGCATCTCGATCGCCGCGCCGTCACTGGACAGCACCTCCACGTTCAGGCAGAGCGACTGCATCTCCTTGATCAGCACCTTGAACGACTCGGGGATGCCGGGCTCGGGGATGTTCTCGCCCTTGACGATGGCCTCGTAGACCTTGACCCGGCCGAGGATGTCGTCGGACTTGATGGTCAGCAGCTCCTGCAGGGCGTAGGCGGCACCGTAGGCCTCCAGCGCCCACACCTCCATCTCGCCGAACCGCTGGCCGCCGAACTGCGCCTTGCCGCCGAGCGGCTGCTGGGTGATCATCGAGTACGGGCCGGTGGACCGGGCGTGGATCTTGTCGTCGACCAGGTGCAGCAGCTTGAGGATGTAGATGTAGCCGACCGAGATCGGGTCCTTGAACGGCTCGCCGGTGCGCCCGTCGAACAGGTTTGCCTTGCCGCTGGCACCGACCAGGCGCTCGCCGTCCCGGTTCGGCCGGGCGCTGGCGAGCAGGCCGGTGATCTCCTCTTCCTTCGCGCCGTCGAACACCGGCGTGGCCACCTTGGTGCCGGGCGGGGCGGTGTCCGCGCCGATCTGCTTGCAGCCGGCCGCGCCAGTCGCCGTTCGCGGCGTCCCCGACGTCCCAGCCGGAGCTGGCCACCCAGCCGAGGTGGGTCTCCAGGACCTGGCCGACGTTCATCCGGCTCGGCACGCCGAGCGGGTTCAGCACGACGTCCACCGGGGTGCCGTCCTCCAGGAACGGCATGTCCTCGACCGGCAGGATCTTGGCGATGACGCCCTTGTTGCCGTGCCGGCCGGCCAGCTTGTCCCCGTCGGTGATCTTGCGCTTGGCGGCCACGTAGACCCGGACCAGCTCGTTCACGCCGGGCGGCAGCTCGTCGCCTTCCTCCCTGGAGAACACCCGGACGCCGATGACCTTGCCGGACTCGCCGTGCGGCACCTTCAGCGAGGTGTCGCGGACCTCGCGGGCCTTCTCGCCGAAGATCGCCCGCAGCAGCCGCTCCTCCGGGGTCAGCTCGGTCTCGCCCTTCGGGGTGACCTTGCCGACCAGGATGTCGCCGGTGACCACCTCGGCGCCGATCCGGATGATGCCGCGGTCGTCCAGGTCGGCGAGCACCTCGTCGGAGACGTTCGGGATGTCCCTGGTGATCTCCTCCGGGCCGAGCTTGGTGTCCCGCGCGTCGACCTCGTGCTCCTCGATGTGGATGGAGGACAGCACGTCGTCCTGGACCAGCCGCTGGGACAGGATGATCGCGTCCTCGTAGTTGTGGCCCTCCCACGGCATGAACGCGACCAGCAGGTTCCGGCCGAGCGCCATCTCGCCGTTGTCGGTGCACGGGCCGTCGGCGATGACCTGGCCGGCCTCGACCCGCTGGCCCTCGGCCACGATGGGCTTCTGGTTGAAGCAGGTGCCCTGGTTGGACCGGCGGAACTTGGCCACCAGGTAGGTGGTCCGGGTGCCGTCGTCGTTGGCCACGGTGATGAAGTCGGCGCTGGCCTGCTCGACCACGCCGGCCTTCTCGGCCACGATCACGTCGCCGGCGTCGGTCGCGGCGCGGTACTCCATGCCGGTGCCGACCAGCGGCGCCTCGCTGCGCAGCAGCGGCACCGACTGGCGCTGCATGTTCGAGCCCATCAGCGCGCGGTTGGCGTCGTCGTGCTCGAGGAACGGGATCATCGCGGTGGCCACCGACACCATCTGGCGCGGCGAGACGTCCATGTAGTCCACCTCGTCCGGCCGGATGTAGTCGACCTCGCCGCCCTTGCGCCGGACCAGCACGCGGTCCTCGGTGAATCCGCCGTCGGCCTCGATCGGCGCGTTCGCCTGCGCGATGACGTGCCGGTCCTCCTCGTCGGCGGTCAGGTAGTCGATCTGGTCGGTGACCTTGCCGCCCTTCACCTTGCGGTACGGCGTCTCGACGAAGCCGAACGCGTTGACCCGGGCGTACGAGGACAGCGAGCCGATCAGGCCGATGTTCGGGCCTTCCGGGGTCTCGATCGGGCACATCCGGCCGTAGTGGCTGGGGTGCACGTCGCGGACCTCGAACCCGGCCCGCTCCCTGGACAGGCCGCCGGGGCCGAGCGCGGACAGGCGGCGCTTGTGGGTCAGCCCGGCCAGCGGGTTGGTCTGGTCCATGAACTGGGACAGCTGGCTGGTGCCGAAGAACTCCTTGATCGAGGCCACCACCGGCCGGATGTTGATCAGCGTCTGCGGCGTGATCGCCTCGACGTCCTGGGTGGTCATCCGCTCCCGGACCACCCGCTCCATCCGGGCCAGGCCGAGCCGGACCTGGTTCTGGATCAGCTCGCCGACGGTGCGCAGGCGGCGGTTGCCGAAGTGGTCGATGTCGTCGGTCTCGACCGGGATCAGCGCGTCGCCGGACTTCATCTCCTCCTCGCCGGTGTGCAGCCGGACGAGGTACTCGATGGTGGCGACGATGTCCTCTTCGGTCAGCGTGCCCTGGGTGATCGGCTGGCGTGAGGCCGAGCTTCTTGTTGACCTTGTACCGGCCGACCTTGGCCAGGTCGTAGCGCTTCGGGTTGAAGTACAGGTTCTCCAGCAGCGCCTGCGCCGACTCCCTGGTCGGCGGCTCGCCCGGCCGCAGCTTGCGGTAGATGTCCAGCAGCGCGTCGTCCTGGCCGGTGGTGTGGTCCTTCTCCAGCGTGGCGCGCATCGACTCGAAGCCGCCGAACCGCTCCAGGATCTTGGCCTCGTCCCAGCCCAGCGCCTTGAGCAGCACGGTGACGCCCTGCTTGCGCTTGCGGTCGATGCGGACCCCGACGCTGTCGCGCTTGTCGATCTCGAACTCAAGCCAGGCACCGCGGGACGGGATCACCTTGCAGCTGTAGATGTCCTTGTCGGAGGTCTTGTCGACCTGGCGGTCGAAGTAGACGCCCGGCGAGCGGACCAGCTGGGAGACCACGACACGCTCGGTGCCGTTGATGATGAACGTGCCCTTCGGCGACATCAGCGGGAAGTCGCCCATGAACACGGTCTGGCTCTTGATCTCGCCGGTCGAGTTGTTGATGAACTCCGCCGTGACGAACATCGGGGCGGAGTAGGTCATGTCCTTGTCCTTGCACTCCTCCGCGGAGTACTTTGGCGGCTCGAACCGGTGGTCGCGGAACGACAGCGACATGGTGCCGGTGAAGTCCTCGATCGGGGAGATCTCCTCGAAGATCTCCTCGAGGCCGGACTGCTCCGGCAGGTCCTTGTGCCCGAGCTTCTTCTCCCCTGCGATCCGGGCCCGCCAGCGCTCGTTGCCCAGCAGCCAGTCAAACGAGTCGGTCTGCAGGGCGAGGAGGCTGGGGACCTCCAGCGGTTCCTTGATGCGGGCGAAGGAAACACGATGTGGACCTGGTGCGATAGCTGAGGCGCTGCGCGAGGCTGCCAACAGGGGTCCTTCCGAGCTTGTGGCGGACGGTCACCGCGCGCACGCAAAACGCCCTGCGGACACACCGCGAGACTTCCGGGATGCCGAGGACGAGTGGGTGCAGCGCAAATTAGCAGTGTAGCCGAAGGACACACCGCTGGTCAACTGTACTTCACTATGATGTTCACGGTTGCTAGGCAGCATCGCTCCTCCGAAGCCAAACGTCAAGCCCAGGAGGCCTGATGTCGCCAAGCGAGCAGGTGTGACGAGTCTCACAGCCCGGACCGGGTTTAGCCGCGCGAATGCTGGGCATTCCCCTTTATTCGCCCGCCGCGCGAGTAGCTGTCAGGTTACCGGATCAGCCAGGACCCTCGCTGCCAGATCGGCGCTGCCCGGTGCCGGGATCCGCGCCGCCGCCCGGCCGGACCCCCCGCTCCCGGCATGTCGCCCGCAGCCGCGCGCCTGACGCCGGCCGAACCGCCCCGCTCCCGCAGCCCGCAGCCGCTCACCCGGCGAGCTGCATCGCCGGGCCATCAGGCCCGAGCCGATTTTCATGATCCTGTAAATAAAATACGGCTGATGGCAGCATTTTATTTGCAGGATCATGGAGTCCCGGCCGGCTGACGGGAGCCGGCCGGGATCGGCTGAGCTGGCGGGTTACTTGACCGTGACGGTGGCGCCGGCGCCCTCCAGGGCGGCCTTGGCCTTCTCCGCGGCCTCCTTGTTGACCCGCTCGAGCAGCGGCTTGGGCGCGCCGTCCACCAGGTCCTTGGCCTCCTTGAGGCCCAGGCTGGTCAGGGTCCTGACCTCCTTGATGACCTGGATCTTCTTCTCCCCGGCCGCCTCGAGGATGACGTCGAACTCGTCCTTCTCCTCGACTTCCTCGGCGGCCGCGCCGCCGCCTGCCGCGACCGGCCCGGCCATCGCGACCGGGGCGGCGGCCTTGACGTCGAAGGTGTCCTCGAACTGCTTCACGAAGTCGGACAGCTCGATCAGCGTCATCTCCTTGAACGCGTCGAGCAGTGATTCGGTGCTGAGCTTCGCCATGGTGGTGGTTCCTCTTCCGTTCAGTCTGAGTTGTTCAGTCTGAGCCGTTCAGCCTGGCTGTCCTGGCCCGGGTCCTCGGTCGCGTCCGGGGCGCCGTCGGCAGCCGGTCCCCCGGCCTCCTCCGCCGCGCGCTTGTCTTCCAGTGCCTTCAGCAGCCGGGCCATCTGAACCGGCAGTGCCGCGAACGTGGCCGCGGCGTTGCCCATCGAGGCCTTCATCGCGCCGGCCAGCCTGGCCAGCAGCACCTCGCGGGACTCAAGATCGGCGAGCTTGACGATCTCGGCCGGGGTCAGCATCTTGCCCTCGAGCACGCCGCCCTTGATCACCAGGAACGGGTTCGTCCTGGAGAAGTCCCGCAGTCCCCTGGCCGCCTCCACGATGTCGCCGCGCACGAACGCGATCGCGGAGGGGCCGGACAGCATCTGGGTCAGGTCGCTGGCCACCCCGGCCTCGGTGGCCGCGATCTTGGTCAGCGTGTTCTTGACCACGGAGAACGTCGCGTTCTCGCCGAGCGACTGGCGCAGCTCGCCGATCTGGGCCACGGACAGGCCGCGGTACTCGGTCAGCACCGCGCCGGCCGAGCTCTGGAAGCGCTCGGTCAGCTCGGCGACCGCAGTCACCTTTTCCGCCCTCGCCATGGGCCTCCCTCCTGGTTAGCTTCTGGCCCGGCCGGAGAAGGCGAACGCCCCGGCGCACGCGGCCGGGGCGGGACCGTGATCCGGGCCGCTCGGGGCACCGGACCTGACGGTTCAGCTCAGCTCGCCTGCGCGGGCCGCCCGCTTGTGGCGGGCCTTCGGCCACCGCGCCTGGGCGCGGCGGCAGCCGACGGTCTCTGGCAGATGGACAGGGTACGCGCCGTCCCGGCCTGGCGCCAAATCGCCGGGCTGGCCAGGGCGGGACGGCGCCGGGGTTCAGCTGGCGGCGGCGTCCTCGAACTCGTCGGTCAGGCCGCGGGTGAGGCCGGGATCGACCGGCACGCCCGGTCCCATCGTGGTGGTGAAGGTGACCTTCCTCAGGTACCGCCCCTTGGCCGCGGCCGGCTTGAGCCGGATCACCTCGTCGATCGCTGCCGCGTAGTTCTCCACCAGCGCCCGGTCGGTGAACGAGGCCTTGCCGATGATGAAGTGCAGGTTGCCGTTCCGGTCTACCCGGAACTCGATCTTCCCGCCCTTGATGTCGGAGACGGCCTTGCCGACGTCGGCGGTGACGGTGCCGGTCTTCGGGTTGGGCATCAGGCCGCGCGGGCCGAGCACCCGGCCGAGCCTGCCCACCTTGCCCATCAGGTCCGGGGTCGCGACCACCGCGTCGAAGTCCAGGAAGCCGCCCTGGATGCGCTCGATGAGGTCGTCGGCGCCCACATAGTCGGCACCGGCCGCGCTGGCCTCCTCGGCCCGGTCGCCGGTGGCGAACACCAGCACCCGGGCCGTCTTGCCGGTCCCGTGCGGCAGGTTCACCGTGCCGCGGACCATCTGGTCGGCCTTGCGCGGATCCACCCCGAGCCGCAGTGCGACCTCGACGGTCGGGTCGAACTTGGTGGTGGATGTCTTCCTGGCCAGCGATACGGCCTGGACCGGGGAGTACAGCGTCTCCGGCTGGATCTGCTCGGTCGCCTTGCGGTATGCCTTGCTGCGCTTCACTGGTATCTCCCTTACTGCCTGGCTCACGCCAGCAGGTCGTGGTCAGCGGGCCAGCGCCTGGCCCTGCCACTGCACCGGTCAGCCCTCGACGGTGATGCCCATCGAGCGCGCGGTGCCCGCGATGATCTTCTCGGCCGCGTCGATGTTCGCCGTGTTCAGGTCCGGCATCTTGATCTGGGCGATCTCCCTGACCTGCGCCTGGGTCATCTTCCCGACCTTGGCCTTGTGCGGCTCGCCGCTGCCCTTCTCCACCCCGGCCGCCTTCTTGATCAGCTCGGGTGCGGGCGGGGTCTTGGTGATGAAGCTGAACGACCGGTCCTCGTAGATCGTGATCTCTACCGGGATCACGTTCCCGCGCTGGCCGTCGGTGGCCGCGTTGTACTGCTTCACGAAGTCCATGATGTTGACTCCGTGCGGGCCGAGAGCGGTGCCTACCGGCGGGGCCGGCGTCGCCGCGCCCGCGTTCAGCTGCACCTTGACTACGGCAGCGATTTTCTTCTTCCTCGGGGCCATCTGTCCTTACCTCGCTGGCTTGTTCTGACTGGTTCCGGCGCTGCTGAGGCGCCCGGCTAGAGCTTGCTGACCTGGTCGAACGACAGCTCGACCGGGGTCTCGCGGCCGAAGATGGACACCAGCACCTTGAGCTTCTGGGTGTCGGCGTTGATCTCGTTCACGGTTGCCGGGAGGGTGGCGAACGGGCCGTCCATCACGGTAACCGACTGGCCGACCTCGAAGTCGACCGCAGCGGCCCGCAGGGTCTCGGCCTTCTTGGCCGCCTCTCCTCCGGCACCGGCGCGAGCAGGCTGGCCACCTCGTCCAGGTCCAGCGGCGACGGGCTGCTGGACAGGCCGACGAAGCCGGTGACGCCGGGCGTGTTGCGCACGGCGGCCCAGGACTCGTCGGTCAGGTCCATCCGGACCAGGATGTAGCCGGGCAGCACCTTCTCCTGCACCTGCTGCCGCTTGCCGCCCTTGATCTCGATGACCTCGTGGGTCGGCACCTCGATCTGGAAGATGTAGTCCTCCATGTTGAGCGACTGGGTGCGGCTCTCCAGGTTGGTCCTGACCCGGTTCTCGTAGCCGGCGTAGGAGTGAACCACGTACCAGTCGCCCGGCAGGGTCTTCAGCTCGGCCTTGAAGTCAGCGACCGGATCGGACGCTCGGCCTCCGGCTGCTCGCCGTCCGGCCATTCGCGGCGTCCGCCGCGGCCTCGGCGCCGTCGTCGCTGTCCGGCTCGGCGCTGTCGGCCGGCCGGCGTCCTGCTCCGCGTCGCTGGCCGCGGCCGGTCGGCTCGTCCTCGGGTCGACCGCGGCGCCCGGGGCAGCGCACGTCGGCCACGGCACCGTCGGCCACGGCGTCGCGGCGGCGTCGCCGCGCGGCACCGGATGCCCGGCAGCGTCGCCGGGCGCCGGCATCGCCGGACGGTCAGCCGACTGGCCGCCGGCCTGCGGTTCGGACTCGGACTCGGACACGGTAACTCTTTCTCTTGGTGACTCCGGTTAGCTCACCGGCGTAGCCTGACGGCGGCCGCGGCAGCACGGCGCCGGCCCAGCGGCCGGGACCCGGCACGGGCGATCCCGTACCCGGCGATCCGCGGCCACGCCGCGCACCAGCCCGGCCGGCCTGACCTCAGCCGAAGACGGCCAGCACCAGCTTAGTGAAGCCGAAGTCCAGGCACTCACGATGCCCACCATGATCAGGATGAAGACCAGGGAGACCGTCGTGTAGGTGATGAGCTCCTTGCGGGTCGGCCAGATGACCTTGCGCAGTTCGGCCACGACCTGCCGGACGAACAGGGCCGGAGTGGTCCGGTCCTGCTTCGCCGGGCGACCCGGCTTGGCCGACTTGTCCGGGGCCGGGCCACGTGTCTGAGTCGTCATTTCCTCACCTGTGCGGCTGATCCGTCTACTTGCCGGCTGGCGCCGCCAGCTGCCCGCGACCTGCACGGACCGCACTCGCAGGGCAGGAGGGACTCGAACCCCCAACCGCCGGTTTTGGAGACCGGGACTCTAGCCAATTGAGCTACTGCCCTGTGCCGGCCGCTGCCCGGTGAGAGGTGCTGCCCGGTGACGGCCCGGCCCGCAAACGGGCTGCCGGGCGCAGGCATACGGGCATGCACCGATCACTGGTGAACCGCCAGTCGCTGAAGTCTACGTTGCCTGACCCCCTGCCGTCGAACTGTGCCGCGAACGGCTGACGCCGGACCGGATCGTCGCCGACTGTGCCGGGATCGGGCGGGAGCGACTGGGCTCGCCCGGCCGTGCGACGATGGCCACGGGGGTCGGGAACATGAATCGTATGAGCTCAATTCCGCATCCGAGATCTGCCAGGGTGGCCGCTATCACCGAGTCCGCCACGCTGGCGGTTGACGCCAAGGCCAAGGCGCTCAAGGCGGCGGGCGGCCGGTGATCGGCTTCGGCGCCGGCGAGCCCGACTTCCCGACCCCGGACTACATCGTCGAGGCGGCGCGCCAGGGCCTGCGCGCTGCCCAGGTTCCACAAGTACACGCCCACGGCCGGCCTGCCCGAGCTGCGCGAGGCGGTGGCGGCCAAGACCGCCAGGGACTCCGGGCTGGCCGTGTCGCCCAGCCAGGTGCTGATCACCAACGGCGGCAAGCACGCGGTCTACCAGGCGTTCGCCACGCTGCTGGATCCGGGTGACGAGGTGCTGGTGCCGACGCCGTACTGGACCACCTACCCGGAGTCGATCGCGCTGGCCGGCGGCAGTGCCGGTCCGGTGCTGACCGACGAGAGCACCGGCTTACCTACGTCGGCGTCGAGCAGCTCGAGGCGCACCGCACCGAGCGCACCAAGGTGCTGCTGTTCGTCTCGCCGTCCAACCCCACCGGCGCGGTCTACTCGCCGGAGCAGGTGGCCGAGATCGGCCGCTGGGCGGCCGGGCACGGCATCTGGGTGATCACCGACGAGATCTACGAGCACCTGGTCTACGGCGGCGCGCAGGTTCGTCTCGATGCCGGTGGCGGTGCCGGAGATCGCCGACCGCTGCCTGGTGCTGAACGGCACGGCCAAGACCTACGCGATGACCGGCTGGCGGGTCGGCTGGATGATCGGCCCGCCGGACGTGATCAAGGCGGCCACCAACCTCCAGTCGCACGCTCACCTCGAACGTCTGCAACGTGGCCCAGGCGGCCGCGCTGGCGGCGGTGTCCGGCGACCTGGCCGCGGTCGCGCGGATGCGCGAGGCATTCGACCGGCGCAGGCAGCTGATGACCGCGATGCTGAACGAGATTCCCGGCGTGCTCTGCCCGCTGCCCGAGGGCGCGTTCTACTGCTACCCGTCGGTCAAGGGCGTGCTCGGCCGCCAGATCGCCGGCCGCCGCCCGGCCAGCACGGCCGAGCTGGCCGAGCTGATCCTGGACGAGGCCGACGTCGCCGTGGTGCCCGGCGAGGCATTCGGCACGCCGGGCTACTTCCGGCTGTCCTACGCGCTCGGCGACGCCGACCTGGAGGAGGGCATCACCCGGATCGCCAAGCTGCTGGCAGGCACGCTGCACGGCACGCTGACCACGGCAGCGACCGGGCAGGCTGGCCAGGCCGCATCAGACTGTGCGGATGGCACGGCCGCTCGCCGCGCTGCCGAAGGCGCACCTGCACCTGCACTTCACTCGGCTCGATGCGGCACACGACGCTGGTCGAGCTGGCCGCCGAGCACGGGATCGGCCTGCCGGAGGCGCTGGCCGCGGACTGGCCGCCGCGGCTGCGCGGCACCGACGAGCGCGGCTGGTTCCGGTTCCAGCGGCTGTACGACATCGCCAGGTCGGTGCTGCGGACGCAGGCCGACGTGCGGCGGCTGCTGCTGGAGGCGGCGCAGGACGAGCGGGCCGAGGGCTCCGGCTGGCTGGAGATCCAGGTGGACCCGTCCGGGTACGCGCAGCGGTTCGGCGGCCTCACCGCGGTGGTGGAGCTGGTGCTCGGCGGCGGCCGCGGAAGCGGCCGCCGCGACCGGCACCGGGATCGGCGTGATCGTCGCGGCGAACCGCACCAAGCACCCGCTGGAGGCGCGCACCCTGGCCCGGCTGGCGTCCCGGTATGCCGGGCGCGGGGTGATCGGGTTCGGCCTGTCCAGCGACGAGCGGCGGGGCGCGGCGGCCGACTTCGCCCCGGCGTTCCGGATCGCGGCCAGGGCCGGGCTGATGGCGGTGCCGCACGGCGGCGAGCTGGCGGGCCCGGCCAGCGTCCGGGCCTGCCTGGACGAGCTGCACGCGGACCGGATCGGGCACGGCGTGGCCGCGGCGCGGGACGCGCAGCTGGTCCGGCGGCTGGCCGCCCGGCAGACCACGCTGGAGGTGTGCCCGGCCTCCAACGTGGCGCTCGGGGTCGCCGCCACCCCGGCCGACGTGCCGCTGCGGCGGCTGCTCGATGCCGGGGTGCGGATCGCGCTCGGCGCCGACGACCCGCTGCTGTTCGGCTCCCGGCTGGTCGAGCAGTACGCGCTGGCCCGGCAGGCACACGGGCTCGGCGACGCGGAGCTGGCCGAGCTGGCCCGGATGTCGGTCCGGGCCAGCGCCGCGCCCGGCGACGTCAGGTCCCGGCTGCTGACCGGGATCGACGACTGGCTGGCGGCGCCGGACCCGGACCCGGCGGGGCCCGCGGGGCCGGCCGGGCAGGCGAGGCAGCCTGGCCAGGCGGCCGCGGGCGCGCGCTGAACCCCGGCGGTTACCCGGTTACAGGGTCAGGCCGACCAGGACCGGCTCGCTGGCCAGATCGACCCCGAACACGGCCCGCACCCCGTCCCTGACCTGCCGGGCCAGGGCGATCAGGTCGGCGGCGCTGGCCCCGCCCCGGTTGGTCAGCGCCAGCGTGTGCTTGGCCGAGATCCGGGCGGCCGCGCCGGCCGGGTGGCCCTTGCCGAACCCGGCCTGCTCGATCAGCCAGGCGGCGGGCACCTTCACCCTGCCGTCCTCGGCGGCGAACCGGGGTACCCGTACCGGCTGGCCGGCCCTGGCCGCCGCGGCCCGTTCCAGCTCGGCGAACCGCGGCCTGGTCCAGCACCGGGTTGGTGAAGAACGAGCCGGCGCTGCGGGTGTCGGGATCGGCCGGGTCCAGCACCATGCCCTTGGCCCGGCGCAGGCCGAGCACCGCGTCCCTGGCGGCCGGCAGCGGCACCCGGCCGCCCCGGCGGCGCGCCGAGCCGGGCGGCCAGCTCGGGGTAGCGCAGCGGCGCCGACAGCGGGCCGCGCTCCAGCCGGAACGTGACGCCGAGGATCACCTGCGGCCCGGTCGGCGCCGCCGCCTGGCTCGCGGCGCGCTTGAAGGCGCTGGTCCGGTACCCGAAGCCGCAGCCGGCCGCGGGCAGGTCGGTGACCGCGTCCCGCTGCCGGTCGTAGGCGCGCACGCTGACCAGGGTCTGCGCCACCTCCTGGCCGTAGGCGCCGACGTTCTGGATCGGGGTGGCCCCGGCCAGGCCGGGGATGCCGGACAGGCACTCCAGGCCGGACAGGCCGTCCGCGACGCACCTGGCCACCAGCGGATCCCAGTCCTCGCCCGCCGCCACGGTCACCAGCACGCCGTCCCCGTCCGGGCGTGACCGCGACGCCGCGGCTGGCGATCCGCAGCACGGTCCCGGCGAACCCGGCGTCCGCCACCACCAGGTTGCTGCCGCCGCCGAGCACCAGCAGCGGGTCACCGGCCCGGTCGGCATCCCGGATCGCGGCGATGATCTCCTCGTCGGCGCCCGCTTCGGCCAGCCGCTCGGCCGGGCCGCCGACGCCCAGGGTGGTGTAAGCCCGCCAGCGGCACCCGCGCCTGGACGGCGAGGGTCCTGGCGGTGTTCCGTTTCGCTGCCTGCTCATGACGGTGCGTCGCGGTGCCTGGGTCGCCGGCCGGTCAGGGCAGCCGGACGACCGCGCGGGCGCGGCTGAGCACCTTCGCGCCGCCGCACCTGGCGGTGAGGTCGAGCACGACCAGGTTGCCGTCCAGCTTCTCCCGGATCCGGCCGGTCACCTCGATCGTCGCGCCCTCGTCGTCATCGGGCACCGGCACCGGCGCGGAGAACTTGACGCCGAACTCGACCAGTGCCGCAGCCGGGCCCGCCCAGTCGGTCACGTACCGCCCGGCCTGCGCCATCGTGAGCATGCCGTGCGCCATCACGCCCGGCAGGCCGACCGACCTGGCGATCCGGTCGTTCCAGTGGATGACGTTGAAGTCGCCGGACGCGCCGCAGTACCGGATCAGGCGAGGCGGGTGACCCGTAACTGGCCGGCGCCAGCTCGGCACCGGGCTGCGCGTCGGCGTAGCTGACCTGACCGGTCACCGCTGCTTGCCTCCTCCAGGTATGCCGCCGACGCCGGCCGCGGCGGGCCTGCCGGCCTGCCGGTCAGCGCCGGACCAGCGTGGTGTGCGCGGTACACACGTGCTCGCCGTCGGCCGAGGTGATCACGGTCTGGGTGGTGATCATCTCGCTCGGGCCGATATCCCGGATGTCGCTGATCGTGACCTCCGCGGTCAGCACGTCGCCGGCCACGATCTGCCGCGAGTACTCGAACCGCTGCTCCCGGTGCACGACCATGGCGAAGTCCAGGCCGAGCGCGGGGTCGTGCAGCACCGGGTCACCCGCCGCGGTGCTGATCACGATCGGCGAACGTGGGCGGGGCGATCACGTCCGGGTGTCCCGCCGCCTTGGCCGCGGCGGGATCGGTGTAGACCGGGTTCGGGTCGCCGATCGCGTCGGCGAACTCCGCGATCTTGACCCGGCTGACCTCATAGGTCAGGGCGGCCGGGAACGTGCGGCCGAGAAAGTCGCGGTTGATCGCCACGCGTTTGCGCCGGTGCGCTAGCGCGTCTCGCGATGCGGCTGGTGCTTGCGGCAGTTCGGGCAGTACTTGCTCAGCTCGAGCCGGTCCGGGTCATTGCGCCGGTTCTTGCGGGTGATGTAGTTGCGGTGCTTGCACTCCTGGCAGGCCAGGGTGATCTTGGGCCTGACGTCTGTCGCAGCCACGTGCGGCGCCTTTCTGCTGTTCCGTAGGTCCCGGCGGGCGGTAGGCCGCCCGGATTGGCCACGGCGAGGCCGATGCCTCGCCGGGCAGCTATCCGGGTCGTAGCGGAGGCCGGACTTGAACCGGCGACACAGCGATTATGAGCCGCTTGCTCTGCCTGACTGAGCTACTCCGCCCTGACTGTGCTGGCTAAACACCCGGTGCTAGCTAACACCGCGGTGCTACCTGCCATCCGAACGACCGCAGGCGGCCAGAGATTCCCGGCCTGGAGCGCCGGCGGGCGCATCGGTCAGCAGCCCCGGCGGTGCCGGGCGGACATAGCTTACCGGGATCTGACCGGGCGCGCTGGCCGGGCTGCTCCGGGCCGATCCGGCGGCCCTAGGTCAGGTCGAAGCGGGCGACCGCGCCGCCGGGCACCGTCACCGAGCCCGCCGCGGTCACCTGGTCCCGCCAGACCGTGTAACGGCCGGGCGCGAGGTCCGGGTAGACGGCCGCATAGCCGGTCCGGCCGCGGCGCGGGCCGCTCGCGCACCTGCGCGTGCACCCGGCGGGCACCCGGCTGGCCGGCCGGGCTGATCTCGATCTCCCGGCCGTTCGCCTCCGGCCCGGTGGTCAGGATCAGGGCGCCGACGCGCCGGGGCCGAGGTTGAGCACGACCGTGCCGGCGCCGGTCGGGCCGTAAACGGGTTCGGTCATCTGAGCCTCGCCTTTCCGCGTTCGCGGTCCTGCTCATTCCGCCGGCGCACCGACCGGGCCGGCCGGGCGGGCGCCTGAGGGGCTGCCCGCCCGGCCGGCTCCCCTCCTCCGGCCGCGGCGTCTACCGGTGATCAGGACGGGTTGTCGAAGCCGCTGTAGGGCACGCCGAGGAACGGGAACTTGGTCAGGTACGGCGCGCTCACGCTGGCCGGGGTCAGGCCGTCGGTGACGACGCTGGCCGCGCCGTCCGGCTTGAATGAGCTGTCGACCAGCGGATAGGTCAGGCCGGCCAGCGCCCGCAGCTCGATCGTGACCACGTCGTCGAAGACCCGCCGCCCGTTCGGGTAGCCGGCCAGGTCGCCGCCGAGCACGCCGAGCACGTTCGGCTTGGCCGACGGGGGGATGGCCGTGTTCAGCCGCAGCATGTCGGCGAGCACGGTGCCGGTGAAGTTCTGGAAGCCGTGGATCAGCCCGGACGGGATCCCGGTCAGCAGGATGGCCTCGATGTCGGCCCGCGGCTTGCCGGATGCCACCAGCGCGGCCAGGTGCGGGAACACGCCGGGATACAGGTCGTTCAGCAGCGCGGAGAAGCCGGGGCTGGTGAAGTAGGAGGCGAATCGCTTGTCCTCGGCCGGCGGCACGGAGTTCCAGAAGTCCTTCTTGCCCAGCGGGATCAGCACCTCGTTGACCAGCGGGTTGCCCAGCCGCGACACCTGCCGGAACGGGCCGCTGTCCACGTTCTCGCCGCGGTCGGCGTCCCAGATGCGGACCCGCTGGCGGCTGGCCGTGGTCCAGACGCCGATCACCGAGCGCTCGTCGGACACCCCGTGCGCGCCGCGCCGGACCAGCTCCCGGATCGGCACCTGGAGCGCGATCGAGTGCACGTTCAGCCGGTTGGTGCCGTTCACCCCGGCGGCCGGCTTGCTGAAGATGTGCATGCCGTACTGGTCGTGCAGGTTCTGGAACGGCCGCAGGTTGCCCAGGTCGAAGATCGAGCCCAGGTCCACGTAGAAACCCTCGGCCCGCTGGCCGGCGAACGCCCGCACGCCGCCCGGCAGCTCGTGCACGGCCTCGCCGGCCAGCCTGTCGTAGCGCGGGGTGGACAGCGGCCCGATGTTGCACGGCGGGCACGGCAGCTTGTGCGCGAGCGTCGCGCCCCTGCCGCCGGCCACCTTGCGGACCGAGTAGAACTGGCGGCGGTTCCAGTTCGGGCTGCCCAGGGACCGGATCGGCCCGGTGTTGTACAGGAACGTCTCGTCGTCCCGCACCTCGGTGCTGAACCGGAACTGGTAGCTGATGTCGGCCCGGCCGTCACCGTCGTTGTCAATGTGGATCTCATAGCGCACGTCGTCGCCGAACTCGTAGAAGTTCGGGCCGCCGGCCGGCTCCTGCAGCGGGATGTAATTCGCGATCAGAGTGACCGAACCCGGCCGGTCCGGGCTGACGAACGCGTACAGGTCGGTGCTGTCGGCCACCGGATCCTGGGAGATCTCGGGTGCCTCACGATGGGATGACATGAATTACCTCACTGGGTCGTCGTCGTCGTTAGGGGCGGCCCGCCGGTAGGCAGAGCCGTGCTGGCGCGGCTGGACGCTCCCGGCTACCTCGCCCGGCTCAGCCGATCTGGCGGACCAGCCGGGCGGCAAGCTCCGGATCACGCATCCGGGTATGGCTGGTGCCGGCGAAGATGTCCATCTCGCCGGACCGGACATCCCGCAGGTGCACCACGACGTCCCCGGCTGGGTGCCCTCGGCGGCCGCCGGCTCGTCCTGATCGGCCCGGTCGGCTCGGGGGCCGGCCGGCCTGGCCGCCTTGGCCAGCGCCGGGATGGCCGATGCGCCGACCAGGGTGCTGGCCGCGAGGCCCGCCACGCCCGCTCCGGCCGCCTGCCGCAGAACCGAGCGCCTGGACGGGCCCGGCACCTGCCCCGGACCGGTGGCGCCGCGCCCATCCGGCTGTAGGTCGGGAGACTCAGAAGGCATTGCTGTCCTTTCCGGGACGGGCACCGAAACGGCACGCCCCTATGCCGGGCACGCGGGACTGGCCGTGCCTGGATGCCGATTTGCCATGCCTGGCCCGCATAACCGGCCGGTGTGGCGAGGTGATCTGCCGGGCTGCCCGCGGGGTGCCCGCGGCTCGGCCAGGCCGGCGGGCGCATGAACCCGAACTCCCCCGCTCGCGGGCCCGCCTGGTGGTTACTGTCACGCACCGCATTCGGGCTGCCGGGAGTGCCGGATGGCTCGCGGCCGTGTCGTTATCAAATCTTTACCTCGGCAGCGGCTGCGCACAAGGTTGCCCCGGCGCCGGGCGGCCAGGCCCGGACGAGCGCGCGGCCGAGCTCGCGCCGCTCCTGCTCCGGCACTGGCGCGCGCATTCGGGCGGGCCTTCCCAGTAGCGTGGGGGCCGGACCCCCGCCGAGCCAGGAAAGGCCGCGACCACCATGCCTGACCGCGCCGCGATTGACGCGCTGTTCCCGCCGGACCTGCCCGATCCGGGGCAGTGGGAGCTGCGCTACCCGCCGCGGCGGCTGCCTGCCGGCGCGCTGGTGACCAGGATCGGCCCGTCGCCGACCGGCTTCATGCACATCGGCACGATCTACGTGGCGATGATCGACAGCGCGGTCTCGCACCAGTCCGGCGGGCGCTACCTGCTCCGGCTGGAGGACACCGACCAGGCCCGCGAGGTCGAGGGGGCGGTCGAGCAGTTCACCGGGGGATTCCGCTACTTCGGGCTGGAGCCGGACGAGGGCGTGCTGGGCGAAGGCGCGGGCGAAGGCGGGCCGGGCGAGCGGGGCGACTACGGGCCCTACCGCCAGTCCGAGCGCGAGGCCATCTACCTCAGCCACGCCAGGGAACTGCTCCGCCCGGACCGGGCCTACCTGTGCTTCGCCACCGCCGGCGAGCTGGCCGATCTGCGGCGCAGGCAGCAGGCGGCCAAGGTGCCGACCGGGTACTACGGCGAGTGGGCGATCTGGCGGGACGCGCCAGACGCCGACGTCCGGGCCAGGCTGGCCGCTGGCACGCCGTACGTGATCCGGTTCCGCTCGCCCGGCCGGACCGGCGGCCGGGCGACGTTCACCGACGTGATCCGCGGACCGCTGTCGGCCGAGGACAACTTCAACGACGTGGTGCTGATCAAGTCGTCCGACCAGCCGGTCCGGCTGCCCACCTACCACTTCGCGCACGTGGTCGACGATCACCTGATGCGGGTCAACCTGGTGATCCGGGCCGAGGAATGGCTGCCTTCGGTACCGCTGCACCTGCAGCTGTTCGCCGCGCTGGGCTTCGAGGTGCCCGGCTACGCGCACGTCGCGCCGCTGATGAAGCAGATCCCCGGCGGCAAGCGGAAGCTGTCCAAGCGCAAGGATCCCGAGTCCAGCGTCGACTTCTACATCGAGGCCGGCTACCCGGCCGAGGCGGTGCTCTACTACCTGCGCGGGCTGGCCAACGGCCGGCTGGCCGAGCTGCCGCTGCGCCAGGCCCTGGCCGAGCCGATCCGGCTGAGCGAGTGCGGGGTGGCCGGGCCGCTGCTGGACCCGGCGAAGCTGACGGACATCAGCGCCGACTACATCGCCACGCTGAGCGGCGGGCAGATCCTCGCCGAGATGAAGGCCTGGGCGGGCCGGTACGACCCGGAGCTGGCCGCCGTGCTGGATGCCGAGCCCGGCCTGGCCCTCGCGGCCCTGGCGGTGGAGCGGGAGGGCGTCGACAACCCGCGCAAGGACCTGCGCAAGTGGTCGGACTTCCGGTCCGCGTACGGGTTCTTCTTCGCCGAGTCTGTTCCGCCCGGCCGGACCAGACGACGCGCAGCTCGGCGGGCTGCCGCCGGACCTGGTGCGGGCGTTCGCCGCCGATTTCGCGGCCGGCTACCAGGAGCTGGCCGACGCGCAGGAGTGGTTCGGGCAGATCCGGGAGCTGGCGGCCAAGCACGGCTTCGCCCCGAACGCCAAAGGCCTACAAAGCCGACCCGGCCGCCTATCCCGGCTCGATCCGGGAGGCATCCCAGGTGATCCGGGTGGCGCTGACCGGCTCCACCCGCAGCCCCGACCTGTTCCAGGTGGCCGGCACCCTGGGCCGCCGGGAGGTGATCCGGCGGGTGCGGGCCCTGGCCGGCTGACCTGGCCGCGGGCGGCCGACCGGGCCGCGCGGACGGTTGACCGGCCCGGCGCCGGGTAACGGAACGTTGGCGATCGTTACGCTCTTTGTCACTCGCCGGAGCGGGTAAGTACCGCCAGGAGCCGATCATCGTACGTCGCGCAGACCAGGCAGCCAGGGGGGATGGCATGGATCTGCCCGCTGAGGCGACCGCCGGGCCGCCTGCCGGGCCAGGCAGGCGGCTGCGGCCGGACAGGCGGCTGCGGCCGGACAGGCGGCTGCGGCCGTTCCGGTGGCTGTCGGTGGCCGCCTGCGCCGCAGTGCTGGCCGTCGCCGCTACGGTCACCACCGTGATCTGGCGGGCCTCGCCGGCCGGGCCGCCAGAGCGACCAGAGCGGCCGCAGCCTCCGGAGCCTCCGGAGCCTCCGGGTCCCAGCCAGGTGCCGGGGCCGGGGCAGCGGCGGCCAGCCGACCGCGGACCCGCGACGGGCTGGCCGGCAGTCCCGCCATCGGGGCGGTGTTCAGCACCACCGCGGCCGGCCGCCTGCAGACGCACTTCTGCACCGCCAGCGTGATCGACAG
Organism: uncultured Actinomycetota bacterium; assembly: GCA_963719705.1. Taxonomy (GTDB): domain Bacteria; phylum Actinomycetota; class Actinomycetes; order Streptosporangiales; family Streptosporangiaceae; genus CAVRCV01. Next base: position 609,486 of record CAVRCV010000005.1, read on the forward strand.
CCCGCAGCGAGACCTGCTCGTCACCGCGGCGCACTGCGTGAACGGCTTTTCCCACACCAGCCCCGTCGGCCTGGTGTTCGTACCCGGCTATTACCGCGGCAGGAAGCCATACGGGATCTGGATGGTCACCCGCATCTACGTGGACGCCGCCTGGACGGCCACCGCCGACCCCGATCACGACGTCGCGTTCCTGACCGTGCGGAAGCCGGGCAGCACGGCCGCGATCCAGGACATCACCGGCGGGGAGCGCCTCGGCGCCGGGCTGGAACCGAGCGGGACCGTGCGGGTGATCGGGTACCCCCGTGCCAGCAGCCAGCCGATCAGCTGCCAGAACCGGGTCAGTGAGTTCAGCGCCACCCAGATGCGGTTCGACTGCGACAACTTCACCACCGGCACCAGCGGCAGCCCGTTCCTGATCGACGTGGACGCCGCCACCGGGGAGGGCACCGTGATCGGCGTGATCGGCGGGTACCAGGAAGGCGGGGACACCCCCGACGTGTCATACGCCGCCACCTTCGGCTCGGCCGTGCAGGCGCTGTACGACGTCGCCACCGGCCGGAGCTAGCGGCGGCGGCCGGGCAGCCGGGCTCGGCGGGCGGCCGGTGAGGTGCCGGGCGCGCGACGGCAGAATGTGCAGATGCCCGATTCGTCACGCGATCCCGAGCCGCCGGCCGACCGTCGCGGTGCGGAACCTGGCCGATGCCTATGTCGGAGGAACTGGCCGATCTCGACCCGCTGCTCGGCACCGAGCTCGGGCTGCGTCCCGGCGCGGACGGCCTGCCCGACCTGTCCCCGGCCGGCCAGCAGGCGGCCGACGAGCTGGCCCGCCGGACGCTGACCCGGCTGGACGCCGCGGCGCCGACAGCAGGCACCGGGCAGGCAGCAGGCACCGGGCAGACGGCCGGCATCGGGCAGGCCGCGGGCAGCGGGCCGGAACGACGGTGCGCCCGGCTGCTGCGCGAGCGCCTCGGCACCGAGCTCGCGCTGAGCGAGCAGGGCGAGCACCTGCGCGCGGTGTCGAACATCTTCGCGCCGGTGCACCGGGTGCGCCGGGCGTTCCTGATGCATGCCGACCGGCGACCGCCGAGGACTGGGCGGTGGTGGCCCGCCGGATGGCCAGGGTGGACCGGGCCATGGCCGGCTACCGGGCATCGCTGGCCGAGGGCGCGCGCCGCGGCCTGTTCGCCGCCCCGCGGCAGGTGCGCACGATGATCGGGCAGCTCGATGAGTGGACGGCGGCCGCGGGCGGCCGCGGCTGGTTCGCCGAGTTCGCCGCGGACGCGCCGGGCGACGGCCGGGGCGCCCTGCCGCCCGCGCTGCGCGCCGACCTGGACCGGGCCGCGGCCGGCGCGTCGGCGGCGGCGGCCGGCCTGCGGCAGTGGCTGGCGGCGGACTACCTGCCGGGCACCGAGGGCACCCCGGACGGGGCCGGGGCGGACCGGTACCGGGCCTGCGCCCGCGGCTGGACCGGCGCCGACCTGGATCCGCACGAGGCCTACGCCTGGGCCTGGTCGCAGTTCCAGGAGCTGCGGGCGCAGGAGCACGAGCAGGCGCAGCTGGTGCTGCCGGGCGCGACCGCGGCCGAGGCGATGCGCTACCTGGAAGACCACGGGACCGGCGGTCGAGGGCACCGGGCAGATCCGGGAGCGGCTCCAGCAGATGCTGGACCAGGCCGTCGCCGACCTGGACGGCACGCACTTCGACCTGGCCGAGCCGATCCGGACCGTCGAGGCCCGGATCGCGCCGCCGGGCAGCGCGGCCGCGCCCTACTACACCCAGCCCGCGCAGGGCTTCACCCGGCCGGGCCGGACCTGGCTGCCGACCCTGGGCCGGACCAGGTTCCCGCTCTGGGACCTGGTCAGCACCTGGTACCACGAGGGCGTTCCCGGCCACCACCTCCAGTACGCGCAGTGGACCTACCTGTCCGGGCAGCTCTCGGTGTTCCAGACCAGCGTGGGCGCGATCTCGGCCTGCACCGAGGGCTGGGCGCTGTACGCCGAACGGCTCATGGACGAGCTCGGCTACCTGAGCGATCCCGGCTCCCGGCTCGGTTACCTGGACGCCCAGTCGCTGCGGGCGATCCGGGTGGTGGTGGACATCGGCATGCACCTGGGGCTGACCGTCCCGGCCGACTCGCCGCGGTTCGCCGGCCAGGCCTGGACGCCGGAACTGGCCCTGGAGTTCATCATCGGCCAGACCGGCCGGGATCCGGCCTTCCTGCGCAGCGAGATCGTCCGCTATCTCGGCGCGCCCGGCCAGGCCATCAGCTACAAGCTGGGCGAGCGCGGCTGGCTGGCCGGCCGGGACGCGGCACGGTCGGCCAGGGGGGCCGGCTTCGACCTCAAGTCATGGCACATGGGCGCCCTGTCGCTGGGCTCGGTCGGCCTGGATGACCTCCCCGCCGAGCTGGCGGTCCTCTAAGCCGCCGGTTACCCCGGCCGTACCGTGAGGATGACCGGGGACTGGCCGAGGAGCCCGATCCGGCGCTCGGTCAGCCGGGCACCGGGCAGCGCCCGCGCCAGCCGGGCCCGCAGCTGCTGCTCGTGCGTGCTGAGCAGGACCGCGGCGCCGCCTGCCGCCAGCCCGCCGCGGACCACCTGAGCTACCCCGTCGAACAGCTCCCGGCGGCTCGGCACGGCCACCTGCTTGCCCCACGGCAGGTTGCTCACGATCAGGCCGGCCCGCACCCGGCCGGGCAGCCCGGACCGCACGTCGTGCGCGAACACCCGGTGCGCCAGCGAGGCCTCGTCCCCGCCCGCGCCGCAATGGGCCAGCCGCTGCCTGGTCAGCCGGACGGCCTGCGGATCGATATCCGAGGCGAACACCGCCAGTCCGAGCGCCGCCGCCTCAGCCGGGATCGTGCCGGTGCCGGCGCATGGGTCGTACACGGCGGGCGACCCGGAGCGCCCGCCCGCCGGAGAGCCTGCGGGCACCGGCCGTGCCGCCAGGGCCAGCCGCAGCATGGCCGCCGCGACCGTCGGACGCAGCGCTCCCGGCCGCCCGCCTGCCTCGCCTACCCGGTCCGGCCGCTTGCCTGGCGGCTGGCCGGCCAGGTTCAGCGCCACGTGCATGATCTCGCCATCCGCCTGGATCCGCAGGTCCACCGGCGCGCGCCGGCGCGCGGCCAGGTCGGTGCCCGGCATCGTCGCGGCGATGACCGGGCCCGGCTGCCAGCTCCCGTCCGCCCAGGGCGGGCGGCGCGCGGACAGTGTTACCGACCACGGGGTCACCGACCACGGGGTCACCGACCGCTGATCCGCCAGCACGGCCCTGGTCCGCTCGGCGGCGGCGGCGCACAACTCGCGGAAGCCCGCCTCGCCGGTGACCCGGCACGGCCCGGCCACCAGCAGCCGGAAGTCGTCCACGGTGCGAGCCCCGGCCAGCACCGCGTCCGCCGCCGCGGCCGTGGCGGTGACCAGGACGAACCGCTCCTGCGGCGGGCCGACCGCACCGGCTGGCAGCAGCCCGGCCAGCTCCCCGGCCGCGACGTCGGCCAGGCCCTTGGTGACATAGCCGGCGTAGTGCCGCAGGCCGCCCTCTTCAGGCACCAGCGCTGTATCCGGCACCGTTCCGCCGGTCACCGGCCCCGCGGCCGTGTCCCGGCCGGGTCATAGGGCGGTCGCAGGTGCACGGTGGCAGGGTAGCGCTCGCCGCCGGCATCCACCTGGTAGCGGCCGGCCCTGGCGAAGTCGGCGGTGACCACGCAGCCGGCCGGATCCCGGATGTAGGCCAGGCCGACCGAGCCGCCCACGGCCTGTCCCCAGGCGGCCGAGGTCAGCTGACCGCAGGCGGCACCGTCGCGCAGCACCAGCTCGCCGCCCCACAGCATCACGCCGGGATCGTCGAGCACCAGCGAGACCAGCCGCCGCCGGGGGCCCTGCGCCCTGGCCTTCTCGACCGCCTCCCGGCCCAGGAAGCCGGTATCGGTCTTCAGCTTGCAGGCGAACAGCAGCCCGGCCTCCACCGGGTTGTAGTCGGGCGTGAGCTCGCGGCCGTAGGCCCGGTAGGCCTTCTCCAGCCGCATCGACTCGATCGCGTAGTACCCGGCGTTGACCACGCCGAGCTCCCGCCCGGCCCGCATCAGGTCCTGGTAGACCCCGACCGCGAACTCGGCCGGCACGTACAGCTCCCAGCCGAGCTCGCCGACGTAGGTGATCCGGGTGGCCCGGACCGTGGCATAGCCGAGGTCAATCTCACGGCTGGTGCTGAAGGGGAACCCGGCGTCGCTCAGGTCGGCCCGCGACAGCAGCGCGAGCAGCTCCCTGGACCGCGGCCCCATGACGCCGTAGACCGCATAGGCCGACGTCACGTCCACCACCGCGGCATGAGCAGGAACGGGGATCCGGCGGCCGATGTGGTCCTTATCCCGCTCCGTCGTCGCGGCGCTGCTGACCAGCAGGAACTCGTCCTCGCTCAGCCGGGTCACGGTCAGGTCGGCCTCGTAGGTGCCGCGCTCGTTGAGCATCCCGGTATAGACGGTCCGGCCCGGCGGCACGGCCACGTCGCCGGTGCACAGCCACTGCAGCACCGCCTCGGCATCCCGCCCGGTGACCAGGTACTTGGAGAACGAGGTCTGGTCGAACACGGCGACCGCGGTCCTCGCGGCCCGCTGCTCGGCGGCCGACCAGGGCAGCCAGTCCGGCTTGCCCCAGCCGTAGCGCAGCGCCGGGTCGGCGCCGGGCGGGGCGAAGTAACTGGCCCGCTCCCAGCCCATCTTGCTGCCGAACCCGGCACCCGCCGCCGCCAGCAGGTGGTGCGCGGGCGAGCGGCGCAGCGGCCGGGCAGTCAGCGGCTCGTGGTTCGGCCACGGGACCGCGTAGTGCAGGCCGAGCGTCTCCCCCACCCGGTCCCGCAGCCACTGGCTGTTGCCGTGGAACCGGGCGAACCGCCGGATGTCCACCGCGGTCAGGTCGGTGCCGGGATCGCCGTCGGTGATCCAGCGGGCCAGGGCCAGGCCGGCGCCGCCGGCCGAGGCGATGCCGACCGAGTTGAAGCCTGCCGCCACGAAGAAGTTCCGCAGCCCCGGCGCCTCGCCCAGGATGAACTGGTTGTCCGGGGTGAAGCTCTCCGGCCCGTTATAGAACTTCTTGATCCCGGTGGCGTGCAGCGCCGGGATCCGGTGCAGCGCGCTGTCCATCAGCACCGAGAAGTGGTCCCAGTCCTCAGGCAGCAGCTGGAACTCGAACGGGTACGGGATCTGCTCCGGCGGCAGCCACGGCTTGGCCTGCGGCTCGAACCCGCCGACTACCAGGCCGCCGACCTCCTCCTTGAAATAGGTGTAGCCGTCCGGGTCACGCAGCACCGGCAGGTCCCGGTGCACCCCGTCGATGCGGTCGGTGACCACGTAGAAGTGCTCGGCCGAGTGCAGCGGCACGGTCACCCCGCACATGGCGCCGACCTGCTTGGCCCACTGGCCGGCGCAGTTCACCACCACCTCGGCCTCGACGTCGCCGGCATCGGTGCGCACCCCGGTGACCTCGCCGCGGGCGGTCAGCACACCGGTCACCCGGATCCGCTCCCGGATCGCCACCCCGCGCATCCGCGCCCCCCGGGCCAGCGCGGCGGTCAGGCCGGCCGGATCGGCCCGGCCGTCGCCCGGCAGCCAGATCGCCCCGGCCAGGTCGTCGGCCCGCATGACCGGGAACCGCGCGGCCGCCTGCCGCGGGCTGAGCAGCTCGCAGTCGAGCTGATAGGCCTGCGCGGTGGCGGCGGTGCGCCGCAGCTGGACCATCCGCTCCGGCGTGCGGGCCACGGTGAGGCCGCCGCAGCGCCGGAACCCGGCGCTCAGCCCGGTCTCGGCCTCGAGCCCGGCGTAGAGCCCGGTCGAGTACTGCACCAGCCGGGTCACGCTCTCGCTGGCCCGGAGCTGGCCGACCAGGCCGGCCGCGTGCCAGGTGGTGCCGCAGGACAGCTGGCCCTGCTCCAGCAGCAGCACATCGGTCCGGCCGAGCACGGCCAGGTGGTAGGCCACGCTGGCGCCGATCACCCCGCCGCCGATGATGACCACCCGCGCCCGTCCCGGCAGGTCAGTCATCCCGCTGCGCCTCTTCGAGCAGCCGGGGGAACTCCGCCGACCGCAGCCCGGCCGCGGCGCCGTCGAACCGCTCCATGGCCCAGGACCAGAAATCGAAGTCGATCGGGCTGGCCGCGCTCTGGATCGCGCCCCACAGCGTCCAGCCGTACTTGCCGGCCAGCCCGAGCAGCCGGGCCCTGGCCACCTTGCCGGGCCGCGGCCTGCCGTAGTACGCGCTGACCAGCTCGGCCAGCGCATCGGGCGACAGCTGGCACTCGCCCCAGATGTTGCCGAGCTCGAAGCACGGGTCGTTATTCCCCGCGTACTCATAGTCGATCAGGCGGACCTGCTCGCCGTCGTCGATGAAATTGGCCGCCAGCAGGTCGTTGTGACATGGCACGGTGCCGCAGTACCGCACCGCCAGGGCAGCCCTGGCCGCCAGGAACTGCGGTGCCAGGTCGTCGTAGCCGGCCGGGATGCGCAGTCCGCGGGCCCTGGCGGTGTCCAGGTAGCGCCGCTGGATCGCGAACATGTCGAAGTCGCCGGCGAACCGGCCGCCGGAGTGCAGCCGCCGGCAGGCGGCCGCGACGCGCCGCAGCGTTCCGGGCTCGGCCACGTCCGCATTGGTCAGCGTCCGGCCGTCGAGATACCCGAGGACCAGCACGCCGGCCATCCCGGCCGCCGGACAGTACTCGATCACCGGCGCGCCCACGCCCGCCCGCGCCGCGGTGACCGAGTTGCGGTACTCGTGCTCCCGGTTGATGCCGAGCAGCTCGCCGCCGGGCAGGCTGACCCTGGCCACGAATGTCCCGTCCGGGGTGGTGACCCGGAAGTTGCGGTTGGTCAGGCCGCCCGGCAGCGCCCGGATCCGGCGCGGGCGCCCGGCCAGGCTCGGCACGCGGGCCAGCAGCGCGTCCAGATCGCGCTGTGCAAGCTCAGGCTGGGCCATCTCGTGCAGGTTACGCCGGACAAGCCTTAAATGTCTAGACGAAACCCCGGCGCCGGGAGACTCGCCGTCATCGTTCACTACGTTCCGTAGCGATAATCCACCGCAAACAGTATGGACATTTCGGCGTGCGTCACCATACGCTACCGGTCAAACCGGCGCGGCCGTTCCAGGAAGGTCCACCCGATGAGCGCTAGCACCGACGTTCCCGGCGGGCACGAGCGCGACAGCGCCGACCTCGCCCGGTTCGGCTACCGGCAGGAGCTGAAGCGCTCGCTGGGCACCTTCAGCTCGTTCGCCGTGGCGTTCAGCTACATCTCGCCGTCGACCGGCATCTTCACCCTGTTCTACCTCGGCCTGACCACGATCGGCGGCGTGTTCATCTGGACCTGGCCGGTGGTGGCGGCCGGCCAGTTCATCATTGCGCTGAACTTCGCCGAGGTGTCCAGCCACTACCCGGTGGCCGGCTCGGTGTTCCAGTGGACCAAGTACCTGGCCAGCCGCACCTACTCCTGGTTCACCGGCTGGATCTACCTGTTCGCCGGCATCCTCACCGTGACCGCGGTGGTGGCCACCCTGCCGCTGGCCCTGCTGCCCGCGCTGGACGGGCTCGGCTGGCACAGCCTGGGCGCGGAGACCCTGCACCAGCAGCTGATCACCGCCGCGATCGCGCTGGTCGTGATCACCGTGCTGAACATCTACGGGGTGCGGCTGGTCGCGATCATCAACAACACCGGGGTGCTGTTCGAGATCCTGGGCATGTTCGTGTTCGCGCTGATCCTGATGGCGTTCCACAACCACCAGGGGTTCCGGGTGGTCACCAACCCGGCCGGGCTGCACCTGGGCACGAACACGTTCCTGGCCGCCATGTTCATGAGCCTGTTCGTGATCTACGGCTTCGACACCGCGTCCACCCTGGCCGAGGAGACCAGGAACCCGCGCCGGGCCGCGCCGAAGGCGGTGCTGTTCTCGGTGATCGGCGCGTTCATCATCGGCGGGGTGTTCCTGCTCGGCACGCTGATGGCGATCCCGAACCTGCACACCGCGGTTTCCGGCGCCTGGGGCCCGGCGCAGATCATCGAGGCGAACTTCTCTCACTCGTTCGCCACCGTCTACCTGCTGGTGGTCTCCGCCGCGATCTTCGTATGCTGCCTGTCGATCATGGCCGCGACGATCCGGCTGTGCTTCGGCATGGCCCGCGACAACCAGCTGCCCGCCTCCCGCGCACTGGCCCGGGTATCGCCCGGGCTGCACACCCCGGTCTGGTCCTGCCTGGCCGTCGCGGTGTTCGCCGCGATCCCGTTCATCCAGTTCTCCGGTGCCACCACGGTGGCGATCGCGGCCACCGGCATGATCTACCTGAGCTACTTCCTCGGCAACATGGTCATCATGCGGGCCAGGGCCGGCGGCTGGCCGCGGGTGCGGGCGCCGTTCCGGCTCGGCCGCTGGGGCCTGCTGGTCAACATCGTCGCGCTGCTGTACGGCGGCGCGATGCTGGTGAACTTCGCCTGGCCGCGGCCCGCCAGCAATCCCGAGGCCAGCCAGACCGTGGTGAACGGGGACCAGCTGGTCAACTTCCACGTCGGGTTCCTGAACCGGATCCCGATCCTGTGGATGGTGGTGGTAGTGATCGCGCTCGTCGGCGGCGTGTATTACCTGCTGGTCGGGCGGTCGAAGGAGTTCGCTCCGGTGACCGCGCCGGCCGGGGGCGATCCGCCGCTGGCCGGTCAGGCCGCGCTGCGGCGCGAGACCTGACCGGGCCAAAGGGGTGCTAGGCCAGAGGGGGGCCTAGTATCGGTCCGGGTGGCCGCCCTCGGGCGGCCACCCGGACCTTACCTTCTGCGGCTTGTGCGCCCAGGTGCCGGGGAATGCAGTAGGCACGCCTACTGCGACAGCTCCAGCTGGAGGACAGACATGTCGTCACGGCAAAGGACCCGGCCGCGCGCCGCCGCTGGCGCGCTGGCCAGCCTGGCCAGGACTCCGCCGGAGATCGTGCGGTCGCAGGGCACCACCGTGCATGCCCAGATCGAGGACTGGCTGGCCGGGGCGATCGCGCTCGGCCGCCTGGCGCCGGGCGACCGGCTGCCGACCGAGCACGACCTGGCCGCCTGGCTCGGCGTCAGCCGGATGACGCTGCGGCACGCGCTCGGCGCGCTGGCCCAGCGCGGCCTGGTCACCCGCTCGGTCGGCCGCAACGGCGGCACGTTCGTGGCCGAGCCCAAGCTGGAGCAGGACCTGACCACGCTGGCCGGCTTCTCCGAGCAGCTGCGGCGGCACGGCATGGTGGCGGGCGCCCAGGTGCTCACCGCCGTCGAGCGGCAGGCCGGGCCGGCCGCCGCCGCCGCGCTCGGCCTGACCCCCGGCGACCTGGTGCAGGAAGTGCGCCGGATCCGGCTGGCCGACGGCAGGCCGATAGCGCTGGAGAACTCCAAGTTCTCCGCGGCCAGGTTCCCCGACCTGCTGGAGTGCCCGCTGGACGGATCGCTGTACGAGCTGCTGGAGCAGAAGTACGGGCTGCGGCCGCACCGGGCCAGGGAGATCCTGGAGCCGGTCACCGCCGACCAGCGGGAGGCCCAGCTGCTGGAGACGACCGAGGGCGCGCCGCTGATGCTGGTGGAGCGGACCGCCTACGACCTGGCCGGCCAGCCGCTGGAGTACGCCAGGGACCTGTTCCGCGGCGACCGGACCCGCCTGATGATGTGGACATCGGCCCAGTCCTGAGCTGGCTATTCCCGGTTTCCGGCAGGAGTGATAAGGGTCATACCGGGCCCAATCGGGATGCTCACCGGCGAGCTGGCACGTTATATCTCACGATCCCCGCCGGGCACCGTCCTAGCCCGCAGGCCCTAGCCCCGGTTGACCGGTGCGTCTGGCCGCCTGGTGCCCGGCGGGGACTGCCATGCAGCCGGGTGAGAGGAGACCAGCAAGGAAGGGCCGCATCGCGGAAGCGCGAGAGCCATGACCATGACCCCCCGAGGTCACTGGCCTGTCTTAGCGCGCCCGAGACGTTAGTCGCCCCCCATTCAGCCACACGGTGATAGCCACCCGGCTTAACCCGCGCAGAGCCCGGCCATACGACGGGCTCAGCCGCGGTGCCCGGCCTTACGGCGCCCCCATCCGGCACCCAGCCATCCGGCGCCAGCCGCACCGTGTCCGGGACACCGTGCCCATCACCCCGTGCCTGGCCGCATCGTGCCCGGTGACGGCGTGCCCGGCTGGCAGCGGGACGCGAAGAGCTGAGGGCGCGCAGAGGAGGACTTCCTCCGATGAGCATCAAGCATGTGGCGGCCGCCGTCATCGCACCGACCGCCATCGCCGGCATCGCCCTGTCAACCGGGGCGACCGCCAGCGCGGCGCCCGTGCACTACGCCGCGCATCACTCGCCGCGGCAGGCGCGGCACCACCGGCAGCACCAGCAGGGGCAGCATCACTACCAGTGGGTCACCGTTCAGGCGGGCGACACGCTGAGCAGGATCGCTGCCGCTCACCACATGTCGTGGGAGGCGCTGTACGCCACGTTCCCGAACTATCACCGGGTCGCCGACCCCGACATGATCAGGGCCGGCCAGCACCTGCGGCTGCCGAAGGACCCCGCCCTGCGGGCATCGCAGTTCCCGGCGCTGGCGGCGAGCCGACGGGCACCGGTGGCGGCCGAGCACGCACCGGCGGCTAGCGCGGCACCGGCGGCCCAGCCGGCCCCGACCAGCCGGCGTCCGGCCAGGGCGAGGCCGGCACCGGCCAGCAGGCGCAGGCCAGCTCGCAGTCCAGCGGTGGCGGGTCGCCGGCCGGCGGCATGTCGTCCTTCGAGCAGTGCGTCGCGTACCGGGAGAGCAGTGACACCCCGACCGACCCGGACGGCCTGTTCGGCATCCTGCCGTCCACCTGGGCCTCACTGGGCTACTCCGGCACGGCCGGAGAGGCCTCGGTGAGCGTGCAGAAGGAGGCGTTCAGCCGTCTCTACGCCGAGGACGGCACCTCTCCGTGGGCGCCGTACGACGGCTGCTAGCAGCCTGACCCGCGGGTCAGGCTGCGCCGCACCGGCTCAGCCTGACCCGCACCGGCTCGCCGCCGGCCAGCCCGGCGAACGCCGGGCTGGCCGGCTTACCGGGGAGTTCTGTGTGCAGATGCTGCACACAGAACTCCCCAATGTCGGCTGGCGACCCGGTATGCACCTCCAGGGCCAGGGTTTCCGCCGCGATCAGGTCGCGGTGCGCGGCGATGGCCTCGGCCACCGCTGCCGGAGCCTCGACCGTCACCCGGATCCGGTCGGTGACCGCCAGGCCCGCCTCCCGCCGGGCCTGCTGCACCACCCGGATGACGTCCCTGGCCAGGCCCTCGGCGGCCAGCTCGGGAGTGACCGCCAGGTCGAGCACGACCACGCCGTCACCGCCGGGCAGCACCGCGGACCGGTCCGGCTCGGCCGGGACCAGCTTCAGCTCGTACTCGCCCTCCCGCAGCACCACCCCGCCAGCTACCACCGGGCCAGCTACCACCGGGCCAGCTACCACCGGGCCAGCTACCACCGGGCCAGCCCGCACCACCCCGCCGGTCACCGACCAGTCACCGGCCCGGATCGCCCGGATCACCCGCTGGACCTCGGCGCCGAGCCGCGGCCCGGCCGCCCGCGGCAGCAGCGAGAGCACCCGCTCGCAGTGCCGGCCGGCTTCCTCGGTCAGCACCACCCGCCGGACGTTGACCTCCTGCGCGATCAGGCCCGCCAGCGGCCGCAGCGACGGCGCGCCGGGAGCGGCCACCGTCAGCGTGGCCAGCGGCAGCCGCACCCGCAGGCCGGCTGCCTTGCGCACGGACAGTGCCGCCGAGCACGCCTGGCGCGCCGCGTCCATCGCGGCGACCAGCTCGTCATCGGCCGGGAACGCGGCGGCGTCCGGCCAGTCGGTCAGGTGCACCGAGCGCCCGCCGGTGAGGCCACGCCAGATCTCCTCCGCGATCATCGGCGCCAGCGGCGCGATCAGCTGGCACAGCGTGACCAGCACCAGGCTGAGCGTTTCGAATCCGTCTTTATCCCCCGACCAGAAGCGCGATCTGGACCGGCGCACGTACCAGTTGGTCAGCGCGTCCAGGAACACCCGGATGGCCGCGCAGGCGCCGCAGATGTCGTAGCGGTCCAGCAGCCCGGCCACCTCGGTGGTGAGCTGGCCGGTCCTGGCCAGGAGGTAGCGGTCCAGCAGGTGCGCCGAGCCGGCCCGGCCCTCCGCGCGGTAGCCCTCGGCGTTGGCATAGAGGGTCAGGAAGTAGTAGACGTGCCACAGCGGCAGCAGCACCTGCCGGGCCGCGTCCCGGATCGCCGCGTCGCTGACCGGCTCGTCGGCGCCGCGCAGCAGCGGCGAGGACAGCAGCATCCAGCGCACCGCGTCCGAGCCGTGCAGGCGGAACATCCGCTCCGGGTCCGGGTAGTTGTGCAGGCTCTTGGACATCTTGCGGCCGTCGTCGCCGAGCACCACCCCGTGCACCAGGCAGCTGCGGAAGGCCGGGCGGTCGAACAGCGCGGTGGCCAGCACGTGCAGGGTGTAGAACCAGCCCCTGGTCTGCGCGGTGTACTCGACGATGAAGTCGCCCGGGTAGTGGTCCTCGAACCACTGCCGGTTCTCGAACGGGTAATGCACCTGCGCGAACGGCATCGAGCCGGACTCGAACCAGCAGTCCAGCACGTCGGGCACCCGGCGCATGACCGAGCGCCCGGTCGGGTCGTCCGGGTTCGGCCGGGTCAGCTCGTCGACGCCGGGCCGGTGCAGGTCGGTCAGCCGGACCCCGAAGTCGGCCGCCAGCTCCGCGAGCGAGCCGTAGACGTCGGTGCGCGGGTACGCCGGGTCGTCGCTGCGCCAGACCGGGACCGGCGCGCCCCAGAACCGGTTCCGGCTGATGGACCAGTCCCTGCGCGCTGGCCAGCCAGGTGCCGAACGAACCGTCCCGCACGTGCGCCGGGGTCCAGTCGATGAGCTGGTTCAGCTCCAGCATCCGCTGCTTGACCTTGGTCACCGCGACGAACCAGGACGAGACCGCCCGGTAGATCAGCGGGGTATGGCAGCGCCAGCAGTGCGGGTAGGAGTGGGTGAGGGTTTCCTGGCGGAACAACTCGCCGCGCCGGGCCAGCTCGGCCGCGATCGGCTCGTTCGCCTCGAACACCTGGAGTCCCTCGTACGGCGGCACCAGCGAGGTGAAACGGGCGCCGCTGTCCACGGTCACCACCACCGGATCCCGGCGGCCTGGCAGGCAAGCTGGTCGTCCTCGCCGAACGCCGGCGCCAGGTGCACCGCGCCGGTGCCGTCCTCGGCGGAGACGAAGTCGGCCGCCAGCACCCGGAACGCGGCGGGAGTACCGGCCAGGAAGTCAAAGAGCGGCGTATAGCCGCGCCCGGCCAGGTCGCTGCCGTGCAGCGTGGCGACCGGGCGGTAGTCAGCCAGCTCGGCGGCGTAGGCGTCCAGCCGGGCGGTGGCCAGGATCACCCGGTCGGGCTGGCCTCCGGCGGCGAGACCGGCGCCGGGCCCGCGTTCCAGCACGGTGTACTCCAGGCCGGGGCCGACCGCTACGGCCAGGTTGGACGGCAGCGTCCACGGCGTGGTGGTCCAGGCCAGCAGCCGCTCGCCGGTCTCCAGCCGGAAGCCGACGGTCAGGGCCAGGTCCTGGCGGTCGGCGTAGACGTCGTCCATCCGGGTCTCGGTGTTCGACAGCGGGGTCTCGCACCGCCAGCAGTAGGCCAGGACCCGGAAGCCCTCGTACACCAGGCCCTTGTCGTGCAGCGACTTGAAGGCCCACAGCACGCTCTCCATGTAGTCCGGGTCCAGCGTCTTGTAGTCGCCGCCGAAGTCGGTCCAGCGGGCCTGCCGGGTGACGTAGCGCTCCCATTCCGCCGGTGTAGCGCAGCACGCTGGACCGGCAGGCGTCGCAGAACCGCTGCACGCCGAGGTCGAGGATCTGGTCCCGGCTGGTGATGCCGAGCTGCTGCTCGGCCTCCACCTCGGCCGGCAGGCCGTGGCAGTCCCAGCCGAACCGGCGCTCCACCCGGCGGCCGCGCATGGTCTGGTACCGGGGCACGACGTCCTTGACGTAGCCGGTGAGCAGGCCGCCGTAGTGCGGCAGCCCGTTGGCGAACGGCGGGCCGTCGTAGCAGACGAACTCGTTGCTCCCGGCCGGGCCGGGATCCCTGGCGGCCAGGCTGGCCAGGAAGGTCTTGTCGGCGGCCCAGTAATCCAGCACGCCGGACTCAAGCCGGGGCAGGTCGGGGCTGGCCGGGATGGCCGCGCCCGGTGCATGCCGGGGGTAGGGCGCCGGGCCGGGACGTGCCTGGCCGGCCGGTGCTGGGTCGTCTGGGTGGCTCATCGGGGCACCGGTTCTCCTCGCGGAGCTCGGCTGGCGAGCTCGCCTGCACGGTCGTGCGAGGACGAGCACGGTGCCCGCGGTACCACCTCGCTTGACGCCGGCCTGCCTGGCTGGCCCGGCCCGCGCCCGCTTCATCTGACGGCTGTGACGGGCCGCACCCGTCCGGTTCTACTGAGGCCGGAACCGGCCCGTTCTTCCGGAGGCTCACCGGTGATAGCCGGGTCAGCGCCTGTGCGGCCAGGCTACCTGGGCCAGCCCGCCGGCTCCTCCTGGTTTTCTGCCGGGCGCTACACCGAGAGCACCGCGGCACCGGAGACCCGGTCGGCCGCCAGGTCGGCCAGTGCCCGGTCCGCCCGGTCCAGCGGGTACGGCGTGACCGTGACGTGCAGCTTCAGCCGCTCGGCCAGCCGGAGGAACTCCTCGGCGTCGCCGCGGGTGTTGGCGGTGACACTGCGCAGGGTGCGCTCCTGGAACAGGTCGTCGGCGTACCGGAGCGGCGGGATGTCGGTCAGGTAGATGCCCGCCACCGCCAGCGTCCCGCCGCGGTCGAGCGCGGCCAGCGCGGCCGGGACCAGCTCTCCGGCGGGCGCGAACATGATCGCCGAGTCGAGCGGCTCCGGCGGCGGGTCGAGCGAGTCCTGCGCCGAGCTGGCGCCGAGGTCGAGCGCCAGCTGCCGGGCCGCCGGGGACCTGGTGAACACGTGCACGGCTGCGCCCTGCGCGATCGCGACCTGCGCCGCCAGGTGGGCCGAGCCGCCGAAGCCCCACAGCCCGAGCCGGCCGCCCGGTGGCAGCTCGGCCCGCAGCAGCGCCCGGTACCCGATGATCCCGGCGCACAGCAGCGGCGCCGCCTCAGCGTCGCTGAACCCGGCGGGCAGCGGGTGCACGTAGGCGTCGGCGGCCACCAGGTACTCGGCGTAGCCGCCGTGGATGTCCCAGCCGGTGTAGACCGAGCGCGGGCACAGGTTCTCCTGGCCGCGGCGGCAGTACCGGCAGGAGCCGTCGGTGCCGGCCAGCCAGGCCACCCCCACCCGGTCGCCGATGGTGAACCGGGTGGTTCCCGGCCCGGTGCCGGTCACCTCGCCCACGACCTCGTGGCCGGGGGTGACGTCCGGTGCCTTAGGCGGCAGGTCCCCCTCGGCCAGGTGCAGGTCGGTGCGGCAGACCCCGCAGCAGACGACCCGGATCAGCAGCTGGCCGGGGCCCGGTTCCGGCACCGGGCGGTCGGCCAGCCGCAGCGGGCCGGACGACACCGGCCCCGGCTCGTGCACCACCCACGCCCGCATCCCGCCAGGTTACGCCCGGCGCACCCGCCGGGCCGGGGCGGAGCGGGGCTGGGCGGGCGGCGCGGCTGGGCGGGCGGCGGGGCTGGGCGGGCGGGGCTAGGCAGTCATGATGGTGGCATGGCAGCCGAGGAATCCGGTCCGGCCGGGCTCGCCGCCTGCCCGTTCGCGGTGCAGCGGCCGGTGATGCGGCAGCAGTGGGAGCGGCTGACGTTCCTGCACTGGGCCTTCGACCCGGCCGCGGTGCAGCGGCTGCTGCCGCCGGGCCTGGCGGCCGACACCTTCGGCGGCGCGGCCTGGGTGGGGCTGGTGCCGTTCTTCATGCGGGTGCGCACCGGCGGCGGACACGGGGCACCGTGGGTGTCGAACTTCTGCGAGACCAACGTGCGCACCTACGTCCGGGACGCCGAGGGCCGGCCCGGCATCTGGTTCTTCTCGCTCGATGCGGCGCGGCTGGGCGCGGTCGCCGTGGCCAGGGCCACCTACCGGCTGCCTTATCACTGGTCGGCGATGCGGCTGACCGAGCGGGACGGCCAGACCGGCTACGCATGCCGGCGCCTGCTGCCGGGCTCGGGCCACGTCACCAGCCGGGTGCGGGTCAGCCCGGGCGAGGCGTACCGGGCCGCGGAGCTGACCGCGCGGGACCATTTCCTGACCGCGCGGTGGATCCTGTTCAGCTCATCGGGCGGCTGGTACCGTCTGGCCAGGGCCTGGCACCAGCCGTGGCCGCTGCACCGGGTCACGGTCCAGGTGGCGGACGACGGGCTGGTCGCCGCGGCCGGGTTGCCGCGGCCGGCCGGCGAGCCGGTGGCGCACTACTCCCCCGGCGTGGACGTCCGCATCGGGCGGCCGGAGCGGCCGGGACCGGAGCGGCCGGGGCGGGCCGGGAGCGCGAGCGCTTAACCTCCGCAGCGTCGGCCTTCAGCTAACGGTCAGGTAACCCGATGCTGCGCGCCAGCCGACCCTGAGCCTGCCCTCAGCTAGCGGACCGATGCTGGTCTGGTAGCAAGAGGAACCCATGAGCTAGGGGGCTCAGATGCGTACCGTCCACAATGGCACGTCCGGCGCTCCGGAGCCGCAGACCCGGCCGTATCCTGCTCCGGACGGCATGCCAGGCCCGGCCGCCCCGAGCGGCATGCCAGCCTCATCCGGCCCGGCCTCATCGGGCCCAGCCTCATCCGGCAGCGGCGCCTGGCCGGGCGGCCCCGGCTGGTCGGGCCCTGCCGGTCCCGGCTACCCTGCCGGTCCCGGCTGGGCCGGGCGGCCCGGTTCCGCCGGCTGGCCCAGGCGGGCCGGTCCGGCGGGTGGCGCATCGCTGGCTGGCCGTCGCTGCGGCCGCCGTCCTGGCGGTTGGCGCGGCCAGCTCGGCCTGGGCGCTGAGCCAGGGCGGAACCCAGGCCGCGACGCTGACCGCCGCGCAGATCGTGACGAAGACCGACGGGGCTCTGGTGGACGTGGTCTCCTCGCTGGGCTACCAGGGCGCGACCTCGGCCGGCACCGGGATCGTGCTCACCTCGTCGGGCGAGGTCCTCACCAACAACCACGTGGTGAACGGCGCCACCTCGATCCGGGTCCGGGACGTCGGCAACGGCCAGGTCTACCGGGCCAGCGTGGTCGGCTACGACGACTCGCGGGACATCGCGGTGCTCCAGTTGCGCGGGGCCTCCGGCCTGACCACCGCGGACCTGGGCAACTCCGATGTGGTGCAGTCCGGCGACCGGGTGGTCGCCATCGGCAACGCCGAGGGCCGGAACGGCACCCCGTCAGTCGCCAACGGCAGGGTCACCGGGCTGAACCAGTCGATCACCGCGAGCGATGAGTCGGCCGGCACCGCCGAGCAGCTGCAGGGGCTCATCCGGACCGACGCCCCGATCCAGCCGGGCGACTCCGGCGGCCCGCTGGTGAACTCCAGCGGCCAGGTGGTCGGCATGGACACCGCGGCATCCAGCGCCGGCAGCCAGCTCAGCGCGGCCACCACGACGCAGGCGTTCTCGATCCCGATCAACGAGGCGCTCTCGGTGGCCAGCCAGATCGAGGCGGGCCACGGCTCGGCCACGATCCACATCGGCGCCACCGCGTTCCTGGGCGTCGGGGTCACCTCGTCCGGCAGCCAGTTCGGCGGGCTGCCCGGCTCCGGGTCGCAGGCCAGCGGCGTCCAGGTGAGCGGGGTACTGCCGGGTTCCCCGGCGGCACGGGCCGGGCTCGCCGCCGGCGACACGATCACCTCGGTAGCGGGCCGCAGCGTCGGCACGCCGACCGCCGTGCACAGCGCCCTGAGCCAGTACCACCCCGGCGACAAGGTCAGCATCGGCTGGACCGATCAGTCCGGCTCCAGCCACACCTCGACCGTGACCCTGGCCCAGGGCCCGGTCGGCTGAGGGGCGGGCCGGCGAAAGCCACCACCCAGCCCCCCGCGGGGCGGTGCGGATGAGAATCCGCACCGCCCCGTTTGCGGTCTCACCGCGGCCCGCCGCCGGAGGCGGCAAGCTTGGCGCGAAGCTGTTCCGTGCCGGGGTGGCCGAGGTTGTCAAGGATGCCCAAGGCGTGCCGCCAGGCGTCGCTGGCGGCTGCCGGGTCGCCGGCCGCACTGCGGGTGTCGCCGAGGTGACCGAGCACCAGGGCCTCGAAGTAGCGGTCGTCCTGGTCCCGCAGCAGGGCGAGAGCCTGCTCGTAGCAGGCCGCGGCGTGCCGGAACTCACCGAGGTGCTCGCTGGCGTAGCCGAGGCTGTCCAGGGTGTAGGCCTCGCCACGGCGGTTGCCGAGCTCCCGGTACAGGGCGATGGCCTCCGCACAGCCGACCCGGGCTTGCCGGTAGTCCCCGAGCACGGCATGTAGCCAGCCGGTGCCGCTGAGCGCATCGGCCTGCCCGCGCCGGTGGCCGGCCGCGCGGTAGAGAGCGAGGGCCTTGCGGGCGTGGCGGAGCGCGTCGCCGGGGCGGCCCTGGCAGTCGAACATCGTGCCGTACTGCATGTGGACGTAGCCCTCGCTGGCCTGGCCCAGCTCCCGGAACAGGGCCAGCGCCTGCCTGAGGTGACCGTCGGCCCGGTCAGGATCACCTAGCCGGGCGTAGGCACCGCCGATATCGGAGTGCGCGCGGGCCTGGGCTTCCCGGTCAGTCAGCTTCGTGGCGGCGTCGAGCGCGGTGAGCTGGGTGGCTGCCCAGTCCGGCCAGCGGCCCCGCCGCTCAAGGTAGCCCCTGAACGCCCAGGGCAGCTGCCAGGCATGCGTGTCCAGCCCGGTGGCCGCGGCCTGCCGGATGCCCGCCAGCAGCACCTGGTACTCGGCCTCGAACCAGGCCCATGCTGCCGCGTAGCCGGCCAGCCGCTCCGGCGTCGTGCCAGGACATAGTGAGGGCGGAGCGACATGGCCGACCGGCGGATCCGGTGTCAGCAGCCCGGCGGCGGCATGCGCGGTGTGCAGGTAGTGATCCAGCACCCGGCGCACGGCCGCGTGCCGCTCCGGGTCGGGATCGTGCACCTGGGCAAGTTCGGCGGCGTAGGCACGCAGCAGGTCATGGCAGGCGTACCGGCCGGGCGCCGGCTCGCCGGTCAGGTGCGCGGCGGCCAGCTCGGCCAGCAGCAGCCGGGTCTGCGTTAATGGCAGGCTGACCAGGCTGGCCGCGGCCGGGGCGGAGCAGTCAGGACCCGGATGCAAGCCCAGCAGCCGGAACAGCCGCGCCGCCGCCGGGCTCAGCGCGCGGTAGGACCAGGAGAACACCGCCCGCAGGTCCGCTGCCAGGTCACCCGCGCCGCTCAGGGCATCCAGCGGCCCGCAGGCAGCGCACAGCTCGGCGGACAGGCTGCTCAGCGGGTACCCCGGGCGGGCGGCGGCACGGGCGGCGACGACTGCCAGGGCCAGCGGCAGCCGTCCGCACCGGCTGATGATGTCCGTGGCCGCCTGCGGCTCGGCGGCCACCCGGTCGCTCCCCAGGCGGGCGGCCAGCAGGTCGAGAGCCTCGGCGGCAGTGAAGACGTCCAGGTCGATCAGGTGCGCGCCGTCGGCGGTGATCAGGCTGGTGAGCTGGTTGCGGCTGGTGACCAGGACCGCGCAGCCTGCCGCGCCGGGCAGCAGCGGCCGGACCTGCCCGGCGTCGCGGGCGTTGTCCGCCACCACCAGCATCCGCTGGCCGGCCAGCAGGCTGCGGTAGAGCCCGGCCTGCGCGTCCGGGTCCGCCGGTATCCGGGCGGCCGGGATCTCAAGGGCGTCCAGGAAGCCCCGGATCGCGGCACCGGGCGCCAGCGGCTGCCCGGACGGGCCGAAGCCGCGCAGGTTGACATACAGCTGGCCGTCCGGGAACCGCGCGGCCAGCCGGTGCGCGGCATGCACCGCCAGAGCGGTCTTGCCGATCCCGGCCATCCCGCTGATCGCGGTGATGACCACCGTGGCCGGGCCGGCACCGGTATCCAGCACCCGGTCCAGCTCGGCCAGCGCGCCGTCCCGCCCGACGAAGTGCACGCCGTTGCCGGGCAGCTGACGCGGCACCACGGCTGCCGTGATCCCGGCCCGCGCCGGTTCCGGCGAGCACCCGGCCGGGACGGCGGGCTCGGCCGGGTCCTCGCGCTCGGCCTGCGCCCGCTCGCGCAGCGCCAGCAGCTCACCCGGCCGCAGCCCGAAGTGGCGCTCGTAAGCCCGCAGCACGTCGGCCGGCGGGATCCGGCGGCCGGCCTCCCAGTCCACGATCACGCTGTGCGAGCCCAGGCTGAGCGGCCGCAGCAGATCCCGCTGAGACAGGCCGCGCTCGCGACGCAGCCGACGAAGCAGCAGGCCGAGTCTCGTCTGGGCCGGGACGCCGTCCCGGCCGCCGGCGCTGTTCTCCGACACCACTCGCGCCCCCAGGAGCCGAATACGGCCACTGTAGCGACGGGGCGGGACCAGCACCCGCGAAAGCGGCACACCGTGCCAGGCTGACTGGTCAGCGTGTGCTGGTGCCCGGACGGATTCCGCCGTCCGGGCACCAGCGCGGCCGCAGGCGTTACATCAGCTGACGGCGCTACGGGCGAGCCCGGTCATCATGGGTACCACAGCTGGTTCTTGGCGCCGCTGTAGCTCCACAGCTGGACCGTGTTGCCGTTCGAGCCGTCGTGCGAGCTCGCTGCGTCCAGAACCAGGCCGGCCGCCTGGTTCGTGAACACCAGGTTGCTGTAGCTCCACTGCTGGTTGATCCCTCCGCTGCAGCTCCACAGCTGGATCTTGTCGCCGTCGGAGTGGTCGCCGCTGCTATCGGCGTCCAGGCACAGGCTGTGCGCCTCGTTCTGCCACTCGCTGCCATTCTGGCGCCACATCTGGTTGACCGCCCCGCTGCAGCTCCACAGCTGGACCGTGTCGCCGTTCGAGCCGTCGTGCGAGCTCGCGGCGTCCAGGCACAGGCCGTGTGCCTGGTTGATCAGCTCCTCCCATGGGCCGACGTAGCGCGGGCCCGCGCCACCCCGGCCGGCCTGAGCATGTATTCCAGCGGCCGCGGCGGGACCGGCCGCGAGCGCGGCAAGGCCACCCGCCGAGCCGACGGCCAGCACGATAGCGGCGACGGTCTTGAGGATCCTTCCGTTCATAACCCTTCCTCCTGCCACTCAAGAGATCCCGCACTCCGCAGGTGGCCCGGCTGGGGCACCGAGTGCGGCGGCAGGCCTTACCTTCGGCCGCTCGCGCCGCGGTCGCCACGGGGGCGACCAGACGACCACCAGATGGCGACCAGCACCCGGACAGATCGGGCTAGCTGCCGGCCCGGCGGGCCCTGGCGCGGCGCTTGCCCTCGTGCATCGCCTGCACCCTGGCCACCGGGATGGCGTGGCCCTCCTCGATCAGGGCGGGGCTCAGCAGCTGCGGCTCCGGCATCTGCCCGGCCCACGGATCCCGGCCGGCCAGCAGGCCCGCCGCGGTGCGCACGGTGAAGTCAGCCGGGGTCACCTCACCGAGATCCGCCCAGGCAACCGGGAACGACACCGGCAGGCCGGGCCGCAGCCTCGGGCTGTAGGTCGCCGCGACCGTGGCGCCGCCCGCCCTGGTCGAGTCCAGGAACACCTTGCCGCCGCGGTCCGCCACGATGAACGCGGTCGTGGCCAGGTCCGGATCGAGCCGCTCGGCCCGCGCCGCGATCGCCCGGGTGGCCGCGGCCACGTCCTCGGCCATCGCCTGCCCGCCGAGCGGCACGAACACGTGCACGCCCTTGGCCCCGCTGGTCTTGACCGCGCCCGCCAGCCCGGCCCCGGCCAGCGCCTCCCGGACCAGCAGGGCGGCCCGGACCGCAAGCCGGAACGAGTACCCGCCCGTGCTGCCGGAGGACGCCGCCCCGCCGCCGGACGCGCCCGCCCCGCCGGGTGCCGCACCGGCATCCTCAGGCGGCGGGTCGATGTCGAGCACCAGGTAACTGGGCTGGTTCAGGTTCCCGGCCAGGCCCAGCGTCGGGTGGTACTCGACCGCGCGCTGATTGGCGAACCACAGCAGCGTGCGGCGGTCGTTGCACAGCGCGTAGGCCACCTCGCGGCGGGAGGTCTCGGCCCACAGCGACACCGTGCGCACCCACGGCGGGGTGTACTTGGGCACGTTCTTCTGCATAAACGGCGCCTGGCCGCGGAGCACCCGGATCACCGACAGCGGCCGGTCGCGCAGTACCGGAATAATGCGGTCGGCAACGGCGTCCAGATACTCGACCAGATCCCGCTTGACCGCTCCGGCTCCCTCGAACAGCGGCTGGTCCAGGTTGGTCAGCGATACGCCGTCCCTGGACTCATCACTGCTCACTTGATCAACCCTGGCCGCCGCGGCGCCTAAGGTCAACTCCGGGCTCACGGCCGCCCGCGGGGGCCCGCGGCGCCGGCGGCCAAACGAAGTCCGACCAGGCTGGGATAATTCCATGGTGATCACAGCAGCACGCGGCGGCCTCTTCGGTCGCCGGGACGAGCTCGGCCGCCTGGTCGAGCTGCTGGACGCCGCCGCGGACGGGCTGCCGGTGGTCGCGCTGGTGGACGGCGACGCCGGGCTGGGCAAGACCCGGCTGGTCACCGAGCTGGCCGTGGCCGCGCGCGAGCGCGGGTTCGCGGTGCTGTCCGGCCGCTGCGCCGAGCTCACCGATACCATCCCCTACCTGCCGCTGGCCGACGCGCTCCGGGACGCGGCCACCGGCCCCTCGCCGGTTGGCCCGCTGGTGGACGCGCTGGCCGCCCGGCCGGTGCTGGCCCGGCTGCTGCCGGACCGGCGGGACGAGCCGGACGACGGCGACGACGCGCTCGGGATAGCCCAGCAGCAGCTGTTCGGCGCGGTGCTCGGCATGCTGGCCGAGCTGGCCGCGGCGAGCCCGGTGCTGCTGATCCTGGAGGACCTGCACTGGGCCGACGCCTCGACCAGGGACCTGGTGACGTTCCTGAGCCGGGTGCTGCACCGGGAGCGGCTGGCGATAGCGGCCACCTACCGGACCGACGACCTGCACCGTCGGCACCCGCTCCGGCCGGTGGTCGCCGAGCTGCTGCGGCTGCCCGGCGTGACCTCGGTGCACCTCGGCCCGCTCGACTCGGCCGCGATCGCCGATCACCTGACCTCGCTCAGCAGCCGCCCGCTGGCCGCCCAGGAGCTGGAGGAGATGATCGCGCTCGCCGAGGGCAACCCGTACTACGCCGAGGAGCTGCTGGCCGCCTCGGCCGGCGGCTCCAGGCTGCCGGCCGGGCTGACCGAGCTGCTGGTGGCCAGGATGGAACGGCTGCCGGGGCCGGCCCAGCAGGTGCTGCGCGCGGCCGCCGTCACCGGCCGCCGGGTCAGCGACGAGCTGGTCATGCAGACCTCGGAGCTGGCCGCCGCCGGAGTACGAGCAGGCGGTCCGGGAGGCGGTCGCGCACCAGCTGCTGGTGCCCGACGGCGAGCAGGGGTACGCGTTCCGGCACGCGCTGCTGCGCGAGGCCATCTACGCCGACCTGCTGCCGGGCGAGCGCACCAGGCTGCACGCCCGGCTGGCCAGCCTGCTGTCGGACCAGCGGCGGCTGGACGAGGTGCCCGGCACCGCGGCCGAGCTGGCGCATCACTGCCTGGCCAGCCACGACATCACCGGCGCGTTCGCCGCCTCGGTGCTGGCCGGGCAGGAGGCGGAACGGCTGGCCGCGCCGGCCGAGGCGCACCGGCACTACGACCAGGCGCTGGCGCTGTGGGAGCGGGTCAGCGAGCCGGAGTAGCTCGGCGGCCTGGACCGCGGCACGCTGGCGTTCCGGTCCGCGCTGTGCGCCGCGGACAGCGGTCATCCGGCCCGCGCCGTGCACCAGCTCAGCCGGCTGCTCGGCTACCTCGGCGACAGCGCCGACCCGATGCTGTTCAGCCGGGTCAGCGAGCGGCTCAGCTACCTGCAGATGGAGATCGGCGAGTACGACGCGGCGCTGGCCGCGGCCAGCGCCGCGGTCGACGCGCTGCCGGCCGACCCGCCGAGCGCCGGCCGGGCACGGGCGCTGGCGATGCACGCGGTCGCGCTGCTGGCGCTGGAGGACTCCCAGCCGGCCAGGGCCAGGGCGCAGCAGGCCAGGGCCGCGGCCAAGGCAGCGAAGGCGCCGTCGGTCGAGGCCGACGCGCTGGTCACGCTCGGCCTGATCAGCGAGCGGACCGGGCAGACACCGGCCGCCATCGACCTGTTCACCAGGGCGCACAAGCAGGCCCGCACGCACCGAGGTGCTGCGGGTGGAGCTGCGCGCGGCCTTCGAGCTGGCCCGGGTACTGCTGGAATGGGGTGACCTGGAGGCCGCCTGCCGCACCGCGCACCAGGGCATCAGCCGGGTCGAGCAGACCGGCCTCAGCCTCGCGCCCTACGGCCTTGACCTGCGCTACCTGCACTACCTGGTGCATTACGCGGACGGCAGCTGGGATCACGCCCAGGAGGTGGCCGACACCTTCGCGGTCCGGGCCGCCAGCGCCGCCGAGGCGCGGCTGTCCGCGATGGCGCTGTTCGTCGACGTCGGCCGCGGCGATGCCGCGGTGGCCGAGCGCCGGGCCTGGCTGGAGCCGTACTACGAGGCCGACCCGTTCGCCGAGTACATCTCCCGGGGGCTGCTGGCCGAGCACGCGCTGTGGCAGGGCGACCACGACGCCGCCGTGGCCGAGGCGCAGGCCACGATCCGGGCCTTCGAGTCGTGGGCCAAGGGATACGGACCGCCGGTGATCCGGGTCGCCGCGGTCGGCCTGAGCGCGCTGGCCGACCGGGCCAGGCTGGCCAGGGCGGCCGGCGACGCCGACCGGGCCGCCGCCGCGGTGGCCGAGGCCGGGTCGATGCTCGAGGTCGCGCGCGCCGGGGCCACGAACCAGAAGCGGCCGGCCAAGAAGCTCGGCGTGGACGGCCGCGGCTGGCTGGCCAGGGCCGAGGCCGAGTGGCGCCGGGCCAGCGGTGACAACGACCCGGCCGCCTGGCAGGCCGTGGTCGACGCGTTCGGCCCCGGCTTCGTGTACGAGAGCGCCAGGTCCCGCTGGCGGCTGGCCGAGGCGCTGGCCGAGGCGGGCGACCGGGAGGCGGCGCAGCGGGAATGGCAGCTCGCGGCCGAGGCGGCCGGGCGGCTGCGGGCCGCGCCGCTGGCGGCGGCGCTGGACGGCCTGGCCCGCCGGGCCAGGCTGGGCGGGCCGGCCGGGCCGGCCGCGGCCAGCCGCAGGCCGGGACCGGCGGCCGGGATCCGCTGGCCAGCCTGACCGATCGCGAGCTCGAGGTGCTGCGGCTGATCGCGGCCGGGCAGACCAACCGGGAGATCGGGGCCGAGCTGTTCATCTCGGCCAAGACGGCCAGCGTGCACGTGTCCAACATCCTGGCCAAGCTCGGCGCCGCGAGCCGGACCGAGGCGGCCGCCATGGCCTATCGCGAGGGCATCGGGATGCCCGGTCCCGATGAGCGGCCCGGCCGCCACTAAGCAGCGCGTTTGGCGGCACTGAGCTGGGGCGTAAGACTGCCTGCCGGGTCTTAGCCGCGAGCGGCGGACAGAATAAGGCATCCGCCCCATGCGGGCAAGGGGGTCTTACCGCGAACCTTGAGTCATACCAGCCGCAATAGGCGGCCAGGGACTCAGGGAGGTAGCAATGCATCCGGAAATCACCCGGCAGCTCGCCACCCAGCGTGTCCAGGACATGCATGCGGAGGCGACCGTGGCGCGGCGTGCCAGGCAGGCACGCCGCGCCCGGCGCGCGGGCGGCCCGCTGGCCGGCCACGGCCCGCAGCCCTGCCCCGAGCTGGTTCTGCGGCACGCCTGACGGGCATCCCCGTCCGCTGCCACCATGGCTGACATGAGCGACGACGCCGACATCGTAGACCGTTCCGAGGCATCCGCCGCGGTCACCGGGCTGGGCTGGCGCTATCTGCTCGGCACGCTGGTCACCGCTGTCCGGGCCGGAACCCCGGCCCGGGCAGCGCAGGCCGCGGCCCTGGCGGTCGACATCGCCGGGGCGCAGGCCTGCCAGCATCTGCGCGCTGACCTGCGCGGCGACCAGCTGATCCTGACCGTGCAGTCGCTGACCGCCACCGCGGTGACCCGCGCCGACATCGACCTGGCACGCCGGATTACCGCCGCGCTGTCCGGGACGGGCCTGGCCACCAGCCCCGAGCCGGCCCCGGATCAGCGGCCGGTGCAGCAACTCGAGATCGCGATCGACGCGCTCGACATACCCTCGGTCCGGCCGTTCTGGCAGGCGGTACTCGGTTACCAGGCCGAGCCCGGCGACACCAGCGAGGACGGGGCACTGGCCGACCCGGCCCGGCAGTGCCCGGCGGTCTGGTTCCAGCAGATGGACGCCCCCCGCCCGCAGCGCAACCGGATCCACATCGACGTCACGGTCGGCCACGACGAGGCGGCCCGCCGGATCGAGGCCGCGATCGCGGCCGGCGGCAGGCTGGTGTCCGACGCCGAGGCGCCCGCGTTCTGGCTGCTGGCCGACCCCGAGGGCAATGAGGCCTGCGTCTGCACCTGGCAGGGCCGCGACAGCTAGCCGCGCCGCGCTATCCGGCGCACCCGGCCGGTCTCAGCGCCCGGTCAGCGGCACCGGGTACCAGGCACTGGTGTCCCCCGGCCGAGCGGTGAAGTCGTACCGCAGGCCGGCCGGCGACAGTGCCACCAGCGACACCGAGGTGCTGGCGAAGACCCGGCCGTCGCCGAGGTCGTGCCGGACCAGCAGGGCCCGCTGGTCCCGCGTCCCGATGCCGTCGCCGTCGATCAGCGGCAGCCACTCTCCCCAGGCCTGCCGGACCGGCTCGCCGGGCTGCGGCGCCGGCCGGACCGCGGCCCGCAGCAGCCGCCCGAAGTGCGCGATCCTGGACCGCTCGTGCGGCGGCCAGCTACCGGCCAGGTCACTGTCCAGGCCGCTGTTGACCACCAGGTGCAGGCCGGGCCCCAGTTCCCGCTCGGTCAGCTCGTCACCGTCCCAGCTCCACAGCACCGCACCCGCCAGCTCGGCGCTGATCAGGTGAAACGGGTCGAAGTCGGCGAAGGCCACGGCGTCCGGCCTGCCCCCGGCGGCGGCCTGCAGCGGCAGCGAGCCGCGGGACCGCCTGGACCGCTCCGGTGCCGCCCGGCCGCGCCCGTTGAGCACGCAGGCGACCCGGCCCGCCTCCGGCGCCACTGCCAGCCAGGTCCCGCCTGCCTGCAGGTCCAGGCCGCCGACCAGGCCGGGATAGCCGGGCCAGTGCCGGGCCGGCGGCAGCCAGGCCCGGCCGGTCAGCTCGTCCCGGATCCCGGCCAGCAGCACCGGCTCGCCCGGCGAGATACTGATCACCGCAGTGCACATGCACCCATCACAGCAAAACGGGAGCTCCCCGGCCATCCCGCCGCCAGCCGGGACTGTCGCCGTCCGCGAGCCGGGACCAGGAGCAACGGGCGGGCACGCCACGCTGCGTGCCCGCCCGCCCGGCGGCTGCGCTCACCGACCGGTTCCGCTGAGCTGGCGCCCGGACCGGGCGGCAGCTCAGCCCGAGGCCGTCACCTGGAACCACTTGCCGCCATTCAGGGTGATGTTGTTGCCGTGGTCCTGACCCGGAGCCGAGTCGCCGATGTAGGTGTACAGCGGGTGCCCGTCGTAGGTCGCCTGGAGCGACCCGTCGGCCCGGTGGATGACGCCGATCCGGCCGGTCACTCCTGGCCCTGCCGTCTGGTGGCCGGGAACGGGCGGCCAGTAGGCGGCGCAGGAGCCGTTGCAGACCGACCGGGTGCTGCTATCCGGCGCGAACCAGTACAGGGTGAAGCCCTTGGCATCGGTGAGCACGGTGACGCCGTGAATCGTGGTCGTGTGCAGGCTGCCGCCCGCCGACGCCTGTCCGCCGCCACCGCTGCTCGCCGTCGCAACGGTCGCGATCAGCACCACCAGGGCCAGCCCGGACAGCCCGGCCGCGGCGGCACCCGAGCCGGGCAGCCCGGCCCGCAGCCGGGCTGACAGCGAGCCGCCCGCCGCACCGGCGCCCGGCTGCCGCTGAGCCGGGATCAGCGCCAGCACGGCCAGCACGCCGAAGGCGGCCACCTCGATCACTCCGGCGACGACGCCAGCGGTGGTCCGGACCTCGCGGAAGCCGAACAGCCCGACCCAGACCGTCAGCAGGTAGCCGCCTAGGGTAGCCACGGCGAACCCGGCGGCTGCCGCGGCGGCCAGCCTGCTGCCGGTGGCCAGCACGACCAGGCCGAGGCCAAACGCGGCGATCACCTGGAGCAGGAACAGCGGGCCGATGGTCGGGATGGACCGGTATCCGGTCAGGTACAGGTCCAGGTGAATGGCACCGGTGGCCAGCATCAGCGCGGCGCCAACCAGCCGGAGGCCCAGCGCCTCCCGGCTGCCGAGCCCGTCTCGCGTTCGCTTCATGACCACTGGTACGCCCCCTCCGGCCCGATGGTTCAGCCCGCCACACGGCGAGCGGCCAGTCTGGCGGTCGCAGCGGGGCTGGCGCTCAGCCCTCCTCGCCGAACGCCTCGCGCAGCTTGGCCTCCTGCTCCGCGGACAGGTTGGTGCTGACCAGCTCGGCGTCGGTGTCACTGAACTCCTCCGCCACCCGGTCCATCACGGCCTCGCCGGTCAGCGCGAACAGGGCCGAGGTGCCCGGCGTGACCTTCTGCCGTACCTGGCTGATGAACTGCTCGCTGATGCCGACGTCGCGCATCGACCCGAGCAGCGCCCCCATCCCGGCGCCGATGGCCAGGCCGAGGATCGGGACGAAGAAGATGAGGCCGAACAGCAGGCCCCAGAAGCCGCCGCCGAGGGCGCCGACCCTGCTGCCGCTGTGCAGCTCGTGCGTCTTCGGCTTCCGCCGGCCCGGCTCCCAGGTCACGACCGCGGCGTCGTACACCTGGACGAGCGCCTCGCCCTGGAGCTTCTCCAGCTTCTCCAGGGCCAGGCCGGCGCCGTCGGTGGTGGGGAACTTCCACGCGGTAAGCGTTGCCATGCGATCTCCGTTTCGTCGGTGCGGGCCGGTCCCGGCCCTCGGGCCCCGTGCAGCTAGCCCGTGCAGCTGGCCCCGTGCAGCTAGCCCCGTGCGGCCTAACGCTGTGCGGCTAACGCTGTGCGGCCGGCTAGATCGGTGCAGCTAGCACGATCGGTGCTGGGTCAGCGGCCGGGCATCACCCGGCGAGGGTGAACCCTGGTGCCGCGCGCCCTGGCGGTGCCCGGCAGCTACATCGCCGCGATCAGGGCCGGATCGGTCAGCCCCGGCGCGTGGTCGAGCTGGTGGTTCATGCTGATCGCGGCGCTGATCAGGGACAGATGGGTGAAAGCCTGCGGGAAGTTGCCCAGCTGCTCGCCGGTCTGGCCGATCTCCTCGGAGTACAGGCCGAGATGGTTGGCGTAGGTGTGCATCTTCTCGAAGGTCAGCACCGCCTCATCCAGCCGCCCGGCCCTGGCCAGGGCGTCTACGTACAGGAACGTGCACAGCGAGAACGTGCCCTCGTCGCCGCGCAGCCCGTCCGGCGAGGCGGACGGGTTGTACCGGTAGACCAGGCTGTCGGAGACCAGCTCGCGGTCCATGGCCCGCAGGGTGGACAGCCACATCGGGTCGTACGGGGAGACGAAGCCCTCCAGCGGCATCAGCAGCAGCGAGGAGTCGAGCACGTCGGTGCCGTAGTGCTGGGTGAACGCCCTGGCCTTCTTATTCCAGCCGCGGGCCATGATCTGGTTGTACAGCCGGTCCCGCTCGGCGGCCCATTTGCCGACGCTGGCGGGACGGCCGTTCCGCTCGGCCAGCCGGATCGCGCGGTCCAGCGCGACCCAGCACTGGAACCGGCCGTAGGTGAAGTCCTTGCGACCGCCGCGGGTCTCCCAGACGCCCTCGTCGGGCTGGTCCCAGTTGTCGCTGACCCAGTCGATTATGCGCGCGATCGCGAGCCAGCCGCGGTGCGCGATCGGGCAGCCCGAGAGTGTCAGCCGCGAACATCGCGTCCATCGCCTCGCCGTAGATATCCAGCTGCAGCTGGTCGGCCGCGCCGTTGCCGACGCGAACCGGCCGGGAGCCCCGCCAGCCCTCGAGATGGCCGAGGGTCTCCTCGGTGAGGTCGCTGAGAGCCGTCGACCCGGTACATGATCTTCATCGGGCCTGAGCCGTTACCCGCCTGCTCGGTGGCGCGGTCCCGCAGCCAGATGCCGAAGGCGGCTACTTCCTCCAGGTAGCCCAGGCCAGCCAGGGCGTGCATGGTCATGGAGCCGTCCCGGATCCAGGTGTAGCGGTAGTCCCAGTTGCGCTCGCCGCCGACCTGCTCGGGCAGCCCGGTCGTCACGGCCGCGACCGGAGCGCCGGTGGGCGCATAGGTCATCAGCTTCAGCGTCATCGCCGAGCGGGCGACCATCTCCCGCCACCGGCCCTGGTAGGTCGACCGGTTCAGCCAGCTGCGCCAGAACCGGCCGGTGTCATCGGCCAGCCGGGTCAGCTCGCTCTTGGGCAGCGCCCGTGGCTTGCCGCCCATGGACTCCAGCACCACCCCGCCGATCTCCCCCTCGCGCATCGTGAACGTGGCTCGCAGCCCGTCATCATCGGGCTGCACCACCGCGTTCCGTTCGCCCTCAGCGTGCCGGCCGAACGTATGCAGCGTCAGCTCCATGCCGTCGGAGCGGAACAGGGCGCCGTTCTCGGAGAACTCGACGGTGTGCTTGGCGCGGCCGTAGTCGAAGCGGGGCTGCAGGTCCAGCAGGAACCGCATGGTTCCGCGGGCCACCCGCAGGTGCCGGACCAGCCGGTGCCGGTCGGTCGGCTTGCCCTCGATGACCGGCATGAAGTCGAGCACCTCGCCAACCCCGTCCGGGGTCAGGAACCGGGTGATCAGCATCGCGGTGTCCGGGAAGTACAGCTGCCTGGTCACGTAGTCGTCTCGGTCCGGCGCGATCTTGAAGTAGCCGCCCTTGTCGGCGTCCAGCAGGGACGCGAACACGCTGGGCGAGTCGAACCTGGGGCAGCAGAACCAGTCCACCGTGCCGTCGGTGGTGACCAGCGCCGCAGTCTGCAGGTCCCCGATGAGCCCGTGGTCGCTGATGTTCGGGTAGCGGTCCAAGGTTCCCCCCTCGGTATCGGCGCAGCTTCCACGGTCGCAGCGGCCCGGTGACTGCCACATCACCCGCGCCGGATGACGAGCCTCAGCCCCGGCCGGGAACAGTGCCGGGGATAACGGTGCCGGGGATAACGGTGCCGGGGATGAGGCCAGCCGATGCCCGGCTGCTGCGCCAGGCCGGGACGGCCGGAGCCGCCGGAGCCGCCGGAGCCCGCGGGTACCTGATCACCTCGGCCGCGCTCGGCCCCGGCCGGCACGCACGGCGCCGCAGTGCTCGGCGGCGAGCGCCAGCGGGTCGCCCTGGCCAGTGCGTTCCTGGTGGATCCGGCCCTGCTGATCCTGGACGAGCCGACCGCCCACCTGGATCCGGCCAGCCGCCGGGCGCTGACCGCCGACCTGCTCGGCGTCACCGAGGGCCGCGCGGCCGAGGGCCGGGCCACCCTGCTGATCACCCACGACCCTCGACGGCCTGGATCGGGTAGACGAGGTTGTCGTGCTGGATCGCGGCCGGATCACCGGGCGAGGCAGCCAGGACCAGCTACGCCAGGCCGGCGGTCAGTACCAGCAGATGTGGGAGCACCAGCATCCGCCGCAGTGACCGCCCGCTCCGGCTGCTGTCGCGCGCGGCCGCAGCGCCGGCCGGCCTCGGTTCCGGATGCTCGCGCCAGCTGGCCGGTCATCATCGCGGCCGCCACCCGGCCACGGTGCTGCACCACCCGTGTCGGGTGGCGCGCCGGGCGCGCGCGCACGCGAGGGTGAGGCGGTGAGCGATCACCGCGCGGGTCATCCTGGCGCGCGCGACCAGCGGGCTCCGGCCGACCGCGGCCGGGTGAGGGGATGGCATGTCGCAGACGAGTGAGGCGACCCGGACCACGGCGCGGCAGCCGGCCGCCGGGCAGCGGACCACGCCACGGCAGCGAACCACGGGCCAGCGCCCGGCGGCGCAGCACACCGGCACCCGGCCCGGCCCAGCCGGGTCCCGCACCACCGGGACACGCACCACCGGGGCCCGCACCACCGGGGCCCGCACCACCGAGTCCCGCACCACCGAGTCCCGCACCACCGGGGCCCGCACCAGGTCGCGCACCGCCGGAACGCAGACGGCCGGGACGGCTGCCAGGAGGCCGGCGACGCGGAAGGCGGCAGCCCGGAAGACCACCGCCGGCAAGGCTGCGACCGCGAGGGCCGCAGCCGGGAAAGCCCCGGCAGGGAAGGCCGCCACCAGGACGCCGGCCGCGGGGACGGCAGCCACTGCGGCCAAGACGGCTGCAGCGCGGGCGGACCGGCTCAGCCCGGCGGAGCGGGCGGCGCTGGGCAAGGCGGTCAGGGCCAGGGTGCCGCGGGAGAGCCACGCCGGGTTCGAGCCGGCTGCCGGGCGGCCGGATCCGGTGGCCCTGCTGGAGGAGCAGGGCAGGTCCAGGGTGCCGGGCCTGGTCCCGGTCCGGTACGGCCGGATGCTCGCCTCTCCGTTCAGTTACTACCGCGGCGCGGCCCTGCCGATGGCGGCCGACCTGGCGCATACGCCCTGCTCCGGGCTGCAGGTTCAGGCCTGCGGCGACGCGCACCTGTCCAACTTCGGGCTGTTCGGCACCCCAGAGCGGCGGCTGGTCTTCGACGTCAACGACTTCGACGAGACCCTGCCCGGCCCGTGGGAGTGGGACGTGAAGCGGCTGGCGGCCAGCCTGGAGGTGGCGGGCCGGGACAACGGCTACGACCCCAAGGACCGGCGGAAGGTGGTGCAGGCCGCGGTCGGCGAGTACCGCAAGGCAATGCGGAAATTCGCGGCGATGACCAACCTGGAGGTCTGGTACGCCGCCGGGGACGTGGAGCAGATGCGCGCGCAGTTCGCCGACCAGCTCAAGGCCCGGCAGCGCAAGGCGGTGACCGCGGCCATGGACAAGGCCCTGACCAGGGACAGCACCAAGGCGCTGAGCAAGCTCGCCCGCCCGGTGGACGGGCAGCTGCGGATCATCTCCGAGCCGCCGCTGATCGTCCCGGTCCGCGACCTGCTGGCGGATCAGCAGGAGAGCGCCGGCTACGAGTCCCTGCTGGAGGGGCTGATCGGCAAGTACCGGCGGACCCTGGAAACGGACCGCAGGATCCTGATGGAGCAGTACCAGTTCACCGACATGGCCCGCAAGGTGGTCGGCGTCGGCAGCGTGGGCACCCGGTGCTGGATCATCCTGATGATGGGCCGGGACCGGTCAGATCCGCTGTTCCTGCAGGTCAAGGAGGCGCAGGAGTCGGTGCTCAGCCGGTACGGCCGAGGCGGCAGGTTCGCCAGCGAGGGCGAGCGGGTGGTGGCTGGCCAGCGCCTGATGCAGGCGGCCAGCGACCTGTTCCTCGGCTATGTCCAGGCAGCCGGGGTCGACGGGGTGGCCCGCGACTTCTACGTGCGCCAGCTGCGGGACTGGAAGTTCTCGCTGCCGATCGAGGCCATGGTGCCCCGCGGCATGCGGCTGTACGCGCGGCTGTGCGGGTGGAGCCTGGCCAGGGCGCACGCGCGGTCCGGCGACCGGATCGCGATCGGTTCCTACCTGGGCGGGTCGGCCGTCTTCGACGGGGCCATCGCGGACTTCGCGGCCAGCTACGCGGACCAGAACCAGCGCGACTACGAGGCCCTGCAGCGAGCCGCCGACACCGGCCGGATAGCCGTCCAGCGCGGCGTCTAGTCGCCCGGCCCTCGGCCGCATTGTCATGAATGTACCGTTACTGCTGTTGTTTTAGCAGTAACGGTACATTCATGACAAAGTCGCGCAGGAGCGATCCTGGCAAATCGCCCTAATCGCTAGTTGGCGGTGGCGACGAACCGTGCCTGGGTGCCGCCGCTGAGGCTACCGGAACCTGGGCGGCACCGGCGGGCGCCGGCGGATGGCGGCAGGCGCCGGCGGATGGTGGCGGGCACCGGCGGGTGCGGGCGGGCACCAGGTCACCCGGGGCAGGTGAGTCGCCACGGGGCCGGGGTGCGCAGGATGGGCGGGTGACTCAGCCGGCGGATCCGGGTGAGGTGCTGCGCAGCCGCCGGTACCTGGTCCTGCTGCTGGCCGCGGCGGTGCTCGGGGTGCCGGTCTCGGCCGCCGCCTACGGCTTCCTCGCCCTGATCCAGTACCTGCAGGGCGAGATCTTCCGGCAGCTCCCGCACGCGCTCGGGCTGCACCCGGTACCTGTCTGGTGGCCGCTGCCGGTGCTCCTTCTCGGCGGGCTGGCGACCGGTCTCGCGATCCGGTACCTGCCCGGCGCCGGCGGCCCATCCCCGGCGAACGGGTTCGGGCTGCACCCGCCGCCGCAGCCAGGCCCAGCTGCCCGGCGTGCTGCTGGCGGCCCTGGCCACGCTGGTATCCGGGGCCGTGCTGGGGCCGGAGATGCCGCTGATCGCTCTGGGCGGCGGCCTGGTCCTCGCCGCCACACGGCTGCCCGGCGGCAGATTGCCCGAGCAGGGGACGAGGATGCTTACCGCGGCGGGCGGCTTCGCCGCCATCAGCACCCTGCTTGGCTCCCCCATCATCGGGGCCTTCCTGCTGATGGAGGCCTCCGGGCTGGGCGGCCAGGTACTCACGCTGATGCTCTTGCCCGGACTGCTCGCCGCCGGCGTCGGCTCACTGATCTTCACCGGACTGGATAGCTGGACCGGGCTCGGCACGTTCTCGCTGGCGATCCACGGGCTGCCCGCAGCCACCGCGCCGCAGCTGGGCGAGTTCGCGTGGGCGGTGGCGATCGGCCTGGCCGCGGCCGGGGCAGGCACCGCGGTCCGCTGGCTGGGCCAGCGACTGCACCGGTTCGCCGGGCGCTGCGAGCTGATCGCCGCCCCGGTGGCCGGGCTGGCCGTCGCCGGGCTCGCCATCGGCTACGCCCGCGGCACCGGCAAGAGCGAATCGGAGGTGCTGTTCTCCGGGCAGTCCGGGATCGGCCCGCTGATCAGCCACGGCGCCGCGTATTCGGCAGGGGCGCTGCTGCTCCTGCTCGCCTGCAAGTCGCTGGCCTACGGGGTATCGCTGAGCAGCCTCCGCGGCGGCCCGATCTTCCCGGCGATCTTCATCGGCGCCGCGGGCGGCATGGCGCTGTCGCACCTGCCGGGGCTGCCGCTGGTGGCCGGGGTGGCCATGGGCATCGGGGCGATGACCGTGGTGATGCTGACGCTGCCGATGACCGCGGTGCTGCTGGCCACGCTGCTGCTGTTCTCCGACGGGGTGCGGGTGATGCCGCTGGTGATCGTCGCGGTGGTGGTCGCCTACCTGGCCGGGGCCAGGCTGACGCGGTGGGCCGGGTTCCGGCCGGGTCCGGCCGGCGGCCACGCGGACAGCGGACCCGCGGCGGCCCCGGCCGGCAGCCAGGCCGGGTCCGGCGATCCGGCGGGCGCTGGCCGGCCCGGCCCAGATCAGGCCGGCCAGGCCTTCGATGGCCTGCCAGACGCCGAGCACGGCCAGCACCAGGACCAGCAGGGCGCGCCCGGGCAGGCCGAGCCAGCCGTGCAGCGCGGTGAGCCGGGGCAGGGACCAGTCCGGGGCCAGTAGCAGCACCACGGCCGGGATCTCGATCGTGATCAGGGTGAGCGCGACGATCAGCAGCACCCAGACGGTGACGGCCACCGTGCTCAGCCCGGAGCTGCCCACCTCCTGGAGCGCGGACAGGTAAGAGGGCGACGGCAGCGCCATCGCGACGCCCACGATGAACGCGGCGATCAGCCCGCCGTCGCGCGCCGCCCTGGTCCGGCCAGGAACACCAGGACCCGTCCCCGGTACCGGTCGGTCTGCGCCAGCAGCAGCAGGACGGTCAGGCTCAGCGGGGACAGGCTAGCGATCAGGGCCAGCGGGATGGCCTGTACCGGCATCAGGCCCTGTCCCCGCCGGAGCCAGCGGGTCCCGCCGCCCGGCCAAACCCGGTCCTCCCGCCAGAACCCGGTCCTCCGGCCAGAACCGGCCAGCCCGGCCGGAGCCGCCGGACCCGAAGGCCCTGACGGCCCCGACGGTCCCGGCGGTCCCGGCTGCTGCGGCCGGCCCGGTGACCCCCGGTACACGTCGGCCGCGACACCGATCTCCGTGGTGGTGAACGTCCGCTCCCGGCGCAGGTCCCTGGTGAACGCGAGCCACCAGCTCAGCAGCGCGCCCGCCCGGTTCCGGTAGCCGGTCAGGAAGCCGATGTGGATGAACAGCCAGATCAGCCAGCCCGTCAAGCCGCTGAGCCGGACCGGCCCGAACGACACCACGGCCCGGCCGCGGCTGATGTAGGCCGCCGACCCCAGGTCGTAATAACGGAACGGCCCGCCGGGCCGGGCCCCGGTCACCTCGCGCCGGATCTGGCGCCCGGCATACCGGCCGGCCTGCATGGCCACCTCGGCCACGCCGGGCAGGCGGCGCAGGCTCATCAGGTCCCCGGCCACCAGGATCTCCGGGTGGCCGGGCAGCGTCAGGTCGTCACCGACCACCAGGCGCCCGGCCCGGTCCTGCTTGGCCCCGGTAGCCGCCGCCACCGAGGCGGCCAGCGGCGGCGCGCTCACCCCGGCGGTCCACAGCACCACGCCGGCCTCGTGCCGGGTCACCTTGCCGTCCGGGCCGCGCACGGTCAGCCCGCCGGCATCGACCCCGGTCACGATCGAGTGCATGTGCTGCTCGACCCCGAGCCTGGTCAGGCTGGCGGCCGCACGACCCGACAGCTGCGGCCCGAACGAGGCCAGCGGCGCGCTGCCGCCGTCGAACAGCAGCACCCGCGCTTCCTGCGGCTCGATGTGCCGGAACTCCGACCGCAGCGTCTTGGTCGCCAGCTCGCGGATCTGCCCGGCCAGCTCGACCCCGGTGGGCCCGGCACCGACCAGGGCGAAGGTCAGGCAGCGGCGGCGCTGCGCCGGGCTGGGCGCGGTCTCGGCCAGCTCGAACGCGCCGAACACCCGGCACCGGATCGCCAGCGCGTCGGCGATCGTCTTCATGCCGGGCGCGAACCGGGCGAACTCGTCGTGCCCGAAGTAGGACTGCGCCATCCCGGCCGCCACGATCAGGTAGTCGTAACCGAACCTGATCTCCTCCCCCAGCGGCCGCCGGGCCAGCACCTCGCGCCGGCCGGTGTCGATCCCGGTGACCTCGGCCAGCACGCAGTCGGTGTTCCGGTACCGGCGCAGCACATCCCGCAGCGGAGCGGCGATCTTGCCCTCGGACAGGATCCCGGTCGCGCACTGGTACAGCAGCGGCTGGAACAGGTGGTGCTCGGCCCGGTCGATGAGGGTCACCCGGACCGGGGCCCGGCGCAGCGCCCGGACCGCGAACAGCCCGGCGAACCCGCCGCCGATGACCACCACCCTGGCCGGGCCGGGCCCGGCCAGGACCCGGCTGCTCATCGCCTGGCTCTCCCAGGCCTGCCCGGTCACGGGTCACCGGCCGGGTCGTGCCAGCTGTCCTGGCCGGGCAGCAGCCGGTCGGCCTCCTTGGGCCCCCAGGTTCCCCTGGGATACTGGTGCACCGGAACCGCGTCGCCGAGCACCGGGTCCACCACGCGCCAGGCCGCCTCGACCGTGTCCTGGCTGGCGAACAGCCACCGGTCGCCGTCCAGCGCGGCGCCGATCAGCCGGTCGTAGGGCCGCATGTCCGAGCCGGGGCGCTCGGCGAATACCAGTTCCTCCTGCTCCGCCTGCCAGCCGTCGCCCGGCCGCTTGCCGGCCAGGGTGAGGCCGACCGCGGTGTGCGGCCAGACCCGGAACCGCAGCGCGTTGGTGGCCCGCGCCGGGGCCAGCCCGAACACGTCCTGCGGCGGGCGGCGGAACCGGACGCAGACCTCGGTGGCGGTCACCGGCAGGCACTTCCCGGCCCGGATGATCACCGGCACGTCGGCCCACCGCCAGGAGTCGACGGCCAGCCGGACCGCGGTGAAGGTCTCCGTGGTCGAGCCGGGGGCGACCCCGTCCACATCGAGGTAGCCGTCGTACTGCCCGCGCACCGTGTCCTGCGGCTCCAGCGGCCGGATCGAGCTGACCAGCCGTGCCTTGGAGTCCCGCCAGGACGCCAGGCCCTGCCCGTCCGGCGGGTCGGCCAGCACCGTGGCCAGCACCTGGAGCAGGTGGTTCTGCAGCACGTCCCGGATCGCGCCGGTGCGGTCGTAGAACCGGCCGCGGTCGGACACGTCGAAGTCCTCGGCCATGGTGATCTGGATGCTCTCCACGTAGGTGCGGCTGAGCAGCGGCTCTATCACCGCGTTGGCGAACCGGGTGAACAGCACGTTCTCCACCGGGTCAAGGCCCAGCCAGTGGTCCACCCGGTAGATCGAGTCCTCCGGGAAGAAACCCAGCAGGATCTTGTTCAGCGCGCGGGCACTGTCCAGGTCGGAGCCGAACGGCTTCTCCACCATGATCTGGGCGCCCTGGGCCAGTCCCGCCTTGGCGATGCCGCCGGCGATCCGGCCGAACAGGGCCGGCGGCACCTCAAGGTAGAACAGCACCCGGCCGCCGGTGCCGATGCTCTGCGCGACGGCCCGGTAGGTGGCCTCGTCGTCCAGGTCACCGTCCACGTAGCGGAGCAGGCCGAGCATCCTGGCCGCGTCCGCCCCGGCCGGGTCGATCCCGTTATGCCGCAGCGAGTCGGCGGCGTAGCCGCGGAACTGGTCCAGCCCCCAGCCGCTCTTGGCCACCCCGATCACCGGGACGTCCAGCACCCCCCGCCGCACCAGCCCGGCCAGCGCCGGGAACGTCTCCAGCTTGGCCAGGTCGCCGGTGGCCCCGAAGATCACCAGCGCGTCCGCGCGGTCCGTCACGTCGATCCCCTTCCGGTCAGTCGGGTTCCGGAACATCAGCCACAGCCCCACAGGCCGAGCAGCAGGCTGAGCCCGGCGGAGTAGGCCATCACCCGCATCGCCCAGTACCGGATGAACACGTTCGGCAGGCCGGTCGTCGTTGCCGCCGCCGATCTGGAACAGCGAGAACGAGCACGGCTGGCAGCTGGTCCGCTGGGCCTCGGCGGCCGCGATCTTCATCGGCTGGTGCCTGGCCTCCACCACGCCGAGCTCGCTGCCAGTGAACATGGTCGCCGCCATGGCCGGGACCGGCACGGCGTGCCGGTGACCACGCCGGCCGCGACGTTGATCACCAGCAGGATGCCGAGGTGAGCGCGAACTGCCAGCGCGCGAGACCGAGCGTCATCGGCTGCCCCCGCTTTCGTCCCCCGGCCGGCGCCCCTCCTGGTCCCGCTGGTCACCGCGGCCGGGTCCGGCTGGTCACCGGGGTGCTCTGGGCTCCCGATGGCCGGGCCCGGCCGCGGCCCCGGCCCGCTTCCGGCCCGCGGTCAGGACCGGTGCGCGGGCTGGGGCGTGTGGTTACGCCAGGTGGTGGCGCCCGCCGCGGTGGCCGCCTTGGCCTTCGCCAGCTGCTGGCGGGCCAGCTGGGACGGCGGCAGCTCCTGCCCGCCGAGCCAGCGGCGGGCGGCGCCGGCCAGCGCGGTGCAGCCCAGTGCCAGCCCGGCCGCGCCGAGCAGGCTGCCCAGGCCGGCCAGTACCGCTCCGCTGATCAGCAAGCCGGAGTTCACACCGAAGCCCCCGGCGGCCTGCTGCTGGCTCTTGCTCATGGCACCATCCTGTTCTGTCGCGCTGGCCTGTCCTGTCGTGCTGGTCATGGCACAGCCCCCGGATTCGCAGATGATCAGCACTGTTACCCGGCCATGGTGGCCGGGCATCATCCGGCCGGGGTGATGTCCGGCCGGGCGGGTGGTCAGGGAACCGGCACCCGGCTTCACCCGGTGCGGGTGGCGCGCCGGCCGGCCGGGCGGGCCAGCCTCGGGTGAGGACATCTTGCCCTGGCCGGCGGCCGGGCCGACGGAAAGGAACCTGCCGATGACCGCTCCCGTCAACGTCGAGGTGGACAGCGCTACCAGGGACGCCCTCAGCGGGCTGGCCCGGGGCGATCTGGAGATCCTGGAAGAGGCGGTCGAGCTGCGGGATACCGCGCAGCTGCGCAGCGGCCTCGACCCGCACACCTTCGCCCTGGTGAAGATCGCCGCGCTGGTCGCTCTCGACTCGCCGCCCGCCTCCTACCTGTGGCAGGTGGCCAACGCGATGGACGCCGGGGTCACCCCGGCCGAGATTCTCGGCGTGGTGCGGGCGGTGGCGCCGCAGGTGGGCGGGCCCAGGACGGTCGCCGCAGCGCCGGAGATCATGGTGGCGCTCGGGCTGACCCTGCCGCCCGACGCCGACCTCTGAGCCGAAGGGCCCGATCCGGGGGGGAAGTCATGCCGATGAGGATGCGGCGACCGCTGCTACGGGCGGCCGCCGTCGGGGGCGGCGCGTTCATCGCGGGCAAGAAGATGGCGCAGCACGCGGCCGGGGCCGGGCAGTCGGAGGGGGCGGCCCCGGCCGCCGCGGCCGGGACAGGCGGGGCGAACGGGACAGGCGGGGCGGCCGCGGCTGGCGCGGCGGGTGGCGGCCCGGTGGCGGACCAGCTGCAGCAGATCTCCGCGCTGCACCAGCAGGGCGCGCTCACCGACGCCGAGTTCACCGCGGCGAAGGCAAAGCTGCTCGGCACCTGAACGGAGCCATCCCGGCCCAGCAGGCCCCGGTGCACTGCCGCACCGGGGCCCGCGGTCCGGCGGTGAGCGTGGATCCTGCATCCGGGGCGGGCCGGTGATGCTGCACGTGCGGCTGGTCTGCCCGGCCGCCACCACCGGGCGGCTGGCCGATGCGCTGGAGAGCGCCGACGGTGTGTGCAACCTCGTGGTGCTGGCCGGGGCCGCCAGGCGGCCGACCGGGGACGCTGTCGAGTTCGACGTGCCCGACGCCGCGGCCAACCCGGTGTTCCGGGTGCTGCGCGAGCTCGGCCCGGACCGCGGCGGCGTGATCTGCGTGCAGCGGGTGGACGCGGCGCTGGCCGGCCCGCCGCTGGCCAGTACGGTGTCAGCCAGGCACAGTGTCAGCCAGCACAGTGTCAGCCGGCACGGGGCCGTCGGGTCGCGGTCACGGCGCGCTGCGCCCGGAGACCGCACCGGTCTGGGAGCTGGTCCAGGCGACAATCCGGGACGGCGCACGCTACGCGCCGAGCTTCTACGTGCTGCTGGCCATCGCCGGGCTGATCGGCGCGGTGGGCATCCTGATCAACTCGCAGATCCTCATCGTCGGCGCGATGGTGGTCGGCCCGGAGTACAACGCGATCATCGGGGTGGCGCTCGGCCTGGCCAGCCGGGATCACCGCGCGGTCGGCGACGGCCTGGCCGCGCTGCTGTGGGGGTTCGGTGCGGCGATCGCGCTCACCCTGCTGTTCGGGCTGTCGGTCCGGTGGAGCGGCCGGACCCCGGCGGAATTCCTGGCCGGGGTGCGGCCGGTGGCCCAGCTGATCAACTCACCGGATGAGTTCTCGGTCGCCGTGGCGCTGCTGGCCGGGATTGTCGGCGTGGTCTCGCTGACCGAGGCGAGGGCCAACGCCCTGATCGGCGTCTTCATCTCGGTCACCACGATTCCGGCCGCCGCCTCGGTGGGCATCTCGGTCGCGTACGCGAGCTGGACCGACGCGGCCGGATCGGTGCTCCAGCTGCTGCTCAACGTGGTCCTGCTGATCGTTGTCGGCGCCGCCGGGCTGACCGTGCAGCGCCGCATCTGGCGGCGTAGCCAGGGAGAGGGCCGCCAGGGAGAGGGCCGCCGGGGACAGGGCCGCCAGTGGCAGCGGTGACCGGTTCCGGGGCGGGCCTGACCGCCAGGACGATGATCCTGCCGCTGGCACTGGCGCAGTTCATCGCCAGCTACGCGGCGTCGAACATGAACGTGGCCATCAGCTCGATCGCCGGTGACCTGGGCACCACGGTGACCGGGATGCAGACCACGATCACCCTGTTCACGCTCACCATGGCCGCGCTGATGATCCCCGGCAGCAAGCTGACCGACATCTGGGGACGCAAGCGGTGCTTCGTGGCCGGCCTGATCATCTACGGGATCGGGGCGCTGCTGGCGCTGCTCGCACCGGGACTCGGGCTGATGATCTTCGGCTACTCGCTGCTGGAGGGGATCGGCTCGGCGCTGCTGATCCCGCCGGTTTACATCCTGGTCACCGTCGCTTTCGCGGACATGACCAGCCGGGCCAGGTACTTCGGCGTGGTCAGCGGGGCCGGCGGCCTGGGCGCAGCGGCCGGGCCGCTGATCGGCGGTCTGGTTACGAGCGCGATCAGCTGGCGCGCCTCGTTCGGGCTGCAGGTCCTGGTGGTGGCCTGGATCATCGTGCTGGCCCGCCGGATTGCCGAACCGCCCCGGACCGGGCCGGCGCCCCGGTTCGACCTGGCCGGGGCGGTGCTGTCCGCGGCCGGCCTGTTCTTCGTGGTGCTCGGGATCCTGCAGTCGTCCAGGTACGGGTGGTTCGCCTCGCGCGAGGACTTCACGATCGGCGGCACGGTCGTGATCAGCAAGGGCGGGGTGTCCCCGGTCTGGCTGTTCGTGGCGGCCGGAACGGTGGTCCTGGCCGGGTTCATCTGGCACATCAGGTCCGACGAGCGGCACGGCCGGGAGCCGCTGCTGCGGCTGGCGCTGCTGCGCGACCGCACCGCGAACCTGGGGCTGGGCACCCAGCTGGTCCAGTGGCTGACCCTGCAGGGCACGTTCTTCGTGGTCTCGGTGTACTTGCAGGAGGTGCGCAAGTACAACGCGGTCCAGACCGGGCTGATGCTGATCCCGGCGATCGCCGGGATCCTGATCACCTCGGTCGCTGCCGGGCGGCTGGCCCGGCGCTGGACCCAGGGCTGGCTGATCCTCGCCGGGTTCGCGGCCACCTGCGCGGGCACGGGCCTGCTGCTCGCGCTGGCCGGTAACCCGGGCCTGCTGAGCTTCGCGCCCGGGCTGCTGCTGATCGGGGCCGGGCTCGGGGTGATGCTGACCTCGTCGGTCAACGTGGTCCAGTCCAGTTTCCCCGACGCCGACCAGGGCGACATCTCCGGCCTGTCCCGCAGCGTGTCCAACCTCGGCTCGTCGCTCGGCACCGCGCTGGCCGGCTCGATCCTGGTCGCGGCCGCCTTCCCGGGCGGCCGCCCGTACGCCTCCGCCCTGCTGACCCTGCTGGTGATCACGCTGGCGGGCCTGGTCATCGCGCTCGGCCTGCCGCGCAAGCGGGCCAGGGCCGACGGGGCCACCGGTACCACCACGGCCGCGGCTTCGTGACCGCCCGGCAGCCCCGGGCGCCCTCGCGCCCGGGCCGCGCCTCCGGCGCGTTACTCGCCGGTGCTGCCGGGCTGGACCGTCTGCACGCCGAGGATCTGAACCTTGACGTTGGTGCAGCCCATCGAGGTGAGGTCGAGGGTCAGCGCGGCGGTCTGCCCGGGCGGGTAAATCTTCAGCCGGTGCACGGGCACCGGATGGCAGGCGGAGGCCGGGTAGTTCAGCGCGTCCGCGACCCGGAGCTCGGCGTGCGCGGTGGCACCGGCCGCCAGCGTGACCAGGCGCCGCGGGAACGTCGGGTCCTCGGTGGCGGAGGCGCCAACCTGCTGCCCGGCCGGGGTGACGAAGGACACGCCGGGATAGCCGTAGAGCGAGCAGGCCGAGCTGCCCTTGTTGGTGAACTGGATCGGGTAGTAGCTGCTGCCCGCGGCGGCGTTGCCGGGCCCGATGGCGGCGGTCAGCCCGGCGGTGGTGCAGCCCGGCGGGCCGGGCGGCGGGCTCGACTGGGCTGGCGGAGCGGGCGTCGGGCTGGCCGTGGGCGTGGCGGTCACGGTGATCGTCACGGTCGGCCGCGCGGACGGGCAGGCCGAGGTACCGCAGCCGGCCAGCAGCCCGGCCGCGCAGGCCAGCGCGACGGTGCTGGCCAACACGGCGGCCCGCCGGGCCGCGATCAGGGAGAGCGTCATGAGATGGCTCCTTCGGGGCTGGTACAGCCCGCAGAGCGTACCGCCCGCCGGGCACGCCAGGCCGGTAACCGGCACACCCAGGGTCCGCTACGGCCGGTTCGCGGCGGCTCGCTCCAGGCAGGCGGTTACCTCCTCGTCACTGGTCTGCGAGAAGTCGCGGTAGAACTCCCCGATCGCGCGAAACGGAGCGGGGGTGGCGACGTCGGTCATCTCGTCGGCGTCCGCCCCGATCCGGTCCTGCCAGCCGCACGGCGCCACCGGCACGGCGAGCACCACCCTGGCCGCCCCGAGCGCCCTGGCGACCTGGCAGGCCGCCCGCGCGGTCGAGCCGGTGGCGATGCCGTCGTCCACGACGACCGCGACCTGGCCGTCCAGCGGTCTGCGCGGCCGCCGGCCGCGGTAGCGCGCGGCCCGGCGGGCGACCTCGGCCCGCTCCCGCGCCTCGACCCGGGCCAGGTCGGGCTCGCTGACCCCGGCCAGCCGGATGACGTCGTGGTTGATAACCCGGATGCCGTCCTCGCCGACCGCGCCCATGCCGAGCTCGGGCTGGAACGGCACCCCCAGCTTGCGCACCACGATCACGTCCAGCGGCGCCCCGAGCGCGCTGGCGACCTGCGCGGCGACCGGAACGCCGCCGCGGGGCAGGCCGAGTACCACGGCCGGCTGGCCGCGCAGGTGCCCGAGCCGGGCGGCCAGCCGCTGCCCCGCGTCGGCGCGATTGTCGAAGATCATGCTGTCTGCCTTCCCCCCTTACCCGCCGTCCCGCCCGGGCTG
The DNA here is from genome assembly GCA_963719705.1 of uncultured Actinomycetota bacterium. GTDB lineage: Bacteria > Actinomycetota > Actinomycetes > Streptosporangiales > Streptosporangiaceae > CAVRCV01. Next base: position 654,074 of record CAVRCV010000005.1, read on the forward strand.
AGCGCGCCAGTCGCAGCGGCCGCAATGTTCACGCCGGATTAACCCGGTCGCCGCGCTATGTCCGCCCCGGCTCATCAGGATGAGTTCCCGGCTGACGATCCGTGACCGGCTGACATCGGAGGTACCCGATTCATGCTGCCGCACCGCCCGCACCCGCGCCTTTCCTGACGTCGATGGCACCAACCCGGTGGGCACGTCCGCCTACCGGGTGGTGGCCGAGGTGAACCGGTGGGGCCGGTTCCGGCTCACCCTGACCAACGCCTACAGCGGCAACAACGGCCGGGCGGCGATCCTGAACGACACCGGCGGCGACGACGTGTTCTACACCGCGGGCAATGCCGGCAACGGCGGCAACCCGCAGCCGGACGGGATCATCACCGGGCCGGCGTCGGCGGCAACCCGGCCACCGGGCTGCCGTGGGCGCCGGCCACCGACGGCCTGCGCAACATCACCGGCCGGGTCAACCCGAACGGCAGCGTGACGATCTGGGGCATCACCTCGACCGTCAGCGGCAACGGTGACCAGGGCGCCGACCCGAACCGCCTGGTCGCGGTCACCGACAACCCGGCGTCCGGGTCGCCGGCGCCGGGCGAGAGCTTCGTGACGGTGCGGCAGGCCGGCTACGGCGAGGTTCTGCGCGGCGTCTCCTTCACCCCCGAAACGGGATCTGGCGGCTTCTGACGCCGAATACCGCACCGGCCTGGGGCCGGCCCTTCGGTCAGCGCAGACCCGGGGCCGGTCCGGCAGGCGTCTTAATACCGGCTCGTGACCCTAGTACGGAGGCTGCCAGGCCGGGTCGGCGGCGAGCTTCTCGGCGATCCGGTCGTGAAAGCTCCTGCGCGCCAGCGCCGCCTCGATGTCGGTGACCACGCGGCTGAGCGGGTAGGGGATCTCCGCCTCGATCTCGGCCACGGCGGCCTCGGTGGCCCGCCACTCCGCGGCCAGCAGCCCGGCGATGCGGCGGGCCCGCGCGGTCAGCGTCACCCGCTTGCTGCGGGCGTCCGGGCCGGTGACGGTGCGGACCAGGCCGGCCGCGCGCATCGCGGCCACCTTCTGGCTGATCGCCGAGTGGCTGCGCTGCACCGAGCAGGCCAGCTCGGTGATCGTCATCGGGCCGCGGGCGTGCAGCCGCAGCAGCTCCATCACGAAGCTCGGCTTGAGCCCGGTGACCCGTGCCTCGGCGTAGAGCCGGGCGATGTCGGCGTCCATCCCGGCCTGCAGCAGCCGCCACGGCCGCCACCGGCTCTGCTCGGTCGGATCGGCCCCGGCCGGATCGAGGCTGATCCGGTCGGCCCCGGCGTCATCCCTGGTCACGGAATTAATTGTAACAGTACTTATATAAGTGCTGTTACAATCCGCTGCGGTGAGTGTCACCGGCGGCCGGGCCGGCCGGGACGGCAATGTAAGGAGCGCGGACGTGCCAGGCAGGATGCGGCTGCTGGCGGACATCGGCCCGCTGCGCGAGTCCGCCGCGTTCCGGCGGCTGTGGGCCGGGACCACCCTGTCCTCGGTGGGCAGCGCGCTGACCGGGTTCGCGGTGCCGCTCCAGGTCTACGACATCACCCGGTCTCCGTTCGCGGTCGGCCTCATCGGGGTGGCCGAGATGGTGCCTACCCTGACCATCGGGCTGCTCGGCGGCTCGCTGGCGGACGCCACCGACCGGCGCAGGCTGGTGCTGGCCGTCAGCATCGGCTCGGCCGCGGTCTCGGCCGGGCTCACCGTGCAGGCGTTCGCCGGGCTGAGCCTGGTCTGGCTGCTGTACGCCCTGGTCGCGGTGCAGTACTCGCTCAGCGCCATCAGTGCCCCGGCCCGCAACACGTTCGTGCCCCGGCTGCTCCCGCCCGGCCAGCTGACCGCCGGACTGGCGCTGAACCGGCTCAGCTTCCAGGTCATGCTGACCACCGGCCCGGCCCTGGCCGGAGTCATCACCGCGGTGCCCGGCCTTGGCCTGCGGGCCTGCTACCTGGTCGACGCGGCCAGCTTCGCCGCCGCCATCTACGGCGTGGCCAGGCTGCCGCCGATGCCGCCCCTCGCCAGCACAGCCGACCCGGTGCGGCCCGGCGTGCGCGCGGTGGCCGAGGGCGTCGGGTTCATCTGCCGCAGCCCGGTACTGGCCGGAGCGTTCCTGGCCGACCTCAACGCGACCGTGTTCGCGCTGCCGGTCGCCCTGTTCCCGGCGATCAACGCCGAGCGGTTCGGCGGCGACCCGCGCACGCTCGGCCTGTTCGCCACCTCGGTCGGTCTCGGCGGCCTGGTCAGCGCCGCGCTGTCCGGCCCGGTCCGGCACATCCGCCGGCCCGGCCTGGCGATGCTGGTCACGGTGGGGATCTGGGGCGCGGCATTCGCCGGTTTCGCGGTCGCGCCTGGCCTGTGGCTGACGCTGGGCCTGCTGGCGGTGGCTGGGGCCGCGGACACCTTCACCGTGATCTTCCGTGGTGCGATCGTCCAGACGGGCACCCCCGACCAGCTGCGCGGCCGGGTGACCGCCGCCGACTACGTGGTCGGCGCCGGCGGCGGCCAGGTCGGCTACCTGGAGTCCGGCGCCCTCGGCTCGCTGGCCTCGCCGGTGATCAGCGCGCTCAGCGGCGGCATCGCCACCGTGGCCGGCACCGTCGTGATCGCCCTGGCCGTGCCCGCCTTCACCCGGTACCGGACTGGATCAGCTCCGCCACATCGCGGTGCAGGTGAGCCAGCGCCCGGTCGAACGTCGCCAGCCGGGACTGGCGAGCCCGGGCCAGCTGCGCCAGGTAAGCGTCCATCACCTGCCGGTGGCCGACAATCCCGGCTGCGGGCACGTCGGCATAGGACACCTCGTCCGGCCAGAACTCGTGACGCGGGTCTGCCGTAGTGCCGCGCAGCACCTCCCTGGCCGTGACGGCAGGCTGTCCTTCCCGGATGAGCAGCCGCATCAGGCTGCCCTGGGTGACCGGGCAGGTAGCGAAGTTCCCGGTCAGGCCCGCGAACCAGCTCTCGGCGGCGTCATGATGCACGTGCTCGCCCACCAGCAGGGCGATCAGCACATTGGCGTCGAGCAGGACGGTCACCGATCTTCGTCCTCGAGCCGCCGCGCGTCCTCACTGGTGATCGTCCGCCCGAGATGCACTACCGGCAGGCCGGTGCGCGCGCTCCGCTCCAGCCCGCCCGGGTGGCCGGAGCTGAGCCCTCGCCGGAGCAGCAGGGCGACGGCCTGGCTCAGCGTCTGGTTCGTGTCCCGGGCAAGCGCCATCGCCTGAGCGTGCAGGTCGTCGGGGAGATCGACGGTGGTGCGCATACCACCAGGCTAATTCATCTTTGCATCATGATGCAAAGATGCAACATCGAGGCCGCCATGACGGTCCCCGGCATCCGCTCGCGGGCGCCGGGTCGCCGGAACCTGAGCCGCGGGCGGGCAGCCGCCGGCGGCTGGTCAGGCAGGCGCCCCGGCCGCCGCGGGCGGGTTCGTGCTGCCGCCGCTGCGCCAGTACTCGCCGCCGGACCGGGACAGGAAGTCCTCGTCGACCAGGTACCGGCGCAGTGCGGCGAAGTCGGGGTGGAGCGCGCCGAGAAACTGGCTGATCTGGGGCTCCGGGTAGCGCACGCCGGGCTCGAAGGCCTGGGCGATCACGTCCAGTAGCATCCGCCGCCTGGACTGGCGGGCCGGGATCGTCACGATCCGGCCGCCGACGGTGAACACGCGCAGCCGCGGATCGCTGGCCAGGGCCTGAACGACGGCTGCCGGGTCGAGATCGGCCATGCCCCTATTGTCGGTCGGCCGTCCGGCCGGACGCACCCGAGTTTCGGCCCTGCGACGGCGGGCCCTGCCCGCCGGAACCAGACGCGCCGGAACCGGACGCGCCGGAACCGGACGCGGTGAAGCCGGGCGCGGGCCCGGCGGCCGGGTGCAGGTACGGCACCGGCGGCGTGGCCAGCGGCAGCGCGGCAAGCTGCACCAGCAGCAGCACGTTGTCGTCGGCGGCCGCACGGTTCATCCGGAGCCGGCCGCAGCGGGTGCAACGGTGGATCAGCATCCAGCGGTGCTCGCCGCGGACGGTGACCGCGATCGGCTCCATGCCGCCGGGACATCCGGCCTTCCGGTCGCCGGGCACGTTGCGGTCGAGGTGCCTGGACCACAGGCAGCGGGGACAGGCCGGGCTGGGCCGCGCAGCCAGGTCAATACTCAAGTGACTACTTGACTATCGGCGGCACCGCTATATACTCAAGCACATGCTTAACCAATTGGTCGAACCGGACCGGGCCACGGACCTGGACCGGGTGTTCCAGGCGCTGGCCGATCCCGGCCGGCGGCTGATGCTGGACCGGCTCAGCCGGGGGCCTGCCTCGGTCAGCGAGCTGGGCAGGCCGCTGGCCATGTCACTGGCCGCGGTGGTCCAGCACGTCCAGGTACTGGAGGCCAGCGGCCTGGTCCGGTCGAGCAAGGCCGGCCGCACCCGCACCTGCAGCATCAACCCGGCGGCGCTCCGGTCGGCCGAGTCCTGGATCGGCGAGCGGCGGACCTTCGTCGAGCGCCGCCTGGACCGGCTCGGCGAGTACCTGGCCGAGACGGCTGGCACCCCGGATACCGGGGCTCCGGCCGATGCCGGGCCCGCTGCGGCACCGGCCGAACGCGGGCACTGCCAACCGGAGGAGAGACGATGACCGCACGTTCCGTTATCCACGACACGTTCACGATCGAGCGCAGCTACCCGGCGGTACCGTCGCGGGTGTTCGCCGCGTTCGCCTCGGCCGAGGCCAAGAACGTCTGGGCCGACACCGGGGACCTGGGGCCCGCGGGCGACGGCGCCGCCCCGGCCGAGTTCGACTTCCGGCCCGGCGGGCGGGAGCAATTCGGCTTCCGTTACAACGACACGACCTACCGTTACCAGGCGCTGTACTACGACATCGTGCCGGACCAGCGGGTCATCTACAGCTACGAGATGTACGCCGACGACGCCAGGATCTCGGTCTCGGTCGCGACCATCGAGTTCACCAAGAACGCCGAGGGCACCGCGCTGAGCTGGACCGAGCAGGGCACTTACCTGGACGGCATCGACGGGCCAGCTGCCCCTGCCCTGCGCCAGGAGGGCACCGCCGAGATGCTCGACGGCCTGACCGGCTACCTGGCCGCGAAGCCGGAGCACGCGCAGCGCGCGGCGCCCTGATCACGGCCCGGTGAATCCGGCCGCACCGCCGCCGGTAGCGACGTGCTTGCAGGCCGATCGACAGATGAAAGGCGGGACTGTCATGCGCCCAGTGGTGGTGCAGGTCTTTGACTACTCCCTCGACGGGATCATCGGCGAGGAGGACACCGACTTCTACAAGTACTGCCGGGACTTCCCGGACGATCCGGCATACGAGGGCTGGCTGATCGGCAGCCTGCGGCGGGCCGGCCTGCACATCGTGGGCCGGGTCACCTACCAGGGCATGGCGCGGTTCTTTCCCACCGCTACCGACGCCATTGCCGACGCCATGAACGAGACGCCCAAGGCGGTGTTCTCCCGCACGCTGAAGACCGCGGACTGGGCCGGTACCACGATCGTCAGCGGCGATCTTGCCACCGAGATCGGCAAGCTGCGGCGCACCGGCACCGGGGAGATCCTGGCGCATGGCGGCGTCAGCTTCGTGCAGGCGCTTACCCGGCTCGACCTGGCCGACGAGTACCGCCTGACCGTCTTCCCGCACCTGGCCGGGCGCGGACAGCAGCTCTTCACCGGCCTGGCCGCCGCACGGCGGCTGACGCTGGCGTCCAGTACTACGTTCGGCAACGGGCTGATCACGCTGACCTACCGCCGGAACCGGTAACCACCGCGGTCGGCCGCACCGCGTCGTCGCCGAGCTCCGGCCGGGCCGCCGGCCCATGGCCATCCCCCCGCGGCGGGCTGATAATCGGCTTACGCTTGCCTGTCGGGCGTGATCGCCGGTCGCCGGGGGGAGGGTTCGAGCCGTGGAGGCGGTGCAGGCCGGTGACCCGGTCCGGCTCGGCCGGTACCGGCTGGTGGCCCGGCTGGGCAGCGGCGGCATGGGGCGGGTGTACCTGGGCCGGTCACCAGGGGGGCGGCTGGTCGCGGTGAAGGTGATCCGGGCCGAGCTGGCAGGCGACCCCGAGTTCCGGGGCCGGTTCGCCCGCGAGATCGCGGCAGCCCGGCAGGTCAGCGGGATCTTCACCTCGCCGGTCGTGGACGCCGACCCGGACGGGCCGCTGCCGTGGCTGGTCACCGGCTACGTGGAGGGCCCGTCGCTGGCGGACGCGGTCGCCGAGCACGGCCCGCTGCCGGCCGCCTCGGCCCTGGTGCTGGCCGCCGGGCTGGCCGAGGGTCTCGGCGCGATCCATGCGGCCGGGCTGGTGCACCGCGACCTGAAGCCCTCGAACGTGCTGCTGGCCAGGGACGGGCCGCGGATCATCGACTTCGGGATCGCCAGGGCGGCGGACATGACGGCGATGACCAGGGCGGGCCTGCTCGTCGGCTCCCCCGGCTACATGTCCCCGGAGCAGGCCGTGGGGCAGGCGGCCGGCCCGGCCAGCGACGTGTTCAGCCTCGGCGCGCTGCTGGCCTTCGCCAGCACCGGCACGGATGCGTTCGGCACCGGGACCGCCTCGGCGCTGCTGTACCGGGTCGTGCACGACGGCCCCGACCTGGACGGCGTGCCCGGCGAGCTGCGGCCGCTGATCGAGCGGTGCCTGGCGAAGGACCCGCTGCAGCGGCCGGGCACCGACCAGCTGCTGGCCGAGCTGGCCGGCCGACAGCCGGCTACCGGCTGGATGCCGTGGCAGGCCGGGCAGCCCTGGCTGCCGTGGCAGGCCGGCCCGGTGCCGGAGTCCTGGCCGTCCGACGCCAGCCTGCCCGCCGCGGCCCGCTCGCGGCCGATGCGCCCGGGCGTCCCGACCCAGCCGATCGCGCCGCCCGGCCGCCGGTCATCGCGCGCGCCGGGATCGCGGGGCGGTGCCGGCCCGCCCGGCAGGCAGCCCCACAGGGCCGGCCGGGCCGGCCGCCCGGCAGCACAGGTAGCCGAGATAGCCCGGGTAGCCCGGCGGGCGGCGGCGGCGGCCCGCCAGCAGCTGCTCGCCGCCGGGCGGCTGACCGGGCCGCTGCCGCATCAGCGCAGCCGGTGGATGTGGGCGGCGGCCGCGGTCGCGGCCGCGGTCATCGTCGGCAGCACCATGGCGATCGCGCTGACCTCGAACGGCCCGTCGGGTACCGGGCACCGGCCGGCCGCGGTCAGTCCGCGCGCGGTCGTCAGCGCCTACATCACCGCGATCAACAAGCGGGACTGGCGCCGGGTGTGGCAGCTCGGCGGGAAGAACCTCGGCCAGGGCTATGCCGCGATGATCGCCGGGTACCGGCTCACCCGCCGGGACGTGATCACCGGGATCTCCGCCCGCGGGCCCCGAGTGTCCGCCCGGATCCTGGCCTACGAGACCACCGGGGCAGTCCAGCGGTACGCGCTGAGCTACACCGTCCGGGCGGGCGTGATCATCACGGGCCACCAGACCCTGCTCAGTACCACCGGGCTCAGTACCACCGGGCCCAGTACCAGCGGGCCCAGTGCCACCGGGCCCAGTACCAGCGGGCCCGGCATCAGCGGACACTGAGGCCGGACCGGCCGGGCAAGCGGGCGGCGCTGGCGGCCGGCCGCTTCCGCCCGGCACCGCTGCCCGCTGGCCCGGCTCACCGGGACAGCGACTTCACCTCGCTGGCGGCGTGCTGGTGCCGCGGCGCCCGGCTGGCCAGGCACCCGTCGGTCAGCTCCCGCAGCACTGCCGGGACCGGCTCGACCAGCCGGCCGCCCGGGCCGCCGGCGTGCCGCACCGCGCGGACGGCCGGGCGCAGCGCAGCCTGCTCGTCGCCGTTCAGCAGTTCCTGCAGCCGGTCCCGCGCATAGAGCCGGGCAAGCTCGTGGAATCCGTACCTGATCGCGCCGTCGGGACCTGGCGCGATCGCCTGGAGCAGCCGGTGGTCGATCAGCCGGGCCAGCAGCTCGTCCGCGTCCGACCGGGTGCAGCCGAGCAGCGCCGTCACCCTGTCCTCGGTGAAGTCGCGCTCGTTGAGCAGGCTGAGCAGCCGGTACGCGCCCTTGTCCGGCTCGGACAGGCGCTGGTAGCTGGCATCGAACCGGGCCCGCACGTCGAACTCGGCGCAGCCCAGCTGGTCTAGGCGCGAACGGGGAGCACCCAGCAGCTGGATCACCTTGGCCACCGGCCAGGCCGGGGTGGCCACGAGCCTCGCGCCGGCCGACCGGATCGCCAGCGGCAGCCGGCCGCACAGCCCGACCAGCTGCTCGGCCGACCGCATGTCGGCGCCGACCCGGCCCCGGCCGGCGATGCTGGCCAGCAACTCCACCCCCTCGGCCAGGCTGAGGGGGTCGAGTTCCACCTGGCGGGCACCGGGCAGGCCGGATAGCCGGGACCGGCTGGTGACCACGACCCCGCATTGCGCGGACCCCGGCAGCAGCGGCATGACCTGGCTGGCCGACGCGGCGTCATCCAGGAAGATCAGCGCGGCATGCCGGGCGGTCCAGGTCCGGAACAGCTTGCTGCGCTCGTCGGTGCTGTCCGGGATCGCCTCCGGGCCGAGCCCGATAGCGCGCAGGAACCGCCACAAGATCGCGGCGGGCAGCGGCGGCTTCCCGGTGGAGGCGCCGAGATCGGCGAACAGCTGGCCGCCGGGGAAGCAGCCGGCCACCCGGTGCGCGGCCCGCACCCCCAGCACGGTCTTGCCCACGCCGGGCATCCCGGTGATCAGCGCGACCCGGACCGCGGTGCTGGTCTCGCCGTCGTGCCCCAGGTGCTCCTCGACGCAGGTGACGTCGCCCCGGCGGCCGGAGAAGTCGGCGATATCCGGCGGCAGCTGGGCCGGGGTACTAAGAACCGGCGTTCTCGGCTCGGCGGCCGCCACCGCAGCGGGCGGGGCAGCGACATGATCGAGGGAAGGGTCGGAATTGAGCAGGCACTGCTGCATACGCATTGTCTGCTGGGATGGCTCAACCCCGAGCTCGTCCACCAGGACAGCGCGTACCTGCTGGTAACTTTCCAGGGCCTCACCGCGACGGCCGGCCCGGTACAGGGCGAGCATCAGCTTGGTACGCAAACCCTCGTGGTAGGGGTTCGCCGCGGCGAGCTCCTTAAGCTCACTGATCAGCTCGACATGACGGCCCAGTTTCAGCTCGGCCTCAATTCGCAGCTCTATCGCAGTGAGCCGGCATTCCTCCAGCCGGGTGAGATGAGCGGAGAGCACATTGCCGGGCTGCACGTCGGCGAGGGCCGGGCCGCGCCACAGGCCGAGCGCGCCGGCCAGGGCCCGGGCCGAGACGACGGCGTCGTCCCGCTCCATCGCCTTGAGGCCCTCGGTCATCGCCTCCTCAAACCGGCAGACGTCCACCTTCTCCGGCGGAATGAGCGCCAGATAACCCGCCTGCTTGGTCACCAGAGTGCAGCCACCGGACCGGTCAAACAATATCTTGCGCAGCTTGTATATATACGTCTGAAGCGTGGACAAGGCACTGGATGGCGGATTCTCACCCCAGAGCTCGTCAATCAGGGTGTCGATCTGAACGAGCTGATTATTTCGCAGTACCAGTAGCGCTAAAACCTCGCGCAATTTGGGGGCGGTTGGGGTTATATCCTGGTTGTTGTCGAATACTTCCAGTGCGCCGAGGAGGCGGAACTCCATTGTTTCCTCCAGTAACAATGTCCGCGTTCATAAACCCGGCGCTGCTACAGCCCGCCCCCTTGCCCGATGTGCCAGCTGTCGCCTGGCACCCGCCCCCCTCGGTAGTCCCTGCTGCAGGGCACGCCGAGTTCAGCCGCTTAGGTGTGGTCGGTTCTGCCTGGTGAGTGGCTAAATGTTCGCTATGGGACTCCCGCACTGAGTTGTCGCCTGCTGCTTCAGGAGTGCCTGGAGGTGCCAGGATCCCGGCCGCTGGCCGGGCAGCGCTGCGCGGTGCGGTCGCGCCTCGCCCTTCCTGCATATCCCCGCATCCTTCGCTGCGTATCCATAGATATTTGTTATCGGAACAGGCAGCCCTGCCGACCGGCCACGACCTCCTCGGTCACGCTAGGTAATATCGGTACCCGATAAGTCGACATCCTGTTACCTAGCGGCCGACTGTTACCAAAAGGAAAGCCTGGTGTCACCTTCCCTTCCTCGATACCCAGGCACAGGAAACATGACATGCACGTCTGGAGTCTCGGTAGAAAGGCAGTCTACTCCCGGTCAAATCAGCGGCCGTGACACGGCCGGGTGCATTTTGAGCCAGACGCCGTGAGCCAGGTCGCCATGGCGGATGACGAGCCCGACCCGACTTCGCCGATCAGCTGCTGGACGGTCAGGCCACCGCCGGGGCGTGACCGGGCTCGCACCACAGCAGGTGCATCCGGTCATCGCGCCAGACCACCTCGGCGTCCACCGTCCGGCCGGCCCGCGCCGCGACCTCGGCTACCAGCCCGGCCAGCCGCCCGGCCTGCCCGTCATCCAGGCAGGGCACCCGGCGCTTACCGGGCGCCACGCTGACCTGGACCACGCCGCCGTCGCCGGGCACCGTCATCCGGCGCTTGTCCGCGGTCGTGCGCTCGACCACGGCCAGGTCCGAGCGGCGCACGACCGCGGTGTCCCAGCCGCCGGAACCAGTTAAATCGCACAGCCCCCAGCGCGAGCGGATCGTCACGGCCTGGCCGTCCGCGCCGGTGCTCGCCCTGGAGCACACGTCGGCCGGGACGAACCGCTGGACCACGATGGCCAGCACCACCTCGACGGCCGCGGCGTGCGCCGCCCGGTAGGCCCTGGCCCGGTCGGAGGCGTACGGCGCCGCGCACTCGGTGACCGCCTCGGACAGCGCCTCCATCCCGGCCACGTTGAAGAACGTCCACGGCGTCGGCACCCAGGAGGCGGCAGGCCCGCGGCCGGCCAGGACCGAGCGCACCACGACGGCCGGATCCGGCCCGCCTGCCACCTCGGCCAGCCGGGCGTACATGCCGGCGATGACACCTGTCCCGGCGCCTAACGAGCCGTCCGGCTGTACCTCAAGCGGCGGGGCGGTGAGGCAGAAAGCGGGGGGCACGTACTCCAGGTCAGCCAGCCGGCCGAGGCATGCCACCGCCTCGCCGACGACTGCCGGATCCTGGCTAGCCGGATCACCGAGCCAATGGGCGCCTTGCCTCGCCCCGGGGACACCGGACTGCGACCTGTGCTGACTCATCATCTAGCTCAACCTCCTCCCGGCTGGCCGCGGAGCGCCGATAACAACCGAAACGACCGCTGTCATATCTTTCAGTAATTTCTGAACTACCGTGCATGACCATACCGCCTGGGTCTGCCGTCAGCGCAGGAGCAGCCAGCCGTACCAGCCTTCCCGTCAGCCTGGACCCCGGCCTTCGCAGCACGCGCGTCGCCGGCTCGGCCCGGCCCGGCCAGCCGCCGGCCCCGGCGGCGGTCCGGTCAGCGGCGCGCCAGCCGTCCTCGAACGGTATACGAGCCGGCCCCGGCAGCATCCCTAAGGACGGCGATATCCGATCACGCAGCGGGACCGCGGCCCCGGCTGCGTTCGAACGAGGAGCACATTGCCATGGATCGCACGCTGATCGTCGCCCGAATGGATCCGGGTCCCGCCGAGGCGATCGCCGGCATCTTCGCCGAGTCCGACGCCACCGATCTGCCGCACCTGGTCGGCGTATCCCGCCGGACCCTGTTCCGGTTTCACGATCTGTACTTCCACCTGGTAGAAGCCGACAACGACATAACGGCGAATCTGTACCAGGCCCGCGGCCACCCGCTGTACCAGGAAATCTCGCAGCGGCTCGCCCGGCACGTCTCGCCTTACGACCCCGCCTGGCGCGAGCCCAAGGACGCGATGGCCGTGCCGTTTTACCGCTGGCAGCGGTCTTAACCCGGAAAAGCCTTCAGGAGGAGCGGCAGTGGAGAGCAACCGCGCGGCACCGGCAGCAGCGACCCGGACAGTGCCCGGCCGGACAGCGCCGGCCCGGACGGGCCCGACCCGGATAGCCCCGACCCGGATAGCACTGGGCGACATCGAGCCGAACCGCCGCAGGGGCGGAGACCTGCGCGTCCTGCTCAGTCCGAAGACGGCGGGCGCCACATCCGGGTTCATGGGCGCGCTGGCGCTCCAGCCGGGCGAGTCCGTTTCGGAGCACCGTCACCCGTACTCCGAGGAATTCCTTTACGTGGTGCGCGGCAGCGTGCTGCTGCGGGTCGACGGCGAGACCATCAGCCTGGGCCCGGATGAATCCGTCATGACACCGCGGAACCTGCCGCACCGGCTGGAGAACCACGGCGACGAGCCCGCGTTCTGCGTCTTCCATCTCGGCCCGCTGGCCCCCAGGCCCGAGCTCGGGCACGTCGACACCGAGCCGCAGCCCGGCGGCCTGGCCGCTGCGCCGGCCGCGGGCCGGGCCGCAGCCAGCCCCGGGAAAACCGGATGACCAGCCGGAACGCGGCCATCACCGGCATCGGCGTGGTGGCACCCGGCCGGACCGGGACCAAGGCCTTCTGGGAGCTGCTCACCGAGGGCCGGACCGCGACCAGGACCATCAGCCTGTTCGACCCGGCCGGCTTCCGGTCCCGGATCGCGGCCGAGTGCGAGTTCGACCCGGCCGCGGAGGGACTGCGCCCGCAGGAGATCCGCCGGATGGACCGGGCCGCGCAGTTCGCGGTGGTAGCAGCCCGCGAGGCGGTAGCGGACAGCGGCCTGGCCCTGGCCAGCCTGCCGGACCCGCACCGGGTCGGGGTGAGCATCGGCAGCGCGGTGGGCTGCACGATGGGCCTGGAAGAGGAGTACGTCGTGCTGAGCGACGCCGGCCGCAGCTGGCTGGTCGACCACAGTTACGGCGTGCCGCACCTGTACGGCTACATGGTGCCCAGCACGCTCGCCGCCGAGGTGGCCTGGGACTGCGGGGCCGAGGGCCCGGTCGCCCTGATCTCCACCGGCTGCACGTCGGGCCTGGACTCGATCGGCCATGGCGCATCGCTGATCGCCGAGGGCACGGCCGACGTGGTCATCGCCGGGGCGACGGACGCGCCGATCTCGCCGATCACGGTCGCCTGCTTCGATGCGATCAAGGCCACCTCCCCGAACAACGCCGATCCCGAGCACGCCTCCCGCCCGTTCGACCGGCACCGGGACGGCTTCGTGCTCGGCGAGGGCGCCGCGGTGCTGGTGCTGGAGGACCCCGAGCGGGCCCGCCGCCGCGGCGCGCACGTCTACGCCCGGATCAGCGGCTTCGCCTCGCGCAGCAACGCGTTCCACATGACCGGGCTGAAGCCGGACGGCCGGGAGATGGCCGAGGCCATCCGGGTCGCCATGCGGCGCGCCCGGGTCAGCCCGGCGGACATCAACTACGTCAACGCGCACGGCTCGGGCACCCGGCAGAACGACCGGCACGAGACCGCCGCGTGCAAGGCCAGCCTGGGCGAGCGGGCAAGGCAGATACCGGTCAGCTCGATCAAGTCCATGATTGGCCACTCGCTCGGCGCGATCGGCTCGCTGGAGGTGGCCGCCTGCGCGCTGGCGATCGAGCACGACATCGTGCCGCCGACCGCCAACCTGCACGTGCCCGACCCCGAGTGCGACCTCGACTACGTGCCCTGCGTGGCCCGCGAGGCCAGGGTGCGCGCGGTGCTCAGCGTGGGCAGCGGGTTCGGCGGCTTCCAGACCGCGATGGTGCTCACCCAGCCGGCCGCGGCCGGATCCTGGGGGACCGGGCCGTGACCGCCGTCATCACCGGCATCGGCATCGTCGCGCCCAACGGGACAGGCGCCGACGCGTACTGGGCCGCGGCCCTGGCCGGGACCAGCGGCATTGCCCCGATCACCCGGTTCGACCCCGGCCGGTACCCGGTACGGCTGGCCGGCCAGGTCACCGGGGCGGACCCGGCGGCGGCCATCCCGGCCAGGCTGTCGGTGCAGACCGACCGGTGGACGCACCTCGGCCTGCACGCGGCCGAGCTGGCGCTGGCCGACGCCGGGGCGGACCCGGCGGCGCTGCCGGAGTACGAGATGGCGGTGGTGACCGCCAGCTCCTCCGGCGGCACCGAGTTCGGCCAGCGCGAGATCGAGAAGCTCTGGCAGCACGGGCCCGGGCATGTCGGCGCTTACCAGTCCATCGCCTGGTTCTACGCGGCCACTACCGGCCAGATCTCCATCCGGCACCAGATGCGCGGGCCGTGCGGCGTGATCGCGACCGAGCAGGCCGGCGGGCTGGACGCGATCGGGCAGGCCCGGCGGCTGCTGCGGGCCGACGCCCGGCTGGTGGTGACCGGCGGCACGGACGCGTCCCTGTGCCCGTACGGCCTGGTCGCCCAGCTGTCGACCGGCCTGCTCAGCCGCGGCGATGACCCCGCGCACGCGTTCCTGCCGTTCGACGCGGCCGCGTCCGGCTACCTGCCCGGCGAAGGCGGCGCGATCCTGATCGCCGAGGACTCCGGTCACGCCCGGGCCAGAAACGCCCCGCCGCCGTACGGCGAGGTGGCCGGGTACGCGGCCGGGTTCGACCCGCCACCCGGATCCGGGCAGCCGCCGGCCCTGGCCCGGGTGATCAGGGCCGCGCTGGCCGACAGCGGCCTGGCGCCCGCCGACATCGGCGTGGTGTTCGCCGACGCCGCCGGCGTACCGGAGCTGGACGCGGCCGAGGCGACGGCGATCAGCAGCGTGTTCGGTCCCGGCGCGGTGCCGGTGACCGCGCCGAAGACGCTGACCGGCCGGATGTACGCCGGCGGCGCCGCGCTGGACGTCGCGACCGCGCTGCTTGCCCTGCGGCACCGGGTGATCCCGGCCACGGCCGGGGTGAGCAGGCTCGCGCCCGGCTGCCGCCAGATCAACCTGGTCCGCGGGCAGCCCCGGCCCCTGCCGGACGCCGCCGGGGGCCTGACCGGCGCGCTGGTGCTGGCTCGCGGCTTCGGCGGCTTCAACGCCGCCGTCGTGCTGTGTACCCAGCGCGCGGGGCGCGGCGTAACACAGCGCGCGGGGCGCGGCGTAACACAGCGCGCGGGGCGCGGCACAACACAGCGCGCGGGGCGCGGCACAACACAGCGCGCGGGGCGCGACGCAGCGCCGCAACGGCGCGGCAATCACCACGAGTATTCCGGAGGAGATTATGCGGCAGTTCAGTCCCGATGACCTGACCGGGATCATGCACCGGTGCGCGGGCATGGAGGCGGCCGTCAGCCTCGATGGCCAGGCCCTCGACCTCAGCTACGAGGAGATGGGCTACGACTCGCTCGCCGTGCTCGAGATCCAGGCCCAGATCGAGCGCGAGCTCGGCGTTCAGCTCGGCGATGACGCGCTCGAGCTGATGCCGACGCCCAGCACCACCATTTCCTACGTTAACGGGCTACTTCAGGCAGGAGCATGACATGGCCGCCCACACCGACAACGCGATCGTCATCAGCGCCCCGATGGACGTCGTTCTGGAGCATGACCAACGACCTGACGTCCTGGCCGCATCTGTTCAGTGAGTACGCCGCGGTCGAGATACTCGCCCGGCACGAAGGGACCGTGCGGTTCCGTCTCACCATGCACCCGGATGAGTACGGCAGCGTCTGGAGCTGGGTCTCGGAGCGGACCGCCGATGCCGCCACCCGGACCGTGCGCGCGCACCGGGTGGAGACCGGCGTGTTCGAGTACATGAACATCACCTGGACCTACCGCGAGGTCCCGGACGGCGTCCAGATGCGCTGGATCCAGGACTTCCAGATGAAGCCGCAGGCTCCGGTCGACGACCCGGAGATGGCCGCGCGGATCAACCGGAACTCCATCGTGCAGATGGAGCGGATCCGGTCCCTTATCGAGAAGGCAGCATCCGAGCAGGCAGGATCCGAAAACGCGGGGGCCGCGTCCGCGGCGGTGCCGGCCGGGAGTACCACATGAGCATCCGGCTGGAGGGCAAGAACGCGCTGGTGACCGGCGGCAGCCGGGGCGTCGGCCGGGGCATCGTGCTGGCCCTGGCGCAGGCGGGCGCGAACGTGCTCACCTGCTACCGCCGGGATGCCGAGGCGGCCCAGTCCCTCGCCCGCGAGCTGAAGGAGACCCCCGGCCAGCATCACGTGGTGCAGGCCGACGTCACCCGGCCGGACGAGGTGACCGAGCTGGCCGGCGAGTGCCGCGACCGCCTCGGCGGCCTGCACGTCGTGGTCTGCAACGCGGGAGCGATCAGCCACGTGCCGTTCGCCGAGCTGACCCTGGCCGAGTGGCACCGGGTGATCGACACCAACCTGACCGCGGCGGCCCAGGTCATCCAGCAGGCGCTGCCGCTGCTGACCGACGGCGGCTCGGTCATCGGCATCGGCTCCCGGGTGGCGACCGTGGGCATCCCGCTGCGCGCCCACTACACCGCGGCCAAGGCCGGCCTGGTCGGGCTGTCCCGCTCGCTGGCCAGGGAACTCGGCCCGCGCGGGATCCGGGTCAACGTGATCGCTCCCGGCGTCATCGACACCGAGGAGGCCCGGCAGCTGCCGGCCGAGCGGCGGGAGCACTACACCCGCCTGGCCGCGCTCGGCCGCCTCGGCCGGCCGGAGGAGATCGGCGCGGCCGTCGTGTTCCTCGCCAGCGACGAGTCGAGCTACATCACCGGCGAGACCCTGCACGTCGACGGAGGGATCTGAGCCATGCCGGCAGACGGGCAGCTGTTCCGGGTACTGCTGCGACTGCAGATCAACCAGGGGATGGAACGGGACTTCGAGCAGATGTGGCCGCGAATCGGCAATGCCGTCACCGCTCACCCGGCCAACCGGGGCCAGTGGCTGCTGCGCGGCGCCGGCGAGCCGGCCACGTATTACATCATGAGCGACTGGACCGGCGAGCCCCAGTTCCGCGCGTTCGAGCATAGCCCGGCGCACGCCGAGCACCGCAAGCTGCTCGGCCGGTACCGGTGCGCGGTCTCGATGACCACGATGCACGTGGTGTATCACCTGCCCGCCGGGGCGGTCATCGGCCCGGCCGGGGCAGTGCCAGCCAGCACGGGGGCCCGGTGACGGCGCCGGTGCGGGTCCTGGTCTGGTACCGGACGTCCGAGCACGAGCGGATCAGCCGGGCCTACCGGCAGGTCACCGTCGCCCTGGCCGGCACTGCCGGGCTGATCCGCAGCGAGCTGATCCGCTCGGTGACCGATCCGGACAGCTACGCGATCCTCAGCGAGTGGCAGAGCCTGGCGGCGCTGCGAGCCTGGGAGAGCGGCGCCGGCCACGGCACCCCGGCACCGCTGCGCGCGTTCTCCGACCGCGCCAGGCCCGGCGGCGGCTTCGGCATCTACCAGGTGAGCTGACCCCGGTCACTCGCGGCACCGGACGGTCTCCACATGATCTCCACAGGTACGGCACGATTCCTGCACAGCGGGCCGGTTCACTGCCGGTGTGGTCCTGAGGGCAGCCGCTCGTTCGGCACCCGGTCCGGCATCTGAGGGGAGCCGGCCGGGACGGAGCTGGCGGCCAGGGCGGGCGGAGCCCGTCACGAGCCCGCGGATGGTTCGCTGTGGCCGGCCGGAGACGGGGGAATCCGGCCGGCCATGGCGAGCGTATCTGGACCTGGCCGGTCACCAGATCACCAGGATGATCGCCAAGGACCGCGGCCGTTGAGCACAGCGGCCGCGACGCAGGTCCCCCCGGGTGGGCATGGGGTGCCCAGGCCGCAGCCGGGCACCGGCTGAGCACCTGGGTTCCGCTTGGCCTGCGAATGACTGCCCGGCGCAACCGCCGCTTTCTCGGCATCGGCCAGCTCGGCCGACGGCTGATCGTCGCCTTCGTCGCCGTTGCCCTGGCGGCGGTCGCTGCCGACGTCGCGGTGACCGTGGCGACCGGCGGCGGCGATGTCCGCCGGCTGGCCAGCAGCCAGGAAACCGACCTGACCGGCGCGGCCGCCAGGGCGGCCCGGCTCGCCTACCTCGGCCACGGCCACTGGGATCGTGCCCGGCTTGCGCCATTCCTCCGCTTCGTTGAGGAAACCAACGCGGTCGTCCGGATCCGCGGCTCCTCGGGCACGGTGGTCGCGGCCTCCCCGGGGTTCGCCGAGGTCCCGGCGAACCCGCAGCTCAGCGCGCCGATCAGGGCCGGGCGGGCGCAGATCGGCTCGGTCACGCTCAGGTTCCATGGCAACGCACTGGCCACGGCCGTGATGCGGCTGGATGCGGCCCGCTGGGCGGCCCGGCTGTGGGCCGCGGCGATCGCGGCGCTGCTCGCGCTCGCGGTGTCGGTGGTGGCCGCCCGGCGGATCAGCGCCCCGCTGGACCGGATGCTGGCCGCCATGCGGGCCCGCGGCGCGGGCAACCGCGAGATCCGGATCGCCAACACCCGCTCGGTCGGCGTGCTGCGGGAGCTGCTGGAGGGCTTCAACCGGACGACCGACGCGATGGACCGGCGGGACCTGGAACAGCGCAACCTGGTGGCCAGCCTGGCGCACGAGCTGCGCACCCCGGTCGCCGTGCTGCAGGCCGGGCACGAGGCCATGCTGGACGGCCTGACCGAGCCGACACCGGAGAACCTGGGCTCGCTGCGGGATGAGGTGCTGCGGCTCAGCCGCACGCTGGAGGACCTGAGCGCCCTGACCGCCGCCCAGGCGGCGAGCCTGCAGCTCCGGCTGTTCCCGCATGACCTGGCCGCCCTCACCGCCAGCGCGACGATGAGCCTGCAGGAGGCGTTCGACATGGCCGACCTCACGCTGAGATCCCGGCTGACGGCGGCGGTCGCCCGCTGTGACTACGACCGGATCCGGGAGGTAGTGGTCAACCTGCTCACCAACGCCATGAAGTACACCCCGGCCGGCGGCACCGTCCTGATCGAGACCGGCCAGGGCGACGACGGGCAGGCCCGGGTGCTCGTCACCGACACCGGCATCGGCATACCGCCGGACGAGCTGCCGCATGTGACCGAGCGATTCTTCCGCGGCCGGCGGCCGGCCTGCCTGGCCGCCGGCTCCGGCCTCGGCCTGACCATCGTGGCCGAGCTGGTCCGTGCGCACCAAGGCGCGCTGGACATCACCAGCGAGCCCGGCGCCGGCACCCTGGTCACGGTCACCCTGCCCGCGGCCCCCGCGCCATCGCCCGGCGATGAGCGTGACCACCCCCCGGAGCCGGCTCGACGAGCACGCCCGCACCCGCGCCGACCCCGCCGACGCACCCCGCTGACCCGGTCAGGTCAGCTGATAGAACTCGCGCTCGACCAGCTCGCAGCAGACCCGGAACGGCAGCCCGGTGGACCGGGCGAAGTCATCCAGGTCGGCCTTGCTGATCGGGGTGTCCCGGCGGCCGCGCAGCTCATCGAGCACCTCCCGCACCCGGCCCCTGGTCGTCGGCCCGACCAGCACGGACGCCCAGGCCTGCGCCGCCTTGCCGCCCCCGCCGGTCCCGTTCGGCCTGCGCGATGCCCGTTCGATGCCAGGTCGGCAGCTACCGGGGCATGCTGGCGCAGCGCGGTCTTCAGCTCGGCGATCACGGCGTCGGCGATGCCGCCGGATTCCGGGCCGCCGACCGGGCCGCCGAGGCGCGAGTAGTCCAGCTGCAGGCTCTGCCAGTCCGCCGCGCTGAGCCCGGCCACCCGCTCGTTGGCTCGCTCCGCCGCGTGCTCCCACGCGGCGATCATCTGGTCAAGGTCCAGCCGGACCACCGGCCGCCCCAGGCAGTTGCCGAGCTCGCGCATCACGCCGACCAGGTAACCGAAGTTGAGGATGGCCGCGTAAATCCGGAATGCGTCCCGCACGTCAGGCCGGACGATCTCGGCGTAGCGGCAGGAGCGGTCGTAATCGGGGTTCGTTACGGTCTGGTACCACGGCCCGAAGGCCGGCAGCAGCTTCGGGCCCAGGCCGCGCTTGGCCAGCGAGAGCACCGTGCCCGTGCCGTAGCGCAGGGACCGCTCTATCACCGGCTCGATCCCTTCCGGCAGCTCGTGCGGCACCTCGGTGGCATCTGCGAGCAGCCGGAAGTGAATGCCGGCGGTCCACAGCTGATAGCTGAAGTCGGCGTCCTCGCCGACGACGGTGAACCGCTCGTCGAACCGCACCCCGCCGGGGACCAGGTCGCGGCGCAGGCCGAAGTTCGCGGTCAGCAGGGTGCCCGGGTCATCGGGCCGGGGCGGCTGGCTGTCGAACTTGCGCTGGTAGTTGACCAGCGCGGTGACCGGGCCGGACACCGGCACCCGCACCGGCGCGGTCACCACCGCCGCGCCCTCGTCCCGCAGGGCTGCCCGCAGCTGCGTGCACCACTGCTCGGGTACCAGCACGTCATCGTCGGCGAACAGGACCAGATCGTGCCTGGCCTCCGCGATCGCGCAGTTGCGGGCGGCGGAGACGTTGGGCTGGTCCAGGTAGACCACGCGCACCATCGGCGAGTCCACCCGGCCGAGGCCAGGGGCGTCGGCGCGGCCGTTGACCACGACCAGCACCTCGGCATCCGGGCCGGTCAGCGACGCCGAGCGGATCGCCGCCTCGACGCAGTGCCGCAGCACCGGCCGTACTCCAGTGGTGGGAACCCCCACGGTCACCGACATCTGACTCTCCTTTAGTCCGTCGGACGGGAAACCGCCGGGTACTCACCCGGCCGGTATCAGGTCAGCGGCGCAGAACTCGCGCTCGACCAGCTCGCAGCAGACCCGGAAGGGCAGGCCGGTGAGGCGGGCGAACCGGACCAGGTTGGCCTCGCTGACCGGGGCGTCCCGGCCGCGAAGCTCGTCCAGTACCTGGCGGATCAGGACCTTCGTGCCCGGTCCGGCCAGCGCGGATGCCCAGTCCTCGTCCTGCCCTGGCTGGCTCCCGCAGCCCGGCAGGCCGGCCGCCAGCGGGGCGTGCGCGCGCATCGCGATCTTGAGGTCGCTGATGACCGAACCGGCGTAGTCACCGTCCCGGTACTGACCGGCAGGGGCGGCCGCGGCCGCCGGGCCGGCCGGGGCGGCTGGGCACGCCGGGGCGTCCCGCAGCCGCGAGTAGTCCACCGGCATGCCGCGCCAGTCCGCCGCGGTCAGCCCGGCCGCCCGAGCGCCGGCCAGGGCGGCCGCGTGCCGCAGGGCGGCGGTGAGCTGAGCCTGGTCCAGGCTGATCACCGGCCGACCCTGGCTGGCGCCAACCGCGTGCAGCACTCCGGCCAGGTAACAGAACTTGGAGATGGCGGCGTAGATCCGGAACGCGTCCCGCGCGACCGGCCAGATCAGCTCGGCATAACGGCGCGAGCGATCGGCGGCCGGATCCGTTACCGCCTGGTACCACGGGCCGAAGGCGGACAGCAGTCTCGGTCCGAGGCCGCGCTTGGTGAGCGAGCGGACGCTGCCCTCGCCGTACGGCAGGCAGCGCTCGATGATCGGCTCGATCCCCTCCGGCAGCTCATGCTGTACCGGCTCCGCCCGGTCGAGCAGGCGGAAGCGAAGGCCGGCCGTCCACAGCTGATGGTTGAAGTCGCCGTCCTCGCCGGCCACGGCGAGGTTCTCGTCAAATCGCACGTGGCCGGGGACCAGGTCCCGCCGCAGCCCGAAGTTCGCGGTCAGCAGGGTGCCGGGCCCGTCCGGCCGGGGCTGGCTGTCGAAGTTGCGCTGGTGGTTGATCATCGCGGTGACCGGGCCGGACACCGGCACCCGCACCGGCGCGGTGACCACGGCCGCGCCCTCATCCGCCAGGGCGGCCCGCAGCTGCGCGCACCACTGCCGCGGCACCAGCACGTCATCGTCGGCGAACAGCACCACATCGTGCCTGGCCAGCGCGATGGCATGGTTGCGGGCGGCGGACACGTTGGGCTGGTCCAGGCGCACCACCCGCAGCAGCGGCGAGTCCACCCGGCCGAGCCCTGGCGCGTCCGCGCGGCCGTTGAGCACGACCAGTACCTCGGCGTCCGGACCCAGCAAGGATGCGGAACGGATAGCCGCCTCGACGCACCGCCGCAGCACCGGCCGCACTCCGGTGGTGGGAATCCCCACGGTCACGGTCATCGCAGTCCCTCGTCCGCCGGGCCGGATCGCCGGGGTGCCTAGCCGGGCTGCCCGGACCTCGGCGCGCGGCGCAGCCCGAGCCGCGGCTCGGTGGCCAGGTACAGGCCCTCGATCGCCGACTCCGGTGACAGCGGGACCCGGCTCGGCGCGTGCATGACGTTGGCCAGCGGGTTGGCGCTGCTGCCCTCGGCCCCGGTGAGCGTGCTCCTGATCCGCGCGAGCGCGGCGTCCTTCGCTTCGTCGAGGTCCTCGATGCCGGACACGATGTTCAGGAACGCGTCCTGCAGGTGCAGCCGGTCCTGCTCCCGGTGGGTCAGCCGCTGCGCGTGGAAGAAGTGGTAATCGCGGCCGCGGTAGGTCTCGTAGAACACCGAGACCAGCACCAGCATCCGCTCGTAGGCGTGCCGGTAGGTGCTGCGGTAGAACTCGAGCGCGTCGGGTTCCGGCACCTCGCCGCGCAGCATGCTGGCGATGCTGCCGGCCGCCAGCACGGCGCTGAAGGTGGCCAGGTGAACCCCCGTGGACAGCAGCGGGTCCAGGAAGCAGGCGGCGTCCCCGCTGAGCAGGTAGCCGGGGCCGGCGAACTCCCCGCAGACGTAGGAATAGTCCTGCTCGACCCTCACCGCGGCCGCCGGCTCGGCGTCGGTCAGCAGGTCACGCACCAGCGGGCACTGCTCAAGGCCGGCCCGGTAGAGCGCCTCGACGCTGCCGAGCTCGGCTCGCTGGGCGTTGAACACCTTCTTGCTGGTGACCAGGCCGACGCTGGTGGTCCCGTCGTGCAGCGGGATCGCCCAGAACCAGCCGTGCGGAACCGAGCAGACCGCGATCGCGCCTTCCGGGCCCTTGTTCAGCCGGGACGCGCCCCGCCAGTAGGTCCAGCAGGCGACGTTGCGGAACATCTCGTGCACCCGCCGGTTCTTGAAGTGCCGGGCGGACAGGACGCCGCTGCGGCCGGATGCATCGACCAGGTAGTCGAAGGTGATGCGGCCGCCGGCCGCGGAGTCGCCTGCCGGCGACCAGCGCGCGGCGACCGGCCGGCCCGCCTCGAACTCCACCTCCCGGATGCTGGTCCGCTCGTGCACCCGGGCGCCCAGGCTGCGGGCGTGGTCCAGCAGGATCTGGTCGAACTCGGACCGGACCACCTGCCAGGCGAAGGTGCGCCGCTGGGTGATGTCGCTGAAGGCCAGCGACCATTCCTCCGGGCCCCAGGCGAAATAGGCACCGCCCTTGCGCTGGAAGCCGTGGTCCTCGATCTTCTGGCGCACCCCGAGCAGGTCCAGGATCGGCAGGCAGGACGGCAGGACCGACTCGCCGATGTGATAGCGGGGGAACTGCTCGCGCTCGGCGAGCGTGACCTCGAATCCCTCCCTGGCCAGCAGGCTCGCCGCGGTGGAGCCGGCCTGCCCGCCGCCGATGACCAGGACCTGAGTGGAGTCGCGCATTACTGACCGTCCTTCCTGAGTTGCTGCGAGCCGCCCCATAGCCGGTAGAACGCCCGCCGCACCAGCGGGCGCGGGAAAGTGCGAGCCGCGGCGGCCATTACCGCCCAGCGCCGTCCCGGCACGCACACCGGGCGGCCCGCACCGACCGCAGCCAGGCCAGACGCGACCACGGCTGCGGGCTCCAGCACCCCAAGCCGGGCCGGCGTCCGGTCGGTGGGCCGGCCAGGGTCATCGTTATGAATCGTGGTCTTCATCGGCCCAGGGCACAGGGCGGTCACCGTGACCCCGCGCTCGGCGGTCTCCCCGTGCAGGCTCTCGCTGAACGAGGTGATGAACGCCTTGGTAGCCGAGTAAGTGGCCGCGCGCGGCGTCGGCAGGAAGGCGGAGACCGAGGAGACGTTGATGATGCCGCCCTGGCCGCGGGCGAGCATGCCCGGCAGCACCGCCCTGGCCAGGCGGACCATCGCCACCGCGTTCAGCTCGATCTTGAGCGTCTCCGCGTCGGCGGTCTGGTCAGCCAGCAGGCCGACGCTGCCAAACGCCCCCGCGTTGTTCACCAGCAGGTCGACCGGGTGATCGGGGCTGGCCAGCCGCTGCTCGACTCGGGCCAGCTCATCCGGCGCAGTGAGATCGGCACCGAGCACCTCGACGCTGATGCCGTGGGCCGCCGTGAGCTGACCGGCCAGGTCATCGAGCTGCTTGGCCCGCCGGGCCACGAGCACCAGGTCACAGCCGTCGGCGCCGAGCCGGCGCGCGAACGCCTCGCCTACGCCGCTGGAGGCACCGGTCACCAGCGCCATGCGGTACTCCTGCACCGCGATCACCTGCTTCCGCTGCTGCTGAGGGCCGGCGCGGCCAGGCTGGCCAGGTCGCCGGTGATGTCGGCCGGCGCGGGCTGGCCGGCGTTCTCCTGCCGGATCAGCTCGGCCGCCTGCCGGTAACGGGGGTCGGCCAGCAGCGACCTGGCCGCGGCCAGGATCGCGGCGGGCTCCGCCTCCGCATGGTTCAGCGCGATCCCGGCCCCGGCCGCCACCAGCTGGCTGGCGTGCAGGAACCGGTCGCCGCCGTCGGGCAGCAGCAGCTGCGGCACGCCGCTGGCCGCCGCGGTCATCGTGATGCCCGCGCCGCCGTGATGCACGATCGCGTCGCAGGTCGGCAGCAGCAGGTGCAGCGGGATCGACTTGAGCACCCGGAAGCCGGCCGGGATCGGCTCCAGCAGGTCGGGGTTGCCGCCGGCCGCCACGATGACCTCGGCATCGATGCCGCCGAGCGCGGCGACCGCCTGGCGGGCCGAGGCGACCATGTCCCGGCGGCCCGGCAGCGCGGACCCGGCCGCGATGCAGACCCGGCGCCTGGCAGGCGGCTCGCGCAGCCAGCCGGGCAGGACCGCCGGCCCGTTGTAGCACACGTACCTGATCGCGTGCCGCCGGACCGGCGCCGGGATCTGCAGGCTGGGCGGGCACGGGTCGATGGTGACCACGCCGAGCGGATCCGCGTCCGGCACCCCGGAGCCCTGCCATAGCCGGGTCAGGGCGGGCCGTTCCGGCTCGGCCCGGTGCCAGGTGTAATCCACCCCGGACAGGTGCCGGGCCAGCGGCAGGCCGAGCTCCCCGGCGGCCAGCACCGCGGCGTAGGCGCGGGGCTCGTAGACGATCAGGTCGGCCCGCCAGTCCCTGGCGATCGCGGTCATCTCGGCCGCGGTGGCCTTCGCCACCATCGTGAACATCGCGATGGCCCGCTCCGCCCGGTCGGCCGGCGAGGGCGGCCTGGCCGCCTCCCCGTTCTGCGCCGGCGCGGCGAACCCGCGCCAGGCGCTGGCCAGGTCGGCCTCGGGCACGTTCACGGCCGGCAGGCCAGCGCTGGTGACCATGCTGGTCAGCGACGGCGCGCAGGCCACCCGGACCTCGTGGCCGGCCGCGCGCATCGCCCAGCCAAGCGGGACCATCGGGTAGTAGTGCGAGGGCACCGGGAAGGTGGCGAACAGGACGCGCATGCCGATCACCTCAGCTCAGCCAGCGCGGCGGGCCTTGCGGTACTGGCCGCCGCGGCATCTTGGGGGTGGCTCGCCGGCCAGAGCTGGCAGCTGGCCAGCGCGTGGCGCAGCTCCCGGACCGGGTCGCGGCCAGGGGCACCGCCCGCCCGCCAGGCCACGAAACCGTCCGGCCGGATCAGCGACGCGCCGGCGGCGCCGATCCCGTATCTGACCGGTACCTGCCCGGCCGGGTCGAGCAGGTCCGTTCCTATCTGATAGACGTCGGCGGGCCAGCCGGACTCCTCGCCCAGCCGGGCCATGGCGGCAGCCCAGGCCGAGCCGTGCGAGCCGCACAGCAGCACCAGCCGCCTGCCGTAGAGGTCGATGGCGGACAGCTCGTGCCCGGCGCGCTCCAGCCTGACATGCGGCGCCCTGGTCCCCGGCGCCCCGTCCAGCGCGGCCAGCGGCACCGAGGGCTCGCTGCCCTGACCTCGATGGCCGGGCTCGGCCGCGAGCGCGCCGCCGGGATAGCGGTAGCCGAACAGCACCTGCTCGTATCCGACCTGCGGCCCGCCGCCGCGGAATGTCACGCCCCGGCCGGTTCGCTCCCGCAGCAGGTGCAGCGACTGGGCCACGGTGAACGTGGCGACCGGCCGCCGCTCGGTGTCGTAGCTGGCCAGCAGCTGCGGCCCGGCCTGGCCGTGCAGCACGGCGGCGAGCTTCCAGGCCAGGTTGTGCGCGTCCTGAATGCCGGTGCCGGCCCCGAAGGCCCCGGCCGGCGGCATCGCGTGCGCCGCGTCGCCGGCCAGGAATACCCGCCCGTCCGCGAACCGCTCGGCGACCTGGGCGCTGACCTCGTAGCCGAGCAGCACCACCTCCTCGCCAAGCTGCGTGACCAGGCTCAGCTCCAGGCCGGGCACGCCGACTGCGGCCCTGGCCAGCTCGGCGCAGCGCTGCGGGGTGAACGAGTCCAGGGACTCGGCTTCCGGCCGGTAGGGCATGCTGAGCACCCAGCGGCCCTCGCGGTCGGAGATGATCGAGGTGCCCGGCCTGGGCCGGTCGAAGTGCCCCACCGCGAGGTGCCGTCCGCGCAGCGGCGCGCTCAGGTCGGCCTCGAACACGAAGCAGAGGATGTGGTTCAGGGCACCGGGACCGTCGAGGCCGATGCCGAGCTGACCGCGGATGGCGCTGCGGTGGCCGTCCGCGGCGATCAGGTAGTCCGCCCGGACCGTCCGGATCCCGCCGGTCGTCCGGTCGCGCACGGTAGCCAGCACGCCGCCGGGGCCGGGCTCGAACGAGGTGAGCTCGGCGCTGAAACGCACGTCCGCGCCCAGCTCGACGGCCCGGCCGCGGACCAGCCGCTCCAGCTCATCCTGGTCGATCGGGATCCAGGTGGCCGGGCTGACCTGGCTGGACCCGGTACCTGGGCGACCTCCGGTACTCCCCCCCTGGCCCGGTGCTGCCTGCATCTCGCCGGTGACCCGCTCGGTGGCCGACAGCGTCTGCGCCCGGATCACCAGGCCGGCCGAGTAATAGGCACGGGACCTGGCGGCCTGGATCGCGGCCTCGAGCCCGATCTGCCGGTACAGCTCCACCGTCCGCGGGTTGATGACCCTGGCCCGCGGGTGGGCCAGCGCCTCCGCCCGCCGCTCCACCAGCAGGGCCGGCACTCCCCTGGCGGCCAGGAACGCCGCCGCCGAGAGCCCGACGATGCCGCCGCCGACGATCAGGACCGCGACCTCGTGGTCAGGCCCGCGGCCTGCTGCCCCGGCCGTCACAGCGTGACCTTGCGCACGAAGAGCCGGACGGCGAGATACCCGAACGCGACCGCGCCGCACTCCAGCGCGGACAGCACCGCCCAGACCGGCAGGTGCGGCACGAACGGGGTCAGGCTGGCCCGCAGGCCCTCGGACAGGTAGACCATGGGGTTGAACAAGGTGACGATCTTGAGCCAGGCGATCGGGCGCAGCGCCACCCAGGGGTAGTAGACGCAGCCGAGCATGGTCAGCGGCAGCATCACCACGGCCAGCAGGCCGGCGCTGCGGCGCGGGTCGATCAGCGTGCCGATCAGCAGGCCGATGACCCCGGCGAAGGTCGCGCCGGATATCAGCACCATGGCCAGCAGCAGCCAGCTGTAGACGTGGACGTCCGGCGCCAGCCCGCGGGCGTGCACGAACATCGAGATCGGGAACACGATCGCGCCGGCCACGAGCGCCTGGATGGCGCCGGCCAGGATCTTCTCCACCGCGAGGCCCCAGGCGGGCAGCGGCGCGAGCAGCCGGTCCTCGATCTCGCGGGTGTGGGTCAGCTCCATCACCAGCGGCACCGTCACCGAGATGATCCCGGTGAGCAGGATCGAGCTGCCGACCGTGCCGGGCACCAGGATGGTCGAGTAGGCGCTGGCCCAGGGCCCTACCCGGATCGCCTGCCCGATCAGCGGCATCACGTAGGCGAACACGAACACGAACAGCAGCGGCTGGACGACGCTGCGGATCAGCAGCGTCCTGGAGTCGCGCCGCATGACCCGCACGTCCCGCAGCACCATCGCGCCGAACGCGCGCCACTGCGCGCTTGTGTCGCTGAAGCCCGGCCCGGCGCCGTCGCCAGGCATGGTGCCGTCGCCGGGCATGGTGCCGTCGCCGGGTACCGGGGCCAGGGTCATGGCCGTCATTCGCGGTACTCCCTTCCGGTCAGGGTGATGAACACGCTCTCCAGGCTCGGCCGCACCGTGGTGACATCGGACACCGGCGCGGCGGCCGAGCCGCCCGCCCGCACCACGGTGCCGAGCAGCCCCTCGGCGTCGCGGGCGAAGACCCGCGCCTGGCTGCCGGTCAGCTCTACCCGGCGGATCCCGTCGTGCCCGGCCAGCTGCTTCAGCGCGGGCGGCGGGGTGCCGTCGTAGCTGACGGTCATGATCGTGTCCACGCCCTGGGTCGTGATGAGCTCGGGCATCGTGCCGCAGGCCAGCACCTGGCCGTGGTCCAGCACCGCGATCCGCTCGCAGAGGCTCTCGGCCTCCTCCAGGTAGTGCGTGGTCAGCAGGATCGTGAGGCCCTCGGCGTGCAGCCTGCGCAGCAGGTCCCATAGGTGCAGCCGGGTCTGCGGGTCGATGCCGGCCGTCGGCTCGTCCAGGAACAGCACCCGCGGCCGCTGCACCAGCGCGCGGGCGATCATCAGCCGCTTGGCCTGCCCGCCGGACAGCTCGTGCACGTGCGCCTTGCGCCGGTCGCCAAGGTCGAACTCCTCGAGCAGCTGCACCGCCCTGACCCTGGCAGCCCGGCCGCCCATGCCGCAGTAGCGGCCCCGGAACTCCAGGTTCTCCGCGACCGTGAGGAAGCGGTCGAAGTTCGGCGCCTGGGTGGTGACGCCGATGCACCGTTTCACCCCGATCGGGTCGGCCGCCACCTCCCGGCCCCAGACCCTGGCCTGCCCCGAGGTGGGCCTGACCAGGGTGGTCAGCACGCCGATCGCGGTGGTCTTGCCGGCCCCGTTGGGCCCGAGCAGGCCGAAGAACTCGCCGCGGCAGACCTCCAGGTCGACTCCCCGGAGCGCCTCGACCGTGCCGCGCGAGGTCTTGTAGGTCTTGCGCAGGCCGGTCACGGCGATGGCGCTGCCGCTGTCCGCGACCGCCTCGGGCAGGTCAGGCTCGGCGGGCGGCTCAGGCTCGGCGAGGCTGCGTGCCTTCGGCAGCCTGTCGGGACTCACTTTGACGACCATGGGCGCCTTCCGGGTCTCGGCGGACTTCGGGTTCGCAGACTCCACAGGTAGCCGGGCCGGCTCGCAGGCCGCTGGAACGGAAATCGAAGGCGGCCGGCCGGCCCTGGACCGGCGCTCGACCGGCCGGCGAGCGGGCGCGGACATCGTGGCCGGGACCGAAAGGATCCGCGATGCTGCCCAGTGCCCTGACCGCCGCGAGCCTGATCGCCAGCGGGGTCATAGCCGGGGTGTTCCTGGCGCTCGCGGTCAGCGTCATCCCGGCCCTGTTCGCGATGCCCCCGGACCAGTACGTCCGGGCGCACACCCTGCTGGGCCGCGGTTATCACCCGCTGATGCCGCTGCTGGTGAGCTCGGCGACAGCGGCCGACCTGGTGGCTGCGTTCCTGGCGTCAGCGGCCGGGCGCTACCTGGCGGCAGCGGGCGCGGCCGCGCTGGCCGGTGTCATGGCGGTGTCGCAGCTGGGCAACGTGCCGATCAACAAGATCGTCCATGCCACCATCACGATCACCCCTGCCTGGGCGGATCCGCGCCCGGCCTGGCGGCGCTGGCACCTGGTGCGTACCTGGATGGCCTTCGCCGCCCTGACCCTCAATGCCGTGGCGGTGCTGCTGCGGTTCTGACGTGCCCGCCAAGCTCAGGAGGGCCCACCAAGCTCGGGAGGAAACGTGATCGCGTTCGTGATCCCCGTCGTCCTGCTGGCCGGCGGCATGGCCGCGGGCGGCCTGATGATCTCAGCGCTGGGCGGCGCGCCGATGCTGCTCTCCTTGTCGGTAGAGAACTACCTCGCCGTGCACAAGGGCTTCATCGGCCGGTTCGACCCGTTCATGCCCATCTGCATCTGCACCGGCCTGGCCGGCGACGTCATCCTGGCGATCACGGTGCCGACCGCGAGTGCGCACGCGCTGGCCACGGCCGGCGCGCTGCTGTACCTGTCGGTGCTGTCGGTCTCGCTGACCAAGAACGTGCCGATCAACCACTGGATCATCACCCTGGACCCGGCACGGCCGCCGGAGAACTGGGACGAGATCGACCCGCGGGTCCGGTGGCGCAACTGGAACGTGGTCCGCACCACGCTGGCCGTGCTCGCCCTGATCGTGAACGTCGCGACGGTCGGCTACCTGATCCAGGCCGCCATCCTGCCCTGATTGCCCATCCGCGGACGTGATCAGAGCGGTATTAGCAGGCTTGGCCGCAAACTGGCAGGGACGATAGGGTCCCAGACGTGATCCGGATGACTCTTCAACCGCTCGATGGGGCGTCCGCGCAGCTCCGACCGACGCGATCTGCGGCTAGGCGGCGCGGATGCTGACGGCAGGCGGCGGCATCTCGGTGGAGCCGACTGTCCTGGAGGAGATGGCGACCAAGTTCGCGCGCGTCGCGGCCAGCACCGGTTCGGTCCATGGCAGCATGTCCGGCGCGGCGTCCGCGGCTGACGGCTGCACCGGATCGGCCGCAGGCTCATACGCGCGGCTGGTGGCACTGCTCGGCGCCGCGCTGAGCGGCCTGGATGTGTGCTCAGCCTCGCTGAGCTGGGCCACCTCAAGTGCCTCAGGCGCCTACGTTGCCACCGACGGCGCACAGTTTCCGCAGATCACGCCGGGCTGCCCGGTCGCCCCCTGAGTCAGCCTGGCTGTCATGTTGGCAAATCAGGGAACAGGTGCCGGGTTGTTCCTAAGCTCAGTTCCGGTGCCGCAGGGAGACCCGGCCGCGCTGTCCCGTGCGGCCGCCATCTTCACCGCGGCACAAGGCGAGATCGACCGCAGCCGTGCCCTGCTAGCCAATGCGGCCGGCCAGGCCGGAGGATTCGCGTGGAGCGGGTTCGGCGCGGCTGCCTGCGGGTTAGCCGCCAGCAGGCTCGTCATTGCCTACGCTGGTACGGCTGCCGCCCTGGCCAGGGGGGCTACCGCTTTGCGAGCGTACTCAGCCAGCCTGGCAGCTTCCCAGCGGTCGGCGCGCTGCGCCAATGACGCCGTCGCGGCGGCCAACGCCACCGGCCAGGCACTGACCTGCACCCAGGCCGACCTGCGGCAGGCCCAGCAGGTCGCCGCTGACGCCGAGCAGGCATCGACCGCCGCCGACGTCCAGGCCGCCGCTAGCCCGCATTCGCCTGCTGCGCAGGCCGCCGCCGAGAGCGCTCGCTCGGCTGCCCGCGACGCCGCCGCAGCAGCGGACGGCGCCGCCGCGCGGATGAGCATCCTGTCGTCCCAGTACGACACTGAGCGGTCCGAGGCGCTGAGCTTGAGTGCCCAGGCCACTGAGCAGGCAAGTCAGACGACCTCCCAGGCCGTGGCCGCCTTCGACGCCGCCGCCAGCGAACTGACCGGCATGTCCCCCAAGCCGGCCCGCGGCGGAGCCACCGGAGTGCCTGGCAAAGCTGGTCACGAGAGCTTCTGGTCCAGTTTCCTGCACGGTGCCGAGCACCTCGGCGAGGATGTTGTCAACGCGACAGCCTCTGTCGGCAACGCGATGATCCACGACCCAGGCGGAGTCTTCTCCGTGCTCGGCGGCATCGGCCTGACCACCGTCAGCGCCGGCGGCGAAGTACTCGGTGTCGGCCTCGACGCCACAGGCGTCGGCGCCGTCGCCGGCGTCCCGCTCAACGCGCTTTCCACCGCCGGCATCGCTAGCGGCGCCACCATTGCTGGTGCCGGAGCCGCCTCCATCATCCGCGACGCCGCTGGCCCGGACCGTGACACGCTGATGCAATCTAGCGGCAGCGGGAACGAGTCGCCGGCCGGGGCAGCCGACCCGGCTCCGGGCACAATCCCCGGGCCGAAGGAGTTTGACCCCCAGACGCTGAGGGGGATGGATCCACAGCAAGTTGAAGACAGCATTCCGTCGGACTGGACACGTGCCGACTCCAATAGCGGTGGCGGTCAGGTGTTCCGCGATCCAGCGAATCCCGGCCGGCAGATCCGGATCATGCCGGGATACGCTGAAGGCACACGGCCCGATCCCCTCACAACAGGTCCGTACGCTGTTGTCTCGCAAAATGGCGTAACAGTGAAGATTCCGCTGCTGGGAAACCCGACTCTGCCATGAACGAAGATGTGCCCGGCTGGCTCGTTCAGGAGGTAAGCGATCTCTTGGACGCTTCCAGCGTCGGTCTCTACGAATTCATCTGGCTGCTACGCGGCGCCTACCCGGACGTCCCAGAGGCGCAGTTGCGGTCCTGGGCAGAAGAGGCCCTCAGGCGGCTCCTTGATGACAGTCAGGGGCAACTCGTGCTGCAGAAGTGGCCGTCGGAGGACGCCATCGGAGCGGCGCCTCCTCGCCAGGACGCGCCCAACGACTGGAGCGAACCGGCCGCAGATCGGCCGTATGTTGCCATCACCCGCAACTAGCCTCGCAGCTGGCGCGCGATCTCTGGCTGGCCGCCTTGGCTGAGCGTTTCGAGCAGCAGCGCTGCAGCTGTCCTCGCCCCGTCGGTGCGGATCGCGCCGGCCACGGCCGCCGCCTGGCCGCGAGTCTCGGGAGTCAGGGTCTTCCTGAGCGCGGCTGACAGGGACCCGGTGGTCGGGGCCGGGCCGTCGTGGGCCGTGCCGATGCCCAGGGCGGCCACCCGGCCGGCCCAGTAGGGCTGGTCCCCCCACTGGGGGATGACCACCTGCGGCGCGCCGGCCAGGGCGGCGGCCGTGGTGGTGCCCGCGCCGCCGTGGTGCACGACGGCGGCGACCCGGCCGAACAGTGCCTGCACGTTGACCTCGCCGATGGCCAGGCAGTCGTCCCGGTCGTCGACCGGGGCCAGGCCGGCCCAGCCGCGGGACAGCAGTGCGCGCCGGCCCTGCCCGCGGATCGCCTCGACCGCGACCCGGGCGATGTCTGGTGAGCCGCGCATCGGCATGCTGCCGAAGCCCACGTACACCGGTGGCGGCCCGGCCTCCAGGAACGCCGCCAGCCCGGCCGGGAGCGGGCGCTCGTCCGGCACGATCCACGCGCCGGTCTGCACCACGTCAAGATCGGCCGGCTGCCGCCACGGGGCCAGCACCGGGTCCGCCGCCAGCCACGGGCGGCCGGTGAGGAAGTAGTCGCGGACGTTGCCCACCGGCGGCAGGCCGACCGACGCCCGGTGGCTGTTGACCGCCGCGCCGAACAGCGCGCTCACGCTCTGGGCGTCCAGGTCCCACAGCACCCGGTTGTCGGTCACCCCCGGCGGGAACGGCCGGCCCCGAAGCTGCAACGGCGGGTGGTGCGGCGACGGCAGGGCGACCGGCTGGTAGCTCGCGTGCACGTAGCGGATGCCCAGCTTCTCGGTCACCGCCCGCGCGGCGGCCGGCAGTAAGCCGGTCGCCACCAGCGCATCACATTCCTGCGCCGCCTCGGCGAGCGCATCGAACTGCCCGGCGATCAGCTCGGCCGCGCACCCCGGCAGGTCCGTCGCCGACGACAGCTTCGCCCCGGTCACCATCGCGTGCATCGAATGGCCGACCGGCACCAGCGGCACGCCGACACCGGCAAGCCGCGCCGCGAACTCCTCGTCCGGCGCCGCGCACACCCGCGCGTCCGCGCCGAGTGCCCGCAGCCCCAGAGCCAGTCCAGCGAGCGGCTCGACGTCCCCGCGCGACCCGAACGTTGACATCAGCACGCGCATCTCGCGACTCCTCAGCCGGCTACCCGATGCAGGCCGCGATCCTGCCCTGGCTCTTTCCTGACCCGGCGGTCCGCGTGGTTCACGCGGCCACCCGCGGCCTTCTCCGGCTGACCGCATCGAGCAGCAGCGTCGCGGCCGCTGCTGCCCCGTCGGTGCGGATCGAGCCGGCCACGGCGGCCGCCCGCTCGCGAGTCCGGCGGTCCAGGGCCGTCCGGAGCGCGGCCGACAGGGAACCGGCGGTCGGGGCCGGGCCGTCGTGGGCCGTGCCGATGCCCAGGGCGGCCACCCGGCCCGCCCAGTATGAATTGTCCGACATCTGGGGTATCGCTACCTGGGGCGCGCCGGCCAGGGCGGCGGCCGTGGTGGTGCCCGCGCCGCCGTGGTGCACGACGGCGGCGACCCGGCCGAACAGTGCCTGCACGTTGACCTCGCCGATGGCCAGGCAGTCGTCCCGGTCGTCGACCGGGGCCAGGCAGGCCCAGCCGCGGGACAGCAGTGCGCGCCGGCCCTGCCCGCGGATCGCCTCGACCGCGACCCGGGCGATGTCTGGTGAGCCGCGCATCGGCATGCTGCCGAAGCCCACGTAC
The DNA here is from genome assembly GCA_963719705.1 of uncultured Actinomycetota bacterium. GTDB lineage: Bacteria > Actinomycetota > Actinomycetes > Streptosporangiales > Streptosporangiaceae > CAVRCV01. The sequence goes on from CAVRCV010000005.1 coordinate 688,263, forward strand.
ACCGGTGGCGGCCCGGCCTCCAGGAACGCCGCCAGCCCGGCCGGGAGCGGGCGCTCGTCCGGCACGATCCACGCGCCGGTCTGCACCACGTCAAGATCGGCCGGCTGCCGCCACGCGGCCAGCACCGGGTCCGCCGCCAGCCACGGGCGGCCGGTGAGGAAGTAGTCGCGGACGTTGCCCACCGGCGGCAGGCCGACCGACGCCCGGTGGCTGTTGACCGCCGCACCGTACACCGCCTGAATGCCCTTGGCCTCCAGGTCCCACAGCACCCGGTTGTCGGTCACTCCCGGCGGGAACGGCCGGCCAGGGACCGGCGCCGGCGGGTGGTGCGGCGACGGCAGGGTGACCGGCTGATAGCTCGCGTACACGTAGCGGATGCCCAGCTTCTCGGTCACCGCCCGCGCGGCCGGCATGAGACCGGTCGCCACCAGCGCATCGCATCCCTGCGCCGCCTTGGCGAGCGCGTTGAACTGCCGGGCGATCAGCTCTGTCGCGCGGCGGGGCAGGTCCGCCACCGACGGCCGCTTCTCCCCGGTCAGCATCGCGCGCACCGACCGGCCGACCGGCACCAGCGGCACGCCGACACCGGCAAGCCGCGCCGCGAACTCCTCGTCCGGCGGCGCGCACACCCGCGGCTCCGCGCCGAGGGCCCGCAGCTGGACTGCGAGTCCCGCCAGCGGCTCGACGTCTCCGCGTGACCCGTAGGTCGACAACAGCACGCGCATTTCGCTACTCCCGTCTCGTCAGCCACCGTCTACTTGCAGAACCTGACCGGTGATGGCGGCCGCGGCGGTGCTGGCCAGGAAGAACACCATCTCGGCCACGTCCTGCGGACCGGGCAGCCGCCCGAGCGCCGTCTGCGCCCGGAACCGGGCCAGCTGGCCGCCGAGAGCTTCCCGGCTGTGCTCGGTCTCGATGACCGAGGGACAGACCACGTTCACCCGGATGCCGCGCGGCCCGAGTTCCTTGCACAGCGAGCGGGCCAGGCCGGTCAGGGCGGCCTTGGCGGCCGCGTAGTGTCCTCGCAGCGGAACCCCGGCGGTGGCGGCCCTGGATCCGATGAAGATGACGGCCGCGCCGTCGTTGAGCAGCGGCAGCATCCGCTGGGTGACCAGGAAAACGGCGGTCAGGTTGGCGTCGATGACCCGGCGCCACTCGGCCGCGGGCAGGCTGGCGAACGGCGCCTGGCCGATCGTGCCCACGTTGTTGACCACGACATCGAGCGAGCCGAGCCGGTCGCGGCACTGCCGGGCCAGCGCGTCGACGTCCGCCGGGCTGGTGACGTCCGCCGTGGTCACGTAGTGCCGCCCGCCGGCCGCGGCGAGCTCGCGCTCGGTCTGTGCCGCCGCCTCGTCCTGGTGCCGGGAACAGGTCAGCACGCTGGCACCGGCCCTGGCAAAGCCAACCGCCGTGCACCGGCCGACCCCCCTGGTACCTCCGGTGACCAGCACGTTGCGGCCGGGCTGTGACTGCATCGGAACCTCCTACGTCGGGCAAGCAGAGAGTCAGGGCGGGCGGAGTCAGGGCAGGCGGATGACCTGGGCGGCGTAGGTGAGGCCGGCCCCGAAGCCGAGCAGCAGCGCCATGCCGCCGCTCGGCGCCTCTCCCAGCGCGAGCAGGCGGTCGAGGGCCAGCGGGATGGAGGCGGCCGAGGTGTTGCCGGCGTCCACGATGTCCCTGGCTACCCGCACTCCGGCGGGCAGCCGCAGCGCGCCGGCCAGCTTCTCGCAGATCCGCAGGTTTGCCTGATGCGGGATGAAGGCGGCCAGGTCGCCAGCGGTCAGGCCGGCCGCCTCCAGCGCACGGCGGCCGACGTCGGCGACCGCGCCGGTCGCCCAGCGGAACACCTCGGTGCCGGACATCCGCAGGTACGGCCAGGCGTCCGGGTCATCGCGCACCCTCAGCCAGGACCGGGGCTGCGCGATGAACCTCAGCCCGGCCGGATCGCTGCCCCAGGCCACGGCGCCGATACCGGGCTCGTCGGCGGCCCCCACGACGACCGCGCCGGCGCCGTCGCCGAAGATGAACGCGGTCGACCAGTCCCGCGGATCGATCAGGTCGGACATCCGCTCGGCACCGATGACCAGCACGTGACCGGCGGTGCCGGTGCCGACCATGTGGTCGGCCAGGGCGACCCCGTAACAGAAGCCGGCACAGGCGGCGCCCAGGTCGATGACGCCGGCTCCGGCCAGGCCCAGCAGCCCGGCCACCTCCGCCGCCGCCGACGGAGCCTGGTAGAGGTGGGAGATCGTGGCGACCAGCACGCAGTCGACCTGATCGCCGGTGATGCCGGCCGCGGCCATGGCCTTGCTCGCGGCCGCAGCCGCCATGACCGGCAGGGTCTCGTCCGGGCCGGCGAACCGGCGGGTCCTGACCCCGGTGCGGCGGATGATCCATTCCTCCCTGGCCCCGGTCCGGCCGCAGATCTCGGCGTTGCTGACCAGCCGCCGCGGCCGGTAGCTGCCCACCCCGATGACCCGCCCGAACCTGCGTCCGGCCGGCTGGCGCCCGAGCGGGCCCGCGGCAGCCATCTGCTCAGGCCCGCGCGCTGCCGCGCCCGGCCAGGGCCAGGGCCGGGTGCTGTGCCGCCCCGGCGGGCACCAGGCTGCCGGCCGCGCAGAGCCCCTCGGACCGCAGCTGGCCCAGCACGCCGGCCGGGCCCGCCCGGTCCGCCGCGGCGCCCTGGTGCTGCGCGGGCAGCAGCGGTGCCAGCGTGCAGCGCCCGGACCGCACCGCCGGGTGCCGCCGGGCGATCCCGGTCAGCCCGCGGCCGGGGCCCGCCTCGACCAGCACGAACGTGCCGCGGCGCAGCAGCGCCTCCAGGGCCGGCCAGAACCGCACCGGGCTCATCGGCTGGCGGACCCAGAAATCCGCGCTGGTGGCCAGCTCCGGCGTGAGCGGCGCCGTCGTGTAGCAGGAATACACCCGCAGCCGGGGCGGCCTGGTCTCGATGCCGGCGAAAACCCGGGCGCCGATGCCGGTGAATGGCTCCAGCACCGGACTGTGCAGGCCCGTGTTCGTCGGCACCGGCCGGCACCGGAACCGGTCCCGGCGCAGCGCGGCGTGCACCGCCCGCAGCGGACCGTCCGGCCCGGACAGCACCGTCTGGCCGGGCGCGTTCACGACCCCCACGGCGACATCGGTGCCGTCCAGGTAAGGCAGCAGGCTGCGTTCCGGCGCGGCGACCGCGAGCATGCCGCCGCGCGGCGCCCTGGCCAGGCTGCGGACCCGGCCCCACACCAGCCTGGCCGCGTCATCCACGGCGAAGACGCCGGCCACGGTGGCCGCCACCACCTCGCCGATGCTGTGGCCCAGCATCGCCGCCGGCCGGACCCCCCAGCTGCGCACCATCTGCCCGAGGGCGTAGCCGATGGCGAACAGCAGCGGCTGGGAACGGGTTATCTCGCTGAGCGGGTCGGCGGGATCGGAGCCGAGCCAGTCGGCGCGCAGCCGGGCACCGTCCCCGCCCAGGGCCGCGAAGACGGCTTCCACCGAGGCCGTGAACACGGGATCGTGCTGGTAGAGGCCAGTCCCCATCCGGCTGTACTGCGACCCCTGGCCGGGGAACAGCAGCACCACCTCGCGGCGCGGGACGGCGGGCTGGGCCGCCGCGGCGCGCTGCCCGGTGAGGTCCATCGGCGCCCCTCTCTGCGGCCGGCGTCGGCCTGCCGCCTGACCAACATGCGGACAGGCGGTCACCGCGTGAGCGAGAGCCGCTTGAGCCCGCGGCCAGCGCGCTCCAGTCACGGTGGACCGGGAGTTGAGCGATGCCGGACACACTGCATTTCCCCGCCGTATTCCCGGTGCGCCGGAACGGCCCGGGAACAGGAGTCAGCGGAGGAGGGAGAACCCGAAAGTGATCAGTAAATCGGTGCTGGCCGTCTTTGCTCATCCTGATGACGCGGAACTCGGCTGTTTCGGCACCCTGGCGAGCCTGCGGGAAGCCGGATTCAGCCTGCACATTGTCGCCCTGACCACCGGGGCGGCCAGCTCCTCGCCGCACAGCTCCCGGCGGTCGGCTGAGGCTAAGGAGTCAGCCGGCGTGATCGGCGCGGACCTGGTCGTCGAGAACTTCGTCGACGGCGGCCTCGAGCCGAAGCGCGAGACCTACGCCTGCATCGCCGAGCACCTGAACCGGACGAATCCTTCGGTGGTGATAACGCACATGACCGGCGCGCAAGACCACCAGGACCACGAAACGGCGGGGCGGGCGGCAGTCACGATGGCCGGCCGGGACAGCGGCGTGAGGCTGATCCTGCAGACCGAGCCGCCGCTGATGAATAACCTGTTCTGCCCGAATTTCTACGTGGACATAACCCGCTTCATCGGGGAGAAGCTCTCGGCCATCGCCCAGTACCAGTCCGAGCAGGACAAGCCCTTCGTGGCCGAGCAGGCCATCCGGGACCGGGCGACCTGGTGGGCCCGCCAGGCGGAGACGCACGACCTGCCGCAGACCAGGTACTACGAAGCCTTCCGGCTGACCAAGGCGAAGCTCGACCCGCTCTGGTTCCGGCCGGAACTCGTCCCGGCGCGGGTGCCGGCATGACCGGGCGGAACGGCCTGACCGGGCAGGCCGGCGGCAACGTCACGGTGATCCTGACCGCGCCCGAGGCCGCCGGGTCCGGGCCGGGCGCCTGGAACGCCGCGCTGTGCGGCCGCCCGGCGGCTGACTGGCTGCTGGACACCGTGCAGGCAATCGGGCCGGACGCGGTGTGCCCGGCTGGCCGCGGCGCCGACGCGCTCCGCGAGCGGGCGCAGGCCAGGCCGGAACTGGCCCGGCTGATCAGCCAGCCCCGGAACGGGTCCGGGCCGGACCGGCGCGCCGGCGGCATCAGCGTCATCCTGGCTGGCCCGAGCCCGCTGCTGCAGCCGGCCACGATCTGGCGGGCGCTGCGGGCGCTGGCCGTGCTCGGTGACCAGGCCGGCCCGGCGGCACCCCGCGCGGTGCTGATCCGCGCCCGCGGCCGGCCCCCTGGTGGGCGGACCAGCCGCAGCAGGCCACCGTGGCCGCGATGGTCGCGGCCGGCCTGCCAGACGGCTGCCCGCAGTGGCTGGCGGAGCCGGAGCCGGCCCTCGCCCGGGCGCTGCGCACCCGGCTGCAGCGGCTCGGCGCGCTGGTCGCGCAGGTCGACGCCGGGCCGGTGGAGTCCCTGCGCACCGACGACCTGCCCGGCCGGCAGCAGGCCGAGGCCGCGCTGTTCCGGCGGATCGCGGAGCAGTGGCAGCGCAGGGGCGTCGTGATCGAGGACCCGGCGACCACCCGGATCGACGCGACCGTCCAGATCGGCGCCGGCACCCGGATCCGGCCGGTCACCGAGCTGACCGGCAGCACCGTCATCGGCCGCGATGCCAGCATCGGCCCGGTCACCACCATGCTCGACGCGCAGGCCGGCGACCGCTGCCAGATCCAGTACGCGGTCTGCAAGCACGTGACGATCGGCGCCGAGGCGAACATCGGCCCGTTCTGCTGGCTCCGCTCCGGCAGCCGCCTGGGCGACCGGACCCGGGCGGGCGCGTTCGTCGAGATCGCCGATTCCGACATCGGCGACGACAGCGCGATCCCGCACCTCGGCGGCATGCTCAGCGGCACGGTCGGCAAGGGCTGCAATCTCGGCGCGCTGGCCGGCCCGGCCAATTTCGACGGGAGGGAACGGCACCGGGTCACGATCGGCGACCACGTCTCGCTCGGGCCGCTGTGCATCATGGTCGCGCCGATTAACATCGGCGACGGCGCCTACAGCGCCGCCGGGACCACGATCACTGAGGATGTGCCCGCTGGCGCGCTGGCCATCGGGCGCGCCCGGCAGCGCAATGTCGAGGGCTGGGTGGCCAAGCGGCTGCCGGGAACCGAGGCCGCGAAGGCCGCGGCTGCCGCTGCGGCCCGCGCCGCGGCGGCAAACGGCAGCGCGCAGCCAACGGCAGCGCGGCTCGAGACGGCAGCAGCAGCGCTCTAGCCGGACGTCGCGGCCCAGAACAGCGGTGCTGACCGAGCCCAGCGCCCGGTCAGCACCGCTACTGCCCGGCTAGCCTGCTCACGGTTTAACCCGTTCCTCCTCCAGTGCACTGAGCAGTGACCGAACCTGGTCTGCCTCCGGTGCGCCGAGGCTGGTGTACCGGGTGAGTGCCTGCTGCCAGTGGTGACGGGCCTGCTCGCTCTCCCCGGCGTGGTGGTGGCTGTCGGCGAGGTCGCGGTGCGCGCTTGCCTGCTGGTAGGTGTTGCCGGTCTCGGCCGCCAGACGCAGCGCCGCGGCCAGCTCGGCGCGCGCCGCGGCAGGCTGCCCGGCCCCGTGCAGGGCCTCGGCCAGGCTGCGTAGCGTCCTGATCTCGCCGTAGGGGTAGCCGGCCTGCCGAAACACGGTCAGCGCCTGCCGCAGGTAGCCGATGGCCTGCCGGTAGTCACCCAGGCGCAGGCTGACCTGCCCCAGGTTGAAGAACTGGGCAGCCACCTCGGTCGGAAGCTCCATGCGGCGGAACAAGACCAGGGCCTGCTCGAAGTAGCCGGCCGCCTCCGTCAGCTGGCCGCGGCGCAGGCTGAGCTCTCCGGTTGCCTCCAGGACCATGCCTTCGCCTTCGTGGTCTTCCGCGAGGCGGGCCACGGGCAGGGCACGCTGCAGGTGCCCGGCCGCCTGGTCGAGATGCCCCAGCTCGGTCTCGGCCTCGGCGAGGTCAGTCAGCGCCCGCGCCGCGCCCCAGCTATCACCGGCCTCGGTGAAGGCGGCGATGGCCTGACGGTCGTGGCTGGCCGCTGACCGGTAGTTGTGCAGCTGAAACTCGATCTGGCCGAGGTTGAGCAGGACGGGAGCCCGGGCGCCTGGCCGTCCGCTGCGGCGGTGCAGCGCCAGCGCGGCCTGGTAGTGACCCGTCGCCTCGGAAAAATGGCCTTTCATATAGCAGATCGCACCCAGGCCGTTCAGCGCCGCGGCCTCGGCGGCCAGGTCGCCGGACTGGCGGGCGACGTTCAGCGTGTGGCTGGAGATGCTCAGCGCCTCGGTCAGGTGACTGCCCCTGATCAGGTAGCGGTGCAGCGTACCGGCCAGCCCGACGGCGTGCCCGGGCCAGCCATGCCCGGCGCAGTGCACTACCACCGCGGCCAGATTCGCCCGCTCCCGGTCCAGCCACGCCTGCGCGCCTGCCTGGCCAGGCGGCACCGGCACCAGGTCGGCCGATCGCGGGATCGGCGGGCGCCGGGAGACCTCGGCGGGCAGCAGGATGTCCATCACCGCGGCCGCCGTGGCCAGGTAGTAATCGAACAGCCGGGTCAGCGTGCTGACCGAGCCCAGCGCCCGGTCAGCACCGCCACTGCCCGGCTAGCCTGCGTGTCAACTGTTCCTCCTCCAGTGCACAGCAGTGACCGAACTGGCCTGCTCCGGTGCGCCGAGGCTGGTGTACCGGGTGAGTGCCTGCTGCCAGTGGTGATGGGCCTGCTCGCTCTCCCGGCGCGGTGGTGGCTGTCGGCGAGGTCGCGGTGCGCGCTTGCCTGCTGGTAGGTGTTGCCGGTCTCGGCCGCCAGGCGCAGCGCCGCGGCCAGCTCGGCGCGCGCCGCGGCAGGCTGCGTCCCGTGCAGGGCCTCGGCCAGGCTGCGTAGCGTCCTGATCTCGCCGTAGGGGTAGCCGGCTGCCGGAACACGGTCAGTGCCTGCCGCAGGTAGCCGATGGCCTGCCGGTAGTCGGCCTGCCGCAGGCTGACCGCACCCAGGTTGAACAGCTGCGCAGCCACTTCGGTCGGGTAATCGAGGCGGCGGAATATGGCCAGGGCCTGCTCGAAGAAGGCGGCTGCCTGACTCAGCTGGCCGCGGCGCAGGCTGAGCCCTCCGATCTTCTCCAGGACCGCGCCTTCGCTTTCCTGGTCCTTGGCGGCGCGGACCACGGGCAGGGCATGCTGCAGGTGCTCGGCTGCCTGGTCGTAGCACCCCAGTTCGGTCTCGGCCTCGGCGAGGTCAGCCAGCGCCAGCGCTGCGCCGAGGTTATCGTCGGCGTCGGTGAAGGCAGTAATGGCCTGGCGGTAGTAACCGGCCGCTGACCGGTCGTTATGCAGCTGGTGCTCAATCTGGCCGAGGTTGCGCAGGACGCGGGCCTGGCCGACTAGCTGCCCGCTCCGGCGGTACAGCGCCAGGGCGGCCTGGTAATGGCCGTCCGCATCGGGAAAGCGGCCTTTCATGTAGCTGATCGCGCCCAGGCCGTTCAGCGCCCCGGCCTCGGCGGCCAGGTCACCGGACTGGCCGGCGGCGAGCAGCGCGTGGCTGTAGATGCTCAGCCCCTCGGGCAGGTAGCTGCCTCGCATCAGGTAACGGTGCAGTACGCCGGCCAGGTCAGTGGCATGCCCGGGCCAGCCGTGCCCGGCGCAGTGCACGACCGTCGCAGTCAGGTTCGCCCGCTCCCGGTCCAGCCACGCCCGCGCGCCCGCCTGGCCAGGCGGCACCGGCACCGGGTCGGCCGATCGCGGGACCAGCGGGCGCCGGGAAGCCTCGGCAGGCAGCAGGACGTCCATGGCAGCAGCAGCCGCGGCCAGGTAGTAGTCGAAGAGCCCGGTCAGGCCCTGCTGGCACCGGCCGAGGTCGGCGGCGGCCAGTTCGCCGGCGTAGTCGCGAAGCAGGTCATGCATGCCGTACCGGCCAGGGCCGCTGAGCTGGACCAGGCTGGCCCGGTGCAGCCGGACAGCAGCTGGCGTGCCTGCGCCGCCGTGGTGCCGGTCAGCGCCGCCGCCGCGGGAACATCCACATCCTGACCCGGGTGCAGCCCCAGCAGCGCAAACCCCCGCGCCACCTCGCCCGGCAGCTGCCGCAGCGACCAGGAGAACACCGCCCGCACCTCGCGCCCGGTCCTCCCCTGCATCCAGGAAGCCCAGCCGGTCGGCCGCCAGCTCCGCCACCAGCTCGGCCAGCGGCACCGACGGGCGCGCCGCGGCCATCTCAGCCGCGATCCGCAGGGCCAGCGGCAGCCGGGCGCACAACCCGGCCAGCGCCACCGCCGCCTCAGGGTCAGCACCGGCCCGGCCACCGATCAGCGACCGCAGCAGCGCCACCGCATCCGCCACCGGCAGCACATCCAGGTCCAGCCGCCGCGCGCCATCGGTCGCCACCAGGCCCGCCAGCGCATCCCGGCTGGTCACCACCGCCGGACAGCCAGGATCACCGGGCAGCAGCGGCCGGACCTGGTCACCATCGCGGGCGTTATCCAGCAGCACCAGCACCCGCCGCCCCGCCAGCCTGCTGCGGTACAACCCGGGCCCGGTCTTCCGTCGCATCCGGGATCTGCGACCCGAGCACGCCCAGCGTGCGCAGGAACCCCGCCAGCGCATCCCCCGCCGTCACCGGCACGCCAGGGTCATACCCGCGCAGGTTCACATACAGCTGACCATCGGGAAACCGGTCCGCCACCTGATGCGCCCACTGGACCGCGAGCGCGGTCTTGCCCACCCCAGGCGCGCCGTCGACCGCCGCGATGACCACCGCAGCATGGCCCGCCCGCGCGGCGCCGAGCAGACCGTTCAGTACGGCCAGATCGGCATCCCGGCCGGTGAAATGCGGCACCGCGGCGGGCAGCTGGCGCGGCACACCACCTGGTCCGGCCGCCCGGCTGCCAGCTGCGATGTATCGTCGTGAGCTGGCGGCGGCGCGAGCAACGCCCGATCGCCCGCCAGGATCTGGCGATGCAGCAGCCGCAGCTCGGGGCCGGGCTCTATGCCCAGCTCGCCGACCAGCGCCCGCCGGGCCCGCCGGTAGGCCTCCAGCGCCTCGGCCTGCCGCCCGTCCCGGGCAAGCGCCTGCATCAGCTGGGCCCAGAACCGCTCCCGCAGCGGATGACGCGCGGTCAGATCCAGTAGCTCCGGTACCAGCCGGTCGTGCTGACCCAGCCGCAAGGCGGCCTCGACGCGGTCCTCGAGAACATGCAGGCGCAGCTGCTCCAGCCGGGGCAGGAACTGATCGCGCAGCACCTGCGAACGCACGTCCAGCAGCGCCGCGCCGCGCCACAGCTCCAGCGCCGCCGTCGCGGCGGCGCAAGCCTCGGCCCACCGGGCCGTCCGCCGCGCCGCGCCCGCATCCCGGCACAGTGCCTCGAACTCCAGCACGTCCAGCTCCGGCTCACGCACGCAGATCAGGTATCCCGGATCCCGTGCCGTGATCCGCGCGCCGGCCTCCGGGCCCAGCGCCCGGCGCAGCCGCCGGACATGGCTGCGTAGCGTCGCCGCCGCCCCGGCGGAGGGCAGCCGTCCCATACCGCTTCGGCCAGCGCATCACGGGAAACCGGCACGTTCGCCGACAGCAGCAGGGCTGCCAGCAGCACCCGCTGGCGCGCGCCAGGTACCACCCGGTCCCCGGCCTGATCGGCCAGTATCAGCGGTCCGAGCAGCGCGAACCGCACACCAGCAACCACACTGCCTCACCACCCCCGGCGAGCGCGCTACCCGGCTGCGGCCGACCCTGGGCCGATGCTACGCGCGTACTGCACGCAGATGCCACCGAACTGGCACGCACATGGCACACCCGGCGCCCACAGTCGACCCAGGCACGAGGCGCATATCGCCTGAGTGGTCAGGAGGGGAATGACGATGTCCGGCAGAGCAAGGGTTTATATCGCTGTCGCGGCGGTGATCGTTGCGGCGGCCGTTCCGGCCGGCCTCATCTACGGTTCATCTGCCGGTGCGTCCACCACCGCGTGCGGGAGCGCGTGCACCAGCCCCACGGTCCAGTCGCTGGGCACCGGCGAGGCGCTGGCGGTGTCCGGGAGCAGCGTGGTCATGTCGACCGCCAACACCACCAGCTCCACCGAGGACTGGACTCCCGAGAGCGAGGGAACCGTCGGGAACGCGAGTCTCCGCCGATGTGGTGTCCCCGGCTGTTCATGGCAGTACGACGCCGACCAACTGGTGGAGTACCAGTACGCGCCGAACGGGGTCCCCTCGGACGAGTGCCTGGCGGACACCGCCTCGGTCCCGCTTCAGGGACCCAGCTTCTACGCGCCGAGCCTGACGGTGGCGCTGGAGCCGTGCGGGATCACGGCCCAGAGCCTGTGGATCCTGGACGCGAGCAACGGCAGCAACGGCTACGTCAACCTGGTCAACGCCGGGTACGCGGCCGCGTCCGCCTATGACGAGCCGGAAAACGCGTCCTCGAATGACGACTTCACCATCCCCTTCGCCGAGCCTTCGTGCTGACGGTGAACGGCAGCGGCAAGGTGGTGCTGGCGCCGCTGAGCGAGATCGGCGGCGTCGTCTCCGCCACACAGATGTGGGCGAACTGGGCCTCGCCGGCCCAGCCCGCGCTGCGCGCGAAGGTTGCGAAGTCCCGCTGATCCCGTTGCCTGGCGGAGGTGCTCATGTTCGCCCGCAAGCTGCGTTCTGTCCGGCGCCACTGGCGCATCGTCGGGCCGGCGCTGGTGGCGGTGGCGGCCCTGGCGGCGGGGTGCCTGGTCGGGACTCCGGCTGACCGCCGGCCCCGATGCCCCGGTGGCGGGAGCGGGCACGCCCGTGCCGGTGCAGGTGGTGCGCGACCGGGGGGCGCGGGTGCCGGTGATGCGGGCCTGGCACCGCCCGGTGGCGTCCTGGCCGCCTGCGGCGACGGTCACGGTGGCGCTGACCGCGCCGCGCGGCGGGCAGGCCCGCGGCGGCCCGGCAGGCGGCGGGCGCGGGCCCGTCGCCGGGATCGGTGCGGGCGGGCGGCCTGCCGGTCTGGGTCGGCCCGCCCGAGGGCGGGGCGGGGCGGGGGTCGGCCGTGTCACGAGTGCGGGTGGGCGTGGCGTCGCGGCGGGCCGCCCGGGCGGTGGGGGTGCGGGGCGTGCTGCTGTCGGTGGCGCGTGCCGACGGTGCTCGCGGCGGCGGGCCGGGTGCACCTGAGCGTGTCGTATGCGGCGTTCGCGCAGGCCTACGGCGGTGACTACGGGTCGCGGCTGCGGCTGGTGGAGCTGCCCGGCTGTGCGCTGTCCGCGCCCGCGGCCGCGCGCTGCCGGACCCAGACGCCGCTGAGCTCGCGCAACGACGCCCGGCGGGACCGGGCGGGCGCGGACGTAACCCTGACCGGGGCCAGGGCGACGGTGCTGGCACTGGTGGCGGGGCCGTCGGGGTCGGCGGGCAGCTTCGCCGCCGAACCGCTGTCCGAGGCGGACACCGGGTGGGTCACCGGGCCATCGTCGGGGGCCTACACCTGGTCGTACCCGGTCAGCGTGCCGCCGGTGCCGGGGAACCTGGAACCCTCGGTGGCGCTGGGTTATGACTCGCAGGCCACCAGCGGGCTGACGTCGGCGACTAACAACCAGGCGTCCTGGGCCGGGGACGGGTGGAACTACTCGCCGGGGTTCATCGAGACCGACTACACCACCTGCTCCGCGGATGCCGGGGAGCCGCACACCGGGGACCTGTGCCCGAACGGGGAGCAGGTATCGCTGTCACTGAACGGGGTGACCACCCCGCTGGTGAACGGCAGCGGGAAGTGGGCGGCGCAGGCCGACGGCGGCGAGACGGTCAAGCAGTCCGGTTCTTCCTGGGAGGTGATCGAGCCGGACGGGACGCAGTACTGGTTCGGGCTGAACCAGCTACCCGGCTACGCCGCGGGGGATCCGGTCACCGGCAGCCTGTGGACGGTGCCGGTGTGGGAGGGCTGCGGGCAGGCCGCGTTCTGCAACCTGCCGTGGCGGGCGAACCTGGACTACGTGGTCGACCCGCACGGCGACGCGATCGCCTACTTCTACACCCCGCAGGGCAACTACTACGCCGAGCAGGACGGCACCGCCGGCACCGGCGCCTACACTCAGGGCGGCGTCCTGTCGAAGATCGAGTACGGGTTCCGCGCCGGGCAGGTGTACAGCACGAGCCCGGCCGCGCTGGTCACCTTCACCTCCGCGGCCGGCCGCCAGGACGCCCCCACCGACCTGTCCTGCTCCTCCGGCGCGGCCTGCGCCGTGACCTCGCCCACGTTCTGGAACGACGACGCACTGTCCGCCATCACCACCCAGGCACTCCGCAACGGCGCGCTCACCAGCGTGGACTCCTACGCCCTCGCCACCAGCTACCCCGCGACCGGGGATCCGTCGACGTCCCCGTCGCTGTGGCTGAACTCGGTCACCCGCACCGGCCAGGACGGCGCCACCCCGGTCACGCTGCCGCCGGTCACCTTCGCCGGGACGCCGCGGCCGAACCGGGTGGAAACGGCGGCCGATGCCGCCGCCGGGTACTCCGACCTGACGCGGTACTACCTGACCAGCATCACCAGCGATAACGGCGGGGTGACCAGCATCGCCTACTCGCCGCCGGACCCGGCGCCGTGCGCGGCTGGCAGCTTTCCGGCCCCGGACGCCGATACCGCCGCGTGCTACCCCGGTTACTGGACCCCGCCCGGCGCCACCACCCCGGTCCAGGACTGGTTCAACCTCTACACCGTCACCGGCACCACCCAGACCGACACGACCGGCGGCGACCCCCCGGTCGTCACCGCCTACGCCGACACCGGCCCGGCCTGGCACTACGACTCCGGCACCATCAGCCGGTCGGCCACCGTCACCTGGGACCAGTACCGCGGCTACCAGACCATCACCACCCAGACCGGCACCGCACCGGACCCGGTCACCCAGGACACCGTGACCTACCTGCAGGGCATGAGCCAGGACGGCCCGCCCAGCGACCCCGGGCCCGCCGTCACCCTGACCACCAGCCGCGGCCAGCAGGTCACCGACGCCAACCAGTTCGCCGGGATGGCGCTGGAACAGATCGTCTACGACGGGGACGGCACCGGGCAGGAAGTCACCGACACGATCAACCTGCCCTGGACATCCTCGGCGGTCGCGGTGAACACATCGCTGGACCAGGCCGCCTACCTGACCGGAACCAGCTCGGTGCTGGCCTACACGCCGCTGGGCACCGGGGGGCCAGGGAATCGATCGATAACTACACCTACAACTCCAGCGGGCTGGTCACCTCCAGTCGGCCATCCCCGACACCGGCAACCCCGCCGAGGACACCTGCACCGACACCACCTACGCCGCCAACACCGGCACGGGGCTGATCGACCTGCCCGCCACCGTGACCGTCGACACCGGCGCGTGCAACGCCTCCGGAAACGGCACCGGCGCGCTGGTCTCCGAGACCGAGTCCTGCTATGACGGCCAGGGCCTCGGCATCGCCCCGACCGCGGGGAACCTGACCAAGTCCGAGCAGGCCACCGCCGTCGGCTACTTCGACACCAGCACCTACAGCTACGACGAGTACGGGCGGGTGCTCACCTCTACCAACCCCGACGGTCGGATGCCACCACCACCGCCTACACACCCGCCACCGGTGCCGAGCCCACCTCGGTCACCGTCACCGACCCGATGGGCCTGGCCACGGTCACCAGCTACGACCCCGCCCGCGAGCTGCCGCTGACCGTCACCCAGCCCGACGGCGACGTGACCACCACCGGCTATGACGCCCTCGGCCGCAAGACCGCCCAATGGGCCCCGGGCAACCCCGCCGCCGGCCCGGCCACGACCACCTGGAGCTACGCCGTCAGCAGCACCGCCCCGTCGGTCACCGCCGAGCAGGATTCGAAAGCCGGGCGGGAACTACCTGACCACCGACACCATCGATGACTCCTTCGGCGAGGTCCGCGAAGTCCAGCAGGAAACCGCCGCCGGCGGCACCGACGTCACCGACACCACTTACAACTCCGACGGGTGGAAGGCACTGGTCTCCGGCCCCTATTACGTCTCCGGCGCCCCGTCCGGCGCCCTGGTCGAGGCGGCGGCCGGCGACGTCCGAACCAGACCGGGTACGCCTACGACGGCGACGGCCGCGTCATCCGGCAGACCGCCTACACCGATGGCACCGAGACCTGGGAAACCGACACCGCCTACGGCGGCGACTACACCACCGTCACCCCGCCCGACGGCGGCACGCCACAGACCACCTGGACCGACGGCCGGGGCCTGACCACCGCGATCTGGCAGTATCACGCCGGAGCCCCGGTCAGCTACATCCGACCCCGCCAGCGACTACGACGCCACCAGCTACACCTACACCCCCGGCCAGAAACTCGCCACCATCACCGACGCGGCCGGCAACACCTGGTCCTACGCCTACGACCTGCTCGGCGACCAGACCTCGCAGACCGACCCCGGACGCCGGGACCACCACCACCAGCTCGACGCGGCCCAGCAGGCCGGTCTGCGGTCACCGACGCTCGCGGCAAGACAACCTCCTGGGCCTACGATGCCGACGGCCGCAAGTCCGCCGAGTACGACACCACCGGCGGCGCCCCGGAGAACGCCTCCGACGAACTGGCGTCCTGGACCTACGACACCGTGGCCAAGGGCCAGCTGACCTCCTCGACCGCATTCGAGGGCGGCGCGCAGTACACCGAGGAAGTCACCGGCTACGCCGCCAGCGGGCAGCCATCCGGGACCGAGACCATCATCCCCGCCAGCCAGGGCGCCCTGGCAGGCACCTACGCCCAGGCCTATACCTACGCTCCGGACGGGCAGGTAACCTCCTACACCGACTCCGCCGCCGGCGGGCTGCCCGCCGAGACCGTCACCATCGGATACGACAACGCCGGGGATCCTGCTCCCTCACCGGGGCCAGCCCCTACGTGGACTCGCTGTCCTACACCGACCTGGGCCAGCCGCTGCAGTACACCATGGGCACCAGCGCCGAGCCCGTCTACATCACCGACTCCTACGACCCGCAGACCAGCAACCTCACCCAGCAGGACGTCCAGACCGGCGCCGCTGGCAGCTCCGTCGATGACCTGAACTACACCTACAACGACGTCGGCGACGTCACCTCCGAGGCCGACACCCCCGCCGGGGAGCCAGCCGCTACCGACGTGCAGTGCTTCCGGTACGACTACCTCGGCCGCCTGGTCCAGGCCTGGGCCCAGGGCGCGCTGGCTGCGCCGCTACCCCGTCAGCATCTGCCGAGGGCGGCGCCGCGCCGTACTGGGAGTCCTACACCTACGCCGCGACCGGAAACCTGACCGGCATCACCAGCACCACCCCGTCCGGGGCGGTCACCACCACCGCCGACACCTACCCCGCCGCAGGCTCCGCGCAACCGCACGCGATCACTGGCCAGTCCGTCACCAGCCCACCGGCCGACCAGCAGCAGCTACGGCTACAACGCCGACGGCGACCTGACCAGCGTCACCGGCACCGCCCAGCAACCAGGCACTCACCTGGAACGACGCCGGGGAGCTCAGCCAGTACGCCATCACCCCGCCCGGCAGTACCACCGCCCAGGACACCAGCTACAGCTACGATGCCAACGGCAACTTGCTCCTCTCCGCCGACCCCGGCAGCACGACCCTGTACCTCGCCGATGAGGAGCTGTGCCTCAATACCGGCACCGGCACCGTCACCGGCACCCGCTACTACAGCCTCGGCGGCACCACCGTCGCGACCCGCATCGGCGCCTCCGGCGTCGCCTATGTCGCAGGCGACCAGCAGGGCACCAACTCCGTCGCCATCAGCGCATCCAGCCTCACGGTCACCCGTCGCTACTACGACCCCTACGGCAACCCCCGCGGGACCGCCCCGTCCAGCTTCCCCAACGGGGAGAAGGGCTTCGTTGGCGGCAAAACCGACCCCGCCACCAGCCTCACCGACCTCGGCGCCCGCGAGTACCAGCCCGCGACCGGCTCCTTCATCTCTGCCGATCCGGTCCTGAATCCCTACGACCCCCAGGACCTCAACGCCTACGCCTATGCCACCGACAACCCCAGCACCGAATCCGACCCCACCGGCGCCCTCGCCACCACCTGTACGGCTACCAGCTGCCTGAACAGCCTCACCGTACGCAGACGGTGCATGACGACCGCGGGCGCTAGCCTCATGCCCTTCATCATGTGCCAGGTAGGCTGGAGAACGTACCTGGGCGGCGCTTCCGCCTGCGCACCATTCAACAGCCAGGACGCCTCGCAGAACTCCGACTCCTCGGGCTACAGCTACAGTTACACCTGGTACATCGGGCCAAGCAAATTGACCCCGGCGCAGGTCATGAAGAAATTCGAGGACAATCCCCGGCTGGTCTTCCCGTTCACAATAATCTCTGGTTGCGCCCGAATCACCGCAGGAGAAACGTGCACACTCCAGGTCGAGATATTCAGCGGAGTGGTACGAGTCACCTTGCTATCACCCACTTCCTTCAGATTCACGGTGATAGCACGCGGGTACTTTGATGCACCGGGCTCGACCATTACCTTCAGCATAAGCGAGCAGAACGGCAACATTTACCTAACCCAGCGTGGCGTAGCGCTCTACCCCGACTTGCTCTCGCAGTATGCACATTCGAGCGGTCTGATAAAGGCAGCCTGGAAGGCAGAGGCTTGCAACTTGCAGCACCTCCTCGGGCTGCCGACCACCGAAGAGCAAAACGCAGATAGCTGCCAAAACGAATGGTACTAATCTCGGTTCCCTGGTCCGCGCCGTGCACCCGGCGATGAGACGGCCATCGCCGCCTGGCGGGAGGAGACCTGGCCGCCGCCGAAGGGACAGCACGCATTGCACGCAGATGCCACCGTAACGGCACGGCAATGGCACGTCCCGATCTCAGAGTAGTTGCCCTGGCACGCATGTCGCCTCGACCGCTCTGGAGGGAACGAAGATGCCGAACAAGACCAGGGTTTATCTCGCCGCGGTGGCAGTGATCGCCGCGGCGGCGGCTGGCCTGGCCAGCGTCCTGTCCGCCCGGTCCGCGGGCGCGTCCACCGCCGCGTGCGGGACCGCGTGCACCAGTCCCTCGGTGCAGTCGCTGGGCACCGGCGAAGCGCTGGCGGTGTCGGGCAGCAGCGTGGTCATGGCTGCCGCCAGCACCACCAGCTCCGCCCAGGACTGGACGCCCGAGCAGGTTGGGGATGTCGCCAACGCGGTCTCGGCCGGGGTGCTGTCCCCGCGGCTGGACATGCTCTACAGCACCGATCAGCTGGTGCAGTACCAGTACGCCCCGGCCGGGGTGCCCTCGGATCAGTGCCTGGCCAACAACGTCACCGTCCAGATCAACGCCCCTATAACGCCGGCCTTGACGGTGGGGCTGACGCAGTGCGGCTACTCGGCCGCGACCCTGTGGATCGTGGATGCGAGCAACGAGGCCAGCGGCTACGTCGACCTGATCAACGCGGGGTACGGGAACGCCACGGGCGACTACCCCCTGCCGTGGGGTGCGCCGAGCGGGCCCACCGACTCTTATCCCAGCCTTTATGCTGAGCCGGCGGTGCTGGCGGTCAACAGCAGCGGCAAGGTGGTGCTGTCGTTCCTGAGCGAGATCGGCGGTGTTGTCTCTGCCTCGCAGATGTGGGCGGACTGGTCCTCGCCAGCGCAGTCTCAGCTGCGCAAGGCGGTCGCGAAGTCCCGCTGACCGCTCTGCCTGGCGGCTCAGGCGGGGGCCGGGACCCGGGAGTTCGCGCGCAGCATCGCCTCGAGTTCCTGGCCGCCGCTGCGGAACGGCATCCCGGCCGACCGGATGCACCGCTCCAGGTCGGCACCGGTGATCGGGCCGCCGCGGCTCGCCAGTTGCTGCCACGCGGCGGCGAGCCGCTGCCCGGCGGCCGGGCGTTCCGCCGCGATCGCCGGCCCGGACCGCCGCTCGCCGCCCGGCGTGCCGGATCCGGCCGGGGCGACCGGCCGGGTCAGCCAGGCCAGCTCGGCCGGCGGCTCGCCCGCGGCCAGCGGTGCGTGCCGCGCGAGCGCCGCGGACACGCTCGCCGCGACATCCTGCGCCGGGTCCGGTGCCTCCGGCTCGCGCTCCAGGCGGCGGCAGTCGGCGGGCGGGTTCTCCCAGTCGCTCAGCGACAGGTGACTGACACCCGCGCTGGCCGCGGCGAAGACGTCCCGCCAGGCCGCGGTGAGTGCCGGGAAGTCAAGGTCAACCAGCCGGTGACCGGTCTGGGTGCCCAGCTCGTCCAGGTAGCCGAGCAGCAGCGACGCGTTCAGCATGTACTCAAGCGCGGTGAACACCACCCGCACTCCAGGCCAGGTGAACTCGGGGAACCGGCGGTACCCCGCTAGCTCTCCCCTGGTCATCGAGGCATACCAGGACAGCCCGCCCGGCACCGCCATCTTCTGGATCCCGCGCAGCAGGTACAGCCGCGCGCCGCCGCGCCCGTAGCGCAGCCCGCGGTCGAAGATCTCGTCGATGCTCTCCGGCAGGTCGTGCAGGCCGGGCACCGCCCCGCCGAGCCAGCGAATGCGCAGGCCGGCCTTGCGCAGCGCGAAGCTGAAGTCAACGTCCTCGGCCACCGCGGGCAGGTGATCCTGGTTGTACCGGACATGCGGCGGCAGCATGCTGCGGCGCAGGCCGCAGTTCCCGGTGAGCACGTGCGCCTCGTCCGGGCCGGCTGGCGGCGGGTCGAAGATGCGCTGGTAGTTGATATGCGCGGTGACCGGTCCGAGGACCGGGACCCGGACCGGCGCGGTGACCGCGTGCCAGCCGTCGCGCAGGCCGCCGCTCAGCTCGGCGCACCACGACTCCGGGATGATGCCGTCGTCGTCGGCGAACAGCAGCACGTCATGCCGGGCCTGCTCGATGGCCTCGTTGCGGGCCCGCGACACGTTGCGCTGCTCCAGGTGGATTACCCGCAGCATCGGCGAGTCAACGCGGCCCAGGCCAGGAGCGTCGTCCCGGCCGTTGACCACGACGAGCAGCTCGGCGTCCGGGCTCACCAGCGACGCGGAGCGGATAATCGTCTCCACCGCCCGGCGCAGCGCCGGCCGCTCGCCCGTGGTGGGAATCGCGACCGAAAGTGTCATCGCAGTCTCCTCATGGTCTTGGCCACCGGTCTGGTCCTGGCCACCTGTCTGGTCTTAGTCACGCCGTCAGGGGAGCCGGCCGCGGCTCCCCTGACAGCCGGGCGGTCAGTGCATCACGACGATCGAATGCAGGCCCTCGTAGGCACGGTGGACGCCGTTCGACGGATCCTCAAGGAAGGACAGGACGGCATAGGTGGCCGCCGGGAAGTCCAGGTGCACGATGATCGAGTTTCCCGGCGAGATGGTCGTGAGACCGCCGGGCGAGCTGGACAGCGGGTTGGCCAGGTCGGTTTCCCCGGCCATCGTCGCCTTGAAGTACGCCTGGAGCTCGCTGTTGGTGTAACCGACCGGCACCTTGCGGAAGATCCCCTGGGCCGGCTGGTTGATGTCACTGCGGACCAGGAACGTGCCGTCGTGAGGCAGGCTGGCCGGGATCTGGAACCTCGGCTGCCCGTTCTCCATCACCAGGTGGATCACGCCGTCCACGTGCGGTGACTTCACGGCGGCCGCATTGCCGCCGGACGCCGACGACTTCCAGGGCGTTCAGGTGACTCGGGCCGGAGAACGCGGCCATGGTCTGCACCTGCCCGCTGCCGGGCGGCAGGTGGATGGCGGCGTCGTCATCACTGTCGGCGTAGGCCGGGGTGTCATAGAAGTAGTAAAGGCCCGGCTTGAGGTCGATGGTGAAGGTGGCCGGGGTGGCCGGGTACACCACCACGCCGCCGGTGTAGTCGACGTTCTTGTAGAGCAGGTGCACGGCCTTCAGATGCGCGGCCATGTTGGACCCGTTGATTGCCGCGGACCACTGCGACACATCCTCAACCGTGGTGCTGCCGCGCAGCTGGGCGGTGTAGAGGTAGTGCCCGATCTTGTCCGGCGTGCTCACCCGGATGGTCACCGGGCCGGCCTGCCGCGGGTTCGGACCGGGGATCGTGAAGCCCGCGGCGGTCAGGTTGATCGACATGGTGCTCGGGGCGGTGGTGTGCTGCTGGCTCACGGTCGTGGGCGCCGGCGGGCTGCTGGCAGCGGGCGGCTGCGAGCTGCTCGCGCTCGCGGCCACCGTGGCGGCGACGATCCCCCCGACGATCAGCACCGCGGCCACCATTGCGAGGCGCACGTGCTGTCTGATCCAGTTCGGCATGAGGCTCTCCGTTCCTTCCAGCGCTCGTTTCCGGACTCGGTGTGATCGTGTCCGCGGCGGTTCGAAGGCTGCTGGAGGCCTGGTCTCGTCCCGACCGGCGCCGCGGCGCGTGGCGTCACATGAGCTGCCGGGCCAGCCGGGACCACTGCCTGCGCTCCCGGCGGGACAAGATGACCGGCCGGCCGGGCGGGACCGGAAGACCGGGAATCCCGGCCAGGCCGATCAGCTCCGGGCAGGCCGCCAGGCCCGCCTGGACTGCCAGGTCAGGCGGGCCTGGCGGGTCGATCTGGCTGTCAAAGGGCGCCGAGCGCGGCACCGTGTACATCGCCAGGCCGTACCCGGCGAGCCCTTCCGCGGTGTAGAGCGCCATCGCGCGCGCGGCCTGCCAGCACAGCCGCCGCAGTGCCTCCGATCGCGACCGCATCGCTCCAGCTCCCTTTCGTCTGCCGGGCGGTCCCCGGTTCGCCCGGACCCGCCGGGTGGTGCGGTCACATCGTCGGGAGGCCTGGTCGCAGCGCGCTCGCAGCCGGCTGAAGCCGCCCGGCCGGCCAGCCCGGCGCAAGGTACAGCGGCGAACGCCGCGAACTTCATCTTCCTGACCTGGGAAGCCAGCTCGCCGGATAGCACGGCTGCTGACGCACGAACGCTGCCGGGCCCGCGCAGCGTGCTGCGCGGGCCCGAGCCAGCGCAGGCTTGGTTCACCGCCGCCAGGAGCTACCCGGTCACGGGTAGTTGATCGGGCTGCCCAGGCCGGTCACCAGGTCGTAGCCGGCGCCGGCCGTGCAGTCGGTGCCGCAGCTGCCGTTGGTGCCGCTGGTGATGTCTCTCAGGTTGGTCTTGTAACCACCTGCGTAGATCTTCGTGTTGCCCTGCAGCGCGGTGCTGCCCGCAGCGGCGCCGGCCGCCAGGACGCCCGCCCAGTTCGGCGCGCCGACGCTGGTGCCGCCGACGGTCCACCAGCCGGACTCGCCCTCGAACGCGGTGCTGTCGTAGATCGAGACGCCGGTCGACGGGTTGCCGTCGAACGAGACGTCCGGCACGCCGCGCTTGCCGCCGGTCAGCGCCGAGATCGTGGTGGCACCGAACACCGGGCCGGTGTAGCTGCTCTGGTAAGCGGGGATCGACTCATACGCCGAGATCCCGCCGCCGCCGTCGGACCAGCTGGTCTCGCTGGTGAAGCCGGCGCAGGAGGTGCCGCTGCACCCGTTCAGGGTGGTGCCGCCCACCGCCATCACGTTGGGCGAGGCCGACGGGTAGATCACGCCGTGCCCGCTGTCCCCGGCCGATGCCGTGTACAGCGTGCCGGCATGGGTGAAGTGCGAGTCCTCGCTGGTCTCGGAGCTGGTCTCGCCGCCGCCCCAGCTCATCGACACCTCGTTGGCGCCGAGACTGTTGGCGTCGTTCACCGCCGTGTAGAGGTTCGCGTTGCTGGAGGTCTTGGCCTCGACCAGGACGATCTTGGCACCGGGCGCCTCCGCGTGCGCCCACTCGATGTCCAGCGATTCCTCCAGCGCCCAGTCGGCGTTACTGGCCGGCTTGCCGGACGGTTCCGCGACCTCGAAGCACGGCCCCGACTGGGTCAGGGACGAGCAGGTGGACAGCGCCGCGTAACCGTACTCCTTGTTGAAGACGTTGAGGTCAGACAGCGCGTTGGGGTCGTTGTAGGCGTCGACGATCGCGATGATCTGGCCGGCGCCGGCATTGGAGGTCGGGGACAGCCCGGACAGGTTGTACACGGACTGGATGGCACTCGGCGGCAGGCCAGTCGGTGAGGTGCTGGTGAGCATGGGCGAGCCATTGGACCTGGTACCGAGGCGGTGAATCCGGAACGTGGGATGATTCATCGCCTGGCCATGATGCGCGGGCACCGACGCCGCCGTTGCCGTACCGCCCGCGGACATGGCCATCGCGATCGCTAAAGCGATCGCCGACCCGGCCGCACCCATCTGTCGCTTCCAGTTCATGCGCTCATTCTCTTTCCTGCCTAGCCCGCCGGACGCGGGCTCTCCTGCGCATCGTTAATCGGGACGGCGAGCCCGTCAATATCTCTTTCGGGACAAATACCTCCCGGCCGTCCGCAGGAGGCCGGCGGACGGGCCCGGAAGACAGGGACTCCGGCCGCTGGCAGCGCGGCAGGCCCGGCCGGGTGCGGCATCCGGCCGGGCCTGCCGCGATAGGCCACTGCCCTGGTGGCGGCGCCGGCGGCCGCTCCCGCTCGCGGCGGCATTAGCCGGCGGCCAATCCGTTCCTCAGCTCAAGGGGAGTCGTATCCGGTGATCCGGCAGATGTCGGTGTTGGAGGACTGATTCGCCCCGTCGTACGGGACGGCCACGATCCCGGTGCCGCTGCCGCAGCCGGTCGCGCTCGGGTTGGAGTTGACCGCAGTGTCATAGAGAATATCGGCCTCGAACGAGCCGCTGAACGGGTCGACCAGGACCGGCATGCTCACCGCGATGTCGGCGAAGTCCTGGTCGTACCAGCTGATCGTGCCCGGGTCATCGAAATACTTGGGCGGGCTGACCTTCTCCACGATCCATTCCGCGGAGGTATGGTCGTACGGTATGTCCATGTCGGAATAGCAGGCGCTGATGTCGGCGCTGGAACGCTGCTGGTCGGTCACGATGAAGCAGCCGGTCGTGCTGGTGGACCAGTAGACCTGGGCGGACATGGAGTCCTGCGGCTCGGCCGAATCGACCGGCGTAAGCAGGGCGCCGCAGCCTGGCTCGACCTTCTTATTACAGGTGATCTGGTTAGTCGAGTAGTCGGGCCCGCCGAGGAATTCCAGCCAGGACTGGTAACCCTGGTCGGTCTCCATGCTCGAGCCTGCCTGGATGAGCCCCCACGGGCCCTTCAGGTTGCCCTCGCCGCCACCGCCGCCGATGCCGATCCAGGTGAATTCGGCGCTCGGTGCGGAGGTAGTGGACGACCGGCCGTTGTTCCAGGCCGCCTGCACGTAGTTGATACCGGTGTGGTCGTTCTCGGCTTCTGTTACCTCATAGCCGCCCCAGTTCTCGCTATACATGCGGGTGGCCAGCCCGGTCCTGAACGGCGGGCTGCGGCTACGATGGCCCTGGCAGGCTGGGCGATCAGGCGCCGGCCCAGGCAGAAGGCCTCGGCCGCCGGGTGCTCGGCCAGCAGGACCAGCGACCTGACCGCGCGGGCACGCAGCGCGGCGTGCCCGGGCATGCCCAGGTCGGCCAGCATCGCGGGGTGACCTTGCTGGCGGTCAGGCCTCGCGGCGGGATGCTGGAGACCAGCCCGGGAACCGACCGGTAGCTGAAGTGAGACACGCCAAGGGCGTCGGTCCAGCCCCTGGTCGGCAGGACCGGCGTCTGGCCCCTGGCGCAGGCGACAGCCGTCGGGCGAGCCAGCTGCGTTTCCCACGAAGACGGCACGGCCAGCCAGGCCTGCCCTGGCGTGCCCGGACCCGCAGGCGGAAGGCCAGCTCCGGCAGGCGCTGGCGCTGTTCCGGGAGGCCGGTGACTCCTCCGGCAAGGCCGACGCGCTCAACGGCCTCGGCGAGCTTTGCCTCGCCGAGGGCCAGCCCGCCAGGGCCAGGGCCTGGCACGCCCGCGCGCTCGCCGTGGCCAGGCAGGTCGGCGAGCCGTACGAGCTGGCCAGGGCGCACCGCGGCCTGGCCCGGTCGCACCGCGACGCGGGCGAGGAGTGCCAGGGCCAGGAACACCGGCAGGTAGCCCTGAGCATCTACGCCAGCCTCGGCGTCCCTGAAGCGGCGGAGCTTAGCCCGGACCACCCGCCGGCCCGGTCCCCGTAATCGCGTCCGTCCAGGTTGGCCGCCAGCCGCAGGTCAGGACCTTGTCGACGTCCCGCTCATACGTATACTGTCGACAGTCGACGGTAGATCAGCGGTAGAACGGACTGTCACACTGAGAGCGGGGCGAAGCCGACGATTGGGGTGAGGCCCGTGGCGGATCCGGTGTTCCGGGACGCGGTGCTGGTCGGGGCCTTCCAGACGCCGTATTCCCGGCGGCCGGTGAAAGAGGCGCTGGACCTGCTGACCGACGCCGTCGTCGGCATCCTGCGCGGCCACGGCATAACGCTGGGCCAGCTCGACGGCCTCGCCGCGACCTCCTTCCAGCTCGCCCCGGACAACGTGGTGACCCTGGCCGAGCGGCTGGGCGCCTCCCCCGCCTGGACCTGGCAGGGCGCCCAGGGCGGCGCGAGCGGGGTCGTGAGCGTGATCGAGGCGGCCAGGGCCATCACCGACGGCCGGGCCGAAACGGTAGTGGCGGTGGCGGGCGACTCGTTCGACGTCAGCCGGCACATGCAGCTGATGGACGAGTTCAACACCGGGATGCGCGACTATCTCGCGCCGTATGCGTTCGGCGGCACCAACGGCCTGTTCGCCCTGGTGGAACGGGAGCACCGGGAGCTGTACGGCACCCGGCGGGAGCAGCTGGCCAGCTTCGCGGTCACCCAGCGGGCCAACGCCGCGCTCAACCCCAACGCCCTGCTGCGCTCGCCGCTGACCGCCGAGGATTACCTGACCGCCCGGCTGATCGCGGACCCGATCCGGCTGTACGACTGCGTGCTGCCGTGCACCGGGGCGGACGCGGTGCTGCTGATGAGCCGGGCCAGGGCCGCCGAGCACGGGCTGGCCGGGGTCACGATCCGGTCCGGCCGCGCGCAGAACAACTACCTTCCGCTGGAGCCGGTGTCGCTGCGCACCGGCGCGGAGGAGTTCGCCGCCCGGCTGTTCGCTGACGCCGGGGTCGAGCACGCCGACCTGGACTTCGCCCAGCTCTACGACGATTACCCGATCATGGAGCTGATCCAGCTCGAGGACCTGGGGTTTGCCAAGAAGGGCGAGGGCGGGCAGTTCGTCGAGTCCACCGACATCAGCCGGTCCGGCACGCTGCCGGTCAACACCGGCGGCGGGCAGCTGTCCTGCGGCCAGTCCGGGGCCGGCGGCGGCATGATCGGCATGGTCGAGGCGGTGCTCCAGCTGCTCGGCCAGGCCGGCCAGCGCCAGCTGGACGGCCCCCGGCTCGGCCTGGTCTCCGGCTTCGGCATGGTCGGCTACGGCAAGGGCCTCAGCAGCGCCGCCGTCATCCTCTCGGGGCGGTCCGAGCGAGCCGCGACGGCCGGCAACGCCGGCCCGAGCGGATCGCTCTCGGGGGGGGTCTGGGGGGGGTCGTCCCCCCCGGGGCCAACACAGCATGTGCCGACCGCGACGGCCGGCAAAGCCGGCCCGAGCGGGTGGCACTCACACGGAAACCAGGAAACCCTCCAAGGCCCAATCCAGCAGTACCAGGCCTTCCTCGCCCAGGGCGAAGCCGCCTGGGCCAGGTGCGCCGACTGCGGCCGCCCGCACTTCTACCCGCGCCCGTACTGCCCGCACTGCCTCAGCTCCGCGGTGCGGATCGAGCCGGTGCCCGCCGCGTTCCGGGTCCGCAGCTTCACCTGGGTGCACCGGCCGCAGCGCCCCCCGGCGGGCGAGCTCCCGGTGCTGCTGATCGCCGGCGAGGCCGAGGGCGTGACGATCATCGCCGAGGGGTCGGGCTGGCCCCGCGGAGCGTGCCAGATCGGCGCGTCCGCGCGCCTGGTCGTCGGTGATGACCAGCGCGGGGTACCGGTATTCGCGCCGGCCGGCCAGGCTGGGCCTGAGCGATCGGTTGGATAGCCATGCTTAGCTCAGTGCCTCCGGACAGCAGCGCCCCCCGGATCTGGGTCGAAACGAAAGGCCGCGCCCGCCATGAACAACGATGACCTTCCCCGGTTCGGCGGCCCCCTGGACAGCCCGGTCCCGCTGTCGCAGCACGCTTACGAGCGGATCCAGCGCGCGATCCTGGAGAACCGGCTGGGTCCCGGCTCACCGGTGGCCGAGCCCGGGCTGGCGCAGGAATTCGGCATCTCCCGGACCGCGCTGCGCGAGGCACTGGTCCGGCTGGAGGCCGAGGGCTACGTGGTGCGCGGCCGGGGCGGCCGCCGCCGGGTGTTCCGGATGAGCCGCCAGGACGCCATCGACATCTACGAGTGCCGCGGCGCCCTGGAGGGGCTGGCGGCAGCGCTGGCCGCGTCCAGGGCCCGGCCGCGGGACCTGGACCGGGCCCGCGACCTGCTGCGCGGCTGCCGCGAGGCGCTCAGCCGCGGGGACCTGGACCAGGTGGTCACGTGCAGCGCCGAGTTCCACGTGATCGTCATCGTCAGCGCGCAGAACGCCAAGCTGGTCTCGCTGATGTCGGTGCTTCAGCCGCAGCTGCGGCTGAACCGGTACCTGATGCTGCACCACCACACCAGAGACGGCGACTACATCGCCGAGAACACCAGCACACTGGACGCGATCGAGGCGCACCAGGCGCAGCGGGCCGAGGACCTGGCCAGGTTCGGCGCGCAGCAGGACCTGAAGGCGGTGCTCTGCCTGTTCGACCGGGGGATCCTGTCGGAGACCGAGGACGGCCGGTACGGGTTACCGCGGTAGCCCCGCGGGCCGGGTTGCCCGCACCGGACAGCCAGCCCAGCACCGGACAGCTACGGAGCACTGACATGATCGACCTGCTGATCACCGGCGGCGATGTCGTTTCCTCGTCGTCGGTCGCGCGGATGGACGTGGGTATCCAGGATGGGAAGATCGCCTTCCTGGCGGCACCCGGCGCGGTGGAGGTAGACGCCAAGCGCCGCATCGACGGATCCGGCAAGCTGGTGGTGCCCGGCGGCGTGGACGCCCACGTGCACTTCAGCTTCCCGCTGTCGGCGGACATCTCGGCCCAGTCCTCGACCTGGGGCAGCCGGGCGGCCGCCTTCGGCGGCACCACGACCTTCCTGGACTTCGCCCGCCAGCAGGACTCGGGCAGCCTGCTGGAGGCGATCGCGGCCAAGCGGGACGAGCTGAAGCGGGACCGGCCGAGCATCGACTACGGGCTGCACGCCATGATCACCGGGAACAGCTCCCTGGACGTGCTGAGCGAGATGCGCGAGGCGATCACCGACGGGGTGTCCTCGTTCAAGATGTTCACGACCTTCACCTCGGACAACGTGGCCGGCACCGGTGGCCTTTATTCCGATGACGGCCGGATCTGGGGCGTCATGTCGCGGGCCGCGCGCGACGACGGGACCGTCATGGTGCACTGCGAGGACGACTCGCTGATCGCGCACAACATCCACTGCCTTTACCACGAGGGCCGCCAGCACGCGCGCAACGTGGCGGAGGCGAGGACGGCGCTGGCCGAGGAGGCCGCGATCCGCCGGATGCTGCTGCTGGCACGCCGGTCCGGCGCGCCGCTGTACGTCTGCCATATCACCTCGCGGGACGGCCTGGAGGCGGTGCACGAGTCCCGCGGCATCCGCACGCCCATCTACGGCGAGGTGCTCCATCACAACCTGAGCCACACCGCGGAGCGGTACGCCCAGCCGGACGGGCCGCTGTACCACACCTACCCCGGCCTGAAGCACGAGCAGGACAAGCTGGCGCTGTGGGACGGGGTCCGGGACGGGGTGCTGGACACCGTGTCCTCCGACGACTTCACCTTCCCCCGGGCGGTGAAGCTGGCCGGCCAGACGGTCGACACCGTGTCGGCCGGCCATAACGGGATCGAGACCCGGATGGGCGTGTTCTACTCCGAGGCCGTGGCCCGCCGCCGCCTGCCGGTCACCCGGTTCGTCGAGCTGACCGCCGAGCGGCCGGCCCGGATCTTCGGCCTGTACCCGCGCAAGGGCGTGATCGCGCCCGGCAGCGACGCCGACGTGGTGCTGATCGATCCGGCCGCCGGGCACGTGATCCGGCAGGACGGGCTGCACTCGCAGTGCGACTACAGCGTGTGGGACGGCTGGGACTGTCCGGGCTACCCGGTCACCACCGTGCTGCGAGGGGTGATCCTGGTGGAGGACGGCGAATGGGCAGGCGCCGAGGGAACCGGCCAGTTCGTGCCGAGCGGACGGCCGAGCGACCCGTGAGCGCCGGGCCGCTGGACGGGCTGCACGTGCTGGAGCTCGGCAACATGATCGCGGCGCCGACGGCGGGGTGCCTGTTCGGCGACTTCGGCGCGCAGGTGGTCAAGGTGGAGCACCCCGTGCTGGGCGACGACCTGCGCCGCTGGCCGCCGAGCAAGGACGGCGTGCCGCTGTGGTGGAAGGTGACCAACCGGAACAAAGAGCTGATCACGCTGGACCTGAGCAGCGAGCGGGGCCAGCAGATCTGCCGCCGCATGGTCGCGTCCTTCGACATCGTGGTGGAGAACTTCCGGCCCGGAACCATGGAGCGGTGGAACCTCGGCTACGACCGGCTGGCCGCGGTCAACCCCGGCCTGATCATGGTGCGGATCAGCGGCTACGGCCAGACCGGGCCGTATGCGAGCCGGCCGGGCTACGGCACCGTGGCCGAGGCGATGAGCGGGGTGCCGTCGTTCACCGGCTTCCCCGAGACCGCGCCGACGCTGTCGGCGTTCCCGCTGGTCGACTCGCTGGCCGGGATGTTCGCGGTGCAGGGGGCGCTGATGGCGCTCTACGAGCGCGACGTCGCGGGCTCCGGCAAGGGCCAGGTCATCGACGTCAGCCTGTATGAGTCGATCTTCCGGCTGGTGGACTCGCAGGTGATCGGGTTCGACCAGACCGGCGCGGTCAAGCAGCGGCAGGGCAACCGGCTGGCCGAGGACTCGCCGCGCAACGCCTACCGGACCGCGGACGGCGAGTACGTGGCCATCTCGGCCGGCTCGCAGCGCACCTTCTCCCGGCTGGCCGAGGCGATCGGCCTGCCCGACCTGAACTCCGACCCCCGGTTCCGCACCAACGAGACGCGCTGCGACAACAGCGATGCCCTGGACGAGATCGTCTCGGCCTGGTTCGCCGCCAGGCCGCTGGAGGAGGCGATGCGGGCGCTGAACCAGGGGGACGTGGTGGCCGGGCCGGTCTACGACATCCGCCGGATCATGACCGACCCGCACTACCTGGCCAGGGAGGACATCGTCACGGTGGCCGACTCCGACCTTGGCGAGGTTCGCATGCAGGCGGTGCTGCCGAAGTTCTCCCGGACGCCGGGCGCGGTGCGGTGGCCCGGCGGCCATCCGGGTGAGCGGAACGAGGAGTTCTTCGGCCGACAGGTCGGGCTGTCCGACGGCGAGCTCGCGGGCCTGCGGGCAGACGGCGTGATCTGAGCTTCACCGGACGGCACGGAAATCACGGATGCAACGACGCATGGTGCAGCAACGCACGAGGCAGGAGCGATCAATAGAAAGGTACCGGCGATGACAGCCACGCAGGACAACTCTATCGGCGCCAAGTCGAAGCACCGGGTCGGGTTCATCGAGGTCATGGCCCTGTCGGTCGCCATCATGGGACCCACCGGCTCGATGGCGCTGAACGGCTCGCTCACCGCGGCCACCGACGGGACCGCGACCGCCCTCGCCTTCGTCGGCGCCACGATCGTCATTGCCCTGGTCGCGTACTCGTTCGTCGAGTTCGCCCGCAAGTACGCGCACGCCGGCTCGATCTACGCGTTCACCGGCCGCTCGTTCGGGCCCCGGTTCGGGTTCATCTCCGCCTGGGTGGTGCTGTTCGCCTACATCATGTTCGCGTTCGCGGTCGCGGTGCTGTCGGCGAACTTCCTGGAGTCGGCGCTGAGCCTGATGAACGTCCAGGTCTCCTGGATCATCCCCGCGGTGGCGTTCTTCCTCATCATGTGGTTCCTGGCGCACCGGTCGGTGCGGCTGTCCACCCGGACCACGATGGTGATCGAGGGCGTCTCGATCCTGGTGATCCTGATCCTGTCCGGGGTCATCCTGGCCCGCGGCGGCGCGCACGGGATCTCCGGCACCCCGTTCAAGATCGGCAGCGGCGGGCTGTCCAAGGTCGCGCTGGCCAGCGTCTTCGGCTTCCTGTCGTTCGCCGCCTTCGAGGGCGCGGCCACCCTCGGCGAGGAGACCAGGGATCCGAAGCGGGCCATCCCGCGGGCGCTGGCGGCGGCGGTGCTGGTCACCGGTATCTTCTACATCTTCTGCATCTGGGTGCAGGCCGAGGGCTTCGGCACGAACAGCGCCGGGGTGACCGCGTTCGCCACGTCCTCGGCGCCGCTGGCCGGCCTGGCCAAGACCTACGTCGGCACAGCCATGGCGCTGACCATCGACTTCGGCGCGATGGTGTCCGCGTTCGCCTCCGGGGTGGGACTGTTCGCCGCGGCCTCCCGGATGCTCTACGCGCTCGGCCGGGACGGCTTCGGCCCGCCGGCCCTCGGCCGGATCCACCCGAAGTTCGGCTCGCCCTACATCGCGCTGCCGGCCGTGCTGCTGCCGGGAATCGTGCTGGCGCTGATCCTGTACGGATCCGGGCTGACCGCCGCCGCCGTGTTCGGTGACCTGGGCGTGCTCGGCGTGCTGGCGCTGCTGGTCGTCTACGCCGCGACCCAGGCGGCGGCGATCCGGCTGTTCTCCAGGGAGCACCTGTGGCGGCCGGTGCAGTTCGTCATCCCGCTGCTGGCCATCGTCGCGATCGGGTACACGATCTATGCCAACGTGTGGCCGGTGCCGCCCAGCGCGGTGAAGTACTTCCCGTACATCGTGCTGGCCTGGATCCTGGCCGGCATCGCGATCGCGGTCGCGCTGCCCCGGCTGTCGGCGAAGATCGGCCGGAGCTTTACCGACGAGGGGTTCGAGGAGCAGCTGAGCCAGTCGAGGGCGTCCCAGGCGTTATCACAGCAGAAGGAGGCGGCCGGTGCCGGTACGCGTGATCACCACCGGCGGGACCATCGCGCAGGTCCTGGGCGGGGAGCAGGTTCGGCACTCGCCGGGGGCGGAGCTGATGACGGCCCTGCGGGCGACAGCGGGGGACGGTGAGGGCCTGACGGCCGAGATAACGGTGGAGGACCTGTTCGACCTGCCGAGCACCTACATCGGCGGCGCGGAGATGATGGACATCGCCGAGCGGGTGGCCGCCGCCGCGGCGGACCCGGCGGTCTCGGGCATCGTGGTCACCCACGGGACCGCCACGATGGAGGAGACGATTTACTTCACCGAGATCGTGGCGGCCCCGGTCAAGCCGGTCGTGTTTACCGGCGCGCAGCGGTTCGCCCAGTCGCTGGGCTATGACGGGCAGCGGAACCTGGCGCACGCCATCACCGTGGCCGCGGACCCGGCGGCCAGGCGAGGCCGGCACCGTGCTGGTGATGGACGGCGAGATTCACGCCGCGCGGGATGTCGCCGAGCTGCACCCGAGCGCCACCGGCGGGTTCGGCAGCCTGGCCTACGGCCCGGTCGGGCGAGTCGAGTCCGGGCAGGTCACCCTTGGCCGGAAGGTGATCAGGGACGCGCCCGTGCCCGGCGTGCGGCGGCCGCTGGCCAGGGTTGACCTGGTCACGACCTACGCCGGCATGTCCGGCGACGTCTTGCTCGCGGTCGCCGGGCTCGGCGCGCCCGGCCTGGTCATCCAGGGCATGACCACCGGCGCCATCCCGGTGGGGATCGTCGGGGCGGTCACCGAGCTGGTCCGGCGCGGGGTCATCGTGGCGGTGTGCACCCGCTGCCCGGCCGGAGGGGTGCTGCACCGCCAGGCCCGGTTCGGCGGAGTCGCCGGATACGGCCCCGACCTGGAGGAACTCGGAGTGGTACTGACCGACCTCAGCGGGGTAAAGGCCCGCCTCCGGCTGATGGCCCTGCTCAGCGCGGACCTGCCCGCCCAGGCCGTCCGCGACCGCATGACCACCGTCTGACCGCGCCCCGGCGCTCCAGCCGCGGCCCGACACCGCCGCTCCCGCACCTGGTGCGGGGGTGCGGTTAACCGGGCTGGGGGGCGGGAGCTGAGGTAGACGCGCGGGATCGCCGGGCCGATCGCGACCAGCAGCCCGGCCTGGTCCAGCTGGCTGGCCGCGGCGACGGCGGCCGGGCTGATCGGCGACTCCGGCCGCGAGTCGATGATCTGTACTTCGTCCCCCGCCCGGCAGCCGGGCACGCCGGTCAGGTCGATCCTGGCGTGCTCCAGCGACAGCCGCCCGACGATGGGGGCGAGCCGGCCCCGGACCCTGACCTGGCCGGTGGTCAGGCGGCCGAGCCCGTCGCCCCGGCCGATCGGGATCACGCCGAGCCGCCGGACCTGCCCGGCCGGCACCGGCGATTCCGCGGCGAACCCGGCCCGGCGGTAATCCCGCACCTGGATGAGGTGGCTCACCAGGCCCCGGAACGCCGGCCTGAGGCCGTCCGGCACCTCGGGTCGGCCCGCGGGCACGATTCCGTACAGCAGGTGGCCGGGATCGGCCGCATTCGTGCGCCCGGCGGACTGCAGGCCAAGGCTGGCGCTGCTCTCGCTCATCCGCAGCGGAACGCTGATGCCGTTCGCGTCCAGCTCCTCCAGCAGCCGGTCGAACCGGCCGAGCTGCCAGTCCCGGTAAGCGGCGTTCGGGCTGCCATGAAGATGCGAGTAGACCCCGGCGAGCCGCAGCCCGGGCAGCTCGGTGAGCGCGCGGATAAACCGCAGGCCCTGTTCGGCGTAGGTGCCGAGGCGCTCCAGTCCCACGTCAATCTTGGCGAAGACGCCCAGCGGCGCCTTGCCGTCGCCCGCGGCGGCAGCAGCGAATTCCCTGGCCGTGTCCTGGTCGGTCACCGTGCACATCAGGTCCAGCCTGCGCAGCTCGGCGACGGTCTCGCGGGACGGCAGGACACCGCCGTAGAGCAGGACCGGAGCGGTCAGTCCGGCCCGCCGGATCCTGGCTGCGTCCGCCGGGTCGGACAGCGTCAGGCCGTCCGCTCCCCCGGCCAGCATCGCCTCGGCCACCGCGGGCAGGCCGAGTCCGTACCCGTTGCCCTTCACCGCGGCGAACAGCGATCTGGCCGGGCCGAGCAGATCCTTGACTATCCGGGTATTGGCCGCAATCGCGTCAAGGTCAACCTCGGCCGCATTCGGCCGGTGGATACGCACCCCGTAGTCCGCCGCCGGTGGAATCCTCGCCTGATGCTTTGACTTCATACTAATATAATATATCCTATACCACCAATCACAGGCAGCCGACTAAGAGCTGCTAACAGTCGTCGTGCCCTTGGTGACGCCGCTGTGGCGTGAAATTTGACAGGTGACCCGCAGGGGACTCCTCCGCGCCGTGAGCGCCGCCTGCCGCCGCTTAACCGGGCCCGGCTATCGCGGGGACGCCGACTACCGGGACGCGTCAACGATGAAGTCGCGGATCGCCTCGGCGTGCTCGGCGGTGATTCTCAGCAGTTCCAGGCCCTGCGCGCAAGCCTCCCGCTGAGGTCGGCCGGAACCGACAGCTTGCCCAGCATCGCCTTGATGGTCAGCTACCAGGCGCCGGCATCTCCGTCACTGGCAGATGCATGCATCACCGCGAGCGACATTCGGAAAGAAAACGATTTTTTCATGACAATTCCCGCAGGCTCCGGCCCGGCTGCGGAAATGCCAAGTACGCCCGGCGATTTGCGTTTAGCATCTTCTGCACAGTGAGCTAAGGAGAGCACGCCATGACATACGTCGGGTCCGGCAGCAAGCGAAAGGTGGGACGGCAGTGGGGCGTGCCGAAAAGCCTGGCCGGATGGGTGGGCACCTTCTTCGAGGTCCTCGGGCTGCTGAACAAGGGCTCGGCTAAGGCGCAGGCCGTACCGGACGCGAGCGATGTGGCTAAAGTCCAGCCAATCTCGTCTAATACGCTCAACGTCACCAGGGTTGGCGGAATAACGACCCTTATCGGTGCGGCGGGCAGTGCGGCGATGCTTATCTTCAATGTCAACAAGGCCACCGACCGGGCGCCGATCGTGGTGGCCGCCTACCTGAGCGTCGGGGCGATCGTGGCCGCGGCGCTGTTTACCGTTGCGATCATCATCGCCGCGGATGTCCGGGCCCGCACCGCGGTCGCGGTCACCGCCGCGCCGGTCCCGCCGTCACACCCGGCACACCCGGCACACCAGGTCACCCCGGCCGCACCGGGCGGGGTGACGCGCGTGATCGCGCCCGGCCTGACGTCGCTGACCAGGGTGTTCAACTACGTCCTGGTCAGCGCGGTCGCCGGGAGCATGGAACTGGTGCTGCCCAGTGCCAGCTCGGTGCCCTGGCAGCAGATGACGATCAAGCGCGAAGACCCGGACGCCAACCACACCGTCGCGCTGCGGCCGCAGGCACAGCAGACCATCACCGGCCAGCCGCAGCGGCAGCTCCCCCCGGCCGGCTCGGTGCAGATCTACTCCGACGGCCTGAACTGGTCTCGCCGTCTGATTCCGCGCCGGGAGTTCGCCGCTGACGCGGACGGCTGGGGCGGGGCCGTCAGGCGCCGCCGTCAGGCGCCGCCGGAGGCCGACAGCGGGAAGGTAGGGGTCGGCGGCACGTGCAGGGTCTTCCCGCCGGCCCGGTAGCTGCGGTTGCCGGTGTAGATGATGGTCAGCTCGGTGAAGTAGCGCTGGCCGGGGTGATGCGGCAGCGGCCTGACCCGCCACAGCGCCACCAGCACCGGGAACTTGTGGACATGCCCGGCCACGCAGTTCGGGATGCAGTCGTTGAACACGCTGGTGCCGCTGCCGAACGCGGCGGCTGCGTCCCACGACGCCCAGTGCAGCCCGGTCAGGAGGGCCTTTCCGTCGCCGCAGGCCAGCACGTACTGGCGCGGGCGGGTCTGGCCGTGCCCGGCGCAGTTGATCACGACCGGCAGCCT
This sequence comes from uncultured Actinomycetota bacterium, assembly GCA_963719705.1. Classification (GTDB taxonomy): domain Bacteria; phylum Actinomycetota; class Actinomycetes; order Streptosporangiales; family Streptosporangiaceae; genus CAVRCV01. The sequence goes on from CAVRCV010000005.1 coordinate 723,706, forward strand.
GGCCGCCGCGGCGGCAGCGGCATGGACGCGGGCGGCCTGCGGACGCCGCGCCGCGTCGGCGGGCGCCGCGACGGCGGCAGCGGCGGCGATGGCGGCGATCCCGCACAGCGCGGCGGCCGCCCGGATCCGGGCCGGCGAGAGCTGGACCTTCATGAGATCACCTCGTTGACGTCGTGGCGGGAACCGTCGGACCCGGCCAGATCCGGTGCTGGCCAGTGCCTGTGCTAACAGTGACCCGGCCGGGCCGGGCTGTCCACGGCCGCCGGCTGGCCCGAACCTGGCTTTGTGTTCGAAAAAGGTTGCTCCCGCCGCCTTTTTTGCACACAGGCCAGGGATCCCGGGCTACCGGATAAATACCGATGTATCTGAGCAACCGGTGACCGCTCTGTTGAGGCAATGCGGCAGCTGACCGGTCACGAGGGCAGACCGGCCAGCCGAAACAGGCTCGCCGCATCCGACTCAAGGGGGCTCTTATGTCTCGGTTCTCTCGTCTCCGCTCGCCTATGGCACTGACTGCGATCGCGGCCTGTGCCGCGGCCGGGCTGGTCACCACCGGCGTGGCGCTGGCCGCACCGGCCGCCAGCGGCTACAAGGCGTGCGCCAACTCCAGCCACAAGCTGGCGCTGGAGAACTCCAGCGGCAACTGCCCGCACAACTACAGCAAGGTCACCGTCGGGGCGAAGGGGCCGCGCGGCGCCACCGGGCCCAGCGGAGTGCTCTCGTTCACCCAGTACCGGCCGAGCGCGGCCACCCCGGTGACCGGCGGCTGGGCGTTCCTCGGCAGCCCGCCGCAGGAGCACTTCAGCAACAAGCACACCGCTGCCCTGGTCACCGCCACCGTGGACGAGGCATCCAGCACCGGCGGCGAGTTCGACGAGCTCATCGGGGTCTGCTACGAGCAGCTCGGCAGCTCCACCGTGACGAACGTCGCCGCGGTGCAGCCCGAGTTCGCGGCCACGGCAGACTACTTCTGGGCGCAGACCGTGTCCGGCGTCGTCGGCAAGCTCTCCGGCGGCACCTACACCGTCGGCCTGTGCGCCGAGAACCAGACCGGCGTGAGCAACGGCCAGGCCAACGTCACGATCGAGATGGCCCAGACCGCCTCCGGCGTCACCTACGACACGGTGGGGGCCACCTCGGGCCGGACCGGCCAGTAAGTCCCGCTCCCGGCGGCCAGCCGCGCGCCGCCGGGAGGCCTGGGGGGCCGGGGGGCCGGGCCGGGCCGCAGGGCGTGATCCACCGCCCTGCGGCCCGGCCTCCGGCTGTGCCCGGCCTCCGGTGCCGGGCGCCCGGGCGTGCCGCCGCCGCCCGGCAGTGCCGGGGGATAGGGTCGTGAGGCGGGGGGGTCCAGCGTTTGCCGAGACACCGGGAGACAGCCGATGCCCTTCCTGCCGGACCGGAGCCAGCCGCGCCCCGCCCGAATGAGCAGAGCACGAGAAGGCAGAGCACGAGTAGGCAGAACGAGAGCCGCCAGGGCGGCTGCCGCTTTCACGACGTTAACGCTGCTGACCGGCCTCGCGGCAGTCGCTAGCAGCACGGCACTAGCCGGAACCACGGCCCTAGCCGGAACCACTGTGCTGGCCGGAACCACGGCGGCCGACCACGGGCGCCTCGGCCGGGACGGGGCGGCTCGCGGCGGCATCCGGCACCGGCTGCAAGCAGCCGGTGGTGCAGCCGGTCGGGCCGTTCTCGATCGCGAGTGACAACAGGACCGTGCTGGACTCGACCGGGCGGCCGTTCATCTCCTACGGCACGACGGTGCCCGGCCTTTCCCAGGCCAATTTCGCCAGCAATGAGTCGAGCTACATAACCAGCGTGGTCGACGACAAGGACATCCCGAAGATCAACGCGACCGCCGCCTCCTGGTGCGCCAATACCGTGCGCTTGCAGGTCAGCCAGTACGACGTGACCCAGAACGCCACGCCGGACGGCGGCTCCTGCAGCACTCAGGCGGGACAGGACTTCCTGGCCAAGGCGCTCGACCCGGAGGTCGAGGCGGCCGAGGCGGACGGCCTGGTGGTAGTGATCAACGACCAGACCGAGTCCGATCCGCTGGCCAGCGAGGAACGGGACCCGACGAAGGCGACGTTCACGTTCTGGGACTGCGTCACCGCGCACCACGAGAGCTGGGGCAGCGGCCGGACCTACGCGCAGGACCCGCAGGTGATCTTCGATATCTTCAACGAGCCCAGGGCCGACGCCTGCACCAGCAGCAACGGCCCGTACGACATGGGCCTGTGGCGCAACGGCGGGGCCGGCCCGTGCGGCAGCGACCAGCCCACCTACCAGGGCATGGACGCGGTCGCCTATCACCTCAGGAACGACGACCACGCCGCCAACCTGCTGTGGGTGGAGGGCCCGGGCAACGGGAACACCCTGGCCGGAATGGACAACGGCACCGAGTGCGCGCCGAACCCGAACTGCCTGATCACCAGCGACCTGGGGCCGATCGTCTACGCCATCCATCACCCGTACGCCAGCTCGTCCACCCCGGCCGACTCGGCCACCTGGTGGGACGAATTCGGCTATCTCGTCGACCACCCGGCATCCTCCGGCCAGGCGCCGGTGGTCGTCGGCGAGTGGACCAACTTCACCGCCGCCAATCCGCCCAACCCCGACCAGTCCTACAGCCCCTACTGCTGGTCCAACGCGCCCACCTCGGTCCCGGCGTTCCTGAGCTACCTGCAGACGATCGGCGTCGGGCTGAGCGCCTACCAGCTGTCCGCCGGGTACCTGCTCAAGGTCAGCGGTGACTGGACCGACACCACCAACTACACCGACGCGACCTGGCAGGCGAGCTACTGCAGCTACAGCCCCGGCCAGTCACCGCCGCCCCTGCTCGGCGCGGGCGCCGACGTACTGAGCTGGTTCCAGAGCCAGAATTAGCCGCCGCGACCGCCTGCCGCGGCACCGGGAAAAGCGCTCGCAGTCCCGGTGCCGCGGCACCTTATTTATCTGTTATTTCGCGTTACCGGGCCAAGGGAATGATCTCCCGCCATTTCCCCGCCGTTTGCTTGACTTTGCCGGTTCGGCTGCTCAGGCTGGCGGTCAATGGGGCCTTGGATTCCCGAGGGAGGGAGCCGCATGAGTTTGCACCACCGTTACATTCGTGTCGGTACCGCCGTGGCCGCAAGTTTCGCGCTGGTCGCGGCGATGGGCCTGATCGGCGGCACCGCCATGGCGGCACCGGCCAGCGCGCCCCGGATGGTCGCGCTGGCCCACAGCGTCCCGGCCACCACGGACCGGGCGACCGGCGGGTACCACAGCGCGGACATGACCATCCAGGTCGTGCTCCGGCCGCGCAACCAGGCCGGCCTGAACCGCGAGCTGCGCACCACCTACACCAAGGGCAGCAGCAGCTACCACCACTGGCTGGCCAGGGGCCAGTTCGACGCCAGGTACGCGCCCACGGCGGCGCAGCGCAGCGCGGTCGCGGCCTTCCTGCGCGGCGCCGGGCTGCGGGTGCTGGCCTCGTCCTCGCCGTTCCTGGTCCGGGCGGCCGGATCCAGCGCCCGGGTGTCGGCGGCATTCGGCACCAGGCTGAGCACCTACACCAACAAGAAGGGCACCCGCTACTACCAGAACTCCGCCCCGGTGCGCCTGCCGGCCGCGCTGGCCGGTGACGTGCAGGGCGTCACCGGGCTGACCAACACGGTCCGGGAGCGCTCCCAGCTTCAGCGGGTGAAGTTCGCCCCGCGCCGGACCGGCGGACAGGGCGCCGCGGCGACCTGCGCCTCCGAGCCCTACCCCACCGCGCAGCAGCTGTTCAACGCCATCAACCTGGGCACCCCGATCCCGTTCGGCTATGGCGCCGGGCCGGGCTGCCAGGGCCTGACGCCCGCACAGGTCAACTCCATCTACGGGGCGCCGAACGTGGGCCCGCGCGGCCAGGGCAAGGGCGCCACGATCGGTGTGTTCGAGCTGTCCGAGTACCTGCACTCCGACATCACCACCTGGGCCCAGACGTTCTACGGGCCGAGCTACAACCCGCCGCTGACCGACGTGAACGTGGACGGCGGTCCGGGCAGCCCGGTCTGCCCGGCGGGCGACGTCTGCCCGCCGTCGGCCAACGGGTTCGCCGGCCAGGAGGAGGTCAACGCCGACATCGAGATGCAGCTCGCGGTGGCGCCCGACGTGACCAAGCTGATCGTCTACAACGCACCGAACGACGAAACCGGCCAGACCGAGCTGGACGAGTGGAACGCGATCGCCAGCGCCGACCAGGTCGAGTCGGTCAGCTCCAGCTGGGCCGTCTGCGAGAACGACGTGACCTCCGGCTACGTGCAGGCGGAGAACACGGTCTTCGAGCAGATGGCGCTGCAGGGCCAGAGCGTGTTCGGCGCCGAGGGCGACTCGGGCGCGTTCTCCTGCATCCGCTCCGACGGCACCACGATCGTCAACGTGCTGGACCCGCCCTCGCAGCCGTGGGTGACCAGCGTCGGCGGCACCTCGTTCGAGAGCTTCAACCCCGGCCAGAACCAGAGCCCGGCCTACCCGGCCGGGACCGAGTCGGTGTGGAACACCGACAGCCTGTGCAACTCAAGCGCCAGTGAGGGCGGCGAGCCCGGCTTCTTCTGGTGCGCGGTGAGCGGGGCAGGCGGCGGCGGCTCCAGCCAGTGGTGGGGCCGGCCGTTCTACCAGACCGGGCCGGGCGTGAACAACCCGTTCAGCACCACCGGCAACGGCAGCACCCAGTGCGCCCTGGCGGCCACCGGCACGCCGTGCCGGGAGGACCCGGACGTGTCGGCCAACGCCGACGAGTTCACCCCGTACGCCGAGTACTGCACCTCCAACGCCAGCACGCCGTTCGGCGAGTGCGCGTTCAGCTCCGGCCAGAACCCGCCCGGCTGGTTCGGCATCGGCGGCACCAGCCTGTCCTCGCCGCTGTGGTCGGCCGTCATCGGCGACCGGGACAGCTTCCAGGGGTTCCGCAGCGGCAACATCAACCCGCTGCTGTACCTGCTGTTCAACCTCGCCCCGAACCTGTACTTCCACGACATCACCGGAGCGGGGCAGACCACCACGAACAACGGCCTGTTCCCGGTCACGCCGGGCTATGACGAGGCGACCGGAATCGGCACCCCGAAGATGGGCGCGCTGATCACCCTCACCCTGTAACGCCAGCCCGGCGCGAGCCGGATCCCGAACGCGCCGAGGGGCAGGCGGCCCGCCCCTGGCCCGCCCCTCGGCCAGTCTGCCGACAAGCTCCGGCACCTGATCGGCTGGACTAGCCAGATGTGGCAGCTGGCCGGGCGTACCGGAGCAGCCGCAGGCCCTCTAGTCTCAGTGCCTGCGGGTAAATTGCCTTGTAGATGTTGCAGTTCGGCGACTTGATGTCGTACCTGCCGGTCGCCTTGAAAGTGGCTACCGCGCACCCGCCCGAGCACCAGTACCGCCAGGTGCAGTCACGGCAGCCCTCTTTTTCCACCACCGGCAGATTCCGGACAGTTGACTCGTCCTGCCGTACTAGCCGCAGCGGATCGTCGGTGAGGATGTCTCCGAGCGTCCGCTCGATTTCCATATGGCATTTCGCGACCCGGCCGTGCTGGTCGATGACCACGTAATCCTGGCCGACGCCGCAGGAGCGCTGCCGCGGTTCGAGCAGCTGTCCCCGGTCGAGTATCGCGCCCAGGACGCTCCACCGAGGCAGGGACTCCTCGATGACGGCGAACGCCTCCAGCAGGGCCGCGGTCATGGTCTGCTCCTGGTAGCGCAGGTCAGGGAAGCTGGCCGCGCAGTCGTTGTCGCGGAAGAAGTTAAGGCTGAACGTGAGCTCGCGCTCCAGCGCGAACCGGACCACCTCGGCCAGGCCTCCGGCGTTGCGGTTGGTGATGGTGATGGACAGGTGCGGGGGGTGGCCCTGCTCGGCCAGCGCCGCGATCGTCCGCTCGACGAGGTGAAACGACGGCTTGCCGTTCACCGTCGGCCGCTGGACGTCGTGCTGGCTGCCCAGGCCGTCGAGCGAGATCATCACCCGGATGCCCGCGGACTTCAGCGCCCCGATCAGCCTCGGCGGCAGCGCCACGCCGTTGCTCAGCAGGGTTGCCTGGAGCTCCAGCCCGGACCGGTCGGCGAGCGCCCTGGCATGCGCGTGCAGGGTCATCATCAGGCGGTGCGCAAGGCTTGCCTCCCCGCCCGCGTACTTCAGCTTTACCGCCGGGAAACCGTGGCTGACGGCGGAACGGATCACTGCCTCCACCGCGGCCCGGCCGACGGACTCGTCCATGCCCTCGGCCGTCTTGGTCAGGTAGCAGTACGGGCAGCGAAGGTTGCAGGCATTGGTCAGGTGCAGCCAGGCGGTCAGCACCCGGCCGCCGGGAAATTCCGGTCGCGGGGCCTGCCCGGCCGGGTGGATGATGTCGAACTGGCTGAGGCGGGTGATGACGTCCCGCAGGTCGTCGCCCGGCGCGGGCCAGCGGGCCCGGACCTGGCCGAGCGAGACGGGCTCACGGAAGCGGCGGAAGATCTGGTAGGCCGGCTCGTTGACGACCAGCACGCCGCCGCGCCCGGCCGGGTTGAACAGCAGCCGGTGCCCGCCGCCGAGCGGCATCTCCACCAGGCCGTCCCCGCAGACCCAGTCGCCGGGACCGTCGAGGGCCGTCGGCCGGGCGAGAGCCTGCTCGCGCTGGCTCTGACTGACCGGGCAGGCGCAGTCCTCGCAGCTGTGCACGAGGAGCTCTGGAGCGCCAGGTATGTCGAGGCCGGACAGCGCGATGGCCTGGCGCGCCCGCAGCACTGGCGTCATGGGCCGCACCTCTCTGGTCAGTGGAGCTGCCGGAAGGTCGCTAGTACAGCTCTTCGAGCCCGGCCAGGAGCAAGGTCGCCTCGGACTCCAGGCCGCTCCAGGCATGACGAAGGGCTGCCTGCCATTCTGCCCTTTTCTGTGGCGAGAGTTTCGTAATGAGCTCTCCCAGGTGCCTGAATTCTTCTGCGACTTCAGCGGCGCCAGAGGAACCTACATACTGCTTTGCGATCAGGGCAAACCCGTACTTATAGTGCTCCAGCGCGTGGCCTAGGCCGCTCTCGTCATCCGTTTCCACCGAATGATGCACCCGCAGGTGCCCCTGCAGCAGATCCCATCTGCCCTCCAGATCCGGGAACTGGTACCGGTCCATCGCCACCGCGATGTCCGCCTCGTGTTCACGGATCTGGGCCCGGTACGCCTCATCCCCCGTTTCCTGCCAGGCCCGGTAGCACAGCTCGGCCCGCTCGACCATGTTGGCGAACCAGAACCAGCCATCGGACAGCCGCCTGCCCTCGGTGATGCCGTCCGCCAGGTACTTCAGGCCGGTATCGAAGTCCCTCTCGGCGTAGATCCGCCCGGCCCGGTTGAGCGCGGACGGGTAGCCGCGGACGGCCAGGTCGCGGCACAGGTCGAGCGCCTCGGTGATCAGGCGCTCGGCTTCGGCGACCGGATCGGTCACGAGATCGATTTTCTCCTGGTGCGCCTGCAGCAGGCAGACGGCCTGCTCCTGGCGGACCTGCCCGATCCAGGCCCAGTTCCGCAGCTCCTGGAAGATGCGCTCGGCCTCGGCATAGGCATCCCATGCCTTGTGGAACCTGCGCTCGTACCGGTACACCTCGCCGAGCACGCTCCAGGAGCTGCCCTCGTCCTGCCGGTTTCCCAGCCGGCGCCGAACCGTGATCGCGCTCTGCGCCAGGTTGGTGCCGGCCCGGTAATCGCCGGTGAGTCCCTTGACATAGGCCCAGTTGGACAGGATCGACGCCATCTCCTCCCGGTTCTCGTCCTCCGGCTGGCCGGCCGACCTGGCCGTCGATATCGCGTCCCGCGCCATGGCGTAGGCCTTGTCCGCGTTGTCCCACCTGCCGATGTTGCGGTAGTAGAAGCCGAGTTCCTTGTGTGCCTTGGCGACCAGCCGCAGGCCTTCTTCCGATTGCAGGGCCGTGGCCTCGGCGAGCGCCTCAGTGAAGTGCGTCTCCGCCTGCCTGATCTGTTCCGGCATCCGCATGCACGTGTTGCCGCGCAGGTTGGCCAGCCGGTATCGCTGCGACGGGCTGGCGGTCGCGGCGGGCAGGGTGGCCAGCAGGTCGAACGCCTCCGCTGGCTTCTCGGCCCGGATCAGGTGATCGGCCAGGCTCACCCCGACGTCGATGTGCAGGGCCTGGCCGTCTCTGGTCAGCCACTCGCGGAACTTACCGATGGCCTCGCCGACCACGTCGCCGGCGCCGCGCGCGGGCACCGGGCTGGGCAGGAACCGCTGGATCTCCGCGGCGAGCAGGTCCTGGAACAGGGCGTCGTGGTCGCGCTTGGCCTGCTCCATCAGATCCAGGAACTGCTCGCACCCCCCGGTGGGATCGCACAGCAGCCGGTAGCACAGCCGGATCGCCTTGAGCTGGGAAAGCTCGCGCCTTTGCAGCTCCAGTTGCTCCGCGTTCTCGATCAGGTCCCGCTCCCGACCGGCCGGCAGCTCCGCGCCGACCGCCAGCTGGGGCGAGGCGGACTGCAGCTCGTCATCCAGCCGCTCCACGTCGCCGCGCAGGGTTGCCTCGCGCTCGGCGCTCAGGCCCGCGTAGATCTCTTCCGCCTTCCGCCATAGGTCATAGCGCCAGTCCTGCTTCTCGTCGTGTACCGGGATGATCCGCTGCGCCAGTTCCTCGGCCACCGCGTCGTGCAGCGTCACGTACCGGCGGTTGGCCCTGGGGCGGATCCAGGGGATCTCGCCCAGTGCGTCCCAGGTGTCGGCGAGGGACATCCCGGCCGGTGGCTCGCGGTCGGCCATGAGCAGCTGCCAGGCGTCCTTGCTGATGCTCTCCCGCACCACGGCCAGCCGCTTCAGCGCCTCGTGCCAGAAGTCGGTCTCCTGGTAGGGCGCGACCAGGTGACGCATGAAGCCCTCGTGCAGGGCCTGCCCGGCCGAGCTCAGCGCGCCCTGGTAGGGCACGCTGCCGGTGATGACGTCCAGCGGGTTCTCCGCTTCCGCCGGCACACCGGTATTGCGCAGGTAGTCCACGGTGAAGGCCAGCCAGAGCGGGTGCCCCCTGGTCAGGTGGACCAGTTTCTCCGGTTCCCGGTCGGCCGGCCGCAGGCCGGCCGCCACCGCGCTGCCCGCCAGGTAGTCCAGGGCCGCCTGCTTGCTGAACTCGCCGAGCCGGATCACCCTGGCCGGCAGCGGACGGTGCGGGTCGGCCAGCTCGTGCTCGATCGGATCCCTGATCTCCTTGCCTTCCTGCCCCGATCCGCCGACCGGCCGGCCGGCCAGGATGAACAGGGTCGCGGGCAGGCTCTTCATCCACTGGGTCAGGGTGTGCAGCAGGTACACCCCGCGGATGGCCTCCACCGTGTCCAGGGTGATGACGACGCACATGCCGCTGCCCTCGGTGAACCTGCGGTAGCAGTCGGCGAAGACCTGATTGATCTGAGCGAGATGGCTGACGACCGTCTCGTAGCCGATGCGCGGCCTGGTATAGACCGGGAGCCGGGACCGGTGCTCCAGGTAGTCCCTGAAGTAATGATGCTTCGGGTCTAACCCGTTCGCGACGTACTGTTCCAGGTTCGACAGCAGCCAGTACTCGGAGTCGTCGATGTCGACCGGCCAGAGCCAGGCCGTCGCCCGGTCGTCCTCATGCACCTCCGCCAGCCGCCGTACCATCGAGGTCTTGCCCACACCGCCGGGGCCGTAGAGCAGCACCGCCCGGCTCTGGCCGTCGGCCCGCACGCGCGCCACCTCGTCGAGCAGGTGCCGCTCTTCACCGCGCTGAAGATAGCGGGGGTAGGGATCGTTGTCGCCCATGTCACGGCTCCTCCGGCCTCAGCACCACCGCGACCAGCCGGCTCAGCAGACCGTCGCCGTTACCAATAAGCTCCCCGAACTCGTCGTCATCCCGGATCCGGTCCGCCGCCCCCTCGCGCAGCTCGTCCGCGGAAAAGGGAGCCGAGTCCTGAAGGCTGCGGGACAGCATCCGGGCGAACTCGGTCAGCTTCAGCTCCAGCTCGGGGCAATCGCGCAGGACCAGCGAACTCGCCTCGTGCCACAGGCACTCTACTAGGCTGATGGCCAGATCAGTCCCCCGCAGGTCATCCCGCCAGACCTGCACGTACTGCCGGGCGCGCTCGTGTGCCTCGGCCCGCTCGCCATCGGTCCGGTGGAAGAAGCGGAACAGCAGCCGGCGGATCGCCGCATGGACCTCTTTCCACGGCTCCGCCTGCGGCCGCCGGAGCAGGGCCGCCTGCCCGATGACCGCCCACAGGTCGGACATGGTCCAGTCCGCGGCCTGCAGGGCGGTGCGGAACTCCTCGTCGCAGTCCAGGTGGTGGCGCACATGCGACATGGTGAAGAAGCGGTAGGGCGCCAGCACCCGGCAGCAGTGCAGCAGCGCCCGCAGCGGCGCCCCGGCGGCCTCCTGGCCGTCGGGGAGCAGGCTCTCGGGGGTGAGCAGCTGTTCCCGGATGTAGGGGACGGCCAGCTCCTCGAACAGCTCCGGGTCCCCCAGCCGGTCCATGCCGAGCCACAGCTCCGCCTTGATCCACAGCAGGTAGGGCACCAGCAGCGCGGGCAGGCCCTCGGTGACCCGGTGCACCCGGACCGCGTACTCGCTCAGCCTCTTCACCGGACCGTCCGTCTCAGCGGACAGGTCGTGCAGTGTCTGGTGCACCACGGCGCTGTTGAACTGCGTGAGCGGCAGGTCCGCCAGCCGTAGCGGGGTCACGCCCTTCCAGCCCTCGGCCCGGCGGCTGGCCACGATCAGCGCCAGCCGCGGTTCCCTGCGACGGCTCTCCTGCAGGTGCTGGCAGATCTCGGCGATCAGCAGCCGCAAGTCCCCGGCCGTCTGCTCGCTCAGCAGCTCGGCGCTGTCCAGCAGGCACAGCTGCGGCTGACCGGTCCTGATGATCTCCTGCGCGATCCGGAGGGTAACCCGGCCGTCGCCGGGCCCGGACGGGTTACCGAACATGAGCGCGAGCAGCGCGGCCGCGTCCGTGCGCACTTCGGCCGGGTGCGCGCGGACATCCAGCGGCCGGACCATCCACGGATCCGCGCCGGACAGCGTGTCGTGCGCGCCGATGTGCTCAAGGAACCAGGTCTTGCCGAGCTGGGGCGGCGCCACCACCAGCCAGAAATGCGGGCCTGCCGTGCTGGTCAGGCCGTTCAGCACCTTGCGCAGTTCCTCGTCGCGATTCCGGAAGACCGGATCGTCCGCCCCGTGCTCGCGCAGGATCGGCTCGGTGCTGAAGGCGGCCGCGGGAACCTGGCCGTGCTCGCCGCCGGGCTGGCCGGCCGGGAACCGCCCGGCCAGCTCATCAAGCCCGTCCCGGTACTGGCCGGGATCGCTCAGCTCCAGCCAGTCGTGCCCGCCGAGCATGCCCGCATCCTGATGCGACACGCCGCCTAAGTGGAGGACGTGGATGAAATCCGCGTCCGGGTCAGCGGCCTGGATGGCCCGGTCCCGCTGGATCGCCATTTCCAGTTCCCGGCGGCACCAGTACGACTCGCGGAACGCCGGGGACAGCAGCACTAAGAAGGCATCTGCCGCCTTGATCGCCTTCTCGATCTCGACCATGAACCGCTTGCCGCGCCGCTCCGTCCAGCTGAAAACCTGATGGCCGTCGCGCCGGAGCCGGGCGGCAATACGCTCCGCTATCTCACCGTCCGGCCCTGAATAGCTCAGGAATATTTCCACGGGTCCCCCCACGGCTGCCAGCGCTGGCAGAACTCCTGCTCCGGACCCGGATCGCGCGGATCCCGGCGGTGCGCGGCGAGCACTGCCCAGGCGGTCAGGTGACGGGTGATCGGCCGAGCGAGACAACCGTGACATTTATGCGTCCAGGCGAATTCGTCAGGAAGAATATAGATGAACACTCATCCGCCGGGCAACCCGGCTGATCCGGTAAATGCCAGCCGCTGGCCAGTGCCGCGGCCGCCGGCCGGCCGAGAAGGGTGACCTACGGCGGCCAGATCCGTTTCAGGAGTCATCCCTCTGTCTGGCTCAGTGCGCGCAGGTCGTCGGCGAGGTTGCTGGCGGAGACCAGGGTGCTGGGGTGGTCCTCGCCCAGGAGCCGACGGCGGTCCAGGAGGTCCTGGTCCAGATCACGGGCGTCGGCGTAGCGGCCCATGTCCCGGAACGCCTGGGCCAGGTAGTACCCGATCGCCTGGGTCTGCGGGTGGTCGGCACCGAGCTGTTCCCGCCACTGCGGGTAGAGGTGGCTGGCGAGGTCATGGCCACTGCGGGCATCACCGCGCGCCAGCAGGTACCGGCTCGCCCGATATGCCAGGCGGCGCAGGCCCGGATTAGTGGTCGCGGCAAGGTCGGCGGCCAGCAGGTGCGGCATCAGCCGCGCCCATTGGGGCCAGGTCGCGGGGTCGTCTTCGTCGCCGGGGTCACTGGCTGCCAGGATGGCCTCCGCGCGGGCGCGGGTGGCGGCGGCCTGTTCCGGGGTGAGGCGATCGCGGAGGATGGCCTGGGTGAGCCGGTGCAGCTGGAGCCCGCGGTGATCGAGGCGGGCCAGGGCCTGGCGGGTCAGGCGGGCCAGGGTCTGGCGCCAGGCCAGCGGGTCGGCGGCCCGGGCGGCCAGCGGCGCGGGCAGTTCCGTGGCGGCACCGGTGAGCATCTCTGTCCAGCCTCGCTCGCGGGAGGTGATCAGCACATGGCCGCCGCCGCCAGGCAGCCACCCCGCCAGGTCGCCGGCGCCTCGGCGTTATCGAAGACCAGCAGCCACCGGCCCCGCTCCCGCAGCTCCGCCAGCACAGCTGCTCGCACCGCGTCGGCTCCCGCTCCGACCTGCGCGCAGCCCAGCTCGGCCCCCAGGGCAGCGAACTGCTCGCCGATCAGCCCGGCCTGCTCGCAGGCCACCCACCAGGCCAGGTCGTAGGTCCCGGCGAACCGGTGCGCGTACTCGGCCGCCAGCTGGGTCTTGCCCACCCCGCCCATCCCGTGCAGGGCCTGCACCACCGCCCTGTCCCCGGCCAGCAGCCGCTCCCGTACCGCCACCAGCAGCCCGTCCCGGCCGGTGAACCCCGGATTGCGGGCCGGGATGTTCCACACCCGCGGCACACTGCCCGGCAGCCGCGGACCCGACCCACCCAGCCTGCTCATGCCCCCCGGCCTGCCATGCCCGGGGAACACCGGCTCGCAGTCCGGGCGCCGCGGCCCGGCCACCGCCGCCAGCAGGAGCCGCCGGGCCTGCTGCTCGCCCACCCCGAACAGGTCCTGGTACACCAGCGGCCCCAGCACCGCCGGCATGTCCTCCGCGGGCACGTCCTCCACTCGGACCGGGACCGGTCGGCCCTCCCCGGTGCCCGGCACGTGCAGCGACGCCGCCGACCACTCATCGGTCGTATACCGGGACCGGTCGAAATACGCCGCAGAGAACAGCGCGACCACCCGGTCGCACCGGTCCAGCGCATCGCTCATCGCCGTGACGAAATTCTGCCCGGCGGCCCAGTCCCACACATCCAGCTCGACCGTGTACCCGGCCTCGGTTAACTGCCAGGCCACCCACTCCGCCCACGCCCGGTCAGGGCCGGCGTGACTAACGAAGAAATCAGTACGATCCCCCACCACCTGACCAGTATCCCGCCAACGCGCCAAGCAATAGAAGCACGGCTGGGAACTGCACGTCGACGGGGTCGGCGTTACGCAGTCACGGAACCTCGACGGAGCCGAGCAGATGGTCCGCGACTACATCGAGACACTGACCGACCATGACACCGCCGACGACATTGTGATCATCAGACCCGAAGTAGGAACGGGCTTGATGAGGCGGCCGAGGCCGGAATAACCCGGCGCGGCCGGGTTCGGGTCCCGGCTAGGTTGACCTGGTGAGCACCTTTATCCTGCGGCTGCCGCATCCGGATGCGGGCATCCGGCTCGCGGTCAAGGACCTGATCGACATCGCGGGCGTGCCGACGACCGCGGGCTGCCGGGCGGTGGCCGAGACCGCCGGGCCGGCCGAGGCCGACGCGGCCTGCATGGCCGGCGCGCGGGCCGCCGGGGCGGCGATCGTGGGCAAGGTCAACCTGTACGAGCTGGCGTTCGGCGCCTCGGGCGTGAACGAGTGGTTCGGCACGCCGGTCAACCCGCTCGATCCGGGCCTGGTACCCGGCGGGTCGTCCAGCGGGTCCGCGGTGGCCGTCGCCGACGGCGAGGCGGATGTCTCCTATGGCACCGACACCGGCGGCTCGGTCCGGGTCCCGGCCGCGTTCTGCGGCGTGACCGGGCTGAAGACCACGCACGGCCGGGTGCCGCTGGCCGGGGTGTGGCCGCTGGCACCGAGCCTGGACACGGTCGGCCCGCTGGCCCGCGACGTGGCCGGCACCGCGGCCGGGATGGCGCTGCTCGAGCCGGGGTTCACGGTCCCCCCGGTGGCCGCGGTCAAGATCACGCGGATCAGGCCCGGCGGCCCGCGGGTCGACCCCCGCATCGATGCCGCGGTGGACCGGGCGCTGGCCCGCAGCGGGCTGCCGGTCACCGAGGCCAGCCTGGACGGCTGGGCCGAGGCCAAGGACGCCGGGGACGTGATCATCGACATCGAGGCGGCCGAGGTCAACCGCGCGCTGCTCGCCGAGCCCGCGGCCAGAGCGCGGCTCGGCGCGGAGGTGCTGGCCCGGCTGGACCAGGCCGCCAGGGAGGTCGCCGGGCGGATCGCCGGGGCCCGCGACTGCCAGCGGCGGTGGCGGGACCGCCTGACCGCGCTCACCGGGGCCACCGGGCTGACTGGAACCACCGGGCTGACCGGCACCGCGAGACTGCTCGCGCTGCCGACCGTGGCAATCTTCCCGCCGGCCCTGGCTGACGCGGCGAACCAGCCCTACACCGGGTACACCATGCCGGTCAACGTGGCCGGGCTGCCCGCGCTGGCGCTGCCGGTGCCCAGCGAGCACCGGCTGCCGGCCAGCCTCCAGCTGATCGGCCCGCCCGGCGGCGAGGAGCTCCTGCTGGCCGCCGGCGCGGTCATCGAGGCGGCGGCCGGGTACCAGGGTGCGCTGTTACCCGAACTATAGTACAGCTAGGTGTACTATAGTTGGAACGGCCAGAGGGCCTGCCGGGAGATGTCATGCAGCTGAATCGGCCACTAGCTACGATCACGCCTACTCTAGATGCCGACGTCCTCGCCGTGCTCGCCCAGCATGAAGTGGCCTTCACCGCCGGGCAGCTTCATCGCATACTCGATCGCCATTCAGAGGAGGGCATCCGCAAGGTTCTTCTGCGCCTCGCTCGCCAGGGAATCGTTCAGTCAACGAAGATCGGCGCCGCGTACGCGTACCAGCTTAATCGTGAACACCTGGCTGCTGATCTTATAATCCAACTCGCCGATCTTACTCAGACACTATTTTTGCAGATCGAAAAAAGTCTCGAAAATTGGGATCCGAAACCACGGTACGCGGCAATATTTGGTTCGGCGGCTCGTGGAACTATGACCGAGACAAGTGATATAGATATTCTCCTCATTCGTCCCGACAATGCACCGATTGACATCTGGGATGCACAGGTAAGCACACTGGCATCCGACATCAGCAGATGGACCGGCAACGATGCGCGACCCCTTGAGTACAGCGCTAGCGAACTTCTTGCCGCGCGTGACGAGCCTGTGCTCCGCGATGTGCTGAACGATGCTCTTACTGTTGCAGGCCATCGCGCTTGGCTCATTCAACATCTACGGCAAGGGAGCACCTGACTTTGGCACGCACGAACCCCTGCACGCCTGATGTCAGGCAAGGACGGTTGCGTAAGGCCATCGAGTTTCTCGACGCAGCCATCCTGATAGCCGATCCGGCAGGCGGAGAAACAGCAGCCACGGACGCCTTTGTGATGCTATGCATCCAAGCAGGGATCGCCGCCTCCGACGTTATCTGCTGCACTCGACTGGGCGAATACGCGCAAGGCCAGGATCACAACGAGGCTGTAGCCATGCTGTCGCAGGCCCACAAGGAATCAGCCAGGCACCTGGGCGTACTTTTGGGTATGAAGACCAAGGCAGCTTACAGCCGTACCGGCATCAGCACTGGCGATGCTAAGCGCGCCGGAAGGGCAGCAGAAGCGCTGGTTGAGACAGCGCGCCGGGTAACCGCTGGATAGCCAGCGCCGGGCGCTGACACTGGCCGGCCGGCACCGGGCGCTACCGGTTGACCCGGCCGGTCGCGTAGGTGATCTGCTGGAAGGCGACCATGCGACCGCACTGGTTCTTGCCGGTGCTGGCCAGCACCCCGGTGATCTTTATGGTGAACCTGCCGCGGCCGCCGAGCTTCCGGTACCGGCCCGAGCCGTGCCCGATCCGGTAGGTACCGCGCTCGGTCTCGGTGAACATGCAGCGCGACGGCGGCTGCGGTGCCGACCGGTAGGTGACGACCGGGTAGAGCCGGAACGAGCCGCGGTAGAGGCGCGCCCTGTCGTAGCTCGTGCCGACGACCATGCTGCCGCCGGCCACGAACGCGCCGGTGGCGAGCAGGCTCTGGCTCTTGGCCGAGGCCGCGGTGCTGATGATCCGGAAGTGCTCGATCCTGGTCGTACCGGGCCGGACCGGGCCGGGACTGGCCAGCGCCAGGGTGGTCCCCGACAGCAGTCCCGCGGCCGACATCAGCGTGGTGACCGTGATCAGCGTCCTGCGCATCGTTTATGCCTTCCTTGCTTGTCTTCGGTTGTCACAGTCGCGGCAGGACGGCCGCCACCGCGGCGCCGCCGGTGAGCAGCAGCGCAACGCCGTCGAGCCGGCGCCAGTACAGCGACTTCAGCAGGTGCGCGAGATGACCGGCCGCGGTGCCCGCGCGCAGGTCCCGCGCATCGCGCAGCAGCGCGAGCCCGCGGGCGGTGCCGTGTACCGTGCCGACGGCCGCGCCCAGCGCTACCGCGGCAGTGAGGCTGCCGGACGCGGCGACCGCAAGCGGCAGCATGGCGAAGCCGGGGTAGGGGTTGCGGGTGGCGAACCCCGGCCCGAGCAGCGCGCCCCAGATCAGCAGCCGCAGGCGCCGGGGCGCCTGCGCCACCAGCGACTGCGGCACCTGCCACCGGGTGCCGGGGCCGGCAGCCGGGTGCCGGGACCCGGCCCGGCCAGCTCGGCCAGGCCGTAGCCGCCCGCGTAGCAGATGAGCAGCACGAGCGCGCCCGTGCTGACTGACACTGGGCTGACTGACACTGGGCTGACTGACACCGGGCCGACCGGCAGTGCGCCGAGCACGAGCCCGAGCAGCATCCAGATCGCGGCGGCGGGCAGTGCGTACGCGGCAATCACCCAGGCGCCGCTGGCAAGTCTCCCGACCGGGAGGCCGGCGGCCAGCGAGGCCGCCGAGTTCGCGCCTCAAGGCGAGTGCGACTTGGCGTAGCCGTTCGCCGCCGCCACCGTGATGGCCAGCGCGGCGATCACCGCGATCCGGCCGTGTGCCAGCCAGCCGGCGCCGATCCCGGCCGCCACTGCACCGGCCGCGAGCAGCAGCCTGGCCGTCCTGCCCGACCCGGCCGACGCCGATCTGGCTAGCACTGTCCTGGCTAGCACCGATCTAACTGGCGCTGTTCTGGCTGGCACTGTTCTGGCTGGTACTGGCCTGGCTCGTGCCGGGCGCCTGGATCCGCCGCTGCTCGGCGCGGATGTCGCCCGCGGTCTCGCAGTCGCAGCAGATGCACTCGCTCAGGCAGGTGCACCAGCCCGGGCAGCCGCTCTTGCCGATGCAGTCGTAGCAGACCCGGTACCCGAACCCGCGGCCCAGGCCCATGCAGGCGATCCACTCGCCCTGCGGCCAGATGCACCGGTAGCCCTGGTCGTTGAAGCAGCCGCTGGTGTCCGAGCCGCGGCACAGGTGATAGCCGTGCGGGCAGCCCGTGCCGGGGCAGCCCGAGCAGCGGGCGGTCGGGCCGCACTCACAGGTGACCGCGAAGGCCGGGCGCTGGCCCAGTGCCAGCGCGGCCAGGCCGGTAGCGCCGCCCAGCACCGCGCCGCGCAGCGCGTCCCGCCGGTTCAGCCGCCGGACCACCCGCTCGGTCACGGCGCTGACCCTGGCGTCCACGCTGGCCGGCAGCTGCCTGATGCTCATCTGCTTGTCATCCCTTCACCTGGTCATCGGGTTTGCCTGGAGGGGCAGGTCGTGCGCGGGGGGCCGCAGGCACGCCTGGCTGAACGCGCGCACCTCGGCCGCCGACGTGACGTGCCCGGCGGCCCGGACCAGCCCGCCGCCGTCGATGGCGACCAGCAGCGGGGTGGCCGAGGCCTGGTAACCGGCCAGGTCGGAGCGGGCCAGCGGGTACCCGATCTCCTCCGACGTGGCCCGGAACTCCGCCGACACCTGCAGGTAGCCGGGGGGGTCGGTACTGAGCAGCAGCACCCGCAGGCCGTCCAGGTCCCCGGCCTGCCGCGCCTGGCCGAGGGCTGCGACCAGCCGCTCGCAGGCAGGGCAGGTCGGGTCGGCGAAGGCCAGCAGGGCGGGCTGCCCGTCGCCCGGCGCCAGCACGCGCACTGCCGGATCATCCGGCCTGGTGTAGCTGATGCTCCCGGCCCTGCTGCCCACCGGCGGACCGGCCGGGGCCGGCTCGGCCCGGCCGAGCACCCGGCCGAGCTGCCGGTACATCACGATCACCAGCAGGCCGAGCGCGAGCAGCAGCGCCCACTGGGCCACGGCCAGGAACAGCGGGATCCTCATCGGGCCGCCAGTTCCGGCCGGGCCGCGCGGCCCACCGCCAGCGCCCTGGCCGCGGTGCCCGCGGCGGCCGCTAGCAGGCAGGCGGCAGCCAGCAGCAGGAACCGTTCTGGCGCGCCGAGCCGGACCGCCGACGGCGGCACCGCCACCACGGCCACGGCCGCGGCCGCCGCGATCACCGCGGCCCTGGCGATCCCGGCGGCATCGAACTTCCGCCTGCTCAGCGCCCCGAAGCAGGAGCAGGACCGGCCGCGGTAGAAGACGTAGCCGGCCGCCGCGACGGCCACGAAGCTGCATCCGGCACCGAGCACGGCCAGGTTCAGCCAGGCCACCGCCGGGCAGCACAGGCTGGCCGCGCCCAGCGCGAACTCGGCGCCGACGATGGCGGCGGCCGCCGCCCGCCGGACGGCCAGGGCGGATGCCCCGCGGGGCGGCCGGGCCGACCGGGCCGGGCCTGGCAGCCGGGGCAGGAACAGCCGCACCGTGAGGGCGAAGCCGTCCAGGTCAGCGAGCTTGGCCCCGGCGGCGACGAGCAGCACGGCGGCAAGCCCGGCCTTGGCCATCAGCGCCAGCGTGTCCATCGCGCTACCCCCCGGCTCCGGTCGCGGTCGCCGCACCCGGCGCGGGCGCGGCGGAACGGGCGGCGGTCACTGCCGGGCCTCGGCGGAGCCGGGCCTGCCCGCGCAGCTCGGCCGGATCCAGCGGCAGCCGGGCCAGCTGCACCAGCCTGGTCACCTGCCAGTCGTGATTAACCAGGCTGGAGGCCCGGACCCGGCCGCCAGAATCGACCAGCACACAGAACGGCGCCACCCTGACGTTGTAGCGGCCGTACAGGGCGGGCGATCCCGCCACCACCGGGAGGCCGGCCAGGCCGAGCTGGCTCAGTACCGGCTCGGCCCGCTCGTTGGACTGCCGCAGCAGTACCACAGCCTCCGGCGCGTCCGGCTCCGCCATCACCTCGCGCAGGCCCGCCACTACCGACGGGAACGACTTCAGGGAGTGATCGGCGAACAGGACGAGCTGCAGCGGTCCCGCAGGCGGCGAGACGCGGAGCCAGGCCGAGTCCGGCAGCGACCAGGCGGGCGCGAGCGCTCCCCTGGCCAGGCCGTCGCGCTCAATCGCCTCGGCCCCGGACAGCCCGACATGGGCGACCGCGAGCATGGCGAGCACGGCAGCGATGCACAGGACCGCTGCTACCACCGCGAACAGGACAGCCCAGACCGCCACTCCACCCCCCAGCGCATAACCTGCCTTCGCTACCACTACTGCTGGGCCGGCGCCGCCGCCTGCGGATGCCCGGCGGCATGGTGGCCGGCAGTGTCTCCCGCCCTACAGCCTGTGGCTGCAATTTCGCCAAGATCCTACCTACTCGCCGCACGGTGCCGACTAGAAACCGTTTGATAATCCTGGACCGATCGCTCGCCCAGCCGCGGGCGGGCCGACTGGCGTCACTCAAGGGAGGCAAGCAGTGACTATTTGTTACCACTTGCGCCGCAGCAGAGCGATCAGGCACCGGAAATACGGCGGGCGGGTATCTGGATACCCTCTGGGTGTATGACGTATACCGGGGACGGGTTTATTAAATACCCGGCTCGGGTTTACCAGGGGGGCTCGTTTCTTCGTTTATCGCATTCTGCCTTGCGGTAATTAATGCCGCCGGATTAGCCTTTCAGCGTCATGCTGCACAGTCCGGTTCCGCGCGGTGCCGCCAGGCGGGCGAGATGAGCGGGCCATCCTGGCTCGGGCCCGGCCTCGCGGCGGTCATGCTGGCGGTCGCGCTCTGCTGCGCGAGCCGCCTGGCGATCTGGCGGCTGCGCGGCCGCCGCACCGAGCCCGAGGCAGACGCCCTGCACGTGCTGATGGGCATCGCCATGGCCGGCATGCTCGAGCCGCGCCTCGGCCTGCTCCCCGCCGCGGTCTGGCTGGGCGTCTTCGGCACCGCGACTGCCTGGTTCGGCTGGCGGGCGGTCTCCCGCCACCCGCGTCACGGGCACCCGCCCGCCGGGCGCCCGCCCGCCGGTTACCGCTGCGCGCACCCGGCGCCGCACGCCGCGGAGTGCGCCGCCATGTGCTACATGCTCTGGTCCGCACCGCCCGGCGGCCACGGCAGCGGCATGACGATGCCGGGCATGCCCCTGTCCGGCCTGGCCGGCAACCCGGCCCCGGCCCTGGTCCTCGCGCTCTTCATGCTCGGCTACATCCTGTGGACCACCGACCAGCTGGCCGCCGCCTCCCGCACCCCGGCCGCTGCAGCCAGTGCCGGCGCCAGCACGATGCTCGCGCCCAGGGTCGCCGCGTGCTACAAGATCGCTATGAGCACGGCCATGGGCTACATGCTCCTCGCGATGCTGTAGGCCCTGGCCGGGCGTGCTCAGGGGCCTGTGGCCAGGCCAGGTGTGCCGCGGGTTGCGTCAGGGGGCCGGCGGGGTAATGGTACTGGTGTGACGATCCGCATGCCGTCGCCGGGCGCCGTCAGCCGCGCCTACCGCGAGGAACTCGGTCCCTGCCAGCGCTCCGCCCTGCTCAGCTGGCTCGCCTTCACCGGCACGTTTGCCGGGCTGCGGGCGCTCACCTACAGCATCCGGGCCGGCAAGGGGCCGTTCGGCAACATCAGCGTGGGCGGCGAGCACGTGCACCACTACCTGTGGGGCATCGGCCTGCTGACCGGCGTCGGCGCGGTCGCGGTCCGGGGCGAGGAACGGCACCGCCTCCACCCGGTCCTCGCCATCAGCTACGGCAGCGGGCTGGCGCTGATCGTCGACGAGTTCGCCCTGCTGCTGGACCTCAAGGACGTCTACTGGGCCAGCCAGGGCCGGGTCTCGGTCGACCTGGGCATCGGCGGCATCGCCACCGCCGGGTCCTACTTCGCCGCGCTGCCGGTACTGCGCAGGCTGCAGCGGGAGTACAAGCAGGCGACGGCAGGCTGACCGCGCAGTCCGGCCCGCGCCGGGGCGGCCGGCCTACATGATGATGACGACCTTGCCCCTGGCGTGTCCCTGCTCCAGATAGCGCATGGCCTCCGGAGCCTCGCCGAGCGGATAGGTCCGGTCGATGACCGGCGTGACCTGCCCGGTGCGGAGCAGGTCGGCCACCAGCGCGAGATCCTCCCGGTTCGGCCTGGCCAGGAAGAACGTCAGCTTCTGGCGGAGGAACCGGGACAGCAGCATCGCCTTGACCGGGCGGACCATGGGCCCGATCCAGTGGCCCTTGCTCGGGCCGCCGACCCCGACCAGGATCCCGTCGCGGGTGAGCACGCGCCGGCAGGCGGCGAACGGCCGGCTGCCCGCGATGTCGACCAGCAGGTCGTAGCGCTCGCTCGTCCGGGTGAAGTCCTGCCTGGTGTAATCGATGACCCGGCTGGCGCCGAGCGACGCGACCAGTTCGGCTTTCCCGGTGCTGCACACGCCGGTCACCTCGGCACCCAGCGCCCTGGCGATCTGCACCGTGAACGTGCCCACGCCGCCCGCCGCGCCGTTGACCAGGACCTTGTGGCCGGGCCGGAGCTTCCCGTGGTCGCGCAGGGCCTGCAGGGCGGTGAACGCGGCGACCGGGACCGACGCCGCCTGCTCGAAACTCTGATTGCCCGGCTTGGGCACCAGCACGCCATCCTGACGGACGCGGACGTACTCGGCGAGGGTGCCCTGGCCGGTGCCGAACACCTCGTCGCCGGGGGCGAGCGTAGTGACGTTCGCGCCCACTGCCTCGACCCGCCCGGCCAGGTCCACGCCGAGCCCGCTGTCCCTGGGCCGCAGCAGCCCGGCCTGCAGGCGGAGGAGGTACGGGCTGCCCCGCATGAAGTGCCAGTCCAGCGGGTTGACCGAGGCGGCCAGCACCCGGATCAGCACGTCCTCGTCGCCGATGGCAGGCAGGCGGGCGTCTTCGAGCTCCAGCACGTCGGGCGAGCCGTACCGGTGATAGCGGATGGTCTTCATCAGGGCACCTCTGCTCTGCGCGGCTGCGGGTTCGTCGGCCATGGTCGCCACCCTAGGGACCGCCCGCCGGGCCCGGCATCGGTGAAATTACCGATACGGCACCGGGCGAACGGTACCGCCAGCGCGGCCGGACCGGGCCCGGCAGGTATACAGGTGTCATGGCCAGGGTCACCCGGCGGCCGGGCAACCTCCCGGCCGAGGCGTCCAGCTTCATCGGCCGCCGTCGTGAGCTCGCCGGCATCCGGCAGAAGCTCGGCCGGGCCCGCCTGGTCAGCCTGACCGGGCCCGGCGGCGTCGGCAAGACGCGGCTGGCGATCAGGGCCGCGGCCGACCTCGGCCGCAGCATGCGTGACGGCGGGTCGCTGGTCGAGCTCGGCGAGGTCGTGGACCCGGACGCCGTCAGCAGCGCCGCCATGGCGGCTCTGGGCCTGCGGGACCAGTCGGCGACCGAGCCGCTCCCGCTGCTGCTGTCCTACCTGCGGGACAAGGAGCTGCTGCTGGTCGTGGACAACTGCGAGCACCTCCTGGCGGCGGCGGGCCGGCTCGTGGCCGAGGTGCTGAGGGCGGCGCCGGGCGTGCGGGTGATCGCCACCAGCCGGGAGCCGCTGTCGGTGCCGGGCGAGCACGTGGTCCCGGTGCCCCCGCTGGAACTGCCCGCGCCCGAGGCGGACGGGCAGCTCGCCCAGCTGGAGCGCAGCGAGACGGTCATGCTGTTCGCCGAGCGCGCCGCCGCCGCATCGGGCGACTTCGAGCTGACCGCCGCCAACGGGGCGGTGGTGGCGGAGCTGTGCCGCCGGCTCGACGGCCTGCCGCTGGCGATCGAGCTCGCCGCAGTCCGGACCCGGGTGCTCGCGGTGGACCAGATCCTCGACCGGCTGGCCGACCGGTTCGGCCTGCTCACCGGGGGGAGCGGGGGCGCCCTGCCGCGTCATCAGACGCTCCGGACCACCATTGACTGGAGCCATGACCTGCTAGCCGCCGACGAGCGCGCGCTGCTGCGCCGGTGCTGCGCCTTCGCCGGCCGGTTCACCCTGGACGACGTCGAGGCCGTGTGCACCTCCCCGGAAGCGCCGCCGGCCCGGGCACTCGGCCTGCTGTCGGCACTGGTCGACAAGTCCCTGGTGCTGCGCGAGGACGCGACCGGCCGCGCCTGCTACCGGCTGCACGAGACGATGCGCGAGTTCGCCGCCATCAAGCTGGCGCAGGCGGGCGAGGAGGCCGCCGTCACGCTGCGCTGCGCCGAGCACTACGTGTCGGCCTGCCAGCAGGCCGCGGCCGAGCGCCGCTACCGGCTGGCCGAGTGGCTGGCCTGGGCAGACCTGGAGATCGACAACATCCGGGCCGTGCTGCAGCGGTGCCTGCACCGGGGCGACGCCGGGCGCGGTCTCGATCTGGCCACCGCCCTCGGCTGGTACTGGATCACCAGGGCGATCACCGAGGGACTGCGCTGGCTCGGCGGGTTCCTGGCCGCTGGCGGCGACGACCCGCGGACCCGCGCCTGGGCCCAGTTCCTGTGCGGGTTCCTGTCGGTGCTGAAGGCCGAGCCGGCGGCCGCCCGGGGACCGCTGACGGCGGCCGCGGCGACCGCACGGCAGGCCGGGCAGCCGGACGTGCTGATCGAGGCGCTGGCCATGACCTCGATCGCGCTGAGCATGACCGGCGACCACGCGGCGGCCGGGCGCTTGCTCGCGGAGGCGGACGCCACCTCCGCGGGACTTGACTACCCGCCGGGCAGGCTGGCGGTCGTCCAGGCCCGGGTCATCCGCGGGTTCTTCGCGGCCGATCTTGCTGCGGTCCGGGCCTGCGCCGCGGACGGGGTGCGCCTCGCCAGGGCGGCCGGCGACGTGTACGGCCTGGAGATGATGCTGCTCAACCTGGGATCGGCGGCGCTGATCGCGGGCGACCTGGGCGAGTCCGGACCGCTGCTGGCCGAGGCGCTGCGGATCGCCGACCGGATCGACGACCAGGTGGCGCAGTTCTACCTGCTCGCCGCGACCGGCTGCCGCGCCGCGCTGGACGGCCGGGCGCGGCTGGCGGCCGAGCTGTTCGGGGCCGCGGAGGCCGCGCGGAGCCGGGTCGGCTCAGACCACGTGCTGTTCCTCGGCCCCGTGCTGACCCGGGCACGTCAGGCGGCCTCCGCCGCGCTCGGCGTCGCGGCGTTCGAGGCCGGGCTGGGGACCGGGATGAGACTGGGCCGGGACGCCGCCCTGCGGCTCGCGCTGGGCGAGCCCGCGCCCGCCGCCCCCGAGGGCGATGCCATCCGCACCGGTAACGGCAGCACCGGGGTGCTGAGCCAGCGCGAGGCCGACGTCGCCCGGCTGACCGCCGAGGGCCTGACGAACAGGCAGATCGGAGCGCGCCTGTTCATCTCCGAGCGCACCGTGGACAGCCATATCCGCAGCATCCTGACCAAGCTCGGCTTCAGCTCGCGGGCACAGATCGCCGCCTGGACGGCATCGGGCACAATCACGAGATGAGCGTGCAGCTGAACCACACCATCGTCTCGTGCCGTGACCAGCAGCGGTCGGCAGCGTTCCTGACCGCCGGCCTGACGTACTGGGCGGATCCGGGCCGGACCAGGCCGGGTGTGATCAGCGACCGCGACGGCGGCCGCGGCCTGTACTTCGAGGATCCCGACGGTCACCTGCTGGAGATCATCACCCAGCGCTGAGCGGTGCCGGAGCCCCGGGTCTGGTCCGGGTCGTTACGGGGTTACCGCGGGCTTGCGCGCCCAGGCGACGAAAAGGAAATGCGACATCACGATCACGCGGGGGTCGGCGAGGTGCTCGCGGACCTGCCGGTCGAGCCGGTCGAGTTCTGCTTCGTCGGCCAGTCCCATCTGCACGATCACCGGGCGCAGGCTGCGTACCAGGTCGGCGCGGATGGTCCGCCGTGAATGCCCGGCCGGGAACAGCGGACTGTGGGCGGTGACCTGGATGTCCTCCAGGCTCGCCGCGCGGTAGAGCTCGGTCAGCCGGCGGCCGATCCGCAGGTCGGCACCGTCTCTGCCGAAGCTGGCCCGGAACAGCTCATTGAGCCTGTCCCATGCCGGGATCTCTGGATAGCACAGGCTCTCGGCCGCGTCGGGCTCCTGGCTGGCGACCCGGCCGCCCGGCCTGGCCAGCCGCGCCATCTCGGTCACGACCTCGCCGGGGCTCGGGATGGTCGTCAGGAGCGTCCGGCTGTGCACGAGATCGAACGAGCCGGCCGCGAGCCCGGTGTCGCGGGCATCACCCTGCACGATCTCGACGTTGGTCAGGCCAAGCTCGGCGACGTGCCGCCGGGCCATGGCGACGTGCGCCGGATCCGCATCCAGCCCGATGACGTGCCCGCCGGGCGCGACGGCGGCCGCGAGCAGGTCGAGGATGCCGCTCGGGCCGCAGCCAAGATCGATCGCCGTCTGGCCCGGCCGCAGCCCGATCCGTCCGAGCAGGTCGGCGGCGTAGGGCCTGAGCTCATCGGACTGGCGGCGGAGCCTGGCGCTCTCGGCCGGGTCGCGGCCCAGCGCGTAGGCTGTGACGGGACCCTGGTTCGCGGCTGCGGCCGTTGCCATCGCCAGCCTCCGATCTCCCGGTGTTGTGGGTGCGGACGACGGCAGCCAGTATGGACAGGTCAGCCCCACCGCGGCTATGCGCCGTTCTGCGTATGGCAGCCGCGCCCGCAGCGGCGTACGGTGACGAGGGGAGATCCGATGACAGCTCCGGTGTTGCCGCGCGAGCGCGACGTGCGCATGCTGGCAGGCATCGTCAGCGCGGACCGCACCGACATCCCGGCCAGCGGCCTGCCGGTGTCCATGCTCTGGGACCTGAAGGAACTGATCAGCTGCGATGTCATCTCGTTCGAGGGCTTCGACAGCAGGCGTCAGGAGACCTGGTTCCTTCAGGCCATCCGGGGCGACACGGCGATCACGGTGGGCTGCCCGGCGGAGGCAGACCCGTTCGAGCCGGCGCACTGGGCGCATTACTGGGACTGCCAGCCGTGCAGTTACCCCGACCGGACCGGCGACCTGCGCACTGTCGTCACGATCGCGGACTTCTACACCCGCCGCCAGTGGCACAGCACGGGGATGTACACCGACCTGTACCGGCCGAAAGGGCTGGAGCACGAGCTGATGCTGTCGCTCCCGGCAGGCCCGGGCCGGGCGGCCGGGCCGGGACGGACGCTGCGGATGTTCCTCTTCCGCGGTCCGGGAACTGCTTTCTCCGAGGCAGACCGCGCGCTGCTGACCCTGGTCCGCCCGCACCTGCACCAGGCGTACCTTGATGCCGAGCGCCGCCGCAATCCCCAGCCCGGCCTGACCCCGCGGCAGCGGGAGCTGCTCGGCCTGCTGGCCGCCGGGCATACCAATGCCCAGATCGCCAGGCGGCTCGGCGTTTCCGAGGGCACCGTGCGCAAGCACCTGGAAAATATCTACCGCAGGCTGAACGTCACCAGCCGCACAGCCGCCGTCACCCGCGCGTTCCCCGGCCCCGACCCGTGCGGCTAGGGCCTGTTACCGGCGTACGCTCGGCCCATGCAGCCGCAGGTCCTCGGGCGGGATGCCGAGATGGCGGCAATCGCCGATTTCCTGACCGGGGTGCGCCGGTCAGCCGGCGCTCTTGTGCTCGCCGGGCCCGCCGGATCGGGCAAGACCACGCTGCTGCGCGCTGCCGCCGGGCTCGCCGCCGAGCGGGGTTACGCCGTGCTCGAGACGAGTCCGGCCCGCAGTGAGGTACGGCTGGCCTTCGCGGGAGTAACTGATCTGCTGGAAGGGCGGCTGGCCGGCATCGCTGAGGATCTGCCGCCGCCGCAGGCCCGCGCATTGCGGGTGGCGCTGCTGGAGCAGGAGGCTGCCGGGCGGCCGCCCGACCCCCGCCTCGTAGCGGCCGCGTTCCGTGCTGCGCTGGCAGCCCTGGCGGCGACGGCGCCGGTCCTCGTTGCCGTCGACGATGTTCAGTGGCTCGATCAGCCAAGCGAGACCGCTGTCGGGTTCGCCCTCCGCCGGATGCAGGACGAGCCGGTTGGGCTGATCTGCGCCCAGCGGACCGACCGGCCGGGCGCTGAGCTGCCGCTCGAGCTTGACCGGGCCCGGCTGGCGGCAGCGCTCCTGCCGGTAGGAGCGCTCAGTCTCGGCGCGCTGCGCAGGCTGCTGCGCACCCGGCTCGGCACCTCGTTCTCGCAGCCCGCGCTGCGCAGGATCGAGGCACAGTCGGGCGGCAACCCGTTCATCGCGCTGGAACTCGGCCGCGCGCTGGCCCGGCGCGGCGTCACCCGCCAGGCGAATGCCGTCCTGCCAATGCCCGACACGCTCAGCGGCCTGGTCGACGAGCGCATCAGGGAGCTTCGGCCGTCCGTCATCGATGCCGTCCGCCTGGTCGCCGTCATGCCAGATGCTCCCATCGGGCAGTACATCACCGCGGGCGCTAGCAGCGCCGACCTGGACGCGGCCGTAGTAACTGGCGTGCTGAGGCAGGATGGCGGGCGAATCCGGTTCTCGCATCCCCTTCTCGCCTCAGCCGTTGCGAGCCGGATCCCGCCTGGCCGGCTGCGAGAGCTGCACGCGACGGCGTCCCGGCTGGTTCAGCTGCCCGAGGCGCGAGCGCGGCACCGGGCGTTCGCCGTCTCCGGGCCGTCAGCTTCTGTCGCCGCGGATCTGGACGAAGCCGCGCGGGCTGCCGCCGCGCGCGGCGCGCCGGGGACCGCCGCCGAGTTGCTCGAGCTCGCCGCGTCGCTCACGCCGGAGCATCATGCGGCGGATGCGGCTCGCCGCCGACTTGACACTGCGCGGCAACTCGAGATCGCCGGCGAGACCCAGGCTGCCCGGGCGGCCCTGCAGAGCCTGACCGAGTCGGCACCGCCTGGCCCGTACCGGGCAGCGGCGCTGAGCCGGCTCGGCTTCCTGTACGACGATGACCTTCCGGCAGCCGTCGGGCTGCTGCGGCAGGCGCTGGCCGAAGCGGGCGGAGACCCGGCGCTTACCGCCGACGTCCATCTCCGGCTGTCGGTGAACTGGATGATACAAGGCGATCTGGAGCGGTCTGCGGCCGAAGCACGCCAGGCACTGGCGGATGCTGAGCGCTCTGGTCAGCCCGCGCTGCTGTCGACCTGCCTCGCGCAGGCGTTCTCGGCCGACACCCAGCGAGGCACCCCCGATGAACGGGAACTCGACCGGGCTCTGGAACTCGAGCGGGCGGTCGGGAGCGTGCCGGAGGGGCTGTCGGCGGCACTGGTGGCCGGGATCTACTACTTCCAGCAGGGGCGCCTGGATGAGGCAGATACGGCGCTGCGCCAGTGCCTGGCAGGGGCCGAGGCCGACGGTATCGAGGAGCGGCGGGCCGACACCCTGCTGCGGCTGTCGCGGGTGGCCGGACGGCGCGGCGACGCCCGGCTGGCCGCCAGCCTTGCGGCGAACGGACTGGAGATTGCCGAGCAGCTTGACCTGCCGCGAGTCACCGTCTCCCTGCTGTACGGCTGCGCATCCGCGGCACTGCTACTGGGGCAGGCAGACAGAGTCCGCGACCTGGCGAGCCGCGGCCTGGAACTGGCGCAGCGCACCGGGGACAAGCCGTATGTGGTGTGTCATCAGGCAATGCTCGGATCGCTCGACCTGGCTCTCGGCGACTACCCCGCGGCAGCCGCGCGGCTCGGGCCGCTGGCCCGCACGCTGCCGGAGATCGGCTGGCATCCGACGACGCAGAGCATCGCCCCGGACATCGCCGAGGCTCTGATCGCTACCGGCGAGCTGGACCAGGCGGGCGCGTTCCTGGCGGATGTCGAGCGCGGTATGCGCGACCCGCTGACGCGAGCCCTCACGGCGCGCTGCCGGGGCCTGCTCGCCGCCGGCCGCGGCGACCTCGACCTGGCCGTCAGGGAGCTGACCGGGGCACTTCGGCTGCATGACCTCATCTCGCCGCACCCGCTGGACCAGGGCCGCACCCTGCTGGTGCTCGGCACGGTCCAGCGGCGGCTCAAGCTGCGCGGTACCGCGAGGGCCACCCTGTCGCAGGCGCTCGGCATCTTCGAGCGCATCAGCGCACTGCTGTGGGCAGCGCAGGCCCGCGACGAGCTGGCCCGGATCAGCGGCCGCTCGCCAGGCCCGGCCGAGCTCACGCCGACAGAGCTGCGCGTCGCCGAACTCGTCGCCAGCGGCCGCACCAACAAGGAGGCAGCGGCTGAGCTGTTCGTGAGTGTGCGCGCCATCGAGTCCACGCTCACCAAGACGTACGCCAAGCTCGGCGTGCGGTCGCGGACCGAGCTGGCTGCCCGGCTGCATGCGGCGGCAGCCGGGCCTCAGCCGCCCGCCTGACCGCAGCGGAGGGTTTGCCTGCCTCCCCCATGACCGCTGCCTGCCGATGGCCGGGGCCCGTCCGGCTGCCCGCTCCCGCCAAAATCTGTGGATCTCCGCGTTCACTGCCGGCCGGGCGGCGCCTAGCGTGCAGTCATGATCTATCTGGCGGAGCTTTACCTGCCGGCCAGTGCCTCCGCGGCCGAGATGGCCGCCCTGGCCAGGACCGGAGCAGCCAGAGCAGCCAGAAGTGGCGCCGTGGTCCGATTCGTCCAGGCCGTGTTCGTGCCCGAAGACGAATGCTGTTACGTCCTGTATGAGGCGGGCTCAGCCGCCGACGTAGCTGCCGCCGCAAGTCATGCCGGCCTTGAATTCGACCGGGTGAGCCCTGCGGTGACGATCAGCTGACCGCCGCGGAGCGGTCCGGCCTGGAAGGGCTCGTGTCCGCCAGGCCAGGGCGCGCAGAAGGCCGACAGCCGGACGCCGCGAACGCGGCCCGCCGCAGATGAGCGGCGGGCCGCGTGTTTTCCCTGGGCTGCGGTCGCTGCTACAGGCGTACCGGTCCAGAGGCGCGGATGATCTGCTGGAAGGCGACCGGTGCCTTGCGCTGTGAGCACTTGCCTTTCGAGCGGGCGCCGATGGCCAGGATGCTCAGCTGGTAGGTGCCGTGACCCGTGATCCCCGTGTACGTGCCGGTGCCGCTGAGCAGCTTGTAAGTGCCGTGAAGGCTGACGGTGAGCAGGCAGGTCTTCGGGTTGAAGCTCTGGCTGCCCTTGCCCGGCGAATGCCTGATCCTGATGGTTCCGCCGGCGAACACGAACTTGCCGACGGCAGCACTGCCGCTGGTGGCCGTACCAGGGGCGGTGAACACGCCCCTGGCGATGAGCGGGGACCTGCTCGCGGTGGCGGACGTGGTCATGAACTGGAAGTGCTCGGTCCCGGCGACCGCTGGCCGGGCCGGAGGCGGAGCC
This sequence comes from uncultured Actinomycetota bacterium, assembly GCA_963719705.1. Lineage (GTDB taxonomy): Bacteria > Actinomycetota > Actinomycetes > Streptosporangiales > Streptosporangiaceae > CAVRCV01. The sequence continues at coordinate 754,451 of CAVRCV010000005.1, forward strand.
GCCGCCGCGGCCAGCGCGCCGGAGATGGCGAGCGTGGCGCCGGTGACGACAGCCGCCGTCGCCATGATCAGCCGGTTGTGACGTTCTTGCATGGTGTTCCTCCGCTGTTGCTGTCGATCCTGGTTCCCGCGGCCTGGCTACTGGCGAACCGCTGCAGGAGACGCTAAGGGCCGGCCGTACGTTCGTGAACGCGGAAACCCACATGGTTTGGGTCGGTAAGTGACGGAGCAACCGCACGGATGTCAGCCGTGCCAGGGCCGGTCAGCCGATGCCATGGTGCTGGGCGTAGCCAATGGCGGCCACCCGGTCTCTTGACCCGGTCTTGGCGAAGATCCGGTTGATGTGGGTCTTGACCGTGTGGTTACTCAGGAACAGGAGCTCGGCGATCTCGGTGTTGGTCAGGCCACGGGCGATCAGGCCGAGGATCTCCGCCTCGCGCTGGGTCAGGCCGTCCGGCGTGCCGGAACCGGCGGCTACGGCAGGCGGGGACGCGGACGCGGCGGCGAGCAGCGTCGCGTGCACGCGCGGGTCGAACACGGTGAGCCCGTCGGCCGCCGCTTCCAGAGCCCGCGCGATATCAGTGCGGTCAGCATCCTTGGTGAGGTAGCTCCGCGCGCCGGCCTGGAGCGCTTCGAGCACCGAGCTGTCGTCCACGTAGGTGGTGAGCACGACGATGGCCACGCCGGGGTACTCGGCGGTCAGCCGGCGGATGGCGCCGATGCCGTCGAGCACGGGCATATGCAGATCGAGCAGGATCGCGTCGGGCTGCTGCTCGGCCACCAGGGCCAGCGCCTGCTCGCCGTCCGCGGCCGCGCCGGCCACCTCGACGCCAGGCAGCCCGCCGAGCAGCAGTACCAGTCCCTCGCGGACGCTGGCCTGATCGTCGGCGATGACGATGCGCAGGGGCCGGGCGGCGGTCACTAAGCGGTCACGTCCTCGGCCCGCGATTGAGCAGTCACGTCCTCGGCGGCCAGCGGAAGTTCTGCGGTCACGGCCCATTGATCAGCGCGCGGGCCGGCCAGCAGCGTGCCGTTCAGCAGCTGCAGCCGTTCCCGCATGCCGGTCAGCCCGTAGCCGCCCCCGCTGCCCGGCTTCCGCACCGGAGCGCCGCCGTTGCGGCAGTTGACGACGGACAGCCGCACGGCGGCGTCGCCGTAGTCGAGGCGGACCGCGACCTGCTGGCCGGACGCGTGCCTGGCGGCGTTGACCAGGGCCTCCTGCGCGGTACGCAGCAGCGCGAGCGAGGCATCCGGCGGCAGTGCCCTGGTCTTGCCGGAGGTCTGGAAGGTGACCGGCCCGTGGTACCGCTGCCGGTGGACGTCCACCACGCCGGCCAGTTCCTCGCCGAGCGGCAGCGCGTTCACCCGCAGGGCGTGCACCGCGCGCCGCGTCTCGGTCAGGCCGTCCGCGGCCATCCGCTGCGCGGTGGCGAGCGCCTCGACGGCCCGGCCGACGTCCTGGCGGTCGGTCAGCATGGCCTTGGCCGCCTGGATCTGGATGCCAAGCGCGCCGAGCGAGTGCGCGAGCACGTCATGGATCTCGCGGGCGATGCGGGCCCGCTCGTCCAGCACGTCAGCGCGGCGCTGCTCGGCGCGCGCCCGCTCGTGCTGCTCCAGCAGCGCGGCGGCCTGCTCGGCCTGCACCCGGTAGGAACGCCGGTTCCGGCCGAATGACAGGCAGGCCACGATCAGCAGCGGGTACCCGGCCAGGGTGCCGAAGGTGCTGCCGTTGAGCGGGCCGGCGATCCAGACCGGCAGGATGCCGGCCGCCGCGACCGCGACCGCGGTCGGCAACTCGGTGTCGGCGCCGGCCGCGATGGCGGCCACGCCCGCGAAGGCGCCCAGGGTCTGGCCGTCGCCGGAGGTCGCCGCGACCGTGCCCGCGGCAGCGGCCATCACGCCCAGCGCGACGGGCAGGCCCCAGGTGCGGTAGCGCGGGATCCTCCCGATCAGCAGGCTCGCCAGCAGGGCCGCCCCGACCACCGAGAAGCCGGCGATCTGGATGACCCGTCCGGCTGGCGAGGGCGGCGGGCTGATCAGGGCCAGGATCCCGATCAGCGCGAAAGCGGTGAACCGGATCAGCCAGAAGACCCTGGTCGTCATGACTTCAGTATCGCGCTGACCGGTCACGGCCAGGGACACGGTGCACGCTCCTTAACAGTCTGGTGAACGCCGGTTCCGACGCTACGGACCAGGCCGGTACTACCGCGCCGGCCCGCGGTACCAGTCCCGGGCTGACAACCCGCGAGCCGCTTCTGGTACCGGGGACCAGACCGTGCTCCGACGCCCGGCGGCGATGGTCCGGCCACGGTGGGTGATGTCAGCGGCCACCGCCATTCAGACAGGAGCACATCATGTCCCCCCTTACCGACGCGATGATCATCAACGCCGCGGTCCTGGTCGCGGTCCTGGAGGGCGACCTCGGACCGCATCGCAAGATCGGCTGGGTGCGGATCCTGCGGCCCCTGGTCACGGTCGCCCTGGTCATCCCGCTGTTCCTGGACAAGCCGGTCACCCATGGCAACGGCCTGCTCGTAGAGCTGGCCGGCATCGCGGCCGGCCTGCTCTGCGGCCTGGTCGTCGCCAGCCTGATGCGGGTCTACCGCAGCCCGAGGACCGGCAGGCCAGCCAGCGCGGCCGGGTTCCCGTACGCGATCGTGTGGACTGTCATCGTGGGCGCCCGCGCGGCGTTCTCCTACGGCGCATCCGACTGGTTCCCGGCCCAGCTGGCCCAGTGGTGCCTCGCCCACCAGGTCACCGGCGCGGCGGTCACCGATGGCCTGGTCTTCATGGCGATCACGATGGTGCTGCTCCGGACGCTAGGGCTGTACGTCCGGGCCGTCCGGCTGCCGGCCGCGCCGAAGACCGTGCCCGCCGCCGCCTGATGCAGGGCAGGAATGGCCCTGGTCCCGCGCCGGGCCCGTTCAGGCGCCTGGTTGCCTCAGGACCGGCTGGCTTGCAGCTTGGCCCGCAGGCGGCCGATGTCGGGATGGTGGTTCCGCTCGAAGACCTCGAGCGCCTCCTGCCACAGATCGCGAGCGGCCTGCCGGTCACCGGCGGCATCGTGGGTATCGCCGAGGTTGGCCAGTACCTCGGCGCGGTACCAGAACGCCCCGAACTCGGCGAACATCGCCGCCGCCAGCCGGTAGCACCTGACCGCTGCCTCGTGCTGGCCGAGCAGGTGCCGCACGTAGCCGAGGCTGTCCCAGGTGGCCGCGGCGATCACCCGGTTGCCGGCTTCCTGGGCGAGAGCCAGGGCCTGCTGGCAGTGGGCGAGGCCGAGCTCGGCATTGCCCAGCCGGGCCTCGAACCAGCCGACGGTGTTGAGCGCGGCGGCCAGGCCCGCCCCCTGCCGGAGATCTTCGAACAGCTCGCGGGCCCGGCGGGCATGGCTGAGTGCTTGTTCGCTGTCGTCCATGGAGTGCAGCAGGCAGGCGAGGTTCAGGTGGGCGCGAGCCTGGCCATCGACATGCTCCAGCTCGGTGAACTGATCAAGGCAGCGCTGGAAGTGAACGTAAGCGTCGCCGTATCGCCCCAGCCTCGCGAAGGCGCCGCCGAGACCGCGCTGAGCATAGGCCGCTGCTTCCGGGTGCCCCGCCCGCTGCGCGGCCGCCAGCGCGATATCGCTGGTGGCGGCCAGGTCCTGCCAGCAGGCGGACTGGTCAAGCACGCCGGTCAGCGTCACCGCGAGCTGGCAGGCATGAAGATCGAAGCCGCGGTCAGCGGCCAGCGCGATCGCCGCGATCAGTGCCGGATGCTCGTCCTCGAACCAGTCCGCTGCCGCGCGATGACCGGCGAAGCGGGCGAGCGTCACCCCCCGGACGCACCCGGCCGGGGCAATCCGGGCCTGCTCCGGGTCGAGCAGCGTCCCGGCAGCGAGCGCGGTGTGCAGGTAATGGTCGAGCATCCGGTGCATCGCCGCGCGCCGGCCGGTCTCGGTGCCGGCGGCCCTCGCGCGCTCGGCCGCGTACTCGCGGAGCAGGTCATGCAAGGCAAACCGGCCGGGAGGGTGCTCGTCGATCAGGCGCGCACTGACCAGCTCACGCAGCCCCCGGCCGGCCGCGGCCAGCGGCAGCCCGGCGAGACTGGCCGCGGCCTCAGCCGAAAGGCTCGGACCCGGATGCAGCCCGGCCAGCCGGAATAGCCGGGCAGCCGGAGCGGACAGGCTGAGATAGGACCAGGAGAACACCGACCGCACGTCGGTGGCCGGCTCCCCCGTGGTCAGCGCTTCCAGGCGGCTCTTCGCGCCGCGCAGCTCGGCGGCCAGCGCGCCGAGGGACATGTGCTGCTGCGCGATCGCCCGGGCGGCGACGATCACCAGGGCGACCGGAAGCCCGGCGCACAGCGCTGTCAGCTCGGCAAGCGCTTCCGGCTCCGCCGTCGTCCGTTCCGTGCCGAGGCGCCCGGTCAGCAGTTCGGCAGCATCGGCATCACCGAGCACATCGAGGCTGAGCTGACCGGCGCCTTCCGCCGCGACCAGGCCGGCCATCAGGCTGCGGCTGGTCACCACCACCATGCAGCCAGCCGATCCCGGCAGCAGCGACCGCACCTGAGCCGGATCGCGGGCATTGTCGAGTACCACGAGCATCCGCTTGTCAGCCAGCAGGCTGCGGTACAGGCCAGCCTGGGCATCGGCCGCCGCGGGGATCATCTCCGCTGGCACCGACAGCGCGGTCAGGAACCCCCGGACGGCGTCGGCCGCGGCAACCGGGGTACCCGACGGGTCGAATCCCCTCAGGTTCACGTAGAGCTGGCCGTCGGGAAAGCACCGTGCGGCCTGATGCGCCCAGTGCACCGCCAGCGTCGTCTTGCCGACCCCGGCGACCCCGGTGATCGTCAGGATCCGCACGCGCCTGCCCGCGCCGCCGTCGTCCAGCGCCTTCGTCAGCGTGGCGAACTCGGCGGCCCGCCCGGTGAAGTTCGGCACCGTGGCCGGTAGCTGCCTGGGCACCGGCGATGCGCTACCGGCGCTGGCGCCGGCCTGATGCCCGGCGCCGGGCCGGCGGCTGCCGGGTTTGCGCGGCACGTCCTGCCGGAGCACTCGCTGGTGCGCGTCGGCGAGTTCGGCACCGGGGCGGACGCCGAGCTGGTCGTCGAGGCGACGGCGCAGGTCATCGAACTGCACGAGCGCCGCAGCCTGCTGTCCGCTGCCGGCCAGGGCGAGCATCAGCGCCGCGTGAGCCCGCTCGTTCAGCGGCTCCGCCGCGGCGAGCTCCCGCAGCCAGGGCAGGATATCTTCATGCCGCCCCGCCGCCGTCGCTGCTTCCGCATACCTGATGACGAGATCCGACCGGCGCAGCCGAAGGGCGACCACGGCCGGATGCGCGTGCAGGATCTCGATGTCGGCGAGCGGCTCGGCCCGCCAGGTGTCAAGAGCGCTGGCGTACGCCTCGCAGGCCGGGCCGAGATCGCCGGCCGCGTGGGCTCGCGCCGCGCGGCCCGCACGCGCCTCGAGCGCCATCAGGTCGAGCTGACCTTCGGCCGCTACCAGTTCGTAGCTGGTCCCGGCTGACGTTTCCAGCTGGCCAGGGCCGAGCAGGCGGCGCAGCCTGTTCACGTAGACCTGGACCAGATGCACGGCGGTCGGGGGGACGTCACTGCCCCACAGCGCGTCGATGATCGTTTTCCTGGGAACGGGAACGTTGGGCGTCAGTGCCAGCAGGGCGAGCACCGCCCGCTGCCTCGGCGGGCCGAGGCCGATCCGCATCCCGTCCCGCCAGGCGGTCACCGGCCCGAGTACCGCGAGCCTGAGTCCGCGGCCCGTGCTCGTGCCCGGTCGCTCGGCCGCCTGGTTCCGGTGGCACGTCCTGGCGGCACGGGCGAGCTCAAGCGCGCGCCCGGAGTCGAGGGCGAGCGCGTCGGCTAGGCGCCGGGCCGACTCGGCGCGCAGTCCCGAGGTACGGCGCTGTTCAAGATCCCGCACGACCCCGATGCTCACCTGAGCCAGTTCGGCCAGCCGCCGCTGGCTCAGCCCCGCCGCCCGCCGGTACTCCCTGAGCAGTGCTGCCGCCCGCGCCCTGTCGCCCTCTGTCATCCCTGCCTCACTGATTCCTGTAGCCGGGCTGGCTGGCGTACCGCCCGCCGCCATGAGCGCCGCCGACGCTCAGTTCGACGGTCGTTTTACCCCAGCGTGGCCGACAGGATCGGGCATGACCAGGAATCGATCGTTCTGGCTCCCGGCGAAGCGATGCTGGCCGCACGGGCGATCGAAGGCTGCCGCCGGGATGGGTCCCGCAGGAGCTTCTGACCGTCCCGGCTACGGATGCCGGCGATGAGTTGGGCGGTCTCCCCCGGTCTCATCCGGTAGGCCTGTCCGGCATGGCGCCGGCCCTGGGGAGAGGAGCACCGGGTGCTGCTAGAGAACAAGAACGCCATCGTCTACGGGGCCGCCGGGGCGATCGGCGGGGCGGTGGCGCGTGCCTATGCCAGCGCGGGGGCCAGGGTCTTCCTGGCCGGCCGCACCCTGCGGACACTGGAGGAAGTGGCGGACGGCATCCGCGCCAGCGGCGGCACGGCCACGGCGGCCACGGTCGACGCGATGGACAAGGCAGCCGTGGACGCGCACGCCGATCACGTGGCCGCGACAGCCGGGAGCATCGACATCTCGTTCAACGCGGTGGCCGTTGAGGTGGTGCAGGACGTCCCGCTGACCGACATCTCGCTGGCGGACTTCCTGGCACCGGTCACCGGGATCTGCCGGACCAACTTCCTGACCGCGACCGCGGCCGCCCGGCACATGACGGCGCAGGGATCGGGCGTCATCGTGATGCTGACCGCGACGGCCGCCCGGGAGAGCCGCCACCAGATGGGCGGGTTCAGCCTGGCGTGCGCCGCGGTCGAGGCACTCGCCCGGGGCCTGGCGGGCGAAGTGGGGCGGCAGGGCGTGCGGGTGGCCGGGCTGCGGTCCAACTTCACCCCCGAGACCGTTCCCGGCGTCCGGGACGAGGACCTGCAGCAGCACTTCCACGACACGCTGCTGGGGCGCCTGCCCAGGCTGGCCGAGCTGGCCGGGACCGCCCTCTACCTGGCATCGCCGGCCGCCGGCGCCGTCACCGGCGCCATGATCAACCTCAGCTGCGGCGCGATCATCGACTAACCCGGCCCGCGCCAGGATTGCCCTTTGAGGCTGCCGATGTCGAGCGATCCGGTGGCACCCGGCCGCAGCTCCTGCTCCGCCTGACGGACGTAGCTTTCCGGATCCCGGTCGACGGCCGCGACTCCGGCGAAGTTCCGCGCCTGGAAGGCGACGAAGGCGATCGCCAGGTCATGACGCTGGCGCAGCCCGGCGAGGCGGCGGAAGTCGGTCAGGCCCTCGCGTTCTTCCTCCGCCATGTGATCGCCGTTGGCCAGGTTCGCCGCGGCGACGGCAGCGAGCCAGCCGTCGCTGCCGACCGGGTGACGGGCGACCTGCTCGACCGCGTCCCTGATGTCATTGTGGTCGCCGATGGCATCCAGGGTCTCTGCCTCTGCCCCGGCCCGCCGGCCCGCGGCCAGGCCCACTTGCAGCAGCGCGGGATAGAAGATCGCCTCCTCCGCCGCCGCGTGCAGTTCCAGGAACGTGCCCAGCCGCGCCCACACCGCCGACAGCGCCCCGGTGTCCGTGCGCCCGATCTGCTCCACGATCGCGAACAGCCGGCGCTGCTCGTGGTGGTCGTCCAGGATCAGCTGGGTGATGTCCACGGTTCCTCCCTGCCCCTGCACCACCGGTCACCAGCGTGCCCGCCAGTATCCAGGCACCCGCCGCCGGTGTCACTTCCGGCCATGCTGCCACGGTGCGGAGCCGGGTTCAGCGGCGCAGGATGGTCTCGCGCTGCATGTGCGACAGCTTCTCGGGATTGCGCATGGCGTAGAGCCCGGTGACGAGGCCGTCGTCGATACGCACCGCCACGACGGTGTCTATTTCTCCGTTGAGCCGGACAACCAGTGCCGGGTAGCCATTGACCTGGGCCAGGCTCCAGCGACGCTGCGGCGATCCTGGCCAGCCCGGTGGCCGGTGAGCAGCGGCTCGGGCAGCCAGGAGCCGACGTAGGACTCCCTGCGCCGGCCGAGCGTGCGCAGCCGGTTCAGTGCCTGCCCGCTCACTCGCGGCCTGTCACACACCAGACGCCGGTCCCGCCCGGCGTGTGACATCCCGCGACCAGCGGTGTCTCATCACCCGTCCGCGCTGTCACAAGAACCGGGTCGCCGGCATCTCCATGTTCGTACCGAGGCCGCGCGGAACGACCCGCGCGGCACCCGGCTCCCGAGTGAGGACGAAGTCATGGACGCCCGGTTCAACATGTTCGCCGCCATGTTCAGCTCATCGCCGGGCGAGCCGGGGTGACCGGGCCGCGCCCGACGCGCGTAACCCGGCCTTAGCGCAGGAGCTCGGCGAGCCGGACCGGGTCGATGTTGCCGCCGGAGACAATGGCGACCGTCGGCTGCGAGCCGGCTAGCCGAGCCGCCGCGCAGTAGGCAAGGGCCCCCGCACCCTCGGCCACCACCTTGTGCTTCATGGCCAGCTCAGCCACTGCTGCGCGCAGGTCGGCCTCGGGTACCTCGAGCCACCGGTCGACCGCGCCGCGCAGCCGATCGTGCATGACCGGGTCGTACGGGGCGGTGGTGCCGTCGGCGATGGTGTCCGGCGTCAGGGCGGGCGGCGCGCCCTCGGCGAACGTGCGCGGCCACAGCGGGTAGCCGCTGGACTGAACGCCGACCACCTCCACCGCCCGCCCGGCCGCGTGCAGCACCGGCCCGATCCCGGCGGCCAGGCCGCCGCCGCCCACCGGCACGACCACCCGGCTGAGCCCCGGCACCTGGTCCAGCAGCTCTACGGCCAGGGTGGCGTGGCCGGCCAGGACGGCCGGATCGGCGAACGAGTGCACAAAGTGCCCCGGCATGTCCTGCCAGCCTTGCTCCGCCATCCAGGCCAGGACCTGCGGCCGCGGCCAGGACAGCACCTCGGCGCCCAGCGCCAAGACCCCGTCGCGCTTGGCGGCCGGCGCGGAGTCGTACATCACCACCGTGCATGAGATGCCCGCCAGCCGCGCCACGTACGCCGCCGCCAGGGCTGCGTTGCCGGCACTGACCGTCACGATCCCGGCCCTCAGATCCTCCGCGCCAAGGCTCCGGACGGCATTGAGGAACCCCCGCACCTTGAAGCTGCCGGTCGGCTGGAAGGTCTCCAGCTTCAGCCACAAGCCCTCGGCGACCGCGACAACGGGAGTAGCGGGCAAGACCGAGACCCGGTCCACCGCACGGCGAACCTCGCTCTCATCGAGCCCCGAGCCGGCCGCCATGTCCGGCGATACTAGCCTGCCGCTCATAACCTGGGTCAATCCTGGTCCGCATGGCTGGCCTGCTCGTCTTTCAGGCCCGCGCCGCGCTCGTCCGAAGGGGCGCCGATGTCCCAGGCCGAGCCCTCGACGGCGGGCAGGCCGCCGATGATCGGAACGACCGAGCCGTCCTCGCCGACCGCCTCGCCCGTTTCGGTGAGGTAGCCGGGATCCTCGGCGGGCTGGGAGGTATCCGGGTCTTCCCGGCGTGACAGGGCCGGCTCCTCCTCGGGCGGCGTTGCTCCGGTCGGATCGTTCTTGGTCATGCTGGCCATCTCCTTAAAAAACGAGCACGGTCACGGTCCGGTGCAAAGGCGCTGGGCCCAGCCTGCCCGCAGGGACAAGACAAGGCCAGCCCCGGCTGGCCCAATGCCAGTCGGCCTACCCGCCGGGCGCGGTTCCTAACTGAGCCCGGGTGCTACCGGTAACCCCGCTTGAGCAGGTACTTGGCTCCTGCCTCGAAGCCCTCGGGGCTGAGCACCTCGAAGCCGAAGGCGTCGGCGAGCCGACCGGTGGTGTTGAACGCGGCGCAGACCGCCAGCGCGTCCCGGACCTGCTGGGGTGAGACACCGGCGGACAGCACCTGCCGCATGTCCGCGGCGCCCGCCTTCCCCTCCCGGGTCAGCTTGCCGAGCATCCGCAAGGTTGCCCGGAGCCCGTCCTCGACGGGGGCCGATTCCAGGTCAGCCAGCACCGCGGCGACCATCGGCCCGTCCTGGTATGCCCGCACCGCGGTCGCGCTGTGCGCGCCGATGCAGAACGCGCTCTCGTTCACCTTGGACACGTACGCCGCCATCAGCTCCCGGTCGCCTACCGACCAGGCGGATGGCCCGCGCATCGCCTCGTGGGTGAACTCCTTCGCCCGCGAGCCGTAGAAGCCGGGACGGTAGAAGACCAGCCTGGCCGCGTCCGGCACCGGCTGCCGGGAGACCAGCCGGATGAGCGCGAACAGCAGCCTGGTGCCGGGGCCGTAGCCGCGGTTGAGAACGTCAAGGCGCATCACCCGTCCCCCTCGCCGCCGACGGTATCGGCCAGGGCTGCCAGACCCGCGTCATACAGCCGGGCGGACTGCCCGACCGCAGCGCAGATCACCAGCTCGAACAGCTCGTCTTCGCTGCAGCCCGCTGCCCGCGCCGCCGCGAAATCGGCATCCGTGACCTGCGCCGGCCTGGTAGCGACCTTGCCGAGCAGCCCGTCCAGCGGCCCGGAAAGGCCAGCGTTGCCGAACGCCCGGGCCCGCTGCTCCGGCGACGCCCTGCCCTCGCCGTTCAGGATGCGATCCTCCAGGGCCCGGTAAGCCGCCCGCTTACTGTCCTCAGCCAGCACCGCGCGGTGCACCTCCTCTGCTGCTCAGCCACGGCCGCGTCCAGTCACGAGTACGACGATCGGCGCACCGCCGGAATCCGACCCGCTCCCCTGGGAAATGTACCCGGCGGCCAGCGCGGCCTAGACGGTCAGCCCGTCAGCCAGGGCCGCAGCTTCTCGATGGCTTCCTGCTGCCGCGCGGTCGCATCCGCCCTCCACCACTCCGACGAGACAGCGCACCAAAGTGTGAGGTTGCGCGCCGCCTGACATTCCGGGAGGTTGCGCCGTCGTACTGCTGAGGCGAACACCATCCAGCGGACCGCCCGCTCCGGGCGTGACCGCGAGAACGGCAAGGAGATGACCATGGAACCGCGTCTCAACCTCTTCGGCAACCCTGTCGCGGCCAGGTTCGCCAGGCACCTCGCCTCGGCGGGCAAGGCGCTGTCCGACTCGGCCCTGCCGGCCGCGACGCAGCAGCTGGTGGAGATCCGGGCCAGCCAGATCAACGGCTGCGCCGTCTGCCTCGACATGCACACTAAGGATGCCGCGCATGCCGGGGAAACCCAGCAGCGGCTGAACCTGGTCGCGGCGTGGCGGGAGGCGACGGTATTCACGGAGGCCGAGCGGGCCGCGCTGGAGCTCGCCGAGCAGGGTACCCGCCTGGCCGACGCGGCCGGCGGTGTCAGCGACGACGCCTGGGCGAATGCGGCCAAGCACTACGACGACGAGCAGCTCGGCGCGCTGGTGGCGCTCATCGCCGGGATCAACGCCTGGAACCGCATGAACGTCATCACCCAGCAGCCCGCCGGCGACTACCAGCCCGGCCAGTTCGGATAACTTCCCGCATCGGGTTGTTTCACCGGCGTGATCGTGATGCGAGTGATCATGCAGATCCTGCGAGACTGGGGTGACTTGCCGATAGGACTGCTCGCCTGACGCGGCTGCGGATTCCCGCTCTGAGCCGCGGACTGACCGGGGGCTGCCAGATGGAACCTGCCGCGACGGTGCCCGCTTCACCGGTAGCCACGCCCGGCCGGGAGTCGCCGGAACTGCGGGCGCGCCACCTGGCCGCCGCGCGCCGGCGGGCTACCGCCGTCCTGGCCGGGGTGACGGTTGTGTTCGTCGCCGTGACCGTGGCCCGCGTCCACGGGACCCTGCCGGGCTATGTCCAGGCCGGCGCCGAGGCGGCCATGGTCGGAGGCATTGCGGACTGGTTCGCGGTGACGGCCCTGTTCCGCCGTCCGCTTGGCCTGCCGATACCGCACACCGCGCTGATCGTCGAGCGCAAGGATCAGTTCGCCGCCACCCTGGGCCAGTTCGTGCAGGAGAACTTCCTCAACGCCGATGTTCTCGCCGAGCGGATCCGCGCCGCCCGGCTCGCCCCCCGCCTGGCCGCCTGGCTGGCCGGCGAGGCCACCGCCGCTGGCCTCGCCGGGCACGCCGCGGATCTGGCGGTCACGGTGGCCGAGGCTCTGCGCGATGAGGATGTCCAGCGCGTGCTCACCGCCGAACTGACCCGGGCCGCAGCTGCCGTCGAGGTGGCGCCGCTGGCTGGGCGGGCCCTGCGGGTCATCATCGCGGGAGGCCACCACGCGGGGCTGTTCAACGCCATCGTGTCCGGCGCCGATCGCTACCTCGCCGATCATTACACCGAGCTTCGTGAGCTGTTCGAGGGCGGGTCACCCCGCTGGGTGCCCGACGCGGTTTACCGGCGGGTCTTCGACCGGCTGTACACCCGCCTGCGCCATCGGCTGGTGGCGATGACCGCCGATCCGCACGACGAGGCCCGGCGTCAGTTCGAGGAATGGCTCGCCGGGCTCCCCGACCGCCTTGAGACATCTCCCGAGCTGCGCGAGCGCGGGGAGCGCCTCAAGCGGGATGTCCTGGGCAGCCCCGGGCTGCGGGACTGGTCCTCGGCGCTGTGGCGGCGGGCCAAGGACACGCTCCGGACCCAGGCGGCCGACCCGGGGTCTGAGCTGCGCCGCCAGCTGGCCGGCGCGCTGGCGGCGGCTGGCCGGCGCCTCGGCTCCGACCCCCGCCTCCAGCAGGGCCTCGATCGCGTGGTCGAGTCAGGAGCCAGGGCACTCGCCGATCAGTTCCACGACGAGCTGGCCGGCCTGGTTACCGGAACCATCCAGCGGTGGGACGCCGCACAGACCTCGACCCAGCTGGAGCTGCTGCTAGGGCGCGATCTGCAGTTCATCCGCATCAACGGCACGGTGGTCGGGGCCGGCGTGGGCCTGGTCTTGCACGCCATCGTGCTGGCCCTGGCCTGATCTCCCTCCGAATCGCGCCACCGAGGCAGCTGATCACACGTCGGATAGCCAGCGCAGCGGCGGGATGATCTGGCCGCCGGCGGGGTTGTGCTGTACAGTTTGGCGCGAGGCGAGGTTTCTCCCGCCGTATTGGCGAGCATCTGCCATCCGGCCCCGGTCCGCCAGGTAAAACCTGCTGCGGGCGCAGGGCATCCCGCAGCGATCGGGTCTTCTGCGTTATTCCCGGGATTTACCCGATGCTCGTTTCCCCAGTCGCCGCTGGCGTCCGCGCGCGGGCGCCCGGCGTTTCTCCCGGCTGCCCTTTTCCGGCCGCCGCAGGAAAGGAATCCCTGATGACCACGACCACCGAAAAAACGCGGGGCACGCTGGCCCGCGACACGCTCCCCGCTCATGCGGCCCGGCCTGCCCGGCGGACCCGGAATCCCGGCCGCCCGGCCGGCGCCCGGCCCGGCAGCTCCCAGGCCGCTCCCGGCAGCCCGGCCCCGGCTGCACCGCCTGCCCCCGAGACCGTGCCGTTCGCGGTATCGGGCCTGCTGGACATCACCGGCGGCGAGGCGTTCATCCGCAGCGCCGACTACCAGCGCCGGCCGTCCGACACCTGCATCTCCCTGGACCAGGTCCGGCACTACGGGCTGCGGCGGGGCGACCAGGTCACCGGCGCCGCGCGGCCAGCCCGGCCAGCCAAGGCAGGCAAGGCAGGCAAGCGGTACGCGATGCTGACCCAGCTCAACTCGGTCAACGGCCTCGACCCGCAGCACGCCGCGCAGCGCCCCCGGTTCGCGGAACTGACGCCGCTGCACCCCCGGCAGCGGCTCCGCCTGGAGACGCCCGCCGGCTCGCTGACCGCGCGGGTCATCGACCTGATCGCCCCGGTCGGCAAGGGCCAGCGCGGGCTCATCGTGGCCCCGCCGAAGGCTGGCAAGACCATGGTGCTGCAGGCAATCGCCGCCGCGGTGGCCGCCAGCCACCCCGAGGTGCACCTGATGGTGATACTCGTCGGCGAACGCCCCGAGGAGGTCACCGAGCTGCGCCGGCTGGTGCAGGGCGAGGTGGTCTCCGCGACCTTCGACCAGGCGGCCGAGGAGCACATCGCCGTCGCGGAACTGGCCATCGAGCGGGCCAGGCGGCTGGTCGAGCTGGGCCGCGACGTGGTGGTGCTGCTGGACTCCATCACCCGGCTCGGCCGCGCCTACAACCTGGCCGCCCCGGCCAGCAGCCGCATCCTGGCCGGCGGCGTGGCGGTGGGTGCGCTGTACCCGCCGCGCACGTTCCTCGGCGCGGGCCGCAACACCGAGGAGGGCGGCTCGCTGACCCTGCTGTGCACCGCCCTGGTGGATACCGGATCCCGGATGGACGACGTGTTCTTCGAGGAGTTCAAGGGGACCGGCAACATGGAGCTACGGCTACGCCGCGACCTGGCCGACAAGCGCATCTTCCCGGCGATCGACGTGATGTCCTCCAGCACCCGCCGGGAGGACCTGCTGCTGGCTCCCGGCGAGATCGCTACCACCGCCACCTTGCGCCGGGTCCTCGCCGAGCTCGGCCCTCAGCAGGCTGCCGAGCTGCTGCTCGACAAGTCCCGCGACACCACCTCCAACGCCGAGTTCCTGCAGCAAATCCAGCGCAGCTCCCGGCCCCGTGCCAGCTGACCCGCCCGGCTATCTGGCCCGCGCCGATGGCTCGGGGATTCCCGCGGCCAGCAGGTCGGCCATGGCAGCGCTGAGCGGCAATCCAGCGTCCAGCTCAAGCCACAGCCATTGCCCGTTGGGGTTCAGGTCCAGGAAGACATGCCGGCCGTCCGGCGTCAGCACCAGGTCGGCTGAGCAGAACCGGAGGCTGAGGCCGCGGACCATCTCCAGCAGTGCGCTGCGGACCTCTCCGGGTAGGTCGTAAGACTCGTATCTGGCCTTTCTCGCGGCACCCCGGACGTCATGGCGCGCCTCGGGAATGGCCTGGGAGTCGACTGACGCGGCGAAAACGCGGCTGCCGATCACTACGGCACGGATCTCCCGCTGCTTAGGCACGTATTCCTGGAACACGGCCGGAGCCAGGCGGATCGTATCCACCTGGTCCGGGTCCACGTTCTCGGGCCACCTGGTGGTCAGCGGGACCCGCACGCCGCCGTCGTAGCTGACCGGCGTGCGCACCCACAGCGACTTGACTGCCGTGCCGCGTCCCAGCTGCACGTTGCCGTGATGGAACGCGACGACGCGATCGGCGTCATTGCCGATCAGGGTGTCCGGAACGGCGAGCCCGGCTGCCGCGGCGCAGCCCATCTGCCGGACCTTGTCGGCGGCGGCGCGCATCGAGTCGGGATGGCTCAGCCAGCGATCCCCGATCAGCGCGTACATCGCGGTCAGCGTGCTCCGTGCCTGCTGGACCGCGAATTCGCGGCTCTCGGGCCGCAGCGCGGAGTCGACGACGGGCTCGCCGGGGCGCCTCAGCCACGCTGCGCGCACGTCCTGCAGGTGCAGCGAACGCAGCGGCGTCCGGATCTCGGCAGACCACGCCGTGCCTGCTCCGCTGATCGAGATCTGCGAACCGGCCGGGAAGTCCTCGGTATGGAACCGGAACACCGGCACGCCGCGTTCTTTCAGCTCGCTGATGACGAAGTCCGCGTGCACGTCGAGAGGCTCGGTCACGATCAGCACCGGTTGCTCGCCGGACATGGTTATCAGCATAATCCGGGATTCCCGCCCACGGCGGGCCGGGCCGGGGAGACCGGCATCTGATGCTCAGATCGGGCGTTGACCGGACTTGCGGGCCGCTTTACGCTGATGCCACAGTAAGTCCCGGCTCAGGAGGCTGGCATGGCCGCCACGCTTGCGGAACGCTCTGCCGTACCATTTCATCTCGGTCTTACCGAGCCCATCGACGAGACGACCAGCACCGGCGACCCGGCCGTCGAGGGCGCCTACGACCCGGTAGAGCAAATCTGGACATCGCCGGCCGGGACACCGCGCACCGACCCGAAGGCGTACACCGGAACACTGACTCATTCCATCGTCGACGGCAAGATAATGATTGACGATGCCCACATAGACTAAGTCCACGCTGGACGCGCTCGCGGCGCCATAGCCGACTGGCAGCGGACATGAGAGCGAGCCCGGTTAGCACGGGATTTAACCGGGCCCGCTTCGCTCCTGACGGGGTGCTCAGTTGGACGGGTTGAACAGCCACTCCTCGTGATAGTCACTGCAGCTGTCCCTGGTACCGACGTACAGCGCTCCGCCGCCGCCCGGGTTGCAGAGGATTTCCCAGTTGTTCTCGTCGTTGGAGCGGCCGACGTTGATCCAGTAACCGGTCGGCGGGTCGTATACCCACTGCTCCCGCTTGCCGCCGGTGCAGGTGTCGCTGACGGCCTCACCGCTGTCGTTCTCCATGCACTCGTTGTTGTTGGCGTGCAGTACGAAGTCGAGTATGTCGTCGTGGTCGGCGAGGGTGGCGTTCTCCAGCGGCCCGTACGTGAACGTGCCGGAGATGACCGGGCCTATGTTGTACATGTCCCAGCGCCACGCGACGCTCACCGGTTCGGCAAACAGGTTCTCCAGCTGATTGGACGGTGCGTTCGGCATCAGCGAAGCTGCATCGCCGGCCCCGTTCCCGTCTTGCAGGTAACCGGTGCAGGGGTGGCACTGGGAATACTGGCGCGGTCGCGGGCTTGCTAGTGACGGTGGCGCCGCCAGCAGCGCCATGGTGGCGATCGCGGCCATGATCAGGGCTAGTCGCCGCACGGGCTCTCCTCCGGTCAGGCAGCGCCCAGTCGCTGGGCAGGCTGCGTTCTGGCCGCACGATACGGTTCCCGGAAATAGCCGGACCAGGCAGTAGCACCGGCGGTTTGCCCGGCAGATCTGCCGGTGCGCGGGCCTGCCGTTACGATCGCGGGCGCTCCTTGATGCCCGCCGCGAGCAGTCCGGCCACCTCAGCGATGCGAGCAGCGCGCACATCCGGCCGACGGGTGGTCGCATCGATATAGCGCAGGTAGGCCTTGCGGTAGAACTGCGCCAGGGTATCGAAGAACGCCCCCGCCGCCGGGCTGGCCTCCAGTGCCGCGGCGATATCGCCGGCCAGATCACCGCGCTGCGGACCTTCGGGGGTCAGTTCAACGCTCACCTCGTCGCCGATCGCGATGCCCATGCCCAGCAGGCGCTGGGGAGCCAGGACCAGGACCCATCCGCTGCCGGCTGGCGCGAGCCTCGCCCGGATCCGCCGGCCGTCGATCGTGCCTCCGACGGGATGGTTAGCCTTAGCGCCCCACGCCTCATCGGGATCGAACGGCATGGTGATAACCCCTGTGTCCCCGGCACCGGCGGCAACGACGGCCCGGAACCCCCGAGAACCCATGGCCCTATCGTGGCACGCAGGGACGACAGCGGCCGGTCAGGGCGCTGGCTGGCTGGTAGACCTTGCGGTGAGCACACTGGCGAGGCAGACTCACAGGCCATGATCTGGCTCGTCCAGCTGGTCTTCGACTGCCGGGATCCCGATCTGGTCATGCAGTTCTGGGGATGCGCCCTCGGCTACCGCAGCGACCTGATTGGCCTGACGCCAGAAGCGGTGCGCAAGTTCCGTGCGGCGAACCCTCAGTTCGACGGCCTGGGCCGGATCGATGACCGCGAGCTGCGCCGCATGCCCGTGTACATCCAGCGGGTGCCCGAGCCGAAAGCCGGACGCAACCGGGTCCGCCTCGAGATCAGCGCTTCGCCTGGCGATCTTGCGGCGACGACCGGCGAGCTCTTCCGGCTCGGGGCGACGGCCGGCGCCCGTGCCGGCGACCTGCTCGACCCGGAGGGCAACGAGTTCTCCGTCGTTCCGGCCGCAGCGGGCGGGGAGCGCCGCCTGCGCACGATCGTCTTCGACGCACTCGACCCCGGGCGGCTGCTCGGCTTCTGGTCGGCCGCGACCGGCTATGCGGTCTCGGGCAGCCGCTGCGACCCGCCGCCTGACCGGCCCGGCTTCGAAGACGGCGGATTCGTGGTCGGGGGGCGGCGGTACGGCCACATCACCGGCATGGACGCGGCGCCCGCCGGCGGTCCGCTGTTCAACCTCGTCCCCGGCATGGCGTGCGTCCCGGCCGGCGAGCCGAAGCAGTCGAAGAACCGGCTCCACGTCGACCTCAGCTCCACCGACGTCGCGGCCGACCTGGAGCGGCTGCGCGGCCTCGGCGCCACGGTCCTGCGCTGGGACGACGAGCATGTACTCGCCGACCCCGAGGGCAACGAGTTCTGCCTCTCGGGCCAGCCTCCCCTCGCCTGACAAGCCTGGTAGCGGGCCACGCTCTGCTACCCGGTGCATTGCCGGCTGGCGTGGACCATGCCGACGGCCAGCGGGCCGTTGAGCGCTGTCAGCAGCGGGGGGATGAACGGGTGCGCGGGCGGGCTTCCGCCGAGCGTCGGCGTGGTTCCGGACGGTGCAGGCCGTGCGGACCATCCAGGCTTCCGGCGCGGGATGCCGGCTGACGACGTGCCAGGGGATGCCCAGGCGCGGGCGAACGCTTCGTCCACTAGTTCCCGTGCCGTGTCCTGGTCACCCACACCCAGCTAACGCAGCACCGCCACGTTCCCGTTACCTGAGGCGCTCGAGTGCCTCGACGGCGGCCGCGGGCGGGGGGAGCGCGTGGATGTCGTCGCGCATGTGGCGTGCGCGGTCGCGGTAGGCGGGATCGCCGAGTACCGCGCGCACGGCCGTGCGGATCGCCTGGGGATGGCGGTCGGCTGGCCCGAGGACGCGGGCGACGCCGAGTGCCTGGCAGCGCTTGGCGCAGTAGGGCTGGTCGCCCGCGATGGGGAGTATGACCATCGGCACGCCTTCGGGCGAGTGCTTCCTTGACGCTGTTGAAGCCGCCGTGGCAGACCAGCGCCGAGCAGCGTGGCAGCAGCGCGACCTGCGGGAGCGTGGGCCGGACCCGGACATGAGGCGGCAGCGGTCCCAGTCGTGAGGGATCCTGGTCGAACCCGAGGGCGATGAGGAGGTTGACCGGCTCGTCGCCTAGCGCGGCAAGGACGGCCTCATGCAGCCCGGGTGTCCGGTGGAACACCGTTCCCATGCTGACCAGCACGGTGGGACGCGCGGCCAGTTCGTCCGGTCCATGGCGGGAGCTGATCGCGAGGCGCGGGGGTGCTGTGGTGGGAGTAGAAGCGCGCTGTGGCCGGGAAGCGGGCGTCTGGCCCGTCGAAGCGGGGCGGGGTGAAGCACAGGTGCAGGTACCGGAACGGCATCGCGCCGTCCGGAGTCCGGCCGCAGCCCGGCCTGGTCGCGCAGCGGGGTGAGAGGCCCGGCGAGTTCGCGGCGGCGGTCCAGCGCGGAGTCGGCCGCGGCGGCGATCGAGGCGTGGGGCAGGCCGAGCGCTTCGGCAGCGGTGCAGCCGGCGAACTCCAGCGATTCCCGGACGATGATGTCCGCTGACCAGCGCCCGCGCGAGACTGAGCAGGTCCGGCAGCATGCGGCGGGCGGCCGCGCCGATGAACAGGTTGGCGGTCACCCAGCCAAAGCGCTCCTCACCGGTCAGCTCCGGGAACGCCAGCCCGCCCGCCGCGTCGCAGAGCACATCGATGTAGCCGGGATCGGAGACGTGCCAGTCCAGCCCGGCAGGCAGGAACGGCAGGCCGTGCGCCTCGACCTCCTCGCGCAGGCGGGGAGATGAGCACAGCGCGACGTCGTGGCCGCGTTCCTTGCAGCGCGGCCGCCACGGGAAGCAGCGGCTGCAGGCTGCCCCGGGCGGGCAGCAAGGTGAACAGCACGCGCACCGGGCCCCCGCCCTAATCGGCATTAACGTCACTAACATGAAGTTTTCATATTAGCATAGCTAACATGAAAACTGCGCGTCAGGGCCTGGCCACGACGGCCCTACCGCATGACGGCCCGGGCCCAGGCGGCCGAGGCGACCGGCCGGGCGATCATCGCCGCCGCCCGGGTCCTGTTCGCCGAGCGGGCATACGACGAGGTGTCGCTTGCCGGCGATCGCCGAGCGCGCCGCAGTCACCGTCCAGACGGTGCTGCGCCGGTTCGGTTCCAAGGAGGAAGTATTCGCCGCCGCCGCTCGCGAGCGCTCCGACGAGATCCGCGCCGACCGGGAGGCCGCGCCCGCCGGCGACATCCCGCACCTCGTGGCGCACTACGAACGCTGGGGCGATGAGCAGGCGCACCTGCTCGCACAGGAAGCTCGCGTCCCCGCGATCCGCGCCATCACCGATGATGGCCGCCGCTATCACCGCGACTGGGTCACCCGCGCCTACGCGCCGGCCCTGACCAGCCTGCCCCCGGCTACCCGCCGCCGCAAGCTGGCCCAGCTCACCGTCGTCACCGACCTCGCCACCTGGCACCTTCTCCGCCACGAGCTGGGCCTTGGCCAGGACCAGACCGCGGCCGCGATCGGCGAGCTGGTCGACGCCTGCCTTCGATGATCTTCATCGTGACACCAACGAGTTCGACACCAGCCGACGGTCGCTGGTCAGGCCTCCGGGGGGCGCTGGCCGGGACGTGGCGGGGCAGCGGCTGTGGCCGCGAGTTCCAGCCGCTCGGCGCCGAGTCCCAGGTTGACCCCGAATCCGTAGACCGTCGCGCCCGACAGCACCGTGGCCAGGGCGGTACCCAGGATCAGGCTCACGGCCTGATCCTGGCTGAGCTGGCCGACCGCCCACATCACCGAGAACACCGCCACGCCGGCGGTCCCGAGCACCGCGACCGACCAGCCGAGCCACTGCAGCATGGTCCCGACCTGGCGGGCGCGCTCGACCTTGGCCATGATTCCGGCCCGGTCCTTCATCCAGCCCCCCGGATCGCATGTCAGCGACTGCGTCAGCCTCCCGCGCCCGGTTGTTCCCGCCATCGCGTGCGCCTCAAACCGGCGGGCCAGATTGTCCGCGCAGCTACATGGCGCCGGTACCGGCGGGGGTGGACGGCGGTTACCAGTAGCGGGGCTGGCCGGGGATGGTCTCCAGGTCGGCCAGCACGATGCCGCGTTCCTCGTCCTCGCCGATGTCATCGGCGGCCGCCAGGGCCTGGTCGGTGTATTCCCTGGCCAGCTCGGTGTCCCCGGCCACCGCGTGCGCGCGGGCCAGCGCCTCGTAGGCGAAGGCCAGGTCCCAGTCGCCGATGCCGTGCTGCTGGCAGATGTCCAGCACCCGGCGGGCGTGCCAGAGCGCCGGCTCGGCCCGGCCGAGCACGGTGTAGACCCTGGAGATCTGCCATTCGCCGCGGGCCAGGTGAGCCGGGCTCGCGGTGGGCACCTGGCCCCAGTGGTAGCGGGAGGCATGTGCCATGTGGATCATGGTGTCGTCATCGCGGGCGGTCCGGTCCTCCTGCTCCATCAGCCGCCAGGTCTGGTTGAACAGCTGGGCAGCCAGCAGCCTGTGGTCGGAGACGCTGCCGGTGCCCGGCGGGCTCTTGGTGGTCGGGATCATCGCGTCAGGCTGGGACATAGCGGTCTGGAGTCCTTCCGAGAGAAGATGATCGATCCGGTGCAGGGCGCCGCGCAGCCGGGTGACCCTGGCGTCCAGGTGACCACGGTGCCGGCTGATCACCTCGCTGACCACCGAGGCGTCGCCGTCCTTCCACCCGGCCACGGCCGTGCGCACCTGATCGAGCGGCAGGTCGAGCGAACGCAGCAGCTGCACGAGCCGGGCCTCGGCCACCTGGCCGGGACGGTAGAGGCGGTACCCGGTCGCGCCGTCCACCAGGGCCGGCCGCAGCAGGCCGACCCGGTCGTAGTGCCGCAGCGCCCTGGCAGTCAGCCCGGTGCGCCTCGCCACGACCCCGACGGTCAGCAGGTCGTCAGGTGATTCCCGCTCCATGCCGAGCACGGTAGGACGTTGCCCCACGGCAGGGTCAAGCGGTCCGCGATGAGACCTGGCGGGCTGCCGGGCCGGACGGCGGCCAGCTCGCCGTGGCCTCCGGCGACCATGCGGCCGCGTTCGCCCGCTATGAGCAGCGGCTGCGCGGGTACATCGCCGGCGGGCAAAAGCAGGCGGCCGGCAGCCAGGCCTCCTCGCACCGCCCTGATCAGTTGCCGACGACCTGCCCCGAGGTGCGCATCACGTACCAGTAGCCGCCGTCGTCGTCTGCAGCCTGACCGGCCGCGTGACCCGGACCGGCATCGCCGAGGTAGGTGTACAGCGGCCAGCCGTGATAAGTGACGACCAGCCCGCCGCCCGGGTTCGGCACGGTGCCGAGCAGGCCCGGCCGGACGCCCGGACCCGCCGCGACGGTCTCGCCGGCCTGCACCACCAGCGGCGGCCAGGCGGTCGCGCAGCCCCCGGTGCAGGTGACATGGCGGTCCGCATCGGGCGCGAACATGTACAGCGCGAACCCCTTGTTCGTCACGAGCACGGTGCCGAGCCCTCCGACCGGGGCCGCGTCGACCGTGATGCGCCCGTCCTCGGCGCTGAATCGCACGACTGCCACGTAATGCACGTAGAGGTAGGACGCGAGCGCCGCGAGACACGCGAGCACCGCCACGGCACCGGCGATGACCTTGGTTCGCCGACGTAGGCGCGAGACGAGCATTCTGCACTTCCTTCCAGCCGCGGCTATCATCTTGATAGCACGATCATACTAATACAGTGGTGCTAGTACCGCAATGCTAAATTGGTCGGGTGCCGAAAGAGGTAGATCACCCCGCTCGCGGCGCGAGCTCGCCGATGCGGCCTGCCGGGTGATCGCGCGTAACGGGCTCGCCGGGACCACGCTGGCCGACGTCGCCGAGGAATCAGGCTGGTCGATCGGCTCCATCCGGCACTACTTCCCGAACAAGGACGAGCTGATTGCCTCGGCCCTGTGGCGGGTGGGCGAACGCGTCGATGAACGGATCCGGCGCCGCACCGTCGGCGGGATGACACTGCGCGACCTGCGGACCGCCGCCACCGAGCTGCTCCCACTGGACCCCGGCCGCCGCGAGGAGGCCCTGGTCCACCTGGCCTTCCTGGCACAGGCGGCGGTCGTGCCCGCACTGGCCGACGCGGCCGAGGGTGCCGCGCAACGGCTCCAGGAGCCACTCGCGGCGCGGATTGCCCATGCGGTCCGGGCAGGCGAGCTGCCGGCCCGCCTTGACGCCGGGCAGGAGGCGGCACGACTCCGGCTGCTGCTGGACGGGCTGCGCCTCCAGCTCGTTACCACCCCCCGGCACGCCTCAGCCGGGTGGGCCCTGGCGGTACTCGATGACCACTTCACCGCGCTTGCCGCCGTGCCAGCCGGCGCCCCGCACCGGCCCGGCTCTGCCACCCGGCGCTGAGGAGCCGCGTCGTGCGTTACGTTATTACTTGATGCCGACTACGGAGGTCACCAGGAGCGAGTCCGGCGCCCGCGCGCGGCTGCTGCGGGTCGACTCTTACCACATCGCGCTGGATCTGACGCAGGGTGAGGAGGTGTTCGGCTCCGTCTGCGTGATCAGGTTCGGCTGCGCCCGGCGCGGGGCGGCGAGTTACGCCGACCTGGTCGCCGCGTCGGTGCGGGAGATCACGCTGAACGGCGTTCGCCTTGATCCGGAGCAGGTCTGCGCGGGCGGCCGGATCGCGCTGACCGGCCTGGCCGAGAGCAACGAGCTGCGGGTCGATGCCCGGTGCGCCTACACCAGGGACGGATCTGGCCTGCACCGCGCGGTCGATTCGGCCGACGGCAGGGTGTACATCTACGCGGACCTGTATCCGGCGGACGCGCGCCGCGTGTTCGCCTGCTTCGATCAGCAGGACCTCAAGGCCAGCTTTGCCTTCGACGTTACCGCGCCCGCGCACTGGACGGTGCTGTCGAACCAGCCGACTGCCAGCCGGGAGGACGGCGGGACGGCCGGGGGCGGCGAGAGCGGGGTCGCTACCTGGCATTTCCCGGCCGGGCCGCCGTCGTGCACCTACCACGGCGCGCTGATCGCGGGCGAGTACTACCGGACCGAGCAGGTGCACACCACGCCGGCCGGCCAGCAGGTCGTGATCGGCCTGGCCTGCCGGCAGTCACTGGCGCGGTACCTGGAGCCAGGCGACGTGCTCGCCGTCACCAGGAGCGGCCTGGATTACTACACCGGCCTGCTCGGAACCGCGTTCCCGGTCCGGAAATACGATCAGGTGTACGTGCCGGAGTTCCCGGCGGGCGCTAACGCCTGCCCCGGCTGCATCGCCGTGTCCGAGCAGTACCTGTTCCGGTCGAGGGTGAGCGAGGCCAGGCACGAGGCGCGGGCCACGGTGATCCTGCACGAGATGGCGCACCAGTGGTTTGGCGAGGTGGTGAGCCCGGCGTGGTGGGATGACCTGTGGCTGAACGAGTCGTTCGCCAGTCTCTTCGGATCCCAGGCCACCGCGGAGGTGACAAGGTTCGCGGACGCGTGGACAACGTTCTGCGCGGGCCGGAAGGTCTGGGCCTACCGGCAGGACCAGCAGCCGTCCACGCACCCGGTCGCGGCGCGGGCAGACACGCTGGCGCAGGCCGTCACGAACTTCGACGGCATCAGCTATGCCAAGGGCGCCTCAGTGCTCCGGCAGCTGCAGGCCCACCTGGGCCGGGATGCCTTCCTCGGCGGGCTGCGGACCTACTTCGCCGCGCACCGGTGGGGTAACGCCACGCTCGCGGACCTGCTGGCCGCGCTGTCCGCAAGCTCGGGCCGGGAGCTGGCGGAGTGGTCGGCGGCCTGGCTGGAGACAGCCGGGGTCAATACGCTGCGGCCGGAGTACGAGGTCGACGCGGCCGGGACGTTCACCTCGTTCGCGGTGCTGCAGGAGGCGCCGGCCGCACAGCCGGTACTGCGGCCGCACCAGGTCGCGGTCGGACTGTATGCATTCGACAGCGGGCTGCTGGTGCGCTGCCACCGGGCCGTGGTGGCGCTGACCGGCGGGCACACCGCCGTTCCCGAGCTGACCGGGCTCCGACGGCCCGACCTGATCGTGATCAACGACGACGATCTCGACTACGCGGTCGTCCGGTTCGACGAGGTGTCGCTGCGCACGCTCACCACCTCGATCGGGGACATCGCCGACCCGCTGGCCAGGACGGTGTGCTGGAGCGCGCTGCTGGACATGGCGCTGCAGGGCGAACTGCCGACGGTCCGGCTGGCTCACACCCTGGCGGCCAGCATGGGCCGGGAGGGGTCCGCCTCGGTGCTGCAGTCGCTCCTCGACCAAACCCGGCTGCTGCTGTGGCAGCTTGCGGACCCGGCGGCCGTGCCGGAGTGCCAGAACGCGCTGGCCGCGGCTGCGATGCGGCTGTTGCGGGACGCCGGGCCCGGCAGCGACCGGCAGCTCGCCTGGGTGCAGCTGCTGACCTGGACTGCCCGCTCCGGTGAGCAGCTCGACCTGCTCACCGGGCTGCTGGACGGCACGGCGTCCGTGCCCGGCCTGCCGGTGGACGCGGAGCTGCGGTGGGCACTGCTGCTCCGGCTGGCAACGGCCGGCCGGGCGGGCGATGCGCAGATCGACGCCGAGGCCGCACGCGACAGCACCGACGAGGGCCGCCGGCACGCGCTCGCCTGCCGGGCCGCGATCGGCGACGCCGAGCACAAGGCGGCCGCGTGGCGGCTGCTGACCCAGGGCAGCGAGCTGGGCGCCACCGGGATTGCCGAGGTGGCGCGGGCGTTCGCGCAACCGGAGCAGGCCGCGCTGGTCGCGCCGTACGCCGGAGAGTACTTCGCGGTGCTGCCCGCGCTATGGGCCTCCCGCAGCGAGATGCTCAGGATTTTCCTCGGTAAGGCCCTGTTCCCCTATAGTGCGGCCGGGCCCGAGCTGCTGGCCAGGATCGGGGAGTTCCTCGGCACCGGGCAGCATGATCCCGGCCTGGCCCGGGTCCTGATCGAGGGCCGCGACATCGTCGAGAAGTCGCTGCGGGCCCGGACGCTGGCAGCCGGCTAGCCGGGCTGGGGCGGTCCGGCCCCGACGTGGCCTTAAGGAACCCGCCGCGCTGTCAGGAGACGGCCGGGCGCCGCTGCGAGGCAGGGCCAGCCGCGCCGTCAGTCAAGGTGGTATTCGGCCCGGCGAAGGTGCACGATCCGGTAGCTTCGCTGGCCGGCCAGCTTGCGCAGGTGCCGTACGCCGCTCAGGCCTGCGATCACGACGGCTATGGCGGCCGCCAGGATCGAGGCGCCGAACAGCGCGAGCCCGCCGACGATGTGTCCCAGCAGCATCATGATGACGCCCGCGAGCAGTGCCACCGGCACGGCCGCCACGAGCAGCACGGCGAGGAGCACGGCGGCGATCACTGCCTTCGCCGACCAGCCCATCGTCCGGGCCGGGTACCAGACCGCCATGTCGCTTCCCTTCATCAGTCCAGGCACAATCAAGATATGTCGTGTTGCGGGCAGGCGCAACACGACGGCGCCGCGAAGGCAGGCTCCTCCCTGCCTGGCCCTGAGGGCGGGGGTTAGAAACCCCCGCCCTCAGGCGCGCAGGTGGCTAGTTCGGGTTGATGGCGGTGTCGTCTACCACGAAGGACGTCTGCAGCGAGGAGTCCTCCTTGCCGGTGAACTTCACGGTGACGGCGCTGCCGGCGAAGCTGCCCAGCGAGTAGCTGTGCTGGGTGTAGCCGCTCGCGGCGTTGAGGTTGGAGAAGGTGGCGATCGT
This sequence comes from uncultured Actinomycetota bacterium, assembly GCA_963719705.1. Taxonomy (GTDB): domain Bacteria; phylum Actinomycetota; class Actinomycetes; order Streptosporangiales; family Streptosporangiaceae; genus CAVRCV01. The sequence goes on from CAVRCV010000005.1 coordinate 780,877, forward strand.
GGTGCCGTTCGCCGTGATCGTCAGTACGTCGTACGCGGTCGTATGGGTGGTCTCGGCGGTGTCGATGTGCAGCCAGAAGCTGAACGTCGTCGCGGTGCAGCCTGCCGGGATGGTCACCGTCTGGGTCAGCGTGTCGGTGTGAGTGGTGCCGTAACCGTCGAGCCAGGCGAACCAGCTACCGGAGTGCGCGGTCTCGCCCGAGCCGTTCTCGTTGATGACGTCGGGGGTGGTGGTCCACGGCGCGGCCGAGCCGGTCTCGAATCCGGGGTTGCCCAGCAGCTGGGTGTGGTTGCTGCAGCCGCCGCCGCCCGAACCGCTGATCGTCCAGGTGAAGGAGGCCGAGCCGTGTGCCCCGGTCGTGTCGGTGGCGGTCACCGTCACGCTGAAGGTGCCCGCGGTGGTGGGCGTGCCGGTGATCAGCCCGGACGAGCTGATCGACAGGCCCGCGGGCAAGCCGGTGGCACTGTAGGTAAGGGTCTGGCCAGAGGCCGAGTCGGTGGCGTGGATCTGCAGCGAGACCGCGGTGCCGACGGTGCCGGTCTGGCTACCGGGGTTGGTCACCGTCACGGTGTTGCCGGTGGTGCCGCCGGTCTGGAGGCCGGCGATGCCGTCCGGGGTGCCGATGCCGGTCGGGCCGTCGTACCCGGTTTCGGCGGTACACAGGTAGGCCGGGCTGCAGGTGCCGTCGTTGCCGCTGGTGACGTCGAAGAAGTCGCTCGTGTGGGTGTAGATGTCGTCGGCCGGGGTGCTGCCGGCGTTGCCCGCGAGGGCGTACATGGCGGCGAGCATCGGCGAGGAGGCGCTGGTGCCGCCGACCTCGTTCCACCCGCCGTTACCGTTCGAGGTGTCGTAGACCGCGACCCCCGTGTTGGGGTCGGCGTCCGCGGCAGTGTCGTTGTCGATCCGCTTGGTGCAGCCGGACAGGCCGAGTGCGGTCTGCCAGGACGGCTGCGGCTCGATGGTGGAGCAGCCAGACCCGGTACCTTCCTCGCCTTGCGTGGTGTTCCACACCTTCTCGGTCCAGCCGCGCGAGTTCGAGGCCGTGCTCAGGCTGGTCCCGCCGACCGCGACGACGTTCGGCGAGGTCGCCGGGTAGATCACGCCGTAGTCCGAGTCGCCCGCGGATGCGGTGATCACGGAGCTCGGGTGGTTGAAGTCCGTGGAGTCGAGCGTGGTGTCCGAGGACGTCTCGCCCCCGCCCCAGGAGTTGGAGATGTATCCGGCGACGTTCGCGGCGGCGTTCTCCGCGACATCCAGTCCGTTGCCGGAGTCGTTGGTGGCCTCGACCAGCACGATGTTGCACAGCGGGCAGATCGCCGAGGCCATGTCCAGGTCGAGCGACTCCTCCAGGGTCCAGTCGTCGTCGGCCGGCGCCTCGGCCGGCAGCGGGGAGGTCTGGCCGTTCTGGTTGAGCTTCTCGAAGCTGGGCACGGCGGGCAGCCCGGCGGCCGAGCGGTAGGTGGCCAGGTCGGCTGCGGCGGTCGGGTCGTCGTAGGCGTCAACGACCGCGATGGTGCGGCCCGCGCCGTCGGCGGCCGAGGCCGAGGTCAGGGCGTAGGCCGACTGCAGCTGGGAGGGGCCGTAGCCGACGCCCGCCGGAATCGCGTCCGGTGAGGCGCTGGCGGCGATCGGGCGCAGGCCATCGCGCTTGAGCGCGAGGCATGACTCGTGGCCGACGACGATCACGGCCGCGCAGACGTGGCTGGAGTGGGAGTCCGCTTTCGTCAGGGCGGGCTGGGAGGCATGCGCGCCGTGCGAGATCTCCGAGGCGATCGACACGTGACGGGGGGCCGGTGCGGCGCTGGCGGGGCTGACGGCCATGGCCATCATGGCCGCCGCGAGCGCGGCGGTCGACACGACAGCCACATGTCGTCTCAGCCGCCACCTGGAGAATGGGTGATTCATGGAGGTCCCTTCGTTGGGATCGTCCAGCGCCTCACGTGGACGCGCATGGCGGCACCGGGATCGAGGTGCCTGCGCGTAACGTAACCAAATGGTCATTAGATGGTCAAGAAAAAGGCGGAACATACAAAGAGGTAGTTTATGGACGTGCGCCGGAGCTGGGCGATCCTCCCGGCGTAAAGCAGATCACGGACGGTCTGTCAATATGCAATCGCGTAACTTCATTCTCTGCTGTTACATAGCTTGATCTTAGGTTCCGCGGATCCAGGCCTGGGCGCCTTGCTGGACCGCATCCCAGGGGCTGCCGAGCGGCGGGGTATAGGAAAGGTCAAGGTCGCTGACGGCGTCGACGCTCATGCCGTGGAAGATCGCCGCGGCAGCGATGTCGATGCGCTTGGCGACCTCGGCGTGCCGGTGGCCGAACAGCTGCACGCCGAGGAGCCGGCCGGTCGTCTTGTCCCCGGTGAAGCGCATCGAGATCTGGTGGCTGCCGGGATAGTAGGACTTGTGGTCGTCTGCCTCGGACGCGACGGTCACCGGATCGAATCCCGCGGCGGCAGCCTCATGGTCGCGCAGGCCGGTCCTGGCCGCGGCGTGCTCGAAGATCTTGACGACCTGGGTACCGAGGCTGCCGGCGAACTCGCGGCTGCCGCCGAGAGCGTTCTGGCCGGCCACCCGCCCCTGCTTGTGGGCGGTCGTGCCGAGCGGCAGGTAGGTCTCCCCCAGCAGGCGGTGATGGGTGACGACGCAATCCCCCGCGGCGAACACTCCGGGCACGCTGGTGCGCATCTGCCGGTCGACGGCGATCGCTGCCCTGGCTCCGAGCATGGCACCTGCGCTGGCGGCAAGTTCGGTGTCCGGCCGGACGCCGGCCACGACCAGGATGATGTCGGCGGAGCGCGTGATGCGCTCGCCGTCAGCCGTCGCGGCTTCGGCGCAGAGCCGTCCGGGGCTGCCCGGTTCGGCCCGCCTGATCCTGGTGACGGTGGTCCCGGTGAGCACGTCCGCGCCGTGGTCGCTCAGCCGGGCGTGCACGAGCCGTCCGAGGTCCGGGTCGACGGTGGGAAGCACCTCGGGAAGCTGCTCCACCTGCGTCACGGACAGCCCCCGGGTGATCAGGGCGTCGGCCATCTCCAGGCCGATGTAGCCCGCCCCGACGATGAGCGCGGTCGCGGGCGAGGACTCGGTCAGCGTGCGCATCACCGCGAACGTGTCACCCATCGAGTGCAGCAGGTGCACGCCGTCGCCGGGCCCGAGTGCGCCGGGCCCGGTCAGCCCGCTGACCGGCGGGACGACCGGGACAGCGCCGGTCCCGACGATCAGCTTGTCGTAGCCGATCAGCTCCTCGCCGCCGTCTGCGTCGGTCACCAGCAGCTTGCGGCTGCCCGGGTCGATCCGCCGGACGGTAGTGTCCAGCCGGAGGTTCATCCCGGTGGCCAGGAGGTCATCGGTCGTACGGTGGGCGAGATTGCGCCAGTGGGTGACTTCCCCGGAGACGTAGTACGGGATCCCGCAGATCGAGAAATTCGGGTAGGCGTCGGCGACAACGACGGTCACGTCAGCTTGCGGGTCTAGCTCGCGGGCTCTGAGCGCGGCGCTGATGCCCGCGTCGCTGCCGCCGATGGCAACAAGGTGCATGAGCGGGACTCCTATCGGGCTCTGCCGGTAGCTGCACCGGCAGCACGGCCGGCCGGGTGCGGCACGACGACGCCAGCCGCCTGGTCCGGGGTGATGTGCGGATAGAGCACCCTGATGATCGCGAGGGCCAGGGCGCCGCCGGCAATCTGCGCTCCGATGAATCCGGGAGCCGACGAGGGCGCTATCCCGGCGAACGTGGCCGAGAACATCCGCCCGATGGTGATCGCCGGGTTCGCGAAACTGGCCGAGGAGGTGAAGAAGTACGCCGCCCCGATGTAGGCACCGACGGCGGCCGGGGCCGTTCTCGCCCGGCCGGTACGGGCAAGGGCGAAGATCACGAGCATCAGCCCGGCTGTCGCGATGACCTCCGAGAGCAGATGCGCAGGGGTCGCGCGGTGCTGAGCGGAGATGGAAACGGCAGCCCGGGCGAACATGAGGTTCGCCGTGACGGCGCCGGCGACGCAGCCGGCGACCTGAGCGGGCAGGTAGGCGGCAGCGTCCCGCCAGCTCATTCCCCCCAGAGCCGCGTCGGCGAACGAGACGACGGGGTTGAAATGTCCGCCCGATACCGGCCCGAACATCAAGATGATCGCGAAAAGGCCAGCCGCGGTCGCGGCCGCGTTCTCCAGCAATTCCAGGCCAGCTGCGCCGGGAGACAGCGTCTGGGCGGCAATGCCGGAGCCGATGACCAGGGCGGCCAGAAGCAGGCTGCCCAGGAATTCCGCCAGCAGCCGGCGGCTCAGGGAAGCCTGAGTCACCGGCCGACCATCAGGCCCGAGGCTCGCGGGGCGAGCAGTGCCGACAGCTGCGCCAGTACGCCGGGACTGACCCAGTAGTAGATCCACGTCCCGCCGGCGCTGGGAGTCGATGAGGCCGGCCTCGCGCAGCACCCTGAGGTGATGGCTGATGGTCGGCCCGGTGAGCTCGAAGGCGCCTGCCAGGTCGCAGACGCATGCCTCCCCGCCTTCGTGGCAGGCGATCAGCGACAGCAGCCGGAGCCGCACCGGATCGGCTATCGCCTTGAGCAGGACCGACACATCCTCGGCCTCGCTGGCAGACAGTGGCTCCGACGCCAGCGATGTGTAGCACCCCGGCCCGGCGCTCCCCGGCACATCACGCTGATTCGACATTCGTCTAATTTGACATCCATCTAGCCAGGGTGACAACCCCTTCGAGTCAGCAGCAACGGGTGCCTGGCGCCCCCGACGCCTGCGGCTGCTGGCTCCCGGCGCTGGCCCGCCGGGCCCCGGCCGCGGTGTCATCGCCCCAGAACGTCGGGCTGTCCGCCAGGACCGTGTAGATCTCCCACTGCTCGCCGTCGGGAGCACCCTCCACCCAGAACTTGTCCTGCCTGGCGTAGCAGCACGTCGTGTCGCGCTCCTCGACCGAGGCCAGGCCGGCCGCGGCGAGCCTGGCCTGCTCGGCGCCGACGGCGCCGGTGTCGGCGACCTCCACGCCGAGATGGTTCAGGCTCCCGCCCTGACCCGGGTTCTCCATCAGGATCAGCTTCAGCGGCGGCTCTGCGATGGCGAAATTCGCGTAGCCGGGCCGGAGCTTGGCGGGCTCGGTGCCGAAGAGCTTGCGGTAGAAGGCGATCGACTCGTTCAGGTTGTTGACGTTGAGAGCGAGCTGCACGCGGCCGGGCATGAGAACCTCCAGGGTTCAGTACATAGACATCCGTCTATGTTGGTGAGCCCTGAGCTTGTCACAGACATCGACTTCTGTCAATATAGACCTATGTCTAAGTCTTTGATCGTGCTGGGTCCGGCAGACACGGCAGTCTGCTGTGCGCCGCTGGCGGATACCGCCCTGTCGGCCGCGCAGGCCGAGCAGGTCGCGCCGCTGCTGAAAGCCCTGGGCGACCCGGTCCGGCTGCGGCTGATGTCACTGGTGGCCTCGCACTCCGGCGGCGAGGCCTGCGTCTGCGACCTGACCAGCGCGTTCGACCTGTCCCAGCCGACGATCAGCCACCACCTGAAAGTCCTGCACGAGGCCGGCCTGCTGGCACGCGAGAAGCGCGGCGTCTGGGTCTACTACCGGGCCCGTACCGAGGCGCTCGCGAGCCTCGGCGCGCTGATCGGCAATCCAGCCGCCGTCGCCGTCACCTGACCGCGTTCTTCCCTTTCTTCGTTTCATCGTCTATCGTCGATTAACGATGAACGAGATTGCCGAACCTCTGGACCGGGCGACCGCGGCCGAGTATGCCGCCTGGTTCAGGGCGCTTGCCGACCCGACGCGGATCCAGGTGGTCTCGCTACTCGCACGCCGGGGGACGCCCATGAGCGTCGGGGAGATCGTCGCGGCCGTAGCTGTCGGACAGTCCACCGTCTCCGCTCACCTGAAGGTGCTGGCCAGCGTCCGGTTCCTGCTCGCCAACCACCGGGGCACCGCCACCTACTACCGGATCAACGACGCGTGCGTGGACTGCTTCCCCACCGCCGCCAACATCGTCATGGGCAAGCCCGTGCCAGCCCACCCTGTCCCCGCCCCGCACAGTTAAGGAGCAGCCAGTGGCCGCCGGAATCAGCTCCCCCGCCAGCGAACTGATCATCAGCCGGTACTCCGAGCTCGCACGCGCCGCGCTCGCCGGCCAGACCATCACCGATTGCGGGCCCGGCGAATACGAGAACGGCTGCTTCGGCGCAGCTGCCTATGCAGCGGCTCACGACGATCCCGAGACGCCGGAAGCGGCGCTGCGCGCCAGCCTGGGATGCGGCAACCCCATTGCCGTCGCCAGCCTCGGGCCTGGCGAGACCGTCCTGGACCTCGGTTCCGGCGGCGGACTCGACGTCCTGCTCTCAGCCCGCCGGGTCGGGCCAGACGGCGTCGCCTACGGCCTGGACGCCAGCGCCGACATGCTCAGCCTCGCACGCGTCAACGCCGCGCAGGCCGGGATCCGCAACGCGCGCTTCCTGCACGGTCACATCGAGAACATCCCGCTGCCCGGCGACCACGTCGACGTCATCATTTCCAACTGCGTCATCAACCTGTCCGCCGACAAGTCACGCGCCCTCACCGAAGCGTTCCGGGTCCTGCGCCCCGGCGGCCGCCTCGGCATCAGCGATGTCACCGCAGACGACGGAACCGACCCCGCTCAGCGTGCGAACGCGGAACAGCGGGCCGGCTGCCTCGCCGGCGCGCTCACCCAGCGCGAGTACCGGGACCTCCTCGCAGCGGCCGGCTTCACCGGCATCAGCATCATCCCCGCCAGCGAGGCCGGAGCCGGTCTTCACGCTGCGATCATCCAGGCGGTTAAACCGCCAGCCCGGCGGTCGTGACGGCGAGCTACCGAGCGGGCATCTCCCGATACGAATCGTGTCGTTAGCGGCATTCGGCCTAGCTGGCCCTTCCGGCGCCTGGGGACTGCCATGGTATGTAATGCGGCCGACCGTCCGTCCGACTGTATCGATGCGGTCGGCGACTTCCATGGCAAGTTCTCCGCCATGCTCACCATCCTGCGTTAGTGCTCGGTACCCTCCGGGCTCGCCGCCGCCTGTTCAGCGACTGCTATCGTTCCGACTCCTCTGTAGCCCGCTCGACGAGGCGTGCCGCCCACTTCTTGGCGTCGGAGGCGTTGCGGGCCGAGACGAGGAGCATGCCGTAGTGCGCGGCGTCCTTCAGGCTAAGCAGCCGCCTGAGGTCTGCTGCGAGCTTCGCGCCGTCTGGCGTGGCCTGCTGGAGCAGGTCTGCGGCGGCGCGGTGATCTTCGCCACGGTGCACATAACCGAGGCGGAGGCCACATAGGGCATCGGACGCGGCGATGCCAGCGAGAATGGCGAGGCCGACTGCGACATTCATGTACTCACCCTGCGCGGGTTCTTGACGTACCGTCCTTGCGACATCCAGGTAGGCCGTCGCCGTCTGCAGCCGGATCCGCGCATCGGCAGGACTGCACTTGGCTGTGCGGGCTGGCTTCGGCACGGTCAGCCCACTACAGCTCGGATCGCTGCAAGGGAATCGGTGTCACCGGCGACATTGACCGCGTCGCGGGTGATCTCGGCGTAGAGGGCGCTTCCGCGGCGCCGGTGATCGGCCCACTCGAAGCTGGACATCTCAAGGACCTGGAGCGGGTTGCCTGTCCAGGCGCGGACAAGCTCGTGCAGCTCTTCGACCTGGCGCTGCCACTTGCCCGCCTGTCTCTCAGTTAGCTGGAACGCCATGAGTTCTGTAGTCCAGCCGACAAGCTGGTCTCTGCGGCCAGCCTTCCGGCGCCGGGGATCGGAGTCACCCGGGAACGGCGCGTGGACAAGCAAAAGATCGATGTCGCTATCAGAGTCCCCGTCCCTGCGTGCCGCAGAGCCGAAGACGCATGCGTAGAGGGGCTTGGGGTTCCAGCCGCCGACTTTGGCGCGGAGACGTCCCCATAGCTCAAGACGCAGCCCGGCGAGCTGCTCCGCGATAGGCGCAGCCACATGATCCCGGTTGAGCTCGTGCACGCGGTTGCGGCCCATCACTGTCGCACGGACGATTCCCTGCGTGACTAGGCGCTCGAGGCTGCGCCGGACACCGACTTCCGAACCGCGCGGCATCTGGCCGGCGACGTCGCCGACGGTCAGCGGCTTGCCGCTGCGTGCCAGCACGGCAAGGACAGGGCCATCGAGGGTCGCGGTCACGGCGCGGGTTGGGTCAGTCAGGTCCACGATCTAAAAGTATAGAGGAGGATCTGATCTGATAGCTAGCAGTCCTATCCGACGGATGCTAGCGCGCCTGGGCGTCGGCCGGGTGCCATCCGCAGCCACTACTTCGGATGTCCGCCCCGAGGGACCAGCCAGCCGCAGTTCCAAGCCTGCGCTGCCGCCGGGCTCAGGTGAGCGTAGCTGCTCTAGTTATAAGTATTTCTATGCGCACGGCAGAGCTGCTAACAGTATTCTGCGCCGCCACGGACCCGATTTCGGTTGTCCACTATACCTACTACCCCAGCTTCTTGAACGCAAGGCTCAGACCTTGCATAATCGGCTCCAAATTCTCGGCTTTGTTGTCAACGATCAGTGCTCACAGCGAGCTTACGGCGCCGTCCTCCTTCTGCGAATTCGGACACCGACCGCACAGGTCATAGGCGGTGCCGCGTCCGCATCGGCGAGCGGCGCCCTGAAGCCTTCGGGCTCGGCAGCCCCTCGGCGATGGCCCGAAAGTCGCATAGCCAGCCACGGGGAAGAGGGGCGCATACTAGGAAAACTCCCCGCGAGCGGGCTAGTTGTACAACCTGAAGCGGCGATCAGGGAGCCCGGCATGAGTCATGACGTCCTGCGATTCGATTCGCCAGCCCGTCCTGGGAACCAAGTAGCTGGGCTATGGTTCGGAATTCTTGGACCATTACTCGTTAAGCACGACGGCCGCGCTCTTGATCTGGGATCACGGAAACGGCAGCTTGTCCTCGCGGCTCTCCTATGCCACGCCAACTCCCCGGTCACCATCAATTCACTGGTCGACACGCTCTGGGAAGGCGCGCCGCCCGCGACCGCGAGGAAGAATATCCATGTTTACGTGTCATCACTGCGTGGCCAGTTCCGGGCAGTGTCGTCGCATCCGCGCATTATCCGGCAGTCAGGCGGATACCTGCTCCAGGCGGGCGGCTGGGAGCTGGACGCGCTCGCATTCGAGCGGCGAGTGTCAGAGGTCCGCGCGCGACGGCATCAGCTGCCCGCCGACGCCGTCGCCGCCGAGCTCGGGGACGCCATCAGCCTGTGGCGGGGCCAGCTGCTGGCAGGCCTGCGCGACTCGCCATTAGTCGAAGCCGTCGTTGAGCGGCTGAACGCCAGGCTGCTCACGGTCTTCGAGGAATGGGCCGAGGCGGAGGTCCGGGCCGGTTACGCGGCGCGCGTGATCGACCGGATCACCGCCGTCGCGCACGAGCACCCGTTCCGGGAACGCCTTCGGATGATAGAGATGTCAGCGCTCGCGAGACTCGGCCGGCGGACGGAGGCAACCGCGATCTACGACGAGTTGCGCCGCGCCCTTGCCCGCGATCTCGGGCTGTCCCCCGGCGACGCAATCTACCGTTGTTATCAGTCAGTGCTCACAGAGCAAGGTTCGGACCAGCGCAGTGCGGTATCTGGCGGGCCTGCGGCGGTCACGTTCCTGCCGCCCGATTCTCCCCGCTTCACGGGCCGTGACGACTGCGCGCGAGATGTACTGCGAGCCATCGGCGAGCAGGGAGAACGGCTGGTGGTGCTGCACGGACCGGTAGGAGTGGGCAAGACGGCCCTGGCCGTGCACTGCGCTCATCAGCTGCGCGAGCGATTCCCGGACGGACAGGTCTTCGTTCGCGTGCGGGACCAGGTTGCAGCGGAAACGGGCCCATCCCGGCTGATGCGGGCACTGGCCGCGCCGGACTGGTCAGAATCTGATCATGACGGCTGGGTTCGGTGGCAGCACTGGCTCGCCAGGCACCGGGCGCTGGTCGTGCTCGACGACGCACCGGATGAGCCCGGACTGCGTCCCTACCTCCCCGAGGCGGGAGACAGCGCCGTGATCGTCACGGCGAGGCGGAGGCTTTCCGGCCTCGCGGACGCCTGCCGGCTCGCAGTGCCGCCGTTCACTCCCGCGGAGGCCGCTGAGTCACTCGGACGGGTCATCGGCCAGGTGCGGGTGGCCCGCGATCCCGACGCTGCTGACCAGCTCGTCGGCGCCGTCGGCTTGCTTCCGCTCGGCGTCCGCGCGGTCGCCGACAAGCTGGCCGGGCTCCCGCACCTGCCGCTACGCGAGTACCTGACCCGGCTCCGTCGTTCCCCGGAGCTGCTGAGCGAGCTGACTGCCGCTCACCCCGCGGTCGGCAGGCGGCTGGATGAGGCGGTAGACGACCTTCCTGACCCACTCCGGCGTGCATACCTGCGGCTCGCGGTCCTGCCTTGGCCGGCCTTCACCCTGGCCGAGGCGACCGGTCTGCTCGGCCCGGATGCTGACGAGGTGATCAGGCTGCTGGAGACCCTGGTCGAATCCGGCGCGCTGACCGCCCCTGAGTCAGAGACGACCGCGCACACGGTCGTCTACGAGATACCGCCGCTGATGTTCGCTCACGCCAAGGAGCGTGCGACCGAGCTGACGGGTGTCGTCACAGCCTCGACGATGTCCGCGGCCTGCCTGGCACCACCCGCGAGGCTGAGCCTGCGGCCGAGTTCCTGAGCGCGGCGGCGAAGGCCACCGTCATGCCAGGCACGGCTGAGCAGAGCGGCTGGCTCCGAGGCGACTGACGCCCCGGTCGCCGGGTCTTCGATGCGCGCACGGACCGCCACGCCCGCCCGCAGGCACGCCTCCGAGAGCAGCGGCTGCTCGGAGCCGTTGGGCGCCACCGCCAGCGGCCGGCCGCGCAGCAGGGCGTTCAGCACCGGAGCGGACGTGGCGTTGGTCACGACCAGCCCGGCCCGGTCGATCAGCGGGCCCATCCAGGCCTTGCGTACCAGCAGGATGTCCGCTTCGGGGTCGGGTCTCGGTTCACCTGTGCGTCCCTGCTCCACGACTGCCTGGAACTGACCACGGGTGAACGCGGCGTTCAGCCATGGCCAGAGCGTGACCCCGCCGAACACACGGCCTAGATGAACGTAGATAACTGGCTTGCCACACCGGTCCAGGTGCTCGTCGATGTCGCCGAGCACGGCAGGATCAGCGGGCGGCTCCCAGGCGCACGGTCCGACGTGGTAGACCCGATCAGGCAGCACGCCGCCGGGATACTCCAGCACCGGGTCACCGCGGAGCAGCAGCGCCGTGCCGATGAGCGGACTTTGCCCCGGGCGAAGGCCGCGCCGGGGTAGTCCGACCTGCTCCCTGGCTTGTGTGTAGTGGCGTGCGAACTCGCGCGCCATCCACGCGCGATGGACTGGCCGGACCGGCTCGTCGCCCCCGCCGCTTCGGTATTCCTCCAGGTAGGCCGCGAATCCGATGACTATGACGGGAAGGTCGAGAACCTCGGCGGCGAGCAGCGCGCCAAGGCAGAGCACCGAGGTGATCAGGACGTCCGCATCGATATCGGTAGCAGCCCGGACTACTGCCAGGTACTGCTGCAGGCTCCGCTCGGACCAGAAGGTGGCGGAGAAGGTGCCCCGCTCGCCGTAGTAGTCGGCCGCCAGCGACGGCAGGCCGGAGGCTGCCACCATCGGGGCCGAATCCGGCCTGGCGAGCACGTGCACGTTGTGGTGCCGCTTCGCCAGTTCGAGCCCTACCGCGATGTTCGGGTACAGATACCCGGCATCGCTCAGCGGGCAGAGCAGGACGTTCACCGGACCGGCGCGGGTGCGGAGAGCCCCAGGTAGTGACCGAGAAAGGCCAGGCAGTCAGCCTGGAGCGCGGCCTCACGTGACGCTGCCCGCAGGCCATGGCCCACGCCGCGTTCGAGCCGCAGCAGCACCGGTCCCTCGCGTGAGCTCGCGTGCTGGAGGGCGGCGCACATCTTGCGCGCATGGAGCGGATCGACCCTCGTGTCGCCATCGAAGACCGCGAGCAGCACCGGCGGGTAAGGAGTGCCCGCTGTGACGCGGTGATACGGGGAGTACGAGAGCAGAGCGCGGAACTGCTCCGGGTCGCTGGCCGTTCCGTACTCGCGCCGCCAGGTCGGACCCAGCCCAGACAGCTCATAGCGGGCCATGTCCAGCAGCGGCGCGATGCACACGGCCGCGCCGTACTTCTCCGGATGCTGGGTCAGGGCCGCCCCCACCAGCAGCCCGCCGTTCGAGGTACCCATGATCCCGAGCTGCCGCGGAGTCGTCCAGCCGTCTGCCACCAGCGCGTCGGCCACCGCGTCGAAATCGTCGAAGACGTTCTGCTTGAAAACGCCCTGACCGGCCCGGTGCCAGTCCTCCCCCTCCTCGCCTCCGCCGCGCAGGCAGGCCACGACGTAGACGCCTCCTGCCCGCACCCAGGCCAGCGCATCGGGAGCGTAACCAGGGGACATGGACACCCCGAAGCCGCCGTAGCCGGTAAGGATCGCCGGGCGCGGCCGGTCCGGTCGTCCTGCCATGGAGATCACGAACATCCGTACCACCGAGCCGTCACGCGAGACGCACCGCAGCTGGCGGACCCGGGGAGCCGGCTCTGGGCCGCTAGCGTGACCCGCCGCGGAGCCTCCCGGCGGCCACGGTCGCAGGTGCCCGGTGCGCCCGTCGTAGCACAGGATCAGCTGATCGGTGATGTAGTCGGTATACCGGAACCACGCCAGGTAACGACGATCCGGAGATACCGACAGCGGGCCGACCTGACCGTCGCCGGGGAGCGGCACCTTGCCCAGGCAGCGTCCGTCGGCCAGGTGGTGGACGGTGATCTCCGTGATCGCCCGCCTGGTCCAGACGGCCAGGCCCAGGGGGCCCGCGGGCGGGGCGAGCTCCGGTCCGGTGAGCACGGCGAAGTCCGTCATCACGGCATCGGGAGACTGGGGAATCAGCTCGCGCCACGTCGTTGAGCCCGGCACGGCGGGGGTGGTGGTGACGACCCGCCCCCTTGGCGCCCCGCTGGTGGTGTAGAACCAGATCGGGTCATCCGGATCGGTGCCCGCCGCGATGCGAGGGCGGGTGTTGCCACGCGGTTCCTGCCGCACGTGCCTGAGCGCTGGCCGGTCTGGGGTGCTCGACCACAAGTCGGCGAGCCATACCTCGGTGGCGGGGTCAGTGCCGTCGGAGGCCGTGATGGCCAGCCACCGCCCATCTGGTGTCACGGTCACGCCGTAGAACTGGGTCTTAGCCCGGCCGTCACCAAAGATCAGCGCGTCGTCGTCCGAATCGGTTAGCAGCCGGTGCAGGTAGACCCGGCGGTGGTAGCTCTCCTCACCGGGATGCAGCCCGGCAGGCAGCCGCCGAACGTAGTAGAAGGCCTTGCTGTCGGGGAGCCAGGCGACCGGACTGCGCCGGACCCGGCCGACTGGCCCGTCGATGGTCTCGCCGGTCGCCACGTCCAGCACGTGGAGCAGCGAGTCCTCGGTACCGTTGACGGAGATCTGGCAGGCGACCAGGCGGCCATCGAGTGACGGCATCACTCTGTCGAGCGTGGTGCGGCCGCTGGGATCGAGGGCGACCGGGTCGAGCAGCGGTCGTTCCATCCCTTTCTCTGAGACCAGCAGCGCCGGGTGCTCCGTGCCAGCTTCCCGGCGCAGAAAGAACTGCCGTTCGCCACGGCACAAAGGCACTGAGAGCTTTTCCGCGTCGGCCAGCCTGGTGAGCTGAGCGTGCCAGAAGCCGGCGCCTCGCCATTGGCCGCGTTCGGCCTCGAAGAGCAGATCCTGGCCGGCGATCCATTCCGCGGTCTCCCGGCTTGCGGGGTCTTCCAGCCAGCGGTAAGGATCGGTGACGACCAGCCCGTGCCGTTCCTCGGACAGGTCCTGGCGAGGAGCACGGGGGAAGCGAAGACGAGTCCGGGCCGGCTCGACTTCCGCCGCTGGCCTCATGCGTCCACCTCCTCGGACCGCTTGGGGCTCGATCCGGGCTCGGCCTCCTCCGCTGAACCGGTTCTGCGGGCCAGCGGCGCCATCGTGATCACGGTGGCGATCAGGCAGAGCGCGGCAAGTGCCGCCCAGGCAGGCGAGATCCCGGCGGCGCGCACGGCCACGCTCGCCACGACCGGGCCGAGGACAGCCAGCCCGCCGGTGAGCAGTTGGGTCGCCGCGGTGACCCGGCCCAGCAGATCTGCCGGCGCCTGCCTGAGCGTCACCTCAGCCATCGCGAGCCCTGTCGCCGGGCAGAGGAAGAACAGCAGCGCGAGCACCGGCCCTAGGACCTGCGCCGTTGGCGCGATGGCACAGACCAGGAGACCGAACGTCCATACCGTCCCGCACGCCAGGTAGAGCCTGACGTGCCCGAGCCATGCGACGATCCGCCAGCCGAGGGCGGCGCCGACCAGGAGCCCGGCGCCGGAGCAGGCCAGGACGATCCCGATGACGGCGGGGCGAGTTCCTCGCTCGTGCAGCCCGATCACCGCTATCAGCTGAACCGCGGCTGCGGCCAGGTTGAGCGCAGCGGCGAAGCCCACCATCCGCATGACCAGCGGCTTGCGCCAGATCCATAGCAGTCCCGCGTCCAGTCGCGGACTCGAACGACCGGAGTCATCGCCGGCCCGGCTTATCGCAGGCGGCCGGGACGCGAGGGTGGCGATGAGCGCGGCGGACAGCAGGTAGGAGCCCGCGTCCAGAACGAACGGCAGCATCCGCCAGATCGCGAAGCACAGACCGCCGAGTACCGGTCCGATCAGGGCCAGTGTGCTCGTGGTCACCTGTGACTGGCCGACCGCCCTGGCAATCTGCGCAGGCGGCACCAGGTCACGCAGCGCAGCGGTGGCGGCCGCCGAGAATACCGCCCCCCCGGCTCCGTCCACGATGCCGATCACCAGGAGCTGCGCATAGACGGGTCGGCCCAGGGCGGCGGCCAGCGGGATGCTCCCATAGGCGATCACCCGCACCAGATCAGTGATGATCATCAGCTCGCGGCGGCTGAACCGGTCAGCCAGATACCCGGCGGGAAGCTGGCAGGCCAGCCTGGTCACCAGCGCGCACGAGGTCAGCAAGCCTACCTCTATGACGCTTCCGCCCAGGGACAGCACCAGCAACGGCAAGGCCAGCCCCGAGATCTGCGACCCCAGGATGGACACCACGCGGCCTGCGCGGTAGCGAACGTACTCGCCGTTGCGCCACAGGCCAGCGGTGACCGTGGTGGTCGCCATCCGGTTACAACCGTCCGGTCTGGCTCAGGTAGTCGAGGATGGCGGCGTCCGCCTGGTCCCTGAACGCTTCCGCGGCTTCCGCCTCGGCATCGGACTGCTGGTGGTTATCCGGGCACGACAGCCATTTGTGCCGGGTCTGCTCGCGGGGGAGATATCCATCGGTGATGGTGCCGACCTGCCAGTCGGGCTTGCCCGCCGTCTCCCAGCAACTTGACAGCGTGCCGTCGGCGCTGATGACCGCGCCGAAGCGGCCGTCCCGGAATGAACAGGACAGACAGGGCCGGTCCGGGCCAGGCCGGTTGGTCCCGAATCCGAGTTCGAGCGCCCGGATTCTCCAGTTCGTGACCTCGGCCGCAAGGTCAGCGGTAGGCACAAGCTCATTGTCGTAGCCCACGTTCGTGTCATTGACCAGGCTGAAGGAGATGACGCAGCGAGAGGTGTCCAGCGCATCCGCTAGCCGGTCGACGAGGTGGCTGATTCCCTGGTAGTTGTGGTGTGAGAAGTTGACCCGGAGCCTGAATGTGATCTCGGGGGCAGCCTGCGCAGCACGGTTCAGGTTGCGGACGATGGTGTCGAAAGTCCCGCCGTTCGATCTCCTGACCCTGATCCGGTCGTGATCATCGCGGTCCCCGTCAAAGGTGGCCTGGATATTGCGAAGCCCTGCGCCCGCAAGATCTTTCGCCAGCTTGGGGGTCAGCAGGGTCACGTTGGAGATCAGGGTGGCAAAGACCAGGCCGTAGTCCGCGGCCCGGGTCAGCAATTCGACGCAGCCTCTCGGGTTGAGCAGCGGTTCTCCGCCGAAGAGCGTTATCCAAAGCTGCTCAAGTCCCGCACGACTCATGTGCACGGCGGCGAAGTCGAGGATCTTGCCAATAGTGTCGGAGGTTAGACGAGCATGCGCGATTCGCGGGGGGCGGTTTCCGCTGAACAGGTCCTGGGCGGTGTTCTGGAAGCAGTACCCGCAGCCCAGGTTGCAATCGGTGCTCGTCAGTACCGTCAGCGTATAGGCGCGATTGTGACGGTCCCTAAAAAGTCCCTGGTCACGCAGGTAGCGCTCTGCCTCGGGCCGGAGCGTTCCCTCGGGAGTCAGGTGACACGCCTGTAGCCGGGCCACGCCCCCGGGTCCGAGGAACCACCAGTTGTTTTCTCCTCGTATAATCCGCTCCCGAGGAGAATCGATGAGGCTTGGATTCACATTGACCTCCGTCGTCTTAATGTGAAGTGCCGTCCGGCCTCTCGCGCCACGCGTGCGCGAAGAGGCCGGACCAGGCTGGCAGAGCGGTCATTTACTCGGCAGCGTTGACACCGCTGCAGCTGCCGACGACGCCGCAAGGGCCGTCGTCAGAGTCGTCTGCGTGCGCTACCACATCGGGATCGACGTAGGGCTCGGGTTCGACCTTCCCTGGATCAGGCATTCCTCTCCTCCTCGGAGCAGGTTGGGGTGCTTCGCACACCCGGTGCGGCAAGACAATCAGATGCGGTGAAAGAAAGGTATGAAGGAACTTAATTTGCGGTAAATACGCAGGTCAGAGTGACCGCTACGCACGCAGGAGCGGCTAGGTTCACGCTCGATGCCGACGCCGATGCCTATGTCGATTGCAGCTATTCAGCGACGCTTATGATGCCAGATGCTACCGCATTACCGGGACACCGCGGCAAGGCACGGATCATTTTTGTGTACAGCTGTGATGCCGATGCGTTCTGGCTTAGTCCTGCCGAAATCGAGCGGGATCGGCCCGGCCGTCCTCCCTGCGATCGACCGCCAGGCTAGCGCCCGATGGCGTAAAGGATGCCGTTGCTGGTGGCGTAAACAGTGCCGTCGGGGCCGATGATGGTGGAGGTGTAGGCCTCACCTCGCGGGGCGTTGAGGCGGATCTTCTCGAGCCAGCTTGTTGCTGGCCAGGTCCCAGCGGTAGAGGATTCCGTCCTCATTGTTAACGAACACCGAGGCGTCGGCGGTATCGACCACGGCCGAGTTGATGCACCACTCATACCGTGCTCCGCGAGGCTCACCAGGGGCATGCAGGGGCGACAGAACGGTCTCGACCGTCTTCATGGTCCGGACGTTCGCGTAAGGATCTTTCTGGCTTGCCCTGGGATCCAGCAGGGCTACCTTGTCGCGCCCGTTTCCGTGCGGCCCGATGGGATAGTTGTTGTACTTGGACACCAGCAGGTAGGGCGATTTTCCGTGGTAGCGGGGCACCACGCGAGCGGGCACCACGGAGACGGTGTTGTCCCAGCCGAAGGATCCCGGGATCTCGGTCCGGGTCAGCGTGGCGTTGTAGTGCAGCAGCCAGCCGCGGTCGTCGTGGCTCGCGAACGGGTTCTCCAGGACGCCGTAGTACACGTCTCCGTCCGGGCCGATTGTCGGCGAGGCGGACGAACTGGGCGAGATCATGGCCGGGCGGCCGGTGGCCGGGTCCGTCAGGGCGACGCGGTACCGCGGCCTGAGCGTCCTGGCGCTGAGCCCGACCAGGATGCCGCGGCTGGGGGTGGTCACGGTGATGTAGACGGTCTTTCCGCTCGGCGACAGGGCCGGGGCGCAGTTGATGGCCACATCGGTGACGGCGCGGTTGCGTGCGGCCGCCGCGGCGGTGATCCAGGTCGCGTGACCGTCGGCAGCGATCCGGGCGATCCCGCTGGACAGGTGCGCCGGTGTCCTGCCGGTCACGGTGAACCCGAAGTACACCGACCCGTCAGGTGCCGCGGTCAGCGGCGTGGTGATCTGCACCGCCTTGTCATACGCGGACCGGTGCGCCCGCCACTGCTTCGCCCCGTAGAACACCAGCCGCCGCACCGCACCGACCCTGCTGTTGGCGTGCTCGCGCATCAGCACCGTCCCGCCCGCGCCAGCGACCGCCAGGGAACCGCCGGGCGTCAGGACAGCGGGCAGCGGTGGCGTCCAGGTAAAGGTCTTGGCGAGGAACGCGGGCGTCCGGTAATCAGTGCCCAGCGACCAGCGCCGCCGGCCGTTGACCCCGGAGTAGGCGATAACGCGGAAGCCGGCCCTGGTGCTGATCCGGGTCGGGACAAGTACCGTGTTCGCCGCAGTGATCATGGCAGAGCCGTAGTGGATGAGCAGGCTCTTAGCCACGATGACCGGGTGCCGGTCAACCTTCACCCGCCAGCGGATCCGGCGCAGCGGCTGAGGCTTGATCCGGACGGTGGCAGTGTGCTGCGCGTTCTCGGCGAACCCTGCCCACTCGACCGCCCTCGCCGAGCGGGCCGCCGGCGGACTGCCTAAGGCGGTAGCCTGCGCGCTCGGTGCCAGGGTGACAGTCCAGGAACCGAGCACGATCCCGGCCGCGGCAACCGCTTGTGCTCCTCGTCGCCAGTCAGACATGAAGTGATGGTAAGTCCGCTGGCGTCTGCTTAGTCAGTCTCAATTCATTACGATTCGGACACGTTCACCGGTCACCTCGATGCGCCCGGAACCAGGATCGACACTCTGCCAGCCGGCGGACTCAGCTGGGCGAGTAGGCCAGCTCCAGAAGGCCGGAGGAAAACGCCCGGCACCCCAGCAGGCGCAGGGTCAGCAGGTGGTCAAGGTCGGTGAACAGTGGCTGCCCGTGACCTACAGCGGCGGGCAGCACCAGCAAGCGATACTCGTCGACCAGGCCGAGCCGGATCAGCGACCGCGCGAACCGGACCCCGCCATGGGCGACGATGTCACCGCCTGGCTCCGCCTTGAGCCGGGTGATCTCCTCAGCCGTGTCACCGCTGGCGATCCGGGACTCGGCCCAGTTAGCCGACCGCAGCGTTCGGGAGAAGACAACCTTGGGAATGTCGTTCATCGCCGCCGCGACCGGATTATCGAGGCCGGGCCAGAACTCAGCCATGCGCTCGTAGGTAACCCGGCCCATGATGTGGGTGCCGACCTGCCGTAGCCGGCTGACGCCGTACTCAGCCTGCTGCTCGTCATCGGGCATCTCCTGCATGGCCCGGTAGAGCTCGGTGCCTTCGTCACAGCTGTAGCCGTCTACCGAGATCCAGAATGACAGCACCACACGACGCATCACTGCCTCCAGAGGCCGGGTCTTCGCGACGCCAGAAGTTGATCTTCGTAGCGTAGCGCATCTGATCACCAGCGCCCCGGGCTGTCGGTCAAGCCTCTGCCTGGAGGCAGAACCCGACGCTGGCCGCCGAGTAACCGTAGTCCGGTGAGCCGTCGGTGATGGCCCTGGTCGTGGCCACCACGGTGAGGTGTAGCCGCACGGGGCCATTCGGTCGGTGTTGAGCGTCCAGGCGTCACCGGGCGGCGGCGCCGTCGCCGCGTATCCGCCCGTGGGGTTAAGCGCCCCGCCCGGGTGCTGGCAACAGTTGCTAGTCGTGAGTTCTGACCGCACGCCCGGACTGACCCGCGCCGGAACACTCCGCCCGGGCCAGGCGCCGCGTGTTCGTGGCAGGGTGCATGGGTGACTGACTTCACCCGCGAGAACCTGTCCGGCGCCCGGTTCGAGGACGTCTACCTGACCGGTGCCGATTTCCACGGCGTCGACTTCACCGGCGCGCGCTTCCGCCTGGTCGACATGACCGGGGTCACGATCCGCGGAGCGGACCTGGTGGACATGGACATCAGCGGCCAGATCGAGAACCTCACGATCAACGGCGTCGACGTCGCGCCGCTGGTGGAGGCCGAACTGGACCGCCGCTATCCCGGCCGGGCCAGGATGCGCCCCTCCGACGCCGCCGGACACCGCGAAGCCTGGGACATGCTGGAGCCGCTGTGGCAGCAGACCGTCGCCCGGGCCCGCGGCCTGGACCCGGAACTGCTGCACCAGCGGGTCAACGGCGAGTGGTCGTTCATCGAGACGCTGCGCCACCTGGTCTTCGTCACCGACGCGTGGGTGAACCGCGCCATCCTGGGCCAGCCCTCCCCCTGGGATCCGCTGGACCTGCCACCCGAGGAGATGCCCGACGAGCCCGCCATCCCCCTCGACCGCGGCGCCCGCCCGTCCCTCGACGAAGTGCTGCGCCTGCGCGCCGGCCGGATGACCACCGTGCGCGAGCTGCTCGGCGGCCTCACCGACGAGCAGCTCGCGGCCATGACCCAGCCGGTCACCGAGCCGGGTTACCCGGCGCCGGAAAGCTTCCCGGTCCGCCGCTGCCTGCGCGCCATCCTCAGCGAGGAATGGCAGCACCGTCTCTACGCCGAACGCGACCTCGACACCCTGGAACGCCAGCCCGGCTGACCAGCCTGGACCCGGTGCTTACCGGCAAGCGCCGGCCGCCCGCACCGCGGCCAGAACTCACGAACAACCGCGGCCAGCCACCTGGTGGGCCGGCGCCGCGCCGGGACCGCTCCAGCCGGCCGTCCAGGGGCCTGGCCTTCCGGGGCTAGGAGCTGCGGATCCAGGTGACGGAGAACCCGTTGCCGCTGCTGTTCAGCGGGCCTGGCTGAGCCTTCACCAGGTCAGCGGAGTCGATCATGGTGATCTCGTGGTCATCGGTGATCGACGAGATGACGCCGCCGTCGACGGTTGCGCCTGACTCGGTCCAGGTATGGAAGTCAGAAAGCGGCTCGATTCCGGCCGAGCCGGTCGGTGCCTCAGCGATCCACTCCGCGCTGGAGATATCGCAGCCTGAGCAGCTCTGCGTGGTGGTGAAGCTGTTGGCCGGACGGGTGGAGTCGGTGAGCTGGAGTGTGTAGCTGTGGTCGCTCCTGACCACCGAGGCGCTGATGTGGTCGCCGGCCGCGACGCTCTCGCCGACTACCTGGATGTCATTGGCGGGGTACATCTCCCACCAGGAGAAGTTGTAGGCGGCGCCGAGGTAGCACTCGACCAGCGTGCCGTCCTGCTCCACCGTGGGGCTGCTGTAGCCGTCCATGCCGACCCAGAAGGCGGCCAGTGAGGTCGTGCTGCCGGGGCAGCTGGTGGCGGGCTCGGTCCAGCTGCCGGTGACCGTGTCGAAGCCGCTGCTGGTAACGGCATAGCCGGACCAGTTGGCGCTCGACACCTGGGTCAGGCCCTGCAGCCCGTGCGCGAGGCCGGCTACCCGGTGGTCGGTATCGTGCCAGCCGATCGACAAATGCTCGATCGCGGTGCGGGCGGCCGCTAGGGCGCCGGCGTACCGCGAAGCCGGGGCGGTGCTGGCGCTCGCGGCCGGGCTGGACGCCATGACCAGGCCCAGCGCCGGACCACACGCCGCTAAGGCGCAGAACAGCGGCCTGGAAAGACGAGGATGCATGGGGGCTGCCTCTCGCTTGACGCGGCCCTGGGCCGCCGCGTTTGCTCAGATCGTCCTGTGAGGAAGCTACACCGTTGGCTATCCGGCCACGGCCGGATAGCCAGGCCGTATGTTTATGCACTACCCGTGCTGCACCGAATACGCGCATCTGCCGCTGATAGCGTGCGTTTGCGAGGTCCACAACGAGAGGTACTGAGAGCGCCTCCCGTGGCGGATGCACGGTCGATACGGCAAATGGGGGACGGGCCTGTGTCACATGTACGGCGTTTCGATCACGTCGGTCTCACGGTCGCAGATCTCGACGTCGTGACCGCCTTCTTCGTGGCGCTGGGCCTGGAGGTCGAGGGCAGGACGTTCGTCGAGGGCGAGTTCTTGGACACGGTCTGCGGCATTCCCGGCTCCCGCACCGAGATCGTCATGCTGAAGCCGCCCGGCGATGGCACACGGCTGGAGCTCTCGAGCTTCGTGCGGCCCGGCTCCGTGCCGGGCTCACCGGCCGCCATGGCCAACGAGCTGGGTTTGCGCAACGTGGCCTTCGAGGTCAGCGACCTGCAGGCGGCTGTCGACTGGGCAGCTACCGAGGGATATGGACTGGTCGGTGGCATCGGCGAGTACGAGGACGCCTGGCGGATGGCCTACGTCCGGGGGCCGGAAGGGATCATCGTCTCGCTGGCCGAGCGCATCGGCTGAGCCTCGCAAGGCCCGCATCTGCCGCGGATCGAGCCAATGCCAGTCGCCTGGCCCGCGCCTGCGGCTGGCTCAGGGTCAGGCCTCCCGGCCGTTGGCTGCCGCATCCGCAGCGCCAGCTCCGTAGCCGGCCTTGGTCAGCATCCGGCGCAGGTTGACCACCGCCTGGGTGTCGATGTCCTTGTGGGGGGGCGGGTCGAAATACTCGGTCTCGGACCCGATGGTCACGGCAACCTTGCCGCCGTGCTGCTCCTCGGCTGAACCGACTGCCTCCAGCAGCGACAGCACGGCACGCCACTCGATGTTGTGGCCCGCGGGATGCTGGAAGATCTGGCTCAGCGTGCTGCGCTGATGGTTACTGAGGTGTGCGGGCTGCGAGGGCGATGACATCCATGCTCCTGTCCGCTCCGCCACCATGGGCGGAGCTGCAGATATTCAGCCGGGCGGACCTGCTGCCGGACCGGGCAGGCACCTGCGGGGCGACTGCCCGCCACACGTTCATCTGGTGCCCCGTCTCCCCGCGGAGTACCGCCCGCTAGCTCGAGCGTATCTCGCGGGTGCTGTGGCAAACCTACCCAGCCTCCCGCTCGCACAGCGGCGTTACGCCACCGGCTGCGGCGGGCATATCTGCCTGGAATCCGAGTGCCTACCTGGAAAATGAGAGCCGGTGTATCAGAGAATTATTGCGTCCAGAACGTTGTGGGCGATTTTTGCGCTCAATTTGCATTTAGGAAATTATCCTGCTAGGTTTTCATCTTAATCCGCGGTCCGGAGCCGGCAGTGTTGCCTGGGACGAGAATCGTGAGATGTTGAGGGGGACTGCAGATATGGCACTCGGTATGTATTTCACGCCCAGTTCGTTCACGCCGGCGCGGTATGACGACACAATCAAGCGGCTCGATGAGGCTGGCGCCGGGTCGCCGCCCGGAAGGCTGTACCACGTGGCTATGGAAGCGGATGGCCTGATCCAGGTCTTCGACGTGTGGGAATCTGAGACGTCGTTCCAGGCCTTCGGGAAGACGCTGCTGCCGATCATGAAAGACCTGGGGGCTGATGCCGGCCAGCCGCAGGCCTCGCCCGTCCACAACATAATCAAGGGCTGACGCTCGACGCGGGCCACGCCGGCTGTGCTCGACACGGCGGGCTTGGGTTAAACCGGGACGGCGCATCCGCGCCGTCCCGTTTAACGTGGCGGCGCGGATGCGCCGGGCAGGCCGCAGCGAGGCAGAGCCCAGCGCGGGCAGCGCCCGGACACGGTGCCGCAGGGGCGTGACCGTCCATCAGCTCTCTCACCTCGATGCCCGTCGCATCGCCATGCGCGCGCAGCCCTGGCAGTCCTCGACCGCCCAGGTCCGTTCTGGCCACCGTCGCGCCTCGGCCAGCATCGCCCGGTGGCCAGCGGTGTCGGTGGCATACCGCCCCCCGCCCAGGACGGTCTCGTCGCTGGCCATGACCTCGATCGTGGCCGAGCGCTTGTGCGGGTCATTCCTGCCTGCGTCCGAGTCCTCGGAAGATCAGGAACCAGAACGCCGCGAACACCAGAACGATCCCGACGTTGGCCACCAGCCGCTCCGTGAAGTGGTGCCTGAAGAACAGGATGTCCACGCTGACCACGACGGCTATCAGCGCGAGCACGTACAGCACAACGCCTGCTTGTCTTGCCATGGCTTCGTTCTACCCGACGGGGTGGGGCAAGAGCGACGGCCAAAGGTCACAAGTCCCCTCGGCCAGCACGTGCGCAGCTCTCACACCTTGTACATGCAGAGCGCCGCCCGGCCGAATCGCACTCTCGTAGCCGCGTAGCGCGCTCGCTCGAAGCGAGAGCCTGCTCCCGCCCGAGGCAAAGACGAGCGAGCGACTCGCCCCATCGCAACCTTCGGCCCGGTGTCGCCGCTCGGCCGCGTCGGGGTGGGCGTCACGCTCAGTCATGGAGATAGCCAGGGAGAACGCCCCGGCGGGCCGGTGTGGGTGCGGCCGGAAAATAAGGAGCGGTGCCCGGCCGCTTTTCCTATCCTGGCTCTGTGTCTATGACCAGCTGCAGCCGCGTGAGCAGGCTGCGAACGAAGGCGAGCCCGCCCATCCTTGGCGTCCGCCGCTTCCCGAATGCGTCGGAGGAAGCGGCGGGAGACACGGCGCGTACCTTCCCTCCTTCTGTGAGGTGAGTTCCGGCACGCACTGAGTCCTCCTGCCCTGACAGGCCAGGAGGCACGCGATGCCCGATTCGCATCGCCCGGTACTGACACCTGCAGGTCTCAAGCATCCCCGGGTCCGGGAGTTCCTGGCCGCCCGGCGCCACCCGGCCAGCCGTGGCGTCCCGCAGGCGGTGAGCCTCGAGGGCACGTGGATGATCCGGCAGGCCCTGGCGGCGGGGGTGCGGCTCCGGGCCGTGTTTGTCTGCCCGGCGCTGCTCGGGACGGCAGAAGACCTGGCTCTGGTCGGCCAGGCCGTGAGCCTTGGGGCCGAGGGGTACCAGGTGAGCGAGAGGGTCCTGTCCCGCCTGGCCGGCCGGGACGGCCCGGAGGGCATCGTCGCCCTCGGCCAGCCGCGCCGGCGGGCACTCGGCGATATCCGCGTCGGACCCCGCACCCGGGTGATGGTCGCCGACGGCTGGAACCTGCCGGGCAACCTCGGAACGCTGATCCGGTGCGCCGATGCGGCCGGCGCATCGGGGGTACTGGTGGCCGGGCAGGGATTCGGGCTCGGCCACCCGCTGATCCTCAAGGCGAGCATGGGCGCCGCGCTGACCATGCCCGTCGTCGCCGTCGGCCGTCCGGCAGCACGGCAGTGGCTGCGAGAGCGCGGCTTCCGCATCCTCGCCGCCGACCCGGCCGGCCGCCGTTCCTACCGGGACGCTGACTACCGCGGCCCGCTGGCCATCGTCGTGGGCAGCGAACGGCACGGCCTTGCCCCCGAATGGCTGGCCGCTGCCGACAGCATCGCCGCCATCCCGATGCTGGGCATCTGCGACTCCCTCAACGCCGCGCTCGCCGGAGCCCTCCTCCTGTATGAGGCACTCGCGCAAGACAGCCATGAACTCTGATAATGCCGACCCGGACGGGTGCCAGACCGTGGGGGGCGGTGCTGCTGGCCACGGCCACGCTGGCCGCGTTCCGCGGGGCTGACGGCGGGCCGGGCCCTGGTCCGCGCGGCCCGGGACGTCCGCTGCCTGCCCCGCTCCGGCCAGGTGGTGGTGGTACCGGACGGCGCCGCGGACGCCTACACGGTGCCGGGCTGGCCGGGCCAGATCGTGAACACGGCGGGCATGCTAGACGCCCTGGATCCGGCCGAACGGCAGGTGCTGCCAGTGCGATGTCCACAGACCTTGGGCGGGTTCCTCAGCCGCGCAGCCAGTGGCGACATGCACGCCGACCCGGTGAACGTTGGTGGTCAGCGCAGTAGCCCTACTTCGTCGCGGCAGCCAGCCCGCCGCTGCGCCGGTGACCAGCGATGTAGGTCATAGACTGAGCATGGGCTTAGGCCATCCTCTGTCAGCCTTGGGTTTTAGTCATCGCTAGCCAGATTTGAGCATGACCGCCGATCATCGCCGCCGCCCGCTCCGCCGTGATTAGGAATGCGTGACATGGACTTCGGAGTCACCCCCTTCGACGGACTGCCCTTGCCGACGAGCGTCACGATCTACGAGGTCGGGCCGCGAGACGGCCTGCAGAACGAGTCCACCGTCCTCCCGGCCGGCATCAAGGCCGAGTTCATCGAGCGACTCGTCGACGCAGGCAACACCGTCGTCGAGACCGCAAGCTTCGTGCACCCGAAGTTGGTGCCACAGCTTGCCGACGCCGAGGAGGTACTGCGGAAGGTGGCCCCTGTTCCATACGTGCGCTACCCGGTGTCGCTGGAGATGCTCGCGCCTGTCGTCGTGCAGGCATGCGAGGCGGGCATGCAGGTGCGCGACTACCTATCGATGTGCTTCAGTGACCTATGGGAGGGCAAGGTCTCGGTGCTGCGCGTCCTCGACGTCGCGACCCGGATGATGGCTCTGGGTTGCACCGAGTTCAGCATCGGCGACACCATCGGCGTCGCCATCCCCGGTCAGGTCACCGCCGTGCTCGACGCGCTGATCGCATCCGGCATTCCGGTCGGTTCCATCGCCGTGCACTTCCACGACACCTACGGTCAGGCCCTGGCTAACGCACTCACCGCGCTGCGCCGCGGAGTCACGACATTCGACACGTCCGCCGGCAGCCTGGGCGGCTGCCCCTACGCCGGCAGCGCCACAGGTAACCTCGCCACCGAGGACCTGCTCTGGCAGCTGCACGGCCTGGGCATCGTGACCGGCACGACCTGCAGAAGATGGTCGACACAAGCGTTTGGCTGGCCGGGCAGCTTGGTCGCCCCAGCCCGTCCAAAACCGTCGCCGCGCTCGCCGGCTGACGCGCTCGGAGGAGAAGGACTGACATGGACAAAGTGCTCACTGCCGAGCAGGCAATAAGCGGCATCGGCGACGGCGCGACCCTCGCGGTCGGTGGTTTCGGGCTCTGCGGCATCCCTTCCACCCTCATCGATGCCCTGCACCGTTCGGGTGCGACCGACCTGAAAGTCGTGTCGAACAACTGCGGGGTAGACGACTGGGGGCTGGGTGTCCTGCTGTCCGACCGGCGGATCAGCCGCGTCACCGGTTCCTACGTTGGCGAGAACAAGGAGTTCGCCCGCCAGTACCTCTCCGGCGAGCTCGAGGTCGAGCTGTGCCCTCAAGGCACCCTCGCTGAGCGGTTGCGCGCCGGTGGCTGCGGAATCCCGGCGTTCTTCACTCCCGCCGGGGTGGGCAGCCAGATTGCCGACGGCGGCCTGCCCTGGCGCTATGCGCCGGACGGAGCCGTGGCCGTCGCCTCCCCCGCGAAGGAGATCCGCGAGTTCGGCGGGGTCGCGCACGTCCTTGAGGAAGCTATCGTCACCGACTTCGCCCTCGTCGCCGCGGCCAAGGGTGACCGGCACGGCAACCTCGTGTTCGACAAGAGCGCCCAGAACTTCAACCCACTGTGCGCCATGGCTGGCCGCATCACCATCGTCGAGGTCGCCGAACTGGTCGAACCCGGCGAGCTTGACCCGGCTCAAGTGCACCTGCCCGGCGTCTTCGTCCAGTACATCGTGCACGCCCCCGACATACAGAAACGCATCGAGAAAATCACTGTCACCGACCCGCCCGCGGAGGTGGCCCGATGAGCCTGTCCCGTCAGCAGATGGCCGCCCGCGCCGCCGCCGAGCTGCACGACGGCGAGTACGTCAACCTTGGCATCGGCCTGCCGACACTGATCCCGGGCTTTCTGCCCGATGACGTGGACGTGGTGCTGCACAGCGAGAACGGGATCCTCGGCACCGGCCCCTACCCCGCACCGGACGCCGTCGATCCGGACCTTATCAACGCGGGCAAGGAGACCGTTACTGTCCGCCCCGGAGCGTCGTTCTTCGACTCCGCCCTGTCGTTCGGGATCATCCGCGGCGGCCACCTCGATGTTGCGGTGCTCGGCGCGATGCAGGTCTCCGAACGTGGCGACCTCTCGAACTGGGCCGTGCCCGGCAAGATGGTCAAGGGAATGGGCGGGGCGATGGACCTCGTTCACGGGGCCCGGCGCGTCATCGTGCTCATGGAGCACACCGCGAAGGACGGTTCCCCCAAGATCCTGCGCGAGAACACCCTGCCTTACACCGGGCTGCGGGTGGTCAACCGCATCATCACCGACCTCGCCGTTATCGACGTGAGCGCCAACGGGCTCGTCCTCGTCGAGACGGCCCCCGGCGTCAGCGAGGATCAGGTCCGGGCCGCTACCGGCGCACCACTAAAGATAGGGACGATGGGAACGAGCACGATCTAACTATCCTAAATTTAAAGTTAAGCAATGCCTTAAATCCGGGAGGGTCGCTCGGCCTGGGCGGTGAAGGTCACTGACGAGTACGCCGCATGGTTCACCATCCTTATCAAAGAGGATCTCAGTTCGGCAGTCCAGGTGGCCCAGGCGGTCGCCGCGCTGCGCGAGGAAGGCCCAACGCTCGGCCGTCCCCTTGTGGACCGGCTCAAGTGCGCCAGGATCCACCACCTCAACGAACTGGATCATCTTCGCGTTCGACCCCGCCCGGTCGGCCCTGCTGCAGCTCGGCGGCGACAAGGCCGGCAACTGGCAGCGGTGGTACCGCGACAACATTCCGCTCGCCGAGCAGCTGTACCTCGACTACACCGCCGAAGACCAGGAGTAAGGAACATGCCCAAGCGCACCCCGCGGGACTGGGAAACTCTCGAGCGGGAACTTCACGCCGCCGGTGTCTCCCCCGCCGAGATCGAGGCCGGGGTACGCGAGCTGCTCGCCCAGGCCCGCGGGCACCAGCTCGCCGAAACCCGCAAGCAGCTGGGCCTCGCGCAGAAAGGCATCGCTGACACCATGGGGGTGAGCGTCGCCCGCGTCTCCCAGATCGAGCACGGCGGCGTAACCTCCTTTGAGGTCATCGCCCGATACGTCGAGGCCCTGGGAGGACGCCTCGACCTGGTCGCCGACTTCGGCGACCGGACAGTACGGCTCCCCGTCAGCGACACCAACCCGACCGCCGCATAACAGGTGATCTGAGCGTGGCCGGTGACTCGCTCACATGTAGCCGATGTGAGTTAGTGTCTGCGTCATTGCATTTCTCTGCGAAGCTCAGAATGATCACCGCTGTCAATGATTCGGGTGGACGCTCTTGCCAACCTGTCGGTTCACCTGAGCGGGCGGTCACGTATTTCTGGGTAACAGGCAAATCCTCATCGCGCGATATCTGCCCTCTTGCCAAGGTGTGGCCGCTGGTTGTCAGGCCGGTTAACGTTTGATCTGTGAGCACGGGACTGTTGTGGACCATCGTTGGTTCGGTGGCGGGAGCGGGCCGCGGGTGTATGCAAGGAGAACTGCACCGATGATAGGCGGCTGGGTGCCCGTGCGGCGGCTGCCGGTACTGACGGCACCCGGGACCTTTCCGGCGGATACCTCGCCGGACTGCGGGCTATCGGGTGGAGTGCCGGGCCTGGCCTGCTAACCGGTCACGAACTCCGTTACCCGGTATCTGGCGTTAACCGCCGCGCCGACGGCTGCGAAGCCGTCGCCGCGTGTGGTGATGGATGGCCAGAGAATGGCCGTGTCGACGACCAGCGAGCTGGCTGGCACGCCCTTGGTGATCGTCACGAACACGGACTCGTCTTCCGGCCCTGCCTTGTGGTCGGGGGCTGGTCCGGTGGCCCAGCAGGTGGTGCCGGCGCACGCGATCGCGCGCACGTCCGCGGGTCCGCCCTCGGGCGGGTACACAGGTTCGTCCTGGATGTTTCCGGGGACGCCGTCGCGCAGCGTGGCGACTGTCGTGCCGTCGGACGCGTAGCAGGTCGAGTAGGAGATGCAGGACAGAGCGTCGAAAGCATCCGTCGGCGAGATCACCTTCACCAGCCTGCCGTGGCGAGTGATCACGACGAATGAGCCGCTGTAAATGTCGTCGAGCCAGCTGCCGCCGGCAGTGCAGGTTGCGTGCCAGCACGAGATGCCTCCAGTGCCGGCAGACTGGCCGCCGAAGTTCTTCAGGTTGCGCAGCCGCAGTTTCCGGCCGGTCCACTTCCCGAAATAAAACGCGCGGGGAGAATAGCTCGGGATCGCGCCCCACACCTCGCAGGAGGTCATCGTGTTGCAGGAGATCGAGTTCAGCGGCACACCTGCGGGTAGCTTCACCCTGATCACCCTGGTCACCGTGCCGCCCGGGCCGATCCGCACCATCAGCTGGCTCGGGCTGCCCGTGCGGGTCCCCATCGCCCAGCACCCGGCCCGGGACGGGCAGCTCACCGCGTATAGCCCCTCAGAGGAGTGCACCGGCGTCACCCGTGCCTGCTTGCCGCCGATCACCTCGACGACCTGGCCGCCGGGCAGGCCCAGGCGGATCCCGGAGCCGACAGCCACGCACCGCACCGCCGTCAGGCAGCCGACCGCGCGTTCGGTCCCGGTGATCTGATGGTTTCTCAGCCCCGCCGCCACCGCTGTCAGCGCCGCTCCCGGCGCCCCCGTCCGCGCCGCGCCCGCGGCCCCGGCCGGACCGCCGGTGACCATCGTGACACCTGTCGCCACCGCGAGCCCGAGCACGGCCCGCCTCACTGCCTTTTTCATGGCCGCTCCTGCCCGATATGCGCCATCCCGGCCAGCACGCGCATGGCCAGCCAGAAGAAGGCTCCCCGACCCGCCCGGTCCGGCAGGGAAAGGCATCCCCGCCAGCAACCCACCAGCGAGGCGAGTGCCTGGTGCTCTGCCCAGCGAGCATGTGACCTTCCCCCTCGGAGACTGCGCAAGAGCATACGATCTGGACATCGCCTCAAACTTCATCATTGGGTCCACTTCGAGGACGGTTGAACTACCAGATCGGTTTACTTGCGAGACCTATGCAGCGCGAAAAACCGTCAGCTGCTGCCACGTCAAACGCCATGGCTATATCGGCTATCGACCTGTGCGCCTTCCACGGGTTCTTCGGCGGTCATCTTGCTGACTTCATCAACCGGTCGTCGCAACACCTGATTATGGAGGTTGCGGGGATGAAGCACGGGCGTCCTGTGGTGCCGAGGTCGGTGCAGGTGCAGTTCTGGGGGGGGGAGTGCGGGCGGGGTTGGGTGCTGTGGAGGCGGGCCAGGCTGCGGGGGCGGGGAGGATGACGGCTTTGAGGTGGTTCTGGCAGGCGGGCGGGGTGAAGGGGAACGGGCCGTATCCGGCTAGCGGGCGGTACTTGCCGGTGGCTGAGCGGGAGGAGATCGCGGTCGGGCTGGCGGCGGGTGAGTCGCTGCGGGTGATCGCGGCGCGGCTGGGGCGGTCGGCGGTCCTGGCCGGAGACCTTCGCCGGCTCATCACTTGTAGCGGATGATCCCGGCCAAGGAAGCCTCGCCAGGTCGACCTTCCCATTGGAAGTCGGCGGGAGGGTAGGAAGGACTGTCACGATGTCCGGCAGCATGTATTCTGGGATTCTGTTCGCGATCCGCTGCCTTAGCTCAGGTATTGATGTGCCCGTTGCGGCGCTATCGAAGGCGACGTAGCCAACGATCATGGGCTCGTGCGCCTCGTCCGCTGACGGTTGATCGGGAGCCATGTCTGGAGTCAGGATGACGGCGCATTCCCGGACTGCGCCAGGTGAAGGTCGCCTATGATGCGGAGAACCTGTTCAGGTTCCGGCATTCAGTCGAGCTGCCATGAGCGAGCGGGTGATGCGGTGATGCAGGCGGATCACCACGTCCGCGATGCCTACGACAAGGTGGCCGCGCCGTATGCTGAGCGGTTCGCTGACGAGCTCCGGCGCAAGCCGCTCGACCGCGCCCTGCTCAGCGCGTTCGGAGAGCAGGCCGGGCGCACGGGGGTCGTTGCTGACATCGGCTGCGGGCCCGGCCACGTGGCCAGCTTCCTGGCCGGGATGGGCCTTGCGGTGCGGGGGATCGACCTGTCACCCGAGATGGTCGGCATAGCACGACGGCGGCATCCCGGCATCGACTTCTCCGTCGGCGAGCTGCCCGGACTCGGACTTCCAGCCGGGGAGCTGGCTGGTGCGGTGCTCTTCTACTCGATCATCCATCTGACCCCGCAGCAGCGGGCAGCAGCGTTCGCCGAGCTGGCGCAGGCGCTGCGCCCGGGCGGACTGCTGCTGATCGCCTTCCATATCGGAGCAGACGAAACGGCTCATCTGGACACCTGGCTCGGCAAGACCGTCTCCCTCGACGGCTATCTGCTGTCGGTTCGGACGGTCACCGACGAGATCGCAGCGGCCGGGCTCTCGGTCAGCGCGGTTGTCCAGCGCGCTGGCTACCCCGCCGTGGAGTCCTCGGACACGCAGCGCGGCTACGTGCTGGCCAGGAACGCCGAGGCCCGATGAAGTTCGGTTACCTTGCGAGCGGGCCATCGGCCGGCCTTGGACAGCACGCTGCGGTAGCTGGCGCGGACCTTCGGCGTCAGTGCGGACGTTGCATGCCAGCGTTCGACCCACTGCGCCCAGCCGGGCGCCGTCCCCTCGATTGATGGAGCGGATGGACGGGGAGTCTGAAACGTGCGTCCAGCGGACAGCGACCAGCCAGAGCAGCATGAGTTGACACGCAGTCGCATGGGTTTGCGGCGGCAGCACTTGATCCGGTACCGAGAGTCATCACGCGGCAGGTGTCGTATTGAGTCACCCGTGTTCGTGGACGAGGTGACGGCGCCCCGCGCACAGCGGGACCACGACCACGGGAGATGACCGAGATGACCGGGACAAAGCCCTCAGGGACCCTGGCCCGCCGCCTCTACGGGCTTACCGAGCCGATCGCGATGGTCCCGTACGCCGCCCCAGAGCCGACCGCCGAGGTCATGGCGCTCGGGTACCGGAATTACTGGGACACCTACTTCGCCGGGCGTGCCGCCCCGCTGGGCCGGTGCCCGGCCGAGGTGGTGCACGCGATCTTCTACAACTTCGCCGACGGCGAGGTCGCCCGGCACATCCCGCACGTCTGGGACATCGCCACTCCCGAGGCGGTCCTGGCCGCTCGCGAGCGGGGGTGCGCCGCCGCCGTGAGACGGATCCTCGCTGACCTGGCTGACTCCCCCGGCGTCACCCGGGCCGCCGACCTGGCCACCAAGGCGGCCACGAGTGCCCCGACCGAGGGCCGCGCCATGTACGCGGGCCTGCGAACGCTCCCTATCCCCGGCGAACCCGTCGCCCGGCTCTGGCACGCGGCCAACCTGCTCCGCGAGCACCGTGGCGACGGTCACGTCGCCGCCCTGGTCTCGGAGGGCATCGGCGGGCTCGAGTCCCACGCGCTGTATGCGGTGTCCCAGGGCCTGCCCGCGGAGAAGTTCGGCCGGATCCACCACCTCCCCGCCGCGACGCTGGCCGCGGTGGCCGACAGGATGCGCGGCCGTGGCCTCATCGACGACGCCGGCCGGATCACCGGCACCGGACGCCAGACCAGGGAGCGGATCGAGGCCCTCACCGACGACCTCGCGGCACCGTCCTACGACATCCTGACCCCGGCCGAGCTCGGCCAGCTCATCGCCGAACTCGAGCCCCTCGCTGCAGCGCTGGCCGCAGCCGGCTCGGAGTGACGCTCCTGCTCTCCCCCGGACGACAAGCGTGAACGCCCGGGCGGTGCTCGTTGCACCGGCCGACCGCGGCCAGGCTGATCCGGTACGTGCCGACCTCGGCCGGCCGGAGCACCCCGCTGGGCCTCAGGCGCCGGAATCGCATTCGCTGAGATCGCCGCCATCCTGCTCGACGTACTGCAGCACGGCTCTGCCGTGCCAGATCCCGCCTAGCGCTGAACAGGTGCCTACGGGCGCTCCCGGGACCGACCACCGGACCGTCAGCGTGACCAGAGAACGCGTCAGCCTCCGGCGCGGCGTGGGTCCTCGCGGGTGGCCGGGCACGCCGGATCGGCACGGCGTTACTCCTCGGGGATGCTCATGGTTTCGCCGCCTTTGCCGTCTCTGTCCTGTGAGCGTTTCAGCCACACGAACATCGGTTGGGATTGATCTGGGTCCATCGACCGCCCATGCCGCGACCCGAGCTGTATCGGTAGGGTGCCTGATCAGCAGGGTGGATCTGCCGCTTGGGCGTAGACGTCGGCGAGCAGGGGAGACCGGCCACTCCGCAGCCCTGGCGCCGCACCCGGGCCCGGTGCCAGCATTGCCGATCGCGACAGTCGCCAGAAACTCACCGACCCGGTCAAGGAACTATCGGCAGACGATACGCGCGAACCTGAATGAACGGTGACACCCGCCTCCCAGACCGCGATGATGACCCAACGTGCCTTGAGCAAGCCATGAATTACCTATGCCCAGATCCGGATTATCTGCGCGCGGAGAGCGATACAACCCGATCCGTTGTCATGCGCGCCGAGTGGGCGTTCGGCGCGGCTTTCGGCTCCCGGCCGCCTGGTTGACTGTCACGCGCGCCGTGAAGGATTCGCTTTGCCGTCATGCCAGCGTGCTTCTCCTGCGGCGGTGACTGCGTGCCCGGCCCCTGCCCGGCGCATGCGCGTTCCAGCTTGTCGCCCCGCCGTATTCGACGCCGGTCCGGACTGCCGCGGTGTCACGCAGGAGCCGGCGCGCGAGCGCGCGCACGTCCTGAGCCATCCCGGCTGGCTCGCTGCACCTGGCGGGAGCTGAGCCTGGCGGAGGCCGAGCCACATTAGTTGTTCTCCGGCCAGGCTCAGGCGCAGATCCGGGAGCGATCCCTGGCGCCGTCGCGCAGGCTCAGGGGGGTAGCTCGTCATCACGGTTCGTGCGCGGCCCCGTCGCACATCTGAAACAGGCCGTCATGCTCCCGCTCCGCCCGCGACAGCGCATGGAGCGGCGGCGAACGCCGGACCTTCTCCCCGGTAGGAGAGAGCGCAGAAGGCGGTTACCTTGCCCCCCGTACTGCCCCCGGCTGCCAGGAGGTCTCAGTTCTGCTATGAAAAGCTCCATGAGCTGGAGCCCCCTTACGGAATCGAACCGCCTAAGGCCCCTGAGCAGGCGATTCACCTGCGGAGGCTAGCTGCTGAGAGCCGGGACAAGCCATCCCCATCTGCGTTCTGCCCCCCCCAAACTGCCCCCTGTAATGATCTCCTGAAGGCTGGGCTGGCGGCACATCCCAGAAAATCATACACATCCTCGATTTAATACCTCAGCCAGTTCCAACTATTTCTGACCAATCCGCCCCCATGTGGTGCCTACAGTGCCGCGACGCCTCGACCTGCCACAAGCGATGAAGCACCGGCGCTCCGCTGGCCATCGGGTATTACCGCTGACCAGCGAAAAGCCTGTCGCAGAGCAACGCGCAGCGACGCAGGACAACGCCAGCAGGCAGCGATCTGCTACCCGGCAGCCAATTCAGCCGGGCAGCTCCCCCACCCCGGACAGCCAGCAGATCGCGAACACCGCACTCTTGCCGAAATGAGTGCGTTGCTTGCCGGGCTGCATGTGCATTGCTCGGTATAACAAAAAGGTACGTGTACCAAAAGGTGGGGGCTTACAGGTCCAGGAGGTAGATCTCGGCGAAGTCCGGGTTGAGGTTGCCCGGACCGTCGCCAGCCCGCGGATTCGACGAGATCTTCGTGCTGCAGATCGTGACCTGGTGGGTGGTGTGCGCATGCCCGCACAGCCACAGCCGGGGGCCGCACTCGGCGATCAGCGCCTCCAGGTCCGAGCCGATGATGTGCCGCTCGGCTGATGACTGCCCGTCCGGGCCGGTGAAGGGGCGCAGCGTCGGCCAGAAGTGAGTGCACACGACCGTCTTGGATCGTTCGGCAGCGGAGAGGCTCCGCAGTTCGTCTTCGATAAACGCGCGGGCCTGATGATGCATCTCGTTGCAGTCCGCCAGCGTCAGCGGCTTGTCGCCGAGCCTGATGTGGTCTACCCCGGCTGTCGGGATGTCGCCGAACATCTCGTTGTAGGCGACGATCTGGTCTGCGGGCACGTGCGACCACAGCGTCGAGCCGATGACGCGCAGGCCGCTGGGCAGTTCGGCGGTGTCGTCGTCGAGGAAGATGGCGCCGGGCACGGCATCGACGGCGGCGCGGTACTTGCGGCGGGCCTCTCCTAGTTCCTGGCCCGCGTACTCGCCGTTGCCGGGCACGACGATGAGCACGGTTTCGTCGCGCTGTGTCCGCCGGATGTCCTGCAGCATCTCGCCGAGGAGCTCCGGCCGGTAGTGGATGTCGCCTCCGAGCAGGATTGCCGCCACGTCGAGGTCCGCGGGCGGGATCCAGTAGGCTGGGGAACGCGGGGAGTTGTAAAAGGTGTCAGCATAGAAAGCAATCTTGCTCGGCTGCGGTGCCACATCTCCTCCTATTGACGTGTCGACGTTAGCCCGAGGCGAGGCGGCAGGGCCAGTCAGTTAACGAGCGACGGATCACCAGAATGCAGGCGCGCAACAGGCCGGGTGAGCGGCCCAGCAGGTAGCCAGCAATGTCCCTGTTCCAGCGCCGGCCTGTACTGGCAGACGAAGCCTGGCCAGGATCTGCGGACAGCGCAGGCCACGACCGCCATCCGCCCTGAGCTGCAGGGCCGATGATCAGCTTCCTGCCAAGGACGAGCACCGTGCTCTAGTCCATACCGCAATCACCAGCGCTGGCCAGGCATAAGCTCGCCCGCATCTGCGCTTCTGGTGCGCGGTGCCAGCGCGGTTTTCGTCGTGCATCGGTCCTTGTCGTGGCCTTGTGGCCGAGGATGGCTACCAGGCGGTAGATCTACCCATGGGAGGCACTGGTGTTTGCGCGCGTCATCTCAGCCCGGGCCAGGGTCGATCAGGTTGACGACGCGGTCCGGATCGCAAGGCAGCAGCTGCCGGACGTGCGAGGCCAGCAGGGATACCGGGGCTTCTGCGTCCTCGCCGACCGTGCTTCGGGGAAGCTGATGACCATCTCCCTGTGGATTCCGCCGAAGCCCTCCACGCCGTGGAGACGCGCGCCGTGCGGGTACGGGAGGAGGCCGCGGAGTCCATCGGAACGACGCCGCCGGTGGACATCTACCAGGTCGAGATCGCCGACTGGGCCGGTGCATCAGCCTGATCGGGCGTCGGCCGGGTAACCCCGGGGAACCGCAGGCCCGCTTCTGTGATGTCCGCTCATGGCTCAGCCGCCAGTCGGGGTGCTGCGGGACCATCTGACCGGTGCCGGTGGCTGGGATGACTGTCTGCTTGCCTGCCGGCCTGGCCGGAATCCAAGCGGTGCGGCAGGCTTGCCTGGTGAGCGTGCCATTTCCTGAGCCCTCGATTCCGCGCTCGTCGCGCGCCGAGGTCTTCCTCGGGTACCTCGACTATTTCCGCTCCCGGCTGGTCAGCAAGCTGGAGGCGCTGCCCGCCGGCGAGCTGCGGCACAGCAGGCTGCCATCGGGCTGGACGCCGATCGAGCTGCTCAAGCACCTTGCCCACGACGAGCTGCGCTGGCTGGAATGGCGCTTTGCGGGCCGCGATGTCACCGGCCCCTGGGCTGAGGACCGGGATGGCCGCTGGTATGTGGCGCCCGGCGAGACACTCGAGCAGCTGGTGGCGGCGCTGCACGCGCAGGCCGCGCGCAGCAGGGCCGTCGTGGAATCCCATGACCTTGCCGACATCGGCCAGCCCGGCGACGGGTGGGCCGGAGCCGGGCCCGCTGACGCTCTAGCGGGTCCTGCTGCACCTGCTGCAGGAGTACGCCCGTCACGTCGGCCACCTCGACATAGTCATTGACGCTCGCCCACGGGCGGACCGGAGAGTGAGCCAGCAGCGCTGATGCTGCAGGGTTCCTCATCGGCGCCAACCCGGCCGGACCTCATCTGCCGCGATGATGATCGGGCGCTGTGGTGTCGCTGAATGCTAGAAGCTCGCCGCCGTCTGCGCGGCTCCGGGATTCGTAGTCTTGGCTTGGTGCTGTCGCCCGCGAGGTCGCTGCTGCGCTCTCATGCTCTCGAAGCGCCAGATCGCGTGATCTAGCTCGTGCGACTGGACGCACAGTTGCTCCGCCGCAGCCCAGGTTGTCCGCTCGGCTTCGGTATCAGTGAAAGCGTGACCTGTAGCCTCCTTAAGAAATCGGTGGATCATGCGGTCCGGCTTCACGCCGGGGGCGCCGAGAAGCATCAGGAAGTAGTTGGACGTCGCATAGCCGATTCCGGGGACGGAGCGGAGTGCGAGCTTCGCGTCCTTCACGTTGTTTATATCGATTTGACTAGCTTCGTTTATCCCATGCTCACGAAGAACACAGGCCGCTTGCCTGACGGCCGCTGCCTTTAAGGAGCCGGATGGCGCGGGAGCAAGGCGGCGCGGGGACACCTGGAGGTTGCCGAACTTGCAAGCCCAGTTGGACACGCCCGCCGCATCGATCTCGGCGATGAGGAAATCAAGTGCCCAGCTCCGCCGGTCGCGCGCATCCCGCCAATCGACAACGTTCGCGTAGATTCCTCGGCCTCGCTTTGACCGGTAGACAGCGCGCGCAGAGAAGACGGCATCGACCAGGGCCGCCTCGATATCCCCTGGCCAGCCACCCGGCCACTTACCCCAGCTGCCCGGTTCGCCAATCGTGGCGTGGACGTGCGCGAGCACCCTGGCAACATCCTGCGATGGCGCGTTCATCGCTCAAGGCTGCCAGATCGCCGACGTCCTGTCATGCCGCGCAGCGGATCGGAAGCTGGCGGCCGAGCAGTCAGGGTAGCTCGCGGCGCATGAGCCAGCGGGATTTGCCACCTCGTCGTCCATTGGTCTGGCGGAGGCGCTTGAATCCGTGCGCCTCGAACAGCTGAACGGTGCCGACGTAACCGCTGGTCTGGTCAATGCGCTCGACGCCGGGGTCGACCGGGTAGCCTTCCAGCGCGGGCGCGCCCATAGCGAGCGCGTGGCCGACCGCGCCATCAAGCAGATCTGTGCATGAGTCCCCGGCGCCGGAACCCTGGCCGCACCACGAAGCAGACCACCGACCACGCGTCGGTGGTCCTGGATATGCGGGATCGTTCGCGAGTTGACCAGCGCGCGATAGGTGAGCTTCGGCGCGACCGAGCACCAGCCGGCCACCTCATCATCGACGTAGGCCAGGACACCGGGACCCGGTTCGCTGCGGCATAGCTCGCGCATGTGACCGATACGGCCGGGCATGTCCAGGCTGGAATTGCGGTACACCATGCAGACGCATCCGCCGCCACCCGGCATGCGCGGCACCATGAACGAGGCGAAATCGGCCCATCGCCCGATCGCTGGCAGCACCTCGATTCCCATCCGCCGAGGATAGGCCAGCTCCATAATGCCTACGTCAGCAGGGAGTCGCTCCCGCAGCTAATACCCGGAGGCGACGGCCTTCACCAGTTAGACGGATGCACTCTCTGCCGCTCTGAGCGTGGGCAGCGCCTGGCGATCTTGCCGATGACCGGTACGGCTGCCGCCAGCTCGACGGCACAGTGAGTGCTGGAAAAACCGTCTGGCCCGCGAAGTGGCAGGTGACCGCCCTGCCACCGGTCGGGATGGGTGCTGCCGCAAGTTCGTCCCATCCGGCACGAACAGCCTCGAACAGGCCGGGAAGCTACGCATGTAACCTGCTGGCCGATCCGATGGTCGCGCAGCGCGAGAACCTGACTGGTCACCGGCGGGGCAGGCCACCGCGGTGATCCGCCGGGGAGCCGGAAATGCGCGGCTGCCAGACACTGGCCGTGCCCCCGGCGAGCCGCATGGCAAAAGGAGTCGGCATGTTCCGTTCCGGGGCCGATCCGTGGCGCCGGGCGCCGGGCCGTCACGGTCAGGCCCACGGTCAGATGACGGTCAGATGATCTTGTCGCGCTTGCAGAGCAGCTGGTGCGTCCCTGCTGACCAGGCGCTGCCTTACTTGTCAGGCGAATTCCCACCCCCGGCCCTCTCCGCGATTCAGGATGGCAAGCCTCCTCGCTGACAACCAGGCCAGCCCTGCCCGCCGAAGATCGGATCACACGAACCGGGCGATGCCGCTCATCCTGTCCTCGCCACCACCGTCATCTCGATACTGCACCGCCGGAAGCACGCCGGGCAGCCGGCCACGCGCCTGACCGGCGTCGCGCCCAGCGCGCATCCGATTTGGTAGCCGAGAAGCGGCGGGCCCTGGCTCAACCAGATATTGACGATCCGCTATACTGGCAGGCGTGGCTTCCGAAGCGACGGCTGGCGCGCTGCTGCGGCAGGCGCGCCGGGGCGCTGGCATGTCACAGGTAGAACTGGCTGCCCGGGCGGGCGTCACGCAGAGCGTGATCAGCGCGTATGAGTCCGGGCACCGGCAGCCTTCCCTGCCGGCGCTGGCCGCGCTGATCGAGGCGGCCGGCTTCGAGCTGTCACCGGGGTACGGCGGCAGCCGCGGCGGCTGAGCAGGCTGTCGGGGCCGGTAGGCCGGCGGGTCCGCCGCCGCGGCGCCGGGACGTGATCGCGGCGGCCGCCGCCCGCGGCGTGACCGGGCTGCGAGTGTTCGGCAGCGTGGCCCGCGGCGAGGACCGCCCCGACAGCGACGTGGATCTGCTCGCGGACCTTCCGCCGGGCATGAGCCTGTTCGGGCTGGCGCGGCTGCAGGCGGAACTGGAAGCCATTCTCGGCACCCGGGTCGACCTGGTGCCGTCCCCCGATCTCAAGCCGGACGTCCGCTCGCGCGCCGAGCGTGACCTGGTGGCGCTGTGAGCTACCGGGACCGTCAGCGGCTGGCGGATATCCAGGCCGCCATCGACGCGATCCGCTCGCACCTGCAGCGCGGCACCCTCGCCGACGGGCTGGTGTTCGACGCGGTCCGGATCCGGCTGCTCGAGATCGGCGAAGCCGTCAAGGCCCTGCCCGGCGAGCTGCTCGCCACCCAGCCCGGCATCCCGTGGAGCCAGATCGCCCGCATGCGTGATCACCTGGCCCACCGCTACTTCGACACAGCCCACGCGATCTTGCAGGCCACCGTCGACGATGACCTGCCAGAACTGGAACGCGCCATCCGTGCTCTGGCCGCGACCCTGCCAGACGACACCCTCCCGCCGAGTCCGCCATAACAGTGAGCCTTTTTCATCCGGCTTTGGCCTCGCGGGTCTGCAGGACGTGGATGGCTTTGGCGATCTGTCCGGCGCGCCAGGGGCAGCAGCGGAGTTTGCGGAGGATGTGCCAGTTCTTGAGCTGGGCGTTGGCGCGCTCGCCGGGTGAGCGGAGCCGGGCGTGGGCCCGGTTGGCGTGCTTCTGGGACTCGGGCTTGTTCCGTCCCTTGTACGGGGTGATGGCGTGCTCGGCGCCCTGATAGCCCTTATCGGCCAGGGCACGATAGGCCGGCCGCGGCCAGCTCGCGCTCGATGCCCCAGATCCGGGCGGCGTTCAGGTCGTGGACGGAGCCGGGCAGCGGGCCGGAGACCCACAGGAGCTCGCCGCGGGGCTGGCGATGACCTGCAGGTTCATGCCGTGCCTGCGGTGCTTGCCGGAGTAGAAGGGCCGGTCGGCGGCAACCCGGTCGGTTGCGATCAGGGTGCCGTCGAGGACCGCGAAGCGCGTGCCCGGCCTTCGGCGCTGCCCGCACCGCCGGGCAGCTTCGGGGCGCCGGGCGGCCAGCAGTGCCACCGTCTCGCTCACATACCGCCAGGCCGTGGCGGTGCCGACGCCGAACCCGGCCGCCAGCTGCGCGAACGTCTCGCCCTTGCGCAGGTGGGCCAGGACCAGCAGGGCCTGCTGCCCGGGGTTCAGCTTGCGCCAGCACGACCCGATCTGCCTGCGGTGACGGCGGATCACCCCGGCCACGTAGGCGAGGGTCGCGCGGGACAACGGCAGCGCGGCACGGTAGAAAAGCATCAGGAGCCCCTGGGCAGACGAAAGAGATTGTGGTGATCGCCTCATCTACCAGGGGCTTCACCACGCCCCAAGCCGACACGCCGCCCTGATCAGCCCGAAGCCGCGCGACCCCCAAGATCAGGATGAAAAGGGCTCAGTCTCACCCGCACGCTTTGCCGCAAGTGGCCCGCTGGGCGGCTGGGGCGGGGGCCGCGTGGGCCCCCGCCGCGGCACAATCGGGCGCATGAGTGATCTGATCACCAGGCTCGTGCCGGTCCTGCACGCGCCGGACCCGGGCGCGGAACGGCGTTTCTATGAGCTGCTGGGTTGGCGCGCGACCTACGAGGCCCCGAGTACCCGGGTTTCATCGCGGTCGGCAATGACGCCGTGGAGTTCGGGCTCAGCCGCCGTCCCGCCGCCGGTCCGGCGGCGCCCCGGACTGACCTGGCAGCCAGGCATCAGCGATGCGGACGCCGCGATCACGGCGTGCGAGCAGACGGGTCTGCAGTATGAGGTGACGACGGAGCGGCGGCGCGCGGACTGGACCTACCGGATCGTCAAGGTCCAGTCCCCGAACGGGATGGAGAGTACTGCTCGAAGAGCAGCCGCCGGAGGACTGAAGGTCGGCTGCGCGCCCGCCAGATCCTGACGGGCTGTCTCTTGATGCAAGTAGCCGCGTAGCGCGTGCTTGCTCGAAGCGAGAGCTTGCCGCCGCGAGGGCCCCACCCGAGGCAAAGACGAGCGTCTCGCCCATCACAACCTTCGGCTCAGTGATACCGCTCGGCTGCGTCGAGGCGGGCATCGCGCTCAGTCGCGGAGATAGCCAGGGGAGAACGCCCGCCGAGCCGCCGATCCGGCGGCCACAGCAGCTTCTGCGATCATCCGATTCCGGCACGCATACTTGGTCGATCTGGCGTCGTCACGAAACGTCAGTCCAGGTCCGGCGGCCCCCGCCGCACGGAACAGCGGCGGAAGGCAGCGAGCATGAACACGGACCAGGTGACGTGGGTGACGGCCGGGGCGAGCACCCCGCCGAAGTGCCCCGCTGCCAGCCGAAGATTACGCTGGTGATCAGCCGGCCAGGACCAGTGCCGGGTTGCCGGTAGCGGCGGTCGATGCGACGTAGGCGAGCGTGGTGGTCCGGAGCGGGCGCGGCCCGGACCACAAGGCGCCGCGGAAGAACAGCTCTTCCGCCACCCCGCTGCCTGAGGCGATGAGCACGACCAGCGGAGTTGACCCGGCGTCGGCGTAGCGCAGGACGCTGGCGATGGCACGGCGCAGGGTGCGGTGGCGGCGGGCGACCCGCGCTGCGCCGTAGAACACGGCGGTGG
This sequence comes from uncultured Actinomycetota bacterium, assembly GCA_963719705.1. Lineage (GTDB taxonomy): Bacteria > Actinomycetota > Actinomycetes > Streptosporangiales > Streptosporangiaceae > CAVRCV01. The sequence continues at coordinate 823,464 of CAVRCV010000005.1, forward strand.
TGGCCGCCCCGGTGACGACGGGGACGACGATAAGGGTCTGTGCCGCGATTCCGGGGCGGGTGCGCCAGCTGTCGCCGCGCCACGGGATCGGGCCGGCCGACGCGCCGCCCGTCCAGGTCCCGGCCAGACTGGTAGCCAGCAGGTAGAAGCGCGCGGAGCCGGCCCTGGCGGCGACGAGGACCGAGCAGCGCCACCGCCCCGAGCCCGGCCGCCCCGAGCCAGGCGGCCCCGAGCCCGGCGGCGTCCGCGCCGTCACGAGCGGGCCTTCTGGGCCTCGCGCCGTTCGCGACGCTGCGCGCACGGCGTCGTTGTAGGACGTGAGCCGGATCGGATCAGGTCCCGATCGAAGGGTCACGCACGATCACCTCATTGGTCATGGAGTCGATGAGGGTACGGCCGGTACCGGTGTCGATGTCGGTGACCAGGGTCAGCCACAGCGAGGATAGCCAGGGGCGGAACCGGCACGGGCAGGAGGAGCAGCCGGCGGTTCTCGATGGCGGCGACCCGGCGCAGCATCGTCGAGAACTGGAACACCTCCGGGCCCCCGGCCTCATAGACCCGGCCCGACGCCTCCGGCAGCTCCAGCACGCCGGCGAGGTACGTCACCACGTCGTCGACCGCGATTGGCTGGGTGCGGGTGGCGACCCACCGAGGGGTGATCATGACCGGCAGGCGCTCAACGAGCTGGCGGGTCAGCTCCCAGAACACCACCTACCGAATGATGATCCCGGCCCGGATGACGGTGACCGGCACGCCACCGGTGCCAAGCAGGTCCTCGACCTCACGGCGGCTGCGCAGGTGGGAGGACAGGTTGTCCGCGTCGTCGCCCAGGCCACCCAGGTAGATGATGCGGCGCAGGCCAGCCAGGGCGGCCGCCTCGCCGAACGCGGTAGCCCCGGCGGCGTCCTTGCGCTCGAAGTCCGCGTCCTGCAGGGAGTGCACCAGGTAGTACGCGGCCGACAGCCGGCCATCGCCGGCTTCAGGGTGGCGGCGTCATGGACGTCGCCGCGCACCGGGTGCGCGCCCCCGTACCCGGCCGGGTTCCTGGTCATGGCGACCACGTTGTGACCGGCCCGGTCCAAGGCCACGCACAACCGCTGGCCGACGAAGCCGGACGCGCCGGCCACCAGCACCTTCACTGGACCCCCCCCGAGCCTTCCGCGGCCGGCTTGTTGGTGGTCAGGCCGGACCGTACCGTAACCAGGATGTACCTCGCCTACCCGCGAGCCGGGCTGATAGACCCGGCCCCGCCATCCAGGCCCCACAGGCGGGGCGCGCCCGGGACCGCGCCTGACGCCCGGCCGCCGGATCGAGGTCCTCGACCGGGCGGCGATGTCGCCGACGCTCGATCGTCATCGACCATCAAGGCCGGCAACGTGAGACCGGCACGTCGCCAGGTTCCGCCCGGTGGTCATCGACGGCCATCGCGCCGATGAATTCCCGGCGCAGGTCACGAACAGCTTCTCTGGCTTCGGCGCACAACTGCCGCTGACCCCGCCACCGGCAGGCGAGGTCCGCACTGGCAGCCAGCGGCTCGCTAGCCGGGTGGCCCGCCGGAGCGAAGCGCGGCAGCCCTGCCATCGAGGCTCAGGTGGCCGCGACCAGCCCTACTTTCTTCCCGCTCCCACCCAGGCTGCGCCCGCACGCGCTGAGCAGTCCGCTCGGGCCGGTGCGAGCTAAAGCCGACACAGGCCACGGTGCTCATAACCGGCTGATCTGGGACACGATCGCGTGCGATCCCCCGCACTGCCGCCTTGTCACGGGATCGGCGTTATGAGCGCCTTTATACCATTCTAAGAACACTGTCCGATTACGAGCCGTGAC
>CAVRCV010000006.1:0-43787 GCA_963719705.1 uncultured Actinomycetota bacterium
GGGGTTGCTGGTCAGCGCCGTTACGGGTCACCATGGCTCCAAGGAGGTCACGGTGGCGCAAGGGCTGATCCTGCTGGGGTTCCTGGCCGTGCTCGCCGCCTACTTCACGGTGCGGACTCGCCGTCGCATCGGCCTGGGCTCGACCGGGCGGCACTGGGTCTTAGTGATCACCGGCTTCGTGATAGTTGTGCTGGTGCTGTGGGCGGTATCCACGCGGTAACGGCGCCGGCCGGGCCGGCCGGGCCGGCCGGGTCCTGTACCGAGTCGCGCAGCCGGCGCAGCACGCTGACCTGATGGGCCAGTTCCGCGATCCGGCAGTCCACCAGCCGGGCCGCGGTACTGCGCTGGCCCGCGGTGACCGACCGGCCGAGCGCCAGCCTGGCCAGCGGCTTGATCTCCTCCAGCCGGAAGCCGAGTTCCTTGAGCGCCAGCGCCGCCGCCAGGTAGTCCTGGTAGTCGCTCGGGTACTTCCGGGTGCCGCCGGGAGTGCGGTGCGGCTCGGGCAGGATGCCCAGCTCCTCGTAGTACCGGATGGTCCTGCTGCTGACGCCGGCCGCCTTGGCGAGCTGCCCGATGCTGATCAGGCCGGTGCCCTCGTCCATGGTCTTCGTCATTGCTGACCTTTCCCCCGTGTTCGCCGGCCGCCCCGCGGGCGCGCTGTGACCAGCCGTCACGATGCGCCCCGACCCATCACGGATGGTAGTCGTCGCAGTACAGAAGGCGCCTGCGATTCGCCGGGACGGCCGGCTGCGAAGCCGGGCTGGCGGGCCTGCCGCGCCTCGTGGCGCCGGCCGGGAACCGGCGGCCGGCCCTATGGCGACCGGCCGCGCGCGGGGTAATCTCGAACCGACCGGCCCTGTCCGCCGCCGCACCAGGCCCGGCACAGGCTGGTCAGCTGGGCGCCCTGTGGAGGTCACGGTGTCTGAGGCATACATCGTAGGTGCCGTTCGCACACCCATCGGAAAGCGCGGCGGCGGCCTGTCCCTCGTCCATCCGGCCGACCTGGCCGCGCATGTGCTAACCGAGCTGATCGCGCGCACCGGCGCCGACCCGGCCGCGATCGACGACGTGATCATGGGCTGCGTGTCCCAGATCGGGGCTCAGTCGATCGACATCGGGCGGAATGCCTGGCTATCTGCCGGACTGCCGGATAACGTGCCCGGCGTCACCATCGACCGCCAGTGCGGATCGTCCCAGCAGGCCGTCCACTTCGCGGCCCAGGCGGTGCTGTCCGGCACGCAGGACCTGGTGATCGCGGCCGGGGTGGAGAGCATGAGCATGGTGCCGATGGGCACCACGGTCACGCTGCCGCTGGAGAAGGGGATGGCGCCGCCGTTCGGCCAGGGCTGGCACGACCGGTACGGCAGCCAGGAGATCTCCCAGTTCCGTGGCGCGCAGCTGCTGTGCGAGAAGTGGGGCCTGAAGCGGCCGCAGCTTGAGGAGCTCGCGCTGGCCAGCCACGAGAAAGCGGTTCGCGCGATCGACGAGGGCAGGTTCGACCGGGAGATCACCCCGGTCGGAGGGGTCACCACGGACGAGGGGCCGCGCCGGGACACCTCGCTGGAGAAGATGGTCGGGCTCAAGCCGCTGCGGGAAGGCTGGGAGCTCACCGCCGCCACTGCGTCTCAGATCTCGGACGGCGCGGCTGCGCTGCTGGTTGCCTCGCCGGACGCCGTGCGCAGGCACGGCTTCACCCCGCGGGCGCGCGTGCACGCCATGGCGGTGACCGGCTCCGATCCGGTGTTCATGCTGACCGGCCCGATCCCGGGGACCGAGCAGGCGCTGGCCCGCGGTCACCTGGACATCGGTGACATCGACGTGTTCGAGGTCAACGAGGCCTTCGCGCCGGTGCTGCTGGCCTGGTCGGCCGACACCGGCGCGTCGCTGGAGAAGACCAACCCCAACGGCGGCGCGATCGCGCTCGGGCACCCGCTCGGGGCAACCGGAGCCGTCCTGATGACGAAGCTGCTGCATGAGATGGAGCGCTCCGGCGGCCGGTACGGCCTCCAGACCATGTGCGAGGGCGGCGGCCAGGCCAACGCCACCATCATCGAGCGCCTGACCTGACGCTCCGCCCGCCGCAGCCGTCTCCTGGCAGCGGCATCAGCCTGCCCGCCGCTGCCGTCGTCGCGGCCGTCCGCCCCTGAGCCGCCCCCGGCGGCCTGCTGTCCGCCCTGCTACAGCTGGAACTTGCTATCCGTTCAGAGGAAATATATAGTCTGAGTTATAAGTTTCTGATAGCAAGATAGAGAGCTTACCTGGGTCACAGGATCTAGGTACTTCGCAGAGAAGGTGGGCACATGCTGCTGACAAGGTACGACCCGTTCGCCGCTGAGTTCGACCGGCTGGTTGAGCGGGCCTTCGGTCCCGCCGGCTCCGGTCGCCCGGCCATGCGCATGGACGGCATCCGCCGTGACGATGGCGTCGAGCTCCGCTTCGACCTGCCGGGCATCGACCCGCAGACCATCGAGGTGACCGTGGACCAGGGCGTGCTGACCGTCAGCGCGAGCCGGTCGGAGGAGTACGCCGAGGCCGAGAAGCCGTTCATCCGCGAGCGGCTGATGGGCTCGTTCGTGCGGCGGGTCCGGCTGTCCGACGCGGTGAACGCGGAGCAGATCGAGGCCAGCTACGACCGCGGCGTGCTGACCGTGCACGCCCCGCTGGCGGAGCGGGCGCTGCCCCGCAAGGTCGAGGTCAAGACCTCGGCCAAGGCCGAGATCGAGGCCTGACCAGAGGTACCCTGCGAAGGGCCCGCCGGCGACCCGCCGTGCGGGCCCTGAGCCTTTGGTACCCGGATGACAGATATAGCCGTTCGCGGAGGTGAGCCGTGGCATCGCTGCCTCTTGACGATGAGAACCTGCCGCTGTTCACGGTGGGCCAGGTATCGGCGATGCTGGAAGTCCAGCAGGCGTTCCTGCGCCGTCTTGACGAGCACCTGGTGGTGCGCCCGTCCCGGTCGACCGGCGGCCAGCGCCGCTACACCCGCCGGGAGATCACCGTCGTGCAGTACGTGGTCGGGCTGGTGGACGACGGGATGACGCTGCCCGCCATCCGCCGGGTGCTGGCGCTGGAGGCCAGGGTGGCCGAGCTGGAGCGGGAACGCGACCTGCTCCGGGCCGCCGTCGCGGAGCGGGACGAGCTGCTCCGGCGGCGCCCGCCGGGCCAGGGCTGAGTCAGACCTCGGTGCGGTAGAAGTTCAGGTACGACCGGGACGGCGTGGGTCCGCGCTGGTCCTGGTAGCGGGAGCCGTAGAGCGGCGAGCCATACGGGTGCTCGGCGGGCGAGCTGCACCGGAACAGGCAGAGCTGGCCGATCTTCATGCCCGGCCAGAGCTTGATCGGCAGCGTCGCCACGTTGGACAGCTCCAGGGTCACGTGCCCGGAGAAGCCGGGGTCGATCCAGCCGGCCGTGGAGTGCGTGAGCAGGCCGAGCCGGCCCAGCCAGCTCTTGCCCTCCAGCCGGCCGGCGATGTCGTCGGGCAGCGAGACCACCTCGTAGGTGGACGCCAGCACGAACTCGCCGGGGTGCAGCACGAACGGCTCGTTGCCGTCGGTCTGCACCAGCCGGGTCAGGTCCGCCTGCTCGACCGCCGGGTCGATGTGCGGGTAGCGGTGGTTCTCGAACACCCGGAAGTACCGGTCCAGCCGCACGTCGATGCTCGACGGCTGGATCAGCTCGGGCGAGTAAGGCTCCAGCCTGACCCGGCCCGACTCCACTTCGGCCCTGATATCCCGGTCGGAGAGCAGCACCCTGGCAACCTACCGGCTCTTGACCGCTCATGAGGCGGTCGCTAGCTTGCGAATCGTGCCAGAGCCAGCCGGGCTGACTAACTTCGTGGCGGGCGAGCACCGGCCCACCAGCGACGGCCAGACCACGGTCGACCGCGGGACCGTGGTCGCCGGGGTGCGCCAGGACGACGAGATCGTGCAGCAGGAGGTGTTCGGCCCGGTGGTGACCGTGCAGCCGTTCACCGACGAGGACCAGGCGGTCGCCTGGGCCAACGGGGTGGACTACGGCCTCGGCGCCTCGGTCTGGACCCGCGACCACGGCCGGGCGATGCGGGTGGCCAGGCGGCTGGACTTCGGCGTGGTGTGGATCAACACGCACGTGCCCTGCACGGCCGAGATGCCGCACGGCGGCTTCAAGCATTCCGGCTACGGCAAGGACCTGTCGCTCTACGGGTTCGAGGACTACACCCGGATCAAGCACGTGATGAGCTACACCGGCGCCTGAGCCAGCAGGTGATGCTCGATCAAGTACATGACCACCTTCCCGGTGTCGTCGTAGTCGACCTGGCTGATCCGCAGCAGCAGGCCGCCGCGCCGGACATCGAGCGCGGCGGCCAGCTCGGCACTGGCCTTCACCCGGGTCAGCTCGGGCCCGGCCGCGGTAGATGCCGATGCCGCGGTGCCGGTACAGGTAGGCCGAGGCCGGTAGCGGTCAAAACCCCAGGGGCGCCCTTGGGCCGCGGTTCATCAGTGGCCGGACCCGGCTGGCGCGGCCCGGGTCCGGCCAGCCCCGCCCGGTCCGGTAAGATGTCCGCGCGGTCCGGGCGTTACGGCAGCACCCCTGCCAGCCCGGCCTCGTATCCGCGGGTGTAGTTCAATGGCAGAACGTCAGCTTCCCAAGCTGATAGTGCGAGTTCGATTCTCGTCACCCGCTCGCAGTGCGCAGGCCCAGGTCAGGACGCGAGTCCCGAGCCTGGGCCTTGGCCGTTTCAGGGGTGCTGCTGGTCTTCCGTGCAATTAACGTGCAACTAGCCTGCGGGGACGAGCGCGCCCGCGGCTCCGTCGTCATCGTTCTTGCCGCGCTCGGCCACGATGTGCGTGTCGATCGCGCTCGTGATCGCCTGATCCGCGCCGCGCGCCCGGTGCTGGTAGATCATCGCCGCACGCTCGCTGTCGTGCCCCATCCGCGCCATCAGATCCTTGATCCCAGTCCCGCCAGCCGTCGCAAACGTGTTTCCGGTGTGGCGCAGATCATGGAAGTGCAGGCGAGCAGCGCCGACCGACCGTACCGACTGCGGCCAGGCCGACATCTAAACAAATAACATGGGCCACGTTAGTTCAAATGCGTCACGCTGGCACCAATGCACCAGCTTTGATGTATCTAACCGGGAATTCGCAACTCTTAATCATAAGAAGTTAGCCCACTTGGTCAGCTGGTGTCGGATCGATCAAGCCCGGGATGATCGCGAAGGAGATCCGGCGGCGAGGGGCTGGCAATGATGCAACCAGGTCAGGCGGGCCGACAGCAGGCTCAGCAGGCCCAGCAAGCGGCGATGCAGGCCGAGCTGCAAGCCCAGCAGGCGCGGGACCAGCATCAGCGGTATCAGCAACGGCGCAGACGGCGGCAGGCCGGGCACCCGAGTCGGCTTGTTTCTGATGGAACGGAGCGGGCGGCATCGCCGTCGGTGTCGTGGCTGCAGGCTTCCGCCCGAAGGGGGCGCGCGAAAAGGGCCGCTGCGTGGGGCATCGCCGTAGTAGTCGTCTTCTGGCTGATCGTGATTGCGACACACGTTGAATGGGTCAGGCAGCACGATGGCACTATTACTCCGATACCCTATGCTCTCGCGGTTTTGATATCGTTCTTGGTCGCCGGGCTCCTGATGACCTTCTATGTGTTTCGTGCGCGGCAGCCAGCGGAGAGCGTCGTCAACCAAGGCGGTGCGAACATGCCGCAAGTTAAGGACACGTTTAACCCGGGCGTGGGGCAAACTGATGGAGCAAAGGCATCGCCCGGTGGTGGCGGCACGGTGCCTCTAAATCCCGACGTCGGCGGCCAGCGATCTGCGGCTGGCGGCGACGCTGTGCAGTACAGAACGCCTGGCTCGGAAGGGATTGCTTGGGATGTTAGGCCGTCCTTGCTGGTGTTGTCTGGCACCGGCCAGCGACGGCGTATACCGATCCCCCCAGGCGGCCTGGTCCTGGGCCGCCGTGATCAGCTGGGTCCACCGTTCTCGACAGACGAACTTGTTTCCCGCGAACATACATCGATCCGCCGATACGACGACGGGTCGGTCGAGGTGTCAGATCTCGGCTCGACCAACGGCACCTATGTCAACGAGAAGCGGATCCATGTACCCACACGTGTTAGCAAAGGCGACGTGCTCCGTGTTGGACAGATTGAGCTGAAGCTTGAGCTAGATGCAGACGGTACGGTATCTCGTCACGACACCGTACTCGGGTCAGCGGTGAAGACGCCCGCTGAGGAAGAGACACTAAAGTCGGCAAAAGCCGCCTACGCGAATAGAGATTTCCAGGCAAGCGCAGAGGATTTCGAGAAACTGGTTAATTCTCCGGCCTATGCTGCTGATGCCTACTACGGGCTCGGGATGGTCGCGCTGGCTCATAGCCGCAGGCAAGAGGCCGAAAAGCTCTTCGCGGCGTGCCTCCGGGCTGACCCTACGTACGCCAACGCGTGGTACAAGCTTGGGGAGCTGAGAGAATCACAATCCCCCACAGAGGCCCTGAACTTTTACCAGGAGGCGCTCCGCCTCAATCCGCAGCACGCGGGGGCGATGAGGAAGCTGGGTACTGACCGAAGGGCTGGCCTCGCCCACCCGACCGGCGTGCCCAGGCCGCCTGGCGCTCCCGCTGCCCCGATTCCTTTCGGGATAACCGCGGATGCCAGCCCGGGCACTGGGGAAGCGGGCCAACAGTTCGCAGATGCTCCCACCGGTCACCTCAGAGGGCGCGTTGTTGGCTTCCAGCGCCGGGCTGAGCAATCCTTCTTCCTGCACCGGCTCTACTTGTATGTCTGGGACTTCCGGGTTGAAAGGCCAGGCACAGCGCCGGTCATGATCGAGATGCGCGGCTTCAGATTCAGGGGTGATATCTCCAATGGAGACATCGTGGATATCATCACGCGTGACGCCAGCCCAGGTCAGGTATTGAAAGTGCGCCGGTTGCTCAACCTGACCACCAACGCCGAGATCACGACGTCATACGGCCGCGGTCCGCGCACGCTAGCGACCGCAGCAAAGATAGCCGTTGCCTTGATCGCCCTTGCCGCAGTAATTAGTATCGCAGCTCTGATAATTCACTCGGCCAAAGGCTGAAAAGTGTTACATCACGCGGATATTACTGTCTGCGTCACTGAGCCGTAGCCATTTGTTAGGGAGGGGGTGGTTAAGATGCCAAGTGACATGGAGGCCGCCGGGACGCCTCCGGAAGGAAACGCCATTCCTGGCCTCAAAGAGGGCCAAGTAACCCTCGATGACATCCGGAAAGCGGAGGAGGGACCCCCGAATCCGAATGCGTCTTATGACCGTAGCTTCGGTCACTGGGCCCCACCCCCATATTTCGATCAGACGCGAGCGCCTTACCTTCCTGCAAGCTCTCAGCCCTACGACCCAGCTGGGGATGGCGTGCATGGCACGCCGCTAGCGGCGGGAACCGTACAAGTTGGCGAAGACGCAGCTCGCCCATATAACCCATCTCAGGCTGCCGATGCAGCCATATCGCTCGCTAATGCACTCTCAGCACCGGGCAGTGCCACCAGCTTGCTTGGTTACGCCGCACAACCCTCGCCGACTGGCTATATCCCAATGCACGAGTACGTCCCAGGAGTGTGGCACGGGCAGTCGGTCACGGATGTGTTCAACCCAGTCGTGCAAAGCAATGAGAGGGTCACGCAGTCAGTCACGGAGGATCAGAACTCGCGCACCCTTGAGGTAGTGACCAAAGCCGATGGTTGGGACTATACGACAGTATCCACCACAACGATTTCCACGAGCTCGGGAAGCTATACCGTCTCTACTACCGCTAAGACGACTACTGACGATGGCCTAACCGTTAGCAGCTCGGACATGGTCACATCAAGCTTGTCGGGCGGTGAGGTCACGACGACCCGGACACAAGCGTTGACCGAAACATCAGGCGTAACGACCACACAGACCACCACGCAGAAAAGTGACGGAACGCTCCACGGTACTAGCCAGAGAGTCGATGTTTCCGGCAACGTTCTAAGTAGGAGTGCTCGGGAACAAGACGCTGCTGGCAATTCGTCGACCACGACCGTCACAACGGATAATTCAGGAAACTCGACAATCACCACCAGAACGACGGACGCCAGCGGCAATGGCACTGAACATACCACCGTCACTGATGCCGACGGGAACATCATCTCCGACTCAACGCAGGACGTTAGCGATGGTGGTTCCGGTGGCGCTGGTGGGAGTGGTGGCTCCCATGGCAATGACGTGGGCTTCGACAGCATTCGCCCAGACTCCGATGACTTTAACTTTGACCCTGGTTCCAGCGGCGACGAGACCGGCGGCTCCGACTTCGACCCCAGTTCCAGCGGCGGCTTCGACCCGGGCTCTGGCGGCGGCGAGACCGGCGGCTCCGACTTCGACCCCGGTTCCGGCGGCAGCTTCGACCCCAGTTCCGGCGGCGGCTTCGACCCGGGCTCTGGCGGCGGCGAGACCGGCGGCTCCGACTTCGACCCCAGTTCCGGCGGCAGCTTCGACCCCAGTTCCGGCGGCGGTGAGGGCACCGGCGGCGAGGGCTAACCCGGCTCTGGTTGTGTGACTTCGCTCAGATTCCCAAGCTGATAGTGCGGGTTCGATTCCCGTCACCCGCTCGCAGTGCGCAGGCCCAGGTCAGGACGCGAGTCCCGAGCCTGGGCCCTGATCGCCTGATCCGCACCGCGCGCCCGGTGCTGGTAGATCATCGCCGCGCGCTCGCTGCCGTGACCCATCCGCGCCATCAGGTCCTTGATCCCGGTCCCGCCAGCCGCCGCGAACGTGTTTCCGGTGTGGCGCAGATCATGGAAATGCAGGCCAGCAGTGCCGACCGACCGAACCGGACGACGTGCAGCGGCTGGTCATGCGGGCCGATGGCGTCGAGTGCCTCGTCCCAGGTGGGTAAGAACTCGCCGGTCTCCGGGTTGAGGTACCGGCCTGATGCGTCGTGCCAGACGGGCAGGTGCGCGTCGTCATGCCTGATCTGGCCGGTGGGTGGCCACCACACCTGGTGATAGGTCGCGGCGAGTACCTGGCGCATCTCGGCGCGGGACACCGTGCCGCGGATCGCCAGGTGGATGTGCGGGGCCAGGCGCTTCTGCGGCTCGATGGCCGCGAAGTACTGCACGTCGTAACCGAGGAACCGGCGCAGGTTCTGGATGAACCGGTCGAGCAGCGCGGCGAAGTGCAGCGCGTCCCGCGCCGCTCGCTGGTAGTCATAGGCGGCTGGGTCAGCGGGGCTGCCGTCTGCGGTGACCTTGCCGTAGCTGTCGCAGTTCAGGGTGAGGAACATGGAGGGGCGGAAGGTCTTGCCGTCCGGCGCGGTGTAGGTCCGGCCGATCGTTCGCGGCTGGACCGGCCGCCGGGGCAGGTCCGGGGTGTCCTGGCGGTGCCGGGTCGAACGGTGCCGACGAGCCGGGCGGTTCGGCAGGACGTTGCCGCGCAGACCGGACTGAGTGATCTCCTCGTCCAGCTCGGCGTTCAGCTCGTCAAGACGGCGCCTACGGCGCCGCATCCGACGCTCCCCGCGCCGGGCTCTGCCTTGGGAGGCCCGCCCGGCACGCCTGCGCCGTCCGGAGCCCGATTGCAGCACTAATCCAGAGGGCTCACTAGCGGGACGCTGGTGGGCCCCGTCTGCCTCGCTCTCAATTGTCCGGATCGCGGCCACCGCCTCCAGGGCGGCCCCTGCGGGCCGTCGCACGCGATCGGCTACGCCGACCCTGGAGCCGGCACCCACTCACCTGGATTCGGCGCCTACGAGGAGGACGGGGAAGTATCGCATCCGCCCTTGCGGCACGATGGTCATGTGCTGTCGGATCAGATGATCGCCGAGTGGTGCGTCCGATATCTCGGTGCCGCTCCTAGCAAGGTGTTGTTCCGCAGGCAGCACCTGTCTCAGGTAGTAGCAGTCGAGCTAGCCGACGCTCGGCAGGTCGTGATCAAGGCACGTCCCCTCGATCAGCGAATAGGCGGATGTCTGAGGGTGCAGTCAGAGCTAGCTGCTGCTGGTTATCCGTGTCCGGCTCCGCTGACCGAACTGACACGATCTGGAGACTTGGCGGTCACCGCTGAGACCCTTATTCCTGGTACTGAGCAACTAAGCGATGATCATGCTGGGCCATTTGCTGAGCTGCTGGCCCGCCTGGTAGCTGCTGCCCCGGCAGTAAGGGATGTGCCCTCGCTGAAGCCGTCACCACCGTGGGCGGGCTGGGACCATTCTGGTGGCGCATTGTGGCCGGACGTCGATGACCAGGGCCGGAACCTGAACGAGATCCGCGGACCTGCCTGGATCGATGAGGCCTCTGGCCTCGTCCGAGAGCAGCTGCTGGCCAGCGACGAGCCGTGTTGCATCGGACATGGTGACTGGGAGTCACAGAACATCCGCTGGCGCAGCGGACAACCGCTGGCGGTGCACGACTGGGATAGTGTCATCGCCCAGCCCGAGGTCGCAATCGCGGGGCTCGCGGCTGCTGTCTGGCCCGCCGCGGGAGGCCCGTCCGAGGCCGCATCCGTTGCGCAGACGGCCGACTTCCTCGGCGCCTACCAGGCCGCTGCGAAAGTCATCTGGACGCCCCGCCAGATCCGGCTGGCATGGGCAGCTGGGCTATGGGTCAGATTGTTTAACGCCAAGAAGGACGCAGCGCGAGGCGGTGGACCCCAGCTGGAACGGCTCGCAACCGAAATAGCCGAGCGCCGCGCAGAGGCAGGACACTCTTAGGGCTCCTAAAAAACCGCTGTGGCGTGCCCGCTGCGTGCCCGATCGCCTGGTGACGGCCGGTGTATCGCGGTCACTCGCGGGGACTACGGCACGCCGCTGACCAGCGGCACACCAGGCCACAGCTCGGTATGCACGATCTTTGCAAGCAGGGGGTCACCGCTGGAATGCGAGACAGTGAACGGACGAGGGTGAAGCTGCTGCGCCATTGATCCGGTCTACCGGCAGGTAGCTGATGACCTTGAGCGCCGTATCAGGGCTGGGGAACTGTCGGGCAGGCTACCGGCAGAGCGGGAGCTGGCTGCCGAGTACGGCGTGAGCTACGGCTCCGTGAGGCATGCCATAGCGATCTTGCGAGAGCGAGGGCTGATCCGGACGGTTCACGGCCGGGGGAACTTCGCATAGTTCCCACGACGGGCAGCTCAGGTTTGGAGGACGGCGCAGGGTAGTCGGAGTGCGTAATTTCGTTGAGCGCTTCATGACCCTCTGCGAAGATGTGGCCGGTGGGATGGGAGGCACTTGAGCAGTGGGGTGACGACGTCGTTCGCATCGAACCGCTCACTGGCGGAGTTGGCGTCAACGAGGTGTGGAGCGTACGCGTCAACGGGCACCTCGCGGTCGGGCGTCTCGGCCAGCGCAGCGACGCTGATCTCGCGTGGGAGACCGACCTGTTGCGACACCTCGACCGTGCAGGGATGCCGGTGCCGGTGCCGGTGCCAACCACGGACGGACGGCACTTCGCCGACGGTCTGGTGGTGATGACCTACGTGGAGGGCGGATCGCCCGAGACCGAAGCCGACTGGCGTCGCGTCGCCGGCACACTCCGCCAGCTGCATCGGTTCACGCGTGGCTGGCCCCAGCGCCCGGGCTGGCGATCGTCGACCGACCTTCTGCACGCCGAGACCGGGACGAGGGTCGACCTCGGCGCGATGCCGCCTGAGGCTGTCGTTCGATGCCGGGCAGCGTGGGCGCGGCTCACCGGTCGCACGACGTGCGTCATCCACGGCGACCCCAACCCGGGCAACATCCGCATGACCGCGGATCGCGTCGCGATGATCGACTGGGACGAGTCGCACGTCGACGTCCCCGACCTCGACCTGGCACTGCCGCACAACGCCGCCGGTCTCGACGACGACGCGTACGACATCGCCGCGCAAGCGCAGGCCGCATGGGCAGCCGCCGTCTGCTGGGACCCCAGCGGGACCGACCAGTTCGCAGTCAAGCGGCTCGCCGAAGTTCGAGCGGTCTGAGCAGCAGCGAATCTACAGAGCGCACCTGACGCTGCACGATCACGCACGTCAATGCAACGACCCCCGCTGCGAGGAGACCTGGCGGGCGCCACTCCACCGCCCAGGGCGATGGCTGCTCGGCCACCGCGATAACCCCGATCGAAGGCCGACAGATCCGGCTCGACGCCGCCCGTCGCCATTACGCCTCGGTCTCGCTTGAAAGCGCGATCAGCGGTGCCCACGCAGACCGGACGCTACGTGGCAGGACAAGGTCCTCCCACAGGTCAACGAGCAGTGCGCCGTCGACGTAATTAAGGATGTCGGCAGACGTTCCTTCCTGCAGCACGATCTCGTAGACCCGCGCCCGGTCGGCTCGTGACCTGAGGTCGAATACGCGCCCCGGCGCCGACCAGTTGAGATGCAGCGGCAGTTCCACCGCGGCCAGGGCGCGGGCCACGTCCAGGCGCGGCAGCCGATCCGGAATCCAGGTCGGCTTCCCGCACGAGGAAGCCTGCCGGGTGAACGACACGTGCGGCTGAGCGGCAAGATCCCATCCGGCCTGGGAAAGGAGCCGGGCGAAGGTGGCGACAGTAGGCGACTTCCGTCCGTGCTCGTATGCCGACAGCGTTGGGCGCGAAGTCCCGGCGCGACGCGCCAGCTCCTCCTGGGTCAGTCCCGAGCTAACCCGAACGTGCTCAAGTAGTTCTGCAGCATCTCTCACTTCTCCAGTGTATCCGATCAGATACGTATCTGATCGGATACACTGTGCAATCACCGACCTGGTCACCGTGCCACATACGTGCACGAGCTCGCACAGCGGCTAGCGATGGTAGATGTCGCGTTGCCCGTCTTCGTCGAAGTAGGAGTCGACCAGCCGCATTCCGGCCTTTTCAAGCACGCGCACCGATGCGGGGTTCGGGGGCCGGACGCTCGAATAGAAGTCAACGCCGTGACGTTCGGCCCAATCGAGCACGGCCGCTGCAGCCTCTGTCGCAAGCCCGCGGCCTCGGTATTCCGGTACTATCCCGTACCCCATGGTGGTCCCCTTGACCGGACGCACGAAGAATCCGCAGAACCCGGCGACAACGCTTCCATCGCGCAAGACGATGGCCCACGGGGTCAGAGCACGATTCCCGGTCTGCGCGACGGCCGCCTCAACCCAGCCGGGCTCCATCACCGAGCGCAACGGAACGGCATCGTCCGCCCGCGGCAGTCGGAGCCGCAGCCGATCGGCGCACGCCATCCAACTGCCGGAGTCCCCTACCGACATGGAGCGCCCCAAGAACAAGGACACAGGCCGCCATACGCCAGGTGCGGCAAGTCCGGGCATGCGGCGCGTGGTCACCGGGGCCTTGTTTGCTTGTCGTCGCGCCAGCGCGCTGTCAGGCTCGATAGACGCCGGACCGGTGATCGATGCGCACCACGTGAACGGCTCGCTCCTCGTCGCTGATGCGGTAGATCACCCGGTAGGCACCGCGCCGGGCCGAGTGGTAGCCGGCCAGCTCGTTAGTCAGCGGCTTGCCCACTACGCAAGGTTTCTCCAGCAACGGCCCGGTAAGGAACTCCGCCACGGCGGTCGCCACGGCCAAAGGCAGCCCCTTCGGCAGCCCCTTCGGCGGAGCCTCGGTGATAGCCCGGCGCGCAGCCGGGGCCAGGGACAGCCGGTAGGAGTCGTCAGCCACGCCGCTCGCGCTCGGCCCGAGTCGTCAGGAGCCGGCGCAGTTCGTCGGCGCCGATCGCCTGACCGGCGGAAATGCCGGCCTCGGCCTGGCGGATTTCTTCTAGCGCTCCCGGCGTCGACAGCAGGTCCAGCGTGTCCTCCAGCGCCTCTAGATCTGCCACGGCCATGATGACGGCTTCCGGGCGGCCGTTGCGGGTGATCACCACGCGCTCGTGAGTGTCGCGGACCTCATCGAGGACCGCCGAGAAACGGGCCTTCGCATCCGCCATCGGGATCGTCGTCATGACCAGAATTGTAGTCACCAGATGGTGGCCAGTACAACGTCGGTCTCTTGCAGCCCGCTGCGCTCAGTCGGCTGCGCGGGCGCGGGCTGGCTGGTTGCGGGTGACGCGGTCCGGGTAGCTCCTGGAGAACTTCAGCATGTACAGGACGATCACGACCGGGACGGCCAGGCCGAGCAGGATCTCGGCCAGGCGGCCGGCGCCGTGCCCGCCGACGGCCGCGGCGATGACGCGGGAGACCCCGATGGCGAAGATGGCCGCGCCCCAGGCGGCACTCAGCACCCGGTTGATCTTCCTGAAGGCAGGCGAGGACCACTCGGCCTGCGGGACGGACTCACGGGCGAACTGCTCGGTGAACGGCATGACTGGGATCAGGACCAGGATGATCAGACCGAGGATGATGCCGACTCCGGCGCCGCCCCAGGTGGCCAGCCACCGGTCGTCGTTCTTGCCCAGGGCGAAGCCGATCACGGCGATCACGGCGAACAGCGCCAGCGAGCAGGAGTTGACGATCTTCGGCGGCCAGACAGGGCGGCTGGTCACGATGGCGATCAAGGCGACGACCGCCCCGGCCAGCCCGGCGACGCCGATGTAGCCGTGCGGCAGGAACCGGGCCAGCACCGAGAAGACGATCAGGGGCAGGAAGGCGAGGATGAGCGTGAGTGGTTTCATGTCCGGGATCCCCCCTCATCTGCTGCCTGTCTAGCTTTAAGTCCCGGCCGCGCGGCTGCGACAGGGGTGCTTCCTGCGGCTGCCGGGGCGGCAGGAAGCGGCCGGGATCTGGAATGCTCACAGGGTGAAGTCCCCGGATCCGGGCGTCACCAACCGTCGCGATGACGTGCCGCCCGCTAACCGCCTGCTCACCCTCTCCGACGCCGTCATCGCCATCGCCCTCACCCTGCTGGTCTTGCAGCTCCGGGTGCCTACCGCGAGCCAGGTCACCGACCCTGACTCCGCTGCTGACCTGGCTGCCCAGCTTGGCGCGGGCTCCGCTCAGCTGATCAGCTACGGGATCTCGTTCTATGTCATCGCCCAGTTCTGGATGGTGCACCGCCAGGTCTTCCGCCTGGTCGGCGACCCGGAAGAAGGCCTGGAGTGGCAGAACTTCGCGTTCCTGTTCACCATCACGATCATGCCGTTCACCAGCATCCTGCTCGGCGATTTCGTGAGTAACCCGCTCGCTGTCGACATCTTCGCCCTCAACCTGCTGCTCGCCAGCCTGGCCACCCAGGCGATGATCATCGTCGGGCGGCGTAAGGGCCTGGTCCCGGACGCCAGGGAGCGAGCCGGGCGGATACGCGCGGCAGTCGTGCCGGTCGTGATGGCCGCGTCCATCGGGCTGTCATGGTGGAGCACCGCCGCCGCCATGTACTCCTGGATACTGCTGGCGGTGGCACCGGGAATCATCGGCCGCTGGGCACCTCGACTTGCAGCTGGTAGCCGCCGAATGTAATCGTGCCCTCGCCACCGGGTGTGCCGTAGAACCGGTACTCGCCGAGCCCGCTGGCAGGCCGGCTCACGCCGCGCTGCTGCGCGGGGTCAGCATCGGCAGTCAGTCCTCTCCGGAGAACCGCTCCCATGCTGCCTGCTTCGAGACACCGAGCGCTGCCCCGATGCGGGTCCAGCTGATGCCACGCTCGCGCAGGACGCCCACGTAGTCATGCACGGCGGCGTCGGCCTGGGAAACAACGGCCTGGACCTGCGCCAGGCTCGCCAGCATCTCATCGTCCGGGCGCTCGTTCCATGAGCCGAACGCGGGCGCGGGCTCATCGGCGAGGATCAGGTCGCACAGGCCCACGCACTCGTTGCAGATGTACACCCCCGGCCCGGCGATGAGCTTGGCGACCGTGTCCTTGTTCTTGGCGCAGAACGAGCAGCACAGTGCCTGGAGCCTGCTGGTGCCCGGCGCCGGCAGCTGAGGATTCGTCATACCGTCAGGGTAGCCCTGACAACTACGAGCGTCAAGATTACCTTGACAAGCCGGGGAGGCCCGTGCCGGTAATCTTGCCGGGTGACGATCTGGATCGGCAGGGCCACGATGGACGACGTCCCCGGCATCCTCGCCTCGGCGGATGCGCTCGTCGCAACGGATGCCGGATTGCATGACGCGGCCGCGACCAATCTGGGGTGGGCCGCTGAGACCGGCATCGCGTACTGCACGTCGCTGCTCGCCAGTGACGACAACCTGGTCCTGCTCGCGCGTGACGGCGATGCCCTGGCGGGTCACCTGGTCGGGCGCCTCAACGGCCCGCCCCGCCCCGGCAGCCTGCATCCGATCCGGGTTGCCGACCTGGAGAGCATTCACGTCTATCCAGCTCATCGCGGGTGCGGTGTTGGCGAGCAGCTGATGACGGCATTCCTCGCGTGGGCTGCCGAGAAGGGCGCGCAGCGAGCCACGGTCACGGCATATGCCGCCAATGACGGTGCCCGGCGCTTCTATGCCCGCCACGGCTTCGCCGTCAGGTCGCTCATTCTCGACCGCGACCTGCCGCGCACGTGACCTGCTGGAGTGTCATGGCACCGAGCTGCAGGACTTACCGACGACCGGGCAGCTTTCATTCACCCTCGTTGCGCGATCAGGTACCGGGTCCACGCGGTGTGCCGGCTGCGGAGCTCGCGCGCGGTCAGGTCGGCACGGCCAAGCTCGCGGTAATTCGGGACCCATGACTCCACGTCCCGATCTGAGCGGGCCGCGGCCCACAGGTCGTGCAGCAGCGGATCCGGCCGGGCCGTTGCGCTCGCCGCCTGGTAGGAGTCCAGGAACGTGTCGGCGACCTGCCGGTCGTACAGCAGGCAGAGATCCAGCCGGCACCAGCCGAGGTCGAAGCCGCGCGGGCCGAGCGCGGAACCGGACCAGTCCACGATGCCGGTGAGAGCGCCATCCATCCACACCGTATTGCCCGACCAGAAGTCGTAGTGCGTCAGCACGGCCGGCGCGGCGGCAAGGAAGTCCCAGTTGGCCGCGACCAGGCTGGCCGCCGGTCCGCTCAGCGCACCGCGGTACTCCCCGGAGCGGTCGAACACGCTCCGGAACCCGGCCAGCCGGTCCCTGGCCGTCGCGTGGATCCGGGCGAGCGCCGCGCCCAGTTGCCTGGCGAACCGTGACGGGCTGGCGGGGGTGATGTCGGCCCAGCCTGGCAGTCGCGAGATCAAGTTCCATGGCTCTTCCGCCGCAGCGCCACCGGGGGCGCTGGCCAGCAGCCGCGGGGCCAGGCCGTCGAGTCCGTCCAGGGCGGCGAGAACCCGTGCCTCGTGGCCGGCTGCCGGATCGCCCGCGGGGAACTCGCGGAGGACGAACTCCTGCTCCGGGGTGGCTGTCCGGATCAGGCAGGTACGGGCGTGCGTGCCGCCGGCCAGGGCGCGGATCTGCCGTACCGTCGCGTTCGGTCCGGCGAGTGCGGCGGCTCGGGCAATGGCCGCAGCTGACCGTGGCAGGTCGCGCATGTGACTCCGACTGTCGTGCCCGCGGGATACTGATCCCGCCAGTATGGATGCTGTGATCGAGGTGACGTCGATGAGTCCCGTGTTCGCGCTCGTGCGCGAGGCCGAGCGCCAGAGACTGCGGGCGCTGGCGAGCGCCGATGTGGTCGCGGCGGCTCCGTTTCATTCCGACGACTACTGGCTGATAACCCCGAACGGCTCGGAGATGACCAAGGCCGACTACCTCGGTGCCATCGAGTCCGGGCAGCTGAGGTACCGGGTGTTCGAGCCCGTCTCCGATATGGATGCACTTGGCAGTGCCGGGACGGTGATCTTGCGTTACCGGGCCAGGATCAGCTTCGACGACGGTCCGGGCTTCAGCTGCTGGCACACCGACTGCTACCGGCTCCGGGATGACGCCTGGCAGGTGGTCTGGTCCCAGGCCACGCAGATCGCCACCAGCTAATCCGGGCGCTGCCTAGGCGGCTGGGCGGCCAGACCGGACGTAACGGTACTTCGGCGGCGTACTGTTCCGAGGGTGGCTGGCGGGAGCGAGGGACCACCGTCCGCCGCCGTCGCCGCGACGGTCCCGCTCCGGCGCAACGGCGGCTTCCGGATGCTGTGGATCGGCCAGCTCCTGTCCGACACCGGCAGCGAGATCGGCCTGCTCGCCTATCCGCTGCTCATCCTGGCGCTCACGCACTCGGCGGTGCTTGCCGGCGTGGTGGGGACCGCGCGGGCGATAACCCTGCTCTGCCTGCAGCTGCCCGCCGGGGCGCTGTCGGACCGGCTCGACCGGCGGCTGACGATGATCGTCTGCGACAGCGTGCGCGCGGTCCTGCTGGCCGTGCTGGGCATCCTGATCGTGCTGCATCTCGCGTCCTGGCCGGTCGTCCTGGTGGTGAGCCTGATCGAGGGCGGGGCCGGCGCCATCTTCGATCCGGCCGCCACCGCGGCACTGCCGGGGATCGTGCCGGACGAGCAGCTGGAGCGGGCGTGGGCCGCTACGGAGGGCAGGTCGTACGGTGCCAGCCTGGCCGGCCCGGCGATCGGCGGGGTGCTGTTCGGACTGGGCCGTGCCGTGCCGTTCCTGGCCGACGCGGTCTCCTACGGGATCTCGTTCGGCACCGTGAGCCGGATTCGCGGGCGGTTCCGCTCGGAGCGGGCGGTCGAGCGCAAGGCCCTGTGGCGCGAGGTGGCCGATGGCCTCCGGCTGGTCTGGCGGGTGCCGATCCTGCGCGCGGTGGTGATTCAGGCACCGCTGGTGAACTTCGCCTTCATGGGCGTGATCTTCACGATCACGCTCGCCCTGCGCCAGCACGGCACCTCCACCGCGGTCATCGGCCTGGTGCAGGCCGCGGTCGCGGCTGGCGGACTGCTCGGCGCCATCGTGGCGCCACGGCTGCAGGGGCGCGTGCGGCTGGGCACCCTGGCCGCGGCCATCACCTCGGCCGGAGCGCTCCTGTTCGGCGCCGCGGCCCTGCTGATCCCGTCACCGCTGGTGGCGGCGCCGGTCGCGGTGTCGCTGATGCTCGCTCCGGCCGCGAACGCCGCGCTGTTTGCCGTGATGCTCCGCAGCGCGCCAGAGGAAATGCGCGGCCGGGTCACCAATACCGTGGTGATGGTGGCCACCGGGCTGGCGACGCTGGCACCGCTGGTCGCCGGCCTGCTCGTGCAGCACGTCTCCGGCACCTGGGCGACGGGCGCCTTCGCCGCCGCGATGGCGGTCGCCGCGGTGCTGTGCCTGGTCCTGCCGGGCTTCCGCGAGGCAGAGTCCGCGGCGGCCTCGCCAGTGGCCGTGGCTGAGCCGTGACTGGTCAGGTGCGTGCCGCGCGGCGCTGGACGGGCCGGTGCGGGTCCCAGCGGAACAGGGCGACCGCCAGCAGGAGGCCGCCGACTGCCCAGGCGAGCATCACGATGATGTCGCGGGCCGGCAGGGACGGCCCTGCGGCACCGGCGCCGAGGCCGTGGGTGACCGCGCTGACCAGCGGCTTGGCCGGCAGGTACGAGACCAGCGTCACCAGCCAGTGCGGCAGGTCGCTGATGCCGCCGAGGGAGCCGGAGAGGATGAGGGTCGGGAAGTAGACCAGGATAAAGACTGGCTGGGCCACCTCGGCTCGCGGCACGAGCCCGGTCAGGGCAGTCGCCAGGGCGGCCCAGGCGACCGCGCCGAGCAGCAGCGCCACCAGGCCCAGGACGACGCCCGTTCCGGTGATGTGCGTGCCGTACAGCAGCATGCCGAGCACGAACGTGGCCGCGCCGGTGAACACGGCGAACAGCGCCGAGGCGGCGATCTGGCTGATGAAGTAGCACCAGGGCGGTATCGGGCTGACGCGCCAGCGGCGCAGGATGCCCGATTCCCTGGCCATGATCAGGCGGATGCCGTGGGTGTTGAACGCGGTCATGGTGAGGCCGAAGATCGCATACCCGGCCAGCATGGCCAGCCCGGCCTTGCCAGAGTGCCGCGACTGCGAGGCAACGAGCAGGATCACCGGCAGGCCGATGCCGATCACCAGCGCGGCGGGCGTGGCCGTGAGGATCTTCAGCTGATAGCGGACCTGGCCGGCCAGAAGCGCCGGGATCGACGGCAGGCGCTGCGGGAGCGCGGAGCTGGCCGCGGGCGCGGTGCTAGCTGCGGGCACGGGGCTGGTCATGACAGCATCCCTTCGGGGGTGATCTCCTGGCCGGCGATGGCGAGGTAAGCCTCTTCGAGCGTGGGCGGCCCGACCTCGATGCCGGTGAGGTCAAGTCGGCGGGCGGCAGCCCAGGAGGTGAGCTCCCCGAGGTCGGAGGTCACGTCCTGGCTGCGGATGAGGAGCGTCTTGCGTTCCGGGTCGAGGTGGCGCGCCAGTGACGGCGGCAGCTCGCCGTCCCTCGTGCCGTCGGGCAGCCGGAAGCGGATCGTGGTAACCCCGCCGCTGGAACGCAGGTCGGCCGGCGTGGTGTCGGCGGCGATCCGCCCGCCCGACAGCACGATCACGCGGTCGGCGAGCTGGTCGGCTTCCTCGATGTAGTGCGTCGTCAGGACGACGGTGGTGCCGGCCGCGTTCAGGCTCCTGACCCCGGCCCAGGCATCGCGGCGGGCCTCCGGATCGAGCCCGGTGGTCGGCTCGTCCAGGAACAGGATCTCGGGCCGGCCGATGATACCGATGGCAAGGTCGACCCGACGGCGCTGGCCGCCGGACAGCGCGCTGATCCGCATGCCCGCCTCGCCGGTCAGGCCGACGGCTGCCAGCACCTCGCTCACCGGCCGGCGGTCCGGGTACAGCGCGGCGAACCGGCTGACGACCGCCTGGACGGTCAGCGTGGGCTCCAGGCTGGTCGACTGCAGCACCAGCCCGATCCGTGAGCGCCAGGCCCGGCCGCCCCGGCGCGGGTTCGTGCCGAGCACGGACACGGTGCCGCTGGTCGGGGTGAGGAAGCCCTCCAGCGTCTCCAGCGTCGTGGTCTTGCCGGCCCCGTTGGGCCCCAGCATGGCCAGCAGCTCGCCGCGGCGGACCGCGAAGCTGATGTCGTCGACCGCGGCGAAGTCGCCGTAGCGCTTGGTCAGGTGCTCGGCAACGATCGCGTCCATCAGACCCAGCCGTTCTTGCTGCCCTGACCGGGCTCCGTCGGCGCGCTGCCGCGGCGGCGCAGCATCGCCAGCGTCCCGAAAGCGCCCCAGAGCACCAGGATCGCGCCGACGACCACGAGCACGATGCCGTGGTGGATCAGCAGGCCGATGACGACCAGTGCGATGCCGAGAACGGAGCGGGCCAGGTTCCGGTACTTGCCGCTGAAGAGAAACAACATTGTCCGACCCTTTCTGCGGGCTGTCGTGCTGACCGCTCAAGGCTGGCGCCGCTGGCCCCTCGCCCGCTTCTGCGCGGGGGTTGATCTTCACCGGCCCGGTGCACTGCCACCGCGGGTAGAGAAAGGCCGGCCCGTGGTTAGAGACGGCGGTCTAACCACCGGCCGATGCCCGGCGTGGCGCCGCCGCATACCCTGCTCCTGTGAGCGCCGATCCGGCCATCAGCAGCCCGGTGACCAGCCCGTCCCTGGCGGAGCTGCGGATGGCGCGAACCCAGCAGCAGCTGGTGCAGCGCTGGCTGCAGCCGGTCGGCTCGATCGTCGTGATCGGGTACGTGATCTACTCGTTCCGGTCGCAGCCATCGCCCGGCCTTACCGGGCATCACCTGGGCATCTTGATCGCGCTGGCCGGCTTCCTGCTCGGCGGCCTGGGCAGCACGCGCACCAGGTTCGGTGCCCTGGCGATGCACGTCCCGTTCCTGGCGCTGCTGGTCATCAGCTCGGCAGCGCTGATCTGGCTGCAGCCGGAGGGGCCTGGCACCCTCGGCCTGTTCGTCGCGGCGCTGCTGGCCGCACGGCGGCTGCACGGACGGATCCGGCTGGTGGTCTCGGTCGCGGTCTTCGCCGCCTTCGCGCTCGTCACCGCGCTCACCAGCGGCAGCCAGACCGGCGCGTCACTGGTCACCCTCGCGATACTGGCCGCGTTCTACCTGATGACCTACCTGGCGAACCGGCTCGCCAGCGCGACCGAGCAGGCCGAGTCGCTGCTGATCGAGCTGGAGCGGACCCGTGCGGCGGAGGCGCGCGCGGCCGGGCTGGCCGAGCGGCAGCGGCTGGCCAGGGAGATGCACGACGTCCTCGCGCATTCGCTGTCCGGGCTGATGTTCCAGCTGGAGGCGGCGCGGATGCTGGCGGCCGAGGACACCGGGGACGCGCGGCTGGCCGCGGCCCTGGACCGGGCTCATCATCTCGGCAGGACCGGGCTGGACGAGGCACGGCAGGCCATCGGCATGCTGCGCGACGACGACCTGCCGGGGCCGGAGCGCCTGGCCGGGCTGGCGGCGAGGCTCGAGCAGGACCGGGGCGTGCCGTGCCGCCTCACCGTCTCCGGCGAGCCCCGCGAGCTCGCCTCCGAGGCCAGGCTCGCGGTCTACCGGGTAGCACAGGAGGCGCTCACCAACATCGCCAGGCACGCTGCCTGCCCGGAGCGGGTCGAGGTCGTGCTGGCCTACGAGCCGGCCTCGACCCGCCTGGTCATCGAGGACGTCGCGGCGCCCTCCCCGGTCGGCGCCAGCCCGGCCAGTGCGGGCCCGGCCGGCCGGGCTGGCGGCGGGACCGGGGCGGACCCGGCAGGCCCCGGCCGGCCGGGTCCGGGCGGTTACGGCCTGGCCGGCATGCGCGAGCGGGCCGAGCTCCTCGGCGGCACGCTGACCACCGAGGCCACCGGCACCGGCTACCGGGTGGAGCTGGAGGTACCGGCATGACCGAGCGGATCCGGGTGCTGATCGCGGATGACCAGCGGGTCGTGCGCGAGGGCCTGGCCCTGGTGCTCGGGCTGATGCCCGACGTCGAGGTCGTGGGCTCGGCCAGGGACGGCCAGGAGGCGGTCGAGCTGGCCCGCGACGCCCGCCCTGACGTGGTGCTCATGGACATGCGGATGCCGCGCTGCGACGGGCAGGAGGCGGCCCGCCAGCTCCGGGAGCTGGCCCCGGACGTCAAGGTCATCATGCTGACGACCTACGCGGACGAGGAGTCGGTGCTGGACGCGCTGCGCGCGGGCGCTCGCGGTTACCTCACCAAGGACGCCGGCAGCGCGGAGATCCGGGTCGCGCTGCAGCAGGTACTGGCGGACCGCGCCGCCATCGACCCCGCGGTGCAGCATCACCTCGTCGACGCGATCACCCGGCCGGTCCCGCCTGGCCAGCCCGCGGACCTGCCGGCCGGGCTGACGCCGCGCGAGGCCGAGGTGCTGTCCCTGATCGCCGCCGGACTGTCGAACACCGAGATCGCCGAACGGCTCGTGGTCAGCGACGGCACCGTGAAGACGCACATCAACCACCTGTTCGCCAAGATCGGCGCCAGGGACCGGGCACAGGCGGTGGCCTATGCCTACCGGCACAATCTGGCGGCGGGACAGGAGAACAAGCGCCCTCAGTGACCCGGCTGGCCGGGCCGGGAACCGTCAGTCGCGCCGCCATCGCCGACGGGGCCGGCGGCCGGGGCCTGGCTGCCGTCGTCGTCGGCGGCCTGGCCGAGGGTGTGGCCGACCAGGGCCGCTATGGAGGCCAGCAGGCCGGTGTCCCGCTCGCCGATCAGCTCCCAGGCCCGGGCGATGCCGACCATCAGCGAGGTGACCAGGGCATAGCAGATGTCCTGGAGCGCGCCGACCCGGCCGGGGTTGGCGAGCAGGAGAATGCCTGCCACGATCTCCATGCCGAAGATCAGCAAGAGCAGGGCGGCGAGCCAGAGCTGCCCGAGCGCCTGGCCGAGGGTGGCCTCGCTGGCCAGGATCGAGCGGATCGCCCCGGCGGTGAAGGCGATGCCGAGAGCCCCCGCGATGGCCGCCGGGTAGCCGAGCTTCGTGCCGGGGACCAGGCCGTACAGGGCGACGGCCAGCGCGTTGGTGAAGGCCACCAGCGCGGCGGCGGACCGAACCTGCCGGATGACCGGCGGCCCGGCGGCCAGCCCGCCCCGCGGTCCCACCGACAGCGCCACGAACAGCAGGCCGGTCAGCGCGCCGGAAGCGCTGACGATCGCGACGAACAGGTCCCGGTAAACGCCAGTCACCACCAGGCCACCCTATGCCGGGCGGCGGCGCGGGCCGGATGCGCCGCCGCACCGCCCGTGGCTCCGGGCGGTGCGGCGGCGGCGGTCCTACCGGGTCAGGCTGATGACGAACGTGGCGGGGTTCGACTTGCCGGTGCCGGTCCGCACGGTTGCCTGGCCGCGCGCGCCCGCGTAGCTGCCGGTACCGCCGGTGACCGCGAGCCGGAACGGGTTGCTGGCGTTGATCCCGCTGAGCTCGATATCGCCGGCCTTGAGCACCAGGTCGGCGCTCACCCTGGCGGCAGCCCTGGTCAGGAACACCACGGTTACGTAGCTGTGCCCGGCTACCACCGCCGGATGCGCCGCGGCGAAGGCGGGCTGGGCCATGATGATCTCGTCGCCGACCCCGATCGCCTTGCTGTGCCGGATGTTGATAAAGGTCATCGAACCGCCGTGGACGCTGAGCCGGATCGTGCTTGTGGCCGCGGCTCGCGGGGCCTGGCGGGCCGGGTGCGCCGGGCTCGCGGCGCTCGCGGCTGCCCCGGCGAGGCCGGCCACCGCGACCGCGGCGACGATGACCGTGCCGGCGTTGCGGATCCTGCTGACTGCGGACATGATGCTCACCTTTTCTTCCTGGCTGGGTGATGACTGTCGGAACGAGGTGGTGCTGAGGGCCGGTAAGGGCTCGCGGCCGGGGATCAGGACGCCGGGACGGCGCCGGTCTCCTGGCTCACCGGGGCGGGCTGGCGGACCAGCGCCACGGCCACCGCGGCGAAGCCGACCGCGGTCAGCGCCCAGGAGCAGCCGTCCAGCGCATGGTTCGGCACCCCGATGGCGAAGACCACGTGGCCGACCTGGGATACCGCGATCGCCAGCCCGGCCCAGCGCGGCACCACCCCGGCACGCCACAGGGCGATGCCGAGCAGGATCAGCCCGAGCACGTGACCCGCGACGAAGAGATCGGAGCCGAGGCTGACCGGGCCGAGCGCGCCGATGCTGGACAGCAGGCGGCCGGTGGCCGCCGGGGCGATCCCGATCCTGGCCGCGCCGAGCGCAACCGTGTCCGGCCCGGCGATGCTGGGCGAGCCGAGGAACATCAGGCCAGCGACCGAGAGCACGAGCCCGGTCGTGCCGAGTCTCGGGGCACCGCGCCGGGCCAGCAGGCCGGCCGTGATCACGCCCGGCACTATGGTCAGGGTGGCGATCACGGTCAGCCACAGGACGGCCATCTCGGCGCCCTGGTGCGCGGCCACCTTCGAAGCCAGCACCGTGTTGGAGTCGTTGGTGTAGTACGGCAGCAGGCCGCGCAGGATCGCGACTGCCAGCGGCCCGGTCGGCAGCAGGACGGCAAGCGCCAGCCAGGCCCGGCCGCCGGCCGGGCGCGCTGGAGCGCGAGTCAAAACGGTGGCAGCCATTGTTGGCCTCTCCTTCGGCCGGGCGGGCCGGGAGCGCGTCCCTGGTGCCCGGCGTGAGCTGAACTGACGCGTTCAGCCTGGGCCGCCGCGGTACCCGCCCGGCAGGGTACGGGCGCCGCTGACCAGCGGGATATTCACCGGGCGCGGGCTAGGTGCACGCACCCATGACACCGGGACCGCGCGCCGTCATCATGGACCCATGACCGGCACGGCACCGACGGACCAGCGGCTCGCGCCGCGGCCGTTCGCCGCGCCGCGGCAGTTCGCCGCGGCGGCGCTGTGCTGCCTGGCGCTGGCCGGGCTGGCCGCCGCGGTCGGCTGCGCGCTGGCCACCGGGATGTCCTTCGCGTTCGCGACCAGCAGCTTTACCGTGACCAACGGGGCGATGGGCCTGGCGTTCGCGGTCTGCGGCGGGCTGCTGGCCTGGCACCGGCCGCGGAACCCGATCGGCTGGCTGCTGCTGGCCGCCGGGCTCGGCATGGCTACCTCGGCGCTCGGCGGCTGCCTGCTCGCGGTCGGCAAGGTCTCGGGCTGGGGCCTGGGTGCGATGCGGCTGACCGGCAGCCTGACCGTCTACCCGTGGACCCTCACGATCGGGATCTTCCTGCCGGCCGCGCTGGCGCTGTTCCCGGACGGCCGCCCGGCCGGACCGCGCTGGCGCTGGCTGGTCCCGGCATCGGTCATCAACGGCGTGCTGTTCACCGCGAGTTTCGCCAACCCGGCCCCGATGCGGATCGGCAGCCTCCGGGTCACGCTGTACCTGACGATCGCCGGGTACGCCAGGCTCGGCGCGCTGTGGGCGGCCGTCAACATCGCCTGGTCGGTCATCTTCGCCGCGGTGATCACGTCGCTGGCGGTCAGGTACCGCCGCGGCGGCGACCAGCTGCGGCGGCAGCTGCTCTGGCTGCTGCTGGCCGGCCTGGCCGTGTTCGCGTTCACGATCCCGTGGGGCATCTTCGGCACCGGGCCGGTGCTCGGCCTGCTGGTGATCCCGGCCATCCCGGCCGCGATCACGATCGCGATCCTGCGCTACCAGCTGCTCGACATCCGGCTGGTGGTGTCGCGGGCGCTGCTGTACGGGCTGCTGACCGCTGCGTGTGTGGGCTGCTACATCGGCCTGGTCGCGCTGCTGGATGCGATGGTGGACACCCGGGTGAGCCTGCTGTCAGCGGTCGTGGCCAGCCTGATCGTGGCGATCGCGTTCAACCCGGCCAGGATCCGGCTGCAGCGGCTGGTGAACCGCGCCTTCTACGGCGACCGGGGCGACGCCGTCCGAGCGGTCTCCCGGCTGGGCGAGAAGCTTGCCGACGCGGGCGGCGAGCTGTCCGGCGTGCTGGCCGGGGTGTGCGAGTCGCTGCGGCTGCCGTACGCGGCGGTCAGGTACGGGCCGGTCGAGGCGGCCGCGCACGGGCGCAGGCCGGAGCTGCTGTACCGCACCGGCCTGTACTACGACGGCACGATGATCGGTGAGCTCGAGGTCGGGCTGCGGGGCGGTCAGGGGCGGCCGGGGCCCGCCGACACCGCTGTGCTGGAGCTGCTCGCGGCCCCGCTCGCGGTCGCGCTGCACGCGACCGCGCTGTCGGCGGCGCTGCAGGAGTCGCGGGTCTCCATCGTGGCTGCCAGGGAGGAGGAGCGCCGGCGGCTGCGGCGCGACCTGCATGACGGCCTCGGACCGGCGCTGACCGGGATCGCCTACAAGGCCGATGCCGCGCGCAACACCATGGCCAGCGAGCCCGGCCGGGCCGGACAGCTGCTCGGCGAGGTGCGGGCCGGCATCACCGAGGCGATCGCCGATATCCGCAGGCTGGTCTACGGGCTGCGGCCGCCGGCCCTGGACGACCTCGGCCTGATCGGCTCGCTCCGGCAGCAGGCGGGCCAGCTCGCCGAGCTGGACGCGGCCAGCGCGGTCGCGATCCGGCTGGACGTCCCGGATGAGCTTCCGCTGCTGCCGGCCGCGGTCGAGGTCGCCGCCTACCGGATCATCATCGAGGCCATCACGAACGCGCTGCGGCACTCCGAGGCGACCGCGATCAGCATCCGGCTGCGGCTGGCCGACCAGGCCGGGCTGCGGATCGAGGTCACCGACAACGGCGCCGCCGCGGACGAGTGGCAGCCCGGCGTGGGGCTGGCGTCAATGCGGGAACGGGCCGCCGAGCTCGGCGGCCACTGCCAGGCCGGCCCGGATCCGGCGGGCGGCGGCCGGGTCGCCGTGCTGCTGCCGCTGACGGGCGGGTCATGACCGGCGGCCAGATCCGCGTCGTGCTCGCCGATGACCACCCGGTCGTCATCGACGGCCTGTCCGCACTGCTGGCATCGGTGCCGGAGGTGGATGTCGTCGGGACAGCGGCCAGCGGCCGCCAGGCGGTCCGGGCCGCGGTGACGCTGCGTCCGGACGTGCTGGTGATGGACATCGGGATGCCGGACCTCGGCGGCATCGGCGCCACCGCCGAGGTCGCCAGGCTCGCCCCCGAGGTCGCGGTGCTGATGCTGACCATGTTCGACGATGATGACTCGGTGTTCGCCGCGATGCGGGCCGGGGCACGCGGCTACCTGCTCAAGGGCGCCGCGCAGAGCGAGATCATCCGGGCGATCCAGGCAGCGGCGGCGGGCGAGGCCATCTTCGGCCCCCCGGTGGCGCGGCGGCTGCTGGGCTATTTCGCCGCTCCGCCCGCGCAGCCGGAGCCGTTCGCCGAGCTGACCAGCCGGGAACGGCAGGTGCTCGACCTCATCGCGGCCGGGACGAAGAATGCCGAGATCGGCCGCCGGATGTCGATCGCGCCCAAGACCGTGGCCAATCACATCTCGGCCATCTTCACCAAGCTCCAGGTCGCCGACCGGGGCGCGGCCATCATCGTGGCCAGGGACGCGGGCCTCGGCCGGACCCCGCCGGCCGGGTGACCCCGTGGCCAGCTGACCCGCGGCGGGCCTATCCCGGCTGCGCCCGCTTGGCGACGATCTCCACCAGGTTGCCGTCCGGGTCGCGCAGCAGCGCGTTGCGGTTGCTGCTGCCGGTGTCGTGCGGCGGCTGGACGGCGGGGACCCCGGCGGCCAACAGTTCCTGGTAGGCCGGATCCCTGCCTCGATGTCGCCCGTGTAGAGGTTGACCAGTGCCGCAGCGAACATGCGCACCACGCTACCGGGCGGCGGCGTTATCGTTCAGCCTGTGGGCGCGCACGGGGTGACGATCACGCCAGGCCAGCTCAGGACGGTGCCCTACCTGGTCGAGTTCGGCCCGCGGCTGACCGCCCTGGCCGGACCTCCGCCCGGCTAGTCTGCGATCATGACCGACTGGCGGAACGTGATCGAACGCGGCTGCCCGCTGCCCGCCGGGCCGGACGTCGCGGGTGCCATCGCCGAGCTGACCGAGGCGCTGCGGTCGCCGGATCCGGCGCTGCGCGACGAGCAGGCCTTCACGGTCGCGGCCGGGTGGATCCCGCAGCTGGATCCCGGCACCCGGCGGCGGCTCGGCGACACCATGGCGGCGCGGTTCGGCGACCGCGAGATCCAGGCCCGCAGTTTCGCCGCGCTGATCATCGCCGCGATCGTGGCGGAGGGTGACTTCGAGCCCGGCTGGCTGACCGCGTTCACCTCCTGGTACCGGGCCGAGACCGACCTGCGCGGCCATGACCCGGCGCTGGGCTGGCTGCATGCGGTCGCGCACGGCGCCGACCTGCTCGGCGCGTTCGGCCGCTACCCGCGGGTGGATCCGGCACCGCTGCTTGACCTGGCCGCGGCCCGGCTGCTGGCCCGCACCGACTACCTGTTCGGCTGCCAGGAGGACGACCGGCTCGGCTACGCGATCGGGCTGACGCTGACCAGGGACGAGCTCTCGCCGGAC
The DNA here is from genome assembly GCA_963719705.1 of uncultured Actinomycetota bacterium. Taxonomy (GTDB): domain Bacteria; phylum Actinomycetota; class Actinomycetes; order Streptosporangiales; family Streptosporangiaceae; genus CAVRCV01. Next base: position 29,102 of record CAVRCV010000006.1, read on the forward strand.
CAGGCGGTGGACTGGCTGGAGCCGGTGAGCGAGGACTTCGCCGCGGGCAAGCCGGGTCCGGTCCCGGCCCACGCTTCCAACACCATGCGCACGCTGCGGGTTCTCTACCTGCTGGCCGACCGGGGGGTACGGCCGGACTGGAGCAGCGGCGACCCGGTGCCGCTACGGCACCGCGAGGCGCTGCTGCGGCGCCTCGCGGCGGTGCTGGCCCTCGTTTCGCCGTTTACGGGCTAACCGGAGCCGTCCGGCGGGCTAGGCCTTGGCGCTGATCCGGGTGCCCAGGTCGGCACCCTCACAGATCCGGCGCATCGCCCCGGTCGCCGCCACGTCGAACACGTGCATGGTCAGCGAGTGCTCGTTGGCCAGCACGAACGCGCTGGTGTCCATGACCCTTACGCCGGCCGCCAGGGCCTCGTCATAGGTCAGCCGGGAATACCGGATCGCCGCCGGGTTCTCGTGCGGGTCGCTGTCGTACACTCCGTCCACCCCGCGCTTGGCCACCAGCAGCGCATCGGCATCCAGCTCCAGCGCCCGCTGCACGGCCGGGTAGTCGGTGGTCACGTACGGCTGGCCGATGCCGCCGGCCAGCAGCACGATCAGGCCGCGGCCCAGGTGATGCGCGGCCCGCAGCCGGATGAACGGCTCGGCCACGCTGTGGATCGGCACCGCGGTCATCACCCGCACGTCGATGTCGGTCCTGGCGGTGAGCGCGCCGCGCAGCATGAGCGCGTTCATCACGGTGCCGAGCATCCCGATGTTGTCCGCCTCGGCCCGGCTGATGCCCCAGCCTTCGGCCATCCGGCCGCGGAAGTAGTTCCCGCCCCCGACCACGACGGCGACCTGAACCCCGAGGTCGCGCACGGCCAGGACCTCCTCGGCGACCCTGGCCAGGCTGACCGGATCCACCCCGGTACTGGCTTTCCCGGCCAGCGCCTCGCCGCTGAGCTTGACTACGACCCTCCGATAACGCGGCACAGCCAGGTGCCCCTTCCCGGCCGCTGAGCTTGGTGCGGGCGACCGCGCCAACGCTACCGCATGCGGCCGAGGGCAGCCCGGACGATGACCGAGCGGTCCGGCCGCTGACCTGCCGGGTTCAGCTGGCCAGGCGGCGGCCCGCCTGCTCCAGCCGGGCCGCCAGGGCTATCGCGTCCGCCGAGCCGGGTTCGGTGTCGGCCAGGCTGAGCAGGCCCTGGACCGAGGCCGACGGCAGGACCAGGTCCAGGGCGGCGGCCAGGGTGGCCGGGGCGGCCGGGGCGGCCGGCGCGTCCGGGTCGCCGGCCTCGCCGTAGGCGGTGATGGCGTCACTCCACTGGGCGGGCGGCGCCGAGGAGACCAGGAACCAGGCCAGGTCGGTGACTCCCGGCATGGCCGAGACGTCCTCCCAGTCCAGCAGCGCGATCTCGCCGTCCGGCCCGGTCCGCATGTTGTCCGCCGAGGCGTCGCCGTGCACCAGCGTGACCGGCCCGGCCCGGCCGACCGCGAGCTCGGCCTGGACCACCCGGCCCGGCCCGGCCAGCCGCTGGCCCAGGGCCCTGGCGTCCGGCCCCAGCTCCGGCCGGGCGGCAAGCCGCGGCCAGGTCTCCTGGTACAGCCGCTGGATCAGGCCGGACGCGGCGCCGGCCGGACGCAGCCAGGGCCAGCGGAGCCCGGCCAGTCCCTCCCACCGGCGGTGCAGCGCGCTCAGCAGGCGCGCGGCCGGCACCGGGTCGGCGCCCGGCCGCCAGGCGGACAGGTCCTCCAGCACCAGGAGCGTGCCCTCGGCGGTGTCCTCGGCCTGGTAGCAGGCCGGTACCCGGACCCCGGCGAGCGGCGCGATCTCGCGGTAGAACCGGACCTCGGCCCGGAAAATGTCCAGCGCCTCGGGGATCGAGCTGGGTGCCGGGCGGCCGCGCCGCTTTACGTGCGTCCGCATCGCGTCATGTTATGAGACGCAGGCCGTCCGGCCTGCCCCGGCGCGACCGCGGCGGCCTGGCTCGGCGGCGGCTCCCGGTGCACCGCTACCCCGGCGATCACCAGGCCGATGCCGGCCAGGTCACGCAGCGTCGGGACCTGGTGCAGCATGAGCAGGGCCGATCACGGTCGCGGCGGCCGGCAGCAGCGCGAGCATCAGCGCGAAGGTGGCCCTGGACAGGCGCGCCATCGCCAGCTGGTCGGTGACGTACGGGATCACCGAGGAGCAGATCCCCACCCCGGCACCCCAGGCCAGCCACAGCGGGTGGGCGAACGACGGCGCGGCCGGCCCGATCCCGAACGGGGTGGCCACCACCGCGGCGATCAGCATGGACAGCCCGAGCTGGTCGATCCCGCTCAGCGGCGGTGCAGCCGCCTCGGCCGTCCCGCCCGCCCCGCCCGCCCCGCCCGCCCCGGCCCCCTCGCCGCCCACGGCGGTGCGGGCGATGCGATGGCCGAGCACCACGTACAGCATGAACCCGGCGCAGTTGGCGAACGCGAACACCAGGCCGAGCGGCGCCGCGGTCAGCCGCGCCGCGGTCAGCACGCCTACCCCGGCCACGGCCAGCACCAGCGCCAGCGCGTTCCGGCGGGTCCGGGCGCCGGCCGCGGCCAGGATGACCGTGCCGAGGAACTCGATCGCCCCGACGGTCGACAGCGGGAGCCGGTCGACGGCCAGGTAGAACATCGAGTTCATGATCGCCAGCACGGCACCGAGCCCGGCGAGCACCTGCCGCTGGGACCGGCTGGCGGCCGCCAGGATGCGCCAGGGCCGCCGCCAGACAGCGAATACCGCCGCCGCCGAGGCGATCCGCAGCCAGGCCACGCCGAGCACCGCGATGTGCGCGAACAGGAGCACAGCCAGCGACGGGCCGAGATAGTGGAAGACGGCACTGGTCAGGAAGAACGAGGCAGGCGGCAGCCGGCCACACCAGCCGGGCGCCGCGGCCGGAACCGGGCATGCTGGTTATCGTTGCAGTCATAACGGTCGTTGTTACATCAGCCTCTTGAAGGCTTCACGAGTCGAAGTGCCTTGGAATTGCAGGAGGTGTGACCAGTTGGCCTCAGAGAGCCCGTCGCCGCTGCTGGATCAGGTCAACCGGCGGCTGCTGCGCGAACTGCACGCCGAGCCGAGGATCGCCATGTCGGCGCTGGCCCGCCGGGTCGGCATGTCGGCGCCCGCGGTGACCGAGCGGGTGCAGCGGATGGAGCGGGCCGGCGTGATCGCCGGGTACCGGGTGGAGGTAAGCGCCGCCGCGCTCGGGCTGCCGGTGACCGCGTTCGCCCGGATCCGCCCGGCGGCCGGGCAGCTTCCCAGGATCGCCGAGCTGGCCGACTCGCTGCCGGAGGTCTCTGAGTGCTACCGGATCACCGGCGAGGACTGCTTCCTGATCAAGGTGCACGCGGCCGCGATCGAGGATCTGGAGGCCACCCTGGACCGGTTCCTGCTGTACGGCCAGACGGTCACCTCGATCGTCGTGGCCACGCCGGTGCCGCCCCGGCCGCTGCCGGTCAACGGCTGACCGCGGTGAGTGCCGGATGTCATACTTAACGTGTCCGTGACCGTACTCACTGTGATTTGGACGACCGATGCCGTCAGCGCCCGTCCTGGACCTGGCCTGGACGCAGGCCATGGAGCTGGCCTGGGACTCGTTCCGGGCGGCACGACCCCGGTCGGCGCGGTCGTGGTCGACGGGTCGGGGACCGTGGTCGCCACCGGCCGCGGCCGCCGGTACGAGGCAGCCGGGCCCCCGGACGAGCTCGCGGGCAGTCACGTGGCACACGCCGAGCTCAACGCGCTCGCCAAGCTCGGCGCCCACCGGCATTATGACGATCACCTGCTGCTCACCACCCTGGAGCCGTGCGGCATGTGCCACGGGGCGGCGCTGCAGGCGACCGTGGGCGGCGTGCGCTACGCCGGTTCAGACCCTACGCCGGAACGGCCTGCCTGGCCTTCGGCTGCCCGCAGGGCAGCCGCCGCCGGATGCCGGTGACCGGGCCGCTGGCCGACGAGCGCGGACGGCTGGGCGAGCTGCTGCACATCGCCTGGCTGCTGCGGCGGCCAGCTGGGCCGCACGTCCTGGCCGCGCTGCGGGCCGGGCTGCCCGAGCTGACCAGCCTGGCCGAGCAGCCGCGGATCCGGCAGCTGCTCGCCGCCGCCGCAGCCGAGGGCGCCAGCCTTACGCAGGTCCGTAGCGAGCTGGGCAGCCTGCCGGGCGGTGCCGTCTAGGCCGGCCGGCGTGATCTCGGCAGCGACGCGACCACCAGGGCGTGGGAGTCCTCGATCAGCTCCGCCAGCAGCTCATCGGGCAGCGAGCCGTCCAGCGTCACCGTGTTCCAGTGCCGCTTGTTCAGGTGATAGCCCGGCGCGATGGCGGGATGCGCGGCCCGCAGCGCCACCGCGACCTCCGGCTCGCACTTGAGGCTGAGCTGCAGCGGCGCGGCGTCAGCCGCGCAGATCGCGAAGATCTTGCCGCCCACCTTGAACACCGAGACCTCATCGCCAAACGGGAACTCCTCGCTGGCTCCCGGCAGCGCCAGCAGCTGGTTCCAGAGCTCGGCCTGGTTCACCTGGCCTCCACCAGTCGGGGCACGGAAAGGCATGCGCTCGCAGCCCATCCAACAGCATCGCCTGCCGTCAGCGCTGGCCGCGGGCTGAGCTGGCCCGGGGCGGTGTGCTTGGCTTGCCCCGTGACCGCAGAATCGCTCCGCAGCCGCGTCCGCCGCGGCGAGACCGTGTACGGCGCGTGGTCGGTAATCCCGGCCGCGGCCAGCGTCCAGTCCCTCGCCAGGGCCGGACTGGACTACGTCGTGATCGACCTGCAGCACGGCGGCGCCACCGAGCGCGACCTGCCGGAGCTGACCGAGACGATCAGGCGGGCCGGCGCGACGCCGCTCGGCCGGGTGCGCTATGCCCACCCGGCGGACCTCGGCCGGGCACTGGACCTGGGCTGCGCCGGCGTCATCGTGCCGAACGTGGATTCCGCGGAGCAGGCCGCCGCGGTGGCCGGTGCGTGCCGGTACCCGCCGGCCGGCTACCGGTCGGCGGGCGGGATCATGGCCGAACAGGACCCGCTCTGCCTGGTGATGGTCGAGTCCCGGCAGGCGGTCGCCGAGCTAGACGCCACGCTCGCGCTGCCCGGCGTGGACGGCATCTACGTCGGGCCGAGGGACCTGTCGTACTCCCTCGGCTGCGCGCTCGATCCGGCCGACCCGGTGCTGCGGCCGCAGCTCGAGCGGATCTGGGCCGCCTGCGCCGCGGCGGGCAAGCCGGCCGGGGTACACGCCTCGGACGGGGCCACTGCCCGGCTGTACCGGCACGGCGGCTGCCGGCTGATCACGGTGGCCGCGGACGCGATCGCGGTGGCCCTCGGTGCGGCCGCCGAGCTCGCCGCCGCCCGGGCCTGACCGGCGGGCGCAGACCGGGCAGTATCTTGGCCAGATCAGGCGGCGTGAGCCACAATGACGACTGACAGCCTGGGCCAGCACGCAGTAGTGCCATCGCACGCCGCCTGGGTCACCGACTCCCTCGCAGCATCTGGAGGCAGACCATGGGTCTGATGGACAAGGTCAAGGCGCAGGCGGCCCAGCTCGCACAGCAGGCCCAGGACACCGCCCGCGACGCCAAGGCCAGGATGGACCAGTCGCAGGCCGGCAAGCGCAGTGACACGATGCTGCGCGACCTCGGCGCGCTGGTCTTCGCCGACCGGACCGGCCGGGGCGCCGCCGACTCGCAGGCGCAGATCGACAAGCTGATCGCCGACCTGTCCGCGTACGAGTCGCAGAACGGGGTCGACCTGACCAAGCGCAGCGACCAGGGACTGCAGGGGTTCCTGAACAGCCCGATGATGAGCGGCCAGGCCGACACCGGGCCGGGCGAGTTCCTGCCCGGCGGCGGCGAGCAGCCGCCCGCCACGTTCACCGACCCCGGCCTGGCACCGCCCGGCGTCCCGCCCGCGGCGCCCCCGGCGCCAGTGTTCCCCGGCACCGGCAGCACCGCCTTCCCCGGCCAGGTGAGCACCTCGTTCCCCGACGCCGCCGCCCCGGCCGCATCGCCCGGCCCCGACCCCGGCCCCGACCCTGGCACCGGGGCAGCGTTCCCCGACCCGTCGCCCGGCACCTCGTTCCCGGACGCCGGGCCCGGCACCTCGTTCCCTTCCGCCGCGCCGCCGGACACGTCGTTCCCGGCCGCCACGTCGTTCCCCGGCACTGGCGCGCCGACCGCGTTCCCGGACGCCGGGCCGGCCCAGGAAGATGCGCCGCAGTCGTTCCCGGATGCGGGCCAGCAGAGCTGACCGTGACGGCTGGCCCGGCGCGCCAGGCCGGGCCAGCCCGCTACTTACAGGCGTCCTGAGCGGCCGTCTTCCCGCCTGCCAGCGCCGGGCCGGAATGCGCCGGCGCTGGCCGGGCGGCGATCGCGTAGCCGCTGCTGCCCAGCACGATCCGCACCCTGGGCAGGCCGTCCACCTGGCGCAGGATGGCACCGGGCAGGACCCGGTGCAGTAGCCGGGCCGCCGCCCCGTGCCCGGCCGGGTAGTCGATGTCGGTCTGGGTCACGTCCTGGGCCGGCCAGGTCAGGCCCGCGCCGTGCACCCGGAAGCCGAGCGAGGCGAGCTGAGCGCCGGTGCTGGCCGACAGCCCGCCGATCATGGTCCCGTTGTACACGTCCACCGACACCTGCCCGCGCCGCGGCCCGGCCCGGTGGTGCTGCCGCCTCGGCACCAGCCGGTCGTTCCTGAGCCGGGCGAACAGCGCCCTGGCCGCCGGGGCGTCCCAGCGCACCGCCTCCTGCCCGTCCGGCGTCCGGTAGCTCAGGCTGGCCAGCGGCACGGTGGTGAACGTCACGTCGCCCGGCCGGAGGCCGCGTAGCTGGCTGGCCAGGCTGTCCACGTTCATGCCCTGGTCGACCTTGACCGCGGCGACCACCGAGGACAGGAAGCTGGCCAGCTTGACCGGGTTGGCCAGGGTGCCGGAGCTGATCGCCTCGGTCAGCATCGAGGACAGCAGCTGCTGCTGGTCGCCGATCCTGGCCAGGTCGGACAGGGCGAACGAGTGCCGGTCCCTGGCGAACTCCAGCGCGGTCACCCCGTCGACGTGGTGCGGCCCGGCGGACAGGCGCAGTCCGCTGTCCGGGTCGTGCACGGCGAACGGCAGGCAGACGTTGACCCCGCCGAGCGCGTCGATCACCTTGACGAAGCCGAGGAAGTTCACCTCGATGTAGTCGTTGATGATCAGCCCGGTGACCTGCTCGACGGTGCGCACCATCAGCCGGGGCCCGCCGATGCCGAACGCCGCGTTGATCTTGTTCATGCCGTGGCCGGGGATGTCCACCCAGGAGTCCCTGGGCAGGCTGACCACCTGCACGTACCGGTGGCTGGCCGGGACGTGCACCAGCATCAGCGTGTCCGAGTTGTCGCTGATGGCGTGGCCGACGTGCAGCTCTGCCTGCTGCGTCGCGGCTCAGCCCGGCCCGGATGTCGACCCCGGCGAGCAGGATGTTCAGCGGCCCGCTGGACGGCGTGCCCGTGGTGCCCGCGTTGACCCGGCCCAGGCTGGCGCTGACGTAGCTGGTCAGCACCCAGGCGCTGGCGGCCGCGAGCAGGACCAGCGCGGACATCGCGCCGAGCGCCAGGGTCAGGGCCCGCTGCTGCCGGGCCAGTCGGCCAGCCTCGATGCCGGGCCAGCAGCAGCCGCCTCGCGCTGGCCGTCCCCGACCGCCGCCCCGGCCTGGCGCCCGCGGCGGGCGGGCCGGGATACAGCCCGGGCCGCGGGCCGGGAACGTAGGCTCCCTCGCCGGTGCCGCCGGACGCGGGGTCGTCGTAACGGCTGGTCACAGAGCCCCCCATGATCGCGTTCCTGGGTAGGCTAACCCGGCTCGCAGCCCAGGCCGGGGAGCACTCGCGGCGGGTCGTGCAGCCGGCGCCGGTCATTGGGTAATCCCGTGTGCAAATACTGCATACGGGACTCCCCGATGATGTTGGTCGTCAGGGGGCTGGGTCAGGCGAAGGGCGGGTCGGGGTCACGGGGGAGGTTGAGCATGCGCTCGGCGATGACGTTGAGCTGGATGTCGGTGGTGCCGCCGCCGATGGTCAGAGCCCTGGTCAGCAGGACCTGCCGGGCCCAGTGGGCGCCGTTGGGCTGGCCCGGCGGCGGTGACTGGCGCGCCGGGGGCGGCAGCGAGCGCCCCGTCGCTGCCGGACATCTGCCAGCACAGCTCGGAGACCTGCTGGGCGTGCCGCATCCCGAGCAGCTTGCGGACGCTGCCGGTGGCACCGGGCTCGGTGCCGGACAGCTGCTTCAGCGTCACCCGCAGGCCCGAGCACGCTGATGGCCTGGCCCTCGGCGACGAGCTGGCCCACCTCGGCCAGTGGCGCATCGCCGGCCGCCCCGGCCACCTGCAGCAGCTCGGCCACCCCGGAGCCGAACGTCCAGGACCTGGCCAGCGACACCCGCTCGTTGGCCAGCGTGGTCCTGGCGATCTTCCAGCCGCCGTTAACCTCGCCGACGAGGCAGTCGTCCGGCACGAACACCTCGTCCAGGAACACCTGGTTGAACATCGAGTCGCCGGTGATCTCGCGCAGCGGCCTGACCTCGACGCCGGGGGAGTGCATGTCCACCAGGAAGTAGCTGATCCCGGCGTGCCGCGGCTGTGCCGGGTCGGTCCTGGCGATGCAGATCGCCCAGGACGCCTCCCTGGCCAGCGAGGTCCAGATCTTCTGTCCGGTGATCTTCCAGCCGCCCTCGGCCCGTTCCGCCCTGGTGCTGAGCCCGGCCAGGTCGGAGCCCGCCCCCGGCTCGCTGAACAGCTGGCACCAGTAGTAGTCGGCGCGCAGCGTCGGCAGCAGGAACCGGTCCTGCTGCTGCTTCGTGCCGTACTGGATCAGCGCCGGGACCACCCAGGCGCCGATGGCCAGGGCCGGTGCCCGCACCCCGGCGGCCCGCATCTCCTGGTCGATCACCAGCTGCTCCAGCGGGCTGGCCCCCCGGCCCCACGGCCGGGGCAGGTGCGGTGCGGCCCAGCCGCCCGAGGCGATGCGCTCTGCCTGCTGTTTCCCGGTCAGCGGGGCGATCTCGGCCAGCTCGGCGCGGACCTGCGCCCGGAACGAGGCATCGCCGTCCGGCAGCTCGACCCCGGCCGGCCGGCTCGCGCCGGACAGCGCCAGCCGGGCGACCCGCTGCTGCCACTGTGCGGACGGGCCGAGCAGGGCGCGCAGCGACATCGCCCGGCGGTAGTACAGGTGGGCGTCGTGCTCCCAGGTGTAGCCGATGCCGCCGAGCACCTGGATGCACTCGTCCGCGCAGGAGACGGCGGCGTCCACCGCTATCGTGCCGGCGACGGCCGCGGCGAACTCCCGTTCCCGGCTCGCGGCCGGCACCGTGCGGGCCGCGTCCCAGACCGCGGCCGCCGCCTGCTCGGCCGCCGTCAGCATCCGGGCGCAGCGGTGCTTGACCGCCTGGAACTGGCCGATCGGCCGGCCAAACTGGTGCCGGATCCTGGCGTACTCGGACGCGGTCTGCACCGCCCAGTCGGCGATGCCGCAGGCCTCGGCGCCGAACAGGATCGCGGCCAGTCCGGTCACCGCATCCCGGCTCAGGCCGGGCAGCAGCCGCTCGGCGGGCACCGGCACGCCATCGGCCCGCAGCCGCGCCAGCGGGCGGGTCAGGTCGAGGCCGTCCACGGCGGTGACCGCCAGGCTCGCGGCGTCCAGCACGGCCCAGGTCTCGCCGTCTGCGGTGGCCACCCCGGTGACGATCACCTCGGCCGTCGCGCCGCCGAGCACCGGGCCGGACTCGCCGCTGACGACCAGCCCGCCGTCCGCGCCGGGCTGGCCGGCCAGCCCGGCCGCCAGCGACACCGCGCCCGGCCGGGAGCCGTCGGCCAGCGCGGCCAGCAGCTTGCCGTCCGCTCTCTTCCCGGCCAGCGCCGCCTCGGCCAGCACCGCGCTGGCCAGCACGGTGGGCAGGAACGCGCCCGGCACCAGCGCCCGGCCGAGTTCCGCCACCGCCACGGTCAGCTCGGGCAGCCCGTAGCCCTGGCCGCCGATCTCCTCGGGCAGGTGCAGGCCGAGCAGCCCCTGCCCGGCCAGGCCGGGCGCCAGTGACTCCAGGTAGCGCCCGGATCCGTGGTCGGCGCTGTCGGCCGCGGCCCGGACCAGCTCGGGCGGGCAGCTGCGCTGGGCCCAGCCGCGGACCGCCTCGGCCAGCGCCCGGTGCTCTTCGGTCAGGCCGAGTGCCATCGCCAACACCGTCCCTGTTGATCAGCGCTTATACCGAGCACCACTCTAGAACTTCATTCGGTTTCTGCCCAGCTCGCCGGGACCGGCGGGCCGCAGGCGCTGCCGCGGGGCCGGGCGGCGCCGGGCCGGCCGGAAGGGCGTCCCGCCGGTGCCGATGTAGCGAGAATGGGCAGATGGCGACATCAGAAGGCGCCGGGGAGGCCGGGACCGGTCCGGAGCCCGCCGAGCATCACGGCGCCGATCCGCTGCACGAGCTGATGCGGCTGGCACGGCAGGTGGCGGCGGGCCAGCCGGCCAGCGCGCGGCTGCCGGGCTGGCGGCGCAAGACCAGGGGCGAGCCGCGGTTCCCGGTGAGCATCAGCGTGGTGGTGGCGATCGTGCTGCAGCTGCTGCTGCCCAACCGGCTGACCGAGCCGCTGCCGCACTTCCTGCTGCCCGCGCTGGAAGGGCTGCTGCTGATCGGGCTGGCGATCGCGAATCCGGTGCGGATCGAGCGCGGCGGCAAGGCGGTCCGGGCGGCCAGCATCGTGCTGATCCTCCTGATCACCACGGCCAACGCGATCTCGGCCGTGCTGCTGGTCCGGGCGATCGTCGAGCTGCTGCCGGGCGCCGGGACGGCGGCGCTGCTGCTGACCTCGGGAGCATCGGTCTGGGCGACGAACGTGATCGCGTTCGCGCTGTGGTACTGGGAGTTCGACAGCTTCGGGCCGCTGAACCGGGCCGAGGGCCTGGTCAAGTACCCGGACCTGATGTTCCCGCAGATGGCCTCGCCCGAGCTGGCCCGCAGCGACTGGAAGCCGCACTACATCGACTACTTCTACCTGTCGTTCACGAACGCGACCGCGTTCAGCCCCACCGACGTGATGCCGCTGGCCCGCTGGGCCAAGCTCACCATGCTGGTCCAGTCCGCGGTGTCCCTGGTCGTCGGCGCGCTGGTGATCGCCCGGGCGGTCAACATCCTGCGCTGATCAGGGCACGTTTGCGCTGGTAGGCCGGGTGCGCCAGGCAGCCTCGCTCAGCGCTCGATCCTGGCTGATATTACCTGCGAGTAGTACGATGTAAGTTACTGGCGAGTACATTTGCCGTGGCTGGCTGGAGGCGGGCGCCATGGGGCACTACAAGAGCAACCTGCGGGACATCGAGTTCAATCTCTTCGAGCTGCTGAAACGGCAGGAGCTGCTGGGCGCCGAGCCCTACCCGGAACTGGACGAGGAGACTGCGCGGGGGATCCTGGACGAGGTCAACAAGCTCGCCGTCGGCCCGGTCGCGGAGTCGTTCGCCGAGGCCGACCGCAACCCGCCGGTGTTCGACCCGGCCACCCACTCGGTGGTGATCGGCGAGGCGTTCAGGAAGTCCTACCGGGCGTTCATGGATGCCGGGTGGTTCCGGCTCGAGCTGCCGCCCGAGCTCGGCGGCACCAGCGTGCCGCGGTCGCTGAGCTGGGCGGTCGCCGAGCTGATCCTCGGCGCCAACCCGGCAGTCTGGATGTATGCCAGCGCCGGCTCGTTCTCCCACGCACTGTCCCTGCTCGGCACCGCCGCGCAGAAGCGGATCGCGGAGCAGGCGGTCGAGCACCAGTGGGCCTACACCATGGTGCTCACCGAGCCGGACGCCGGCTCCGACGTCGGCGCCGGGCGGACCCGGGCGATCCGGCAGGACGACGGCAGCTGGCACATCGAGGGCGTCAAGCGGTTCATCACCAGCGCCGAGCATGACCTGGCCGACAACATCCTGCACGTCGTGCTGGCCCGGCCGGACGGGGCCGGGCCGGGTACCAAGGGCCTGTCGATGTTCCTGGTGCCCAAGTACCTGATCGGCCCGGACGGCGAGCTCGGCGAGCGGAACGGGGTCTACGTCACCGGGGTGGAGCACAAGATGGGCCTGAAGGTCTCCACCACCTGCGAGCTGACCTTCGGCGGTGACACCCCGGCGGTCGGCACCCTGATCGGGGACGTGCACGACGGCATCCGGCAGATGTTCATGATCATCGAGTTCGCCCGGATGATGGTCGGTACCAAGGCCATCGCCACGCTGTCGACTGGCTACCTCAACGCGCTCGACTTCGCCAGGAACCGGATCCAGGGCGCCGACCTGACCCAGATGCTCGACAAGTCGGCGCCGCGGGTCACCATCCTGCACCACCCCGACGTGCGCCGGATGCTGATGCTGCAGAAGGCCTACGCCGAGGGGATGCGGGCGCTGGTCCTCTACACCGCGAGCTGGCAGGACGCGGTACAGGTGGCGGCGGCCAGGGGCGAGCCGCACGCCGACGCCACGGCGGTCAACGACCTGCTGCTGCCGGTGGTCAAGGGGGTCGGCTCCGAGCATGCCTATGAGCTGCTGAGCCAGTCGCTGCAGGTCCTCGGCGGTTCCGGCTACCTGCAGGACTACCCGATCGAGCAGTACGTCAGGGATGCCAAGATCGACAGCCTGTACGAGGGCACCACCGGGATCCAGGGCATGGACCTGTTCTTCCGTAAGATCGTGCGGAACGAGGGCCGGGCGCTGGCCTATCTGCTGGGGCAGGTGCGGGATTTCGCCGCGGCCGAGGGCGGCAACGGGCGGCTCAAGGCCGAGCGGGCTGCGCTGGCCGCGGCCGCCGACGACGTCGAGGCGATGACCGGCGCGATGCAGATGTTCCTGGCCGCGGCCGGAGAGCAGCCCGCGCAGATCTACCGGGTCGGCCTGAACACCACCCGGCTGCTGCTGGCGCTCGGCGACCTGATCGTCGGCTGGCTGCTGGCCCGGCAGGCGGAGATCGCGCACGCACGGCTCGACGCGGCCGGCCTGTCCCGCCCGGACCAGGCGTTCTATGAGGGCAAGGTGGCCGCGGCCCGGTTCTTCGCCCAGGTCGTGCTGCCCCGGCTGGCCGCCGAGCGGCAGATCACCGAGGCGACCACGCTCGACCTGATGGACGTCGCGCCGGACGCGTTCTGACGCCGGGTCAGACCTGGTACTGGATCGACACCCGGTCCTGCCGGATCGGCGTTATGAGCTGCTCGATGACCGCCCGGTGCGCCGGGTGGTCGCGGTAGGCCAGGTAGCTCTCCGCGTCCTCGAAGTCCGCCACCACGGCGTAGTCGAAGTTGCCCTCGACCAGGCCCGCGTCGGGGCCGACGTGGTAGGCGCGCAGCCCGCGCATCAGCGGCGCCAGCGACCTCAGCTCGGCGGCGACCTTCTCCTTCTGCTCCGGGGTCGCATCCGCGGTCCAGGTGAACAGCGCGACGTGCCGGATCATCACGCTCCCTTCGAGGGGCAGTGGGGGGGCTCCGGGTCAGGTCCAGGCGAGCATGCGGAGCGGATCGGTCAGCATCGCGCCGATATCGCGCAGCACGGCCGAGCCCAGGTCCCCGTCCACGATCCGGTGGTCGAACGACAGCGCCAGGGTGGTCACCTTGCGCACGGCCAGCTGTCCCTCGTGCACCCAGGGCGCGTCCTTGACCCGGCCGAACGCCAGGATCGCGGCCTCGCCGGGGGTGAGTATGGGGGTGCCGGTGTCGACCCCGAACACGCCGACGTTGGTGATCGTGATCGTGCCGCCGGACAGGTCGGCGGGCGACGTCTTGCCCGACCTGGCGGTCGCGGTCAGCCCGGTCAGCGCGCGGGCCAGTTCCGGCAGCGGCATCACGTGCGCGTCCTTGACGTTCGGCACGATCAGCCCGCGCTCGGTGGCGGCCGCGATGCCCAGGTTCACGTAGTTCCTGATCACTATCTCCTGGGCCGCCTCGTCCCAGGCTGAGTTGATCATCGGGTGCCTGGTCACCGCGACCAGCAGTGCCCTGGCCACCAGCAGCAGCGGTGACACCCGGACATCAGCGAACTCCGGCAGCGCCTTCAGCCGCTCCGTCGCCTGCATCGTCTCGGTGATGTCGATCTGCAGGAACTCGGTGACGTGCGGCGCGGTGAAGGCGCTCGCGGTCACCGCCGCCGCGGTGTGCTTGCGCACGCCGCGGATGGCGATCCGCTCCTCACGCGGCAGCGAGGAGACCGGGACCAGGCGCCTGGCACCGCCCGGCTCAGCCGCCGCGGCGCCGCCAGCGGCCGCTGCCTGGACGTCGTCCCTGGTGATCGAGCCGTTCGGACCGGAGCCCGCCAGCCCGGCCAGGTCCACCCCGAGATCCTTGGCCAGCTTGCGGACCGGCGGCTTGGCCAGCACCGCGGCTCCGGCGGCCGGGGTACCCGCCGCGGTCACGTCGGCCGCCGCGGTCACGTCGGCGGTCGCGGTCGCGGTTGCCGGGCCGCTGGGAGCCGCTCCGGCTGCCCGGCCGCGGGCGGTAGCCGCGCCGCCGTTCCGGTCCTTGCGCGGCCGCCGGGTGGTGGGGCCGAGCTTGACGCCGTAGCCGACCAGCACCGCCTGGCGTTCTGGCTTGGGGGTGAGCGTGCCGTGGATACCCGGCTCGACGCCGCCCTCGACGGGCGGCTCCGGGACCAGGTCCTGCGCCAGCGCCGACGACGCGGCCGGGGCAGCAGAGCTGGCCGGGGCCGGGGGCGCGCCGGTC
>CAVRCV010000007.1:0-130586 GCA_963719705.1 uncultured Actinomycetota bacterium
ATCGACTCGTGCCCAGACCACATCGCCGTCCCACAGCCGACCCCGTGATCAGGCGCCTTTCACCGACGGTTCCGCCGCCCCAGCGGACCCGAACGAAGACCCGTCCGGTCCGCCAGCCCTTAACCGCCTGGGCCGTGGGAGTCCTGCCGAATCAGCCTCAGATCGTTCGAGTCCTCACACAGCTGCAGGTACTCAGACCAGGCAGAACTCAGTCGACCTCGAAGCTGTCCTCACCGGCTGGCATCAGGCCCACGGCGCAGAAGAACTTATGTGACTTTAACCGCGTTCCGGAGTCACCAACGAGCGCGACCCACTCGTCGCCAGGAGTGATTTGCGCGGAGTCGGTCACCTCATCACGGGCAAGGCCTTCATTCCAGCGGATGGCCGGATCCTGGGTACCTACCGAGTCCTCTATATCCAACCTGTCGCCGGTGCGCGGTACCCGGGCCAGAGCCGCTCTGAGGGCACCGACCGGCGCCCATGCTGTGCGCTCGGCCAGCCTGACGTGCGTGACACGTCCTTGTCGGGTCGCCTTCGTGACGACCGCCAGGTCCCAGGTCTCATCTCTGGCGATGGCTGGCTGGCGGTAGACCGGCACGAACTCTTCGTCCACAACGCGCAGGCAGCCGCCCATCAGAGTCTCGTGCAGGGACCGGACCGCGCCCTTAACCGATGACCCCGGAACGATCACCCGCCCACCATGTACCGCCGGGTGAGCCTGGGGGAGGAGCAGCGGAGTCTTGGCCGTCCAGGTCACGCTCATTTGTCCGGACACGTTCCGTCGACGGCACAATGATGGCCATTTCGCCGGGCTCGGCCGATAGCGGTAGGCAACGGCACGAACGTGTACGGGTTGATAAACTCGGCCACCCTCGCCCCCTCGCAGCGACTCCGGAACTATAGCGAGATGAATCACTCTGCGTGGGACTTTCAGAAATCCTCCCGAAATCCGTGTGAGCGTTGCATCATGCCGTCATGCCGATCGTGATCGAGCTGCGGCTGAAGGCTTCCTGGCAGGTCAGGCCGAACGCCCGTCAGGTGCACGGACTTGCCTGTGCCCTGTTTGAGGATCACGACAGTGATCATTTCGGACACGACAAGCCATTCTCAGTGTCGCCGGCTACTCCCGCGCCCGAGGACTCGGCCCATGACTGGGAATGGCGAGCCGCCTGGCTTCCCGCTGGGCTCCCCCAGCGACGGCGCTAGCCCCGAGCCAGCTGCGGCTCGGACACGTAGCCTGCACAGTCACCGAAGCCCGGCACCGCAACGTTCCGCACGCCCAGCTCGCCACCGGGCCGTCAGTACAGGCCGTCACCGTGAAGTTCTGCTCACCCACGTACTTCTCGCAGAACAGCAGGGATGTGGTGCTCCCCGACCCCCGGCTGATCCTTGGCTCATGGCGGCGACGATGGAACACCTCCGTTCCAGACACCGATGCCCTGGAGATCGATGAAGAAACATGGCATCGAACGCACCGAGCCATCCGCCTAGCCGAATTCGACCTGAAGACAGAGCGAAGCGACTCCGGACACGGAACTGAACGGATCGGCTTCACCGGCTCAGCCATCCTCCAGACAGACAGAGCTGCCCCGTCCTCAGCGCGAGCCATACTAGGCACATTGGCCAGATTCGCAGAGTTCTGCGGGACCGGAGCACAGACCACCCACGGCTTCGGCGCCACTACAGTCACTGCTGGGTCTCCTGCGAATGATCATTTAAAAGCAGCTCGCGCACCCATTAACTGAGCCGAGCCAGGCATCGCGGGTTCTATGCGCCCGGTACAAGGCTGGGATTTGCTCGGTGATCTGATCGACGCCATCGCTGCTCACGAGTGGTTTCTATGCCCTCGGTTTCGGGCTGGGCTTTGCGACGGCGGGATCGGCACTGGACGCGTCAGCGGACCACTGGTTTCTATGCCCTCGGTTTCGGGCTGGGCTTTGCGACCATGAGTCGCCATGCCGCTGCTCCGGGGAGCCAGCCTGTTTCTATGCCCTCGGTTTCGGGCTGGGCTTTGCGACCCAGCGACATCGGGCAGATGGCCGCAACTGCGATGCGTTTCTATGCCCTCGGTTTCGGGCTGGGCTTTGCGACTCCGCCATCACCGTAATTGGACCAGGGGCGACAGTGTTTCTATGCCCTCGGTTTCGGGCTGGGCTTTGCGACCACGAGTCCGGTACGGGCAACGAGTTGAAGGTCGAGGTTTCTATGCCCTCGGTTTCGGGCTGGGCTTTGCGACTCGTAGTGGCACTCAGCTGCTGCACACGACCATGCCGTCTTTGCGGCGGGTATGTGACGTTGAACGATCATCACGTGTACCTAGGTTTCTATGCCCTCGGTTTCGGGCTGGGCTTTGCGACCCTGCGATCCGGTGTCATGGGCGCGGAGCAGATGCGTTTCTATGCCCTCGGTTTCGGGCTGGGCTTTGCGACTGCACGTCCAGAACGACGGACGGCTCTACGGTGACAGTCGAGTTTCTATGCCCTCGGTTTCGGGCTGGGCTTTGCGACGGTTCGATCATTCCGATCTGACCTTCGCGGCGTGCTGCGTTTCTATGCCCTCGGTTTCGGGCTGGGCTTTGCGACTGGTCAGGCACCTGGACATCAACGGCATGTCGAGTCACGTTTCTATGCCCTCGGTTTCGGGCTGGGCTTTGCGACAGCCCTAAGCGTCAGCTATGTCTGTCCGCGTCTGTCCGTTTCTATGCCCTCGGTTTCGGGCTGGGCTTTGCGACCCTAGCTCATCGGGCCAGCGGCTCAGTACAAGCGGTTTCTATGCCCTCGGTTTCGGGCTGGGCTTTGCGACGCAGCGCCTGGATGAACTGGGCGCGGAATCGCTTGAACGTTTCTATGCCCTCGGTTTCGGGCTGGGCTTTGCGACCAGTGGACATGGAGATCACCCGCCTTTAGACGATCGGGTTTCTATACCCTCGGTGTCGAGTGGGGCTTTACAACAAGTACACCGGGAGGTGCAGTTGGAGGGTACGGCCCTTATTAACATAATATACTATTTGCTGCCGAACCTGCGGTCCATGGCTTCGGCGCCACCTTGCAGCACCGGTCGCAGTTCCTTCCGGTAGATCCGCTCGGTGACGGCCGTTGAGGCGTGGCCTACCAGGCGCGCGATCTCCTCGGTGCTCATGCCGCCTTCCGACATCAAGCTGACGAAGGTGTGGCGCAGCTCCCTCGGCGTCCAGTCGCGGCCGATGCCCGCCGCCTCGCAGGCCGCCTTGAACGCCCGCCGCACGTTGGCGGCGTCGAGCTCCGTCCCGACGGCAGAGCAGAAGACCAGCCCGTTCTCCTGCCACGAGCGTCCCGCCACGTAGCGGTCGGCCTGCTGCATCTCCCACTCCTGCCGGAGTGCGTCAGCCGCCATCCCGGCAACGCGAGTGTCCGGCGCGACCGGTCAGTCTTGGTGTCCCCGCCGCTGCGAACTGAGCGCCACACGTAGATCGCGTACTTGTCCTGATCCCAGCCAGCCTCCGAGACCGGGACCCAGCGGTGCTCCCCTTCGACCCAGACCACCACGTGGTCCCACAGCAGCGCCCTAGCCTCCTCCGTGCGGACACCAGTCAGCAGGCTCAGCAGGATGTAGGCGCAGAGCCTGCTGGAGTGAGCAGCCCGCACCAGCGCCTCGGCTTGCTCCGGGGACAACGACTTGCTCGGTCGGCCCGACTGGGCCTCGGGAGCGTCCACTAGCGCGGCGACGTTCCGACGCACCAGGCCAGCTGCCTCGGCATGGCGGATGGCCCGTTCCAGGCTCAGCCGCGCGATCGACACCGTTCCGGTCGAGTGATCAGCGGCCAGCGCCCGCAGCGCCATTCGTACGTCGGCGGCGGTCAGGTCGCGTAAGACCTTGCCGCCGATCTTCGTCATGACTGGTTTGAGCACGTGCCGGTACTTGGAGACGGTCTGCCCGGCGCGGCCGCTCATCCCGTCATCGAGCCAGGCGTCGACTGCCCGCTGCAGCGTGTAGGTGCCCGAGGTGTGGACACCCTCGGTCGTCTCCTCCCGGATCCGGTCCAGCTCGTCCTTGACCGCGGTCTTGGTCGGGCCTGACACCTTCCGCCGGATGCGTGTCTTGCCGTCGGCCGACCAGCCTAACGAGATCGCGCCGCGCCAGCGGCCGGGGCAGTTGCGGTGCTGCCGTGCTGTCCTGTCCCACCCAACGTGAGTCACCGCGGCCGGGTCTGCGGGCGTTGGTTCATTTTGGCAGGACGGCTGATCGGGGCCGGATGTCTTGCTGAGGTGAGTCATCTTGCGGTTTCCGCAAGGTCAGGGCGGAGGTGATCGCCCCGCGGGCCTGGATGGTTTCGGGCAGGTTCCAGGGGTGCTCGGGCGGGAGCGGCTCGGATTCCAGGCGGCGGGTGCGGAATCGCCACTCGAGCAGCGGGTCGTCCCGGTCGGGGCGCCAGCGGATGCGCGGGTAGTATCCCCAGGTGTAGCCGGGTGCGACGGTGCGGCGTACTTCGTCTTCGAACTCGTCGGGCCAGGCCCGGCCTTTGCCGAGGATGCGCTCGCGCCAGTAGGGGCTGGCCAGAAGCCGGGTGAGCGCGACCGACTGCGGGTAGGTGGCGGCGTCGGAGGTCTGGTTCCCGTCGTCGTCGCGGTCGCGCCAGCGCGGGCCGTGGAAGATCTCCATCCGGTGGTCGAAGCCGTCGTCAGGGATGCCGTCGAGGCGCCAGCTGATGCAGATGCGGTGCGCGTCGCGGAAGGCCCGCATCACGGTGTCCTGGCCGTGCCGGCGGATCAGCCGCCGGTGGCGGCGGTGCGCGGTGAGGATCTCCGGCTGGGCGGTCAGGTCCGGCTGTATCTGGTCTTCGCTGATCCAGCGCCAGTGCCGGCCGCAGACCACGTTGTCGTGCAGCGCCCACCGGGTCACCGGGCGGCCCGCGGTGCAGCGCCGGCAGGCGATGAACGACCACCCCTTGCGGGCGCGGGGCGGCTGGCGATGTGCAGGCCGGTCAGCTCGCCGGCAGTGCAGATCTGCGGCATCGCGTGCGCGAGCACCGCCTGCGGCATGCCGGTCACGGCGGCCAGACGGGCGAGCGGCACAGGTGCGTCCTTGCGGTCACTGCCGGCGAGCAGCACCCGCAGCGCGGGCTCGGCGAGCCGGTTCGCCGCCGCGAGGCGGGGCAGGTAGCTGCTGATCGTCTCGTCCCGGAACGGCGCAGCGAACCGTGGCAGCGGCCGCAGCCCGGGCGGCCAGTCCATCGCTCAGGCGACGTCGTGCGCGCCGGACTGCGCGGCGTGGTCAACGGGGATTCCGTCGAGCAGTTTGCGGGTGATCTGCTCGGTGCCGTCCAGGATCGCCACCAGCGAGGCGGCACGGACCAGGTGGGACAGGCTGCCGATCATCCCGCCGGTGCGCTGATGCAGGTACTTCCCGAGTCCGGGCAAGGTGCCGGGCTGGTGACGGTGCAGCCGCAGCGCCCCCTCCAGTGTCGCCAGCAACGCGGCCCACTCCTGCCCGAACGGGAACGGGCCGGTGCTGATCAGCACGCAGCGGCCGGCGATCTGCTTGCCCCGCACCCCGGTGAACAGCCCGGACCGTTCGACGTTGATGCCGGCGTAGACAAATGTCGCCGGCAGGTGCTCAGTGAAGTACTTCAGGTGGTCGGACATGTCCTCCCCGGCGCTGGTGGCCAGGTTCAGGTTGTGGATCTCATCCACGAGCACCAGGTCAACGCGGGCATCGATGAGCACCTGGCAGACCGCATCGGCGATGTCGGTGGTGTTCTGGCCGCGCCGCACTGGCGGCAGCCCGAGGAACCGGGCGAACTCCATCGCCAGCTTCCGCGGCGATCCTTTCGGCGGCGTGGTCACATACACCACCGGGATCCGGTCGGTGCCCGGGTAGCGTTCCCGGACCATGAGCTCGTGGGTGCGGCCCAGCTGCTTGAGCGCGGTGCTCTTCCCCGTGGTCTGCAGACCGGACACGATCAGCCCGCGCCGGGCGGAGATCTCCCGCCGGTTCAGCAACGTGAGCAGACGGCCTTGCCGGGCCACCTCCCGCACCGTCGAGGTGGCGACGACCACCAGCTCGGAGTGGTAGTTGATCCGCGCCTCGTCATAACGGCCGCGCTGCTCGCCCGGCAGCGCCTGCCACTGCTCGCCGGCCAGCAGGTCGAAGCTCGCCGCTGCTGAGTCGACGAAGCGCCGCCATCCGGTCAAGGTCATCGTCGGCTCACGCCGGTCAGCGTCGAGCACCTCGGCCTCGGCGCTCACCACCACTTCTTCGCCTCCTCCCGCGCGTCGAAGATCGCCAGCGGGATCACCGCCGCGAGCTCGTCCTGGCCCTGCTCGCCCGCGGCGTCAGCGGGCCGGGGCCCGCTGTCCTCCCCGGGCCGCGGCCAGCCTGGCTGAGTCGTGGCGCGGGTGCGCGCCGCGACCCGCCGGTCGCGTTTCGCCGGCCCGGGCTCCGCCGGGCCATGCCCGGCCTTGTCCAGCAGGGCCTCCACAGCGCCGGCGATCTCGGACTCGGTAGCGTGATCGGTGCCGCGGCGGGCCAGGATGTCACGGGCCTGCGCCCATGCCGCCTCACCGAACGGCGCCGGCGCATCGCGCAGGTGTGTCCAGGGCACGGTGATCCAGCCGCCGTCATGATGGTTGCGCACCCAGATCCGGGTGACGTCGTAAGGGTCGTAATGCACCTCCCAGCGGCCCTTCTGCGCCGCGATCCCTGACGCCTGGCCGCGGTAGGGGTTGAGCGCCCGGCAGTCGTAAGTCCGCCTGCTGATCTTGATGCCGTAGGCGTTGATCACCCGCCAGGTCAGCGGCAGCAGCTCGAGGTAGTCCTCAGCGGCCAGCGGTGCGGGCACGTACCCGGCGACCTCCAGCAGCGCGGCGTACTGCTCGTTCGGTGTCAGCGCCGCGCCGGGAGTGAGCGGGTGCCGCAGCCCGTCATGCGGGCGGTTCTGCCAGTGCGCGACGATCCATTCATCGAGCAGGTCCTGCAGCTCGACCAGTGACCAGACCGCGTCCCGCTCAGCGTTCTTGCCGCGGCGATCCACGCTGCGCCCGACATACCCGGCGACGTACTGGGCGAACAGGGAGGCGATGGAGGCAAAGGCCCGCTCTACCGTGCCCTTCTCCCAGGGCGAGCCTTCGTGGGCGGGCTGGAAGTTCACGCCCATCGCGCGGCACGCGGCCTGGAATGCCTGCGACAGGTAGACCATGCCGTGGTCGCACACCACCGTCTCCGGGACGATCACCGGCCGCGCCGCCGCATGGGCCAGCCGCTCGTCGATCGCCACCAGCCGCTCATGCGGCAGCACCGAGCGGGACATGCGCAGCGCGTCCGGCCAGCCCGGCCGCATCGGCTCCGGGGTGAGCGCCCTCGCCAGCAGCAGCGAGGCGTCCACCGCCTTCGTTGTCGGCCGCAGCACCGCCGCGGCGATGGTGCGCGTCGCGACATCGACCATCATCGTCAGCTCGGCCCGGTCCACCGTGCCGTCGTCCAGCACCACCCGCACGTCCAGCGGCGTCGAGTCCACCGGGCACCACTCCCCCGGGCGGAGCACCGTCACCGCGCCGAACGGGCCGCCCGGGCGCTGCGCCAGCGACCGCCGCGTCGGCGCGGAGCCGAATGTGTGCCGCCCGGCCGAGACCTGCGCGACCAGCCGGTAAAACGTGGTCCGTGGCGGCATGATCTGCGCCGGGTCGATGCCGTGCTCGGCGGCGAGGATCTGCACCACCCGCCGCCGCAGCCGGGTCACCGTGCCGGTGGACCGGTCAGTCTCGCCAGCGACCGCCTTCTCAATGGCGGTGATCACCCGCTCATCCACTGCCCCGCCGGCCCGGCGGGTCAGCCGCCCGTCCACCAGGCCGAGCAGCCCGTCGCTCCGGTAACGGCGCCGCATCCGGCCCAGCGTCGCCAGCGACACCGGCTCACCGGCCGCGCGCAGTTCCGCGACCTTGCTCAGCTCCCGCTGCCGCAGGCTCACCCTCAACGGGTCGTACTCCGCGCGCGCGACCGCGCCAGGCGGGCTCCCGGCCGGCACACCGGTCAGCACCTCGGTCACGTGCCGTTCCCGCCACTGCGCCCGCCCGGCCACCTCCGCCGGCAACCCGTCCAGCACGCCGCGGGCCGGCAACGGCGCCCGCGTGCGCGGGGTCAGGACAGTGAAGCTGGCGTCGGTGAGCAATTCAGCCACCGGCACGGCAAGGACCTCACCGGTCACGCCGGCCAGCGCGACGGCACCGCCGGCCAGCCCCGTGATCGTGTAACCCGACCCGCGCAGCCCGACCTCGTCACCGACCCTCAGGCGCACCGGCCGCGATACCGTCACCCCGCCCGCCCCGCCCGGACCACGGTGCGCCCCGACAGCGGCGCCGCCGTCAGATCCGCATCCAGCACGCCACGCCACAGGAGGTGAAACAGCGCCGGCAGCACCGCCACCCGGTCACCGGCAACCGCAACCAGGCCGGCCACCGTCACCGGCCCGGCCGTGACGCGCCGCACCAGCTCGCTGCCGGCCAGCGCGCTCCCGCAGCGGCGATGCCGGAAGCCCGACAGCCAGCGCACATTCGCCGCCAGCACCGCATCGACGACCCCGACACGGCGGTACCCCCAGCCCACCGCCGCGCACGCCCGCCGCGTCGCGGCGAACACCTCGGCATCGCCTGCGCCGATCAGCTCGTCCGGGCGGACATCGACCACCAGGACCGAGCCGTCCGCCAGCCGCGCGAAGAAGTCCGGCACATGCCGGCGCGCCCCCGGCTGGCCCGCCCACCTCAGGCAGAACGGCTGCGACGACACAGCAATGACGTCCGGATCGAAGTCCAGCAGCATCACCGCGTCGCGTTCAACCCAGGACTCGAAGCCGACATGCTCGCCCGTGGTCGCGAACCACCACGAACCCTGGAAACTCCGCTGGCCCCGGAACGACCCGAAAGACCGCACCGGCAAGACGCGCTCGAAGCCGACGCCCCACAGCACCTCCAGCGCGCCGCTCTGCCTCACGCCGGCCTCATCGACGAAAACGACCTGCACACCCGTGGCCGGCAACGGTGCACTGGTGCTGCACGCAGCATCCACCCTGGCCACCACCGATCCGCATCAGCCGATGCGGCAACCGTAGCGACCTCAACTCAGAACGCCGGGACGCCACGCCGGATGACTCAGAACTCCGGGACACACCGCGCCAATGACTCAGGCCAACGGAACCAGCAAGCTACTGACCCAGATCCAGGACGCCTGACTCAGATTGGCCGGGACAGGACACCGGACATCCCGGCAATCCCCAGAGTGCTCGAAATAGATCGAGTCGTCACCTCTGGCCCGACGTGTCGTCATAGCCGGGCACGCTAACACAATCCGGAGCCCGTTGGCTCCCAGGTTGGCTCCCAAACGATCTTGATCAGAAACCCTCAGGACTCTGACCTGGTGGGCCTGCGTGGACTTGAACCACGGACCTCTTCCTTATCAGGGAAGCGCTCTAACCGAGCTGAGCTACAGGCCCTCTGGAGATCACACCGCAGGATACCCTCTCTCCAGCCGTCCTGCTCACCGGCCCGGCAGCAAGTGCTTGACCAGCGCCCCGGCGGGGGCGGACCGGGCGCCGGGGCGGCGGAGGGCCGAGGTCAGTCGGTCTCCTTGAGCGTGACCTCGATGCCGCCGGCCAGGTGAGTGATCAGGTTATAGACAACCGCGCCCACGGTGGACAGAGCGGTGATCAGCACCACGTTGACGGCCCCGGCCAGCATCGTGTAGCCGAGCACCCGGGACGCCTTGAACCAGTCGGCCGCGTTCGTACCCGCTGAGGTCTTGGTCGAGGTCACCAGCCGTACCGTCTTCTCGATCTGGGTGAAGACCCCCAGCTTGGACAGCACGAAGTAGACCCCGGCGACGGCCACGAACAGCACTACCCAGCCGACCAGGCTGATCATGAAGCTGAACTTCATCACCGACCAGGGCTCGACCCTGGACAAGATCAGCTGCGCCTTGCGCTGCGTGGCCGATCCGGTGAGCGAGTCCGGCCGCGGCGCTCCGCTCGGCTGGAACCGCTGCGGTGCCCGGGCCGGGCGCTCCTTAGGCGGCCGGGGCTTGCCGCGCTGCCTGGTCAGGGCGGCGAACGGGGAGGTGATCCTGGAGATCGGCCCGGACGGGGCGGAGTCGGCCGAGGAGAACGGCGGCGGCATCCGCATCGGGTCGGCGGCACTGCCGGCACTGCCGGCCGCCGCGCCGACGACAGGGGCGGCGGGGCCGGCGAAGCCGTAGCTGCCCGGCACGGGCGCCGACGATCCCGCCATGGGCGACCCGGGCGGGGGCGTTCCAGGCACGGGCCGCGCCGACGTCGACGGTGCCGGACCGGCCGATGCCGGGGCCGGCGAAGCGGGCAGCGGCGGTACCGCGGGCGCCTGGTAGGACGCCGCCGGAGCGGCGAAGCCCGCGGGGTCCTCGAAGGAGCCGGCGGCGGGAGGGGCGGCAAATCCTGACGGGTCCTCGAAGGAACCCGCCACCGGGGCGGGGAATCCAGCCACATCCTCGGCCGAGCCGTTCAGCGGGATATCCACCGGGCCGCCCGCCGCCGCGGCGAAGTCGCCGTTGTCATGGGCAGCCCGGCTGGCCTCAGCGACCTGGTCATCCGGTGCGGGTCCCGGAGCCGCGGTGCCTCCTTCATCGAGCACCTGCGGCTCTACGCGATGTTCCACCCCGTCCTCCTCCGGAACGTTCCCTGACTTGAGGTTATCGGCAGTTGGCTGACCCTGGTCCCGGTCGAGGCGAACCTTGTCGGCAGCAACATCAGTAAGACGCCTAGATACACCGTTTCGTTGCGTTTCGCGCCGTGTTCTTGCCTGGTACTCTCCCGGTGATCCGTCATCTGCTGCCCGGACGGCCATCCCTGCGTCATCTCCTCGCGCTACTCATCGCGACCGCCAGGATCCGCCGCGTCATCGGGAACCTCAGCATCGGTACTGCCCCCAGCGCCACCCGCGGAACCATCTCCCGGCAGGCCGGCCTGCGCGCCACCGGCCAGCACGGCCGCGGCCCCGTCGCCCGCGGCCCCGTCACTCTCGGCATCGGCACCATCGGCGTCGGCGTCGGCGTCGGGGTCGGGGTCGGCGTCGGGATCCTCCGCCCCGTTGCCGCCCGGCTCCAGCGCCTCGGCGTTGCGGGCTATGGCGACCAGGCTCTGCCCGGCGGCAAGGTTCACCAGCCGGACGCCCATCGTCTGGCGCCCGGACTGCTTGATCTCCGCCGCCGAGGTGCGGATCACCCCGCCGGCCGAGGTGATCGCGAACACCTCGTCCTCGGGCAGCACCATCAGCGCGCCGGCCAGCTCGCCGCGGGCCTCCACGATCCTGGCGGTGAGCACGCCATGGCCGCCCCGGCCCTGCAACGGGTAGGCCTCAGCGGGGGTGCGCTTGGCGTAACCGCCGTCGGTGGCGACCAGCACGTCGGCGCCCTCCCGGACCACGTACATGCCGAGCAGCTGGTCCCCGTTGGTGAACCGCATCCCGATCACCCCGGAGGTAGCCCGGCCCATCGGCCGCAGCGCCTCGTCGCTGGCGCGGAACCTGATCGCCTGCGCGTGCCGGCTGACCAGCAGCAGGTCCTGCTCGGGGGAGACCAGCCGGGCCGCGATCACCTCGTCGTCCTCACGCAGGTTGATCGCGATGATGCCGCCCGCCCTGGGCGAGTCGAACTCGGTCAGCCGGGACTTCTTCACCAGCCCGGAGGAGGTGGCCAGCACCAGGTACGGCGCGACCCCGTAGTCAGTCAGCGCCAGTACCTCGGCGATCCGCTCGTCCGGCTGGAACGCCAGCAGGTTCGCCACGTGCTGGCCCCGCGCGTCCCGCCCGGCGTCCGGCAGCTCGTAGGCCTTGGCCCGGTACACCCGGCCCTTGTTGGTGAAGAACAGGATCCAGTTGTGCGTGGTGGTCACGAAGAAGTGCTCGACGATGTCGTCGGTGCGCAGCTGCGCGCCGCGCACGCCCTTGCCGCCGCGCCGCTGCGCCCGGTACAGATCGGTCTTGGTGCGCTTGGCGTAACCGCCGCGGGTGATCGTGACGACCACGTCCTCCTCGGCGATCAGGTCCTCGACCGACATGTCCCCGTCGTAGGCGACGATCTGGGTGCGCCGCTCGTCCCCGAACTTGGCGGTGATCTCGGCCAGCTCGGTGCCGACGATCTGCCGCTGCCGCTGCGGCGAGGCCAGGATGTCCTCGTAATCGGCGATGTTCGCCATCAGCTCGTTGAACTCGTCCAGCAGCTGCTGGCGCTCCAGCGCGGCCAGCTTGCGCAGCTGCATGTCCAGGATCGCCCTGGCCTGGATCTCGTCGATGTCCAGCAGCTCCATCAGGCCCTGCTGCGCCGCCGCCGCCGACTCACTGGCCCGGATCAGCGCGATCACCGCATCGATCTGGTCGATGGCCTTCAGCAGCGCGCTCAGGATGTGGGCCCGCTCCTGCGCCTTGCGCAGCAGGTAACGGGTGCGCCGGACGATGACCTCGATCTGGTGCGCTACCCAGTACCGGATCATCTGGTCCAGCCGCAGCGTCCTCGGCACCCCGTCGACCAGCGCGAGCATGTTGGCGCCGAACGTCTCCTGCAGCTGGGTGTGCTTGTACAGGTTGTTCAGCACCACCTTGGCGACCGCGTCCCGCTTGAGCACGATCACCAGCCGCTGGCCGGTCCGGCCGCTGCTCTCGTCCCGCACGTCGGCGATGCCGCTGACCCGCCCGTCCCTGGCCAGCTCGCCGATCTTCGAGGCCAGGTTGTCCGGGTTGACCTGGAACGGCAGCTCGGTGACGACCAGGCAGGCCCGGCCCTTGCGATCCTCCTCCACCTCGACCACCGCGCGCATGGTGATGATGCCGCGGCCGGTGCGGTAGGCGTCCTGGATGCCCCGGCGGCCGACGATCTGCGCCGCGGTGGGGAAGTCCGGTCCCTTGATCCGCTCGGTCAGCGCGGCCAGCAGCTCCTCGTCGGTGGCCTCGTAGTTCTCCAGGTACCACTGCACGCCCGAGGTGACCTCGCGCAGGTTGTGCGGCGGGATCTTGGTGGCCATCCCGACCGCGATGCCCTCGGACCCGTTGATCAGCAGGTTGGGGAACCGGGCCGGCAGCACCATCGGCTCGGACGAGCTGCCGTCGTAGTTCGGCCGGAAATCGACGGTCTCCTTGTCGATGTCCCGCAGCATCTCCATGGCCAGCGGGGTGAGACGGCACTCGGTGTAGCGCATCGCGGCGGCCGGGTCGTTGCCGGGCGAGCCGAAGTTGCCCTGCCCGTCGACCAGCGGCATCCGCATCGCCCACGGCTGGGCCAGCCGGACCAGGGCGTCGTAGATGGCCGAGTCGCCGTGCGGGTGGTACTGCCCCATCACCTCGCCGACGACCTTGGCGCACTTGGAGTACTGCCGTTCCGGCCGGTAGCCGCCGTCGTACATCGCGTACAGGATGCGCGTGTGCACCGGCTTGAAGCCGTCCCGCACGTCCGGCAGCGCCCGGCCGACGATGACCGACATGGAGTAGTCGATGTAGCTGCGCTGCATCTCTACCTGGATGTCGACCGGTTCGGTGCGGTCGTGTCCCTCGGCCGGCGCGTCGGGCGTGGTCACGTCGGGCACTTACGATCCCTTCTCTCCAGCTCCCGCAAAGGGCAGTAACGCATCGCCGGGCGCCGACCGGCGCCGCGAGGCATCACTGCCGCATCAGATGTCCAGGAACCTGACGTCCTTGGCATTGCGCAGGATGAAGGCGCGGCGCGCCTCCACGTCCTCGCCCATCAGCACGCTGAACATCTCGTCGGCCTGGGCCGCATCGTCCATGGTGACCTGGAGCAGCACCCGCCGGGCCGGGTTCATCGTGGTCTCCCACAGCTCGTTGGCGTTCATCTCGCCCAGGCCCTTGAACCGCTGCACCCGGTTCGCGTCGCGCTGTCTCGGGTCCTTGCGGCCCGCCGCTATCCCGGCCTCGATGAGCATGTCCCGCTCCCGGTCGGAATAGGCGTACTCGTCGGCGTTGCCGCGGCCCTCCCACTTGATCTTGTACAGCGGCGGCTGGGCCAGGTACACGTGACCGGTCTCGATCAGCGGCTTCATGAACCGGAACAGCAGCGTCAGCAGCAGCGTCCTGATGTGCTGCCCGTCCACGTCCGCGTCGGCCATCAGGATGATCTTGAAGTAGCGCAGCCTGGCCAGGTCGAACTCGTCGTGCACCCCGGTGCCGAGCGCGGTGATCAGCGACTGCACCTCGTTGTTCTTCAGGATCCGGTCGATCCTGGACTTCTCCACGTTGAGGATCTTGCCGCGGATCGGCAGGATCGCCTGGTACAGCGGATCCCGGCCGTTCCGGGCCGAGCCGCCGGCCGAGTCGCCCTCGACCACGTAGATCTCGCACTGCTCCGGGTCGCCGGACTGGCAGTCGATCAGCTTGCCGGGCAGGCTGGACCCGCTCATCACGCCCTTGCGGGTCAGGTCCCTGGCCTGCCGGGCCGCGATCCGGGCCCGCGCGGCCTGGGTCGCCTTGAGCACGATCGCCTTGGCCTCGCCGGGGTTGCGCTCGAACCAGTCCCGCAGGTGGTCGTTGCACACCTTCTGCACGAACGACTTGGCCTCGGTGTTGCCGAGCTTCTGCTTGGTCTGCCCCTCGAACTGCGGCTCGGCCAGCTTGACGTGGAGGATCGCGGTCAGGCCCTCGCGCACGTCGTCGCCGGTGAGGTTGTCGTCCTTCTCCCTGATCAGCTTCTGCTCGCGGGCGTACCGGTTGACGATCGAGGTCAGCGCCGCGCGGAAGCCCTCCTCGTGGGTGCCGCCCTCGGCGGTGTTGATGGTGTTCGCGAACGTGTGCACGGACTCGGAGTAGGCCCCGGTCCACTGCAGCGCGACATCGGCCGAGATCCCGTCGGCCTCCTCGCCGAACTCGATGACCGACTCATGCACCGGGTCCTTGGATGCGTTCAGGTACCGCACGAAGTCGGCGATGCCGCCGTCGTACCGGTAGCTGACCACGTGCGGCTCGCCGTTCATGTGCTCGGGCCGCTCGTCGGTCAGGCTGATCGCCAGGCCGCGGTTCAGGAACGCCATCTCCTGCAGCCGGCGGGACAGGGTCTCGAACGACCACTCGGTGGACTCGAAGATCTCGCCGTCCGGCCAGAACGTGATCGTGGTGCCGGTCTCGTCCGTCGGCTCGCCCCTGGTCACCGGCCCGGTCGGCTCGCTGGCCGCATACGACTGCCGCCAGACGTACCCGTCCTTGTGGATCTCCACCTCCAGCCGGGTGGACAGCGCGTTGACCACCGACACGCCGACACCGTGCAGGCCGCCAGACACCGCGTAGGACTTCCGGTCGAACTTGCCGCCGGCGTGCAGGGTGGTCAGCACCACCTCGATGGCCGGCCGGTTCTCGACCGGGTGGTTGTCCACCGGGATGCCCCGGCCGTTGTCGGCGACCCGGACCCCGTCACCGGGCAGCAGCGTGACCTCGATGCAGTCGCAGAACCCGGCCAGGGCCTCGTCGACCGCGTTGTCGACGACCTCCTTGAACAGCTGGGCCAGGCCGCGCTCGCCGGTGGACCCGATGTACATGCCCGGGCGCTTGCGAACCGCCTCAAGGCCCTCTAGGACCGTGATCGACCGTGCGTCATATGACAAAGTTGAAGCTCCTCGGCAAACACGGCAGACGCGCGGACCGCTGCGGCACCCACCGGTCCCGCCAGCCGGTCCCCTCCCCGGCAGCTGTCTGCCCGGTACTGTTCCTTATTTTACCTGGGAATACCGTCTGCCTCAGCCGACTACGCCAGTCCACGGGCGAGCCTGACAAAGCCGGGCAGCTCAGCCCCCCCGGCGGATACTCAGCGTAACCGCGGGGTCGGTGATCCGGCTCATCCAGGTGATCCGGCTCATCCATAGGTGTCGCGCGGTCCCCGGCCACCGCGCACCCGCCACTGCCCGGCCGCGCGCGGCGGCCCGGCCGGGCCGCGCACCCGCACCCGCTGCACGACCCCGTCGCCGAGCTCGGTGTTCAGCCGCCGGATCAGCTGCCCGGCCAGCAGCCGGACCTGGGTGGCCCAGGCGGTGGAGTCCGCGCTGATGGTCAGCTGGCCGTCGGCCAGGCCGTCCGGCGCGGTGTGCTCGGCCAGCTCGGGGCCGACGATCTCGGCCCACCGGCCGAACACCGAGCCGGTCGCGGCGGCCAGGGTCCAGCCTTGCTCGCCGATCAGCCCGGCGATGGCGGCATCCAGCGGCTGCGGGTCGTCCCTGCGCCGGCGCCGGGCGGCACCGGGCTGCGGACCTGAGCCTGCTGGCGAAGCTCGTTTCGGCTGTGATTTCTCCGGCTGTCCCGGCCGGGAGCCACGGGCCAGCGCATCCGCCTTGGCCCGCTCCAGCGCCTCGCGGGCTAGCCGCATCCGCTGCTCCCGCTCCGGGGAGCCGGGAGCACCGGGAGCACCGGGACGGTCAGGCACGCCGCACCGTCCCGCCGGAGACGGTGAACCTGGCCCCGGCCAGCGGCTGCGGCACGTCGCCGGTGACCGCCGCGGTCACCAGCACCTGCTCGGCGGCGGCGGCCAGTCCGGCCAGCCGGTCCCGGCGCTGCGCGTCCAGCTCGGCAAACACGTCATCCAGCAGCAGCACCGGGTCCTCGCCGCCGGAGCGCAGCAGCTCGAACGCGGCCAGCCGCAGCGCCAGCGCCAGCGACCAGGACTCGCCGTGGCTGGCGTAGCCGCGCGCGGGCAGCTCGCCGATCCGCAGCTCGAGCTCGTCCCGGTGCGGCCCGACCAGGCAGACGGCCCGGGCCAGCTCGGCCGGGCGGGCGCTGTCCAGCGCAGCCCGGATCGACTCGGCC
This sequence comes from uncultured Actinomycetota bacterium, assembly GCA_963719705.1. Taxonomy (GTDB): domain Bacteria; phylum Actinomycetota; class Actinomycetes; order Streptosporangiales; family Streptosporangiaceae; genus CAVRCV01. The sequence goes on from CAVRCV010000007.1 coordinate 16,788, forward strand.
AGCTTGACCCGGAGCGCTGGGGTTCCCGGGGTCCCGCCGGGAACCCCGGCGGTGCCATCCCCGGCGGGATGACCCTCCCAGGCCCCCGCGAAGGTGCCTCCGGGGGAACGGTCCTCCCGGATCCCCGGCAGCGACTGACGGTAGGTCAGCTGCGCGGCCTGTTCCTCGCCGGAGATCTGGGTGTAGGCGGCCGCGGCCAGCGGGCGGATCGCCGCGGTCAGCTCCAGCCGGGCCGCGGTCAGCTCGGCGCCCCTGGCGATCAGCTGCTCGTCCCAGACTTCCAGCCCGGCGGGCAGGCCGGCGCCGGCTGCCCTGGCCGACTTCAGCAGGGCGGTCCGCTGCCGCACCACCCGCTCGTAGTCCGCCCGCACCCCGGCGTACCGGGGGCGGGTAGCGACCAGCAGGTCGTCCAGGTAGCGGCGGCGCTGGTCCGGATCGCCCTTCACCATCGCCAGGTCCTCCGGCGCGAACAGCACGCAGCGCAGGGTGCCGAGCGCGTCGCGCGGCCGCGGCAGCGGCGCCCGGTTCAGCCGGACCCGGTTGGCCCGGCCGGGGTTGACCTCGATCTCCAGCAGGCTGGACCGTCCGGCCGCGCTGACCTGGCCGCGCAGGATGGCCCGCGGCGCGTCCTGCCGGATCAGCGGCCCGTCCGCGGCGACCCGGTGGCTGGCGAACGTGGCCAGGTACCCGGCGGCCTCGACCAGGTTGGTCTTGCCCGACCCGTTCGGGCCGGTGAAGGTCGTCACTCCCGGCTCAAGCGCCACATCGGCGTCCGCGTAACTGCGGAAATCGGTGAGCGCGAGCCTGGTGAGGTGCACGCCTGCGGATACTAGCGCCGCTCGGGGGATCCGGGGTCGCAGGACTGGCGGGCTAGCCGCCGATCCGGATCGGCATCAGCAGGTACCGGTAGTCCGGCTGGCCCTCGCCTTCCGGCTTGGCGGTGATCAGCGCGGGCTTGCCGGGCTCGGTGAACGACATCCGCACTGTTTCGGCGCCGATCGCGCCCAGCCCGTCCAGCAGGTACTGCGGGTTGAACGCGACCGACATCTGGTCCCCGTCATAGTCCGCCTCGATGACCTCCTCGGCCTGCGCGTCGTCGCCGGAGCCGGCCTCGAGCACCAGCTGGCCTGGGCTGAACGCCAGGTGCACCGCGGTGTTGCGCTCGGCCACCAGCGCCACCCGCTTCACCGACTCGGTGAGCTGGCCGACCGACAGCTCGGCGGTGAGGTTCACGCTGGCCGGCAGCAGCGCGGCGGTCCGGGGGAACTCCCCGCCCAGCAGCCGGGTGGTGGTACGGCGGCCGGTGCCCTCGAAGCCGATCATCCCGTCGCCGGCGGCGCCGTCCTCGCCCGGCAGCGCGAGCGCGATCGACACCTCGGCGCCGCCGGTCAGCGACCGGGCGGTGTCGGACAGTGCCCTGGCCGGGACCAGCACCGCGGCGGACACGTCCGGCCGGACCGGGTTCCAGCGCAGCTCGCGCACGGCCAGCCGGTACCGGTCGGTGGAGATCATGGTGAGCGTGTCGCCCTCGATCTCGATCCGGACCCCGGTCAGCGCCGGCAGGGTGTCGTCGCGGCCGGCCGCGGTGACCGACTGGCTCACCGCGGTGGCGAACGCGTCGCTGCCCACGGTGCCCACGGCTGGCGGCATGTCCGGCAGCGACGGGTACTCGTCCTCCGGCATCGTCAGCAGGTTGAAGGTGGCGCTGCCGCAGCTCAGCACCGCGCGGCCGCCGTCGGAGCTGATCTGCACCGGCTTGGCGGGCAGGCTGCGGCTGATCTCGGCCAGCAGCCGGCCGGAGACCAGCACGCTGCCCGCCTCCTGGGTCGTGACCGGCACCGTGGCCTGTGCGGACACGTCGTAGTCGAAGCTGGACAGGATCAGGTCCTCGTCGGCCTGCAGGCGGATGCCGGCCAGCACCGGCACGGTCGGGCGGACCGGGAGCGCGCGCGCGGTCCAGGCCACCGCCTCGGCCAGCACGTCACGTTCAAGCAGGATCTTCATCCGGGCCTGCCTCCTTGTTCAAACGGTTAGATCGCTGTCGCTCGGGTACCACTCAGGTGCGTCCTGGACCAGGCCGCCCGGTGCACGCTGCCTACTGGGTTCTGATGCCCTTGATAAATACAGGCAAGTAGTCGTCATAGGGTCGGTGGATACTGGGGATAGCCGGCGCCGGCCCAGTTCGGAGCCGTTCCGGGCGTCCACAGGACCAGGCCGGGGCGGTGCAGCGGCCCGGGCCCGGCTGTGCGCGAGCGGCCCGGCAGTTGCGTTCACGCTCTGGTTACCCCCTGGACATAGCTGGTTTTCCTCCTGCTGTCCCAAGCCTGTCCACATAGTTGTCCACAGCCTGTGTGCGCAGATTGCACCGTCCGTGGCCGCGGTGCGGCCAAGTGATCGCGGAGAGTGACGAATTGCAGGTGGCCGGGGCGGCCGGGCCACAGCGACGTTCCCGTGGGTCACTGTCGGATCACCTGCCTCACCCGGACAGCGCCTGCTGCTTGATCCGGTTGGTGAGCTCGGTGACCTGGTTGTAGATGGACCGCCGCTCGGCCATCAGGGAACGGATCTTGCGATCGGCGTGCATGACCGTGGTGTGATCCCGGCCGCCGAACTGCTGCCCGATCTTGGGCAGCGACAGGTCGGTCAGCTCGCGGCACAGGTACATCGCGATCTGCCGGGCGGTGACCAGCACCCGGGACCGGGAGATGCCGCACAGGTCGTCGATGGACAGGCCGAAGTAGGAGGCGGTCTGGCCCATGATCGTGGCTGCGGTGATCTCCGGTCCGTGCGCCTCGGGGATGAGGTCCTTGAGCACGAACTCGGCCAGCTGGAGGTCGACCGACTGGCGGTTCAGGCTCGCGAACGCGGTGACCCGGATCAGCGCGCCCTCCAGCTCGCGGATGTTCGTGGTGATCCGGCTGGCGATGTACTCCAGCGCCTCGGGCGGGGCGTTCAGCCGGTCCTGCACCGCCTTCTTGCGCAGGATCGCGATCCGGGTCTCCAGCTCGGGCGGCTGCACGTCGGTCTGCAGCCCCCACTCGAACCGGCTGCGCAGCCGGTCCTCCAGCGTGACCAGCCGCTTGGGCGCCCGGTCGCTGGAGATGACGATCTGCTTGCTGGCGTTGTGCAGGGTGTTGAAGGTGTGGAAGAACTCCTCCTGGGTCCCTTCCTTGTTCTCCAGGAACTGGATGTCGTCCACCAGCAGCACGTCCACGTCGCGGTAACGGCGGCGGAAGCCGTCCTGCTTGCCGTCCCTGATCATGTTGATGAAGTCGTTGGTGAACTCCTCCGAGCTCACGTACCTCACCTTGACGCCCTGGTACAGGCTCTGCGCGTAGTGCCCGATCGCGTGCAGCAGGTGCGTCTTGCCGAGGCCGGAGTCGCCGTAGACGAACAGCGGGTTGTAGGCCTTGGCCGGAGCCTCGGCCACGGCCACGGCCGCCGCGTGCGCGAACCGGTTGCTGGACCCGATCACGAAGGTCTCGAACGTGTACTTGGGGTTCAGCCTGGCCTGGGCCGGCCGCGGCAGCCCGGTCAGGTCGCCGCGCCCGAGGTGCGCGGCGCCGGGGCCGGACGGCAGCCCGGTGCCGGGACCGGGCCGGGGCGGCAGGCCTGCTCCGGCAGCGCCACCGAGGCCGTTGCGGTCGGCCAGGCCATCGTGGTCGCCGAGGCCTTCATGTCCGGTCAGGTTGTCGTGGCCGGTCAGGTTGTCGTGGCCGGGCAGGCCGCGGATCCTGGCCGGGTCGCCGGGCTCGGCCAGGCCGAGACCCGGCAGCGGCGCTGGCTCTGCAGCCCGCCCGCCGTCCGGGCCGGCCGCGCTGCTCCATCGGCGCGGTGGCCGGCTGGTTCCGGCCCGTTGGCTGGGTACCCCCTGGTTGGTTGGCCCGTGGTTAGTCACACCGTGGTTAGTCACACCGTGGCTGGTCACACCGTGGCTCGGTCAGCGCACTGCGGTCGGGGGCGGACCCGTCGCCGAGGCCGGCTGGCGGGGTCCCGGGAGCAGCACCGGCCGAGGGATCGACGGTCACCGCCAGGTGGATGCTCCGGCCCAGCTCCCTGGACAGGGCGTTGGTGATCAGCGAGCGCAGCCGGGTCTCCAGCTGCTCCCGGACGAACTCGTTGGGGGTGGCGATCAGCGCGGTATTCTCGACCAGCCCGAGCGGCCTGGTGAGCTGCAGCCAGGCGCGCTGATGCGGCTCGATCTGCATCTCGGCAAGTTCTTCCAGCGCCCGGGCCCATACCTGCGCGAGGTCAGTTTCGCTCATCTAGCCGTTCACCTCGCGCCCCCACAGTGTGATCAACAGGTTTGTCCACAGGTTGTGCACGTTGCACTAACGCGCTGTGCGCGCCGTGCGGTCGCGCGCCGTCGGCGGGAGGGGGCCCACGGCGATCGTCGCTGATCTCCGGATCCCCGGTGCGGGATCGCTTGTCCACAGCCTAGGGGCGGTGTTCGGTACGCGTTCGGCAAACAGCCACTGTTGCCCGCCGTGACATGCGGTCGCCCGGCTGTGACCTGCGCCGCGCCGATCCGGGCCCGGCGGGACCGGATCGGGCGCGCGGCAGCACGCCGGGCCGGCGGCCATCGGCTGCCGTGGCCGCGCTGCCCCGCGCTGCCCCGTGTCGACGGTGTCGTGCGACCGGTGCCGTGCGACCGGTGCGCGTTTGACCGGCGCTGGCCGGGCGCGTAGCGTTCACTGGTCCGGTCACTGCGGCGGGGCTCGCGCATGCGCTGAGCCTGGCCGCGGCGGCGGCCCTCAGTCAGCCATTTGGTGGAGATCCAGTGAGCAAGCGTACGTTCCAGCCGAACAACCGCCGCCGGGCCAAGGTGCACGGCTTCCGGCTGCGCATGCGCACCAGGGCCGGCCGGGCCATCCTGTCCGCCCGGCGCCGGAAGGGCCGCGCCCGGGTCAGCGTCTGACCCGGTCGGCACCTGACCGGGCCGGGCCAGCTGGGGCCAGGGTGTAACGCCGATGCTGCCCGCCGAGGCCCGGCTGCGGCACACGACCGAGTTCCGGCTGGCGATCGAGACCGGCTGCCGGGCCAGGTCGCCACTGCTCTCCGGTTACCTGCTGGTACGCCCTGGCAGTGCCGGAGCCGCCAGGGTGGGGTTCGTGGTGAACGGGAAAGTGGGCTCCGCGGTGGTCCGGCACAAGGTGCAGCGGCGGCTGCGCCACCTGGCCCGCGGGTATCTGGAGTCGCTGCCTGGAGGTAGCCTGCTAGTGTTGCGTGCTCATCCCCGTGCCGCAACGGCCCGCCAGGCGGATCTTGCTGCCGAACTCGACCTGGTCCTCAGCACATTGCTTCGGCGGCAGGGTGAGAAAGCGTGCCAGTAACAAGTGCGGACGAACTGAGCGGCAGGGCAGTGCCGGATCAGAACGCGGTATCGGATCAGAATGCGGTACCGGCTCCGGCTGCCAGGTCGTCGGCGGCTGCCCGGATCCTGCTCACGCTGCTGTCCGGCTACCGGCGTTTCGTCAGCCCGGCGCTCGGGCCGCACTGCCGGTTTTATCCTTCCTGCAGTGCCTATGCGGTCGGCGCGGTGCGCGGGCATGGCGCGCTGCGCGGCTCCTGGCTGACGGTGCGAAGGCTCAGCCGCTGCCATCCGTTCCACCCCGGCGGCCTTGACCCGGTACCGCCCGCGCGGCCCGCCCGCGTCATGGCCAGCCGGCCGGACCGGGCCGCCGATGGCGCCGCAGACGGCACGGCAGCTGGCCGCACGGCAGCTGACCGCCGAGCAAGGGAGCTGGCCAGTGGGTAATCCACTCAACCCGCTGTACGAGGCGGTCGCCTGGGTTTTCACGCACATCTTCAACGTGCTCAGCCCGCTGTTCGGCGCGACCAGCGGCTGGACCTGGGCGCTCACGATCGTGCTGCTCGTGGTGCTGATGCGGCTGATCATGGTGCCGCTGTTCATCAAGCAGATGCACACCACCAGGGCGATGACCGCGCTCGCGCCGCAGATGACCGCGCTGCGCAAGAAGTACAAGAACGACAAGCAGACGCTGAACCAGGAGATGATGAAGCTCTACCAGCAGGCTGGCGTCAACCCGCTGATGGGGTGCCTGCCGGTAGTGGCCCAGCTGCCGCTGTTCTTCGCCCTGTTCAGCGTGCTGCGGGCGATCGCGGAGTATAAGACCGGTGTACCGAAGTACGGCCTGCCGCTGTCCATGGTGCAGGACGCGCAGCACGCCTCGATCCTCGGTGCGAAGGTAGCGGACAAGGTCCTGTTCACCGACGGCATGATCGTGCCGCTGCACGCCAAGATCATCATCCTGCTCGCGGTACTGGTCAGCATGGCCACGACCTACCTGACGGTCCGGCAGAGCATGAAGCGCGGGATGATGCCGGCGGCGACTCCGGATAACCCGATGGGCCAGTCGCAGAAGTTCATGGTCTACATCATGCCGTTGTTCGCGCTGTCCGGCCTGTACTGGCCGTTCGGCCTGGTGCTGTACTGGGTGACGACCAACGTGTGGACGCTCGGCCAGCAGTACGTGCTGTTCCGGCACTACCCGCAGCCCGCCGCGGCGACCGCCGAGGTGGCCGGCGGCGGTACCGCGCTGCCGGGCGCCGGCGGGCGCTCCCAGGCCGCGCTGGAGGGACCGACCTCGACCGGCAACGGCCGGGCTCCCCGGTCCTCGGCGCCGCGTGGCTCCTCTTCCGGCTCGTCCGGTTCCGGCAGCGGCAATGCCCGCTCCTCCGGTGCCGGATCCGCGAGCCGGGGCGGGTCGTCCGGGACATCCGGCCAGGCGGGCCCTGCTGGCCAGGCGGGCTCCGCTGGCCGGGCGGGCTCGGGCCGCCGGGGAGCCGCGGGGCAGAACGGCCGCGGTGCGGCCGCAGCCGGGAAGTCCGGCTCGGCCGGCGGCGGGATGCTGCGCAAGCTCACCAACCGTCCCGAGCCCGATCCCGAGCCTGAGGCGGCCGAGCCCGAGGTTAAGCTCGTCAGGCAGCAGCCGCAGCGGCAGTCGCGCAGCAAGCGCTCCGGTAAGCGATGAGCCTTCTGCGGCGCGCGGCGGGCCGGCTGATCCGGCCGGCCGCCAGCCCGGTAACGGGCCTGCGGATGCCCTTCCGAAGGTAGGAGGACCTGGTCGTGAGCCAAGGGGACAGCACGGTGGCGCAGCCGCGCCCGGAGTTCGCCGGCGACCTGCCGGGCCCGGATGAGCCGGAGGGGCCGGGCGGCGCGCAGGACCCGGCGGACTTGGCCGCCCCGCGGAGCGTGGATGGCCCGGCAGATCCGGCGGACGCTGAGGGCTTGGCGGACGCTGAGGATCTAGCGGACGCTGAGGGCCTGGCGGACGCTGAGGATCTAGCGGACGCTGAGGATCTAGCGGACGCTGAGGATCTGGCGGAGGACGCTGAGGGTCTGGCAGGCCAGGCCGAGGAGCAGCTCGCGGACCTTGAGCTGGAAGGCGAGATAGCCGCCGACTACATCGAGGGCCTGCTGGACGTGGCCGACCTGGATGGCGACATCGACATGGACGTCGAAGGCGACCGGGCCATGGTCTCGGTCGTCGGAGCCACGCTGGATGAGCTGGTCGGCTCCAGGGGACAGGTGCTGGAGGCGCTCCAGGAGCTGACCCGGCTGGCCGTGCACCGCAAGACCGGCGTCCGGACCAGGATCATGCTCGATGTCGGCGGGTACCGTCAGCGGCGCCGTGCCGAGCTGGCCAAGGCGGGGCAGGAGGCGGCCGAGGAGGTCAAGCTCAGCGGGGAGCCGAAGAAGCTGTGGGCGATGACCCCGTTCGAGCGGAAGGTCGTGCACGACGCGGTGGCCGCGGCCGGCCTGCGCAGCGAGTCGGAGGGTGAGGAACCCGACCGGCGGGTGGTCGTCCTCCCGGCCTGAGTCAGCCGTGCCGACCTCGCCGACCCCTGTCGTTCCGGCCGCGGCCGCGGCCGTTTTCGGCCCGGCCCTGCCGCTCGCGGTGCGGTATGCGGGCCTGCTGACCGGTCCCGGCGTTGAGCGCGGTCTGCTCGGCCCGGCCGAGGCCGGCCGGGTGTGGGACCGGCACCTGCTGAACTGCGCGGCGGTGGCCGAGCTGATCGATACGCCCGGTACGGTCGTCGACCTGGGCTCCGGGGCGGGCCTGCCCGGCATCGTGCTGGCCCTGCTGCTCCCCGGCGCCGAGGTGACGCTGCTGGAGCCGATGGCGCGCCGGGTGGCTTTCCTTGACGAGTGCGTGCAAGCCCTCGGCCTGGCCAACGCCGAGGTGCGCCGGGGGCGGGCTCAGGACATGGCCGGGCAGCTGACCGCGGACGTGGTAGTCGCCCGGGCTGTCGCCCCGCTGGACAAGCTGGCCCCGATGGCCGCGGCACTGGCCAGGCCGGGCGGCACGGTGCTGGCCATCAAGGGCGCCGGGGCCGATGACGAACTGGGCCGCGCCCGTCCGGTCCTGGCCCGGCTCGGAGCACGGGATGTGGACGTGGTCCGGGCTGGCGAGGGTAAGGTCGATCCGGCTGCGACCGTGGTGCGGTTCGTCACCGGACCCGCGAGGAGCCGCCCCGGCCGGCAGCCGGTGCCGGGTACCGCCGGACATCGCGGTGCCGCCCTGGCCGGCCGTGGCGGACCGGGCGCTGCGGCCAGGGGCCAGCAGCGCCGGCCCAATGCCCGCAGGAGCGGCGGCTGAGCACCGCGTCCGCGGCCGGTGCAGTGTTTGCGTCGCTCCGTAGGGAGAACTTCGGGATGATGGCCGCCGCACCAGGGCTCGGCTGGCCAGGCCGGCCGGGGCACCCTGGACAGCCGGGGCACCGGGACGATCCGGCCGGACCGGGCGGCGCGCCGGGCCTCGGCTGGCCGTCCGCTCCTGGTAGTCCTGGAAGTGCTCGCGGTCATGGTGCCAGTGTCGGTGAGGAGAGCGAGGGCAAGGTGGTTACTCCGGTGGCGGCGCAGACGCCGGCCGATACGCCGATAGCCAGGGCCGCCCAGGCTGCCGTCGTGGCCAGGACGGGCGGGCAGGCATGGCCGAGGCCCCGGTCATGCCGGATCATCACGATCGCTAACCAGAAGGGCGGGGTTGGCAAGACCACCACGGCCGTCAACCTTGCCGCCAGCCTGGCCATGAACGGCGCTAGCGTCCTGGTCGTTGACCTCGATCCGCAGGGCAACGCCTCGACGGCATTCGACGTTGATCACCGGGCCGGCCAGCAGTCGGTCTACAACGTCCTGGTGGAGGGCCAGCCGCTGGCCGCGATCATCCGCCAGGTGGCGGGCTTCGAGCGGCTGTACTGCGCGCCGGCCACGATCGACCTGGCCGGGGCGGAGATCGAGCTCGTCCCGCTGGTAGCCAGGGAGTCGCGGCTGGCCAGGGCGCTGACCGAGTTCGACGTGTCCGGCCTGGATTACATCTTCGTCGACTGCCCGCCCTCGCTCGGCCTGCTGACCGTCAACGCGCTGGTGGCCGCGCCGGAAGTGCTGATCCCGATCCAGTGCGAGTACTACGCGCTCGAGGGCCTGGAGCAGCTGCTGCGCACGGTGGAGCTGGTCCGCAGTCACCTGAACCAGGGTCTCGCCGTCACCACGATCCTGCTGACCATGTACGACATGCGCACCCGCCTGGCCGCTCAAGTGGCCGACGAGGTCCGCGGGCACTTCGGTGAGCTGGTGCTCGGCTCGGTGATCCCGCGCAGCGTGCGGGTGTCCGAGGCGCCGAGCTACGGGCAGTCGGTGATGACCTATGACCCCGGCTCGACCGGGGCCCAGGCCTACCTGGAGGCGGCTCACGAGATAGCGGACCGCAACGCACGCTAATGGATCCGGAATTAACAGGAAGTTCCGGATCCATTAGCCGCCTCTTTCCGTTAATAATGCCTAGCCGTTACTGGTACCAGCCGAAGCAGTACGGCGTCGACTTGTTGAGGTAGAATTCGGAACCGCGACTCCAATTGCTTGGCGGCCCGAGCCAGCCCTTCCAGTGGGTGTTATAGAATGCTATGGAAGAATTGTTAGGGCAAACTCCACTAGAAGTGCCGATGTAGGCTATGAAGTTAGTGCCCCATCCAGTTCCGCACGGGTCAAGGCTAGTGTCCGCATATCCCGATTTGTTATATGCGTCACCGACACACTCACCTGAACCAGGGCCGAGTTTCTGGCTCTGGATATACCAGTAGCCATCGGACTCTAGATGGACATCGAAGTTGTCATCCACGACGTCGCCGGGACCATTGGTATCGACAAATACCCATTCGTCGAGAGGGTCTGTGCCCAGGCAGGCCCAGGGACCGCCGCCGGCCTCGAAGCACCACTGGCCGATATAGTCCGTTGCTCTCGTTATTCCGGTTACGGCGCGGCTAGATGCTTCTCTTCCGGCCTCCGTCATCTGAAAACGAGTGGCTAGGTGCGAGCTTGCCGCGATGCGCATGACGGATGAGTGAGCTGTCGGTGCCGGACTCACTGCGTGGACAGTGCTTGCGGATGCTGAGGTAACCCCGGCGCTCAATCCCAGCACCACCGGTATGACTGCCGGCACGAGAAATCTGAGTAGCCTTTTCGTCACTCGCCCGCTCCTTTCACGCTTTTAGTCGGCCTTCCCCTGTATTCCGTGCTTCCTCCTGTCGCCTGAGGTGGCCGGATTCTGCCGATAGCACTCACAGCATGGCCGGTCACGCAGAGCAGGACCAGGAAGTCAGGCGGCAGTTTCGGGTACTGAGTGTTACCCGAACTGACTGGCTGTCAGTGCCCGCCGCCGGGCTGAGCCCCGATACTCTTGGTCGGCGGCCCGCCGCCATGCCTTCTGCTGCCCGAGCGCCACCGGCGATCCACGGCCAGGGCCGGCCGGGAGGCGATGATGACCGGCGCCAGGGTGGCGCGGGCCTGGCAGGATGGAGTGACACGCAGACCGACAGGCCCGGCCTCGCCCGCGATCCGGCGGCTCGCCCGGTGCCGGTTACCGACAGGCAAGGAGAGGCGATGCCGCCACAGCGACGGGGACTGGGCAAGGGGCTGGGTGCCCTGATCCCGACCGGGCCGGCCGCCCCCTGAGTTCCGGCAGCGAGCCGCCATGGGGTGATGCCCAGCACGACGTCGCCGGCGCCTACTTCGAGGAAGTTCCGGTCGGAGCGATCACGCCGAACCCGCGTCAGCCGCGCCAGGTGTTCGATGAGGACACGCTGGCCGAGCTGGCAAGCTCGATCGAGGCAGTGGGCTTGCTGCAGCCGGTGGTCGTCCGCAGGTCCGGCCCGGGCCGGTACGAGATCATCATGGGCGAGCGGCGGTGGCGGGCCTGCCAGCTAGCCGGTCTCGAGGTCATCCCGGCCATCGTCCGCGAGACCTCCGACGACGACCTGCTCCGCGACGCGCTGATCGAGAACCTGCACCGGGAGCAGCTCAACCCGCTGGAAGAGGCGGCCGCCTATCAGCAGCTGCTGGACGACTTCGCCGCGACCCATGAGGAACTGGCCCGCCGGGTCGGCCGGTCGCGGCCGCACATCTCGAACACGATCCGGCTGCTGAACCTGCCGGCCCCGGTACAGCAGCGGGTGGCGGCCGGCGTGCTGAGCGCGGGTCACGCCAGGGCCTTGCTGGCGGTGCCGGACCCGGCCGTGCAGGAGCAGCTAGCGCGCCGCATCGTGGCCGAGGGACTGTCGGTACGGGCGGTAGAGGAGATAGTCGCCCTCGGCGCGGAGCCGGCCAAGGAGCCGCGCCGGGCCAGCAGTCGGGGACCGGTGGCGCCGGGGCTGAAGGACCTGGCGGACCGCCTGTCCGATGCGTTCGACACCCGGGTCAAGGTGGAACTCGGCCAGCGAAAGGGCAAGATCGTGGTCGAGTTCGCGACGCTGGCAGACCTGGAGCGGATCGTGAAGACGATGACCCCCCATGTGGTGCAGCCGCCCCCCTCCGCGTGAACGGAACTCTGCTGGCCTGCTCTGGGGAGCTGGTTCCACGGGAAACCCTACGGTGAAACAGCTCGAGCCAGGCGCGTCACGCCGGTCCTTCACCGTCGATAACGGGTGAGCCGTCGGGTGTGGCTGCCAAGCTGCCGCGTGACCTAGCCAGACGTGACGCATATGAGTCCCGCATCCGACAGAACCTGTCGAAGCTGTGCTCGTCGATGTCGGGGGACAGCGCGCTCTCCAGCAATGGCAGGAGGCAGTCCCGAAGGTAGGCTCCACGCGCCATCCATTGGTAGTAGTGCCGACCGTCGTGGTGGTACGGCCCGTAGAGCTTTCCGCCGGGAAAGGTTCGCTCCAGCCACCTGAAGATCGCTTCATGTCGGACATGCATGCGCAGCGTTACCTGAGGCTGGCGGCCGTCTCCGCCGAAGTGCCCCTCGCCGATCAGCAGCCCGACAAGAAGGCCCAGGCTAAAGTCGTCAGCCACCGAGCGTTCCCCCTGGTTCACGTGGCAGCTCCCGAAATTGAATAGGTCGAGGGCAGGGCTCCCGTGAGACTACGCGCTTCATCTTCAGGCTCACGGTACGCGGCCATCTCGTCGGGAGTTGTAAGGTGTTTCACCGTAAGGTTTCCCGTGGAACCAAGCTGCTCAGGCGGTGAACGAGCTGGCAACGCCCGCGATTGCGGCGGCGAACTCGTCGACGTCGGCCTCGGAGGTGCTGAACGAGGTCATCCAGCGGACGACGTGCTCGGCGGGATGCCGGATGTAGAAGTCCCAGCCCGGCTGGAGCTCGGCAATCTGGGCCGGTGGCAGCGCCGCGAACACCGCGTTGGACTCGACCGGGTAGCGCAGGCTCACTCCCGGCAGGCCGGCGATCCGGTCCGCGAGCCGCCGGGCCATCGCGTTCGCGTGCGCCGCGTTCCGCAGCCACAGGTCGCCGGTGAGGAGCGCGTCGAACTGAGCCGACAGGAAGCGCATCTTGGACGCGAGCTGCATCTGCTGCTTGCGCAGGAACCGAACGTCCGGTACCAGCTCGGATCGCATGACCAGGACCGTCTCGGCCCCGAGCGCCCCGTTCTTGGTACCGCCGAAGCTCAGCACGTCGGCGTGCGCGGCCAGATCGGACAGCCCGCAGCCCAGATAGGCCGCGGCGTTGGCGAGCCGGGCGCCGTCGGCATAGAGGTACAGTCCCTCGGCCCGGCAGAACTCCCGGAGCCGGGCCAGCTCCGCCAGCGTGTAGCAGGTGCCGAGCTCGGTCACCTGGGCGATCGCCACCACTCTCGGCTGGACCCGGTGCTGGTCGCCGCGCCAGTCCAGCCGGGTGGCGATCAGCTCGGGTGTCAGCTTGCCATCCGGCGATGGCACGAGCATCAGCTTGCTGCCCAGGATGCGCTCCCCGGCACCGCACTCGTCCGTGTCCAGGTGAGCCGAGTCCGCGCAGATGATCCCCTCGAACGGGCGGAGCATCAGGCTGAGCCCGAGCACGTTGGCCGCGGTGCCGGTGAACACGAAGAAGGCACCGGCCGCGCCGGTCAGCCGGCACAGCCGCGCGGCCACCTCGCCGGTCCACCGGTCGTCGCCGTAGGCGGTCACGTCACCGGTGTTGACGGCGGTGATCGCGCGCAGCACGTCCGGATGCGCGGCCGAGTAATTGTCGCTGCAGAAACTCTTGCGCGGAGTCGTCACCAGGTGAGCCTATGTGCCGGTCTCCACAGAGCTCGCCGGGGCACGACTTAGCCGGCGCTCACTGGGTACGATAAGCGGAGCGCACGGAGAAGGCGACGGGCCAGTTGCCGAGTCGGCTCAGGTCGGCCGCGGGGGCAATCCCGGCAGTGGCCCGGCGCAGAGCTTTGCCGAATCCAGGGGTACACAGGTGTCGCGTCGCCTTGCCAGTATCACGCTGGACAACCTTGATGATCTCCCGCCCAGGTGCCGTCGCTGCGTCTTCTGGGAACTGGATCCGGTCAGCCAGACCAGGGCCATCGAGGCCGGGGACCCGGCACTGGAGAAGGAGGCCTGGGTCTCCTCGGTACTGCTGGAATGGGGCAGCTGCGGCAAGATCCTCTACATGGACGGCGTCCCGGCCGGCTACATGCTCTATGCCCCACCGCAGTACGTGCCGCGCTCGGTAGTGTTCCCGACCAGCCCGGTCAGCGCGGATGCGGTGCTGCTGATGACCGCGCACATCCTGGCCGAGTTCGCCGGCGGCGGGCTCGGCCGGATCCTGGTGCAGGGCCTGGCGAAGGACCTGACCAGGCGGGGGGTCAAGGCCATCGAGGCGTTCGGAGACCTGAAGTGGGAGAGTCCCGGCTGCATGATCCCGGCCGACTACCTGCTGGCGGTGGGGTTCAAGACGGTCCGGCCGCACCTGCGGTTCCCGCGCATGCGGCTGGAGCTGAAGACGGCCATGTCCTGGCGCGAGGATGTGGAGGTGGCGCTGGAACGGCTGCTCGGCTCCATGACCGTGCCGGAGCGCTCGCTCCGCCTGGCCTAGCCAGGCGGCGTACCGGGTCAGATGAACTCGGCGAGCTCGCGCAGCAGGGCGGACTTGGGCTTGGCGCCGACGATCTCCTTGACGACCTCGCCGTCCTTGAACACGCTCAGGGTCGGGATGTTCATGATCCCGTACCGCTGGGTGACCGCCGGGTTCTCGTCCACGTTCAGCTTGACCACGTCGATCTTGCCGGAGTGCTCGCTGGCGATCTCCTCCAGCACCGGGGCGACCATCCGGCACGGACCGCACCACTCGGCCCAGTAGTCGACGATCACCGGCTTGTCGTTCTTCAGCACGTCGGCTTCGAAGGTCGCGTCGGTCACTTTCTTGGTTGCGCCCACGTTCGGGTCATCCCTTCCGGTTTAGGCTGCTTTAAACGCAGTTTGCAGGGCTTGATAGTTCTATGCCCGTATTTCCGGCCACTTTGCAGTCAGTCCTGTCCTTCGTGCTCCGCCAGCCACCGCTCCGCGTCCAGCGCGGCCGCGCAGCCGGTCCCGGCCGCGGTGACCGCCTGCCGGTAGGTCCGGTCGACCACGTCGCCGGCGGCGAACACGCCGGGAATGGCCGTGCGCGTGGACGGCTGCTCGACCAGCAGGTACCCGTCCGCATCCGTGGCCAGCTGGCCGGTGAACAGCTCGCTGCGCGGGTCGTGCCCGATCGCGATGAACACGCCGGTCACCGCCAGCGTGCTCTCCTCGCCGGTGGTGACATCGCGCAGCCGCAGCCCGGACACCCGGTCCTCGCCAAGGACCTCGGCCACCTCGCTGTTCCAGGCGAAGGAGATCTTCGGGTTCGACATGGCCCGGTCCTGCATGATCTTCGAGGCACGCAGGCTGTCCCGGCGGTGGATCACCGTGACCGACCTGGCGAACCTGGTCAGGAACGTGGCTTCCTCCATGGCCGAGTCCCCGCCGCCGACCACGGCGATGTCCTGCTCGCGGAAGAAGAAGCCGTCACAGGTGGCGCACCAGGAGACCCCGTGGCCGGACAGCCGCTTCTCGCCGGGCACGCCGAGCTCCCGGTAGCCCGAGCCGGTGGCGATGATCACGGCGCGAGGCCAGTAGGTGTCGCTGCCGACCCGGATCACCTTGGGCGAGGCACACAGGTCCACCTCGGTCACGTCATCGGAGATCAGCTCGGCGCCGAACCGCTCGGCCTGCTTGCGGATCGCGTCCATCAGGTCGGGGCCGAGGACGCCGTCCGGGAAGCCAGGGAAGTTCTCCACATCGGTGGTGTTCATCAGCGCGCCGCCAGAGGTCACCGAGCCCTCGAACACTAGCGGCCGCAGCCGCGCCCGCGCCGCGTACAGCGCCGCGGTGTAGCCGGCCGGCCCGGAACCGATGACGATGACATCACGAACGTCCGACATTCGCGCTGCCTCCCTGTTGAAGTCGCATGGGCATCAACCGATCCTAGGACCGGGAGATTCCCGGTCACGGGGCGGCCGCGCCGGGCTGCAAACCGCGCGTTACCCCGGCAGGTCGGCGTGGGCCAGCACGTCGCTGGACAGTGCCGAGCAGCCGGGCCCGACCACCCATAGATGATCAGACGCAGGAGCCGGCCCGCTGATCACGATGACCGTAGCCCGCTCGCCGCGGTACCGGGCGAGATCCACCAGCAAGACCCGGTGACCGGCCGCAACCCGGTTCACGCAGCCCTCGATGACGCCGACCGGGACCCCCCCGAAGCTGGCAGTCGCGGCTGGCGAGGTGCCAGGCGTAGCCGTCTGGATCGTCCCGGCAGCCGGTTCCTCCGCTGCGTGCAGCTGGCCGAACCTGACCAGCGTGCTGGCAACCTGCGCGGTGAGGTGGCCTGGCCGGTAGTTGTCGGCGCTGGCGACCGGCCGGAAGCTGGCCGGCCCGGCACTGGTCCGGTAGTCAAGCGCGGGGCCGAAGCTCATGCCGCTGCTGGGCAATCCGGCCGGCCTGGCGTAGCCCGGGACGGCCTTCCGCCCGCTGGCCGCGCCCGAGGAGGATGAGCCAGACCTCGGCGTCGCCGTGCCGTGCAGGATCGCGTAGCCGCCGCCCGCGAGCACCACCACTGCCGCGGCCGCGGCCAGCGCGCGCACCGCGACCGGGGCGGCGAACCCGCGCCAGGGCCGTCGCCGGGCCCTCGCTGCCCCTGCTGCCCGGTGCTCCCGGTCGGCCCGGCCGGCCCGGTTCTCCCCGGCCGCCTCGTCACGTTCGGCCCGCCGCGCCGCCTCCATGGCCAGCGAGCTGCTGATCCGGCTGGCCAGGTGCTCGGGCATGGGCGGAACCGGCACGCTGGCCAGCAGCTCGGTGACTCCGGCCAGCTGACGGCTCAGCTCGGCGCAGCGACCGCAGCCGCGCAAGTGCGCGGCGATCCGGGCAGCCCTGGACCGGCTCAGGTCCCCGGCCCGGAACCGGCCGAGCATCTCGGCATCGACGTGTCGGCTCATGGCGGCTCCTGACCCCCTCCCTGCGCAGGTAGGACGTCCGGGCTGGCGGATCGGTTCCGGCCGGCCAGGCCGGGCGGCGAATCGGACCGCAGGTGAGCCAGCCACGGCAGCAGCCGGGCGCGGCCGCGGGCGCACCGGCTCTTCACCGTGCCCGGCGAGATGCCGAGCACCTCGGCCGCATCGGCTACCGGGTAGCCGAGCATGTCCACCAGCACCAGCGCGGCCGCCTGCTCGGCCGGCAGCCGCCGCAGCGCCGCGGTCACGTCCAGCGCCGTGTCACTGGCGGACGAGGGATCCGGCCGGCCGCCGGTCAGGGCCAGGCTGTCCAGGGTCCGCTCGTCCGCCCCGCCGGTCGCCGGCCTGGCGGCACGGCGGCGCAGCTGGTCCAGGCAGGCGTTCACCACGATGCGGTGCAGCCAGGTGGTGACCGCGGACTCGCCGCGGAAGCTGCCGGCCCGGCGGAACGCCGAGATCATCGCGTCCTGCAGCGCGTCCGCGGCTTCCTCCGGGTCACCCAGGGTGCGGATCGCCACCGCCCACAGCCGGTCCCGGTGCCGCAGGAACAGGACGCCGAACGCGTCCCGATCGCCGGCCACGTGCAGCCGCAGCAGCTCGGCGTCGGAGCGGTCCGCGAGCCCGCCCGGCGGCTGGCCGGCCGGGACGCCGTCAGCAGCGTGCGGTTCCGTCGCTGTCCTCCCGTCCCGACACGAGCCCGCCAGGGCCAGGACTGGTTACGCCAGGCTCATCCCGAGGCCGTCGGGCCGGTGCTCCCCGTTGCCGCCGCGCCCCGGACGATGATGTTGAAGATCTCCCCCTGGAACCGGTGCCGGCTAGCCGGCACGCCAGCCATCGGCGGCAGCTTGGTGAACCAGACCAGCACGTACCTGCCGGTGGCGCTGCCGCTCGCGCGGAACGTGTAGGTACCGGACAGCCCGGTGCCCCTGGCGACCGTGGTGAACTGGCTCAGCGTGGCAGGCGCGCGCACGTCGCTGTTGCCCACCTCGATCTGCGCACTGGCGCCGGAACTGCCGCCGGGGCCGAAGGTCACCGTGACCGAGCTCAGCCGCACCTGCCTGCCCATGTCCAGGATCAGGCCGGTGCCCGACTTCTCGTTCCCGAAGTACGGGCTGCCCTGGTACCAGTCGGTGCTCCAGGCGGTCGCCGGATTCTTGTCGATGGCCAGGTAGGCCATGCTGGAGTTCTCGTTGCCCGGATCGTCGGAGGCGGGGCTCAGCGCGTCGAAGCCGCGGGCGCGCGCCGGGGTGAGCACGGTCGCCGAGGCGGCCGGCGGGCTTGCGCTGTGACCGGTGTGGCCGGATACCGGGGTCGCTGGATGCCGCGGCCACAGGTGCGAGGCGGCGGCGACGATGCCGGCCACCGCTACCAGGATCAGCACGACGATGACGGTGACCCTTGCCCTGGATCCGGTCCGGCCGCGGGACCGCTGCCGCTGTCGCTGCCAGTCCTGCCGGGGCCCGGCCGGCGGCGTCGGCCGCTGCGGCCAGTAACCGCGGTCGTCCTGCGGCGGCGGCGCGGGCCGCTGGCGCTCGCCTCGGGTGCGGACCGACGGCGCGGGCTGCGCGGCAGGCGGCAGCGGCGCCGGCGGGATCACCGCGGTCAGCGCGGCCGCCAGCTGGCCCGGCGTAACCAGCGGCTGGTCGCCGTCCCGGCCGCGCAGCTGGAGCGCCCGGCAGGCGACGCTGTCCAGCGGCGCAGGGACGCCGGCCCGGACCTGGCGCGGGCTGCGCGGCCGCCCGTCGGCCAGCGGCGCCGGCGGCAGCGCCGGATAGTCCTGGCCGGGCCAGTGACCGGTCAGCACCGCGTACAGCATGCAGCCGAGCCCGCGGGTGTCGGCCAGGGCCGGGTCCTCGGCGTGCAGCCCGGCCAGCGCGGCGTCAATGCCGAGGCCGGTCACCTTGACCCCGCCGCCCGCGGTCCAGCGCAGTTCGGTCGGGGTCAGGCACAGGTGCGCGAGCCCGGCAGCATGCGCCACCGACAGGGCGGCGGCCGCCTCGGCCACGATCCCGGCCCCCTTGGCCCAGTCCAGCGGGCCGGCCGACAGCAGGTCGTCCAGGGTCTCCCCGGTGGCCCATTCCACCACGATGTAGGCGTTGTCCCAGTCGTCCTCGACGTCGAAGACCTGCGCCAGCCGGGAGTCGGTGAGCCGGCTGGCCGCGCGGGCCGCGGTGAGCACCTCGAGGATGCGCGGGTAGCCCGGCGCCAGCATGACTACCTTGACCGGCCGGGCCAGCGTCTCGTCGATCGCCTTCCAGGCAGCCCAGCCAGCCGCGCCGGCCACCCGGTCCTCAAGTCTGTACCGGCCGCCCAGCCTGGTTCCAGGTTCCGAGGTAAACGTGCTCATGAGTCACGACATCGACGACGCCAGGCCGTCGACTCTCCCTCCAGGCCCCGTAGTAGGTCAGCAGGACGAGACAGAAACAATGATGCTGTACAACATGCTAGGCCGCACAGCCGTCCCGGAAAGGCCCGGCCGCCCCGCCATCGCAAACCGTTACCAGCCGGAGACGTCGGGCTGAACCTGCCGCTCACCGCCGCAGCCGCCTGCGCAGGGTGCCGGCCAGGCTGGCGACCTCGCTGACCCGCAGTGCTTTGGCGAAGAGCACATACAGCAGGAACGCACCGCTCCCGGCCAGTGCCGTCGTCAGGAGCGCGCCGATTTTGCTGTCGGGCAGGACCACGTCGACCATGACCGAGACCGCGATCGCGAAGACGGCTGCCGGGACCGCGCAGGCGTGCATCCGCACCAGCGTGCGCACGATGATGTAACCGTCCAGGCCGCCCAGCCGCCGGGACAGGATGCGCCAGGCCACGATCACCCCGGCCAGGTTGGCCAGCCCGAACCCGATGCCCAGGGCCGGGATCACGTCGGCCGGGCTGAGCGCGGCGAGCGCGATCAGGTTCGCCACGATGTTCACCGTCATCGTGACCGCGCCGATCAGCGCCGGGGTGCGGCTGTCGTGCAGCGCGTAGAACACCCGGAGCTGCAGCTGGAACAGCATGAACGGGACCAGGCCGAGGCAGAACACGGCGAAAACGTTGCCGGTGTACCTGGCCGCGGCGATGTCGGTGCCGCCATGGGCGAACAGCACGATCGCGATCGGCGCCCCGAGCGCGGCCAGCACCAGCGCGGACGGCACCACGATGACCGAGGCCAGCCGGACCCCGGCGGAGAAGTCGGCCCGCACGAGCGAGTAGCCGGCGCTCGGTTGCGTGCGCGCTCATCCGGGGCAGCAGCGCGGTGATCACCGAGATGCCCACGATCGCGTACGGCAGCTGGAACAGCAGGTAGGCGTAGGTATAGGCGGTGTAACCGGCGAAGCCCACCCCGGCCTTGCCCGCCGCCACCTGGGCGTCGTTGGCGACTCTGGTGGTGACCAGGAACGCGACCTGGGTCGCGGCCACGTAGCCGAACATCCACCCGGCCATCCGCCGGATCTCGAATAGCTCGGACCGCCGGAAGTCGAACCTGGGCCGCCACCGGAACCCGGCCCGCAGCAGCGCCGGGATCAGCGCCGCGGTCTGCGCCACGATGCCGAGAGTGGTGCCCCAGCCGAGCAGCTGGACCTCGCCGCCGGTGATCGTGCCGGGAGTCCGGTGCGTGCCGGCCACCGCGATGTACATGCCGAGCACGACGATCACCACGACGTTGTTCACGACTGGCGTCCAGGCCACGGCGGCGAACCGGCCGCGGGCATTCAGGATCGCGCCCGCCATCGAGCTCACCCCGTAGAAGAAGATCTGCGGGATGAAGAAGTAGGCGAGGATCACCATCAGGTGCAGCTCGCTGCCGGTGATGTCGCTCTTGTAGATGTCCACGATCAGCGCGGCCGCCGCCGTCGCCACCACGGTGACGCCCAGCAGCGCGAACGTGACCAGGGTGAAGATGCGCTGGTCGTAGGCCTCGCCGCGGTCTCGGTCCCGCTTCGCGGCGTTCACCAGCAGCGGCACGATGACGCTGGTCAGGATGCCGCCGATGGCCAGGTTGTAGACCACGTTGGGCAGCGTGTTCGCATTGTTGTAGGCGTCGGAGAGCGCGAGCGCGCCAAGCGCGGCCGCCTGCACCACGGTGCGCAGGAACCCGGTGAGCCGGGAGGCCAGCGTGCCGATCGCCATCACGCTGCTGGACCGCACCAGGCTGGGGCCGCGCTGGTCAGCCTCCTGATCGGCGGGCCGGAGGCCGCGGTCGGCCAGCAGAGCCTGGGCGGGCAGGGTCAGCGGCCCGGTCTGGTCGGCCCAGTCGGTCTGGTCGGCCCACCCGGTGCCGGCTGCCCAGCCGGGATGGCTGTCCGGGCCGGCGCCGTCCTCCCACCCGGTCCGCTGCCGGCGGGACTGCTCCAGCCGCCTGGTCTGCCTCGCCCGCCTGGCCTGATCCGCGCGTCCGGCCTGATCGGGCTTGGCCGGGCGGAACCAGTACTCCGGATTCGGCCAGGAGGGCTCGCCGGTGTCCGGCAGGTAACCGTCCGGATCAGCCTGCCGGGCCGGCCCGGCAGGCGCCCGCCCGGACTGCCCCGACTGCCCGGACTGCTCGGCCCAGTACGCCTTGGCCTGCTCGGCCCAGTAGGCCCTGGCCTGGTCTCCGTGCCTGGCCGGTCCCGCCGGTCCCGCCGACCAGTCTGCCCCGGCTGGCCCGGCCGGCCAGTCTGGCCCGGCTGGCCCGGCTGGCCCGGCACCGGGATCTCGCCTGACCCGGTAATCCTGAGTCGGCTCGGCCTGCTGGCCTGCCCGGGAGGACCCGGCCGGCCCGGCTGGGCCGGCCTCTCGCGTGCCGGGCTGCCCGGCCGGGTAAGCCGGACCACGGCTCGCCTGCCCGCCCCGATCCGCGGGCCTGGGCCGTTCCGCCGGCGGAGCGTAGTCGGCAGGCACGCTGTACCCGGCCGGCGGAATGTACCCGGCCGGCGGAATGTAGCCGGCTGGCGGAATGTAGTCGGCTGGCGGAGCGTGGTCGGCTGGCCGGGCACCGGGATCCGGCTGGACGCGACGGCTCCGGCCGGGCCCGGCCGGCCCGATACTGCCGGGCCTGTAGTCCCGGCCCGGCGGGTAGCCCTGGTCTGGCCGGTAGCCAGGGTCGCTCCGGTAGTCCGGGTCGCTCCGGTAGTCCGGGTCGCTCCGGTAGCCGGGGTTGCTCCGGTAGCCGGGGTCCGGCCGGTAGTTCTGGTCCGGGCCGGCCCGGGCGGCGGGGCTGGCCGGGCCGGAGAGTCGCGGCGGGCCCGGTAGGTCTCGGTCGGGTCGGCCGGTCCCGGCTGCCCGGCCCGGCCCCGCTCGGCTGCCCGGTACTGCTCGGCCCAGTAGGACTGGTCCTGGTCCGCCGGCCCGGCCCAGCCGGACCCGCCCTGGTCGCCCGGCCCGTTGTTCTGCCCGGCCGGCCCGGCCCAGTAGGACCGGTTCTGATCTGCCTGCTCGGCCCAGTAGGACCTGGTTCTGGTCGGCCCACCCCTCGGTCCGCTCAGGGCCGCCGGCCGGGGTGCGCCCGGCAGGGCCCGCGCGCCCGTCCCGGTCGGCCGGTGCTTCCCAGCTAGCCGGTGCTTCCCAGTCGGCCGGTGCTTCCCAGTCGGGCGCCCGTCCCGGCCGCCCCCCGGCCGCGGTGCCTCCCGGCCACCGCCCGCCGGCGGCCGGCCATCAGGCCCGCCGCCGCGGTCTGGCTCGCCCGTGCCAGTCAGGCCGACCTCAGGCTCGGTCGGCCTGGCCCGGTGCCCGGGCGAGTTCATCGGTCCCCTCCGTCGGATCGCGGCCTGCGGACGTTACCGTGTCACCGGCAGCGGTGTCACTCACAGCGGTGTCACTGACGCTGGCGTCGCTGACAGTGCCTTCGCTGACAGTGCCCGCGCGGACAATGGCGTCGCTGGCGTGGTGCCCAGTTTGCGGCCCGCTATGCTGCGCCGGGCCATCTGGTTCGACGGTATCTCCTGCCCGGCCGTCAGGCTTACTGCCTGCGCCGTCGGGATCCTGGCCGGACGGCACGGCTCGGCCGGAAGCTGCTGCCGCCGGCGAGCCCGCCGGGCCAGGTGAGCCTGCCTTTCCGGGCGCCCCGCCGCCCTGCCGGATAGCCCGGGCGGCGGAGGTAATCATGAAGACGCCGAGCGCGGCGGCGAGGATGATCAGCGCGAGCGTGCCGAACTGAGTGGCCCGGATCGTCATCGTGACCGTGGTGCCCGGCAGTGCCCGGCCTGCCGGGCTGACCAGGCTGAGCTGCAAGGTCCTGGAACCGACTTCCTGCGCGTGCACGTTCAGCTTGACGTTGACCACCGAGCCGGGCGGGATCGTGATCGGGCCGCGTGGCGCGACCGTGATCTTCAGGTCGCCGGGTGCCCGCACCGCGAGCCGGACCCGCACCGGGTAGCCGAGATGGCTGGAGATCGACACCGGCGGGGATCCCTTGAGGCCGCCCATGGTGACCGGTACCGGCTTGGTGATCGTGAGGCCCTGCTCCTGGCCGCTGATGTACGCCGACACCCGGTTCAGCATGGCCTGTGCCTGGCCCGATGGACCGCGACCGCGCCAGGCCGAGGACTCCACCGCGGCCACCGCCTGGCTCAGGGTCGGATCCGGGGTGGCCCGGATGCTCTCCAGCAGCTCGGCGCGCCGGCCCAGGCTCCGGAGCTGGCGCAGCAGCCGCCCGCTCAGCTCATCCTTCACCGCGCCGGTGGGCAGCTGGATCTGCGGCCCCGGCGGCTGGCTGTCGGTGGCCAGCGCGCCCAGGCTCACCGGCTTCAGCCACGGCGCGCTGGCCGTCTCGGCCAGCAGGCCCGCGGCCAGGTGGGGCGGCGGATCCCAGCGCCGGGGCGGTGCGACCACGATCGACCGGGCACTGTTGGGTGCCTGTGCGGCGATCATCGCGGTCTCGGCCAGGAACCGCTGCCTGACCGCGAACGCGGTGCCGGGCGCCGCCCTGGGCGAGTTGGCCGAGGCCAGCAGCTGGGTGATGGTGTCGTCGGCGAGCAGCACCCGCATCGGCCCGTTGACCTCGTCCAGGGTGCTCGCGACCGCGGTGTCGGCGGCGAAGCCGCCCGACAGCGACCGGGCCGCGGTGCTGTCCAGCACCACCGCGGTGATCCTGTTGACGGCCAGGTCCTCGAGCACCGCCCGGTTGGCCAGGCCGTCGGCCGGCCACGCGATCCCGTTCAGCGCCCTGGACGCCCGCTCGCTGGCCGGCTCGCCGCGTCCGGCCAGCGCGGCGTCCCGCACCGGGGCGAAGTCCCGGCCGAGGATCTGCCCGCCCACCAGGCGGCCCTGGGTGAAGGCGGTGGCGAGGTCATCGTCCAGGCTGTCCCTGGTCAGCGCGGCGAGGTCGACATCGGCGTACGGCGTCACCACGACGTTCTGGCCGGCCAGCGCGTGCCGGAGCCCGGTCAGCCAGGCAGCCGCCGCGCGATCGGCCGGCCTGCTGGCGTTGCCCTGGCAGCTCGCGCTGCCGCCGACCTGGTACGGACCGGTCATCTTCTGCACGCTGGCCAGCAGGGACGGATCGATGACCCAGGTCAGGTGGGTCCGGGCGGATGCGTTCTGGCCCGCGGCCAGCAGCGAGCTCAGCCGCCCGCCCGGCGCGACGCTGGCGGCCAGGCTGTTGTTCAGCAGCACCGGGCCCGGGCACGGGCCCTGCACCGGCTGGCCGATCAGCGGGAACAGCCACGCGATCTGCTGTCGCTGCGGCCGGGGCTGGCCGTGCTTGCCTGGCCAGAACGGCAGGAACGTGCGGCTGGTCGCGCCGGAGAACGGGACGCCGCCGGAGTTGTCGGCCTCCGCGGCGAGCGGGTAGACGCCGAAGGCGCTCATGCCCGTCTCGCGCACCGGCAGGCGCACTGACCACCGGGCGGTGGCGCGGGAGCGCAGGCTGATCGGCCGGCTGACCGCGCCGGGCTCGTAGCTGTCGTAGGACAGCAGGCCGGCCACGTACTCCTCCAGCTCGTCCCGGCTGGTGAACGGGCTGCCGGCGGACCGGAGCCGGATCTGCAGCCCGGAGATGGCCGCGCCGGAGTTGTTGGTGACCAGGCCGGAGACCAGCACCTTCTCCTTCGGCTGGGCGTAGCTCGGGCTGACCGAGGTGATGACCAGCGAGACCGGCAGCTTGCCGACCTGGCGGGCGCTGGCCGTGAGCCCCGGGAGCAGCGGGCGGGCCTGGGCCGGGTCGGTGCCCCCGGCCAGCGCGAGCGTCACCGCGGTGATCGCCAGGCCGCAGGCCGCCGCGGCGGCCCGGCCGCGCGTGCTCACGCCGCTCCGGGCGCCGCGCGGCCGGCCGGAGCGAGGTCCTGGCGGCATCGTGCTGCGCGGCGACGGGACATGGCCGAAATGCTATTGCGGCTGGCTGAGTACGGCGGTCAGGGTGGCCGAAGCCGCAGCTCGCGGGCCTGCCCCGGCCTGCGTGCCGACTGGGTACCTGCGCCGCGGCGAAGCGCGCCGCGGCGCGTGCGCAGCCTCCATCGGATCCTTCCGGCCTCCCCCCGGTTTCCCAAGCTTAACCTCACCCCTTACCCTCGGTGCCCGTGTCAGGTACGCAGCCCATGAGCGAGCCGCAGCGCCGTGCCGCCGCCGCGGCGCTGCTGGCGGCTGCCTCGCCGCTGGCGGACGAGCTCGGCCGGCTGTTCCGGCGGCACGGCCGCGAGCTGGCCCTGGTCGGCGGCCCGGTCCGGGACGTGTTCCTGCGCCGCCCGCGCGCCGACATCGACCTGGCCACCGATGCCCCGCCGGGCCAGGTGCTCCAGATCACCAGGGACTGGGCCGACAGCACCTGGTCGGTCGGCATCGCGTTCGGCACCGTCGGGCTGCGCAAGGGTGACGCGATCTTCGAGGTGACCACCTACCGCACCGAGAAGTACGCGCCTGGCTCCCGCAAGCCGGTCGTGAGCTACCTGACCTCACTGGAATCGGACCTGCTGCGGCGCGACTTCACGGTGAACGCGATGGCCGCCCTGCTGCCGGGATACGAGCTGGTCGACCCGTCCGGCGGCCTGGCTGACCTGGCCGCCCGGGTGCTGCGCACGCCGGGCAGGCCGGAGGATTCGCTTACCGACGACCCGCTCCGGATGCTGCGCGCGGCCAGGTTCACCGCGCAGCTCGGCTTCGCCCCGGATCCCGGCCTCACCCGCGCGATGGCCGAGCTTGCCCCCAGGCTCGGCATCGTCTCCGCCGAGCGGATCTCCGCCGAGCTGGCCAAGCTGCTGCTGGCGCCGCTGGAGGGCGGCCCGGCCAGGGGCATCGCGCTGCTGGTCGACACCGGCGTGGCCGATCAGTTCCTGCCGGAGATACCCAGGCTGCGGCTGGAGACCGACGAGCATCACCGGCACAAGGACGTGTACCAGCACTCGCTGACCGTGCTGGACCAGGCCATCGCCCTTGAGCCGCGCTACGGCCTGCGCCAGGACCTGGTGCTGCGGCTGGCCGCGCTGCTGCACGACATCGGCAAGCCGCGGACCAGGTCGCTGCTGCCGGACGGGCGGGTGGCGTTTCACCACCACGAGATGGAGGGTGCCAAGCTGGCCAGGGCCAGGCTCACCGCGCTGCGCTTCAGCCGGGAGATCGTCGCGGACGTCTCCCGCCTGGTGGAGCTGCACCTGCGGTTCCACGGCTACGGCGGCGGGGAATGGACCGACTCGGCGGTGCGCAGGTACGTCACCGACGCCGGCCCGCTGCTGACCCGGCTGCACGCGCTGACCAGGGCCGACTGCACCACCAGGAACAAGGCCAAGGCAGCCCGCCTGGCCCGGTCCTATGACGGCCTGGAAGCCAGGATCGCGGCGCTGGCCCAGCAGGAGGAGCTGGACAGCATCCGGCCGGACCTGGACGGCAAGCAGATCATGCGGCTGCTCGGCATCGGCCAGGGCCCGCTGGTCGGGAAGGCCAGGGCGTACCTGCTCGAGCTGCGGATGGAGCACGGCGCGCTCGGCCCCGAGCGGGCCGCTCAGGAGCTGCTGCGCTGGGCCGAGGCCGAGGGGCTGGCCGTCCCCGGCGCGGCAGGCCCCCGGGCCCGGCCCCCGCCGACGGCTGACGGCTGGCCAGCCAGTACCCGGCCGCCACCACCGCGTATCCGGCCGCGACCGCGCTGATGACCGCGGCCGACCGGCCGGTGAGCGGCATGAACGCGGCGCTGATCAGGGCCCCGGCGGCCAGCGTGACGTTGAACATCACGTCGTAGAAGGCGAACATCCGGCCGCGGTAGGTGTCGTCTGCCTCCTCCTGCAGGATCGTGACCGCGCAGATCGCCACGCCCTGCGAGGTCAGGTACAGGCAGAAGCCGAGGGCCAGGAACGCGACCTGGCTGAATGTCTCGCCGAGGCCGCCGGTCGTCACCGCGCAGATGGCCAGCAGCAGCGTGATCACGGTCGCCTTGGCCAGCCGCCTGGTGGCCGGGGGCACCACCAGCGCGGCACAGCCGTAGCCGACCGCGGACACCGTGGCCAGCACGGTGTAATGCCCTTCCGACACCGAGGCGCTGGCCGGATAGAAGTAGTTCCGGTACAGCAGGATCGACATCACGAACAGGATCCCGAACAGGAACTTGCTGCCGCCGATGGCGCCGAGCGCCGACGCCGGGCCGCGCCGGGTGGCCGCGTACCGGGCACCGGCCGCCAGGTCGGACACGACCGTGCGCAGGTCGGCGAGCAGGCGGCCCGGCGGCGCGCCGGGATCGCGGGCCGGGCCGAGCAGGTCCCGGCGCATGGTCGCGGCGACGGCGCTGGCGGCGAGGTAGCAGCCGCCGGCCACCAGCAGGGTGATCGCGGCACCGCGCTCGGTGTCGCCGGTAGCCGCGTTCAGGCCGAGGGCGACGATGCCGCCGATCGCGGCCATGATGCCGCCGGCCGTGGGCGATACCGAGTTGGCCATCACCAGCTTGTCCTCGTCGACCACGTGCGGCAGCGCGGCCGACAGCGAGGCCAGGAAGAACCGGTTCACGCCCGAGCACCAGCAGCACCGCGACGTACAGCGGCAGCCCGCGACTGCCGGAGGCCATCAGCGCGGCGGTGGCCAGCACGAACACCGAGCGCACCAGGGCCGACCAGACCAGGATCTGGCGCCGGGACCAGCGGTCGATGAACACCCCGGCAAACGGGCCGATCAGCGAGTACGGCAGGTACAGCACGGTGAGCGCCGCCGCCGCGGCCGCGGGGCTGGTGAACGTGGTCGCGTTGAAGAACACGTAGGTGCCGACCCCGGCGGTCAACACCCCGTCGCCGGTCTGCGAGATCAGCCGGGTGCCGAACAGCCGCCGGAACCCCCGGCCGGCCAGCACGAGGCGCAGCTCGCGGTAGAACGAGGCCGGGCCGCGCCCGGCTCGGCACCGGGGCCGGGGCTCAGGCCGCCCGGTCCGGCGCCCGTCGCGTCCCCGGCGCCGCGGTCAGCCGCGCTCGTCACCCGGCCAGCCTATGGCCCCGGCGGCGAATCAGCGATGGCCGCCGGCTACCGGGATGTCCGTAACCGCAGTCGCCGGGTGCCCTGCGTTACTGCCCGTTGTCGCGGCGGCGGCCCGGCGGCCCGGCCGGTCAGCGATCGACCTCGCCGCGGATGAACTTCTCCACCAGGTCCCTGGCCACGTCGTCGCCGTACTGCTGCGGCGGCGACTTCATGAAGTAGGAGGAGGCGGACAGCACCGGCCCGCCGATGCCGCGGTCGGCGGCGATCTTCGCGGCGCGCACCGCGTCGATGATCACCCCGGCCGAGTTCGGCGAGTCCCAGACCTCGAGCTTGTACTCCAGGCTCAGCGGCACGTCGCCGAACGCCCTGCCCTCCAGCCGCACGAATGCCAGCTTCCGGTCGTTCAGCCAGGGCACGTGGTCGGACGGGCCGATGTGCACCGCGGCGCGTTCCATCTCGTGCGGGATCTGCGAGGTGACCGACTGGGTCTTGGAGATCTTCTTCGACTGGAGCCTGGTGCGCTCCAGCATGTTCATGAAGTCCATGTTGCCGCCGACGTTCAGCTGGTAAGTGCGCAGCAGCTCGACGCCGCGGTCCTCGAACAGCTTGGCCAGCACCCGGTGCGTGATGGTGGCGCCGACCTGGGACTTGATGTCGTCGCCCACGATCGGCACGCCCGCCTCGGTGAACTTGCGCGCCCACTCCGGGTCGGAGGCGATGAAGACCGGCAGCGCGTTGACGAACGCCACGCCCGCGTCGATCGCGCACTGGGCGTAGTAGCGGTCCGCCTGCTCCGAGCCGACCGGCAGGTAGGAGACCAGCACGTCGGCACCGCTGTCCCTGAGCACCGCGGTCACGTCAGCGGGCTCGTCGTCGGACTCGGTGATGACCTGCTGGTAGTACTCGCCCAGTCCGTCCAGCGTGGGCCCGCGCTGCACGGTGATCCCGACCGGCGGCACGTCGCAGATCTTGATCGTGTTGTTCTCGCTGGCCACGATGGCCTCGGCGAGATCCCGGCCAACCTTCTTCGCGTCCACGTCGAACGCCGCGACGAACTCGATGTCGCGCACGTGGTACGGGCCGAACCTGACGTGCATCAATCCAGGCACCCGGCTGTCCGGGTCGGCATCCCGGTAGTACTCCACGCCCTGCACCAGCGAGCTGGCACAGTTGCCGACGCCGACGATGGCTACCCGTATCGAACCCATAAGGTCACTCCTTAATCTTTATTTCCTGCGGCCTGGCGGCGGCCACGCTGCCGAGCTCACGTGCCGATCTCTTGCCATGGGCCGTCCGGCCTGGCCGCCCGTTATGTTGTTTCCCGGCGGGTGGCCGGCCCGCGGGCCTTCCTGCCGCTCCGAGGCAATCAGCTCGTTCAGCCAGCGGACCTCCCGCTCGACCGACTCCAGGCCGTGCCGCTGCAGCTCAAGCGTGTAGCGGTCGACCCGCTCCCTGGTCCTGGTGGCCGCCGCCCGGAAGGCCTCGAGCCGTTCCTCGAGCCGGCTGCGCCTGCCCTCCAGGATCCGGAGCCGGACG
The DNA here is from genome assembly GCA_963719705.1 of uncultured Actinomycetota bacterium. GTDB lineage: Bacteria > Actinomycetota > Actinomycetes > Streptosporangiales > Streptosporangiaceae > CAVRCV01. Next base: position 46,428 of record CAVRCV010000007.1, read on the forward strand.
TCGGCCTGGGTCAGGCCGAACAGCGCGAAGCGCACGCCGAACCCGTCGTCTTCCCAGGCCGCCGGGCCGGTCCTGGTGAGCAGGTCCTGGAGCCGCTCCTTGCCCTCGGCGGTCAGCCGGTACACGATCTTTGACCGGTGCCCGGTGAGCGGCTTGACCGACCCGGCCTGGACGTCCTCGGCGATCAGGCCCTGCCCTAGCAGGCCCTTCAGGCACGGGTACAGCGACCCGTAGCCGAATGCCCGGAACGCGCCGAGCAGCGCGTTGAGCCGCTTGCGCAGCTCATAGCCGTGCATCGGGGTCTCGTGCAGCAGCCCGAGGACGGCGAGCTCGAGCACGCCGGAGCGCTGGCTGGTCATGCCCGCTCGCCTCCCATCACGCCCACCCGCCCCACCCGCCGCCCTCCCGATTCTCCAGTCGATGTATCGACTCGATACATCGTTAAAATATTCGATGCGCGGAGATGGTGCAAATCCCTCGCCCGGCCGGCACCCGCCCGGGCGGACCCGGTGCCGACCGGGTCTCGGCCTGAGCGCTGTTCCGTCGTAATCTGTCGGGCATGAGGCGATCGGTTGTGGACTACGGGCTAGCCCGCCGTGCCACGCTCGCGGCCGTCTTCGGCGGCCGCGCACCGGTCACCGATGTCTGCGACGCGCACCCGTACCTGCTGCGGGCCGCGAAGTTCCACGGCGAGCCGACCGACACCACCTGCCCGATCTGCCGGAAGGCAAAGCTCACCCATGTCACCTACGTCTACGGGGACGAGCTGGGACGGTACGAGGGACGGGTAAAGCGGGGCCCGGAGCTGGACGAGATGGCCGCCGAGTACGGCGAGTTCCGGGTCTACGTGGTCGAGGTCTGCCAGAGCTGCGCCTGGAATCACCTGGCCACGTCCTACGTGCTCGGCACCGGCGAGCCGTCGGACCGCCGGGGCAGGCGGGCCCGCGCCGGGAAGTGAGAGCCGGATCAGGCTAATTCCCCGGCTTTCCCTGGCGAACGCACCGGGACGGCGGAAAACGCCAGGTAACGTGTGACTCTGGCGGTATCGCCCGCTGGCCCGACCGTGAGATCCCGACCAGTGAGGACTCGTGAGTACCCCAGACTTCCCCGGACCGTACGGGCAGGCTCCGGCCCAGCCCGGCGGGCCGGGCATGCCCGGCCGCGGTGACGACTGGTACCGCGGCCGCGGTGACTCTGGCCGGGCAGACTCCGGTCGCGGTGCCGGGATGGCACGCGGGTCCGGCTACGGTCCAGCGTCCGGCCGGGACCGGGACCGGGACCGGGGCCGTCCTGCCGGGTATGACGGCCAGCCGGGTTCTGGCCGGGACGGCGGTTACCGTTCCGGCGGTCCTGGCGCCGGCGGCGGGATGGCTGACGACCTGCGGGACCGGCTGGGCGTCGGGTCCGGCCAGGGCGGCGCGGGCCGGGGCCGCGGCGCGGGCGGCGGCCGGGTGCCGCGCTCGCCCTCCCAGGGATACGGATCCGCTGGCGGCCGCTCCGGTGGCAGCCATCGCGGCGGCCGGGTGCCCGGCCAGCGTCCCGGCGGCGAGTCCGGCTATGGTGACGGGCCGGCCTACGGCCCGGCCCGCGGTGCAGGCGGCTATGGCGCCCGCCAGCCGGGGGCTACCGGGCTGACCGCCGTCACCGGGCTGCGGGAGCGGCCCGGCAGCCGGCCGGACAGCTGGCCGGGCCGCAGCGGCAGGCCGGGGACCGGGCGGCGCCGTCATGACGGTGGCGGCGGTGGCGGCGGTGCAGGCGGCGGTGGCTGGGACGGCGGCCCTGGCGGGCCGGACGATTACCGGACCTTTGGCCAGCGGCTGTGGCACGCCCGCTGGTGGCGGCACTGGACCTGGAAGAAGGCGCTGGCGGTCGTCGCGTCCGGCTGCTTCCTGTTCGTCCTGGCGGTCGCGGGCGCGGTCTTCTACCTCTACTCCCGGACGCAGATACCCAACGAGGTGCTGGCCGCCGCGGTATCCCAGCCGTCCACCGTCTACTTCAGCAACGGCCAGAAGGTCGCCCTGTTCAGTGACGGGACCAACCGGCAGATCCTGACCGCGCAGCAGATCCCGGCCGACCTGAAGAACGCCGTCATCGCGGCCGAGGACCGCGGCTTCTACACCGAGGGCGGCATCTCGGTGACCGGGATCATGCGGTCGGCGTACCAGGACCTGTTCGGCAGCGGCGGCCTGCAGGGCGGATCCACGATCACCGAGCAGTTCGTCAAGAACTACTACGTCGACATCGGCACCCAGCGGACCGTCAGCGTGAAGGTCAAGGAGATCTTCGTCGCGATGAAGCTGGCCAGGGAGAAATCCAAGAGCTGGATCCTGACCAATTACCTGAACACGATCCCGTTCGGGAACGAGGCGTACGGGGCGCAGGCGGCGGCCGAGACCTACTTCGGCATCCCGGCGATCAAGCTGTCCATCTCGCAGGCCGCGATGCTGGCCGCGATGGTCAACCAGCCGGGCAACTTCAGCCCGGTCCCCGGCACGCCCGGCTACCAGCCGCTGGTGGCCCGCTGGCACTACGTGCTCGGGAACATGTACCGGGACGGCGCGATCACCCAGCAGGAACTGAACTCGCAGAAGTTCCCGAAGCTCGCGCACAAGCAGTTCAACGTGTGGAGCGGCTACCGCGGCTACCTGATGTCGCTGGTCGAGGGCGAGCTCGAGGGCCGCTACGGTTTCACCGCGCACCAGATCTACACCGGCGGCTACAAGATCTACACCACGATCAGCGAGCCGATGATGAACGACCTGTACCGGGCGGTCGACGAGAACGAGCAGCTGATGAAGCAGGGCGGCGAGAAGCTGCCGTGGTACGCGCACATCGGCGCCGCGCTGGAGCAGCCGGGCACCGGCTCGCTGCTGGCGATCTACGGCGGCCCGAACTACACCGCCAAGCACTGTGCCAGGATCCACTGCCAGTACGACATGGCCCTGGCGTCGCAGCAGGTCGGCTCGTCGTTCAAGCCGTACGTGCTGGCCACTGCGGTCAGCGAGGGCATGAACGCGCAGGACAGCGTCCTGAACGGGTACTCGCCGATCTGCATCCCGCCGGACTGGACGGCGGCCGACCGGCTGATGCTCTCCAAGCGCGGCCTGGCCAACTGCGACACGTCGGTCGGCTTCAAGCTGTTCAACGAGGCGGGCGAGAACATGGGGCCGCTGCCGGTGCCGCAGGCCATCGCCTTCTCCTCCGACCCCGGCTTCGAGGACCTGCTGCACCGGGTCGGCGTGCAGAACACCATCGACATGGCCCGCAGCCTGGGCGTCAGCCCTCTTGACGTGAACGGGCTTGAGGCACTGTTCGGCCCGAAGGGCTCCTTCGCCGGGTCAGTGCAGATGGCGCTGGGTGAGGGCAACCTGACCGCGGTGGACCAGGCGAACACGTTCGCCGACTTCGCCGATGACGGCTATGCCTACACCCCGCACGCGATCGCCAGGATCGTCAGCCCGAACGGCAACGTCCCGATCAAGGTGAGCGAGTCCCAGCCGCTCACCCCGACTCAGGCCGCCGACGTTGACTACGCGCTGACGTTCGTGAACTCGCTGCCGGGCGCCACCGCGACTCCGTACGCGTCCTGGAACCGCCCGGTGATCTCCAAGACCGGGACGCTGGGCGCTGGCCTGATCTCCTCCGACGCCTGGCTGGTCGGCGCGATCCCGCAGGCCTCGCTGGCGGTCGGGATGTTCACCAACACCAAGTCGCAGAGCCTGGACGGGATCGGCGGTATCTCCGGCGGCTTCGGCGGTACCTGGCCGGCCAAGATCTGGAAGACGTTCATGTCGATGGCCTACGACAGCGCGCCGATCCGGAACTTCGCCTCGCCGAACTTCGGCGGCTTCAGCAAGTGGGTCCAGGTGGCGCAGGCGGCCAAGCCGAAGAAGCACCAGAACCCGGGCCCGAACCCCGGACACGGGCACCACCACCACTGCTTCCAGGGGTTCGGCGGGCTGTGCCCGTCGCCGAGTCCCAACCCGAGCCCGCCGCCCACTCCGTCGCCGAGCCCGTCGCCGTCGCCGAGCCCGTCGCCGTCGCCCAGCCCGAGCTGCACGCCGTCGCCGGGCAACCCCTGCCTGTCGCCGCCACCGGGTGACGGCGGCGCGGCGATGGCGGCCACGGCAGTCCGGCTGGATGCTGCCGCGCGGCGGCCGGCCATCCGGCTCGCGGCCGTCCGGCTGACGGGCGCCCGCGTGCAGGCCGCCCTTGCCTTCCGGGCCGCCGCGGCCGGGCCGGGGATCTAGCCGCTGAGCTGGGCCCGTAGCCAGCTCATGTCGGCCGCCGGGTCGGGCGTCTCGCAGATCACGGTGGCGTCCGCGGCCCGGACTATCCCGACGATCCGGGCCGGGTCGATCTGGCCGGCCGTCAGGCCGGCGTGCCGGTCCCGGCCGGAGCCGAACTCGTCCCGCGAGTTGTTGCAGTGCACCAGGTCGATCCGGCCGGTGATCGCCTTCAGCCGGTCGGTGATGTCGGCGAGATCCTCGCCCGCGGCGTGCGCGTGGCAGGTGTCCAGGCAGAACCCGACCTCACCGCCGCCCTCGGCCGCCCCGGCGACCGCGTCCCACAGCCGGGCGATCGCGTCGAAGCTGCGCGCCATCGCGCCGTCGCCGCCCGCGGTGTTCTCGATCAGCATCGGCAGCGGCCGCTCGATCCGCTCGATCGCCTTGCGCCAGCTCGCGTATCCCTCCTCCGGGCTGGCCCCGCCGCTGACGTGGCCGCCGTGCACGATCAGGCCCCTGGCCCCGATCGACGCGGCCGCGTTCAGCTGCTGCGCCAGCAGCTTGCGGCTGGGAATGCGGATCCGGTTGTTGGGCGAGGCAACGTTGATCACGTACGGCGCGTGCACGTACGCGTGAATCCCGGCAGCCTCGAACCCGGCCGCCAGCTCGGACGGCTCGGCCGGGAAGGCCGGTGCCTTCCAGCCCTGCGGGTCGCCGAGAAAGAACTGCACGGCATCCGCGCCGAGCGCGCGCGCCTGCGTCAGCGGGTCGCCGTCATGCAGATGGGCTCCGATCCGAATCATGAACCGAGCCTATGGTGTGGTACCGACGCCGTGTCAGGTCAGCCGAAGCCGCCGTGCGCGATGGAGAGCCCGAGGCCGACGAACCCGCCGATGATGCCGGTCACGATCAGTACCCGCTGCTCCCTGGTCGCGGAGACCAGCTGGGCGTACATGCCGACGCAGACGGCGATGCCGCCGAGCACCGTGCCCAGCACGTGAGCGCGCACGAACAGGCCGACGGCGAAGGCCACGATGCCCACGGCGAACGTGAACACGGTCAGCCCGTTCTCCATCGGGTGCGGCTTGCCGTCGCTGTTCAGGCTGATCCGCGCCGGGTGCGCGCGGGTCCCGGACGCTCGCGAGGGTGCATTGGCGGCCTGGGGCATGGCGGTGGCTCTCCTTCCAGACGGCCGGCCGACGCTAGCCGGGCCCGGTGCCTGTCATCATCCTCTTCCCCCGGCCGCCAGAAGGGAACCACCCCGGATCTGCCCGCCCGAGGGCACAGCGGGCCCGGCCCGGCAGCGACCCGGGCGACCCGGGCCGGGCAGCCTGGTGGCTGTCGGCATTGCCCGGCAGCGGGCCGGAATTGTCGGTGCTGGCTGGTACGCTGACACGGCTGCGCGAGACCGCAGGCCGGCGGCGCAGTTTCCTCCTGTCACGGAGAGGCCGTGACCGCGTGAGTCCAGAGGAGGCAGGTAAGCCTATGCGCCGCTACGAGATGATGATCATCCTGGATCCCTCGCTCGAGGAGCGCACCGTCCAGCCGTCGCTTGAGCAGTTCCTCAAGGTCATTACCAGCGCCGGCGGCACCGTCGACAAGATGGACGTCTGGGGCCGGCGACGGCTGGCATACGAGATCGACAAGAAGGCCGAGGGCATCTACACCGTCGTTGATCTGGTGGCAGAGCCCGACACCGTCAAGGAGCTGGACCGTCAGCTGAACCTGAACGAGGCGGTCCTGCGGACGAAGATCCTGCGGCCGGACCAGCACTGAGCACGCGCGTGCGCTGAGCCCGACCGACCCGACCAGAACGACCGGAGCCCTCGATGGCAGCAGGTGACACCCCGATCACGATCGTCGGCAATCTGGTTGCCGACCCCGAGATCCGCTATACCCCGACCGGCCAGGCGGTGAGCACGTTCCGCGTGGCCTCCACGCCCAGGTTCATGGACCGGGCCACGAACGAGTGGAAGGACGGCGACAGCCTGTTCCTTTCCTGCAACGTCTGGCGTCAGGCGGCGGAGAACGTGGCGGAGAGCCTGCAGCGCGGCATGCGCGTCATCGTCTCCGGCCGTCTCCGGCAGCGCTCGTACGAGACCAAGGAAGGCGAGAAGCGCACCGTCTACGAGGTAGAGGTCGACGAGGTCGGCCCCTCGCTGCGCAACGCGTCGGCCAAGGTCACCAGGTCCAGCCGGTCCGGCGGGTCGGCGGGCGGCTTCGGCGGTCAGGCCGCCCAGTCCGGTTCGGGCGGCGGGTATGGTGGGGGCGGCGGCGGGCGTGCCGACGACCCCTGGGCCACCGAGCAGCCGGCCAGCGGTGACAGCGGGTTCACCGACGAGCCGCCGTTCTGATCCTTACCGGACGCGCCGTCTAGCCAGCACAAATCAATAAACCGACCATCCCCGCCGCAGGCGGGGCTCTGCCAGGGAGCACCACGATGGCCAAGCCGCCGATTCGCAAGCCGAAGAAGAAGGTCTGCCTGTTCTGCCAGGAGAAGATCGCCCGGGTCGACTACAAGGACACCGGGCTGCTGCGGAAGTTCATCTCTGACCGCGGCAAGATCCGTGCCCGCCGGGTTTCCGGCAACTGCACGCAGCACCAGCGCGACGTCGCCACGGCGATCAAGAACGCACGCGAGATGGCGCTGCTGCCGTACACCAGCACGGCCCGCTGAAGCCGAGGGAGGCGAGCAACCGATGAGCCGGACACCGATGAAGCTCATCCTCACCCAGGAGGTGTCCGGGCTTGGCACCCCCGGCGACGTGGTTGAGGTGGCGGGCGGCTACGGCCGCAATTACCTGGTGCCGCGCGGGCTGGCGATGCGCTGGTCCCGCGGCGCGGAGAAGCAGATCGAGCTGATCAAGCGGGCCCGCTCGGCCCGCGAGATCAAGGGCCTCGACGACGCCAGGGAGGCAGCCGGCCGGCTGGCCTCGCTGCGGGTCCGGCTGCAGACCAGGGCCGGCGGCGGCGGCCGCCTGTTCGGCTCGGTCTCCCCGGCCGACATCGCCGCCGCGGTCCGCAGCGCGGGCGGTCCCGAGCTGGACCGGCGCAAGATCGAGATCGAGAACCCGATCAAGACCGTTGGCGCGCACCAGGTGTCGGTGCGGCTGCACCCTGAGGTCCGGGCGACCCTCGAGATCGAGATCGTCGGCTCCTGATCCGACTGGCTGGCACCGGCCCGGCTGGCACCGGCCTGGCTGGCACCGCCTGTCGGCGGCTGCTGGTCCCTTAAGGCTGCGGCTGCTGCGCGCGCCGGGTTCAGCTCAGCCGAGGTAGCGCGGCAGCCGCCGGGCGAGTTCCGGGTCAAGCTGCGCGAGCATCTGCCACAGCCGCGCCAGCCTGGCGTCGATGTCCTCAGCCCCGCCAGCCCCAGTCTCGCCAGGCTCGTCAGTCTCGGCTTCGCCAGCCTCGGATTCGGCCGGGCCTGTCCTGCCTTGCTCGCCCGGCTCTGTGGCTGCTCCGGCGGCTGCTCCGGCCTGGCCAGCCCCTGGGTCGGCCGGGGAGTCAGGCAGCCCGGCCTGGGCGGCCAGCACGTCAATGGCGGCGCGGAGCCGGGCCAGCCGCTCGTTCGGAGTCGAACACACGGTCGAACGCTACGCGATCGGGCCGACAGGCGCGCCGCAAACCGGCTGAGCGGCCGGCCGGGACGGCCGCCCGGGCGCGGAGCGGATGTGACGTTGGACGTCAAATTCCTAATGTGGATAACTTCCCGCCATTGTGCACCCACGTTATGGAAAACATTTTCTCGCGTGCACAGCCGGTGGAGGGCATAAGCCCAGGCAGTTGCCGTAAGCCGGAACCTGGCAAGGTCATGTCCACAGGGATATCCCCATGCTGCGCACAGCGCGGGCGGCGTGTCTGCACAGCCTGTCCACAGGCTTGTGCACAGCGCGACTAGACGTCCGCCGGCCAGCCCAGGAGACTGTCGTAGCCGTTCGATAGAACGGTGGGGCATTCTCGTTCGCACTGTGCCTTCACGGGGTCTGCACGGGCGCGGGAACGGCGAGCTGGTCACGGGGAGGTGCGCCAGGTGAGCGTGGCGGAGATGGCGCCGCGGGGCGAGGACTTCGAGCGCACGCCGCCGCATGACCTGGCCGCCGAGCAGTGCGTCCTCGGCGGCATGATGCTCTCGAAGGACGCGATCTCCGACGTCCTCGAGGTCATCCGGCCGCAGGACCACTACCGGCCCGCGCATCAGATCGTGCATGAGGTCATTCTCGACCTGTACGGCCGGGGCGAGCCCGGCTGACGCGGTGACGGTCGCAGCCGAGCTGACCAAGCGCGGCGACATCAGCCGGGTCGGCGGCGCTCCGTACCTGCACACGCTGATCGCCTCGGTGCCGACCGCGGCAAACGCCGGCTATTACGCCCGCATCGTCCGGGAGCGGGCGCTGCTGCGCCGCCTGGTCGAGGTGGGCACCCGGATCGTGCAGCTGGGCTACTCCGGCGACGGTGACGCCGACGACCTGGTGGACCGGGCCGAGGCCGAGGTGTACGGGATCACCGAGCGCCGGGTCTCCGACGACTACCTGCCGCTGTCGGAGATCATGCCGGGAGCGCTGCACGAGATCGAGGCGATCGGCAGCCGCGGCGGCGTGCTGACCGGGGTGCCGACCGGGTTCGCCGACCTGGACGCGCTCACCAACGGCTTGCACCCTGGCCAGATGATCGTGATCGCGGCCCGCCCCGCGCTCGGCAAGGCCCTGGCTCTCGATACCCCGCTGCCCACCCCGGCCGGCTGGACCACGATGGGCGAGGTACAGGCCGGTGACTGGCTCATCGGGTCCGACGGCACGCCGGTCCGGGTAGTGGCGGCGACCGATGTGATGCACGGCCGGCCGTGCTACGAGATCCGGCTGGACGACGACTCGGTGATCATCGCCGACGCCGAGCACCAGTGGCGCACGATCACCTGGCCCGCGGCCGGCCAGGCCGGTGCCCGGGATCATCGTCCGGGGCCGGCCAGGCGGGCAGTGCTCGCGGCGCACCTGGCAGGCCCGCGGGCGACAGGGCGCCGGGCACCGGATGCCGGAGGCGCCGGGCACGCCCGGCCGCTGCCGTCGGCCGTCCGGCCTCAGCTTGCGGCCGGACCCCGGCGCGGCCACCGGATCCGGCAGGCAATGCGGGCCGCCCGTCCGGTGCGCCCTGCCGCAAGGCCGGCCAGTGCAGTGCCGGCCGCGGCAGCGCCGACCGCTGCAGTCGTGATGACCACCGCCCAGCTGGCGGCCGCGGTCCGCGCCGGCGAGCACGGACGGCTGAGCCACGCGATTCCGCTGGCCGGCGCCCTGCGGCTCCCGGCGGCCGAGCTGCCGGTCGGCCCCTACGCCCTGGGCGCCCGGCTAGCGCCGCGGCCCCGCCGCCGCGGACCGCGGTGAGCCGGGCCCCACGGCCGGTGCCCGTATCCCGGCCCGGTACCTGCGGTCCTCGGAGCCGCAGCGCCGTGACCTTCTCGCCGGGCTGCTCGACACGGCCGGTACCGTCACGCCCGCGGGCTCGGTCCGGTTCAGCACCGGCTCGCGGCTGCTGGCCGAGGACGTCCGGGAACTCGTGCTGAGCCTGGGCTACCGCTGCGAACCCCCCGATGCCGCCACGGTCATCTTCGCTGCCGGTGACGAGGTCTTCCGGCTGGCGCGCAAGCGGGCGGTGCACCAGGAACGCCGGCCGGGCCTGGCGCGGACCCGGTACCGGCAGATCACCTCGGTGCGGCTGACCGAGAGCCGGCCGGTCCGGTGCGTGCAGGTGGACGCGGCCGATCACATGTACCTGGCCGGCCGGTCCATGATCCCCACCCACAACAGCACGCTCGCCCTGGACCTCGCCAGGGCGGCCTCCATCAAGCACGGCCTGGCCTCGGTGATCTTCAGCCTGGAGATGAGCCGCAACGAGATCACCATGCGGCTGCTGTCGGCCGAGGCCAGGGTCCCGCTGCACTCCATGCGCACCGGCCAGATGGGCGACGAGGACTGGACCCGGCTGGCCCGGCGGATGAGCGAGGTCGTGAACGCGCCCCTGTTCATCGACGACTCGCCGAACATGTCCATGATGGAGATCCGGGCCAAGTGCCGTCGCCTCAAGCAGCGCCAGGAGCTGCGCCTCGTCATCATCGACTACCTGCAGCTGATGAGCTCGCCCCGCCGGGTGGAGAACCGGCAGCAGGAAGTCTCCGACATGTCCCGCTCCCTGAAGCTGCTGGCCAAGGAACTCGACGTCCCGGTCATCGCCGTCGCTCAGCTCAACCGCGGCCCGGAACAAAGAACCGACAAACGCCCATTGCTCGCAGATCTACGCGAAAGCGGATCTATTGAGCAGGACTCTGACGTAGTTATACTTTTGCATCGGGAGGATGCCTACGAGCGGGAGTCTCCGCGGGCAGGCGAGGCGGACTTCATCGTGGCCAAGCACCGCAACGGGCCCACCGCCACGGTCACCGTCGCCTTCCAGGGCCACTACAGCCGCTTTGTCGACATGGCAGTCATGTGACGCGCCGCTCACGGCACGGTGTCTGCCCCCTCACCGCACTTCGTTACGCGCCGAGCTTGCCCGCGAACCTCTGCCGTGCTGCCTGCCGGGATACGCCAAGGGCCAGGGCTATCCGGTTCCAGGACTGCCCGCGAGCACGCGCGGCTGCCACCCTCTCGGCAAGGACTGCCTCGTCACGGCGGGCCGTCTCGGCTGCCTCTGCAACCGCCCGCAGTTCCTCGGCGCTCTCCACCACGGCGGTATCGGGGTCAAGCTCATCAGCCCACTGCTCGAACCGGCGGGCGGCTGCCTCAATCTCCTCGTCCGAATGCATCGCGTGATCACCCCTCATCTGAGGAACCTCTGGAACTTCGGGCGCAGCCACATGGCGTGGATGACGACGGGATCATCGGAAGCTGGACCCAGGATGCCGATCTCCAGCGGCATGCCGCTACAGGCCGGGCCAATGATCATGATCAGATCGTCACTCTCACTGACGGTGCACATCATGTTCCGGATCGCGTGCCAGACGTCATCGTCGCTGATGCCATGCTTGCGGGCTGGCTCCCCGATCCGCATATAGACAACGTACCTTGTCTGATGCTGGAAGGTTGAGGCTGCCTGGGGATGGCGGCCGGGCGGTTCCCGGCGGCCAGCACGGGGCCTGCACGCGGTGCCGTAGACTGTGCTGCGCACCAGCGCTCGTAGCTCAACGGATAGAGCATCTGACTACGGATCAGAAGGCTGGGGGTTCGAGTCCCTCCGAGCGCGCCACCTAGGACCGGCCCATCGGGCTGGGCGGCGTGATCCCGCTCTGCCTGAGCGCGCTCACGCCCCGGATGGTCAGCTTCAGGTCGTCCGGGATAGTGGTCACCGACCAGGCCATGGCGTCGACCTTCTCCAGGCCGTAGATCGGCTTCTCCGCGCCAGCCGAGAGCCTGGCCATGGCGGTGCCGATGCCCTTGGCCGTGATGCCGAGGGCGGCGGCCACCGTGGCGATCTGCGTCCACACCTTGGCCGCGCCGCCGATGTCACGGGCCGCGAAGTACAGCGCGGCGGCCACGGCGATCGCCAAGATCAGCAGCACGTACCAGTAACGCGTGGCGATCTTCCTGACGATCCTCGCTGTCCGGTCCAGGGCGGCTTCGCCCGCGGCCACGAACGCTTCGGGCGTTAGCAGTCCCTCCGATGACTCGGCGCCGACCAGCAGGTTGATCCACGCGTCACCCTGGGGCAGCAGGCTGCGGGCCAGTTCGCCCGCGACTTCCAGCTTCGACTGCCCCCGGCTGAGCCGGCTCGGGGTGTTCGTATCGAAGATCGTGTTGGTGAGATCGGCCCACCGCCCGATCGACGCGCCGACAATGGCCGCGGCGTCATCGGGCAGGTTGGGCGTGAGGGTGGAAAGCCATTCCTGGATCTTGGCCACCCTGGCCCGGGAAAGCTGCTTGATCAGTGCCGCTCGCGCGCCGAACTCCCAGTTCGACTGGTCTTCCGCGTCCTTCTCCTGTTTCGCGGCTTCTTGCGGGTCCGTCGGGGCGTTTTTAGCGGCTAGCTGGGTTTTCCGGGCCGTTATTTCATTATTGTCTGCGTCCGACCTTTCGCCGTCCAGGCGCAGCGGCGGATTCGCGGTGTCGCGGAGCGAGCGGCCCAGCTGGTAGGCAATGCCGTACTCGCGGCCCGCGCACGCCAGCCACTCCAGGATGTCCAGGTTGAGCTGGATGAGGCCAGCCTGGTCAACGGCTCCGGCCGCGCTCTGGGAGCCGGCCGACAGCGTGACGCGCGGCACCCCCGGTTTGGGGTCGGGGGCCTCCGAGAGCAGCGCGCCGAGCCGGGCCAGGAGCGCGTTGATGCGCTTTCCCTCGAGTTGCGTTCGCTGATCAGGCGGGAGTTCGTGCTCGGTCGGCAGCCGGTCGCTCACGGCTGGCGGGCGGCCGGGCACGGGCTGCAGGTTCCCGAAGAGCAGAGCCATCGTCCAGCCGGCATCGACGGCCAGCTCTATAGCCTCCTTTTTCTGCGCCGGCGGGTCCTGGTTGACCGGCGATGACGGAGAACCGCTGACCGTCTTCTGGGCGGCTGTTTTCCCGTTCGCGTCTGAACCGGGCTTGGTAACGGCCGTCGGTTTCGTCCCGCCCGCCACCGAGCCGACTTTGGCAGCCATCTTGGTGATGGCTTTGGTAATTGCTCCGGCGGACTCGCGAAGTTCGTTCATAATGGTCCCTCCCCTGGCGACAGACTGCGCCGTCGGACCGGGCCAGTCAAGTCGCCTGCACCTCAGCGGCCGGGCGGCCGAGGTCGGTGAAGGCGGCCCGGCGGCCGCTTGATCAGGTCGACGCAGAGCCTGTGCGGCGCTCGCCTACTGTTAGGGCCGGAGGCATGCATGCGAGGCGATCAGTTCAGCGAGTCGCTTGAGCTGCTCGATAGCGGCTGTCTTCCTGGGCCGGCAGCCGGTGCCGCGGAGGCGCTGCTGAGCCTGGCCCAGCACTACGCGTATGTCTTTCCCGGTGATTCCGCGCTGGCAATGCTCGCCGGTCTTGGACCACTAGTCGAGATCGGGGCCGGCACGGGGTACTGGGCGCACAGGCTGCGCTCGATCGGCACGGATATTGTCGCCTTTGACCAGGCGCCCCTCGACGGGGAGCGGGCCAACAGGTACCACCCGCATACCCGGCCATGGACCCACGTCGAGCAGGGCGATCAGACTGTGCTGTCCGGTTACGCTGACCGGGGGCTGTTCCTGTGCTGGCCGCCGTTGTTCTCGTCGCTGGGCGACTGCCTGACGTACTACTGCGGGGATACCGTCGCATACATCGGGGACGGAGGTCATCGCACGACCAGGGTGGACCGCCTGCGCGAAACCTTCACGAAGGTTGCCACGGCGCCTGTCCGGGCACTCGATCCTTACCCTGGGGTCCAGCCCCAGCTCACGATCTGGAAAAGATGAACGCGTCACTCACGTTTCCCGCGCCGCGCATCGTCAGGGTCGGCAGCCGTGACCTGGCGGTTGAGGATGCCGGGCCGGAGACGGGCTTCCCGGTCATTGTCCATAACGGGGCGGGCTCGCGGCATCTGTTCCCGCCCGCGGCTGCTGACGGGCGCGACCTGGGCTTCCGGCTGATCGGGTATGACCGGCCGGGTTGTGGCGGGTCAACCGCGATGCCTGGCCGCGTCATTGCGGACTGCGCGGCCGATGTGCAGGCCATCATGAGCGAGCTGGGCATCGCGAAGATAGCGGCGTGGGGTTCCTCGGGGGGCGGCCCGTACGCCCTGGCGACGGCGGCGAAGCTCCCGCAAGCCGTGACCGCTGTCTGCGTGTTCGCCTCGGTCGGCCCGTACGGCATGCCTGATCTGGACTTCGCCGATGGTCTCGGCGGCGATGACCTCCGCGAGCAGGTCCGCCGCATGCTCGAAGAGCCGGAGCGGGCTCGGCAGGACTACCGTGCACAGTCAGCGATTACCCTCGCCCAGCGCGGTTCGCCTGACTGGTGGCTGGACAGGTGGGGAGACCGGGCCGGGCGGGATGCCGCGCACAGCCGGGAATGGGCTGGCTATCTCGCCGCGTGCCACCGGGACGTCCTGCGTGCCGTTGACAGCGGGTCGTTCGACGACGACGGGTCGTGGGAGGACGACCTCGCCTTCTATCAGCCGTGGGGCTTCGATCTCGCCGCTATCCAGGCTCCTGTCAGCCTGTGGCACGGCATGCGGGACTTCCTCCCCGTCGCCCACGCCCGCTGGCTAGCCGACCGTATCCCGAACGTCACGACCCACTTTCCCGCTGACGAGGACCACACCAACATCGAGGAGAACAACCGCGCAGCGGCCTTTGCATGGCTGGCCGCGCACAGATAGATCGCTCAGCTGAGTCGCAACAGCTACTTTGCTAACAGCAGCCGCAGAGGTGACCAGAGCGATCAGGAATCGAGAAGCATCCGCAGGCTCGCTCTCGGCATACTCCTGACGAGACGAAAATCGATGACCGGGTCCACGTGACCCACGACCTCAGGAGTGACCATGACCGGCTCTTCCACCCAGGGAATCAAGACCGTGCTGCATCCCGTGTCCGACCTGGCGAAGGCCAAGGCGGTGTACGCCGCCCTGCTCGGTTTCGAGCCGCAGCACGACGCGCCGTACTATGTCGGCTTCGATGCCGAGGGCCAGCACATCGGGCTGGTGCCGGGCGGCGGACCGCAGGGCATGACCTCGCCGGTGGCCTACTGGCAGGTGGCGGACATCGAGGCGAAGCTGGCTGAGGTGACCGCGGCCGGTGCCACCGTGAAGGAGGCCCCCCGCGACGTTGGCGGCGGCCGCCTCGTGGCCACCGTCACCGACCCGGACGGCAACGTCCTCGGGCTGCTGCAGGACCCCGCCTGACAGATGGAGACACGATGAGCATGGCCACGAGGGCGGACGCGCGGTCGCCTGCGCCGCAGGCTGCCGACAGCCACGAGCTGATCCGGGTGCACGGCGCGCGCGTGAACAACCTCAAGGATGTCAGCGTCGAGATCCCGAAGCGGCGGCTGACGGTGTTCACCGGCGTTTCCGGGTCGGGCAAGAGCTCCCTGGTGTTCGACACGATCGCCGCGGAGTCGCAGCGGCTGATCAACGAGACCTACAGCGCCTTTGTGCAGGGCTTCATGCCGACGCTGGCGCGGCCCGACGTCGACATACTCGAAGGGCTGACCACCGCGATCATCGTCGACCAGCAGCGGATGGGGGCCGATCCCCGCTCCACGGTCGGCACCGCCACCGACGCCAACGCGATGCTGCGCATCCTGTTCAGCAGGCTCGGGCACCCGCACATCGGCTCGCCCCAGGCGTTCTCCTTCAACGTTGCCTCGATCAGCGGGGCGGGTGCGGTCGCGTTCGAGCGCGGCGGGAAGACCGTGAAGGAACGGCGCAGCTTCAGCATCACCGGCGGCATGTGCCCGCGCTGCGAGGGCCGGGGCACGGTCTCCGACATCGATCTGGCCCAGCTCTTCGACGACTCCAGGTCGCTGCGGGAGGGCGCGATCACCGTGCCCGGCTACAAGGGCGGCGGCTGGAACTCCCGGCTGTACATCGAGTCGGGCTTCGTCGACCCGGACAAGCCGATCGGCAAGTACACCAGGAAGGAGCTGCACGACTTCCTGTACCGCGAGCCGGTCCGGATGAAGATCGCGGGCATCAACATGACCTACGAGGGGCTGATCCCGCGGATCCAGAGGTCGATGCTGTCCAAGGACAGGGAAGGGATGCAGCCGCACGTCCGGGAGTTCGTGGACCGCGCGGTCACCTTCACCGCGTGCCCCGAGTGCGACGGCACCCGGCTCAGTGAGGCGGCCCGCTCATCCCGGATCAACGGCACCAGCATCGCCGATGCCTGCGCGATGCAGATCAGCGACCTGGCCGGATGGGTGGACGGGCTCAGTGAGCCGTCGGTGGCGCCGCTGCTCACCGCGCTCGGGCAGACCCTGGACTCGTTCGTGGAGATCGGCCTGGGCTATCTCAGCCTGGACCGGCCGTCGGCCACGCTGTCGGGCGGCGAGGCACAGCGCACCAAGATGATCCGCCAGCTCGGGTCGTCGCTGACCGACGTCACCTACGTGTTCGACGAGCCGACCATCGGGCTGCACCCGCACGACGTCCAGCGGATGAACGACCTGCTGCTGCGGCTGCGCGACAAGGGCAACACGGTCCTGGTGGTGGAGCACAAGCCGGAGGCGATCGCGATAGCGGACCACGTCGTCGACCTCGGCCCGGGCGCGGGCACCGCGGGCGGCGAGGTCGTGTTCGAGGGCACGGTCGCCGGGCTGCGGGCCAGCGGCACCCGCACCGGCCGCCACCTCGACGACCGGGCCGCGGTCAAGGAGAAGGCCCGGCCGGCCGCCGGCGCAGCTGGAGATCCGCGGCGCGACGACGCACAACCTGCGGGACGTCGACGTCGACATCCCGCTGGGGGTGCTGGTCGTCATCACCGGCGTGGCCGGCTCCGGCAAGAGCTCGCTCATCCAGGGCTCGGTGGCCGGCCGCGACGGCGTGGTGTCCGTCGACCAGGCCGCGATCCGCGGCTCGCGGCGCAGCAACCCGGCGACCTACACCGGGCTGCTGGACCCGATCCGCACCGCGTTCGCGAAGGCCAACGGCGTGAAGCCGGCGCTGTTCAGCGCGAACTCCGAAGGCGCGTGCCCCAGCTGCAACGGCGCCGGCGTGATCTACACCGACCTGGCGATCATGGCCGGGGTGGCCACCACCTGCGAGGAGTGCGAGGGGAAGCGGTTCGACGCCTCGGTGCTGGAGTACCGTTTCGGCGGCCGGGACATCAGCGAGGTGCTCGCGATGCCGGTCACCGAGGCGGGGGAGTTCTTCGGCTCCGGCGGGGCGCGCACGCCAGCCGCGCAAGCGATCCTGAACCGGCTCGCCGACGTCGGGCTCGGCTACCTCACCCTCGGCCAGCCGCTCACCACGCTGTCCGGTGGCGAGCGGCAGCGGCTCAAGCTGGCCACGCACATGTCCGGAAAGGGCGGCGTCTACGTCCTGGACGAGCCGACTGGCGGCCTGCACCTGGCCGACGTCGAGCAACTGCTCGGCCTGCTCGACCGCCTGGTCGACGCCGGCAAGTCGGTCATCGTCATCGAGCACCACCAGGCGGTCATGGCGCATGCCGACTGGATCATCGACCTCGGCCCCGGCGCCGGGCACGACGGCGGCCGGATCGTGTTCGAGGGCACCCCTGCCGACCTCGTCGCCGCCCGTTCCACCCTCACCGGCGAGCACCTTGCCGCCTACGTCGGCGCCTGACCGGAGCCCGGCGCGCTGAAGCTCAGTCCTCGGGATAGAGCCCGGCGAGCAGCTCGCAGGCGCGCGCGAACACTGCGGGCGTGATGATTTCCGGTGCGATGCACCGGTAGATCTGCAGCCCGACGAACTGCGCATAGCCGATGGCCCAGGCCTCGACCTTGGTGGTGCCGGGGCGAGGCTGCTCGTCGTCGTCGGCAGCCAGTTCCTCCAGCCGCCGCCTGAGTCCGGCGCCGTAGCGCCGCAGGGCATCGGGGCTGCGCAGCAGGGCCGCCGCGAACTCCAGGCTCACCGCCAGCTCCGCCTTGTCCGTGGTGGCCTCGTCGGTGGCCATGGTGCGGCCGAACTCCGCCAGCCGCTCGCGCACCGGCCGGGACCGGTCGTTCAGCACGGTGCCGTAATCCGGCGTCGGCGTCGCCTCGATGGCGCTGAGCAGCAGGTCCTCCTTGCTCGAGAAGTGCCCGTAGATGGCGCCCTTGGTCACGTCGGCCGCCTCGGCGATCTGCTCCAGCGAGGTGGCGGCGTAGCCGCGCTCCCGGAACAGCCGCTCTGCCTCGGCGAGCAGGCGCTGTCGCGTTTGCGCCTTCGACTCCGCTCTGGTCACCCTGGCCATGGAATCTATGCTGCCACACTTGATATTCCATCGGCATCTAGATACTGTCAGATTTCAGATACCATTGGTATGTGAAGGAGCGGATGAGCTCAGCGCACCGCTCGGTGAGGAGACTCGCGTGAGCCTCAGAGAGCAGCTAACGCACCGCATCGTGGAGCCAGCCGTGGTGCGCTTCTTCCAGTGGCGCGGCGATCCCCTCGCTCGGCTGCTGCGGCCCGAAACGAAGAATGACCCGTACCCGCTCTACGCCGATATCCGCCGCCGCGGCCTGGTCCGCAGCCCGCTCGGCGGCTGGGTGACGGCGAGTCATGAAACGGTGGCGAGCATCCTGCGGGACCAGCGGTTCAGTGCCTCGCCCGAGCACCGGCGCGGGTACAAGGCGCCGTCCTACCCGGCCGGCGACCCGCGGGCGGACCTGCCCAATGACAGCATGCTCACGCTGGACCCGCCCGATCACACCCGGCTGCGGCGCCTGGTGACCAGGGCGTTCAGTGCGCGGACGATAGCCGGACTTGAGCCGTGGATCCGTGACCTCACTGACCGGCTGCTCAGCCCGGTCGATGCCGGGGGCTTCGACCTCATCGACGCGCTGGCCTTCCCGCTCCCGATCGCGGTGATCTGCCATCTGCTTGGCATCCCGGCGCAGGACCAGGCCAAGTTCCGGGCCTGGGGCCACGATGTCGCCACCACCCTCGACTCAGATCAGACCGCCGAGGGCCGGTCGCGATCGTCGGAGCTAGCTCTGACCGCGTACCTGCGGGAGCTGATACGCGAACGGCGCGCCGATCCGGACGACAGCCTTCTCTCCACGCTCATCGCGGTCGAGGAGGAGGGCGACCGGCTCAGCTCGGACGAGCTCGTCAGCACGGCGCTGCTCCTGCTCATCGCCGGCTTCGAGACCACCGTGAACCTGATCGGGAACGGCACCGTGGCCCTGCTCGGCGACCGGGAGCAATGGGATCTGCTGCGGGAAGACCCGGCGCAGTGCCCTGCGGCAGTCGAGGAACTGCTTCGTTATGACAGCCCGGTCCAGATGACCTCACGGACCGCGACCGAGGACGTGGCCGTCGGCAGCGTGGTCATCCCGAAGGGCGACTCGATCATCGTGGCCATCGGCGGTGCCAACCGCGATCCTGACGTCTTCGACCAGCCGGATAGCCTGAGAATCGACCGGCCGGAGGCGTCGCGGCACCTGGCGTTCTCGCTCGGGATCGATCATTGCCTCGGTGCCGCGCTCGCCCGCCTGGAGGGCCGCATCGCCTTCGAGGAGCTCACCCGCCGGTACCCGAAGCTCGAGCTGGCCGGGACGCCTGCCCGGCGGCAGCTTCTGGTGCTGCGCGGCTACGAGAGCGTCCCGGTCCGCGCCAGCTGAGGCAGGCCTGGTCCGGCTTTACCGGCGATGCAGGCATACCAGTCACGGGTCTGGGTAACGAGAACGGGCTCGCTCATCGCGAGCGACCGAAGCAGTGCCTCCGCCGGTCCGATCCGATGCGCACGTAAGCGAGGTTCGTCTTCATGGTCTTGCACCTGCCCGCCGAGGAGCCCGAGGGCCTGCCCTGGCGTGCCGAGCCGCTGAGCGTGGTCGCCGCGGCGCTGGCCCGGCCCGGGCCGGGCCGTGCCGGAGATGGCCGGGGCGTCGTGCTGGCCGTGGACGGGCGCAGCGCCAGCGGGAAGACCACGCTGGCGGCACGCCTGCAGTCGGCGACCGCGGGCTCGGTCGTGGTGCATACCGACGACATCGCCTGGGGGCACTCCCGGTTCGGCTGGGCCGACCTGCTGACCGATCGCGTCCTGATGCCGTTCCGCCGGGGGGAGCCGGTGAGCTTCCGGCCGCCCGGCTGGGCCGGGGTCGGCCGCCAGGGCTCGATCGAGATCCCGGCCGGGCGCTCGGTGCTGATCGTCGAGGGCGTCGGCTCCGGCCGCGCCGAGGTCACGCACCTGATCGACTCTCTGGTGTGGGTGCAGGCCGATCAGCACGATGCGGAGCGTCGCTGCCTGGCCAGGGTCGGGCAGCCCGGCGGACCGCCCACGGCCGCCGACCACTGGGACTGGATGGCGGAGGAGGAGCCGTTCCTGGCCGGCGAGCGGACCTGGGAGCGCGCCGACCTGCTGGTAGCCGGTACCCCGCAGATCGCTTATGACCCCGGAGCCGAGCTAGTCGTCGCGCCGCCGCCCGGCCAGCCGCCGGCCGCCACCCTCGCCTGACTGCGGGCCCTGGCCCGGCACAACGACATCCCGGCCCGTGCCAGACATGATCCGGTCGGCCGGCCACACTGGGGACATGGGAGAGAACGGTGTGAGCACGCCCGCCGGCGTCGTGCTCGCGGATCCGGATCACCTCGTGCACGCCGTCCTGGTACACGGCCCGGACGAGTACACCGCCCGCTGCGGGGCCGGCCCGGTGCTCCTGGTGCCGGGCCAGTTCGATGCCGCCGCGCCTGAAGCCTGCCCCGGCTGCGGCGGCAGCCAGCGCTGATGCCTGCCCGGTCATTCTGCTGATCGCCGAAAAAGCTCGCTACGGCAGGCCGGACCGGGCAGGTTCGGTACGTGCCCGACATCACGGTGAGCGTCCAGGCCGCTCCGGACCTGGAGCGGGTGCTGGCCCTGCTGCGCGGTTAGCCTGCGGCAAACTCGTGCCCGCCGCACCTCACGAAATCCTGGCCGCCAGCGTTAGCAAGGTATGAGCCTGCCGCCTTTCGAGCAGATCGTGACCGAGCACGGCCCGCTGGTACTGCGGGTCTGCCGGGCGATCGTCGGCCCGCACGACGCCGAGGACGCCTGGTCCGAGACCTTCCTCGCGGCACTGGGTGCTTATCCCCGGCTGCGGCCGGACAGTAATGTCCGGTCCTGGCTGGTGACGATCGCGCACCGCAAGGCGGTGGATCGGGCTAGGGCAGCCGCGCGTGCCCCGGTGCCGGTCGGCGCCCGGCCGGAGGCAGGCGGACGGGTCACGGCACCGGGTGACCCGGACACCGAGCTGTGGCGGGCACTGGCGGCGCTGCCGCCCGGCCAGCGCGGTGCCGTGGCCTACCACTATGTGGCCGACCTGCCCTACGCCGAGGTGGCCAGGCTGCTCGGCACCAGCGAGGCAGCTGCCCGGCGCAGCGCCGCCGACGGCATCGCGGCCCTGCGCCGCGCTCTCGGCCTGCAGCCCGGTCCGGCAACCAGAAAGGTGAAGGAGACCAGCCATGACTAGCCCCGAGGCAATCGTTACCGACCAGTCCCTGGCGGCCGCGCTACGCGGCCCCGGCGTCACCGGCGGCCCCGGCAGTCCGGCGCGGACCGGATCCCCGGCCGATGCTGACCTGATGAGCACGCTCCGGGCCCGGCTGGCCGGGCAGGCGGCCGCGGCCGGCCTGCTCGACGTCGCCTACCGCACCGTGGACAGCCCGATCGGGTCGCTGCTGCTGGCCGCGACCGGCCAGGGCCTGGTCCGGGTCGCGTTCGCCAGCGAGGGCCACGACGCGGTGCTGGCCCGGCTGGCGGACCGGATCAGCCCCCGGCTGCTGTCCGCCCCGGCCCGGCTCGACCCGGCCGCCCGCGAGATCGACGAGTACTTCGCCGGCCGCCGGGACCGGTTCGACCTGGCACTCGACCTTCAGCTCTCGGCCGGGTTCCGCCGGGAGGTGCTCGGCCAGCTGCCCGGCATCGGCTACGGCACCACGGCCAGCTACGCCATGCTGGCCGCCGCCGCCGGGCGGCCGAGGGCAGTGCGCGCCGCGGCGTCGGCCTGCGCCACCAACCCGCTGCCGATCGTGCTGCCCTGCCACCGGGTAGTCCGCAGCGACGGCAGCATCGGCCGCTACGCCGGCGGCGATGCGGCCAAGCGGACGCTGCTGGACCTGGAGGCAGCCCGATGACGGCAGCCACCATGTCCGTCACCGGCAGGGTCGGCCAGCTCGACTGGCCGGCCCTGGCCGCACAGGCCGACGCGCTGGGGTATGCCCGGACCGGGCCGCTGCTCAGCCCGGCCGAGTGCACCGGCGTCGCCGCCCTTTACGACGAGGCCGACCGGTTCCGGTCCACCATTGACATGGCCAGGCACCGGTTCGGCTCGGGCCAGTACCGCTACTTCCGCTACCCGCTGCCGCCGCTCGTGGCGGAGCTGCGGGAGGCGTTCTATCCCCGGCTGCTGCCGATCGCCAGGGACTGGTCCGCGCGGCTGGGCCGCCCGGCACCGTGGCCGGACCGGCTTGACGACTGGCTCGAGGCATGCCACCGGGCCGGGCAGGCCAGGCCGACCCCGATCCTGCTGCGCTATCAGGCCGGGGACTGGAACGCGCTGCACCGCGACCTCTACGGCGAGCTGGTGTTCCCGCTCCAGGTGGTGATCGGGCTCGACCGACCAGGCACCGACCACACCGGCGGGGAGTTCCTCCTGGTCGAGCAGCGGCCGCGGGCCCAGTCCAGGGGCCACGCCGCCGCCCTGGCGCAGGGTCACGGCATCGTGTTCACCACCAGGGACCGGCCGGTGCCGTCGGCGCGCGGCTGGTCTGCGGCACCGGTGCGGCACGGCGTGAGCACGGTGCTGGACGGCCGCAGGCACACTCTCGGCCTGGTCTTCCACGACGCCGCCTGATCCGGCTGACCGGGAAGCCGACGGCGACAGTGAGTCGCGGCGGCCCGCGTTCTGGCCCTGGTCTTATGCTGAGTGGGCGGGCGTACCCCCCGGCCTGCCTCGGCATTAGCACGAAGCGTGATTGGACGGGTGAGTAACGTGATCAGTGATCCGGGACGGGCGGAGTCCGCCGCGCAGCCGGCCACGGCAGCCGGTCAGCCGGGCCTGGCGTACCTTCCTGCGGACCAGCGCGCTGGCCGGGGCGGGCGCGCTGGTGGCCCAGGGCAGCGCGGCAGACGCGATGATCCGGTTCGGTGCCGGAGGCGGGCCGGACACCGCCTCGGGGGCGCCGGCCGCGGCCTGGAACGCGCTGCGGCGCAAGCTGAGCTCGCACCGGCTGATCCAGCCCGGCCAGCGCGGCTACACCACCGCGAAGCTGCTGTACGACCCGCGCTACGACGGCCTGCGGCCGGCCGGGATCGCCTACTGCCGCACCCCCGCCGATGTCGCCGCCTGCCTGGCCTTCGCGACCAGGTACCGGGTGCCGGTCCGGGCCCGCTCCGGCGGGCACAGCTACGGCGGCTGGTCCAGCGTCACCGGCGGCCTGATCGCCGACGTCACCGAGATGGACTCGTTCACCGTGCTGAAGAACGGCACGGTCCGGGTCGGCACCGGGACCGGGCTGCTGGACTTCTACCAGCACCTGGCCCGGCACGGGCTGGCCGTGCCCGGCGGCTCCTGCCCGACCGTGGGCATCGCCGGGCTCACCCTCGGCGGCGGAGTCGGCGTGCTGTCCCGGATCTACGGGCTGAGCTGCGACGCGCTGGAGTCCGTGCAGATCGTCACGGCCAGCGGCAGCGTGCTGACAGCCAACTCCGGCCAGCACCGCGACCTGTACTGGGCCTGCCGGGGTGGCGGCGGGGGCAACTTCGGGATCGCTACCTCGTTCACCTTCCGGGCCCACCCGCTGCGCCGGCTGGTCCTGTTCTTCCTGACCTGGCCCTGGTCGCAGGCGGCCAGGGTGGTCGACGCCTGGCAGTCCTGGGCGCCGTTCGCGCCGGACGCGCTCTGGTCCAACCTGCACCTGTCCGCGGCGCCGGGCGGGCTGCCGCAGATCGGCGTCGGCGGCACCTACGCGGGCAGCATCTCCGGCGCGGCCCGGCAACTCGGGCGGCTGTATGCCAGGGCCGGGTCCCGGCCCAGCGGCTCGTTCCTGCAGCAGGAAACGTACCTGAACGCGATGCTGATCGAGGCGGGCTGCTCGGCCGGGCAGACCGTGCCGAGCTGCCTGGCCGGACCGGCCGCGATGCGGGTGCCCTCCTACAACAAGTCCGACTTCTTCACCCGGAAGCTGAACGCGGCCGGGCTCCGGGCGCTGATCGGCGGGATCGAGAGGCTGCGGCACGTGCACGGCACGCCGGGCGGGGTGGGCGCGGTCGCGTTCGATGCCTGCGGCGGCGCGATCAACCGGGTGCGGCCGGGGGCGACCGCGTTCGTGCACCGGAACGCCCTGTTCCTGGCCCAGTACTCGACTTCGTGGGGCGCCCCGGGCCACCGCGGCGGCATCGCGAACCAGCATGCCTGGCTGCGCTCGTACTACGCGGCGGTGCACCCGCACGCCAGCGGCCAGGCCTACCAGAACTACGCGGATCCGGACCTGACCAACTGGCAGCAGGCCTACTACGGCGCGAACTACCCGATGCTCCAGCAGGTGAAGGCCAAGTACGACCCGCACGACCTGTTCACGTTCCCGCAGGCGATCACCGGGTAGCGCGGCCGGGCAGCCGGGAGCGCGGCCGTTTTCATGATCCCGTAAAGAAAGTACTGTCCCAGCAGCATTTTATTTACGGGATCATGGTGCGCGGCGGCCGGGCGCGATGCGCGGATGGCCGGGCGCGGCGGCGGCGCGATGGGGCACGCGGAGCTGGCGGGCCGCCGCGCGGCGGCCGGGCGCGGTGGCGGCGCGGTCAGGGAGCGGTGAGGACGCGAGGGCCGTCCGCGGTGACCGCGATCGTGTGCTCAACGTGCGCGGCCCTGCTCCCGTCGCCGGTGCAGCAGGGTCCAGCCGTCGGCGTCGATCCGGTAGGCGTCCTTGCCGCCGGCCATGAACCACGGCTCGACGGCGATGACCAGGCCAGGCTGAAGCCGCAGGCCACGGCCGGGCAGGCCCTCGTTCGGCACCGAGGGTGACTCGTGCATCGCGTGGCCGACCCCGTGCCCGCCGAAGTCGGTGTTGATGCCGTAGCCCTGGGCCCGGCCGATCGCGCCGATCGCGGCCGAGATGTCGCCGATCCGGGCTCCGGCCACCGCGGCGTCGATGCCTGCCCGCAGGGCCGCCCTGGCGGTCTCGATCAGCTTCGCATCGGCCCGCCGCGGCCGCCCGACGGTCAGCGAGATGGCGGCGTCGGCCGCCCAGCCGTCCAGCAGCGCGCCGCAGT
Organism: uncultured Actinomycetota bacterium; assembly: GCA_963719705.1. Classification (GTDB taxonomy): domain Bacteria; phylum Actinomycetota; class Actinomycetes; order Streptosporangiales; family Streptosporangiaceae; genus CAVRCV01. Next base: position 71,496 of record CAVRCV010000007.1, read on the forward strand.
CGACGCTGAGCAGGTCCCCGTCGGCCAGCCGGTAACCGGTCGGGATGCCGTGCAGCGCTGCATCGTTCACCGAGGTGCAGATCACCGCGGGGAACGGGACCGACGCGAAGCCCGGCTGATAGCCCAGGAACGGGGACCCGGCGCCGGCCTCGGCCAGCACGTCCCTGGCCACCTGGTCGAGCTCGGTCAGCGGGACGCCGACCGACGCCCGGTCGCGGACTGCGGCCAGCGCGCCGGCGACAACCTTCCCGGCGGCCCGCATCGCCTCGATCTCGCCGGCCGTCTTCAGCTCGACCACTGCCGTCGCTGCTCCTCTGCCGTCGCGCTCATGACGGATCCCGTGCCGTCTGATGCTCGCAGTCCGATGACGGTGCCAGCGAGTCATCGGCTTCCCTGACGGGATAACTATACCGTGATTATAATAACGCTATGGTCCGGCCCTTGCTTACCGCGCAGGAGCGCGAGCGCGGGCGGCGCCTGGGCATCCTGCTGCGCGACGCCAGAGCCGAGCAGAGCATGACCCAGATCGCCGCCCGGTCCGGCGTCCCGGTGGAGACCCTGCGGAAGATCGAGGCCGGGCGCATACCGACTCCGGCTTTCTTCACCGTAGCCGCCCTGGCCGCGGCGCTTGACCTGCGGCTGGAGGAAGTCGCCGCGTTCTGCGCGGGGGGCGGCGACGGCCGGGCGGGCGACGCCGGGACAACCGGGCCGCGGGCTGCGCTCATCGCCTGACCGGCCGAGTCCCCCGGCCCGCGCCAAACCGGACCCTATGGGGCTTGCGCCGGGCGGGTCAGGACGGGCGGGCCTGGAGGTCATCCGGGCGCAGATGACAGCCGGGCAGGATCAGCTGTTCCGGCTCGGGCCGGGTTCCGGTGAGGATCCAGGAACACAGAACGGATAGCTGGTAGCTGATCAGGGGCGGGACCGCGTCTCCGATCTGCCGGTACATGTTCGACAGCGACCCGGCGAACCGGTAGCCGCGCGGGAAGCCCTGCAGGATGGACATCTCCCGGACCGTGCACAGCCGGTCCTGCTCCGGGTGGGCGTAGCGGCCGTTGCCGATGTGGCCGCACTCGCGCTTGATCGTGACCGCCGGGCGGTCCCACCACAGCCGGCCGTAGACGTCCGGGTGACTGCCGAGGTCCCCAAGCCGGGCGCGGTGCCGCATGGCCGGGGTCAGCAGCTGCCGGGCGTCGGGACGGCCGATCAGGTCCGGCCAGCCGCCGCCGTCGCGCGGGATGGCGGCCAGCCGGCGGCGGTTCAGCTCGGCGCTGAGCCCCGGGCTGACGTGCAGCGGGTCGGCCGGATCGGCCTGGCCGGCCGCCACCGGCGGCAGGTCCCAGATGGCCCGGCGCACGTGCGTCGCCTTCGGGCTGACCGCGATCCCGGACCACAGGTCGGCCAGCGTGCGCAGCGGCAGCGGCCGGCGGACGGCGATGACCAGCGCCCGCTCCCGTTTCTGCGGCAGGCCGAAGTCGCTGAGGAAGTGCGTGCTGGCGCAGGTGCGGTAGCCGAGCCCGGACAGGCCGGCCAGCAGGCCGCGCAGGTGCTCGGAGAACCGGCCCATGACCAGCTCGCGCGCGTTCTCCAGCAGCACGATCTGCGGTCGCAGCAGCTCGGCGAAGGCGGCCACCCGCTCCACCAGGCCGTTGCGCGCGTCGTCCCGGACGTGATTGCGGGCCATGGTCCGGGAGAAACCGGTGCACGGCGGGCAGGCGGCGAGCACGGTCACCCCGGCCGGCGGCGCCAGCAGCTGGCAGACCTCGGCCGGGCCGGTGACCGCGAGGTCGGCCTCGACCGGGCGGACGCCGATGTTCGCCGCGTAGGCGGCGTTGCAGCCCAGCGTGCCGGGCCTGGTGCTCGGCTTGCCGAGCTGGGCGTCGACGGCTCCGGCGATGCGGAAACCGGGGTGGGCGCGGAACCCGTAGCTCATCCCGCCTGCCCCGGAGAACAGGTCGATGACCGGCCACGGACCTGCCGTCCCGGTCGTACCGGCCGTCCCGGCCGGGCCGGGCAGCCCGGCCGAGGCGGACGACGCGGGCGGTGCCTCGCTGGACGCCGCTGTGCCCGGCAGCGAGTCCATGCCCTTACGGTAGCGGTGAGAACGGGCGGCCTCGGCGCAGGCGCGCGGGGCCGGGCAGTGCCGCGGCACGAACACCGTTCGGGGGGATCAGGGGGGTCGTCCCCCGAGGGCTAGACAGAGGGGAGCCCGATGGAGGTGCTGATCGCCGGCGGAGCCGGCTATATCGGCAGCACGATCGCGTCTGCCTGCGCGGATGCCGGGATTACGCCGGTCATCCTGGACAACCTGGTGACCGGACGGCCCGAGTTCGCCGCCGGCCGGGCCTTCTACCGGGGCGACATCTGCGACGGGCCGCTGATCGACCGGATCTTCGCCGAGCACCCGGGCGTCGGGGCGGTAGTGCACTGCGCGGCGCTGATCGTGGTGCCGGACTCGGTCGGCGACCCGGTCGGCTACTACCGGGGGAACGTGACCAAGAGCCTGGATTTCGTCACGCACCTGGTGCGCAACCGGTGCCGGAGGCTGATCTTCAGCTCGTCCGCGGCGATCTACCAGGTCGGTGCGGACCTGGCGGTGGACGAGGACTCCCCGATCGACCCGCAGAGCCCGTACGGGCGGACCAAGGCAGTGTGCGAGTCGATGTTCGCCGACATCGCGGCGGCGGAGCCGATCCGGGTGCTGTCACTGCGCTACTTCAACCCGATCGGCGCCGATCCGGACATGCGCACCGGGCTGCAACTGCGCCAGCCCAGCCACGCGCTGGGCAAGATGATCGAGGCCAGCGAGACCGGGCAGCCGTTCCGCATCACCGGCACCGACTACCCGACCAGGGACGGCACCGGGATCCGGGACTACGTGCACGTCTGGGACCTGGCCCTGGCCCACCTGGCCGCGCTCGGCAAGTTCGACGAGCTGCTGGCCGGGACGGCCACCTCGGCCGTGATCAACCTGGGCACCGGTACCGGGACCACGGTGCGCGAGCTGCTCGACGCGTTCAACGCCGTCGCGCCCGTGCCGATCGCCGCCGTGGCCGCGCCGCGGCGTCCCGGCGACCTGGCGGGCGCCTACACCCGCAGCGACCGGGCGGCCCGCCTGCTTGGCTGGCGGCCGCGGTACCCGATCGCGGACGGGATCCGGCACTCGCTGCAGTGGGCCGCCATCCGGGACAAGCTCCTGCCGGGCCGCTGACGGCCCGGCGGGCTCCCTCCGGCGGCAGCCAGCCCGCGCCTGGTGCGCGGGTGCGGATCGAGGCGGCCAGGTCAGGGCGCGGGCATCACCGCGGCGAGGTGCCGGCTGCCCCGGCTGCCGGTGATGACGGCGAGCTGGTCCTGCTGGCCGAACACCCGCCACCGGGCGGTCAGCCGCACCGGTGATCCGGCCGCCGGGTACACCACCAGCCGGGCGGTCACCCAGCCGGACGACTGGTTCCACCGGGCGGTGCCGTCGGTCAGGGCGTCGGTGACCCAGCGGACCCGGCTCAGCGAGATCCGCAGCACGTTACCGCCGGAGAACCGGACCTGGCCGCCCCGCAGCCCGCGGTCGCGGTCGCCGCCCAGCAGCGGCCAGCGGCTGATCTCGTCCCCGACGGTGGCGAGCGCGACCGACGCGGCCTGGCGGGCCAGCCTGCCCGCGGTGTTGCCACCGGCAGGCGCCGCGGGCACCGCGTCCGCGAGCCGCAGCGGGTAGCTGCCGACCGTGTGCACCGGTGCTACCCGGCTGGCGCACGAGACGTTCAGCCGGTGCAGGTCGCCGGGGCGGCGGACGAACTGCCGGTAGACGGCGGCCGGGCAGGAGTCGTCGGCGTCCTGCAGCATGACGTGGGTCAGGTTGGCGAACGTCACCAGCCGGGCCGACCGGCCCATCTGCCGGGCCACCAGGGTGGCGCCGTGCAGCCGCGGGGTCAGCGAGTCCAGGGTTCCGGACAGGATCAGCACCGGCAGCCTGGCCGGCACCAGCGGCGGCCGGCGGGTGATCGGCCGGCTGCGGTGCGCCGGCGACGGCCAGTCCAGGCAGGCGCTGTACGCCTCGGTGTACTGGTCCAGGCTGGTCCACTGGCCGATGCTGAACGGCGCGAACACCCGCTGCGGCTCGCGGCGCACTGCGGCGCGGTACTGCCTGGCCCGGACCGCCGGCGGCTCGTCCCGGCTGAACAGCTGCACGTAGTCGGTGCAGGACACGGCGAAGTACAGGCCGTCGCTGAACTCCGGCAGCGGGTAGTTCGTGTCGTCGAAGCCGAGCGACAGCGCGGCCAGCCGCAGCAGCGGGGCCGGGTCACCGTGGCGCAGCAGGGCCCGCCCGGCCGCGTCCAGGTCCCGGTAGACCACCGGGTCGAAGCCCGCGTTGTTGACCAGGTTGACCAGCGTCAGCGCGGTGACCGTGATCCGGCCCGCGGTGCCGTTCTCGGTGGTGGTCCTGCCGCTCACCGGCGACCGCGCCAGCCGCCGGGCCAGGGCCGCGATCCGACTCCAGGCCGGCGCTCGCCCGGCCTGCGTCGCGCAGGCGGCCGACAGGCGGCAGGCCCGGTTGAAGGCCCGCCGTGCGGTCACCACCGTGGTGGTGTACCACGGATCCAGGCCCAGCACCTGATAGGTGGAATCGAGGGTGACCGAGCGCAGCTGCGACGGGTAGCGGGAGGCGAAGACCTGGGCGAACCAGCTCCCGTAGGAGTCGCCGTACAGGTCCACCCGGCCGAGGTGTGCCGCGCGCAGCACGCCGGACACGTCGCGGGCCGAGTCCGCGGTGTTGAACAGGTCCGACGCGTGTACCCAGCCGCCGCCGCGGTAGCGCCAGGTGTGGTTGAGCCGGGCCCCGCAGGCCGCCACCAGGCGGTCGAACGCGCGGCCGTCCTGGTGCTGGGTCCGGCTGTAGTTCTCCAGCCCCGGGCAGTCCAGCGGGGTGGACGTGCCGGTGCCGCGCAGGTCGATGATCAGCAGGTTGCGGGTGCGCAGCAGCGGGCCGGTCATCGCTACGTACTCGGGCTCGGTGCCGGTCGAGGCGAATCCGGGCCCGCCCTCCACGGTAAGGATCGTGCCGGCCGGGTGCCGGGCGGCGGTGGCAGGCAGCCAGCGGAACCCGAGGCGGATGTCCGGGCTGGCGGCCGAGGAGTAGTCGAGCGGGACCCGGAGCCGGCCACAGTAGGTCAGCGGCGCGCTCGCGCACCGGCGCAAGGCGAGCCGCCCGAGGCGGATGTCCCGCGGATGCCCGGTGGTCTGCCGATACCGGGTGGTCCGGTGAGCGGCCGGGGTGCCGCGCCTGGCCGAGCCCGGTGCGGCGCTCGCGGCCGGGCCGGGCCCGGCGAGGGTGAGCCCGGAGGCCAGCGTGAGTCCGGCGGTAACCGCCGCCGTGAGCCGCCAGCCGGCGCGCCGCCGCCCAGCCCCTGGTCTGCTGGTACCGGGTCGGCCGATGCGGCCGATGCTGACGCGGGGGCGGGGGCGGGCGGGAGGCCGCGGCGTGGTGGGTGTCGGCACACCGCAATCCTAGATCCGGCACTGGCCGCAGGTCAGGAGCTGCTTTCCGGCTTCCGGCCGCCGAGCGGCAGGTTCGGCAGGGCGGCGACAGCTACCGCGGTCAGTTCCGGAGCCGTGAGTCGTCAGGGCTGCCACTTTCCTGTTTCCGGTCGCCGAGCAGCAGGTTCAGCAGCCAGCTGACCACGCCGATGAGGATCGCGCCCCAGAACGCCGGCCAGAACCCGGTGATGTGGAACGGCAGCGACAGCTTCCCGGCCACCCAGCTGGTGAGCAGCAGCAGCAGGGCGTTGACCACGAGGGCGATCAGGCCGAGGGTCAGCACGTAGAAGACACAGCCGATGACCTTGACGATCGGCTTCAGCACCGTGTTGACCACGCCGAAGATCAGCGCCACCACGAGCAGCGTGAGCACCTTCGACTCGGTGCTGCCCGCGGTCAGCTCGATGCCGCTGATGGCCAGGGTGGCCACGAACAGCGCGGCCGCCGAGACCAGTATGCGTAGTACGACCCTCATGCGGGTCATCATTGCATGCCAGACCGGTCAGCCGAGCCCGGCACACTACGGTCAGCACGGGGGGCCGGCGACACGGATGCGTGCCTTGACCCGCAGCTGGCTGGACAGCCGGAAAACCGGCTGAAAGCATAACGCGGGGGCTGGAGCATGATCAGGCCGCGCGGCATGCGCCGGCCGGGGGAGCGGGGGACATGGGCTTTGCCTGGGCACCGGAGAATGCCGGCAACGCCGGGCTGGCCGGAACAGCGGTCCGCCGGGCCGATCCGGGCTCCTGCTCACCCCGGCACCGGCGGCCATCCGGCCTGGCCAGGGCCGCGCGGGCGGCCGTCGGCCTGTCCGCTGCATTAGTCTCCGAGCCGAGCCTGTCACTGGGCCTTACGTCCCGTACCGTCCCCCCTGCAGGCAGGCGGACGCCGCACGGCAGGATCCCCCGCGGCTAAACGGCATCCGCACTGCCGCTGCTCAGGCGGCAGCACTCGGGGGCGGGGCGTGACTGCGGAGGTGCTAGTGGCGGAAGTGGACGAAGACGCGGCCGAAGTTCTTGGAGTCCTTCTCCACCCGGTGGTAGAGCTGCTTGATCTCTTTCTGCTCCAGGAACCTGAGCACGTGCTTCTTGAGCTGGCCCGAACCCTTACCGGGGATGATCTCGACCAGCGGCGCCTTGGTCCGGACCGCCTCGTCGATGACATTTCGCAGCGCGCGGTCGATGTCCTGGCCGTGGTTGTAGATGTCGTGCAGGTCCAGCTTGAGCTTCATCTGGCGCCTCCTCGGCCCGTGGCATCACGCTATCCCGCCGTCTGGCCGCGTCGCCCGGCCTGTGGCCTGCCGGGCGCGGTCGGCAATGCAGGGGGGGCCTATTTCACCTGATACCGGGCAAAGGTCGTGGTTCATCCGGTCGTTCGGATTCCGTCCGTGACCCGTGCCGCTTAGGCTGGCTGCTGCCGTCGTGTCGGCCTGTCCAGGGAGAACAACGCAGATGCGTCCGTCCCGGTGCGCGGCCGCCGTCGGCGTCCTCGTCCTGGCCGCCGCGCCCGGCCTGCCCGCCGCCCGAGCGGCGGTGCCCCGGCCCGCTCCGGCCGGGGCCAGGGTTCCGGCTGCCGCCGGGCCAGCGGTGGTCATCCGGCCGGGCCTCGTGCACGTGCTGGGCGCCGGGGCGGTGCCGCCCAGCACCGCCTTCTGCGAGCGGCGGTACGGGATCGCCTGTTACCGGCCGCGCCAGATCCAGCAGGCCTACGACCTGCCCGCGCTGTACCGCCAGGGGATCACCGGCCGGGGCTCGACGATCGTCATCGTCGACTCCTACGGCTCTCCGACCGTGCGCCATGACCTCGCGGTCTTTGACCGCGAGGCGGGCCTGGCTGCGCCGCCCTCGCTGCGGGTGATCCAGCCGGCCGGGAGGGTCGCGCGGTACCGGCCGGATGCCAACCGCGAGGGCTGGGCCGGCGAGACCGACCTGGACGTGGAGTACGCCCACGTGATCGCCCCCGGCGCACGGATCCTGCTGGTCGAGACGCCGGCCGCGGAGAACGAGGGAACGACCGGGTTCCCGCAGATCGTCGCGGCCGAGCGGTATGTCATCCGGCACCACCTGGGCGGGGTGATCAGCCAGAGCTTCAGCGCCACCGAGCAGACCTTCCCCGGCCGCAGGTCGCTGCTGCGGCTGCGCGGTGCCTACATCGAGGCCGCGGCGCACGGGGTGACCGTGCTGGCCGCGTCCGGCGACAGTGGCGCGGCCGACCTGAGGTTCAACGGCTATGACTACTACCTGCACCGGGTGACCTCCTGGCCGGACAGTGACCCGCTGGTGACCGGGGTAGGAGGCACCGAGCTGCGGCTCAGCGCGGGCGGCCGCAGCCTCCGGCCGGCCAGCGGTGTGGAACGACACCTACAGCGTCGCCGACCAACGACTTCTTCGGCGAGCAGGCGCCGGCGCCGCTGGCCTCCGGCGGCGGCAAGTCCGTCATCTTCGCCCGGCCGTGGTACCAGAACGGGGTGCGCAGCGTGGTCGGCGGCCGCCGCGGGGTGCCGGACATCTCGATGAGCGGCGCCTGCAACGGGGCCGCCGACATGTACCAGAGCTTCCCGGGTCAGCAGCCGGGCTGGTACCCGACCTGCGGCACCAGCGAGGCCACGCCCGAGTTCGCCGGCATCGTCGCGCTGGCGGACCAGGTGGCCGGGCACCCGCTCGGCCTGATCAACCCGGCGCTGTACCGGCTGCTGGCCGCGGCACCGGAGCTGCGGGAGCACCACATCCCGCTGGGCATCGTGGACGTCACCCGCGGCGGCAACACGGTGTCGTTCCGCCAGGACGGCAGGCTGCGCACCGTGACCGGGTTCCGGGCCAGGCCCGGCTATGACCTCGCGTCGGGGACCGGCACCGTGAACGCCCGCTACTTCGTGCCTCAGCTGGTCGCGGTGGCGGATCATCCCGGCTGGAGCGGGGCGAGGCTGGCGGCCGCCCTGGCCGCGCTGACCCGCCGCCCTGCCCCGTCCGACCGGCCGGCGTACCCGATCAGGCCAGCTCGGCCAGGCCACCCGAGCCAGCCTGGCCGGTGTGCTTGGTGCGGCCGGGGCGCACTGCTTCGCCGCCAGCCTACGCCCCGTCCGCCGGGGCGCCCTGGCTGGCTGGCCGGGGCGGTCCTGAGTGCCTGACCGGTCGGCGCAGGCCGCAGCGCACCAGCGCGCAGAGGCACCCATCCGCCGCCCGGCCCGATCCGAATAAGGAGCGATGAGCAGACGCGACCTGCCCGTGCCGCCGCCGGTCCCCGGCGGCCCGGCCGGGCCCGAGCGCGGCCTGGAGTGGCTGCTGGACCGGGTCGCGCGGGGCGATCAGGCGGCGTTCGAGGCCGTCTACGACGCCCTGGCCGGGCCGGTCTACGGGCTCATCTGCAAGGTGGTGCGCGATCCGGCGCAGTCCGAGGAGGTAGCCCAGGAAGTGCTGCTCGAGGTCTGGCGCACCGCCTCGCGGTTCGATCCGGCCAAGGGCAGTGCCCAGACCTGGGTGATGACGATCGCGCACCGCCGGGCGGTGGACCGGGTTCGCTCGGCCAGCGCGGAAACCGCGCGGGCGCAGAAATCCGCGGCGGCGTCGGTCCCCATCGAGGTGGACGAGGTCGCCGAGGCGGTCGAGGCGAACCTGGACCGGGAACGGGTCAGGCGCTGCCTGGACACGCTGACCGAATTGCAGCGGGAGTCGGTGACCCTGGCGTACTACGGCGGCTACAGCTACCGCGAGGTTGCCGGGCTGCTCAGCATGGCGCTCGGCACGATCAAGACCCGGATCCGCGACGGCCTCATCCGGATGCGCGACTGCCTGGGGGTGAGCTCGTGAAGCTGCTGCGTCACGACCTGCACACCCTCACCGGCGCCTACGCCCTGGATGCCATCGACGGCGCCGAGCGGGACAGGTTCGAGCATCACCTGGGCCGCTGCCAGTCCTGCGGCCACGAGGTCCGCGGCCTCCAGGACGCCGCGGCCAGGCTCGGGATCGCGGTGGCCAGGGTGCCGCCGCCCGGCCTGAAGGTCAGGGTCCTGACCGCGGCCGCGGCCACCCGCCAGCTGCCGCCCGCCGCCGATGTGCGGCCGGTGCTGCCACCCAGGCCGGGGACCGGCTGGCTGCCGCGGCTGGCCGTGGGCCTGGCGGCGGCCGCCGTCGCGCTGGCGGTCACGCTCGGCTTCCTGCTGGCATCGAGCCAGCGCCAGCTCACCGCGGCGCAGTCGCAGCAGCAGGCGATCGCGGCCGTGCTCGGCTCGCCCGGCGCCCGGATCCTGACCCACCGGACCGCCCTCGGCGGCACGGTCACCGTGGTCGTCGCCCGGCATTCCGGAAAGATGATCTTCACGAGCAGCGGCCTGCCCGCGCTTCCCGGCACGAAGGTCTACCAGCTCTGGCTGCTCGGCCAGCCCCGGACCAGATCGGCCGGACTGCTGCCGGCGGCCAGGGCCGGCCGGACCGCGCCGGTGCTCGCGTCCGGACTGGTCCGCGGGGACCAGGTCGGGCTGACGGTCGAGCCGGCCGGCGGCACCGCCCAGCCGACCACCACGCCGATCGTGGTCATCCCGCTGTACTGACCGCCCGCCCCGGCCCGCGGAGGCAGCGCGGGCCGCGGAGGCAGGCGGGCCGCGCAGTCATCCCGTCCCGCTGATCCGCCCGCCCCGGCCCGGTGCGGGCAGGACGGCCGCGATGAACAGGTCGCACACCGCGGCCGCGAGGCGGTCCGGGTCCTGCTCGGTGATCCGCTCCGACAACCGCCCGCTGAGCCACAGCGCGGCCAGGCCGTGCACCAACGACCAGGCGCTCACCGCGACCAGCTCGGTGCTCCGGCCGCCCAGGCGCCCGGCCGCCCGGCAGCGCTCGATGGTCGCGGTGAGCAGGCGGTAGGCGGCCTCGCTGGCCAGCACGAACTGCGGGCTGGCCGGATCCAGCGCGTCCAGCCGGAACATCACCTCGAACTCGGCCCGGTGACTGAGCGCGAACCGGACGTAGCCGCGGCCGACCGCGGCCAGCTCGGCACCGGGATCCTCGGTGCCGGCGGCGGTCACCTCGGCGATGACCGACTCGGCCAGCAGCCGGTACCCCTCGATCGCGAAGGCCGTCAGCAGCCCGGCCTTGCTGCCGAAATGATGCGCCGGCGCGCTGTGTGAGACACCGGCCCGACGGGCCACGTCCCGCAGCGTGACGCCGCTGATACCGCGGTCGGCGACCGCCTCGCGCACGGCGTCGAGCAGGGCGGACGGCAGGTTTCCGTGATGGTAGGACACGTCCCTCCAGGCTGAAGGTAGTATCTTTCCATTGTCAAGTTACCGAATCCGGGGCCGGTCCGGATCCTGATCAGGCAGGGGGGCCTGACAGCGTGAGCACAACCCAGATCGAGGCAGCGTACGAGCCGTTCGCCGCGGCGCTGCGGGCCGGCGGGTTCAGCGACCCGGACACCGGCTGGACAGCCGGCCAGATCGGCGCGCACATCGCGCTGAACAACGAGCTGCTCAGCCAGGCCGCCGAGACCCTGCACGAGACCGGGACGGCCAGTTATGACAACCATCCCGTGGTGGATGACGACGGGCTGCTTGACTACGCCCGGCAGTGCGGCGGCCTGGCCGGCCTGGCCGACGCGGTGCGGGCGTCGGCGGCCCGGCTGGCCCGCTGCTACGAGAACCTGACCGAGGAAGAGCGCGAGCGCCCCGTGCCCGCGCTGATCGTGGACGGCGGGCAGCTGGTGAACGACCAGCCGATGCCGCTGGGGCACCTGATCATCGGCAATGGCGACTTCCACCTGGCCATGCACATGGCTCAGCTGCAGGCGCTGCCCCGGCAGTCATGAGACCGGCCCGGCCGCCAGCGCAGTCCCGGCAGCAGGACGCTGACCATGGACCTGGAAGCGTTCGAGTTCGTGATCCTGCGCACCCCGGCCACCGTGCCGCCCAGCGATGAGCAGGCCGATCGCCAGCTGCAGCAGGCGCACCTGGCCTACCTGACCAGCCTGCACGAGGCCGGCCACACGGTGACGGCCGGGCCGCTCGAGGGCCAGGCCGACGACAGGATGCGCGGTCTGGTCTTCTACCGCACCGGCTCGCTGGCGGAAGCCAGGCGCCTGGCGGAGGCAGACCCGGCGGTACGCGCCGGGCACCTTGAGGCAGAGGTCATGACCTGGTACTGCCCGGCGGGCTCGATGCGGCTGCCTGGCCGTCTGGTCCGGTTTCCGGACAGCTGAAACCACCCCCTCTGCGCGGTCTTTGGTGGGTTAAGCGCGTATTTACCTGTCCAGCGGCGCGTGTTCCGGACATCACGCCGGGTAGTAACCCCTGGCAGTGCTAGCGGCGACGGCAGTGCCAACGGCGACACAGGGGACAGGCCGCAGCCACGGACCAGCCTCGCTGGCCGGGCCGCGGGATCGGGGGAGCACATGAGCAGCATGCCTCAGGGCGAACCAGCGCCCGACCAGCCCGGCGGGGTCCCGGACAGCGGAGGTCCCGGCGGTGCCACTCCTGGCGGTGCCACTCCTCACAGCGGCACTCCGGGCGGTACCACTCCTAACAGCGGCACTCCGGGCGGCGGCGGGCTCAGCGGCGCGGCGCCGCAGGACGGCGGTCCGGCCACCGGGCTGCAGAACCAGCCGGGCGCGCAGTGGCGGCCGGAGTGGGGCGCGGGACCGCGGCACGGCCGCGGCGGCTCGCCCGTGCCCAGGCAGCTGACCAGGATCACCGGGCGGCGGATCGTCCAGTACATCATCGACAGCTTCCTGGCCGGGCTGATCCCCGGCATCCTGTTCAGCCTCGTGTACAACTACACCCACGGCGTGGTCAAGGGCCTGACCTGGCTCATCGCGGTGGGCGTCTGGATCGTGATCATGCTCTGGTACTGGGTGGCCAGGCCACGCGGGCATAACGGGCAGACCTTCGGCATGCAGTGGCTCGGCATCCGGGTCGTCAGCAAGGACGACGGCGGCCCGGCCAGCACCGGCCAGCTCGCCACCCGCTGGATCGGCCTGATCTTCGACTCCTGGCTGCTGACGCCGATCGTCGGGTTCATCGTGATCCTCTGCTCGCGGTACCGGCAGCGGATCGGCGACCACATGGCGGGCACCCTGGTGGTGCGCCAGCACGGCGGATACGGCAGCGCCACGGCCTGGAACCAGGAGTCCTTCGCCAGCACCGCCGACGGCACCGGAACGGCCGGCACCGGCGGGACCACCCGTCCGGCCGCCTCCGAGGGCACGCCAGGCTAGCCGGATGCCAGCGTCGCGCGGAGCCGCTTGCGGTCCACCTTCAGCACGCTGGTCAGCGGGATCGTGTCGATGAACCGGATCTCCCGCGGGTACTTCACCGCGGACAGCCGCGACTTGGCGAACTCGATCAGGTCCGCCTCGCTAGCGGTGCCGTCCGGGCGCCGCTGCACGAACGCGACGACCTCCTCGCCGTACACCGGGTCCGGCCGGCCGACCACCGCGGCCGCGAGTACGTCGGGATGCTGCACTAGGGCCTCCTCGACGTCGCGCGGGTACACGTTGTAGCCGCCGCGGATGATCAGGTCCTTGATCCGGTCCACGATGAACAGGTAGCCGTCGCCGTCCAGCCGGCCGACGTCCCCGGTGTGCAGCCAGCCGCCGCGCAGCGCCTGCCCGGTCTCGGCCTCGGCGTGCCAGTAGCCGGTCATCAGCACCGGCCCGCGCACGCAGATCTCGCCGTCCTCGCCCGGCCCGGCCACCGAGCCGTCCGGCCGCTCGATCCGCACCTGCACCCCCGGCGCCGGCCGGCCGACGCTGCCCCGGCGCACCTGGCCGACCGGGGAGGTGGAGATGATCGCCGCGGTCTCGGTGCAGCCGTAGCCCTCGGCGACCTCCACTCCCGGCAGCCGCCGGGCCAGTTCCTCGGCCACTGGCGGGGGCAGCGGCGCGGACCCGCTGCTGATCCGGATCAGCGCGGACAGGTCGTAGTCCTCCATCGGCTGGCCGAGCAGCAGCTGCAGCATCGTCGGCACCACGGCGCTGATCGTGACCCGGTGCCGCTGGGCCAGCGCCAGCCAGCCGGCCGCGTCGAACCACCGCATCAGCACGGTCGTGCCCGGATCCGGCGCGTGCAGGCTCATCACGCTCACCATCAGCCCGTACACGTGCGACAGCGGCAGCGGTAGCAGCCCGCAGCTCGCGGCCTCGGTATAGGAGGTGGAGGCGGCCGCCCAGGCCGACGCGGACAGTGCGTCATGGCTGATCATGACGCCCTTGGACCGGCCGGTGGTGCCGCCGGTGTAGAGCAGCGCGGCCAGCGAGGACGGGTCGCTTTCGGTCAGCCCGGCCGGGGCCTGCTCCAGCTGCGCAAAAGACACGAATGGCAGAACGGATTCTCCGGCAGGCACCTCGCCCACGATCACGACGGTCCGCACGGTGTCCAGCCCGGCAGCGGCGGCGCTGACCTTGGGCGCGAACTCCGGCGTGGTCACGACCAGCACCGCCGCGCTGTCGGCCAGCACGTGCCGCAGCTCGTCCTCGCTGAGCAGGAACAGCACCGGCGTGGCCACCGCGCCGGCCCGCCAGATCGCGTGGTAGGTGACCGGGACCTCCGGGCAGTTGGCCATGCACACCACGACCCGGTCGCCCGGCCGCACCCCGGCGGCCCGCAGCCCGCCGGTCACCCGGCGGATCCGCCCGGCCAGCTCCAGGCCGCCGTGCGCGGTGCCCTCGTACCAGAGCACCGACTCGGCGGCAACCCGGTCCCAGGACAGCTCGGCCAGCCGCTGCAGGCTGGACCCGGTCGGCGCAGTCACCATCGGCGCGGTCATCGGCAGGCTCCCGTCGGCGGCACCGGCCGGGCGCGGCGGCGCCGGCCCCGGCCGATGCGTTACTCGTATTGAAACAGTTAACGGCGGTGCGGCCGGGCCGGATCAGTCCTGCCCGCGGCGGCCTGCCAGGCCGGCCCGTGTCTGGCCGTCCTGCGAACACCGGGCGGCGCCGGCGTCCTGGAGCTCGCGCAGGTGGGAGAGGACCTCGCCGAGCGCGGACTGGCGCGGGAAGCCGGACAGCTGGTCCCAGCCGCGGGACCAGGTCACCCGCTCGGCCACCTGCCAGGTGGTCAGCCCGTCCGGCGCGGCCGCGAGCACGCCGCGGATCTCGGCCAGCCGCCGCTCGTGGTGGCTGGTGATGTCGGCCAGCCGGGAGTCCAGGCCGGTGAACCGGTACTCGTGCGCGGGCAGTACCTCGCGCGGCTGGATGCCGCGCAGCGCGGCCAGCGACCGCAGGTAGTCGGCCAGCGGCCGGGACTGCTCGTCGAAGGCCGAGATGTTCGGGGTGATCCGGGGCAGCACGTGGTCGCCGGTGAGCAGCAGGTCGTGGGTCTCGTCCCGGAAGCACAGGTGACCGGGGGTATGGCCGGGGGTCCACAGCGCGCGCAGGGTCAGGCCCGGCGCGTCGATCAGCTCGCCGTCGGCGATGGTCCGGTCCGGCTTCGCCATCGGGCGGCGCCGCTCGCCCCGCTGGCCAGCCCCGTGCTGGCCAGCCCCGTGCTGGCCAGCGCTGCGCAGCGCGGCCAGCTCCTCGATGTGCTCCGCCGGGGCGCCGCACCAGCGCAGGAAGTCCAGCCAGTGCTGCCGCTCGGTGGCCCCGAACTCCATCCTGGCCAGCAGCTCGTTCTCGCGCTCGTGCATGCCGATCCAGGCGCCGGACTGCTCCCGGACCGCGGCGGACAGGCCGTGGTGGTCCGGGTGCACGTGCGTGACCAGCACCGCGGTCACCGCGGACAGCGGGATGTCGCACGACTTGAGCCCGGCGACCAGGCCGGCCCAGCTCTCCGGGTTGTCCCAGCCGGTATCCACCATGACGAAGCCGGACCGGTGCTCGATCAGGTAGCTGAGCACGTACCGCAGCGGGCCGATCGGGATCGGCACCGGCACCGACCAGACGCCGGGGGTGACCTGCTCGACCGGCGGGAACTCGTGCTGTCGCCACGCCTCCAGCTGCCTGGTCCCGGTTACCCGCATCCGCCGCAGCCCCTTTCTTTTAGCGTGGATGAACCGTTACTGCTAAAACAACAGCAGTAACGGTTCATTCATGTCATAAGACCGGCTCGTGGCCGGCGAGTGACGGGCTTGCGGGCGATGAGGATGTCGCGGGTGATCGCCTGGTCGACCCGGTGCCGGAAGGCGAGGTAGGGACCGGAGTCCTGCACTTCCAGGCCGGCCCCGGCCAGGATCCGCTCCGCTTCCTCCCGGCGGGCGACCAGGGTGTTCCAGGCGATGCCGGCCGCGCCGCCGCCGCGGACCAGGGCCGCCCAGCCGTCGATCGCGCCGGCCAGCAGGTCGAGCGGCCCGCGCGCAAGGCCCCTGGCCGCGGTCCGGCTGCCGTGCCGGACCCCGTACGGCGCGTCCGTCACCAGCAGGTCGAACGTGCCGGGCCGGAAGAACTCGGCCGCCCGGGCGGTGTCGGCGCAGACCAGGTCGAGCCGCTGGGTGTCCCCGGCCTTGTAGTCCGGCCCGGTCCGCGGCCAGGCTGATCTGCAGCCGCCGGCCGGCCACCCTGCCGTCCCGGCGCACCGGGCCGTCGTAGTCCGCATGGTGCTTGATCTTCTTGCGCTGCAGCCAGGTCCGGATGAACGCGCCGTAAGCGTCGAAGTCCTTGCGGTCGGAGTCCAGGCCGGACGCATCGAACCCGTACATGAGCGCCTGGTTCAGCGTGGTGCCACGGCCGCAGAGCGGATCCAGCACCGTGAACTTGCGCTCCAGCAGTTCCGGGGCGAAGTCCGACGCCAGCAGGGTCACGTTCAGCAGCAGCTTGGTGAACTGCTCGTTGGTCTTGCCCTGGTACTTCTGGATCGTGATCAGGTCGTCGTCGAACCGGTCCAGCCGGTTCAAGCCCGACCGGCCTGAGCCGGTCGCCCTCGGCCTCGAACAGCGCGTAGGCGCAGGACAGGTTGGCCAGGAAGCGGGCGTCCCTTTCGTCCAGCCGCTCCGCGGCGAAGGTCACGTAGGGCACGCCGCCGATGATCGCCGCATCGATCCCGGACAGCCGCCCGCCGAGCACCGACTGGTTGCAGACCTCCAGCTCGGCCCGGGTCAGCGCGGCCGAGGCGCTGGCATAGACCCGGTTCGCCGACGGCAGGATCAGCAGCGCGTATCCGTCCGCGCCAGCCTGCCTAGAAGGCGATGAACGGCACCAGCGCGCCGGCCATCTCGGTCCGGACGGACGCGTCGGCCGGCGCCTCGCGCCGGATGGCCTCGGCCAGCTCGCTCGCCTCGTCCTCGTTGTTCGTGCCGATGACCAGGAACTTCCACCGGCGGATCACCGCCCGGCCCTCGCCGCGCAGCCGCCCGGCCAGCGCCGCTGCCTCGCGGTGGCTGGGCAGCTCGACCCGCACCTCCCACTCGGCGTAGCCGGACGCGGCGGAGTCCCTGGACTCCTCGGCCTCCAGCCGGAGGTGCTCGGCCTGCCGCTGCGCGGCGGTCTGCGGCATTCCGGCGCTGGCGTCCTCCCACTGCTCCTCGATCGGGTGCCAGCGCTCCAGCGCGAAGTCCCCGCTCAGTCCGTCGCTGCGCCAGCACGCCGCGGACGATCATGTCGGCCTCCCTGGCGGCATCCTCCGAGCCCGCGTACAGGAAGAGCCGGTCGCCGTCCGCGCTGACCGCGACCCGGTGGCCGAGCTGGCGCCGGACATCGTCCGCGGCCTCATGGTCGAGCACGGACTGCGTGGCGCGCCCGGTGCCGGTCCTGGTCGTGCAGCGTCGCGGTTACCCGCCAGTCATCGTTAGCCACGGGGCGACTCTACCCGGCCGTGCCGGCCGTGTCGGCTGCGCCGGCGGGCCGGGCCGCAACCTCGTCCAGGAACTCACGGGCGTGCAGGCCGAACCGCTCCGGCTGGTCCACGTTCGGCGCGTGCCCGGCGTCCGGGATCACCACCAGCCTTGCGTCGCTGAGCTTGGCGGCCAGGTAGTCGGCGGCGCCCAGGAACTCCCGGTCCTGCGCGCCCACCACGACGAGGGCCGGCGCCCGGATCGAGCCCAGGCCGTCGATCACGGCCGGGTCGTGCTGGGTGAGGATGCCGCGAGCGGCCCTGGCCAGCCCGGCCGCGCTACGATGCCGTCCCCCGCCCAGGCCGGGCGCGACGTCCAGGCCGCCGGGGCCGCGCTCGGCGAGGCTGGCCGCCTGCCGCTCGGCCGCCCGGTTCCACTCGGCCCTGGACGTCTCGCTGCGAAAGCCCGGCCCGGTGCCGATCAGCAGCAGCGCGCTGACCCGGTCCGGGTGCGCGAGCGCGAACCGGAGCGAGAGGTAGCCGCCCAGCGAGTGACCGCCGACCACGGCCCGGCCGATGCCGAGGTGATCCAGGATCGCGAGCATGTCGCCGACCGACTCCTGCGCGGTATAGCACGCCTGGCCGGCCGGGTCGCCGCTGTCGCCGTGCCCCCTGATGTCCCAGGTCAGCACCTGGTTGCCGACGGTCAGCGCGGGCAGGCTGGCAGCAAACATCGCGGACGTGGCGGCGAACCCGTGGCTGAGCAGCAGCGCCGGGCCGCGGCCGGCGGCGTGATAGCTGATGAACGTGCCGGGGCGGTCGAGCACGGGCATGCGCAGATCCTTTCGGTCCGGTCCGGTGACCCTAGCCTGAATCTTTTTTGCCGCCGATGTCGATCCGGGCCGTCCGCAACCGACGCATGGGCAAGAAGCAGGGCCGGCCGGGCGGCCCGGCCCGGAGAAGGGAGAAGGACATGCGATACCTCGGATACTCGCTCGGCGACCCCACGGCTGCGATGCCCCCGCCCAGCGAGGAAGCTATGACCGAGATGGGCAAGTTCATCGAGGAGGCGACGAAGGCCGGGGTGCTGGTGGCCACCGGCGGTCTGGCACCGGCATCGGAGGCCACCAAGGTGATCCGTTCCGGCGGCAAGTTCACGGTGGTGGACGGGCCGTTCACCGAGGCCAAGGAGCTGGTCGGCGGCTGGGGGCTGATGGAGGTGCGGGACAAGGCAGAGGCGATCGAGTGGACCAAGCGGTTTCTGGACGTCGCCGGTGACGGCGAGAGCACGATCCGGCCGACCACCTGACCGCAGCCGTGATCGGGGGCGGTGCCGTGGCGCGATCCGGCACCGCCCCCCGGTGCCTTCATTCCCGGTGCGCCCGTCCGGGGTGCATGCGCCAGCCGGTGCCACCGGCCCGGGCTGGGCCGCCTTGCCCAGTCCGACCTGCGGTGGTGGGATCGGTAACCGTGAGCGGTGCACCGGCCCACGCCGCGGTCGAGGCGGTGGTGCGGATGGAGTCGGCCCGGCTGATCGCCGGGCTGGCCCGCTACACCGGCGACGTCGGCCTGGCCGAGGAACTGGCGCAGGACGCCGTGGTGGCGGCGCTGGAGCAGTGGCCGGCCGAGGGCGTTCCGCGCAACGCCGGCGCCTGGCTGATGACCGTGGCCAAGCGGCGGGCGGTTGACGAGTTCCGCCGGAACCGGCAGCTGCGGGAGAAGTACGCGCTGATCGGCCGGGACACTGGAGGCCGGCTCGGCCGCGGTGCCGCCGGAGTTCGACCGGGCCGAGTCCGACGACATCGACGATGACCTGCTGCGGCTGGTGTTCACCGCGTGCCACCCGGTGCTGTCGGTGCCGGCCAGGGTTGCGCTGACGCTGCGCCTGCTCGGCGGGCTGACCACGGCCGAGATCGCCCGTGCCTACCTGGTGCCCGAGGCCACGATCGCGCAGCGGATCGTCCGCGCCAAGAAGACCCTGGCCAGCGCGAGGGTCCCGTTCGAGGTGCCGGACGCGCGGCAGCGGCCGGCCCGGCTGTCCTCGGTGCTCGAGGTCATCTACCTGATCTTCAACGAGGGCTACTCGGCCACCGCCGGGGACGACTGGGTGCGCCCGGCGCTGTGCCAGGACGCGCTGCGCCTCGGCCGCGTGCTGGCCCAGCTCACCCCGGACGAGCCGGAGGTGCACGGCCTGGCCGCGCTGATGGAGATCCAGGCGTCCCGGATCCGGGCCAGGACCGGGCCGTCCGGCGAGCCGATCCTGCTGCTGGACCAGGACCGGGCCCGCTGGGACCGGCTGCTGATCGGCCGCGGGCTCGCCGCCCTGGACCGGGCCCGGCAGCTTGGCGGGGCGCGCGGCCCTTACGCGCTGCAGGCCGCGATCGCGGCCTGTCACGCCCGCGCGTTCCGGCCCGAGGACACCGACTGGGCACGGATCGCCGGGCTGTACGCGATCCTGGCCGAGGTCAGCCCGTCGCCGGTGGTCGAGCTGAACCGGGCGGTCGCGGTGTCCATGGCCTTCGGCCCGCAGGCCGGGCTGGACCTGGTCGACGCGCTCACCGCCGAGCAGTCGCTGCGCGGCTACCATCTGCTGCCGAGCGTGCGCGGCGACCTGCTGCTCAAGCTGGGCCGGGCCGATGAGGCCAGGGCCGAGTTCGAGCGCGCCGCCGAGCTCACCAGCAACCAGGCCGAGCGGCGGCTGTCCAGGCAGCGCGCGCTGGCGGCCGGCCGGGAGGCAGCCGGGGAGTCCGGGTGAAAAGCTCGCCATTCGCCATGTCAGTATTTCTGGTGACTATGCCCCGGTAAGAGGAGCTTCCTGTGGCTGATCCGGATTTCACGTTATCCGCCGGGCCGACCGCCGCTAGCGCCCGGACGCTGGCCGCGCTCGGCAGCCCGATCACCTACCATTACGACCCGGCATTCCTGGCTGCTTTCCGCCGCACCGAGGCCAAGGTCGGCCGGGTGTTCGGGACCGGGAACGAGATCATCCTGATGCAGGGCGAGGCGGTGCTCGGCCTGGAGGCCGCCGCCCGGTCGCTGGTCCGTCCCGGCATGCACGTGCTCAACCTGGCCTCCGGGCCGTTCGGCAAGGGCATGGGCTACTGGCTGAAGGGCTTCGGAGCGCGGCTGCACGAGATCGAGGTGCCCTACAACGAGGCGGTCGACCCGGACGAGGTGGCCGCCTTCCTGGACCGGAACCCGCAGATCGAGCTGCTTGCCGTGGTGCACTCGGAGACCCCGTCCGGCACGTTCAACGACTGCGCCCGGATCGGCCCGGTCGCCAGGGCCCGCGGCGTACTGACCCTGGTGGACTGCGTGTCCTCGCTCGGCGGCATGCCGTTTGACCCGGATGCCTGGCAGCTCGACGTGTGCGTGGCCGGCCCGCAGAAGTGCCTGGCCGGCCCGCCGGGGATGTCGCTGATCGCGGTGAGCGCGCCGGGCTGGGCCGCGATCGAGGCCAACCCGGCTGCGCCCAGGGCCTCCTACCTGTCGCTGCTGGACTGGCGGGAGCAGTGGCACGGCCAGGACCGGTTTCCCTACACCCCCTCGGTCAGCGACGTGCACGGCGTCGAGGCCGCCTGCGACCAGCTGCTGGACGAGGGCCTGCCGGCCTCGATCGCCAGGCACGACGCCGCGGCGCGGGCGTGCCGGGCCGGAGTCACCGCGATGGGCCTGCGGCTGTGGCCGAAGAGCGAGGACATCACGGCCGCCTGCGTCACCGCGGTGGCCGTGCCGGACGGCCTGGACCACGAGGCAGTGCGGGACTGCGTGCGGGCCAGGTACGGGGTGATGCTGTCCGGCGGACAGGGTGCCGGGAACCTGGTCCGGATCGGTCACATGGGCCCGAGCGCCCGCGGGCTGAACCCGGTTGTGGGCCTGCTCGCGCTCGGCCGGACCCTGGCCGACCTCGGCGTGCGGGTACAGGTCGGGGCCGGGGCCGAGGCCGCGCTTGCGGTGCTGGCCGCGGTCTGGCCAGTCGAGAAGGAGGTCACGGGATGAAGCTTGACGGCCGGGTGGCGATCGTCACCGGGGCGGGCCAGGGCATCGGCCGGGCCATCGCCGAGAAGCTGAGCCAGGAGGGCGCCACGGTGGTGGCGGCCGACCTGAACTCCGACACCGCGCACCGGACCGCCGCCGATACCGGCGGCATGGCCTATCAGCTGGACGTGAGCAGCGAGGAACAGGTGGCGGGGCTGGTCAGCGCGGCGCGGGAGCGTTACGGCAAGATCGACGTGCTGGTGAACAACGCGGCCATCGTGCCGTTCCTGCCCTGGGAGGAGCTGGACTTCGCCCAGTGGCGCCGGATCATGTCGGTCAACCTGGACGGGGTGTTCCTGACCTGCCGGGCCGTCTACCCGGACATGAAGGCGGCCGGGTACGGCCGGATCGTGAACATCGCGTCCAACGTGATCCTGGCCGGCACCCCGAACCTGGCGCACTACGTCGCGGCCAAGGGCGGCGTGTTCGGGTTCACCAGGGCGCTGGCGACCGAGGTCGGCCGGTACGGCATCACGGTGAACGCGGTGGCGCCCGGCCTGACCGCCAGCGAGGGGGTCATGGCCGGCCAGCACGCCGAGGCGTTCGACTTCGTGGTGTCGCTTCAGGCCATTCCGCGCCGGGCAGTCCCGGCCGATATCGCGCCCGCGGTCGCGTTCCTGGCCTCGGAAGAAGCCGGCTGGATCACCGGCGAGATGATCGTCGCCGATGGCGGTCACACCCGGCACTGATATCCCATCCAGCACTGAAAATTCACATAGATCTAGCCGATGCCGGAAATGGCCGTTACTATCGCGCCGTGCCCAAGCTGAGCATGACCGGAGTGCCGCCGATGCGCGCCACCGGGTTATTACCAGTTCCCGTGGCGCTGGCGCGCGGGCTGGGGGGACGGGAGACCAGATGACAGACCAACCCGCAGTCACCGTGGCCGGGACCGGGCTCGCCCCGCCGGCCCGGCTGGAGCCCAACGCGATCGGCGTCGCGCAGGACACGGTCATCGGCATGGCCTCCTCGGCCCCGGCGGCGTCGGTCGCGCTGACGCTGACGATCCTGGTCGGCGCGACCGCCTACGGCAGCGGCCCGATCATCATCCTGACCGCGATCCCGATGCTCGTGATCGCGAACGCCTACCGCCGGCTGAACATGTGGAACGCCAACTGCGGCGCCTCGTTCGAGTGGGTCGGCCGGGCCATCAACCCCTACCTCGGCTTCATGACCGGCTGGCTGATGGTGGCGGCTTACATCATCGCCACGGTCAGCGGCATCGAGGTGCTCGGGCCGTCCGTGCTCACGGTCTTCGGTGCCAGCTCCTCGAGCAGGTGGGGAAACATCGGCATCGCCACCGCGGTCGGCCTGGTCATGCTGGTGATCGCGGTGATTGGCATCAAGATCACCGCGCGTACCCAGGTGGGCATGGCGATCATCGAGTACGGGATCCTGATCGGCTTCGCGATCGCCGGCCTGGTGGTAGTGCTCGGTCATCATGCCGGCACCTACCCCGTCACCAGCGGCTGGTTCAGCCTGCACGGCATCGGCGGCAAGGGCAGCGCGGTGGCCGGGTTCCTCGCCGCGGTGTTCATGTTCACCGGCTGGGACGGCACGGTGTACGTCAACGAGGAAGTCAGGCACCGGCGGGCCAACCCCGGCCGGGCCGCGCTGCTCGCGGTCGCTCTGCTGGCCATCATCTACACCCTGGCCACCGTCGGCCTGCAGGGCGTCGTGTCGCCGGGCAAGCTGCAGGCCAATTCGAGCGACATCCTGGTGTACGTGGCACAGGCGCTGGGCGGCGGCGGCTGGGCCAAGGTGATGGCGCTGAGCCTGGCCCTCTCGGTGATCGCCACGACCGGCACCGGCATCGTGCTCACCGCCCGGATGGTCTACGGGATGGCGAGCTACCGGGTGCTGCCGGAGTTCCTGAGCAACGTGTCCCGCCGGTTCTCCACCCCGGTCGCCGCCAGCGTGCTGGTCGGGCTGCTCATGGTCGCGCTGGCCTGGGTGTACCTGCTCGCCACCACGGTGCAGAACGCGTTCACCGACGTGGTCGACGTGACCGGCCTGCTTTTCGCGGTGTTCTACGTGCTCACCGCGCTGGCCACGGTGATGTACTACCGCCGCCGGGTCTTTACCAGCGTCCGCGACGGCGTCATCCTCGGCCTGCTGCCGATCGCGGCGGCCGGGTTCCTGGTCTGGATGGTGGTTCAGTCGCTGCGCACCCAGCAGCACGCGCCGCAGATCTGGTCGCTGGTCGGGGTGGTCGTCGTCGGCCTGGTGCTGATGCTGGTCGCCCGGCTGGTGCTGCGGTCCCCGTTCTTCGGCATCCGGCAGGAGAGCGAGGCTCAGCGCGGCTGACCGCCCTGGTCACCCCCCGGTGATGTTGGCCAGGCTGTCCCGCAGCGTCCTGGTCAGCGGGTCGCCGGGGGGCAGTACCCGCTCGCACCGGGCCAGCGCGTCGCGCAGCAGCGTGGTCGCGTCGGTAATCCGGCCCGCCGCGTAGTAGGCGTGCGCCAGGGCGGCGCGCCTGGCCAGCGTGTCCGGGTGGTCCGGGCCCAGGATCCGCTCGTAATCCTGGCAGGTCTGCTCGTACAGCTGCAGCGCGGAGGCCATCCGGCCGGCCGTGTGATAGGCGGCGGCGAGGTTGCCGCGGGCCGCGATGGTATCCAGGTGCTCCGGGCCGAGAACCTGCTCCCGGTCCGCGAGCACCCGCTTGTACTGCGGCAGCGCGGCCTTGATCTGGCCGTCGGCCAGGTAGGCGGCGGCCAGCTTCGCCCTGGTGATCATGGTCTCCGGGTGCCGGGCGCCCTGCTGGTGCTCGCGCTCGGCGAGCGTGCGCTGGTACAGCCGGATCGCGTCGCCGAACTGCCCGGCCGCCAGGTAGGCGGCGGCCAGCTCGTCCCTGGCGCCGAGCGTCTCGGGGTGCTGCGGCCCGCGGGTGCGCTGGTAGTCGTCGGCGGCCGCGGTCAGGACGGTGATCGCCTCGCCGAACTGGCTCGCGGCGGCCAGCGCGTGGCCGAGGTTGCGGCGCGCATCGATGGTGCCCGGATGGTCGGGGCCGAACTCCCGGCCGCGCCGGGCCAGCGCCCACTGCCACCAGGGCACCGCATCGGCCGCCCGGCCGCTGGTCAGGTAGGCGGCGGCGAGCTGCTCACCGATCAGCAGGGTGCTCGGGTGCCCGGACCCGAGGATCCGGTCGCTGGCCGCGGCCAGCTCGCTCCAGTACCCGACCGCCGGGCCGGCCAGGCGCGCGGCGTTCAGGCTCTGCCCGGCCCGCAGCAGCAGCGGATGGCAGCCATCGGCCCATAGCCTGCCGCCGCCGGTGCGCTGCAGGCTGGCCGCGCACGCGCGCAGGCCGGCCTGCCAGGGGCCCGGCTCGGTGTCCGGCCACGCTTCCAGCAGTGCGTCCGCGGCCGCCCGGACCGCCCGGTCCAGCGCCTCGGCGGGCATGGTGGCCCGGACCGCCGTCTGCACCACCTGGTTCATCCGGACCACCGGCGGCTGCGCGGCCCGGTCGATAGTCAGCAGGCCTGCTCGCTCCAGCACCAGCATCGCGGCCAGGGCCCGGTCGGCGCCCGCGGTGCCCGTGGCGCCCGGCCCGGCCGCTGGGCCTGCCCGGTGAGCCCCGCCGGCCCGGCCCGCCCGGCCCGCTCCGCCCGCCCCGCCCGCGGTGTCCTGCTCGTCCGTGCCGCCGGTGGCAAGGTCGAGGTAGCCGAGCGCGGCCGCGGAGGTGAACACGTCGCCGGGCACTCCGCCGCCGTCGAGCAGCGCCGTGATGCCCAGTAAGGCCTGCGCGGCGCCGCCCGGCGACTGCCGGTTCGCCTGCTCGAACGAGTAGGTCCAGGTCACCGCGGCGGCCGCCGGATCTGCCCGGGCCGTGGCGGCCATCTCGTCCCTGCGGCGGCCGAAGTAGTCGCGGTAGTCGCGGCAGGACAGTGCCGAGCCCGCGATCACGGCACTAGCCTGAACCAGCGCCAGCGGCTCCCGGCCGAGGTCCTCGACCAGGTCGATAGCGCCCAGCCGCTGGTCGGTGTCCGCGGTCAGGCGGCCCATCAGGTAGCTCAGCGCCTCCCTGGGGCTGAAGGCCCCGACCGGGAGGGTCACGGCGGCGGGCACCGCGGTGGTGACGGCCGGGCTGGCCGCGGTGATCAGGACCCGGCCGGCCGGGCCGGTCGGCCACAGCCTGTCCAGGTCCGCCGCGCTGACGACGTCGTCCAGCACCACCAGCCAGGGCCGGCTGCGCTGCTCCAGCCAGCCAAGGAAACGGGCCGCCACCGACTCGGCGTCGCCGGCTGGCTCGGTTCCCATCGCCGCGGCCGCCGCTTCCAGGTAGCCGGACAGCACCGAGGCCCGGCTGCCGGCTTCGATCCAGATCAGCAGGTCCACCCCGCGGGACTGCCAGAGCGACTCGGCGCAGCTCACCGCCAGCTGGGTCTTGCCGCACGACCCGAGCCAGTCCGGAGCCGTCTCAGCGGCCGGCTGGGCGGGCAGCAGCACCACCACGCCGCCGAGGGCGAGCGAGGCGCCCAGGCCCGGCGCGCTCTCCGGCCTGGCCACGAAGCCGTCGGCTAGCGGCGGAACCGTCCCGGCCCGGACCGGCCGCGGCCCCCGGCCGCCGCCGGGCGCGCCCGGCGCACCCGGCTCGGCCGGCATCTGGCTGTTACCGGCCATCTGGTGCGTCACCTCCACCTGCGCTGCGAGTCGGCCTGGCCCGGCCAGCGGTGCTGGCCGGCTGGGTCCCTGGCCAGCTAGGCCGTCGGAGCTCCCGCGTGCCGGGTTCCTGACCTGCCTGCCGATCTTCTGGCCAGGATGTGCTCAACCAGTGTTGCCAGGACGATCCGGGCCGAGTCGCGCTGGCGGGCGTCACAGAGCACGGCCGGAACATGCGGATCGAGATCAAGGGCGATGCGCACGTCCTCCGGATCGTAACGGGGGGCGTCGTCGAAGCAGTTGATCGCGACCACGAACGGCAGCCCGCGCTTCTCAAAATAGTCGACGGACGGAAAGCAGTCGGCCAGCCGCCGGGTGTCGGCCAGGACCACGGCGCCGAGCGCGCCATAGGCCAGCTCGTCCCACAGGAACCAGAACCGGTCCTGTCCCGGTGTGCCGAACAGGTACAGCAGCAGGCTGCTGCCCAGGGTAATCCGGCCGAAGTCCATGGTCACGGTGGTGGTCGTCTTACCGGCCACCCCGGTGACGTCATCCACGCCGAGGCCGGCCGCTGACAGCGGCTCTTCCGTGCTCAGCGGCCTGACCTCGCTGATAGCGCCGACTAGCGTGGTCTTGCCGGCCCCGAACCCGCCGGCCACCAGCACCTTCAGCACGGTCAGCGGCCGGTCCCCGGTGCTGTCAGAGGGCACTGTGCTGTCAGAGGGCACTGTGCTGTCAGAGGGCGCGAAGCCCATGCAGCACCTCCCGCAGCAGGTCGACGCTCGGCTGCTGGTCGGCCGGGCGCTGCGCCATCAGGTTCACCCTGCCCTGCACCAGCAGGTCGGCCAGCAGCACGCGGACGACGCCGAGCGGCAGCCCGGTATCGGAGGCCAGGTCGGCCACCGTGAGCGGCTGCCGGGCCAGGTCCAGGATCTGGCGGTGCTCGGGGCCGAGGCCGGCCCGGTCCTCACCGTCCTGCGCTCTCGCGGCGACTACCACCGAGACCAGGTCCAGGATCTCGCCGTTGGCAGGCTCGGTCCGGCCGCCGGTCACCGCATAGGGACGCACGACCGGGCCGAAATCCCGGTCCGGCCACTGCTCGTCCCAGCTCACGAGGGCTCTTCGCCGGACGGCGGGTCCGGAAGGCTGGCGTCCGGGAGGCTGGCGTCCGGGAGGCTGGCGTCCGGGAGGCTCGCGTCCGGCTCGGCCCGGCGCTCCCGCTGCCATCCGCTCTGCCAGGCAGCCGCGAGGTCGCGAGCCCGGTCCGGGGACAGCTCCGGCGGCGCCGGCTCCGCTGCGGCCTGCGCCCGCCGGTCTGCCGGTCCGCCGTCCTTAAGGTGCGGCGACAGGCTGGCCTGCCGGGCCCGCCGGGGCAGGCCACGGTAGGCGCCGGCGTCCTGGCCCGGGGTCAGCGCATCCGCGGCGTGCCCGGCCGCCGTCGTGGCAGGTTCAGCGGCGGCAGGGCCGGGGGTGGCGGCGCTGGCGGGAGAGCCTTCGGCCGGTGCCGTCGGCTGGGCCGGGGACCAGGCGACCGCGGAGGCCGACAGCCTGGCGGCTACGGCTAGCCGGCGCGCGGCGCGCTGGCTGACGGCCGCCGGCCCGGCCAGTTCCGGCCGGGAGCCGGGGCTCGCGCTCGTTACGCCGCTACGCCCGGACGCGGGCACGACGATGCTGGCCGGCATCAGCACGATCGCGGTCGTACCTCCGTAGGGGGACGGGCGCAGCGAGACCCTGGCGCCGTGCCGGGCGGCCAGCCGGGCCGCCACGAACAGGCCGAGCCGGTCCGCGTCGGCCCGGTCGAAGTCGGGCGGGCTGGCCAGCAGGCGGTTGAGTTCCTCCAGCCGCGCGGGCTCGATGCCAAGGCCCCGGTCGTCGATCTCCACCGCCAGGCCGTGCGCCACCAGGCCGGCCCGGACCTCCACCTCGGTACCGGACGGGGAGGACAAGGTTGCGTTCTCGATCAGCTCGGCCAGCAGGTGCATCATGTCGGCGGCGGCCGGCCCGAGTACCGCGTCGTCGGCCACGGCCGGGCTGACCACCCGGGTGTAGTCCTCGATCTCGGCTATCGCGCCGCGGATGACATCGACCACCGGAACCGGATCGCGGAACGACCGGCCCGGCGCCGCGCCGGACAGCACGGCCAGGCTTTCCGCGTGCCGGCGCATCCGGGTGGTGAGGTGGTCCAGCGCGAACAGGTCGGCCAGCGCGGCCGGATCCTGGGCCTTCTGCTCCAGCGCGTCGATCAGCCGGAGCTGCCGCTGGAGCAGCGACTGGTTCCGTCGGGCCAGGCTGACGTACACCCGCCGCAATCCCTCCCGCAGGCTTGCGTCACCGGCCGACACCGCCCGCCCGGCCTGCCGCAGGCCCTCGATGGCCGCCTCGGCCAGGGCGATCTCGGCGGAACGGGTGCGCGCCCGCGGGGCATCCCCGACCGGGGCAGTGATCTCGGGGACGCTGGCGCCCGGCGCCGCGGCCGGGTGCGGTGAGCGCTCCGCGGCCAGCTCGGCGGCGGCCCCGGCCAGGTCGCGGATGTCCGCCGAGAGCCGGCCGGCGAAGGATCTCGCCAGCGCGACCGCGATCGCGGCCGCGACTAAGCTCGCGCCGGCCAGCAGCCAGGCGACCAGCTCGCGGTGACTGTAGAGGAACGAGCGCCGGGCCGTCCCGGTGGCCAGGACCGCGGCCGCCGCCCCGGCCAGCACGAGCAGCGCAGCGGACGGCAGCGCCACCATCGCGGTCACGGTAAGCCGGATCGAGTGCCGCTCAGCGCGCGGCCGAGCTCGTGCTGCCGAGCCGGAGGCGGCCATAGCTCACTCCTGGGTGGAACGGGACACAGATCCCGTCAGTGCTGGCCAAACCGGCCGCTGCTGTCAGGCACCAATTGTGCGCCATCGGGCAGCCTTGCCGTCGAGCTTTCCGAGATGAGGAGCGGTCTCGCCCGCCCGCAGCCGGGGCCGCCGGGACAGGCCGGATTCATCACGGTATTGATAACCATGATAACGAAAAGTTACGATCGGGTCACGAGCGGCCAACGGCGGCCGCGCCGAACGAGAGGCGACCCCCGCAATGCATTGTCGTCCGTCGAGGTTAATGCTCATCTCCCTGATGGCCTGCGTGCCGGCGATCGGCCTGGTCGCGGCCTTCAGCCCGCCAGCGGGAGCCAGCACGGCTGCCGTGCCGAGCGCCCGCGCCCTCGCGATCGCGAAGGCGGCGATCAAGCACCTGGAGATCGGCCAGCACGCCGTCGATCACCGGGTCTCCGGGCACTCGATGCTCAAGGGCCTGACCCAGGTGCAGAGCTCCAACTGGTCCGGCTACGCCGACACCGGCAGCGGCTTCAGCACGGTCACCGGCAAGTGGACCGAGCCAACGGGCAGCTGCACCTCCACTGAGTCGCTGGCGGCCTTCTGGGTCGGCATCGACGGCTACAGCAGCGACTCGGTGGAGCAGGACGGCACGCTGATCGAGTGCTATCTCGACACGGCCTACTACTACACCTGGTGGGAGATGTATCCCACCAACGACATCCAGGTCGTGGGCGAGACCCTGCGGCCGGGTGACAGCATCTCCGCCTCGGTGACCAGGAGCGGCTCCAGCTACACCCTCAAGGTCACCGACTCCAGCCGCTCCGGCGACAACATCAGCACCACGCAGAGCTGCTCAAGCTGTGCCAACTCAAGCGCTGAGTGGATCGCTGAGGCGCCGAGCGGCTCGGCCGGCGTTTACCCGCTGACCGATTACCACACCTGGAGCCTGAGCAGCGCGACCGTCAAGGCCGGCTCGACCTCCGGCGTGATCTCCAGTTTCACCGACGACGAGATCACCATGGTGGACGGCTCAGGCAACGTGGAGAGCCAGCCCGGCGCGCTGAACGGCAGCGGCAACGGGTTCACCACCACCTGGAAGCGCAGCACCTGATCCTGGGCTGATCCCGGCGGTGCTCACCTGCCGACCGGGCTTAACCTGCTGGCCGGGCCGGGCACTGTCCCGGCCCGGTCAGTCTGCTGAGGAGACCCAGCGGAGCCCGGCCGGGCGGGACGGGCGGGACGGACGGGGCAGGTGGGCAGTTAAAGCGCGCGGGAAGGTCACGACCACCCGGGTGCCCTGGCCGGGGGTGCTGGTCACCTGAACGCTGCCGCCGTGTCCCCGGACCAGCTCGGCGACGATGGCCAGGCCGATCCCGCTGCCCGCCACCAGGCCGGACTGCCGCCCGCGCCAGAACCGGTTGAAGACCCGCGGCAGCTCGTCGACCGGGATGCCGCGGCCGGTGTCGATGACGCTCAGCTGGGCCTGCTGGCCGGCCGCGCTGGTCTCCACGCTCACCCGGCCGCCGGCCGGGGTGAACTTCAGCGCGTTGCCGAGCAGGTTGAGCACCACCTGATGGACCCGCCCCTCGTCCGCCATGATGGTCACCTGGGCCAGCCGCTGCTCCAGCGTGATGCTCGCGGCATCGAACCGGCTGGCCAGCCTGCCCACGGCGGTCGCGGTGATCTCGGCCAGGTCGCACCTGGCCAGCGACAGCTGCAGGGCCGCCGCCTCCGCGGACGACAGCGTGTACAGGTCATCCACCAGCCGGGCCAGCCGGAGCACCTCATCGCGCAGCGAGGACAGCTGCCGTGGGGTCGGCTGCACCACTCCGTCGATCAGTGCTTCGTGCCCGGCCTGCAGCACAGCGACCGGGGTGCGCAGCTCGTGCGCGACATCGGCGGCCATGTCGCGGCGCAGCTGGTCCTGCCGGGCCAGGTTGTCGGCCATCCGGTCGAACGTGGCAGCCAGGTCGCGGAGCTCGGCAGGCGCACGGATCTGGCCGACCCTGGCAGCGCGGTCGCCGTGGCCGGTCGCCTGGGCCACCTCGATCAGCCGGGCGACCGGATCGGTGATCCGCCGCGACATCACCAGCGCGGCCAGCACCGCCAGCAGCGCGGTGAGCGCGGCGGCACCGGCGATGGCCCGCCAGAGTGCTTCCCGGAGCACGGTGTCGGTTGCGGCCAGGCCGGTGCCGGTCAGCCGGACACCGATGGTGCCGACAAACCGGCCGTCGATCATTACCCTGGCGGTCTGGGCCGGCCGGGCGTCTTGCCCGAAGCCCGGCGAGGCCGCCACGACCCGCCCGCCGGTGTCGGTGATCTCGATGCCGGCCCCGATCCGCCGGGCCGCGTCCAGCAGCGGGTTCAGGTCGGCCCTGGCCCAGCTGCCGGAGGCGCCCCAGGTGGCTCCGGCGGCCGTGGTCATCGCCTGGGTCAGCTGATCTCGCTGCCTGCTGGCCTGGTTTGCCACATCGGCAGCCGCGAATACCGCGATCAGGCCGGCCAGCAGGGCCAGCGTCGACAGGGCCACGGCGACGAAGGCCAGGGCCAGCCGCAGCCGGATCGAGCCGGTCAGGCCGCGGTCCGCGGCCCACGACCGCGAGGCCACCGGCCGGCCCGGCCAGTAGCGGGCCGTCCAGGACCGCAGGGCCGGCCTGGCGTCGGCGCGCCCGTTAGCCGGAGTGCCTGCCACCGTGCTCGCGGCCGCCTGAGCGCTACCGGGCCCGGACTCGCCCGGACCGGTCCGGAGCCGGGACCAGCGGATCCAGGGCGTTCGCAGTCGTGTCATCCGGGGCCGTGTCATCCGAGGCCGTGTCATCCGAAGCCTGACCACGCTAGCTGTCCATCGTCAGGCCGAGCCGGTAGCCGCTGCCGAGCACGGTCTGGATGATCTTCGGGTCGCGCTGATCCTCCTCGATCTTGCGGCGCAGGTTCTTCACGTGCGAGTCGATGGTCCGCTCGTAGCCCTCGAACTCATAGCCGCGTACCCGGTTGATCAGCTCGAACCGCGAGTACACCCGGCCCGGCACCGCGGCCAGGGTGAGCAGGATGCCCCACTCGGTCGGCGTCAGCTCGACCGCGGCGCCGCGGACCGATGCCGTGCGCCGCGGCTCGTCGATGACCAGGGTGCCGCCGCCGTACCGGGCGGCGGCGCCATCCCCGGCGGCCTGCCCGCCCCGGCGCAGGATGGCCTGAACCCGCAGCACCAGCTCGCGCGGGCTGAACGGCTTGGTCACGTAGTCGTCAGCGCCGAGTTCCAGGCCGGCTACCCGGTCCTCCTCGCTGTTGCGCGCGGTGAGGATCAGGATCGGGGTCTGCCCGGCTGCCCGCAGCTCGCGGGCGATGCTCTCGCCGGGGATGTCAGGCAGCCCCAGGTCCAGGATCACCAGGTCGGGCCGGCCGGCGCTGGCCAGGCCGAGTGCCTCCGCGCCCGAACCGGCAGAAAGCACCGCGAAACCGGCACGCTCCAGGTAGGTGCGCACAAGCTCGCGCAGCTTCTGCTCGTCCTCGACGAGCAACACGGTCGCCGCCATCCGCAGGCCCCCCACTTCGCTGGCCGCATCTAGGCTGGTCATAAGCCTCAGCATCCGATCATGATCTGTCAATGACCGGGCCCGGCGGACGGGTGCGCTGGCGGGCGCTGCGCGGGTGCGGCGGGCGGCGCCGCGCCGGACCAGGGATCCGCCGGCCGGCCGCCCCCGTCGGCATCAGGACTGGTGCCAGCCGCCGGGAACGGCACCCCGGAGCCGGGCGACCTCGTCACAAAATGGGGGCCGGCCGGATCCCCCCGAAACCGGCCGGCCCCAACCAAGGCCGGCCGGCGACCCTGGGACCACGTGAACCATCTGAACAACCCGGTGTGAGATCGGGATGCGCTGAATGTGGAGTTCGTGTGGAGAACCGCCGTGATCAGCGGTGCACGTGTGACAGCGGACCGGCCTTGACCGGGAACTGCGAGGTGTTCAGTGCCTGGACGCCGGCGTGCTGCTCGCCGTTGAACGGGGTCACCTTCGGGGTCGTCGCGCCCGGCTCGCAGCCCAGGTTGAACGGGGTCCTGGGATTGTTGAACCACAGCCCCAGGTGGTACTGGTGGGTGGGCGCGAACGTGGTGGTGCCGCCCGTCGAGACCGAGAAGGTCTCGACGTCGAAGACGCCGCGCACGGTGGCGCTGCCGCTGCCGTAGCGGCCCGCGTTGACGTCGGTCTGGTACCAGGCCACGCCGAACGGCTTGAGCGGCTGCTGGATCACGAACAGGTCGAAGCCGGCGTTGCGCGGCATGCCGTGGATCGAGACCTTCATGGTGTCGTTGAGGTTCCCCGGCGTGATCGTGACCCGGCCGCCCGCGTGCGGCAGGCAGGCCTTGATCCCCGGCGATGGCACGAGCGCGAACGAGAACGAGTGGTCGCCATGGCGGGCCGCGACGGCGGCGGCTGAGGTCGCCGCGGTCGCCGTGCCGAGGCCGGCGGACACGGCCAGCGCGCTGGCCAGGGCTGCCGCGCCCAGGCCCGCTGCGGTCCAGGCGGCGGCGCGTCGGTGCAGGCTGCTGATGCTGCGCATGGTGTTGTCTCCTGTCTGACTGGCGGTGCTCGCGGCGCCGCCGGGCGGTGCGGCCCGGCCGGCGAGGGCCGCCCGGGGCCGATGTCGGGCAGGGGTACGCAGCGTCCGCCGCCGATGGTTCACTGCGATCTGGAGCTTTCGCCGGCCAGCGCGTCCGGCGGAACGGCCCCGGCCGCGGGCGGCGGCCGGCCGGAAACCGGGCTGAACCACCGTTCGGACCGGACCACGCCTTGCTGTTGAACCGCTGGCCCGCTTCGCCGCGTACCGCCTGCCCAGACGGCGCGACCGCCGGAGGAGGGCGCGATGCGCGGCAGGGGAAGATCCGACCTCGACCGGGCGGGTACGGCGGCGGTCCGCCGCGGGGATCGCCGGGTGGGTCACCGGAGGGCGCATTACGGTACGATCCGGCACATCAGGTCGCCCCGTCAGGCTCCGGCTGGAGTGTTCCGTTGGTGATCCCCGCACCGCCCGGCCGCCGGCCAGGTGCCCGCCGCGCGGGCGGCCGGCGGCTCGGCCGGGCCGGAACGGGCGGGATGGGCGGGTCGGGCGGGTCGGGCGGGACGAGCTCAGCCGATGACGACGCGATCGTCACGGAGCTGTACCGCAGTTACCGCGGGCCGTTACTGGCCTACGTGCTCCGGCTCACCGCGGGCGACCGGCAGCAGGCCGAGGACGTGGTGCAGGAGACCATGGTCCGGGCCTGGCGCCAGGCCAGCCAGCTCGACCTGGCCGAGCCGTCCCTGATGCCCTGGCTGGCCACGGTGGCCCGGCGTATCGTGATTGACCAGAGACGACGGAGACAGGCCCGGCCGGCTGAAACGGGAGACGGGATGCTCGAGAACGTGCCCGTCTCCGACAGCACGGACGATCTGCTGCGGAAGGTGGTCGTGGCCGAGGCACTCCAGGCGCTTTCGCCGGCCCACCGCGAGGTGCTCACCGAGACGGTCCTGCGCGACCGGACGGTGAACGAGGCGGCCGATGTGCTCGGCATCCCGGTCGGCACCGTCAAGTCGCGGGTGTACTACGCGCTGCGCGCGCTGCGGCTGGTGCTGGCTGAGCGGGGAGTGTCGGCATGAGCGTCGCGCACACCGACGTCGGCGCCTACTCGCTTGGCCTGCTGGAGCCGCGGGACCGCCAGGCGTTCGAGGATCACCTGGCCGGCTGCCCGTCCTGCGCGGCCGAGCTGTCTGAGCTGTCTGCCCTGGCCCCGCTGCTGTCCGGGATCGAGCCGGCCGAGCCGCCGGGCCCGGAGCCCGCCGGGGCGCCCGGAACGGCCGGGGAGCACCGGACAGCCGAGCCGGACGTGACCGACCTGCTCCGGCGCCGCGCGTCGGCACAGCGGCACCGCGCCCGCCGTCAGCTGACCGTGGCGGTGGCGGCCGGCCTGGTCCTGCTCGCCGGTGGGGTGACGGCTGGCCTTGCCGCCGCGCCGCGGCAGCCGGGTCCGGCCGGTCCGGCGGCCGTGGTTGTGACCGGCCAGCGGCACTCGGCGGTGGACCCCCGCACCGGCGTGGCCGGCACCGTGGGCCTGGTCACAAAGGCCTGGGGCACCCAGATCTCGCTGGACCTGTCCAGGGTCCGCGGGCCACTGGACTGCGAGCTGATCGCGGTGTCCCGGACCGGGCAGCGCCGGGTGGTCGCCGGATGGCTGGTCCCGGCCGCCGGGTACGGGGTGCCCGGCCATCCGGGTCACCTGGTACTCCAGGGCGGCACCGCGATCATGCGAAAGGATCTCGTCCGGGTGACCGTCGCCGTCCTCGGCGGCGGCACGCTGGTCAGCATCCCGGTCTGAGCTATCGAGGCCCGCCCTGGCCCGGGCGCATCTCGTTACTCTGCTATCGGCAGATTCATTTGGGCGGCGCACGGCTCCCGCCGCATCGTGGTTGTCATGCAGACCACGGTTACCGAGTCCGCCACGATCCTCGGCACGCTGGACGAGCAGCTGGCCACCCGGCTGCTGTACCAGCGCATCATCGTGCTGGGCAGCGAGATCGACGACCAGGTGGCAAACCGGCTCTGCGCCCAGCTGCTGCTGCTGTCGGCCGAGGATCCGCGCACCGACATCAGCCTGTACATCAACTCGCCGGGCGGCTCGGTCAGCGCCGGGCTGGCCATCTACGACACCATGCGGCTGATTCCGAACGACGTCCGCACGCTGGCGATGGGGCTGGCCGGGAGCATGGGCCAGTTCCTGCTGTGCGCCGGGACCGCGGGCAAGCGGTTCAGCCTGCCGCACGCCCAGGTGCTGATGCACCAGGGCTCGGCGGGCTTCGGCGGCACGGCCGCCGACGTTGAGATTTACGCCAGGCAGCTGGAGCGGACCGGGGCCACGATGACCAGCCTGATCGCCCGGCACACCGGGCAGCCCGAGCAGACGGTCAGGGAGGACAGCCTGCGGGACCGCTGGTTCAGCGCCGAGGAGGCACGCGAGTACGGGATCGTCGATCACATCGTTGAGCGGCTGGACGACGTCCGCCCGGCCGCGGCCAGCCGGGCCGCGGGCCTGTGAGATAGGAGGGCTGTGACCGTGGGTCAGTACACGATCCCCACCGTGGTGGAGAAGACCCCGCTGGGCGAGCGGGCCTACGACATCTACTCCCGGCTGCTGTCGGAGCGGATCGTCTTCCTCGGCACCGAGATCGACGACGGCGTGGCCAACGTGGTCATGGCCCAGCTGCTGCACCTGGAATCGGTCAGCCCGGACCTGGAGATCAGCCTCTACATCAACTCGCCGGGCGGCACCTACAGCGCGCTGACCGCGATCTACGACACGATGCAGTTCATCCG
Source organism: uncultured Actinomycetota bacterium (assembly GCA_963719705.1). GTDB lineage: Bacteria > Actinomycetota > Actinomycetes > Streptosporangiales > Streptosporangiaceae > CAVRCV01. The sequence goes on from CAVRCV010000007.1 coordinate 107,499, forward strand.
GCCGGACGTGGCCACGATCTGCATGGGGCAGGCGGCGTCCGCGGCGGCCGTGCTGCTCGCGGCCGGCGCGCCGGGGCGGCGGGCGGTGCTCCGGCACGCCAAGGTGCTGCTGCACCAGCCGTCCAGCCAGGCTCAGGGCACCCTGCCGGACCTGGCCATCCAGGCCAAGGAGGTCGCCATGGCCAGGGCCGAGGTGGACCAGATCCTCAGCCGTCACACTGGCCACCCGGTCGCCAAGATCCGGAAGGACAGCGACCGGAACCGGACCTTCAGCGCGGCCGAGGCGGTCGGCTACGGCCTGGCGGACGAGGTGATCACCAGCCGCAAGGCGACCGTCGCGGCCGAACTGGCCGCTGTGGGCTGACGCGGTCCGGACGGCTCAGGTGGCGCGGGACGGCTCAGGCGGCGAGCAGGCAGCGGGCGTCGTCGCTGGCCGGGCCGGGCCGGGCGATGTCGGCGGCGTCCTGGATCTCGGGTGCCGAGCGGGGTGCGACGGTCGCGAATGTCGTCCAGCCGCACCAGCTCACCGCGGCCCGGCTGGCGGCTGCGCGGGTGTGCCAGCCGCCGGGACGGATCGCCCGCCAGCTGCCGGGCGGGGTCACTGGCCAGCCGCCGGGCGGGGTCGCCGGCCAGCCGGCGGCCGGTCTCGGCCAGCAGGTCGGCCAGCTCGACCCGGAGCGCGGCGCAGATGGCCGCGAGGATCTCCGAGGACGCCTCCTTGCGGCCGCGCTCCAGCTCGGACAGATAGGGCAGGGATACCTTCGCTGCCCTGGCCACATCGGCCAGGGTCCGGCGCTGAGCCAGCCGGGTCCGGCGCAGCACGTCGCCGAGCGTGGTCCGCAGCAGCGGCCGGGGCCGCCGGTCGCGGCCGCCGGGGCCGGTCCCAGCCGGACTGACCATCGTCGTCGCCTCCTGCCCGGTGCCGTCCTGCCCGGTGCCCGTCCTGCCCGGTGCCCGTTGCCGCCGCCGACGCTGCCCCGCTGACGGCGGGCCGCACCCGGCTCAGTTCCGGGTCACCGGTCACGGTAACCGGCATCCGGCCGGCCGGAGAAGTCCGTTCGCGACCGGCGTAAGCAGGATCGCCGTGAGTGTGTGCGAAAATGGCTGTGGGAACAGCCACTTTCGACCACAGGCAGCTGACATCTGAGGCGCGCCAGCCGGTATGGAACGGAACGGCTCGCGGGGACGGATGTCCCCGCGAGCCTCCGCGTTCGCGCTGGTCAGGCTGGCTGGGTGTAGGTAATGGTGATGCCGCTGAATTCGGTGTTGCCGCTGGGGCAGACGCCCATGGAGTAGGCGAAGTTGGTGTAGTCGACCATGGCGACGGACTTCGGGATCTTCCTTGTCGTGTGGGAGTACACCGGGGTACCGGTCGTGGTGCCGGTGACGAAGTCCACCAGCTCCTTGAACGCGTGCTTGGTCAGGTTCTGCCGGTTGAAGTTGACGGTCATCGAGACCGAGCCCTTGACGTAGTAGACCGTGATCGACTTCATCGTGACACCGGTCGGCAGTGACAGGCCGGCGTTGAAGCACCGGCCGGAATCGCTGTTGGACAGCGTGGTCGGATCCCACTGGTTGAAGTAGTCCTTGGTGGTGTCGTGCAGCCCGTCCGGGGCGAACGCCGACGCGGCCAGTGAGTAGTGGTGCGTGACGGTCTTGGTCTTGGCGGGCGCGGCGGGTGACGCCGCGGCGACACCGACCAGGGCGATCCCGATCCCGGCCCCCACCGCCAGTGTTGCCAGGTAACCGGCCCGAGCGCGGGTCATCAGCTTCATCTACTTCGATCCCCTCTGTACTTTCGCCAGGTTCGAGCCGTGCACCGCGGCGGACGCTGTCCCCGTCCTGGCTGGTCCCCGGTAGTTGGTCTGGTGGCCGATGGCGGCCGGACGGGCCGTCCTGGCCGGTCCGGTGTAGTTGGTGTGGGTGCGGGCTGTGCCGTGCGGGCCCTGGGCTGCGGCCAGCGCGGTGGCGCCGGCCGAGACCACGCACGCGGTGACGGCCACGGATCCGGCCAGGGCGGCCCAGCGGCGGCGGGTCATCTGGCCGGCTCCGGGCCCGGCGGCGGTACTGTCGTCGGCGCGCGCAGGCGCCCTGCGCCCGACCAGGCGAGGCGGTTCATCTCAGGGTTTCCCTATCTGTGCAGGCCGGCCGGGTTGCCGGTGCCATGATCATCCGTTCTTGCGGCACTAATGCACAAGCCCGCGCGGCCGGGCAATTCACCCCGCCACAGGGCGCTTACAGCGGGTGCGCCGGACCGACTGTCCGGCGTTGTCCGGTGGTGTCCAGGTTCGGCGGCTACAGCCGGGGGCGGCGGGCTGTGGATCCGGCCCCGGCAAGTCTGCACAGGTACTGGGCGGCGGCTGGAGGCGGCGGGGCCGGGCCATCATGGATGGCTATAGCGCGCCGGCCCGCCGCCGGGTCTCGCCTTCTGGCGCGGGCGCGGCCTGAGCCGCGGTCGGCCAGCGCCGGCTAGCACTACCGAGCCAGGAGGCATGCATGGGAGTCCCCGGGGGCGGCGAGCTGAGGTGCGTCGAGATCTGCGCCGGAGCCGGCGGGCAGGCCCTCGGCCTGGAGCAGGCCGGCTTTGCGCACGAGGCCGTCGTCGAGATCGACGCGGACGCCTGCCAGACGCTGCGCCAGAACCGGGAGTCCGCCTGGAAGGTCGTCGAGGACGACATCGCCAACGTCGACGGCCGGGCCTTCCGCCAGGTCGACCTGCTGGCCGGCGGGGTGCCCTGCCCGCCGTTCTCCATCGCCGGGCAGCGTCTCGGCGAGGCGGACGAGCGGGACCTGTTCCCGCAGGCGCTGCGGCTGGCCGGGGAGTCGGAGCCGCGTGCCGTGCTGCTGGAGAACGTGCGGGGGCTGGGCGCGAGCCGGTTCGACGGCTACCGGGCGCAGGTGCTCCGCCGGCTGCACCAGCTCGGCTACGAGACCTGGTGGGACCTGGTGCGGGCAAGTGACCACGGGGTGTCGCAGCTGCGACCCCGGTTCGTGCTGGTCGCGATCCGGCCGCCGTGGGCATCCTGGTTCCGCTGGCCGCAGCCGCTGCCGGGCCGCCCGCCGACCGTCGGCGAGCTGCTCGCCGACCTGATGGCCGCGCGCGGCTGGCCGGGCGCGGCCGGCTGGGTCCGGCGCGCCGACGGGATCGCGCCGACGATCGTCGGCGGCAGCAAGAAGCACGGCGGCCCGGACCTCGGGCCGACCCGCGCCCGCGCCGCCTGGCGCGGGCTGGGAGTAGACGGGCTCGGCATCGCCGACGAGATCCCCGGCCCCGGTTTCCCGGTCACCGGACTGCCCAGGCTGACCGTCCGGATGGTGGCCAGGCTGCAGGGCTTTCCGGACTCATGGGAGTTCTCCGGCCGCAAGACCGCTGCCTACCGCCAGGTCGGCAACGCCTTCCCGCCCCCGGTGGCCAGGTCTCTCGGCCAGGCGGTCGCGTGCGCCCTGCGCCAGTCCGGCCCTGCGCCGTCCGGCGGCGAGCCCGGCCACCACGCCAGCGGGACCTGACCGGGCCGGTGGCTGGGACGAGGCCGGGCAGGCCCGGTCAGGCGCTACCGGCGCCGGGCCACGATCACGCTCAGGGTCAGGCACATGACGGCCAGTGCGCCGACCACGAAGCCGGATGCCTCGAAGATCCCGTGCGCCCGGCTGACCAGGCCGAAGCCGAGGGCGGCCGGGATGAACACGGCGTAGCCGATGGTGCTGACCACCGACGAGGCCCCGGCCCTGATCTGCGACGGCATCGCGTCATGCAGGTAGCGGGTCAGCGCGATGTTGAGCACGATGATCCCGATGATCGCGAGCACCTGAGCGCCGATCACCACGGCCGGGAGCCGGACGAACAGCCCGATGGCGATCACCAGCGTGCCGAACCCCGCGGCCAGCACGGTGCGGTCGCTGGCCAGCTTGTCGGCCAGCGCGCCGCCGCTCCAGGCGCCGGAGTACAGCAGCGCGAAGCTGGGGCCGTACCAGACCGCGGGCAGGGCCAGGCCGAGGTACCACAGCTGGCAGAACTCGAACAGCAGCCGCATGGCCAGGCAGTTGGCCACCAGGCAGATCACGATCCAGGCCACGTCCGCCCGGGTGGCGGCGCGCAGGATCGACCCGAGGTGGGCCGCCAGGCGGTCCTGCCGCGCCTTGCGGTGCAGGACCGGCTCGCGGAACCGGCTCAGGGTAAGGAACGCGCAGCAGGTCACCGGGACGGTCAGGAAGTACTCCAGCCGCAGGCTGGCGAAGTGCGCCACGCCGGCGCTGATCAGCGCGCCGGTGATGAACGCGGCGGAGTCATACATCTGCACCCGGCCGTACAGCCGCTCGAAGCTGTCGGCCGAGCCGGTTTCCTCCAGCACCACGTCATAGATCACCGAGTCGTAGGTCCCGGCGTACGCGGCGTAGAACAGTCCCCAGACCGAGATCCCGGCCACGTACATGACGAAGCCGTGGCTCAGCCCGCAGATCACCGACGCGGCCACCAGCGCGCAGGTGGCCAGGTAGAGCACGCCCTTGCGGCTCCACCGGTCCGCGATGATGCCCATCGGGATGTTGGCCACCATCATGACCACGATGTACATGACCGTGGCGATGGTGATCAGGTAGTCGTTCAGGCCGATCGACCGCATGAACAGCTTCTCGATCGAGTACCACAGCGCGAACCCGTGAATGAACCCGGTCGCGTACAGCGGCCGCAGCCGGATCTCGACGGGCCGCCGCCGCGCCGCCGGCGCGCTGGCGTCCGTGCTCCCGCCCGCTGTCGCGGCTGGCGGCACTAGGGCCTGGGTGTTCATCGTGTCCGGGCCACGCTGCCCGAACGTTTGCTCCGTGTTGGAGACGGCACTGTTGGACATGGCACCCCTCCGGCTCTGATACCGCGGCTTCCGCTAGCGGTAGCCGCGATACCAGCGTGCGCGGCGGCACGGACGGGCGGATTGCAGTCGGCTTGACGCCGGCGTTGCCGGATCGTCAGCCCAGGTCAGCTGGTCCTCTGCCGGGGCCAGGGGAGGGTAGGGTGCGCCAGGGAGCCGGTACCGGGCGGGGATAGCGCGGGATGCGGCGGTCAGGACGCGGCCAGGCCGCCGCGCAGCCGCGAGCTCGGTGAGAGCAGCTGCTCCCAGGCTGATAACGAGATGCGGCGGGTATCGGCCGGCTCGATGGTGTCGATCCGGATCCGGACCGACTCGGCCTCGGGCACCTCGAGCTGCTCGAAGATGTCCAGCGCCTGCCGGAACACGATCCGGGCCGTGGCCGCCCCCTTGGTGATGAGCACGGTCTCCGCGATGCCCTCGAGGACCTTGGCCTCCTCGTACGGGTCGCCGGTCTCCCTGGCCATCCGCAGCGCGGCATGGTAATTGTCGAGTGCCTCGCCGTACCGGCCGGAGCCGTAATTCACATCGGCTATCCGGCGCAGCGAGATCGCCTGTTCCGACAGGTTCCCGATTTCTTCCGCAATCGCCCGGGCCTTCTGGTGATAAACCAGCGCCTCGTCGTTGCACTCGGCGCTGTGGTAAATGGCACCGATGTCATTCAGCACGTCAGCCTCGTCCGGGAGGTCGCCGATGCTGCGGTAGATCGCCAGCGCTTTCCGGCAGGCCGCCAGGCCCTCGGCGTAGCTGCCCTTGTAGTGATAGACGCTGCCGATGTTGTGGTGCAGGATCGCCTGATTCTGCGCGCCGCCGATCTCGCGGAATATCTCCAGGGACTCCTGGTACTGCTCGAGCGCGTCCCGGTGATAACCGCGGGAAAGCTGCATCTTGCCCAGGTTGTTGAGCGTCTTGGCCTCGCCGCGCCGGTCCCCGACCTCCCGGTACAGCGACAGCGCGTCCTGCAGGTGGTCGATCGCGTCCTGATGGCGCCCGAGCTGCCAGCAGGCGATGCCCGAATGGCCCAGCGTGCCGGCCAGGCCGTGCTGGTCTCCCGCGTCCCGGTACAGCGCCCTGGCCTCCTGGAAGTAGGCCAGGGCCTCCCTGAAGCGGGCCGCGCGCTGGTGCGCCATGCCCACCTGGTCCAGCGCCCCGGCCTCGCCGCGCCGGTCCCCGCTGGACCGGTAGATCGCCGCCGCCTCCTCGGCCAGCGGCAGCGCCGCATCGTGCCGCCCGGTCTGCTGGCTCATCACGCTCAGCTCCAGCGCCGCCTGGGCGACCCTGGCCGGGTCGGCGAGGTCCCGGCTGGCCTGCAGGGCCATCGTGTGCGCGTCGATTGCCTCGTCCCAGTAGGCCCGGATGTCCACGAAGCAGGCCAGCACGTGGACCAGGTCCGCGCACTGCCGCTTCCACTCGTGCCGGCCCGCGTACTGGGCGAGCTGGAGGATGTTGCGCCATTCCGCCTCGAGCCAGCCCTCGGCGTCCTGCCTGGTGCCGAGCGGCGGGCTGGCGGCCGGCGGCCGGGTCACCGACACCGCCATCCGGTGCCGGAACGGGTGCAGCACCCGGTCCGCCCGGTCGGCGGTGTGCAGGTAGAAGTCGAGCAGCCGGCCGATGGCCTGGCGCCGCTCCGGCTCGGGATCGTCCCGCGCGGCCCGCACCGCCGCGTAGCCCCTGATCAGGTCGTGGAACCGGTACTCCCCGGCCGGGCCCCTGGCCAGCAGGTGATGATCGAGCAGGGCGGCCAGGGCCTTCTCCGCCTCGGCGTGGGTGCCGCCGGCCAGGGCCGCGGCCGCCTGCAGGCGGACCTGGGCGCCCGGGTTCATGCCGAGCCGGCGGAAGAACCGCTGATGATCGGGCTCCAGCGCGGTGTAGGACAGGTCGAAGGCGGTCATCACCTCCGGGCCGGCCGCGCCGGCGCCGTCCGGCCGGACCGGCGACTGGGACAGCTCGTCCACCAGGTCGGCCAGGCCAGGCGGGTTGCTCTGGGCGAGCCGGCCCGCGGTGAGCTGGATCGCCAGCGGCAGCCGCCCGCACAGCCCGACCGCCTCGGCGACCTGGCCGGGGCTGGCCGTCAGGTCCGGTCCGGCGATGCGGGTGAACAGCGCGACCGCGTCGTCCACCGACAGCACGTCCAGCGGCAGGGTGCGCGAGCCGGCCAGGTCGGGCAGCCGGCGCCGGGCGGTGATCAGGATCAGGCTGCGGCCCGCGGCCGGCAGCAGCGGCCGGACCTGGTCCAGCCGGGCCACGTCATCCAGGATCACCACGGCGCGGCGGCGGCTCAGCTGGGCCCGCCACAGCGCGGCGCGCTCGCCGATCGCGTCCGGGATCTGGGTGGCCGGCACCGCCAGCATCCGCAGCAGCCGGTGCAGGGCCTCGTCCGAGTCGAGCGCCGGATAGCCGGGGTCATGGGTGTGGAAGTTCAGGTAGAACGCCCCGTCCGGGTACTCGCCGGCCACCATCCGGGCGGCGCGCACGGCCAGCGCGGTCTTGCCGACGCCGGGCATGCCCTCGATCACGGTGATCTGCAGCGCGTCCGGCTGCTCCACGGTGAGCTGCTCAAGCTGGTGGCCGCGGCCGACGAAGTCGGCCGTCTCCGGCGGCAGCGCGTCCGGCAGGGACACCGGGACCGGCAGCTGGCCGGCGGACCCGGCGGTCTCGCCGGCCAGCAGCGGATCCCGGTGCAGGATGCGCTGGTGCAGCCCGGCCAGTTCCGGGCCCGGCTCGGTGCCCTGCTCGCTGGCGAGCCGGGCGCGGGTATCCCGGTACAGGCTGAGCGCGTCGCCCGGCCTGCCGCTGCGGTACAGCGCGGTCATCTGGTGCGCCACGAATGTCTCGTCCAGCGGGTACTGCGCCAGCAGCCGGTGCAGCTCGCTCACCAGGCCGGCGTGCCGGCCGAGCTTCAGCTCGCACCCGACCCTGGCCAGGATCGAGGCCCGCCGTTCCTCCTCCAGGCTGTCCCGCATCCGGGCCACCCAGTCGCCGCGGATCCCGGCCAGCGCCTGGCCGCGCCACAGCCCGTCCGCCTCGCGCAGCAGCACCGCGGCGTGGTCGTAGTCCCCGCTGCCCATCAGCGCGTCTGCCTGCCGCCGCAGCCGGCGGAACTGGTGCAGGTCAACCGCCTCGGGATCGATGTCGAGCACGTAACCCTGGGCCCGGCTGGTAAGCCGGACCTCATCCTCGGCATCCTCGAAGGCCTGCCGCAGCGACGCCCGGAGCCTGGTGATGTAGACCGAAAGGCTCTCCCTGGCCTTCGGCGGCGGCCGGGTATCCCACAGCCGGTCAATGAGAGTCTCAGCCGGCACAATTGTGCGCGGAGTTAACAACAGAATCGCTAGAACACAACGAGCCCTGGCGGAACCGAGGTCACATTGTTCCCCGGCCGACCAGAGTTCAACCGGACCGAGTACGCGGAATTTCATGATCGCCTTGCACATTCCACCACCAGGCGTCCGCGAGGGGCAGGACTTCCGCTAGGTCAATACCCCGATACCGGCGTCCTCACGCAGGCAGCAGATAACCATGGCGGAAATCCACCTAGAACTATCCGAAAGTCCCTACCTGCGCACGGATTGTGGTGTAACTTCTCAACCTTGCAACGTCTGATCAAAGCCGCCCATGAGGGGACCTTCTCGATGAGGACTCACAGCTCGTTACGGCACGTCAGCATCCGGACCGGCAGCGCGGGTGGCGGCAGCCACCGCAGGCGCCGGACCCTCACCACCCGAGGCCGGGTGGTGCGCGGGATAGTCGTTCTGGCTCTGATGTGGGTCGCTGTCGGCATCGCCCTGCCGACCCTGCTGGGGCACGGCAGCCCCGGCGTCGCCCGCGCGATCGGGCACCAGCACGCAAGCCACCACGCCACCGTGGCCGGCCCGCCGCCGAGCTCCTCCCGCCCCTGGATGTACTGAGCCGGTGCCCCTTAACCACGGGGCGCATAGCATTGTGCTGGCCGGGCCCGCGGCCATGGCGGAACCGGGATACGAGACCAGCCGATGGCAGAGCACACCGAGGATGGCCAGACCGCGGACGGCGCGGACGTCGCCGAGCGGAAGTCGCTGGACCTTGACGCACTAGCCGTCAGCGACCGGTTCCGGTTGTTCAACTTCACCCGGCGCGACGATCATGTCGGGTACCTGTGGGTGCTGCGGGCGCTTGACCGGCTCCGCAGCGTGCACCAGATCCAGGCGCACACCGACGACGTGGCGGCGGCCCTGGCCGAGCTGGCTGCCGCCCACGCCGAGGTGCCGCGGCTGGACGGCAGCCTCCGGGAGAAGCTGGACGCGCTGGCCGAGGACGGCATGGTGCACCGGCTGGAGGACGCGTCCAGGGCCGGCACCCTGGCCAGGTACCGGAACCGGCAGTCCGTCTACCAGTTCAGCGAGCTTGGCTACCGCGCGTTCACGGCGGTGGAGGACGTGCTGGGCGCGCGGATCCGGGACTCGAACCTGTCCCGGCTGGTGTTCTCCGACATCCTGGACGACCTCAGGGAACTGGCCGCGGCCGCCAGGGCGCGGGACGCCGAGCAGGTCTACCGGCGGCTGTCGCGCCTGGACACGGTGCTGGATGACATGTCCCGGCGGGCCGCGCAGTTCCACCTGACCCTGGGCGAGGTCATCCGGTCCACCGATACCTCGCCGGACACCTTCCTCCGGTACAAGAACGCGCTGCTCACCCACATGACCGATGTCATGGCCGAGCTCGACCGCTACCTGCCGCGGCTGGCCGCGGCGGTCGCCGAGGCGCAGGCCGCGGGCGGCGCGGACGCCGGCGCCCTGCTGTCGCTGGCGGCCGAGGCCGACGAGCGCCCGTTCCTCGGCCGGGACGAGCTGCTGGACGACTGGCGCCGCCGCTGGGCCGCGCTGCGCGAGTGGTTCGCCGCCGACTCCGGGCCAGTGCAGATCAACACGGTGCAGGCCAGCACGGTGGGCGTGCAGTCCAGGGCCGAGGGCCTGCGCACCGCCACCAGGGCCGCGGTCTCCGCGGTCATCGCGCTGCTGCGCCAGGTCACCGAGGCGCAGCGGGGCGGGGTGAACCGCTCATCCCAGCTTCGCCATCTGGCCGAGTGGGTGTTCATGGCCCCGGACGAGGGCGCCGCTTACGCGCTGATGTCGGCCGCACTCAATCTCAGGTCGGCCCGGCACCTGGGCGGCGCGCACGACGACGCCGAGCAGATCTCCAGCCGTGCGACCTGGTCGGATGCGCCGGGCGTGGAGATCTCGGTCACGCTGTTCCGGCGCGGCAAGGCGCCGGTCCCCGGCGTTCCGCAGCCGGCCAGGGGCAACCCGGCGGTCCGGGCCGAGCTGCGCCGCCGCCAGGCCGCCGAGCGACGGGCCGAGCGGGAAGCCGCGGGGCGGCTGCTGCAGACCGGCGCGCACAGCCGGGTGCTGGACGCCGCGGAGACGAGGGTGCTGCTGCGGCTGCTCACCCTCGCCACCGAGGCCCGCACGGTCGTCGCCGGGCGGCTGTCCGCCGCGGCCGGCGGCAACGACGTGCTCACCATGCGGCTGGTGCCGAGCCAGGCTGGCAGCGCGGTCCAGACCGAGCACGGCACCCTGCACCTGCCCGGCTTCGAGCTCCAGCTCGAGCCCGCGAGGCGGCAATGAGCGGGCCGGCTTCTGCTCCCCGGGCCAGCACCGTTCCGCTCAGCGAGCTGGGGTCCTATCAGCACGCGGTGCGGCTGGTGCTCACCCACGACGTGATCACCGCGACCCGGCCCCGGCCGGGCACCCTGGAACAGGTGCTGCGCTGGGCCGACCAGATGACCGCGGACTTCCGCGACCTGCTCGGCTACACGCTGACCGCGACCACCCGCCAGGTACGGCTCACCCGCCGTCTCGACGCGTTCGATCCCACCCAGTCGGCGGTCTTCTCGTCCCGTTACGGCAGGCCGTTCGACCGGCGCCGGCTGGCCTACCTCTGCCTGGTGCTGGCCTCATTCCAGCGATCCAGGGTGGAGATCAGCCTGGCCGACCTGGTGCGCGCGTTCACCCCTGCGGCCAACGCCATCGACGGCCTCGGCTTCGACCCCACCGTCACCGCGCACAAGGCAGCGGTCGTGGACGTGCTGGACTGGCTGGCCGACCGCGGCGCGCTCCGGCTGTCCGACGGGTCGCTGGAGGCCTGGGCCAGCGACACCGAGCGCGGCGACGCGCTCTACGACATCGACCATGACATCTGCGCCGCGCTGTTCCGCCCGGCCCGCCCGGTGCAGCACCTGACCAGTGCCGCCGGACTGCTGGACAGCACGCTGGTCAGCGCCCGGCGCGTGGCGCAGCGCGAGGCAGCGGCGCAGCGCGCGGCCCGGGCGCTGATCGAGTACCCGGTGGTCTACTACGCGCAGGCCGAGCCGGAGATCGCCGAGGCGCTGCGCCAGCCCGGCGTGGCCGAGAAGCTGGCCAGGCTCACCGGCCTGGCGGTGGAGCGGCGGGCCGAGGGGGTGCTGCTGGCCGACGCCGGCGGCCGGTGCACCGACCGGCCGTTCCCCGGCCGCGGCGGTGCGGTCAACCGCGCGGCCGGGCTGCTGCTGGCGAAGATCGCTGACCTGATCGAGGATCCGGGCGAGCAGCTGACCAGCCTGGAGCTGCCGGACCAGGCCGACGATCAGCGCGACCTGCTGGACCGGATCGACTCCGCGCTGCCGGCCGCCGGAATCGTGCACGAGCTCGCCTGGTCCGCCCCGGCCCCCCATGCAGTGCACGCGCATGCAGTGCACGGCTCGGCTGGCGATGCCGAGCCGGACGAGCCGGACCGGGCGATGCTCCCGGCCAGGACGGCGCCGCTGCTGGTGCCGTTCGTCGAGCACAGCAGGCTGGGCGCGGCGATGGCGGAGCTGTACGACGAGCTCGGCCCGGCCTCGTTCACCATCACCTGGCAGCACGATCCGCGCGGCCTGCTGGCCGCGGCCACCGGGTTCCTCGCGGACCTGCGGCTGCTGCGGCCGGTGCCCGGCGGGGTGCTGGTGCTCCCGGCCGCCGCCCGGTACCGCAACATCAAGCTGGCGCTGCCGGTGCGGCACGCCGATGGCCAGATCGCCCTGGCATTCGGCAGGATAGAGCCCGATGAGTGACCGGTTCCGCCCCGTCCGCGCGGGCGTTATCAACGTGTGGGATTACGTTGACGAGGAGTGGGCGTTCGCCGGCGGCCGGCTGGCGCTGCGAGGGCACAACGGGTCGGGCAAGACCAAGGCGCTAGAGGTGCTGTTCCCGTTCGTGCTCGACGGGGTGGCCGACTCGCGGCGGCTGGACCCGTTCAGCGGCGAGAACCGGACCATGAAGTCCAACCTGCTCTACCGCGGCCAGGAATCCGAGTACGGCTACGTCTGGATGGAGTTCGCGCGGCCGGGGGGTGCGGACGGGGCGCTGTCCGGCGCTGCTCCCGGTACGGGCACCGGCCGCGCCGAGACCGTGACGCTGATCATCGGGATGCGTGCGCACCGCAACACCGACGGCGTGCGGATGTCGTTCTACGTCACCGGCCTGCGGCTCGGCACCGACTTCGGCCTGCTGGCGGCGGACTCCAGGCCGCTGACCGAGCGGCAGCTGCGGGCCCGGCTGGAGCCGGACGCCTGGCGGAAGACCGCGACCGATTACCGGGACCTGGTGGACCTGCGCCTGTTCGGCCTGGGCCGGGAGCGGTACGCCCAGCTCCTGGACCTGCTGCTGGCGCTGCGCCGGCCCCTGCTGGCCAAGGACCTGGATCCGGCCAAGGTGTCGGACACGCTGTCCTCCGGGCTGAGCCCGGTCGACGAGGACCTGGTGCAGCAGGCGGCGCGGGACTTCGAGAACCTGGCCGCGGTGCAGAAGCTGTTCGACGATCTCACCGCGGCGGACGCCGCCGCGACCGGCTTTCTCGCCCACTACGGCGCTTACCTGCGGGCACACGTCCGGTTCCAGCTGGACCGGATACAGTCGCGGGCCGACGCGGCGGCCGGGCACGCGGCGGAGATCGTCGTGGCCGCGGCGGCCTGCCGGGCGGCGGCCGAGGCCGAGCGTCAGGCCGAGGCCGGCCGCAGCGCCCGGCGCGACGAGGGCGAGAAGCTGCAGGGCCGCCTGGCCGGCCTGAAGAGCTCGGACGAGTACAAGGCGCAGGGGCGGATCGAGGACAAGCGCCGCGAGATGCTGGCCGGGGCGCGGGAGGTTGACGGCCAGCGGGACCGGCTCGGCCGGGACCGCCGCCAGCTCGGCGAGGCGGAGGACACCGCGCGCAAGCTCGGCCGGCGCGCCGCGCAGGCCAGGACGGCGGAAGGAAAGCTGGCCGCGGAGCTGGCCGACGCGGCCCAGCGGTCCGGCATCGCCGACGACGGCTTCGGCCCCGTCGACGCCGGCGACGACTTGCTGGTCACGGCCAGGGCGCGGGTGGCGGCCCGGCGCGACGACGTGGGCGAGATCCGCAGGCTGCTGGAGGCCATCCGGGACGCCAGGACGAAACGGACCTACGCCGAGGAGGATCTGGGCCGCAGGGAACAGGCGCAGCAGCGGGAGGAACGGGCCGCCGCCGACGCACAGGCTGGCCTGGAGCGGGCGCGCGAGGCGGCCACTGCGGAACTGACCGGATGGACCGGTCGCTGGGCGCCCCCGGCAATGCGTTCCCCCGGCAAGCGTTCCGCTGGCAAGCGCTCCGCCGGCCGGGGCTAGCCACACTGTCACGGTGGCGGATGCCGAGGCACTGGCCGAGGCGCTTGGCCGCATCGGCGAGCCGGGCGCCGTCGGCCTCGCCGAGGTGTTCGACGGCCGCACCGCGCAGCGCCAGGCCGCGACCATTACTGCCCGGGCGAACCTGGAAACGCAGCTCCGGGAGGTCCGCGATCAGCTGACCGGCCAGCGCGAGCAGCGAGACGCGATCGCTGCCGAGCGAGACGACGCGCCGCCCGCCAGCGACCTGCGCCCGGCCAGCCGGGAGGGACGGCCGGGTGCCCCGCTCTGGCGGCTGGTCCGGTTCGCCGACGGCACCGCCGGCGCCGAGGCGGCCGCGGTCGAGGGCGCGCTTTACGGCGCCGGGCTGCTGACCGCCTGGGTGCATCCCGACCCGGCGCTGACCGAGGCGGCGCTGGCCGTGGCCGAGGCGGACGGCTACCTTGTCCCGTCCGTTCCCGGCAGCGGCCGGACGCTCGCTGACCTGCTCGTGCCCGAGCAGCAGGAGCACGTGCCCGAGCCGGTCATCACTGCCGTGCTCCGCTCGATCGCGCTGACCAGCGATATCGCTGAGGTAACCGGGCGCGGCGGGCCGGGGCGGCCGGAGCTGCCGGAGCTGGCCGGGGCGGCCGGGGCGGCCGGGGTCAGGGTCGCCGTCAGGGCCGGTTACCTCCGCGGGAGGCAGCGCGGTCCCGGCGGTCAGCACGAGCGCGCAGTTCAGTTACGGGCCGCAGGTCGGTGCCCGGCCGAAGGCAGCACCGGAATATATAGGTGCGACCAACCGGGCCGCCCGCCGCCGTGCCCGGCTCGCCGAATGCGACGGGCTGATCGCGCGGACCGAGGCGGAGCAGGAACGGCTGGCGGGCCAGCTGGACCGGGCAGCCGGGCTGCTGGAGGACTTCCGCCAGGCCCGGCGGGAACTGCCGGATACCCGGCCGGTCGCCAGGTCAGCCAACGCGGTCAGCACGCACTCGGCGCTGCTGGCCAGGACCCGGGAGGAGGTCACGGCCGCCCGGACGGCAGTGGACGCCGCGATCGCCGAGGCTGACGCCAGGACCAGGCAGCTACGGCAGGCCGCGGCCGAGCGCCGGATGCCGACCGGGGCCGAGCAGGTGGACGCGATCGCCAGGGCGGCCGCGGAGTTCGAGAACGCCGCTACCCAGCTGCACGCCGAGCGGGCCAGGCTGACCCAGGCGGAAGAGGACCTGGCCGCGCAGCACGAGACGATCGAGCGGCGCAGGCTCGACTGCGCCGGGGCCGAGGCGGCACTGGCCGAGCGGGAACGGCTGCAGCAGGCGCTGGCCGAGGAGTTCCGCACCCTGGAAGAGGCCCTGCAGGCGGACGTCCAGCAGGTGCTGGAGCAGATCCGGGAAACCGAGCGGCTGCTGCACGCGGCCGACCTGGCCTACCGCGATCTCGATGCGCAGGCCCGCACGGAGCACGACCGGGCCACCGCCGCCCGGGCGGACCTGCGGACTCAGCGGCAGGCGCTGGCCGAGACGGTCGGCCAGCTGTATGAGCAGGCCGCCCAGTTCAGCGAGTACGCGCGGCCCGAGCTGCGCTCGCTGACCGGCGTCGGTTCCGCCGCCGCATGGCCGGATCCGGCCCGCTGGCCGGATCCGGACCTGGCCAGCGAGGATCTGGCCGCGGTGCTGTCCGGCGGCGCCCCGGCCGCCGCGATGGCCAGCGATGCCGCGGCCGCCCCGGATCTCGCCGGCGGCGCCGCGGCCGCCCCGGATCCCGCGCGAGCCGTGCGCGACGTGCTTCCGCCGGGAGTCGCGGACCTCCTCGACGCGTTCACTGCGGCTACCCGCGGCGGGCGCCAGGTGTCCGAGGGCACTCTGAAGAACACCGCGGACCGGATGTCGGTCGCGCTCAAGGAGTTCACCGAGGCGCTGGCCGCGTGCGACCAGGATTTCCGGGTGGACTGGGAACCCGGCGCCGTGGTCACCGTGCACGTGATCGACGACGAGGGCCGCAAGCCGGTCGGCGAGTTCGCCGCCCGGATCGCCGAGCGCGCCGCCGATCAGGGCGTGCTGCTGGAGGACCGGGAGCGGAAGGTCCTTGAGGACGAGCTGCTCGCCGCTCTGGCCCAGCAGATCCACGGCCGGGTGGTCGCGGCTCGCGACCTGACCAGGGACATGAACTCCGACACCCGGTCCAAGCCGATGTCGTCCGGCATCGCGGTCGGCATCCGCTGGGCCCAGTCCGACAAGATCAGCGACGCGCAGCGAGCCGCGTCCCGGCTGCTGGAGCGGGACTCGCCCGGCCCGGAACGGCTCGCCGAGCTGCGCGGCCTGCTGCGCGAGATGATCCGGGAGTACCGGGCCGGGCATCCCAGGGCCACCTACCGGGAGGCCCTGGCCAGCGTGCTCGACTACCGGTCCTGGCACGCGTTCGAGCTGCTGCTGATCCAGCCCGGCGCGCCGGAGGCGCGGCTGACCAGGGCCAAGCACTCGGTGATGTCCGGCGGCGAGAAGTCCGCCGCCATCCACCTGCCGCTGTTCGCCGCCGCGAACGCGCTGTACTCATCGGCGAAGGAGCACTGCCCGCGGATGATCGCGCTGGACGAGGCGTTCGTGGGCATCGACGAGCGGTACAAGCCGGACCTGTTCGGCCTGGCGGTGAAGTTTGACCTGGACCTGTTCATGACCGGGCACGACCTGTGGGTGACCACCGCCACGGTGCCGATGATCGCGCACTACGACATGTACCACGACAAGGCCACCCGCACGGTCTCCTCGCTGCTCCTGCTGTGGGACGGTGCGCAGCTCATCGACTCCTCGGCCGGCTACGCCGACAACGACGCGCTGGTGGCGCGGCTGCTCGGGTTCCGGCCGACTAGGCACGCGCCGCTCGGCAGCGGGGGAACGCTGTACCCGGCGGCCGCGGACGGCGGCCAGGCCGATGAGGAGGAAGACGAGGACGAGGCGGAGGCGGCGGCCGGAGCCGGGTACCGGGTATATGCCGGGGAAACGGGCCGCGGGTGAGCGCCGGCCCCGGCGGGGCGCCGCCGTACCGGGCCGCCGAGCACCGGGCCGCCCAGTACCAGGCCGCCCAGTACCAGGCCGCCCAGTAAGCCAGGCAGCCCAGTACCAGGCAGCGGAGTACCGGCGGCTGCTCGCGGCCGCGCGCCGGTCGCTGGAGCGCACCGGCGGCGCGCTCACCGGGACCGTCAGCCTGAGCCGCCCGGCCGAGGCCGAGCGCAGGGCCATCATCGGCATCACCGGGCAGTACCGGGACGCGCAGGCGGCCCGGATCTCGGTCCGCCTGGCCGACCTGGACCGCGCGGTGCGCGAGGGCACCGGGCACGGCCTGCCGGAGCTGCTGGCCGAGCTGGGCGGGCCGCTGCGGGACCGCCCGGCCGAGCGGGCCGCGCTGGCCGGCGCACGGGAGGCCGTGCTGCGGGCGGCGCAGGCCAGCTCGCTGCAGGCCGGCTGCGGCTGGTACCGGGACTGGCTGGCCGAGGTCGCCGGTGACGGCAGCCTGACCAGGCTGATCCGCCAGGGCGAGCCGGAGCGGCTCGGGCAGGCGGTCCGCGTGCTGGAGTACCTGGCCGGCCGCCGCGGCGCGCCGGTCCTGCTGCCCGCCCTGGCCGCCGATGTCACCGGGGACACCAAGGCGCTCAGCCACGGCACGGCGCTCGCCACCCTGGTGCTGCACGCGCTGGCGATCAGGTCAGGGACGGGCAGGCCGGACACTGCCGAGCAGCGCCGGGAGCTGTGGGACACCAGCGGCGTCGTGGTCGACGACCTGGCCAGCCGGGTGCTGGTGCTGAACGTCCCGGCTGCGGGCCGCGGGCTGGCCGAGTGGCTGTCCGGCGCGGCTCGGCTGGGCGTGCCGTTCTACGCCACGCTGCACCAGCTCATGAACCTGCCGCTGACGATCAGCGGCGCGCTCGTGCGGGTCTGCGAGAACCCGGCAGTGCTGCGCCGCGCGGCCGGTGAGCTCGGCCCGGCCGCGGCCCCGCTGCTGTGCACCGAGGGCCGGCCGTCGACCGCGTTCCACCTGCTCGCCCGGGCAGTCGTGAGCGGCGGCGGGGAGCTGCGCTATCACGGTGACTTCGACTGGCCCGGGCTGGCCATCGCGCGCTCGGTCCTCAGCCGCCATGGCGCCCGGCCATGGCGGCTCGGCGCCGCCGATTACACCGCCGGGCTGCGCTCGGTCCCCGATGCGCCCCGGCTGACCGGGGCACCGCAGCCGACGCCCTGGGATCCGGGACTGGCCGATGCCATGTCCGCGGCCGGGCGCGTGGTGTACGAGGAAAGCGTGGCGGACGCCCTGCTCGCCGACCTGTCCGGCGGGTCCGGCCCCAGGTAATCCGTTCCTGGTCCTGGCCGTTGCGTCCGGGCTGGGGCGGATCCGCGGCGCGGTCAGGTCACGGTGCCCGCGGCCAGGTCGCGAAGGCTGGCCCGGACCTGGCCGGCTTCCGGGGTGCCGAGGCTGGTGTACAGGTCGAGGGCTTGCTGCCAGTGCCGGCGGGCCTGGGCCGGATCGCCGGCGGCGAGGCAGGCGTGACCGAGGTTCCGGTGGGTGCGGGCCTGGTCGTGCTTGTCGCCGATCTGGCTGAGCAGGCCGAGCGCCGCGGTGAGCTGCACGTGCGCCGGGCCGGGCTGCCCGGTAGCCAGCAGCACCTCGCCAAGGCCGTTGAGCGCCGCGGCCTCGTTGGCCCGGTCGCCGGACTCCTGGTAGAGGGCCATGGCCTGCCGGTGGCAGCTGGCTGCCTGCTCGTACCGGCCCTGCCGCAGGCGCAGGTCGCCGAGGTCGCTCAGGGCCTCTGCCTCGCCGATCCGGTTCCCGGTCTGCCGGCAGAGGGTCAGGGCGTCCTGGAGGTACCGGGCGGCCTGCTGGTAGTGGCCGAGCCGGAGCTCGACCGAGCCTAGCCCGTCGAGCGCCGCGGCCAGCCCTGCCGTGTCCGCGGTACCGCGGCACAGCGCGAGGGCCTGGCGCAGGTGGTCGCTGGCCTGCTGGTAGCGGCCCTGGTCGTAGTCCACGATGGCGAGGTTGCGCAGCACGGCCGCCTCGCCGTGCCGGTCCCCGGACTCCCGGTACCTGGCCAGTGCCTGCCGGTAATGCCGGTCGGCCCGGGGATAGCGGCCCTCGACGGTCGCGACCAGGCCGAGGGTCTGCAGCACGCGGGCCTCGCCGTGCCGGTCCCCGGCCTGGTGGAACAGGGTCAGCGCCCGCCGGAGCAGGGTGCCGGCCCGCCGGTAGTGGTCCTGGCGCCAGGCCACGGCGCCGAGCGCGGTGAGCGCGGCCGCCTCGGCGGCCCGGTCGCCGGTGCTGCTGGCCGCGGCGCGGGCCCGGCTGTGCACGGTGAGCGCCTCGGCGTAGTGGCCGCCATACTCGAGGTACCGGTGCAGCACCGCGCCCAGCCGGATGGCGTACGACGGCCAGCCGTGCTCGGCGGCGTGCCCGGTCACCGCGACCAGGCAGGCCCGTTCGGCGTCCAGCCAGGCCTGCGCCGCGGCGGGCTGTGCCACTGGCGGGCCGGGCAGGTCCGGCGGCGGCACCCGCGGCCGCTGCTCGCGGTCCCAGGGGCGCAGCGTGTCCATCGCCGCCGCGGCGGTGTGCAGGTAGTGATCGAGCAGCCGGGTCAGCGCCGCCCGGCGGGCCTCCTCGCCATCGCGCGCCTCGGACAGCTCCCTGGCGTAGGCGCGCAGCAGGTCGTGCATGGCGTACCGGCCCGGCTGTCCCGGCTGTGCCAGCTGGACTAGGTAGGCGCGGGCCAGCCGGTCCAGCATCTGCCGGGCCTGCGTCAGGGTGGTGCCGGCCAGCGCGGCGACCGCGTAGCCGTCGAAATCGGCGGCGGGATGCAGGCCTGCCAGCCGGAAGGCGCGGACCGCGGTGTCGTCCAGGTGCCGGCAGGACCAGGACAGCACCGACCGGATGGCGGTTCCCGGATCTCCGCCGGCGTCCAGCAGGTCCAGCCGCCGCCGCTGGTCGGCAAGCTCGGACGCGAGGCCGGCCAGGGTGGCGTCCCGGCGGGCGGCGGCCAGCTCTGCGGCTACCCGGAGCGCCAGCGGCAGCCGGCCGCACAGCCCGGCCAGCACGGTCACCGTCGCCGGGTCGGCCTCGGCCCGCTCGCCGATCAGGGTCGTCAGCAGTCCGGCCGCGTCGGCGGGCGGCAGCAGGTCCAGGTCCAGGCGGGTGGCGCCGTCCCTGGCGACCAGGCCCGGCAGCGGATCCCGGCTGGTCACCAGCACCGATGCGGACGAGCCGGGCAGCAGCGGGCGGACCTGTTCCTCGGACCCGGCGTTGTCCAGCACGACCAGGACCTGTCGCCCGGCGAGCAGGCTGCGGTAACTGGCCGCCCGCTCCTCCGCATCGGCCGGGATGTCGCTGGCGGTCAGCCCCAGGGCGCGGAGGAACCCGGCGAGTGCGTCGGCCGGAGGCACCGGCTGACGGGCGTCGTAGCCGCGCAGGTTCACGTAGAGCTGCCCGTCCGGGAACCGGCCGGCCACCCGGTGCGCCCAGTGCACCGCCAGCGTGGTCTTGCCGACTCCGGCCATGCCGCCGATCGCCGAGATCAGCACGGTTCCCGGCGCGTCCTGGCCGGCCTGGTCCAGCAGCCTGGTGAGCGCGGCCAGCTCACCGGCCCGACCGGTGAAGTGCCGCGCCCCCGCCGGAAGCTGGCGGGGCACGGCTGTCCCGTGATCCGCCCGGTGCGCCGGGGCCAGGGCCGGGCTCTGCCCCGGCTGCCTGGCGGTCTGCCCGGCAGCCGCCGGCGGCGGTCCGGCGGCCAGCGCGCGGTCGCCGGCCAGGATGCGGCGGTGCAGCTCGCGCAGCTCAGGGCCGGGCTCGGCGCCGAGTTCCGCCACGAGCACGCGGCGGGCCTGCTGGTAGGCCGCCAGTGCCTCGCCGGACCTGCCGTCCTGCTGCAGCGCCGCCATCAGCAGGCCGTGTAGCCGCTCCCGGAGCGGGTGCTCGGCGGCGAGCTGGCGCAGCTCCGCGATGGCCGCTGCGGCACGGCCGAGGTGCAGGCGCGCCTCGGCGCGGGTTTCGGCCGCCGCTAACCACAGCTCGGTCAGCCGCGGCTGGTGCCGCGAGGCCAGCAGTTCCGACCCGGCGTCGGCCAGCGGCTCGCCCTGCCAGAGCGCCAGGGCGGCACCGGCCCGCTCTGCCGCGTCCGGCCATGACCGCTGCTGCGCGGCGGTACGGGCGGACTCGGCCAGCGTCTCGAACCGGGACACGTCCAGCTCCCCGTCGGCCACGCTGATCGCGTATCCGCCGGGCAGGGTCCGGATCCGGGCCGGGCCGGCCTCGCCGAGCGCGCGGCGCAGCCGCATCACGTAGTTCTGGATGCTGACCCGCGCCGTCCGCGGCGGCGCGCTGCCCCACAGGGCCTCGGCCAGCTCATCCGGCCCGACCGTCCGCCCCGCGCTCAGCAGCAGGGCCGCCAGCACTGCCCGCTGCCGGGCGGCGGTAACCGGCAGCGTCGTCCCGGCGTGCCGCACCGCCAGCGGTCCCAGCAGGCAGAACTCCATCTCGGCCGGCACCGGCGACCTCCGTGTCCGGTCCGGGGTTCATTCGTTCCCCGGCGCTACCCGGATGTTAACGACACGCTAGTGCGCTCCGTAAGACTCAGATTCCTGTCTTGCCCTCAGGCCAGCACTGCCCGGATGCCACCGGCGCTGATGCTGGCGCCGGCGCGCCAGGCAGACCAAGAATTATCATATCTGATACAATGGGTCCTGTGACAAGCCCATTCCAGGATCAGTGCCCGGCACAAGAGCACGCTCTCGCTGAGGTCAGCCCCGAACTGCTCGCCGTGCTGGAGTCCGCCTCGCGTTTGCAGCAGCTGGTCCCGGACGCGGTTCTCGTGGGAGGGTCGGCTGCCGCCCTGTATGCAGCTCACCGGGACTCCTACGATCACGATCACGTACTTGCTGATCTGCAGGACCGGTTCGACGTCGTGCTTGAGGCACTTGAATCTGAGGGCGAGTGGGTGACCAGCCGGGTGGTTCCAGGAAAGATCATCCTGGGGCAACTGGGAGATATCGAGGCAGGTGTGCGTCAGATGATCCGCACCAAGCCGATGGAAACCGCTCGCCTAACGCTTCCCTCGGGACGTGTCCTCACGGTTCCCACGGCAGCGGAGACCCTGAGGATCAAGGGATTCTTGATCCTCAGGCGGAACCAGACGCGTGACTACCTGGA
Organism: uncultured Actinomycetota bacterium; assembly: GCA_963719705.1. GTDB lineage: Bacteria > Actinomycetota > Actinomycetes > Streptosporangiales > Streptosporangiaceae > CAVRCV01. The sequence goes on from CAVRCV010000007.1 coordinate 129,148, forward strand.
TGTCGCTGCCCTGGCGGATCGTTACGGCATCGGCACAGCAGCACCGATCCTGGCCAGAATCGACGACTATTACGCTGACCAGCACGGCGGCGGCCGGGGCATCGCGGCCCAACTGATCCGCCAGCTCGCCGACCCCCGGCCGAAAGACTCATCCGTGACCAGGCAGCTCGATGCCTACCGGAACCTGGCCGCCCGCTGGGCGAACTGGGCCGAGGTGCGGTCGGTATGCGGGCGGCTCGCCGCCGGGATGCTCGAAGCAGAGGCATGACCCGTGGCGCTGGCATTCCGTAACCTGACCATTACGCCAGATGCTCCCGTTTCACGCTGGCCGACCGAAGCGGTGCAAGCCGCGCTCGAGCGGGGCGACCTGGCCGACTGGCACCGGATCGTCACCGAGCTGCGCGCCGATCCCTGGGGGAAGACCGCCCGGCAGGTGGAGGAGGTGCTCAGCCACTCTCGGCCTTACGGCGTCGCCGACGCCATGGAGACAGTCCTGAACCGTGCCCGGGAACGAGCTGAGGCCGAGGAAGGCGCGACGGTGGCAGCCGAGATCCAGGAGGCCGTCCAGCGCTCCGGCCTGACCCGACGGGAGTTCGCCTCCCGGATCGGGACTTCTGCCTCTCGGCTGTCCACCTACCTTTCCGGCAAGGTAGTCCCCTCGGCCACGCTCATGGTCCGCATCCGCCGTGTTGCCGACCGGCAACACGTGCGATGAGCAGCCAGCCGTAATCCACGCTGCAGCAACCGGGCTACCGCGCGACCAAATCACCCAGATCGGCCGGTCTACCGACGATCGCAGCTCTCGTCGGACTCTTCACCCCGCGGGTCGTGTCGAGCACCGCCTGGGCGCCGCTGTCGTAGCCGAACAACATGGACGTCTGCGCGTCCACGCCGGTGAACGCCGGGTCGCTCATGGACACGATCCGGCTCGGCGTGCCGAGGACCATCGACGCGAACGACACCGGGTACACGCCCAGGTCCAGCAGCGCGCCGCCGCCGAGTTCCGGTGCGAACAGCCGGAACTCGGCGTCCTGGGCGAACCACTGGCCGTGGTCCGCGGTCACGGTAACAACGTCGCCGAGCATGCCCCGGGCCAGCCAGTCCCGGATAACGGCTATGTGCGGCAGGAACCGGGTCCACATCGCCTCCATGGCGAACAGCCCGTGCTCCCTCGCTACCCGGACGATCTCGCGAGCCTCGGCGGCGTTCATCGTGAACGGCTTCTCGACCAGCACGTGCTTGCCGGCGCGCAGCGCGAGGATCGCGTTGTCGCGGTGCATCGGGTGCGGCGTCGCCACGTAGATCACGTCGACGTCCAGGATCGGCCACCAGCAAGTTCGTAGCTGGCATGCCGGTTCGCGATGGCGAACTCGTCCGCGAAACGGTCCGCGGATCCCTGGCTGCGCGACCCGACCGCGACGGCAGCGCCGGAATCGAGG
>CAVRCV010000008.1:0-230224 GCA_963719705.1 uncultured Actinomycetota bacterium
CTGCATCCGGACGGGACCGTGACCGCGATCAGCCCCGATGGCAGCCGTGTCCTGCACGGCCACGGGCCACCGCCCGCCACCGCCGCCTGAGCGGGGCGGCTCGATCACGCGGTGCGCTCGGCCACGAAGGCGGTGAGCGTTGCCAGCGTGGCCAGGCTGTCTAGGTTCAGGTCCTCCCCCGCTATGTCGACGCCGAAGTGCTGTCGCACCCGGCGCAGCAGCAGGGTGCCGGTCAGTGAGTCGAGACCGGCGGTTGCGGTTCCCGCGGTCGCCGAGCCGAGCAGGGCGGTATCCGGGTGCGCGTCGAGCAGGGACTGGTTCCCGGTGACCTCGGCCAGGATCTGCCGGAGCTGCCGCGCCACCGATGGCTCTCGATCGACGGTTTCCCAGGCCGCTGCGTTCCCGGTCATGGCTGGTCCGGGGCGGTGGCCCAGTCCGGCAGCTCGGGCAGTGCTGGCGCCGGGCCGTCCAGCCGGCGGGCGAAGATCGCCGGGCGGTCCGGGAACGGGCCGTCCGGGGGCAGGCCGTCCGGGGGCGGGCCGGCGGACCGGAAACCGGCGGCGGCCAGGGCCAGCCGCAGCGGTACGTTGCGCTCCGTCACCAGGCACGGAACCTCGACCGCAGTTGCCCTCGCCCGGGCGGCCGATCGGCACAGCCAGGCCAGCAGCGCGTCGATGACGCCACGGCCCATCGCCCGGCAGGACATCAGCAGCAGCGGGACCCGCCAGGCCACCGGGCGATCACTGCCACCGGCGCTCTCGGCCTCGTCGGCCGGGCCGGCGGCGATGACGCAGGCGCCGACGATTCCGTCGTCGCCGAACCGGTCCGACAGCCGGACCGTGATCAGCTTGCGGTCGGCCTGGCTGAGCAGGGCGGTCAGCTCTGATTCGGGCATCGCCGTGCCGGCCGAGTTGAACTGGCGGGTGCGCTCGGACAGCTCCCGCAGCCGGGGCAGGTCGGCCGCGGTCGCCGGGGCGATTACTAGCCGGGTCTGGCTGTGACGCAGGAACTCGTCTCTGGAGCCGCCGAACGCACTGGCCTCTTCCTGGCGGCGGCGGCGCTGGGCGTACATCTCGCCGCGGCGGCTCGCCTCGGCGGTGACCACCGCCGGGCTGAACTCGGGCCAGCCGGCCGCGTCCGGCATGTCCTCGGCGGCCAGCACCAGCACGCCGGGCAGCGCGGCGGCGACCTCGGCCCGCTCCATCAGCTCGTCGTCCACGAAGGCCACGGCGTCGGCGGCCAGGCCGAGCTGTTCGAGGATCGCGGTCACCGCGCCGGACTTGGGGCCCCAGCCGCACTCGGCGGCGGCGAAGTCGTGCCCGGTCACCCGGCTGACGTACTCGGCCGCCTCCGGCGGGTTGCGGCTGGCCAGCGCGTGCACGATGCCCCGGCTGCCGAGTTCGCGCAGGATGCCGAGCTGGACCGGATCCGGCTGCGGCCGGGTCGGGCCGGACTCCAGGTACACCCCGTCCAGCAGGGTGTTGTCGATGTCCCAGATCACGCACTTGATCATGATGAGCCAGTGCCCGCGGCGGGGGGGCCGTCGTCCGGAGCCGGGCCGTCGTCCGGAGCCGGGCCGCCGTCCGGGCGGCGTTCCATCGTGATGTGCGTGGCCTCGAAGCCGAACTTGCGGTACAGCGTGCGCATGCCGAGGTTGCGGGCGTGCACCTTGCCGGTGAGCTGGTGCAGGCCGGCCTGGTCGGCGGCGTGCAGGACCGCCGCCAGCAGCAGCTCGCCGAGCACGCTGCGGTCGGGCACGTCGGCGACGGCCAGGGACCGGAAGTTGCCGTACCGGTCGCCGGTCAGCGAGTTGGTGCGGGCCGACAGCCAGGCCCAGCCGAGTGGGGTGGCCGGCCCGCCGCGCGCGACCGCGATCAGCGTCACCTCGCCCGGTTTGCCCAGCGCGGCGGCCGCCCGCTTGCGGTGCAGCGCCGGGTCGGTGATCGCCTCGGCGCCGAACGAGATCCGGGCGATCTCGATCTCGAACCGCGCGATCGCGTCGAGGTCGGCCTCCCCGGCCGGGCGGATCAAGTAGCCGGACCGCCCGTCTGGCCCGGTCATCGGCGCCGCCGGTCAGGCTGGCCCCGGCCGTGCCCCGGCCGGTCAGCCTGCTGACGGCCCGGTTGCTGCCCGCTACGTTCCTGCCGGGGCATCGGGCGGAAGGTGGTACCGCCGCACTGCGGACAGCCGTCGGCCTGCAGCACCGCGATCGTGGACCACCGGGCACCGGGCCCTACCTCATGCACTGCGGCGCAGCCCGCGCACCGGTACGGGCGGACCGCCACCGGCCGGGTGTCGGCGGTGTACAGCGGGCCGTCGTAGGCCTCGCTGATCAGCGGCGCGGTCTGCACCGTGGTGCGCAGGTGGTACAGGTTGCTGGTGCCGGACAGGATGCCCGCGCCGAGGTACTCGTTGAACCCGGGCAGCATGGCCCGGACGGTCAGGCCAAGGCCGGCGATAAGCTGCTGGGTGCGCAGCGTCTCGGCGGGCCGGCGCGCACCGAACGAGAAGAACAGGTGCCGGCCGGGACCGGGTTCCAGCGCCGCCACCGCGCGGGACAGGAACAGCTCCGCGCCAGGCACGGTGTACGGCGGATCGGTGCACACCACGTCGAACCCGCCGCGCAGCGCGTCCGGCAGCGGCTGGCGCAAGTCGTGCCGGGTCAGCTCGACCTCCAGGCCGGTTCCGGCCGCCTGATCGGCGATGCAGGACAGCACGTCGGGGTCGGTGTCGACGACCGCGAGCCGCCGGATCCGGGTCAGCCCGGCCGCCGGGACCGCCTGGGCCGCCGGGGTGGCAGCGCCGGCCAGCCCGGTGATCGCGGCGAACCGCGCGATCGCCACGCTGACCAGGTTGTCGTCGCCCAGCAGCAGGATCCGCTGGCCGGCCAGCGCACCGGTCTCCTGCATCAGCAGCACCCGGCTGATCTTGGTGGGCACCGTGCAGTGCGTCTGGTCAAGCTCCGGCTTGGCCTCCGGCGCCGTCGCGGCGGCCAGCTCCAGCTCGGCGGCCAGCGGCGCGAGACCGGCCGGGATCGCGATGCCGCGGCCGCCGCAGTCCGGGCAGCGGGCGGCGGGCAGCGGCCGGCCGCCGCCCAGTAGTTCCCTGGCCCCGGCGGTGAGCCGGACCGGGCGGGTCCGGTCCACCACGCCCCGCTGGCGCAGCTCGTTGCAGACCGCGGTGACGATGGGCACCGGCAGCTCGGCCTGCCGGCCCAGCTCGCGGGCCGGCACCGGCTCGGCGGCCGCGATCACCCGCAGGACGTCGCGCACCCCCGGCTCGCCCTCGGCCAGCCCGACGGCGACGGCCACCTCGGCGATGACTGTGTCCAGGTCCATGCTTCTCGTCAGTGATCTTTCCGGCTGTCTTCGAGGCGCCGTCTTCCGGGGCGGGCGGTTCCTCCTGGCCGAGCCCCGGCGGGCGGATTCGCCTGGTCGGCGCGCCGTTACGGTATCCTCCCACATCATGCCGGGCAACCAGGCCGCGAGCAGGTACGGCGAGCTGCGGCGAGCTGAGGCCCGCACCCCGAAGACCCTCTACGCGGTGGACGCGAGGTTCACCTCGCCGTCGCCGGTGACCGACCTGCGGCAGCTGGCTGCCGCGGCACGCGGCGCGGTCCGGGCCGGGGCCGGTCATGTGCTCCGGTCCAGTCACGTGGTCTTCCCCAACGGCGCGATCACGCTGGTGCTGATCCTGGCCGAGTCGCACCTGAGCATTCACACCTGGCCGGAGGAGAGCATGGTCGCGATCGACCTGTTCAGCTGCGGCGCGATCGACGGCCAGGCGGTGATCGGCAACCTGGTCACGGCGCTGAAGCTGGAGTCGGTGACACTGCGCCAGGTCAGCCGCGGGACCGATTCGTCCCGGGGGGCCCGGCATGGCTGCGGATGAGATGACCGAGCACGAGTTCGACATCGTCGTGATCGGCCTGGGCCCTGGCGGCGAGGATGCCGCCGGGCGGCTGGCCGACGCCGGGCTGGCGGTCGCGGGGGTAGAGGCCCGGCTGGTCGGCGGCGAGTGCCCGTACTGGGGCTGCGTGCCGTCCAAGATGATGATCAGGGCCGGCAACCTGCTGGCCGAGGCTCGGCGGATCCCCGGCATGGCCGGCACCGTGACGGTGACCGCGGACTGGTCGCCGGTGGCCCGACGGATCCGGGCCGAGGCCGCGGATAACTGGGACGACAAGGTTGCCGCGGACCGGTTCACAGGTAAGGGCGGCACCCTGTTCCGCGGCCTCGGCAGGATCACCGCTCCGGGCCAGGTGACCGTGGGAGACAACCTGCTCCGGGCCCGGCGCGGGATCATCATCGCCACCGGCACCGAGCCGTCCGTCCCGCTGGTGCCCGGCCTGGCCGGCACTCCTTACTGGACCAACCACCAGGCGATCGAGACCGAGCAGGTGCCGGCCTCGCTGATCGTGCTGGGCGGCGGCACGATCGGTGCCGAGCTGGCCCAGGTGTTCGCCCGGTTCGGGGCGGCGGTGACGGTGGTCGAGGCGCTGGGCCAGCTGCTGCCGCCGGAGGAGCCGGAATCGGGGCGGCTGCTCGCCGAGGTGTTCGGCCGCGAGGGCATCGAGGTGCGGACCGAGGTGACGGCGCAGCAGGTGGAGCACGACGGGGGCGCGTTCACGGTCACGCTGGCCGGCGGCGAGAAGCTGCGGGCAGAGCGGCTGCTGGTGGCCGCCGGCCGCCGGGCGGACCTGGCCGCCGTCGGCGCGGGAGCTGCCGGGCTGGACGAGACAGCGCGCACGGTCAGCACCGACGAAAGGATGCGGGCCGCGCCCGGCGTCTGGGCCCTCGGTGACATCGTGGGCAAGGGCGCGTTCACCCATATGTCGATGTACCAGGCGGACATCATCGTCGCCGACATCCTGGGCCGGGAACATCATGCGGCCGAGTCCCGGGCGGTGCCCAGGGTCACCTTCACCGACCCGGAGATCGGTGGCGTCGGGATGACCGAGGCGCAGGCGCGCGAGCGGGGCCTGACCGTGCGCACCGGCCTGGCCCGGCTGCCCGGATCGGCCAGGGGCTGGATCCACAAGGCGGGCAATGACGGCTTCATCAAGCTGGTCGAGGACGCCGGCCGCGGGATGCTGGTCGGCGCGACGTCGGCTGGGCCGGCCGGCGGGGAGGTGCTCAGCATGCTCACGCTGGCGGTACACGCGGCGGTGCCGGTGCAGCGGCTGCGGGAGATGATCTATGCCTACCCGACCTTCCACCTGGCAGTGCAGGACGCCCTGCGCGACCTGGGCTGAGCGCGACCCGGGCTGAGTCGACTCCGGGCCGATATATCCGTTGCTGCCTGGGCGGGCGGCTGGCACGATCGGCTGACCCGGACGGCAAGGAGGCCGAGCGATGCACGCGACGGTGACCGCGACCGACGACCCGCGGCAGGTACTCCAGGAGGCACGCGACTTCCTGGTCAGCGACCCGGTGCGGCACAACGTGATCATGACGATCCTGGAGAACCGGGCCGCGACCGGAGAGCCTGGCCGGTGGTGGCTGAGCCTGCTGGACGGCCGGGTGGCCGGGCTGGCGTTCCAGTCGCCGCTGACGTTCCTGGCCGGGGTCGCGCCGATGCCGGACGAGCTGGTTCCGGTCCTGGTCGATGCCATCGCGTCGGCCGGGGTGCGGCTGCCTGGCGTGATCGGGATGGCGCACACCGCGGCCCGGTTCGCCGGGGAGTGGACGCAAGTCTGCAAGTCCGCCGCGGTACCGGTGCAGGGCCAGCGGATCTACGAGGTGGCCGAGGTGATCCGGCCGGACGGGGTACCCGGCGCCATGGCGGCGGGCCAGCCGTCCGACCGGGACCTGGTGATCGAGTGGACGAACGGGTTCCACGGCCGGATGCCGCACCACGAGCCGGACATGGACGTGGGCGAGTACGCCGACCGGCGGCTGGCCGACGGGCAGGTCTGGCTCTGGCAGGACGGCGGCCGCCCGGTGTCGATGTCCGTCACCTCGACCCCGGTGGCCGGGGTGCGGCGGGTCCAGGCCGTGTACACGCCGCCGGAGCTGCGCCGGAACGGCTACGCCGCGGCCTGCGTGGCCGAGATCTCCGGTCAGATACTCGCCGAGGGCTACCGCTGCATCCTGTACACCGACCTGGGCAACCCGACCTCGAACTCGGTCTACCGCCGGATCGGCTACCGGGCCGTGGCCGAGGGCGTGCGGTACGAGTTCCGCTGATCAGCCCCACACGTCGCGGGCGACCTGCGCGATCAGCCGCAGCTTGGCGAACTGCTCATCGGCGGTCAGCAGGTTGCCCTCGACCGTGGAGGAAAAGCCGCACTGCGGCGACAGGCAGATCTGGTCCAGCGGCACGAACGCGGCCGCCTGGTCGATCCGCCGCCGCAGCGCATCGGCGTCCTCCAGCTCGCCGCGCTTGGTGGTGACCAGGCCGAGAACGACCATCTTGCCCGGCGGCACGAACCGCAGCGGCTCGAACCCGCCGGACCGCTCGTCGTCGAACTCCAGGAAGAAGCCGTCCACGTTCAGCTCGCTGAACAGCGCCTCGGCGACGAAGTCGTAGCCGCCCTCGGCCACCCAGGAGGAACGGAAGTTCCCCCGGCACATGTGCGTGGTGACCGCCATGCCGTCCGGGCGGCCCGCGAGGGCGTCGTTGACCTGCCGGATGTAGCGAAGATGCAGGTGCTCGGCGTCCTCGCCGCGGGCGGCGATCTCGGCCCGCTGGGCCGGGTCGTTCAGGTAGGCCAGGCTGGTGTCGTCCAGCTGCAGGTACCGGCAGCCGAGCGCGCCCAGCCGGGCGATCTGCTCGGCGTAGGCGGCGGCCAGGTCGTGCCAGAACTCCTCGGTGTCCGGGTAGACGGACCGGTCGATGGCCGCCGGGCCGCCCCGGTAATGCACCATGTTCGGGGACGGGATCGTCAGCTTCGGCGTGACCGTGTCCGAGGTCACCGCCGACTGCAGGTAGCGGAAGTCCTCGGCGAAGATCGTGTGGTCCAGCCGGACCCGGCCGTCGATGCGCAGCGCCGCCGGGGTGAACTCGATCTGCCCGGTGGCGTTGCGGAACTGCACCGCCAGGTTCCCCGGCGCCTTGCTGATCCCGCCGAGCTGGTAGATGAAGTCCATGTGCCAGGACGCCCGCCGGAACTCGCCGTCGGTGGCGGACTGCAGCCCGGCCTCCGCCTGCCGGGCCACCACGGCGCTGATCGCCTCGTCCTCGGCCGCGCGCAGCCCGGCCGCGTCCAGCAGCCCGGCCGCGAAGTCCGCCCTGGCGGCGAGCAGCTCAGGTGGCCGGAGCAGGCTGCCGACATGGTCCGCGCGGAACGGCGGTGTGCTGCGCATAGCGGCCACGTTGCCGCGACCGCCCGGCCGGGGTCAATGCCCGCGGGGGCCCAAATCGGCGGGGCATTACGCTGAACCGTGACCGCCTGGCTCGCCGTCCCGGCGATGCTGCGTTACAGTGTCACTAGCCATACATTGGCACTAGGTAAGGACGACCCGCGGATGAGCGTCACCGAGCTGGTGCAGTCGGGACCGCTGCTGCTGGCCATTCCGGTCGCGGCGGCCGCGGGAGCGATCACCTTCTTGTCTCCCTGCGTGCTGCCGCTGGTGCCCGGATACCTGTCCTACATCACTGGTATGTCAGGGGCGTCCGCCGCGACCGCGACGGCTGGCCAGCGGCCAGCCCGAGCGGGCGCGGCTCGGGGGGGGTCTGGGGGGGGTCGTCCCCCCTGGCTAACACAGCCTCGTCAGCCGCGAGGGTCGGCCTAGCGCCGGCCCGAGCGGATGACGTCTCAACAGATCCTGGAACCCCGCAGCTCACCCAGCCGCGCCGTGGCCGGGCCGTGGCCGGGACCGCGCTGTTCGTGCTCGGCTTCTCGGCCCTGTTCGCCACCTACGGCGTGGCGTTCGGCGGCCTCGGCGAGACCCTTAAGGCGCACGAGCGCGGCGTGTCCCAGCTGCTCGGCGGTCTGCTGATCCTGCTCGGGCTGCTGTTCGCGGGCGCGTTCGACCGGTTCGGCTTCGCCGGCCGGATCGCCCGGCCGTCCTTCAGGCCCAGGGCCGGGCTGGCCGGCGCCCCGCTGCTCGGGGTGCTGTTCGGGCTCGGCTGGACCCCGTGCATTGGCCCCACGCTGGCCGCCGTGCTCACGCTCAGCGCCACCACCGGGACCGCGGCGCGGGGAGCGACACTGGCCTTCGTGTACGGGCTCGGCATCGGGATCCCGTTCCTGGTCGTGGCCGTTGCCGTGCAGCGCGGGATGCGCCTGTTCGGCTTCGCCCGCCGGCATGCGCGGCTGATCACCAGGGCCGGCGGCGTGCTGCTGGTCGCGGTCGGCCTGCTCGAAGTCACCGGCGCCTGGGCTACCGCGATGACCTGGCTCCAGATTCACTGGGTACAGGGATATAACGCGCCGCTGTAACGGCGGCCCGCGGTCAGGAGGGCGCCATGCGGTTCGGCATCTTCTACGAGCACCAGCTGCCCAGGCCCTGGGAACCCGGCGCGGAGCAGCGGCTGCTGTCCGACGCGCTGGAGCAGGTGGAACTGGCCGACCGGGCCGGGATCGACTACGTGTGGGAAGTGGAGCACCACTTCCTGGAGGAGTACTCGCACTCCTCGGCGCCGGAGGTGTTCCTGGCCGCGGCGAGCCAGCGGACCAGGCGGATCCGGCTCGGGCACGGCATCGTCCAGGCGCCCGCCCCGGTCAACCACCCGGCCCGGATAGCCGAGCGGATCGCCACCCTGGACCTGGTCTCCGGCGGCCGGGTGGACTTCGGCACCGGGGAGGCGAGCTCGGCCGCCGAGCTCGGCGGCTTCGGGGTGCCGCGGGACGCCAAGCGGGCCATGTGGGAAGAGACGCTGGACGCGGTGACCCGGATGATGGCCGAGGAGCCGTTCGCCGGGTACCAGGGCAGGTTCATGACCATGCCGCCGCGCAACGTGGTGCCCAAGCCGGTGCAGAAGCCGCACCCGCCGCTGTGGGTGGCGTGCAGCCGCCGGGAGACGATCCAGCTTGCCGCCCGCAGCGGCATCGGCGCGCTGTCGTTCTCGTTCGCCGAGCCCGAGGACGCGGCGCGCTGGGTGAGCGAGTACTACGACCTGATCGCCTCTGCCGAGTGCGTGCCGCGCGGGTTCGCGGTCAACCCGAACGTGGCTGTGGTGCTGCCGATGATGCTGCATGCCGACGAGCAGACCGCGATCGACCGCGGCATCGACGGCGCGCACTTCTTCGGCTACTCGCTCGGTCACTACTACGGCGGCACGCACGTGGTCGGCGGCACCGACCTGTGGCGCAGCTTCGGCGCCGACCGGGCCGGGCAGGGCTTCGCCAGGGAGCTGGTCTCGGCCTCGGCCGCGCCGCTCGCGGTCCGGCTGCTGCAGGCCGGGATCGGCTCGCTGCGCGGTGCGATCGGCACCCCGGCGCAGGTCACCGAGCTGATCTCGCGGTATCAGGCGGCCGGGGTGGACCAGGTGATGTTCGTGCTCCAGGCCGGGAAGAACCGGCACGAGCACATCTGCGAGAGCATCGAGCTGTTCGGCCGGGAGGTACTGCCGCGGTTTGCCGAGGGGCGGGATGAGGCCGAGGCGGCCAAGGCGGACCGGCTGGCCGGGGCGGTGGAGCAGGCCCTGGCCCGGCGGGAGGGGCCGCGGACGCTCGGCGAGCCGTACCCCATCGACGAGGAAGCCGAGCTGGCGGCGCGCCCGGCGGCCCCGTGGAACCCGGCGGCCGGGCTGCCGCTGCGCGACCTGGCCGGGCAGGCGGGCCGGGCGGCTGCCCGGTCGGTGTCTGGCCAGGTCAGCTCCGGGGTGCGGCAGCTCGTCGGCCGGGCCTCGGACGAGCGGCTGGAGCGGCTGTTCGGCAGCAGCCGCGGGCAGCGCATGATCTTCGGGCGGATGACGGGCCGGTTTGACCCGGACCGGGCGGGCGGCTTCACCGGGATCATCCGCTATGACCTCGGGCTGTCCGATGGGACCCGCCGGTGCACCGACATCGTGGTGCGGGACGGCCGGGCCAGGGCGCGGGCCGGCGGGGCGGGCACCCCGGCGCTGACCATCCGGGTGCCGCTGGCGGACTTCATCCGGGTGGTCACCGAGAGCGGCTCGTTCCTGCCGCTGGTCATGAACGGCACCATGACGCTGGAGGGGGACCTGAACCTGGCAGGCAGGCTGGCCGAGATGTTCGGCGCCCGCTCGTCCTACTGACGCTGCGCCGTGGGCGCTGGCGCTGGCGACGGTGCCGGGACCGGCCTTGGCTTGTGCCGGGTCGGTGACGGGCACGGGACCGGGGCTGGCGCCGGCCGGTGCCGGGTCGGCACCGGTGCGGGCGAGCGCGGCGGCGCCGGGGCCGGCGACGGTGCCGCAACCGGAGCCGGCGTGCCAGGGACGGGCGTCGGCGCCTTGCCCGGCCGGTGCCGGGCGGCAGCGGCCGGCGCGGAGGTACCGGCATGCTGGCTCGTTCCCGCCAGCGCGACGCCGGTTCCGGTGAGCGCGAGGGCGGCCACCGGCAGCCCGATCCAGTACGCGTGCCTGCGAGCGATGTTCATCTGACCTCCAGTCGGCGCCGGCCGGGACCGCCGGCAGTTGCCGTAGATACCTACGGGACGGCCGGCTGGTTGCAGCCGGGCCGAAGATCGGGCGGGCGAAACGACGCCGCGCGCCCGGTTTGCCGACTCGGTCCCCCGCACTCGGCCGGCTCGCATACCGTCGGCCTCGGGGCCGGAACCAGGCCCGTCGCCAGCCGGAAAGGAGCAAGCGCCGCGGTGAGCCCGGAGGAGTTCACGGAGTTCTATGCCGCGTCCTTTCAGCGGATCGTCGGTCAGCTCTACGCGATGACCGGGGACCATGCAGAAGCGCAGGACGCGGTGCAGGAGGCCTTCGTGCGAGCCTGGGCGCAGCGCGGCAAGCTCGACCGGCACGGCTCACCGGAAGCCTGGGTGCGCGTCACCGCCTGGCACCTGGCCGCGTCTCGCTGGCGCCGCAGCCGGCTCGGCGAGCGGCTGCTGCGCTCCCGGGTTCCGCCGCAGGCCAGCCAGGGGCCGACGCCGGACCGGATCGCGATCATCGACGCCCTGCGCCGGGTTCCCGTCGAGCAGCGGCGGGCCCTGGTCCTGTATTACGTCTGTGACCTGACCGTGGCGCAGGTCGCGGCCGAGACCGGCGTCCCGGCCGGGACCGTCAAGGCGCGGCTGGCCCGCGGCCGGGCAGCCCTGGCCGCGGTGCTTGGTGCCGCCGTCCAGGCGGAAAGCGCCGGCCGGAGCGGGACGGTGACCAGTGTCTGAGCTGGGCGACGAGCTGCGCCGGGCCGTCGACGAGGCCGGGCTGGCCCGGCCGCCGCTGCCCGCGGCGGAGGTACAGCGGCGTGGTGAGCGACAGCGCCGGCGGCGGATGCTGGCCGGCAGCGCGGCCGCCGCCGCGGCGGTCGCGGGCATCGCGGCCGGCGCCGTGGCCATCGCCGGGGTCATCACCGGGGGCGGGACGAACGGACCCGTGCCGCAGCCGCCGGCCACCCGGCCGTCGGCGCCGGCTCCCGTGCCCGTCACGCACCGGCCGGGGCCGGTTCCCTCCCCCGCACCGTCACCGCTGCCGCCCGCACCGCTGCCGGAGCGAGCACCCTCGCCGTCGCCGTCCTCATCGCCGTCGCGGCACCGGCAGTCGCCGGTGCCGAAGCCAACGCCAGCGTCACCCTCGCCGAGGCTGCTCAGGCCGGCTGGCGGGGCGGCAGCGACGGGCGCTGCCGGGACGGGCGGTCGGCGGTTGACGGCGGGCTGGCGGGCGGGCGGGCTGCCAGCGCCTCGGCCGCCAGCCGGACCGCGGTCTCCAGCTGCACGTCGCGGCCCGCCGCCCAGTCGTCGGGCGTGATCACCACCTCGACGTCCGGGTCGACGCCGTAGTTCTCCACCCCCCAGCCGTACTGAGTGAACCAGAACGAGTACCGCGGCACCGTGACCTGGGTACCGTCCACGAGCTCGTGCCCGCCGTCGATGCCGATCACGCCGCCCCAGGTGCGGGTGCCCACCACCGGGCCCAGGCCCAGGGTCCGGATCGCCGCGGTCACGATGTCGCCGTCGGACCCGGCGCACTCGTCGGTGACGGCGACCACCGGGCCGCGGGGTGCATCCCGGGGATAGCTGATCGGGCGGAGCCCGCGCGGCATCTCCCAGGCGATCACCCGCCGGGCCAGCTTCTCCACCACGAGCTGCGAGGTGTGCCCGCCGCTGTTGCCGCGGACGTCGACGATCAGGGCGTCAGACTGCATCTCCGCGTTCAGGTCACGGTGGAAGTCGGCCCATCCCTGGCTCATCATGTCCGGCACGTGCAGGTAGCCGATCCGGCCCTGGCCGAGCTCGCGCACCAGCTGGCGCCGGCTTGCCACCCAGTCCAGGTAGCGCAGCCGCCGCTCGTCGCCGAGCGGCACCACCACGGCGCGCCGGGGCTGGCCGTCCGCCGGGGCGATGGTCAGCTCGACCGGCTTGCCCGCCGCCCCGGCCAGCAGCGGCCCTGGCCCGGCCGCGGCGTCCAGCGGCTGGCCGTCCACCGCGAGCAGCGCGTCGCCGGTGCCGACCTCGGCCCCCGGCGCGGCCAGCGGTGAGCGCGCCCTCGGATCCGAGGAGTCGCCGGGCACGATCCGGCTCACTCGCCAGGCACCATCGCCGTCCCGCTCCAGGTCGGCGCCGAGCAGCCCGATCCGGCCAGGGCGGGCAGCGCCGTCCGGCCGGTAAGGGCTGACGTAGGCATGCGACGAGCCGAGCTCGCCGAGGGTCTCCCAGAGCAGGTCGGCGAAGTCGCTGCTGCCCGCGATCCGGTCCAGCAGCGGCCCGTAGTCCGCCAGCACTCCGTCCCAGTTCACCCCGGCCATGTCCGGGATCCAGAAGTCATGCCGGATGATCCGGCCCGCCTCCGCGTACCCGCACCGCCACAGCGCTGCCGGATCGGCCTGGAACCTGGCCCTGGACAGGTCCACCCGGATCCGGTCGTCGCTGTCGCCGGAGTCGTCCTTGTGCGCGGCCGGCACCACGGTGAGGTCATCCTCATCCCGGATCACCAGCCACCGGCCGTCCCCGCTCACCTCGAACCAGTCGGCCTCGCCGGTCACCTCGGTGCACTTGCGGCGGCCGAGGTCGAAGCACTCGAGCGCGGCCCGCGGCGGCTCGTCATCGCTTTGCGCGCCGCCCTGGCCCAGGTTGCCGGTCAGCGGCTCGCGCAGCCAGGCCAGCCCGGACCGGACCGCGCGCAGCGAGGAGTAGCGGGACTCAGGCACCGGCACGGGCACCACCCTGGCCGGCAGCCCGGCCAGATCCACCACGACCTCGGGCTCGGCAGCGTCGGCCGTACTGGCCTGGCCGCCCGCGGCGTGCTCGCGCTGAGCGCCCTGGCTGTCGGTGTCCTCGGCCTCGGCATCGGTGTCGTTGCCGGGCGGCCTGCCCTCGGCCAGCGGGCCGAACGGCGACGGCGTGGCGGCCGCCAGCGGCACCAGGTAAGGACGGCACCCGTACGGGAACGACAGGTCGAACACGTGCGCGTCATACACCGGGTCGAAGTTGCGCTGGGAGAGAAACGCCAGGTAGCGGCCGTCCTTGGTGAACACCGGGTCGGTATCGGTGAACCGGCCGTCGGTCACGTCGGTGACCGACCGGTCGGCCAGCCGGGCCAGCCGCAGCCGGCGCAGCGGCGACAGCCCCGGCTCGGACCAGGCCAGCCAGGCCGAGTCCGGCGACCAGGCCAGCCCGGTGACCTCGCCGTTGTCCGAGGCGGCGAGCTCGGTCACCGCGACGGCGGCGATGTCGACGAGCAGCAGCCGCCCGTCGCGCGCGGCCACCGCGACGGTGGCGCCGTCCGGCGCCGCCGTCAGGTCACTGACCTGGCCGATCCCCCCGGCAGCCAGTCGCCGCGGCGACTGTGCGGCCAGGTCCGGGGCGGCATCGTGGCCGGCGCTGGCCGGATCGCCGGTGCCGATCTCCAGCGCGTCCGCGCCTTCGGCATCGGTCACCCAGATCACCTGCCCGGTGCGCCCGAGCACCCGCGGCAGCCGGGCCCGGCTGCCGGGCAGCACGGACAGGGCCCTGGCCGGGCCGTCCCGGTGGGTCAGCCAGTGCACCGTGCCGCGCACCTCGATCGCGCTCGCCCGTCCGGACGGGTCACAGCTGAGCGAGCCGAGATGATCGGCCGCGGAGACCGGCCGCGGCGCCCTGGCAGCCCCGGCCGAGCCGAGGCTGATGTCCAGCCTGGCCGGCCTGGTGTCCGGGTCGAGGTCGGCCAGCAGCCAGATGTCGCCCTCGCAGTGGTAGACCACGCGACGGCCATCCGTGCTCGCGTTCCTGGCGTAGAAGCCGTCGTGGTCGGTATGCCGGCGCAGGTCGGTGCCGTCCAGCGCGCAGGAGTACACGTTCCCGGTGCCCTCGTGATCGGACAGGAACGCCAGCCGCCCGCCGATCAGCATCGGGCTGAAGAACTGGCTGGGAAGGCCGGCCAGCAGGCGCCGGAACGGGGTGCCGTTCCCGGCCGTTCCCGGCCCGCTGATCCCGGCGGTGCGCACCCACAGCCGCCCGGCGGTGCCGCCCCGGTAGCGCTTCCACCAGGCCGGATCCCGGCCGAGCGCGCCGTTCAGCAGGACTACCGCATCGGCCGTCACGGCCACGTCGCTGACCGGTCCGAACGGCAGGCGGCGCGGCCCGGTCGCGTGGTCCTGGCCGGCTGGCACCGCGAAGGCCCAGGTGAAGTGCCGGAACGCCTGTCCGGCAGAGGTGACCGCGACGATCTCGCCGTCCGGCGTCCAGCCGCACAGCTGGGTGGCACCGTCACCCCAGTAGGTCAGCCGCCGCCCGGTGCCGCCGCCGGTCTCGGCGAGGTAGATCTCCGGCTGGCCGTCGCGCCGCCCGGTCCAGGCGATGAGCCCGCCGTCAGGCGAGATCCTCGGGTAGCTGACCTCGGCCCGGTCGGCGGATAGCCGCCAGGCCCGGCCGCCGGCCACCGGGGCGAGCCAGAACATCGTCCTCGGCGACGAACGTCAGCACATCGTCGTGCAGGTGCGGGAAGCGGAGGTATCCGGGGGAAGCCATCGGCTCATGGTAAACCGCGGCCCTGACGTCTCCCGACGGCATCCTGGTGACGGATCCCCCGCAATCGTTACTCTAGGTGATCGGCTGCATATTTGAATCGGAAATTGTGATATCGCTGTCAGGCCGTCCGGACTGTGCTCGCATAGGCAATGCCGCGCTTATGCGGAGTCCGGCACCGAGTTGCACACCGGCCTAAACCGAACGGAATTCCACTACTCTGCGTGCTCTTGCGTCGGGGTTGGCCGAAAAGGGTTGTATGCAACATGCACTGATGCAAGAATCGTAGTCGTGGCAATCGCACTTGACGGCGCCTTCCCCGAGGCAGCTCGCGGAAGGACCGC
This sequence comes from uncultured Actinomycetota bacterium, assembly GCA_963719705.1. Lineage (GTDB taxonomy): Bacteria > Actinomycetota > Actinomycetes > Streptosporangiales > Streptosporangiaceae > CAVRCV01. The sequence continues at coordinate 15,362 of CAVRCV010000008.1, forward strand.
AGGTCGGCGACGGTTCGGGAACCTTGGCCGCCGCCCGGACCGGGCCGCGGAGACAGCCGCCCAGTTAGCCGGAGCTTATATCGCGCCAGCGCCGGCAGCGGCACCCGCCCTGGCCGCCGAAGCGGCCCCGCAAACGGAAACCCCCGGCTCTGCGGAAAATGCCGGCACGCTCGAAACAGACCGCGCTGAGTTGCTCTCCGGTTTTAATCCGGTACTGGTCAAGGAAACTTTCGCGCATGTAATGGCAGATGCGCAGAAGGCCATGGAATATTTCTATGCGCGTCTTTTCGTGCACAGCCCGGAGATCCGGGCCATGTTCCCGCTCGCCATGAGCGATCTGCGGGGGCGGGTGTTCGGCGCGCTGGCGCGGCTGGTCTGGAGCCTGGACAGCCCGGCCGCCGCCACGGCATACCTCGGCCAGCTCGGCCGGGATCACCGCAGGTTCGGCGTCAAGGACAAGCACTACCAGGCGTTTTTCGATGCGCTGCTGGCCACCGTGCGGCACTGCAGCGGCCCGGCCTGGACGCCGGAGATCAGCGAGGCCTGGACCGCTGCGCTGAACGGGGCGCTCGCGGTGATGCGCGCGGCCGCGGCGGCCAACGCCGTCCGGCAGCCGCCCTGGTGGACCGGCGAGATCGTCCGGCATGAGCGCCGCACCGACAGCCTGGCGGTGCTGACAATCCGGCCCGGTCAGCCGCTGCCTTATCGTCCGGGTCAGTACCTGAGCGTTCAGGTGCCGCGCTGGCCCAGGGTCTGGCGCTATTTCTCGGTGGCGAACGCACCCCGTGCCAATGGCCTGATCGACCTGCACGTCAGGGCGGTGCCCGGCGGCATGGTCAGCACCGCCCTGGTACAGCACGCCGCGCCCGGCGACACGCTGCTGCTCGGCCCGGCCCGCGGCGAGATGACGCTGCCGCCGGAGGCGGCCGGCCGGCGCCTGCTGTGCCTGGCCGGCGGCACCGGGCTGGCGCCGGTCAAGGCCATCGTGCAGTCGGTGATCGCCGCCCCCGCCCCGGCCGGCCCGCGGGCATCACCCTGCTCGTCGGCGCCCGCCGCCGCGAGGATCTCTACGACCTGCCGGACCTGGAGGCGCTGCGGTCCCGGTATCCCGCGCTGACCCTCGTGCCGGTGGTGTCGAACGACCCCGGTTACGCCGGCCTGCGCGGACTGCTGCCGCAGGTCGCCAGCCACGTGCTCGCCAGCCTGGGGGCGCGTGCCGAACCCGGCGCCCTGGCGGACTGCGAGATATTCGCCAGCGGCCCGGACGGCATGGTCGCCCAGGCCGAGCGGCTGCTCGCGGACCGGATCCCGGCAGGCCGGCTGCACCACGACCCGCCCGCCCGGTTAACCGGCCGCTAGGTACTCGCCGAGGAACGCGAAGATCCGCCGCCAGGAGTCCTCGGCGTCCGCTCGCTGGTAGCTGGTCCGGGTGAGCCGGGCCAGCAGGCCGGCCGCGCCGGACGTCTCGGTCATGAACCGGTGCCCGGAGCCAGGGTAGACCTGCACGTCGTGCGGGATCTCCAGCACCGTCAGCGCGCGCTGCAGCCGCTCGGGGTGCTGGGTGCCCATCGGGTCCCGGCCGCCGAAGCTGGCCACGATCGGGCAGGCCCCGGCCAGCGCGCGCTCGGCGTCGGCGGGCACCTCGCCGTAGTTGACCGAGGCGGCGGCGAATCCCTGCCGCGGCGCGCACAGCAGCGCGAACCCGCCGCCTATGCAGAACCCGATCACCCCGGTCCGGCCGGTGCAGTCGGCCCGGGCGGCGAGGAACTCCCTGGCCGCCTCCAGCACGGTGAAGGCCGGGCCGGACCCCGCGCGCAGCTGCCGGATCGCGCCGCGGATACAGCGGATCCACGCCCTGCCCTGGTACAGGTCGGGCGCCAGGGCCAGGTAACCCCCGGCCGCGAGCTGGTCGGCCTTGGCCCTGATGTCGGCATTCAGCCCGAAGGCCTCGTGGATCACCACCACGCCCGGCCAGGGTCCCCGGCCCGACGCCGGCACGGCAAGGTACCCGGCCACCGCGGCCTGGCCCGCCGGATAGGAGATTTCTGGCATGCGCGGCATGCTCTCACAGTGTCTTCCCGCAGCGCCTTCCCACCTGGCCTAAGATCACCTCTCGTGACTTTGAGTCACTGATCAGATACCTCAAGTTAGGAGACGGTTCGCATGCGAGTTCAGCGCACGTTCCTGCTTGCCCTGTCCCTGGCGGGCGGCCTGGCAGCGGCCGGCCAGGTCGTGACCCCGGCGCTTGCCTCGGCCGCTGCAGCGCCGGTGTCCGCCACGGCCAGGCCGGGCGGCATGGCGGGCACGGTCCGGTCCCTGCCCAGCTGGCGCGCGGCCCAGCGGGCGGCCGGGTTCGGCCTGCTGATGCCGGGCCGCACGTACGGCCTGCGGCGGTTCGGCGGCGTCCGGGTGGGGCCGTGCTTCGTGCCGAAGGCGGCGAAGGCGCGGGATGTCTTCGCCTCCTACGGTCCGCGCGGCAATCGCGTTATCTACCTGGATCAGAACGATCACGGGCGGCTGTGCGCCAGGAGCCAGGTGAAGACCACCGCGCTCGGCAGCTACCGCATTCACGGCGTCACCGCGAAGCTGACCGGCGTCTGCGGCCACCGGCGCCAGCCGTCCTGCCACTCGGCCGGCTTCCTCAAGCTCCTCACCTGGCGGCAGGGCGGCCGTTTCTACCAGGCCGGCGCCTGGGACGAGCCGCGCGGGGTGATCACCGGGTTCGCTGCCGGGCTGCACCGGGTCCGCTGACCAGCCCGGCGGCCGGCCGGGACCGGCACAGGCGGAGCACGTTCGCGATCACCTGGTGACCGGCGCGGCCGGCCGCGGTCAGGATCGACTCCGGGTGAAACTGCACGGCCCAGCGCCCGGCCGCGGCGTCCTCGATCGCCATCACCGCGCCATCCGGCGTCACCGCGGTGACCGAGAACCCGCCGTGCACCTGGCCCGGCGTGACGTAGAGGGAGTGGTACCGGCAGGCCGTGAACTCGGCCAGCAGGCCGGCCAGCAGGTCGCCGCCGGTCACCCGGATCCGGCCGGGCTTGCCGTGCGCGGGAACGTCCAGCACGGCAAGCCCGCCGCCAGCGTGCTCCACCATCGCCTGGAGCCCGAGGCAGACGCCGAAGGCGGCGATCCCGCGCGCATCGAGCTCGTCCAGCAGCCGGTCACAGCCGAAGTCGGACGGCCTGCCCGGGCCGGGCGAGAGCACCACCAGGGCCGGCCGGATCGTGTCCAGCACGGCCGGGTCGAAGCCGGCCCGCAGCGTGGTCACCCGGGCGCCGAGCTCGCGGAAGTACCCGGCCAGGGTGTGCACGAACGAGTCCTGGTGATCGACCAGCAGCACCTCCATCCCGGCGCCGGGCAGCGGGCCAGGGCTATCGGCTGCCGCCGCCCCGCCGGAGCCCGTCTCCCTTTCAGGCCCGCCCGCCCCTCCCCGAGCCTCGTCCGGCTCGGCCAGCGTCTCCAGCAGGGCCATGGCCTTGAGCTGGGTCTCGCGTTCCTCGGCGGCCGGGTCGGACTCGTGCAGCAGGGTCGCGCCGGCCCGGACCGAGGCGACCTCGCCGCGGATGTGCGCGGTGCGCAGGGTCAGCCCGGTGTTCATCCCGCCGTCGAAGCCGATCATGCCGACCGCCCCGCCGTACCAGCGCCGCGGGCCGTCCTCGTGGTCCTCGATGAACTGCATCGCCCAGGCCTTCGGGGCACCGGTGACGGTGACCGCCCACATGTGGGTGAGGAACGCATCCAGCGCGTCGAAGCCGGGCCGCAGGCGCCCCTCAACATGGTCGACGGTGTGGATGACCCGGCTGTACATCTCGATCTGCCGCCGTCCGATCACCCGGATGCTGCCCGGCCTGCAGATCCGCGACTTGTCGTTGCGGTCCACGTCCGTGCACATGGTCAGCTCGGCCTCCTCCTTGGCGGAGGTGAGCAGCGCCCGGATGTTCTCCGCGTCCTCCAGCGGCCCGGCGCCGCGGCCGATGGTCCCGGCGATCGGGCAGGTCTCCACCCGGTCCCCGGTCACCCGCACGTACATCTCCGGCGAGGCCCCGACCAGGTACTCGCCCTCCCCCAGGTTCCAGAAGAACTCATACGGCGCCGGGTTGCGGCGGCGCAGCCGTTCGTAGCACCCGGCCGGGGAACCGCAGCCGCGGTGGAAGACCTGGCTCGGCACCACCTCGAACAGGTCACCCCGGCCGAACCGCTGCCGGGCCAGGCCGACGACGCCGGCGTAATGCCCCGGCACCGGATCGGGCGGAAGACCAGGAGCCGAAACGGATCCGTCCGGCTCACTCCCGGTCCGCGGGCTGGCCGCCGTCGTCCTGGGCAGCCCGGCAGTTGACCCCGCCGCGGTGGCGAAGTCGTAGGAGTAGCAGATCGCGGTCTCGCGCTTGCGGTCCATCACGTAGAGCTGGTCGGGCAGGTGCAGCACCAGGTCTCGCTGGCCGTCGTCGCGCGGGTGCCGCAGCCGGACCGGCTCGAACTGGAACGCCAGGTCGTAGCCGAGCGCCCCGTACAGGCCCAGGTGCGGATCCGGCCCGGAGAACACGGCGATGACCTCGCGCAGCGCGGTGAACACCGTGGGCCGGCGGCTGCGTTCCTCCTCGGTGAACGTGCCGCCCGGATCGTCGATCTGCACGCTGGCCTCGTCGCCGGCCCACGGGCCCGGCGGGCCGGCCGCGGCGCCCGCGGCGCCCCCGGCAGCCCCGGCAGCCCCGGCGGCCCGGGCCAGCGCGGCCGCGAGCACCGGCAGCAGCACCCGGCCCCTGGCGTTCAGCGCCCTGACCGAGATCCGCCGGCCGCGCGCGACCAGCTCGGCGCACGGGTCGACGTAGGCGACATGCCAGCGGCTGTACCGGCCCGGGTACTCCATGCCCGAGCTGAGCACCCCGCCGCGGCGCTCGTCGACCCGGGCGGTGATCTCGGCCAGCAGGCCGGGCCGGAACGCCGCGGCGGTGCGGCTGACCCGGATCCCGCCCGCGGTCACGAACTCGGTGCGGCCGGTCCCCGCCGGGGCGGCGGCGTCCGCCGGGGCCGTGTCCTCGCTGATCTCAGGCATCGGTACTTCCTCGCCGGATTCGGGCCGGCGCCGTCGGCGGAAACGGAAGGCGACCGCCGGGCACCGGCGGTCGCCTTCTCTGACTGCTGCACGCAAGAGCCGGGCACCGCCTAACGGCGGCGCCACCAGCCCGGCGCACAGCTCACATGCATGCCGGTGAGCATATCGCGGTGCTAGCCCCAGGACGACCCGCCGGGATCCGTGACTCTCAGAGGCATTCGATACATTATTCGAAACGAGGAACCTGTCGACCAGGAGCGACCCAAGGGGGGTCACCGTGTCCGACCTGGCAGCCGGGCCGCCCGAGGCGCTGGGCGCGGACGAGCCGGATGCGGCTGGCCCGATCCCGGCCGGGTTCACTCACGCCGATCAGGCTGGCGACGAACCGCTGAATGTCAGGCGCGAAGCTGGACGATGCGAGGAAGAACCCGAACAGGATGCACACCGCTGCGTGCAGGACACGCAGCCCGGCATACCGGCAAAGAACAAACACCGCAACCGCCAGCACGGCCAGCACCGATATCGTTACTGCCAATGAATCACCCCCTTTCCAGGTCGGACGCGCGGGAGTGACAGCCGTGTTATGCCAGGCTGTCGGTAAAGGCGCGGCGTGCCTTGCGGCGTGACTAGCGGCCACGGGAAAAGCGCTTCGCGCACACCGGGGAGCCGTCTGTGGCCAGCGCGCCGCACGGGCAGGCGCGGCCCTGGCGGCAGCCGGGCAGGCGGGATCTCATCATTGATCACCTACCTTTCATCAGCGCAGGTCAAGCCTCCTTTCCGGGATACAAAGGTGCGCAGCGCGACAGTCCCGGGTACCATCGGCACCGGGAATCTTCGATTCCTGCCGGGCCGTTCGCTGGTTGCTCGCCTCCGGGCGGCCCGGCTTTCAGTTATGACCTAGTTGTCGCGCACCCCTTTGCCAGTCCTGATCTCTCATGGCGCGGGCCGTCATCTCCGCAAATAACGCGCGGCCAGCCTGCGCGCCATTCCCGTAATTGCCTTTACGTCGTGCGGATCTCCTTTGGCCTCCTTTCTTCCGTGTGCTGACAGGAAGGACCGCCCAGCGATGGCTGCCAGCTCATCCAGCGTCCGGCCTGATACAGGCGGCCGCCGCCTTGCACCCGCCGCCGGGCCGTGTAGCCGAACCCACCGGGACCGGCCGACAGACGCCAGGCTGGATGATCACGCTCGAATGCGGTCACGTTCTACGCTGTAGCCGGGAACGGGCTACGACACCGGCTACGGCGTGAAGAGTGGAGACAGGCACATCCGCCGGAACCCTGCCCTGCAGGTTGGCCTGGCCGGCGGATTCCTCAGTACCTGTCCCCACGCCTGAGTGCCCTGTCACCCGGCGCGGCGAGGCTGCTGCCGTTCATACGATGAATTCCCCTCGAAGCGGAATGACTGACCGGCCGCGCTGCCGGGTCTGTCTCCTGGCGCGAGTATGGCCTGAGCAAGGGGAATCGCGGGCACAAGGTCTGCTGATGATGACTTCGGCGACCTGTTCGGCAGGGGACAGGACAGTCATCTGGCATACCGGAAGGCCAGAATTCTTTTTCCCAGCCAGGATGCCCGGCGCATCATCCACCCGCACCTTCGCAGCCCAGAACGAAGCTGGGTTCCTGAGCATGATCTCAGCTGTCACAGCGCCAAGCCGCTGGTCGTCGTAAGTCTCCAGTTCCGCGTCCAGCCCCCTGGCCTTCGCCTCCAGACCCACGACGCCCAGGAAAGTAATATCGGGATACACGGTACTGCTCATCGTGACTGACAGAATCCGGGACACGGCCAGCCAGCAATAATGCGGCAAGGTCAGCTATACGCCCGGGATCAGCCCTGCGATGCTGGCTGAGCCTGCTCTCCCACTCAACGTAACCATCTTCGCTGATCAGCAGATCCCAGATGACACTCTGGATATCGATGGTCAGGATGTACTCGTCAGTCGCCGTGCAGGAAGACGCACGCTGAAGCCGTGGCTCTCCAGGCCGCGAGAGACCAGCCTAGTAGCTGATGGGGAGCATCCTCCTGCGACGGCAAGGGCAGCGGGGCGCCTCTGGCAGGGTCGCCGGACGGATGCCGCCGCTGTGCTCTCGCTTGCCTGCCTGGCCTGCTCTGCCTGGTAACTGCGCTCACCTCCTTGCGCTGGGCTGGTTCGCCTCTTCGCGTCATGGTGCGGCGGTTTTCGTGATCAAGGTCGGACAGGATGTGCGACCTCCATCGGCTGGCCATTCGCGGCAGCCGTTTGCCTGGTTAATGAGGATGCAGAGGGCGACGGCGCAGGGAGGCGCACTACACGGATGGACGACGCACTCGGCGCGCGTATCGCGTACTGGCGGGAACGTCGCGGCATGACTCAGCAGCTCTCTTGCTGACCGGATAGGCCGCTCCAAGAGCTAGATCGAGAAAGATACCCGGCACACGGAGCGCTGACCGGCTGCCGGTTCTGCTCAGCATCTGCCACGAGCTGCGCATTCATGTTCCCGTTCTGATCGGGCAGGATCTCGCGAGACAGCCGCCAGTGCATTGACGAAATTCAGGTTGAGTCAATCCGGACCGCTCTTGAGCGATACGACGGCCTCAGAAACGACATTCCGCCGGATTCACAGCAGATATCGAGAAGCTCAGGCGGCAGGTGACCTACGTATGGTCGGCATTCGAGATGGCCGATTACGAGGTTGTCAGCCGGACACTCCCGCGACTTCTCGTAGACGCGCAGCGTTCTAACGTATAGAGAACAGCGAGGACACAGCCCGGATCCTGACCGAGGTATACCAAGTCACCGCATCAACCCTGCGGAAGCTCGGAGAATACAGTCTCGCCTGGCTCGCGGGAGATCGCGGAATCGCACTAGCAGAGCAAGTCGGCGATCCGACACTTGCCGCGCTGACCGGATTCCGGGTAGCTAACGCACTGGTAGCACTCGGCCGCCCGCAGCCAGCCTATGACCTTAACATCTCCTTCGCGTCGCGGCTGGAGCCTAATATCCGCGGTCCCGAAGAAGAGGGCAGTCTACGGAAACACCGTCTTGCAAGCAGCAATGGCAGCGGCCAGCGCGGGGAACGCGATGGCAGTACGTGACCTGATACGCGAAGCGCGTGAAGTGGCTAAGCGAGTGCCAGCCCACGCCAACCACTACCGTCTGTCGTTCGGATCAACGAACGTCGGTATCCACCACGTTTCGGCTCTCGTAAGCCTCGGCGAGGGCGGCCTGGCCGTCGAGACCGCATCACGGATCAACGAGGCAGGGCTCCGCGCGATCCGCCGCGAGCGGAGAGCAAACCACTACGTCGACGTGGCACGCGGCCACGGCCAGGTCGGCAGCGAGAGGAAGCACTAGAAAAGCTTCTTCAAGCAGAAGCACTAGCGCCGCGCGAAAGTGAACTGCCGCCCCATCGCCCGCGCAACAATCGAGAATCTCATAGAGCGAGAAAGCGGCAAACCACCTAGCGCTGAATTCGCTCGCTGAACGCGCCGGTGAGACAACGTGACGCAGAAAGTCCTCTACATAATCACCTGCGGAGCACCACCCGCACGCGACGCCTCACGGCTAGTAGAAGCAGCCCAGAAAAAAGGATGGGACACCTGTGTTCTGGCTACGCCATCAGCAACAAAGTTCCTTGATTCCGCTATGCTTGCAAAGCAGACCGGCCACCCAGTGCGCAGTGATTACAAAGATCCCTCAGATCCAGACAGTCTACCCTCACCGAACGCTGTCATCGTGGCACCGGCTACAGTGAACACCATCAATAAGTGGGCGGTTGGTATCTGCGACACTCTTGCGCTAGGAATCCTCGTTGAGGGAATAGGCAAGAAACTCCCATAGTCGCTATGTCATTCACGAACTACGCGCAGGCCGCACACCCTGTATTTGAGGCAAACATAGAGAAACTTGGATCATGGGGCGTCCGCGTCCTTTATGGCCCAGACGTTTACCCGCTACAAGAGCCGGGACCGGAGAGGATAGTCTTTGATGTCTTCCCCTGGATTTAGAGCGTTGAGGGCTCTAACTGATACTCCTTAGCCACAGGCCCCGTGCGCATGCGCATTTCAGCCGGGCTCATGTCTCAAGCGTCAAGCGAGACAACACAAGAGCGCAACCCTGAGCCCTCCGACTTCTTTCGTACGACTGCAAACGCATGTCATCGACGCACCATGGGTGCCGAAAGTGACGAGAATCTCACTCACTGTAGGACAGCAGTTTGTCGGCTGCCTCCACCGCATCAGCGCACCGGCGCCCGCCGCTGTAGTTGCCGTCACTCGTACCCGCTAGACTGCCGGTCCCTGCTGAAGTTCTCAACGCTTAAGCTCAAAGCCTGGGGGATGTCCAGGAGCTGCGGGGCCGCCGCGACCCTACCCTTCTAGACAGTGCCAGACTACAAGCCTGCCAGACTTCCACCTATACCGACGTGCGGTGAAGATCCACTTTTGGGCACCTGGCGTGGCTGCTGCGCTTAGGCTGGCTGGCCTGAGCTAGGGGGGGCAGCCGTTTTCATCACCCATCTAGAAGCCGGGCCTGTAGCTCTAATTGCCGGCGGACGGAACGATATTGATATTTGCGGCTCTTGGCGGAGTAATGCCAACCCGGCTCCGAGTAGCGGAGACGGAACGAAGCGGAGTGGGTAAACGAAATCAGCCAGACTGCCGTCGCGGTGGCCCTTAGTGCAACGATAGATGATAAGGCCGATCTAGGAGACGATCTTGCACGGCTTAGCGAACTTGTCCCGTCTGTGGCACCATCTGCAGCCTCATTAATGTACCTTTCGTGCGCCTACAAGTTAATCCGACAGGCAATTGATGGGCGATCCGACATTTATTACTACCAGTACACCGATAACCAGACTAATAATAGGTATGTCGTTTTGGAAGACGAATACCGGAATGAATATTCTGGTTGAGATACCATAATACATTCTAGTCGTAGCAGCGCTGAAGAAGTATGGAAAATCGGGATGAACTACCAATGATTGAACCTGATCTCCGTATAAATCACGCACTACTAGTGTTGAATGGAACTTCATCGAGCGAGCTTTCAAATGCCATAGCCTCTACCGTCTCCGTGGAAGCTGTCGTAGTCAGAAGGGAAAGTGACCCTTGGAAACTTATAAATAGTATCGAAAGGTTGCTCTTCGATAGGGAACGGATAATGCCAGCGCAGATAAGAGAAATGGCGAGAACGGAAGAATAAAGTGGCTATGCGGAAGCGACCACTCCGGACGACGCTACAGGAGTCTATATGACGGAAGAAGATGTGAGATTGGCTCTGCTTCTGGCTGAACTCCAGGCTTTGCGGAATCAAATTCAAGATTTTGAAACGCGAATATTTCAAATTAAGGGTTGGTGTGTAACCACGTCTCTTGCCATCGGAGGATTCGCAGTCGCTTATCGTCAGCCAGGGTTACTGGCTGTGGGTGCCGGCGCAGTTCTCGGGTTTTTCTTAATGAACTGCCAGTTTAGATACTATTGGCGAATAGCTGATAGGCATAATCGAGCACTGGACGCCTACTTGAAGAGTACCGGCATTATGGGAGTGCTGAAAGGTACTGGAAGCATCGAAATTATGGGTACCGCGGCTGTGCATCTGTCGGACAAAAGGCCTTATAGACTGGTGCGAAATTTTATCGATATAGCAGAAGAGCGGCGTTTGAAGCGCTGAGGCCAAATACTTACGGCCTTTATCTCTTCATATTAATTTGCCTTGGACTAGAGGCTATTTTCGTTTAGATGCGTAGCTGCGGCCGTGCTGCAGTGTCCAGGTAACAGTGCCGGATCGGGGCTGATCAAGGTGCCACGCCGGTACCTGCTTGTCATTGCGGGAGAACAAGGTCATCCCAGGGTATAACAGCTCGTTGCCCATATGCTGACAATTGCATAAGCGCCTTATAAATTCCCGCTCGTACGATCTCCTCTGTTGCGGTAACGAGCTTGGTCAGGTCTGCTCGCTGGCTCTTTACCAGAATATATCCTTGGGCCTGGGTTGACCTCCGTGAGCTACAGCGCTGCGTACGTCATAGCCTCGCTTCATTTGGTTAAATACTTCGCGTCGGCTCCAGTCCGGCAATGTACTATCCGACCAGACCGCAGCGCGTAACGCAAGTCGATACTTCAATTCGCCGCGCTCTTTAGTGTCTCCAACATCAGTCAAGTAGAGAGCCTCAGCTCAATAAATACGTCCATTAGCCTGTCTTCAGGTCGCAGCCACATTAAGTAGGAAAAAGATAGCCGACGAAGCGCTAAGGCCAGAGCCTTATTCTGTGGGAATGACTCATCATGAGATAGCATCCAAATATTCTTTAGCTTCGCACACAGGTTCAGCATAACTGAAGGGATTATTGAAGACGTATGGTGCTCGCGTTTGACTTGACTGAATGGCAGAGTCATCAATAGGTATGTGTCTATTATTGGGCTTAAACGTGCTACCATTGGCGAATATATTGTGTGGTGTGTTATCAGGGCAAGACACTGTAGAAGTTGCTCGATTCCTCGCTAGCGTTTGAAGCAGATATCAGTTCTAGATTCGGTGGATTACTTCCAGGTTTACCGCCTTGAACTGTTACAAGCAATGGTAGTCCGGTCTTTTTCTTTAGCGCGAAGAGATTTCCACTCCCACCTGAAACTGGCCACGATGATGGCCATGGTGATGATGGAACACCTGTCAAAAGTGCATCGGCGATCTCTTCGGGAGTTAGCCTCTGATGAGAAGTCCAGGAGAGAGTTCCACTGGCTCTTCGAAGATCACACCTTGAAGCGGGCAGGTAAGTTGGTAATCTATCTCCCGGCGAGCCAACTGATCAATTATATTCTTATAGCGTACATGAAAGAATACGAGAGCTCGTGTGCGACATCATTGAAGTAGGAAGAAAAGCGCTTGCAGAGTCCATGTCATAAAGAGCTCGTCGTGGGAAATGCCAGCGGCTTCCAGCAGCTACCGCAACTCCTTCGTTGCCACGCCAACGGCGTTGACGGTTTGAAAACCCGCAACTACTGAAGAGCCGCGTAAGCACCGTGTTTTAGACGTTAGCACGATTTCGTTATTACGATTGTAATGCCCATTATCGTCTGCTCGCCAACGCTCTCGGGGAATAGCAACCAAGACTTCGCTGATATTGTTCATGACGTACGTAGTGGCTTCATTGACCCAGATCTCAAGCGCTCGTCGAAGATATCTTCGAGAATGTCGTCGTGGGGTTATAAGCCATTGCGCCTCTCTATCTAGCCACTAGGTCGACTCTTTGCGGAAGGACTTGTCTAATCCCCTTTAGGTGTTATCGTCAATCCACCGACGAAGCTCCTGCCTAAGTACGGTTAGTGCATCCACTGTCGCCGAACGGATAGCTTGCCAAGCTCCTGTCCAGTCAGGCGGTGTACGTGTTATACAAGGGCGGCCAGGCGCTCAGTAAGCCCGCCTTCAGCTGTGCCGTGCTGTGCCTCATTGCGATCTGGCGGCACAGGCGGAGTATCTGTACCGCCTGACTGATCGAGGCATGTTCTTCTACAGAAAGTTTGTTCTTCAGGCTGGATTCGAGGCGGTTAAGACTGCCCTTTTCCGTCTCCGCCGCCACCCCAGCAGGAAGCAAATCATCGTCAACTGACAGCCGATCAATTAAATCGGCTAGGGCGCTGAGTCTCGACTCGAACTCCGCCCTGTTCGGTGTAGCACCAGGGACAAGGTGCTCGGACCCGTCACCGTACTAAGGGTTACTAGCGTCGTGCTTTACCAAACGCCAGCCTCCAGTGGGCGTCAAGAACATCAAATGATTCGGGGACTCCCAGCGCTGACAGTTAGAGGAGAAGTTCTGGCGGATTCGATCTCAAGGAACCTCTGAGCACACTGGTGCCCTCCAAGATGGCAACTCAGCGATAGCTTGGCTACCTCGCTGCGACCGAGATCACACATTACCCTGTTCACCTTGCGACCGTAAGAAAGTCCCTGATTACCTGTAGTTGTCGGGTGCAGCAGATGAGAACAGATGTAGTCCGTATTTGGTAGGTCACAGTTGTTGCATAGTGCCCGAGACGTTGGTGCCGCCGACTTTCCGTCGAGAACAGCTACCGCATGCACATCGTTGACGGAAGGTATAGTGCAGAAGAGATCGCGGCGAACCTTAGCCTGATATTCGCAAGTCTTAGCCGATGCCAACTCTAGGAGGATCGGCCTGTCCTCTCGTCCAGAGCGTCCAAGTCGGTGATACCGCACCAGAAGCGCCACCGCTGGCAAGCAAATCCCTAACCAACGACTCAAAGCGCTGAACCCCGTACCGAAGCATTGCATTCTTGATCGCCGGGTGAGGGTCATCGATCCCAAGCTTACTTAGCTGTACGACGGCAATTTCTCCGGTCATGCCATCGAGTTCCAGCCATACTCGCAGGATGTCGAACTCGCCGCGACGTGCCCAGAGACACGGCCTGAACCGGTATTTGTCTCCGTACCCGCCGCTGTTCGCTTCGCCGGCGAAGGTGATGATGACTTCAGCCATACTAGGCAAGATACGGCGGTGTTCTGACACTTGAGGGTCAAGACACGCTATGAGTCGGAGCAGGTGGGCATGGCCTGCTAGCAACTGCGCCTTGCGCCGAGATGCCTAGCGGTCGAGGTGACCGCTCTCCGGGACTGGGGCGGTTTGGCTGTATCTCGCTGTCCGTGTTACATTCGATACTAAGAGTAATAGGATCGAATTTCGGCATTACGTCTCTTAGGGGTAGCTATGTCCAGTCCGTTTAACCCCGGTCCTGGCACGCCCACGGCTCGGGGACCGTTCAACCCCGGCCCTGGCACGCCCACGACCCGGGGACCGGGTAACCCCGGCCCCGGTACCCCCACGACCCGGGGACCGGGTAACCCCGGCCCCGGTACCCCCACGACCCGGGGACCGGGTAACCCCGGCCGGGAATTTCCGCCTCCCTCTGACTCGCAGATCCGCCAGTCCTCTGAGTCGCGGGATCCGCCTGTTTCTCCAGTTCCTCGACGAGCTAGGTAAGAAGGCCGACAGGGCTGAGCAGTGAAATTCGGCTGCTGATCTGCCGTCACGGCTGGTCATGCTCCACACGCCTCAGCGCGGGTGTTGCTGAATGAGACTGTCCGCGGCGGGCGGGGAGTGTGACCGAAGTCACGGTGCAAAACTCAGACTACGCCCGCCTCAGGGTCATCACAGACGAGCTGGCCTGCGTGGACGCCAGCCTGGCGAGGGCCGCCGCCGGGCGGGTGCTGCCGGATGCCGGGCAGATGACCACCGGGCAGCAGCGCGCAGCGGTGCGCAGCGGTGCGCCGCGTAGTGCTGGCCGCCGCGATCCGCCGCCAGGCCGCCGAGCGCGAGGCGCGGGTCGAGGCCTGGGCCGAGCAGTCCGGGACCGCGGCGCTGGCCGGGCGGAACCTGTCCCCGGCCGGAGTCGCCCTGGCCGACCGCAACATCGACGCCGCCGCCCGGTGGCTGAAGGATCACGGCGCCACCGGCACCCTGGCAAGCCTGCAGGCGGGGGGTGTTCCTAGAGCGCCGGTCAAGTATCCCGATTCCGGCGTGGCAGGGTTTTTGATCTTGGCGTGTGCTATGCCCTGTTCGTAGCGAGGTGTGAAGATCTGGCTGCGAGCAGGGAGGTGGCTGATGCGCCCGGATGTGTGGCGTCCGCCGGTGGAGCCGTCGGCGGCGGAGCAGGCGGTGATGAAGGCGGTGCGGCGGGCGAGGCTGTTCGTGTTCTTACGGGAGCATCGTCATGAGCTGCTGGACGAGCCGTTCCAGGCGGAGCTGGCCGCAGCGTATAAGGACCGGCCGAAGGGGCAGCCGCCGGTGCCGCCTGCCCACCTGGCTTTGGCGACGATCGTGCAGGCTTATACCGGGGCCAGTGATGATGAGGTGATCGAGGCGACGGTCATGGACCGGCGCTGGCAGCTGGTGCTGGACTGCATGGACGCGGAGCAGCCCGCCGTTCTCCAAGGGCACCCTGGCGGGTTTCCGCCGCGGCTGATCGAGAGTTATCTGGACGGCGGCTGGTGGAGCGGACGGTGACGCTGGCGCGCGGACGGGGGGGTTCGGGTCTCGGCGCTGCGGGCGGCGCTGGACTCCTCGCCGCTGTGGGGGCGGGCTGGGTGGAGGACACGATGAACTTGATGGGACACGCTGCGCAAGGCCCTGGGCGTGATCGCGGTGCGCGCAGGGGCGGGGGCAGGCCGCAGGGACCGCCGGTGTGGCCGCGCGGGCGGGCGTGCCGGAGCTGGCCGCCTCCAGCCTGAAAGCCGCGCTCGACCGGGACTGGGACGATCCCGCGGCCCGGGACCTGGCCCTGGCCGAGGTGCTCGGCTTCCTGGAGCGGGTGGAGGCGTTCGCAGCTGGCCAGGTCGGCGGCGAGGCTGCGGCCGCGGCGGTCGCGACCGCCCGCCAGGTCCGTGACCAGGACGTGGACCTGTCCGGCCCGGCACCGGCGCTGCGCCGCGGGGTCGCCAGAGACCGGCGGATCAGCGTCGAGGACGGCCAGATGCGGCACGGCCGAAAGTCCCGCTCGGTGCTGTTCGACGGTTACAAGCGGCACGTGCTGCGCGACCTGGATAGCGGCCTGATCCCGGCCGTGGGCATCACCCCGGCCAGCACCCCGGAGGCCAGCGTCACTCCGCCATCACCGCTGACCTGGACGCCGCCGGCCGGACGCTGGCCGAGCTGCACATCGACCGGGCCTACCTGGCCTCGGACCTGGTCCGCGACCGCGGGCCGGGCCTGGCGGCCTGCTGCAAGGCCTGGCGGGTGCGCAACACGGCCGGCCGGTATGCCAAGGACCGACTTCGCTCTCGATTTCACCACCCGGCAGCTGACCTGCCCGGCTGGCATGACCATGGCCTTCGAACCCGGCAGGACCGTGCACTTCCCGAAGGACACCTGCACCGCCTGCCCGCTGCGGCAGCGCTGTACCACCAGCAGCAACGGGCGCAGCGTGTCCATCCACCCCGACGAGGCACTGCTCGCCGAACTGCGCCAGCGCCAGCAGACCCCGGCCAGCCGCGGCCCAGCTCCGCGAGCGCGTCCAGGTCGAGCACGCCCTCGCACACGTCGGGCACTGGCAGGGCCGCCGCGCCCGCTACCGCGGCACCCGCAAGAACCTGCTCGACCTCAGACGCGTCGCCGTAGTCCACAACCTCCACGTCATCGCACGCCAGCCCCCCAGCGACAACCGGCTGGCCGCCTGACGACTACTTGACCGGCGCTCTAGCCCTGCTGTCCGGCTGTTCCGTCGCCACTCTCCTGCCGGCGGAGGCCAGCGGTAACGCCGCCAGTACCAGCCCGGCCGCCGGGCTGGCCGACGCGATCCTGCTCGAAACGCAACATAAAATCGAGGATGCCATTTATGGCATGCCCACAGGACCGATCGTGGTGACGTTCGCTCAGACCAGGTGAGGGGCCAGTCGACTGGCCTCAATAAGCAAGAATGTAGTCGAGCTGCTGACGGCGGCCACCAGAGCATTGTTGGTTCCCGTCTGCATGGTGGTCACCGCCCAGTCGCAGAACCGTCGCAAAGCGGATTCGTCTACGCTGCCTCCGGTTATAGCTGCTAGTGCCGCGTCCGCCTGCTTGTCGCTGTCTTCGGCGGCATCCGGCACGAACGTGCGGACGATCTCTGCTATACCGGCAATCACCAGCCCAAGATCGTCGGCGCTCACTCCTATGTTCTGCACTTGCTGCGCATCGTCGCCGGCCACCTGGAGCGGTCCCTTGTTGTCACCGTGGATGTTCACGGTCGGGCCTGCATGCGGTGTCCGGCGCTGGGCGTCGACGTAGACATCTGTGCGGCAGCCGAAGTCAGCCACACACTGAACGCCTGCGTCGGTAAGATAAGCGTGGACCGGCCCGGAGCGCTGGTCTATCGCCGGACCTTTGATCAGCCCATGGTGCTCTAGCCACGCAGACGCTTCATCGAGGTCATTGACGGTAAATGGCGCCGCGAACCACAAGCCATGGCGACGGTCACTTAGCATCTGAACCACGGCTGGGAATGGCGGCATGTCAGTGATCGCGTCCTGTCCGTAGAGCCAGTCCACGAGCGCCTCCCGGCAGGCGGCCCGTCGAAGCCGTCTGTTCGCACGAATATCGCGCCATTGCTCGACTTGGTTGCGAGCACGCTGGGTCGCCTGGACGTGCACTGCCCGTAGGCCGCCCATTGACTGCTGAAACTCGACCAAGAAGCGCGCTTCAGTTCCTTCAGGTCGCCTATAGCGGTTTCGTAGATCGCATGTTCTGACTGGTTGGGTAGTTGCGCCTCGTAGAACGATGCCACCGGGATGTCCGACCCGGCGACTGAGTCTTTGTTGGCTACTTCCGATACGAGCCACTCCACTAGCTGAGCCTGACGGATCTTCGAGGTCGGCCAGTCCCACCCGCGTTCTGTCATGACCAGCAGGCTAAGTCCCGTTCTGGCGGAACGCCCACTTAGTCTGCTTCTGGCTGAGGTCGGCGCGTCGCGAGTCCGTTCTGCCGGAGGTTTGCTATAAGCCAGCTCAAGACAGCATTAATCACCTGAAGCCTGACATGCGGGGCAGCGTTCAGGCGCGGACCTCTTGGACCCCCGACGATGCAGGATTGATCAGCCCGGACCCACGCGGTCAGCAAGACACAGTACTCATACCATCAGCGTTCGATGTCATCTCATGAAGAAGCCTTGACTAGGGTCATAGCACTTGAGCTTACCTCGAAATATTCGAGCTAATACAATCATTCTCTGGCCTAGTAACCGAAGAAACGCGGAATCGCTTCGGTCTTGACGACTCAGATACCGAGAAGAAGATCATCGTGAATGGAGGCCAGCATACGTGGTAAGAGGACTCAAGATCTGTGCGCTGCCCGATCTATAGCGTGCTGGACCTTCCAGAGGAAGTACATGTCCGATAGTCGCACTTCCCGTCTATCATCGATATATTTCTTATAATCAACCAGAAATGATCCGATCCCTCCTGTGGCGAGAACAGCTGCAGTCCCTGCGACCATCATTGGGAATTTATCAAGGAGGCCAATGGTGGTCGCTACGGCGCCAACCGGCAACGAAATCGCGGACTTATGAGTAAGCGAGTCTACCGATGCTCTCAGTACTTGCCTAATTCTTATAAGTTCCGGCTCAATTACATCAGTCTCTATCTGTCGGGCGACGCCCGCCGGAGGAATCCCATCCTTCGCATTTGAGATAAGCTCACGCGCGGCAGCCTTAAGGGCCGAGCGAAAAGCATCGAAATATTGCCAGTTCTCTTGGCGCAACTTAATTAGATCCTGGGTCTTCAGATCAGATATTACAGGGAGGCTCAGGTTAAACAGAGCGTCCTGGATGCGCGGTGGGCCTGCGGGCCGGTGGAAAGCAAAGCTTCGTGTATCGACGCAGCAGCTCCAAGCGGAGATCGCATCGCCCTAGCGGCACCTATATCCGAGACCAGATTTGCGGCATACTGATCGAAAACTGCGCCAAATACTTCGGTGTCTTTGGGTGCCTCAGCTTCTGGGACAGGCAGGTGCAATGCACCTATCGCCATGTGTTCGATGTCTGGGTGAAAGACTACGTAGTGCCAGTGATCATCATGTCGTTCTAGGCGAGCTATCTTGGCCTCGCGCCGAAAACGAGGATATCCATGCTTCGCGCCCTTCTAGAAGCTCAGTGGCACTGTATTGCCTGGCATGCTGCCGAAGATGGAAAGCGCATGCGTGTGGCTTTGGACGGTATACGAGCATGCCTTCAGCGCAATGCCGGTGAGTTAAGGCGTTTGCGCTGGTAGACGTGGCGGTGGTGGCGCGGAGCTGTCCGGGACGGGCAGATGTCGCGATTTGATGACGGCCGGTGCGTCGTGGCCTTTACGCAACGAAGTCCCCGGTAGGACTGCGTTCTGCCAAGACCGCATTCGCCTGCCGAGGGACTCCGTTGCCTGCTCAGTGTGTCATGCCCGTGCTGCCGCTTTCCGCCGGTGATGGTCCGGGCACGCCGGTTCCCGGCTGCGGGCCTGGCCGGCGGTGCCCGGTCGGGCTGGGGGTGCTGACCGGGGAGATCAGCCCGGGCATGGTGGATGAGGTTATCGATCTGGCCGGATGCCGTGAAAGGCGGCGGCCGGCTGCTGCCGGCCCGGACGGTGGTGTATTTCGTGCTGGGGCTGTGCCTGTTCAGCGGCGCGGACAGCGTGGGGCCGCCGGGGTACCGGTCGGTGATGCGCTGGCTGACGAACGGGCTGCGGCACCTGGACGGCGTGGTGCTGCCGACCAGCTCGGCGCTGACCAGGGCCCGGCAGCGGCTGGGGGTCAGGCCGCTGGAGCTGCTGTTCGGCCTGCGGCGCGGGCCGCTGGCGGGGGCCGGGACGCCGGGTGCATTCGCGTTCGGTCTGCGGCTGGTGGCCTGGGACGGGACCGGGATAGACGCCGCCGGTACCCCGGCTAACGCGGCGGCGTTCGGCGGGGTGCAGGGCGGCGGCCCGCAGCTGCGGCTGCTGGCCCTGATCGAATGCGGCACCCATGCCCTGATCGACGCGGCCTTCGACGGCGTGGCCAGGGCGAGCGAGCAGAAGCTTGCCCGGCAGCTGCTGCCTGCGCTCGGTCCCGGGATGCTGCTGCTGGCCGACCGTAACTTCCCCGGCTGGGAACTGTGGGGGCTGGCCGCCGGGACCGGCGCCGACCTGGCCTGGCGGATCAAGAAGAACCAGGTCTTCACGCCGTTAACAGTGCTCCCGGACGGGTCGTTCCTGTCGGTCATGCCCACTCCGGCAGAGAATCTCCGCCTCGGCCAGGCCCGCGCCGCCGGCCGCGTCCCGCCCGGCCCGCCGGAGGGCCACACCGTGCGGATCATCGAGTACACCGTCACGGTCCGCGCCGCGGACGGCACCACCCGCGTCGAGCCGTTCCGCCTGGCCACCACCCTGCTCGATCACCAGCAGGCACCAGCCGCCAGCCTCGCCGCCCTGTACCACCAGCGGTGGGAAAGCGAGAACGGCTATGCCGAGCTGAAGACCCGGCTCCGCGGCGCCGCGTTCATCCTGCGGTCCCGGTCACCCGAGCTGACCCGCCAGGAAATGTTCGCGTTCCTCACCGTCTACCAGGCACTGTGCGCCCTGGAAACCGACGCTGCACGGCAGGCCGGCATCGACCCGGACCGGATCTCCTTCACCGTGACCGTCCGCGTCGCCCGCGACCATG
This sequence comes from uncultured Actinomycetota bacterium, assembly GCA_963719705.1. Taxonomy (GTDB): domain Bacteria; phylum Actinomycetota; class Actinomycetes; order Streptosporangiales; family Streptosporangiaceae; genus CAVRCV01. The sequence goes on from CAVRCV010000008.1 coordinate 35,549, forward strand.
CCGCCAGCCGCGTCCTCATCACCCCGCAGAGCCTGGCACTGGCACGCCGCCTGGCCATCGCCGATCTCCTCAGCGACACGCTGCCCCGCCGTAGGAACCGGCAATACGAACGCATCAGGAAACAGCCGAAAAACAACTTCCCGCCAATGAAACGCGGACACAAAAGGCTGCCCGGCCAGGTCACCTACAAGATCAAAGTCAGCCGGAAAGCATCCTCACCAGCGCAAACACCTTAACTCACCGGCATTGGCCTTCAGCGCCGATTTTGCGAACATAGAAGAAGTTTTCCACAAAACCCAGGAAGCGCTCATGGGAGTCATCCTCCCAATCGGTGAGCAAATGAAGTGCCTTCTCCTGCGTAAGGCCAGCGACAATTATAATGTCAAAGTAGTGCCAAGCGCGACTGAGGAGCCTATCAACATCGCCTTGAAGGCACTCAGGATCATAGCAACCTAGCTCACCGCTCAAGTCTATAGTTCGTCCCGCAACTATCGTAGTCTCCTCGGCCCCTTCCACGGACATGGCCATCATGGGGGCGGCCGAAACAAATGCGCACAGGTCCTCAACATGCTTTGAGTCCTTGAGAAACCGCCGAGGCCTACACCAAGGCTACGGATATCGTGCTCATCGAGCCAACGAGCAAGCCAGTAGTCGTTGTTGGTCGTCACCCAGTAAGTCTACGTCTGAGTCAGCCGCTCGACGTGCACCTGAGCCGGGCGACCTCGAAGAAGGCAGAACTCGGCGCGGAGAGCGTCGGTGCCGCGTAGTGGCGCCACCTTGAATCAGTGCAGCTCAATTCGGCAACGGATCGCCGACGCTCTTGTCGCCCCCTGACGCAAGACCGGGCCGTCCGCCCACGTCGGGCGGGAGGAGCGGGACGTGGGAGTCCGCAGCCAGGATCACCTCATGAAGGAGGCTTGACCGGGGCGGCCGGACCTGCGAGTGCGACCTGCACCCCGCCTACCGGTCCGACCATCAGGCAAAGCAAGCACCCGGCTGGCGCCTCGACCAGCCCGAGCCTGGCACCCTGGTCTGGACCCTCCCGCACGGCCGCAGCTACGTCACCAAGACCCGAGCCTACCCCGACTGAAGGGACAGGCTGGCCGCCGCAGGGTCGCTCAGAAGTCCACGTGGGTGCCGGCGCCGGCCGCGACCGCCTTCCGGTAGGTGAGCGCGGCCGCGGCGAGGTCCTCGATGGCCAGGCCGAGCGAGTCGAACACGGTGATCTCCCGCTGGTCGCGGCGGCCCGCGGCGGTCCCGGTGAGGATCTCGCCCAGCTCGGCCCGGATGTGACCGGGGCCGATCGCGCCGTCGGCGCGGGCCATCAGGAAGTCACCGGACTCGCTGACGACCGACTCCCGGCTGTCAGCGAACAGCGCGGCGTCGGCCATGGTCGCGCTGTCCAGCTCGCGCGCGGTCGGCACGCTGGCGCCGACCGCGTTGATGTGCGCGCCGTCGGTCAGCCAGCCGCGCTCCAGCACCGGCACCGCCGAGCTGGTCGCGGTCACGATGAGGCCGGCCCCGGCGACCGCGTCCCTGGCGCAGGCACAGGCGATCACCGGCGCGGTCGCCTCGTCCCGCAGCTGGTCAGCGAACGCTGCCGCCTTTGGCTGGCTGCGGCCGGCCACCCGGATCTCGGCCAGCGGCCGCGACCCGCCGATGGCCCGCAGGTGCGCCCTGGCCTGCACCCCGGTGCCGATGATGGCGAGCACGTCGGCGTCCGGCCGGGCCAGCAGCCCGGTCGCCACCGCGGACACCGCCGCGGTCCGGATCTCGGTCACCGCCGAGGCGTTCAGGACGGCCAGCGGCTCGCCGGTGGGCGCGCTGGACAGCAGCACGATGCCCTGGTGCGCGTCCAGCCCGGCGGCCGGATTACCTGGCGTCACGCAGATCGCCTTGAGCCCGTAGGCCCCGGACTCGCCGCGCAGGTAGGAGGGCATGAGGGCCATCAGCCCGGCGGCCCCGGCGGGCCGCAGGACGGTGCGCAGCGGCTGGTCTGCCTCGCCGCGGGCCCTGGCGATCAGCGCCGCGCGCATCGCATCGGCGCACTCGTCGTAGCTCAGCAGCCGGCGGACCTCGGCACCGGACAGGATCAGCATCGGCGACTCATCCCGCCGTGCTTCCAGCCCCCGCGGGCCCCGCGGTTCCTACGGCCCCTGCGGCCGGCAGCGTGCCGGACGCCGCCACCGGTGCTCCGGGGCCGATGGTGAGCTGCTCGGGCCGCTGCGACGGCACCGGCCTGCCGACGATGCGGTAGACCGCGGCGCCGTCCACGGTCTCGTGCTCCAGCAGCAGGCTGACGAGCCGGCCGAGCTCATCCCGGTGCGCCCGGATCAGCGCGACCGCGGCCTGCTCGGCCTCCCGGACCAGCCGGGCCACCTCGCTGTCGATCACGGCCTGGGTGGCCTCGGCGAACGGCCGGCTGGACAGGCCCTGCCCGCCGCCGCCGAGGAACACCGAGCCGCCCTCCGGGTAGCCGACCGGGCCGAGGGCGGGCGACAGGCCGTACTCGCGGACCATCCTGGATCGCCAGGTCGGTCGCGGAGGCCAGGTCGTTGGCGGCGCCGGTGGAGCCCTGGCCGAGCTCGACCAGCTCGGCGGCCCGGCCGCCGAGCCGGACCGCCAGGGACTCGGTCAGGTAGTCCTCGCCGTAGAGATGCCGTTCCTCCAGCGGGAGCTGCTGGGTGACGCCGAGAGCCTGGCCGGCCGGCAGGATCGTGACCTTGGCGACCGGGTCGGCGTGCTCGGACAGCGCCGCGACCAGGGCGTGACCGGACTCGTGGATGGCCACCGCGTGCTTCTCCTCCGGCAGCAGCACGTTCGTGCCGTCCCGGCGGCCGAGCAGGATCCGGTCCCTCGCGTTGTCGAAGTCGGCCGCGGAGATGATCTCGCGGTTGCCCCGGACCGCGAAGATCGCCGCCTCGTTGGCCAGGTTGGCCAGGTCAGCGCCGGAGAACCCCGGCGTGCCCCTGGCCACCACGTTCAGGTCCACGTCGCCGCCGAGCTTCTTGTCCCGGCAGTGCACGGCCAGGATGGCGGCGCGCTCGGCCAGGGTGGGCAGCGGGATCACCACCTGCCGGTCGAACCGGCCGGGCCGCAGCAGCGCCGGATCCAGCACCTCCGGCCGGTTGGTGGCGCCCATCACCACGATGCCCTCGGCCATGTCGAAGCCGTCCATCTCGGACAGCAGCTGGTTGAGCGTCTGCTCCCGCTCGTCGTTGGCGACCACCGCGCCCGATCCGGCCCGGCGCTGGCCGATGGCGTCGATCTCGTCCACGAAGATGATGGCCGGGGCGCGCTTGCGGGCCTCGGCGAACAGGTCCCGGACCCGGGCCGCGCCGACGCCGACGAACATCTCCACGAAGCTGGACCCGGTGACCGAGAAGAACGGCACCGAGGCCTCCCCGGCCACGGCCCTGGCCAGCAGCGTCTTGCCGGTGCCCGGCGGGCCGACCATCAGCATCCCGCGCGGCGCCATCGCGCCCGCCCGCCGGTACCGGTCCGGGCTGCGCAGGAAGTCCACCACCTCGGTGATCTCGGCCTTGGCCCCCTCGTAGCCGGCCACGTCGCTGAACTTGGTCTGCGGCCGCTCGGCGTCGAATACCCGGGCCTTCGACCTGCCCACCCCGAGCGCGCCGGTCAGCCCGCCCGCGCCCCCGGCCGCCCGCGCCATCCGCCGGATGACGAAGAACACCAGCAGCAGCGGCAGCAGCAGCAGCGCGAAGTACAGCAGGTCACTGCCCAGGCCCGAGCTCGGCGCCGTCGCGTTGACCGACTTCACGCCGTCCGCGGTGAGCTGCTGGCTCAGCGTCGTGGTCGGCGGGCCGGGGATCACGGTGGTGTAGGACTTGCCGCTGGTCAGATCGCCGGTCGCGGTGGTGTTCGAGCCGCTGGATCCGCTCGCGAACGTGACCGTCTTGATCTTGTGCCCGGCGGCGTCCGCGATGAACTGCGAGTAGCTCAGGCTGACCGGCGTGCTGACGTTGATGCCGGGCAGGAAGAAGTACAGCAGCAGCACGGCCAGCAGCGCCAGCGGCCACAGCCAGTGCCGCCAGCCGGGCGGCGGCGGCGGTGCTGGCCGGGCGGGCTTGTCACCGGGCGGCGGCGGAACGGGCTGCTTGCTCATGGATCATTCTTACGCGGTTACCGCCGCGAATGCGCAGCAGGCTCGGCTCAGCTGGTCCCGGCCGGGCTCACGACGGACAGGATCTTGTTGACCGCATCCTGGATCAGCGCCTGCCGACCCGGCATGTCGTGGCTGGCGAAGTTGTTCAGGATCGCCAGCACGTCGTCCTGCTGGTGCAGGATGTCGATCTGCTGCCTGGCCATCTCGTGCAGCGCGATCAGGGTCTCGTGGTCGGCGATGGCCCGCTTGTCGCTGGCGGCCTGGGAGCGGTTGGCGCTGACCTGAAGCGAGATCATGATGGACAGCTGCGGCAGGTTCAGGATGGTCAGCAGCAGCGGCCACGGCGTCTTGTCAAAGCCCACCACGTTGCCCAGGAACAGCCAGGCCACGATCGCGATGGTGATGAACAGGAACACCCACATCGAGCCGCAGAAATCGTTGACCCAGGAGGCGATCCGGTCCAGGACGCTGTCCCCGCGGACATGCTCGGACAGCACCAGCTTGGGCTTGTGCTGCTCGGGTGCCTGGCGGATCTTTGCCGCGCGCTCGCGGGCGGCCGCCGCCTCCGCGGCGATCTCCCGGACGGCGTCGTGAGCCGTGGTGTGCCTCTGACCGGACGGCGGGCCGGCCGGCCGCCGGGGGACGTGGTCGTGCTGGTCATGTGAGCCTCCAGGCTCGTTCTGCCTGCGTCGTTAGCCGGGGCCGGACGGAGCGCGAGCCCCGGCCTGCCCGGTGACGTTACGGTAGGGCATGCCATGGTGACACCGAACCGGACCGCCCGGCCCAAGCCCGCGGCTGCCGTCGCGGCGGTGCTCATGCTGGCCGGCCTCGTAGTTGCCGGCCTCGTGGTTGCCGCGGGCGTGCTGACCGCGGGGCGAGCGCAGGCGGCGGGTACCGGCCAGGACCGGTCGGTGCCTGCGCTGCTGCGGGTGATCGCCGGTCCCGGCCGGGGCGGGCTGAGCGACCCGTTCGGGGTGGCCGCCGGCACCGGCGGCACGATCTGGGCGGTCAGCCGGGCCAGCGGCCGGGTGACCGGGTACTCCCCCGCGGGCAGGCTGATCGCTGCCTTCGGCGGTGCCGGGACCGGTCCCGGCGAGCTGCCCGGCGGCCTGGCCGGCCGGAGGGCATCGCGGTCGGCCCGGGCGGCCGGATCTGGGTCGCCGACACCGGGCACGACCGGGTAGTGGAGTTCTCCCCGGCTGGCCGGGTGCTGGACCGGATCGGCTCGCCGGGATCCGGCCGCGGTCAGCTCAGCCAGCCGGCCGCGGTGGCGGTGTCCGGCTCCGGCACGGTGTACGTGGCCGACCAGGGCAACGGCCGGGTGGAGGCGTTCTCCCCGGCCGGGGCCTACCTGTCCGCGATTCCGGTCCCGGCGCCGGCCGGGGTAGCCCTGGACCCGGCCGGTCACCTGTGGGTCACCAGCCAGGGTTTCTTCCACGGCAACACCGTGCGGGAGTACTCCGCGGCCGGGATCCGGCTGCGCTCGTTCGGCCGGACCCGGACCGGCTCGTTCGCCCGCAAGCCGTCGGCATCGCCGAACCGGCTGCGCCTCGGCTACACCGCGCTGTCCGACCCGGCCGGGATCGCCGTCGGGCCGGACGGGCAGATCCTGGTGGCCCAGCCCGACTACGGCTGGGTGGCCGTCTACCAGCCGGACGGCCGGTTCGTGACCGAGTTCGGCGCGCCGGGCGGATCCGGCCAGGGCGGTGCCCTGGCGTTCCCGCAGGACGTGGCGGTCACGTCGGGGGGCCGGGCCTGGGTCGCCGACAGCGGCAACGACCGGCTGGCCGAGTTCTCGGTGCCCGCGCTGCCGGCCGCCCGGTCCGGCCCGCCCTGGCCGCTCTGGCTGGCGCTGGCCGCGCTGGTGCTGCTGGGCGGCCTGGCAGCCGGCTATGCCTGGCGGCGCCGGGCGTCCCGGTCCCCCGGCCCGGCCCCGGAACCGCGTTCTGGCCCTGGCCGGGAGCAGCCGCCGGCCAGCGCCCGCCTGGACCGGCGGCACTTCCTGGCCGGGGCCACGATCCTGACCGGTGCCGCGTGCGGCAGCGGGCTGCTGCCATCCAGCCTCCGCGCGGCACTGGCGGCCAGCCAGCCGGGCGGCCACCGGGGCCAGCTCGCCGACCTGCAGCACATCGTGATCCTGATGCAGGAGAACCGCAGCTTCGACCACTATTACGGCACCATGCCTGGGGTGCGCGGGTTCGCCGACCCGGCCGCGATCCGGCTGCCGGACGGCCGGCCGGTCTGGTACCAGCCCGACCCCTCGCACCCCGATGGGTACCTGCTGCCGTTCCACTACGACACCCAGACCACCAGCTCCCAGGCGACGCCCGGCACCGACCACAGCTGGCGCACCCAGCATGACGCCTGGGCGGGCGGGAAGATGGACGGCTGGGTAGCGGCCAAGGGCCCGTTCACGATGGGCCACTACACCGCCGCCGACATCCCCTTCCACTGGGCCCTGGCCAGCGCGTTCACCCTGTGCGACAACTACCACTGCTCGGTGCTCGGCCCGACCGACCCGAACCGGCTGCACCTGTGGACCGGCACGATCGACGCCGGGGGCCGGGCCGGGGGCCCGGTGACCACCGACGCGCCCACGTTCAGCGGGCAGCGGCTGTCCTGGACCACCTACCCGGAGCGGCTGGAGCGGGCCGGGGTGAGCTGGCAGGTGTACCAGGAGGAGGACAACTTCGACAACAACGCGCTGGCCTGGTTCACCCAGTACCTGCGGGCGCCGCGCAGCTCGCCGCTGTACCAGCGCGGGCTGGCGGCCCGGCCGGCCTCGTTCGAGGCCGACGCCAGGGCCGACCGGCTGCCCCGGGTGTCCTGGCTGGTGGCGCCCACGGCCCAGTCCGAGCACCCGCGCTACCTGCCGGCCGCCGGGGCCGAGTACATCGCGCAGAAGCTGGACGCGATCGCCTCGAACCCGCGGGTGTGGGCCAAGACCGCGTTCATCCTGACCTATGACGAGAACGACGGCCTGTTCGACCACGTGCCGCCGCCGGTGCCGCCGCCGGGCACGCCGGGCGAGTTCGTCCGCGGCGAGCCGGCCGGGCTCGGCTTCCGGGTGCCGACCACGATCGTGTCCCCGTGGACGGCGGGCGGCCTGGTGTGCTCCGACGTGTTCGACCACACCTCGGTGCTGCGGCTGATCGAGACCAGGTTCGGCGTCCGCGAGCCCAGCATCACCGCCTGGCGGCGCCGCACCTGCGGCGACCTCACCTCGGCCTTCCGGTTCGGCCGCGGCCCGGCGGCCTTCCCCGCCGCCGACTCAAGGCTCCGGCTGGCGGCCGCCGAGGACTACCTGCTGACCGCCCAGCAGCAGGTCAGCGCCAACCCGCCGCCGGTCATCCCGGCGGCTCGCCAGACGCTCCCGCGCCAGTAACCGGAGCCGTCGAGCCGGACGGCCTATGTGTACACAGAATCGAGTATGTCCTGGCCAGGGACTACCGGTACTGCCCGTCACGACGGTAGGTGACCGGCGGCCGCCCGTCGTCCAGCGGCTGCTCGTCCTCGAGCGGCGGCCTGGCGGAGTAAGCCGATCCGCGGCTGCGCGATCGCGGAGCCCACACAATGAGCCACAGGATCAGCCCGATCGCCCCGACGATCATGAGGATGTCACCGATAGTGTGCACGTTGACACCATGGGTCGACGTAGTCGTGATCGCAAAGCGCAGGATCGCCCCGACCGCGAGCAGCAGCAGGGCCGCACCAATTTTCATGACGGTCCTTCCTGGTGTGAAGCAACTGACTCTGCCCTCGCTGCGGGAAAGCAAACCGCCGTCGACTCCGTCTGCCGCGAAACCACGTGATCCGGCGAGCGCTCGCCCGCGTCTACATATCACGTGACTCCTGGGGGGGAGCTGAATGATCACCATGACGCGGCGGATGCCAGGCCGCCGGAGCTTAGCTGTTACCGGGCTGCTCCTGGCCCTGATCGGCGGACTACGCCAGGGGCCGGGTGGCGGTCAGCGCCCGGGTGTCCCTGGGCGATCGCCGAGGTAGCTGCGTTACCTGGTTCCGCGTGCGGCGGGTTGCTGCTCGTCCGATGCCGTCGCCCAGCCCGGCGTCCTCTCCGCCTGCGCCCGTCCCGCCGCCAACCTCTGCTCCAGCGCCCGCCCCGACCAGGGCCTCCGGCGCCTGGTGCACGGCTACCGCGAGCGTCTACTACGCCCCCGATGACGAGAACAACGTCTACGTCCACTCCAACCAGCCGTATACCGACGCTACGGCCAGCGCCGACGGCCACTCCTGGAGCTATGAGACCAACGGCTCCGGGTATGCGCTGATCTACCTCAACGGCCCGCCGCCCGGCGCGCAGATCACGGTGACGGTGGGCGGGGCGACCTGCTACACCAGCGACTAGAGCCGCCGGTGCCTCGGTCATCGGACCTCCCGCGTTACCCGCAGGCCGGCCCGCGACCAGACCTGGGCGGCCGGGCCAGGCTGCAGGGGCTAGCCGCCGCCTCCGTCCGTGACGTTGCCGTAGACGGTCTGGGTGAACTCGTTTCCGCTGACCGTGAGCCTCAGCACGACGTCGATCTGCCAGAGCCCGGCGGCCGGGTCAGCGGTGCTGAGCTCGGCGTCTCCGGTCGGCTCGCCGTTCACCGTCTGCGGCGTGGTCGCGGTCGCCACGACCGTGCCGGTCGGGCTGACCAGGTAGTAGTTGAACACGTTGTCCGGGCTGTCGTCGGTCGCGTGGAGGGCGACGTCAAGGTCGGGCTGCCCGGCCGGGACATTGATCTCGTAGGTGTCAATCTGACCGACGCTCCGCGCGCTCGTGCCGATGACCTGCGTCTGGAAGCTGCCGCCGCCGGACGGGATCAGCGTACGGCGGGCGATCGGCACCGAGTCCGCGGCGCCGTTGCTCGCGGACAGCTGCACCGACTCCGGGTGGTCACCCGGCTGGACCGGCATAGCGACCTGCAGCGGAACCGGCACGCTGGAACGGGCCGGAATCGTGACCGGCTGAATGGCTGGCGAGGTGAGATAGTCCTGCCCCAGGACCCGGAACGACATCGGACCGCGGTAGGTGCCCGGCGCGGCCGGGGCGACCTCGACGAAGTCGTCGATGCCACCCCACAGGAACTTCGCCGTCCACCGGCCGGGGGCGGGATCGGTGACCTCGGCATGCTGGATGTTCGGCGACCTGCCGACCCGTCCCGGGGTGCCGTCGTCATAGGACTCCTGCACGATCGCGCCCTGCGGGTTGAACAGCACGAACTCCAGCACGTTGCTGTTGGTCGGATCGGGCCAGATCATGTCCGCGTCCAGCCGGCTGAGGTGCGGCGGCACGTTGAACGTGATCGCGCTGGCCGCGGTTGCGCCCGCCTCGGGTACCGGCAGGCTGGGGTCGGGAGCGCTGACGTTCTCGGTGACTACCGGGCTGACCGGGAACTCGGGGCTGATCCAGCGGTAGCTGCCGGTCACCCTGGTCGGCCGGGTGCTGGCGTTGTACAGGCTGAGGGACTGGCCGCTGACCGTACCGCCGTTGCCGGTGACGTCGAGCTGCGACGGCGAGGCGATGAGCCCTGGCGCGTCGCCCGCGCCCTGGGCATCCGTGGTGCCCGGCAGCTGCTGCGCGGCCCTGACCGCTGCGTAGACGTTCAGCAGGCCAGCGCCCTGCTGGTCGGCCGGCGCGTCGATGTCGGTGGCGGTGCCGGTCAGGATGTCCTTGACCATCGCCGGGGTCGGGCTGGCCCCGTTGTGCGTGTCACGGTAGGCCTGGATCACGTCCGCCGCGGCGCCCGCGATGAGCGGAGATGCCTCGCTGGTGCCTGCCGCCGCCTCTATCGGGTAGTTGTCCGGGCAGCCGTTGATGAGCGGGGCGCAGTCGGTTTCGCCGCCGAACCAGTCAGACGCGACCAGGTCCACGACCTTGCCGGTCGGCGCGGTGGCGCCCGATGACTGCGCTGCCATGTTGTTGCTGACATAGCTGTGGTAGCCGTCGTTCAGCGCCACGATGTGGAGGTTGTCCACCCCGCCGGCCGCGATCACCGCCGGGTCGTCGGCCGCGGTGATCATGGTGCCCTGGGGTCCGCTGTCGCCGGAGGACTCCACGACGGTCACGCCGGCGGCGACGGCCGCGTTATCGGCCTCGGCCAGGAGCTGGCCGGACGTGCTGCCCGGCAGCGATGTGCTCCCGAAGGACTCGGATATCACGTCCGCGTGCACCGTCGTGACGGCGTTGTCGATGCCGGCGATGATCTGCGACAGCGCCAGGATGGGCGTGTCGATCTGGGACAGGTCGACGAGCGAGGCGTCGGGCGCGTCGCCCTTGATGGTGAAGGTGCAGCCCGGCGACACGTTCGAGAACGGCAGCGCCTTCGAGTACTGGTAAACGATCAGGCCCTGTGCGCCGACCGACGCGGCGTCCTCGAAGGTCTCGTCGTTGCCCTGGTCAGCGGTGTAGTCCGGCGCGTCGATGACGACGTGCGAGCCGTCCGCACGCTGCAGGTCCGGGTCGCCCGCCAGCGCGTTCATCCCCTCATTGGCGATGATCACGCCCTTGCCCGTGGCGATGGAGTTTGCCTCATCCGGCGCATCCGGGTTGCCGTTGGAGGCGTGGATGTCGGCCACTGCCTCCGGCTCCTGCACGGGCCTGGACGGGCAGTTCCTCGGGATGACGTGCGTCCGCAGCGGCGGGATAGTGGCCGGCGACCAGCTATTGCCAGGCGATCGGCTGCCGCCCGGCCGGACGGCGACGTGCTCGGCGCGGGCCGCAGCAGGCGGGGCCGCCTCGGTGTGTACCTGCGAGACACCGATCATCGCGTCCGGCACGATCTCGGCCACCGCCGGGTCGTCGCGCAGCCGGGCTACCTCCGCGGCGGGCACGTTCGCCGCGATGGCATCGGGGGCCGCCAGCCGGGTAACGCCGGTGCCGCCGTGGGAACGGATGGCGGCGATGACCGGCGCCTGATCGGCATGAGCCTCGGCGACCCGCCGCCTGGCCTGCGTTCTCAGGTTCAGGCCGGCCTGCTGCTGTCGCAGCACCACTATTACCCTGCCGCCGGCCGCGGACCCGCCGAGCGCGGGCGCGGTGGCCGGCGGCGCTGCGGGTGAGACGCCCGGCCTGCTGCTGGCCGCGCTGGCCAGGGTCCCGCCCGAGATGGCCAGTGCGGCGGTTACCGCGAGCGCCAGGGAGGCACCGAGCAGCTGGCGGCGCGACCGCGAGCCAGGCAGCGTTAGTGACTTCACCATTCCGTTCCTTCCTCGAATGACGGCGTGGCGTTCTCCTGTTCCTTAGTTGCGCTTACACAAGCATGCGACCGCTGCCGGGAGAAAGCCAGGCCATGCCAGCTCGCCTGCCGAGACCCGGATCGCCGCTGGCTACTGTGGGATGGTGCGACAGACCACGGGATTTGCGCGGATGCCTGGTGCGGGACGCGTCGCCTATGCCGTGGCGGGGAGCGGGCCAGCAATTGTGATGCCGGCCTGGTGGGTGTCTCACCTGGCCGAGGACTGGCATTACGATCCGCTCCGGCGCTTCGTAGAAGCATTGGCAGCCGGGCGCACGGTCGTGCGTTATGACCGGATGGGGACCGGCATGTCCGACCGGGAGCGGCCCGCTCATTCGTTCATCCCGGAATACGAGGTGACCACGCTCTGCGCTGTGCTTGATGCGCTGAAACTCGAGCGGGTGACGCTCATGGGCGTCTCCTGCGGCGGCTGTCCCGCCGTGAGCTTCGCCGCACGGTGGCCCGAGCGCATCGACCGCCTCGTGCTCTACGGCAGCTACGCGGACGGGCACGCACTCGGGCCACCGGAAGCGCGCAAGGGCCTGGTTGACCTCGTGCGCACGCACTGGGGGCTGGGGAGCCGCCTGCTGGCGGACGTGTTCGGGCCCAGCTGGTCGCCGCAGGATCGTGCCGCCTTCACCGCAGCCCAGCGCGTCTCGGCCAGCGCCGAGGTTGCCGCGAATCTGCTTGAGCTCATCTACGCGACCGACGTGCGCGACGACCTGCCGAGGGTGGGCGTGCCCGCACTGGTCGTGCACCGTGAGCACGACCGGGCGATGCGGCTGCGGGGCGCGCGCGAGGTAGCCGCTCTGCTGCCGGGCGCCGAGCTCGTCACGCTGCCGGGCGACGCCCATCTGCCCTGGCATGGCGACGGTGACGCGGTCCTGCGGGCCGTCGCTGCGTTTGTCGGCATCACGGCACCGCCCGTCCCGGTGAACGAGCCGGACGCGCGCGCGCTGGATGAGCTCAGTGCGCGCGAGACAGAGGTGCTGAAGCTCGTCGCGCAGGGCCTCGGTGATGCCCAGATTGCCGAGCTCCTGGTCATCAGCCCGCATACGGTGCACCGGCATGTGGCGAACATCCTGACGAAGATGCGGCTGCCCACCCGCGCTGCGGCCGCTGCCCGCGCGGCGCGCACCGGGCTGCTGTAACTGCCTGGCCAACGGCGGCGAATGGCCCGATCCGGCCATCGCGAGATGGCTCGTACGTGCGATGACGCATGTGCGGGCTAGATGGTGGACTCTTGGCGTCCGGTCAGTCCCGGGCCATCCGGAGGACGTCATGACCGCATTCCAGCAGAGCAACCCCGATGTGGTGGTGGTCGGCGCGGGTATCGCCGGCGCGTCGATCGCCGCGGTGCTGGCTCGGTCCGGCGTCCGGGTGCTGCTGCTTGAGCGCCAGCGCGGATATCGCGACCGGGTGCGCGGCGAGTACCTGGCGCCGTGGGGGGTGCTGGAAGCACGAGCTCTCGGCCTGGAAGACGTGATCCGCTCCACCCGGGCCGTGGATGCGCGCTACAGCGTTCCCTATGACGAGCTGCACGCCGCACCTGCCGCGGAAGCGGCGAAGAGCGACAGGTCAGCAATCTTCCCCGGCGTCCGGGGCCCGCTGTGCGCCCCCCACCCCGAGACCTGTCAGGCGCTTGCCGAGCACGCTGTCCGGTCCGGGGCGGAGCTGGTCTGCGGCGTCGCCGGGGTGCGAATCCAGGCCGGCAACCGTCCGTCGGTCACCTTCCGCGATGGTACGGAGAGGGTAGCGCGACCGCGCCTCGTTATCGGCGCGGACGGACGAGCGTCGGCCGTGCGCAGGCAATCCGGCATTCACATCGAGCGGGCGCAGGCGACCCATGTGATCGCCGGGCTGCTGGTCGATGGCGCGTCCCGGTGGCCCGGCGACCAGTACGCCATCGGCGTCGAAAAAGACATCCAGTTCTACGTGTTCCCGCAGGGAGGCGGCCGCCTCCGGCTCTACACGTGCCATCCGAACGAGCAGGCGACCCGGTGGGCCGGACGCGCCGGGGCACAGCGTTTCGCCGAGACCTTCGCGGGGCTGCGGTCGGTCCCCGATGCACTGGGTCTGGCCGAGGTGAGACCGGCGGGGCCGTGCGGAACCTACGGCGGCGAGCAAACGTGGTGCGACGAGCCCTACGCTGACGGCGTGGTCCTGATCGGCGACGCCGGCGGATACGACGACCCGGTAGACGGGCAGGGCCTGTCACTCGCGCTGCGCGACGTCCGCCAGCTCTCCGAGCTGCTGCTGTCCTCTGATGACTGGACCAGGGCGACACTGCGCCGGTACGGCGAACAGCACGCTGAGCGGCTTCGCCGCATGCGCCGGGTATCCAGCACCTATGCGGCGCTGATGACGACCTTCACCGACGCCGGCCGGGCCCGGCGCGGTCGGTTCTATGCCGCCTCCGCCGCTGCCCGCCAGGACGTTGAGCTGGGCCTGGGCGCGATCTTCCTCGGCCCGGACCGGATGCCCAGCGAGGCTTTCACCGACCGGCTGCACGAGTCGCTGCTGGCCTGACGGCCGCGCGGCCGGCCGCGAGCCGGAGCTGGTAACGATCCCGGATGTCCTGCTCGCAGGCCAGGATCGCATCCAGGTCGTCGTGGACAGACAGGTGGCATCCGCTGAGCCGGTCCGCGTGGCCGGCCGCCAGCCGGGTGACGAGCCTGGCCACGAGGGCAGGCTCGGCGCCGCGGCCGGCCCGGAGTTCCCGCCGTACCCAGGCGTGTACCCGGGCTTCGGCCGAGCCGGGCGGCGCCCCGCCCGCCAGCGCCCGCTCGGACAGGCCGATCGGGGTGATGCCGGGGTGGACGCTGAACGCCCGGACGCCGTAACGGGCGGCCTCGGCGGCGAGGTTCTCGGTGAACTTGATCACCGCCGCCTTAGACACCGAATACGCCGATGCCTGCGGCCACCGGAACACCCCGGCCTCGCTGGTGATGTTCACGATCCGGCCCGCGCCGCGGGCCGTCATGCCGGGCAGGATGGCCCTGGAGCACAGGAAGGCGCCGCGCAGGTTGATCTCGACCGCCCGCCACCAGTCGTCGGCGCCGACCTGCCACGCCGCGCCGAACGGGCCGCTGACGCCGGCGTTGTTGACCAGCAGATCGGCCGGCCCCAGCCGGCGGCGGAGCGCGTCGACGGCGCCCAGCGCCGCGGCCGGATCGGTGATGTCGGCGCAGGCCGCGGCGGCGGTGCCGCCGGTGGCCGTGACCAGCCGCACCGTTTCCGCCAGCTCACCCTCGGAGCGGGCGATCAGGCCGACGGCGGAGCCGGCGGCAGCCAGCGCCCGGGCCAGGAACCGGCCGATACCCCGGCCGCCGCCGGTGATCACGCTCACCGTCCCGGTCAGCTCCGCCTGCCTGGTCACCGGGCTTGCCCGGCAAGCTGCGAACGGCCGGGCACGGGGACCTGCTCCCGTTCGGCGAGCAGGCGGCGCAAGATCTTGCCGGACGGGGACCTGGGGATGTCGGTGACGAACCGGAGCCTGCGGATCTTCTCGTGCGGCGCGACCCGTCCGGCGACATAGGACATCAGCTCGCTGGCCGTGGCGGGCCCCCTGAGCACCACGAAGGCGGCCGGGATCTCCCCGGCTCGCTCATCGGCGAGACCGATCACGGCGACGTCGGCGACTGCGGGGTGGGCCAGCAGGACGGCCTCCAGCGCGGCCGGCGCCACCTGGCTGCCCTTGTACTTGATGAGCTCCTTCACCCGGTCGATGACCCGGAACCAGCCCTCGCGGTCGGCGATGACCACGTCCCCGGTGTGCAGCCATCCGCCGGCATCGATGGTGCTCGCCGTGGCCGCCGGGTTGTCAAGGTAACCGCGCATCGTCCCCGGCGCCCGGACCAGCATCTCCCCCGGCTCTCCCGGCCCGGCATCGAGCCCGGACGCGCAGTCGGTCACCCTGGCCTCGGTACCGGGCAGCAGCGGTCCGATCGACTCGGGGTCACCGCCGCCGGTGTCGGGCACCATGTGGGTCGCGCCGCCGAGTTCGGTCATGCCATAGGCCTGCTTGACCCGGCAGCCCAGCCGGGCCGCGCACTCGGCGGCCAGCTCACCGCTGAGCGGGGCGGCTCCCGAGGTAATCAGCCGCAGGCCGGACAGATCGTAGTCCGCCACTGCCGGGTGCCTGGCCAGGGCCAGCACGATCGGCGGGACCACCTCGGCCCGGGTCACGCAGTGGTCCTGGACCAGCCGGAGGAAGCCGCGCAGGTCGAACCGGGGCATGGTGACCACCGCGGCTCCGGCGCGCAGGCCCAGGCTGAGCGTGACCTGCTGGGCGAAGATGTGGTACAGCGGAAGCACCGCGATCACGACGTCGCCGGCCCGGACCCGGTGCACGGCCGCGGTCTGGCCCAGGCTCGCGACCAGGCTGCGGTGCGTCAGCAGCACCCCCTTGGGCAGCCCGGTGGTGCCGCTGGAGTACAGCAGGAGGGCGTCGTCATCCGGGCCGATCTCGGGCAGCGAGCCAGCGTGCCCGGCACCGGCCAGCGACGCGAACGGGCTGGCCCCGGCGGCGGTGCCGAACACGAACGTCTCGCGTACCCCGGCCGCGGCGGCCGCCTCGCGCCCGCCGTCGCCGAACTGCGCGGCCGTGGTCACCAGCCACCCCGCGCCGGACCGGGTCAGCTGACGGGTGAGGTCGGCCGCCGGAGCCAGCGGGCTGACCGTGGTGACCAGCGCCCCGGCGGCGAGGGCGGCATAGTAGGCGATCACGAACCCGGGACCGTTGGGGCTGCTCAGCGCCAGCACATCGCCCTTGGCCACGCCGCGAGCCACCAGGCCGCGCGCGGTGCTGCCGACCTCGGCGCCCAGCTCCCGGTAGCTCAAGACGCGACCGGTGGCCCCGTCGATGATGGCCGGGCTGGCGGCCCGCTCGCCAGCGCTGTCCAGGACGTACGCGGTCAGCGGGACCTGCGCGAGCGCAACATCGTCGTACGGGCTACGGATGATCATCGTGGCTCCCCCCGAGGTCGGCCGCCCTGGCCGGCGGCGCGCGTTCTTGCCGGTCAGCCCGATCATCGAGCCTGGCCGCGAAGCGGACCTCGTACAGCCGGGCGGACTTGGCCGGGCAGGGTGTCGTAGCCGGGCCGCCCGCGGGCGGCAGGCGGCTACGACATGGCCGCGGACCTGGCCTGCGGTTCGGGCCAGCGGGATGATCGGATCATGAGGCCCGGCGGCGAGTTCACGATGCCTGCTGGCATGGTCAGCATGCTGGTGGCGCTGCCCGGCGGCCCGTTGCCCCCGCCATCGCAGGGCAGCCCGCTCAGCCAGGCTCTCGTGGCGGCGGCACAGGCGCACGCCGGCGTGGGTCCGGCGGGCCAGCTGCCCTCCGGTGCCGCCGCGGCCTGGTTCGCTCGCGCCTCGGACGCCGTGGCCTGCGCCCTGGCGCTGCAGCGCGAGCTGACCGCGAGTGCCGGGCCTGCCCTGATCGCCGTCCACACCAGCCAGCAGGGCCGGGACCGGTGCACCGGCCTCGCCCGCATCGCCTGGCCCGGCCAGGTGCTGCTGACGCAGGCCACGGCCGCCCTGGTGCACGACCGCCCTCCGGCTGGCGCGGACCTGGCCGACCTCGGCTGGCACCGGCTGGCTGACCTGGGCCCGGCCGAGCACGTCTGGCAGCTCCGCCATCCCGAGCTGCCCGCCGCCTGCCCGCCGCCCCGCTCCCTGGACACCTATCGGCACAACCTGCCGGTCCAGCTGACCAGCTTCGTACCACGCGACGCCGACCTGGCCGAACTGGCCGCGCTGACCGAAAGCGCCCGCCTGGTCACGCTGACCGGGTCCGGCGGCTGCGGCAAGACCCGGCTGGCGCTGCACGCCGCCGCCGGACGGGTCGGCGAGCACGCGGACGGCGTATGGCTGGCGGAGCTGGCTGCCCTGCGTGACCCCGCGCAGGTGGCGGCCTCGGTCGCCGACGCGGCCCAGGCGCGGCTGCGGGGGCCGGGCAACGGTGCCGCCGAGCTGGCCGCGGAGATCGGCGGCCGGGATCTGCTCCTGGTCCTGGACAACTGCGAGCATCTCATCGGCGCCTGCGCCGAGGTGGCCGAGAGCCTGCTGCGCGCCTGCCCGCGAGCGCGGATCCTGACCACCAGCCGTGAGCCACTGGGCGTGCCGGGCGAGGTCACCTGGCGGGTGCCGTCCCTGGCGTTCCCGGTCCGCCCGCTGCTCGTTCCGGCCGAGGAGCTGGCGCGCTTCGGGGCCGTGCAGCTGTTCGCCGACCGGGCCCGGCAGGCCCGTCCCGGCTTCTCGGTCACCGGCCAGAACGCCGCCGCGGTCGGCGAGATCTGCGTCCGGCTGGACGGGATCCCGCTCGCCATCGAGCTGGCAGCGGCACGAGCGCGGGCCCTTTCCGCCGCCCAGATCGCCGCCGGGCTGCGCGACCGGTTCGGGCTGCTTACCGGCGGCGCCCGGACCGCGGTGCCCCGCCAGCAGACCCTTGAGGCGTCGGTGGCCTGGAGCTATGACCTGCTGGCCGAGCCGGAGCGAGACATGCTAGGCCGGCTGTCGGTGTTCTCGGGCGGCTTCACTCTGGAAGCCGCCGAAGCGGTCGCGGGCGGCGAAGGACCGGCCGGCGCGGTGCTGCCGCTGATATCACAGCTCGCCGACAAATCCCTGATCGTGCCGGTCGAGGACGGGCCGGGTGACCGGTTCCGGATGCTGGAGACCATCAGGGACTACGCCGCTCACCGCCTTACCGAGGCCGCGGCCGCGGAGGCCAGGGCCCGGCACTTCGCGTACTTCGACCACGCGGTGGACCGCCGTCCGGGCGAGGACGAGGGCTCATACTGCCGGCGCCTGCGGACCGATGACGACAACATCCGGGCCGCGCTCGGCTGGGCCGCCCGCCAGGATTCCCCTGAGCTACTGCTCGGCCTCACCACCCGCCTGGTCGTGTTCTGGTCGGCCAGTACGCACCTCGCCGAGGCGCTGCAGTGGACGCGGACTGCCACTCAGCGCGGCCAGGACGCCGACCAGGGCCTGCGGGCCCGAGCGCTCGGCGCCCTGACGCAGATCGCGAGCCTGGCCCTGGATCTTCCCGTTGCCCTGGCGGCCGGAGCCGAGGGGCTTGCCCTGCTGCGCCAGCTGGGCGACACCGAGGGCATCGTGATGACTCTGACCAGCCTGGGGTCAACCGCCACCCTGATGGGTGAGACAGAGGCAGGCCGCCCCTACCTGGAGGAGGCCATTACCCTCGCCGAGCAGATCGGCGACAAGCGGGCGCTGGCTTACGCGCTGGCGGTACGCGGGCGGGCGGCCACCAGCTTCCCGGCGGACCGGCCCGCCGGACGCGAGGCGCTGCGCCGGAGCATCGAGCTGGCCAGGCAGTGCGGCTCCCGTCACGTCGAGGGCATCGCGCTCGGGGTACTCGGCGTGCTGAGTTCTCTCGACGGCAACCCGGGGGAGGCGATTCCGCCGCTCACCGCCGGCCTCCCGCTGCTCCGGGAGGCGGGCGATGTCTTCTTCCTGTCCCTCAGCCTGATCGGCCTGGTGCAGAGCCTCTCGCTACGCGGTGACTACGACGATGCCATCGCGCCTTGCCGGGAGCTGGATGCGATCTCCGGTCAGCTCGCTGCCTCCCGGCTGTACTTCGCCCCCTGCGCCCGTGGCCTGGCCGGCTACGCCCGCGGCGACTGGCCCGAAGCCATCCGCTCCTTCCGTGAGCAGCTTGCCTTCTTCGCGCCGGTGCGGATGGACGGAATGTGGGTGGGCCACCTGGCCTGGGCCGAGTTCATCGCGGGCGAGCAGGAGACGGCCCGCCAGCGGCTTGACGACTTCATCTCCTCAACCGACCCGGCCCGCACGTCCCTGGCCATGCCCTGGGCGGTGCGGGCGCTGATCGCCAGGGCCAGCAGAGAACCCGAGCTGGCCGCCGAGCTGGCTCAGCGGGCCGTTGCCGCCTCGCCGGCCGATCCGTTCGGCCAGAGCACCGTCCTGGAGTGCCTGGCCATCGCCGCCGCCGTCCGGGCTGACCAGGGCCAGCATGAACCGGCCGTCCGGCTGGCCGCCGCTGCGGCGACGGCCGGGGACAGTGCGGGGATCCGGCAGCCGCCGGCCATCCGCGAGCTCATGGATCCGGTCCTGCGCGGCTGCCAGGAGGCGCTGGGAGAAGACCGGTTCCGCCTGGCGTGGTCACAGGGCCAGGGAATGACGCTCGCGGATGCGGTCGGTTACGTCAGCCGGGGCCGCGGCCGCCGTTCTCGCCCCGCGCTGGGCTGGCAGAGTCTCACGCCGACCGAGCGCACCGTGGCCGCCGCGGTGGCGGAAGGCCTGTCCAACCCGCAGATCGCGGCGCGCATGTTCATCTCCCGGCGCACGGTCACGACCCATCTGACCAGCACCTTCCGCAAGCTCGGCATCTCCTCCCGGACCGAGCTCGCCGCCGTCGCGGCCCGCCACGACGACCGCGGGCACGAGCCCGGCTGATCCGGAGCCGGTGCCCCGGCAAGCCGCTTCCGCCCCACTTGCGCGGTAACGGCCTCACACATATCGTTGCGATGTATCAGCTCGATACATCAATTCGGTACATTACCGCTGGAGGCCAGAGATTCCGTGGAGACTTCCAAGCACCAGATCGAGCCGGCCGCTGGCCGGCTGGGCGTCCTGACCGTGGGGCTCGGCGCCGTGGCGTCGACCGTTGTCGCCGGCGTCGAGCTGATCAGGCGCGGCCTCGCTGAGCCCATCGGCTCGCTCACTCAGATGGGCACCATTCGCCTCGGCAAGCGGACCGAGGACCGGGTGCCGCTCATCCGCGACTTCGTGCCGCTGGCCGGCCTCGACCAGCTGGTCTTCGGTGCCTGGGATCCGATCGCGGACACGGCCTACGAGGCCGCGCTGAAATGCGGTGTGCTCGACCGGCTCGCCCATATCGAGCCGATCGCGGCCGAGCTCCGCGCGATCGAGCCGATGCCGGCCGCCTTCGACCAGAACTACGTGCGGCGGCTCGACGGCGCCAACGTCAAGTCCAGGGCGAGCAAGCGGGACCTTGCCGAGGCCCTCCGCAAGGACATCCGCGATTTCAGGGCGGCGCACTCCTGCGACCGGATGGTCGTCATCTCGTGCGCGTCCACCGAGATCTTTCTCGAGCCCGGCCCGGCCCACCAGGACCCGGACGCGCTCGAGGCCGCGATGGATGCGAACGACAAGAGCGTCCCGCCCTCGATGCTCTATGCGTACGCGGCTCTCAAGGAGGGCGTGCCCTTCATCAACGGAGCGCCTAACCTGACCGTCGACGTGCCGGCGATGGCCGAGCTCGCCCGCACCGCCGGCGTGCCCATCGGCGGCAAGGACTTCAAGTCAGGGCAGACCCTGCTGAAGACCGTGCTGGCGCCGATGCTGAAGGCCCGCATGCTGGGGCTCCAGGGCTGGTACTCCACCAACATCCTCGGCAACCGCGACGGCGAGGTGCTGGACGACCCCGACAGCTTCCGCACCAAGGAGGAGAGCAAGCTCGGCGTGCTCGATTACATCCTGCAGCCGAGCCTGTATCCCCGGCTCTACGGCGACGCCTACCACAAGGTGCGGATCAACTACTACCCGCCCCGCGGTGACAGCAAGGAGGGCTGGGACAACATAGACATCTTCGGCTGGCTCGGCTATCCGATGCAGATCAAGGTCGACTTCCTGTGCCGCGACTCGATCCTGGCCGCGCCCCTCGTACTTGACCTGGTGCTGTTCACGGACCTGGCCCAGCGAGCGGGCCTGGCGGGCGTGCAGGAGTGGCTGTCGTTCTACTTCAAGAGCCCACAGCACGCTCTCAGCGTCTATCCCGAGCACGACCTGTTCATCCAGCAGACCAAGCTGAAGAACACGCTTCGCTGGCTGATGGGCGAGGAGCAGATCACCCACCTGGGAATGGAGTACTACCAGGACCCGCTCCCGGCGTCCGGACTGCTCGCGGCGCCCGCGCAGTGAGGATTGCGGTCAGCGGCGCGGCCCGTGCTCGATGGCGTCAATGATCCGGGGGCGCAGCTGGGCCACGCTGATGATGGCGTCGACCGAGCCGACCTCGACCGCGCGCTGGATGGAGTGGATCCGGTCGAACTCCGCGGCCACCTCGGCCAGCTTCTCTGCCCGCACCAGCGTCTGGGCCTGCGCCAGCGCTGCGCTCAGCGTGGCCCGTTCGACGCCGCTGGTCTCGGCCGCCCGGGCCTGCAGGTCGGCCACCCGGGGGTCGGTCGCCGTGCGGTTCGTCACCTCGGCGGAGAACACGACGGCCGCGGCTGGCGCGCCGCCGAGCACCGACGCGAACGAGCCTTCAAGGGCCAGCACCGTCATGTTCGGGTTCAGGGCCTTGGAGAACACCACGAACGCGCCGCCGTGATAACGGGAGATCACGCAGAACACGATCGGGCCGGCAAAGTTGACGATCGCCCGGCCGATCTCGGCGCCGTACTCCAGCTGCAGCTTGCGCATCGACTCCGGCGAGCCGTCGAATCCGGACAGGTTCGCGAGCACCACGAGCGGGCGGTTGCCGGACGCGGCGTTGATCGCCCGCGCGGTCTTCTTCGACGACTGGGGGAACAGCGTGCCCGCTGCGTAGCTGTCCGGGCCGTCGGCGGGCGGGAACCCGCGGCGTGGCACCGCATGTGACTCGATGCCGATCAGGCAGGCAGGCCAGCCGCCGATGTGCGCGTCCTGCACCACCGAGGTGTCCGCGTCTTCCATCCCGGCCCAGCGTTCGAGCACCGGGTGATCCTGGTCGGTCAGCGCGCGCATCACAGCGCGGATATCGAACGGCTTCTTCCGGTCCGGGTTGTGCTCGGCCGAGAAGATCTCCCCGATCGTGCCGAAGTCGCTGCCGGCCGCGGCGTGCGGGTAGCCCGAGACATCGCGCTCCTTCGGGTCGCTGGTGGCCGCACGCCGCGGCGCCGTCTCACCCGGCGCGATGTAGGTGTGGTCGTAGTGCGCCATCAGGACGTCGCACGCGGCAGCCAGGCTGGGTGCCCAGTACTGCGCCTGGCCGTTCGGTCCCATCACCCGGTCGTAGCCGCCGATGCCGAAGTTGTCCTCGGCCGAGACCCCGCCGGAGAAATCCAGTGCCTGCTTGCCGGTCAGTACCATCGCCGACTCTGGCGTCATCACCAGGACTCCCCTGGTGTGCATGAGCATGCTGGCCTCAGCGTTCCAGTACGGCTGGGCGCCGACGTTGATCCCGGCAACCACGACGTTGATCTCGCCGCCAGCCTGGGTGAACTCGACGATGCGCTTGAGGGCGGCCGCCACCCAGTCCATGTTCTCGGTGCCGGATGTCATCGAGATCCGTGCGCCAGACGACAGCGCGAACCACTCCAGCGGCACGGCCATCTGCCCGGCCAGGTCAATCGCGGCGATGACGCGCGCGCACTCTGGTTCCGATAGCGCGCCCAGCGACTTGGTCGGATCGCCGAGCAGCACCACCCTGGTCACGCCGTCCGGGTGCTTGCTCGTCGGCGTGCTGACGACCCCGGCGACGATCGCCGCGGAGTTCATTCCCCTCGGGCGGTCCACCGGGACAAGCGCCCTGCTGTCGTCCAGGTCGTGCTCGCTGAACCGGCCTCCCGGCCCGGCCAGCAGGCCGGCCAGCTGGTACGGGTAAGCGTTGCCGCGACGGGTCGCGCGCAGCACCTTCTGCCGGTAGTCATCCAGCGGCAGCAGCGGCGCGGTCGGCGGCGGCCCGACATCCAGCCGCACCCGGCCGCGGGCGTCGTCGCTGACCCGCACGGCCATCTCGGCCGGTTCCCGGGCTGCCCCCCGCAGCCGGGCGACGAACTGGACCTCCTCAAGCCCCGAGCCCGTCACGGTCGGCCGGATCCGGTGCGCGAGAGGCGCCAGTTCCCCGATGCTGAACTCGTTCGCGGGCCAGACGTACATCATGATCCGGTTGCTGCCGAAGCGCCGGTGCTGCGGTCGCTGCGCCTGGACGATGCGGATCGCGTCGAGGCACCCGGCCAGTACGTTCTCGAGCTCCGGCAGTGCAACCAGCCTGCCGTCCGCCTCCCGCAGTGGCGTCAGGTCACGGATCTGGCCCATCGCTATCAGGCGCTCGTCGGCCTGGTTGCTCTTCGCCACGGCCTTGAACAGGTAGATATCCTCGTCTGCGGACGGAAGCCGGGTCAGGTCGAACTCCCGCAGCCGGTCCAGCTGCAGCCGCTCGGCGACCTGCGGGTGCAGGCCGCGGATCAGCCGGTCCTCGGCGAACCCGGCACCGTCCGGGCGGAACGTGAAGTGGTGGTGCTGCACCGTGCCGCCGGCCCCGGCCACCGTGACGGTGATCCGCGTGATCCGCTCGGTCGCCGCGGACAGCCCGGGCGCGGCCAGCAGCTCGCCGATCCGCGTTCCGAGCGCGTCCGCGTCTGGCTGTCCCGCCCAGGTGACGTACAGGTCGGCGACCAGGCCGCCCTCGGGCGCGCGCGCGGCTAGCTCGGCGACAGCCGCGATCACGTCCGGCAGGCCCGCGGCACTGGTGGCACCGGCGGCGATCAGGGTCGCTGCGCCGGTGCCGCTCCCGTCCGGGCTGGCGCTGTCGTCCGGGGTGCCGCTGTAGTCCGCGGTGACGAAGGGCACGCCCGCCACGTCGCGCGCGGCGACGTCGGCCAGCCCGCGGTTGCCGTAATAACGGCGGGTCAGCACCTCAAGCAGCGGCGCGTGGTCGACGGCGCGGCCAATCCGCTGGCCGATCAGCCGCACCAGCGGCTCAGGGCTGGCCACCATGGCCTGGATCCGGCTGGCGCGATCCGGCGCGCCCGGGTTGCGGTCCAGATAGCGCAGGTCCTTGCGTACAGCCGCGTATACCCTTGCCCGGTTGCGGCGCAGCAGCGGCTGGGCGAACCAGCGGAAGACCACGCCGCGGGCCAGGTCGGACACGGCCGGAAAGCGCACCTGCGTCGCTTCGATCAGGTGCTCAAGCGCCAGCCCGGCGTGCTCGCGCAGCGGCTCGGCGGGCGCCGCGCTCCCCAGCCATTGCCGCAGTAGCTCGGCAACGATCTCGGCACTGCCCGTCATCCGCTGCTGGGCCAGGAAGATCCGGAATACCGCCGTCTCCAGCTCGGGCGAGCGGTCGAGGCCGGTCACGCGGTAGTGGCCGAGCATCCGCTTCAGCCTGGCCTGGAAGCCTTCGGTCACGCCGGCCCGCTCGACGTCGAGGCTCTGCAGGTAGCTGTGGAAGTACTCGCGCGGGCTGTGCACCAGCTCGCCGGGCTCGGCCTCCAGGTCGTTCCGCGACCTGTTGCGCCCCAGTTCGGACAGATCGGCAAAAACGGTGAGCAGCTCCGGCTCGCCCGGTACCGGCTGCCCGCCGAGCTCGGCGCGTGCGGCCAGCCAGCCGGTCAGCAGCCGCTCGCGATCAGCGGCGTCGCCGTCGAAGCCGAGCAGCAGGCCCAGCAGGTCGTCCAGGAACAGCCTGGCCCGCTGCGTGCCGGGTACGTCCGCAGGCGCAGCGGGCAGGTCGATTGCTGCGGCCTGCCCGTCGGCCGGGGTGTCCTCGGCAGCGTCCTGCGCATCGACCGGTTCGAGCCGCAGCAGCGGCGTTCCCGCGTCAACCTGGCTGCCAACCGAGACCAGGCATTCCCTGACCCGGCAGCGGAACGGCGCCCGGAGCACCGTCTCCATCTTCATGCTCTCCAGCACGAGCACCGGCGCGTTCGCCGCTACCTCATCCCCGGCAGCCAGCGGGGTGGCGACCACCAGGGCGGGAGCGGGCGAGCGGATCACTCCGCCCTCATCGCGGCTGACCCGGTGCGCGACGCCGTCGACCTCGACCAGGTGGATGGGCCCGTGCGTGGCCGTAACCAGCCGGAACCGCCTGCCGTTGACCACGATCCGGCCGCTGTGCGCGTCAAACCGCTCCAGTTCGACATCGGCCTGGTGCTCTCCGGCCACACCGGTGATCCCGGCCCGGAATCGCCGTGGCCCCAGCCGGACGACGCGGACGCGGTACGCGGCGCCGCGGAGCCTGAGGTCGAGCGGACGGCCGGGATCGTGCCGTACCTGGGGACGCCCGCCGCGCGCGGTGGCCAGCAGCCGCTGCGTGCTGACCTCCTCCTCGTCCTGGTAGGCCTCGATCGCGGCGGCAGCCAGGGCGACGGCGGAGTGCCGATGAGCGGTGAGGCGGCCTTCGGTCCTGACCCGGTCGATCCAGCCGGTATCCGCGGTGGCGTCCATCACCTCGGGCTGGCCGAGCAGGTCGAGCAGGAAGCTCTTGTTGGTGGCACCGCCCTCGATGACCACCGTGGTCTCGGCCAGCGCACGGCGCAGCCGGCCCAGGGCCTCACCGCGGTCGCGGCCGTAGGCGATGATCTTGGCGATCATCGAGTCGAAGTCGGCCGGGATGATGTCGCCCTCGCTGACACCGGTGTCGACGCGGATGCCGGGGCCGGCCGGCAGCGCCAGCCGGGCGATGCGGCCGGGCGAGGGCGCGAAATCGCGGTCCGGGTCCTCGGCATTCAGCCGCGCCTCCACCGCGTGCCCGGACTCGGCCGGCCGCGGCCCTTCGAGCTTCCCGCCCCCCGCCACCTGCAGCTGGAGCTTGACCAGGTCCGCGCCGGTGGTCAGCTCGGTCACCGGATGCTCGACCTGGAGCCGGGTATTGACCTCAAGGAAGGCGAACCGCCGCTCGCCCGGATGGTAGAGGAACTCGACGGTCGCCGCACCGCGGTAGCCGACGGCCAGTGCCAGCCGCTCGGCCGAGGCCTTCAGCTCCGCGGCCTGCTCCGGCGCCAGGACGGGCGAGGCGGACTCCTCGATGACCTTCTGATGGCGCCGCTGCACCGAGCAGTCGCGAACGCCGAGCGCCCAGGCCGTGCCGTGCCCGTCCACGATCAGCTGGACCTCGACGTGCCGGGCGCCGGTGACAAGCTGCTCCAGGAACACGGTGCCGCTGCCGAACGCGCGCAGCGCCTCCTGGCTCGTCCGCTCGAACGCGCCGGTCAGGTCGCCGGCCGAGGTGATGACGCGGATGCCGCGCCCGCCGCCGCCCGCCGCGGCCTTCAGCATCAGCGGGTAGCCGATGCGCTCGGCCGCGGCCAGCGCGTCGTCCAGGGTCGCGACCTCGCCGCCGCTCCACGGCGCGACGGGAACGCCGGCCTCCTCGGCGATCAGCTTGGCGCCGATCTTGTCACCCAGCCTGCGCATCGCCTCCGGACCCGGCCCGATGAACGTCACGCCGATCTTCGCGCACAGCTCGGCGAACGCCGGGTCCTCCGCGACGAAGCCCCAGCCGACCCAGGCGGCGTCGGCCCCGGTCTCGACGAGGGCGCGCTCCAGCACGGCCAGGTCGAGGTAGGGCCGGGCCGACGCGGGGCCGAGGGCGTAGGCCAGGTCGGCCTCGCGGACGAACATGGCGGCGCGGTCGGCATCGGTGTAAAGGGCGACCGTCTCGATCCGGGTGCCGGTCTCCGCGGACAGGTCCCGGACGGCGTGGATCAGCCGCATGGCGGCCTCACCGCGGTTGACGATGGCGACACGACTGAACACCGGCAGAGCCTCCCTGGTAACCCGGCGCTAGGGCATTGCCCGCGGCCCGGGCGTTGCCTTCGCTCGCGTCAATCCTGCTCGATCACGAGCCTGCCGGCCATGCCGGACAGAATGTATTAAAGACCCGCCGATTGTGTGAACTCGACAAATCTAGGAATCGGTGGGGTCAGGCTGGGCTGTGGGCGAGCGCCCGCCATCCCGATGGAACTCGCAACATGTCCTCAGCGGTCCGCGTGATCGAGACCGGCGGCGTCGCGTACGGCCTCGGCGACGGCGCGGAAGTCCCTGCGCAAGATCGCGCCGTGGCTGCTGGCGACTTTCCTCACCTGGATGTTCGGGTTGCGGGCGGTCACCGCGTCGAGGCTGGTGCGTATCTGTTCCTGCTCATCACCGCGGCTTCCGAGGGACGTTCCCGACGCGACCACGTACCGCACCGGGACGGTGATGCTGTCAAGCAAGGGGCCCAGCTCCCGCTCGCGGGAGAGCCTGCCGAGCTCGATGTTGCTGTCGGCCATCTGCCCGGCGGTCATTCGCGCGGTCAGGCCCGTCGGGCGCAGCAGCGGCATGAACCAGCCCATCCGCCGGTACAGCTTCCGGATCCGCTGCTCCATGGCCTGGTCGAGCCAATCGTATGGGTACGCGCCGTCCACCAGGACCGCTCCCAGGGCACGGTCCGGATGCTGGCTGGCCCAGTGCGCCGCGACGAGCGCCCCGTAGGACCAGCCCGCAAGAATCGGCCGGTCCACCCCCCTGGCCGCGAGAACGGCATCGGCGTCGCGGATCCAGGCCGCGAAGGAATAGTCCGCCGAGCGCTTTGATTTCCGGCCGCGGGCCCGCTCGTCGTAGGTGACGTGCCGCCAGCCTGTCCCCAGTTCGGCGACGACCCGCCGCCAGTACCCCTGAGTAGCGAAATGGCCATTGACGTACAGCACCGGACGGCCGCCGCCGCCGGTGTCGGTCACGGCCAGCGCCGTGTCGTCAACCGGCACCATGCCGGTCCAGACGGATCGCCTGATGGTCATGGTATGCCTTTCTCTGCGGCCCGAGCCCGCTAGCGGATGGTCCGCAGGGTCACGCCAGTGGCGGTGACGACGGCCAAGAGCAGGACGCCGGCCACGAACACCGCATCTGACAGGCCACTGGCGAGCAGTACGTAGCCGAGGCCGGCAATCACTAGGCAAGCGGCCAGCAGGAGCGCGAGCGGCGCCAGCCAGCGGGGTAGTGCGGCGGATGCGAGCGACAACACCGCCAAGGCGACGGCCATCGCGGCGAGCACGAACATCTTCGCACCGTCAATGCGCTGGAGCGCGCTGTAGAGGGTTCCGGCGGCGGTGGCGTGCCCGGATGCCACGGGGCCGAACTGCAGCCAGGCGCCTATCACGAGCTCAGCCCACGAGATCGCCGCGGCGGCCACCCCGAAGACGGCCACCGCAAGCCCCAGCCGCCGCGCCCCCGGCCGACGGGCGGCCCGGGCTGTCATGAGGGCGACGACAGCCAGGGCGACAGCGGCGATCCCCTCGGAGAGCACGAGGCTGACGATCACCGGCAAGTCACGGCCGGCGTACACGGCCACCACCTGGCCGCCGGACGCGGCCACGCTCGGGTTGGGCGCGCCGACTACCAGGCTGACCAGCCAGGCCACGGTGTAACCGATCCCCGCGACCGCCGGAGGCCTGCGCGCGATCCGGCTCCAGGCGCCAGCCTGGTCCCCGGTTGCAGCCTGTTGGGTCATCGCTCTGCTCTTCCCGCTTTCGCCCCATCCTGGTTCTGCGGTACGAGCGTGCCCGGTGCGGCCTGCGGCCGCCAGCGGCTGGAACGCCATCCTTCGCAAGAGAACGGCCGTTGTCCCGAATCGGTGCGCGCGGCAGAATCGGGTCATGGCAAACCGGCGTCACCGCGTAGTGTGCGTGCTCGCCGACGGGATGGCGACCTCCATCGGCGTCGCCGTCGCCAATGATCTGTTCGGCGCCCCCCGACAGGTCGAGGACCTCCTCGGCGTGCCCTGGTACCAGTACACGGTCTGCACCGCCGATCCCTCCCCCATCCGGGTCGGCGCCGTGGACGTCCACGTCCGGCACGGCGTCGGCGCCCTGTCCCGGGCCGACACCGTGATCATCCCCGGCCGCGGAACCCGGCCCCCGCCCCAGGAACTGCTCGCCGGCCTCATCCGCGCCTACCAGCGCGGCGCCCGGATCGTGTCGTTCTGCACCGGCGCCTACGTGCTGGCCGAGGCCGGGCTGCTCGACGGCCGGCCCGCGACCACCCTGTGGACCCACGCCGAGCGGTTCCGGGCCCGGTTCCCCGCCGTCCGGCTCAACCCCGCCGTCCTGTACGTCGATGACGGCCAGGTCCTGACCTCGGCCGGGAACGCGGCTTCCGCTGACCTTGCCCTGCATATCCTGCGCCGCGACTACGGGGCGGAGATCGCCAACACCATCGCCCGCCAGATGGTCGTACCCCCGCACCGGCGCGGCGGGCAGGCCCAGTACATCGAGACAACGATGGCGGTACGGGCCGGGGCCGGAGACCGGCTCGCCGCAACCCAGGAATGGGCGATACAGCGGCTCGGCCAGCCGCTGCCGGTCACGGCGCTGGCCGCGCACTGCGGGCTCAGCGCACGGCAGTTCACCCGCCAGTTCCGCCAGGCCACCGGCACCACCCCGCACCAGTGGCTGCTCACCCAGCGGCTCGCCCTGGCTCAGCGACTACTGGAGACCACCGATGACACCATCGACCGCATAGCCGTCAGCGCCGGATTCGGCACGCCGGCCGCGATGAGGCTGCAATTCCAGCACGCCCTGGACACCAGCCCGGCCGCCTACCGCCGGACCTTCCGGGACACATCCGCAGTTCAGCGCTACCGGACATCCAGTCCAGTCACTGCCCGGCCGATGATCATGCGCTGAATCTCCGAGGTGCCCTCGAAGATCGTGAAGATCTTGGCGTCCCGGTGCCAGCGCTCGACCGGGTACTCGCGGGTATAGCCGTTGCCGCCGAGGATCTGGATGGCCTGCTCGGTGACCCGGACCGCGGTCTCCCCGGCGACCAGCTTGGCCATCGACCCCTCGGCCCGGCCGAACCTGCGGCCGTTGCGGGCCATCCAGGCGGCCCGCCAGGTCAGCAGCCGGGCCGCGTCCACCGCCGCCTGCATGTCGGCCAGCTGGAACGCGACCCCCTGGTTCTGGCCGATCGGGCGGCCGAACTGGACCCGCTTGCCCGCGTAGTCGGCGGCGTACTCCAGCGCCGCCCTGGCGATGCCGACCGCCATCGCGGCGACGGTCGGCCGGGACGCCTCGAATGTCCGGAACGCCGCCTGCTCGCCGCTGGCGCCGCCCTCGGCGAGCCTGGCCAGCCGGGCATCCAGCCGCTCCTTCCCGCCGACCAGGCAGCGTCCGGGCACCCGCACGTCGTCCAGCACCACCTCGGCGGTGTGCGAGGCGCGGATGCCGTGCTTGCGGAACTTCTGGCCCTGGGACAGGCCCGGCGTACCCGGCGGCACGATGAAGCTGGCCTGGCCGCGGCTGCCCAGGGCCGGGTCCACCGAGGCCACCACCACGTGCACGTCGGCGATGCCGCCGTTGGTGACCCAGGTCTTGGTCCCGTTCAGCACCCACTCGCCGGTCGCCTGCTGGTAGACCGCCCTGGTCCGGATCGCGCCGACATCGCTGCCGGCGTCCGGCTCGGAGGAGCAGAACGCGCCGAGCCGGACGTCGCCCGGGCCGCCGAACATCTGCGGCAGCCACTCGCCGATCTGCTCGGGCGTGCCGTTGCTGCTCACCGCCACCGCGGCCAGGCAGCTGCCGGTCAGCGCGAGCCCGATGCCGGGGTCGCCCCAGAAGATCTCCTCGAACGCGACCGGGGTGCCGAGCCCGCTCGGCTCCAGCCACTGCGTGCCGAAGAAGTCCAGCGAGTACAGGCCGATCTTGGCCGCCTGCTCGAGCACCGGCCAGGGCGTCTCCTCCCGCTCGTCCCACTCGTGCGCGGCCGGCCGGATCACGTCCCTGGCGAACTCGTGCACCCAGTCGCGCATCTGCGCGACCTCGGGGCTGAGGTCCAGCCAGAAGCCGGGCTCGGGCTGCTGCTCGCTGGTCGGCTGATCGTTCTGGCTCATCGCGCTCCTCGCCCGCCCCGGCACCGTCCGCACGACCGGGATGGCGGCCGCCGGACCAGAGTAAGTTACTCAAGAGTAACGCAATGGCCCGGGCCCGGCGAAGCTGGCGGGCGGCTCAGCCGCTTCCGGGTCGAGGGCTTCCAGGCCGAGGGCTTCCGGGCCGAGAGGCTCCTGGCTGGCCGTGGCGGGCCCGCTCGATGATCCGCCGCAGCCGCTGGGCCTCGGCCGGACGGACGTTCGGGTCCAGTATCCGCGCCTCCGCCACCCGGACCAGGTGCGGCGCCGGATCGTCGGCCGCGGTGGCCAGGAACCGCCGCAGCAGGACGGCGCGCAGCACCCGGACGGCCGGCTGCAGCCGGGCCGGGATCAGGTCGGTGTCCGAGCTGGCCATGATCACGTAGGCCATGGCAACGTCGGCGCCGGGCGCGCCCGCGCTGGCGTTGGTCCAGTCGATGACGTACGGGCCGCGGGCGGTCAGCATCACGTTGGCCGGGTGCAGGTCCAGGTGCAGCACCCGGTTGCCCGGCCCCAGCGCCGGGCGCAGCCCGGCCGGCGCCTCGATCTGGTGCAGCCGGTTGTGCAGGGTCGCCAGCAGCCTGCCGTAGCGGCCCGCCAGCCACGGCCGCCGGCCGACGTCGGCCAGCATGTCGGTGCCGTCCAGCCGCTCCAGCACCAGGTCCCTGCCTTCGGCGTGGTACACCCGCGGCACCGGGAAACCCGCCCCGGCCAGGTGGGTCATCACCGCGCCCTCGGCCCGCGCGTCGTAGTCGGTGCGGAACCGCCGCAGCACCCGGTCCCGGCCGATCGCGTACACGTCGGCCGAGCGCCCGGCGCCGATCAGCGGCCCCAGCTCATCAGTGCCCATTGCGAGCGATGCCCATTCCCGCGCCTTCCCGGCGGACAGTTCCGGTATGCCGTGCCCGTTTATATCAGCCCGCGGCCGGGCCTGCGGTGGTCCGGTACCTGGTGCTAGCAGAATGGTCAGACATGGACTACAGCGACTACCAGCACCTGCTGTTCGACCGGCGGGAGCACGGCGTGCTCCTGGTCACGCTGAACCGGCCCGAGGTGTACAACGCGGCCGACGAGGTCATGCACACCGAGATGGCCAGGGTCTGGACCGACATCGCGCGGGACGAGCAGGTCCGGGTCGCGGTGGTCACCGGGGCCGGGAAGGCGTTCTCGGCCGGCGGCGACCTGGCCATGGTGGCGCGGCAGGCGGGCAACTACGAGCTGACCACCCGGATGCTCGGCGAGATGAGCGACCTGGTCTACAACATGATCAACTGCGAGAAGCCGATCGTGTCCGCGATCAACGGGGTGGCGGTCGGGGCCGGGCTGGTGGTGGCGCTGCTGGCCGACATCAGCATCTGCGCGCAGGACGCCAGGCTCGGTGACGGGCACGTGCGGCTCGGCGTCGCGGCCGGCGATCACGCGGCGATCCTGTGGCCGCTGCTGTGCGGCATGGCCAGGGCCCGCTACTACCTGCTCACCGGGGAGATGGTCACCGGGGCCGAGGCCGAGCGGATCGGGCTGGTCAGCAGGTCGGTGCCGGCCGGCGAGGTGGTCCCCGAGGCGCTAGCCGTGGCCGGCCACCTGGCGGCCGGCAGCCAGCTGGCCATCCGGCTCACCAAGCGGGCGCTGAACGGCTGGCTGCGGGCCGCCGGGCCGATCTTCGACCAGTCGGCCGCCTACGAGATGCTGACCTTCATGGGACAGGACGTGATCGAGGGCGTGGCCGCGCTGCAGCAGAAGCGGCCGCCCAGGTTCGGCTGACCCGGCCGGTAGTCTCGCCGGCCCGGCTACCGGGCGGCGTGCGCGCCGCGGCGGCCGGAAGTCCCGGCCAGGCGCCCCGCCAGGTACAGCAGCGCGGCGATCAGCAGCGAGGCGACCGTGATGCCGCCGATCCACCAGAACCAGGTGCCGTAGTTGATCACCGCGCCGAAGATCCTGAGCTGCCCGCTGTCGTTGCTGATCAGGCTGGTCCACGAGCCGGACAGGGTGGCGACGATGCCGATCAGCGAGGCCAGGCCGCCGATCACCGAGCAGGCCCAGAACACCGCCGGGTGGGCCAGCCGGCTCTGCTCGAACTGGGTCCGGTACCGGCGCAGGATGATCAGCACGTCCACGAACAGCACCACGATCGAGATGCACCAGATCACGGTCACCGCCGCCTGCAGCACGTCGTAGATCTTGGTCTCGGCATCGGCCGGCTTGCCGCTGGTCAGGCTCGGCAGCACGATGAACGCGACCGCCGCGAACAGCGCCGCGATGACCGTCTGCACCCACACCGCGACGTCCGGCACCCTGGCCTTGTTCACGTGCGACATCACCGCGGGCAGCCGCCGGTCCAGCCCGGACACGAAGATCAGCCGGGCGAAGGAGTAGTTGTACACCACGGTGATGAACAGGAAGAACAGTGCCAGCACCACCGCGACGATCTTGCCGGCCACCGAGCCGAGGCCGATCCCGACCGCCGCTGCCACCGCGGTGATGCTGGCGCTGCCGCCGCCCGCGGCCGGCACGGTCACCATCACCCCCCAGCTGGCCAGCAGGTAGGCGACCATCACCACCAGCGAGCCCCAGAGCAGGTACCGGGTGACCGACCGCTGCTCGCGGACCTCCACGCCCATGTTCAGCGGCACCTCGACGCCCAGCAGGGCGAGGATCACCAGGCCGAAGAAGGTCCAGTTGGCGAAGTTCAGGCCGTGTGCCGAGCCGGGCCGCCACAGCGAGAAGTCCCACGGGTTCACCGCCGCGTGGTGCCCGCGGGCCAGGTAGACGAGGCCGGCCGCGAACATGGCCAGGATGGCCAGGCCGTAGAGCACGAACACCAGGTTGACCACGTTCTGGGTGACCCGGAACCGCAGCACCGCGACGAGCGCGGAGAACACGATCATCGCGATGATCACCAGGCCCTGGACCTGGATGGACCAGCCGTTCACGGCCGGGAACGCATAGCCGAGGAAGGCCAGGAAGCTGGTCCCGGTGGCGACCATCACCAGCACGCCGGGCCACCAGGCGCAAAAGCCGGCGAAGAACCCCCAGAACGCGCCGAACGCCTTGTGCGTCCACAGGTAGATCGATCCCTCGCCAGGGAACATGGCGCCGAGCTGCCCGGTCGCTATCGCGCACGGGATCAGGAACACGATGAACCCGATCACCCACCAGCCGAACGCGGCGGGCCCGGCCGACTGCACTACCGCCGAGTTGGTGATGAACAGCACGATCGCGACGAAGATCGCCACCATGTCGAAGGTGGTCAGCACCCGGGGCAGGATGCCCCCGGCCACCCGCTCGGAGATCAGCTGATCGGACTGGGTCTGGTCGGCCACGGCCATCGCCGGCTCCTCTGCCTCGCCCGGCGCCCCGGTCCCGGGCGCTCCCGCGCACGCCGGTGTTCCCGTTCCTTTCATCCAGGGGAACACCGCCGGGCGATTTCGTACAGACCGGAAATGCTCCGCGTTCAGTCCTGCTCGTGCCGGTCCAGGAAGGAGAAGACCTCGGTCTGGTCCACGCCGGGGAAGCTGCCGGTCGGCAGCGCGGCCAGGATGTGCGAGTGCGCCCTGGCCGAGGGCCACGCCTTGCCCTCCCACCGGGCCGCGAGCGCGGCCGGCGGCCGCTGGCAGCAGTCGGCGTCCGGGCAGGAGGAGACCGCCCGCCGGGTGGTGTCCCGGCCGCGGAACCAGGGCGAGTGCTCGTACGGCACCCCGAGCGTGATCGCGAACCCGCGCTCGCTGCCCGGATCCACGCTGGCCACGCACCAGTAGGTGCCGGACGGGGTGTCGGAGTACTGGTAATAGGGGCTGAACCGGTCGGCGGCCGAGAACACCTGCCGGCCGGACCAGCGCCGGCACATCCGCTGGCCCTCGATCGCGCCGGTGACGTCGGCCGGGAAGATCACCCCGTCGTTCTCGTAGGCCTTGTAGATGATGCCGCTCTCGTCGTTCTTGACGAAGTGGCAGGGCAGGTCCAGGTGGTGCGTGGCCAGGTTGGTGAA
This sequence comes from uncultured Actinomycetota bacterium, assembly GCA_963719705.1. Classification (GTDB taxonomy): domain Bacteria; phylum Actinomycetota; class Actinomycetes; order Streptosporangiales; family Streptosporangiaceae; genus CAVRCV01. The sequence goes on from CAVRCV010000008.1 coordinate 70,489, forward strand.
CCGGTGCGCGGCCATCTCGTAGGACACCGAGAACACGTCCCGCAGGTCCTCCACCGACAGGCTCCTGGCCCGCTTGGCCTCGTGCAGGAAGGCGGCCGCCGCGACCTCGGGCACCAGCACCGCGGCGGCGAAGTAGTTCGCCTCCACCCGCTGGTGCAGGAACTCGGCGAAGTCGTGCGGGGTGGCGTGGCCGAGCACGAAGTGGCCCAGGGTCTGCAGCAGCACCGCCCGCGGCGTGTGCATGCCCAGGGACTCCTGCCGCAGGTAGATCCGCCGGTTGCGCAGGTCGGTCACCGACCGCGCGGAGCGCGGCAGGTCCTGCACGTACCGCACGGCGAACCCGTGCTGGCTCACCACCGACAGCAGCATCCCGGCGGACAGGGCGCCGCCGGAGTACCCGGCGGCGGCCAGCGCGCCGGCCGCCGCCTGCTCGATCTCGGCGAAGTAGTTGCCGCGCTCCCGCATCATCGACCGCAGCTCGGCGTTGGCCGCCCTGGCCTCCTCCGGCGTCGCGGTCGGCTTCACCCGCTCCGCGCGCAGCGCGGTGTACAGCGCGATCACGTGCTCGATGATGTCGCTGGGCACCCGGGCACCGGCCCGCACGTAGGGCAGGCCGAGCTCGGCGTAGACCGGGTCCCGCTGCGCCTCCTCCAGCGCGATCTCCAGCTCGGCCCGGCGGGTCGGCGGCCGGCGCCGCATCAGCTCCTCGGCCGGCACCGACAGCGCTCCGGCCAGCGCCTCGATCAGGGACAGCTTGGGCTCGCGCTTGCCGTTCTCGATCAGGGAGAGCACCGAGGGAGCGCGGCCGACCCGCTCGCCCAGCTGGGCCAGGGTGAGACCGCTGGCACGCCTGGCGTGCCGGAGCCGCTGGCCGAACATGCTGAGATCTAGGCCGTTTTCGGTCAAGGAAGAAGAATCTTCGTCAGTGAAAACCTTCATAACTTCACTATAGACGAAATCTTCACGAAGTTAAGAGCCGAGATCCTGTTCTGGCGAGTATCTGGCACGCACCCTGGTAGTAACACCCGGGGACGAGCAGACCGCAGGAGGGCACCATGAGCGACCGTCGCCTCGAGGCCACCAGGATCGACGAGCAGGCAGCGCAGCTGCAGCGGCAGTGGGCGACGGATCCGCGCTGGGCCGGCATCGAGCGGACCTACAGCGCGGCGGACGTGATCCGGCTGCGCGGCTCGGTGCGCGAGGAGCACACGCTGGCCCGCCTCGGCGCCGAGCGGCTGTGGTCGCTGCTGCACACCGACGGCTACGTCGCCACCCTCGGCGCGCTCACCGGCAACCAGGCGGTGCAGCAGGTCAAGGCCGGGCTGCAGGCCATCTACCTGTCCGGCTGGCAGGTCGCCGCGGACGCGAACCTGGCCGGCCAGACCTACCCGGACCAGAGCCTGTACCCGGTCAACTCGGTGCCGCAGGTGGTCCGCCGGATCAACAACGCGCTGCTGCGCGCCGACCAGATCACCTGGGCCGAGTCCGGCAACGCCGGGGCGCCGCACTGGCTGGCCCCGATCGTGGCCGACGCCGAGGCCGGCTTCGGCGGCGCGCTGAACGCGTTCGAGCTGATGAAGTCCATGATCGCGGCCGGCGCCGCCGGGGTGCACTGGGAGGACCAGCTCGCATCCGAGAAGAAGTGCGGCCACCTGGGCGGCAAGGTGCTGGTCCCGACCGGCCAGCACATCAAGACGCTGACCGCGGCCCGGCTGGCCGCCGACGTGTGCGGTGTGCCCACCCTGATCGTGGCCCGTACCGATGCCCAGGCCGCCACGCTGCTCACCAGCGACATCGACGAGCGGGACCGCGGGTTCGTCACCGGCGAGCGCACCGCCGAGGGCTTCTACCGGGTGCGCGGCGGCATCGAGGCCTGCATCGCCCGCGGCCTGGCCTACGCGCCGTACGCGGACCTGCTGTGGATGGAGACCTCCAAGCCGGACCTGGACGTGGCGCGGGAGTTCGCCGAGGCCATCCGTTCTGAGTACCCGGACCAGATGCTCGCCTACAACTGCTCCCCCTCGTTCAACTGGCGGGCGCACCTGGACGAGGGCACGATCGAGAAGTTCCAGCGCGAGCTCGGCGAGATGGGATACCGGTTCCAGTTCATCACCCTGGCCGGGTTCCACGCGCTGAACCACTCGATGTTCGACCTGGCCCGCGGCTACGCCGAGGAGGGCATGCCCGCCTACGTCCGGCTGCAGGACGCCGAGTTCGCCTCGGAGGCCGCCGGGTACACCGCCACCCGGCACCAGCGCGAGGTCGGCACCGGCTACTTCGACCTGGTCACCTCGGCGATCAGCCCGGCCGCGTCCACCACCGCGCTGGCCGGCTCGACCGAGGCCGAGCAGTTCGCCACCGTGCGCTAGCCAGCCGCACCTGTCAGGGCTGGGCAACGCCACCCGCCGCAGGCTCCTGGAATCCGGCCCGGCACGCGTCAAAGTGCCGCCGGACCCGGCTGAGCTCCGCTTCTGCCGGGAGGATGTCGCCTTCCCTGGCGATGCCGGATAGCTGCGACTCCAGCTCGGCGCATTCCCGGTCGAAGTCCCGCTCCAGGTCCTCTAGCTGGGTCAGCACCCGCCCGTCGTCCGGACTGGCCTGACGCAGGAGCACCCCGGCGTCGCTGATCCGGCGCTTCACCGCGCGGGCGAGCCCTGCGCGCCATTGCGCCCATTCATCCCGCCACCGGCCGAACTCGGCCAGCAGCTCCGATCTCCTGGCCTTGACGGCCGGCTGCAGGCCGGACGGCGTGCGGCTGATCGACATGCTGACGGCCTTGCGGACCGCCGCTATCGTCAGGTGCCTCTTCAGCAGCAGCTCATCAACATCGTAGTCGTCGAAGATCTGCCGGACCCTGCTCGGCGGCTCGCCGGTAAGCGCGATCCGCCGTATGTGCGGATAGCGGGTGCGCAGTATCCGGAGGATGTCACCGCCGAGGGAGTCTAATGAGTTGAATTCCTCGGTATCGTTGAGATGCAGATCCACTATGGCCAGAACGTAACTAGGGTCTTCCCCGAGGCAGGCAAGAGCGCGCTCGTAAGAGCCGGCCAGATCAACCTGATACTCCGGCAGGCCGCGGCGAATGGAGTCTTGCCACTCCGCGCTGTTCTCAACTAAGAGGATCCTCATCTGGGCCTTCCCTCAAGCTACCCCGACCCCGTTAGCCAAGAGCATCCCCCGCTTGCTCTGCGGCAGTATCAGATCACCCCGGCGGTTACCCGCTGAGGCCGCTTGCACTCCGGTCCTCAGTCCGGCCGGACTCCCCCCGGAAATCCTCTCGCTGACTTTCGCGCAGCAGCAGGACCACGCCCTTCACCGCGCCGTCAGCCGCCGTTAGCTCCTCCGCTGACTCGCCAGCGGAGTACTGGCCGAGGAGCTGGCCATCCCGGCCGCGCTCCAGCAGCGCCCGGTCCACCGCTGCGGCCTGCCCGAAGCACACCACGATCCCCCCGGCCTGGGCCCGGCTCCAGTAATCGCCGTGCACCAGGCCCGCGGACGCATCCACTACCGCGGTTCGCCCGGCCGCCGGCCTACGACCGGGAGGTAACTGCCGAGAAGATCGCCGAGGAACTGGTAGAACCTGTCCACGCTGCCCTTGAAACCGGTTGCCTCCATGACCTGGAGGTCCCAGACCTGGCTGCCGGCCGGGTCGGCCGTGCTGGCCGCGCAGGGCATCCCTGGCGGCAGTCCCTCCGGCTTTCCCGTCGCGCTTCTCCTGGCTGTCCCTGAAGGCCTCGAGGCCTCCGTCCAGGAGGTTTCTTAGCTGCGCCGGCGTCACCGTGCTCTTGCCGACGGTGTTGAAGGCCCCGTATTCCTTGATCGCGTCGCGCCCGATGCGCAGCGCGTCCTGGCCGCTGCGGCCGGTAACCACGATGATGCTCGTCCCGTCCCCGGTGTCGCGCAGCCACCGCATCACCTGGAGCCCGTCGACGTTCTGGTCGTCGGAGGCATCCAGGCCGACGTCGACGAACGCGACCGCGAACCTGGCGGCCAGGATCAGCCGCTTGGCGGCGGCCAGGTCCTCTGCCACCATGATCCGCCGGCTCGATCCCCGCGAGTCCACGGCCCGGCTATATACCCCGCGCCATTCATCCTCGTCCTCGACAATGAGGATATTCTCGCTCAATCTCACGGCTGTGCCTCCTCTCGACATTGCCGTTACCCGTCGGCCGCGGTCACGGTGCTGACCTGCTGGTCCACCGGGATCTTGACGATGACCTCGGTGCCCGGAGCCCGGGATCGTGTGGATCGTGATGTCCCCCCTGGCCCGCCGGACGAAGTTGCGGACCCACCACATGCCCAGGCCGAGTCCCTTGCCCTTCTCCCGCTTCGTGGTGAAGTTCAGCTCGAAGATCCGCTTCTGCACATCCGGGGGCATGCCCTGGCCGGTGTCCCGGACCACGAGCTGGAAGTAGCCCGTCGGCAGCTTCGGGTTGAGCATGGCCAGGGTCGACACGTGGAGCTGGCCGCCCTCGGGCATCGCGTCGACCGCGTTCTGCAGCAGGTTCTGCACCACCACATCGAAGCAGTAGAGCGGCAGCCTGGGGATGCGCTCATCCAGATTGGGGTGCAGTTTCACCTTCGGTGGTATGCCCAGCGTCTTGATGGCATCCCGCACGCACTGGTTGACATCGACGCTCGATCCGCCCTGGCCCAGGATCTGGGTGACCTCGTCCGGCATTCTCAGGGTGCGCTCGGCCAGGGTCCGCAGCGCCTGCAGCGATTCATCCAGGAAGTCACCGTCGTGCAGGCCGCCGTCTTTCTGCATTTCCTGCAGCTCGATGATCCTCAGCCGCATGGCGCCCACGGTATTGTTCAGCCGGTGAATGATATGGCTGGTCTGGTCGCCGACCGCGGCGAGCAGGTCGTCCGCGCTGCGCAGCTCAAGTGCCGCCGTGACATCGGCCCGCAGCTTGGCGAACGCCAGCAGCGTCCGGACCTTCTCCGCAAAGCTCTCCAGGATAATCTGGTAAAAGCCGTAGAAACGCCTGTGATTCGTCGCTCTCGACGTTCAGGACGCCGAGTGTGATGTCATTCTCGCCGAAAAGGATCGGCACGGCTATCTCGCTGCGGATCGAGTCTCCGAGCAACCGCTTGTAGTCGTGATCGGTGCTGACGTCCCCGACGTTGATGGTCCGGCGCTCGCGTATCGCCCGGCCGCTGACCGAGTTGGCCACATCGAGGATCAGCCCGATCTCCGCCGGGTTGGTGCTGTGCACGATCTCCAGCTCGTCCTGCCCGCGCAGGAACATGATCTGCGCCCCGGTGTGCTGGACGTGCTCCAGCCGCCGCAGCGCGTCCATCACGGTATTCAGGGCCGCCCCGATCACCTGCTGTGAGTCGATGTCGGCGAACATCATGCGGTCGACGTCGGCGAGCAGCACGGTGCCCTCGAACATCTGGGCGCTCTGCAGCACCATGGCGATCTGGGCGCCGATGGCCGCGGCGATCCGCTCGTGCACGGCCTTGAACGCATCCGGGCTGCGGCTCTCCACCTCCAGGGCGCCCACGGTCACCCCGCGGACGTGCAGCGGCGCGGCCAGCAGGCTGCGCATCGGAGCGCCGCGGTAACCGCGCAGCGGCGCGTACTTCGACTGGTGCGGGCTGGTCAGGATATCCCGGACGTTGACCACCGAGTCGTTCTCTAAGCACATCCCGGTCAGCGAGCCGGCGATCGGCACGCGCTGGCCGATCACCGATTTCAGGCTCGAGTACATCGGCTCCAGGAAGGTGCTGCGGCGCAGCAGTATCGTGACATTGCTGGCATGCAGGAGCTTGCTCAGCCGGTCTATTATGAAATAAAAGATCTCCTCGCTTGACTGACCTGGGGTAAGTAATTTCAGGTCAATGGCATGCAGCAGGTCGAGTTCCTGCTCGCGCAGTGTGAACTCGGCCCGGAGCTCATTGAGGAGGTGCTCCCACTGCTCCACGAGATCCCCCCTAGTGCAGACGATGCCGCTGACGACGAAGTGTAGCGCAGCCGGGTATCCCTGACACCGGCCGCTACTGGCTCTGCAGGAGATCCCGGCGGGCCGCCGCGGCCAGGGCCCGCCGTGCCTCCTCCCGGTCCCGCACTGCCCGGTCAAAGGCCTCGTTCGCCTGGACGAGCAGCTGGTCCGTGCCGTCCGCTGCCCTGATCTGGCTGGTTACTGACGCCAGCTCGCGGCGCAGCTTGTCGTCGGCCGCCGCCCCGGCGTCGGCGACCTCCGGTGCCCCTTCGAGGGCCACGATGATCAGTGCCGTGCCCATTGCCGAGATGCCATTGCTAGCCTCGCCTATTAAGCCCGGCAGCTGATCAGCGGACGAGTCGGGGATGAGCTGCCAGCACTTCTGCATGATGCTGTCGACTTCGTCGAAGCGGCTCAGCAGCCGGACGTACGCCTCGCGGCGGATCTCCTGCTGGCGCACCAGGCGCTGCTCGGCGCGCTCGGTGTCCGAGCCGCGCTCCTGCGCGCGCAGCTGGCTTTTGTGCACGACGATGCTGGTTACCGCTGCTACGATTCCGCCGCAAATGGTGGAGGATGCGGTGATAAAGGCAACAAGAGCTGTATCGGTCATTCAGCCATCAGTCATATCAGCCATGACCCTGAGTATTGCACTGGCGGTCTCCTTTACCGGCTGCCATCTGGGCTGACTGCCTCCGCTAGGCCGGGCCTGGCGCCCTGATCAGCTCGACGCTGACCACCGGGTCGTCCGGCTCATCCCCGGCTGCCTGCCCGCCCGGCCCCGCGGTCGCCGCCTCGTGGGCGGCCAGCACCTGCACCCGCTGGCTGAGCTCCTCCAGCCGGGCCGGGGTCCAGGACGCCAGGCCGGCCGCGTCATCGTGCACCCGGACGGTCAGCCGGGCCTGCGCCGAGCGGCCGGCCGCTACCTGCGTCCGGGCGTAGGAGACGCTCCAGTCGTCCGCCCCCACCCCGGGCAGCGCCTCGCCCAGCGCCACGGTCAGCGCGGCGAGCACGTCCCGCATCGCCCCCGGCCGGTCCCGCCAGCGGAAGTGCACCCGCAGCATCGGGTAGCTCCCGGCCGGGCCGAGCCCGGCCGTGGTCAGGTCCCGGTCCACCAGCACCCGCAGCTTGCTGTGACCTAGCGCGCGCTGCAGCTGGGCCTCGATGTCCTGGCCCGCCCCGGTGATCCCGTCCGGCTCGTGCGCCAGCACGAACACCACAGCCGTCCCGTACAGCAGGCAGTAGGTCAGGCCGGCCAGCCGCAGCTGCCCCTGCGCCTGGCCAAGGCCGTGCACGATGTCGCTCTCGATGTTGCTGCGGGCGTCCGCGCAGATGGCCAGGATCCGCCAGGTCCGCGTGCCGGGACTGGCCGGCCGGGCGGCCGGGGCGGTGACGTCCAGGTCGCCGGACAGCACCAGCGGACCGTCCGCCGCATGGTGCCCGTGGCTCATCTGGTGCCCGTGATCCGCCGGGTAGCCGTGCTCCGGCGGGTAGCCGTGCTCCGGCGGAGCCAGGCCCGGCGGCGAGCCCGGCCGGCTGATTACCCGCGGCGCGACCGCGGCGGCCGTCCGCACCGCCACCACGCACCGGTGCGCGCCCGGTGCCTGCCTGGCCCGCCGGTGCACCAGGTCCAGGAACGGGGCCAGCCGCCGGATGTCCTCGGCGTCCCGCAGCGCTACCCGGACCCTGGCCCACTGCCGGTCCGGGTAACCGGGCACCGGCACCGGAACCGGGAGCTGGGCGTCGAGCACGATCAGCCGGTGCGCCGCGGCCCGCAGTATCCCGGCCAGCGGATGCGCCGACACCGGCAGCAGGCCGTCCCGGCTGACGCCGACGAAGACGTCGACCACGCTGATGATGCTCTCCAGCGGGGCGAGCCGGTTGGGGTCGATGGGCAGCCGGGCCACCAGGTCGGCCTGGCCTGCCCAGCCGGCGCTCGGCTCGCCGCGGAAGACCGCGAACGTCATCGCCTGGCTGGACGTCCCGGCCCGCAGCAGGGCGAGCACATTCGCCGAGCGGTCCCGCGGCGCCTGCGCCGACTCGGCCTGCTGCCAGGACAGCAGCGGGCTCAGCCGCGGCAGGGCCGCCTGCTGCCAGACCAGGTAGGCATAGGCGGTCCGGCCGATCATCAGGGCATCCGCCGTGGTGCTGCGCCAGTAGCTGCTGCGCAGCGCCTCGAAATGACGGTAGTCCGGAGGGTCGGTGTGCAGTACCCGGCGCGCGGCCGACCGCCCGGTCCCGGTCGCCGCGGCCAGGCCGCGCCACATGGCGACCTGGAACCCGATCTGGACGGCCACGCAGCCGCCGGCCCAGCCGGCCGGCACCCAGCCGCCCCACGGGAACGCGAGCACGACCGCCAGCACCACGGCCGGGAAGATGGAGGCTGCGATCAGCCAGTTGCCAGCGCTGGACAGCAGCCCGCGCAGGGTGCCCCGGTCCGGGCGCTCCATCTGGCCCACCTGGATCGCCGAGAACAGGGTCAGCACGATCGCCAGTACCTCGGGATTGGGCAGCGCGCCGTGCCTGAGCAGCCGCCACACCACCAGGAAGGCCAGCACGATGCCGACCAGCAGCAGGCTCATCCGGCCGGAGAACCTGGCGACGGAGAAGTACTCGCCGTCGGTGACCGCCACGTTGGCGCAGATCCTGGCGGTCCTGGGGACGGCCCGCTGCGAGGCCTCCTCGATCATGTCGGCCCGCGCCATCACCACCCGCGGGCTGACCCGGTCCGCCGAGGTGCGCCGGAACAGGGACCGGGTCTCCCGCTCGAACGCGTCCCTGGCCGCCCGCAGGCCGCGGCCCGCGTGACCGTCACCGAGGGCGGCCAGCTCGGCGCTGAGCCGGTCCAGGGTGTCCCTGGCGCTGCCGGTCAGGGCCTGCCGCTGGTCGGCCGGCGGCGGCTCGTCCCCCGCCGCACTGGCCTCGTAGTGCCGCAGCGTCTCGCGCGCCGCTGCCGCCTTGGCGCGGGCCAGGTCGGCCAGGCCGTGCCGCAGCGGCAGTGGCCAGGGATGCCGGACGTCGAGGATCTGGCGCAGCAGCAGGGTCAGCTCCCGGAACGGCTGCGGGCGCCGGACCAGGATGTCCAGCCGGGGCCGGGTAACCCCGGCCGCGTCATCGGCCCGGGCTTCCTCGATGGACACCCCGTCCGGCAGGTGGATCTGCACCAGCCGGTCGGCGTCGGCCGTCGGCAGCAGCATGTCGATCTCCAGCCGCCCCAGCGGGTGCGCAAGCCAGGCGGACGGCCGGGTCAGCCGCCACCTGCTGGCCGAGTGCAGGCTGCGGGTCGGCACCCGCACGGTGAGCACGGTGGGCGCCGCGTCCCGGTGCAGCGGGACCACGACCACCTGCGACTCGGCCAGCGCGGTCAGCACCCGGACGGCCCGGCGGGCCAGCTCCGGCGCGAACTGGTGCAGGCCGGCCCGGCGCCGGCCCCGGCATCAGCGCCGGGATCGTGACCAGGCTGCCGGGCGGCCGGCCTGATCAGCAGGTTGTTGTAGGAGACCAGCAGCCGGAGCAGCTCCTCCCTGGCCCGCTCCATCCGGGAGGCCGACGTGCGGCTGCCAGGCTGGAGGCGGGCCGGAACCACGGGGCTGGCCGGAACCACGGGGCTGGCCGGAACCACGGGGCTGACCGGAACCACAGTGCTGGCCGGAACCACAGTGCTGACCGGAACCACGGGCCCGGCCGTCTCGCTCGCCTGCCCGGCGGCCGGCCGCCCCTGGCCGGGCCGCGGCGCAGCAGCCGGTAGATCGCGGCCGACAGCAGTAACCGCTGGTCGCGGGTGGCGGCCGGGCGATCGGTGTCCGGGCCGGGCCAGCGCGCGACGGCCATGTTCACGATGATCTCCGCCATCGCCGCGGACATCTGATGGCGCACGTCCACGGTCGGCAGCATCGGCATCAGGTTGCCCGCCGCGTCGGTGACGGTCGCGAACGGGTCGGGCTCCAGCCGGTGCCCGTCCGCCTCCTGCTGCGGGTCCGCCGCGGCCTGCGGGGGCAGCACGGTGACCGGCAGCCAGAACCGCCCGGCCCGCTGCCGGAAAGCCTCGTGCGTGATCTGGTCCAGGTCGATGTCGATCTTGAGGGTGGTCTCGACCGCATCCGACCGGGAGATCTCGACGATCTCCGAGGTGGCCCGGACCCACTCCGGGTTCGCCATCAGGAACAGCAGCTCCCGGCCATGCCGCGAGTCACGGTCGTAGTGCGACTCCTGCCAGCCGAATTCCTCCGGGCTGATCCGGGCCACGATGCGCTGGAGCTCGATCCCGTTCTCCGCGAGCGCGGTCAGCTGGCCGCCGCCGGTCCCGGCGTCCCCTCCGTCCGGCGGCGCCGCCGGGCTGTCCGCCGGCTCCTGTTGCCTGGCCACGATTTCCCTCCCGCCAGGTTCTTCTCCAGATAGGACACCTCGGCACCCAGATCGGTTCACATCGCCCGTGCCGGGCAGTGACACGTATCGTGAGGCAGGCGAGCGAGGAGTCCATGGGGCCCGTATTCACCTCCCGGCTGACCGGCCGGCCGCTGCTGGACGGAGAGGGCCTGGCCATCGGCCGGGTCCAGGACGTCGTCATCCTGCCCACGGCCGGGGCCGGTCCGCCCTGGGTGCTCGGCTTCGTCGTCACCTTCCAGCGCCGCCTGATCTTCGTCAGCATGAGCCGGGTCGCGGAGATCTCCGTTGACGGCGCGCACCTGCGCGGCAGCGCGGTCGACCTGCGCCGGTTCGCCCGGCGTACCGGCGAGATCCTGGCCTCCGAGCTCTACGGCCGGCCGGTCGGCCGCGGCAGCGTGGCGGACGTGGGCATCCAGCCGTCCGGGCAGCGCCAGGGCGGCTGGGACGTGTGCGCGCTGGCCATCCGCAGCGGCCGCCTGCTGAGCCTGGGCCGGCGCAGTGCGCCGGAGCAGGTGCCCTGGGACAAGTACCCGGAGCTGTTCCAGGCCGGGCCGCTGGCCGAGCAGCTGATCCAGCTCCGCGAGATGCATCCCACCGACCTGGCCATCGCGGTCGAGGGGATGCCGGCCACCCGGCGGCAGCAGCTCGCCGAGGCGCTGCGGGACGAGGAGCTCGCCGACGTGCTGGCGGAGATGCCGGAGCCGGACCAGGTCCGGCTGCTGGCCGGGCTCGGCCTGGAGCGCTCGGCGGACGTGGTCGAGGAAATGGACCCCGACGACGCCGCCGACCTGCTCGCCGAGATGCCGGCCGGGCAGCGGGAGCGCCTGCTGGCCGCGATGGAGCAGGTCCAGGCCGCCGACCTGCGCCGGCTGCTGCGCTACGGCGCGACCACGGCAGGCGGGCTGATGACCTCCCAGCCGCTGATCGTCCCGCCCGACGCCCCGGTGGCCCAGGTGCTGGCCCAGATCCGGGCACCGGAGCTGGCCGTGACCACGGCCGCGCAGGTCTACGTGTGCGAGCCGCCGTCGGTCACGCCGACCGGCCGTTACCTGGGCAGCGTCGGTTTCCAGCGGCTGCTGCGCCAGCCGCAGGCCAACCTCGTCGGGGAGTGCATCGAGCAGGCCGGCTTCGTCCGGCCCGACCTGGACGAGCGGGAGGTGGCCCGGCGGATGGCCGCCTACAACCTGGTCGGCGTCGCGGTGTGCGACGAGGCCGGGCGGCTGGTCGGCGCGATCACCGTGGACGACGTGCTGGACCGGATCCTGCCGGCGGGCTGGCGAAAGGAGTGAGCCCCGGATGAGAAAGGCCGCCTTCGCGCCGCTGCGGCTCGGCGACCGCTCGGATCTCAGCTCGCCCCGCGGCACCGGGCCGCGGATGGGCAGCCGCTACGACGCGGACGCGTTCGGGCGGATATCGGAGCGGGTCGCCCGGTTCCTCGGCACCGGCCGGTTCCTGGTCGGCCAGAGCCTGATCGTGGTGATCTGGATCGGGCTGAACACCGCCGGGCTAGTCCGGCACTGGGATCCCTATCCGTTCATCCTGCTCAACCTGGCCTTCTCGACCCAGGCGGCGTACGCGGCGCCGCTGATCCTGCTGGCCCAGAACCGGCAGGACGACCGGGACCGGGCCAGCATCGAGCGGGACCGCGAGACCGCGGCCCGGACCCAGGCCGATACCGAGTTCCTCGCCAGGGAGCTGTCCGCGGTCCGCCTCGCGCTCGCGGACGTGCTGACGACCCACGACCTTGACGATAGGCTGACCCAGCTTGAGAAGCTCATCACCGACTGGCAGGCGCCAGGCCAGCGGGCGGAGCGGGCGGAGCGTCGCCCCCAGCCGTGACCGGCGCCGCCGGCTGGCTCGCTGAATCGCGCATCGAGGCTGGCTTTCGGGGAACCAGTCCGGCCGGGCGCGAGCCGCAAGTGCCCCCACCGGAAGGAAACCTGATGCCGGCTGATATCCAGTTCTACGACAGCGTCGATCCGGGGAAGATCCCGGCCTCGGCGACCCACGCCGCGCTCTACCGCGACGGGCAGTATGCGGCGACCCCGGCGCAGGCCAAGCGCTTCCCGCACGTCCACTGGATCACCGTGAGCGGCAACAAATCCTGCGTCATCGCCGACTACGAGCAGGGCAACGAGGTCTATGACAACCCGGGGGCGCTGCGCGCCTGGGTCTCCGGGCGCCATCGCCGCCTGCGCCGCGCGATCGTGTACAGCGACCGGGCCAACATCGAGTCCGCGCTCAAGGAACTGGCCGGCCGGAACTGCCGCTGGTGGATCGCGACCCTGGACAACAAGCGCTGGACCGCGCAGGAACTGGCGGAGGACCTGAAGAAGAACTTCGGCGTGACGGTCAAGGTGTCCAATATCTGGGGCAACCAGTACGCCGGCGGGCAGGACGCCGAGTACGACACCTCGGACCTGCTCGGCCACTGGTGACCACGGCCCATCCGGACCACGACGCGGTGGCCAGCGAGGTCCGCGGCTGGTTCACCAGCCCGGCACCGGAGATCGGTTACCAGGTCAGCCGGCACTGGTACGGCCACCTGGCCCCGCTGGGCGACGGGCAGGTACGGCTCATCCTGGACGTCGGCGAGCCCGGCCAGGTGCCGGACGCGCTGGCCGCGGCGGCGGCCGACGCCGGCGCCGGGGCCGGTGTGGCGCTGCTGGACATCTGGGTGACCGACCGGGCCCGCGCGGTCAGGCTCGGGCCGGCCCTGCGCGACGGCGGCTGCGAGCCGGGCGACGCGACCACGCACCTGGCCCTGGTCGGCCCGGTCCCGGTGAGCACCGGGACCGCCCTGGCGAACCTGGCGGTTCGCGGCGTCGGCCCGGACGGCCTGGCCGACTGGGCCAGGGTAAAGCTGCAGAGCTTCGGCGACACCGAGTCGCCGCCGGCGCCGGACCGGCTGGCGGCGGAGGTCGCAGTGCGGCAAGGCGAGATCGCCCTGACCGCCATCCTGGGCGGCTGGCTGGACCGGGAACTGGTCGCGGTGCTGGCCTACTACACCGGCCGCGACCAGCTCGTGTTCAACCTGGGCACCCGGCTGCCCTACCGGCACCGGGGCATCGGCCAGGCCCTGCTGGCCCACTGGGCGGCCGCGGGCCAGGCCGACGGCTGCCGGTCCCTGATCATCAATGCCACCGACGGCGGCCGCGCGGCCGCGCTGTACCGCCGCCTGGGTTTCACCGATGAGGTGTTCTGGTACCAGAAGTACCAGCTCAAGGTGCCAGCCGCCGGGTGAGCCGTGGTCAGTCGTTACCGTCCAGCCGGGCCATCACCGCGGGCATGGTGAACTCGTCCTCGGCGGCCGCCCGGCCGCGCCACCGGGACGGCACCAGCAGCGGCACGATCATCGCCGCGCCGAGCACCACCAGCACGCCGCTGGCCAGCATGGTGTGGAAGCCCGCCGCGAAGTAGCGGCCCTGCAGCGGGATGTACCGCAGTGCTCGCGGTGCGCTCGCCGCGAGCAGGCCTGACCAGCCGAGCAGGGCCAGCCCCGGCAGGCCGGCCCCGAGCGGCGAGACCGACGGCCCGGCAAGCAGGACACCGGCCAGCAGGCCGGTGCCGGCCAGCGCGGCCAGCGCGAGCAGTCCGGGCATGCTGGTCATGCTGCCGCCGGCGGCATGCAGCGCGGCGATCCTGGCCACTGCCCAGCCGCCGCCGAAGAACAGCGCCGCCGACATGGCCGCCGCGAGAACGAGTCCGGTCAAGTACCGCATCTGCCTCAACCTCCGGGGCTTCGGGTTCCGCTGGACCTGGCTCCTCCCGCCGGCTTCGGGCACGGCGGCCCTGCAGGCGTCCCGCTCCGCCATCAGCCAGCAAGCTACCGAATGACCGGGGGCCGGCGGCAAGCCAGGCTCAGCTGCCGGGCTCGGGCCGGGCCCGGCTGACCACCGGCGGCGCTCCCCCGGCCTCGGCCGTGAGCGGTCCGGCGGCAGGCGGCAGGCCGGGCTGGCCAGGACCGTGCCGGGACGGCCACCAGTTCCACCGGCCGAGCAGTACCACCGTGGAGGGCACCAGCAGGGTGCGGACCAGGAAGGTGTCCATCAGGATGCCCAGTGCCAGGCCGAGGCCGATGTCGCGGACCTGGCTGGCGCCCGATCCGCTGCCGGCCGCCACGGTCAGCACCAGGAAGGTGCCGGCCAGCACCAGGCCGGCCGAGGTGACCGTGGTGCCGGTGAGCGCCAGTGCCCGCCGGACCGCGTCGCGCAGCGGCAGTGCCTGCGCCTCCTCCCGGATCCGGGTCATCACCAGGATGTTGTAGTCCTCGCCGAGCGCCAGCAGGAAGATGAACATCAGGAACGGCATGAAGAACACCAGGCCGCCGCTGCCGCCGATCTTGATGAAGATCAGCACGGACAGGCCGAGCGCGGCGAGGTAGGAGACCCCGACCGACGCGATCAGGTACAGCGGTGCCACCAGGCTGCGCAGCACGAGCGCGAGCAGGATGCCGATGGCCAGGATCGCGAACGGCACGATGTGCCTGAGGTCGCTGGTGGAGATGCTGCTGATGTCGTACAGGGCCGGCGCCTCGCCGCCGACCGCGTAGTCGGCGGCGCCGACCGACCTGGCCACCGCCGTGGTCGCGGCCCGGATCGACGGGACCGCGTTCATCGCCGAGGTGGTGCCGGGATCGCCGGCCCGCAGGCTGGTGGAGAACTGGACGGTCCGGCCGTCCGGGCTGACATAGTTCGACGTCGCCCGGTAGGCCTGGTAGGAGGCGGCCGGCACCCCGCTGCCCGGCGGCGGCAGCGGCGGCAGCGCCCTGGCCGGTCCGAGGGCCGCGTGCAGCGCGGTGTACTGCGCCGGGGTCAGCTGCGCTCCCACCGGGTTCAGCGGCCCGGTGACCTGAGTGAACAGCCCGGTGGCCCGGAGCCTGGCGGTGGCGTCGGCCAGCGGCGCCGGATCCTGCCAGGCCGGCGCGGCGAACCGGAAGATCACGCTGGTCGGGTTCGCCGCGGACTGCGGGAAGTACCGGGTCAGCAGCGCCTGCCCGGCCGCCGAGTCGCTGCCGGCCGGCGGCGCCGTGGTGCCGCCGAAGCCGCCGGCCGTGTACCCGAACACGGCCACCCCGAGCCCGCCGAAGAAGATGACCCCGGCCAGCAGGGTGGGCGCCGGGTAGCGCACGATCCGCCCGGCCACCCGGCCCCACACGCCCGGCCTGCCGCTGCCCTGGATATTCCAGGGCAGGATCTTCGGGCGGCCGCGGAACGGCCAGACCCGGATCGACCGGAACAGCGAGCGCTTGATGGCGAGCAGCGACAGCCGGATCGACAGCAGCGCGGGCAGCAGGGTCAGCGCGGCGAGCAGTATGACCGCGATCGCGATGGCGAACGGGGCGCCCAGGCCGGAGTAAAACGAGAAGGTGGCCAGCAGCAGGGTCAGCACCGCGGCGATCACCGTGGCCGCGGAGAACGTGATCGTCTCCCCCACCTTGGTGACCGACCGGACGATCGCGTCCCTGGCCGCGGGCCGCGGGCGGATCAGGTCGGCGGCCAGGCTGCCGGCCAGGCCGGCCGAGCCGGGGAAGTTCTCGCCCGCCTGGTGGTGCTGGCGCTCGCGCAGTTCCTCGCGCACCCGGAACACCAGGAACAGGCCGTAGTCGGTGCCGGCCCCGAGCACCAGCACGATCAGCAGGAACTGGGCGATGGAGGACACCTGGAGCCCGTGGTGAGCCGCCTCGGCGATCAGCGGGCCGGCGATCGTGAACGAGACCAGCGCGGGCGCCAGCGTGGTCAGCGCCAGCGTGAGCGACCGGAAGATCAGTACCAGCAGCACGATGATGAACAGCAGGGACAGCGTCTCGATCCGGGATCCGGTGTTGCCGGATGCCTTCTGCTGGTCCACCGCCGCCGCGACGTCCCCGGCCAGGTGCACGCCGAGCCCGGCCGGCAGCCCGGCGGCGCCGATCTGCGCCCGCAGCGCGTTGACCAGGTCCAGCTGGGCATCGGGATTGCCGCCGTTCAGCCCGGTCGCCAGCACGACCAGCTGGACCGCGTGGCCGCCGGGCGCGACGCCGGCCTCGAGCACCTTGCTGACGTCGGGCACCGACCTCAGCCGGCCGGCCAGCCCGTTCATCGCGGTCAGGTCGGCCGGGCTCAGCGGCGCCGCGGCGCGGGCCGCCACCACCGGGATCGGTACTAATCCGGCCGTGCCGAACGGCTCGGCCAGCACCGCAGCGTGCTCGCTGGGCGCGCTGGCGGGCAGGAACTTGATGTTGTTACCCTGCGCCACGCTGCTCAGCGACGGCAGCTGGGTCACCGCGGCGATCGCCATGGCCACCCAGGCCAGCACCACCAGCCACCGGAACCGCACGCAGAAACGGCCGACGGCGGCGAAAACAGGATCCATGTGCATGACCAGCAAGCCTAAGCCGGGCCGCGGATAGCCCACGCCTCCCGGTCAGGGCGCGTCGGCCAGCGCGTCCACCGCCGTGGTCAGCTCGCGCAGCGCGGGCAGCGATTCGGCCAGCGCGGCGGCGCTGCCCGGTGCCATCGCGGCCACCGCGGCCCGCACGATCCGCGCGTTCAGCTCCTGCCACCGGTCCACCGCGTACTGCCCGGCCGGGGTCAGCTCGAGCACCGCGGTCCGCCGGTCCGGCGTGCCCCCGGTCCTGGTCACCAGGCCTCCCCGGAGCAGGCCGCCGACCAGGGTTGCGACCGAGCTCGGCGCCAGCCGCAGCATCCGGGCGAGCTGACCGGGCCGGGCGCCCGGGTTCTCGGCCACGCAGGACAGGAACTCCAGCTGCGCCACGGCCAGCCCGGCGGGCAGCGTGCCGCCCTCGCCCCCGGCCCTGGCCGCGCGGCGCATGGCCCGCCGCAGCCGGGATATCACGTCGGCGATCTGTGACGCGGCTGGCCGCGCGCTAGCCGAAGGCACTGGCTGAGCCCCTTTCCGCGGTAGCCGGGCTACCGGGTCTGCCGCCGCCCTGGCCGGCCGCGGCCAGCGGGCGGATCACCGCCGCGATCACCGCGGCGGCGACCGCTGCCGCGGTGAGGATGGCCCAGGCCGGCGTCGGGTCCGGCCGGCTGGCCGGACCGGCCGGGGCCAGGTGCAGCGCGAGCGTCACCAGCGCGATGCCGAAGGTGGTACCGATTCCCCTGGCCATGTTAACCAGGCCGCCGAGCACCGCCGCCGAGCCGGCCGCGGCGCTGCGCATGATCACCGCGTTATTGGCCGGAACGAAGATCCCGAGGCCGATCCCGGCCAGCGCCAGGAACGCCGCCAGGGCGGCGTGCGACATCGGCACGCCGGTCAGCATGCCGAGCGCGAGCGCGCACGTGATCGCCCCGGCGCAGCCGCGCTGCCGGTTCGTCATCCGGTCCGGCAGGATGGCCTCGGCGGACAGCGCGGCCACCCCGAACCCGGCCGGCAGCGCGGACAGCAGCAGCCCGGCGGTCAGCTCGCTGCCGCCCGCTGGCAGCACCTGGGGCACCAGGACCAGCGGGCCGAACAGCGCCAGGTACCCGCAGAACGCGCCGCCCAGCCCGAGCGCGACCCGGACCGACCGCAGCAGCGCCCGCGGGATCAGCGGGAACGCGGCCCGGCGCTGGCGCACGGCGAACAGCAGCCCGGCCGCCAGGGCCGCGGCGCCGAGGACCGCCACCGCCCAGCCCGGCACCGGCAGCCCGCCCGCCGCCGACAGCGCGACCAGCAGCGCGGTGCTCGCCGCGGCCAGCAGCAGCGCCCCCGGCCAGTCGAACGAGTCGGTCCGGCTGAACTGCCGGGTCCGCGGCAGCAGGTACCGGCCGGCCACTATCGCGATGCAGCCGACCGGCACGTTGATCCAGTAGACCGCGCGCCAGCCCGCGGTCTGGCTGAGCAGCCCGCCCAGGGTCGGCCCGAGGCAAAGGCCCAGGGACTGCGCGGCCGCCTGGACGCTCAGCGCGAGCCGCATCCGGGCGGGCGGCACGCTGGTGGTGACCAGGGCCACGCTGTTGGCCTGGAGCATCGCCGCGCCCGCCGCCTGGACCAGCCGGAAAGCCACCAGCAGGCCGAGCGTGGGGGCGAGCCCGCAGGCCGCCGAGCCGATCGTGAACACCATGAAGCCGTAGCCGTACACCAGCTTGCGGCCGATGCCGTCGGCCAGCCGTCCGGCCGGGGCCAGCAGCGCGATCAGCGCGAGCAGGTAGGCGAGCGACACCCACTGCACGCCGGCCAGCGGGGCCGCGAACTCCCGCTGCATCGGCCGGAAGGTCAGGGTGACGATGCTCGCGTCGAGCTGGCCCATGAACGCGCCGAAGCACACCACGCCCACCGCCAGCCAGGGCGCCCGCGGGTTGCGCCGGATCGCGGCCGGTCTGGGGGTTTCCGCCAGAATAATTCTGTCACCGAACATCCTGCCGCCAGGATACCCTGGCATGCCGGGCCGGGCGGACCCGTTCTGCCCCCGCGCGGATCTGCTAGCAGGCAAGATTGCCGGCAGGATCGTGCAGGACATGCCGGGCGCGGTGCTGGCCAGGCAGGCCCTAGGCAGTCAGACTCGGTTGCGGGGAAGGTCCGGACCTCGCCCTGCGCGGCCGGGCAGCGCGGAAGGGACGCCCATGCAGGAACTGCGCCTCGTCGCAGTAAGCGAGGACGGCAGTTACGCGGTCCTCGCGGTGCCGGGCCGGGGAAAGCGCTTCTCGTTGCCTATTGATGACCGGCTGCGGACAGTCGCCCGGGGGCAGTTCGCGCGGCTGGCTCAGTACGAGATCGAAGTGGAGAATCCGTTGCGACCCAAGGAGATCCAGGACCGGATCCGCGCCGGAGAGACGGCGGAGGAGATCGCCGACGCAGCGGGCCTCCCGATCGAGCGCGTGCGCAGGTTCGAGGGCCCGGTGCTGGCCGAGCGGGAGTACCGCGCCCAGGAGGCGCAGCGGGCGACCGTCCGGGGGCAGGGTGAGCCGGGGCCCGGACCGCGCCTGGGCGACGTAGTGGCCGGGCGCCTGGCCGAGTGCGGCGCCACCGCCGAGGACGCGGGCTGGGACTCGCGCAAGCGCGCGGACGGGAACTGGCAGGTGCGGCTGAGCTACGCGCTGGGCGGGCAGCCGCAGGCCGCCGAGTGGGTCTTCGACCCCCGGCGCAGGCACGTCACCCCGGCTGACGACCAGGCAGTCCGGCTCTGCCTGCCGGAAGCCGACTGGTCCGCGGCGCGGTTCGTGGGCAAGAGCGTCGGGGTCCCGGTCACGGCCACGGTGACCCCGATCGGGTCCCGGCACGCCCCGGCGGGCGCTCATCACGCCGAGCCCGGCGGGGAGCCGCAGCGGCTGGCCGCCGGCGGCCCGTCCCGTCCCGCCGCGCCGTCCGCGCCCGCCGCGGCGGTACCCGGTGCTCCGGTTCCCGGCGTTCCGGCCGTCGGGGTGCGGGCCGGGCGGGCCCTGCCCGGCGCCCCGGTACCGGGCACTGCGGCGGCCGCTGCGGTCAGGGGAACCCCGGTGACCCCGGCAGCCTCGCCGGCCACGGCGGTCTCGGCCACCCGGACGGCGGCGGGACAGGCAGCGGCCGGCCAGGACCGCGGGCCCCGTGGTGAATCAGGCCGTGGTGAATCAGGCCGTGGTGAGTCAGGCCGTGCTGAATCAGGCCGTGGCGAATCACCCGGTGCTGACTCACCAGGCGCCGACGCGCCGCGCGACGGCCGGGAGCGCGAGGGCGGACAGCCCGAGGCCAGGGAGCCTGCCAGGCGGCCCGCAAGGCATCCGGCGGGCGCTCCCGGCGTGCCTCGGTGCCGTCCTGGGACGAGATCATGTTCGGCAACACCCGGCAGCGCGACTGACCCAGCCCGGGCTGGGTCATCCCGGGCTGTGTCATCCCAGGCAGGCCATCCCGGGCTGTGTCATCCCGGCGGCGAGACCAGCGCGCCAAGACCGGGAGGCTTCCGCCGGTTGTCGTTTTGTCGATAAATCGATAGAGGTACTCGGGGACTCGCCACGCACGCGCACCAGGTACTGTGCGGTCGGCACGGTGTTGTCGGCACGCTGAGGGCGGTGGATCGCGTGATCGGTCGCGGCATCCGGCCCGCGGTGCTGGCCGCGCTGGCGGTGCTGCTCGGCGGCTGCGGCCTGGTCGGCCGGACCGAGGCGCTGCGCCAGGACGCGCCGCAGGTGATGACCGTCAGCAGCCCGGTCATCGGGCAGGGCATGGTGCTCCCCCGCCGCTACACCTGCCACGGCCGGGACGAGAGCCCGCCGGTCGACTGGTCCGGGGTGCCGCAGGGCACCAGGTCCATCGCGCTGGTGCTGGACGACTCCAACGCCCCCATCACCCCGTACGTGTACTGGATAGTGTTCGACATCAGCCCGGACCGGTCCTATATTCAGGCAGGCCGGCTGCCGTCGGGAGCCCGCCTGGCACGCAACAGCTCGGGTAAGGCGGCATTTTCCCCGCCGTGCCCGCTTACTCGCAGTCATCAGTACCGGTTTACCGTTTACGCCCTGAACGCAATGCTCGGCCAGCCTTCCGGGACCGGGCTGGTGGCCGCCTGGTCGGCCATTGCCCAGCATGCAATCGCACGTGGACGGCTTACCGCCACGGCCGGGCCGTAGACCAGGCCAGCAGGTCGGGGGCTGGCCAGAATTCTGGCAGACACACCCAGGTAAACTTCTCGAAATACATGACACGGCTCATAGCGGTACGACAGAATCTCACATCAGGCGATCAGCCTCGACAGCAACAGCTCGACAGCAGCAGATCGACAGCAGCAGATCGCAGCAGCAGGGCGCATGCATAACCGGGGGAGGCTCGCGTGATGGCCGCGCGCGCCTAGCTTGCGCCACCATCAGGCCATGCCGCCCTGGATGGTGTGATGACCTCGATCGTGATCGTCGGACTCGGCGCAGTTGTCATCCTGATCGTTGTTGTCGTGCTCGCCGCCATGCACTACCTCCGGGCGGAGGCCGCCGACGACTTCGACGACCTCCCGGACGAGCGGGTCACCGGCGCGGTCGGCCGGGACCGGCATTCCGGACTGCGGCGGCCCGGCCGCGATGTGCACCGCCCGGCCAGAGCCGGAGCCGAGGAGCGCAGGCGCCCCGGCCGGGACGAAGGCCCGCGCGATGACGGGGCCAGGCGCCGAGGTCCCGAGCGCGGCTACCGGGACCGCCCGGATCAGCGGGACTACCCCGGCGACCGCGACTACGACGGGCGCCGCAGTGCCCGGCAGCCTGCCGCGGGTTACGACGATCGCCGCGCCGCGGCCGGGCAGGCCAGGCACCCTGACGGCCCGCAGCGCCGTCAGGACAGCCTGCCCGCGGTCCGGCCGCGGGCGGCCAGAGGCAGCAAGAAAGCCGACGATGCCGACTGGCCGAGCACCGAGTGGGACGAGCTGTCCGATGTGGACTACTGGGCCGAGGTTGCCTCGGACAAGCCGCTGACCACCACGGCCCAGCTGGCCAGCGGGGATCGCTCCGGCCGGTCCGAGCGCGGCGGCAAGGCGGGAGCCAGGCCCGCCGAGGCCAGCCCAGGTCCAGCGGGCCAGCAGTCAGGCCAGCCCGGGCCAGCACCGTCCAGGTCGCCTCAGCATGGGTCAGCACGGGGCAGCAGGCCGGACCAGGCGCCGAAGCAGGAGGCCGCTCCCCGGTTGCCGGTCCGCCGCCAGCACGCCGCTGCGGCGGCGCGGGCGCCTGAGGTCGCCGTCCCGCTCGCCGCGCCGCACCAGGCCCAGCCGGAGGCCGGGCACTGGCGGCCGGCTGCCCGGACCGACGCGCCGCCGGCCGGTCCCGCGCGCGGCGCCCTGCCCAGTGAGCCGAGCCTGGCCATGCTGGCCAGCCTGGGCGGCCAGCGGGGCCCGGTGCCCTATGCCGATGACGACCCGCTGACCAGCCCTTCGTTCCCGGCGATCCAGGACGACAGCCGGTCCTACCGCAACGGCCGCGGCCGCGGCGCCTCCGCGCCGCACCGCAGCCCGGTCTCCCCCGCCGCGCCGACCCAGCAGATGGCCGCCTACCCGCAGGCACCGGGCCAGTTCGATGGCTACGGGCCAGGAGCGCCGGGCAATGCCGCCGAGCCGGCCGGGTACCGGCAGCCGGCCCCGGCTGCCGAGCCCGCGAGCCCGCAGCCGTACCAGGCCGCGGCGGCCGCGCCGCCAGCGGCGGCCGGGTACCAGGGCAACGACGGCCAGGCCTACGGCAACCCGTACGGCAGTTACGTAGGCTCCCCCGCCGGGCCGGGGCCGGAGGCCGGCAGCGTTCCGGCCCGTTACGACGGTTACCCGGCGGGTCCGGGGGCTGGCCTGCCGCAGGTGTCCTATCAGCAGCTTCCGGCCGGCAGCCAGGTTCCGGCGCCAGCCGCCGGTCCCGGCGGCTGGTACCCGGCCGACGGGTATCCCGCCCTGCCGGGCGGCCACGAGGCCGGCTACCGGAACGGGAACGGCGTGGCCGGTCAGGCCGGGTACCCGGACGGACAGGGCGGCTACCTGCCGGCCGGGTACGCCGCGCCGCAGGACCGCGGGCACGCCGGGGTTGACCCCTACAACCAGGATCCCTACGGCGGCTATCCTGGTTACGGCACGGGCCGCTGATCTCTCCTGGCCTGCTACCCGGTCGGCCGGGCGGCTTGACAAGACGGGCGTATCCGCGCGGACAATGTGCCGACCGGCAAGGGCGGGTGAGATGCAGGACGGC
Source organism: uncultured Actinomycetota bacterium (assembly GCA_963719705.1). Taxonomy (GTDB): domain Bacteria; phylum Actinomycetota; class Actinomycetes; order Streptosporangiales; family Streptosporangiaceae; genus CAVRCV01. The sequence continues at coordinate 93,422 of CAVRCV010000008.1, forward strand.
ACGCGTGACCATGCACGCAGTTACCATCTGCACCGGCTCGCCACCGCCCTTGAGGCACAGGGCTTCGACGCCTCGGTGAAGACCACCTACCCGGCCGCCCTGCACGTGTTCATTCCCGGTGCCGCCATGCTCGCGGAGAGCATCGACTGCGTTCCGGCAACCGATGCCAGCGGGCGGCTGTGCTGGTATTACCGGTGGTCCTGGGGCGAGGTGCTGCACGACGCCGAGGACCCGCCCGCGGCCGCCGCTAAGATTGCGGACGTGCTGGCCGCGCGCTGACCGCGTCGCGGCGCTGCCGATAACTGCCAACAGCGGCAGCCTATGCGAGTATCCGGCGGCGATCGATGCCCCGCGGCCTCCAGTCCAGGAAGCGGGAGCCGACGAAGTAAACGGCGACCGCGCACGACCATCCCATGATCTCATCGATCACGAAGTGCTCGGCGGTATAGACGAGGGTGAAGGCCATGGCCACGACATAGCTGGCGAGCAGCACCCGGACCCAGCGGCGCGACCGAGACCAGAAGAACAGGCAGATAAGCAACGGATAGGCCGCGTGCAGCGAGGGCATCGCGGCAATGTTGTTGGCGAACTTGCTGCCGTGGGTGAACAGGGCCGCCGCTACGTGCATCCCCAGGTGCTGCCACACGATCGGGACGATCCTGACCGTCGGGATGGCCCGCCTGACTGGCCAGCCATGGCGGCACGGCGGGATAGAAGCATAACCGAGGTAGCCAATGAAAGTCAGCCCGACAAAGAGCCCGATGAAACGCTTGAATGCCGGGTAGTTCCGTTTCCAGAGCACGGCTGCGACGACGAAGCTCGTGAAGAAGTGGCTCATGTAGACGGCCCAGGCGGCATAATCCCACAGGTGCAGTCCGGCGTGAACAGCCACCGCTGGAGAAGCACGGTGGGCGCGGTTCCCCCGCCAATGAACTCGTCAAAAGCGATCTGGGGCCGGACGAACGGGCCCCAGAGCACGTGGCTGGCGTAGCCCCGAAGGAGGGCATACACCGCCAGTATCACATAAAGCGGCAGCCAGTCGCGCAGCACCCCGCGCCGCCACCGGCCGAGATCGCCGAGGCTGGAGACAAACAAGCAGGCGGTGAGCCAGATCAGGACCTCGTCATCAGAGGACGGAACCCCGGCCTGCTTCACGCGAAGGCCGAACAGCAGGGCGAGGATCGGCCAGCCGATGGACCGGCCGGCGCCGGGCGGCCAGCCAGCTTCTTGCCCGTGCGGCACGGACACCGGGCCGGCGGCGGCAGCCGCGGTCCCGGCCCGCTGTCCCGGCCGGCGGGTGCCGGGCGGGCGCCGTCTGCTGTTCGCCGTCTGCTGTGCCGGTGCCCAGTTCGCTGGCTTCAACGTCCAACTGCTGCCCGACCATCCTCATCTCGTTGCGGCCGATAAGATGTCCGAAATTATCTGATTCTTAAACCACCGGCAACCACAGTGACCATTTCGCGATACTTCCGTGTCTAACGCTCCAGCGCGACGGTGCCGCCGGCTCAAGCAGCGTACCCGCCGGCAGCACCTGGGTGCGACGGCTTCCGATCGCCCTGCTCGTCATCGCAGCCGTCGGATTCCTTGCCTTGGACTGGGCGAGGCAAAGTCCGACTCACCGACTTTCGACGAGCCAGTGTACGTGTCCGCCGGCGTAGCAGCCGTGCTGCATCATGACCTGACACTCAACGCAGAGCATCCGCCGCTGGCCAAGGTCCTTGCGGCGCTGCCGGTGCTGCTGGCTCATCCGGCCGTCCCGGCGAACGGGCAGTGGTCAGGCAACGACGAGCGGAGTTACAGCGCCTTGTTTTGCAGGCCCAGGTTTCGGCAGGCAGCCTGCGACGGGTCACGTTCGCCTCCCGGCTGGTACCGCTCGCTGAGACTGCCGGGGTGGCTTCGCCGCCTACGGCCTGGCCGCTGAGCTGTTTGGCGCCGCAGCCGGAGCGTTCGCCGGGCTGCTGTGGCTGGCCTCACCCCTGGTACTGGGCATCGGCCACCTCGACGGCACCGATGTCCCTTTTGCCCTTGCCGTGACGCTGAGCTCCTGGGCGCTGGCACGCTGGCTGCGGCTGCGAACCATCCGGGCGCTGGTGTGGACCGGGCTCGGCCTCGCGCTCGTCGCCGGAACCGAGATCAGCGGGGTCCTGATCGTGCTGGTCAGCCTGGCCGTCATCGCAGGAGTCAGCTGGAGATCCGGGGTACGGCGGGCCCTGGCTCATACTGCGCTGGCGGCGTGGTGACGTGGGCGGGCCTGTGGATCCCTTACATCGTCCTGGACCCCTCGGTACTGACGCATCCGACGATTGTGGCTCCGCAGCCGTACCTGGACGGTGTCGCCTATCTCGCCTCCTACAACGCAGGCTCCGGCCCCGGCTACCTGGCAGGCATCTCCTACACCGGCGGCAGGTGGTGGTTCTGGCCGCTCAGCCTGCTGATCAAGTACCCGGCCGCAGTCCTGCTGCTCCTGCTGGCCGGAACCGTAGCGCTGTTTTGGACCGAGCGGGGCGCACGCTGGCGGGCGCTGCTGGCAGTGGGCCTGCCATCCGTTTCGCTTGCTGTTTTACGATCGTCACGCCGCTGGACATCGGCGTCCGGCTGCTGCTCCCGGTTATCGCCTTGTGGGCCGTGCTGGCCAGCTCGCTGGTGCCTGTCGTGGCGGGACTGCGCCCGGCGTGGCGGCACGGGCTCACAGCCGCGCTGGCGGTGCTGCTCGCCGCGGGCGCTGCCAGTACCGCGCTGTCCTTCCCCGACTCCCTGGCGTGGACGGCCCCGCCATTTCGGCCCGGCTATGCCGTGGCGACCAATTCCAACGTCGACTGGGGACAGGGACTGTACGCGCTGCAGTCCTGGAGCAGGGGCGGGCACCTCTGGGTCAGTTACTTCGGGCCCCGCGGGGTGACAGCGGCCGACATCCCCGGAGTCCGTCTGCTGCGGGCACGGCACCTGGTCAGGTCTCCGGCTGGGTAGCGGTGTCTGCGACAGCGCTGACCAGCGCGGACAGCTCGCAGCTCGGCTGGCTCAGGAACTACTGCCCGGTAGGCGTCCTGGCCGGATCAATCCTGGTTTACCGCTTCGCGTCGCCGCCCGCCGCGGCCCCCGCGCCCGGCCAGTCCCGCGCTGCCCTGCCCCGGCCAGTGGAGCCACCGCAGCCCCGGCTGAGCTGACGCCGTTACTGGCCCACCCGGCCGTCGACCCGTTCCCGCAGCAGGTCGGCATGGCCGTTGTGCCGGGCGTACTCCTCGATCATGTGCACCATCACCTCGCGCAGCGTGATCGTGCCCTGGTCGTAAGGCCCATGGTCGTAGTGCCCGGCGACCTCCAGGTCGGGCGCGCCGATCACGAACCGCTCGGCGAACGCGACCTCGGCCCGCCAGGCGTCCCAGGCCCGGCCGACCACGGACGGGTCGGCCACCGCGCCGGTGAACGCCCCGTCCATGTCCTCCTCGGTCCGGTACAGCGCGGGCGCCTGCTGCCCGGCCAGGATCGTGCGGAACCAGTACCGCTCCGTGTCAGTCACGTGCCGCAGCAGCCCGAGCAGCGACATGCCGGACGGCGGCACCGACCGCCTGGCCAGGCCGGCCGCATCCAGGCCGGAGCACTTCAGCTCCAGCGTCAGCCGCCGGTCCCGCAGGTACCGGATGAGCACGTCGCGCTCCCCCGTGCCGCCCCCGTCGTCGACCTCGCGCGGATCGTCCTCGGGCCGGACGAACATGTCCCACCAGGCGTAGTGCCGCTCGGGCAGTTCCTCGCCGGGCTGTCCCGCCCCCCGCCGGCTGAGTCAAGATCATCGGTATCAGGCATGACTACGAGCATCAACGGTCCGCCCGGATTCCGCCACCGGGTTTGCCACCACCTCTCCCGGAAGATGGTCAGTGCCCTGGCGGAATCTCAGCCCCTAGGCTCCCGCGACAGGGGGGCGTTCCTGACTGGGTACCCGCACGGGCCGCGGTATGCCCGGCCACTGCCGGTCTCGCGGCGGCGGTGACCGCCAGTTCTGATGGCCGGTGACTTTGCCAGTTTCGTGGCGCTTGGCAACCTGGCGCTACCGCAGCCCGATGCTCTGCGGGTGGCGGAACAGATCCGCCGGGTCGTGGCGCGCCTTGACCTGCCGCAGCCGGGGATAGTTGGGAGCATAGTAGGGCGGCAGGCCAGTCGGCCAGGCCCGCGTCCGCATAGTTCTGGTACACCTCGCCGGACAGGTACGGGCCAAGCGCCGCGGCCAGGTCATCAGCCCAGGCCGTAGTGGCCTGTGACGAGGATCGGTACAGGATCCTGAGTCAGTCCGTTCGTAGAGGCCGGAGCCCGGTGGCGGGTGGCCGGCTGGTGGTCCGGTACCGGCCGTCCAGATTGATCGTGGGGTTCCGAGCGGGGAGAGCCTGGCAACGTCGGCCGGGTCCAGCGGGTAGCCGTTCGCGGCGAGGTGGTCGAGGGCGGCCTGGGTGTACACGTCTGCCACAACACGATACGTTGATCATGATGCCGAGGCTGTCGAGCTGTTTCCTGCCCGACCTGGTAGTGCCTCCGGATCTGGCCGCGTTGGCCGTGGAAGACATCCCGGGCGAGCGCGTTGCGGCGTTCCCCTGGCTGAGCAGGTGGTGGATAATGCGGCGATAGGCCGCGTCGTGGACGTATTCGAGCACGTGCAGGGTTTGATCACCCGGCCAGTTCGGCCAGGGCGCGGGCGAGGGTGGAGGGGCTGGGGCCGCGTTGCAGGGTGCGCAGGATCGCCGGGGGACGACGGTGCCGGCGCGCAGGGAGGCAGTGAGCCGGCAGATCTCGTCCCAGTTCTCGGCGATGAGCCGGGTGTTGATGCGGTGGCGTGCCAGCCCGTTGAGCGGGCCGTAGTGGGCGTGGCGGTCGATGCGCCACAGCCGCTGGTCGGGCAGGTCGGCCAGCCGGGGTGCCCACCGGTAGCCCAGTGCCCAGGCAGGGCGAAGACGATCTCGGAGGCGCCGGCGGTGTCGGTGGACACCATCTCCGGCCGAATGCGGTCGGGTTGGCCATCAGCCCGTCGAGGACATGAAGGCTGTCGCGTGGGTACCGGGGATCAGGGGCTGAGCGAACACCGTGTGGGTGTCGGCCATCCAGGAATAGAGGGTCGAGCCGCGCTGACGGCCGAAGTAGCGGGGGTTGTAGGCGGCATAAATGGTCGAGACCGGGATGACGAAGCGCATCCCGTCGGCGCAGGCCATCTCCCCTCCGCCCCAGGCCTGCGCCAACGGCAGCGGGGTGTGGTAGTCCACCAGCCGGGTATTCGCGGCGGCGTGGGTGGCTGAGCGCAGGTAGTTGTGGGCCACCCAGTTCAACCGCTCCCGGGAAAGCGGCGTGGGTCTCGTCGGCGACCGGGGTGAGCCCGAATTGCACGATCGGATACCAGAGCGCTGAGAGGGTCTCGGTCAGTTCGGCCTCACGGAGGGGGGTGCCTCCCATGTGGGTGTATTCGTCGAGGAACCCGGTCCAGCCGTGCACTTCCAGGGGCAGGTCGGCGATCTCCACCTCCGGTAGCAGGGACTCCACTGGGTGCGCAAGGTGATCAAGGCGGGTTCGTCGTTGGCATCCAGCGGGGTCAGGACGATCTCGTCACGCCCGTGGCGGTGTTCGATGCGCAGGTCCGGATTGGCGGCGTACCCGGCGACGGTGTCGCCGCCAGGCCGCATTGAAGGTCGTGGAGAGCTGGCCGAGAACGGCGGCGGGGTCGGTGTCCAACGCCAGTTCGTCACACAACGCGTCGCGCTGGTCGGCCCAGGTTTCGGGGGTGAGGAGTTCGGCGCGGGGATCGCCCCAGCGGGTGCTGCCCGGGGCGTAGATGTCGCGGCGGCGCAGCCGGGTACGGAGCTGGTCGAGCACACAGCAGGCGTAGCCGGCCCGGTCGACGGTCCGGGCACGTCGCGCACGTGCGGCTGCCACGACGGAGTGACCACCTCCAGCGGCACCTCAGCGGCGGGCCGCCGGGTGGTGCGGGGGTTGCTCGGTCAGCCAGTCGCCGAGGGCGTGGCAGGCGTCCAGCACCGCCCGGGCGGGCCCGGCGGCCTCCAGCTCGAGCGCCTCGATCAGTCTGGGCAGGAACCGGCGGATCTGGGGATAGCTGGCTACGAGCCGTTCGTGGAACGGATCCCCCGGCGGGCGCATCAGCGCCTTCACCGTGCCCATGTTCTCCTCGATCCCGCCGCGCCCGGCGCGGAACTCCTCCAGCACCGCCGCCAGGCCGGGATCATCGTCGAGCACATCCAGCAGCGAGCGCATGCGGGCATGCACCGCGGCGACGGCGGCCGGGGACGGCCCGGCGTCCCCGCTACCACAGGCGGCCGCTCAGCCTGCGCCAGCTCGCCATCGCCAGCGCGGATCAGATCCAGCCGGTGACCTGGCGGCAGGGCACCAAGGCCACCAGGGACAACCCTGACGCCACCATGACCAGCCACTTCCTGGCCATCCGGGTCCGGCCCGCTAACCGGGACATCCCCCGCGCGGCCGACGGCAGCCTGCCGGAGTGCTGGCTGCTGGCCGAATGGCCACCGCACCTCCGGCGAGCCCACCGGTTACTGGCTGTCCACCCTGCCCTCCGGCACCCCGATCGCCGGGCTGGTCCGGCTGGCCAAGATCCGCTGGCGGGTCGAGCACGACTACCGCGAGCTGAAAACCGGCCTGGGCCTGGACCACTTCGAAGGCCGCTCCTACGCCGGCTGGCACCGCCACGTCACCCTCGCCGCCCTGGCCCAGGCCTTCTGCACCATGCTCCGGGCCGACCCAAAAGTGCCTGCGCCGGGATGACCCTCTACCAGGTCCTGCACGAACTGCAGATCGTGCTCGCCCTCATCCTCGGCGCCTGCCCCCTCTGCACCCAGCCCGTTACCCTCGACCGGCTCGCCGCCACCCTCGCAGAAACCTAACAAAGTTACTAGGGCTTTCCGCATTTTGCTGCGTGCCGTTGAACCGGGTCGGCCGCTCGTAGGTGACGGTGTCGGAGGAGTAGCTTTGCTAGGCAGCGGGAGCCGCCGGGAGTCATCTGGTCCTGACCGGCACGAGGGTCCCAGGTCCTGCTGGGCTGGGAGGTAGGCCATGTATATTCGCCGGCTGATCATCGTTGTTGCGGCCCTGACACTGCTGGCCCTGGGCGCTGGAGTGCCGAGGGCGGTCGCCCAGCCCACCTTCGGCGGGTCCCTGACGATCATCGCGGTGAGCCCGGACACCACCACGCCCTTCAGCGGCACGCAGGACTTCATCTACATCACTCTCAGCGGCAACGCGCCTAGCGGCGGCGTGACCGTGAACACCAGCAGTTCCAACCAGTCCGTCATGCCCATCTCGGCGTGGGCAACTTGACGCGCCTCGGACTCGGGCCAGGTGGAGTTCACCGCGGGCAACGTGACCACGGCGACGGCGGCGAAGTTCACCGCCACGCTCGGCTCGTCGTCGATGTCGGTGACGATCACGGTGGAGCCGGTCCCTACCCCAACGCTGTCTAGCGTGAACCTGCTGCCCGGCCAGGCGGCCAGCGACAGCAGCGTGACGGTCGAACCCGACCTGAACAACCCGGCGCCGTCCGGCGGGGTCACGGTCAGCCTGTCCAGCAGCAACCCGTCCGCGGCCCCGGTACCGGCCAGCGTGGTCATCCCGGCGGGTCAGTACCTCAGCAACGTGAGCATCACCACCGGCACGGTGACCGCGGTCACCGACGTCACGATCACGGCCACCCTGCCCACCGGCTCGGTGTCTAACACGCTGCAGGTCGACCCGCCGCCGGCGGTCATGTCGGTATCGCTGAACCCGACCGCCACCACCGGAACCAGCGGCTCGTCCGGGACCGTCCAGCTCAGCGAGCCCGCGCCGGGCGCGGGCGCCACGATCAGCTTGAGCAGCAGCAACCCGTCGGTGGCCTCCGTCCCCTCCTCGGTCACGGCGAGCAGCGACCAGACCAGCGCGAACTTCACGGTCAGCACGGCCAGCGTCACCGCCAGCACCACGGTGACGATCACCGCCACCCTGGGTTCCAGCAGTGCGTCGGCCACGCTGACGGTCAACCCGGTGCCGACGACCGTCCCGGCGCTGCAGTCGGTGACCATCAGCCCCGGCAGCGTATCCGGCGGCGGCACCGCGACGGCCACCGCGACGCTGAACGTCGCAGCCCCGGCCAGCAGCGCCCCAGGTGCTGCTGGCCAGCAGCAACACGTCCGCGGCCAACTCGGCCCGGCCAGCGTGACCGTGCCCGCCGGGGCGACCAGCGCCACCTTCACGGTGACCACGCACAGCGTGAGCTCGACCACCACGGTCTCGATCGGCGGGGAGTACGGCAACAGCGACCGGGCGGCCTTGTTCGGCGTGACCGGCGGCCGCCACGGCGGCTCGGTACTGCCGCCGCCTCCATCGGGTTTTACCATCACGCCGTTCGAACTCGGCCCGTGGCCGGAGAACAACACGTACGCCGCGTCCCCCGCACCCGCTCCTGATCACCCTGCCGGCCAGCACGCTGCCGGCCTCCGACGTCTCCATCGAGTCCGGCAGCCTGCCGCCCGGCATGTCGCTCAACGCGGGCACCGCAGGCATAGTCGGCGCGGCGTCCGCCCAGGGCCTGTTCGCCTTCGTGCTCAGGTTCAACATCAACGGCACCGTGTTCGGTCTGGCGTACGTCTGGCAGATCGTCGCGCCGCTGGCGGTCAGCCAGGTCAACCTGCCCGCCGGGCAGGTCGGGGTACCCTACAGCGGCGGGCTCACCGCCACCGGCGGCGTGCCGCCCTACAGTTGGTCGATCCTGCAGTTCGCGCTCCCGCCGGGGCTGAGCATCAACGCCTCGACCGGCCAGATCACCGGCACGCCCACCCAGGCCGGCACATTCCAGGTCAAGTTCGCCCTGACTGACAGCGACGAAACCCAGTTCTTCGTGGCCTCGGCGCAGTCGATCACGATCTCGAGCTAGCCGCCCGCCCCGCACGGCGTCACGGGCGGGCGCTGCCAGAAGAGCGGGCAGGAAAGCGTGAATATCGAGGACCTCACCGCAGGCCGACTGCCGCCTTGAGGGGAGGGCTCTTGGCCCTCCTCTCAACGACCAGAACCCTGACGCGCGTGCCGACGTGGGAAGGCTCTCGCCCCCGGTGCTGACTGCCGCGGTCTCTGACAGGAGACGGGTTACCGCTTCCGGCCGATGCCGCAGTAGCCGGCCAGGTCGGTGGCGGTGCCAGCCTCGGCCTGGCCGACCGGGCAGGAGCGCGACCAGGCCTGAGACGAGGATCGGTACAGGATCCTGAGCGTCACGTGACTTGATGCTGGCGGCTATCTGTGATCGGCGGGGCATAGCGGTTGGGGGTGAAGTTGCCAGCCGCGGGAGTGCATCCAGTCCAGCGCTGGCGCGGCGAGCTGGGCGCCGGGTTCGGGTGGCTGCCCGGTGATCAGGGGACCGTTGCCGCAGCAGGAGCAGCTGACGTCGATGACGGGCCCGTGCGGCTGGCATGCCACGCAGTGCCGGGCTTTCGGTGACGCGGTCACCGTCGAGGTGCAGCCAGACGATGGCGAGGTCCTCGCGTTGCTGCACTGCCTCGTGCCTGGTGGCGGGTTCGCGCCCGCAGGTCGGTGCAGGCTAGGCGGGCCCGCGCAGCAGCGGGGCGAGTCCGTGGCCCGGCTTACCCCGCTCGGCCACCCCACGATCGACCTCGATGGCCGGTACCGGACCACCAGCCGACCACCCGGCACCGGACTCCGGCCGCTACGAACCAATTTACTCAGGATCCTGTACCGATCCTCGTCACAGGCCGTATTGCGCGCGACGTCCTCGTCCCGGTCCCACACCGCGATGATCGAGGCGTAAACAGCGACGAGCGGTGGACGAAGGCGGTGGCGTCCGGCGGTACCCGGCCGACAGCGCCGCCGAGCAGGTCGAAGCGGATCATCGAGTACCCCGAGGGCATCGCGGCGACGGCGTTGGTCATGACGGCGAAGGCGCCGGTGTCGAACCCGCCGTCCCGGAAGTACCCGCCCCGCCAGTGTGCCTGCAACCCGTACGGGACCTCGGCGCCCAGCGCCCGCTGCAGGTCTGTGTAGGACACCTTGGCGAAGCCGTCGTACAGCGGCGCCCCCAGGGCGCGCAGCGGTGCCAGCGCCGCCGCGCTCAGCCCCGGCGGGCCGGCGTACTTGAGGCAACACGATCGACAAGCGTTGCCGTTCCCGGAGGGTGAGCAGGGCGCTGATAATGCGGGGCGGCACCAGGTGAGATGAAGTACCGGGGCCGCCAGGCTACAGTGAAAGGCGCCCGGGCAGCCGGGACGCCCTTCATCAGCTTCTTCGCCCCGCCGGAAATGCTGGCACTGACCCGTGACGCCGGATTCGAAGACGTCCAGCGGGTGTCGGCAACCATGCTCAACCAGCGATACTTCGCAGGCAGGGCAGACGGCCTTCGGCCGTCGAGCGGGGAAGAGCTGCTGGTAGCGACTATCTGACCCTCCTTTGATGTCCAGGACTGGCCGGTACCGGATCGGAATCAGGCATGACCACGAGCATCGATGGCCCGGCCTGTTTGGCCACAGGTTTTCCGCCGCCGTTGTACCCCAGGAAGATGGTCAGTGGCCCCCTGGCCCGGCCGCGTGCCATTCCTGCCTGATCTCGCCAAGCGCTGCCAGCCCGGCCCGCAGCCCGGCCAGCTCGGCCTCGCTGACCCGGGCGGCGAGCTGCTCGTCGACGGCCTGCACGCCCGCCCGCACGGCCTCGCCGGCCGCCCGGCCGCGCGGTGTAAGGCCGATGGTGATCCGCCGCCGGTCCTCCTGGTTCGCCCCCCGGTTCAGGTAGCCGCGCAGCACCAGGGTGTCGACAAGCTGGCTGGCGGCCTGGCGGCTCACGTCCAGCCCGCCGAGCATGTCCGCCGCGGATGCGCCCCAGTTCGCCATGCCGCCGAGCACGAACGGGCCGTTGCGCGGCATGTCGTCATAGCCCTCAGCAAGCAGGTGCCACCTGATCGACTGCGCGTAGGCGGCCCTGGCACCGCGCATCAGCGCGTGGATCGAGATGTCCTCATCGGGTACCGGCATGCGGCGAACGGTAGACGCGGCCGGCCTCTGATGTCAACTGCATTGACAGTCAAGTAGCTTGCAGAAAGGACCGTGTCCTCCACCGGGAGGGAGAGCGCGTCGTAGAGCGGCTCAGGCGAGAAGCGCGCCCGACCGGAACGTCCCGCCGTTCCCGGAAGGAGATCGTCCGGAACCAGCGCTACTGTGCGGTCCATGACAGCAGCCAACGACCCCGCCGACACTGCTCCTGCCCTGCCGAGTGACCAACAGACGCGCAGTTCGGGCCGCACCGGTTCTACGCCGGCGAGGGCGGCGGCAGCGACCATCCGCGGTGCCCGGTTCCACGCCGCGGACCTGCGTGGTGCCCGGTTCACCGACTGTGACCTGACGGACGTCACGATCCGTGACGGATGGCTGGTGAACGTCAGCATCTCCGGATACCTCAGCAACCTCACCGTCAACGGCGTTGACGTGACCGAATTCGTCAGCGCCGAGCTGGACCGGCGGCACCCGGAGCGGGTGCAGCTCCGCGACGGTCAGACGGCCGACGATGTCCGCGCGATGTGGGCCACCATCGAGCGGCTGTGGGCGCAGGCGCCGAGCGAGCTGGGCGGCTGCCCGCGGCGGCGCTGGCCGAGCAGGTCAACGAGGAGTGGTCGTTCGAGCAGACACTGCGCCACCTGATCTTCATCACCGACGCATGGGCGAGCCGGACGGTGCTGGACGAGCCGATGCCCTACCACCCGCTCGGCCTGCCGCAGAGCTGGTATCCGGCGGCGGACGCGGCAGCCCTCGGCATCGACCTGACCGCGCAGCCCGGTTACGCCGAGATCCTGGCCGCCCGGGCGGACCGGATGGCCGTGATGCGGCGGATCGTGACCAGCCTGACCGACGACGGCCTGGGGAGGCTGTGCCAGCGTTCGCCCGCTCCCGGTTACCCGGACGAGGACCGCACCGTGATCGAGTGCATCAGCGTAGTGCTGGAGGAGGAAATCGAGCACTACCGCTTCGCGGTCCGCGACCTGGCCGTTCTGGAAGCCAGTTAGCACATGATCAGCTGCGGCCGGGGGCCTCATGGTACCCGCATGGGTATATGCGGCCAAGCCTGGGAGCGTTACGTGCAGCGGCCGCTGCTGATCGGCAGGTTCTCCGCCGCATCCAACGTGACCGGCATCCTCACCGACACCAGCGCGATCTCCGCACTGCTGCACTCCCGCGGCGCGCTGTCGTTCTGGGACTTTGCCGCTGCCGGGCCAACGTGGATTCGCGTAGCGCCGTCCGCCCCGGATGCCGCTGATCACAAGGACGCGGTGTTCCTGTCCCCGCACAAGTTCCCCGGCGGCCCGCAAGATCCCGGCGTCCTGGTCGTGCGCCGCGAGCTTGTCCGCACTCGGGTGCCCACGGCCCCCGGTGGCGGCATTGTCGCATTCGTTGACCGAAGGCAGCCCTTCGTTCTCGACATATGTAGGCTACATGTGTAGGCTGGGTCACGTGAAGCTGACTGGCCCGCTGGAGCGGGTGCTCAGGGTGCTCGTCGCTGACCCTACGGCGCTGCACTACGGCTACGACCTGATGAAGGCGGCGAGGCTGCCGAGCGGGACGTTGTATCCCATGCTTGCCCGTCTCCAGCAGGACGGCCTGGTGGACTCCCAGTGGGAGGAACAGCGTCCGGACGCTGGCGGCCGGCCACCGCGCAAGTACTACCGGCTGACCGCGGAAGGCGCCGCGTCGCCCGCCTTGAGCTCGCCCAGGCCGCCACTCCCCGCCGCGGCACGCAGGACGTCGCAGCCAGCCCCGCGCACGCGCCAGGGAACACGCTGTGAGCCCGGCACCGTACGTGCAGCGGATCGCCGAGTGGCTCATCCGCGTGGCCTGCCGCCGGCTGCCAGCGGACGCGCGCGCCGAGCGGTACCGGGAATGGACCGCGGAACTGCCCGCCATTCTGGACGATGAGAACATCCGGTCCTCGTTCCGGCGCGGGCTGCGGGCGCTCGCCTTCTGTGCCGGGATCTCGAAGACGACCAGGAGGCTGAGCCGGTCGGCGCGCGCTGGTTCCCGGCATACCAGAAACGCGCAGTGGCGGGCCGGCGGGCTGCGTGCCCGGCCCACCGACATGGCGGTCCGCGGGTCATCGGGCTCGCTATCTGGCTCGTGATCGTCGCTGGCGCCATCACGCTGGGTCGCACGCGTGCTGATCCGCACCGCTGGCCGTTCCTGCTGCTGGCGCTGCTCGTCGGCTTCGACGCGTTCTGCCTGGTGGACATCGCGCGCGCCGCCGAGGTTCGCTACCTGCGCAAGCGGACGTGGGCGCTCATCTGCCTGATCCAGATTCCGCTCGGCGGCATCCTCTACCTGAGCATCGGCCGCATCGGCCCGGCCCGGCCGGTGCCGCCGGCGGCCCGCAGCCATGATCGAGCTCGACCGGCTCACCAAGCGGTTCGGCCAGGTGACCGCGGTGGATGATCTGAGCTTCACGGTCCGGCCCGGGCGGGTGACCGGCTTCCTCGGCCCGAACGGCGCGGGCAAGACCACCACGATGCGGCTCATCCTGGGACTGGATGCCCCGACCTCGGGCACCGCGCTGGTCGGGGGCCGTCGTTACCAGCAAATCGCTCCGCCCACTGCGCCAGGTCGGCTCGCTGCTGGACGCGACAGCGGTGCACGGCGGGCGAACCGCGTATGACCACTTGCTGTCGATCGCAGTCAGCAACGGAATCGGCCGCAGCCGCGTCCAGCAGGTGCTGGAACTAACCGGCTTGACTCCGTTGCGGCCAAGCGCATCAGGGGATTCTCGCTCGGCATGAAGCAACGGCTCGGCATCGCCGCGGCGTTGCTGGGCGAGCCGCCGGTGCTGATGTTCGACGAGCCAGTCAACGGCCTTGACGCCGACGGGGTCCGCTGGATCCGCCGGCTGCTGCGCCAGCTAGCGGCAGACGGCCATACCGTGCTTGTCTCCAGCCACCTGATGAGCGAGATGGCGCTGACCGCCGACCACCTCTGATCATCATCGGGCGCGGCAGGCTACTCGCCGACACGCCGACGCAGAGCCTCACCGGGTCCAGTGCCCGCGCGGACGTGCTTGTGCGCTCCCCCCGCGCCAGCGAGCTCGCCGAACTGCTCACCGCCCGCGGCGCCGCCGTCACGGCCGAACCAGGCGGAGGGCTGGCGGTGACCGGTATGGACGCGCCTGCCATCGCCGACCTGGCCGCGGCTCACGGGATCGCGGTGCACGAGCTAGTGCCGCGGCATCCATCTCTGGAGCAGGCCTACCTGGACCTGACTGCCGCCAGCACCGACTATCGCGCGCCAACCACCGCAGCCCGAGCTGAGGCGGCCTCATGACTGCCGTTGCGAGCTGCACTGGCGAGCCAACCGTGCCTTCGCTGGCTGCCCGGGCGACAGACGTACTCGCCTTCGAGTGGGTCAAGCTCCGCTCCGTCCGCTCGAACTACATGACGCTCCTGATCGCCGCGATCGCGACACTCGGTTCCACGGCGGTAGTCGCCCGGGCCATGGCCGCGGCTGCCGCTCCGCCACCGGGGGGACGATCACTGCGCTGACCGCAAGCTTCCTCGGCTACGCCGAGTACGCGGTGATCCCCGTCAGCGTGCTGGCGGTGCTGCAGTTCACCTCGGAGTACGCAACCGGGCTGATCAGCACCACCTTCTGTGCTGTGCCGCGGCGCTGGGCGGCGCTCGCCGGCAAGGCAGCCGTCACAGGCGCCGCGGCGCTGCTCGCCGGCGAGGTGCTCGCGTTCGCGTGCTTCTGGCTGACCCAGGCGATGCTGTCCGGACGGCACCGCGGGGTTTCCCTAGCCCAGCCGGGCGTGCCAGGAGCCGTGCTCGCAGGCGGCCTTGTCCTGTGCGCGTGCGCGCTGACCGCCCCTCGGCCTCGGTGCGGTCATCCGGCACACTCCGGGCGCGATCACAGCGACATTGGCGGCGATCTACGGGGTGGCCGCGCTCTGCCTTGTGCTGCCGTCGCCGTGGAAGGACGACCTCGGCAGGTTCACCATGGCCTTCGCAGCCACCCAGATAGTGGCGCTGCACCTGCAGCCAGGCCTGCTGCCGCCAGCAGCGTCCATGCTGGTACTCCTGGCGTGGCCAGCCGCCGCGCTGCTGGCTGCTGGCCTGGTGACCGCCCGCCACGACGCATGACGCCCCTCCCCCGGTGATCACAGCCTGACGAGCCAATAGACCACGAGCATCAGAAAGAGAGGGAACTCACGAAGACCTCGCCGGTTACGGCGGCACTGGCCATCATCGAGCTGGCCCGGCAGGGACGGTTCACCAAGAGCAAGGGGAGCACGTGTCAGTGAGGTGCCGAGTAATTGTCAATACCTGTGGATCAAGATCTTTGGCGGCTTCTGGCCGGACCGCCTCGGCGGCCTCGTCCTCGGGTCGTTCGACGAGCTTGCCGTTGATGAAGGTCGCCCCGGCGCGGACGAGCGCGACCAGGTGCGGGGCGTTGACCATGCGCCAGCGGCGCTGCGCGGACTCGATCAGCTTGAACGCCATCGCCAGGGTGGCGGCCTTGGACCCGTGGCCCTTGGTGACCTTCGTCCGCAGCCGGACGGTGGCGAACGTCGACTCGATCGGGTTGGTGGTGCGCAGGTGCACCCAGTGCTCGGCGGGGTAGTCATAGAACGCCAGCAGCTCCTCCTCATCCTCGGTGATCTTGGCGGCGGCCTTGGGGAACTTGGCCCCGTAGGAGGCGGCGAAGGCCCGGACGGCCGTGCGGGCGTGGTCCTTGTCCTCGGCGCTCCAGATCTCGGCGAGGGCTCTCTTCGCGCCCGGGTGCGCGGACTTCGGCAACGCGCCGAGTACGTTCGCGATCTTGTGGAACCAGCAGCGCTGGGTCCTGGCCTGCGGGAACACCTCCCGCACCGCGCTCCAGAACCCCAGCGCCCCGTCCCCGATCGCCAGCACCGGGGCGCGCATGCCCCGGCGGGCGCAGTCCCGCAGCAGGTCGGCCCACGACTCGGCGGACTCCCGGTAGCCGTCGGCCAGCGCCACCAGCTCCTTGCGCCCGTCGGCGCGCACTCCGATCATCACCAGCAGGCACAGCTTGCCCTCGCCCAGCCGGATGCCCAGGTGGATCCCGTCGACCCACAGGTAGACATAGTCGGCCGCGGACAAGTCGCGGGTCATGAACGCCGCAGCCTCGGCGCTCCAGGTCTCGGTCAGCCTGGTCACCGTCGAAGAGGACAGCCCGGCATGCGAGCCGAGGAACTGCCCGAGCGCGGGCACGAAGTCCCCGCTGGACAGGCCGTGCAGGTACAGCAGCGGCAGCACCTCGCTGATCTGCGGGGTCTTGCGCGCCCACGGCGGCAGGATCGCCGAGCTGAACCGCATCCGCTCGCCGCTGGCCGGGTCGGTGCGCTTGTCGTTCACCCGCGGCGCGGTCACCTCCACCGCCCCGGCGCTGGTCAGCACCGTCCGCGTCCCGGCAGTGCCGTTGCGCACCACCATCCGGCGGCCATTCTCATCGCGCAGGTGAGCGAACTGACCGGTGTAGGCGGCGACCTCGGCCTGCAGCGCCGCGGCCAGCATCTGCCGGGCGCCGTCCCGCACGATCTGATCGATCAGCGACGTCGGCTGCCTGTCAGCCGGCAGCGCGCCAGCCACGTCAGGCACTACTGTGAGCATGGGTGTACCTTTCCGGCTCGGCGTTCCAGCGCCGGCCATTGCTTGAGACCTCTGCGACTCGGTCACCGGGAAGGTACACCCTCCTTTACGCTCGCGCCCTTCCCGGCGGATCCACAGGTTTCAAGCATTGCTCAGGGTGCCGCGAAATACAGCTCACATCAGCGTGCCCGCATCTTCGCAATCACCGGGTATCTCGTCGCGGCCATGCTCGCGAGCGTTCGTGGATACCGGTTCGGCCCTGCCACCCTGGTCCGGTGCCTCAAAGGCCACCTGTTCACCACGACATGGATCCCGGGCGCATCGTTCAAGGCGATCCGCCTCGGGTGGTACCGATTGCAGCGCTGCCCGATCGGCAAGCACTGGACGCTCGTCAAGCCGGTGAAGGAGAGCGACCTCACCGAGGAAGAACTCGCCCAGGCAAAATCGGTGCGCGACACGCGCGTCCCCTGACCAGCAGTGTCCCGCTCGTCGATGACGCGGAACTCGATCCGCTTGGTTGCTTCGTCAGGGGAGAACCTGCACGGGACTAGCGGAGTCCACATCGGCCGGGGCCGCGCGCTCAGTGCCCGGGGGCAGTCTCACTACCCGGGGTTTTACTGGATCGAGTCCCGGTACGGTCCTCGCGATCTCATCTGCGATCTCGTCGCTAGGCGCCCGTGATGGCACTCCCTGATGGCTCGCGCCCCGTTATACCGCCATGCACGGCCGCAGCCTGCGAGCAAGAACACGGCCAACACCCTGCATGACCGGGCCATCTTCACCGGACACAGCGAATGTGCCCGGTAAGTGCCCCGGTGGACTCCAGCCCTTGAGCCTGCGCAGGTCACAGGGCTGGGCGGCGGGCGAGCCGGCCTGTAGGCCGGGTTCTGTGCACCCGCTTGCGCGGGCCGGCGGCCATCCATCTGGGACTGCCGTTGCCGGCAGCCTCGTGCGGTCTACCCGCGAGCATCGGGCGGGCCGCCCTCTAGCGCTCGCGCAGGAGCCGCGGCCGGAACCGTGACTCCCTTTTGACCTCGCTCCGGGTGGGGTTTACCAAGCCGCCGCGGTCACCCGCGGCGCTGGTGGTCTCTTACACCACCGTTTCACCCTTACCCCCGGACGAATCCGGGGGCGGTCTGTTCTCTGTGGCACTTTCCCGCGGGTCGCCCCGGGTCGGCGTTACCGACCACCCTGCCCTGCGGAGCCCGGACCTTCCTCGGCCCGCTCCGTTTCCGGAGCGGGCCGCGGCCGCCCGGCCGACTCGCCCGCCGCTGGGTTCAGCTTATGGCGTGCGAGCCGACCGTGGCGCCGGTCCGCTCAGGTGCAGGCGGCGGTCAGGCCGTCGCGCTTGACCGCCCGGCGGCAGGTGCGCGGTGTCGTTCAGCGAGCGCACCAGGGCCGGGCCGTCGTCGAACCAGTCGATCTCGCAGAGCGAGGCGACGTCGAGGTGCAGCCGGAACATCGCGGCCGGCGGCGCGAGCAGCGCCCGGCAGGCCAGTGCCTTGATCGGCGTCACGTGGCTGACCACCAGCACCGTCCCGCCCGCGTGCGCGGCGCGCAGCCGGTCGAGCGCCCCGGCCGCCCGGCGCGACGCCGCGGCCAGGCTCTCGCCGCCAGGCGGCGCCGCGTCCGGGCTGTCCAGCCACGCCGTCATCTCGGCCGGCCAGCGCGCCGCCGCCTCGGCGAACGTCAGGCCCTCCCACGCGCCGAAGTCCGTCTCGGCCAGCCCGTCGTCGGCCTGCACCGGCAGCGCCGGTCGCCTCGGCCACCGCCGCGGCGGTGCTGCTGGCCCGCCGCAGCGGCGAGGTGAGGATGGCGGTGATGCCGCGCGCGGCCAGCCGGGCGGCAGCCGCGGCCGCCTGGCGCTGGCCCGCCTCGGTCAGCGGGATGTCGCCGCGGCCGGCGAACCTGCGCTCGGCCGACAGCGGGGTCTCGCCGTGCCGCAGCAGCAGGGTGGTGGTCGCCTGCCGCCGCGGCGGTCCCCAGCCGGATCCTCCGGTCACAGCCCCGACTCGGCGCTGCGGACCAGGATCCGCCGGCACTCCTCGCAGCGCAGCACCTCATCCGGGTCCGCCGACCGGATCCGGTTCAGGTCGACCGTGCCCAGGGACAGGTGGCAGCCCTCGCACCGGCCGTGCCGCAGCGCCGCGGCCCCGACCCCGCCGTGCTGCGCGCGCAGCCTGGTGTAGAGGTCGAGCAGGTCGGCGGGCTCCTCGGCGGCCACGGCGGCCCGGCGGTCCTCGGCCTTGCCGGCCAGCTCGGCCAGCTCGGCCAGCGCGGCGTCCCGGCTCGCGGTGGCGGCCTGGATCTCGGCCGCTATCTGCTCTCGCTCGGCCACCGCTGCCGTCTGCTCGGCCTCGGTGGTCTCGCGCCGCTCCATCACGTCGAGAACGATCTCCTCCAGGTCGGACTGCCGGCGCAGCAGCGACTCGACCTCGGACTGCAGGTTCTCCAGCTCGCGCGGCGAGGAGACCTGGCCGGCGTCCAGGCGCTGCCGGTCCCGCTGGATCCGGTTGCGGACCTGGTCCACGTCCGCCTCGGCCTTGGCCTGTTCCCGGCGCAGGTCGCCGTCCCGGGCCGACAGCGCGGTAAGGGAGTCGCGGAGCTCGGCGTCCCGGCCGTGCAGCCGTTCCAGCTGCTGGTGCTCGGGCAGGCCCCGCCGCCGGTGGTCGATCCTGGCCAGCTCGGCATCCAGCTCGGCCAGCTCCAGCAGCCGCAGCTGCGCCTCGGGAGATGCTTTCACGTGGCCACGTTAGCCTGCCGTCACGGCGCTGTCGCCCGCGGCCGACCGGTCCGGGGCCGGGCGGCCGTCGCGATCCCCGGCCGGATCGGGAAAACCGCTCGCCAGCCTGGCTGGCTGCGGTAGACCTGGCCAGATGAAGACACCCCGGATCAGCCGGCCGTACATGCCGGGCTACGGAATCTCCGGGCCCGGACCAGGGCAGCGGGCTGCTGCCGTGGTCCTGGGCGGCGGAGCGCCTGACCAGCGCCCGGAACTACTGGGTGGCGTCGGTGTGGCCGGATGGCCGGCCGCATTCCATGCCGGTCTGGGGCATGTGGGACGACAGCACGCTGTGGTTCACCAGCGGCGCGGCCTCGCGCAAGGTCAGGAACCTGCGGGCGGATCCGCGCTGCGTGGTCACCACCGAGGACGCCGGGGACCCGGTCGTGATCGAGGGCACCGCGGCGATCTGCACCGACCCGGCGGACATCCGGCGCGTGCTGGACCTGATGAACGACAAGTACCGCACCGACATCGAGCCCAGCTTCCTGGATCCGGACATCAACGCGACGATCGCGGTCCGGCCCCGGCAGGTCATCGGCATGCGGCACGGCGATTTCACCGGCTCGCCGACCCGGTGGACATTCGAGGGGTAACGAGGACCACCCGGCCCGGCCTCGCCGAGCGAGCCCCCGGCCGTCCCGGAACCCGCTACCCCGCCTGCCTGCCCGTCGCCGGCCCGCCTAGCCGCAGCATCAGCACCGGGTGCGACGTCGGCCGCGCGGATCCGCCGGACGGCTCGGCGGTCAGCCCGATCCGGTCCCCCGCCGCCAGCCCGGATATCACCATCGGGCCGGTCAGCCCGGGCCCGGTCCCCGGCAGCATCCCGGCCGGCCGCACCCCGGCGGGTCCCATCAGCCACAGCTCGTATCGCTGGCCGGACGGCAGGGGCCGCAGGTTCATCGCGGTGAAGACCAGCGCCCGCCGCCGGTGCGACATCACCACCGTCGCGGTGCCGCCGGTGCCGACGTCCGCGGTGAGCATGGTCGCGTCCGGGGCGCTGAGCACGGCCGCGATCGCCTGGCTGCGCCCGTCGGCCTGATCGAGCTGGCGCTGGGTGCCGTGCATGATCAGGGCAAGCACCACGACCGCGGCGGCCAGGACCGCGACGGCACCCAGCGCGGCCTGTCGCGCCCGCCGGGTCAGCCCCCGGCCGGGCTGTCGCCCGCTGGCCGGCAGTCGCACGGCGAGCCGCCGGGCCGCACCGGGGCGGCCCGGTGCTGGCCGCGCCGGTGCTGGCCGCGCTGCTGGCGCCGGCCGCGTTCCGGTGTCCGGCGGGAGCTGCCGGATCCGGGCCGCGGCGCGCAGGGTGGCAGCCCGCAGCTCGGTCCGCGGCGGCACCGCCGCCGCCTCGGCCAGCCGGGCGGTCGCCTCGCGCATCCCGCGGATCTCGCTGCGGCACTCGGCGCAGGCCGCCAGGTGCTGCTCGAAGGCGGCCCGGTCGGCGTCGTCCACCGCGTCCATCGCGTAGGCGCCCGCCAGGGTGTGCAGGTCTGTCTCCTCGCCCGGTGCCATCAGCCCACCCCCAGGCAGTCCCGCAGCCGGATCAGGCCGTCGCGCATCCGGGTCTTCACCGTGCCGGTCGCGACGCCGAGCAGCCCGGCCACTTCCCGGTAGGTGTAGCCGCCGTAGTAGGCCAGCGTGACCGACTCGCGCTGGAGGTCGGTCAGGGCGGCCAGGCACCGCCGCACCCGCTCGCGCTCCAGGCTGGACTCGACCGCCTCGGCAACCTCGTCGTACTCGACCGTGGCCAGCGCGGCACGGAGCTCTCGCTCCGCCGCCCGCTGCTCGGACCGCACCCGGTCCACCGCGCGCCGGTGCGCCAGCGTCATCACCCAGGCGGCGGCGCTGCCGGCCGCCGGATCGAACCGGGACGCGGTGCGCCACAGGTCCAGCAGGACCTCCTGCATGACCTCCTCGGACTGCGCGGGATCGCGCACCACCGCGCGGACGGTACCGAGCACCTGGGCCGAGGTCAGGTCATACACCGCCTCGAACGCCCGCTCGTCGCCGCGGGCTACCCGCCCGAGCAGGGCGGCGAGCTCCGGCCGCGAGCCGGGGGCGCCTCGGCCGGGTATGCCGTCCCGGAGGTCCCGGCGGTCCCGGCGGTCCCGGCCGGCCGGTCCGGCCTGGTCAGCCTGGGCCGGCTCGTCCGGGCGCGCCTGACGGCCGGGGAGCCGGTCGTTGCCGCGCTCCCCGTTCCGCCCCACGCTGCCGGGCATGTCCACACTCTCTTATTCGTTACCGGCCGTGATCCGGCTTGGCCGGACCAAGCCAGTGGCGGCTCTGTTACGAATACCAGTGTGACTTACCCGAAACTGACTCTCCGGGCTGGCGGGCTTGGCGCGCTGACCGGACTCCTGACGGCCGCGGTAGCCGTGGCCGTCAGCTATGTGGTGGCCGGGTTCACCGGCGCGGACAGCGGCTCGGTGATCGCGGTCGGCCAGGCGTCGATCGACCTGACCCCGCCGCCGGTGAAGAACTTCGCCGTCACCGAGTTCGGCTCGGACGACAAGATGGTGCTGCTGATCGGCATCGCGGTGGTGCTCTCGGTCTTCGCGGTCGTCGTCGGCATCGCGGCGCTGCGCCGGCTCTGGTACGGCGTCGCGGGCCTGGGGATCTTCACCGTGATCGGGCTGGTCGCCGCGGCCACCCGGCCGAACGCCGGGCTGGCCTACCTGCTGCCGACCCTGGCCGGCGCCGCGGCCGGCCTGGTCGCGCTGGTGTACCTGGTCCGGGCCGCGCTGCCGCTGACCGCCCCCGGCCGCAGGGGCCGGTCCGCCCGGCGGCCCGCATCGCCCGGGCCGGCGCCCGGACCAGCCGCCGGGCAGGCATCGCCGTGGGTGCCGCCGTCCTGGATGCGGTCATCGGAGGCCGAGCCCGCCGGCCCGGCCGGGGCCGGAGAGGATGCTGACGCCGGGACGGATGCTGACGCCGGGACGGATGCTGACGCCGGGGCGGATGCTGACGCCGGGGCGGCGGCCGAGGTCATGGACTTCGGTGGTCCGTCTGGTGCCGGGCCCGGCACTCCGGACAGCTTCAGGCCCGGTCTCCCGCTGGGCGTCGGGCCTGCCGCCGGCCAGCTGGAGCGCAGGCGGTTCCTCACCGTCAGCGCCGTGACGGCGGGTACCGCCGCGGTCGGCTACCTGGCCGGCCGCGAGATCGCGGAGCGGAGCGCGGTCACCGCGGCCCAGCGGACGCTGCACCTGCCGACCGCGGCCACGCCGGCCCCCAGGGTGCCACCGGGTGCGGACCTGAAGATCAAGGGCCTGGCCCCGTTCATCACCCCGGACGGGCAGTTCTACCGGGTGGACACCGCGATCGTGCTGCCCGAGGTGCCGCCGTCGAGCTGGAGCCTGCGGATCCACGGGATGGTGGCGCGGGAGATCCACCTGACCTTCGACGAGCTGATCCGCCGCCCGCTGCTGGCGGACTACATCACCCTGACCTGCGTCTCCAACCCGGTGGGCGGGCCGCTGATCGGCAACGCGAAGTGGCTGGGCACCAGCCTGCGCAGCCTGCTGCGGGAGGCCGGGATCCGGGCCGGCGCCGATCAGCTGCTGTGCACCTCGGTGGACGGCTTCACCTCGGGCTCGCCGGTGCAGACCGTTATGGACGGCCGGGACGCGATGCTCGCCGTGGCGATGAACGGTAGCGCGCTGCCGATCGCGCACGGCTTCCCGGTCCGGATGGTGGTGCCCGGCCTGTACGGCTACGTCTCCGCCTGCAAGTGGATCACCGACATCAAGGTGACCACCTATGCGTCCAACGTCGCCTACTGGGCCCAGCGCGGCTGGTACCAGCAGGCACCGATCAAGACCGAGTCCCGCATAGATGTGCCGGGCGACCAGGCCCAGGTCAGGCCGGGCCGCACCGCGGTGGCCGGGGTGGCCTGGGCCCAGCACAAGGGCATCGCGGCGGTAGAGGTCCGGGTGGATTCCGGGCCCTGGCACCAGGCGCAGCTGGCCGCGGTGCCCGACATCGACTGCTGGCGTCAGTGGGTCTGGTACTGGGACGCCACGCCGGGCACGCACGTGATCGAGGCCAGGGCCACCGATGCCACCGGCTACACGCAGACGGCGGCGCAGGAGCCGCCCGAGCCGAACGGCGCGTCCGGCTACCCGATCATCCAGGTATCGGTATCCGGCGGCTAGCGCCGGTCCTGCTACAGCAGCTGGTCGCGTACCTGGCCGTACATGTAGGCGCCGAGCCAGCGGCCCACCTCGTCGAAGAACCGGCTGCGGTCCTGGCCGGCCGCCGGGTCGCCGGCCAGGCCCTCGCTCAGGCGCAGCCAGGTCACGTGCGGGCCGGGCCAGACGCCGCGCGGGGCCGGTGCCTGGCCCGCCGCGGACAGGACCAGTACCGGGCACTGGATGTCCAGCCCGCGCCGGAGCCGCCGCCCGAACGTCGGCGCGGACAGGACCAGCGCGTCCGCCGGGCAGCTCGCGCTGCGGGCGTCGCACCACAGCGCCGCGGCCAGCGCCCCCGAGCCGTGCGCGCTCACGATCAGCGCGTCGATCCCGTCGGCATCCCGCAGGTGGGCGCAGGCCGTGTCGATCCCGGCGAAGCAGTCCGCCAGGTCGCGGCGGCGGCGCGGTGTCCTGGCCGGCCGGTCCAGCCGCAGCCGGGGACGCAGGTCGGCCAGGTAGAAGTGAAATCCCCGCTCGGTGTACCAGCGGGCTAAGTCCTCGGTCACGAACGGATCGATCAGGCAGTGCAGGTACAGCACCGCGCGGCGGCTGGGCCGCGCCGACCGGCGGCGGAACACCTCCGTCTGCCAGCCCGCGGTGACCACCGGATCCGGCGGCAGCCGGACTGCCTCGGATCCGTCGGCGGCACCGTCATGTTCCGTGATGAGACCCATTCCGCTCCCCCCGCCTGCACTGCGCTCGCAGCGGCCGCCGCCCGCGGGGTCCGCGCGGGCTTCCCCGTTGCCCGCGCGGCCCTCACCCCCGTGTGGCGCCCGGCCGGCTGACCCATCCGCTCGCCGGCCCCGGCCCATGCCAGCACGTAACGTTACGACAAGTTGCGCACTGTTACGGGGAACACGCGCGGGAAACCCAGCGTCGAAGTACCCGCCCCCAAGGGGGCGCGGGGAGGCGCGGGAGGGGCGGGAGGGGCGGACGGCCGGAAAGGGCCGGTGCGCCGGAAACGCGACCGGGCCCCCGCATGTATGAGATGCGGGGGCCCGGCCTGCCGTGCAGCGCTGGCGCCGATTGCTCGGCTCCGGTGCCCTGCCGGCCTACCACCGGTGCCAGGTACCCGCCGGATGAGCCGGTCGCCCGTCCCGTCCCGCGTCCCCGGAGTCGCCTCCGGGAGGTACCCGTTTCCGTGGTGAGTGCATTTCTACTGCCCGCCGGGCACCAGGCACAAGGGGGTCCAGACGGCAATTTCAAGATTCTTTAGCCGTGCACAGGAAGTCCACAGGGCATCCGGCTGTTATCCCCCTTCCGCGGCCGCTATCCCCCGCGTCATCCACAGACCGGTCCACAGCCGCGCCATCGGCCACCCCTTGGCGGGCACCGGTCAGCGGGTGACCGCGGGCGTGCCGTGCCAGGACTCCCACAGCGCCGCGTACGGGCCGCCGGCCGCGATCAGGTCGGAGTGCGAGCCGGTCTCGGTGATCTGCCCGTCCGCCAGCACCACCACCCGGTCGGCGTCATGCGCAGTGTGCAGCCGGTGCGCGATCGCCACCACGGTCCGGCCGTCCAGCACCGCGGCCACCGACCGCTCCAGCCTGCGGGCCGAGCGCGGATCGAGCAGCGAGGTCGCCTCGTCCAGGATCAGCGTGTGCGGGTCGGCCAGGATCAGCCGGGCCAGCGCGACCTGCTGCGCCTGCGGTGCGGAGAGCTGGCGGCCGCCGGAGCCGACCAGCGTGTCCAGGCCGTCGGGCAGGTCGTCCGCCCAGCCCAGGGCCTCGACCGCGGCCAGGGCCGCGCGCACCTCGTCCTGGCCGGCCTGCGGCCGGCCGAGCGTCAGGTTGTCCCGCAGCGTGCCGCGGAAGATGTGATGCTCCTGGGTGACCAGCGCCACCTGGCTGCGCAGCTGCTCCAGCGGCAGCGAGGTCAGCGCCACCCCGCCCATGGTGACCGCGCCGCTGTCGCTGCCGTGGATCCCGGCCAGCATCCGGCCGAGAGTGGACTTGCCCGCGCCGCTCGGGCCCACGATCGCGATCCGCTCGCCCGGCCTGACCCGCAGGCTGACGTTCCGCAGCACGTCCCGGCCCGGCAGGTAGGCATGCGTCACCCCGGCCGCGGCCAGCTCGTGGCCGCGTGGCAGGTCCGGACCCGGCACCCGGTCCGGCGGCACGTCGGCCACGCCGATCAGCCGGGCCAGGCTGGCCAGGCCGACCTGCAGCTGGTCCAGCCAGGAAATCAGCTCGTCCAGCGGTGCGACCAGCGCCCTGGCGTACAGCGCGGCCGCGGTGACCTGCCCGAGGGTGCACCAGCCGTGCAGGTAGGCGTAGCCGCCGAACAGCAGCGTGCCGCCCAGCGGCAGCACGTAGGACGCCTCGGCGACCGGGAAGAAGCAGCACCGCAGCCACAGCGTGTAGCGCTCGGCCGCGTAGCTGCGGGCCGCGTCCGCGTCGGCGCGCCGCCGCCGGGCGCCGGCCAGCCGCAGCGCCTCGACCGTCCTGGCCCCGTCCGCGGTCTCGGCCAGGCCCTCGGTCATCTCCGCCCAGGCCGCGTTCTCCCGCAGGTAGCCGGCCGGTGCCCGGCGCAGGTACCAGCGGGTGGCGATCCAGACCGGTGGCACCACGGCCAGGCAGGGCAGCGCCAGCAGCGGGTTGTCCAGACAGATCGCGCCCAGCGTGAGCACGACGGACATGGCCGCGGTCAGCGTGGCCGGCACCGCGTACCTGGCGCTGGTGCTGAGCGTCGCGACGTCCCTGGAGGAGCGGGTGAGCAGGTCGCCGCTGCCGGCCCGCTCAATCACCGAGATCGGCAGTGCCAGCATCCGGCCGACGAACTCCTCCCGGAGCCGGGCCAGCAGGCCCTCGCCCAGCCGCGCCCCGGCCAGCGCGCCGAACCTGATCAGCACGGACTGCAGCCCGATCGCGGCGGCGATGATCGCGGCGAGCAGCGCGATCCGGCCGGCCGTGGTGCCGTGCTGCACGCCGGTGACCATGTCGCCGAGCATGGCGGGCGGCACCAGGCTGGCGGCGGTGGCGCCCGCGTACAGGGCGAGCACCCCGGCCAGCTCGCGCCGGTGATCGGCGAGCAGCCGTCCCGCGTGCGTCCTGGTCTGCCTGCCGGTGGCGACCGGCAGGATCTGCCCGTTCATCGGTCCTCTCCCCTGGTGACGACGGCGGCGTATGCCGTGCTGGCGTGCAGCAGCTCCCGGTGCGTGCCGGAGGCGGCGACCTTCCCGTCCCGCAGGTGCACGACCCGGTCCGCCGCGTCCAGCAGCAGCGGGCTGGTGGTGACCATCAGGGTGGTGCGGCCGGGCCGGGCGCCGCGCAGCCCGCGGGCGATCCTGGCCTCGGTGTGCGCGTCGACCGCGCTGGTCGGCTCGACCAGGATCAGCACATCCGGGTCCGCGAGCAGCGCCCTGGCCAGCCGCAGCCGCTGGGCCTGCCCGCCGGACAGGGTCCGGCCGCGGGCCGCCAGCTCGCCGCCGGCCCCGCCGGGCAGTGCGTCCAGCACGTCCCCGGCCGACGCGACGGCCAGCGCGCGGGCGATGTCGGCAGACCGGTCGGCCGGGCGGTCCCCGCCGTCCCGGCCGTCCGGGCCGGTCCCGGCCGCGCTGCCGAGCAGCTGCTCGGCCAGCGGCCCGGCGAAGAGCTGGGCGTCTCCCCTGGCCACCAGGATGGCCCGGCGCACCTCGGCCAGCGGCAGGTCGGCCAGCGGCACCCCGCCGAGCGTCGGCACCGGCAGCGGCTGACGGCCGTACCGGCCGATCCGGTCGGCCAGCCCGGCCCCGTCATCGGCGCTGTCGGCGGCGATGCCGAGCAGCTCGCCCGGCTCGGCGGTCAGCCCGGAGACCGGGTCATGCAGCGCGGCACCCGGCCCCGGCGCCGGCCGGGGCGACGCGGGCTCGGCCACGTCCGGCTCCAGCACGAGGATGCGGACCACCCGGTCGGCGGCCACCAGGCCGCGCACCACCTTGTCGGCCGCCTCGGTCAGCGTGGCCATCGGGATGGCCAGGAACGAGGCGTAGGCGTAGAAGCTGACCAGCTGGCCGGGGGTGATCGCCCGGTGCAGCGCGTAGTGCGCGGCGATCCAGGTGGCCGCGGTCACGAACATGCCAGGCAGCAGCACCTCGGCCCCGAACAGGTAGGACTCGGCCCTGGCCACGTGCACCCCGGTGCCCCGCAGGTCCTGTGACTCGGCCGCGTACCTGCGGGCGAATACCGCCTCGCCGCCGATGCCGCGCAGCACCCGCAGGCCGGTGACGATGTCGGCGGCCCGCGCCGACACCTCGCCCTGCAGCTGCCGGTAGGCCTGCTGCCGCCGGTGCAGCGGCCGCAGCAGCAGGCCCATCAGCGCGGTCAGGGCCGGCGCCCCGATCAGCACGATCAGCCCCAGCGGCACGGAGGAGGCCAGCAGGATCAGCGCGACCACGGCCACCGCGGCGACCGCGCCGGTGCCGCGCGCGGTGATGTCGATAGAGCCGCCGAGCGCCTCCACGTCCGCGGCCGCCACGCTGATCACCTCGCCGGTGCTGACCAGCCGTACCAGGGTGTGACCCAGCCGGGACACCTGCTCGGTGACCAGCTGGATGGTCCGGTAGGAGGCGTCCAGGAAGTTGGCCACGACGCACCGGTGCCGCAGGATCCCGGTGGCCGCGGTGATCGCGCCGAGACCGAGCACGGCGCCGCAGTTCAGCAGGAACTCATCGGTCCGGTGGCTGGCCAGCCCGTCGATCGAGGCACCGATGGCGGCGGGCACCAGCGCCTGCGCCACCATCCAGCAGCAGCCCCACAGGATGCCCAGGGCCACGCTGCCCTTCTGGCGGGCGATCAGCCAGATCAGGAAGTGCCGGGCGGACCGCCGGTCAGGCGTGCCGGGATCACGGACGGGCAGGGCACGCATGATCTGCGAGCGTACCTACCGGCCCGCCCGGCCAGCACCTGGTTTTTCCGGCGGAATGAGGGTGCCCGGGCGGCCCGGGGCCGGGTCAGCCCGGCGTTCATAGCTGGCGCAGAGGTTTCGCTGAGAACCGGCTGACCGGCACCGGCAAGACTCACCGGCATGAGCAAGAACCAGCCTGGCCCGGCGGCCTCGCCGGCCGCCAGGGAACGGGGACTGGCCCGGATGCGCACGGTCGCGGCCGGCGCCACCGCGGCCAGCATCATCGCGGCGGCCGGCCTGGCCGCCAGCCTGCCCGGCGGGACCACGGCGGCCGCGGCCACCGGTTCGGCCGGCGCCCACCGGTCGTCGTCCGCGAGCCGGTCAGCCGGCGGCTCGTCCTCCGGCAGTTCGTCCGGGAGCGGGCTGAGCACGCCGTCGTCCGGGCCGGCCGCCGGCTCCGGCACCGGCAGCGTCACCTCCGGGGGGTCGTGATGCCGTCCGGCACCGCGCTGTGGTACGCCAGCCGCGCCACCGGGGTGGTCGCCCTGGTGCTGCTGACCGCGGTGGTGGTGCTCGGCGTGCTGACCGCCCGGCAGGGACGGCTGCCCGGCCTGCCCGGCTTCGCCGGCCTCGGGCTGCATCGTTACCTGTCCCTGCTGGCCGTGGCGTTCATCGGGGTGCACGTGGCGACCGCGATCGCGGACGGTTACGTCAGCATCGCCCCGGCCGCGGCCGTGATCCCGTTCGTCTCCTCCTACCAGCCGTTCTGGCTCGGCCTCGGCGCGGTCTCCGCGGACCTGATGCTCGCCGTCATCGTCACCAGCCTGCTGCGGCGGCACATCGGCCGCCGGCCCTGGCGCCTGGTGCACTGGCTGGCCTACCTGTGCTGGCCGGTCGCGCTCGCGCACGGCATCGGCTCCAGCACCGACCTGCGGGCGGGCCCGCTGCTCGGCCTGGCCGCGGCCTGCACCGCCGCGGCGGCGGCCGCGGCCGGGTGGCGGCTGACCACAGCGCTGCGCCAGGTTCCGCTGGCCGGCCGGGTGGCCGCGGAACTGGCCGGTACCCGGCCGCTGACCAGGGCAGGCCGGCCGTGAACCCGGTCGTCGCCGGGCTCAGGACGGGCACCGGCACCGGCCGGGGTGACCAGCCCCGGCTGCTGCCGCCGGACGGCCGGGCCGTGAGCCTGGCCGCGCACCTGGACCGGTTCGGCCCGCCGCCGTACCGGGGCCGGCCCGGCCTGCTGGTACCGGACCTGCGCGCGGCCGGCCTCACCGGCCGTGGCGGCGCCGCGTTCCCGGTACACCGCAAGCTGGCGGCGGTCGCGGCCGCTCCCGGCCGGGCCGTGGTGGTCGGCAACGGGGCCGAGGGCGAGCCGGCCAGTGACAAGGACAAGACGCTGCTGCGCCGGTCGCCGCACCTGGTGCTGGACGGCCTGCAGCTGGCCGCCGAGGCGGTCGGCGCCACCCGCGCGGTGCTGTACGCCGGCCTCGGCGAGCGGGCAGCGGCGGAGCTGGCCGGCCTGATCACCGGGCGCGCCGCCCGCGGGCTGGACCGGGTGCCGGCCGAGCTGGTGATCGCGCCGCCCCGGTTCGCCGCCGGGCAGGAGTCCGCGCTCGCCAGCAGGCTGAGCGGCGGCCCGGCCCGGCCGCGGTTCACCCCGCCGCCGGTCTGGCAGCGCGGCGTGCGCGGGCGCCCGACCCTCGTTTCGAATGTGGAGACGCTGGCCCACCTGGCGCTGATCGCCCGGTACGGGCCGGCCTGGTTCCGGCGGGCCGGGACCGCGGCCGAGCCGGGCACGATGCTGTGCACGGTGCGCCAGGCGGACGGCTCCTGGCAGGTCGCCGAGGTGCCCATCGGCACCCCGGTGGCCGGGCTGCTCGACCTGCGCCCGGCCGGCGCCGTCCTGGTCGGCGGGTACCACGGCGCGTGGCTGCCGGCCGGCCAGGCGGCCGGGCTGACGCTGGCCAACGCGCAGCTGCGGCCGCTCGGCGCCAGCCTTGGCGCCGGGCTGCTGGCCGCGCTGCCGGCCGGCCGGTGCGGCCTGGCCGAGACCGCGCACCTGGCCAGGTACCTGGCGCTGGAGTCCGCCGGGCAGTGCGGCCCGTGCCTGAACGGGCTGCCCAGGATCGCCGCCGCGCTGGCCGAGCTGGCCGGCCCGCGGCCCGGGCCCGGTGTCCTGGCCGACCTGAACCGGTGGGCCTGGCTGGTCGAGGGCCGGGGCGCCTGCCATCACCCGGACGGCACCGTCCGGCTGGTCCGCAGCGCGCTGCGGACCTTCGCCGGCGAGATCCTCCGGCACGGCCAGGGCGAGTGCACCGGTACCACTCACCGCCCGGTCCTGCCCGCGAACTGGAGCTGATCATGACACTGGAGCTGCGGGTGAACCCCATCGCCTGCTCGGGGCACGGCCTGTGCGCGGAGCTGCTGCCCGAGCTGATTACCACGGACGAGTGGGGCTACCCGCTGATCGCGGCCGCGGAAGTGCCGGATGGCCTGGCGCGGCGGGCCCGCCGTGCGGTCACCGACTGCCCGGCACTGGCGCTCCTGCTGGTCAGAGGAAATCCAGAGCAAGCCCAGAACGCGGGCCCGGGGCGGGCGGGCAGCCTGAGGGCATGATGAGCGTCATGGAGACGGCACGGCCAGGGGCGGCCCCCGAGCAGGACCGCGGGCCCGCGGGCCGGTCCGGGTGCTGGTGGTGGACGACGAGCCGAGCCTGGCCGAGCTGCTGGCCAGCGTGCTGCGGTACGAGGGCTTCCAGATCAGGACGGCCGGGGACGGCGCCTCGGCGGTGCGGGCCGCCAGCGAGTTCCGGCCGGACGCGATCGTGCTGGATGTGATGCTGCCCGACTTCAGCGGCCTGGAGGTGCTGCGGCGGGTGCGGGCCGAGCAGCCGCATGTCTGCGTGCTGTTCCTGACCGCCCGGGACGCGGTGGAGGACCGGGTGGCCGGGATCACGGCGGGCGGCGACGATTACGTGACCAAGCCGTTCAGCCTGGAGGAGGTGCTGGCCCGGCTGCGCGGCCTGCTCCGCCGGGCCGGGGCGCAGCGGGCCAGGGGCGGCACCGAGCTGACCGCCGGCGACCTGACCATGGACGAGGACGCCAGGGAGGTCCGCCGGGCCGGCCAGCTGATCGAGCTCACCGCCACCGAGTTCGAGCTGCTCCGGTTCCTGATGCGCAACCCGCGCCGGGTGCTCTCCAAGGCGCAGATCCTGGACCGGGTGTGGAACTACGATTTCGGCGGCCAGGCGCACGTGGTCGAGCTGTACATCAGCTACCTGCGCAAGAAGATCGACACCGGGCGGGAGCCGGTCATCCACACCGTGCGCGGGGTCGGCTACGTGCTCAGGCCGACGGCGTAACGATGGCCGGCCCGGTGACCCGCCCGGTGGGTCGCCCGGTAGCTAGGGCACGCGCCTGGCTGGCCGGGCGGACCCTGCGCGGCAGGCTCATCGCCGGCCTGGTGACGCTGCTCGCGGTGGCCTGCGGTCTGGTCGGCGTGATCACTTACCTCGCCCTGCGCGGCGGCCTGTACCGCCAGCTGGACCAGCAGCTGGCCGCCGCCAGCCAGCGCTACGTGGACTGCCTGCACCAGCACGGGCCGGGCCGTCCTCCGGCCGGCGGCCAGCAGCCGGGCGGCCCGCAGCCGGGCGGCGGCCAGCACGGGGGCTACCCGCAGCCGGTGCCGGAGTGCGGCAGCCAGATCACCGGGCAGGCGGCCGGCACGTTCACCGCCCGGGTCGCGCACTACACGGTGACCAACGCCAACATCAACTCCGGCCAGTGCCGCCTCTCCGGGCCGGACCAGGCGGTCATCGCCGCCCTGCCGGCCGGGCACGCCCCGGTCACCAGGGAACTGCCGTCGGCCCGCGGCCCGTACCTGCTCACCGCGGTCCGCGGCAGCGACGGCACGGTGCTGGTCACCGGGATCCCGCTGGCCAGCGCGCTGGCCACGCTGCGGCACGTGGCACTGACGGAGGCGGCCGTGTTCGGCGCCGTGCTGCTGCTGGCCGGGGTGGCCGGCACCGGCTGGGTGCGGCTGTCGCTGCGCCCTCTCGCCCGGATCAGCGCTACCGCCGCCGAGGTCACCGCGCTGCCGCTGGGCAGCGGCGGGGTGGAGCTGCCGCACCGGGCGCAGGCGGCCGATCCCCGGACCGAGGTGGGCCAGCTCGGCGCCGCGTTCAACCGGATGCTCGGGCACCTGGAGTCCGCGCTGGCCCGCCGGGCTGCCAGCGAGGACCGGCTGCGCAGCTTCGCCGCCGACGCCAGCCACGAGCTGCGCACCCCGCTGGCCGCCATCCGCGGCTATGCCGAGCTGGCCCGGCGCCACCCCGGCTCGGTGCCCGACCCGGTGGCGCACGCGCTCGGCCGGGTCGAGGCCGAGTCGGTCCGGATGAGCGCGCTGGTCGATGACCTGCTGCTGCTGGCCCGGCTGGACGCGGGACGGCCGCTGGAGCTCGGCCCGGTCGACCTGACGCGGCTCTGCATCGACGCGGCCAGCGACGCGCGGGCCGCCGGACCCGGCCACCGCTGGCGGCTGGAGCTGCCGGAAGGCCAGGTACTGGTGCGCGGCGACGACGGCCGGCTCCGCCAGGTGCTGGCGAACCTGCTCGGCAACGCCAGGATGCACACCCCGGCCGGGACCACGGTGACGGTCGCCCTGCGCGCTCTGCCCGGCCGCGACGCCGAGCTGACCGTGACCGACGACGGTCCCGGCATCCCGGCCGCGCTGCTTCCCGACCTGTTCCGCCGGTTCGTCCGGGGCGACAGCTCCCGGTCCCGCGCGGCCGGCAGCACCGGCCTCGGGCTGGCCATCGTGGACGCGGTCATCGCCGCGCACGGCGGATCGGTCAGCGTCACCAGCACGCCCGGCCAGACCTGCTTTACCCTCACGCTGCCGGCCGGGCAGCAGTGCTAATGACCGGGTTGGCCTCACCGGGAAGCTCCAGATCAAGCCGGGCCACCGGGTGGATGCGGGCGGTACTGCCAGACCCGTTCCCCGTCCACCTCGGCAGCGGTGGGGGCCAGGCCCGCGTGCCTGGCCACCGCCGCCGAGGCATGGTGGCCGGGGTGGATGCTGGCGGTGATGACCTCCGCGCCCTGCCGGCCCAGCCACGTCACGAGCGCCACGGCGGCCTCGGACGCGTACCCCCGGCCCTGCCATCGCACGCCGATGATCCAGGCGACCGCGGCCGTCCAGGTCTCATCGGCGCGGCGGGTCACGGTCGCCTGGACGGTCCCGGCCGGCTCGCCGCCGGCCCGCAGCCGGACGATCCAGTTCAGCCAGACCTGGTCCGGGTCGCCGGACCCGGCGGCCAGCGCGCTATAGCGCTCCCGCAGCGCGGCCGGGCTGGCCGGGCGGCCGCCGATGAACTCGTGCAGCCGCTCATCGGCCAGCACGGCCGCCATCGGCCCGGCGTCCTGCGGCCGGAGCGGGGTGAGCAGCAGCCGCCGCGTGGTCAGTGCCGCCTCGCCGAACCTGCCCAATGCTGGCCCTCCGCTGCTCACGGCCGTCGGCCCGCCCCCGGACCCGGTCTCCAGTGTCCGCCGCGGCCGGGCATGCCGCTGCCCCGGCCCTGCAGGAGGGCCGGGGCAGCGCTGCTAGCTAAATGCAGGGGTCCGGGCGGAGCCTTAGTTCGACCTGATCCAGGTGTTACTGAAGTTCCCGCCGCTGGTCATCGAGCTGGTGGAGTCCTCCTGGCGGCCCCTGGTGTCGACCATGATGATCGAGGTCGGGTCCTGCGAGCCCATCGAGCTGCCGTTGTCGGACGAGCTGGTGTAGTTGATGGTGTGGAAGTCGGCGAGCGGCAGGATGCCGCCGCTGTTGGTGCAGCACGGCGCCTCGGTGATGACCTCGGCGGAGGACCGGGAGAAGCCGGACTCGTTGATGACCTGCTTCTGGGTCCAGTTCTTGGTGTGGTCGGTGAGCACCAGGGTGTAGGTCTCGGTGCCGGAGAAGGTCACCGATGCGCTCATCGAGTCGCCCGGCGAGACCGGGTTGCTGTAGTACACCGGGTCGGCCGGGTACATCTCGTACCAGCCGTAGTAGCTCGGGCTGGTTCCGACGCAGTCGGAGTCGGACCCGGTCTGCTCGACCGAGTCACTGCTGAATCCGTCCAGGCCGACCCAGAAGGCCGCGTACAGGTCCGACCGCGAGGTGCAGCTGGCCGTCGGCTGAGTCCAGTTCGCCGACACGCTGCTGTAGGTGCCGCCGGTCACGGCGTAACCGGACCAGTTCGAGCTCTCGTCCTGGTAGTGGCCGTGCACCATCCGCCCGGCCGGGCCGCTGGTCGGCCGCTGCATCACGCCGCCGGGGATGAACCCGTGCGCGTGAGCCGGGTGGCCGACGTGCACCGTCGTACTCGCGGTCGCGGCGGTCGCGCCCGCGAGCATCGAGCCGAACGTGAGGACGAGGATACTGAGGGGGATGCTCCAGCGACGTGTCATACGGGCTCCTTTGCCGTCGTATGCAGTGCCCGGTGATATTCCGGTCTTGCAGTGACTCATCGGGCCTGCGGGGGCGTCGCCGCGAACGTACATTGCAGCTTAGTAACTGTTAAACAAAGAGATAGTAAAGTTTTGGCATAGAGTTCCGCAGAACGGAACCGGCCGGATGCGATTTGCATCCGGTCTGCGATCTTGACTTGCGCTGGCCGGGCAGCCGGGGCGTACCGTGATGTTCTCCGAGCCCCCGAGGAGAACGCCCGTGCCGCCTGCTGCCGTCGCCGAGCGCACCCGGTTCGCCCAGCGCCTGTTCACCCCGCTGCCTGCCCGCTATGACCGGCTCGCCGAGCTGCTGTCCTTCGGGCAGAACGCCCGCTGGCGGCGGGCCATGGTCGACCGGATCGTGCCGCGTGCCCCCGGTGCCGGGCAGGTCGTGCTGGACGTGGCCTCGGGCACGGCCGGGGTTGCGCTCCAGATCGCGGCCCGCACCGGGGCCAGCGTGGTCGGGCTGGACCTGACCGAGCCGATGCTGCGGCAGGGCCAGCGGAACGTCGCCGCGGCGGACCGGGCAGCCCGGATCGGCCTGGTCGTCGGCAACGCCGAGCAGCCGCCGTTCCCCGATGCCGCGTTCGACGCGCTGACCTTCACCTACCTGCTGCGCTACGTCACCGACCCGCAGGCCACGCTGCGTGAGCTGGCCCGGCTGGTCCGGCCCGGCGGGACGATGGCCAGCCTGGAGTTCCTGCGCCCGCCGTCGCCGCCCTGGCGCGTGCTGTGGTGGCTGTACACCAGGGCCGTGCTGCCCGCGGCGGGCCTGGTCACCGGCGGCCGGGAGTGGTTCGCGGTCGGCCGGTTCCTCGGGCCGAGCATCTCCGGTCACTACCGCCGCTACCCGGTGGACTGGACCGTGGAGGCCTGGCGCGCGGCCGGGTTCACCGACATCGGGTACCGGGTCATGAGCCTCGGCGGCGGCCTGGTGATGTGGGGAACCCGGGCAGGTGGCTGACGGGCAGGCCGCGGCGGCCGCGGCCGGGGAACCGGTCCGTCCCGCCTACTACGCGGCCCGGCCGGGACGGTGGCGGGACTGGTGGACCTTGCTGCACCCGCCGTACACCGCCTGGCACCTGTCCTACGTGGTCATCGGGGCCTGCCTCGCCCCGCACGTCCGGCTGGCCTGGCTGGCCGCCTCGGTAGCCGCGTTCTTCCTGGCCGTAGGGCTGGCCGCGCACGCGCTGGACGAGCTGAACGGCCGCCCGCTGCGCACCAGGATCTCCTCGGCGGCGCTGGTCGCGGTCACCGTGGCCGGCCTGGCCGGCGCCATCGGCCTGGGCGCGGCCGGCATCGCCAGGACCGGGTGGGCCCTGCTGCCGTTCATGGTGGCGGGACCGGTCCTGGTCATCGCCTACAACGCCGAGCTGTTCGGCGGCCTGGTCCATACCGATCTCGGCTTCGCCGCCGGGTGGGGCGCGTTCCCGGTGCTGACCGGGTACGTGGCCCAGACGGGCCGGCTGGCGCTGTCGGCGGTGCTCGCCTCGGCCGCGGCCCTCGCGCTGTCCGCGGCACAGCGCAGCCTGAGCACCCCGGCCCGGACCCTGCGGCGGCGCACCACCGCGGTGCAGGGCCGCATCACGCTGGCCGACGGGCAGGTCACGGAGCTGGACGGAGCCCGGCTGCTGGCCCCGCTGGAGCGCGCGCTGCGGACCATGTCCTGGGGCGTCGTGCTGCTGGCGGCCGCGCTGGCGGTGGGCAGGCTCGGCTGAGACCCGGCCAGGGCTAGAGGGCGTCGATCCGCTGCAGGTAGTTCATCGAGACCCAGCCGAGCGGCACCGGCAGCCAGAACGTCAGGGTGCGGAACAGCAGCACCGCGCTGAGCGCCTTGGCGCCGGGCAGCCCGGCGGCGACGAGGCCAGCCGACAGGGCGGCCTCCACCGCGCCGATGCCGCCCGGCGTGGGTACCGCGGAGCCGATCGCGCTGCCGGTCAGGTAGACGACCGCCGCGCTCGCGATCGGGATCGCCCCGCCCACCGCCCGGACGGACGCGTCCAGCGCGAGGATGTAGGCCAGGGTCAGCAGCAGCGCCCCGCCGATGCCCTCGGCCAGCTTGGCCGGCCGCTGCGCCAGGTCCAGCAGCCGCGGGATGACCTGGCCCAGGGCCGGGCCGAGCCGGGACCGGATCAGCCGGCGGCCGGCCGGGATGGCCAGCAGCACCAGCACCCCGGCGGCCAGCGCGGCCAGCGCGATGTACAGCCAGTCCGGCGGGTGCAGGGAGTGTGCCTGGGAGGCGCCGGCGATTGTCGCGAAGATCACCAGCAGGATCAGGTGCAGCCCGAGCGCGACCAGCTGGGAGACGCCCACGCTGGCCGCGGCGTCCGCCGGGGCGACCCCGGAGCGGCGCAGGTAGCGCAGGTTCAGCGCCACGCCGCCGACGGCGGCGGGCGTGACCAGGGTCACGAACGAGGCGGCGACCTGGGCCAGGAAGGTCCGGGTCAGCCGCAGCCGCTCGAGCACGAAGCCGGACACCGACCAGGCGGCGCCGACGTAGGTGGCGGCCGACAGCAGCATCACCACCACGACCCAGCGCCAGTCGGCGCCGGCGAAGGCCGTCCGCAGGTGCACCCGGATCAGCTGGCCGACCAGCACGTAGGCCGCGATCAGGCCGGCCACCAGGGTGACCAGCGTGCGCGGCCGGATCCGCTCCAGCTGGACCGGCGCGGCCTCGCCGTCCGGCACGACGGTGAGCAGCCGTTTCCTGAGCGCGGGCAGCACGTCCTTGCGCCGCCGCAGCGCCGCCCTGGTGCTGCGGTGCAGCGCGACCGGCTGCAGCAGCGGCACCATCGCCCGGAGCTCGCCCTGGCTGACCTTCTGGATCGCCAGCGCGGCCGACCGGTCGGGGCCGGCGATGAGCGCGATCTCGGCCATCAGCTGGGTCAGGTCGAGCCGGACCTGGAGGTCGCTGGCCGCGACGTCCCCGTTGCCCGGATCCAGCAGCATGACCTGGCCGTTCCGGTGCTCCTCGCTGGCCCGGTGCTCTGTGGTCTGGCGGCGCGTGGTCCTGGCTGGCCTCGTGGTCCTGGCTGCCCCGGCCGTTGCTGAACATGATCCGGTCCGCGGTCAGCGTGCGGTGGGTCACCCGGTGCGCGTGCAGCGCGAGCACGGTGTCCCAGACCCGGGCGAGCTGGTCATCGGTCGGCTGCCCGTCCAGGTCGGCCAGCGTGACGCCGTCGTGGTGGTCGTTGGCCAGCACGGCGGCCTCCGGGCCGACCCTGGCCACCGCGCGCAGCTGAGGCGTGGGCACCCCGGCATCCTGGGTCGCGTAGGTCAGCAGCGCGCGCCGCTCCACGGCACGCTCGACGGTCAGCGGCGCGATCCTGGACACCTGCGCCTTCAGCCGGACCCGCCGGTAGATCCGGTACAGGGCGCCTGCCGCCTGCTGGTCCCGGTCGAACACGGTCACGTCGAGCTGGCTGCCGTCCCGGCCGGTCGCCGCGTACCTGCGGGTCTCGGCGCGGGCGTCCCAGACCCGGTGCATGCTGACCACCGGCGCCCCGGCTGCGGCCAGCGCCGCGGCCACCGCGGTGGCCGGCGGCCGCTCGGACGCCGAGCCGCTGAGGTACCGGAGGCCGGAGCCGAGCCCGCTGCCCAGCAGCAGCGCGATCAGCAGCGCGAGCACCGTGGTCTGGGAGGAGGCCAGGCCGACCAGGCCGTAGAACCCGATCGCTAGCCAGAACCCGGTGCGCCAGCGCGGCCGGCCGCCCAGCCCGATGACGGTGATATAGGCGGCTAGGCCGGCCAGCAGGCCGTCGAGTGCCGCCACGCTGCTCGCCGCCTGCGGGCCGCTGGACGGCCGGATGATCAGCGCCTGGTAGAGCTGCACGGCGAAGTGCTGGCGCAGCACCGCGTTGGCGACCGCGACCACGGCCACCGCGATCCCGCCGGCCAGCACCGCCTCGGCCAGCCGCCTGGGCTGACGGTGCAGCAGCAGCCGGATGGCCAGCGCCACCGGCAGGATCAGCAGGGCGGCGTGGGCCGCGATGCTGACGATCGGCAGCAGCACCGACGGCAGGAAGTGGCTGGCCCCGACCGCGGTGATCTGGACCCCGTGAGTGGTCTCATGGGAGACCAGCGCCAGCCCGACCAGGAGCGCGGCCTCGATCCCGGCGATCGCGCAGCGCAGCAGGTCGGCCGGGATCCGGACCCGCGGCGCCAGGTAGTCATGGACCTCCACCCCGGCCGCCGTCGCGGCCGGCGCCTGGCTGAGCGCGGCCATCAGCGGCGGCTCTGGCTCCGGCGAGGTCACAGCACGATCGTTTCACCCGCTCTGTGCCCCGCACCAGGCACCCCGCTGGGCACGTTGCCCTAGGCACCCGGCCCCGGCAGGCACGGCGCGCTAGGCACCCCGCTGGCACCGGTCGGCGAGCTGGCGGTACAGCAGCGCAGTGCGCGGGTCCGGCTCCCCGTCCGCGTCCGCGCCTGCCACCTGGTCCAGGCACCGGCTCCACGCCTCGTGCAGCCCGGCGGGGTTCCCGGCTGCATGCTCGGCCCGCATCAGCGCCCGCCATAGCTGTTCCGCGGCCGGGTCGCCAGCCAGCCCGGTCCTGGCCGCGTGCGCGGCCGCGGAACAGTCCCCCGCGGCCAGCTCAAGGCCGGACAGCAGCTGCGCGGCGTCGACGATCTGGGCCCGCACAGTCTCAAGCAGCGCCGGGTCGAGCGACCACAGGCCGCAGCCGGCCAGCGGCTGGCCCCGGATCAGCCCGATCGCGGCTCGCAGCCGGGCCGGATCCCGGTCCCGCAGACCCGCGCTGGCCAGCGCGTCGAACTCGGCCCAGTCGAACCGGACGGCGGGATGCAGCACGTACCTGCCCCCGTGGTGACCGGTACCGGAGTGCTCGATCCAGTCCCGGCCGCCGGGCGCGGGGCCGAGCTGACGCCGGGTCCTGGTCACCAGCTCGTGCAGCCAGGCCAGCGGCCTCGGGTGGCCGGGATCGGCGCCGAGCAGGTAGCGCAGCTCCGGCCCGGACAGGCCGTCCGGGCCGCCGAGGGCCAGCAGCAGGAGCAGGCTGGCTGGTTGCGGCGGCAGCAGCGCGGGACTCCCGTTAATGGTCAGGCTGCCGAGCATGCCGACCCGCAGCGCCTGCCATCCGCCGCTGGGCACCGGCCCGCTGGGCACCGGCCCGCTGGCCGGCTCGCCGTCGCCCGGCATCGGGTCATCGCCGGGACCAGGGTCGCCGCCGGGCGCTTCCCCGGTGTCGGCCGGGACCGGCGGCGGCCACCGGCAGCCGTCATAGGGCGGGGCGCCGGGAGCGACGTCGGCCTCCTCGGCCGCGACCGTGAACATGCTGGCCAGCGCCTGGTAATCGGCCGCTTCCAGGGGCTGCGGCCAGGCCCGGATGCCCAGCGGGACCAGGTCGGCCACGATCCCGCCCGGGGATGCCGGGTCGGCGGCGAGCTGGATGCTGGCCGGGACGGCCCGGTCCGGCGGGGCGGCTGGCCCGCCGGGCACCAGCGCCGCGATGCCGGCCGGCTCGCCGGCCAGGTCCAGCAGCAGCGCGAGCTGGCCAGCGGCCGGGGCGTCCCGGCTGACCAGGAGCGAGAGCACCCAGTCCGGGTTGCCGGGGTCGGCCAGCCGCAGTCCGCGGATGCTGGCCGGGTCCTGTCCGGCCAGGCCGCGCCGGGAGGCCACGGCCTTGGCCGCCAGCAGGTCAAGCGCCTGGTCGAGGTCCCGGCAGCAGGTCACCCGGCTGCCGGCGCTGGCCAGCTCGTCGTATCCGACCAGGACCAGGTCGTACCAGCCGGCCAGCTCGCTGGTGGCCAGCTCGGCGGCGGCGGTCGCGAGCACCTGACCGGCCAGCGCGGACGGCCCCTGCACCGTGGTCACGCCGAGGTACTCCAGGTCCGCCAGCAGGTAGCCGCCGTCGGTGCCCCCGATGGTGACCAGGCCCGGCAGCAGGTCGCCGGTCTCGCCCGGGCTGTACGGCCCGGCCTGCTCCGCGTCCGGCCGGGGCAGCCACCAGGACAACCCGTCCGGGCTGGCCGGGACGGTGAACGGAGCCGGCGGCGGCTCGCCGGGCGGCCCCGCGAGCAGCACCTCCAGCCCGGCCGGGCGCAGCCGCAGGCCGGTGATGCCGGGGATGTCACGGTCCGCGGCCAGCAGGCCGGCGCCGAGCTCGCCGAGCACCGCGCGCAGCGCGGTCGGCGCCCAGCCGGGCTGGCCCGGTGCCGCGGCCGCGCGCAGCCGGTGCTCGGCCGTCAGCACCGGGGCGCCGGTCGGCAGCGGGATCCGGCGTCCCAGCTGGCGGGCCTGGCGCTGCCGGTGCCGCAGCCGGGCCAGGGAGACCGCGGCTCCCCCGGCCAGCAGCCCCGCGGCGAAGATGGCAGCGGCCGGAACCTCCGGGCCCGGCCGCGCCGGAGACTGCCCCCCGCCCGGTTGCCCCTCCGCCCGGTGCCTGCCAGCACTGTGCCTGCCGGTACCGTCCTGGCCGGTACCGTGCTGGCCGGCACCGTTGCCGCCGGCACCGTGCTCGCTGTGCCCGCCCGCACCGTGCCGGCCGGGGTGATGCCCGCCACCGGGCTGGCCCTGGGTCCCCGGGCTGCCGCCGCCGGCGGCCGGGTGCGGGCGCCGGAACCGGTGCTCGTGGGACGGGTGCGCGGCGTGATGCTCGGACCCGCCCGGCCGGGAATGCCCGGCTGGTCCGCTATCCGGCAGCTGGAGCACCCAGCCGGGCCAGATCAGCGACGGGTCGGTGAACACCTGGCCGCCGCCCATCTCATGCCCGAGGTTGAGCTTCACGATCTCCGGATACAGGTCCCCGTTGCCGAGGTAGTGCTGGGCGATCGTCCACAGGCAATCGCCGGGCCGTACTGTCACCAGCTGGTAGAAGCCCATGCTCATCATCCGGGGTGAGGTCGGGGTCGGGGTCGGGACGTCGGTCCGGGCGAGGGCCTGGACGCTGCTGCGGGCCGCGACGGCACTGCGGGCCAGTGCCGGGGCACGGGCCCTGGCCGGGACGGCCGCCGTCCTGGCCGGGACCGGCGCCGTTTTGGCCGGGACCGGCGCCGTCCTGGCCGGGACCGGCGCGGCCGGGCCGGGCGAAACCGAACCCGGCCCGAACGCCAGCACCGTGAGCGCGAC
This sequence comes from uncultured Actinomycetota bacterium, assembly GCA_963719705.1. Taxonomy (GTDB): domain Bacteria; phylum Actinomycetota; class Actinomycetes; order Streptosporangiales; family Streptosporangiaceae; genus CAVRCV01. The sequence continues at coordinate 135,405 of CAVRCV010000008.1, forward strand.
CAGCTGCGCCGCGGACGCCTGCAGGCCACCAAGGCGCAACCGCGGCGCGGCGCGGTGCCGCACCGCGGCCTGCACCTCAGCGATCACCGCCGCGGTGAACGCGGCCCAGGCCAGCCAGCTGACGTCGCGCACGGCGGCCAGGAACAGCCGGCCGTTGTCGCGGTGCAGCAGGACCCGGCCGGCCTGCTGCCAGCCGGGGGCATGCGCGGGGACCGGGAAGCCGCCGAGCCGGTACAGCACGGCCGGCAGGCCGGCCACCACCGCGAGCAGCGCGATCAGCGCGGCCAGGCCGCGCAGCCGCATGCCCGCCGGTCCTGTCATCCGCCGCTCCCGGTTCCCTGGCCCCGCGCCGGGGAAGTTGCCAGTGCGCCGATCCTGCGCCCGCCCTGTGACGGTCACTGTGAGCACGGCACTGTCAGCACGGTCACTGTGACCACGGGCGGGGTCCGCGACTGTCATGTTGGGCCGGTGCGTTCCGCTGGCAGCGGGACTGATCTGGCGGCGCGGTCACCTCCAGGCAGGACCGTGCTGGTCGGCGCCCCGCACCTGGGCCGCCTCTGCTCCGGGATAGCGGCCAGCCCGGCACCGGCCCCCTGGACCGGCTCACCAGAACGGACGGCCCCCGGCTCCCCCTGACCCCCGGCAGTTCATGATCCTGTAAAGAAAATACTGCCCCGACAGCATTTTCTTTACAGGATCATGAAACAGGACAGGCGCGGGGCAGGTCTGCACCGGCCGCCGCGGTCGCGCGGGCAGCGGGGCTGACCTGGCGGCGCGGTCACATCCAGGCAGGACCGTGCTGGTCGGCGCCCCGCACCCGGCCCAGGCCACTTCGAGCGCCTGTCCGGAAGGGTGGTACGCAACCAGACACAGGCCGTCTGCAAATCTGGCGTACACCCGCACGGCGGCACCGGATGCGCCTGGTCCCCCAAGCGTCTGGCATACTTCCGGGAGCGTCACCGACACGGGAAGGAGGCCGCCATGTCATTCAGCCATAGCAGCGCGCCTCCGCCTGGCGTCCTGGCCTGACGCTTTCGCCGTCGGCGTGCGCGCGTCCCGCAATAGCAAGGGAAACCGCATGCTCGATATCCGCAGTATCGCAGTCGACTGTCACGATCCGTACCGGCAGGCTCTGTTCTGGAGCGAGGCCACCGGCTGGCAGGAAGACCCGGACGACCCGAACCATCCCGATGACCCGGAGGGCCGGATCGTCTACGGGCACGGGATCAGCCTGCTGTTCATTCCGGTGCCCGAGGGCAAGAAGGTGAAGAACCGGTTGCACCTCGACCTCATCCCGACCGGGCGCACCAGGGACGAGGAGGTCACCCGCCTGCTCGGCATCGGCGCGAGCCTGGCCGACGACCGGCGCAGGCCCGACGGAACCGGCTGGGTGGTCCTGGCCGATCCGGAAGGCAACGAGTTCTGCATCGAGCCAGGCCTGGCCGAGCGCGGCAAGGCCTGAGATCCCTGGCCCGCAGCAGTGCTGCATGGCGGGCACCGCTGCGGGCAGGCCGGGGCCGAGGGCCGCCGTCTTGCCACGGACGACTGCTTTGACAAGTTTTGTGCTTTGACAAATTTCGGCCCGCTCGGCAGGCTCGGCTCGTGGTCACCGAGGCGCCGCCTGGCCGGCACACCGCGATCGTGACCGGGGCCAATCACGGCATCGGCGCGGCTACCGCGGTCGCGCTCGGGCAGCAGGGCTGCGCCGTGCTGTGCGCGTTCTGGCGGCTGTCCGAGCCGGCGGATCCGGGCCTGCCGCAGGCGTACCGGGATAACCACGCCAGGGATGGCGAGGCCGTCGCGGCGCGGATCCGGGCCGGCGGCGGCACGGCCGTGGCGGTCGAGGCCGACCTGTCAGACCCGGCCAGCGCGGCCGAGCTGTTCGACGCCGCCGAGGAGCACCTCGGACCGGTCGACATCCTGGTCAACAACGCCACCGCATCGCTCAGGGACACCTTCGGCGCGACCGGCGCCGACCGGTTCGACCGGGAGCTGCAGCAGGTCAGCGCCGCCACCTGGAACCGGCAGTTCGCCGTGGACGCCATGGCTCCGGCCCTGCTGATCAGCGAGTTCTCCCGCCGTCACGTAGCCCGCGGCGGGACCTGGGGCCGCATCGTCGGCCTGACCTCGGGCGGCGACCTCGGCTTCCCGCAGGAGGTGTCCTACGGCGCCGCCAAGGCGGCCCAGACGAACTACACCATGTCGGCGGCCCTGGAGCTGGCCCGCTACGGGGTCACGGCCAACATGGTCTATCCCCCGGTCACCGACACCGGCTGGGTGACCGATGCGGTCCGGGAGGCGGTGATCGCCAGCGATGTGCACTTTCACGTCGCGGCTCCGGAGCAGGTCGCCGAGGTGATCGCCTACCTGTCCTCGGACCAGGCCGGGCTGGTCACGGCCAACGTGATCACGCTCCGCTGACCCCGCAAACCGGAACGATGCCGGACACTGAGCCGTTCGCAGCATGCGGCCGCGACCGGCCGTGACCCGAAGGCACCGCCGAAGGGAGCCAGTCCAGCCCATGTCGCTCGCGTTCTTCGTCAACGGACAGCCGCGTCAGGCCACCGCGCGGCCCGGACAGAAACTGCTGGACCTGCTCCGCGACGACCTCCGCATCACCGGGCCCAAGCCGGGCTGCGGCGAGGGCGCCTGCGGCGCCTGCACGGTGCTGCTCGGCCGCCGGGCCGTCCAGTCCTGCCAGGTAGACCCGGCCAGCGTGGCCGGCCAGCGGATCACCACGGTCGAGGGCCTGGCCGAGGACGGCATCCTGCACCCGGTGCAGCAGGCCTGGCTGGAGACCGGGGCCATGCAGTGCGGCTTCTGCACGCCGGGCTGGCTGATCGGCACGGCCGCGCTGCTGGCCGCCGTGCCGCACCCGGACGACCGGCGGATCGACGCCGAGCTTGACGGCCACGTCTGCCGCTGCTGCACCTACCCGCGGATCCGGCGCGCCGTGCACCGGGCAGCCGAGCTGATGGAGCACCCCGAGCTGCTGGAGCCGGTGCCCGCCGCCGGGCTGGCCCGGCCGGATCTGGCGGGCGAGCCGGGCATCGTCCCCGGCCGCCCCTGGGACCTCGGCGCCAAGCCCGGCGAGCTGACCGCGGCCATGCCGGACGGGCTGATGACAGTGGTGGCCGGTCCCGGCGAGCCGGGCGAGGACTCCCGCGAGACCGATGAGGCGTGGGTGCACGTCGGCGCCGACGGCACGGTGACCGCGTTCACCGGCAAGGTCGAGGCGGGCCAGGGCACCAGGACCGCGCTTGGCCTGCTGGTGGCCGAGGAGCTCGCGGTGCCGCCGGGGGCGGTGACCGTGGCCATGGGCGACACCGGCACGTCCCCGTTCGACTGGGGCACGTTCGGCAGCCGGGCCATGCCGCACGCGGCCCCGCCGCTGCGGACCGCGGCTGCCGCGGCCATGCGGCTGCTCCGGGAATTCGCGGCGGAGCGGTTCGGGCTGCCGCCCGGCGCGCTGACCGCTGCCGACGGGGTGATCGCCGGCCCGGACGGCGCGCCGAGCGCCAGCTACGGCGAGCTCGTGACCGGCCTGCGCCGGGCCGAGCTGGTGCCCGCCGACAGCCCGGTCACCCCGGCCGCCGCCTGGCGCGTGGCCGGACGGCCGGCCACGGCGGCCGGCTCGGCCGACGTCGTGACCGGGGCCAAGCTGTTCCCGTCCGACCTGCGGCTGGACGGCATGCTGCACGGCTGCGTGCTGCACTCGCCGGTGGCCGGCGGCACGCTGCGGCAGGCCGACGCGTGCGGGGCGCAGGACATGCCGGGGGTCACCGTGGTCCGGTCCGGCCCGGTGACCGGCGTGGTGGCGCCCGATCAGCCCGCCGCCCGCGCCGCGCTGGCCGCGATCCGGGCCGACTGGCAGCCGCCGCCCGGCTCCGGGCCCGCCGGGACCGGCCCGGATCCCGCCGGGCTGGCCGGCTACCTGCGCGCGCACCCGGCGGACGGGCCGGGCTCGCGGTCTCCGTTTGCCCGCGAGCAGGGCGATCCGGACGCCGCGCTGGCCGGTGCCGAGGTCCGGCTGGCGGCGCAGTACGAGGCGGCCTACGTGGCGCACGTGCCGCTGGAGCCCAGGGTGGCCCTGGCCCGCTGGGACGACGGCCGGCTGACCGTCTGGGCCGCCACCTCGACCCCGTTCCGGGCCCGGCGCGAGCTGGCCGAGGCCCTGGACCTGCCCGAGGACCTGGTGCAGGTGATCGTGCCCGACTTCGGCGGCGGCTTCGGCGGCAAGCACGGCTCCGCGGTCGCGCTGGAGGCGGCGCTACTGGCCAGGGCGGCCGGGCGGCCGGTGAAGGTGCAGTGGACCCGGCAGGATGAGTTCCTGGCCGGGCTACCTGCGGCCGGCCGCCGTGATCGAGGTGGCCAGCGGCACCGATGCGTCGGGGCGGCTGACCGCGTGGACGTTCACCGACATCCACGCCGGCGCGTCTGGCCTGGAGCTGCCCTACCGGGTAGAGCACCAGCGGATCGCCTACCAGCCGGCCGAGGGACCGCTGGCCCGCGGTTCCTACCGGGCGCTGGCCGCCACCGCGAACAACTTCGCCCGCGAGTCCCACCTGGACGAGATCGCCGCGGCCACCGGAGCGGACCCGGTCGAGTTCCGGCTGCGGCACCTGGACGACGACCGCCTGGCGGCCGTGCTCCAGGCGGCCGCGGACGCGATCGGCTGGCGCCGTTCCGGCCGCGGCGACGGCGGCACCGACGGCGAGCGGACCGGCCTGGGCATCGCGCTCGGGACGGAAAAGAACGGCCGGGTCGCCACCGCGGCCAGGGTCGGCGTGGCCGCCGACGGCACGGTCCGGCTAGCCGATCTGGTGACCGCGGTCGACTGCGGCGCGATCGTGCATCCCGACGGGCTGTCCAACCAGGTCGAGGGCGCGGTCGTGATGGGCCTCGGCCCGGCCCTGTTCGAGCAGATCGACTTCACCGGCGGCCGGATCCGCAACGGCTCCATGTCGCAGTACCGGGTGCCGCGGCTGGCCGACGTCCCCGCCAGCCTGAGGGTGCTGCTGATCGACCGGCCGGACCAGCCGTCCGCGGGCGGCGGCGAGGCGCCCATCATCGCGGTCGCGCCCGCCATCGCCAACGCGATCTTCGCGGCCTGCGGGGTCCGGCTCCGCTCGATGCCGCTGATCCCGTCCGGCCGGGTCTCCCCGCCCGGCTGAGCGATTCCGCCGATTACCGTCCGGCCGCCAGGATGGCCAGCACTGTCCCGGCGATCAGGAACGGGCCGAACGGGATCTGCTGCCGCAGCGTCGCCCGCCGGGCCGCCAGTAGCCCGAGACCGTACACCGCGGCCAGCACGAACGCGGCCAGCAGGCCGGCCACCAGGGTGGCCCAGCCGAACCAGGCCAGCACGGTGCCGGTGCTCGCGGCCAGCCGCACGTCACCGAGGCCGACGGCGGACGGGCTGAGGAACGCGGCCAGCCAGAAGCCGGCCACCAGGGCGAGCCCGCCCAGCACCGCCCGGAACAGACCGGACCACTGCCCGGCCTGCCCGGCCGCCGCCGCCAGCAGCGCCAGCGTGCCCAGGAAGGCCGGCCCGGTGAGCGCGTGCGGGAGCCGCCGGACCGCCGCGTCGATATAGCCGAGCGGCACCGCGAGCAGCACCCAGAAGCAGTCGGCGGCCAGCACCAGGCCGGCCTGCAGCCGGGCCGCGAGCAGGCCGAGGGTGACCGCCGTGGTCAGCTCGACCGCACCCGGCCAGGGACCGGACCTGGCCCGGCAGGCCGGGCACCGGCCGGACGGGCTGGCCACGGCGAGCACCGGCGGGCGGCCGCGCAGTACCGGCCGGCCGCGCGGTACCGGCTGACCGCAGTGGGGGCAGCCGGTCCGCAACGGCTGCCCGGACGGCACCGAGAACGCGAAGATGACCGCGCGCTGCCACGGCCCGGCCAGTAAGCCGGCCGCCGCCAGCGCGGCTATCACCGGTCCGGTCATGGCCGGTCACCGGTGATAGCCGGTCCCGTGGTGACCGGTCCCGTGGTGACCGGTACAGCCCTGTCCGCCGCACCCGTCCAGTCTGCCCTGAGGCCGGCCAGAACGGCGGCAGATGGCCGCGGGGCATGTACGAGCACGCTCTCGCGGGCCTAGCATTCGCTCGTGGCCATGGTGTACGGGGTCGTGAAGCGGCTGCTGGTCGGCAGGCCGGTGCAGAGCGACCGGCTGGGCCACACGCTGCTGCCGAAGAAGATCGCGCTGCCGGTCTTCGCCAGCGACGCGCTGTCCTCGGTTGCCTACGCCACCGAGCAGATCCTGATCGTGCTGTCGGCCGGCGGGATCGCGCTGATCTCGCACACGCCCTGGATCGCGCTGGCGGTCGGGCTGCTGATGCTGGTGGTCGTGGCGTCTTACCGGCAGAACGTGCACGCCTACCCGTCCGGCGGCGGGGACTACGAGGTGACCACCACCAACCTGGGCCGACGTGTGGGCATCACCGTGGCCAGCGCCCTGATGGTGGACTACACCCTCACCGTGGCGGTGTCGGTGTCCTCTGGGGTGGCCAACTTGGCGTCGGCGTTCCCGGCGCTGGACGCGCACGTGACCCTGATCGCAGTGCTGGTGGTGGCCGTGATCGCGGTGATGAACCTGCGCGGCGTCCGGGAGTCGGGCACCGCGTTCGCGATCCCGACCTACTGCTTCATCGGCGCGGTCACGCTGATGATCATCTGGGGCGGGACCCGGCTCGCGCTCGGCCAGCACCTGCACGCCGAGAGCGCCAGCTACCACTACCGGTCGGTGCAGGAGTTCAGCGGCCTGGCACTGACGTTCCTGCTGCTGCGGGCATTCTCCTCCGGCTGCACCGCGCTGACCGGGGTGGAGGCGATCAGCAACGGCGTGCCGGCCTTCCGCGAGCCGAAGAGCAAGAACGCGGCCACCACGCTGGCGCTGCTCGGCGGCATCGCGGTGGCCATGTTCGCCGGCGTGACCGCGCTGGCCCTGATCAGCCATGTGCACGCGGGCGAGCCGGGCGACCTGATCGGGCTGCCCGCCGGGCAGGCCCCGCGGACCGTGATCGCGCAGGTCGGCCGCGCCGTCTTCGGCGGCTCGTCCCCGTTCTTCTACTTCCTGCAGCTGGTCACCGCGCTGATCCTGGTGCTGGCCGCGAACACCGCGTTCAACGGGTTCCCGGTGCTCGCCTCGATCCTGGCCAGGGACGGCTACCTGCCCCGCCAGCTGCGCAACCGGGGCGACCGGCTCGCCTACAGCAACGGCATCGTGCTGCTGTCCGGCTTCGCGATCGTGCTGATCGTCGCGTTCCAGGCGTCGCCGACCCGGCTGATCCAGCTCTACATCATCGGCGTGTTCGTGTCGTTCACGTGCAGCCAGACCGGGATGATCCGGCACTGGAACCGGCTGCTGCCCGCGGTCACCGACCGCGCCACCCGGCTGCACATGATGCGGTCCAGGGCGATCAACACGGTCGGCGCCTGCGTCACCGGCGTGGTGCTGTGCATCGTGCTGGTCAGCAAGTTCCGCAACGGGGCCTGGATCGCGGTGGCGGCGATGGTGGTGATCTGGCTGACCATGCGCGGCATCCAGCGGCACTACCAGCAGGTCGCGCTGGAGCTGACCCCGGAGGAGGACCTCGCGCTCACGCTGCCGTCCAGCAACCGCTCCATCGTGCTGGTCTCCAAGCTGCACCTGCCCACGCTGCGCGCCCTGGCCTACGCCAGGGCCACCAGGCCGAGCCACCTGGAGGCCATCACGGTGGCCGTGGACGAGGCGGAGACGGAGCGGCTGCAGGAGGAGTGGGAGCGCCGGAACATGCCGTTGCCGCTGACCGTCATCGCCTCTCCCTACCGGGAGATCAGCAGGCCGGTGGTGGAGTACGTGAAGCGGCTGCGGCGGGAGAGCCCGCGCGACATCGTCACGGTGTACGTGCCCGAGTACGTGCTCGGCCACTGGTGGGAGCAGCTGCTGCACAACCAGTCGGCGCTGCGGCTGAAGGCCAGGCTGCTGCAGCAGCGCGGGGTGGTGGTGGCCAGCGTGCCCTACCAGCTCAGCTCGGCCACCGCCGCGGCCCGCCGGGGCGGGGCGGGAGTCCCGGCCGCGGCGGGCGCCGTGAGCGCCGGAGGCACGGCCCTGATCGGCCGCCTCACCGGGCGGGAGGCGCAGCACGCCAGCGAGCTGCGACAGGAGATGAGCGCGGACACCGGCGCGGGCCACGCAGCCGCCACCCCGATCGGCGACTGCCCCGCGCTGGAGAAGGTGCAGGTAGCCGGCACCCTGCGGGCGGTCACGGTCCGGCCGCGCGGCACCAGCCAGACGATGGAGGCCGACCTGTGGGACGGCACCGGCAATATCACGCTGGTCTGGCTGGGCCGGCGGAACATCCCCGGCATCGCGCCGGGCCGGCGCATCGTGGTCCGGGGCCGGGTGACCGCCATCAAGGGCCAGCGGACCATCTTCAACCCGGTCTACGAGCTGCGCTCACCGGGCGGCAGCGAGTAGCGCGACCCGCGGCCCCAGGGCTCAAGGGCTCAGGGGCAGAACCGGTAGCCCATGCCCGGCTCGGTCAGCAGGTACCGGGGCCGGGACGGATCCGGTTCCAGCTTGCGGCGCAGGTTGGCGACATACACCCGCAGGTAGTTGGCCTCGGTCTGGTAGCCGGGGCCCCAGACCTCCTGCAGCAGCTGGCGCTGGCTGACCAGTCGCCCCGGCCGCCGTACCAGGGCCTCCAGCAGCTGCCACTCGGTCGGCGTCAGCCGCACGTCGGCACCGTTCCTGGTGACCCGCTTGTCGGCCAGGTCGACGCTGAAGTCGCCGGTGACCACCACCGGCTCGTCCGGGGCCGGGGACGCCCGGCGCACCGCGGCCCGCAGCCGGGCCAGCAGCTCGTCCATGCCGAACGGCTTGGTGATGTAGTCGTCGGCGCCGGCGTCCAGCGCGGCCACCTTCTGGCCCTCCTGGCCCCAGGCGGACAGCACGATGATCGGCGTGCTGGTCCAGCCGCGCACCCCCCGGATCACCTCAGTGCCGTCCATGTCCGGCAGCCCGAGGTCCAGGATCAGCACGTCCGGCCGGTCCCGCGCCATCGCGGCCAGCCCGGACGCGCCGTCGGCCGCGGTGGTCACCTGGTACTGCCGGGCGGTGAGGTTGATCCGCAGCGCGCGCAGGATCGGCGCCTCGTCGTCGATGACCAGGACCCTGGTCACGGCTCGGCAGTCCGGCTGACCCGGCTGGCCACCGCGACGGCCGGCAGGCTGACCCGCATGGTCAGTCCCCCGCCCGGAGTATCCGCGGCCCGGACCGTGCCGCCCATGGTGTCCAGGAATCCTTTCACCACGGCGAGGCCGAGGCCCACGCCGCCGTTCCCGGTTCCCGGCAGCGTCCCGGTACCGCGGTCGTCCAGCCGCTGGAACGGCTCGAACATCCGCTTCTTGAGCCGGCTGGGCACGCCCCGGCCGTGGTCCACCACGTCCAGCAGGATGCTGTCGCCCTCGGCGCTCGCGTGCAGCTCCGGCGGCCGTCCCGGCGGCGAGTAGGCGAGCGCGTTGGCGAACAGGTTGGCCAGCACCCGCTCCAGCAGGCCGGGGTCGGTGCGGATCAGCGGCAGCCCGTCCGGCACCCGCAGCAGCACCGCGGCACCGCCGTCCAGGCCGCGCAGCGCCACCGGCGCGACCTCGTCGATGGCGGTGGGCCGCAGGAACGGCTGAAGCGACCCGGTGGTCAGGCGGCTCATGTCCAGCAGGTTGCCGATCAGCGCGTCCAGCCGGTCCGCGGACTGCTCGATCGTGGCCAGCAGGGCCGCCTCGTCCGCGGGCGCCCACTGCACGTCGGTCTGGCGCAGCGTGCTCACGCTCGCCTTGATCGAGGCCAGCGGGGTGCGCAGGTCGTGGCTGACCGCCGCCAGCAGGGCGGTGCGCATCCGGTTGCCCTCGGCCAGCGCCTCGGCCTGGGCCGCCTGGGTGCGCAGCCGGTCCCGGTCCAGTGCCGCCGCCGCCTGCGCCGCGAAGCCGGCCAGCAGCCGCGCGGTCGGCGGCCTGGCCTGCCCGGCGACGACGAGCACCAGGTCGGCGCGGGCCTCGATGCGGCGCTCCGGCTCTGTTCCAGCTCCGCCAGCGCACGCCACCCGGACCCACTGGCCGCCGGTGCGCTCCAGCAGCTCGGCCCGGCCGCCGCAGGTACGGGTCAGGTGCCCGAGCACCGCGGCCGGGCTGTCGGCGCCGCCCAGCACGGTCTGGGCCAGCGCGAGCAGCTGCGCGGCCTCCCCGGCCGCCCGGTCGGCCTGCCGGGCCCGCAGCGCGGCCAGGTGCACGATGCTGCTGACCGAGACCGCGACCGTGACGAACAGCAGCAGCGCGAGCAGGTTGTGCGGGTCGGCGATGGTCAGCGTGTGCACCGGCTCGGTGAAGTACCAGTTCAGCAGCAGGCTGGCGGTGACCGCGGCGAGTACCGCGGGCCAGAACCCGCCCACGACCGCCACCGCGACCACCGCGACCAGGTAGATCAGCAGGTCATTGGCCAGGTCGAGGTGCCGCTGGCCCGCCACCAGCGCGAGCGTGAGCAGGGGCAGCCCGGCCACCAGGATCACCCCGGCCAGGATCCGGCGTCCCCCGATCCCGCCGGACAGGTCCGGCACCCGCCATCGCGGCCCGCCCTTGTCAGCAGGCACGGTGTCAGCCAGCACGGTGTCAGCCAGCACGGGCGGATCCGGCGGCGGCCCGGCAGCGGGCAGCGCCGGCCTGGCGTCTGGGGTGTTCCCAGCCAGCCCGGGCTCGTCGGCAGTGCTCACAACAAACAGTGTGAACGACGAGCTGATCCTGCGCATCATCGCGCCGGCACCGGTCCCGGCCAGGCCGGCCGCCAGCATCACCACGGCGGCCCGCGCGGCCAGCGGCCCGGTCATCTGCAGCTGCGCGTACGGTGGCCCGGAAAACCCCGCTACGGTGAGCCAGCCGATCGCCGCCAGCACCGGCGCCACGGCCGGCTCAGCAAGAAAAGCCCCGGCCAGAACGATGATCCCGGCGCTGATCAGCACCCAGAGCGGACTGACCGCATGGGTGGCCGCGGCGACCGCCCCGACGGCCAGCAGCGCGCCGAAGCCGGCCGGCAGCGCGAGCGGGGCGGAAAGGCCACGGCGCCGCCGGACCCTGGTTTCTGCCGGTCCGGTCATCGCGATTCCAGTGGACCGCCGATCCGGGGCCCCGCCGCCGATCTTGGCGCGATCTTAACGCCGTCGGCCAGCCTCTTGACGCGCTCTTAGCGCGGGCGGGCCAGGCGCGGGAACCTGAACCCATGCCGCGGACTCATACCTGACATGAGCGCGGCTGACTCAGCTGAACGTGCCGGTCCAGCTGGCCGCCGCGCGGGGGACCAGCGACTCGGACAGTGGCCAGGGCGCGGGTGGGCGGCCGGGCATAAGTTGGCACTGTGGGGGTTCCGCGACGAGTTTTCCTGAGTCATACCGGTGAGCTGCGGGACTTCCCGCCCGGCCGGTCGTTCGTGGCAGCGGCCGAGTCGGCGGTGAACCGGGCCGGGGATGCGGTCACGGACATGGCCTATTTCGCCGCCCGCGACGACAAGCCAGCCGACTACTGCCGGGCCAGGGTGCGCGACTGCGACGTGTACGTGGGGCTGATCGGGCTGCGGTACGGCAGCCCGGTACGGGACCGGCCGGAAGTGTCCTACACCGAGCTGGAGTTCGACACCGCGACCGAGGCGGGCATGCCGCGGCTGGTGTTCCTGCTGGACGAGGATGCGGCCGTGCCGATCCCGCCGGGACGGCTGCTGGACCGCGACCCAGAGCTGCAGGAGCGGCAGCGCGGGTTCCGGGGCAAGCTGGCGGACTGCGGCGTGCTGACCGCTAAGTTCGCCTCCCCCGATCAGCTCGAGGTCGCGTTACTGCACGCGCTGCAGGACAGCCGCCCGGCGGCAGTAGTCAGGCCGGAGAGCCGCGGCGCAGACCTGCCAGCTGCGCCCGACCTGGTGGGCCGGGATGACGAGGTGGCGGACCTGGTGGCGGCATGGCTGGCGGTACCGCCGGAGCCGGTGGCGGTGCTCGGCCCGCCGGGAATCGGCAAGAGCAGCATCTGCCTGGCCGCGCTGCACGACCCGCGGGTGGCCGCGCGGTTCGGGGACCGGCGCTGGTTCGTCCGCTGCGACGGTGCTGCCAGCGCCGAGGCGCTGCTGTCCGGGCTGGCGGCCGACCTGAGGGTGATCGGCGACGGCCCGGACGACCTGGCTGCCCGGGTGCGCAGCGCCATCGCGGCCGGACCCGCGGTCATCGTGCTGGACAACTTCGAGACCCCGTGGAGCGCCGACCCGCTGGCAACCGAGGAACTGCTGCGGACGGTGGCCGGGATCGCGGGCGCGGGAGTGGCCATCAGCTCCAGGGGCGCGGGACGTCCGGCGGGTGTGCGCTGGCGCGACTTCACCATGGTGAGCCCGCTCCCCCTGGCCGACGCACGGCGGCTATTCCTGAACGTGGCCGGCCCAGGCCCGGCCGGTGATCCTGGGCTCGATGCGCTGCTTTCGGAGCTGGACGGGGTGCCGCTGGCGGTCGAGCTGCTGGGCTATGCGGCCCAGGGCCAGCCCATGGACCAGGTTGCGGCCCGCTGGCGGCGCGAGCGCACCAGCATGCTGGAGCGCCACGGTGGCGGCCACCGGGAGCTCAGCGTCGCGGTCTCGGTCGAAGCCTCGGTCGGCTCGCCGCTGCTCACCGAGCCAGCCAGGCGCCTGCTCTGCCTGCTCGGCGCGCTGCCCGACGGAATCAGCCACGACGACCTGGAGACCCTCCTGCCCGACGCAGGGCTGCCCGGCGCGGCGGTACTTCGTCAGCTCGGGCTTGCCTTCGACGAGGCGGCCCGGCTGCGCACCCTGGCCCCGGTCCGCGAGCACATCGCCACCGCCCATCCGCCCTGGCCAAGCTGATCTGGACACCGCGACCCAGCCACTACGCCAACCTGGCCGCGACCGTCGGCAAACAGGTCGGCCGCCGAGAAGGAGCCCAAGCGGCAGTCCGGTTGCAGTCCGAGACCGGCAACATCACCGCCATGATCGAGCGCGCTGTCACTAACCAGAGCACCGACAAGATGGCCGACGCGCTCGACGGTCTGGTGGACTACTGGCGTTTCACCGGGGTCAGCCAGCCCGAGCTGGCCCGCGCAAGTACTGGACGTCATCACCCAGCACGGCACGCCGCGCCAGCAGGCCCGTTGCCTATTCGCCCTCGGCACGTTCGCTTTCTATCGCTCGGATCACGGCACCGCCCGCGCCCGCTATGAGCAGGCGCTGCCGCTGTACCGGCAGGTCGGGTCCGTGCTCGGCGAGGCCAACTGCATCCGGAGCCTGGGCGACATCGCCCTGGACCGTTCCGACCACGACACCGCCCGCACCCGCTATGAGCAGGCGCTGCCGCTGTACCGGCAGGTCGGGTCCGTGCTCGGCGAGGCCAACTGCATCCAGAGCCTGGGCGACATCGCCCTGCGGCCGTTCCGACCACGACACCGCCCGCACCCGCTATGAGCAGGCGCTGCCGCTGTACCGGCAGGTCGGGGACGTGCTCGGCGAGGCCAACTGCATCCGAGCCTGGGCGACATCGCCCTGAACCGTTCCGACCACGACACCGCCCGCACCCGCTATGAGCAGGCGCTCCCGCTGTACCGGCAGGTCGGGTCCGTGCTCGGCGAGGCCAACTGCATCCAGGGCCTGGGCGACATCGCCCTGAACCGTTCCGACCACGACACCGCCCGCACCCGCTATGAGCAGGCTCTCCCGCTGTTCCGGCAGGTCGGGGACGTGCTCGGCGAGGCCAACTGCATCCGGAGCCTGGGCGACATCGCCCTGAACCGTTCCGACCACGACACCGCCCGCACCCGCTATGAGCAGGCGCTCCCGCTGTACCGGCAGGTCGGGTCCGTGCTCGGCGAGGCCAACTGCATCCAGGGCCTGGGCGACATCGCCCTGAACCGTTCCGACCACGACACCGCCCGCAACCGTTACGAACGTGCGCTGGCGTTGTACCAGGCCATCGAGGATCCCTATCTCGATCGGCTGGGCGCAGGTCCGGCTGGCTCGGCTCGCTCCGGCCGGGCCAGAGCGGGACCGGTGCTGGGCGGCGGCTCGGGAGGCGTGGGGCGGGATCGGGCGGGAGGATCTCATCGCGTCGGTTGCGCCGGAGTTCGAGAAGTAGCGGGCTGCGGGGCGCTGCCGGTCGGCTTGACGGGAGCCTGCGGGGCGGGGGTGACCGGGCCGGGCGGGAGGCGGACGGTGACGGCGACCGCGACCAGGGCTACCGCGGCGGCGATGGCGAACACGGTCGTGATGCCGTCGGACAGGGCCCAGCCGGCCGCGATCGCGGCGCCGCCGACGCCGATGCCGAGCGCGTCACCGAGCACGTCGGCCAGGTTGAGCGAGGCCGATGCCCAGCCTTCCCGGCCGGGCGGCGCCTGCCGCAGCATCAGCAGCGAGATCGGCGCGTAGGCCAGCCCCATGCCGAGGCCGGCCACGGTCCAGGACGCCACGCCCACCGCTACCGGTACCTCCGGCCGCAGCGTGATCGCCATCCCGGCCTGCCCGGCCAGGATGATCAGCAGCCCGGCCCGGACCAGGTGCCGCACGTCCTGCCGGCTGCTGAGCCGGGCCTGGATCCAGGCGCCGGCGGTCCAGCCCAGCGTGGCCCCGGTGACCGCCAGCCCGGCCAGCACCGTGCTGCGGTGCCGCACCGTGGTGATGGCCAGCGTGACGTAGGCGTCGGCGCCGAAGAACGTGAACGTGAGCAGGCCGCGGCTCAGTATGGTGGCGGGCAGCCCCGGCCGGGCCCGGAATGTTCCGGCAGGCAGCAGCCGGCGCAGCAGCGGGACCGCGATCAGGCAGCCGAGGACCAGCATCCCGGCTCCGGCCAGGTGCTGGCGGGAACCGACCGCCGTGGTCAGCCCGGCCAGGATCAGGCCGGCCCCGACCGCGACCCCCACACCGTCGACCAGCCGGTGCCCGGCCCGCCCGGTGTTTCCGGAAAGCCCAGTCGTCCCGGCCGGTTCGGGGGCCACGGCCGCGGCCCAGCCGGATCAGCGCCGGCACCGCGAACGACGCGGCCACGCATACCAGCGGCAGCAGGCCGAGGAACACCCAGCGCCAGCCGAACAGCCGGGCTACCTCGGCACTCAGCGCCGGGCCGGCCAGCCCCGGTGCCACCCAGGCGGTGGACAGCACCGCCATCATCTTCGGCTGCAGCCGCTCCGGCAGGCAGCGTCCGATAACTGCGTAGGCAACGGCGGGCACCGCGCCGGCGCCGATGCCCTGCAGCGTCCGCCCGGCGATCAGCACCGGCATGGCCGGTGCCAGCCCGGCGATGGTCAGGCCGGTGCAGAACAGCGCCAGGCCGGCCAGGTACGGCACGATCGGCCCGCGGGAGTCGGCCGCCCGCCCGGCCGCCACGATGCCGACCAGCGTGCCGAGCATGAACGCGCTGAACGCCCATCCGTACAGGCGCAGGCCATGCAGGTCGCGGGCAACCAGCGGCATGATCGTGACCACCGCGAGCGCCTCGCTGGCGACGAACGTGGTGGTCAGCACCAGGCCGGCGATCAGCGCTCGCCGCTCCCTGACCCACAGCCCGCCGTCCATCGCTCCCGTCCTCGTCCAGTTCGCCCGAAAGGTCACCCCGAGGATAAGAGTTAAAGCGTACTTCAAGGCAAGGGCGCCGACCGCGAGGGACCGCGGATTGTCATGGATGTGGCGTTACTGCTGTTGTTTTAGCAGTAACGCCACATCCACGCTAATCAGCCGGGGCCAGCTACCGTCGAGGACGGGCGGCCGGTGAGCCGGGCCCGGCAGGGCCGCCCGGCTCGGGGTGGCTCAGGGACGGGAGCCAGGGCGGGCGGTTCGTTTCGTATTCGGTTATCGAGTCCGCGTGACGCAGCGTGAGCGCTATGTCGTCCAGGCCCTCCAGCAGCCGGCGGCGGGCAAGTCGGCCAGCTCGAACGGCTCGGCCAGGCCCGCGGACGGCACCTCGATGCGCCGCTCGGCCAGGTCGATCTCGACCCGCGCGGCCGGGTCGGCGGTCAGCGCGGCCAGCAGCCGGGCCACGGCGGGAGCTGCTGCCGCGGCCGGGACCAGGCCCGAGCTGATCGCGTTGGCCAGGAAGATGTCGGCGAAGCCCGGTGCGATCACGCCGCGGAAGCCGTACTCCAGCAGCGCCCAGACGGCGTGCTCGCGGGACGATCCGCAGCCGAAGTTCGGGCCGGTGACCAGGATCACCGCCTCGGCCGCGCCGGGCTGGTTCAGCGCGAAGTCCGGATCGGCCCGCCAGGCGGCGAACAGGCCGGCCGCGAACCCGGTCCGGCCGGGCTGCTTCATCCAGGCCGCCGCGATGATCTGGTCGGTGTCGATGTCGGGCCGGTCCAGCACGACCGCGCGGCCGCAGATCCGGCTGGTGCCCGCCATCACAGGTCCGCGGGCAGCGCGAAGTGCCCGGCCACGGCGGTGGCCGCGGCGACCTGCGGCGAGACCAGGTGCGTGCGGCCGCCCGGCCCCTGGCGGCCCTCGAAGTTCCGGTTGCTGGTCGAGGCGCACCGCTGGCCGGGCTCGATGATGTCGCCGTTCATGCCCAGGCACATCGAGCAGCCGGCCGAGCGCCACTCGAACCCGGCCGCGACGAAGCACTGGTCCAGGCCCTCGGCCTCGGCGTCGGCCTTGACCCTGGCCGAGCCGGGGACGACCAGGGCCCGCACCCGCCGGTGCACCCTGCGGCCGCGCACCACGTCGGCGGCCGCGCGCAGGTCCTCCAGCCGGCCATTGGTGCAGGAGCCGATGAAGACCGCGTCCACCGGCACGTCCCGGATCGCGGTGCCCGGCCGCAGGTCCATATAGTCCAGCGCGCGCCGGGCCGCCTGCTGCTCGCCCGCGGTGGCGAACGAGGCCGGATCCGGCACCGCCGCATCGATCGAGACCGACTGGGCCGGCGTGGTGCCCCAGGTCACGGCCGGAACGATCGCCGCGGCGTCGACCGTCACCTCGCGGTCGAAGCTGGCCCCGGCGTCGGTCTCCAGCCCGCGCCAGTCGTCCAGTGCCCGCTCCCACCGGGCGCCGCGCGGGCTGTGCGGGCGGCCGTGCAGGAAGCCGAACGTGGTGTCGTCCGGGCCGATCATCCCGGCCCTGGCGCCGCACTCGATCGACATGTTGCACAGCGTCATCCGGCCCGCCATGGACAGCGCGCGCACCGCGGCGCCCCGGTACTCGATCACGGTGCCGGTGCCGCCGCCGGGCCCGAGCACCCGGATGATGCCGAGCGCCAGGTCCTTGGCGGTCAGCCCGGCGGCCAGGGATCCGGTCACGGTCACCGCCATGGCGGCCGGCCTGGCCTGGCGCAGCGTCTGGGTGGCCAGCACGTGCTCGACCTGACTGGTGCCGATGCCGAACGCCAGCGCGCCGAACGCGCCGTGGGTGGAGGTGTGGCTGTCGCCGCACACCACCGTCATGCCCGGCTGGGTGAGGCCCAGCTGCGGGCCGATCACGTGCACGATGCCCTGCTCGATGCTGCCCAGCGGGTACAGGGTGATGCCGTGCGCCGCGCAGTTGCGGCGCAGCCTGGCCATCTGCTCAGCTGCCAGCGAATCGGTGGCCAGCGGATCGGCGGCGAGCGGATCGCCGGCGCTGGCTGCGCGTCGGCACGTCGTGGTCCATCGTCGCCAGGGTCAGGTCCGGCCGCCGCACCGGGCGGCCGGCCAGCGCCAGGCCGTCGAACGCCTGCGGGGAGGTGACCTCGTGCACCAGGTGCAGGTCGATGTACAGCAGCGGCGGCTCGCCGTCGGGGCTGGTCACCAGGTGCCGGTCCCAGATCTTGTCCAGCAGGCGGCCGCTCACGCTGGCACTATAGGCGATGCCCCCGGTGCCGCCCGGCCGCGCTGACCTGGGCTGCCCGCACTGTGGCGGGGTAGCCTTTGCCCCAACATGACCAGTGCGCAGGGCGATCAGGGAGACTCCGCGGACCCGCTCCCCCGGCAGGTCAAGATCGCGATCATCGGGGCCGGGTTCGCCGGGATCGGGGCGGCCATCACGCTGCTCCGGGCGGGCCACCGGGACCTGCTGGTGCTGGAACGGGCCAGCGGGGTCGGCGGCACCTGGCGGGACAACACCTATCCCGGCTGCCGGTGCGACGTGCAGTCGAACCTGTACTCGTTCTCGTTCGCGCCGAATCCGGACTGGAGCGACAGCTACCCCTCGCAGCCCGAGCTGTGGCAGTACCTGAACCGGGTCGCGGAGCGGTACGGGGTGCTGCCGCACGTCCGGTTCGGCTGCGAGGTCGCCGGGGCGCGGTGGGATGAGGCCGGCCGGAGCTGGCGGCTCACGGTGGCGGGCCGCGGCGAGGTCAGCGCGCGGTACCTGATCGCCGGGATCGGCGCGCTGGTCGAGCCGTCGCTGCCGGACATCCCCGGCATCGGCGGCTTCGGCGGGACGGTCATGCACTCGGCCCGCTGGGACGCCGCCTGGTCCGCGGCGGGCCGCCGGATCGCGGTCGTCGGCACCGGGGCCTCGGCCATCCAGATCGTCCCGGCGGTGCAGCCGCTGGCCGAGCACCTGACCCTGTTCCAGCGCACGGCCGCTTACGTGCTTCCGCACACCGGCAGGCCGGTCCGGCGGTGGCGGCGCGCCGCCTACCGGTACCTGCCGGGCGCCCAGCGGGCCTCGCGGATCACCGCGTACTGGATGCGCGAGCTGATGGTCTTCGGCTTCGTGCAGAAACCGGACCTGCTGCGCCGGGCCGAGGCCATCTGGCGGCGGCACCTGGAGCGCGCGGTCAGCGACCCGGTCAAGCGGGCGAAGCTCACGCCGGGCTACCGGCTGGGATGCAAGCGGGTGCTCCCGTCGAACGACTTCTACCCGGCGGTGGCCGCGGCCAACGTGGACGTCGTCACTGAGAAGATCATCGAGTTCCGGCCGGGCGCGGTGGTCACCGCCGACGGCCGGTCGCACCAGGCCGACACGGTGATCCTGGCCACCGGGTTCCGGGTCACCGACAACCCGATGTTCGGCCGGATCACCGGCCGCGACGGCCGCACGCTGGCGGACGCCTTCGGCCAGACCTACCTGGGCACCGTGGTACCCGGCTTCCCGAACTACTTCCACCTCACCGGGGCCAACACCGGGCTCGGGCACTCCTCCATGATCTTCATGATCGAGAGCCAGCTTGCCTTCATCGCCGACGCGCTGGGCCGGATCGAGGCGGCCGGCGGCGGGCCGGCCGAGGTGCGGCCGCAGGTAGCCGCGGCCTACAACGCCGGGCTGCAGCGCAAGCTGCCGTCGACGGTGTGGGGCACCGGCTGCTCCAGCTGGTACCTGGACAGCGAGGGCCGGAACCTGACCCTGTGGCCCGGCTTCACCTTCGAGTTCCGGCGCCGCACCCGCCGGTTCCGGCCCGGCGACTTCATCATCGGCCTGCCGCTGGCTAGCACGGCCGGGGCCGCCCCGGCCAGCGTGCGCGCGGTCGCGGCCAGCCGGGGCACCGACGCGGTGTAGCCGAACATCGCCTCGGCCCGCACCGCGGGCCCTACCAGTCAGCGGTCCCCAGATGTCAGCGGGTGGCGGGCAGCTGCGGCGAGCCTGGCGCGCAGGCGCCCGGCGTCGGGGGTGCCGAGCTCTGTGTACAGGGCGAGTGCCTCGTGCCAGTGGTGGCGGGCTCGCGCGGCATCACCGGCGGTCGCGCTCACGTTACCGAGTCCGAAGTGGGCGCGGGCCTGCTGCTCCAGGCTGCTCAGCTGTTCCGCGATCGCGAGTGCGGTCCGGTGATGCGTGCTGGCTGCGCCTGGCGCGCCCTCGGCCAGGGCGGTTTCCCCGAGACCGTTGCGAGCCTCCGCCTCGCCTGCGGCGGTGGCTGTCTCCCGGAAGATGGCCAGCGCCTGCTCGAAGCCTGCCGCTGCCTGGCGGGGCTTCCCGAGCTGCAGGTCTGTCTCGCCGAGGAGGCACAGCACATGCGCTTCGGCTGCGGTAGCGCCTGCCTCGTGAAATACCGTGAGTGCCTGCTGCAGGCGCTGAGTTGCCTGCAGGTAGCGCCCTTCTCGCAGGTCGGCGAGCCCGAGGAAGCAGGTAGCGTTGGCGCCGCCGAGCACATGCCCGATCCGGCGGGAGATCGCGGTAGCCTCCTCCAGGTGACTGCTGGCCTCGCGGTAGCAGCCCCGCAGCACCTCAACCCGGCCGAGGCTGCCGAGTGCGAATGTCAGGCAGGCCAGATCGCCTGCCTTGCGGCTTGCCTGCGCGGCCGCACGCAGGTGCGCGGCTGCCTGCCGGTAACGGCCCTGCCACATGACCGCCTCGCCGAGCCGCTGCAGCGCCCTGGCCTCACCGGTCTGGTCGCCGGCCGCACGGCACAGGTCCAGCGCCTGCTGGCTGCACTCGACCGCGCTCTGGTAGTCACCGATCCGGACATATATCGGGCCGAGGTTCCCCAGCGCACGGAGCTGGCCAGGGTGATCGGATACTTCCCGGCTCGCCGCCAGCCCGCGCTGGCAGTGCTGGGCCGCCAGCTGGAACTGCCCTCGGTGCAGGTAAACCGTGCCCGTGCTGACTTCCGCGCTCGCTTCCGCGGCGCGGTCACCAGCCTGAGCAGCGGCCTGGCTGGCGGCATGATGAATCAGCATGGCCTCGTCGAGGAACGCACCGGTATCGAGATAGCGGAACAAGCTGGCGGACAACCCGATGGGGTAATCCGTCCAGCCGCGTTCGCGGGCATCTGCCGCGACCGCGGTCAGGTTCGCCCGTTCGGCATCGAGCCATGCCCGGCAGGTGCGCTCATCCGTGACGACCACGGCAGAGGCGCCTTCGCTTGCGCCGGCCTGCGGCGATCCGGCGTCAGCGGGGTACAGGATGCGCGTCGCGCTGGCAGCAGTGTCCAGGTAGTAGTCGAACAGGCGCCTGAGCGCCCGGCTGCAGCTGCCCTCGCTGTCACCGGCGGCGAGCTCGGCGCCGTAGGCGCGCAGCAGGTCATGCATTCCGTACCGGTCCGCACCAGCGGGCTCGATGAGGTGGGCGCGGGTCAGCTCGGCCAGCGCCGCGCAGGCACTTCGGTGGCTGGCGCCTGACAGCGCTGCTGCGGCGTGAGTATCGAGGTCCGTGCCGGGATGCAAGGCTGTCAGCCGGAACAAGCGGCCGCGCTGGCCGACAGGTTGCGGTATGACCAGGAGAACACTGCCCGGATCGCCGTGGCCTGATCACCGTCGGCGTCCAGGCGGTCCAGCCGGTGCTGCCCAGCCAGGTCATCGGCCAGCGCAGTCAGCGACAGCCCGGGGCGGGCGGCTGCGAGCTCGGCGGCCACCCGCAGCGGAAGCGGTAGCCGGCAGCACAGGCAGGCGAGGCGGGCTGCCGCTTCCGGCTCGTCGCCAGCACGCTTGCCGACGAGGTCACGCAGCAGCGTCACTGCGTCGCCGAGGGGCAGGGCGTCTAGTTCCAGGCGGGCGGCGCCTTCCCTGGCGACCAGTCCCGCGAGGGTGTCGCGGCTCGTTACCACGACCGCGCAGCCGGGTGCACCCGGCAGCAGCGGCCGGACTTGCTCCGACTCGCGCGCATTATCCAGCACGATCAGCATCCGCCGTCCGGCCAGCAGGCTGCGGTAGACAGCGGCGCGATCACCCGCTTCCTCGGGCATCTGTGACCGTGGCATGCCCAGCGCGGCCAGGAACGCGGCCAGCGCGTCCGCCGGATTGACCGGCTGTGCCGGGTCGTAACCGCGCAGGTTTTCATAAAGCTGTCCGTCCGGGAACTGGCCGGCGGCCTGATGAGCCCACTGGATCGCCAGGGCGGTCTTGCCGACGCCCGCCGTGCCGCTGATCGCGGCGATCGCAATGCCCGGCACAGCCCGGGCCGTCTGGGGGCTGATCAGGCCGTTCAGGGTGGTGAGCTCATACTCCCGGCCGGCAAAGAAGCGGGCGGTCGCCGGCAGCTGCCGCGGTGCGCCCTGAGACACGGGCCAGGGCCGCCCTGCGCCGGCCTGCGGAGCGAGGGCAGCGTCGTCACGAAGAACCTGCTGGTGCAGGGCCTGCAGCTCGGGCCCGGGCTCACTGCCGATCTCCTCGATCAGGACAGCACGGGCCTGGCGGTAGGCCTCCAGCGCTTCGGCCCGGCGGCCGCACCGGTACAGGGCCAGCATCAGCAGGACATGCAGTTTCTCACGGAGCGGATGGGCGGCGGAGAGCTGCCGTAGCTCGGTCAGCACCTCGGCATGCTGCGCCAGCTCCAGCTCTGCTTCGATCCGCAGCTCGCTCGCCTGCAGCCGCAGCTCGGCCAGGCGCAAGGCCTCCTGCGCAGTCAGCGCAGGCATGCCCACGTCCGACAGCGGCTCGCCGCGCCACCTGCCGAGCGCCGCAGCGGCGTGCCGGGCGGCCCGCTGCCAGCTGGCCTCCCTGACCGCCCGGCGCGCGGCAACGAGCTCCTGCTCCATCATCGAGATGTCTAGCTCGCCGGAGTCCACGCGGATCAGGTAGCCGCCTGGCTGAGTGATGATCCGGTCCGGCCCCTCGGGGCCAAGCGCATGCCGCAGCCGCTTCACGTAGTTGCGCACCGTCGCCGTCGCTGACGGCGGCGGCGCGGCCGGCGCCCACAGCAGCTCCGCCAGCTCGTCCACCGGAACGGTACGGCCCGCCCGCAGCAGCAGCACGACCAGCAACGCCCGCTGCTTGCCCTGCGCAACTGGCACGCAGACCCCGTTGCACCGCACCGCCAGCGGGCCGAGCAGGCAGAACTCCATGCGGTCCGGCATCCCGGCCTTCTTCCAGGTGCGCTATGTCAGCGCTACACCAGTGCTATCTCCGGATGAGACCGTAACAGGAATCGCATCTCGGCGCCGACCAGTTAGCGCAATCAAAGCTGGGCACGGAGCAAATTCACCTGTGAAGAGGAGAGAACGCAAGTGAGACTCAGGTATGGCCGACTGGCCATTGCATCAGGCGCTGCCGTACTGCTGGCCGGAATGACGAGCATCGTCCCGGCATCAGCAGCTCAAGATCACCCTTGGTGCAATATCGCTCTCACAACATGCATACTGAGCAATGGCAACAACGAGTTCGTCAATCTCGTCAGCCCGCCCCCCGACACTAGCTTTACCGATGTCAACGGCTCTACCTGGGGCAGCCGGTCGGTATACGAGTGGAAGCAGGACGGTACGAATAGCTGCATGGAAGATAATAGCGATACGGTCGAGATGGCCACATGCTCGAGAGGTGATTCCGCGCAGCTCTGGTGGAACAACAACGATCGCCTGGTCAATAAGGCTACGAGCGACTGCATGCAGTGGGGCGCCCGGGATGCCTACGTTTACCCGTGCGATGGCGGATCTGATCAGCAGTGGACCGGCTGAAAGCCGCATCTGAAGGATTAGACAGAGCGGCCCGTGCCGGATTATTTCCCGCACGGGCCGCTCTGGAGTTTCTCCGGTCACGTTAGCCGGATAGCAGGGCGGGCAGGTCAGCCAGGGACCCGATCACGTGATCGGGCGGCGCCGGCGCCGTGCGATGCGTTTCTGCTAGGTACTTGCCGGTTTTGACCAGGACGCCGGTCAGCCCGGCGCGCTGGGCGCCGAGCACGTCGTTATGGATGTCGTCGCCCACCATGACAGCGGCGTCCGGGCTGGCGCCGACGGCACCGAGGGCGGTGGCGAAGAACGCAGCGGCCGGCTTGCCGGTCACCTCGGCCTGAACCCCGGCCGCCTGCTCCAGCCCGGCCAGGAACGCGCCGGAGTCCAGGTGCAGGCCCTCGTCCGTGCGCCAGAACATGTTGCGGTGCATGGCGACCAGCGCGGCGCCGTCGCGCAGGTAGCCGAACACGCGGTTCAGCGCCTCGTAGCTGAACTCTGGCCCGGCTCCGCCGAGCACCACCACGTCCGGCCGGCCGGGGCCCCCGGTATCAAAGAGCTTCACCCCGGTCAGGTCGGCAGCGGTGTCGCCGCTGGTCAGCAGCGCGCAGCTGGCACCAAGGTAGTGCTCGGCCAGGTAGGCGGCGGTGATCGCGGGCGCGGTGAAGATGTCCTGCGCGGTGACCGGGAACCCGCACCCGGCCAGGGTGCCCGCGAGCCAGTCGCGGGTCCGCGAGGTGGTGTTGGTGAGCAGCGCGACCCGGTACCCGGCCTCGCGCAGCCAGCGCACCGCGCCGACCGCGCCGGGCAGCGGGCGCCAGGACACGGTCAGCACGCCGTCGATGTCCAGCAAGATCGTCTCGGCCCGCATGGATCCACGGTACGGCCTGCTCAGGCGGCAGCCCTCGCGGGGACCCGGGCGGCCCCTGGGCGCAGCGGGCCGGCCAGCGGCCGGCATGATGGGCAGGACACCGCGGCACTCACGGCCGTCTGCGGCCGGGTCGATGGAGGCGCTGATGACACGAACGCTGCTGCACGGAGGGCAGATCCTGGACGGCACCGGCAGCCCGGCCGCCGACGGCAACCTGGTCCTGGCCGACGGCCGGATCGCCGGGGTCGGGGTGGGGCTGGACGGGGACGAGCAGGTCGATGTCAGCGGCCTGACGCTGCTGCCCGGCCTGTTCGACTGCCATGTGCACGTGACCATGTCCGGCATTGACCTGCTGCGCCGGCTTCAGCAGCCGTTTTCCTACCAGTTCTTCCAGGCTGCCTGCAACCTGCGCGCCACCCTGGACTGCGGGATCACCACGGTGCGCGACGCGGGCGGGGCCGACCGGGGCATCCAGCAGGCGGTGCAGGACGGCCTGGTGGACGGACCGCGGATGCAGATCGCGGTCACCGCGCTCAGCCAGACCGCCGGGCACGGCGACGGCTGGCTGCCGTCCGGGATCTCCACCACGCTGCACTCGGCGTACCCGGGCCGGCCGCCGGGCCTGGTCGACGGCCCCGAGGAGATGCGCAAGCGGGTGCGGGAGATCATCCGGGCCGGTGCCAACGTGATCAAGGTGATGACCTCAGGCGGCGTGCTGTCGCCGGGCGACAGCCCGCAGCACGCGCATTTCCGGCCGGACGAGCTGGCCGCGCTGATGACCGAGGCCGATGCGTTCGGCGTGCCGGTGATGGCGCACGCGCAGGCGACGGACGGGATCAAGAACGCGATCCGGGCGGGCGTCCGTTCCATCGAGCACGGGATCTACCTGGACGACGAGGCGATCGAGATGATGCTCGCGGCCGGCACCTGGCTGGTGCCCACGCTGATCGCGCCGCAGGCGGTGCTGGCGGCGGCCGCGAGCGGGACGCGGCTGCACGAGGGCGCCGCGGAGAAGGCCAGGGCGGTGATCGACGTGCACCGCGACTCGTTCGCCAGGGCGGCCGCGGCCGGCGTGAAGATCGCGATGGGCACCGACAGCGGCGTCGGCCCGCACGGCGCCAACCTGGATGAGCTCACCGCGATGGCCAAGGCGGGCATGGCGCCGCAGGACGTGCTGGTGGCCGCCACCCGGTCGGCGGCCGATCTGCTCGGGATCGGCGACGACACCGGGGCGCTGGAGCCGGGCAAGCGGGCCGATGTGGTTGCGGTGGCCGGCGACCCGCTCGACCTGGGCACGCTGAAGTCCAGGATCCGCGCGGTGTACCTGGACGGCCGCCTGGTCCGCGGGACGGCCAGCCAGTGACAGCGCGGGCGGTGCTGGTGACCGGGGCGTCCAGGGGAATCGGGGCGGCGATCGCGCAGGCGTTCGCCGGGCAGGGTGACCGGGTGGCGGTGCACTATCACGAGTCGGCCGAGGGCGCCGCCGCGGTGCTGGCCGGGCTGCCCGGCGGCGGTCACGCGATGGTGCGGGCCGACCTGGCCGACCCGGCAGCGGTCCGGCAGATGACCGACCAGGCCGCCAGCGCGCTCGGCGGGCTTGACGTGCTGGTGAACAACGCGGGCCGGTACATCCCGCACCCGGTCGCGCAGGTGTCCTACGAACAGTGGCAGTCGGCGTGGCAGGAGACGCTCGGCGTCAACCTGATGGGCGCGGCCAACGTGACCTGGTGCGCGGTCCGGCACATGATCGCGGGCGGCGGGGGCAGGATCGTCAACGTGTCATCCAGGGGCGCGTTCCGCGGCGAGCCGGGCCAGCCCGCCTACGCAGCGAGCAAGGCCGGTCTGAACGCCTTCGGGCAGTCGCTGGCCCAGGCACTGGCCCCGCACGACATCGCGGTCGCGACCGTGGCACCGGGCTTCGTGGAGACCGACATGGCGGCCGGCTACCTGGCCGGGCCGGCTGGCGACCAGATCCGGGCGCAGAGTCCGTTCGGCCGGGTGGCCAGGCCGGATGAGATCGCGGCCGCGGTGCTGTACCTGGCGTCTCCGCAGGCGGTATGGGCCAGCGGCGCGGTACTCGACCTGAACGGCGCCTCCTACCTGCGCACATGATCACCAGCCTGCCGGACAGCTTCCGGCCCATGCTCGCGGTCCTCGGCGAGCTGCCGCCCGACGACAGCGCCTGGGCATACGAGATGAAATGGGACGGGCTCCGCGCCATCGCCCAGGTCCGCGACGGCGCGCTCCAGCTGCGCGCCCGCTCCGGGCGGGACATCACCCGGACCTTTCCTGACCTGGCCGGGCTGGCCCGGGCGCTGCCGGCCGGCGCCGCCGTGGACGGGGAGATCGTGGCCTTCGGCGACGGGTCGGTGCCGAGCTTCGAGTCGCTCCAGCTGCGGATGAACCTGACCGAGACCATGCAGGTGCGGCACATGGCCGCCCGGATGCCGGTCACCTACCTGGCGTTCGACCTGCTGCTGGCGGAGGGGCGGCTGCTGCTCGACCACCGCTACGCCGAGCGGCGGGCGCTGCTGGATGTCCTGGACCTGGACGGGCCGGCCTGGCAGGCACCGCCCGCGTTCACCGGCGAGGCCGGCGCCGACGTGCTGCGGGTGTCGGTGCTGCAGGGCCTGGAGGGACTGGTGGCCAAGCGGCTCGACTCGCGCTATGTGCAGGGCAGGTCCGCCTCCTGGCGCAAGGTCAAGAACATCTTCCGCCAGGAGGCGGTGGTCGGCGGCTGGAAGCCCGGCGAGGGCGTGCGGGCCGGCCTGATCGGCTCACTGCTGATCGGGGTGCAGGAGCAGGACGGGCTCGTCTACGCCGGGCACGTCGGCACCGGGTTCACCGACCAGGTGCTGCGGATGCTCGGGGACCGGCTGGCCCCGCTGCGCCGTGCGGACTCACCGTTCGCCGCCGAGGTGCCGCGCGAGTACGCGCGCACGGCGGTCTGGGTACAGCCGGAGCTGGTGGTGGAGGTCGCGTTCACCGGCTGGACGGTAGTCGGCCGGATGCGCCACCCGTCCTACAAGGGGCTGCGGCCGGACAAGGACCCGGCCGAGGTGGTCCGGGAGGGCTGGTAGGGCAGGGGCCGCCTGAGCAGCCACTGCCAGAAGGTCCGCCGCGGCGGCCCGGCCTTGATGGTGCCGCTGCCGACCTGGCCGGATACCGATACCCGCAGCGTGACCGGCACGTCGTCGCCCCAGGGCGCGCGGACCTTGGCCGTGCCGCTGCGTACCGACACGTCGTCGGTGTCGACCGCGATACCCGGCCTGGTCACGATCTTGAGGGTGCCGCTGCTGACCTTCGCCTCGACCGGGAACACGGGCTGGGTGATCACCGCCTCGGTGAGGTCAAGCGTGACCGTGCCGCTGCTCACCCGAACCTCCATGGCCAGCGGCAGCACCCAGCGGCCGGTGCGGCGGGTGCTGCCGCTGGCGACGTCGATCCGCACCAGGTCTCGCGGCTGCGGTGCCGGCCCGGACGCGACGGCGCTCCCCGCGGCCGGCAGGTCGGTGGTCAGCGCCGCCAGCTCGCCGAACGTGCGCGCGGTCAGGGCCAGCTCAAGCCGCTGGTCGAGCTCCTCGGCGGTCAGCCGGCCGTCACCGGCTGCTACCCGGAGCACCTCGACCACCCGGTCCCGGTCCTGGTGCGATGCCCGCAGCCCGGCCGCCGCCGACCCTGGTCCAGCTGGCGCAACTTCGCCTATCATCCGCACTCAGCCCCTCATCGACGCAGCCCCGCGCAAACGCGATATAACGTCAGTCTAGAGGGCCGGACCAGGATAATCGAGGTGATCGGCGGCATTTGCCGGGTGTCGCCCTGCCGCTTCCACGCCCTGCCGCTGCCACGCCGGGCCCGCTTCCCGGGGATCACCCTAGGGCTGACCCGAGTATCCGGGCCACCGCCCGGCAGCGGGCGCCGGGCCGTGGTGGGATGACTGGCGAGCAGGACGCATCGGAGGGCCGAAGCCATGAACGAGAGCATCTCCCGCGCGGTCCCGGCCCGCGGCAGCCGGCAGCCGGGCACCGCTGCCGCCGTACGCCGCTGGCGGACCCGGTCGCTGGCGGCCGCGGCCGCCGTCGCGCTGGCCGGCCCGGCCCTGGCCGGCTGCGCCATCGTGCACGCGGTGCACAAGGTGGTGCAGACCGTCGATGGCAACCGGAACACCATCGACCAGTTCACCGCCAGCATGAAGTCCAGCGAGGCGACACCGTTCATGGCGACCTACGGCACCACCGGAAGCTCGCCGGCCACCATCGTGTACGCGGTCCAGCCGCCCAAGGACCTGGTGTTCAAGGACACCCCATCCGGCGGCGGCAGCGATGGCGAGGCCGGCAAGCTGGAGATCATCATGAACTCCTCGGGCGAGTACGTGTGCACTCCAGGGTCGTCCGGGTCCGCCGCGACCTGCGAGAAACTGCCCGCGGCCCGGGCCGCCGTGCAGAACAAGATCCTCGACTTCTATACCCCCTCGCACTGGGTCTCGTTCCTGCACGGCTTCGCGCTGGCGGCCGGGTTCGCCGGGGACAAGGTCACGTCCTCCAGCCTGACCGTGAACGGGTTCTCGATGAGCTGCGTCGACCTGGTGGCCAGCGGGGTGCCAGGCACCAGCCGGATCTGCACTACGTCGCAGGGAATCCTGGGATACGTCAAGGTGGCGTCCGAGTCGACCAGCTTCCAGATCAAGTCGTACTCGACCTCGCCGTCGGCCTCTTTGTTCCAGCTGCCCGCCGGCGCCAAGATCAAGAACGTGCAGACCGGCGGCGGCAAGTCAGGCAGCAGCTAGCGAGTGCCTGCTGCGCGGCTTGCAGTACCTCAGCTGCGGTCAGCTCGGTGGCATCCTCGATCACGATGGGGCCCCAGTTCTGGCGCCTGGCCGCGCTGAGTGTTACCGCTCGCTCGCGTCGCAGGTACCTCGCCGCCGATGCGAGGTCATGAACTTCCGGGTTCACCTGGTAACGGACGAGCTTGCCGATGTACCACTCCAGCCACGCCGGCCCTTCCCTGGCGGCGGCGCGGGATAGCGCGATGCCGGCGTTCCCGTCGAGGAAGATCATGACAGGGCTGAGCGGCGCGAGCCGGGCGCCGAGACCGGCCATGAACGTGCTGATCGCCTGGGCGCTGAGCCCCATGGCCAGAAGTGACGGCACGAACGGTACCAGAGCGTCCGCGATCACCACATCGTCGCCGTGCGCCAGGACCGAATCCGCGAATTGCGCGGCGGCCGCGAGCAGCGCAGACGGCTCGACGGCGCCCGTTGCCCGGAACTGCTCAGCTACGGCGGCGAACTGCGGCCGGGTCAGGATCTCTTCCTCCCGGAAGTGGTCTACCCGCAGGCCCGTGCCAGCCAGCCATCGCGACAGCCCGGCGCACAAGCTGGACTTGCCGATGCCGGGAGCTGCTCCCCAGACAGCGATCAGCACCGCCACGGCCATTAAGCCTATGACCTGCTGATCGTCATCGTTACCCGGCCGCCTTCCGAGGACGGCGCGATCCCGGAGCTTTGTCGGTACCCGCCGCCCTGCCGAGGACGGCGCGACTCTGAGTTTTGTCGGTACCGGCCGCTACGATGGTCGAAAATGAACTCGAACATAGAGCGTTACGAGGGACAAGAACTTATCTCAGGGAGGTGACCCGATGCCAGCCGTCCTCAGCCCAGTGCGCTCGGGTACCTCCGAGCCTGCTGATCCCTCCGGTCCTCCCGCCCCTCCGCGTGCCGACACGCCTCCGGTGACCCCTGCTCCCCCTGGGCCGCCGGTCTGCGATGACGACGAGTACGACGCCGACGGCGCGGGCGTGCCGGGTGGCATGTTCTGGTCGTGGCCGGTCGACTTCGAGGCGCTCCAGGCTGCGCTGAGCAACCCGGCGCCATGGTGCCGGGACCGCAGGGACGACGCCGGGGCGGCCAGTATGCAGGTCAGCTCACAAGCCGATGACCCCAGCTCTGACGCGGGTGTCCGGCTGTCGGACAGTGTGGTGGCGGGGCGGGTGGTGGAGGGTCTGCCGCCGGGGCCGGGGCTGGCGGGGTGGCTGGCGCTGGCGGAGCCGGGGGAGCTGGAGGATGGTGCGCTGGCCGGGGTGGCGGCGTCGTTCCGGCGGCTGGCGTCGTGGGCGCAGGCGGGGGAGCTGGCCGTGGTGGCGCAGATCGCCGCCCGCGCCGCGGGCCGCGACCCGAAGGCCGGCGTCGCCCGTGACGGGCGGCCGGTCCAGATACCGCGCAGCGCGTGCTCGGAGGTCGCCTTGGGGCTGGCGCTGTCGGAGTACGGCGCGGCCTGGTGGACCGGGCTGGGCGTCACGCTGGGGTGGCGGCTGGCCGCGACCTGGGCGGCGATGCACGACGGCCGGATCGACCTGGCCCGGGCCCGGCTGATCGCCGAGCATACCGCGGTCCTCACCGACGACGCCGCGCGGGCGGTGGAGCAGATGGTGCTGCCCGGTGCCGGGGACCGGACCACCAGCCAGCTGCGGATTCTGCTGCGGCGGGCGGTGATCGCGGTGGACCCCGACGCGGCGGAGCGGCGGCGGGAAGAGGCCGAGCGGCGGGCGAAGGTCAGCCTGTACGGCGAGGAGGACCATACCGCGACGCTGGCGGGGTCGGGGCTGCCAGCGGCGCAGGCGGCGGCGGCGATGGCGCGGATCACCGCGCTGGCCCGCGCGGTGAAGTCCTCCGGCGCCCCCGGCGGGATCAGCCTGCACCGGGCCCAGGTCTTCATCGGCTTGCTGCTGGGTACCCTGCCGTTCATCCCGCCCGCCGACGGAGCACCCACCGAACCCCCACCCGACACGCCGCCTGACTTGCCGCCAGGCCCGGAGCCGGATGGCTGCGACCGGCCGCCTGCCGCGCCGGGGTCGGATGGCCCGGCGGGATCGGATGGCTCGGCCCTCCGCGGCCCGGTCGGTCCCGGCCCGGCTGGCCTGTGGGAGGACGTGCCCTGCCCAGGCGACGAGGATGCTCCCGTCGACGACGACCCCTGCCCCGCCGGGACACCGCGCCCGCCAGACGAGGACGACGAGGACGCGGGCGACGAGGACGCGGGCGAGGAGGACCGGGGCGAGCTGAGTGAGCCTGCCCCGGCCTGGCCCGCGGTTCCCGCCGTGATCCCGCCCGGCGTGATCCCGCCCGCGCTCGCCCGCCCCGGACCGGCAGAGCCGGCCCGGGCGGGCCGGCCGCCCTCTGGACTGGTGGACCTGACCGTGCCGTGGACCGTGCTCGCCGGGCTCAGCACCGGGCCGGGCCTGCTGGGCCGCATCGGCCCGATCACCCCGTCCCAGGCCATCCGGCTCGCCGACGCAGCAGCGGCCGACCCGGCCGCGCAATGGCGCATCATCGTCACCACCACGGCCGGGCAGGCCATCGCCGTCAGCCGCGTCCCGCACCGCAGCCGGGCCAGGGACGGCCCCGAGGCCATCGCCGGGTTAGTCGGCCGGGTCACGCTGATCATCAGCGAGGACGACCTGGCCAGCCTGCCCGACCGCACAGGGCCGCCGGGTCGAGTCAGCCCACCGGATCGAGCCAGTCCACCCGGCCATGACCGGACCGCCGGCATCGCGCCTGCCGGGATTGCACCTGTCGGGATTGCACCTGCCGGGATTGCACCTGCCGGGATCATGACTGCCGGGATCATGACGGCGGCACTGCGGGCCGCACAGCGCGCCATGGCCCGGGCCCGGGAGCAGGCTCGCGCTGATGTGGCTGCGGGCGGATGCGCGCACACCAGCCAGAGCGATGCTTACCGGCCGCCGCCCCGGCTGCAGGAATACGTCATCGCCAGGGACCAGACCTGCCGGTTCCCCTATTGCCGGCAGCCCGCCTGGCGCGGTGACCTGGACCACACCGAGGCCTGGCCCGGCGGTCCGACCTGCCGCTGTAACCTCGGCGGCCTGTGCCGCGCGCATCATCAGCTCAAGCAGCTCTGGGACTGGGCACTCCGGCAGACAAGACCAGGCAACTTCGAGTGGACCACTCCGTCCGGCCGGATCTATCCGGCCACTCCCGACCTCTACTTCAGCTAGAGCTCGTCAGTGCTCGCGGGCGGCCTGGGCCGCTGGCAATGATCAACCGATGGCCGCGGGCTCTGTGGTGCGGTTGCGTGCCATTCCGGCCGGCCAGCAGGCTGCGGTAGCGCGCGGCGCGCTGGTCTTCTTCCGGCGGGATGTCCTGGCCGGGCACGCCCAGGGCGCCCAGGAACCCGGCCAGCGCATCCGCGGGCGGCCACCGGCACCGCCGATCCGGCGCGCACGAGCAGGGCGGCCGGCACCCGCTGTCCGAACCACATGCCGGGCCCTAGCGGTTCCGGCGGCCTGGCTGGTCGGGGCGGAGCATGCTCTGGTAGACAGCCAGCAGGGCGGCCTTCTGCTCGTCGTCCAGGCGGTTCTGGGCTTGGATCGCGGCCACGACCGGGTCGACCGGGGGCTGGCCGTCAGCGGGCTGGCCGGTTGGGTCCATCAGGCCCGCCTGAGCCAGCAGCATCTCGCCGGAGATGTTCAGTGCTCCGGAGATCAGCTTGAGCACGCGGACGGACGGCTGGTGCATGCCGCGCTCGAGCTGGCTCAGGTAGGGGTTGGACAGGCTGGTGAGCTCGGCGAGCTGGCGCAGCGAGAGGTTGGCGAGCTGCCGCTGGCTGCGGATGAACGCGCCGAGCGCCTCCATCTGCTTGTCCCAGGGTTCGGTCACTGCACTCCCTGCCGCGTGTGCCGGGATTGCTCAGCATAGTAAGCGGCGGGCCCGTCCGGGCCCGCCGCCGTCATCCTCACGCTCAGTCAGTCGTTACTTCGCTGCCGAGCCGTTCCGGCTGGTCGAGCCGTTCCGGCTGGTCTGGCCGTCCTGGTGGCCGGGCAGCAGCGGAGCGGTCGCCTGCAGCACGTCCTCGGCGAACTTGCGCTGGCTGGCCAGCAGCTGCTCGGCGAAGTCGTAGGCGCTCGCGACGAGCTCCTGCGGCTTGGGCAGCTTGTCGGCGAACGGCACGTTCAGCTCCGGCAGCTCGGGCCGGATCGACTGGATCGCGCTGGCCCAGGTCTGCAGCGCGTCGACGACTGCTTCCTGGCTCCTGCGGATGGTGCTCAGGATCTCGTCCTGCACCTGCCCCGCGGTCGGGGTCTTGGCCATGGCTCCTCCTGGAGACTCTCTCTTAGCTCACTTCGGGTCTTGCTAACTATAGTGAGCAAGATTGGCTGTTTTGTCAAGCGAGGGGTGCCGGGCAGCGTCAGCCAAGGACGTACTCGCCGGGCGCGTCCTGTGCCGCTGGGTAGCGCTTGCTGCCCATCCGGGGCGGCCGGACCAGGTCACCGGCCCGTTCGCCGGCCCAGCGGGTCCAGTCCTGCCACCAGGAGGCGGCCTGGCGGGCGGTGCCGGCCCGCCAGCTGTCCGCGTCCCGCGGGTTCCGGCCGTCCGGCGCGGAGGCCTCGTACCAGGCCCTCGGGCCCGGCGGGTTGACGATCCCGGCCACGTGCCCGCCGCTGGACAGCACGTACCTGACGTTCCCGCCGAGCAGCCTGGTGGCCTGGTAGGAGGCCATCCAGGGCACGATGTGGTCGTTCACCGCCCCGACCACGTAGGCGTCGCTGCTGACCTTGCCCAGGGCCAGCCGCTGCCCGGCCAGCCTCAGGCGGCCCCTGGCCAGGTCGTTGCGCAGGTACAGGCTGCGCAGGTAGGCCGAGTGCATCGCGGCCGGCATCCGGGTGCTGTCGCAGTTCCAGGCGAGCAGGTCGAAGGGCGGCGGCTGCTGGCCCATCAGCCAGCCGGAGACTACGTAGCTGAAGATGAGGTCGTTGGGCCTGAGCAGGTCGAACGCCGCCGACATCTGACCGCCGTCCAGGTAGCCCCTGGCATTCATCTGGCGCTCTAGCACGGCCACCGTGCGCTCGTCGGTGAACGTGCCGAGCACGCCCGGCCGGCTGTAGTCCAGCATCGTGTTCAGCAGGGTGAGCGAGCCGAGCCGGTCGTCGCCGGCCGCGGCCAGGTAGGCCGCCAGCATGCCGGCCAGCGCCCCGCCCAGGCACAGCCCGGTGACGTCGATCCGGTCACTGCCGGTGATGTCCCCGATCACGTCCAGCGCGGCCAGCGGCCCGGAGACCAGGTAGTCGTCCATGGTCACCGCGCGCATGGACGCGTCCGGGTTGCGGTAGGAGATGGCGAACACCGTGCGCTCGTGCCGGACCGCCCACTCCAGGAAGCTGCGGCCGGGCGCCAGGTCCATGATGTAGTACTTGTTGATCCACGGCGGGCTGGCCAGCATCGGCACCCGGCGCACCTTCGGTGTCTGCGGCGCGTACTGGATCAGCTCGATCAGGTCGTTGCGGTACACCACCTTGCCGGGGGTGGCGGCCAGGCTGGTGCCGATCCGGAACGGCCGGGTGTCCACCTGCCGCGGCCGGCCCTGGTTGCGGGCCAGGTCGCCGAGGAAGTTGCGGGCACCGGCCAGCACGCTCGCTCCCCCGGTCTCGAACGCGCGCTTGACCGCCGCCGGGTTGGTGAGCAGGAAGTTCGTCGGGGCCAGCGCGGCCAGCATCAGGTCGGCGGCCAGCCGGGCCTTCGCGCCGGTGACCGGGCTGCCCGCGCCCTGGTCGCCGCCGCCGTCCGGATCGCCGGGGACCGCCAGCAGATCGTCGGCGAGCTGGCAGGTGGCCAGGTAGGCCTGCCGGATCGCGGCGAACAGCGGGTTGTCCTGCCAGGCCGGGTCGGCGAACCGCTTGTCACCGGCGGGCACGGGCACCACCGGCTCGGCCGGCAAACCAAGCCAGCGGGCGGCGGTGACCGGCCCGAGGCCGGCCAGCGCGGACCAGTAACGCACCACCGCGGCGCCGGTCTCGCCGGGACGCTGCCCGGCCCGGCCGAGCACGGCGAGCAGGGACCGGCCGAACCCGATCGGGTCCAGGGCGCCGAACTGCGCGGCTCCCAGGGCGATGGCCTCGGCGGCGGTCTCGGCCTGTCCGGGCGACTCCCGCGTGGTCATGCGGCGCTCCCTCCGGGCGATTCGTTCCTGCCTTAAGCGTGCATGTGCAGGGTATGTCCGTAAGTTGTGAGCATGACCTGCACCCTGCACGTGTCCTGGGACGAGAGCATGGCCGGCTACGACTTCGGGCCGGCGTCATCCGCTGGCGCCGGTGCGGGTCGAGCTGACCATGGCGCTGGCCCGCGACCTTGGCGTGCTCGACGCGGACGGGGTGAGCGTGCACCGCCCGGTCCCGGCCACCGATGCCGAGCTTGAGCTGGTACACGACCCCCGCTACATCGCGGCGGTGCGCCGGGCCGGTAGCGGCTCGGGAGGCCGGGACGCCTCGGCGCTGCGGTTCGGCATGGGCACCCCGGATAACCCGGTCTTTCCCGGCATGCACGAGGCGTCCGCGCTGGTCGCCGGGGCCACCCTGGCCGCGGCCAGGGCCGTCTGGACCGGGGCGGCCGGGCACGCGGTGAGCATCGCCGGCGGCCTGCACCACGCGATGCGGGCCAGCGCGTCGGGGTTCTGCATCTACAACGATCCGGCGATCGCGATCACCTGGCTGCTCGGGCAGGGCGCGGAGCGGATCGCCTACGTCGACATCGACGTGCATCACGGGGACGGGGTGCAGGCCGCGTTCTGGAACGACCCGAGGGTGCTGACGATCAGCCTGCACGAGCACCCGGCCACGCTGTTCCCCGGCACCGGGCTGCCGTCCGAGACCGGCGGCCCGGCCGCGGCCGGGCTGGCGGTCAACGTGGCGCTGCCCGCCGGAACCCGCGACGCGGGGTGGCTGCGCGCGTTCCATGCCGTGGTGCCGCCGCTGGTGCGCGCGTTCCGGCCGCAGATCCTGGTGAGCCAGCACGGCTGCGACACTCACTGGCTGGATCCGCTGGCCAACCTGGAGCTGACGGTCGACGGCCAGCGGGCCGCGCACGCGGCCATCCACCGGCTCGCGCACGAGGCCGCGGGCGGTCGCTGGCTGCTGACCGGCGGCGGCGGCTACGAGCTGCTCCGGGTGGTGCCGCGCACCTGGGCGCACCTGCTGGCCGAGGCGGCCGGGCGGCCGGTGGACCCGGCCGAGGCGACCCCGGAATCCTGGCAGCGGTACGCGGCGAGCCGGGCCGCCGGGCGGGTACCGGAGCGGATGACCGACGGCGCCGACGGCAGCTACCCGGACTTCGAGTCCGGCTACGACCCGGCCCAGCCGGTGGACCAGGCGATCCTGGCGACCCGGGCCGCGGTGTTCCCCGAGCACGGGATCATGTCACTGCCCTAGCGTCACTGCCCTAGCGTCACTGCCTAGTCACTGCCCTAGCGTCACTGCCCTAGCGTCACTGCCCTAGCGTCACTGCCCTAGCGTCACCGGGCCGGCCCCGGCTGGCCGGCCCGGCACCCCGGCCGTTAGCCGAACGTGTCGCGCAGCTGGTCCTGCTCCTGCACCGACAGGTCGGACCGGATCAGCTCCATGCCCTGGCCTCGCAGCGCCTGGGCCACCGCGTCGACCGCCGCGCCCGCGCTCAGCAGTACCAGGGCGGAGGTGCCGGGCGTCATGTCGCCCTTGACCGACTCGATCATCGAGGGATCGATCCGGTCGTGGGTGAACTTGCGCACCAGCGAGGACATCTTGTTGCCGTCGTCGGTCACGTGCTCGTGCGTGACCGGCTCGGTCGCGTACTGCGGCCAGCGCAGCACGGTCAGGTCCTGGATGTCGATGAGCTCCTGCGCGTCCAGCTGCCGCAGCCGCAGCACCGCGCCGTCGGCGCCCTCGGTGCTGCGGAACCGCCATGCGGTCGTCGGCATGGGTACCACTCCTCCCCCGGCGGGCTAGCGGTCCGGGCGGCCCGGCCCCTCCGGCCCCCGTTGCCGCTGATCACCACGTCCTGCCTGGTCAGGTATTCCCCCTCGGCCAGCGCGCACACCAGCGCGAGTCCGGGGCTAGGCGTCCGGACCGGGGCGGGAGACGGCCTCGCCGGCGGGCTCAGCCGCGGTCTCGGCCGCCCGGCGCAGGGCCACGGCGACCACCAGCGGCCAGCCGGTCTGCACCGTCGCGGTCATGCGCTCGGCCAGGCCAAGCATGTCGCCGCCCTGCGTTTCGAGGAGCACCCAGCCGAACATGGCAACGAACACGGCAGTCACGACCGCGCTGCCGCGAGAGGTCAGGATCAGCGGCTTGCCCGGCTCCGGCTGGCTGGCGAAGGCGGGCCAGAGCGCGATCGTGATCCCGCCGATCGCGGTCCAGGCCAGGTGCATCGCGGTCGGGCAGGCGGCGGGCTCGGGCGCGGTGGCGATGCCGACGCTGCAGATCCCCGCCAGGACCAGCAGCAGCCGGGCGGGCAGCCGCAGCTCGGCCAGCCCGATCGCGGTCATCAGGTAGCAGGGCCCGGCCAGGAACAGGGCACTGGTCATGATCCAGCGGTCGGTTCCCGCGTGCCCGGCCAGCACGCTGACGGTCTGCCGGACCGGGTCGTCACCGGCTGGCTGCAGTGCATCGGCCACCAGCCAGGCCACGGTCAGCAGTACCGGCGACAGGACGGCGGACAGTACCGCCCAGTCGGGCACGGCCTGACCCGGCTCCGGCGGCCTGAGCCGGGCCGCCAGCCGCCGTGCCTGCCGTTCCGCACTCCGGACCGGACCGGGCCGTGCCAGCCTGCCGGTCAGGCGCGTCTTGGCCTCGCTCATCCGGCCCGACCGGACTTCGAGCCCGGCCGGCCCGGCACAGCACGGCACGGGATCGCCGACACTAACCGCCCCATAGCCCCACGGCTTGCGCCGAGTCGGTTGCCTTGGTCATCGGTACCTTATTGTCTCACGTGGCCCTGTCGCCCTACCCGGCCGACCGCCGCCAGCGCCCCGTTCCCAACCAGCAAGGGAGCCCGTCATGAACGCCAGCCCCGTGGCCAGCCCCGCGGACCTGCGCGGCCGCAGCCTGCTGAAGGAGACCGACCTGACCGCCGGCGAGTTCGGCTGCCTGCTGGACCTGGCCGCCGCGGTGCGGGCGGACAAGCGGGCGGGCAGGCGGCCGGCCCGGCTGGCCGGCCGCAATATCGCGATCATCTTCGAGAAGACGTCCACCCGCACCCGGTGCGCGTTCGAGGTGGCCGCGCACGACGAGGGCGCGCACGTGACCTATCTCGGGCCCGGCGACTCCCAGCTCGGCAGCAAGGAGTCGATGAAGGACACCGCGCGGGTGCTCGGCCGGATGTTCGACGGCATCGAGTTCCGGGGCGCTGCCCAGCAGGCGGTGGAAACGCTCGGCGCCTACGCCGGGGTGCCGGTCTGGAACGGGCTGACCGACGACTGGCATCCGACCCAGATGCTCGCCGACATCCTGACCATGCGCGACCACGCCGCCCGGCCGCTGTCGCAGGTCTGCTACTGCTACCTCGGCGATGCCCGGAACAACGTGGCGAACTCGCTGCTGGTGACCGGTGCCCTGCTCGGCATGGATGTCCGGATCTGCGCGCCGGACGGCCTGCAGCCGTCGGCAGCCATACAGGACATCGCGGGCGGGCTCGCCGCGGGCTCCGGCGCGCGGACCATGGTCACCGCGGACATCGCCAGCGCCGTCGCGGGCGCCGATTTCGTCTACACCGACGTCTGGCTGTCGATGGGCGAGCCGGAGGAGGCCTGGGACGAGCGCATCGACCTGCTGCTGCCCTACCAGGTGAACGCGAAGGTGCTGGCGGCCACCGGGAACCCGGCGGTGAAGTTCCTGCACTGCCTGCCGGCCATGCACAACCGGGAGACCCGGATCGGGCAGAAGATCTATGCCAGCCGCGGCCTGGACGCGCTGGAGGTAACCGAGGATGTGTTCGAGTCGCCCGCCTCCGTCGTGTTCGACCAGGCGGAGAACCGGCTGCACACGATCAAGGCCCTCATGATCGCAACCATCGGCGCTGCCGAGCCGGTCTAGCTGGCGCCGGTCACGGCCAGCAGCACGAGCGTGATCGTGAGCACGGCGAAGACGCCGTGTGCCGCGATGATCAGGGCCGGCGGGGGCCCGGCCGTGGCCGGGCGCCCCGCGGGCCCGAGGATGACCAGAGCCATGCCGAGGCCGATGACCGGCAGCAGGAGCATGAATGCCGCCCACCCAGCTCCGGTAACTCCGGTCGCCAGGAAGACCACCCAGGCCAGCAGGCCGGTCACGGCCAGCCCGAGATGGCCGAGGACCAGCGGCGGCGGCCGCCCGGCAGGACCGGGCCGGGAGCTGCGCCGCTTGCTCCTGGCGATCCGCCGGATCAGCATCCCGGCACCCAGCGCCACCGTGACCAGCCAGCTGGCGAGGGCGGCGATCCGGGCCGGGATGCTCCCGGCCAGCCGCGTGGCGGGCCCGGACGCCGTCGGCGGGCCGGGCCGGGCGGGCCGTCCGGGCTGGGCAGGCACCCCGGTCACCAGGTGCGCGAGCAGCGGGCTCAGCCGGATTGCCCGTTCCCGCTGCCTGGCCTTGCCTTGCCCGGTGTCAGCCATGATGTGCAGCGCGCTGCCGACCGCGAAATTGACCTGTACCCGGCTCAGGCCCCGGCAGGCGGCGGGCACCGAGACGACCGTCGTGCCATGCCGGATCGCGGCGATCCCGAACTGGATGCACGACTCCACGGTGGCCGGCCGCGGGCCCGTGGCCGAGTCGGCGCAGCCAGCGGCGGCGAGCCCGGCGAGCACCAGGCCCGCGGCACCGGTCCTGATGGCGGCCGTTTGCCGACAGGTCCGCCAGCGTGTCATGTCAGGCATCTCGTCAACTATGATGCGGGGCGTAACCAGCCGGTCAAGGCAGGACGATCGTCCCGGCTCAGGCACGGCCTTCGACCCCGCACGAATGCCGGGCTGACCGCAGCATGGAAGGCCTGGCGCTGCTCGGTTCGGGTGCCCTGCCGGTCCGCGAAGGGATTGTGATGATCAGACTGGTCCGCGCCCGCCGGCACCTGGCGGCCGCAGCCGGCTTGGCCACCGTTGCGGCTATGACTCTGGTCTGCGCTGCGCCGGCTGCATTATCCGCGCCACGGTCGGCAGCGGCGGGTGCGCCGGGGGTCGGCGCGCTCACCGGCACGGGCGGCTGGGGTAAGGCGGAGAAGGTGCCCGGCCTGGCGGCCCATTTCAAGAACACGCACTGGACTGCGGCAATCAAGTCCCTGTCGTGCTCGTCGCCGGGCAACTGCACCGCCGGCGGGTATTACCAAGCCACTGCTCGCGGGGATCAGGCGCTCAGGCACGCCAGGGCGTTCGTGGTGAGCCAGGACAACGGCCGCTGGGGCAGGGCGGTCACGGTGCCCGGCATCACGGCGCTGAGCACGGGCGGCGATGCCCAGGTCAGCTCGGTATCCTGCACGCGGGGCGGGTGCGCGGCCGCCGGGTACTACACCGACGCCGCCAGGCACGTGCAGGGATTCGTGACGGGCCAGCGGCACGGCCGGTGGCAGCACGCGACCGAGGTGCCCGGCCTGGCCGCGCTGAACGCCGGCGGGGATGCGGTACTGAACTCGGTGTCCTGTCCGTCGGCGGGCAACTGCACGGCGGGCGGCAGCTTCACCGGCGAGAACGGAGACGTGCAGGGGTTCGTGGTCAACCAGCGGCACGGCCGGTGGCAGCACGCGGAGGAAGTGCCCGGCCTGAAGGCCATGAACGTCGGCGGCGATGCGGTGGTCAGCTCGGTGCGGTGCGCATCGGCGGGTGACTGCGCAGCCGGCGGACAATACGAGCCCAGCACCGCACCCCCGCCGGAGTTCAGCGCCGACATCCAGCCGTTCGTGGTCAGCGAGCATGACGGCATCTGGTCCGGTGCGATCGAGGTACCGGGCATCCAGCCGATCAACACCGGCGAGCAGGCCGGTGTCACTGCGTCGTCGTGCCCGTCGCCGGGCAACTGCACGGTCGGCGGGTACTTCTACGACAACAACGGGGACGGTCCGTTCCTTAACCCGTGGGCGGTGAGCCAGCACAGCGGTCACTGGGGCAACGCGGTGATGCTGGCCGCCCACGCCGGCGGGACTGGGTACCTCGGACCACTCGCCACCATGTCGTGCCCGTCACCGGGCAACTGCACGGGGGCCGGCCTCGGCATCGGCAACGGCGCCGGAACCAGCCCGCCCTGGCTGGTCATCCAGCACAACGGCAAATGGGGCAAGCCGGTAGAGATCCCGGCCACGGCATCGGATGGCGCCATCTACTCGGTGTCGTGCCCGTCGGTCGGCAACTGCACCGCAGTCGGCAACTACGAGCCAGGGTCAGGTGCCTATCGCACGCTACTGGTGAGCGAGAGGCACGGCCGCTGGGGCAAGCCCGGGCAGGTGCCCGGCATAAAAGCGCTGACCAAAGGCCGACCTACCGCTCGGGTCGATTTCGTATCCTGCCCGCTCGTGGGCAAGTGCACCGCCGCCGGATCCTATGACGACTTTTCCCGGACGTTCGTGGTAAGCCAGGTCAGATGACGGGCAATACCCTCCTCACTCGGTACCGCGCCGCTCCCGCAGCGACGGCGACCTGACTGCCGGGAATCAGTTGATGTCGAACGCGTTGCCTTCCGGGTCCCTCATCCCGACCGCGTAGTGGTCGAGCCCTTCTCTGGTCAGCGCGCCAGTGATGGTGGCACCCAGGCCGGCCAGCCGGCTGGCCTCGGCGTCGACACGCTTCCGGCGAGTCTCGATCGGGTCCGTCCGCTCGCCGCTGGCGTGGATGTCGAGATGCAGCCGCGGCTGACTGCGGGGCTTGCTGTCCGGGACGACCTGGAACCAGATGCGCGGCCCGTGACCGTCCGGGTCGCTGATCCGGTCCGCCCCGTCGACCAGCTCCTCCTCGGGCACCCCCAGCTCGCGGTAGAAGTCGTTCCAGGTAGCGAACCCAGCCGGGGGCGGCGCGAGCTCATAGCCCAGGGCCGCAGCCCAGAAGCGGGCCATCAGGTCGGGATCGGTGCAGCTGATGACGAGCTGGTACCGGACAGCCATCAGTTCTCCCTCGGGGTCAGCGATGCGTCCTGCTAGCTGCCGCCAGTCTCCCAGCCGGGTACGACACCGATGGAGGCTGGCATGACGGGTGAACTCGAAGCCGGGCGTTCCGACGACCTGGCTGAGCCCTGATCGCCACGGCGATGAGTCCGGCGGCCCCAGCCGGTCAGCACTACCGTGGGCGCGATGAGCCGATGACTGGCGGATATCAGGCCGAGCTGTACTGCGGCCTGCTCGAGCAGGAAACCGGGCTGTTCTGCCAGTCCATCGGCACCGCCAGCGCCGCGCTGCCGGTGCCGAGCTGCGGTCGGTGGAAGCTGCGCGACCTGGTGACGCACGTGGGCCAGCTCCAGCTGTGGGCCGGGAAGATGGTGGCAGACCTGTCGCAGACCCGGTATCCCCGCCGGAAGGCCGACATGCCGCGGCCGCCCGACGACGGCCTGGCGCCGTGGCTCTCCTGGTGTGCCGCCTCCGTGCTGCCGGCCTTGCGCGGCGCCGACCCGCAGGCCCGGATGTGGGCCTGGGGGCCCGACAAGCACGCGCGCTTCTGGCCCCGCCGCCTGCTGCACGAGACGGCCGTCCATCGCGGCGACGCCGTTCTCGCCACGGGAGGTGACCCGGAATACGAGCCGCTGGTGGCGGCCGACGGGGTCGCGGAGTTCCTGGAGAACCTGCCCAGGCGCGGCCGCCGCCGGCGCGGCAACGGCGAGCAGATCCATCTCAAGGCCACCGACCACCCGTACCGCTGGACCATCACGCTGACGCCCGCGGGCCACCGGTGGACCGCCGATCCCGGTCCGGCCGGGCGCGGCCTGCTGCCTGACCAGGTGCCCCCGCCGCCTGGCCAGGTAACGCTGCGCGGCACCGTGTCCGATCTCTATCTGCTGCTGTGGCGCAGGCGAACCGCGGCCGAGGACAGGTTCACCGTGACCGGCAACGTGCCCCTGCTCGCGCGCTGGGCCGAGAACAGCCGTCCGTAGACGCTGCCCGCTGGGAGCACAGCACGCGGCCGGGGCCGTACCCGCTAGCGTGGGTGCCGGGGACACCAGCCGGGGGCCACGGACGTGCTGACGGGGAGGCGCCATGAGCATGCCATCCGGCAGCCGTCCCGTACGGGCAGCCATAGCGCTCAGCGGCCTGGCCGTGCTGGCCGGGTACCTGGTCCCGGCCCTGCTGCATCCCGGCACCGCCTGGCCGCTGTGGGACGTCCGGGTGTACTGGTGGGGCGGCCGGCAGGCGGCTCACGGCGCGGCGCTGTACCGGGGCCGCGGTGCGCGCGACTTCACCTACCCGCCGTTCGCGGCCGCGGTGTTCGGCACCGGCGCTGGCAGGACGGCCAGCTTACTCAAGATCCTCATCACGTCGGCGAGCGCGGCGGGCCTGCTGGTGCTGTGCTG
Organism: uncultured Actinomycetota bacterium; assembly: GCA_963719705.1. GTDB lineage: Bacteria > Actinomycetota > Actinomycetes > Streptosporangiales > Streptosporangiaceae > CAVRCV01. The sequence continues at coordinate 178,841 of CAVRCV010000008.1, forward strand.
GCTGTCGCTCGGCGCGGCCGGGGTGCGGCGGCGGCCGGAGACCGTGCTCGCGGTGACCGCGCTGGCGCTGTTCGCGGTGCCGGTCCACTACACGCTGCACCTGGGCGAGGTGAACATCATCCTGGCCGCGCTGATCGGCGCCGACCTGCTGCGGCGCCGGGACGGCGGCTGGTGGCAGGGCATCGCCACCGGGCTGGCGGCCGGGATCAAGCTCACGCCGCTGATCTTCGTCGTGTACCTGCTGGCCACCCGGCGAATCCGGGCCGGGCTGACGGCGGCCGGGACGTTCGCCGCCACGATCGTGGCCGGCTTCGTGCTGCTCCCGTCGCAGTCGGCCGCGTTCTGGCTGGGCGGGCTGTTCCTGGACGAGCGGCGGATCGCGGACCCGGCTAACCCCGCGGACCAGTCGCTGTCCGGCCTGATCGCCCGGCTGGCCGGGGAATCGCCGGCGGCCGTGTCGTGGTGGCTGGCTGCGGCGGCGCTGACCGGCCTGGCCGGGCTCGCCGTCGCGGCAGCGGCGCACCGGCACGGGCACCGGCTTGGCGGGGTGGCCTGCTGCGCCATCACCAGCCTGCTGATCTCGCCGATCTCATGGACCCACCACTGGGTGTGGTCGGTGCCGCTGCTGGTGGCACTGACCGCGGCCGCATGGCGGAGGCGCTCGCCGTGGTTCGGGCTCGCCGCCGTGGCGGCCGCGGTCGTGTTCTCCGGGCTCATCCCGGTGCCCTGGCCCGGCAGCCAGCCGGGGCCGGCCAGGACGCTGGCCGACGACCTGTACGTGATGTGCGGCCTGGCGGTGCTGGCGGGCGGCGCCGCGGCCCTGGCCGCCGAGCGCGCGGCGGCGCTGCGCCGGCCTGGTCCCGGCCAGGACGCCGGCGCCATCCGCCCCGCCGGGCCGTATGCCAGCGTCGGCTCCGATGCGGCGGCCGGGGCGGACGGCGCCGCGCGGGACCTCGATGAGGGCTGACGCGCCAGGACCGCTCCGCTTCGCGTCAATTTCTACATAACTGTAGAATCTTGGCCTCATGAGCCTCAGCCACCTGATCGCCGCCTACGGCTACTGGGCGCTGTTCGTGCTGGTAGGCGCGGAGAGCGTGGGCATCCCGGTGCCCGGCGAGACGGCACTGGTGCTGGCCGGGGCCTACGCCGGCTCGACCCACCGGCTGTCGCCGTGGCTGGTCTTCCTGGTGGCGGCGGCGGCCGCATTCGCCGGGGACAACCTCGGCTTCTGGATCGGCAGCAAGGGCGGGTACCGGCTGGCCCGCCGGTACGGCGCCCGGATCCCGGCACTGCGGCTGGACGAGCGCAAGCTGAAGACGGCCAGGTACCTGTTCGACCGGCACGGGCGGAAGGTGGTGTTCTTCGGCCGGTTCGTGTCGATCCTGCGCACTTACGCGGCGTTCCTGGCCGGCACCAGCAAGATGCGCTGGCGCCGGTTCCTGCCCGCCAACGCGGCCGGCGGGGCGGCGTGGGCCGGCATCTACACGCTGGCCTCCTACCTGGCCGGGGACGCGCTGGAACGGGCATCCGGCCTGATCAGCCTGATCCTCGGCGCCGTGGCGGTGCTCGCGATCGTGGTCGTGATCCTGGTGATCCGGCGCCAGACCAGCCGGATCGCGGTCCGCGCCGAGGCCGCCTACCCCGGCCCGCTGGACTGAGCTCTGGCCGGCGGCCAGAGCCGGTCAATCTGACTGAGCTCTGCGCCGGTCCCGCAGTGCCGCTAGCGCGCTGGCGACGAGCTGGCGCTGGTCGTCGCCTGCGGCCGCGCCGAAGAACGCCTCGGTCAGCGTGGCCAGGTCGGCGTCCGCCGGATCGGCGAGGTGCTCGAGCAGCACGGTGACCAGCCTGAGCCGCAGCTGCCCGGTGTCCGGCAGCCGCAGGCTGATGCCCTGGCTCTGGCCGTGCGGCTCGAACACCTGCCCGCGCCAGGCGATGCCCTTGACCTTGTTGAAGTCAACCTCGGACATGCCGTAGCCAAGAGCGCTGACGCCCTGCTCCAGCCTCAGCCGCAGGCTCTCGAACCCCGGCACGACCCCGGCGGCGGCTTCGCCGAAGGCGGTCACGATCTCCTCCGGCAGGTCCCACAGCAGCCGCCGCTCGGCCGGCAGCCGCAGCCCGTGCCGGCGCAGCTGACGCTCGATCAGCAGGGCCGGGGTGGAGCTCACCGGAACCTGCCCGGCCGGCGACGCGCCCTGGCCATCCAGGTCGGCCCGGACGGCCAGCTCGTGATCGGATTCCCCGGTGCGCTCGGCGATCTGGCCGCCCAGTGCCCGGACCAGCTCGGTGAAGGTGGCATAGCCGAAATTGCGCTCATCGAACGCCGGGTCGAGCCGCTTGACCAGCGGCCGGACCATCGCTTTCAGCACCCAGAACTCGCCGCTGTCGGCGGCCAGCCGGCGCACGGCCCGGACCACCAGCTCGGCCGCGTCCTCCAGCGGCGCCCGGTCCGCTGCCGTGGCGGGACGCGGCGAGACGGCCGCGCCCGGCGAGGCGGCGGCGAGGTCGGTGTAGCGGCGGAACTCATCGCACGCGTACGGGTAGCTGCGGGCGGTCCGGTCGGTGCCGATCCCGATGTAGACCCGGCCGTACCTGCGGCAGCGCTGGGCCAGCGAGGTGTAGTCGCTGTCGGAGGCGACGACCACCACGTGGGTCAGCTGCGGGTGCCGTTCCAGGTCCTCGGCGACGTCCAGGACCAGCCGGATGTCGGCGCCGTTCTTGGATCCGGTGAGCGGGAACAGCTGGACCAGCTCCACCGCGTGGGCCTGCAGCTCGTCCCGGTACCGGCCGTAGTACTGCCAGTTGCAGTAGGCCCGGTGCACCAGGATCCGGCCGAACGTGGCCGCGTACTCGACCACCGGGTCGATGTCCAGCACCGGGACCTGGGGATGGTACCAGCTGGCCCGGTAGGCGCCGTCGCCCTGCTGCTCATCCATGAGGCTGGCGTGCACGTTCTCGAAGTCCCAGTAGATCGCGACGCCGCCGCTGCCGGTGCCGCCCGGATCGGCCATGTCCGCCCTCACCGGCCCAGGATCGCGTCGATCTCGGCCATCTCGCCGTCCCGCAGCGGCCCGGACTGCAGCGCCGCGACGTTCTCCGCGACCTGCCCGGCGGTGCGGAAGCCGGGGATCGGGATGGTGACCGGGCTGCGGGCCCAGATCCAGGCCAGCGCTCCCTGGACCGGGGAGCGCCCGCCGCTGGTCAGCACGTCCCGGATCGCATCCCGCCGGGCCAGCCACTGCGGCGACGGACTGCCGTCGGCGAAGTACCGCATCCAGTCCGGCTCGATGCCGCGCACGTCGTCGTCGGGCAGCCGGGTGCCTGGCTGGTACTTGTCGCTGACCAGGCCCATGGCCAGCGGGCCGCGGTTCAGGCCGGCCCAGCCCTGCCGTTCCAGGAAGGCCAGCATCTCGGGCGCGTCGTCGAGCACGTTCAGCTGGTGCTGGACCAGGCCGCAGTGCGGCCCGGCGGCCCAGGCGGCGGCCCGCTCCGGGTCATCGGTGCTCCAGCCGTAGGTCCTGATCCGGCCGGCCGCTACCTGCGACTCCAGCTCATCGACCAGCGGCAGGGTCGCCTCGGGCTCGATGTCGGCCAGGTGGAACTGGTAGATGTCGAGGTAGTCGGTGCCCAGGCGGCGCAGCGTGGCCGCCAGCGCCCCGCGCAGGTACTCCGGAGTGATGTCCTGGCCGGTCAGCTGCCGGCTCGCCTCGTCGTAGGTGTTGCCCCACTTGCTGGCGATCACCGCCTGGTCCCGGTGACCGGCGAGGGCCCGGCCCAGGATCCGCTCGCTGTGGCCGGTGCCGTACACGTCCGCGGTGTCGAACAGCCGGATGCCCAGGTCGAACGCCTGCCGCACGGCGCGCACCGACTCGTCGTCGTCCACCTGGCCCCAGCCAAGCGGCTGCTCACCGGCCCAGAACGGCCCGCCGATCGCCCAGCAGCCCATGCCCAGGGGCGGGACGGAAATGCCGGAACCGCCGAATCCACGCTGCCTCATCATGCTCACCTATGCTAGTAAATCGGGCCAATACCGCGAGCTTCCGTCGCCAGCCGAGGTGCCGTTCATGATCGAGATGCCAACCATTGACCTGGCTGAATGGCTGACCGCCGACCGGAGACAGCGGGCCGCGATGGCCGCGGAGATCGACGCCAGCCTGCGCCGGACCGGCATGTTCCTGCTCCGCGGGCACGAGGTGCCGGCCGGGCTGGCCGAGCAGATGCGGGCCTGCGGCCGGGCCTTCTTCGCCCTGCCGCCCGAGCGCAAGGCCGCCTGTGCGGTGCAGGGCAAGTACGACAACGGCTGGACCGGGCCCGGCCTGCTGGCCGCCGCCGCGATCGAGGGCGGCGATAGCGCGCCTGACCTGCACGAGGCGTTCCACCTGGGGCCGGTGCACCGGACCGGGGACGCGGAGTTCGACGCGCTGTACTACCCGGCCAACCGGTGGCCGGCCGAGATCCCGGACTTCCGCGCGGTCGCCGGCCGCTACACCGGCCACATGGTGCGGGTGTCACTCCAGGTGCTGACCATGCTGGCGGCCGTGCTCGGGCTGCCGGACGACTTCTTCTCGGCCAGCGCGCAGCGGGCCACCTGGACCCAGAACGTGAACTGGTACCCCCCGCTCACCGCGGTCGGCTCGGTCCGGTCCGGCCAGATGCGGGTGGGCCCGCACTTCGACTTCGGCACGCTGAGCCTGCTGGACCGCCAGCTCGGAGTCGGCGGCCTGGAGGTGTGGAGCGCGCAGGACGGCTGGGGCGCTCCCCCCTACGACCCGTCCGCGCTGGCGGTGATCCTGGGCGACCTGATGAACCGGTGGACCGACGGCCGCTGGCGGGCGCTGCGGCACCGGGTGCTGCCGCCCAGCGAGCAGGTCCCGGACGAGGAGCTGTTCTCGCTGGTGTTCTTCTTCGAGGCGGACCCCGGTGCCGTCATCACCCCGCTGCCGGCCCGGCCGGCGGCGGCGCGGGCAAGGAGCCGGTGGTGGCCGGGGAATCGATCATGAAGAACCTGGGCGTGATCACCGCGCCGATCACCTGACCGGACCTGCCGGGTGCGGTCGCTAAGGGCGGTAACGGCAGCCCTTAGCGACCGCACTCAGATGGGCCCCCCGGCCGAGAGTCAGGCCAGGTCCGCCAGGCCGGACCGGGAACCCGTTAGGTACTCCCCCGCCAGCACGATGCTGTCGCGCAGCCGGGCACCGGCCGCCACCCGGCCGCCAGGCAGCACGACCGACCGCTCCACCTCGGCGCCCGGCTCGACCACGCTGCCGGGGTACAGCACGCTTTGCCGCACCGCGGCGCCGGGCGGCAGTGGCCCGCTGGCGATCACCCGGTCCGGTCCGCGCAGCCGGGGCCGGGCGCCGGGCAGGGTCAGCGGCAGGTCCGGCAGCGGCAGCGCGCCCGGCTCGCTGATCAGGTGCAGGTGACCGAGCAGGTACCGCTCCACGGTGCCGATGTCGGCCCAGTAGCCGCGGACCGCGAACGCGCGCACCAGCGCGCCGGCAGCCAGCAGGAACGGCAGCACATCCCGGCTGATGTCGTGCTGCCACGCCTCGTCCGGGCGGCGGTTCAGCTCGGCCAGCACCTCGCCCAGCACCCCGGCCCGGAACAGGCAGAACGCGGTGAAGATCAGGTCCGAGGTGGGCTCGTCCGGCTTCTCGACCAGCCGCCGGACCCGGCCGCCGGGATCGGTCTCCACCATGCCGAACAGCCGGACGAAGCGCCGCTCGATCGGCTGCACCCCGATCGTGACGTCGGCACCCGACTCCCGGTGCTCGCGCAGCATGGGCCGGTAGTCGAACAGGTACACGTGGTCGGCGTGCAGCACCAGGATGTCCCGGCAGCCGGGCGCGAACAGCCACGGCGCGTTCGCGGTGAGCGCGTCCGCGGTGCCCCGCTCGGCCGCCCGGCCGGGCAGCGCCAGCCCGGCTGGCAGGCCGTCCCGGCGGCGGGCCGGGTCCAGCGCGGCCTCATGCGGCCCGAGGTGCACATGCAGCCCGCCGCGGCGCCCCCGGCCATCCCAGCGGCGCAGCAGGTGATCGATCAGGTCCCGCTCCAGGTGCTGGGACATCAGCACCAGCTCCGGCACGCCGGAGGAGACCACGTTGGCCAGGCTGAAGTCCACCAGCCGGCAGCCGCCCGCGTACGGCACCAGCGGCTTGCAGGTGACGTCGGTCAGCCGGCCCATCCGCTCCCCGCGGCCGCCGGCCAGCAGCGCGGCCCGCACGTCATGCACGGGTACCCGCCGCGCCAGTGCCAGCCGCGCCAGTGCCACCACGCCAGTGGCAGCCGCGCCAGTGGTAGCAACGCCAGTGGTAGCAACGACTGTGAAGATCTCGGTGAACCGGTCCGCGGTCTGCTGCCAGGAGAACTGCCGGGCGACCGCGACGGCCCGGTCCCGCAGCGCCGCGAACCGGTCCGGCTCGGTCCCGCATCAGCGCCAGCAGCCGCCGCACCCCGGCGCAGATCGCGTCGGTCAGCGCCGGGTCGTCGACGCCGAACGAGCGCGGCAGCGCCAGCCCGGTGGCGGCCGGATCGGCCAGGTCAAAGGAGTGCCCGAAGTGCCGCATGCCCTGCTGCGCGGTGGCGACCGGCACCGCCCCGGCGGCCATCGCCTCGCCCATCGCCATCAGGAACGTGTCCATCTCGAACTTGGACGGGAACAGGCACAGGTCGCTGGCCAGCGCCCAGTCGATCAGCTCCGGCTGGGTCATCGGCCCGGTACGGATCCGGACCCGGCCCGGATGGCGCCGTTCCAGCGCGGCCATGTCCGGGTCGTCCGGCCGCTCCGGCGCCAGGCAGTGCACCAGCGCGCTGACCTGCTCGCCGGAGTCCAGCAGCCGCAGCAGCGCCCGGAACATCTCCTGCTGCCCCTTGTGCTGCACCGTGTACCGGGCGTTGTGGTAGATCACCGGCAGCGCGGGATCCAGCCCTGCCCGGCCAGGACGCGCCGCCGTCGGTCCGGGCAGCGCTCCAGGCTCAGCCAGTCGTCGCCGATCGCGCAGCCGCCGACGAACAGCCGGTCCCGCCTGGCCAGCAGCTCGCGCCGGGCGGCAAAGCCGGCGAACAGCTCCTCGAACGGGCTGCCCGCCTGCGTGAGCGCGTGCTCCAGCTGCCCGGCGGACAGGAAATCCAGGGCCGAAACGGATCGCGCCACCAGCCCGAGCAGGCTCACGTAATCATGCCCGGGCAACTCGGGAAGTTCCCCGGCCAGCAGCGAACCGGGCAGGAACTGCCGCAGCCCGGCCGGCACCGGCGGGTCGGCGAGCCCGTCCGCCATGTGCGGGTCACCGCCGAGAACCCTGCAGCAGGCCGCGCACCTGCGGCCCGTACACCTTCGTGTTCACCGGCATGTTGGTCTGCACGGTGGAGACCGTGACCAGCCCGCGGCCGGCCAGCGCGGCCGGGATCAGGTAGTGATACAGCGGCTCGTGCAGGTGCAGCACGGTGCCCCGGGCTGTGCTGTCCCGGGCTGTGCTGTCCTGGGCTGGGCTGCCGTGGGCGACAGCGTCGGCCAGGTACCGGGCCGCGGCGGCCTGGAACACCAGCGGCTTGAGGAACGCCAGGTCCCGCCCCTCAAGTCCGGCCGGCGGGTAAAAACTGCCGGTGAACTCGTCCAGCAGGCCGCCGGCCAGGAACACGATGTCGATCCCGGCGATCGTCGCCCGGTGCGCGGTGACGCACACGTCGAGCACCGCCTGGCCGCCGTGGTCCGGCCAGATCCTGGGGTCCAGCGCGACCGGCAGGGCCGCGGCGTACCGCCAGTCCAGCGTGGTGATCTCATGCTCGCCGCGCCAGCTGGCCGAGCAGGCCGTGGGCCGGGGTGAGGCCGGTGACCCGGTGCCCGGCCGCGCGGAACTTGCGGCACAGGTTCCACAGGTAGACCGAGGTGCCCGCCTTGACCAGGCGGTCGTCGAAGCCGCTGAACTCGTAGTCGCACTCGATGATGTGCACCGCTCAGCCCTCCCCGGTCAGGTCCAGCCGCCAGACATCCGCGGCGATCCGCGGGTCAGCCGGCCGCACCGGACCTGCTCCCGATTGTGCCGGCGACAGGGTGGCCAGCGCGGCCAGCACCGCTGCGGCCGGGTCGCTGACCAGCGTGACCGGCCCGGCGCCCAGCCCGGCCGCGGCAGCGGCCAGCCGGGCGAAGAACTCCGGGCAGCCCGCCGCCACCCCGCCGGTGACCGACAGCCGCCAGCCCGGCGCCAGCCCGGCGGCATCCCTGGCGGCCCGCACCCCGGCGGCCAGTTCCGCGACCGCGTCGCCGACCAGGCCGCCGGCCACCGGGTCGCGGTCCAGCCAGGCCCGGGTGACCGCCGGGGCGAGCGCGGCCACCGCGGCCTTCGGGTAGGGCAGGCCGGCCAGGCGGCGGGCCAGGTCCGGCACCGGCTCCCCGGCGGCCGCCGCCAGCAGCCCCGCCAGCGCGGTGGCCGGGCCGCGCCCGTCCAGGCCGCGCACCGCCGCCCGCAGCCCGCGCAGGCCGAGGTCGAAGCCGCTGCCCTCGTCGCTGCCGAGGTACTCGCAGCCGCCTGCCCGGACCGGCGCCGACCGCCCGTCGGTGGCCCAGAACCCCGAGCCGGTGCCGCACACCGCGATCACGTGGCCGGTCCCGGCCGGGGCGGCCAGCAGCAGCGGGGTGACGTCGTTGGACAGCAGCAGCTCGGCGCGCAGCCCGGCGGCGGCGGCCGCCGCGGTGACCCGCCGTGCCTGCCCGGCCGCGCTGCCGGAGTCCACCGCCGCCGAGGCCAGCCAGATGGCCGGCCGCGCCGCGCCGCGCCGCGTCTGCGCGCCGACCCGGCCCAGCAGGCTGGCCAGCTCCCGGCCGGCCGCGTCCTGGCCGACCGAGCTGGGGTTCACCGGCGGTCCGGTCCAGCGCTCGCCGCTGGCGGCGGCGACAGCGGTCCGGCTCCCGCCCGCGTCAATGCCGTACAGCGCGCGGTCTGCCCCGGCCATCTCGTTCTGGCTCCTGCCGTTGGGTTAGCCGGGCAGGGCGGCGCGGATCTCCGCGTCGCTGACGTCGTCGGCGATCAGCGTGCTGCCGATGCCGGTCGGCAGCACGAACCGGAGGCTGCCGTCGCGCACCTGCCGCACCTTCGCCAGCGCGGCGATCACCGAGTCCGCGGCCGGGGCGGCGGGCAGCTCGGCCGGGGCCGCCGGAAGGCCGGCCGCGCGCAGCAGGCCGGTGATCCGGCTGGCCACCGCCGGGGCCAGCACGCCGCGGGCCAGCGCCACCCGGACCGCGACCGCCATGCCGTAGGCCACCGCCTCGCCGTGCAGGACCGGCCCGTAGCCGGTCACGGTCTCCACCGCGTGCCCCACGGTGTGCCCGAAGTTGAGCGTGCGGCGCAGGTCGGTCTCGTACGGGTCGCGTTCCACCAGGGCGCACTTGATCGCGGCGGCGGCGTGCACCAGGGTCCGCAGCCGGGGCACGTCCAGTGCCAGCAGCGCGGACAGGTGCTCCTCGATATAGCTGAGCAGCTGCGGCGAGGAGACCACCGCCATCTTGATCACCTCGGCCAGCCCGCCGCGGACCTGACGCGGGTCCAGCGTGGTCAGCCAGCCCGCGCAGGACACCACCGCCTGCGGCGCGTAGAACGCCCCGATCAGGTTCTTGGCCAGGTCGTGGTCGACCGCGACCTTGCCGCCGATCGCGGCGTCCACCTGGGCCAGCAGCGTAGTGGGCAGGTTGATGTAGGGAATGCCGCGCATGTAGGCGCTGGCCACCCAGCCCACCGTGTCGATCACCACGCCGCCGCCGACCGCCAGCAGGATGTCCCGGCGCCGGATCTCGCCACGGGCCAGCCAGTCCAGCAGGCCGATCGCGGTGGGCAGGCTCTTGCTCCGCTCCCCCGCCGGGATGACCATCTTCTGCACCGGCGTCCCGGCGCCGGCAAACCACTTGACGATGCGCTCGGTGCAGATCCGGTCCACGGTGTCGTCGGTGACCACCGCCACCGTGCGGTCGCCGACCAGCCGGGCCAGTACCTGCAGCGCGGCTTCCTCGTCGCCGGTGACATGGATGCGGTAGCTGCTGGTCCGCTGGACCGAGCTGAGGATCGGCACGTCATGGGCGGGCATCGGGTGGTCGTCCCGTACCGACAGGGGCCTGTCCATCACTCGCCTTTCGTGGTCACCAGGTGCGGCCCTCGGCCGCCCCGCCGGGCAGGAATTCCCGCAGCACGCCCAGGCTCCTGGCAATGCTCTGGCGCCTGGGCAGCAGCACGTCCTCGTGCTCGATGTACAGAACCTGCTCGAAGCCCTCGTCGACGAGGGCCGTCACGATCGATGGCCAGTCCAGGACGCCGAGGCCGAGCGCCCGGAACCGGACCGGCGGCCCCGGCCCGTACCGGCTCCAGCCGCGGCCTGGCGGGGTGCCGCCGCCGGTCCAGGCCTGCAGGTCCTTGGCGTGCACCGCGGCCATCCGGTCCCGCCAGCCGCGGACCGCCTGCACCGGGTCGTGACCCATGGCGGCCAGGTTCGCCGGGTCGATGCACAGCGCGATCGTGCCCGCCCACTGGGCGGCGGCGGACAGCAGCAGTTCCGCGCTGGCCCGGTCGTAGATGACCTGCTTGGGATGCGGTTCGAGCAGTACCCGCACCCCGGCGTCACGGGCCGCCGCGAGCACCGGCTCGGCCTGGGTGAAGAACTCGCCGACGTTGTCGGCCCAGCTCACCTCGCTGCCCCACCAGGACAGCCAGCGGGCGAAGTCCGGGCAGCCGGGCTGCAGCCGCACGGCCGGCGCGGCCAGCCGCTCGGCCAGCCGGATCGCACCGATCGCGCACTGCCGCGCGTGCGCCCGCTTGTCCGCGGCCGACCCGGCCAGCACCGGGTCGGTGTGCGGCCCGTGCGGGCCGAGCAGCAGCTGTGCGTCGCGGCTGTTGCTCACGCAGGTGACCGGCTGGCCGCGGCCGGCCGGGCCGGCCAGCACCGCGGCCACCTCGTCCCGGTAGCCCGCCTCGGTCGCGCAGCGCCGCGCGTCGACCAGGCCGAGCGTGGTGTCGGTGGGCAGGTCGAGGCAGAGCGGGCCGAGCCCGGCCGTCTCGGCCAGCGCCGCGGCCAGGCCAGCGCTGCCGGAGGCGGCCCGGCCAGCACCTGCCGGAGGCGGCCCGGCCAGCACCGCCGCCGAAGGCGGCCAGGCACAGGCCGAGCCTCGGACCGACGGTCACCCCGGTCATCGCGACCCGGCCCGCTGCCGGGCGGCGAGCATCTCGCGCAGGCCCCGTTCCGGGGTCATCGGCCGCCAGCCAGCCAGCCCGGCCAGGCCGCTGAAGTCGCCGCAGGTCAGGCTGGAGTAGCGGGGGCGGCAGGCCCATTCGGTGTCGTGCCGCAGGCAGGACCGGACCAGGGCGAGATCGGCACCGGCCAGCTGGTAGGCCAGCCGGGCGAACTCGTAGCGGCTCAGTTCGGCCGGCCCGGCCAGGTGCGCTATGCCCGCCGGGTTCGCCTGGCCGGGTGCGCAGAGCGAGGCGAGCACCGCCGCCACGTCGCTGACGTGCACCGGGGTGAAGAGCTGGTCGGCCGGCGCGGACATCGGGCGGTGCTGCGCGGCGGCATCCAGGCAGCGCTGCGCGAAGGTGGCCCGCTGGCCGGGCCGGCCCGGCCGTACACCAGGCTGACCCGCAGCACCAGTGCCCGGCCAGCCGCCAGCAGCACCTCCTCGGCGCGTGCCTTGACCCGGCCGTATCCGTTGGCCGGCCCGACCGGATCCCGCGGGCGGTAGCCGCCGCGGGTGCCGGGAAACACGTTGTCGGTAGAAACCAGCACCGCGGGCACGCCGGAGCGCGCCACCACCGTGGCCGCGCCGCTGTGTATCGCGTCCGCCGCCGCCTCGTTCTGGTCGGTCCAGGTCACGTCGCTGGGACCGTGGGTGAGGATCACCAGCCGCGGCCGCAGCCGGTGCACGGCGGCGGCTAGCTCCGCCCGGCCGGCCGGGGCGGCCAGGTCCAGCGCCAGGTAGCGGTCCGCGCCGGGCGGGCCGGGACGGCGGCCGGTGCTGACCGCGGGCATCCCGGCCACGTCCAGCCCGGCCCGGACCGCGCGGCCGATCAGCCCGTTGCCCACGATCAGCACGGGCGGTGCGGCAGGTTCGCCGTGCCGCGCAGTGCCAGCGGCCCGGCCGACGCGGCCTTACCGGTCATCTGAGCCTGCTTTGCCCGGCGGTGTGTACCGCGGTGGCTCCGGCCGTACCGCCGGCGGCGCGCCCGCGAACCGGTCCAGGCGGCCGATCGGCTCGGCGGGCTGCCAGCTCAGCGGAGGGATGTCGGCCAAGCCGCCGTCCTCGCGGATGAACGCCGACGGCGGGTGGTGCATGTGCAGCAGCCAGTCGTCGTAGTAGTCCAGCGGGGCGTCCAGGTCGAGGCGGTGCGCGAAGTCGTAGTCCTCGCCGCCCCAGCCCTCGTACCGCTCGTCCATGCCGCCGATGCGGCGGAACGCCCCGGCCCGGACCCAGACACAGCAGCCGGGCGGGCGGCGCAGCAGGAAGCCGCGGAAGTTATCGGGGCTGGCCTGCGCGGCGCGGCGGTGTACCCGGTCCCGGATGGCCCGGCTGGTGGCCGGCTCGTCCAGGCTCAGCATGTTCCGGTAGGTCAGGTGGCCGCCGGTGCCGGCCGCGCGGAACCGGGTGGCGTTCCGGCTGATGAACTCGCGGTCGGCGAGCACGTCGGCATCCAGGATGCAGATCACCTCGGGCCGGCCGGGGCTGTGCGTCACGCCCACGTTCACCGCCCAGGACTTGCAGAACGGTCCCGGCTTGCGGGCGAAGATGTAGTGGTCGGCTCGCGGCCCGATGACCCCGGCCCAGCGCTCGGTGTCGTCCGATTCCACCACGGTCACCTGGTAGCGTCCCTGGCGCAGGACTGGTCCCGCAGCGACAGCAGGCAGGCCAGCAGGTTCCGCAGGCGGCTGCGGTCCTGGCTGCGGTCCTGGAACGGGATGACGACAAGCACCTCCACGCCGTCCGGGCCGGCCAGCGGCCTGCCCGGCGGCTGGTCCAGCAGCTCGTCCGCCGGCAGCGGCGGCTCGCCGGGCCGGTAGCCGGGGCCGAGCAGGTAGCCGAGCCGGGAGTTGCACTCGGCCTCCCAGGCCGCCTCGAAGATCTCGGCCGCGGCCGGGCGGGCGGCCGCCCGGCCGTGATCAGCGCGGTGCGCAGCGCGAAATAGCGGGCCGGGTCGGCGGGCGCCGCGGCCAGGGCCTGGCCCAGGGAGCGGATCTGAGCATCCTCGCTGCCGGTCACGGCCTGCGCCACGGCGCCGGTCCAGGGGCGGCCGCGGTCCCAGAAGTAGGCGCTCGCGCTGCGCGCCCTGGGGTCGGAGGCGACCACGAACGCAGTCCGCCGCCGCGGTGGCCAGCACCTCACTGTCTGCGGGCCTGGTGAGGGACACGGCTGCTCCTTCCGGCGGGTGCCGCAGTGGTGCAACGGACTGGTGCTCACGGGTCGGGCTGGGCCGGCGCTGGCGGGCTCGCGCATCGGCCGGACCGCCCAGATCACCCCGGCCGCGATGAACGCCAGCAGGCTGACCAGGCCGAGGGCGGCGGGCAGCCCGGTCAGCTCCGCCACGAAGCCGATGACCGGCGGCCCGGCCAGCGAGCCGGTGACCGCGATGCTGGACACGACCGTGATCGCCGGGCCGGCCACCTCGTCGCCGAGCCGCCCGGCCGCCGAGAACGTCACCGGGATCACCGCCGACAGGCCGAGGCCGAGGACGGTGAAGCCGCAGATCGCCGCGACCGGGTTCCCGATCAGCAGGGCGAGGGCAAAGCCGGCCCCGGCGACGGCGGCGAACCTGGAGATCACCCGCAGCCCGCCCCACCGGGCCACGAACCGGTCGCCGAGCAGCCGCCCGGCGGCCATGGCGAGGGCGTAGGCGGCGAACCCGAAGGAGGCGAAGCTCAGGCTGGTGTGCAGGTTGCCGTGCAGGTAGATGGCGCCCCAGTCACCGACGGCGCCCTCGCCGACCATGCTGCACAGGCCGACGAACCCCAGCAGGAACAGCGCCAGCCGGTACTGCGCGGGCAGCCGGGCCCAGCCACGCGCCGGGCCCGGCGCGGGGGCGGAGGAGCCGGAGATGGCGGAGCCGGGGGCGGCCGCCGGCCGGGTGCGCGGCCGTGCCGCGTCGCCGGCGGGCGGCAGCAGCCAGGCCGACGCCAGCAGGCTGAGGCAGCAGACGGCGACGGCGACGATGAGGAAATGCGCGGGCGGGCTCAGCCCGGCGGCCGCGGCCCGGCCGCCGGCCACCGAGCCGGTCAGCCCGCCGACGCTGTAGATGCCGTGGAACGAGGACATGACGGGCCGGCCGAGCTTTCCCTGGACCGCCACCCCGTTGGCGTTCATGCCCACGTCCAGCAGGCCGAGCGCGGCGCCGAGGGCGATCAGGGCCAGCCCGAGCGCCAGCACGTCAGGGGCGAGCGCGGGCAGCGGCAGCAGGGCGCAGCAGGCCGTGATCCCGGTCCTGGTCACCGCCCTGCTGCCGATCCGGACGACCAGCTGCCCGGCCGCCTGGCGGGACAGTAATGCGCCGCCGGCGATGCCGAGCAGGGCCAGGCCGAGCGGCCCGGTCCTGGCATGGACATGTGCCTCGATGGCCGGGACCCGGGACACCCAGCTGCCGAAGATGACCCCGTCGCAGAAAAAGATGAGCGTGATCGCGGCCCGCGCCCTGGACCCGCAGATCACCCGGTGCCGGCGGCTGTCACCCTGCCCTGAGTGCATGAAGGCTGCCAGAAAGACCTTTTCGGAGAGCGCCGTCATATTGCCGGGCCGCATATGCCAGGATCACAGTGCCAGGGCGGCCGATTTACAAGCGGTGAATGTTACCTTATCATTGGCTCTGAGTACTTGTCTATAGTTTGTTCTTAAATAGCGGTTTAAGCTACCCTGGCCGATCCCCGACGGCCCGGCGGCCCGGCGGTCCGCTGCCCGGCGGTCCGCTGCCCGGCGGCGCGGCGGTTCCCCCTCAGCGCACACCGGGCACGTCCGCCTCGTCGGCCGGGTCCGGATCCGGCTCCCCGGCACCGTTGGTGGACAGGCCGAACAGGTAGCCGAAGCAGGTAACCAGCAGCATGATCAGGAACGGCCGCCAGGCGCCGGAGCGGGTCGCCACCGCGACGGTCAGCCCGATGAACGCGGCCGCCATCGCGGTGCCGCCGCCAGGGCCCAGGGACCGGAGCTGACCATCCGCTGCCGCTCGTCTGCCCTGGATCCGGCCAGCGCGCCTCCTCGTCCTCGTCGCCCTCACTCGCCGACTTCGCCTACGCGTCCTCATCTCCCGGGTCGAACATCTTGTCGACCGGCAGCTCGAAGAATCGCGAGATCCGGAAGGCCAGCGGCAGCGAGGGCAGGTACCGCCCGCTCTCGATGGAGATCACCGTCTGGCGGGACACGCCGAGGGCCGCCGCCACCTCCGCCTGGGACAGTCCCCGCAGGGCCCGCTGCTCTCGTACCCGATTCCGCATGATGTAAAGCTACCTTTACTTCCTGAGGAAGTCAAGCACCCTTTACGGAAGTGAACCCCGTGGTTGGTCCAGTCACGGCCGTCATCGTCGGCCGGAACAGTTACACCGCGGTTACAGCAGGCAGACGGGCTGAGCAGCGGGGCTTCCCCGCCGCCGGTCCGGCGGACTGCGCGGTCCGGCCGGGCCGGCGTCAGGGCACCCGGATCAGGCCGATGAGGGCCGCGACCGCCTTGAGCTCGTGGGTGCCGATGATGGCGTCCCGGCCCTGATCGTGCGCGCATTCACGGCGGGGCAGACCGCCGAAACGTAGGGATTCCCCCGATGCGGCCCGACGGCCTGCCCGGCGAGGCTGCTGAGCACGTCACGGGCCCAACGCGGGCCAGCCCGGCCGGGTCCCGGACAGCGACAGTCACGGAAGGAACTACGATGCGAACCAGTCATTATGCGAGCGGGCGGCCCGGCCGCCTGCTGCTCGGCCTGACCCTGACCGCCGCACTGGCCGGCACCCTGGCGGCCTGCTCGGGCTCCGGCGGTACCACGGCCAGCACGACGGGCAGAACCAGCACGCCCGCCGCGACCACACCCGCAACCAGCCCGGCCAGCAGCCCGGCAAAGCAGGCATCCACGCCCGCTGCCACCGGCCTGTCCGGCAAGTGGGACGGTCAGTACAGCGGCTCCTATTCGGGTACGTTCACCCTGCACTGGCGGCAGTCGGGCTCGGGCGGGCTGACCGGCACCATCTTCATCTCGTCGCCGTCGGGCACGCTCCCCATTCACGGGAAGGTGAACGGCGGGTCGATCCAGTTCGGCACCGTCGGCAGCAGCGACATCACGTACTCGGGCACGGTATCCGGCAACTCCATGTCCGGTACCTGGAAGCTGCAGGCGCCCGGCGGCACGGGCGGCTCGGCCGGCGGCCCGTGGAGCGCAAGCCGGGCCTGATCCCGGTCAGCCTGGCCTGGATGGCGCCGGCCTCTCCCCGGCGGGGGGGGTTAATCGCTGTCCAGCCGGTCAGCGGTGTGATCTACTTGGATCTCGCCGAACCGATGGTTCACCGATCACTCAGGGAGGGTAGATGCGCCAGGCGTTCATGTCCGTCGAGATGGCCCGCGGGACCTATCCGGAGGGTATGACGCGTGTCGCGCACGATGCTCAACCTGGGGATCCTGGCGCATGTAGACGCCGGTAAGACCAGCCTCACCGAGCGGCTGCTGTATGCCGCCGGGGTAATCGGCGAGCTCGGCAGCGTGGATGCAGGCACCACGCAGACCGACTCGATGGCGCTGGAGCGCCAGCGCGGGATCACGATCAGGTCGGCCGTCGTCGTCATTCCCGGTCGGCGACGTCACCGTCAACCTGATCGACACCCCCGGCCACCCGGACTTCATCGCCGAGGTGGAGCGGGTGCTGACCGTGCTGGACGGCGCGGTACTGGTGATCTCCGCGGTCGAGGGGGTGCAGCCGCAGACCCGGATCCTGATGCGCTCGCTGCAGCGGCTGCGCATCCCGGCGCTGCTGTTCGTGAACAAGATCGACCGCCCCGGCGCCGACGCGGAGCGGGTGCTGCGGGAAATATCGGCCCGGCTCCGGCTGGCCGCGGTCCCGATGGGGACCGTCCGGGCACCAGGCACCCCGACAGCCGCCTTCATCCAGGCGGGCGCCGGCGACCCGGCGTTCTCGGCCCGGCTGACCGAGATGCTGGCCGAGCGGGACGAGCAGCTGCTGGCGGCCTACGTGGCCGACGAGGCGGGTGTGCCCTACCCAAGGCTCCGGGCCGGGCTCGCCGCCCAGACCCGCCGGGCGCAGGTCTACCCGGTGTTCTTCGGGTCCGCGCTGACCGGAGCGGGCGTGCCGGAGCTGACGGCCGGGCTGGCCGAGCTGCTGCCGGCCGCCGCCGGCGATGACGGCGGGCCTGCTCGGCCGCATCTTCAAGATCGAGCGCGGGCCGGGCGGGGAGAAGGGGGCCTACGTGCGGATGTTCTCCGGCACCGTGCGCACCAGGGACCGGCTCCGGTTCGGGGTCGGCCTGGCGGACAAGGTGACCGGCATCGCGGTGTTCGAGCGCGGCGCCGCCGTGCCCGCGACCGCTGTCCGGGCGGGCGAGATCGGCAGGCTGCGCGGCCTGGGCAAGGCGCAGATCGGGGACAAGATCGGCGACACCGGCGGGAACGAGGCCGGCCGCCAGTTCGCGCCGCCGACCCTGGAGTCGGTCGTCGTGCCGGACGACCCCGCCGACCAGGGCCGGCTGCGAGCCGCGCTCGGCCAGATCGCCGAGCAGGACCCGCTCATCAACGTGCGCCAGGAAGGCGGCCGTCAGGAGATATGCGTGTCGCTGTACGGCGAGGTGCAGAAGGAGATCATCCAGGCCACGCTGTCCGGTGACTTCGGCCTCGGCGTCACGTTCCGCGAGACCACGATGATCTGCATCGAGCGCCCGGCCGGGCCAGGCCACGCGGTCGAGTTCCTCCAGTCGGACGAGCACCCCTACACCGCGACCATCGGCCTGCGGGTGGCGCCCGGCGCCGGCCGGCTCCGGGCTGCAGCTGCGGCTGGCGATCGATCCCCGGATGATCCCGATCTACATCTACAAGACGGCGACCAGCTTCGCCGAGGCCATGACCCAGTACCTGCGGCACTCGCTGCGGGCGGGCCGGTACGGCTGGCAGGTCACCGACTGCGTGGTGACGATGACCGACTGCGGCTACTACGTCGGGGACGGGCCGGGAAAGAAGATCCTCGAGCCGCCGCGCACCACCGCGGCCGACTTCCGCAAGCTGACCCCGCTGGTGCTGGCGCAGGCGCTGGAGCGGGCGGGCACGGTGGTCTGCGAGCCGATGGCGCGGGTGAGCCTGGAGATCCCGGCCGCGCGGATGGGCGCCGTGCTGTCCGCGCTGGCCAGGCTCGGGGCCGCGGTGGCGCCGCCCGCGCCGCGCGATGACCTCTCGGTCATCGGGACCGTGCTGCCGTCGGCGAAGGTGCACCTGCTGCAGCAGCAGCTGGCCCGGCTGACCGGCGGCGAGGGCGCGCTCGAGTCCGGCTTCGGGGGCTACCGGCCGGTGCGCGGTGCCTTCCCGGTCCGGCCGCGGGCCGAGCGCCAGCCGTGACCTTAGCTTCGGGCTAGCCGGGCTGGCCGCGCTCGACTCGCTCGCCGGGCTGGCCGGGCTGGCCGGGCTGGCCGGTCCCGGCCAGGGCGGCGGCGATCTCGGCGCGGGAGCGGATCCCGAGCTTGCGGTAGACGTGGGACAGGTTGGCCTCCACGGTCCTGGCGGACAGGAACAGCCGGGCGGCGATCTCGTGGTTGCGCAGCCCGGCGGCGGCCAGCTCGCAGATCTTCTGCTCGGTCGGGGTGAGCTGGCCGGGCCTGCCCCGCCGTCCGCTGGCCCGGTCCAGCTCCTGCCTGGCCACGGCCGCCCAGCCGGCCGCGCCGGCCGCATCCAGTACCTCGACCGCCCTGGTCAGGTGCGTCCCGGCCTGCTGCCGCTCGTTGCGGCGCCGGTGAGCCGGCCCAGGGCCAGCAGCGTCCGGCCCAGCTCGCCGGGCATGTCCAGGGTCTCGTGCGCGGCCAGCGCCCGGTGGCAGTCGGCCAGGGCGGCATCGAGGTCACCGGCCGCGGCATTGAGCAGGCCCCGGCAGCGGGCCGCGACGGCCAGGATCCAGGGCCTGGGCAGGGCAGCGGCGCGGGCCTCCAGCCGCCGCACCAGGGCCTCGCCACGGGCGGTGTCCCCGAGTCCGATCACCGCCTCGGCGTGATCGGCCTGGAAGCGCTGGTTCGCCGGGCTCCCGGTTGTGACGATCTCCTCGATCTCATCGGCCCTGGACAGCTCGCGATCGGCCGCGGCCAGGTCGCCGGCGGTGAGCGCCGCCAGGCCCAGCACCTGCCGGGCCTGCACCTCCAGCACTAGGTCCGGCTGGCCGGCCAGGCGGTCGAGCAGCTCGCCGGCCGCCGCCTCGGCCCCTTCCCGGTCACCGCTCAGCGCGCAGACCTGACCCTGAGCGCACAGCGCCATGTCGCGATAGGCCTGCTGCTCGGTCTGCCCGGCCAGGTCCAGCGCCTCCGCCACCAGCGCACGGGCCCGGTCGGTGTGCCCGGTCATGGCCTCGACGGCGGCCAGGTGGGTCAGCGCGGCGCAGACCTGGGCCTCGTCGCCCTGCTCCCGGAAGCCCCGGATCACCTGCTCGAATCGGGTCCTGGCGGTCGCGAAGTCGTCGAAGTTCCGCGCCCAGAAGGCTCCGACCGGGCTCAGCTCCCAGCCGGTAGCCTCGCGCTGCAGGCGGCTGCCCTTCTCGACCGCTGCATGGTCGGCGCCGCGGCCGGCGTACAGCCGGAACAGGGCAACCAATTGCAGTACATAGGAGTACACCTGCGGGTTCTCGTGCTCGTCCAGCAGTGCCAGCGCGGCCTCGCCGTGCTCCAGCGTGACGTCGGCGTCGTCGGCCCCGGACGCGATCCGGGCGTGGATCCGGGCTCGCAGCCCTCGCGTCCGCGCCGCGCCGAGCGCATCGGTCATCAGCGCCCGGCCCGCCTCCGCCTCGCCCTGGATCCAGACCATGCTGCCCAGCTCGAGCAGCACCTCGGCCCGTTCGTCCCCGGCCGCCCCGTCCGTGGCCTCGCCCGCGGTCCCGCCCGCGTCCCCGGTTGCCGGGAGTGTGGCCAGCAGCGACTCGAGCTCGCGCCGGGCCCCGGTCGGATCGCCGGCGAAGTAGCGGAAGTCGGCCAGCTCGGTGCCGCGCCGGATCCGGTCCTGCCCGTCCGCCGCCGGGGTGAGCCGGCAGGCCAGCTCCTTCAGCTCGACGGCCGCGTCCGCGGCGCCGCGTGCCCGGGCCGCCGTGGCCGCGCTGTCCAGCTCCGCCGCGGTCGCCGCGTCCGGCCCGTCCGCCGCCAGGGCCAGGTGCCTGGCCCGGTCTCCCGGTCCGGCGGCCCTGGCCGCCAGCTCCCGGTGCAGCCGCGCCGCTCGGCCTCCGGCAGGGATGAGTACAGCGCGGACCCGAACAGCGGGTGCGTGAACGCGACCCGCCCGTCCGGCCGGACCGCCACGATCCCGGCCCGCTCCGCCACGGCGAGCGCCGCGGTGTCCAGGTCGCCCGTGGTGGCGGCGGGCATGGCCGCCAGCGCCGCGAGTGCGTCCCTGGTCGCCGGTGGCAGCCGCCGCATCCGCAGCAGCGCCAGGTCCCGGTGATCGCCGGGAATCGGCAGCGGCTGGCCCGGCACCGGGACGCCTGCCCGCCGCAGCTCCCGCGCGATCTCCAGGGCGTAGAACGGGTTGCCGCCCGCGGCCCGGTGAATGCTGACCAGCAGCGGGCGGGGGAAGGAGGAACCAAGGGCCTGGCGGAACATGTGATGCAGCGCGGCCACGGTGAGCGGTGCTACCTCCAGCCGCTGCCAGTCCCGGTCGCCGAGCAGCGCCCGCGCGATCCCGGCCGCGCCACCGTCATGGCTCCGCGCCCCCCGGACGGCCGCCAGCACCGCCACCGGCCGGTCACCGGGCAGGCAGGTCAGCCGCCCCAGGGCGAAGGCCAGGGAGCGGGCCGAGGCGGGGTCCAGCCACTGCGCGTCGTCCACGGCCAGCAGCAGCGGGCCGGCCTCGGCGACCACCCCGAGCAGCGTCGTCAGGCCCAGGCCGACGATGTGCTGGCCGAGCTCGCCGTCGCCGGACTCCTCGCGCAGCAGCGCCACCCCGAGCGCGCGCCGCTGCGGTGGGGGGAGGCGCCCGAACGCCGCGTCCGGCACCGTGCGGAGCAGGTCGGCCAGCGCCACGTACGGCAGGCCGGCCTCGGACGGAACCGGGCGACAGGACAGCACCTGCCAGCCCCGGCGGCGGGCGCCGCGGACCGCCTCCCGCCACAGAGTCGTCTTGCCGATGCCCGGCTCGCCCTCGATGACCAGGGCGGAGCCGACCGCAGTGGGCTCAGCCTCCCCCGCTGGCTCCGGCTCCCGCCGCAGCCACCCGTCTATCCGGGCCAGCTCGGCGCTTCGCCCCAGTACCAGGGGAGGACTGACCGGACCGGCACCGCTCACCGCGATTTCTCCCCGCAGAAAAGGCCCGGCCGGCCCGGCCAGGCACGGGACAATCGTAGCCACGGGACGCTGGGAGCACGCCTGGTCACGCAGCATCCGGGGAGAATAGCGGCATGACTTCCGATGCGAAGCCCGCGCCGGCCGACGGGCCCGACGCGGCGTATTTCGACCAGTGGTACGCCGACATGGCGGCCTCGCCGGTCAGGGACGCGATCGTCACCCGCAATCTCGGGCTGCCGCCGGAGCTGCAGTCGACGAGCCTGCTGTCCTGGACCGGCATCGCCGAGGTGACCGGGGAACTGCGGCTGCAGCCTGGCTGCCTGCTCGCCGACATCGCCTGCGGCCGCGGCGGTTACGGCATCGAGGTCGCCCGCCGCACCGGCGCCCGCCTGCTCGGCGTGGACTTCTCCGAAGTAGCCCTCGGCCAGGCCCGGCAGAGCGCGGACCGGCAGCTGCCCGCCGGCCGGGCGGAGTTCCGGGCCGGGACACTGACCGCGACCGGGCTGCCGGAGGCCGCAGCGGACGGGCTGATGTGCGTGGACGCGATCCAGTTCGCCGATCCTCCCCGCACGGCGCTGCGGGAGTTCCGGCGGGTACTGGGTCCTGGCGCCCGGCTGGTCGTCACCGGCTGGGAGGCCGCCGACCCCGGCGACGAGCGGGTACCGGCCCGGGTCCGCTCGGTGAGCCTGCTGCGGGACCTGGACGAGGCCGGCTTCGCCGAGGTGCGGGTACAGGAAAAGCTGGACTGGCGCGAGCAGGAGCTGGCGATGTGGCGCGACGCGCTCGCCGCGACCGCCGGCGACGACCCGGCGGTCCGGTCCCTGCAATCCGAGGCGCGGCGGGTGCTCAGCGCGCCCGGATCGCTGCGCCGCGTGCTCGCCACCGCGACCGCGCCACCGGGATGCCGAGGCTGACCACGTTGGCGGCCACAGCCGCGGGCACTCATCCGGCTCGATGCCCGTCCGGCGGGGTAACCGGCGGGTAAATTGGGTTGTGCCGGCTGACTGCCGGGCGCAGGCTGGACTGGGCCGACGAAAGCGAGGTGGGCCGGTGACAGGTCGGGCGGACAGCACCGAGTGGCTCGCCGGGCAGGTCTGGCAGGCGATGGAGGCGGGTGACCTGGAGGCCTACGCCGACCTGCTCGACCCCGGCGTGCGCTGGGGCGCGCCCGGCGACCCAGCGCCGCCCTGCCAGAGCCGGGCCCAGGTGCTGGCGTGGTACCAGAGGGGCCGCGACTCCGGCACCCGCGCCAGGGTGACCGAGACGCAGGTGTCCGGCGACCGGATCCTGGTCGGCATGAAGGTGGCCGCTCCCCCGCAGGGCGCCGGGGAGGCAGCCGAGACCGACCGGTGGCAGGTGCTGACCGTGCAGGGCGGGCGGATCACCGATATCACCGGGTTCGATGACCGGGGCGAGGCGGCCGTCTGGGCCGGCCTCGAGCCCGCGCCGCCCCAAGTCAGGCGGCTTGAGATCCGGATGGGCACCCCCGGCATCGGTGCGGATGATTTCGTCTATCCGGTGGCCCGGATGCTGATGGACGGCGAGGACATGCTCGCCGTGGACGGGCTTACCGGCTGGCCCGCCAGGCTGATCCTGCGAGACGACTTCCCCCTGCTACCGGCCGAGCCGCCGCGCCGCGTGGTTGTCTACACGAAGGTCGCCGATCCCGACGGGATCGCGCCGGTGATCAGCACCGACGGCAGCCTCGTGCACTGGAGTGGCTTCCGGGACATCTGGGAGGCCGACGATTCCGTGTTCGTCGGGCCGGGCGCTGGCAGCTCACCCGCCGCCATTCCGGACCTGGTGTTCGACGCTCAGCAGTACACCGCCGAGGTGCGGCGGGCAACCGCCGCCCGGGAATGGGAATCCGACGAGTGGCGGACAGCCCTGCTGCTGCACGAGCACCTCCACGCGGATCGAGATCCGTGGGACCCGGACAACCCGCGGACCGGAGGAAACCCGTGGAGCGAGGGCAGTAAGTGGCATCCGGGCAGCGTCGAACCGGAGGACGGGAATACCGGCCGGTTCCTGGTGACCTGCTGGGACGACAACATCACTGACGTGATCGTCGTCGCCCTCACGGCCGGTTCCGGCACTTCCGCGGACCGGGCGGCGAGCATGGCGAGCGAGCTGTTCTCCACCCCGGCAGGCCAGTGGCCGGTGATCAGGACCAGTCACCGGTCCGCTACCAGGCGCGCCCGCAGGATCAGGACCAGCCGGCCGCGCAGGCCCAGGGGAAACCGGGCCTCGTAGGCGTGCTGCCGGTGCGCCGGCGCCTCCGCAGCTCGTGACGATCTACCTCGTCCGGCATGCGATGCCCGAGGTGGAATCCGGCGGCTGACCCGGCCACCTGGCCGCTCAGCGGCCAGGGCCGCGCGGCTGCCCGCCAGATCGGCGGAAGGCTGCCCGCCGGGGCCCTGCTGACCGCGAGCGACGAGCCGAAGGCCTGGCAGACGCTTGACCCGGACGGGGACCGGGCGGTGCGGCTTGACCGCCGCCTCGGCGAGGTACGGCGGACCGAGGAATTCACCGACGGCTTCCGGCGCCTGCGCCGGTCCTACGTCTGCGGTGCTGCCCTCGATGGGTGGGAGCCGCAGGACCAGGTGGCCCGGCGGTTCGCTGCCGCCGTCAGCGCGGCACTGGAGCTGGCCGGCGCCCGGGACGTGGTCCTGGCCGGTCACGGGATGGCGATGACGGTCTGGCTGGTCCGGGCGGTATCGCTGAGGGACCCGGGCACGTTCTGGGCGGAGCTGCGGTCCCCGACCTTCTCACCGTGAACCTGCGTGCCCGGTCGGTGGCCAGGGTCGCCCTCGGCGCGCCATAGCCTGCCGCATACCGGCGCTGAGCAGGGAGACGATGAGTTTCCGCGGCCGGAATGGTCTTAGTGGTTCACGAGCATTCCCGGTGAGGAGGTCGTGATGGCTTTGCCCGAGGTTGTGTCGCGCGAGCAGTGGCTGGAGGCGCGGCTGCGGCTGCTCGCTCAGGAGAAGGAGCTGACCCGCCGCCGCGATGCGCTGAACGCCGAGCGGCGCCGGCTGCCCATGGTCAGGATCGGCAAGAGCTACATATTCGGCGGCCCCGGCGGCCCGGTCACGCTCGCCGCGCTGTTCGGCGACCACGTGCAGCTGGTCATCCAGCACATCATGTTCGGCCCGGACTGGGACGCGCCGTGCCCGACCTGCGCGAACTTCATGAACCAGCTGCCGGCCCCGGTGCTGGACCGGCTGCACGACTACCACACCGCCTACGCGCTGGTCTCCCGGGCGCCGCTGGCCAAGATCAAGGCGTACCAGGCCAGCCAGGGCTGGTCGCTGCCCTGGTACTCCTCCTATGGCAGCGACTTCAACTACGACTTCCAGGTCAGCCTGGATGAGGCGGCGGGGCAGCTGAACTACAACTACCGGCCCGAGCCGGGCATGCTCGGCACCGGGCGGTCAACCGAGCTGCCCGGCGTGAGCTGCTTCCTGCGCGACGGTGGCGAGGTCTTCCACACCTACTCGGCGTACGCCCGCGGCCTGGACCACACCGACCTGCCGTATGCGTTCCTCGACCTGACCGTGCTGGGCCGACAGGAATCCTGGGAGGAACCCGAGGGCCGGGCCCTCGAGCTGCTCGGCGGCTAGCCGGGCGCACGCTCAGCCAGACCGCCCCGGCCGCAAGCATGCTCTCCCGCGCGGACGGGGCGGATGGTGCTCGCCCGGCAATTCGGTGTACTACAACCGGGCGACTGCGACGTCTAGTACACGCAGGCGCCGCGGTCCGGCCGGTCCGGGATCGGAACCCGATGGCCCGCGGGCGCGGTGTCGCCCGCCCGGCGCCGACCAGGTGCGGAGCGGGTGGGGGTCAGCGTGAGCGATGAACGGCGCTGCGGGCACTGCGGCGCCCCGCTGGGGAGCGGGACCGGGTGTGCTTCTACTGTCAGCGGGCGGCGGACCCGGAGCCAACAAGGTTGCCGGGAACCCGGACGCGGCTGCCCGAGCCCGGGCCGATGGCGCCGGTACCATCGCAGCGGGTAGTGGACCTGCAGCCGTCGGAGCCTGGCCAGACCTTGCAGCTTGAGCTGATCTGGGGCCGCGACCGGCGACCGGTGATCGTCCCGGCCGGCGGCGCCACCATCGGCTCCACCGGCGATGCGGACGTGATGATCCCGGCCGCGTTCCTGGCCCCCGTGCATGCCAGGATCGGCTGGCAGGACGGGGCCTGGACGGCGGAGTCGCTGACCCCGGCCGGCCAGGTACTGCTGCGCGGCACCCCGGTGCGGCGCGCGCCGGTCGCGCCGGGCGACGTGTTCCGCCTGGCCGACCTTGTCGGCAACTTCATCACCATCCGGGTGCCGGCCGCTCCGGGAAGCGGCCGGGCAGGGCGCGCTCCGGACCGCGCTGCCCGGCCTGGAAGAGTCCTACCTGATCGGCAGCGCGCCCAACTGCCGGGTCCGGCTCAATCACCCGTTAATCCAGCCGCGCCACGTCGCGGTGCGGCGGGACTCGGCCGGGAGGCTATGGCTGGAGGACCGGGGCACGGCAGCCGGAACCTACCTCAACGGGCAGCGGCTGCGGGGCAGCGAGCATGCCAGCGTCGGCGACATCCTCCAGGTTGGGCCCTACAGCGCGCGCGTCGGCCAGACCGCCCTGGAGGCGCTGGAACAGGTACCCGGAATCGACATCCTGGTCAGCCGGGCCAGGGTCGACGCCCCGGGCCGCGGCAGGCCGGGGCGAACTCTGCTGGAGCAGGTGTCCCTGAGGCTCGGGCCAGCCAGCATGACCGCCGTGGCCGGGCCGAGCGGGGCCGGCAAGACCACGCTGATGCGGCTGCTGTCCGGTCAGGCGCCCGCGGCCCGCGGCAGCGTGTGCTACAACGGCGTGGACCTCAGCCAGTGCCGTCAGGCCTACGCCGCGCTGATGGGATACGTGCCGCAGGAGGACATCGTGCACGCCGACCTCACCGTGGCCGAAGCGCTGGGCTACCAGGCCAGGCTGCGGCTCGGCCGCGGCTCGCCGCGGGCGGCCCGCGGCGAGCGGGTGGACCGCGTGCTCGCCCTCCTCGGGCTTCACCTGCAGCGCGACCAGCTGGTCAGGACGCTCAGCGGCGGCCAGCGCAAGCGCGTGTCGATCGCCTGCGAGCTGCTCAGCGAGCCGCAGGTGCTGTTCCTCGACGAGCCGACCTCCGGCCTCGATCCGGGCCTGGACAAGCGGATGATGCTGCTGCTCCGGCTGCTCGCGGACCAGGGCCGGACCGTGGTCCTGACCACGCACGCGATCGCGCACGTGGACGTATGCGACACCCTGGTGCTGGTCGGCCCCGGCGGGCACGTGATCTACGCGGGCGCCCCGCAAGCCGCGCCGGACTGGTTCGGCGTGCCGGCCCTGGGCGACGTGTTCTCCCTGATCGAGACGCCGGACGCGGCCCTGCATGCGGCGCAGAAGGTGCTGGCGGCGCAGCAGGCAGACGGCGGCGGCCCCGGCCGACCCGGACCGATCCCGCGGCCGGCCGGGTCGTCGCCGAATGCCCCGCTGCTTGCGGCGCCCGGCCGGGATGGCGGCCTTGGCGGTGCCCGCCCGCCGGCCGGCTCGGCGGCCTGGCGGCGGGCGCTGGCCGATCAGACGCGCATCTTCGCCGGGCGGTACCTGCGGCTGATCGGCAGGGACCGGGCGGCGCTCGCGTTCAGCCTGCTGCAGGGAGTCGCGGTGGCCCTGCTCACCGCCCTGGCCGTGCCGAAGCCGTTCAGCTGGGCGGCAGCAGGCAACGCGCCCATGTTCGTCTTCGGCTGCGCCGCGGTCTGGTTCGGCATGATCAGCGCGGTCCGGGAGCTGGTCAAGGAGCAGGCCATCTGGCACCGGGAGTTCCTGGCCGGCGGGGACATGCCTGCCTACCTAGCCTCGAAGGTGGTGGTGCTGGGCGGCGCTGGCAGCCTTCCAGGCGCTGACGCTCACGGTCGGGCGACTGACTGGACGCTCGGGCTGCCAGGGGGCGGGGCCCGCTCGGCCACCCGTTCCTGACCGTGTTCGGCACCCTCTGGCTGGCCATCGTGAGCGGGATGGCGCTCGGGCTGCTGGTCTCCGCGGCGTCGACCAGTGCGGACCGGGCCATGAGCCTGGTGCCGTACCTGCTCATCACCCAGCTGGTGCTGTGCGGCGTGCTGTTCCGGCTCGGCGCGATCACCTTCGTGTCCTGGCTGATGCCCGCCCGCTGGGCGGTGTCCGGGCTCGGCGGCATCGCCGGGCTCTCCGCAGCGCGGCTGAACCAGACCTCCGGCCTGTACCCGCACTCCGCGGCCGGGCTGGCGGGCAACTGGCTGATGCTGCTGGTCCTGGCCGGCTGCGGGTTCGCGGTGACCGTGTGGCTGCTGCGGCGCCAGGGCCGCGAGTGGAGCGTCGGCTCCGATCAGGCAGCCCCGCGCGCCCGGCCGGCCAGCGGCCCTGGCAGCCGTCCCGCCCGGAGCCACCGGTGTCTGACGGGTCCGCGCTCGGCATCGACCTGGGCACCACGTTCTCGGTAGTGGCCCAGGTCAGTGACGCCGGACGGCCTGCCGTGCTGCCGAATGCGGAGGGCTCGCCCACCACCCCGTCGGTGGTGCTGTTCGATGGCGGGCACGCGGTGGTCGGCGCGGTCGCCAGGGAATCGATCGCCAGCGAGCCCGAGTCCGTGGTCCAGATGGTGAAGCGGCACATCGGCTCCAGCTGGACATTCGACTACCGGGGCGTGTCCTACCGGCCCGAGCACATCTCCGCGCTGATCCTGCGCAAGCTCGCGCAGGACGCGCAGCTGCTCGCCGGACCGATGACCGAGGCCGCCATCACCGTGCCCGCCTACTTCAGCGATCCGATGCGGGCGGCGACCCGGCGGGCGGGTGAGCTGGCCGGCCTGGATGTACTCGGGCTGCTGTCCGAGCCCACCGCTGCCGCGATCGCGTTCGGCTACGACCGGCGGCCGGAGGGGTGCACCGGTGTCGTGGTGGATCTCGGCGGCGGCACGTTCGACGTGACCGTGATGGAGTTCAGCGGGGACGACCTGACCGTCCGGGCAACCGGCGGGGATGCCTACCTCGGCGGGGCGAACTTCGACAAGGTCATCTTCGACTACTTCATCGAGCAGTTCCTGGCCGCGCACGGGCTCGACATCAACGACCCGGACGCCATGTCCCTGGAGGAGTGCACCCAGGTTTCCCAGGACTGGCTGTCTCCGCGCTACCAGGGTGAAGCACGACCTCACCGTCGCGCGACCGCACCACGGCCGCGCTCCAAGCCGGCGGCCTGACCTTGCGGGTGGAACTGCGCCGGGAGGACTTCCTGGCCCGCAGCCGGATCCTGCTGGACGAGATGACCGAGAAGATGCTCGACGTGGTGGCCGCGGCCGGGGTAACCACGCAGCGACATCTCGGTAGTGCTGGCGGTCGGCGGATCCACCCGCCTCCCGGCCGTGCGCGCCCAGGATGCAGGACGTCTTCGGCGTCGCTCCCGGACACCTCGGTCCGCCCGGATGAGGCGGTGGCGCTCGGCGCCGCGCTGTTCGCCGCGCAGCGGCAGCTGGAGCGGGGCGGGGCGCTGACCTTGCAGGCCAGTGCCAGGGACCAGCTGGAACGGCTCACCGTGACCGACGTCTCCGCGCACAGCCTCGGCGTCAGCGTGTTCGAGGCCGCCGACGGGACGGGACCGCGCGACATGACGCCGCTGCTGCGGCGGAACACCGCGCTGCCGTCCGCGGCCGAGCGCACCTTCTACACCATGCGCCCCGGCGAGACGCGGATCGTCGTCCCGGTGCTCGAAGGGGAATCGGCTGACCCCGAGCTGTGCCGCCGGATCGGTGTCGTGATCATCGACCGGCTGCCGCCGGGGCGGGCGGCGCACCAGCCGGTGCAGGTCACGATGTGCCTGAACACCGACGGCATCCTGCAGGTCTCGGCGGCCGATGTTACGACAGGCGCGCAGGCGAGCACCACCATCGTGCACGCCTACCTGGCCGACGCCGAGCCGGATGGCGCCGATGCCGCCGATCGCATGGTGCAGACCCTGCTGATCGAGTAGCGACGGGCATAGGACGGCTGATTCCATGAGACCGATGACGATGCAGGACTGGTACGACTATCTCCGGCTGCCGCCGGACGCGGGGACGGAGGAGATCCGGCACGCGGTCGAGCGGCTGAGCCGCCAGGCCGCCGCGCTGGCCACCACCGCGCCGGAGCGCTCGCAGTCGCTGCGCGAGACCGTCCGCTCGATCAAGCGGGACCTGCTGTCCGGGCCGGACAGCAGACAGCGCTATGACGCGTCCAGGGCACGAGAGGCCGCCCCGGCGGCCCCGCCGCCCGCGGCCCCGCCGCCGGTACCCGCCCAGCAGTATCCGCGAGTGCCAGCCCCGGCCGCCGGCCGCCGCCCCCGCCCGCCCTGCCGCCGGGCACCGCCGGGCCGGGAATGCCGGCGGGCTCGCGCCTGGCCCGGTTCCTGCGGACCGGCTGGACCTGCTCCGCATGCGGCAAGGGCGCGGTGCCCAGCGACAAGTTCTGCACCAGGTGCGGCGGCCCGATCAGGCTCATCGAACCGCACGCGCCCGGCCAGGGCGCCCGCAGCCCCGCGACGCGGGCGCTATGTGCCGGCTGTGCCAACCCAATGGGTGCCCTGGACGTCTTTTGTTCAAAGTGCGGCACCCGGCGCTGATTCGCCGGTACCGTCACCTCTGTCTGGCCAGGCGCTCTGACATCGAACCGGCAGGCACATGCGAACGTTTCTGGGGAGGGCGAGATGTGCCGATTCCGCTTGTCCGAATACTGCCAGCCTGCTGGGGACTCCACGCGGCCGCGCGCCTGCTGACGATGCCGATATCCAACGCGCCGGGATCCGCTGTGGCAAAGATCAGCTGATCGCTGCTGGCGCCCGGCTGGCTACCAGTCCAGAAACTGCCTCGGAGGTAACGCGATGACATGCCCCCAATGCCAGGCCAGTAACGAAAATACCGCCTCATTCTGCCGTAACTGCGGGACCCGGCTGGCCCAGCCGACTGCGGGACACGGTCCGGGCCGTCCGGCCGACCAGTCGACCATCCGCGCGAACCCGGCCCAGCAGGCGCCGGGCCCCGGCGAGCCCGCATTCCCCGGGTACCCGGGCCAGCAGGCACAGCCAGGGTACCCGGGCCAGCAGGCACAGCCCGGATACCAGGCTCCGCCCGGTCCCGCTGGCTACCACGCGCCGGCGGCCGCGGCCGGATACTCCGCCCCGCCTGGCACTGCCGGGTACCCGCAGGATGCCGGCTACCAGGGGTCCCCGGCCACCGGGTACTCCGGTCCCCCAGGTGCTCCGGTTACCAGAACGGGCCGCCCGGCCGCCCGGCGGGCTCGGCCTTCCGGTTCGACCTGCCCAGGCTCACCCAGGTGACCAGGTGGTCGGCGGCGCGAGCCTGGTGGTCTTCATCTCGATATTCCTGCCCTGGTTCGGGATCAGCTTTCTCGGTCAGAGCGTCACGGCCGATGCCACCACCGTGCACGGCTATATGGTCATCGTGCTGATCCTGGCCCTGGTCCTGATCGCCTACCTGCTGCTGCGGTCCGGCCGGGATGAGTTCCCGGTCAGCATGCCGATCGCGCACGCGCCATTGCTGCTGATCGGCACCGGGCTGCAGTTCATCCTGGTGCTCATCGGATTCCTGGACAAGCCGTCCGGGCTCAGCTGGGAATTCGGCGCCTATATCGGTCTTATCGCGTCGCTGATAGCCGCGGCGCCCGTGGTCGTGCCGGCCGTTCGCTCCTGGCAGGGCAGCCGCTGACCGCAGTGATGCAGCCGGGCTGACCGTCAGCGCGCTTGCCGCGTCGGCCAGCCCGGCCCGAGGGGGGTCGAAGATGAGTTTCTGCACCGCATGCGGACACGCGCGGACCAGGCCAGGGCAGTTCTGCACCGCGTGCGGTGCCGCGCTGGCGCCGGAGCGGGATGCCGCGACGCCGCTCGCGACCGTCCCGGCTCCGCCGGGGCCTGGCGGGCTCGGCCCAAGCGGCGGTCCGCCGGACGTCCTGGCTCCCCCATCACGCCGGCGCGGCAGGGCAGGCATCATCGCCGCGGTCACCGCGCTGATCGTGCTGGCGGGCGGGGGCGGGGCAGCCGCCTGGCTGACGCTGCATCATCGCCACAGGCACGCCGGGCCGCCGGCCATCGCGCAATCCAGCGGCCCCGGCCGGGTGGACGATGCCTCCGCATCCCCGCTGCCGTCACCTGCCCCGACGCCTGCCTCGCCCCCCGTCCCCTCCCCCGCGCCAGCCTCATCTCCGGTCCCGGCGCCGGTCGCATCCGGCGGCGCCAGCACTCACTGTCGCGCCCGGAGTCGGCCAGGACCCCAGGGCGGCGCTGGTCCGGAACTTCCTGAACAGCTACTTCGCCGCGATCAACGGCCACGATTACCAGCAGTACCGGGCGCTGCTCGGCCGCAAGCTCCGGCGGGATGAGTCAGCGCAGGCCTTTACCAGCGGCTACAGCTCCACCTCCGACTCGGCGGCCACGCTCAACTCGATCTCCAGCCTCGGAGGCGGCGAGGTCGGCGCGGCCGTCACCTGACCAGCCACCAGTACCCGTCGCAGAGCCCGACGGACACGGGCTGCACTGACTGGAACATCATCGTGTACCTGACCATCCATGGTGGCCGGTACCTGCTCGGGCCCGCACCCGCGGCCTACCGGGCCGGTTATCAGAGCTGCTAAATCAGGAAGCGGGGGGCTCGCCGTACTTCAGGGAGGCCCCCCGCTTCTGCTCCGATCGGCAGATAATGCCCTTTCGGCAGATAACATAAGCAAGGGCTTGGCTGTGCGGTTACTCGCTGCCGAATCTATCGAATTCACCGTTTCGGACGCCTCCGACAAACGCACGCCATTCGCCCGGTGTAAACCGGAGCACCGCGCCTTCCGAGTCCCTGCTGTTGCGCACGCCGATCTCGCCATCGGCTAGGCTCGCCACCTCGACGCAGTTGCCGTTAGAGAAGCTCAGTGAGCTCTTGACCCAGTAAGAACCTGAACCCGCCTTTTCGGGCACGCTTCCGCGCGTAGCTCTTTCCATAGTCCTACCTCGCTGATTGTCACAGGTTTCCTGAATATGCAACTACGAACCGTAGCCCTTGTCCTACCTAACGTAGCTGCACGCCTCATCAGGCTAGCAGACATCACTGGGGGTCAGAAGCCTCTTTTTGCAACAAGGAACACTACGGCCCGGTAATGCCCGTTGTCCTCATCTGCATCTCAACCGTGCGCGGGAGCGGCTGCGCCAGCCCAGCCGCGCAGCCGCCCAGCCCTAGGAAGAAGCCCGGCGGCAGGGCCGACCGCCAACGGCCAGGCAGAGCGCCACGAACCACAGCAGGAAGGCGACCTGCGTCACTTACGCATCAGCCCGCCGGGCAGGCGACCAGTGCGACTCCGCGGTCTCGAGAATGAGCTCCTTGGACGCCGCCGGGTCGAGGGACGCCTCGGCGAGCATCTGGAACGCGATCCGGTGCAGGTAGGTCTCCCTCTCGCCCTCCAGGGAGAAGCCGCTCCGCAGATGCTCGGTGCTCACCACGTCCTGCAGCATCGCGTCGCTATCACCCCGAAGCCGAAGATAACAAAGGACTCCCCGAAAACCGTGTGCTGCCCGTCGAGCGGGAGGATCTGCAACGTCAGATTCGGCCGGTCGGCCTCCCGGGCGAGCCGCTGAAGCTGCTCGTACATACCGGCTCGTCGCCGACCCGGCGCTGCAGGACCGATTCGTCGAGCACCACCGCAGCTGAAGCCCTTCGCGATCCAGCACCTGCTGGCGCTGCATCCGGACCCTGACCAGTCGCCCGATCATGCCCGGCGCCACGGGCTCGACCCGGCTGTAGCTGCTGATTATATGCCGGGCATATGCTTCCGTCTGCAGCAGGCCGGTCACGACATCAACATGCCATATGGCGATGGACGTCGCCTCGTGCTCAAGGCCGATGAATTGCTGATAGTCATCGGACAGGCTGTCGGCGAATTCTTCCCACCAGCCCTTCTGAGCCGCGTCCTCGGCCAGCGCGAGCAGGAGTGCGCGGCGGGGCCCGGTGATCTCGTAGTAGTCGAGCAGCCGCTCGACTTCCCGCGGCCGCAGGCCGGTCCTGGCCCGCTCGTACCTGCTGATCTTGGAGGGCGACCATCTCAGCGCGGCGGCGACGGCGTCTCCGCTCTTGCCCTTGCTCTCCCTGATCCCGCGCAGCTCGGCGGCGAGCCGACGGCGCCGCACCGTGGGACTTGCTGGCGCGATCATCCGGCGTCCTCCTCCTCGGTGCCGCGCGGGCGGACTAGGGCGACGGTAACGCAGGTTCGCGGCAGCAAATCCTCGCTGCTACACCGTATACTTGCCCATTGCGGCGAAAGTCTCACTCATCCCGGGCGAACCCTGGCGCGCGGTCACGCTACGGCCGGGCCCGGCCGCTGATGCCGGGCTCGCGATCTTGCGGAGGGGGCCGCGCGAATCCTGGCGGGCCGAATCACGAGCTGCCCGTTGCAACGCCATGTCCCGCGGGCCCTGATGGCCTACCGCTGGAATGCCAGGCACTGCGACTGCTGTATAGCTATATGGCGAGGGGGGCTGTGGTGAAGAAATGCTCCTGGAGTTGCTGACTCAGCCGAGCCCAGGCAGCCCGGCCTCGCCAGGCAGCGATTCACGCCGAGCGTAACGCACTTATCGGCGCCTCAAATAATCACGCGACCGGCCTGCCGCGGAACGGATAAATCCGCAGAAGGCCGTTGTCGTCGCGGGCCAGGCAGGCTCACGTTGGTAGTAGAAATGGGGGTTGCCAGAGGAAGAGGTCATCAGCGCGTGGGCAGCGGGCGCTTGCGCGGCTACCGCGGGTGCCGCCGAGCCAGCCAGAATTGATCCGGCCGCGCCGAGTGCTAGGATGGCGGGAATGATGATGGCTCGCCTTATGCGCATGATTCCTCCATGGCATCTGCACAGGTCAGCAGCCTGCAGCATGGCCTCGCCGGCCCGCCGGCTGCATCCGAGTCATGATGAGTTATTGCCAGTATTTCGGCCTTTATCATGGTAACCCTTCCGTAACTACTGAAATCAGCGTCAGAGTTTTCATCGTCTGCTGACTGCGAAATATTTATGCTAGCAAAGCCGGGAAATTGTCAGATACCGATGCCCTGCAAGGTGCTCGGCAACTTGCATCTGTACGACGAGGAGACATAGGGGCACTACCGCCGGAAGGTGCCGTCGGCTATCGAATTAAGTCCGAAAATGCTCGCTTGTTCCGTAAATGTTCTGGTAGTAGAGTTTGCTCCATGCCCCCGGTGATCCCGGCCGGCGCGCTGGTCGGCCGCGACAGCGAGCTGGCGATGCTGGGCGGGCTGATAACGGAGGTGGCGCGGGGGCGCGGCGGCTCGGTGCTGATCGAGGGCGAGCCGGGCATCGGCAAGTCCGCGCTGGTGCGGGCGGCCCTGGCGGAGGCGCCGGAGGCCGGCTGCCAGGTGTTCTGGGGCGCCGGTGACGAGCTGGGCCAGGCGCTGCCGCTGCTGCCGCTGCTAGACGGGCTGCGGGTACGCGAGCCCTCCGCCAATCCCCGGCGGAACACGATCGTCCGGCTGCTGCGCGGCGAGGTCGCCGCCGACCGCGGCACGGACGTGTCGGCGGCGCTGGCGGAGCAGTTGCTGGCGCTCGTCGCCGAGCAGTGCGCCGCGCAGCCGACCATCCTGGTCATCGACGATCTGCAGTGGGCCGACCAGGCCAGCATCACGCTGTGGGGGCGGCTGGCCAGGTCGGCGCGGCAGGTGCCGCTGCTGCTGGTCGGGATGATGCGGCCGGTGCCGCAGCGGGATGACCTGCTGGCGCTGCGGCGGGCGGTGGGCGACGCCGCCCGGCTCCAGCTCACCGGGCTCACCGAGGCGGCGGTGGCCGAGCTGGTGGCGGCCCTGGCCGGCGGCAGGCCCGACGGCAAGCTGCTGCGGCTCGCCGACGGGGCGGCGGGCAATCCGCTCTACGTCACCGAGCTGGTCGCCGCGCTGGCCCGCGGCTCCAGCCTGACCATTACCGAGCGCGGGAGCCGCCGAGCTGACGAGCGGTTCCGCGCCAGGCTCCCTGTCGGCGGCCATAGCGGACCGCCTCGGCTTCGTCTCCGGGCCGGTGCGTGAGGTACTGCGGGCGGCGGCCCTGCTCGGCGTGGATTTCGCCGTCCCGGACCTGGCGATCGTTCTGGGCCGCGGCGTGGCGGACCTGATCCCGGCCGTTGACGAGGCACGTGCCGCCGGCGTGCTGGCCGAGTCCGGCAACGGCCTCGGGTTCCGGCATCCGCTGATCCGGGCGGCGCTGTACGACGAGATGCCGGTGCCGGTGCGCGCCGCCTGGCACCGCGATGCGGGGCGCGCCCTCGCCGAGGCCGGCGCGCCGGCGGACCGGGTGGCCCGGCAGCTGCTGCGGGCGGTCGGCGGACCCGGCGGCACGGCCGAGCCGATGGATGAGTGGATGCTGGGCTGGCTGGCCCGCACCGCGGAGCTGCTGGTCGGCCAGGCGCCCCGGGTCGCGGCCGAACTCCTGCGCCAGGCCGTCGCCAGCTCCCCGGCTGGCTCGGCCCAGCATGGCTGGCTGGCGGGCCGGCTCGCCGACGCCCTGTACCGCGTCGGCGACACGGCCGAGGCCGAGCAGGTGGCGAACCACGCGCTGGCGCATGCCGCCGAGCCCGATCGTCCTCGTCGACCTGCACTGGACGCTGGCGCAGTGCCGCATGCGGGCCGGCCGGTCCGCGGAGTCCCTGGCCACGCTGGACCGGGCGCTGGCCTCGCCCGGGATCTCGGCCCGGCACCGCGCCCGGCTGCTCGTGCTCGCGGCGCGGACGCACAGCAACCTCGGCGAGGTCGAGAAGGCCGGCCGGGTCGCCGCCAGCCGCGCTCGCCGCGGCGTCGGAGGCGGGCGACAACTGGGCGATGGGCTGGGCGCTGCACGTGCTGACGCTCGTGACCGCGGTGCAGGGGCAGATGACCGACGCGCTGCCGCTGTTCGACCGGGCGCTGGCCGTGACCCAGGCCGATCCGGCGCTGACCGACCTGCGGCTGCTGCTGCAGATCAACAAGGCCGTCGCGCTGGGCGACCTCGACCAGTACGAGGAGGCCTTCGCCGCGGCCCGGCAGGCACGGCACCTCGCGGACCAGGTCGGCACGGCGATCCGGCTGGCTCAGGCGCACAGCGCCCTGGGCCAGCTGCTCTTCGACACGGGACGCTGGGACGATGCGCTGGCCGAGGTGGAGGTCCTGCCCGAGGACCTGAAGGAGCCCGCCGCGGCCTGCTGCGATCTCGGCATCGCCGCCGTGATCTGCTTCCATCGCGGCGAGATCGCCGCGGCGCGCCGCCACCTCGCTGCCGCCGTCCCGCACGCCAAGCGGATCGGAAACCGGCTCATCGGCCCGCTGGCGCTGGCCCGCAGCCTGGACCGCGAGCAGGACGGCGCGCTGCCGGAGGCGCTTGCCGCGCTGACCGCCGGGTTCGACGGCAACACCGAGGAACTTGAGGAGATCGAGGACCTGCTCGCCGACGCCGTCCGCCTCGCCACGAAGACCGGCGACCTGGGCACCGCGCAGGCCCTCGCGGGCCACGCCGCCGCGCTCGCCGCCGAGTCGGAGATCCCGCACCGGCAGGCGAACGCGCTCTACTGCCGCGGCCTGCTGGACCATGATGCCCCCCGGCTGCTCGCGGCCGCGGAGCGATATGGCGACGCCGGCCGGCCGCTGCTGCAGCGCGAAGGCGCTGGAGGCGGCCGCCGGGGAGTTCGTCGGCGCCGACGACCGCGGCCAGGCGCGGGCCGCGTTCACCCGTGCCGTGGAGGTCTACACCTCGCTCGGCGCCGCCGCGGACGTCGCCCGGCTGCAGGCCAGGTTCCGCGCCCACGGCATCCGCCGCGGCCCGCGCGCCAAGCACCGGCAGGCGCGGAGCGGCTGGGACAGCCTCACGCGCCACCGAGATCAAGATCGCCGCGTTCGTGGAGGAGGGGCTGTCCAACCCGGAGATCGCCGCCCGGCTGCTGCTGTCCCGGCGGACCGTCGCGACCCACGTCTCCCACATCCTGAAGAAGCTCGACGTCCATTCGCGCACCGACATCGCCCGCGAGTCGGCCCTGCGCACCATCGCGCCGAGGTGATCGCGCGCGCGGGAGCTGCAGCGCGGCGGGCGGAACGGCAGGGCCGCTCAGGGGGGGCGGTGAACCGCTGGAGGGCGTCACGGTCCACCGGCGCCACGTGTGAGCCGCCCTGCGGGCACCGCGCCGCCCCCGGCAAGATCGGGCTGGAACGCGAGCGTGAAGTACACGGCCTTGCCCGCCGGGGTGCGGTAGAAGCCCCACTCAGCCGACAGGGTGGCGACCAGCATCAGGCCCCGCCCGGTCTCGGCGTCGGCCGGGGCATCCACCGGCACCGGCAGGCGCACGACGTGTCGTGGACATCGACCCGTAGCTGGCCGCAGCCGCAGGTGATGGCGAGCATGACGGTCTCGCCCGACCTCGTGCGTGATGGCGTTGGTCACCAGTTCGCTGGTGAGCAGGACCGCGACGTCCGGGTCGACGGGGACATCCCAGGCGCAGATGGCCGCCCGGACCTGGCTGCGGGCTTCGGCCGCCGCGGCCGGTCCGCGGTCAGCAGGACGCGGCACGGCCGTAGCTCGGGCGGACGGGGCGGCGCCATCGTGTCCATCGGGTTCCTTTGAGTAGCCGGTGCCGGTTGCAAGAAAATAGTGCTGCAAGTTGCATTGAGAGACATCGGTCAGCTGACGGATTTTCCGGCCCTGGTGCCCGTTATGCCCTCAGCATGCCCCTGGCGGCGCGCTGGGCGAGCCTCTGACGGATCGGCTCGGGGCCAGCGGGCTGGCGGCTTCGGCACGCAGCCGGGCAGTTTCGGCGGTCAGGGCGGTGATGTGCTCGTCGGTGCGGGCGATGTTTGCGTACGCGGGGTCGCACCGGTCCAGGTCTGGGTGACCCAGGTGATGAACTCGGCGATGCGGTTGCTGGCCGCCTTAGCGGTGATCACCTGGCCGGTGCGCCGCGACGCGATATGCAGCTCGTCCGCTCCAGAGAGACGGGAGATACTAGAGGGATTGTTAGCCGGTGAACTGCCAGACCAGTGGTGCCGGTTTCGGCGGGCGCGGCAGGCCACAGGCCCCGGGTCGGCCGCTCACCAAGCCTGGAGTAACCCAGTTTCGCCGGAATGCGCCCGCTGGCCACATTGGCGGCATCGTGGTAAATCTCCACCCGGTCGATGCCGGGCAGCGCGAGCGCGGCATGCGTCAGCGCTGCGGTCGCGTCGGTCGCGATACCCCGGCCAGTCCAGTCGCTGTGCACCCAGTAACCGATCTCCAGCCCGCCATCGCCGACGCGCCTGTGCAGCCCAGCGCTGCCCACGATATGACCGTCAACGATGATCGCGTAGGCAAAGTCCTCGCCGGAAGCCCACTGCGCCTCGCAGTTGCGGAGGAATGCAACCGCCTTGTCCTCGTCGTAGCCTTCTGCCCAGGGCATCCAGGGCCGCAAGTCTTCCAGCGACTTGATCACCGCGGCCAGCAGCGCAGCCGCATCGTCAGGACGCCACCGCCGGAGGCCGACCTGGCCGTGACTGAGCGTATCCGGAGGGCATGCCATCGGCCCAGGATGGCGGCTATCCCAGCTGGCGGCAACGGATTAATCCACCCGGCTCAGCCCTTGAAGGTCCGGTGCTGCGCCAGCGCGAAGTTATAGATCCGCTTGCCCTTGTCCGGCGCCATGACGTTGATGCCGTCGGTGACCCAGATGCCGTCCTTGCGGAACTGCGCAAAGCTGAACGGCGGCGACTTCGGTACCGACACGCAGACGATGCCCTCCGGGCCGAGCCTCCCGGGGATCCGTAGCGGCGGATGAGCGTTCCCAGCGTTCAGAGCCAGGCCGGCCCAGCCAGATACATGATCGCCCCATGGACCTGGCGGCGCCTTCCTGTTCGCTAGGCTCGCGGGACCGTCTTGCTCATCACGCAGTGATTCTTTCCCTTGGGCCGGTCGTAGCTGAAGCCGGCCTGCTCGAACATGCTCCGCGTACAGCTGTACAGGAACGAGGCCGTAACCTTCTGGCCGCCGGTGTCCTGCGGGTACGCCTCCACCACGCCACCCCCGGCCTGCGCGATCAGGTCCAGCGCACCACCGAGCGCGACCGCTGCCACCCCCTTGCGCCGGTACCTCTTATCAACGAAGAAACAGGTGAGCCGGTAGTCAGGCAGCCGGTCCGCATGTGCCTCGTATTCCTTGCGGTGGTTGATGTTCGGCAGCTCCGCCGGGGGGCCGTACTGGCACCAGGCCACCGCCTCGTCGCCGTCGAACACCAGCGCGGCATGCGCGCGGCCCTCGCAGACCAGCCGTTCCTTAAGGTCGCGGTTGCTCTCGGCGGTGCGGCCCTTCTCTTTGTCCGCGTAAAGGGTGTGGAACCACGTGCACCAGCAGCCGTTCCAGACACCGTTGTGCCGCCCGGCGAGCCTTGCGAAATCGTCCCAGGTGCCGGGACCCAGCGGCCTGATCGTGTACTCGCTCATGCCAGCTCCCCTCTGCATGGTCTCGGCGATCGGTATCGATCATGCCGCACCCTAGGCATGATTGCGGACGGCCCACGTCCGGAATGTCGGACCAGGAAACCACTGGCTGCCGTCAGACGGCACCGCAGGCGCTAACTGGCAGGTATCTGGACGCCTGGGTCCGCCTCTTATACAGCGCGCCCCCTGGGTGCATCAGTTGCTGGCAACCGGGCGGGGCTCACCGCTATGATCATCCGGCGATTCTGGGGGATGGCGATGCCCGTGGAATTCGCGCTCGATATCCCTCCAGAAGCGCCAGCACGCTGGGACGGCAGGACCTGATGACCGAGCCATGGCACAACGGCCCGCTGCCGGTCCCGGCCAGCGGCACCCCCGGGCGGGACTACCGGCGGCCCGGAGGGAACCCGGACCCCGGACGGCGCAGCGTCTGCCCGGCCAGGGATGCAGGCCGAGCGCCGCCGACCTGCTCCCGTCGGTCAGCGTCCCGAAAGGAGGCGGGGCCATCCGGGGCCTGGACGAGAAATTCTCGGTCAACGCAGCCACCGGAACGGCCAGCATGACGGTGCAGGTGCCGCTCAGCCAGGGCAGGTCGGGTTTCACGCCAGCCCTCCAGCTCAGCTACGACTCGGCGGCCGGGAACGGGCCGTTAGGCTTCGGCTGGAGCCTGGGATTGCCGGCGATTACCCGCAAGACCGACAAGGGGCTCCCGCGCTACTGCGACGGCGACGAGTCGGACGTCTTCCTGCTGTCCGGCGCGGACGACCTGGTCCCCGTGCTCGACCAGGCAGGCGGCCGCCAGACCCTGGCCAGGACCGTGTACGGAACGCCATTCCAGGTCAGCTTCTACCGCCCCCGGATCGAGGGCCTGTTCTCCCGGATCGAGCGCTGGACCGCCACCGACACCGGCATCAGCCACTGGCGCACCCTGACCCGCGACAACGTCACCGACGCTGTACGGCGCCGACCCGGGGAGCACGGTCGCCGACCCGGCCGATCCGGCCCGGATATTTTCCTGGCAGATCTGCCGGGCCTGGGATGACAAGGGCAACGCCGCCGTCTACAGCTACACCGCCGAGGATGGCGCCGGGATCGACCAGGCCGCGGCGCACGAGGCGAACCGGACACCGCAGGCCCGCGCGGCCCAGATCTACCTCAAGACCGTGCAGTACGGGAACATCCAGCCCTACCTGCCCGACTGGACGGCCGAGCGGCAGGCCCCGCTGCCGGCCGACTGGATGTTCCGCGTGGTACTCGACTACGGCGACCACGCCAGCGTGCCGCCGGCGCCGCAGCCGGACCAGCCCTGGCCGCTGCGCCCCGACCCGTTCTCGACCTACCGCCCCGGCTTCGAGGTCAGGACCTACCGGCGAGTCCAGCGGCTGCTGCTGTTCAACAACTTCCCGGCCGAGCCGACGGCCGGCCCGGACTGCCTCGTCAGGTCGGTGGACCTGGCCTACTCCGACCAGCAGGCGCCGCCCGACCCCGGCAGCCCGGTCTACACCTTCGTGGTCTCGGTGACGCAGACCGGCTACCGGCAGGGCGACCAGGGCCTGATCACCCGGTCCATGCCGCCGCTGGAGTTCAGCTACAGCCAGCCGCAGATACAGC
Source organism: uncultured Actinomycetota bacterium (assembly GCA_963719705.1). Taxonomy (GTDB): domain Bacteria; phylum Actinomycetota; class Actinomycetes; order Streptosporangiales; family Streptosporangiaceae; genus CAVRCV01. Next base: position 220,405 of record CAVRCV010000008.1, read on the forward strand.
CGGACGTGCTCGCCCTGGATCCGGCGAGCCAGGCCAACCTGCCGGAAGGGCTCGACGGCACCGCCTTCCGCTGGGCCGACCTGGACGGCGAGGGCCTGTCCGGGATCCTCAGCGATGCCGGACACGGCTGGTACTACAAGCGGAATCTCAGTGCCGGCAACCTGGTACCGCAGCCGGACGGGACCCTGGCGGCCCGGGCGTGCTTCGGGCCGCTGGAGACCGTCGCTGCCCTGCCGTCCCGCTGCCGACCTGGCCGGGGTACGGCTGCTCGACCTGTCCGGCAGCGGCCGCCTCGACGTCGTCGACCTGGCCGGTCCCGATCCCGGCTTCTTCGAGCGGACCGAGGACGCAGACTTCGAGCCCATGCAGCGATTCGCCGCGCTGCCGGTGCTGGACTGGTCGGACCCGAACATCAAGTTCATCGACGTCACCGGCGACGGGCTGGCCGACATCCTGATGACCGAGGACGGGCTGTACACGGTGCACGCCTCGCTGTGCGGCGAGGCCGGCTTCGACACCGCGCGTGCTGGTGCGACCCGGCTGGGACGAGGAGAAGGGCCCCTGCGTCGTGCTCGCCGACGGGACGCAGACCATCTTCACCGCCGACATGTCCGGCGACGGCCTGACCGACATCGTCCGGATCCGCAACGGCGAGGCGTGCTACTGGCCGAATACCGGCTACGGCCGCTTCGGCGCCAAGGTGACCATGGACCTCGCGCCGCGCTACGACAGCGAGGAACGATTCGACCCGGGCCGGATCCTGCTGGCCGACATCGACGGATCGGGCACAGCCGACCTGCTGTATGTCGGGCGAGGACGGCGTGACCGCCTGGTTCAACCAGTCGGGTAACGCCTGGTCGGCGCCGGTCAGCATCGCGGTGTTCCCGGCGGCCGACCGGCTGAGCCCGGTCCAGGCGATCGACCTGCTCGGCACCGGCACCGCCTGCCTGGTCTGGTCGTCGCCGCTGCCCGGCGAGACCGCGGCGCCGCTGCTGTACGTCGATCTCATGGGCGGCCGGAAGCCGCACCTGATGACCGGCGCGCGCAACAACCTCGGCGCGGAGACCCGGGTCAGCTACGCGCCGTCGACCCGCTTCTACGTCGCCGACGAGACCGGGGGCACTCCGTGGGTTACCCGGCTGCCGTTCCCGGTGCAGGTGGTGGAGCGGGTCGAGACGATCGACTGGATCGGCCGGAACCGGCTGGTCACCCGCTACGCCTACCATCACGGCTACTTCGACGGCTATGAGCGCGAGTTCCGCGGCTTCGGCATGGTCGAGCAGTGGGACACCGAGGAGTTCCGCGCCGACACCGCGTTCGACGACGGCGACTTCGTGAACTGGGACCAGCAGTCCTGGTCGCCGCCGGTGCTGACCCGCACCTGGTTCCACACCGGCGCGTTCGCCGACGCGCTCGCGGTGAGCCAGCAGTACCTCAGCGAGTACTGGACCGAGCCGCGCTGCCGCCGGCGGACCGGTCGATGATCGCCGACACGGTGATCCCGGACGGCCTCAATCCGCTCGAGGTCCAGGAGGCCTACCGCGCGCTCAAGGGCCAGGCCCTGCGGATCGAGACCTACGGGCAGGACGGCTCGGCCGCCGCCGCCAATCCCTACACGGTGACCGAGCAGAACTTCACCATCAGCTGCCTCCAGCACATGGGCGAGAACCTGCACGCGGTGTTCCTCATCGCGCCGCGGGAGACCCTGACATTCCGCTACGAACGCGGGCCCGGTGACCCGCGGGTGACGCACGAGATCGTCCTGCAGAACGATGACTACGGCAACATCCTGCGCAGCGTGTCGATCGGCTACCCGCGCCGGGCCGGATACGCCCCGCCGGAACCGGCACTGCCCGCGGCGGCCCAGGACATGCTGGCCTACGACCAGACGCGGCTGCACGTCCGGGGCACCGAGCGCGGTTACACCAACGCGATCGACGACCTGGCCAGCTGGCCGGACGCCTACCGCGTTCCGCTCCCGTCCGCGGTCGACGAGGCCGAGATCACCGGCGTCGGCGCCGGGACGGATCACCGGCCTGTTCAGCTTCGAGGACATCGACGGCGCCGGCGGGGTCTGGCCGACCGTGTGGACCGGAGCTCACGACGTGCCCTACGAGCAGATCCCCGGCTCGGACGTGGACGGGACCGGCACCCCGGCGACCGCGCCGACCCGGCGGTTCGTCGCCCGGCAGCGAGTCTGCTACCGCAGCGACGACCTCACCGCGCTGCTCCCGCCCGGCCAGCTGCAGACCCGGGCCCTGGCCGGGCAGTCCTACCAGGCCGCGCTGACCCCCGGCCTGCTGACCGCGATCTTCGGCACACTGGTGCCGCCGGCCACCCTCACCGAGGGCGGCTACGTCCAGCTGGCCGGCGAGACCGGCTGGTGGAAGCCGTCCAGCCTGGTGTTCTACTCCCCCGGCGACAGCGACACCCCGGCCGTGGAGCTGGCGACCGCCCTGGGCGAGTTCTTCCAGCCGCGCCGCGTGATCGACCCGTTCGGCGGCATCACCCGGGCCGACTACGACGGCTACGCGCTGCTGCCGGCCACGGTGACCGATCCGGTCGGGAACCCCACGAGGGCCAGTAACGATTACCGGGTCCTGCTCCCGGCCACGGTCACCGACCCCAACGGCAACCGGACCGCCACCGCCTTCGACGCTCTCGGCTTCGTCACCGCCACCGCCGTGATGGGAAAGACAGCCGAGGCCCTCGGTGACCTGCTGACCGGCTTCGTGACCGACCTGGACGAGGCGACCCTGCTCGCGCAGTTCGCCGATCCGCTGCCCGGCCCGGCCGCCATCCTGGGCAGCGCCACCAGCCGCTACCTCTACGACCTCGGCGCCTACCAGCGGACCAGCACGGCCGCGCAGCCCTCGCCGCCTGCCGCCTACACCCTGGCCCGCGAGACGCATGTCAGCGACCTGGCGGCCCCGCCGCCGTACCCCGGCGCCCCGCAGGCCACCAGCTACCAGTACCACTTCAGCTACTGCGACGGCTTCGGCCGGCAGGTCCAGCTCAAGGCCCTGGCGGCCCCCGGACCCGGTGACCGGCCACGGCCCGCTGGTCTCGCCGCGCTGGGCGGGCTCGGGCTGGACGATCTTCGACAACAAGGGGCGGCCGGTCCGGACGTACGAGCCGTTCTTCTCCGCCACGAACGGCTTCGAGTTCGCCGCGCAGGCCGGGGTGGCCACCACCGTCTGCTATGACCCGCCGGGCCGGGTCGTGGCGACGCTGCATCCCGACAGCAGCTGGGAAAAGACGGTATTCGGCCCCTGGTCGGAGCAGCACTGGGACGGCGACGACACGGTGCTCATCGCGGACCCGCGGGCCGACGCCGACGTGGGTGACTACTTCCGGCGGCTGCTGGGCACCGGGACCTTCACCTCCTGGTACCAGCTGCGGGTCGGCGGCACGTACGGCGCGACCGCGCCGGACCGGGCCGCCGAGAAGGACGCGGCGCAGAAGGCTGCCGCGGCCGCGGCCACGCCGGCCGTCACGCACCGGGACTCGCTGGGCCGGGCCTGCCTCGCCGTCGCCGACAACGGCGGCGGCGCTCGCTACCCGGCCCGGACCGCGCATGACACCGAGGGCAAGCCGCTGGCCGTCTTCGACCCGCTGGGCCGGCGCGCGGAGGAGTACTGCTACCGGGACCCGCAAGCCGGAGGGGGGTTCCGGTACCTGGCCGGCACCGACATGGCGGGCCTGCGCCTGTACCACGTCAGCGCCGACGGCGGCGCGCGCCGCGGCGTGGTCAACGTCGCCGGCCAGCAGATCCGCAGCTGGGATGCCCGGGGCCACGCGTTCCGGGTCGGCTACGACGCGGCGCAGCGGCCGGTCCGGCGCTATGTCAGCACCGGCGGCGGCGCCGAGATCCTGATCGACCTGTCCGTCTACGGCGAGGGCCAGCCAGGTGCCAACCTGTGCGGCCGGCTGTTCCGCGGCTACGACATGGCCGGGTACATCGAGCACAGCCAGTACGACTTCAAGGGCAACCTGCTGGCCGGCAGTGCGGCAGCTGGCCGCGGACTACCACCAGGCGGTCGACTGGACGCCGCTGGCCGGACTGACCAGCCGCCGCCGCGCTCGATGCCGCCGCGGCCGCCGCCGGGCTGGTGCCGACGGGCGACGGCGGGCGGGACAGCTTCTCGGACAGCACCGTCTATGACGCGCTGAACCGGCCGGTCCAGCTGGTCACGCCGCACAGCACGGCCATGCGGCCGGACGTGCTACGGCCGGGTTACGACCAGGCGGCGCTGCTGAGCCGGGTGGACGTCTGGCTGCAGCAGGCCGCCGCGCCGGCGGCCCTGCTCGACCCGGCCACGGCCGGCCAGCATGCGGTCACCGGCATCGAGTACAACGCCCGCGGCCAGCGGCTGTCGATCTCGTTCGGCAACGGCACCGGTTCCGGTTACTCCTACGATCCGCAGACGTTCCGGCTGGCGAACCTCACCACGACCCGGCCCGCCAGCTTCGCCGCGAGCCAGCGGACGGTCCAGGACCTGGCCTACTACTACGACCCGGTCGGGAAACGTCACCTCGATCGCGGACAGCGCGGATACCCAGGACGTGATCTATCTTCCGCAACCAGCGGGTCGATCCCTCGGCCAGCTACGCCTACGACCCGCTGTACCGGCTGATCACGGCGACCGGCCGGGAGCACCTGGGCCAGACCGGCGGCGCGCTCTCGCCGCCGCAGCAGGTCAGCAACGACGACTCGGTCCGCACCGGCCTGCCGCAGCCCGGCGACGGCAACGCGATGGGGACCTACACCGAGACCTACAGCTACGACGCCGCCGGCAACATCCTCGCGATGGCGCACCAGGTCGGCTCGGGCAGCTGGACCCGGCGGTACAGCTACGCCGAGCCGTCGCAGATCGTGGCGGCCGAGACCGGCAACCGGCTGTCGGCCACCAGCCTGCCCGGCGATCCGGCCGCCGGGCCCTACCACGGCACATATCAGCACGACCCGGACGGCAACATGACGGTGATGCCGCATCTGGCCGCGCTGACCTGGGACGAGAACGACCGGCTCCGCTCGACCGCGCGCCAGCCCGCGGCCGGCGGCACCCCGCAGACCGGCTATTACGTCTACGACGGCGGCGGCCAGCGGGTGCGCAAGGTCACCGACGGCCAGGCGGCCGCGGGCCAGCAGGCCGCCAGGAAGGCAGAGCGGATCTACCTCGGCGCCATCGAGATCTACCGCGAGTACGCCGCCGACGGCACGACGATCACGCTGGAGCGCGAGACGCTGCACGTGACCGACGGCGACAAGGCCATCGCGCTGGTCGAGACGCGCACCGCCGGCACCGACCAGGCACCCGCCCAGCTGGTCCGCTACCAGCACGGCAACCACCTGGGCTCGGCGGTACTCGAACTGGACGACCCGTCGGGGATCATCTCCTACGAGGAGTACTTCCCCTTCGGCAGCACGTCCTACCAGGCCGTCGCGTCCCAGACCGACCTGCCGAAGCGCTACCGCTACACCGGAAAAGAACGCGACGACGAAAACGACCTCTACTACCACGGCGCCCGCTACTACGCGCCCTGGCTCGGCCGCTGGACTTCGTGTGATCCGGCCGGTCTGGCCGACGGGCCGAACTCGTACTGCTACGTGCATGACAATCCCGTCGGCCTGCGGGATCCCGGCGGCCGCCAGAGCCAGCCGCCGCAGCCTGCGTATACCTGCCTGCCCGCCTATGCGCCGTGCCAGGGAACAGCGGCAGGCCCCCCGGCGGCCGGCGGCAGCGACGCAGGCCCGGGCCCGCCCGATGGGGCTCGGGCCGTCGCACGCTGGACGCAGAACATCCAGGAGGCACGCAAGGAGCTGTCACAAGCGTGGGCTGAGGTATCACGGCGGGGGTCCAAGGTCCGCGAGGCGCACCTGACCGACTCCGCCGCCATGAGCGAGGCGCAGCGTCAGACGAATCTCTACTATGCCGAAGGGGAACTGTCCCGTGCTCTTGTGTCGCTCGCCACGGCAGCCGCCAAGGTGGTCCTGGCTGCACTGACGGTGCCGGTGCTGCCGGCTGGCGGCGGGCCGACGCCGGAAGTACGGCAGGCCGAACCGGAGAAGCAAGATCCGGTTACGCCAGGCGCTGACGCTCAGCTCAATTACGCTGCGACCTGGAGCAAGTACGGTCATGGCGGCGCATACGGGTTCCAGGGTGCATTGCTGCTGCGCAACCTGGGAAAGTACCTTGGCCACGACTGGTGGTTTGCCAAGGAACCCGAGATACAACCAGGCTTTTCACTGGAAAGCACGGATAGCGGCGGGGTAAAGGTTCCTTTCAGCCTGGGCGCGCAGGTAGACCTGTTTAACTGGTCCAAGGATCCCCTGGGTTTCGAGGCCGCGCTTTCGCCTGGCGTGACATATGTCCCCAAGGAGGGCAACCTGTCTGGCTCACTCTCGCTCGGGCTCAAGAAAACAATACGGCCATTCGGCCAGAACGAGCAAGTCAGGCTACGCGGATTCTTTAACATTACCGGCGCCGAGGAGGCTGACTGGCAGCAGAAGTCAGGCCATTTCTCGGCACTATATCCAACATTCACTGTTATCTTCGGCCTCATCTTTGAGGGCGACCCGTGGAAAAAGAAGACGAAGAGTAACTAATCTCGTCCGAAATCCGGGGGCCATTCACCGGATGAGACCGCACCCGGAGGTGCACGGTGGTCGCAGCAGACGCGGGCGTGCCGCAGCTGGTCGTAACCGAGCCTGCTGAGCAGGCCGGGCGCATTCTCTCGCTCGCGCAGCCGCAGCTGGTGATCGGGCATTCGGAGACGGCCGATCTCGTGCTCGAGGACCGCTTTGTCAGCCGCCGGCACGCTCTGGTCTCGGTGGATCCGTCCGGCACGGTGACGATCACCGACCTGAATTCCACCGGCGGGACGTTCGTCAACGGCGAGCGGCTGGACCGCCCGCGGGTGCTGCGGCCCGGCGATACGGTCCGGTTCGCCGACCTGGTGGCCCGGTTCGAGCCGGGCACCGGGCCTGCCGCCGCCGCGGCAGAGCCATCGGCCGCTGCCACCCAGCTGCTGTCGGCGCCAGGCTCCCCGGCGGCCGGCCGCGCTCCGGCCGGACCAGGCGGTACGGGATCCGGCGGCGCGGGTTCCGGCGACGCGGGAACGGCCGGGCCGGGGGCGATCTACACGGTGACCGGCACCGTGCTCAGCCCGGCGCTGCCCGGCGTCGCCGGGCTGACCGTCCAGCTCGTCGACAAGAACATCGGCGGCGACCAGGTACTGGCGAGCACCCAGACCGGCAGCGACGGCAGCTACGCCTTCAGCCAGCTCATCTCCGCCGCCTACCTGGCCGAGCACTACAAGACCGAGCCCGACCTGCAGGCCCAGGTGCTGACCGGGGCCAGCGTCCTCGCCTCGTCCGACGTCAGCTACTCCGCGCCGGTCAGCGTGACACTCAACGTCGTGCTGCCGGCCGGCCGCCGGCCTGCCGAGCGAGTACGAGACGCTGACCGCCAGCCTGGCCGCGGTCTACCCCGGCAGCCTCGGCGCACTGCAGGAGAACGCCGGCCAGCAGGACATCACCTACCTGGCCAACAAGACCGGCTGGGACGCGCGCGCGGTGGCGCTCACCGCGCTCGCCGACCAGTTCAGCCAGCTCACCGCGCGGCGACGACGGCCGCCCGCGGACCGGCACAGACCCAGGCGTGGCCGGTGCCGATGGCCAGCATCCGGCCGGAGTTCTACTACGCGCTGTTCCGCGCGGGCCTGCCCGCCAGCGCGGACAGCCTGTTCCAGGCCAGCCCGGCCACGGTCGAGGCGATCTGGCAGCAGGCGGTGACCCAGGGCGTCATCCCGCAGGCGCTGGCCAAGGAGGTGCCGGGCGCCGTGCGAGCTTCCAGGCGCTGAGCGCGGGCCAGCTGCTCACCGCCGCCCCGCCGGCCGGGCTGTCCACCCTGCAGCAGATGCTGCAGGCGACCCTGCCCGAGGCGGCGCAGCAGCAGCAGTTCGCCCAGCTCTACGCCCAGTACCAGGGCGACTGGGACGGCTTCTGGGCGGCGGCCAGCCAGGCCTTCGGTACCGCCGCCACCACCCAGCTGCAGCTCGCCGGGCAGCTCTACTACCTGACGGTCAACAACGAGCCGCTGGTCTCCGCGCTGCTCGCAGCCGAGGCCAGCCCGCCGCTCGGCTCCACCCTGGACCTGGCCAGCCGCGGCTACTACGAGCCGGCCAGGTGGGCGCCGCTGATCGGCGCCTCGGTTCCGCCACAGATTCCCGGCGCCGATGCCGACGAGCAGGCCGGCAACTACGCGCAGCTGCTGGCCGCGCAGGTGCGGGTCACCTATCCGACCGCGGTCGCGGCCGATCAGGTCAGGCGCAGCATCCTGCCGGTGCCGGGGGACGCCGACGCCGCCGAGAGCGTCGCCGGCTTCCTGACCGAGCAGCAGGCCAGCTTCGAGATCGGCGTCGAGCCGGTGCAGGCATTCCTCGCCCGCACCGGGCTGACCAGGACCCCGGCCGAGGTGATCACCGCGGTCAAGCGGATGCAGCGGGTTTACCAGCTGACGCCGGACGATCCCAGCATGGCAGTGCTGCTGCGCCACAACCTCGACTCGGCGTTCGCGATCACCCGCTACGACGCGGCCGGATTCGCCCGGGCGTTCGCCGACCAGCTCGGCGGCGCCGACAAGGCGGCCAGCGATCCACGCCGGGCCAGGCAGGTCTTCGCCGCCACGCTGAGCGTGACCGTCGGCTACCTCAGCGGCCGGGCGACCCCGACGCTTGGCGGCAACGCCCCGATCCAGTACGGCTACCCGCCGCGCCGTCCCCGCCGGATTACCCGGTCACCGCCTACCCGACGCTGGAGGACCTGTTCGGGTCGCTGGACTACTGCGACTGCACGGACTGCGGGTCGATCCTCAGCCCCGCCGCCTACCTGGTCGACCTGCTCAACTACCTCGACCAGCCCGCGCCCGTCCGGCGGCGGCAACCCGCAGGACGTACTGCTGCGCGCCGCCCCGACCTGCAGTACCTCCCGCTGACCTGCGCGAACACCAATACCGCGCTGCCTTACATCGACATCGTCAACGAGACGCTCGAGTACTACGTCGCGAACGGGCTGTCGCTCGCGGGCTACCAGGGCCACGACACCGGCGAACCATGACCTCGGCCGAGCTGGTCGCCAGCCCGCAGTACGTCAACGACGCCGCCTACAGGGTCTTGCAGGCGCGTTCTTCCCGCCGCCGCTGCCGTTCAGCCGGCCGCTGACGCTGCTGCGGCTGCATCTCGCCAGCCTCGGCATCGCGCTGCCGGCCGCGATGACCGCGCTGCGCGCCGGGGACAGCCTGACCAACAACGCAACGCCCGGCCAGCTACGGCTGGACGGACATCCTGATCGAGCAGCTCGGCCATCTCCCGTGACGAGTACAGGCTGTTCACCGACCCGGCCTGGAGCTGTCCGACCTTACGGGCTGCCGGCAGCCCGCCGCCGCGCGCCGCCGCGTCGCCGCTGTCGATCCTGCAGACACCAGCCTGCAGGACTTCTCCCGCCGCCTGGGGGTCTCCTACGACGACCTGGTCGCCATCGTCGCAACCCAGTTCATCAACCCGAACGCGGCGCTGATCCCGCGGCTGGAGCAGCTCGATGCGCCTTCGCGACGCTGCAGGCAGCTGCACGACAACCTGGGCACCCCGCAGTCCATCGCCGCGGACTTCATCGCCGGCGCTGCCCGCCGGGCTCGACGCCACCCAGTACGGCGGCACCGCCCCGCCGACTACCAGGCCGTTGTCGACTGGGTCACGACGAACTACCAGACATGATGAGCTTGATCACGATCAGCAACCCGGCCGGGACCGCCGATGA
>CAVRCV010000009.1:0-127115 GCA_963719705.1 uncultured Actinomycetota bacterium
TCGTTGACGAAGTCCTCGACGAAGCCGGCCAGGTTCTGGTGCACGCCGTGGACGTCGTCGACGAGGAACTCGATGATGACGGTGCTGTTGTCGGCTGGCCGGGCGGCGCCAGGAGCGAACAGCGGAACGGTGCGGGTGCTGGCGATCGCGAGGGTGGCGGAGCCGGTGGTGAGCTCGGCGAAGTTCTCGTTCGACCAGTTCGCCTGGACGCCGGTGGCGCGCTCGTAGAACCCGGCCAGCCGGGCGACGTCGTTGGTGATGATGCGGATAGAGACGAACTCCATGGTGATCTCCTTGTCAGCGGGAACGTCCTGCACCCCACGCTAGAGCTGATACCGGGCAGAATCCGCCCGGTATTGCTGAGATACTTGTGCCATGGCCCGGCCGACCGCACGCGTCCTTTCCCTGCTGGAGCTGCTGCAGTCCGGCGGTGTCCGGACGGTGGCCGAGCTGGCCTGGCTCGGCGTCGACGAGCGCACCGTCCGGCGGTACGCGGACCACCTGATCGACCTCGACGTGCCGGTCGAGTCGGTGCGCGGCCGCTACGGCGGGTACCGGCTCGGCTCCGGGTACCGGATGCCGCCGCTCATGCTCAGCGACGACGAGGCACTGGCTGTCATGCTCGGCCTGGCCGCGGGCCGCCGGACGGGACTGATGACGACCGCCGGCATGGCCAGCGAGACGGCGGCGGCCAAGATCCGCCGGGTACTGCCACAGCGGCTTGCCCGAAGGCTCGACGCCGTGCTCGGCTCCCTCGCCTTCACTGCCCCGCCCGGTGAGACTCCCGCGCCGGATACCGGGGTCCTGCTCTCGATCGCCGACGCAGTGCACCATCACCGGCCAGTCTCGATCCGGTACACCGCCCGCGACGGCCAGCGCAGCGAGCGCACCCTGCATCCGTACGGGCTCGTCGCCCACTCCGGCCGCTGGTACGTGACGGGCGCAGATCCCGATATCGGCGAGGACCGGACGCTGCGGCTGGACCGCATCGCCGACGCCAGGACCCTGCCCGGCTCGTTCCAGCCGCCCGCCGGACTCGACCCGGCGCAGCACGTCCTGTCCGCACTCGCCACGACCCCGTACCGGCATGAAGTGACCCTGAGCATCCAGGGCACGATCGAGCAGATCCGGGCCCGGCTCCCCGCCAGCGTCGCGATCGTGACAGAGCTGCCGCCTGCGGGCGGCGCAGACCCGCATACCGGACGCTGGTTCCGCGTCGAGCTGCACGCCGAACGGCTCGACTGGCTGCCCCCGCTGCTCGCCTCGCTCGACCTGCCGTTCGCCGTCCAGCGACCCGACGAGCTCCGCGACCTCGTTGCCGCGCTCGCCAGCCGGCTCGCCGCATCCGCCCGGCGGGATGCAGCAAGCCAGTAACGCTGGACCTGCGGGCCCGGGCCGGCGGGCAGCCGTTCCGGTTCACGGGCCTGTGCGTGCTCGGGCCGGATGCGACGCCGTAGGTGCTGCAAGCGCTGGCGCGCGCCGCGATGGAAGCTGCCGCGGTGGCTGGCCTGATCGCGGGGTACGGTCTCAGCCGTGCAGCGTGATGACGTACCCGTCGGGGTCGGCGAAAGCGAACGTGCGACCGAACGGCCCGTCGAACGGCTCGGTCACGATGGTCACGCCGTGCTTGACCAGGTCGTCGTGCAAGGTGTCGATGCCGCCGTCCGCCTTCAGCCACAGCGCCACGCCCCATCCGAGCCGGGGGGCCGCGTCCAGGTCCACCATGGGCTCACGGACGGCGAACGGAACCGGTTCGGTGGCGAACACCACCGCCCCGGGCGGCGAGCCGGGCGCGCGGCGCAGCCCCAGCCGCTCAGTGTAGAAACGCGCCGATCCCTCCAGGTCTCGCACCTGGAGTGCGACGAAATCGGGTCCGGTAACGGCCATGATCGTGACCTCCTGCCAGTATCAGGTATCCTGATACTGATGACTCTATATCAGGGTGCCTGATATAGCAAAGGAGGGCCGTCTGATGTCCGCCGTCCGCCCCGGCCGTGTCACGGGCCACCCCGGGTACCTGCTCAAGCGCGCCCAGACCGCGCTCAATGCCGCAATGGCCGGCGTGCTGCGCGAGCACGGCGCCACGATCGCGCAGTACGCCGTGCTCACCGCCCTGGACGAGGAGCCGGGGCTGTCCAACGCCGGCCTGGCGCGCCGGGCATTCGTCACGCCGCAGACCATGAACCAGGTACTTCAGGAACTCGAGCAGAAGAGATGGGTGGCCCGCCACCCGGACCCCGCACACGCCCGCATCCTGCAAGCGGGCCTGACCCCGGCGGGCCGCACGGCGCTGCGCGCCTGCCGGCTGGCGGTCGACGCTGTCGAGGAGCAGATGCTCGCCCCCCTCGCCCCCGGCGACATCGAGCAGTTCACAGCAACGCTGCGAGCTTGCATCCAGGCACTCTCCCAGGACCGGTGAGCCCCTGTCCCGGACGGCTGCGCAGAGGGAGCCGGTCAGGGCGGCGGGCGTTCGCCTGCTTCGAGGCCGGCCTGGACGAAGCGAATCACCGTGTCCACGAGCCTGAGCAGTTCGGCAGCGTCCGGCGGAGCTGCCAGGGCCCGGGCTTCATCGCTCTCGTAGAGCTCACGCAAGCCAGCCACGGCGGACAACGCCGCGAGGCGCGGGATGAGGCTGTTTGCCGGCTGGCCGAGATCTCTGCCAATGGCCTCGGCCAGAACGCGCTCGAAGGGGTAGTAGCTGGCGCGGGCGCGGCCGCGAAGCTCGGGCTCGGTGGTGATGATGCGTGCGCGCAAAGCGCGCAGTTCCCAGAAGCGTCCGTCCAGCTCGGTCCCGGCGGTCTCAGCCGCTGTCATCGTGGCTGCCATCCAGTCGCGCAGTGCTTCCAGCGCCGACTCGTGCGGCGGTCGCGTGGCGAGACGCTCGCTCAGGCTGTCGAGCGTGAACGGGTCGGCGTCGAAGAGCAGTTCCTCCTTGGCGGGGAAGTGCACTGTCACGGTCCTGGGCGCGACGTCGGCTCGTTCCGCGATGTCGTTGATGGTGGTATCGCGGTAGCCGCGCTCGGCGAAGAGCTCGAGCGCCGCTGCCTGGATCGCCTGCCGGGTACGCCTCTTCCGGCGTTCCTGCCGGTCAGCCACTGCTGCAGTCACGGGACCATCCTACTTGACAAGCATTATTGCTAACATAGCATTATTACTATGCTACCGCAGTCTGCTGACCAAGCTCGGCGTGACCACGACCGAATTCGCCCGGCAGGTGTCGTGCGCAGCAGCCAGCACCACCGCAACCGGGGGGCAGGGGTCTGGCGCTGACCCCTTGGAGCGGTAAGCTCGCGGTCGGCGCGGCGAGGTCGCGTCGTGGCGGACAGGGGACTTGAGCAGATGGCAACAGGAACAGTGAAGTGGTTCAACGCCGATAAGGGCTATGGCTTCATCGCCCCCGATGACGGGACAGCGGACGTGTTCGTCCACTTCTCCGCGATCGCGAGCGACGGCTACCGGTCGCTGAATGAGAACCAGAAGGTCGAGTTCGACACGACCCAGGGGCAGAAGGGACCGCAGGCGGAGAACGTCCGTCCGCTCTGACGCATAACGCCCTGCGTCCTCCCGCAGCGCGCGCTGGCCGGGCAGCCGGCTGATCTGCTGGCATCCACCGGGCTGACGGTTACTGCTGGCTGATCGCTGCCTTCCCGCCGGGCATGGTGGGCTGGGAACGGGAGGCCCTGAGGAAGGCGCCGGAGCCTTTCTGCCAGAGAAGCACGATCGCGGTCAGCCCGATCAGCCAGATGATGCCCGCGAGGATCCTGGTCACGGTGGCCTCGCCTGCGCGGATCCCGATATCGGGCGGGCCGATGAGCAGCGCCAGGGTGTCGAGGCCGAACAGCACCGATCCGGTGGCCCGCGCCCAGTCCTTGCCGTTCCTGCTCCCGCGGGCCATGAAGATCCACAGTCCGGCGCCGATCAGGCCCAGCACGGCCGCCATGACCAGTGTGTCGGTGATCCCGGCGCTGAGCTGGCTTCCCTTCGGCAGCACGATGCCGGACTTCCTGATGCCGGTCCTCAGGGCTCGCAGCATGGCGGCCCTGGTGGTGCCTTCGGTCGCCAGGTCCACGATGACCTTGGTCAGGCTCAGTGCCGCTCCCAGGTACATGAGGCGGACAGCGTTCCGCACTGAAGCCGGGGCGGCGGGCGGCCGCCAGGCCTCGGCCTGCCCGTCGCCGGGAACTTGCTCGGCCGCGGCCTGGGCGATGCGGGCGGGATCGCCGAGCCGTTTCAGGATGCCGGGCACGCTGGGCGGGCCGTCCGGGCCGCCGGTGGGGCCCGGCTGCCCGTGCCTCGGCGATATGGGCGGTGATCTCCTCGATCAGCTCAGCCCGGCGGTCGGCGGGCAGCTCGCTGGCCGCCGACGTCAGTCGCCGCAGGTAGTCGGCCACGAGCTGATCGTCGTCGTGATCACTCACCGTTGGATCTCCTGTTCCGGTCTTGCGGCAGCTCACCCGGTGCCTCGTCCGGCGGCGCGGGCCTGGGCAGTGGGTGCTCGGGGAGCCGGCCAGCAGCTCATCGACGCTGTCGCGCAGCTGCCGCCAGGAGCCGGCGAAATCGGCGAGCGCTTCCCGCCCGGCCGGGGCGAGCCGGTAGTACCGGCGGGGCGGTCCGGTCGCTGACTCCTGCCAGCTGGTCTCCACCAGCCCCTGCCGGCGCAGCCGGGCGAGCAGCGGGTAGACCGTCCCCTCGCCGGTCACCATGCCGTCGATGCTGGCCATGGCGCGCACCAGCTCGAACCCGTACCACTCCTTTTCCCGCAGCATGGCGAGCACGCAGTAGGGCAGGACGCCGCGGCGCATTTGCGTGACCAGATTCCCGGCCTCGCCAGTTACCATGCACCACATAGTAGTGAGGTCATCCGCAAAGCGTCAACGGCATCGTGTCCCGGCAGGCGTCACCGCGCTGGCTCTGTCCGTGCCCCCCGTTGCCGAGGCCGCGTCAGCGCTGTGTCACCGAAGGCGTGGTAGCCGGTCGGCCCGCCAGCACCACGATCTCATCGGCATCCTGACCAGATCGGTGCCAGCGGACCGGAAAGCGCGCGCCTGAAGTGCCGCGCGGGCCCGGGTGAGGCCCGCTGCGCGGTGCGCCGGGTCCGCCGTGATGACCTGGCTGGCCGTGGCCAGCCAGTCCAGCGCGTCGTCTACCGAGATCGTCCGCGCGAACCCGAACGAGGCGGCCTGCGGCGCACTGAACGGCGCTCCCGCGGGCAGCGTGACCGTGTGCTGCCGCGACAGCCGTTCCCGGGCCTCGTCCGGGGTGCGCGGCTCTCGCGCCGGGCGGATCACGTCTAGCCCGGCCACCCAGCCGACGCCCCGGTCCCGGCTGGTCCACAGCACGCCCAGGCGGCCTCCGTCGGCCAGTACCCGTGCGATCTGGCGGACCGCCCGGCCAGGGTCGAACCAGTGCCACGCGTGGGACACCAGCACCGCGTCGGCGCAGCCGTCCGGGAGCGGGATGTCCTCGGCCCGGCCGTCCAGCACCCGCACGCCTGGTGACCGCGCCGCCAGCACCTGCCGCATCCGCTCGTCAGGCTCGACGGCGACAACCTGGCCTGCCCGGCCCGCTAGCGCGCGCGTGAACAGGCCTGTGCCCGCCGCAAGGTCGACCGCGACGGCGCAGCCGGCCGGAACCAGCCAGTCCACTGCGGCCTCCGGAGGTCCCGGCCGCACCCGGTCATAGCGATCGGCAACGCTCCCGAACGAGGTCGCACTCACTTCCCTGCCGCCGCCCATGCCAGTGATTATCCGCACCGAACCGGACCATGCCGTGCCGGTTGGCGGGACGCTCACCGGCCGGGATCGATCGTGACGGCGGCGGGCGGTGGCTTGATCCTCGCGGTCGGGGGTGGCACGATCGCCCGGGTGAGCACAGCGTTGCGGGAGCTGCTGATTCGTCACGTTGAGGCCGGCACAATTCCTGGCGCGGTCGCGCTCCTGGGTGCCGGGAACGCCGAGGTGGTCACCGCGGGCGTGGCGTCGATCGGCGGCGGTCCTATGGCCGAGGACGCGATCATGCGGATCCAGTCCATGACCAAGGCGATAACGTCGGTCGCCGCGCTTCGTCTGGTGGAGGCAGGGCGTCTCGAGCTCGACCAGGGTCTGGTGAACTGGCTGCCGGAACTGGCTGACCGCCAGGTGCTGCGTAACCCGGCGGCTGAGCTCGACGACACCGTGCCTGCTCGCCGGGCCATCACGCTTCGCCACCTGCTGACCAATGCCTCCGGGTACGGCATGGTGCTGCAGGCCTCGCCGCTGCAGCAGGCGATGGCCGCGAACGGTACTGAGGCTGGCCCGGAGCCACCGGCGGCGGACGCTGCGGAGTGGCTGCGTCGCCTGACCGAACTTCCGCTAGCGTTCCAGCCGGGCGAAGGATGGCGCTATCACCATTCGTTTGGCGTGCTCGGCATTCTCATCTCGCGGGTGACGGGCCGCCCGCTCGGTCAGCATCTGGCCGAGGACGTTTTCGGGCCGCTCGGGATGACCGACACCGCACTGTGGGTGGCGGAGGGCAAGCTGGACCGGCTGCCGGCGGCCTACCGGCACGGTGATGAGGGACTGGTGCAGACCGAGCCTGCCGGCGGCGGTTTCTACGCGGGGCCGCCGTCGGCCGACGTCAGCCACGGTGAGCTCGTCTCCACCGCGGCGGACTACTACCGTTTCGCCCGGATGCTTGCCAGCGGAGGACGAGTCAACGGCCAGCCGGTGATCTCACCCGAGCACCTGCAGCAGATGACCAGTGACCAGGTGCCGGCGGCGTGCAAGACCGCGGACAGCTTCTTCCCGGGGTTCTGGGACGGCATGGGATGGGGTTTTGGCGTGGCCGTGCAGACAGAGGGACCCCAGCGCGGCCGCATCGGCTGGTCCGGCGGGCTGGGCACAGACTTCTTCGCTGACCCGGACGGCACGGTCGGCATCCTCCTCACACAGGTAGAGATGGGCGAGGACCTGTGGCCGCTGGTCGAGCAGTTCCAGGCCCTGCGCGAGCCGTCCTGACCGGCCGATCTGGGCCGTTAACTGCGGCAGATGAAGACGCCCATGTGGGTGGTGGCCCGGAAGCTGCCCTGGGCCTGGATGACCTGCTCGACCCTTCCGGCAATGTCGTCAAGCACCGCGTCGAAGTCGAGCGGCTCGCTGATCCCGGCGAGGATGGGGTCGCGCATGCTGGCGACATAGGTAATGACCGGCTGCGCGGTGGGGATCGAGAGCGACCCGTCAAGGGTGCGCAGGGTGACGCGGGAGAACTGCCGGCTCAGCATGGCCTGACCGGACTGCGTGGTGAAGCTGAGGGCAGGCAGCGGCTGGACCGGGCGGCCGAGCTGGCTGGCGACCGCCGCGCCCAGCAGCTGGTCGAGCTCGGCCAGGTGGGTGGAGCCGTTCGTGGACGCCAGCACGGTGCCGCCCGGTTTGGTGATGCGGCGCAGTTCCCCGATCGCGGCCGGGATATCAGGCACGTGATAGAGCATGTGCATGGCCATGGCCACGTCAACGCTCCCGTCGGGCAGCGGGAGACGTTGCGCGTCGGCCTGGATCAGCGAAAGGCCGCCGGACTGGCGCAGGTCCTTCAGTGCGCGCAGCATCCCGGCGGACAGGTCAAGGCCGATGGCGTGGCGGCACCGGCCTTGCGGCACGATCTGGCGGAGATCGAACCCGTTGCCGCACCCCACATCCGCCACGATCTGCGTCCCGTCCCACGGGATCACGGAGGTGCGCCACCCCGGGTCCGCGGAGGTTTCGCTATACGCATAGATGGACATGCGTGAGCGGATGTGCCGGTCGTCGGCGTACGCGGAGCCGGTCAGCATCCGCCGTCCGGTCGCCGGGTCATCCTCAGACATGCGGCCAGCAAACCACACCAGGCACGCCATGCCTCCGGCAGGGCGCTGGCAGCTAGCCGACGCCGGCCGCCAGGTCCTGATAGGAAGGGACGAGCTCGGTCCCACCGGGCCTCGACGTCGCCGCGCTCACGCCCGGCGAGGTAGGCGGCGAGATTCTCGGCGTGGATCTGCCACCCGGCCCCGTAGAAGGCGATCGCGTCCAGCGGTATGCCCCGGACCTCGATGACCAGGATGGTCTGGTCGCCGTCGGCGGTCAGCGTGACCTCGATGGCCTCGTCGTGCGGCGGCACCCCCTGCCCGCGCTGGTAGGACTCGTCCGTTTCCCTGGTCGTCACCCGCAGCCGCTGCGGGGGCTCGCACGCTTCCACCCGCCCGGCGGCTTCCACGTCATCGGACTCGACGTAGAGGCGGAACTCTCCGCCGGGCCGCAGGTCGCCTTCGACCTGGCTGTGCCAGCGGGCCAGGCGGCCGGGATCGGTGAGTGCCGTCCACAGGTCGTCGATGCCGGTGTCGTAGCGGTCTTCGATGCGCACGACGCCGTTGCCGTCTGCCGATCGCAGGCTGCCCAGGATCCGGGTACCCGGACGTGCGTTGCTGGTCATCTCGTGCTCCTTCGCTCGCGTTTCCCTCGGCCTATCTTGGTGTGCAGCAGCGTGGCCGCGTGATCGGGCACGTAGGTCTCCAGTTCCCGCGGCATCCGGACATACCCGCCGGACGGCGGGCGGGGCGGCAGCCGCAGCGGCACCGGCTGGACGTCGCGGTAGGGAATGGTGGACAGCAGGTGGGCGATCATGTTGATCCGGGCCCGCCGCTTGTCCTCGCTCTCGACCACGTACCACGGCGCCTCCGGGATGTCGGTATACACGAACATCTCGTCCTTGGCCCTGGAGTAGTCCTCCCACCGGGAGATCGACTCCACGTCCATCGGCGACAGCTTCCACCGGCGCATCGGGTCGTCCAGCCGGGACCGGAACCGGCGCTCCTGCTCGGAGTCGCTGACCGAGAACCAGTACTTGCGCAGCAGGATGCCGTCCTCGACCAGCAGCCGCTCGAAGATCGGGCACTGGTGCAGGAACCGCCCGTACTCCTCCTTGGTGCAAAAGCCCATCACCCGCTCGACCCCGGCCCGGTTGTACCAGCTGCGGTCGAACAGGACGATCTGCCCGGCCGTGGGCAGGTGCTCGACGTAGCGCTGGAAGTACCACTGCGCCCGCTCCCGCTCGGTCGGCGCGGGCAGCGCCGCGATCCGCGCAACGCGGGGGTTCAGGTACTCGGTCACCCGCTTGATCGTGCCGCCCTTGCCCGCCGCATCCCGTCCCTCGAAGATCACCACGATCCTGGCCCGCTCGGCCCTGACCCACTCCTGCACCTTCATCAGCTCCCCCTGGAGCCGGTACAGCTCGCGCTCATAAGGCTTCCTGGCCAGCCGGGCCTGGCTCGCCCCGCCGGTCATGCCGGGCTTGCCGTTCCTGCCGGGACGGTGTTCTCCATGACCTGCTCCTCCGCATCCCGCTCGGGTCGCCCCGATGTGCGTGCTGATCAGCACATCGTTTCAGGTCCGGCGCGGCAGGGGCGGAGCCGCCGCGGCCGTTCCGGCCGTAGGCTGGCGCGTGTGCTGGGACTTCCTGACCGGGTGCGGGCTTCAACGCACCCTCGCAAGGCCTACCGTCGTGGAGCGTGTACCGCAGCGAGCCGCGCTCAGCGACCGTGGTCTCGGCGACGGAACCGGGCGGCCTGACCCGCTTCCGCTTCTGACGGCTCGCGGTCGAGCCGCATGCGCACGACAAGCCCAAGAGGATTACAAGCGATCTTTGGCAGTGTCCCGCGTTCAGTAGACCCAGCCGCGGTGCCGGGCATAATCGTAACAATAGCCACCGCCAGGCAACCCGATTATACGATGGCAATCGGTACAGCGATTCTCATTGACATCGAACATGCCCTGAACCCAGTTCTGCGCAACAGCATTCTGGTGAGCGCTGGCAGCCATCACCTGACTCGTGCCGAACCGGACCGCAACCTGCCATATTCCGGCCTGCGCATTCTCCACCCGGACCCCGTCGTTGTACATCCCGACGTAGATGTCGCGGGCCTGGGCCAGCTTGCAGACCGTGGCATCAAGCAGCTGCCGATCGGCGCGGGCCGCAGGTCCGCGAGCGGGCGCTGTGCAACTACGCAGGGTCTGGCGTTCTGCGCGCGAGAACCAATAACAGCCGAGAACCAATAACAGCAGAGCAATGACTGCCCTCCAGGCGGTCACAGGGCCCGTGCGGAGCGGCTGAAGCCAGCCAGATGCTGCATGCCCGGACGTTACCGGGCATCCGGCCTGCCGGATTCAGGCCCCCCCTGATGCCAGCAGGTCAGCCGGCTGCCCGGCCAGCGCGCCGCGGGAGGACGCAGGGCGTCATGCGTCAGAGCGGACGGACGTTCTCCGCCTGCGGCCCCTTCTGCCCCTGGGTCGTGTCGAACTCGACCTTCTGGTTCTCACTCAGCGACCGGTAGCCGGAACTCGCGATCGCGGAGAAGTGGACGAACACGTCCGCTGTCCCGTCACCGTGCCGTATGAGCGGTTCACGATCCGCAGCAAACCGGATATCACTACTGCGCTCCTGCTGCTGGTGGTGGGACTGGCCGTGTCGCAGCTGGCGGCTCGCGCCCGGCGCCTGAAGGTGATAGCGATCACGGACGCGGGTTACCTCGCTCTGATCCGCGAGACAGCGGCGCTGGCCCAGTCCGCCAGGTTTCCTGATGCCGTCATCGATCACGTCCGGGAACAGCTCACTGGCCTGCTGGACCTGGAGGGAGCCCGATTCGAGTACGGTTCCCTGCTCGGTCACCCGCCGCGGCTGGAGCCAGACGGGACTGTGGTGACACGTCATGGCCGCTGGGAGGTTGAGCGGTCAGGCCTTCCCGCGGAGGAGATCGAGCTCCGGACCTTCGGCGGCGCCAGTACCATGGGCGGTTCATGCTGAAGCCCGGGCCGGGCTCGAAGCCATCGCTGCAGGCGCGCCTGGTCGCTGTCACGCTGGCGGACCAGGCCGGGCGCGCATTCAGCGCCAGTCACGGCGCCGGTACCGCGCGATGACGACCCGGCCACGCGGCGCACCGTGACCGGTTTCGTGCAGCTCGCGGCTTGCTGCGGCAGGCGCCCATCGGTGAGACCATGCAGCCTGGCAGACGACGCGGGGAGGGTAGACCGGGATGTCGGTCCTGGCTGCTGTGCTGGCGTTTCTGGCCGGCGCGACGGTGAGCCTGGCGACCAGCTGGGTTCTGGTCACGCGGCTTGAGCGGGTCGGTGAGCGCCTGGGCCTGTCTGAGGCTTTGCTGGGCATCGTCGCGGCCCTGGCAGCAGACGCACCCGAGGTCACCGCGGCCGTGACCGCAATGGCCGGTCATGAGCAGCGGCTAGGCGCCGGCGTCGTCATCGGGTCGAATGTTTTCAATCTCGCCGCCCTTCTTGGCCTGGGCGCGGTAGTCGCGGGCCGGATCAGGCTGCATCGCAGGGTCGTGATCCTGAGCGGCACGGTCGCGCTCAGCCTCGCCGTGGTGTGCCTGCCCGTGGTGCTCGGCGTGCTGCCGCCCGCCGCGGGCTGCGTGCTTGCGCTGATGCTCGTTGCCCTGTACGCCGTCGTCCTGGGTGCGCCCGGCCGGGGCCTGGCCCGCCTTCGGCTGCCTCGGCCGTGGATCGCCTGGCTGCGATCGGCGGTGGCCGAGGAGGAAATGGAACTCGAAGAGGCGATCCGGCCAGCGCGGGGAAGGCCGCAAGATGCAGTTGCCGCCGGCGTGTCCCTGATCGTGGTGGTCGCGGCCAGCGTGACGATGGAACGCGCCGCGGCGGCGCTGGGGAACCGCTTCGCGATACCGGAGATCATCGTCGGCGGTCTCGTGCTGGCAGCGGTGACGAGCCTGCCCAACGCGGTTGCCGCCGTCTACCTGGCAGTCCGCGGCCGGGGCGGCGCGACCTTGAGCACCGCCCTGAACAGCAACGCCATCAATGTCGCGATCGGCCTGCTCATCCCGGCAGCAGTGATCGGCCTCGGCCCGCCGTCGGGCCAGACGATACTGATCACCGCGTGGTACATCGGGCTCACGGCGGCGGTGCTGGCATTTGCCTACCGCGACCGCGGCATACGCCGCGACACCGGCATCCTGATTATCGCCGCCTACTTCGTCTTCGTCGGCTCGCTGCTCGCATCCGCGCACGCGCCACAGCCAGCATCCCAGATCGCGATCGCGGCTGGCGTGGCCCTTGCCATCGTGCCCGGTGCCCGGCTGACCCTCGGCCGCCGCCACCGTTCTGGTGACCCACCAACCGGGCCGGCGACCCGATCGCGGCATGGCAGAGAGGCCGCGGACCAGTTCCGAGGCGGGTCAGCATTCAGCACGACGCCGGGCGATGGCCCAGGCCCGGTAAACGGTCACCTCCGCGAACCCGGCCGGTCCTGGTCCTGGCTGCAACGGGAATCCCTGCTGCCCGGCTGGCCGGTCAGCAGAACCTGGATCCTCGCCATGGCGCTGTCCTGCATCGTGGCGGTAACCGATGCCGGGCTTGGCCGCCGCGTGGTGCTCATCGGCCTGCTCATCATCGGGCCCTGCTGCGCCCAGCTCACGGGCCGCTGGCTGCCGACCGGGCTGACCGGACTGTGGGCGATCGGCCTGGCGGTAGTCCTGAGCCTTCCCGACGGCATCTGGGGCACGGGCACCTTTCTGGCGTTCCTCGCCGCGGTGACTGTGGTGGCCTGTGTCAGCACGCTCGCCGCGGCCATTATCGAGATCCGCAGGCCCATGCGCCCGCATTGATCTACCCGGGTGAGGCCACGCTGGCGACCAGAAGCAGAGGAGAGCCGGCGGCCTGAATTCGCCGGCGAACGCGGCCCGGGCGAGCGCGCAGGTCGCCGCGAAGAGCACGATGGCACGGAGGATCTCGGCAGCTGGCACCAGCCACCGGCTGGTGCATGGCATCTCCCGGCACCAGTCTGCTCCGCGAAGCAACCGGCGGATCACGGGCGGCGCTCCTGCGTGGTGCGCGCGACCCCATGGCCAGCTTTCCCTCGGCTGTACGCGAACGGCCGGGCGCCGGTGGGGCTTCCGGCTGACCTCTGGGACTGCAAGGGCACGCCCGGCTACTGCCTGCACTGGCTGATAGAGTTGATAAGCAATCATTGCGTTAGGCAAGCAAGGTGGAGTTTGAGTGCGGCGAGAAGACGATCCGGCCGGTGCGGACATCGTGGACGCGGTGCTGACAGCCAGCCGGACCCTGGTGGCCGTGACCGAGCGGTCGCTGGGCGCGGTGGCGGAAGACACCACGATGGCCCAGTACCGGGCGCTGGTGGTGCTGGCTTCCCGCGGGCCGCAGCGGATGGTGGACCTGGCCGTGGCGCTGGGCGTCACGCCGCCGACGGCTGGCCGGATGTGTGACCGGCTGGTGCGCAAGGGGCTGATCCGCAGGCACCGGGGACGCGCCGACCGGCGGGAGGTGCTGGTAGCGGTGACCGCCGCTGGGCGGCAGGTGGTGGACCAGGCGACGGCCCGGCGGCGGGCGCTGCTGGCCGAGATCCTCGGCAGGCTGCCCGCCGGGCAGCAGGCAGCGGTCGCGGCAGCGCTCCGGGCGTTCGCGGTGGCAGCAGGGGAGATCCCGGACAGCCAGTGGCCGGGCGCTGGCGCGGGCGAGCCGGGAGCGGGCGAGCCGGCGCGGGACAGCACGGACGGCGGCTCCGGCATGCGGGAGCCTGCGTGAGGGCGGGAGCGGCGGGACCTGACCGGGGCAGCGTCATGCGGGCGGACCGGGCAGCCGGATGGCTGCGTGAGTCCAGGGCCGGGCTGTTCGTGATCGCCCTGGTGGTCGGCGCGGGGGCTGGCCTCGGTGCGGTCGTGTTCCGGTACCTGATCTACTTCTTCACCTGGCTTGCCACCGGGCGTGATCAGTTCGGTCAGGCCGGTTATGTGGGCAGCTCCCGCCTGCCGTGGCTGGGGCCGGCGTTTTTCGTCGTGATCCCGGTCATCGGCGGGCTGGTGTACGGGCCGCTGATCTACCGTTACGCGCGGGAGGCCCGCGGGCACGGGGTGCCTGAGGTGATGGTCGCGGTCGCGGATAACGGCGGCCGGATCCGTCCGCAGGTCAGCGTCGTCAAGGCGCTGGCGTCGGCGCTGTGCATCGGTACCGGCGGATCGGTAGGCCGGGAGGGACCGATCGTGCAGATCGGCTCCGCGCTGGCATCCGGCTTCGGCCAGCTGGTGAAGATGCCGGAGAACCGGATGCGGATCCTGGTCGCGTGCGGCGCCGGCGGTGCCATCGCCGCCACGTTCAACGCCCCGGTTACGGGCGTGTTCTTCGGCGTGGAGATCATCCTGCGCGAGTTCTCCATCGACGCGATGTTCACCGTCATGCTCTCGGCCATGATCGCGGACGCGGTCGCGATCCCGGTCCTCGGCGGCAGGCCGTTCCTGCAGGGGTTCCCGGCCGGGATCTCGCTGGTCCGCCCCGCCGACTACCTGCTGATCGCGGTGCTGGCCGTGCTCGCCGGGCTGATCGGCCTGCTGTTCAAGGCGGTCGTCTACAAGATGGAAGACCTGTGGGACTCGGCCTGGAAGAACCGGCCGGAGTGGGCCCGTCCCGCTATCGGCGGCGTCGCGCTTGGCCTGATCCTGCTGGCCCTGCCGCAGATGTACGGGGTCGGGTACCCGGTCATGTACAGGGCAGCCGGGGGCGGCTATGTCCTGTGGTTCCTGCTGATCCTCGCGGCCGGCAAGATCCTCGCCTGCAGCACCACGCTCGGGATCGGCGGCTCCGGCGGCGTGTTCGCGCCGTCGCTGTTCATCGGCGCCACCTCCGGGATGGCCTTCGGCCAGACCGCGGGCCACGTGTTCGGGGCCGCCGCCGGCCAGCCCGCGCTCTACGCGGTCGTCGCGATGGGCGCGGTGTTCACCTCCGCGGCCCGCGCTCCGCTCACCTCGGCGGCCAGCGTGGTGGAGATGACCGGCGACTACACCCTCACACTGCCGGTTATGCTCGCCGTCGCCATCGCCAGCGCGACCTCACGTGCGCTGAGCTACGGCACCATTTACACCACCAAGCTGCTGCGACGCGGCCAGGACATCGACCGCGCCGCGCCCTGGCGGGCCTTCGGCGATCTCAGCGCCGCCGACGCCATGCGGCCGTTCCCCGTGCCGCTGCCCGTGCCCGCCGGCCATGACCGTGACGCCGAGGCTGGCGCCGACGCTGCCCAGGCGCGGCTGCCGGGACGTGTCATCTACGAGGGTGACCCCCAGGCCGTTTACGCGGGCGAGTCACTGGCGCAGACGATGCGCCAGCTCCAGGCCTACGGCCGCGACGGACTGCCGGTGCTGTCCGGGGACGGTCGGCAGGTACGGGGCTGGATCACGAACCAGAGCGTCCTGGAGACCGTCGCCGACCAGATCGGCGGCTCCCGGCCGCTGGGGCGCAGTGCGCCTGGCGAGGCAACTCCGGCCGTTCAGCCCGATCGGGGCGAGCCGCCCGCGCCGCTGCACGGCTACCGTGTCCTTGAGATCTCCATCGGCCCGGACTCCCCGGCCGCCGGCCGGCCGCTGAGCAGCCTCAGCTGGCCGCCGGGCAGCATCCCCGTCTCCATCCTTCGGCGGCGCAAGCTCCGGCAGCCCGATCCCGGTCTGACGTTGGCCGACGGCGACCACGTCAGTCTGCTGGTCCCCACAGCTCCGGCAGCGCCGCAAGACCAGGCCTCCGGGAGCCACCGCGGCGGCGGCCCTTCGCGGCGGCCGCCGCCCGGCGCGCCCGCACCTCACTAGCCCGGCGCTCACCACGTAGCCGACCCGGCGCGCCTGGACGGCAGCGCAGAACGGAGGATCTCCATGGCGAGATGGCAGGCGCGCGTCATGCCCTGCCTGATACCAGCGGCAGTAGTTCTGGCGGTGGTCGTGGCACTGCCTCCGGCCGGGAGCTCCGCCCGGCAGAACGCGTTCGTGCAGGCGCTTCAGTTCGTGACCTTCGCGGTAGCCGTACCCGCCCTGCTGATGCTGGGCATCAGCTCATGGCACGGGCGGGCGGCCCGGCGCGCCAGCACGTCACCCGGCAACTGGAAGCATGCCGCGGTGCCAGCGCCGCGGCTCTTGGCCCGCCCGGCCGGCCGCCGGGCAGGCACTGACCGCCGCGCGGCAGGCGCCGCGGCAGCGAAGGTGCTGCTCTTCGCCGCCCTCGTGATCACCTGGCGCCTGCCGGCTGTGCTGGGTGCGCTGGACAGGCACCCGGGCCTGACCGCCGCGGAAATGGTGACCCTGGCGGGCGCCGGGTCGGCGGTCTGGATCGACCTGATCGCCGCGGCGCCCTCGCACCCCCCGCTGCCCCGGCCGCTGCGCGCCGCCATGGCCGCCGTGGCCATGTGGACCATCTGGATAGTCGCCTATGTCACCGGCATGTCCGGCGCGACATCGGTCCCGGCCGGGCCGGACGCGGATGCCGTGACTGCGGCTGCGCAGCGCCAGCTCGGAGTCGCCGTGATGTGGGCAGTGCCGGCCATCTTCTTCGCGCCAGTCGTCTACACCATGCTGATCAGATGGCTAGGCGAGCGCGACGACCCCGACGCCGAGCTCCGCGCAGCAGCACTCCCCGGAAGCACCCTCACCGATCTCAGCCGCCACCCGCGGCCGCCGCGCGGCTGGCGGTCACCGCCGGAGTGACCGGCCCCCTGTGTCACATGTACGGCGCGATCACGTCGGTCTCACGGTCGCGGATCTCGACGTCGTGACCGCCTTCTTCCTGGCGCTGGGCCTGGAGGTCGAGGGCAGGACGTTCGTCGAGGGCGAGTTCCTGGACACGGTCTGCGGCATTCCCGGGATTGCGCAACGTGGCCTTCGAGGTCAGCGACCTGCAGGCGGCTGTCGACTGGGCAGCTACCGAGGGCTATGGACTGGTCGGTGGCATCGGCGAGGCAAGGGTCGTTACAGAGCGTGGCCGATGCGCCCCTGGAGCCGCCGCGCGCATTGCCGCCGTTCTGGCGTAGGTCCACGGTCAGCCGCGTGCCGGTACTGGCGTACCGAATAGTTCATCTGGCGTGCCAGGCCGTATCGGGTGATCAGCGCACCAGCGCAAAGGTGCTAGGTAAGCCGGCGCTGCTTCTGCGCGCGTGCGGCGACAGTCAGCGGGAACCGGTCATCCCTGAACCTCAGCTCGCTTCAGCGCTGGCACCGTGATCAGCACTGAGCCCTCCTCGCGCAGGGCCCCGTGGCAGGAACGCAGGCAGGTGCCAGGGCCTTTGAGCAGATGGAGGACCTCGGTGAGGATGATGCAGTCGAAGCTGTCGCCGGGCAGAGCGCCCGGCTCGCTGAGGTCGGCGATGAGTGTCGCCTGTCGGCTGGCCCTGTCGATGTCGACCACTGTGCTGGTCGTCACGCGTCCTGTTCCGAAGCTTGCCGTATACCGGGAGTCACTAACCTCGAGCACCGATCCCCTGATGGCTTCCTGGTGCTGACCCAGGAATTCTTCGATGTAGGCGCGCACTATGGGTGTGCCGCGGCCGATGCCGTGATCGTCGCTCAGCGGACCATCGGCACGCCCTCCAGCACCATGGTGCAATCTTCTCAGCCTGAGGCGTTTCGCCTCAGCCGTGTAGCCACGCGAATGCCCGGGTGGCAGTTCGCCGGGGGCCAGCGGCTGGAGTACGTCGAACTCGTTGCCGTCTGGGTCGGCCATGGCTACCCAGCTGACGTTGCCCTGGCTGATGCTGACCTGCCGGGTGCCGAGTGCCTCCAGGCGGGCGATCTCGGCGGGCTGGTCGGCGGGACGCAGATCCAGATGGAGCCGGTTCTTGACGGTCTTGCCCTCGGGAGCCCTGAGGGACACCAGGTCGGGAGCAATGCCGTCTTCCGGGCTGCCTTCCGGCGGCTCGAGGCAGAACCTGGTCTTCCTCTTCCCAGGTACGGCGCCAGCGCACTACGGATTCCCAGAAACTGGCGATCCTGGCCGGGTCGACGGTATCAATGCACAAGCTCAGATCCGGGTGGAATGAGCGTTCGGTGGAGCACGCGCGGTTACGATCCGGCAGGCCGCGATACCGCGGCGAATACTGACAGGGTGAACCATCGGGGGACGGCCCGGCGGAGATTTTCGGGGCCCTGGATCGTGATCGCGCCGGAGCGCAGTGCGTCTGGCCAGGTCAGGTCGCCGCGCCAGACCCCGACCATGTGCCGCAGGCTGGTGGTCACGGTGACGGCGACGGGGTAGCCAGGGTCTGCGTCGCAGATGTCTGCATCGTCCGGGGTGATCACGAGCCACCAGTCCCGGCTGCGCGCGGGGGCCTCGGGGAAGCGGAACTGTATGACTGTCCGCCCGGCCGGGACGGCTTTGTGGTCGATGTTGCGGTGCATGTCCCACAGCAGCAGTTTGGGGTCGAGGTCCTCGTCGCCGATCTCCCCGATCCAGCGGGTGCCCCACACGCCCAGGGCCTCGACTACCGGCCGCAGCTCGCGGCCCGCCGGGGTCAGCACGTACCGGATGTCGCCGCCGTCATCGTGGCGGTCCGCGATTCCGGCGCGTACCAGCTGGGTCAGCCGCTTGGACAGTAGCGTGGGAGACATCCGCGGCACGCCGCGGCGCAGGTCGTTGAAATGCTGGCTGCCGGTGACCAGCTCACGGACGATCAGCAGCGTCCAGCGCTCGTCCAGCAGCTCCATCGCCTTGGCCACCGGGCAGAACTGGCGGTAGGAGGATCCCATGGCCTGCAGGCTAGGCTCCTGGCTGCCAGCCAGGCTAGTGCCGGTACAGATGTTGTACTAGCCGGTGCCCTGGCCTCTTCCTACCGTTAGTCCCTGGCGGCGCTAGTGCCCTGGCCGCTAGGAGCGGAGGGAGAATGATGATCACCGCACCGGCGATGGCAGCCGACCAGGCGCTGAAGGCCAGGCACCGGGCCATGTGGGCCCTCGGTGACTACCCGGCCCTGGCCGCCGACATCATCGCGGGCCTGGGCCAGGTCCTGACCGGCGCATGTGCTGTGCAGCCCGGAGACCGGGTGCTGGACGTGGCCGCCGGATCCGGCAACGCCGCCATCCCCGCAGCCCGGGCCGGTGCGCACGTGGTGGCCTGCGACCTGACCCCCGAGCTGCTGGCCGCCGGGCGGCAGCAGGCCGTCCGGCAGGGCGTCGAGCTGGAGTGGCGGCAGGCCGACGCCGAGGCGCTTCCGTTCGGCGACGGCGAGTTCGACGTCGTGATGTCCTGCCTGGGAGTCATGTTCGCCCCCCATCACCAGGCGGCGCTGGCGAGCTGGTCCGGGTATGCCGTCCTGGCGGGACTATCGGGCTGCTCAGCTGGACCCCCGAGGGCTTCATCGGGCAGATGTTCGCCGCCATGAAGCCCTACGCCCCGCCACCCCCGCCGGGCGCCCAGCCGCCGCCTTTGTGGGGCCGCGAAGACCATGTCCGCGCGCTGCTCGGTGACCGGGTCACCAGCCTCACCGCACGCCGCAGCACAGTCCCCGTTGACAAGTTCACCAGCCCCGAGGACTTCCGCGACTACTTCAAGGCCCGCTACGGCCCCACCATCGCCGCCTACCGGGGCATCGCCGGGGACTCGCGGCGAACCGCCGCGCTGGACCGCGATCTCGCTGACCTCGCCCGCCGCCACGACCGCGGCTCTGCAACCATGATCATGGAATGGGAATACCTGCTCATCACTGCCCGCAAGCAGCACTGACCACCGGGCGGAATCATCCAGCGCCTCGCATCAGCCCCGGCCCGGCCAGCGTCCTGGTCTTCGAACGCGCAGGGGAGAGCGCGCAGTGCCGATCAGTGCGGCTGGGGAGCGTGCTGGCTTAGCCGCCATGGGCTTGCAGAACTGGCCAATGTGCGTATCTGCTCCTGACCGGCTGGCCACTAACCGGGACTTCGCCGCGCAGGGGCACCGGGTCATAGTGCCGGCCTTCGGCGGCCACGGGGACAGCGCGAAGATGAGCGTTCTGATGCCGGCGAGCTGGCCGCGCTCTTGCATGATGCCCGGTTCGTCCGCGTGCCGGGCGATCATGGCAGCGCCTTCGCCGCGCCCGAGCTCACCGCCGCGATCGCCGCGTTCCTCACCGGACGCTGATGCGGGGCGTCTGCGGGCAGTACAGGCTGCCCTAGGCTGGCGCTCAGTGTCAGGCTTTCTGGTACCTGAGGGGCGGCTCGTAGGCTGGCTGCCTTCGTGGCTTACGCACCTTGTGCCGCCTCTCGGGCTGGCGGGCCAGCTGGCCTGGCTTGACAGGAGCGTGGCATCGCCCC
The DNA here is from genome assembly GCA_963719705.1 of uncultured Actinomycetota bacterium. GTDB lineage: Bacteria > Actinomycetota > Actinomycetes > Streptosporangiales > Streptosporangiaceae > CAVRCV01. Next base: position 20,078 of record CAVRCV010000009.1, read on the forward strand.
TGACTGAGGTGTGCCGTCTCGGGTCACCGTTCTCGTCACCGAGGCGGAAGGCGACAGTTCCATGGTGGTGCTGGGGATTGATGCGCACAAGCGGACCCATACGGTAGTGGCGGCGGATGAGGCGGGCGGCAGATCGGAGTGCGGACCACGAAGGCGACGTCGACGGCGGCGCACCTGGATCTGGTGCGCTGGGCGGATCGGTTCGGGCTGCAGCGGCGGTGGGCGGTGGAGGACTGCCGGCACCTGTCGCGGCGGCTGGAGCGCGATCTGCTGGCGGGGGGAGAGCAGATCGTGCGGGTGCCGCCGAAGCTGATGGCTCATGCCCGGGATGCGGCGCGGACGTACGGCAAGTCCGATCCGATCGATGCGCTGGCGGTGGCGCGGGCGGCGCTGCGCGAGCCGGGCTTGCCGGCCGCGCGGCTGGACGGCCCGGAACGGGAGCTGCGACTGCTGGCGGGTCACCGCGAGGACCTGGTGGCGGAGCGGACCCGGATGATCAGCCGGCTGCGCTGGCATCTGCACGAGCTGGACCCGGACTGGGATCCCGCGTCGCGGTCGCTGACCGGTAAGCGCGTGGTCGCCTCGGTGGCGGCCCGGCTTGCTGCCATGGACGGCCTGGTGGCCCGGCTCGCGGCCGACCTGGCGGGCCGGATCGCCGCGCTGACCACCAGGGCCGATGCGCTGGAACGGGAGATCAGCATCCTGGCCAGCCAGCTCGCGCCCTCGCTGCTGGCCCTGCCCGGCGCTGGCGCCCTGACCGCGGCGAAGATCGTCGCCGAGACCGCCGGGGCCGCCCGGTTCAGGTCCAGGGACGCCTGTGCCCGGCATAACGGGACCGCGCCGCTGCCTGTCTGGTCGGCGTAACCGGATCCGGCACCGGTTGTCCCGCGCCGGGAACCGCCAGCTGAACTGCGCGATCCACTGCATCGCGGTGACGCAGATGCGCTGCCGCCCGCCCGCCGGGGTGTATCTGCAAGCCCGCATCGCCGCAGGCAGCACCAAGCCCGAGCGCTCCGTGCCCTCAAACGCCGACTGTCCAACATCGTCTGCCGAACGCTCCTGGCCGACGGCACATCCGTGCCGGTCAGCCAGGCCGCTTGACATAGGAGCAAGGTGTGCTGGGACTTCCTGACCGGGTGCGGGCTTGCCTGTTCGACCTGGACGGAGTGCTGACCCCGACCGCCGCGGTGCACGCCGCAGCCTGGAAACAGGTGCTCGACGCCTTCCTGAGCCGTCTCGGCGAGCGGACCGGGGTCAGTTATGCGCCGTTTGACCTGACCGCCGACTACGACACCTACGTTGACGGCAAGCCGCGGGCAGACGGAGCGCGGTCGTTCCTGCGCTCGCGCGGCATCGAGCTGGCGGAGGGCACCCCCGCGGACCCGGCGGACGCCGAGACGGTCAGCGGCCTCGGCAGGCGCAAGGACCAGGTCTTCCGGGAGATGATCGCGCGGTCGGGGGTGCAGCCGTATCCCGGCTCGGTCCGCTACCTGAGCGCGGTGCGAGCAGCCGGCCTGCGCCGCGCCGTGGTCTCCTCCAGTACCCACTGCGTCGAGATCCTGGCCGCGGCCGGGCTGGGCGGGCAGTTCGATGCGGTCGTCGACGGGAGGCTGGCCCAGCGGCGGCACCTGGCGGGCAAGCCCGCCCCGGATACCTACCTGGCGGCGGCCGGCGAGCTTGGCATCCCGGCGGCCGATGCCGCGGTCTTCGAGGACGCGCTGGCCGGCGTGGCGGCCGGGCGGGCCGGGAACTTCGGCTGCGTGGTAGGGGTGGACCGGGCCGGCCAGGCCGGGGCGCTGCGCCGGCAGGGCGCGGACATCGTGGTCGCCGACCTGGCCGAGCTGCTGGCCCGGCCATGATCGGCCACCCCGCGTACCCGGCCGAACCGTGGTGCCTGCGGGAAAGCCGGCTGGATACCTCGGTCCTGGCGCAGAGCGAGTCCCTGTTCGCGCTGGCCAACGGGCACCTCGGCTGGCGCGGCAACCTGGACGAGGGCGAACCGCACGGGCTGCCCGGCTGCTACCTCAACGGCTTCTACGAGCAGCATCCGCAGCCGTACCCGGAGGACGGCTACGGCAACCCGCGGCTGGGCCAGACGGTGGTCAACGTCACCAACGGCAAGCTGATCAGGCTGCTGGTGGACGACGAGCCGTTCGACGTCAGGTACGGCGAGCTGCGCAGCCATGAGCGCGTGCTCGACCTGCGCGCCGGGACGCTGAGCCGGACCGCCGAGTGGGTCTCGCCGGCTGGCCGGCGGGTCCGGATCCATGCTGAGCGCGTGGTCTCGCTCGTCCAGCGCGCGGTGGCCGCGATCAGCTACGAGGTCGAGCCGCTGGATGCCCCGGCGCAGATCGTCGTGCAGTCCGAGCTCGTCGCCAACGAGCAGCTGCCCCCGGCCAGCGGCGACCCGAGGTCAGCGGCGGTGCTCGACGCACCGCTGGTCGGACAGGAGCATCAGGCCAGCCATCGCCGGGCCACCCTGGTGCACGCGACCGCGGGCAGCGGGCTGCTGCTGGCGGTGACGATGGACCACCAGGTCACCTGCCCGGCGCGGACCCGTCTGATGACTGAGAGCAGGCCCGATCTCACCCGGCTGACCGTGGCGGCGCGGCTGCGGCCCGGCCAGCGGCTGCGGCTGGTGAAGTTCGTCGGCTATGGCTGGTCAGCCGTCCGGACCCGGCCCGCGCTGCGCGACCAGACCGAAGGGGCGGTCACCGAGGCCGTCCGGGCCGGCTGGGATGCGCTGCTGGCCGGGCAGCGCGGCTACCTGGACGACTTCTGGCGACGCGCCGATGTGCAGCTGGACGGGGACCCCGAGATCCAGCAGGCGGTCCGGTTCGGGCTGTTCCACGTGCTCCAGTCCGGCGCCAGGGCGGAGGGCCGCGGCATCCCGGCCAAGGGCCTCACCGGATCCGGGTACGACGGGCACGCGTTCTGGGATACCGAGACCTTCGTGCTGCCGGTGCTGACCTACACCGCTCCGCAGGCCGCTGCCGACGCGCTGCGCTGGCGCGAGTCGGTGCTCCGCCCGGCCGTCGACCGGGCGCGCCTGCTCGGCCTGGCCGGGGCGGCGTTTCCGTGGCGCACGATCGGCGGCGAGGAATGCTCGGGTTACTGGCCGGCCGGCACCGCCGCGTTCCATGTCAGCGCCGATATCGCCGATGCCGTGAGCCGTTACGTCGACATCACCGGGGACACTGACTTCGAGGCATCGACCGGGCTGACCCTGCTGGTGCAGACCGCACGGCTGTGGCACTCGCTCGGCCACACCGGCCGCGACGGGTCGTTCCGCATTGACGGGGTGACCGGACCCGACGAGTACTCGGCGCTGTGCGACAACAACGTGTACACGAACCTGCTGGCACGGCGGAACCTGGTCGCCGCGGCCGAGGCGGCGCGGCGGTACCCGCGGCGCGCCGGTGAGCTCGGGGTGTCGGCGGAGGAGATGGCCGGGTGGCGCCAGGCAGCGGCTGCCGTCGTGGTGCCATTCGATGCCGAGCTCGGCGTGCACGCGCAGGCCGAGGGTTTCACCGGTCACCAGGCCTGGGACTTCGCCGCGACCCGGCCGGACCAGTACCCGCTGCTCGCCCACTTCCCCTACTTCGACCTGTACCGCAAGCAGGTGGTCAAGCAGGCGGACCTGGTGCTGGCCATGCAGACGTGCCCGGAGGAGTTCACTGCCGAGCAGAAGGCCAGGAACTTCGCCTACTACGAGGCGATCACGGTCCGGGACTCCTCGCTGTCGGCTGCCAGCCAGTCAGTGATCGCGGCCGAGACCGGTCATCTCGGCCTGGCCTACGACTACCTGGCCGAGGCCGCGCTGATGGACCTGGCCGACCTGGAGCACAACACCAGGGACGGCCTGCACATCGCGGCGCTCGCCGGGTCCTGGATCGCTCTGGTCGTCGGCCTGGGCGGGCTGCGTAACCAGCGCGAGCTGGTCAGCTTCGCGCCCCGGCTGCCCGCCGGGCTGGCCCGGCTCGCGTTCACGGTCAGCGTGCGGGGACGCCGGCTGCAGGTGGAGGTGACCGGCCGGGAGGCCAGGTACGCGCTGCCGGACGGCGGGCCGCCGCTGGACATCCGGCATCACGGCGATCCGGTCACGATCTCGGCCGGCCAGCCGCTGGCCTGCCCGGTCCCCGCCGCGCCGCGCCGCCGCAGGCCCGCTCAGCCGGCCGGCCGGGAGCCGGCCAGGCGGCGGCCCGGCCGTGCGGTTTAGCCGGTCAGCCGCTTTTCCATGTAGATGCGCCGGTAGCCGTCCTCGGCACGGCGCTCGACCTCGACGTAACCGAGCCGGGCATAGATGGCCTGGTTCTCGGTCATGATCTCGTGGGTGTACAGGGCCATCCGGGTGAGCCCGCGGCGGGCGGCTTCCTGCTCGGCGAAGCTCATCAGGGCACGCCCGAGGCCGCGGCCCTGAGCACCGGGCCGCACCGCGATGTTCTCGATGAGCAGGTGCTCGTCGCCTGGGTACAGGGTGAGCACGGCCGCGATCGGGGAGCCGGTGACCCAGGTGGTGCCGGCCTCGACGGACGGTCCGTAGTCACGCAGCATCGGGCCTGGTGGCTTGTCCATCCGGGTCAGGTACCTGGCGTAAGCGGCGTCGATGACCGCCTTGATCGCGGGCAGGTCGGCGGCGGTCGCGCGACGGAGGCCAGCCGGCCAGGGCACGGTATCGGCTGGCGGCGGCACGAGCCGACTCTACCGGCCGGCGCAGGTCAACCGGGCTGTCCGGCCGCAGGTCGCGGGCTTGCATAAGATGCAGGGGTGGCCAGCGGACCGGTGGAGCAGCATCTGCGCGACCTCGCGCGGCTGCGCCGCGTCCGCGACCGGATCGACCGGGAGTACGCGCAGCCGCTGGATGTCGAGGCGCTCGCCCGCGGCGCGCACATGTCGGCCGGGCACCTCAGCCGCGAGTTCCGGCTCGCCTACGGCGAGTCGCCGTACAGCTACCTGATGACGCGGCGGATCGAGCGCGCGATGGCGCTGCTGCGCCGCGGCGACCTGAGCGTCACCGAGGTCTGCTTCGCGGTCGGCTGCTCGTCGCTTGGTACCTTCAGCACCCGGTTCTCCGAGCTGGTCGGCATGCCGCCCAGCGCCTACCGGCAGCACGCGGCGAGCACGACGGCGGGGATGCCGTCGTGCGTCGCGAAACAGGTCACCAGGCCGGTCAGGAATCGAGAAGCGCAGGTTACCGAGCCGCAGCTAGCGTGACCGGCATGGACATCACCATTCACGGGACGTTCCTCCCGCATGATGACCCGGACGCCTCCCTGGCCTTCTATCGCGACATCCTCGGCTTCGAGGTCCGCAACGACGTCGGGTACGGCGGGATGCGCTGGATCACGATCGGTCCCGTCGGCCAGCCCGGCACGTCCATCATCCTGTACCCGCCGGCCGCCAACCCCGGCGTTACCGACGACGAGAAGCGCACCATCGCCGAGATGATGGCCAAGGGAACCTACGCCATCATCACCATGTCCACCGCCGATCTCGACGGCGTCTTCGAGCGGCTGCAGGCGGCCGGCGCCGAGGTCGTGCAGGAGCCGGCCGAGCAGCCGTACGGCATTCGCGACTGTGCCTTCCGCGATCCCGCTGGCAGCCTGATCCGGATCAACGAGATCCGCTGAGCCGCCCGGCGATCCCGGCCGCGACTACCGCCGGCTGACCCCGGCTAAAGAGGTGGCCAGGGCAGCCGCGCCGGTGACAGGCTGTCCGGATGGCTCAGCATGATCAGAAAGCGGATCTCCGCCAGTACCTGCAGGAAGCCCGTGACGCGCTGCTGTGGAAGCTCGACGGCCTGTCCGAGTACGACGTCCGCCGTCCCGTGGTGCCGACCGGCACCAACCTGCTCGGCCTGGTCAAGCACGTGGCCAGCGTCGAGTTCGGGTACTTCGGCGATACCTTCGGCCGCCCGTTCCCCGGCAAGCTGCCCTGGGACGAATCCGATCCGAACTCGGATATGTTCGCCGCCGCCGGGGAGTCACGCGAGTTCATCACCGGCCTGTACCGGCAGGCATGGGCGCACTCGGATGCCACGATCGATGCGCTGGAGCTTGACGCTATCGGCCATGTGCCCTGGTGGCGAGCCGAGCGGAACGAGGTCACGCTGCACCGCATCCTGGTGCACGTGATCGCCGAAACCGCCCAGCACGGCGGGCATGCGGACATCGTCCGCGAGCTCATCGACGGCGCGGCAGGGCTGGCCGCCGACCGCCCCAACCTGCCGTCAGCCGACCCGGCATGGTGGAGCACCTACCGTGACCGGGTGGAGCGCGCCGCCCGCGAGGCCTCCCGCTGACCTGCCCGGACCGCAAGTCCGCCCAGGGCCGAGTACGTAACGTACTTGACGTACTCAGCTCCGGGCCGGACAATGTAACGGGACATGATGAAGAGGGCGGAGAGCGTGTCGGCAGTGCACTACGACAGTTACAGCGAGGCTCGTGCTCACCTGAAGGACCTGCTGGATGCGGCCGGGCGAGGCCGGGTCGCGACGGTCCGGCGGGACAGCGCGAGCGCCGCCGTGCTGGACGTGGGACGGCTGCGGCACTTCCTGGCCTCTGTTGTGCCGTCGCGGGCTCAGGTCGTCGCCGAGGCCGGCGGCTGGTCGGTGTTCATTCCCGGCCTGCCGGTGGCCGCGGACGGGCCGACGTTCGACGCGGCGATTGACGAGATGGTGCAGGCGCTGCGGGAGTATGCCCAGGACTGGCAGGACCGCCTCGCCGAGGCGCCGAACCACCGGGACAACTGGGGCCTGGTCCAGCTCATCAGCCTGAGCGATGATGACCAGCTCCGTGACTGGCTGGCCGGAACGCCGTTATGACCGGCCCCGCGCCTACCCGCAAGGACCATCAGGCGTTCTGCGAGGCCGAGGGCTGGCTGCGGGTCCGGGATGCACGGGGGCGAGCCGGTACCCACCATGTCACCTACGAGCTCGCCCTGCCCGACGGCAGGGTCCTGCGCACCAGGATCTCCCATCCGGTCGACCGGTCCGATTACGGGCCCGGCCTATGGAGTCATATCCTCCGTGACCAGCTCCAGGTGAGCGAGGCCGAGTTCTGGGCCTGCGTGCGAGACGGCGTGACACCCGACCGGGGCGTTCGGCAGATCCCGGCTGCGGCTCTCCCCGCGGACCTTGTGCGGGTGCTGATCTCGCGGGTCGGGCTCTCCGATGCCGAGGTGGCCGCGATGAGCAAGGACGAGGCCATCGCCAGGCTGGAGCGTTACTGGACCTCGGGAAGCTGAGCCTGACGGGCGAGGGTCGATGATGATCTGGCGTTCCAGGTCCTTGATGGCCTGGTAGTCGGCGCGCATGGCCTGCTCGTCGGGAGAGGCCAGGACCACCCAGCCGAGGAAGGTGTAGATGTCGTCGGTCTGGCGGACGTGGTTGCCGGTGCCGCCGCCGAACCACTTCTTCCAGAAGGTAGGCAGCGACTCCACCTCGCCGAAGATCATGCCGGCGCGTGATAGTCAAGGTTTGGCGGTATCCGTCCTTGCCGGACCCCCCGGGTCAGCGGTCAGCCCGGCCCGCCAGTTCAGCGGTCAGCGTGCCCTTGACCTGCCCCGCAACGCTGGCCCGGCCTGCCGTCCGGCTCCGGTCAGGCTCCCGCCGGGCAGGCCCGGCCCCCGGCGGCACCAGCGGGCACGGTGGAACCTGCCGGGAAGGAATACCGCTCGCGGGAATCCCGCTGACGGGTTAGCTTCGGTACCGGCTACCACGACTGGGAGGCCTGTGGTGAGGACCGGCACCGAGGAGTACTACCGGGCCAGGGCGCTGGAGTACGACCAGGTCTACGACAAGCCCGAGCGCCAGGACGACCTGGCCAGGCTGCGGGCCTGGCTGGTTCCGGCGCTGACCGGCCGCCGGGTCCTCGAGGTGGCTGCGGGCACCGGGTACTGGACGGCCGTTTACGCCGACCTGGCGGCCTCCGTGCTCGTCACCGACGCCAGCACGGAGACCCTGGCCGTCGCCAGGGGCCGCCGCGCCTGGCCGGGCACGGTCCGCTTCGCCCAGGCCGACGCTTTCGCCTTGGCCCCCGTGGTCAGCGGGACCGTGGTCAGCGGGACCGCCCTCAGCACGGCCGCGGTCAGCGGGGCGGCCGGCGGGCCTGCTGAGGACCGGGGGTTCGACGCCGGGTTCGCCGGGTTCTTCTGGTCGCACGTCCCGGTCGGCCTGCTCGACAGCTTCCTGGCCGGGTTCGCCGGGCGGCTGGACCGCCCGGCGACGCTGGTGTTCGCGGACAACCGCTACGTGGCGGGCAGCAACCATCCGGTGAGCCGCCGCGACCCCGACGGCAACACCTACCAGCAGCGGCAGCTCGCCGACGGCAGCAGCTGGGAGGTGCTCAAGAACTTCCCGTCGCCGGCCGAGCATCCGTGCCCGCCTGGCCGCCCTGGCCGGGGCCGATCCGGACCTGATCACGGTCACCGAGTACCGCTACTACTGGACCGCCGTCTGCACCCTCGGGCCGGGCTAGACCAGGGCCGGGTCCGGCCGGATCAGGCGCCGGGCAGCCGGGCCGGGGCAAGAACCAGCCCGGCCGCAGCTGCCCCGGCGTGCAGCCGCCGGTCCCATACCGCCACCACGAGGTCAGGCTCGCCGATGGCCAGCGCGCTGGCCAGGTGCACCGCGTCGGCACCGCGCAGCGCGTGCGAGCGCGCCAGCTGCCCGGCCCGCCGGGCTACCGCGTCGGTCAGCTCGGCAGGCCGCACGGCTGACCAATAGCGCTCCCATCCGCTCTCGGCCGCCTCCAGGTCATCCTGGCTCAGGTCATGATTGCGCCCGGCCGCGGCCAGAGCCGCCCGGACCTCGGGATAGGCCAGGCGGTTCGCCACCGCCGCATCGCAGGAATCCCACAGCTCGGCCGCCAGGCCGCTGCCCTCCTCCTCGACGACCAGCTTGACCAGCGCGCTGGAGTCGAAGTAGACCAGCGCCACGGTTAGCGCCGCTGATCGCTGACAAGGTCGGCTACCGGCCGCCGGGACCGGGGCCGTGGCTGTCCCGACGCCCTCGGCCGCTGCGCCGACTCGGCTCGCCCGATGATCCCCCCGGCGGTCAGCCGTTCCAGCGCGCCGGTGGCGGTCAGGCCCAGCAACCGGGCCACGGGCACGCCGCGCTCGGTGATCACCACCTCGCCACCGCCGCGGACCTGGTCCAGCCACGCGCTCAGATGCGCTCGCAGGTCGCTCACTGCCACGTCCATGTTCCTAATTGTACGCTTCCGCAGCTCCAGGATTGTACAACTGTGGCGAGCGCGATCGCGGACCGTCCGCGCCGCGCCGCAGTGCCGTCGGCCGACGGCGGAGGTCAGCCGGCCGCCAGGCTCGGCGCCGGGTCCCGGTCGGCCCAGCAGTGCATCGGCTCGCCCTTCCAGTGGCCGGGCTCCAGCAGGCCGTAGTCGGTCAGGCCGAGGTGGCGCGCCACCGCCACGGAGGCGCCGTTGCCCGCGTGGATCCAGGCCACTAACGGCAGCGCCGGATCGAGCTCGGCGGCCGTGCGCTGGGTGGCGCGGGCCAGCTCGGTGGCGTAGCCGCGGCCCCAGTTCGCCTGGTCGATCAGGTAGTACAGGTTCCAGAACCCCGGCCGCCGCTCGGCCCCGCCGAGCCCGATCAGCTCGCCGGTGGCCGGCCGCCGGGCGGTCCAGTAGCCGAGCCCGCCGGTGTCCCAGCGGCTGGCCCGGCGCTCGATCCAGGCCAGTGTCGCCTGCCGGCTTTCCTGCAGGCCACCGGGCACGTACTCGCAGTGGCGCGGGTCGGCGGTGATCCGGTGTACCGCCGCCGCATCCGCCGGGGTGATGGCGAGCAGGCCGAGGCGGTCCGTGCGCAGCCGACGCGGCCAGGCGGGCTCGCTCATCCGGACTCGCGCCGGGCGCCGCTCACGTCCATACGATCTGGTCCAGGAACCGCTCCACCGCGGTGATCACCTGCCCGAGCACCGCCGCCGACGCGGCCAGCCCGCCCGGCAGCAGCAGGCTGTGGTCGGCCTGCCCGATCTCCACCACATGCGGCGTGATCGACCGGGCGGCCGGCCCGTCCCAGAGCCGGTCGGCGCCGCCGCCGACCAGCAGGCACGGCGCGGTGGCCCGGTGCAGCGCCGCCACCGTGGCCGGATCGGTCAGCAGCGGCGTGAACCAGACCGCGGCCAGCCCCCGGTCCTCCGTCACCATGCGCCCGATCCTAGGCCAGCGGCCGGGCCGGGCCTGGCCGTGGCGCCGGCCCTCCGGCGGCCGGCGCGGCGGCCGCGTCCTGCCAGGCCAGGAGGTAGCATCCAGGCCATGAACCCGCTGGAGGGTGTGCTCAGCGAGGCCTGGCGGATGTACCGGGCGCATGCCTGGCACCTGCTGGCGATCGCGTTCGTCATCTACCTGGTCGCCGCGGTCATCGCCGCGCTGCTCGCCCTGGCCGGTGGCCTGTTCGGCGCGCTGCTCGGCTCGATCGTGGAGCTGATCGCGGCCTTCCTGGTGCAGGCCGCGCTGGTCAAGGCGGTGCAGGACGTCCGGGACGGCCGCGCCGACCTGTCGATCAGGCAGACCGTTTCCGCGGCCACCCCCTACCTTGGTCCGGTCGCCGGGGCGTCCATCCTGGCCGGGATCGCGATCACGATCGGCCTCATCCTGATCATCGTGCCCGGCCTGTTCCTGATCACGATCTGGGCCGTGATCGTGCCCGTCATCGTGATCGAGCGGTCCGGCGCGCTGGCGTCGTTCGGGCGCAGCCAGCAGCTGGTCCGGGGCCGGGGCTGGCACGTCTTCGGCACGCTGGTGCTGGTGTTCCTGATCCTGCTGGTGGCCGACATCGTGTTCGGGCTCATCCTGATCGCGCTTCCGGCCCTGCTGCGCAGCGGCCTGAGCACGATCCTCTCCGGCACCCTGGTCGCGCCCTTCCTGGCCCTGGTGGTCACGCTGATCTACTACCGGCTGACCGGCGCGGACGCCGGGCCCCGAGGGCCCGGCCCGGCCAGCGACCCGTACCAGCCAGGCCCGCCCGTCGGCTGAGCCCGCCTGCTCAGGCCGGGATGCCGTGCACGGCCGTGTGCAGGCGGCGCACCTCGGTCAGCGCGTCGCCGTGCTGGCTGCCGGTCACCGATTCCGCCGGGTAAGCGCACAGCAGCGAGAACGGGTACTGGCTGCCCATCTCGTTCCACAGCGCCTCAAGGTCGATGGCCGCGCCCGGCCGGCCGGCGCCCCACAGCATCGCCACCATCTCGCCGAACACCCGGACCGGCTGGCCGCGCCCGGCCGCCTGCCGGACCAGCGGGCTGATCACCTGCCAGAACCGGGCGGTGTCGGGCCAGCCGGCCAGCAGGAACCGGTCCAGCGCCCGGCCGGCGTCGATCTCGACGTAGCGGTCGTCCGCGCTGGCAGCGGCGAGTGCGACGCCGCTGCGTTCGAGCTGCTGCGAGATCAGCAGCCGGTGCGACTGCCCGGCGATGACGATGGCGGTGCCGCCGTTCAGGACGGCCCCGGCCAGGTGCTCGCTCGCCCGCCCGGCCAGCTCGCCGCTGTCCCGGTAGAACAGCACGGCATGCTCGCCGTGGCCGGCCGCGAGAACGTCAGCAGACACCGAATCTCCGTCTGGGCGCGATCATGTTTCCGTACTCAGAGTAACCGCTACCCCGCTGCGGCCCGTTTGCACACCGCCTGACGACCGAAATTGATCTCGGGCCGCGCCGGCCCGATCCGGCCCGCAGCCGGCTCAGGTCCGCTGGCCGGGCGCGGTAAGGGCCGGGATGACGTGATCCTCCAGCACGGTGCGCAGCCGCCGCCGGGCGGCGTCGAAGTCACCGGCCGGCGGCTGGGTGGCGCCGGTGTGGCCGGTGACGTTGAGGTAGCAGCGCTGGTTCAGCTCGACCTGGACCGCGTCCACCCGGTCCTGGCCGGCGAACCGCCGCACCGTCCAGCCACCGGTGAACCGCTCGTTGTGCCGGACGCTGAACCCGAGGCTGGCCAGCGCCGCCGTCAGCAGCCGTACCGGCTCCGGCCGGGCGGTCGCCCCGTACCGGTCGCCGAGGATGACGTCGGCGTCCAGTTCGAGCAGCCCGAAGCTGTGCAGGTCGAGCAGCAGCAGCCGGGGGAACCGGCGCAGCAGCCCGGCGACGGCACCGTCCAGCGCCCGGTGGAACGGCTCGTGCGCGATCCTGAGCCGCTCGCCGATCTGCGCGGCCGTCAGCGGCCGGTGGTACACCTGCTGGCCGGTCGGGGTCTGCGCGGGCACCACGCTGGTCCAGAAGCCGCCGTGCTGCTCCCCGGCCGGATCCCGGTTGACGTCGGCGACGTACCGGCTGAGCGACGTGACGATGGTGGTAACGCCGAGCTCTGGCAGGAACGCATACAGCTCCCTGGTCAGCCAGTCTGACCACAGCCCGTCCGGCGCTACCGCGAGGTCACCGGCCAGCCCGGCCGGGAACTCGCGCCCGCCATGCGGCAGGCAGGCGACCAGCGGCACGGCGCGCCCGCCCGGCGGTATGAGCCAGCGCCGGTCCCGGCGGGTGCCCCTGGCCGTCATCGCGGCTGGCTCGTTGCCCAGGCGGCCGTGGCCGCCAGCCGGTCCTGCCAGAGCCGGGCCCGCTCCGGGTCCCAGCGCCGGCAGAAGCCGATCAGGTCCCGGTGCCTAGCCAGCATGACCTGGTGCCGGAGCTGCCACGGCGGCCGCCAGCCGTACCCGTCGAAGAGCCCGCCGAGCGCGCCGGCCTGCGCCGGGTGATGCGCCCGCACGATCCACTCGCACCAGGCCAGGTCCTCCACCGGGTCCCCGGCGTGCGCCCACTCCCAGTCCAGCACGCCGGTCACCCGGCCGCCGCCGGGGTCCAGCAGGACGTTGTTCGGCCCGTAGTCGCCGTGCACGAGCACCCGGCCGGGCCCGGCGGCCAGGCCGTCCGGCCAGTGCTCCCGGCCGACGTCGTGGACCCGGCGCAGCATCCGCCCGCAGGCACGCAGCACCGGTCCGGCCAGGCCGTCCCCGATCAGGTCCTGGCCGTGGCGGCCGTCCAGCAGGCCAAGCCGCAGGCAGCCGTTCCCGGTGCCGAGCACCGGCGGCACCGGCAGTCGGCCCGCTATCGCGCGCAGTACCGCAGTCTCGCGGGCCTGCCGCCCGGCCGCGTCCGGCCCCTGGTAGCGCTTGGTGACCACGCCGCCCAGCCGGGTGGTGTCGTTGGTGTAGCCGTGCGGCAGCCGCGTCGCTGACATAGCCTCACCCGGCCGTTAGACGTAAACAAAGTGCTGCTATCACCGTATTTTATTTACAGGATCATGGAACTGCGGCCGGACGCCGCCGGCGTCCGGCCCGCTGCGCGCAGGTACGCCTCACCGCGCGGTGACAGCCGGTAACCCACGTCCAGGCTGATCGTGAGGCCAAGCTCTTTCAGCCGCCGGATGCGGAGTTTCAGGTCCGGCCGCGGCCAGTCCAGCGCAGCCGCCAGCACCGCCGACGAGGTGGCCGGGTGCGCCGCGATCCAGCCCAGTACCGCCGCCGTCCATGGCCCGCGCTCGCTGGCCGCGTCCATCCGGTCCAGTCGGGCGCCGAGCGTGGCCAGCTCGTCCGGGCTGAGGGCCGCCCCGGCGGCCAGCACGTCCCGCGGGTCCGGCTCGTTCACCCGCCGGAACCGGATCCGGTACAGCGGCAGCTCCGGGTCCCCGCGCAGCCCGGCCCGCAGCTCGCCGACCGAGTCGTAGCCGGCCGCCCGGGCCTGGCCGGCGTCGATGTCGGCCTCCCGGACCAGGTCCACGGCGGCCACCTCGGTCAGGCCGAGTCCGGTGCGGTACCGGCGCCCGGCCACCACCTGGCAGCGCCGCCAGCGCCGGAACGCCAGGCTCACCGTGCCGTCCCGGATCCCCTCCCGCAGCCGGCGCTCGAAAAGCACCCGGTCAGTCTACGGACCGGCGAACGCGGAAGGCCCGCACGCTCCGGCCGGAGCGCGCGGGCCTTCCGGGCTAGTGCCCTTCGTTACTGCTTCCCGGTCAGGAGCTGCGAGCGAAGTCGCGGGCCAGCCTGGCCAGGTCGGGCGTGCCGAGGCCGGAGCCGACGTTGAAGATGTGGCCCGGCGTGCCGGTGTAGAAGAGGTTGTCGTTGTTCGCGCTCGCGGTGTCCAGCGGGCTGAACGGTGAGTTGTGCGATGCGGCGAACCGGTAGATGGCCGGGTTCCAGAACCCGACCCGGTGCCCGAGCAGCGAGTCGATCAGCGCCGTGGACCCGTTGAGCTGCGGTGCCACGAAGCTGGTGCCGCCCCAGCCGTCCTCCAGCGGAGCGCCGGAGAAGCCGGTGAAGTACTCCTCGTACCCGGTGAACGGATCGGCGTTCGCCGACACGTCCGGGGTAGCCCGGCCGGTGCCGGTGCCGGTGATGACCGACGGCGTGGCGTTGAAGCTCCACTGGGTCGGCTCGGTCAGGCCGGGAGCGACCGTCTCCGGGTCGATCGGGGTCAGGTACTCGGTGGCGCTGAACTGGTGCGCGCTCGGCACCACCTGCTGGTACCCCGGCGTCGGCTCGAAGACGCTGAAGCCGCCGCCGCCGCCGATCGGCTCGGCGAACGCGAACGCTGCCTCCGACGGCGCGCCGAAGTCGGCGAAGTGCGGCCACAGCCAGCTCCAGCTCCAGGTCCGCTGCACCGGGATGGTAGCCGAGTCGGTCGAGGTGAGCGGGATGGTGCCGGGCAGCGTGGTGCCGCCGGCCACGGTCACCCACGGGCTGGCGCCCGGGTTGTCCGCGGACAGGTTGGTGGTGCCGATGTCCTCGATCGCGGTGTAGGCGCCGAAGTCACCGGCCGACACGAACGTGCTCTGCCCCTGCGCGGCCAGCTCCAGGTAGGCCTCGTCGAAGCTGATCGCGTAGGCCGGGTCTTCCTCGCCGCTGGCCACCGCGGCCTGGATCGCGGTCTCCGACTCGCCCCAGCTGGCCGAGACCGAGTCCGCGACGTTCTGGCTGGCGGCGGTGAAGAACCCGTCGACGAAGCCGTAGTCGGTGTTCGGGGCCTGGTAGACGATGATGTTCGCGTCCGGGGCCAGGGCGCCGGACTGCTCCACGTCCAGGGTGGTCTCGCCGGAGCCGGCGGCGTCGCTGACCGGGCCGGAGCCGCCGTCCACGTTGTCCAGGGTGATCCGGTTCGGCTTGGTGCTGATACCCAGCACGTTGCTCCAGAAGAACTCCGGGTCCGACGGGTTCACGCTGGCCAGCGTCACGATGCCGATGGTCGGTGCCGGCGCCGGTGGCGCCCTTGGCGTACAGCGGGTTCAGGTTGTACTGGCTGGCGAAGTCCTCGGGCGTCAGGCTGCCGGTCTGCACCGTCGCCGGGCTGCACCCCGTGCGCCAGGGAGGGCTTGTGCACCGCCAGGCTGGCGGCCGTCGGGTAGTTGGTCAGGCCCAGGATCGACAGCACGAACCTGGCCAGGTGGCGGGGCAGCAGCGGGCTGTCGGTGGTGCCGTGGATGGTCATCGCCCGGCGGCCCGCCATGCCGTGCCTGGCCGGCACGGCCGGCACACGGAACTCGCTCTGCTGCACGGCCAGGGCGCTGTCGAACTCCCCGGCCGTGCCGGTGGCGGTGATGTCGAGGCCGTCGGCGTAGCTGCTGGTGCTGATCCCGAAGCCGCCCAGGTAGTTCTCCAGGGCGCTGATGTGCTGCTGTGTCTGCCCGTAGTCCCGAGCGAACCGCCGGACGCTGTCGTAGCCGAACGGCATGCCCGCGGCTACCTGGGCCTCAAGGCTGTGCAGGTGCCGTCCCTTCAGGATGAAGGCAACGGTCTCCGGGGTGCTCGAAGGGGTCGGGCCGAACACGCTGAGGTGCTTCAGCACGGCTGGCCCGATGCCCTGCGGCACTGCGGCCTTCTGCGCCTGCTGGCTGGTAGCGCCGCTGGCCGGCGCGGTCAGCGCCAGCAGGAGCAGCGATCCGGCTGCTCCTGCGGCCAGGATCGCGCCAGCCTGGCGCCGCCTGGCCCACGTCAAGGGCTTCAATTCAACTGCCTCCATCTGGTGCCGTTTACCGGGAGAGAACCCGGCCGGAACACATCCCGGCGCAAACCGCCGCCCGGCTCTGGCCCGCCACGGGCGAAAGCACGGTAACCAGGCGACTCCGGGGTATGTCAGCAACCTAGAGGCAAACAGGTGACCAAGTGAATAAACACATCGTACTGTGACAATAGCGTTAAGTAACATGTTGCGGACCGGGCGGCGCGGAACCGGCGGATGACCGATACCCGCTGACCGATACCCGCTGACCCGATACCCGCCGTCCCCGGATCCGGCTGGCATGGGCACGGCCCGCGGCGGGCCGGGGCCTGACGGGCCGGCTGCCTAGCCGGCTGGTGACCGCCCGGCCCTGGCCGTCGCCCGCGCCCGGATCTGGCGGCCGCTCCGGCGCCGGTCGTCGCGTCCGGGCCGGCCCAGCAGCGGACGATGTCGCGCATCGACAGCAGGCCGGCCACCTCGCCCGCCTCGATCACGATCAGGTGCCGGAAGCCGCCGCCGGCCATCGCCGCCGCTGCCTGCTCCAGCGTCCAGTCCGGTGCGGCGAACACCACGTCGGCGGTGCGGTGATCCGCGACGAGCTCGGCGTCCGGGTCCTGGCCCGCCCCGACCGAGTCCAGCACGTCCCGCTCGGTCAGGATGCCGATGCCGGCCTGGTCCGTGTCGACCACGACCGCCGCGCCCACCCGGTGCGCCGACATCAGCCTGGCCGCCTCCCGCAGCGTGTGCGCCGGGCCGACGCTGAGGACGACCCTGGTCATGCCGTCGCGTACGTTCATGATCGTCGCTCCTCTCCACTGCTTGTGAGCTTGTGAAGGCACTGGGTACCAGCATCGGTGATCGGGACCGCCAGGGCAAGGCCGTCGCCGCGGACACGCTGGCCGGCCAGCCAGCTGCTGAGCCGAGCTGCCCAGCCTGAGCCGGTCAGTCCGGCCTGGCGCCGGAACCGGCCAGCCGGGCCAGCACGTCGTCGTGCAGCAGCCCGTTGCTGCACACCGCGCTGCCGCCGTCCGGCCTGGCCTGCCCGGCCAGGTCGGTGAAGGTCCCGCCCGCCTCTTCCACGATGACCTGCAGCGGCGCCAGGTCCCAGAGCGTGACGTCGGTTTCCGCCGACACGTCCACCGCGCCCTCGGCAACCAGCACGTGCGACCAGAAGTCGCCGTAGGCGCGGGTCCGCCAGACCGACCCGGCCAGGTCTAGGAACGCGGTCAGCCGCCCGTCGCGCTGCCAGCTGGACAGGCCCGAATAGGACAGGGACGCCTCGGCCAGCTCGCCGCACCGCGGATACCCGGCAGGCGGCGGCCTTGGTCAGGCTGCGCCCGGTCCAGGCGCCGCCGCCCCTGGCGGCCCACCAGCGGCGGCCGAGGGCCGGGGCCGAGACCACCCCGACGATGACCTCGCCGCCGGTCATCAGGCCGATCAGGGTGGCCCACACGGGCACGCCGCGAACGTAGTTCTTGGTCCCGTCGATCGGGTCGATCACCCAGCACCGCTGCCCCGCGCCGGCCCGGCCGAGCTCCTCGCCGAGCATCGCGTCCCGCGGCCGGGACCGGCTGAGCAGGTGCCGCAGGGATTCCTCGGTGGCCAGGTCGGCGTCGGTCACCGGGGTCTGGTCGGGCTTGGGCTCGACCCTCAGGTCGGCGGCGCGGAACCGGCGCACGGTGATGTCGTCCGCGGCATCGGCCAGAACATGCGCGAACCGCAGGTCGTCGTCATAACCCGCCATGCCGCGAAACGGTATCGCTTCGGGGGGGTCTGGGGGGTCGTCCCCCCGGGGTCAGCACAGCCGGGGGTCTGGGGGGTCGTCCCCCCGAGGTCAGCACAGCCGGGGGTCTGGGGCGGTCGTCCCCCCGGGGTCAGTCGGCGTCGGCGGCGTCCCGGCTGCGCAGCAGGCGGCGCAGCGACTCCAGCCGGGCGGCCAGCGGGCCGCCGCCGTGCTCGGCCACCCAGTCGTCCAGCGCGCACTCCGGGCCGAGGTGGGTACAGCCGGGCGGGCAGCCCGCAGCCCCCTCGGCCAGGTCGGCGAACGCGCGCACCACCCGGTCCGGGGCCAGGTGCCCGAGGCCGAAGCCGCGCAGCCCCGGCGTGTCGATCAGCCAGCCGCCGCCGGGCAGCGGCAGCGCTATCACCGAGGACGAGGTGTGGCGGCCGCGCCCGGTGACCGGGCTGACCTCGCCGATGGCCCGGTCGGCGTCCGGGATCAGGGCGTTGACCAGGGTGGACTTCCCCACCCCCGAGTGCCCGACCAGCACGCTGACCCGGTCCGCCAGGCGTCCGCGCAGCTCGCCGAGCATGGCGGGGGTGAGCGGCTTGCCGGTGACCAGGTGCGCCAGGCCGAGCGGCTGGTAGACGGCCAGGATCGCGTCCGGGCTGGCCAGGTCGGCCTTGGTCAGGCAGAGCAGCGGCGCCAGGCCGGCGTCGTAGGCGGCGACCAGGAACCGGTCGATCAGCCGGCGCCGCGGCGGCGGGTTGGCCAGCGCGCACACGATCACGAGCTGGTCGGCGTTGGCCACGATGACCCGCTCGACCGGATCGGTGTCGTCCGCCGACCGGCGCAGCGCCGACGTCCGCGGGGCCACCCGGACGACCCTGGCCAGCGTTCCCGGCGCCCCGGACACGTCGCCGGCCAGCGATACCTGGTCGCCGACCGCGATCGCGGCCGCGGCCGAGCTCGCGCGC
This sequence comes from uncultured Actinomycetota bacterium, assembly GCA_963719705.1. GTDB lineage: Bacteria > Actinomycetota > Actinomycetes > Streptosporangiales > Streptosporangiaceae > CAVRCV01. The sequence goes on from CAVRCV010000009.1 coordinate 38,712, forward strand.
CTTCATCGCGGTGACCGCCTGATCCCCGGCCAGGCACCGGTACCGGCCGCGGTGCACCGCGGCCACGAACGCGTCGGTGGCGTCCGCGTGGGCCGGCCGGCGCCGGGTCCGCGGCCGCGATCCCCGGCCGGGCCGGACCCGGACGTCGTCCTCGTCCAGCCTGGCGGCGGCGTCCGGCCGGCTCAGAAGGCGCGCTCCAGCAGCTGCGCCCACAGCCCGAAGAAGCCGGGGAAGGTCTTGCCGACGGTCGCCGCGTTCCGCACCCGCAGGCCGGGCACCGCCAGGCCGAGCACCGCCGCGGCCATCACCAGCCGGTGATCGTCGTGGCTGCCGAAGGGCCCCGGTCCGGCCCGCAGCGGCCGCGGCCGGATCTCCAGGCCGTCGGCCAGCTCGGTGACCTGCCCGCCCAGCGCGCCGATCTGGCCGGCCAGCGCGGCCAGCCGGTCACACTCCTGCCGCCGCTGGTGGCCGATCCCGGTGAACACCGACGGCGAGCTGGCCAGCGCGGCCAGCGCGGTCAGCACCGGCGTCAGCTCGCTGATGTCACGCAGGTCGGCGGTGATGCCGCGGACCCGGCCGGTCCCGGTCACGGTCAGCCCGGCCGGGCCGGAGGAGCAGGCGGCGCCCATCCGGGTCAGCAGGTCGAGCGCCAGCCCGGCCGGCTGCAGGCTGGCGGCCGGCCAGTCCGCGATCGTCACGCTGCCGCCGGTGATCATGGCGGCGGCCAGGAACGGAGCTGCGTTCGGCAGGTCGGGTTCCACCGCGATGGCGCCGGGCGCCAGCCTGCCGGGATGTACCCGCCATACATCCGGAACGGATCGCCCCGGCCGGCTCTCGCCTGCCCGCTGAGCTCCCGGCCTCCACGTCGGCGCCGCGCGCGCGCAGCATCGCCACGGTCATCTCGATCTGCGGCGCCGACGGCACCCGCGGGCCCTCGTGCCGGATCTCGGCGCCCTTGTCGAACCGGGGCGCGGCCAGCAGCAGGCCGGAGACCAGCTGAGAGGAGCCGGAGGCGTCCAGGGTCACGGTGCCGCCGCGCAGGCCGCCCCGGCCGCGCACGGTGAACGGGATCGCGCCCCGGCCGTCGTCGTCGATCCGCGCGCCGAGCTGGCGCAGCGCATCCAGCAGCGGGCCGACCGGCCTGGCCGACGCCCGCTCATCGCCGTGGAACAGCGTGTCGCCGCTGGTCAGGGCGGCGACTGGAGGAACGAAGCGGATCACGGTGCCGGCGTTGCCGACATCGACTGCCGCGGCGTCCGGCGCGCTGGCCCGGCGCTCAGCCTGCCGGCCCGCCAGTCGGGCCCGGCTCGCCGGATCGACCACGGTCGCCACGCCGAGCTGGCCCAGGGCCGCGGCCATCAGCCGGGTGTCCCTGGCCCGCAGCGGGCCGGTGACCACCTCGGCCCGTCTGCCAGCGCCGCGAGCACCAGCGCCCGGTTGGTCATGGACTTGGAGCCGGGCAGCCGCAGCCGGGCGCGCACCGGCCCGGTGGCTGCCGGGGCCGCCCAGTCGGCGCCAGGCGGTACTGTGCCTGCCGGACTGGGCCTGCCGGACTGGGCCTGCCGGTACTGGCGGGCCGGGATCGTCCATACTGCGAGCGTACTGTCCGGGCGACGGTCCGGCCGGACACGGGCGCTCGCGCCGGGCGGGCAGGCCGCGGGCACTGGACGGGCAGCGTGAAAACAGCAACAATCAGACTTCTCGGCTAGGTAGCGGCCGGAACGGCACAGCGGCGGCAGCCAGGTTTGGCAAACCCGGATCTTGGCTATGAACTGCCACAATCTGAGCTTTTCCCCGGTCAGCGTGGTTCAGCCAAGGTGAGCACATGTGTGGTCGGTACGCTTCCGCGCGCAGGCGCATCGAGCTCCTCGAGGAGTTCAGCGTGGAGCGGGACCGTGTCACCGAGGACCTGCCCGCCGACTACAACGTCGCCCCGACCAAGCCGGTCTACGCGGTGCTCACCCGCGCAGCCAGGCAGGAGGATCAGACCGGACCTGACGCCGCGGATCCCGGCGCGGTGGCCCGTGAGCTGCGCGTGGTCCGCTGGGGCCTGGTGCCGTTCTGGGCCAAGGACATCTCGATCGGCAGCCGGCTGATCAACGCCAGGGCCGAGACCGTGAGCGAGAAGCCGTCCTACCGGCGTGCCTTCGAGCGCCGCCGGTGCCTGCTGCCCGCCGACGGCTACTACGAGTGGCAGCAGCCGGCCGGGCAAGGGCCGGACGGCGCCGCCAGGAAGCCGGCCAAGCAGCCGTTCTACATCACCAGCGAGGACGGCCGCCCGCTTGCCTTCGCCGGCCTGTACGAGCTGTGGCGGGACTCTGCGCATCCGGACGGCGACCCGGACGCCTGGCTGTGGACGGCGACGATCATCACCACCAGTGCCCCCGACGAGCTCGGCCAGATCCACGACCGGATGCCGATGGTGATCGACCCGGCCAGCTGGGCCGACTGGCTCGATCCCGGCAACCGCGACCCGGCCGACCTCCGCGCGCTGCTCGCCCCGGCCGTCGCGCGCGGCCTGGTCTCTTACCCGGTCTCCCGTGCGGTCAACTACGTGCGCAACAACGGCCCCGAGCTGATCGAGCCGGTCGAGCCAGCCGGCCGGCGTCAGCCCGGTTAACCGAACGACACGCCAGCGGTGGCGGACCGGACACGCTGCTGTAGCTAGCAGGCGGCCGGGCAGCCAGCGCAGACCGCGGGGCAGCCTGGCCAGGTGCGGATAGGAGGTGGGTACCGGATGGAAACAGCCATGGCTCGTCGGCGCCTGGAGGAGATCCGCGCCGAGCTCGACCGGTCCATCAAGGTGCTCAACGGCGCCCAGCGCGGCGACGGCCAGGCCCTGGAGTACACCCAGGACCCGGCCGACGCCGGGGCCAACCTGTCGGAGGCCGAGCGCGCCGAGGCGGTTCTGGCCGCGGCCAGGCAGCAGCGCGGCGCGGTGCTCGACGCCCTGAACCGGATAGAACTCGGCACCTACGGAACCTGCACCGACTGCGGCAAGAGCGTGCCCGAGGGGCGCCTGGAGGCCAAGCCGGAGGCCGCGCGGTGCGTCTCCTGCCAGGGCAAGCACGACCGGCGGCGCCACTGAGCAGCCCGCCACCGAGCCGCGGCGGCAGTGCCAGCGGGCGCCGGGCCGGTGCCGGAATGAAGCCGCGACGGGCCGTGTTTGACCGACCGTGCCACTCGCAAGCTGTCAGCCGCAGGCCGCGGCCGTGGCAGGATCCGCTGACCGCATCCCGCCTCGCGGCGAGGTATCCTCCGGCCGGGGCCACTGGCATTCTGGCCGGCGGAAGCCTGCGATCGTGGAGGGGGTGGGTCCGGTAGCTGAGACACTCGAACAGCGCAGCGAGCGTTTCGAGCGTGATGTCCTGCCGTACCTGGATCAGCTGTACGCAGCGGGGATGCGGATGACCCGCAACCCGGCCGACGCCGAGGACCTGGTGCAGGAGACGTTCGCCAAGGCGTACGCATCCTTCCACCAGTTCCAGGCGGGCACGAACCTGAAGGCGTGGCTGTTCCGGATCCTCACGAACACGTTCATCAACACCTACCGCAAACGGCAGCGCGAGCCACAGCGGTCCGGCACCGAGGAGATCGAGGACTGGCAGCTTGCCAGGGCCGCCTCGCACACCTCGTCGGGGCTGAAGTCGGCCGAGGCCGAGGCGCTGGAGCGGCTGCCGGACTCCGACATCAAGCGGGCCCTGCAGGCGCTGCCGGAGGAATTCCGGATCGCGGTGTACCTGGCCGATGTCGAGGGCTTCGCCTATAAGGAGATCGCCGACATCATGGGCACACCGATCGGGACCGTGATGTCGCGCCTGCACCGCGGGCGGCGGCAGCTGCGCGAGATGCTCCAGGATTATGCGGCCGAGGAAGGCCTGGTCAGGTCGGCGTCCGCGGCTTCGGCTGACACGACGGCCGCACCGGCTGCGGACGGGAAGGACGCCTCATGAGCTGCGGCAAGCCGCACGAAGTGCCTTGCAGCGAGGTGCTGGCACGCGTCTATTCCTACCTGGACGGCGAGATGCAGGGCGGCGGGTACGCCGAGATCCGTGAGCACCTGGACGAGTGCGGCCCGTGCCTGCGCGAGTACGGCCTGGAGGAAGCGGTCAAGCGCCTGGTGCACAAGCACTGCGGGCATGACGCGGTGCCGGCCGAGCTGCGCGCCAAGGTGCTGAGCCGGATCGAGGCGGTCCGGGCGGAGATCGAGTTCACCGAGATCCGGGCCGAGTAGCCGGCGCCGCCACCGGCAACGCGCCGCCAGCGCCGTTCCCCGACAATCGCCCGCGCTTGAGCTACTCTTTGTAATCACGCGATTACTTGTAGTGCGGGTCGTGGCGGAGCCGCGCAGGAAGCAGCGTGGCGGAGCCGCGCAGGAAACAGCCGTGGCGGGAGCCGCGCAAGAAGTCGTCGTGGCGGAGCCGCGCAGGAAGCAGCCGTGGCGGAGCCGCGCGAAAGTCATTGTGGCAGAGCCACGCGCGGGTCCGGGTAAAGCGTTACTGTATGTGGCGGCAAGATGCATAGCTGCTCTTGCTGCCGCCTGGGCCAAGGAGGTTTCAGAGTCCAGCCTTCGCGCGCCGCAGTGGAGGTGGGGTGCACTTGCCGCCTGCGTCGGGACACGGGCCCCCGCTCGCGGTCAGCGCACACCGGCAGCTCGCTGACAGGCGCACGATAGCTCAGCGTGAGGGGGTCATGGGCAAGGTCTCCCGGGTGGCGTGGCTCTACATCGCGGCGGTCTGCGCCGCCGCGGCGGCCGTGCTCGCCCTGGCACCGGCCGGCCCCACCGGCGCCCGCTGGTGGCTGGAGCTGACCGTGCTCCGGCTGCTGTTCCTGATCTGTGACTCCATGCCGACCGACCTGGCCGCCCGGCAGTCGGTATGGTCACCGAGTTCCTCGGCCACGCTCGCCGCCGTGGTGCTGCTCGGCCCGGTCGGCGCGGCGATGACCGGAGCGACCGCGGTGCTGAGCCTGCGCCGCGAGACGATGGCAGAGCGGATCTTCAACGGGGCGATGTACGCGCTGTCCGGTTACGCCGCCGGGCTGGCGTTCCGGGCCCTGCACGGCCAGGCCGGGGTGCCGAGGCCCGCCTGGTTCCCCGGTCTGATCTGGCCGTTCGCGGCCGCCGCGCTGGTGCACGTGCTGGCCAACTACTCGCTGATGTGGGGGGTCATGCTCGGGCTGAACCGCCGTCAGCGCACCGGCTCGCGCCAGGGCAGGCCGCAGTCCAGCCTGTCCCTGCTGCTGGTCTCCGACCTCGGCTTCGCCTCGCTCGGCCTGGTCATCGCCGCGCTCTGGACCGTGGTGGGCGCCTTCGCCGCGGTGCTCGTGCTGGTCCCGCTGGTGGTGGCGCGGTGGGCGATGGGCCAGTTCGCCGAGCAGCAGAAGGCCTACAAGGCCACCATGGCGGCGCTGTGCCAGGCGGTCGAGACCAAGGACTACTACACCCGCGGGCACAGCGAGCGGGTGTCCCACGGGGCCGGGATGATCGCCCGCCAGATCAGCATGCGGCCGGAGCGCACCGAGGCGATCATGGCCGCCGGCATGCTGCACGACGTCGGCAAGCTCGGCGTGCCCACCAAGGTGCTGCAGAAGACCGAGCCGCTGACCGAGGAGGAGTATCGCCGCCATCCAGCTGCACCCGATGCGCGGGCTGGAGATCGTCAGCCAGATCGGCTTCCTGACCGAGGCGCTGGCCGGGATCATGCACCACCACGAGCGGATCGACGGCCGCGGCTACCCGATGGGCCTGGCCGGCGACGAGATCCCCGAGTTCGCCCGGATCATCTGCGTGGCCGACGCGTTCGACTCGATGACCTCGACCCGGTCCTACCGGGAAGCCCGCAGCGTCGAGACCGCGCTCGCCGAGCTGCGCCGGGGCGCGGGCAGCCAGTTCGACCCGCTGTTCGTGGACGCGTTCATCGCCGCGCTGCGCAGCGAGGAGTGGCGGCTGCCCGACCCGGCCCCGAGGCCGGCCGACCGGGAGCTGGTGACCGCGCAGGACCACGACGACCCGACAGCCCCGCTGCGGGTTGCCGAGAGCCTGTAGGCGGGCGGCGGGCATGACCACCGGTGAGCCGGCCGACCGCTGGACCTCTTCCTGGCAGGCCCTCGACTCGGGCACGCTGCTGCTGCTGGCCGCCGCGGGCATGCTCAGCGTGGCCGCGCTGGCCAGCACCGCGGCCGCGGGCAAGGTGGTCGGCCCGCAGGAGGCGGTCGCTTTCGGCTTATTCATCGCGTTCGGCGAGCTGCTCCGGCTGGCCCTGCCCGGCGGCCGGGAGGCGGCGCCGATCGCGCTGGCCGGCGCCCTGGCTTACGCCCTGCTGCTCGGTGTCAAGGGCGTGAACCTGGGCTCGCATCAGGTGCCGCCGCTGCAGGTGGTCGCGGTCGCCGCGATCGGCATGATGATCGGCGCGCTGCCGCACATCGCGGCCGGCCTGCCGCCGGCATCACCGGCATGGCGGTCCGCCTGGTCGCGGTGGCGCTGATCGCGTTCATCTTCCGGCCGCTGGTCGCCGCCGGCGCGATCACTCCGGGCACGCCCTGGTGGGCGGACTTCGGGCTGATGACTGCCCTGGTCGCGCTCGGCTGGCTGGTGGAGACCGTGATCAGCGCCCTGATCCGGGCGGACGACCTCGGCGCCAGGTTCTCCGTCGGGCTGTGGGACGAGATGCGGGTGCAGCGGCCGCTGGGCGCCGCGGTGGGCTCATCGGCGGTGATCATCGTGTTCACGGCGCGGGTGATGGGCCTGCCCGAGCTCGGCGTGTTCGTCGGGCCGCTGCTGGTCACCCAGGTGGCGTTCCGCCGGTATGCCGGGATCCGTGCCACCTACCTGCAGATGGTCCGGGCGCTGGCCAGGGTCACCGAGGTCGGCGGTTACGTGGAACCCGACCACTCCCGGCGGGTGAGCACGCTCGCCGTCTATGTCGGCCGCGAGCTCGGCATGTCCGAACCGGATCTGCTCGACCTGGAGTATGCGGCCCTCATGCACGACATCGGCCAGCTGTCGCTGCCGGACCTGATTCCCGGCGGCGCCACCGTCCGGGTGTCGGCCGCCGACCAGCAGCGCATCGCCGAGCTCGGCGCCGACGTGATCCGCCAGGCCGGCGTGCTGGACCGGGTGGCCGAGCTGGTCCGGTGCCAGAGCTGGCCGGCCCGGGGCCGCGAGCCGGGGCCGCCGCTCGGCAGCCGGATCATCCGGGCGGTGAACGCGCTCGACGATCTCGTCGGCGGCTCGGCCGACCGGGACCGGACCGCGGCGGCGCTGGACCGGCTGCGCCGGGACGTCCCGTCCGAGTACGACCCCGAGGTGGTCGCCGCGCTGGCCGAGGTCACCGGGAAGCGGCTGCTGCGCCGCCGGTAAGCTGCCGCCGTGCCCGAGTCAGTCCTGGTCGCCAACCGCGGCGAGATCGCGCGCCGGATCATCAGCACGGCCAGGCGCCTGGGCATCCGGGCGATCGCGGTCTACTCCGAGGCCGACGCCGACCTGCCGTACGTGGCCGAGGCCGACGCCGCCGTGCTGCTCGGCCCGGCCGCCCCGGCCAGCAGCTACCTGGACGGCGCCGCGGTGCTGCGGGCGGCCCGGCAGGCCGGGGCGGAGGCGATCCATCCCGGTTACGGGTTCCTGGCCGAGAACGCGGGCTTCGCCGCCAGCGTGATCGAGGCCGGACTCACCTGGGTGGGGCCGCCGCCCGAGGCGATCAGCCAGATGGGCGACAAGATCAACGCCAGGAACCTGATGGAGCAGGCCGGCGTGCCGGTCGCGCCGGGCAGCCGGGAGCCGGTCGGCGACGCCGACGCCGCGGTGGCCGAGGCGGCCAGGATCGGCTACCCGGTGATGATCAAGGCGGCGGCCGGCGGCGGCGGCATCGGGATGAGCGCCGCGGCCGACGCCAGCCAGCTCAGGTCCGGCTTCGAGACCGCGCGGTCGCGGGCCGAGCGGTTCTTCGGCAGCCCGGCGATCCTGCTGGAGCGCTACATCCCGGCCGCCCGGCACGTCGAGGTGCAGATCCTGGGCCTGGCGGACGGCCGGGTGCTGGCCCTCGGCGAGCGGGACTGCTCGGTGCAGCGGCGGCACCAGAAGGTCGCCGAGGAGACTCCGTCGCCGGGCGTCGGCCCGCAGCTGCGCGCCCGGATGCTCCGGGCGGCGGTGCGGGCCGGGGAGGCGGTGGGCTACCGGGGCGCCGGCACGGTCGAGTGCCTGCTGGACACCGAGACCGGCGACTTCATGTTCCTGGAGATGAACACCAGGCTGCAGGTCGAGCATCCGGTGACCGAGATGGTGACCGGGATCGACCTGGTCGAACAGCAGTTCCGGATCGCCGACGGTGCGGCGGTGAGTTTCGCGGCGGAATCCGTTTCGGCTCGTGGGCATGCGGTGGAGCTGAGGGTCTACGCCGAGGACCCGCGGCGGTTCCTGCCCAGGCCGGGAAGGATCACGCGGTGGCAGGAGCCATCCGGGGCCGGGATCCGGGTGGATGCCGGTTATGTCGCGGGCAACACGGTGACCCCGTATTACGACCCGCTGCTGGCCAAGCTGGTCGTGCACGGCGCGGACCGGGACGAGTCGCTGGCCAGGGCGCGGGTGGCGGTGGCCGGGTTCGGGATCGACGGGCCGCAGACGAACCTGCCGTTCCACGCCGAGCTGCTGGACTGCGCCGAGTTCGTCAGCGGCTGCTACGACACGTCGCTGATTGCCCGGCTACGCCCTTGACGGGGCTGGCTGGCGAGAACAATGGTGAGCGCAGTCGGCGGCGCAGCCGGGATGTCTTTGTGAGCCCTATGCCAGGAGGTGGACGTGGCCGAGATCCGCGCGGAGATGGTCGCGAACGTGTGGAAAGTGATTGTGGCCGAGGGGGACGCGGTGGCCGACGGTGACACCCTGGTCATCCTCGAGTCCATGAAGATGGAGATCCCGGTGCTGGCCGAGGAATCCGGCACGCTGGTCCGGCTGGCTGTCGCCGAGGGCGACGTAATCCAGGAAGGCGACCTGATCGCGGTAGTCGAGTGATCGCGGCGGCCTGGTGACCTCAGCGGACGGATGTTCCTTATCCGAAAAGGTGCTGATACGGTCAGAATTCAGCAGGCTTTTTGGGGGGTTCTACCCGCCCGAGGGGCCAAGGGGGGACCGATGGTGGTAGCTGTATGGCCGCTAGTTCCGATTATCTTACCCATCGCTTTGATCGTGAGCGGGGTGAGCCTTCTCGGGCGCTACCGGCACAGGGGCCAGCCGTTCGGCACCCCGGCGGCACGCAAGCGGGCGTTAGCCGTCATCCTGGCGACTGCTGTCGCGGCTACTGCCCTGGCCTACCTTGTAACGAGCTTGTCGCCCGAGTCCCTCGGCATGTCAATCGGGGTGCTCGTCCCGCCGCTGCTGTGCGTGCACCGGCTGCAGCCGGAAGGGGAGCCGCAAGATTCGCTCGACGAGCGGCCGTTCTGGCTCCAGGCCGCCACGGTGGGCGTGGCTCACCTGCTGGACAAACTGGAACACCAGATGGCGGTTGATCGCGATGACTGGTGCGACCTGCAGCTCAGCAAGCTGAAGCTGGACCGCAGATCCCCGAGGCGATCTCTGGACGAGCTCCAGGACGCCGCCGCGTTCCTGCACTCCAAGCTCGAGGGCAGACGGGACGCTGGCCGACCGCTACCGGCGCGGTTGGAAACGGCTTACGAGGCTCTGCTCAGCGCCGCTGAGACGGCCAGAGGGACCCGAGAAGCCCGCCAGCAGGTCATAAGAGCCGAGAAAGCGTTCACGGACATGCTGCAGTTCGCCTACGACTGGGGACACACCGACGACGGCATCATGCCTAACGTAGCCGGTCTGGGTACGCTGCCGCCTCCAGCGGAGGTCGCGGGAGCGCCCCAGGCTCCATCCCGGAGGTAGCCGGACCGTGGGCCTCGCCGAACTTGAAGACAGCCTCATCAGTGGTGCTCTTGCTCGGGACCAGCTCTGCATGGAACCCCGCATCGAGGGCGACGCAGACGGCGGCCAGGCTCCGCAGCGTCAGGTTGTCGTCTCCCGCCAGAATCTGCGACACCCGCCCGGGGGTGACCCCCATCCGCTTCGCGAGCTCACGCTTCGAGATGGGATCCTCCCTGTCCTTCATGAACAGGGTGATGGCGGTCGTCAGCTCCCGCCGCAGCCGCTCCACCTCATAGTCCACGCTACTGGCACGACTAGCGCCCCGGCGGGCATGATCCATGATCATCTAGAGTCCCCCTACGGGGTGCGGCGCCTTGAAGGCTGGCCGCTAGGCCGTGTGCCTGGATCAGGCTGTTCCAGTCGTACCAACCTCACTGCCGAGTATAGGCAGAGCTAAACTCTTTAGGCAAGGCTAAAGGGGGTCTCCCTTCCAAGGGTCAGCAGGCCCTGGAACGGCGAGCCGGTCGGGCGGGGCCGGATGCTCGCCACATCCCGATTGTCGGCTCCGCCGCAAGCTCACCGGTAACCCATCACGAATGACTTTGCCGACACCCTTCGTCCACAGGCGGGAATTGGCATGCTTTTGTCGCTGCGACACGCTATACTTAGAACATAGATTCGAGCTAGGGAATCGTCAGGGAAAGAGTCCTCGGGGAGAAGAATTCCGCAGAGGGATGGTGCCGACGTCGATGTGCTTACCCGGCCAGCCTGCCAATCCAAGCGCCATGCCATCGGACGCGGCCGAGGCAGTCACGATGGCGCAGGCGGCGCTGAGGTGGCTAGCCGCCGCGGATGTCGCCTCGCTGCCGGCGGCGGTGCAGGCGGAGTGCCTGCGCGGGCTGGAGCGAGCCATATCCATGCACACATCCGCCCGCGCTTCGATCCTGCAGGCGTTCACCGCCCAGTCCGGATACCAGGATGACGGGCACGGCTCGGCCCGGACCTGGATGAAATGGCAGTGCCAGATGACGCCCGGCGCGGCCGCCGGTGCGGTCGGGTGGATGCGGCGGCTGGCCGCTCACCCGGCCGTGCGGCGGGCCCTGGCCGCCGGGCAGGTCTCGGAGTCCTTCGCCCGCGCGATCTGCGAGTGGACGCGCAAGCTGCCGGAGTCGTCACGGGCCGGGGCGGACACGATCTTGCTGGAGGCCGCGGGGGCCGGGGCGGGGCTGGGTGACCTGGCCGCGCTGGCGGAGGAGATCCGCCGCCGCACCGCCGGGCCGGACCGGGACGGTGACGGGTTCGGGGACCGGTGGGTGCGGCTGGCGGAGACGTTCCGCGGGTCGGGCAGCCTGGCCGGGGAGCTGACGCCGCAGTGCCAGGCGGCGCTGCGCGCGGTGCTGGACTGCCTGGGGAGGAAGGCCGGGCCGGAGGATATCCGCAGCCGGGCCCAGCGTGATCATGATGCTCTGGCGGAGGCGTGCCGTCGGCTGCTGGGCAGCGGGTGCCTGCCGGACCGGGCCGGTCAGCCGGCCCAGCTGCACCTGTCTGTGACCCTGGACCAGCTCCGCCGCCAGCATGAGGCTGGCCAGCACGGGACCGGCGGCGCCGGGCTGGCCCCGGCCGCGGCGGGGCCGTGGCCGGCGGCCGGGGCCTGGTGATGACTGTGACGCGGCGATCGTGCCGATGGTGACCGGTCATGTCGATCGTGACCTGCTGGACCGGCTCGCCGCCGCGCTGGCCGGCGGCAGGACCCGCCGGGACGACAGCGCGGATCACGCTGCCGAGGGCCCGCGGGCGGCCGCGCGGCGGCAGCGGTATGAGTCGGCGGCGCGGCGATTGCTGCTGCAGTGGGCCGCCGGACGTGCTGTCCGGTCCGGATGGCGTGGCGGCTTACCTGCGGACCGGGCTGCCGGAGGACCTGGTCGCGTCGGTGAGCCTGCCGCTGGATGTCGGCGCGGTCACCGAGACGATCCCGGTGCATCTGCGGCGGGCGGTGGCCCGCCGGGACCGGCGGTGCCGTTTCCCGGGCTGTGATCAGCCGGTGGCGGCGACTCAGGTGCATCACATCGTGCACCGGTCCGAGGGCGGTCCGACGAAGCTGACTAATTTGCTGAGCTTGTGCAGTTTCCACCATCTGATAGCGATTCATCGGTGGGGCTGGCAGATCAGGCTGCATCCGGACGGGACCGTGACCGCGATCAGCCCCGATGGCAGCCGCGTCCTGCACGGCCACGGGCCACCGCCCGCCACCGCCGCCTGAGCCGGCGGGGGTTGGCCGCTCAGACGCCCATGGTGGAGCGGGGGTAGGAGTTGGCGGGATCGGTGAGCACGTTGACCAGGTACGGCACGCCTGAGTCGAAGGCGCGGCGCAGGGCCGGGGCGATGTCACCGGGGGTGGTGACCAGTTCGCCGGCGCCTCCCAGGGCGGCGACCACCTGGTCGTAGCGGCAGCCGGGCTGCAGGTCGGCTGCGACGTCGTAGCCGTACAGGCCGCGCATGGGATGCTTCTCCAGGCCCCAGATGCCGTTGTTGCCGCAGACCATGACCACCGGCAGCCGGTGCCGGACCAGGGTGTCCGCATCCATCAGCGAGAACCCGGCCGCGCCGTCCCCGAGCAGCAGTACGACCTGGGCCGACGGCCGGGCGATCCGGGCGGCGATGGCATAGCCGAGGCCGGTGCCCAGGCAGCCGTACGGGCCGGGATCCAGCCAGCCGCCGGGCTGGCGAGGCTCGATGTACTTGCCTGCATAGCTGACGAAGTCCCCGCCGTCGCCGATCACCACGGCGTCGGGTTCTAGCAGCGGGGCGAGCTCGCCGTAGATCCGCATCGGGTGGATGGGCTCGGCGTCGCTGCTCAGCAGCGCGCGGTCGGCAGTGGCCGCGGCGCGGCGGGCTTCGGCCAGCATGGCCAGCCAGGAATCGGCCTGAGAACCGGCCGTGCCGGTACGACCGGCGGCGCCGGCCCGGCCGGCCAGATCGGCCAGTCCGGTAAAGAACGCGGTCAGGTCCCCGGCCGCGGCGGCGGCGAGCTGGCCGTGCGTGGCGATCTGCCCGGCGGCGTCGGCCACGTGCACCACGCTGGCCGTTGGCTGGTCGTTCTTGCCGCCGAACTCGCCGTAGCCGAGCCGGAAGTCCAGCGGGGCACCGGCCACGATCACCAGGTCGGCCTGGCCGAGGGCGACGGATCTGGCCCTGGTGACCAGCAGCTCGTGCCCGGCGGGCAGGATGCCGCGGCCCTGGCCGTTGGCGATCACCGGCAGCCGCAGTTCCTCGGCGGCGGCCCTGGCCGCGTCCTCGGCGCCATTCAGCCACACGTCCGAGCCGAGGATCAGCACCGGCCGGCTGGCGCTGGCCAGCAGCCCGGCGATCCGCTCGATCGCGTCCGGGTCGGGCCCGGCCAGGCCGTCCGCACCGGGGTCGCCCGGACCGTTAGTGGCGCCTGTGGTAACTGCGCCCGCGCTGGCGCCCGCGGTGCTGGCGCCCGTCGTGGTGGCAGCCGCCGGATCGGCCGGCCGAACATGGCCTCCAGGCTCACGTCGAGGAAGACCGGCCCGCGATGCGGCGTGGCGGCCAGACGGAACGCCTGGTCCACCGCGGTGCCGACGCCGGCCGCCTGGTGCTCGGTCCAGGCCCGCTTGGTGACCGGCCCGAGCAGCGCCGGGTGGTCGAGCTCCTGCAGGCTGCCCGAGCCCCACCGGGAGTCAGATGCGCGCCCGCCGATCACCACCACGGGGGAGGAGTTGAAGTGGGCGGTCGTGATCGCGCTGATCCCGTTGGTCACCCCCGGCCCGGCGGTGAGCGCGGCCAGGCCGGGAACCCTGGTCAGCCGGGCCGTGCCCTCGGCCGCGAACACGGCAGTCTGCTCATGCCGGACGTCGAGGATCCGCATCGGCGGGTCGGACCGGACCGCCCCGTCGTAGAGCGGGAAGATATGCAGGCCGGACAGCGTGAACAGGGTCTCGACGCCGTACCGTCTGGCGACGGCTATGGCCGCCGCGCCGGCCTGGGCCGCCGGCTGTGCATCCGCGCTCATGCGCGCGACGTTACCAGCTGGTAGGGGACCGGCTGAGAGCGGCGGATCCGGCTTCGGTCTGGCGACGGCGGATCTGGCGGTAGCGGATCCGGAGGCGGCAGGTGCGATGATGGCAGGGTGCCCACGCTGACCGACCTTGCCCGCCGGGCACAGCTCACGCCGCAGGACATCAACTGGCTGCACACGCTGGTATCCGACTGGCAACTGCTGGCCGACCTCTCGTTCGCCGACCTGGTGCTGTGGGCGCCGCAGGCGGACGGGCCGGACTGGATCGCGCTGGCGCAGATGCGGCCGACCACGGCCCCCACCGCCTTTGCCGATGACATTGTCGGCGCGTGCAGCTCGCCGGCCGAGAGGCCGTTCCTGATCTCGGCGATGATGGAGCGCCGGATCTGCCGGGAAGGCGATCCGGAATGGGCCAGCGGGGTGCCGGTCCGGCACGAGAGCATCCCGGTCCCGCACGAGGAGCGGATCATCGCCGTCATCGAGCGGTCGACCAACCTGAGCACGGCCAGGACGCCCAGCCGGCTCGACCTGGCGTACCTGAAGGCGGCGGACGACCTGGCTCAGATGATCGCGGCGGGCACGTTCCCCTTCCCCGACGACGGGCCGGCGATGGTCAGGTCGCCCAGGGTGGGCGACGGACTGCTCCGGCTGGGCCGCAACGGCCGGGTCAGCTATGCCAGCCCGAACGCGCTGTCGGCCTACCGCAGGCTCGGCCTGACGCTCGACCTGGTGGGCAAGGAACTCGGGCCGCTGACCGCGAAGCTGTGCGCGCCCGCCGAGCCGCGCGACGATTCGATCATGGTCGCGGCGAGTGGCCGCGCGCACATGGAGACCGAGGTGGAGGCCAACGGGTCGGTAGTGCAGCTGCGGACCATCCCGCTGATCGTCGGCGGCGACCGGGCGGGAGCGCTGATCCTGCTTCGCGACGTGACCGAGCTGCGGCACCGGGAGCGCGAGCTGATCACCAAGGACGCGACGATCCGGGAGATCCATCACCGGGTCAAGAACAACCTGCAGACGGTGGCGGCGCTGCTGCGGCTCCAGGCCAGGCGGCTGACCGAGGCTGACGCCCGGGCGGCGCTGGGGGAGGCCATCCGCCGGGTGGGATCGATCGCGATCGTGCACGAGACCCTGTCCCGGGCCCCGAGCGAGATCGTCGACTTCGACGACATCGCCGGGCGGGTGGCGATGATGGCCGGCGAGGTGTCGGCGCCCGTTGCCCAGGTCGTGCCGACCCTGCTGGGCGAGTTCGGCCTGCTGCCCGCCTCGGTAGCCACGCCGCTCGCCCTGGTGCTGGCCGAGCTGCTGCAGAATGCGCTCCAGCATGGCCTGTCCCGGCCCGGTGACATGGTCGCGGGCGGAGTCATCGAGGTGACCGCGCAGCGGTCGGCGGAGCGGCTGGTGGCCACCGTCAGCGATAATGGCGCCGGGCTGCCTGCGGACTTCGACCTTGGCTCGACCAACAGCCTGGGCTTGCAGATCGTGCGCACCCTGGTCATCGGCGAGCTCGGCGGCAGCTTCGAGATGAGCCGCCGCGACGGCGGCGGCACCGTGGTGCTGGTCAGCCTGCCTCTGCCGGTCATGAACCTGAACGAGGTTTCGGCCGTCAGCGATTTACCGCCGGTCAGGTCGGCCGTGGGATGAGACGTCCCCCAGGCATGCAGAAGGCCGGTCACCGTGGCCGCAAATGGCCCGGGCCGGCCCGTAGCTCCCCGCCTCGCGCGACCCCTGCCGCGCGAGGTTTCCTGCCTGCTCAGGCGCTGGCGCGCGCCCGGATCCTGGTGACGCGGCGCTTAAGTGCCCGGCGCTCGTCCTCGCTCAGACCGCCCCAGACTCCCGCGTCCTGCCCGCTCTCCAGGGCCCACTGCAAGCACGATTCCAGCACTGTGCAGCGCTGGCACACCTTCTTAGCCTCTGCGATCTGGAGCAGCGCTGGACCGGTGTTGCCGATCGGGAAGAACAGCTCCGGATCTGCGTCCTGACAAGCAGCGTCGTGACGCCAGTCCATGAGGTCACTCCTCAGTGAGTGCCAGCGGCCCGTGGCCAGGGCCGCCGCCTCTAGTCGCGCTTGTGATTTTATTCACGAGCTAAGCCGTATGTCGGGAGCCTTCCGATTCCCGAACCGAGATTTCGTCAAGTGCCGGAACGCTCCGGGCCCCTGGGCGAGCCGCCCGACGATGCCGCGCTGGCGGCCTGGCTGGCTCTAGCTAACTGCTGGCCGCACTGACTGCTCGCCTGGCTGAAGCGCATAGCTGGTGCACCACTCACCAGGGACATAACAACCCTCTCAAGGTCGACGATCAACCGCAAGAGGCTTAGGCAAAGGTTCGGACGGATTTCGGTGTCAGGTAGGTCACATTGCGGGCATGGACGCGGGACTGGCGTGGCTACAGCGCATCCGGGGTGTTCCTGAGATGGCTCCCTTGGGGAATGTTATGGCCTTATCAGTAGCAAAACCCGATCATTGGGATAATCTTCGTCTGAAGGTCAGAACCACCATGCTGCGACCGGCCCATTACCCGCCGTTCCCGGCCGGTCAGGCGATGACCCGGACGGCGCCGGGGACCGAGCGGAAAGCGACCGCCTCCGCCTCGCCGACGTACTCTCCGTCCACCTGGAACGCTACCGGCCGCTGCGACCTGAGCGTCAGCCCGGCCAGGTCATGCAGGGTGAGGACACTGCCGCCGCGCGGCGGCCGTCCCGAGTCCGACAGCATCTGCCGCAGGGTCCGGACGGTGGCCGCGGTGCGAAGGCTGCGCAGGGCGAAGACGTCCAGGCCGGCGTCGAAGCCCGCCTGCGGGCTCGGCTGCACGGCGCGCCTGCCCAGGTAGGTCCAGGGCGCGGTGTTCGAGACCAGGCCGAGGAACAGCGGGCCCTCCGGCGGCTGGCCGTCGCGCTCGATAGTCAGCGCGGGGTGCCGCCGGTCGGTGATCCGGTAGTACTGCCGCAGGGCCATCCAGACCCAGAGCCCGGGCGTGACCGTACGGCCGCGGGCCCGCCGGCCCTGGACCGCGCGGACTACCTCGGCATCCAGGCCAAGTCCGGCGTTGAAGGTGAAATAGCGGCTGCCCGCCAGCCCGAGCCCGATGCGGCGCTCGCGGCCCTCGGCCAGTGCCTGCAGGATCTGCCCGGCCGCATCCACCGGATCGGGCGGCAGCCCGAGCGCGCGGCAGAACACGTTGGCGTTCCCGCCGGGCAGGGCGGCCAGGGCGGGCAGGGCGGCCTGGGCGGGCTGGGCGGGCTGGCCGGGCATGCCTGAGCCGAGCATCCCGTTCACCGCCTCGTTGACGGTGCCGTCGCCGCCGAACGTCAGCACCAGCCGGTACCCGCTGGCGCCGGCGGTGCCTGCCAGCCTGGTCGCGTGGCCCCGGTAGCGTGTCTCCACGACGTCAAGCTCGACCGCGGACGCCAGGGCCGACGCGATGACGTCACGGCGAAGCCGGGTCGTGGAGGTGGCCTGTGGGTTCACGATCAAGAGCGCGCGCACGGGCTCAGGCTAGCGAGGCCAGGGCGGCCGCGGCGGCCGCGGTGGCCTCGGCGGCCGTAGCCGCGCCGCGCCCGCCCGCGGCCGGCGCCGGTGTCGGCCGTCCGGGCACGGTCCGCCTGGCCGCCATGGTGCAGGCGGTCGAGGTGGCCGGGATACTCATCGCCTCGGTGCTGGCCGGGGTCGACACCGCCAGCGGGAAGTCCTACCAGACCGCCAGCGGCGTCGCCCTGACCATCATCGGTATCTGCGCCGTGATCGCGCTCGGTTATGTCGCCCTTGGGCTGTCGAGGGGGCGACGCTGGAGCCGGACCCCTGCGCTGCTCACCCAGTTGTTCACCGGCATCGTGGGCATCTACCTGGTGCAGGGCCAGAGGTACCCGTGGGGGGTACCGGCCATCGTGCTGGCGCTGGCCGGGTTCGCGCTGCTGCTGGCGCCGCCGAGCGTCCGGGCACTGGCCGCGGGACAGCGCGGAGGCGAAGACCGGGGCGACTGACCGGAGACCGGCAGGCTGGGCTCACTCGCCAGTGCTCACTCGCCAGTGCTCACTCGCCAGTGCTCACTCGTCGGTGGTCAGGCCCTCGCGCAGCTGGGTGAGCGTCCTGGCCAGCAGCCGGGAGACGTGCATCTGGGAGATGCCGAGCTCGGTCGCGATCTGGGACTGGGTCATGTTCCCGAAGAACCGCAGCAGCAGGATCCGCTTCTCCCTGGACGGCAGCCGCTCCAGCAGCGGCTTGAGCGACTCCCGGTACTCCACCCCCTCCAGCGCCTCATCGACCATACCGAGCGACTCGGCCACCACCGGGGCGTCCTCGTCGCCCGAGTCGGGCGCGTCCAGCGACACTGTCGAGTACGCGTTGGCCGACTCCAGGCCCTCGAGCACCTCTTCCTGGCTCATCTGCAGGTGATCGGCGAGCTCGGCCACGGTCGGCGCCCGGCCGAGTCCCTGCGCCAGGTCGCTGATCGCCTTGGTCAGCGCCAGCTTGAGCTCCTGGAGCCGGCGCGGCACCCGGACCGCCCAGCCCTTGTCCCGGAAGTGGCGCTTGATCTCGCCGACGATGGTCGGGGTGGCGTAGGTGGAGAACTCCACGCCCCGTTCCAGGTCGAACCGGTCGATGGACTTGATCAGGCCGATCGTGGCCACCTGGGTGAGATCGTCGAGCCACTCGCCCCGGTTGCGGAACCGGCGCGCCAGGTACTCCACCAGCGGCAGGTGCAGCTCGACCAGCTCACTGCGGATCCGCAGCCGCTCGGCGTCATCCGGCGGCAGCACGGCCAGCCGCTCGAACAGGTCCCTGGCGTGACCGCGCTCGCGCCCGGCATGCGGGATCCGGGCCGGGCCGGCCGCCAGCTGAGCCTGCGCCGCTTCGTCGGAATCCGCGGCCAGCAGACCGGCCGGCTCGGCCTCGATCGACTCCCGGAAGCTGATCACCGCGGCCCGGCCGTCGCCATCCTCGGCCGCGGTCAGCCCTCCGGCTGAGGCGGCCGCCATCGGCTCGAGCTCCTCGGTCAAGGTGACCTCAACTTCCCCCGTCACACCGGCCCCGACGAGGCGCGGCTCTTCCGCATCACGATCGTCAGCCGGTCGCCGGGCCCGGCACTGGCCTCCACGGTCCCGGCCAGCGCGGTCAGCACGGTCCACGCGAACGTATCGCTGGCGGGCACCCGCGGGGACAGGCAGGGCACCGACACCGAGATCGTCATCTCCGTGCGGTGCAGGGCGAAGCAGCACTCCAGGCTGCTGCCGGGGATGGCCTGGCCGAGCAGCATCGCGCAGGCCTCGTCCACCGCGATCCGCAGGTCCTCGATCTCGTCCAGGTTGAAATCCAGCCGGGCCGCCAGCCCTGCGGTCGCGGTCCGCAGCACCGACAGGTACGCCCCCTCCGCGGGCATCCGGACCGTGACCTGGTCCTGTCCCTGCGGATCCGGCTGCGGCCGCCCGGGCCCCGGCGCGACTGCGCTGGCAGTTCCGCTCGCGGCTGGCCGGATCGCCGAGGCGGTCGTCTCATCGGTCACGTCGTGCCCTCCAACAGTGGCCCTCACTGGCCGTATTGTGGCTCGCCCGGCGCCGGGCGCCTAGATGCTACCGGCAACCTACCGTGACGACGCGGTTGCGCTGGCACGCCGCGCGGGGCGGCCCGGCGCGCCAGCGGCCGTGGACCCAGGGTAGCCGGACCAGCCAGCAGGGTAGCCGTGCCTGGTCCGGCTCGCATCAGCCCTGCTTGGTCTCCCAGAAGATCTTCCCGATCTCGTCGATCCTCGCCAGCAGCTCATCCGCCTTGGCCACGTCGGTGCTGCCCTTGGTGCCGCCGGCGCTGGCCAGCTTGGTCGCGTTGTTGAACAGCTCGTGCAGCTGCGGGTACTTCTCGAAGTGCGGCGGCTTGAAGTAGTCGGTCCACAGCACCCACAGGTGGTGCTTCACCAGGTCAGAGCGCTCCTCCTTGATCTGGAGCGCGCGAGCGCGGAACGCCGGGTCCTCGTTCTGCTGGTATTTCTCGCAGATCGCCTTGACGGACTCGGCCTCGATCCGGGCTTGCGCCGGGTCGTAGACCCCGCACGGAAGGTCACAGTGGGCGTATGCGGTCGCCCTCGGCGCCAGGACACGTGCCAGCAGCCTCATGGATGTCCTTCTCTCATTGTCGGATCATGGGTACCGGATTTGACGACAGTACCCCGTTCGCTAGCCCGCACCGGGGGAGGGGATATATGCGCTGGCCGATCTGGCGGGTCGCGGTGGCCGAGCGGTCCATGGAGCCCGCCCTGCGGCCCGGCGACTGGCTGCTCGTGCTGCGCAGCCCGCGCTCCGGCCTGGCGCCCCGGATCCGGCCGGGGCAGATCGTCGTGGCCCGGCATCCAGGCAGGCCCGGCATGCTCATCGTCAAGCGCGCCGTCCGCCGCGAGCGTTCCGGCTGGTGGCTGGCGTCCGACAACCCCGTGGCGGGGGCGGTGGACAGCCGCCGGTTCGGTCCGGTGCCGCCCGGCCTGATCGAGGGGCGGGTCCTGCTGCGGTACTGGCCGACCCGCAGGCACGCGGCAGGCGCGAAAGGCGGCCGGCCCTGAGCGCCGGAATCCGGGCCCAGGGCCGGCCGCCTTCAGGTTCGCTGGCCGGCTGGTGCGCTAGCGCCCGGCGGCAGCTGGGTCCTTCTCGTCGAGCGACTGCCGCTCGACCAGGTTGAGCATCTCTTCCCTGGGCAGCCGGACGGCGTGCGCCCAGAAGAAGATGATCAGGGCGAACACCGCGACGATCCCCATGTCATACCAGAACGGGATCCGGTTAGTGGCGTGGCAGAGCGCACCCCCGCTGACCGTGCCCGTACTGCAGTAGCGGCCCTGCCAGGAGATGATGCCCATGCCGATCAGGAACACCGGCAGCCACTGCGCCGACTTCCAGTCCAGCGGCGGCCGGTCCTTGTCGAACGC
Source organism: uncultured Actinomycetota bacterium (assembly GCA_963719705.1). Taxonomy (GTDB): domain Bacteria; phylum Actinomycetota; class Actinomycetes; order Streptosporangiales; family Streptosporangiaceae; genus CAVRCV01. The sequence goes on from CAVRCV010000009.1 coordinate 59,515, forward strand.
CATCGAGATGCCGATCAGCACGTAGCCGATCACCACGCAGATGCCGAGCTTGTACACGGTGTCGAAGCCCGACCAGTAGATGATCTCGCAGGCGAAGATGAACGCCAGCGGCGACATCCAGACGGCCCACGGCATCCGGTACGGCCTGGATTGCTCGGGCACCTGCTTGCGGAACGCGCTCAGCGACAGCGGCGCGCCCGCGTACATCAGCACCGAGGCCGAGGTGACCAGGCCGACCAGCGTCTTCCAGCTCGGGAACGGCAGCAGGAACAGCAGGCCGAGCGCGAACGACATGAGCAGGCTGAACCACGGCACGCCGTTGCGGTCGGTCCAGCGGAAGGCCTGCGGGTAGTAGCGGTTCCTGGCCAGGCCGTAGCCGACCCTGGAGGTAGAGGTCTGGTAGACCAGGCCGGTGCCGAACGGCGAGATGAACGCGTCGACCCGCAGGATGTTCGCCAGCCAGATGAGCCCGACCACCCCGGCGAGGCCCGCGAACGGCCCGATCACGATCGGGTTGGTGGCTGCCAGCCCGGCCCAGCCGAGGGGCCCGGAGATCTCGGAGTGCGGGATCGCGCCGATGAAGACGACCTGCAGCATGCAGTAGATGACGACCGCGATCAGGATCGCGCCGATCACCGCCCTGGGCAGGTTCTTCTGCGGGTTCTTGATCTCGCCGGCCAACTGGTCCGCCTGCTCGAAGCCGAGGTAGGCGAACACGACTCCCGCGGTGGACATCGAGCTGAAGACGGCCGAGAAGCCAAACGGCGCGAAGCCGCCGCCGGCGCCGAAGTTGTTCGGGTGGAACTTGAAGAGCAGCACGATGATGGCCAGCACCGGGACGGCCACCTTCCACCAGGTGATCACGACGTTGACCCGGTTGAACAGGCGCATCGCGAGGAAGTTGATGGCGGTGAAGATCGCCAGCAGGATGATCGTGAACACGAAGCCGAGCCCGGTGGTGACCTTCATGGTCGGGTTGTAGATGTGGATGTTGTGGGCGTTGAACCAGTACTGCCCGTACTGCATCACCGCGAAGCACTCGATCGGTGCCACGCAGATGGCCTGCAGCCAGGAGAAGAAGCCGAAGGACGCCCCCGCGACGCTGCCGAACGCGAAGTGCGGGAACCTCGCGGTGCCCCCTGCCACCGGGTACATCCCGCCGAGCTCGGAGTGCACGAGCGCGAGCACGATAACGATCACCCCGGCGATACCCCATGCCAGCAGGGCTGCCGTCCCGGCTGACTGGGCTGCATACAGCGAGCCGAACAGCCAGCCGGACCCTATGAGCGAGGTCTCCGAGGCCCACATGGCCCCGATCAGACCCATCTCTCGCTTCAGGCCGACGTCTGCCGGCCTGGTAGCCGTCACCTCTGTAGCCATGACCGAACCCTCTTTCTGGTCCGCATACGCGGCGCATATGGCTCTTGAGTAGGGCTCATAGTAATGATCACCATGACCGATGAGAAGAAGTCTCCAGGAGTCATTTTTGTAACGCGAGCGGCGCTCTGATCTAGACCCGGCGCTTAGCTGACGGCGCCGTCATATGCATCGATGCAGCTCAGCGGGCTGACAGAGGAACGGATCAGGCAAAGATGGGTTCTCGGCCGGTTCGGTCGCAGATAGGCGGCTTTCGTCACCGGGCTCCCGGACCAGCCTGTGGCGGCACGGTCGCTGCCCGGCTGCCTGGCTGCTACCGGCAAATCCCCGGCCGCTCAAGCGGGAGGCCGCTCTCGAGGGCTTGCCGGGCGGACTGCGCGGCTACCCGCCAGGTAAACCTGGCGATGCCAGGGAGTGCTCGTCGGCTGACGGCGAGATAAGCTCGTTATATGCTCTCGCTGGCGGCGAGGGTGACCGGTTTGCCCCGCCGTATCGGATACGCACTGATGTTCGGTGCCGCCGCGACGGTTCTGGCCGTGGCCGGATGGCCGGCCGCGGCGGCCGACTCGGTCACGATCATGAACAGGGTCGCCGTGGTCGTGACCCTGGCGCTGGCCGCCGGGCTGCCGCTGCTCGCCCGCCGGATCTTCGGCCCGGCCGACATCGCCCGGCCCGCCCGGATAGTGCGGGCCGCGGGGTTCGCGTCGGTGCTGGTGCTGGCCGCGGTGGAGGCCGCGGCGGGCAGATCGCAGACCGTCCCCCGCTCCAGGCCTGCCTGGCTCGCCAGCGCCTGGACTGGCGAGGTCATCTTCCTGGTCCTGATCGCGGCCTACCTGACCGGGCTGCTCGCGGTGACGTCCCGGCGGTCCCCGGTGGGCCGGGCAGCCCTGGGCATCGGGGCAGCCGCGGGAGCCGGCGCGGGGCTGATCATGGCAGCGCTGCCGCCGGTGGGCAATCGCCTGCGCTTCACCGATGGCTGGGTCAGGGCGCTCGACGGAACCGCGCGCATCCTGGTGATCCCGTTGGTGCTGGCCACCATCGTGGTAGCCGGGCTGGTAGCAGCCCGGCGCAGCGCAGCCCGGGTCAGCGAGCTGTCGCTGTCCGACATCCGCGCCCGCCAGGGTGTCGCGGCCGGGGTGTGCGCTGGCCTCGCCGCGGCGCTGGCCCTGTCCATCGTCGGCATCTGCGCGAGCGAGCTGGGACCCCACCAGGTCGGGCAGTTCCAGTGGGCGCTGCCCGTACAGCACATTCCGCGCGGTCATGGCAACATGCCGCAGACGGATGTCTACACGTTCATGATGGACGTCACCGACGGCGCGGCGGGTTACCTGTCCGTGCTGCTCCTCTTTCCGCTGCTCGGCGCGGGCCTCGGTGCCTGGGGCGGGCTCTTTGCCGGGGGCCAGCCCGGCCGGCGGCGCGGTGGCGGCGGCGGTGGCGGCGATGATCCTCCGGCCGCGCCCACGCCGCCAGCCGGCGGCCTGCGCCCGGAGGAGCAGCGCGCTGCGGTGCTGCTGTCCCGTGACTACCTGATCGAGCTGCCGCCGGCGGACCGGACCGGCCAGGCGCCGGGCGAGAGGCAGCTACCGCAGCGCCCGGAGCAGGCCCCGGGCCGGGAGAAGAGCCCTGCTGGCGCGGCTAGCTGGCCACGCTAGCCAGGCGGCCTGAGCCGTCCGCGCGGCCCTGCGCCCGGATGGCGGTCACGTTGGTGCGGGCGTGCTCGGGGCAGTAGCGCCGGGAGTGATTGGTACTGGAATCGATGAAGACACCGGGGCAGGCGGCGATCGCGCATACCCCGAGCCGTTTCATCCCGATCTGGGTCACCAGCAGGGTCAGGCCGATGACCGCGCCCGCGGCGTAGCGGTCAGCCACGCATCCGGTCTCGCTGAGGTGCATGTGCCAGCGTCCCCCACCCTGGCCGGCACTGTCCTGACCGGCACTGTCATGACCGGCACTGTCATGGCTGACGATCACCGGCTGCACCGGGTGCCGGATGAGCAGGGCGTTCAGCCGGCCGGTGATGAGCTCCTCGGACTCCCGCGACCCGTCGGCCGCATCGTGGAAGACCTGACCGAGCTCTTCCCGCAGCAGCCGCAGCGTATCGAGGTCGTAACCGGTGACCGGGCCAGCCAGAAACGGGCGATCCGCCACTAGCCGACGGAACGCCTCACTGTTGCCGAGCGGGTCAGGCTCCTCATCGGCCCGGACGGCCGTGTTGACCAGACGCACTGCTAGCTCGGCATAGGACGTGAGATCCACTCGGGTCCTTACCTACCGGGACAATCGGGCCCCGCTTCCCCCGACCGAGTATGGCACAAGCGCCTCCGGCCGGCCCCGGCTTCCGGCTATGGCCCTGCCTGGCGCCGGTTGCGCTGGGCCAGGGCCGCGCGCAGCAGCTCATCCAGCTCCTCGTCGGTCCGCCATCTGGCATCCCCCCGCGGCTTGCGCCCAGGCTAGTCAGGAGATCTCGCGGCTGAACAGCCGCGAGGAGAGCAAGACGGTCACCGCCGCCACCGCGGTGACGATGAGGGCGCCTTGCCAGACCACTGCCTCGCCGATGTGGCCCTCGAACAGCGCCCGCATGCCGTTGGTGGCCCAGGCAAACGGGTTCCACAGGGCGACATCCCGCACCCACAGCGGGGCGATGGCGAGCGGGATGAGAACGCCGGCCAGCAGCGAGAGCGGCTGCCCCACCGAGTTGACCAGCGTGCCGAGACTGTTCTCGTTCCGCACGAACAGCGCGATGTCATACGAGATCGAGGTGCTCAGCAGCACCATCATCGACAGCATCGCGTACGACAGGACCAGGTCGCCCAGCTGTACCCGCAGGCCGAACAGCGCCGCCGCCAGGGTGATGATGACCGCCTGGAACAGGATGTACGAGACGTGCATCAGCTGCCGTCCCAGCAGCAGCCCGACCCGGCTGATCGGAGTGACCCGGCACCGGTCGATGACGCCCTGGCGCAGCGCGGCCAGCAGGCCGTATCCGGCGAACAGGCCGCCGAACAGGCCCATCGCCACGAACAGCCCGGGGACGTAGACCTGGTAGGCGTCGCGGTAGCTGGTGACGCCCTGGCTGGCCAGGACCGCTTTCAGGAACGGGGTGAAGAACGCCAGGTAGCAGATGGGCTGGACCAGCGCTATCGCGAGGATCTTGGGGTGACGTGCCATCTGGCTGGCCTCGTCACCGAAGATCAGCCAGACATCGCGGGCGGTCTTCACTGCTGCCCCTCTCCGGCGGCCGGCCGGTCCTCGAGCGGGCGGCCGGTCTTGGCCAGGAACACGTCGTCGAGGCTCGGGCGCCGGCACTCGATCGCGCCCGGTTCGATTCCCTTGCCGATCAGCGCGCGGATGATCTGCGGGATGGCTGTCGCGCCGCTGTCGGTGTAGAGCCGCAGTGACCCGTCGATGACCTCGCAGGAGTGCACGAACGGCTCCTCGGCCAGCACCTTGCTGGCCTGGAGCGTGACCGCGGCGTCAGGCACTCCCGCGCCCGGCGCCAGGTCCACGATCACCACGTCACCGGAGATGTCGCGCTTGAGATCCGACGGCGTGCCCTCGGCGACGATCAGCCCGGCGTCGATGATCGAGATCCGGTCGCACAGCGCATCGGCCTCGGCCAGGTAGTGCGTGGTAATGAAGATCGTCATGCCCGCTTCCCGCAGCCGCTGCACCTCCTGCCAGATGCGGGCCCGGCTCGGCGGGTCAAGCCCGGCGGTCGGCTCGTCCAGGAAGATGATCTCGGGGGAGTGGATGACGCCGAGCGCGATATCCAGCCGCCGCCGCTGCCCTCCGGAGTACGTCCCGATCGTGCGGTCGGCGAAGTCGCCGAGCTGGAAGGCGCCGATGGCAGACTCGGCCAGGCGCTGCGCCGCGGACTTCGCGATGCCGTACATCCGGGCCTGCAGCACCAGGTCGCGCCGGGCGGTGGTGAGCTCGTAGGTGCCGCTGGTCTGTGCCACGAAGCCGATGCGCCGTCGCACCTGCTCGGGATCGCGGAGCAGGTCCGCGCCCGCGATCGTGGCAGCCCCGCTGTCCGGGCGGATCAGCGTGGCCAGCATTCGCAGGGTGGTCGATTTCCCGGCTCCATTGGGGCCGAGGAATCCGAAGATCTCGCCGCGCGAGACGGCGAAGTCGACCCCGCGCACGGCCGCTACCGTGCTGGTCTTGCGACCGTGCCTGACCCGGTATGACTTGCGCAGGCCAGTGGCCTCAATCATCAATGCCCTCGCCCGTCACGGCAGGCCGGATAGCTCGCCCTGACGGCGGGACAATGAACCAGGTGCGGAAAGGCAGGTTCACCAGGTCAGGCTAAACCGGCCGGACTCGCCAGACAATGGCCGATATGCCGTAGCCCGCCAGCTTCCCGGCCAGTCCGGGCGGGGTGCGGGCGGCGGCGAAGAACAGCAGCGGGCAGTGCACGCGGCCGGGGCGGTGGGCGCGAGTCACCGCGACGTTGTTCCTGATCACGCGCAGCAGCGCGAGCACCCGCCGGTCCGGCCACTCATCCAGGCCCAGACCTGGCCGGCCGCGAACCAGCGCGAGCATGCGGGCGGCGGGCTCCTGCCGCCCGCACGTGGCCCGGCGCTGCCTCGCCCAGCTGAAGTCCTCGGCGCTCGGCAGCATCACCGCGTCACGCAAACATCGGCGCAGGTGAGAGCGGATCGGGCAGGGCCACGAACGAGAACCCGTGCCGGCGCAGGCGGCCGATCAGCCGTGACGTTATCTCGATCACGCGCAGGTCCAGGTCCGCCTCGGTCAGGCCGGCCGAGGTGAACTCGGTGTACGGGGCGAAGTCGTGCAGCAGCGCGATGCCGCCGTCCGACCGCACCAGGGCGCGGGTGATCTGGTCCACGCAGCCGGCCACGGTCTGGCCCCGGCGGTAGGTGATGTCCCAGTCCTGTCCGTGCGCGTGCCAGCCGACCGGGCCCGCGTAGCCCTTGACCGGCTCGTCGCCGATGCCGTAGGGCGGGCGGAACCACGGTAGGCCCGTCCAGGGGGGCCCGGCCAGGCAGGCCTCGACTCGCTGCCGGCACCGGCGGAGCTGGCGCTCGGCCACCCGGCCGGAGACGAACGGACGGTGCTGCTCCCCGTGCAGCGCGATCACGTGCCCGCAGTCCCGGTGCGTGTCCAGCACCTGTCCGTAGCGCTCGACGCTCTCGCCCAGCAGGAAGAACGTGGCCGGCACGCCCTCGTCGCGCAGCATCAGCGACAGCTCGGCCGACTTCGGGCCGGGGCCGTCGTCGAAGGTCAGCGCCACGCAGCGGGGCGGCAGTGGCGGTGTGCCGCACAGCAGCACGGCGCTGTCGGTGTCCATCAGCGTCCTCCCGGCTACCCGGCCCTGGCCAGCGCGGTCAGCTGCGCCGCCGCCGCGCGGGTCCCCCCGGCGCTGGCGAACGAGTCGCGGACCCGTCGCGCGCTTGCCCGGTAACCGGGCTCATCGAGGACTGCGCGCACCGCCGCGGCGAGATCCGCCGGTGTCGCCGACTCGAACGAGACCTCGACTCCGGCCCCCGCCTGCGCCACCTGCCGGGCCACGACCGGCTGGTCATGCCGCATCGGGGCCAGTACCAGCGGCACGCCGTGGGCGAGCGCCTCGGTGACGGTACCCATGCCGCCGTGGCAGACCACGGCGTCCAGCCGCGGCAGGAGGTCGAGCATGGGAACCTGCGGGGCGGTCAGCGCGTGCCGGGGCGGGTCGGGGAGCAGGCCGTCGGAGGCGACGAGCACCGGCTGCACCCGTTCCGCCATCGGCTCCAGCGCCGCCACTGCCCGCGCGTAGAAGTCGCGTGCCATGTGCTCCGACGCGGTGCCGACGGTGACCAGCACGTGCCGCCTGCCCGGATCCCACTGCCCCCAGGCGAAGCCGGGGCCGGCCGGGCGCGATCCGAGCGCCGGGCCGGTCAGCACGCAGCCGCCCGGCAGCGGCGCCGTGCCGGTCAGTGCCGAGGTGGTCAGGGCGATCACCAGGTACGGCGAGAACCGCAGGTCGATCGTCTCGTCGGCGGGCAGGTCCGTCATCGCCCACACGCGTGCCAGCTGCGCCTGGACCCAGGCCGCCAGGTCGGGCAGCTCCCCGGCCGGCGGGGTGAGTTCCATTGCCCCCGTGCACAGGGTGGCCCACCGCGCTCCGTGCCGCAGCGCCGCCAGCGCTCCGGCCAGCGCGTACTGGTCGGCGACGACGACGTCCGGCCGGTGCTCAGCCACGGCCTGGTCCGCTGCCGTCATGATGAAGCGGTTGGCCGGCACCAGGTACCCGTCCCACAGCACCCTGGCCGCGGCCATGCCCGATTCGGCGTACTGCCGGTAGGAGCGCTTGCCGGTCGGGTAGACGGTCGCCGCCGGGCCGACGAGCGGGCGCAGCTCGCTCTCGGGTCCGCACCAGGCCACCTCGTGGCCGCCTGCGGTGAGTTCCCCGGCGATGGCCAGCGCGGGGTTGAGATGGGACGTGACCGGCAGGATCACGAACAGGAACCGGGCCACGTCGGTATCTTCGCACGCGTTGACTTTCACCGCATGTGCTGATCTGCTGGCCCCGGGGGACGACCCCCAGACCCCCCCGAGCGCTGGCGTCTGTGCCCAGCCGATGAGCGCGGGAGGCGCGACATGGCATCGTCGGACACCGGTGCCGACACCCAGTTCCGGCAGCAGGTGCTCGACGCCATGATCACCTTACTGGTCCGGCTGCTGGAGCCGGACGAGCCGGTCACCCCGCAGATGCGGCTGATGGACGAGCTCGGGCTCAGCTCCTCGCTCGGGCTTGAGCTGCTGCTGGAGCTGGAGGAGCAGCTCCAGATCCAGATCGACGTCGAGCTGATGGACACCGACCAGATGACGACGGTCGAGGACCTGGCCACGTTCATCGTCGGCCATTACCGGCCGATGTAGCCAGGGTGTTCGTCGCGCGCCAGGGGACGCCCTCACCCGGCACCGGGCCGTCTCGCGCTGGCCTGTGGCTGATCCGGGCGCAGCGGCAGTCCTTCACCGGCCCGGCCGGGTTCCTCCGGGATCCGGCGCAGCGCGCCGACGTCGGCGCCTACCTGGCGGATATGGTCCGGCCGTATGCCCGCACGGTGCCGCCCGGCCTGTTCGGCGAGCCGCTGTCACCCGCTCTCGGCCAGTCCTACGGGGAGATGGGCCTGGCCCTGCTCGGGTCCGTCGTCACCGCGGAGGAGCCCGTCGACCTGCTGGTGCTGGCGTTCTCCGTGCACGACCTGTGGCCGGGCCGGGCCACGGCGGCGTTCCTGAGCCGCCACTGCCCCGGCACGCCGATGTCATTCGCGATCTGTGACCAGGGCCCGGCGGCGGCGTTTAGCGGGCTGCGCATCGCCCGCGAGTATGCCGCGTCGGCCGGCTGCTGGCGCACCCTGCTGATCGTGGTCGAGCAGGCCGCGCTGCCGTACGACTGCGCGGCACCGGTGCCGTCACGGCACTGCGGCGTGGCCATGCTCTACGGCGACCCCGTGGTGCCCGGCGGCGACCCCGCGGTGCCCGGCGGCGACCCCGTGGTGCCCGGCGGCGACGTCCCGGTGCCGCCGGCCCGGCTGGCCTGCGCCAGTACCCCGGCACTGCGCCCGCCGATGTGCCCGGCCTGGCCGGGCGGGCGCTGTCCGAGCTGTCGGCCGGGCACCGCGGCGTCCGGCTGGTGCTGAGCGGCGCGCTGGCCGCGGCGTGGCCGGGCCACCCGGCCGGCCGCGCGCGCGTCGCGGCGTCCGGCCAGCCGTTCACCGGAGTCTGGTGGGAGCTGGCCGGAGAGCTGGCCCGTGCCGGTGCCATGGCTGGCGCCCGTCCCGCTGGCGGTGCGGACCTGCTGGTAGCCGCCGACTACGACGCCGCCCTGGGCTACCTCTGCCTGGCCGCGATCGAGCCTGGCTGACGATCGGGCGCCGCCAGCCAGGTGTCCCGGATGAACCGCACCAGCCGGCTGTTCGCCGCATCGGAGCCGATCGTGATCCGCACCCCCTCGCCGTCGATCGCCCGGACCAGGATCCCGGCCTCGGCGGCCAGTCCGGCGAACGGCCGCGCCTGCGCTCCCAGCGGCAGCCAGACGAAGTTCGCCTGGCTCGGCGCCACGGTCAGGCCCAGGCCGCGCAGTTCGCCGGTGAGGCGTTCTCGTGATGCCGTCACCGCGGCGCACCGCTGCAGCACCTCGGCGGTGATCTCCGGCTCCAGGCTGGCCAGCGCGACCGTCTGGCCGAGGCTGCCGGGGAAGAACGGCCCGCCGGCCATCCGGGCGGGCGGCGCGACCGCGGGCGGCACCACCGCGTACCCGATGCGCAGCGCGGCCAGCCCGTACGCCTTGGAGAACGTGCGCAGCACGCTGATGTTGCCGCGGGCGCGGTAGAGGTCCATGCCGTCGGGCACGTCCGGGTCGGTCACGAACTCCCGGTAGGCCTCGTCGATCACCACCGGCACGTCGGCCGGGATCCGGTCCAGGAACGCCTCGATCTCGTCCGAGCGCAGTGCCGCCCCGGTCGGGTTGTTGGGGTTGCACAGCAGGACGCAGCGGGTCTGGCCGGTCACCGCCGCCGCCATCGCGGGCAGGTCATGGCCGTACCCGGCCATCGGCACCGGCACGCCGCGGGCGCCGGCGTTGGCGATGATGAGCGGGTATGCCTCGAACGACAGGGCGGCGTGTACCACGTCGGTCTTCGGTCCGAGCGCCTGGATCAGGTGCTGGCACAGCCCGGCCGAGCCGGGGCCGACCAGGACGGCCTCCGGCCCGACGCCGTGCCGCCCGGCCAGCCCGGCGATCAGTGCCGACGAGGCGTGGTCCGGGTACCGGTTGAGCGTGGCCGCGGCCTGCTCGGCCAGCCGCCGGATACCCGGCAGCGGCGGGTAGGGCGTCTCGTTCATGGACAGGTCATCGGGCTGCTGGCCCGGCATGGCTGCCGGTGGCGTCATCATGCCTCGCTCACATCCTGGGTGGCTGCCTGCGGGGCATCCGCGTGCCGGTCGGCGAGCAGCCCCAGCTGGTACAGCCGGTCGGCGAAGGACAGCGGGCGCACGCTCGTGCCGGAGAGATTACCGGTGGTGAGCCCGAGCAGCCGGGGGTTCGCCGCGGTCCGGCGCATCATCCGGCCGCCCAGCAGCTTCGGCAGGCCCGACACGCTCGTGATCATGCGGGACGCGTTGTGGCTGACGGTGGCGATATGGTCCAGGCGCTGCCTGCGGGCCGCCTGGTAGGCCCGCAGCGCCCGGTCGATCCCGGCGGCCTGGTGGCCGCGGCCCGGAGCGAGGCCGTCCGCGAGCTCGGCCGCAAGCGCCTCGGCGTCGGCGAGCGAGCTGTTGATGCCCTGCGCCGCCATCGGATGCACGGCGTGAGCCGCCTCGCCGACGAGTGCCAGTCCCGGCACCGACAGCCGGTCTGCCCGCAGCCGGTAGACCGCGAGCAGCTGCCGGCGGTGCAGGCTGGCGTGCACGGCGGCCCGCAGCGGGCTGATCGCCGGGACGTCGGCGAGCAGCTGGTCGCACCACCCGGTCAGGCTGGCCGTGCCCGCGCCACGGAACTCATCCGGCCGCACCTGGACGTAGAGCCGGCACCGGCCGCCGGGCAGCGGGTACACCAGGCACAGGCCGCGGGCGGTGCGGTACGCGCAGAACCTCGTCCGCCACGTCGGCGCCGGCGATGTCGAACGCGAGCAGGCGGTGCGGGTAGTCGCGGCGCACCATCCTGACCCCGGCCGACTTGCGCAGCCGCGATGACATGCCGTCGGCGGCGACCACCAGCGGCGCCCGGATCGGCGTGTCGGCACCGTCCTGCGTCACCAGCACGCCGGCCACCCGGCCGTCACCGTCGCGCAGGGCGCCGCCGACCCGGACCCCGCGCCGGATCTCGACCCCGGCGGCCAGGTCCTTGGCCAGGGCCTGCTGCAGGTTCGCGTAGTCGGCACACAGGATCTGCCGGTACCGGCCGGGCAGCCCGGCGTAGTCGAGCGACAGCAGGGGCAGGCCGGCCGGATCGCGGATGGCCAGGCGGCTGACCGGCCGGGCGCCGGCCGCCAGCAGCGCGTCCAGCGCCCCCCAGCTGTCCAGGATGCGGACCGTCTCCGGCTGCAGGATCTCGCCCTTGGCGACCGGGGCGGGCTCGCGCTGCCGGTCCAGCACCAGGACGCTCAGTCCGAGCGCGCCGAGCGCGCGCGCGGTGGCCAGGCCGCCCGCGCCGGCGCCCGCGACGATGACGTCGGTAGTCATCGGCTGGCCGCGCCCGGCGTACCGGCCCCGTGCTCGCTGGCCCCGTGCTCGCTAGCACCGTGCTCGCTAGCACCGGGCGCGGCGCTGGCGCGCTGGTAGGCACCCAGCGCCCGCAGCGCGACCGCCTGGGTGATCACGCCGTTGGGGTAGCGCATGTGGTGGCGGATGTAGTTGCAGATCCGGGTCGGCTGCCAGCCGCCGTCCGGCCCGGCCGCGGCGACCAGCCACGCGACGCCGCGGCCGGCCGCCGCCCGGGTGTCCGCGCCGCCGGAACCGCTGGAGCCGTTGGAGCTGCCGGGACCGCTGGGGCCGCTGGGGCCGCCGGGATCGCCGGGACGCTCGACCGCGAGCAGGCCGGACACCGCCCACGCTGTTTCCTCGACGGAGCCGGCGGTGCCGTCGCCCGGCCCCCAGGACCCGTCTGGCAGCTGGGTGTCGCACAGCCAGCCGGCCGATCGCCGGACCGCGTCGTGGCCGGCCACGGCCGGCCAGGGACAGCGCCCCGGTCACAACCGCGGTGCCCGATGTGTAGTCGCGGTACCAGAGGTTCTCGAACGTGCCGTCCGGCCGCTGCTGCGTGAGCAGCCACGCGGCCGCGGACGCGATCGCGGGATGACCGGCCGGGTAGCCGGCCTCGCGCAGGGCGACGATCGCCTGGCTGGTGATCGCGGGACACGGGCCGTCGTTGGCGAGCTTGGTGTCGCGCACCCACAGGCTCCACGAGCCGCGCTTGTCCTGCCGGCCGAGCAGCCATTCCAGGCCGCTGCGCAGCACCGGGTCGGCGTCCCGGTCCGGGTATCCGGCCAGCGCCGCCAGGATCTCGGCCGACTCGAGCGTCACCGGCCAGCCGGTGGCGCCCGAGTAGCTCCATCCGCCCGGCGGCACGCCGAGTACCCCGAACGCCTCCCGCTGCTGGCGGGCATGCAGGAAGTCGCGGGTCAGGCCGAGCCCGGCATCGGCGGCGTAGCCCGCCGCGATCAGGCCGGTAGCGGCGTAGCCGGTCCGGGTCAGGTCGAGGTTCGTCACCGCATCCCAGGCGCCGTCGGGACGGACCGCGCGGCGGAGCCAGCCGGCGATGGCGCCGGCCATGTCCGGGGCCTCGCCCGCCCTGGCCAGGCCGAGCAGCACCAGGGCGGCGGGCCACGGGTCCTCGCTGAACGCACCGGTGCGTCCCTCATGGTCGTAGATCGACCGCAGCAGTGCCAGCGCCCTGGGCCGGGCGCGCCGCAGCGTCGCCCGCCGCAGCGGGCCAGCAGCAGGCCGGCCTGCATCAGCGCCAGGCCGATGAACGGCGCGGTGCGGAACGAGACGCGCTGCCGGCGCACGCGGTCGAAGAAGACGATCTCCAGTGGCAGCCGGCGCAGCCGGCCCGCCTCGGCGGTCAGGCCGGCCATCGTGAGCAGCTGGCGGCACAGCAGCGCGATCGCCGGGTCGGTTACCGCGTCGACGCCGCCGAGCCTGGCCAGGCACGCGCGGCCGGCCGTGATCGCGTCCGCCGTGGCCGTGTCGGCCGTGATCGCGTCGGCCGGGATCGCGTCGGCACTGGCCGGGTCGGCACTGGCCGGGTCGGCACTGGCTGAACCTGCGCTGCCGCCCGGCCCGGTCATGGCCAGCGCGGCGACCGCTACCGCGGTGGCGACGATCTCGCTGCCGGCGCCATCGACGCCGCCCCACCCGCCGTCGTCGTGCTGGTGCTCGCGGAGCCAGCTCAGGCCGCCGGCGACCAGGTCCGCGCTGCCGTCCGGGTCGGCCGCGTGCAGCGCCGCCACGGTGCCGGCGGTGCCCAGCACCGAGGCGGGCGGGTTGTCGCCGAACGCGCCGTCGGGGCGCTGGCGCCGCAGCAGCGCCCGGGCCCCGTTCTCGATGGCGTTCCCGATCTCGCCAGCGGGCACAGTGGTCATCACACGTCCTTTGGCAGCTGTTCAGCGGGTGGGTACGGGCAGGACCGGCCCGGTGCTGCCGATCTCGTGCCGGGCGCGCATCACCGACTGGGTCCACCAGGTCGCCGCGACCATCGGCAGCGCGAACCCCAGCTGCCACCGGACGCCGAGTCCCAGCCCGAGCACGGCCGAGGCCAGCACGACCCGCTCGACCACGAGCACGCAGTGCGCGCGCAGCGCCACCACGACGGGCAGGCCTGGCCCGGCGGGCGATCAGCGGTCCGAGCCCGGCCGCGCCCATCGCCGCCGCGATGAGCAGGCTCGCCAGGTAGCCGATCCGGTCGCCGGGCCCGGCCAGCAGGCCGCCGCCGACCGCGGCGGCGATCGTGGCAGCGTAGAGGATGACCACGATGGCGACCGCGAACGGGATCCCCCGCCGGACCGGCAGGGTCTGGTACCCGCCGGCCCGGTCGCCATCGACATCGCGGAGCGTGCCGACGAGGTTGGACATGGTGTCGTGCAGCCAGAACGCGGCCATCAGCGTGATCAGCGCGGCCACGGTCGATGAGACCGGCCGCCCGGCCGCCGGGCCGATCCCGGCTGCCAGCGCGCCGTAGAGCAGCGCGGTCGCGCCGAGCGCGCCGCGGACCAGGTTGCCGGCCGCGCCGCGGGCCTTGAACCAGCGGCTGTAGCCGACGATGCCGAGCGCGCCGGCCGCGGCAACCGACGCGGTGCCCCATCCGCCGGTCACCGCCAGCGCCGCGAGCAGGGCGAAGCACGCCGCAGCCGCAGCGCAGCGCCGTCCCCGGAGCCAGCCGTCCGGACGGGATCGGCCGGTGCGGCTTGCTGATGGCGTCCAGCTCGCGATCGAAGTAGTCACCGAGGTAGTGGCCGCCGAGCCAGCCCGCGGTCGGGGCCGCCCAGGCGGCGGCGAGCCGCCACGGGTGATGCGGCCCGCCGGCCAGTGCGGCGCCGGCCAGGCCGACCAGCCCGACGTACCACAGCGTGTACGGCCGCCAGGTCTCGACGTGCGCCCGCAGTACCTCCCGCCACCGGGCCTCCCGCCACTGGGTCCGCCCGGCGCGAGCCGCCGTCATGCCTCCTCGCTCGTGATCCAGTGCGCGATCCCGGCGAGCACGTCCACGCTCGGGGACGGATCGAGCACGGCCAGCTCGGCGTGGGCGCGCTCGGCGTGCTCGGCCATCCGGTGGTGCGCGCGCATCACCGCGCCGGTTTCCTTTAACAGGTCATGGACCCACTGGACGTCGCCGTCAGCGGAGCCGCGGCGGTGCAGCACCGCCAGCAGCTCGAGCCGCTGGGCGTCGCCGGCGGCGCCGTAGGCGAGCAGGAGCGGCAGCGTCGGCCGGCCGTTGCCCAGGTCGCTGGTCACCGGCTTGCCCGTCTGCTCCGGCGTGGCCACGTAGTCGAGCAGGTCGTCACGGAGCTGGAAGGCGACGCCGACGTGCTCGCCATAGCGGGCCAGCGATGCCGCGACCTCCAGGTCAGCGCCGCCCAGCAGCGCGCCGATGTGGCACACCGCGCGGAACAGCGCGCCGGTCTTCAGCCGGACCATCTCCGGGTAGCGCCGGGCGCCGGCCTCCAGGTCACCGACCAGCTCCGCCTCCAGCATCTGCCCGCGGCACAGGTCGCGCCCGGCCCTGGCCAGCGCGGCGACCGCGGCCGTGACCTGACCCGGTGACACCGCACCCTGCTCGTCCACGATCGAGGCGAAGGCGCTGAAGATTAAGTGATCGCCGACCACGATGGCGCTCGGGACGCCGTAGGCGACCTGGACCGCCGGACGGCCGCGGCGCAGCGCGTCCGCGTCGATGATGTCGTCGTGCACGAGCGTGGCGACGTGGAGGTACTCCATGCCGAGCGCGGCGGCGAGCACATCGGCAGGCGATCCGCCGACGGCCTCGGCCGCGTGCAAGGTCAGGATCGGCCGCAGCATCTTGCCCGCCGGCAGCAGCGCGTACCGCGCCACCGCGGCGAGCCGGTCGGCCGTCTCCGGCCAGCGGCGGCCAAGTTCCCGGTGCAGCAGGCGCCCCGACTCGCTGCGGGCCAGGCCATCGATGAAGGTCCGATACTGAGTAGAACCAGCAACCGTCATCGCGTCGACCCTTCCGGAAAGGCTCGGCTAGCCGCCAATCGTGACGTTACCTGCCGTTCCGGACGTTAACAACCAGGGGGAACGGCACTTAATGGTCGTTCCATGCAATTGCTGCGGTATCCGTACAAGGAACCCGGCGGCCGGTGATCCGCGGCCCGCCGGTCCGCCGCCGCGGCTCGGGCTGCCTGGCACTACCCGGCGCCGGCGCCCGGCGCGAGCTCCAGCAGGGCCAGGCCGCCGGGGCCGGAGTAGGTGCGCGCCAGCCCGAGGCCGGCCGCCGCGGCCAGCGCGGCGAAGTCGTCGGTGCCGCGCTCGCGGCCGCCGGCCACCACGAGCATCTTCAGGTCGTACGACGACAGATGCGGGACGCGCGGCTGTGTCGGCAGCACCTCGACGACGAGCACCCGGCCGGCCGCCCGGGATGCCCGGGATGCCCCGGCCGCGTCCGCGCACCGGCGCAGGATCGCGGTCGCGTGGGTGTCGTCCCAGTCGGTGAGCACCCTGGAGAGCACGTACAGGTCGGCCCCGGCCGGCAGCGGTCCGAAGAAGTCGCCGGCCGCGACGTCGGCCCGGCCGGCCAGCCCGCGCTCGGCGAACGTCCGCTCCGCCGTCGCAGCCGGCCCGGCCTGGTCGAAGAGGGTGCCACGCAGGTGCGGGTGCGCGGTGAGCACCTCGGCCAGCAGCCAGCCGGAACCGCCGCCCACGTCAACGACGTGGGCGACCTCGCGCCACGGGTAGAGCGCGGCTACCTGCGGCGCCGTGCCCAGCTGCTGGCTGCGCATCAGGTCGTCGAAATACGCCCGGAACTCCGGCTGGGCGTCCAGGTCGGCCCAGAAGTCGCGTCCGTACACCGAGGCGTATCCGGGCCCGCCGGTGCGGATGGCGTGCGGCAGCCCGGCGAAGGCGAGGTCCATCCGCGCGGCCGGGCCGTCGAGATCCAGGTAAGCCGCCCGCCCGCCGGCGCTGCGATCGGCCAGCAGTTCCCCGACCGCGGTCAGCGCGAACACCTCCGGCGACACCTCGGCGAACACGCCCTTGTGGACCAGGTACCGCAGCAGGCGGCCAAGCGCGCCCGGATCGGCGCCGCAGGCCGTGGCCAGGTCGTGCAGGCCCTGCCGCCCCGCTGCGATCTGGTCCGGCACCCGCAGTGCCACCGCGGTGCGCACCGCGAACGGCGTGGCGAGATCGGTGAGCTGGTCCAGGCGCGCGCCGGGATCACCGCCGGCCGAGGGTTCGTTCGCCATCCGTTTGTCCCTCCGCACTCCGGTGACGGCGTTTCAGCCCGGTGCGAGAATAAGCTGATACCGGACCTCGTGCCCAGCGCGGAGGGCCATACCGGGGAGGTACTTTCGGTGACCACTGCAACCGAGCCAGAGGTCCGGCTGGTGGCGGGCGCCCTGGGGGCGCAGATCCGCGGCATCGACCTCAACGCGCTGACCGATGACGGGTTCAGCCGCATCCACGACCTGCTGCTGCAGCATCAGGTCGTGTTCCTCGCGGGGCAGGCGGACCTGACGCCCGAGGCGCACATCGCGCTGGGCCGGCGCTTCGGCGAGGTCGAGCTCCATCCGTACCTGCCCCGGCTGGACGGATACCCGGAGATCGTGATCATCGACTCCGAGCACGGCGGGAAGGTCGACGTCTGGCACACCGACATGACCTTCCACCAGAGCCCGCCGATCGCGTCGATCCTGCACCTGGTGCAGGCCCCGCCCTCGGGCGGCGACACCATGTTCACCAACCAGTGCCTGGTCTACGAGCAGCTTTCGCCGCCGATGCGGGAGTTCCTGGACGGGCTGACCGCGATCCACGTGATCCGGATCGATACCGAGTTCACCAGCCGGGCCGAGCACCCGGTGGTGCGGGTCCACCCGGAGACGCAGCGCCGCTCGCTGTACGTCAACCGGCTGTTCACCTCGCATATCCCGCAGCTCAGCCGGAACGAGAGCGACGCCGTCCTGGAGTACCTGTTCCGGTTTTCCGAGAGCCCGCAGTTCAGCTGCCGGTACCACTGGCAGCAAGGCGACGTGGCGATCTGGGACAACCGGGTCACCCAGCACTACGCGGTCAACGACTACGCCGGGGTCCGGCTCGGCCAGCGGATCACCGTGCTCGGCGACCACCCGTCCGGCGATGAGCCCCGGTGGGGGCACTACGCCGCCGCGCCCGGCCAGCGCTACTGGCCGGACTCGGTCAACGCGGTCGAGCCGTACTGAGCCCGCCCCCGGTGCTTACCAGACCACGGTGCTTACCAGACCACGGTGCTTACCAGACCACGGTGCTTACCAGACCACGGGGAACGAGGCGATGCCGCAGTTGACCCGGTGATGCCGCCACGGTAGCTCCTCGACCGGCACCGCCGGGGTCAGGCCCGGCAGCCGCCGCAGCAGGGTACCGACCGACAGTTCCACCTCCATCTTCCCCAGCAGGGCGCCCGCGCAGAAGTGCGGGCCGTAACCGAAGGTGAGATGCGGTACCGCCGGCGAGCGGTCGATATCGAACACGTTGGGCTCGGGGAAGAACCTGGGGTCGCGGTTCCCGATCCAGGGGATCGCCATCACGAAGTCGCCCGCGCGCATCGCGACGCCGCTGAGCTCCAGATCCTCGGTGACCACCTGGACCCGGAACATGCTGCTCACGGCCGTGTACCTGAGCATCTCGTCGGTTGCCGACGACACCTTCTCCGGCGCGTCCAGCAGCTTGCGCAGCTGCTCGGGATGCTGGAACAGCGCGCGGATCCCGGCGGTGGTCGTGTTGATCTCTATGGCGCCGATCAGCACGCCCTCGGCGAGCGAGACCACCTCGGCGCCGGTGACCTCCTCGGAGTCCATCGCGCCGACCCATGCGGACAGCAGGTCGTCGGCCGGGCTGGCCCGCTTGGCCTCCGCCTGCCCGGCCAGGTAGACCCGCATTTCCCCCAGTGCCTCCGCAGCGTCGGCCGAGCCGTACCCGGTGATCGCGTTGATGTCCTGCAGCCACCGGTAGAACTGCTCCCGGTCGGCGTCCGGGATGCCGAGCACGTCGCAGACGACCAGCAGCGGAAGCGGCGCGACCAGCCCGGACACCAGGTCGGCCGGGCGCGGGCCGGCGATCATGGCGTCGATGAGCTCGTCGACGCGCTGCTGTACCCGCGGCCGGAATGCCTCGGTGCGCCGGGCGGTGAGCGCGCGGGTCGCCACCCGGCGCAGGCTGGTATGCGATGGCCCGTTCCGGTTGAGCCCGCGCGCGTCGGCATCGTCCGTCGCCTCGGCCTCGCTGCCCCTGGCCAGCCGGGAGAAGCGGGGGTCGGCGAGCACCGTGCAGCAGTCCTGGTAGCCGAGCACGAGCCAGGCCTCCCGGTCGTCGGGCAGCAGCACCCGGCTGACCGGGTTCGTGAGGATCATCTCCAGCAGCTCGTCCGGCAGGTCGCCGGTGAACGGCTCGAACGGGTATCGCCGCGGCGCGGAATCGACGGTCATGGCGGATTACCTACCTGGAAGCGGCCAGCCGGACATCGGACACCGAGGTAAGCCTCCGGCAATGTCGGGTAACCGTCAATATGCCGCCGGAACGCGGCAAAGCCGACCTTCCGCCGCGGCGACATCGGTCTATAGCATCGGTAGACCGGTACTGCTCGCGGATTGGTCGGGATCGACTGCGGCTATGCGGATTCTGATGTCCACCTGGGGCTGGCCGTCACATCTGTTCAGCCTGGTCCCGATCGGCTGGGCGCTGCAGGCCGCGGGCCACGAGGTGCGGGTGGCCAGCCACCCGTCCATGGCACAGGCCATCAGCTCGGCCGGCCTCGCCGCGGTGCCGCTGGGCGCCGATCTCGACTTCGCCACGGTGTTCGCCGGCCGCATCGGCAGGGTGGCCAGGCTGGACGGCGACGGCCGGGGTGAAGCTCAGCCGGACGGCAGGGCGCCGGACGGCAGGGCGCCGGGCGGCGAGGGCGCCGGGCGGCGAGCTGGAGCCCGCCATCACCGCCGACGGCGGCGTCGTCCGCTTCGCCGACGCGCTGCTCGGCAACCTGGTCGAGTTCGGCCGGGAATACCGGCCGGACCTGCTGATCTGGGAGCCCTTCAACCTGGCCGCGCCGGTGGCTGCCGCAGCGCTCGGCGTGCCCGGCGTGCTGCAGCTGTGGGGCCCCGACTCCTCGGTCACGCTCAGCCTGGACACCGAGACGGTGATCGGGCCGCTCGCGGCCAGGTACGGGCTCGGCGCCCCGGACGTGGGCCTGACCGGGCGGCTCACGCTCGACCCGGTGCCGCCGCCCATGCAGGTGCCGCTGTCCGGGCCGAGCCAGCCGGTCCGTTTCGTGCCCTACAACGGTCCGGCCGTGCTGCCGGACTGGCTGCGCCGGCCGGCCGGGCGGCCGGAGGTACCCCGCGTCTGCGTAACCGCCGGCACCATGATGGCCGGCGCCAGGCTGGACGGCCTGATGGACCTGTCCGCGATCATCGGGGCGGTGGCCGCGCTCGACGCGGAGGTTGTCGTGCTGGTCGATCCGGCCCAGCGGGCGCGTCTTGGCCCGGTGCCGGATAACGTCCGGCTGGCCGCCGCGCCGCTGGCCCTGCGGCTGGTGCTGCCGACCTGTGCCGCGCTGGTGCAGCAGGGCGGGGCGGGCACCACCATGACCGGGCTCTGCCTGGGCGTCCCGCAGCTGATCCTGCCGCAGGTGAGCGACCAGCACTTCAACGCCGAGCGGCTGGCGGCGACCGGCGCCGGTACCTGGCTCGCACCGGAGCAGGCCAGCTCCGGGCAGATCCGCGACCTGGTCGGCGGGCTTCTCGGCGACGGCCGCTGGCGCGAGCGAGCGGCGCTGATGCGCGAGCGAGTGAATGAGAGGCCCGCGCCCGCCGCGCTGGTCCCGGTGCTGACGGAGCTAGCCCGCAGTGCGAGCTCAACCCCCAGAAAGGCCCGCAGATGACCCAGCAGCCGCCGATCCGGTACCCGCTCAGCCCGGCCCCGACGATCTACCACCCGTCACCGGACTACGCCGGGCTGCGCGAGCGGTGCCCGGTGCCGCTCATCGAGCTTCCCGACGGGACTCGCGCCTACCTCGCGACTCGGCATGCCGACGTCCGGCAGGTGTTCACCGACCAGCGCTTCAGCCGTGCCGCCGCGGCCGGCCCGAACCGCCCGACCCGCGAGCTCGGCTCGCTCGCCGAGGACTCTCTGATCGGCATGGACCCGCCGCGGCACACCATGATGCGCCGGGTGGTCTCGCACGCGTTCACGCCCCGCCGGGTGGAGGAATTGCGCCCGAGGGTGGCGGAGCTGATCAATCAGATGATCGACCAGATGGCGGCGGCCGGACCGCCGGCCGACCTGATCAGGTACGTCTCGGCGCCGCTGCCGATCTACGTGATCAGCAGGCTGTTCGGCATCGCCGAGGCCGACCGGGACAAGGTCCGGCAGTGGTCCGACGCGCTGGTGGGCGACTGGGACGCCGATCCGGCGGCCCCGCAGGCCGCCCTTGACGCGTTCGGCGAGATGATCGCGGACCGCCGCCGCCATCCCGGAGACGACCTGATGAGCGCGCTCATCGGTGCCTGGGATGAGCAGGACGACCTGACCGAGCGGGAGCTGATCTCGGTCACCGCCGGCATCTTCGTGGGCGGGCACGAGACCACGACCAACCAGATCAACCTGTTCCTGCTCGTGCTCGCCCGCCACCCCGTGCAGCTGGCCGGCCTGGACGGCCACGACCGGGACGCGGTTGCCCGCGCGGTCGAGGAGCTGTCCCGGTTCATCCAGCTCGGCGACAACGGCGTGCTGCTGCCCAGGGTCACGACCCAGGAGGTGGCGCTGGGCGGGGTAGTTCTCCCGCCCGGCTCCGCGGTGCTGCCGGCCGTCGTGTCGGCCAACCGGGACTCGTCGGTGTTCGCCGGCGCCGGACACGCTGGACCTGACCAGGGTCAGCAACCCGCACCTGGGTTTCGGGGCCGGCCCGCACCATTGCCTGGGCGCCGCGCTGGCCCGGATGGAACTTCAGGAGGCCCTCGGTGCCCTGCTGCGGCGGCTGCCCGGCCTGCGCCTGGCCGTGCCCGAATCGGAGCTGCGCTTCAAGCCCGGCCTGGTCGTGCGCAGCCTGGAATCGCTGCCGGTGACCTGGGATCAGGTCGTACCGGGATCATGAAGCCCGGCCGGTGATCGCGGTCGGCACGGCCGGGTCGAATGCCGCCGCCACCGCTACCTCCTCGATTCCGTAGATCATCGCCCCGACCTGCGCCTCGGTGAGGCAGGCCATGTCGAAGATCAGCGTCAGGGCGACCGTCTCGGGCTGGTTATCCACGGTGATGGTGGCCTGATCCGGGAAGACGTCGAGCGTCCCGTTCCAGGACATCGTGGTTTCCGGCAGCTTCTGCCTGATCTGCGCCATGGTTACCTGTCCGCTGCGGGCAGCCGCCTCGGCCGTCGGCCTGGTCCGCAGCCTCCCGTCGCTGATCTGGCAGGTCACCCTGGCGGGGTAGCCGCGCTCGGCATCCAGGCGGGTGCCGAGCGCGGCGAGCTGGTCCGGGTCGTAGTAGCCGTGCAGGGCGGTCGGCAGCATGGCCCGGCGGACCCGCGCCACCACCTCATCCACCGTGGCGTCGGCGAGATCGATCGTCATCACCGAGGCCTGCAGCAGCGGCGCGATGAGCTCGGCGTAGCCCGGCCGGAACCGGTTGTTCACCATGACCTTGGTCGTCAGCCGGCCGAGGCCGGCGGCCCGCCCGATCGCGGTCGCGATGACGGCGAGCAGGACGCGCGAGGTGTCGGTCCTGGTGCGCCCGGCGATGGCCAGCAGGGCCAGGTGGGTCGCGGGCGAGCTGAAAACGCAGTGCCAGTAGCGTTCCCCGAGCCGGCCGCTGGTGTGGGCCGGCTCGCCGAACGTCAGCGGCGGGATGTCGCGCAGGTGCGATTCCCAGTGGCGCATGGCCCGGTCGCTGACCCGCCGCAGCTCTGCCGTCTGCTCGCGCCGGCCGAGGTCCAGGATGGACATCTGCGGGTCCGCCAGGCGCTGGCCGCCGGAGTCACCGAACGCGAGCAGGGTGGCGGCCTCGCCGTCGACGGCAACGTTGTGGATGGTCCACACCCGGCAGGCCAGGACGCCGCGGTGCCGGAGCACCGCCATCTGCACCGGCAGGTCGCGGTCCAGGTCGAGCGGGGTGAACAGGCGCTCGAACCACAGCTCGTCGGCGTACTTCGTGATGTCGGCGGGATCCGCGGCGGCGGGGAGGGTCACGATGTCCAGGGCGAGCTGCCCGGATCCGGACACCAGCTGGCACGGCCGGCCTGCCGGGTCGGTGCCCAGCCGCAGCCGCAGCGCGGCGTAGCGGCTCATCATGTCGCCGAGCTGCGCCGCCAGGTCCTCGATGCTGGTGCCCTCGGGCTCCATCGTGAAAAAGGACGCGCTGTAGGCGATCAGGCGGCCGAATGTCCCCTCCCGGCGCCAGCCGTTCTCCCGCCAGCCGGCCTCCCGCACGCGCTCCAGGATTGCCTTCTGGCCCCAGGTCACCGGCGCGGTGCCGGCCGGGCCGGCAAACGGCACAAGGATGCGTTCGGTGCTGGTTCGCTCGAGCATGGAGCCCCTATCGCCTAGTGCTCGCAGACCATGGCCGAGAACGTGGCTCCCCCGGCCGCGACGATGAGGTACCTGTCGCCGGGGCGCAGCAGGCCGCGCTCGGCGGCGGTGACGTAGTTGATGAACGAGTCCGCGCAGAAGGCGTGCCCGGTGACCGGGACGTTGTCCAGCAGGACGCGGTCGACCGGGTAGCCGATCCGGCGGCACAGCCGCCGCCAGGACAGCAGGTTGACGTTGTGCGGCAGGATCAGGCTGATCTCGTCGATGCTCAGCCCGGCCTGCGCGACCGCGGCCCGTATCACCGCGGCCAGCGACGCGGGATACTCCCGCTCGTACCGGGCCGCTATCTCGGGAAAGTCGGTGAACCGGCCGTCGAACTCACCCTGGATGCTGGTGACGTAGGCCAGCAGCCGGTCCCGGCGCCCGTCCGGCCGCACCAGGCACGCCGCCGCGGCCTCGCCGAACACCGAGATGCCGGGCATGAGCTGGGCATCCCGGGTGAACGCCTTTTCCCCGGCGAGGACCAGCGCCAGCGCGCCGGTGTCCCCGTCTGCCGCGAGCAGCCTGGCCATATCGATCGCGAGCAGCTGCGAAGCGCAGCCGTGGTGGGTCACGGTGAAGGCGATGGCGTGGCCGAGCCCGAGCATCCGGCACAGCTCGTGCAGCGGGTTCACCGGATAGGGCGTCTCCACCGGCGTGGCCCTGGCGTGCAGCACGTACCTGACCTGATGCTCGCGACCGCGCAGGGCATCAAGCCCGGACGCCCCGGCGAGCAGCAGATCGAGCAGCGTCCGCCCGGTATCCCGGCGCACGTGCGCGAGTCCCAGGAAGCGCTTGAACACCTTCACCTGCATCGCGGAGAGCCCGACCTGCCCGGCCAGGTGCTCGATCGGAACCTGCTGCTCCGGCACGTACACGGCCACTGCCTCAAGCGCTGTCACGGCCGTGGCCGCCATTCCGGGAATAGGAACATATCCACCCAGCATGTTACGCTCTGGGCCGGAAGCCCGGGCTGTCACCTGCGACGTAGCGGAGCCGTCTGATGCCGCATCCGACCAGCGAAGTGACCTCTATCAAGCAGTTCATCCTCGCCTCGCTGCAGGAGATGAACTACGACGTAACAGACATCGATGACGACTCCCAGCTCGGCCCGGGCGGGGCCGATGTGTCGTCGCTCGCACTCGCCGAGCTCGCCGTCCGCGTCGAGGACGAATACGGCGTCAAGTTCAGCGAGGATGAGGCGGAAGAACTGGCCGGAAAGACAGTCGGCGAATTCTGCCTCATCGTGGCCGGCCTCACCGTGGCCAGCACCGCGGAATGACCTGATGAGCACCGCGAACATACGTGCCGTGCTCGCCGCCGATCCCGAGCTCGGCGCCGGCAACGTGCTGGCGAAGCTGCGGGAGCACGGCGCGGCGGCGGACGGCCCCGGCATTACCTTCGACGTCGCGGTCGACGGCCACCCCGGCTGGGCCCCATTGACCCTGGGCGCGCTGACGGAACGAGTCGCCGCGCGGGCTGCCTGGCTGCACCGCAGCGGGATCGGGCCGCGCGACCCGGTGGCCGTCTACGCCACCTCGTCGGCCGACTGCCTGCTGACGTTCCTGGCGCTGAACTGGGTGGGCGCGATTCCGGCGCTGCTGAACGGCAGCATGCCGGCGCCGGTCGCAGCCGGCTACATCCGGCGCCTCCGCGGCACCGGCGTGCTGGCCGACGCCGAGCACCGCGAGCTGCTGCAGGGCCACGACCTCGGTGTCCCGATCCTCGCCGATGCCGCGGAGCTCGGCACCGGCGATCCGGCTGCCGCGCCGGCGCATTACCGTTACGACGCCTCCGACCCCATCGCCATCACCCATTCCTCCGGTACCACCCGTACTCCGGCGGCGGTAGTCCATTCGCACAGCAGCCTTTTCGCCGCCACCCGGCAGCTCCGCCTGTCCGGGCCCCGGGCATATGACGATGAACGGATACTGTCCGCCCTGCCGGCCGCGCACACGGCCGGCATTCTCACCCTGCATCAGGCCCTGTGCAGGCGGTCGGAGCTGCTCTTCCTCTCGGCGCAGGGCGGGCCGTTCGGGCGCAGCGGCGTCGCGGTGCTGGATGCCATCGAGCGGTGGCACCCGACGGCCGTCTACGGGTTCGCGGTGACCTGGGCCGAGCTGGCGCGCTACGACCTGGCCGAGCGGGACCTGGACTCGGTGTCGGTCTGGTTCAACACCGGCGACTGCGCGCACGAGGCCCACGTCCGCCCCCTCGTCGCGGCCGGCACGCACCCGGTCTACACGCGCGAGGGCGTGGTCCGGGAGCCAGGCTCACGTTTCATCGACGGCATCGGCTCCACCGAGATGGGGTACTCCGGCTTCCGGATCAGCCACCACGCTGGCACCAGCCGGTACGGCCGGTGCGTCGGGAAGCCGCACATCTTCGCCGACGTGGCGCTCCTCGATCCCGACACCGGGGCGCAGGTGCCGGCCGGCACGGTCGGGCACCTGGGCCTGAAATCCCCCACCCTCGCGCTCGGCTACTGGAACGACTCGGTGAGTACCTACCGCACCCGGCGCGGCGGCTATTACCTCACCGGCGACCTCATGTACCGGGACTCCGACGGTTACTACTATCACGTGGACCGGGCGGCCGACACGGTGGACCTGGGCGGTGGCCACAAGCTGTACACGGCCCTGTCCGAGGAACGCATCCTGGTCCGCTGCCCGGACGTGCGTGACTGCACCGTGGTCGCGGGCCACGCGGACGGCGCGATCGTGACCGACGTCCTGCTGCTGCTCGCGCCGGGTGCCGATCCCGGCGCGGACCGCACCGAGGCAGTGTCCGAGGCGCTGGGCGAGCCCGCCGCGGCGACGCTGCGGCGGATCGAATCGGTGCCGGACGACGACATCGTGGTCGGGCCCACCGGCAAGGTGCGCAAGTTCCTGATGCGCCAGCGCCACCTGGCCGGCCAGGCCGCGCAGTAACCGGCGGCCGGTTACTGGAGCATCCGATGCCGCTGCACCCCCAGGTCCAGGCCCTCCGCGATCAGATCGAGCGGGACCGGCCGCCGGGCCTGTACGACCTGTCGATCGAGCAGGCGCGGGCCGCGGACCTCAGCAGCGTGCTCGCGGCGGCCGGGACGGCCGAGCCGGTCGCCGAGGTACGTGACCTCCGCATCCCCGGCGAGGCCGGCCACATCCCGGCGCGGATGTACCGGCCGGCCGCGGCGGCGGCAGGCGGCCCGGTCCTGGTGTACTTCTTCGGCGGCGGCTGGAGCCTCGGCACCCTGGATACCTGCGACGGGGTCTGCCGGCGTCTCGCCAACGCGGTGCCGTGCGTCACCGTCTCGGTGGGCTACCGGCTGGCCCCGGAGCACAAGTTCCCGGCGGCGGTGCACGACTGTCACGCGGGCGCGGCCTGGGTCGCCGCGCACGCGGCCGAGCTCGGCGCGGACGCGGCGAGGCTGGCCATCGCCGGGGACAGCTCGGGCGGCAACCTGGCCGCCGCGGTCGCGCTGCTCGCGCGGGAGCGCGGCGGGCCGGTCATCCGGCACCAGCTGCTGGTGTACCCGAACACGGACTACCTGGCCGACACCGCATCCATGCGCGAGGGCACCGACCAGCGCTTCTTCAACGTGACGTCGGTCCGCTGGTACTGGAGCATGTACCTGGCCTCGCCGGCGGACGGCGCGAGCCAGCTTGCCTCGCCGCTGCGGGCCGCCGACCTGCGCGGCCTGCCGGCCGCGACGGTGATCACGGCGGAGTACGACCCGCTGCGCGACGAGGGGGAGCAGTACGCCCGGCGGCTGGCGGCGTCCGGCGTGCCCGCCGAGATCATCCGGTATGACGGCATGGTGCACGGGTTCTTCACCATGATCGGCACCCTGGACACCGCCGGGGCCGCGGTGTCGGCGGCGGCCAGCCGCCTGCGGCGAGCGTTCGCGGTGGGCCAGCCGGAGTGTCCGCCGCCGGCCCCATGATGGCCCGCTCGCCCCGGTGACCGCTGCCGCGCCGGGACCGATGCCGTACGGGTCCAGATCGTGCCGGTCGACCTGCCGCCCGCCGACGAGGCCAGGTGCCGGGCCGTGCTCGACGCCGGTGAGCGGGCCAGGGCGATGGCGTTCGCGGATCCGGCCGCCCGGCGCCGGTTTACCGTCGCGCACGGCGCGCTGCGCCTGCTCGCCGGGCACGAGCTCGGCGCGCCGCCCGAGGCTCTCGCGTGGGCGGCGGGCAGCCACGGCAAGCCGGTGCTGCTGCCGCCGTGGTCGCGCCTGCATACCAGCCTCTCGCACACGCGCGATCTCGTCGCCGTGGCGATCAGCACCGCCCGCCCCGTCGGCGTCGACATCGAGCAGCTCGTGCCCGGCCCGCGGGCGGAGGGCCTGGCGGCGCGGTTCTTCCTGCCCGAGGAGGCCGGGTACGTCGGTGCCGCCGGTGACAGCGAGGCGCAGGCCGACCGGTTCACCAGGCTGTGGGTGCGCAAGGAGGCAGCCATCAAGTCCGCCGGCGGGCGCCTGTTCCCCAACCTGCGCATCCTGGTGCACCGCCGGGAAGTCGTCAGCTGCTCCGAGCCGGCCCTCCGGTGCCGGGTGGCCGATCTCGCCGCCCCGGCCGGCCACCGAGCCGCAGTCGCGCTGGCCGGTCCCGCGCCATTCGCCCACCAGGCAGCGCGCTGGCTGCCGTCAGCCCAATAGCCTGAGCCGGGGTAAGGGAGGCATGGTGACAGCGCCCGGAGCCGCGGACGTCAGGGCGGTGCAGCGGCGGCTGCGCGCCCAGCAGGGCAGGTTCGTGCCCGGACCGGTGCTGCCGGTGCTCGACGAGCTGGTCGCGACCGTGCTGTCGCAGCACACCTCCGACATCAACTCCGGGCGCGCATTCGCCCGGCTCAAGCAGCGGTTCCCGAGCTGGGAGCAGGTCGCGGACGCGCCGGCCGGGGAGGTGGCAGACGCCATCCGCTGCGGCGGCATCGCGGACCAGAAGGCGCGGCGGATCCAGCAGGTACTGGCGGCGATCGAGCAGCGCGAGGGACGGATCAGCCTCGGCCGCCTGCGCGACCTCGACGACCCGGCCGCGGCGGCCTACCTGGAGTCCCTGCCGGGGGTCGGTCCGAAGACGGCAGCGTGCGTGCTCGTCTTCGCCCTCGGGCGGCCCGCGTTCCCGGTCGACACCCATGTGCACCGGGTCGCCACGCGGCTCGGCTGGCTCCCGGCGAAAACCACCGCCGACCGGGCGCACCGGCTGCTCGGGCCGCGCGTGCCGGCCGGCCTCCGCTACGACCTGCACGTGGCGATGGTCACCCACGGCCGCACGGTCTGCCGGGCGCGGCGGCCGGGCTGCGGCCGGTGCGTGCTGCGCGACCTGTGCGCCTTCGGCTCGGCCAGCGCCCCGGTCTAGCCGAGCCGCACCGGCAGCTGGTCGTAGCCGCGCAGCATCAGCTGGCGCCGCTCGGCCGGCTCGGCGGCGAGCGTCAGCGAGGGGAACCTGCGCAGCAGGCGCGGGAAGGCGAGCGTTCCCTCCAGCCTTCCGAGGGCGGCGCCGAGGCAGTAGTGCGGTCCGGCGGTGAACGTGAGGTGATGGTTGTCGGTGCGGTCCGGGTTGAACGCGTCCGGGTCCGGGAACCGCCGCGGATCCCGGTTGGCCGCCGCCATCAGCACCAGCACCGACTGGCCCGCCGCCACTGGCACGCCCGCCACTTCGGTATCGGCGGCGGCGAACCGGACCGCGAAGTGCAGCGGCGGCTCGTACCGCAGTATCTCCTCGACATAGCCGGGGGTGCGGGACGGGTCGGCGCGCAGCGCGGCCAGCGCCTCCGGGTGCCGCAATAGCAGGGCCAGGCCGTTGCCGAACATGCTCGCGGTGGTGCGGAACCCGGCGTTGAACATGACGATCAGGCTGGCCAGCAGCTCGGGCTCGGTGAGCCGGGCAGTGCTATCGGGGCCGCCGGGACCGCCGGGACCGCCGAGGCCGCCGGGGCCGCCGGGGCCGTGGGGGTCATCGGGGGCGCGGGGGCCGTCGGGCCGGACCAGGTCGGAGACGAGATCCTCGCGCGGTGCGGCCCGGCGGGAGGCCACCAGCCCGGCGAAGTAACCGGTCAGCTCCTCCGCCGCGGTGCTGGCGGCCCGGACCAGCCGCAGCGAGTGCTGACCCAGCTCAAGGACCGCGTCGAAGGCCGCGACCCGGGGCGGGAACCAGGCCCGGTCCGGCCCCGGTACCCCCAGCAGCTCGCTGATGACGTCGACCGGGAGCGGCAGCGCGAACGCGGCGATGAAGTCGGCCGGCCGGCCGTCCGCGCCGAGCTCGGCCAGCCGGCCGAGCCAGTGATCGGTGCTGGCGACGATGGCGGGCCCGAGCGCGGCCACCCGGCGGACGGTGACCGCCGGGCTGAACAGCCGGCGCACCCGTGCGTGCGCTTCCCCGTTGACGTTGGGGAAGCCGGTCATCAGCGTGCGCACCACGGGATGGCTGCGCCACCAGGTCCCGGTGCGGTTCATGTACTGCGCGTCCGGCACCCGGAAGCCGGGATCGCACAGCACCCGGCTCACCGCGTCGTACCCGCAGACGACGGCGGCGTACCTGTCGGCCGGGCCGAGCGGGACCGCCTCGCCGATCTCGTGCAGCCTGGCGTAGAACCGGTACGGGTCGCGCCGCCCCTCGTCGCTGAGCAGGTCGGACAGCGACACTCTCACCGGGCCCGCCGGACGGTCTGGCTGGTCTTCGCCACGGTCTCGATCGCGGTGCGCAGCTGGCCGCGGGTCGGCTGCACCGCGAGGTCGAGCCCGCGGGCGAACGGCAGCACCGCGCCGTCCGGCCTGGTGACCCGCTTCGGCGGCGCGATCAGCCGCATCTCCTCGGCCGCGGTGGCGAGGATCTCGCCGCCGATGCCGCAGGTCCGGTTGGAGTCGTCGATGACGACCAGGCGGCCGGTGCGGTCCAGCGACGCGGCCAGGCCGGGCCAGTCGAACGGGTACAGCGTGCGCGGGTCGAACACCTCGACCGAGATCGCGCCGGCCAGCTCGTCCGCGACCGCGAGGGCATCCTGGACGAGATGCCCGACCGCCACGACCGTCACGTCGGTGCCCGGCCGGTGCACCCGGCCGGCGCCAAGCGGTACCGGGCCGAGCGCGGCGAAGTCGACGTTCTCGCGCAGGGCCACGGCTCCGGCCGGCGCGAAGAGGATCACCGGGTCGCTATCCCGGATCGCGGTCACCATCAGGCCGTATGCGTCCGTGGGGGTGGCCGGCACCACGGTCTTGACGCCCACGTGCGCGAACAGGCTGTACGGGTGATCGGAGTGCTGGCCGGCCCAGCCGGGCCTGGACCCCGAGCTCGGCAGCACGTAGGTGACCGGGACGCTGACCTGGCCGCCGGTCATCAGCGGGAGCTTGTGCGCCTGGTTCGCGATCTGCTCGAACACCAGGAACAGCAGCGCCGGTATCTGGAACTCGACCACCGGCCGGGAGCCGGAGATCGCGGCCCCGGTCGCGAAGCTGGTGAACGCCTGCTCGGAGATCGGCATGTCGATGACCCGTTCCGGCCCGAAGCGCTTGAGCAGCCCGGTGGTCAGGTTGCTGACCGCGACGCCGACGTCCTCGCCGATCACGCAGACGGCCGGATCACGCTCCATCTCGGTGCTCAGGGCCCGGTTGAGCGCCCTCAGGTAGGACAGCAGCGGCATCAGGCGTACCCCGCCCGTGCCCGCAGCCCGCCGGCGTAGAGGTAGTCGAGCGCGCCGGATGCGTCCGGCTCCGGGCTCTGCGCCGCGAACCGCTCCGCCGCGTCCAGCAGTGCCTCGATCTCCGCATCGATCAGCGACCGGACGTCTTCCGGCACCCGCGCCGCCTGGATCAGCACCGGGTCGCGCACCGCTCCCGCGGCGATCTCTTCATCAGAGCGGTAACGCGGGCGCAGGATGTGCTCCCAGGTGTGATGGGCGTCGAACCGGTAAGTCAGGCACTCCAGGAACGTCGGGCCGTCTCCCGCCCTGGCGACGGCGACGGCGCCGGCGGCGGCGGCCAGCACCGCCTCGGCGTCCATGCCGTCGACGGTCCCGGCCGGGATGCCGAACGCCTCGGCGCGGCCGGTGATCGACCCGGCGGTGGTGTCCTCGACCCGCATCGACGTCGCGAACCCGTTGTTCTCGCAGACGAAGATGACCGGCAGCCGCCGCAGCGAGGCGAGGTTCAGCGACTCGAGCAGCACGCCCTGGTTCACCGCGCCGTCGCCGCAGAACGTGACGGTGACCCGGTCGGTTCCGGCTCGCCGCTGCGACCAGGCCACCCCGGTCGCGATCGCGGCCGACGCGCCGACGATCGCGTTGGCGCCGCAGACGCCGATGCTGACGTCGGCGGCGTGCATGGACCCGCCGCGGCCGCGGTTCAGCCCGGTCTCGCGGCCCGCGAGCTCGGCCAGCATCCGGGCCGGATCGGCGCCCTTGGCGAGCACGTGCCCGTGGCCGCGGTGGGTGCTGGTGATCAGGTCGTCGGCGCGCAGCGCCGCGCACGCTCCGGCCGCGATCGCCTCCTCACCGAGGTAGGGGTGAATGCCGCCGGGGATCATGCCGCTGCGGACCAGCTCGATCGCCCGCTGCTCGAACCGGCGGATCAGCCGGACCGTCCGGTACAGCCCGGCGGAGTCAGCCCTGGGGGCGTGCGGTGGCTGGGACACGGCCTAGGCCGGCACTGGCTCGCGGATGGCGGCGAGGATGCCGTCCCACAGGCGGGCCCTGGTCGTGAGCGCGAGGTTGACCGTCTCGGCGCAGTCCGCCCACTTGGCCTCGTCGTCACCGCACAGGTCGGCCAGCATCTGCATGGCCATCGGGGTGTGCTCCTCGCCGTCGACCTCGATGTGGCGGGCCAGGTAGTCGATGAATGTGTCCAGCGACCCGATCCGCTCGTTCACCCCGACAACCTGCTGGAACATGTCCGGGATCAGGTCCTCGCGGCCGAAGGCGAACGCCGCGGCCTGCGCGTGAACCGGCGCGTTCTCGATGAAGCCCCAGGTGACGCGCACGAACTCGGCTGCCGGGCCGGGCACTCCGGCCAGGTCGAGTGCCTCGAGCACCGGCCGGGAGTCCCGGAGCTGGTCGATGAAGCCGGTGATGACCGAGGTATCGGCGCTGGCCTCGGTCATGCCGGCCAGGTACAGCTCGAAGTGGCTGATGAAGCCGCCGCGCAGCTCGTCACTCTCCTCGACCAGGACGATGTCGTTGATCAGGCGGCGGCTGCCAGTCGGGCCGGATGGCACCCAGGGCACGTCCACGCAGGTGAGACTGCGCTGCAGCGACTTCAGCAGCGACATGAAGTCCCAGACCGCGAAGACGTGGTGCTCCAGGAACGTGCGGATCGCGTGGTGACTATCCAGCGCGGCATACAGCGGGTGGCTGATGACCCGGTCGCGTGCTCCGCTGATCTGTGCATCGAGACGCTCGATACCCGGGTGCCGCTGCCCCCAGTCGTAACGAGACATGCTTAACCTCCTGCTGGCAGTGTCCGTCAGGCGGACGGGTCGGGGTTGCGCCAGACAACCGGGCAGAACTCGGGGTCGCCGTAGTCGGGCCGGCCGTCGGGCAGGCGCCGGACCAGTGCGTCGTGGTTGTAGGCGAGGACCTCGCCGCTGCCGAGCACGAACCGGCGGTAGGAGTTGCCGCCGTCCTGCAGGTGGAAGGAGACGGCCCGCCGCGGGCGCTGGCTGCGGTTGGGCCCGCTGCCGTGGTAGATCCGGCAGTGGTGGAAGCTCACGTGACCCTTGCGGATGATCATGGGGACCTTGACCACGCCGGCCTGGTTGTGTGCCGCGTTATCCGCTAGCGCGCGTTCCAGGTCACTGCGGTCGCGTTCGGCGAAGTGCCTGGTCATCGAGTCCTCGCGGCCGGTCTCCTGCCACCGGTGGCTGCGGTCGATCACGGTGATCGTGCCCATCTCCTCGCCGCAGTCGTGGAACGGGATGAACGCGGTCAGCATCTTGTCCGAGCTGCAGGACGACCAGTAATGCTTGTCGAAGTGCCACGGGACGACGTTGCTCGGCTCGCCCGCGATCGGCGGCTTGTAGATCAGCGTCGACTGGAAGACGCGGATCTCATCGGCCTGTGCGAGCCGGGCCGCGACGGCGCCGAGGAGCGGCTTGCGCAGGATGGCGGCCAGGCCGTCGTGCTCGTAATGGACGTAGTCGTTGTGGCGCTGCACGTCGCCGTGAGATGGCTCCCAGTACGCCAGCCGCGGCGGGCGGACCGGCAGCGTGCGGTCCCGCTGGCCGGCGTAGTACCGCTCGCTGGCGGCCAGCAGCTCGTCCACTTCGGTGTCGGCAAACAGCTTCTGGCTGAGGTACCAGCCATGCTCGGCGTAGAACTCGACGTCGGCGTCGGACGGAAGAAGGGAGCGCTCCTCCTCCGTCAGCGTGAACGGGGGGACGGCCGAGAGGCTCACGGTCGCTCCTTCCTCGCCAGGCCAGGCGACGGTGCGGTCTGCTCAGACGCGGCCGCGGCAGGCCGTGTCCCGGATCTCGGCAAACTCCCGCTCCTTCGCCGCGTACAGCGCCGGGATGTTGCTCGTGCCGAACGTGCGGGCCCCGTGCCGGTCAATCAGCTCGAGGAAGTAGGTACGCCGGATGTGCGTCGACTTGGCGAAGATCTGGTACATCTGGCCCCAGTGATCACGGTCGGCCAGGATGCCGAGCGGGCGCAGCGCCCCGACCGCGATGCCGGTCGCGCCGAGGCGCCCGGCCAGCTCGTCGTAGTAGCTCGACGGGGTCTCGGCGAACTCCACGCCGCGGCCCGCCAGGGTCGTGACCGCGGCCACGATGTCGCGGGTGAGGAACGCGAGGTGCTGCACGCCCGCGCCGTCGTGCCAGGCCAGGAAGTCGTCGATCTGGCCGGCCCGGCGGCTGAGATCGGGCTGGATGATCGTAAAGGTGATGCCGCCAGACGGGCTCTGCACCACCTTGGAGATCATCCCCTGCTCGCCGACCTCGATGTACTCCTCAAACGTGACGGCGAAGCCGAGCACCTCCTGATGGAAGCGGACGGTGGCGTCGAGCTCGCCCGCTGGCACGCACCCGGCCACATGGTCGATCAGGCGGAGCATGTCATCGTCGCCGCCGCTGCCCGGCTCCATCTCGATCGCGCCGGGCTGGAACAGCGCCGGGTCGCCGTGCCGCTGGACCAGACGGTAGATCACGTCGCCGAAGCCGGCCACCGCCGCGGTCACCACCTCGGTACCGCCGCCGCGCCAGGCCACGGGCGGGCTGATGCCGATGCCGCCGGCCGCGACTGCCTCGGCGTACGCGGTCGCCGCGCTGTCGGTGCCGAACGCGATCACGGCCACCCCGTCGCCGTGCCGGGCCACGAACTGGCTGGCCGGATGGCCCGCGTGCAGGCCCGAGGTCAGCAGCAGCCGGATCCCGCCCTGGCCGAGCAGCACGCTGCGCTGGCCGGGCAGCCCCGTTTCCGGCCCGCCGTGCCCGTAGACACCGAACCCGTACGCGGTGCACAGGTACCGCGCCGCCTGCCGGGCATCACCCACATAGAGCTCGATGTGGTCGGTGTCGGTCAGGTTCATCGGCCTGCTTCCCTCCGGGTCACCAGGACCGCCGCGGCCCGATCCCGGTCGTCGCCGGTCACGGCGACCTCGGCCCACAGGACGAGTGCCTCGTCCGCGTCCGCGTCCTCGATCAGCGCCGCCGCCGCGTCCAGTCCGGCCTCGATGCCGCTGACGCACGCCACCGGCCCGGTAAGGTGCCATCGCGCGGCCAGGTAGCCGGCCACGGCGTTCGGCACGGACTGGAAGAACATCAGCGGGAGCACCCGCCGTCCGCTGTCCACGGCGCGCGCGACCCAGGTCGCGCTGGTGACGTCGCCCAGCGCGGTCACGATCACGATCGCGGTGGGCGGGGTCTGGGTGAGGTCGTCCGCCCCGAGGCCAGTACCGGGGGGGGTCTGGGGGGGGTCGTCCCCCCCGAGGCCAGCACCGGGCTCCCGGCGGTTCAGTGCCCGGTCGGCGACCGCGGCGAGCAGCGGGCTGAAGCTGGACTCGATGAACCCGGCCAGCGGGGTAACCTCCCGGTCGGCGCCGGTCTCCGGCCAGCACGCCGAGCTCGCTATCTCCAGGCCGGCCCGGTCCGCGGCCGCCCCTGCCGTCAGATCCGGGGCCGTCAGATCCGGGGCCGTCAGGTCCGGGGCCGTCAGGTCCGGGGCCGTCGGGTCCGGGGGCGTCAGGTCCGGCGACTTGCCGGCTGCGAGGCTGGTCATGGCAGGCCGATGACTAGCGCCGTGTTGGCGCCGCCGAATGCGGCGTTCAGGCTCATCGCATACCGCGGTGTCGCCGCCAGCGACTCGCCGAGCACCAGGGGCAGCCGGCAGGAATCGTCGCTGCCGAGGAACCCGGCGTTCACCGGGAGGGTGCCCTTGCGGCAGGCCAGCAGCGTGACGATCAGCTCGAGCAGGCCGGCCGCCTCCAGTGCCTGACCGTGCAGCGACTTGGTGGAGCTGACCGGCACGCATCCTGCGGCGGCACCGAGTGCGAGCCGGATCGCGCTCGCCTCGGCCGGGTCGCTGTACCGGGTACCCGAGCCGCTGGCGTTGAGGTAGCCGAGGTCACCGGCGGCGATACCGGCCCGGTGCAGGGCGGCGCCGATCGCGCGGGCCATGCCGTGCCCCTCCGGGTGCGGCTGGCACGGATGGTAAGCGTCGCCGGCCCGGCCCCAGCCGGCGATCCTGGCCAGTACCGGTGCGCGCCGCGCCCGCGCGGCCGCCTCGGACTCGATGACCACCGCACCAACGCCGTCGCCGAGCAGCAGCCCTCGCCGCCCGGTGCTGAACGGTCGTACCTGCCCGTCGTCCGCGAGTACCCGGCCGGCGTCGAACAGCGCGAACTGGTCGCTCTCGACTAGGTACCCGGCCGCCACGACGATCCGGTCGGCGCGCCCGCGGGCGATGATCGCGGCCGCGTCGGCGACGGCGGTACTCGCCGCCACGCAGGCCGACGTGTAGCAGCGCAGGCCGGCCCCGGCCAGGCCAGCCCCGGCCAGGCCAGCCCCGCGCGCCACCGCCGCGGCGAACGCGCCCGCGCCGAGCCCGCGCTGCACCGGCGGGGCGGCCCGGCCGATCGCCGGGTCGCCATGGATAGCCAGGAACACCGGGCTGCGGGCCCGCGCGGCCGCCGGCAGGCAGGCATCCTCGCAGGCCTCGCCGGCTGCCCTGGTCACCTCCGCGAGCAGCGCCGGGGAGCCGGGCAGCGCGGCGGCGACCCGCGCCCGGCGATTCGTTACGTCGAAACGCCGCACCGGCGCGAAGGGCCGGCCAGACAGCACCCCGGCCAGCAGCGCATCGGTGCCGCGCCCGTAGGCGCTGAGCGCGGCGGCCCCGGTCACGACGGCCGCCGCCGGTCCCCGGCGGGCGGCGGGGGAGGGGGTCACGGCGGGCCGGCCGGTCATGTGGTTAACCCGATCTTCATCTCCCCCAGCACCTCTACCGCGCCGGTGACGGTCGACATGCGGGCGAGCGCATCGTCGCCGATGTCGAGCTCGCCGTGGCGCTGCTCGATCTGGTGGATCAGCCAGGTCAGTTCCAGGGAGCCGATCGCCTCGGGAACCTGTTCCGGGCGGCGATCACCGTAGCTGGCGAGCATCGCGATGACATCCGGCCGCTGCGGCCAGGACGCGGTCACCGGGTCACCCCGGGCTGGCCCGGGCCGGGCTGAACCGCCGCGGGCGCGGCTGGTCCGGCTCCCCGGAGCACGGCGCGATCGCGCACGAGCTTCCCGGTGGCGGTGCGCGGCAGCTGCCCGACCACGTGCAGCTGCCGCGGCCGCTTGTAGCCCGCCAGCCGGATGGCGATCTCGCGCTCGACCGCGGCAACTTCGGCTCCGCCGGCCAGCACCAGGTACGCCTCGATCGAGTGGTCCTGCACCACCACGGCCGCCTCGACCTCGGGCAGCGCGGCGAGGGTGTGCTCGACCTCGGTCAGGTCGACCTTCAGCCCGCCGACCGAGACCTGGGAGTCCCGGCGGCCGAGCACCTGCACCAGGCCGGTGACCGGATCGACCCGGCCGGCGTCCCTGGTGTGCAGCCAGCCGTCCGCCCAGCGGCCCGGCTCCACCTCGCCGAGGTACGGCGAGGACGGCATCGAGACGAGCAGCTCGCCGGCCTCTTCGCGGACCGTGAGGCCGGGTACCGGGCGGACGGCCGGCCGGTGGGCGCCGAACAGGTCGGTCGCTATGACGCCGACCTCGGTCATGCCGTACATGTTGCCGAGGCGCACCTGGTAGCGGTCGACGAAGGCGGCGCGGACGTCGGCGCGCACCAGCTCGCCGCCGGTCGTCATGCCGGTGAGCTGCGGCAGCTCCGGCGGGTTGCGCACCGAGGCCAGCAGCTCGAGGTGGAACGGGACACCGAGCAGCGTGGTCGGCTGAGGGCTCGCGGCGACTGCGGACAGGATGCCGTCGGCGGTCATCCGGACCGGGATCGTGAGGGTCGCGCCCGCGTGCAGGCCGTACAGCAGGCCGCCGACCAGCCCCAGCACGTGCACCATCGATGCGAGCGAGACGATGCGCTCACCACTGCGCGGGACGCCGTCGATCATGGTGTAGCGCCGCACCTCTTCGACGAGGTTCGCGGCATCCCGGGCAATGATCTTGGAAGGTCCGGTTGACCCGGAGCTGAGCTGGATGACGGCGTGGCCGGTGCCGGCCGGTCGGCCGGGATAGCCGCGCACGTGCTCGGTGATCTCGGCGAATCCCCGCAGCGGGCCGCCCGCCGGGTGCTCAGCGGTAACGACGACCTGCGGCAGCAGCCGCCGGAGAGCGGCATCTACCTCGTAGCGGGTGAGCCGGTGGTCGAGCAGCGCGGCCTGCGCGCCGATCTGCCACGCAGCGAGCAGGTTAGTGATGAACGCCAGCGACGGTGCCAGGCACAGCGCGACGGACCCGCCACGGCGCAGCCCGGCATCGGCGAGGGCCCGGTGCCGCTCCGCCACCAGCCGGCGGAGCGTCGCGCGGCTGACGGGCCCGGCCAGGTGCAGGCAGATATCCGTGGCGGCACCCGTCAGCAGCACCTCGTCAACCCACGCCGGATCTAGCTGTGAGTGCGCGCCATCCTGTTGTGGGTGTGCGCCTCCGGCCACCCGACCTCACCCTCTTCGCCCGGTTATGGCCAGCGTGCTGAGCGGCTCCCCGAGGACGGTTGCGTTCGCCTGGGCAAATTCACAAGGGCATGACGGACTCTGCCGGAACGCCAATCTGACATGTGGTCACTACCCAATGCGGACGGCCTTTGCCAAAAGCGGACGTTCTGGCTATGACCGACCTTACTCGATCGGGACCATTTGACAAGGGTCCGATGTCGGCCGGTGCCCTTGAGCCACATTGAAGCCGCCCGGTCACCACGGCGCTCGGGTGCTGGCTTCCCGCCAGCCACATGTTCTCGGTACCCGGTACGGCATCCGGTTCTCGGTACCCGGTACGGCATCCCGGGTCCCGACATCGCAGATACTGCGGATACGGGTATAAAGGGTATATAGGGTATTACGGATATGCCGGTTAAATGAACCTGTCGCAGCGGTGCCTTTCCGGCTATTGATAAATGATTCCACGGCGACCGGGCGGATTCCGCGTTCTGCCCGGCTAACTAAAGGCCGCGGGCCCAGCTGCCCGGCCTTTGAGCTGCCTTTATCAGGCCGTCGAATCCGAGCGGTGTCCCCGGGCGGCGCGCGGCGGGCGCGTCCGGCCCCAGCGGTGACCGGCGGGCCGGGTGCCGCTAGGGTCCGGAGCATGTTCGCAGTCACCGCGGCGCGCATCGACGCCGACAACCCGATAGCCGGCCTTGACCTCGGCGAACGGCCAGACCCGTCGCCGCCGGACGGCTGGACCACCGTCACGGTCAGGGCCGCCGCGCTCAACCATCACGACGTGTGGACGCTGCGCGGGGTCGGGATTTCTGCCGACCGGCTGCCGATCGTGCTTGGCTGCGATGCGGCCGGGCTGGATGAGGACGGCAACGACGTCATCGTGCACGCGGTGGTAGCCGACCCGGCCGCCGGGGGCGGGGACGAGACTCTCGACCCGGCCCGGTCGCTGCTGTCTGAGCGGTACGACGGGACCTTCGCGCAGCGGGTAGCCGTGCCGCGGCGCAACCTGGTGGCCAAGCCCCCCGTGCTGTCCTTCGCCGAGGCGGCCTGCCTGCCGACCGCGTACCTGACCGCCTACCGGATGCTGTTCAGCCGGGCCCGGCTGGAGCCGGGTGCCACGGTCCTGGTTCAGGGCGCCGGCGGCGGGGTGGCGACCGCGCTCATCCTGCTCGGCCGGGCGGCCGGGTACCGGATCTGGGCCACCAGCCGCAGCGAGGCCAAGCGGGACCGGGCCGTGCAGCTCGGCGCCGACCAGGCCTTCCCGGCCGGCGCCCGGCTGCCGGAGCGGGTGGATGCGGTAATGGAGACGGTCGGCCAGGCCACCTGGGCCCACTCGCTGCGGGCGCTGCGCCCCGGCGGCACGATCGTGGTCAGCGGTGCGACCAGCGGGGCCGTTCCCCCGGCTGACCTGACCAGGGTCTTCTTCCTGCAGCTTGCTGTGGTCGGCTCCACCATGGGCAGCCGGGACCAGCTCGCCCGGCTGGCCAGGTTCTGCGAGCAGACCGGAGTGCGGCCGCTGCTCGACCGTACCTTGCCGCTTGAGCAGGCCCGCGAAGGCTTCGACGCGATGATCTCTGGCGACCTGTTCGGCAAGGTCGTCTTCACCGTGTAGCACCGCGACGCCTGGCCCGGCCACCCCGCGACCGGTGCCCCAGAGCTGGTCGCTCGCCAGGCGGGAGGCCCGCCCGGGCCGGGCCCTGGGGTTTCCATGATCCGGTAAAGAAAGTACGGTTCTGGCGCTACTTTCTTTACCGGATCATGGAAAACTGCCTCGCCCCACGAGGTTAGTCGTGCGCTTCTGGCTCGTGCCCGTGGTCGTCGGCGTGCGGGCTGTCGCCGGGTGAGCTGTCGCCGGGCGCGTCCGGCTCGTGGCCGCCGTCGTGGCCGTGTCCGTGCGGCTCGTGCTCATGGTCGCCCGCGTGCGGGTCGTGGCCGAGGTCCTGCGCCTCGTGCTCGTCGTGCTCGTCGTGCTCGTGCTCGTCGTGCTCGTTGTGGTCGTGCTTGTCGTGGTCGCGGTCGTGGTGGTGCTCGTCGTCGTGGTCGCGGGGCGGCCCAGGCTGATGCGGCTCTTCCGCCGCGGCGGCCTCGCTGGCTTCGGCGGGCTCGGCGTCCGGCCGGCCCGCGGCGGCGCCGAACACCTCGTCGCGGATCCTGGTCATGGTGTCTTCGAGGATGTCCCGCAGGTCGCCGAGGCCGTGGTCGCCCAGCGCCTCGGCCCGGCCCGCGGCAAAGCGCAGCTCCCTGGCGAAGTCGACGGCCATCCGCTCCAGGTCGGCGAACAGCCCGGCATCGGACCAGCCGCCGCCTCGCCGTCCGCCCCGGCCGCCACGGCGGCCACCCGGCCCGTGCTCGCCTGCCCCGTGCTCATCCGCCCCGTGCTCGCCGGCCCCGTGCTCACCGGCCCCGTGCTCACCGGCCCCGTGCTCACCGGCCCCGTGCTCACCGGCCCCGTGCTCACCGGCCCCGTGCTCACCAGCCCCGTGCTCACCAGCCCCGTGCTCACGAGTCCAGTGCTCGCCTGCGGCCTGCCGGGCCCAGCCGGCCCAGTCCTGCCAGCCGAGCCATTCCTTCCAGTCCTGCCAGCCCGCCCAGTCGGCTCGGTCCCGCCGGCCCCGCCCGCGCTGGGCCCGGAACCGGTCCCGCATGTTCTCGCGGGCCTGCCTGGCCTGCTCCCTGACCCGTCGCGCCTCTTCCGCCTGCGCCCGGCTGGCCGCGTCACTACCGGCCGCGTCACCACCGGCTGCGCGGTCACTGTCAGCACGGGCGCTGTCAGCACGGGCGGATTCGGCCTGGTCCCCGGCCGGGGAGTCGGCGGCCTCGGTCCAGGCCCAGCCTTTCGCCCGGTCCCGCCAGGCCGACTGGCGGTCCCGCCGGGTCGTTTCATGGTCCCGCCAGGCGGCCTCCCTGGCCTGCCGGGCGCTGGCCTTGGCGTCGTCCCTGGCCCGCCGGGCCTCGTCCCTGGCCGCCTGCTGCGCGTCCCTGGCCGTCCTGGTCAGTTCCTCGCGCAGGCTGCGTACCGTGTCCCGGACGTCCTGCCCGATCTCGCGGGCGACGTCGCGCAGCGACTCGGCCAGGTCGTCCTCGAGCTCGGCCAGGTCGTCTACCCGGTTCCTGATCTCCTCGCGGCCCTTCTCGGTGATCCGGTACACCTTCTTGCCGTCCACTTCGTCGTGGGTGACCAGGCCTTCCTCCTCCAGCCTGGCCAGCCGCGGGTAGATGGTGCCGGGTGAGGGCGCGTACACGCCCAGGAACCGGTCCTGGAGCAGCCGGATCACCTCGTATCCGTGCCGCGGCGACTCATCAAGCAGCTTGAGCAGGTACAGCCGGAGCCTGCCGTGCCGGAAAACCGGACTCATCGCGAATCACCCTCCGCCCGAACATCTTCCCGCCAACGATCTCCCTCATACGATATATCGTGTCCTTCGAAAGTCAAGATGCATCGCGATAGTACTGAACTGCGGCAGGGCCTTAGTCCTCGTCATCCACCCTGGCGAGCCAGCTGGCCAGCTGGTCGACCGGGGACTCCGCGCCGGGATGCAGGTCGATGAACTCGCGCAGCCGCTCGGCCAGCCAGCCGAGCGTGACCTGATCCTCGCCGCGCCGCTCGGCGAGCTCCTCGATGCCGCGGTCGGTGAAGTACATCTCGTGGGCCCTAACTCTCCAGGGCGAACGCCGTCTCGATCAGCCGGGCCTGCTCGGCCGCGTGCTTCTTCGCCGAGCCGGCCGCGGGCGCCGAGCACGCGGGCCGTGACACCAGGCGGATCGGCCGTCCGGTAGCGCCCGGCAGCAGCAGCATCATGTACGAGCCCGCGCCCATGTTGGCCGGCTCCTCCTGCACCCAGATGATCTCGCTGGCCTGCGGGTAGCGGGCCAGCTCGGCGCCGATCTCGGCGGCGGGCAGCGGGTAGATCCGTTCTGCCCGGACGATCGCCACCTGGTCAAGGCCGGCCGCCCGGCGCCGCTCGGCCAGGTCGTAGTAGATCTTGCCGGAGCACAGCAGCACCCGGCGCACCGCCGAGTCGTCGCGCTCGGCCGGATCGCCGATCACCGGCCGGAACGACCCGCTGGTGAAGTCCCGGACCGCGGAGGCGGCCGCCTTGAGCCGCAGCATCGACTTGGGCGTGAACACGATCAGCGGCTTGACCCGGCGGGACAGCGCCTGCCAGCGCAGCAGGTGGAAGTAGCTGGCCGGGCTGCTCGGCATCGCGACCGTCATGTTGTCCTGCGCGCACATCGACAGGAACCGCTCGACCCTGGCCGACGAGTGGTCCGGGCCCTGGCCCTCGTAGCCGTGCGGCAGCAGCAGCACCAGGCCGGAGCGCTGGCCCCACTTCTGCTCGCCGGAGCTGATGAACTCGTCCACGATCGTCTGCGCCCCGTTAGCGAAGTCGCCGAACTGTGCCTCCCAGCACACCAGCGCGTCCGGCCTGGCCACCGAGTAGCCGTACTCGAAGCCGACCGCGGCGAACTCCGACAGCAGCGAGTCGTAGGCGTGGAACCGGGCGCTGGCGCTGTTGAACGCGCGCAGCGGAGTGTGCTCGGCGCCGGTGTGCCGGTCCACCAGCACCACGTGCCGCTGGCCGAACGTGCCCCGGCGGGAGTCCTGGCCGACCAGGCGCACGGTATGCCCGTCGATCAGCACCGAGCCGAAGGCCAGCAGCTCGCCGGTGGCCCAGTCGATCTCGTCGTGCTCGACCATCGCGGCCCGGCGCTGTATCTGCGGCAGCAGCCTGGGGTGCACGGTGAAGCCGGACGGCAGGTTCAGCTGGGTATCGATGATCTGCTTGACGGTCTCAGCGGTGATCGCGGTCGGGATCTCCTCCGGCCCGGCGGACTGCTCGGCGGTGGGCGGCTGCGGGGCCACCGCCCCCGGCCCGGCCGGCCTGCCAACCGCGTCCCTGGTCTCGGTAAAGGCGCGCTCCAGCTCCTGCTGGTAGTCGCGCAGCGCCTGCTCGGCCTCCTCCAGGGTGATGTCGCCGCGGCCGATCAGCGACTCGGTGTACAGCTTGCGGATGGAGCGCTTGGCGTCGATCAGGTCGTACATCAGCGGCTGGGTGAACGAGGGGTTGTCGGCCTCGTTATGGCCCCGCCGCCGGTAGCAGATCATGTCGATCACGACGTCCTTGCCGAACTCCTCGCGGTAGGCGAACGAGAGCCTGCCGATCCGCACCACCGCCTCCGGGTCGTCCCCGTTCACGTGGAAGATCGGCGCCTGGATCATCCTGGCCACGTCGGTGGAGTACACGCTGGACCGGGAGTACTCCGGCGCGGTGGTGAAGCCCACCTGGTTGTTCACCACGATGTGCACGGTGCCGCCCGTGCGGTAGCCGCGCAGCTGGGACAGCTCCAGCGTCTCGGCCACCACGCCCTGCCCGGCGAATGCCGCATCCCCGTGGATCAGCACCGGCAGCACGGTGAAGCCGGGCTCGCCCATGTCGATGATGTCCTGCTTGGCCCGCACCACGCCTTCGAGTACCGGGTCCACCGCCTCCAGGTGGCTCGGGTTGGCCACCAGCGAGGTCTTGATCTGCGATCCGTCACTGGCCTGGTACTTGCCTTCGGCGCCCAGGTGGTACTTGACGTCGCCGGATCCGTGCGCGGTGGCCGGATCCAGGTTGCCCTCGAACTCGGAGAAGATCTGCGCGTAGGACTTGCCCACGATGTTGGCCAGCACGTTCAGCCGGCCCCGGTGCGCCATCCCGATGACGGCCTCGTCCAGGTGCTCCCCGGCCGCCTCGGTGAGGATGGCATCTAGCAGCGGGATCAGCGACTCGGCGCCCTCCAGCGAGAACCGGCGCTGGCCGACGAACTTGGTCTGCAGGAACATCTCGAACGCCTCGGCCACGTTCAGCCGGGACAGGATCCTGATCTGCTCGTCGTGCGCCGGCCGGCCGTGCGGCCGCTCGATCCGCGCCTGCAGCCAGGCCCGCTCCTCCGGGTTCTGCATGTGCATGTACTCGACGCCCACCGTGCGGCAGTAGGAGTCGCGCAGCACGCCGAGGATCTCCCGCAGCTGCATCCGCGGCCTTGCCGCCGA
This sequence comes from uncultured Actinomycetota bacterium, assembly GCA_963719705.1. GTDB lineage: Bacteria > Actinomycetota > Actinomycetes > Streptosporangiales > Streptosporangiaceae > CAVRCV01. The sequence goes on from CAVRCV010000009.1 coordinate 103,761, forward strand.
ACCCGCCGGTGGCGAACTCGCGCTCCAGGTCCCACAGGGTCAGCCCGTGCTGGTTGATGTCCAGGTCCGGGTGCTTGCGCTGCTTGTACTCCAGCGGGTCGGTGTCGGCCATCAGGTGGCCCCGGACCCGGTAGGCGTGGATCAGCTCCTGCACCCGGGCGGCCTTGGTGACGTCGTCCTCGTGCCCGGCCGGGATGTCCCGGATCCAGCGGACCGGCTCGTACGGGATCCGCAGCGACTGGAAGATCTCGTCGTAGAAGCCGCTGCCGCCGAGCAGCAGCGAGTGGATCACCCGCAGGAACTCGCCCGACTGCGCGCCCTGGATGATCCGGTGGTCGTAGGTCGAGGTCAGCGTCACCGTCTTGCTGACCGCCAGCCGGGCCAGGGTTTCCTCGGACGCGCCGGAGTAGGCGGCCGGGTACTCCATCGCGCCCACGCCCACGATGCAGCCCTGGCCGGCCATCAGCCGCGGGCACCGAGTGCTCGGTGCCGATCGTGCCGGGGTTGGTCAGGCTGATCGTGGTGCCGGCGAAGTCCGCCACGGTGAGCTTGCCGGTGCGCGCCTTGCGCACGATGTCCTCGTACGCCATCCAGAACTGCCGGAAGTCCAGCTCCTCGGCGGACTTGATGCTGGGCACCAGCAGCTGCCGGGATCCGTCGTCCTTGCGCACGTCGATGGCCAGGCCGAGGTTCACGTGCTCGGGCCTGATCACGGCCGGCTTGCCGCCGGTCTCGGTGAAGGACTCGTTCATCTCCGGCACGGCCGCCAGCGCCTGCACCGTCGCGTAACCGATGAGGTGCGTGAACGACACCTTGCCGCCGCGACCGCGGGCCAGGTGGTTGTTGATCACGATCCGGTTGTCGACCAGCAGCTTGGCCGGCACCGCGCGGACGCTGGTCGCGGTCGGCACGCTGAGGCTCGCGGTCATGTTGACCGCGGTGCGGGCGGCGGCCCCGCGCAGCCGGATCTCCTCCCCGCTGCCTGCCCGGTCCGGCGAGCCGGCCTGGCCAGGCGCGGTGGCCGGGGCTGCCGGTGCGGCAGGGGCTGCGGGTGCCGCCGGGCTCGGCTGCGCTGCCGCGCCATCCCTGGCGGCGGGAGCGGCCGGCGTGACCGGCGCGGCGGGCTGGGCCGCGGCGGCCGCCGGGCCGGGCGCCGGTGCCGCTGCCGGACCTCGCGTACCAGCCTGGGCAGGACCGTCCTGTGCTGGTGGCGGAGCGGCTGCTGCGGCCGGTCCGGCCGCGTCGGCGGCGATCGGCGCCGGCTGGTAGTCGGCGAAGAAGCTCCACCAGGCCCGGTCGACCGAGGCCGGATCGTCCAGGTAGCGCTGGTAGAGCTCGTCCACCAGCCACTCGTTAGCGCCGAAGTCGGTGCCCGGCGAGCCGCTGCCGGAGGTAACCGCGCTCGCCGCACCCGGCGTGCTCCCTGGCTGCGTGGTGAGATCCGCGGATGCCCGCGAGGACTCATCAGACACGGCGGACATCGCCTCTTCCGGAACTTGGTTTGCCATCCATAACCCCGCAGGTTCAAGGCTACCCGGCAGTGTTATGCCCTGGGCCAGGACCTAGCTCGCCAGGCGATCGCGGTCATGCGGCTCCAGCCAGCTCACGTACGGGCCCTTAGGCACGATCCGGGACGGGTTGATCTGGTCCTGGGACTGGTAGAAGTGGCGCTTGATCTGGCTGAAGTCGGTGGTGTCGCCGAACCCGGGCCGCTGGTAGAGGTCGCGCGCGTAGGCCCAGAGGTACCGGTAGTCGGTCAGCCGGTGCAGGTTGCACTTGAAATGCAGGTAGTAGACGGCGTCGAACCTGGCCAGGGTCGGGTACAGCCGGACGTCCGCCTCGGTCAGCGCACCGCCCAGCAGGAACCGCCTGCGGCCGAGCCGGTCATCGAGCGCGCCGAGCGTGGTGAACAGCGCGTCGAAGGCCTCCTCATAGTCGGCCTGGGTGGTGGCCAGCCCGGCCCGGTACGGCCCCGAGGTTGACCGTGTGGTGGATCAGCGCGCCGATCGCGTCGATCTCCTGCCGCAGCGCGGCCGGGTAGAGGTCGGGCGAACCGGGCCGGTGATAGGCGGCGAACTCGGTCTCGAACATGATCGTGATCTGCCGGAAGTCGGTGCTGACCAGCCGCCGGGTCGCGGTGTCCCACAGGCAGGGCACCGCGCAGTCGCCCCGGTAGCCGGGGTCGGTCGCCAGGTACAGCTCGGACAGCAGGCGCGCGCCGGTCACCGGGTCCCGCCCGCCGGTGCTCGCCGGGAACCGCCAGCCGCGCTCGTCCGGGACCGGGTCGGTCAGCGTCAGCCCGATCACCTGCTCCAGGCCGAGCAGCCGCCGCACGATCAGGGCCCGGTGCGACCACGGGCAGGCGAGGCAGGCGTAGAGCTGATAGCGTCCCGGCACGGCCGGGAAGCCGCTGGCGCCGTTCCTGGTGATCCGCCCGGTGAACGCGGCCCGCGGGTGGCTCAGCCCGATGCCGGGTGGTGCCGGGAAGGACTCACTCCGGGGCGGCATCAGCGGCCCTTCTCCGGCGGCGGGCTGGGCACTGCATAATGTCCTAACTAATCACGTTCGGTCTGCGGTGTCTCGCGCAGCGGCTTCTCGCGCCGTGTTTCGCCCAGCGGTGTCTCGCGCGGCGGTGCCCGGCGCCGGGCCGGACAGCGGCCTAGCGGGGAGGGCGGCGGGCATGAGCTCACTGATCAGCGGTCTCACCCACCTGTCCGGCTGGGTGGCCTACGTTGTGGTCGCCGCGCTCGTATTCGGCGAGACCGCTATCTTCCTCGGCTTCATCCTGCCCGGCGAGGCCGCGGTCGTGCTGGGCGGCGTGCTGGCCAGCCGCGGGCACGTGTCGCTGGCCCTGCTGATCGTGGTGGTCGTGGTCACCGCGGTCACCGGGCCGCTGGTCGGCTACGAGGTCGGCAGGCGGATGGGCGACGCCCTGTTCGCCTCCCGGATGCTGCGCCGGGTCTCCGGCGGCGCGGACCGGGCCAAGTCGGCGCTGCGCGACCGGGGCGGCCTGGCGGTGCTCGGCGGCCGGTTCGTCGCGGTGATCCGGGCGCTGATGCCGGCCGCGGCCGGCGCCGCGCGGATGCGCTACCGCACGTTCGTGGTCTACAACGCGATCGGCGGGGTGGTCTGGGGCGTCGGCTACTGCCTGCTCGGGTACCTGGCCGGGTCGGCTTACGCGGTGATCGAGCGGACGGTGGGAGCCGGGCTGGCCATCGCGCTGGCCGTGGTGGTGATCGTGGCGGTCACGGTCTGGGCGGTCCGGCGGCACCGGACGGCGGTGCGCGCGCCGCGGTCCGGCTGAGCCGCCGGGCCGGGCGTCCTGCCCGGCTGAGCCGCCGGGCGTGGCGTCCCCGCCCGGCGGCGGCGCCGGGGACGCGTCAGCTCCCGGCCGGGCCGAGGACGTCGGTGCGCCGGTTCGCCAGGGACGGCAGCTCGGTCCTGACCTGCTTGGTCAGCTCCGGGTCGACCTCGGCGGACGCGACGCCGGGCCGGGAGCCGAGGCCGGCCCGCACCGTGCCGAGCGGGTCGATCAGCATGCTGCGGCCGATGCCGGTGGGCGCGGTGGTGGCGGGCTCGGCCGGGTCCGGCACCTGCCCGGCCGCCGCGACGTACACGGTGTTCTCGATCGCGCGGGCCCGGACCAGCGTGACCCAGTGGTCCTCCTTGAACAGCCCGGCGGCCCACGCCGCCGGGATCACCAGCAGGTCGGCGCCGTCTGCTGCCAGGGTCCTGGCCAGTTCCGGGAACCGCACGTCATAACAGGTCAGGAAGCCGACCCGGAGGCCCGCCAGGTCCGCGAGCACCGCCTACGGAGCCGGGCGCGACCAGCTCGGACTCCCGGTAGCCGAGCGCGTCGAACAGGTGCAGCTTGCGGTAGGCGGCGGCCAGGCGGCCGTCGGCGTCGAAGGCCACCGTGGTGTTGTAGACCCGGCCGTCGGGGGCGGGCTCGAAGACGCCGGCCACCACGGCCACCCCGGTCTCCCGCGCGGCCTCGGCCAGTCCCCGGCAGAACGGCCCGTCCACCGGCTCGGCCACCGCCCGCAGCTCAGCCGAGAACCTGACCTGGGTTCCCTCCGGGCACACGGCGAGCGCGGCGCCCTGCGCCGCCGCCTCGGCCAGGGCGTCGCGCACCCGGCTGAGGTTGACCGCAGGCTCGGAGCTGGCCGGAAGCTGGCACAGTGCGACCTTCATGACCACGAGTGCGACCTTCATGACCACGGGGCGACCTTCATGACAGGGGGCAGCCTCATGGCGGTAGCGTAACCCGCTGCGCCCCCGGTATGCCCCGGCCGTGGCCGGGACGCGACGGTCCCCGGCGGCGGCCCGGTCCCGCTAACGTGTCGGCATGCTCGCGCTACTGCTGGTTGCGGCCTCGGTGGGGCTGTCCAACTTCGCCGGCGCGATCGGCATCGGTGCGGCCGGCATCGACGCGCGCACGCGGCTGCGGGTGGGCCTGGTGTTCGGCTGCTTCGAGACCGGGATGCCGATCATCGGGCTGCTCATCGGCGGCGACCTGGCTGGGCATCTGGGGCACGCGGCCCGCTGGCTGGGTGCCGCCCTCCTGGTGGGCGTGGGAATCTACGGCCTGGTGAGCTCGGTGCGGCAGGGCCGCGCGGCGCGCGCCGACCGGCCCGACGGCGCCAGCCAGACCGGCGCCAGCCCGGCGCCAGTCGGCGAGACGGCCCCGGTCGGCCCGGGATCGGGCCGGCTGCTGCTGACCGGGCTCGCGCTGAGCATAGACAACCTGGTCGTCGGCTTCGCGCTCGGCACCAGCCAGCGGGGCATCCTGCTCGGCGCCCTGGTGATCGGCGCGGTCAGCGTGCTGCTGGCACTGATCGGGCTCGAGCTCGGCGCGCGGATCGGCTCCTGGGCGCCGCGGCGGGGGGAGCAGATCGGCGGCATGATCCTGATCTCGGTCGGCTTCGCCGTCGCCGCCGGGGCCCTGTCCTGACGGCGTTCTCCGGAACCACGGTGCTGCCCGGAACGGCGCTGCCGACGGCGCTGCCCGGAACCACGGTGCTGCCCGGAACCGGGGTCAGCGGGCCGGCCGCCGGTCGGCCGCGGCCAGCTCGGGCACGAACGCCGCGGCGTTCACGGTGCCGAGGCCGGACGCCAGGTCGTAGCCCGGCTTCGCGCTGAACCCGGCCACCCGGTGCGACTTGCCGCCCTGGGAGAAACTGAAGCTGTTGTTGCCGTGCCGCACGTCCACGATGCCCGGGTCATGCCCGGCGGCCATCCGGTACAGCGCGCCGTTGATCGGGCCGAGCCGGTGCCCGGCCACCTGCTCGGCCAGGGCCACGATGCCGGCGAACAGCGGCGTCGCCAGGCTGGTGCCGCAGGACGCGCTCCAGCCGGCCCCGCCGCGGAAGCTCTGGTAGACGTCCACCGCGCTGGCGCAGCTGGCGTCCATCGAGATGTCCGGGATGCCGCGGTGGCTGCCGGTCAGCCGCCGCTGGCCGGCCTGGTAGCCGGGCCGGGTGAAGACGTGCGACCGGCCGCCGCCCCCGTCGGACCAGGCCACGTCCGGCGAGAGCCGGCGCCCGGTGGCGGACAGGTTGAGCTCGGTGCCGCCGACCGCGGTCACCAGCGGGTCGCTGGCCGGCCACTCCACCGCCCGGCTGAGGTAATAGCTGTGGCCGTCCGGCCGCAGCCCGGCGGCGCCCTGGTCACCGGTGGCCGCGAGCACGGTCACGTCGCTGGCCGGCCGCGCCGCGAGCCGGAAGGCACCGCGCAGCCGCAGCAGCGAGGCCCGGGACCGGAACGTCTGCTCGGTCGCGCCGAAGCTCTGGCTGATCACCCCGCCCAGGTGGTGCCTGATCACGTAGGTCTCGGCCCGGACGATCTGGGGGAATCCGCTGGTGCCCTCGTTCTCCGAGGTCGGGGTCTCGACCAGCAGGATCCCGGCGGCCGGGGCCATCACGTGCGCCCACTCCACGTCCAGGGTGGTCTCCCCGGCCCAGGCCACCCGGTTGCTGGTCGGGCGGTACCTCGGCACCTTCCCGGCCGGCTGGATGACCCGCAGCGACCGCGGCGCCCGCAGCCCGAACGCGGCGTCGAAGTGCTTCACGTCGGTGCCGATGGTCGGGAGAGCCGAACGAGTCCACGATCACGATGGTCTGGCCGGCCCCGTTGATGCCCTTGCGCAGCAGCGGCCCGAGGTTGTAGGCCGCCCGGACCTGCGCCGGATCCAGGCCGCCGCCCGGCCCGCCAGAAGGCCGGGTCAGCGAGTGGTCGGCAACATCCCGGCCGCGGTGTCCGGCACTGTCCGCCGGGCCGCGGGACGCCCGGCCCGATACGGCCAGGATCGTGCCGGTGACAGCCAGCGCGGCCACCAGCACGCTGATGACACGGGGGTGGCTGACGGCCATGGGTTCTCCTGTCCGCCGGTGCGGCCAGTGGAGTCCTAGTCAAAGGCTACGATCTGCCGCACCACTTCGCCGCGCCGCAGCGCGTCGATGGCAGCGCCGAGCTGCTCGACCGGGATGCGCCGGCTGATCAGGCCCTCGATGTCCAGCTGCCCGGACCGCCAGAGGCCGGTCAGCCGGTCCACCTCGCGGCGCATGTCACAGCCCCCGTACACGGAGCTGAGCAGGTTCTTGCCGTCGAACAGCAGCTCCCACGCGGTGAACGGCACCTGGTCGGACCGGCTGCCGGCGCCCACCACGATCACGTCGCCGCCGCGCCTGGCCAGCTGCCAGGCGGCCCGGATCGTGGCCGGCTGGCCGACCACCTCAAACGCGTAGTCGAAGCCCCGGCCGCCGGTCAGCTCCTTCCTGGCCTGCTTGCTGTCCTCCGGCGTGACCGCGTGCGTGGCGCCGAGCGCCAGGGCCGGGGCGTGCTTTCCGGGCAGCGGGTCGACCGCCAGGATCACCGAGGCCCCGGCGATCCGCGCGCCCTGGATCGCGGCCAGCCCCACGCCGCCGCAGCCCACCACCGCGACCGACGAGCCGGGCACCACCCTGGCGGTGTTGATCACCGCGCCGATCCCGGTCGGGATGCCGCAGCCGAGCAGCGCCGCGTAGTCGAACGGCACGTCGTCGGCCACCGGGATGACCGCCTGCCAGGGCACCACCATCTCCTCGGCCCAGGTACCGCAGCCGGCCATGCCGTAGGCCGGGGTGCCGTCGCCCAGCCGGAACCGGGGCGTCCGCTGCCCGTCGACCACATAGGCCAGGCACAGGAACGGCTGCCCGGCCCGGCACTCGGCGCAGTGACCGCAGGCCGGCGTCCAGCAGATCACCGCGCGCTGGCCCGGCTGGACCGCGGTGACCTGCGGCCCGACCTCGATAACCTCGCCCGCGCCCTCGTGGCCGGGCACGGCCGGCATGCCGGACGGGATGACCCCGGTCAGCACCGACAGGTCGGAATGGCACACGCCGGTCGCCCGCAGCCGGACCCGCACCTCGCCCGGCCCAGGCCCGACCGCGGTCACGTCATCGCGCAGCTCGATCCCCGCCTCGGGACCGGGTGCCGTCAGCACAGCGGCTCGCACCGTATGCCTCCCTGCCTGCCCCGACCGGCGGGTAGTGTGCTCGCTACTCCGTCAGCTTCAGCGCGGCCTTGGGGCACGAGCGCACCGCATGCCGGACCTGCTCGGCTAGCCCGCCCGGCACCGGGTCGGCCAGGATGTGCAGCGTGTCCTCGTCGTCCACCTCGAACACCTCGGGCACCAGCCCCGCGCACACCGCGTTGGCCTCACAGGCATCACGGTCGACTGTCACCCTCATGCCACTAGTCTCCCCGAGCTGCCGCTCTGCCAGCACGTAAAGAAAGTACTGCTACCACAGTATTTTCTTTACGTGATCATGGTGGAACCGCGGGATCATGGGGCGGCCGCAACGGCGGCGGAGAGGGAGGTGCGCCGTGCCTGACCAGATGCCGGACCGGCTCCGGCGGGCGGCCGAGGCGGCCCGCGGGTTCATGCCGCCCGCCGAGGGGCTGGCGCTGTACCAGACGGCGGCCGGCTACGCGGCACTCGGCCCGGTCGCCGAGATCGGCACCTACTGCGGCAAGTCCACGATCTACCTCGCCGCGGCGGCCAGCCGGGCCGGGCAGGTGGTGCTGACCGTGGATCACCACCGCGGCTCGGAGGAGAACCAGCCGGGCTGGGAGTACCACGACACCGCCCTGGTCGACCCGGCCACCGGCCGGCTGGACACGCTGCCGCACTTCCGCGCGACGCTGGCCGCGGCCGGGCTGGAGGAGCACGTGATCGCGATCGTCGGCCGGTCGGCGCGGGTGGCCGGGCTGTGGCGGACGCCGCTCGGCATGCTGTTCATCGACGGCGGGCACACCGACGCGGCCGCGGTGGCCGACTACGAGGGCTGGGCGCCGTGGCTGGCCAGGGGCGGGGCGCTGGCGATCCACGACGTGTTCCCTGACCCGGCCGACGGCGGCCAGCCGCCGTACCGCATCTACCTGCGCGCGCTGCGCTCCGGCGCGTTCACCGAGGTCAGGGCCGAGGGCTCGCTGCGGGTGCTGGAACGGACCGGCGACGGCATCGGCTGACGCACCGCGCGACGCCGCCCCGGCCTCCCGGCCAGCCCGGCTCCCGGCCGGGCCGCAGCCGCCGGCGGCCAGCGCGCCGGGTCAGCGCTGCGGCGCGGCAGCCGCAGGCGGCTGCGTCGGCCGGGCGCAGTACCGAGGCCGGCGCGGCGCAGTCCCGGAACACGCCGGCGCCGCCGGTGGCGCCGGACAGCGCGTCGGCGGCCAGCACGATCGCGGCGGCGGTCCAGCTGCTCTGCTCGTTCGGGTAATGCGCCCGGTTGGCGAACTGCCAGCCGGTCCAGTAACCGCCGTCGCCGGCCCGCAGGTGCTGGATCTGCTCCAGCATCTCCAGCGCCCTGGCCCGGTCGCCGGCCGCCTCCAGCGCGATCGCCAGCTCGCAGGTCTCCGCGCCGGTCACCCAGGGCTGGTCGCTGACGCAGCGCACGCCGAGGCCCGGCACCACGAACGCGGGCCAGCCGTCATCGAGCCGCCGCAGCGCCGCCGTCCCCCGCACCGGCCCGCCGAGCACCGGGTAGTACCAGTCCATGGAGAACCGGCTCTTGTCCGCGAACGCGCCCGGATGGCAGGCCACCGCGTGCGCGAGCTGGTCCGCGGCCAGCTCCCAGTCCGGCTGCGGCCGGCCCAGGTAGTCGGCAAGCGCGATGGCGCACCGCAGCGCTGGTGTAGATGCTGGAGCTGCCGGCCAGCAGCGCGAAGCTGTCCGGCGCGCCGCCGTCCCGCCGCCAGATGATCTCGCCGCCCGGCAGCTGCAGGCCGAGGGCGAACTCGACGCCGGCCCGCACCACCGGCCACATCGCCGCCGCGAACGCCTCGTCCCGGCTGACCAGCAGCTCGTGCCAGACTCCCACCGCCGGGTAGGCGGCGTGGTTGCTCTCCGCGGTGCCGTCGCTGGCCGAGCCGTCGGCCCGGAACTTCGGCCAGGAGCCGTCCGGGCGCTGGGTGGCCCGGAGCCACTCGTAGCCGCGCCGCGCCGCGTCCCGCAGCCCGCACACGCTCAGCGCCATCGTGCACTCGACGTGGTTCCAGGCATCGACGTGGCCGTCCGGCCAGCCGACCGCGCCGCTGCGCTGCTGAACGGCGGCGATGCTCTTGCCGGTGGCCAGCACCTGCCCGGCGGTCAGGATCCCGGCCACCTCGGGCACCCAGGCGGACCTGGACGCGGACCGGGACGCGGCGCCGGGCACCGGCCGGCCGCTGCCCGGCCAGTGGATCAGGCAACCGCCCTCCCCTGCGCCGGCCGCTGGCTCGCGTAGACCACCACGCTCTTGCCCAGCAGCGGGTTCAGCGCCCGGTCCGCGGCGGTGGTGATGACCGGCCTGCGCATGATGTCCCAGACCAGCATCCGGTGATAGGCGCGGGCCAGCGGGTGGTCGTCTCGCTGCACCCCGACCGCGCACTTCAGCCACCAGTACGGCGAGTGCAGCGCATGCGCCCGGTGATGACCGCCGACCAGCAGGCCGGAGCAGGCCAGCTTGACCTCGAGCTCATGCCGGGTGAAGATGCGCACGTGCCCGCCTGGCACGTTGTGGTAGTCGTCGGACAGCCGCCAGCAGATCCGCTCCGGCAGCCAGGCCGGCACCGTTACCGCCACGGTCCCGCCCGGCCGCAGCACCCGGCCGATCTCGGCGATGGCGGCCTGGTCGTCCCGGATATGCTCCAGCACCTCGGCCGCTATCACCAGGTCAAAGACCCCGTTCCGGAACGGCATGGCGGTGGCGTCCCCGAGCACCGCTGCGCCGGTCCCGCCCGGCGGCACCTCCCCGGCCGCGTGCATCGCCGCGAACATGCCGGACACCTGGCGCAGCTCGCCGGGGTCGGTGTCCAGCGCCACCACCCGGCCGCCGCGGCGCAGCGCCTCGAACGCGTGCCGTCCGGCCCCGCAGCCCAGGTCGAGCACCCGCTGGCCGGACACCGGGCCGAGCCGCCCGAAGTCAACCGTCAGCACCGGCCGCCCCGGTCAGCGCAGGCTTCTGCGGGGTGGCGCTCCGCAGGGCACGGCGGTACTCGGCGACGGTGGCCCTGGCCACGGCCGGCCAGGCGAACCGCTCGGCCACCCTGGCCAGCGCCGCGGCGGACAGCCGGGCGCGCTCCCGCTCGGAGCCGAGCAGCCGGTTCAGCGCCGCGGCCAGCTCCTCGGCGTCACCGGGGGTGACCAGGACCGCCGCGTCGCCGGTCACCTCGGGCAGCGCCCCGGTGCGGCTGGCCACCAGCGCGGTGCCCGAGGCCATGTGCTCGACGGCGGGCAGCGAGAACCCCTCGTACAGCGACGGCACGACGGCCACCTGCGCGCTCGCGGCCAGCTCGGCCAGCTCGGTGTCGCTGATCCCGCTGACGAACTGCACCCGCCCGGCCAGGCCAAGCTCGGCGACGAGCCGCTCGGTCGGGCCGCCGGGAGCCGGCCTGCCGACCAGGGTCAGCTCGGCGTCCCGTTCTGTGGTGATCTTGGCAATCGCCCGCAGCAGCGTGGGTATCCCCTTGACCGGCGAGTCCGCGCTGGCCACGGCCACGATCCGGCCCGGCACCCTGGGCTGGCGCCGGGGGCGGAACAGCCGCGTGTCCACGCCGAGCGGGATCACCCGGACCCGGCTGGCCGGTACCCGGAAGTCGCGGCAGATGTCGTCCCTGGAGGACTGCGAGCCGGTCAGCACCGGGCCCACCCGGCGGGCGACCCGGCCCTGCATCCGCACGAACGAGTACCACCGCCGCTTGGCCAGCCGGGTCAGGCCGCTGGCCGCGGCCAGCTCGATCCGCCGGTCCACGCTGATCGGATGGTGAATGCTGGTGACCAGGGGCAGGCCGAGCCGGCCGATGCCGAGCATGCCGTAGGCCAGCACCTGGTTGTCGTGCACGATGTCGAAGTCGGCCCGACTGGCCCGCAGCGCCCGCAGCGCCCGCAGGCTGAAGGTCAGCGGCTCGGGAAAGGCCCCGGTCCGCATCGCGGCGACCTCGAGCACGTCGATCCAGTCCCGGTACTCGCGCAGGTGCGGGGTGCGGAACGGATCGGGGTCCCGGTACAGGTCCAGGCTCGGCAGGGTGCGCAGCAGCGGGCCCGGCTCCAGCTCGGGGTAGGGCTGCCCGGAGAACACCTCGACGTGGTGCCCGAGCGCGGCCAGCTCCCTGGACAGGTGCCGCAGGTAGATGCCCTGGCCGCCGCAGTGCGGCTTGCTCCGGTAGGACAGCAGCGCGACCCGCAGCGGCGGGCCGTCCGCCCCGGCGGGCGCGGCGTCCCCGGCGTCCCCGGCGGGGTCGGTGTCCGGCGGCGGGGCAGCGACGGTGCTCACGCCGGTCTGCGCCTCCTCGTCTGCCGCTGGCCGATGCGAACCTGCCGGACGCGCGCCCGCGTGACCCGCCTGACCCGCGGGTTCCCCTAGGCAGCGAACATTACCAGGGGGTAGGCTGCGGCCACTTTCGCCCCAGCGGTAAAGCTAGTGGCAGGTGGGCTGCCGGGGCGGCCCTGACGAGCGGAGGCACCGCTGACGCGACGAGCGCTGATCACGGGGATTACCGGACAGGACGGGTCCTATCTGGCGGAGCACCTGATCGCCGAGGGGTACGAGGTCTGGGGCCTGATCCGGGGCCAGGCCAACCCGCGGGTGCGGCAGCTGCGCGAGCTGCTCGGCGACGTCCGGCTGGTCCGCGGCGACCTGCTGGACCAGGGCAGCCTGATCTCCGCGGTGGAGCGGGTGCAGCCGGATGAGGTGTACAACCTGGCCGCGATCTCCTACGTGCCGATGTCCTGGCAGCAGGCCGAGCTCACCGGCGAGGTGACCGGGCTCGGCGTGCTCCGGGTGCTGGAGGCGATCCGGGTGTGCAGCGGGATCAGCGCGTCCCGCAGCCCGGCCCGCGGCCAGATCCGGTTCTACCAGGCGTCCTCGTCGGAGATGTTCGGCCAGGTGCGGGAGTCGCCGCAGACCGAGCAGACGCCGTTTCACCCGCGCAGCCCGTACGGCGTGGCCAAGGCCTACGGTCACTTCCTGACCCAGAACTACCGCGAGTCCTACGGGATGTACGCGGTGTCCGGGATCCTGTTCAACCACGAGTCGCCGCGGCGCGGCGCCGAGTTCGTCACCCGCAAGGTCTCGCTGGGGGTGGCGAAGGTCAAGCTCGGGCTCGGCCGGCAGCTGCGCCTGGGCAACCTGTCGGCCCGCCGGGACTGGGGTTTCGCCGGCGACTACGTGCGGGCCATGCATCTGATGCTGGGCCGGGAAACGCCGGAGGACTACGTGGTGGGCACCGGCGTGACGCACTCGGTGGGCGAGCTGCTCGAGCAGGCGTTCGCGGCGGCCGGGCTGGACTGGCGGGATCACGTGGTGACCGACGCGGCGTTCATCCGCCCGGCCGAGGTCGATCACCTGTGCGCGGACCCGTCCAGGGCCAGGGCGGAACTCGGCTGGGAGCCGAAGACCGGCTTCGACGAGCTGGTGCCGATGATGGTGGAGGCGGACCTGAAGCTGCTGTCGGAAGGCGGGCAGGCGGCTGACTCCTTCGGCTCCGACTCCGGCTCGGACGCCTGGCCGGACTGAGCCGCCCGGCCCGGCCGGCCGTGCCGCCCGCGCCGGTGCCGCTAGCCGGTGACCGCGCCCACCAGGTGGCCGATGCCGAAGGTGAGGCCGGCCGCGACGGCGGCCAGGATGAGCTGCCGCAGCGCGCCGCGCAGGAACGGCCGGGAGGTGAACCGGGCGACCATGCCGCCGCCGGCGAACGCCGCGACCGCGGCCAGCAGCAGCGCCGCGGCCAGCGAGGAGAACCCCATCAGGTAGGGCAGCAGCGGGATCAGCGCGCCGAGCGCGAACGTGACCAGGGACGCCGCGCCCGCCGTGACCGGCGACGGCAGCTCCCGGTGGTCCACCCCGAGCTCCTCCCGCACGTGTACCCGGAGCGCCTCCTCCAGGTCGGCGGAGACCTGCCGGGCCACCCGCTCGGCCAGCTCGGCGTCCACGCCGCGGCGCCGGAACACCTCGGCCAGCTCGCGGCGCTCGGCCTCGGGGTGGTGCTCCAGCTCGTACCGCTCCTTGCGGACCTCGGCGGTCACCAGCTCGTTCTGCGACGACACCGACACGTACTCGCCGGCCGCCATGGAGAACGCCCCGGCGCACAGCCCGGCCAGGCCGGTCAGGACGATGGTGGCGCGCGCGCCGCCTCCGCCGCCCACTCCGGCGATCAGCGAGATGTTCGTGACCAGGCCGTCCATGGCGCCGAACACCGACGGGCGGAGCCAGCCGCCGGACACGTCCCGGTGCTGGTGACCGTGTGCCTCGCCGCCGGCCTCGTCGTCTGCCGTGCTAGCCAAGCGACTGGGCCCGGCGGGTCGGCAGCCCGGCCGCCTTCCAGGCCTGGAACCCGCCGTCCAGGTCGGTTGCCTCGGTCAGGCCGATCCGGCGCAGGCTCGCCGCGGCCAGCGTCGAGGCATAGCCCTCCGAGCACATCACGATGATGCGCGCGTCGGCGCGGGCCAGCGCCGGGATCCGGGCCTCGCTGCGCGGGTCGAGCCGCCACTCCAGCACGTTCCGGCTGATCAGGATCGCGCCGGGTACCTCGCCCTCCACGATCCGCTGCTCCAGCGGGCGGATGTCGACCAGGGCGGCGCCGTCGGTGATCGCGGCCAGCGCCGCCTCCGGCCGGAGCCTGGCCAGCCCGCCGCGGGCCTGCGCCAGCAGCTCGTCGATGCCGGGCGCGCCGGCCGGCATCGGGTGCGAGGCCAGCTCGGCGGCCGACGCCGAGGCCCTGGCCAGCGCGGTTTCGGCGCCGCCGCGCCCCCGCCCGCCTTCCGGGCCGTCGATCGCCATCGTCTCCCTGGCGATCAGGCCGTAGTCGGTGACCGTGTAGTAGGTCATCGCCACCAGCGGCGGCGAGTAGGCGTGAATGCTGGTCGCCGAGCCGGTGGCCTCGCGCGCGGTCCCCCCGTGCGTGGTGCCACCGTGGTTCCCCCCGTGGTTGGTGCCCCCGTGCGCGACGTCGTGCACGTGGCCGGGCCCGAACGCGACCGGCTGGCCGGCCTGGAGCCGGCGGCTGAGCAGCCGCCCGCTCGGCGCCCGGTAGCGCTCCAGCAGGCTGCCCTCGGTGACCGTGAGCGAGCCCGAGGACCCGCCGTGATCGTGCCAGTCGGTGTCCTGGCCGCGCTCCCAGGCCAGCAGCCAGACGTCGCACGAGCTGGACCGGTGCAGCGGCAGGTACCAGCGCACGTCCGGGTCGTGCACGACCAGGTCGGCCCACAGCTGCCGCCGGGCGGCCAGCTCCAGGGTGACCGTGCGCAGCTGGGCCGGGCTGCAGCCGGCCGGTCCGCGGCACGATGGACTGCAGCACATCGGCGATCGCCTGCTGTCGCTCGGGGCTGACGCCCCAGCCGGGCTTCAGGCCCGAGGCGCCGTCATGCTCCGGCCGCTCGTTGCCCTGGCCATCCTGAGCGACGGTGGCAAGCGACACATCGACCTCCGTTTCTGCCTGCTCAGCGGGCGCCGGCAGGCTTGGGGACCGCCTGGATGGCGAAAATCCTACTTATTCGGTAGGCTACCGCTGTCCGTTGTGCAGGGGCAGTCGAATCCCGCGGCCGGGCCGGGCGCAGCGGCCGCGCCCTCGGTCATCAGGCTAGCGCGCCTGGTCTTGCCCCGGCGAGGCCTGGCCGCGCCGTCAAAGCGGTGGGGACAGGGCTTGGTACGGGCTACGCTTGCCTGGCCGCGTCGGCACCGTGCGGTAGCACCGGCCGCTGCCGTGGCCCGGTGCCGCAGCAGCGGCCGGGGCCGTGGCCGGGTATGTTCTCAATTCCGAGCGGCAGCAGGGATCTGATGACAGAGCACAGTCCGGGCCGGGCGGCCGTTCCCGCGGAAGAGGCCACGCTGTGATCACCTTCGACAAGGTCACGAAGCGGTACCCCGGCGGCACCGTGGCGGTGAACGCGCTGGACCTTGAGGTCCCGGCCGGGAAGATCATGGTCCTGGTCGGGCCGAGCGGCTGCGGCAAGACCACATCACTGCGCATGATCAACCGCCTGGTCGAGCCGACCGAGGGCAAGATCCTGCTGGACGGCCGCGATGTGCAGCAGGGCAACCCGTCCGTGCTGCGGCGCGGCATCGGCTACGTGATCCAGCAGACCGGTCTGTTCCCGCACCGGACGGTCGAGGACAATATCGCGACCGTGCCGGTGCTGAACGGCTGGCGCCGGGCGAAGGCCAGGGGCCGGGCCAGGGAGCTGATGGAGCTGGTCGGGCTGGACCCGGCGATGGCCACGCGCTACCCGTTCCAGCTGTCCGGCGGTCAGCAGCAGCGGGTCGGGGTGGCCAGGGCGCTGGCTGCCGACCCGCCGGTGCTGCTGATGGACGAGCCGTTCAGCGCGGTCGACCCGATTGTCAGGGCCTCCCTGCAGGATGAGCTCATCAGACTGCAAGCCGAGCTGCACAAGACGGTCGTGCTGGTGACCCACGACGTCGAGGAGGCCATCAAGGTCGGCGACCTGGTGGCCGTGTTCCGGCCGGGCGGGCACCTGGCCCAGGTTGACTCGCCGGAGCGGCTGCTCGGCAGCCCGGCCGACGACTACGTGGAGGACTTCGTCGGCTTCGATCGCGGCATCCGGCGGCTGTCCTTCTTCGCCGCGGCCGGCCTGGACCTGAGCTTCGACGCGGTGCTGCCCGAGGACACCGCCGCCGCGGAAGCGCTGCGCGCGGCCCGGCGGGCGGGCGAGCCCTGGGTGCTGGTGACGGACTCCGAGCGCCGGCCGAGAGGCTGGGTGTCGGCGGCTGACCTGGAGTCGGCCGGGCCCGTCGGCCCGGCTGCGCGACCTGGAGCAGGCCGGCCACGGTCACACCTTCCGGCCGGACACCGACTCGCTGCGGGCCGCGCTGGACGCGACCGTGCTGTCCCGGACCGGGCGCGCGGTTGGCGTGGACGCGGCCGGGCAGGTGGTCGGCGTGACCTCGTACGAGCGGTTGCGGGCCGCGATCCAGTCGGCCGAGCAGGCGGCCGACGAGCAGGCCGGAGCACCGGGCAGGAAGGCAGCCTCGGCCGGGTCGGGTGCCGCGGGAGGCGGGCCATGATCTGGTCCTGGATCCCGTCGAACCTGGGCCTGATCTGGCACCTCACCTGGGAGAACGCTTACATCGGGGTGGTCTCCGCGCTGATCGGCCTGGTCGTCTCGGTGCCGCTCGGCATCGCCTGCGTCCGGCTGGGCTGGCTGTACCCGCCGCTGCTGTCGCTGACCAGCGCCATGTACGCGATCCCGTCGCTGGCCATCTTCGTGGTGCTGATCGCCTACACCGGGCTGACCGACCGAGACAGTGATCATCGCGCTGACGCTGTTCTCGCTGTGCGTGCTGCTGCCCAACGTGGTGGACGGCCTGCGCTCGGTGCCGTCGCCGGTCCGGCAGGCGGCGACCGCGATGGGCTTCGGGCCGCTGCGCCGCCTGGTCCGGGTGGAGCTGCCGATCAGCATCCCGGTGATCATGGCCGGGCTGCGGGTGGCGATGGTGTCCAGCATCAGCCTGGCCAGCCTGGGCCAGCTGATCGGGGTGAGCAGCCTGGGGTACCTGTTCATCGACGGGCTGCAGCGCGACTTCCCGACCGAGATCTGGATCGGGATCTTCCTGGTCATCCTGCTCGCGCTGGTCATGGACCTGCTGCTGGTGGGCGTGCAGCGGCTGCTGACGCCGTGGCGGCGGGCGGAGCGCAGGGAACGCGGGGTGCGGGGGCGCGGTGCGTCCGCCGGGGATGGGGCCGGCGACGCGGCCCAGGCCGTGGCGGCCGCGGCGGGTGCGGCATGAGCTACCTGCGGTTCGCCTGGAGCTGGCTGCGCTCCAGCCAGCAGTGGCACGGCGCGGACGGCATCCCGATCCGGGTGCTGCAGCACCTCGGCTACACCGGGCTGTCGCTGCTGATCGCCGCGGCCATCGCGGTGCCGCTCGGCGTGCTGATCGGGCACACCGGCCGGGGCGCGTTCGCGGTGGTGAGCATGGCCAACGTGTGGCGCTCGATCCCCACCCTCGGGCTGCTGATCCTGCTGGTGGTCTGGCTCGGCTTCTCGTCGCTGACCTGGCTGATACCGCTGGTCGCGCTCGGCATCCCGCCGATCCTGGTCAACTCCTACGAGGGCATCCGCGCGGTGGACGACGACCTCAAGGACGCGGCCAGGGGGATGGGCATGACCGGCTGGCAGGTACTGCTGCGGGTGGAGATACCGGTCGCCTCCCAGCTGATCATGCTCGGGCTGCGCACCGGCGCGATCTTCATCGTGGCCACCGCGACGATCGCCGCCGAGATCGGCCTTGGCGGCCTTGGCCGCTACATCATCGACGGTCTGGCCAGCAACATCTACGGCGAGGTGGCCGGCGGTGCCGCCGTGATCGTCGTACTGGCCCTGGCGGTTCAGGTCGCGTTCGTCGGCCTGCGCCGTCTCGTCATCCCGGCGGGGCTGCGACGGCAGGCCCGTTCCTCGGGGTGAGGATTCCGAAAAGAAATGGAAGGAATGACAATGCCCAGCACATACCCATCCGCGCAGCGGGCCGGTCTTGCCGGGAAGCGGTGGGCCGCGGCAGGCGTTGCCGCCGCGGCCGCGCTGGCCCTGGCCGCCTGCGGCAGCTCAGGCACCTCGGGCAGCAGCCCGCTGACGCCCAAGGCGTCCAAGGGAACCGTGGTCATCGGCTCGGCCAACTTCCCGGAGAACGAGCTGCTGGCCGAGATCTACGCGCTCGCGCTGTCGGCCAAGGGCGTCAAGGTCACCGACAAGTTCAACATCGGCGCCCGCGAGGTCTACTACCCGGAGATCGAGAAGGGCGCGGTCACCATCATCCCGGAGTACAACGGGGCGCTGCTGACCACCTCGGTGGACACCACCAGCACGGCGGCCAGTACCGCCGCGGTGGACGCCGCGCTGACGGCCAAGCTGCCGAAGTCGCTGGAGATCCTCAACCCGTCCGCGGCGCAGGACAAGGACTCGGTCACGGTCACCCAGGCGTTCGCTGCCAAGCACCACCTGACCTCGATCGCGCAGCTCAAGCCGCTGGCCAAGAGCATGGTCTTCGGCGGCCCGCCGGAGTTCAAGACCCGCACCGACGGCCTGATCGGGCTGAAGAAGAACTACGGCCTGGTGTTCAAGGGCTTCGACGCGCTGGATGAGTCCGGCCCGATCACGCTGGCCGGGCTCACCAAGGGCAGGGTGCAGGCGGCCGACGTGTTCACCACCACCCCGCAGATCATCACCGATCACCTGCTGTCGCTGGCCGACCCGAAGAACAACTTCGCGGCGCAGAACGTGCTCCCGCTGGTCTACAAGCCGGCCATGACCTCGACCATCACCAGCACTCTCAATGCGATCTCGGCGAAGCTGACCACCGAGGGCCTGCTGGCCATGGACAAGGCGGTCATCGTGGACCACGACAACTACTCCACGGTCGCGACGGGCTGGCTGAAGGCGGTCGGCCTGCCGTCCTGACCTGATCAGACCGGCATGATAGAACCCGGCGGGCCCGCGGGCCCGCCGGGTTCTTGCCGTCGCACACCTGAGGAGCGAGCCATGGCAGCCAGCGGCCCCCCCAGCCCACTGGGCCAGTCCCCGCCGCCAGCAGGCGCGCGGCCGGTCCGCTCGCCCCGCGGGACCGAGCTCAGCTGCAAGGGCTGGCCGCAGGAAGCGGCCATGCGGATGCTGATGAACAACCTCGATCCCGAGGTGGCCGAGCACCCGGACCAGCTCATCGTGTACGGCGGCTCCGGCCGGGCGGCGCGCAGCTGGGACGCGTTCGACGCGATCGTCGGCTCGCTGCGCGACCTGGAGGCGGACGAGACGCTGCTGGTCCAGTCCGGCAAGCCGGTCGGGGTGTTCCGCACCCACGACTGGGCGCCGCGGGTGCTGATCGCGAATTCCAACCTGGTGCCGCAGTGGGCGAACTGGGAGGAGTTCCGCCGGCTGGAGGCCGCCGGGCTTACCATGTTCGGCCAGATGACAGCCGGGTCCTGGATCTACATCGGCACCCAGGGGATCCTGCAGGGCACCTACGAGACGTTCGCCGCGATCGCGGCCAAGCGGTTCGGCGGGTCACTGGCCGGCACCATAACGCTGACCGCCGGCCTGGGCGGGATGGGCGGCGCGCAGCCGCTCGCGGTGACCATGAACGGCGGCGTGGCGCTGGTGGTCGAGTGCGACCCGACCCGGATCCGCCGCCGGATCGAGCACGGCTACCTGGACGTGGCCGCGGACGGCATCGACGACGCGGTGCGCCGCGCGGTGGCGGCGCGGGACGCGGCCCGGCCGCTGTCCATCGGGCTGCTCGGCAACGCCGCCGACGTGGTGCCCGAGCTGCTGGCGATGGGCGCGCCGGCGGACATCGTCACCGACCAGACCTCGGCCCATGACCCGCTCAGCTACCTGCCGCGGGGGATGACGCTGGACGAGATGCCGGCCCTGCGGGCCGAGGATCCGGCCGGGTTCACCCGCCGCGCCCGCGAGTCGATGGCCGTGCACGTGCAGGCCATGGTCGGCTTCGGTGACGCGGGCGCGGAGGTGTTCGACTACGGCAACTCGATCCGCGGCGAGGCCGAGCTGGCCGGGTACGACCGGGCGTTCGCCTTCCCCGGCTTCGTGCCCGCCTATATCCGGCCGCTGTTCTGCGAGGGCAGGGGGCCGTTCCGGTGGGCAGCGCTGTCCGGCGACCCGGCCGACATCGCGGCCACCGACGCGGCCATCCTCGACCTCTTCCCGGCCAACGAGGCGCTGGCCAGGTGGATCACCATGGCCCGGCAGAAGGTGCACTTCCAGGGCCTGCCCGCGCGGATCTGCTGGCTCGGCTACGGCGAGCGGCACCTGGCCGGACTGCGCTTCAACGAGCTGGTGCAGCGCGGCGAGGTGCGGGCGCCGATCGTGCTCGGCCGCGATCACCTGGACTGCGGCTCGGTCGCCTCGCCGTACCGGGAAACCGAGGCGATGGCCGACGGCTCCGACGCGATCGCCGACTGGCCGCTGCTGAACGCCCTGCTCAACACCGCGTCCGGGGCCTCCTGGGTGAGCATCCACCACGGCGGCGGGGTCGGTATCGGCCGGTCCATCCACGCCGGCCAGGTCTGCGTGGCGGACGGCACCCCGCTGGCCGCGCAGAAGCTGGAGCGGGTGCTGACCAACGACCCGGGCACCGGCGTGATCCGGCACGCCGACGCCGGCTACGAGCGGGCCAGCCAGGTCGCCGCCGAGCGCGGGGTCCGGGTGCCGATGAGCCCGGCCGGCCAGGCCTGACAGCACCGATGGGCTTCGCCGAGCTGTGGCAGTCACTGCTGCCAGTAGGCAGGGACTCAGGCAGCGGCGGTTACCGCCGCTACACCTTCACCGAGGCCGACACCGCCTGCCGGGACTGGTTCAGGAAAACCGCGGCGGAACGGGACCTGCGAGCCGAGCGCGACCGGAACGGCAACCTGTGGGCCTGGTGGGACTGCGACGCCCGCGACGGCCGGGAGAGCCGGCCCGAGCGGACGGCGCTCACGCCGGGCGCCATCGTCACCGGCAGCCACCTGGACTCGGTGCCCGACGGCGGCGCGTTCGACGGCCCGCTCGGCGTGGTGTCCGGGTTCGCCGCGATCGACGAGCTGCGCGCGGCCGGGTTCCGGCCGGCCCGGCCGGTCGCGGTGGCCGCGTTCGCCGAGGAGGAGGGCGCCAGGTTCGGCGTGGCCTGCCTGGGCAGCCGCCTGCTGACCGGGGCGTTCGAGCCCGCGGCCGCGCTCGCGCTGCGGGATGCCGACGGCATGACACTGGCCGCGGCGATGACGGCGGCCGGGCTGGACCCGGCCGCGGCCGGCCCGGACGACGGGCTGCTGCGCCGCATCGCCGCGTTCGTCGAGCTGCACATCGAGCAGGGCAGCGCGCTGGACGGCCTCGGCGCGGCGGTCGGGATCGCGGACGGCATCTGGCCGCACGGGCGGTGGCGGCTCGACTTCACCGGCCGGGCCGACCACGCGGGCACCACCCGGCTGGCCGACCGCCGGGATCCGATGCTGCCGTGCGCCGCGACCGTGCTGGCGGCCAGGGCGGCGGCCGCCGAGCACGGCGCGCTGGCCACGTTTGGCAAGGTGATCCCGCAGCCGGGCGGCGCGAACGGGATCGCCGCGGTGACCAGCGCCTGGCTGGACGCCCGGGCGCCGGACGAGGCGACCCTGGACCGCCTGGTCCGCCAGGTCGAGGCGGCGGCCGCCGATGCGGCGGCCGGGCACGGCGTGACGCTGGCGGTGCGCCGCGAGTCGTACACGGCGCCGGTCCGGTTCGATGCCGGGCTCCGGGAGCGGCTGGCTGCGGCGCTGGCTGCACGGGGGACTCCGGCCCCGGTGCTGCCCACCGGGGCCGGCCACGACGCCGGCGTGCTGGCCGCCGCGGTGCCGACGGCCATGCTGTTCGTGCGCAACCCGACCGGGGTGTCGCACTCGCCCGCCGAGCAGGCCAGCCTGGCCGACTGCGCGGCCGGGGTGAGCGCGCTGGCCGCGGTCCTGGCCGACCTGGCCGGCCAGTGACGCCGCCGAGGCTGCCCGCCGGACGGCGCCGGCGCCCGGCCCGGTCCGGACCTGGCACGCCGAGCTGGCCTGGCTGCCGGACGGGGTGCGCGCGGACGTGCTGATCGAGGCGGCCGGGGACCGGTTCACCGCGGTCACCGCCGGGGTCCGCCCGGCCCCGGCCGGGGCCGGGCGGCTGGCCGGGCTGACACTGCCCGGCCTGGCCAACGGGCACTCGCACGCGTTCCACCGTGCGCTGCGCGGGGTCACGCAGGCGGACCGGGGCACGTTCTGGACCTGGCGGGAGCGGATGTACGCGGTGGCGGATGGCCTGGATCCGGACCGGTATCGTCGCCTGGCCGCCGCGGTCTACGCGGAGATGGCGCTGGCCGGGATCAGCTGCGTGGGCGAGTTCCACTACCTGCACCATGGCCCGGCCGGGGTTCGGTACGCCGACCCGAACCAGATGAGCCGGGCGCTGATCGAGGCGGCCGGGCAGGCCGGGATCCGGATCACCCTGCTGGACACGTGCTACCTGGCCGGCGGGATCGGGCCGGACGGCGCGCCGCGGCCGCTGGCGGGAACCCAGCTCCGGTTCGGCGACGGCACCGCGCAGGCATGGGCGGAGCGGGCCGCCGCGCTCGGCGCCGGTCCCGGCGGCGTGCTCGGGCCGTCGGCCAGGGCGGGCGCGGCGATCCACTCGGTCCGCGCGGTGCCCGCCGGGCAGCTGCCCGAGGTGGCCGGCTGGGCGGCGCGCCTGGGTGCGCCGCTGCACGCGCACCTGTCCGAGCAGCCGGCCGAGAACGAGGCGAGCCTGGCCGCCTACCGGCAGACCCCGGCCGGGGTGCTGCACGCGGCGGGCGCGCTCGGCCCGGCCGCCACCGTGGTGCACGCCACCCATCTCGCCGGCCGCGATCTTGAGCTGCTCGGCGGCACCGGCACGTCGGCCTGCCTGTGCCCGACCACCGAGGCCGACCTGGCCGACGGCATCGGGCCGGCCGCCGCGCTGGCAGCGGCCGGCTGCCCGCTCACCGTCGGCTCCGACAGCCAGGCGGTGATCGACCTGTTCGAGGAGGCCAGGCGGGTGGAGCTGGGGGAGCGGCTGGCCACCCGTCGCCGCGGCCACTTCACCGCGGCGGCGCTGGCCGTGGCGGCCACCGCGGCCGGGCACGCCAGCCTGGGCTGGCCGCAGGCAGGCCAGATCCGGCCGGGCGCGCTGGCCGACCTGACCACGGTCGCGCTGGACACGCCCCGGCTGGCCGGGGCATCCGCGGTGACCGCGCTGGAGTCGGTCATGTTCGCCGCCACAGCCGCCGATGTCCGCTCGGTCGTGATCGGCGGCCGGGACGTGGTCTCCGGTGGCAGGCACCTGCTGATCGACGTCCCGGCCGAGCT
>CAVRCV010000010.1:0-65529 GCA_963719705.1 uncultured Actinomycetota bacterium
GTAGCCGAGAAAGTCGATGGCCGCGGCCCGGAACTCCGGCGACATCAGCGCGCCGAAATGATCGCCGGGCACCGTCATGTAGGTAGCGTCGGGAAGCGTCGCCGCGATGTGGTCAGTACGGTCGTCCTCAGTTCCGGCGACGAGGAGTGTCGGGGTCCTGGGGATGTCGACGCCCGGATCGAAGGGCTCGGCACCCAGCGCCTTGAGGAGCAGCAGCGTCTGGTCCAGTTCGAGCCAGGGGAGTGAGACCAGGGTTGCCCATTCTTCGATCTCCGGGTCGGGTGCCTCCGCGTCGCCCCGCGCGATCGCGCCGACCAGGTCGATGTCCACGCCGGCAAGCGTATCGGTCGGGCTAAGCCCGCCGAGAACCAGACGCCCGACCCGGCCGGTAGCGGTGAGGGTCCAGGCGAGCCGCGCGCCGAGGGAGTAACCGACCACGTCCGCCAACTCCTGGCCAGTGCTGTCGATCGCTGCCACCATGGCCGCGATGATCGCGTTGACCGAGACTGCGCCGGGATCGGCCGGAGGACAAGATCCGTGGCCAGGCAGATCGACTGCGATCGTTCCGCGGCCCTGTGCGGCCAGCGCCGTCAGCCAGCCCGGTTCGATCCAGTCAAGCTCGGCGCTGCGGGTGAACCCGTGGACGAGCAGCACCGGACGTTCGCCCGGGGAGGTGTGGACGGCGAGTTCGAGATCCTGAGTCATGTCCGTCCTTCGTCTCGGTTTGCCGGTCCGACGAAGACCGGGGTCCGGCCAATGTTCGCATGTTGATGTTGCGCTGCAAGGGTTCGACGGCCCGGCGACTCGTAATTCATCGGTACAACTTCCGTCCGTCGGCGGCGGGTGAAAATTCGAGCGCCGGCCGTCCGGCAGCGTTCAGGCGAACCGAGCGCCCCCGGTCACGCGGTAGAGGTCGCGCAGCAGTGACACCTCCGCCAGGTGGTGGAGTGCTTCTCGGTTGACATGGATGACAAGCGACCCTACCGGGGCGTTCTCTGGTTCGCCTACTGAGCGCGCCGCCCCTGTTCGTCCAGTCGCCCGGTGTGCGAGCGCCACCGCTGTGCCTGCTCCTTGAAGTAGGCGACGCCTTCCTTAGCCGTCAGCGGGCGCTCAGCGTTCTCATGAGTGAGAGAGCCGTCGCCGAAGTAGCGGGAGGCCCGGAGCCCGAAGACGCCCACCGCGAGGTGCGAGAGCCGCCAGGCGATCGTGGTCACCGGCACTGGCTCTGGATTTAGCCACGACTCAAACTCGCCCCGGCCGCCAGGTCCCGTCGGCCGGATGCTCCAGCAGCCGGGAACGGGCTCCCAGAGGTACTCCTCATCGGTAAGCGTCTCCAGCGACGGCCCGTGGGCCAGGTTCCACTCCAAGTCGAACTGATTAAGCAGCTCATGAGTCCAGTCGAACGGCATATGTTCATTCTGTCTCCGGAGGTGCAGTCTGGACATGCGACGATCCTTCATCTGGCGGCGGCCCGGAACCTTGTTGTGTTGGCGAGGCGTCATGTTGTCCAGCCACGTCGACATTAGGCCCAACTAGGGTGACACCGAAGACTTCGCTGCTAAGTCTTTGCCGTTCCGCAGCCTCCTGCCGCGGTGCGCGCCGAATTTGGAGGACTCCAATCACCACGCCTGACGGGACAGCGACCTAAAGCAGAGCAGGCGAATTCGCGGCGGGTAGACAGGTGCCGTGGTGCTCAGGGCCGTAGTCCCTGAACGGCTCGTCAGGACGAGGAGAAGATACCATCCATGATCTCCGCGCCCGTGGCAATGACCGGACGCAGCTCCCGGCGATAGACCACCTCGGTCGTACTCGACTGTTGGTGCCCCGTGAGCGTGGCGATCTCCTCAACTGGCACGCCGCCCGCCGACATGATGCTCACGAATGTGTGCCGTAGTTCCCTGGGCACCCAGTCATCCCTGAAGGAGCGGAGCCGTGTCAAGGGGGGTTATGCGGGGTTTGGCGGCTTGGCTGGGCGTGCGTGACTGGCGTCTCCTGTTTTCCCGGTAGGTGCCGATGTGTGTGGCGAGCGGCCGGGCAGGTCAAGGACCCGGGCGGAGCCCGGGCGGCGTAGCCGGCGCCGGAGGCGTCCTTGAGGTGCCCGGCCGGGAGCCCGATGATCTGGCGGCGGGAAACGGGAGCCGGGGCCGTGCGTGGGGTATTTGGTTGTGTCAGGTCGTCCCATGTTCCGGAGATCATCCGGTGCGGGCAGTGCCGCTGGCTGCATTCATCCCTTCGCGTGTCCCCGGCCGGGGCCGGGGGGCATGGGGCGGGTCCGCGTCAGAGGTGGTCAGGCGGGGTCAATCAGATTGGCGCCCTGCCGCCGGGGGCGGGGGCAGACTAGTTTGCGGCCTCGCGCCTGGCAGGGGGCAGAATGCCTGGCGACCTCGCGTCCGGTGTCCATGGGGGGTGTTCACGCGGCTAGCGCCGTCTGGGTGGCGGCCGGCCCGGCTGGCGGGCGGGAGAGGCAGCGGATCTGCCCGTCGCGCATCCCGTAGAAGACCAGGGTGAGCAGCGGCGGGCGGCGGCGACCCTGGCGATGCTCTTTGCTTCCTTCCCGCGGCGGGCGATGATGGCGTCCTTGACGGCGCCGATGACGGAGTGCCGGGATGCGCTGGATGGCCTCGATCAGCGCCCAGCGCAGCAGCCGCGATCCCTGCTTGGTGACATGCCCGCGGGCGACCTTGGTATCGGACTCCCGGTGCCGCGGCGTCAGCCCGGCCCAGGAGCACAGCTGGGCCGCGTTCTGGAACCGGGTGACGTCGCCGATCTCGGCGATGATGACCGCGGCGAGCACCGGGCCGATGCCGGGCAGCTGCTGGATCACCTGGTAGCCGCGGTCACCGGCGAGCAGGCTGGCGATCACCTCGCCGAGCATGCTGATCTCGGTGGACAGCTCTCCGGCCAGGTGCCGCAGCGAGGTCACCTTCCCCGCATACGGCTGCGGCAGGGCCAGCCCGTCCAGCCACGCCGACCCGCCCTTCCCGAAGATATCCGTGCAGGTCACCGTGACGCCGACCTTGGCCAGCACGCCGTGCACCTGGTCCTTGCAGCTGGTCCGCAGGCGCACCAGCTTAATCCTGTACCGGGTCAGCTCCCTCAGCTCCCGGACCTCGTGCGGGGCGATCCACGCCTCCGGCAGGCGGCCCATCCGCAGCAGGTCAGCCAGGTCGGCTGAGTCACGCTCGTCGTTTTTGACCCGGCGGTAGGTGAACGCCCTCACCCCCAGCGGGTGCGCCAGGTGGACCTCAGCGCCTGCCGCGGCCAGGGTGTCGGCCGCCCAGTACCACCCGTACGTTGCCTCGAGCACTACCTGCGGGTGCTTCCCGGCCCGGGCGATCTCCTTCCGCAGCTCCTGCGGGCTGTTGGTGATCCTCGATGTGCCCAGCCGCCGGCCGTCCCCCGTCATCCGCACCAGCACGCTGCGGCGCCGGTGCAGATCCATGCCAACGACCTGCCGGCCGTCATACGCTGTCTCCATTGGGGCCTCCCTTTCCTGGTGGAGACGGATGCTTGTCACTTCCAGCATCCGCCAGGGAGCGGGAGGCTCCGCTCCTTCATCGCATCAGAACCCAGACCACCCGCCTTCGTGATCTGCCGGAACCGGCGCCGGATGTTGTGCTAGTCCGGCATGGTGCCCAGCGCGGTAGTGAACACCAGCCCGCTGTCATGCCACAAGTCATAAGCGGCGTTGTGAGGCCAAAATGAGGCCACCCATGTCAGACCAGCGACCCGAGGTTGGCGACCGATCGGCTGTCAAGACACAGTTGACGTCAGTTCTTCTGGAGTGCCCGCTGATCGTCCTTGGGCTTGATCCGCTTTGGCGGACAGATTCCTTGAGTTGATCATGCCGCCTGCTGGCGGGCGTTGTGGTGGATTGCCTCGTATTCCGCGGGGCTGAGGTAGTTCAGCGAGCTGTGGAGCCTGCGGGTGTTGTACCAGCCCTCGATGTAGTTGAAGACGGCCCGGTGCAGGCCTGCCCGGGTCGGCCAGGCCCGGGTCTCGGTGAGCTCGCGCTTGATGGTGGCGAAGAAGCTCTCGGCAACGGCGTTGTCCCAGCATTCTCCCTTGCGCGAGACGGACAGGATCACGCCGTTTGCCCTGGCCAGGGCCGCGTAGTCGCCGCTGGTGTACTGGCAGCCGCGGTCGCTGTGAAAGATCACGCCATCAGCCGGGCGGCGGGTCGTGAAGGCCATCGACAGGGCGTCCTCGACGAGACTGGTGCGCATGTGATCCGCGAGCGCCCAGCCGACCACGCGGCGGCTGGACAGGTCGATGACTGTCGCCAGGTAGGCCCAGCCCTCCCAGGTCATGATGTAGGTGATGTCACCGGCGTAACGCCGGTCTGTGCCCGGCCGCGGCGCGAAATCGCGCTGGATCAGGTCCCGGGCGCGTTCGGCGGCCGGGTCGGTGATGGTGGTGGTGCGCCACCGCTTCTTGCGGCGGCCCTCCAGCCCGGCGGCGCGCATCAGCCGCGCGACCCGCCGCTTCCCGCAGCTGACGTCCTGGCGGCGCAGGGCCTGGTGGACCCGCGGCGACCCGTAGGTGCCCCTCGACTCGCCGTGGATGTCAGTGATCTTCGCGGACAGGACCGCGTCGGCGGCAGCCCGCCGGAGGGGACGCCGGCGCGGCGCTGGTAGTAGGCGGCACGGGAGACCTCAAGCAGGCGGCACGCACGGGCAGCGCCGTGGCCTGCGGCTTTCTCCGCCTCGATGAAGGGGTGCACCTTCACCGGGTCTCCTTCGCGAAGAAAGCCGTCGCCCGCTTGAGAACCTCGACATCCTCCCGCAGCGACCTGTTCTCCCGCCGCAGCCGCGCCAGCTCCGCCCGCTCATCGCTGGTCAGGCCCGGCCGCTCCCCGGCGTCGGTCTCCGCCCGGGCGACCCAGGCCCGCACCGCGGTCTCGGTCAGGTCGAAGTCCCGGGCAACCTGCCCGACCGTGCGGTCACCCGCCCGGCACCGCTCCACGATCTCCGCCTTGAACTCCGGCGTGAACGACCGGCGGCGGCGCGGCCGCTTCCGCTCCATGGTCTCCATGATGAACATCCTTCCGCCCGGGGCAGAACCCCTGATGGTGAATGTCCGTCAAACCGGAGGAAGCCCACCTGACGTCTGGCTGTACGGGGACGGCAGTCGACTCGCGAGATCCGATCGGCGCGAGCCGACCTGCGGTCAGGGCTCGCGGGCAGGCGTGACCTTGGTAGATCAATTCTAGAAATATATTGCTAGTTTTTGGTAACCAGTGTAACGTGATTCACAGACCCTGGGTAATCGGCCGCATAGGTCGGGCACCGCAGGTCGCATGGTCGGAGAGAGGTGACCGTCATGACGGGACCAAGCCGAACCTTCTGGACGCGTGTCGTTGAGGGGCGCAGGCAGCATAGGACGCGTGTCGTTGAGGCGCGCAGGCAGGGTATAAAGCGGAACCGGCAGTGGATCAAAGTTCACGTCCTGCACAGACCCGCGCAGTGATTCGGAGTCGAGGTGTTCGCCTCACTTTCCCCGTCCTTCCGATAGGTGCCGATGGTCTTGCCGGGCAGGATCACTGCTCAAGGGTGGGGGCTTGCGCCCATCGCCTCGGCGACGCGACCGCAGGGAGCGCCCTTGACTGTGATCTTGGGCGGTAAGAGGATGCCAGGCACGGAGGACGGGCCAGGCCCCGTCTAGCAGGCGCGAGGCATTAGCGCGGCGTTACGGCGGGGACCGCCGACCTGCGGAAGCGGGGCAGCCCGACCTGGTGGCGGCGCGCCCCGCAGGGCTACCGCCCGAAGGGGCGCGACATGGCCGTCGCCCCGGAGTCGGACAGCGGCCCCACCAACTCCCCGCTTTGGTCCTGGCGGTAGTGCCCGTCTCAGTAACGCATCCCCGAAAGGCAATGTGAGGGTGGTTACGCCGATCCCCACTCTGTCGAGGCTGCCTCGTATCGGCGCTCAGCGAACGAGCTGCCGCTGAAGTGCCGGATTGAGGCTCGCAGCGATCTGCCGAGCCGCCATGCCGCGATCAGACGCCGGGGACATCGAGCAGCGGCGATTTCCTCAAGTGCGACGATCCTGGCTTCGAGCGCATCCATCAGCATGTCGGTGAGGCGGGAGTCGTTCAGCACGTCTTGGACGAATCCTGACGGCAGCCGGTCGCCTGCCGAGCTTTCTCGGTCGGCCAGGTGGCGGGAGAGTTCTTCGCTCAGGCTGGTCAGGGTGAGCGCGGTCAGCACTTGCCGAGCGGCCGGGACGCAATGTTCAACCGCGATCCAGCCGTGTGGCGTTATGGTGCGGGCGATCTGCCATCGATCGCCGTGATCGCGCAGCAGTTCGGCGAGCAGGGGCTCATCTCCGCCTGGAACCTCCGCATCCGGGCTGGCTAATGCCATTGGGTGCTGCGTCATCGGCCCCTCCTCGACTGGCAGGGTGAATGTGCGGTCGCGCTCAGCAAGGTCCGTTCATTGCTCAGGTTATCAGCAGGAACCATATGGAACCATAGGGAACCCCAGGGTATTACGTGTACCCGGATGGTGCCTACAGTGATCATGTGGAACTCGATCATGAATCGCCGGAACCGCTGTATGCGCAGCTCGCGGCACTGCTGCGGGGCCAGATCGAGTCGGGGAAGCTGACTGGCCGGGTGCCGAGCGTCAAGACGCTGTGCCAGGAGTACGGCATCTCGCACATCACGGCCGAGAAGGCACTGGATGTGCTCAAGCGCGAGGGGCTCGCCAGGACAGCGATCGGCAAGGGTACTTACGTCGTAGACCGCCGGTGACACGCGCGGGTGACATGCCAGTGTCACCTGGATGTCCAGCGATGTCACCCGGCTTGTCACTAGATGTGACCTGCTGACGCCGCGTAAACCGGGGGCGTGGAACTGCTCACGCGCCCGGTGGCGCCTCTCCTCCCGAAGATCACGAAGGCATGACGGACCCGGCCGTCAGCCTCTGCCCCAGGCCTAGTGATCGCCTGGGAGAGGAAGCATCGGCCGAAGACCTCCTTGCGCTCGCCGGGCGCGATGACTTCCACAGCTGGCAGGCCCAGCTGGCCGCTACCGGCCACTGCGCCCATCCTGTCCGCCTGTCCGGCCGGATCGACGCGATCGACCGTGCCACTGGCGAGCGGCGCAACGTCTACGACACCCGCACCGAACCCGGCGGTGTGCTGCGGATCGCATGCGGCAACCGGCGCGAGGACATCTGCCCGGCCTGCTCAGCCACCTACAAGAACGACGCGCGGCAGATCATCCGATCCGGGCTCACCGGCGGCAAGGGCATGCCCGAGACCGTCACTGAGCATCCGTGCGTGTTCGCCACGCTGACCGCGCCTGGCTTCGGGCCAGTCCACACCACTCGCACCGACCGACACGGCCGGACTCTCCCGTGCCGTCCTCGCCGCGACCGGCATCAGCGGCGCTGCCCGCACGGCCGCGACATCTCCTGCCCGGTTCGGCATCTCGACGGCGATCCCCGGCTGGGCCAGCCGCTGTGCCCAGACTGCTACGACTACACCGGGCACATCCTGTTCAACGCCTGCGGGCCGGACCTGTGGCGCCGGTTCATCGTCTACCTGCCGCGCCAGCTCGCCCGCCTGGCCAGAATCACCCACAAGCAACTGCGCGCCCAGGTCAGCGTCCGGTTCGTCAAGGTCACCGAGTACCAAGCCCGCGGCATCATCCACTACCACGCCATCATCCGGCTGGACTCCCCCGGCCAGGACTGGCAGCCACCGCCCAGCCGCTACGACACAGCCATGCTCAGGCAGGCCATCCGTCAGGCAGCGACGGTCGTCTCCATCGACACCGCAGCCCACCTGTCCCGGCTCAATCAGCAGGCAGCGGGCAGTGCGCCGGGCGACACGGGCGCCATTCCGGTGATCGGCCCGCAGTTGGCGCGTATCCTGCGATTCGGGACTCAGCTCGACACCCGGACCATCCGCCCGGTGGCGACCCGACCTGCCCGGAACCGGCAGAGCGCTCTCTGCCCTGGCGGCTCATCGCCACCTCCTGGGAACTGGGCAAGCACCCAGCCGCCGCCCAGCTCGGCCTGAATCGTTGCACCCACATGCTGGGCTACGGCGGTCACTTCCTGACCAAGAGCCGCCGCTATTCCGTCACCTTCACCCGGCTCCGCCAGGCCCGCATTGACCACCGCCGCGCCGAGCGGCATCCCGACGACGAGAAAGACCCCTGGGGCCGCGACATAGACGAGCACACGGTCCTGATCGTCTCCGCCTGGCAGTACATCGGGACCGGTCACGCCACGACAGCCGAGCGTCAACTCGCCCTTGCGGCTGCCGCACGCGCCCGCGAGCACGACCAGATCGCACGAGAGGAGGCATACGCGAACTGACCGCCAGAGAGGAAGCCACCGCAATGGACAAGCTGCTCTACCGGCCCCGCGAGGCCGCCGCCGTGCTCGGCATCAGCAAGACCGTTCTCTTCGGATTGATCCGTGCCAACCGGATCCGCTCCATCAAGGACGGCAAGTTCCGGTTCATCACCGCCGACGCCCTGCACGAGTACGTACGAACACTCGAACAGCACTACGAGGAAGCGAGCTAAATGCCAGAAAGAGAAACCCGCCGACGTCATCGCGTCAACGGCGATGGCTCGGTGTACAAGCGCCAGGACGGCTAGGTGCTCAGCGCCGCACTCACCAGGGCAGTGCGGGAGGAGCTGATACCGCGCAACGTCGCCCGCCTGGTCGAGCTACCGCAATGGCAGCGCGGCGCCATCCGACCGTGGACCGCCGACGAGGCCTGGCAGTTTCTCGCCGCCGCAAAGACCGATCCGCTGTACACGGCGTTCGTCCTGCTCATCCTCTACGCCTGCGCCGTGGCGAGAGCCTCGGCCTGCGCTGGACTGACATCGACTTCGACACGGGCACGATCCAGATTCGCCAGCAGATCCAGCGCGTCCAGGGCCGCCTGATCCTCGGCCCGGTCAAAACTCGCGCCGGGCAACGCGACATGCCACTGCTGGATCTTGCCCGCACGGCCCTGGAGGCCCAGGCCACACGGCAGGCCGCCTACCGCCTGGCCATGGGCTCGGCGTGGCCGAAAACCGACCTGGTGTTCACCACCAGGACCGGCCACCCGGTCGAGCCGCGCAACCTGGTCCGGTCCTTCCGCCGTATCTGCGACAACAACAAGATCCGGGTCATCAAGGTCCACCACCTCAGGCACACAGTCGGATCGCTGCTGAAAGACCTCAAAGTCCCGGCCCGCGACGCCCAGGCCGTCCTCGGCCACACCAGGATCAGCACCACGCTGGAGATCTACACCAACGTCGATGAACAGGCCAGGCGCGACGCTCTGACCCGCCTGCACGGCCTGTTCGGCGAGCGCCAAGGCTGAGCCCGTTGCTACAGACGGCAGCTACAAACTGGCCGCCAGCGATCTTGAATCACAGTGTTTGTGCTGGTGGGCGCAACTGGGATCGAACCAGTGACCCCTCGCTTGTAAGGGGAAATGCTGACGTTCAAGACCGTCCAATGTCGGCCAGAGAACGCCCGTGCGGCTCAATGCCGCACCGGCAACGCCCGGAACGACGGTCAGGCCACGGTCAAGACGATCTTGAACGAGCCATCCCATGATTACAAGCTCGTTCAACACTGCCCTAGTCGGCTGGGACGACCCGCGGGCCAAGGACCGCCTGGCACCGGCGCTGGTGAATGATGCGCTGGCGCTGCTGCGGGCATCTGCAAGACGGGCAACCCACCCAATTTCCCGCCACCCCTACTAGGCCATCAGGCGCCTCGTGTCCTGGACGAGCCTGCCCTGAGCTTGTTGTTTAACCTCGGGCCTCGATCCCGCTGACGGGCTATGCTGCCGAGCCTGGCTCGGCGGCCGAGATAAGCCAGGGCCGCTTGCAGCGGGACCGCCCTCAGCTCGTCAGCGGCCTGCGTGGCAAGAAGCCATTCCCGCCGCGCGGACTCGTGGTCGCCGACCTCGGCCAGTGCCTCAGCAAGCCGCCAGCGTGACCGGGCGCACTCATAGACAAAGTCAGCGCCAAACGCATCGACGGCGGCCTGCCACGCCGCCGGGTCGTTATCGTCGCCGGCGCGGCGCCATTCGGCCTCGGCCCTGGCCAGCCAGCCTCGCCCGTCCACGCCGAGCTTAGCTTCTGGCCTGCGCTGGTTAGCGGCGCCCTCGCGGGCGACATCCATCATTGCTCGGGCCGAGTCCATCGCGGTGCAGGTGCTTTCCTCGTCGCCGGCCGCGCGAGCCCGGCGGGCCTGGTCCGCCAGGGCGCTCAGCCCCACGGCGGCCGGGCGGATGAGCTGCGGCGCCGAGTAACCGTCCGCCCACGCGCGGCCGGCCGCGATGGCCGCCTCCGCCTCGGCGAAAGCCGTACCTGCGTCGCCCTGCCAGAGCGCATGCTCGGCCAGCAGGCCCCGGCCGATGTACTCGGCGAACCGGTCAGTGGCGAAGAACGGCTCGAGCCAGGCCCGCCGGTCTGCCACGCCGGCGCTGCCCGTGGCAACATCCACGAACAGCGCCATCGCCGACAGCCGCGCCTCGGCGACGCTTGTCACCCTGACCGTGAAGGTGTCGGCGATCTGCTGCGCGTGACTCCAGCTGCCGTCCGCATAGTGCGTCAGGTAATGCAGGTACTGCAGGTCATAGCCGTAGGGTGCAAGTCCAAGTCCCGCCTCCTTTGCCCTGCGAGTCCCCTCGTGCGCCGGGGCCGCAGCACCGGTCAGATCACCCAGCTCCAGCAGGATCCTGGCCAGATGGAATGCCGCCCGCAGCTCGATGACCAGGAGCGCTGCGCCGCACGCCTGCTGATGCGCCCTGGCGAACAGGGCAATGGCATCCTTGAGGTGCCCGGTCCGCTCGCTGATCTGGCCGAGCGTCACCAGTGCGTCGGCTTCCACCCGCGGTGCCCTCGCAGCCTTCGCCGCAGCCTGCGCCTGCCTCGCACGGGACCGGGCGGGCTGCAAGTCCTCCATCGACAGCAGCGCACGGGCGTGGGTCGCCAGCGCCCTGGCCCGCTCCCACCGCGGCGGATCCGGCGGCAGTGCATCGACGGCCACCTGCGCAACGGCCAGCGCGGCATCATCTTGATCGATGTCCATCAGGAGCTCTGCCAGGTGTGCACCCGTCCGGCATCGCAATACGGGATCGGCGTCGCCGAGGAAGCGCAGCAGCCAGCGCAGCTGATGAACCGCGCGGCTGACATCGCCGCTGTCGGCGGCGCTGAGGGCCGAGCTGAATGCGAGGCTGCCCCGGTCCACGCCGGCCAGCTTCTCCGCCTCGCTGACCCGTTCCCAGAGCGACAGCGCCTGATCGTAGTGCCGGTGCGCCTCGGCCGGCGCCCCCAGCCGTTCTGCTTCCCGACCGGCCATCACCGAAGCGGCGAACGCCCCGGAGATGTCATGACTGGCCAGGCAGTGGTGCGCAAGCTCGGCAGCTGAACCTGCCACGTCGGCCAGGCGGTCGCCCGCCAGCAGGCCAGCCAGCCGGGCATGCAGCCGGGTGCGCTCGCCAGACAGCAGATCCGCGTAGATCGCCTCGCGCAGCAGCGCATGCCGGAACGCGTGCCCCTGGGCGCCGTCGGGTACCAGCAGCTGATGCGCTACCGCCTCGCGCACCGCCTGCTCATACTCGGGCGCGGCCAGCCCTGACGCCTGCATGACCAGCTCATCGTCCACCCGCCGGCCGGTGACTGCGGCGGCCCGCAGCACCTGCTGCGCCGTTTCCGACAGCCGCTCCATCCTGGCCACCAGCAGCTCGGCCAGGTCTGGCGGCAGCTCGGACCCGGCCGCCGAGGCCGCCAGCAGCTCCTCGGCGTAGTAGGCATTACCCTCAGCCCGGGTGATTATCTGGCCGAGCGCAGCCGCGTCCAGCGGCTCGTCCGACAACCCGGTCAGGTGCTCGGCCATCGCCGACGGGTCAAGCGGGCCAAGATGGACTGAGGTCACGCTCGGCAGCCGGAGCAGCTCAGCGACCACTGCCCGCAGCGGATGCCGCCGATGCAGGTCATCGGTCCGGTAAGTAAGCACGACAGCAAGCCGCTCCCGGTGCATCACCCGGCTCAGGAACGTCACCAGGTCCCTGGTCGACCCGTCCGCCCAGTGCAGATCCTCCAGGATCAGCGTGACCGGGCTCGCCGTCGCAAGCTCCGCGAGCAGCCCGAGCACTGCGCCGAACAGCTGCTGTTGCACCATTCCCGGCACGTCGCCAGCCATCGGCTGACTGTCCTTGCGATCGGGAAGCAGCCCGGAAAGCACGGGCCTGGCAGCCAGCGCATCCAGCAGCGTGCCGCCTGTCGACGGCATCGTCGCCGCGGCCCGCAGGGCGTCAGCCAGCGGTAGGTAGGGGATGGAATCGGCCAGCTCCGCGCAGCGGCCCGACAGCACGGCCACGCCACGCTCGCGCGCAGCGGCGGCAAACTCTGTGACCAGCCGGGTCTTGCCCACGCCCGCGTCCCCGCTCACCAGCGCGACAACCGGCCTGCCCGCAGCCGCCGCATCGAGCAGGCCAAGCAGCAGGCCAAGCTCATCCTCCCTGCCCACCAGCCGCCCGCGCGACATCTCAAGCACCCGCCCGGGTTCGTCAAGCGAGCCGAGGGGCGGGAAACTCGGTTCCAGGAATTCCGCCTCAAGCTGGAAGATCTGCTCGAGGCGGCCGAGGTCCCTCAGGCGGTGCAGGCCCAGATCACGCAAGGCCACGCCCTCTGGCAGTGTCTCCGCCAGCAGTTCGGCGGTCGCGCCGGAAACCAGCACCTGCCCGCCGTGGGCGATGGACTCAAGCCGTGCCGTCCGGTTGACAACCGGACCGAAATAGTCGTTATCCCGCTCCTCGCACACGCCGGTATGCAGGGCCATCCGCACCCGGATCGCCCGGCTGGTCGGCCACCGCTCGGTCCAGAGCGCCTGCTGAGCGTCCAGAGCGGCCGCCAATGCTGCCTGCGGGGTAGCAAATGCGGCGCAGAAGGCGTCACCGACAGTCTTGAAAACAAAACCGCCAGCCTGCTCCACGGCAGCGCGGAGTGTCTCGTCGTGGCGGCGAAGGGCCCGTGCCATGAGCTCCGGCTCGGTCTCCCAGAGTTTCGTCGAACCTTCGATGTCGGTAAAGAGCAGCGTGACTGTGCCCGAGGGGATCTCAGCCGGCTGGCTCACGTGCCAAAGAATACGCGGATTCGCGCAGCTCACCGGATCCCGCAGGCGGGCTGCTGTCCGGCCATCGGCTCAGTCGCGCCCGTCGCCTGATCGCGCAGCTGAGCCCGGTGGGTCAGCGAGATCTTGCCGCTGGCGTTCACTCACCGCGACGCGCGGCGGGCGGTTTAGAGGCGTCGGCCGAAAGCTGGCACCGAGGCCGATACCTCCGCGACAGCCGAACTGCCCACGGTGATGCTCCAGTTGTTCAGCAGACAGCGACATCTACTCTCTGACCTGGTCCTTCTCGTGGGCGCAACTGGGATCGAACCAGTGACCCCTCGCTTGTAAGGCGAGTGCTCTACCGCTGAGCTATGCACCCGTGCCGTCCAGGACTCCAGGCCCATGACGGCGTGACCGGGCCAGCGTACCCGTTCCGGCCCAGGGGCCAGGAGGCTAGGAGATCCCGGCGGGCCGCTGCGCCCGGCCGAGGACCCTGGCGAGCGCCTGCTCGACCTCCTCGGCCAGGCCGGGCGTCAGGCCGCCGCTGTCGTCCGGCCGCGCCAGCCCCGCTCCCCCGGCCCGGCCCCCGGCCGCCCCGGCAGACCCGGCGGCATCAGGCCCGGCGGCACCGGCGGCCGCCACGCCCGCGTCGGCGGCGGGATCCCGCACGCAGCCGCAGTCCTTGCACTCGGTCTCGCCGAGGCGGCGGACCAGGTGGATGCCGCCGCAGACGGCGCACCGGTCCAGGTCGGCGGTCCAGTCGAAGGCGGCCTGGCAGCCAGGGCAGACGAGCACCTGGCGATCCCCCCGAACTCCCCGCTTCCAGGGACTCTCGCCCCGGTCCGGGTCAACTTGCCGGGTCCCGCAGCGATAGCAGGGCATCGGTCCTGTCCCGATTCTGCCGTCTTGCCCAGAACGCCCCCGCGCCAGCTGTGACAGCTAGCTCAGCGCGGCCAGTGCCTTCTGGTAGTCGGCGATGTCACGCGCCTGCGGGATCGGGTTGACGACCTTCCACCGCACGACGCCGTCCTTGTCGATGACGAAGGTGCCGCGCGTCGCGAGGCCCGCGTTATCGTCGAAGACACCGTAAGCCCTGGCCACGTCCCCGTGCGGCCAGAAGTCCGACAGCAATGCGAACTCGTAATGCTCGGCGTCGGCCCAGGCCCGGTGCGCGAACATGGAGTCCACCGACACGGTGATCAGCTCTACGTCGTCCCTGGACACCTCGGGGAAGCTGTCGCGCATCGCGCACAGCTCGCCGGTGCAGACGCCGCTGAACGCCAGCGGGTAGAACACGAGCACGACGTTCTTGCTGCCGCGGAAGCTGGACAGCCGCACCGGCGTGCCGTGCTGGTCCTTCAGCTCGAAGTCCGGGGCCTGCTCGCCGACTTCCACCGCCATGTCTGGTCCTTTCGGGGGTTGAGGGGCCAGCGGCCGGGGACCGGGACACCGGGCCGCGGCGGATCCGGCCGCGAGTCAGCGACCGCTGAGCTGCCGGTGACCTCAGTGTGCCATCCGGGGGGTCACCGGCGCGCCTTGGGCGACACCAGCCGGGTACCCGACCAGTTTCGCCCGGCGCTGACCGTGGAGGTCTGCGACAGCCCGGCGGTCGGCGCCGACTCGCCGATCTCGCTGGGCTCGACATGGCCCTCCCGGCCCGACTTCGGGGTAAGCAGCAAGATGTAGCCGCCGTCGGCGAGCGGGGTCAGCGCGTCCACCAGCGCATCAACGAGGTCACCGTCGCCATCCCGCCACCACAGCAGCACGCCGTCAACAACGTCGTCGTACTCCTCGTCGACAAGCTCGACGCCCTCGATCTCCGCGATCGAGTCCCGCAGGCCCTCGTCGCAGTCGTCGTCGTAGCCGATCTCCTGCACTACCTGGCCCGGCTTGATGCCGAGCCGGTGGGCCAGGTCGCGCTGGTCCTGCGCCTGTCCCGCGGTCGCGCTCACTGAAATGCCTCCTGAACCCTTTCCCGCCTCGCGGCGCCGCCCGGCACGGTGCCCGGTCATCGACCGATGCCCTGGCCGGCGGCCCGCGGTCGCGGCGTCGCCTGCTCTTGATCGGACAGTTCACACTGGGTCGGCCCGGCGCGCAAGTCACAATTGGCACACAGTGCGGAAACCGCAGTCATTATTTGATCTTCCCCCTCCAGCGCCCCTGGCTACCCCGTCAATGACAGCCGTACCCGCCTGTCTGGATTATCCACATTGAGATCGACCAGCGCTATGGCCTGCCAGGTGCCGAGTGCCAGTCGGCCCGCCAGCACCGGCACCACCGCGAACGGGGGCACCAGCGCGGGCAGCACGTGCGAGCGGCCGTGGCCGCGCGACCCGTGCGCGTGCAGCCACCGGTCCTCGGCGGGCAGCAGCTCGTCCAGCACTGCCAGCAGGTCCCGGTCACTGCCCGAGCCGAGCTCCAGGATCGCCACCCCGGCGGTGGCGTGCGGCACGAACACGTGCAGCAGCCCGTCTCCGCCGCCGGATGCCGAGCGCGCGAATTCGGCGCACTGCGGGGTTATGTCCAGCACAGCCGGAGAAGTGCCGGTATGGACTTCAAGGATCACCGTTTTCATGCGAAACGAAATTACCGTCCGCACCCCGGCCAGGCCGGGCCGGTCCCGCTCCACGGCGGCCGGCACCAGCCGGTTACCAGCCGGTAGAGATGCGTTGCCGGCCGGGGAGTACCAGGATGGCGGTGTACCCGAACTGCAAGGGGACGACACAGCCCGGAAGGCGAGGAAGACCTCGTGGCATCCGCCCGCCAGCGCTTCTCCATCATCAGCGACGGCCTGCCGACCCAGCTGCCGGACATCGACCCGGACGAGACCAGGGAGTGGGTCGACTCGTTCGACTCCGTGGTCCGGACCAGGGGCCGGGCCAGGGCCCGCTACGTCATGCTCCGGCTGCTGGAACGGGCCAGGGAACAGAACGTGGGCGTGCCCGGCCTGCGCAGTACCGACTACATCAACACGATCCCGCCCGAGCTCGAGCCCTGGTTCCCCGGTGACGAGTACGTGGAGCGGCGGATCCGCGCCTACATCCGGTGGAACGCGGCGGTCATGGTGTCGCGGGCGAACCGGCCGGGCATGGGCGTGGGCGGGCACATCGCCACCTACGCCTCGGCTGCCAGCCTGTACGAGGTCGGCTTCAACCACTTCTTCCGGGGCAAGGACCACGGCGAGTCCGGCGACCAGGTGTTCTTCCAGGGCCATGCGGCGCCGGGCATCTACGCCCGGGCGTTCCTGGAAGGCCGGCTCACCGAGGACCAGCTGAACGGCTTCCGGCAGGAACTCTCGCATTCCGGCGGCGGGCTGCCGTCCTACCCGCACCCCCGGCTGATGCCGGACTTCTGGGAATTCCCCACCGTGTCCATGGGCCTGGGCGCGATCAACGCGGTGTACCAGGCGCGGTTCAACCGGTACCTGCTGGCCCGCGAGCTCAGGGACACCAGCCGGTCGCACGTCTGGGCGTTCCTGGGCGACGGCGAGAGCGACGAGCCGGAGGTGCTCGGCTCGATCGGCCTGGCCGCCCGGGAGGAGCTCGACAACCTGACCTTCGTGATCAACTGCAACCTGCAGCGCCTGGACGGCCCGGTGCGCGGCAACGGGAAGATCATCCAGGAGCTGGAGGCGCAGTTCCGCGGGGCCGGCTGGAACGTGATCAAGGTGATCTGGGGCCGGGACTGGGATCCGCTGCTGGCCAAGGACACCGACGGGGTCCTGGTCAACCGGATGAACACCACCCCGGACGGGCAGTTCCAGACCTACGCGACCGAGTCCGGCGCGTACACCAGGGAGCATTTCTTCGGCGGCGACCCGCGGCTGCGGGCGATGGTCGAGCACCTGTCCGATGACCAGATCCGCAGCCTGTCCCGCGGCGGGCATGACTACCGCAAGGTGTACGCCGCGTTCAAGGCCGCGACCGAGCATGTCGGCCAGCCGACGGTGATCCTGGCGCACACGATCAAGGGCTGGACCCTGGGGCCGGGCTTCGAGGCGCGCAACGCCACGCACCAGATGAAGAAGCTGACCGTGGCCGACCTGAAGGCGTTCCGGGACCGGCTGTACCTGGAGATCCCGGACTCGGCGCTGGAGGCCGACCTGCCGCCGTATTACCACCCGGGCGCGAAGTCCGACGAGATCCAGTACATGAAGGAGCGCCGGGCCGCCCTCGGCGGCTACCTGCCGCGGCGGATCGTGCGGTCCAGGCCGCTCCCGGCGCCGGCCGAGTCCGCCTTCGACGAGCTGCGGCACGGCTCGGGCAGGCAGGCCGTGGCCACCACGATGGCGTTCGTCCGGATGCTCAAGGACCTGATGAAGGACCCGGAGATCGGGGCCAGGTTCGTGCCGATCATCCCGGACGAGGCGCGGACGTTCGGGATGGACTCGCTGTTCCCGACCGCGAAGATCTACTCCCCGCACGGCCAGTCCTACGAGGCGGTGGACCGCAACCTGCTGCTGTCCTACAAGGAGTCGGAGAGCGGGCAGATCCTGCACGAGGGCATCAGCGAGGCCGGCGCGATGGGCTCGATGGCCGCGGCGGGCACCGCGTATGCCACCCACGGCACCCACATGATCCCGGTTTACATCTTCTACTCGATGTTCGGGTTCCAGCGCACCGGCGACCAGATGTGGTCGCTCGGCGACCAGATGGGCCGCGGCTTCCTGCTCGGCGCGACCGCCGGGCGGACCACGCTGACCGGCGAGGGCCTGCAGCACAACGACGGGCACTCGGTGCTGCTCGCCTCGGTCAGCCCGGCCTGCGTGGCCTACGACGCCGCCTGGGCCTACGAGCTGGCCTTCATCGTCCGGGACGGGATCCGCCGGATGTTCGGCAGCCCGTCCGGGCACGAGCACGGCGAGGACATCTTCTACTACCTGACCGTGTACAACGAGCCGTACGTCCAGCCCGCCGAGCCGCCGGCTACCCCGGCGGCAGCGAGGCGCTGGAGCGCGGCGTGCTGCGCGGCCTGTACCGGTACGCGCCAGCGCCCGCCGGGCCGGCCAGCACTGCCCCGGACGGCCCGGCCGCCGCCAGCCAGCACGGGGCCGCCCGGCCGCAGGCGCAGATCCTGGCCTCCGGGGTCGCGATGCGCTGGGCCCTGGACGCCCAGCAGCTGCTGGCCAGGGACTGGGGCGTGGCCGCCCAGGCGTGGTCGGCGACCTCCTGGACCGAGCTGCGCCGGGACGCCCTGGCCTGCGAGGAGTGGAACATGCTGCATCCCGAGGCCGAGCCGCGGGTGCCGTACGTCACCGAGACGCTGGACGGCCATCCCGGCCCGGTGGTCGCGGTCAGCGACTGGATCAGGGCGGTGCCGGACCAGATCGCCCGCTGGGTCCCGGCGCCGTACGGCTCGCTCGGCACGGACGGCTGGGGCTTCTCCGACACCCGGCCCGCCGCCCGCCGGTTCTTCCACGTGGACGCCGAGTCGATCACGCTGGCCGTGCTCAGCCAGCTCGCCCGCCAGGGCGAGATCAAGCCGGACGTGCTCACCCAGGCGATCACGAAGTACCGGCTCGACCTCGAGGTCAGCGACCTTAGCTAACCGGGACGGCCACGGCCTGGCGGCTTTCATCCTCCTCGCCGACGATGCTGACCCGGACCACGGGGCCGGCCGCGGACCCGGCGGTGGCGGTCGCGTCCAGCGCGAAGACCACCGCGACCGGGCGCGGCCCGTCCGGGCCGTCCTGCACGCCGGAATAGCGCAGGATCCGCCACCCGTCGCTGTCCCAGTGGTCGACCAGCCCGGACCGCACGACCGGGACCACGGCCTGCCAGGCCAGGCTGGCGTGCAGCAGCTCCTCGGTAGCGGCGACCGGGACCGGTCCCGGCATCCCGGCCAGCGGGTGCCCGAGCAGGCGCAGCCGAGCCCGGCGCAGCGGCAGCAGCCAGTACCGGTCAAGCTCGCCGGAAACCAGGGCGAAGCCGGCCGCGGCGGCCACGGCCAGCCCGGCCGCGGCGGCCGGCTGGCGGGCCACCGCCAGCCACCAGGGAACCCTGGCCGCCAGGCAGCCAAGGCCGCCCGCGGCAACCAGGCCAGCCCGGCCAAAGGACCGCCAGGTGACCGGTGCGGGCCGGGCGCTGCTGCAGCCGCAGGACGAGCCGGGCGCGGCCACCCTGGCATACCCGAGGTAGCCGGCGAAGCACAGGCCGAGCCCGGCCGTGCCAGCCGCGGCGCCCGGCCAGAGCGGCCGCAGCAGCAGCAGCGCGGCCAGCCCGGCCTCTGCCGCGCCGACCGCGCGCAGCGCCCGCACGGCACCGGGGCCGGGGAGGATGTGCTCAAGCGCCGACCCGGCCGCCTGCCGCGCGGCCCGGCGGCGGGGCAGCTTCGTGCCGCCGCTCCAGCCGAGCAGGACGCCCAGCAGCAACGGCAGCAGCTGCGGGAACAGCTGCGGGAACAGGAGATACCGCATGGTTGCCTGCCCGGCCGGTCAGCGGCCGGTGATGAAGCGGGCCACGTCGACCGAGTTGTCGGCCGGCCGCCACGCCCCGAGCACCTGGACGGCCTGCCCGATCCGGAGCCCGGACAGGTCGCGGGTCGGGGCGCCGCCGCCGTAGCTGGCCACGGTGAGGCCGGGCACGAGCCTGCCGACGAGGGTGTGCCGGTGCAGCGCGAGCCGCACCTGGCTGACGCTGATCGCGCGCAGCGTGCAGGTGATGTTGACGATGTTGACCCACACCGCGTCCGCGGCGATCGAGCCGTCCGGCATCCGGACCCCCCGGCCGTACATGCCGTCGCCGACCTCGATCGCGTCCGCGCTGACCGGACGCAGCTTCCACACGCTGGTGGCGTTCGTGAGCTGAACCACGTGATCGCGGCCGTACGAGCCCCGCACGGACAGCGCGCTGGCCCGGATGGCGGTGATGACGCCCTCGGCGAAGTCGGGATCGGGCACGGTGGGGTCGACCGACCTGGCCCGCGCCGCGAACGCGGCGTCCGGGTCGAAGCCGCCGAGCGCGCTGGCGCCCACGATCGTCGCCCCGCCCACGGCGGCGGCGGTGAGGAAGGCGCGGCGGTCGATCGGCGTGCGTGGCGGGTTCATGGCAGCCTCCCTACTCATAGATGTGGACCGGCAGCACGCCGGCCGACAGGTCCCCGATGACGGAGAACGCGGCCGGGGTCAGGTCGATGACCCGGTTGGTCTCGCAGTCCGGGCCCTGCCCGGACGGGCAGCAGTCCTGCTGGCCGCAGAACAGCTGGGTGTCGGGGCCGCAGTCGGCGAACGTGACGCACACGTTGTTGCTCAGGCAGCGGCAGTGCACCTTCATGACATAGCCGCAGCCCCGCTGCGGCGGGCTCTCCCCGCATGCGCCGGGGTCGGTGATGCTCAGGCAGGCGCCGCTGAGGTTGGGCCAGGCGGCCATGTGCTGGTCAGACTGACAGGTGCCGCAGGCGCCGGTGCCGGCCGTGCCGCATGGCCCCCAGGCGTTGCCGCAGCAGAACCAGGTGGTCAGTCCCTTAATGACCCATGTTGACGAGCACGCCACTGAAGTCTCCCTTCGCTCCGACCGGGATCACGAGGCGAGAGTAAGTTCGGCGCCGGCCATGGTCCAGGCAGCCCGGCTGGCAGCTTGACCGGCAGAACTGCCGGTGCCACGCCGGGGCTGCTGTGCCCCGTCCTGCCGCCGTGGCAGGGTGGAGTGGTGCCAAAGCAGGAGCGCGTGCGCCCGGCGCCGCAGCCAGGTGCGGACCAGCCCGGTACCGGCCCCGGCCGGCCGCGGCCCGGTACGGCCAGGGTCCGGGCGGAGACGGTACGGCGGCTGGAGCAGTCCACGGCTGCGCTCGGCACCGCGGCGGTGGCCTCGATGGACCGGCGGATGCCATGGTTCCGGGCCATGTCGGCGGAGAACCGGTCCTGGCTCGGCCTGGTCGCCCAGGCGGGGGTAGCCGCCTTCGTGGACTGGGTGAAGCACCCCGAGCGCACCCGGCCGGCCGTGGCCGGCGAGGTGTTCGGCACCGCCCCGCGCGAGCTGGCCAGGGCGGTCAGCCTGCAGCAGGCGGTCGAGATGGTCCGGGTCATCATCGACGTGGTCGAGTCCCAGGTGGACGAGCTCGCGGCGCCCGGCGGCGAGGCCGAGCTGCGCGAGGCGGTACTGCGCTACACCAGGGAGATCGCGTTCGGCACCGCGGCGGTGTACGCGCGCACCGCCGAGGCCAGGGGCGCCTGGGACGCCCGGCTGGAGGCGCTGGTGATCGACTCG
Organism: uncultured Actinomycetota bacterium; assembly: GCA_963719705.1. Classification (GTDB taxonomy): domain Bacteria; phylum Actinomycetota; class Actinomycetes; order Streptosporangiales; family Streptosporangiaceae; genus CAVRCV01. Next base: position 21,289 of record CAVRCV010000010.1, read on the forward strand.
CTGGTCCGGGGCGAGACCGGCGCGGGCCTGCAGTCCCTGGCCTCGGCACGGAACTGGTCCTCCGCGCCGGTCACGGTCATCGCCGGGCACGCGGACGGCAGCGAGCCCGAGGGCCTGATCGACGAGCTGCGGATGATCGCCCGCCGGCTGCGGCTCGACCTGCTCGCCGGGGTGCACGGGCACCGGCTGGTGGTGGTGCTCGGCGGCCCCGGTGAGCCGATGCGGGCGGCCGGGCACCTGGCCGGGCAGTTCGGCTCCGGGCCGGTGGTGGTCGGCCCGGTCGCCGCCGACCTGCAGTCGGCGGCACCGTCCGCGGCGGCCGCACTGGCGGGCCTGCGGGCCGCGGCGGCCTGGCCGGAGGCGCCCCGGCCGATCTTCGCCGACGACCTGCTGCCCGAGCGGGCCCTGGACGGCGACCAGGCGGCCAGGACGCAGCTGGTCCGGGAGGTCTACCGGCCGCTGCAGCGCAGCGGCAACGCCCTGCTCGACACCGTGACGACCTACCTGGAGCAGGGCAACTCGCTGGAGGGGACCGCCCGGCTGCTGTTCGTGCACCCCAACACCGTGCGGTACCGGCTGCGCCGGGTCACCGAGCTGACCGGCTTCCTGCCGGGCGAGGGCCGGGGCGGCTTCTCGATCTGGGTGGCCGTGGTTTTCGGCCGCCTGGAGCAGATCCGGGCATAGCCGGAGGCCAGTCTTGTAGGTTCTGCACATACCCTTAACGCAGAACTTCGTGCACTTCGTCATCCATATGGCGGAGTCCTACAGTGCAGGGTTAAAGGATGCTTCTTATTGCGGCGCCCGGCCAGGGCGCTCAGGCACCGGGCTTCCTGTCCCCGTGGCTGGAGCTGCCCGGTTTCGCCGACCGGCTCGCCGCGTGGTCCCCGCTGGCCGGCTGCGACCTGATCAGGTGCGGGACCACGGCCGGCACCGAGGAGATCAGGGACACCGCGGTCGCCCAGCCGCTGCTGCTGGCCGCCGCGATCGCCGCGGCCGAGGCGCTGGCCGGCGGGCCCAGCCAGACCGCCCGCCTGGCCGGGGCGGCGGCCGGGCACAGCGTCGGCGAGCTGGCGGCCGGCGTGATCGCCGGCACGATCTCGGCCGAGGACGCGATGCGGCTGGTCCGGGTGCGCGGCCAGGCCATGGCGCAGGCGTCCGCGGCCGAGCCGACCGGCATGACCGCGGTGCTCGGCGGCGACGAGGCAGCGGTGCTCGCCGCCATCGAGGCGCACGGCCTGACCCCGGCGAACGTGAACGGCGCCGGGCAGATCGTGGCGGCCGGAACGCTGGACCAGCTCGCCGCGTTCGCCGCCGACCCGCCTGCCGGGGCCAGGCTGCGGCCGCTGTCGGTGGCCGGCGCCTTCCACACCCCGCACATGGCGCCCGCGGTCGCCGCGCTGCGCGAGGCCGCGGCCGGGCTGGCGGTCGCCGACCCGGCGCTGACTCTGCTGTCGAACCGCGACGGCCAGGTCGTGCGCACCGGGCGGGACTGGCTGGAGCGGGTCATCACCCAGGTCAGCGCGCCGGTCCGGTGGGACAAGTGCATGCAGGCGATGACCGGCCTCGGGGTGACCGCGCTGATCGAGCTGCCGCCCGCCGGCACGCTGACCGCGCTGGCCCGCCGGGCCGTGCTCGGCCTGCAGCTGGCCGCCCTGAAGACCCCCGACGACCTGGACACGGCCCGGACCCTGATCGCCGAGCACGCCGACAGCCACGACGACAGCCACGCACCGGAGTGGCGGCTGCTGGTCGCGCCGCTGGCGGGCACCTTCCGGGCCTGCCCGGCCAGGCCGGCGGCCGGGCCGGGCGCCGCCGTCGGCAGCGGGGCCGAGCTCGGGCACGTCGAGATGCGCGGCGGCAGCCACCTGGTCGCCCCGGCGTTCCCGGCCACGATCATCGAATGGCTGGTCGAGGACGGCGACCCGGTCAGCGCCGGGCAGCCGCTGGTCCGGCTGCAGCCCGACGGCGCTCAGTGAGCGACGGCCCTCCATGAGCGATGACACTGCGGCGAAAGGCATCAGGCATGCGACTCACCGAAGGCTCAGCGGGCGCGCGGATCCTCGCGTTCGGCGGCTACCAGCCGGCCAGGGTCGTGACCAACGACGAGCTCGCCGCCACGGTGGACACCAACGATGAGTGGATCCGCAGCCGGGTGGGCATCGCCAGCCGCCGGATCGCCGGGCCGGACGAGACCGTGGCCGACATGGCCGTCGCGGCCGGCGGGAAGGCGCTGGCCGCCAGCGGCCTCGCCGCGCCGGACATCGACCTGGTGATCGTGGCGACCTGCACGCCGGAGGTGCAGATCCCCAACACCGCGGCGACGGTGGCCCGCCGGCTCGGCATCAGCGCGCCGGGCGCCTACGACCTCAACGCCGCGTGCGCCGGCTTCTGCTACGCGCTGGCCAGCGCCAGCCGACGCGGTGCGCTGCGGTTCGGCCAGGCACGTCCTGGTCATCGGGGCCGAGAAGCTGTCCCAGTGGGTGGACTGGACCGACCGGTCGACCTGCATCATCTTCGCCGACGGGGCGGGCGCGGCCGTGGTCGGCCCGGTGACCGGCGGAGAGGCCGCGGGCATCGGGCCGGTGGTCTGGGGCAGTGCCGGCGACATGGCGGACAAGATCTACATCAGGGACCGGAACTCGTTCATCTTCCAGGAGGGGCAGGCGGTGTTCCGGTGGGCCACCACCGCGCTGCACCCGGTGGCCCGGCAGGCCTGCGAGCGGGCCGGGGTGGATCCGGGCGAGCTGGCCGCGTTCGTCCCGCACCAGGCCAACCTGCGCATCGTCGAGGCGATCGCGCGCAAGCTCGGCGCCCCGCAGGCCAGGGTCGCCGACGACATCGTGACCGCGGGCAACACCTCGTCCGCGTCCATCCCGCTGGCCCTGTCCCGGATGATCGAGCGGGGCGAGCTGCCATCCGGCTCGCCCGCCCTGCTGATCGGCTTCGGCGCCGGGATCAGCTACGCCGCGCAGGTGATCACGGTACCCTGACCGCGCCCCGGCTAGGGGGCGAGCACAAGGTGGGAACCAGGTGGGTGGCAGGCCACCGCACCGGACACGACAAAGGAGAGCAGGCAGCACATGGCAATGACCGAGCAGGAGATCCTCGACGGCCTCGGCGAGATCATCGACGAGGTCGCCGGCGTTCCCGCGGACCAGGTGACCCCGGACAAGACGTTCGTCGACGACCTGGACATCGACTCGCTGTCGATGGTCGAGATCGCGGTCGCGGCCCAGGACAAGTTCGGCGTCGAGATCCCCGACGACCAGCTCAAGGACCTCAAGACCGTTCAGGACGTCATCGACTACGTGCGGCGCTCGGCCGTATCCGCCTGACCGGGAGCCCGACGACGCGGCGCCGCCCGGCCTGTGCTGACGCGGTGCCGCACTTGCGAGTAACAGGAGCAAGCACAGTGGGCACAGACCGGACGCGCGTCGTCGTCACCGGGCTCGGCGCGATCACCCCGGTGGGCGGCGACGTCGCCACCACCTGGAAGTCGATGCTGGCCGGGCGCAGCGGGGTGCGGCAGCTGACCGACGACTGGGCGCAGGCGCTGCCCGCCCGGATCGCGGCCTGCGCCGCGGCCGACCCGGTCCAGCTGCTGGACCGGGTGCAGGCCCGCCGGATGGACCGGTGCGAGCAGTTCGCGATGGTCGCCGCGCGGGAGGCGTGGGCCGACGCCGGCTCGCCCAAGGTCGAGCCGGAGCGGCTGGGAGTAGTGGTCTCCAGCGGGATCGGCGGCGTCGCCTCCACCCTGTCCGCCTACGACACGCTGCGCGAGAGGGGCTGGCAGCGGCTGTCCCCGTACACCGTGCCGATGCTGATGCCGAACGGCTCGGCCGGCTGGATCAGCCTGGAGTTCGGCGCCCAGGCCGGCGTGCACACGACGGTCAGCGCGTGCGCGTCGGGGGCCGAGGCGATCGGCTACGGCATGGACATGATCAGGTCCGGGCGGGCCGACGTGGTGCTGGCCGGCGGCACCGAGGCCGCGATCATCCAGCTGAACCTCGCCGCGTTCGCCGCCATGCGGGCCCTGTCCACCAGGAACGACGAGCCCGAGCGCGCCTCCCGGCCGTTCGACAAGGCCCGCGACGGCTTCGTGCTCGGCGAGGGCGCCGGCATGGTGGTGCTGGAGTCGGCCGAGCATGCGGCCCGCCGCGGCGCGGTCGTGTACGCGGTCGCGGCCGGGGTCGGGTACTCGGCCGACGCGCACCACATCGCCCAGCCCGACCCGACCGGAACCGGGGCGATGCAAGCCATGATCCGGGCGCTGGCCGACGCCGCGGTCAGCGCGGACCAGGTCGTGCACGTGAACGCGCACGCCACCTCGACCCAGGCCGGCGACGTGGTGGAGGGCCAGGCGATTGCGAGAGCCCTTGGCGCCGCTGCGGACAAGGTGGTGGTCTCGGCCACCAAGTCGATGACCGGGCACCTGCTCGGCGGCGCCGGCGCGGTGGAGTCGGTCGCCGCGATCCTGGCGCTGCGCGAGCAGGTGGCCCCGCCCACGATCAACCTCGAGGACCCGGAAGAGGACGTCGGCGTCGACATCGCCACCGAGCCCCGGCCGCTGCGCCGCCGCGGCACCGCCCCGATGGCCGTGCTCAACAACTCTTTCGGCTTCGGCGGGCACAACGTCGCGCTCGCCTTCACCGCCGCCTGACCGGGCCGCCCCGCCCCCGAGCGAAGGAGCCTCAGCATGGGAGAGACCGCTTCCGCCGGGCCGACCGGCCCTGCCACGGCCGCGGCTTCCGGGGCGGCCGCTCCCCCGCCGGGCCGCGGCACCAGCCTGGACCGCGACCCGCGGTCCAGGCTGGAGGCGCTGTTCGACGCCGGGACGCTGCAGCTGCTGCTGCCGCCGGACGACGGCGGGGTGCTGGCCGGGACCGGCCAGATCGACGGGACCACCGCGGTGGCGTTCGCCAGCGACCCGCGGGTGCAGGGCGGCGCGATGAGCACGGACGGCTGCGCGGCCATCGTGGCCGCCTACGACCACGCGATCGAGACCGGCGCGCCGATCCTCGGGCTGTGGCACTCCGGCGGCGCCCGGCTGCGCGAGGGAGTGGCCAGCCTGCACGCGGTCGGCAGCGTGTTCGCCGCCATGACCAGGGCGTCGGGCAAGGTGCCGCAGATCTCGGTGGTGCTCGGCGCGGCCGCCGGCGGGGCGGCCTACGGGCCCGCGCTCACCGACCTGGTCATCCTGTCCGACCAGGGCCGCATCTTCGTCACCGGCCCCGACGTGGTGCGCAGCGTCACCGGCGAGGACGTGGACATGGCCAGGCTCGGCGGCCCGGAGCCGCACAGCCGCCGGTCCGGCGTGGTGCACCTGGTCACCGCCACCAACGCCGAGGCGCTCAGCCAGGCCCGGCTGCTGGTGTCGCTGATGTGCCAGCAGGGCACGGCCAGCGTGGCCGAGGCCGAGCTGCACGGCACCGACCTGGCCGCGCTGCTGCCCGATTCGCCCAAGCGCGCCTACGACGTGCGCACCCTGGTCGCCGGGATCCTGGACGAGCCCGGCGTCGAGCTGCACCCGCGGTGGGCACCGAACATCGTGACCACGCTCGGCCGGCTGGCCGGCCGGAGCATCGGCGTGATCGCCAACAACCCGCTGCGGCTGGGCGGCTGCCTGGACTCGACCTCGGCCGAGAAGGCGGCCAGGTTCGTGCGGATGTGCGACGCCTTCGGGGTGCCGCTGGTGGTCATCGTGGACATTCCCGGCTACCTGCCCGGCGTCGGCCAGGAATGGGACGGGGTGGTCCGCCGCGGGGCCAAGCTGCTGCACGCGTTCGCCGAGGCGACGGTGCCGCGGGTGACGCTGGTCACCCGCAAGGCCTTCGGCGGCGCCTACATCGCGATGAACTCCCGCTCGCTGGGCGCGACCAGGGTCTTCGCCTGGCCCGGCGCCGAGATAGCGGTGATGGGCGCGGTCGCCGCGGTCCGGATCCTGCACCGGCGCACGCTGGCCGCGGCCCCGGCCGAGCAGCGGCACGAGGTCGAGGCCGAGCTGGCCGCCGAGCACGAGCGCGAGGCGGGCGGGCTGCACCGGGCGATGGCGATCGGCGTGGTCGACGAGATCGTCGAGCCGAGCAAGACCAGGCGGGCGCTGGCACTGGCGATCGCGGAGGCGCCGGGCGGCCGGGGCAGCCACGGCAACATCCCCCTGTAACGCCTCCGGTCAGCCGGCCAGCCGGGCCGTGAGCCGCGGCCGGGCGGCCTGCTCCCGGTCGGCCACGCGGTGCCGGGCCCTGGCCGCGAACCGGCACCGCAGCCTGGCCCGGCCGCGGTGCAGCCGGGACATCACGGTGCCGATCGGGATGCCCAGGATCTCGGCGATCTCCCGGTACGGATAGCCCTCGATGTCGGCCAGGTAGATCACCGCGCCGAACCCGTCCGGCAGCGCCTGCAGCGCGCTCATCACATCCGAGCCGGACAGCTGGCTGAGTGCCTCCGACTCCGCCGACGCGGCCTGGCCGGCTCACCGGATCCGCCGTTGCCTGCAGCTCGAGAAGGTCGCCGCGCAGCAGCCGGGCGGGCTCCCGGCGGCGCTTGCGGCAGCTGTTGATGAACGTGGTCGCCTGGATGCGGTACAGCCAGGCCCGCAGGTTGGTGCCGGGCTGGAACTGGCTGAACGCCGCGTAGGCCTTCGCCATGGTCTCCTGGACCAGGTCCTCGGCGTCGCACCGGTTGCGGGTCATGCCCAGCGCCGTCGGGTAGAGCTGCTTGGTCAGCGGGAGCACCTCGCGCTCGAAGCGCTCGTGGTACTCGGTAGCCTGTGCGGCTTGCGTCATCATCGCGGCCTGCGCCTCCTCGCTCGCTGTCCTGCCGGACGAACGGGCACTGACAAGACGCCGCCAGCTGGCGCTGACCGCCACCGCGAGATCGCCCAGGGTGCCGCGGCGGCACTCGCGCCGGCCTGCCGCGGCCCGGAAAGCCGGGCCGCATTCGATTGCACCGGAGTGTATGCGAGAACCAGAGCCAGAACGCGGGCAGCAGCGAGACTCGCTCAGCGCCGTGAAAATGCTCCCTCGGATGCAGCCTGAGAGCGGCGCCGGGCGCGAGCCGTGACCCTGGATAGTGCGGTGAGGCGGCTAGGGTTTCAGCCGGGGGGAATCGCCAGCCCCTGGGTTAGGGGTATCCGTCAATTAATCCTCCGCGGCACCCGCCTGGCCCGCCGAGGTCGCCTCGAGTGCAGGTCAGGTGGGGGGAGGTGCCGGAGCCGGATTTCATGCGAGACCCCCTTTCCATACGTCAGGCGGAGCGTGACGAGATAGTTTCAGTCACGCAGAGTTATGAAGCTAAACGACGATTCAAAACCTTGTCAAGGGCTTGCCGAAGATTTGTCGCCGGCTTAGCGGTGCCCGTCAAATAGCGTTATGTGCGGGTAAATCACTGCGATCACCGCCAGTCCGGCCGGCCTGCACCGGGAGGCCCGGAGGAGCAGCAGGGCCGGGAGCGGGGTGACCCGGCCGGGCTGCCCGAGAGCGGCGCCTGGCCGGTGCCGGAGCTCAGCCGGTGGCGTGCAGCCAGCGGACCGGGGCGCCCTCGGCCGCGTGCCGGAACGGCTCGAGCTCGTCGTCCCAGGGCTGGCCGAGCAGCAGGCTCAGCTCGGCCGCCAGGCTGCCACCAAGGGCGGGATGCCGCGGCCCGTGCACGTCACGCAGCTCGCGCAGGTCGCGAACGTTGCCTGCCAGGTCGCGGGCGGCCCGGTCACCGCCGTCCTGAGACGGGTGCAGCGCCGCGGCAGCGCCCTGCCCGGCTGTCCCCGGCCGGCCGGGGACGCCCGAGCCGCCCGTCGCGGCCGCGGCCAGGGTCATGGCCGCGCGCAGCCGCGCCTCCGGCACCAGGATGTCACCGCTGGCCGAGGTCACCGCGCTGAACGTGCCCAGGGCCGGGGTGCAGCTGTACCGGACCGCGTCGCAGCCGGGGCTGGCCTCCTCGGTCACCTCGAACCGGATCCGGCCCCAGCCCGCGAGCGCCGAGGTGATCGCCCCGGCCGTGCCGGGGCGGCCCTGCCATTCGAGCTCGGCCCGCAGCGCACCCGGCGAGGCGGGCTGCTCCACCCACGGCAGCTGCACGGGCACGCCGAACACCCCCGCCACCGCCCACTCGATGTGCGGGCTCAGCGCCGGGGGCGCGGAATGAACGTGCAGCACGCCACGTACCGTCACCGGACCTCCCTGCCAGCGGACGAGACTCGTCTTCCCCTACGACCTCGTCGCGTGCAGGAACCGGGCTTGGCCTGGCGGCCGCATAGCTCCGCCACACATTGTGCCCCACCGGCGGCCCGCGCACCAGCATCCGGGGCAACGCGCGCCAGGCGCGCCTTCGGTCTTGCGGGCGGCCAGCGGCGTGATGTGATGGAAGGGTGGTACCGCCTGCCAGGCCGGTCCCTGGCCATTCCGCGGCCGCTGCGCCGGGGAACGGCCACCTGGCCGAACCCGACATCGCCGGGCTGCTGTTCACCGCGGAGATGTACGGCGTGCAGCTCGATCACCTCGCCGTCGCGCTTGACGTCAGCGAGTCGCAGGCCAGGGCCCTGGTGGCCCGCTGGCGGTCCCGGCAGGATGCCGAGTCGGCCCGGCTGGGGCCTGGCCCGCCCTGGGTCTGGCTGACCCGGCGCGGCCTGGCGGCGTGCGGACTGCGGTACACCGCCGCCCAGCCGGCCTTATCCCGGCTCGCGCACCTGCGTGCGGTCACGGCGGTGCGGCTCGCCCTGCAGGGCACGGCCGCCTACCGGGACGGCGGCGGCTACTGGCGCAGCGAGCGGCGACTGCGGTCCGCGCTCGGCGGCCGGGTCGGCCAGCGGGACCACCTGCCGGACGGTGAGGTGCACTGGCCGGACGCGGGCGGTGCGGAATGGGCCGGCGAGTGCTGGGCCATCGAGGCCGAGCTGACCGCCAAGACCCTCCGCCGCACCGTCGCGATCATGCGCGAGCTGCTGGCCAGGACCGGCGACTACGGCTGCGCCGCCGCGCAGGCCAGGGTGCCCGGCCAGCCGGCCCGGCACGCGCGGGTGCTGTACGTGTGCTCGGCCGCCGCGCTGGGGACCGTGGCCAGGGCCCGCGACTCGGCCGGCCCGGACGGCTACCGGATCGAGATCCGGCGGCTGCCGCCCGGCGCCAGCATGGCCCCGGCGGTCCCGGCGGCCCCGGCGGCCCGGGCGGTCCCGGCGGTCCCGGCGGCCCGGGCGGTCCCGCCGCGATCGCGGCCCCGGGCGCCGGCGTGACCGGCGCGCGGCCCGGCCGTTCCTGGCGGCCGGCCGCGCCGGCCCGCGGGGCGGCGGCGCGGCTGACCCTGCGGGTGCTGCGGGCCGGGTGCGCCACGGCGCTGATCGCAGCCGCCCTGCCGGTGTCGGTGGTGGCCGCGGTCAGCCTCTGGCTCGCCTGGCTGCTCGGCTGGCCGCCGGCCCGGCTGGGCCGGGCAGCGCTGAGCTGCGCGCCGATGGTCGCGGTCTGGCTCGCCGCCACCGCGGTCACCGGCCGGACGGCGACCGCGGTGGCCGAGGCGCCGCAGGCGGCCTGGCTGGCCATGTGGCACCTGGGCGCGGCCGGCCGCTACCCGGCCGCGGCGATAGTCATCGCTCCGGCGGCGATCCCGCTCGGGCTGGCGGCCGGCGCCGTGGCCTGGTCCCGGCGGATCCGGTCGATGCAGGCCGGCACCGCCGGGCTGTCCCCCGCCGCCGCGGCCGCTTTCGACCGGCGGCAGTGGCGGCATCAGGCCCGCACCGCGCGGGCTCGCATCGCCGCCCCCGGCTCGGTCCCGCTGACCAGCCGGAACGGAAGCGTCGTGCCCGGCGCGGTGATCCGGGTGGTGGGTCATCCGGCGCGGCCGGTGGCCGAGATCCCGTACCAGCGGCTGCGCTCGCACCAGGTGGTGATCGGCACCACCGGGACCGGGAAGACCACGCTGCTGCTGCGGCTGTGGGCCGGGTTCATGGCCACCGCGCTGCGCCGCTCTGCGGCCGGGACCGGGCGGCCGCCGCTGCTGGTCGTGCTGGACTGCAAGGGCGGTGCGGACGCGCGCCGGATCGCGGAGCGGGTCCGCAGGGTGCTGCGGGACGCCGGCGCCAGGTCCACCGCGGTCTGGCCGGACGAGGCGAGCCTGTCGCTGTGGGCACTGCCGCCGCGTCAGCTCACGATCACCCTCGCCGACCTGGTGGAGCAGGGAACCGGGTCCGCGGCTTATTACGCGGACGTGCTGGAGGCGGTGGTCGCGCTCGCGGTGTCGGCCCCGTGCGGCCCGCCGGCCGGCTCGGCCGACTTCCTGTCCCGGCTGGACCCGGACTGGCTCGCGCGGGCATATGCGGGCGGCGGGCACACCGGCGAGCAGGACCTGATCCGCTCGGCGGCCCGCCAGATCGGGGACATCGCGCTGCGGTTCCGCACCGTGCTGCGGCGGCTCGGGGGCGGCCTGGACGGGCCGGGCGGCTTCGGCGACGCCGATGCCTGGTACTGCATCCTGGAAGGCACCGCCGAGGTCACGGTGGCCGAGGGACAGGCCCGTGCCCTGGTGGACCTGCTGGCCAGCTACGTGGTACACGGCGCGGGTCAGGGCCGGGACATCCTGCTCGCGGTGGATGAGTTCAGCGCGGTATCACGGCGGCTGCCGATCTGGCAGCTCTGCGAGCGGGCCAGGTCGCTGGGCCTGGCCGTGCAGGTCTCGGCCCAGTCCTGGCCGGGCCTGGCCGCGGATGAGGACGAGCGGTACCGGATCGCCGCAGCCGCCGACGGCGGTATCTGGCTGCTGCGCACCCCGCATCCCGAGCCGGTCACCGCCCTGGCCGGGACCCGCCGGGTGCTGGATACCACCCGGTGGCTGCTGGGCACGCGGTGGTGGGCGCACCAGGGGTCGACCAGGGTCCGCCAGGAACCGGTCGCCGACCCGGCCCTGATCCGCGCGCTTGACGTCGGCCAGACGGCCTACATCTACCGGGGCGGGGTTACCTTCATCCAGGTCAAGCGGCTGGTGGCCGGCCCGGCCGCACTGGCCGGGACGCGGCAGGCGGCACCGGGCCCGCTAGCCGCTGACCAGGCGGCCGCCGTCCTGGCGACCGCGCCCGAGCCGGTCGCCGCCGCTCAGCCGGTCCTTGCCGGGCCGACCGTGGCGACGGCCGGAACCGGCCGGGCAGTACCCCGGCTGCCCGACGCGAGCGCGCTGCTGGACGAGGCGTTCGGGCCGGAACCGCCGCGATGAGCAGCGTGCCTCGCGGGGCCCGGCGGGCACCGGGAGGCTCCCCGTTCGGAATCCTGGGCCTGGCCGCCCGGCCGGGCCTGACCGATGACGAGGTCCGCTCGGCCTGGCGGCGGGTCGCGGCCGCCTGTCACCCGGACCGGGCCGATGGCGGGGATCCCGCCCGGTTCGCCGCCGCGGCCGCCGCCTACACCGTGCTGCGCACCGCCTCCGGCCGTGGCGAGGCGCTGGCCGACCTGCGCGCCGCGGCCGCCCGCCGGGCACCGGGCAGACCCGGCCCCGGCCGCCTTCGCTGGTCCGGCACGGCCTGCGGCTGGCTGCCCGGATCCGGCGCGGCCTGCCGGCCCGGCTGGTGCTGCGCACCGGCGGCGCCGCCGCGGTAATCGCGCTGACGGTCCTCGCTGGCGGCACCGAGCCCGCCGCGCTGGCGCTGATCACCGGCGCCCTGACCTGGCTGGTGCTCACCGCCCGGCACGACCTGGCCCCGCCGGGTTCTTAATCACCACCGGGTAAATCCCGGGCCGGAAGACCCGGGTCGTATTCCCGGTGCCGATTTACCCGGGCCTTATTACCGGGGCCGGAAGACCGGGAAAACGTCCTGCCCAGGACAGGGAATTCTCCTCTGCTGCCATCGGCCGGAAAAACAAAGACTGGCCATGACAGCAAACAAGAAACCCGCCCAAGGAGATCGCCATGACCGCCACCCCCGCCACCACTACTACCCCCGCCGCCCCCACGCGCCGCCGCCGCCCGGTGCTGCGCACCGCCGCCGCCCTCACCGCCGCCGCGGCCGCCGCAGCCCTCGGCCTGGCCCTGACCGCCGCCCCCGGCGCCCACGCCGCCACCGCCACCGGCTGCCAGGCCACCCCCAGCGCCTGCGGCTACCCCGACGCCACCAACACCGGCGTCCCGCCCGGCACCACCCTCACCAGTGTCCCCGCCCAGGCCACCAGCGGACCCGGCTGGGCCTGGAACGCCGCCACCCAGACCGTCAACGTCACCACCAGCGGCACCACCATCTCCGGCCTCAGCATCACCGGCACCCTCAACATCGCCGCCAGCAACGTCACCGTCAAGAACGACCAGATCACCACCTCCAGCCTCTACGCCGTCAGCCTCCGCCACACCACCAACGTCACCGTCGAGAACTCCACTATCAGCGGCCAGAACGCCACCACCGGCCGCGTCAACTACGCCATCGACGACATCTACGCCGACTCCACCAACATGAACTTCACCCGCAACAACATCGCCGACTGGCGCGTCGGCATCAACACCACCAGCGGCAAGATCACCGGCAACTACATCCACGACCCCGGCTTCATCGCCGGCGACCACACCGACGGCATCTACGACAACGAAGGCACCACCCCCCTGGCCATCACCGGCAACACCATCGAGAACACCCTCGGCCAGACCTGCGACATCATCCTCGAATCCGCCACCGGCGTCCCGGTCGGCAACATGACCGTCAGCGGCAACCTGCTGGCCGGCGGCGGCTACTCCATCTACGCCGGCGGCGCCCAGAACGACAGCACCAACGTCAAGATCACCGGCAACCGCTTCGGCCAGGCCTACTACCCCCAAAGCGGCCAGTGGGGACCCCAGGCCGACTACCAGCCCTCCGGCACCGGCAACACCTGGACCGGCAACACCTGGGACAACACCGCCACCACCGTCACCCCCTGACAACCACACCCAGCCCCACCCCACCCCGGCCGCACCCGCCCCAGACAAGGGCAGGTGCGGCCGGCGCTCTGTTGTGCCAGGTCCGGCCGGGCCAGGCCGACGCACGGTTCCCGTGACTCTCAGTAGTGGGGTATTGACGGCCCGATAATGCGTGCTTATCGTCCGGTTGGGCCACAACCGGGACACTGGCGGTCGTCAAGGGACCGGACGCTCGCGTCGCACGCACCCGTCAAGGACAGCGCGTCAGCATGCTCTGGCGCGCCGCAGTTCCGGCCGCAAGGAGGAGTTCGTTGGTACCACGCATGACCCGCCGTCACCCTCAGCGATCCAGTCCGCCATCCGGCACCAGGCGGCCCCGCCTGATCCGGGTCTGGGGCATCGCCGCCTCATCGCTGGCACTGGCAGCAATGGGGCTGGCCTTCACCGGCACCGCCAGCGCACAGCCAGCGATGCCCAGCCACCCCGCCGTTCACTCCCCCGGCACGGCCCGCACGCATGCCGCGCCGCTGCTGAAGTCCGCCGCGCTCAAGGCCCCGAGCCCGGCCCAGCTCAATGCCCGCGACTACAAGCGGGCCTGCGCCATCAACAAGAAGCCGGGCCACATGGCCTGCATGGCCCTGATCCGCACCAACGTCAAGCACATGTCGCAGCGGCTGCTCGGCCCGGACGCGGCGCCGGTTGGCGACGGCTACGGCCCGTCCAGCCTGCAAAGCGCCTATGACCTGCCGTCCTCGACGGCGGGCTCGGGCGAGACCGTCGCCGTGATCGACGCCTACAACGACCCGAATGCCGCGTCCGACCTGGCCACCTACCGGTCGGACTGGGGCCTGCCCGCCTGCGGCAGCGGCTGCTTCTCGGTGGTCAACGAGAACGGCGCGACCAGCCCGCTGCCAGCCAACGCCGGCAGCAACGGCTGGGACGTGGAGGAGTCGCTGGACGTCGACATGGTGTCGGCGATCTGCCCGCTGTGCCACATCATCCTGGTCGAGGCCAGCAGTGCCGACACCGCCGACCTGGGTACCGCGGTGAACAGCGCGGTGGCCCTGGGCGCCGACTTCGTGTCGAACAGCTACGGCGGCTCCGAGTCGTCCTCCGACCCGACCTACGACACCGACTACTACAAGCACGCCGGCGTGGCGGTCACCGCCTCGGCGGGTGACGACGGCTACGGCGTGTCCTACCCGGCCGCCTCGCAGTACGTCACCTCGGTCGGCGGCACCTCGCTCAGCACCGCGTCCAACTCGCGCGGCTGGACCGAGACCGTCTGGGGCAGCAGCGCCGGCGGCGAGGGCACCGGCTCCGGCTGCTCCGCCGACGACGCCAAGCCGACCTGGCAGACCGACACCGGCTGCTCCAAGCGGACCGACAACGACGTGGCCGCGGTGGCCGACCCGAACACCGGCCTGGCCGTCTACGACACCTACAGCGAGGGCGGCTGGCTGGAGGTCGGCGGCACGAGCGCGTCCTCGCCGATCATCGCCTCCACCTTCGCGCTGGCCGGCACGCCGGCGGCCGGCACCTACCCGTCCTCCTACATCTACGCGCACACCTCGAACCTGTTCGATGTCACGTCCGGGGCCGACGGCACCTGCTCGCCGACCTACCTGTGCACCGCCGGGACCGGCTATGACGGCCCGACCGGCTGGGGCACCCCGGACGGCGTGGCCGCCTTCACCAGCGGCTCGACCACCGGCAACACCGTCACCGTGACCAACCCCGGCAGCCAGACCGGGACCGTGGGCACGCCGGTCAGCCTGCAGATGAGCGCTACCGACTCGCAGTCCGGCCAGACCTTCACCTGGTCGGCCAGCGGGCTGCCGGGCGGGCTCTCGATCAGCTCCGGCGGCCTGATCAGCGGCACGCCAACCACCGCTGGCACCAGCAACGTGACCGTCACGGCGAAGGACACCACCGGCGCGACCGGCTCGGCATCCTTCACCTGGACGATCAGCGGCAGCGGGGGCGGCGGCTGCACCGCGACCCAGCTGTTCGGCAACCCGGGCTTCGAGACCGGATCGATCTCGCCATGGTCCGCCACCTCGGGCGTGCTGGCGAACACCGACGAGGGCGTTCCGGCCCACTCCGGCTCCTGGCTGGCCTGGCTGGACGGCTACGGCGGGGCGCACACCGACACCCTGTCCCAGACCGTCACGATCCCGTCCAACTGCAAGAACGCCACCCTGTCGTTCTGGCTCTACATCAACACCGACGACCCGACGAACAAGGCGTACGACACCTTCACCACGCAGGTGCTGAATTCCAGCGGCACCGTGCTGGCCACGCTGTCCACGCTGTCGAACCTGAACACCACCGGCGGGTACAGCCAGTACTCGTACAACCTCGGCTCTTACATCGGCCAGAAGATCACGATCAAGTACACGGGCAAGGAGACCCTCGGAGGCGGTTACGACACCAACTTCTTCGAGGACGACAACGCCCTGAACGTGTCCTGATCTGACAGACCGCGCAGGCGGGGCGGCTAGTGCGGCAGCCGCCCCGCCTGCGCTGCCGTTCCCGGCCGGACCGGGAATCAGGAGATCGGCGGCAGCTCCTGGGCACCCTCCAGGACGGTGCGGAACTCATCACCGCGCTGCGCCACCCGGTCCGGGGTGGTGCGGATGGTGAAGGAGTCCGGCCGCAGCCCCGGATCGTCGAGTTCCTCCCAGCCGATCGGCGCCGACACCGGCGCGCCCGGCGCGGCGCGCGGGCTGTACGGCGCGACCAGGGTCTTGTTGTGCACGTTCTGGGTGTAGTCGAGCCGGGCCAGCCCGGCCCGCTCGCGCACATCCCACTTCCAGCTCACCAGGTCAGGCACGACCGCGCCGATCGCCTTGGACAGCTGCTCGGTCCAGGCCCTGGTCTCGTCGAAACCGGGGCCGCGGGCCACCGGCACCCAGATCTGGATCCCGCGCTGGCCGGTCAGCTTGGGCTGGGCGGCGACCTTCAGGTGCTCAAGCGCGGTGCGGTGCAGGCGCGCCAGCACCAGTACGTCCTCCCATGACGTGGCCGGGCCGGGGTCGATGTCGATGAGCGCGTAGCTGGGCAGCCGCTGCGCGTCGGTGCGCGCGGTCCAGGCGTGCCATTCCAGCGCGCCGAAGTTGGCCGCCCAGACCAGCGCGGCCGGCTCGTCCACGACCAGGTAGGTCGTGGTCTTGCCGGCGCTGGCCTCGGGATTGCGCCAGCGCGGCAGCCAGTCCGGCGCGTGCTCGGGCAGCTGCTTGTGCCAGAAGCCGGGCCGGTCGGCGCCGCCAGGGTAGCGGTTCATATTCAGCGCCCGGCCCGCCAGGTAGGGCAGCACGACCGGGGCGATCCGGGCCGCGTACCCGATCAGCTCCCGCTTGCTGACCGGCTGCTCGCCGGGGCGGCCGGGAAACAGGTCCTTGTCCAGGTTGGTCAGCCGCAGCCGGCGGCCGAATACCTCCCAGGTGCCACCCTGGCCGAGCGCGTCCAGGGCGGCCAGCTCGTCGTCGCCGGGGCCGGGCACATCAGGCGGGCGCAGTAGCACCGAAGCCTCGGCAGCGGGCAGGTCCGCGCGCCACATCCGCTCCGGATCCGCCTTGACCGCATCGTTGGTGCGGCCGCTGAGCACCGACCGGGGGTGCTCCTCGGGATCCCAGCCGGTCACGGCGTACTCGTCCCGCTTGTGCAGCAGCAGCCACTGGTTCCCGGCCGCGCTGGCGTCCCGCCCGCGCCGGACCAGGATCAGGCGGCCGCGCAGCTTGCGGCCGTAGACGTCGACGTGCAGCTCCCCGGCCGCGACCGCGGCGGCCGGGTCGTCGGTGGCGTGCGGCTCCCAGGTACCGGTGTCCCACACGATCACGTCGCCGCCGCCGTACTCACCGCGCGGGATCACCCCCTCGAAGTGGAGGTACTCGATCGGGTGGTCCTCGACGTGCACGGCGGTGCGCTTGATGTCCGGGTCGAGCGTCGGGCCCTTGGGCACGGCCCAGCTGACCAGCACTCCGCCGATCTCGAACCGCAGGTCGTAGTGCAGCCGCCGGGCGCGATGGCGCTGCACCACGAACCGGAGCCTGCCTTCGCCCTGACCCGGTGCGGCAGCGTCGCCGGGACCACCGGGCTCGCCGGGACCTGCGGGGCGGCCGGCCGCACCGGGCGCACCGGGCTGGCCGGACGGCTCGGGCGTCCGGGAAAAGTCCCGCTTGGCCCGGTACGGCGCGAGCTTTCCCGAGTCCGGCGGATCCCGGCGCGCCCGCCCGGTGCCCCCTGGGGCGCGCGCGTCGGACGAGCCGCCACGCGACCGCCGGGTGCTAGCCATGATCCTCCCGGCTGCCATCATCGCACCCGGTCCGGCGGCGCGGAAAGCGCCGGATCGGGCCGCCGGGCCGACGGCCGGGCCGGCCGTACCAGGAGACGGGCGGACCGGCGGCGAAATTAACCGGATCTATTGCCACTGATGCCATTATCTTATCCCTGGGCAGAATAACCCCGCTTACCGATAACGCGCGCTTTCCGGCGCCATGCTGTTACCCTGCACCGGGATTCTCAGCCGAACTGGGCCGGGTATTCCCCGGACGCCGCGAAGGAATGAGGGGGTAAACCACATGAAGTTCCCGCGATGGCGCGGCTGGCCGGCCAGCGGCGCGGCCGCGCTGGGCGCGCTGGCATTGTGCCTCGGCGGTACGCAGGCCGCTCACGCCGGGCCGTCCGCCTACCCGGTCGTCCCGGTGCCGTGCAGCACCAGCGCGCTGGCCGACGCGATCGGCAGCGCCCCGTACGGCGCCACCCTGAGCCTGGCACCGAGCTGTACCTACACGCTCACCGCGCCGCTGCCCGCGATCGCCAGCACGCTCACCATCAACGGCAATAACGACAAGATCCAGCGGTCGTCCCGGGCCGCGCCCTTCAGCCTGCTCACCAACGATGACGTCCTGACGGTGACCCACCTGACCCTGACCGGCGGCCGGTACGCTGAGGGCGGGGCGATCCTCAGCGCCGGCCTTAGCCTGACGGTGATCGACTGCTACCTGGCCGGCGACACGGCCACCGGCTTCGGCGGCGGTGGCGCCATCTCCAGCAGTGGCTCGCTCACCCTCGCGGACAGCACGCTCGCCGGCAACCTGTCCGCCCTCGGCGGCGGCGGCGCGGTGGCCAGCAACGGCAGCTTCACCGCGATCAACGACACCTTCACCGGCAACGCGGCCCCCCGCAGCGTCGCAACCGACGGATTCCGGCGGGGCGATCCTCGCCTATAACCTCGTGCCCGAGGGCGGCCCGAAGTCCCCCGGCAGGACCGCCACGGCCGGGCCGGACGGCTCGCCGCAGGTCGCCATGACCATGTCCGGCAGCACCGTCACCGGCAATGACGCGGGCGAGAACGGCGGCGGCATCGCGGTCTTCGACGGGGCAGTGATCAGGAACACGCTGCTGACTGCCAACCGCGCCCACCTGCAGGGCGGCGGCCTCTACGCCGGCGGCAGCAGCGGCCCGCCCGGCAGCCCCAGCAGCCCCACAACCGTGGCGAGCACCCAGGTGACCGGTAACTCGGCCGGTGCGGATGGCGGCGGGGTCTATGACAACGGCACCACCGTGGACCTGCCCGGCACCAGGGTGAGCTGGAACGAGCCGGACAACTGCGGGCCGGCGCCATCCCCGGCTGCTTCGGATAGCACGAGATCCGGCAGGCACAGCGCCGCCAGGAACGGCGCCAGAATTAGCCCGATCTATTGCCACTGATGCCATTATCTTATACCTGGCAGAATAATCTCCGCTTACCGATAACGCACAGCTTTCCGGCGCCAGGCTGTTACCCTGCACCGAGATTCTCAGCCGAATTGTGCCGGAGCATTCTCCGGACCTCACCTGAAGAAATTGGGGGGCAAAGCACATGAAGTTCATGCGATTCAGCGGCTGGCCGGCCTGCGGCGCGGCCGTGCTGGGCGCGCTGGCACTCGGCCTTGGTGGTGCGCAGGTCGCGATGGCCGCGATGGCCGCCCCGGCTAATGACCCTGGCCTCATCCCGGTGCCGTGCAGTACCGGCGCGCTGGCCTACGCGATCAGCCACGCCCCGAATCACGCCACCCTGGGCCTGGTGCCAAGCTGCACTTACACGCTGTACAAGACGCTGCCGACGGTCACCCAGACGCTCACCATCGCCGGCAACGGCGACAAGATCCAGCGCCCGTCCTGGGCCTCGTCCTTCGGCCTGTTCGCGGTGTCCGGGTACGGCAACCTGACGCTGAGCCACCTGACCCTGACCGGCGGCCGGGCCAGCAAGGGCGGGGCGGTGTACGCCTCCGGCAAGAGCCTGACCGTGATCAACTGCTACCTGGCAGGCAACACGGCCACCGGCATGAGCGGCGGCGGAGCCATCTTCAACGACGACGGCTCGGTGCTCACCGTCCTGAACAGCACGCTCACCGCCAACCGGGCCTATGGCCCCGGTGGCGCCATCTCCAGCGCGGGCAGCTTCAGCGCGCTCAGCGACACATTCAGCGCCAACTCGGCCGGCGGGGACGGCGGCGCCATCTTCACCGCCGAGGACCAGAGTGGACCCGCCGCCCCGGCCGCGTCCGCCACCGCCGGCCCGAGCGGCTCACCCATGGACAGCATTTACCTGTCCGGCGGCAGCGTGATCGGCAATTCCTCCGGCTATGACGGCGGCGGCATCGCGGTCTATGGCGGGGCCAGCATCAAGAACGCGCTGCTGAATTCCAACCGGGCCCGCCACCATGGCGGCGGCCTTTACAACGGCAGTCCCGGCACCGCGACGGTCCTGAACACCCAGGTGGCCAGCAACTCGGCCGGTGACGGTGGCGGCGGGATCTACAACAGCGGTACCGGCGTGCACCTGTTCGGCAGCACCAAGGTGAACTACAACAAGCCGGACAACTGCCGGCCGTTCATCCTCGGCTGCTTCCTGTAGCACGACCTTTCTGGCACGGCGTCCGCTGGCAGAAGGCCGGTCCTGAGCCCGGGCTAACCCGGCTCAGGGCCGGTCGCGACCGGCCGGGACGAGTCGGCCACCCAGGCCGACCAGGAGCCCGGGTACAGCGCCGCCGGTATCCCGGCCAGCTCAAGGGCGAGCACCTCGTGCGCCGCGGTCACGCCCGAGCCGCAGTAGGCACCGGTCACCGGGACAGCCCCGGCGGCAGGCTCGCTCAGCCGGACGCCGAGCCCCGCGAACCTGGCCCGCAGCGCGTCCGGGGTCAGGAACCGGCCGTCGGCGGCCACGTTGGCCGCGGTGGGGGCGCTCACCGCGCCAGGTATGTGCCCGGCTACCTGGTCCACGGGCTCGGTCTCACCCCGGTACCGCTCCCCGGCGCGGGCGTCCAGCAGGATGCCGGTGCGGGCCAGCGCCGCCGCCCCGGCATCGTCCAGCACCGGCAGATGACCGCCGTGAGCGGCGAAGTCCCCGGCGGCCACCTCACCGGGCCCGGGTTCCCCGGTGCTGACCGGCAGCCCGGCCGCGACCCAGGCCCGGTAGCCGCCGTCCAGCAGCTGCACCCGGCGATGGCCGAAATAGCGCAGGTTCCACCACAGCCGGGCCGCGATCGTCGAGTCACCGTCGTCGTAGCCGACCACCGCGCGGCCGGCCTGCACCCCGGCCCGGCGCATCGCCTGCTGGAACCGGGCGGGCTCGGGCAGCGGGTGCCGCCCGCCGGGGCCCGGCGGGCCCGCCAGGTCGGCGTCCAGGTCGACATAGACGGCACCGGGCAGGTGCCCGGCCCGGTAGCTGCCGATGCCGGGCGGCCCGCCGAGCCGCCACCGCACGTCCAGCAGTACCGGCGGGTCATCCCCGGCCAGCCAGCGGGCCAGCGAGGTCACCTCGGTCAGCGGCCCGGCAGCGGCGTCCATGCCTGGTCAGCGGGCCGTCAGGTCAGGCTCAGCGTCAGCAGCGGCACGAGCTGGTCCGACGGGGTCAGCGAGCCGTGCATCCCGACCAGCGCCGACTCGCGCGGCTCGGCCCTGGTCGCGACCACCGCGCACGGGCCGGCCGGAGCCGCGACCACGTCGCCGATCCGGGCCGCCAGCCACTCCTGCACCGGGCCGAACCAGCCATCTGCGATGGCCTCGTCCCGGCTGGCTACCCAGGCCCGGCCGCCGAGCACCTCGCGCCAGGCGGCCAGCACGTCGGCCGCCGCGCCGGGCACCGCGTACACGTGCCTGGCCCGTGGCTCCCCGCCGAGCAGCGCCACGCCCTCGCGCAGCGGACGCTCCGCGTCGGCGTCGATCCGGTCCGCGGCCGCCACGTCGATCATGCCGTGATCGGCGGTGACGTGCAGCGTGCTGTCCCGCGGCAGCGCCCCGGCGAGCTGCTCGGCCAGCTTGTCCACATGCTCGACGTGGTACCGCCAGGCGTCCGATGAGCAGCCCCAGGCGTGCCCGGTCGAGTCCAGCTCGCCGTGGTACACCATGGCCAGCGCCGGCGCGGGCCCGGACAGCGCCGCCGCGGCGGCCGCGACCAGCGCACCGAGCGTATCGGCCGGGCGGTACCGAGCGCCGCGCATGATGGCCTCGGACAGGCCGGTGTGCCGCAGCGACCTGTTCGCCACCCGGTAGGCGCTCACCCCGGCTGCGGCGGCCCGTTCGAACACGGTGCTGCCGGGCTGCCACTTGCGCGCGTCCACCCGGTCATCCCAGTGCAGCGCGTTCAGCAGCCTGCCCTCGCCGGGCACGGCCACCTGGTAGCCGAGCATCCCGTGCTGACCGGGCGGCCGCCCGGTACCGAGCGAGCCGAGGCTGGTGACCGTGGTAGCCGGGAACCCGGCCGCCAGCGCCCGGCCGGTGACCGCCAGCTCGGACAGGAACGGCGCCGCCGCCGGGTGCTCGCGCAGCAGGTTCCAGCCCAGGCCGTCGATCACCAGCAGGCAGACCCGGCTCGGCCGGCCCGAGCCGCAGCGGGTTCGGCTCCCCCGGCACGCCGAGCGAGGCCAGCACGGAGCAGGCCAGGTCGGCCAGGGTCTCCTCGCCGTATCGCGGCAGGGCGGGCGGCTTCATCGGCCCGGCGGTCATCATGGGCGGCCGCACCCGGCTCGCGGACCCGCGGTCGTCACGTCGCTGCTCGTCACGGGCAGCTGGTCGCCTCGGAGAGTGCCTGCGCGAACGCCAGCACCTGCCGGACCGCGTCCTCGCCGTCGGCCGCCTCACTGACCCTGATCGTGAAGTCGTCGCAGGTGATCGTGCCGGTATAGCCGTGATCCGCCTCGCAGCTCTCGTCCCCGCAGTGCGCGGGCTCCAGCTCGAGGTTGGACAGCACGTTCCAGCCGATGGTGAGCACCACCTCGCTCGGCATCGTCACGCCGGGCACGTAGGAGGCCGGGTCGGCGATCACCCTGGTCAGCGCCACCGACGACACCCTGGCACAGCGGACAGCCTCGGTGCTGGTCTCGGCCTGGGCCCGGGAATCGGGATTTGACTCATCTGCCGGATACTCATCGGTATGCGAGTAAATCAGCCGGGTGGAGGTCAGCGCCAGCACCGTCATGTGCCGGCGCACCTCCAGGCCAGGGTCGAAATGCGCGTCGTGATGGACCACGTACGAGATGACCGGCTCGGCTCCGACGGCTGAGATCACCGCATCGGCCACCAGGCCGGGGTAATAGCCGGTGCGCTCGATCGCCAGGCGCATCTCCTCGGCCGAGGCTCTGGTTTCCCTCATCCTTCCATCCTGCCCGCCAGGGCCGCCCGGTCACGCAGGGGGGCACGGTTCCCGGCAGTGCTAACTATCCAGGGGCTAACTATCCGGGGCTAACTATCCGGCGGTCGTTACCGGGGCGTGGCCGCGGTGAGGTCAAGTACCCGCTCGCGCTCAGGCCGCGGCATCTCGACCGCGCCGGCCCCGGCGGTGGGCCGCGGCTTACGCGGCGACCGGGCCCCGGCCCCGCCGCCCCGGCCCCGGTAGATCAGCAGCCCGTTGACCGGATCCGGCACCGCGTCGAGCGCGGCCCGGACGGCCGGAAGGGCGCGGAACTCCTCCCATTGCGCGTCGTCGGCGAAGCACACCTCGAACACCACGCCATAGCGGTGCTGAATCCAGGTCCAGTCCACGGCGCCGTGCGAGATCGCCGACTCGATCAGGGACGAACTGTAGGAGTCCTGCCACCGCGACGCCTGGAACTCGCCGTGGAAGATCTCCACCGACCACCATTCCGCCATGACACCACGATAAGCCCGATAACGAGGAACCGGCGCTGGCCAGGACCGCAAAATGACTGACTAAATGGCGGCTGGTCCCCGGCCGGGCCGGGTGACCGCCGCCGCGGCGCTAGCTCCGGCTGCCCGGCAGGTACCACAGCACGGCAGTGTCGCCGCAGGCGGCGGCCGCGGCGAGCGTCATCCGGTGCGCCGGGCCCGGAGCGAGCGGGCCGGGACTGCCGTCCTGCCACAGCCGCGGCGCCGCCGGGTCGCCGACCAGCACCGGGGCGACCGCCAGCCGCAGCTCGTCGGCCAGGCCCAGGGCGAGGAACTGGCGCAGCACCCGGCCGCCGCCCTCCACCAGCAGCCGCGCGGTCCCGCGCCGGGCCAGGTCGGCCAGCACCGCATGCCATTCCAGCGGGTCGCCGGCGCCGGTCACCGTGGCCGCCGCGCCCAGCCGCGCCCGCGCGACGGGCACCGCGCCGTCCGGGACGTAGACGAGCCGGGCCACCCGGCCCGGTTCCGCCGCCCGCCCGTAGCCGGGATCCCCGGTACCGCCGGGCTCGTCGGTGAAGAACCTTGCCGCCGGGTCCAGGTCACCGCTGCCGCTGACGGCGACCTTGGCCGGGCTCGGCGGCAGGCCGCGGGCGACCCTGGCGGCCCGCCGTGCCGCGGACCGGACCAGCAGCCGCGGGTTGTCCCGCCGCACGGTCCGCGCGCCGACCAGGATCGCGTCGCATGACGCCCGCAGCTCGTCCACCTGGTCCAGGTCCTCCGGACCGGACAGCACCAGCCGGGTTCCCGACGCATCATCCAGGTAGCCGTCCAGCGAGACGGCCGCCGACAGCACGACATGCGGGCGCTGGGCCACAAGTCAGTCCCGCGGGGTCAGCTCGATGTCGGTGGTGTACTCGGCGTCCTGGTGCAGGGTCAGGACCGCCGCCCTGGGCGAGCCGTCCGGGCCGGCTGGCACCGGCGGCCGCGCGGTGACCTCCAGGTTCAGCGCGTCCGCGGTCCAGCGGCCCGGCCCGGCCGGGCGCAGCCCGACCGGCGGCTGCCGCCCCGCCAGCAGCGTGACCTCCCCGTCCGGCGACACCCGCAGCACGATATCGGCCGCCGCGTTGTGGCCGGCCGCAGCATACTCGCCCGCCGGCGGCCGGGCTCCCCCCGGTACGGTGTCCTCCGGCCAGCCGCAGCACTCGCCGAGGGCCCGTAGCAGGCCCTGGGCGACGGCCAGGCCGCCGTCCAGGTTGGTCATCACGGCCGCGCCGGCGCCGCCAGCGGCGTAGCCGGTCAGCTGGCACTGAAAGCCCTCGTTCCCGCCCGTGTGGCCGAACCGCAGCCCGTCGCCCGACCCGTCGGCCTCCAGGCCGAGCCCGAACCTGGCGTTCGGCGCGGCGGGCTCGGACATCGCCGCGGCCAGCCCGGCCGGGAGCAGGGCGCCCGCCGCCCCGTCCAGGCTCTGCTGGATCGCGATGGCGAACCGGCACAGGTCGGCCGGGGTGGTCCACAGCCCGGCCGCCGCCTGCTCCGGGTAGACGTGCCAGCGCCCGGCGACCGGGACACCGCCGCTACGGTGCCCGGCAGCGGCCAGCGGGCGGCGGGCGGGCGCCGGCGGCTGGTCGAACCCGCTGCTCGCCATGCCCGCCGGGCCGAGCACCAGCGCGGCGGCCAGCTCGGCGAACGGCTCGCCGGTCACGTCCTGGAGCAGCTGCTGGAGCACGCAGTAACCGCTGCCGGAGTAGCTGAACTGGGCTCCCGGCAGGAAGGCCACCCGCACCGGCGGCGTGTTGCCCCGGCCGTCCAGCACGTCGCGCAGGCTGGGCACTCCGGCCCCCGGCTGGTAGCCGGGGAATCCGTGCACGGTCAGGCCGGCCGTGTGCGAGAGCAGCTGGCGCAGCGTGATCCGTGGCTGCCAGCCCTGGTTGCCGGGCACCTGCCAGGACCGCAGCCGCTCGGTGACCGGCTCGTCCAGGTCCAGCCGCCGCTCCGCGACCAGCCGCAGCGCGCACGCCGCCGCCACCGGCTTGCTGATCGACGCCGCCTGGAACAGGGTCTGATCCGTGACCGGTTCCGGCTCCCCGGCGCAGGCCAGGCCCCAGGCGGCGGTCTCGGTCACGGCGCCGCCGGCGATCAGCGCGGCGCTCAGGCCGGGCATGCCGGTCTGTGTCATCGCCGCCGCCATCGGCCCGGCGGGCTCGCCCCGCCAGCCCAGCCAGCCCGGCCAGCGGAACCGGCCGGCCGCTTCGGTGAGCATGCTCATCCGCTGGTCCTCTCCGTTCCCGGTGCCAGCCCTGTTCCCGGTGCCAGCCCTGTTCCTGCTGCCAGCCCTGTTCCTGCTGCAAGCGCCGTGCGCAGCCTGCCCGCGTACGCGGCCGCCTCCTCGTCGTCGGCGTACCGCTGCCGTGGCCAGAAGAAGCCGCGCAGGCCGTCGCCCTTGGTCCGCGGCACCACGTGCACGTGGAAGTGCGGCACGCTCTGGCTGACGACGTTGTTCGCGGCCACGAAGCTGCCCTGGGCGCCGAGCGCGGCCGGCATCACCGCGCTGATCCGCTGCACCCGGTCGAACAGCGCGGCCAGCTGCCCGGCCGGCAGGTCGGCCAGGGTCTGATGGTGCTCGCGCGGCACTACCAGCAGGTGCCCCTTGAACACCGGCCTGGTGTCCAGGAACGCCACCGCCGCCTCGTCCGCGAGCGCGATGTGGGCCGTCACCGTCCCGGCCGCGATGCGGCAGAACACGCAGTCGGTCACGCCAGCACCGTACTCCGCCAGTCCCACTCCTGGCTGACCTCGGTCAGCTTGCAGGGGGACGACCGGCCGCTGGTCAGCGCCTACGCTGGTGTCGTGTCCGCCATCTACGCCTGGCTCAGCCGCCACCCCAAGCTGGTCGACGGCGTGCTGGCGCTGCTGCTGGTCGCGCTCAGCCTGGGCCCGGCGTTCGCCCCGGACCGGGGGATGCATATCGCTGTCACCGTGCTGCTGGTGGTGCCGGTGGTGTTCCGGCGCAAGTCACCGGGCGCGGCGTTCGTGGTCGCGGCGGTGGGCGGCGCCTGGGAGGTGATGGCGGGCACCGGGCCGATCCCGGCCGACTTCGCGATCCTGATCCTGCTCTACACGGTGGCCGCCTACCGGCCCCGGCGGGTCTCGGTGCCGGCCCTGGCGCTGTGCCTGTGCGGGTCCGCGGTGGCCGTGGCGGCCTGGATCCCGAGCGGCCAGCTCCGGATGGACAAGATCTTCGCGGGCTCGGCGCTGTTCAGCGGCATCGCGCTGGTCGCCTGGGTGCTCGGGGACTCGATGCGCTACCGGCGGGCGTACCTGAGCTTCCTGGAGGACCGGGCCGCCACCCTGGAGGCCGAGCGGGACGCCCAGGCGCAGGTCGCCGCCGCCACCGAGCGGGCCAGGATCGCCCGCGAGCTGCACGACGTGATCGCGCACAACGTCAGCGTGATGGTGGTGCAGGCGGACGGGGCCGGCTACGCACTGGAGGCCGAGCCCGAGCGGGCCAGGCAGGCACTGGCCGCGATCTCCGCCACCGGCCGCCAGGCGCTGACCGAGATGCGCCGGCTGCTCGGCGTGCTGCGGGCCGGGGACGAGCGCACCGAGCTGGCCCCGCTGCCCGGCCTGGCCCAGCTTCGCGACCTGATCGACCAGGCAAGGGCCGCGGGCATGTCGGTCTCGCTTACCCAGGAGGGCGCTAGCCGGCCGCTGGCCGAGGGCGCCGAGCTGGCCGCCTACCGGGTGGTGCAGGAATCGCTGACCAACGCGCGCAAGCACGGCGGGCTGGCCGTCTCGGCCGCGGTGCTGCTGCAGTACTCAGACGACGGCCTGCAGATCGAGGTCACCGACGACGGGCGGGGGGGCGCGGGAGACGCCCCGGCCGGGCCGGCCACCGCCGGGCTCGGGCTGGCCGGGATGCGCGAGCGGATCGCCATGTACGGCGGCACGGTGCAGGCCGGGCCGCAGCCGGACCGCGGCTTCCGGGTCACCGCCTGGCTGCCGATCGCGATTCACGCCCCGGCACAGCCGGCACTGCCCGGCGGCAGCCGGCGCAGCAAGCACAGCCGGCTCAGCAAGCACTGCCGGCCGGAGCAAGCACTGCGGGGCGATGCCGCGTGACCATCAGGATCGTCCTGGTCGACGACCAGGAGCTGGTCCGGACCGGGTTCCGGATGGTGCTGGACGCGCAGCCGGACATGGAGGTGGTCGGCGAGGCCGCCGACGGGCTGGCCGCGGTCGAGTTCATGCGCTCGCACACCGCCGATGTCATGATCATGGACGCCCGGATGCCGCGGCTGGACGGGGTCGAGGCGACCCGGCGGATCCGGCAGGCAGGCGACCGGCCCAGGGTGCTCATGCTCACCACGTTCGACCTGGACGAGTACGCGTTCGCCGCGCTCAAGGCCGGGGCCAGCGGGTTCCTGCTGAAGGACGTCCCGCCGGAGGACCTGCTGTCCGCGATCCGGGCCGTGCACTCCGGCGATGCGGTGGTCGCCCCGTCGACTACCCGGCGGCTGATCGACCAGTTCGCGCCGCTGCTCCCGGCCGGGCAGGACGCCAGCCCGCCGGAGCTGGCCGGGCTGACCGAACGGGAGCGCGAGGTGCTGGTCCAGGTCGCGCAGGGGCTGTCGAACGCCGAGATCGCCCGGCGCCTGTTCGTGTCGGAGGCCACGGTCAAGACCCATGTCGGCCGGATCCTGGCCAAGCTGGAGCTGCGCGACCGGGTTCAGGCGGTGGTCTACGCCTACGAGAACGGCCTGGTCCGGGCCGGCGGCCAGGGCTGAGGGTCGCTGCGAGGCCAGGGCCGCGCCGTGACGGCCGGCCGCGGTGCGGCCGCGGGCGGCTACGCCCGGGTGATCAGGACGGCCATCCGGGCGCCCTTCGGCACGGTGACGGCGACCTTCATGCCGTCTGGCTGAGCGCCGGGACTGAACGGACCGAACTGAGCCAGGCCGGGCTCGCCGCCGCACTGCACAGCCTGGCCGACCTGGGAGGTGTCCGGGCCGGATGTCGGGGTTGCCTCGACGATGCCGGGCGCCTGGACGCTACCGGGCGCCGACCTGCCGCCCGCGCAGACCATCCAGACCGAGACCTGCCCGGCGGCGAATGCTGGCGTGCGATAGCTGTGCTGCCCGGCGGTCACGACCCTGGCCAGCAGAACCTGGCCGGTCCCCGGCTGGCTGCTGCCAGGGCTGAAGCTGGACCTGATCGAGGCGATAGTCGCCCGCTGCCGCGGGGCGTTCACCAGCTGGACAAGCCCGTCGCGAATCCGGAAGTACTCGCTCGCGTCAGCTGAGCCAAGACCGGGCACGCTGACGCCGAGAGCCACGGCGCCCTGAGCGGTCCCGGTCCCCGGCAGGGGCGTCACCCGCAGCCTCACGGCGACCGTCCCGCCCGGCGGGATGGACCTGGTCTCCAGCGCCGATCCGGGCTCGGGCGACGGCACCGGCCGCCAGCTGGCACCGTCCAGCCACTGCAGCCGGAAGCGAGGCCGGCTGGCGCAGCCGCGCAGGCAGTCGGCGTACGCGATCAAGTGAACCGGCGGGCCTTGCGTCCCGCGCCTGCCGGTCGCCGTGAAGGAGAAGACCAGCCGCCTGCTCGCCTTGGCCGGCGCGTAGTTGCCCAGCGAAGGGAAGTTCGGGCTGTAGGCAGGCTTCCGCCAGGAGGCCAGCACTGTCCGGCCGGTGCTGACCCGCACGCCGACGAGCTCGCTGCTGCCTGGCTGGATCCGCAGCCGGATCGCGTTCGTCCCGGTGCGCAGCCCGACCGGGAAGCTGGACTGATAGCCGCCCGGGCCGGAACGGGTCACCGGCCGGCCGTCCCAGCCACCGGACCGGCCCCGGACCTGGACCAGGTCCCCGTGGCCGCTGCGGCCGCTGAACCGCACGGTCACGGTCGCCGCCCTGAGCCTGCCGGGGTTGCGCACGGTCAGCGTCACCGGGTTCAGCTGGCCCACCTGGTAGTACGAACCCGGTGCGCGCAGCGCCGCGGTCACCGGCCGGACCGGGCCCCCGCCCAGGCCGGGGTGCCCGAGTGCGGCATAGGTCCCGCCGGCCACCAGGACGGCGACGGCCAGCAGGCCGGACACCGCGAGATTCCGGCGCTGCCTGCGGTCGCTGGCGGCGCGCAGCTGATCGGCCTGGACCGGGACCACCAGGGCAGCGAGCTCCTCCGACCCCGAGCGCAGGATGGCTTCGAACGTGTCACGCATTGCTGGCCACCTCCCTGCCGTTGTCGCCGGATTCCGGCGCCGCGTCGGACAGCAGCACGGCCAGTGCCCTGCGGCCGCGCGACAGCCGGGCCTTTACCGTCCCTGACGGCACCCCGGCCTCCTGCGCGATCTCGCTGACCGACAGGCCGACCAGGTGATGCAGGACGATCGCCTGACGCTGCGAGGGCGGGATCTGCCGGAGCGCCGCGATGATCGCGACGTAATCCGGGCTCAGCCCGGCAGCGTCGTCGGGCGGCCCGTGCCTGCGGTGCGCGGCGGCCCGGCTCACGGTCTTGCGCCAGGAGCTCACCGTGATCCGGTAGGCCACGGTGCGCACCCAGCCCTCGGGATCGCCGTAGCCGGATACCCGGCCCCAGCGCCGCCAGGCGCGGGCGTAGGCCTCCTGAACGGCGTCCTCCGCCTCGGCGCGGCTGCCGGTCATCGCGTGCAGCTGGCTGGTCAGGCGCCGCACGCTGCCCGCATAGAACTCATCGAAGCTCTCCGCGTCCCGCATGCGTCCCTTCCCTCCGGCTTCCTACCCGGCCGGCCGCGCCCGGTTCGTCAGTACGGACACGCCCGGCCGGCCTGCCCGGTTGCACGGGCTCCGAGTCGCCTGCGCAGCCGGCCCGTCCGCCCGGGACAATCTCAGCGTGACAGGAAATGAGCAGCCCGCCGGCGGCACCGGGCCGGGCGGGAGCCAGCGGGCCGGGCCCGGCTGGCTGGTGCTGATCTACCGGATCCCGTCCGAGCCCACCAGGCTGCGGTCCGGCGTGTGGCGCAAGCTCAAGAGCCTGGGCGCGATTTACCTGCAGAACTCGGCCGCGGCGCTGCCCGCCGGCACCGGCGCGGAGCGGGCGCTGCGCCGGCTGCGCGCCGAGATCCTGGCCATGCCGGGCACCGCGGTGCTGCTGTCCTGCTCGGTGCTCGCGGGCGAGCAGGAGGTCAGGGCCGCGTTCCAGGCGGCTCGCGACGACGAGTACGAGGAGATCATCGACAAGTGCCAGGACTTCATGGACCAGGTGCAGAAGGAGTACGTGGCTGACCACTTCACCTACGCCGAGCTGGAGGAGAACGAGGTCGACCTGGTCAAGCTGCGGAGCTGGCTGGCGCGGGTGCGGGACCGGGACGTCTTCGGCGCGGCCAAGCGGCAGGCGGCCGAGCGGGATCTCGGCCGGTGCGAGGAGGAACTGGAGCGCTACGCGGCCAGGGTGTACGCCGAGGAGGCCGAGAGCCGGTAAGCCGGTGCCGGTCAGCCCCGCCGGGTGGCCCGCCACAGGCTGACCGGCACCAGGGCAACCAGCAGCAGCGGCAGCAGCCACCAGGACGCGACGCCAGCCCGGCTGAGCGCGTAGGTCACGGCCAGCCCGGCCACCACGCCGGCCGCGATCAGCCAGTCGTCGCCGACCACGAAGTCGTACCAGAACGCGAGGAACCCGCGCAGCCGCCCGGTCACGTCAGCTCGCCTCCGCCGACGAGGCCGCGGCAGGCACGGCGCCGTCCCGCTTCCCGGCCGGCACCCGGCGCAGCGCGAACGCCAGCAGCAGCGCGAACACGGCGATGGCCGGGATCAGCACCAGCAGCGCGGCGTCGGAGCCCGGCCAGTGCGCGCCTGCCCCCTCGGCGCCCCAGAACGTGCCGAAGCCGGTCAGCATGATGCCGACGACGAACTTCATGGTGTTCTCCGGTACCCGCGACAGCGGTGCCCGGACCGCCGCCCCGAGCGCCGCCACCGCGATCACGGCGCAGCCGGCCGCGATCGCCGCCAGGCTGACGTCGTGCTGGTTGGTGCCGAACGTGAGCACGATGAACACGACCTCGAGCCCCTCAAGCAGCACGCCCTTGAACGACAGCGTGAAGCCGAACCAGTCCGGCACCAGGCCGGAGCTGCGGCGCGGCTGCGCCGTGGCCGCGGCGATCTGCTCGGAGTAGATCTTGGCCTCGTCGTGCAGCGCCTTGTGGCCGCTGGCCCGCAGGATCGCCTTGCGCAGCCACTGCAGCCCGAACACCAGCAGCAGCGCGCCCACGACCAGGCGCAGCGCGTGCAGCGGCACCGCGGACACGGCCGGCCCGAGCACCGCCACCACGACCGCGAGCACGGCCAGCGCGGCCAGCATCCCGGTGCCGGCCGAGCGCCAGTCCCTGGTGGTGCCGGCCGCGAGCACGATCGTGGTCGCCTCGACCGCCTCGACCGCACAGGCCAGGAACACCGCGATGAACAGGGCACCGGCTCCGGCTCCCATGTCACTCCTCAGCCTGTGACGCTTCGCCAGGCGCCGTCGTGGCGCCGTCCCTTACCGCTCCCGCGTATTGTAACAACCGTCAGCTGACGAGGATGACAGCCGTTAGCGCCCGTCTTGTCTTCGGCCAGCGGCAGGGACGCGACCTGCCTGAGGCCGGACCCCGGCGGGGGGCTGAAGGCGGCCATCGGCCGGCCGGGCCAGGCACTAGGCTCAAACCGTGACCACGACGCTTCGCACCAGCCAGGCCGCAGCTCACGACGCTCCCGCGGATGCCGTCATCATCGGCATCACCGAGGGACCGGCCGGGCCGGTCCTGGCACCGGGCTCCGAAGGCGTTGACGCCGCCTTCGGCGGGCGGCTGGCCGAGACGCTGGCCACCATCGGGGCCACCGGCAAGCAGGACGAGGTCACCAGGATCGCATCGGCCGGGCAGCTGCCCGCCCCGGTGGTCGCCGCGGTCGGCATCGGCACCGCGGACGGCGGCCAGCCCGCGGTGGCGGGCGAGCCGCTGCGGCGGGCGGCGGGCGCGGCGGTGCGCGTGCTGGCGGCCGCACGCACGGCGCAGGCCGGGGATACGGCACGGGCCGGGGATAACGGGCAGGCCGCGAGCGGGAACGGGAAGCCTGGCGGCTCCCGTGCGACGCAGCGGATCACGCTGTGCCTGCCGGCCACGGATCCGGCCGAGGCGGAGGCCGTTGCGCTCGGCGCCCTGCTCGGCGGGTACTCCTTCCGCCGGTACGCCGGCGACGGCGGCGGGGCGGACGTGGAGCTCACCCTGCTGGGCGGCGCCGGGTACCTGGATGCCGCCGTGGCCAGGGCGCAGGTGCTGGCCGATGCCATCTGCCTGGCCAGGGACCTGGTGAACACCGGCCCGTCGGACTTGTTCCCCGCCTCGCTGGCGGACGAGGCCGGGCGGGTGGCCAGGGCCAGCGGCCTTGATCTTGAGGTGCTGGACGAGCAGGCGCTGTCCAGCGGCGGCTACGGCGGGATCACCGGCGTCGGGCAGGGCTCGGCGCACCCGCCCCGGCTGGTGCGGCTCGGGTATACGCACCCGGCGGCCACCAGGACGGTCGTGTTCGCGGGCAAGGGGATCACGTTCGACTCCGGCGGGCTGTCGCTGAAGCAGCCCGTGGGCATGGAGGTGATGAAGTCCGACATGGGCGGGGCCGCCGCGGTACTCGCGGCGCTCCAGGTCATCGCCGCGCTCCGTCCCGAGGTCAACGTGGTCGGGTACCTGCCGCTGGCCGAGAACATGCCGGGCGGGCGGGCGCAGCGGCCGTCCGATGTCATCAGCATCTACGGCGGCAAGACCGTGGAGGTGCTCAACACCGACGCCGAGGGCCGGCTGGTACTGGCCGACGCGCTGGCCAGGTCCGCGGCGGACGCGCCGGACCTGCTGATCGACGTGGCCACGCTGACCGGGGCGCAGCTGGTCGCGCTCGGCCCGCGCATCTGCGGCGTGATGGCCAACAGCGACGAGGTGCTGGTCGGGGTCGTCGACGCGGCGCACCGGGCCGGCGAGGCGGCATGGCCGATGCCGCTGCCCGCCGAGCTGCGGAAGGGACTCGACTCGACCGTGGCCGACCTGGCCAACGTCACCGGCGACCGGAACGGCGGGATGCTGGTCGGCGGGCTGTTCCTGCGAGAATTCGTGCCGGATGGGGTCCGCTGGGCGCACATCGACATCGCCGGGCCGGCCTACCATTCAGGCGAGCCGTACGGGTACACGCAGCGGGGCGGAACAGGCGCGGCCATCCGGACGCTAGTCCAGGTTGCGGCTGACGTCGCCGACGGCCGCCTGTAGCCGGGCACGGCCGGGCGGGGGCGGACGGCCGGGCGGGCCAGGACGCCGCGGCAGCGCGAGTAACGGACGGCGCGAGTAACGGGCGGCGCGAGTAACGGACGGGGAGCCGGGGACGACGTGAGTACACAACGAGACGAGGAGCGTTCTGTGACCGACAGCGGCGGCTATGACATCGTCATACTCGGCGGCGGCAGCGGGGGGTATGCCTGCGCGCTGCGCGCGGCCGAGCTCGGCAAGCGGGTCGCCCTGATCGAGAAGGACAGGGTCGGCGGCACCTGCCTGCACCGGGGCTGCATCCCGACCAAGGCACTGCTGCACGCGGCCGAGCTCGCGGATCACGCCAGGGACAGCGCCGCGTTCGGCGTCCGGACCAGCCTCGACGGCATCGACATGGCGGGCGTCAACGCCTACAAGGACAAGGTGGTGACCCGGCTCTGGAAGGGCCTCACCGGCCTGATCGGCAGCCGGAAGATCGAGATAATCGAGGGCGAGGGCCGGCTCGAGTCGGCTACCAGCGTGCGGGTCGGCGACCGCGTCCTCGATGCGGCGCACGTGGTGCTGGCCAGCGGGTCGGAGGCGCGCAGCCTGCCGGGCCTGACCGTGGACGGCGAGCGGGTGATCACCAGCGACCACGCGCTGAAACTCGACCGGGTGCCGGGATCGGTGGTGATCCTCGGCGGCGGGGTGATCGGGGTGGAGTTCGCCAGCGTGTGGCGCTCGTTCGGGGCCGAGGTCACGATCGTGGAAATGCTGCCGCACCTGGTCCCGCTCGAGGAGGAGTCGAGTTCCCGGCTGCTGGAACGGGCGTTCCGGCGCCGCGGCATCAGCTTCCGGACCGGCACCAGGTTCGAGAGCGTGAAGACCACCGACTCGGGCGTGACGGTATCGCTGGAGGGCGGCACCACGCTCGAGGCCGAGCTGCTGCTGGTCGCCGTCGGCCGCGGGCCGGTGTCGGCCGGGCTCGGTTACGAGGAGGCCGGCGTCACCGTCGAGCGCGGCTTTGTCCTGGTGGACGAGTACTGCCAGACGAACGTGCCGACGATCTCCGCCGTCGGTGACCTGATCCCCGGCCCGCAGCTCGCCCATGCCGGCTTCGGCGAGGGCATTCTGGTCGCCGAGCGGCTGGCCGGCCTGCCGGTCACGCCGATCGACTACGACGGCGTGCCCAGGGTGACCTACTGCGACCCCGAGGTCGCCTCGGTCGGCATCACCTCGGCCACCGCGGCCGAGCGCGGCATCGCGACCACGGAGGTCACCTACGACCTGGCCGGAAACGGCAAGAGCCAGATCCTGCAGACCCAGGGCGCCGCGAAGGTCATCGCCGCCGCCGACGGCGGTCCCGTGCTCGGCATCCACCTGGTCGGTGCGCGGGTCGGCGAGCTGATCGCCGAGGGCCAGCTGATCTACAACTGGGAGGCGCTGCCGTCCGAGGTCGCGCAGCTGATCCACCCGCACCCAACCCAGTCCGAGATCATCGGCGAGGCACATCTGGCCCTGGCCGGCAAGCCGCTGCACTTCCATGCCTGACAGCTAGAGTCCACTAACGAAGGAGTCGCGGAAAGCCATGTCGGTCTCCGTTTCCATGCCACAGCTCGGTGAGAGCGTCACCGAGGGCACAGTCACGCGCTGGCTGAAGCACGAAGGGGAGCGCGTCGAGGCCGACGAGCCGCTCCTCGAGGTCTCCACGGACAAGGTTGACACCGAGATCCCGTCGCCGGTCTCGGGGATCCTCCGCGACATCACGGTGGCCGAGGACGAGACCGTCGCGGTCGGCGCCGAGCTGGCTGTCATCGACGAGGAAGGCTCCACCGCGGCCGCGGCCGCGGTCGCCACCCCGGCCGGCGCCGCCCAGCCAGCCGGGGAGCCGGCCGGCGCGGCCCAGCCAGCCGGGGAGGCGCAGCCGCCGCAGGCCGCGGCGGCGCAGGCCGGCCCCGGTCCGGCGGAAGCTGCTCAGGTAGACGCCGACCAGTCGGGTACCGGTCAGTCAGCTGCCGATCAGGCGGGTGCCGGGGCAGGGCAGGCCAGCCCGGCGCAGTTCGCCGATGCTGCCGCCGACGGCAGCCCGGCCGCCCCGGCGGCGGCCTACCAGCCGTCAGCCCTGCAGCAGGTACCCGGCGAGCCGTCAGCCGCGCAGCCGCCACCGGCCGGGCAGCCGCTCCCCGCACAGCCGCCCGCCGCACAGCCGCCCGCCGCACAGGCGCCCGCCGCACAGGCGCCCGCCGCGCCAGGCGCCCGCCGCGCCAGCGCCCGCCGCACAGGCGCCTGCGCCACCGGCGCCCGGCTACCAGCCGCCCGGCTATCAGGGGTCGCCTGGCTATCAGGCGCCCGGATATCAGCAGCCCGCCTATCAGCCGCCCGCGCCGGTGCCGCCGGCCGGCCCTGCGCCAGCGGCACCGGTACCGGCCGCGCCGCCGCAGGGCTACTACCAGCCGCCGGCCTTCCCGCCAGCGGCCGCGCCACCGCAGCCGGCTGCGCCCGCGGACGGCCAGCCTGGCGCGGACGCGGCCGGGCGGGCGGATGTCACCGAGAGCCCGTACGTGACCCCGCTGGTGCGCAAGCTTGCCGCCGAGCACGGGGTGGATCTCGCCGCTATCTCCGGCACCGGCGTCGGCGGGCGCATCCGCAAGCAGGATGTCCTTGACCTGGCCAGGGCCCGGCGCGATTCCGGCCAGCCGGCCGCCGGGCCGCCGGGCCGGCGGCGGCCGGGCCGCCGGGGGCCGCCGCCACGGTGGTCCCGGCCGCCGTTGACGACGCGGCGCCGCAGCAGGCCGAGCGGCCCGCCATCGTGCCGTCCCGGCTGCGCGGGACCACGGAACGGATGTCCAGGGCCCGGCAGGTGATCGCGCAGCGGATGCTGGAATCACTGCAGACCTCGGCGCAGCTCACCACCGTGGCCGAGGCCGACGTGACCGCGATAGCCCGGCTCAGGGGCCGGGCCAGGGCGGCCTTCGAGGCGCGCGAGGGCGTCAAGCTCAGCTTCCTGCCGTTCTTCGCGCTGGCCGCGGTGGAGGCGCTCAAGGTTCATCCCAAGCTCAACGCGTTCATCGACACCGCCAGCGGCCTGGTGACCTACCACGATGCCGAGCACCTGGGCATCGCGGTTGACACCGAGCGCGGCCTGATGGTGCCGGTGATCCAGGACGCGGGCGACCTGAACATCGCCGGCCTGGCCCGCAAGATCGCTGACCTGGCCGAGCGCACCAGGGCCGGGCGGGTCAGCCCGGACGACCTTTCCGGCGGCACGTTCACGCTGACCAATACCGGCAGCCGCGGCGCGCTGTTCGACACGCCGATCATCAACCAGCCGCAGGTCGCCATCCTCGGCACCGGCACCGTGGTAAAGCGCGCGGTCGTGGTGGACGATCCGGCCCTCGGCGAGGTGATCACCGTGCGGTCCATGGTCTACCTGTCGCTCACTTACGACCACCGGCTGGTCGACGGCGCGGACGCGGCCCGGTTCCTGGTGACGATGAAGTCGCGGCTGGAGGAAGGCGCGTTCGAGACCGAGCTCGGCCTGTAACCCTGCTACGAAGGTGAAGATCGCGATCGCCGGGGCCAGCGGCCTGATCGGCCGTGCCCTGGCCGCCGACCTGAGCGGCGACGGGCACCAGGTGATCCGCCTGGTCCGGCACCCGCCGCAGGGACCGGACCAGGTCCGCTGGGACCCGCTGGCGCCGGCCGGCGGGCTGGACCAGGCCGCGCTCAGCGGCGCCGGCGCCGTCGTGAACCTGGCCGGCGCGCCCGTCGCCGCTGGCCGCTGGACTCCGGCCCGCAAGGCCGGGCTGCGGTCCAGCCGGATCCAGGGCACCGCGTCGCTGGTTGCGGCGATGGCGGCGGCCAGTCCGCCGCCGCCGGTGCTGCTCTGCGGCTCGGCCACCGGCTGGTACGGGGACACCGGGGACCGCCAGGTCGACGAGAGCGATCCGGCCGGGCAGGGATTCCTGGCCAACCTGGTCCGGGACTGGGAGGCCGCCGCGCAGCAGGCCAGGCAGGCCGCGGGCGCCAGGGTGGCCAGCCTGCGCACCGGGATCGTGCTGGCTCGCGATGGCGGCATGCTGGCCAGGCTGGCGCCGCTGTTCCGGTTCGGCCTGGGTGCCAGGCTGGGTTCCGGCCGGCAGTACCTCAGCTGGATCTCGCTCGCCGACGAGGTGCGGGCGATCCGGTTCCTGCTGGAGCACAACCTGGACGGCCCGGTCAACCTGACCGCCCCGGCCCCGGTCACCAACGCCGATTTCACCGCCGCGCTTGGCCGGGCACTGCACCGCCCGGCGGTGCTGCTGGTGCCGGCCGTCGCCCTGCGGGCCGCGCTCGGCGAGCTTTCCGGCGAGCTGCTCGTGAGCCAGCGGGTCCGCCCGGCCCGGCTGCTGGAAGCGGGCTTCGCGTTCCGCTACGGCGACATCAACTCCGCACTGTCCGCCGGACTCGACCCAGATCGGTCAGCGATCTGACCCGGCGTACCGGAAAGTCCCTGAGGAATCTGCGCGGCGGTGTCAGATCGGGGCGGAGGCGTTCGTAGCAGGGGTGAGCGGCCGCCCGCGGGGGCGTCCCCAGACACAGGAGATGATCCCAGATGAACTACCTGCTTTCCGTGATCAATGACACGGACGGCCTCGCCACCCCGGAGGAGATGGCGGCCATCACCGCGTTCAACGAACGGCTCATCGTGGCGGGTCACTGGGTCTTCGCCGGCGGCCTCGCGGCGCCCGGCTCGGCCACCGTCATCGACAACCGGGGCGGCGAGGCGATGCTCACCGACGGGCCCTTCCTGGAGTCGAAGGAGCACATCGTCGGCTTGTGGATCATCGAGGCCGCCGACCTCGACGCGGCGCTCAAGCTCGCCGCCGAGGGATCGAAGCACTGCAACCGGAAGGTCGAGGTGCGGCCGTTCCGGTGAGCGTGGCCGACGTCCGGGAGGCGATCAGCCGGGCCCACCACGACGAGTGGGCGCGGGTGGTCGCCACCCTGACCAGGCGTTTCGGTGACCTCGACATCGCCGAGGAGGCGGCGGCCGAGGCGTTCGCGACCGCCGTCCGGCGGTGGCCGGCCGACGGCGTGCCGCCCAGCCCCGGCGCCTGGCTGACCACCACTGCCAAGCGCCTGGCCATCGACCGGCTCCGGCGCGAGAACAAGCGCGACGACAAGCAGAGGGAGGCTCAGATGCTGCACGACGACGACCCGCCCGAGCCTCTCGGCGCCGTCGAGGACGAACGGCTCCGGCTGATCTTCACCTGCTGCCACCCCGCGCTCGCGATGCAGACCCGGGTGGCGCTGACGCTGCGCATGGTCGGCGGCCTGACCGTGCCCGAGATCGCCCGTGCCTTCCTGGTGCAGGAGTCCGCCGTGGGGCGGCGGATCACCCGTGCGAAGGCCAAGATCAAGGAGGCTCGCATCCCTTACCGGGTGCCGTCCGCGGAGGATCTCCCGGCACGCGTCTCCGGCGTACTCGCCGTCCTGTTCCTCGTCTTCAACGAGGGCTACCTGGCGACCGGCCCCGGCACCGATCCCGTGCGCCACGACCTGACCGCCGAGGCGATCCGGCTCACTCGCCTGATCCGTGCCCTCCTGCCGGACGACGGTGAGGTGGCCGGGCTGCTGGCACTGATGCTCCTCACCGAGGCCCGCCGCACCGCCCGGATCTCGGCTAGCGGCGAGCTGGTCACCCTCGGCGAGCAGGACCGCGGGGCCTGGGACGCCACGCTGATCGCCGAGGGTCACCGGCTGGTGCGCGAGCGCCTGGCCGCCGGGGTGGCTCCGGGCCGCTACCAGATCCTCGCGGCGATCAGCGCCGTGCACACCTCCGCCCGCGACCTCCGCGACACCGACTGGTCGCAGGTCATCGCCCTGTACGACCAGCTCGTCCGCATCGACCCGTCGCCGGTCATCGCCCTCAACCGGGCCATCGCGGTCGCCGAGCTCGACGGCCCGCAGGTGGCGCTGGCGGCCGTTGACCGGCTTGACGGCAAGCTGGCCGGCTACCACATCTACCATGCGACCCGCGCCGACCTGCTGCGCCTGGCTGGGCCGCGGTCAGCAGTCGCGCGCGGCGTACGGCAAGGCCATCGAGCTGGCGGGCAACACGGCCGAGATCGCTTACCTGACCCGCCGCCGCGACCAGCTGAGGTAGCGCCGGTCAGCGCACCAGCAGATCGCGGAGGCGCCTGGGCGGGCCGGGCCCGAGCAGCGGGATGTGCCGCAGCGGCTGCTGGCCCGGCTGTCCCTGGAACTGCCCGATCAGCGCGCCGGTCATCCGCATCAGCCGCCTGGCGGCGGCGGCCGCCAGGGCCGCCAGCGGCAGCTCGACCAGCAGCGCCGACAGCAGGCTCAGCAGGAAGCCGGGTGTTCGCGCGTCCAGCACCACGTCGAACCATGCGTCGCAGCACAGCAGCGTGGCCAGCACCGACAGGCAGATGATCAGGACCTGCCGGCGCCGCCACGCGGCCCAGCCGGTCGCGGCGAACACCAGGAGCAGGACAACGTCGAAGCCGACCCAGGCGCCCCGCCAGCCGCCGGCCCGGTAGTAGCGCGGCAGGGTGACGGCCAGGATCCCGATCCAGGCGGCGAGCACGAGGCAGCAGACGACGATCGCGGCGAGCACGACCGCGCGGCGCCGGTCCCGGCCGACGACGGCAGCCGCGACGGCCGCGGCCGGACCGGGCCCGTCCAGCTCGGCGAGGGCCCGCCGCAGGTCGCGTCGCTGCTGCGGGGACATGCTGCGCAATTCCTCGATCTCGAACACTGTCCGGCCTCCCGCCGTGAAGCTTGCCAGCGGCTCCCGTCATTCTCGCAGCGCGCATAGGCTGGAACGGTGGCGGGCGAGCTGATCATTGCCGTGGCCGGGCTCGGCGACCGGGCGGTGCCGTACCTGGAGGGCTGGGACCTGCAGCGGCAGCTGCACGGCTACCGGGCGGACGGGCTGATGCCCGACACCTGCCTGCTGCTGGAGCACCAGCCGGTGTACACGGCGGGAAAGCGGACCACCCCGCTGGACCGGCCTGGCGACGCGGGCGCCCCGGTGATCGACGTCGACCGGGGCGGGAACATCACCTGGCACGGCCCCGGCCAGCTCGTCGGCTATCCCATCGTGCGGCTGGGCGACCCGGTCGACGTGGTCGCCTATGTCCGGGCGCTGGAGGAGGCACTGATCAGGTCCTGCGCTGACCTCGGCGTCCGGGTGGGCCGGGTGGAAGGCCGCCGGGGCATCTGGGTCCGCAGCCTGGCCGGCGAGCCCGACCGCAAGGTCGGCCAGATCGGGGTCAGGGTGGCGCGCGGCGTCACCATGCACGGGTTCGCCCTCAACTGCGACTGCGACCTGGCCTGGTTCGACCGCATCGTGCCGTGCGGCATCAGGGACGCCGCCGTCAGCTCGCTGTCCGCCGAGGCGGGTCATCCGGTGCCGGTGCGGGCCGCGCTGGACATCGTGCCCGGCCACCTGGCCGCGGCGCTCGGCGCCCGGAGCTGGCGCCGGGTTGAGGGCACGGCCGGGCTGATCGCCGCGGCGGACGGCCGGCGGACGGGACAGCTGGTCAGCTGACCCCGGCAGGCCGGGCGGCCGGCAGGTACACCGCGGCTCCGGTCGCGCGGCCCGCCAGGGCCGCGCGGGCCCTGGCCAGGCTGGGCGGCGTCATATGCCGCCCGAGCTCGTCAGCCGGGCAGAACCGCCAGTCCTCCAGTTCCTCCGGCTGCAGCACGATCCCGGCGCCGTCGTCCAGCGTCCCGCCGTCGAACACGAAGTGCACCAGCGGGCGGTGGTGCGCTCCGTACAGCAGGGACCAGTCGATCGCCAGCAGCGGGCCGGGCGGGCGATCCAGGCCGAGTTCCTCGGCTACCTCCCTGGCACAGCCGGCGTGCGGTGGCTCGCCCTGCTCGCACACTCCGCCCGGCAGGGTCCAGTCGTCCCGGTAGTTCGCCTTGACCAGCAGCACCCGGCCGCCGGGATCGGATATCAGCGCGCCCGCAGCGGCAACCACGCCGGGCAGCGCCGAGTACCACGCGTCCCGTTCTGCGCTGGTGTAGTTGACCCTGGCCACGGCCGGAGCTCAGGCCGGGTCGTCCGCGGCCTGCGCCGCGGCCCCGGCCAGGTGCGCGGTCAGGCCGGCCGTCGGCACCGCGGCCTGCTCCCCGGTGCGCATGTCGCGGACCGTGACCGTGCCCTCCGCCGCCTCGGTGCTGCCGTAGATCAGGCACCAGCGGGCTGCCTGGTCACTGGCCCACTTCAGCTGCCGGCCGAGCTTGCCCGACGAGCCCAGGTACACGCTCGCCCGCAGGCCGGCGGCACGGGCCCTGGCGGCGAGCGTGAATGACCCGGCGGCCAGGTCCTCGCTCATCACGGTGACCGCGACGTCGAGCCGGGCCCGCGGCCCGGCGTCCTGCGTCAGCGCCATCATCGCCAGCCGCTCGACGCCCAGCGAGCCGCCGGTGCCGGCCACGTCCGGGCCGCCGAGCCGCTCGATCAGGTGGTCGTACCGGCCGCCGGAGCCGATCGAGCCGGGCACGCCCGCCGCGACCAGCTCCCAGATCGGCCCGGTGTAGTAGCTCAGCCCCCGGACCAGGCGCGGGGTGAACGAGATCCGCTCCGCCGGGATCTGCCCGCTGACCAGTGCCAGCAGGCCGTCCACCTGGTCCAGCCCGGCGGTGCCTGGCTCGCTGGCCTTGAGCGCGGCCCGGATCCGCTCGGTGGCGTCCGGCGCGGTCATCGCGGTCACCATCTCAGCCGCGGCCGGCTGCGGCAGCCCGCGCCCGGTCAGCTCCGCCACCACCTCGTCGGGGGTCAGCTTGTCCAGCTTGTCCAGCGTGATCAGCACCCCGCCGGCCAGGTCCGGCGGCACGCCGAACACCTCGAGCAGCCCGGCCAGGGTCCAGCGCGAGTTGAGCTGGATGGCGAAGTCCCCCAGCCCGAGCGCGGCGACCGCATCGTGCTGCGCGCACAGCACCTCGGCGTCGGCCAGCGGCGAGGACGAGCCCAGCGTGTCCAGGTCGCACTGGGCGAACTCGCGGAACCGGCCCTTGCCCGGCCGGTCCGCGCGCCACACCGGCCCGATCACGTACCGCTTGTACGGGGTGGGCAGCTGGCTGCCGTAGGCCGCGGCCACCCGCGCCAGCGGCACCGTGTGGTCGTAACGCAGCGCCAGGTCTGTCTCACCGGATGCCTCGTGCTCGCCCCGCCGCAGGATCTTGAACACCAGCTTGTCGGCGTCGTCGCCGTACTTGCCGAGCAGCACGTCGACCCGCTCGAACGCCGGCGTGTGCAGCGGCTCGAACCCGTACCGGATGAACACGTCGCGGATCGCCGCGAACGCGCGGTCACGCTGCTCGGACTCGGCAGCCAGGAAATCGCGGGTCCCCGAGGGCGGGTCAAACTGGGTCGGCATGGAGACCATTGTCCCCGGCCAGGCGGCCCCTCGTCACATCGGCCCGCCGCCGTCGGGTCAGCACGCCTGTCCCCTGCTTCGTCAGGTTCCGCTGGCCAGTGCATCCAGAGTGCCGCTGTCCGGGCCGGCCTCGTCGTCCAGTCCGGCGTCCGCCACGGCATGCTGGTCCCGCAGCAGCGCGGCGAGCTGCCGCGGGGTGGGCGCCAGGAACAG
This sequence comes from uncultured Actinomycetota bacterium, assembly GCA_963719705.1. GTDB lineage: Bacteria > Actinomycetota > Actinomycetes > Streptosporangiales > Streptosporangiaceae > CAVRCV01. The sequence continues at coordinate 64,093 of CAVRCV010000010.1, forward strand.
GTCGGCCACGCCGATATCCACGCCGAGTTCCTCGTCCATCATGCTGATCAGCCGCATCGCCTGCAGCGAGCTGCCGCCGAGGTCGAAGAAGGTGTCGGTGACGCCGACCCGGTCGGTCTTGAGCAGCGAGCCGTACATGCTGACCACCATGGTCTCCAGCAGCGTGGCCGGCGGCGGCTGCTCCGGCCGGCCCGGCCTGCGGCGGCTTCAGCGCGGCCCGGTCTACCTTGCCGCTGGCATTGAGCGGGAACTCGTCAATGCGGACCAGGTGCGCCGGGATCATGTAGTCCGGCAGGCCACGGGCCAGGTACGCGCGCAGGTCCGCAGGCTCGGCCCGGCCGCCGTCCGTGCTGCGCACGAAGGCGGCCAGCTGCTGGTCCCCCGCCGGGCCGGGGACCAGCGTGACCACCGCCTGGGCGACCGCCGGATGGGCCTGCAGCACGCTCTCGATCTCGCCGAGCTCGACCCGCAGCCCGCGGATCTTCACCTGGCCGTCGATCCGGCCCAGGAACATGATCGCCCCGTCCGGCCGCCGCCGGACCAGGTCCCCGGTCTTGTACAGCCGGGCGCCTGCGGGAGCGCCCGGCAGCGCCGCGCTGAACGGGTCGGCGACGAACCGCTCGGCGGTCAGCCCCGGCCTGCCCAGGTACCCGCGGCCCACCCCGGCACCGCCGACGTGCAGCTCGCCGGTGACCCCGGCGGGCACCGGGTTCAGCTGCGGGTCAAGCACATAGGCCCGGTAGTTCGGCAGCGGCCAGCCGATCGGCGGCGGGTAGCTGCCGTCCAGCTCCTGCCAGGTGGACAGCACCGTCGCCTCGGTCGGCCCGTAGCCGTTGACCACCAGCAGCCCCGGCCGTTCCCACTGGCGGGCCAGCTCCGACGGCAGTTCCTCGCCGCCGATCATCATCACCCGCAGGGCCGGGAAGTCCACGGCCGGCAGCGCGGCGAGCATCGCGGGCGGCAGCGACATCACCGTCACCGCAGCCTGGCGGATCAGTGCCGCCAGCCGCGGCGGCGACTGCCGCGCCTGCGGCGGCACGAGCACAACCTTCGCCCCGGTCAGCAGCGGCAGGAACGTGTCAAGTACCGATACGTCGAACGTGAACGCCGCGATCTGCGAGCGACCACGTCTGTCCGGGCCGACCTGCCAGCGCCGCGCCGCGGCGGACAGGAAGCTCATCGCCTGCCGGTGCTCTATCAGCACGCCCTTCGGCTGCCCGGTCGACCCGGAGGTGTACAGGATGTAGGCCAGGTTCGCCGGCCGGACCGCGACGTCAGCCAGGGCCGAGCCGTCGAGCTGGCCGATCGCCGCGCGCTCGGCATCGAGGCGCAGCACGCGCGCGCCGCCGGGCTCGGCAGGCGGCGGGCCGACGCGGCGTCGGCCAGCACCACCGGCATCTGGGTGTCAGAGATCATGAACGATAGCCGGGCCGCGGT
>CAVRCV010000011.1:0-106650 GCA_963719705.1 uncultured Actinomycetota bacterium
GCGTCTCAGGCGATCACGAACCGGACCGGAGCGCCCGGACGAACCGGCCGGCCAGCGGCGCGGCGGGGACGCTCGCCGAGCGGGCCAGGACCAGGACCGCGAACGCCACATCGGAGTAGTAGCCCACGAACCAGTTCGCCCGCAGCCGCTTGCCCGCCGGGGCGCTGCCCACCTGGCCGTAGACCACCGACCCGCGGGATCCGGCCGCCTTCCCCGCCCCGTTGCGGACCACGCCGCGCATCAGGCTGCGCAGCCGCGAAACTACCTGAAGGCCGAACGCGGCCCGCGGGCGCAGCCCCGGATCCGGAGGGTCGGTCACCAGCAGCGGCGGATGCCAGCTACCGGACTGGACCACCCCTGCGGCCAGCGCCATGTCCAGCGGGCTGACCCGCACCGAGCCGGTGCCGATCGAGTCCGCGGCCAGCTGGGCGTACCCCGCCGCGGGCCTGATGCTGCCGGGAAAGGCATCCAGGTTGGCCGTCAGGTGCCAGGGCGCCTCGATGCCGAAGCCGGCCGCTGCCTGCTCCAGCTCCCGGTCGGTCAGGTTCAGCGAGGCGCCGACGAACGCGGTCCCGCAGGCGTGCGCGAAATCCGTGCTGAACGGTGGCTGCTGGCCGAGGTTCGGCTCGGCCTGGCACGTTCAGGAAGTTCACCCCGCCGACCCGGTTGCTGGCGTTACAGGGGGTCCGGGTGCTGGGGCTGAAGCCGGCCTGGAGCAGCGCGGCGGTGGAGATGATCGTGAACGCCTGGCCGGGCTGGTAATGCCCGGACAGCGGGCTGACCGCGGGCAGGCCGGCCGCCTGGTGCTCGGCCACGGCAAGTATCTGCCCGCTGCCCGGCCGGATCGCGACGATCGCAGCCGAGTAGCGGGCCGAGCCGAGCACGCCGTCGGCGGCGTCCTGCGCGACCGGGTCGATGGTGGTCCGGACGGTGCTGCCGGGGCTGCCCGGCCAGCGCTGCAGGACGGCCACCTGGCGGCCGGTGGCCGCGTTCTGGACCACGATCTCGGTGGTCGGGGTGCCCGCCAGCCTGGCCTGGTAGGCCTGCTGCAGCCCGGACAGGCCGACCGTGCTGCCCGGCCGGTACGGCACGCCGTCCTGGCGCAGGATCCTGGCGGTCTCGGTGCCGACCGATCCGGCGATGGCCGGGGCCGAGCTGTCGAACAGGCGCATCCGAGCCTGCCGGACGATCAGGCCGGGGATCTTGCCGAGCCGGCGGCTGAGCCGGTCGTAGGCGGCCGGGCGCAGCGTCACCAGCTCAAGGAAGGCTCCCGACGGCGCCGCCTGGATCTGGCCGAGCACCTGGCTGGCGAGCCCGGCCAGGCCGGTGACCTTCGCCAGGCCGGCCGCGGTCACGCCGGGGTGGCGCAGCCTGCCGGGCCGGACGCCGAGCTGGTAGACCGGCGAGAGCCGGGTCAGCGGCGCTCCGGTGGCGTCCAGTACCTGTGCCCGCTGCGGCTCGGTGGTCAGCACCGCGAGCCGGTCGCCTTCCGCTCAGGCCCGGCACGATCACGGCGGGACTCCACTGGATCTTCCAGTCCGAGCCGCGCCGGCGGAGCGTGAAGCGGCCCTGGTACACCCACGGCAGCCCGCCCCGGCCCAGGTCGAACGAGGCGTTGAAGCGGGCGCTGGCCACCGCCCCGCGCTGGCTGATGTCGCCCATGCTCAGGGACAGGTCGGCCGCGCCCAGCTGCTGGTAGGTCTGGGACAGGCTGCTGGGCGACCTCGGCCTGGCCGCCGGTGGTGAGCGCGGCGGCGGCCGAGTACTGGCCCCGCTCCCAGGCCAGCAGGAAGGCCTGGACGGTCGGCTCGGCCGACGGCGACGGCGCTCCCCCGCCTTCCACCAGCCCGAAGCTGAGCACCGCGAGCGCGCACACTATCGCGGCCACGCGCACCAGCGTGACCCGGGAGCGAACGCGGCTCAGCCTCGCCGGGCGCCGGGCCGCCTCGTCCCCGGTCCCGGCGACCGGTATCCCCGTGACCGGAAGCCCCGCGGCCGGGGTCTCCGTCGCCGGGATTCCCGTGGCCGGGAGCTCCGTGACCTGATCCCCCGCGATCTGTTCTGTTGCGTACCCGGCAGCGGGGGCAGGCCCCCCCTTGGGCGCCGGGCGCCTGGGCACCAGGCGCCCGGCCATCGCACGGCCCAGCTTCGCACGCCCGGCCAGCTGGCCGGACCGTGGCGCCCGGTGGCTGGCGGCGTGCGCGCCGCGGCTACGACTGCGAGCCATGAGCCGCCACTGTCCTACCTCCGGCGCCGCAGGGCACGGTCGACCTCTCGGGCGGCATCCCTGGCCGCCAGGGCGTGACGCTTGTCGTAGGTCCGCTTCCCGCGTGCCAGGGCCAGCTCGACCTTGACTTTCCCGTCCTTGAAGTACAGCGAGAGCGGAATGAGCGTCAGCCCGCGCTCCGCGGTCGTTCTGGATAGCTGGTCGATTTCCTTGCGGTGCAGCAGCAGCTTACGGACCCGGCGCGGCTCATGGTTGGTCCAGGTGCCGTGCACGTAAGCCGGGATGTGCAGTCCGTGCAGCCAGATCTCGCTGTCGCTGACCTGGCCGTAGCTGTCGGCCAGCGAAGCCCGGCCGGCCCGCAGGGACTTCACCTCCGTGCCGGTCAGCACCAGTCCGGCCTCGACCACATCCTCGATCTGGTAGTCGTGCGTGGCCCGCCGGTTCCTGGCTATCACCTTTCTCGCCTGTTCCGCTGCCACGGTCCTAGTGTCCCAGCGTTCCGGCGGTCACACCCGCAGGTAGCGCCGGAGAGTGAAGAAGGAGGTGATTCCGCACAGCAGCAGCCCGGTGATCATCGCCAGGATGATCACCTCGATCAGGTCGGCGGTATCGAGCTGGATGTGGAACGGGAAGTACTGCTGGAGCGAGTTGAGCCACAGCGACTTCACCGCGACCAGCAGGCCGGTGGCGACCAGCCAGCCGAACAGGCCCGCGATCATGCCCTCGACCAGGAACGGCAGCTGTACGTAGAAGTTCGACGCGCCGACCAGCCGCATGATGCTGGTCTCCCGGCGGCGGTTGAAGGCGGACAGCCGGATGGTGTTGGCCACCAGCAGGATGGCGGCCACGATCAGGATGATCGCGATCACCACGACGGCGTTCCGCGCGCCGTCGAGCAGCTTGTAGAACTTGTCCAGGATCGAGGCGTCGTCGACGATGTGGTCCACGCCCGGCATGCCGTCGATCGTGCCGGCCACGATCGGCTCGTCCGACTCGGTGTTCTTGAGCTTGACCTCGAAGGAGTCCGGGATCTGCGCCGCCGAGGTCTCGTTCACCAGGGTGCGGTCATCGGAGAACTCCGACTTGAACTGCTGGTAGGCCTCCGCCTGGGTGACGTAGGTGACGCTGGCGACCTGCGGCAGCGAGGACAGGGTCTGCTGGATCTGGGCTCGCTGCGCGGCGCTGGCCGGGCCGTTGTGCGCGCACTGCGGGCTGGACGGCACCGCGGTGCACAGGTACACCGACAGCTGCACCCGGCCCTGGAAGTAGCTGCGGGTGTTGTCCACCTGCTTGACGAACAGCAGGCCGGTGCCGAGCAGGGACAGGCTGATCGCCACCACGACGATGAGGGCTACCGTCATGGTCAGGTTCCGGCGCAGGCCGATCCAGACCTCATGGAAAACGAACTGAGCACGCATGTCGCCTGATCCCTCGGTATCCGCCGGGCCGCTGGTCGGCTAGTAGGCCTGGCCGTAAACTCCGCGCGACTGGTCGCGCACCACCTTGCCGTATTCAAGCTCGATGACGCGCTTGCGCATGGAGTCCACGATCGCCGCGTCGTGCGTGGCCATCACGACCGTGGTGCCGGTACGGTTGATCCGGTCCAGCACCTTCATGATCCCGATGGAGGTGGCCGGGTCGATGTTGCCGGTCGGCTCGTCGGCGAGCAGGATCATCGGCCGGTTCACGAACGCGCGCGCCATGGCCACCCGCTGCTGCTCGCCGCCGGACAGCTCGTCCGGCATCCGGTCCCGCTTGCCCTCCAGGCCGACCAGGTCGATCACCTCGGGCACGACCTTGCGGATGAACCGACGCGGCTTGCCGATGACCTCAAGCGCGAACGCGATGTTCTGGTACACGTTCTTGCTGGGCAGCAGCCGGAAGTCCTGGAACACGCAGCCGATCCGGCGGCGCAGGCTGCGGCACCTTCCAGTTAGTCAGCCGGGCGAGATCCTTCCCGGCCACGTGGATCCGGCCGTCGGTCGGCCGCTCCTCCTTGAGTACCAGCCGCAGGAAGGTGGACTTGCCAGAACCCGAGGGCCCGACCAGGAACACGAACTCGCCCTTCTCGACGTCAAGGCTGACGTCCTCCAGGGCGGGACGGCTCTGGTTCGGGTACGTCTTAGTGACGCTATCGAAGTGGATCACTGGCCCATCACACGCGCTCGACGACATGCCTGCGGTCTGGCATCCGGGGGGCTGGCAGCACCCCAGTTTGGCCAGGGGACAGTCTAGGGGGGAAACTGGGTTGGAACGTCCAGGATCGTCGAAGTGACCGGGTAACCGCCACTAGCGGAGGGACCCAGGATGAGCTGCGAGCACCTGATCTGCGCCCGGTGCGCCGGGCCGGTCGCCGAGGGCCGCTGCCCGGTCTGCCAGGCGGCCAGGGCACAGCTGCACCACCATCACCACACGCCCGGCCTGGCGGTGCCGCTGGCCGCCGCGCTGCTGATCGCGCTGCTGCTGATGCTGGCCGCTGCACTCCTGCGCGGCACTCACCGCAGGCCGGGTACAGGCCCTGCGTCCGCAGCCAGCGGATCTCCGCCTCGATGAAGTCGTCGATCTCGCCGTCCATCACCGCCGCGGTGTTCCCGGTCTCGTACCCGGTCCGCAGGTCCTTGATGTTCTGGTACGGGTGCAGCACGTAGTTGCGGATCTGGGTGCCCCAGCTGCGCCCGCCGTCCCCGCGCAGCTCGTTCAGCTTGGCCGCCTGCTCCTCCCGCTTGCGCTCCAGCAGCTTGGCCTGGAGCACGGCCATCGCGCTGGCCCGGTTCTGGATCTGGCTGCGCTCGTTCTGGCAGGAGACCACGATCCCGGTCGGGAGGTGGGTGATCCGGACCGCCGAGTCGGTGGTGTTGACGCCCTGGCCGCCGGGCCCGCTGGACCGGAACACGTCGACCCGGATCTCGTCGTCCGGGATCTCGATGTGGTCGGCCTGCTGGACCACCGGCATGACGTCCACCCCGGCGAACGAGGTCTGCCGGCGGCCCTGGTTGTCGTACTTGGAGATGCGCACCATCCGGTGCGTGCCGTGCTCCCCGCGCAGCGTGCCGTAGGCGTAGGGCGCCTTCACCGCGAAGGTGGTCGACTTGATCCCGGCCTCCTCGGCGTAGGAGGTGTCGTAGATCTCGGTCGGGTAGCCGTGCCGCTCGGCCCAGCGCAGGTAGATGCGCCGCAGTCCCTCGGCCCAGTCGGCCGCGTCCGCCCCGCCGGCCTGCGCGGTGATGGAGATCAGTGCCTCGCGGGAGTCATACTCGCCGGACAGCAGGGTCCGGATCTCCAGCTGGTCCATCTCCTTGCGGATGGCGGCCAGGTCGCGGACCGCCTCCGCTCGCATCGCCTCGTCGCCGTAGCTGTCGGCCAGCTCGAATCCGGCGCTGATGTCGTCCAGCCGGCGGTGCAGGCCGGACAGCCGGGACAGCTCTCCGTCCAGGTAGGCCAGCCTCCGGTTGACCTGCTGGGCCTGCTCCTGGTCGGACCACAGGTCCGGGTCGGCAGACCGCTCGCGCAGCCCGTCGGCCTCCTTGCGCATGGCGTCCGGGTCGAGTACGGCCTCGATGCTGGCGAGCTTCCCCGAGAGCTCGGCGATCTCGCTCGCTGATTCGACGGCCATGCCAGAAAGCCTACGCGAGACGGTGCGTGCACGTGCAACCGAACGTGCGCCGAACCCGGCGGAAGGCCGGGAACCGGCCGGGCCGGGACGCGACGCCACGGGTGCCGGATCCGGCCGCGCCGCTCGCCGGCTGTTCAGCCGGGCAGGCGTGCTGGTCGCGACCAGGGTGCGGACCGCGCGGACCGCGACCGACAGGGTTGCCACGTTGAACGAGGCGTCGCTCTCCCAGATCTCGGTCAGCGTCTGGTTCGCCCGGCTCACCGCCGACTCGTTGCGCTGCACCCAGGCGGCCATCCGGTCCTCCGGCCGCCCGGACCCGGTCACCGTCAGCACGTCCCTGGCCAGCTCGGCGTGCGCGCTGTACAGGTCGTCCCGCAGCGCGCCGCGGGCCATGGTGTTCCACCGGTCGTCCCTGGGCAGCGCGGTGATCCGGTCCCGCAGCCGGGCGATCTGCAGCCGGTCGGCCAGGTCGAAGTAGACCTCGGCGGTCTCCTCGACCGGCCGCCCGGTGCCGGCCGCGATGTCCACGATGTCGAAGGCCGAGTAGGCCGGGACCATCTCGGCGATCCGCCGGGCCAGGTCGTCGGGCACCCCGCGGGACACGAACATGCTCCCGCTGCTCCTCGTACCCGGCCAGGTCCAGGCCGGCCAGCAGCCGGGGCAGGTTCTTCCCGACGGTCAGCACGCCCTCGGCGAAGAAGTCGATGGTCTGGCGCACGTCGTAGGGCGGCCGCCGGAAGTTCAGCAGCCACCGGGCCGCCCGCTCGGTCAGCTTGCGCCCCTCCAGCAGGGCCAGGATCTGCACCTGGCTGTCCACCTTGCGGTCCAGCGCCTCCACCAGCCGCCAGAAGCCCGCCAGGTCGAAGACCTCGCGGGCCACCAGCCAGGCGGCGGTGATGTCGGGCACCGACGCACCGGTCTCCTCGTTCAGCCGGAACGCGAACGTGGTGCCGGACCGGTCCACCATGTCGTTCACGACCACGGTGGTGATGATCTCCCGGTGCAGCCGGTGCCCGTGCATCCGCTGGTAGTACCGCTCCCGCAGCGGTACCGGGAAGTACTCGGTCAGCACCCTGGCCAGGTACGGGTCGTCGGGCAGGGCGGAGGCCAGCACGTCCTGGGCGGCACCGATCTTGGTGTGCGCCAGCAGCACGGAGAACTCGGGCAGGGTCAGCCCGGTGCCGGCCGACCGCCGCTCGGCGATCTCCTTGTCCCCCGGCAGCACCTCGAGCCGCCGCCGGATCTTCCGGTCCCGCTCCAGCTTGCGGATGTACCGGGCGTGCACGTGCAGCATCGGCCCGGCCTGGGCCCGGGCCGCGGCCAGCGCCCGGTTCTGCTGGTAGTTGTGCTCCAGTACCAGCGTGGCGACCTCGTCGGTCATCTGGTGCAGCAGCGCGTTCCGGTCCGCCGGGGTCAGCTCGCCGTCGCGGACCACGCCGTCCAGCAGGATCTTGATGTTGACCTCGTGGTCGGAGGTGTCCACGCCGGCCGAGTTGTCGATGAAGTCGGTGTTGACCAGCCCGCCGGCCAGCGCGTACTCGATCCGCGCCTCCTGGGTCAGGCCCAGGTTGCCGCCCTCGCCGACGACCCTGGCCCGCAGCTGGGAGGCGTCCACCCGGACCGCGTCGTTGGACCGGTCGCCGGCGTCGGCGTGTACCTGGGTGGTCGCCTTCACGTAGGTGCCGATGCCGCCGTTCCACAGCAGGTCCACCGGGGCGGCCAGGATCGCCGAGATCAGCTGGTCCGGGGCCAGCGCGGTGATCCGGTCCTCCAGCCCGAGTGCGGCCCTGGCCTGCGGCGAGACCGGCACCGACTTGGCCGAGCGGCGGCCACACCCCGCCGCCCGGCCGAGATCAGCGAGCGGTCGTAGTCGTCCCAGGACGACCTGGGCAGCGCGAACAGCCGCTGCCGCTCGGCGAAGCTGGCCGCCGGGTCCGGGTCCGGGTCCAGGAACACGTGCCGGTGGTCGAACGCGGCGACCAGCCTGATGTGCTCCGGACAGCAGCATCCCGTTGCCGAACACGTCGCCGGACATGTCGCCGATACCGGCCACGGTGAAGTCGGCCGAGTCCACGTCGATGCCGAGGGTCTGGAAGTGGAACCGGACCGACTCCCAGGCCCCGCGCGCGGTGATGCCCATCTTCTTGTGGTCGTAGCCGGCCGACCCGCCCGAGGCGAACGCGTCGCCGAGCCAGAACCCGTGGCTGGCGGCGATCTCGTTGGCGGTGTCGGAGAACGTCGCCGTGCCCTTGTCCGCGGCCACCACCAGGTACGGGTCGTCGCCGTCGTGGCGCACCAGCCGGTCCGGCGCCACCACCTTGCCGTCGACCAGGTTGTCGGTGACGTCCAGCATCGCGCTGATGAACATCCGGTAGCAGGCCAGCACCTCGCCCTGGTAGGCCTCGCGGTCCGACGGGTCCGGCAGCTGCTTGCAGACGAACCCGCCCTTGGAGCCGGACGGGACGATGACCGAGTTCTTCACCTCCTGCGCCTTGGCCAGGCCGAGGATCTCGGTGCGGAAGTCCTCCCGCCGGTCCGACCAGCGCAGCCCGCCCCTGGCCACGTTGGCGAACCGCAGGTGCACGCCCTCGAACCGGGGCGAGTAGACGAACAGCTCGAACTTGGGCCGCGGCGCGGGCAGGTCCGGCACGCTGGCCGCGTCCAGCTTGACCACCAGGTAGGGCACCGGCGTGCTGGAAGTAGTTGGTGCGCAGGGTGGCCTGGATCAGGCCCCAGTAGGCGCGCAGGATCCGGTCCTCGTCCAGGCTGGCGACCTCGTCCAGCTCGCCCCTGATCTCCTCGGAGATGGCCTCGCTGCGCTCGGTCACCCCGCCGGGCATGGCCGGGTCGAACCGGGACTCGAACAGCCGGACCAGCAGCCGGGTGATCTTCACGTTGGAGCGCAGCACCCGCTCGATGTAGTCCTGGCTGAAGGTCAGGCCCGACCTGGCGCAGGTACTTGGCGTAGGCGCGCAGCACGACCACCTGGCGCCAGGTCAGGTGCGCGTCGATGACCAGCGCGTTGAAGCCGTCGTCCTCGATCTGCTCGTGCCACAGCGCGGCCAGCGCGCCTTCCATCTGCTCCCGGACCGACTCCAGCGTGACGGCCATGCCGTCCCGGTCCGGCAGCGCCCGGCGCAGCCCGAAGTCGTAGATCCAGAACGGCTCGGCCGCGGTGAACTCGTACGGGTGCTCGTCGACCACCTCGACGCCCATGTGCTGGAGCCGCGGCAGCACGTCAGTCAGCGTGATCGGCGAGCCGGTCCGGTAGATGCTCAGCCGCCACACCCTGGGCCCGCCGCCGGCCGCAGCGCCGGTCCCCGCGTCGGTCCCGATGATGGGCACGCCGCCGACGTAGTCCTGCGACTCCCACATCTCGAACGAGATCATCTCGCCGGACTCGCGCAGCGCCAGCATCAGGCCCAGGTCGGACACCGCGGCCGAGGCCGGCACGTCGGTCTTGTAGGTCTCCGGGTATCTGCTCCGCGGCGCACAGCGCCAGCACCGCGCGGGCGCGCTCCTCGCCGAGCCGCCGCACCGCCTCCTCGGCCAGGTCCTCGTCCCAGGACCGGGCCGCGGCCGCGATCTGCCCGCTCCAGCGCGGCCGCGTCCACGTCGGGCAGCAGCTGGCCTCGCTGGGCCCGCACCACGATGTGCAGCCGGGCGATCGGCGACTCGCCGACCATCGTGCTGTAGTCCACCTGACGCGCCGTCCAGCGCGCCGCGCAGGATCTCCTGCGCCTTCAGCCGGACCCGGGTGGTGTACTTGTCCCTGGGCAGGTAGACCAGGCAGGACATGTACCGGCCGTAGATGTCCTTGCGCAGGAACAGCCGGATCTGCCGCCGCTCCCGCAGCCGCAGCACCGCCGCCGCGACGTCGACCAGCTCGTCCACCGAGGTCTGGAACAGCTCCTCGCGCGGGTAGCTCTCCAGGAACTCGGTCACGTCCTTGCCGTCGTGGCTGTCGGCGGCCAGCCCGGAGGCCGCGAGCACCTCGGTCAGCTTGCGCCGCAGCACCGGGATCCTGGTGATGCTCTCGGAGTAGGCGACGTGGGTGTACAGGCCGAGGAACCGGTACTCGCCGTTCGGCACGCCGTCGTCGCCGAGCCGCTTCACCGCCACGTAGTCCAGGTAGCTGGCCCGGTGCACGGTGGACCGGGAGTTGGCCTTGGTCTGGATCAGCAGCTGCGGGTCCAGCGCCCTGGCCCGGACCTCGGGCGGCAGCGAGGCGAACGAGGCCGAGCCGGGCTTGTCGTGCCGCAGGATGCCCAGGCCGGTGCCGGCCACCGCCGCGCAGTGCCATCCCGTCCGGCCCGTCCTCCAGGTCGTACTCGCGGTAGCCGAGGAAGGTGAAGTGGCCCTCGGCCAGCCAGCGCAGCAGCGCCTCGATCTCGCCCGGTGCCGCCGACGCCGAGCCGGCCTCGGCTGCGGTGCCGGGCGGGGCGGTAGCCAGCTCGTCGGCGAGCTGGACCGCCCTGGCCCGCATCCGGGTGTAGTCCTCCACCGCCACCCGCACGTCGCTGAGCACCCGCTCCAGCCCGCCGGCCAGCTCCGCGGCCAGCTCGTCGGCCAGCCTGGGCACCTCGATGTGAATCCAGGACTCGGCGATCTCGTCGTGCGCCGCGTGCCCGCCGTTGACCAGCCCGAGCACGCTCGTGCAGGGCCCCGCTCAGGTCCCGGCGCACCCGCAGCTGCGGATGCACCATCACCTCGGCCGACAGGTCCCGGCCGGTGAGCGCCATGGTGACCGAGTCGACCAGGAACGGCATGTCGTCGGTGACGATGTCGATGACGTCCCTGGCCCCGTCGAACGCGGCCTGGCCGCCGGGCCGGATCCGGACCAGGGCACGTCCCTGCGCACGCTGCGCGGCGAACGCCGCCTGGCCGGCCGCCACCGCGGCGATCCGCTCGGGCCCGGCTGCGGCCAGGTCATCGGCTGCCGCGTGCCGGTAGAACGCGCGCAGGTAGCTGGCGACATCGCCCACCTCGGCACCGGCGCCGAAGTGACCGGCCGCCTGGTCGAGCAGGGCTTGCTTGACGCCGCCCGGGTTGTCCGACATCGGTCCCACTTCCTTTGCCTCCTCGGGTCAGCCCCGGCCAGAGCGCGCCTTTGCTACAGCAGATCCCGCAGCTCCCACAGCAGCGGGTAATAACGTAGCGGTACGCGCCTGTGCAGGTATGGTGCGCCCGTTGAGCCGCCGGTTCCAGACTTCGTCCCGATCTGCCGCTCCACCATCTGCACGTGCCTGGCCCGCCACAGCGCCGGCCAGCTCGTCGTGCGTGAGCAGGTCCTCGGCCAGCTGCCACAGGTCGTCATGCTTGTCCCGGTCCCTGGCCACGACGATGAGCGAGGCCAGGATCTGGTCATCGTTCTCGGCCGGCAGCCCGCGCTGCCGGAACAGGTCGAGATAGGCGTCCCACAGCGACGGCTCGGACAGGCGCCGGGCCAGGCGCTCCCGTTCTGCATCTGCCAGAGCCCGGAACCGGGCCACGAACCGTTCGTCCTTCGCCCCGGAGAGGAACTCCAGCTCGCGGAACTGCACCGACTGGAAGCCGCTGGCAGGCGCGAGCGCGGACCGGAACTCCAGGAAGTCCTGCGGGGTCATGGTCTCCAGCACGTCGATCTGGCTGACCAGCAGCCGCTCGATCACGTGCGTGCGGCGCAGCAGCTGCCCGGCCCGCCGCAGTGTTGATTGGCACGGGGTTGATCTGGCACGGGGCAGCCCGGCCCATCGCGTCCCTGGCCGCCTCCAGCTCGTGCAGCAGCTGCTTGAACCACAGCTCATAGGCCTGGTGCACGGTGATGAACAGCAGCTCGTCGTGGGCCGGGGGGTCCACCTGCGGCACCTGCTGGGCCAGCAGCTCGGGCAGGTGCAGGTACTGACCGTAGGTCAGCAGCCCGCCTTCCTCGCCGAAGCGGCGGCCCTGCCCGGTCATGCGGTACCACCCGGACCGCTCTGGCCGCCGGGGCCGCCCGGCGCGAAGCAGGCGAGCACCTCGGGGTTCGCCAGGGCGTCGGGGTCCACCGACCACTGCCACAGCGTGATCCCGTAGTCGCGCCCGGCCGGGAACGAACCGCCCCCGTCCGGTCCCGGGCGATCATCAGTAGGCATACCGATCAGGATGCCAGAACGCCGTCCGCGGACCCCGGGTGTGGTCGCTGAGGGCTGTCCGCACAGCCCGCAGCGACCGCGCCGGGCTGTCAGCGCTCGGACAGGTAACGGCGGGCCGCCACCAGCGACCAGATCGCCTCGACCGCGCCGAACGGCCAGGCCCCGGACAGGAAGCCGTAACTGCTGGCCAGCGCGCAGCCGACCGCGAACGCCAGGATGAACGCCCGGTGCCGCCGCTCCAGGCCGTACATGACCATCATGAACGTCAGCGCGGTCACGCCGTAGGCGGTCAGCCCCCAGCCGCTCATCAGCGGGCAGCCACCACGGTCGTGAGCCGGTCCACCGCGCTGACCACGGCGCGGGTGTCGGTGAGGTCACCGAGCACCAGGTCGGCGCCGGCCTCGCGCAGCTCGCCCGCGCTGGCCCGGCCGCTGGCCACCGCGATGCAGCGGGCCCCGCCCATCCGCGCCGCCTCCACGTCCCGGCCGGAGTCGGCCAGGTAGACGGTCACCTGCTCGCCGAACTCGGCGTGGTACTTCTGTGCCGCCCGGCCGCGCGAGCGCAGCAGCTCGGCACCCTTGGGATAGACCTCCGAGGCATAGCCGCCGATGTCGAGATCGAAGTACTGCTGCAGGCCGAATGCCGCCAGCTTCTGCGCGGCATTCGGCCGGATCGTGCCGGTGAGCACGGACTGGACCGCGCCGGGCAGGCCGGCCACCGCGGCCACGGCCTCGGCCGCGCCCGGCAGCAGCCGCCCGTTCCTGGGCAGCAGCTCGCGCCGGGCGCCGAACGCGGCGGCCAGTGCCGAGAGATAGCGCGCGAGCAGCTCGGTGTCGGCGGCGATCTCGGCATCGGGCGTAGCCGGCCATGCCCGGCCAGGACCGGACGCGGCCGGGTTCAGCGCCAGCGACTCGAAGAAGACCTCCGAGTCGGTCCGGCCCGCCATCTGCGGCAGCGCCACCAGCGGCTGCCCGGTCACCTGGCGGAACGCCTCGGCACAGGCGTCCCTGACGACTCTGGCCACGTCGACCAGGGTGAGATCGATGTTCCACAGGACCAGGCGGTAGATCTGCGGCCTCCCGGCGGCGGGTAACGACACGGGTGCGAAACCGGGGCTTCTTCAGCCCATGTGCGGATAACGGTAGTCGGTGGGCGGCACCAGCAGTTCCTTGATGGTCCGGGCATTGACCCAGCGGATCAGGTTGAAGATCGAGCCCGCCTTGTCGTTGGTGCCGCTGGCCCTGGCCCCGCCGAACGGCTGCTGGCCGACGATGGCCCCGGTTGGCTTGTCGTTGATGTAGAAGTTGCCCGCGCTGAACCGCAGCGCGTCGGTGGCCGCGGCGATCGCGGCCCGGTCCTGGGCGATGATCGACCCGGTCAGCGCGTACGGTGCGATGTCGGCCGCCTGGGCCACCACCGCGTCGTACTGGCTGTCCTCGAACACGTGCAGGCCGAGGATCGGGCCGAAGTACTCGGTGCTGAACAGCTCGTCGGTCGGGTCGGAGCTCTCCAGCACGCTCGGCTGCACGAAGTAACCGTCGCTGTCGTCGGCGCTGCCGCCGGCCAGCACCCGGACACCCGGCCTGTCCTTGGCCCTGGCCAGCGCGTCGGCGTGGGTCCGGTAGGCCGCGTCGTCGATCACCGCGCCGCAGAACAGCGACAGGTCGGTGCCGACATCGCCCATGGTCAGCGCCTGGACCTGCGACACGAAGTCATCGCCCATCCGGTTCCAGACCGACCTGGGGATGTAGGCGCGGGAGGCCGCCGAGCACTTCTGGCCCTGGTACTCGAAACCGCCCCGGATCAGCGCGGTGGTCAGCACCGCCGGGTCGGCGGATGGGTGGGCGATGACGAAGTCCTTGCCGCCGGTCTCGCCGACCAGCCGCGGGTAGCCGCGGTAGCCGGCGATGTTCTCCCCCACGGTGCGCCACAGGTGCTGGAACGTGCCGGTGGAGCCGGTGAAGTGGATGCCCGCCAGGTCCGGGTGCGGCAGCGCCACGTTGCTGACCGGGCGTCCGCTGCCGGTGACCATGTTGATCACCCCGTCCGGCAGCCCGGCCGCCTCCAGCAGCCGCATCAGGTAATGCGCGGAGAGCTGCTGGGTGTGCGACGGCTTCCAGATCACCACGTTGCCGAGCAGGGCGGGCGCGGTGGGCAGGTTGCCGGCGATCGAGGTGAAATTGAACGGGGTGATCGCCAGCACGAAGCCCTCAAGCGGCCGGTACTCCAGCCGGTTCCAGGAGCCGGGCGCCGAGGCCGGCTGCTCGGCCATCAGCCGCCGGGCGAAGTGCACGTTGTACCGCCAGAAGTCGATCAGCTCGGCGGCGCTGTCGATCTCGGCCTGGTAGACCGACTTGGACTGGCCCAGCACCGTGGCCGCGTTGACGGTGGCCCGCCACGGCCCGGACAGCAGGTCTGCCGCCTTCAGGAAGATCGCGGCCCGGTCGTCGAAGGACAGCGCGCGCCAGGCGGGCGCGGCCCGCCCGGCCGCCTCGATCGCGGCGGCCACGTCCTCGTCGGTCGCGTTGCCGTAGTCGCCGAGCACGTGCCGGTAGTTGTGCGGCTGCACCACGGTGCCGGGGCCGCCGCCGCCCATCCGCTGCCGCCCGCCGATGGTCATGGTCAGCTCGGCCCGCTCGCCGGCCAGTTCCTTGAGCTTGGCCTCGATCGCGGCCCGTTCACCGCTGCCGGGGGCGTACGCCTTGACCGGCTCGTTCGCGGGCACGGGCACGTTGGTCACAGCATCCATGACGGCGGCTCCCTCTTGCACTTTGGGCGGTATCCCCCATCGTCGCACGGAAGCGGACCGGCCGCCGCTGCCGCCTGCCGCCGCGGCCCGGCTCCCGGCGCCGGGCGCCGCCGCTGGGTGCGGCCTGCCTCAGTCGGCCAGCTCGGGCAGCTCCTGCGCGGCGTACCAGAGCAGCTCGTGCCCCTCGGCCCCGGCCACGGCAAACGCGGCGTCATCGTCGCCGGCGTCCGCGGCCGGCAGCGCCGCCGCGGCCGCGGCGATGTCACCGGCCGCCGCCGGATCGTCCACGTGACCGGAGACCACCAGGCTCATCGGGACCGGCACGGTGACCTTGACCAGGGCTGGCTCGTCGAACCCGGCCGGGCAGCTGACCTGGCCGTCCGGCACCTCGGCGGCCAGCACCACCCGGCGCCTGGGGGCCGCCGGATCGGCGTGCAGCAGCCGCAGCGAGCCCCGGGCCGCCTGGGTCATCGCCACGTACTCGAGCTCTTCCTCATCGCCGCTGGCATACCACTCCCGCAGCGAGGGCGTAACCGCGAAGCCGGCATCGGGGCCGGGCCGATCTGCCCGACCCGGATCACCGCCGCCAGGGCGGTCAGCGTGCCGGGCAGGTAGACGCGCATCACGATGCCAGTTCTAGCGCCGGGACCGGTGCGGGGAGGCAGCTAGCGCCTCGACCACCGCGCCGACGGCCGCGTCCACCGACTCGTGTTCCCAGACCCGGACCACCGCCCAGCCGGCCTCGGCGAGCGCCGCGTCCGCGGCCCGGTCCCGCTGCACGTTCTTCGCCAGCTTGGGCTCCCAGTACCAGGTGTTCGCGGCCGGGCGGGTGCCGTGCTGCGGGCAGGCGTGCCAGAAGCAGCCGTCCACGAACACCGCCACCCGCCGGGCGGTGAACGCGATGTCCGGCCGTACCCTGGCCCCGCCGTCCAGGTCCAGCCGCAGGTCCTTGCGGTACCGCAGGCCCCGGCCGTGCAGGGCGCGGCGCAGCGCAAGCTCCGGCTTGGTGTCGCGGCGCCGGTTGGCCCGCATGTTGGCCGAGCGGCCCTCGCTGGAGGGATGCGGATAGTCAGCCACGGCGTCCAAGGCTAGAGCAGCCGGTGCCTGGCCGACAGTCCGTTACCTACACCAGGCAGCTACCGGCGCAACCAGGCGGCTTAGAGGGCAACTCCGAGCAGTTCCGACAGTTCCCGCGTGGTCAGCCCGGACTCGCGATGGTGGATCCCGGTCAGGCCGACGGCCCGCGCGGCCAGCACGTTGGCCTCGATGTCGTCGATGAACACGCACTCCTGCGGGCGCAGTTCCAGCAACTGCGCGGCCAGCCGGAAGATCCGTTCCTCTGGCTTGCGCATGCCCACCTCGGCGGAGATCACCACGGCGTCGAACATGTCGCCGAACAGCTCGCGCGGGTAGCCGTCGCCGCCCCAGGAATTGGACAGCAGCGCGGTCCGCATCCCGGACCGGTGCAGCGACCGCATCAGCTCGTGCATGCCCTCTTCCAGCACGGTCGCGGCGAACATCCGGCCCAGCAGGCCCTCGGCCGGGACCGGCACCCCGTCCAGCCGGACCAGCTGGCCGGCCAGCTGCCGCTCGAACTCCTCGATCGAGCACTCGCCTCGTTCTAGCGCGTGCACCGGGTTGTCCGCACCGCCGGGCCCGTAGGCCTGGATCACCCACGGCCGCATCACCGCCTGGTACCTGGCCCGGTCGATCTGCTCGGCCGCCAGCCAGGCCTCCACCGAATCCCCGATGGGGCTGGTCAGCACCCCGCCCCAGTCCGTGATCACCCCGCGCAGCCCCGCCACGCCTCCGATGGTAAGCGCCCTGGCAGAATCCTGGCATGCAGCGCACCGCGGTAGTGACCGGCGCAAGCATCGGCATCGGCGCGGCCACGGCCGTGAAGCTGGCCCAGGCCGGCTACCACGTCGTGCTCGCCGCCCGCCGGGTCGACCGGCTGGAGGCGGTGGCCGGGCAGATCCGGGACGGCGGCGGCCAGGCGCAGGTCTGCCAGCTCGACGTGACAAACCGGGCCGAGGTAGACGCGCTGGCCGATTCGCTGCCGCGCTGCGACGTGCTGGTCAACAACGCCGGCGGCGCGCTGGGCATGGACCCGGTCGCCAGCGGCTCGGCCGATGAGTGGCTGACCATGTTCCAGGCCAACGTGCTCGGCACGCTGCACGTCACCCAGGCGCTGCTGCCGAAGCTGATCGCCAGCGGGGACGGGGTCGTGGTCGTGCTGTCCTCCACCGCCGCCTTCACCGCCTACGAGGGCGGCGGCGGTTATGCCGCCGCCAAGCACGCCGAGCACGCGCTGGCCGCCGCCTTGCGGCTGGAACTGTGCGGCCAGCCGGTCCGGGTGATCGAGATCGCGCCCGGCATGGTCAAGACCGAGGAGTTCTCGCTCAACCGCCTGCACGGCGACGCGGCCAGGGCGGAGGCCGTCTACGCCGGTGTGTCGCACCCGCTGACCGGCGAGGACATCGCGGACGCCATCACCTGGGCGGTGACCAGGCCGCCGCACTTCAACGTGGACCTGATGGTGCTGCGCCCGAGGGCCCAGGCCGCCCAGCACAAGGTGTACCGGGAAACCTAGCCACTCGGCGGCATCGTAGCGTGCTGTAACACGTTGCACTACAATGAGCACATGAGCCAGCCGCTGAGCGTCCGCCTGACGGAGACGACCATCCGCCGGCTGGGTTCCCGCGCGCAGCGCGTGCACCTGCCGCCGCGCACACTCGCCCAGCGCTACGTGGAAGAGGGCCTGCGGATGGACGAGCATCCCCTCGTCCGGTTCGCGGAGGGCCCGGCGGGCCGCCGGGCCAGGCTCATCGGGACCGGGAAGGACGTCTGGGAGGTCATCGCCGTCGTCCGCGACCATGACGGCGACGTTGCCGAGGCGGCGGCGTACCTGGAGATCCCGCTCGGTCTGGCCCAGGCGGCCGTGGCTTATTACGGCGCCTACCGCGATGAGATCGACCAGTGGATCGAGCTGAACGAGCAAGAGGCCGCCGAGGCGCAGGCGGCCTGGACGGCTGGTCAGGCTGCCCTCCGGCCGTGAAGCTGCTGCTGGATGAGATGCTGTCGCCAGCCATCGCCCGTGAACTGTGCGCCAGGGGGCATGACGTGGCGGCGGTCGCCGGACAGGCCGACCGCCAGGCGCTGTCCGACCCCGAGGTCATGATGCTCGCGCGGACCGAGCACCGGGCCGTCATCACCAACAACCTGCGGGATTACCGCCCGCTGCATCATGACGCCCTTGTGCCCGGCGGTGCTGGCCATGACGGGATCATCTTCATGCCTGGCAGCTACCGGCGTGCCAAGGCCGACACCGGTCGCATCGTCGCAGCCCTGGAATCCCTGCTCCGGCGCTACCCCGGCGAGGAGGACCTCGCCAACGGCGAGGCGTGGATCTAGCTGTCGCGGCAGTAGGCCGCCGGCCGCCGATCCAGGTCGCCCTGGCCCGCAGGTCGCCGTCCAGCCAGACCAGGTCGGCGCGGGCGCCCGGGGCGAGCCGGCCCAGGTCGGGCCGGCCGATCAGGTTGGCCGGAACGCGGCTGGCCGCGGCCACCGCGGCCGGCACCGCGATCCCGGTCCGGACCATGTTGGCGACCGCGGTATCCAGCCGCAGCGCGGAGCCGGCCAGCGTGCCGTCCGCGCGCACCGGCGGCACCCCGTCGCCCGCGGGCAGCTCGATCGCCTCCCCGCCCAGCAGGTACCGGCCGGGCGGCATCCCGGCGCATGCGGCTGCGTCGGTGACCAGGCAGATCCGGCCGGGCGCGGCGGCGAACGCGATCGCGCAGGCCGGGGCGCCGACGTGATGCAGGTCGGCGATCAGGCCGCTGGTCAGCCGCTGGTCGGTCAGCGCCTGGCCGACCACGCCCGGCTCGCGGTGGTGCAGCCCGCGCTGGGCGTTGAACAGGTGGGTCACCATCACCGCGCCCGCCTGCGCCGCCGCCGCCACCTGCGCTGCCGTGGCGTCGCTGTGGCCGACGCTGGCCAGCACCCCGGCCCGGCCGAGCCGCCGGATGGCGGCCAGCCCGCCGGTTAGCTCCGGCGCCAGCGTGACCAGCCGGAGCAGGCCGGTGCCGGCCGAGATCAGCTCGTCCACCGCGGCGGGCTCGGGCGGGATGATCCAGTCGGCGCGGTGCGCTCCGGGCCGCCGGGGCGAGATGAACGGGCCCTCGAGGTGCACCCCGAGCAGCCGGGCACCGCCGGGCGGCAGGCCGGCCGCGATCACCGCCGCCCCGCGCAGCGACGCGGCCAGCGCGCCGACCGGTGCGGTGATGAACGTCGGCAGGAACGCGGTGGTGCCGGTCTCCGGCAGACGGCGGGCCACCATGGCCCAGCCGGCGGCGCTGACGGCCATCAGTTCCTCGCCGAAGTAGCCGTTGACCTGAAGGTCCACGAACCCCGGCACCAGCGTTCCGTCCGGCAGATCGAGATCCGGCGGCCGCGGCGGCGGTCCCGCGCCGATCCCGGTGATCCGGCCGCCGGCCAGGACCAGGTAGCCGGGCGCGATGAGCCGGGCCCGGCCGGCTGCCGGGATGATCCGGCTTGCGGCGATGACCGTGCCCGCGGGCGGCTCCGGTGCGGCGGGCGGCCGGGCGGCCGGGCCAGGCTGGCCGCCGCCCTCTGAGTGCATCGCGGCGGCCGGGCGGTCAGCGGGCCCGGGCGTCCGCCGCGGCCGATGCCAGCAGCGCGCGCATCTCGGCGGCAACCAGGTCCGGCCGCTCCATCATGGCCACGTGGCCGAGCCGCGGCAGCAGCACCACCCGTGCGTTCCGGAAGACCCGCGCGGCCCGCGCCGCGGTAACCGGGTTGACCAGGCGGTCATGGCTGCCGTGGATGATCAGGGTAGGTGCGGTCACCCTGGCCGCATCGCCCCACAGCGAGCCGGGGCCGCGCCGGGTGAACTCGGTCACGATGGACCGGGCCGACCCGATCAGCACCTCGCCCGCGTAGCCGAGCCCGTCCCGGCGGACCAGCTCCGCGGTTTCCTCTGCGAGCCGCCGCGGGTGCATCAGGTCCGGGTCCCGGTAGACGTCCCTGAGCGTCCTTGCACTGCGCACCTCGGCGGGCAGTTGCCCGAGCCTGCGGACGATCCAGGGCCCGACGCCGGGCATGCTGACCATGGTCACCTGCAGCGGCAGCAGCCGCGGCCGCAGGTCCGGCAGGGCCGGGGAGACGAGGGTCAGGGTCCGGACCAGGTCCGGCCGGCGGCCGGCCAGCCGGGTGCAGACGGCGCCGCCCATGGAATTGCCGACCAGGTGCACCGGCCAGTTCCCGCGTCGCTCGATCAGCCCGGCGACGACCGCCACCCTGGCGTTGATCGAGTAGTCGCCGCCGGCCGGCGGCGGCGAGTACCCGAAGCCGGGCAGGTCGAGCGCCTCGCAGGCGAGCGCCGCAGCCGGTCGGGACGGCTGCCCGGCCAGGGCCTCGATCCCCGGCGGCTGGCGCAGCCGGTCCATCAGGTCGGTCCAGTTCTGCGACGACCCGCCCAGGCCGTGCACGAACAGGGCGGGCTCGGCGCCCGCGGCGGCGGGCGCGGTGCGGACGAATACCTCGTCCGCACCGATCCGGACCGGCACCCCGGGCCAGGCCGGGATCGGGTCCTGTCCCGGCCGGGCCGGTCCGGGACCGGGCTGATCCGGCTCCGGCCGGGGCCCGGCTGCGCCGGTGACGCTCCGCACGGCGGTGGTCAGCTAGCCCGGCGGGGCCGGCGGGGGCGGCCGTCTTGGCATCCGCCGCCTTGTCCTTGCCCGCCCGCCCGGTCGCCTTGGACCGGCCGGCGCCCGACTTGGCGGTGCCCGACTTGGCGGTGCCCGACTTGGCGGTGCTGGACTTGGCGGGGCCCGGCTTGGCGGTGCCCGGCTTGGCGGGGCTGGATTCTGGGCCGGACTTCGCCGCGGCGAGGCTGGCCCGCAGCGCGTCGGCCAGGCTGGCCGCGGCGCCGCCGGTTTCCCCGGCCGGCTCGGGCTGGATCACGTCCCGGCCCTCGGTCTTGGCGTCCACCACTTCCTGGAGCGCCTCGCGGTAGTTGTCCCGGTGCGCGTCCGGGTCGAAGTCCGTCGTCATCGAGTCGATCAGGGACGCCGCCATCTTCAGCTCCTGCGCCCTGACCTCGATGTCGTCATCCAGGAACGGGAAGTCGGCGGCCCGCACCTCGTCCGGCCACAGCAGCGTCTCCAGCACCAGGACGCCGTCGCGCACCCGCAGCGTCGCCAGCGACTCCCGCTGCCGCAGTGCCACCTGGGCCACCGCCACCGTGCCGGATCGTTCCAGCGCATCGCGCATCAGCACGTAGGCCCTGGCACCGGCGCCGTCCGGCTCGACGAAGTAGCTCCGGTTGAACAGGATCGGGTCGAGCTGCTCAGCCGGGGTGAAGTGGAGCACCTCGATGCTCCGGGTGGTGGGCAGCGGCAGGTCGGCCAGGTCATCCTCGGTCAGGATGACGATCTCGCCAGTGGGCAGCTCGTAGCCCTTGGCCACGTCCTCATAGGGAACCTCTTCCCCGCATACCGAGCACACCCGGCGGAACCGGATCCGGCCGCCGTCCTCGCGGTGTACCTGCCGGAACGCGATGTCCTTCTGCTCGGTCGCGGCGTAGAGTTTCACCGGGATCATGACGAGGCCGAAGGAAATCGCGCCCTTCCACATGCTGCGCATGATGTCTCCCTACCCCGCTCGGCCGGGTACTGATACCAGCAGTGCTGCCCGGATCCTGCGCTTGCGCTCTACGTTCGATGGTCCGCCTGTGAAAGGGGTGCGGTATATGCGTGACAGAGGGCTTGAGGAGCCGGTACCCGACTCCATGGAACAGGACATCGATGTTATCTCGCCGTCCGGCGACACCAGCCGGCCGCAGCCCGCTGAGCAGCCGTTCGAGGCGGACGAGGCCGACGTGGCCGAGCAGGCGCGCGAGTTCGAGCTCGGCGACGACGACTACCGCTGAGCCGGCGCCGCGCTGACCCGGTCGTAGGATGTCACGCAAGAGCGACACGAACCAGTGCCACGGCAACTACCCGAAAGACTACTTGTGACCGCATCGCCGCAGGCCAAGCCGGTGAGCCCGGCACGGCTGCCCCGGCCGGCCCGGCGCCGGCAGCTGCTCGGGGCCGCTCAGGAGGTCTTCGTCGCGCAGGGCTACCACGCCGCGGCCATGGACGACATCGCCGATCACGCCGGGGTCAGCAAGCCGGTGCTGTACCAGCACTTCCCCGGCAAGCTCGAGCTGTACCTGGCGCTGCTGGACGAGAGCATCGGCGAGCTGATCCGGATCGTCGGCGACGCGCTGGCCTCGACCACGGACAACAAGCAGCGGGTGCCGGCCACGTTCAAGGCCTTCTTCGACTTCGTCGGCGGGACCGGCGAGGCGTTCCGGCTGGTATTCGAGTCGGACCTGAGCAACGAGCCGGCCGTGCGGGAGCGGCTGGACCGCGCCATGCGCCAGTGCGCCGACATGATCAGCCAGTTCATCCGCGAGGACGCGGGGCTCGCCGACGACGAGGCTCACCTGCTGGGCATGGCCCTGGTCGGCATGGCCCAGACCACCTCCCGGTACTGGCTCAGCTCCGACCGGGCCATCCCCAGGGACGCCGCGCAGGCGCTGATCGCCAAGCTCGCCTGGCGCGGCATCAGCGGCTGGCCGCTGACCGGCTGAGGCCGGGGCCGACGGCGCGAGCACCCGGCTGAGCCAGGGCCGGCGTTTCGCTCGGGGCGTAGCTGGCCCGGGCGCCGATCCGCGGCCATGCGGCCGAGTCCGCGGGTAGCCTCGTCTGGCGAGAGGAGTGCCGTGGAAGTCAAGATCGGGATTCAGAACGTGCCGCGCGAGCTGGTGCAGGAGACGAACGCATCGGCTGAAGAGGTGCGAGAGCGCTGCTGACCGAGGCGATCGCCAGCAACGGCGTCTTCATGCTGACCGACGACAAGGGCGGCAAGATCCTGGTGCCCGCCGACAAGATCGCCTACCTGGAACTCGGCGGCGCCGAGCCTCGCCGCATCGGCTTCGGCAACATCTGACCCGCGACCGGCCGGCGGTCAGGCCGCGCCAGGCCGAGGGCGGACATGCGGCGGCGCGTGCGCGTCGGTGAGCCTGGCGAACATCCGGCCGATGTCGCCGAGCTGCCCGGCGATCGCTGCCGGTGAGCAGGCGGGCCAGGGGCTCGCGCTCCGCGGCGACCCGGTGCGCCTGGCCCAGCGCCTCGCCGACCAGCCGCCGGGCCCACAGCGCCAGCCGCCCGGCCACCCGGTCGTCGGCCTCGACGGCCTGGCGCACCCGGGCCGTGACGAACTCAGCGTGCCCGGTGTCCGCCAGCACCTCAAGCACCAGCGACGCGGGTCGGCGGATCCAGCAGGTCGGCGACCATGCGGTAGAAGTCGGCCGCGATGCCGTCCCCCACGTACGCCTTGACCAGGCCCTCCAGCCAGTCGGACGGTGCTGTCCTGGCGTGGTAGGCGTCGATCGCCGCCACGAACGGCCGCATGGCCTCGCCCGGATCGGCCTGCAGCGCCTCCAGCCGGCCGCGCAGCAGCTGGAAGTGGCCGAACTCGGCGACCGCCATCTCGGCCAGGGCGGCCTTGTCCGCCAGCGGCACCGCCTGCGCCGCATCCTCGGAAAGCCGGAAGAACGCCACCAGCGTGGCGTAGCCCAGCAGCCCGAGCAGGTCGATCACGCCGCCGGCGGCCGCGGCCCGGCCGGGCGGGCCGATGTCAGTCACAGCGGCAGGATAGCCGCGCCGGGCCTGCCCGGTGCCCGCCCGGTTCCGGCCCGGCCCGGCCGAGCTGGCCTTGCTAAACTGTGACCAGCGTGCGGCAGGAATGCGATGACCCGTGATCGTGTTACACGTGGTTAAGCGGGATAACTGTCGCCATGTTGTCCTCATTTCCGCAAGGACATGGCACAAGGACATGGCAGCAGTGGCACGGTCGCAAGTCATTGTCGCAAGTGCATTTTCGCAATGTGCACGATGCAAGCGCACTGTCGCCCGCGCAGACTCGTTACCGAGCCGCGACGGTTGACCCGTTATCGCGGCCTGGCCGCTGCCGCGGCCTGTTACCGATGGAGGCGAAAGCCCTGACAACCGATACCTGGACCGTGCCGGAAGACCCGGAGACGGCCGAGCCCGCGGCCAGCCCGCCGCCGGACGGCGAGTCCCCGCCCCCGTCATCCGGCGCGAAGACCTTCCGTGATCTTGGCATTGCCGAGCCTATCTGCGCGGCACTCGAGGCCGCGGGGATTATCACCACATTCCCGATCCAGGAGCTCGCGCTGCCGATCGCACTGGACCGCCACGACCTGATCGGCCAGGCCAGGACCGGCACCGGCAAGACGTTCGCGTTCGGCATCCCGATCCTGCAGCACCTGGGCGAGACGCCGGGCGGCACCCCGTCCGCGCCGCGGGCCCTGATCGTGGTGCCCACCAGGGAGCTGGCCATGCAGGTCGCCGACGACATCCGGATGGCGGGCTCGCGCACCGGCGCCCGGGTGGTCACGCTCTACGGCGGGCGGGCCTATGAGCCGCAGATCGAGGCGCTGGCGAACGTCGACATCGTGGTCGGCACGCCGGGACGGCTGCTGGACCTGTCCAAGCAGCGGCACCTGGACCTGTCCGAGGTACGCGCGCTGGTGCTCGACGAGGCCGACAAGATGCTCGACCTGGGCTTCCTGCCGGACGTCGAGGCGATCCTGCGGCTGACCCCGCGACAGCGGCAGACCATGCTGTTCTCGGCCACGATGCCGGGTGAGGTCGTCACGCTGGCCCGGCGCCACCTGAGCCAGCCCATGCACATCCGGGCCGAGCAGCAGGACGAGCCGGTGCTCGTGCCCAGCACCGAGCAGCACGTGTTCCGGGTGCACCAGATGGACAAGGTAGAACTGCTGGCCCGGGTGCTGCAGGCCGAGGGACGGGGCCTGACCATCGTGTTCTGCCGGACCCGGCGGGCCTGCGACCAGATCACCACGGCGCTGACCCAGCGCGGCTTCGCGGCCGGCGCGGTACACGGCGACCTCGGCCAGAGCCAGCGCGAGCGGGCGATGCGCGCGTTCCGCAGCGGCAAGGTTGACGTGCTCGTGGCCACCGACGTGGCGGCCCGCGGCCTGGACGTCGAGGACGTCACGCACGTGGTGAACCACGAGTGCCCGGAAGACGAGAAGGCGTACCTGCACCGGATCGGCCGGACCGGCCGGGCCGGCCGGGACGGCGTTGCGGTGACGTTCGTGGACTGGCACGACCTGCAGCGGTGGAAGCTGATCAATACCGCGCTGGACCTGGGTCACCCCGAGCCCCCGGAGACGTACTCGACCTCCGAGCACCTGTTCCGTGAGCTCGGCATCCCGGCCCGGGCCACCGGGATCCTGCCCCGGGCGCAGCGGGCGCGGCTCGGGCTGGACGCCGAGGAGCTGGAGGACATCGGCGAGACCGGCCGGGTTCGCTCCCGTGCCACCGGGCGGCCGGGACGGGACGGCCGCGATGGCCGCGATGGCCGCGATGGCCGCGATGGCCGCGATGGCCGCGGGCAGCCTGCTGTCGCCCGCCGCAACCGGCCCCGGCGCCGGACCAGGGCCGGTTTGCCGCTTGGCCAGGGCGACCAGCCGGGGCCGGGCAGCAGCGGCCCGGCGGCCAGCGACGGCCAGCCGGCCCACCGCGGCCAGCACGGCCGGGCCGGCCAGGGCGGTGCCAGCCAGAGCGGTGCCAGCCAGAGCGGGGCCAGCCAGACCGGGGCCAGCCAGACCGGGGCCAGCCAGGGCAGTACCGGCCAGGGCGGTGCCAGCCATGGGCGGTGCCAGCCTGGGCGGTGGCGACGCCGGGGCGCGGCCCCGGCGCAGGCGCAGGCGCGGACCGCGCGGCAAGTCCCGCCCGGACCAGGGCGCGGCCCCGGCGGCCCCGGCCGCGGCGAGCACCGACGAAGGCTGACCGCAGGCTGCAAGACCGTCCGGCAGGGAATCCCTCTGGCCGGAAGGCCGGCCCAGCAGGGAACCCGAGGCGGAAGGCCGGCTCTAGCTGAGCGGCCTCAGGCCGGCTCGGCCAGGTCGGCACCGTCGAGCCCGTCCCAGGGTCGCCGCGCGGCGGCGGCCCTGCCGCCCTCCGGGCACCGGGCGCGGAAGTCACACCAGCCGCAGCCCGGACCCGGCCGCGGCGGGAACACCTCGTCACCGCGCTGTTCCGGCTGCCCGGTGCCGAACCGCTCGTCCGCCGCCGCGCACTCGGCGGCGATGTCCTCGGCCCGGCGCAGCTGCCGGGCCAGCGATTCCTCGGTGTGCTGCCAGGCCAGCACCCGGCCGGTCGGCAGGTGATGCAGCTCCACCCGCTGGCAGGGCCGCCGCATGACCCGCCCGGCCGCGAGCGCGTACAGTGCCAGCGGCAGCGAGGACCTGGCGTCGTCCGCGGTGAGCAGGTGCCTGCCGGTCTTGTAGTCGACCACGACCAGCTCGCGGCCGTCCGTTAAGGCATCGCCGCGGCGGTCGTCCAGCCGGTCGATCCGGCCGGAGAACGCGATCAGGTCGCTCTTGGCGGCGACCGTGCGCTCCACCCCCAGCGGCTCGTCGGCCGGGTCCAGGCCGCTGACGTATCCCTCGACCATCTGCCGGGCCCGGCCGCGGTGCCGGGCCAACTGAGCATCGTCGGCGAAGCCCTCCCCGATCCAGCCCCGCTCCAGCAGGTCACCGGCGGCCTGGACGGTGCGCTGGCCGCGTGGCAGCCGCCACCATCCGGCCAGTGCGTTGTGCACGCTGGCGCCCAGGCTGTTGTGCGCCCACGGCGGGCCCTTGGGCGGCGGCGGCCGGTCCAGGTAGCTCATCCGGTACCGGCGCGGGCACTCCAGCCAGGTGCTCAGCCTGGTCGGCGTGCAGGCATACAGCCGCCGCGGCATGCCGTCAAAGCCAAGCTGCTCCACGCTGCCACTCACGGGGCCATCCTGCCCCGGCCCTCTGTCAGTTTCGGGCCTTCCCGGCCGGCCGGGCTGCCCGCGCGGCCGCCGGGGCCGGTGCGGACCTGCCCCGCGCCTGTCCTGCTTCATGATCCTGTAAAGAAAGTACTGCTGGAGCAGTACTTTCTTTACAGGATCATGAACTGCCGGGGGTCAGGGCGAGCCAGGGTCGTCCGTTCATGGTGAGCCGGTCCGGGGGCCGGTGCCGGGCTGGCCACGATCCTGAGGGCAGCCGCTCAGGGACGGCCCGGGTGCGAGGCGCTGACCAGCACTGTCCTGCCTGGAGGTGACCGCGCCGCCAGATCAGCCCGCTACCAGCGGGAACGCACCGGCCCTACAGAATAGTCGCGCACCCGCCGGCCGGGTGCTCAGCCCGTGTACCCCGCGTCCACCAGATAAGACGTCAGCTGGCCGGTCTGGATGCTCAGGGCATCCCGCCTCGACATCAGCAGCCCGGCCGGGGTCAGCTCGTGCTGCTTGTCGTCGCACGGGACGACTCCGGCGACGCGGCCGTTCGGCGGGACCTTGCCGGTGAGGAAACCGGCGACGCGGCCGTTCGGCGGGCCTTTGCCGATCCGGATCGTCAGTGGGACCGGCCCATAGCACCGGGCGAGCAGCACGACCTGCCTGCCGAGCGCAACCGGCGTCCCCGCGGCGAACTCACCAGTGATCGACCAGCTGGTCGCGCCGAGACCGACACCGCCGATGGGATTGACGAGCCGGAACGACCGGGGCAGCCGGAGCGCCGGAGGTGCCGCCAGCACCGGGTACCACGGCTGGCCGGAGTCGTCGGCCGGGACCGGCGATCCGACATACGCCGGGCGGCCGGGCACGATGCCGGATCTGGTCTGCAGGCCGGCCAGCTGCACCCGCGCGGTCACCTGGCCGGCGTTGGCAACGGCCAGGCCGTGCGAAGTGACAGTGCTGCCGGCCTGCGGCCCGGTGGTGGTGTCCGTGACCCAGGTGATCCGCCGTACCTGAGGGCCGGCCAGCACCACGATCAGGTTGTCTGGGTTGAGGTTCCCGTCCGGCGAGACGTAGCTGGCCGCATTCAGCCCGATGGCCAGCCCGCGCTGCCGCGGACTGGGCGCCCGCCTGGCCGACAGGGCCCATGGGGTGCTGCCGTGTGACCAGGCTGGCTGTCCCGCCATCACGTCCGACGTGCTGACCAGGCCGGTCACCAGCTGTGGTCCGGCCGCCGAGTCGACCTCGAAGATGGCCACGACGTCATGAGCGGCCGGCAGGACCTGCCCGACGTACCAGATCACCCTGGTCGGCCGGGGCGGCACGGCACCGTCCGGACTGGCGGTATACCGCCAGGCGGTAACCGCCCCGTCGAGCACGCGCTGCGGCACGCTGCCGTTACGGTGGTCCGGCCAGGGCAGGGCCCAGGCGGGCAGGTGCCGGGCGCTGGCGGGCGGCGGGCCGGTCAGCCTGGCGCCGAGGCCGGTCCCGGCGCCAACAGCGGCAGCGGCCAGCACGAGCGAGCCGCAGGCGAGGCTGGCCCGCCGGATCCGGTTCCTGGCCACCCGGTGCCGTACCGCGCGGTAGCGCCCGGCAGGCGGCGGTGGCTGCCCGGTCGTCAGGTCATCCAGAGCGGCCTGCAGCGCAAGCTCGTCGTTACTGGTCGCCATCTCAGTGGCCTCCCGTCTGCTGACTGGTCCGGTAGCCGTCGAGCGCGCCGTGCGCGCGTAGCCTGGCCAGCGCCCTGGCCGCCTGGCTCTTCACCGTCCCGGCCGAGATACCCAGCAGCGCAGCGACCTGCTGCTCGGACAGATCCTGGTGATAGCGCAGGACGAGCACGGCCCGCTGGCGCGGCGGCAGCCCGGCGAGCGCGGCGGTCACCGCCTGGCGGCAGTCGGCCTCGGCATACTGATCGGGACCGGCGGTGTCGGGTAAGGTGCTGGCCGGCAGCTCACCGCGCCAGCGCCGCCGCCACCAGGACGACCAGGTGTTGACCATGATCTTGCGCACGTAGGCCTCGGGGCTGTCCCCCGCGATCCGGCTCCATCGCGGATAGGCCCTGGCCAGCGCGGTCTGCAGCAGGTCCTCGGCCAGTCCCCAGTCGCCGGTGAGCAGGAACCCGAAACGCTGCAGCGCCTGACCGCGGCTGTGCACGAAGTCCTCGAACACTGCAGCTCCCCGGTCGAGATGCCCGCTGTTCGCTTCCGCGCCCTGCGGGGCGCGCTCATCTAGTGAACAACCTGGCCAGCGCGGAAGGTTGCCGGCGAGGGTAAGGCTGCGAGTGACAGCAGGGAACAGCCGGGATCGGGGACGGTCAGGTATCGGAGTCCGCGGCGGCGGACCGGGCCGAGCCGCCGGACACCCAGGAGTCGAACCGCTTCTCGGCCACGGCCACGGTGAGCTCCTCGCCGTGGCCGGGCAGGATCCGGGTCGTCCGGGGCAGGGTCAGCACCTGGGCGCCGATCGAGCTGAGCTGCTGGGGGAAGTTCGGGAACACCTCCTCGTGCGGGACCGGCCCGGTCGCGGACAGCACGTCGCCGACGAACACCACCTCGAGCGCCTCGCAGTACAGGCAGACCGATCCCGGGCTGTGACCGGGCGCGTGGATCACCTCGAGCGCGACGTCGGCGACCTCGAAGATGCCACCGTCGGCCATCTCTATTTCCGGTGCCGCCTTGGAGTGCTCCCGCCAGGAGACCACGTCCTCGGGGTGCAGCGCGACCGGCGCCTCATCCCGCTCGGCCACCGCGACCGCGGCGGCCGCATGGCTGGCATGGCCGTGGCTGCAGATGACCGCGAGCACCTCGCGCTCGCCCACCTGCGCCAGCACGGCTGTGCCGTCGTCACCGGGGTCGATGACGATGACCTCGTCGTCGTCGCCGACGATCCAGGTGTTGGCCGAGCCGGTCACCTGATCTATCCGGGCATCCATTGCCGCCCTGCCTTTCGCCTTGGTGCGCTGCTGCCGCCCGGGTCAGCCCTGCCGGACCAGCGCGCGCACCGCGCCGATGATCAGCTGCACCGCGATCGCCGACAGCAGCAGGCCGGCGATCCGGCTCAGCAGCTCGACTCCGCTGTCACGCAGCACCCGCAGGATGAACCCGGAAAACCGCAGCGCCAGCCAGAGCACTGCGATCACAGCGACAATAGCGACTCCGAACGCGATCCCCTCACCGACCGTCGATGTCCGCTGCACGAACAGCATCGTGGCGACGATCGCGCCCGGGCCCGCCAGCAGCGGCGTGCCGAGCGGCACGAACGCCACGTTGCCCCTGGCCGGCGCCGGATCGGCCGCCTGCCCGGTCAGCAGCTGCAGCGCGACCAGCAGCAACAGCAGCCCGCCGGCCGCCTGCAAGGCAGGCAGCTCCACCCCGAGGTAGGCCAGCACGGACCGGCCGAACAGGGCGAAGGCGACGATCACGCCGAGCGCCACCACCGCGGCCTGCCAGGCCAGCCGGTTGCGCTCGGCGGCCGGGCGGCCGACGGTCATGCCGAGGAAGACCGGCACCGTGCCGGGCGGGTCGGTGATCACCACCAGGGTGACGAACACCTCCCAGAAGAACCGGATGCTGAAGACCGAGCTCATGACCCGGTCACCGGGGCCGCGCCGGTCGCCGCGGCCACCAGCCGGTTCAGTACCCCGGCCCCGGTGGTCTCGGTGCCGATCCGGTAGCCGGTCAGCTCGCCGTGATCGTCGCTGCCGCCGGTGACGACCAGATCCAGGCGGCCGGCGAGGGCGGTCAGGCGGCCGCGTTCTGCCTGGTCCTGGTCGGGGTGGCAGACCTCGAGGCCCGCCATCCCGGCCGCCGCCAGCCGGGCTATGGCCTGGTCCGGGACCGGCCAGCCGCGCCCTGGCCGGGTGCGCGAGCACGCTCACCCCGCCGGCCGCCAGGACCAGCCGGACCGCGTGCACCGGATCCGGCGCGTACCTGGTCACGTGCGCCCGGCCGCCGGTCCCGATCCAGTCCCGGCTGAACGCCTGCCGGGGCTCGGCGACAACCCCGGCGGCGGCCAGCGCGCGGGCGATGTGCGGCCTGCCCACCACCCCGCCGCCGGCGATCGCGGTGACCTGCTCCCAGCTGACCGGGGCGCCGAGCTCGCGCAGCCGGTCCACCATCGCCCTGGCCCGGCTGTCGCGGCTGCGCCGGATCGCGGCGCACTCGGCGGCCAGCCCGGCATGCCCGGGGTCGAACAGGTAGGCGAGCAGGTGCACGCTGTGGCCGTCGAGCCGGCAGGACAGCTCCATGCCCGGCACCAGGGTGAGGCCCGGCGGCAGCGCGCGCCGCGCCTGCTCGTGCCCGGCCACCGTGTCGTGGTCGGTCAGCGCGATCACGTCCAGGCCGGCCGCCCTGGCCGCCCGAACCACCTCCGCCGGGCTGGCGGTGCCGTCGGATGCGGTGCTGTGGCTATGCAGATCGGCGCGCACGCCTGCGACCCTAGCCGGGCGCGGTCAGCCGGGAAGGCGCGGGGACCGGGCGCCGAAGGGCAGGTCCAGGTCCTGGCCCGGATCTCGCAGGTCCCGGACCGGCAGCGGGTCAACCAGCAGCAGGCCGGCCGTATCCGGCCAGAGCACCAGCCACAGCCATTGACCCATCATCTCGCCGGCGAAGGCGGCGCGATCGGGCGCGTCCACGTGCCAGACCGGGATGTCATGGTTGTCATGCTGCACGAAGCCGTCCGGCGGGCCGCCGGCGAAGTCCTGGCCCGGGTCCGGGCCATCCACACCGGCCAGCCAGGCACCGAGGCCGACGCCCAGATCCTCGGAGACCAGCAGCAGGTCGCCGGGACCGCCGACCGGGTTCGGACCGCTCAGCGCCACCACGCAGGCGCGGCTGCCGGTGCGCTCGTCGCCTGCGCTGGCGAACCCGGTGACCAGCCACCCCCGCCGGGCGAGACCGGCCAGAATGGGCGCATGAGGCGAATCCCGTGCGCCGGGGCGGTGATCACCGATGCCGGCGGGCGCCTGCTGCTGATCCGGCGCGGGCACCAGCCGGGGGCCGGGCTGTGGTCCCTGCCGGGCGGCCGGGTCGAGCCGGGCGAGACCGCCGAGCAGGCGATGATCCGGGAGGTGCGGGAGGAGACCGGGCTGGCGGTCCGGGCCGTGCGGCTGCTGGGCGAGGTGGAGCGGCCGGGCCCGCCCGGCGCGGTGTACGTGATCAGCGACTACCTGGCCGTCGGTCACCGGGGGGACGCTGGCCGCGGGCGACGATGCCGCCGACGCCCGCTGGGTGGCGCCGCGGGAGCTGGCCGGGCTGGCGCTGACCGGCGGGCTGGCGCAGGCGCTAGCCGCCTGGGGCGTGCTGGGCTGAGCCGCCCGGCGGCCGGAACTCCTGCGTCCTGGCCAGCCCGGCCGCGCGGCCCCTGGCGGCGACGGCCAGGGCCAGCTTGCGGGATGCCTCGTCGATCATCTGGCCGTCCAGCATGGCCGCGCCGCGCCCGTGCACCGAGGCGTAGTACTCGCAGGCGGCCAGGATCAGCTCGGCCCGGTCGTACTCGGCCTGGCCGGGCGCGAACGCGGCGTTCACGGGTCGATCTGGCTCGGGTGCAGCACCCACTTTCCGTCGAACCCGAGCGCGGCCGCGCTGGCCGCGGCCCGGCTGCAGCCCGGCGGTGTCGGCGATGGCCGCGTATGGCCCGTCGATCGCCTGCAGGCCGTGCGCCCTGGCGGCCACCAGCAGCCGCAGGTGCGGGTAGTGGAAGGCATCGCCGCCGGCGTACCCGGCGGGCTGGGCGCCGATCGTCCAGCGACCGCATGCCCAGGCTGGCCATGAAGTCGGCCGGGCCGAACACCAGTGCCTCCAGCCGCGGCGAGGCCGCGGCGATCGCGTCCACCGCGGCGAGCCCGGCGGCGTCCTCGATCTGCGCCTCGATCCCGATCCGGCCCGGCGGGTACCCCATCGCCAGCTCGACCTGGCGCAGCAGCAGGTCCAGCCAGACCACCTCGCCCGGCCCGCCGACCTTGGGCAGCACGATGGCATCCAGCTGCGCGCCGGCCTGCTCGGTGACCTCGATCACGTCCCGGTAGGCCCAGCCGGTGCTGGCGGCGTTGATCCGGACCGCCATGACCTTGCCGGACCAGTCCCCGGCGCGCAGCGCTGCCGCCACGGCCCGGCGCGCGGCCGGCTTGGCCGCCGGGGCGACCGCGTCCTCCAGGTCCAGGAACACCTCGTCGGCGGCCAGGCCCCGGGCTTTCGCCAGGAACCGCTGGCTGCTGCCCGGCACGGCCAGGACGGAGCGCCGGATCCGGTGCGAAGGTGCCACCGGTGGAGGCTACCAACCGCCAGGGTGCGCCTAGCATGGGCCTATGCGCTCATCCTCTGTCACCTCGCCGCCCACCGTGGACCAGGTGACCCAGGCACTTTCCCGGGTCAACGACCCCGAGATCCACCGCCCGATCACCGACCTCGGCATGGTCAAGAACGTCGAGGTGGCCGCCGGCGGGACGGTGCGGGTCGAGGTCTGGCTGACCGTGGCCGGCTGCCCGCTGCGGGAAACCATCACCCGCGAGGTGACCGCGGCCGTGAGCGCGCTGCCCGGCGTCAGCCAGGTGCAGGTGGAGCTGGACGTGATGAGCGAGGAGCAGCGCCGGGCGCTGCAGGCCAGCCTGCGGGGCGGCAAGCCAGAGCGGGAGATCCCGTTCGCCAGCCCGGCCTCGCTCACCAGGGTGTACGCGGTGGCCAGCGGCAAGGGCGGGGTCGGCAAGTCGTCGGTAACCGTCAACCTGGCGGTGGCGCTGGCCAGGGCCGGGCTGAAGGTGGGCCTGCTGGACGCCGACATCTACGGTCACTCGGTGCCGCGGATGCTGGGCGTGACCGGCCTGCCCACCCAGGTCGAGCAGATGATCATGCCGCCGTCCGCGCACGGGGTGAAGGCCATCTCCAGCGGCATGCTCAAGCGGGGCAACGAGCCGCTGCCGCTGCGCGGCCCGATCCTGCACCGGCTGGTGCAGCAGTTCCTGGCCGACGTCTACTGGGGCGACCTGGACGTGCTGCTGATGGACCTGCCACCGGGCACCGGCGACGTGGCGATCTCGGCCGCGCACCTGGTGCCGGGCTCGGAGCTGATCGTGGTCACCACGCCGCAGCTGGCCTCGGCCGAGGTGGCCGAGCGGGCCGGCTCCCTGGCGGCCCAGCTGCACCAGCGCATCGTCGGCGTGATCGAGAACATGTCCTGGCTGCCCTGCCCGCACTGCGGCGAGCGGGTGGAGGTGTTCGGCAGCGGCGGCGGGCAGGCGGTGGCCGACGCCCTGACCCGGATCACCGGCGCGCCAGTGCCGGTGATCGGCCAGATCCCGATCGACCTGCGGCTGCGCGAGGCGGGCGACCGCGGCCTGCCGCTGGTGGCGGCCGATCCGGACGCGCCCGCCGCCCGCGAGCTCAGCAAGGTCGCCGACCTGCTGGCCGGCCGGTCGCGCAGCCTTGCCGGGCGGCCGCTCGGCCTGACTCCCGTCTAGCTTGCCCGGCCCGCGCGGTCAGGTCGCCTCGGAGTCGTACGGCGGCCGCTCGCCCGGCGCGAGCAGCGCGCTCCCGGCCGGCTCGCGCAGCACCCGGCTGGACACGCCGCCGCCCTCGGGGCCGCCGGCACCCTCGCCGTCGGCGTCAAGCTCGTCCCAGAAGTGCTTGCGCACGAAGTTGCGCGGGTTCAGGTCATTGATGTCGAAGTCACGGAACTCCGGGCCGAGCCCCTCGGTGAGGTCGGACTTGGCCACGTCGGCCAGCCGGCGCAGGTCGCGCAGCGCCTTCCCGGCCTGAGCCGCCATCTTAGGCAGCTGCTCCGGTCCGAAGATCACCAGCGCGAGCACGCCGAGAACCAGCACCTTCAGGATGGACAGGTCGAACACCGGGGGCGCTCCAGCATCGGTCTGCTCCCCGCACGATAGCGGGGTTGGCTAGCTCCAGCGTAACCGCAGGACCGGGCGGCGGGAATCCCGCACCGGCCCGGGCTCCCGCCGGTACCGCCGGCCGGGCTCAGCGGAACGGGTTGGCCCACGAGGCAATCCGCCGGAAGCCGCGGGCCATCCGGTTCCAGAACCCGGCCTGGCTCTGATGCGGCAGCTCGGCGACCACCTGGCCGACCGTGGCCGGGTCCGCGTCGGCGATCACCGTGAACACGAAGCCGCCCGCCGACCAGGCCAGGCTGCGGTCGTCCGGGCCGTTGGAGAACACGCTGTGGCCGTGCACCACCACCCGCCGCCAGCCGGCCATGGCCTGCGGCAGCTGGCCGCGCTGCAGGAACAGCGACACGACCGACAGCCCGTCGGAGTAGCACAGGTCGAGCACCGGGCCGCCATGGGCGTCGGTCTCGCTGGCCCGGTACAGGGCGAGGTTCCCGGCCAGGCTGCCCGGCACCGGCCAGCCGGCCGCCCGCAGCGCGGTCAGCCTCGCCAGGTCCAGCTGGCTGCCCCAGGGCTGGGCCCCGGCGGCGGGCATGGGGCCGAGGCCATGCGGGCCGATCTGGAGGTCGACGAAGGCATCCACGCTGATCATCCGGGTGCCGCCGGTGTAGATCTCCCGTCGGAGCGGCAGCTTGGTGGCCGCGTCCAGCCAGAACGTCGCAGCCAGCGACCCGTCCGGGCGGCGCAGCTCGACGATGTCGGCGGACCGGCTGTCCGCCGTCCCGCGGCCGGAGTAGCCGATCTGGTAGTTGGCCTCCATCAGGGCCAGCATCTGCGGCGACACGTCGAGGATGCCGCCCGCGTCCGGCAGCGGGCCGCCAGACGGCTGCTGGGCCGCGCTCGGCACCGCCGCGGCGGCCGGTGCCTCGGTCAGCGCGGCGCTGCCGGTCTGGTGCCAGACCTGGACAAACGAGGCGGTCGTGCCGTCCTGCCCCCACCAGACCACGATCTGCACGCCGCGGTAGGGGATCTGCTCGGATGCCGCCGCAGCCTGGTTCATCAGCAGCAGTCCGCTGCGGGCGCTGCCGGAGCCGGCCGGCGTGGCCGGATGCGGCGCCGCCAGCCGCAGGCCGGTGCGGAAGGCGGCCGCGGCCCGGCCGCCGCCCCTGGCCCTCGCCGGTCCCGGCGGCGAGTCGGCCAGCGATACCGCGACCGCGCAGGTGCCCAGCAGTCCGAGCACCATGGCCATGCTGGCCAGGCGCCAGGGCGAGTGACTGACCGAGATCACGGCAGGGAACGGGCCCTGGTCCGGACGGCCGGCGCATTGGCCCGGAACAGGCCGGGGGCCATCCTGACCACGGGTGCTGGCGTCAGGCCGGCCGGGGTCGGCCGGCTCGAAGCCGTCATCGCTGGCGTGCTGGTTCAGGAACGTGGCCACGGCGGGAGTGACGCTGGGCGCGGGCAGCTGCGGCGCGCTGCCGGCCATGAAGGCCGCGGTCGCCAGGCCGGCCAGCGACACCCCGATCGACCCGGCGGCCAGGTACCAGGTCGTCCGCGGATCGCGTCTGCTGAGGCCGAGCGCGGCGCCGGCCGCGGCGGCGGGCCGGAAGATCTCCTCCGGCCTGGCCAGGTGGATCAGCCGGTGAGTGAGCGCGGAGTCGGCGGTGGCGGTCTCGCCCAGGGCGCTCATCCGGCGCTTCAGCGCCCGGAGCGCGACGGCCTCGCCCCGGCATGGCTCGCACCGGGCCAGGTGCACCAGCACCCGGTCCCGCTCGGCCCCGTCCAGCTCGCCGTCGATCAGCGCGGACAGCCGCTGCCCGAGGTGGGTCACGGCTGTCCTCCCTGCGGCAGCGGCGCGGCGGGGCGCGGGCGCGGCACCTTGGCCGTCACATGCCGCGGCCGCCGGTGCTCCAGGGCCGCCCTGAGCTGTGCCCGGCCGCGGTGGATCCGGCTCCGGACGGTGCCCAGCTTGATTCCCAGCGCGGCGGCGATCTCCTCATAGGACAGGCCCTCGATGTCGCACAGGATGACCGCGGCGCGGTACTCGGGGGCAAGGGCCTTGAGCGCGTCCTGGATGTCGCTGTCCAGGTGCCGGTCGTCGAATGCCTGGGCGGGCGTCGGCTCGGCCCCGCCGAGCCGGGACTCGGTCTCCTCGCCGAGGCCCTCAAACCGGATCCGCTGCCGCCGGCGCGCCATGTCCAGGAACAGGTTGGTGGTGATCCGGTGCAGCCAGCCCTCGAACGTGCCCGGGGTGTAGCTGGGCAGCGACCGGAACACCCGGACGAAGACCTCCTGGGTCAGGTCCTCGGCGTCGTGCGAGTTGCCGGTGAGCCGGTAGGCCAGCCGGTACACCCGGGCCGAGTGGTCCCGGACCACTTCTTCCCAGCTCGGCGGCACCCACTCGGTACCGGCGGCCCCGTCCGCGGCGACGACGGCCTCGGCGGGCCCTGCGTGGTCCACGGCGTGCCCCTCTCGTCCGCTCCCACTAGTCCAACACCATCATCGCGCCCGGGCTTCCGCAAGGCGCGCCCGGGCTTCGCGAACCGCGCCCGGGTGTCAGCTCCGCACGCCGTCGCCCAGCATTCACCTCAACGACCGGGTCTGGCCAGCTAGTTCCCCGGCCCGGATGCCCGATCGTTCGACGGACCCCCGGTACCGGCCGCTATCCTGCGGCCGGAGAGGATTCACGCCGTGGACTCACGCTTCGGGGAGGCAGCCATCACCACCGCAGAGCGCACGCTCGCCTATATCGACGAGTTCCTGCCGGAAGACGAGGCGCTGCTGACCGCCCGGCAGAACGCGGCCGAGGTCGGCGGGGCCCTCCCGGTGCGCCCGGCCACCGGTGCGGCACTGCGCTTCCTGGCCGAGGCCATCGGCGCCAGGGCGGTGGTCGAGATCGGCACCGGCTGCGGCGCCTCCGGCATCTGGCTGCTCCGCGGCATGCGCCCCGGCGGCGTGCTGACCAGCGTCGATGCCGAGCCCGAGCAGCAGCGGCTGGCACGGGCCGCCTTCATGGCCGCCGGGTTCCCCGCCAGCCGGTACCGGCTGATCGGAGGGCAGGCCCTCGACGTCCTGCCCCGGCTCGCGGACAGCGCTTACGACCTGGTGTTCTGCGACGCCGACCCGCAGGAGTACCCGGATTACCTGGTCGCGGCGCTGCGGCTGCTGCGGTCCGGCGGGATCGTCGCCTTCGATGGCGCGCTGCCGTCCGAGCGGGCGGCCGACTCGCTGCTCGGCGACCCGGTGCCGGTCCAGCCGGAGGTGGCGGCGGTCGCCGAGGTGCGTGAGCAGGTCAGAACCGCAGAGCGGCTGGTACCGCTGCTGCTGCCGGTCGGAAACGGGCTGCTGCTGGCGGTCAAGCAGGCTGGCTGAGCCGCTCAGCCCGGCTGTGGCTACCCGACGGCCGATTTCAGCGCGTCGCTCAGGGTGGCCGCCTCGTCCGGGGACAGCTCGACCACCAGCCGTCCACCACCCTCCAGCGGGACGCGCATCACGATTCCACGGCCCTCTTTGGTGACTTCAAGCGGACCGTCGCCCGTCCGCGGCTTCATCGCCGCCATCCTCATCCCCTTCCCTGCCCTCGGGCCGCGCGGGGCCTCGCTGAGGCCTACGGCACCGGTGTACCGGCGCCTGACGGGACCGGCCAGCCACATCCATGTCTATCTGTACCTCTATTATCCTTCAGGCCGGGCTCTTGGTGGTAATGATCAGGAGGCACAGTGGCAGACAGTGTGCTTTGCCAGACCGATGGCGCGGTGGCGACCGTCACGCTGAACCGGCCTGAGGCAAGAAATGCACTAACCGCCGAAACGAAAACCAGCCTGCTCAATGCGCTGCGCGCAGCCGGCTCTGACGCGGGGGTCAGGGCCGTGATCCTGACCGCGGCCGGACCGGCCTTCTGCGCCGGCCAGGACCTGCGCGAGCACGCGGCGGTGCTCGAATCGGGCGGCGAGGTAACCGACACGGTGCGGCGGCACTACAACCCGATCATCACCGAGATCATGACCATGCCGAAGCCGGTCATCGCCGCGCTGCCCGGAGTCGCCGCCGGTGCCGGGGCCTCGCTCGCATTCGCCTGCGACTTCCGCATCGCCGCCCGCCGGGCCAGCCTGCTGCTGGCCTTCGCCAGGGTCGGCTTCGGCGCCGACTCCGGCGCGTCCTGGACGCTGCAGCGGCTGGTGGGCGCGGCCAGGGCCGCCGAGCTGCTGATGCTGGCCGAGCCGGTGCCGGCCGACCGTGCGCTCAGCCTGGGACTGCTGACCTCGGTGGTCGAGGACGCCGAGCTGCCCGGCGCGGCGGCTGCGCTGGCCGCCCGGCTGGCGGCCGGGCCGACTGCCGCTTACGCGGCCATCAAGGAGGGCCTGCTGTACGCGGCCGGTCACGGCCTCGCGCAGTCGCTGGAGAAGGA
Organism: uncultured Actinomycetota bacterium; assembly: GCA_963719705.1. Classification (GTDB taxonomy): domain Bacteria; phylum Actinomycetota; class Actinomycetes; order Streptosporangiales; family Streptosporangiaceae; genus CAVRCV01. Next base: position 38,834 of record CAVRCV010000011.1, read on the forward strand.
GGCCGAGCTTCAGGCCCGGCTCGGGCAGACCGAGGATCACCGGGCCGCGACCCGGGCGTTCCTCGGCAAGCAGGAGCCGGTGTTCCGGGGCCGCTGACGGCCGGGCGCCGCCGGTGAGCTGCGGCCGGATTACGCGGCCGACCGGCACGCGATCGTGCCCATCGCCGCCATGTCCTCGTGCGCGCAGATGATCTGCTCCACGACGTCCACCAGGTCGGCGATCGGCCGGCGGATGTACCGCCCGTCCGGCTCCCGCCAGGACGCGACATCGCCGTAGCTCCAGACGGTCAGGTGACGGCTGATGGACAGCACCGTCATGGCCCCGCCCGGCTCGCTGGTGCGCACCATGCTGCCGCCGAGGCCGCGGTCGGCCAGCATCGCCTCCAGCTCGGTGGCCGCCTGGGCCGGGCTCGGCTTGGGCCGGTTGCGGACGCTGGTGCCCGGCGGCACCCGCAGCGCGAACCAGACCGCCTTGCCCGGCACCTTCCAGGCGCCGAGGCGACCGCGGGTCAGGTGGTGCCCCCACTGCCCGGCGGACAGCCCCGCGACCACCTGAAGCCCGCGGCCGCTCACCGCCTGCGGCGGCGCTTTCTCGATGCCGGTGGACGGCTGGCCGCCGCCGTTCCAGCCCTGCTCGGAGTCAAAGATCTTGCAGACCAGCTCGCACCGGGCCCCCCAGCCGCGCAGGTAGAGCCAGAACTCCGGCAGGCCGCTGACCGCCCGCTGGCCGGCGAACTCGACGTTCGCCTGCGCGTTCAGGGTGTTGGCGGCCAGCTCGCTGGCCATGGTGACCCCGTCGTGCACCAGGTCACCGTTGCAGGCCGATCCCGGCCACCGCCTCGCGGAAGAAGCTCCTGGCCACGCCGGCGCAGGTCCGGTCGAGCGGAAGAGAACGGGCGAAACAGCCGCCGACCGAGACGCTGGCCTGGGCAAGGCCAGCCGGCGGACTGGGATTGGCAGCCAGGGCCTCCGCCACCGGCGCCGCCATCAGCCCGTTCTCAGCACCGCAGTGACCAGTACCGTACTGACCTGACGAATCGCGGCGGTCCCGGCCGCTTCCGGCAGGCGACGGTAACATCTTTGTCCGCCTTCCCCAGATCCGGATCTGTGAAGCACAGATTATGAGTCATTTGCCCGTCTTCGCAATAGCCTTAGCGAAAATGGCGGGTGGTCGGTCACAGCTGAGCGATCGCCTGGCCGGGCCGGTGCCGGGCCTGCGGCCCGCCGCCCGATTTCCCCGGCCTCGGATACCTGACCAGCGGGAAGCTCGCGTGTACTGTATGGGCGTGGCGTCAGCCGCTGCTGGCGCCGTTGCCTCGAGACAGGCAAGTCAAGAGAATCCCCCCAGGGCTGCATCCTGGGGGGATTCTTAGCGGCACAGGCCGGAGTGCTAGAGGTCGTAACGGCCGTTCTTGACGTCGGCCAAGAGCGCGGCGAACGCCGGGCGCGAGGTGACATGCGCCCCGTCGGCCGGGCGCACGCTGTCCCGGACGGCGACGACGTTACCGAGATTGGCTGCGATCTCCACGCAGCCACCGTTCTGGGCGCTCAGGCTGGCCTTGCGCCACTCTGCTCGAGACAGGTCAGTCATGGGTATTACTCCAATTGCTCGGCAAGCTGACTCAGGAATGCCGAAGTGTCGGCGGGCTCCAGCGACGCGTCGCTGGCTCGTGCGAAGGACTGCAGGTAGGAGTCGACGGCCTCCGCGCTGCTCACCTCCTCGATCGCGTAGTCCGTCTCCAGGAACACCAGGCTCGGCGCACCATCCGGCAGGTCGAAGATGCTGACCATCGACTGCAGGTTGGTGGGCGGCCCGTCGCTGAAGCGCTGAATCCGCAGCTCCACCCTGCGGCCGGCGGCTGACCTCGATCAGGTGCTCGATCTGGTCCCGCCGGTCGACCTTGGTCCCCCACCGGTACATCAGCGACGCCTCGGTGATCACCGCGGTCAGCTCGGGCGCGGTGCCGTCCGGCCGGGCGAGTATCTCCTGCCGGCGCTGGCGCGCCTCGAGCGCGCGCCGCCGCCAGGCAGGCGACCGGGATCCGCCGCGCAGCAGGGCCTCGGTGTAGTCGGCGGTCTGGAGCAGGCCGGGCAGCACCAGCGGCATGAACACGCGGATCCGCTCGGCGTCGTTCTCGAAGCCGGGGAACTCGTTCTCGAAGATCGTCCGGGTAGTCCCGCCACCAGGGCCTGGCCCTGGCCCGCACGGCCAGGTCCTCGATCTCGTCCCGCTCGCCCTCGGCGACGGCGTAGATCCGCAGCAGATCGCGGATGTCGCTCATCTCGGGGCGCTTCCACTGGTTGGCCTCGAACCTTCCCACCTTGCCGCGGCCCCAGTTCAGCATGTCGCAGACATGGTTGGCGGTGTGGTTGGTCTGCCGTCTGAGCTCGCTCAGGCGCTGCGACAGCAGGTACTTGGCTACCGTGGCGCCGTAGGCGTCGTCGCTCATCCGCGTTCAGCTCCCTGCCGAGACATCCCTTTTATCATATCCCTGTTTAAGTTGTGATTCACAAAGTAGTCCTCAATTGTTATGCATGCCGGGCTAGCCTGGCAGCACGGCCGGGCCAGTGCGGCCGGGCCAGCGCGACCGGGCCAGTGCAACCGGGTCGAGGCCGCCGGGTCAGGGGAACCGCTGGATCTCCTGCCGCGACCGCAGGTGCCGGGTCACCTCACTCATGCATCCCCGCGTCGTCGAACTCGCCGTTGCGGACTCCGTCGACGAAGCACTCCCACTCGTGCCGGTCGTAGACGAGTACCCGTCCCGACCGGTCTCCGGCCACCCGCATCAGCACCCACTGGGTCTGGCCGCCCGGCGCCGCGGCGACGAACGCGATCTCGATGGCGCCGTCGCCGGTACCCGACCGCCGCCAGTCCTGTCCGGCCAGGTCGATGCCCAGCTCGGCGGCGGACGGCTTCACGGGCACCTGGCCACCCCGCAGTACAGGGCCCTGGACCCGTCGCTGTCGGCCAGCTCGGGTTCCTCGGCTCCCCACAGGCCGACGTAGGTGACGGCCGGCTCGGCCCCGGCGTAGGGCGGCACCAGCTGCAGCCCGGTGAAGAAGCGCTCGACCTCGGCCCTGGTGCGCGGGAAGGCCTGCTCCGACGCCCTGGCGTACAGCTCGATCCCGGCCTGGATCCCGGCCGGCGGGAGCTGGTCCGCGGTGATGTGGGACAGGGCCAGGTAACTGCCCGGCGCCATGGCCGCGGCGTACCGCGCCACCAGGCCCCACGGATCGGAGGCGGGCGCCACGAAGTGCATCACCGCGGTCATCAGCAGCCCGGTCGGCTGGTCGAAGTCGATCAGCCCGGTCAGCTTCGGGTGGCCGAGCACCTCGTCGGGCCGGCGCAGGTCGGCGAGCACGAAGGCGGTGCCGGTGGATCCGGCCAGCAGCACGTCGGCGTGCGCGGCCACCATCGGATCATGATCCACGTAGACCACCCGGGCGTCCGGCACCGCCTGCTGCACGGCCTCGTGCGTGTTGTTCTGCGTCGGCAGCCCGGCGCCGATGTCGATGAACTGCCGGATGCCCTGCTCGGCCGCCATCCACAGGGCGGCGCGCTGATGGAACCCGCGGTTGGCCCAGACCGAGTCCCGCAGGTCCGGCATGTTCGCGATGAACACCGCGGCCGCCTCGCGGTCCGCCGGGTAGTTGTTGTGCCCGCCCAGGTAGTAGTCATAGAGCCGGGCCGGGCTCGGCACCGTCGGATCCACGCCCGGCGGCACGTCCTTGGTCTGCGGCATCTGACCCTCCTCAGCGGATCCGGTGGTAGTCACGCCTTCGACGCTCCTCGGCAGTAGCAGCCGGCCAGATGGTCGTCGACGATGCCGCACGCCTGGAGCATCGCATACGCGGTGACCGGGCCGGTGAACGTGAACCCGTGGCGGCGCAGTTCGGCCGACAGGGCCTTGGACGCCGGCGTCCAGGCGGGCACGTCGGCCAGCGTAGCCGGTGCCGCGGCCGGAGGGCCGGCGTAGCCCCAGACAACCGCGGCCAGCCCGGCGGGCAGGGTCAGCGCCGCCCGCGCGTTCCCGATCGTGGCCTGGATCTTCGCCCGGTTCCGCACGATGCCGGGATCGGCCAGCAGCCGGGCCACGTCACCGGGGCCGAAGCCGGCCACGGCCTCGATGTCGAAACCGCGGAACGCGGCCCGGAAGTTCTCCCGCTTGCGCAGGATGGTGAGCCAGGACAGGCCGGACTGGAATGCCTCCAGGCAGAGCCGCTCGAACAGCCCGCAGTCATCACGTACCGGGCGTCCCCACTCCTCGTCGTGGTAGGCCAGGTACTCGCCGCCGCCGCCCAGCGCCCACGGGCACCGCAACCTGCCGTCCGGCCCGGCCACGGGAGCGCCCGGCACCGGAGCGCCGGGTTCCTCGCTCGCCTCGCTCACCGTGCTCGCCTCGCTCATCCAGCCTGCCCCGAGGTCCCGGCGGAACCAGCGGGCCCGGCCGGGTCGGGCTCGCCCGAGTCGCCCGGGTCGCCGGGCTCGCCGGGCGGCGGCACGGCCCCGGCCGCTCCCGTACCAGGCGCTCCTGTCCCGGCAGCTCCTGTGCCGGGCGTCCCCGTGCCAGGCGCTCTCGCGGCCGTGCGCCGGACCGGCAGCGGCCGTGGCGCCGAGAAGGCCCGCCGCTCGGCGAGCTCGCGCCGGAGCGAGGTGATCTCGGCGTCCCGGTCGCTCATGGCCCGCGCCAGGGTGCCCAGCAGGTCGTCGGTGACATGCGGGTTGTAGCCGAACAGGGCCGTCGGCGGCCGGATCAGCGCGAGATCGGCCGCGGTCACGATCTCGGCCCGGACCGGGGGGACGTCGGCGGCGAAGCTGGCCAGCTCACCGCCCCGGCCGAGGGCAACAGCGATCACGCCGCCGAGGATCACCGCGACGGCGATGAGCAGAACCACGGACACACTGGTAATCGTGCCATGCTGACCAGCGTGGCAGCGAACGGACCTGACGGCGCCGTCACCGGGCCGGGCGGTCAGCCGGGCGGCGCTGGCCCGGCCCGGCTGCTGGCCGTGGCCGCTGATCTGGACCAGGCCGTGGCCGCGGTCCTGGCGGGCGCCGACCTGATCGACCTGGCGGCCCCGGCCGACGGCGCGGCGAGCCCGGATGGCCCGGATGACCCGGCCAGGGCGGCGATTGCCGGGCTGCGCGCCCGCTGCCCGGGCGTGCTGGTCTGTGCCGCCGGGCCGGGCGCCGACCTGGTGCGCGACCCGGCGGTAGCGCGCGTCACCGGCGCGCTGCTGATCTGCGCCGACCAGGACGCGGCCGGTGCTAGCGGCCTGCCCGCCGGCCGGGTGATCGTCGGGGTGACGCCGGGCGAGGTGGCCGAAGCGGCGCGGGCCGGCTGGGCCACCCTGGTTGACGCGGATGCAGCAGGCGATGGCGAGCTGACCGAGCCGGACGGCCGGACCGCACCGCGCAGCCGGACCGCACCGCGCAGCCGGACCGCACCGGGCGGCCGGACTGCACCGGGCGGCGTGGCGCCCGGCCAGGACGCGCTCGCCGGGGTGGTCGCGGCCGCCGCCATCGGCTGCTGGCTTGGCGCGAACCTGGTCCGGACCCGGCATGTCCGGACGGTCCGGCGCGCGCTCGACATGGCCGAGGTCATCCGGGGTACCCGCCTGCCCGCGCGCACGGTGCGCGGCCTGGCCTGACCGGGTAACTGGGCGGTCAGCCGACCGCGGGAGCCTCGGTACCGTGATGCGCCCGGCTGATGATGCGCACCACCTCGGCCGGGTCGTCGGCGACCTGGAGCAACTGGAGGCTGGCGGCCGGGATCTTGCCCTGCGCCGCCAGGGCATCCCGGAACCAGGACAGCAGGCCGGCCCAGTAGGCCGAGCCGACCAGCACGACCGGGAACCTGGTGACCTTGCCGGTCTGCACGAGGGTGAGCGCCTCGAACAGCTCGTCCAGCGTGCCGAATCCGCCGGGCAGTACCACGAACGCCTGCGAGTACTTGACGAACACTGTCTTGCGGACGAAGAAGTACCGGAACTCGATCCCGATCTCCACGTAGTCGTTCAGCCCCTGCTCGTGCGGCAGCTCGATGCCCAGTCCCACCGATACCCCGCCGGCCAGGGCCGCCCCCTTGTTGGCCGCCTCCATGATGCCCGGACCGCCCCCGGTGATCACCGCGTACCCGGCCGCGGCCAGCCCGGCCCCGATCTGCCGGGCGCATTCGTACTCCGGGTTATCCGGCCTGGTCCTGGACGAGCCGAACACCGAGACGGCCGGGCCCAGCTCGGACAGCAGCCCGAACCCCTCCACGAACTCGGCCTGGATGCGCAGCACCCGCCACGGATCGGTGTGCACCCAGTCGGCGGGACCGCGCTGGTCCAGCAGCCGCTGGTCGGTGGTGGTCTTCGGGATGTGCTTGCCGCGCAGCGTCGCCGGGCCCTGCCGGCGCAGCCGACGGCGCGGCTCTGAAGACGCGCTCATGACTGCATAACGTAGCGCCCGCCAGGCTGGCCGGCTGACCAGGAGACAGCCCGGCTAACCGGGCGGCTCAGGCGTCGACGCCGTGGTCGCGCAGGATATCGTTCAGCGCTTCTTGGTCCCTGGGGCTGCCCGCCGGCAGCCGTCTCAGCACCAGCACGCACGGCATGCCGAAGTCCCCGCCGGAGAACGACCGGACCCGGCTGCCGCCGACGCTGACCGACCATTCCGGCACCTCGCCGCGGGGCAGTTCCTCACCGGTGGTCACGTCGATCACGTGCGTGGTCCTGGTCAGGATCGTGCCCGCACCGAGCACCGCCCCGGCCCGGACCCTGGCGCCGCCCACGACCATGCAGCGGGAGCCGATGAACGCGCCATCCTCGACCACCACCGGGACCGCGTTCACCGGCTCGAGCACGCCGCCGATCCCGGCCCCGCCTGCCAGGTGCACGTTCCTGCCGATCTGCGCGCCCGAGCCGACCGTGGCCCAGGTGTCGACCATGGTGCCGGAGTCCACGTAGGCGCCGATGTTAACGAACGAGGGCATCAGCACGGTGCCGGGTGCGACGTAGGCGCCCCAGCGCACGATCGCGCCCGCCACCGCGCGCACCCCGTCCAGGTTCGCAGTGAGCGGCACCCGGTCGTGGTAGCGGAACTCGCCGACCTCGGACGCGACCATCGGCATCAGCCGGAACGCCAGCAGGATGGCCCGCTTGGCCCGCTCGTCCACGACCACGTCCCCGGTGCCCGGATCCAGCCGGGCGACCCTGGCCTGGCCCGCGTCGATCAGGTCGACCGCGGCCACCACCTCGGCGCGGGCCGCGGCGTCGTCCGGCGTCAGGTCGGCCCGCTGCGCCCAGATCTCGTCGATGCGGGCAGGCAGCGGGGAGGCCGGGGCACTGGCCATGGCCGGCGCAGACGGGTTCATGGGCTGGCAGCTTAGTCCAACCGGTAGCTTCGGGTCTGTGCCGTCATCCAGCCGCCGCCGGGTCTCCGTGCTGGCAGGCACGGGCATCGTAGTGGTGCTGGCCGCGGCCGGCCTGTACGCGGTCGTGCGCCAGGTGGCGCCGTCGCTGCTGCCCGGCGGCAGCAGCTACTGCGAGGCCAGGGTGACCGGGGCGGTGGTCTCGCTGGAGCCCGGCCAGGCCGCGATCGCCTCGACCATCGCGGGGGTGGCGCAGCGCAGGTCCATGCCGGACCGGGCGGTGACCGTCGCCTACGCTGCCGCGCTGCAGGAATCGAAGCTGGCCAACCTGCACTACGGCGACCGGGACTCGGTCGGGATCTTCCAGCAGCGGCCGTCGGAGGGCTGGGGCCCGGCCCGGCAGCTGGAAGACCCGGTGTACGCGACCACCCGGTTCTTCGCCGTGCTGGCCGGCGTCCCCGGCTACCGCACGCTGCCGGTGTACGAGGCCGCGCAGGCGGTGCAGCACAGCGCCGACGGCTATGCCTACCAGCAGTACGCGAGCATGGCCGCCGACCTGGCCAGCGCGTACACCGGGCGGGTGCCGCACGCGGCCTGGTGCTGGTACTCCGGCCGGCGCCGCGGTACCCGTGCGCTGGCCGCGACCAGGGAGCTGACCAGGGTGTTCGGCGCGCTGCCAGTGCGCGCGGCGACCGATCCGGCGGTCGCGGTCCGGGTGCGGACCACCGCGGCCGGGTGGGCAGTGGCCTGCTGGCTGGTCGCGCACGCGAGCAGCTACGGGCTCGCCCAGGTCCGCTACTCCGGCTACCGGTGGACCTTCGGCCAGGCGGCACGCGGCTGGACCCGGGACCGGGACGCCCGCCTTCCGGCGGCTGCCAGGGTGGTGCTGGCGACGGGCTGATAGCCTGCGTTCCCGCGGCTTAGCCCGCCTTCCGGCGGGCGAAAAATCGGCGTGACCCCGCCGCCGAACGCGATACTGGCGTGATCCGCGATACTTGAGCTGGCGGGCGCATGCGGGCGCGCCAAGGTGCACGAAGAGGAGTTGCGACGTGACCTACATCATCGCGCTGCCTTGCGTTGACGTGATCGACCGGGCATGCATCGAGGAGTGTCCGGTCGACTGCATCTACGAGGGCGAGCGCATGCTCTATATCCACCCGGACGAGTGCGTGGACTGCGGCGCCTGCGAGCCGGTGTGCCCGGTCGAGGCCATCTTCTACGAGGACGATACGCCGGAGCAGTGGAAGGAATACTACAAGGTCAACGTCGAGTTCTTCGCCGAGCTCGGCTCGCCGGGCGGCGCGTCCAAGACCGGCAAGCTCAATACCGACCACCCGATCGTGGCTGCCCTCCCGCCGCAGGCAGCCGAGCACTGACCCGGCCAGCGGCGGCGTGACGACGACACCAGCCGGATCAGCCGGGCCGGCGGGCCGGGCAGCCGCGGCGGACCCGGCGGCCCCCGCGGCCCGGGCCGCGCCAGGCGGCTACCGGACGCTGGCTCAGCGGCTGCCCCAGTTCCCGTGGGATGCGCTCGCGGCGGCGAAGGCGACGGCGCACAGCGGCATCCCGACGGCATCGTGGACCTGTCCGTCGGCACCCCGGTGGACCCGGTACCCCGCCTGGTGCGGGACGCGCTGGCCGCGGCCTCGGACGCGCCCGGCTACCCGGTCACCAGCGGCACCAGCCAGCTGCGCGAGGCGGCCGCCGGATGGCTGGCCCGCCGTCACGGCGTGCAGGTCAGCCCGGACGCGGTACTGCCGGTGATCGGCACCAAGGAACTGATCTCCTGGCTGCCCACGCTGCTCGGCTGCGGTCCCGGCGACGTGGTGGCGCACCCGGCGCTGGCCTACCCGACCTACGACGTCGGCGCCCGGCTGGCCGGCGCCACCGCGGTGGCCGCCGACTCGCTGGTCGCCCTCGGCCCCGGCGCCGGTGCGGCTGGCCTGGCTGAACTCACCGTCCAACCCGACCGGCCAGGTGCTGCCGCCCGAGCACCTGCGCAAGGTGGTGCGCTGGGGCCGCGAGCGCGGCACGGTGATCGCCTCCGACGAGTGCTACCTGGAGCTGGGCTTTGCCGTCCGCCCGGTCTCGGTGCTGCACCCGGACGCGTGCGACGGCTCGCACCAGGGCCTGCTCGCCGTGCACTCGCTGTCCAAGCGGTCCAACCTGGCCGGCTACCGCTGCGGCTTCGTGACCGGCGATCCCGAGCTGGTGGCCACCCTGCTGGAGGTCCGCAAGCACGCCGGGATGATGGTGCCCCGGCCGGTTCAGGCCGCGATGACGGCCGCGCTCGGCGACGACTTCCACGCCGATGAGCAGTACGGCAGGTACGCGGCCAGGCGCGAGGCGCTGTGGCCGGCCCTGGAGGCGGCGGGCTGGGCGGTCGAGCACTCGGCCGCCGGGGTCTACCTCTGGGCCGTGCGTCCCGGCCTGGACTGCTGGGAGTCGGTCCGGCTGCTGGCCGATGCGGGCATCCTGGTCGCGCCGGGCGAGTTCTACGGGCCGGCCGGGTCGCGGCATGTCCGGGTCGCGCTGACCGCCACCGACGAGCGCATCGGCGCCGCGGTCCGGCGGCTGGCCGAGCTGGGGTAACCCGCGCGGCTCCGGCCGGCTCCGGGCCGCGGGTAACCCAGGCGACCTGGCCGCGGCCGGCTGATAGGCTGGCCTCATGTTCCGGCTGTACGACACCAGGCTGCGGCAGGCAGTCCAGATCCGGCCCGGCGGCGGGCGGCAGCTGCGGATGTACATCTGCGGCCCCACCGTGTACCGGTACGCCCACGTCGGCAACCTGCGTACCTACCTGCTCAGCGACCTGATCAGGCGGAATGCGCAGGCGTCACGGCGTGACCGTGATCAGCTGCCAGAACATCACCGACGTGGGCCACCTGACGACAGACGGCGAGAGCGATGCCACCGGCGAGGACAAGATCCTGGCCCAGGCCAGCGCCGAGGGCAGGTCCGCGCTGCAGGTCGCGCGGCACTACGAGGAGGCGTTCTACGCCGACTGCGCCGAGCTGAACATCCATCCGCCCGATTACGCGCCGCGGGCATCGGAGTCGATCGGCCTGATGACCGACATGATCGCCGGGCTGATCGCGGCCGGGCACGCCTACCCGGCCGGCGACGGCTCGGTGTACTTCGACGCGCGTTCCTTCCCCGGCTACGGCGAGATCTCCGGCAACCGGCTGGACGAGCTGCGGCCCGGCGACCGCTACCCGGGCGGCGTCGCCGGCCGCAAGCGCTTCCACGCCGACTGGGCGCTCTGGAAGGGCGCCCCGGCCGGGCGCGAGCTGACCTGGCAGGCCCCCTGGGGTACCGGCTTCCCCGGCTGGCACACCGAGTGCTCGGCGATGTCGCTGCACTACCTCGGCGACGCCATCGACATCCACACCGGGGGGATCGACCTGCGGTTCCCGCACCACGAGGACGAGCGGGCCCAGTCCGACTCGGTGGCCGGGCACGAGGTGGTCCGGCACTGGGTGCACGGCGAGCACCTGCTGTTCGACGGCCGCAAGATGGCCAAGTCGGCCGGCAACGTGGTGCTGCTCGGCGACCTGCCCGCGCGCGGGCTGGACCCGCTGGCGCTGCGGCTCGCGCTGCTGGAGCACCGCTACCGGCAGCAGATGAACCTGACCTGGGGCACGCTGTCAGCCGCCGACGGCACGCTGCGCCGGTGGCGGGCCCGGGTAGCCGAGTGGGCGAACTCGCCCAGCCGCCCGATGTGCGCCCAGGTCACCGCCGACCTGGCCGCGGCCCTCGACGATGACCTGAACACCCCGGCCGCGCTGCTGGCGCTGCGTGCCCTGGAGAAGGACGGCGAGATCCCGCCAGGGTCGAAGTTCGAGACGTTCGCGCACGCCGACCGGGTGCTCGGGCTCGACCTGGCCCGCGATGTCGGCAGGCCGGCCGGGCCGCGTGCGCTGCCCGGCGGAGCGGACCGGCTGCTGGCCGACCGTGCGGCGGCCCGCGAGCGCAGGGACTGGCCGGCCGCCGACCGGCTCCGGGACGAGCTGGCCAGGCTCGGCGTGACGGTGGCCGACACCCCGGCCGGGCAGCAGTGGACGAGCTGACCGAGGGTCAGGGGCCGGGCGCGCCGAACAGCCCGAGCGGGCTGGGCGCGCCGTACTCGATCTGCAGCACGGTCTGGCCGTCGGGCAGGGTCAGCGATCCCGGCCTGCAGGGTACGGTACGGGGCATCCGGCCCGCGCAGAAAGCCGAGCATGGCCCGGACGAACGCCGGGCTGACCTGCCCGGTGCCCGGCGGCTGGGTCAGGTAGGCCGCGCGCAGCGGCACGTCCGCGGCCGCGCCGGGCCCGGTGTCGCCGAAGCCCACCAGGTACAGCGGCCGGTGCGCGGCCGCGTCCTCGATGGTGATCAGCAGCCGCGCGTCCACCAGCCCGCCCGACAGCTGGCTCTTCGCCGTGGCCGATGCGCCGATCCGGCTGCTGCCCAGCAGCGCGGCCCCGGACTGCTTGCGGGCCGCCAGGTCTCCCCTCAGCCTGGCCAGGTAGGCGGCGGCGCCGTGCTTGGCGATCACCCGGACATCGACCAGCGAGCTGCCGGAGCCGAAGCTGGCCAGTACCACCGGGGCGTAGGCCGCGGCGAGCCGCGCGCCGAGCAGGCCGCGCACGGCAGCCGTGGCCACCACGATGTCGGCGCCGAGCGGGCTGGCCGCCGACGTCCGCAGCTCGACCAGGTCGCCGGGCGACACCCCGTGCGACACCAGCGCCGCGCACATCGCCGGGTCGCAGGCCACCCTGGCGGTCGCGGTGACCTGGCTGGCCACCCAGGCCGCCGCCAGCTCGCTGTCCGCGGCCCCGGAAGCGGCACCGGCACGATGCCGCTGGCCAGTCGCCGGCCGGGCCGGGGAACCCGACAGCAGCGCGAACGCCACCGAGCCGGCCGTGACCAGTACCAGCGCGGATACCGCGATACCGGTAAGGCGACGGCGACGCCGAGGCTGCTGGCCGGATCCGGCGTCCGGCCGGATCACCGGCAGGCCGGGATCGGTCTTCCCGGTGCCCGTGACCGGTCCGGCCAGCACCGGGCCGCTTCCCGCCGCGCCGTCCCCGGCGCCTGCCCGCTCCGGCGTGCTGGCCAGCGCCGTCCGGCCGCCCGCCGGCGCACCCGGCCGGGGCTGCGCCGGGCCTCCGGCCGGCCAGGTCGCCATCGGGGTCCGGCCGCTCGGGCTGTCTCCGCCACCGGGCCGACCGGGCCAACGGGGCCAACGGGGCCAACGGGGCTGACCAGGGTCGGGCCGGAGATGACCACCAGCGGCTGGGTCACCGACCCGGCGTCCGACCGGTACCACGGAGCGTCCGGCCCGGCCAGGTCCGGCCCGGCCAGCGGGTCGCCGGCCAGCGGGTCGAAGGACTCCGGGCTGGCTGCGGACCCGGTAGCGGCGGCCCGGCCCGGCGCCCGGCGCCCGGCCTGGTCCGGCGCCTTGGCCTTGCCCTGTGCCGGAACCGTGCCCTGATGCCTGGCCGTGCCCTGATGCCTGGCTGGCCGCTGTGACTTGCCCGGCTCGCGGGACTTGCCCTGGTCCGGTGACTTGCCCGCATCCCGGGACCTGCCTGCGTCCCGGGAATTGCCCAGGTCGCGGTACTCCCGCTTGTCCGGTGACTTGCCCTGGTCCGGCGACTTGCCCTGGTCCGGTGACTTGCCCTGGTCCGGCGACTTGCCCTGGGTCCGGGGGCTCGCCAGGGTCCGGCGCCAGGGCCACGGCCTGCCCGGTCCGCTGATCGCCCTGGCCGGGCTGGGCGAGATCGCGGCCGGCCCGGTCGGTCCGCACCCGGCCGGCCACCCGCCGTGCGGCGACGCGCCGGGCGGCCGCCCGGTCCCTGGCCCGGCCGCCGCCAGCCGCCGGCCGCTGGGCCGCATCGGCCTGCTCGCCGCCCCCGCCTTCCCCGCCCGCGCGGCCCGCCTGGCTGCGGTTCGCATTCTGGTCCAGGGCAGGCCCGTCCTGTTCCTGGGCAGCGTGCTCACGCTCGGTGTCGATCGCGGTGCGCAGAGTCTCGATCATCGAGTCCGTGAGCACCAGCGGTGACCGCACCGGCGGCGCATGTCCATACGCCCCCGGCACCCGCCGCGACAGCGGCGGCACGTGCTTCTCATCTTCCATTCGGCCGAACCCCCTGGAGACCGCACGGGGCGGGGATGCGCGATCTCTGAGGGACAGCGCAGCACAAGATGGTCTGGTAAGCAACCAAGTCGGGTGATCGTTACGATCTGGCTACGTTTCCCGTACGTCTAGTGATGCCTGGGTTACCTGCTGGTGCAGGCGCGCCGGATCGTGCTCTGACGGCTGCGCCGACGGCTCAGCCGGACACGGACGGTGACGACCGCGGATGGCGTTCCCAGCCGGAAACGCCGGGGAGCATCGGCCCCGCCTTTCCGGCGATGCGCAACATAACGCTCATCTTGCCCCTGACTACGCAACAGATCGCCGCCGGCGCGCATGAGACCAGAGCACTGGAGCGCCTGCGGCGCTCCTACGCTTGAGCTGCCTAGATCACCAGCGTGATAGGAGCCGCATGACCCAGGCCGACGAGACCACCCGCAGCGCGACGGCACAGCACCGCACCTACCTGATGTGCCCGCCGGACTACTTCAGCGTGGATTACGCCATCAACCCGTGGATGCGGCCGGACCAGCCGGTGGACGCGCGCCTGGCGATGATCCAGTGGCAGCGGCTGCGCGCGACCTTCACCGGCCTGGGCCATACCGTGCGCACCATCGAGCCCGAGCCCGGCCTGCCGGACATGGTCTTCGCCGCGAACGGCGCGACCGTGATCGGCGGCAAGGTGCTCGCGGCCCGGTTCCGGCACCCGCAGCGGGCCGCCGAGGCCGCCGCCTACCTCAGCTGGTTCCGGCGCAACGGATACCAGCACCTGATCGAGCCCGGTAGCCTCAACGAGGGTGAGGGGGACATCATCTTCGGCTACCGGGCCATCCTGGCCGGGCACGGGTTCCGCACCGAGAAGGCGGTAGCCGGGCAGATCGAGCAGGTCTTCGGCCTCCCGGTGATCAGCCTGGCGCTGGTGGATCCTCGTTTCTACCACCTGGACACCGCGCTGGTCGTGCTCGATGCCGATACCGCGGCCTACTACCCGGCCGCCTTCGACGACGCCGGGCGAGCGGCACTGGATGCCCACTTCGGCCAGCTCATCGAGGCGAAGGACGAGGATGCCGAGGTACTGGGGCTGAACGCGATCAGCGACGGCCGCCACGTCGTGCTGCCGGCCCGGGCCACCGGCCTGGCCGCCCAGCTCGCCGCGGCCGGGTTCGAGCCGGTGCCGGTCGACATGTCGGAGTTCCTCAAGTCCGGCGGCGGCCCCAAGTGCTGCACGCTCGAGCTGAGATGAGCGGAGGAGAGATGGCAAACAAGTCGGGTCACCAGTCCTCGGCGCAGCTGCTGGCACAGGCTGCGGCGCACGGCGCACACAACTACCATCCGCTCCCGGTGGTGATCGCCACGGGCGAGGGCTCCTGGGTCACCGACGTCGAGGGGCGGCGCTACCTGGACATGCTGGCCGCCTACTCGGCGCTCAACTTCGGGCACCGGCACCCGCGGCTGGTGGCTGCCGCGCAGCGGCAGCTGAACCGGGCGACACTGGTCAGCCGGGCGTTTGAGCACGACCAGTTCGGCCCGTTCTGCGCTGAACTGGCGGCGCTGGCGGGGATGGACATGGTGCTGCCGATGAACACCGGCGCCGAGGCGGTGGAAACCGCGATCAAGACCGCGCGCAAGTGGGGCTATGAGGTCAGGGGCGTGCCCGCCGACCAGGCCGTGATCGTCGCCTTCGCGGGCAACTTCCACGGCCGCACCACCACGATCGTCAGCTTCTCTACCGACCCGGACGCGCACGACTCCTACGGCCCGTTCACGCCGGGGTTCCGGGTCGTCCCGTACGGTGACCTGGGCGCGCTCGCCGGGGTGATGGACGAGCGGGTGGTCGCGGTGCTGGTCGAGCCCATCCAGGGCGAGGCCGGCGTGGTCGTGCCGCCGGACGGCTTCCTGGCCGGGGTGCGCGAGCTGTGCACCGCGCACGGGGCCCTGATGATCGCCGACGAGATCCAGTCCGGCCTGGGCCGGACCGGTACCACGTTCGCGTGCGAGCACGACAGCGTGGTGCCCGACGCCTACCTGCTCGGCAAGGCGCTCGGCGGCGGCATCGTGCCGGTGTCGGCGATGGTGTCCTCCAGCGAGGTGCTCGGCGTGTTCCGGCCCGGCCAGCACGGCTCGACCTTCGGCGGCAACCCGCTGGCCTGCGCGGTGGCCCGCGAGGTCATCGCGATGATCAGCACCGGGGAGTTCCAGGAGCGCTCGGCCAAGCTGGGCGCGCACATGCACGACCGGCTGCTCACCCTGCCAGAGGCGGCCGTGCGCGAGGTGCGCGGCCGCGGCCTGTGGGCTGGCCTGGAGTTCACTTCCCGGTCGGGCCGGGAGGTCTGCGAGCGGCTCGCCGAGCACGGCGTGCTGGCCAAGGACACCCACGGAATGGCGATCAGGCTGGCTCCGCCGCTGATGATCAGCGAGGAGGACCTGGACTGGGCGCTGGACCGGGTCGAGGAGGTCATCCGCGGCTGAGCCGCACCGGCATTTAGCGTGAATGTACCGTTACTGCTAAAACAACAGCAGTAACGGTACATCCATGACAATGCCGCCCGCCGTCCCGCGGTCGGGCGCAGACTGGTGCCCATGCGGTGGAGCCGGCGCACGACCGTGATCTGGGCTGCCGCGGCCGCTGTCGCGGCGGTGGCCGGGGTCGTCACGCTCGTACTGGTGAGCAACCCTGCACCGGTGCGGCACCGGCCGGTCCCGGTGGCCGCGCCGTCCCCGACCCCGGCGCCTAGGCCGAGGCACCACGGGCCGCTGCGGTCGCCGTTCACCGGCGAGCGGGTCGGGCAGCTGCGGCGGGTGCTCGCGGTGAAGATCGACAACATCGTGTTCGCCCGGCCGCAGACCGGGCTGACCCACGCGGACATCATCTACGTGCTGCCGGTGGAGGGCGGCCTGAGCCGGTTCATGGCCATCTTCTCCTCGCACATCCCTGCGGTCATCGGCCCGGTCCGCAGCGCCCGGCAGGACGACCTGCCGCTGCTCGGCCAGTTCGGCCGCCCCGCCTTCGCGTTCTCCGGCGCGCAGCCAGCGCTGCTGCCCAGGGTCGAGGGCGCCCATATCGTGAACCTGTACGCCGGGGTCACCCGCGGCTACTTCCGCGGCGCGACCCGGCCGGCCCCGTACAACCTGTACGCCCGCACCCGCGTGCTGCTGCGCCAGGCTCGCCGCGCGAGCAAGGCCAGGGACATCGGCTTCAGGTTCGGGCCCCAGCCGCGCGGCGGGCGGCGGCTGCGGTCGTTCTCCGCCTCCTACCCGGCGGCGTCCTACCGGTTCCGCTGGTCCGCGCGGCGGCACCGGTGGCTGGTGTGGATGGACGGCGCCCGGGCCATGACCACCGACAACGGCCAGCTGCGCCCGGTTACCGTCGTGATCCAGTACACCACCATCCGCACCTCCGTCTACCTGGAGCAGGGCCGCAGGCCGCCGTACGCGGAGTCCACCGGCTCCGGCACCGCCCTGGTCCTGCGCGGCGGCCGGGCCTACCGGGTGCACTGGTCCCGGCCGAACCGGGCCCGCGGTACCACGTTCACGCTGCCGTCCGGCCAGCGGATGCCGTTCGCCCGCGGCCAGGTCCTGGTCATGTTCGTGGCCAGGAAATGAGCGTGATCGGCGGCGCACTGGACAGCCGCGGCGGGGCGTATGGCGCCCGGCGCACGGCCATGCTGGCCCGGCTGGCCGAGCTGGACGCCGAGCACGCCAGGGCGCTGGCGGGTGGCGGGCCTGCTCACACGCAGCGGCACCGCAGCCGGGGCAAGCTGACCGCCAGGGAGCGGATCGAGCTGCTGGTCGACCCGGACACGCCGTTCCTCGAGCTGTCCCCGCTGGCCGGCTACGGCACCGGGTTCGCGGTCGGCGGCAGCGTGGTGACCGGGATCGGGATAGTCGAGGGCACCGAGTGCGTGGTGACCGCGAGCGACCCGACCGTGCGCGGCGGCTCGACCAACCCGTGGACGCTGCGCAAGTCGCTGCGGGCCGGGCAGATCGCGCTGGCGAACCGGCTGCCGCTGATCAGCCTGGTGGAGTCCGGCGGCGCCGACCTGCCCACCCAGAAGGAGATCTTCATCCCCGGCGGCCAGGTGTTCCGCGACCTGACCCGGATGTCGGCGGCCGGGGTCCCGACGGTCGCGCTGGTCTTCGGCAGCTCCACGGCCGGCGGCGCCTACCTGCCGGGGCTGAGCGACTACGTGGTCATGGTGGACGGCCGGGCCAAGGTTTTCCTCGGCGGCCCGCCGCTGGTGAAGATGGCCACCGGGGAGGAGTCCGATGACGAGTCGCTCGGCGGGGCCGGGCTGCACGCCCGCCAGTCCGGCCTGGCCGACTTCCTGGCCGCCGACGAGCCGGACGCGCTGCGCCTGGGCCGGTCGGTGGTGGCCAGGCTGAACTGGCGCAAGCTCGGTGCCGGGCCGAGGCGGGAGCCCGCGGAGCCGCTGCTGGATCCGGACGAGCTGCTCGGGGTGGTGCCGGAGGACCTGAAGGTGCCGTTCGACCCGCGCGAGGTCATCGGCCGGATCGCGGACGGCTCGGAGTTCGACGAGTTCAAGCCGCTGTACGGGACCAGCCTGGTGACCGGCTGGGCCAGCCTGCACGGCTTTCCGGTGGGCATCCTGGCCAACGCGCGCGGCGTGCTGTTCAGCGCGGAGTCACAGAAGGCGACGCAGTTCATCCAGCTGGCCAACGCCAGCGGGACCGCCCTGGTGTTCCTGCAGAACACCACCGGCTACATGGTCGGGGCGAGCTACGAGCGCGCCGGGATCATCAAGCACGGCGCGATGATGATCAACGCGGTGTCGAACAGCCGGGTGCCGCACCTGACCGTGATCATGGGCGCTTCCTACGGGGCCGGCAACTACGGCATGTGCGGCCGGGCCTACGACCCGAGGTTCCTGTTCAGCTGGCCGAGCGCGAAGTCGGCGGTGATGGGCCCGGCGCAGCTGGCCGGGGTGCTGTCGATCATCGGACGCCAGGCCGCCAGCGCCCGCGGCGAGGCCTACGACGAGGCGGCCGACGCCGCGATGCGGGCCGCGGTGGAAGAGCAGATCGAGGCCGAGTCGCAGCCGTTCTTCCTGTCCGGCCGGATCTACGACGACGGGGTGATCGACCCGCGGGACACCCGCACCGTGCTCGGCATCTGCCTGTCCGCCATCGACAGCGCCCCGCCCGGCTGGGGCCAGCCCGACTGGCACCTGCCCGGCCAGGGCGGACCGGGAGCGCCGGGCTGGGGCGGGCCGGGCGGCTACGGCGTGTTCCGGCCGTGAGGAGGCGCGGTTGATCAGCAGGCTGCTGGTGGCCAACCGGGGCGAGATCGCCCGGCGGGTGTTCCGCAGCTGCCGCCAGGCCGGGATCGGGACCGTCGCGGTGTTCGCCGGGCCCGACGCCGGCGCCCCGCATGTCGCCGAGGCCGACCTGGCGGTGCCGCTGGAGGTGCCGCTAGCCGGGCCGGCGGCACCGCCAGCCCGGCGCAGGCCTACCTGAACGGGCCGGCCATCGTGGCCGCGGCCCGCCGCGCTGGCGCGGACGCGGTGCACCCCGGCTACGGCTTCCTGGCCGAGGATGCGGGCTTCGCCCGGCTGGTGCTGGCGGCCGGGCTGACCTGGGTCGGCCCGCCGCCCGAGGCGATGGCTGCGACCGGCCTGAAGATCACGGCCAAGAAGCTGGCCGCCGCAGCCGGGGTGCCGGTGCTGCCCGAGCTCGCGCCGGAGGGTCTGACCCGGTTTCCGGTCCTGGTCAAGGCATCCGCCGGAGGCGGCGGCCGGGGGATGCGGGTGGCCCGGGATCCGGCCGGGCTGGCCACTGCGCTGCAGGCCGCCAGCCGGGAAGCGCAGGCCGCGTTCGGCGACGGCACCGTGTTCTGCGAGCCGCTGCTGCCCCGCACCCGGCACGTGGAGGTCCAGGTGGTCGCCGATGCCCGCGGCACCATCTGGGCGCTGACCGAGCGCGACTGCTCGGTCCAGCGCCGGTACCAGAAGGTGATCGAGGAGTCGCCGTCGCCCGCGGTGGACCCGGCGCTGCGGCGGCGGCTGCTGGACGCCGCCCGGGCAGTCAGCCTCGCGGTCGGCTATGCCGGCGCCGGGACCGCGGAGTTCCTCCTGGACGGCGACGGGCGGTTCTTCTTCCTGGAGTTCAACGCCCGGCTCCAGGTCGAGCACCCGGTGACCGAGTGCGTGCACGGCATCGACCTGGTCCGGCTGCAGCTGGAGGTGGCCGAGGGGCGGCCGCTGCCGGCCGGGCCGCCGCCCGCCGCCGGGCACGCGATCGAGGCCCGGCTGTACGCGGAGGATCCGGCGCAGGGATACCGCCCCGCCACCGGCCAGGTGCACGCGCTGCGGGTCGGCGGCGTGGACACCAGGTTCGGCCCGGCTCCGGCCGGGGTGGCCGGGCTCACCGGCCAGGTGCCATACCTGCGGCTGGACTCCGGCGTCGAGCCGGGCAGCACGGTCAGCCCGCACTACGACGCGATGCTGGCCAAGCTGATCGCCTGGGCGCCGGACCGGGACGCCGCGGCCCGCAGGCTGGCGGCGGCACTGGCCGGGGCCCGGATCCACGGCCCGGTCACCAACCGGGACCTGCTGGTCAGCGTGCTGCGGGGAGCCGCGTTCCGGTCCGGCCGGGCCGACACCTCGCTGCTCGACGGCCTGGACCTGGCCAGCCTGGGCCCCGGCCGGGCCGCCTGCGAGCTGTCGGCGCTGGCCGCGGCGGTAGCGGACGCCGCGCAGGCGCAGCGGGCCGCCAGGACCGCGAGCGCTGCAGTCGGCGGCTGGCGCAATGTCCCGTCGCAGCCGCAGCGCAAGGCCTACGACAGCCCGTGCGGCCGGGTCGAGGCCGCCTACCTGTGGACCAGGAACGGGATCGCGGCAGCGGCCGCCCGACGCCGCGGCCGCCGGGCACCGGACAGCCGGGCCAGCGGCGGCCAGCGGGCCAGCCCGGCCGGCAGCGGCCAGCCGCCGACCGGCTGACGCTGACGGCCGTGCGGCTGCCGGCCCGGTCAGGTGACCGCTGGACTCAGGCGGCGTGCACCACCGGTTCGACGTGGCCAGGTACGACGGCGCCGTCTTCGTCGACTCGGCGCTCGGCTCGGTCCGGCTGACCCCGCTGCCGCGGCTGCCCGAGCCTGGCCCGGCCGGCCAGCCGGGGTCCCTGGTCGCGCCGATGCCCGGCAGCGTGGTCCGGGTCGAGGCGGCCGAGGGCACCGCCGTCGCGGCCGGCCAGCCGATCCTGGTGCTCGAGGCGATGAAGATGGAGCACCCGGTGCTGGCGCCGGCCGCCGGGCTGCTGTCGCAGCTGCGGGTGGCCCGAGGCGAGCAGGTGGCCGCCGGAGACGTGCTCGCGATCGTGACACCCCCCGGTCCCCCCGGTCCCTCCGGTCCCCCCGCCGTTCCCCCCATCGTGCCACCGGGCCAGAACGCGGAGGAAGCATGACCGATCTTGTCCGGAGCCAGGCCGCCACCGGGGTCACGACGATCACGCTGGACTCCCCGGCCAGCCGGAACGCGCTGTCCACCGCGCTGCTCACCCAGCTGCGCACGGCGCTGGCCGGGGCGCTGGCCGCGGCGGACTGCCGGGTCATCGTGCTGACCGGGGCCGGGACGGTGTTCTGCGCCGGGGCCGACCTGAAGGAGGCCCGCAGCGGCCGGGCCGCCGCACCTGAGCTGTTCCCGGAGGTCCTCCGGCTGGTCTGGGACAGCCCCAAGCCGGTGATCTGCCGGGTGAACGGCGCCGCGCGGGCCGGCGGCATCGGCCTGATCGCGGCGTCGGACATCGCGATCGCGCCGGTCCCGGCCACGTTCGCGTTCACCGAGGTCAGGATCGGCGTGGTACCAGCGATCATCTCGGTGCCGTGCCTGCGCCGGATGCCGCCGCGGGCCGCGGCCGAGTACTTCCTGACCGGCGAGGTCTTCGATGCCGCGCGGGCCGCCGAGATCGGCCTGCTGACCAGGGTCGTCGAGGCGGCCGAGCTGGACGCCGAGGTGCAGCGGTACGCGCGGATGCTGCTGGCCGGGGCGCCGGGCGCGCTGGCCGCGGCCAAGGACGTGCTGCGCGAGGTGCCCGCGCTGCCGTTCGCCGCCGGGCTGGCCCGGATGGCCGAGCTGTCCGCGAGCGGGTTCGCCTCGGCCGAGGCCCGCGAGGGCATGGCCGCGTTCGCGGAAAGGCGCCCGCCAGGCTGGGCACCGCAGCCGTGACCGCTGCCGCGGCCCGGCGGCGACGGCAGCAGTGGCGTGCTGCGGATCGCCAACTGCAGCGGCTTCTACGGGGACCGCCTGTCCGCGGCCAGGGAGATGGTGGACGGCGGCCCGATCGACGTGCTGACCGGCGACTGGCTGGCCGAGCTGACCATGCTGCTGCTGGCCAAGAGCCGCCAGCGCGGCGGACCCGGCTACGCCAGGACCTTCCTGACCCAGCTGGAGCAGGTGCTGGGCAGCTGCCTGGAACGCGGCATCAAGATCGTCTCGAACGCGGGCGGGCTGGACCCCGGCGGCTGCGCGGCTGCGGTCACCGAGCTGGCCCGCCGGGCCGGGCTGGCGCCGGTGGTCGCCTGCGTGGACGGCGACGACCTGCTGGCGCGGGTGGGCGAGCTCACCGCGGCCGGGCACGAGCTGGCGAACGCCGACACCGGCGAGCGGCTGGCCGAGGCCGGCGTCGTGCCGGTCACCGCGAACGCCTACCTCGGCGGGCTGCCGGTCGCCGAGCGCGCTGCGGCTGGGCGCGGACGTGGTGGTGACCGGGCGTATCACCGACGCGGCGCTGGTCACCGGTCCGGGCATCTGGCGGTTCGGCTGGACCGGCGCCGACCTGGACGCGCTGGCCGGCGCGGTGGCCGCCGGGCACATCATCGAGTGCGGCTGCCAGGCCACCGGCGGCAATTACGCGTTCTTCGGCGACGTCCCGGACCTGGCGCACGCCGGGTTCCCGCTGGCCGAGCTCGGCGCCGACGGCTCCGCGGTGATCACCAAGCATCCCGGCACCGGCGGGCTGGTGTCGGTGGGCACGGTGACCGCGCAGCTGCTGTACGAGATCGCCGGGCCCGCCTACCTCAACCCCGACGTCACCGCCCGGTTCGACACGATCCGGCTGCGGCCGGACGGGCCGGACCGGGTCCGGGTCAGCGGCACCCGGGGCGAGCCGCCGCCGGCCGACCTGAAGGTCGCGCTGAACTACTCCGGCGGCTACCGGAACACGATGATCCTGGCCATCGAGGGACTGGACGCCGCGGCCAAGGCGCGCCTGGCCGAGCAGGCCATCTGGGCCCGGATCCCCGGCGGGAAGGCGGCGTTCGGGCAGGTGTCGGCCGAGCTGACCGGCGCGGACCCGGCACTGCTGCGGATCACCGTGCTGGACCGCGACCGGGCCCTGGCCGGGCGGGCGTTCTCCGCCGCCGTGATCGAGACCGCGCTGGCCAGCTATCCCGGCCTGTTCTCCCTCACCCCGCCCGGCGACGCCTCGTCCTACGGCGTCTTCTGGCCAGCCCTGATCCCGGCCGCCGAGGTCCGCGCCCGCGTCCTGATCAACGGCACCCCCGCGTGGGCCGGCCCACCGCGCCTGGAGCCGCCCGCACCCGGCAGCCAGCAGCAGGGCCACGGAAATGGTGCGGTAACGACGGCGGCACCTCTTCCGCAGCCAAGTCGTTCCGGCACCGGGACCGGCGAGCGTGCCGGGACGGGCGAGCAGACCGGGAGGGGCGAGGAGACCGGGACGGAGGCGATAGCGCGAGTGCCGCTGGGCAGAATCGCGGGCGCCCGGTCCGGGGATAAGGGCGGGAACGCCAACGTGGGGGTGTGGGTCACCACGCCGGAGGCGTTCGCCTGGCTGGACGGGTACCTCACCGCCGGGCGGCTGGCCGAGCTGGTCCCGTCGACGGCCGGGTTCGAGGTCATCAGGTACCGGCTGCCCAACCTGCTCGCGCTGAACTTCGTGATCACCGGGCTGCTCGGCCGCGGTGTGGCCGCCAGCACCCGGCTGGACCCCCAGGCCAAGGCGCTCGGCGAGCAGCTGCGGGCGGCGCCGGCCGACATCCCCAGGGCGCTGCTGGCCGCCGGCCCGACCGCACCAGGCTGACCGCGGGCGCCGTGCCCGAGGCGGCTTAGGACCGGCCGGGCCAGCCGGACCGGCGGCGCAATGCGGCGGCGCGACGCTGCGCGGGCGGCCGGGACCAGGCGGCGAACGAGATGAGCGCCCCGGCCGCCGCGCCGATCGACCCGCCGAACAGGAACCAGGCGCCCGCGCTGGTGTTGGTGACCAGCACGCTGCCCCCCGTGGTGCTCATGGCCAGCACGAACGCCGTGATCAGCCACCCGGCGGCGACCGCCAGCCCGGCCGGCGCCCGGCGCATCCCCCAGCCCGCCAGCACGCAGCTGGCCAGCACCAGCAGGTCGAACCCGGCCGCGGCCAGCGGGGCGGGCCCGCTGCCGTAGTAGAAGGTGCCGATCACCGCCTGGGCCAGGCCGGCCAGGAACAGCATCACGAACGCCGCGGCGGTCACCGCGCTGGCACGGCCGCTGCGGCTGCCACGGCCGCCTGCGCCGCCGCCGGGGTCACCGCCGGGCCCGCCGGAGCCGGGCCCGGCGCCCGGCACAGTGCTCTCGTCCACCGGCATGCAGGCTAGCCAATCCCGGCGAATAGGTCACCCTCCCGGCCGTAAGGACCGGTCCCGGCGCCGCGCGGGCCGGCCAGCAGGGTGTAGTACTCGATCCCGAACGCCCGCTGACCCACTCCGTTGGACAGGGCGAAGAACGGGCTGTCCACCGAGATCTGGGTCGCGTGCGCGCGCATCGCCGCCAGCTTGGCGTCCAGGTACGCGGTGGCGTCGATCTCGGTGGTGACGTTCTCGTCCGCGGTGCCGAACGGCAGGTCGTCCACCGACTCCACGCTGGTGAAGTCGACCCCGCCCGGCCGGTCCCCGGCCGGGCTGCCGCGCATCTGCTCGATCCCCGCCGCCAGCACCGACTTCGGCACCGCGGTCGCGTAGAACTTGCGGACCAGGCCACCGGCCAGCTCGAATGCCCGCCAGGCCACCCGGTGCGCCTGGATGTGATCGGGATGGCCGTAGAACCCGTTGTCGTCGTAGCTCACCATCACCTGCGGGCGCACCTCCCGGACCACGGCCAGCAGCTCGGCGGCTGCCTCGTCCGGGTCCGCCCGCCAGAACGCGCCGTCGGCGTCGTTCGCCGGGGTGCCCATCATGCCGGAGTCATGCCAGCGGCCAGGGCCGCCGAGGAACCGGTGGTCGGTGACGCCCAGCGCCCGGCAGGCGGCGTCCAGCTCGCCGATCCGGTACTCCCCCAGGCCGCCGCCGGCGTCGGCGGCCAGGTGCGCGAGCTCGGCCGGGATGACCTCGCCAAGCTCGCCCAGGGTGCAGGTGACCAGCGCCACGTGCGCGCCCTCGGCGGCGTACTTGGCCATGGTCGCGCCGGTCCCGATCGACTCGTCGTCCGGGTGAGCGTGCACGAGCAGGAGCCGGTTACCGTCGGGTGCGCTCATAACCAGCGAGCCTAGCCAGCACGGGGCCTATCCAGCACCGCACGGCCCCTGCCTGGCAGGATCTGAAGGCATGACCGACACGTTTCCCCGTCAGTACGCCCGGACCCAGCGATTCAGCCTCGGTGTCCCCCGCTCCTTCCAGATCTCCCCGGACGGCGGCACGATCGCCTTCCTGCGCACCGCGAGCGGGTCGGACCGGGTCACCTGCCTGTGGGTGCAGGACGCGCGCACCGGCACCGAGCGCCTGATCGCCGACCCGGCCAGGATCGGCGCGGCCGGAGAGCTCGACCAGCAAGAGAAGGCAAGGCGGGAGCGAGCCAGGGAGATGGCGGCCGGCATCGTCGGCTTCGCCACCGACGCCGGGTTCCGCCGCGCGGTGTTCGGCCTGTCCGGCAAGGTGTACCTGGCCGGCCTGACCGGCGAAGACGGCGAGCCCCCGGGCGAGCTGGCGGTGCGCGCCCCCGCCGCCGACCCGCGGCTCAGTCCGTCCGGCCAGTTCGTGTCCTACGTCAGCGGCGGCGCGCTGCGGATCTACGACACCGGCACCGGGACCGACCGGGCGATCGCCGATCCCGGCCAGCAGGCGGACGTCTCGTTCGGCCTGGCCGAGTTCGTCGCCGCGGAGGAGATGCAGCGCCGGCACGGCTACTGGTGGTCGCCGGACTCCACCGCGCTGCTGGCCGCCAGGGTGGACGAGAGCCCGGTCCGGCGCTGGTACATCGCCGACCCGGCGCACCCGGACCGGGCGCCTAACCGGGTCCGCTACCCGGCGGCCGGCACCCCCAACGCGGACGTCACCCTGTTCGTGGTCACCGTGGACGGCGAGCTGACCCGGGTGGAATGGGACACCGCCGCGCTGCCGTACCTGGTCACGGTCAGCTGGGAGAACCCGGACCCGGCGGCTCCGGCGGCCTCGGCCGGCCCGCCGCTGCTGCTGGTGCAGAGCCGGGACCAGCACCGGGCGCAGGTCCTGGCGGTGGATCCCGGCACCGGCCGCACCTCGCTGGTGCGCGAGGAGGTGAGCGAGGGCTGGCTGGAGATCGTCCCCGGCGTGCCGGCCAGGACCGCCGACGGCCGGATCGTCTGGACCGTGGACGAGCTGGACAGCCGGCGGCTGGTGGTGGCCACCGAGCAGGAGCTGGCGGCCGGCACCGCGCGCGCGGTCACCCCGGCGGGGCTCCAGGTCCGGGAGGTCGTCGCGGTGGACGGCAGCACCGTGCTGTTCACCGCCTCCGGCGAGGAGCCGACCGAGGTCGGGCTGTGGAGCTACGGCAGCGACGGCCTGGCCCTGGCCGGGCCCGGCGGCCAGGACGACGGGCCGGCCGTGCTCACTGGCCGCCGGGCCGGCGGCACCACGGTGGTGTCGGCCGGGTCGCTGCGCCAGGACGGGATGTCCTTCCTGGTGGTCCGCGACGGCAGCCGGGCGGGCATGATCGCCTCGCATCCCGAGGCACCGCTGGTGCCCGAGCCGCGCCCGGACATCTTCGCCGCCGGGGAGCTGGGGATCCGGACCGCGCTGCTGCTGCCGTCCTGGCACCGGCCCGGCTCGGCCGCGCTGCCGGTGCTGATGAACCCCTACGGCGGCCCGCACGCGCAGATGGTGCTGGCCGCCCGGCGGATGTTCCAGACCCCGCAGTGGCTGGCCGAGCAGGGCTTCGCCGTGGTCATCGCGGACGGGCGGGGTACCCCGGCGCGAGGCCTTGCCTGGGAGCACGCGGTGGCCGGCGACCTCGCCACCGCGGTACTCGAGGACCAGGTGACCGCGCTGCATGCGGCCGCGCAGCGGTGCGCTGACCTGGACCTGAGCCGGGTCGGCATCCGCGGCTGGTCGTTCGGCGGCTACCTGTCCGCGCTCGCGGTGCTGCGCCTGCCCGACGTGTTCCACGCGGGCGTGGCCGGCGCGCCGGTGACCGACTGGCGGCTGTACGACACGCACTACACCGAGCGCGTGCTCGGCCACCCGGACACCGACCCGGATGCCTACGAGCGCAGCTCGCTGCTCGCCGACGCGGCCAAGCTGAGCCGGCCGCTCATGATCATCCACGGCCTGGCCGACGACAACGTGTTCGTCGCGCACTCGCTGCGGCTGTCGGCGGCGCTGCTGGCGGCCGGCCGGCAGCACGCGGTGCTCCCGCTGTCCGGGGTGACCCACATGACCTCCCAGGAGGAGGTGGCCGAGAACCTGCTGCTGCTCCAGGTGGACTTCCTCCGCGCGGCGCTGGGCGTACCGCCGCCCGCCGGGTAACGGCCGTCGCGGACGCGACAGCGAGAGTTCACGCGGTGTTCACGCTGGGCTCTCCCGGCGGCCTGAACCGGGGCAGAAAACTGGCCGTCCATAGGGGCAGCGTCCCATCAGGGACAATGCCCGCCCCGGAGAGGAAAGCGATGATCCGAGTAGGTTCTGCCCTGCCCAAGTTAATCGCCGCTGGCACCGGCACGGCGCTGGTCGCCGCGCTCGGCACGGCGGCCGGAGCCGGGCCGGCCGGTACCGCCCTGGCCAGCACCGCCCTGGCCAGCACCGCCGCGATCAGGGCCAGCGCGGCCGCGCCGGCGCTGGCCACCGGGACGATCCGGCCGGGCCACTGGCTGCAGGTCACCAGCCCGCTGAAGAACCTGGCGATCATCCCGGAGATCGGCCTGGCCCGCGGCGCTGACGGGGTGCTGCACGTGGTGTGGCTGACCGGCGGCGGCCCCTACTCCATCGAGGACACGCCGATCACCGCCCGCGGCCGGGTCGGCCACCCGGTGACCGTGGCCAGTCACTGGTTCCTGGCCACCGACCCGGACGCCACGGCCACACCCGGCGGGCTCGCGGTGATCTGGAACGGCATCAAGTCGAACCCGTCCGGCCCGGACGGCACGTTCGAGGCCACCAGGCCGCGATCCGGCGGCTCCTGGTCGGTGTCGCCGACGGTGATCCCGCCGCTGCCGGCGGTCCCGTTCACCAGCAGCCAGGACAGCGCGACGACCGGCGGCGACGGCAAGCCGTGGGTAGCGTTCAGCGGCACCAACTCGCTGGTCGTGGACCATTTCGGGCACGGCGAGGTGCAGATCTCGCCGAACAGCTGCTGCCTGGAGGAGGCCGGCCTCGGCACCGACGGCGTCTCCGGCAAGACCAGCGTGGCGTACGCCTCGATCATCACCCGCCACGAGGGCATCTTCGCCCGGCCGCTGTCGGCGTCCGGCGCCCCGGCCGGCCCGGCCCGGCTGCTGCCCGGCTCGGCCGCCGGCGTCCTGGTGCAGCCGCCGGAGCGGGTCGCGATCACCGGGCGGGGGCACGGCCGGGCCGGGACCTACGTGGCCTACGGCAGCGGCTCCCCCTTGTTCCGCCGGCTCGACCTGATCCGGCTTGGCTCGCGCAGCCCGCGCAAGCTGGCCGGCTTCGGCTCGCTCAGCGAGCAGCTGGCCGGCACGGCGATCGCCGCGGACCCGGCCGGGCGGCTGTGGGTGAGCTGGTTCTACGGCAACGGCAGCAGCCCCGGCCTGTTCGTCCGGCGCTCGAACCCGGCGGCCGGCACGTTCGGGCCGGCCGAGCGGGTGGCGCTGCCGCCGGGCACCTCCACGGTGTTCAAGGTGTACGCCAGCGCCCAGGACGGGCTGCTGGACCTGGTCGCGCTGATCAGCCGGCACGACAAGGACGGGCAGGCGGCGTACTGGGCCACCGAGGTGCTGCCGCCGCTGGCCCTGGCGGCGGCCAGGTCGAGCGCGCACGGGGCGCGGGTGACCCTGACCGTGACCGACGCGGGCAGCCGGGTGCGCGGGGCCACGGTCCGGCTCTGCGGGCACCGGGCCGTGACTCCGGCCTCCGGGAAGGTCACATTCCGGGTCGCCAGCGTGCGGCACGGCCGCACCACCGCCACCGCGGCGAAGAACGGATTCGCCGGGGCCAGGCTGGCCCTGCGGGCAACCTGCTAGCCCCGGGGCGACGGGAACCCGCGAGTCGCAGCCGCGTCGGCCTGCCGGCTGGCCGACGCGGCCGCGACTGTAGCGAGGGTCACAGTGCCGGATCGGCCTCCCCGCGGCCCGGCAGTGGTATGCCTTGGAATAAGGTTCTCACCGCCATGTGAGCCAGTTTCCGAGGGCGGAGACGTCGAAAGATGACGCAGACAACGGACGCGCCGGCCAGGACCAGGGCGCAGATCGCGGACAGGACGCTGCGCAGGGATCCGTGGTGGCGCCAGCCCGCCATCAACGCTGCCGCGCTCACCGCCGTGGTGATCTACCTGACCTGGGCGTCCCTGGTCGATGGCGACTACTTCTGGAAGCCGTACATCTCACCGCTGTACTCGCCGTGCCTGACCGGCAACTGCGTGGCCGGGGCGGGCTACCGGTGGATCCCCTGGCTCGCCAGCCTGACCCCGGCGATCCTCATCATCGGCGGGCCGATGGGCTTCCGGCTGACCTGCTACTACTACCGCAAGGCCTATTACCGGGCGTTCTGGCGCGCGCCTGGCCGGCTGCGCGGTGCGCGAGCCGCACGCGAAGTACACCGGCGAGACCCGGCTGCCGCTGATCCTGCAGAACCTGCACCGGTACTTCTTCTGGGTCGCGCTGGCGTTCAACGTCATCCTGACCATCGACGCCGTGCTCGCGTTCCGCAACCATGCGGGACAGTGGGGCCATATGGGCCTGGGCACCCTGATCGTGCTGGTCAACGCCGCGATGCTGTGGCTGTACTCGCTGTCCTGCCACGCCTGCCGGCACATCACCGGCGGCCGGCTCAGGCACTTCTCCAAGCACCCGGTCCGGTACTGGATGTGGACCCAGGTATCGAAGCTGAACGCCAGGCACATGCAGTTCGCCTGGATATCGCTGGGCTGGGTGCTGTTCACCGACCTGTACATCCGGCTGGTCGCGGCCGGGGTGTTCAGCGATCCGCGGTTCTTCTGACGGCAAGAAGGTCAGGCAGGCAATGACAGACATCGAGCGGCTCGGATACGACGTGGTGGTGATCGGGGCCGGCGGCTCCGGACTGCGCGCCGCGATCGAGGCCAGGCTGGCCGGCAAGAAGACCGCGGTGATCTCCAAGTCGCTGTTCGGCAAGGCGCACACGGTCATGGCCGAGGGCGGCTGCGCCGCGGCGATGGGCAACATGAACCCGCGGGACAACTGGCAGGTGCACTTCCGCGACACCATGCGCGGCGGCAAGTTCCTGAACAACTGGCGGATGGCCGAGCTGCACGCCAAGGAGGCGCCGGACCGGGTTCTACGAGCTGGAGGCCTGGGGCGCGGTGTTCGACCGAACGCCCGAGGGCAAGATCAGCCAGCGCAACTTCGGCGGGCACGAGTACCCGCGGCTGGCGCACGTGGGCGACCGCACCGGGCTGGAGATGATCCGCACCCTGCAGCAGAAGGTGGTGGCGCTGCAGCAGCAGGACGCCATCGAGCACGGCGACCCCGAGGCGATGCTCAAGGTCTACGCCGAGACCACGATCACCCGGCTGCTGAAGGACGGCGAGAAGATCGCCGGGGCGTTCGGGTACTTCCGGGACACCGGCCGGTTCGTCGCGTTCGAGGCGCCCGCGGTGATCCTGGCCACCGGCGGGATCGGCAAGACCTTCGAGGTCAGCTCCAACTCCTGGGAGTACACCGGGGACGGGCACGCGCTGGCACTGCTGGCCGGGGCCAGGCTGCTGAACATGGAGTTCGTGCAGTTCCACCCCACCCACATGGTGTGGCCGCTGTCGGTGCGCGGGCTGCTGGTCACCGAGTCCGTCCGGGGCGACGGCGGGGTGCTGCGCAACTCCGAGGGCAAGCGGTACATGTTCGGCTACGTGCCGGACGTATTCCGGGCCCAGTACGCCGAGACCGAGGAAGAGGCCGACCGCTGGTACTCCGACCCGGACCACAACCGGCGCCCGCCCGAGCTGCTGCCCCGCGATGAGGTGGCACGGGCGAACAACGCCGAGGTCAAGGCCGGGCGCGGGTCCCCGCACGGCGGGGTGTTCCTGGACATCGCCTCCCGCCGCCCGGCCGAGGAGATCCTGCGCCGGCTGCCGTCCATGTACCACCAGTTCAAGGAGCTGGCCGACGTGGACATCACCAAGGAGCCGATGGAGGTCGGACCGGCCCAGCACTACGTGATGGGCGGGGTCGAGGTGGACCCGGACACCGCGCAGTCCGGCGTGCCCGGCCTGTTCGCGGCCGGCGAGGTGTCCGGCGGCATGCACGGCTCGAACCGGCTGGGCGGCAACTCGCTGTCCGACCTGCTGGTGTTCGGCCGCCGGGCCGGGATGGGCGCGGCCGCCTACCTGGACTCGCTGGAGGGCGACGGCGCGGCCGGAGGCGGACGGCCGGCTGTCAGCGCGGCCGAGATCGACCGGGCCCGGGCGGAGGCGCTGGCGCCGCTGGGCCGGGCGGGCGCGGAGAACCCGTACGCGGTGCACGCCGAGGTGCAGCGGACCATGACCAGCCTGGTCGGCATCATCAGGACCGAGACGGAGATCAAGCAGGCGATCGCCGAGCTGGACAAGCTGCGGGACCGGGCGGCGCAGGTCAGCGCCGAGGGCGGCAGCGCCTATAACCCCGGCTGGCACCTGGCCCTGGACCTGCGCAACATCATGCTGATGGCGGACTGCGTGGCGCAGGCCGCGCTGGAGCGGCAGGAGAGCCGGGGCGGGCACACCCGCGACGACTTCCCGCAGATGTCGCCGGAATGGCGCAAGGTCAACCTGCTCTGCGGGCTGGACGGGGACCGGGTGACGCTGACCCGGCAGCCGATGGCGCCGATGCGGGCCGACCTGATGGCGCTGTTCGACCGGGCCGAGCTGAAGAAGTACCTGACCACCGAGGAACTGCCGCCGGAGCAGGAACCGCCCCCCGCGGGAGAACAGCCGCCGGCTGGCGAGGAGACAAGCTGATGGGCGAGAAGGTAACGCTGCAGGTCTGGCGCGGCGACGCCGGGCAGGGCCAGCTGACCGAGTACCAGGTCGAGGCCAACGAAGGCGAGGTCGTGCTGGACGTGCTGCACCGGCTGCAGGCCACCCAGGCCGGTGACCTGGCCATCCGGTGGAACTGCAAGGCGGGCAAGTGCGGCTCCTGCTCGATGGAGATCAACGGCCGGCCGCGGCTTGCCTGCATGACCCGGATGTCGCTGTTCGCGCCGGGCGAGATGATCACGGTCACCCCGATGCGCACCTTCCCGGTGATCCGCGACCTGGTCACCGACGTCTCGTTCAACTACGCCAAGGCGCTGGAGATCCCCTCGTTCACCCCGGACCCGTCGGTCGGCCTGGGCGAGTTCCGGATGCAGCAGGTCGACGTGCAGCGGTCGCAGGAGTTCCGCAAGTGCATCGAGTGCTACCTGTGCCAGAACACCTGCCACGTGATCCGGGACCACCCGGAGAACGAGCGCGCGTTCGCCGGCCCGCGCTTCCTGATGCGGATCGCCGAGCTGGAGATGCACCCGGCCGACACCGCGGACCGGCGGCAGATCGCCCAGGACGACTTCGGCCTGGGCTACTGCAACATCACCAAGTGCTGTACCGAGGTCTGCCCGGAGAACATCAAGATCACCGACAACGCCCTGATCCCGATGAAGGAGCGCGTGGTGGGCCGCAAGTACGACCCGCTGGTCTGGCTGGGCAGCAAGATCGCCCGCCGCCCGCACGCCGACACCCCGAAGGTGCCCGGCGGCGGCACGCAGTCGAGGTCGGCCTAGCGGGCGTACCGGAGCAGTTCACCCTGAGTCGTGGTTTCGCCGGTTACGGTCTCGCCCGCGGCCCAGCCGGAGTTCGCGCCGCTGCTCCAGGACAGCGAGCTGAGCTGGCTGATCTCGCCCGGCTCGACCGGGACGGGCTGCCTGGACCAGTGCCCGCCGCGGTCGTGGTACAGGACCGCCTGGTACTTCGGCCCGGCCCCGTGCCCCGACAGCCAGATGCCGCCGTGCCCGTCCTGGGTGATGCCATCCACCCCCGAAGTGGGGAACGGCACCTTGACCTGGTGCCACTTGCGACCGGTCCAGTGCAGCAGCACGTCGCCGGGATACACGCCTTCGCCCTTGGCCAGGCCGCAGGCGACCCAGGCGCTGGACGCCCCGAACGCCTGGACAAACGTCTGGTTCACCGACACGCCCTTCGGCAGGCGCAGTCTCGGCAGCGGCACCGTGTGCCAGGACCTGCCGTTCCAGTGCATCGCGGCGAACGCCGCCCGGCCGTGGCCGAACGTGCTGGCCGTCTGGCCCGCCGCCCAGATGTCGCCGGCCGATACCGCGCTCGCGTCATACGGGACGACGGGAACCCGCATCGCGTGCCACCTGCTGCCGTTGTAACGCGACACGAACGGCCCGGTCTTGCCGACGTAGATCACCCCGAAGGCCCAGGCGTCCGTCCGGCTGAAGACGGCCGCCGAGTTGACCGATGACCAGTCGGGGAACCTGAACCGCGCCCATCTGCTGCCATTCCAGCGCAGCGCGATGCTGTAGGGGGTGCCCGCCGCTGCCGTGCCGATCACCCAGGCGTCACTGGCCGAGCTGGCCGCGACCACGGGCGAGAGGAAGGGGGCCGACGGGGTGGACAGCCCGGGCGGGGTAACGACGGTGCGCCATGCCCGGCCGTTCCAGTGCTGTACCAGCGGCTTTGGCGTGCTGGTCTGGGTACCGGTCATCCCGGCCAGCCAGACGTTCCTGGTGCCCACCGCGGCCACGCTGGTGATCTGGCTCAGGCCGCTGGCACGCGGCCCGTAAATACCCGCGATGCGCCAGGCAGGGCGGGCAGCGGGCGCGGAGGGGCGGATGCCAGCCGGATGGGCGCCGGCCGGGCGGCCGCGGCGGCCGCCGGGCCCGCCGCGGGGACGGACAGCAGCGCGGCGGCGAGCAGGACGGGGAGCGAAAGGGCAGTGGACCGCCGCGGCAGATCGAGCACGTTAACCCCCACAAGGCGGATCAATCCGAGCAGGCAGCAGTATCTCGACATAACTGACTAATCGCAAGTTCTGGTCCTCGCCGCACGGAGTTACCGCCTGCCGCCGCTGCGTGTGGCTAATCTGGCTGGCGCAGCCCCCACCGCAGTGAAAGGCCACCATGTCCCATCTGACCTACCTGGAATCATGCGTCGTCGGCCTGGTCCAGGGCGTGACCGAGCTGTTCCCGGTCTCCAGTCTCGGCCACAACGTGCTGATCCCCGCCCTGATCGGCGGCAGCTGGGCGCAGGACCTGAATGTGGCCGCACCGGAATCGCCGTACCTGGCCTACATCGTCGGGCTGCACGTGGCCACGGCCATCGGCATGATCGTGTACTTCTGGCGCGACTGGCTGCGGATCATCAAGGGGTTCTTCAGCTCGCTGCGGGACCGGGACATCACTACCCCGGACCAGAAGCTGGCCTGGATGCTGATCGTGGCCACGATCCCGGTCGGCATCGTCGGGGTGGGCTTCGAGCACGCGTTCCGGGTCCTGTTCGGAGTGCCGATCCGGGCCGCGATCTTCCTGGTGGTGAACGGCCTCATCCTGTTCGCCGGGGAGCGGTTCCGGACCCGGGCCTCGCTGGCCGCGGACGCGCGGCTGGCGGCCGAACGGGCCAGGGAGGCGGGTCAGCCGCTGCCGGAAGGACTGCCCGAAACGCAGCCCGCCGGGGCAGCCGGGACCGCCGGGACAGCGACGGTAGCGACGACCGGGCCGCCGCCCGGCCCGGCGCACGCCCGGCACGCCGCGGTACCCGGCGGCCGGGAGCCGAGCCCGGACCGGCGACCAGCTGACCGGGCGCGAGCTGGAAACCGAGCAGGCCAGGCGGGCGGACGAGCGGCTGTCCGCGGTCACCTTCCCGCAGGCGATCCTGATCGGGTCGGCCCAGATCCTCGCGCTGCTGGCGGGCATCAGCCGGGACGGCGTGACGATGGTTGCCGGGATGTTCCGCGGCCTGCCCCGCGAGGACGCGGCCAGGTTCGCGTTCCTGCTGTCAACCCCGGTCATCCTGGCCGCCGGCGCGCTCAAGACCAGCGACCTGATCAGCATGGGCCACGGCATCTACGGGCAGATCCTGGCCGGCAGCGTGCTGTCCGGCATCGGCGCCTACCTGGCGGTGCGCTTCCTGGTCCGGTACTTCAAGACCCGCACCCTGACCCCGTTCGCGGTCTACTGCGTCCTGGCCGGCCTGGCCAGCATCATCTACCTCCAGGTCCGCTAGCACGCCGCGGGGAAGCGCCAAGCTCAGTCGGTGCCGCGTACCCGGCGGGCGCGCAGGCGGGACCGGTCCTTGGCGTCCAGGATGGTCTTACGGAGGCGGACCGCGTCCGGCGTGACCTCGACGCACTCGTCGTCGGCGCAGAACTCCAGCGCCTGCTCCAGGCTCAGCCGCCGCGGCGGGATCAGCCGCTCCAGCTCCTCGCCGGTGGACTGGCGGACGTTGCTGAGCTTGCGCTCCTTGGCGATGTTGACGTCGATGTCGTCGGCCCGGGAGTTCTCGCCGACGATCATCCCCTGGTACACCTCGGTGCCCGGCTCGACGAACAGCGAGCCCCGCTCCTGCAGCGCGAACATCGCGTACGGGGTCGCGGCCCCGGACCGGTCGGCCACCAGCGAGCCCGTCGGCCGCATCCGCAGCGGGCCGGACCACGGCTCGTAGCCCTCGAACACGTGGTGCGCGATCCCGGTGCCCCTGGTGTCGGTCAGGAACTGGGTGCGGAAGCCAATCAGCCCGCGGGCCGGCACGATGTAGTCCAGCCGGACCCAGCCGGTGCCGTGGTTGGTCATGTTCAGCATCCGCGCCTTGCGCGTGGCCAGCAGCGAGGTCACCGCGCCGAGGTAGTCGTCGGGCACGTCCACGGTCAGCCGCTCCACCGGCTCGTGCAGGTGCCCGTCCACCTCCCTGGTCACCACGGTAGGCCGGCCCACGGTCAGCTCGTAGCCCTCCCGCCGCATGGTCTCCACCAGCACCGCCAGCGCGAGCTCGCCACGGCCCTGCACCTCCCAGGTGTCCGGCCGCTCGGTGGGCAGCACCAGGATCGAGACGTTGCCGACCAGCTCCCGGTCCAGCCGGTCCCGCACCATCCGCGCGGTCACCCGGCTGCCCTTGACCCGGCCAACGAGCGGCGAGGTGTTCACGCCGAACGTCATCGAGATGGCCGGCTCGTCCACGGTGATCAGCGGCAGCGGCCGCGGGTCCTCCGGGTCGGCCAGCGTCTCCCCGATCATGATGTCGCCGATGCCGGCCACCGCGATGATGTCGCCGGCCGCCGCGGACGCGGCGGGCACCCGGTCCAGCGCCTCGGTCCGGAACAGCTCGGTGATCTTCACCCGCTCGATCGAGCCGTCCCGGCGGCACCAGGCCGCCTGCTGGCCCCGCCGGATCTCGCCGCTGAACACCCGGCACAGCGCGATCCGGCCCAGGTAGGACGAGGCATCCAGGTTGGTCACGTGCGCCCGCAGCGGCTCAGCCGGGTCGTAGGACGGCGCGGGCACCGCCGTCCGCAGGGCCTCGAACAGCGGCTCCAGGTCGGGCGAGTCCGGCAGGGTGCCGTCGGCCGGGCGGTTCAGCGACGCCCGGCCCGCCCTGGCCGAGGCGTACACGATCGGGAACTCGATCTGCTCCTCGGTCGCGTCCAGGTCCAGGAACAGCTCGTAGCACGCGTCCACCACCTCGGCGATCCGCGCGTCGGCCCGGTCCACCTTGTTGATCACCAGGATCACCGGCAGCTTGGCCTCGAGCGTCTTGCGCAGCACGAACCTGGTCTGCGGCAGCGGCCCCTCGCTGGCATCGACCAGCAGCAGCACGCCGTCCACCATGGACAGGCCGCGCTCCACCTCGCCGCCGAAGTCGGCGTGACCGGGCGTGTCCACGATGTTGATGGTCAGCCCGCCGTGCCGGACCGCGGTGTTCTTGGCCAGGATCGTGATGCCCTTCTCCCGCTCCAGGTC
Source organism: uncultured Actinomycetota bacterium (assembly GCA_963719705.1). Classification (GTDB taxonomy): domain Bacteria; phylum Actinomycetota; class Actinomycetes; order Streptosporangiales; family Streptosporangiaceae; genus CAVRCV01. The sequence continues at coordinate 75,639 of CAVRCV010000011.1, forward strand.
GCCGGAGTCGAGCACCCGGTCGTTCACCTGGGCGCCGACCCGGAACGCGCCGGACTGCCACAGCATCGCGTCGACCAGCGTGGTCTTGCCGTGATCGACGTGCGCGACGATCGCGACGTTGCGCAGGTCGTCGCGGGTGGCGAGGTGAGCGGTGCGGACAGGCATGCGGGAAGGCTCCGAAGCGGTCAGGGAGGGCGCCAGGAGAACTGGCCGTCTTCCATTTTATCCGAGCACAGATCCGAAACGAAACCGCCGCCGACTCCCGCTCCGGCGCCGGGCTCGGGCCGGGGGAACGGGGCCGCCGGCTGCCAGTCAGGCTCGCCGACACGCTGAGTCTGCGATAAAGCTAGGTGGCCTAAGCTAGAAAAAAAATTCGATCACCGGTTATGCTCAGCTGATGGCAGCTTATCTCCCGCCAGGCTGGCCCGCCGGAGTTCATCCGCCCGGTGACCGAGGGGTTCGAGCAGACGGCGGCCGCCTGGCTGCTGGACGTGGTGCCGCCGGACTACCGGCTGCACGGGGTGCTGCTGCGCCACCCGGTGGCGCTGGCGATGATGGCCACTCATCACGTGACCGCGTGCGTGGAAGGCGCCCGGCGGGGGTACCGCACCGCCCGCTCGGAACTCGGCGGTGACCTGCCGCCCGCCGGGGTCGAGGCGGTGCTGGCCGCCTACCGCAGCGAGCACCGGCGGCTGAGCCAGGCCGCGCGCTCGGTCGAGCTGGTCGCCCGCGCGCTGCGCGGCCGATGGTGTAGATGTTGCCGCCCCGGACGAACGCGATGCGGCCGTCGGAGCCCAGGTAGGACGCGCGGGCCGGACCGGACTGTACCCGCAGCTCGGCGGTGAGCCAGGACACCGGCCGCCGGGTACCCCGGCGCTCGCCGGGGATACCACCAGGAGCGGCTGACCACGCTACACCGGGCTCAGCGCCGGGGGGGACGGCGCCGACGCCGCATCCGACGGCACTGCCGGGGTCGCGAGGGCGGCGACGGCCAGCCGGAACCAGACCGCCTTGCAGGTGCTCGCGTACGTGATCCCCCAGGACGAGGCCAGCCTGGCCGGCAGCAGCAGGCCGCGCCCGTAGAGTCCGCCCGGCCGGGGCCTCGCCGCCGGGCACGTGCTCGGGCACCAGCCGGGCCGGGTGGTAGTCCAGCACCGCGATCTCGAGCACCGCGTCCGCGAGCCGGCACAGCACGCGCACCGGGGTCCCGGCATGCACCACCGCGTTGGTCACCAGCTCGCTGGTCAGTAGACCGCGTCGTCGATGAGGTCCGCGAGCCCGGTGTTCTGAACCACGGCACCCTGGCCGGGATCCAGCCAGGCCCGCAGGGTATCCCGGACGAACCGCCGGGCGGCCCCCACCGCCTGCGGCTCGGGCTGGTACGACGCTGCTACCACGAGCCGGTTCTCCGCCAGCACATGCCCCCCTGACTGTGTGGCGATGATGACAGCGCCCCCGGCAACCGGGCCGCGTGCCCTAGTCACCCATCGTGACAGAACCATGACGCTCATGTGACCGAAGTCCGGAGTCGGGCCGGGCTGACGTGCGGACCCAGCCCGTTTCCGGCCGGTATTCCCGCACGATCCGGGCGGGTACCCCGGCCACCACGCACCGGTCCGGGATCGTGCCCCGGACCACCGAGCCGGCCGCTACCACCACGTTCCGGCCGACGACCGAGCCGGGCAGGATCACCGCGCCGGCGCCCAGCCAGCTGCCAGCCCCGATGGACACCGCGCTGTTCACCGGCCACTGCCGCCCGATCGGCACCGCCGGGTCGGCGTAGCCGTGGTTCTGGTCGGTGATGTAGACGTACGGGCCGGTGAACACGTCGTCCCCGATCTCGACGCGGTGGTGGGCGACGATGTGGCTGCCGCGCCCGATCACGCAGCGGTCACCCAGCCGCAGCACCGCGCCGGGCCCGAGGTCATGCCCCGGCATCAGGCCGGCGCACAGCGTGACCTGCTCGGCGATCATGGTCTCGTCACCGACCTCGATCCATGCCTCGCCGAATACCGCGCCGGGCGGGAACCCCATCAGGGACCGCGGACCGAACGCGGCGAACCTGCGGCCGGCCGGGCTTTCCGCGGTGATCGTGCCCGCCCGCGCGGCGGCCCGCCAGGCCCGCTGGACCAGGCCGGCCGTGACCGCCCGGCGCCGCCTGGCCAGCTCCCGAGTCCATGACATGGCCGACACCGTACCCCGGCGGTCGGCAGCGCCGGGCCAGGACGCCACCGGGCCGGTCAGCGGGTAGCCGCGCCCGGCGATGTCCGGCCGGCCGCGGCCAGCTGGCCGCAGGCGCCGTCGATCTCGGTGCCCCTGGTGTCGCGGACCGTCACCGGGATGCCGCGCGCCGCCAGCCGGGCCTCGAACTCGGCCGCGACCGCCGGGTCGGAGGCGGTCCACCGGGAGCCGGGGGTCGGGTTCAGCGGGATCAGGTTCACGTGCGCGAGCTGGCCGCTGAGCAGGCTGGCCAGCGCCTCGGCCCGCCAGGGCTGGTCGTTGACCTCGCGGATCATCGCGTACTCGACCGACACCCGGCGCCCGGTGGCCGCCGCGTACCCCCAGGCGGCGGCCAGTACCTCGGCCACCGGCCAGCGCCGGTTCACCGGCACCAGCTCGTCCCGCAGCTCGTCGTCGGGCGCGTGCAGGGACACCGCCAGCCGTACCGACAGGCCCTCCGCGGCCAGCCTGCCGATGGCCGGCACCAGGCCCACCGTGGAGACCGTCACCGCCCGCTGGGAGATGCCGAGCCCGCCGGGCACCGGGTCGGTGATCCGGCGCACCGCGCGCAGCACCGCCGGGTAACTGGCCAGCGGCTCGCCCATGCCCATGAACACCACGTTGGACAGCCGGCCGGGACCGCCGGGCAGCTCGCCGCGGGCCGCCGCCCTGGCCCCGGCGACCACCTGGGCCACGATCTCGGCCGCGGACAGGCTACGGGTCAGGCCGGCCTGGCCGGTGGCGCAGAACGGGCAGGCCATGCCGCAGCCCGCCTGGGAGGACACGCACAGGGTCACCCGGCCGGGATAGCGCATCAGCACCGACTCGACGTAGGCGCCGTCGAAGCAGCGCCACAGCGTCTTGCGGGTCAGCCCGCCGTCGCAGGCCAGCTCGCGCTCGGCGGTCAGCAGCGGCGGCAGCAGCGCCCGCGCCAGCTCCGCCCGCGCGCCCGCGGGCAGGTCGGTCATCTCGGCCGGGTCGTCGGTGAGCCGGCCGAAGTAATGCCTGGACAGCTGGTCGGCCCGGAAGCCGCGGTGCCCGAGTCCCTCGGCCGCGGCCCGCCGCTCCGCCGGGCTCAGGTCCGCCAGGTGCCGGGGCGGCCGCTGCCTGGCCAAATGTGGTCCTTTCGGTAACGAAACTCGCCGTGATCCCGGCGCCGGAACTGCCGGGCTCGCCAAGTCAGTAGATTTCGTTACTATGCCGATGCTGCGCAGCCGCGCGAGCCAGTCCAGGATAGCTGCCGACCTGGGCAGCCCAGCCACGCTGCTGGAGAGCGAGAGCCCGTATGGCAGCAGGCGGGTGGTGGTCGAGTTCGACGGCTCCACCACCGCCGCCTACATGCACGACCAGGCCTCGGCGCTGGCCGCCACCTGGCTGGCCAATCACCGGCAGGCCCCGGCCACGACCGACCTGGCCCGGCTCAGCGGCGGCCAGGCGCCCGAGATGCCGGCCGAGCACACCAGGCACCCGCGGGGGCGGCCGAAGCTCGATCCGCACTCGCTGCACGCGGTCTGGCTGGAGGAGGGCGACGGGGTCGCGATCCTGGAGAACTCCGAGCTGCTGGCCGTGCTGCCCGGCTGGTCGGACATGTCCAGGGGGATGCCCGGCTACAGCCGGGACGTGATCGGGCAGACCCCGTTCAGCTGGTCGCTGGACCAGGCGATCGAGGGCCTTGGCCCGCGGGTCGCCGCGGCCGAGGAGTTCTGGCGCTGGCGCGCCGACCCGGCTGGGTGGGCGTCGTTCCAGCAGGCGGAACTCGGGCACCTGCTGGCCCGGCTCGGCCCCGGCGCCAAGTACTGGGACGTGAGCAGCGGCCGGCAGCCGACCGTCGGCGTCTCCGAGCGCCCGCCCACCTCCCGGCGCCCCTACACCGTGCTGTCCACCGTGGGGATGTGCTGCCAGCGGATGCCGGGGATCGAGCAGACCGGCCCGGACGCGGCCGGCCGGGCCCGGATCGAGCTGGCCCTGGCGACCACGATGCCGAGCCCCAAGGCCGCCCGCATCTTCCTGTGGCTGGCCCAGTTCCCGTGGCGGGAGGTGACCTGGTTCTCCGCGGGCCGCACCCTGGCCTGGTACCACGAGACGGCCACGTTCCCGCTCGGCGGCGGCAACGAGGCGGTGCTGTTCCTGGACAAGCCGGGAGCCCTGCTGGGGCCCGAGGTCCCGGACCTGTCCGGGTTCTCGGTCAGCGGCGAGCCGGTCCGCTGGCTGTGGATCATCCCGGTCAGCGAGCGGGAGCGGCTGCTGGCGGCCGACCGTGGCCCGGCCAGCCTGGTCACCCAGCTCGCCGCGCAGCGCCGCAGCTGGGTCGCCAGCTAGCGACGGCGGCGGTTAGCCCTGGTGCCCGTTCGGGATGAAGAGCACTAGCAGCAGCCACACGACCGGCGCCATGACCAGCAGGGCGTCGATCCGGTCCAGGATCCCGCCGTGGCCGGGCAGCAGCGCGCCCATGTCCTTGATGGCCAGGTCGCGCTTGATCATGGACTCGGCCAGGTCGCCCAGCGTGGCGATGGCCACCGCGGCCGCCCCCAGGACCAGGCCCTGCCACAGCCGGCCGTGCAGCAGCAGCGGCAGCGCGATCGCCCCGCCGGCCAGGCAGACGATGACCGACCCGGCGAGCCCCTCCCAGGTCTTGTTGGGGCTGATGCCGGGCGCCATCGGGTGCCGCCCGGCCAGGATCCCGGCGAAGTACCCGCCCACGTCGCTGCACACGGTCAGGATGAGGAACAGCAGCACCCGGCGCGCGCCGTCCGGCCGGGCCAGCATCAGCGCCACGAACGTGGCCAGCAGCGGCAGGTAGGCCAGGGTGAACACGGCGGCGGTGAGGTCCCGCAGGTAACCGTCCGGGCCGCCGGGCAGCCGCCAGGCCAGCAGCGTCACCACGGTCGCGGCCAGCGCGGCCAGCATCGCCTGCTCGCCGCTGAAGTAGGCGAGCAGCAGCATCGCGGTCCCGCCCGCGCCGATGGGCAGGACCGGCAGCCGGATCTCGCGGGCGCTCAGCGCCCGGTTCAGCTCCCAGAGCGCGGTCCCGGCCGCCGCCCCGACGACGATCAGGAACGTGGCCTTCACCGTGAACAGGGTCAGCACCGCGAGCCCGCCGAGCCCGAGCGCGACCGCGACCGCGACCGGCAGGTTCCGGCCGGTCGAGATCCGCCTGCGCCCGCCGCCGTCGGCCCTGGCGTCCGCGCGTACTGCCAACTTTCCCCTTAGCACCGGTCGGCCGCTGGCTGTGCTAGACCTCGAGAAGCTCGGATTCCTTGTGCTTGAGCAGGTCATCGACCTGCGCCACGTAGGTGTGGGTGAGCTCGTCCAGGTCACGTTCCGCCCGGCGGCCGTCGTCCTCGCCCGCCTCGCCGTTCTTGACCAGCTTGTCGATCGCGTCCTTGGCGTGCCTGCGGATGTTGCGGATGGACACCCGGCTGTCCTCGGCCTTGTGGCGGGCGATCTTGATGTACTCCCGGCGCCGCTCCTCGGACAGCTCGGGGAAGATCACCCTGATGATCACCCCGTCACTGGACGGGTTCACGCCCAGGTCACTGCTCCTGATGGCCTTCTCGATCGCGGCCATCGACGACTTGTCGAACGGCTGCACGATGATCATCCGTGGCTCTGGCATGTGAAAGGAGGCCAGCTGGTTCACCGCGGTCTGGGTACCGTAGTACTCGGCCGTGATCTTGTTGAACATCGAGGGATTCACCCGGCCGGTGCGGATGCCGGCGAATTCCTCCTTGGCGACCGTCACCGCCTTCTCCATCTTCTCCTCCGCTTCGAGGAGTGTGTCGTCAATCACTGCGGCTCCCGTGCGTCGGTACTGCTCCGGTTAGCGCCCTGCGCCGGGCGCCTGCATGTACCTATGGTGCTCCTGGCCGGCGAGTTCCTGCCACGAGGTGGGGTCAGCCTCCTGCCCGGCTGACCAGCGTGCCGATCCGCTCGCCGCGGATCGCGCGCAGCACGTTGCCCTCGCCCATCAGGTCAAACACGACAATCGGCAGGTTATTGTCCATGCACAGGCTCACCGCGGTCGCGTCCATGAACCGCAGGCCGCGGCGCAGCACCTCGCTGTAGTCCAGCCGGTGGAACCGGACCGCCTCCGGCATCTGCCGGGGGTCGGCGTCGTACACGCCGTCCACTCCGGTGCCCTTGAGCACCGCCTGGGCGCCGATCTCCAGCGCCCGCTGCGCGGCACAGGTATCGGTGGAGAAGAACGGCGCGCCCAGGCCGGCCCGAAGATCACTACCCGGCCCTTCTCCAGGTGCCGGATGGCGCGGCGCGGGATATACGGCTCGGCCACCTGTCCCATCGTGATCGCGGTCTGCACCCTGGTCTCGACCTGGCGCTTTTCCAGCACGTCCTGGAGTGCCAGGCAGTTGATGACGGTCCCGAGCATGCCCATGTAGTCGGCCCTGGCGCGGTCGATGCCGCGCTCGGACAGGGCCGCCCCCCGGAACATGTTGCCGCCGCCCACCACCGCGGCGACCTGGATGCCGAGCTGCACCGCTGCCCGGATCTCGGCGGCGATGCGGATCACGGCATCCGGCGAGATGCCGAGCGGCTCGCGGCCGGAGAACGCCGCGCCGGACAGCTTCAGCACCACCCGGCGCCAGCTGGGATGCGCCTCGCCGGCCGCCGGGGCGCCGCCGTCGTCCGCGAGCCCTGGTAGCCCTGGTAGCCCGGCTGGTGTCAACCGGCCTGGCCGATCTGGAACCGGGCAAAGCCGCGCACCTGCGCGCCGTGCTCGGCCAGCAGCTGCCGGACCGTCTTCTTCGGCACCCGGACCGATTCCTGCTCGGTCAGCACCACGTCACGGAAGAAGGCGTTCACCCGGCCCTCGACGATCTTCGGGATCGCCTGCTCCGGCTTGCCCTCCTCCCTGGTGAGCTGCTCGGCGATGCGGCGCTCGCTGGCGACCAGGTCCGCGGGCACGTCCTCGCGGGTCACGTACTGCGGGCGCATGGCCGCCACCTGGTGCGCGACGTCCTGTGCCACCGCGGCCCCGGCCTCGTCCAGCTGGACCAGCACGCCGATGGTCGGCGGCAGGCCGGGGGCGGACTTGTGCAGGTAGGCGGTCACGTAACCGCCCTCGAACCGGGCGAACCGGCCGAGTTCCAGCTTTTCCTTCAGCGACGCGCCCGCCTCGTCGATCAGCTCCTGGGTGCTGCGGTCCGGCCGCACCTGCAGGCCGAGGACGGCCAGCCGGTCCGCCGCGCCGGCGGCCAGTGCGGCCCTGGCGATGTCCGCGGCGAGCTGCTGGAACAGGTCGGTCTTGGCCACGAAATCGGTCTCGCAGTTCAGCTCGACCAGGACGCCGGCGCCGGTGCCGTCCAGCTCGGCGGTGATCAGCCCGTTGGCGGCGGCCCGATCGGCCCGCTTCCGGTTGTCCTTGGCACCCTTGATCCGCAGTATCTCGACCGCGGCCTGGTAGTCGCCGTCGGCCTGATCCAGGGCGTCCCTGCAGTCGACCATGCCCGCGCCGGTCTGCTCGCGGAGCCGCTTGATGTCGGCGGTGTTTGCCATGTCCTCATCTCTCGCTATCTCGTCACCCTCCGGTTACCACCGGTCACATGCGGCAGCCGGGCAGCCGCGTGCTCGCGGCTGCCGGTACGACGGCGGCTACGCGGTGCCGGATGTACCGGACTCGCCGGGAACAGCCTCGGCCGCGCTGGCCTCGGCGACGCTGGCCTCCGCCGTACTGGTCTCCGCCGCACTGGTCTCGGCCGCACTGGCCTCGGCCGCACTGGCCTCGCCGGTCCCGGCCGGAGCCGGATCGGCGGGGGCCGCGTCCGCAGCCGGAGCCGCGTTGGCCGCCGGAGCCGCGTCCGCAGCCGGGGCCGCGTCCGCAGCCGGGGCCGCGTCCGCAGCCGGGCCGCGTCCGCAGCCGGGGCCGCGCTTGCCGCGGCCGGCGGGGCCGCGGGCCGCGGGCCGCGCTTGCGCGGCCGCGGGCCGCGGGGCCGGATTGGCGGCCTGCAGCGCCACGGTGTCCGCAGCCGGGGCCGCGGCCGGTACCGGTGCCGGTGCAGTGTCAGCAGCCGGGGCTGCGGCCGGGGCCGCGGTGTCAGCAGCCGGGGCCGCGGCCGGGGCCGGGGGTTCCGCCGCCACGACACCGCCGTTCGCCGCCGCGCCGCCGCCGTTGGCTGCCACGGCAGTGCCGTTCACCGCGGCGGGTGCCTCGTCGGGGCGGCCCTCGAGCAGGGCCCGTTCCCACTCCGCGAGCGGCTCGGCCGCCCCGATGCCCTCCTCGGCGCCCGGCACCGACGGCTTCTCCTCGCCGGCCGCGGCACCGGCCCTGGCGATCAGGCCGTCCGCCACCGCGTCAGCGACCACCCGGGTCAGCAGCGCCACGCTGCGGATCGCGTCGTCATTGCCCGGGATCGGGTAGGTCACCTCGTCCGGGTCACAGTTGGTGTCCAGGATGGCGATCACCGGGATGCCCAGCTTGCGGGCCTCGCTGACGGCGATGTGCTCCTTCTTCGTGTCCACCACCCACAGCGCGCTCGGCACCTTGGCCATGTCCCTGATGCCGCCGAGCGAGCGCTCCAGCTTGTCCCGCTCCCGCCGCAGCTGGAGCAGCTCCTTCTTGGTCAGGGTCGAGCCGGCCACGTCCTCGAAGTCGATCTCCTCGAGCTCCTTCAGGCGCTGCAGCCGCTTGTAGACGGTGCTGAAGTTGGTCAGCATGCCGCCGAGCCAGCGCTGGTTCACGAACGGCATGCCGACCCGGCGGGCCTGCTCGGCGATGGCCTCCTGGGCCTGCTTCTTGGTGCCGACATACAGAACGGAACCGCCGTGGGCGACCGTCTCCCTGATGAACTCGTACGCCCGGTCAATGAAGGCCAGGGACTGCTGCAAGTCGATGATGTAGATGCCGTTGCGCTCGGTGAAGATGAACCGCTTCATCTTCGGGTTCCAGCGCCTGGTCTGGTGACCGAAGTGGACGCCGCTCTCAAGCAGCTGCCGCATGGTGACAACCGGGGCCATGCCGGTGTCCCCTTTCCTGTCGTGCGCGGGCCCGCGGGCCCGCGCTGCCGGTTACCCCTGGCGTCCGTACGCGCTCGCCGCGGGAGCAATCCCGCGGACCGGCGAGCCGCGTTCCGCCAGGGGTCCGGTGAGCAGTCGCCCGCCGGTATCCACCAGGCGGCTGGCGGACGCGCGAATTTCGGCTTCCCGGCAGCGCCCGGCCGACGCCGCCGGCCGGAAGCGTGTTACCGGCTGAGCGCAGCGTGCAGCCCGGGCTGTCAGGAGCCGCCGCCAGTTTACATGCCGCGGACCGCCCGGCGCTCGCTCGCGTCTTGCCGCATGCAAGGCTGGGCAGCGCGGCCTTCTCCGGACCGCCGGATCCCGGTCAGGCCCGCGGATGTGCCTGCCGGTAGGCCGACAGCAGCCGCTCGACCGATACGTGCGTGTAGATCTGGGTGCTCGCCAGCGAGGCATGCCCCAGGATCTCCTGTACGCTGCGCAGGTCGGCGCCCCCTTCGAGCAGGTGGGTAGCGGCGGTGTGGCGCAGGCCGTGCGGCCCGGTGTCGGGCACCGAGCCAGCCGCCCGGATCCGCGCGTGCACCGCCTTGCGGGCCACCCGCGGGTCGATCCGGGCGCCGCGGGCCCCGAGGAACAGGGCAGGCCCGGACCGGGCCGCGGCCAGCAGCGGCCGGCCGTCATCGCGCCAGAGCCGGACCGCCCGGACCGCGGGCACCCCCACCGGCACCACCCGCTCCCTGCTGCCCTTGCCCATGACCCGCACCGTCCGCCGCTCGCCGTCAAGGTCGCCGAGGTCGAGCCCGCACAGCTCGCTGACCCGGATGCCGGTGGCATAGAGCAGCTCGACGATCGCCCGGTCGCGCAGTGCCAGCGCCGCGGCAACCGGATCATCCGCCGCCGCATCGTCTTCCTGGCCGGCCGTGAGCACCGCGTCCATCTGCGTTCTGGCCAGCACCTGCGGCAGCCTGCGGCCAGCCTTCGGGATGCCGAGCAGCTGGCCGGGATCGCCGGCCAGCCAGCCCCGGCTGCGGGCAAACCCGGTAAAGGCCCGCGCCGCCGCGGCCCGCCGGGCGATCGTGGCCCTGGCCTGCCCGGCCGCGTGCTGAGTGGCGAGCCAGGCCCGGATCACGCCGATGTCGAGCTCGCCAAGCTCGCCGATGCCGCACCGGTCGGCGTGCTCCAGCAGGGACCTGAGGTCGCCGACGTAGGCCCGCACGGTATGCGGCGACAGCCCGCGCTCGGCCGCCAGGTGCCGCTCGAACCCGGCCAGCGCCCGGCTGAGCTCCCCCGGCAGCTCACCGCCGGCCAGCCCTGACCCGGTGCCCTCGCTCATGGTGCCTAGTGTCCGCCCGCCGCCGCTCGCGCGCTGAGATGTCCGGTCCGTGTCGCGCTGCCTGTCTCGGCCCGGGGGGTCAGGGCCCGCCGGCGCTCACGCCTGCTTCCTGGCTCGCCAGCCGTGCTCGCAGCGCTCGACGTAGCCCGCGGCCGCCAGCAGGCCCAGGCAGCGCATCGCCGTGTCCAGGTCGACGCCCGACATCGCCGCGATCGTGGCCGGGCCGCGGCCGCGGCGGGCCGGCACCGTCTCGAGCACGGCCGTGGCGACCGGGTCCAGGCCGTCGCGCGGCACCGCCGGGCCAAGCCGCGGCGCATGGGCGTGCTCGCCGACCGGCGAGATGTGCTCGGCCACGTCGCGCGCGCCGGTGACCAGGACCGCGCCCCATTCCCTGATCAGCTCGTGACAGCCGGCCGACTGATCCGAGGTCACCTGGCCCGGCACGGCCATCAGCGGGCGGCACAGCTCGCGCGCGTGCCTGGCCGTGTTCAGCGCGCCGCTGCGCAGCGCGGCCTCGACCACCACCGTGCCCCGGCTCAGGGCCGCGATCAGCCGGTTGCGGACGAGGAACCCCGGCCGGGTCGGAGCGCGGTCCGGCGGGCACTCGCTGACCAGCAGTCCCTGCGCCGCGATCGCCGCGAACAGCTCCTGATGTCCCCTGGGGTAGCCATAGCTCAGCCCGCTGGCCAGCACTGCCACGGTCAGGCCGTCAGCCGCCAGGGCGCCCTGGTGCGCCCGGCTGTCGATGCCGTAGGCCCCGCCGGACAGCACGGTGAAGCCGCGCTCGGCCAGTGCCGCGGCCAGCTCGGCGCAGACGTGATTGCCGTAGCTGGTCGCGGCGCGCGAGCCCACCACCGCCACCGAGCGCAGGCAGGCGTACCGCAGGTCGGCCTGCCCGCGCAGCCAGAGCACCACGGGCCTGGTATCACCCAGGTCGTCGAGCTGGCTCGGCCACTCCGGCTCGCCGGGGCACGCCAGCCGCAGCCTGCCGCCTGCCCAGGCCGACAGCCTGGCCGGCGGCGGCACCAGGTCCAGCCGGCCGTGCCAGCGCCGGAGCGCACGGCCGATCCCCGGCACCTCGCGCCCGGCGGGCGGCAGCACGGCCTTCGGATCGGTCCCGGCGCGGACGGCCGTCACCACCTCGGCCGGGCCGCACCGGCGCAGCAGCGCGCCGAGCACCGGATCACCCGGATCTGCCAGCACGCTGAGCGCGGCCCTGGCCAGCCGCTCCGCATCCGGTACCTCGCCCGCCGGGTCCAGCGCCTCACTCATTCGCCCCGGCCGGCCGCCGTGTCGGGTCCAACCGCCTCACCTCCGCTAGCCACGCTGCCAGGACCGGGCGGCCGGCGCCGGCCGCGGACGCGGCCTGTGGATAGCGGGCCGTACGGAGCGCGGCTGTGCACAGCCGCACCGGCCCTGCGACGGCCGGCGTGATACTTGAGAGGCGGAGACGCATCACGTCGTCGCCGTGATCTTGCGGCGACCGGACGAGGTCCTGCTCTGTCACCCTGTCCTGCGCCGGGTCGATCCGCAGGGCGGCTTCCTACCTGACCCTGCTCCGGCGCCTGCTCGCCAGGTAGCCACGCGGCGGCGGCACAAGCTATCGTCCGGTCGCGCTACCGCGCGGGGTGCTGGTGCCGCCTCCCGGTAACTGCACCAGCCACCGCGCACGCCAGGGCGCCAAGGAACAGAGCGCCTGCGGTCGCAGCGATAACGTCGTGCGCGGCGGGTGACTGCCCGCTGCCGCGGGAGATAGCACCGAGCGCCAGCGCAGCCGCTGCCAGGGGGATGCTCCCGTGACGGTGCCAGCGACTGATGCCGGCGGGACGAGGCTTGGTGCTTCGCAGGGTCAGGACCAGCGTGGCCGAGACACCGATAACCATGACGATGCCGGAAGCGACAGCAAGCATCGCCAGCGGCTGCATGGGTGGGATCCCTCTCATCAGAACCGGCCGGTTCGTCCTCGTAGTGTATTCGTCGCCGCACGGCGCGGCGGCTCGACCAGCGCTCTAGCCGAGCTCGGGACCGCGGACCTGGCGGCCGATCCGGCGCGCCTCGGCCAGCAGCCGGTCGCCCCACCGGTCCCACAGGCCGCGCAGGCGCGAGGTGATGAGGACCACGTCCGCGGTCCGGCTGGGCAGCGGCGTGCGCAGCCCGATCGCGTGCAGCCCGGTGTGCCTGCGGTCGGCCAGGGCCGAGCCGAGCAGCCGGGCGTCGAAGTCCAGCAGGGTGCCCGGCGGCAGCCCGGCCGGCACGGTGCCGCCGCAGCCGAACACCACCACGCTGGCATCCGCCGGGATGTCCGCGGCGGCCTGCGCAAGCTCGGCGGACACGTCAAGGTCCGCCGACTGCCTGGTCCAGTCGGCTAGCGCGGCGGCGTCCGACTCGATCACCAGCTCGGCCGTCTGGAACGCGCAGTAGGCCAGCTCGGCCGTCGGCCCGCCATACTTGTGCAGGAAGTACCTGGCGTTGCGCAGCACGCTGAGGCGCTCGGCACGCAGGTCCCGCTGGTGCGGCAGCTCGATCGTCCAGCCATCCCTGGCCAGCACGAACGGCACGCCGCGACGGAACAGCCGGTAGCCGAGATCGACGTCCTCCACGCCGTAGGACCGGTAGTTCTCGTCGTAGCCGCCGGCCGCCCAGAACACATCGGCGCCCACCGAGCAGTTCATGCCCCAGAACAGGAACCACGGCGCGGTCAGCCGGGCGGGGTCGAACCCGGCAGCGGCGAATGCCCCGTGCCGGTAATCCAGGAACCCCGGGTCCTCGCCGTAACGCCGGACGGCCTGGGCCGGCTCAAGCTCGGCCGCCACGTCCGGCCAGGGCGTCTCGGCCAGCGGCTGGTAGCCATAGCAGTAGCCGGTTACCGCCGTGCCTCCCGCGCCGGGCCCGGTGCCCCCGGTGCCCCCGGCGGCCCCGGCCGAGTGCGCGGCCAGGTGCGCGCGAAGGAAGCCGGGCCCGGTCAGCGTGCCGGTGTCGAGGAACACCAGCACCGGCGCGGTGGCCAGCCGCGCTCCGGCGTTGCGCGCGGCCGCCACCCGGTAGCCCAGGTCTTCGGAGAAGCGGTACCGGATCCGCAGCCGGCCGGAAAACGAGCGGGCCACCGCGGCGGTCGCGTCGGATGAGCCGTCGTCGGAAACGATCACCTCGAACTCGGCTGCGGGAAGGCTCTGCCGGGTCAGCGTCTCCAGCGTGCGCCGCAGTAAGCCGGAGCGGTTGTAGGTGGGGATGACGACCGAGGCCACGGCCTGGCCCGAGGGCTGCCTGGCGTCGGGAGATTCAGTTTCTGGCACGGCAGGGCCGACGCTACCAGGGCAGCACCCCGCGGGTTCCGCTGGCCGCGCCGTATTCCCCGGAACCGTCGCCGTCAGCCGACCGAGGCCGGAAGCGCCCTGGACCGCAGGGCGCGGGCCGCGATGTCGCGCTGCTCGACCAGCAGGCGCGCCAGGCCGGGCTCCCGGCCGGCTTCGGTCTCCAGCAGCGCATCGATCCGGCCCAGCAGCTCCGGCGAGACCGCCGGGTACGGGAACAGCACCTGGCCGAGCCGCACCCGCACGTGCTCGCCGCGGGACGCCCAGATCTGCGGGAGCAGCTCGAAGTAGCGCTCCGCATACGGCTCGAGCAGGGCGGCATGCTCGGGCTGGATGAAGCCGCCGGCGACCTGCAGGATGCCCTGGGTGCCGAGCTCGGAGGACTCCGCCAGCAGCCGCCAGGCGGCCGCCTTGTGCTCGGCGTCGGGGATCGAGGCCCGGCAGGTGAGGGCGTACCGCCGGCCGGCATCGGTGCCGTCCCTGGCCAGTTCCGCATCGATGTCCGCGTCGCCGGCCCGGCCCATGGTCGCCAGCCGGCGCAGCACGGACCAGCGCAGCTCGGTGTCCACCGGCAGGCCGGGCAGCTCCGTGCTGCCGTCGAGCAGCCCGGTCAGCAGGTCAAGCTGGTCCGGCGCGGTGGCCGTCCAGCACAGCATCTGGGCCCAGGCAAGCTGGTGGTCACTGCCCGGCTCGGCCGCCCGGAGCAGCCGCGCCGCGGCGTCGGCCAGCTCCCGCTTGCCCTCGGGCACCCAGTCCGGGTCACCGGACTGGGTGATCGCCCGATGCGTGGTCGCGTGCAGGATCTGGAGCAGCGATATCGAGCTCTCGGCCGCCATGCCGGCCGCCAGCATCCGGGCGAACGCGGGCAGCGAGAGCTCGGCCTGCCGCAGCATGTCGATCGCCGCGCCCCAGCACACGGCCCTGGCCAGCGAGTCGTCCAGGGTGCCGATGCTGGCGGCCAGCGTGCGCAGCGACCGCTGGTCGAACCGCACGATCGCGTAGTCGAGGTCGCCGTCGTTGAGCAGCGTGAGGTCCGGCTGCGGCACGCCCGCCAGCCCGGCCACCTCGGTACGCGGGCCCTGCACGCTGACCTCGATCCGGCGCGTGCGCCGCAGCGAGGAGTCGGTGAGCTGGTACAGGCCGATGGCGATGTGGTGCGGCCGCAGCGTCGGATGCTCGGCCGGGGCCTCCTGCAGCACGGCGAACGAGCGGAACGCCCCGCTGTCGTCCAGCTCGAAGTCGGCGCGCAGGGTGTTCGGCCCGGCGGTCTCCAGCCATGCCTTGGACCAGTCGGCGAGCCGGGCGCCCGAGCTGGCCTCGATCGCGGCCAGCAGGTCAGCCAGGGTGGCATTGCCCCAGGCATGCTGGCTGAAGTAGGCCCGGATGCCGGCCAGGAACTGCTCCCGGCCGACCCGGGCAGCCAGCTGCCTGAGCACCGACGCGCCCTTGGCGTAGCTGATCCCGTCGAAGTTCGCCACCGCCTGGCTCAGCGTGGGCACATCGGCCGCGATCGGGTGCGTGGACGGCAGCTGGTCCTGCATGTAGCCCCAGGTCTTGCGGGCGCAGGAGAAGGAGGTCCAGGCATCGGTGAACCGGGTGGCCTCGGCACTGGACAGGCTCCCGCAGAACTCGGCGAACGACTCGTTCAGCCACAGGTCGTCCCACCACCGCATGGTCACCAGGTTGCCGAACCACATGTGCGCCATCTCGTGCAGCTGCACCATGGCGCGGACCTCGTACATGGTGTCGGTGGTCCGGGACCGGAACAGGAACTCATCGGACAGGATCACGCAGCCGACGTTCTCGGTGGCTCCGGCGCTGTACTCCGGCGCGAACACCTGGTCGTACTTCGCGAACGGGTAATCGCCCCGGAACAGCCCGGTGTAGTAGTCCAGGCCCGCGCGGGTGATCTGGAACAGGTCGTCGGCCTGGAGGTAGTCGGCGAGTGAGGCACGGCAGGCGATGGCCAGCGGGATCACCTGACCGCGTGCGGTGGTGTGCTCGGAGCGCACGACGTGGTACTCGCCTGCCGCCACCGCGGTCAGGTAGGTCGAGATCGGCGGCGTCGGCGCGAACCGCCACACCGCACTGCCCTCACTAGCGCTGTTCTGGCCAGCGCTGGCCTGGTCGTCCGGCCCGGGCGGCGATCCCGGCTGGTTCGACAGCACGGTCCAGTGCGCGGGCACGGTGACCGTGAAGCTGAAGCTGGACTTCAGGTCCGGCTGGTCGAAGTTCGCGAACACCCGGCGGGCGTAGGCGGGCTCGAACTTGGTGTAGGTGTAGACCTTGCCGTCGGCCGAGTCCACCGACCGGTGCAGCCCGGTCCCGTCCGAGGAGTACCGGCAGTCCGCGACGACCCTGAGCTCGTTGCTGTCCGCCAGCCCGGACAGCTGGATCCGCCCGTCGGAGTAAGCCGCGCCCGGGTCGACCGGGGTGCCGTTCAGCGAGATCTCGTGCACCTTGTCCGCGATCAGGTCGAGATACGTGGCCGCGCCGGGCTGGGTGCAGCTGAATCTGATCACGCTGGTGGACCCGAACACCTCGGCGCCCCTGGTCAGGTCGAGCGCGATGGCATAGGAGCCCACTCGCACCAGGCGTGCGCGCTCCCCGGTTTCGGCACGGGTTATCTCTGCTACCGGCATGAGGATTCCTTGCGGCGTGGCGGCAACGGACTGCCCTCAGCGTAGGGCAGCCGGTGCAGGCCGGCTACTGGCCGACTCCGAGCCACAGGCCGAGGGCGTAGCTGACCTGGTCCGGCCCGGGGCGGGAGACGGCGGCGAGGTCGGCCAGCGTCCAGGACAGCCGCAGCACCCGGTCGGCGCCGCGGGCGCTGATCTCGCCCAGGTCCATGGCCCGCTCCAGCGGCCCGAGCGCGCCGGGCCGCGGCGGATAGTGGCGGCGCAGCTCGCTGCCGGGGATCTCGGCGTTCAGCCGCCACGGCGTCCCGGCCAGCCGGGCCGAGGCCCTGGCCCTGGCCTGCCTGACCCTGTCCGCGACCACCGCGCTCGGCTCGGTCAGCCGCCGGTCGCTGAGCAGCTCGGCCCGGCCGACCGGCAGGAACTCGACCTTCACGTCCACCCGGTCCAGCAGCGGCCCGGACAGCCGGGCCAGATACCGGCGGCGCACGGTCGGCGTGCAGGTGCAGGCGGACCGGGCCGCGGCCGCCCTGGCACACGGGCACGGGTTCGCGGCCAGCACCAGGGTGAACCTGGCCGGGAACCGGGCGGTCAGCCCGGACCGGGCCACGATCACCTCGCCCGACTCCAGCGGCTGGCGCAGCGCGTCCAGCACGTCCCTGGCGAACTCCGGCGCCTCGTCCAGGAACAGGCAGCCGTGATGCGCCAGCGACGCCGCCCCGGGCCGGATCGTCCCGCTGCCGCCGCCCACGATCGCCGCCTTGGTCGCGGTGTGATGCGGGGCGCAGAACGGCGGCCTGGTCACCAGCGGCCGGCCGGGCGGCAGCGCCCCGGCCACCGAGTGGATCGCGCTCACCTCGAGCGCGGCGGCCGGTTCCAGGCCGGGCAGCACCGTCGGCAGGCGCTCGGCCAGCATGGTCTTGCCCACGCCGGGCGGGCCGAGCAGCAGCAGGTGATGGCCGCCCGCCGCGCAGATCTCGGCCGCCCGCCTGGCCGTCGGCTGCCCGACGACGTCGGCCAGGTCCGGCTCGCCCGGCTGGCCGGCCGGGCCGGAACCGTAGTACTCACCGGAACCACTGTGCTCACCTAAACTACGGGACTCACCTAAGCCACGGGACTCACCGGAACCACCGGGCTCGCCGGGCTCCAGGATGCCCTGCCTGCCACTGTCGCCGGTCTCGATGACGCGCAGGCCGGCCGGGCCGGGCGCGTCGCCGTCGCGCAGCCAGCCGAGCAGCACGGCCAGGCTCGGCGCGGCCAGTACCCGCATCCGCGGCACCAGCGCCGCCTCGGCCGCGTTCGGCGTCGGCACTACCACCTTGCTGAACCCCGCAGCGGCAGCCGCCGCCACCGCCGGGAGCACGCCGGGGACCGGCCGGATCCGGCCGTCCAGGCCGAGCTCGCCGACCAGTACCAGCCCGGCGAGCCGGCCGGGCGGAACCGCACCCGCGGCGCACAGCAGCGCCACGGCTATCCCCACGTCAAAGCCGCTGCCGCGCTTGGGCAGGCTGGCGGGCGACAGTCCGACGGTGATCCGGCGCTGCGGCCAGCTCTCGCCGCTGTTCACGATGGCCGACCGGATCCGGTCCCTGGCCTCGCGCAGCGCGGTATCCGGCAGGCCGACCAGATGCAAGGCGACCAGCCCGTTCTCGATATCGGCCTCGATCTCGACCGGATGGCCCTGCACCCCGACGAGCGCGATCGCATGGGCCCTGGCCAGCGGCATCTAGCCCACCCCGCGGACGTGCTCGACGGTGAACTCGCCGGATGCGCTGCGGAGCACCCCGACCGCGTCCACCCGCACCTCGTCGAACAGGACCCCGTGCGCGAGCACCCAGCGGACCGCGAGCCGCCGCAGCCGGCTCCGCTTGCGCTGGGTAATCGCCTCCAGCGGGGTCCCGTACCTGGTGCCCGAGCGGGTCTTCACCTCGCAGACCACCAGCGCCCGGCGCTCGGCCGCCACGATGTCGATCTCGCCCTCCGGGCACCTCCAGTTCCGGTCCAGGATCTGCAGGCCGGCCCGCTGAAGGTAGTCAGCGGCGATCTGCTCGCCCTGTCTGCCCAGCTCGTCCTTGGGGTTCAAGGCTCACCACCTCCAGTTCCGAAGATGGCGAAGATGACCGGCCGCCGTGCCGGCCGTCCTGGCGCTGTGGAATGGCGGGCCGCCGGGCACTGGCGCTGTGGACGCCGGGCGCCGGACCGTCGGTGGCGGGTGCTCTAATCCGGCCCGGCCGGGAACTGGTCCGGTGCCGGCGTCACTTCTCGTCGGGCAGCTGGAGGTCGCTCTTGGCGAGTTCCTCGACGTTGACGTCCTTGAACGTGACAACCCGCACATTCTTCACGAACCTGGCGGGGCGGTACATGTCCCATACCCAGGCGTCCTGCATGGTGACCTCGAAGTAAACCTCTCCGTTGTCGGCAGCCCGCACGCTGAGATCGACCTGGTTGGTGAGATAGAACCGGCGCTCGGTCTCGACCACGTGGCTGAACAGGCCGACCACATCGCGGTACTCGCGATAGAGCTGGAGCTCCATCTCGGTCTCGTACTTCTCGAGATCCTCCGCGCTCACTGCACTTCCCTCCGATCAGGCGCCACGCGTGCGGGACGCGGAACCGGCCGCCGCCAGCTGAGCGTGGCGCCCGATGAGGTCAACCATAAGGTCCCCTTCCCGCCCGGACCCGTCCGCCGCCTCCTGCCAGGCCGCGGCTGACCCGTGCCCCTCGCCCGGCTGCCCGTTCCCCCTATCTGCCGGGCCCGGCGGCCATGGGCCGCAGACCGGTTCTTCCCGCTCCGGGTCCTCGGGGAACTCGGCCGGGCTGGCCGGGCTGACCGGCCCGCCGTCGGCCGCCGGCACCGGGCGCACGTTGGCGAACGATAGCCGGTGCTCCGGGCACGGGCCGTGCTCGGTCAGGGCCCTCATGTGGCTCCGGGTGGAATATCCCTTATGCCGGGCAAACCCGTAGACGGGGTAGCTCGCGTGCACCTCCCGCATGATCGCGTCCCTGGTCACCTTGGCTATCACGGAGGCGGCTGCCACGCACGCGGCGACCTGATCTCCCTGCCACATGGCCAGAGCGGGCACGGCCAGGCCGCGCACCGGGAAGCCGTCGGTCAGCACGTAACCCGGCCTGCCGCCCAGCCCGGCCAGGGCCCGCCGCATCCCGGTCACGTTGCAGACGTGCAGCCCGAGCCGGTCAACATCGGCGGCCGGGATGATCACCACATGCCAGGCCCTGGCACACCTGATCACCTCGTGATACGCCGCCTCCCTGGCCCGCACGGTCAGCGCCTTGGAGTCGGCCAGCCCGGTCAGGCCGGACAGCCTGCGCTGGTCCAGCTCGACCGCGGCGACGACCAGCGGCCCGGCGCAGGCACCGCGGCCGGCCTCGTCGATCCCGGCGACCGGGGACAGCCCGGCCCGGGCCAGCACGCGCTCGTACCCGGCCAGCCCGCAGTCCCGCCGGGGGGTGTAGCCCGAAGGCCGTCGCACCGGTGCCAGCATGTCGTCACCGGCGCCTGCGCCGCCGGGCCCGCAGCCGGATCCGGCGCTGCAGCCAGGTCAGCGGAATAGCCGCGGCGAGGCCGCCGGCCAGCGGCAGGTAGGTTCCGGTGGCCGCCACGGGTACGCCGCGGGTCAGGTCCAGCTGGGTCTGGGCCAGCTGGGTCTGGGCCAGCTGGGTGGAAGGGCCGGCGGCGGAGTCCGCCCGCGGGCTGTGGATCCCCGGCTGGCCGAACGTGGCCGGGATCGACAGCACCCGCCACCGGCTGGGCGGCCACACGATCAGGAAGGCCCGCCCGATCACCTCGCTCTCCGGCACGGTCCCGTGACCGGGATCGTCCTGGTGCAGCCGGGAGTCATCCGATACCGCCCGGTTGTCGCCCATTACCCACAGCCGGCCCGGCGGCACGGTGATGCTGAACCGGATCTGCGACGGTTCCGCGCCCGGAAACAGGTACGACTGCTCGTGCAGCGGCACCCCGTTGACCGTGACCAGGCCGTGGGTGCAGCAGGCCACCCGGTCGCCGGGAACCCCGATCACCCGCTTGATGTAGTCGGTCTGCCCCGGCACCGTGCCGAACAGCCCGGAGATGGACTGGAACAGCGGCCGGAGCGTGTCGTCGTACAGCCGCACCAGCGGATCGGAGCTCGGCCGGGACGGCGGCGGCACCGGATCCCACGAGCCGGCCCCGTCGAACACGATGACGTCGCCGGGCTCGATCTTGCGGAAGTGGTAGACCAGCTTGTTCACCAGCACCTTGTCGCCGATCAGGAGGGTGTCCTCCATCGACGACGACGGGATGAAGAACGCCTGCACCACGAACGTCTTGATCAGCAGCGCGATCACCAGCGCGACCACGACCAGCACCGGCAGCTCGCGCCAGAACGAGCGCTGGCGGCGCCGTCGGCGGCCCGCCGGGGCACCGTCCCCAGCGGCGTCTGCCTGGCCGTCCGTGAGCCTGGCCGTCCGGGACCTGGCCGTCTGGGGACGGCTGGCCGTCGGCTTGAGCCTGCGGGCCTGCCGGAGGCTCGCCGCTGGTGCCGCTCCCGCTGCCCGTGCCGGAGCCGCCGGAACCCGCCTCGGTCACGCCCCGGTCCGGCGTGCCCTGCTCGTCGCTCGTCATTGCAGTCGAGCCTAACGCCGGCCACGGCCGCGAACGACGCCAGCGCCCGGTGCCACGCCGGTCCGCGCGGGTGCCCGCCGTGCCGCCGCGGTCAGGCGGCTCACCGCGTCGCGGCCGACCACGGCGCCCGGCCGCGACGGCGGCGCCTGCGACGGCGAATCCGGAACTGAAGCCAGGTCAGGGGGACCGCGGCGGCGAAGCCGGCGGCCAGCGGCAGGTACGTCGCCGTGCCCTGCACCGGCACGCCGCTGATCAGCGCGGCGGTCAGGGCGGCTGACCCGCCCCCCGCCCCGTGTCTAGCAGGACCGTGCCCGGCCGGGGCGTGCGCACCGGGCGTGTCAATGCCCGGCTGGCCGAACGTGGCCGGAATCGACAGCACCCGCCACTGACTGGGCGGCCACACGATCAGGAACGCCCGCCCGATCACGGCGCTCTCCGGGATCGTGCCGCCGCCGGGGTCGCTGCGGCGCAGCCGGGAGTCATCCGAGACCGCCCGGTTGTCGCCCATCACCCACAGCCGGCCCGGCGGCACCGTGATGCTGAACCGCCCGGAATACCCCGGCGGCGCTCACCCCGGCTTCTCGCCCGGGTGCAGGTAGGACCCCTCGTGCAGCGGCACCCCGTTGACTGTGACCAGGCCCTGGGCATTACAGCAGGCCACGTGGTCGCCGGGAGTCCCGATCACCCGCTTGATGAAGTCGGTGCCCGACTGGTCCACCGGCGTGCCGAACAGCCCGGAGATCGAGTGGAACAGCCGCCCGAGGGTGTCGTCGTACAGCCGCACCACCGGATCGGAGCTCGGCCGGGACGAGGCTGGCAGCGGATCCCACGAGCCTGCCCCGCTGAAGACCACGATGTCGCCGGGCTCGATCTTGCGGAAGTGGTAGACCAGCTTGTTGACCAGCACCTTGTCGTTGATCAGGAGGGTGTCCTCCATCGACGACGACGGGATGAAGAACGCCTGCACCACGAACGTCTTGATCAGCAGCGCGATCACCAGCGCGACCACGATCAGCACCGGCAGCTCGCGCCAGAACGACCGGCTGCTGTCCCCCGCCCGGCGCCGGTGGCTGCTCGGTCTTGCGGCCTGGGCCGGCCCTGCTGCCTCGGCCTCTTCCGCCCCGGTCCCGGCCGGGGCGGTGGGGGCGGTGGGGGTCGCCTCGGCGGCCGGCGCCTGCCCGTCCGCGGCGGGTACGTCATCGCGGTCCGCCCCGGTCACGCCCATGCGTGCTCGCAGACAGAACGGGCCATGCGAAGCCACCCTCGCCTTCCGTGCGCGGTCAGCGGTGCCGGCCAGCGGCCAGCGGCCCGGCTCCTGCCGTCGGGCCCCTAGCTGGCTGGCACCGGCGCGATGCGGACCGTCTAACGTGCCGCCGGCTCCCGGCGTTCCCGGATCCGGGCCGCCCGGCCGCGCAGCGAGCGGAGGTAGTACAGCTTGGCCCGGCGCACCCGGCCCCTGGTCACGATCTCGATCTTGTCGATCGCCGGGGTGTGCACCGGGAAGGTCCGCTCGACGCCGACGCCGTAGCTGACCTTGCGGACGGTGAAGGTCTCCCTGGCCCCGCTGCCCTGCCGGCGGATGACCACGCCCTGGAACACCTGGATCCGGGAGCGGCTGCCCTCGACCACGCGCACGTGCACCTTCAGCGTGTCACCCGGCCGGAAGGACGGGATGTCGGATCGGATCTGAGCCTGCTCCAGCTCGGCAATCGCGGTGTGCATCGCTGTGGCTTTCCTCAACTAGTCATCACGCGCACGCCTGCGAACGCGCACAACGGGGCTGTCTGGGCTGTCCGGACTCACCGCGGCCGGGCGGGCTTGCCTGGCCGCGCCCGTCCGGAATGCTCCGGCACGGGGCAGTGCCTTCCGGGGCAGTGCCTTTCAGTCTGCCATATCCTCGCCGGTGATTCGGACGCCGGCCTGCGACAGCACGGCCAGATCGTGCTCATCAAGCCCGGCGGCCCGATCCGCGGCCAGCCGGGATGCCAGGTCAGGCCGGTTGGCCGCGGTGCGCCGCAGCGCGCAGTCGCGCCGCCACCTGGCGATGGCCGCGTGGTCGCCGGACAGCAGCACCGGCGGCACGGCCAGGTCCCGCCACACCCTCGGCCGGGTGTAGGCAGGGCCCTCGATCAGTCCGGCCATCGGCCCGGTCCCGGCGCCGAACGAGTCGTCGGCGGCGGACTCGGCGTTGCCCAGCACGCCAGGCAGCAGCCGGCAGATTGCCTCGGTGATCACCAGCGCCGGCAGTTCCCCGCCGGGCAGCACGTAGTCGCCGATGCTCACCTCGTCCACGCTCATCCTGGTCCGCGCGTACTGCGTCACCCGCGCGTCGATGCCCTCGTACCGGCCGCAGGCGAAGACCAGGTGCTCCTCCGCCGCATAGCGCGCGGCCAGCTCCTGGGTGAACGGGATCCCGGCCGGGGTCGGCACCACCAGCCGGGCCTGCCCGGCGGCCGGCACCACCGCGTCCAGGGCGGCTCCCCACGGCCCCGGCTTCATGACCATTCCCGGCCCGCCGCCGAATGGCGCGTCGTCCACCGTACGGTGCACGTCATCGGTCCAGCCGCGCAGGTCATGGATGCCGAACTCGATGTCGCCGCGCTGCGCCGCCTTGCCGATCAGCGAGACCTGGAGCGGCCCGAAGTACTCGGGGAAGATCGTGATGATGTCGATGCGCACCGCGGTACCTCCACCGGGTCAGACCGCGGCGTCCGGATCGAGCAGGCCGGGCGGCGGGTCGACGGTCAGCCGGCCGGCCGCCACATCCACCTCAGGCACCAGCGGCAGAACGAACGGCACCAGTATCTGTGCCCCCTCGCGTGCTCCGGCGCCGTTGATGACCAGCAGGTTCTGGCCGTGGTGCAGCACCTCGGCAACCACGCCGACGTCCTCGCCGCCGGTCGTCAGCACCCGCAGCCCGATGAGCTCATGATCGGCGAAGGTATCTGGTTCGGCCGAAGGTGGCCGCTGCGCCGAGTCCACCACCAGCAGCACCCCGCGCAGGCTCTCCGCCCGGTCCCGGTCCTCGAACCCGGCGAACCGCAGCAGCAGCCGGCCGGAGTGCCAGCGCGCGGCGCTGACGGTCAGCGGACCGGCCGTCGCGGGCTCGGTCACCAGCACCGAGCCCGCGCCGAAGCGGTCGTCCGGGTGATCGGTGCGCACCTCCACGGTCACGTCGCCGCGCAGCCCGTGCGGCCGCCCGATCCGGCCAACGATCAGCTCCATGCCGGGCTAGCGCCGTCAGCGGATCTCGTCAGCGTCCAGCAGGTCGACCCGGACGTAGGAGCTGCCTGCCAGCGAGCTGATGACCGTGCGCAGCGCCTTGGCGGTCCGGCCGCCCCGGCCGATGACCTTGCCCAGGTCCTCGGGGTGCACCCGCACCTCGAGGACCCGCCCCCGGCGCATCCCGCGGCTGTCCACCCGGACCTCGTCCGGGTACTCGACAATGCCTTTGACCAGGTGCTCCAGAGCTTCTTCGAGCATCTCAGTCACCGCTGGGCGAACCGCTGGACGATGCGGCTGCCGCGGCACCGTCGGCAGCCTCAGCGGCCGGCTCGGCTGCCTTGGCGGTCTTGCCGGACTTGGCAGTGGCCTCGGCCGGCTTCCCGGCCGCAGCGTCCTCGCCGGTCACGGCCGCCTCGTCCTTGGGTGCGGCGTCTGTTCGATCACTCCGAGCGCGGCCTTGCCATGGTGGCGGCGCCGGAGGAGATTTTGTTCGAGAGCACGGCCGCGGGCTTGGCCGTCGTCGATGTCAGCCTCGACCGCGTCCGGCACATGCGCGCCGCGCGCGACGAGGTTGGCTCGTCGGTGCTTGTACGGCGCCAAGCAGGGCGTGCTCGGCCCGCAATGGCAGCGGCCGGAGCTTTACGACGCCTACTATCCGCGGCCGCGACGGCCGCAGCGCGAAGCCGCGGAGTGAGGCGAGGATGAGCTGCCTCGTCATTGCCGATTGCCGAGCCAACGGGCCGGCCACTTCGGGCCGGACCCGGTTGGCGTGGCCCCAGAATGACGGCTGACCGTGCCCGCGCGCCCCGATCTCGGTCCGCCGCCGCCGCTCGGTTACACCGCGAGCCCGATCGACCGCGCGGCCGGATTGCGCGGCGACGACGCGGCGCTGAAAAAGCTTCGCGGCGATCCCCACGCCATCGCTTACGTGATCGGCGGCGAGTTGATCGTGCTGAAGAGTGTGCCGATCAATGCGATCCGCTGTTACCTGCCCGAGGCGCGCGCGCTCGGCGCCTGCGTGAAACCATGTTGCTCGGGTTGTCGGACGGCTCGCCCCGTTTCGGTTACGGCTCGATCCCAAAGCGGTAGAGGCGCTCAGGCGCGCAACGATTTCACGTCGACGATCTGCGCTGAATCGCGGTGCAGGGCATGGTCGCGGCGGAGCATGTGCCACCGCTCGCGGAGGCCAAGGCGCTGCTCGGCTGGCATGCGCGGCATCGTTTCTGCGCCAATTGTGGCGCGCCGACGCGCGACAGCCACGCGGGCTGGCGGCGCGATTGCCCGGCCTGTGGCGCGAGCATTTTCCGCGCACGGATCCGGTGGTAATCATGTTGGCCGTGGATGGCGACCGGTGCTTGCTCGGCCGACAGGCGCGTTTTGTGAAGGGCATGTGGTCGTGCCTTGCGGGTTTCGTCGAGCCCGGCGAGACCATCGAGGAGGCGGTGCGGCGCGAGACGCGCGAGGAGGCCGGCATCGTCTGCGGGCGGGTTGCCTATTTCGCCTCGCAGCCCTGGCCGTTTCCCATGTCGCTGATGATCGGCTGCCACGCCCAGGCGCTCACCACCGAACTCACCGTCGATCACTCCGAGCTGGAAGATGCTCGCTGGTTCACCCGCGACGAAGTCGCCGCCATGTTGTCGCGCCGCGAGCCGGACGGGCTCACGCCGCCTCCGTTTGCTATCGCTCATCACATCGTCCGGGCCTTCGAATGCGAGGGAGTATCGTCTAGCGATGATCCCGAAAAGTTGCAGACTTTCGGAGAAGATCATGCGCAACACCTAAACAGACATGCCGCACATACTCTGCGCCGGCATCGCGGTGCTCGACGAGGTGTTCCGCGTCCGCACCCTGCCGCCGCCCGACGGTAAGGTGGAGGCGAGCGAATTCATCACCATCGGCGGCGGCTGCGCCGCCAATGCGGCGGTGGCGATTGCGCGGCTCGGCGGCAAGGTCACTTTTGCGGCGCCGCTCGGCGGGCCGGCCGGGGACGATGCGATCGGCGACCGCGTGCTCAGCGGCCTCGAACGCGAAGGTATCGATTGCGCCCCTTGCATGCGCGTGCCGGGCGGGCGGACGCCGGTCTCGGGGATCTTTATCGATGACCGCGGCGAACGCACCATCGCAACCTACCGGGACGCTGCGATCGCCGCGACGGCGCCGGCCGATCCGGACGCTGCCGTCGCTGCCGCCGATGTCGTGTTGGCCGATAACCGTTTCCCGCTTTCGTGCGGCCGATCTGCAAGCGGCGCGCCGCCGAAACATGCCGGTCGTGATTGATGGCGACCGGCCGACACAGGAGGACGATGCGCTGTTCCGCATCGCCTCGCATGTGATCTTTTCCTCCGAATGCCTGCGCGAAACAACCGGTCTATCCGATCCCGGCGACGGTCTAAGACGCATCGCGCGCCGCACCGATGCCTTTCTCGCCGTGAGCAACGGCCCGGACGATATCGTCTACATCGACGACGGCGCGCTGCGCCGCCTGCCGGTGTTCAAGATCGACGCCGTGGATACGCTCGGCGCCGGCGACGCCTTTCACGGCGCTTCGCGCTGGCGCTGGCCGAGGGGCAAAGCAAGCTCGACGCCATGCGCTTTGGCGCCGCCGCCGCCGCCATCAAGTGCACCCGGCTTGGCGGTTCGGCGGGCGCCCCGACGCGGCCGGAAGTGGAGAAATTGCTGGCCGAAAACGGCTTCCCGGCAGTACCCTCGGACCTAGGCGCGTCGCGCTTGATTTAGAATAATTTTGGCAATTGCGTAGTTGACGCCACATAGACTAGATATGAGGAATTCGCGCTACTTCACTGATAGTTCTCAGTCTGTTCACAGCCTATTTCATAAAATTACTTATATATATCATGATGATACGCTATAGTAATAGGCCGCGTTGACAAACGCGACCCGTCGGATGTATCTCCGAAGCATTATGACGGGCGAGAATCCGAATAATCCCTATGAAGCCGCAACCGCCTCACTCAGAGAGAAAGAGGTGCGTTTAGTTGCGGAGCTTGATGCTGTCCGCAAATCTTTAGCGGCACTCGATGCCGCTCGGGTTGCCGCAGGTCTGCCCGCGTCGCGATCTACTGGCGTCCAGCACTCATGGGTCGAATCCCCGAATGTCGTTGCCGACGAGTTCGTTGGTATTGGACTTGAACCGGCGGCAGCTAAGGTTCTTCCGATAGCGACCACATAGAGTTGACCGCAAAACAGATATGGAACGCCCTGTCTTCCGCCGGCTACAGCCTTCTTGCTGACCGGCCCGAGCAGTCAGTGAGTTGGGCGCTTCGAAAACGAGAAAAGAAAGTTGGCGATGTGATCCTCGTCGGCGACGGCAAGTGGGGCATGGTCAGTTGGTACAGCCAGGCGCGGCTCAAAGAGCTTCGTGAAGCACGAAATAATGCCAGTGGACGAAACAGCGTCGAACACGTCGCGAAAACGAAAGCGGGTATCGCAAACGCGAGGCAAAATCGCCGCATGGATCATTGGGGACCAAAGCGAAGAATTACGGGCGAACAAATGGCCGCTGCTTACAATGAGTTTCACCGCGGCGCGCGTTCAAAATTGCAGTTGGCGAAGGCCGCAAACATGGCATGGCCGACGTTCAACCTGTATTGGTCCGAATTTGAAATGGAGAATTGGCGACCGGGTGATTCCTTCCCGCCAAAGCGGAGAGAGGTGCCTAAGAAGCCGATTGGTTTGGAAGATATGTGGCCGCGTGAAAAAACTGGAGCGAACGGACACGCGAAAGATGACGGGCCACAGCTTTCGCTGCGGCCCGCTGAAAATCGGCGTCGTTTAAGAAAGACCGCTTGGAACACTAGGGGCAGCCCGTCACAAGGATGGCCCGCCAAGTAGATGCCGGTATCAAATCCGGTCGCCCGTCCTATCCCGGCTGCATCGGGCCGCATCACCGTTGCAGTCGGCAGCCGCCATAGAGGGCGGCAGCAGAGGTGGTCCTGACGGCCACATCGAAGGCGGGGCAGTTGCGGAAGGCCCCGCCGAACTAAGCGAGCGTGTCATGCAACAATGACACACTGAGTGGCGCGTCGCCGGGTCGCTCCGGCGACGCGTTTACTCTTTCAATATACTAAACCTTTGAGCGGATTACAAGAATCCGCTAAAGGTACGGTACATAAAGGGTTTTTGGAGGCCCCATGGCCAGCAAGCAATCGGGAGATTCGTTTTCCGAAGAGGAAACTGCGCGCCGATTGGGTATCATCTTGCGCGGCGCATTCTCTGGATCGCCGACGCCACTAAAGGATGTCCCGACACGTCATGGCAAGCGCCGTCAATTTAAAGAACGGGTCCGTATAGCTTCCTCGGAAAAACCTACAAAACGAAAATCTAAGCTTCCGACTTAGGTTGTCTGTGACGATAAAGAATATTGAGATTCCGAAAATATAATTGTCGCTGCAGCATGTGTCCTACCTGGGACACGGGCCGCACCTGCCATCGCAAATAAAATCGGAGATATGGGTCACTAATATCGACCTTACGCTCGTCGTTGTCCCAATCTATCCCGGCATCATTTCCGATATGTTGTGATATCGCCGATAAATGTTTTAGGGCTGAAGTGACTTCATGCTTTTGCGGCGGCTCCTCGGCGAGTAATTCTGTCAGCTCCTTTCTGAATCCTCGTAAACAACAGTGGATTTTGGTCCGGTTGCTGCAATCGCCATCAATATTGCCTTGTAAATATCGGCGCTTCCACCTGATTTTAGTCGTCGCTTCATGCGACGTTTTCGGCTCTGCGGGCCGACTTCTAACTTTTTGTAGATTGGGTGTCCAAAATCCTTGGAGAGACGCTGGCAAATCGGAACAAAATCATATTTTGCGGAGATGACAATGGGCTGTTCAGGGCGAGTAGATATTCCCAATCCGGCACAAACTTCCCAACACAGTTTTTGCATTAGGAATGGACTACTTTGCGCCTCTAGAGCCAGCCGCGATATAACGCTGTCAGAATAACTAACGTTTAAAGCGACAAATCCTTGAGTGGCGATTTTTTTCAAATCATCCGTCGCCCATTCGGGAGTAATAACAGAATACACGCGTCCCTGAAGTTCACCCTCCGCCTTAACGGCATCAAGGCCGCGATGCGTCACAGAGAGCAAAACTATTTTTAAGCCATCAAATACCGGACCTTTAATATTGCGGAGAAATGTTGTGCGAGCACCTGTGGGTAAATAATGAAAGTCATCAATGATAAGTGCTATTTTCTGTTCCTTCAGGTGTCGGATGGCCGCAGCCATTGAATCGATCTTATACGTACGTTTTGTTTCATTCGCGCTTAAGATCGAGCCATCAATTGATAGCCAATCAAATAACCCAATCTTTGCGCCTCCCTTGCTTTCATTTTTGGAAGATTTTGCAATTTCCATTGGGTAATTGAGAATATAGCAGCACTTGTCCCATAGCTCGCTTGTGGCTTGAATTTGCCCCCCTTCGATCCAAACATACGATGAACTACCTAATACGGTACGACACAGAACAGTCTTTCCGCTCTTTGTTGGACCTGCCAAGGATACAATTTGATTTGGTACTTTCATCGCCTGAGCAAAAGTCTCCTCGACCCGGAGATGCGCTCGATCCACATACGTGATGGTTGGTTGCCCTCCCGCGATGAACACGGTGTCGCGAGAAGTCTCAGGTGGTGCAGTTATCGCTCGGGCCATTGAAAAAATTGTAGCAGATAGCGCGGCGCGCGGCGCGCGTTTTTTGCGCTCCCGCGCGTCGCGGTCGTAACTTGTTGATTCAACGTAACTTTCTAGCTAAGCGAAGTAGCCGCGTCGCCCAAAAACGCCAATCCGGCTTAGTGAGGTTGATGATAGGTGAGGCGTTTACCCTCACCACCGCGCACCGCAAGGATGGTGCGCTCCCAATCCGTCAGTTTGCGTGTGTTGTAGCGGAAATCAAACTCCGCCAGATAACGATGCAAATGCTTCTCTTTGCAATGCTGATAGACGCCGCGCATTCCGCGTTTGAAAATCGAGAAAAATCCTTCAATCGTATTCGTGTGTGCGTCTCCGCGCACATACTCGCCGCGCGAATGCGAAACGGTTTCGTGCGCCGCAAATTCTTTGCCGACGTTCGTATAGTAGTGGCTTTCATCGGTAAGGAGTCGCGTTTCGCGTGCAATGTTTTTGCGAACGATGGCGTTGACTGACACGCCATCGGCAATTGCTGGATGAAACGAGCGAACATCGCCGCCACGTTCCACTAATGCGATGACGGCGCGCTTGCCGGCCGGACCACGGCCTTTGCGCTTATAGGGCTGGCCCTTGCGCGAGGCAGGAAGCTTCGGGTTTTCCTGCTGGCCAAAATAGGTCTCGTCCGCTTCAACCGTATGGCCTTCGCCACCGAGCGGCGGCAAGTCTAATCCGCCACGGCGCATAGCCTCGCGAACGCGGTGAAACATGAACCAGGCCGTGTTGTACTGGCAGCCTAACTCGCGGTGTAGCTGGTGAGCCGAGAAGCCCTTTTTGCTGGACGCGGCCATGTGGAAAGCAACAGCCCAATCGGTGAACTTGGCGTGGCTGCGCTCCATGACGGTGCCGGTCTGGACCGTGAAATCCTTGCGGCAGGTCGAGGCTGCGCAACGGTAGCGGCCTAGCTTCTTGGTCGCGTAATGCTTGTCACTGCCGCACTTCGGGCAGATCGGGCCGTTTGGCCAGCGCGCGGCTTCAAACCACTGCCG
>CAVRCV010000012.1:0-69009 GCA_963719705.1 uncultured Actinomycetota bacterium
GAGCCGGTCCAGCAGGTCATGGTCCACGTGGCCGGTGACCATCGGCACGATCGCGGCGTCGCAGTCATCACCGGGCCCGGCCGCCGGCCACGGCCCGGGGACTGGCCCGGACCCGGGGACTGGCCCGGACCCGGCGGCCACCGGGCCAGTGGCGCCAGTCTCACCCGCACGGGGCCCGGCCGCCCCGGTCCCCGCCACCCCGGCAGTCTCAGCAGCGGCCGCGCCGTCCCGGCGGCGGAGCTGGTCCAGGGTCATGCTCAGCTGGATCTGGACCGGCTGCCCGGCCCGGCCGGGCAGGCACGCGCTGCCCAGCAGCCTCCGGCACGCCTCCTCCAGGGCGTCATGATCACGCTGGGCCCGGCTGCGGGTGTCCTCCGGGCCCGCCTTCTTCCCCAGCGCGTCCAGCACCGCGCGCAGCGCCGCCTGGCACCGCGGGGTCAGCTCCCCGTTCAGGCTGCCCGCACCGCGGAAGGTCTCCTCCAGCCGCACCCACCGGTCCTCAAACCCGCCGGAATCCCGGTCCGGCCCGGCGGCGCGGCGGCGCATCTGCTCGGCCAGCAGCGCCAGGTCCGATAGTTCCGCCCCGCCCGCCGCGGCGGCCAGCAAGATCGCGTCGGCCGCACCCCGCAGCGCCTCGGGCAGCCGGTCACTCCAGCCGCAGATCACCCGGGCAAACGACTCCGAGACCTGCCCGTCGGCCAGGGCCTGGTGCACGGCCGGGTGCGCGGCCAGCCGCCGCATCCACCCGACGGCCCCGGCGGCCGCGCCGGGAGTCATCTGGCACTGCCACTTCAGCCAGGTCCTGGCCGAGCCGTGGCCGTCATATTCATACCCCGACTGGGCGTGAACGCGGCCAGGACCGAGACACGGGCGGCGGTGTGCACGGCGGTGATATGCTCCAGCCCCCGCAGGCAGTCTGCCAGCAATCCGGCCGGCAGTGACGCCACGTCCGTACCGGCCAGCCACCCCAGCGCCGCCCGCGCCATCTCCACCGCCTCGGTCAGCGCTCGACGGCACAGTCCCACCCGACGGCACAGTCCCACCCGACGGCACAGTGCCACCCGACGGTCCGGCGTCTGACGGCGACGCCTGGGAGCCTGGAGGCACTGCGCCTGACGGTATGGGCTGGCCGGGTAAGCACATCGGCGGGCGCCTCCTTTCCCTGGCGGCACTGCTTTCTCTTGACTACTGCCTTCTCTCGACTACTGCCTTCTCTCGAAGTCTTGTTCTAATAATAGCATGTCACAACGACAAACCCAGGCCAATATGGGTGAGTCGCGAATACCCGCATCGGCCCGCTGCCGCCGGCTGAACGCGCCTGCCGCCGCCGGAAACGGCATGACTCCGGGGATGGTGATGTCGCCAGCCGGGGTGCACGCCTTCGCTCGCCGAGCCGGGCGCTCGGCGTCAGGCTCCGGAGGGCTCGGCGAGCACGCGCTGGGCGATCGCGAAGGCGCGGTTCGCGGCCGGGACGCCCGCGTAGACCGCGACCTGGAGCAGGACCTCCCTGATCTGGGTCGCGGTCAGGCCGTTGCGGAGGGCGGCCCGCACATGCATGGCCAGTTCCTCCTCCTGCCGGAGGGTGGCGAGCGCGGTCAGCGTGACGATGCTGCGCTCGGCCCTGGTCAGGCCGGGCCGGGACCAGACGTCGCCCCAGGCGTAGCGGGTGATCAGGTCCTGGAACGGGGCGGTGAACTCGGTCACGGCGGCGCTGGCCCGGTCCACGTGCTCGTCACCGAGAACCTCGCGCCGCACCCGCATGCCCTGCCCGGCGCGGTCTGCGTCTGTGCTCATGCCCACCATCCTGACCCAGGGCCCTGATCCGCGGGGATCGCGGTCCCGCCTGGCGGGCCCCGGGGCCGGCCGCCGCCGGGACCTGGTGCGGCTGGTGCAGCCGTAAACCAGTGCAGCCATAAACCCGGTGCAGCCATAACTGAGTGTCGTAACAGTATGACGCTTCGCAGCCTAGTCGTACTGACGATCTTGGTACGCCGTCAGTGCGCGGTCGGTGAAGTAACGGGCCGCCCCCAGGTACCCGGCCGGATCCAGGGCCGACTCGAGCTGCGCCGCGGTCACCCCGGCGGCCCGCAGCCGTGCGGCCGGCTCGGTGCTGGCGAGCGCCTCGGCCAGCGTGCTGCCGTCGGCGGCCGCCGCCGCGCTGGCCTCGGCAACCAGGTCGTGCGCGGCCAGCGGACCGAGCGCGGGCGCGAGCGCCGCGGCCACGCTCTGCGCCATCGGCTGGCCGCCCGCCGCGTCCAGGTTCGCGCGCATCCGGGCCGGGTCCGGTTCCAGGCCGGCCAGCAGCCGGGCCGCGTGCGCGGCCGCGGAACCGGTCAGCGCGAGCAGGCTGGACAGCGGCTGCCACTCCGCGTGCCAGGCGCCGGCCGCGCGCTGGTGTTCCTGCTCGGCCGCCGCGGTGAGCGTGGCCAGCAGGCCGGGTACCTGCCGGGTGCAGCCGAGGATCACCACCGCGGTCACCGGGTTGCGCTTGTGCGGCATCGCCGACGACCCGCCACCGGGATAGCCCTCGCGTACCTCGGCGACCTCAGACTGGGCCAGCAGGGTGACGTCCCTGGCGATCTTGCCGGCCGCCGCGGACACCCCGGCGAGCGCGGCCGCCAGCTCGGTCACCCGGAGCCGGTCGGTGTGCCAGGGCAGTGCGGGCAGGGCCAGGCCGAGCTCGGCGGCGAGCAGCCCGGCGACCCTCGGTCCCGCGTCGCCGAGCGAGGCGAGCGTGCCGGCCGCGCCGCCGAACTGAACCGCCAGCCGGTCCCGGCGGATCCGGCGCAGCCCGGCGGCCGCCTCGTCGATGCCGGTCAGCCAGCCGGCCGCGACCAGCCCGAAGGTGACCGGGACCGCCTGCTGCAGCAGTGTCCGGCCGATCATGATCGTGCCCGCGTGCCGTCGGGCAAGAGCGGCACACGAGCCAGCCGCCGCCGCCAGGTCGGCCAGGATCGAGTCGGCCGCCTGCCGCGCGAGCAGCATCGCCGCGGTGTCGATGATGTCCTGGCTGGTCGCGCCCCGGTGCACGGCACCGGCCGCAGACCGGGGCAGCGCCGCGCTCAGCGCCCGGACCAGGGCCGGGACCGGGTTGCCGGTGAGCCGGGCCTGGCCGCCGATGGCGGCCGGGTCGAACCGGTCCGCCCTGGCCGCCGCGGTGACCGCCGCGCCCGCCCCCGGCTCGGCCAGGCCGGCCCGTTCCAGCGACCGCGCCAGCGCGGCCTCGACGTCCAGCATCGCCTGCAGCCAGGCCGCGTCCCCGGTCGCCGTCGCGCCGCCATCGAAGAGGCCGCCGAACAGTCCGTCCCGCCCGAATCCGCTCACCCGTCCATGATCCCGCCCCGCCCCGCTCCGGCCGTCCCACGCCCCCCTTCGGCCGAGGTTGCGGCGGACGCTTTTGTGCGCTATATGCCGAAAAGCGTCCGCCGGAACGTGTGCCAGTGCTCCGGAGGGGGAACATCGGCACCGGCGACACCGGAAAGGCCGGCCAAGGGGGAGCCAGAGCCGGGAAGCGCCGCAGACGCCGGGACCGGGGCGGGGAGAATCCGGAGCCGGGCTGGGAGGCGCCGGGAGTGGCGCCGGGGGGTGAAGTGAGCCGGGTGACGGGTACCCGCGGACGGCTGGCGCCTGCCGCGGAGCCGATGATCTTGCGATTCGCAAGTTGCGTGGTGAGCCAGAAGTGATTAATGCCCGAATTTGCGAAACTCATTTTGCGTTCATCGGCCCTGTGAAACCCGGAAATCACGTACACACGCTGTCGGAGGCGTCATAGTGACTTCCTAACGGCAACCCCGCACGAACAGTCCGCCGCCCGCGACCCCATACCGGGGCCAGCTCGAGGAGGATCGTCATGTCGGATACAGGCCATAGGGACGGGGAACACGAAAAACCCGGGCAGGGCTTGGCCGCCCTGCACTTCAGGCGCCGCCGGCCGGGAAGGCACCGGCGGCTGACACGAGGACTGCCCGCCATCCTGGCGATTGGCGGGATCGTACCGGTCTACCTGGCACTGAACGCGAGTCACCACCAGCAGTCACCCTCGGTGATCGTCTGCTCGGGCTACTCGGGCTGCGACTCGCACGGGCGCTCCAGCCACGGCTACGGGGCGCACAGCTCGACCTCGTACTGGCGGATGTATGCCGGGAACGAGTGCACGAACTACACCGCGTATGTGGAGTCGACGGTGTTCCGCGCGCCGGCTCCCAGCTACCTGCTGGGCAACGGCGGCCAGTGGGCGCAGACCGCGGCCGCGCACGGGGTGCTGGTGAACCACACGCCGTCGGTGGGCGCGGTGGCCGAGTGGGACGGCGGCACCTACGGCATGGGCCCGGCCGGTCACGTGGCGGTGGTCGAGCGGATCGGCCCGCGCGGCAGGTACATCGTGATCTCGCAGCAGGACATGGGCGGCGAGGCCGACGGCTACGACTGGACCAGGATCTACGCCGGCCACCCGGCGGACCAGTGGCAGGAGTGGCCAAGTAACTTCATCCACTTCAAGGTGGGCAGGCACGTGGCCGTCGGGTACTTCGACCCGCCGCGGCACCTGTTCCGGCTGCGGGACTCGATCAGCTCCGGCCCGGTGCGGTTCGCCCGCGCCTACGGCCGCCGGGGCGTGATCCCGCTGACCGGCGACTGGACCGGGCACGGCCGCACCGGCATCGGCTTTTACGACCCGAAGAACGGCACCTTCCATCTGCGCGCGTGGCCGCAGGGCGGGCGGTACAAGTACGACTTCCGGTACGGGCCGCCCGGCATGATCCCGCTGACCGGCGACTGGACCGGCAACGGCCGGTCCAGCGTTGGCTACTACGACCCGGAGAACGGCACCTTCCACCTGCGCCTGTCGCTGACCTCGTCCCGGACCTACCGGGCTTTCCGGTTCGGGCCGCGGCACATGATCCCGCTGGCCGGGAACTGGGGCCGGGGCCGCCGGGACGGAGTCGGCTACTACAACCCCAGCAGCGGCCGGTTCCACCTGCGCGACTCGCCGAGCCCGGGCCGGGCCAGCGCCGTGTTCCGGTTCGGGCCGCGGCACATGATCCCGCTGGTCGGGAACTGGGGCGGCGGCAGCCGGGACGGCATCGGCTATTACAACCCGCGCAACGGCTGGTTCCACCTGCGCAACTCCGCGGGCAGGCTCAGCTACGCGTTCCGGTTCGGCCCCCGGCACATGATCCCGCTGGCCGGCGACTGGGCCGGCCGATAAGGCCTGACCTGGCCGGCGGCCCAGTCGCGCCGGGCCGCCGGCCAGGTCAGCTCGCAGTCAGCCCGACGTAGTTCTCCGCCAGCGAGGTGGCAGCGGCCCGCGAGGTGCAGACGTAGTCCAGGTAGGACTGCTGCAGCCGGCGGTCGTAGGCGTCGGCGCCGGCCAGGGTGTGCAGCAGCGTGGTCATCCACCAGGAGAACTGCTGGACCCGCCAGACCCGGCGCAGGCAGGTGGCCGAGTACGCATCCAGCAGCGCGGTGCCGCCGCCGGAGTACCAGGCGGCGAGCGCCTCCGTCAGCACGGTCACGTCGAAGGCGGCCAGGTTCAGGCCCTTGGCGCCGGTGGGCGGGACGATGTGCGCGGCGTCCCCGGCCAGGTACAGCCGGCCGAACTGCATCGGCTCGGTGACGAAGCTGCGCATCGCGGTGACGCCCTTCTCCAGCACCTGGCCGGTGCGCAGCCGCCAGCCCGGCACGGTCTCCAGCCGCGTCGCCAGCTCGGCCCAGATCCGGTCGTCCGGCCAGGCGCCGATGTCAGCGTCCGCGGCCACCTGCAGGTAGAACCGGCTGAGCTGCGGGCTGCGCATGCTGTGCAGCGCGAAGCCGCGGTCGGTGCTGGAGTAGATCAGCTCGTCCGACGACGGCGGCACGGCGGCCAGCACACCGAGCCAGCCGAACGGGTACACCCGCTCGAAGAACGCCGCCGCGCCTGCCGGGATGGCATCCCGGCAGACCCCGTGGAACCCGTCACATCCCGCGATGAAGTCGCAGCCCAGGGTTATCCGTTTCGCATCATGGCTGAACGACACCTCCGGGCTAGAGCCGTCGAAGGCGGCCGGCTCAACGTCACGCACACCGAACAGGACCCGGCCGCCCGCCGCCAGCCGCACTCGCGATCAGGTCCTTGACCACCTCCTGCTGGCCGTACACGGTGATCGCGCGGCCGGGCACCAGGCGCTCGAACGCGATCCGGTGGCCCTGCCCGCCGAACCGGAGCTCGATGCCGTGGTGCACCATGCCCTCGCGCCGCAGCCGGTCCCCGGCACCGGCCGCCACCAGCGTGTCCACCGTGCCCTGCTCCAGCACCCCGGCCCGGACCCGGCCCTGCACATAGTCCCGGCTGCGGCACTCCAGCACCACCGAGTCGATCCCGCGCAGGTGCAGCAGCTGCGACAGCAGCAGCCCGGCCGGGCCGGCGCCGATGATCGCCACCTGAGTGCGCACGGACCGAGGATAGGCCCCGCCGCGCTCCGAACGTAAGTGCGCATCGCGGCCAGACGGGCCGAGCACAATTACTCATGCCGTGGCCGCCGCGGGCGGGCAGACTGCTGCCATCAGCCGCTGCCCGAGAGGAGCTGATTCACGGTGATCCGTCATCGAGTCCTGGCCGCGTCGCTGGCCTGCGTCACAGTCTGCGCGACCGCCGCGGCAACCGTCGCACTGGCCAGCGGGGCGCAGGGCGCTGCCGCGGCACCCCGCGCCAGGCACGCGGCCGGGCTGCGGGTGCCCCCGCTGTCCGGAGCCGCACTGGCTACCGCGGCCGGGCACTGCGCGGCCTGGGCCGCCAACGCCGGCTTTGCGGACAACGGCTACCTGGGCGGCTCGCTCACGACCGCGGTGGCGGTGGCGCTGGCCGAGTCCGGCTGCGACCCGTCCGCCTGCTTCGACAACACCACGAAGGAGAACTGCACGCCGCCCGGGCCGCCGGCCGACTCGGTGGACCGGGGCGCCTGGCAGCTGAACAGCAAGGTGCCGGGAGCCGCCTCGAATAAGTGCGCGTTCAACGGCCCCTGCTCGGCTACCGCCGCCTACCGGGTGGAGTCGCAGGACGGCACGTTCTTCGCCGCCTGGGTCAGGTACTCGACCGACGACTACGCCGGGTTCCTGCCCGCCGCGCAGTCGGCCGTCAACGCGCTCCGGGCGGGCGCGGTGACCAGCGGGGTGATCGGGTCCTGTCTCGGGTATCCCGGCGACCGGGCGAACGCGAAGGTGATCCTGGCGAACTGCGGCAGCGCGGCGGCCGACCAGATCTGGCGGGTCAGCGGCGCCGCCATCCGGACCCGCAAGGGCCTGTGCCTGACCGCGGCATCCCGCCATCCCGGTGCGGTGCTGCTCGGCCGGTGCGGCACCGGCTCGCGCCACCTCCGGCCGACCCAGCGCTGGCTGGCGCACGGTGACGACTCGCTGTACAGCCCCGGCGCACGGCGCTGCCTGACCGACCCGCGCGGCGCGGACAAGCCGGGCGCGGTGATCGGCCTGACCCGCTGCAACGGAGCCAGGAATCAGACCTGGTGGCTGCCCTGATCCGGCAGGGGCTGCCGGGCCGGGTGGCGGCGAACGGTCTATTGTCGCGGGTATGAGCCAGAACCCTGCCGTGGGCGGCCCCGCGCTGGCCCAGGAGCGCCGCCTGGTCACCGAGATCCCCGGACCCGCCTCCCGCGAGCTGCTCGAACGGCGGCAGCGCAGCGTGGCCCGCGGGATCGGCCATGTGCTGCCGGTCTTCGTGACCGCGGCCGGCGGCGGGGTGGTCATCGATGCCGACGGCAACTCGCTGATCGACTTCGGCTCGGGCATCGCGGTCACCTCGGTGGGCAACAGCGCCGAGCTGGTGGTGCAGCGGGTCACCGAGCAGGTGGAGCGGTTCACCCATACCTGCTTCATGGTGGCCCCGTACGAGGGCTACGTCGCGGTCTGCGAGGAGCTGGCCAGGCTGACTCCCGGCGACCACGACAAGCGGTCGGTGCTGCTCAACTCCGGCGCCGAGGCGATCGAGAACGCGGTCAAGATCGCCCGGCATGCCACCGGCCGCCAGGCGGTCGTGGTGTTCGACCACGCCTACCACGGCCGGACCAACCTGACCATGGCCATGACCGCCAAGAACATGCCGTACAAGGACGGCTTCGGGCCGTTCGCCGGCGAGGTCTACCGGGTGCCGATGGCCTACCCGTTCCGCTGGCCGGGCGGCCCGGCCCGGTGCGAGGCCGAGGCGCTGGACGTGGTCACCAGGCTGATCCGGGCCCAGGTGGGCGAGAAGAACGTGGCCGCGGTGGTGATCGAGCCGATCCAGGGCGAGGGCGGCTTCGTCGTGCCGCCGGACGGCTTCCTGCCCGGCCTGGCCGCCTTCTGCCGCGAGCACGGGATCGTGTTCGTCGCCGACGAGATCCAGTCCGGGTTCTGCCGCACCGGCGACTGGTTCGCCTGCGACCACGAGCGGGTGGTGCCCGACCTGATCACCACGGCCAAGGGGATCGCCGGCGGGCTGCCGCTGGCCGGGGTCACCGGACGGGCAGCGATCATGGACGCGGTGCATCCCGGCGGCCTGGGCGGCACCTTCAGCGGCAACCCGGTGGCGTGCGCGGCGGCGCTCGGCTCGATCGACACCATGGGCAAGCAGGACCTGCCGGCCGCCGCCCGCCGGATCGGCGACATCATGCTGCCCCGGCTGCGCCGGATGGCCGAGGCGCACCCGGTCATCGGCGACGTCCGGGGGCGGGGCGCGATGATCGCGATCGAGCTGGTCAAGCCGGGCACCATCGAGCCGGACGCGGCCGCAACCGCTCAGGTCGCCCGGTCCTGTCACGCGGCCGGGCTGCTCGTGCTCACCTGCGGGACGTTCAGCAACGTGCTGCGCTTCCTGCCACCGCTGGTCATCGGCGAGGCCCTGCTCGAGGAGGGCCTGTCGATCCTGGAGGACGCGATCGCCGGGCTGTAACCCCGCGGTCCCGGCCGTATCCCCGGCCGCCGGTCACGTCAGCATGCCCGGAACCCCTATCTGACCGGCGCTTTCCGGAATAAAATGGCCCAGACAATTTTGCCAGGATAGGCATGCGCGCGGCCGGGGCTGCCCGCGCTGCGGAGGCAGCGGGGAGCAGGGGCGGGCCGCCAGGTTCTGGTGAGGGGGGATGTACGTGGGCAACAGGGCCGCGTCGCCAGTGGCCAGCGTGGACCGCGCGCTGCGAATCATGGAGGTGGTCGGCGGCTCGTCCGGCGGCATCTCGCTCGATCAGCTGGCCGGGCAGCTCGGCATCCCGAAGAGCTCGCTGCACCGGATCCTCGCGGCGCTGAAGTACCGCAGGTTCGTCACGCAGCCCGAGCCGGGCGGCTCCTACTTCCTCGGCAGTGAGCTGCTGGCCACCGCGTTCCGCTTCTACGACATGCTGGACCTGCCGACGCTGATCCACCCGCTGCTCGCCCGGCTGGCCGACGAGCTCGGCGAGACCGTGCACCTGGCCGTGCTGGCCGGCGGCTACGTGGTCTACCAGGACCTGATCTACTCGCCGCGGTCGATCAGATCGCACGAGGTGATCGGCGAGCGCGACCTGGCGCACGCCACGGCGGCCGGCAAGGCGCTGCTGGCCTGGACCTACCCCACCGATGAGGCGGTGCGGTCCTGGGCGGGGCAGTCCTGGGCAGGGCAGACCCAGGCGGGATCGCGGCAGCTGCTGCCGATGGTGACCGAGCGGACCATCAGCTCGGTGCCTGCCCTGGCCAGCTACCTGGCCCTGGTGCGGGCCACGGGGTATGCCTGCGACCTGGAGGAGAACGAGATGGCCGTGCAGTGCGTGGCCGCCCCGGTCTTCCTCGGCCGGCTGATCCCGGCCGCGGCGGTCGGGGTCAGCCTGATCGCGGCGGGCGCCGACACCGGCCGGCTGGCCGAGATCGGCGAGTTCCTGGTCGCTGCGACCCGGCACTGGTCAGCCACGTCGCGGCCATAACGGCCATCGGCGCCGACGGCCGACTAATGCGTCATCAGCCCTGGTAGAAGCGGTCGATCGCGGAGAAGGCCTCGTCCAGGATGGCCAGGCCCTCCTTGGTCTCGGACTCCGAGATCGTGCACGGCGGCACCGCGTGCAGCCGGTTGAAGTTGATGAACGGCATCAGGCCGCGGGCCCGGCACTGTGCCATCAGCTCGTCCATGGCCGCCGATGAGCCGCCGTACGGCGCCAGCATGGCCCTGGTCGCCCGGTCCGACACCAGGTCGAGCGCCCAGAACACGCCGGCTCCGCGCACCTCGCCGATCACCGGGTGCCTGGCGGCCAGCTCGCGCAGGCCGGGGCCGAGCACCTCGGCGCCGATCCGGGCCGCGTTCTGGACTATCTGCTCGTCCTTCATCGCGTCGATGGTGGCCACGATCGAGGCGCAGGCCAGCGGGTGGCCCGAGTAAGTCAGCCCGCCGGGGTACACCCGCTCGTCGAAGGTGGCCGCGATCTCGTCCGAGATGATCACCCCGCCGGCCGGCACGTAGCCGGAGTTCGAGCCCTTGGCGAACGTGATCAGGTCGGGCACCGCGCCGTGCGGCTCGAACGCGAACCAGCTGCCGGCCCGGCCGAAGCCGCACATGATCTCGTCGGCGATCCAGATGATGCCGTACCGGTCGCAGAGCTCGCGCACCCCGGCCAGGTAGCCGGGCGGCGGCATCAGCACCCCGGCGGTGCCGACGATGGTCTCCAGCAGCACCGCGGCGATCGTGCCGGGGCCCTCCAGCTGGATTACCTGCTCCAGGTGCGCCAGCGCCCGCTCGCACTCCTGCGCCTCCGTGCTCGCCCAGAACGCGGACCGGTACAGGTACGGGCCGAAGAACCGGACGTGCCCGACCGCGAACTCGTTCGGCCACCGCCGCGGGTCCCCGGTCGCGTTGATCGCCGCCCCGGTGTTGCCGTGGTAGGAGCGGTAGAAGCTGAGCACCTTGGTCCGGCCGGTGTGCAGCCGTGCCATCCGGATCGCGTTCTCGTTCGCGTCCGCGCCGCCGTTCGTGAAAAAGACTTTCTCCATCCCGTCCGGGGCCAGCGCGGCCAGCCTGGTAGCGGCCTCGCCGCGCTGGTCGTTGGCGTGCTGTGGCGCGATCGTCGCCAGCCGGGCCGCCTGCGCGGCGATCGCCGCGGTCACCCTGGGGTGCTGGTGCCCGATGTTGGTGTTCACCAGCTGGCTGGAGAAGTCCAGGTAGCGCTTGCCGTCGTAGTCCCAGAACCAGCAGCCCTCGGCGGCCGCGATCGGCAGCGGCTTCAGCTTCTGCTGCGCCGACCAGGAATGGAACACATGCGCCCGGTCCATCGCGAAGACCTCGGCGCCGCGGGCCGGGTCTGCTGCGTGCTCGGTCATGGCTTGCCTCCTGCTCGCTACTGGTTGACCGGGAAACCGAGGCTGACACCGCCATGGCTGGGATCCAGCCAGCGCGAGGTGACCGCCTTGCCGCGGGTGTAGAAGTGCACGCCCTCGGTACCGTGCACGTGCGTGTCGCCGAACAGCGAGGCCTTCCAGCCGCCAAAGGAGTAGTAGGCCATCGGGACCGGGATCGGCACGTTGACGCCCACCATCCCGACCTCGACCTCGCGGGTGAACCGCCGGGCCGCTCCCCCGTCGTTGGTGAAGATCGCGGTGCCGTTGCCGTACGGGCTGCCGCTCACCACCGACAGCGCCTCGTCGTAGCTGTCTGCCCGGACCACGCACAGCACCGGCCCGAAGATCTCGTCGGCGTAGCAGCGCATCGCCGGGGTGACCCGGTCCAGCACGCTGGGGCCGAGCCAGAACCCGTCCGGCGAGCCGCCGGTGACCGGGTGCCCGCGGCCGTCCACCGCGAGCACCGCGCCCTCGGCAACACCGGAGTCCAGGTAGGACGCGACCTTGTCCCGGTGCGCGCGGGTGACCAGCGGCCCCATCTCCGCCGCCTCGTCGTCGCCGGGCCCGACCCGCAGCCTGGCCACCCGGTCGGCGATCCGGCTGACCAGATCGTCGCCCGCCTGGCCCACCGCCACCACGACCGAGATCGCCATGCACCGCTCCCCCGCCGAGCCGAACCCGGCCGATACCGCCGCGTCGGCGGCCAGGTCGAGGTCGGCGTCGGGCAGCACCACCATGTGGTTCTTCGCTCCGCCCAGGGCCTGCACCCGCTTTCCGGCCGCGGTGCCGGACTCCCATACGTAACGGGCCACCGGGGTGGATCCGACGAAGCTGACCGCGCGCACGTCCGGGTGCGCCAGCAGGGCGTCGACCGCCTCCTTCGCCCCGTGCACCACGTTGAACACCCCGTCCGGCAGCCCCGCCTCGGCCAGCAGGCCGGCCAGCAGCACCGAGGCGGACGGGTCCTTCTCCGACGGCTTGAGCACGAACGTGTTGCCGCAGGCAATCGCGATCGGGAACATCCACATCGGCACCATGGCCGGGAAGTTGAACGGGGTGATGCCGGCCACCACGCCGAGCGGCTGGCGGATCGAGTAGGCGTCCACCCCGGTGGAGACGTTCTCCGAGTACCCGCCCTTGATCAGGTGCGGAATGCCGCAGGCGAACTCGACTACCTCAAGCCCGCGGGCCAGCTCGCCCGCCGCGTCCGCGGCCACCTTGCCGTGCTCGGCGCTGATCAGCGCGGCCAGCTCGGCCTGGTGGCTGCGGAGCAGCTCGCGGAACGCGAACAGGACGTTCACCCGGCGGGCCAGTGAGGTATCCCGCCAGGCCCCGAACGCGGCAGCGGCGGCCTGCACGGCCAGGTCCACCTCCGCCGCGGTGGCAAAGTCCACCGAGCCGGTGACCTGCCCGGTGGCCGGGTTGTAGAGGTCGCCGCGCCGGGCCGCGTCGCCGGCCCACGGCTTGCCGCCGATCCAGTGCGTACAGTGCTTCATCCGCCCTCCTCTGCCTGCCCCGAGCTTATCCGGGGCCGCCAGCCCGGCCCGTTCCAGCAGGCCAGGATGCCCGCGAGCGGAGGCGCGAGCCGCCAGCGCCTGAATCAGCCGGTAGCACGGTGCAGGGCAGCACCGGCTAGCGTCCCGCTAACATCGGCGTATGGCGCACACGCCCGGTGGTTCCGGCGGACGCGGTCCGCATCCGCCGCTGCTGCTGGATCAGGTCTCCCGGCAGATCATCGAGCAGCTCCAGCAGGACGGGCGCCGGTCGTACGCGGCGATCGGGAAGGCGGTCGGGCTGTCCGAGGCCGCGGTGCGGCAGCGGGTGCAGCGGCTGACCGAGAGCGGCGCCATGCAGATCGTGGCGGTCACCGACCCGCTGACGCTCGGCTTCCGGCGGCAGGCCATGATCGGCATCCGGTGCGGCGGCGACCTGGAGCGGGTGGCCGGTGACCTCGCGGCCATGACCGAGATCGACTACGTCGTGGTCACGGCCGGCTCGTTCGACCTGCTGATCGAGGTGGTCTGCGCGGACGACGACGACCTGCTGGAAGTACTCGGCCGGGTGCGCGCGATCCCGAGCGTGACCAGCACGGAGACCTTCGTTTACCTGAAGCTGCGCAAGCAGACCTACAGCTGGGGCACGCGGTAACCGCGGCAGCCGCCGCGCCGGGTGCTGTGCCGGGTGCTGCGGATCTAGCAGTGTGACTCCCGTCACGCAACTGAATCAGTTCCTCAAGGCAGGATGTGCTACGATATCCGTTGAATCCAGAGACCGCTGAATCCAGAGACTTAGCACGCAGACTTACAGCTGGGGGCGAGATGACCACCTC
The DNA here is from genome assembly GCA_963719705.1 of uncultured Actinomycetota bacterium. Taxonomy (GTDB): domain Bacteria; phylum Actinomycetota; class Actinomycetes; order Streptosporangiales; family Streptosporangiaceae; genus CAVRCV01. The sequence continues at coordinate 13,652 of CAVRCV010000012.1, forward strand.
ACCTGACCGCGCCGACGACCAGGCCAGGGGCGCGGCCTGGCAGCAGTCCGCCAAGCGGCACATGTGGCTGCACTTCAGCCGGATGTCGGCTTACGCCGACGCTGACATGCCGCTGATCGTGCGCGGCTCCGGCGAGTACGTCTACGACGAGCACGGCCGGCGTTACCTGGATGGCCTGTCCGGGCTGTTCGTCAACCAGATCGGGCACGGCCGCCGGGAGGTTGCCGAGGCCGCCGCGCGGCAGGCGAGCGAGCTGGCCTACTTCCCGCTCTGGTCGTACGCGCACCCGCGGGCGATCGAGCTGGCCGAGCGGCTGGCCGGGCTGGCGCCGGGCGCCCTGAACCGGGTGTTCTTCACCACCAGCGGCTCGGAGGCGGTCGAGTCGGCCTGGAAGCTGGCCAAGCAGTACTTCAGGAAGACCGGCCAGCCTGGCCGGTACAAGGTGATCAGCCGCGAGATCGCCTACCACGGCACATCCCTGGGCGCGCTGGCGATCACCGGGCTGCCCGGCCTGAAGGAGCCGTTCGAGCCGCTGCCGGCCGGCGGGGTCCGGGTGCCGAACACCAACTTCTACCGGGCGCCGGATTTCGTGGCGGCCGACGAGGCCGAGTTCGGCCGGTGGGCGGCGGACGAGATCGACCGCGCGATCGTGCGCGAGGGACCGGAGACGGTCGCCGCGGTGTTCCTGGAGCCGGTGCAGAACTCCGGCGGCTGCTTCCCGCCCCCGCCCGGCTACTTCGAGCGGGTCAGGCAGGTCTGCGACCGGCACGGGGTGCTGCTGGTGTCGGACGAGGTGATCTGCGCGTTCGGCCGGCTCGGCCACTACTTCGGCGCCGAGCGCTACCGCTACCAGCCAGACATCATCACCTTCGCCAAGGGCGTGACGTCCGGCTACGCCCCGCTGGGCGGGATGCTGGTCGCGGACGAGCTGATGGAGCCGTTCAGCCAGGGCGAGTCCAGCTTCACCCACGGCGTGACCTTTGCCGGGCACCCGGTCTCCTGCGCGGTAGCGCTGGCCAACCTGGACGTGTTCGAGAAGGACGACCTGCTCGGCCATGTGCGGGCGAACGAGGGCGCGTTCCGGGCCACCCTGGAGCGGCTGTCCGACCTGCCGATCGTCGGTGACGTGCGGGGGGACGGCTACTTCTACGGGATCGAGATGGTGAAGGACAAGGCCACGAAGCAGACCTTCTCCGACGAGGAGTCCGAGCGGCTGCTGCGCGGCTTCCTGTCCGGTGCCCTGTTCCAGGCCGGCCTGGTGTGCCGTGCGGACGACCGCGGCGACCCGGTCATCCAGCTCTCCCCGCCGCTGACCTGCACCCAGCAGCACTTCGACGAGATGGAGCAGATCCTGCGGGACGTGCTGAGCCGGGCCTGGGCCAGGCTCTAGCGTCCGCCGGCCCGGCCACCCGGCCGGCATCCCCCTGGTCGGTTCCCTGGCCCGTTCCCTGGTCTGGCCGCCCCGCCCCTGGCCGCAACCGGGTGTTCCGGTGACAATGTGCCGGGGGCGCCAGCCGGCGCCCGCTGGAACCGGCCGGGAGGGCATATGGCGCGGCGGAATCTGACCGGAGCAGGACCGATGAGCCGGGGGCCAGGCGGCGCCCGGCGGCGGGCAGTGGCCCGGCGGCGGGCCGCGGCCGGGAGGGCATATGGCACGGCGGCCGTGGCGGCCGCGACCGGGCTGGCGGCCGCCGGCTGGGCGCTGGCGGCGGCGCCTCCCGCGGCAGCAAGCGGGACCGCGGCCAGCCAGCCCGCCGCGGTCAGCCAGCCCGCCGCGGCCGCGTCCTGGAAGATCGTCAAGACCGTGCACGGCAGCCAGGACCCGGAGTTCACCGCGGTGACCGCCGCGAGCAAGACCTCCGCCTGGGCGTTCGTGGCACCGTCGCTGGGCAGCGCGGCACCGACCGCCTGGCGGCTGTCGGGCTCGTCCTGGAAGAAGTCCGCGTTCCCCGGCAAGCCGAACGAGCAGGTGGTGTCGGCCTCGTCGGCCTCGGCATCGGATGTATGGGCGGTCACCTCGAACTTCACCCAGTCCCGCGCGCTGTGGTGGAACGGGCACCGCTGGGCGGTCAAGGGCACGATTCATGACGCGCTGGACGACGTGGTGGCGCTCGGCGCGAGGAACGTGTGGGCGTTCGGCTCGACGATCTTCCCCGGCCAGGCGGGCGCCTGGCACTACAACGGGCACTCGTGGAAGCGCGTCTCCTCCGGCAGCGGGCTGTCCGGCGGCAGCGCGGGACCGGCCGGCAGCATCTGGGCCTTCGGCGGCAAGAACGTGGCGCACTGGAACGGGCACCGCTGGTCCAAGACCTCGGTAGCCTCGCTGCTGCCGTCCGGCTCGCTCAGCGACCCGCGGGTCACCGGCGTGGTCGCCCGCTCCGCCCGCAACGTCTGGGCGGTCGGCACCGGCGGCCGCCAGGACGAGGGCGGCCCGGTGGTGGTGCTGCACTACAACGGCCATCACTGGAGCCGGGCGGCCACCGACACCGGCGCCGGGGACCCGTTGCCGGCCGTGGTCGCCCCGGACGGAACGCACGACCTGTGGATCCCGGTGCCCGGCTTCGACGGGCGGAGCTCGGTCATGCTGCGCTACGCGGGCGGCCGCATCCAGAAGGTCGGCCAGCCCCGGCCCGGCAGCGAGATGGCCGTGCTGGCCGTCGCCGGGGTACCGGGCAGCGGCCGGGCGCTCGGCGCGGGTGCCGCCTACCGCAAGGGCCAGCCCGGCACCGGCCAGTCGGCTCTGCTGCTTGAGTACCACTGAGCTAGCGGCGACTTCACCGGGTGGCCGGTCGGGTAACCGTCCGGCCACCCGGTGAATTGTTGCTCTTTCGTTACCAGGTTTGCCTGCCTCGAAAGCCCTTCCCGCGTGTCTTACAAGTGAGGTATCGCAGGCGCACAGGGGTTGCCTGCGGTGCCCTGAGGTCGGGAGGCACCGTGATGGGCGAAGGTGACCAGTGGGCAGCGCTGGACAGCCAGTATGAGCGGCTTGTTGACACTTCCATGCCATTGCCGGTCATCCAGGCCCCGGCCGACCCGGCAAAGCGGGATCACCGGCGGATCGGGCTGACCGCCAGGACCGAGCTGGCCAGGCGCAGCCGTAGGCGCCGGCACCGGGTCTAACGGCCGGGCCGGGCTACCCGGCCGCGGCGGCCAGCTGCTGCCGCAGGTGACCGATCGCCTGCGGCACCGGCACCCGCGTGCTTTTCGCCGGTCGCGCGGCTGGTGATCTCCACCACCCCGTCGGCAAGGTCCCGGCTGCCGACGCTGACCCGGAAGGGTATCCCGGTCAGCTCCGCGTCGGCGTACTTGACCCCGGCCCGCTCGTCCCGGTCGTCGAGCAGCGCGTCCACTCCGGCCGCGAGCAGGTCCCGGTACAGCGCGCCGGCCGCCTCGACCGCGGCGGGGTCGCGCAGGCTGAGCAGGATCACCGTGACGGCTGCCGGGGCTACCTGCGGCGGCCAGGCCAGGCCCGCCTCGTCGTGGTGCACCTCGGCGATCGCCGCGACGGCCCGCTCAACCCCGATCCCGTAGCTGCCCATGATCGGCACGATCGGGGTGCCGTCCGCGCCGTCGACGGCGACCCCGAGCGCGGTGGTGAACCTGCGGCCGAGCTTGAAGATGTGCCCGACCTCCATCGCCTGGATCTGCTCCAGCGCCGCGCCGCACCGCGGGCACGGCTCCCCCGCCGACACCTCGCGCAGGTCGGCCCAGCTGCCGACGGCGATGTCCCTGGCCACGTCCACGCCGGTGAGATGCACCTCGTCGGCGTTGGCCCCGGTGGCCATGTCCCGCCGCCCGCGCAGCGCCTCGTCGGCGATCACCGGCAGCCCGGTCACGCCCACCGCGCCGAGGCTGCCAGGGGACGCGCCGAGCGCGGCGCGGATCTCGTCCGCCTGAGCCGGGCGCACCTCGGCAGCGCCGGTGGTGTCGATCAGCTTCTGCTCGGCCAGCGGATGGTCCCCGCGCAGCAGCACCAGGGTGAGCTTGCCGTCGATGAAGTACACCAGCGTCTTGATCTGGCGGTCCGCGGCCAGGCCGTGCTTGTTCGCCAGGTCCTCGATCGTGCGCACCCCGGGGGTGGCCAGCCTGGCGGGCGCGGCCGGGTACCCCGCGCCGGGCTCGTCCCCGACGGCCGCGAGCGCGGAGGTGGCCTTCTCCAGGTTGGCCGCGTAGCCGCAGTCCGGGCAGCGCACCACCCGGTCCTCCCCGGCCGGGGACGGGCACATGAACTCCAGCGAGTCGGTGCCGCCCATGGTCCCGTTCGAGGCCTCGACCGCGAACGCCGGGATGCCGAGCCGTTCGAAGATCCGCTCGTAGGCGCCCCGGTGCGCCTCGAACGACGCGTCCAGGCCGGCCTGGTCCGCATCGAAGCTGTAGGAGTCCTTCATGGTGAACTCGCGCACCCGCATCAGCCCGCTCTTGGGCCTGGGCTCGTCCCGGAACTTGACCTGGAACTGGTACCAGGACTGCGGCAGATCGCGGTAGGAGGACAGCTCAACCGCCAGCGTGGCAAAGATCTCCTCGTGGGTGAACCCGAGCACCATCGCGGCGCCCTTGCGGTCCCGCAGCCGGAACATCTCCTCGCCGATGATCTCCAGGCGGCCGCTGCGCTCCCAGATCGACGCCGGGTGCATGCACGGCAGCAGGAACTCCTGTGCCCCGATCCGGTCCATTTCCTCCCGGATGATCCCGATCACCCTGGCCCGGACCCGCATGCCAAGCGGCAGCATGGAGTAGTGGCCGGCCATCAGCTGCCGGATGAAGCCGGCCCGCAGCAGCAGCCGGTGACTGGCCGCATCGGCGTCGGCGGGATCCTCCCGCAGCGTCGGGATGTGCAGCTGTGACCAGCGCATGAACGCAGCCTGCCTCCGGCATAGGGATTTCGCGGAAGAACGCATTCTAGGCGCTCAGGCGGCCTGCCGACCGCTCAGTTTCGGGCAGGCCGGTACCGGGCAACTCTCCCGCATGCCGTCGGATGCCTCGGCTCGCCGGAAGCTCTCCTTCACCCTGGGCATCGCGTCGATCTTCGACCTTACCGGGGCGACGATCTACCGGATCACCCGGCCGAGCCTGCCAGCCAGCCAGTCACCGGCCGCCGACCCGTTCCGGGCGGCGATGAGCACGATCATGGCCGCTCGCCGGGATGCGGCCCTGCGTGCGCACGATGAAAGCGGCGTGACCTTACCGGATGACAGACTCCGAGATCTCCGCCCATCCGACCGAGATGCCGTCGACGGAGATGCCGTCGGTGGAGCAGGCGATCGCGCTGCGGGAGCAGGCGCCGGAGCTCTACGAGCTGTGGCTGCGGATCGCCAGGGACAAGGCGGCCACCGCCAACTACGTGGAGCGCGCACCCTACGAGGTGCCCGAGCGGCTGGCCCAGAGCGCACGACCGCGGGCGCTGCTGGCCCTGGTCGTCGTGCTCTCCTTCTGCGGGTACCTGGCCTGGCTCGGCGGTCCGGGGCCGTATATCGGCGGCCTGATCGCGATCGCTGACCTCGGCGCGATGTTCGGCGTGTTCTTCGGGCTGCGGCCGGAGCTGCTGGCCGGGCAGCCGGGGCAGTGCTGACCGGGGCAGTGCCGACCGGGGCAGGGCTGACCGGGACCGCTAAATGCTACAGATCCTTGGACGGAGGGAGAGCTAACTGTAGAATATTGTCCCGTGCCCGCCGTACCGGACGGCGGCGCAGGCATCAGGAGCGGTACGGCCTGCCATGACCACCAGCACCACTGCGCCCGCGAGCACCGGCCCCGCGGTGACCCGTCGCCGTGAGCTCGGCGAGACCAGCGCCCGCTCCCTGCTGATGACCGTGCTGGGCGAGTACGTGCTGCCCCGCGGCGAGCCGGTCTGGACCTCGGCGCTGGTCCGGGCGCTCGGCCTGCTCGGCATCGAGGAGAAGTCCGCCCGCCAGGCGCTGGCCCGCAGCTGCGCCGAGGGCTGGCTGGCCTCGCAGCGACTGGGCCGCCAGGCGCGCTGGCAGCTGACCGAGCCCGGCCGCCGCCTGCTGTCGGACGGGGCGAGCCGGATCTACTCGTTCGGCCGCCAGGACCGGCCGTGGGCCGGGACAGTGGCTGGTGCTGCTGGTCAGCGTGCCGGAGGCAAGGCGGGAGCTGCGGCACCGGCTGCGTACCCGGTTGCAGTGGGCCGGCTTCGGCACGCCGTCGCCGGGCGTCTGGCTTTCCCCGCACACCGGCCCGAGGCGCAGGCCCGCCGGATCCTGGCCGATCTCGGGCTGGCCGCTGCCTCGGTGTCGCTGCTGGCCAGCTACGGCTCGATCGGCACTCAGGCGGGCCTGGCCCGGCAGGCCTGGGACCTGAACGCGGTAGCGGCCAGGTACTCCGACTTCATCGACGCGTTCGCCGGAGCGTGGCCGGACGGCCGGACATCCCAGGCGGCCCCGGCGGCCAGGGCGATAGCCAGTTGTTCACCGCGGCACCCGGCTGGTGCACGAGTGGCGGCGGTTCCCGTTCCTGGATCCGGGACTGCCGCCCGAGCTGCTGCCGCCCGGCTGGATCGGAGCCGCCGCGGCCCGGCTGTTCGCCGAGCGGCACGGCGAGTGGCATGGCGGCGCCCAGCGGCACTGGGACTGCCTGACTGGACACACCCGGTGAGCGCCGCCCCCGACCTGCGGCGGGTGCCGTTCGACACCGATCCGGGCCGGTACCGGCACTGGCGGCTGGCCACCGAAGGGCCGGTGGCCACGCTGACCCTGGACGTGGCCGAGGACGGCGGGGTGGCACCCGGCTACCAGCTCAAGATGAACAGCTACGACCTGGGCGTGTACATCGAGCTGTACGACGCGGTGCAGCGGCTGCGGTTCGAGCACCCGGAGGTCCGGGCGGTGATCGTGACCAGCGGGAAGGAGCGGATGTTCTGCGCCGGGGCGAACATCGGCATGCTGGCCTCGTCCTCGCACGCCTGGAAGGTGAACTTCTGCAAGCTCAGCAACGAGACGCTGGCCGGCGATCGAGGACGCCACGGCGTGTTCCGGCCAGACCTACATCGCGGCTCTCAGCGGCACCGCCGCGGGCGGCGGCTACGAGCTCGCGCTGGCCTGCGACGAGATCGTGCTGGTCGACGACGGCTCGTCGGTGGTGGCGCTGCCCGAGGTGCCGATGCTCGGCGTGCTGCCCGGCACCGGCGGGCTGACCCGGCTGACCGACAAGCGCGGCGTGCGACGGGACCGCGCCGACGTGTTCGCGACCACCGCCGAGGGGGTCCGCGGCGACCGGGCGGTGGCCTGGCGGCTGGTGGATGCGACCGTGCAGGCGCGCGACTTCCCGGCCGAGATCGACGCGCCAGGGCGCAGGCAGCCGCCGGGCGCTCGGCCCGGCGTGCGGCCGACGGGCAGCCCGGCGTCGCGCTGACCCCGCTGCGCCGCGAGACCGCGGACGGGCGACGGCGAGACCGGCACGGACGGCTGCCGATCCGGTATGACCACCTGCTGGTCGAGATCGACCGCCGGGCCGGCACCGCGACCCTGACCCTGGCCGGGCCGGGCCGCCCGGGCGAGCCGGACGAGGTGCCGGACACGGTGGCTGACCTGCACCGGCAGGGCGCGGCGGGCTGGGCGCTGGCCGCGGCACGGGAACTGGACGACGCGATCGTGCGGCTGCGGGCAGACGAGCCGGAGGCCGGCACCTGGCTGCTGACGGACCAGCGGGGACCCGGCGGCCGTGCTCGCGCTGGACGAGCTGCTGCTGGCGCACCGGGACGACTGGCTGGTGAACGAGATCATCCAGTACTGGAAGCGGGTGCTGCGGCGGCTGGAGGCGACCTCGCGGAGCCTGATCGCGCTGATCGAGCCGGGCAGCTGCTTCGCCGGGCTGCTGCTGGAGCTGGCGCTGGCCGCCGACCGCCAGTACATGCTGGACGGCGTCTTCACCGACGAGCCCGAGCCCGCCCCGGCCGCCGCGATCTGCCTGGATGAGTTCAGTGCCGGGCTGCTGCCCGGCAGCGGCGGGCGGACCCGGCTGGCGGTCCGGTTCGGCGGATGACCAGCAGGCCCTGGCGGCCGCGGCGGCGGCCAGCGGGCAGGACTGCTGGCGGCGGCCGAGGCCGGCCGGGCTCGGCCTGGTCACCGAGACCCCCGACGACCTGGACTGGGCCGACGAGCTGCGGCTGGTGGTGGAGGAGCGGGCCAGCTTCTCCCCCGACGCGCTGACCGGGATGGAAGCCAGCCTGCGCTACCCCGGACCGGAGACATGCGAAACGAAGATCCTCGGCCGGCTCACCGCCTGGCAGAACTGGATCTTCCAGCGGCCCAACGCGGCCGGGCCGGACGGGGCGCTGCGCCGTTACGGCACCGGCCAGCGGGCCGACTACGACAGGAGGCGAGTCTGACATGACGCGCCAGGAGACGCGGCCCGCCAGCCGGCGCACCGGGCAGCCCGCGGAGATCATCGGCGAGCTCGGCCCGCGCCCGCGAGGGGCCGGTCAGCGTCATCGACTACAGCGAGCGGATCCCCAACAACGTGGGCCTGGCCACCGACCGGCGGCTGCAGCGGGCGCTGGAGTCCTGGCAGCCGAAGTTCCTGGACTGGTGGTCCGCTGCTCGGCCCGTCGGTGCCGACCAGGGACGTGTACCTGCGCACCGCCACCGCGATCGGCCGGGACGGCTGGGCCAACTGGGCCAGGGTGCCGATGGAGCAGCTACCGCTGGGGCATCTTCCTGTCCGAGCGCGAGCCCGGACCGCCGGATCGGGTTCGGCCAGCACCTGGGCGAGCCCGCCTGGCAGGAGGTGCCCGGCGAGTACCGCAGCGACCTGCGGCGGCTGATCGTGATCCAGGGCGACACCGAGCCCGCCTCGGTGGAGCAGCAGCGGCACCTGGGCGCGACCGCGCCGAGCCTGTACGACATGCGCAACCTGTTCCAGGTCAACGTCGAGGAGGGCCGCCACCTGTGGGCGATGGTGTACCTGCTGCACGCCTACTTCGGCCGGGACGGCCGGGAGGAGGCCGAGCAGCTGCTCAAGCGCAACTCCGGCGACGCTGGACAGCCCCCGGATCCTGGGCGCGTTCAACGAGCAGACCACCGACTGGCTGTCGTTCTTCATGTTCACCTACTTCACCGACCGGGACGGCAAGTACCAGCTCGGCACGCTGAAGGAGAGCGGCTTCGACCCGCTGGCCCGCACCTGCGAGTTCATGCTGCGGGAAGAGGCGCACCACATGTTCGTCGGCACCACCGGGGTGCAGCGGATCGTGCAGCGCACCGCCGAGCTGATGGCCGCCCACGGCACCGATGACCTGTGGCGGCACGGCGGCATCCCGCTCTCGGTGATCCAGAGGTACCTGAACTTCCAGTTCTCGGTGTCGCTCGACCTGTTCGGCTCGGAGACCTCGACCAACGCCGCCGCCTACTACACCGCCGGGCTCAAGGGCCGGTGGATGGAGACCCGGCGCCGGGACGATCACCTGCTGGCCGGACGACACCATGGACGTGCCCGGTGGTGCGGGACGGCGCGATCAGCACCAGGACCCGGTGCCGCTGCTGACCGCGCTCAATCTCGACCTGCGCAACGAGTACATGCTGGACTGCGCCCGCGGGCTGCGGCGGTGGAACGCCGAGCTGGAGCAGGCCGGGGTCGAGCAGCGGCTGGCCCTGCCGCACGAGGGCTTCAACCGGAAGGTCGGCTGCTTCGCCGGGCATCACGTCAGCCCGGACGGGCGAGCTGCTGGCGCCGGCGGAGTGGGCAGCGGCAGGCGCCGGGCTGGCTGCCGACCGCCGATGACCGGGCCGGGGTGGCCGGGCTGATGCAGCCGCACTACGAGCCGGGCGAGTTCGCCAGCTGGATCGCCGCCGCCCGGCGTGGGCATCAACGACCTGCCGGTCGAGTACGACTACGTGCGGTTCTGACGTGCTTCGACGGCCGGCTGCTGGTCGACGCGCACGCGCACGTGGCCCGGCTCCCGACCCTGTCCGCCGACTGGCAGGCCTGGGTGCGCACCTTCGGCGGCGGCGTGCCGCTGGACGAGCTGTTCGACGCCGACGGCGACGCCGCGGCCGGCGGCGATCGACGAGCACTTCGCCCGGCAGGGCGCCGACCACGTGCTGCTGTTCTGCGAGTACAGCCCCAAGGTCACCGGCATGCAGCCGATCGAGGACGTGCTCCCGCTGGCCGCGGCGAACCCGGCCCGGTTCCGCCCGGTCGCCAACATCAACCCGCACCTGCATTACCCGGTGGCCAGGGAGCTGGCCCGGCAGGTCGGCCTGGGCGCGGTCGCGCTGAAGATCCATCCGGTGCACGGCGGGTTCGAGGCCAGGGACCGGATGCTGTACCCGGCCTACGCCTGGGCGCAGCAGCGCCGGCTGCCGGTGATCGTGCACTGCGGCACGTCGACGTTCGCCGGGTCGGTCGAACGCCTACGCCGACCCGGTCCTGCTGGATGAGGTGTTCCGCGACTTCCCCGATCTCACCGTGGTGCTCGCGCACGGCGGCCGGGGCTGGTGGTACGACCAGGCCGCGTTCCTCGCGCTGATGCGGCCGAACGTCTGGCTGGAGGTGTCCGGCCTGCCGCCGCACCGGCTGCCGACTACTACGGGCCCGGCCAGCTGCGCCGGCTGGCCGACAAGATGATCTTCGGCACCGACTGGCCGGGCGTGCCCGGCGTGGCCCGCAACGCCCGCGCCCTGGAGAAGGTGCTGCTGGACGCGGGCTGCACCCCCGGACAGGTGGCCGCCGCCTGGGGCGGCAACGCCACCCGCGTCTTCGGCCTGTGCCGCGACCACGCGCACGACCCCAGCTGACCGGACGGACCTGCTGCCGCGCGCGGCGGCGGCGCTGGCGCGCCCGGCAGCGAGCCGCGGGCGGCTGACCTGCTCGCTGCGGTGCTGGCCGATGGTGACGCAGCGGCCTCGCGGGCGGTGGCCAGGCTCGGGCTGGACGCAGCCGAGCTGGTCGCGGCGGCACGCGCGGCGGACGACCCGCCCGCCGGCCGCCATGAGATGGACCCGGACGGGTGGCTGCGGCAGGCCGGCCAGGAGGCCAGGCGGCACGGTCAGGGAGCTATCGGGACCGAGCACCTGAGTGCCTGCGGGACTGGGTGCTCGGCCCGCTGGGGCCGACCGAGTCGGCGAGCCTGCAGCGACTGCCGTCAGGCAGCGGCCCGGCGGACCAGGTCATGGCCCGCGGCCACTGCTTCGACGCGGGGAAGATCTTCCCGGTCCGGCCGAGCGCGGTCCTGGCCGTGGGCGCCGGCGAGCTCGTCGCGAGTGCCCGCGACACGGCGGTGCTGGTGAGCGGCCACGGCTGCCCTTTCGTGATCACGTAAAGAAAATAGTGCTATCACATGCTTTTGTTTACGTCCTGGCGCGAGACTGGCTCACCGTAGCGGCGGCGGCGCATCTCGGCGGTGACGTCGGCCAGCTCGGCGGCGGTCAGGATGCTGGGTGAGCCATACGAGCGGGCCAGGCGGTAGACCCGGGCCAGCCATTCCAGCAGCAGGGCCCGGTCGTAGGCCTCGGCGAGGGTCCGGCCGCAGCAGACCGCGCCGTGGTTGCGCAGGATACGGCCTGCCGTCCGGTCAGCGCGCGGGCCGCGGCACCGGCCAGCTCGTCCGAGCCGAACCTGGCGTAGGGCGCGACCCGGACCGGGCCGCCCAGGCCGGTGATCGCGTAGTGGATGGCGGGCAGCTCGTCGCAGCCCGCCGACAGCGCGATGACCTCGGCCGAGTGGGTGTGCACGATCGCCCGGGCCGCGGTCGCCGCGTAGATCGCCAGGTGCATCGGCGCCTCGGAGGACGGTACGGCCAGCTCCTGGCCGGCCCGGGCGGTCCGGTGACCTGTTGGCGAGATCAGGCAGATGTCGCCGGGGCGCAGGTCGCGGTAGCCGACGCCGGACGGGGTGATCGCGACCTCGCCACCGGGCAGCCGGACGCTGAGGTTGCCCGCGGTGCCGATGGCCAGCCCGTCATCCAGTAGCCGCGCGCAGCAGGCGACCAGCTCAGCCCGCACGGCGCGCAGCTGGGCCGGGCTGCTGGTATCCACCACCCCAGGATGCCGGATCCCGCCGGCGGCAGTAGCGTGTGGCCGTGCCGTCTGGTGCTCACTTGCTGGCCTTTGCCCTGCTGTCGCTCGCGCTGATCGTGGTGCCGGGGCCGAACGTGCTGTTCGTGATCAGCCGCTCGCTGCAGCTCGGCCGGGCGGCCGGCATCGGTACCGCGGTGGGCGGCCAGGGCGGGGTCTACGTCCAGGTGAGCGCCGTGGCGCTCGGCATCGGGGTGCTGGTCGAGCGGTCCGCGATCGTGTTCACGGCGATCAAGCTGGCGGGCGCGGCCTACCTGGTGTACCTGGGGGTGCAGGCGGTGCGGCACCGCCGGTCGCTGGCCGAGGCGCTGAGTGCGGCGGTACCGGCCAAGACCCGGCTGGCGATCTTGCGGGACGGCTTCCTGGTCGGGCTGACCAACCCCAAGGCCGCGATCTTCTTCGCCGCGGTGCTGCCGCAGTTCGTCAACCGCGGGGCCGGTCACGTGCCGGCCCAGATGCTGCTGCTTGGCGCGATCTTCATCGCGATCGCGATGGTGTCGGACAGCACCTGGGCGCTGGCGGCCGGCACGGCCAGGGCCTGGCTGGGCCGCTCGCCCCGGCGGCTGGAGCTGATCGGCGGCAGCGGCGGCCTGGTCATGATCGGCATCGGCGCCAGCCTGGCCCTGACCGGCCGCAGCGACTAGCTCCCCCAGGCCGGCGACTAGCTCCCCAGGCCGGCATAGGCCACGGCCAGGCGGGCGGCCAGCGCCGCGTTGTCCACGATCAGCCGCTGGTTGACCTCGACGCTGCGGCCCTCGCTCAGCTCCTCGACACCGGCCAGCACGGCCGGGGTCACCGCCTGCCCGGTGATGCCGGACTGCTGCACCCGCCGCACCGCCTCGGTGACCAGCGCATCCAGGTCAAGGCCGCCGTCCGGCGGCCGGGCCAGGATCAGCCCGGACGCCGGGCTCAGCTGCCAGTGCGCGGCGGCTACCCGGGCCGCCTCCTCGATCCCGGTGATCACCGCGGACACCGGCGGGCCGCCGTCGGCCCGGTAGAACAGCGGCAGCGTGCTGGTCCGCCAGCCGAGCACCGGCACGCCGAGGGTCTCCAGCAGCTCGGCGGTGGCCGGCACGTCCAGGATTGACTTGGCCCCGGAGCAGACCACGACCGCCGGGGTGCGGGCGAGCTGCGGCAGGTCGGCGGAGATGTCCAGGCTCTCGGCGAAGTCTCGGTGCACGCCGCCGATCCCGCCGGTGGCCAGGAACCGCAGCCCGGCCGCCCGGCACACGGCCAGCGTGCCGCCCACCGTGGTCGCGCCCAGCGCGCCCTGGACCACGCACGCGGCCAGGTCGCGCGCGCCGCACTTGCGCGCGCCCTGGCCCGCCTCGGCGAACCTGGCCAGCTCGGCCGCGCTCAGCCCGACCCTGATCGCGCCGTCCAGCACGCCCACCGTGGCCGGGACCGCGCCGTGCGCGCGCACCCGCTCCTCCGACTGCCGGGCGGCCAGCAGCCCGCGGCCCGCCGAGAAGCCGTGCGAGACCAGGGTGGTCTCCAGCGCTACCACCGGCTGGCCGTCCCGCAGTGCCCCGGCCACCTCGTCCGCCACCCGCAGGAAGCTCACGGCATCGCCCCCATCGTCGCCACCGCCCTGGCCGCCGCGGTGAGCCCCAGCTCGATCCCCCCGACGATATAGCCGGCCGCGAACGCGTCCCCCGCGCCGGTCGCGTCCACCGGTACCGTCGGCCGGGCCGGGTAATGCCGTCCGGCCGCCAGCACGCCGCCGGGACCCAGCTTGACCACGAGCTCGGTGCCGGGCACCGGGCCGATCAGCTCGGCCTCGGCCCGGTTGCCCAGCAGCACGTCCGGCCGCAGGCCGGTGATCAGCTCCCGGAGCCGGCCCGGCCCGGCGGCGGCAATCGCCGCGGTCGAGGACAGGTCAATGCTCAGCCGGGCCGAGCGACGGGCCGCGGCGCGTGCTGCCGCCAGCGCCGCGGTCCGGATCGGCTCGGTGACCAGGCTGTAGGCGGGCAGGTGCAGCCAGCTGCACCCGGCCAGCCAGGCCCTCGCATGACCGTCCGCGGCCAGTTCCGGGCCGACGCCGCGGTCGGTCAGCATCGAGCGCCTGCTGCCGGAGTCCGACAGCGAGACGATCACGCCGGTCCGGCCGGCCAGCACCGGCCCGGCCAGCTCGACCCCGCGCCGGGCCAGTTCCGCGGCAACCAGCCCGGCGGCCGGGTCGCTGCCGCGCGCCGCGATCACCCGGCTCCGGCCGCCCAGCGCCGCCACCCAGGCGGCGACGTTGGCCGCCTGGCCGCCGACGCCCAGCGAGGTGATGGCCGGCGTGTCGGTCTCCTCGGCCACCGGCCCGGACAGCCGGACCACCACGTCAACGTGCGCATCACCAAGAACGCAGATCACACCCGGAGTCTGCCCTAACGGCGGAACGCGGCCCGGGTTGCGGCTGCGGTGGAGCTGAAGTACTCGGGTGGTTCGATGAAGCCCCACTCGTTGAAGGTCGCGCCCTTGGTGATGGCGCGCCGGTAGCCGAAGCAGGCGAGGTAGAGCGTCCGGATATACATGACCGCTTCGAGCCGGTCGAGTTCCTCGCCGGTCGGCTCGACATGCCGGCGGTAGGCACCGACGGCAGCGTCGATCCACTCCTGGTTCGGCCGGCGCGGGTTCCACGAACCCGCGCCCCAGATCAGGTAAGCGAGGTCGGCGAGCCGCGGCCCGCGCCCGGACGCCTTCCAGTTGATCGCGACTGGCCCCTGCTCGCTCAGCACGGCGTGATCGGGGGCGTGCAGGAGGTTTCCGTGCAGCAGGCCCTCCGGCAGGCCGTGACCGTCGTCGGCCGAGAGCACCTGGCCGCGGAGCCGCTCGAATCGCTCGCGCTCGGCGGCGGCGACCTTCGTGTCGACGGCGTCGAGAAACGACAGGGCCGCCAGCAGGTCCTGACGCGGCGTGCCCTCACGGCTCGGGTCCTCACCACTTGCTCCACCGGGGCGGCCGGCGGATTCGTCATACGGCAGCGCGTGCAGCCGTCCGAGCAGCTCGCCCATCATGGCGAACTTCGCGGCACCGTCAGGGAGCCGGACCCCCTCAACGAACCGCGTCACCAGGACCGCGCTGCCCTCGAAGTCAGATACCGCCTCGTCGGCCGCCAGGCGCTCCGCGGGATAGTCCTGCCGCTCCAGGAACCTGAGGATTGCAGCGTCGCCGTCAGCGCCGGCCCGCGGCCGGGCGGGGGGAACGCGCGGGCGACCCACGGGCTGCCGTCATTGCGATCGATCCGGAACACATAGGTCTTGTGCACGCTGAGCCTGGTCGCCCCGACCGGGTCAATGCCGTAGCGATCCCGGAGATGAGCGAGCAGCCGCTCGGGAACTGGCTCGTGGTGCATGCGCACGCCGAGGCCCTTGAGATCCGTCAGCGCTCCGGTGTAGCGCTGACCGGTCTGCTCGGCGTGGCGCCGGACAGCCTTCTTGAAGCTGGCGTCCCTGGTCATGGCAAGTCTCCCCTTGACACCCTGGTCCCCCAGCGACGCGGTGTTGGAAGAGGCCTGTGACATTGCCGACCGAGAGGGCGAATCCCCTTCGCCGCTAGAACTCCGGCTGGGGCGGATGTTCCACAGCTCGGCGACCGGTCGCCGCCGTGAACAAACTCTTCCTGAGGCTCCCGGTCTTCGTCAAGCGCAGAACGCGCTCCCGGCGGCACCCCGGTGACCCGTGGCCAGCGGAATTGGCGGCCGGGCCCGCCCGCGCTAGCCTCTGGCCGGTGAGCAGCGCGACGGAGGAGCCGGCCTGGCTGGCTCGTGACACCGGGCCGCTGCCGGCCGTCATCACGGTCCCGCCACCACCGGGCGGGCTGCCAACGGGCCGGCCGGGACGGACCGGCTGACCCGGATGCTGGGCATCGCGTCGGCGGCCAGCATCGGCAGCTCCATCGCGATCATGGTCGCGGTCTCGGTGGTCCGGGACGGCTGGGCGCTGCCGGCCGCGCCGCTCCCGCCGGCCGGGCCGCCGTGGGGGCTGTCCCCGCACGTCTCGCTCACCACGGTGACCATGGCGCTGTGGGCGGCGGTCGCACTCGGCGGGACCGGCGTCGGAGCGGGGCTGGCCGCGGTGGCCCGCGGCGCCCGGCCGCCGGCCCGGCTGCTGATCGCTGCCTCGCTGGTCGCGGTCGCCGCGCTGACCGTGCTGCCGCCAGCCGGCTCGGGCGACGCGCTCAGCTATGCCAGCTACGGCCGGATCGCCGCGACAGGCCACAACCCGTACCTGATGACCCCGGCCCAGCTGGCCGCGGCCGGCGACCCGGTGGCCAGGTCCGCGCCGCTGCTGTGGCGGCACACCGTGTCGGTCTACGGCCCGGCGGCCACCGCCGAGCAGTGGGCCGCCGCCGAGCTCGGCGGCGGCTCGGCGCTGCGGATCACGTTCTGGCTGAAGCTCTGGGACGCGCTGGCGTTCGTGCTGGTGCTGGCGGGCCTGGACCGGATGCTGCGCGCCGACCCGGCCCGGCGGGCCAGGGCGCACCTGCTCTGGTCGGTCAACCCGCTGCTGCTCTGGGTCCTGATCGCGGCCGGGCACGCTGACCTGATGGCCGCCGCTGCCGGGCTGGCAAGCGTGGTCATGCTCGGCCGCGTGGACCGGGCGGGTCAGCCAGGCACCAGCTGGGTGACCCGGCTGGCCCGTCCGGCCGCCGCCGGCCTGCTGGCCGGGCTGGCCGGCGACATCAAGATCAGCTACCTGCTGTTCGCGGCCGGGATCGCCTGGGCGCTGCGCCGCTCCCCGGCCGCGCTGGCCGCCGCGGCGGCCGGGGTGCTCGCCGTGCTGGCGCCGTCCTACCTGTGGTTCGGCACCCCGTCGCTGACCGCGCCGCTGCTGCGCGGCGACCAGGCGGGCCGGATCAGCTTCTACCGGCTCCTGCACCTGCCGCAGCAGCCGGGCTGGATCGTGCTGGCGGTGTCCGCTGCCCTGTTCCTGGCGGTGGCCGCGGCCATGCTGGCCCGGCTGCCGGACCCGCCCGGTCTGCGCAGTTGGCCCTGCCCGCCGCCCTCACGCCGGTCCTGGCGCTGTCGGTGGCCTGGCTGTTCACCTGGTCCTACCAGCTGCCCTGGTACGACACGATGGCGATCTGCCTGCTCGCGCTGTACCCGGCCGGCTGGCTGGACTGGCTGGTGCTGGCCCGGCTCGCCGTCGCCACGCTCAGCCAGGTGCCCGGCACCGACGACGCCCTGCACCACCTGTCCTACCTGGGCCGGGCCTACCTGGATATCGAGCTGATCGCGACTCCCGTGGTCATGCTCGCCGCGCTGGCCGCCCTGCTCTGGCTGTGCCTGACCCGCTCCTGGCACCTGGCCCAGGTCCGGGCAGGATGACAGCGGCATGACCGCCCGCTAGTGCTGCACATCTGATGCAGGACTACCGGGCCGTGACCACGTTGACGATGCGGCCGGGGACCACCACCATCCGCTCGACCGGCCCGGCCTGGCCGACGTACCGGGCGAAGTCGGGGTGCTCCTTCAGGATCTGGCTGGTCAGCTCCTCACCGGCATCCGGCGGCGTCTCGATCCGGAACCGGACCTTGCCGTCCACCCGGACCGGAACGATGACCATCGGCGCCGCCCCGGCCAGGTCGCCGGGCTCGGGGAAGGGCGCGTAGCAGACCGATCCGTCGTGGCCCAGCCGGGCCCACAGCTCCTCGGCGATGTGCGGCGCCAGCGGCGCGACCATCAGCACCAGCGGCTCGGCCAGCGCCCTGGGCAGCGCGCCGCGGGCCGCGACGATCCGCTGGGCCAGGTTGTTCAGCTCCTGCAGCCGGGCGACCGCGATGTTGAACCGCAGCCCGCACGAACAGCTCGCGGACCGAGCTCACCGTGTCGTGCAGCTGCCGGGCGGTGGCGGCGTCCAGCTCGCCGTCGTCCACGATCAGCGCGCCGGTCTGCTCGTCGATCAGGTTCCGCCACAGCCGCTGCAGGAACCGGTAGACCCCCACCACGTCGTCGGTCTGCCAGGGCCGCTCGGCCTCCATCGGGCCGATCGCCATCTCGTACATCCGCAGCGTGTCGGCCCCGTAGGCGGCGTACATCTCGTCCGGGCTTATCCCGTTCTTCAGGCTCTTGCCCATCTTGCCGATCCGCCGGGTGACCGGCTCGCCCTGCCAGCACGGACCGCCGTCGGCCCCGGCGGCGACCTCGGCGGCCGGCACGTAGAAGCCGCGGGCGTCGGTGAACGCGTCGGCCTGGATCATGCCCTGGTTGAACAGCCGCCGGAACGGCTCGGCGGTCGACACGTGACCCAGGTCGTACAGCACCATGTGCCAGAACCTCGAGTACAGCAGGTGCAGCACCGCGTGCTCGGCCCCGCCCACGTACAGGTCCACGCCGCCCTCGCCGGGCGGCGCCCCGGCGGGCACCATCCAGTACCGCTCGATCACCGGGTCGACCAGCGCCTGGTCGTTGCGCGGATCCAGGTAGCGCAGGTAGTACCAGCACGATCCGGCCCACTGCGGCATCACGTTCAGCTCGCGCCGGTAGCTGCGCGGCCCGTCGCCCAGGTCCAGCTCGACCGTGGCCCAGTCCCGCGCCCTGGCCAGCGGCGGCACCGGCTCGCCAGCGTCTAGGTCCTCGCCGTCCGGCTCTGGGGCCCGGAACTCGGTCAGCTCGGGCAGGGTGACCGGCAGCTGGTCATCGGGCAGCGCGACCGGCAGCCCGGCCTCGTCATACACGATCGGGAACGGCTCGCCCCAGTACCGCTGCCGGGAGAACAGCCAGTCCCGCAGCCTGCAGGTCCGCTGCCGCGAACCCGTGCCCGGACTCCTCCAGCCAGCCGGTGACGGTCGCGATCGCCGCCTGCACGCTGGCCCCGGCCAGGTCGACTCCGGTGCCGGACCAGCCGGAGTAGGCGCCATCGCCGCTCAGCACCTCGGTCACGGGCAGCCCGAACTCGCGCGCGAATGCCAGGTCCCGCTCGTCGTGCGCGGGCACCGCCATGATCGCCCCGGTGCCGTAGTCCATCAGCACGTAGTCGGCCAGGAACACCGGCATCGCGCGCGCCGGTCACCGGGTTGGTCACGTGCGAGCCGGTGAACACACCGGTCACCGGGACCGGCCGGCCCGGTGCCGCTCCGCCGCCGCCGCCGCGTGCTCCCGGTAGGCCGCCACCGCGGCGGCCGGGCCTGCGCCGGACCGACGCTGGGCGACCGCCGCGAACTGCCACGCCTGCGGGGTGCCGTCCGGCCAGTCGTCCGCGATCAGCCCGTCGGCCTGCGGGTGCTCGGGGGCCAGGACCAGGAAGGTGGCACCGGGCAGGGTGTCCGGGCGGGTGGTGAACACCGTGACCAGGCCGCCGGGGCGCCCGGCGCCTGGCCCGGCCTGGCCAGCATCGAACCGGATAGCGGCGCCGTCGCTGATCCCGATCCAGTTGCGCTGCATCACCTTGATCGGCTCCGGCCAGTCCAGCGTGTCCAGCCCGGCCACCAGCCGCTCGGCGTAGGCGGAGATCCGCAGCATCCACTGCCGCAGCGGCCGCCGGAATACCGGGAAGTTCCCCACGTCGCTGCGGCCCTCGGCGGTGACCTCCTCGTTTGCCAGCACCGTGCCCAGGCCGGGGCACCAGTTGACCGGCTCCTGCGAGATGTAGGCCAGGCGGTACTCGTTCACCACCTTCCGGCGGGTCAGCTCGTCCAGCTCAGCCCACGGCAGGCCGCCGGGGTTCGCCTGGCCGGACGGCTGCCGCGTCCCGGCCTCGAACTCGGCGACCAGCTCGGCGACCGGCCTGGCCCGGCCCTGGACGGGGTCGAACCAGCTGCCGAACAGCCGCAGGAAGATCCACTGGGTCCAGCGGTAGTAGCCGGGGTCGGTGGTCACGATCTCCCGTCTGGTGTCGTGGCCCAGGCCCAGCCAGGCGCAGCTGGGCGCGCATGATCTCGATGTTCCTGGCGGTGGTGACGGCCGGGTGCTGCCCGGTGCTGATCGCGTACTGCTCGGCCGGCAGGCCGAACGCGTCGTAGCCGTACGGATGCAGCACCGCGTGCCCGGTCATCCGCAGGAACCGGGCGTACACGTCGGTGCCGACGTAGCCGACCGCGTGGCCGACGTGCAGTCCGGCCCCGCTCGGGTAGGCGAACATGTCCAGCATGTAGAACTTCGGCCGGCCGGCCATCCGGTCGAAGCCCGCCGATAGCGGCCCGACCGGGTTCGGCGCCCGAAAGGTCCCCTCCGCTTCCCACCGGTCCTGCCACGCCAGCTCGATCCGGTTGGCCAGGGCCGCGTTATACCGAAACGGGGGCTCGGCGCTCGTGCCGTCGCCTGATACTGCAACCTGGTCGGCGCTGACCTGCTCGCTCATCGGATCCTCCAACGGTAGATAAATGGGAAACAAAAAAGCCCCGCTGAGGGGCTGCCGCGCTGACGAGTCCTGCCGGGGTGCGGTCAGCGCGGCCCGGTAAGGAGGAGGTTGCGGCGAACGGTCATGCCCTCAGGATACCGGCCTGGGCCGGCCGGGAAAAGCGCAAACCACTGGACACGAAAGGCCGGGACATGAAATGCCGGGACGCGAATCACCAGGCAATACTGGGCAGCATGGACCTGGACTTCGCGACCGCATCCGAGCTGACGCAGGCACTGCGGGACAAGGCCGTTTCCAGCCGGGAGCTGCTGGCACACCTGACACGCCGGATCGAGCGGCACAACCAGCGGATCAACGCGATCGTGGCGCTGGATCTGGACCGGGCCGAGGCGGCCGCGGCGGCCGCCGACCAGGCCACCGCCAAGGGCCGGGCGGATGGGGCGATGCCGCCGCTGCACGGGCTGCCGATGACGGTCAAGGACGCATGGGAGACCGAGGGCCTGGTCACCACGTCGGGCGCGCCCGAGCTGGCAGATCACGTGCCGGGCAGCGACGCGCTGGCGGTGGCCCGGCTGAAGGACGCCGGGGCGATCGTCATCGGCAAGACGAACACCCCGCTGTACGCCGGCGACGTGCAGACCTTCAACGACGTGTACGGGGTCACGAACAACCCGTGGAACCTCACCCGCACCGCGGGCGGGTCCTCCGGCGGGGCCGCGGCCGCGCTCGCGGCCGGCCTCACCCCGCTGGAGCTGGGCAGCGACATCGGCGGCTCGATCCGGAACCCGGCCCACTACAACGGGGTCTACGGGCTGAAGCCATCCTGGGGCATCGTGCCGACCCGCGGCCACATCCCCGGCCCGCCGGGCAGCCTGGTCGAGGCCGATGTCGGCACCGGCGGCCCGCTGGCCCGCAGCGTCGCCGACCTGGAGCTGGCACTTGGCGTGGTCGCCGGGCCGCTGCCCGAGGACGCGGCCGCCTGGCGGCTGGAGCTCAGGGCCGGCCCGCCGGTCAGCGACGTGTCAGGGCTGCGGGTGGCCACGGTCTTCGGCGCGGGCGACGGGCTGCTGCCGCTGGCCGGCGACGTGCGGGCCGGGCTGGAAGCCTTCGCCGGCCGGCTGGCCAGTGCCGGTGCGTCGGTGGAACCGGTGCCGCTGCCGGTGCCGCTGGCCGACGGGCTGCGTACCTGGGCGCAGCTGGTACTGCCGATCATCGGGGTCGGCCTGCCCGACCATGAGTACGACGACTTCCTCCGGCTGGAGGCGCCGGGCCAGGCGGCGGCCAGCCCGGAGAATCCGCTGCTGCTCGCCGCGCAGTCCTTCGTCAGCCGGTACCGGACCTGGATGACCGCGCACGCGGTCCGGCAGCACCAGCGCGCCGCCTGGGCCGGGCTGCTGGAGCGCTATGACGTCGTGCTCGCCCCGGTGATGCCGACGGCGGCGTTCCCGCACGACTTCACCTCGATGCCGGACCGGCAGCAGGACATTGACGGCGTCCCGGTCCCGGCGCTGGTCACGCTGGCCTGGTGCGGCGCGATCGGAATCCGTGCTGCTGCCGGTGGTGACCCTGCCGGCCGGGCCGACTCCGGCCGGGCTGCCGACCGGGATCCAGGTCATCGGTCCCTTCCTGGGCGATCTGCGCCTGCTCCGGATCGCCGGGCTGATCGATGCGGCAGCCGGGCCCGGCTTCACGGCACCACCAGGGAGCGGCTAGAGATCAGAACCGCTCGACCAGATGTGCCCGGCCGGCTGACAGCTCGTAGGGCTGCGGCCAGAAATCGGTGACCCTGGCGATCAGGCCATCCCCGTCGAAGTCGAAGAAGGCCAGGCCGGGATAGCTCTCGCCCGGCTCCGACATCTCGATCCAGCTCGCCGCCGACCGCTGGCCGGCCACGATTCGCTGGACCGCCAGGTGCCACTCGCCGGGGAAGCCCTCGGCGTTGAAGCGCAGGTACGCCGCCTTGCCGCGGACCCGCTCCCTGGTCTGCGGCGCCTCGTACACCATGTCGTCGGCGAGCAGGTGCCCGAACGCCGCCCAGTCCCTCGCCTCCGCCGCCGCCCAGTAGGCAGCCACTAGCTGCTGCGTATCGGTCATGACGGGAGGCTATCCAGCGGCACCGACAGCCCGGCCGCGCCCGGCCCAGCTAGAGCTCAGCCACTCGGCGTAGGCCGCCTCACCCTGATGACGGAGGCCCGGTTCGTGCCGAACTGGCACTGTCCTAGCGGCGGGGTGCTCGAATCCGTGGCACGGTCCCGAACCGCCGGTATGCCTCAGCCGACAGCAAGGGAGCCGCGGCGCAGTGCCCGAACACCGACTCTCGCTCGCCATCAACGGCCGCGAGCGCCAGCTGCACAGCAAGCTGGTCGCCTTTGAGATGCCTGCCCCTGGCTCAGGTAACGGGAACGCCGGCGGGCATCCGGGCACCGCATGGTCGGCCGCGATCGTGGGCCTCGGCTACGTCGGCCTGCCGACGGCGGTAGCCCTGCACGGGCAGTGCCCGGAGATCATCGGAATCGACATCAGCCAGCAGCGGCTAGCGGACATCTCCGCGCGCCGCGCCGACATCACGGCCTCCTATCAGTCGTCCCTGGACGCCGCGCTGGCGGACGGTGCTATGCGGCTGACCAGTGACCCTGCCGCCGTCGCCGGGGCCGATGCCGTGATCATCTGCGTGCCTACCCCGGTCGACTCCGATCACGTGCCCGAGGTGTCGGCGCTACGCAGCGCGTGCGCGGAGGTCGCCGCGCACGCCCGCGAGGGCCAGACCATCATCCTGACCTCGACCAGCTTCGTCGGCACCACCAGGGAGCTGATCGCCGAGCCGCTCAAGCAGCGCGGGCTACGGGTGGGAACGGACGTATTCGTCGCCTTCAGCCCGGAGCGGATCGACCCTGGCAACCACGATCACCGCCAGGAGGAGACCCCGCGCGTGGTCGGCGGCGTCACCCCGGAGTGCAGCGCACGGGCAGCCTGGGTGATCCGGCACCTGACCGATGTCGTGTACCTGGTCAGCTCGCCGGAGGCGGCCGAGGCGACCAAGCTGTACGAGAACATCTTCCGGGCGGTCAGCCTGGCGCTCGCCAACGAGTTCGCCGATGCCTGCGGAGCGCTGCAGCTGGACCCCATCGAGGTGACCCTGGCTGCCGGGACCAAGCCCTACGGGTTCCTTGGCGCCTTCCCGGGACCGGGCGTGGGCGGGCACTGCATCCCGTGTGACCCCTATTACCTGCTCTGGCAGCTGAACCAGCAGGACCGCCCATCGCCGCTGATAGAGCAGGCGATGCGATCGATCGCCGGGCGCCCGGACCGGGTAGCCGAGCGGGGCGCCGAGCTGCTGGCGCAGGCCGGACGGCCGCTGAGCGGTGCCAGGGTGCTCGTCATCGGGGTCAGCTACAAGGCGGGCGTGCAGGACCTGCGCGAGTCCCCGGCGCTGCCGCTCATCGCCGGGCTGATCCGCCGGGGCGCCGATGTGCACTACTACGACCCGCTGATCCCGGAGGTCCGGCTGGACGACGGCCGGCTGATCCGCAGCGAACCGGACCCCGCTGGCGCCGGCTGGGACCTGGCAGTGATCCACACACTGCACCCGGGTGTCGACTACTCGTGGGCGCAGGACTGCCCGCTGCTGCTCGACGCCACCTATCAGTTCGACGCCGTACCGCATCGCGCGGTGGTCTGATGAGCAGGTCGGTGGCGGCCGGTGAGTTCCCCCGCGGCGATACGAGCACGCCGGCGGTGGTGCTGAAGTTCGACCAGAACGTCATGCACCACGGCGGACTCGGGGTCATCCGGAGCCTCGGGCGGCTGGGCGTGCCGGTGTACGGCGTGCATGAGGAGCCCTGGGCCCCGGCCGCGAGCTCCCGGTACCTCAGCGGCCGCTATTACTGGCGGCCCAGCCTCGCCGACACCGGCCGGGTGCTGGCGGGTCTGCAGCTGCTGGCCCGGCGGATCGGCAGCCCGGCCGTGCTGATCCCCACCGATGACGCCGGCTCGATCTTCCTCGCTGAGCACGGCGGTGAGCTGCGGGAGTCCTTCCTGTTCCCGGATCCTCCGCCGGCCTGCCCCGGCGCCTGGCCGGCAAGTTCTCGCTGTACCAGCTCTGCCGCCAGCTTGGCGTGCCGTGCCCGCGGGCCGCCATGCCGGAGTCCCTGGCCGCGGCACGGGAATTCGCGGCCGACAGCGGTTACCCGCTGATCGCCAAGCTGGCCACCCCGTGGCGCGGCGGCGGGCAGCTGCGCAGCACCTCGATCGTGGCGGACGCAGCCGGGCTGGACCGGGTCTACCAGGCCAGCGAGCGGGGCAAGGCCGGCCTGATGCTGCAGGAATTCGTGCCCGGCGGGCCCGGCGACGACTGGTTCTTCCACGGCTACTGCGACGCGGGCTCGGCCTGCAGGCCGGCCTTCACCGGGGTCAAGGAGCGGTCCTACCCGGCGCACGCGGGGCTGACCTGCCTGGGCCGCTCGGTCCCGAACCCCCCGCTGCGGGCGGCGATGAGCAGCCTGCTGAAGCGGCTGTCCTATCGCGGGATCGTGGACCTCGACCTGCGGTTCGACGCCAGGGACGGCGAGTACAAGCTGCTCGACTTCAACCCCCGGCTCGGCGCGCAGTTCCGGCTCTTCACCGACAGCGCGGGCGTCGATGTCGCCAGGGCCCAGTACCTCGACCTGACCGGGAGCGCGATTCCCGAGGGCGAACAGCTTGCCGGGGGCGGCTTCCTGGTCGAGAACTACGACCCGATCGGCGCGCTCGGCTACTGGCGCAGTGGTGAGCTCGGGCTCCGGTCCTGGGCCGCCTCGCTGCGCACCGTCGACGAGACCGCCTGGTTCGCCAGCGACGACCTGCGGCCGTTCGGGCTGATGTGCCTGCGCATGGGCTGGCGGATGGCGACCCGCCGGCTCGCTCGCCGGGAGCGTCCTGGTCACCGGTCCGAGCCCAGGTACGCGGCCGGCCGGGCCGTCCGGCCTGCGCCAGGCGCGCCGCGCCAGCTGGCCGGGGTCATGAACGGGCGGCCAGCTGTGCCGCACCGAAACAGGGAGGGGACACGAGCATGAGCGAGACCATCGACGTGGCCGTCGTGGGAGCCGGGCCTTACGGCCTGTCGGTTGCCGCGCACCTGCGGGCGGCCGGAATTGGCTTCCGCCAGTTCGGCCTGCCGATGCGGCTGTGGCGGGCGGCGATGCCGCGCGGGATGTTCCTCAAGTCGCAGGGCTTCGCCTCGAACCTGTCCGACCCGTCCGGCCAGCACACGCTGGAAGCCTTCTGCCAGGCCACCGGCCGGCCGTATGCCAGCTACGGGCTGCCGGTGCCGCTCGACACCTTCGTCAGCTACGGCCAGTGGTTCCAGGACGAGCTTGTTCCCGATCTCGAAGAGGTGCTGGTCACCGACCTGGTCCGGACCGGCGGCCAGTACGAGCTGAGCCTGGCCGACTCCGGCCAGGTGCGGGCCCGCAACGTGGTCATCGCCGCCGGGGTGGAGCACTTCGCCTACCTGCCGAAGCAGCTGTCCGGGCTGTCCGGCTCGGTCTGCACGCACAGCAGCGCCCATGCTGACCTGGGCAGCTTCCGCGGCCAGAGCGTGGCAGTGGTCGGCGCCGGCCAGTCGGCGCTTGAGTCAGCGGCGCTGCTGCACGAAACCGGGGCGAACGTGCAGCTGCTGGCCAGAACGCGGAACCTGGCCTGGAACGGGCAGCCCCTGGACCCGGACCGCCCGTTCCTGCAGCGGATGCGGGAGCCCGAGGCCGGGCTCGGCTCGGGCTGGAACACCTGGTTCTACTCCAACCAGCCGGGCATGTTCCGGCACCTGCCCTCCTCCACCCGGCAGCGCCGGGCCAGGACCGCACTCGGGCCGGCCGGCGCCTGCTGGCTGCGCAGCCGGGTCACGGGCCAGTTTCCCGTGCTGCTCGGCCATTCGCTGCAGTGGGCCAGGGAGCAGGACGGCGGGGTACGGCTCGGCGTCACCGGACCGGAAGGGGCCTACCGGGAGGTGGCCGCCGATCACGTCATCGCGGCCACCGGCTTCCGCCCCGACCTGCGGCGGCTGGCGTTCCTGAACGACCAGCTCCGCGCGCAGCTGCGGGTCACCGGTACCACGCCGGCCGTCGGGCGCGACTACCAGTCCTCGGTCCCCGGCCTTTACTTCGTCGGTCCGGCCGTGGCGCCGACCTTCGGGCCGGTGATGCGCTTTGTCTACGGCTCCGGGCACGCGGCGACCGTGGTGGCAGGCCGGCTGGCCGGCACCACGGGCAGCAGGCAGCGCGCCGTGGTCGGAGCGCGCCGGTGACAATAGCGCAGTACGCACCGAGCCGGGAGAGCGCGGACGCACCCGTTTCCGTCGCGCTGCCGCGGGCCGGAACTGGCCGGCCGCCAGCGCGATCGTGGCCGCTGCCGCGCTGCCGCTGGCCGACCTGCTCGGCCTGACCGCCGCGTACGCCGTGGCGGGCAGGCTCGGCTGGCCGACCACGGCGTACGTGCTGGCCGTGCTGGCCGTGCTGGCCGCGAGCGGATTGCACCGGCTGCGGATCTGCCTGCGGGTGTCCGATCAGGCCGGGCGGATCGCGGCCGCTGCCGCGCTGCCGCTGCTGGTCCTGCTGGCCTGGCTGCCGGCGGCGCTCGCCCTGCGGCTGGCGCTGTCGTCCGCCGCGGCAGTGATCTTCTTCCGCTGCCTGTGCTGCGCCGCACTGCGGGCCGCCCACCGGCGCGGCCTGCTGACCGAGGCAGCCCTGGTGGTCGGGGCCGACCCGGTCGGCGTGCAGCTGGCCGGCCTGCTGCGCGACCACCCCGAGCTCGGCCTGCGGCCGGTTGGCTTCCTCGATAACTGGCCGTCCGGCGGGCCGCTGCCGCTGCCGCTTCTCGGCCGCCCCGCCGATCTAGCCGCGGTGGTGGCCGACAGGCACGTCCGGCGGGTCATCGTGTGCTTCCCGGCGGGAGCCGACGAGGACCTGGTGACGGTGCTGCGGGCCTGCCGGCCGCTGCCCGCCGACGTCTGCCTGGTAGCCCGGCTGCACGAGCTGGGCGCGGCTGTCCCCCGCGCCTGCCTGGACGAGGCATGGGGTATCCCGCTTGTCCCGCTGCGGCGGCTCGGGCAGGCCCCGGCCTGGCGCTGGCAGAAGCGTGCCTTCGACGTCTGCGTCGCGGCCGTGCTGCTCGCCCTGCTCGCTCCGGTACTCGCGGTGCTCGCCGCGGCGGTCCGGCTGCGGTCCGGTAGCCCGGTGCTGTTCCGGCAGGTCCGGCGCACCGGCCGGGGACGGTGCGCGCCGATCCTGAAGCTGCGCACCCTTGACCCGCATGCCGACCCGGATACCCGCTGGTCAGTGCCCGGGCAGCGATGCTCGGCGCTGGGCCGGTGGCTGCGCGGCACGCACCTCGACGAGCTGCCTCAGCTGGTGAACGTGCTGCGCGGGCAGATGTCGCTGGTGGGGCCGCGGCCCGAGCGGCCCTACTTCGCCGACCGCTTCAGCCAGCAGATCCCTGGCTACCGCGACCGGGACCGGATGCCCGCCGGGATCACCGGATGGGCGCAGGTGCACGGGCTGCACGGTGATACCTCGATCCTGGACCGGGTCCGGTTCGATAACCAGTACATCGAGTACTGGTCACCCTGGCTGGACCTGGTCATCCTGGCCCGGACACTGACCTCGGCCGCCCCGGCCCGGGGGCGGCGATGACCGTGCCCAGCGGGCGGCCAGCCGCCCGCCCGCCCGCCGACACCCGGCTCAGCCTGCGCGCCGTGCCGCTGATCCTGATGTACCACGCGATCGCGGAGCCCTCCGAGGATCCGCACCAGCTGGCGGTGTCACCGGCCAGGTTCGCCGAGCAGATGGACTGGCTGGCCCGCAGCGGCCTGCGCGGAGTCGGCGTGGCGGAACTGCTCGACGCGATCCGGGCCGGCCGCCAGCGCCGGCTCGTCGGCATCACGTTCGACGACGGCTACTCCAGCGTGCTCGACGCCGCGCTGCCGGTGCTGCAGCGGCACGGCTTCGGCGCCACCGTGTTCGTCATATCGGATCTGCTCGGCGGCACCAACGAGTGGGACCAGGGTCCGTCCTGGCGGCTTCTCGACAGCGCCGGCGTCGGCGCGCTGGCCAGCGCGGGCATCGAGATCGGCTCGCACGGCGCGACCCACGTCCGGCTGGCCGGGGCCGCGGCCGACCTGCTCAGGGCGGAGGTGCACGGGAGCCTCGGCACGCTCGGCCTGCTGGCCGGCACCGAGGTCCGCGGGTTCGCCTACCCGTACGGCTCGATGGACGCCGCCGCGCGGCAGGCCGTGGCTGAGGCCGGCTACGCCTATGGCTGCGCGGTGGCGGCATCGCGTGCCCAGCTGGGCCTCATGGCACTACCGCGGGTTTACGTCGGCCAGCGCGACAGCGCCGCGCGCCTGGCCGCCAAGCGCCGCCTGTATCGCGGCCGGATCGCATTGCGAGGAGAGCGCCAGTGAAAGTCCTGCATGTCATCACGGGCCTCGGCGTCGGCGGCGCCGAGCTGCAGCTATGGTCGGTGCTCCGGCATTCCCGCCATGCGGCCGACGTCGTGACGCTGTACAACCCCGGCCCGGTCGCCGAGCGGCTGCACGGCGACGGAGTGCACGTCCGCGACCTCGGGATGCAGCGCAATACGCAGCTGGCCGCGCTGCCCAGGCTCCGCCGGATCATCAGCGACGGCGGCTATGACGTCGTGCACACCCACCTGTACCGGGCGCAGATCTACGCCCGCCCGGCGGCGCGGCTGGCCCGCACGCCCGCCGTGGTGACGACCGAGCACTCGATCGGCGAGACGCACATCGAGCGGCGCAAGATGACCGCGGGAGTCCGCGCCCTGTACCTGGCCACCGACTACCTGTGCTGCGACGCGACCATCGCGGTGTCCGACGCGGTGCGCGACCGGCTGGCCAAGTGGGGCGTTCCGGCCAGGAAGATCACCGTCATCCCGAACGGGGTGGACTTCAGCCGGGCCGCCTTCGACCCGCAGGCCAGGACGCGGATCCGCGCCGAGTTTGACATACCGCCCGGCGCGTTCGTCGTCGGCGTGCTTGGCCGCCTGGATCCGATCAAGCGCTACCACATGGTGATCGAGGCCGTGGCCCCGATGCTGGACCGCGAGCACAAGCTGCTCATCGTCGGGGACGGGGACGAGCGCGCGCACCTGGAGGAGGTCGCCCGCGCGCACGATGTCAAGGATGACGTGATCTTCGCCGGCGAGCGGCACGACATCGGCGCGATGCTCTCGGCGCTCGACCTGTTCGTCGCCTCGTCCTCGCAGGAGACCTTCGGGCTTTCCGTGCTCGAGGCGCTCGCCAACGGCCTGCCGGCCCTGTACACCGCCTGCCCGGCCCTGGACGATGTGCCGACCGCGCGGGCGCGCAAGGTGGCGGGCACGCCGGAGGCGCTGCGGGCCGAGATCGCGGCGGTGATGGCGGCGCCGCTCCCGCCGCGGGAGCCCGCGCCGGAAGTGCAGGAGAACTATGGCATTGAGGCGGTGGCCGGCCGGATTGACGACCTCTACGAGGGCCTGGTCGCCAGGCCGGGCCGCCGCGGTACCAAGGCGGCCGCCCGTCGATGACCAGCCAGGCCGAGACCCTATCCGCCCCGGCGGCGACTTCCGCCGAGACGGCCGACGCGCTGCTGCGCGCGGTCGCGTTCCTGGCGCTGCTGGGCATCCTCGGCCTGATCGGCTGGCATATCTGGCTCAAGGCCCGCGGACTGTCCGGCATCGGGGTCGTCTACACGGTCGTGGTCAGCAGCTACGTGCTGTCGCGGTACGGCCTGGCCGCGCTCTACCGGAAGCCCCGCGAGGCCGGCCTCGAGCCGAATGTCGCGATCATCGTGCCGGCCTTCAACGAGGGGCTTGCCGTCGTCCGCACCATCGATTCCTGCCTCGCCATCGACTACCCGCGGGAGAAGATCGAGCTCGTCGTGGTGAACGACGGCTCCAGCGATGAGACCTGGCAGTACATGCTGCAGGCGGCCGGCCGGCATTCCCCCGGCGTGGTGCGCTGCATCGACCTCGGCTCCAACCAGGGCAAGCGGGCCGCCATGGCGGCGGGCGTGCGGGCCACCAAGGCCGAGATCATGGTGTTCATCGACTCCGACTCGCTGCCGGCCAGGGACGGCGTGCGCAAGCTGGTCCAGGTCTTCGCCGACCCGAAGGTGGGCGCGGCCTCCGGGATCACCTTCGTCCGCAACGCCACCACGAACGCGCTGACCAAGATCCAGCAGGCCCGTTACTACGTCTCCTTCCAGCTGCTGAAGAGCGCCGAGTCGGTGGTCGGCGCGGTGGCCTGCAACCCTGGCTGCTTTTCCGCCTACCGCCGCAGCGCCGTGCTCCAGGTGCTGGAGCGCTGGGAGAACCAGCGCTTCCTCGGCGTGCCGTGCACGTTCGGCGACGACCGGGCGCTCACCAACATGATCCTGCGCAAGGGCTGGATCAGCCGCTACCACTCGGGCGCGTTCGCCTGGACCGAGGTGCCCGAGAACTACCGGAAGTTCTTCCGCCAGCAGCTGCGGTGGAAGAAGTCCTGGCTGCGGGAGGGCCCGATCCTGATGTCGCACATCTGGCGGACCCGGCCGCTGGCCTTTCCCGCAGTCTGCATCCAGACGCTGGCGGGCCTGCTGAGCCCGTTCATCCTGATCTATAACCTGGGCTGGCACACTTACGTCACCGGCGTGCCGCCCGCGCTGTACGGCATCGCGCTCTACCTGGTGGCCTGCACCTACGGGCTGCTCTACCGGTCCCAGCGCAACGACGGCCTGTGGAAGTGGGCCATCATCGGCACCTTTTTCTTCATCGCCTTCTCACCCCAGCTCATCTGGGCGGGCTTGCGCATCCGGGACACCTCCTGGGGAACCCGCGCGGTCGCGCCAGCAGAGCCGGCCGGAGGTACCTCGTGAGGAGTGAACGTCCATGACCGGACGCATCAGACGAACCACCGGGCGTGCCGTCATCGCACTGCTGATGGCCATCCTGGCCCTGCTGTTCGCCCGGCCGTTCGACGTGCTGCCCGCACACGCCCAGCCGACCACGATCATCTCGCTCACGTTCGACGACAGCGATGAGGACCAGTACACCAACGCGTTCCCGCTCCTGCAGCAGTACGGGTACACCGGCACGTTCTTCACGATCACCGGGTACATCGGCGTCAACTCGGGCTACATGACGCTGCCCCAGCTACAGGCGCTCTACGCCGCCGGGAACGAGATCGCCGGCCACACCGTGCTGCACGAGAACCTCCTGCAGGTCAATACCGCGGAGGCAACCCGCGAGATCTGCGAATCCCGTAACACGCTGCTGAACTGGGGGTTCCCGGCTACCGGCTTCGCCTACCCCTACGGCGCCTTCAACTCAGCCACTGAGAGCATCGTGGCGCAGTGTGGCTATGACTACGCGCGCTCGGACTTCAGCCTCCAGTCGCCGGCGGCTGCTCGGGCTGTGGCTATACCGACCCGGTCCCGCCCGCCGATCCCTACAACATCGCGGCACCGCAGTCGATCCAGGACACCTGGACGCTGGCGCAGATCGAGAGCCTGGTGACGAACGCCGAGAGCACCGGCGGCTGGGTGCCGATCATCTTCCACCACGTCTGCGATGACGCCTGCGACCCCTACTCGATTACCCCGGCGAATTTCAGCGCCTTCCTGGCCTGGCTGCAGACGCAGCCGGTCTCGGTCGAGAACATGAACCAGGTGATGGGCGGCCCGGTCAACCCCTCGGTCAGCGTCCCGTCGGTGCCGCCGGCCCCGCCCGGCACCAACGGGGTCGCCAACCCCACACTGGCGACCGCCGACCCCAACAACCCGGGCGTTCCTGACTGCTGGATCACGTCCGACTACGGGACCAACACCGCCAGCTTCGCCGAGACCAGCCCCGGCTACGACGGGTCATCCACGGCCGAGACCATCACCATGAGCGGCTACAGCAACGGTGACGCGAAGCTGCTGACCAGGCAGGACCTCGGGCAGTGCGCGCCGAGCGTGGTGGACGGTGACCAGTACGCCCTCTCGGCGGAGTACCAGAGCACGGCGACCACCCGGTTCGCGATCTACACACAGCAGCCAAACGGTGGCTGGGAGTACTGGATGGAGAGCCCTGTTTTCGCTGCGTCCAGTAACTGGACGCAGGCACAATGGGCCACGCCGGCCATACCAGCCGGCGTCACGGCGGTGAGCTTCGGGCTCATCATCGAAGCCAACGGCACTCTGACCACCGACGACTACTCGCTGGAGGATACCGGCGGCCCGCCGACCTACCCGACGGTGTCGCTGACCGGCCCGGCCGCGAACTCGACCCTGAGCGGGCCGGTGACCTTCACCGCGAACGCGTCGTCCGGTGTCGGGATCCAAGACGTGAACTTCCTCGTCGACGGGGTGGTCGTGGCGACGAGCACGTCGGCGCCTTACACCGCGACCTGGAATTCGGCGACCGTGGCCGACGGGCCGGTGACGGTGACGGCCCAGGCCGTCGACATCTCCGGCGACCAGACGACCACGGCGGGGCAGTCGGACACGATCTCGAACGCGGCCAGCCGGGGCGGCAGCCTGATCGCCAACGGCCTGCTCACCACCAACACCGGCGGCGGATCCACGCCGGACTGCTGGCATGAGGGCGGCACGGGCACCTTCACGCCCACCTGGAGCTACAACACCAGCAACGGACCGCCGGGCGGCGGCGACTCCGAGACCGTCGCGATCAGCTCCTACACCAGCGGCGACGCGGTGCTGGACCAGAACCAGAACGGCAGCGCCTGCACGCCGGGGGTCACCGCGGGGCAGCAGTACACCCTGGGCGCCTGGTACAAGTCGACCGCGGCGACAAACATCCTGGCCTGGTACCTGAACTCCAGCGGCAGCTGGGTGTACTGGACCCAGAGCCCCGCGTTCGCCGCCTCCAGCGGCTGGGCGCAGGCCGGCTGGACCACTCCGGCGGTGCCGGCCGGCGCCACCGAGCTGAGCTTCGGCCTCGACCTGAACACGGCCGGCTCGCTGACCACCGGTGACTACACCATGACGGCCGGGGCGCCGGCGCCGGCCACGGTGACGCTGACCGGCCCGTCGTCCGGGGCGACGCTGAGCGGGCCGGTGACCTTCACCGCGAATGCCTCCTCCGAGATCGGCGTGGCGAACGTCGCCTTCCTGGTCAACGGCGTGGTCGTGGCGACCAGCACCTCCGCTCCCTACACCGCGACCTGGAACTCCACCTCGGTCAGCGACGGCCCGGTGACGGTCACCGCCCGGGTCACCGACGCGGCCGGCAACCAGGTCAGCACCACAGGCCAGCCGGACACCATCGCCAACGCGCCCAACCAGGGCGGCAACATGCTGGGCAACAACCTGCTGCAGCTCAACACCGGCGGCGGATCCACGCCGAACTGCTGGCACGAGGGCGGCACCGGGACCAGCACCTACTCCTGGTCCTACAACACCGCCAACAGCCCGCCGCCCGGCGGCGACTCCGAGACCGTCGCGATCAGCTCCTACACCAGCGGCGACCGGATCCTCACCACCACCCAGGACACCAGCGCCTGCTCACCCAGGGTCACCGCCGGGCAGGCCTACACCCTCGGCGCCTGGTACCAGTCCACCGCGGCGACCAACATCATCGTCTACTACCTCAACTCCAGCGGCAGCTGGGTGTACTGGACCCAGAGCCCGGCGCTCCCCGCCGCCAGCGGCTGGACGCCCGCGGCCTTCACCACGCCGCTGGTGCCGTCCGGCGCCACCGAGCTGAGCTTCGGCGTGGGCCTGGGCGCGGCCGGCTCGCTGACCACCGGCGGCTACACGATGACGGCGGGCCCGCCGGTGCCGCCCAGCGTGTCGCTGACCGGCCCGTCGTCCGGGGCGACGCTGAGCGGGCCGGTGACCTTCACCGCGAATGCCTCCTCCGAGATCGGCGTGGCGAACGTCGCCTTCCTGGTCAACGGCGTGGTCGTGGCGACCAGCACCTCCGCTCCCTACACCGCGACCTGGAACTCCACCTCGGTCAGCGACGGCCCGGTGACGGTCACCGCCCGGGTCACCGACGCGGCCGGCAACCAGGTCAGCACCACAGGCCAGCCGGACACCATCGCCAACGCGCCCAACCAGGGCGGCAACATGCTGGGCAACAACCTGCTGCAGCTCAACACCGGCGGCGGATCCACGCCGAACTGCTGGCACGAGGGCGGCACCGGGACCAGCACCTACTCCTGGTCCTACAACACCGCCAACAGCCCGCCGCCCGGCGGCGACTCCGAGACCGTCGCGATCAGCTCCTACACCAGCGGCGACCGGATCCTCACCACCACCCAGGACACCAGCGCCTGCTCACCCAGGGTCACCGCCGGGCAGGCCTACACCCTCGGCGCCTGGTACCAGTCCACCGCGGCGACCAACATCATCGTCTACTACCTCAACTCCAGCGGCAGCTGGGTGTACTGGACCCAGAGCAAGGCCATCGCCGCCTCCGCCAGCTGGGCGCAGGCGTCTTTCACCACGCCGGCCGTGCCGTCCGGTGCCACCGAGCTGAGCTTCGGCGTGGGCCTGGGCGCGGCCGGCTCGCTGACCACCGGCGGCTACACGATGACGGACAACTAACTTGGCTGGACATCAGCCCCGGGCGATGCCAGAACGAAGCGCACTCGCACGCTGGCGGCGGCGGGCGGCCGCCCTCGCCGCCGCGGTGGTGATCTCGAGCCTGCTCGGCGCCGCCGGGTACGGGTTCGTGCTCAAGTCACTGCCCTACCACACGCCGCAGCTGCTGCCGCCTCAGGTGAGGGTCACCGCGCAGGATCTCGCCGCCCTCTCGACCTACCCGGGTGGTGTCCGCGGGGTGCCGGTGCTCACCTGGCGGGATGTCTCGCACCGGCCCGGCTTCCTGGTCACGACGCCGGCCCGGTTCGCCACTGAGCTTGCGGTGCTGCGCCGGGACGGGTTCCACAGCGTCCGCCCGGCCGCGCTGGCCGCGCTCGCCGCCGGGCGGCACGTCGCCCTGCCCGCCCGGCCGGTCATGCTGACCTTCGACGGCGGCCTGGCCAGCGACTGGACGACGGTCGATCCGATTCTCCGGCAGTACGGCTTCACCGCCGTCGTGTTCATCGACCCGGACGACGTGGCGCTCAAGAGCCCTTCCTACTTCCTGACCAGCGAGGAGCTCAGCGCGATGGCCGCCTCCGGGCGCTGGGATATCGGCCTGCAGCTCGCTGACGAGCGGGTACCGATGACGGCTGTCGAGCGCCGGGCGGCCGGCCTGCCGCGGGTGGGGAGAACCGAGCTCGAGACGCTGACCGAGTGGAGCGAGCGCACCGCAGTCGATGCGGCCGCGAAGCAGGACGAGCTGGCGGACATCACCGGCAGGCCAGTCACCGCCTTCGCCTGGCCGGTGGCGCTGACCCAGGGAATCAGCAACCTGGAGGCGCCGCAGGTGCTTTACCCGGTACTCAGGCGGCTGTTCGGCGTGGTCTTCGGGCGCCCCGCCAGCGGAGCGGCGACTTTCATCACCCCCGGCTCGGCCGGGCGGCCGCTGCCGCGCCTGCAGATCACCGCGGCGACCACGCTGCGGGCGCTGGCCGAGAACATGCGCGTGGGGGTTCCCAGCCCGCCGCCACCGGCTCCGCTGGTGCTGCCCTGGACGGCCGACAGCGGCCAGTGCGTGCGGGATAACGGCACCCTCAGGCTGCGCGGCCGCGGCTTCGAGCTGTGTACTGCCGACGCCGACGGCAGCCAGTGGCGCAACTACCAGCTCAGCCTGGACCTCGGCTTCGTTAAGTCGGCCGACCTGACCGCGATCATCGAGCTTCGGCTCAGCACCGTCGGGCGCATCGAGATCGCGATCGGCAGCGTCGGGTTCAGCGTGAAGCAGCTCGTTGGCCTGCACTGGAGGCTGCTGGGCACGTTCACGGCGCCCCGGCCCGCCGCGGGCCGCGGAGCGACGCTGTCCTTCCTGCATACCGGTGCGCTGTCGGCCACCCTGCGGCTGACCGGGTCGGTACTCGCGATCCGGGTGGGCGGGATAACGGCCAGGATGAAGGTAAGCCCGGCCATCAGCCATGGCGTGATAGCAGTAGGCCTCGTGTCGCCGAGCCGCATCGAGACGGTCACCTGCAGCCGGCTGCACATCAGCGTCGGCCCGGTGCCGACGACAGCCGGGTCGGACGGCGACTAAGAGCGCCGGCATAGGGCCTTGAACGTCGAAAGGGGGCGCGCGTGCATAGGACGGTGACTGCCGCCATCGGCAGGTCTGGACGGGTGGCGCCGTCCGGCAGTAGCCGGAATAATCGGATCTGTAACGCTCCGCAAAGGGTTGTGCAGGCGCTCTGATGGCAATCGCGACGAGTGCTACCGAAGCCGCTTCCCAGGGATCGAGCCAAATGCAGCCTGACACCAAAGCTCCGCTCAGCAGCTCCATCCAGGAGGCTCCCCAGCGTAATTTCGCGCGTGTCGTGCGCGGGTACGATCCGCGGCAGGTTGAAGACTATTTGCAACAGCTCAGCGGCCAGTCAGTCCAGCAGCGCGAGCAGGCACACGCGCTCAGGCAGGAGCTGATCGAGGCCCGCCAGCGGATCCAGGAGCTGGAGCACCGCACGCACTTCGGGCTCGGCCCCCGGATCGAGGAGGTGCTGCGGTTCGCGGAGGACAAGGCCGTCGAGCTCCTCAGCACGGCGGAGTCGACAGCGCAGGAAACGGCCGGCGCTGCCGAGGCCGAGGCGGCGCGGTTCCGCGTGGTCGCCGAGGGCGAAGCGGCGGAACTGCGGGCAGCGGCCGAGCGCGAGGCGGCGGAACTGCGGGCAGCGGCCGAGCGCGAGGCGGCGGAACTGCGGGCAGCGGCCGAGGACGAGGCGGCGGAACTGCGGGCCAGCGCCGAGCGCGAAGCCGACGAGGTGATACAGCGCGCCGCCGAGGCCAGCGAGCAGGCTATCCACACCCGGCGCTACGCCGACAAGCACTCCCGGCGGCTGCTCGGCGACGCTCAGAGGAACGCCGACCGGATCGTGGCGCAGGCAGGCCAGCTGCTGGCCGACGCCAAAGCCGAGGCCGACCGGATCCGCGCGGCGCCCCAGGACCGGATCGACGAGGCCACGGCACAGGTCAGCCAGCTGCTCGCGGACGCCAGGACCGAGGCCGATCAGATCCGCGCGGCCGCCCAGCCCGCAGCCGATGAGCTGAAGGCACAGGCCGGCCAGCTGCTCGCCGACGCCAAGGCCGATGCCGACCGGATCCGCGCGGCCGCCCAGCGCCAGGTCGACGAGCTGCGCAAGCAGAAGGAAAACATCGCGGTGCACCTGGCTGAGCTCAGCCAGGTGCTCGGATCGCCAGCGTCCGACATCGCCGATCAGCCGCAGTCCGGCACCGGCGAACACGCGGCCGGCAACGGCCAGAGCGCTGACGGCGCATCCTGAGACGGCACGCTGCCGGGCGCGCTAAGCCCGGTCGACCGTGAAGTGGGTGAACTCAAACTCCGTGTAGTCACCGCGGATGCCAACCCGGCCCGGCTGGGTGATCGGCGGCACGTCGCCCGCACCGCTGTCGAGCGCCTGCAGCCGCAGCTGGCCGTTCAGCCAGAGCATTATCTGGACGCTATCGTTCTTGTTCACCACGCTCACCCGGACCTGCTCCCAGTGGCCGGTCACGCTCTTGCCCCGCAGGGTGGCCAGCGTGTAGTAGCTGCCTCCGTCGACCGCCCCGCCCGGCACCTTCTTCTTGATCACGATGACGCCGTCCACGCGGTCGACGCTCACCACGTAGAGCAGGGCCGGGCTCTGATAGCGAAGGAACACGTGGACGCCCTGCCAGCCGGGCGTCGGCCCGTTCGACGGGGGCACGAAGCGCTGCACTAGCAGGTCGAAAGAGACCGTCACGTTCTGGAAATCTCTGCGCTGGGTAATGAGGCGGAAAACCGACGAGTCGGTGTTGGTCACCGACCTCGGCCCGGTCGGCCCGCGGTCCGGCAGGCCAGTCCAGCCCGCGTTGTCGTGCACGAACAGCGACCCGCTGGTGACGATCCAGGTTGGTGAGCGCACAGCGGCCGGATTGCCGGGATTGAAATACGCGAACTCATTCGTGATCAGGCGATTGGGCCCGCCGAAGTTATCCGAGAGCAAAGGCCGGTGCTGCACCACGATCACCACGATGATTGCGGCCGCGACCAGGACGGCGAAAGCCGTCCAGCCCAGCCAGGTTTGCCTGCGGGTGGGATGCCAGCCGAGTGCCCTGGCCGGCCGCACCGGGCCGGGCGGGGTTCCGGTGGTAGCCGGCTGCTGCGACCAGACCGGATCGGCACCGTCGTCCGTGGCGGCGGGCTGCTGTGACCAGACGGGATCGGCGCCGGCATCGGCCGTGGCAGGCTGCTGTGACCAGACCGGATCGGCGCCGGCATCGGTGGCAGCCGGCTGCTGTGACCAGATGGGATCGGCCGTGGCAGGCTGCTGCGGCCAGACGGGATCGGCGCCGGCATCGGCCGTGGCCGGGTACTCCGGCCCGTCCGCGTCGGTACCTGCGCCGCCCGTGGATGAGTGCACAGGTTGAATTCTCCGGGTCCGGCGGCTAGACCGCAACTAACCTCGCATGCCGAATCATGAGCCGGCCAGGCTGCGGCCGGCAAAACCCGCTCTGAACCTTGCAGAAAAAATCTCCCTAGCCAATGATCAAGCTCAGGTACCGGTTCTCATAATCTTCCGGACCCGCCTGGGGTATTATTCGCCCGAGTAATCTGGCAGTGACATTGCGGCAGGGATTCGCCGGGCCGGGCCGGTCAGGGCGGAGCAAACCGGCCGCACGGTCACGGACAGCCCGGCTGCCCGGAGACCGGCAGGCTGGGCACGCGGCACGGCGCCGGTCAGATTTTCGTCTATTCGGACGAGGGATCATCATCCAAACGGATGAGGACGAAGCAGGCTCTGACCCACCAAAGTGGGCAGGTGGAGGTTCTGCGCGTGCTCATCGTCGATGACCACCAGATGGTCACCGAGGCGTTAGCCTCGCGGCTGTCCGCAGCGCCAGATCTCTGGATTGCCGGGTGCTGCACGGCCGGCGATCCCAAGCTGGCCGAAACCGTGCGCTGGCTGCGGCCGGACGTGGTCACGATCGAGGTCGAATCGCTCGGTCCGGACATCGGCAAGGTCATGCGGGAGATCAAGGCGGCCGGGCCCGCTACCCACGTAGTCGTCGTCAGCGCAGGCCACGACATCGGTCACGCGGTGGCCGCAGCCAGGGCGGGTGCGGACGCCTGGGTGTCCGCCGACCAGGGCGCGGACGAGCTGGAGCAGGTCATCAGGGGAGTGTGCCATGGCCACTCCTGGTTTCCCTCGGAGATGCTCGGCCAGATACTGAACGAGCTGCGCGATGATGTCAGCCGGGCCGCAGAGCGAACCGATCCGCTCGATGTGCTGAGCCCGCGGGAACGAGATGTCCTGACCTGCATGGCCGATGGAAAGCGCGGACGGCAGATCGCCGACGAGCTGTCCATCTCGACCGACACGGTCCGTACGCATGCCAACAGCATCTTCGCCAAGCTGAACGTGCACAGCCGTCTTGAGGCGGTCAGCGTGGCCAGGGAGGCCGGCCTTGGCTCACGGCCGAGCGTGAGGACGAACGGTAACCGGCTGACGAGCGCCGCTGACTGGTCACCGGCCCGGCGCCGCTGATGATCACAGATGAAGCTGCCGTCGCGCCAGCGGTTTCCGGCCGGCCAGCCGGGCGGCGGGTTCGCGTCGCGTCGGTCATTACCCGGCTGGAGGGCGGGGCCGGCGTGCTGGCCTTTCGCGGGGCCAAGGCCGTGGACCCGGCGGACTTTGAGCTGACGATCGTTACCGGCAGCGGCAGCGGCAGCCGGCTGCTCGATGCGGCTGCGGCGGCCGGGCTGGAAGTCGTGGTAGAGCCCTCGCTCCGGGCGCCGATCACGCCGTTCAGCGACCTGAAGGCCTTTCAGCGGCTGGCCGCTGTTTTCCGGGAGCGGGGCTTCGACGTCGTGCACACGCACTGCGCGAAGGCTGGTGCCATCGGCCGCCTGGCCGCGCGGCGCGCGGACGTGCCGTGGATCGTGCACACCTTCCACGGATTCCCGTTCCATGAGTTCCAGTCGCCAGCCCGGCGGCAGGCCTACGTGTCCATCGAGCGGCGGCTTGGCCGGTTCACCGACCTCTCCCTGTGCGTGGGCGCCGGGGTGGCAGCAGAGACGGCACGGCGGGAACTGGCAGCGCCGGACCGGATACGCACGATCGGCGTGGTCGTCGACCCGCCAGCCCCGGCCCGGCCGGGCGGCCCTGGCCAGGCGCGCAGCCGGGCCCGGCTGGAGCTTGACCTTCCTGCCGATGCCATGGTCGTCGGCGTCGTCGGCCGGCTGACCTACCAGAAGGCGCCTGAGGACTTCCTGGCCGCGCTGCGGGAACTAGGCCGGCCGGAAGTGATCGGCATCTGGATCGGCGGCGGCGAGCTGGCCGGCCGCATCGGCCGCCTCGCCAGGGCAATGCCCGGAGTGCGGGTGGTACTGACCGGCGAGCGCACGGACGTACTCGACCTGCTGCCCGCTTTCGATGTCTTTGCCCTGCCCAGCCGCTACGAAGGACTGCCTACGGCGGTGGTGGAGGCGATGCTCTGCGGCGTGCCGGTCGTGGCGACCGCGGTCAACGCGGTGTCCGACCTGGTGGTGCCGGGAGAGACCGGCCTGCTGGTACCGCCGCGACGGCCGGACCTGCTGGCCGCGGCGTTGCGCTACCTGCTCGACTCGCCGGCCGCCGCCGCCCGGATGGCTACTGCCGCCCGGGCCCGTCTCGGTGACAAGTACGGTGAGCAGGCGCTGCGCGAAGCGCTGACGGCCGCGTACGCGCCAGCGGCGCCGGCCAAAATGAACATTAGCTAACAACTAATGGCGATACCGGAATTCTGGCCTGACTTCTGTCAACTTGCTACCGTTATCGTGCGTCGTACCTGATGTGACCCCCGGTATCCAGGGGTGGAGGTTCCGGTGTGGTCACGCCTGAAAACGTACTATTACAGTTGCCTGGATTCGAGGGAACTGGCCTAAATGCCCGAATCGTAACCGGGTGAGCGGGCCCGGGCTCTCGGAGCCGGGGGGGAGCAGGGGCCATGGAATCTGAGTATGCCTGCCGTCACCGAACGAGCCCGCGTTCAGCGGGCGAGGCAGCAGCGCCGGACCATCCGGGAAGCAGCGTGCCAGGCGGTCCGGCAGCGGCCAGCCTGGTACTTGGTGACAAGCACGTGGTGTTCCTCGATGCGCTGTCCGCAGTCCTCGTCCAGCACGGATATTCGGTCGGCGCGGTGGCCCGGAGCGCGGCCGAGATGGTCGCCTACGTGCGCCAGCAGCAGCCCGACGTGTGCCTGATCAACCGGAATCTCGCGGCCGATGACGGCACCGGTGCCATCCGCCAGGTGATCGACAGCAGCTCAGGTACCAGGGTGTTCGTGCTCGGCTCCAGCACCGACACCGAGTCCGTGATGAGAGCGCTGGATGCCGGGGCCGTGGGCTACCTGCACAAGTCACGGGGGATCCTGACGCTTGTCTCGGCGATCGAGCGCGTGCTGCTCGGCGAGATCGTGGTCGACGTCCCGCAGGTGACGCCCGCGCGCCGGCCGGGCGGGCCATCGACGCGCACCAGCTCGCGGCGCACCTGACCGGCCGGGAGCGGGAATGCCTGGAGATGCTGGTGGAAGGGCTGGATACGGCGGCGATGATCGCGCGGCTCGGGGTGTCGCGCCCTACCGTCCGGACCCATGTCCAGGCGGTACTGAACAAGCTGGGGGTTCACTCGCGCCTGGAGGCAGCGTCCTTAGCGGTGCGGACCGGGGTACTTGACGCCTGGCGCGATGACAGCCTCGGCAGCCGCCGGGCGGTCTGACGGCCCGCCCGGCTACAGCCAGGCTCTCAGGTCGGCGATCGCGACCAGCGGCAGGCTCCAGCGCAGCGCGGCGACCTCGAAGTCGGCCGCGCTGGCCATGGTGCCGTCGCGGTTCATCAGCTCGCAGCAGACGCCGACCGGCGGCAGGCCGGCCGCCAGGCAGAGCGCGACCGTTGCCTCGGTGTGCCCGGCCCGCTCGGCGAGCAGTCCCGGCCTGGCCCGCAGCGGGTGCACGTGACCCGGCCGCAGGAAGTCGGACGGGACCGCCGACGGGTTCGCCAGGCGCCGGACCACCGCCGCGCGCTCGGCCGCCGACACCCCGGTGCCGGTGCCCGCGGCCAGGTCGACCGGGACTGCGAAGGCGGTGCCGTGCCGGTCGCCGGGGCCCGGCACCGGGCCGATCTCCAGCCGGTCCAGCACCTCGGGAGCGCACGGGACGGTCGGGTGCCCGCACACCTCGGTGAGCAGGAACCGGAACGCGGCGGGCCGCAGGCTCGCGCCGCCGAAGATCACATCGCCCTCGTTCTCGGC
Organism: uncultured Actinomycetota bacterium; assembly: GCA_963719705.1. Taxonomy (GTDB): domain Bacteria; phylum Actinomycetota; class Actinomycetes; order Streptosporangiales; family Streptosporangiaceae; genus CAVRCV01. The sequence continues at coordinate 56,317 of CAVRCV010000012.1, forward strand.
GTCCGGGTCCCAGACCGCTACCGCGCCGCCGGCCGCGATCGCGGCCACGGCCTGGTCCACGGCGGCCCGGCCGGACCGGTTCCCGGCTGCGCCCGACCCGGCTGACGCCCCCGTGGCCAGCGCGGCGGTGGCCGGCGCGGCCGTGGCCAGCGCGGCGGCGACCAGCGGGAGGTCGTCGCGAGCGGCCTGGCCGCGCCGGGCCACCAGCCGGTCCACCAGGTCGAGCTCCAGGTTGACCCGGTCTCCGGCTGCCAGCCGGTCCAGGGTAGTGGCCCGGCGGGTCACCGGCAGCACGACGACCGAGAACCGGTCCCGCAGCCGGTCGGCCACCGTGACGCTCACCCCGTCGAGCGCGATCGGCGCCTTGGCCACCAGCCGCGGCATGAGCCGCTCCGGCGGCCGGATCCAGATCCGCAGGCACTCGCCTTCCGGCTCGACCCTGGCCACCTTGCCGACGGCCTCGACATAGCCCTGGACCAGGTGGCCGTTGAGCGCGTCGCCGAGCATGAGCGGCAGTTCCAGGTTCACCGGGTGACCGGCGGTCAGCGTGCCGAGGGTGGAGCGGCGCCTGGTTTCGGGGGTCAGCGCGGCTGCGAACTCCGCCTCGCCGAGCTCGGCGACGGTCAGCCGGACGCCGCTGACGCAGACCGAGCCGCCATGGGTGAGCCCGGCCAGGCTCCGGGCCGCCTGTACCTGCACGTGCGCGTCGCCAGCGCGGGTGACGACGCCAATCTCAGTGATGTGACCAGTGAACACAGCTGCCACGACCCCTCTGCTGGTTGCGAGGGCGGGGTCTCACCGCGTGGCCCCGGAATCGCACCGGGTCGCTCCGCCGGTCGGGCGGATGCTGGCCGGCTATCCGGCCGCACCGTGGAATTGCACCACCGGCAGCGTAGCAGCCGGGACAGGCCTGCCTACTGGGCAGTACGGCGATGCCCCGGCTGCCGCTCTGCTAGGTCCCGCGCTCCCAGGTGACCGTGAAGCTGGTGCAGCCCGGGTTCAGCGGCCCGGTCATCAGGGTGTCCTGCCCGGACTCGTCGACCCCGTTGATCTGGTCGTACGGGAACGTGCAGATATTCCCGGAGGTGGACCCGGACTTGACGGTCGCGCCGTACAGGGTCCAGGTGGTGAACCTGGCGATCGGGTAGACCCCGGCGGAGCCGCTCGGCGCCTCGGCGATCCACTCCGCACTGGAGTTGGCGCAGCTGGAGCAGGTCTGAGTGGTGGTGAAGCTGTTGGCCGAGTGCGTGGAGTCGGTGATCTTGAGGGTGTAAGAGCTACCGCTCACGGTCACCGACGAGCTGATCACGTCGCCCGGCTGCACCGTGTCGCCGACTACCTGGATGTCATTGGCGGGATACATCTCCCACCAGCTGTAGTGGTAGGCGGTGCCCTGGTAGCACTCCGCCATGGTGCCGTCCTGCTCGACGCTGGCGCTGGCGAAGCCGTCAATGCCGGTCCAGAAGGCGATGAGCGAGGTCTGCGACGTGCAGGTGACCGTGGGCTCCTTCCATTTGCCGGACACCTCGCTGTAGGTCCGCTCGATATCGGCGTACCCCGCCCAGTTCGAGCTCTCCACGGTGGTGTTGCTGCCGACCCGGTGCTCGCGGACCTGCCGGGGCCCGAAAGCGCCCGGATGGGAACCGATCAGACGATCAAGGAACGCCCGGGCCGCCCGCGCGGCAGTCACGGACCCGTGCTGGCTGACACCGTGCTGGCCGGAGGAGCTGGCGCTGGCCGGGACCGTGGCCGCGAGCAGCGCGAGCGCGGGGACGGCGGCCGCGGCCAGAATGCAGAACAGTAACCGGGGGAATCGATGAGGCATTGCGTGGCCCTTCGTCAGCGGGGAGACGGGAGTTACCTACCCGGACGGCAGCGGGCGGACGCTTTCCCGGCCGCCATTTCCCGGTTAACGTCGAAGCGGCCGCGAAACGGCGCGGCCGCCCCCGCTTCACGACCGAGGAGCTGCTATGTGCCGTCGTCGCCACATGCGAACTCTCCTGTGCACCGGCCTGATCGCCGCGGCCGCCTGCCTGCTGACCGGAGCCGTGCCAGCGGCCGCCGCCACCGCCATTACCAGCGCGAACTGGGCCGGGTACGCGGCCCATTCGGCGACTTACACCTCGGTAACCGCCACCTGGGTGCAGCCGAAGATGACCTGCGGCACGTCGGGGTATGCGCAGGCGTTCTGGACCGGCCTCGATGGCTATTCCAGCGCCAGCATCGAGCAGGCCGGCACCGGGGCCGGCTGCTCCGGCAGTTCGCCGGAGTACTACGCGTGGTACGACCTGTACCCGGCCGACCCGGTCTACCTCAGCAAGACCGTCAATGCCGGTGACTCTGTCACCTCGACCGTCTCCGCGACCACCAAGGACGTCTTCACCATCACGATCTATGACGCGACCCAGGGCTGGACCTACACCACGCACCAGACTGACACGGCCGCCGCCAGGTCCTCTGCCGAGGTGATCGCGGAGATAACGAACCCGCCCAGCACCGGTAAGCACACGGTGACCTTCTCCAGTGCGGAGGTGAACGGCGGGACGCTCGGCGCGTCCGACCCGACCCTGATCACCTCGCCGGGCGTGACCTGCGGCGCGATCACTGACGGCACCGAGTTCACCTGCACCTGGTAACGGCCAGGCCCAGCCGCGGGCGTCGAGATGAAGTAGCGCGCCGCCATGCTCGAGGACCTGCTGCTCCGTCCTTGTGTCGCGGCACTCAGGCATGGCAGAGGGGTTCAGTACGATGCGGCTCATGACCGGGAAACGGGCCGACACGCTGCTAGCGCTGATGTACCTAATCGAGCACTTCACCCTTGCCCGCGCCTGGGAAAACCTGACCGACGATGAGTTCTTCTGGGAGCCGTTCACGACGACCTGGAGCATTCGCCGGCCGGACCAGTGCCCGACACCGAACCCGTTCGGAGCCGGCGAATGGGTGGCCGACTTCGAGATCCCTGAGCCAGCCCCGGTCCCGATGACCACCATCGCCTGGCTGTACTGGCACATCGGATCCATGCCGGGCCGTCTGTGCGACGTCGACCTCTTGGGCGGGACCCACACCATGGCCAGCGGCTGGACCTCCCCGTACCTGACCCACCACCCGATCTTCACCAGCGCTGCCGAGGCCGTCACCGCGCTGCGTGACGGCTGGCAGAGACTCCGCGAGGCGATCGAGCGGGCCGATGACGACCAGCTCGAAGCGACGACCGCCGGGTACACGTATGCCGCGGAGCCGCCAAGGGGCGGCGTGTGCATGGCCGGCCCGCCGGGTGCCGCGCACCCGGCCGCGCACTTCATCGCGGGCACGCTCACCGAGGTAAGTCATCATGGTACTCAAATCGGCGCTCTGCGCGATCTTTACGCGTGGCGACAGATCGGCCGCCGCTGACGTGGCTAGCCGGGCGGAGCGGGCGCTTTCCTTCGGGGCGGTCGCCGGTGACTACGACCGGCTGCGGCCGGGGCCGCCCGCGGCGGCGGTGAACTGGCTGCTGCCCGGCCGGGCCGGCGTCGTGGTCGACCTGGCCGCCGGTACCGGGCTGCTGTCGCGTGCGCTGACGGCCAGGGCGGGCCGGGTCATCGCGGTGGAGCCGGACCAGCGGATGGCGGCGGTGCTGCGTGCCCGCTCGCCGCTGGTCACCGTGCTCGAGGGGCGCGGCGAGGCGATCGGACTGCCGGACGCCAGCGCCGACGGCGTGTTCATCTCGTCGGCCTGGCACTGGCTGGATCCGGCCCGGGCGCTGCCCGAGATCGCCAGGGTGCTGCGGGACGGCGGCCGGTTCGGCGCGATCTGGACCGGCCGGGACCGGCGGGTCGGCTGGGTGCGTGAGGCCGACCTGGCTGTCCGGCGGGCCGTGCTGAGCAGCCGCGAGGACGGCCCGGACAGGTCCGACAGCCGGGACGCCGGGCCTGAAAGCCGCAGCGAGCGGCTGTTCGGGCCGCGCCAGCGCGAGATCGAGCTGCCGCAAGACGCCCCGTTCGGGCCGCCCGCCACCGCGTCGTTCGAGTTCAGCCGGACCATGACGATCGACGACATGGTTGGCATGCTGGCCACCTACAGCGGGGTCATCACCGCCAGCCCGCGGGACCGGGCGGCCGGGCTCGACCGGGCCAGGGCGGTGCTGGCCGGGCAGTTCGGCACCGCCGGTACGGCCGAGGTGCCGATGCGCTCCTGGTGCTGGCGCGCCGACCGCCTGCCCAGGTGACGCGTGCCGGGAGTACAGTGCCCGACTGTGGCGGGTACCGACCGGGTTAAGCGGAAGATCAGCAAGCGAGCCACGGACTTCATCGCCACCGCACCGGTGCCGCAGGAGCCGGTACTGGCCGGCGCGCAGGTCACCAGCGGGGTGAGCAGGAAGTGGACCTGGCTGTCCCCCGGTGTCCGGATGTTCGGCCGGACGTACTACCTGACCCTGACCGAGCAGCACCTGCTGTTCTGCTGGATCTCGGCCTGGACCGGCAGGCCGAGGGCAGTAACCATGACCGTGCCCAGGGATCAGGTCCAGGTGGAGGATTTCAGCCTGCGCGGCCAGATGGGCTGGATCCGGTGCCGCGTGCCCGACCGCCAGGCGCCGATGACACTGCGGTTCTTCCACTTCTGGCGGCCCGAGGTGGAAACCATGCTGGCCGCACTCAGCCGTTGACGTACTGACGGAACGTCACTTACGTTGCTCCTGATGAGCGACGTACTTGCTGGCCAGCACGCCGCCGAGCGGGACGAAGCGGCCGGGCTGGAAGCCGTCTTCGCCGGGGCCCGGTCCCGCTTCTCCTCCCTCCGCGGGGATTTCGTGTTCCTGGATGCCCCCGGCGGCAGCCAGGTGCCGGACGAGGTCGGGGCCGCGGTGGCCCGGGTCTACCGCGAGGCGAGCGGCAACATCGGCGTCCCGTACGCGACGAGCCGGCGGATCGAGGCCATCGTCAGCGAGGCCCGGGCGGTAACGGCCGGCTTTCTCGGCTGCACCGAGGACGAGGTCATCTTCGGCGAGAACATGACCTCGCTGAACTTCAGCCTGTCCCGGACCCTCGGCCGCCAGCTCAGCCCCGGCGACGAGATCGTGGTCACCCGGCTGGACCACGACGCCAACGTGGCCCCGTGGCTGGACCTGGCCGAGGACCGGGGGCTGGTCGTCCGGCATGCCGACGTGCACGCCGACACCACGCTGGACCTGTCCGACCTGGCCCGGCAGCTCGGACCGCGGACCAGGGTGGTGGCCTTCCCGTGGGCGGCCAACGCCACCGGGACCATCGTGGACGCGGCGGCGGTCAGCGAGATCGCGCACCAGGCGGGCGCGATCGCCTGGGTGGACGCGGTCCAGTACGCGCCGCACGAGCCGATCGACGTGACCGCGATCGGCTGTGACGTGCTGACCTGCTCGGCGTACAAGTTCTGCGGGCCGCACATGGGCATCGCCTACGGCCGCCGGGAGCTGCTGGAGTCCTGGCGCCCGTACAAGGCCAGGCCCAGCGGCATGGAACCGGTCGGCCACCGGTTCGAGACCGGGGTACTGCCGTACGAGCTGCTCGGCGGCCTGCTGGCCACGTTCGCCTACACCGAGAGCCTGGGCGGGATGGCCCGGATATCGGCCTGGGAACGCCAGCTTAGTGACCGGCTGCTGGCCGGCCTGCCCGACGGCGCGACGCTGTACGGGCTGCCGACATCGTCCGGCCGGGTGCCGGTGTTCCTGGTCAACTTCCCCGGCGTCCCGGCCGGCTGGCTCAGCAAGACCCTGGCCGGCCTCGGCTTCGGGGTGTGGAGCCACGGCAGCTACTACGCGCTCGGCCTGCACGACCGGATCGGCTGGGGCGAGGCCCTGCGCATCGGCCTGGCGCACTACAACACCTTCGAGGAAGTAGACCGGTTCAACGAGACGCTGGCCAGGCTGGCGGCCAGCTATGAGCCGGCCGGGGACCGGTAGGGCGGGCATGCGCCCGGGTTCGGTGGTCCGGGTCGCCGACATCCCCGCGGACCGGCAGCCAGCCGGTGCCAGCGTGCGAACCCTGGTGGACACCGGTTCCGACGGGCCGGACGGCCCGGTGCCTGGCCTGACCCGCCGGGCGGTCGAGGTGCCGCCGGGGGCGCGCGGCTCAGGGACCGCGGCGGACGGCGGTGAGCTGCTGTTCGTGATCGGGGGAACCGGCCGCGTGGAGATCGATGAGCAGCCGGGCCTGCCGCTGCGGCCCGACCGCGGCCTGCTGCTCCCGCCCGGCGCCCGGTACCAGCTGATCCCGGATGACGCGGCCGGCCTGCGGCTGGACACGGTGGCGCTGCCGGGCAGGGAAGGCAAGGATGCCGGTCCGGAGGCGGCGACCAGGGACCTGCCGGACTGCGACGTGGAGCGGACCGGCGACCGCACGTTCCGGGTGCTGTTCGGCCCCGGCCGCGGCTGCGCGGTCGCGACCCAGTTCGTCGGCGAGATACCGCCCGGCCGGGCGGCCGATCACAGCCACCCCTACGACGAGGTGGTGCTGATCCTGGCCGGCCGCGGGGTGATGCACGCCGGCGGCACCGATCACCAGCTGGCTCCCGGCACCTGCATCCACCTGCCGCCGGGCCTGGTGCACTGCCTGGAGAACACCGGCACCGAGACGCTGCGGGTGCTCGGCGTGTTCCACCCGGCCGACAGCCCGGCCGCCAAGCTTCCGGCCAGCTGACAGCCGCTGAGCTCCCGGAGCCGGGGATGGCGGATCCGGGCCGACCCTGATGCGGCCTGGTGCGGTATCAGGGTCGGGCGGGGGGTCATCCCGATGCGCCGGCCGCTCCCCCGGCGGCAGGCTGAGGGCATGAACACCACGAACCCGAACCCCGCCGCCAGTGACACGGCCACCAGTGAAACCACGGTCATCGACTCCTCGCATGCGCTGTACCGCCCGTACCGCGACCGGATGCTGGCCGGAGTCGCCATCGGCATCGCCCGCTACCTCGGCATCGACGTCCTGATCGTGCGCATCGCGCTGGTCGTGCTCGCCCTGGTCGGCGGCGCCGGGCTGCCGATCTACCTGGCCGGCTGGCTGCTGATCCCCGAGGAGGGCGCCAGCCAGTCCATCGCCAGCGAGCTGATCGAGTCCCTCCGGGGCCGGTCCTGACCAGCGGCTCACCGGCGGGTGAGCGTCACGCCGTACAGCGCGCCGGGCAGCACCTCGGCGACCTGCCAGCCGTGCCGGGACACCAGTCCGGTCAGCTCGTCCGGTGACATCCAGAGCAGGCCGAACCACGCGGTCGCCAGCCGCTGATAGCGGATCCGCATGGTGATCTGGCCTGGCATCCGGCCGCGCTCGCGGTTGCGCCGGTGGTAGGCGAGATGGGTCTCCTCGCTCGTCTGGTGGGGATCCAGGCAGGTGCCGACGATCACGCCGGCCGGACCGAGCACGGCGCCCAGCGCCTGCAGGAACCGGCCTGCCTGGTCCGGTGCCGCCAGCAGGCCGAGGTTGTTGCCGAGCAGCAGCGCGCTGTCGAACGGCTCGGGCCCGGACCGGGCGAGATCGGCCACGCCGCCGGGGAACACTTCCCGCACCCCCCGCCGCCGGCAGGCCTCGACCGCGCCGGGCGACACATCCAGCGCGACCACCTGCTGGCCCCGGTCCTGCAGCGCGAGGGATGCCCGCCCTGCCCCGGCGCCGACGTCCAGGACCCGCCCGACCGACCGGTCGGCTGCCCAGGCGTCGCGCCGGTCCCAGCCCGACAGGTAGTCGGAACCGTCAGCGTCGACGAACCCGTCGTCGCGCTCGCAGACGATCGCGCCGCCGCCCCCGCCGCTCCCGGCGCCCGCGCCGAGCCGGTCCAGCAGGGCACGGCCGAACGCATCGCCCTCCTCGACCTCGGCGCTCACCTGCGGCATGGACCGATTGTCCGGCCGGCGGGCGGCCCGCCGCCAGCGATTTTCGCTACCCGGCGGCGCGTGGCAGCGCGTTCACGAACCCGGAGGATAGGAAACTGTGGCTTGACCGCCGATATCCGCGCTACATAGTTTCAACTGGGGCCGAAACAGCGCGGGCGCAGATTCCTTGGGGTGGGCGATGGATGAATCGGTCCGGCGCGCGCAGTCGGTTCTTCCGGTGGGCATTGACCGGGCAACCAGGGAACCCGTGACGCTCGGCCAGGCACTGGCCGAGCCGGGGGTCTTAGCGGCGCGTTCTTCCGGACACTGCCGAGCCCGGCGTTCAATTTCAGTACGGGTGATTTTTCGGTCGACGCCATGAACAGCGCCGCCGACCACAAAGAGCCCGAGCCGGAACGCTAACAGGAGGCAAATCATGCTCGCCGAAACAGCGCACCCTATACCAGGCACAAGCTGGTTCTTTCTGCAGAACGCAGCAGGTCAGTTCCTCGATCCCTTCGATCTCATGATCTATGCAGGGCCCCCTTTGCATCCCGTGCATCCTCCCCAGCAGTACCAGCTTGTAGCCGGCGACCGGGCCACGCTCAACGGCATTCACACTCACCGCATGGCGCTGGCTATCCAGAACCTGCCGCACAACAACCACATCGAGGACAATCCTGCTGAGTTCAGCAATCACGACACCGTCAACGTGCCGGAAGCCGTGATGGACCCGGCGGGGCCGTCGCAGCCGGTCGCCCGGGTCGGCGTCGGCGCGGCGGTGAAGACCTACGGAGCCGGTCCCTGCCTGCCACTGCTCGTCCGGGCGACGGCAGCGAACAACACGCGGGGAGTTGGCTGCGTGCACTTGTCGGCCAACGACATGGAGTCATGGCAGGATGCCCAGAACGGGATCATGGGCATGTGCGGCCAGTTGCGCACCCAGCTGGCTGACCTCACCGCGACGTGCCATTGCTTCCTGGCCGGCGGCAGCATTGCCCCGGAGCATGACGATGATGTGCTGGATGAGTATGCCCGGACGGTGGCCGCGCTCCAGACGCTGGCGGCCAATGCCGCCAACCACATGGTGTTCGACGGCGCGCTCGTTCCCGCATCTGACCAGGATGGCGATTACATCGACGTCCTGATCACGACCACGCATATTTACTACCAGGAAGACAACGTCGGCTCTGGCTCCGGCTCTGGGGACGGCGAAAACTCCAGTTAAGGATTCAGGATTATGATCATCGAAACGCAGGCCCGGGTGGAGGACGACGACGACACCAGCTGAGCTCAGCGGAAGTCGCGGCTGCGGGCGGCGGCGATGACCCGGAGGCGGCGCAGCCGGGTGGCGAGCAGGCTGACCGCGCCGTCCAGCCGCTCGGCCCGGCCGTGTACCAGCAGCGCGTTCGCGTCCAGGCCGAGACGGCGGTACCGGTGCCAGACCTGCGGCGGGCAGATCACGTTGACCATCCCGGTCTCGTCTTCCAGGCTGAGGAACACCACCCCGCCCGCCGTTCCCGGCTGCTGGCGGTGCGTGACCAGGCCGCCGACCACCAGGCTCCGGCCGCCGGGCGCGGCGGCCAGGTCCGCGGCCCGGATCACGCCGCGCTCGGCCAGCAGCGGCCTGATGTGCGCCAGCGGGTGCGTGCCGTAGGTCCCGGTGGCCCACAGGTCGGCGAAGGTCTCCTGCGCCGCGGTCATCGGCCGCAGCGGCGGGGCGGTCAGGCCGGGAGTCGTGCCGGGCAGCTGGCCGCCGGTCATGGTCGCGGCGGCCCCGGCCGCCCACAGCGCCTCGCGCCGCCCGATGCCGAAGCAGCCGAACGACCCCGCCGTGGCCAGGGCCTCCATCGCGGCGGCCGGCAGCACGGTGCGACGGGCGAAGTCCTCCAGGCCGGCATACGGCTGCCCGGCCACGATGGCCTCGGCCGCCGAGGTGCCCAGGCTGCGCACCTCGGACAGGCCGATCCTGATCACCGGCTGGCCGGGGCCGGCTGGCCCTCTGCCAGGCCGGGCACCGGCACCGGCACCGGCTCCGGCGGCTGGGCGGGGCGGGGCGGGCTGGCGCCGGGGTATCCGTTCTGGTGAAGGTCTCCGGGGTTTTCCAGGGTGGCGAGGACGCCGCTGGCGTTGACGTCGACGCCGCGTACCTGCACGCCGTGCCTGCGCACGTCGCCGATCAGGCTGGCCGGGGCGTAGAAGCCCATCGGCTGGGCGCGCAGCAGGGCGGCGGTGAACGCGGCCGGGTAGTAGCACTTCAGCCAGGCGCTGGCGTAGACCAGGTAGGCGAAGCTGATCGCGTGTGACTCGGGGAACCCGTAGCTGGAGAAGGCCAGGATCTTGCGGTAGATGTCCTCGGCCGTTTCCTCCTGGATGCCCCGCCCGGCCATGCCGTCCAGCAGGCGGCCGCGCAGCTCCTCGATCCGGTCCGGAGCGCGCTTGGAGCTCATCGCCTGGCGCAGCCGGTCGGCCTCGGCCGGGCTGAACCCGGCGCAGTCGATCGCGATCTGCATCATCTGCTCCTGGAACAGCGGCACGCCGAGGGTCTTGCCGAGCGCTCGGTGCATCGAGGGATGCGGCAGGTCCGGCTCCTCGTCGCCGCGGCGGCGGCGCAGGTAGGGGTGCACCGAGCCGCCCTGGATCGGTCCCGGCCGGATCATCGCCACCTCGATCACCAGGTCGTAGAACTTGGCCGGGCGCAGCCGCGGCAGCGTGGCCATCTGAGCCCGCGACTCGACCTGGAACACCCCGACCGTGTCGGCGGCCTGCAGCATCCGGTAGACGCCGGGATCCTCCTGCGGGATCGAGTGCAGGCTCCACCGGACGCCGTGATGCCGCTCGACCAGCTCGAAGCAGTCCCGCAGCGCGGTCAGCATGCCCAGGCCAAGCAGGTCGAACTTGACCAGGCCGGTGGCCGCGCAGTCGTCCTTGTCCCACTGCAGCACGGTGCGCCCCGGCATCCTGGCCCACTCCACCGGGCACACCTCCCCCACCGGCCGGTCGCAGATCACCATCCCGCCGGAGTGGATGCCCAGGTGCCGGGGCAGCCGCTGCATCCTCGCGGCCAGGCTGGTGACCGCCTCGGGTACTCCGGCGTCCGGCGGGATCAGCTGACCGGGGCCGTACTGCCGCGGGCCGACCTGCCGGGACCAGGCATCGAGCTGCTCCGGCGGGTAGCCGAGCGCCCGGCCGGCATCGCGCAGCGCCAGCCGGGGCCGGTAGGAGATCACGTTCGCGACCTGGGCGGCCTGCCCCCGGCCGTAGCGCTCGTAGACGTACTGGATGACCTCTTCCCGGCGGCGGTGCTCGATATCCAGGTCGATGTCCGGCGGGCCGTCCCGGCCCGCGGACAGGAACCGCTCGAACAGCAGCCCGTGCCGGACCGGGTCCACGCTGGTAATGCCGAGCGCGTAGCAGACGGCCGAGTTGGCCGCCGAGCCCCGGCCCTGGCACAGGATCCGGCTGTCCTCGCAGAACTGCACGATGTCCTGCACGATCAGGAAGTAGCCGGAGAACCCGAGGGTCACGATGACGTCGAGCTCGCGGGCCAGCTGGTCGTAGGCGCCCGGCTGGCGTTCGGCGTGCGGCGGGCCGTAGCGCTCCGGGGCCCGCCTCGCCACCAGCGCGCGCAGCCAGGCGGCCTCGGTGCGGTAGCTCGGCGGCAGCGGGAAGGCCGGCAGCTTCGGCGCGATCACGGTGAAGTCGAACGCGCACTCGCCGGCCAGCTCGACGGTGCGATCGAGCACGCCGGGGTAACGGCGCAGCCGGGCGGCCATCTCCGCGCCGGATCTCAGGTAGGCGGCCCCGGACGCGGCCAGCCAGCCGTCCATCTCGGCCAGGCTGCGCCGGGCCCGGATCGCGGCCAGCGCCTGGGCCAGCCGGGCGTCTCCAGGGCTGGCATAGTGCACGTTGCCGGTGGCGATCGCCGCCATCCCGGCCTGCCGGGCCAGCCGGTAGAGCGCGTCGTTGCGCTCGTCGTCGTCCGGCAGGTCATGGCTGGTCAGCTCGACCATGACGTGGTCGCGGCCGAACATCCCGGCCAGGTTCTCCAGCTCGCCGGCCGCCGCTTCCGGGCCGCCGGCGGCGAGCGCGGCCGGCACCGCGCCCTTGCGGCAGCCGGTGAGCACCGCCCAGTGCCCGCCGTGCGCCCCGGCGAGCTCGTCCGGCCGGTACCGCGGGCGGCCCTTGGCCCCGCCGGCCAGCTGCGCCTCGCTGATCACCCGGCACAGCCGCCGGTACCCCTCGCTGTCGCGGGCCAGCACCAGCAGGTGCCTGCCGCCGGGATCGGGCTCGCCCCGTGGTTCGGGCTGGCGCCGTGGTCGGGCTGGCGCCGTGATCCGGGCAGGTCCAGGCTGAGCTCGGCGCCGAAGACGGTGCCGAGCGCGATCCCGGTGTCGCGCCTGAGCCGGGCCGCTGCCTGGGCGAACTGGGGGACCCCGTACATGCCGTCGTGATCGGTGACGGCGAGGGCGGACAGGCCGCGCGCCGCCGCCTCCGCAACCAGGGCCTCGGGGCTGGAGGCGCCGTCGAGGAAGCTGTAGGACGAGTGACAGTGCAGCTCGGCCCACGGCGAGCCGCCGGTGTCGCCGCCGGTGCACGGAGCGCGGAGCGCCGGAGACGAGGGGGCCGGAGACGAGGTTGCCGGAGACGGGAACGGCCGGCGGGTGCGGCGCCGGGCTGCCCCAGGACAGCCGCCGTTCGAGCTCTCGCCATGGCACCGGCGGGTTGTCCCAGCCCATGACTAGCTGAGGTGGAGGTCGGGAGTGGCTCGGTAGGTCCGCCCGGATGGTGTGATCCACTCGAAGGTGCCCGGTCTTGTCTGGCGGAGTACCCAGTCCCAGAGCTGTTTCAGCTGATGGTGAGTTCGGCAGAGGCCG
>CAVRCV010000013.1:0-1509431 GCA_963719705.1 uncultured Actinomycetota bacterium
CGGTCGTAGTAGCACAAGGCCACGTACAGCGCCATCGTCAAGGCTCCTTCCGTTCGGCGGACTAGGTCCACACCGTTTTACTCTGGCGATCACGACCGTGCCAACGCTGTTGCGGACCCGAACGTTCGGATCCGGGTGCGGGGCGGCTCCCCGGAAGGGAGCGCCCCGTACCCGGAAGACGACACCCTAGCTGGCGGGGCTGTTGTGGTAGGAGGCGATGCGCCAGCCGCCGTCGCGCCTGACCAGCACCCAGGTCGCGCGCACCAGGCGCTCGCTCGCGACAGCGTCCTGCCCGGGGAAGATGATCCCGTCCTCGCTGACCACGATGGCCGTGTCGCCGGTAAGAAAGCGGACGTTCACCGGGCGGGCGGCCACCCGCGACCCGTTGAGCGGGCCCGCGAACGCCGCGGCTATATTGGTGCGGATCTCCTCGCGGTCCTTCTCGTAGACGCCGGGCTGGATCACGCTGGCGTCCTCGGTGTAGTCGGCCACGAACGTCTCGGCGTCGCCGGCTTCCCACGCCCGGTACAAGCGCGCTAGCACGTCAAGAACGGCCTGCCGGTCGGCGTCGGACCCTGCCGTGGCGGTCTTGCTGGTCATCGGTCTCCTCGTCTCTCTCCGCGTGGTGGCGAGCGCCACCCGGGGGAAGGACGGACGGGCCCGCCCGGAGAGGACACCCCCGCGGCGCGAAGCCGGAAAAAATCTGAACCACTATTACCGCGCCGAGGCTTGATCAGACACCAGCCGGGGCCGGCCCGCCAATGTCGCAGGATGCACTCAATTCGGCATCACCCGGCGTCCGTAGGCACACAGATCCGCCAGTTCGGGCGCGGCGCAACCGGCCATGGGACCGATCAGGATGCAGCACATAGCGGCGGATCCGGATCGTCAAGCACCGGCCAGCCCAGATCACAGACCGTGACTCGCATACAGCAACGCTCGGCGCCGGATCGCCGATTCCGTATTGATCCAGCGGACGGAATCGAAGGGCTGCTGAACGCGAGCAGAACGATCCTTCGGGCGCGGAGCGGGAATGATGGAGGGGTCAGGGGTGCGGCCTGCCGGACTCGGCGGGGTGACCGGGCCGGTTGCGGGGGTGGTGTGCGAGCTAGCCGCCGAGCTCGGACAGCACATTGAGGCGCTCGACGGCAGCCCGCGTGCCTGCGGGCTGGCCGGCGCCGTCGCTGACGGCGCGCTGGCGGTTCCGCGCCGGACGATCCCTGTCAGCTGATCGCGCCCGCCGGAAGCAGCGCATGAACGCCCCGGGACTGGTTCACCACCTGCGTGATCCTCAGGTCGAGTACCGGGCTGGCCAGCGCCAGCGCGGTTGCCTTGCCAACTCCGTAGCTGGCCTGCAGCCAGGTCAGCATCGCATCGAGAGCATCGCCCATTGCCGTGCTGAGGTCCGGGCTGAAGCCAAAGGTGATCTGGCCAGCCGGAGTCTCGGCGTGCACTCCCGGCACCGGCCGGGCCGTGACCAGGTCGAGCTGTAGCTCGGTTGTCATGCCGCACTCGATTGCGGTGCCCGCCACCTCTCCGTCGCCCTGGGCCGCGTGGCCGTCGCCGATGCTCAGCAGCGCGCCAGGCACGGCAACCGGCAGGTACAGGACCGATCGGGCGACCAGTTCCTTGCAGTCGATGTTGCCGCCGCCGACGGCCCTGGGCGGGATGGTGGAGTGCTCGCCTGGCTCGTCCCAGGCCAGGCCCGTCACGCCGTGGAACGGGGCTATCGGCACCGTGTGCCCCCGGTCGCTGGTCGCGATTCCCGCGTCCGCGTCAATCTGCCACAGCAGCCGTGCTGGCGGGGCTTCGTGCAGGCCGAGACGGCGGGTCAGCGGGGTATCACCCCCGGCCGCAGTCGTCCAGCCCCAGTCGTCGGGCCGCATCGACACAAAGCGCACCGCCAGCACGTCGCCGGGCCGTGCCCCGCGGACCTCGATCGGGCCGGTCAGGCAGTGTCCCCGCCACTGGGCGAACATCGTGGCGACATCCTGGCCCGGCACTTGCTGGCGTTCCAGGCGCCCGGCCGCATCCAGCGTCCGGACCAGGACGGTGTCGCCCGGCTCGACCGTGAGCACGGGCGGCAGTTCCCGGCTGAACACCTGGGCCGTCGTCGCTGGTGCGGATCAAGCTGATGGCCAGTCATGCGGCGATCTTCCCCTGCTCTGCCCGAGCGTGACAATGCAAGACCGGCAACCCGGTACGGTGCCGAGCGCGCGAAATGCTCCATGCCAGCTGAGGCGGCGCCTACGACGCAGATCATCCAACTCTGCGCGCATCGCCAGGCAGCCATACTCGCGTTGCTCGCCGCCCCGATCGGCGGCAATGCGCGGCGGCTCCAGGGGGCACATCGGCCACGCTCTGTAACGGCCCCTGCCTCAGCGGACTGATGCAACGGAGAGGCATCGGCAGGCTGAACGAGCGCTCGCCGGGGCACTGACGAACCCAAGCGCTCGACAGCGCCGGGCTTCGGTGACTCACCCTGTCGGCGGCATGCGCGTGCGATGGAGGTCTCGCCGGAACTTCTGGAAGAGCGTTGGATCCCGAGCGACGCGTTCGTCTAGGAGGTCAGAGGCGGCCGGAGGAGGCCGCCGAGGCAAAGGAGTCTTGAGATGACGCGATACCTGATTTCGTTCCCTAGCGACGTGATGGACATCCCCGAGGAGGAGGGGCCGGAGGTGGCCAGGGCCGCACACGCGGTCATCCAGGAAGCCAAAGATGCCGGTGTGTACCTGTTCACCGGCGGACTGGACGAGGACGTGGAGCCCGTCATGGTGGCCGGTGACGGGACGGTCACCGCCGGCACCTACCCGCAGACCGGGGAGCTGTGGGGAGGCGTCACCATCGTCGACGTGCCCACACGGGAGGCTGCCCTTGAGTGGGCCGCAAAGATCGCGGCCGCCTGCCGCTGTGCGCAAGAGGTCCGGGAGTTCATGTTCGACCCGCTCGTCTGATCGAAGCGCCCCCATGGCTAACAAGACCCTGCCTCGGGCGGCTCCACAATCACAGCCCGCTCATCGGCAGAGTCGGACGTCGGGCCTGGGCATGCCGTCGCACAGATCGACCGGTTGGGCTCGCCGAGCGGTGGCATCCGACCGGCCGGGCCCGCCGTTCATATCGGCGGCTCTGGATCGTCAGGGCAGGGTGAGCGCCGCGTCAGAGGTAGCGGAACATGATGTGCAGGCCCACCCGCCCGTGCTCCGGGTGGTCGAAAGCCGCGGGCACCGTGCCGATGATCTGGAATCCCAGCGACTGCCACAGGTGCACGGCGGGGCCGTTCGACTCGACAACCGCGTTGAACTGGATGCTCGCAAAGCCCGCCCGGCGGCACCACTCCAGGACATACTCCCCCAGCGCGCGGCCCTTGCCCTGGCCCTGGCGGGCCGGGTCGACAAGGAACAACGCCGTCGCCACATGCGACCCGCGGCCCGGCCGGTTGGCACCCATCTTCGCCGAGCCCGCGATCACGCCATCGGTGACGGCCACGACCGTCTGGCCAGGCGGCGGCTCCATCCACCACGGCTGAGCCTCGCTGAGCGTCTGGCTCTCCGGGAACGGGTACGTCCTGCCCTCGGCCATGATCGCCGCATAGAAGGGATAGATCAGCGGCCAGTCCTGATCGAGTGCCCGCCTGATGATCACGACTTCGAGGCTACCGCCGCAGCACCCGGCCCGGACCCTGGGGTATTGCGGTCTCCCGCAGTGAACACACCCAGATCAGCCGGTCCTGCGCTGATCTCAGGCGCCGCGGTCCCGCCCAGCGGTTCCGAACCGAGAAGGCGCGTTACGAAGCGGACTGCATAAGCGCAGATTCACTGAGGTCTGGAAATGGTGGTACACCTTCGCGGGGGCGATGACCGGGCTGTCGCGGGGTGCTGGTATTATGCGTAGACGGGTGCGCGTGAGCCTTTTCACAGAGGCGATAGTGGCGCGATCCCGCCCAGGTGTCGGCGCCGGGGATGCGGCCCGGCGTATGAACAGGTAAGTGGAGTTTCTCGAATGGCTCTATTCTCAGGCTGCCATGATCTGCCGGATAGATGTGAGAGCGAACTGCTGTGAACCGGAAAGCGGCACCCGTCAGGATTCAGTCGCCTCGGCCGCCTTATCGATACAACCGGCCAGTCAGGGATCAAGAATACATCCAAAGAGTGCGTCGGCATCCGCCCAGCGCCCTGGTCCCGCTCATAGCGGCGACCGCAGCAAGGTACTGGATACAGGGAAGCTGGCTCCGTGACGGGCATACCAAGTACACGCCATGGGCACTTGCCGATGCAGCGAGAGTGTCAATCGTCTCTGGAAACGAACACCGCGGAACTAACCTGGACGACCATGATCTCCTCGAGATCTTGGCTGGCTATATAGCATTCATAGACCCAGCGCTAAACTCTGCGCGCGAACGTCCTGACGCTGTGTGGGAACTCATGCTCCGCATGTCTGGCGAGCAAATGACCTGGCAGGAGCAATACTATAGCGACTTCGCCCGAACCGCAGCCCTGCTCACCCAGACCGCTGCCAACAAGCCGACGCGGGTCATGCACCAGGGCTGGTATACTGACCTGCTCGGCTGCCCCCTATCGACTATGTCGGCATCGCGCAGATCCTTCTGAGGATCCGCCATCAATAACGCAGGCGGTTTTGACCCCGCCTGGCTTGACGGCACTGGGGCAGCTCCCATCTGCCAAGTGATCCCCAAGCCTCTCATCCTCCAGGTTACTGACGCGCACTTCGCCACCGATACCCCAACTTTCCGCGAGAAAGAACAAGCTGACCGTCGTAGCCGGGATCCAGAACTGCGCAGATTCGAGCACAATCCGCTTCGCTGGCGGCCGTTCCTTGCCGGCTTCGGTCCGAAATACCTCACACCCGCTCCCCTCGCGATCATCGCGAAGGTCAGCCCACTCGGCCTCTACCACACCGGGGTCGATCACTTCGGCGACGCCTTCGCCCAGGACTTCGGCGAACTTCTAGAGCAATACGTCGGACGGCAACTCCAGCTCTTGCCCGATGCCACAGTGCTACCGGAAATCACGTACAAAGTCGGGCGAGACAAGCGATCGAGCGTGGACTGGATCGTTATATTTGACGAGCTTGTCCTGCTTGTGGAAGTAAAATCCAGGCGTCCCACTCAGGCGCTACGACTGGCATCCAAGGATCGCATCGACGAACTCAGGCGGATGCTGGCGAAAGCCTACGAGCAGATCGACACTACGGCCACGCTCATAGCTGACCGCGATCCCGCGTTCGCGACCGTTCCTGGTGACCGTCAGGTTCTCGGGCTCATCGTCACCCAGGAGCCGTTCCATGTCGCCAACGCCCCATTCCAGCGCCAGTACATGCCACCTACCAGCACCTCTATCGCCGTAGCCGGTGTAAGCGAACTTGAGGGACTGGTAACTGTGACCGACATGCCAGTCAGCCGCATCCTCCGCGACCGTGCAGCCGACGAGGAACGCTCGACTTGGGCACTGCACTCGGCCCTCATCGGACACGAGCAGAGCAACAACGCCGTACTCAACGCCGGCTGGAACTCCTACCCCTGGGCACCAGCCGCAAGATCTATGACATGACCGCCGGGACTGACCGCGCCGCGCAGCGTCGAGTCGCCGATCGCGCTAGCGATCCTTGGTCGTTAGCTTCTGGAGGTTTGTGTCAAGTTTTCACGCGGCTGAGCCGAGGCGTGCGCGGGTGATGTAGTCGCTGATGTGCTGGTCGATGGTGTGCAGGGCGGTTCTGAGCTCGGGCGGTGCCTGGGGCTGGTCGGCGGCGAGCAGGGGGCGCAGGAGCCGGTTGTGCAGCTTGGTGTAGAAGATGGCGACCTTTAGCCCGTCGGGGGTCAGGACGTAGCGGTTGGTGTGCTCGATCCGGCGGATCAGCCCGGCCAGCCGCAGGCGGCGCAGGTCGTAGGTCATCTGGCCAGGGGTGTAGGGGGCGTGCAGCAGTCCGGTCATCAAGGCGCGCAGGCTCTTATTGGTGATGCCGGTGGCTGCCAGCAGGGTGGTGCACAGGGCGCCGGCCAGGGCCTGGACCCGAGGATCGCCGAACCGCAGGGCCGGGGTCCTCCGCCCGTCCGCGTCCACGGACGGGTGCGCGATCCGCTCAAAGGCTGGGCTCGCAAGGACGGTGCCCTGGCCGGCACGCTCGGCTTCCAGTATGCGCCGGTTGCACTCGCGGGCACGGGCCTGCAGCTCGGCCAGGTTATGGAGGCGGGCGTTGCAGCCCAGGTCGCGGGGGGCGTTCACGACGGTCTCGATTCTCATCGCCCGGCCGTCTTTGAGGTACTGCTTGACCCGGGAGTGCTTGTAGAACACGTTGAGCACGACCCCGCCGCTGTCGGGTCCGACAACGGGCCGGTCGACGGTGGTGCGGAACACGCCGGGAGTGTTGCGGCGGATATGCCGGTTGAAGATCAGCTCCACGTTGGCGGGGCGGCCGATGTCGAGGTTATCGGCGATAAGGGCCTCGAAGAACCCGCGGGCCCGGCGCGGGGCGTCGAGCACGATGGTGCGGGAGACCTCGACCTGGCGCATCGAGATCTCCCACCAGTATCCCGCCCGCTCATCGGCCGGGCCGAACGGCAGCGGCAGCCGGTGCAGCCACCGCTGGGCGAACACCTCGATGGTGCCCGGCTGCAGGGCATCGCAGATCGCCTGCAGCGCGGCCGGGTCGTCGCAGGCAGCGAACCCGTTGGACAGCTCGCGGTACCCGATCCCGGCGCGGGCTGCCTGCTGCTTGGCCCACTCATGCCCGTTGACCCAGATCTTGGCCGGGTAGGGGAAGTAGGCGCAGACCTTGATGAACGCCGGGCCGAAATCAGCGTCCCACAGGTAGAAGTAGTAGCAGGTCACCCGCCGGTCAGCCTTGGCGAAGGTGAACTGCGCCGCCGCCGTGCTGGTCTCCCGGCGGCAGGCCGTCCAGACGCGCTGGAATTCCTGCGCGACCCCGATCGCGGCCACCTGCGAGCGGCCGCCAGCCGCCGCCCGCCTTAAGTACGGGGCCATCACATCGGCCTTGCGGTCACCTTTGGCGAACCTCACCCACGGGATGTGGTTGGCCTCGGCGAAGGAGGCTACCGCCCGGCGGAACCGCTGCCCGATCTTGTCGAATAAGGCGGGCGAGGGGATCGGCAGGCCCAGGTGCTGGGTCATGAACGCGACGACCTGGCCGCTGGACTGCAGGATCGGCACGTAGGCGTTGAGGTAGACCCGGTCCAGGCACTCGATGTCCAGCGCCACATGACCGCCCAGAACCTCATTAACTGTCACAATGCGTGTGCCCATATCACCCTCCGCAGCCATGCTTATACATGCGAGGATGACCGGCAGCACCCGAGCTGACCAGCAGCAGTCATGCAGCTAGGCGGTCAGAGGCGGAGCCTCACTGGTACGGCAGCAGCCATTGGCTATCTGACCAGGGCGATTGCATTGTCGCGGGCGAGCCGGGTGCGCTGGTGGTACCAGGCTGCGCGGGCCTGGTGGCGGCGGCGCCAGTCCAGCCAGTGCTCGGCGGCGCCGGGCGGTGGCGGGCGGGCCAGCAGGCGGCTGGTCTCGGGGATGGTGAGCGGGATCATGCCCGGATCGCGGGGCGGCGCCTGGTCCGGGCGGGCGGGGGCGGCCGCCCGGGTGCTGGTGCGGCGGCGCAGCAGCGCGGCGGTAACAGCGCAGATGGCCAGGGCCGCCATGACCAGCACGGCGTGCCGGGCGATCGCGTGGTAGAGGCGTACCTGGGACTCATCCAGCCCGAAGCAGCCCTTCCCGAACCCGAACGACTCTTCAGTCAGCCACCGCTGATGCCTGTAAAGAGGAAATTATCTCTAGCGCTTCAGGTGCATCCGGGCCGATACTGAGCGTGGGAGCACTGTTGCAGGCGGCAGCGGCGGCTGGCCGTCTGCTGGCTGCGGCAGGTGATCCTGATGCGACCGAGCACCGGAACGGCGGCTCCGGGCCCGCGGGTCTGGGCGGCGGTGCCGCCAGGGCGGCGGGCGCTGGCGGTGGCGCTGCTGGCGATGCTCGCGGCGCGGGCTGCGGCCGTGACGCGAGGCGGTCACGATGAGCGCGGTGATGCATCCGGAAGGGCTGCCGCAGCTGAAGGTCGGGCCGGGGCACCTGGCCCTGGCGGCGATCGTGTATGTCCGGCAGTCCACCAGGGGCCAGGTCCTTGAGCATACGGAGTCGACGCGGCTGCAGTACGCGCTCGCCGAGCGGGCGGTCGCGCTGGGCTGGGCCAGGTCCCAGGTCATCGTGATTGATGACGACCTGGGGGTGTCTGCCGCGGTCCCGGATTCGCGGAAGGGCTTCGCCCGGCTGGTCACCGAGGTCACCATGGGCAGGGCGGGGATCGTCCTGGGGATCGAGATGTCGCGGCTCGCGCGGACGGGAAAGGACTGGCATCAGCTACTGGAGCTGTGCTCGCTGTCGGGGACCCTTCTGGCCGACCCGGACGCGGTTTACGATCCGGGGTATTACAACGACCGGCTGCTGCTGGGCCTGAAGGGGACGATGAGCGAGGCCGAGATTTTCCTGATCAGGCAGCGGATGCTGGGCGCGAAGCGGGCCAAGGCCGAGCGCGGCGAGCTGATCCTCCCGCTGCCCGTCGGCTACGTCCGCCGCCCGTCGGGCGAGGCCGCCCTCGACCCCGATGAGCAGGCGCAGCACGTCGTCCGCCTCATTTTCGGCACGTTCGCCAGGCTCGGGACCCTCAACGCCGTGCTTCGCTACCTCGTGGAGCACGAGGTCCAGCTTCCCGTGCGACTCCGCACGGGACCAGCGAAGGGCGACCTGGAGTGGCGGCGCCCGACGAGGGAGACGCTGCAGAACATGCTCCGCAACCCGGCCTACGCGGGCTATTACGCCTACGGCCGGCGGCAGGTCGATCCGCGCAGGAAGATCCCCGGGCGGCCGGATACGGGGAAAGTGGTCAGGCCGGTCGGCGAGTGGCTGGTCATGCTGCCGGGGCAGTTGCCGGCCTACATCACCGAGGCCGAGCACCGGGCGAACCTCGCACGGCTGGAGGCCAACCGGCAGACCGCGCAGTCGCCGGGCGCGCCGAGGGACGGGGAGGCGCTGCTGTCGGGCCTGCTGCGCTGCGGCCTGTGCGGCGGGCACCGCATGGCGGTCAGCTACCACGACCCGTCCGCCCGCGCCGCTTACGGCTATACCTGCGGGTTCTATCCGGTGAACTACGGGACCGGCGACCGCTGCCAGCACATCGCCGGCCCGGCTCTCGACAGCTACATCGCCCGGCAGGTCCTGGACGCGATCGCGCCCGCGGCCCTGGAGGTGTCGATGGCCGCCGCAGCGCAGGCCGAGAACGAGCGGGCCGCCCTGGACAAGCTGTGGCGGCAGCGCGTCGAGCGCGCCCGCTATGCCGCGGACCGGGCCCGCCGCCAGTACCAGCTCGCCGACCCCGAGAACAGGCTCGTCACCCGGCAGCTCGAGGCTGGCTGGGAGGAAGCCCTCGCCGAGGCCGGCAGGCTCGAGGCCGACTACCAGCGGTTCACCGGGCAGAAGCCCGCCGTCTTGTCCGCCGCCGAACGAGACGCGATCCAGTCCCTGGCCGGGGATCTCCCGGCCGTCTGGGCCGCCCCGACGACCACCCGGGCCGACCGCAAGGAACTGCTCCGCATCCTCATTGACGACGTAACCGTGGCCGTCGACGGCGACAGCGAGATCGTGAACGTGGACATCACCTGGGCCGGCGGGCACCAGACCGGCGGGAAGACCGTCCGCCCCGTCGCCCGCTTCGACCAGCTCTCGTACTTCCCCGCCCTCCTCGCACGGATCGCCGGCCTCGCCGGCGAAGGACGCAGCAGCAGGCAGATCGCCCAGACGCTGAACGCCGAAGGGTACCGTCCCCCCAAGCGAACCGCGGTCTTCACCGGTCAGCAGGTCCGCAACATCATCAGCAAGCACGGAATCCGCGAGAGTGCCAAGGGCCGGCCCGCCGTCCTCACCGACCTGAACCCTGGCGAGTGGTCCGTCCCGGGCCTGTCCGCCACGCTCGGAATGCCCACGGCCAGCATCTACAACTGGATCTACCGCGGCTGGATCACCGCCCGCCGCGCACCCGGCGGCAGGAACTGGATCATCCTCGCCGACCAGGAGCAGATGCGCGAGCTCCGCGAGCGCCGGGACCGCCCGCCCGGCTATTACACCCGCGCCCGCTGGGCGCCGCCTCAGCCAGGAAGCGGACAACGCAAGGAAGAAGGACAAGGAGGACAGCCGTGAAAACCAGATCCCGCATGACCGGTAACAGCGATGGCCGACTTCTACCGGCCATCGCAGCCCGGCTGCCCTGATCAGGCGTGTGCTGGTCAGCAGCTGCCCGTCGGGCACGAAACAGTAGTGAAAGGCCAGCTCGCCGGTCTTCAGGTGACGGCGGATGAGCAGGTGGTGACGCGGGGAGGCGGTAGCGAGCCAGGCCCAGGCGTACCACCGCTGGCCCTTGGAGCCCTTGCCCGCGGAGCGGACTTCCCACCGGCGCTTGCTCGCCAGCAAAGTCCTGGTGGCCTGCGCGCAGGTCATGGTTGTGCCTGCGGCCAGGGTCAGCATGAAGTTCGACGGCACCCGCAGCACGTACGCCTGGCCTTCGGCTTCCAGGTGCCCGCGCAGCTCGGTGCAGCTGCCGTAGACCTCGTCCCCGCAGTAGAAGTCCGGCCGTATCCCGTCAGCGGCGACGTCCTTGCTGATATCGAGGGGTGGCCAGCTGTCCCTTGGTGCGGAACTGAAGGTCCGGCGGCAGGCCAGTGACCAGCGACCTCACCGGATCCGCAATGTGCTCGCGGGGAATCCACTGCCGCGCGCCGATCAGCGCGTGCCCGGCCTTCTCCCGCACTAACGACACGTGCACCGTGTTGATCCCGTTCGCCACCCGGCCCGCGCACCCCATGTACTGGCGCTTCACCCCGGCGGTCGCCTCGCCGGCCTTCTGCTGGCCGGTCTCGTCGATCGCCGCAATCACCAGCCCGCCCCGCCGCCCGCGGCGTGCCGCCTCCGCCAGCCCGGCGGCGCTAAAGCGCCGGACCTCGCCCATCGCCGCCAGCGTGTCCCACGACGCCCGGTTCAGCAGCCGCTGCATCCGATCCGGGCTCCGGTCCCCGGCATGCTGCGCGATCGTCCACCCGTTCCGCCTCGGCAGCTCACTGACCAGCGCCGACACATACTTCCCGGCCTGCTGCCAGGTCTCCGTCCGGGCAAAGCAGCCTCTCAGCGCGTCCATCAGCTCAGCCCGTCTGCGGACAGCCTGCCCAGCCCCTATCCTGGCAGCGGCAGCCGCCTCCGATTCATTTGTTCTCACAAGCACATGATCGCCGGGCGGCTGCCCTCATGTGCGCAGATCCCCAAGCCGCAACGCACCAGGTCAAACCCCTATTGGCGGCTGCCGTAGTAGGCCGGGTGATTGAGTGCTCCTTGACCCTCGACGAATACCCAATCGTGCGACTGAGCTGCGGTGTACACGGCATCGGCCACGGCGCCGTTGAGGAAGTCGCTGATCAGATGATCTGCGGGAACTCCATGGCCAGCAATGAGGATCCCGGTCTGCCCGGTTGCGACGAAGGCCGACGAAAGGCCGCGTCTCCTAGCCGTCTTGTCGAGTTCCAGCATCGTCGTCATCTTCCCAGTGGAACAGTCCGAACCCACGGCTACCGTTGTCCAGCTGCCCTCGCGGTGCTCCCCGTGCTCGCACGCGTGGCCGGCATTCGCCGGCTCCCGGAGGTCCCACAGCGTCACCCCACGGTCGCGTGCCGTAGCCGCGATCTCCTCATCCTGACCGATGATGTAATGCAGCCCGCTGATTACATTCAGTCCGGCATCGATCGCGGCCAGGATTTGCCTACGCAGATACGCGTTAAGTATCGGGCGCATGAGCGATATTCCCACGACAAATGTGTCCGGTCGGTAATGCAGCGCTGCGGCAAGGTCGGCCACGACAGGTTTCGGGCTGATCGCGGAGTCGCCGATAATATCCTGCACGTTTTCATGATCGTGAGCACTGTCTATCAAGGCAACAACGTCGTCCCCCCGATAGCGCAACACCCCAAGCGCCAGCTTGGGGCTGCTGGCGCTCAGCACTCCCTCAGCGTCGATCACCATCCGCATGCTACAAGTTCCTCCCGACCTGAAGAAGCGACCCGGCCCGACCACTATGACACTATACTATGGGCGAGAAGGCCAGCATGAAACCAGTAAAATTTCGGTCAGTCGATGATATACCAGCTAATGATATGCGTCAGGTCACCGCGCACTCATCGCTTTATGACAGCGTCCAGTGGATGCGTTACTGCGAGCTGGCAGCAGGTGGATCGCTGTACTACGTTGCCTTGGCTGACGATAACGGCGCCATCGTGGCCCTCACCGCCATCCACCTTTATAGCTCACCCCCGCCTTTCGTTCTTCGTCGCCCGGAAGCCCTCCTTGCTGACCAGCAGCACGCCTTGGCGCTCTACCCTTGCCTCACCGGAGTGCTCGACGGCGCGCACACTCTGCTGCTGCTTGCCGAGCATGTCAAGGGGTACCGTCAGCAAGTTGTCTCCGAACTGATGACGGCAGTCTGCGAGGAAGCGGCTGCCCGCCAGGCGGCCACCATCTGCTTCCCCTACTTCGCCAGCCAGGCGACCGCGCAAGCCGCTTCTCTCGTGCTGAACGGCCCCGCAGGCGCTCCGCTCACTACCGCGGGGGTTGCCACCCTGACCAGCCGCTGGCTGGACTTCGACGCCTACGTGCAATCCCTCGATCGAAGGCGGCGTTCCAGCGTGGGCCGCGAGCGGCGCGAGTTCCTCGATGCTGGCTACCGGATCCGGGTCGACTACGGTATCTCAGGCCTGGGTGAGGATACTGCGCGGCTGCAAGCGAATGTGCTGAATAAGCACGGCAGCACGAGTGCTGTCAGCGGAATACTCGATGGCTATCAGATGCTCGCCGCAACTGTGCCGGATCATGTCATTACGTTTCGGTGTGAACGCAACGGCGAGCTCGGTGGCGTTGCCGTCTGCCTGCGTGACGCGGATGACCTGTATGTGCGCTCTGTTGGAATAAGTGACGATAGGTCGTCTTTCATATACTTCAACACGATGTTCTACGCACCGGTTGAATGGAGTTCGGCGAATGGGATCCGCCGCTACGGATTCGGCACTGCCGCGTATCAGGTAAAACGTCAGCGCGGCTGTAGTTTCGAGCGGCGCTATGGCGCTATTCGGTGGCCAGCAGCCCACCGAGACGAACTTACCGAGAGCGCCGCTCGACGGCAAGCCAAACTCTGCGAGATGCTCGCATAATAATCCGGGTCCTTAACCATCCGGGTCACTGTCTCGGGCGGCAGTGCAAATGCGGTAGTCCTGGCCGGTGCGGGGAGCGGGCTGGTGGCGCCGGGTCAGGGCTCCGGCGTGTTCCGGACTTACCCAGTTTTATCCGGTATGCGGTGGCGGGGCGGTATTGCGCAGGTTGTAGACACGGGCATGCCACGTGATCATGTAGGTCTCTGAGGTCTACGTGAACGAGGTGTGGCATGCCCGCAATGGCATTGTCGCGCGTGGCGGCGCGCGCGGTCGAGTCTGGTCCTGACGGCGAGAATCTGGCCGCCGGTGCGTGGCAGCGGCTGGAAGCGCTGCCGGACCCGCGCTCACCGCAAGGGCGGATCTACCCGCTGGCCTGCCTGATCGCGGTCGCGCTCTGCGCGTTCACCGCCGCCGGGAACGACCGGTTCACCGCGGTCGGGCAGTGGATCAGGCGGGCTGGCCAGGCCGACCTGGCCCGGCTGCACGCTCCGTGGGACCCGATCGCCGGCCGGTACCGGGCACCGGATGAGAAGACGATCCGGGTGGTCCTGGACCGCCTGGACCCGCGAGCCCTGACCAGGGCCCTGCTCGGGCCGCGCCCGCGCCGGCGCCGCGGCGGGCCGCCCCCGGCCAGCGTGCGCGGCTACCGGGCCCGGCGCGCCGCCCAGCGGGCACGAGCGCTGGCCCGCGCCCGGTTAAGGGCGGTGGCCGTGGACGGCAAGACCTCCCGCGGCGCCCGCCGCGCCGACGGCACCCGGGTCCATCTCCTCGGCGTCGCCGAGCACGGCGGGCGCCTGCTGGATCACCTCGAGGTCGACGTCAAGCACAACGAGACCAGCCACTTCACCGAGCTCCTGGAACCCCTGGACCTGGCCGGCGCCGTGGTGACCTTCGACGCCCTCCACACGGTGCGGGCGAACCTGGACTGGCTGGCAGGGGAGAAGAAGGCCCATTACATCGCGGTGGTGAAGAAGAACCAGCCGCTGCTGCACGCCCGGGTCAAGGCGCTGCCCTGGCGGCAGATACCGGCCGGCAGCGCCACCCGCGACACCGGGCACGGCCGCATCGAGACCCGCACCCTGAAGAGCCGCCCACGTCAGCCGCCTGGACTTCCCCCGCGCCCGCCAGGCCATCAAGATCACCCGCTGGCGGAAGGACACCACCACCGGCAAGGTCTCCCGCCAGACCGCCTACGCCGTCACCAGCCTGACCAGCGCCACGCCACCGCGCCGGACCTGGCCCGCCTGGTCCGCGAGCACTGGTCCATCGAGGCGCATCACCACATCCGGGACACGACGTTCAGCGAAGATACCGCCACCAGCCGTACCGGCAGCGGGCCCGCCAACCTGGCCACCATCCGCGCCGCCATCATCGCGGCCATCAAAGACGCCGGCTACCTGCACGTCCCCGAAGGCCGGCGCGACCACACCACCCCCGCCGAAACCCTCCACCTCCACGGCCTCGATTAGGACAGAAACTGGGACATTCACGGAACACGCCGGAGCCCTGGGCGCCGGGTGCCGGGCGCCGATATGCTCACCGCCATGCACGTGAGCTGCACGCCGGGCTGGTGGCGCCGCCGTTAGGCGGTGTCCGGCTCGTGCGTGCAGCAGTCAGAGAAGGCGACCGCCGGTGTCCGGCGGTCGCCTTCCGTTTCCGCCGACGGCGCCGGCCCAACCCGGTGAGGAAGTACCGATGCCTGAGATCAGCGAGGACACGGGCCCGCGGGCTGCCGCCGGTCCGGCGGGGACCGGCCGTACCGAGTTCGTGACCGCGGGCGGGATCCAGGTCACCCGCACCGCCGCCGCGTTCCGGCCCGGCCTGCTGGCCGAGGTCACCGCCCAGATCGACGAGCGCCGCGGCGGGGTACTCAGCTCGGGCATGGAGTACCCCGGCCGGTACAGCCGCTGGCATGTCGCCTATGTCGACCCGTGCGCCGAGCTGGTCGCGCGCGGGCGCCGGATCTCGGCCAGGGCGCTGAACGCCAGGGGCCGGGTGCTGCTGCCGGTGCTCGCGGCCGCGCTGGCGCGCGCGGCCGGGGGCGCCGCGACCGCCGCGCCGGATCCGGCGGCCGGCGCCGAGGTCAGCGTGCTGATCGATGATCCCGGCGGCACCTTCACGGAGGAGCAGCGCAGCCGCCGGCCCACGGTGTTCACCGCGCTGCGCGAGGTCATCGCGGCATTCGCCGGGCCGGATCCGCACCTGGGCATGTACGGGGCGTTCGGCTACGACCTGGCGTTCCAGTTCGAGCCGGTGCGGCTGCGCCATCTGCGCGACGACGGCCAGCGGGACCTGGTGCTGCACCTGCCGGACCAGCTCTACGTGATGGACCGCAAGCGCGAGACCGCGATCTGCTACTCCTACGACTTCGCTACCCCGGCCGGGTCAACGAGGGGGCTGCCCAGGGCGACGGCGGCCAGCCCTCGGTTCATGAGT
This sequence comes from uncultured Actinomycetota bacterium, assembly GCA_963719705.1. Taxonomy (GTDB): domain Bacteria; phylum Actinomycetota; class Actinomycetes; order Streptosporangiales; family Streptosporangiaceae; genus CAVRCV01. Next base: position 15,707 of record CAVRCV010000013.1, read on the forward strand.
GAGCCGGACGGATCCGTTTCGGCTCCTGGTCTCCCGCCGGATCCGGTGCCGGGGCATTTCGCCGGCGTCGTCGGGCTGGCCCGGCAGCGCTTCGGCCGGGGCGACCTGTTCGAGGTGGTGCCGAGCCAGGCCTTCCACCGCCGCTGCGGCTCCCCGGCCGGGTGCTACGAACGGCTGCGGCGGCGCAACCCGGCGCCGTATGAGTTCTTCTGGAACCTGGGGGAGGGCGAGTACCTGGTCGGGGCGTCGCCGGAGATGTACGTGCGGGTGACCGGGGACCGGGTGGAGACCTGCCCGATCGCCGGGACCATCGGCCGCGGCGCCGGGCCGCTGGAGGACGCGGACAACATCCGGGCGCTGCTCACCTCCGCCAAGGAGGAGGCCGAGCTGACCATGTGCACGGACGTGGACCGCAACGACAAGTCGCGGGTCTGCCTGCCGGGCAGCGTCCGGGTGATCGGCCGACGGCAGATCGAGATGTACAGCCGGGTCATCCACACCGTCGACCACGTGGAGGGGCGCCTGCGGCCCGGCTTCGACGCGCTGGACGCGTTCCTCACCCACATGTGGGCGGTCACCGTGACCGGTGCCCCGAAGGCCTGGGCGATGCAGTTCATCGAGGACCACGAGGACGGGCCGCGGCGCTGGTACGGCGGGGCGGTCGGCATGATCGGCTTCGACGGCGGCATGAACACCGGGCTGACCCTGCGGACCGCGCACATCCGCGGCCTGGTGGCCTCGGTCCGGGCCGGCGCGACCCTGCTGTACGACTCCGACCCGGCCGCCGAGGAGCGCGAGACCCAGCTGAAGGCCATGGCCCTGCTGGAGACGCTGGCCGAGCCGGACCAGGCCGCCGGCGACCGCCGCGGACCGAGGGAGCGCGGCCGCCGCAGCCTGGCCTGGCCCGCTGCCCGGCGCCGGGATGCGAGGTGCTGCTGGTCGATCACCAGGACTCGTTCGTGCACACCCTGGCCGGCTACTTCCGCGAGCTGCGGCGCCGGAGGTGACCACGCTGCGGGCCGGCTTCGACCCGGCCCTGCTGGACACGATCCGGCCCGGACCTGGTGGTGCTCTCGCCCGGCCCGGGCAGGCCGTCCGACTTCGGCTGCGACCGGCTGCTGGACGAGCTCGACGCGCGCGGGATCGCCGCGTTCGGCGTCTGCCTCGGGCCTGCAGGCGATGGTGGAGCACGCCGGCGGCGGGCTTGCGCGTGCTGGACGTTCCGGTGCACGGCAAGCCCGGCCGGGTGCAGGTGACTCGGCGGGGACGCTGCTGGCCGGGCTGCCGGCCGAGTTCACGGCCGGCCGGTACCACTCGCTGCACGCACGCAGGGCAGGTGACGCGGCGGGTTCGCGGTCACCGCGATGACGCCGGACGGCGTGGTGATGGCGATCGAGGACGCCGCGGCCGGGCGCTGGGCCGTGCAGTTCCACCCGGAGTCGATCCTGACCGCGGCCGGCCGCGCCGGTCACCAGGTGATCGCCAACGTGCTGCGGCCTGTGCCGGGCCGGAACGCTGCCGGGCTGCTCAGCGGACCCGGTGCAGTGCGGCAGCGAACCCCGGTGATCACCCGGCGCGGCAGCGATCCGCTGACACGTCCAGGCGGCCCTGCCGCGCCGTCATTCCCAGCGGGGCCGGCGTTATGAGAACATGCCGCGCATGCCCGAAATCTCCTATCCGGCGGGCCGCGGCCGCAGGTGCCCGGATATCTTGCCGTGCCGACGGCAGGGCCCGGGCCCGTGGCCGGGCGTGGTCGTGATCCACGAGGCCCTCGGGCTGAACGACGACATCAGGGTCGGAAGGCCGACGAGCTCGCCGCGCAGGGGTTACCTGGCCCTGGCGCCCGACCTGTATCGAGGGCAGGTCCTGGATCCGGTGCGTCCGCGGCGCGTTCCGGCAGCTGCGCGCCGGGCCGGCCCGGCGTTCTCCGCGCTGGACGCGGCCGCGGAGTTCCTGGCCGCCCGGCCCGACTGCACCGGCCAGACCGGGGTGATCGGGTTCTGCCTGGGCGGCGGGTTCGCGCTGCTGTGCGCGCCGCGGCACGGGCTTCGCCGCCGCCGCGGTCAACTACGGCGAGGTGCCGCGGACGCCGAGCGCATGCTGGCCGGCGCCTGCCCGATCGTGGCCAGCTTCGGCGGCCGGGACCCGATGGGCACCGAGCATCCAGAGCGGCTGCAGCGCGCGCTGACGGTGCTGGAGATCCCGCACGACGTGCAGGTGTACCCGGGCTCCGGGCACCGCTTCATGTCCGAGTCGTCCGGCGCCGGCGCGGATGCTGGCCCAGGCTCACGCGGATGCCAGCTACCAGCGCGGCGGACGCGGAGGACGCCTGGCGGCGGATCTTCGCGTTCTTCGGGCGAGTACCTCGGCGGCTGAGTCAGGGCTGCAGCACCGGTCACCGAGGGTGACCGGTGCTGACACGTCCGTCATCGGAAGGCGGCCGCGGATCTGTCGGCGACCGCGGTTACCATGAGCCGGTGACTCCCCCCGGATACCTCCTCTTCCCGCACCTGCATGATGACGTGCTCACGTTCGTCGCCGAGGATGACGTCTGGCTCGCCCCGGCGGCAGGCGGCCGGGCCCGGCGGCTGTCCGCCGACCGGGCCGAGGCCAGCCACCCGAGGATCTCGCCCGACGGCAGGCTCATCGCCTGGACCGGACGGCGCGACGGCCAGCCAGAGATCTACCTCGCCGAGACCGACGGCGGTACCGGCCGCCGGCTGACCTACTGGGGTGACGGCGGCACCCGGCTGCGCGGCTGGACGCCGGACGGCCAGATCGTCGCGGTCACCTCGGCGGGACAGGCGTTCCGGCACTTCACCTGGGCCTTCGCCGTGCCGGCTGGCTAGGATCCGGCGACCGGGCCGCGCCGACTGCCGTTCGGGCCGGTCAGTGACGTGGCCGTTACGGCCGATGCGGTCGCCGTGCTGAACGGCGGGCTTGGTCGGGATCCCGCCTGGTGGAAGCGCTACCGGGGCGGCACGTCCGGGCGGCTGTGGGTGCGCGCCGCCGGGATCGGCGGGCCGGGGGCGGCCGGAGACGGCACGCCGTTCCGGCGCCTGCTGGCCGGCCTGCCCAGCCAGTTCTTCAGCCCGATGCTGGTCGGCAGCAGGCTGGCGTTCCTGTCCGATCACGAGGGCACCGGGAACCTCTACTCGTGCACGCTGGATGGCAGCGACCTGCGCCGGCACACCGATCATGACGGCTTCTACGCCCGGAATGCGAGCACGGATGGCCGCCGGGTGGTCTACCACTGCGCGGGGGACATCTGGCTGCTGGACGACCTCGACCCGAACCACCAGCCCCGCCGAGGCTGGAGATCAATCTCGGCTCGGCCGGGGCGGCCAGGGCGCCGCGGCCGGTCTCCGCTGCCGATCATCTCGGCGCGCTCAGCTGCGACCCGTACCGGCCGGGCGAGCGCGATCGAGGTGCGCGGCACGGTGCACTGGCTGACCCACCGGGACGGCCCAGCCAGGGCGCTGTCGGTGGTGCCCGGCAGCCGGGCCCGGCTGCCGAGGGTGCTCGGGCGCACGGGCAGGTGGTCTGGGTGACCGATGCCGAGGGCGCGGACGCGCTGGAGGTCGCCACAGGCGACGATTCCGGCCCGCGCCGGCGGCGCCGCGCCCGGACCTGGCGGCGCGGCCGCGGCCTGGCGCCGGGGCGATCGGCCAGGTCGGGCCTCGCCGCCGCGCCGGACGGGACGGCCGTCGCTGTCGCCGCGCACGACGGGCGGCTGCTGGTCGTGGACATCGCGACCGGCGAGGTGAGCGAGCTGGCCACATCCGAAAACGGCGAGGTCACCGGCCTGACGTGGTCGCCGGACTCGGCCTGGCTGGCGTGGTCAGATCCGGGCCGAAGCCGCTCTGCCGGCTGCGGCTGGCCCGGCTGGCCGACCGGACGGTCATCGATGTCACCGATGGCCGCTTCACCGACACCGAGCCTGTCTTCACGACGGACGGGCGGTACCTGGCGTTTCTCTCCCGGCGCAGCTTCGACCCGGTCTATGATGCGCACGTCCTTGACCTGTCGTTCCCGTACGGGTGCCGCCCGTACCTGATACCGCTGGCAGCGGCGACGCCATCGCCCTTCGGCCCGCTGGCCGAGGGCAGGCCGCCCGGCCACGACACCGATGCCGACGCCGAGGACGCCGACAGCCAGGGCGGCCAGCGCCAGCACGCCGCAGGCGGCGAGGCCAGTACGGCCGACGCTGGCCGCGCCCGCGGTAGTGGTGGATCTGGCCGGGCTGGCGGCCAGGATCGTGCCGGTGCCGGTGCCGGAGTCCCGCTACTCCTCGCTGCGCGCGGTCCGGTCCGGGCTGGCCTGGCTGCGCGAGCCGCTGACCGGCAACCTGGGTCAGGGTGGCGCGCAGAGCGATGACGAGCCGCCGCGGGCCGCGCTCGAGTGCTTCCACCTCGGCCGCCGCAAGTGCACCGAGGTGGCCGGCGAGGCCGACTGGTTCGAGGTGAGCGGGGACGGCCGGTGGCTGGTGATCCGGGATTCCGATGACCTCACCGTGGTGCCGGCCGAGCACAAGGACGACTCCGGCGACGGCGACGACCGGATCCGGGTGGACCTGTCCAGGGCCAGGTTCCAGGCCGACCCGGCGGCGCTGTGGCGGTGCGCGTACGCGGAGGCGGGCCGGATCATCCGGCATGACTTCTGGGTCCCGGATATGGCCGGGGTGAACTGGGACGGGGTGCTGGCGGACTACGGGCCGCTGCTGGACCGGATCGCGGGCAGCAGCGACTTCGCCGACCTGCTCTGGGAGACCCTCGGCGAGCTCGGCTCGTCGCATGCGTACGTCAGCACCTACCGGCCGGACGGCGCGGCCCGCTCTGACCGGATCGGCCTGCTCGGCGCCGACCTGGAGCGCGGCGACGACGGTGCCTGGCGAGTGAGCCGGATCGTGCCCGGCGACTCCTCGGATCCGAGAGCGCGCTCGCCGTTGACCGCGCCCGGGGCCGAGGTCGGCGTCGGCGACGCGCTGCTCGCGGTGGACGGCCAGCCGCTGGACGCCGCGGCCGGGCCCGGGCCGCTGCTGGCCGGGGCGGCGGGCAAGCCGGTCGAGCTGACCATCGCCCCGGCGGACGGTCAGCCCCGGCGCGCCGTGGTGGTCCCGCTCGGCGACGAGCGGCGGCTGCGCTACCTGGACTGGGTGGCCGGCCGGCGCCAGCTGGTGCGCGAGCTCGGCCAGGGCCGGATCGGCTACCTGCACCTGCCGGACATGATGAGCCAGGGATGGGCCGACTTCCACCGTGACCTGAACGCGGAGATGCTGTCTCGACGCCCTGATCGTCGACGTCCGCGGCAACAGCGGCGGGCACACCTCGCAGCTCGTGGTGGAGAAGCTGGCCCGGCGGGTAATCGCCTGGGAGATGCCGCGCGGGCTCCGCCCGATCACCTATCCCCAGGACGCGCCCCGCGGCCCGGTGGTCGCGGTCACCGACGAGTGCGCCGGGTCCGACGGCGATATCGTCACCGCGGCGATCCGGACCCTGGGCCTGGGCCCGGTGGTGGGCACCCGCACCTGGGGCGGCGTGATCGGCATCGACAACGGGCACGAGCTCGTGGACGGCACCCAGGTTACGGTGCCGCGGTACTCGTTCTGGTTCACTCAGTACGGCTGGGGGGTTGAGAACTACGGAGTCGACCCGGACGTCGAGGTCGTGATCACGCCCGACGACTGGGCGGCGGGCCGCGACGTGCAGCTGGAGACCGCGGTCCGGCTGGCGGCCGAGGCGCTGGCGGCCAGCCCGCCCGCCAGCCCGCCGTCAACCGCCGACCGCCCGTCCCGGCAGCGCCCATCGCTGCCCCCCGCCGGCCCGCGCTAACCGCCCCGGGTTGGCTTGGCGTCGGAACGAGTCACCCCTTCCGGTACGCCCGCCGCCGGGGCCGCCGGGGCCGCCGGGGCCGCCGGGGCCGCCGGGGCCGCCGGGTCAGCACGGCGTGCCCATCGCGGCGCGCACCTCGCGCAGGGTCGCCTCGGCCACCGCGGCGGCCCTGGCGTCTCCCGTCCGCCAGCACCTCCCGGACGTGGCCGCGGTCGGCGGCCACATCGCGGCGCCGGGCGCGCAGCGGGCGCAGGCACTCGTTCACCGCCTCGGTCACCAGGCGTTTCAGTACGGCCGCCCCGCCGGTCCCGACCCAGGCGGCAACCTCGGCCGGCGCCAGGTCCAGGCAAAGGCCGGCCAGCTGGAGCAGCCCGGATACCCCCGGCCGCCCGGCTGGGTCATAGCTGATCAGCCGCTCGCTGTCGGTCCGGGCGGCCCGGATCAGCCGGGCGGTCTCGTCTTCGCTGGCGGCCAGGGTGATGGCATTGCCCCGGCTCTTGCTCATCTTGGTGCCGTCGGTGCCCGGCAGCAGCGAGGCGGCCGACAGCAGCGCCTCCGGCTCGGGAAACACCCGCCCGCCAGCGCCGTACCGCTCGTTGAACCGGCGCGCGATCGTCCGGGTCAGCTCCACGTGCGGCAGCTGGTCCTGGCCGACCGGTACCAGGTTCGCCTTGGCGGACAGGATGTCGGCGGCCTGATGTACCGGGTAGGTGAACATCAGCCCGCTGACCGAGGACTGCCGGGAGTGCGCGATCTCGTCCTTGACCGTGGGGTTGCGGTTCAGCTCGGCTACCGTGACCACGCTCAGGAACGGCAGCATGAGCTGATGCAGCGCGGTCACGGCGCTGTGCGCGAAGATCACCGTCCTGGCCGGGTCGATGCCCGCGGCCAGGTAGTCGATGACCAGGTTCTCGGTGTAGTCGCCCAGCCGGGTCGCGGCGTCCCGGTCGGTCAGCACCTGGTAGTCGGCGACCAGCAGGAACATCTCGACGCCCAGGTCCTGCAGCACGACCCGGCGGTGCAGGGTGCCGAAGTAGTGGCCCAGGTGCAGCAGGCCGGTCGGCCGGTCTCCGGTCAGCACCCGGAACGCGCCCGGATCCTGCGTGACCGGTCCTCGAGGCTGGCCTCGCTGCGGGCCGGCCGTGGCGGCGGGCCGGGATTCAGCAATCATCGTGCTGGTCATGACGCTCTGCGCTGTCGCTGTGCCGTCCGGGCGGTGCCTTTTGAGGCACTGCCTTTTGAGGCACTGCCTTTTGAGGCACTGCCGTCCGCGGCCGGCGGCGCGCTGCCTGAGGAGCAAGCAAAAGGGCCGTCCGGTACGGACGGCCCTCGGGCATGCGGGTTCTGTGGCCGTCCTCAGGACGGCCACCAGCCCAGGCACGTAATGCCGTGCATGACAGCCAGGATAGCGGTCCGGCCCGGCCGGCACCAGCCGCGGCGGGCGTCAGTAGGTCGAGCGGGCGCCGAACATGTCGGCCAGCCGGCTGGCCAGGCCCAGGTCGCCCTCCAGCGTCATGGCGCCGTCCATGATCAGCGGCAGGAACGAGCCGCCCTCGGTGATCACCCGGATGAAGTCGGCCAGCGGCACCCGGATGGTCAGCGCCGGGGTGCCCGCCCCGCCGGCCCGCGCCCTGGCCCGGCCGTCCCGCACCACGATGTCGGTGCACCGGCGGGTCCCGTCGCACAGCCCGAGGTCATAGCGGATGATCCCGGTGAAGCCGCCCGCCCGGGCCGGGTCGAACCGGCTGGCCATCCGCCCGAAGACCATGCGCTGCCCGCGGCTGCTGCCGAACAGCCGCTCCAGCCGCTCGTCCGAGGCCCGGCCGACGAGCTGCCGGACCCCGGAGCTGACCTGGCCGCGCACCGACCGCGCCGCGGCCCGGCCTGCCTGGCCGGCCAGGTCGCGCAGCGGCAGCCCGGCCGCCGGGACCAGGGGACCGCACGGCGCGCCGCCAGCTCGGCGTCCTCGTCGATCGGGTAGGGCTCGCCGAGCGTCCGCGGCCCCTCCCGGCGGGCCAGGGCCTGTCGACCGCCGCGGCCAGCCGGTCCGCCTTGGCCGCCTCGGCCTCTTCCCGCCCCTCGGCGAACCGCGGCAGCACCTCCCGGGCGAACAGCTCGATGCTCTCGCAGATGTGCTCGTGCCGGTTCTTCCCGGCCTGCAGCACGAACATCACCTGGTCGACCCCGGCCGCCTGGTAACGCGAGATCAGGTCGGTGACCTGCGCCGGGGTACCGATCGCGCCGCGCAGCGAGCCGATCCCGGCCTGCAGCAGCCGGACGGCTAGCGGCGCGGCGGAGGCCGAGACGATCTCCCTGGCGAAGCCCTGCTCGGCCCGGTCGGCGCCGAAGCTGCGCCACAGGTCGGTGCCGCCGACCACGTGCGTGCCGCCATAAAAGTGGCCGAGCGAGTAGCCGAAGAAGTGCGCGCCGTCGATGCCGCGGTCGATCGCGGTCTGCTCGTCGGCGTGCAGCATCATCGGCAGCACTACCGCCACGTTCGGGTTAACCGCAAAGCCGCGCGGCAGGCACTGCGGCGGACGCGATCAGGTCGTAGTACTCGCTCACCCATCGCGCGGCGTCCTGCGGCTCGGCAAACGAGAACGACAGAGCGCCGATGCCGCTGCGGGCGGCAAGCTGGATCGTCTCCCGGCGGCTGCACGCCACCCACAGCGGCGGGTGCGGCTTCTGCACCGGCTTGGGCACTACGTTGCGCGGCGGCATGGTCATGAACCGGCCCTGGTACCCGGTGAACGGCTCCTCGGTGATCATCCGGGTCACCGCGTCCAGCGTCTCTTCCCACATGGCCCGCTTGGCGTCCCGCGGCACCCCGAATCCGCCGAGCTCGGCGGCCGAGCTCGCCTCCCCGGTGCCGAAGTCCACCCGGCCGCCGGAGACCAGGTCCAGGGTCGCGATCCGCTCGGCGATCCGGGCCGGGTGGTTGACCGGGGCGGGCGCCTGGACGATGCCGTGCCCGAGCCGGATCCGCCTGGTCCGCTGGCTCGCCGCGGCCAGGAACACCTCCGGCGCCGAGGAGTGCGAGTACTCCTCCAGGAAGTGGTGCTCCACCTCCCACACGTAGTCGATCCCGGCCCGGTCGGCCAGTTCCACCTGCTCCAGCGCGTCGGACAGCAGCCGGTGCTCCGCGCCGGGTTCCCAGGGCCTGGGCAGCTGGTGCTCGTAGAAGATGCCGAACCGCATGGCGCCCTCCTGACCGCGGGCCGCCGTTACAGCGGCGCGTTATATCCCTGTACCCAGTGAATCTGGAGCCAGGTCATCGCGGTAGCCCAGGCGCCGGTGACTTCGAGCAGGCCGACCGCGACGAGCAGCACGCCGCCGATCCTGGTGATCAGGCGCCCGTGCCGCCGGGCGAAGCCGAACAGGCGCATCCCGCGCTGCACGGCAAGGGCCACGATGAGGAACGGGATGCCGATGCCGAGCCCGTACACGAAGGCCAGTGTCGCTCCCCGCGCCGCGGTCCCGGTGGTGGCGCTGAGCGTGAGCACGGCGGCCAGCGTGGGGCCGATGCACGGGGTCCAGCCGAGCCCGAACAGCACCCCGAGCAGCGGGGCGCCGGCCAGCCCGGCCCGCGGCCGGATCGACGGCCGGGCGATCCGGCCGGCGAAGCCGAACCGGTCGAAGGCGCCGGCGAACAGCAGCCCGAGCAGGATCAGCAGGCCGCCGAGTACCTGGGACACGCCCCGCTCGTGCGCCTTCAGGGTCTCGCCGAGCCCGCCGAAGGCCACGCCGTAGGTGGCGAACAGGGCCGAGAAGCCGAGCACGAACAGCGCGGTCCCGGCCACGGCCCGGCCTCGGCCGGCTGGGTGAGCTGCGGGGTTCCAGGATCTGTTGAGACGTCAGCCGCTCGGGCCGGCGCTGGGCCGACCCTCGCGGCTGACGAGGCTGTGTTGGCCCGGGGGGGACGACCCCCCCCGGACCCCCCCCGAGCCGCGTCCGCTCGGGCCGGCCGCTGGCCAGCCGTCGCAGATGCGGCGGACGCCCCTGACATGCCGGTGATGTAGGACAGGTAGCCGGGCACCAGCGGCAGCACGCAGGGGGACAGGAAGGTGATCGCCCCGGCGGCCGCGGCGACCGGGATGGCCAGCAGCAGCGGTCCCGACTGCACCAGCTCGGTGACGCTCATCCGCGGGTCCCCCGTCCTTACCTAGTGCCAATGTATGGCTAGGGACAATGTAACGCAGCATCGCCGGGCCGGCGAGCCAGGCGGCCACGGTTCAGCGTAATGCCCCGCCGATTTGGGCCCCCGCGGGCATTGACCCCGGCCGCGCGGGCACGGCAACGTGGCGGCTATGCGCAGCACACCGCCGTTCCGCGCGGACCATGTCGGCAGCCTGCTCCGCCCGCCGGACCTGCTCGCCGCCAGGGCGGACTTCGCGGCCGGGCGGCTGGACGCGGCCGGGCTGCGCGCGGCCGAGGACGAGGCGATCAGCGCGGTGGTGGCCCGGCAGGCGGACGCCGGGCTGCAGTCCGCCACCGACGGCGAGTTCCGCCGGGCGTCCTGGCACATGGACTTCATCTACCAGCTCGGCGGGATCAGCAAGGCGCCGGGGAACCTGGCGGTGCAGTTCCGCAACGCCACCGGGCAGATCGAGTTCACCCCGGCGGCGCTGCACATCGACGGCAGGGTCCGGCTGGACCACACGATCTTCGCCAGCGACTTCCGCTATCTGCAGTCGGCGGTGACCTCGGACACGGTCACGCCGAAGCTCACGATCCCGTCTCCGAACATGGTGCACTACCGGGGCGGCCCGGCGGCCATCGACCGGTCCGTCTACCCGGACACCGAGGAGTTCTGGCACGACCTGTCCGCCGCCTACGCCGAGCAGATCGCCCGGCTGGGCGCGCTCGGCTGCCGCTACCTCCAGCTGGACGACACCAGCCTGGCCTACCTGAACGACCCGGCCCAGCGGGCCGAGATCGCCGCCCGCGGCGAGGACGCCGAGCACCTGCACCACCGCTACATCCGCCAGGTCAACGACGCACTCGCGGGCCGGCCGGACGGCATGGCGGTGACGACGCACATGTGCCGGGGGAATTTCCGTTCTTCCTGGGTGGCCGAGGGCGGTTACGACTTCGTTGCCGAAGCCCTGTTCAGCGAGCTGAACGTGGACGGCTTCTTCCTGGAGTTCGACGACGAGCGGTCCGGCGGGTTCGAGCCGCTGCGGTTCGTGCCGCCGGGCAAGATGGTCGTCCTCGGCCTGGTCACCACCAAGCGCGGCGAGCTGGAGGACGCCGACGCTCTCAGGCGGCGGATCGACCAGGCGGCCGCGTTCGTGCCGCTGGATCAGCTCTGCCTCTCGCCGCAGTGCGGCTTTTCCTCCACAGTCGAGGGCAACCTGCTGACCGCCGAGCAGCAATTCGCCAAGCTGCGGCTGATCGTGCAGGTCGCCCGCGACGTGTGGGGCTGATCGCGGAACTCGTACCGCAGGCCCTCGGCCACGGCCCGGTAGCCGATCCGGCGGTAGACGAGTTGAGGTGGGTTGCAGGTCGGTGTAGAGGATGCAGCGGTGGCCTGGCGAGTATCTGGCGGAACCTCGGCCACGCAGGCGGCGGCGTACCGTCCGGCGCAGCTCCGGGGTGTGTATACGGCCTGGACCCGGGGCACACCGGCCACCGGGGTGGAGATGACGGATGGACCGGGCGGCCGCCGTCGCCAGAGCCAGACCGGCCGGTCAGCGGAACTGGTACCGCAGGCCCTCGGCCACGGCCCGGTAGCCGATCCGGCGGTAGACCGAGTTCGAGGTCGGGTTGCCCAGGTCGGTGTAGAGGATGCAGCGGCGGCCCTCGGCGAGTATCTGGCTGGACACCTCGGCCACGCAGGCGGCGGCATAACCGTGCCGGCGCAGCTCCGGGGGCGTGTATACGGCCTGGATCCTGGTCACCCCGGCCACCGGGGTGGAGCAGACGGACATGGACACCGGCCCGTCGTCCTGCCAGAGCCAGACCTGACCGGCGGCCAGCCGCCGGTCGGCGTACTCGGTCATGTCCATGTCCGGCTCGCGCTGCGAGACCCCGCCGTGGAAGCCGACGGTCCACTCAATCACCAGGTCCCGGTCGGACGGCTGGCCCTGGACCATCGTGCCGGGCACGCCAGCCGGCCGGACGACCTCGGCCACCTCGTAGATCCGCTGGCCTTGAACCGGGACCGCAGCGGACTTGCAGCCTTCAGTCCACTCCCCGGCGAACCGCGCTGCGGTGGCTGCCATCCCGATCACGCCGGGCAGCCGTACCCCGGCCGAGACGATCGCGTCAACCAGGACCGGGATCAGCTCGTCCGGCATCGGCGCGATCCCGGCCAGGAAGGTAAGCGGCGACTGGAACATCACGCCTGCCGGGGAGCCGTCCAGCATGCCGATCCAGTACCGGCCAGGCTGCCCGGTGGCGGCCCGGTTCTCCAGGATGGTCAGCATCACGTTGTGCCGCACCGGGTCGCTGACCAGGAAGTCGTGTGCCTGCTCAAGTACCTGCCGCGGGTCGTCGGTCGCGGTCACCGTCGCGTCCATCGCTCGGCCTCCTTGCCGTCCGGGTCAGGCGATCGTGCCAGCCGTCCGGCCCGGCGGCAACGCATATATCCGGCCGCCGGGGCCGGGCTCAGCCCAGATCACGCTCAGCCCAGATCGCGCAGGGCGTCCTCGACCGCGCGGTGGAACGTCGGGTAGGCGTAGATCATCTCCCGCAGCCGCTGCACCGGGCACCGCCGCGTGCACCGCCAGCGTGAGCATGCTGAGCACCTCGCCGCCCGCGGGCCCGGCCGAGGTGGCGCCGACCAGCACGCCGCGGCCGGCGTCCTCGACCAGCTTGATGAAGCCGTCGTTGCCCGCCTTGTGGATCCAGCCCCGGGCCGAGCCGGGGACCTGGGCCAGGCCGGTGCGCACGGTCAGGCCCTGCTCGCGTGCCTGCGCCTCGGTCAGCCCGACGCCGCCGATCTCCGGGTCGGTGAAGGTGACCCGGGGCACCGCCTGGTACTCGGCCGCATGATGCTCCCGGCCGAGGATGTCGGCGACGATGATGTCCGCGTGGTACATCGACATGTGGGTGAAGGCGCCCTTGCCGACGATGTCGCCGAGGGCCCAGACGCCGGGAGCGGCCCGCATCCGGTCGTCCGTGCTGACCGTGCGCGCGTGTCTCGTCGAGCCCGGCGGCGCCGGCGCCGACGGCGGCCAGGTCGGCCCGGCGTCCGGTGGCCACCAGCAGCCGCTGCGCCCGCAGCTCCTCGCCGCCGGCCAGCGTGACGGTGAACGCGCGTCCCGTCGTGCGCGACCTGCTGCGCCGCGACCCCGGTCCGCACGCCGATGCCCTCGCGGCCGAACACCTCGGCGAGCAGCGCGCCGGATTCCGGCTCCTCCAGCGGCAGCAGCTGGCCCAGCGCCTCCACCACCGTCACCGCGGCCCCGAACCGGGCGAAGACCTGGGCCAGCTCGGCCCCGATCGCGCCGCCGCCCAGCACGATCAGCGACGCCGGCACCTGCTCGGTCTCGATCGCCTGGTGGTTGGTCCAGTACGGCGTGCCGGCCAGGCCGGGGATCGGCGGGATCGCCGGCACGGTGCCGGTGGCGATGATGATCCCGCGCCGGGCCCGCAGCACGTTGCCGCCGACGGTCACCTCGCCCGGCGCGGTGATCGTGCCGTGGCCGCGGAACAGCGTGCCGCCCTTGCCGGTGAACCGGTCGGCGGCCACCGTGTCGTCCCAGTCGTCGGTCGCCTCGGCCCGGATCCGGCGGGCCACCGGCGCCCAGTCCGGCCGTCACCGTCGGCGGCGCCCGCCATGCCGGGAATCCGGCGCGCCTCGGCCAGCAGGTTGGCCGCCCGGATCATCATCTTGGACGGCACGCAGCCCCAGTACGGGCACTCGCCGCCGACCAGGCGCGCCTCTACGCCGGCCACCGCCAGCCCGGCCTCGGCGAGCCGCTCGGCGGCATCCTCGCCGCCGGGGCCCATGCCGATGACGACGACGTCGAACTCGTGCTCGCTCATCTCATGCGCAGCCATGCCGGGCCTTTCGGGACGGATCGGTGCCTGCAGCGGCCGGTACCAGGCCACTAGTACCAGATCTGGCCCGGCCGGCCGGTGCCGGTCCGGTGCCACCGGGTCCCGCGGCTGACCTGGCGCAGTGTCACCGACTCCAGCTTCAGCGCGGCGACCAGGTCGTCGACCACCGCCTGGCCGTCGATCGCGCCGCAGCTGAACAGGTCGATCGCGATCAGGCTCTCCTCCGGCCAGGTGTGAATGCTCAGGTGCGACTCGGCCAGGATCAGCACCAGCGTGATCGCGCCGTTGGGGAAGATCACGTGGCTGGACCGGAGCACATGACCGGCCCCCGCCCGGACCGCGCCGCGTGCCGCGGCGGCCAGCTGCCGCACGTCGGTCACCGGCGACGTCGAGGTGAACCTCGCGTCCACCGCGTAGAGGGGCTTCGGGGTGCGGGCCTCGGCCCGCCGCAGCTCGCCGTACCTGCTCGCGGCCTGGTTGCCCGGCATGATGTGGGAGGATACCGTAACGGCGCGCCGACCAGGCGAATCCGCCCGCCGCGGTCGGCCAGGAGGATCCGCCCGCCCCGGTAGCAGGCGGCAGCGCCCCGGAAGACCAGCCGGAAAGATCACTGACGAGAAGCATGGACCTGGACACAGTCATCGCCGAGGTCGCCGCCGCGGTCGGGCTGGCCGAGGGCGAGCCGGGGGTCCGGGACATCCTGCGGGTGATCGCGGCCGCCGAGCCGGTGCCCACCCGCGAGCTCGGCCGGCAGGCCGAGCTGCCGGTGCCCATCGTGACCGCGGTCTGCAACGAGCTGCGCAAGCGGGGCGTGGTGGACCGGACCCGGCCGGTCCGGCTCACCGCCGGGGCCAGGGGACTGCTGGGCGGCGGCCGGCCGCTGCCCGCCGCCCGCTGCCCGGACTGCGACGGCCGCGGCATCGCGATCCCGGCCGGTCTCGCACGGCTGGCCGCCGAGCTGGAGCGGGCCGCCGCGGCGGCGCCGGAGGCCAAGCCGGAACTTGACCAGACGCACTGCACGGTGGCCACCAAGATCAGCCGGGTGCTGCTGATGCAGGAGACCGGCGCGCTGGCCGGCCAGCGGATCCTGCTGCTCGGCGACGACGACCTGGTCGGCGTGGCGATCGCGCGGTTCGCCGCGGTCACCGGGCTGGCCGCGCCGGCGGCCGCGGTGACCCGGATCCGGCGGCTCACGGTCGTCGACACCGACCCCGACGTGCTGTCCTGCATCGCCGAGCAGGCGGCCGGAACCGGCGTGGAGGTCGAGCTGGTCCGGCACGACCTGCGCCAGCCGCTGCCGCGGCGCTGCGCGGCGGATTCGACGTGGTGTGCACCGACCCGCCGTACACGGTGCCCGGCGCGGAGCTGTTCCTGTCCCGCGCGGTGGACGGCGCTGGAACCCGGTCCCGGGCGGCACGTGTTCTTCTCGTTCGGTGCCCGCCGGCCCGCCGAGACGCTGCGCACCCAGCAGCTCATCGCCGGCCTGGGCCTGACCGTCCGGGCGCTGCTGCCCGGCTTCAACGACTACCTCGGCGCGGGCATCCTGTCCGGCACCAGCAACCTGTACCACCTGCGCACCACGGCGCGACCGCGCCGCTGATCAGCGAGCGATTACGACGGCCCGCTGTACACCGCCGACACCCGGCCGGTGGCGGTCCGCCCGTACCGGTGCGCGGGCTGCGCCGCGGTGCACGAGGTCGGGCCGGGCGCCAGATGGCCGACGGATCGCGGCACTGCAGGCCGAGGGCTGCCCGCAGTGCGGCGGCACCACCTTCCGGCCGATGCCCCGGCAGCAACGGGCCAGTCAGCAACCTGACCGGCATCGGCGATGAGCGAGCCAGGCGGCCGGTCCGGCTACCTGATCCGCGCCGGCCGGGGAGGGCGACCTCGACGCGATCGCGCAGTTCGAGATCGAGATCGCGCTGGTCTCGTTCGGCGACGAGGCGATCACCGACCCGGCGCTGCACCGCAGGCGGGTGGCGGGCGCGCTGGGCAAGCCGGGCGAGGTCACGCTGGTCGCGGTCGCGCGCGGCGCGCCTGCCACCCCGCTCGGCTGGGCCTGGCTGTCGGCCCGGACCAACTCGCTGACCGGCGACCGGTACGGCAACTTCCGGTCGCTGGCCGTCGCCGACGTGCCCGGACCGCAGCCTGCTCGGCGAGCTGCTGCTGGCGGCGGTGCTGCGCGCCGCCGACCAGGCGGGCCTGCACCAGCTGACCGGCAAGGTGCACGCCCGCAACCTCGGCATGCGAACGCTGTACCGCAAGTTCGGCTTCGAGGCCACGCACCTCACGATGGAGCGCCTGGGCGGCGCGGCCGCGACACCGGCCGGACCGGCGGCTGCGGAGCCGGGTCATGATCAAGTGCGTGGTCTGGGACATCGACAACACGCTGCTGGACGGGGTGTACCTGGAGTCCGGCCCGGCCCGGCCGGAACCGACCCGGTCCAGCTCGGCGTGCTGCGCGAGCTCGGCCGCCGCGGCATCGTGCACGCGCTGGCGAGCCGGAACCCGCCGGCAGCGGCCGAGTACGTCAGCCAGGTGACCGGCCACGGTTCGCCGCCGCCGAGTGCGGCTGGGGCCCCAAATCCGGCGCGGTGACCGCGATCATCGCCCGAGCTCGGCCTGGCCGCCGACGCCGTGGCCTTCGTGGACGACGAGCTGATCGAGCGGGCCGAGGTCGCCGCCGCGCTGCCCGGCGTGCTGGTGCTGGCCGCCGAGGACATGCCGGACGCGGCCGGCTGGCCCGAGTTCAGCCCGGCGGTCGTCACCGCCGAGGCCCGCCGCCGCGGCGAGATGTACGCCCAGCGCCGGCGCCGCCAGGAAGAGGCCCGCGCGTTCGGCGGCTCCAGAGACGAGTTCCTGCGCTACAGCCAGACCCGGGTAGTGCATCGCCCCGGCGACTGCGGCCGACCTGCCCCGGCTGCACGAGCTGTCGGTGCGCACCCACCAGTTCAACTCGGCCGGCACGGCGATGCCCGAACCGGAACTGGCCGTCCTGCTCGGCCAGGCCGATCGTGAGCTGATCACGGTCCGGCTGTCCGACCGGTTCGGCGACGACGGCATCGTAGGCGCCTGCGTCATCGACACCGGCCAGGCCGGCGAGGCTGATAGCGCTGGCGGCGCTGATCCCTCGGTCGCCTGGCGGGTCCCGCTGCTGCTGATGTCCTGCCGGGCCATGGGCCGTGGCGTCATCGACGCCCTGCTGGCCTGGCTGTGCCGGGCGGCCGCAGTGGCAGGCGCGACCGCGGTCGAGGTGCCCTGCCTGGTGACAGAGCGCAACGTGCCGCTGCGCCTGTCACTGGCCGCCGCCGGTTTCCGGTCCGCTGACCCGCCGCCTCGTGACAGCCCGGCGATCTTCGCCCGGCAACTCGACGGCGCTCTGTCCGAGCTACCTGCCCTGCCCGACTGGCTCAGTGCCCCGGAGCAGACGTGACCGTGGACCCGGCGGCTGTCCCGGGGACCGCCGATCACCAGCGGTCGACAACGCGGCAGCTCCGCCAGATCCTGGCCGAGGTCACCGGTAACCAGACCCTGCTCGACGCATCCCCCGACACCGCCCTGCTCGGGAGGAGCTCCGCCGGGGCCGCAACCGCCGGTCTCGACTCGCTCACCGGCACCCTGCTGCTGCGCCGGGTGCAGCAGCACTTCGGCGTCGACGTGGCGGGGGAGGACCTTAACCTGGACAGCCTGGCGACCCTGGCCACCCTGGCCGCGTTCGTCGCCGAGCGCACGGCCAGTTAGACGGGCTGCCCCGCTCAGGCGGCGGTGCCGGGCGGGGCGAGGCTGCGCAGGTGCAAATTGGGTCAGCCGGGTCGGGCCGCCCTGGGAGCGGGGGCACGATGTGGTGCACCTGGCACGCCGCCACCGGCTGGTCGCAGCCCGGGAACCTGCAGCGCCGGTCGGCGCCCCCTACCGGATGCCACCCCCTGCCCTGAGATTCTGGGCGGTCATCCACCGCCCGTCGGGGCCGACGAGGAACGCAATCACGTCCGCTACGTCCTCCGGCTGTCCCAGCCTGCCGAGCGGCGACATCCCCCGCATCGTCTCCCTTCCCTCTGAGCTGTTGTGCTCGCGGAGCATGTCGGTGTCGGTCGCTCCGGGCGAGACGGTGTTGACGGTGATGCCCCGCTCGCCGAGCTCGTGGGCAGCGATCACCGTGAGCTGCTCGACGGCACCTTTGCTGGCGGCATAGAGCGAGATGCCCGGTCCGGGCAGGACCGTGTTGACGGTGGACACGTTGACGATCCTGCCGCCGTCGGGCATACGGCGGGCCGCCTCCCGCAGGGCCTCGAAGACCGCCCTCAAGTTGATCTGCATCACCCGCTCGAAATCCTCGTCGGACAGCTCGGCGAGAGTCCGCACAACGCCAATGCCGGCGTTGTTGACGAGGATGTCGACAGGTCCGGCGAACTCATCGGCCGCGTCCCACAGCCTCGCGGCGGCGCCCGACTCGGCCAGGTCGGCCCGGACGGCCGTCGCCCGGCCACCGGCCGCCATCACGCTGGCGACGACCTCTTCGGAGGCACGCTCACCGGTGCGGAACCCGAAGGTGACAGCGGCGCCGTCGCGGGCCAGCCGTTCCACCACCGCCCGCCCGATACCCCGCGACCCGCCGGTCACCAGGGCCGCCCGCCCGTCGAGAAGACCGCTCATAACATCACCCATCCACGGCGTCGCATCGCGGCGAGAGACTGCCACAGCGCCGATGCTAGCCAGCGAGCCAGTCTGTCACACAGCGACTCAAGGCAGATCGCGGTGCAAGACGGGTCAGGTGCGCCCGCAGGAACTCCACCAGACCCGGCGAGACGACGGCCCTGGTGCCACGCCGACCTCCTGCCGCGTCGTCCACGAGCCGGACCGTAGACCGGATCGCGGCCCGCGCGACAGGCGGGCCGGCAGGTCGGTCCTGGGCGGCTGCCCGGCGTGCGGCTCCTGCTGCCAGACCGTCACGCCGACGGTACCGAGGCCGACCGGAGCGGATCTTTGCCGTCGGGGGTAGTTAGATCCTGGCGGATAGTCTCGTGCTGGCTGGTCGTCCCGGTGCGGGCTGATCTCTGACAGCGGCCGGGGCCAGGACCGGCGGACGTCAGCTTGCTGGAGGTGGCCGATGACCGCGGTGTTCGCCGTCGACGCTTGCCGGACCCCGATCGGGAAGATCAAGGGAGCGCTGGCCGGGGTGCGTCCCGATCACCTGACCGCCGACGTGATCAAGGGGCTGCTGGGCCGTAACCCCTGGCTGGACCCGGCCGCGATCGACGACGTGTACTGGGGCGCCGCGAACCAGGCCGGCGAGGACAACCGCAACGTGGCACGGATGGGCGTGCTGCTGGCCGGCCTGCCGGTCGAGGTTCCCGGCGCCACGGTGAACCGGCTGTGCGGGTCCGGCATGGAGGCCATCTGCGCCGCGGCCAGGACGATCGCGGCCGGTGACGCCGATATCTGCCTGGCCGGCGGGGCCGAGTCGATGACCAGGGCCCCGTTCGTGCTGCCGCGATCGGCGGACCCGTTCCCGCGCGACGCCGGGCTGGCCGATACCCGGCTCGGCTGGCGACTGGTCAGCCCGCTGATGCGGGAGCCTGTACCCGCCGGTCAGCCTGGGCGAGACCGCGGAGAACGTGGCCGAGCGCTACCACGTCGGCCGGGACCGGCAGGACCAGTTCGCGCTGACCAGCCACCAGCGGGCGGCCAGCGCCCGGCAGGCCGGGCTGCTCGCGCAGGAGATCATCCCGGTGGATGCTCCCGCCGGGAAGGTGACGCAGGACGAGGGCATCAAGCCCGGCCTGACCATGGACGAGCTGGCCGCCCGTCCGCCCGCCTTCCGCGAGAACGGAACCGTCACCGGCGGGAACTCCTCGCCGCTGAACGACGGCGCGGCCGCCCTGCTGCTGATGTCCGAGCGGGCGGTGACGGCGGCCGGGGCGCAGCCGCTGGCCAGGTACGTCGGGCGCGAGCTCGGCCGGGGTACACCCGGACTACATGGGCATCGGCCCGGTGCCCGCGATGACCAGGGCGCTGCGCCGGGCCGGCTGGCAGCTCAGCGACCTGTGCCTGGCCGAAGTGAACGAGGCGTTCGCGGCCCAGGCGGTCGCCGTCATCGATGAGCTCAAGCTCGAGCCGGAGCTGGTCAACGTCAACGGCGGGGCGATCGCGATCGGGCACCCGCTGGGCTGCTCGGGCGCCCGGATCACCACCGCGCTGCTGCACGAGCTGCGGCGGCGGGGCGGCGGCAGCGGGGCCAGGGCGGCGGCCACCATGTGCATCGGGGTAGGCCAGGGCATCGCCTCACTGTGGGAGGCTCCCTGACGCCGGGCCCGGCACCGGGGGAGGAGTCCCCGGCGCCGGGCCCGGCCGGCGTTACCTGTGCGGACTAGCTGAAGTGGCGCAGCTGGACGTTACCGGCTGCGTTGGGGCTCGCCGTGCCCAGCGTGTCGAACAGCAGCGCCGGGCCGACCGCGGTGCTGGCACCGGTGGCGGCCGGGGCGCTCCACACGCCGCCGGTCAGGGTGACGAAGTCCACCCCGAGCACGTGCGGGACCTTGTAGGCGACCATGAGCGGGCCCGAGTCACGGATGCCCTCGGACGAGGCGCCAGGGCTGGCGTCGGTGGCAGCACCGGGCACGACCGACACCGCGCTCCAGACCAGCGACTTGCCGCTGAAGTGCAGCGGGTCCGACGTGGTGGCGAAGCGCACCTGGTGGGACTTGTAACCCTGGAACACCACGTACACGGTGCCCGTACCGGCCTTCGCACCGGGCGTCTCGGCCAGCGTCGGAGTGCTGCCGGCCTTGGTGTCGCTGGCGCCGCCGATCCAGTTGTTCGGCTTCCAGTTGAAGCGGCGCCCGTGCGGGTACCCGACCGTGTAGCGCACGTGGTCGAACGGGCCGCGGTAGGAGACGATCACCGGGCCGTGCGGCGCGTGGTCGGGGAAGATCAGCGACGGCCCGGAGCTGCTGTTGCTGATCAGCAGGCGCGGCTTGGTCCAGCTAAAGGAGCCGTTGCTGGCCGACTCGCCGTTGGCGTAGTAGATCTTGCTGGTGCCGGCCTTGCGCCAGACGGCGAGCACCGCGTTGCGGCCGTTGCCGTCCCGGTAGCCACCGACCGCGGGGCCGGCGTTGGTGCTGGCACCGGGGATGACCTCGGTCTTCAGCCACTTACTGGTCCGGACCCGGTAGTGGACCTTGTTGTTGAACTGGCCCTTCCAGGCAACCAGGAGGCCGTGCACGGCGTTGGTGACGGATACCTCGGCCAGGGCCGGGGTGGTGTTGGTGGAGGCGCCCGGTACCGTAGCCGGGCCCGACCACGAGGAGGCCGGCACGGCCGAGGCGGACGCCGCGCCGAGCACGCAGACAGTTCCCGCCGCGGCCGCGGCCACGGCCATCCTGCACATCGTGCGGTTGAGCATGGTTTGACCCTCGCGTTCTCAAGGTGTCGGTTACCTGCCGCGATCCGGGCAGGCGAGCAGAACGCTAGATCCCGCCGCCCTAGCGCCCGATCCGTAAATCCCATGATCTGGCTGGGTTTTTCCTGTGAGTCCGCCCAGTAACATCCGCCCGGCACTCCGCGGGACGGGCGGGACCGGAGCGCCGGGCCGGCCGGGTAGTGTCGGCGGCGGGACCGCAGGTGAACGAGAGGGTCATGACCACCACCAGCGAGGAACTGCCGCGGCGTGTCCTGACGATCCCGAACGGGATCAGCGCGGCCCGCCTGGCCGGGGTCCCGGTCTTCCTGTGGCTGCTGCTCGGGCCCCGGACCGCGACCGCCGACCTGTGGGCGGTCGGCCTGCTGGTCCTGTCCGGCGCGTCGGACTGGCTGGACGGCAAGGTCGCCAGGGCGCTGAACCAGCAGAGCCGCCTCGGCCAGGTGCTCGACCCGGCCGCGGACCGGCTCTACATCGCCGCCACCGTGGTCGCGCTGGCGATCCGGGCCGTCATCGGCTGGTGGCTGGTGGCCCTGCTGGCAGCCAGGGAGCTGGTGATGGCCGTGGTGCTCGCGCTGCTGCGCCGGCGCGGCTACCCGCCGCCGCAGGTGAGCTTCGTCGGCAAGACCGCCACGATGTGCCTGCTGTACGCGTTCCCGCTGCTGCTGCTCGGCTCGCACCCGGCCAGCTACGCGGAAGTCGCACGGGTAACCGGTTGGGCCTTCGCGATCTGGGGAAGTGCTCTGTACTGGTGTGCCGCCCTGCTCTACGGGGTGCAGGCCCGGCGCCTGCTGGCCGGGGGAGCTACCAGAGGGGAGTACAGCCCGCAGTGAAGGCCGTCGTGATGGCTGGCGGAGAGGGCACCAGGCTGCGGCCGATGACCGCGAACCAGCCCAAGCCGCTGCTGCCCGTGGTCAACCGGCCGATCATGGAGCACGTGCTGCGGCTGGTGCGGCAGCACGGCTTCAGCGAGACCGTGGTGACCGTGCAGTTCCTCGCCTCGATGGTGCGCAACTACTTCGGCGACGGCGAGGACTTCGGCATGAGCCTGCAGTACGCCACCGAGGAGACCCCGCTCGGCACCGCGGGCAGCGTGAAGAACGCGCAGGACGCGCTGCGGGACGAGCCGTTCCTGGTGATCTCCGGGGACGCGCTCACCGACATGGACCTGACCGAGCTGGTCCGGTTCCACAAGGACAACGGCGCCCTGGTCACCGTCGGCCTGACCCGGGTGCCGGACCCGGTGGAGTTCGGCATCGTGATCGCGCACGAGGACGGCCGGATCCAGCGGTTCCTGGAGAAGCCGACCTGGGGCCAGGTGTTCTCGGACACGGTCAACACCGGCATCTACGTGATGGAGCCGGAGGTGCTGGACGAGGTGGCACCCGGCGAGACGGTGGACTGGTCCGGCGACGTCTTCCCCCGGCTGCTGGAGCGCGGCGCGCCGCTGTACGGCTGGGTGGCCGAGGACGCCTACTGGGAGGACGTCGGCACGCACGAGAGCTACCAGAAGGCGCAGGCCGACGTGCTGTCCGGCAAGGTGCTGGCGCAGATCGACGGGTTCGAGGTGTCGCCCGGCGTCTGGGTCGCCGAGGGCGCCGAGGTGGACCCGGACGCGGTGCTGACCGGGCCGCTGTGCATCGGCGACTACGCCAAGATCGAGGCCGGCGCGAACATCCGCGAGTACACCGTGATCGGCAGCAACGTGGTGGTCAAGGAGGGCGCGTTCCTGCACCGCGCGATCGTGCACAACAACGTGTACGTGGGCGTCGGCGCCACCCTGCGCGGCTGCGTGGTGGGCAAGAACACCGACGTGATGGCCTCGGCCCGGATCGAGGAGGGCGCCGTGGTCGGGGACGAGTGCGTGATCGAGCCGGAGGCCTACATCTCGGCCGGGGTCAAGGTCTACCCGTTCAAGACCATCGAGGCCGGCGCGGTGGTGAACACCAGCGTCATCTGGGAGTCCAGGGGGCAGCGCACCCTGTTCGGCCCGCGCGGCGTGTCCGGCCTGGTCAACGTGGAGATCACGCCCGAGCTGTGCGTCCGGCTGGCCAGCGCGTACGCGACCACGCTGCGCAAGGGCACGACGGTCACCACGTCCAGGGACGTGTCCAGGGCGGCCGGGCGCTGAAGCGGGCCGTGCACGGCGCGCTGAACGCCAGCGCGATCAACGTGGTCGACCTGGAGGCGCAGCCGCTGCCGGTGGCCAGGTTCGAGACCGCGCGCAGCGAGTACAGCGGCGGCATCGCGCTGCGCACCACGCCGGGCGACCCGCAGTCGATCGACATCATCTTCCTGGACGAGCGCGGCGCCGACCTGTCCCAGGCCGCGCAGCGCAAGCTGGAGCGGGTGTTCTCCCGGCAGGAGTACCGGCGGGCGTTCCCCGGCGAGATCGCCGAGCTGACCTACCCGCCCAGGGTCATCGAGGCCTACACCCGCGAGCTGCTGCGCTGCGTGGACATGAACGGGGTGCGCGGGGCCGGCCTGAGGGTGGTCGCGGACTGCGCCGGGGGCACCGCCTCGCTGGTGCTGCCCGGCCTGCTGGGCCGGATCGGGGTGGACGTGCTCACCGTCAACAACCGGCTGGACGAGGCGTCGCCGACCCAGTCGCTGGCCCAGATCCGGGCCGACATGCACCGGCTGGCCGAGCTGGTGTCCTCGTCCAGGGCGGCGTTCGGGGTCCGGTTCGACCCGGTCGGTGAGCGGATCACGCTGGTGGACGAGAAGGGCGCCATGGTCAGCGACGACCGGGCCCTGCTGGTGGTGCTCGACCTGATCTCGGCCGAGCGGCGGGCGGGCAGGGTCGCGCTGCCGGTGACCACGACCAGGGTGGCCGAGGAGGTGAGCCGCTACCACGGCGTCCAGGTGGACTGGACCCCGACCTCGCTGTACGGCCTGTACGAGGCGGCGGCCGCGGACGACATGATCTTCGCCGCGGACGGCCGGGGCGGCTTCGTGGTGCCGGAGTTCTCCCGGTCCATCGACGGGATAGCCGCGTTCGCGCGGCTGATCGGGCTGGTAGCCAGGACCCGGCTGACGCTGAGCCAGATCCACGCCCGGATCCCCACCGCCTACCTGCTGAAGCGCTCGATCCCGACGCCCTGGGCGGCGAAGGGGGCGGTCATGCGCACGGTGATCGAGGCGGCCGGGGACAAGACCGTGGACACCACCGACGGGGTGCGCGTGGTGGAGGAGGGCAAGGGCTGGATCCTGGTGCTGCCGGATCCGTCGGACTCGGTGACCCACCTGTGGGCCGAGGGAACGGACGGTGACCAGGCGCAGGCACTGCTGGACGAGTGGGCAGCGGTGGTGGAGCAGGCCGGCCGACTGAGCAAGGCCGCCGGCCCTGGCCAGCCCTGGCCGCGGGAACCGCGGCCGGGCATGAGAGAATCGCCTTTCGTCGTAGGTACCGTGAGTGACAGTCGTTCGTCGGAGGTGCTGCCAGCATGTGGCGGAGGCGTCGTGCCAGGGCCCGGGCGGGATCCGGGCGCCCCGAGGCAGCGCGTCCCGAGGCAGCGCGCCCCGAGGCAGTGCCCTGGCCGCGGACCTCGCCGGAGCAGCGGGCCGGAGGGCCGCGGCCGCGGCGTGCGTGGCGCATGGACCGGTCCTCGCCGCCGCAGGTACCGTTGTCCGCACCACCGGAATCCGCCTCACCGGACTCCGCGCAGAACTGGGCCAGCAGCGGCGTCCGGGCTGACCTGCTGGCCGTTCCCGTCCCGCAGCCGACGATTGGGAGGCTAGGCAGCGATATGCCGAGCGTCTACTGCACCCGGTGCGGCGAGCCCAACCCCGAGGCGGCCCGCTTCTGCTCCCAGTGCGGCGCGCCGCTGGTGCGCGGCCCCGGCGAGCGCAGCACCGAGACAACCTCCATGATCTCGCTCGGCGGCGAGGCGGATACCGAGTCCGGCGAGGATTCGGTCGCCGATGCCGCGATGCTGGACTCCCTGCCCGCCGGGACCGCGCTACTGGTGGTGCGCCGCGGCCCGAACGCCGGCAGCAGGTTCCTGCTGGACCACGACCTCACCCTGGTCGGCCGGCACCCGGACAGCGACATCTTCCTGGACGACGTGACGGTCTCCCGCCGGCACGCCGAGTTCTACCGCCAGGGCGGCAGGTTCACCGTGCGCGACGTGGGCAGCCTGAACGGCACCTACGTGAACCGGGAGCGGATCGAGCAGGTCGACCTGAGCGGCGGGGACGAGGTGCAGGTCGGCAAGTTCCGGCTGGTGTTCCTGCTGGGCCCGCGGTCGGCGGCCGGACCGGACGGCGGAGGCGCGCAGGTCGGGGGATGAGCGCTCGACCCGCCCCGGCCTACCTCGGCATCAGCGAGGTGCTGGCCCGGCTCCGCACGGAGTTTCCCGACATCACGGTCTCCAAGATCCGGTTCCTGGAATCGGAGGGGCTGATCGCGCCCGCCCGGTCGCCGTCCAGGTACCGCCGGTTCAGCCCGGCCGACGTGGACCGGCTGCGCTACATCCTGACCGCGCAGCGGGACCAGTACCTGCCGCTGCGGGTGATCAGGGAGCGGCTGGCGCGGGCCCGCAGGACGGGGCGGGCGGCGGCCGGCGGGGCAGGCGGGGCGGGCGGGCCCGGCCGCGGCCCGGCGAGCCCGGCGAGGCCAGGCTCAGCCGCCGGGAGCTGATCGAGGCGGCCGGCATCGACGACGACCAGCTCGCCGAGCTGGAGGCCTACGGGCTGGTCCGCCGGTCCGGGCGGCAGTACGGCCCGGACGCGCTGGAGGCCGCGGTCACGGTGGCCGCGCTGGCCGCCTATGGCGTGCAGGCCAGGCACCTGCGCCCGGTGCGGGCCGCCGCCGAGCGCGACATCTCCCTGATCGAGCAGGTGGTGGCGCCCACCCTGCGGCAGCGCAACCCGGAAGCGGTGCTGGCCGCCGGGCAGGCAGCGGGCCAGATCGCCGCGGCGCTGCTGCGGCTGCACCGGGCCCTGGTCGGGGCCGCGCTGGCCGAGGCCGGCCTGCCGCACCAGGCGCTCCCGGCGCCCGCCGCGCTCCCGGCGCAGCGGCCAGGCGTCACCAGGGAACCGGCGCGTGACCAGGGCGCCAGCGCGTGACCAGGGCCGGCGTGACCAGGGGCGGGCGGCCGGCCACGCCGGGCCGGCCGGGATAGCGGGTGTACGTTGACAAAGGGAATGCCTGTCAGCAGGGTCAGCAAGTAAGGCAGCGTCAGCAAGTGAGGGCAGCGCCAGCAAGCAGGGCAGCGCATGTGAGGACGGAGCCGCCGTGAGGGAGATGGACGTCGTCGGCGTTCGGGTCGAGATGCCCACGAACAACCCCATCGTGCTGCTGAAGGAGACGCAGGGAGAGCGCTACCTGCCGATCTGGATCGGCCCGAACGAGGCGACGGCCATCGCGTTCGCCAAGGAGGGCATGGTCCCCGCCCGGCCGCTCACCCACGACCTGCTCCGGGACGTGCTCGAAGCGCTGAACGTGCAGCTCAAGACCGTTAACATCACCGCCCTCCGGGACGGGATCTTCTTCGCCGACCTGATCTTCTCCAACGGCAAGGAGGTGAGCGCGCGGCCGTCGGACTCGATCGCGCTGGCGCTGCGCACCGGCGCGACGATCTTCGCGAGCGAGGAGATCCTGGACGAGGCCGGCGTCACCATCCCGGACGAGCAGGAGAACGAGGACGAGGTCGAGAAGTTCCGGGAATTCCTGGACACGATTACCCCGGAGGATTTCGGCTCGACCTGATCCTTAGCGGTAATCCGGCATAAGTCGTGCCTTGCGTCCGCGACGCGCCGTGGCCGATCGTTGACGAACCGGTCGCGGCCGGCCTACCGTGCGAGACGAGTACCAGGGACTTCGCTCCCTCGGCCGGAGGTGGGTGTGGCGGTAACCAAGGGTGACGGGCGGGCGCCGGGCGGCCGTGACGCCGCCATACGGCAGGCCGGCCAGCAGGGGCTGCTCTTCGATGATGCGCTGGGCCAGGGCCCGGCGGCTCCCGGTGCGGAGCCGGAGGACGTCGGCTACCGGGGCCCGACCGCCTGCGCCGCGGCCGGCATCACCTACCGGCAGCTCGACTACTGGGCCCGCACCGGGCTGGTCGAGCCGACCGTGCGGGCGGCCAGCGGCTCGGGCTCGCAGCGGCTGTACGGGTTCCGCGACATCCTGGTGCTCAAGGTGGTCAAGCGGCTGCTGGACACCGGCATCTCGCTGCAGCAGATCCGGGCCGCGGTGGAGTACCTGCGCGCGCAGGGCACCGGCGACCTGGCCCAGGTGACGCTGATGAGCGACGGGGTCAGCGTGTACGAGTGCACCTCCCCGGACGAGGTGGTCGACCTGCTGGCCGGCGGCCAGGGCGTGTTCGGCATCGCGCTCGGCCGGGTCTGGCAGGAGGTCGAGGGCAGCCTGGCCGAGCTGCCGTCCGAGCGGGCGTCGGCCGGTCCCGGCGACGGCGCGCGGCGCATGCGGCGACACGGCCGGAGGCGGGCCCGACGAGCTGGCCGGACGCGCGGGCCAGCGCGAGACCGGCTAGCGGCTCCGGCGAGCGTCAGCACGGCGAGCGGGCTAACGTGCCCGGGGTGATTTGCGTTAAATCGTCTGTTAGGGTTTCCGCGTGCCACTGCCGATATCCGCACGGAACCTGCGGAAAGCCTACGGGAGCCTGCAGGCCGTCGACGGCGTCAGCCTGGAGGTCCAGCCGGGGGAGTTCTTCGGCATCCTGGGCCCGAACGGGGCCGGGAAGACCACCACGCTGGAGATCCTGGAGGGCCTGCGCAAGCCGGACAGCGGCGAGGCCAGCGTCTTCGGCCTGCCGCCCTGGCCGCGCAATCCGGCGCTGCTGCCGCGGATCGGGGTGCAGCTCCAGGCCTCCTCGTTCTTCGAGCGGCTGACCGCGCGGGAGCAGATCCGCACGTTCGCCTCGCTGTACCGGGTGCCGCCGCCGCGCGCCGACGGATGCTCGAGGTGGTCGGCCTGACCGAGCAGGCCGGGACCAGGACCGAGCGGCTGTCCGGCGGCCAGGCGCAGCGGCTGTCCATCGCCTGCGCGCTGGTGCACGACCCGGAGCTGCTGTTCCTGGACGAGCCCACCGGCTCGCTGGATCCGCAGGCCAGGCGCAACCTGTGGGACCTGCTGTCCGACATCGCCCGGCAGGGCCGCACGGTGGTGCTGACCACGCACCACATGGACGAGGCCGAGACGCTGTGCGACCAGGTGGCGATCATGGACCACGGCACGATCCTGCAGACCGGGCCGCCGGCCACGCTGGTCCGGCAGCTGGACCAGCAGCTGCGGATCAGCGTGCAGTCCGGCCTGATCTCCGCCGCGGATGCGGCGGAGATCGCCGGAGTCGGACGGCGCACGGCAGCCGACGTGACCGACGACGGGGTGTCGCTCACCGTCGCGACCCGCGATCCGGGGCGGGTGCTGGCCGGGCTGGCCAGCCGGGACGCGCTGGCCGGGCTGCGGGTGCAGGGCGCGACGCTGGAGGACGTGTTCCTCAGCCTGACCGGACGGGAGTACCGGGCATGAGGGGCACAGCACTGGGCAGCCTGTCCGCCGCCATGTTCCGCGGCTTCGTCCGGGACCGGGCCGCGCTGGTCTTCTCGATCCTGCTGCCGGTGATCTTCCTGCTGCTCTTCGGCTCGATCTACAAGAACTCGGGCACCTCGGCGGTGAGCGTCGCCGAGGTCGGCCCGGTCCCGCTGCTGCAGCAGGCACAGCGCCAGGACCCGGCGGAGCTGGCCAAGGTCCTCAAGGTGACCAGGGTGAGCAGCCTGGCCGGGGCGCTGGACGAGGTCCGCAAGGGCACCGTGGACGTGGCCGTGCAGCAGCGGGGCAGCGACCTGATGGTGCATTACTCGGTCGCGGATCCGACCCTGGCCGGGATCGCGAACTCGGTGCATCTCCTCGATCGTGCAGCAGGCCAACCAGCAGGCGACCGGCCAGCCTCCCCGCTACCAGCTCACCTCCAGCCAGGTGGAGAACAAGTCGCTCACCTCGATCGAGTACGTGACCCCCGGCCTGCTCGGCTGGGCCGTCGCGTCCGGGGCCACGTTCGGCGCCGCGCTCACCCTGGTCGGCTGGCGCAAGAACAAGCTGCTGCGGCGGCTCCGGCTGTCCCCGGTCAGCACCGCCTCGGTGGTGACCGCCCGGATCGGCATCGCGGTGGCCACCGGGCTGGTGCAGATGGCCGTGTTCCTGGCCATCGCCACGACCCCGTACTTCGGCCTCAAGCTGACCGCGGACTGGTGGCTGGCGATCCCGCTGGTGATCTGCGGCACCCTGGCGTTCATGTCGATCGGGCTGCTGGTCGGGGCGTTCGCCAAGACCGAGCAGGCGGCCACGTCCATCGCCAACCTGATCATCCTGCCGATGTCGTTCCTCGGCGGGGCGTTCATCCCGCTGGACTTCGCGCCCGCCTGGCTGCGCCAGGTCTCCTACGCGATGCCGCTGCGCTACCTGGTGACCGGCATGCAGGACGTGATGGCGCGGGGCGAGGGGGTGGCGGCGGCGCTGCCGGGCATCGCGGTCATGCTCGGCATAACGGTCGTGTTCACGTCGGTCGCGGTGCGCGTGTTCCGCTGGGATGACATCTGATCCTGCGGGCGTTTCGCTCGGGTAGGCTCTAGCCGCTCAGGAGGGCTCCGTGAACTTTGCGCAACGCCATATCGGGCCATCGGCGGCCGAGCAGGACCGGATGCTCGCCGCGGTCGGCTACCCGTCCCTGGACGAGCTGACCACCGCGGCGCTGCCCGCCGGGATCGCCGCCCGCCGCCCGCTGAGCCTGCCCGCGCCGCTGTCGGAGGAGCAGGCCCTGGCCCGGCTGCGCCAGCTGGCGAGCCGGAACCAGGTGCTGACCTCGATGATCGGCCTGGGCTACTACGGCACGATCACCCCGGCGGTGATCCGCCGCAACGTGCTGGAGAACCCGGCCTGGTACACCGCCTACACCCCGTACCAGCCGGAGATATCCCAGGGCCGGCTGGAGGCGCTGCTGAACTTCCAGACGATGGTCGAGGACCTGACCGGGCTGCCGGTGGCCGGGGCGTCGATGCTGGACGAGGCGACCGCGGCGGCCGAGGCGATGACCCTGGCCCGGCGCGCGGCCGGCCGGGGCCGGATCTTCCTGGCCGATGCCGACTGCCTGCCGCAGACCCTGGCCGTGCTGGCCACCAGGGCCGAGCCGCTCGGCATCGAGCTGGTCACCGGCGAGGTCACGCCGGAGCTGATCGCGGCGCAGCCGGACGGCGAGCTGTTCGGCGTGCTGCTGCAGTACCCCGGCGCCAGCGGCGCGGTCCGGGATCTGGCCCCGGTGATCGCGGCGGCGAAGGCGGCCGGGGCGCGCACCGCGGTGGCCGCCGACCTGCTGGCCATGACCCTGCTGACGCCGCCGGGCGAGCTGGGCGCGGACATCGCGGTCGGCAGCACGCAGCGGTTCGGCGTGCCGATGGGCTTCGGCGGCCCGCAGGCCGGCTACATCTGCGTCCGCGACGAGCTCAAGCGGCAGCTGCCCGGCCGCCTGGTCGGGGTATCGGTGGACGCCGACGGCCACCCGGCGTTCCGGCTCGCGCTGCAGGCCCGCGAGCAGCACATCCGCCGGGAGAAGGCGACCAGCAACATCTGCACCGCGCAGGTGCTGCTGGCGGTGATCGCCGCCATGTACGCGGCCTACCACGGACCTGACGGCCTGACCGCGATCGCGCAGCGGGTACACGGCCGGGCGGTGACCCTGGCCAGGGCACTGACCGCGGCGGGATTCGAAACGGAAGCCCCCGCGTTCTTCGACACCGTCCGGGTGCGGGTGCCCGGCGCGGCGGCCCGGATCGCCGCCCGGGCCACGGCGGCCGGCTACAACATCTACCCGGCCGGGCCGGACGCGGTGCAGGTCGCCTGCGACGAGACGACGTCCGCTGACGACGTGCGCGCCGTGCTGCTGGCCATCACCGGCGAGGACCGGTCCGATCTGCCGGACCTGACCGACCCGGCGGCGGCCGGTCCTGGCGTGCTGTCTGCCGGGCTGCTGCGGACCAGCGAGTTCCTCACCCACCCCGTGTTCAGCGCGCACCGCAACGAGACCGCGATGCTGCGCTACCTGCGCCAGCTGGCCGACCGGGACATCGCGCTTGACCGCTCGATGATCCCGCTCGGCTCGTGCACGATGAAGCTGAACGCGACCGCCGAGATG
Organism: uncultured Actinomycetota bacterium; assembly: GCA_963719705.1. Lineage (GTDB taxonomy): Bacteria > Actinomycetota > Actinomycetes > Streptosporangiales > Streptosporangiaceae > CAVRCV01. The sequence goes on from CAVRCV010000013.1 coordinate 47,113, forward strand.
GAGGCCATCACCTGGCCGCAGTTCGCCGGCCTGCACCCGTTCGCCCCGGCGGAGCAGGCCGAGGGCTACCTGGAGCTGATCGGCGAGCTGTCCGGCTGGCTGGCCGAGCTGACCGGCTACGACGCGGTGTCGCTGCAGCCGAACGCGGGCTCGCAGGGCGAGCTGGCCGGGCTGCTGGCGATCCGCGCCTACCACCGCGACCGGGGCGAGCCCGAGCGCGACGTGTGCCTGATCCCCGAGTCGGCGCACGGCACGAACGCCGCCAGCGCGGTGCTGGCCGGCCTGAAGGTGGTCGTGGTCAAGTGCGGCTCCGACGGCGCCATCGACCTTGATGACCTGCGCGGCAAGCTGGAGGCGCGGGCCGGGTCGATCGCGGCGATCATGGTGACCTACCCGTCCACGAACGGGGTGTACGAGGAGACCATCGGCGAGACCTGCGCGCTGGTACACGAGGCCGGCGGCCAGGTGTACGTGGACGGGGCCAACCTGAACGCGCTGCTCGGGCTCGCCCGGCTGCCCGATTTCGGCGCCGACGTCTCGCACCTGAACCTGCACAAGACCTTCTGCATCCCGCATGGCGGCGGCGGGCCTGGCGTCGGCCCGGTCGCCGCCAGGGCGCACCTGGCCCCGTACCTGCCCGGTCACCCGGCACTTGCGGGACCCGTGCTAGCCAGTGAAGCACCGGGCGGCGGGCCGGTCGCCGCCGCGCCGTTCGGGTCGGCCGGCATCCTGCCGATCTCCTGGGCCTACATCGCGATGATGGGCGCCGACGGGCTGCGCCAGGCCACTCAGGTCGCGGTGCTGTCCGCGAACTACCTGGCCCGCCGGCTGGACCCGTACTTCCCGGTGCTGTACACCGGCCGCGGCGGCCTGGTCGCGCACGAGTGCATCCTGGACCTGCGGCCGGTCACGGCCCGGACCGGGATCACCGCCGAGGACGTGGCCAAGCGGCTGATCGACTACGGCCTGCACGCGCCCACGATGTCGTTCCCGGTGGCCGGCACGCTGATGGTGGAGCCGACCGAGAGCGAGGACCTGACCGAGCTGGACCGGTTCGCCGCGGCGATCATCTCGATCGCGGGCGAGATCGAGAAGGTCGCCTCGGGCGAGTCCGACGCCACCGACAACCCGCTGCGCAACGCCCCGCATACCGCGTCGATGCTGATCAGCGGTGACTGGAAGCACTCCTACGAGCGGGAGCAGGCGGCCTACCCGGTGCCCTCGGACCGGCGGCTCAAGTACTGGTCCCCGGTGCGCCGGATCGACCAGGCCTACGGCGACCGCAACCTGATGTGCGCCTGCCCCCCGCCCGAGGCCTTCGAGGACTAACCGTGGCCGGGGCGGATCCACCAGAGACAGAGCCCGGCCAGAGCCAGGGCGAGGGCGAGGTAGATCCCGGTTTCGCACCACTGCAGCGGCCAGTAGCGGCTGGCAGGCTCGTAGGTCACGGTCTGCCGCAGGTGCAGGCTCTCGACGTACGCGTGGCAGGTCAGGCCCGATGACGTGTTCGGCGCGCAGGCACGGGCGGCCGGAACGGTGTCGGCGGGGCGGTCGGCTGGGGTGGTGAGCCGAATGGAGAGGACCCAGGCGCCGGGCAGGTCCGGCGGCGCCGTCGGCACGAACAGGCGGCCGGCGCCGGCTGGTCCGAACCCGTTAAGCGATGCGGTACTGAGCGGCGCGGTGGTCTGGGCGGGCGGGAGCAGGTGGGGCCGCACCCAGAGGGGAAAGGCGAACCAGACCAGGGCGAGAAAGACGGCGAGGGTGGCGGCCATGGCGGGCAGGGTGCGGCGGCTGAGCAGTCCGGCGGTGACTCCGGCGGCGAACGCGAACGCGGCGTACCCGACCGGGGCGATGCCGCTCTCGCTGAAGATACGGTGGTCGAGCCGTGTGCCCATTTGTGCCGCCGCGATCGGGCTGCTCCACCAGCTCACCATGAGGCTGAGCAGCCCGGCAACCGCCATGCTCGCCGCGCCGACGACGGCAAGCTTGACGGCCAGCCAGCGGGTGCGGGTGCTGCCCTGGGTCCAGGCCAGGCGGAACGTGCCGGTCTCGAACTCGCGGGCGGCCAGCGGCGCCCCCCAGAACATCCCCAGCAGGCAAGGGATGGCGATGACGAGCGGATGCAACACGTTGCTCGCCGTGAGGTAGCTGCTGGAGGAGAACTGGCTCAGCGTGGACGCGCAATCGCCGTGCGGCTTGCAGGCCGCGACGGCGGCATCGTAGGCGTGGTCGAGCTGGATCCCGGTCACCGCCAGGACGACGGCGAGGACGGCCAGCGCGCCGAGGGCCACCAGGGCCTGGGTGCGGAACCGGAGCCAGGCGAAGCGGATCATGACGCTACCTCCAGTCCGGGCCGGCGGGCTCGCGCGGCGTCGCCCGGCTGGCTCATGTAGGCGAGCACTAGGTCCTCCAGGCTGACCGGCCGGACGGTCCAGGCCGGGTCGAGAACCGGGTCCCGGGTGCGAACCAGCAGCGCGCTATGCCTGCCGGTGTGGCTTTCCTCGATGACGTCCCAGCTTGCCGGGAGCGAGCGGGAGTCCCGGTGCGGTCCGGACAGCCGGTGGTGCGTCGCCAGCAGTTCCTCGGTCTCCCCAGCCAGCCGTACCCGGCAGGCGGCGAGCACGATGAGGTAGTCGCAGGCCCGCTCGATGTCGCTGATCAGGTGCGAGGAGAGCACGACGCTGGTCTTCTGCTCGGCGACGGTCTCCATCAGGTACTGCAGGAACTCCCGCCGTGCAAGGGGGTCCAGGCTCGCGGCCGGCTCGTCGAGCAGCAGCAGCTCCGGCCGCTTGGCGGTCGCCAGGGTGAGGGCGAGCTGGGCGCGCTGGCCGCCGGACAGCGACCCGGCCCGCTGCCGGAGGCCAAGACCGAGCTTGCTGACGCGGCGGGTGGCGAGCTCGCTGTCCCAGCCGGGGTTGAGCCACCCGCCCATCCGCAGGTGGGCGGCGACGGAAAGCCCAGGGTAGACCGGGGCATCCTGGGCGACGAAGCCCACCCGGGCGAGCTGCGCCGGGGTCTCGGCCGGCCGCTCACCCAGGACGCTGATGGTGCCCGAGGTCGGCGCGAGCAGCCCGGCAACCAGTTGCAGCAGGGTGGTCTTGCCCGCCCCGTTGGGTCCGACCAGCCCGGTCACCCGCCCGGCGGGGACCGCCAGGGTGCAGTCTGCGAGTGCCCACCGCCGCCCGTAGCGCTTGCCGAGGCCGCTGGCCCTGATGACAGTGTTCACGCCACCCCCTCCGTAAAGCAGTTGCGGACCGCGGTCCGGTAAACCGACTCGATGTCGTCAGGTCCCAGGCCCGCCGATCGTGCCGAGCGCAGCAGGTCGGTCATGGCGGCGAGAAACCGTCGCTGCGCGGCGGGGTCGGGGCCGGGAAGCGACCGGATGACGAACGTTCCCTGGCCCGGCCGGCCCTGCACCAGCCCCGCCCGCTCCAGATCGCGGTAGGCCTTGAGCACGGTATTCGGGTTGATTGCCAGCTTGGCGACGACCTGCTGCGCGGTCGGCAGCCGGTCGCCCGGCTCCAGCAGGCCCAGCCGCAGGGCGTCGCCGACCTGCTGGACCAGCTGGAGGTAGGTGGCCACCCCTGAGACGGGGTCGAGCTGGAACTCGATCATATTCCTCATTTCACTAATCAATTAGTGAAAGAGGGTATCCATCGCGGCCGCTCGGTGCAACCCCTCGGCGCGGACCGAAGGACACCCAGCTTCCGGCGGCTGGCCGCCGCCGGAGCCGGGCTGGGTGCTACTTGCAGAGCTTGTCGGAGAACGGGCGGCTGGCCTTCCAACGGACCGTGAACTGGTCCAGGTTCACCACGTTGCCCGCCGTGGCCAGCGTCTTGTCCTTGCTGGAGCAGCCGTTGACCATGACGGCGGGGACGTTCTTGCCGCTGGTGAGCTCGTTCGCGAGGCTGCCCTGGAAGAAGGAGTTGGCCAGGAAGGTGACCGAGCCGAACTTCGGCAGGTAATACCCGGTGGTCTGCTTGGCGTTCATCAGCCGCTCGACGATGAAGAGCGCCGTGGTCTCGCCGACAGAGGGGGTCCTCTCGGTGCGCGGCCCCCAGTGCCCCGATCCGGTCTTGATGTAGAACTTGGTCCTGTTATGACCGAGATACTGGACCGACACGTACACGGTCTCGCCCGGCTTGACGGTCACCGGCACCTCATGCGTCGGCCCCGGAAAGTCCTCCCACCAGCAGAAGTAAGCCGCCTTAGCCGCTGACAGCGAGTCGCACCCCGCCTGGATCAGGCCGGGGCCCCGGCCGTCGAACCCGGTCCACTCCGATGCGTCAGGACCCACGCACGAGCGGGCGGTGCAGTGGAAGCGCGGGTCGGCGGGGACCTTGGGCTGGAATCCACTGGGACACCACCGCGGTGATCTTCTTGTTGCCGTAGAGCGAGTTCGGGACCAGGTGACCCGCATAGATCGTGTTGGAGTAGCTGCGCAGGGCGCCGGGTACCGCTGACGGCTGGCTCCGGCCGGCCGCCGCGGTGAGCGGCGGCGCCGGGTGCCGGAGCAAGACGGCGTTCCGGGCCGGGACCGAGCTCGCCGCCAGTCTCGTCCCGGCCGCCCCGACCGCCCCGGCGGGTCCGGCGGGTCCGGCGGGTCCGGCCGTCGGGGCTGCTCCGGCCGTCGTGACCAGCGCGGCCGCCGTCATGACCGCGGCGGCCGTCCAGCGTAGCTGTCTCATCCGTGCTTACCTCCGTAACGAGCTGCCGTCAGCGGGCCCGTGCAACGTCCCTGCATAAGATGCTCATATAGGCATGATGGGTTGCACAATGGACTACACCGGCATGCTATGACATTGACTAAATAAACTGATAACGGCTTTACGCGAAGGGAGCGACCTCGACGTCAGACTCGGCCAGCCGCTCGCGCAGCGCGCGGGCCAGCCCGGCCGCGCCGGGAGTGTCGCCGTGCAGGCACAGCGAGTCGGCTCCGACCAGCAGCGGCGAGCCGTCGCTGGCCTCGATCGGCTCGCCGGCCGCGATCCGCCGTCCGCGCTCGGCGACCACCGCCGGGTCGGTCAGGACCGCGCCGGGCTCGCGGCGGGAGACCAGCCTGCCGTCCGGCGTGTAGCCGCGGTCGGCGAAGCCCTCCCGGACCACCCGGATGCCCCGGGCCGCGAGCACGCTCACCGCGGGGCTCCCGGCCAGCACCAGCACCGCCAGGCCGCCGCCGTAGCCGAGCACGGCGTCGGCCAGCGCGCCGGCCAGGTCCGGGTCGCCGGCCAGGTCGTTGTACAGGGCGCCGTGCGCCTTGACGTAACGGACCGCCGTGCCGTGCCGGCGGCAGAACGCCTCCAGCGCGCCGATCTGGAACAGCACGTCGGTGATCAGCTCGGCGGCGCTCAGCTGCATCCGGCGGCGGCCGAACCCAACCAGGTCCGGGTAGGAGACATGGGCGCCGACCGTGACGCCGCGGCGGACGGCCAGCGCCACCGTGGCATCCATCGTGCGCGGATCCCCGGCGTGGAAGCCGCAGGCCACGTTCGCGCTGCTGACCAGTGGCAGCAGGTCCTCGTCGGCGCCCATCCGGTAGGCACCGAAGCTCTCGCCGCAATCGCTGTTCAGGTCGATCCGGAGCCGTTCCCCGCTGCCGCCGGTCATGTCGCTGCCTCCGGTTCCGGCTCGGGGCCGGCTCGGCTCGGGCTCGGCCAGCGGGAAGTGGCAGGCGGCCAGGTGGCCGGGGCCGAACCGGCGCAGTGGCGGCTCGGCCTCGGCGCACAGCTGCCGGGCGGCCGGGCACCGGGTGCGGAACCGGCAGCCGGACGGCGGGGCGGCGGCCGACGGCAGCTCGCCCCGGATCGCCTCGCGGGGCGCGGCGGCGCGGTACCTCGCGCCCGGCGCCGGCTGCGGCACGGCGTCGATCAGCGCCCTGGTGTAGTGGTGCGCCGGGGCGGAGAACAGCTCGTCCGGCCCGCCCGACTCCACGATCTTGCCCAGGTACATCACCGCGATCAGGTCGGCGAAGTAGTGGATCACGGTCAGGTCGTGCGACACCATCAGGTAGCTCAGCTTGTGCTCGGCCTGCAGGTCCGCCATCAGGTTGAGGATCTGCGAGCGCACGGACACGTCCAGGGCCGACACCGGCTCGTCGGCGACGATCAGCGCGGGCTTGGTGGCCAGCGCCCTGGCCAGGCCGACCCGCTGGCGCTGGCCGCCGGACAGCTCCCTGGGGTAGCGGTTCAGCTGGCTGGCGGCCAGCCCGACCTCGTCCACCAGCTGAAGGACCCGGGCCCGCCGGTCCGGCCGGGTCATGCCGCCGCTGGCCCGCAGCGGCTCGTCGATGATCCGGCCGACCGTCATCCGGGGGTTCAGCGCCGCGTACGGGTCCTGGAACATCATCTGGATCTCGTACCTGGCCGCCTTCCGCTCGGCCCCGCGCATCGCGGCCAGCGGGCGGCCGCGCAGCCGCACCTCGCCCGCGGTCGGCTTCTCCAGCCCGACCAGCATCCGGCCGAGGGTGGACTTGCCGCAGCCGGACTCGCCCACGACGCCGAACGTGCTGCCCGCGGTGACCGCCAGGTCGACCCCGGACACCGCCTGCACCGGGGCGGTGCCGCGGGCCCACAGGCCGCCCGGATAGTAGTGCTTGGTCACCCCGGCCAGCTCGACCAGCGGCGCGCCGGTGTTACTGGCGGGCACCGTGCTTGCGGCGGTCACTGGCCCACCTCGGCGATCCGCGCGCCAGGGCTGTCCGGCCCCGCGCCGTCCGGGACCGGCTCTGGTACCGGGTGATAGCAGCGCCAGCGGTGCTCGCCGGACCGCTCGGCCGGCGGTTCCGCCTCGGTGCACTCGGCGGTGACGGCCGGGCAGCGGGGCGCGAACGGGCAGCCGGGCGGCACCGTGGTCAGGTCGGGCGGCCGGCCGGGGATGGCCGCCAGGCGCTGCTTGCGGGTGGTCTCCATGCGCAGGATGGAGTCCAGCAGCGCGGCGGTGTAGCGGTGCCGGGGGCAGCGGAAGACCTCCTCGGTGCCGCCGGTCTCGGCCTCCCGGCCGGCGTACATGACGAACACCCGGTCCGCGTGCCCGGCCACGATCCCCATGTCATGCGTCACCAGCAGCGTCGCCATCCGAAGAGTCTGGCGCAGCCGGTCGAACAGCTCCAGGATCTGGCTCTGCGTGGTGACGTCGAGCGCGGTGGTCGGCTCGTCCGCGATCAGCACCTTCGGCTCGCAGATCAGCGCGGCGGCGATGACCGCGCGCTGCCGCATGCCGCCGGACAGCTCGTGCGGGAACCGGTCCAGCTGCTCGCGCGGCCGGGGCAGGCCGACCAGGTCCAGCATCTCCGCGGCGGCCCGGCGGGCCGCCGCCTTGCTGGCCCCGCGCTGCAGCCGGAGCGTCTCGCCGACCTGCGCGCCGATCCTGCGGGTCGGGTTGAGCGAGGTCATCGGGTCCTGGAAGACGATGCCCACCTGGGCGCCGCGGACCGCCTGCAGCTGGTGCTCGCCGAGCCCGGTCAGCTCGCGGCCGGCCAGCCGGATGCTGCCGCGCACCTCGGCGTTGTCCGGCAGCAGCCCGGCCAGGGCCAGGGCCAGGGTGGACTTGCCGCAGCCGGACTCGCCGACGATGCCGACGGTCTCGCCCGGCTCCAGCCGCAGCGACACGCCGGACACCGCGTGCACGGTCGAGCGGCGCAGCCGGATGTCCACGCCCAGGTCGTCCACCGCCAGCAGCGGAGTCCCGGCCGGGACGCTGAGAGAATTGCTCAGCGGATCGCTCATCGGCGCCGCGCGTCCAGCCCGAAGGCATCCCGCATGCCGTCCCCGACCAGGTTGAACGCCACCACGGTGAGCACGATCGCGATGCCCGGCGGATAGGTCAGCCACCAGTAGCCGGAGTAGGTGAAGTTGAGCCCGTCGGACAGCATCGACCCCCAGTTGGTGGCCGGCGGCGGGATGCCCAGGCCGAGGAACGACAGCGCGGCCACCACCAGGATCGCGTCGGCGACCTGGAAGGTGGCGTTGACCAGGATCGTGCCGATGCAGTTGGTGATGATGTGACGCAAGATAATCGACGGGGGAGCGGACGCCCATGGTCCTGGCCGCCTGCACGTACTCCCTGGTCCGGATGCTGAGCGCCTCGCCGCGCACCAGCCGGGCCGGCACCAGCCACGCGGTCAGGCCGACGACCAGGATCAGCATCAGCACGCTCGGCCGGAACACGGTGGCCAGGAACAGCAGCAGGAACAGCGCCGGGATGGCCAGCAGGGCGTCCACGACCCGCATCATCGCGGCGTCCACGATGCCGCCGAGGTACCCGGCGGTGGCGCCCCAGGCCGCGCCGAGGATCACCGCGACGACCGCGGCGCCGAACGCCACCTCCAGCGAGGTCTGCCCGCCGACCATGAGCCGGCCGAGCTGGTCGTACCCCACGTCGTCGGTGCCGAGCGGGCGGCCGGTCCCCGGCGGCAGGTTCTCCAGTGCCAGCCGGGTCTGGATCTGGTCGGTGTGGTAGAAAAGCGGCCCGGCGAAGCAGAACAGGGTCAGCAGCACCACCACGACCAGGCCGGCCACGGCCAGCCGGTTGGCGGCGAAGACCCGGACCCAGCCACCGCCCGCCGGACCGGCCTCCTCCGGCCGGGGCGCGGCGACATCAGCGCTCCAGGCGGCGGTCTCCCCGATGCTCACCGTTCCTCCGTGTGGTGCTATGCCTGGCTGCGACGGGCGGACACGTAGCGGACCCGGGGATCGAGCATGGCGTAGGCGATGTCGGCCAGCAGCGATCCGGCCACCGTGGCCACCCCCACCAGCAGCACCACGCCGAGCTCGACCGGGTAGTCCTGGCTGACGGCGGCGTTGAAGAACAGCAGCCCGACGCCCGGGTAGTTGAACACCTGCTCCGAGATCAGCGTGCCGGACAGGATGAACGGCAGGGATAGCCCGAGCAGGGTCACCACCGGCGAGACCGAGTTGCGCAGCACGTGCGCGAGCAGGATGTGCGGCCGGCCCGCGCCCTTGGACCTGGCCATCCGCACGTAGTCCTGGGCCAGCTCGTCCAGTACCGAGGAGCGGATGTAGCGGCTGAACGCGGCGATGGTGACCAGCGCGATCGTGAGCACCGGCAGCACCATCGCCGACGGGTCGGACAGGATGGCCGAGAACGAGCCCTGCGGCGCCTCGGCCGGGAACAGGTGTATCCGCACCGAGAACGCGTCGATCAGCAGCAGCGCCAGCCAGAACGCCGGCGTCGAGTACAGCGTGAACGTGACCGTGGTGAGCGCGTAGTCGTCCACCCGGTTGCGCCGCACCGCCTGGTAAAGCCCGACCGGCACCGCGACCAGCACGGCCAGCAGCACCGACACCCCGGCCAGCAGCGCGGTCTTCGGCAGCCGCTGCGCCAGCAGCGAGGAGACCGGCTGGTTGAGCACGTAGGAGAAGCCGAGGTTGCCGCTGAGCACCCCGGTCAGCCAGTGCCAGTACTGGGCCGGGGCCGGCCCGTCCAGGCCGTTGGCGCGGTTGAAGGCGGCGATGTTCGTCGGCGTCGCGTGTACGCCGAGGATCGCCCTGGCCGGGCCGCCGGGCAGCAGCTTGGACAGGCCGAACACGACGATCGTCACCAGCAGCAGCACCAGCACGGCCTGGGCGCAGCGGCGGATCAGGTAGCGGGTCACCGGGACATTACTTCGTGAGGTACCAGTTCTCCGGCGTCAGCCCCTCGATCGGGCTCTGCGGCGAGGTGCCGTGCAGGTTCTTGCTGATCTCGGAGATCTGGTAGACCGACTGCGGCATCCACAGCACCGGCACCTGGTTAGCCAGGTAGTTCTCGTAGGCGTCGAGCGTGCCGGGGCCGTGCACGGTGGCCGAGATCAGCCGGTCGGTGACCGGACTGGAGTAGTTGGAGGAGTTGGAGCCCGATCCGGTGGCGAACAGCTGGTCGCCGGTGGGGTAGGGGTCCACCCCGTAGGTCCAGCCGCCGCCGTAGTTGAGCATCTGCCAGGAGCAGGCCGCCTGGCTCGCCGTGCACGGCACCAGCTTGCTGATGATCGTGTCGAACGGCGCCGAGGACAGGGTGACCTGGATCCCGGCCTGGGCGAAGTTGGACTTCAGCGCCTGCATCTCCTGGCTGGTCTCCACGCTGCCGGTGGCGAAGTCCAGGGTGAAGGCCAGCGGGGTGCCCGCGGCGATCCCGGCGCCGCAGTCGGCCGCCCCGGTTCCGGCCTTGGCGCAGGTGCTGGTGCCGTTCGGCTTCACGCTCCAGCCGTGGCTGGACAGCAGCTTCGACGCGGTACTGGGGGAGTAGGGCCACGGCCCCTTGGCCACGTAGGCGTCGCTGTAGGGGTTCGCCGGCACCACCGGCACCGGGCCGTAGTTGGTGTGCGCGTAGCCGTGCAGCGGGCCGGCGATGAAGGACTGCTGGTCGACCAGCGACTGCATGGCCTGCCGGATGTAGGCCTGCTTGACCAGCGGCCCGGTCTTGGGGTTGTTGAAGTTCATCAGGAAGTAGGTGGTGCCCCAGCCGGTCCACGGCGAGGAGGTGTAGCCCTCCGAGTCCAGCACCGAGGCCTGGGATGACTCGGTGATCGGCACGTAGCCGTAGCTGATCGAGCTGTTGCCCGAGCGGAGCACGTTGAGCTCGGCGGTCTGGGTGGTGAACGGCTGCTCGACGAAGAACGCGAGCTTGTGCTGGCTCGGCCCGGCATACGCCTTGTTGTAGCCGAACTTGGCGTAGCCGTCGGAGGAGTAGCTGTCCAGGATCCACGGCCCGTCCGACCGTCTTCCACAGCGGGTTAGTGCCGTAGCTGGCGATGTCCTTGGACTGCGCGGTGAGGAAGTTGAACACCGCCGTGGCCCCGGCCTTGGTCTGGTCGTAGTTGCCGATCGCGCCGGTGGCCGAGGTCTTGTCCCAGGCCTGCTGCGGCAGCGGGGTGATCTGGGACAGCTGGTCGTAGGTGAACCAGGTGGGGTTCACCGGCTCGGTCAGCGTGAGCACGATGGTCTTCGCGTTCACGATCTTGTAGCTCTTCAGGCTGTCCGGGAACTCGCCGGGGATATAGGCCGCGAAGCTGGCCTTGTTCACCCGCAGCAGGTTGATCCAGAACGCCACGTCCCTGGTCGTCACCGGCTTGCCGTCGGACCAGGTGTAGCTGCCCAGGTGGATGGTGACCACCGTGTCGTTGCTGCTGTAGGACGGCAGCGCGGCCAGGCTGAGCGCGGGGTCCACCACCGGCTGGCCCTTGCCGTTGCCGATCCAGTACAGCGACCGGAACGACAGCCGCTGGAACTCCTCGATGTTGGCCACGCTGTAGTACGCCCCGGTCAGCATCGGGAAGATGTAGTTCGGCGTCACCCCGGCCGGCTCGGCGAACGTGGCCGTGCCGCCGCTGACCACCTGGCCCTTGCCGGACGACGACGAGCCGGACGAGCCGCACGCCGCGGCCGCGACCGCCAGGGCCACGGCCGCGACGACGGCGACGAGAGCGCGGCCACCGCCGCGAGCGCTGCGCTTCATGCTGTTCTCCTCAGGTAGAGGCCGGTCTCATCGCCCGCGGCGAGGCAGGCGTTGATCAGCAGGTCCAGGCCGGCGGACTGCAGCGGCATGGCCATCGACGGCTGCCGCTCGGGCACGTCCACGAGCTCGGGCAGCAGCGGCAGGTGCAGGAACCCCACCTGGCACCGGATGCCGAGCTCGGCGGCGGCCTGCGCCGCCAGGTAGTAGGACAGGTTGCACAGGTAGCTGCCGGCGGTGTGGGACAGGTAGCCGGGAATGCCGGCCTCGCGCCAGGCCCGCAGGATCGCCTCCACCGGCAGCGTGGTGAGGTGCGCGGCCGGGCCGCCGTCCGCGATCGGGCCGCGGGGCACGCTGACCCCGTCCACGTCCGCCTCGGCCCGGGACCAGTGCATCAGGTTGACCGCGACCGCCTCGATGCTGAGCGCGGGGCGCCCGGCCGCGACGCCAACCCCGAGCCAGATCTCCGGCTTGTGCCGCCGCATCAGCTCGGGCACGGCGGCACTCACCCGCTGCCGGGACACCGGGAGCACCTCGGTGATCACGCCTGGCCTGCCGCCCTTGGCCAGCGCCCCCTCCGACCAGTGCCGCACGACCAGCTCAGACGGGTTGGCCGTTAAGGTGCCGAACGGGCCGAAGCCTTGCACGACAGCGACCATGCGACTCCTCGCGTTCCGCCCCCGCTGTTATCTCGTGCTGCCCCCGGCGCTCCCGAGCTGCTCCCTGACGCTGCTCCCTGACCTGGCGTTACTCCTTGCCGCTATATTGTCGCCAAGGGTACAGATCGTTGAACAATACTTCAAGACTTCAGTTGAATTATCGGCTTCTATCCAGTTCACTATGGTGGGCAGGGAGGATGTCGTGACCCTAGGGATTACCGACCGGATGGCCGCTGAGCTGAGCCGCGACCGCCCGGCCCTGGTACCGGCCAGCACCGCGGACCGGGTGGCCGAGCTGCTCAGGACCCGGATCATGGAAGGGCTCTTCCCGCCCGGCACCCGCCTGTCGGAGGAGGCCATCGGCCAGGCGCTCGGCGTATCCCGCAACACGCTGCGCGAGGCGTTCCGGCTGCTGTGCCATGAGCGCCTGGCGGTGCACCAGATGCACCGGGGCATCTTCGTGCCGGTCCTGTCCAGGGACGACGTCATCGATCTCTACGCGCTCCGCCGCCTGGTCGAGGGGGGCGCGGCGCGGCTGGCCGGCTCGGCCAGGATGGCCGCCAGGACCGCCGTGATGACCGCGGTGCAGGACGCCGAGGAGGCGGCGGCAGCCGGGCTCTGGCTCCAGGTGCGCACCGCCGACCTGCGCTTTCACCTGGCCGTGGCGAGCCTGGCCGGCAGCCAGCGCACCGACGAGCTGATGCGGCGCGCGCTGGCCGAGCTGCGCCTGATCTTCCACGCCATGGCGGACCCGCAGCAGTTCCACCAGCCCTTCCTGGCCCGCAACCGGGTGATCGCCGAGGCGGTGGCCCGCGGCGACGGCGAGGCGGCCGAGGCCGAGCTGCTCAGCTACCTGAGTGACGCCGAGCGCCAGATCCTTGACGTCTACCCGGCCAGGACGGCCGGAGCGGCCGGAACGCCCGACCTGGCGCGATGAGGTTCCTGCCAGGCCGGGCCGGACGCGGTGCTGGTCGAGGTCGCCGATCCCGGCCAGGTCCTCGGGCTGCAGGCCGAGATCGAGCGGCGGCGTGCGCAGGGCTGGGCGCCGTCCCTGGTCGACGTGGTGGCGGGGGACCGGACGATCCTGCTGGACGGCGTGGCCGACCCGGTCCGGCTGGCCGCCGACATCCGTTCCTGGCCGGTCCGCCCCGCCCCGCGCGCGACCGGGCCGGTGATCGAGATCCCCTGCCGGTACACCGGCCCCGACCTGCCCGACATCGCCGCGCAGTGGCGGGTGCCGGTGCCGGAAGCGGTCCGGATGCACGCGGCCGCCCTGTATGAGGTGGCGTTCTGCGGCTTCGGTCCCGGCTTCGCCTACCTGGCCCGGGTCGGCGAGCAGCGCAGCGTGACCCGCCGGGACAGCCCGCGCAAGGTGGTCCCGGCCGGCAGCGTGGCACTCGGCGGCCGGTACACCGCGATCTACCCCTGGCCGTCACCGGGCGGCTGGCAGCTGATCGGCCACACCGACGCCACGGTCTGGGATCCGGACCGGGATCCCGCCGCCCTGCTCAGCCCCGGCCGCCGGGTCCGCTTCGTCGACGCCGGGCCGTGACCCGTGGTCCCCGTTCCTCCCGTGGTTCCGGTCAGCGCCGCCCGGCGGATCGTGCGCGTCCGCCGTCCCGGCGCGCTCACCACGGTCCAGGACCTGGGCCGGCCGGGCCTGGCCCACATGGGCGTGCCGCCCTCCGGCGCGCTCGACCTGGCCGCCTACCGGCTGGCCAACCGCCTGGCCGGCAACGACGAGGGCGCGGCAGCGCTGGAGACCACTGCGGACGGCGTGAGCCTGGCCTTCGATGCCGGCACCGTGGTCGCGGTCACCGGCGCGCTGGCCCCGGTCGCCGTGGACGGACGGCCGGCCGGCTGGGGCCTGCCGCTGTACCTGCGCCCCGGCCAGGTGCTGGAGGTGGGCCGGGCGCTGCGCGGGATCCGGAACTACGTGGCCGTCTCCGGCGGCCTGCGGGTGCCGAAGGTTCTCGGCAGCGCCTCCACCGACCTGCTGTCCGGCCTGGGCCCGGCCCCGCTCGCGGCCGGCCAGGTACTGGATGTCGGCCCGGCCACCGGGCGGTACGCGCTTGTCGATTTAGCGCCACAGCCGCTGCCCGACGATCACGCCGAGCTCCTGCTGCACGCCGGCCCCCGGCTGGACTGGCTGTCGGAGGCCGGCCGGGCCACCCTCGGCACCGGCACCTGGTCGGTCGGCCCGGACAGCAACCGGGTCGCGCTGCGCCTGGCCGGCCCGGCCGCCGAGCGCAGCCGCGGCGACGAGCTGCCCAGCGAGGGCCTGGTCACCGGAGCGGTCCAGTCGCTGCCCGACGGCCAGCTGCTGATCTTCCTCGCCGACCACCCCACCACCGGCGGCTACCCGGTGGTCGCCGTGGTCGACCCGTCCTGCCTGAGCGCCTGCGCCCAGGCCCGCCCCGGCACCCGCATCACGTTTCGCTGGCTGTCATCGCCCGCCGCGCCGCAGTAGAACTACGGCCCTACCAGCGACCAGAGCACCTGCACGTCGAAATCGCCGCTCGACGGGTCGGGATCGCCGTAGATCTCCCGTCCATGTACAGCATGATGTTGTGCCCCTGGTGGTAGAGCCCTTCCGGGGCGCCGCCCCGGAGAAAGCCCCACACCTGGTCCAGCATCGGCCCCCACACCGCCGGGAACTCCGCCCACGTGGTCGCCGCCACCACTACCGCTGTCGGCGTCGGCTCGACGGTCTTCACCGTCACATCGACAGTCACGTCGCGGAGCATACGCCGTAGTCCTGACCAGCACAGGTGCCAGTCCCGCCCGCCGGTCAGGCGGCGGGTGGTGGTGGTTCCCAGGGTCAGCCACGGCTGGCATCCTTGCTGCGCTTAGTGCCATGACGGCGCTGCCGTTCAGCCGCCGTTCCGGTGCTTAATGACCACGTAAACTACTATTCCGGCGATGATCACAAGGATCACCAGTGAGGCTAAGCAGCCCTTAGGCCCGAGACGGTGCGGCGGCCCTGGGTTGGTGCCGGGTCCTGGTCCGAGGTAGCCCATTATTCGGAGACCTCGCCTCCGGTGTCGAGAGATTCGACACCATTTCGGTAAATATACCATGCTCGTAGCCTCAAGTGTGGGCTGGTCTCCCACGGAGAAGAATCAAACTGCTCGCCATTCAGCGTCACTCGCTGAATGTCCTTAGCATGCAGACCGCAACAGCGGACGTGCCCGGTGACGTGCAGCTGAAATGGATTTCCGTCACCGTCCTGGCCGACTACGGCCGGGGCGGTGACGGTCGTGGTGCTTGTGGTCCTGCCGGATCAGGTGCTCCAGCTCGGCCTGCTCGTCGGCGGTGATGCTCACGGGGGAGTCCCGCACCAGGGCGGTGACCTCGGTGACGCTGGTGGCTACGCGGACCGTCGGCCGGTCGCAGCGGCGCAGCCGCGACCGGGGATGGATGAACAGCACAACCCGCTGGACCGGAACCGGATGGCCGCGTGAGCGCAGGAACTCCTCGAGCTGGCCTGGCTGATTCAGCTGCACGCTTGGCGAGCGCCCGCGCCGGTCGGCCAGCTCACCCTGGTCAACCTGGTTGCCGTAACGGTCGTACCGGATGAACCACCATCGGTCCCCGTCGCAGTCGACCGTCACGCTCTGGTTCTTGACCTCGATGGCTGCCAGTCCGCGCGGGCCGAGCAGGAGGTGATCGATCTCCCCGCGGCGGTTGCGGTAGCCGCGGATCAGCGTCCAGTCATCGTCCAGGACCCGGCCCAGTTGGGCCGCGACCTGCTGCTCGCCCGCGACCCCGGCCGCCAGGCTCGCCTCCCGGTCCGGCGGCCGGGCCGGCGCGGCCGGGGGCACGGGAAGCTGCCGCCGTTCCCGCCGTACCGCGAGCCCGCCGCGCAGCCAGGCCAGCCAGCGATGCTCGGCACGAGCCAGCGCCCGGTCCCGGACCGCCGCGGCAATCCGCCTCTGCTGCCGCGCGAGCGCGGCCTCGTATCGCTGCTGGCGCTGATCCTCAGTCGCCGCGCGGCGACGGCGGGCCTGCTGTAGCTGCTCGCCCGGATGATCCGATAAGACGACAACCCGCATCGGCGCTCACATCCCTGCTCGCCCGCGGCCGCTATCCACCTGCCAACGGTAGCGGGGCGAGCGAGACCGGGCGCACTGCGCCGCTAGCCGGCTGAGCTGGCGGGGCGCGTGGCGCCGCTCATCGTGAGCGTCTATCCACCTGCGGGCCGCAGAAAAATCGACTGCGGACTCAGCAATCGGGGCACACGATCGTCTATAAGTCCGTGGCCGCCAAAACTGCCCGGGCCGAGCTGGCCGCCAGCGGCCTAGAGGAGCTCTATCGCGAGCAGTCAGTCAGCATGATCCGCCTCGCGCTGATGCTGACGGGCGAGCGGACCATCGCCGAGGATGTGGTTCAGGACGCGTTCCTTGGACTGTACCGGCGGTGGCCAAAGCTCGATGATCCAGGCAGCGCGGCATCGTACCTGCGTACCTCCGTGATCAACGGCTGTCGCAGCGTGCACCGTTCGCGGCGGATCGCCTGGCTGCGTCGCCTTCCACATGACAATCCGGTCTGGTCCGCCGAAGCTGCCGCGATCGAGGGCGAGAACCGGCGTGAGGTGCTGGCTGCCGTCGCAGGCCTGCCCCAGCGTCAGCGAGAGATCCTCGCCTTGCGGTTCTACTTCGACATGTCCGACAGCGAGATTGCGACCACGCTGAAGGTCAGCCGGGGCACTGTCTCTTCCACGGTGTCCCGTGCGCTCGTGACCCTGGCCCGCCAGCTCGGCCCGCACGAGGAGAACCGGTGAACGCTCTCGAGGACCGGTTGCGCGACGCCTACCGTGCTCTTGCCGACACCGTTGACCCGGCCGGGATTCCCGGCCTGACCGTGAGCACGGGCCCGCGCCTCACCGTGTCCCGGCGCATGCGCTTTGTCTCGGCACTGGCCGCTGCCGCAGCGGTCACCCTGGTGGCAGTCATAGCGACCATTCCCGAGGGCGCATCGCCCGGGCATCACGCGAAAGCAGTGCGGACGCCCGCGACCGCGGGAGCTAGCCTTCCCGCGTTCCTTCTCGTCGACAAGGGTCCGTCACTGGCGGTCTACAGCACGCGTACCGGACTCGGCGTGGCGACCCTCACCGCGCCCGGCGGGCAGCAGTTCGAAGATGTGGCCAGCGGCGGGACGACGCGGACCTTCCTGGCTGCTACCGGCCTGGCCGGGTCGGCCTGCCACGCGTTCTTCTACCGGTTCGAACTCAGCGCGAGCGGGAAGCCGTCGTCGCTGACCTTGCTCCGCTCGGTACCGGACAGCCAGCCCACCGCGGTCGCGGCGCCCCCTGGCGGCGGCAGCTACGCATACTCCACCGTGCATTGCGCGACCGCACCGCCGAATGGGGCGATCGGCATCAGCGGGCCGGCCGGGAACCGGAGGTGGGCCTACGATCTGGGCGACGACTATGCCGCCTCGCTGGCCGCCAGCGCCGGCGATCACATGCTCGCGTTCTCGCTGTCCGCTCCGTCCGGCAACATGCTGCTGAACACGAGCTCACGCTCCCGGACAGTCGGCGGCGCCAGCCGCATCCTGCGGTCCATGCCCGCTTCGGTGACGCTGGCGATAAGTCCCGGCGGCCAGACGCTGTACGCCTGTGCGAAGGGCACGCTCGCCGCCTACAGCACCGCGACTGGCGCGCAGATCCGCGTGCTGCGCAAGTGGCCCGGCCAGGGAGTCACCTGCCAGGTCTCGCTCGATCCGACGGGGCGTTTCCTGCTCGCCGCGGTGACATCCGACCTGAGTCAGCCGGCCACGCTCATCGGCTTCGACCTGCATACCGGCGCGTCCGTGACGCTCCGGGTCTACCCCGTCCTTCATTTCCAGGGCGCCCAGCTCGCCTGGTAACGGGCCAGGCGAGCACCTCTCAACCTAAGGAGAATCCGTGAGACACCGGCTCGTTGCCTCAGCGGCCGCAATCGCCGTCGTCGCCGGAACCGCGGTGACGGCGACCTCGCCTGCCGTCAGCGCCGATCAGGCACGGCCCGCCGTCAAGGCGCCCGTCGTCAAGGCGACCGCTCGCCCCTCGTTTGTAGTCGTCGATCACGCGAGCTCGCTTAAGGTTTACCGCACCAGCTCCGGTGCCGCGGTCGGGACGCTCAAGGCTCCCGCGGGCCTGCAGTTCGAGGGAGTGGTCAGCGGCGGGACCGCCCAGGCGTTCCTCGCCTACGCTAATCCGGCTTCGACGACTGCAGATTGCCATGCTTACTACTACAGCTTCCGGCTCACCGCAGCCGGGAAGCCGTCAGCGCTCAGGCTCCTTCGCTCGATTCCGGGAAGCGCGGCCACCGCGATCGCGGCGAACCCAGGGGGCGGTACCTACGCGTACTCCGCCGTGCATTGCGTCACCGCACCTCCGAACGGGCTGATCGGCATCAGCGGCCATGCCGGGCACCATACCTGGGCTTACGACGAGGGCGACGACTACACCTTCTCCCTGGCTGCCACGGCCGACGCCGGCCGTCTCGCTCTCTCGCTGTACGACGGGTCCGGGTGGGCCGACCTGCTGCTGAACACCCATTCGAGGGCGGCAACAGTGGATCGCGCGAGCCGGGCCCGGCGGACCATTCCCTATGCAGAGACACTCGAAATCAGTCCCGGCGGGGCGACGCTCTATGTCTGCGTCTCCAGCGGCCCGAAAGGCAAACTCGCCGCCTAC
This sequence comes from uncultured Actinomycetota bacterium, assembly GCA_963719705.1. Classification (GTDB taxonomy): domain Bacteria; phylum Actinomycetota; class Actinomycetes; order Streptosporangiales; family Streptosporangiaceae; genus CAVRCV01. The sequence goes on from CAVRCV010000013.1 coordinate 65,902, forward strand.
AGCGCTGCCACCGGCAAGCTGATCCGAGTGCTGCACCGCTGGACGCTGCCATCAGCCAGGTACTATTCCTGCCAGGTCTCCGCCGACGCGACCGGGAAAATGCTGCTCGCCAGTTACTCCTCGAACCTTTCGCCACGCACAAGCCTGATCGGCATCAACCCGCAATCAGGCACGACAGTTAAGCTCCCCGTCCGGGTGGACTACACCTACGACGGCGTCGGGGCCACCTGGTAACTCTGGAGACCCCTCCTCAGCCGCGCGAGCGCAGGAACTCCTCGAGCTGGCCGGCCGGCTCGTTCAGCTGCACGCTCGGCGAGCGCCCGCCCCGGTCGGCCAGCTCACCCTGGTCAACCTGGTTGCCGTAACGGTCGTACCGGATGAACCACCACCGGTCCCGTCGCAGTCAACCGTCACGCTCTGGTTCTTGACCTCGATGGCTACCAGTCCGCGCGGGCCGAGCAGGAACGGCGATCCGCTCGTGCTGCCGCGCGAGCGCGGCCTCGTATCGCTGCTGACGCTGATCTTCAGCAGCCGCGCTGCGGCGACGGCCCGTTCTAGCTGCTCGCCTGGATGATCCCCACAACCCTCATCGGCCCTCACATCCTGCCCGCCTGCCGCATCTGGCCCCTACCTGCCGACGGTAGCCCGGTCGAGCCAGCATGACAGAAACGCAGCCGCGCGGACGGCCGCCCTAGTGTCGGTGGCCTGTCGTATTTTCTCAGTTCTCCGCCATGTCTGTTGAGGAGAGGATCCCGATGAGCAGACTGCTGTACAGCGTTTCGATATCGCTGGATGGCTTCGTGGCCGGTCCCGACCAGAGCGAGGATAACCCGCTCGGAGTCGGCGGCATGCTGCTGCACGAATGGATGCGGGAGCTGGCCGCCTGGCGCGAGGCCGCCGGCCAGGACGGCGGCGTGACGAACGCCAGCACGGCCGTGCTGGAGCGCGGCAGCGACGAGGCCGGGGCGATCATCATGGGCCGGAACATGTTCGGCGGCGGGCCTGGTCCCTGGGGCGAGGATCCGTGGCACGGCTGGTGGGGGGAGAACCCGCCATTCCGCCGGCCGGTCTTCGTGCTGACTCACTACCCGCGCCCGCGGCTGGACTGCCAGGGGGGCACGAGCTTCGAGTTCGTCACCGACGGGATCGACGCCGCGCTCAAGCTCGCCCGCGCCGCCGCCGACGGCAGGGACGTCGCGGTATCCGGCGGCGGCACCGTGGCCCGGCAGTACCTGGCGGCCGGGCTGCTGGACGAGATCGAGCTGCACCTGGTCCCGGTGATCCTGGGCTCCGGCGTCCGCCTCTTCGACGACGAGATACCTGCGGGCACCCGGCTGGAGCAGATCGACGTCGTTGCAGGGCCGAAGGCCACTCACATCCGCTACCGCATCCGGCAGTAACCGCATCGCGCCGCGCCGGCCGGGAAATGCGCCAGTCAGGCGGCGGTGGCGGGTGGTGGTCCGTGGTCGTGCAGGACGCGGGTGCCGTCCGGGCTGGTCGCGGTGACGCTGCCGTCGGGGTGCAAGGTAATGCCCCAGCCCCAGCGGTGGATGGCGATGAGGTGGTGGAAACTGCACAAATTTAGCAAGTTGGTCAGCTTGGTCGGGCCGCCCTCGGAGCGGGGCACGATGTGGTGGACCTGGCAGGCCATGACCGGCTGGCGGCAGCCGGGATAGCGGCAGTGGCGGTCCCTGGCGGCCGCCGCGCGGCGCAGGTGGCCGGGGATGCTGTCGGTGGCCGCGCCGATGTCCAGCGGCAGGCTGGCCGAGGCGGCCAGCCGCTCGGGCTGGCGGGTGCGCAGGTAGGCGGCCAGCCCGTCGGGGCCGGATAGAACGTCGGCGGCCCACCGCAGCAGCAGCCGCCGGGCCGCCGACTGGGCCCGCTGCCGCCGCGCGAGGGCCCGCGGTCCGGCGGCCCGGTCCGCGGCGACCAGGGCCTTGCCGTCGGCGAGTGCGGCGGCGAGCCGGTCCAGCAGGTCGTGGTCGACGTGGCCGGTGACGATCGGCACGATGGAGGCGTCGCAGTCATCCCCCGGACCGGCGGCGGGACGACCACAGGTCCCGGCCGCCCACGCAGTCCCGGCGTGGCTGTCCGCCCATGCGCCCTCCGCCGACCTGGCAGCTTCAGCTGACCCGGCAGATTCAGCGGCTTCCGCTGAATCATCGCCCTGGTCGCGCAGCTTGTCCAGCGTCATATGCAGCTGAATCTGGGTGGGCTGACCAGCGCGATCGGGCAGGCACGCGCTTCCGAGGAGCCGCCGGCAGGCCTCGTGCACGGCGTCATGATCACGCTGGGCCTTGCTGCGGGTGTCCTCAGGGCCTGCCTTCTTGCCCAGTGCCTCCAGCACCGCGGCCAGCGCCGCCCGGCACTGCGGGGTCAGGTCGCCGCTGATGCTGCCCGCGCCGCGGAACGTCTCGTCCAGGCGCAGCCAGCGGTCATCGAACCCGTCGCTGCCGTCGGTGTCGGGGGCCGCAGTGCGCTGGCGCATTTCCTCAGCCAGCCGGGCCAGGTCCGCCAGGTCCGCACCACCGGCCGCCGCGGCGAGCAGGATCGCGTCCGCATCGGCCCGCAGGTGCTCACGCAGCTTGTCGGTCCAGGCGCAAATCGCCCGGGCGAACGACGCCGAGACCTGGCCATCCGTCAGGGCGCTGTGCACTGCCGGGTGCGCGGCCAGGCGCCGCATCCACCCGACGGCCGTGTCCGCAGCGCCACCGGAGATCCGGGTCTGCCAGCGCAGCCAGGTCCGGGCCGACCCGTGCCCGTCGTCTTCATGGCCGCCCTGACCGGTGAATGTGCCCAGCACCGTGGCCTGGGCCGCGGTGTACATCGACGCGGCCCGCTCCAGGCCGCGCAGGCAGTCCGCCTGCGCGGAGGTCGGCAGCCCTGCCACACCGGCCTTCGCCAGCCAGGCCAGGCCGGCCTGAGCCATCGCGACCGCCTCCGCCGCGGTCTTCGGCACTGCGGGTCCCGGTGTCACCGCGCTCTGATCCGATACGAACACGGCGACCACCTCCCTTGCTCCTGAACCCGATGCCAGACCATCTTGGCGAGGCTGGCAATCCATCGAATTTATGTTCTTATATTAGCATCCGGTCAGGACAGACGCACGTTGATTTAGCGCTGGCTAGCGCACATTCATAGGGAGCGAACTTGACGGGTGACCGCTGCAGACCGGCCGTTTTCGAGCAGCTGCGATTCGGCCAGGATCAGCTCGACAGTCTGAGCCGCGTGCGCGGTGAGCCGATCGCCATGCGGATGATGCTAAAGCTGTGGCGGATGATGGAGCCCCTGAGCGCCGGGAGGTAGGGATGCAGGTCATCAGCGGAGCCGGAACGTACACCGAGCCAGCGGCCGGCGGGGCCGCCAACCACTGGGTCGAGCAGCTGCGGGTCGCCGACCTGAGCGTCGGGACGTACTCGGTTCAGGCCGGCGGCACCGACGATCAGGTGCCGCACACCGAGGACGAGATCTACGTGGTCATGTCCGGCCGGGCCACGCTGCTCGCCGGGGGCGACCGGGCGGAGCTGGGTCCCGGCGCAGTCGTCTTCGTCGCGGCCGGCGAGGAGCATCGGTTCACCGGCGTTACCGAGGATCTCGCGCTGCTCGTGCTGTTCGCCCCGGCCGAGGGCAGCCGGGCGCCGGGCAGCTGAGCCGGAAGGGGCGGATCCGGCGGATCCGGCAGAGCGGACATGCGGCGGACCGGGCTCACCGGCCCGTCCGGGGCGGCCGGACGGCGGGCGGGATCGTGCGGCCCTTCCACTCCCCGCCGCGGCCGAGGTGGTGCCGCCGGGCCGAGTCGGCGGTCATGGCCGCGTACATCGCGGCGATCAGCGGCAGTGCCGGTGCCCGCAGCGGGGAGAGCCGGTACAGCCGCAGCATCGGCACGTAGCTGACGCTCATCAGCGCCCAGCCGGCCAGCCCGGCGACAGCGAGCCAGGCCGCCGCGGCCCCGGCCCCCGCCGCGGTCGCGGCCAGCCCGCCGAGGCCGGCCACCGGCGGCAGCAGGTAAAGCCAGGTCAGCCCGATCACCGTGCCCGCCACCGCGAGCGGGGAGTAACGCAGCTGGGTGTAGGCGCTGCGGGCCACCATGTCCCACACCGGGGCCAGGCCCTCGTACTGGCGGCGGCTGACCACGCCGGTGCTCAGGCCCAGCCAGCAGCCGCCGCCGTGGCCGCGCTTGAGCAGGCGGCCGAGCGCCACGTCATCGATCCGGGCGTCGCCGGATCGCGGCCAGCGAGCCGGCCGCGGCGAGCGCGTCCGCGCGGACCAGCATGCAGCCGCCCGCAGCGGCGGCGGTCGCTGACCGGTCGGTGTTGACCCGGCGGAACGGGTAGAGCTGGGCGAAGAAGTACACGAACGCGGGCACCAGCAGCCGCTCCCAGAACGTGTCCGCGCGCAGCAGCGCCATCTGCGACACCAGCACCCGCCGGCCGGCCTGCGCAGCCCGCACCAGGGCGGTCAGCGTGCCCGGCGCGCAGGCGATGTCGGCGTCGGTGAACAGCAGGTAGTCAACGTCTGCCGCCGCGCTCCGGCCCTGCTCCATGGCCCACACCTTGCCCGCCCAGCCGGCCGGCGCCGGGCGGCCCGGCACGACCCGCAGGCTCCGCCCGGACTCGCCGGGCTCCCCGGGCTCGCCGGGCTGTCCGGCCGGTACGGCCCGCTCGCCAAGGCGGGCGGCCACCTCGGCGGTACCGTCCGAGCTCTCGTCGTCGACCACCAGCACGGTGAGCCGGCCGGGGTAATCCTGCGCCAGCAGCGCGGGCAGCGTCTCGGGCAGGATCGACGCCTCGTCCCTGGCCGGCACCACGGCGGCAACGGACGGCCAGCCCGCCGGGCCGACCCGGTCAGCCAGGTAAGCCGGGGTGGCCAGGCGGCTGGGCCAGCCGAGGGACCGGGCCGGTCGGCCGGCGGCAGCCGCTGGTCGGTCCGCCAGTAGCCGCCGTGACCGATCAGCAGGTAGGCCCAGGCGACCGCGGCGAGCCCGCAGACGGCCACCAGGATCCACACCAGCACATCCTGGCACTCGCTCACCGGCCGCGATCCGCCGGCGCCGGGCGGGAAGGCGGCAGGGCGCTGCCGGGCCGGCCAGGCGGCGGGAAGGCCCGGCCGGCACGCCATAGAGTGACTGCGTGGCAGATCCGGCGAGCTACCGTCCGGCCCCCGGCTCGATACCCGAGTCACCGGGGGTCTACCGGTTCCGCGACGAGCGCGGCCGGGTCATCTACGTCGGCAAGGCCAAGAACCTGCGGTCCCGGCTGAACTCCTACTTCGCCGACTTCGCCGCGCTGCACCCGCGCACCCAGGCGATGGTGCGCTCGGCCGCCGGGGTGGACTGGACCGTGGTCGGCACCGAGGTCGAGGCGCTCCAGCTGGAGTACTCCTGGATCAAGGAGTTCGACCCCAGGTTCAACGTCCGGTACCGGGACGACAAGAGCTACCCCTACCTCGCGGTGACCATGGACGAGGAGTACCCCAGGGTCACCGTCATGCGCGGGGCCAAGCGCCGCGGCACCCGCTACTTCGGCCCGTACTCGCACGCCTGGGCGATCCGCGACACCGTCGACACGCTGCTGCGGGTGTTCCCGGTGCGGACCTGCTCGGCCGGGGTGTTCAAGCGGGCCGGGCAGATCGGCCGGCCGTGCCTGCTCGGCTACATCGGCAAGTGCTCGGCGCCGTGCGTGGGCCGGATCGACCCGGCCGAGCACCGCCGCCTGGCCGAGGAGTTCTGCGACTTCATGGCCGGCCAGACCGGCAAGTTCACCCGGCGGCTGGAGACCGAGATGCGCCGGGCCGCCGCGGCCGAGGAGTTCGAGCGGGCCGCCCGGCTGCGCGACGACATCCGGGCCCTGGAGCGCGCGCTGGAGAAGCAGGCGGTGGTGCTGCCGGACGGCACCGACTGTGACGTGATCGCGCTGGCCGAGGACCAGCTCGAGGCGGCGGTCCAGGTGTTCTACGTGCGCGGCGGGCGGGTGCGCGGGCAGCGCGGCTGGGTGGTGGACAAGGTCGAGGACATCACCGCGGCCGAGCTGGTGGAGCACTTCCTCGGTCAGGTCTACCGGGACGACCGGGTGGTCACCGGCGAGGCGGGCGACGGCAGCCAGGACGGCGAAGGCCACGAGAGCAGGAACGGGAACGGCCGCGGCCAGCGTGGCGTCGACAGGGACTCGGCCCGGCGGCGGCGCGACCGCGCGACCGCGGCGGGGGACAGCGCGGTCGCGGACGGCGTGGCTGAACCCGAGGCGGCGGTGCCGCGCGAGGTGCTGGTGCCCGAGCTGCCGCCGGGCACCGAGGCGGTGGAGGAGTGGCTGGCGGCCCGCCGGGGCGGCCGGGTCAGCGCTCCGGGTGCCGCACCGCGGCCACAAACGGGCGCTGCTGGACACCGTGGCCAGGAACGCCGCGGAGTCGCTGGCGCTGCACAAGACCAGGCGGGCCAGCGACCTGACCACGCGCAGCCGGGCACTGGCCGAGATCCAGGACGCGCTCGGCCTGGACGACGCGCCGCTGCGGATCGAGTGCTACGACGTGTCGAACCTGCAGGGCACGCACGTGGTCGCCTCGATGGTGGTGTTCGAGGACGGCCTGGCCCGCAAGTCGGAGTACCGCAGGTTCGCGATCAAGGGCCTGGACGGCACCGACGACCTCGCCTCGGTGCACGAGGTGATCACCCGCAGGTTCCGGCGCTACCTGGAGGAGCGGGCCGAGGAGGCCGAGGCCGGCGCCGACGGCCAGGTGGACACCGACGGGCGGCAGCGCAAGTTCGCCTACCCGCCGAACCTGGTGGTGATCGACGGCGGGCCCGGCCAGGTCGCCGCGGCGGTGCGGGCCATGGACGAGCTCGGCGTGGTCGACGTCGCGGTGTGCGGGCTGGCCAAGCGGCTGGAGGAGGTCTGGCTGCCGGGCGAGGACGGCCCGGTCATCATGCCGCGCACCAGCGAGGGCCTGTACCTGCTGCAGCGGGTCAGGGACGAGGCGCACCGGTTCGCGATCACCTTCCACCGGGCCAGGCGGTCGAAGGCGCTGACCGTGAGCGAGCTGGACGGCGTGCCGGGACTCGGGCCCGCCCGGCGGGCCGCGCTGCTGCGGCACTTCGGCTCGGTGCGCAAGCTGCGCGCCGCCCCGCCGGCGGAGATCGCCGAGGTGCCCGGCATCGGGCCGCGGCTGGCCGGCGCCATCGCCGCGGCGCTCGGCCCCGCGGTACGCTGCTACCACGGGCGCCTGCTACCACGGGGCCGATGCGTACCACGGGGCCTGCTACCACGGGACCGGGCGGGGCGGCATGAACGCGGATAACACGACCACGGGCCGGGGCACGCCGCGGATCGTCATCATCACCGGCATGTCCGGCGCCGGGCGCAGCACCGCGGCCAAGTCGCTGGAGGACCTGGACTGGTTCGTCGCCGATAACCTGCCGCCCGGCCTGCTGCCGACGATGGCCGACCTGGCCCGGCGGGCCAAGGGCGCGGTGCCGCGGCTGGCGGCGGTGGTGGACGTGCGCAGCCGCGCGTTCTCCACCGACCTGAAGTCGGCCATCGGCGAGCTGAACGCCCGCGGCACCCGGCCCTACGTGGTTTTCCTGGAAGCCAGCGACGACACCCTGGTGCGCCGGTTCGACAACGTCCGGCGGCCGCACCCGCTGCAGGACGGCGGCCGGGTGGTGGACGGGATCGCGGCCGAGCGGGAGCAGCTCGCGGACCTGCGCGCGGAGGCCGACCTGGTGCTCGACACCTCCGGGCTGAACGTGCACGAGCTGCGCGGCCGGATGCGGGACGCGTTCGCCGGGGATGCCGACACCGCGCTGCGGATCACCGTGCTCTCGTTCGGCTTCAAGTACGGCCTGCCGGTCGACGCCGACATGGTGGCCGACTGCCGGTTCCTGCCGAACCCGCACTGGATCGCCGACCTGGCCCCGCTCACCGGCCAGGACCAGCCGGTCCGGGACTACGTGCTGAGCCAGGCCGGGCGCGCAGGAGTTCCTGCGCGCCTACGTCGAGACGCTGCGGGTGACCCTGGACGGCTACGACAACTCCGGCAAGCACTTCGTCACGCTGGCGGTCGGCTGCACCGGCGGCAAGCACCGCAGCGTGGTGATGGCCGAGCAGATCGCCGCCCGGCTGGCCGGGTCCTGGCCGGGCGGTCCAGGTGCTGCACCGGGATCTCGGGCGTGAGTAGCGCCGGGCAGCCGGACCGGGATCCGGCCCGTGCCGAGCTAGGCGGGCGGCCCCGCAGCCGCAAGGTGGTGGCGCTCGGCGGCGGGCACGGGCTGTTCGCCTCGCTGTCCGCGCTGCGCCGGGTCACCCGTCAGCTCACCGCGATCGTCACGGTCGCCGACGACGGCGGATCGAGCGGGCGGCTGCGCCGCGAGTTCGGCGTGCTGCCGCCCGGTGACCTGCGGATGGCGCTGGCCGCGCTGTGCGGCGACGACGCCTGGGGCACCACCTGGAGCAGCGTGGTCCAGCACCGGTTCACCGGCACCGGCGAGATGGGCGGGCACGCGGTCGGCAACGTGCTCATCGTCGCGCTGTGGGAGCTGCTGGGCGATACCGTGCAGGGGCTGGACTGGGTGGCCAGGCTGCTCGGCGCGCACGGCCGGGTGCTGCCGATGTCCTCGGTGCCGCTGGACCTGGTCGCCGAGGTCGAGGGGGCGGATCCGGACCTGCCGGACGAGCTGAGCACGGTTCGCGGCCAGGTCGCCTGCGCGACCACGACCGGACGGGTACGGTCGATGTCACTGGTGCCCGCCGACCCGCCCGCGTGCCCGGAGGCGGTCGCGGCGGTGCGGTCGGCGGACTGGGTGGTGCTCGGGCCCGGCTCCTGGTTCACCAGCGTGCTGCCGCACATGCTGGTGCCGCGGCTGGCGGAGGCGCTGCTGACCACCCCGGCACGCAGGCTGGTGGCGCTGAACCTGGCGCCGCAGCCGGGCGAGACCGACGGGTTCTCGCCGCACGCGCACCTGGAGGTACTCGCCGAGCATGCCCCGGAGCTGACCATCGACGTGGTGCTGGCCGACCGCAACGCGGCGGCGGGAACGACAGCCGACCTGGAGAAGGCGGCCGGGCTGCTCGGCGGCAGGCTCGTGCTGGCCGACCTGGCCATGGGGGACGGGTCGCCTCGCCACGATCCGCGGCGGCTGGCCGGGGCATTCGCGCAGATCTTTGAGGGCCAGATCTCTGAGGGGGAGTGAAGCCGATGGCGCTGACCGGCCTGGTAAAGGACGAGCTCAGCCGGATCACCGTGGTGAAGCCCTGCTGCCGCAAGGCGGAGGTGTCGACGCTGCTGCGGTTCGCCGGCGGCCTGCACGTGGCCTCCGGCCGGATCGTGGTGGAGGCCGAGCTGGACACCGGGGCGGCGGCCCGCCGCCTGCGCAAGGACATCGCCGAGGTGTTCGGGCATGCCTCGGAGCTGATCGTGCTGGCGCCGAGCGGGCTGCGCAAGGGCAACCGCTACGTGGTCCGGGTGCACAAGGAGGGCGACAGCCTGGCCCGGCAGACCGGCCTGGTGGACGGCCACGGCCGGCCGGTGCGCGGGCTGCCGCGGCAGGTGGTGGCCGGCACCACCTGCGACTGCGAGGCGGCGTGGCGCGGCGCGTTCCTGGCCCACGGCTGCCTGACCGAGCCCGGCCGGTCGATGTCGCTGGAGCTCACCTGCCCGGGCCCGGAGTCGGCCCTGGCCATGGTCGGCGCGGCGCGGCGGCTGAAGATCCACGCCAAGGCGCGGGACGTGCGCGGCGTGGACCGGGTGGTGGTCCGGGACGGCGACTCGATCAGCGCGCTGCTGACCCGGCTCGGCGCCCACGACAGCGTGCTGGCCTGGGAGGAGCGCCGGATGCGCCGGGAGGTCCGGGCGACCGCCAACCGGCTGGCCAACTTCGACGACGCCAACCTGCGGCGCAGCGCCAGGGCGGCGGTGGCGGCCGGGGCCAGGGTGGAGCGGGCGCTGGAGATCCTCGGGCCGGAGGCGCCCGAGCACCTGATCCTGGCCGGCCAGCTGCGGATCCGGCACCGGCAGGCGAGCCTGGAGGAGCTCGGCCAGCTGGCCGAGCCGCCGCTGACCAAGGACGCCATCGCCGGCCGGATCCGGCGGCTGCTGGCGCTGGCCGACCGGCGGGCGGCCGAGCTCGGCGTGCCGGGCACCGAGGCGCACCTGACCGCCGACATGCTGGTTCCCTGAGCCGGTCCGGCGGCCGGTTCGGCCGGCCGGGTCCGGGTGAGTACGGTTCCGTGAGCTGAGTTGCGTGCATCGAGAGGAGACGCCGGTTGCGGGGCATCGACGAGCTTGACGTCGGCGGCCGCACGGTGCTGCTGCGCGCCGACCTGAACGTGCCCCTGGACGGCGGCCAGATCACCGACGACACGAGGATCCGGGCCAGCCTGCCGACCGTCACCGAGCTGACCGGCCGGGGCGCGCGGGTACTGGTCTGCGCGCACCTGGGCCGGCCGGAGGGCGGGTCCTACGCCGAGCGGGCCGGGGGCGGGCCGTCGCTGGCCCCGGTGGCGGCCGCGGCTGGCCGAGCTGCTCGGCGCCCCGGTGCCGCTGGCCGGCGACGTGGCGGGCCCGGCAGCCGCGGCGGCCGCCGGAGCGCTGGCCGACGGCCAGGTGGCGATGGCGGAGAACGTGCGGTTCGAGCCCGGCGAGACCAGCAAGGACGACGCGCAGCGGGCCGAGCTGGCGGCCCGGCTGGCCGGCCTGGCCGGCTGCTACGTCGGCGACGGGTTCGGCGCGCTGCACCGCAGGCACGCCAGCGTCTACGATGCCTGCCTGCTGCTGCCGCACGCGGCCGGGAAGCTGGTGCAGGCCGAGATCGCGGTGCTGCGCCGGCTGACCAGCGACCCGAAGCGGCCGTACGTGGTGGTGCTGGGCGGGGCCAAGCCGTCGGACAAGCTGGGCGTGATCGGCTAACCTGCTGAACGTCGCCGACCGGCTGATCATCGCCGGCGGCATGTCCTACACGTTCCTGGCCGCGCAGCGGCCACGAGGTGGGCCGGTCGCTGCTGGAACCGGACCGGATACCGGAGGTACGGCAGGTGCTGGCGACGGCGGCCGAGCGCGGCGTGGAGATCGTGCTGCCGGTGGACCTGGTGGGCGCTACCCGGTTCGCCCCCGACGCCGAGCACGAGGTGTTCCCGGTACCGCGTTCCCGGCCGACCGGGAGAGCCTGGACATGGGCCCGCGGACCCGGAGCTGTTCGCGTCCCGGCTGGCCGACGCGGCCACGGTGTTCTGGAACGGCCCGGCCGGGGTGTTCGAGTTCCCCGCGTTCGCGGCCGGCACCAGGGCGGTGGCCGAGGCGATCAGCGCCCTGCCGGGACTGACCGTGGTCGGCGGGGGTGACTCCGCGGCAGCCGTTCGGCGTCTCGGGTTTCCGGCGAATGCGTTCAGTCACATCTCCACCGGCGGCGGGGCCAGCCTGGAGTACCTGGAAGGCAGGCAGCTGCCTGGCCTGGCGGCGCTTGAGGACGGCCGGGTGAGCCGGGGCGGCGGCGGGGGCGGCGCGCGCAAGCCGCTGGTGGCCGGCAACTGGAAGATGCACAAGAATCACCTCGAGGCGATCGCGCTGACCCAGAAGCTGGCGTTCTCGCTGACTGGCAAGGACTTCGACCGTGGCCGATGTGGCGATCCTGCCGCCGTTCACCGCGCTGCGCAGCGTGCAGACCCTGGTGGACGGGGACAAGCTGCGGCTGCGGTACGGGGCGCAGGACATCTCGCCGTTCGACGATGGCGCCTACACCGGCGAGATCTCGGGCCCGATGCTGGCCAAGCTGGGCTGCGACTACGTGCTGGCCGGGCACTCCGAGCGGCGCCAGCACCAGGGCGAGTCCGACGAGCTGGTGAACGCGAAGGTCCGGGCGGCGCTGCGGGCCGGGATCACCCCGGTGCTGTGCGTCGGCGAGCCGCTGCCGGTGCGCGAGGAGGGGAACCAGGTCGGCTACGTTCTCGCCCAGCTGGAGGCGGGCCTGGACCGGGTCACCGGCGCCCAGGTGGCCGGGATGGTAGTGGCCTACGAGCCGGTCTGGGCGATCGGCACCGGCGAGGTGGCCACGCCGCCGGACGCGCAGGAGGTGTGCGGCGCGGTCCGCGGCAGCATTTCGGCCCGTCACGGCGACGCGGCGGCGGCCGGCGTGCGTATCCTGTATGGAGGGTCAGTGAAGACCGGCAACATGGCCGCGATCATGGCGCAGCCGGATATCGACGGCGCACTGGTCGGCGGCGCGAGCCTGGAGGCCGGCGAGTTCGTCGGCATCTGCCGTTACCATGACCAGCCAGTATAGCGGTAATGAGCAGGGTAATGGTGCAGCGAGAACGCCTGAGCAGTGCCCGCCGGGAAGGACTGAAGAGCAGCCGTGATTATCGCCATCTCGATCGTGCTGATCATCTCGAGCCTGCTCATGATGGTTCTGGTCCTGTTGCACAAGGGCAAGGGCGGTGGCCTGTCCGACCTGTTCGGCGGCGGCGTCTCGTCAACACTCGGCTCTTCGTCGGTGGTCGAGCGGAACCTGGACCGGATCACCATCTTCACCGGAATCCTGTGGTTCGTGTGCATCGTCGTGCTCGGCGTGCTAATCAACCGTTAGCAGCTTTCGTTACAAGCCAGTAGCCGCGGGGCGCGCACCGCTACGCAGCCAGCACGCTGGCGGCCAGCGCGCCGTACCCGGTGACCGGCGCTTTCACTAGGCGATCATGGCGTCGCTAGGCGAGGGGTGAGCAGTGAGTAGTGGCAACGCTATCCGCGGCAGCCGGGTAGGCGCCGGGCCGATGGGCGAGGCCGAGCGCGGCGAGGCCGCACCGCGGGTCCGGGTCGCGTTCTGGTGCTCGCAACGGGCACCAGACGGTGCCGAGCTTTGCCAGCGACGCCACGGTGCCGGAGACCTGGGACTGCCCGCGCTGCGGCTTCCCGGCCGGCCAGGACGAGCAGAGCCCGCCGGCCCCGCCGCACGCCGAGCCGTACAAGACCCACCTGGCCTACGTCAAGGAGCGGCGCAACGACACCGACGGCGCCGCGATCCTGGCCGAGGCGCTGGACCGCCTTCGCCGCGGCGCCTGATGCCACCGTGCCGCGGGGCGCCTGAGTTCCGACGATCATGGTTTCTGACGCCTGATCACATCCTGGCCTGAGGCGTTTTCCCTGATGACACCCGGTCCTGGTGCTTGTTTTGATCTTGATTAGGGTGTATGACCTAATCTTGTGGCGAGCCTGTACCGAAGAAGATCAGCGGGAGGACGTACTGGTACCTGCGGGAGATGGCCCGCGTGGACGGAAAGCCGAAGATGGTCTCCGAGCGGTACCTGGGCACCGCCGCCGAGATCGCCGCGGCGGTGCAGGGCCGTGAGACGGCGGTGCTGCCGGAGCGGACCCGGCACCTGGCGTTCGGGGACGCCGCCGCCGCGTGGGGCATGCTGGACGACCTCGGCGCTGCCAGGATCATCGACCAGGTAGCGGGGCCGCGTCCGGCTGGGCAGCCGCTGTCCACAGGGACGTACCTGGCGCTTGCGGCGCTGAACCGGCTGGTCGCCCCCTGCTCGAAGGCCGGGTTCGCGGACTGGTGGAAGACCACTGCGGCGGACCGGTTCACCAAGATCGGTGCCTCGGCGCTGGATGGGCGCCGGTTCTGGGACGCGATGCACGCTGTCACCCTGGAGCAGCTGCAGGAGGCGTCCCGGCAGATCGCGGCGCGGGTCGTGCAGGTCTCGGGCGCGGATTTGTCGTCGGTGGCGCTGGACATGACGAACTTCGCCACGTTCATTGCCACCGCCAACCCCAAGGCACCGATCGCGCAGCGCGGCAAGGCTAAGCAGAAACGTTCTGATCTGCGGCTGGTGGGGCTGGGCCTGGTGGTGACCCGGGACGGGGGGATCCCGCTGACCTGGCACGCCTACCCCGGCGACAAGCCCGACGTCACCCAGTTCCCCGGCATGATCGACGCGCTGAAGGTCCAGTACGACGCGGTATGCGCTGCTGCCGGGGCCGACGCGAGCGCGGCGGAGATGACGGTGGTGTTTGACGCCGGGCAGAACTCCGAGGCGAACTTCACGCACCTGGCCGCCAGCGGCCTGTACTACATCGGGTCAGTGCCCGCCAGTGACTGCCCGGACCTGACCGCGCTCCCGGCCTCCAAGCGCACCCTGGTCGATAAGGACCGCTTCGGCGGGCTGACCGCCTACGACACCCGCCGCGCCGTCTACGGTGCCGAGCGGCGCGCCATCCTCACCCACTCCCCGGAGCTACGCGAAAGTCAGGCCCGCGGGTTCGACGGCACCACCTTGGCCAAGGCCGGCAAGAAACTGGAGGAGCTGGCCGCGGCCTTGGCCCGCGGCCGCACCCGGCGGCCCCGCGAGAAGGTCCAGGCCGAGATCGAGCAGATCACCGCCAAGCCCTGGGTGCGGCGGGTCATCCGCTGGGAACTCACCGGGGACCTGCCCAAGGACCTGCGCCTGACCTGGAACATCGACCCCGGAGCCCGCGCCGCGCTGGAAGAGGAAATATTCGGCAAGCACGTGCTGATCACCGATCACGACCACTGGCCCGTCGCCGAGGTCATCGCCGGGTACCGGTCCCAGTCCGAAGCCGAATTCTCCTTCCGGCAGATGAAAGACCCGCATGTGGTGTCGTTCTCGCCCATGCACCACTGGACCGAGCACAACATCAAGGTCCACGTCTTCACCTGCGTCCTGGCCCTTCAGCTCGCCCACCTCATGCGCTACCGCGCCCGCCAGGCACGGCTGCACCTGTCCGTCCGGGACCTGCTCGGCCAGCTCGCCGCCATCGGTGAGACCATCCTGATCTACCCCTCCACCGAAGGCCGGCCCAAAGCCCGCCGGATGACCACCGAACTCACCGGCCACCAGGCGCAGCTCTACCAGATCTTCGACCTGGCACAGTGGGCGCCCCGGAGTTAGGTCATACGCCAAAACCAGGCCCCGCACCACGCCTGAACAGCAACAACAGTCACCCCACGTCACGAATCTCGGAAGCTCCGGCTAGTGCGCGAACCGCTGCCGGGCCGTGCCCTGGTCCGGGACCAGCGGCACATGCGAGTGCGGGTTCGCTTCCAGCGCCCGCACCTGGGCGGCGAGATCATCAAGCAGTAGCCCGGCCAGGTCCATGCTCAGCCCGTTCCGGACCACGATCCGCATCACCGCGGTGTCCTCCAGGTCCGGCGGGAACGTGTAGGCAGGCACCTGCCAGCCGCGCATCCGCAGCCGCTCGGACAGGTCGAACACCGTGTAGCCGGGATCGGTCCCCGGCCGCAGCCGGAACGCGAACACCGGCAGGTCGCTGCCGTCGGTGAGCAGCTCGAACGGGCCCATCGCGGCGATCTCGCCGGACAGGTGCCTGGCCACGTCCTGGCAGGCCTGCTGCACCCGCCGGTACCCCTCGAAGCCGAGCCGCAGGAAGTTGTAGTACTGGGCCGCGACCTGCGCGCCAGGCCGGGAGAAGTTCAGCGCGAACGTGGGCATCTCGCCGCCCAGGTAGTTGACCCGGAAGATCAGGTCGTCCGGCAGCGCGGCGGCATCCCGCCACACCACCCAGCCCACGCCGGGGTAGACCAGGCCGTACTTGTGCCCCGAGGCGTTGACCGAGGCCACCCTGGGCAGCCGGAAGTCCCAGACCAGGTCCGGCTGCAGGAACGGGGCCACGAACCCGCCGGACGCGCCGTCCACGTGCACCGGCACGTCCGGGCCGCCGCCGGCCTGCAGCCGGTCCAGGTGCTCGCAGATCTCCGCCACCGGCTCGTAGCTGCCGTCCATGGTGGAGCCGAGCACGGCCACCACGCCGATCGTGTTCTCGTCGCAGCGGGCCGCCGCCTCGGCGCCGGTCAGGTGCAGCCGGCCGGGCGCCATCGGCACCAGCCGCGGCTCGACCTGCCAGTACCGGCAGAACTTCTCCCAGCAGACCTGCACGTTGGTGCCCATGACCAGGTTCGGCCGCTGAGCCGGGGCGCCATCGGGCTGGCTGGGCTGGCGGGCCCGCCAGCGCCACAGCAGGGCCATCCCGCCGAGCATGCACGCCTCGCTGGAGCCGGTGGTCGAGCACCCGGTCGCCCCGGAACCCGGCGCGTGCCAGAGCCGGGCCAGGATGTTCACGCAGCGCCGCTCCAGCTCGGCGGTCTGCGGGTACTCGTCCTTGTCGATCATGTTCTTGTCCAGGCACTCGGCCATCAGCTCGCGGGCCTGGGGCTCCATCCAGGTGGTGACGAACGTGGCGAGATTGAGCCTGGCGTTGCCGTCCAGGATCAGCTCGTCCCGCACCACCTGGAGCGCGGTATCGGGCAGCATGCCCTGGGCCGGGATCTCGTCCCGGCTGACCCGGTCCCGCTCCAGCCGGACATACAGCGGGTTGACGTCGATCTCGGCGGCCCGGCCCGGCTCGCCCGCGGTGCGGTGTAGTGGCATGTGCTGCCTCCTGGGGGATCGGGGGTACTCCGGTCAGCCTGGCTCGCGCAGGTACCGGCAGAGCAGGTGGCCGTCGTCCTCGAGCACGTGCCCGAGGATCAGGCCGGTCCGGGCGCCGGGCGTCGCGATCCCCGCCACGATCCGGCCCGCGTCGCCGCCGGCCAGCACCGGGCTGTAGGTCAGGCAGAGCTCGTCCAGCAGTCCTTCGGCGGCGATCTGGCCGAGCAGGTGCGGGCCGCCCTCGGCCAGGATCGCGGCGTGCCCGCGGGCGGCCAGCGCGCTCACCGCGGCAGCCGCCGTCACCAGCGGCCCGGGCCCGGTCACGATCACGTCGGCGCCGGCGGCCGCCTCGTCCCGGCGGCTGGCCGGCGCCTGCTCGGTCGTCAGCAGGATCGTGCGGGCCCGGCCGGGGCGGCCGGCCAGCAGCGGGCTGGCCAGGTCCAGCTCCAGGGCCCGGCTGACCACCGCGATCGGCGGCACCGGCGGCCGCCCGGCCCGCAGCCCCGGCCACACCTCGCCGGGCCGGACCGGTGGTACCGCTCGGTCCGCGCGGTGCCGGCGCCGACCAGGATCACGTCGGCCAGGCTGCGCAGCAGGGCGAACACGGTGCGGTCGGCGGGCCCGGACAGGCCGCCCGCCCTGCCGTCCAGCCACGCCGCCCCGTCGGCGCTGGCGACCATGTTGGCCCGCACCCATGGGCGCCCGGCGGCCGGGTAGGCGTACAGCCCGGCCAGCAGGTCAAGCGCGGCCGGGGCGAGCTGGTCCCGCTCGGCCGGGCCAAGGTCGGGCCCGCGCCCCTGGCGGGAAGATCTGGCGCACGGACAGCAAGTTAAGCAGACCCGGCGGTATCCGCACGCGATGCCGCCGAATGATGGAGGATGTCCGATAGAACAGTAAATGGGATTGCACGCCGATGGGATTGCACGGCGACGTCGCACGGTGAGATCGCACGGTGAGATCGCACGGTGAGATCGCATGGGGAGGTGAGCGATGGACCTGAAGCTCGTGGCCCTCGCCGTCTGGGCCGGCACCGCCTGCTTCGGCTTATACCTGCTGTTCATCTGGCTGTCGCACGGCGGCCTGCGGCAGCAGGCGACCCGGATCACGGTGTTCCCGGCCGCGCTGATCTTCGCCCACCCGGTACTGGCCACCGCCGGGCTGTCGTTATGGATCGGCTACATCCTGACCGCCCGGCCGCTGCTGGCCTGGGCCGGTTTCGGCGTGCTGAGCGTCTCGGCCATGCTCGGCTTCGTGATGCTGACCAGGTGGCTGACCGGCCGGGCGGCCGGCACGCCAGGGGAGCGGAGCAGGGCTTCCCGGCCCGGGTGGTCGCCCTGCACGGCGCGGTCGGGCTGACCACGTTCGCGCTGGTCCTGATCGCCGCGACGATGGCCACCGGCCGCGGCTGATGATCCCGCCGCGTCCGTCGCGTCCGTCGCGTCCCCGGCTAGACCGCGGGGGGCGCCGCGGCCGCGCGCAGCACGAGCATCGAGCGCGCTGCCGCCGGCAGGCCGGCCGCCGCGGCCAGCACCCGGCCGGGGGAGCCGCCCGTGTCCAGCACGACCTCCCAGGCAGCGGCGAACCTTGGCCCCGGCAGGGTGAACCGCACCACTCCGCTGTGCGCGTTCACCAGCAGCAGGAAGTCCTGGTCCAGCAGCCGCTCGCCGTGCGGTCCCGGCTCGGTGATCGCGGAGCCGTTCAGGAACACGCCGAGCGACCTGGCATAGCCGGTGCGCCAGTCGGCGTCGGTCATCGTGCGGCCGGACGGGGTCAGCCAGACGATGTCCTGCAGGCCGTCGGCCGGCCTGCCCGCGCCGGGCAGCGGACCCGGGCCGTCCCCCGGCGCCGGCGCGCCGCCCGGCCTGCCGTTGAAGAACCGGCGCCGCCGGAACACCGGGTGCTCGCGCCGTAGCCGGGACAGCGCGCAGGTGAACTCCAGCAGGTCGGCCTGCCGGGCGGCGTCCGCCCAGTCCACCCAGGAGGTCTCGTTGTCCTGGCAGTAAGCGTTATTGTTGCCGCCCTGGGTCCGGCCGAACTCATCGCCTGCCAGCAGCATCGGGATGCCCTGCGAGCAGAACAGCGTGGCCAGGAAGTTGCGCACCTGCCGGTCCCGCAGCCCGGTGATGGCCGGGTCGGCGGCGGGGCCCTCGGCGCCGCAGTTCCAGGACCGGTTGTCGTCGGTGCCGTCCCGGTTCTGCTCGCCGTTGGCCTCGTTGTGCTTGACGTTGTAGCTGACCAGGTCGCGCAGCGTGAACCCGTCGTGGCAGGTGACGAAGTTCACCGAGGCGACCGGCCGCCGGGAGCTGGTCTCGTACAGGTCGCTGGAGCCGGCGAGCCGGTAGGCGAACTCGGGCAGCGCGCCTGGCTCGCCCCGCCACAGGTCCCGGACCGTGTCCCGGTACTTGCCGTTCCACTCGGTCCACAGCGGCGGGAACTTGCCCACCTGGTAGCCGCCCTCGCCCACGTCCCAGGGCTCGGCGATGAGCTTCACCTGGGACACCAGCGGGTCCTGCTGCACCAGGTCGAAGAAGCTGGACAGCTTGTCCACGTCGTGCAGTCCCCTGGCCAGGGCCGAGGCCAGGTCGAACCGGAACCCGTCCACGTGCATGTCCTCGATCCAGTACCGCAGCGAGTCCATGATCATCTGGAGCGCGTACGGGTTGCGCACGTTCAGGCTGTTGCCGCAGCCGGTGTAGTCGAGGTAGGCGGACGGGTCGTCGTCGGCCAGCCGGTAGTAGGCGGCGTTGTCGATGCCGCGGAAGGACAGCGTGGGCCCGCCGGCGCCGGCCTCGGCGGTGTGGTTGTACACCACGTCGAGGATGACCTCGATGCCCTCGGCGTGCAGTGCCCGGACCATGGACTTGAACTCGGCCACCGCGCCGTGCGGCTCGGCCGAGGAGGCATAGGAGTTCTGCGGGGCCAGGAACGCGATCGTGTTGTAGCCCCAGTAGTTGGTCCGGCCGCGGGCGGCCACGCCCTGCTCGGACACGTGCTGGTGCACCGGCATCAGCTCGATCGCGGTCACGCCCAGCCGCTTCAGGTGCTCGATCACCGGCGGCGCGGCCAGGCCGGCATAGCTGCCGCGCAGCTGCGGCGGCACGTCGGGGTGGCGCAGGGTCAGCCCGCGCACGTGCGCCTCGTAGATCAGGGTCTCGTGGTAAGGCGTGCGCGGCGACCGGTCCTCGCCCCAGTCAAAATAGGGGTTGATCACTATGTTTTTCGGCATGAACGGGGCGCTGTCCTCGGTGCTGATCGCGGACGGCTCGCCGCGCGGCTGCGAGAACAGCGCCGAGCTCCACCGGACCTGGCCCTCGACCGCCTTGCCGTAGGGGTCGAGCAGCAGCTTCGCCGGGTTGCACCGGTGCCCGCGGTCCGGCCGGTAGGGGCCGTGCACCCGGTAGCCATAGCGCTGGCCGGGGCCGACGTCGGGCAGGTAGCAGTGCCAGACTAAACCGTCCACCTCGGTCAGCGGGATCCTGGTCTCGGCCCCGGCCTGGCCACCGTCCCCTTGGTTACCAGCATCGCGGTAGCCAGCGCCGCCTCCGTCCCCGCCCGAGCCGAACAGGCACAGTTCCACCCGCTCCGCGACCTCGGAGAACAGGGCGAAGTTGGTACCCGCGCCGTCCCAGGTGGCGCCGAGCGGATACGCGGTCCCCGGCCAGACGTGCATTCAGCCGACCCTACCGGGCCCGGCCCGGTCAGCCTCGGGGCACGCCGACCAGTCCAGCACCGCGGCCAGGTCGGCGCCGTCCGGCAGGGTCCCGAACGGCGCGCCGGGCCCGCCGGTGCCCGCCCGCGGCCCGGCCGCCGCCGGATCCAGCCGGGAGGCGCAGAACGCGTCGCTGACCGCGGCCGGGGCGTGCCGGGCCAGCAGCGCGGCCTGCAGCACCACGGTGATCAGCCCGGCCAGGCGGCGGGCCCGGAACTGCGCCCACTCCTGCTCGCCTCCCGGCCCTGCCCGCCCCCGGCCGCCGCGGCCAGCGGCCATCGCGCCGAGCTCGGCGCGCAGCAGCCCGGCCGCCCGGTCCAGCCGCGGATCGGCCCCCGCGGCCAGGCCGGCCTCGGCCGCCAGCAGGTCGGCCGAGCCGGGCGAGCGGCCGAGGGCCCGCAGCACGTCCAGCGCGGTGACGTTGCCCGAGCCCTCCCAGACCGAGTTCAGCGGCGCGTCCCGGTACAGCCGGGGCAGCCCCGACTCCTCCACGTAGCCGTTGCCGCCCAGGCACTCCAGCGCCTCGGCGGTGACCGCCGGCGCGCGCTTGCACACCCAGTACTTGGCGGCCGGCAGGGCCAGCCGCAGCAGCCCGGCCTCGGCGGCGTCGCCGCGGGCCGCCCGGTCCGCCGCGCCGGCCAGCCGCATCGCCAGCGTGGTCGCCGCCTGGGACTCCAGCGCCAGGTCGGCGAGCACCCCGCGCATCAGCGGCTGCCGGTCCAGCGGCAGGCCGAACGCGCGCCGGTGCCTGGCGTGGTGCACGGCCGCGACCAGCGCCTGCCGGATCGCCGCGGCGCTGCCCAGCACGCAGTCCAGCCGGGTGGCGCTGACCATGTCGATGATCGTCGCCACGCCGCGCCCCGGCTCACCCACCGGCCAGGCCAGGGCCCGGTCGTACTCGACCTCGGCGGAGGCGTTCGACCGGTTGCCCAGCTTGTCCTTCAGCCGCTGGAGGTGCATGCCGTTGCGGCTGCCGTCCGGCCGCACCCTGGGCAGCAGGAAGCAGGTCAGGCCCTCCGGGGCCCTGGCCAGGACCAGGAACAGGTCGCACATCGGCGCGGAGCAGAACCACTTGTGCCCGGTGAGCAGGTAGCTGCCGTCGCCGGCGGCCAGGTCCGGCTCGGCCGAGGTGGTGATGGCCCGCACGTCCGAGCCGCCCTGCTTCTCGGTCATGGCCATGCCCGGCCAGCAGGCCGGCCTTGTCCTGCGGGATCCGCAGGCCCGGGTCGTAGCTGGCCGAGCACAGCAGCGGCTCGAACCGGGCGGCGAGGTCCGGCTGGTGCCGCAGCGCGGGCACGGCTGGCGTAGGTCATGGACACCGGGCAGCCGTGACCGGACTCGGCCTGGGCCCAGACGTAGAACCCGGCGGCCCTGGCGAGCGTGGGCGCCCGGCCGGTCATCCGCCCACGGCGCCGCGTGCAGGCCGCGGCCGACCGCGGTGGCCATCAGCTGGTGCCAGGCGGGGTGGAACTCGACCTCGTCGATCCGGTGCCCGTACCGGTCGTGGGTGCGCAGCGCCGGCGGGTGCTCGTTGGCCAGCCGGGCCAGTTCCTGGGTGCCGGCCGATCCGGCCAGCAGCCCGAGCTCGTGCAGCCCGGCCGGCACCGCTGCCGCCGATGCGCCGCCTGCGCGCTCCCTGGCCAGCGCGTCCAGCAGCGGCGGGTCGGCGGCTACGTCGTGCCCGGCCAGCGGCGGTACCTGATTGCGGACCTCGTGCGTGGACATCGGGCCTGCCGGTCAGGTGTGGATGCCGCACTCGGTCTTCGACGTGCCGGCCCAGCGCCCGCTGCGCGGGTCGGCCCCCGGCTCCACCCGCAGCGTGCAGGTGCGGCAGCCGATCGACGGGTACCCGTCGTAGACCAGCGGGTTGACCAGCACCCCGTGCTCGCCGATGTAGCCGTCCACCTGCTCCTGGGTCCACTCCACGATGGGGTTGACCTTGACCATCTTGCGCTTGGCGTCCCACTGGACCACGGCGGTGCTGCTGCGCGAGTCGGTCTCCTCCCGGCGCACGCCGGTGATCCAGGCGTCGTAGGGCCCGAGGGCCTGCTCCAGCGGCACCACCTTGCGCAGGTAGCAGCACAGGTCCGGGTTGCGGCGGTACAGGTCGGGGCCAAGCTCGGCGTCCTGCTCGGCCACCGTGGTGGCCGGGGTCACGTTGATCACGTTCACCGGGTACACCGCGGAGACGGCGTCCCTGGTGCCGATGGTCTCGGCGAAGTGATAGCCGGTGTCCAGGAACAGCACGTCGATGCCCGGCCTGAGCCGGGACACCAGGTGCATCAGCACCGCGTCGGTCATCGACGAGGTGATGCAGATCCGGTCCCCGAAGGCCTCGCCGGCCCACTGGACCACCTCGTCGGCCGGCGCTCCCTCGCAGCGCGACGGCGGCCTCGGCGGCCAGCTTCTCCAGCCGGACTGTCCGGGCGGGATTGCGCCCGCTTGTCCGGGATCGGCCCATTCTGCGGGGTCGGCACGGGCACCTGGATCGGCTCCTCCATCTGGTCTGCGTCCATCGGGCTGGCCGGAATCAACCGCTCACGCCAGGGTTCTGCCCAGCGTAGCCGGAACAAGTCCGGGCAGTCAGGCTCATCCGCCCGGTCCAGTGCCCGGCCGCGGCACCCCGCGTCAGCCCTGCCGGATCCAGCCAGCTGCCGGCTCGGCGGGCCGGATCCGCTGCTGGTGCTGGCAGTCGCACCAGGTTCCGCCAGGGCAGTCCTGGTGCTCCTGATGACGACATGCCGGACAGATCACGTTCCTATTGTGCCCGGCCCGTTCGCGGGCGGCAGAACGCGGGGGGCCTTCCGCGCGCTCCGCCGCCTGCACCCGGCCGGCCTCAGCGTCATCGGCATGCGGGCAACCGGTATCGCAGGGAGGTAATCGGAACCGGAATAAGTAAACGGCCAGGAAAACCTGCCGCGGCAAATCAGGCGGCGTTGGCCCGGCGCATCCGGCGGCGCCGCTCGGACGAGCGCTCGTCCTCGTTCAGGCCGCCCCAGGTGCCGTACTTTTCCGGCCGGGATACCGCATAGCCAAGGCACTCGGCCCGGACCGGGCAGGCCGCGCATACCGCCTTCGCCTTGCGCTCGCGGATCTCGCGCTCTGGCTGCCGCTCCCCGTCCGGCCCGAAGAAGAGCACGACATCATGGCCGCGGCACGCAGCGTCATCTTGCCAGCCCCAGTTCGGCCGTTGCATCAGGGCGGCCTGACGACGTACCTCAGACATGGATAGCTCTCCTCAACCCGCTCACAGTGTCAGCGTTCCTTGCCTTGCGCGGCGCCCGGCCGAGCCGGGCGCCCGAATCTCGCCTGATGCGGCATTCGCCCCGTCGCTATTGGAACGCGCGACGCGGCCATAGTGTTCCCGGCCGCGCGGCAGTCCCCGCAATAGCGGTTCCAAAGGCTGATGCGTGCCCGGGTGATCAGGCCGACGCATCATCATGCCATCCGGCCGGGCGCCACGGCGGCGAGATGGCGAATATGCGCGAAACGCCGGCGTGCTGGCGCGCCGGCGTCGACCGCCGCGGCTGCCACCCGGCCCGTCCAGAGGTGGCCGGCCCCGCCTGCCCTCGGCCAGGCTGCGCGGAATGCGATCACCAACTGGACAAAGCCGCGCCTTCAGGTCACCATAGGCTCCATGTCGGTCTCCGGCGCAGCCCCCCTGCCGCGTGCCGGCGAGGTGTTCTTCGACGTCAGGGGCAGCTCCCGCACCATGAGGCTGAGCTGGTACGCGGACACCGGAGTCGCGGTATTCAGCATCTGGCAGGGCGCGCACTGCACAGGTACTTTCCGGCTGCCCATCGACGAGCTGCCCAGGATGGTGGAGATCCTGCGCCGGGGTCCCGACGGCGCCGCCGCAGCCGGCCCGGCGAACGAGCGCCGTGGGCGCTGAGCACCGGGAAGCTGAGCACGGGCGAGCTGAGCACCGGGCAGCTGAGCACCGGGGACCCGCAGACCGGGCGGCTGGCCACCCGGCGGCCGACCCGCTGGCCACTCAGCGCTGGCAGGCCGATCGTCAGGACGCCAGCTCCTGGGATGCCGCAGTCTCGGCCAGGCCGCTACCGCGGCCTTCCCCGGTGCCTACCCGGACCGCGCCGCCCACCCGACGCGCGCCACCCGCAGCTGGCCACCCGGTCACGCCGCCTACCCGGATCACACCGCCCACCCGGATCGCGGCGCCCACCCGGACCACCGCCCACCCGGATCACGCTGCCTACCCGGACCGGCCCGCCACGCCGACGAGCGTGGCTATCCGGCGAGCGCGGCTTGCGGACGAGCGCAGCTATCGGACGAGCCCGGCTACCGAGGCCGCCTGGCTATGCCGATGAGCTGCCCGGATATGCCGACGGGCCGGACGGCTACCCGGACCGCCGGGCCCCGGCCCGTGCTACCCGCGGACGGCTCCTCCTACCCGGGCGGCACCGCCTACCCGGACGGCGCTGGCCACCCGGACGCGCTTCCTACCCGGACGGCGTGGCTATCCGGCGGTACCGGGATTTCCCGTCGGTGCCCGCCGGTCACGGGAATCACGATCGGCCGGGCAGAACGCCCGCCGATTTGCCCGCCGGCCGTCGTGATAACCACAGCGGCAGCGGCGATGCCCGCGCGCACGCATCGCCGGCCGAGTCGTTCCCCTACGGCGATCCGCCGGACAATCTCGAGCCCTCGCTGCGGCACCGCGACACCCGCACCAGCCTGCGCTGAGCCCTCGCCCGGCGCGGGCCGATGAGCTCCGAATGGGTGCCGGAAGAAACATTGCCTGCACACCGTTACAGTCCTGAGTACCTGGGGATATATGTGCGACGGGGGAAGGGGAACCACAAGTGGCACAGAAGGTCTCAGTAACATTCGCTTGTGACTACGACGCAAAGGAGATCCCCAACGGCGAGCAGCTGACGCGAGCGTTCAGCTTCGACGGCCGGGACTATGAGATCGACCTATGCGAGAAGCACAGCCAGAAGTTCGACGAGGCGCTGCACCGGTTCGCGGATAAGGGGAGACGGGCGACCGGCCGGGTCAGCCGCCCAAGCGGAGGACGGCGGCGCACCGTCAGCGGAGCGCCGAGATCAGGTCCTGGGCCAAGCGAAGCGGCCTCGATGTCAGCGACCGCGGCCGGATCCCGTCTCAGGTGATCGAGAAGTACGAGGCGAATCACTAGGTCGCCCGGCGCCCGGTGATGGCACGTCCGGCTGGCGGCAAGTCCGGTGCAGGCGAGTGCGGTGATGGCGAGTCCGGATCGCCCGGCAGCGGGTTGCCCGGCTGCCAGGCAGCCATGGCGGCTGGCTGGGCAGCGGGCGACCGGGCCGGGCCCACCGCCGCGGCCAGTACCTGCGAGTTGGGCAGGGACAGCACGCCGTCGCTGGTCTCCAGCCGGACGTAGGTGATGCTGATCTCGACGACGGTGCCCTCCAGCGTGCCGGACAGCGCACCGGACCGGATCCAGACCCGGTCGCCGACGCTGAACGGCCTGGCGAACATCAGCACCAGGCCGGCGAACACGTTGCCGAGCGCCTGCTGGGCGGCGATGCCGATGAGGACGCCGGTCAGCGCACCGCCGACGATCAGCTGGCCGACCGAGACATCGATCAGGTTCAGCGTGATCAGGATGATCGCGACCGCGCCCGCCAGCACCAGGGCGTAGCGCACCACCGAGGCGTGCGCCGACCCGATGCCGGACTCGAGCACCGAGCGGGTCTTGCCGGACAGCCCGAGCACGGCGACGAGGCCGAACACGAAGAACCCGGCGGCCCCGGCCGCGGTGATCAGCTTGCCGGAGTTGTACCCGGCCGGGCAGGACTGCGCCGCGCTGGTGCAGATGTCGGTCCGGGCGTGCAGCGGCACGCCCAGCCACTTGACCGCGACGATCGCGGCGATCGCCAGCACCAGCGCGATGATGGACCGCCATGGCCGCGCCCGGCGGGCCCGCTCCTTCACCTTGGCCATCTGGCTGGCCAGATCCAGCCGGTGCTTCTCCTGCAAATCCACGTGCCTACGCTATCGACGCCCGGAATGCGTGATCCCGGCGACTCGCGCGGGTCGCCGGGATCACGCTCAGCTGGCGACGGGCGCGAGACGCTAGGTCACAGCGCGCGCACGAGCGGCGTGCCGACCGGGCAACCGGATCCTGCCGCCCATGCCGGTGGCGATTCCGGCCATGGAGGTGTACCAGGCCACCAGCGCGGTGAGCACGCCGACGTAGCCGCCGACCTGGATCAGCGCGGTGTTGTGCGCGGCAAACGGCGGCAGGGCCGCGGTCTTGGTCGCGAGGTTCCCGATGAACAGCAGGATCTCGGTGATCTCCAGGGTCAGGAAGACCAGGAACACCGCCATGTTCACCTGCGGTGCTGAGGATCAGCAGGTAGAGTGTTGACGATCGCGAACGCGAGCAGGATCCAGCCCAGGTCCCGGTTCAGCGCGATCGGCGCCGTGGCGGTCGGGCGCGATGAAGTGCAGCCACAGGCCGACGCCGATCCAGAACCCGCCGTAGGTGGAGAACGCGGTGCAGCCGAACACGTTCTTGTTGCGGAACTCCCACATGCCGGCCAGCAGCTGGCACAGGCCGCCGTAGGCGATCGCGTAGCCCCACCAGTCAAAGCCGGTGGAGCTCTTCGCCCAGCCGGCGTTGACCGCCGACAGCAGGAACGTGGTCAGCGCGAACGCGGCTAGCCCGAGCGGCGCGGGATCAGCTATGCCGGATATCGCGGCAGCGGGCCGTTCATCGGTAGTGGTCAAGGATTCCTCCTGATGGGGTGAGCGCCGCCCGGCCGCATACGTGCCGCCCGAGGCGGCAGGGCAGGCGCGCGGATGGGCAGGAGGGCGCGATGGCCGTGATCGCCCCGGCATGACTGCCAGGCGGCACCAGTGGTGCCCCTGGTCAGGCGATCTTGGCAAATGGGCACATCAACGGCCATACGCTGACCTTCCTCATCTTCACAGCTGGCTCACCAGAACCAGGCGGAAGATCTTGCCCTGAGCGTAACGCCGGTCGCGCACTTTCGGGAGACCCCAGTTTTTGCGTCTATGCGAAGCATTTGCCCGGCCGGCTCAGCCGGGCTGGCTCCTGGTCAGCACCCGGCCCAGGCCCGCCCGGCTGGCCAGGATGTACAACCGGTCCCGCGGCCGGAGCCGGTAGTCCGGCGACGGCCGCCAGTCCATCCCGCCGGGCGCCTCGCCCCCTCGGCGCCGTCCCGGCGCAGCGCAATCACCCGGACGTCGCCGGACTGCAGCTCGCTGACCAGCTGGCCGACCAGCTCGGCGCCGCTGCCCACGGCCACGTCGGCGATCAGCAGGACATGCCGGCCGACCGCGATCGTGCGCAGCACCTGATGCTCCAGCAGCGCGGCGGCGAAGGCGGGCGCGGCGAGATAGGAGACCGACCGGGAGATCGTGTTGCCGACGGTCTTCTGCACCCGCTCGGCCAGGTCGTCGTCGTTCAGCCGCACCACGATGCGCAGGTCACGGCCGAGCGAGCGGGCATGCAGCGCGGTCTCCAGGTTCACGATGTCCCGGTCGGTCACCGAGACCAGCGCCTGGCAGGTCTCGATGCCCGCCGCGCGCAGCGTCTCCTCCCGGTGCGTCTCGCCGGTCACCAGCCGGATTCCCAGCCGCCTGGCCATCGCCGCGCCGGCCGCATCCGGGTTCTTGTCCACGCAGACCACGCCGATGCCAAGGTCGTGCAGCTGCCCGGCGATCCTGGTGCCGACGTTGCCGAGGCCGGCCACGATCACGTGGTCGGCGAGCGGCCGCTCCCGGCGGCACGGCCGAGCCGGTCAGCCTGGCGCCCACCACCACCGCGGTCACCAGCGGCAGGAAGGCCATCCCGTCGAAGGTGAGCAGGATCTGGGCGATCTTCTCCGAGGATCTCAGGCTCGGGTCGCTGACCGCGGCCCCGGCGGCATCCAGCAGGGTCAGGTACAGCGCGTTCCCGGCGGAGAAGTGCCCGGCCACCGCGAGCAGCGCGAACCCGGCCCCGAGCAGGGCGGTCAGGGTCGCGAACGCCGCGCCGAACTTGTTCCCGAACAGGGTCAGGGCCAGCCGCCAGCCGGCCCGCACCGGGTTGCGGCCGCGGCGGGCCAGCGGGTTGCGCGGCGTCCCGTCCGCGACCGCGAGCACCAGCCCGTCGCTGGCGGACTCGGGCGGCAGCAGCCGCGGCGACGGCGCATCGGCGGTCGCGGCCAGGCCGCAGACCAGGTGCTGCGGGCTGACGTCCGCGCGCCTGGCCACGTACAGCGTCCGTCCGGCCAGCCGGATGTGGCTCGGGGCCGGCTCGCCGAGCGCCGCCGCCACGAAGGACGGCGCGGCCATGGCCGAGTCCGACAGCACTGCGCAGTCGGCGAAGAACATCCGGATCCGCTCGCCCAGCCCGGTGTTGAAGATCGCCACCACCAGGCGCAGGTCCGGGTTGAGCTCCTGGGCCCGCAGCGCGGCATGAAAGTTGCCCAGGTCGTCCTGGTGCAGGATGGCCAGGCCGCGGGCGGACTGCAGGCCGGCCGCCAGGAACGCGCTGTGGTCGAGCTCGGCCCGCTCGACCACCCGCACGCCGGGCAGCCGGGCGATCCGCGGCCCGTGGCCGCGCTGGGCCGACGGCAGGATCACGGTGACCGGCTCGCCGTAGCGGGCCGTCAGCTCCTCCGCCATCCGCGAGGTGAGCGCGTCGTCGCCGCAGACGACGAGGTGACCGGGACCTGCGGGCGCGGCCGGGTCCGGGGTCACGCCGTGAGCTTAACGGGGTGATTTAGGTTCGGTACCCAGACATGCCGGACCTGACCGGCAATTCCGGTTAGCTTTCCAGGTCCGCCGCGGCGGCGCGGTCCAGCAGGAACAGGGTCTGCTCCCGGCCCCTGGCGCCGGCCGCGGGCACCTGCACCGGGTCCGCGCCGGGCGCCAGCGCCAGCCGCACCGCGCCGGCCTTCTCCGCCCCGGCCGCGAGGATCCACACGCTGCGGGCGGCCTGGATGGCGGGAAAGGTCAGCGACAGCCGGGTCGGCGGCGGCTTGGGGGAGTCGTGCACCGCGACCACCGGGCGCTGCCGCTCGCCGGTCCCCGGCTGGCCGGGGAACAGCGACGCCACGTGCGCCTCCGGTCCGATGCCGAGCAGCAGCACGTCGAACGACGGCACCCCGGCGGCCCGCTCTCTTGCCTCGCGCCTCTGGCCGGCGCCCTGCGCCGCTGCCCGCAGCCAGTCGGCGTAGCGTTCCGCGGCCGCCTCCGGGCTGGCCCCGTGCTGGCGTCCGTCCGGGCCCGGCATGGCGTGCACCAGAGCCGGATCGACGGGCACGTGCTTCAGCAGCGCCGACCAGGCCCCGGTCTCGTTCCGGTCCGGATCCCCGGCCGGCACGAACCGCTCGTCGCCCCACCAGATCTCCAGCCGCGGCCAGTCCACCGCGTCCCTCGCCGGGCTCGCGGCCACCGACGCGAGCACCTGGGTGCCGATGCCGCCGCCGGTCAGCACCAGCGAGGCGAGGCGGCCGCCGGCCTGCGCGTCGGTCAGCGCGGTGACCAGGCGGGCCGCCGCCGCCCTGGCCAGCAGCCTGGCGTCGGCGTACACGATGACCTGCGCTGCAGCGATGGCGCTACCTGCCTTTCATCCGGTCGGCGACGCTGGCCAGCGTCTCGCCGTAGACCTCGTCCGGATCCAGCCTGCGCAGCTCCTCGGCCAGCAGCTCGGCGGTCTCCCGGCGGTGCAGCGCGACATGCCGGTCCGGCTGGCCTGGCCGGCTCAGCGTCGCGGTCCGGCCGTCCGGCCTGCTGATGATGATCTCGCCCTCGGCCTGGTCGCTGGTGGTGAAGCACACCTCGGTGATGCCGGGGCCGCCGGAGTCGTCCCGGCGGAACGGCACGTCCAGCCGGTCGGTGAGCCAGGCGGCGATCAGGTCGGCGGTCGGGTTGTGCTCCTCGGCCAGCACCCAGCCGCCGCTGACCCGGCCGTGCGTCTGGTCCAGGGTTGCGGCCAGCAGCGAGCGCCACGCGGTGGCCCTGGTCCAGCTCAGGTCGGTGTCGCCGGGCTGGTACCCGGCGGCCAGCGCGGCCAGCGCCTCGGCCGGGCACGTCGCTGGCCGAGGCGTCGGTGATCCGGCGCTGGGCGAGCGCGCCGAGCGGCTCGGCCGACGGCGCGGCCGGGCCGGGCCCCGGCCACCAGGTGACCACCGGCGTGTCCGGCACCAGCAGCGGCGTGACCACCGAGTCGGCGTGCAGGCTCATCGGGCCGTACAGCCGCAGCAGCACGGTCTGGCCCGGCGCGCCGTCCCCGGTCCTGATCTCGGCATCCAGCCGGGACTCGCGGCGCGGGTCCCGCGCGATCACCCCGAGCACCCGGCAGGGGTGCTCCCGGCCCGCCTGGCTGGCCGCCCGGACCGCGTCGTGCTGGGTGGACTCGTCGGTCACGATGATCAGGTTGAGCACCACGCCGGTGGCCGGGCCGCCGAGCTGCTCCCTGGCCCGGCGCAGGTCGCCCCGGATCGCGCCGGTCGTGGTGTCCGTCAGGTCGATCAGCATGACGGCTGCCATTCCCGCGCTCATGGTCCGCCGCCCAGAGCTGCGCCAGGCGCGTCCGTCTGGCCATCAGGGCGTCGGCTCCGGCCGGGCCGTGCGGTGCCGGCCGGGTACTGCTCCGGCTTGTCGTGCCCGGCCCAGAACTCCTCGATCGGATCGAGGATCTGCCAGGACAGCTCGACCTCCTCCTGCCGCGGGAACAGCGGCGGGTCGCCGATCAGCACGTCGAGCAGCAGCCGCTCGTAAGCCTCCGGGCTGGACTCGGTGAACGACCCGCCGTAGGCGAAGTCCATGTTCACGTCGCGCACCTCCATCGCCGAGCCCGGCACCTTGGAGCCGAACCGGAGGGTGACCCCCTCGTCCGGCTGGACCCGGATCACCAGCGCGTTCTGGCCCAGCTCCTCGGTGTCGGTGGCGGCGAACGGCAGGTGCGGCGCGCGCTGGAACATGACCGCGATCTCGGTCATCCGGGTCGGCAGCCGCTTGCCGGTGCGCAGGTAGAACGGCACCCCGGCCCAGCGCCTGGTGTCGATCGCCAGCCGGATCGCCGCGTAGGTCTCGGTGATCGAGTCCGCCGGGATGCCGTCTTCCTCCAGGTACCCGCGGACCTCGACGCCGCCCTGCCAGCCGGCCGCGTACTGGCCCCGGGCGGTGCCCTCGGCCAGGTCGGCCGGGATCTGCACGGCCGACAGCACCTTCTCCTTCTCGGCCCGCAGCGCCGCGGCGGAGAACGACAGCGGCTCCTCCATCGCGGTCAGCGCCAGCAGCTGCAGCAGGTGGTTCTGGATCACGTCCCGGGCCGCGCCGATGCCGTCGTAGTAGCCGGCCCGGCCGCCGATGCCGATGTCCTCGGCCATGGTGATCTGCACGTGGTCCACGTAGCCGCGGTTCCAGATCGGCTCGAACAGGGTGTTGGCGAACCGGAGCGCCAGCAGGTTCTGCACCGTCTCCTTGCCCAGGTAGTGGTCGATGCGGAAGACCGCGTGCGCCGGGAAGACGGCAGCCAGCATCTCGTTCAGCTCGCGCGCGCTGGCCAGGTCGTGGCCGAACGGCTTCTCGATCACCACCCGGCGCCACGGCCGGCCGGATGCCCGGCCTCGCGCTACCGGCTCTGGTGCCGTGGCCAGGCCGGAGCGCTTGAGCTGCTGTACCACCACCGGGAACGCGTTCGGCGGGATGGACAGGTAGAACGCGTAGTTGCCGCCGGTGCCGCGCTCGGCGTCCAGCTCGGCCACGGTGGCGGCCAGCTGGTCGAACGCGGCGTCGTCGGCGAACTCGCCGGGCACGAACCGGATGCCCTCGCAGACCTGCTGCCAGACCTCCTCACGGAACGGGGTGCGCGCGTGCGCCTTCACCGCGTCGTGGGTGAGCTGGGCGAAGTCCTCGTCGGCCCAGTCCCGGCGGGCGAAGCCGACCAGCGAGAAGCCGGGCGGCAGCAGGCCGCGGTTGGCCAGGTCGTAGATCGCCGGGAGCAGCTTCTTGCTGGCCAGGTCGCCGGTGACGCCGAACATGACCAGCACGCAGGGCCCGGCGACCCGGGGGATCCGGCGGTCCCGCGGGTCGCGCAGCGGGTTGGTCACCGGCGGCTCGCCGCGGCCATCTCGGTGCTGATCGTGTCCAGCAGCTCGGTCCAGGATGCGGCGAACTTGGCCACGCCCTCCTCCTCCAGCACCGCCGTCACGTCGTCATAGCTGATGCCCAGCGCCTCCAGCTGAGCTCGAACAGCTCACGGGCCTGCTGGTAGCCGCCGTGGATCGGTGTCGCCGCGCAGCTCGCCGTGGTCGGCCATGGCGCGCAGCGTGGCCTCCGGCATGGTGTTCACGGTGTCCGGCGCGACCAGGTCGGTCACGTACATCGTGTCCGGGTAGGCCGGGTCCTTGGTGCTGGTCGATGCCCACAGCGGCCGCTGCGGCCGGGCCCCGCTGGCCGCGCAGCGCCGGCCATCGGTCGCTGGCCAGCCGCTGCTCGAACAGCTCGTAGGCCAGCCGGGCGTTGGCCACCGCGGCCTTGCCGCGCAGCGCCGCGCGCCTCCGGCGTGCCGAGCTTGTCCAGCCGGCGGTCGACCTCGGTGTCCACCCGGCTGACGAAGAACGAGGCCACCGAGCCGAGCCCGGACAGGTCGCGCGTCCGCGGCCTGCTCCAGGCCGGCCATGAACGCGTCGATGACCTGCGCCGTACCGCTGCAGCGAGAAGATCAGCGTGACGTTCACGCTGATGCCCTCGCGCCAGGCACTGGGTGATCGCGGGCAGGCCCGCCGCGGTGGCCGGGATCTTGATGAACAGGTTGGGCCGGTCCACCAGCCACCACAGCGCCCGCGCCTCGGCGATCGGTCTTCGCGGTGTCGCCCGCCAGCCGCGGATCGACCTCGATCGACACCCGGCCGTCGACGCCGCCGGTCGCGTCGTAGACCGGCCGCAGCACGTCGCAGGCCCAGCGGATGTCGTAGGTGGTGATCGCCCTGGCCGCCTCGTCCACGCTCACCCCGCGCACGGCCAGGTCGGCCACCTGCTCGTCGTAGGCGGCGCCCTTGGCCAGCGCGCTGCGCGAAGATCGTCGGGTTGGACGTCACCCCGCGCACGTGCATGTCCCGGCCACCAGGGCGGCCAGGTTGCCGGATCGCAGCCGGTCCCTGCTGATGTCGTCAAGCCAGACGGCGACGCCGGCCGCGGTCAGCTCGGCCAGGACGTCATCGGTGCCGGAACTCATGCCAGTCTCGCTCCTCGTGGCTCAGTCGCGGCCGGGCCCGCCGCGGACGCTTGAATCCTGGCCAGGCTGGCCCTGGCCGCCTGCGGCGACCCGCTCCGGCGGTGAACCCGAATTCCTCGTACAGCTTCTGGTAGGCCGCGGACGCGCCGAAGTGCTCCAGGCTGACGCACTCGCCGGCGTCGCCCGACGAACGCGCGCCAGCCGAGCGCGATGCCGGCCTCGACGCTGACCCTGGCCCGGACCTGCCGGCGGCAGCACCTCGGCCTGGTAGGCGGCGTCCTGCTCGGCGAACCATTCCACGCACGGCATCGACACCACCCGGGCCGCGATGCCCTCGCGCTGCCAGCGGTCCCGCGCGGCCAGCGCGATCTGGACCTCGCTGCCGGTGCCGATCAGGATGACGTCCGGCTGCGCCGCCTCGGCATGCCCTCGGCCAGCACGTAGCCGCCGCGGGCGGTGCCCTCGGCGCTGGCCAGCGCCTGCTGCCGGCCGACGCGGTCGAGGACCGGCACGTTCTGCCTGGTCAGGCACAGCCCGGCCGGGTGGTCGGTGCGCTCCAGGATGGTCCGCCAGGCGACCGCGGTCTCGTTGGCGTCGCCCGGCCGACCACGTCCAGGCCGGGGATGGCGCGCAGCGCCCACAGGTGCTCGACCGGCTGGTGGGTCGGGCCGTCCTCGCCGAGGCCGATCGAGTCGTGCGTCCAGACGAACGTGACCGGCAGGCCCATCAGCGCGGCCAGCCGCACCGACGGGCCGCATGTAGTCGCTGAACACCAGGAACGTGCCGCCGTAGGGCCGGGTCAGGCCGTGCAGCGCGATGCCGTTGCAGATCGCGCCCATGGCGTGCTCGCGGATGCCGAAGTGCAGCGTGCGGCCGTACGGATTGCCGGGGAACATCTTGGTCTGGTGGACCTCGCGGGATGAACGACGGCTCGCCGGCCATGGTGGTGTCGTTGCTGCCGGCCAGGTCGGCCGAGCCGCCCCACAGCTCGGGCAGCACCGGCGGCGAGCGCGTTCAGGACCTGGCCGGATGCCTTTCTGGTGGCCATGCCCTTGGCGTCGGGCGCGAACGAGGGCAGCGCGCCGGCCCAGCCGTCCGGCAGCTCGCGCGCGGCAGCCGGTCCAGCAGCGCGCGCCGGTCCGGGTCCGCCGGCCGACCAGGCGGCGAAGGACTCGTCCCAGGCCGCCCTGGCCTGCGCTGCCGCGCTCGCGCCACCTGGCGGGCGTGGGCGACCAGGTCCGGCTCGGCCGGGAAGTCACCGTCCGGGTCGAAGCCGAGGATCTGCTTGGTGGCGGCGACCTCGTCGGCGCCCAGGGCCGAGCCGTGCGCGGCGCCGGTGTTCTGCTTGTTCGGCGCCGGCCAGCCGATGATGGTGCGCAGCGCGATCAGCGACGGCGCCGCGGCGTGGTCCCTGGCGGTGGTCAGCGCCCGGTGCAGCGCCGCGCACGTCCTCGCGGTAGCCGCCGGGGCTGCGCCAGCTCAGCCGCTGCACGTGCCAGCCGTAGGCCTCGTACCGGGCGGCCACGTCCTCGGACTTCGCGATCGCCGTGTCGTCCTCGATCGAGATGTGCGTTGTCGTCGTACAGCAGCACCAGGTTGCCGAGCTGCTGGTGCCCGGCCAGCGACGAGGCCTCGTGGCTGATGCCCTCCTCGATGTCGCCGTCGGAGGCGAACACGTAGATGTGGTGGTCGAACGGGCTGGTGCCGGGCGCGGCATCGGGATCGAGCAGGCCGCGCTCGCGCCGGGCCGCCATCGCCATGCCGACCGCGTTGGCCAGGCCCTGGCCGAGCGGGCCGGTCGTGGTCTCCACGCCGGGCGTGTGCCGGTGCTCGGGGTGGCCGGGCGTCCGGCTGCCCCAGGTGCGCAGTCGGCTGCAGGTCGTCCAGGGTCAGCCCGTAGCCGGACAGGTACAGCTGGATATACAGGGTCAGGCTGGAATGCCCGCAGGACAGCACGAAACGGTCCCGGCCGAGCCAGTCCGGGTCCGCCGGGTCATGCCGCAGGATGTGCTGGAACAGCAGGTAGGCGGCCGGGGCGAGGCTCATCGCCGTGCCCGGGTGGCCGGACCCGGCCTGCTGCACCGCGTCCATGGCCAGCACCCGGATCAGGTCGACGGCCCGGTCGTCGGCGGAGGACCAGTCCAGGGCGGTCTGCGCGGGCTGCTCACGGTTGCGTCGGGCTCCCTTCCAGAGGCGGCGGTCACGAGACTGACCCTATCCCCGGATTGCCCGGCGTTAACCGGCCCGCCGGTGAACCACGGGCGAACCCTGGCCGGCCCGCCCGGCAGGCCGCGCCGCCCGGTCAGGCTCCGGCCGGTCAGTCTCCGGCCAGCCCGCGCAGGAACGGCAGGATCGCCGCGTTCACCTGGGCCGGGTGGGTGAGGCTGGCCGCATGCGGGCCGCCGTCGATCTCGACCAGCCCGGTCGGCCCGCCGAGCCCTCCGGCCAGCTCCCGCGCCCGCGCCATCGGGATCGCCGCGTCGGCGGTGCCGTGCACCACCAGCGCCGGGCAGCGGATCTCGGCCAGCCGCCCGGTAATGTCGTCGCGGTCGACCAGGCAGCGGAAGGCGCGGGTGAGCCCGTCGATGTCCCAGCGCGGCCCACTTGGCGTACCAGTCGTCCCAGCTGCCGGGGCCGAGGATGATCGAGGCGACCACCTCCTGCACCGGCTCCGGGCCGCGCTCCCGCCAGATCGCCTCCATCTGCTCGTAGGCAGGCAGCTCGGCCGGATCCTCCAGGCCCGCCTGGGAGTCCAGCAGGATCAGCGCCCGGACCCGTTCCGGCGCCAGCAGCGCGGCCCGCAGGCTGAGGAACCCGCCCTGGGACATGCCGCCGAGGACGGCCCGCCGGATGCCCAGGTGGTCGAGCAGGCCCAGCGCGTCGGCGGCCGAGTCCCAGTAAGAGAAAGGCCCGGGCGCGGGGGTGTCCCCGAACCCGCGTTCATCCCAGGTGATCACCCGGAACTCCGGCGCGAGCGCGGCCACCTGGTGCTCGAACATGCTGTGGTCCATCAGGTACCCGTGGCTCAGCAGCACCGCGGGCGCGTCACCGCCGGCGCCGCCGCCCGAATCGGCGTAGCTGATCTCGATCCCGTTGACCGCTGCCTTCGGCATGGCCGAAAGCTACCGCACCGCCGCATCCGCCGTCAGGGCCTGCGCGGCGGGCGGCAGCGCGGCCAGCGGCCCCCGGTCACGCAGCGAGAACAGCAGCAGCAGGGCGGTGATCCAGATCGCGGTGGCGCCGCATACGTGGACCCAGACCAGCCCGGCCGGCAGGCCGGAGAAGTACTGCGCGTAGCCGACCGCGCCCTGGAGCGCGATCAGGCCGAGCAGCGCCCAGCCGAGCCGGGCCGTGCGCCGCGGCACCGCGCCGAACCGCAGCGCCAGCAGCAGCGCGCTGACCAGCCCGGCCAGCAGCCAGCCGATGTCGGCGTGCAGCTGGGTGACGCCGGTCAGCGGCAGGTGGTAGCGGGGCACGGCCCTGGCCCCGGCCAGCGGCCCGGTACCGGTGACCACGGTGCCGGCCGCGAGCATCAGGGCCAGCACCCCGACCACGCCGGCCGCGAGCAGCCGCACCTCGCGCCGCACCAGCGGCCGGGCCGGGCCGGTGCCCTCCTGGCACCGGACGTAGAGCGCGACCGCCGCGGCCACCAGCGCCATCGAGGCCAGGAAGTGCACCGAGACCCAGACCGGGTTCAGCTTCGTCAGCACCACGATGCCGCCGAGCACGGCCTGGACCGCGATCGCGGCCGGCTGAGCCGCCGCGAGCCAGGCCACGTCGCGGCGGCGGCCTGAGCCGCCGGTGAACCGCCAGCCCGCCACGCAGACCACGATCGCGATCACGAAGATCGCGACGGTGACCAGCCGGTTGCCGAACTCGATCCAGCGGTGGATCAGCGGGTCGCCGGTGTCGCCGGACGCGACGATGCTGCGCGCGGTGCAGGCCGGCCAGTCCGGGCAGCCGAGGCCGGACTGGCTCAGCCGGACCGCGGCGCCGGTCAGGATGATCCCGGCCGAGGCGGCCAGGCCGGCCAGCGCGAGCCGCCGCATCGCCGCCGGGGACGGCGCCAGCACCGGAGCCGCCCAGTGCCGGATCACACGGTGCGGGACCGCACGGCCGGGACGCTGGGCATCAAGGCGAGCGGGCACCCGTCCATGGTAGGAGCGCGCGGCGCTAACCCGCCGGCGGGGGCGGCAGCGGGTCCTGGCGGCCGGGCGGCTCTGGCCGGGACGGTCCTTCCCTGGCCGCCCCGGCGCAGGCGACGATCACGCAGCCGACCGCGGCCCACTGCCGCACCGCCAGCGCCTCGCCGAGCATGACCAGGCCCACCAGGGCGGCCACGGCCGGCTCCAGGCTCATCCAGACCCCGAACACCCGCGGCGTGATCCGGCGCAGCGCCTCCAGCTCGATCCGGTAGGCGATCACCGAGGACAGCAGCCCGACGGCCGCGCCGGTGGCCAGCACGCCCGGCCGCAGCAGCGCGCCGCCCGCCGTGACCCCGGCCGGGATGACCGCGACCGCGGCTACCAGCATCGCGATGGTCAGCCCGGACGAGCCGCGGAACCGCCGCCCGGTGGCGCGGCTGAGCAGGATGTAGGCGGCCCAGGACGCGGCCGAGACCAGCGCGAACGCCACGCCGATCAGGGCGGTCCGGCCGGACGGGTGTGCCGTCGCCAGCGAGCCGCTGGCCAGCCTGGTGCCGCCCGCCGACAGCAGCGCCACCCCGGTCCCGGCCAGCGCCACCCAGAGCAGGTCGAGCAGGCGGCGCGAGGATGCCACCGCGACCGCCAGCGGGCCGAGGAACTCGATCGTCACCGCGATGCCGAGCGGGATCCGGGCGAAGGACTGGTAGATCGAGTAGTTCATGACCGCCAGCACCAGACCGAACAGCACGGCCACGCCGGTATCCCGCCAGGCCCGGTCGGCCGCCATGCCGCGAACCGCCCGGCCCAGGCTCCGGCCGCCGAGCACGGCCATCACGACCGCCGCCGACCACAGCCGCAGCGCGGTCACCGCGGCCGGCGGCACCTGGCTGAACAGCCGCCCGGCCAGCCCGGCGCCGATCTGGACCGACAGTATCCCGGCCGGCACCAGCACCGAGGGCGGCAGCAGGCTGAGCGGGCCGCCCCGCCCGCCCCGCCCGCCGCGCCCGCTGCCCCCCGCCGCCCCGGCTCCGCCGGGCCCGCCTGCGGTGGTTTCCGGCCGGTCCCCGGTCATCTCCCGGCGGCCCGTGGTCATGCCAGCCCGGCCCGTGGTCATTCCCACCTGCCGTGGTCATTCCCACCTGAAGGTACGGGCGGCCAGCGCAATCCCGGCGGCCGCCCAGATGGCCAGCACACCCAGGTCAGCGGCCGGCCGGCCGGTGCCGTGGGCCAGCACCGCGCGCAGCCCGTCACAGAGCGCGCCGGCCGGCAGCAGCTTCAGCACCGGCTGCACCGCGGCCGGGAACTTGGTCAGCGGGAAGACCACCCCGCCGAGGCCGAGCATGACCAGGTAGAGCAGGTTGGCCGCGGCCAGGGTGGCCTCGGCCCGCATCGTCCCGGCCAGCAGCAGGGCCAGGCCGCTGAACGCCGCGGTGCCGGCCAGCAGCAGCAGCGGCAGCCAGGCCGCCGCTGCGGCACCCGGCTGCGGGTGCCAGCCGAGCGCGGCCCCCACGATGACGATCACGGCGATCTGCAGCACCTCGACCGCGAGCACGGTCAGCGTCTTGGCGCCGATCAGGCCCCGGCGGGACAGCGGGGTGGCGCCCAGCCGCTTGAGCACCCCGTACCGGCGCTCGAAGCCGGTGGCGATCGCCTGGCTGGTGAACGCGGTGGACAGCACGGCCAGGCCGATGATGCCGGGCACCACGAAGTCGATCCGGCGCACGTGCCCGAGGCTGATCAGCGGCTCGTGCCCGAACGCGACCAGCAGCAGCACCGGGATGATCAGCGTCAGCAGCAGCTGCTCCCCGTTGCGCAGCAGGATCCGCAGCTCGAGCCCGGCCTGGGCGGTGGTCATCCGCCACAGCGGCGCGGCGCCCGGGGCCGGCTCGGCCAGTCCGCCGGCACCGGCTGGGCTGGCACCGGCTGGGCTGGCACCGGCCCGGTCACGGCCGCAGCTCCCGTCCGGTCAGCTCCAGGAAGACGTCCTCGAGCGTGCGGCTCTCGATCCGCAGGCTCTGCGCCAGGATCCCGTGCTCGGCGCACCAGGCGGTGACCGAGGCGATCAGCCGCGGCGTCACCGCGGTGTGCACCTCGACCACGTAGTGGCCGGCCGGGGACTCCTTGGCCGCGCTGCCCGCCGGCAGCGCCGCCACCAGCCCGTCGGTGTCCAGGCCAGGCTCGGCCCGGAACCGCAGCTGCCCGGCGGTGCCGGTGAGCTGCGCCGGGGTGCCCTCGGCGACCAGTGTGCCGTTATCGATGATGATCACGCGGTCGGCCAGCCGCTCGGCTTCCTCCATGTAGTGCGTGGTCAGGATAACCGTGGTGGCCGCGGCCCGCAGGGCCGCGATCAGGTCCCAGGTGGCCAGCCTGGCCTGCGGGTCCAGCCCGGCCGTCGGCTCGTCCAGGAACACCAGCTCCGGGCGGCCGATGATCGCCGCGGCCAGGGACAGCCGCTGCTGCTGGCCGCCGGACAGCCGCCGGAACGGGGTCCGCCCGCAGCCCGCCAGCCCGAGCCGGTCCAGCAGCAGCCGCGGCTCGATCGGCCTTGCGTGGAACCTGGCCATCACGCCCAGGTACTCCGCCGCCCTGGCCGCCGTCGGCACGCCGCCGGACTGGAGCATCACGCCTACCCGCGGCGCCAGCGCCCGGTGGTCGCGGACCGGATCCAGGCCGAGCACCCGGACCGTCCCGGCGTCCGGCCGCCGGAAGCCCTCGCAGATCTCGATCGTGGAGGTCTTGCCCGCCCCGTTCGGCCCGAGGATCGCGGTCACCTGGGCCCGTTCCGCCCGCAGCGACAGGCCGGCCACCGCGGTGGTGCGGCCGTACTGCTTGACCAGGCCGGTGATCTCCACGGCCGGGGCGGTGCTCACGCTGGCGAGTCTAGGGGCCAGCGGCCGGCCAGGGCAGGTCGGGCTCGGCCGGCCTTGCGTAGTCCACGCCGGGCACGCCGAACCCGTACAGCCGCAGCACCTGGGCGGCGAACCAGCCGGCGTCGGCGAGACCGTCCAGGCTGCCGGGCTCGCACGCCGCCCAGCGCCTGGCCACCTCCCGCTGCACGTCCTCGGCCAGCTCCCAGCGGTCCAGCCGGATCCGGCCCTGCTCGTCGAGGTCGACCGGGGCGGCGCCGGTGAGCTGGTCCCACAGGCTGGCCGACTGCTCGGCCGGGGTGCGCATCCGGTCGCCCAGCACCGACCGCAGGATCGCCAGGTACAGCCCGATGCCGGGGATCGCGGTCGAGGACTGGGTGACCGCGGCGCCGTTCACCGAGGTGAAGGCGCGGCCGCCGGATGCCCGCAGCCGCGTGTCCAGCGCGGCCGCGGTGTCCTCCAGGTGCTTCTTGGCCGCCCCGATGGTGCCGTCCCGGTAGATCGCCGCGGTCAGCCCGGAGCCGATGTAGGTCAGCGCGACGGTGGCGAAGCCCGGCCGGGCCAGGCCGCGCACCAGCACCGCGTCCAGCCAGCGGGCCCAGTCCTCGCCGCCCATCACCTGCACCGTCTCGGCCGTCTCGGCCGCGGTGGCCGGCGCCACATCGACCTCGCGCAGCCGTGCGTCCGCCCGGCCCGCCCCGCCCGCCCCATCCAGGCTGAGCGTCTTGGTCCGCATCCCGGCACCCAGCGGCTTGATCACCGAATGGTAGGTGGCTCCGGTCCGGCTGTCGGTACGCCGCGGCGCGGCGACGCTGTAGATGAGGTAGTCAAGCCCGCCGAACCGCCGCCCGATCTCGTCGAGCACCGCGTCCTTGGTGTCGTCGGCGAACGCGTCGGCGTTGACGAACGAGAAGTCGGCGCCGGCCTGCGCCGCGATGGCGGCGGTGGCGATGGTGCGGTACCAGCCCGCCGTGCCGGTGCGCCGCTCGGCCGGCGGCCGCTCCAGGCACACCCCGGCGCCGTTGATGCCGAACCGCGCCAGCCCGGCCACGGTCGCGGCCAGCCCGTACCCGGCCGACGACCCGATCACCAGCGCGACCGGCCGGGCACCGGCGCGGGCCGGGGCGGGGGGCAGGGCGGCGGGCAGGCCGGACACCAGGCCGGCCACATCCGCGGCACAGCCGCCGGGATGGGCGTCCAGCAGCAGGAAGCCCCGGCCCCGCGGGGTGATGATCCGCTCGGTCATTGCGCGCCTCCAGGCGGCTGGGCCAGTGCAGCCGGATCAGTGCAGCTGGACCAGGATGACATCCTTGAGGAATACCATCACCAGCCCGAGTACGGCAGCGGCGGCGGCCAGCGTGAGCTGCTGCCGGCGCGGCAGGGCCGCGGCCCGCCCGGCGGCCCAGGCGTAGAGCATCAGCTCGCCGACGGCCGCGATCAGGCCGACGTTGGCCGCCGCCGATGGCGCCGCCCCGAGCAGCCAGCACAGCACGACCAGCAGCAGCGGCAGGAACGACGCGCCGACCATGGGCCAGGTGGCGGCCAGCGCCGCCAGCGCGTACCGCCAGGTCGGCAGCCGCCCGCCGGCCAGGTGCTCGCCCAGGATCTCGGCGTATTCCTCGGCGAGCCAGTACACCACCAGCGTGATCAGGACCGCGATGGTCAGGTCCAGGCTGGACACCTCATCGCCGGCCGAGGCCAGCACGCCGGCCGTGACGATCGTGCCGTAGATGCCGACCGCGTGGCGCCGCCCGGCCGGCCGGGCCGTGGCGGCCGGCGGCCCGGCAGGCTGTCCCGCCGCTGCCGGGCCCCGGTGCCCGGTTCGCCCGTCATGACCGTCCCCTCCGTTTTCGCGGCCCAGTACTGTCCGCGGCCGGGCCGAGTGACTCCTACCCAGCCAGGGCCCCGCAGGCACGGCGAACAGTTCTTCGGAATCCGGAGGCTAGCTCCCGCGGGTGCCGTCGGCCAGCTCGCGCAGTAGGTCGATGTGACCGTTGTGGCGGGCGGTCTCCTCGGTGAGGTGGAACAGGATCCACCGCAGCGTCACCGGCTCGCTCCGCCAGCCGAGCTCGCCGCGCGACGGCGCGTCGAGGTCGAAACCGGCGGCTACCTCCCGGTGCCGGTCACACGTCGCCCGGTAGTCGTCGAGCAGCCTCGCGAGCGGGATCGTCGTCGCGATCGAGTACTCCCGGTCGGGTTCCTCATCGGTCCACGGCGGGTCGATTTCCTGGCCGAGGAATGTCTTCTCGATCCAGGAGATCTCGACCCAGCGCAGGTGGCTGACCAGGCCGGAGACCGTCATCAGCGGCGAGGTGGGCAGGGGTGCCAGGCGGGCGCTCGCGTCCGGCAGCCCCTCGCACTTGGCGTGGACGGTGCCTCGCGTGTAGTCCAGGAACGTGGTCAGGATGGTGCGCTCGTCAAACGCCGGCGGCACGTCATCCGGCCGTCCGGGCGCATGGATTTGCGGTGCTGGTTCGTACGTCATCGTGATCCTCTGCGTGGCAGAGGCGCGACCGGGACTGTTACCGGACAGTCTGCGGAGGCGCCGGGTGAATGGTGGGAATCATCGCGCCTCCTTCCGTCCTCACGCGCCGCACCCCGCGGCGTCCTCGACAGGCTAGCCGCACGGACCCCGCCCGGCAACGCAGGCGCAGGCGGGTGGCCGGCCGGGTCCCCGGCTGGCCACCCGCCTGCGCTGCGGGCGCGAGCTAGCCGAGCCTTGTTACCTGACGAGTACGGAGACTGTCCCGTAGCTGCTCAGCGGCACCGGGGGGCGGTGGTTGCCGATGTTCAGGACGATGACCCGCCAGGTCGCGGGGTTGATGGTGACGGCGAGATACCGGCCGGTCGGATCCTTGGCGCGGGGAGGTACCGGCGCGTGGGTGTCGGTGAAATTGCCGGTCATGACGACGAGATAGACGGTCTGGCGGGCGCTGCCCGGGATCGTGACGCCTGGTGCCACCGTACCCAGTGCTCGTGTCCCGGTAGTGAGGACGGCCCGGACAGAGGCGGGGTGCGCGTCACCGGTGAAGCGGGCTAGCGCCAGCATGTGTACCCGCAGTGCCGGGATCGCCG
The DNA here is from genome assembly GCA_963719705.1 of uncultured Actinomycetota bacterium. GTDB lineage: Bacteria > Actinomycetota > Actinomycetes > Streptosporangiales > Streptosporangiaceae > CAVRCV01. The sequence continues at coordinate 109,284 of CAVRCV010000013.1, forward strand.
CGGCGGCGATCGGTGCGCCCTGGGTAGCGCTGGCGCCGGAGGAGCCGGCCGACAGCAGGATCGCGCTGAGGGCGACCGCCGCGGCTGCGCTGGCCGCTGAGGCGCACAGTAGCGTCCTGCGGCGTCGCGGAGCGCTCGGTGATGAGTTCAGCATGGCCCGCTCCAGGATTCCTCGGATGCGACTGAGTTGTAGTTGCCGCCGATGTAGTTACCAGGTCCAAGGTTTTCGTTGCTGGCGGCGCTGCCCAGGGAGTACCAGGTGCCGTTGAGGCCCTGGTTCGCGAGATTGTATATGTTGGCGATGTCGCGCAGGCCGCTTCCTGAACCGCTCGTGTACTCAGTGCCGCCTAGCGCCTGGGTGGGAGTATACGAGTTGTTGGCAGCTTCGCCGATTTCGGAGAAGTTGTCGTAGCCGTACACGTCCCAGGAGTCACTGCCGGCATAAGTTATCTCGACCGGGTATTCTGTCGTGAGATTGGCCTGAACTGAGGTGTCGTACTCCACGTAGTTGGAGCCTGGCGGCTGCAAGGCCCAGAACCAGTCCTTGTTAAAATAACCGCCGTTGTAGCCGACACCGCTCTGAATGCCTGCTTCTATCCAGGTCTGGTTCGCCAGGTTTGCGTCCCATACCTCGTCAGTGACGAAGTTGCCGTTATCCGGATAGTAGAGGCAGGTGATGTACAGGGTCCCCGGTTACCCCGTGATTGGCGGCCACGTGCAGGTTTTCTGCCTCTGCATAGCAATGTTCATTGGTAGGTTTTGTACTGAGACCGCAGGCAGATGCTTGCGGCAATCCCGCGGCGAGAACCAGGCTCGCAGCGGGCAGGGTCAGCGCGAGAACGACAGCGGCACGTCTCGTGAGTGCTCTGAGGACCACCTCTTTTATCCTTTCGTGGTACGAGCCCTCGCCAGATGACCATGCAGGTCCCAGCTGAGAGCCTTGGGTGGCTTGAGTCTCTCCGCCGGACGTATCCGGTGAGTATCGCGGCCGTATCGCGAGCAGGGTGTCTGTTTGCTACCCGGCCCGCGGCGGCAGCGGGGGACGGCGCCGGGACGGCCGGGTGGTAATGTCCGGCGGCCGGGCCGCGGGCCGTTCCTCGAGCGCCGCCAGCGCCAGCTGGACGGCGGTCTCCAGCTGGGTGTCGCGGTCCGCGGCCCAGTCCGCCGGACTTATCATCACCTCGACGTCGGGATCGACGCCGTAGTTCTCTACTCCCCAGCCGCTGGACTCAAAGTAGAAGGACAGCCGGGGCACCGTGATTTTCGTCCCGTCGACTAGCTCGTGTTCCTCGTCATAGCCGATCACGCCGCCCCAGGTTCTGGTGCCGACGACCGGCCCGAGCTGAAGTGCCTGGATCGCCCCGGTGACGATGTCACCGTCCGAGGCTGCGAACTCGTCGGCCAGCGCGACGATCGGGCCACGCGGCGCGCCGTCCGGATAGGTACCCGGCTGCATCCCGCGCCTGTTGTCCCAGCCGATGACGCGGCGGTTGAGTTTCTCGATTACCAGCTCTGAGATGTGCCCGCCGCCGTTGCTCCGAATGTCCACCACCACGGCGTCCCGGAGCATCTCGCTGCGCAGGTCGCGCAAGAAGTCAGCCCAGCCTTCGCTGACCATATCCGGTACGTGTACGTACCCGGCCCGGCCGCCGGACAGCTCGTGTACCTGGGCACGCTTGTGCCGGACCCAGTCCAGGTAACGGAGCCGCAGGTCCGATCGCAGCGGTACCACGGCGACCTGGCGAAGCTCCCCGCCGCCGGCTGGCCCGATGGTCAGCGCAACCGGCTTGCCCGCCGTCCCGACCAGCAGCGGCCCGGGCCCCTGAGGACCGACCGGCCGGCCGTCCACCGCGAGGATCGCATCGCCGGGCGCGATGCCCGCGCCCGGCGCTGCCAGCGGGGCCCTGGCCCTGGGGTCGGACGCATCGCCCAGGACCGTCCTGGTCACCCGCCAGGTGTTACCGTCCCGTTCCAGGTCGGCGCCGAGGATGCCGGGCACGCAACTGGCGTTCTGGTGATCACCGCCGGGGCCGGCGGCGTAGGCATGCGAGGTGCCGAGCTCGCCGAAGACCTCCCAGAGCAGGTCGGTAAAGTCGGCCTGGCTGGCGATCCGGTCCAGCAGCGGCCTGTACTCCTGCTCTACCGCGTCCCAGTCGACATCGGCCATGTCGGCGACCCAGTAATCGTGCCGCATGATCCGGAACGCCTCGCCGTAGGCCTGCTGCCACAGCGCGGGCGGATCCGCGGAGAACCTGGCCCGGCTCCGGTCAATGACGATCCTGTCGTCGTCGTTGTCCGGGTCGGCCTTCCGGTCGGCCGGCACGACGGTCAGTTTGCCGTGCTCGCTGATCACCAGCTTCGTGCCGTCACCGCTGACCTCGAACCAGTCAGCCTCGCTGGCCAGCTCGGTCAGGGCTCGCTTGGCGAAGTCGAAGCGCTCCAGCGAGGGCCGCGGCGCGTCATCGTCGGGTGCCGCCCCGCCCAGCCCCAGCTCGCCCCGCAGCGGCTCGCGAAGCCAGGCCAGCCCGCCCTTGACCGCGCGCAGCCGGGAGTACCGCGACTCCTGTACCGGCAGTGTGACAACGCGGCCGGCCAGGCCGTCAGTGTCGACGACGACCGGATCAGTGCCCGCCGCGCCCTTGTTCTTGCCGCTCTCACCGTTCTCCGCGCTGCTGTCACCCGCCGAGCTGGCGCCGCCCGGACAGCTGTCGGCTGCGTCGCCGCCGTCCTTGTCCTTGTCCTCGCCGCTGGCCGGGCGGCCTGCCAGCTCCGGGCCGAACGGCGACGGCGCCGCTGCCTGCAGCGGCACCAGGTACGGCCTGGCGCCGTACGGGAACGACAGGTCGAAGGAGTGCGCGTCGTAAATCGGGTCGAAGCTGCGACGGGACAGAAAGGCCAGGTACCTGCCGTCCAGGCTGAAGACCGGGTCGGTGTCAACGAACCGGCCGTCGGTCGCGTCTGTCACCTCGCCATCAGCGACCCCGGCCAGCCGGATCTTGCGCAGCGCCAGGCCGCCCGGGTCGGCCGGGTGATCAGTCGGCTCCGACCAGGCCAGCCAGGCAGAGTCAGGCGACCAGGCGAGCCCTTTGACAGCGCCGTTGCCGGACGCGGCGAGCTCGCGGACCTGCTCCGAGGCGACATCAACCAGCCACAGGTGCCCATCCTGGGCCGCAACTGCGATCGCCGAGCCATCCGGCGCTGCTGCCAGGCTCTGTACCCGGCCTACCTGCCCGGCAGCCAGCCGCCGCGCAGTCGCGGAGCCAGCGCCAGGCGGGCCGCCGATGGCCAGCGCGTCGGTACCGTCCTCATCCGTGGCCCAGACGACATCACCGGCGGTACCGAGTACCTGCGGGAACCGGGCGCGCGCGCCAGGAACGGCCGCAAGCGCGCGGGCCGGGCCGTCCCGGTGGGTCAGCCAGTGCACCGTGCCGCGCACTTCGACCGCGCTGGCCCGGCCTGACTTGTCCACCGACAGGCTGCCCACATGATCGGCCGCCGTGATCAGCCGTGTTGCCCGGCCGCCGGCTGGCGTTCCGAGCACGATGTCCAGCCGCAGTGGATCCGCGTCGAGGCCGTCCAGCAGCCACAGCTCGCCACCGCAGGAATAGATGACCCGCCGCCCGTCGGTGCTGGCCTGGCGCGCATACCAGCCGTCATGATCGGTGTGCCGGCGCAGGCCGGTCCCGTCGGCGGCGACCGAATAGACATTGCCGGTGCCCTCGAAGTCGGACAGGAACGCCAGCCGGTCCCCGACGATCATCGGGCTGCCGAGCTGGCCGCCGATGTCGGCCAGCACTCGCCGGAAAGTGCCAGCAGCCGCAGCGTCCAGGCCGTCTCCGACCCACAGTCGCCCGGCCGTGCCACCCCGGTACCGCTTCCAGTGCGCCATGTCCTGGCCCCAGGTGCCGGTCAGCAGCGCGGTCCGGCCGTCCCCCGCGGACATGTCACTGACCGGGCCGAACGGCAGGATCCTCGCCGCGCCCAGCCCGCCCGACAGGCCGGTGCTCAGCACCCGCGCCCGCATGTGATCGACGAACGGCTGACCCGCCGGGCTGATGGCCAGCACCTCACCATCACTGGTCCAGCCGCAGACCCTGGCCATCTGCGCGCCCCAGTAACTCAGCCGCTGCGCGCCGCCGTCCTCGACGCTCGCGACGTAGACCTCCGGGCCGCCGTCCTTGCTGCTCACATACGCTAGGTGGCCGCCGCCCGGCGACAAGCGCGGCCAGCGCGCGGCCGCCTGATCAGCGGTGAACCGCCATGCGCGGCCGCCAGCCGCGGGGGCCAGCCAGAACGTCGTCGGCCGCCACAAAGGTAACGAGATCCGACTGAACGTGAGGAAAGCGCAAATACCCCGCCGAAGTCACCAGGACAGCGTAGTGTCTCACGGCCGCCCGGACGCTACTGCTTTACCGGCAGGCCCTGGCCCCGCCGCAAATCAGCGCTGGAAGAGCCGGGGTTAGGGGGGCGGGGAGGGGAGGCGGGGGAGGACCTTGGCGGTGATCAGCTCGAAGGAGCGGATCCGGTCGGTGACATCGTAGACCATCGTGGTCAGCATCAGCTCATCGGCGGCGGTGCGCCCGGCCAGGGCGGCGAGCTGGCGTGCGACGGTGTCGGGGGAGCCGATCGCCTGGCCGGTGAACCGCTCGTCGGCGATCTGCCGCTCGGCGGGCGTGAACGGGTAGGCGGCCGCCTCCTGCGGGGTGGCCAGCGGCTGCGGGCGGCCGGTGCGCAGCCGCAGGAACGACAGCCGGGCCGGACCGGACAGCCACCGGGCCCGCTCGTCGGTGTCCGCGCAGACCGCGCTCACCGCGACCATCGCCAGCGGCCGCTCCAGCCAGCGGGACGGGCGGAAGCTGCGCCGGTACAGCGCCAGCGCCGGGATCGTGTTCACCGCGCTGAAGTGATGCGCGAACGAGAACGGCAGCCCGAGCATCCCGGCCAGCTGGGCGCTGTAGCCGCTGGAGCCGAGCAGCCAGATCTGCGGCCGGTCACCGCGGCCCGGCGTGGCGGTGACCGGTCCGGCCTGCTCCGTGCCGTCGAACAGGGCCATCAGCTGGCCGAGCTCGGCCGGGAAGTGCTCGGCCGACAGGCCGTCGGCGGTGCGGCGCAGCGCCAGCGCGGTGAGCTGGTCGGTGCCGGGCGCACGGCCGATGCCGAGGTCGATCCGGCCGGAGTGCAGCGCCTCCAGCGTGCCGAACTGCTCGGCCACCACCAGCGGCGGGTGGTTGGGCAGCATCACCCCGCCCGAGCCGACCCGGATCGCGGTGGTCGCCGCGGCCAGGTGGGCGATCAGCACCGCGGGCGCCGAGCTGGCGATGCCGGGCATGTTGTGGTGCTCGGCCACCCAGAACCGGCGGTAGCCCAGCTCCTCGGCCCGGCGGGCCAGCGCGGTGGTGTTCGCCAGCGCCTGCGCGCGACTCGTCCCCGCCTGCACCGGAGATAGATCCAGAACGGATAGCGGCAGCCCAGTCATGCCCGATGCCAACTCTGGCCGCTCGGCAAATCTTCCGGCAGGCTCACACCGTGGTGGCCAGGCCGCCGTCCACCGGGATGACCGCGCCGGTGACGTAGGCGCCGGCCCTGGAGGCCAGGTAGACCGCGACCCCGGCCATGTCGTCCGGCCGGCCGATCCGGCGCAGCGGGGCGGCGGCCGCGATCGTCTCGCCGTACCGCTCCAGGGTGACCGCCATCATCCTGGACTCGAACGGGCCGGGCGCCACCGCGTTGACGGTGACGTGACGCGGCCCGAGCTCCCTGGCCAGCACCCGGGTCAGGTGGTGCAGCCCGGCCTTGCTGGCCGAGTAGGCGTAGGTCGGCAGGGCCGGCACGCGCAGCCCGTCGATGCTGCCGATGTTGATCACCCTGGCCGGGTCCTCGGCCGTACCGGCCGCCTCCAGCAGCGGCAGGAACGCCCGGATCAGGAAGAACGGCGCCTTCAGGTTCAGGTCGAGCACCTTGTCCCAGGCCGCGGCGGGGAACTCGGCGAGCGGCGCGCCCCAGGTCGCGCCCGCGTTGTTGACCAGCACGTGCAGCGATCGCTCCCGGCCGCCGATCTCGGCCGCCAGCCGCAGGCACTCCGGCTCGGACGACAGGTCGGCCGGGATCGCGGTCACGGTGCCGTGCCCGCTCAGCTCCCGCTGCGCCGCGGCGCAGGCATCGGGCTTGCGGGAGCTGAGATACACCCTCGCACCCGCGTCCAGCAGGCCGCGGGCGATCATCAGGCCGATGCCGCTGGTGCCCCCGGTGACCACGGCCACCTTGCCGGCCAGGCCGAACAGGTCCACAGAGGGCTCCTCAGGCCGTGCCGTCGAGACCGGTCAGGACGAACTCGGCGAGGTCGGCCGCCTGGGCCAGGCGGCTCGGCTCGTGCAGGTACATCATGTGCCCGGCCTCGTAGTAGGCGAACTCGATCCCGGCCGCCAGCTCGGCCGGGATGGCCAGGTGGGCGAAGGTGTGCTCGGCGGCGAAATATGGCGTGGCCGCGTCGTGATAGCCGCAGGCGACGTGCACCCGCATGTGCGGGTTGGCCCGCATCGCGGCCGCGAGCTGGTCCATCACGTGCACGTGCTGGTTCTCGAATTCCTTGTAGGACCAGGGATTCACCCGGTCGGTCAGGATCTCGTACGGCAGGTCGCTGGCGTAGCCGAGCTCGGCCCGCACGTAGTGGTTCAGCGCGGCGGTATACGGCCCGACGATCGCGTCGATGGACGGGTCGCTGCTCCAGTGCTCCCGGCCGTAATCGGTGTCCCAGCCGGTGAACCGGCCGTCAATGCGGCCGACCGTGCGGCGCTGGTCGCGCAGCAGCTCGGTGAGGAAGCGGACGTGCTCGGGCCGCAGGTTGACCCGGTCCACGTAGTCCTCGGACAGGCCGGTCAGCGCGGCCAGCCGGGTGACTGCCTCGGCCCGCTCGGAATCGGTCAGCCGGGAGCCCTGGGCCAGTGCCCACGGGTAGTCGCGCCTGGCGTACTCCTCGGCCTCGGCCAGCACCTCGCGCAGCGGCCGGTCGCCGTGCTTGCCGTGGTAGTGCGCGATCGCCGCGTAGGTCGGCAGGTACAGCACGTACGGGTCGTCGTTCCCGTCGGTGAACTCGATCGTGCCGAAGTCCAGGCAGGCCGAGACCAGCATCAGCCCGTTGAGGTACATGCCGCAGCGCTCCTGCAGGTGCCGCGCCAGCCCTCCGGCCCGGACCGTGCCGTAGGACTCACCGCACAGGTACTTGGGCGACATCCACCGGCCGTTGCGGGTCACCCACAGCCGGATCACCTCGCCGACCGACTCGATGTCGCCGCCGAAGCCGTGGAAGTCCCTGGACTTCTCGCCCTTGACCGCGCGCGAGTACCCCGTCGACACCGGGTCGATGAACACCAGGTCGGAGTGCCGCAGCAGGGTCTGGGCGTTGTCGCCGATGCCGTAGGGCGGGGGCAGCAGCTGCCCGGCGTCTCCCATCAGCACCCGGCGCGGGCCGAGCGCTCCCAGGTGCAGCCACGCGCTGGAGGACCCTGGCCCGCCGTTGAACGCGAACGTGACCGGGCGGCTGCCCGGCTCGGCCCCGTCCAGGGTGTAGGCGGCCAGGAACACCTCGGCCCTGGGCCTGGCGCCGTCGAACTTGTCCTCGGTGTGGCCCTCGGTGCGCAGCACCATCCGGCCGGCCGTGGCGGTGTAGTTCAGCTCGGTGCCGTCGATCGTGATCGCGTGCTGGGTCGTGACCAGGTCGTCGCTGGCCTCTTCGGGCTTGTCGGGCTTGTCGGTGTCCGGCGCCGCGCCGCTGTCCGGCTGCTCGCCCGTCTTCTCGGTCATGCCAGGGAGCTTAGAGCGCGGCCAGCATCCGGTCCGCGGCGGCCGCGGTGAGCGCTCGGAACAGGCTGGGGTCATCGCCGGCCTCGGGATGCCACTGCACCGCCAGCAGGAACGGGTGCCCGGCCGGATCCAGCGGCTCGACCGCCTCGATCACGCCGTCGGCGGCGTGCGCGGTCGCGGTCAGGCCCGCGCCCAGGACGTCCACGGCCTGGTGGTGGTGCGTCGGCACGGCCACGCTGACTGTCCCGTCCCGGCCCGGCCCGAGGACCCGGGCCAGCGCGGTGCCCGCGGTCACCTCGACCTGGTGGCTGCCGTAGCGGCCCTGCCCCGGGGCGTGCAGGTCGGTGCCGATCAGGTCCGGCAGGTGCTGGTGCAGCGTGCCGCCCAGGGCCACGTTGATCACCTGCAGGCCCCGGCAGATGCCGAGCACCGGCAGGCCGATCGACCGCGCCCTGGCGAACAGCGCGAGCTCGGCCTCGTCCCGGTCGGGCCTGGCCGCGCCGCAGTGCGGGGAGCGCCGCGCGCCGTAGCGGGCCGGGTCGATGTCGCCGCCGCCGGACAGCACCAGCCCGTCCAGCCGGTCCAGCGCGTGCTCGGTGCCCGGCACCGGGGGCAGCAGCACCGGGACCGCGCCGGCCTGGCTGACCCGCTCGGCATAGCGCGCGGGCAGCACCATGGCGTCGGTGTCCCAGACGCTCCAGCGCGCCTGCTCGCGGTAGGCGCTGATGCCGATCACCGGCGGCCGGCGCCGCCGCCAGCCGCCGCGCCGCCCGTGATCATCGAAGCCGGTCCGGTCAACTGAGCCTCCGCTCGCCTGCGCTCCCGCTACAAGGGTGTCACATAGGCACCGGTGATCCCGCCGTCCACCAGGAACTGGGCGGCCGTGATGAACGAGGCGTCGTCGCTGGCCAGGAACGCGACGGCGGCCGCGATCTCCTCCGGCTCGGCGAACCGGCCGAGCGGCACGTGCACCAGCCGGCGCTCGGCGCGCTCGTGATCGGCGGCGAACAGCTCCTGCAGCAGCGGGGTGTTCACCGGGCCGGGGCACAGCGCGTTCACCCGGATTCCCTCCCTGGCGAACTGCACGCCGAGCTCGCGGCTCAGCGCCAGCACGCCGCCCTTGGACGCGGTGTAGGAGATCTGCGAGGTCGCGGCGCCGAGCACGGCGACGAACGAGGCGGTGTTGATGATCGAGCCCTTGCCCCGCTCGCGCATGTACGGGATCACGTGCTTGCAGCACAGGAATACCGAGGTCAGGTTCACGTCCTGGACCCGGCGCCAGGCATCCAGGCCGGTGGCCAGGATCGAGTCGTCCTCCGGCGGCGAGATCCCGGCGTTGTGGAAGGCCACGTCGATGCCGCCGAACCGGTCGGCGACCTGCTGGTACATCTGCCGGACGTCGTCCTCGACGGACACGTCGGCAGCCAGGAAGATCCCGCCGGTCTCGGCCGCGGCCGCCTTCCCGGCCGCCTCGTCGATGTCGACCGCGACGACCCGCGCGCCCTCCGCGGCGAGCCGGCGGGCGCTGGCCAGGCCGATGCCGCTGCCCGCCCCGGTGATCACCGCCACCCGGTCCTGCATGCGCTGCATGCTTACCCCCTGGTCCTAGCTAGCACTCGTCTGGTCCGGCTAGCTCTCGGTGGAGATGAACACGTTCTTGGTCTCGGTTACCGAGTCCAGCGCGTCCGGCCCCAGCTCACGGCCGAGACCGGACTGCTTGAACCCGCCGAACGGAGTCCAGTACCGCACCGACGAGTGCGAGTTCACCGACAGGTTCCCGCTCTCCACCGCCCGGGCCACGCGGATCGCCCGGCCCACGTTCTGGGTCCAGATCGACCCGGACAGGCCGTAGGGCGTGTCGTTGGCGATGGCGACCGCCTCCGCCTCGCCGGCGAACGGGGTCACGGTGACGACCGGGCCGAACACCTCATCGGTGTAGGCCGGGTAATCGCCGGTCACCGGGGCGAGCACGGTCGGCGGGTACCAGAAGCCCGGCCCGTCCGGCACGCTGCCCCGGAAGGCGACCGGCGCGTCGGCCGGGACGAACGAGGCCACGTGCTCCCGGTGCGCCGCCGAGATCAGCGGGCCCATCTCGGTGCTGGCCAGCGCCGGGTCGCCCACCCGGACGCCCAGCACGGCCGGCTCGAGCAGTTCCAGGAACCGCCGGTAGACCGACTGCTCGACCAGGATCCGGGACCGGGCGCAGCAGTCCTGGCCGGCGTTGTCGAAGACCGCGTAGGGCGCGGTGGCCGCGGCCCGCTCCAGGTCGGCGTCGGCAAACACGATGTTCGCGCTCTTGCCGCCGAGCTCCAGGGTGAGCCGCTTCACCTGCCGCGCGCAGCCCGCCATGATCTGCTGGCCGACCTCGGTGGATCCGGTGAAGATGATCTTGCGCACCGCCGGGTGCCCGACGAACCGCTGGCCGACCACGCTGCCCTTGCCCGGCAGTATCTGGAGCACGCCGCCGGGCAGGCCGGCCGCGGCGGCCAGCTCGCCGATCCGGATCGCGGTCAGCGGCGTCATCTCGGCCGGCTTGGCCACCACCGTGTTCCCGGCCGCCAGGGCGGGCGCGATGCCCCAGGCCAGGATCGGCATCGGGAAGTTCCACGGCACGATCACGCCGACCACGCCGAGCGGCTCGGCGAACGTGACGTTCAGGCCGCCGGGCACCGGGATCTGCTGGCCGATCAGGCGCTCCGGGGCGGCCGAGTAGTACAGCAGCACGTCGCGCACGTGCCCGGCCTCCCACCTGGCCTGCCCGATGGGGTGACCCGAGCCGGCCACCTCCAGCGCGGCGAGCTCGTCGGCGTGCGCGTCGACCGCCGCGGCGAACGCGCGCAGCGCGCTGGCGCGCTCGCCGGGTGCTACCGCGCGCCAGCCCGGCTGCGCCGCGGCGGCCCGCTCGATCGCCGCGTCGGCATCGCGGGCCGAGGTGAGCGCCACGGTGGTGACCGGCTGCTCGGTCGCCGGGTTCACCACGGTGAAGTCCGACATGCCGCTCACAGCCGCTCGAAGCAGCGCCGCAGCTCCCAGTCGGTCACCGCCGCGTCGAAGGCGGCCAGCTCTACCCTCGCGTAGTTCGCGTAGTGCTCGGTCACCTCGGGCCCGAACGCGGCGGCGGCCAGCTCGCTGCGCTGCCACAGCGCCAGGGCATCACGCAGGGTATCCGGGACCCGCGGGCTGTCCTCGGCGTAGGCGTTGCCGGTGCAGGCCGGCTCAAGCGGCAGCTCCCGGTCGATCCCGTCCAGGCCGGCCGCGATCATCGCGGCCACCGCCAGGTAGGGGTTCACGTCGCCGCCGGGCGTCCGGTTCTCCACCCGCAGCGAGGACCCGTGGCCGACCAGCCGCAGCGCGCAGGTGCGGTTGTCCACCCCCCACCGGACCGACGTCGGCGCGAAGCTGCCCGGCACGTACCGCTTGTAGGAGTTGATGTTCGGCGCGTAGCACAGGGCCAGCTCGCGCATGGCGTTGAGCTGGCCGGCCAGGAAGTGCTCGCCGGCCGGCGACAGCCCGTGCGGGCCGTCTCCGGCCAGCACCGGGACGCCGTCGCCGTCGCGCAGGGACAGGTGGATGTGGCAGGAGTTGCCCTCCCTGGGGGTTGGCTTGGCCATGAAGGTGACGCTCACCCCCTGCTGCGCCGCGATCTCCTTGGCCCCGGTCTTGTAGATCGAGTGGTTGTCGCAGGTGGTCAGCGCGTCGGCGTAGCGGAAGGCGATCTCGTGCTGGCCGAGGTTGCACTCGCCCTTGACCGACTCGACGTAGAGCCCGGCACCGGTCATGCCGCCGCGGATCCGGCGCAGCAGCGGCTCGATCCTGGACGTGCCCAGGATCGAGTAGTCCACGTTGTACTGGTTGGCCGGGCCCAGGTCCCGGTAGCCCTTCGCGGCCGCGTCCTCGTAGCTGTCGGTGAAGACGATGAACTCCAGCTCGGTGCCGGCCATCGCGGTCCAGCCGCGCTCGGCCAGCCGGTCCACCTGGGCCCGCAGGATCTGCCGCGGGGAGGCCACCACCGGCCTGCCGTCCAGCCAGGTCAGGTCGGCCAGCACCAGCGCGGTGGCCGGGTGCCAGGGCATCCGCCGCAGCGTGGCCAGGTCCGGCCGGAGCACGAAGTCGCCGTACCCGGTGGCCCAGGACGACATCGCGTAGCCGTCCACGGTGTTCATCTCGACATCCACCGCGAGCAGGTAGTTGCAGCCCTCCGAGTAATGCTCGGCCACCTCGTCGAGGAAGAACTCGGCCGACAGCCGCTTGCCCTGCAGCCGCCCCTGCATGTCGGTGAAGGCCAGCACCACGGTGTCGATCTCGCCCTCGTTGGCCCATACCCGCAGCTGCTCCCGGCTCATCATGCCGGGCCGGGGCCCGGCATGCTGAGCCGGGAGGCCGTCCCCCTGCTGCGTCATCAGGACGCGAGCTCGCGCTCGATGGCGGCGAGTTCCTCCGGCGAGCCCTGCACCCGCGGCCCGGTGAACCACTTACGGGCCGAGACCAGCCAGGAGATGCCGGCGTAGCCGATCACCACGACCACGGCGATCACCGCGTAGTTGAACGTGTCCCAGCCGATCGGCCCGAACTGCGGGAGCATGAACAGGATCGCGATGAACACCACCCAGACCACGGCCGTCCAGCCGATCACGTAGCTCCACCGGCCCAGGTGCCAGGGCCCGCGCTGGAACCGCTCGCCCTGCCGCAGCCGCAGCAGCGTGGGCGATACGTACGCGACGTACAGGCCGATGGTGGCGATCGAGGTCACGGCGCCGTAGGAGGCACCGTTCCACAGGTAGGGCAGGCCGAGGATGAGCGCGCCGGCGGCGGCCAGCCAGATCGCGTTGGTCGGAGTGCGGGTGCGGTGGTTGACCACATGCCAGATGCGCGAGCCGGGCAGCGCGCCGTCCCTGGAGAACGCGTAGATCATCCGCGAGTTCGCGGTGATCGAGGACATGCCGCAGAACAGCTGTGCCCCGATCGCCACCAGCAGCAGCAGCTCGGCCCCGGTCCGGCCGATCGAGTCGAACCAGATCTGCGCCGGGGCCGCGGTGCCCGCGGCGGCCTCGCCCGCGTAGTTGCCCCGCTGGATCGCGAACGTGATCCCGATCAGCAGCACCCAGCCGGCGATCAGCGAGATCAGGATCGACATGACGATGCCGCGCGGGCCGCTGCGCGATGCCCCGCGGGTCTCCTCGGTCATGTGCGCCGAGGCGTCGTAACCGGTGAAGGTGTACTGGGCCAGCAGCAGGCCGACCGGCACGATGTACCACCAGCCGATGTGGAACCCGGACAGGTTCTGCAGGTCGGTGAACACGAACTTGGCCGAGGCATGGTGCGCCCCTGCCTTGAGGCCGAACGTCACCGAGCCGACGATGATCAGCACGCCGATGATGTGCCACCACACGCTGACGTTGTTCAGCAGCGCGACCAGCCGGATGCCGAACTGGTTCAGCAGGCCGTGCACCAGCAGCACGATCGCGTAGATCAGGATCGTGTGCCAGTGCGTCGACACGCTGAAGTTGAACCACAGGCTCAGCTCGAAGTTGATGAAGAACGCGGCGCCGAAGTCGATCCCGGCCGTGACCGCCACCTGGCCGAGGAAGTTGAACCAGCCGGTGAACCAGGACCAGACCGGCCCGCGGCCGGGCTTCGCCAGCTTGGCCGCCCAGTAGTACAGGCCGCCCGCGGTCGGGAAGCTGGAGCAGACCTCGGCCATGGACAGCCCGACCAGCAGGGTCATGATGCCGACGATCGGCCAGCCCCAGACGATGACGGCCGGGCCGCCCTCGTCCATGCCGAAGTAGTAGAGAGTGAGGCAGCCGGACAGGATCGAGATGATCGTGAAGGAGACGGCGAAGTTGGAGAACCCCGACATCCGCCGCATCAGCTCCTGGGCATAGCCGAGCCGGTGGAGTGTCTCCTCGTCGCTGCTGAGCGGCGCCGGGGCCGCTTGCTCGTTGACCGCCACTGCGGGCTCCTTGGTACTGGACGGGATGGGCAACGCGCTGTCTGGGCCCGGCAGGGTGAGGGGGCGAGGCAGGCGACGGTGGCGGCGCTCGCGAACCGGACATAACTGAGGCTGGCGGACTGGCGGATTCAATGGTCTAATAACAGACCAATGATGAACATGTCCGGGGCATAACACAAGACCCCCGGATCACATTCATCCCACGCGCCCCACGGGCGCCGGCACGCGGGAAGGGGGGGACCCGCGTGTCGGTGGATTGCGCACCGGTGGGTGTTGCGAACCAAGTCGGCTTGGCACCACGGTGCCCAGGCGGAGGCGGTCACGGTGACGATGGGCGTTGACCTCTCCGGCGTGCTGCGCCCGGTGCGCGAGGGCAATGCGTTCGAGGAGACGGTAGAGCGCCTGCTCACGGCCATCAAGCTGGGCCTGGTCGGGCCCGGCGAGCGGTTCCCGGCCGAGCGGGACCTGGCCGCCCGGCTCGGCATCAGCCGCCTTACCCTGCGGGAGGCGATCAGCGAGCTCCAGCAGGCCGGTTACGTCGAGTCACGCCGGGGCCGGTTCGGCGGGACCTTCAGCATCTACACGCCGCCCCAGCCGGGCACCGGCGAGCTGCGCCGGCTGGCCCGCGAGGACGGGGACCGGCTCGCCGACGCGCTGACGTTCCGGCTGGCGGTGGAGAGCGGCGCGGCGGCGGCGCTGGCCCAGCAGCTGGCCGGTCCGGTGGCAGGCCATCCGGGCCCGCCGCGCCCGGATCCGGCGGCCGGGCCGGACGCGCCGCCGGCGGTGAGCCAGCGGGAACTGCTGCTGGCCAGGCTGGCCGATGTCGATCGGGCCAGCCCGCAGGACTACCGGCGGCTCGACACCCTGTTTCACCTGTCCATCGCCGAGCTCACCGGCTCGAGCCTGCTGGCGGCCGCCTGCACCGACGCCCGGATGCGGCTGAACGACCTGCTCAACGCCATTCCGGTACTGCGGCGGAACATCGCGCACGCGGCGGGCCAGCACGCCGCCATCGTCCGGGGCGATCCTGGCAGGCGACCCCGACCAGGCCCGCCAGGCAGTCGCAGAGCATCTGGAGGGAACGGGCGCCCTGCTCCGCGGGTTCCTCACCTGACCGAGTGCGTAGCGACCTGACGAGGGAACCGGCGCCCTGCTCCGCGGGTTCCTGACCTAGGCCGGGCGGATCGCGGTGTAGCCGACCGGGAGCCGGTGCGGGCCGCGCAGGTTGAGGTTCGGCTTGTAGGCCAGCTCCGCCTCGTTCAGCCGCGGCCCGGCCACCCGGCTGGCGAACGCCTGCAGCGTGATCGTCGCCTCCAGCCTGGCCAGCGGCGCGCCCAGGCAGAAGTGCGGGCCGGCCGCGAACGCCAGGTGATGGGCGGCTCCGCGCCGGATGTCGAACCGGTCCGGGTCGGCGAAAACTGCCGGATCCCGGCCGGCCGCGGCCAGCAGCAGCACCAGCGTGGTGCCATCGGCGACGGCCTGCCCGCCGACCCGCATCCCGCCGCGGGCCACCCGCCCGGTCAGCTGCACCGGGGCGTCATACCGCAGTGTCTCCTCCACCGCCCCGGCCGCCAGGGCCGGATCTGCCCGCAGCGCGCGGAGCTGGCCCGGCTGCCGCAGCAGCGCGAGCACGGCGTTGCTGATCAGGCTGACCGTGGTCTCGTGGCCCGCCACCAGCAGCAGCACGCAGGTGGCGATCAGCTCCTCCTCGGTCAGCCGCTCGCCCTCGTCCTCGGCCCGGATCAGCCCGGTCAGCAGGTCGCCGGCCGGGCGGGCCCGGCGCTGTCCGATCAGCTCCCCGAAGTAGTCGCGGAACTGCTTCCTGGCCTGCTCGGCGGCGGCGGCCTGGGCCGGGTCGGCCGCGCCGAAGGCGGGCTGCAGGGATCCGGCCAGCCGGGCTGACCAGCCGGCGAACCTGGCCCGGTCCGCGGCCGGCACGCCGAGCAGCTCGGAGATGATCCGGACCGGCAGCGGGTAGGCCAGCTGGCTCACCACCTCGAGCTGGCCCCCGTCCCGGCCTGCGGAGCCCGCCGCCCGGGCGGCATCCAGCAGCTCGTCGGCCAGGGCACGGATCCGCGGGGCCAGCGCGGCGATCACCCGGGGGCTGAACGCCGTCGCCACCAGCCGCCGCAGCCTGGTGTGATCCGGCGGATCCAGGGACAGGAACGAGGGGGTGCGGCGGGCCCGGCCCGGTGCCGGGCGGCCCCGCTGGCTGCTCGCCCGGGGGTCGCGCAGCACCTGCGAGCAGTCCGCGTGACGGCCGACGATCAGGACGCCGTTGCCCTCGGCGAACGGCGAGGCCTCCCGGAGCCTGGCCAGGACCGGGTAGGGATCCGGCCGGATCGCCGGGTCACCCAGCTCAGCCAGGCTCGGCCCGGCGGCCATCAGCCCGGCCCGGCTGCCGGTGCCGCCGGTACCTCCGCTGCCTCCGGGTCTGCCACGGCGGCCGGCGCCGGCACCCCGACCGGATTCGGGAACGGCAGCACGGCGGCGGCCGCCGTGGCGACCGGCGCCAGCGCGGCCGCCAGCTCGCCGGTGACCGCCGGGCCCAGCCGGGCCCAGGGCCGGGACGCGGCCAGGTCGGTGGCCAGCTCCACCTCGCGGTGCGCGGCCGAGCCCGCGGCGGTGGCCACGCCGCCGGCGTCGATCCAGCCCCGCCCGGCCAGGCGCGCGGCGGCCTGCTCCCACTCCTGGTCGGTCCAGCCGCGCAGCGGCTGGACCTGCTCGCGCGGCCAGCTCAGGCCGGGCCACCCGGCCGGGCCGTCCTGGCGGGCAGCCAGGTCCACCGCGGTGCGCAGTACCAGCGCCTCGCAGCCATCCAGCCCGGCCGCGACCAGCGCGGCCACGTGCCCGTCGCCGCGATGCTCGCGCAGCACCGTGGCCGCGTGCCAGAGCCTGGCCAGCGGCTCTGGCGGCACCGGCAGCAGCCGCGTTCGGCCCGCCGAGCGGGCGCCCGGCGCCGTCGAGATCCTCGATCGCGCCGCAGAGCAGGTCGGCGGCCAGGGCCAGGTGACCCGGCGCTGGCGCCCCCTCGGGCATGCCGAGCAGCTGCCGCAGCGCGGTCACCGCGCCGTCCAGCCGCACCTGCAGCGCGCCGGCCGGGGTGATCAGCTGCCAGACGGCCGGCAGCGCCCTGGTCACCATCTGCGGCGCGAAACTGAAGTAGGCGGCGATCACCGGTGCCGGGCCGACCTGGCCGATCGGCGCGGTCCGCCCGGCGAAGTAGCCGCGCCAGAAGCCGCGCAGCCCGGCCTGCTCGAACGCGGCCCTGGCGGCCGGATGGAAGTAGGTGACCACGTGCACCGGCTCGAACAGGGTCCACATCCGCCGGGCCGGGCCGGCCGGGTCAGGTGCAGCTGAAGCGCCCATGACGTCATCCCATCCCACCGGTCTTCCGGCGACCCCGTTTGCGCCGCCGGAACTAATTACGGCACAATGATGTTGTGAAAAGCGTGGGACGCGAGCCGCGAGGACCGGCGGGGGCACCGCCGGCAGCGCATATGGGGGCCGGTACCGACGGTACCGGTATCCGCGCTGTCCCGGCTCAGCCGGCTGCCATGCTGTCGGGCTCCGAGCGCGGTACCCGCGGCCGGATCGCCCGGCTCATCCTGGAGCACGGCCCGGCCACCGCGGCCAGCCTCAGCACCAGGCTCGGCCTCACCCCGGCGGCGGTCCGCCGTCACCTGGACAACCTGCTGGCGGACGGGATGGTCGAGATCCGGATCGCACGGACCTACGGCAACCGGGGCCGCGGCAGGCCGGCCCGGCTGTTCGCGATCACCGACGCCGGCCGCAGCGCCTTCGTGCACGCCTACGACGACCTGGCGGCCAGCGCGCTCCGGTTCCTGGCCGAGCGGGCCGGGCCCGAGGCGGTGACCGAGTTCGCCCGCCATCAGGTCGCCGAGCTGGCGGCCAGGTACGCGGCCGCGGTCCAGGCGGCGCCGGCCGGGCAGCGGGTCCAGGCCCTGGCCGAGGCGCTGTCCGCGGACGGGTACGCCGCCTCCGCGACCGGCGCCCCGGCCGGCGAGGGCCGCAGCAAGGCGGCCAGCGGGGCGAGCAGCTGTGCCAGCATCACTGCCCGGTGGCGCACGTGGCCGCCGAGTTCCCCCAGCTCTGCGAGGCAGAGACGGAGGCGTTCAGCCGCCTGCTCGGCACGCCGGTGCAGCGCCTGGCTACTATCGCGCACGGCGACGGTGTGTGCACCACGCACGTGACCGCCCCGGCGCTGGTTCAGTCCCGCGGCGCCGCGGCCGCCACAAGTCCCGCACCTGCCAGGGCACCCGGCCCTCGCCGGGTCCCGTCCACCAAGTCCGGAGGAATCTCCGCATGACCACAACCGCGCCCCCAGGGCTCGAGGGGCTTGATCGCTATAAGTTCGGCTGGTCCGACTCGGACGCGGCAGGCTCAGTCGCGCGCCGCGGCCTGTCCGAGGAGGTAGTCCGCGACATCTCGGCGCTGAAGAACGAGCCGGACTGGATGCTGGACCTGCGGCTGAAGGGCCTGAAGCTGTTCCGCCGCAAGCCGATGCCGACCTGGGGCTCGGACCTGTCCGGCATCGACTTCGAGAACATCAAGTACTTCGTCCGGTCGACCGAGAAGCAGGCGGCGAACTGGGACGAGCTGCCGGCCGACATCAAGAACACCTATGACCGGCTCGGCATCCCCGAGGCGGAAAAGCAGCGGCTGATCGCGGGCGTGGCGGCCCAGTACGAGTCGGAGGTCGTCTACCACAAGATCCGGGAGGACCTGGAGGAGAAGGGCGTCATCTTCGAGGACACCGACACGGCGCTGCGCCAGCACCCCGAGCTGTTCCAGGAGTACTTCGCCACGGTGATCCCGGTCGGTGACAACAAGTTCGCCGCGCTGAACACCGCGGTCTGGTCCGGCGGCAGCTTCATCTACGTGCCGAAGGGCGTGCACGTGGAGATCCCGCTGCAGGCCTACTTCCGGATCAACACCGAGAACATGGGCCAGTTCGAGCGGACCCTGATCATCGTCGACGAGGGCGCCAACGTGCATTACGTGGAGGGCTGCACCGCGCCGATCTACTCGTCCGACTCGCTGCACTCGGCCGTGGTCGAGATCATCGTGAAGGCCGGCGGCCGGTGCCGGTACACCACGATCCAGAACTGGTCGAACAACGTCTACAACCTGGTCACCAAGCGGGCCGTGGCGCAGGCGGGCGCGACCATGGAGTGGATCGACGGCAACATCGGCTCCAAGGTGACGATGAAGTACCCGGCGGTCTACCTGATGGGCGAGCACGCCAGGGGCGAGACCCTGTCGGTCGCGTTCGCCGGCCAGGGCCAGCACCAGGACGCCGGCGCCAAGATGGTGCACTGCGCCCCGCACACCTCCTCCCAGATCGTGTCCAAGTCGGTGGCCAGGGCCGGCGGCCGCACCTCCTACCGCGGCCTGGTCCAGGTGCAGGACGGCGCGGCGCACTCTAAGTCCACGGTGAAGTGCGACGCGCTGCTGGTCGACAGGATCAGCCGGTCCGACACCTACCCGTACGTGGACGTGCGCGAGGACGACGTCGAGATGGGGCACGAGGCGACCGTCTCGAAGATCTCCGAGGACCAGCTGTTCTACCTGATGAGCCGCGGCATGACCGAGGACGAGGCGATGGCCACGATCGTCCGCGGGTTCGTCGAGCCGATCGCGCGCGAGCTGCCGATGGAGTACGCGCTCGAGCTGAACCGGCTGATCGAGCTGCAGATGGAAGGAGCGGTCGGCTGATGTCCGCCCTATCCGGGGCGGTGGAATCCACCGCCCCGGTCTCTCGGTTGCATGAACGGCAGTCTTACTCGCTGTCGGACTTTGTCGTGCCTTCGGGGCGGGAGGAGGAGTGGCGGTTTACGCCGCTTCGCCGGCTGCGGGGGTTGCATGCTGAGGGCGAGCTGGCGGTGGGGAAGGTTTGTGCCGTAGTCACTGCCGCGCCGGGGGTCTCCGCGGAAAGGGCAGAACGCGGCGACCCCCGACTCGGCATCGCCTACGTACCGTCGGACCGGGTCAGTGCGCGGGCATTTAACGGCTTCGACGAGGCGACGATCCTGTCGGTGCCTTCGGGGGCGCAGATCGCCGAGCCGAGCTGGATCTCGGTCCGTGGCGAAAGTGCCGAGGGGGCGGCGTTCGGGCACACGGTGGTGGAGGTGGGGGCGAACGGCAGCGGGGTGGTGGTGCTGGAGCACACCGGGAGTGCTACCTACGCGGACAACGTGGAGTTCGTGGTGGGGGACGGGGGGTCGCTGGTCGTGGTGTCGCTGCAGTTGTGGGAGGACGATGCGGTGCATCTGGCGCATCATCATGCCCGGCTGGGAAGGGATGCCCGGATCTCGCATACTGCCGTGACGCTGGGCGGGGGAGTTGTGCGGCTGGCGCCGTCGGTGCGGTACTCCGGGCCTGGCGGGGATGCGGAGCTGAGGGGGCTCTATTTCGCGGATGGGGGGCAGCACCTGGAGCACCGGCTGTTTGTTGATCATGCGGAACGGAACTGCCGGAGCCGGGTGTCGTATAAGGGGGCGCTGCAGGGGGAGGGCGCGCACGCGGTGTGGATCGGGGACGTGGTGATCCGGCCGGAGGCGACCGGGACGGATACGTATGAGTACAACCGGAACCTGGTGCTGACCGACGGGACCCGGGTGGACTCGGTGCCGAATCTGGAGATCCTGACCGGGGAGGTGGTGGGGGCCGGGCACGCCAGCGCGAGCGGGCGGCTGGAGGACCATCACCTGTTCTACCTGATGGCCAGGGGCATTCCGTTCGAGGAGGCCAGGCGGCTGGTGATCCGCGGGTTCTTCGGGCAGCTGATCGAGGCGATCGAGGTGCCCGAGCTGCGGGACCGGATCGGCGCCGCGGTCGAGGCGGAGCTGCGATGACCAGCGAGACCGGTTACCTGCGGGCCTGCCCGCTGGCCGAGATCCCCGAGGACGGCGCGGTCGGGATCGAGCTGAAGGGCATCCCGGTGGCGCTGATCCGCACCGGCGGCGAGGTGTACGCGCTGCACGACGTGTGCTCGCACGAGGAAGTGCCGCTGTCGGAGGGGGAGATCTACGACCACACGGTCGAGTGCTGGCTGCACGGATCCTGCTTCGACCTGCGCACCGGCCAGCCGACCGGGCCGCCGGCCACCGCGCCGGTCGCGATCTACCCAGTGAAGGTGGACGGCGATGACGTCTACGTCGGGCTCGGCTGAGCCCGGTCCGCCTGCTAACGACCATCCAGACCAGGAGTGATGATGTCCACCCTCGAGATCCGCGACCTGCATGTCAGCGTGGCGGAGCCGTCCGGCGCCAGCCAGGAGATCCTGCGCGGCGTCAACCTGACCGTCACGGCCGGGCAGACGCACGCCATCATGGGCCCCAACGGCTCCGGCAAGTCCACGCTGGCCTACTCGATCGCCGGGCACCCCAAGTACCAGGTCACCCGGGGCTCGGTCACGCTCGACGGCCAGGACGTGCTGGCCATGAGCGTGGACGCCAGGGCCAGGGCCGGGCTGTTCCTGGCCATGCAGTACCCGGTCGAGGTGCCGGGGGTGTCGGTGTCGAACTTCCTGCGCACCGCGATGACCGCGGTCCGCGGTGAGGCACCGCGGCTGCGCGAGTTCGTGAAGGAGCTGAACTCGGCCATGTCCGCGCTGTCCATCGACCCGGCCTTCGCCCAGCGCAACCTGAACGAGGGCTTCTCCGGCGGGGAGAAGAAGCGGCACGAGATCCTCCAGCTCCAGCTGCTCAAGCCGAAGATCGCGATCCTGGACGAGACCGACTCCGGGCTCGACATCGACGCGCTCAAGGTGGTCGCCGCCGGGATCAACGACTTCCGGGCCGGCACCGGGAACGGGGTGCTGCTGATCACCCACTACACCCGGATCCTGAACTATGTCCGGCCGGACTTCGTGCACGTGTTCGTGGCCGGGCGGATCGTCGCCGAAGGCGGCCCGGAGCTGGCCGACGAGCTGGAGGCCAACGGCTACGAGAAGTTCACCCAGGCTGGTGCGGCGGCATGACGGCACTGGGCAGCGATCTTGGCGCGCGCGCCGCGGTGCTGGACGTCGAGGCGGTCCGGGCCGACTTCCCGATCCTGGGCCGGGCCGTGCGCGGCGGCCGCCCGCTGATCTACCTGGACTCCGGCGCCACCTCGCACAAGCCGCTCCAGGTACTGGACGCCGAGCGTGACTTCTACACCATGCACAACTCCGCCGCGCACCGGGGCGCGCACCTGCTCGGCGAGGAGGCCACCGACGCCTACGAGGGCGCCAGGGTGCGGGTCGCCCAGTTCATCGGCGCCGACCCCGGTGAGGTGATCTTCACCAAGAGCGCCACGGAGGCACTGAACCTGGTGGCCTACGCGATGAGCAACGCGGCCACCGCCGGGCCGGAGGCGGCCAGGTTCCGGGTCGGTCCCGGCGACGAGATCCTGGTCACCGAGATGGAGCACCACGCCAACCTGGTGCCCTGGCAGCAGCTGGCCCAGCGCACCGGCGCCACGCTGCGCTGGTTCGGGATCACCCCGGACGGCCGGCTCGACCTGACCGATGCCGGCGAGCTGGTCAGCGACCGGACCAGGGTCGTCGCGGTCACCCACCAGTCCAACGTCACCGGCACGATCCCGCCGGTCGGCCAGATCACCCGGCTGGCGCACGCCCGCGGTGCCCTGGTCGTCGTGGACGGCGCCCAGTCGGTGCCGCACCGCCGGGTGGACGTCACCGCCGGCGGCGACGACGCGCCGGACTTCCTGGCCTTCTCCTCGCACAAGATGCTCGGGCCATCCGGGATCGGGGTGCTGTGGGGCCGCCGCGAGCTGCTCGAGGCGATGCCGCCCTACGTCACCGGCGGCTCGATGATCGAGGTGGTCCGGATGGAGGGCACCACGTTCCTGCCGCCGCCGGAGCGGTTCGAGGCCGGGGTGCCGCCAACCGCCCAGGCGGTCGGGCTCGCGGCCGCCTGCGACTACCTGGACCTGCTCGGCATGGACGCGGTCGAGGCGCACGAGCAGGCACTCACCTCCCGCGCGCTGGAGGCACTCGGCGAGATCGGCGGGCTGCGGATCCTGGGCCCGGTCACCACGGCCGACCGCGGCGGGGCGATCTCGTTCACCGTCGACGGCGTGCACCCGCACGACGTCGGCCAGGTGCTCGACGAGCTCGGCATCGCGGTGCGGACCGGCCACCACTGCGCCTGGCCGCTGCACCGGGCGCTGGGCGTCCAGGCCAGCACCCGGGCCACCGTGTATGTCTACAACACCCGCGACGAGATCGACGCGCTGGCCGACGGAGTGCGGCAGGCGCAGCGGTTCTTCGCGGCATGAGGCCCGACGGGGGATGGCCGCGCCGGGAACACCGGACTGCTAGCGGCGTGTTGGAGGTGGCGTTATGGAAGTTGAATCGCTGTACCGGGAGATCATCCTGGATCATTACCGCAACCCGCACAACAAGGGCCTGCGGGAGCCGTTCGACGCCCAGGTACACGACGTCAACCCGCTGTGCGGGGACGAGGTCACGCTGCGGGTGTCGCTGAAGGACTCCGGCGGCGAGCCGTCCGTGGCCGACGTGTCCTACGACGCACTGGGCTGCTCGATCAGCCAGGCCAGCACCTCAGTGCTCACCGACCTGGTGACCGGCAAGACAGTGCGCGAGGCCATGGACATCGCCGCGGCGTTCCTCGAGCTCATGCAGTCCAGGGGGAGCGCCGAGCCGGACGAGGACCTGCTGGGCGACGCGGTGGCCTTCGAGGGCGTATCGAAGTACCCGGCCCGGATCAAGTGCGCCCTGCTGGGCTGGATGGCCTGGAAGCGCGCCACCGCACAGGCAGTCGACGCCGCCGCACAGGCAGTCAGGGAGCAGACATGACCGAGAACGCCGCCGACGTGACCGCCCCGGAGCTCACCGAGGGGACCGTCACCCAGGGGACCGTCACCGAGGGAACCACCCCGGAGACCGAGGACCTGCTGGAAGCGCTGCGGGACGTAGTGGATCCCGAGCTCGGCATCAATGTCGTCGACCTCGGCCTGATCTACGGTGTGACCGTGGAGCCCGACCGCTCCGCGACCATCGACATGACCTTGACCAGCGCGGCCTGCCCGCTCACCGACGTGATCGAGGACCAGGCGGCGGCCGCGCTGGAGGGGCTGGTACCAGACTTCCGGATCAACTGGGTCTGGCTGCCGCCGTGGGGACCGGAGAAGATCACCGACGACGGCCGCGAGCAGCTCCGGGCTCTGGGCTTCAACGTCTGACGACCCGATCGATTTCGTGACCGCGGCCCCCGCGGCAGGTTCGCTGGACGTCAGCTGGATCCACGGCGCGCCGTCCAGGCGGCGCGCGCACGACCCGGCGCTCCAGGTTCACCACTACGACCAGCACACCGTCATCCTGCGGCAGAGCAAGTCGGTCCACTACGAGGCCCCGTTCCTCTACCTGCTGTTCGGCAGCGACCGGGCACTGCTGCTCGATACCGGCGCCACCGCCGACCCCGGACAGTTCCCGCTCCGCGCGACGGTCGACCGGCTCATCGCCGGGTGGCTGTCGCAGCACCCGCGGGATTCCTACCGGCTCGTCGTCGCCCACACGCACGGTCACGGTGATCATGTCGCGGGCGATGCCCAGTTCGATGGCCGGCCCGGCACGGTGGTGGTCAGCCGCGAGGCCGAGGCCGTGCGGCAGTACTTCGGCTTCACCGGCTGGCCAGAGCAGGTCGTGACCTTTGACCTCGGCGGCCGGGTGCTGGAGGTCACCGGCAGTCCTGGTCACCATGGCGCTGCCATCACGATCTACGATCCGTGGAGCGGTTTCCTGCTCACCGGCGACACCGTGCTACCCGGCCGCCTGTACGTGGACGACTTCGCGGCGTTCCTGGCCAGCCTGGACCGCATGGTCGAGCTGGCCGCGAGCCGCACCGTCACGCACGTGCTCGGCTGCCACGTCGAGATGACCCGCGAGCCGGGCCGCGATTACCCGCTCGGGGCCAGCTACCAGCCGGGCGAGCGCGCCCTGCAGCTGACTCCTGCCCGGCTCACCGCGATCCGGGACGCCGCCGCATCCGTCGCCGGGCAGCGCGGGGTGCACCGGTTCGACGACTTCATCATCTACAACGAGCCGCGCCAGGGTGACATGCTCAGGCTGCTGGCGCGCGGACTCGCGCACCGCCATAGCGACCTGCGCAAGCTGCTAGTCCGCGGGCTGGCGGACCGGATCCGGGCCTCGGCCCGGCCCGGCGCCGGTCACTAGACCCGGGCGGTGTCCTTCCGCATCCGCCAGATCGCCCCGGCCGAGAAGATCACCAGCCAGGCCGCGGCGTTCGCCACCCAGACCATGGCGATGCTGCCGCCGAGCACCGGCGCGTGCACCAGCTGGTTCAGCCCGTACATCGGGGTGAACTTGGCCACGGTCTGCAGTGCGTGCGGGAACTGGCTGAGCGGGATGAACAGCCCGCCGGCGAACGACAGCAGCATCAGCATGAAGCCGAGCAGCTGCATGGCGTTCTCGGTCGGCAGCAGGTAGCCGAGGAACAGCCCGAAGGCCGCGAAGACCAGTGAGCCCACCCAGACGCACAGGCCGCAGAAGATCCACAGGTCGCCGGGCATGGACGCCTTGTGCGTGATCAGCCCGACGACGAACACCGCGACCACCGAGACCAGGCCGAGCACCATCGCGGTCATGATCTTGATGGCGATGTAGGCCGGGGGGGACAGCGGCGTCAGCCGGAGCTGCCGGCTCCATCCCGCCGCCCGCTCGATCGAGACCATCGCCCCGCCGCTGGTGGTGGCCAGGGCGGCACCGTACAGCGCCATGCTGACCATGATGAAAGCCGAGATGTTGCCGCGGCCGACCGACTGGGTGGCGTACCCCTTGTTCAGGCCGAAGGCCAGGAACAAGATCACCGGCATGATCAGCGAGAAGACGACCGTGCGCCGGTTGCGCACCATCCGCCGGATCTCCAGGCCGAGCACGGTGAGGTTGAGCCCGCCGAAGCCCGGCGCCTGCCTGGCGCTGGCGTCTGGCCCGGCGAGAGATCGGGCGGTCATCGCGCACCTTCCGTCTGGTTGCTGTCGGCGCCGGCGTCATCGCTGGTCAGCGCCACGAACGCGTCTTCCAGGTTGCGCGCGGTGATCTCCAGGTTCCTGGCCTGCGTGCTGGTCAGCAGGTAGCGGGCCACCGCGTCGCTGTCGTTCGCATGGATCAGCACGGTGTCCCCGCGTATCTCGACGGAGTCCGCGCCGTCTACCGCGCGCAGCGCGGCCTCGTCGGCACCGGGCAGCGTGGCCCGCACGGTCCGGCCCGCCGCCAGCGCCTTGACCTCGGCGGCGGTGCCGTCCGCGACGATCTGACCGTGCCGTAGCAGGATGATCCGGTCCGCGTACTCGTCGGCTTCCTCAAGGTAGTGGGTGGCGAACAGCACGGTCCGGCCGTGCCCGGCGTCCTGCCGGATGGCCGCCCAGAAGCCGCGCCTGCCCTCCACGTCCATCCCGGTAGTGGGCTCGTCCAGGATCAGCAGTTCCGGGTCGCACAGCAGGGCCATGGCGAACCGGAGCCGCTGCTGCTCGCCGCCCGAGCACTTGCCCACCCGGCGGTCCCCGATGCCGGCGATGCCCGCCCGCTCCAGCGCCTCGGTCACCGGCAGCTTGTGCATGAACAGGCTCGCGGTGTACTGGCAGGTCTCCAGCACGGTGAGGTCCTTCAGCAGCCCGCCGCTCTGCATGACCGCGGACACCAGGCCGCGGCTGATCGCCTGCCGGGGATGCATGCCGTAGACCGACACCTGGCCGGACGTCGGATGGGACAGGCCGAGGATGACGTCGATGGTCGAGGTCTTGCCCGCGCCGTTCGGGCCGAGGAACGCCACGATCTCCCCGGACGAGATCTTCATGTCGATGCCCCGGACGGCCTGCACGGAGCCGAAGTTCTTGTGCAGGCCAAGCAGCTCGATCGCCAGCGGCCCGCCGCCCCGTGGCCCCGGTGAGCGGCCTGCATCCAGACTGGTTGCTGTCATGGGTCAAGTCTCCCACGGCCCGTGCGGCATCCGGCTGGGCGCTGGGCATGGCAGGCTTGCGCTATGGCAGACGGCAGGACCGCCGGGGCGAGCGCCCCGCGCTGGATCGAGATCGCGCCGGAACGGCTGGCCGGCTGGCTGGCGGGGTTCGCCAGGCGGCACGGCGAGACCGCGGCGGAGCCCGGCACCTCGGTGGTCACGTTCCGGGCCGCCGACGGGGCGGTCGCGCGGTGCCACGTGCCGTTCCCGCCGCTGCCCGAGCCGCCGCCGGCCCGGAGCCGATCGCAGCGCACGCGCTCGCCGACCGCACGGTCGGGGTGCTGCTGGTCCGGCTCGGCGGGTACGCGGCCGGCGTGTTCACCGGGCCGGACGCATCACTGGCCGCCTCGAAGGTCGGCTCCCGGCTGGTACACGGGCGCAGCGCGGCCGGGGGCACCTCGCAGCGGCGGTTCGCCCGGCGCCGGGAGAAGCAGGCCGCCGAGGCGCTGAGCGCCGCGGCCGACACCGCCGCCGCGGTGCTCGGCGGCTTCGACGGCAAGCTGGACGCCGTGGTGCTGGGCGGCGACCGCCGCGCGATCGCCGGCCTGCGCGATGACCCGCGGCTGCGGCCTTACTTCGAGCTGGCCGCCGACCGGTTCCTGACCGTGCCCGACCCGCGGCTCACGGTGCTGCGCGGCGCGCCGCGGCAGTTCCGCGCGGTCCGGGTCGAGCTCACCGAGCCCGCGGCGCCGGCCGGCAGCCAGGCCCGGCCGGTTCTGCCGCCCCGGCCGCCTGACCCGCGGGCTTCCCGGGCCGCCCCGGGCAGCCGGCCGCAGCGGCCCGGCCGCGTGCCACCGGACCGGCGCGGCGTGAGTGCAGCCGGGGGCCGCAAACTGCTTTGCTGACGCTGCCGCGCCCCGGCTACACTGGCGCCGTGCAACCGCTCCTGTCGTGACGAACGGCCCCGGCTCCCGGGCTGGAGTCTGCCCACGGGCTTCCGTTTCGTCATGATTGTACGGTTTTAATCCTTCAGGAGCGTTTCCCATGATCTCGGCTCAGGGCATTGAGCTGCGCGCCGGCGCCCGGCTGCTGCTGGAGGCGGCCAGCTTCCAGGTCTCGGCCGGTGACAAGATCGGCCTGGTCGGCCGGAACGGGGCAGGCAAGACGACGCTGGCCGGGGTGCTGGCGGGCGAGGGCCAGCCGGCCGCCGGCCAGGTCCGCCGCACCGGCTCGGTCGGCTACCTGCCGCAGGACACCAGGACCGGCGACCTCGACGCGGTGGCGATGGACCGGGTGCTGTCGGCCCGCGGCCTGGACGAGGTGATGAACGGCATGCGGGAGGCCGAGGCGCAGATGTCCGATCCCGACCCCGGCCGCCGCGACGCGGGCCTGCGCCGGTACGGCCACCTGGAGGAGCGGCTCACCGTGCTCGGCGGGTACGCGGCACAGTCCGAGGCGGCCTCGCTCGCGGCCAGCCTCGGCCTGCCGGCCAGGGTGCTCGCCCAGCCGCTCCGCACGCTGTCCGGCGGCCAGCGGCGCCGGATCGAGCTGGCCAGGATCCTGTTCGGCGGCGCGGAGACGCTGCTGCTGGACGAGCCGACCAACCACCTGGACGCGGACTCGGTGAGCTGGCTGCGCGATCACCTGCGCAGCTTCCGCGGCGGCGTGGTGATCATCAGTCACGACGCCGCGCTGCTCGGTGCCGTGGTCAACCGGGTCTTTCACCTCGACGCCGACCGGTGCCTGCTGGATATCTACCAGCTGGGCTGGCAGGCCTACCTCGAGCAGCGCGAGACCGACGCCCGGCGGCGCCGCCGGGAGCGGGTCAACGCGCAGCGGCAGGCGGCCGCGCTGCAGTCCCAGGCGGACAAGATGCGGGCCAAGGCGACCAAGGCGAGGGCCGCCCAGGGCATGGCCAGGCGGGCGGAGAAACTGCTCGCCGGGGTCAGCGCGGACCGGCCGGCCGACCGGGTGGCCAGGCTGAGGTTCCCGGTCCCGGCGCACTGCGGCCGGACCCCGCTGACCGCCACCGGGCTGTCCAAGTCCTACGGGTCGCTCGAGGTGTTCACCGACGTCGACATGGCGGTAGACCGGGGCGCCAGGGTAGTGGTGCTCGGCCTGAACGGGGCGGGCAAGACCACGCTGCTGCGGCTGCTGGCCGGGATCGAGCAGCCGGACACCGGGCGGGTCCTGGCCGGGCACGGGCTGCGCCTCGGCTACTACGCGCAGGAGCACGAGACGCTGGATACCGGCCGGACCGTGCTGGAGAACATGCGCTCGGCGGCACCCGAGCTGAGCGAGGGGGACCAGCGCAGCATCCTCGGGTCGTTCCTGTTCTCCGGCGACGACGTGGCCAAGCCGGCCAGGGTGCTGTCCGGCGGGGAGAAGACCAGGCTCGCGCTGGCCCTGCTGGTGGTCTCCGGCGCCAACGTGCTGCTGCTGGACGAGCCGACCAACAACCTGGATCCGGGCAGCCGGGCCGAGATCCTCTCCGCGCTGCGGCGTTACGCCGGGGCGATCGTGCTGGTCACCCACGACGAGGGGGCGGTCGAGGCGCTGGCGCCCGAGCGGGTGGTACTGCTGCCGGACGGGGTTGAGGATGCCTGGAGCGAGGAACTGGCCGACCTGGTGGCGCTGGCCTGAGAAGGTGCTGGCCCGAAAGGTGCTGGCCTAAGAAAAGAGGGCAGCCGGAAAAAGAAGAGATCTTTTTGCCTCCGTGTGGGTAGCCGATCACGAGTTCATGCGTGATCATGGCGAGAGACGGCAACCGGCGGTTACTTCGGCTCACCGGGAGGTTCGTTGTGACGGAGACCCTCAAGAAAGGCACCAGGGTAACCGGTGCCGACCGCACTAAGCTGGCGGCTGATCTGAAGAAGAGATACAACGGCGGCGAGAGCATTCGCTCGCTGGCCGCCTCGACCGGCCGGTCGTACGGGTTCATTCACCGGATCCTGACCGAGACCGGCGTGTCACTGCGCGGCCGTGGCGGTGCCACCAGGGGCAAGGGCAAGGCAAAGCGCTGACCGCCGGCGCCTGCCCCGGCCCCGGCGGGCTGCGGTGGCCGGGTCCCGCCTCCGGCTGCCGCCCCGTGGCACGGCAGCGGACCCGGTGAGCCCCGCTGGCGCTTCCGCGTGCTCGCGGCGTGGCTGAGACCCCGGAGGAACTGATGAACTCGGCCCCGCCGAGCTGGACGCCAGCGGGCTGCTGCTCGAGGTCGACGGCGCGGTCGCGACCGTCACCCTCAACCGGCCCGAGCGCCGGAACGCGATGACTCCCCGGATGTGGCTCGGCCTGGCCGCCATCGGCGCGCACCGGCCGCCCGGCATCCGCGTGGTGATCATCCGCGGTGCCGGGCCGTCCTTCTGCTCCGGCATCGACCTGCGGATGTTCTCAGCTGACGGGGTACCCGGCGAGGAGCGGCCGCTGCGCCCGGACGATCCCGGCTTCGACGCCGAGGTTGCCTCCTGGCAGGCGGGCTACACGTGGCTGCGCGACCCGGCCATCGTCTCGGTCGCGGCCGTGCACGGCCATGCCATCGGCGCGGGATTCCAGCTCGCGCTGTCCTGTGACCTGCGGGTGCTCGCCGACGACGCGAGCATGTGCATGAAGGAGCCCGCGCTCGGCCTGGTGCCCGACCTGACCGGCACCAAGCCGCTGGTCGAGATCGTCGGCCTGCCCAGGGCGGTCGAGCTGTGCCTGACCGCGCGCACGGTGCTGGCCGGCGAGGCCAGGCAGCTCGGGCTGGCCGAGCTGGTGGTGCCCGCGGCCGAGCTGGACTCGGCGGTCGCCGACCTGGCCGCCGCGCTGCTGGCCACCGATCCGGCCGCGGCCACGGCAACCAAGGCCCTGCTGCAGGCGGCGGCCGGCCGTACGCTGGCCGAGCAGGCCGCGGCCGAGCGCACCGCCCAGGCAGCGCTGCTGCGGAGCAGACAGCCAGCACAGCGGCGCGGCGGGCCCGCCCGCTGACCGGCGACTTGACTTAAACCCGGCTTCAGGGTTCATGCTGGGCGGAGTCGGCTGCTGTTCGCCGGTAGCTGACACGGGAAGGTCCGGGCAAGCCGGGAGGTTGCGGGGCTCATGTACGCCAATCAGTGGCATGCGATGCGCGGGTTCGCCCGCGATTCCTCGGTCACCAAGCAGCGGCTGAAGCCGGGAACGGTGCGCCGCATTGCCGGGTACGCCCGGCCGTACCGGCTGGACCTGGCCATCTTCCTGATCGCGGCGGCACTGGACGCCGTGGTCACGGTGGCCTACCCGATCCTGCTCGCGGTGATCATCGACCGCGGCATCCTGCCCCGGCGCACCGGGGTCATCCTGGGCGTGGCCGTCGCCGTGGCCGGGCTGGCGGTGTTCGACGCGTTCCTCGGGCTGGTGCAGCGGTTCTTCACCGCGCGGGTGGGCGAGGGCCTGATCTACGACCTGCGCACCCAGGTGTTCCGGCACGTGCAGCAGCAGCCGATCGCGTTCTTCACCAGGGCACAGACCGGGTCCCTGGTCAGCCGGCTGAACAGCGACGTGATCGGGGCTCAGCAGGCGCTCACCTCCACCCTGTCCTCGGTGGTGTCCAGCTCGCTGCAGCTGGTCCTGGTGCTGCTGGCCATGTTCTACTTCTCCTGGCTGGTCACCGTCTGCGCGCTGGTGCTGATCCCGATGTTCCTGATCCCGGCCCGGCTGGTCGGGCGCAGGCTGCAGCGGCTCACCAGGGAGTCCATGCAGCTGGACGCGGCGATGGGGTCGACCATGACCGAGCGGTTCAACGTCGCCGGCGCCATGCTGGTCAAGCTGTTCGGCCGCCCGGACAGCGAGTCATCGGTGTTCGCCGGGCGGGCCGCCAGGGTCCGCGACATCGGCGTGACCACCGCCATGTACGGCAGCGCGCTGTTCATCGCGCTGACCCTGCTCGCCTCCATGGCCACCGCCGTGGTCTACGGGGTCGGCGGCAACCTGGTCGTGCGCGGCGCGTTCCAGGTGGGCACCCTGGTGGCCCTGGCCGGCCTGCTGTCGCGGCTGTACGGCCCGATCACCTCGCTGTCGAACGTGCAGGTCAACGTGATGACCGCGCTGGTCAGCTTTGACCGGGTGTTCGAGGTGCTCGACCTGCGGCCGCTGATCGAGGACCGCCCGGACGCGGTGCCGCTGCTGCTTGCCGCCGGCCCGGAGGCAGCCTCGGGGGGGTCTGGGGGCTCGGAGGGGTCTGGGGGGGTCGTCCACCCGAGGTCAGCACAGTCCGCGCCGGAGGTGGTGTTCGACCACGTCTCGTTCCGCTACCCGTCCGCCGCCGAGGTCTCGCTGGCGTCGCTGGAGTCGATCGCGCTGCCGGGCCCCGAGCGCACCGACGGGAACGCCGACGTGCTCACCGACGTCAGCTTCACCGCCCCGGCCGGGCAGCTCACCGCGCTGGTCGGGCCGTCCGGGGCGGGCAAGACCACGATCACCCACCTGGTCTCCCGGCTGTATGACCCGGTGGACGGCACGGTGCGGATCGGCGGCTTCGACGTGGCCGGCGTGACCCAGGCCTCCCTGCACGACGTGGTCGGCGTGGTCACCCAGGACGCGCACATGTTCCACGACACCATCCGGGCCAACCTGACCTTCGCCAGGCTCGATGCGACCGAGCAGGAGCTGATCGAGGCCTGCCGGGCGGCGCAGATCTGGGACCTGATCTCGGTGCTGCCGGACGGACTGGACACCGTGGTCGGCGACCGCGGCTACCGGCTGTCCGGCGGCGAGAAGCAGCGGATCGCGCTGGCCCGGCTGCTGCTCAAGGCCCCGTCGGTGGTCGTGCTGGACGAGGCCACCGCGCACCTGGACTCCGAGTCCGAGGCAGCGGTCCAGCGCGCGCTGAAGACCGCGCTGGCCGGCCGTACCTCGCTGGTGATCGCGCACCGGCTGTCCACGATCCGGGAGGCCGACCAGATCCTGGTGATCGAGGCCGGCCGGGTCCGGGAGCGGGGCAGGCACTCCGAGCTGCTGGCGGCCGGCGGGCTGTACGCAGAGCTGTACCGGACCCAGTTCGCCCGCCAGGAGGACGGAACCGCCGTGACCCCGGTCACCCCCGCCGCCG
Source organism: uncultured Actinomycetota bacterium (assembly GCA_963719705.1). Taxonomy (GTDB): domain Bacteria; phylum Actinomycetota; class Actinomycetes; order Streptosporangiales; family Streptosporangiaceae; genus CAVRCV01. The sequence goes on from CAVRCV010000013.1 coordinate 142,066, forward strand.
TGCCGGCCTGACCGGCACCGTCACAGCGAGCGGAGCGCGCCGCCGTCCACCGGGATCATCGCGCCGTTGAGGTAGCCTGCGGCCGGCGACAGCACGAACGCGGCCACCCGGCCGAACTCCGCCGGGGTGCCGTACCGGCGCAGCGGGATCCGGGCCGACAGCTCCGCCTTGACCTGCTCCGGGTCGCCGCGGCGGGCGTCAAGCTCGCGCACCCGGCCGGTCTCGATCCGGCCGGGCAGCAGGCCGTTGACCCGGATGCCCCGCGGCCCGAGCTCATCCGCCAGCGACTTGGCCACCCCGGCCAGGCCCGGCCGGAGACCGTTGGAGATCGCCAGGTCCGGTATCGGCGCGCGGACCGAGGTGGACAGCACGAACGCGATCGAGCCGCCCGTGGTCAGCTCGGCAGCCACGGCCAGCGCTATCCGGACCGCACCGAGGAACACGCTCTCGAACGCGGCGCGCCAGGCCTCGTCGCCGGTCTGGCTGATCGTCCCGCCCGGCGGCCCGCCGACGCTGATCAGCGCGCCGTCCAGGCGCCCGAACGCCTTGGTCGCGGCGGCCACCAGCTGGCCGGGTGCCGCCGGATCGGCGTTGTCGGCCGCCACGCCCACCGCCCGGCCGCCCGGCTGTCCGGCCCCGGGCCCGGCCCGCAGCTGCTCCGCAGCGGCGGTCAGGCCGGCCTGGTCGCGGCCGCTGACTACTACATTGGCGCCGTCACCGACCAGGGCCTGCGCCGCGGCCAGTCCGAGGCCGCGGCTCCCGCCGGTCACCAGGTACGCCCGATCGCGCAGTCCGAGATCCACGACGACATCCTGCCGCATTACCGGCCCGGCCTGGCCAGCGGGCAGAGCGCTAGCCGCCGTAGCCGACCCGGCGCAGGTCCTGGCCGGCCACCTGCTCGACGTCGGTGAGCTGCGCCGGGGTGAGCGCCCGCCGCCAGCCGCCGGCCTCGACCGGCTGCGGCTGGCCGCCGGTGCCGCGGCGCAGCGCGCGCAGCTGGGCCGGATGCAGCTCGGCGCCGATGAACGCGGTGACCGCCGACGCGCTGACTTCCGGCTGCCGGATCAGCTGCTCGTACCGGAGCGTGGTCAGCTGCTCGGCGTCCATGCTGGTGCGCAGCCGCGCCATCTTGCGCACCGACCCGCGCCAGCACATCGCGCACTTGCCGGCTAGCGACAGCTCCGGCCAGGCGGCCAGGTCCGCCTCGGTCTCGATGCCCAGCAGGGGGTTCGGCAGCTCGCTGTCCGGGCCGGGCGCCCCGCGCCGGAACCAGGCGGCAGTCCCGGAGTCGGCCAGCATCGCCGCCACCACGTCCCGGCCGTCCCGGATCAGCTGCACCAGGCGGGCGTCGGCGAACGCCTCGACCAGCGTCTCCGCGCAGTACATCAGGTCCGGGCTGGCATCCCCGTACCGGGCGATGTCCCGCTCGGCGACGCAGCTGCCCGTCCCGTTCACCCGGCCCGCCTCCCGGCATGACGGCGAGCACTCCAGGCAGCCGTGCGCGGTAACCTGCCAGGCCTGCGCGAACGCGTCCCGCAGCACGGTGGCCGCCGCCTCGCCGCGGCCGCGCTGGATGGACGGGCTGCGCGCGAACGCGTGCACCACGCTCTGCACGCTGGGCTGGCCGATCGTGAGGTGGAACCCGGCCGACCGCTTCAGCGCACGCCCGAGCAGGTCCGCGCCCGAGTGCGGGGCACCGATGACGAAGACGGGCTGGCGGACCTTGCGGCCGTTGACGACCAGGATGTGGGGGCGCGCTGGCATGGCTACCGCTAAGTGTGGCATCGCCCGGCCTGGCCCAGATGACAACCGGGCGGTCTTGCCAGGGTATGACTGACGGTACGGAGAAAGTGACGGAAAGTTCCTGTCTGCCGGTTAAGCGACCGGCGGGGCCTGGCCGCCGGCCTGCTCCGGCTTGCCGGAGCGCCGGCAGTGATGCCCCTCGTGGTTGTCCAGGTTCAGCGCGGACTGGATCAGCGGCATGTGGCTGAACGCCTGCGGCATGTTGCCGACCAGCCGCTGGTACCGCGGGTCGTACTCCTCGCTCAGCAGGCCCAGGTCGTTGCGCAGCGCCAGCAGCCGCTCGAACAGCTCCACCGCCTCGTCGTACTCGCCGATCAGGTGCAGCGCGTTGACCAGCCAGAAGCTGCAGGCCAGGAACGCGCCCTCGGCGCCGGCGCAGCCCGTCCACGGCGGCCAGCCCGCCCGGCCGCCAGCTGGCCGCGGCCGCTGGCCGCGCTGGGTGTACCGCAGCACCAGCCCGTCGCTGACCAGCTCCCGCTGGATGGTGCGCACGGTGGACACCACCCTGGGGTCATCCGGCGGCAGGAAGCCGACCTCGGGGATCAGCAGCACCGCGGCATCGAGCTCGGCGCTGCCGTAGTACTGGGTGAACGTGCCGCGCTCGGCGTCGTAGCCCTTGGCGCACACCTCGGCGTGGATCTGGTCCCTGGCCGCGCGCCAGTGCTCCACCGCGCCCGGCTGGCCCAGCTCGGCGGTCCGGATCGCGCGGTCGAACGCGACCCAGGCCATCACCTTGGAGTGAACGAAGTGCCGCCGCGGTCCGCGCACCTCCCAGATGCCCTCGTCCGGCTGGTCCCAGTTCTTCGCCAGGAACCGCAGCAGCGCCCGGATCAGGCTCCAGGTGTGCCGGTCGAACCGCAGGCCCGCCTCCCGGCCAAGCGTGATCGCGTCGATCACCTCGCCGTACACGTCCAGCTGGCGCTGGCCGACGGCGGCGTTGCCGATCCGCACCGGGGCCGAGTTCTCGTAGCCGGGCAGCCAGGCCGCCTCCCACTCGTCCAGCCGGCGCTCGCCCGGCCACCCCGTACATGATCTGCACGTCGCTCGGATCCCCGGCGACCGCCCGGCCCAGCCACTCCCGCCAGGCGGATGCCTCGCTGGTGTAGCCGGTGCGCAGCAGCGCCTCCAGCGTGATCGTGGCGTCCCGCAGCCAGCAGTACCGGTAGTCCCAGTTGCGCACGCCGCCGATGTCCTCGGGCAGCGAGGTGGTGGCCGCGGCGACGATGCCGCCGGTGGGCGCGTAGGTGAGCGCCTTGAGCGTGATCAGCGAGCGGATCACCGCCTCCCGGTACTCGCCCCGGTAGGTGCAGGTTGCGGTCCAGTCGGTCCAGAACCTGGCGGTCTGCTCCAGCGCCTGCTCGGCGTCCACGTCGTCCGGCGCGTCCAGGTGCGACGGCGACCAGGACAGCACGAACGGCACCCGCTGGCCGGCCCGGACCACGAAGCTCGCCTCGTGCGCCATGTCCCGGCCGGTCAGCCTGACCGGGGTGCGCAGCCACACGCGAGTCGGGCCCGGCGACCGCCACCACCGCGTGGTCCATCCGGCGCACCCAGGGCAGCACGCCGCCGTAGCCGAACCGGACCCGGAACACGCACTCCATCTCGACCGCGCCGGTGACGCCCTCGACGATCCGGACCATGCAGGGCGCCTCGCCGGACCGCGGCGGCATGAAGTCGATCACCCGCACGGTGCCGCCGATGCTGTGCCACTCGGTCTGCAGGATCAGCGTGCCGTCCCGGTACCGCCGGCTGACCTGGCCCCGGCCGGCCGCCGGGCACCTGCGATGCGGTCGGGGCCAGCAGCCAGCTGCCCGTTCCGCTCGGTGCCGAGCAGGGCGGCGAAGCAGGCGGGGGAGTCGAACCGGGGCACGCACAGCCAGTCCACCGAGCCGTCCCGGCCGATCAGGGCCGCCGAGTGCATGTCGCCGACCAGCGCGTAGTCCTCGATCAGCCCGGCCATAGCTCCTCCAGTCCCGGCGCAGTGCCGAAAGTTGTGCCAGACGTAAGCTATCGGCTGTGCCAGGACCGGATCTGGTGACCAGGCCGACCGTGGCGCCGCCGGAGCATGCGGAGCGCCCGCCGGGCCGCGTGCGCCGGGCCGGCCGCGGCGGCGCGGCGGCCGCGGGGGCCGCGGGGGAGCGGCCGCGGCGGCGATCGCGGCCGCGGCCGCGGTGCTGCTGGCCGGCTGCGCCAAGTTCGACGCGGCCCTCGGCCAGCAGTGGGCCGTGGTGCAGTTCAAGACCAACACGCCGGTCGCCACCCAGCTCAAGGTCCGGGCCGCCTGCTCGCACGTGCCGAACGTGCGGCCGGAGCGCCTGCCGAAGGATGCGCACGCGTGATGAGCATGATGGGCGCGGTGCAGTACCGCACCGACAATGCCACCGACGCCAACCTGGCCGTGCTCCAGGAGTGCCTGCAGAAGTTCCCGTCCGTGGCCGGCATCGACTTCGAGGACTCCGGCGACAGCGGCGGCTGACGGCCCGCCCCGGCTCAGCTCCGCACCACTGCCAGGCGTGATCCGCCAAGCCTGTTTTGCCTACCGGGCATGTGGTATAAAGACGTTGCCTACTAACTCAATCGGAAAAAGGATCAACATGCGGAGAGCGCTCGTTGCGGCGGCTGCCGCCGCCGCGATCACCCTTCTGGCCGCGGGCTGCGGGTCCTCGGGCTCGACGGCCGGCTCGTCCGGCGGATCGTCGTCGGACCCGGTCACGCTCCGGCTCGGGTTCCTGGAGAACATCACCCACGCCAGCGCGCTGGTCGGGATCAAGGAGGGATTCTTCACCAAGGATCTCGGCAGCGGCGTGACCCTCAAGCTGGTGCCGTTCAGCACCGGCACCGAGGAGGCCACCGCGCTGCTGGCGGGCCAGCTGGACGCGGCCTACGTGGGCCCGAACCCGGCGATCAAGGCCTGGCAGACCCCGGCGGCAAGCTGATCAGGGTCATCTCCGGCGCGGCCTCCGGCGGCGCCGAGCTGGTGGTGAAGAAGGGGATCACCAGCGCCGCCCAGCTCAAGGGGCAGAAGCTGGCCACCCCGTCGCTGGGCAATACCCAGGACGTGGCGCTGCGCTACTGGCTGAAGCAGCACGGCCTGACCGCGACCCAGACCGGCGGCGGGGACGTGCCGATCACCCCGATCACGCCGAACTCCGACGCGGTGCTGGCGTTCCAGTCCGGCTCCATCGCCGGCGGCTGGGAGCCGGCGCCCTACGACGCCGAGATGGCGGCACTGGGCGGGCACGTCCTGGTCAACGAGGCCAGCCTGTGGCCGCGGCGGCCAGTTCGTGACCACCAACCTGGTCGCCACCCAGTCGTTCATCGCGGCTCACCCGACGGTGATCAGCGGCCTGCTCAAGGGCCAGATCCAGGCGAACAGCTTCATCAATTCCAGCCGGGCGGCGGCGGAGGCGGCGGCCAACGCCGAGCTGGCGTCGCTGACCGGCAAGAGCCTGAAGCCGGGCATCCTGTCCGCCGCGTTCGCGCAGATCACCTTCACCAACGACCCGATGGCGTCGTCGCTGATCGCCGACGCGCAGCACGCGGTCGCGGTCGGGCCTGCTCTCGCCGGTGCGCAACCTGCCGGGCCTCTACGATCTCGGCCCGCTGAACAAGCTGCTCGCCGCGGACGGGCAGCCGCAGGTCAGCTCGTGAGCCTGACCGGCCGGCGCGCCCGGACGCGCTCCCGGGGACGTCCGGCCGGGATCGTCCGGGCCTCGCCGGGCCAGCCTGGCTCCGGTCGCATGCCGCCGCCGGGACCGGGGTCCCGGCCGCGCGCTGCGGCTGACCGACGTGTCCAAGGTCTACGGCAGCGGCCGGGCGCGCGCTGCTGGCGCTGGACAGGGTGTCGCTGTCGGTGGCGCCGGGCGAGTTCGTCTGCCTGATCGGCGCGTCCGGCTGCGGCAAGAGCACCCTGCTGTCCCTGGCCGCCGGGCTGGACGCGCCGACCTCGGGGGAGGTGTCGGCGCGGCGCCGCCGGGTCGGCCTGATGTTCCAGGAGCCCGCGCTGTTCCCCTGGCTGACCGCGGCGCGCAACGTCGAGGTCGCGCTGCGGGCCCGCGGCGTGCCGCAGGCAGGACCGGGCCGCCCGGGCCGCGGACGCTGCTGGACAGCGTGCACCTGCGCGGCTTCGGCGGCAAGCGGCCGCACGAGCTGTCCGGCGGCATGCGGCAGCGGGTGGCGCTGGCCAGGGCGCTGGCCCAGGACGCGGACGTGCTGCTGATGGACGAGCCGTTCGGCGCCCTGGACGCGATGACCCGCGACCTGCTGCACGAGGAGCTGGAGCGGATCTGCGCCGAGCGGGCGCTCAGCGTGCTGTTCGTCACGCACAACGTGCGCGAGGCGGCCCGCCTCGGCGACCGGGTGCTGGTGATGAGCAGCCGGCCAGGACGGGTGATCGGGGAGTACCAGGTGCCCAGGCACGGTCCCCGGCGGATCGACTCGGTCGAGGTGGCCGAGCTCGCCGCCACGCTGACCGACCGGCTGCGGGAGGAGATGAGCCGCCATGGCGGTTAGCACGAGCCCGTCCGCGATCACGGGCCTGGACCAGCTCGATCTTCCCCTGGCCAGGACGGTCACGCGCGACCCGCTGGCACGCCGCGCCTGGGCCGCGGCCTGGCCGAAGCTGCTGGCCATCGTGCTGGTCCTGGCCATCTGGGAGCTGGTCACGCTGTCCGGGTGGAAGAGCTACGTGCTCAAGGGCCCGGCCACGGTCCTGCCCAACCTCTGGGACCAGGCCAGGCACGCCATGCTCTGGCAGGTCATCGGGGTCACCATGAGCAGCGCCGCGCAGGGGTTCGCGCTGGCGCTGGTGATCGGCACGGTGGTCGGGGTCCTGGTGGCCAGGATCCCGCCGCTGCGGGCCGCGACCGGATCGATCATCACCGGGCTGCAGACGATGCCGTCGATCGCCTGGGTCCCGTTCGCGATCATCCTGTTCGGCGAGAACACCACGGCGATCCTGTTCGTGGTCATCCTGGGTGCCGCGCCGTCGATCGCCAACGGCCTGATCACCGGGGTGGACTACACCCCGCCGCTGCTGCTGCGGGCCGGGCGGACGATGGGACTGCGCGGCTTCGCCCGGTACCGGTACCTGGTGCTGCCCGCGTCCCTGCCCGCCTACGTGGCCGGGATGAAGCAGGGCTGGGCCTTCGCCTGGCGCAGCCTGATGGCCGCCGAGCTGGTGGTCCCGATCATCGGCCAGTTCTCCATCGGCCAGCAGCTCGACGTGGACCAGCAGAACCTGGACTTCGCCAGCGCGGCCGCGGTCATCATCGTGATCCTGATCATCGGGATCGTGGTGGACATGCTGTTCACCAAGGCCGACCGGACCATCCGCCGCCGCCGCGGCCTGCTGGACCCCGCGACCCTCTAACCCGCGCGGGGTCCGGCAGTGCCCCGGCGTGCAGCGCATCAGTGCTCGCCGTGGTGGTAGACGCCGAACACGTTGCCCGCCGGGTCGCGCAGCGCCCCGGTCTGCATGTGATCGTCGACCGCCATCGGGCCGTAGACCCGCGACCCGCCCAGCTTCTCGGCCATGGCCAGGGTCTGCTCCACATCCGGCACCTTGGCGTAGATCGTCGCCCATCGCTGGGCCTGGTCACCGGAGCCCAGGCCGCCCTGGATGCCGCTGCCCGCACCGGTGTCCACCATGGCGTAGCCGGCGCCCCCGTCCTGGCTAGCGCTGACCTGCCAGCCGAACAGCTCGGCGTAGAAGCGCTGAGTGCGCTGCGCGTCCGAGCCCAGCACCTCAAACCACTCCACCGGCTCGCCCTGGCCCGCCGACGGGCCCGGCGGGGCGTCCGCGCCCTGGGCCGCCTCGGGCACCTGCACCAGCCCGACGAGCAGCCCGTCCGGGTCGTTGAACATCGCGACGGTCACCGCGCCACCGAAATCGGTGACCGGCAGCACCGTGCTGCCGCCCAGCGAGCTCGCCTTGTCCAGCACCGCCTGGAGGTCGCTGGCCCCGACATAGAACGTCGACCACGGCTCGCCGGTCTGGCTCTTGCCGATCCCGCCGTTGATCCCCCCGCCGCCACGGGTGTCGATCATCGTGTAGCCGCCGCCGGAGAACGGCTGCAGGTCCCATCCGAACAGCTGGCCGTAGAAGTCGATCAGCGGCTTGTCATCCGGGCCGCCGATCTCGAAGTGCACTACCGCGTTGCCCATGTCCCTGCCCCCTGCCTGGTACCGCCCGGCGCTGCTCCAGCGCCGGGCGCCCCGGTTGCCGTTGATTTGTCCGTCTCCACACGGTAATCGCCGGCTCGGACAGTTGCGGCCGCCAGTCTCCGGTGAGGGTGCACGACGGTCGTTGCCTGTGCTTGGCCTGCTCCTGGCCTTCAGCCCGCCCGCAGGCGCCAGCACCGCCAGCCATGCTTCTCCGCGCGCTCGTGCCCTGGCGACCGCCATCGCAGAGTTGAAGCAGCTCAAGGTTGGCCAGCACGCCACCGATCACGCTGTCAGGATCCGGGGCCTGACTCAGGTGCAAAGCACCAACTGGTACTGGCTACGCCGACGACAACAACAGGGCAGTACTACGGTACAGTCACCGGCTAATGGTCGGAGCCCGCGGTGACCTGCTCCAAGCACGGAACGCAGGACGCTGTCTTCTGGGTCGGGATCGACGGGTTCACCAGCGGCACGGTGGAGCAGGACGGGACGCTGGCCGAGTGCAGCCGCGGCCGTGCGTTCTACTTCACGTGGTGGGAGATGTTCCCCACCAACAGCATCCAGACGGTCGGCAGCAGCGTGAGCCCGGGAGACAGCATCAGCTCCTCGGTGGTCAGGAGCGGCTCTAGCTACACGCTCAAGGTCACCGACTCCACCCACCCGGCCGACAGCTTCACGACCACCCAAAGCTGCTCCACCTGCGCCAATTCCAGCGCTGAGTGGATCGCAGAGGCGCCGAGCAGCGGAAACAGCATCCTCGCGCTTGCTGACTTCGGCACAGCTGCTGCGGTGGCAGCACCGACAGGGTGGTCAGCCGCTCCCGGTCCAGCCGCAGCGCGTATCCTCCGGCGATCGTCTGGAGCGTGACGAACCCGAGCCAGAACAGCGTCACTTCCACCGGGTTGAGGAACATCAGCCCGTAGAGCGAGAACACGTCGACGACCGGCGCCATCAGCGGCAGCAGGACGTGGAACAGGGCAAGGTAGGTCAGGCAGCGGCGGCCGAACCGGCCGGACGGCCCCCGGTCCAGGATCGCCCGCTTATGCTTCCACATCGCCTGCATGGTGCCGTAGCACCACCGGTACCGCTGCCGCCACAGCGCGCGCAGCGTACCTGGCGCCTCGGTCCAGGCGATGGCGGCCGGCTGGTAGACAACCCGCCACGGCGACCGGCACAGCGCCATGTCAGTCGGTGTCCTCGGCCAGGGTCCGCGAGTGAGCCCGCCGACCGCCGCCAGAGCCGCGCGCCGGAACGCGCCGATGGCGCCCGGCACCGTCGGAATCGTGCCGAGGATGTCGAACAGCCGCCGGTCCAGGTTGAATCCCATGACGTACTCAAGGTGCTGCCACCGGCCCAGGATGCCGCCGCGGTTGCCGACCTTGGTGTTGCCGCTGACCGCGCCGACATCGGCCATGCGCATGGGCTGCACCAGGCGCCAGATCGTGTCCGGCTGGAACACCGTGTCGCCGTCGACCAGGACCAGGATGTCGTGGCCCGCCGCGCCGATCCCGCGGTTCAGTGCGGCCGACTTGCCTGCGTTCGGCTGGCTGATCACCCGGACGCCGGGCAGGCCGAGCCGGCGCACGATCCCGCCGGTGCCATCGGACGAGCCGTCATCGACCACGATCACCTCGACCGGGCCGGGGTAACGGCAGGCGGTCAGTGACCTGACCGTTGAGGCGATGCCGACCGCCTCGTTGTAGGCCGGGACGATCACCGAGACGCCGGGAGCGTAACCGGGCCAGGCCGCTGGCGGCTGCGCCCGCGCCTGGATCTCTCGGCGCTTGTGCACGCGAGCGAACCCGACGAGCAGGACCACCCGGCCGACAGTCAGCACGCTGGCCGCGACCAGCAGCACCGCGAGCAGCCCGACTGTGTGGTCAGCGGCCTGCTGGGCGTAGACCAGTGCCTCGCCCTCCAGGCGCTGCCTGGAGGTGGCCGGCACGTCGCCGGCCGGCAGGCCGAGCCCGCCGGTCACCGTGACGAACCGGTAGCCGCGGGCGCGCAGCCTGGTGATGACCTGCCCGAGCGCGGCAACGGTCTGCGCCCGGTTCCCGCCGCCGTCGTGGAACATGATGACCGCGCCCTGGTGCCCGCGCGGCATTGCCGCGGCGACGATCCTGCGGACGCCGGGCCTAGCCCAGTCCCTGGTGTCCAGGTTGGTGAGAATGACCAGATAGCCGTCCTCGCCCGCACGCCTGGCGGCCTGCCAGTCGAGTGCGGTGAGCGCGTCGGGCTGGCTTGAGTAGGGCATGCGCAGCAGCCGGGTGTGCACGTCAGCCGCACCGGCCAGCGCGTTCTGGGTCAGCGTGAGCTCCAGGTTCTCCGCCAGGACGACGACGTGCCCAGGTTGACGTGGGTGTAGGTGTGCGAGCCAACCTCGTCTCCGGCGTGCAGTTCCGCGCGCACCAGGCCGGGCCAGCTCGCCCCGTGCGCGCCGATCAGGAAGAACGTGGCCGGCACCCGGTAGCGCTCAAGCACCGCGAGTACCTTCGGCGTCCAGGTCGGAGCCGGGCCGTCGTCGAAGGTCAGCGCGACCGTCTGGGCCGGCATCGAGTAACTGCGCGGGCGCCCGCTCGTCGCGTTGAGCACCGGCCCGGCCTGCAGCACCGCGGCCGGTGCCGCCGAGCGCCCGGCGGCAGGCTCGTCCGCGCTGTTCTCGCCGAGCACGCCCCTGGTGAAGCCCTCGATCAGCAGGCCGATCGCGAAGGTGAACATGATCAGGCTGACCAGTATCCAGTGGCCGCGCGGGGTGCGGCTCCTGCGGTGCGAGGTAGGCCGGTGACCGCCGTGGCTACGGGCCATGTGAGGACTTGTGCGGATTCGGCGTCCGGTTGTGGCCCGGCGGGGTGTGACCGGCCGGGTTGGTCGGCACCGGAGATGACGGCGTGGCAGTGGGCGAAGGGGACGGACCGGGCGACGAACTGGCCGATGGGCTGGAACCGGGCTGAGGCTGGCCCGAGGGCAGCGGCAGGACGGCAGGCTGCGGCGCAGGGCTCGCCGTGCCTGGCCGGCCGGTCCCCGGCGGCTGGTGTCGTGCATGGTCACCGGCCGCCGGGTTCGGAATGGCCCAGGAGATGAACGGCGCCCTGGGACCGCCGGCCAGCCCCAGGGTGACCAGGACCAGCGATGCCGCCACGGCAACCCCGGCGGCCAGGCCGAGCCGCCGCATGCTCCGGCGGCGTCGGCCAGTCGGGTCGGTGAATACTGGCGGTGTGTCCACGGGCGCGGCCTAGCGATGCTCAGGTGCGAGATGGTGCACTGGGGGATTTGTCCTGGCCTACCACAAAGCGCCGGGCAGCCCGGCCGACGTTACAGCGGCCCGGCGGGGAAGGTCACAGCCCGGCCGCCTGGGTGCTATATCCTGATCAGGTGACAACCGCGCGTATCCGGCGATTTCGCCGCCTCCCGGCCCTTAGCGGGCTGTCGGGAGGCGTCAGCGCGCGTTAGCGGGTGACTCCGAAGCCGATGGCCGCAGCCGGGAGGTCCCTTCCCAGCCAGCCACCGGATCACCCGAGGAGTCCCGATGCCGCCCGTGTTATCCCAGCGCAGCACTGTCTTACCGATCAGCCCTGTCCTACCGATCAGCACGGCCTTACCGATCAGCACGGCCTTACCGATCAGCACGGCCTTACCGATCAGCACGGCCTTACCGATCAGCACGGCCTTACCGATCAGCCCTGTCCTACCGATTAGCCCTGTCTTACCCAGGACCAGCTTGACCGTGATCTCGCCATCACCGACCTGTCCGACCCCTCCGCCGGGCCGCACGCCACCCAGCAGCTCGCCGTCCTGGCGGCCACCGCGCTGACCGCCGCCTGGGGCATCCCCGCCCGCTGGTACCGCGGCCCGAGGATCGTCACCGTGGCCGACAACTACGACGATCTCGGCTACCAGCCCGGCGACGTCACCAGGAACGCCAGGTACACCCGTTATGTCGACCGGCACCGGATGCTGCGCAGCCACTCCACCGCGATGGTCCCGGCCGCGCTGCGCCAGCTCGCCGCCAGCCCGGATCCGCCGGACGACGTTCTGGTGGCATGCCCCGGCATGGTCTACCGGCGGGACGCGATCGACTGGCAGCACGCGGCCACGCCGCATCAGCTCGACCTGTGGCGGATCAGCCGCCGCCCGCTCGGCCCGGCCTGACCTGGGCCAGATGACCGAGGCGCTGCTCGGCGCCCTGCTGCCAGGACGGGCGGCCGGCAGGAGGCGCGGCTGCACCCGTACACCACCGGCGGGCGCCAGGCGGACGTGGCCCATGACGGCGGCTGGGTGGAAGTATGGGAGTGCGGCCTGGCCGCCCCGGTCGTGCTGGCCAGGGCCGGGCTGGCCGACTGGCACGGCCTGGCCCTCGGCATGGGCCTGGACCGGATGCTGATGCTGCGCAAGGGCATCCCCGACATCCGGCTGCTGCGCTCGGCCGATCCGCGCATCGCCGGCCAGATGCAGGACCTGGAGCCGTACCGGCCGGTGTCGGCGATGCCGGCGGTCCGCCGCGACCTGTCCGTTGCCGTCGCGGCCGACTGCGACGACGAGATGCTCGGCGACCAGGCGCGCGAGGCCCTGGGACCGGACGCCGACTGCGTGGAGGACGTGACGATCCTGTCCCGCACGCCCTGCGCCGGACTGCCGGAAGCCGCGATCGATCGGCTCGGCGTCCGGCCCGGCCAGCACAACCTGCTGGTCCGGGTGGTGCTGCGGCACCTGGAGCGGACCCTGACCGACGCGCAGGCCAACGCGCTGCGGGATCGCGTGTACGCGGCGATCCACCAGGGCACCCGTTATGCCTGGGCGGCCTGCCCGTCGTCGGCCCGCACCGAGGCACCGGAGGCGATCCGCTGCTCGCCGGCGTAGACGTTCATCGAGCTGCCGCGCAGGAATCCGATCAGGGTCAGCCCCGCCTGCGCGGCAAGCTCGGCGGCCAGCGAGGACGGCGCCGACACCGCCGCCAGCACCGGGCAGCCAGCCAGCACCGCCTTCTGTACCAGCTCGAACGAGGCCCTCCCGCTGACCAGCAGCACGCAGCCGGCCAGCGGCAGCCGGCCGGACAGCAGCGCCCAGCCGACCACCTTGTCCACCGCGTTGTGCCGGCCGACGTCCTCGCGCACGCACAGCAGCTCGCCATCGGCGGTGAACAGCCCGGCCGCGTGCAGCCCGCCGGTGCTGGCGAACACCCGCTGCGCGGCCCGGAGCCGGTCTGGCAGCACGGCCAGCACGGCCGGGCTGACCCGCGCCGGGTCCGGCGAAACCCCGTATTCAGGCAGAACGAGAAGCTCGGAGATGCTGGCCTTGCCGCAGATGCCGCACGCGCTGGTGGTGAGGAAGCTGCGGCGCAGCGGCACGACGGCGGCATCCGGGCCGAGGGTGACGTCGGCGATGTTGCCGGCGCCCTCGTACCCGGAATGGCCGCAGTCGTCGCCGGAGCAGATCTTGATCTGCGCGATGTCGGACCCGCGGCGCACCACGCCCTCGCTGACCAGGAACCCGGCCGCGAGCTCGATGTCGTCGCCGGGCGTGCGCATGGTCAGGGTGACCGCCTGGCCGCCGACCCGGATCCCCAGCGGTTCCTCGGCCGCAAGCAGGTCCGCCCGCGGTACCGCCTGACCGGGTGCCGCCTCGCCGGGCCCAGATTGGCTAGGCACAGTCACCCGGAGCACCCGCCGCCGCGCCGCCCGGCCGGTCATCGGCGTACTCCATCCGCTCTGCGGCCGGCCCATCTGTCTTTACGACAGCACTGGCGCCGGGCGATCCGTTACCTGTCCTGGTCCTGAGGTTACGCCCGGCCAGGCGGCGCCCGGTTATCTGGTTGCCGTCAGCTGGTGTGGTAGTGTCGTCGTCGGGAACCCGACCGGGCTGCGGTTGCCATTGGAGTCCACGGCGCGCACCCCGAACTGCACGTTGTCCTTGGCGATGTCGAGCATCACCGAGGTCACGTTGCCGACCGGGATCGTCTCGGTCCAGTCCGGCACCGTGGTCTCCCGGGTCACGACCTCGTATCCGGCGATGTTCGACTCGGGGTTGGCGTTCCAGGTCAGGTTCGTGATGTTGTTGCCGGCGAAGCCGGGCGGCGGGGTCACGTGGATCAGCACGTTCTTGGGCGTGCCCGGGTTGGTGGCCAGCGCCCACAGCGCCGCCCCGTTCACCGCCGCCACCCGTGGCGGCGTAGTCGAAGTCCACGAACTCGATCAGGTCGCCGAACTGCACGCCGTTGATCACCTGCACGTTCCGGTGCTCGTGGTCGAAGTTCTCCCGCGGCTCGGTGAACCTGGCAGCCGCGTAGCCCTGGCCCTGGAACGACAGGTGGTCGCTGCCGCGCAGGTAACGGTCGCGCCGCCAGATCAGCCGGATGTTCATGTTCGTCAGGCTGAACGGCGCCACCTCCTGGACGAACCGGCCGAGCTGGCGGGACAGCCCGTCGTTCTCGCCGCCGACCGACTGCATCAGCGCGATCTCGTCCTGCGGTCGCCGCGGTCGGGATGCCCTCCAGGAACATCCGCACGCGTGTGCGGGTCGGGCTGGTGGCCGTCGAAGGACTGGCTCGCCCCGACGATGTCGTTGCTGAACATGCCCTGCACGTCGTTGCCGGCCGCGGCCATCTGCGCGGCCATGAAGGTGGAGCCGTACAGGCCCTGCTCCTCCCCTCGACGGCGGCGAACACGATCGTGCCGGGGAACTGGCGGGTGGCGAACAGCCGGGCCAGCTCGAGCATGACCGCGACGCCGGAGCGCGTCGTCGTCGGCACCGGGCGCGTCGCTGGTGAAGTCCAGCACGTCGGTGCACCGGGAGTCCAGGTGCCCGGTGATCACGTAGAACCGCTCCGGGGACGCGGTGCCCTGCAGCGTCGCGATCACGTTGGTGATCGACGTGGGCACCGGGATGTTGCTCGACACCGGCTGGACGAACGTCTGCTGCTGCACCGTCATGTTGCCGCCGGAGGTGGCGGCGATGTCCTGCATCTGCTGGTACACCCAGGCGATGGCCGCGCCGATGCCGCGGACCGGGTCGGTCTGGCTGGACGCGGTGTGCCGGGTGCCGAACTGGGTCAGCCGCAGGATCGTGGCCTGGATCCGGTCCGGGTCGATCTGCCGCAGCACGGACCGCAGGTCGTCGCTCGGCCTGAACTTCGGCATGCCCGCGCGGCGGCTGGCCGCCGCCGCGCTGGCCGGGGCGACGACCGTGGCGATGGGCGCGGCGACGGCGGTAGCGGCGGCCGTGGCGGCCGATGCGGACAGGAACGTGCGGCGGCTCGGGCCTTTTCGCCCGGCGGGACGGTTTTTATCCATGCTCCGACAAAAGGGCCCCGCGGCGCAGAAGTCAAGGCTTTGTCAGGTCATCACCGGAGCTTTGCCCTGGCCGGAACGATTGCCCGGCGCTCAGCCGGGCCCGGCGGGCTGCAGGCCGGGTATCTCCCCGGTGCGGGCCGGGGCCTCCAGCGGCACCACGTCGGCCACGATGCAGGTGATGTTGTCCGGGCCGCCGCCCTCGATGGCCAGCTCGATCAGCCGGGCCGCCGCCCGGTCCGGGTCGGCGGTGCCGGCCAGCACCTCGCGGATGGTCCCGGAAGGCACCACGTCGTACAGGCCGTCGGAGCACAGCAGGTAGCGCTCGCCCGGCCGGGCGTCGCGCAGCTGCAGGTCGGGCCGGGAGCTGCCGTCGCCGAGCGCCCTCAGCAGCAGCGCCTGCCTGCGGGTGCGAGGCTGCCTCCTCCGGGCTGATCCGGCCGTCATCGACCAGCGACTGCACCAGCGTGTGGTCATGGGTGATCTGGAACAGCTCGCCGTCGCGCAGCAGGTAGGCCCGCGAGTCGCCGATGTGCACCAGGCCGAGCTTCGAGCCGGACCACAAGATGGCGGTGAGAGTGGTGCCCATGCCGGTCAGCGAGGGGTCGGAGCGCACGATGTCGCGCATCGCGCTGTTGGCCCGGTACACCGCGTGCTCCAGTGCGTTCAGCAGCTCGCCGGCCGGGACCTCGGTGTCCAGCGGCCGGAGCGCGTCGATGGCGGCCGCGCTGGCGACCTCGCCGCCGGCGTGGCCGCCCATGCCGTCGGCGACCGCGAGCAGCCGGGCCCCGGCGTAGGCCGAGTCCTCGTTGTCGTCGCGGTGCAGGCCGATGTCGGACCGTACTGCGTAGCGGATGGCGATCGTGCCGGGCGAATCGGTCATGGTTGCGGTCCTTCCGGACAGGTAGCCGATGAGGAAGGCGGCCAGCTCGCGCCGGGCCGCGGTCTCGGCCTCGATCTGGTCCCAGTAGGCGGTCAGCTCGGCCGCCGCGGCGGCCCGCGGCAGCGCGCTGATCTCCCGGATCCTGGCCAGCGGCAGGCCGAGGCGGCGCAGCCAGGCCACCAGCCTGGCCTGCTCCAGCTGAGCCGGGGCATAGAACCGGTAGCCGGATGCCGGGTCGACCCAGGCAGGCGGCAGCAGGCCGAGCTCATCGTAGAGCCGCAGTGCCTTCGCGGACAGCCGGGACGCGCGGGCGAATGCCCCGATGGTCATCAGCTCCACCGCGCCCTCCACCGGTCCTCCTCATGCCGGGCGGGCGCCCGGCTCCGTCATGCTGGGGCTTGCCCCAGGGGGAAGGTCAACCTGGCCGCCAGTCCTTGGCCGTCGGGCCGCGCCGCCGCTGGTCAGCGCACCACCAGCACCGCGTCGCGGCGGGGGACCAGCTCGCCGATCACCGGCGCGCCCGGCATCTCGCCGACCACCAGCAGCCCGCCCGAGGTCTGCGCGTCGGCGAGCAGCAGCAGGTCCTCATCGGCCACGCCGCCGAAGTTGGCGTGCGGGCGGACCCAGTCCAGGTTCCGCCGGCTGCCGCCGGGCAGGTAGCCCGCCCGCAGCGCCTGGCGCGCGCCCTCGATCAGCGGCACTGCGGCGCTGTCCACGATCGCGGTCACCCCGCTGGCCCTGGCCAGCTTGTACAGGTGGCCAAGCAGGCCGAAGCCGGTGACGTCGGTGGCGCAGCGCAACCCGGCCGCCAGCGCCGCCCGGCTGGCCGCCGCGTTCAGCGTGGTCATCACCTCGATCGCGGCCGCGAACACCTCGCCGGTGGCCTTGTGCCTGGCGTTCAGCACGCCGGTGCCGAGCGGCTTGGTCAGCGACAGCGGCTGCCCGGCGGCGCCCGCGTCGATCCGCAGCAGCGCGGCCGGGTCGGCCAGCCCGGTGACGGCCATGCCGTACTTGGGCTCGGGGTCGTCGATGCTGTGCCCGCCGCCGACATGGCAGCCGGCCGCGCGGGCGATATCCAGGCCGCCGCGCAGTACCTCGGCGGCCAGCTCCGGGCCCAGCTTGTCCCGCGGCCAGCCGAGCAGGTTCACCGCCACCAGCGGCTCGCCGCCCACCGCGTACACGTCGGACAGCGCGTTGGCGGCCGCGATCCGGCCGAAGGTATAAGCATCGTCCACCACCGGCGTGAAGAAGTCGGCGGTGGCCACCACGGCCCGGTCCTGGCTGATCCGCACCACCGCGGCGTCGTCGCCGTGCTCCACGCCGATCAGCAGGTCGCCCGGCGGCCCGTCCGGGATCAGCCGGGCGACCGCCGCCTCCAGCTCGCCCGGCGGGATCTTGCAGGCGCAGCCGCCGCCGTGGGCGTACTGGGTGAGCCGGACCGCGGACCGGGTGGTCGCGGGAATCTGGCTGGTCATCCCCGAACTGTAGTTCAGCCTCGGCTTGCGGGGCCGGGCGCCAGCGTGGTGGCATGACGCAAGGCGCACGTGACCGGTGACGGAGGTACCCGGTGAGCAGCGACATCCTGGCGCAGCGGGCGGCGGTGCGGGACCAGATCGCCGGGCGCACGGTGTGCGATGCGCTGCTGCGTACCGCGCAGGACTCCGGCGACCTGCCCGCCTACTCCGACCGCGACGGCGCCGCCGGGCCGTGGCAGACCATTACCTGGCGGCAGACCAGGCAGCAGGCGCTGGAGCTGGCGGCCGGCTTCATCGCGCTCGGGCTGCAGCCGGGCGAGCGGGTCGCGATGATGATGCCGAACCGGGTCGAGCACGTGCTGGCCGACCTGGGCGTGATGCACGCCGGGGGAGTGCCGGTCACCGTCTACGCCAGCCTGGCCGCCGAGCAGATCGCCTTCGTGGCCGGGAACTGCGACGCCAGGATCGCGGTAGTGGACGGCGCTGGCGAGCTGGCCCGCTGGCAGGCCGCGCTGGCGCGAGCTGCCCGGCCTGAGAAAGGTCATCGTGCGGGACCCGGCCGCGTGCCCGGCCGGGGAGCAGTACCTGAGCTGGCCGGACTTCGCCGATCTCGGCGCCGGGCGGACCGCGCAGGCCGGCCCCGAGGTGGCGGGCCGGGTGGCCGCGATCCGGCCGGACGACCCGGCCACCCTGCTGTACACCTCGGGCACCACCGGCAATCCCAAGGGCGTCCTGATCACGCACGCCAGCATCCTGTACGAGCTGGCCGCCGCCGCGTACTCCGGGAACGCGCGCCCGCACGTGCGCTGGGTGTCGTACCTGCCGCTGGCGCACATCGCCGAGCGGATGTTCACCCTGTACCTGGCGATCTACAACGCCGGGCACACCTACTTCTGCCACAACGCGACGACCGAGCTGGTCGCCAGCGTGGGCGAGGTGAAGCCGACCGGGTTCTTCGGCGTGCCGCGGGTGTGGGAGAAGATCCAGGCCGGCATCCAGGCGCTGCTGGCCGCCGAGCAGGACGAGGCGAAACGGGCCGCGGTGGCGGCGGCGATGGACACCGGCCTGCGCTACGTGCGCAGCTGCCAGTACGGCGAGCGCACCCCGGACGGGCTGGCCGGCAGTTCGCCGCGGCCGAGCGCGAGGTGCTGCGGCCGATCCGCTCGCTGCTCGGGCTGGGCGACGCCGAGGTCGTGATCAGCGCGGCGGCACCGCTGCCGCCGGAGGTGGGCGCGTTCTTCGCCGGGCTCGGCCTGCCGATCCTGGACGTCTACGGGATGACCGAGACCACCGGGGCGTTCACCACCAACACCACCGGGGCGTTCAGGCTCGGCACGGTCGGGCAGCCCGCGCCCGGCGTGGAGGTCCAGATCGCCGCGGACGGCGAGATCTTGACCCGCAGCCCGCTGAACACGCCGGGTTACCTCGGCCTGCCCGAGCTGACCGCCGAGCTGATCGACGCCGACGGCTGGCTGCACACCGGCGACATCGGATCGATGGACGCCGACGGCTTCCTGTCCGTGGTGGACCGCAAGAAGGAGCTCATCATCACCTCCGGCGGCGAGAACATCTCCCCGGCCGCGATCGAGAACCTGCTGGTCGCGCACCCGCTGATCGGCCAGGCGCTGGCCTACGGCGACCGCAGGCCCTACGTGGTCGCGCTGCTGACCCTGGACGGCGAGGTGGCCCCGGCCTGGGCCAGGGCCCGCGGCATCGAGGCACCGTCGCTGGCCGAGCTGGCTGCCAGGCCGGAGATGCTGGCCGAGGTCGGCGACGCGGTGGCTGCGGCGAACCAGCGGCTGGCCAGGGTGCAGCAGGTCAAGACCTGGCGGCTGCTGCCGCTGGAATGGACCGCGGAGACCGAGGAGCTGACGCCGACGCTGAAGCTGAGGCGCCGGATCGTGCACGCCAAGTACGCCGACGTGATCGACGCCCTGTAGCGGGCTGACGCTGGGGGCGGGCTGACGCCGGGGGCTGAACGGCCGGCTGATCAGGCCGGGCGGAAGATCAGGCAGCTGCTGGTCGCGTGCGCGTAGACCTTGCCTGCCTCGTCGCTGAGCGTCGCCTGGGCCAGCGCGGTCCGGCTGCCCAGGTGGATGACCGTGCCCTCGCAGCGGAGGCGCCCGGCCGCGACGGTGACCGGGCGCAGGAACTTCACGCTCAGGTCCAGTGAGGTGTAGTACGCGCCGGCAGGCAGCATGCTGTGCACGGCGCAGCCGCAGGCCGAGTCGCACATCGTGGCCGCCACCCCGCCGTGCACCGAGCCGATCGGGTTGTAGTGGAACTCCGACGGGGTGACTGCGAACACCACCCTGCCCGGCTGCACCCACGCCACGGTGAAGTCCAGGGTGGCCGCGATCGGCGGGGACGGCAGCCTGCCGTCCAGGATGGCCGCGAAGAAGTCAGCGCCGGCCAGCTCGCGGGCCGCGGCCCCGGCGGCCGCCGGGTCTTGCCACTCATAGCTGCGCTGCCGGACCGCGGGCGGCGCGCCGTCCTGGGCCTGGTCAGGCCGCCGGGTGAGATGCGTCATCGCAGTACCTTTCGCCGTCACGGGACAGAGCACCCGTGGTCAGGTCGCCCGTCGTCAGGTTCGGCCGTCGTCAGCCGGGCGCGGATCAGGATGGAGTCGGCGGTGAGCTCGCGGCTGGCATCCGGCCAGCGCCGGCCGAGCACGCCCAGGATCCGGTGGTTGCCCGGCATCACGTCCATGACCAGCATCCTGGTACCGCGCGCGGCGGCCCGCGCCACCGCGATCCGCAGCAGCGCTGTACCGACGCCGCGCTGCTGCCAGTCATCGGCCACCACCAGGCCGATGTCGCTGGACCGTGGTCCCGTCCGCGTGCCCGGTGTCGGCCGCCATGCAGTGCCCGACGACCCGGCCCCGGTGCAGCGCGAGCACGATGTCCGCGCCGCTGCTCCCGCTCAGCCCGCGCAGCAGGCCCGAGCTCGGCGGCGCCACGCTGGCGAAGAACCTGAGGTACTGGCTGCGCGGGGACAGGCCGTTGATGAACTCCCGGATCCGCTCCGCGTCCTGCGGACCGCCGGCGAGGAACCGGACCGGCGAGCCCGTCTTCGGCTGAGTTCGCGGCATGAACCCAGCCTGCACGCCGATTGCTAAGTCTGTCAAACAGACTTAGCCTGGGGATCATGAGCAGGCCGTGGGTGCTCGACTACGACACGCAGAACTGCACGATCGGCGCCACGCTCTCGGTGATCGGCGAGAAGTGGACGTTCCTGGTGCTGCGCGAGGTGTTCAACGGCGTCCGCCGGTTCGGCGACATGCAGCGCCGCACCGGGGCACCGCGGCAGGTGCTCAGCGACCGGCTCGGCCGCCTGGTCAGGGAGGGCATCCTGCGCAAGGTGCCCTACCGGGAGGCCGGCCAGCGGGCCCGCAGCGAGTACCGGCTGACCGGCAAGGGCATGGACCTGTACCCGATCCTGGTGGCGCTGCTGGAGTGGGGCGACACGCACGCGGCCGGCGAACGCGGCCCGCTGGTGCTGCTGCGGCACCGGGGCTGCGGTGCGCCGGTCCGGCAGCAGCTGGCCTGCGCCGACGGCCACGCGCTGGCCTCGCCAAGGGAAGTGACCCCGGTCCCGGGCCCGGCGCCCGCAAGATCGCCTGATCCGCCGCCGCGGCGGCTAGCTGGTGCCAGGCGACCCCGATCGCCGCCGCGGGGCCTGATCGCGGCTAGGCTGACGCGTGTGGCCCCGGCTGCCCGGTAAGGTCGGCCGCGGAGGCGTCCGGGTGCCTGGTGGCCCCCCCGGTCTTCAAAACTGGTGGACGGCGCTCCGCGTCGTCGGCGGGTTCGATTCCCGTCCGCCTCCGCCACGCCACACTCCGTGTCCGGCGCCCGATGGTCGGCCGGTGGCTGTCGCCGTCCGATCGAGTCCCATGAATCCTGGAGCCAGCGGCCAAGACGGCTCGGGGACCGGGCGGCTAGCTGGAGGACGGGGGGAACTGCTCGGTTGGCGGCGGGTACTGCTGTCCGGCCGGGAACTGCCCGGTGGATGACGACGGGAACGGGCTCGGCGCGGCCGGGAACGGGCTGGGCGAGGTCTGGTACTGGTCCTGGGTCGACTGCTCGCTGTCGGCCTGCGGGTACTGCTCCTCGCCGCCCTGGTAGCCGCCGTAGTCCGCGGTCGCTGCCGCGTCCTTGGCCGCGATCATCGAGAACCGCCCGATGGCCAGGGCACCGAAGAAGATGATCACGCCGCCGATCCCGGTGAAGAAGCCGACCTGCTCGGCGTAGGCGCGCACGGTAACGGCCACGGCGGGCAGCCCGCCGGAGCCCATCGGCAGGCCGGGACGGATCGTGGTGTTCTTGACCACGTTGGCCACGGTGGCGTAGCCGACGATCAGCCAGCCGCCGCCGACGGCCGCGAGCAGGCCGCCGAAGATCCCGGCCGCCCGGCTGCGGGTGGCCAGCACCAGCAGCCCGCCGAGCACCGCGGCCGCGCCCGGCACCACCTACAGGTACAGCCTTCCGGTGGTATACCCCCAGGCCTTGTCCGGGGTGAAGCCGAAGTGAAAGTACGGGCCGACGAAGACGCCAGCCCGGCCCAGGCGCCGAGCAAGATCAGCAGGATCCCGCAGACGCTGCCGCGGCTGCGGGGAATCTGCGCCAGACCAGCCATTTGAGTCTCGCTCTCTGCTGAAACGAAGGATTAAGACCCGCACAACTCGGGTACCCCGGCGCGCGGCATCCTAATGCAAAATGCTGGTAAATGGGTATAGCGGGGCCGCCCGCGAGGACCGCTACCGGCCGCCGCCAGGTATGGTCACGCTCGTGGACGCCCGCAGGCTCATTCCGCGCACCGACGCGGTCCTCGCCGATCCGCGGCTGGCCGCCGCCGAGCAGCGGCTCGGCCGGCAGATCGTGCTCGCCGCGGTCCGGCAGGCGCAGGAGCAGGCCAGGACCGGCGACATCGCCGCGGCCGCGGTGACCGATGCGGCGCCGACCGCGCTGCCGCCGCCCGCGGCCACGCTGACCCCGGTGATCAACGCCACCGGCGTGCTGCTGCACACGAATCTCGGCCGGGCGCCGCTGTCGGCGGCGGCCAGGGCCGCCGTGCTGGCCGCGGCAGGCTGCACCGACCTGGAGTTCGACCTGGCCGCCGGGACCAGGGGCGCGCGGGGCCGGCGTGCTCACCGCGCTGGCCAGGGCCGTGCCCGAGGCCGAGGCCGTGCACGTGGTGAACAACAACGCGGCCGCGCTGGTGCTGGCGGCGACCGCGCTGGCGGCCGGCCGGGAGATCGTGGTCAGCCGGGGCGAGCTGATCGAGATCGGTGACGGGTTCCGGCTGCCCGAGCTGCTGGAGTCGACCGGCGCCAGGATTCGCGAGGTCGGCACCACCAACCGGACCACGGCCGCGGACTACGCGGCGGCAATCGGGCCGGACACCGGCTTCGTGCTCAAGGTGCACCCGTCCAACTACCGCATCGAGGGGTTCACGGCCAGCGCCAGCGTCGCCGACCTGGCCGGGCTGGGCGTGCCGGTGGTCGGCGACATCGGCTCGGGGCTGCTCGCGCCGCATCCGCTGCTGCCCGACGAGCCCGACGCGGCGTCCTGGCTGCGGGCCGGGGCCGCCTGGTCACGGCCAGCGGCGACAAGCTGCTCGGCGGTCCGCAGGCCGGCCTGCTGCTCGGCCGCGCGGACCTGGTCACGCAGGCTGGCCAGGCATCCGCTGGCTCGGGCGCTGCGGGTGGACAAGCTGACCATCGCCGCGCTTGAGGCGACGCTCGCCGGGCCGCCGGCGCCGGTGGCCGCGGCGCTGGGCGCCGCGCCGGCCGCCCTGCTGGAGCGGGCGAAACGGCTCGCCGGGCAACTCGCCGCGGCCGGCATCGACGCCCGGCAGGTGCCGGCCGAGGCCGCCGTCGGCGGCGGCGGGGCCCGGGAGTCGCGCTGCCCAGCGCCGCGGTCAGCCTGCCCGCCGAGCTGGCCGCGGCGGCTGCGGGCGGGCGAGGCGGTGCGCCGCGGCGCGGTGCCGGCGGTCGTCGGCCGGATCGAGGACGGGCGGCTGCTGCTTGACCTGCGCGCCGTGGCCGCCGCCGATGACGAGCTGCTCACCGCGGCGGTCATCGCGGCAGCCGGGTAACGGCCATGCAGGTCATCGCGACCGCCGGCCACGTCGATCACGGCAAGTCGACGCTGCTGCGCGCGCTCACCGGGATGGATCCGGACCGCTGGGAGGAGGAGCGCCGCCGCGGCCTGACCATCGACCTGGGCTTCGCCTGGCTGACGCTGCCGTCCGGGGAGCAGCTGGCGTTCGTCGACGTGCCGGGGCACGAGCGCTTCGTGCCGAACATGCTGGCCGGCGTCGGCCCGGTCCCGGCCGTGCTGTTCGTGGTGGCAGCGGACGAGGGCTGGATGCCGCAGTCGGCCGAGCATCTGGCGGTGCATCGACGCGCTCGGCATCCGGCACGGCCTGCTCGCGGTGACCCGCGCTGACCTGGCCGACCCCGGCCCGGCACTGGCGCAGGCGGCGGACCGGATCGGCCGACCAGCCTGGGCGACGGTGCCGGCGGTCGCCGTCAGCTCGGTGACCGGCGAGGGGCTGCCCGAGCTGGTCGCGGCGCTGGAGGCTGGCCGGCCAGTCCTGCCGAGCCCCGATCCCGGCGCGCCGGTGCGGCTGTGGGTCGACCGGGCGTTCAGCATCACCGGCAGCGGCACGGTGGTGACAGGAACATTGCCGGCCGGCCCGTGCGTCGCGGCGACGAGCTGCGTGGTCACCCCGCGATGCGGCCGGTCCGGGTCCGTGGGCTGCAGTCCTCGGCGCGGCGGCGCCGGCGGCGTCCGGCGTCGCCAGGGTGGCGCTGAACCTGCGCGGTGCCAGCCGGGACGGCCTGGCCAGGGGCATGGCGCTGGTCCAGCCGGGCCGCTGGACGATGACCGACGTGGTCGACGTCCGGATCGGCGCCGGACGCCCGGCCGCCGGACGGGCGCAGGCCGCGGTCGGCCCGGCCTCCGGCTGCCGCCGGAGTCACGCTGCACATCGGCTCGGCCCGGACGGTCGCCAGGGTGCGCCCGCTGGGCGGCCAGATCGTCCGGCTGACGCTGCGCGACCAGCTGCCGCTGCACGTCGGCGACCGCGTCCTGCTGCGCGATCCGGGCGCGGCCAGGCCACCGCACCGTCCGGCGGCGCCGCGGCTTAGCCCCGATCACGGCCGCCGGCAGCGGACGCCGCCCTGACCGGCTTCGCCGGGGACGCTGCGCCGCCCACCTAGCCGCCTGGCCGGCCGTGCTTGGCGCGTCATCCTGGACGTAGCGCCGCCGCCGCTGATCCGCCGCGGCGCTGCCGGGGCCGCGGCCAGGGAAATCGCGTCGTGGCCGGACCGGCCGACCGCCGCCGAGCTGCTGCGCCGGCACGGCCTGCTGCGGGCGAGCGCGCTGCTCGCGATGGGCGTCACCGAGCACCCGAGCCGGTCACCGGGGAGTGGCTCGCCGATCCCGGCCGCCTGGCCGGCCTCGACCGCGCGTCTCGGCGAGGCGGTCGCCGCCTCATGCCGCCCGGGAGCCACTTGCGCCTGGCATGCCGGTTGAGGCGGCCCGGGCCGCGCTCGGCCTGCCCGACCGCCGCCTGGTCGAGGCGCTGGCCCGGCCGCCGCTGCGGGTCAGCGACGGCATGGTCCAGATCGTCGGCCCGGCAGGCGGCCCGCCGACGCCCGGCCTGCCGGAGGCGGTCGAGGCGGCGGTCCGGGTGCTGCGCGCCGACCTCGCTGACGCGCCGTTTCTGGCCCCCGATGCCGACCGGCTGCGCGGGCTGGGCCTCGACCTCCGGGCCATCGCGGCCGCCGTCAGGGCGGGCCTGCTGCTGCGGATCAGCGACCAGATCGTGCTCGCGCCCGGTGCTGACGCCGGCGCGCCCGCATCCTGGCCGGGCTGCCGCAGCCGTTCACCGCGGCCGAGGCCCGGCAGGCGCTGGGCACGACGCGGCGGATGGCGATCCCGCTGCTTGAGTACCTGGACCGGGCCGGGGTCACCGAGCGGCTGCCGGACGACCGCCGGAAGCTGCGCGCCGCCGCATCAGATCCGCCCGGCGCGCCGGGTCGCCCGCCGCAGGTCAGCCCGCCCGGCGCCGCCCGGCCAGCGCTGCGGCCGGCTCGGCGAACCGGCCGATGCTCCATGCGGCTGCCTCCGGCGGCGGCTTATCCGCGGCGATCCACCTGGCCAGCGCCGGCCGGTGACCGGCGCGTTGAGAATCCCGGTACGGAAGTGACCAGAGGTCAGCCAGGCGTTCCGCAGGCCCGGAACCCGGTCGATGACCGGGCGGCCGATCCGGATGGCGCGGCCGGAAGCAGCACCACTGGTAGCGAACCCCGGTGCCGCGCAGGCCCGGCAGCGCCGCGGCCAGGCTGGCCATGATCGAGTCGATGACCTCCGGCTGAACCGCCGGGCTCTCGTCGCCGACGTCGAAGGTGCCGCCGGCCAGCAGCCGCCCGTCCTCGATCTGGGTGGCGACGGGCGCGACGATGCCGGGCAGCCGCACCGGGCGGGCTCGGTGACCAGGAGGTGGCCCTTGACCCGGTCGGACGGCAGGTGGAGCTGCAGGCCGTCGAGTACCGGCGGCAGGCCGGTGGCGAACACCACGGCGCCCGGGCTGATGGCGCCGGCCGAGGTCGCCACCGACACGAGCCGGTCACCGCGGATGGTGACGGCGGTCGCGGCGACGCCGGTCGCGACCGCGGGCAGCCCGGCGGCCATCCTGGCCAGCGCCCGCAGCGGGTTGACTCTGGCCTGGTGCGGATCAGCGCTCCCTCCATCGGCCGGGCCAGGCCGGGAACCAGAGCTCGCGACCTGCCGGGGGTCCAGCCACTCGACGGCGGGGGCTGGTGCGCGGCGAAGCCGCCGGCGTGCGGCGCCAGGCCGATCCAGTCCAGCTCGACCAGGCCGACGCCGCCGGGCGTCGCCTGCTCGAGGTCACGCCAGCGCTCCAGGCTGGCCCGCTCCAGGTCCACGAACGGTCTCCGGGTCGCTCCACTGGTGCGGCTCGGGGATCAGCAGGCCGGTGGCGCCGCCGGTGGCGCCGGCGCCGAGGCGGCCGGTCTCGATCAGCAGCACCGAGCCCAGCCCGGCCTGGTGGCAGGCGCCGCGGTGGCGACGCCGAGGATCCCGCCGCCGACGACCAGGACATCGGGCCGCGGGTCGGCGATGGCGCCGTCTCCCCGGCCGAGCGTCGCGCGCTCGGTGGTCGGTGAGCTGATCACGCCAGATCGCGCCTTACAGTCATGACCCCATCCTCGGTGCACCCGGTCCGGCGGCGCCGGGAAGCTTGCCGCGACAGCACGGGTGAGCGACATGCTAAGCCGACCCCGGCCCGCGTGCCGGGGCCTCGCCCGCCGCGGTCTGGCCGGCCAGCACCGGTAGGTCGAATCTGCCGGATCTGAGCCAGGATGCGCCGCACCGGCCCGGCGTCCCGTTTCGCCCGCTCTCCGCCTGGCGGCCAGCGGCCGGGGCCGGATTCCGGCCGGGCCGGTAACGAATCACGCCGGATGGGGTTCTACCGGTACCGGGGGTAGCTGGTACTCGTGCTGTACCGGACTGGCGTGACCGGCCAGGTGCCTGCGGCGCTGCAGGGCCGGCCGGGCATGTCGGCAGGCTACCAGGTAGACAGGACTTAACCGCAGGAGGGGAGGTGGCGCCGTGCTTGCCGATTCGTTCGGGCGGATTGCGACGGACCTGCGGGTGTCCCTGACGGACCGGTGCAACCTGCGCTGCAGCTACTGCATGCCGCGCGGAAGGACTGGACTGGCTGCCAAGCCGGAGCTGCTCACCGACGACGAGGTCATCCGGCTGATGCGGATCGGGGTGGAGCGGCTCGGCATCACCGAGGTCCGGTTCACCGGCGGCGAGCCGCTGCTGCGCCGCGGCCTGCCCGGCATCGTGGCCGCGCCGCCGCGCTGCGGCCGCGGCCGGAGATCTCGCTGACCACCAACGGGATCGGGCTGGCCCGGCTCGCCGCGCCGCTGCGCGCGGCCGGCCTGGACCGGATCAACGTCTCGCTCGACACGCTGTCGCCGGCGACATTCCGGACGCTGGCCCGGCGGGACCGGCTGGCCGACGTGCTGGCCGGCCTGGCCGCCGCGGCCGCGGCCGGGCTCACGCCGGTCAAGGTGAACACGGTGCTGATGCGCGGGGTCAACGACGGCGAGGCGGCCGGGCTGCTGAGGTTCTGCCTGGACCGCGGCTACCAGCTGCGGTTCATCGAGCAGATGCCGCTGGACGCGCAGCACGGCTGGCGGCGGGAGAACATGGTGACCGCTGACGAGATCCTCTCCGCGCTCTCGGCGGAGTTCACGCTGAAGCCGGACGACCCGGCCGAGCGGGGATCGGCCCCGGCCGAGACATTCCTGGTCGACGGCGGCCCGGACCGGGTCGGCATCATCGGCTCGGTGACCCGGCCGTTCTGCGGCGCCTGCGACCGGGTGCGGCTGACCGCGGACGGGCAGATCCGCAACTGCCTGTTCGCCCGGGCAGGAGAGCGACCTGCGCGGGCCGATGCGAGCCGGCGCGGGCGACGATGAGCTGGCCGGCGATCTGGCGCCGCGCGGTGGCCGCGAAGCTGCCCGGGCACGGCATCAACGACCCCGGCTTCCTGCAGCCCGCCAGGCCGATGTCGGCCATCGGCGGCTGACGGCGGCGCATGCCGGCGGCCCGGTCGCCGCGCCCGGCGGCCGATTCGCTGCGATCGTGCTGGCCGGCGGCCGGGCCGCACGGCTCGGCGGGGCGGACAAGCCCGGCCTGCGTGGTCGGCAGCTCCGACGCTGGCCGGCGTCGTGGTGTCGGCCGCGGTCGAGGCCGGCGCCCGGCAGGTGGTCGTGGTCGGGCCGGCCCGGCCCGAGCTGGCGCCGCTCACGGCCGGGCTGCCCGGCGGGGTCGATCGTCTGCGCGAGGATCCGCCGGGGAGCGGGCCGGTGCCCGCGCTGCGCTGCGGCCTGGCCGCGTCGGGGGCCGCTGGGTCGTCGTGCTCGCCGCCGACCTGCCGTTCCTCCGGGCGCGGCACCTGCGCATGCTGCGCGACGCGGTGGATCAGCCGGGGGAACTCGCCGAGAGGTCCGGGGCCGGGTCTGCGGATCCGGCTGGTGCCGTCTTCGCGGACGCCGAAGGGAGTCCGCAGTGGCTGACCGGGTGCTGGCGGACCGCGGTGCTGCGGCGGGCGCTGGCGGGGTACCAGGGGGCGTCGCTGCGCGGGGTGCTGGGGGCGCTGGGGCAGGTGCTGGTCCGCTGCGATGACGCTGATGGGCGTGGTGCGCCATGGCTGGACTGTGATACCCAGGGTGATCTTGAGCTGGCCCGGCAGATCGCTTCGGTCCAGGGCGCGTCGAGTGCCGGAGCGGCAAGGCGCGGGGTCACTCGCTACCGGCAGCCCACCGCCGAGCCAGAGCGCGCGCTTGCTCCGCTCCCTCGGACATCGAGCCGCCCCGCCCGACCGCCAGCCCGAGCAGGAACAACATCACCGGCGCAGCAGGCCGCTCCACCTGATGCGCCGCGTCCCTGGCCAGATCCAGCACCACCCGCACGTCGCAGTCCCCTGGCTCGAGCCCCAGCTCCCCGCAAGCCGCCTCGACCCACCGGTCCAGTGTGGTCACGCGCATCTACTTCCTGCCGGTCCTTCCTGCTGGTAACGGCCTCCGCGGGAGGGCCGGCACCAGCGTGGCTGTCCAGCCGAGCATCCCGGGTAAAGCGGGGGAGCGGTGGCCTTGCCAGGAGGAAGATAAAGATATATCGTTAGATATCTTTAGAAGTCGATGACAGTCGAGATGAGTCGCTGGGCATCGAAACGGACTCATGGAGGAAAGCAACATGAGACACCCAGAGAACTGGCGCCACACCGAAGAGGACAGCCGACGCGGGCGCAGTCCGGATCCCGGCTGGCGCCGAGGAGAAGACGACGATGAGGACCGGCGGTCGCGAGGCCGCCGGGGGCACCAGCGGGGCGGCGGGCTCCGGTTCCCCGGCCCGCCGGGGCCGCACCGGCCAGGCCCGTGGCTGAGCGAGCCGCGGATGCGGGGCCGGGCCCGGCGCGGCGACGTCCGCGCGGTGGTGCTCGCGCTGCTCGCCGAGGGGCCGCGGAACGGGTACCAGATGATCCAGGAGATCGTCGAGCCGCAGCGACGGGGTCTGGCGGCCCAGCCCCGGCTCGGTGTACCCGGCACTCCAGCAGCTCGAGGACGAGGGGCTGATCCGGGCCGGGACCGGCGACGGCGGCCGCCGCGCCTACCAGCTCACCGACGCGGGCCGGACTACGTCGCTGCGCACCCGGACGAGCTGCGCGCCCCTGGGACGTCGTCGGCGGCGCGGCGCGGGCGGCCTGACCGAGATGCGGACCTGCTGCAGCAGGTCGGCATGGCGGGTCCAGGTCGTCAGCGCGGGCACCGACGGCCAGGTGCGGCAGGCGCGCAAGATCCTCACCGAGACCCGCAGGTCGCTGTACCGGATACTGGCCGCCGATGACGACGAGGAGACCGGCGGCAGCGACGGGGCGGCCCGCCCGCCGGCCGCGGCTGACGCCGACCCCGGCCACGGCTACGGGCACGGACCCTACCGCCGCGGCCCGGCCAACGGCACCGGGAAGCACCCGGATGAACGGACGCGGCGGAACGATTCGCGGTAACCGCGATGAGAAAGATGAGCGACGCCGGGTGGCTACGGGGGCAAACCACCCGGCGTCGCATTCATCGGCGCTCCGACGGGGGCCCGGAACGCCGGCAATGGTGCCCCGGCGGGGGACCAGAGCACCGGTAAGCATGTTACACCGAACCTCCCCCTAGTGCGTCAAGACCGGATTACGAGCGAATCTCGGCATCCCGCTACGCCGATCCCCCGATTAACGCCTTTTATCGCTGATTTTCGTACCCCGATCTGGTACCGTTCTCCCCGGGCGCGCCGTTGCTGCCCGCAGTGCCGGATCTGCGCTGGCGGCTGCGGCCAGGCTGTTCGGCGGCCGGGCCTGGCGCTCGCCCCGCGGGCGCGCCCGGCGCGGGCGTCCGTTCGGGCAGGTTGGGTAATACGGCGGAATCCGCGGCTCGAGTTCGGCTCCCGGCCGCCGTTGGCGAAGACCACGGCGAAATAGGGGATGACGATGGCGCCGACGCGGGTATCGCGGTCAGCCAGCCGGCGTGGTTCACGAACATCACCACGGCGTGCCACGAAGCAGAGCCCCGGATGCCCATCATGATCAGGTACCGGCGCTCGCGGTAGCTGATATCCGCGGACTGCGACGGCTGGCCTCGGTGACCACGTGGACCTGTTCGCGGCGGGCGTGGTGCGAGAACTCTCACAGCTCCACGCTATGCCGCTGCTGCCGCGTCGCCAGCGGCCGTCCAGCCGGGGGTGCAGGCGCACTCGGGCCAGTGGCGACACTGGCAAACCAAGGAGAGGAGACATGACCGATCGCACGTACCGTGTCACCGAGATCGTCGGCACCTCGCCCGAGGGGATCGAGCCGGCGATCCGCGGCGCGCTGCACCGGGCCGGGCAGACCCTTCGCCACCTGGACTGGTTCGAGATCACCCAGATCCGCGGCCAGATCGTGGACGGAGAGGTCGCGCACTTCCAGGTCGGGCTCAAGGTCGGCTTCCGGCTCGAGGACGCCTAACCGCGGCGCCCGCCGGCCCGGCCGGTCCGGGCGGACGTCGCCCGGAATCCGGCCCGGTGAGCAGCAGGGTCTGCGGGCCGACCTCGCGGCGTCCTCGTGCGCACTCACGGAAGGCAACCTACCTCGCGCGAGCCCGTCCGGGCCGGGCCGGTACGCTCCTGGGAACCGCAGCTCGCCAGGACCAGCCGGGAGGTGACACCGCAGATGGGCCGATCCGCACTGGTGACCGGCGGCAACCGGGGCATCGGGCTGGCCATCGCCCGGCGGCTGCGGCCGGCGGCGACTCGGTCACGATCACCTCGCGGTCCGGCGAGCCGGTGGACGGCCTGCTGGTGGCCAGGTGCGACGTGCGGGACGCCGCCGCGGTGGACGAGGCTTTCTCGGCCGCCGAGGGCGCGCACGGCCCGGTCGAGGTGCTGGTGGCCAACGCCGGCGTCGACCAGGGACCAGCTGCTGGTGCTGATGACGCGAGGACGACTTCACCGGGGTCCTGGACACCAACCTGGCCGGCGCCTACCGGGTGGCCAAGCGCGCGATCCGGGGCATGATCCGGATGCGCCGCGGCCGGATCATCCTGATCTCCTCGGTGGTCGGCCTGCTCGGCTCGGCCGGCCAGGTCAACTACGCCGCATCGCAAGGCCGGGCTGATCGGCCTGGCCCGGTCGCTGGCCCGGGAGGTGGGCAGCCGCGGCATCACCGTGAACGTGGTGGCGCCCGGCTTCGTCGACACCGACATGACCGCGGCGCTGCCCGACGACCGCAAGCAGGCGATCCTGGGCGGCGGTCCCGCTCAAGCGGCTCGCGTCCGCCGACGAGGTGGCCGGCGCGGTCACGTTCCTGGCCGGGCCGGATGCCGCCTACATCACCGGGGCGGTGCTGCCGGTGGACGGCGGCCTCGGCATGGGCCACTGAACTCGGCATGGCCACTGAAGCAGCCAACTGACCCGCGGGGCGGCGAGGCGAAGGGACCGGCGATGGGGCTACTCGACGGCAAGCGGATCCTGGTCACCGGGGTGCTCACCGACTCATCGATCGCCTTTCACGTGGCCAGGCTCGCCCAGCAGCAGGGCGCGACGGTGGTGCTGACCGGGTTCGGCCGGCTCAGCCTGGTGGAGCGGATCGCCAGGCGGCTGCCCGAGCCCGCGCCGGTGCTGGAGCTGGACGTCACCGACACCGGGCAGCTCGACTCGCTGGCGCAGCGGCTGTCCGGGCACGCCGACCGGCTGGACGGGGTGGTGCACAGCATCGCGTTCGCGCCGCAGGCCGCGCTCGGCGGCAACTTCCTGCACACCTCGTGGGAGGACGTGGCCACCGCGGTGCAGGTGTCGGCGTACTCGCTCAAAGCGCTGGCGATGGCGGCGCTGCCGCTGATGACCGCGGGCGGGGCGATCGTCGGGATGGACTTCGACGCCAGCCAGGCCTGGCCTGCCTATGACTGGATGGGGGTGGCCAAGGCCGGCCTGGAGTCGTGTGCCCGCTACCTGGCCCGCGATCTGGGGCCGCGCGGGATCCGGGTGAACCTGATGGCGGCCGGGCCGCTGCGGACCATGGCGGCCAGGAGCATCCCCGGCTTCGCCGCGTTCGAGGAGCTCTGGTCCGAGCGCGCGCCGCTGGGCTGGAACCTGTCCGATCCCGAGCCCGCCGCCCGCGCCTGCGTCGCCCTGCTGTCGGACTGGTTCCCGGCCACTACCGGGGAGATCGTTCACGTCGACGGCGGCGTGCACGCGGTCGGCGCCTGACGCGTTGCCCGGTCGCGCACCGGTTATCCGGCAAAACGGACACCAGGGGAAGCCTGCCGCGGCCGGCGTCGTAGAGTCGGGGCGTGACCCTGGTACTGCTGGTACGGCATGGCCTGACCGCCTCGACCGGCACCGTGCTGACCGGCTGGATGCCCGGCATCAGCCTGGATGACCGCGGCCGGGGCCAGGCGGAGGCGCTGGCCGCCCGGCTCGGCCCGGTACCGCTGGACGCGATCGTCAGCAGCCCGCTGGAGCGCTGCCGCCAGACCGCCGAGACGATCGCCGCCGCGCAGGCCCGATCCGGCACGTCGCGGTCAAGGAGGACGAGCGGCTCGGCGAGTGCCGGTACGGCGACTGGACCGGCAAGCCGCTGCGGCGGCTGGCCAAGGAGCCGCTCTGGCGGGTGGTGCAGGCGCATCCGAGCGCGGTCAGGTTCCCCGGCCCCGACGGCGAGTCCATGCCCGACATGCAGCACCGGGCGGTCGAGGCGGTGCGGGACTGGAACGCCAGGCTCGGGCCGGACGCGATCTACCTGGTCTGCTCGCACGGCGACGTGATCAAGGCGGTTCTCGCCGATAGCCTTGGCCTGCACCTGGACATGTGCCAGCGGATCCAGGTCGATCCGTGCTCGCTCAGCGTGGTCAGGTACACGCCCCTGCGCCCGTTCGTGCTACGGATGAACGACACAGGCGGAGACGTGACCGGCCTGCGCAAGACCGAAGCTCCCGGAAGCCGTCGCGGGGGGCCCGCGGCGAGGGCGACGCGCAGGTTGGCGGCGGTGCGGGAGGATAAGGGTCATGCCGGTCTATTCGTACGACCCGCCGGACAGGTTCATCGCCGGCACGGTCGGCCAGCCAGGGCAGCGCACCTTTTACCTGCAGGCCAGGGCCGGCCGCCGGGTAACCAGCGTGGCCCTGGAGAAGGTACAGGTCAGCCAGCTGGCCGAGCGGCTCGACGAGCTGCTCGATGAGGTGCTGCGGCGGACCAGCGGCAGCGCGACCGTGCCGGCGGCCGCGCCGGCCGCGCTCACCGACGACGGGCCGCTGGAGCTGCCGCTGCTGGAGGAGTTCAGGGTCGGCGCGATCGCACTGGCGTGGGATCACGACGAGCAGCGCGTGATCATCGAGGCCCAGCAGGAGTCGGACGAGCCGATGGAGCCGCTGACCGAGGACGTGCCCGAGGACGGCCCGGCCGTGCTGCGGGTGCGGATCAGCGCCGCGGCCGCCCGCGCGTTCTCCAAGCGGGCGCTGGCCCTGGTCAGCCAGGGGCGGCCGCCGTGCCCGCTGTGCGGGCTGCCGCTGGACGCGGCCGGGCACGTCTGCCCGCGGCAGAACGGACACCGAGTTGGCCATACCTGACCCGCTGCCGCGGCCGGGCCAGGCGTCCGGGTCGAGCGGCCCGGGTCGCCGGCCGTGACGACCCGGCGGAGGCCGCCCGCCGGGCCGAGGCCGAGCAGGCCGCGCTCACCCTGCTCACGCAGGGCACGCTGGAGATCGAGGGGCGGCTGGTCGACGCCTCCAACGCGACCCTGTACTGCACGGTGAGGCACGAGGGCAGCCAGGCGGCCTGCGTGTACAAGCCGATCGCGGGCGAGCGGCCGCTGTGGGATTTCGCCGACGGCACCCTGGCCGGCCGCGAGGTCTCCGCCTATCACGTGTCCAGGACGGCAGGCTGGGACGTGGTGCCGCCGACGGTGTTCCGGGACGGGCCGTTCGGCGAGGGCATGTGCCAGCTGTGGATCGACGTGGACAGTCGGTCGACATCCTGGCCCTGGCCCGCCGGACCGATCACCAGGGCGCTGCGGGAGATGGCCGTGTTCGACGCCGTGGTGAACAACGCCGACCGCAAGGCCGGCCATCTGCTGCCGACCCCGGCCGGGCACCTGTACGGCTGTGATCACGGAGTCTGCTTCGGCGAGGAGTACAAGCTGCGGACCGTGCTGTGGCAGTGGCGGGGGCGGCGGCTGGCGAAGAGCTCGGTCGAGGCGCTGACCCGGCTGCGGAGCAGCCTGGACGGCGGGGAACTGGCCGATGCGCTGGCCCGCTGGCTGACCAGGCGGGAGATCAGCGGCCACCCGCAAGCGCATTGACCTGCTGATCGAGCACGGGGTGCATCCCTACCCGCCGGAGGACTGGCCCGCCGTGCCCTGGCCGCCCATCTAGCCGCGCCGGCCCCGGGGCTTACCGGGTGCCGCCGTGCTCGCCCCGGTCGCCGCGCCGCCGCAGGTAGCGCTCGAACTCGCGGGCGATCGCGTCGCCGCTGGCCTCCGGCAGGTCGGTCGCATCCTTGGCCTCCTCCAGGGTGCGCACGTACTCGGCCACCTCGGTGTCCTGCTCGGCCAGCTCGTCCACGCCGCGCTCCCAGGCGCGCGCCTCGTCCGGCAGGTCGGCCAGCGGCAGCGCGATGTCCAGGATGTCCTCCACGCCGCGCAGCAGCGCCAGGGTCGCCTTCGGGCTCGGCGGCTGGGCCACGTAGTGCGGCACGGCCGCCCACAGCGATACGGCCGGGATGCCGGCGCCCGAGCAGGCCTGCTGCAGCACCCCGACGATCCCGGTGGGGCCCTTGTAGTCCACCGGCTCGACGTGCAGCTCGGCGGCCAGGCCGGGATCGGAGGCCGCGGCCTTGACCGGCACCGGGCGGGTGTGCGGGGAGTCGGCGAGCAGCGCGCCCAGCAGGATCACCAGCTCGACCCCGAGGGTTGCGAACCCGTCCACCAGCTCGGCATTGAAGCCCCGCCAGCGCATGTTCGGCTCGATGCCGTGGACCAGGATCAGGTCCCGCCGCAGCCCCTTGGGCCGGGCCAGTGCCAGCCGGGTGGTCGGCCAGACCAGCCGCTCGGTCCGGCCCTCGGACACCTCCATGACGGGCCTGGTCACCTGGAAGTCATAGAAGTCCTCAGGATCGATCTCGCCGATCGCGGTGGCATCCCAGGCGGCGCTCAGATGAGTGATGGCCCCGCTGGCCGCCTCGCCCGCGTCATTCCAGCCCTCGAACGCCGCTATCAGCGCTGGCCTGGTGAGCTTGCCGATGCTGTCGAACTCGATATCCCGCCACCTCCTTGCCTGCCAGGCCCCTCCCTACGGCACCAGCCTACGTGCCGGGAAGCGGCCCTTAGGATAAGGCCATCATGTCGCCAGTCTCGGATGCACCCCGGCCGCCTGGCGGCTCGGGGCTGGCGGCCGTGCTCTTCGACATGGACGGGCTGCTGGTCGACTCCGAGCCGCTGTGGTTCGAGGTCGAGAGCGAGGTAATGGCCCGGCTCGGCGGCCGCTGGGACGCGTCCGACCAGGAGGCCCTGGTCGGCGGCTCGCTGGAGCGGACCGTCAGCTACCTGCTGGCCAGGGCGGTCCGGCCGGCCAGCCCGGAGGACGTCGGCCGGTGGCTGGTCGACACGATGGCCGCGGTGATCGGGTCGGCCGACCTGGCCATCCTGCCCGGCGCGCTGGAGCTGCTGACCGAGGTCCGGACGGCGGGCATGCCGCACGCCCTGGTCACCTCGTCCGAGCGGAAGATCATGGACGCGGTGCTGGCCAGGACCGGCCTGAGCTTCGCGGTCACCGTGTGCGCCGAGGACGTGCGCGCGAGCAAGCCGGATCCCGAGCCCTACCTGCTCGCGGCCGCCCGGCTGGGCGCCGACCCCCGGCACTGCGTGGCCCTTGAGGACTCGCCCAACGGCGTGGCCGCCGCCGAGGCGGCCGGCTGCCTGCTGGTCGCGGTGCCCAGCCTCACCCCGATCCCGCCGGCTCCCGGCCGGGTAGTCGCCGGCTCCCTCACCGAGATCACCCTGGCCGCCCTCCGCCGCCTGGCTGGCCAGCTCCCCGGATAACGGACTCCCTTGAGCAGATGTGGCACCAATGAGTCCGCTCGTCGGCCGGGCAGCCCGCTGCGGCCGGGGCGGCGGTCGGCGCTGGCCCGGCCGGTGCCGGGGTGTGCGACGATGGAGTATCAGGCCCGCTGCCGCGTCGTGCCGGCGTCGGTGGCATGAGGCACGGCGGCTATGAGGGGAGACGGCTATGTCGTCAGTCTGGAGCGCTGTCTGCCTGATCCTGGGCTGCGGCGGCCTGGTCACCAGTTTCTTCGTCTGGCGCCGCAAGGGCGTGATGCGCGGGCTGCGCGCCGCCGCCTGGTCACTGATCCCGCTCGGGGCGTTCCTGACCGGCTCGGCCACCCTGCTGGAGCGGATCAGCTCGGCCATCGCCCGGTTCGCCGCTCACTTCGCGTTCTCACCGGAGACCTGGATCGGCGTCATCTTCCTCGGCCTGGCCGTGGTGCTGTTCCTGACCACCGGCGGGCTCCCGGTGCTGCGCTGGGACCGGCGCCGACGCCAGCGCAAGAGCGGCCAGGCGGGCAAGGCAGAAGCCGCCGACGGCCGTCCCGCGGCCCCCGCGCCGCCAGCCAGCCCAGGGCAGTCGCCCCGCCGAAGAAGGTAGCCGCGGCCGCAGCCGGCGGCGGTGACGACTTCAGCGAGGTCGAGGCGATCCTGCGCCGCCGCGGCATCAAGTAGCTCCTGCCCGGGCAGTGACTCGCGCCCGGCAGCGGGCGAACTGCGGACGGTCAGGTCAGCGGGCGGCAGCAGGCTGACCGTTGGCGGCGGGTCAGCCGGTAGCGGCGGGCTGGCGGCCGGCGCCTGGCGCGGCACCTCGATCTCGGTTTCGGGCAGGGGCGGGGGAGTGCCGCCGAAGGCGGGGCAGATCGCCTGGTGCGCGCACCAGTCACACAGCCTGCTCTGCCGCGGCCGCCAGTCGCCGGCCAGCCGGGCCCGCTCGATCGCTGCCCACAGCGCGTTGATCTTCCGCTCGGTCGCGAGCAGGTCGGCCTCGTCCGGCGCGTACCGGACGATCTCGCCGTTGCCCAGGTAGATCAGCTGGAGCAGCCGGGGCACGACGCCGCGGGTGCGCCACAGCACCAGCGCGTAGAACCGCATCTGGAACAGCGCCCTGGCCTCGTACTCCTCCCTGGGCGCGGTGCCGGTCTTGTAGTCGACGATCCGGATCTCCCCGGTCGCCGCGATGTCCAGGCGGTCGATATAGCCGCGCAGCGTCAGCCCGGACGCGAGCACCGTCTCGACCGACAGCTCGCGGTGGGCGGGCTCCAGCCGGGTCGGGTCCTCCAGGGTGAAGTACCGGTCCAGCATGCCGCAGGCCTCGGCCAGCCAGGCAGCGCGCTGCTCGTCGTCGCCGAACAGGCCGGCCATCTCCGGCTCCTCGGCCACCAGCCGGTCCCACTGCGGGTTCAGCAGGTCACGGGCGGCCTGCGGGGTGCGGCCGGCGGCCGGCTCGTCGAACAGCCGCTCCAGCACCGCGTGCACCAGGGTGCCGCGGGCCGCGGCCGGGGACGGCGGCTCTGGCAGCCGGTCGATCACCCGGAACCGGTAGAGCAGCGGGCAGGCCATGAAGTCGCCGGCCCGCGATGGCGACAGCGACCGGTGCCGGATGCTGTCGGTGGCCGCGATCCGCTCGCGGATAGTGCCCGCCGCCGTGCTCAGTCGGCCGCCGGTTTCGCTGCCGGATCCGCCGGCCGTCTCGTCGCCGGATCCGCCCGTGCCGCCGCGCTCCTCGTCACCCACGTACCGCAGCCTAGGGGAACCCGCCGACAGTTACCCGCCTTTGCCGCTCCGTGCCGCGCCGCGCCGGCGATCTCGGGCGCGCTCGCGGACATCGTGCTGGCATTCCGGCCGCCAGAACACGTAGCATCGAGATGTGGCAGGCAGCAGCACCCCCGACGGCTCCGGCCGGACCGGCCCCGCGGGCCCCGATCCGGCGAAGCCGCCCCCGCCCCGGCGCGACGCGCGGCTCGGCCTGATCATCGCGCGCCCGTTCGGCATCCCGGTCTACATCTCGCCGTACTGGTTCGTCGTCGCCGGGCTGCTGGTCCTGGTCTACGGGGGCACCCTGGATGCCGCCATCCCGAGCGCCGCTTCCCGGTACGGCACCGCGGCCGCGTTCGTGGTCCTGCTGTACGCCTCGGTGCTGGTACACGAGCTGAGCCACTGCGTGGTGGCCAGGGCCTTCAAGCTGCCGGTGCGGCGGGTGCTGCTGTACCCGCTCGGCGGGTTCTCCGAGATCGAGAAGGAGCCGCCGACGCCGAGCCAGGAGTTCCTCGTCGCCGCGGCCGGGCCGCTGGTCTCGCTGGCCCTGGCCGGCATCGCGCTGGTGGCTCACCAGCGTCGTCCCGGCCGGTCAGGTGAACACGCTGATCGATCAGCTGTTCCGGGCCAACCTGATGGTCGGCGCCTTCAACCTGCTGCCCGGCCTGCCGCTGGACGGCGGCCGGATCTTCCGGGCCGGGTTCTGGAAGGTCACCGGCAAGCCGGGGCAGGCCACCGTCGCCGCTGCCTGGGCCGGCCGGGTGCTCGCGATCCTGCTGGTGCTGGTGCCGCTGGCGATCGGCGGCACCAGCTTCGGGCTGCTGACCGACTCCTACTGGCTGTGGCTCGTCATCATCGCGGCGTTCATCTGGATCCAGTCCGGGCAGGCGCTGAGGTCGGCGAAGGTCCGCGAGCGGCTGCCCGGGCTTCAGGCCAGGCGGCTGGCCCGGCGCGCCATCCCGATCCCGTCGAACCTGCCGCTGGCCGAGGCCATCCGGCGGGCAGACGCCGCCCAGGCCCGCGCGCTGGTGGTGGTCGACCACGAGTCGACGCCGATCGCCATCGTGGCCGAGAGCGCGGTCATGGCCACCCCGGAGCAGCGCAGGCCCTGGATCGAGGCCGGGTCGCTGGCCCGGACCCTGGATCCGGGCATGGTGCTGTCCGCCGACCTGTCCGGGATGGCGCTGATCGAGGCGGTGCAGCGCGCGCCGGCCAGCGAGTACCTGCTGATCGAGCCGTCCGGGCAGGTGTACGGCGTGCTCGCGACCGCCGACCTGGACCACGCCTTCGCCGGGACCTGAGCCCGTCCGGCGTCCCGCCGTCGGCGAGCGCCCGGCAGCCGTTAGCCTTGCCGCGTGATCTCCCAGCCCCGCGGGCCGTTCGCGCCAGGCGACCAGGTTCAGCTCACCGACCCCAAGGGCCGCAGGCACCGGCTCGTCCTGCAGGCCGGGCGGTCGTTCCACACCCACCACGGGTCGCTGGCGCACGACGACCTGATCGGCCGGCCGGAGGGCAGCGTGCTGGTCTCCAGCTCCGGCATGGCATACGTGGCGCTGCGGCCGCTGCTGGCCGACTACACGCTGTCGATGTCGCGCGGCGCCGCCGTCGTCTACCCGAAGGACGCGGCCCAGATCGTCGGGCTGGCCGACATGTTCGCCGGGGCCAGGGTGCTGGAGGCGGGCGCCGGCTCGGGCGCGCTGTCCTGCTGGCTGCTGCGCGCGGTCGGCGAGACCGGCCTGCTGGTGTCCTACGAGCGCCGGGCCGACTTCGCCGAGATCGCCCGGCAGAACGTCGAGCGCTACTTCGGCGGCCCGCACCCGGCCTGGCGGCTGGTCACCGGCGACCTCGGACGCTGTCCGGCCTGACCGAGCGGCGAGTTCGACCGGGTGGTGCTGGACCTGGTCGCGCCGTGGGAGCACGCGGCCACCGCGGCCGCCGCGCTGCTGCCCGGCGGGCTGGTGTGCTGCTACCTGGCCACCACCACGCAGCTGTCCCGCACCGTCGAGGCACTGCGGGAGCAGGGCAGCTTCGACGAGCCGTCCGCCTGGGAGTCGCTGCTGCGCGGCTGGCACGTGGACGGGCTGGCGGTACGGCCGGAGCACCGGATGGTGGGCCACACCGGTTTCCTGGTCACCGCCCGGCGGCTGGCCGACGGGGTGACCCCGCCGCCGCGGCGCCGCCGCCCGGCCAAGGGCGCCCGCGCAGGCCACGGAGCCAGGACGAGCCGGTCCGGCAGCCGGCCGCCGGGCGACCGATCGAGCATGGCCGTGCCCCGATCGTGACTCGCGAAAGCCAGTAGGGTCCCGCCGCAAGGTTACGGAAGCACCTCCGATAGGTAGGGTCTAGGGTAAGTCCGCTTTCGTGAGGGGGTGAGGGGCATGGCCTCTCGGGACGACAGCGCTCGCGCCGGGCGATTCTGACGACGAGGTCAAGGTCCTGACCACGCAGATCTCCTTCCTGGAGGAGGAGATCGCCGCACTGCGCGCTCGCCTGGTCGACTCACCACGGCAGGCACGGCTGCTCGAGGAGCGGCTGCGCGAGGCCGAGGCGAACCTGTCCAGCGTCACCGGGCAGAACGACCGGCTCGCGGCCACCCTGCGCGAGGCGCGCGACCAGATCGTCGCGCTCAAGGAGGAGGTCGACCGGCTGGCCCAGCCGCCATCCGGGTTCGGCATCTTCCTGCAGGCCTGCGAGGACGGCACCGCCGACGTGTTCACCGGCGGCCGCAAGATGCGCGTCAGCGTCAGCCCCGGCATCGACCTGGACGAGCTGCGGCCCGGCCAGGAAGTGGTGCTGAACGAGGCGCTCAACGTCGTCATCGCCCAGGGCTACGAGACGATCGGCGAGGTCGTCATGCTCAAGGAGATCCTGGACGGCGGCGACCGGGCCCTGGTGATCTCGCACGCGGACGAGGAGCGGGTGGCCCGGCTGGCCGAGCCGCTGCGCACCGCGACCCTGCGGGCCGGCGACTCGCTGCTGCTCGAGCCCCGCTCCGGCTACGTCTACGAGCGGATACCCAAGGCCGAGGTCGAGGAGCTGATCCTGGAGGAGGTGCCCGACATCTCCTACCGGGAGATCGGCGGGCTGGCGCCGCAGATCGAGCAGATCCGGGACGCGATCGAGCTGCCCTACCTGCACGCCGACCTGTTCAAGGAGCACCAGCTGCGGCCGCCCAAGGGCGTGCTGCTCTACGGCCCGCCCGGCTGCGGCAAGACCCTGATCGCCAAGGCGGTGGCCAACTCGCTGGCCAAGCAGGTGGCGGCCAGGACCGCCGGGCAGGCCGCAGGACGGCGGCGCGGCCGCCGACGACGGCCAGGGAGCGGCAAGAGCTTCTTCCTCAACATCAAGGGCCCGGAGCTGCTGAACAAGTACGTCGGCGAGACCGAGCGGCACATCCGGCTGGTGTTCCAGCGGGCCAGGGAGAAGGCCAGCGAGGGCATGCCGGTGATCGTGTTCTTCGACGAGATGGACTCGATCTTCCGCACCCGCGGCTCCGGCGTGTCCAGCGACGTGGAGAACACGATCGTGCCGCAGCTGCTGTCGCGAGATCGACGGGGTCGAGGGCCTGGAGAACGTGATCGTGATCGGGGCCTCCAACCGGGAGGACATGATCGACCCGGCGATCCTGCGGCCGGGCCGGCTCGACGTCAAGATCAAGATCGAGCGGCCGGACGCCGAGGCGGCCAAGGACATCTTCTCCAAGTACGTGGTCGCCGGCCTGCCGCTGCACCCCGACGACCTGGCCGAGCACGGCGGCTCGCCCGAGGCCACCGTGGCCGAGATGATCCAGCGCGTGGTCGAGCGGATGTACTCCGAGACCCAGGAGAACCAGTTCCTCGAGGTGACCTACGCCAACGGGGACAAGGACGTCTGGTACTTCAAGGACTTCAACTCCGGCGCGATGATCCAGAACATCGTCGACCGGGCGAAGAAGATCGCGATCAAGGAATTCCTCGAGACCGGGCAGAAGGGCCTGCGGGTCTCCCACCTGCTGACCGCCTGCGTGGACGAGTTCAGGGAGAACGAGGACCTGCCGAACACCACCAACCCGGACGACTGGGCGCGGATATCCGCCAAGAAGGGCGAGCGGATCGTCTACATCAGGACGCTGATCTCCGGCAAGCACGGCACCGAGGCCGGCCGGTCCATCGACACGGTGGCCAATACCGGGCAGTACCTGTAGGGTTCCGGTGCCCGCAGCGAGCGTGCCTGCCGCCGCGCGGCGGCTGGCACGGTCGCTGCGGCGCATTAGGCTTTGCGCATGAGCGTGCGCCGGGTGATGGGCATCGAGACCGAGTACGGCATCGCCGTGCCCGGCCAGCCGGGCACGAACGCGATGGTCACCTCGTCCCAGGTGGTGAACGCCTACCAGGCGGCCACCTCGGCCAGGGCCCGCCGGGCCCGGTGGGACTTCGAGGAGGAGAACCCGCTGCGGGACGCCCGCGGGTTCGACCTGTCCAGGGAGGCCGCCGACTCGGCCCAGCTCACCGACGAGGACCTGGGCCTGGCCAACGTCATCCTGACCAACGGGGCCCGGCTGTACGTGGACCACGCGCACCCGGAGTACTCGGCGCCCGAGTGCACCGACCCGCTGTCGGCGGTGATCTGGGACAAGGCCGGCGAGCGGGTGATGGAGGAGGCCGCAGCCAGGGCCAGCGCCACGCCGGGGGTGGCCCCGATCCAGCTCTACAAGAACAATACCGACAATAAGGGCGTCTCGTACGGCTGCCACGAGAACTACCTGATGAGCCGGACCACCCCGTTTGCCGACATCGTCCGGCACCTGACCCCGTTCTTCGTATCCCGGCAGGTGGTCTGCGGGGCAGGCCGGGTGGGGCTGGGCGCGGACGGCCGGGACGAGGGCTTCCAGATCAGCCAGCGCGCCGACTTCTTCGAGGTCGAGGTCGGGCTGGAGACCACGCTGAAGCGGCCGATCATCAACACCCGCGACGAGCCGCACGCCGACCCGGAGAAGTACCGCCGGCTGCACGTGATCATCGGCGACGCGAACATGAGCGAGGTCTCCAGCTACCTCAAGCTCGGCACCACCGCGCTGGTGCTGGCCATGATCGAGGACCGGTTCCTGGCCGCCGACCTCGGCATCGAGGCACCGATCAGCGAGCTGCGGGCGATCTCGCACGACCCGACCTGCCGGCACCTGGTGGCGCTGCGCGACGGCCGCCGGATGACCGCGGTGCAGGTCCAGATGGAGTACCTGGAGCTGGCCCGCAAGTACACCGAGGACCGGTTCGGCGCCGACGTCGACGACGTGACCGCCGACGTGCTGGAACGCTGGGAGTCGGTGCTGACCCGGCTCGCCGACGACCCGATGCTGGCCGCCCGCGAGCTGGACTGGGTGGCCAAGCTGCAGCTGCTCGAGGGCTACCGGAACCGGGATCACCTGGGCTGGGGGCACCCGC
The DNA here is from genome assembly GCA_963719705.1 of uncultured Actinomycetota bacterium. GTDB lineage: Bacteria > Actinomycetota > Actinomycetes > Streptosporangiales > Streptosporangiaceae > CAVRCV01. The sequence continues at coordinate 186,017 of CAVRCV010000013.1, forward strand.
GGCTGCAGCTGGTCGACCTGCAGTACACCGACGTGCGGGCGGACCGCGGGCTGTACAACCGGCTCGCCGCCAGGGGCCGGATGGTGCGGCTGGCGGACGAGCGGGATATCTCCAGGGCCATCGACTACCCGCCGGAGGACACCCGGGCCTACTTCCGCGGCCGCTGCCTGCAGCAGTACCCGGACGCGGTCGCCGCCGCCTCCTGGGACTCGGTGATCTTCGATATCCCCGGCCGGGAGTCGCTGCAGCGGGTGCCGACGCTGGAGCCGCTGCGCGGCACCAGGGCGCACGTGGGCGGCCTGCTCGACCGCTGCGAGACCGCCGCCGAGCTGGTCGCCGCGCTGACCGGCCAGGACTAACCCGGCCGGCCAGGACGAATCCGGCCGCCAGGACCGACCAGGACGGACCCCGGTGCGGAGGATTGGACCGGGCGCGCGGTGGCGAGGATAGCGTTGAGGCTGCGGCATACCCGCGGATCACGGAGGACACGGCATGGCGACTAAGGACACCGGCGGCCAGCGGCAGACGACCCGGCGCACCGAGGAGGAGCAGGAGCAGGAAGGCCAGGACCGGCAGGACGTCAAGGAGCGGCAGGACAAGCTCACCGACGACGTGGACGCGATCCTGGACGAGATCGACGATGTCCTGGAGGAGAACGCCGAGGAGTTCGTCCGGTCCTACGTGCAGAAGGGCGGCCAGTAGAGGGCCGGCGGCTCCGGCCGCAGTAGGGTCAGGCATGTAACTCGCTCGGCGCACAACCGGAAGGATCCGCGTGGGCTCTGACTCGTATGAACCGGCTGCCCCCGGCTGGCGGGCGCCCGGCCGCCAGTTGCCGCCTGCCGCCTACCTGGGCGCCGGGACCTCCTCGTTCCGCGACTTCCTCGCGCTCGCGGCGCCCGACCTGCTGCCCGGTGCCGGTCACGCGGGCGCGGGCCCGCGGCGAGCTGCGGGACCTGCCGCACGGCACCACGATCGTGGCCGCGGCCTTCGACGGCGGCGCGATCATGGCCGGGGACCGCCGCGTCACCTCCGGGAACATGATCTCCTCGCGCGACTTCGAGAAGGTGCTCCGCAGCGACGACTTCTCCTGCATCGGGATCGCCGGCGTGGCCGGGATCGCGGTCGAGCTGGCCCGGCTGTTCCGGTTCGAGCTGGAGCACTACGAGAAGCTGGAGGGGCGCGCGCTGTCGCTGGAGGGCAAGGCGAACCGGCTGGCCGCGATCGTGCGCAGCAACCTCGGCGGCGCGATGCAGGGCCTGATCGCGGTGCCGCTGTTCGCCGGCTACGACGAGGCCATGGGCAAGGGCCGGATCTTCAGCTACGACCCGACCGGCGGCCGGTACGAGGAGCACCGGTTCCACTCGATCGGCTCCGGCTCGGTGTTCGCCCGCGGCTCGCTGAAGAAGCTCTACACCGACGGCATGCCGGTCGATGACGCGATACTCGCCTGCATGCAGGCGCTCTACGACGCCGCCGACGACGACTCGGCCACCGGCGGCCCGGACATGACCAGGCGCATCTTCCCGGTGGTGGCGACGGTCACGGCCGACGGCTTCCAGCGGCTGACCGATGCGGAGTCCGCGGGCTACGCCCAGACGGTGGTCGACGGGCGGATGAACGATCCGGACGGACCGTCCGTGCCACTGCGCCAGACCGCCAGCAAGAACGGATAACTCCCCGGCACCGTACCCGGCCGGATGACTCAGGGTGCCACTACTCAAGCAAGGGAAGCGCCTGCGGTGACGATGCCGTTCTATGTCTCGCCCGAACAGCAGATGAAGGACAAGGCGGACTACGCGCGCAAGGCGATCACGCGCATCCGCAGCGGGATCGTGATCACCTACGACGGCGGCATCCTGTTCATCGCGCCGAACCCGTCCAGGGCGCTGCAGAAGTTCAGCGAGATCTACGACCGGATCGCGTTCGCCGCGGTGGGCCGGTACAACGAGTTCGAGAACCTGCGCAAGGCCGGCATCAGGTACGCCGACATGACCGGCTTCCAGTACGACCGGCAGGACGTGACCGCGCGCGGGCTCGCGAACTGGTACGCCCAGCTGCTCGGCACCATCTTCACCGAGAGCAACAAGCCGTTCGAGGTGGAGATCCTGGTCGCCGAGGTGGGCGAGTCGGCCGAGACGGACCAGATCTACCGGATCACCTTCGACGGGTCGGTGGCCGAGGAACACGGCTTCGTGGTCATGGGCGGGCACGCGGACCAGGTCGCGGCGGTGCTGAAGGATCAGTACTCGACCGGGCTCACGCTGCCGGCCGCCTTCGCCCTCGCCGTCACCGCGCTGTCCGGCCAGGCCAACGGCGAGCGGCCGGAGATGACCGCGGCCGAGCTCGAGGTCGCCGTGCTGGACCGGACCAGGCCGCACCGCTCGTTCCGGCGGCTGACCGGCGCGCGGCTGGACACCCTGCTGAACGGGAGCAGGCCCGGCCAGGACGGCGGCGCCGCGGCGGCCAGCAAGGCAGCGGGCGGCGAGGCGGCAGGCGCTGCTGACACCGGGAAGAGCACGCCAGATACCAGGAAGAGCACGCCAGACACCGGGAAGAGCGCGTCAGGCACTACGAGCACGCCAGGCACAACGGGCACGGCAGGCAGCGCCGGAACGGGCGGCGCGGGCCAGCCGGGCAGGCCGACCGGCCCGACGGCCCGGCCGGAAACCGTGACGACGGGCCCGGCTAGCCCCCGCGACGCTATCCCGCTCGTACCGGGCACCGCCGCATCGGGCACCGCCGCATCGGGCACGGCCATATCGGGCACGTGGGGACGTCTGGCATGCGCGTGATCGAGTGGCTCGCGTTCGCGTGCGGCATCGGGCTGCTGGTGCTCACCGGCAGCAGCGTGGTCAAGACCTTTCTGATCCCGCGCCAGACCTACTCGCGGTTCAACGCGGTGGTGTCCGGCACTATCTACTGGTTTTACCGTGGCATCACCGGCCCGATCGAGAACCTGGCCGCCAGGGAGCGGGTGCTGGCCGCCACCGCCCCGTCGTTCCTGCTCACCCTGCTGGCGAGCTGGGTGGCCTGCCTGTACCTCAGCTACGCGCTGGTGTTCTGGCCGCTGACCACCCGCGGCTTCGCCGGCGCGCTGCGCGAGTCTGGCTCCTCGCTGTTCACGCTCGGCTTCGTGGCGCCGACCGGGCCGGCCCCGACCGCGGTGGTGTTCATCGCCGCCGGCAGCGGGCTGGCCGTGGTGGCGCTGCTGATCGCCTACCTGCCGGTGCTGTACGCCGCGTACAACCGGCGGGAGACCCTGGTGAACATGTTCGAGGCGCTGGCCGGCGCACCGCCGTGGGGACCGGAGCTGCTGGCCCGGCAGGCACTGATCGACAATGTCAGTTACCTGCCGCGGCTGTACGAGCGGTGGACCGAGTGGGCCGCCGACATCTCCGAGAGCCACGTCAACTACCGCAGCCTGGTCTACTTCCGGTCTCCCGACCCGGCCGCGTCCTGGCTGCTGTCCCTGCTCGCGGTGCTGGACGGAGCCGCGCTGCACCTGTCGCTGAACCCCGGCTCGGCACCGGCCGAGGCGCGGCCGCTGCTGCGGGTGGGCTACCTGGCGATGCGCCGGATCGCGGACACCATCGGCGTGCCGGTGGCGGCGGATCCGATGCCGGACGACCCGCTGACGCTGACCCGGCAGGACTTCGACGATGCGGTGCGGTGGCTGCGGGACTCGGGCTGGATCATGGAGCGGTCCGCCGACGACGCCTGGCCGCACTTTCGCGGCTGGCGGGTCAACTACGAGGCGGCGGCGCACCGGATCGCCTACCGGCTGGACCTGCCGCCGGCCCTGTGGTCCGGGCCGCGCCGGGCGGGCAGGCCGTCGGCCAGGCCGCCGTGGCGCCCGACCGACCGCAAGCCGGGAAGCGGCACTCCCGGCGCCCGGCAGTGGCCGCCCGGCGCCCGGCAGCGGCCGCCCGGCGCGGCCCGGTCGGATCCCGGCCTGCGGCCAGGTGGTTGATAGTGTCGAGGACGGGCGGCCGGTCAGGCCGCTCGCGCGGGCCGAAGGAGGAGCTGTGACCGGCAACCTGGCCACGCTGACCGGCATGGACGCGCCGACCGGCCTGCTGATCGGCGGGCAGTGGTCGGCCGGGGCCGCCGGGGTGCTCCCGGTCCTGGACCCGGCCACCGAGCAGCCCATCGCCGAGGTGGCCAGCGCGACCGAGCAGGACGCCCTGGCCGCGGTCGACGCCGCGGACAAGGCCCTGTCCGGCTGGGCCGCGCGGCCGCCCAGGGAGCGCGGCGAGTGCCTGCGCCGGGCCTACGAGCTGATGGTGCGCGACGCCGAGCCGCTGGCCCGGCTGATGGTCGCGGAGAACGGCAAGGCGCTGCCGGATGCCAGGGCCGAGATCACCTACGCGGCAGAGTTCTTCCGCTGGTACGCCGAGGAGGCGGTGCGCAACCTCGGCTCGGTGAGCATCGCGCCGTCCGGCGCCAACCGGATCCTGGTGCAGCACCAGCCGGTCGGGGTCAGCGTGCTGATCACGCCCTGGAACTTCCCGGCTGCGATGGCCACCCGGAAGATCGGGCCCGCCCTGGCGGCCGGCTGCACGGTCATCCTCAAGCCGGCCAAGGAGACCCCGCTGTCGGCCCTGGCCATCGCCGCCCTGCTGGCCGAGGCCGGGGTGCCCGACGGCGTGGTGAACGTGCTGCCCACCAGGTCACCCGGCCCGATGACCGAGGCGATGCTGGCCGACCCGCGGGTGCGCAAGCTGTCGTTCACCGGCTCCACCGAGGTGGGCCGGATGCTGCTGCGGACCGCCGCGAACACGGTCACGAACTGCTCGATGGAGCTGGGCGGCAACGCGCCGTTCCTGGTGTTCCCCGATGCCGACATCGACGCCGCGGTCGGCGGCGCGTTCCTGGCCAAGATGCGCAACGGCGGCGAGGCGTGCACCGCGGCCAACCGGTTCTACGTGCACGAGGCGGTCGCCGAGGAGTTCGCGGCCAAGCTCGCGGCCCGGCTCAGCGCGCTGCGGATGGGCCCCGGCCTGGAGGACGGCACCGAGCTCGGGCCGCTGGTCAACGCCGACACCAGGGACAAGGTGGCCGGCCTGGTGCAGGCGGCGGCCGCCGACGGCAGCCGGATCATCACCGGCGGCCGGGCCCCGGACCGGCCCGGCTACTTCTACCAGCCGACCGTGCTGGACCAGGTCAGGCCCGATGCCGGCATCCTGTCCGAGGAGATCTTCGGCCCGGTCGCGCCGATCGTCAGGTTCAGCCAGGACAGCGAGGCGATCGCGCTGGCCAACGACACCGAGTTCGGCCTGGTCTCCTACCTGTACAGCGGCGACCTGCGCCGGGCGCTGCAGGTGGCCGAGGCGCTGGAGGCCGGCATGGTGGGCATCAACCGCGGGGTGGTGTCGGACCCGGCGGCGCCGTTCGGCGGCGTCAAGCAGTCCGGCCTGGGCCGGGAGGGCGCGCACGACGGGCTGCTGGAGTTCACCGAGACCAAGTACATCGCCGTGGACTGGTAGCGCGGCACATGGACCGGCGCATCTTCGGACTGGAGAACGAGTACGGCGTCACGTGCACGTTCCGCGGCCAGCGACGGCTGTCCCCGGACGAGGTGGCCAGGTACCTGTTCCGCCGGGTGGTCTCCTGGGGCCGCAGCAGCAACGTGTTCCTGCGCAACGGCGCGCGGCTGTACCTGGACGTGGGCAGCCATCCGGAGTACGCCACCCCCGAGTGCGACAGCCTGGTCGACCTGGTCACGCACGACAAGGCGGGGGAGCGGATCCTGGAGGGCCTGCTGGTGGACGCCGACCGGCGGCTGCGCGAGGAGGGCATCGCCGGGGACATCTACCTGTTCAAGAACAACACCGACTCGGCCGGCAACTCTTACGGCTGTCACGAGAACTACCTGGTCGGACGGCACGGCGAGTTCGGCCGGCTGGCCGACATCCTGATCCCGTTCCTGGTCACCCGGCAGATCATCTGCGGTGCCGGGAAGGTGCTGCAGACCCCGCGCGGCGCGGTGTACTGCGTCAGCCAGCGGGCCGAGCACATCTGGGAGGGCGTGTCGTCGGCCACCACCCGGTCCCGCCCGATCATCAACACGCGCGACGAGCCGCACGCCGACGCCGAGCGGTTCCGGCGGCTGCACGTCATCGTCGGCGACTCGAACATGAGCGAGACCACCATGCTGCTCAAGGTCGGCGCGACCGACCTGGTGCTGCGCATGGTGGAGGCCGGCACCGTGATGCGCGACCTGACCCTGGAGAACGCGATCCGGGCGATCCGCGACGTCAGCCACGACATGACCGGGCGGCGCAAGATCCGGCTGGCCAACGGCCGCGAGGTCAGCGCGCTGGACATCCAGGGCGAGTACCTGGCCAAGGCCCGTGACTTCACCGACCGTCGCGGCTGCGACCCGGTCACCGAGCGGGTGCTGCAGCTGTGGGAGCGCGGCCTGCGCGCGGTGCAGAGCCAGGACCTGAGCCTGGTGGCCCGCCAGATCGACTGGGTGACCAAGTTCCAGCTGATCGAGCGCTACCGGGCCAAGCACGACCTGCCGCTGTCCTCGCCCCGGGTGGCGCAGCTGGACCTGGCCTATCACGACGTGCACCGCGGCCGGGGCCTTTACTACCTGCTCCAGCGCCGCGGCGCGGTCGAGCGGGTGTGCCGGGACCTGGACATTTTCGAGGCCAAGTCGCTGCCGCCGCAGACCACCAGGGCGCGGCTGCGCGGCGAGTTCATCCGCCGGGCCCAGGAGCGGCGGCGGGACTTCACCGTGGACTGGGTCCACCTCAAGCTCAACGACCAGGCGCAGCGCACCGTGCTGTGCAAGGACCCGTTCCGGTCCGTGGACGAGCGGGTGGACAAGCTGATCGCCGGAATGTAACGGTCCGGGCACGCTCCGCCGAGCAATTGTTCACTAACCGTTGTGCCCGCCTGCGGCCTCAGCCCGGTCCTGACCGTCCGGTCGACCGGGTAGGCTGGCGCCTTCATGGACCCGAATCTGAGGAATCACATGCGTCGCACCGCAGCAGCGCTAGCTGTGCCAGTTATCGCCGCCGCAGTCCTGGCCGGATGCGGATCGAGCTCACCGTCATCGGCCGGCGGCAGCACCAACTCGTCGGTCACGGTATCGGGCGCCTTCGGCAAACCGCCGTCGGTGACGATCCCGGCCCACAAGGCCAGCACCCAGCTGCACTTCCAGACCGAGATCCACGGTTCCGGGCCGGTGGTGCCGTCCGGCGACTCGATTCTGGGTAACTTCGCCCTGTACTCCTGGACCGGCACCACGCACAAGCTGCTGGACAGCACGTTCGCCTCGGTTCCGCAGCTGCTGCCGCCCAGGCTGCCGCTGCCGGGGCTGCAGACCGCGCTGAAGGGCCAGACGGTCGGCAGCCGGGTGCTGGCCGTGCTGCCGCCGAAGTACGCCTACGGCGTGAAGGGCAACTCACAGATCGGCATCACCGGGTCCGAGACCCTGGTCTGGGTGGTGGACCTGATCAAGGCGTTCAGCCCCACCGCCGCGGCCTCCGGGACGCACGTATCCAACGGCGGCGGGAGCCTGCCCACGGTCAGCGCGGCCGCTACCTCACCGACGGTCACGATCCCCAAGAACGCCCCGCCGTCGAAGCTGATAGTCAAGACGCTGATCAAGGGCTCGGGCGCGCCGCTGGTCAGCGGCCAGTCCGTAGTGGCCCAGGTGGTCGGGGTGAACTGGCGGACCAAGAAGACCTTCTACACCACCTGGCCGTCGGCGGCCTCGGTCGGGGCGCCGTTCAGCTTCCAGCTCGGCGGTCAGGTCATCCCGGGCTGGAACAAGGGCCTGGTCGGGGTGCCGGTCGGCAGCCGGGTGATGCTGATCGTGCCGCCGTCCGACGGCTACGGCAAGGCGGGTCAGCCGAGCGCCGGCATCAAGGGCACCGACACCCTGGTGTTCGTGGTTGACGTGCTGTCCGGTTCCGGGGTCACGGCATAGTCCGTCCGCCTGGCGGGACGACGTCAGTAACGTCGCGGCAGATGTCAGCTATCTGCGGCAGCGGCTGGTCAGGTCATCGGCGATCAGGCCGAGCCCGATGCCGAGCATCCACACGTCCTTGGCCAGGGCGGTGCCCTGCTGGGACGGCCGCAGGCTGCCGTCGCGGCGCATGCCGGGGGTCTTGAGGTACATGCCCAGCAGCCCGCCGGAAAACGCGGTCAGCGCGGCTCCGGCCAGGCCCGCCGGCACCACCGGCAGCAGCAGGGCCGAGCCCAGCGCGATCTCGCTGACGGCCAGCAGGCGGGCGAAGTCCTTCGGCTTCAGCTGGGCCAGGAACGGATAGGTCCCGACCGCCATGCCGTGCAGCCTGGCGGCGGTCTCCTCATCGACCGACAGCTTGCCCACACCCGCGTTCAGGATGAACGCGCCGGTTGCGAGCCGGCCCGGCAGGCGCCGCGCGGTGGCCGCGATGTTCATCGGCACTCCTTATCTCTGATCTCCCGGTTAGTCCGTCCTGCGGGCCAGGATAACCAGGTGCGCCCGGTCCCGGCCGCTCGTAGCTTGACTGCATGATCACTTACCAGTGGCGCGGGCCGGTCGGCAACGACGAGCTCAACGCGCTGCACGCCGAGTGCTTCGGGCACCAGCTCACCGCGGACGACTGGCAGGCCCAGCTGGCCCGGCACAGCCTGGGCTGGGTCTGCGCCCGCCAGGAGGCGGGCGGCCTGGCCGGGTTCGTGAACGTGGCCTGGAACGGAGGCGACCACGCGTTCATCCTCGACACGATCGTGGCTGTCAGCGCACAGCGGCACGGGGTCGGCTCCGGGCTGGTCGCGCTGGCAGTCCGGGAGGCCCGCGCGGCCGGCTGCGACTGGCTGCACGTCGACTTCGAGGACCACCTCCGCCCGTTCTACTTCGATAGCTGCGGGTTCGTGCCCACGAACGCCGGCCTGATCGCGCTCCGGGCCTGACCGCGGGCCTGATCCGCGGCGGCCTAGCCCGCAGCCGGGACCGGCACCGGTACCGGCAGCGTCGCGGCGTGGCGGCCGGCCGCGGCGGCGGCCAGGAAGTAGGACAGGTCCTGGTCCAGGGACCGGCCCATGGTGGACAGCGGGACCGGGCAGGCGCGCAGCACCTCGGCCAGCCCGGCCACGCTCACCGGTATGACCGCGTGCCGGTCCGCCAGCCCGGCGGCCTGGGCCGCGACCCGCTCGCCGAAGTCGCCGGGCAGCTCCGGCACCACGACGTCGGCCCTGGCCAGCGCGACCCGGCCGTAGGCGGTCAGGCTGTGATGGGAAACGCCGCGGTGCCGGGGCCGCGGGTCGGCCTCGCTGATCCGCAGCGCGGCCACCGGCCGGCCGCCCAGCACGGCGGCGGCGTTCACCGCCTCACCCGCCGCGACGCCGGAGAACCCCCAGCGGGTGCCGGTGCCCAGGTTGCCGGGTCCCTGGCTGACCACGGCCAGCTCGGCGCCGGCCACGTGCCGGGCGGCGAGCAGGCCGCTGTGCACGGTGACCGCTTCCAGGTCGCCGCCGAACGCCTGCCCCACGGTCACCGTGGCGGCCAGCCAGCCCGCGTCGGCCAGCGCCGCGGTGGTCCGGGAGAACCAGGCCGGCAGCGCGCCGCCGTCCAGCATCAGGTACGCCACCCTGGGCAGTGCGGAGGATGCTGCCTGGCGGGCGGCGTAGTAGCCGGCCAGCACGGCCGGCAGGGCCGAGTGCAGGTCGGCGACCACCACCGGCATCCCGCCCAGGTCATCGGCCTCCCGGAGCATCTCGTGGTAGGGCGAGCCCTGCTCGTCCGCGCCGAGCACGCAGGCCTGCAGCGGGGTGTACCTGGCCTTGATCAGGTGACCGGGACCGTCGGGATCCGGCGGGGGGGCGTCCGGCAGCGCCACCACGAACGCGTACCCGCCGGTGCCCAGGCCCAGGTCCAGCGCGGTGGTGTTGAGCAGCACCCGGTCACCGGGCACCGGCCGGCCGGTCAGCCCCGGGTAGGCGAGCGCGCGGACCGGCCCGCCGTCCACCACGGCGTCGAGCTCCACCGCGCCGGCCCACTCCCGCCGCACGCCGGACACCACGCCGCTGCGCCATCTGATCAGTCCACCTAACCACGGTGCCACCTAACCACGGTGCCACCCAACCACGGTGCCACCCAACCACGGGCCGCCACGGGACCATCACAGAGACCATCACGGAGGCAGGGTAGCGTCCGGTCCCCGTGGTTGGGCCCGCGGTAAAGGCGGAACTGTGGATACGGCGGCATCGTGCCGAACAGCCGCCGCGGCACGGTAGCGTCGGTGCCGGGAAGGGATCGCACGATGTCGAGGCGGAAAACCGAGCGGCTGCTGAGCCTTGTGGTCTGCCTGCTGTCCGCACGCCGGTACCTGACGGCCAACCAGATCAGGGACGCGGTGCCCGGCTACCCGGACTCCTTCGACGCGTTCAAGCGGATGTTCGAGCGGGACAAGGACGAGCTGCGCGAGCTCGGCATCCCGCTGGAGACCGGGACGAACTCCGCCGCCGACGACGAGACTGGCTACCGGATCACCCGCCAGGCCTACGTGCTGCCGGAGATCAGGCTGGCGCCGGACGAGGCGGCGATGCTGGGCCTGGCGGCCAGGGTCTGGCGCCGGGCCGAGCTGTCCGGCGCGGCCGCCGGGGCGCTGCTCAAGCTCAGGGCCGCCGGCATCGAGGCGGAGGAGGCCATCCAGCCCGGCATCGAGCCCCGGCTGCAGACCGCCGAGCCCGCGTTCGGCCCCCTGTGGGAGGCGGTCAGGGACGCGCGGCCGGTGTCATTCGCCTACCGGGCGGCCGGGCGCAGCTCGGCGCAGCTGCGCCAGCTGGAGCCGTGGGGCGTGGTCAACCGGCACGGCCGCTGGTACGTGGTCGGCAAGGACACCGACCGGGGCGAGGAACGGGTGTTCCGGCTCGGCCGCATCGACGGGCCGGTCTCGTTCACCGGGCCGCCCGGCAGCGTCACCGTGCCCGAGGGCACCGACGTGCGCAAGTCGGTCGGTGCCTGGGACTGGCAGCCACCCGAGCAGCGCACCGGGCAGCTGCGGCTGCGCCGCGGCGCCGCCTACGGCCTGCGCCAGCACGCGGCGTCGCAGGCCCCGGATCCGGACACCGGCGGCTGGGACCTGGTGCAGGTGACGTTCTCCGACATCGGCAGGTACGCCGACTACATAGCCTCGTTCGGCGCCGATGCCGTGGTGATCGAGCCGGTCGACCTGCGCGACGCGGTGATCGCGCGGCTGAAGGGGGTGCTGGCATGAGCGGCGGGACCGCGCCGGGGCCTGCCGTCCCGCCGGGCCAGCACCGGCCCGCCCGGCCCGGCACCGCTACCGACCGGCTGCAGCGGCTGCTCGCGCTGGTGCCGTACGTGGTCAGCAGGAACGTGGTAGCGCTGGCCGACACCGCGGCCGCGTTCGGGGTCAGCGAGCGGGAGCTGGTCGACGACCTGAACATGCTGTGGTGCGTCGAGCTCCGCTCGCCCGACCCGTACTGCCCCATCGACCTGTCCTACGAGGGCGGCGAGATCGTGGTCAGCCAGGCCGAGTCGATCGACCGGCCGCTGCGGCTGGGCACCGACGAGGCGAGCGCGCTGCTGATCGCGCTGCGGATGCTGGCCGAGGTGCCCGGCCTGAGCGACCGCTCCGCGCTCAGCCGCACCATCGCCAAGCTGGAGGCGGCGGCGGGCGTGGCCGGGACCGCGAGCGCGCAGGTCGCGGTGCAGGTGGACGACCGGGCCGGGGACAGCGTGCTGGCCGACGTGAACGGACGCGCTCAGCCGGGGCAGGCGGCTGCACCTGTCCTACTACGTGCCCGGCCGGGACGAGGCCACCGAGCGGGACGTCGACCCGATGCGGCTGCTGGTGGTGGAGGGCCGGGCCTACCTGGAGGGCTGGTGCCGGCGGGCCGAGGCGGTCCGGCTGTTCCGGCTGGACCGGGTGCTGTCCCTGGCCGTGCTCGAGGTGGCCGCCGAGGTGCCGGACGAGGCCGAGCCGCGGGACGTGGACCAGGGGCTGTTCCGGGCCTCGGCGGCCGATGTCCGGGTGGTGCTCGAGCTGACCGCGGCCGGGCGCTGGGTCGCCGAGTACTACCCGTGCGAGCAGGTCGAGGAGCTGGGCGAGGGGCGCCTGGAAGTCAGCCTGCGGACCCCGGACACCGAGTGGGTGCGGCGGCTGGCGCTGCGGCTGGGCGAGGACGGCCGGGTCATCTCGCCGCCTGAGCTGGCGGCCCGGATCCGCGACGACGCCTCAGCCGCCCTGGCCAGCTATGCGTAGTCCGGTGCCTGGCCTTCTTCGCCCCCCTGGCCGGGGCGATACGGTGCCTGGTGGTTCGGGGCGTATATCCGGTTAACATCTGCGGTATCACCAGGTAAAGCAAGCCGCAGGCCCGCTGGCACCGAATGAGCCGAGTGTAGACTCCACGTAGCGGACCCATGGCGGGCGGGCGCCCCTGGCGATGAATTGGGGACTGACATGTTCGATCCCAGCGCACCACACATCATCATCCTGCTGGTGGTGGTCCTGCTCCTGTTCGGCTCCACCCGGCTGCCCGGCGCCGCCAAGGCGCTCGGCTCGTCCATGAACATCTTCAAGAAGTCGCTCAAGGAGGGCGCCGAGGAGGAGCCCGCCACCACCATCCAGCCGCCGCACCCGGCCCAGGCCACCGTGCTGCCCCCGGCAGCTCCGGCCGCGCCCAGCCGCAGGCCGCGCCGGACGCGACCCAGCAGCAGCTGCTCGACCTGCAGCGCCAGGTCCAGGACCTCCAGCGGCAGTCGGCCGCCAGCGGCACCGCGCCGTCCGGCGGGGTAGCGGCACCGCCACCCGGCACGCAGCAGCAGTCCTGAGCCCGCCGGGCCGATGACAACGCCTGGCCAGCAGGAACAGGCGCGCGCGGCAGCAGCCCGCGGGCCGCTGCCGCACAGCAGGGGCAACCCGGAAGCCCGGATGCCGCTGCTCGAGCACATCAGGGAGCTGCGCAACCGGGTCTTCAAGGCGATCCTCGCGATGACCGCCGGCTCGATCGGCGGCTGGTTCCTTTATCCCTACGTCTGGAATTTCATCCAGCGCCCCTACTGCAAGCTGAACATCCCCAACTCGATCACCCACGGCAGGAGCCTGCCAGCTCTACGTCACCGGCCTGTTCGACGCGTTCTTCCTGCACCTGCAGCTGGCCATCGTGATCGGGATCATCATCTCCTCCCCGCTGTGGATGTACCAGCTGTGGGCCTTCATCGCGCCCGGCCTGTACGCCAGGGAGCGGCGCTGGGCCTACTACTTCGCCGGCTCGGCGTTCCCGCTGTTCGCGATCGGCGGCACCATCGCCTACTTCGCGATGACCAAGGGCCTGCGCTTCCTGATCGGCATGGTGCCGCAGTCACGTGGTCCCGCTGATCACGATCAACACCTACCTCAGCTACGCCGAGCTGATGCTGGTGATCTTCGGCATCGCGTTCGAGCTGCCGCTGGTCGTGGTGCTGCTGAACCTCACCGGGATCCTGACCCACCAGCGGTTCCGGAAGTGGCGCCGGATGATCATCTTCGTCATCTTCGCGTTCGCCGCCGTGTTCACGCCGAGCCCGGATCCGATCAGCATGCTGCTGCTCGCGGTGCCCTGCGTGGTGCTGGTCGAGGCGGCCGAGCTGTTCGCCTGGGTACACGACCGCCGCAAGGCGCGCCGGGGCACGGTCTACCCCGGCCTGACTCCCGAGGAGGTCGCCGCCTACGGCCTCGACGAGCCGTCCAGGGACGGGGTCGACATCGGCCGCTCTGGCGACTGAGCCGGGCCAGGCCGTTCGGAGGCGCCGCGGGCGGTCACACGGCTCGCCCTACCCTTGGCCCATGAGCACCCCGGCGCCTGGCGAGACCGAGCTGGCCGCGTTCCAGGCGCGTTATGACTTCCAGTTCGACGACTTCCAGGTAACGGCCTGCCGGGCGCTGGCCGACGGGCACGGGGTCCTGGTCGCCGCGCCGACCGGCTCGGGCAAGACGGTGGTCGGCGAGTTCGCCGTCCACCTGGCGCTGGCCGAGGGCCGCAAGTGCTTCTACACCACGCCGGTCAAGGCCCTGTCCAACCAGAAGTACGCCAACCTGGTCCGCCGCCACTCGGCCGCCCGGGTCGGCCTGCTCACCGGCGACAACAGCATCAACGGCGAGGCGCCGGTGGTGGTCATGACCACCGAGGTGCTGCGGAACATGCTGTACGCCGGCTCGCCGACGCTGGCCGGGCTCGGCTACGTGGTGCTGGACGAGGTGCATTACCTGGCGGACGCGTTCCGCGGCGCGGTCTGGGAAGAGGTGATCATCAACCTGCCCGAGCCGGTGCTGATCGCCGCGCTGTCCGCGACGGTGAGCAACGCCGAGGAGTTCGGCGCCTGGCTGACCGGGGTGCGCGGCGGTACCAGGGTCATCGTGCACGAGCATCGGCCGGTGCCGCTGTGGCAGCACCTGATGGTCGGCTCGCGGCTCTACGACCTGTTCCTGCCGGAGCAGGACGGGGCGGCGGCGGGCGGCGGGCAGGTCAACCCCGAGCTGGTCCGGATCAGCCAGCGGGAGGAGTGGGCCGCGCGCAAGGCGCCGGCCCGCGGCGGCCGCCGGCCGGTGGTACGCCAGCACCGTCCGGTTCCGGCCGCCGCGCCGGCCCGACGTGATCTCCCGGCTGGACCATGCCGGGCTGCTGCCGGTCATCACGTTCATCTTCAGCCGGGCCGGCTGCGACGCGGCGGTGCGCCAGTGCCTGGACGCCGGCCTGCGGCTGACCACGCCGGCCGAGACAGACCGGATCACCGCCGTGGCCACCGGGCGCATCGCCGACCTGCCGGAGCAGGACCTGCCGGTGCTCGGCTACCCGCAGTGGCTGGACGGGCTGCAGCGCGGCGTCGCCGCGCATCACGCCGGCCTGCTGCCCGCGTTCAAGGAAGTGGTCGAGGAGCTGTTCGCGGCCGGGCTGATCCGGGTCGTCTTCGCCACCGAGACGCTGGCCCTCGGCATCAACATGCCGGCCAGGACGCGTGGTGATCGAGCGCATGGACAAGTGGAACGGCGAGGCACACGCGAGCCTGACCCCGGCCGAGTACACCCAGCTGACCGGCCGGGCCGGGCGCCGAGGCATCGACGTGGAGGGTCACGCGGTGGTGCTGTGGCAGCCGGGCATGGACCCGGCCGCCCTGGCCGGCCTGGCCGGCACCCGGACCTACCCGCTGAACTCAAGCTTCCGGCCGTCCTACAACATGGCGGTCAACCTGACCGGCCGGGTCGGCCGGAAGCGGGCCGCCGAGCTGCTCGAGTCGTCCTTCGCCCAGTTCCAGGCGGACCGGTCGGTGCTCGGCGCCGCCCGCCGGGCGGCCGGGGTCCGGCAGGCCATGGCGCAGGCGCGGGTCAGCTGCGACCACGGCGACTTCGCCGAGTACGCCAGGATGCGCCGGGAGCTGTCCCGGCTGGAGGCCGACGGCTCGCGGCGGCGGGCGGCGCAGCGCCGGGCCGAGGCGCTGGCGTCGCTGCGGGAGCTGCGCCGCGGCGACATCATCCGGGTACCCGGCGGCCGGCGCGCCGGGATGGCGCTGGTACTCGATCCCGGCGCCAGGGCGGCCGGGTCGGCCGGGTCGGCCCGGCCGATCCGCTGGCGCCACTGGTGCTGACCTCGAACCGCCAGGTCAAGCGCCTGTCCGTGGCCGACTTCCCGGTGCCGGTGCAGCCGGTTGACCGGATCCGGATACCGAACTGGTTCAGCGCCCGGTCGGCCAAGCACCGCCGCGATCTCGCCTCGGCCATGCGGACCAGGCTGGCCGGCCACGATTCCGGCCGGCCCCGGCTGGAGCGGGACCAGGCGGTCGAGCCGGGCGAGATCGCCGCGCTGCGGCGCCGGCTGCGGCGGCATCCCTGCCATGCCTGTCCGGACCGGGAGCAGCACGCCAGGCAGGCCGAGCAGTACCTGCGGCTGGAGCGCGAGGCCGCGGAGCTGGAGCGCAAGGTGGCCGGCCGGACCCACGTCATCGCCCGGACATTCGGCCGGGTCTGCGCGGTCCTGGATCAGCTCGGCTACACCGACGGCAACACGGTCACCCCGCCGGCCGCCGCCTGGCCGGGCTGTACAGCGAGCTTGACCTGCTGGTGGCCGAGTGCCTGCGGCGGCGGACCTGGGCCGGGCTGGCCCCGGCCGAGCTGGCGGCCTGCGTCAGCGCGCTGACGTTCACCTCGCGCGGCCCGGACCCGGCCGTCCAGCCGCGGCTGCCGCCGGGCCGGGTGGGCGACGTGCTGGCCGTGATGACCAGGCTCTGGGGAGAGCTGGCGGACATCGAGGCCGGCCACGAGCTGTCGTTCCTGCGCGAGATGGACGCCGGCTTCGCCTGGACCGCCCACGCCTGGGCCAGCGGCCAGCCGCTGGAGCGGCTGCTGTCGGACGAGCTGACCCCCGGCAACTTCGTCCGCTCGGTGCGGCAGCTCATCGACCTGCTGGACCAGGTAGCCGCCGCGGCCGCGGACGAGGTGGCCGGGACCGCGCGGGCCGCCATCGGCGCGCTGCGCCGCGGCGTCATCGCGTACTCCTCAGTCAGCTAGCCCGGAGGGCTGGTGCCGACCGGCCGGGGCAGCCTGGCGGCCGGGCGCAGCAGGGTCGCGCCGAAGACGGCCAGGCCGACGGCGGTGGCGCCAGCCCCGACCGCCAGCGCGACGGGATAGCCCCAGCGGGCGGCGGCCAGGCCGCCGGCCACCGAGCCGATGCAGCCGGCGATCCCGCTGGCGGCCGCGAGCAGGCCCTGCGCCTCGCCCTCGGCGCGCGGGACGAGCAGGCCGGTGAGCCCCGGCGAGGCCACGCTGAGGAAGGACCAGGCGAACATCACGCCGCTGAACGCGATCAGCGGGATCACGGCCGGCACCCGGCAGGCCGCGGCCAGCGCCGCCAGGACGGTCAGCAGGACGATCCGGGCAGCCAGCCCGCCGGCCAGCACCCGGGCCGGGCCCCGCCGCTGGCTGACCCGGCCCGCCAGCGCGAACAGCGGCAGGCTGGCGAAGACGATGACCGCGAACGCGATCGACGAGGTGCCCGGCGCCACCCCGAAGGCGTGCTGGAACAGCACCGGGTACAGCGCGAACACGATCGCCGAGCCGGCGTAAGCGGGGATCCAGGCCGCCAGCAGCCAGCCGAAGCCGCCCCTGGCCAGGGCGGCCGAGTGCCGCAGCACGGTCAGCGGGTTGCGGTGCTGGTACAGGTGGTGCGTGCGGGATGGGCTGGCCGGGCCCCACTCGCCGACCATCCCGGCATTGGCCAGCCGGTGCCCGGCCCGGACGGCGGGGTGACTGCCCGGCTCCGGGTCCGGCTCCGGGCCCAGGCCACCTGCGGGCCTGGACCGCCCGGCGGTGCCGGGGATGAGCAGTACGGCCAGCGGGATCGCGGCCGCGGGGACCAGCGCGGCGATCAGCAGGCCGCTGCGCGCGCCGAGGCCGGTCAGCCAGGCGGCGAGGAACAGCGCGGCGCCCTGGCCGATGCTCAGCGCGGTCTCCAGCCAGCCCAGTCGCTGGTTCCACTCGGCCTGCGGCCGACGCTCGACGATCAGCAGGTTGGCGACCGTTACCGCGCCGGCGAAGCGGCCCCGCCAGCCAGCGCGAGCAGCATCTGAACCGGCGAGCTGGCCAGCGGGAACAGCCACAGCGACAGTGCGGACGCGGCCGCGCAGACCGCGACAATGAGCCGGTAGCAGCGGTACCGGTCCGCTATGCCGCCGGTCACGGGCGCGCCGAACGCACCGAGGCTGAACGCGCCCATCACCAGGCCGACGTGGCCAGCGCCCTGCCGGGCCGCCGCGAGCGGCAGCAGGATCGGAGTCAGGCCCAGCGCCGCGCCGTTGACCAGCGCGAACGGCACGAACCACGGCTCGAGTTCCGGCGCTTTCCCGGCCGCGGCTCTACCAGTCACGACCCCGGACCGCCGAACCGGGATCGAAGCTCATCGCTGACACTGACGCGACACTAGCCGGATAAGCCCCGATATCTCAGACAGTTCGCCAACCGGCCCGGCGCGCCCACGGCGTCAATTGTCATGGATGTACCGTTACTGCTGCTGTTTCAGCAGTAACGGTACATCCATGCTAATCGCTGGCCCGCTCGCCGGGCCCGCAGCGGCTTCTCGAACCAGTGGCGGGGCGCCAGCCGACGCTGACCAGCCGGCGGCGATCCGCCGCGGCCGGAAATAGGGTTGCGGCGGCCCGGGGGCTTGCGGCAACCTCGGCGGATGGCGGGCGAGCAGAGCGAGGCGGACCTGGCGGCCAGCGACCGGACGGAGATCCGCAGGCTGGTGCCGGGCGAGTGGGCCACGCTGCGGCAGGTCAGGCTGACCTCGCTGGCCGATGCCCCCGATGCGTTCAGCTCGACGCTCGACCGGGAGCAGGGCTTCGACGAGCAGCTGTGGCGCAGCCGGATCGCCTCCTCGGCCATCTTCGTGGCCTGGCTGGACGGGCGGCCGACCGGGATGGCGGCCGGCGTCCCGGAGCAGACGGCACGGGCGGCGGGCTTCGGCGACGCCGCGCCCGGCGTGTCGCACCTGGTGTCCATGTGGGTCAGCCCGCAGGCCAGGGGTAAGGGCATCGCCGATGGCCTGGTGGAGTCGGTCTGCCAGTGGGCCCGTACGGACGGGGCGACGACGGTCGAGCTGTGGGTGACCGACGTCAACGCCAGGGCACGCGCGTTCTACCGCCGGATGGGTTTCGTCAGCACCGGGAAGCGCCAGCCCGTCCGGCCGGATGAGCCGGACCGCTGGGAGGAGCAGCTCGCTCGGCCGGCGTGAGCACCGGCAGGTCGTAGGTGCGGCGCACGCTGCTGCCCAGGCGGGTGATGTCGGCGCCGTAGACGTGCAGTGAGATCGCGACGTCACTGCCGTGATTGCGGACCCGGTGGATGTCGCCTGGCGGGGCGAACCCGCTGACCTCGCCCACCTGGTTCGCGCTGCTGCCCACCTCGCGCAGCGCGGTCCCGTCCTCGGTCAGCAGGTACAGCTCCTCGTACTCGCAGCCCTGCAGCACGCCGAACACGCACCAGGCGACATGATCGTGGATGGGCGTGGCCTGGCCGGGCCGCCATACCAGCGCGACGACCGAGAACGAGCCGTCCAGCTCGGTGTGCATCAGATGGCAGACGTAGCCGGCCGGGTCGCCGCTCCGCTCCGCGGCGGTCAGGATGTCCGGGCCCGGCAGGTGCAGGCGCAGCTCATCCGCCACCAGCGCGGCCGTGAGGTGCCAGTCGGCGCGGCGCGCGGTCGCGCCGCGGATCGCGGTGACGAGGTTGCCGGGACATCGCGTGCGAACCGGGGTGGCCAGTGCCATATCGTCCTCCCGCTAGCCGACCTGGATGAACTTTAGCCTACGAACCTGGTCATACCCGGCTCGACCGGCCATAAAAGCTACTTTCCTTACAGGAATTATATAGATTCTCTGGCTGGCCGCAAGCCAGTCGGTCGGCATCGCCAGGAAAGTCCGGCGGCCAGCTACCGCCCGGCCGCGGTCGGGCCGCTCTGGCAGGATGACCGGATGGGCACGCTGCTGCTGCTGGATTCCGCCTCGCTGTACTTCCGCGCGTTCTACGGGATACCGCCGGACAGCATGACGGCGCCGGACGGCACGCCGGTGAACGCGATCCGGGGCATGCTCGACATGACCGCCAGGCTGATCCGGGCCCGGCGGCCGTCCCGGCTGGTGGCCTGCCTGGACGAGGACTGGCGGCCGGCCTTCCGGGTGGCCGCGATCGGCAGCTACAAGGCGCACCGGGCGAACCCGGACGGCAGCGAGCAGGTGCCGGACGCGCTGGCCGCGCAGGTCCCGGTGCTGCTGGAGGTGCTGACCGCGGCCGGCGTGACGCTGGCCGGGGCGCCAGGCTACGAAGCCGACGACGTGATCGGCACGCTGGCCGCCCGCGAGCCGGGCCCGACCGAGGTGGTCACCGGCGACCGGGACCTGTTCCAGCTGGTCGATGATGCCCGCGGGGTCAGCATCCTGTACACCGCACGGGGCATCGGCCGGCTTGAGGTCATGGACGAGGCCGCGGTGACCGCGCGGTACCAGATCCCGGCCGGCGGCTATGCGGCGTTCGCGACCCTGCGCGGCGACCCGAGCGACGGCCTGCCCGGCGTGGCCGGGGTGGGGGAGAAGACCGCGGCCGCGCTGGTCCGGGTGTTCGGCTCGGTTGAGGCCATCCTGACCGCGCTTGACTCCGGCCACGGCGGCTTCCCGATGGGCACCAGGGCGAAGCTGGCCGCGGCCAGGGACTATCTGGAGGCGGCCATCGACGTGGTCCGGGTGGCCGCCGACGCACCGGTACCGCCGGTCGGCGGGCAGCTGCCGGCCGGCCCGGCTGACCCCCGGCGGCTGGCCGAGCTGGATGCCCGCTGGGACCTGGGCTCCTCGGCCGGCCGCCTGTCCGCCGCACTGGCCAGCCGCCCGGACTGACCGATTCCCTGGCTAGCGGACGCTGACGCCGACCAGGCAGGTGTCGTCCTCGGAGTCGTCGTCGCCGAGATCGCGCAGCGCCGCGGCGATGGCCCGCTCCGGGTCGGTGATGCCGCGCACCGCGCTGGTCAGCACGGCCAGCCCGGTCTCGACCGAGCGGTCCCGCCGCTCGACCAGCCCGTCGGTGTAGAGCAGCAGCAGGTCGCCGCGCTCCAGCAGGATGGTGGCCTCGCCGTACGGCTCGTCGCCGGCGCCGAGCAGGATGCCCTGCGGCTGGTCCAGGGCCTTCGCCCAGCTGCCGCGCACCAGCACCGGCGGCGGGTGGCCCGCCTGGGCCCAGGTGAAGAGCCTGCTGGCCGGGTCGAAGTAGCCGGCCAGCACCGATGCGGTGTGCTCCACCGCCACGTGCCGGACCAGCTCGTTCAGCCAGCCGACCAGCTGGCCGGGCGCGGACCGGGTGATGGCCAGGCCGGCCAGCGCGCCGCGCAGCCTGGCCATGCCGGCCGCGGCGGCCAGCCCGTGGCCGGCCACGTCGCCGATGGCGATCAGCACCGTGCCGTCGGGCATGTCCGCGGTGATGTACCAGTCCCCGCCGACCCGGCCGGCCCGGGAGGCGGGCAGGTACCGCACCACGGCGCGCAGGCCGGGCAGGCCGAACGGCTCGTCGTGCAGCGGCAGAATGGCCCGTTGCAGTTCCAGTGCGACCCGGCGCTCGTGCGCCAGCTGCACCTGCAGGCCAGCTTCGGCAGGCTGCGCTAACGGGGGATCGGCCCCCTGCGCCTCCCGGCCTGGCGGGGGATCGGCCCCCTGCACGCCCTGGGCTGGCGGGGGAACGGCCCCCTGCACCCCCTGGGCCAGCTGCGGATCGGCTGCTTCCAGCCCTTGCGCCGCACCCTGGCCCCGGCGGTGCGGCGTCGCCTCCGCGGTTTCTGAAGTCATGATTCCGAAGTCATGAACCTTCACATCTGGTCAGCTTTAGTGTACCTAGCGTGAGGCATCCGGGGCGCCGTTGTCTAGATGCGGAACGGATCCGGCCGGGTGAGATGATGGGCGGGCAGCCAAAACGCGGGCCAGGCCCGGCCGGATCCGGCCGGCCCGCACCGCCGAGGCGCGACGGGAGAGCACGATGGGGAACGAGCTGTACCCGCCGGGCCGGCTGAGCCGGGCCGCCGCCGCGGCCGCGCAGGCCGGCCTGGACGCGCTGCTGCTCACGCCGGGGCCGGACCTGCAGTACCTGACCGGCTACCGGGCACACCAGCTCGAGCGCCTGACCTGCCTGGCCGTTCCGGCCGACGGCGACCCGTTCCTCGTGGTGCCCCGGCTGGAGCACCCGGCCGCGCTGGCCTCCCCGGTCGGCGGCACCGGCCTTGAGGTCGTCGCCTGGGACGAGACCGACGATCCGTACGCGATCGTGGCCGCGCGCCTGGGACGCTTGGCCGGCCGGGCGCGGTCGGGCTGTCGGACCGGATGTGGGCGCTGATGACGCTGCGGCTGCGCGATGCCCTGCCCGGCGCCCGCCAGGCCCTCGCCAGCCTGGCGCTGCGGTCCATGCGCGCGGTGAAGAGCCCGGCGGAGGTGGCCGCCCTGCTCAAGGCCGGCCAGGCCATCGACCGGGTGCACGAGCGGGTGCCGGGCTGGCTGCGGCCCGGCCGGTCCGAGCTGGAGGTCGCCGCCGACATCGGCGACGCGATCGTCGCCGAGGGCCACGCCACCGTGGACTTCGCCATCGTCGCCTCCGGGCCGAACGCGGCCAGCCCGCACCATGCCCCGTCCGGCCGGCTGCTGCAGGCCGGCGACGCGGTCGTGGTCGACATCGGCGGCACCATGCCGAGCGGCTACTGCTCGGACTGCACCAGGACCTACGTGCTCGGCCCGGTGCCGGGCGATTTCGCCGACTACTACCAGGTGCTGAAGGATGCGCAGGAGGCCTCCTGCGCGGCGGTCCGGCCGGGCGTCAGCGCCGAGGCGGTGGACGCCGCGGCCAGGGAGCCGATCACCAGGGCCGGCTACGGCGAGTACTTCGTGCACCGGACCGGTCACGGGATCGGGCTGGAGACGCACGAGGACCCCTACATCGTGGCCGGGAACACCGAGCCGATCGAGCCGGGCAACGCGTTCTCGATCGAGCCGGGCATCTACCCCGGGCCGCACGGCGCGCGGATCGAGGACATCGTGGTGTGCACCGATGACGGCCACCAGCGGCTGAACAACGTCACCAGGGAGCTCGTCCGGGTGGAGGGAGCATGAGCACCGTGCCGGAGGCGCGCAGATGAGCACCGTCGAGCGGGAGCACCGGGACGAGCACGTCGCGGCGCTGTTCGAGCTGGCCGCCGAGATCGCCGAGCGGGAACTGCGGCCCGCGGCCGCGGCCGCGGAGCGGGACGGGGTGTTCCCCAGGGACGCCTTCACCCTGCTCGGCAAGGCAGGCCTGCTCGGCCTGCCGTACCCGGAGGAGCTGGGCGGCGGCGGGCAGAGCTACGAGACCTACCTCCAGGTGGTCGAGGAGCTGGCCGGGGCCTGGCTGACCGTCGGGCTCGGCGTCAGCGTGCACACCCTGACCTGCTACCCGCTGGCCGCCGCCGGCACGCCGGAGCAGCAAGAGCGCTGGCTGACCGCGATGCTCGGCGGCGACCTGCTCGGCGGCTACTGCCTGTCCGAGCCGGGCAGCGGATCCGACGCCGCCGCGCTGCGGACCAGCGCCGTGAGAACCGGCCCGGATTACACCATTAACGGGGTCAAGGCGTGGATCTCGCATGCGGGCCACGCCGACTTCTACACGCTGTTCGCGCGCACGTCCGGCGACCCGGACGGCCGGCACCGGTCCAGGGGCATCAGCTGTTTCCACGTGCCCGCGGCGACTCCCGGCGTGTCGGCGGCGCCCGCCGAGCACAAGATGGGCATGCGGGCATCGAGCACCGCCCAGATGATCTTCGACGGGGCCGTGCTGCCGGCCGGTCACCTGACCGGGCCGGAGGGGGAGGGGTTCGGCCTGGCGATGGCGGCGCTGGACGCCGGGCGGCTCGGCATCGCCGCCTGCGCGACCGGGCTGGCCCAGGCGGCGCTGGACGCGGCGGTGGCCTACGCGCGGCAGCGGCGCCAGTTCGGCAAGCCGGTGATCGAGTTCCAGGGCCTGTCGTTCCTGCTCGCCGACATGGCCACGGCGGTGGCCGCGGCCCGGTCGCTGTACCTGGCCGCGGCCAGGCGCAAGGATGCCGGGCTGCGCTACAGCACGCAGGCCGCGATGGCCAAGCTGTTTGCCAGCGACGCGGCCATGCGGGTCACCACCGACGCGGTGCAGGTGCTCGGCGGCTACGGCTACGTCGAGGACTTCCCGGCCGAGCGGTACATGCGCGAGGCCAAGGCGCTGCAAATCGTCGAGGGCACCAACCAGATCCAGCGGATGGTGATCGGCCGCTCGCTGGCCCGCGATCAGGCTTAGCCGGGCTCACCCGGCGGGGCGGCTGCCTCGTCGGTCAGCACCTGGCGCTCGTCCGGGATGAACGGCAGCACGGTGGTGATGAACGAGCGCACCGCCTCCGCGGTGCCTACGTCCCGCCCGCTGGCCTGGGACAGGTACCACCGGTGGTCGAGCATCTGGTGGAACAGCTCGGCGGGCTCCAGCTTGCCGCGCAGCCCGGCCGGGACCGCCTCGACGGCCGGCTCGTAGACCTCGGCCAGCCACCGGCTGGCCGCCACCGCGAGCGGCACCTCCCGGCCCTCGGTGCTGGACAGCCAGGCACGGAACCCGGCGATGTCGTTCAGCAGGCGCCTGGCCTGGTTCTCGCCGACCTCCAGGCCGGTGAGCGCGGCCAGCTCGCGGACGTGGAAGCCCGGCTCCACCACCCTGGTGGACAGCCGCAGCTTGCCGTCCGGCCCGGCGGTGGTCACCAGCAGCTCCCGGACGTCGAAACCCAGCGCGTTCAGCCGCCGGATCCGGTCCTCGGCCCGGTGCCGCTCGCTGGCATCGATGATCTCCTCCCTGGTCAGCTCCGCCCACAGCCGGCGGTAGCGGACCGCCAGCTCGTCGCCGACCCAGAGCGGGTCAGGCTCGTTACCGGTGGTCCAGCCCAGCTCCTCCCGCTCGGCGGCCAGGTCGGCGATGCCGCCGGCCACCCGCTCGGTGGCCAGCTCCAGGTCCCATTCCCGCTGGCCGTCGGTGAGGGCAGTCTCGAGCTCGCCGGTCTCGGCATCGACCAGGTAGGCCGACAGCGCGCCGGCGTCCCGGCGGAACAGCGCGTTCGACAGCGAGCAGTCGCCCCAGAAGAACCCCGCCAGGTGCAGCCGGACCAGCAGCTCGGCCAGCGCGTCCAGCAGCCGGTCGGTCATCTGCGGGCTCAGGTGACCCTGGAACAGCGCCCGGTAGGGCAGTGAGAAGTCCAGGTAACGGGTCAGCAGGATGCCGTTGCCCGCGCCGCCGCGCTCGGTGACCGTGCCGAGCGGCTCCACCGCCGGGACCGCCTGGGCGGCCAGGTAGCCGAGCAGCCGGTGCTCGCGGTGGACCAGCTCCTCCGCCATCTCCTTGCACGCGACCAGGATCCCGGCCGGGGCCACGAACCGCACCACGTGCCGGGCCTGGCCGAGGTCGCGGACCCGCACGAACAGCCCGGCCGGCCACTCCTGCAGCGGCAGCTGCCAGGGCAGCCCGAGCAGCTCGGGCACGCTGCCCGCGGGCGCGGTCCGGGCCAGCAGGATCTGCACCCTCGTCACGCTAGCCCGGGCGCGGTGCTGGCTTCAGCCCCTCTGGCCGGGGCGGCGAGCCGGATCCCGTTGCGGCCGCGGGTATTGACGTGGCCGCGGGACCGGGGTACCACTGGAATGGAATCGGTTCCATGCTGGTAGCGGTTCCATCCACCGCTGGCGGCGGAGGTGATCAGGGCTGAGGCGAGCGGACCGGGTGAACATCGCCGAGGTGGCAGCGGCCGCCGGGGTGAGCGTCGGCACCGTGTCCCGCGTTCTCAACGACAGCCCGAGCGTGCGGGACGGCACCCGGTCCCGGGTGCTCGAGGTGATGCGCCGCCTCAACTACCGGCCGAGCCGGCTGGCGGCCAGCCTGTCCCGCGGCAGCACCCGCACGGTCGAGATCCTGGTGCCGTACTTCACCCGCCCGTCGGTGGTGGCCCGGCTGTCCGGCGCCATCGCGGTGCTGGACGAGCTGGGCTTCGGCACCGTGCTGCGCAACGTGGAGTCACCGGCCCAGCGGGACCGGCACGTGGCCGCGCTGACCGAGCGGCACGGCGCCGACGGCGGGATCGTCATGTCGCTGCGGCTGGACCGCCAGCACCTGGACGCGCTGAAGCGCGCCGGGCTGCCGCTGACCCTGGTCGATACCGAGGCGCCCGGCCTGCCCTGCACCGTGGTGAACGACATCAGGGGCGGCTACCTGGCGGCCGAGCACCTGATCCGGCTCGGGCACACCAGGATCGCCTTCGTCGGCGACAGCCGGGACCGCGACCTGGGCTTCCGGTCCAGCCGCCGCCGGATGATCGGCTACCGCCGGGCGCTGGCCGACGGCGGGCTGAGTTACGACCCGGCGCTGGTGCGGCTCGGCGAGCATGGCTCATCGGTGGCCGCGGAGCTGGCCCTGGACCTGCTCGGCCTGCCCGGCCGCCCCACCGCGGTCTTCGCGGCCTCCGACACGCAGGCCCTGGGCGTGCTGGCGGCCGCGGAGAAGGCCGGGCTCGCCGTCCCGGCGGACCTGTCGGTGATCGGCTTCGACGACATCGAAGCCGCGGCCCAGGTCGGGCTGTCCACCGTGCGCCAGCCGCTGGCCGAGAGCGGCGCCCGCGGGGCCAGCCGCCTGTGCCGGCTCATCCGCGGCGGCCCGGTCCGGCCGCTGCGGGAGGAACTGCCGCTGGAGGTCGTGGCCAGGAGCAGCTCAGCGCGGCTGAGATGGCGGGCCCGGCCGCCGCCGGCGGCCGGGCCGGGGTCGCCGCTGGCGCTGGCCGGGGCCAGCTGACCGTGGCCACGCATAAAACCCACCGCACCGGTAAGTACCAAAAGTTTTCGGAAGGCGCATACGTCACTCAAGTCAACCCGCAGAATGAGGAACGCAGATGCCACGAGGAAAGTCACACCTTCCACGCCGAGGCTGGTCAGCGACCAGCCGACTGACCGCGCTAGCCGGCGCCGGAGCACTGGCGGCGGTATTCCTGGCCGCCTGCGGCAGCAGCCACAGCAGCAGTCCCCCAGCAGCGACGAGCGGCTCGGCGACATCGGGCACGATCGTCTGGTCGGCGAGTCCCATCACCGGAACCGGCGCGAACGATGCCAGGACCGTGCTGATCAGCGCATTCGAGAAGGCATACCCGAAGATCCATGTGTCGCTCGTGTCCGCGTCGACGGACACCGACACCAACCGGGCCACGCTGGCCACCACGATCTCGGGTGGCTCGTCCAGCCCCGACGTGTTCATGGGCGACGTGATCTGGCCGGCCCAGTTCGGTTCGCACCAGCTGGCCCTGCCGCTGTCGGACTACCTGCCTGCCAGCTACTTCACCAGGTTCGCTCCCGGCCTGATCCAGGGAGCCACCTACAAGGGCAAGATTTACGGGTCGCCGCTGTTCGAGGACCAGGGCTTCCTGTACTACCGCAAGGACCTGCTCGCCAAGGCCCACCTGCCGGTGCCGACGACGTGGGAGCAGCTGGAGAGCGAGGCCAAGACCATCCAGAAGGCGGACGGCACCAAGTACGGCTTCGTCTGGGAGGGTGACTCCTACGAGGGTCTCACCTGCAACTTCATGGAGTACCTGACGGACGCAGGCGGCACGGTGACCAACAGCGGCTATACCAAGGCCACGCTCAACTCCTCGGCCGCGCTCAAAGCCGTCACCTTCATGCGCGGCCTGATCACCTCCGGCGTTACCCCGAACGCCGTCACCACGTTCCAGGAGCCGCAGGCGATGAACGTCTTCGCCGCTGGCCAGTCCGTCTTCCTGCGCAACTGGGACTACGGGTACTCCTACGCCACCACGCCGGCCACCTCCAAGCTCACCAAGAGCCAGGTTGGCGTGGCACCGCTGCCGACGTTCGCCGGCCAGGCCTACCCCGGCTACTCCAACATCGGCGGCTGGAACATGTACATCAACCCGCACAGCAAGCACATCGCCACTGACCTGACGTTCATCAAGTGGCTGTCCAGCACCGCGGGCCAGGACATCCTGGCCCAGAAGTACTCCGAGATCCCGACCGTGGAGTCGGTGCGGACCTCGCCCGCGGTCATCGCCTCGAACGCGGTGCTGGCCGTGGTGCCGAAGACCAAGCTGGTCCCCCGGCCGGCCGGCACGCCTAACTACCCGGCGCTGAGCACGGCGATCTACACCAACGTGAACGCCATACTCGCAGGCTCGGTCTCGCCGTCGGCTGGGCTCGCGTCTGCTCAGTCGCAGGCCGCGACGGCCCTGACCAGCACGACCGGCGGGCTCTAACCCACCGGCACCAGTCCAGGCCGGGGCGCCTCTGGCGCCCCGGCCTGGACGACCCCACGTGCTGGCGGCCGCAGTGCGGGCGGGCCGAGGCGATAAGGAGCGTGACCTATGACCAGCATCTCAACCGCCACAGAACAAGCTCCGGCGTCCGCGCCCCACGTCGGCCGCCCGGACGTCAACCGGAAGAAACTCGCCCGGCTGGGGTGGGCCTTCTCCGCTCCCGCCCTGATCTTCGTGGCTGCGGTCACCATCTTCCCCATCCTGTTCTCCGTGTACATGAGCATCGAGAACGTCTCGGTCTCCGGCGCCGGCTTCACCTTCAGCGGCCTTACCGGCAGCAATTACTCGGCGGTTATCCACAGCCCGACGTGGCGCTACGCGCTCGGCTTCACCATCGTGTACACCATCATCACCGTGCTGGTGGAACTGGTACTCGGCACCGCGATCGCGCTCGTGCTGGAACGGCTGACCGGCGGGCGCGGCTGGATGATGGCCCTGCTGCTGCTGCCCTGGTCAATGATCACCGTCATCAATGCCGAGCTCTGGGGCTACATCTACGAGGCGACCTACGGAGTGCTGCAGGCCATGTTCCAGGCTGTCGGGCTCGGCCACCCGAACGTACTCGGCACCCCGACCCCGGCCATCGCCTCGATGATGGTGGCCGACATCTGGAAGACGACGCCGTTCGTGGCCATCATCGTGCTGGCCGGGCTGGTGATGCTGCCAGGCGACGTCTACGAGGCAGCGGAGATGGACGGCTCGTCGGGCTGGTCCACGTTCTGGCGGATCACCGTCCCGCTGCTGCGGCCGACCCTGGCCCTGGCGGTCATGTTCCGCGTGCTGCAGGCGTTCGGGCTGTTCGACCTGCCTTACGTGCTCACCGGCGGCGGGCCGGGCACGGCGACCACCTCGCTGGCAGTGCTCGGCTACGACGCCATGTTCAAGAATCTCGATTTCGGCGGCGGTGCTGCCGTCGCCACCAGTACCGCGGTCCTCGTCCTGATCGGCTGCCTGCTCTCGCTGCGGACGTTCCGGGTCCAGGTCGGGAAGGAGAACACCTGATGCGCAACCGCAGGCGAACCGGGTGGCACCGGTTCATCAACGGCATCAATATCTCCGCGTTCCTCGTCGTGCTCTTCATCGGCCTGCCGCTGTACTGGCTGATAGCAACCAGCTTCAAGACGCCGGCCGACATCGGGGTTGACCCGCCGCAGTACTTCCCGCACCCGCTGAGCGTCAGCAACTACAAATCCGCGTTCGTCCAGTACGACTTCGGCATCTATTTCCGTAATTCCCTCATCGTGACGCTGCTCGCCACCGCCATCGTGCTGATCCTGGGAACCCTGGCCGGGTACGCGCTCGGCAGGCTGCCGATGCGAGGGAAGTTCACCATGCTGGTGATCCTGCTCATGATCTCCGTCTTCCCGGAGATCGCCCTGATCGCGCCCCTCTACCTGCTGCTGCGTCATCTCGGCTGGCTGGACAGCTACCAGGCACTGATCATCCCCTATGCGGCCTTCAACCTGCCGTTCGCCATCTGGATCCTGCGCAACTACATGCTCGGCATCCCCAAGGAGATGGAGGAGACCGGCCGGATCGACGGCGCCTCGCCGCTGCGGACGGTGTGGTCGATCATCCTGCCGCAGGCGCTGCCCGGGATCTTCACCGCTGGCATCTTCTGCTTCACCGCCTGCTGGACCGAGTTCCTGATGGCGCTGACCTTCAACATCTCCAATAACTTCCGGACCATCCCGGTGGGCATCGCCGAATTCGGCACGATCGACATAACGCCGTACGCCACGATCTTCGCCGCTGCCGTGGTTGCCACGCTCCCGATCGGCATCCTCGTCTTCATCTTCCGCAAGTTCGTGATCTCCGGCCTCACCTCAGGCGCGGTGAAGGGATGAGGGCGCCCCCGGCTCCCGGATGCCGCGGCCGGACCGTCCGTTGTCCGATGCACGCCGGTCAGATGTACCTCGACCCGCCCGCCGGGCGGTACCAACCGCGAGTTCCCGGGGATGCGCCCGGTAAGGAGGCATGATGGCCACGGTCAGCCTGGAGCAGCTGAGCAAGGTGTACCCGAATGGCTTCCACGCCGTGACGGACCTGAGCCTGGAGGTTGCGGAGGGCGAGTTCATGGTCCTGGTCGGCCCGTCCGGCTGCGGCAAGACCACCGCGCTGCGGATGGTGGCCGGGCTGGAGGACATCACCGCCGGCACCCTGCGTATCGCGGGGCGAGAGGTCAACGACGTCACCCCGAAGGATCGCGACATCGCGATGGTCTTCCAGAACTATGCCCTCTACCCGCACATGACCGTGGCCGAGAACATCGGCTTCGCGCTCAAGCTGCGCAAGATGGGCAAGGCCGAGATCGCGGCCAAGGTGAAGGAAACCGCCGAGATCCTCGGGCTCACCGAGTGGCTTGACCGCAAGCCGGGCCAGCTGTCCGGCGGCCAGCGGCAGCGGGTGGCGATGGGCCGCGCGATCGTGCGCGAGCCATCGGTGTTCCTGATGGACGAGCCGCTGTCCAACCTGGACGCCAAGCTGCGGGTGCAGATGCGGGCAGAAGTGCAGCGGATCCAGCGGCGCATCGCGGTCGCGACCTTGTACGTGACGCACGACCAGGTCGAGGCGATGACGATGGGGGACCGGGTAGCCGTGCTGCGGTCCGGGCTCCTGCAGCAGTGCGACACCCCGCAGGTCCTGTATGACCATCCGGGCAACATCTTCGTGGCTGCCTTCATCGGCTCGCCCGCCATGAACCTGTATGACGCGACCGTCGCGCAGGACGGCCGCTCGGTCACGCTGGGGTCCCAGGAGCTCCCGCTGCCGCAGGCGAAGATCCAGGCTCACCCCGCCCTGGCCCGGTACGCCGGGAAGGACATCGTCCTCGGCATCCGCCCCGAGCACCTGCCGGCCGCCGGGGACGGCCGGACCGGCCCGGTCCTGATCGGTGACGTGGACCTGGTGGAGGCCCTCGGCTCCGAGCTCGTGGTCCATTTCACGCTGGACGCCCACCGGGTAATGGCCGAGGGAGCCAACGAGGAGGACGCGGATGCGATCGAGAAATCGGGCGCCGGAGTGGCCCGCGTCGACCCGAAGACCACGGTCAAGGCGGGGGAGCGGATCAGCTTCGCCGTCGATACGAGCGGCCTGCAGTTCTTCGACACCGAATCTGGCGCGGCCATCTGGGACTGACGTTCAGGAGACCGCCGCAGATGAAACGCAGCGACCCGGCCGCCCCGTGGTGGCATGGCGCGGTGCTCTA
This sequence comes from uncultured Actinomycetota bacterium, assembly GCA_963719705.1. Taxonomy (GTDB): domain Bacteria; phylum Actinomycetota; class Actinomycetes; order Streptosporangiales; family Streptosporangiaceae; genus CAVRCV01. Next base: position 217,092 of record CAVRCV010000013.1, read on the forward strand.
CCAGCTCTACGTCCGGTCCTGGCTGGACACCGACGGTGACGGCTACGGCGACCTGCGCGGCGTCATCGAGCGGCTGGACTACCTGTCCTGGCTCGGGGTCGACGGGATCTGGCTGTCGCCGACCATGCCGTCGCCCGACCAGGACTGGGGCTACGACGTCAGCGACTACACCGGCGTGCACCCCGAGCTCGGCACCCTGGCCGACCTGGACGCGCTGATCGAGCAGGCCGGCCGGCTCGGCATCCGGGTGCTGCTCGACCTGGTGCCCAACCACACCAGCTCGGCGCATCCGTGGTTCATCGATGCCGAATCCGGCCGGGAAGCCGCTCACCGCGACTACTACGTGTGGGCCGATGCCGGCCCTGGCGGCGGCCCGCCGAACAACTGGCTCGACTCCACCGGCGCCGCCGCCTGGCAGTGGCACGCCGGGACCGGGCAGTACTACCTGCACAACTTCCTGCCGGGCCAGCCCGACCTGAACTGGTGGCAGCCGGCCGTGCACCGGGAGTTCCGGGACATCCTGGAGTTCTGGTTCGACCGCGGCGTGGCCGGGTTCCGCATCGACGTGGCGCACGGCCTGTACAAGGACGCCGAGCTGCGGGACAACCCGCCGCTGCCACCGGGCGCCGGGCGGCTGGACGGGCGCTTCGGGCTGCGCCCGGTCTATAACGCCAACCGCCCGGAGACCCACGGCGTGTTCCGGGACTGGCGCAAGATTGCCGAGAGCTACTCGCCGTCCCGGCTGCTGCTCGGCGAGACCTGGGTCAGCGACCTGCCCGGGCTGGCCGCTTACTACGGCACCGGCGACGAGCTGCAGCTGGCATTCAACTTCCCGTTCGCGTTCGCCGGCTTCAGCGCGGCGGAGCTGGCCGGGGTGGTGGACGGGACGCTGGCCGCCCTGCCGCCTCGCGCCTGCCCGGTGTGGACCGGCTCGAACCATGACATCGGCCGGTTCCCGACCCGCTGGTGCGAGGGGGATGACCGCAGGATCCGGCTGGCGCTGCTGCTGCTGGCGACCCTGCCGGGCACCGTCGTGCTCTACTACGGCGACGAGATCGGCATGACCGACGTGGACGTGCCGCTCGGGCTCCAGCGCGACGCGATGACGCTGGGCGGGGACAACCCGCAGGGCAACCGGGACCGGGCCAGGACACCGATGCGGTGGGACGGCTCGCCGGGCGGGGGCTTCACCGCCCCTGGCGTCCAGCCCTGGCTGCCGCTCGGCGATGCCGGCCGCAGCGTGGCGGACCAGCGGGACCGGCCCGGCTCGGTGCTCTGGCTGTGCCGGGACCTGATCCGGCTGCGCCGCGACGGGCTGAGCGGGACCGTCGGCGAGTACGCCCGGCGGCCGGCCCCGGACGGGGTATGGCGGTACCGGACCGGCACGCTGGAGGTGACGGCGAACCTCAGCGACCGGGATGTCACCGTGCCTGGTGCTGCCGCGCCGGTGCTGCTGGGGACGGCTGATCCAGGGAGGGCGCCAGCTGCCGGGGGGCTGGGTCCCTGGGAGGGCATCGTCACGGCCGCGGCCGAAGGGCTAACGTGACGTCGTGGAGGACACCAACCGCAAGATCGTTTCGCTACTGGCCAGGGATGGCCGGATGAGCTTCACCGAGCTGGCCCGGCAGACCGGGCTTTCGGTATCGGCCGCCCAGCAGCGAGTCAGGCGCCTGGAGCAGCGCGGCCTGATCCGGGGCTACGCGGCGCTGATCAACATGGACGAGGCCGGGCTGCCGCTGACCGCGTTCATCCGGATCAAGCCGTTCGACCCCGCCGCCGCCGACGACGCGCCGCAGCGGCTGGCCCACCTGGCCGCGATCGAGGCCTGTCACAGCGTGGCGGGGGAGGAGAACTACATCCTCAAGGTGCGGGTCGCCTCGCCAACCGCGCTTGAGGACCTGCTCCAGGAGATCCGGGGCGCGGCGAACGTGTCCACGCACACCACGATCGTGCTCAGCACGCCGTTCGAGAACCGCCCGCCTGCCCTCTGATCAGCAGCTGTAACGAACGGGTCTCATCTTGCATTGTGACTAGCTAGGGTGAGCCGCCGTGTCGTTGCATTGTCACTATGTCCCGGCTCGCGTGGTCCCAGCTGCGGTTCCGGACCGTCCGGCTGGTCGCGCTGCTGGCCGGGATGCTGCTGGCCACGACCGCGTTCACGGTGCTGACCGCCGCGTCGCGCACCGCGCAGCTGCGCACGGTCGGCACCGTTTCGGCGCACTTCGTGCCCGCCTACGACATCCTGGTCCGGCCGCAGGGCGCCAGGAGCCCGCTGGAAGCCGAGACCGGTACCGTGCAGCCGAATTTCCTGTCCGGCCTGTACGGCGGCATCAGCATGGCCCAGTACCGGCAGGTCTCCGGCATCCCCGGCGTCCAGGTGGCGGCCCCGGTCGCGATGGTCGGATACGCGCTGCTGGTGACGCCGATCAGCTTCCCGATCCCGGCCGCCGACCTGGCCAGGCCCGGCCGTCAGCTGTACCGGATCAGCACCACCTGGGTCAGCCAGGCCGGCACCAGCCGGATACGCCAGCCGGCTTCGTACCTCTACGTCACGCCGAACCGGCTCCGGTTCGACAGCCAGACCGGCGGCGTCACCGAGTTGCTGCCCGGCCACCGCACCGCGACCCCGTGCCCGCTGATTCCGGTTGCTCCGCCGGGCGAGGACCCGTTCGGCACCGCGGTGCAGTCCGGCGCGGAGTGCTGGTCCACGGCCGGCGGTTCCGCGCAGGGGCTGCCGGGGGCCAGTTCGGGCGTCGGCTTCTGGGCCGACTGGGCCCTGCCGGTGCTGATCGCGGCCATCGACCCGGCGGCCGAGGCAAGGCTGGACGGGCTCAGCCGGGCCCTGGTGTCCGGTCGCTACCTGACCGAGAACGCGGGGGACCGGCGGGCGCCCGGCGGCGCCGTCACGTTCCCCGTGCTGGCCTCCGCCAGCGCCGGCCCGGACGAGAACGCGCTGACCGAGCTCCAGCTGCTCGCGCCGCCCGCGGCGCCGCCGCGGATGAACCGGGCCTGGGTCAGCCGGGAAGCGGCGGCGCCTGGCCGGGTGGCGGCGGTCCGCCGGACCACGGCCGGGCAGGCCTACAACGACCTGCTCCGCGCGATGCGCGGCCCGGCCGGGCTGCCCGGCGGCCTGCCCGGCTACTGGAGCACCGGCCCGGTCAGCTACCGGCGCGCGGCCGGCGGCGCGCTGATCCCGCGGCCGGTGCGCAACCCGTTCTCGATCTGGGACACCGGCGGCTACCCGGACGTGTCGATGGACAACGCGGACCGCCAGTACCGCGCGATCGCGGTGCACTCCCACGCGTCCAACGTGTACTTCGGCCCGACCGCGCCGATCGCCAGCCCGCGCCTGGTGGGCACCTTCAGCCCGGCCCGGATCCGGTCCTTCGACCCGCTGTCGCGGGTACCGCTCGGCGCCTATGAGGCGGTCGCGGCGGCGCCGGCCGATGCCGCCAGCCGCGCCGCGCTGCACGGCAGTGACCTGCTGCCGAACTCGAACCTGGGCGGTTTCGTCAGCCAGCCGGTGAACCTGATCACCACCCTGGCGGCGCTACCCGCCCTCCAGGCGAGCAGCCGGTACAGCGGCAGCGTGCACGCCGCCGACCCGATCAGCGTGATCAGGGTCCGGGTGGCCGGGGTCACCGGCCCCGATCCGGAGTCGCTGGAGCGGATCCGGGAGGTCGCCCAGCAGATCGTCCAGCGCACGCACCTGGACGTGGATATCGTGGCCGGCTCATCCCCCTCGCCGACGGCGATCGAGCTGCCGCCCGGCCGGTTCGGCCAGCCGGGCCTGGCGCTGACCGAGGACTGGGTCAAGGAGGGCGTCGCGGTGGCCATCCTGACCGCGGTCGACCGCAGCAGTCTGGTCCTGTTCCTGCTGATCCTGATCGTCTGCGTGCTGTTCGTCGCCAACTCCGCGTCGGCGGTCATCCGCAGCCGCCGCCGCGAGCTCGGCATCCTGGCCTGCCTCGGCTGGACCAGGCCCCGGCTGTTCACCGCCGTGCTCGGCGAGCTGGCCGCCATCGGGCTGGTGGCCGGGCTGCTCGGCAGCGCAGTCGCGCTGCCGCTGTCGGCGGCACTCGGCCTGCATGCCGACCCGGCCAGGGCGGCGCTCGCCGTGCCGGTGGCAGTGACGGTGGCCTTGGTAGCCGGCCTGATCCCGGCGTGGCTGGCCGCACGGGCCGATCCGGTCGAGTCGGTCCGGCCGCCGGTGCTCGGCGTCCGCCGGGCCCGCCAGCCCGGCGGGATCACCGCGCTCGCGGCGGTCAACGTGCTGCGCACGCCCGGCCGGGCGGCGGTCGGGGCGGCCGGGCTGGCCATCGGCATCACCGCGCTGACCCTGCTGGCCGCGGTGACGTTCGCGTTCCGCGGCGTCCTGGTCGGCTCCCTGCTCGGGAACGCGGTGGCAGTCCAGGTCCGCGGCGTGGACTACATCGCCGTGGTAGCCACCGTGGCGCTCGGCGTGCTCGCCGTGGCCGACGTCATCATCCTCAACACCCGGGACCGGGCGGCCGAGATCGCCACCATCCGCGCGCTCGGCTGGCGGGAATCGGCGCTCAGCCGGCTGGTGATCAGCGAGGGCGTGCTGATCGGCGGCGCCGGGTCACTAGCCGGGGCCGTGACCGGGCTGGCCGCCGCGGCGGCGTTCGCCGGGCAGCTGCCCGGCCGGCTGTACCTGGTCGCCGTGGCCTCGGTGCTGGCCGGTGCGCTGATCACCGCGGCGGCCGCGGTGCTGCCCGCCCGGGCCCTCCGGCGGCTGCCTGCCGCCCACCTGCTCGCCGAGGAGTAGCCGCGGCCGGTCAGGCCACCGCGAATACCCGCAGCACCCCTGGCGCGCTGATCTCGACGCCGAACGGCACGATCACCGCCGTGCCGTGATGCACCTGCGCGGCCAGGGTCATCTCGTCCAGCGCCGCGGCCACGATCTGCGCGCCCTTGGCCAGGGCGTTGTCGACGAAGATCGTGTAGGCCCGGCCGTCGCCGGACGGCGGCGCGGTGAGCACCACGTCCCGCTCGGTCAGCCCGGTCGAGGCCAGCCGGCGCAGCTCCGCCGCCATCTCCAGGTGCGTCACCGCGGCCGGGCCCAGTGTCCCGTCCGGCCGCCGCACGAACGGGAGCAGGGCCAGGTCGTGCGCCCGGCTGGCAGCCGGCTGCAGCGACCCCATGCCGAGCAGGCTGCCGAACGGGATGGTGCCGGCCGCCTCGCCGAACGAGATCACCTGGCGGACCCAGGACCGGTCGGCGGCCGCCAGGCCCGCGGCCGCCAGCGGCGGGGCGGTGAGCAGCATCCGGGCGCCGCACTCGGCCAGCTGCCCGGCGATCTCCGGCACTGCCAGGCCGCTGGCCACCGGGGACGGCACCCCGCCGGCCGCCCGGATGGAATGCGTGGCCAGCACGTAGCTCACCGCATCCGGCAGGTGCACCCCGACCACGTCGCCGGGCTGCAGCCCGCGCCAGGCCAGGCCGGCCGCGGCCGCCTGGATGGTCGCGGCGAGCTCGGCGTAGCTGTAGGTAGTGGTGCTCATCCCGCCGGCCAGGGCGGGCCGCGAGCCACGGGCCGGGCCCAGGCTCAGCAGCCGCTGGGTAAACGTGACCTCGCCCGGCGAGGAGTCAGAAGATGTCACCCCGCCCCCCTCGCGTTCTTCCACCTGGTCCGGCCCGGAGCCGTCTTGCGATCTGAGACTACGAATCATCTGGTGACCACCACATCATCAGCAACACGCGAGGGCAGGACTGACGGCAGCCGGCGGCAGGCCGGCCCCGCACCCGGTCCGCCGTCCGCGAACGCTGACGCGGACCCGGGCGGCCTGCCCGGGCCCGCCGAGCGCGGCTTCGCTGCACCGGGTACCCCCCTCCTGGTAACCGAGAGCGCCGAAGCCGCGCTCGTGGCAGTAACGCTAGGGCTCCGGCCCCCCGGGCCGCATGGGCAGGATGAACCATTTGCCATGTGCAGGCCGGCGGACCCGGGTATGTAGCCGGCCGCCGGGACAGCCGCCGCGGTACCCCGGTCGCGGCCCCGCGGCCGGGCCGGGTGTACGCACGGCCTACAGGTATGTAGCCGGCCCGGTCAGCCCGGGCGGCCCCGCTCGCGCTCGGTGTACCAGGCCGCCACCTGTACCCGGGAGCTGAACCCGAGCTTGATCAGGATGTTGGCGACGTGCCGGGCCGCGGTGGCCGGGCTGATGACCAGTTCCCCGGCGATGTCCCGGTTCGACATCCCGCGTGCGATCAGGGCGGCGATCTCCAGCTCCCGGCCGGTCAGCGGGGACCCGGACTCGTCCCGGTCCGCGGGCCCGGCCGGGGCCGGGACGGCGAAGCGACCGGCCCGCTCATCCGGCGGGACAGTGCCGGTGCCGATCGCCAGCCGCGCCGCCTGGTAGGCGTTCATCGCCCGGCCCTGCTCGGCCAGGGCGCCGGCCGCGGCGGCCCCGAGCGCATCCCTGGCCGAATCGAGCAGCTGCCGGAACCGCGCGCTGGCCGGCGACGACGGCACGCCGCCGGTGGCCTCGCGCAGGGCCAGCGCTGCGCCCTCGAGCTGCACCGCCCTGGCCGGGTCGCCGCTGGCGACAGCGAGCCCGGCGAACGCCTCCAGGCCACGCGCGATCGCCAGCCGCTGCCCGGCAGCCAGGCTGAGCCGCAGGCACTCGGTCAGGCTGGACGCCGCCAGCCGCAGGTCCGACCGGGCCAGCGCGACCTGGCCGATCCCGGCCAGGCACCTGGCGATCTCCGCCCTGGAGTCGACCTGGCGGAACAGCTCAAGCGCGCGGCCGTACTGGTGCAGCGCGTCCGCATCGTCGCCGCGCGCCCTGGCGATGTTGCCGAGCCCGTAGAGCACCTGTGCCACGCCCCAGCCGTTGTTGTCGCCCATCGCGGCGAGCGCTGCCTCGAACTCGCTCCTGGCCTCGTCGAGGTGGCCTTGCCGGGCGATCACGGCGGCCCTGATGGCCTGGCCCAGGCCGGTCTCCCAGGGACCGTGCGCGGCCGCGATGGCCTGGTCGATCACGGTGCTGGCGGCATCGGCCCGGCCGGACCGCAGGCTCAGCAGCGCGAAGAGGCGCAGTGCGCCGGACTCGAAGTCGCCCGCGCCGGACCTGGACAGCTCCAGGCACTCGGTGGCGTACCGGTTGGCCAGGTCCTGGTCGTGCGCCTGGAAGGCGAGCCCGGCCCGGCGCATCAGCGCCTCGGCCCGGATCGGGTCGCTCACCGGTCCGGGCAGCGCGAGGAACTGGTCGAACCAGGCCATGCCCTCGGTCAGGTCACCGGAGACGGCCCACTGGTTGGTGAGGGCCGAGCAGAGCCGCAGCCCGGTCGCGGCGTCGCTGTGCTCGGCGCAGGCGGACAGCGCGATCAGGAAATTGGGCCGCTCCGCGGCCATCCGGTGGTACACCATGACCCGTTCCGGCCAGGGCGGGTCATCGGGCAGGAACGCCTGGGCGGCCGACTGCTCGGCCATGTCCAGCAGGTAGTCGCGGTGCCGCAGCCGGACCGCGGGCTCCTCATCGCCGGCCGTCAGCTTGTCCTTGGCGTACTGCCTGATCGTGTCGAGCAGCCGGTACCTGGCATAGCCGTCGAGCTCGCCGTCGAGCGTGACCAGGGACTTGTCGATCAGGGCGGCCAGCAGCTCGAGCACCTGGCCGGCCGGGATGGCCTCGTCCGCGCACACCTGCTCGGCCATCTCCAGGTTCCAGCCGGAGAACACGCACAGCCTGCGCAGCAGCGCCTGCTGCGGCCCGGTGAGCAGGTCATAGCTCCAGTCCACGGTGGCCCGCAGGGTCTGCTGGCGCATCGGCGCGGTGCGGTCGCCGGAGGCCAGCAGGCTGAACCTGTCGCTGAGCCGGGCCGCGATCTGCTCCACCGACAGCGCCCGGACCCGGGCGGCCGCCAGCTCGATCGCCAGCGGCATGCCGTCCAGGGTCCGGACCAGGCGCACCGCCGCGTCCCGGTTCTCCGGGCCGAGCGCGAAGCCGGGCCGGACCGCACCCGCCCGCTCGGCGAACAGGCGCAGGGCCTCCTGGTGTGCCGGGTCGCCGCCGTCACCGTCGGGCCGGCCGAGGCCGCCGGCCGGCAGGTCGAGCGGCGGCACCCGCCAGATCGTCTCGCCACGCACCCGCAGCGGCTCGCGGCTGGTCACGATCAGGCGCAGCAGGGGGCAGTCGGCCAGTAGCCGCTGGACCAGCAGCGCACTGGCATCGATCACGTGCTCGCAGGTGTCCAGGATGAGCAGCAGGCGGCGCGGCCGCAGCGCGTCGGTGAGCGTATCGGCCAGCGGCCGCTCCGGCTCGGCCCGGATCCCGAGCACCGCGGCGACCTGGAGCGAAACGTGCACCGGATCGGTCACGTCGGCCAGCTCGGCCAGGTAGGTACCCTCCGGGAACTCCGGCGCCAGCTCGCCGGCCAGCCGCAGCGCCAGCCGGGTCTTGCCGATGCCGCCCGGCCCGCACAGCGTGACCGCCCGGACGTCGCCGAGCAGCAGGCTGAGCTCGGCCAGGTCCCGCTCGCGGCCGACGAAGCTGTTCGGTTCGGCCGGCAGGTTGCCGAGGGCAATGGCGAGTTCGGTGGTCATGAGGGTTTCCGGGTCTACGGCCGTGATCTCCCCAGTGTCTCATCAGTTACCCCGATCCGGCCAAGCCAAGCACGCCGGGACGGTCAGCGGCCGGGCCCGGTCAGCCGGCGATCAGCACCGAGGCCGGCTCGCTGTACCGGAGGCGGCCGAAGTACATCACCTTGACCAGGGCCCACCAGTGCTGGCCGGGCCGGGCCGTGGCCGGCACGCTGACCGCGAAGGTCATGGTCGTTTCCGTGCCGGGGTCCGCGCCGAAGCCCAGCGTCCACGGCCGGACCAGCGCCCAGCTGCCGAACGGCGACAGCAGCTGTGCCTCGCCGCGCAGCGCGGAGCAGGTGCGGTTGGCCAGCCGGACGGCGATCTCGCCCCGGCCGCCCGGCGGCAGCGTGAGCTCGGGCGTGAGCAGCCGCAGTCCGGCTTCGGCGGCCCCGGCCTGCTCGCTGGCCACGACCAGCTCGACCAGCCGGTCCAGCGGCAGGCCCGGTGCGCCCGTCCGGCCCGGGCCATCTGTCCCACCGGTGCCATCCAGCTCGCCCGGGGCATCCGGCTCGCCGACGGCGATCACCGCTGCGTCCTCCAGCACCTGGCCGGCCGGGTCGCTGATCTGCGCGGTCACGTATGCCCGGCCGGGCGCAGGCACCGGGCCCGGCGCGGACGGCCAGGTCCCAGCGGGCGTGCCCGTTCGGCGGCAGGTCGTAACCGAGCGGCCCGGCCGGATCGACCGACAGGCCGGGCGGCACCCGCACCGACACCGACCCGGCGGCCGGCGCCGGGCCGCAGCCGACGGTAAGCCGGAGCCTGCCCGGCCGGCCCTGGCGCAGCGGCAGGCGGCCGGGGGCCAGGTGCACGGCGACCGGCAGGTTCCCGGCCGGGGCCGGCCCCTTGCCATGCAGCCAGTAGCGGGTGAACACCGGCTGCACCGGCTCGGGCAGCTCGGCTGGTCCGGCGGGCTCAGCCGGGTCAACCGGTTCGGCCGGGCTGGCGGGCTCGGCCGGCCTGGCGGGCTCAGCCGATGCGGCGTCGTTACCCCGGCCGCCCGGACCGCCGCTGATCAGGCCGGCCGGATCCGGGATGAGCCGCACCGTGGCCGTGCCCGCGGCCGGCAGCTCGACCAGGGCCGCGCCGTCCTGGCAGGGCAGCGGGCCGTCGTCGGCATCCTCGGTCAGGTCCGTGGCGCGTGCCGCCGCGATCCCGGTAAACAGCCGCAGCGCCGCCGCTGCCGGTCCCGCGCCGCCGGAGATGTCGGCGAGCCTGGCGGTCACGCCGTCGCCCGGCCGGGGCTGCGCGCCGGGCGCCAGCGGGTTGCCGCGCGGCTTCAGCGCGGTGAGCAGCGCGCCGTCCGGCTCGGCCGCGGCGAGGCTGGCCGCGGCCGGCAGCGGCCCGGCGTGCAGGCCGGCCTGACTGGCCAGCAGGTCGTGGTTGTAGTCCTGGCCGGCCAGGGCGAAGCCGGCGCTGCGCCAGTCGCCCGTCCCGGCAGCCAGCGCGTACTCGAACGTGTGGCTCCAGTGCTGCCAGGCGAAGCTGCTGCCGTCGGGCGCGGTCCGCTTGTCGCCGTCGATCCAGACCCCGCTCGGCCAGGTGCTGCACGCCCGCATCAGCGAGATGTGCAGCACGCCGTCCGGGGTAACCAGGCTGCTCGGGGTGCCCCGGTTCAGCAGCGCCACGCAGTGCCCGGCCAGCTCGGGATCCTGCGGCCCGACCGTCCCGGCGCCCTCCGGCCGGCCTGCCCCGGCCGTCGCCGGTACCTCGATGACGGCGTCGGCCAGGTCGTCGGTCAGGTCGCCGATGGCCTTGTCCAGGTCGGCCCCGGCCACGATGAGCACCGGCAGGTCCCGCGGCCCGCGCAGGTCGGCGCCGGGGCCGAAGGCCGCCGCCCGGCTCTGCGCGGCCGGGACCCAGATCCTGGCCGGGCCGGGCCCGGCGAGCTGGCGGCCGAGCTCGGACCGGGCCGGGCTCGCCGACGGCGTCCAGCAGCCGCCGGGTGAACGCGTTCTGCTCCGGGCCGCCGACCGCGATCCGGAAGTCGGGCAGGTTCGAGTCGACCTCGATCGCCCCGTAGCGGGGCCCGTCCGGTACCGAGCAGGTGGCCGTGACGCCGGTGCGGGCCAGCGCGATCATCAGGTCCCGCACTGCCGCCCGCCAGCTGCCGCCGGCCTGCGGATGGGCCGCGCGAAGCCGGCCGCAGTGCCCTCGCCCGGCCCGGCGCCCTCGGCCCCGGCACTCTCCCCGCCGGATCCGGCGCCCCCGGATCCGGCGGCCCCGGATCCGGCGGCCCCGTCCGGCGCGATGACCTCGGCGACGCCGATCGCGTGCAGCCGCCGTCCGCCGTCCGGGCCGGCCAGCGCCACCCTGGCGGTCGAGCCGATGCCGAACCACTCGTGCGCCGGGTTGTCCAGGGTGTAGGAGTGCTCCGCGACGTCGGTGTCGGCCAGCCCGAACGGGCGCCCGACCACCGACAGCGCGCTCTGGTAGACCGGCAGGCCGCCGGGCACCAGGGCCGGGAACCGGACCCGCAGCAGCCGGTCCTGCCCGATCGAGCCGTCCACGTGGGTGCGGAACTCCACCCGGCCCGAGCCGTCCCACAGGATCGTCTCCTGCCGCACCCGCAGCCCGCCGAGCGCGAACGAGGCGACCAGGCGGCTGCCCACCGGGCAGCGCTCGGCGCGCACGCTGGCCCGCTGGCCGGCCGACCCGGTGCCCGGACCTGCCGGGCAGAGCAGCCACGGGCCCTCGTTCCAGCGCGGGTGCGCGGGGTACTCCGGCTGGAGCACCAGCTCGTTGCCCGGCCCGGCGAGCAGGTCGGTGCCGGTGCGCCGGTCAAGCAGCCGGGCCAGGGTGCCGCCGCCGGCCGGATCCGCGGTCACGGCGAAGCTGTCGTTCGAGATCGTGTGGCCGTCCGCGGCCTGCCAGCCGCCGGACCGGGCGGCGTCCGGCAGCGGCGCGGACGTGACCAGGTAGCTGCGGTAGCCCAGGGACGGCACCGCGCGGGCGCGGAACGTCACGGTGACCGCGGCCAGCGAGCCGTCCGGGTGCCGCACCGCGCCCTCGGCCAGGAACGGCACCTCGGCCCCGGTGTCGTCGCGCAGCCCGATCCAGGCCGGGCCGGGCCCGGGCTCGCCGGGCTCCAGGGTGATCGTGGCCATCCCGTCCCTGGCCCGCGACAGCGTATTGAACACCACGATCGCGGCGATGCCCGCTGCCTCGCCGCCGCCGGCCACGGCGCGCGCGCCGCTCGGGCCGGCTGCCGGGCCAGCGTCCCCGGTGGCGGCCAGCCCGGCCAGGTAGCCGGCCGCGTCCCGGCGAGCCTCGTCCCCGCGCTCGAAGGCCTCCCGCCAGCCGCCCAGCAGGTCCAGGTAGACCTGGTCGCCCTCGCAGCCGGTGATCGCGTCGTGGTGCGCGCCGAAGACCAGCAGCCGCCAGGCCTTGTCCAGGCTGGCCGCCGGGTAGCGGGCGCCGGCCAGCCAGGCCAGCGTGGCCAGCCGCTCGCCGTCCTGCACCGCGATCTCGGCGGCCCGCTGCGCCTGCTTGGTGTCGATGTAGGAGACGTCCTTGCCGGTGTACACCGGGTTCATGTCCCTGGTCTGCGGCAGCAGCCAGGAGCCGCGCAGCGCCGCGTCCTGCCGCACCGCGGCGAAGAACTCCGACGGCACCGCGGTGACGAACCGCGGCCAGGTGTACCTGGCGTTCCAGTCCCGGTGGATCCCGGTGACCCACCGGCTCGGGATCACGTGGTCGGTGCCCACCGGCAGCAGCACGTTCCGGCTGGCCGCGACCGGCGCCAGCTCGCTGAACTGCTGGTAGGCGTCCGCCTCGGCAGCCGCCAGGTCGGCGGCCTGGTGGGTGCCCCAGCCCGCCGAGTAGTGGTTCGGCATGTAGCCGGTGAGCAGGCCGGTGCCGTCCGGGGAGAGCCACTCGAACTCCGAGGCGAACTGCATCAGCCGGTTGTCGCCCGCGCTGCGGCTCGGGCCCCACTGGTGGAACGGGCCCCTGGCCCAGGCCGACTCGCGCAGGCCGGCCCCGGCCATCAGGCCGGGGTAGGCGGGGTCGAAGCCGAACGCGTCCAGCATCCAGGCGGTGCGCGGGTCGGCGCCCAGCACCTCGCGCTGGAAGGCCAGGCCGTAGACGGCGTTGCGGATGGTGGACTCGGCGCAGGTGAGGTTGGTGTTCGGCTCGTTATAGCTGCCGCCGACGATCTCGATCCGGCCCGCCCGGATGAGCGCGATCAGGTCGGCGCGGTCCTCCGGGAACGCGTCGAAGTGCGGCTTGAGGTAGTCGATCTCGGCCAGCACGAACTTGTAGTCCGGATCCTGCCTGGCCGCCGCCAGGTGCAGCCGGACCAGGTCGAACGCGGTGCGGACGTCGGGCAGTTCGTCCTCGGGACCGGGCAGCATCAGCCGGGACTGGGTGAACTGGCCCTGGGTGTTCCACCACACCGGGTCGTAGTGAAAGTGACTGACCATCCACATGGTCCAGCCCGGCTCGGCCACGGTGAGCCGCCCGGCGGCCTGCGCCCGCGCCTGCCCTGTCCCCGCAGCCTGAGCCCTGGCGACCGCAGTCACCTCGCGGGTGCTGCCGGGGGAGTGCGGCGCGGCGATCGCGACGGCCACCTCGATGACCCGTTCCTCACCCGGCCGCAGGCCGCTGACCTGGGCCGGCCGGCGTGCTGACCCCGGCCCCGCCGACCTCGACGGTGATCACGGCGGCCGGGTCGCGGACCAGGCCGGAACCCTCGTTGACCAGGGTTACCCGGACGATCTGGAGCGGGCGCGCGGCCGTGCCGCCGAACAGGTCCGTCGAGGTAATGCCGCCGATCCGCATCAGCTCATCGTCGCACGGACCGGCCGGCCCGGTTGCGGCCAGATAGATTCGAGCGTAATGTTTCGAAACATGCCTTCCAGAAACAGTTCTTCCGAGGAACCCGAGATACCCGAGGTACCCGGCTCCGCCGGGTACGGGCCCCAGCGGGTGACCGATCCGAGGGCGATCCGGGCCCTGGCGCACCCGGTCCGGATGGCCCTGCTGGAGCTGCTCGCCCACGCCGGCACGCTGACCGCCACCCAGGCCGCCGAGGTGCTCGGGGAGAGCCCGGCCAACTGCGCGTTTCACCTCAGGACGCTGGCCAAGTACGGCTTCGTCGAGGAAGCGGGCGGCGGCCGGGGCCGCGTGCGGCCGTGGCGCCGCACGCACTCCGCGATCGAGTTCCCCGATCCCGGCGATGACCCGCGGCTGGCCGGCCCGGCCGAGGAGCTGTCCGGCCTGCTGACCAGCGCGCTGCTGGACCGGGCCCGGCAGGCACTGGCCCGGCGGGCATCCTGGCCGGCCGACTGGCAGCGCGCCCTGCCGCAAAGCGAGCACCTCAGCTACCTGACCCCGGAGGAGGCCCGCCGGCTGGCGGCCGACCTGGCCGAGGTGCTGGCCAGGCACGGCGACCGGATCGATCATCCGGAGCGGCGGCCGCCCGGCGCCATGCCGGTGGAGATCCTGCTGGTCAGCTACCCGCTGACGCACCTGCTGAGCGTCCCGACCCCCCCCGCCGGTCGCCCATCCGCCCGCCCGGACGTCCCCGAGGAGAAACCATGATCACCAACGCCAGAACCGATTCCGGCGCGGCGTCGGCGGCCGGGCCGGAGCCGGCCCGGCGGGAGACGGACGGGCACCGGCAGGGCGGCAGTGCCCCGGGCCGCTGGCCAGGCGCGGCACTGGCCGCCGCGATGGCCCAGCCGGATGCCCCCGGCGGTCTTCGGCGTCGCGGTCACCGAGGGGTTCCGGCTGGCCTGGAGCGAGGTCTCGGGCGCGCCGCAGGACAGGCTGTTCCAGGCCGGCTCGGTGGCCAAGCCGGTGACCGCGCTGGCCGCCCTGGCACTGGCCGACCGCGGCGAGATCGGCCTGGACGCCGACGTTAACCGGCACCTGGTCTCGTGGCAGCTGCCCGGCCAGCGGCCGGCCACGCTGCGGCAGCTGCTCGGCCACACGGCCGGCACCGGGGTGCCGTTCTACCCCGGCTACCCGCGCAGCGGGCCGGTGCCCACCCCGCTGCAGTCGCTGGCCGGCGAGCCGCCCGCGGTCACTCCGCCGGTCCTGGCCGACCCGGCGGCGGCCGGCCGGTTCAGCTACTCCGGGGCCGGCTATGCCGTCGTGCAGCAGCTCATCGCCGACGTCACCGGGCTGCCGTTCGCCAGCGCCATCGGCGAGCTGGTGCTCGGGCCGCTCGGGATGCGCGACAGCACGTTCGAGCAGCCGCTGCCGGCCCGCTGTGGCCGGCTACCGCCCGCGATGACTGGCACGTCTATCCGGAGGCCGGGGCGGCCGGCCTGTGGACCACCCCGGCCGACCTGGCCCGGTTCCTGTGCGCGATCCAGGCCGCGCTGGCCGGGCGGGAGTCCCCGGTGCCGGCCCCGGTGGCCGCGCTGATGGTGACGCCGCACGCGGCGCTGCCCGCCGAAGGCGACTGGACCGAGCTGCCGGCCCTGGGTATTGCCCCGCCGGGCCACTACGGCCTGGGTTTCTTCCTGGACGGCCGGGAGCGCTTCGGCCACATCGGCGGGGCCCATTCGTTCTGCGCCGTGGCGTACGGGTCCGTCGCCGGCGGAACCGGTGCGGTGATCATGGCCGCCAGCGACCTCGCGCCTTTCCCGCTCGGGCTGCTGCTGGCGATCGGCGACGGACACGGCTGGTCCAGCCTGCGGGTGCCGCCCGTGGCGCCGATGTCAGCAGCTCCTTGAATGACGCAGGTAATGCGCTAGCCCTGGCCGTCTGGCGGCGGCTGCGCGGCCGAGACGGGCGGGACCACCTTTCCCGCGTCCTGGCGCCGGTGACGGCGCGCGGTATGGCGCAGCTGGATGATCCGGCCCGTGCCGGGAATGACCACCAGGAGCACGCCGAAGACGGCGGACAGCAGCAGCGCCACGCCCAGCGGCAGATGACCGCGGGCGCCGAAGAACCCTACCGAGACCCGCTGCCCGTTCTCCAGGATGAAGATCAGAAGCAGGAGCAAGATGACGGCGGACAGCGCCGCCGTCACCCACGCTCCACCGATGCGGGTGCGCCGGATCCGGTGGGTCTGCACCACGCCGCCGCTGGCTGACCGGGCCTCTGGCGGCGGTGCCTTGGGCTCGCCTGGCTGGCTCCCAGCGGTCGGCTGCGATGCCATCGACGGATCACCCCCTCTGGAACACGTCACTGTTCACTGCCCTGCGGCCGGCACCTTAACCGGCCGCCGGCGGATCATCGCTTGGCGATCGGCCACGGGCCCGGCCCCGGGGGCCACGGCAGCGCGACCGCGCCGTGGACGCCCCTCGGTGAGGTAGAGCCAGCCGCGCCGCAGCCGAGGTGGTATTCGCCCCGGCGAACCCGCACCACCCGGTAGCTTTGCTGGCCCGCCAGCGTGCGCAGGTGCCGAACGCCGCTCAGGCCGCGATCACGACGGCTGCAGCGGCCGCCAGGACCGAGGCGCCGAACAGCGCGAGCCCGCCAGCGATATGCCCCAGCAGCATCATGACGACGCCGGCGAGCAGCGCGGCCGGCACGGCCGCCACGAGCAGCACGGCGAGGAGCACGGCGGCGATCACTGCCTTCGCCGGCCAGCTCATCGTCCGGGCTGGGTACCAGACCGCCATGTCGCTTCCCTTCATCAGGCCCGGGCACAATCAAGATATGTCGTGTTGCGGGCGGGCCCAACAGGCCGCGCCGGGCCCGCAGATCCTGCTCGGTCGCGGTCACCTGAGCGGCCGACCGCTCGTAGGCAGCCAGCTCGCGGATCAGGGCATCAATGGCCGGCACATCATCCGGCCTGGCCGCCCGGATCACGGCTGCCCCCGGTCAGCTACTCGTCGGCCACGATCGAGCCCACCCGGTCGCCGAGCGCCGGGTCGCGGCGGGTCAGCACGAGCGCGTAGATCACCGACACGACGATGATGCCGAGCGCCGCGTAGGGGAACCAGTCAAGCGGCGCCGGCTGCGGCGGCTTGCCCAGGTAGTAGACCGGGACGGCGATCGCGACCATGCCGAGGACCGGCAGCACGACGTGCTTGACCGGGCTGAACTCGGCCGGCCGGTACTTCCGGTAGTAGAACGGCAGCGCCAGGTTGGCCAGGAAGTACACGACCAGGATCAGGATCGTGCCCATCGTGGCGGACTCGTCGAAGAACGTCAGCCCGACCATGCTGCCGCTGTGGCCGCCGATCAGGTGCAGCAGCGCCCAGACCACGATGATCGCGCTGGCGATGCCGACGAAGGTGAAGATGGCGTTCACCGGCGTCCGCCGGACCGGGTGCACCCTGCCGATCCAGCGCGGCAGCAGGCCCTCCCGGCCGGCGTTGAAGATCAGCCGGGCCTGCGAGTTCACCGCGGCGATGAGCACGCCCAGGGTGGAGGTGAGGCCGGCCAGGTAGGCGAAGAAGGCCAGGCTGGCCAGCACGCCGTGGGCCACGGTGATAAACGGGATCGGCGACGCGGCGAGCGCGGTCGCGTTGTAGCCGAAGCCGCTGACCGTGGCGTAGGCGAGCAGCAGGTAGCTGACCGCCATCAGCGCGATGGACAGGAACACCGCCCGCGGCACGTTGCGCCGCGGGTTATCGGTCTCCTCGGCCAGCGCGGCCGAGTTCTCCCAGCCGATGAACAGGTACATGGCCAGCGGGAAGCCGGCCGCCAGGCCGCTGACGCCGTTGGTGATGTAGCGCGGGTCGAACGGCGCGACGCTGAGGTGGCCGCCGTTCTTGATCAGCGTCGCGACCGACACGACGACCAGGACCAGCATCTCGAAGCCGAAGAAGAAGCCCGCCAGCTTGGTGGAGACCGCCACGCCGCGGATCATCATCACCATCGCGCCGCCGGTCAGCAGCACCGAGAGGATGATCCACGGGATGTTCCAGCCCAGGTAGTAGTGCAGCGTGGTGAACAGGAACCCGCCGGAGATGGCCAGCACCGACGAGATCGCGATGATGTACCCGGCCCCGCACAGCAGCGCGGTGGTCACCGCGCTGGTACCGCCGAAGGTCTTGCCCACGAAGGTGATGAAGCCGCCGGTCGACGGCTGCGCCCGGGAGAACTGGGCCAGCGTGTTGCCGAGCAGCGCGATGGCGATGGCGGCCACGATGATCGTCAGCGGCGCGGCGATGCCCGCCATGATGACGATGAGGCCGAAGCAGAAGTAGAAGCTGTAGGCCGGGCCGATGTTCGCCATCGTCGAGGCCGAGATGTCGACCAGGCTGAGCGCGCCCCGGTGCAGCCGCTCCGGGGCCTCTGGGGCCTTGGTCTCGGAGAACGGAACGCTCATGGCAACTCCTCAGCCGCCCGCCGGTCGGCCGCCGGAGCGGCGCCGCCTGCCTCCCGGCACACCTGCCATTTTCGTCACGGTAGATCTAAAAAGGGCCCGCGTACATCCCCCCGGCCGGACGTCCTACGGAGGCAGGCTCAGTCGCTGCCCTCCTCCAGCAGCAGGTGGTAGCCGTTCGGGGTGCGGGCGTGCAGCACCCGGTACTGCCAGTCCGGGCTCGGCGTCATCAGCTCCTCCCGGTACCTGACCCCGGCCTCGGCCAGCCGCTTCTTCGCCTGCTCGATGTCGCTGATGCCGAACTGCCAGGTCAGCACCTTGTCGGGGCCCGGTGCGAGAATCCCTCCCGCCATTCGATGCCGAACTCAATCGAGCCGTGGCCGAGCGCGAGGAAGTACGGGTACTCGGGGCCCTCGTAGGTGACGTGGAAGCCCAGGCGGACATAGAAGTCCCGTTCAGCCTGAAGGTCGCTGACGAACAGAATCGGGATGATCCGACTGAACAATGCCGCCATAGCGGGCCATCGTAGCGATCCAGGCTGGCTAGGGTGACACTGTGCTGGTACCCGTCGACGCTCAGCCCGTCCGGGTTGCTGCATGCCAGGTCAGCCTGGGTGTCGGGGAGACCGGCCGGAACCGGGCGGCGGCCGCCGCCGCGATCACCGCGGCGGCCGCGCGCGGCGCCAGGGTGGTAGTGCTGCCGGAGCTGGCGCCGTCCGGCTACGTGTTCGACGGCCCGGCCGAGGCGCGCTCGCTGGCCGAGCCGACCGACGGGCCGACCGCCGCCCAGTGGACGGGCCTGGCCGGCCGGCACGGGCTGGTCATCGTCGGCGGCATCTGCGAGCTCGGCGGGCGGAGCGGGGGGGGGCGGCCGGTTGTACAACAGCGCGATCCTGGTGGATCGCAGCGGCGTGCGCGCGGTGTACCGCAAGGTCCACCTGTGGGACGGCGAGCTGGACTGCTTCGTCCCCGGCGACGAGCCGCCGCCGGTCATCGGCACCCGGTACGGCCGGATCGCGGTCATGATCTGCTACGACGCGGAGTTCCCCGAATGGGTGCGGCTGCCCGCGCTGGCCGGCGCCGAGCTGCTCGCGGTGCCCACGAACTGGCCCGCCGAGCCGGTGCCGGCGGGGGAGCGGCCGATGGTGGTGGCCAACATCCAGGTCGCCGCGTTCGCCAACCGGATCTTCATCGCCGCGGCCTGCCGCTGCGGGCCCGAGCGCGGGGTGCGCTGGACCGGCGGCAGCATCATCGCCGGGCCGGACGGGTACCCGCTGGCCGGCCCGGCCGGCCCGGATGACCCGGAGCTGCTGCTGGCCGACTGCGACCTGCGGCTGGCCCGGACCAAGGCCACCAGCCCGCGCAACGACGCACACGCCGACCGCAGGCCGGAGCTGTACCGTTAGCCCGCCGGCGGGCTGGCAGGCGCCGGGCTCCGGCGCGCTGGCGGAGGCGTGCCTCCGCGGCGGCGCTACTTCTTGCGGGCCAGGGTCAGGCCGTCGCCGACCGGGAGCAGCACCAGGTCGACCCGGCCGTCGGCGCTGGCGTGGTCGTTGAAGTCCCGGATGCCCCGGATGGTGTCGTCCTGATCAGCCTGGTCGACCACGCGCCCGCTGAACAGCGTGTTGTCCACCAGGATCGTGCCGCCGGGCCGGGTGCGCGGCACGATCTCGTCCCAGTAGCCGACGTAGCCGGGCTTGTCCGCGTCGATGAACGCGAAGTCGAATACCGGGTCGGCGGGCAGCGCCCGCAGCGTGTCCAGGCCGGGACCCAGCCGCAGCTCGATCCGGTCGGCCAGGCCGGCCTTGTCCCAGTACTGCCGGGCCAGCGTGGTCCACTCCTCGCTGACGTCGCAGCAGAGCAGCCGGCCGCCGTCGGCCAGGCCGCGGGCCACGCAGATCGAGGAGTAGCCGGTGAACGTGCCGACCTCGATCGCGTTGCGGGCGCCGGTCAGCCGGGCCAGCAGGGTCATGAACATGCCCTGCTCCGGCCCGATCTGCATGCTGGCCGCGTCCGGGTACCGGCTGAGGGTCTCCGCCGCCAGGTCACGCAGCACCGCGTCCGGCGGGGTGCTGTGCGCGACGACGTAGTGGTGCAGTTCTTCGCTGAGGTGCTCAGTCCGCCTGCTCACCCGTCCGACGCTAGCCGATAGCCGCCCGCTGCCCCGGACCGGGGTTACTGGCCGCGCCTGGCGGCCCGGCCGTATCCGCTCGGTGATCAGGGCGACGGCCTTCCCGGCGATCTCGTGGCCGGGCGGCCGGGTCAGGAAGTCGGCCAGCGCGTACAGGTCGATCGCCTCGCTGATCTGGCGCCAGCCGTCAGGCAGCTCGCCGCCCGCGGCGACGTAGCCGCCGATGAACTCCTCGGCGAATGGCCAGGCAGCTCGTCGCCGAACCTGAGCATGTTGCCGATGTCGGCAAGCGGGCTGCCGCTGAACGCGAACTCCCAGTCCAGCACCGCGGTGACGACCATCGCCGGCCGCGCGGGCCGCCAGCAGGTTCTTCGGGTTGTAGTCGGAGTGCACGAGCTGGCGGCGCCGGCCACGGCGGCCAGCAGCGGCTCCGACCGCCGGGCCAGCTCGCGCAGGCCGTCCTGCTCGGCGGCGGACAGCGCCTGCCCGGCCAGGCCGGGACGGACCGCGGCCAGGCAGCGGCCGACGAACTCCGGCAAGCCACCGGCTAGTCATCGTCGGGCCCGGGCACCAGGGCAGCGCCGGCGAAGAAGCCGGGCGCGGCGAACCGGACGCTGCCGACCGCGGCCAGCGCGGCCCCGGCCGCCCGGCCGAGCTCACCGGCCTCCGGGCCCTGGCCCGGCCGGGAGGCCGGCCAGCACCTCGCTGACGGCACGCCGGCGGCGAACGCCGACAGCAGCACGGGCTCGCCCGCCGCGGTCCCGTCCGGGTCGGCGGCGACAACCCCCGGCACCGGCGCGATCCCGGCCAGCCGGGCCGCCAGCGCCGCCTCTACCGCACAGCGGTTGGCCCGCAGATACCGGCGGAGCACAAACCTGCCGCCGGTGCCCGTGCCACCGGTCTCGGTGCTGATCAGCAGGTTCTCGTTGGAGAAACCGCCGGACAGCCGCCGTGCGCCGGTCACCCGCCGGCCGGGCAGCACCGTGCCCAGCCAGCCGGTCAGGGCGGCCGGCAGCGCGTCCGGGCCGGTCATATTTTTAAAGAAATAAAAAAAAAATAACATACCCGGTCACGATACGGCCAGCACCGGCCTCCCGGACCTGGCCGGGCGGCAGCGGGCGAACCGGTCCCGCCACCAGTGCTGGCCGGCGCCGGCAGCATGTAGATCGGGTCGTAGTACTCGTACTCCCGGTCCAGCGCCAGCGGGTCGCTCGGCTCGACCGCGGTCCGGTAGTTCTTCGTCCAGTAGGAGATGCCCCGCTCGGTGTCATAACGCGCTACCTGGTGCACCCAGCGCTTGCCCACGTACGGCACGTCGCAGAGCATCCGCGGGGTAGCGAAACCCGGCAGGTAGCCCATGATGTGGTGCTGCAGCTGCTGCGCCTCGCGCGAGGGACAGCCGCCAGTGCTCGCTGCCCGGGATCATGTCGCACATGTAGAAGTAGTACGGCATGATCTTGGCGTCATCGAGCAGGGCGAAGCACAGGTCGAGCAGCGCCTCGGTGCTGTCGTTCACGCCGCGCAGCAGCACCCCCTGGTTGCGCACGTCCCGGATGCCGGTGTCCAGCATGGCCTTGGCCGCGCTGGCCACCAGCGGGGTCACCGACTGGGCGGCATTCACGTGGGTGTGGATCGCGATGCTCACGTCGCGCGCGCGGGCCGTCGCGGCCAGCCGCTCCATCCCGGCGCGCACCTCGTCGGTCAGCCAGTACTGCGGCAGGCCCATCAGCGCCTTGGTGGCCAGCCGGATGTCGCGGATGCTGTCCACCTCCAGCAGGTCGCTGACGAACGCCTCGAGCCGGGGCCAGGGCAGGTTGGCCACGTCGCCGCCGGAGACGACCACGTCCCGGACGCCGGGAGTGGCCTTCAGGTAGCTGATCATCGCGCCGAGCCGGTCGTCCCTGGACAGGCCGAACTTGTGCTTGGCGATCACCGGGGTCGGGTTGCCGACCAGGTCCATCCGGGTGCAGTGGCCGCAGTACTGCGGGCAGGTGGGCAGCACCTCGGCGAGCACCTTGGTCGGGTAGCGGTGGGTCAGGCCCTCGACCGCCCACATCTCCGCCTCGTGCAGCGAGTCCCTTGACGCCTGCGGATGCGACGGCCAGTCGGCCCGGCGGTCGCTGAACACCGGGATCATGTACCGGCGGACCGGGTCGGCGTAGAAGGCCTCGGTGAAGCCGGCGCTGGCGGGATCCGGCGGGCGCCATGGTGTTGACCATCTGCGGCGTGACCAGCATCGACATGGTGGCGCGCTCGCGCTGGTCGCGCTCCAGGTCGGCGCAGAACTCCTCGCTCAGGCCCGGCGCCCAGCACCTGGCGGAGCTGGCGGATGTTCTTGACGCAGTGCGCGCGCTGCCACTGGGCCGACGCCCACTCCTCGCCGGTGACGTCCGCCCAGCCGGGCAGGCGCCGCCAGTCCGGCTCGGCAAGTTCGGCCTGCCGGTACACGTACGGCTGCTCGATCACTGCTCCACCTGCCCCTCACATGCCACCCGGCGCCGGACGATAGCCTGCGTTCACGGCAGGTTACGCAAGAAGCTACTGTTTGTAGATCCCCAGACAAGAAATTATACCGAATCATGCAACGATAAACCGAGAGCCGCCGGACCCGCCCGCCGGGCAGGCCAGGCCGCGGCTGTCTCTCCGCTGGGGCTGCACCGGGTCATCGAGCCGGCCGGAGTGCTGCCGCAGGCCGCCTGGCGGCTGGATCCGAGCCCGGGGATCTGGCCGGACGAGGTCCGGGTGCGGGTGGAGCGGCTGAACCTGGACGCTGCCTCGTTCCGCCAGCTGCAGCGAGGCAAGCGGCGGCGACGCGCCGCCATCCGGGCGTCGGTGCTGCGAGATCGTCGCCGACCGGGGCAAGATGCAGAACCCGGTGACCGGCTCGGGCGGGATGCTGACCGGCGTGGTGGAGGAGGCGGGCCCGGACTCGCCGCTCGGGCTGAAGCCGGGGGACCGGATCGCGACCCTGGTCTCGCTCAGCCTGACCCCGCTGGTGATCACCGACGGGCTGGCCCGCTGGGACGGCAGGTCCGAGCAGGTGCCGTGCGACGGCCACGCGATCCTGTTCGGCCGGTCGATCGCCGCCGCGCTGCCCGGCGACCTGCCGCCGCGCTCGCGCTGGCGGTGCTGGACGTGTGCGGCGCGCCTGCGCTGACTCACCGCGTGGTCAGCGCCGCGGCCGGCCGGGCCGGGCCGGCCCGGCCGGGCCGGGCCGGAAGCGGGCCGGTGGTCGCCATCCTGGGCGCGGCGGGCAAGAGCGGGACGCTGTCCGCGGCCGCGGCCCGGCGGGCGGGCGCGCGCCGCGTCATCGGCGTGGTGCCGGACCAGCGGGAGGCGGGCTGCGACGCGGGGCTGCTGACGGCGGGGCCGGCCTGGCTGACGAGGTGGTCATCGCCGACGCCCGGGACCCGGTCGGCGGTCGCCGCCGCGGTGCCGCGGCGGGCGGCCCTGCCGATGTCACCGTGGTCTGCGTGGACGTGCCGGGCTGCGAGGGCGGCGCGATCCTGGCCACCGCGCAGGGCGGCACCGTGATCTTCTTCTCGATGGCGACGTCGTTCACCGCGGCCGCGCTCGGCGCCGAGGGCGCCGCCGCCGATGTCACCATGCTGGTGGGCAACGGGTACGTGCCGGGCCACGCGCAGCTCGCGCTGGACCTGATCCGCGCCGAGCCGGGCGTCCGGGCCATGTTCGAGGCCAGGATCGGCGCCGAGGCGATGAAGCGGCGACGTGAGGAGCAAGGAGCGAGGGAGCACAGTGACGGAATGAAGGCGGACAGCACCGTGACCGCGAGGCTGAACCTGGATCCGGCGGTGGTGCGCGAGGCCCGCGAGCTGGCCCGCCGGGCGGGCCAGCCGATCGTGCAGCTGGCCAGGACGCACACCACGGTGTCGGTGGAGCGGGCGGTGCTGCGGCTGGCCGGCCTGGAGGGCGCCGACGCGGACGGCATGCCGTGGGTGAACCGGCTGGCTGACGCGGTGCGCGGGAGCGCCGGGCTGGAGCACGGGGTGGCGCTGCCCGCCTGGGACGCGCTGCTCACCGGCGGCTACCCCGACCTGGCCGCGCTGGCCGAGGCGGCGGCGAGGCAAGGTCAGGTTCCGGATCCCGGCGGGCGGCGACGCGCGGCGGCCAGGGCCGCGGCCAGCCAGGCGCTGCGCGGCGGCATCGCCAGGATCGACGCCCAGCGGGCGGCCAGGGACCGGATGATCGCGGAGACCGCCGAGCCGCCCAAGCCGTGGATCTACCTGATCGTGGCCACCGGCGACATCTACGAGGACATCCCGCAGGCGCAGGCGGCGGCGCGGGAGGGCGCGGACATCATCGCGGTGATCCGGTCCACCGGCCAGTCGCTGCTGGACTACGTGCCCGAGGGCGCGACCAGGGAGGGCTTCGCCGGCACGTACGCCACCAGGGAGAACTTCCGGCTGATGCGGGCCGCGCTGGACGACACCTCCCGCGAGCTCGGCCGCTACGTCCGGCTGACCAACTACGCCTCCGGGCTGTGCATGCCGGAGATCGCCGCGCTGGCCGGCCTGGAGCGGCTCGACATGATGCTGAACGACTGCATGTACGGGATCATCTTCCGGGACATCAACCCCCGCCGGACCTTCATCGACCAGCGGTTCTCCCGGCAGATCCACGCCCGCGCCGGGATCATCATCAACACCGGCGAGGACAACTACCTGACCACCGCCGACGCGGTGGACGCGGCGCACACGGTGGTGGTCAGCCAGCTGCTGAACGAGTACTTCGGCAGGGAGGCGGGCCTGGCCGACGGCCAGCTCGGGCTCGGCCACGCGTTCGAGATCAACCCGGCGGTGCCCGACTCGTTCCTGCTCGAGCTGGCGCACGCCCAGCTGGTCCGCGAGCTGTTCCCGGACGCGCCGCTGAAGTACATGCCGCCGACCAAGCACATGACCGGCAACGTGTTCGCCGGCTACCTGCTCGACGCGTTCTTCAACCTGTGCGGGCTGATGACCGACCAGTCGATCCTGCTGATCGGGATGATGACCGAGGGCATCCACACCCCGTTCCTGTCCGACCGCGACCTGGCCCTGGAGAACGTGCGCTACGTCAGGGACGCGGCCGGGCGGCTCGGCGAGAGCTTCCTGCCCGCGCCCGGCGGGTTCATCGAGCAGCGCGCGAGCCAGGTGCTCGGCGAGTCGGTCGCGCTGCTGCGCCGGATCTGCGCCGAGGGCCTGCTGACCGCGATCGCGGACGGCACGTTCGGGATCACCAGGCGGCCCGCCGACGGCGGCCGGGGCCTGGACGGCGTGATCGAGCGGGCCGACGGCTACTTCAACCCGGCGGCGGAAATGCTGGAGAATCCGGAACGGGAGCCAGGGGGCGACATCGCCGGCCGGCGAGCCAGTCCAGCCGGGAGCACTCCGGCGCAGTGACCCCAGCCACGGGACGCAGCCACAGTGAGCCAGCCACGGCGGACCGGCCAGGTGATCCGGCCCTACGGTGACACCACCGGCGACGGCCGGGTCCAGGTGTCGTTCACGCTGCCGGTCCCGTTCGGCACGCCCGGCCGAGCGGGCCAGGGCGGAGGGCGCCGCGCTCCAGCTGGCCGCCAAGATGGGCCTGGACCCGGCGATGGTGGTGCACGCCAAGGGCATGGGCCCGGACTTCACCTTCTTCATCGTCTACGGCCGGGTCGCGCACCTGGTCGACCTGTCCGAGGTCACGGTGACCGAGCGGGAGTTCCCGCTGCTGCCCGCCGCCGAGGTCAACCTGCGGATCCGGTCCGGCCTCGGCCGCAAGCTCGTCGTGGTCGGCGCCTGCATCGGCACCGACGCGCACACCGTCGGGATCGACGCGATCCTCAACGTCAAGGGCCACTCGGGCGAGAAGGGCCTGGAGTACTACCGGGAGATCCGGGTGGTCAACCTCGGCGCGCAGGTCGAGGTGCCGGACCTGGTCGCCCGGGCCAGGGCCGAGGGCGCGGACGCGGTCCTGGTCAGCCAGGTGGTGACGCAGCGGGACGCGCACATCTCCAACGCCCGGGAGATGGCCGCCGCGTTCGCCGCGGCCGGGCCCGGCCGCGGCCGCTGCTGGTGGTCGGCGGCCCGAGGTTCGACCCGGCGATGGCGGCCGGCCTCGGCGTGGACAAGATCTTCGGCAGGGGCACCACGCCCGGCGAGGTGGCCAGCTACCTGGTGCACGCGCTGGCGCCGGGCGACCGGGGCGCGGCGGCATGACCGGGGACCCGCGGCTCGGGCTGACCGTCACCCACCGGCGGTACGTGCCGTACAGCCACGCGCACTACGGCGGCAACCTGGTGGACGGCGCGTACGTGCTCGGCCTGTTCGGCGACGTGGCCACCGAGGTGTGCATCCGCACCGACGGCGACGAGGGGCTGTTCGCCTCCTACTCCGACGTCCAGTTCCGCGCGCCGGTCCTGGCCGGCGACGTGCTCGAGGTCACCGCGACGTGACCAGGGTCGGCAACCGCAGCCGGGAGCTGGCGTTCGAGGCCGGGGTCACCTGCCGGGCCGACCCGGCCGCGGCCCGTCCGCCGCCCTGGTCCTGGCCGAGCCGTCGTCGCCGTCACCGCCACCGGCACCGTCGTGGTGCCGGCGCCGCAGATTCCCAGATGGGTCCGGGACCGGCGTATCCATCTGGCAAGCTAGGCGGCATGCTGAAGCGGGTGGAGCGGGCCGGGGCGCAGCGCCGGCTGGCGCGGCGTGGCCCTGCGGTCGCGCCGCGGCCGGAGATGTCGATGGAGCCGGGCACCGACCGGCTGCCCCAGATCGAGCACATCGTGATCCTGATGATGGAGAACCACTCCTACGACAATTACCTCGGCATGCTGGCCGGGCGCGGAGACGGGTTCACGCTCGGGCCGGACGGCGCGCCGGGCGCGGGCAACGATGCCGCGGACGGCAGCCGCGGTCCCGGCCTGGCACCTGGACAGCACCGTGCAGCAGCCGAAGGTGCCGACCCAGAGCTGGAACGCCACCCACATCCAGTGGCACGAGGGCGCGCTGCGACGGCTTCGTCCGCAGCATCGAGCAGACCATGCCCGGCGGCGATACCAGGATCCCGATGGGCTACTGGACCGAGCAGGACCTGCCGTTCTACTACTCGCTGGCGCGCACCTTCCCGCTGGCCACCCGGTGGTTCTCGTCCTGCCTGGGGCCGACCTTCCCGAACCGCCGGTTCATGATCGCCGGGACCGCGCAACGGGCTGATCGACGACCTGCCGTTCTGCATGATCGACTACCCGAAGAAAGGCACGCTGTTCGACCTGCTCACCGCCCACGGCATCAGCTGGGTCAACTACCACCAGCTGTCACCGGTCAGGGTTCGCTGGCGGAGGGTGGCGCACGCCCGCGGCCTGGGCTGGCTGCGGCTGCTCGGCGGCCTGCTGGCCGGGATCTGGCCGCAGCTCATACCCGCCATGCAGAGCAAGATCCAGGCCACCGCCGACCTGTACCCGCTCGGCTACCTGCCGCGGTGACCAACCACCTGCGCCCCATCGAGGACTTCTTCGCCGCAGCCGCTGCCGGCACGCTGCCCGTCGGTCAGCATCGTGGACCCGGACTTCGTGCACGGCTCGGAGGAGAACCCGCAGGACGTCCAGAACGGCGAGGCGTTCGCGTCGCCAGGTGGTCAACGCGGTCATGTCCGGCAAGGGCTGGCCCAAGACCCTGCTGATCTGGCTCTACGACGAGCACGGCGGCTACTACGACCACGTGCCGCCCCCCGAGGCAGTCGGCCCCGGACGACATCCCCGCCCAGAACCCGGTGCGCCGCTTCCCCCTGCTGCGCCTGCTGAGCTTCACCGGCTTCGGCAAGGAGATCAGCCGCGCCGACGATGGCCCCGCCACCTACACCCGCCTACGGCTTCCGCGTCCCCGCCGTGATCGTCTCCCCCTACGCCCGCCCCGACTACACCACCAGCCAGGACCTACGACCACACCTCAGTCCTCAGGCTCATCGAGCACAAATGGAACCTCCCCCCGCTCACCCACCGCGACGCCGCCGCCACCGCCCCCCTAGACACCCTCGACTTCGACAACCCCCCGGCCTTCCTGCACCCCGCCCACCTTGGCCCCCCCAGCCAGATCCACCCCCGGTCCTAAATATTAACCCAGCACCCGCGAGCGGCCGGGTAAAGCTCAAGGGAATAGCCGAGTGAGACTGGCGTGCCGGGATGGAGGGCACCTCCTGCCAGCCGTTCAGGCGGCAGGATGGTTGCCCTTCGCCCCGGCACCAACCCGGCGTTAACCCTCCGACCCGAACGACCGGATCTCCGCCAGCTCGGTCTCCGTCAGCTCGCGCGGCACGTCGCCCTTGGCGATCTTCGCGCTCTGCACCTGGTGCCGGATGCCGTCGACGATCTCCGGGTTGGCCAGCGTGGTGACGTCGCCGACGTCGGTGAAGTTGGACACCGACGCGATGACCCGGCGCATGATCTTGCCGGACCGGGTCTTCGGCATGTCCGGCACGATCCAGACGTTCTTCGGCCGGGCGATCTTGCCGATCTCGATCTCGATCGCCTTGGTGACCTTGGCCTCCATCTCCTGGCCGGCCTCGAAGCCGGGCTTGAGCGAGACGTACATCTCCACCGCCCGGCCGCGGATGTCGTCCACCACCGGCACCGCCGCCGCCTCGGCGACCTCGGGCACCGTCAGCGAGGCCGACTCCAGCTCCTTGGTGCCGAGCCGGTGGCCGGCCACGTTGATCACGTCGTCGACGCGGCCCAGGATCCGGAAGTAGCCGTCGGCCGCCTGCACCGCGCCGTCGCCGGCGAAGTACGGCCAGTCGTGCCAGTCCTTGCTGTCCGGGTCCGCGTTGTACTTCCGGTAGTAGGCGTCGACGAACCGGTCGGGCTGGCCCCAGATCGTCTGCATGATGCCCGGCCACGGGTTGCGGATGCAGATGTTGCCCGCCTTGCCGCTGCCGGCCGGGACCTCGTTGCCGTCCTCGTCGTAGATCACCGCGTAGATGCCCAGCGCCGTCGGGCCGCAGCTGCCCGGCTTCATCGGCTTGAGCGCGGGCAGCGTGCTGCCGAGGAAGCCGCCGGTCTCGGTCTGCCACCAGGTGTCGACGATGACCGCCTCGCCCTTGCCGACCGACTCGTAGTACCAGCGCCAGACCTCGGGCTCGATCGGCTCGCCGACCGTGGTCATGTGCTTGAAGTGGTAGTCGTACTTCTTCGGCTCGTCCGGGCCGACCTTGCGCAGCATCCGGATCGCGGTCGGCGAGGTGTGGAAGATGTTCACGCCGAGCTTCTCGGCGATCCGCCACGGCCGGCCGGCGTCCGGGTAGTTCGGCGTGCCCTCGTAGATCACCGTGGTGGTGCCGAGCGCCAGCGGCCCGTAGACGATGTAGGAGTGGCCGGTGATCCAGCCGATGTCGGCCATGCACCAGTACATGTCGTCCGGGTGGATGTCCTGGTAGTACTTCGAGGTCCCGGCGACGTAGGACAGGTAGCCGCCGGTGCTGTGCTGGCGCCCTTGGGCCGGCCGGTGGTGCCGCTGGTGTACATCAGGAACAGCGGAGCCTCGGCGTGCATCGAGACCGGCTCGACGACCTGGCCCGCGTAGCCGCCGAGGACCTCGTCGACGAAGAAGTCGCGGCCGTCGACCATCGGCGTCTGCGACGCGTACTCGCCGGGGTGGCGGCGCCAGACCAGCACCTTGTCGACTTCCTGGCCCTGCCGGAGCGCCTCGGCGACCGCCTCGTCGGCCTTGACCTTGTGGTCGACCAGGTCGCCGCTGCGGTAGTAGCCGTCCATGGTGATCAGCACCCGGCTGCCGGAGTCGGCGATCCTGGTGCCGCAGGCGTTGCCGCTGAACCCGCCGAACACCTGGGAGTGGATCACGCCGAGCCGGGCGCAGGCCAGCATCGTGACCGGCAGCTCGGGCACCATCGGCATGTGCAGGGTCACCCGGTCGCCGGCCTTCAGGCCGGCGAAGTCGCGCAGCAGCGCGGCGAACTCGTTC
Source organism: uncultured Actinomycetota bacterium (assembly GCA_963719705.1). Lineage (GTDB taxonomy): Bacteria > Actinomycetota > Actinomycetes > Streptosporangiales > Streptosporangiaceae > CAVRCV01. Next base: position 247,011 of record CAVRCV010000013.1, read on the forward strand.
ACCCGGCGGTAGCAGCTCGGCGTAGCTGATCCGCACCGGCTCGACGGCCTCGGGCTCGGCCACCCAGATGATGGCGTCCTTGTCCGGGATCGGCCTCCGCGTGCCGGTCCACGCAGTTGTAGCAGGCATTCAGCTTGCCGCCGGCGAACCACTTCCAGAACGGCGGGTTGCTGGTGTCCAGCATGGTGTGCCACGGCTTGTCCCAGGTCAGCAGGTCGGCGTACTCGGTGAAGCAGCCCGGGAAGTTCTCCTCGCCGAACCGGTCGAAGATAGCCGGGTCGGCCGCGTTGGCCTGCGCGACGAACGCCGCCGGGGGCTCGAAGTACTCCTCCTCGCGCCAGTGCACCGCGATCTGGGACTCGGAGACCTGCGGCTCGGCAGTTTCTGTCATTGCTCGTCCTCCAGCCGGAGATGAATCCCGCACAGCCGAAGCTCGTCAGTGCTGGAACGGCTCGCAGATGCGCGATGCGCCACGGGCCGCACGTGCGCCGGCAGGCTCAGCCATGCCATGACGGCCGCCTGCTGACAACCTGTCATGCCGCCCTCACACGCTAGGGGAGGCTCAATCGTATCGCCGCGGACAACAGCGAACAGGCCAGCCGTGCCTCCGCAGGCCACGTCTGCAGGACCGGTTGACATCGCGGCGATCGGCGGTAAGTTGCTGCGCAGTCCAGCACCGGGCCAGCGGTCGGGGCGGTCAGCCGCCCGTAGCTGTGCCGGAGACGGGTAGACCCGCTCGTGCCAGGCGCAGCGCGGAGGCTGCTGTCAGCCCCGGCTGGGCGGGGGGTTGGACCCGGAGGGGCCTGGGCACCCAGTAGACAACGGAGAGCGAGCCCGTTGCCGACGGGACGGACTCCGGTCCGAAGGGATGCCCGGCCCTCTTCCCCTGTCTGGCGGCCGGCCCGAGGCACGGCGCTTGTCGGGCATCGGTCCGAGACCCCACACCGGCCGGAATCGACTACCCTGGCGGCCTGCGGGTACTTGGCCATGGCAGGCAAGCCGGCCGCCAGGCCGCGGCGCCAGCGGCGCCAGGGCGGTACCCGGACCCGTCAGCATCTCTAGGCTGAGGCAGGAAGATTGACCGCAAGCGACCCACCCCGCAGCCCACTCGGCCAGGTGGCCGTGGTCATCCCGACCTACAACGAGCGGGAGAACCTCGAGACCATCGTCGCCCGGGTCAGGACCGCGGTGCCTGACGCCGACATCCTGGTGGTGGATGACAACAGCCCGGACGGCACCGGGGAGATCGCCGACAAGCTGTCCGCCGACGACGAGCAGATTCACGTGCTGCACCGCGAGGGCAAGTCCGGTCTCGGCTGCCGCCTACATCGCCGGGTTCGGCTGGGCGCTGGAGCGCGGCTACGGCGTGCTGGTCGAGATGGACGCCGACGGCTCGCACGACCCGGCGGAGCTGCCCGGGCTGCTGGCCGCGCTGGACGACGCCGACCTGGTGATCGGCTCCCGCTGGGTGCCCGGCGGCACCGTGAGCAACTGGCCGAAGTCCCGGGAGGTCCTGTCCCGCGGCGCGAACATGTACGCGCGGCTGATGCTGGGCATCAAGGTCCGCGACGCGACCGGCCGGCTACCGCGCCTACCGGGCCTGCACGCTGCGCGCGATCGGCCTGGCTGACGTGCAGTCGCAGGGCTACTGCTTCCAGATCGACCTCACCCTGCGGACGCTCAGGGCCGGGCTGACGGTGACCGAGGTGCCGATCAGCTTCACCGAGCGGGCCCGCGGCGCCAGCAAGATGAGCCGGGCCGTGATCGCCGAGGCGCTGTGGCGGGTCACCCAGTGGGGCCTGGCTCCGGGCGGCTGCGCCTGCAGGCGCCGCGCCTGACCGATTCCGCCGGGCCCGGCAACGTCGCACCGCCGTCGCTGGCTGGCGTATCGCAGCGCAGCGTCAGCGGCCGTTTGCTATTATGCGCTCTTGCGCTGCCTGCTGGCGTGCGCGCCCTGGCTGTCGCCGCGCTGCCCCCTGATCACCGCCAGCCGCTCGGCCAGCACCTCCTCCAGGTCGGCGACGGTGCGGCGCTCCATCAGCATGTCCCAGTGGCTGCGCGGGGGCTTGGCCTTCTTGGGCGCGGGCAGGTCGCCGGTGGCGGTGACCGCTAGCGCGCCGCAGACCCGGCATTCCCAGTTGACCGGGATCTCGGCCTCAGCCGCGAACGGCACGCTGAACCGGTGGCCCTTCGGGCAGTCGAAAGTCAACCTCCTGACGCGGGGCCAGATCGGTGTTACGGTCGTTCTCGTAGCTGGTGGCCCCCAGCCGGGTCCCGCGAAGTGCGCGTTCGGCCATATGCCCGGTGCCTCCCATGCGCCGCTTAGTCAGGTCCTCAGCCGTCCCCATGGTTAACGGCGAGTTCTGGTGTCAAGATTCCCGCCCGGGCGGGAATCCAACCCCGCCACGGCCGTCCGGATGCCGATTCCGGCCCTGATCCGCGGCAAAGGCTGGGGCCCGGCGCTGCCGCCGGCGCCTGGCTCCTGCCGGTGCCCCCTGGCTACCCGGCCGCCCGCGGGTGCCACTGGCCCCGGCCGACCAGCACCTCGCGCAGCTCCTCCGCCTGGTCGGTCATGATGCCGTCCACGCCCAGGTCCAGCAGCCCGGCCATCACCGCGGCGTCGTTCACCGTCCACACGTGCACCTGCAGCCCGGCCGCGTGCGCCCTGGCCACGAACCGGTCGGTGGCCAGCGAGACCGGGATCTGCGCGCAGCGCACCGACAGCGCGGCGAACTTCGACGCGATGGCGCGGCCGGCAGGCCGCCGCGCAGCGCGGCCACCCCGACCGGGGAGGTGGCCATGCACACCGGCCGCGGCAGCAGCCGCCGGGTCGCGGCCAGCCGCCGGGCCGAGAACGAGGTGATGCACACCCGGTCCCAGGCGGCCGGTCCGGCGCAGCACCGCGACCAGGGGCCCGACCGCGGGCGCGTCCTTGACGTCGACGTTGAACCGCACGTCGGGCCAGGCGCCGAGCAGGTCCTCCAGCAGCGGCACCGGGTCGGTGCCGCCGATCCTGGCCGCCGCGACCTCGCGGTGCGGCAGCCGGGCGATCCGGCCGGCGGCATCGGTCACCCGGTCCAGGGTCTTGTCGTGGAACGCGACCAGCACCTCGTCGGCCGTCGCGTGCACGTCGGTCTCCAGGTAGGCGTAGCCGAGCCCGACCGCGTGCTCGAATGCCCGCCAGCTGTTCTCCGGGAAGTGCCCGGCCGCGCCGCCGCGGTGCGCGAACGCGATCGGGCCGGGGTGATCCAGGTACCCGGTCACGCGTCCGGCCATTCCCGGCGGCGGGCCTCGGCCAGCGCGATCGCGGCGGCCGCGGTCACGCTGAGAGAGCCGACCCGGCCGGTCTGCGGCACGTAGGCGACCGCGTCCGCGGCCGCGAGCAGGGCGGCCGAGCAGCCGCGGTCCTCGTTGCCCAGCGCCAGGCACACGTCGCCGTGCAGCGGCGCCTAGGTGCAGCGGCGCGGCATCGGCCGCCAGCTCGATCGCGATCAGCCGCAGCCCGGCGGCCCGGACCGCGGCCGCGGCCGCGGTGACCCCGTCCGCCCGTTCCCAGGTCAGGTAACGCTCGGTGCCCAGCGAGGTCTTCCGGGCCGACGGATGCTCCACCGGCGCGGTGTCGCCGCACAGCCACAGGTGCTCCACCCCGAGCGCGGCCGCGGTCCTGATGATCGACCCGACGTTGAACGGCTGGCTGACCGAGTCCAGCAGCAGGCAGATGCGGGCCAGCGAGCGGCGCCGCCAGGACCGGTTCAGCCGCTTGACGTCGGTCGGCCCGAGCTGGCGGCGGCCGGGCTGCTGCCTGGCGGCCTGCTGCGCAGGGGCCGGGCCGGTCACCTGGCCACCCGCAGCACCCGGTAGCCGCCGCGGGCCGCGGTCCGCTCGGCCTGCCAGCCGCGCCCGGCCAGCCAGCGCTGCAGCGAGTCGGACCCCAGGTGGCGCTGCACCACCAGATAGGCGGCGCCGTCGCCGGACAGCCGGTCCAGCCACTGCCCGAGCAGCTCGTGCAGCGCCTGCTTGCCGATCCTGACCGGGGGGTTCGACCAGATCAGCCGCAGGCTGGCGGGCAGCGCGGAGTCGTCCGGCGGCAGGCAGCGCACGTTGGCCAGCCCGGCGGCGGCCGCGTTGCGCGCGCACAGCTCACGCGCCCTGGCGTTCACGTCCACCGCCCAGACCCGCGCCGCGGGGGAGCGGGCCGCCAGGACCAGGGCCAGCGGGCCGTAGCCGCAGCCGAGGTCGGCCAGGTCACCGGCGGCGGGCGGCGGGGGCGCGGTGTCGAGCAGCAGCCGGGTGCCGGGATCGAGCCGGCTCGCGGAGAACACCCCGGCGTCGGTCTCCAGCTCCAGGTGCAGGCCGGGCAGCAGCACGTGCACGCGCCCGGGCCGGTGCGGCGCCGCAGGCTCGGGGGAGAAGTAGTGCTGGCTCACCCGCGGCCGGCGCCAAGCCCTGCGCTTCCCGCGCCACCGGCGCTCCCGGCGCCGCCCGCCGGCCGACGACCGGGCCGGGCTGCCGGAACGCCCCGCGGGCCGCGCGGCCTGCGCCGCCAGCGCCGGGGCGATGTAGCGGCGGGTCACCCAGCGCTCGACCACGAACGTCAGCACCGGGATGGTCCCGGCCAGCAGCACGATGACCGTGCCGGGGCTGGCCACTTCATCCCGACCAGGCGGGTCATCGCGAACGCCACCAGGATGTAGACGATGTACAGAAAGCCGTGGGCTGTGCCGACGTACTTCACCACAACCAGGTTGTGCGCGAAGACCTGGAGCGGGATGCCGACGAAGCACAGCACGATGAGCACGACCCCGGTCACGTAGGCCATGACCCGGTAGCCGCGCACTGTCAGCCCCAGCACATCGGAACGCAGCGCATCGGAACGCAGCGCATCGGACCGCACCGGCCCTGCCTCCTGTCTGGTCGTGAGCCGCTAGCCGGGCGCGGCTAGCGCAGCCCGTGCCACCTGCCGTGTCCCTTGACTTCCTCGTTCAGCCGGGCCAGGTAGGCGTTGTAGGCGGCCAGCTCCGGGTCGTCCTCGTCGCGTACCGCCAGCGCGGCCGCCCGCTGCTGGCCGAGGGCCCCGGCCGCGGCCGGCAGGTCGACCTCCGGCGCCTCGGTGTCGGTGAACCCGGGCGCGTGGAACTCATCCCGGATCGTCTTCAGCCAGAACACCACGCCCATGACCGCGAAAATCGGCCACTCGAAGGTGTAGGCCCAGCTCAGCGCGTTCCCGGACTCGGCCCGGTGGAACTGCCAGTCGCCCAGCCACAGCATCCCCGCCACCGCGCACACCGCGAACGCGTGCCAGGCCAGCCATTTCGGCCGGACCAGGAAGCGCCACCGCGGACCTTGCCGCACGGCGGGGGACAGCGGGCCGGACATGGCAGCAGCCTAGCGCTACGGCCGCTGGGCAGCGGACCGTCCTCCGGCCCGCCCCGGCCGCCCTGGCCAGCGCTGAGTTAGTCAGCACAGTGTTGCGAGGCGGATTCAGCGGGTCACTGCGAACGCCGGTGCCGGGGTTCGGTCATAATCTAAAGCCATGTCGCTAGCAGATCTGCTGTCCGGGCGGTACGGCATCGCCAGCCGCATGCCCGGACGGCTCGATGACTTGCGCGGCCCGGCCAGGGGCGTGATCGTGCTGCCGAGGCACCTGTCCTGGCCGGGCATGCGGGAGTTCGACGTCACCGACGATGCGACCCGGCGCAGCATGTACGGCATCGTGCTCACCCAGGGCCAGCGCAACGACATCCTGCGGTTCCTCAATGCCCGGCTGCTGACCGAGGACTGGCCGCTGATCAGGATCTCGCTGGAGCCCCGGCTGCGCCGCTGGTGCGAGCGGCGGCTGCAGCTGCCCGGCGCCGGGGAGGAAGATGCCGGTCAGGCCCGCAACGAGGCGTGCACCTCCGGCGGGTAGCCGACCGGCGCGGCTTAGGCCCTCGGCCTGCCCGCGGGGACGCGGCGCGTGCCACTGTATCCGCATGCGCAAATACGTCATCATGGGCGTCCAGGGCAGCGGCAAGGGCACCCAGGCCGCCATGCTGGCCGGTGACCTGGACCTCGTGCACATCGCGGTCGGGGACATCTTCCGCTGGAACGTGCAGCACCACACCAAGCTGGGCGCGCAGGTCCGGCGCACGATGGCAGCGGGCCAGCTGGTCGGCGATGACCAGGTGGAGGGCGTGGTGTCGGCCCGGCTGGCCCAGCACGACTGGAACTACGGCTTCATCATCGACGGCTTCCCGCGCAACCGGCGGCAGGCCGAGTTCTTCCTGGAGAGCTACGACATCGACGGCGTGATCCAGCTGGACCTGCCGGACACCGAGGTACGGCACCGGGTGCTGTCCACGGCGGCTGTGCGCGGGCTGCGGCATGGACTACAACCTGCTGGCCAGCAGCCCCCGGGTCGCCGGACGGTGCGACGCCTGCGGCGGCGAGCTGGTCACCAGGGAAGACGACACCGAGGCGGCGCTGACCGTGCGGCTGCGCGAGTACCACGAGAAGACCGACCCGGTGCTGGATATCTTCCGCCGCAAGGAGTACGTGGTGACCGTGGACGCCCGGCCCGGCCGCGAGCACATCCAGCAGGCCATCAGGGACCGGCTCGGCCTGCCGCCCTACGAGCCCAGGGCCGGGCGCGCCGGGGCCACCCGACTAGCCTGAGCCGTGTGCGGGAGATCGCGGTCTTCAGCGGCAGCGCCCACCCTGGCCTCGCCGCGGAGATCTGCGCGCGCCTCGGGGTACCGCTCCAGCCGGCCACCCTGCGCCGCTTCGCCAACGACTGCCTGGAGGTACAGCTTCAGTCCAACTGCCGGGAACGGGACGTCTTCCTGATCCAGCCGCTGGCCGCGCCGGTGCAGGAGCACCTGGTAGAGCTGCTGCTGATGCTGGATGCGGCCAGGGGCGCCTCGGCCGCCCGGGTGACCGCGGTGATCCCGCACTACGCCTACGCGCGCTCGGACAAGAAGTCCATGCCGAGGGTATCCATCGGCGGCCGCCTCGTCGCCGACCTGCTGGTGACGGCCGGCGCCAGCCGGGTGCTGACGATGACCCTGCACGCGCCGCAGGTGCACGGGTTCTTCTCGATCCCGGTGGACCACCTGCACGCGCTGCGCGAGTTCGCCGACTACTTCCGCGGCCGGGACCTGACCGGCGCCGTGGTGGTCTCCCCGGACCTGGGCAACGCCAAGCAGGCATCGGTGCTCGCCCGGATGCTCGGCCTGCCGGTGGCGGCCGGCGCCAAGGAGCGGCACAGCGACAAGGCGGTGACGATCAGCTCGATCATCGGGGACGTCGCCGGGCGGAACGTGATCGTACTGGACGACGAGATCGCCCGCGGCACCACGATCATCGAGCTGCTGGGCCGGCTGCGCGAGCACGGGGCCCGCTCGGTGCGCATCGCCTGCACCCACGGCCTGTTCTGCGACGGGTCGCTGGCGCGGATCTCCGCCGCGCCCGAGGTGCTGGAGATCGTCTGCACCAACACGGTGGCGATCCCCGAGTCCGAGCGCGGGCCGAAGCTGCGGGTGATCTCGCTGGCATCGGCGCTGGCCGAGGCGATCCGGCGGATCCACGAGGGCGAGTCGGTCAGCGCGCTGTTCGGCCAGCACTGAGCTCCGGCCAGCACTGAGTTCCGGCCAGCACGGGCGTCCGGCCAGCACTGAGTTCCGGCCAGCACGGGCGTCCGGGACGGCCCTGACCGGCTCAGGTCTCCCGGCCGGGCTCGGGGCTGGCCCAGGCGGCCACCTGCGCCCGCGAGCTGAACCCCAGCTTGGCCAGGATGTTGGCGACATGACGGGCCACCGTCGCCGGGCTGATGAACAGCTCATCGGCGATCGCCTTGTTGCTGCGGCCCCTGGCGATCAGCACGACGATCTCGCGCTCCCGCGCGGTCAGCCGGCCGGGCCTGGCGTCCGGCTGACCGGCCGCCCGGGCGCCGTCGGCCGCGGCCCGGCCCGGCGATCCGCTTCCCGGCCTGGCCTCGCCGGGGCCGCCCCCGGCCGCCGAGCCGGGCTGCGCGGGCTGGCCCGCGTCCGGCCCAGGCTCGCCCAGGGCCAGCGCGACCGCGGCGTCGCTGCTCAGCCTGGCCCCGGCCGCCCACAGCCGCCGGGTGGCGGCCTCGCCCAGGGTGGCCTCGGCCGGATCCAGGATGCGCTGGATTCTGGATCCGGCCGCGGCCGGGAGCCGGGCCGCCTGACGGCAGGCCGCGGCGGCGGCGGCCAGCCGCACCGCCCGGTCGGGCCTGCCGTCCCTGGCCTCCAGCGCGGCGAACGCCTCCAGCGACCGGACCACCCCGATCCGGCTGCCGGTGGACTGGCTCAGCTCCAGGCTCTCGGCCAGCCGCTGCCTGGCCAGCGGCAGATCGCCGGTGTCCATCGCGATCCGCCCGAGCCCGGCCAGGCACCTGGCGATCTCCGGCCGCGCGCCGAGCTCGCGCAGCGGCGCCAGCGCCTCGGTGTAGCGCCGCTGCGCGCCGGCCGGGTCGCCGGTCAGCCGGGCCAGGTCGCCGAGGCCGAGCAGGGTCCGGGCGGCGCCCCACTGGTGGTCGATCCCGCGCATGATGGACAGCGACGCCTCGGCCAGCCGCTGTGCCTCCCGCAGGTGACCGCGCCGCCCCGCGGCCGCGGCCCCGACGCCGAGGGCGTAGCCCTCGTTCCACCGGTCTCCTGCCTGCCGGGCGGCAGCCCCGGCGTCGGCCGCCCGCGCGGATGCCTCCTCCAGCCGGCCGGCGTGCAGCGCCGTCTCGGCCAGCAGGCCGAGCGCGGCCGCGGTCCAGAAGCCCTGGCCAGCCGCCTGGCACAGCGCGAGCCCTTCTCGGGCCAGCCGCTCGGCCTGGCCGGGATCGGTCGGCAGGGCCAGCTGCGCGCGCCCGACCAGGGCCGGCCCGCGGGCGTCCGCCGAGGCGGCGGACCGGCCCAGGCCAAGGAACGAGTCGAGCCACTCGATGCCCTCGGCATAGGAGCCGCGCACGATCCATACCGGCCGCAGCGCGGCGCAGATCGACAGGCCGTCTTCCGCGTCCCCGGCCGCCAGGCAGCGGCTCAGCACCGCCCGGATGTTGCTGATCTCGGCGTCGAACCGGCGGAACACCGCGACCCTGGCCGACCACGTCGCCTGTGTCAGTGCCATCCCGATCCGCATCAGCCGCCCGGTCTCGCGCACCGTGTAGTCCCGCAGCCGACCGGCCATCAGCTCGGTCTCGCCCGCCCCGGCCAGCAGTGCCGCGGCGTACTCGCGGACGGTGTCCAGCATCCGGTACCTGGTCTCGCCGGCCACCGCGTCCGGCTCGACCACCACCAGCGACTTGTCGGCCAGGGTCACCAGCAGGTCCAGGATGCCGGCCGCGGGCAGCCCGGCGCCGGAACAGACCTGCTCGGCCATGTCCAGGGTCCAGCCGGAGAAGACCGACAGCCGCCGCAGCAGCAGCCTGGCCTGCTCGGCGAGCAGGTCGTGGCTCCAGTCGATGGCCGCGCGCAGCGTGCGCTGCCGGGCCGGGGCGGTGCGCTCCCCGCTGGTGAGCAGCGCGAACCGGTCATCCAGCCGCGATCCGATCTGCTCCACCGACAGCACCCGGACCCAGGCGGCGGCCAGCTCGATCGCCAGCGGCACGCCGTCCAGGGCCCGGCACACCGCCACCGCGGCCGGGACGTTGGCCGGGCCGAGGGCGAAGCCGGGCTGGACCGCGGCCGCCCGCGCCGCGAACAGGCTGACCGCATCGGACGCGCCCAGCGCCGCCGGGCTCGTGCCGAACCCACCCGCCGACGGCAGCGACAGCGGCGGCACCTGCCAGACCGACTCGGCCGCCACCCGCAGCGGCTCCCGGCTGGTCGCGATCACCCGCAGCCCCGGCGAGCTGGCCAGCAGCCGCTGGCAGACCCGCGCGCACGCGTCGATCAGGTGCTCGCAGTTGTCCAGCGCCAGCAGCAGCCGCCGGGGCCGCAGCGCGTCGGCGAGGGTGTCCAGCAGCGGCCGCCCCGGCTCCTCGGCCACCTCCATGACCGAGGCGATCCGGGACGCCACCAGGTCCGGCTGGTGCAGGTCGGCAAGCTCGACGACCCAGGTCCCGTCCGGGAAGCCGGCCGCCAGCATCGCCAGCAGGCGCAGTGCCAGCCGGGTCTTGCCGATCCCGCCGACCCCGCACAGCGTGAGCGCACGGCTGCGCCCGGCCAGCAGGAGCAGCTCGTCCAGTTCCTGCCGCCGGCCCACGAAGCCGTTGGGCTCTGCCGTTAAATTGCCGCGAGATCGCTCTGTCATGACTCGCCCGAGGCGCTGGTACTGTTCTGGTGCACGCCGCCCCCCGGTTCCCTATTTTGCCAGGAACGAGGTGAGCCGGCAGCATCATCAGCCCCGCTCGCCGCCCTGGTCAGCCGAAAGGTGATCATGAGCGATTTCAACAGCTCCATCATCGAGGAATTCCGCGCCAGCGGCGGCCGGGTTGGCGGCCCGTTCGACGGCGCACCGCTGCTGCTGCTGCACACCACCGGCGCACGAACCGGCGCGGCCAGGGTCAACCCGGTCATGTACCTGGCGGACGGCGACCGCCTGTACGTGTTCGCCAGCAAGGGCGGCGCCCCGGACAACCCCGACTGGTACCACAACCTGCTGGCCCATCCGCGCGCCACGGTCGAGGTGGGCGAGGAGCGGTACGAGGTCGACGCCACCATGCTGACCGGCGCCGAGCGGGACGAGATCTACCAGCGGCAGGCGTCGGCGTACCCCGGCTTCGCCGAGTACCAGGCCAAGACCAGCCGCATCATCCCGGTAGTAGCCCTGGACCGCGCCCGCTAGCGCACTGACCACGCCAGCGAATCGCGTGCGAATCCGGGGAGAAATCAGGGCATGGGCGTCATCCGGACCGAACCGACCCGCAGCGGCACTCCCGGCTGGGCGTATGACGCGTTCCTGTCCTACAGCCATGCGGCTGACAGCGGGCTCGCGCCGGCGCTGCAGCGCGGCCTGCAGCGCTTAACCAGGGCCTGGTACCAGCGGCCGGCGCTGCGCGCGTTCCGCAACCAGGTCAGCCTCGCCGCGAACCCCGACCTGTGGGGAACCATCGAGCGGGCGCTGCGGGAGTCGCGCTACCTTGTCCTGCTGGCCTCGCCGGAGGCGGCCCGGTCGGCATGGGTCGGCCGGGAAGTCGCCTTCTGGCAGGAGCATCGTGACCGCGGCACGTTCCTCATCGCGCTGACCGACGGCACGATCCGGTGGGACAGCCACGCCGGTGACTTCGACTGGAACAGCACGGACGCACTGCCCGGCAGGCTTCGCGGCTGGTTTCCGCAGGAGCCGCTCTGGGTCGATCTCACCTGGACGCGCGGCTTGCCGGACGGTCAGCTCTCGCTGCGGCACGCACGGTTCCGCGACAACGTGGGCACGCTGGCCGCGGCCATCCACGAGCGCCGTAAGGACCAGATCGACAGCGAGGACGCGCGCCAGCACCGCCGGGCGACGCTGCTCGGCCGCGCCGTCATCGTCGTGCTCACCGCGCTGCTCGTGGTTTCCGGCATCGCCACGCACAACGAGAACGTGCAGCGGCATGTCGCCGAACAGCAGCGCGCGGCAGCCGAGCGGCAGCGCAACCTGGCTACCGGCCGCGAGCTGGAGGCCGAGGCGGTCAACCTGGCCGCCACCCAGCCGCGGACCTCGCTCGAGCTCAGCCTGGCGGCGCTGCGGATCGACCCGACCGCGCAGGTCCGGGCCACCATGGTGAGCACGCTGCTGGGAACCCACTACGACGGCAGCAGCCCGCCCGAGGCTCCCGCTTTCAGCTCCAGCAGCACAGCCACGTTCAGCCCGGATGGCCGGCTGCTGGCGACCGGCACCAGCCAGAACGGCAACGTGATGCTGTGGAGCACCACCGACCCCCTCCGCCCGGTCCGGATCGCTGCTCTCACCGTTCATGCGGGCGCCGTCAACGGCATCGCGTTCAGCCCGGATGGCCGGCTGCTGGCCGCGGCCAGCCAGCACAACACCGTGACCCTCTGGGACGTCGCGCACGCGCCGCGCCGGATCGCCGAGCTGACCGTGCCGGATGCGGCGGCTGTGGCGTTCAGCCCGGACGGGAAGACACTCGCGGCCGTCGGAAACCCCAGAAACGGCGCGCTGAGCCTATGGGACATCAGCAACCCGGCGGCACCTGCCCGGCTGGCGACGCGGACCGGTGTCTACTACCCGGACGCCGTGGCCTTCAGCCCGGACGGGCGGCTCCTGGTCACCGGGTCCGGCACGATCACCGGCAGCAACAATGGCACGATCACCGGCCGGACACGCACCACGCTGTGGGATGTCGCCAGCCTCCGTTCGCCGCGCCCCATCGCCACCGTGCCCGTCTGGGATGGCGATGGAGGCTTCGCTTTCAGTCCCGACGGCCGCATCCTCGCACTCTCCCTGGGCGCCGAAGGCGCGCTGTGGGACATCGCAGATCCCGCACGACCCAGGCAGCTCGCGACGCTGGTCGGCCACACAGATGACATCAGCGCGATGGCGTTCAGTCCTGATGGCCGGATCCTGGCCACCGTCGGCCTGGACGACAACGCCATCCTGTGGAACACCGCCGACCCCGCCCATGCCACCGAATCCGCGGTGCTAGCCGGTGACACTCAGCCCATCAACGCGGTTGCGTTCAGCGCGGGCGGCAAGACGCTTGTCACAGCCGACTGGAACACCGAAGTCACCCGGTGGCACGTGGCCGGCGCCCAGCCCGTACTGGCGGCGACCCTGACCGGGCAGGCGGAGCACGTAGATGCGGTGGCCGTCAGCCCGGACAACCGGACGGTGGTGACGGCGGACTACAACCGGTCCGTGATCCTCTGGGACGTCACAGACCCGGCCCGGCCGAGGCTGCTCGCCCGGCTCAGGACAGACGCGGGTCCCGTCAGCTCGGTCGCGTTCAGCCCGGACGGCAGGGTGCTCGCCGCCGGAAGCTGGCATGACCAGATGACACTGTGGAGCGTCAGCGACAGGTCCAGGCCCCGCGAGCTAGCCGTCGTGCGCTGCCGCGGCACAGTCGGCTGGATGGAGTTCAGCCCGCGGGGGAAGACCCTGGTGGCCGGCGGGGACGCGCTGGCTCAGGGATTTCGGGTTCCAGCCCGGCTGGGCAACCCTGCTGAACGTCAGCGACCCGGTTCATCCGGTCGCGCTGGACCAGTTCACGCATGTGGGCACTGACGAGAACGGCGCCTTCACCCCGGACGGGAAGATCCTGGTCCTTCCGGGTGGCTTGTCGAGCGGCAGCTGGTGGGATGTGTCAGACCCGGCACATATCAAGGCACTGCCCGACCCGGGCAACGTACTGTCCCTGCAGGCCGACTTCGGTGACGATACCGCGTTCAGCCCCGACGGCCGGTATGCGGCCACCGTGGGCGGTGGCTCATCCAGCGCGGTCGTCCTGTGGCGTTTCGAAGAGCCGTCAAGGGCGCGGCCACTGACGGAGCTGACCGGACCCGCCCAGCAGATCAGCAGCATCGCCTTCCATCCGGGCGGGAACCTGGTCGCCGCCGCCAGCCAGGATTTCACCACCACGGTGTGGGATGTCGCTGACCCGGCCCAGCCGTTCGGCGTGGAGAGGCTGGCAGATGACACCGATGCGGTGAACGACCTGGCGTTCAGCCCGGACGGGCGCCTGCTGGTGACCGGCAGCGATGACGGCACCGCACATGTGTGGGACCTCGGCGGCCTGCCCGCGATCGCCGCCGACCCGGTCGGCCTGGCATGCCAGATCACGGACGGTGGCTTCACCCGGGGCCAGTGGGAACAGCGCGCCCCCGGCGTTCCGTACCAGGTCAGCTGTCCTTAACCGCGATCGCGGGCCGCCGCGGTTTTGATGAGCACCAGCGCGGTCAGCACAGGCGCGGAACACGATCGCGAGGTGGTTGAGTGCCGCACGGCCTAACCCCGGTCAGGAGCGAAGCGGCCGTCGGCGAGGGTGAGCACCTCGTCGGCGAGCTCGACGATGCCGGTGTCGTGGGTCGCCACGATCGCAGTGATGCCCTCCGAGCGGACCACGGTGCGCAGCAGCCGCATGATCTGCAGCCCGGTCTCGGAGTCCAGCTGGCCGGTGGGCTCGTCCGCGATCAGCAGCTGCGGGCGCCCGGCCAGCGCCCGGGCGATGGCGACCCGCTGCTGCTCGCCGCCGGACAGCTCGTTCGGCCGCTGCCGGGCGTGATCCTCCAGCCCGACCACGCGCAGCAGCAGTGCGACCCGTTCCTCGCGCTCGCGCCGCCCGGTGCCCGCGATCCGCAGCGGGATGCCGACGTTCTCGGCCGCGGTCAGCATCGGGATGAGGCCGAACGCCTGGAAGATGAACGCGACGGTGGACCGGCGCAGCATCAGCCGGTCCCGCTCGGCCATGGCGGTGACGTCCCGCCCGGCGACCGTGACCATGCCGCTGGTCGGGGTGTCCAGGCCGCCGACGATGTTCAGCAGGGTGGTCTTGCCCGAGCCGGACCGTCCGCGCACGGCCAGCAGCTGACCGGCGGGCACGCTGAACGAGACGCCGCGCAGCGCGTGCACGGCGGTGGCTCCGTGGCCGAAGCTGCGGGTTACCTCGCGCACCGCCACCATGGGGGAGGCAGGCCGGGCGGGCGAGGCCGGGGCGGCCGCCGGGTACGCCATCTCAGGCACCCCCGGCCGGGCCCGGCCCGGACTGCGGCGGCGCCGCGTGCCGCCCGGCGCGCGGCGGCAGGCCGCCGGCCGGTCCGCCGGCGCCCGGGCACCCGGCCAGCCCGGGACTGCCGGGCCCGGCTCCGGCGGGCCTGGCGGGCCGGCCGAGCGGGCCGGCCGGTCCGGCCAGACGCCGATGTGCTCGGCCTCCTCCTCGAGCCGGACCCGGTCCTTCATGCCGAGGCGGCTGACCATCGTGCGCGGCAGCTGTACCCGCCCGGCCCGGTCCAGCACCGCGTACTCGGCGGCGTGCACGTTGCCGTGCGCGTCCACCGCGCCGGTGCGCAGCGTCTCCGAGCTGGTCCGGCCGTCCCGGATCGCGACGGTGCGCCGGACCTGCGCGGATACCGCGGAGTCGTGGGTCACCACCAGGACCGTCGCGCCCAGCTCGGTGTTCGCGGTCTGCAGCGCGGCGAACACGTCCCTGGCGGTGGCCGAGTCCAGCTCGCCGGTCGGCTCATCGGCCAGCAGCAGGTCCGGCTGGTTGGCCAGCGCGGCGGCGATGGCGGTGCGCTGCTGCTCGCCGCCGGACATCCGCTCGGGCACCCGGTCGGCACAGTGCCCGACGCCGAGCGCGTCCAGCAGCTCGCCCGCCCGCTGCCTGCGGGCGGTCCGGCCGGTCCCGCGAAGCTGCATCGGCACCATCACGTTCTGCCGCCCGGTGAGGTACGGCAGCAGGTTGCGCGAGGTCTGCTGCCAGATGAAGCCGACCACGGCCCGCCGGTAGGCCAGCCGGTCCCTGGCGGTCATCGAGCTCAGGTCGTGCCCGGCGACCCGGACCGATCCGGCGGTCGGCGAGTCCAGCCCGGCCAGGATGTTCATCAGGGTGGACTTGCCGCTGCCGGACGCGCCGATGATCGCGGTCAGCTCGCCCGCCGCGATCAGCAGGTCGAGTCCCTGCAGCGCCTGGACCTCGATGCCGTCCCCGGCGTAGATCCGGACCACCCGGTCGCACACGATCAGCGCTCCCTCGCCGTAGGAGGTGCGCTCCCGCTCCCGCTCCTCGCCGAGCTCGGCGATGCCGGTGGCCGGCGCGGTGGCGGCCGCGAAGCCCGCCGCCAGGGTCGTCGCGGCGGCATCTGCTGGCTGACCGGTCATCGGTTCTCCCTCCCTCATCCGCCGATCCGCAGCGCGAAGGCCGTGCCCCGCCGCCGGGTGATCCCGGCCTCGGCGACCAGCGCGAGCAGCGACAGCAGCACCAGCCCGACCGCGCACGCGGTCAGCGGCACCGGCTCGGTCCTGATCGGCACGCCGGTCGGCGTGCCAGTGAACGACGACAGGTCGATGGCAGGGGCGAGCAGCGGCGCCAGCACCACCGCGGTGGCCACTCCGCCCGCCACCGCGGCCAGCACCTGCGGCAGCATCTCGGTCGCGCCCGCCAGCCTGGCCTGCCAGCGGCCAAGGCCCATGGTCGCCAGCCGGGCCAGCGAGGTCTGCCTGGACTGCGCCGTGATGAGCAGCGAGAGCAGCAGGATCAGCGCGCTGAACGCGGCCGCCGCCACGGCCGCCTCGGTGATGGTCAGCTCTGCCCCGTGCGGCAGCGGCGCGCTGCTCAGCGCGGCGAGCACCTTGCTGCGCAGGGTAACGGCGGCGCCGGGCAGGAGCCGGTGCACGGTGGCGGTCAGCGCCGCGCCGTCCAGCCGCGGCCCGGTGATCAGCAGCACCGATGGCAGCGGCAGATGCGCGCCGAGGGCCCAGGCCGGCACCAGCACCAGCGGGCCGGCCTGCACGCCGGGAATCCGCCCGGCCTGGCCGGCCACCCGGACCGCCAGGCTCAGGCCGCTGACCCGCAGGCTCCCCGTCCGGGACGGCAGGTCCGCCGCGGCCGCCGCCGAGGCCAGCACCGGCACCGCCGCGCCGCTGTTACCGGATCCGGGCCGGGCGAGGGCGGCGGCCGGGAAGGGCGGCCCTGGCGTCCCGGCCGCCATCGCCGCGTAACTGGCCGGGTCGACGATGGCCACCGACACCCTGGCATGACCGCCCAGCACCCCGGCGGCCGAGCTCACCGCCGCGGTCGCCGCGGCGCCCGGCACCGCCGCGATCTGCCGCTGCACCGCCGCCGTGAGCGGCCGCGACGACGTGGTGCCGTTGACGATCGCGTCGGCTCCGGTCGACTGCCAGGACGCGGTAACCTCGCCGCGGCGCACGGCGTCGCCGACCGCGGTCCCGAACGCCACCACGGCCAGGGCCAGCACCAGGGCGAATACCGGCACGATCGCGCGCAGCGTGGCCCTGGTGGCGCTGGCCAGGCCGACGAACATGCTGATCCCGGGCCTGGCCCTGGCCGCCCGCAGCAGCAGCTGCAGCGCGAGCGGGTAGCCGCGCACCACGACGATCGCCGCCAGCACTGCCACCAGCACCGGTGCCGCGCTCGGGTACAGCTCCAGGTGGCCGGTGGTCAGGCCCTGCCGCCGGAGCACGACGATCCCGCCGACTGAGGCGGCCGCCAGCGCGCACTCGGCCACCAGGCGCCGCACCGCTGCCGTCCGCCTGGCCGCCGCCGCCCGGCCCGGCCGGTGCTTGCGCCGGCCGGCCTCGCTGCCGCGCAGCCGGGCCACCGCGATCACCGGCAGGCCCGCCAGCGCCGCCGCCAGCACGCAGGCGGCCAGCCACCAGGCCAGGGGCAGACTGCCGCCGGGGGTCACCGCCAGCGCCGCCACCGAGGCGGCCGCGGCCGCGGGCACGGCCAGCGCCAGGGCCGCCAGCAGGGCCCGGCCGGCCACCTGGCGCAATGCGGCGCCGCGGGCCCGGAGCACGGCGAACTCAGTTGCCCGCCGTCCGGCGACCAGGCCGGAGGCGAGCAGGATCGCCACGATCCCGATCGCGGCCAGGCTCACGAACAGCAGGCTGAGCATGCTCTCGATGGCCTCGTCCTGCGCCTGGAACCCGGACAGCACCGCGGTCAGCCCGGTGCTGAGCGAGATCGTGACCGGGTTGGCCATACCGGACTGGATCAGGCCGGCATCGTTCATCGCCCCGCTCAGCGCGGCGGTCAGCCGGCCCACACCGGCCAGGCTGATCTGCCCGGTGGCAACCGGGAGGGCGAAGTCCAGCCCCATCGTGGTGGTGTCCAGGAAGACCGGCAGCAGCGGTACCTCGGCCGCGCTCACGAACACCGCACCCTGCCAGTAGGGGGGCCTGGGCGCGGCCGGCGGGACCAGCTCGGGCGCGGCCGCGAGCGGATCCAGCGACCAGAACGAGGAGGACGGCCGGACTGGCCGGATGATGCCGCTGACCCGGGCGCCGATGCTCGGCCCGATCGTCAGCACCGATCCGGGCCGCAGGCCGAACCTGGCCGCAGTGGCCGGGGTCACCGCGATCTGGAGGGTCGTGCGGCCGCGGGCCTGCCTGGCGCTGCCCGGCCAGTGCCCGGCGATCAGGCGGCTGTCCCGGCTCAGCGCGTCCCGGTACAGGAACTCCACCTGCGGCCCGAGGCCGCCGATGACCACCCGCGGCGAGACGCCGCCCACGGACGTGAACCCGCCGTCCAGGCCGCTCCAGGCGGCGCCGCGGTTCAGCGGCAGGTGCCACGGGGCCATGTTGCTGATCAGGTCGCGCTTGGCGATGGCCAGGTCGGCCGCGCTGATCGGACTGCCCTCGCCGAAGCCGATGTGGAAGGTGGAGTAGTCGGTATTCCCGACGATCGTGCTGCCCTGCCATGGCGTGATCGCCAGCGTGTCCCGCAGCGCCTGACCGCGCTCGGCGGCACTGGCCCTGGGCACGGCGACCGCGATGAACACGGTCCCGGCCACCAGCAGGGCCAGGCCGATACTGGCCGCGACGCTGGCGCCGCAGACCGCGATCCTGGCCGCGCGGGCGGTGCCCCCGGCGGTTCCGGCGATCCCGGCCCGGCGCGGGCGCGCCGGGCGCGGCGGCTTGGTGGTCCCGCCGGTCCGCGCGGCCCGGCCCGGCCCGGCCCGGTGCGTCATGTCGCCTCCGCGGCGCGCAGCTCGGCCGCCGGGTCGGGGCGCCGGGCGATGCTCGCCGCCGCGGCCAGTACCGGTACCGCGGCCACCACCGCGGCGAGGGCGACCGCCCAGCCGAGCGGGATCTCCAGCACGGCCGGCGGCACCGGCACGGTGGCGTCGGCGGTCAGGGTCACCGCCGGGATCAGCAGCCAGGCCACTCCCGCGCCGGCCAGTACCCCGGCCGCGGCGGCCGGCCCGGTCAGCATCAGCTGCTCCAGGCACAGCTGCCCGGCCTGGGCAGGCCTGGCCACGCCGAGCGCGGCCAGCAGCGCGCTCTCGGCCCGCCTGGCCCGCACCCTGGCGGCCACGCTGAGCGAGAACCCGATCGCGGCCAGCAGCGCCGCGGCGATGCCGACGGCCAGCGCGGCCTGCCGGGGCGCTGCCGACAGGGGGTCGCCGAGCAGCGCCGCGGCCAGTGCCGCCCGGCTGGTCACCGTGGCGCCGGCCAGGGCGGGCGGCAGCGAGCCGCGGCTGGTCGCCACCCACCACTCGGTCACCGCCAGCGGCGTGCTGGCCTGGCTGGCCAGGATGGCCTGGAGCGGGGCCTGGTCCACCACGACCGCGCCGGCCGCCCGGTGACCGTCGGAAAGGCGCGCACGGCCGCCACGATCTTGACCTGAACCGTGAGGCTGCCCAGCGTCACCGGCAGGATCGTGCCGACGCCGCGGTCGCTGGCGTGCAGGAACGAGCTGGTCGCGATGCCGGGGATGGCCGCGGCCGGCGGCGGGGCGGTGATCGTCAGCACGCCCTGGTACCCGGCATCCGGGAGGAGGTTCTGCCGCAGGAACGCTGCTGACGGGGAGTAGCCGGGGTGGAACTGGATCTGCAGCGCGGCGGGCGAGGAAGTGGTGCCCGTCAGCGTGGGCGGTGACCCGTTGGAGATGGCCAGGGCGGCGTTGGTTGGCACGCCGAACTGGGCACCCGGCTCGCTCGCGGCCTGCGCCCAGGTGGCCAGCGCGCCGCCGCCGGCGAACGGCGCCGAGACCGGCCCGCCGGGCACTGGCTGGACCGCGAGCGCACCGATGGTGAGCTGGGCCGGCGGCGCGTGCACCCCGAACGCGTACGGCGGCAGCTCGTATCCGGCCGCCAGCGCGAGCAGCCGCAGCGGGTAAGCGGCCTGCCGGGTGGCCGACAGCGGCACGATCAGCCGGTGGCTGCGCCCGTCGGCGGGCAGGCTGCTGGTCACGACCGTGTACACGATCCCGCTGGCGTCCTGGATCCAGGCGGTGACCCCCACCGGTCCCGGGCTGGTGCTGGCCGAGCCGGGGGTCAGCCGGGCGGTGACCGACAGCGCGGCCGGGCGGCCGGGGATGGCCACTCCGGACGGGCGGCCCGGCGGGAGGATCCGCTGCCACAGCGCCGCCGCCGGGTACCGGGAGAGGTCGCCGCGCAGCAGCACCGTGGCCGGCGCGGTGCGCGGGTCCACCGCGAGCAGCTCACCGCCGTTGCCCGCGGGCAGCGTGGCCACCGGCATCGCCGACTGCACGCCCGGCGCGCGGCCGACCGCGCCGGCCGTGCCCAGCGGCACCGGGCCGGTGAGATCCGCCCGCAGGTCCGCGCCCACCGCGAACGCCGCCTGGTCGGAGGCCGACTGGCGGGAGGTCTGGTACTGGGACAGGGCCAGCGTGAACGCCGCGGTGGCGAGCACCACCAGCAGCAGCGGGCCGCTCTGCCGGATCGGCCGCCGGGATATCTGCCAGCTGGCCAGCGCCGCGGCCAGGTGCCGGCCCCTGGCCGCGGCCCGCTCCGCCGCGGTCGCCGCCAGCGGGAGCAGGCGCAGCGGGATCAGCGCCACCGCGGCCAGCGCGAGCACCGGCGCCAGCGCGATCACCGGGTCGATGCCGATCCCGCCGGCCGCGGGGTGCGCGACTGCCGAGTAGGTGCGCAGTTCCTGGACCGCCAGCACGGCGAGCGCGAGCAGTGCCAGGTCGGCCCCGTTCCGGGCGACGCCGGCCAGCGCCGCCTGCCGCCCCCGGCGGACCCGGACCGCGCCCGGGGCCATCGGGCGCACCGCGGGCCAGATCATCACCGCGGCGCAGAACGCCACCACGATGGCGGCGGCCCACCAGGCCGCCGCCGGGATCGCGGCACCACTCACCGCGGGTCCGCTGCTGACGACGCCACCGGGGCCTAGCGGCACGGTGGCGACCAGCAGCCCGGCCAGCCGGGCACCGAGGAACACCCCGGCCACCGCCGCGATGCCGCCCAGCAGCAGCGCCTCGGCCAGGGTCGGCCTGGCCAGCTGCCAGCGGGTCGCGCCGCGCGCGCTGAGCAGCGCGGTCTCCTCCTCCCGGTGGTCGGCCAGCAGCCGCGCGGCCAGCGCGAGCGCGGCCGCGGTGACCAGCGCCAGCACCAGCGCGGCGATGACCAGCAGTGACCTGGCCACGACCAGGTTGCTGGCCAGCCCGCTGAGCAGGGCGGGCAGGCCGGTGCTGACCTGCAGCCCGCCCAGGCTGCTGGCGTTCTGGAGGTAGCGGGCCGCCCGGCCGACCCTGCTGGCCACGGCCGGCAGGTCGCCGCTGCTCAGCCCGGCCGCCGAGGGCAGCGCCACCCAGGAGGCCTGGGCGGCGGACAGGCCGCCGGGGCCGAATGCGGCCGGGCTGGCCACGGCCGGCCCGTAGCTGTCGAACGGCGGCTGGAGGCTGCTGCCCGACAGCGGCAGCACGTCCATGTCCCAGTAGCCGGAGGCGAGGTTGGCCGGCCGGTACAGGCCGGTGACCCGCAGCCGCAGCCGGGCCCCGGTGGTGCTGTCCCGGGCCTGCAGGACCGTGCCGGTGGCCGCGTGCAGTGACCCGGCGACCGCCGCAGGCAGCGCTATCCCCACCGGCTGGCCGGGCCGCGGCGGGCCCGGCCACTGGCCGGCGGTGAGGACAGCCCTGCTAGCGATCCGGCTCATGGCGGCCACCAGGACCTGCGGGGTGATCCGGCTGCCCCTGGGCACCGGCAGGTCGAGCAGGTCGGACCAGCGGGCCTGGTCGAGCTGGTAGGGCACGCCGGCCAGGGCGGATCTGAGCGCGGCGCTGACCGCCTTGCCGTCGGCCGCGGCCTGGCTGGGAGGCAGCACGCCGCGGACCGAGATCGGCACGGCCCTGGATCCGGCGATCTGCGCGCGCACCGCCTGCGGCAGTGCCCTGGCGGCGAAGCTGGCCAGCGCGGCGGCCAGGGCGGCGCCGATCAGCACGGCCAGCATCACGTTGCCGAGCAGGAGGCGGGAGGAGCCGACCCGGCGCGCGAGGCGGCTCCCGCGGATCATCCTGGCTCCCAGGGTCGGTGCGCTGCGGCCGGACGTCAGGGCCAGTGTCCGGGCGCCTTCCGGGCCGTCCTGCCTCCCGCCTGCCGGGCCGTCCGCCGCCGGCAGCCAGCCCCGCTCACGCCGCTGTCCTGCGGCCCCTGTCAGCATGGTAGGAAATGTCCGGGCTGGTCACGATGGCCGGGCCGAATGGTTACCCGAGCGTTAGCCCCTCGTTGCCGGCCTGCACGAATGGTTACCCGCGCGTTAGCCTGCCGTGTCCGGCCGCGGTTATCGTCCGGCGGGGCCGCCGCCCGGCTCAGCGCAGTGCCGCCTGGAGCAGTGCCGCCTCGGGGCAGTGCCGCCTCAGAGCAGGGCCCGGCCGCTGACCCGCTGCTCGTGCGCGAGCAGGTAGCGCTTGCGCTCGATGCCGCCGCCGTAGCCGGTCAGGCTGCCGTCCGCGCCGACCACCCGGTGGCAGGGCACGATGATGCCGACCGGGTTCCGGCCGTTGGCCAGGCCCACCGCCCGGCTCGCGGTCGGCTGCCCGATCCGGTCGGCCAGCTGGCCGTAGGAGACCGTCTCGCCGTACGGGATGGCCCGCAGCTCCTGCCAGACCCGCTGCTGGAACGGCGTTCCGGCCAGGGCCAGGTCCAGCTCGAACCCGGTCCTGGTGCCGGCGAAGTAATCCTCGAGCTGGCGGGCCGCCTCGGCGAACGGGCCGTCGTCGCGCGGGCCGAACGACGCCGGGTCCGGGGCGTACCGCTGCGCGGTCCATGTGCAGCCGGGCCAGCACGCCGTCCACGGCGACCAGGGTCAGCGGCCCGACCGGGCTGTCCAGCACGGTGTGCGCCAGGCTGGCCGGGATCGTGGCGGTCATCGGGGTTCCTTCCGGTAGTCGTTACTGTCCCCGGCTTGCGGGCCGTGCCCGGGCAGCCGGTTGATCGCATGCCCGCCGGTAGCCCACAGGTACTGCACCGCGTAGGCGCGCCAGGGCCGCCAGGCCGCGGCCCTGGCGGTCAGCGCGGCGGGCGTAGCGGGCAGGCCGAGCTCCCGCGCCGCCGCCCTGACCCCGAGATCACCCGGAACGAACGCGTCGGGGTCACCCAGGCCGCGCATCGCGATCGTCTCCACGGTCCAGCTGCCGATGCCGGGCAGCGCGGCCAGCGCGGCCCTGGCCCGCTGCCAGTCGGCGCCGGGGCCGAGGTCGATCGCTGCCGTCGGCAAGCGCGCCGGTCAGCGCGGCGAAGCTGGCCCGGCGCGCGCCCGGCACCGCCAGCGCTGGCCGGATCCGCGGCGGCCAGCGCCTGGCTGGCCGGGAACAGGCGGGTCAGCCCGCCGCCGGGATCGTCGGCCGGCTCGCCGTGCGCCGCGGCGAGCCGGGCGGCGTGGGTGCGCGCGGCCGCGGTGGACACCTGCTGGCCGAGCAGCGCCCGCACCGCGAACTCGGCCGGGTCGACGGTGCGCGGCACCCGGCGGCCCGGCGCCTTGTCCACCAGCGGCGCCAGCACCGGATCCGCGCGCAGCAGCCCGGCCGCGGCGACCGGATCGGCGTCCAGGTCGAGCAGGCGCCGGCACCGGCTGATGGCGACGGACAGGTCGCGCAGGTCGGTCAGGGTGAGCTGGCAGCCGATGTGGTCGGGCAGCGGCCGCAGCGCGACCACCCCCTGCCCGTGCGGCAGCCGCAGGGTGCGCCGGTAGGCGCCGTCCCGCCACTCCTCGACGCCGGGCACCGCGGTCGCGGCAAGATGCCCGAACAGGTTGTCCGGGCACAGCGGCGCCCGGAACGGCAGCCGCAGCGACAGCGCCCTGGAGGCGGGCGCGCCGTGCCCGCCGGCCGCCCGGCGGCGCAGCTCGGTGGGGGACAGCGCGAAGACCTCCTGCACCGTCTGGTTGAAGGTGCGGATGCTGGCGAAGCCGGCCGCGAACGCGACCTCGCCCATCGGCAGCGAGCTGGTCTCGATCAGCAGCCGGGCGGTCTGCGCCCGCTGCGCCCTGGCCAGCGCGAGCGGCCCGGCGCCGAGCTCGGCCAGCAGCTGCCGCTCCACCTGGCGGACGCTGTAGCCGAGCCGGGCGGCCAGGCCCGGCACCCCGCCGGCGTCGATGACCCCGTCCGCGATCAGCCGCATGGCCCTGGCCGACCAGGTCGGCCCGCTGGTTCCACTCGGGCGAGCCGGGGCTGGCGTCCGGGCGGCAGCGCTTGCAGGCGCGGAACCCGGCCTGCTGAGCGGCGGCCGCGCTGGGGTAGAACCGCATGTGCTCGGGCCTGGGCGGCACCGCCGGGCAGCTCGGCCGGCAATAGATCCCGGTGGTGGTCACCCCGCCGAAGAACCAGCCGTCGAAACGCGCATCCTTGGCCTGGAACGCCCGCACGAACCGCCCGCTGTCTCCCGGCAGCACGGTGCTCCCCGGTATCTTCGGCACCGTCCAAGCATGGACAGCGCAGCCGGGCAAGTCTAGCGAGAAAACGACAGGCATCACCGGCCAGGGAAGCCACCCTAAAGCACCCTCAAAATTGCCTTGCGAGAAAAATTGCTAACTGCGAAAATTTCGCTACCATGACTGCCGTGACCGCTGATCCCCGCACCGCCGGGCCGGGGGAGCCGGGAGATCCGGGCGGATCCGGCATGCCGCCCGGCCGGGCTGCGAGAGCGGAAGAAGCAGGCCACCCGGCGGGCGCTCGGCATCGCGGCGATGCAGCTCGCGATCGAGCGCGGCCTGGAGAACGTGCACGTCGAGGACATCGCCGACCGGGCCGGGGTGTCGGCGCGCACGTTCAGCAACTACTTCTCCGGCAAGTACGAGGCCATCTGCTGCCTGGCGATGGACCGGACGGCCGCGATCGGCGCCGCGCTGCGCGCCCGGCCGCCGGGCGAGCCGCTGTGGCCCGCGATCACGCACGCGGTGCTGGACCAGTACGGCGCCGCCGACCAGGTGCCGGACCCGGACTGGATCGCCGGGGTGCGGCTGGTCACCAGCTCGCCCGCACTGCAGGGGGAGTACCTCAAGTCGCACTACCTGGCCCAGCGGCTGCTGGCCGACGCGATCGCCGAGCGCACCGGCGCCGACCCGGCCCGCGACCTGTTCCCGCGGGTGATCGCCGGCGCTGTCACCGCGGCCACGCAGGTCGCGGTGGAGCACTGGCTGTACGCCGAGCCGCCGGCCGCGCTGGCGCCGCTGGTGCGCCGCGCGCTCGGCACCGTGGGCCGGCTGGGCCAGCGGCTGGAATCCGAGCGCCAACCGAGCGAGGACACGTGCTGATCCGCCTGCTGCGCGACTACCTGCGTCCCTACCGCAAGCCGGTCGCCCTCGTCGTGCTGCTCCAGCTGGTGCAGACCCTCGCGACGCTGTACCTGCCGACGCTGAACGCCGACATCATCGACAACGGCGTGATGAAGGGCAACACCAGCTACATCCTGCATACCGGCGGCTTCATGCTGGGAATCGCGCTGGTCCAGATCACCTGCGCGGTCGGGCGCCGTCTACTTCGGCGCGCGCACGGCCATGGCCGTGGGCCGGGACCTGCGCGGGGCGGTGTTCCGCCGGGTGATGTCGTTCTCCGCCCGCGAGGTCGGCCGGTTCGGCACCCCGTCGCTGATCACCCGGACCACCAACGACGTGCAGCAGGTGCAGATGCTGGCCCTGCTGACGTTCACCCTGATGGTCTCGGCGCCGATCATGTGCGTCGGCGGCATCATCCTGGCGCTGAACCAGGACGTGAAGCTGTCCTCGCTGCTGCTGGTCGCGGTGCCCGCGCTGGCGGTCATCGTCAGCCTGATCATCTGGCGGATGCGCCCGCTGTTCCGGTCCATGCAGGAGCGGATCGACCAGATCAACAGCGTGCTGCGGGAGCAGATCACCGGGGTGCGGGTGGTGCGGGCGTTCGTCCGCGACGCCAGCGAGCGGGACCGGTTCGCGGCGGCCAGCACCGAGCTGTTCGACGTGTCCCGCGGCGCCGGCCGGCTGATGGCGCTGATGTTCCCCTCGGTGATGCTGGTGCTGAACTTCTCCAGCGTGGCCGTGCTGTGGTTCGGCGGGCACCTGGTGGGCAGCGGCTCGATGCAGATCGGCTCGCTGACCGCGTTCCTGACCTACCTGCTGCAGATCCTGATGTCGGTCATGATGGCGACCTTCATGTTCATGATGGTGCCGCGGGCCGAGGTGTGCGCCGAGCGGATCGTCGAGGTGCTGGACACCGAGACCAGCGTCGTCGCACCGGACGCCCGCGGCCCGCGCGCCCCGGTCGGGCGGCCAGTCGCGGGCAGCGGCGTCCGCGGCCACCTGGAGCTGCGGGACGCCGAGTTCCGCTATCCGGGCGCGCAGGAGCCGGTACTGC
This sequence comes from uncultured Actinomycetota bacterium, assembly GCA_963719705.1. Lineage (GTDB taxonomy): Bacteria > Actinomycetota > Actinomycetes > Streptosporangiales > Streptosporangiaceae > CAVRCV01. The sequence continues at coordinate 273,196 of CAVRCV010000013.1, forward strand.
GCGGCATCAGCCTGACCGCCGGGCCTGGCGAGGTCACCGCGATCATCGGCGGCACCGGCAGCGGCAAGACCACGCTGCTCAGCCTGATCCCGCGGCTGATGGACGTGACCGGCGGGCAGGTGCTGGTGGACGGCATCGACGTCCGCGAGCTGGACCCGGCTGCGCTGTCGGATGCCATCGGCCTGGTGCCGCAGCGGCCGTACCTGTTCTCCGGCACGGTCGCCTCCAACCTGCGCTACGGCAGCCCGGACGCCACCGACGAGCAGCTGTGGCGGGCGCTGGAGATCGCGCAGGCCCGCGACTTCGTCGCAGCGGATGCCCGGCGGCCTGGACGCGGCGATCGCCCAGGGCGGCACCAGCGTGTCCGGCGGCCAGCGGCAGCGGCTGGCCATCGCCCGGGCGCTGGTGCACCGGCCGGAGATCTACCTGTTCGACGACTCGTTCTCGGCGCTGGACTACGCCACCGACGCGGCGCTGCGGGCCGCGCTGGCCGGCCGAGACCGCCGACGCGACCGTGGTCATCGTGGCCCAGCGGGTCGCCACCATCCGGCACGCGGACCGGATCGTGGTGCTGGACGGCGGCCGGGTGGTCGCCTCCGGCACCCATGACGAGCTGATGAGCTCGGACGAGACCTACCGGGAGATCGTGCTGTCCCAGCTGACCGAGCAGGAGGCCGCGGCATGAGCGCCCCGTCATCCGGCGGCAGCCCGGAGGCGAACGGCGGTCCGCCGGACAGTTCTGGCAACCACGGGCCCGGCGGCAACGGAGCCGCGGCAACGGAGTCGTCGCCGGGGCGGGGGAGCGGCCGACGCCGCGCCGCGGGCCGGGACCGGCACCCGGCACGATGCGCGGGCCCGGCGCCTTCATGGGCGGCATGCCCACCGAGCGGTCGCTGGACTTCAAGGGCTCGAGCCGCCGGCTGCTGCGGCACGCATGCGGCCCGGAGCGGCCGCTCGCGCTGCTCGCCCTCGGCATGACCGCGGTCAGCGTCACGCTGTCGGTGCTCGGGCCGAGGCTGCTCGGCGATGCCACCAACGTGATCTTCTCCGGCGTGATCAGCCGCCAGATCCCGGCCGGGGTGACCCAGGCCCAGGCGGTCGCCGGAGCTGCGCGCCCGCGGCGACGGCACGCTGGCCGACCTGGTCGGCTCGCTGCACCTGAATCCCGGCCACGGCATCGACTTCAGCCATGTCGGCTCGCTGCTGATCACGGTGCTGGTGATCTATGCGGCCGCGTCCGTGGGCCAGCTGCTGCAGGGCCGGATGACCACCACGATCGTGCAGCGGGTGGTGTTCCGGCTGCGCGAGCAGGTCCAGGCCAAGCTGTCCCGGCTGCCGCTGAGCTACTTCGACCGGCAGCCGCGCGGCGAGATCCTCAGCCGGGTCACCAACGACATCGACAACCTGGCCCAGTCGCTGCAGCAGACGCATGAGCCAGGTGGTGACTCTCGGTGCTCACCATCGTCGGCGTGCTGACGATGATGTTCCTGATCTCGCCGCTGCTGGCGCTGATCGCGCTGGTCACCGTGCCGGCCTCGGTGTTCGTGGTGACCAGGATCGGCAAGCGGGCCCAGCCGCAGTTCATCCGGCAGTGGTCCACCACCGGCAAGCTGAACGGCCACATCGAGGAGATGTACACCGGGCACTCGCTGGTCAGCGTCTTCGGCCAGCACGAGGAGGCCCAGGCCACCTTCGACCGAGCACAACGACAAGCTGTTCGGCGCCAGCTTCCGGGCCCAGTTCATCTCCGGCACGATCCAGCCGGTGATGATGTTCATCGGCAACCTGAACTACGTCCTGGTGGCGGTGGTCGGCGGCGCTGCGGGTGGCGTCGGCGCGCTGTCGCTCGGCGACGTGCAGGCGTTCATCCAGTACTCGCGCCAGTTCAGCCAGCCGCTGACCCAGGTGGCCAGCATGGCCAACCTGCTGCAGTCCGGCGTGGCCTCGGCCGAGCGGGTGTTCGCCCTGCTGGACGCCGACGAGCAGGAGCCCGGACCCGGCCGCAGCCGCAGGCGCCGGCGCGAGGTCCGCGGCCGGGTGGAGTTCCGCGACGTCAGCTTCCGGTACGCGGCGGACATGCCGCTGATCGAGGACCTGTCGCTGACCGTCCAGCCGGGCCAGACCGTGGCGATCGTCGGCCCGACCGGCGCCGGCAAGACCACCCTGGTCAACCTGCTGATGCGGTTCTACGAGGTCGGACAGCGGGCGGATCACGCTGGACGGGATCGACATCGCCGCGATGACCCGGGACGAGCTGCGGTCCAAGACCGGGATGGTGCTGCAGGACGCCTGGCTGTTCGGCGGCACGATCGCGGACAACATCGCCTACGGCGCCGGCCGAGCCGACCCGCGACGAGGTCATCGAGGCGGCCAGGGCCACCTACGTGGACCGGTTCGTGCGCACGCTGCCGGACGGCTACGACACGGTGCTGGACGACGAGGGCTCGAACGTCAGCATGGGGGAGCGGCAGCTGATCACGATCGCCCGGGCGTTCCTGGCCCGGCCGGCCATCCTGATCCTGGACGAGGCGACCAGCTCGGTGGACACCCGCACCGAGGTGCTGATCCAGCGGGCGATGAGCTCGCTGCGCCGCGGGCCGGACCAGCTTCGTCATCGCGCACCGGCTGTCCACGATCCGCGACGCCGACCTGATCCTGGTGATGGAGCCGGCCAGATCGTCGAGCAGGGCACCCACGCCGAGCTGCTGGCCGCCGGCGGCGCCTACGCGCGGCTGTACGCGGCCCAGTTCGCCCAGGCGATGGCCGAGGTCGACTAGAGCGTGTCCCGTAGATCATGTTGGGTGGGTGGCGGAGCACGCCCGGCGATGTCCGGCCGGTCCGCCAGCGGCAGGAAGGCCAGCCCGTCATGCTGCTGCGCGGGCGCCGCGTGTCCCGTGAATGCCGCGTTACTGTTCAGACAGCAACAGTAACGCGGCATTCACGGGGATTCTCATTCACATCAGCCCCCGATGCGCGCAGGAGCACTCAGCACCAGCCGGCGCCAGCCGGTCCGGGTCCACATCCGCCGGCCGTCGGCGCCGCGCCGCCGCGACCGGCGTGGCCGAGCAGGCGACCGGGAAACGTCCCTCACGACGGCCGGTACACCAGAAGCTGGCGGGGGTGTTTCACGATCCGGAACCCGGACCTGGCGCTGGTCGCCTCGCCGTCCAGGCTCAGCGGCAGCGGGCCGGGGCAGGCCGGAGCCACCCGCAGTGCGGCAGCGGACCAGGTCCGGTAGACCCGGCACCGGCCGAGCATGCCGAGCAGTACCGCGGCGATCAGCCGGGTCCTGGCCAGCGGCTGGCTGCCGTCCACCATCCGCACGTCCAGGGCCCCGTCGGCCAGGTCGGGGCGGTAGGCGGGCTCGGCGTCCTCTTCCCGCGGTCGTGAGTCGGCCACCCCCTGGCGGGTGGTGACCGGCACCTACCGCGCCCGGCGCCCGTCACACCTCAGCCGGAGCGGGCTAAATGCCATGGCCGGCGCCAGGCGCGCCGTGGCAGGGTGGCGGGACGAGTCCGCCGAGGGCCGCGCCCGGCACCGCCATGGCTCGGCACCACCGGGAGCACAGCGTGAAGATGCACGACGGGGAGGCCGACATCGATGCCGGGCTGGTCCGGCGGCTGCTGGCGGCGCAGTTCCCGGACCTGGCCTGCCTGCCGGTCAGCGAGGTCCGCTCGGTCGGGACGGTGAACGCCATCTACCGGGTCGGCGGCGCGCTGTGCGCCCGGCTGCCGCGGCTGGCGCGCTGGGCCGGCGACCTGGAGGCTGAGCTGCGCTGGCTGCCGGAGCTCGCCCCGCACCTGCCGCTGCGGGTACCGGAGCCGGTCGCGGCGGGCCGGGCCGGGCAGGGGTACCCGTTCCGCTGGGCGCTCATCCGGTGGATCAGCGGCCGGCCCTACGCCGACGGCCTGATCGATGACGAGACCGCGGCGGCAAGGGAGCTGGCCGGGTTCGTGACCCGGCTGCGGGGGATGCCCCGGCGGCCGGGGCGCCGCCCGCCGGGCGCGAGCCCCTGGCCAGCCTGGATGCGGGCACCCGGACGGCGATCGAGGCGGCCGGGGGAGTCATCGACGCCGCCGCGGCGGCCGCCGCCTGGGATCGCGCGCTGCTGGCGCCTGCCTGGGACGGCAGCGCGCCGGTGTCGATCCACACCGACCTGCTGCGGCCCAACCTGCTGGCAGACGGCGGCAGGCTGCACGCGGTGATCGACTTCGGCGGCGCCGGCGTCGGGGATCCGGCCGCCGACGTGATCGCCGCGTGGAGCGTGTTCGGCCCGGCCGGGCGGACGGCGTTCCGCGCGGCCCTCGGCGTGGACGACGGCACCTGGAGCCGGGCCCGCGGCTACGCGCTGCACCAGGCCGCCATGATCATCCCGTACTACGCCGAGACCAACCCGGGGCTCGTGGCGCAGGCCAGGCGCACCGTCGCGCAGGTCCTGGCCGACCAGGACGGCCCCGGGCGATGAGGAAGGGACGGGTGGGGAGAGGGGTCCGGACGGCAGATTCCGGGCATAGCACGCACGAGCCGCGTCGATGATCTAGCCTGCCCGGCATGCGGATCGCTCCCGGCACCAGGGTCTACCTGACTACGGCCGCGAGCCTGGCCGCGGTGGGCCTGGCCACCTGGCTCGGCATGCAGGCGGGATCCGCGGTGTCCGGCCGCGCCTGGTGGACGCTGGGCGCGGTGGCCGCGAGCGTCACCGCGGCCGGGATACCCGCTTACGAGCAGGTCCGCAAGGAGCGGATGCGGGCCAGGGCGCAGCAGGCCGCGGTGGACGCGGCGGTCGCGATGCGGGTCACCCTGAACGACGCGCTCGACCCGATCGTGCGCCAGCTCGGCCGGGTGGTCACGGCGGGCAGGCACGAGAAGGAGGCGCTCCAGGAGGCGACGATCCCGATGGCGGTGGACTCGGCCGCGCACCTGGCCGGGTCCGGCCGGGTCCGCGCCTGCCTGTTCCGGTTCGCGCCTGGCACGCCGGGAATACTGGTCCCGGCCCAGTACAGCGGCCGGGTGGACGATCCGCTTGAGCCGATCACCGAGGGCACCGCGCAGGGTGACCTGGTATTCGGGATGATCCGGCGCAACCAGCACCTGTTCTGCCCGGACCTGGTCGCCGTCCCGCAGCCGGGCTGGACGGTCACCGCGCCGCAGACCTACCGCTCGTTCGCGGCCGTGCCGGTCGCGGCCGGGCAGAGCGCGTTCGGCATGCTGATGGTGGACGCGTTAGAGCAGGACGGGATCGGCCGGGACGACGTGCCGCTGCTCCGGCTGCTGGCCGGGCTGCTGGCCGGCGCGCTGGCGTAGGATCTGCTACCGGGCACGGTGACTGCCGGCCCGTTGACCGGGCGCGGGTCCCGGCCGACACTGGGATCGTGAGGAAGGGCGCAAAGGTGCCGATCCGCATCATCGTCGAGGACCGCGACGACCGTCCCGAGCGCATGGTGAGCGACCCGGATCACTACTTCGCCGAGGCCCGCGAGCGGGCCGAGCAGGAGGTCATGCGCCAGGCAGCCTGGCTGTTCCCGCGCCACCGCCGCCAGCGCTAGGAGCCTGCTGAATTGGGCCGGTTCCTGGCGGGCTTCTATGGCGGGTAGGTGATGCTGCCAGTCGGCTGTGCCTGGCCGGGGCCTGCAGCGGCTGATTACGCGGGGCCTGGACGTGGCCTGCGGGCTGGCGGCCAGCCTGGCTTTCGGGGCTGGCGGTCGTCGCGGGCAGGGCCTGGCTGGCTGGTCAGGTGGCCAGCATCCAGGCGCCGTCGCGGCGGGTCAGGCCGCGGCCGACCAGGTTGCGCAGGTTCAGCGCGGCGGTGCGGCGCTTGAGCCAGGCATGGTTCCGGGTCACTCCCGCGGTAGCGGAGCTTGAGCCGGCGTCCCCGCCAGGTGGCCACCTGGGCGATGGCGCGTTCGACGTTGGGCCGGTGTGCCAGTAGTCCTGGCGCAGCCCGGCCCGGCGGCCCAGTCCGCGCGGGCGGCGCGCAGCAGCCCATCGTGGGGGTGCAGGTGCAGGATCCGGCCGGGCTTGGCGGTGGTGCACCGCTCGCGCAGCGGGCAGGCGCGGCAGGCGGCGCCGAAGATGACGGCGTCGCGGGCGGTGACCGGGCGGGTGATGCCGGCCGGGCAGGTGACCGTGCCGGCCGCGCGTCGACGGTGAAGTCATCGCGGGTGAACCCGCCCGGGACGGCGGGCTGGACCGGCTTGGGCTTGATCACCGCCCGGTGCCCGGCCCTGCCGATCGCCTCCCGCAGTTCCCCGGTGCCGTAGGCCGAGTCGCCGTACCAGGCCAGCGGCTGTCGCTGCCCGGCTGCCGCGCGTCCGGCTGGCCTGCCCGGCCCGAGCCGGATCAGTTCCGGCGGCCAGGAACTCCTCTGCGACCGCCGGGTCGGAGTTCTCCTGCCCGGCGGCCCTGGTCAGCTTCTCATCGGTGATGATCCCGGTCTCCGGGTCGGCGGCCACATGCGCCCGGTACCCGTCGCGGCGGGCCTCGCGGGACTTGCGGGTGTGCCGGGCATCAGGGTCCACGGTCGAGATCACGCGGTCTTCAGCGACCTTCCGGGCGATCCGCCACCGCCCGTCCCCCCGTCGGAGCCCCCGGCAGGCTCCACGTCCTGCCCGGCGACCAGGGCCAGCAGCGCCAGCGCGGACGCGGCCGGCTCTCCAGCGTCGCGTCCTGCAAACGCGGCTACCAGCGCGTTCGCGTCGTTCACCAGCGCCGAGACCAGCGCGTCCTTGGCCGCCGGGTCATCCCAGTCGATCTTCGGCTTGCCCGGCCTGGCGTAATCATGCCCGGTGCACACCGCCGCGATCTGCTCCGCCGCGCCGGGCACCTCCCGGGCCACCCGGCGGATCGCCGCCACCAGCTGGGTGACCGTGTCCTGGGTGGCCACCGCGTCAGCCAGGATCGTCGAGTCCACCGCCCGGCGCCGCCGGCCCCTCAGCACCCCGGTCTGCTCGATCACCTTCCGGACCGCGTCATTGACCCGGTGCGGCCGCGCCGACTTCGCGATCCGGCGCCGCCAGTACACCAGCGACGAGGGATCAAACCCCGGTCATCCAGCGGCGCGCCGATCGCCACCTTCCACCGCACATCGAACCGGACCGCCTCGGCGGTCTCCCGGTCGGAGTAATCGTGCAGCGCCTGCAACGTCAGCACCGCAGCCATCTGGGTAGCCGGGAGCGACGGCCGGCCCAACCCCGGCGGGGCGAACAAGTCCGCGTAATCCGCATCCGGGAACACCTCAGCCCGGTGCGCGGCCAGAACGCGAACATGCTGCCCGCCGGGACCAGGTCCCGGCCAGCGCGCAGCGTCCAGAAGCTGCCGGTCCATCCGCTCGAAACCCTGCATGAGGAAGATCATCCCAGATCATCGAACACCGGCCGGCAACACGCGCGAGAGAGCACCAGGGCCTTTTCAGCAGGCTCCTAAAGAGGCTTCGCCTCGGACCGCCGAGTTCCGTGGTTCCGGTCACACGGCGCTGGCTGCAGGTTCATCCTCAGACCGTAGAGGCGAGTACTGAGGGTGATCATAATGGAACGTTGTGTTCCAGCGGCGGCTGTGCCCGGTTCAGCGGTGGTGACGGCCGCGGACGTGGTGGCCGGCCATGTCACGCTGGATATCTCGTCCCTGGACCGGTTGTACCTGACCGGCTTCGTGGCCAAGCTGCAGACTCCCGGCGGGGTGATCTACTTCTTCCACGATCACCGGGGCAAGCCGATCGTGTCCCCGGCGCTGTTCGAGCCGATCGGGGAGAAGTTCCGGCGGGATATCAGGGACTGGGCGCAGGCCAACGGCGTCCCGGTGATCCGGTTCAGGGCCGGGGAGCGCAAGGCTGATGTCATGAGCCCGTACCTGCAGGCCGCCGCGGCGGCGGGGCGGTCGCAGGTGGTGGCCATCGGCTGTGCCCAGGAGTTCCAGCTGGTATGGACGGCGCGCAAGCGTGACACCGATCCGGGCATGTGCCCGCAGTTCTCCTTCACCAAAGAGCAGCGGCGGGTGTCGGTGTTCTACGTCTACATTTTCGACGAGCGGGTGGGGCCGGGGTTCATCAAGATCTGCACCTACTTCCCGTATCCGGTCAAGGCGTGGGTGAACGGGCACGAGTGGGCCAAGCGGCAGGCGCTGGCCGCCGGGATCGGCTTCACCGCGCTGCCGGCGGGTTCGCTTCCTGCGACGACCCTGCCGGGCTGCAGCAGATCTGCGACCGATTCGGCCCGGGCACCATAAAGGTGTGGTTCGAGCGCTGGATGGCCCGGCTGCCGCTCCCGCTCACCGGCGCTGACCGGGATGCCGGGTACTGGTGGGAGCTGTCGATGCGGCAGATCGAAACCTCCCGGACCCTGGTCTTCGACGACGACGTCCATGCCCGCGCGTTCTTCGAAGCGCTGCTGTGCGACAACATGGACCTGGGCCGCCCGGAGAACGTCGAGCTGCTGTTCCGCCGTGGCCAGCGGCTCGGGCGGCCCAGCAACCCGCCGCCAGGCGGCGGGTTCAAGACCAAGATCGACCGGTACTGCGACCTGGTCACCGTGAACGTCTTCTACAAGAACTCCCGCCTCAAGCAGTACCTCAAGGACGGCGTCGCGCTGCGCATCGAAACCGTCATCAACGACCCCAGGGACCTGCGCTGCAACCGGCTGCTGCGTAACCTGCCCGAGCTGCAGGACAAGGCACGTGCGATCAACGGCCGGCTGCTGGAGACTGAAACTGCCGGCCAGGGCACGGCACTCGTGAGTCCAGTCATCGAGCGGATCACCAGGCCCACCGTCACCGACGGCGGCAGGAAGGCGCCCGCACTGCGGTTCGGCGACCTTCGAGTGCAAGCCCTGGCCGGCGCCGTCGCCGCCATGCTGTTCACGGTCACCGGCATCACCAACAAGACCCTCCGCGGCTTGATGACCGGCCTGCTGCACCGTCCCTACAGCATGAACCAGGCCAGCTACGACCTATCCCGGCTGGCCCGCAACGGGCTTATCCGGCGCGTCCCCGGCCGCAACCGCTACACCCTTACCCGCGACGGGCTGCTGTTCGCCCACTTCTACACCAAGGTCTACGACCACATCCTGCGGCCGCTCATGGCCCCCGGCCGGCCCAACGCGCCACCAGAACTCACCGCGGCCCTGGACACCCTCGACCAGCTCGTCACCGACCACATCGCCAAGGCTCGCGTCCCCACCGCAGCCTGACCACTCCCAGGCCCGTGCTCAACGGCGGCCAATCTCCCCCCCGCCGTCAAACTCAGGACTAACGTCCAAACCCTGGCACCGAAGGTGCCCTAGCCGCGGCAGGCTGGCGAGCCGGTGTGGCACCGGGTAACACCTGGCGTATTAAGCTGATATCATGGTCGCATGACAGCGCAAGCCGAGTAACTTCAGCGTGATCTGGAGACCCGATATCCAGGGAAATCATGGACGCGAGGTCGAGAACGGGCAGGCATTTACGGTCACCAGGGACGGCCACCGCATCGGCGAACTGATCCCGCTGCAGCGGCGCCGCCGGTTCGTGCCCCGGCAGGAATTCGCTGCGATGTCCCGTGCATCGGCCACGGTCGACCTGGATGCCTTCCGGGCAGACCAGGAAGCGGCATCCGACCAGGGCATAGCCGATCCCTATGCCCGCTGATCCGGCCAAAGGCGCGAGCGGCACAGCAGAACGCCCGGCCCAGGGGCTGCTGGACACCAACATACTGATCTTGCGGCACTGGGTGGATCCAGCGGAACTGCCGGGGGAGATGGCGATCAGCGCCGTCACGCTGGCCGAGCTGTCGGCAGGGCCGCACCTGGTGCGGCATGACGACCAGCAGGCTGCCTATTCAGAGCATGCCGAGCGGGCCCAGCGGCTCGACGTGCTGGAGCGCGGCGAGAACGAGTTCGACCCGATTCCCTTTGACGCGGAGGCGGCCAGAGCGTACGGCCGGGTGACCGCCGCCGTGACCGCCGCCCGGCCGGTCACCGAGGAGGCGGGTAGCCGACCTGATCATTGCCTCGACTGCGATCGCGGCCGGGCTGCCGTTGTTCACCACGAACCCGGACGATTTCGCCGGCCTGGGGGGCCTGCTGACGGTGATATCTGTGACGCGTCCGCAGGTACCAGGGGAACGCTGACGATCCTGGCCGGGCGAGCGGGCTGGGCGCGGGAGACCGGCTGCGGTGACCGGACTGGTCACCTTAACGAGACGCGGCCGTAACCGTAATCCTGGCGTCCGGTGACATCGTGGTAGCCGGTCATCAATGCCGGACGTCCCGGTGCGCTAGCGCCGGGGGAGGAGGCGCCGTGTCCGCGGAAGCCAGGGAATCCGGCGGGTTACTGTCGGCGACAGCGTTGTGTTCACCCCGTCGGCGCAGTTCCGGCGGCCGCTACTGATCCGGTTCATCCTGCTGCTGACAGTGACGGCCGTGTTCTACGCATCGGACTGGGGCAGGATCGGCATGACCACGGTGCTCGCCTGGGTCACCGGGCCCGCCGCCGCTTACTGCGGCATCATGTACAGCTGGCGGGGACGGTTCCGCACTGTGGTGACATCGGCCGGGATCGAGGTCCGGGGGTATTTCCGGCATTTCGTGCCCTGGCCGGACGTGGCTCGCATCGAGGTGCGCGGCCGCACCGGGATGCGGCTGGACGGGCATTTCAGGGTCAGCTACCTGAGCCGGGCCTTCAGCGACCGGCCGGTGCCGCGGACGGCCTGCGCCGGGTCGCCGTCGGACCGGGCCAGGCTCGCCACGATCCGGCTGATCCGCACCAGCGGGTCCAGCCTGCTGTTCGCGCACCGCTGGTGACCGAGTGGGCCGCCGATCCCTATTTCGGCGAGAAGGCCAGGCGACTGCACCAGCTCTGCAACCAGTTCGGCGCCGCCTCGCGCCGCTCCTGACCCTGCCCCGGCCAGCTGCCTGCCCGGGCTGCCGCCGGCGAGTGCAGGCAGGTGCCGTTGAGCCGATAATGTACATTATGTCAAGTAGGATTTTGCCCGTAGCGCCAGCAGAGCGTCAGGACCTCGGCCACCTGGCCGTAAGAGGGACTTTCGGCGATTACATCGGCGGGTGCCCGAGGTTCCTGAGCGCCGTCGAGTACAAAGCCGGGCGGCAGAAAGCTGTTGAGGATGGTGCTGAGCGTGCGGTGATGCCAGCCGATCTCGCCGAACAGCCGCGTCCGGTCCTCGGGCCACCAGCGTCCTTCCTCGAAGTAATGACTCACAAGCTTGACCGTCCGGCCACCGTGCTCGCCATCCCGGCGCCTCGAAGCACGGGTGCAGCGAGGCGACCACGAGCCAGCCGTTGTGCTTGAGCGCCTAGAGGTCGCCGCGAGTACCGCGCTCAGGTCATCGAAGTCAGTCAGCGCCAGACAGCAGGTCGCACCATCAAAACTCGCATCAGCGAGCGAAGACAGCGCCTCGGCGTCCTCGGTCAGATAGCGGACATGCGGCGCCGCGCCGCGGTCCCTGGCGATCCCGATCAGCTCCGGCAACCGATCCACGCCCACGACCATGGGAAACTGCCGCGCGAGTTCCCGCGTCAAGGCGCCTTGGCCGCAGGCGACGTCCAGCACAGCGTTGCCCTCCGCGCACAGCCTGAGGATCGACGGAATCGCGACCCGGTGTATGCATGAGACGCCGACGAACTCGTCGTATCCCGAAGCGATGGCGTCATAGCTCACAGACACAGCCCCTCTGCTCGCGCCGTGTCGTCACCCGGTCTCGGTCCCCGTTCGATGGTCACCGTGCCGACGAACGCGACCGGCAGGTGAGGGGAGCCCAGTGATTCAAGCCGGTACCGGACGCGGGACAGGAAATCGGTGCTCCGGGCCTCGCCGAGTGCGTGAGTGCCTGACTGGGTGGCCAGGATGGTGAGGTACTCCTCGGTGCTGTAGACGAGGTTGAAGGGATACCGGCGAGACGCAACCTCCCCGAAGAACGCTGCGGCCTCGTCCGGGAAATGCCAGGGGCCGATCTGCTCAGGCGGTGGCGGCGGGCTGCCCTCATAGCCAACGGCCCGGTAGTCCTCCTGCACGTCAGTCCAGAAGCGCCCGGAGTCAGTCGGCCGGGCCCAGCAGCATGCGCCGACGATCATGGCGCCGCCGGGCTTCAGCAGCCGGTGCGGCTTTGAATACCGCACATGCGGGTCGATCCAGTGCAGGGAGTTGACGGCCACGACTGCATCGAACGGGCCGCTACGGGGTTCCCAGTCCTCGAACGGAGTAGTCAGCACTTCGGCAGACGGGAAGCTGGCCAGCCGGCGCCGGGCGATGGCGGCCAGCCCGGCGCCCAGCTCGACCGCAGTGACCGCCATCCCTCGCTCCGCCAGGGGCACGCTCGCCTGGCCGGTGCCACAGCCGATCTCGGCCACCCGGTCCCCCGGCGCTAGCCCGGCGAGGCTGACCAGGTTGTCGAACGCCGGCGCCGGGAGGACCGGACGGATGCGGTGGTAGGCCTGCGGCGCCTGATCGAATCCAGCCCGCAGGCGGCGGCGCTCCTGGTCATCCTCCACGACTCTGATAATGGCGCAGCCAGGGGCACCCGGGACGGCTGCGTCGTCAAGCTCAGCCACGGTACCGGATAGTGCGCCGCGTCATTCCCCGGTAGCCGGCTCGTCCAGCCAGCACGGCTCGGGCCCGCCGATAGGGCGCCGCCGGCCTGCAGCTCGGCGGGTCGACTCCCACCCCGAGGAGGGTACGGGTCACAGCCTGTGCCTCGTCGAGCAGGTCGTTGAGCGCACGGGTCAGGTGGGCAGCGGTAACGGCGGTGAGCGCCGGATCGTCGTGCAGTGACTCCAGTACAACGACTCGCCCGCGACCAGCTGCTGGAGTGACAGGCCCCCGTAGTGCGGTGGCAGGGCGATGCCTCGAACTTCCAGCGTCCGTCCTGCGCGCGCTGACCACGCGTCGACGGCAGTCTGCAGGTTGACGTGCTCGAACCTCGGCAGCTCACGTGTCACCACGGAGTGGTGCGCGCCCTCCGCGCGGCGCCGCGCGTGTCACCGGAATGATTCCTCGACGGCCGTCGTAGGTTTCCGGCGTGACGACGCCTTCGATCCGGCCATTCGATACCGGTGCGCTCTACCGGGCCGGGACCACCCCTCAGCTCACCGGGCTGCGATGATGACGCGATCAGGTGCGCCGGGGTGGGTGGTGGTGCTGAACGGGGCGCCGCGGTCGGGGAAGTCCAGCATCGCGGCCGCCATCCAGGAGACGTTCGACGGCCCGTGGATGAATCTCGGGGTCGACGTCTTCAGCCGGTGCGTCACGCCGCCGCGGTACCGGCCGGGCATGGGACTGCGGCCCGGCGGCGGCGAGCGCACGGAGATCGAGGCGCTGCTCCCGGCGCTGTTCGCGGCCTTCTATGACTCGGTGGCCGCGCACAGCCGCCAGGGCCTGAACGTCGTGGCTGACGTTGGCCATCACGACGGGTACTCGGTCCCGCTGCGGCTGCTGCCGGACGCGGCCCGGCGGCTGCGCGGGCTGCCCGCGCTGCTGGTCGGCGTGCGCTGCCCGGTAGAGGTGATCATGGCCAGGCGCGACGCGGGGCAGCCGGGCCGGGCGGGCCGCTACGCGGTGAGCGGGCCGGGCGGGGAGATACCGGAGCCGGTGCTGCGCTGGCAGCGGCAGGTCCACCTGCCGGGCATCTACGACCTGGAGATCGACACCTCGGCCGTCACGCCCGGGGCCGCGGCTGCGGCGATCCGTGGCCGGCTGGCCGGGCCGCCGCCATCGGCCTTCGCCCGGCTGGCAGCCGGGGAATGAGCCGCCGGGCCGGCTAGCTGCTGCGGTCCTGGATCTCCCAGGCGTGATCGAGCACGTGCCAGGCGCAGCGCCGCAGCGCGTACCTGGCGCTCCAGCGAGCGGTATCCGGGCCGCCGGAGCCCAGCGCCCCGGCCAGGGCGGCGCGCTGCTGGTCCCAGGGCGTGCGCGGCGGGACGCGCACCCCTGCCCTGGCGCAGAACGCCCGCTCGGCGTCGCGCACATGCGCGGCGATCGCGTCCCGGTCGCGGCCGCCGCCGCGGGGGCCCTTGCGCAGCTCCGGTGGCGCGGTCGAAAGGACCTCGTCCAGGTAAGCCCAGCAGGCCTGGAGCAGCCCGGTCAGGCGGGCCGCCTCGGCGGGCGGCAGCGGCTCGGCATCCCACGGGCCCTGCTCCCCCGGCGCGCCGAAGTCGGTGGTCCGGTTACCGGGAACCCGCCCGATTACCTGCGGCTCACCGGGCGCGAATCCCGGCCCGGCCACCGCGGCGTACCGCCCGGCGTAATCGCGCAGCACCTCAAGCGCGGCCTGCTCCCCCTTGCCGCGACGGCACCAGCCCGGCCAGTCCACCGCCGACGCGAAGACCCACCTCGCGCCGGTCTCCAGGGCCACCCGCACCGGCGCCGCGCCCGACAACCGCTCCCCCGCTCTGTCCGTGGCCATGATCCGCGGATTGGGGAGCCTCGTGTGCAGATACTGCACACAAGGCTCCCCGGTAAGCCTCCCCGGCCAGGGCTGCGCCGACTGAGGCCGCGCCGCCTGAGGGCTGGGCCGCCTAGGGCCGGGGGGCGCCGCCGTTGAGGAGACCGAGCACCTCGGACTCACGGTAGCGCCGGTGACCACCCAGGGTGCGGATCGAGGCCAGCCTGCCGTCCCTGGCCCACCGGGTCACGGTCTTCGGGTCGACCCGGAACATGGCGGCTACCTCAGCCGGGGTGAGCAGCCGGTCCGGCTCAGGCGGGCTCTCGCCGGTCATCCTCGCTGTCTCCTGCCTCACGGAACATCACGCCCTATATGCTCAACCATGCCTTTGAGGCACTAATACCAGCAATTACGTAATAATAACACCATCAGCGGCGGTAAGGGCGGCATCTATGGCCGTCCAGTGGCCGGCAGCCGGGCTGAGCTCGCACTCCCCCGGCTGCAACGGTAGCCGCGGCATCACGTACCGGCACCGGGAAGCGCTCCCCGCAGTGCCCCCCGAGGCTCGCACTCCCCCGGCCCGGGACCGGCCAGGCGCTCCTCGTTCTGGCTGCGGGCGGGCGCACGACTGAGCCTGAGTCCGCACATAACGGTGATTCCGGTCCGCCGGATCCTTGATTTCTGCCCGATTCCGGGCAGGAATTTGTGCATGGCCAGCCTGCCGGGCACGATGGACGGGTGGACCGCGAGCTGATCGACCGGGTGGCCGCCTCGTGCGGCCTGACCGGCGCCGAGGCCGCCAGGGTCATGGAGGATGTGCTGGCCTGGTACCGCGAGCCGGTCGAGCAGTTCGTGCGCCGCCGCCACGCGCAGTACCACCTCGGCGGCAGGCGCAACGAGGAGATCTTCACGCTGATCGCCGGGGAGCTGGCCGGCCGGCTGGTCGCCGCGCCGCAGCTGTCCGAGCGCCAGCTGCGGCGGATCGTTTACGGCTGAGCACGGGAGGCAGGGAAATGTGCGGAATAGTCGGCTACATCGGCAGCCAGAACGCCGCCGGCGTCCTCATCGAGGGCCTGTCCCGGCTGGAGTACCGCGGCTATGACTCGGCCGGGATCGCCATTCTGGGCGACCGCGGCAGCAGGGTGTTCCGCACTGTCGGCCGGGTGCGCGAGCTCGAGGCGTCCCTGCCGAAGCGGCTGTCGGGGAAGACCGGCATCGGGCACACCCGCTGGGCCACGCACGGCCCGGCCACGCCGGCCAACGCGCACCCGCAGGTCAGCATGGACGGCCGGGTCAGCGTGGTGCACAACGGCATCATCGACAACGCGGCCTCGCTCCGGGACCGGCTGGCCGCCCAGGGAGTGAGCTTCTGCTCCGAGACCGACACCGAGGTGATCGCGCACCTGGTGGCGCGGTCGGCGGCGGCCACCCTGGAGGAGGCGGTGCTGGACGCCCTGTCCCGGATCACCGGCACCTACGCGATCCTGGTCATGGACGAGCGGCACCCGGACCGGATCGTGGCGGCGCGCAACGGCTCGCCGCTCATCCTCGGCGTGGGCGACCGGGAGATGTTCATGGCCAGCGACCTGGCCGCGCTGGTCCGGCACACGACCTCGGTGGTCCACCTGGACGACGGCGAGCTCGCCTCGGTGACCAGGACCGGCTTCCGCACGTTCAGCCGGGAGGAGCACGACACCGCCAAGGCGCCCACCAGCATCGAGCTGGACCTGGAGGAGGCCGAGCTGACCGGCTTCCAGCACTACATGCACAAGGAGATCTGCGAGCAGCCGTCCTCGGTCGAGCGGATGCTGCGGGGGCGCCTGGACGACCGGTTCGGCACCGCGCGGCTGGACGGGCTCAACCTCGGGCCGCGCGAGCTGCGCGGATTCCGGCGGGTGAAGATGCTGGGCTGCGGCTCGGCCTACTACGTCGGCCAGATCGGCGCGGCCATGGTAGAGGAGCTGGCCCGGATCCCGGCCGACGCCGAGCCGGCCTCGGAGTTCCGGTACCGGAACCCGGTCATCGAGCCGGACACGCTCTACGTGGCGGTGAGCCAGTCGGGCGAGACCGCCGACACCGCCTTCGCGGTCCGGGAGGTCAAGCGCAAGGGCGGCCAGGTGGTCGGGCTGGTCAACGTGGTCGGCTCGACGATCGCCAGGGAGACCGACGGCGGCATCTACCTGCACGCCGGGCCGGAGATCGCGGTCGCATCGACCAAGGCCCTCACCCACATGGCCATCGGGTTCGCCATGCTCGCCCTCGCCCTCGGCCGGGTACGGGACCTTTCCATCGCCGACGGACAGCGGATCATCGCCGGGCTGCGCCGCATTCCGGGCCAGATCCAGCAGGTCATCGATGACGAGCCGCGGATCGCCGAGACGGCCAAGATGCTGGCGCAGGCGCAGAGCCTGTTCTTCATCGGGCGGGTCCGCGGCTTCCCGGTCGCCCGCGAGGGGGCGCAGAAGTTCAAGGAGGTGTCCTACCGGCATGCCGAGGCCTACCAGGCCAGCGAGCTGAAGCACGGGCCGCTGGCGCTGATCGACCAGAGCATGCCCACGGTCGCGATCCTGCCCGACGACGAGCTGACCGACCGCAATCTGGCCGCGGTCCAGCAGGTCATGGCCAGGAACGGGCAGGTGCTGGCGATCACCCACCCCGGCGTGTGCGACGGCGAGCTGGCCGTCCCCGCCATCACCGTGCCGCCGAACGAGCGCGAGCTGGACCCGGTCCTGCTGACGATCCCGCTGCAGCTGCTGGCCTACCACGCCGCCCTCTCACTCGGGCTCGACATCGACAAGCCGCGCAACCTCGCCAAGTCCGTCACGGTGGAGTAGCCGGCCTGGCGCCTGGCTGGCTGCCTGGCTGGCTGACGGGCTCCGGCGGGGCGGGCCGGCCGCGCGCGCCGCGCGCCGGTAGGGGAAGATCGGGACCGGATCCGGCCGCGCCGCTAGAGAGGCTGACGACAGGTGAGTGCACCGGCTGCCCCGGTCGTGGGCGAAATCCTCCTCACCGAGGAGCAGATCAGCACCCGGCTGCGCGACCTGGCGGCCGAGGTGGACGCCGCCTACCAGGGCCGCGACCTGATCCTGCTCGGCGTGCTGCGGGGCGCGATCATGGTCATGGCGGACCTGGCCAGGTTCCTCCGGCACGACCGGGTGGAGCTGGACTGGGTCACGGTGTCCTCCTACGGCAGCGGGACCACCTCGTCCGGCGTGATCCGGATGCTGAAGGAGCCCGACACCCGGCTGGCCGGGCGCAACGTGCTGATCGTCGACGACATCACCGACTCGGGCCTGACCCTGTCCTGGCTGATCGGCCATGTGCAGGCCGCCTCGGCGGCGTCGGTCGAGGTGCTCAGCCTGCTTCGCAAGCCGGAGCTGGTGCAGGTGGAAGTGCCGGTCCGCTACCTCGGCTTCGAGATCCCGCCGAAGTTCGTCGTCGGCTACGGCATGGACTACGACCAGCGCTTCCGCAACCTGCCGTACATCGCCGAGCTCGTGCTGCCGGGTCAGCAGGCACCGGGCTGATGTCCGGCCAGTCTCTGCTGCGCTGCTGATCATCCTGCGGTCGCGGCGACGGGCCTTCAGTCGGCCAGGTCCGCGGGCAGCCCGTCCGGCCGGCCGCTCTCCGGCCGGGCGAGCATCCGGCTGCGGCCGCGGAACTCGGCGACTACCTCGGCGCCCCGGCGGACAGTGACGTCATACAGGCCGCTGCGGCCGTACCTGACCCGTTCCGCGGCGGTGGCCTCCAGCACGTCGCCCAGCCGCACCGGTGCGACGAACGTGATGTCGGCGCCGGCCGCCACGGTCACCGGCCCGTAGCTGTTGCACGCGCAGGCGAACGCGGTGTCCGCGAGCAGGAACACGAAGCCGCCGTGCGCGATCGCGTGCCCGTTCACCATCGACTCGGTGACCCGCATCCGCACCACGGCGGTGCCCTGGCCGGTCTCGGCCAGCTCCATGCCCAGCTGCCGGGATGCCTGGTCCGCCGCGAACATCGCCGCGGCCGGGCCGCCCGGAACCCGCGCGGCTGCCGCTGCCCCGGTGTCCGCCATGTGCTCATCCTGCCCCAGCGGCCTGTACCGGTGGCGGTGAGTAACGTGTCGATCATGTCTTCCTACCGCCAGCCCGGCACGGTGCTGACCGACCGGCACTTCACCGTCCCCCTCGACCACGCCGAGCCAGGCGGCCCGCAGATCGAGCTGTTCGCCAGGGAGGTGGTCGCGGCCGAGCAGGCCGACGCCGACCTGCCCTGGCTGGTCTTCCTGCAGGGCGGGCCCGGCGGTGCGGGGCCCCGGCCCATCGGCCGGGACGGCTGGCTGGACCGGGCGCTGCAGGACTACCGCGTGCTGCTGCTTGACCAGCGCGGCACCGGCCGGTCCACCCCGGCCAACCGGCGGACCCTGGCCGGGCTCGGCACCCCGCGCGCGCAGGCTGGCTACCTCGCCCACTTCCGCGCCGACGCGATCGTGGCCGACGCCGAGCTGATCCGCCCCGAGCTGACCGGCGGCCGGCCGTGGAGCGTCCTGGGGCAGAGCTTCGGCGGGTTCTGCACGGTCACTTACCTGTCGTTCGCCCCCGGCGGGATTCGCGAGGCCTTCATCACCGGCGGCCTGCCCGGCCTGCGGGCCAGCGCGGATGAGGTGTACCGGACCACCTACCCGCTGGTCGCCGCCCGCAGCCGGGCCCATTACCAGCGCTACCCGCAGGACATCGAGCAGGTCAGGCGGGTGGCCGCGGACCTGGCCGCGGCGCCGGCCAGGCTGCCCGGCGGCGGCACGCTCACAGTCGAGGCGTTCCAGTCCCTGGGCCGGATGCTCGGCTCCAGCACCGGCAGCCATGAGCTGCACTACCTGCTGGAGGACCCGTTCGCAGGGACGGAGCTGAACGACCATTTCCGGCACCGGGTGGAGTCACTTCTCACCTTCTCGGCCGGCCCGCTGTACGCGCTGCTGCACGAGGCATGCTACGGCCAGGGCGCCGCCACCGGGTGGGCGGCTGAGCGGGTGCGGGCCGAGTTCCCGGAGTTCTCCGCGGCCGGGGCGCTGGCCAGCGGCGACCCCGTGCTGTTCACCGGCGAGATGATCTACCCGTGGATGTTCCGGACCGATCCGGTGCTCGCGCCGCTGGAGGAGGCGGCGCAGCTGCTGGCCGACCTGGAGGGGTGGCCGCCGCTGTACGACACCGGCCGGCTGCGGGGTAACGAGGTGCCGGCGGCGGCCGCGGTCTACTTCAACGACATGTACGTCCCGCAGCAGTTCTCGGTGCCGACCGCGGACGCGATCGGCGGGCTGCGGGCCTGGGTCACCAGCGAGTACGAGCACGACGGCCTGCGGGTCAGCAACGGCGCCGTGCTCGACCGCCTGATCGCCCTGGCCCGCGGTACCGCGTAAGCGAGCCGGCCGCGACGGCCGGATAGCCTTGGCCGGGTGCTGACCCCTACCTGCCTGTGCCTGATCACCAGGGCCGCCAGCGGCGGCCGCGAGGTCCTGCTCGGCCTGAAGAAGACCGGCTTCGGGGCCGGCAAGTGGGTCGGCCTCGGCGGGCACATCGAGAACGGCGAGAAGCCGGCCAGCGCCGCGGCCAGGGAGGTGCGGGAGGAGGCCGGGCTGCTGGTGTCGCCGGACACGCTCGCCCGGATGGCCACGCTGACCTTCCGGTTCCCGTCCCGGCCGGCCTGGGACATGACCGCCGAGGTGTTCACCACCGCCGATTACCGGGGCGAACCGCGGGAGTCAGCCGAGCTGACGCCGCGCTGGTTCCCGGCCGGCGCGCTGCCGCTGGACGGCATGTGGGACGACGCCAGGTACTGGCTGCCGCTGGTGCTGGCCGGACGGCAGGTCGAGGCCACGATCACGTTCGCCGCGGACTGCGCGACGGTGTCGGGGATCGAGCCGCCGCTGCCGGCCGGGAGCCTCTCGCCCGGGCAGCCCCCCGGCGGGCCACGGTGACCAGCGCGGCGGCCAGGTTCGGCGACGAGGCCGGCCCGTACGACGCCGTGCGGCCGATGCCGCCGGCCGAATTGGCCGAGGTGATCGCCGCGTGGGCCGGGGTGGCCCGGCCGGACGTGGCCGACCTCGGGGCCGGTACCGGGCTGTCCGCGGTGATCTGGGCCGGGCGCGCGCGCCAGGTCACCGCGATCGAGCCGTCGGCCGGCATGCGGGAGATGGCCGAGCGCCGGATCGGCGCGATCAGCACGGGCGCTGGCAGCACGGGCGCTGGCAGCACGGGCGCTGGCAGCACGGGCGCTGGCAGCACGGGGCCGCCGACCCGGTTCCTCATCGTCAACGCCACGGCCGAGGACACCGGCCTGCCGGACGCGAGCACCAACATCGTCACCGCGAGCCAGGCGATGCACTGGTTCGACCCGGCCAGGGCGCTGCCGGAGATCGCCCGGGTGCTGCGGCCCGGCGGGGTGCTCGCCGCCTACGACTGCGACTGGCCGCCGTGCGTGCACTGGGCGGTCAGCGCGGCGGTCGAGCAGGTCACCCGGCGGGTCACCGAGCTAGAGCACCGGCACGGCCTGCCGCCGCCGCACGGCGGCAAGGACCACCTGGGCCGGCTGCGGGACAGCGGCCTGTTCCGGCACTGCACCGAGATCGCGGTGCACGGCCGCGACGCTGGCGACGCCGGCCGCCTGGTGGCCGTCACGCTCAGCTCCCTCGGCAGCGCGGCACAGCTCATGGCGGCCGGGGCGACCGAGGACGAGCTCGGCCTGACCGAGCTGCGGGAGGTGGCCGCACGGCACCTCCCGCAGCCGGCCACCTGGTGGTGGACCTACCGGGTGCGCCTCGCCGTCAGGTAGCTGCTGTCACGTCGGCCGAGGCGGCTCAGCCGCTGGTGCAGTGGGGGCCGGCATACACCAGGACCGGCGCGGCGACTCCGTTCATGGCCGGAGACTGGCGGAAGCTGGCGGAGAGCTGGACGCCGGCGTTGCCTGGCAGGGCCGAACGGCGGATGACTATGACGTTGTCCGGCGGCGGCGGGCGAAGGCGATAGGAAACCGGGAAAACCCTCGTCAGCAGTGCTGCCGCGGCGGGGTACGGCTGACACGGATTCCGCTGGCCGGCCGAGATGACGCTGGCCGGCAGGCCGTCCGCGCGGAGCCTGCGCTGCAGCGCGGTCAGGTCACGCAGCTCCCGGACGCGGACATAGATATTGCCGTCGGCCAGCCTGGCTACCGTCCAGGCTGCCAGCCGGACAGTGGGCTGACGGCTGGCCTGGTGGCTGGCCGGCCCCAGCAGCATGGTCGCCGTAACTGCCGCCGCGGCCACCACGGCCAGCGCTCCGGCCAGGCCGGGAATCCGCCGCCAGGCACGCACAGCGCGCCCGCGGCTGATGATCCGCTCCACCGGGATGGTCATATGGACCTTGCTCCGGTGCTCTCTCAGCACTGTGATCAGCTCGTCGTCGTTCATGACGTGGTCTCCTGTTGTCCGGTGGGAATGAGGTCATCGCGCAGCGCCGCGATGGCACGGCCCAGGTGAGCCTGGACCGTGCCCGGCGCGATGCCGAGCGCCTCCGCGGTCCGGCCGGTGTCGAGGTCGAGGAACAGGCGCAGCGCCACGACCTGCCGCTGCCGGGCAGGAAGCCGCATCAGGGCGGCCATGATCCTGGGATCGACAAGGCTGTCGGATGCCCCGCTGACCGTGGCGAGGTCCGCGACCACGCCAGGGTCTGGCACCGTTACCTCCCTGCGGCGGCGCCGCCACCGGGAGATGTTGGCGTTCAGCGCGGTGCGGACCACCCACGCCGTCGGTGCCGGATGCGTGCTGACCTTGCGCCAGGATGCCCAGGCCCTGGCAAAGGCCTCGGCCACAAGATCCTGGGCCGTGTCCTGGTCACCGACGCTCATCAGGACGGTTAACAGGCACTCGTCCTTGCAGCCGCGGTAGAACTCCGCGAAATCCGGCCGGCGGGTGGTCATACCCATTCAACGCACGACGGCGGCGGGCCGGTTACCGCCGGCCGGGAGCAATTCGGCGAACTGCCGGACGCGGCCACGGCCGCTTCTTCGCGTAATGCTGCTCTATCATCCGCAAATCCTGCCCGAATCCGGGCAGGAATCCGGACTGTACGGCGCGCCCTGGTCGCGGTGCAGCCAGGCGAGCAGATCCGGCGGGGCCAGCCCGGCCATCCGGTCGTCATACCTGGCCAGCTCGGCAGCGGACAGCAGCTCGCGCCCGGCGCCGGAGACTCCGGCCCGGAAGAACGTGGCCGGGTCCGAGCCGCCGTCCACCAGGCGGTCTGCCGCGGCCCGCATCTGCCCGAACGTGGCCGCCTGGACCAGGCCCGGCCAGGCGTCCCGGTCCACCGCGATGCCCAGCCGCGCGGCCAGCCCGCGCATCTGCCCGGCCAGGTCCTCGGACAGGTCCTGGTAGTGCATCAGCAGCACGTTCGGCTCCTGGCAGGCCCAGACGTACCGCATCCGCCGCATCGCGCCCGGCAGCGAGTTGCGGTGCGCCCACGGCGAGTCCTCCGCCTCGAACCACTCGACCAGCCACTCCCCCGGCGGCTGCGGGAACGGCCCGTCCTGGTAGTACATCGAGACCGCGACGTCCAGCGGATGCCGGGCGACCACTATGTAGGTGACGCCGGGGCGCAGCGGTATCTCCTGCAGCGGCAGGTGGGTCTTGATGAACCGGCGGTGCCGCTGCGCCGCGAGCCGGGCGTATACCTCCTCGCGCGAGCAGCTGCCCGACTCCATCCAGGGCGACAGCTCCGGCATCGGGGCGGGCAGGTCCGGCCGCTGGAAGATCAGCAGCGCGCAGATCATCTGCAGCCAGGTGGTGCCGCTCTTGGGCAGGGTGCTGATGACGATGTCGCCGGGCCGGAAGGCGAAGTCCGTCCAGCGCGCGGCCGGGATGCCGTCGGCCACCGCGGCAATCGCGCGCTCGCCCCGGCCGGAGATGCCGGGCTCCAGGTAGCCGTGGCGGGCCAGCGCGCCGATGATCTGGCCGACCTCCGGCGCGGTGAGCCCGAGCTGGCTGGCCAGCTGGGTTTCCAGTGCGCCATTGCCGGGCGGGCTCGCGGCCGCCGGGCCCGGCTGGCCCGGCGGGCCCGGCGGCGGCCCGTTCAGGGCCAGCGCGCCGAGCACCAGCAGCTCGTTTTTGGAAATATCATCGAAGCCCGCGGCGGCGAGAATTGCTTTAATGGCCTGCGGGCTAGCGGAACGCGCTTCGGCAAACAAAGCGGCAGCCCGCATCATTCCGTCACCTGGCCTCTCCCCATCCAGTCTGTCGGCAGTTACTATGGCATGCGGTCAGATCGCCGATCAAGATCTGCGGCTCGCATTCAGGAAGGATTGGTCATGAGAATAGTCCACCTCGTGAACGCGAGCACCGAGGCCATTGTCGGAGTGGAACGGCGGGTACTATACTTGGCCGCCGCGCAGAAGGCGCGCGGATCGAGCGTCACCCTGGTCACCGATCATCCGGGTGTGCTGGCTGACGCCTGCGCCGAGCAGGGAATACCGGTGGCTGTCGTGCCGAGCCTGGCCACCGAGGCGGGGTACCTCGAGCCAGACGACAATGCCGTGCACGACCTGATCGCCCAGTTCAGCGACCTGACCGCGGAACTGATCCACTGTCATACCCTGCCGGTCGCCGCCCAGGCCATTCCGGCGGGCAATCAGATGAATATTCCGTGCGTGCTTACCTTCAATGGCCCCAGCATCGTGATGGCGGCCAGGGAAGCCGGGCTCAGGTTCGCCACTATACTTGTCACCCGGGCGCGCTACGACGAGCTCAGGAACAGCGGCATGCCGGAGCGAGAAATCTTTTACGTCCCGAACGGCACGAAATCTATGCCGCCTGCCGCCCGGTCCGGCAATGGTCAGCCCGGCGGTCCCCGGCCGAACCTGATCTTCGTCGGCAGCCTGATCGCCCGGAAGGGCGTGGACGTCGCCATTCACGCGATGGCCGAGCTGCGGAACCGGCTGGGACCGGACTGTCCGGTGCTGAACATATATGGCGACGGCGAGCAGGCGGGGTACCTGCGGGAAATGGTGACCGTGCTCCGGCTCGGCGAGACGGTCGCCTTCCACGGGTTCCGGGAGGACATCCTGGAGAGCTGCCCCGGCACCGACATCCTGGTCATGTCGTCCCGGTCGGAGACCGGCCCGCAGGTCGTGCTGGAGGCGATGAGCCGCGGCATGCCCATCGCCGCGACCGAGGTGGGCGAGGTGGCCGAGATGCTGCCGGACCGGCGCTACGGGCGGGTCGTCCCGGCGGAGTCGATCACCGCGCTGGCCGACGCTATCGAGTCGCTGCTGGCCCAGGTGGCGGCCGGGGAGTTCGACCCGGCCCTGCTGATCGAGCGGCACCGAGAGCATTACTCCGACGAGCAGATGGCCGAGCGCATCGAGGCCGTGTACCGGCAGGTCCTGGCCGGCAGCCCCGCCGCGGCACAGTCAGCGGCCGCGGGCTGATCGGATCTGGCGCCCGGTCCCCGGTCCCGGGTCATGGGTCAGCTTCGCCGGCCGGGGCCGGGAACACGCGGATGCCCAGCACGCTCTTCAGGTACGGCGTGCCCTCCGTATAGCCGGTGCCCCGCGCGTTGCCGAGCATCCGGACCGCCAGCCGGTAGTGCGCGGTGCGCCATCGCGACAGTGCCCCGGCGAAGCTGTCCATGGCCGCCGCCAGCTCCCGGGCCGCGGCAGGCGGGAGCGTGCCGGCCGCCTCGGCCCGGCTCACCGCGGACGCCAGGTCGTGCTGCCCGGCCAGCACCATGCGGCGCACGTCCGGGACGTTGTGATACGCAGCCGAGTCGAGGCGCTCGGGGTCGGGCCGGCGGCAGAGCGCTTCCATGGTCTTGTAACTGCTCGACTGTATGGCGCTCGCGCCCTCGGTGAACTGCCGGAACGTGCGGAATGCGGTCACCTGCATGGTGGCCAGCAGGGAGAACAGCGGTGCCGCCTGGTGCAGCGCCGCCGCGGCGACCCGCAGGAACTGCCCGGCGGCCCGGGCGCTGCCGGTGCCCGCCGCTGGCCGGCCGCCGTGGCCCGGCAGCCCGGCGATGCACCTGATCGCGGCATCGAGCTGCACAACCAGGAGCGCGAACGTTGCCTCGTATGACTGCAGCACGCGGATGAACATGTACTCGTCATGGATGATGTCTACCGGCAGCATGCTGAGCGAGAGCGCCCGCTGCTCGCTGTCGCTGATGCCGGGAGCCACGGCCTGCCAGCCGCGTCGGGCCGCCCCGCACGGGTCCGCGCCTATGTCCGCAGGCGTCAGCCGGAGAGTGTCGAGCTGCGTGCCGAGAACCCGCAGGCCGAGACGGCAGCGCTTGGCGACAACCTGCGGATCAGGACGCATCCGCCTCGGCATGGTCAGCTGGCCTGCCGCCGCGGCAAGCTCGTACCGTAACGTATCGGTGACGAGCAGCAACAGCAGCCGGTCATGCGCACGGGCTGCCGCTACCGGGTCATGACCGCCGGGCATCGGCAGCAGCGCCAGTCCGGTATAGCTGGCGTAGTCGTAGGTTCCGTCCCATTTGTCGAGCGCGCAGTCCAGGAAGCGAGCCACCTGCGTGGCGGCGGGTGCTGCCGGGCACCCGGCTCGCCCGCCGGCCAGCCGCCGGCGCGCGTCATCGAGCGCGGTCAGCAGTTCCGCGCGCACGAAGTGCTTGCCCAGGCGCCTGAACTCGGCGACCACGTCGGCGTAGGGGAAGTCCTCGGAACTCGCCCGTCCGATGCGGTCGATGAGATCGGTCATGACCGTGCACGCTCCCCGGGGGACAGGGTGTTCAACTGCGGCAACGCCGCAGTTGAGCACCTTGGGACCCGGCTGTCCCAGGGCATGTCCTTATCCGGGAACAGCCCAGAACATGCCATCGGGCGAGGCCACGAGCCCGTTGTCGAACAGGGGCCGCTCGGCTTCAGCGTCCTCGCCGAACAGTGCCGTGGCCTGGACCTGCATGCCCTCGTGCATTGCCTGGCGGACAACCGAGGACTTGAACATCGGCAGCATGTTCTCCTCGCCGTTGGCGACCAGGGTGTCTACTGCCCTGGCGAATTCGCTCGACCGGGCCTTGAACTGCTGCGCCACCGGCTCAGCGGGGGCCAGGGCCGCCTCGCCGGAGGACACGCCGCTGATCAGCTCGACAAACGACTCCAGCTCGCTGGTGCTGTTCTTGAGCACCTTCTTGGCTGACCAGAAGTACGAGCTCTCGCTGACGTGCATATCGTAGAACGCCATCAGGAACTCGTAGTAGACACCGAACTCGCGCCGGTACCGCTGCTCGAACTCATGGAATGCGGTCTGCTCATCGACCCGTTCGGTAAGCACGCTGTTAATGGACCGCGCGGCTAGCAGCCCGCTGTAGGTGGCCAGGTGCACGCCGGAAGAGAAGATGGGGTCGATGAAACATGCGGCGTCGCCGATGAGAACCATGCCCGGCCGCCAGAACTTCGTATTGTGATAGGAATAGTCCTTGCGTACCCGCAGCTGCCCGTACTGGCCATCGGTGACCCGCTTGGCGTCCTTGAGGTAATCGCTGATTATCGGGCACTCGGCGATGAGAGAAAACAGCGCCTCCTCCGGATCGCCCTGGATCCTGCTCGCCATCTCCCGCCGGACCACCGCGCCGACGCTGGTCAGATCCGGTCTCAGCGGTATGTACCAGAACCAGCCGCTGTCGAAGGCCGCGGACAGGATATTGCCCGAGTTAGGCGGGGGAAGGCGTTTCCCGCCAGTGAAATATCCGAAGAGCGCGAGGCTCCGGAAGAACTCTGAGTACTTTCGTGTTCCGCCGACCTCCTTGTAGATGCGGCTCTTATTGCCCGAGGCGTCCACGACGTACTTCGACCGAATCTGCCTGGTAGCTCCCGTAGCGTCGGTATAGGTGACGCCCTCTACTCTTCCGGTACCGCCCAGGACCTCGGTGACGGTGCACTCTTCGCGCACGTCGGCACCCATCCGGCGGGCATGATCGAGCAGGATCTTGTCGAACTTGCTTCGCTCGACCTGGTAGGCGAACGAGGTTTGCCCGGTCATCTTCTGCGACACCGAGAACGAGAATGTCCACGGCTCCGCACTAGTGCCCCAGCGCTGCGTTCCGCCGCGTTTCACGGTAAAGCCCGCCTGGGCCAGCTCGTCGGCTACACCGGTCAGGCGGCAGACTCCGTGGACGGTAGGCGGGAGCAGCGATTCGCCGATCTGCCAGCGCGGGAACTTCTCTTTCTCCAGGACTACGACCCGGTTTCCCTGCATTGCGACCAGGGCCGCCAGCGTTGATCCCCCGGGCCCGCCGCCCACCACGACCACGTCGACATGCTCAGCGCTCTCAGTGCTCATCGCTTACCTTTCAGGTGATGTCGGCAGCTAGTAGATAACCCGGCTGTTGGCCTTCTCCCTGCTGGCCCGCGACTTACGCAGGTCACGAGTCACGTTCAGGCGCCTGAGCCAGCGGTCGGTGCCGTCGAAGCGAGCCTGAAAAGCCCGCCGGCCATGAACGGCACGGTAATTGTCCAGGAAAAGGATCTCGCCCGCCGCCAGCGCGTAGCCCTTGATGTTCGCGTCTATCTGATCGCACAGCTTGGCCAGGGCAGCGGCAGCTCGCGCGTCCTCGCGGACCAGGTCCATGAAGTACGGGTCGGCCCGCAGGTATGGCTTGTCGTCCGAGCCGTCGAGCACCGCGACGCCAGCCGGGTGCGCATCCATGGCCTGGATCCACGCGTAACAGCGCTCGGTCAGCTCGGCCCGCTTGCCGTGCAGCTCGGCGGAGCCCCGGTTGGCTGGCAGGTGCGAGCGATCCGGCCGGATCGGGAAGATCGGCTCGCGCAGGATCTTCGCCACGTCCGGGCTGAGCGCGATGTCATCGACGCTTGCATAAGTGGTCTCCACCTGGTCCGGATTACGCAGGCACATCAGCCCGATATAGTCGGCGCGGAGCGGGTGGAACGCTTCCTCGGTATGCCAGGTCAGGATTTCCCTGCTGCCGGACCCGAGCTGTTCCCATTCATGATTCTTGATGGGCAGGACATCATGCATGACCCGCCCGTCCTGCTGGGTGGACCAGGCGATCGGATCGCCGAGCAGGCAGGCGCAGAGCAGGAAGACAATATCGGCCTGAAGGGTGCTGTTCGGCACCGGGCGCTCCAGCCAGTGGGCCGGCGTATGCCCGATCTTCGCATCGTCCACCGGGTAACCGGAGATAACGCATGCGGCGGAGCTCTCCGCCAGCCGGAGAGCGTTCAGGAAGCGCCGCAGCCCGCGCGGGAGCTCCTGGGCGTAGGTCGCGGCTACCCCAAGGAATTCCTCATCTTCCACGCTCTGGCAACTGCAGGCGATATCTTCAGCCAGCGACGTGATCGTGATCAGATCATCGGGAGTGAGTTCGTACCTAATCATGTCTACGCTCTCCGGAACTTGCCCAACTAGGTCCTGGACCGGGTTTCGAGCAGCTCTGTCATGATCCGGAGGCCCGCTTCAAGAGCCTGGCCTGAGTCACCAAAGCCAAGCCGGATCCGGTCGGGATGGCCAAAGCAGCTTCCCGGTACGAGCAGTACTCCGTGGTCGCGCCCGAGCTCATCGCACAGGCCATCGGCGTCGTTGATCCTGGTGAGCCGGGGAAAGACGGTCACGCCGCCGTCTGGCGATATCATTTCCACCAGCTCGGAGTGGCAGGTCGCCCAGCGTTCCAGGTAGGCCAGATTCCGCCGCGCCTGGCTCAGCCGCGGGCCAAGCAGGGCATCGCCTTTCCTGGCCACCTGGAGGGCCAGGAACTCGGTGAGCGGGGAGAGACTGAGCGTCATCCGGTCCCGGAGGCTGATCATCGGCAACAGAACCTCCGGCGCCGCGATGCACCAGCCGAACCGCAGGCCGGGCAGGCCGTAGGCCTTGGACAGGGTGCCCACGGAAATCGCCCGGTCGTACTCCAGGGTCGGGTCCGGCAGCGGCGAGGTGCGGTAGACAAGTTCTGACAGGGCGGCGTCGAAGACAAGGTAGGCGCCGGCTTGCCCGGCGAGCCGGACCAGTTCCTTGGCCTCGACCCCGGAGATGGAGCGCCCGGTCGGATTGTGCGGCAGGTTGACCACGAGCATCTTCGGATTCGACCGCATCAGTGGCTCAAGATCATTGAGGTCGGGCTTGAATCCGCGCTCCTGCCGCATCTCCCAGCGGCGGATTCGGCACCCGATCGTCGCAGCTACCGACGTCAGCGAATGATAGATCGGATCCTGGGCCACGATCTCGTCACCGCGGTCCAGAAGCGTGCTCATCGCCAGGTAGATCGCCTCGCTGGATCCGTGCGTGACCAGCACCCAGTCCGGCTTGCCGTTACCCCAGCGGTCGGCCACCGCGGCGCGAAGCTCATCGCCGCCGTAGGAAGTGCTGTCCGCGAAAGTCACCGCGTCCAGGCTCGGCTGCTCTATCCCGAGCAATGCACGCAGGTCGGCCAGGCGGTATACCTGGACGCCGCTGCTGCCCAGGTCATAGCGCGCGGCATGATAGTACCTGCGCATCCATTCCTCAAGCTTAGCCGAGGCGTATTCCAAGATTACCACTCCGAGCCAGGAACCTGATCACATAGCAGGCGTATTTATCATCGGAATTTACTGGCCTGCAGCTAGTTAACCTGCACGCGGCACTGACTTTGAAAGGCTATGGCGCTGAGCTGGCGATCGTCAAGGGCTGCACAGCGCGGTGGCGCCTCAGGGCCCTAGCCGCAGCCAGGATGCTATGCCCGACCAGGCCTGCGAAAGCATTTCAGGCTGCATCATCTCTTCGTGCTGGCAGGGCAGATGGACTTCTGCTACCGCGCCGGATACATGGGGTTGCCACAGATCTGGTTCAAAGCCCCCTTCCGAGTTAATGAGAAGGAGATCTCCATCGAATGTCCGGCATTCATGCAAATCCGCGAGCTTGATGTTGTTCCGGAAGACCCTGGCCGCGACCATGATGTCTTCATCGGAGATCACCTCCGCGCTGAGCCCGTAATCCCGCCGCACCTGCTCGGTCAGGTCGGCCAGCTCGGGATCCGGCTCAGGTTCCTCTCCCCCGTCGCCTCCGGCCGGCCGCTCCGGCTGCTCCGGCCGCTCCGGTTGCTCCGGCCGGGGCGCATCACCCTGTGCCTCAGCTGGCTGCGGGGCACGCTGGCGCGGGTAGCCATCCATCACGATCAGGGCCGCTACCTGCCCCCCGGCGGCCTGCAGCTGAACGGCGACCTCGTGCGCGACAACCCCGCCGAACGACCAGCCGAGCAGGTGATACGGGCCGGCTGGCTGCACGGCCAGGATCTGCGCCACGTACTCGGCCGCCATCTGGCAGACGGATTCGGCCGGCTCGCCTTCCCGGTCCAGGCCACGGGCCTGCAGCCCGTAGATCGGATAGTCGGCCGGCACGTACCTGGCCAGCGGCGCGTAGCACCAGCTCATCCCGCCGGCCGGATGGACGCAGAAGAACGGCGGCTTGCTGCCGCGGCCGCGGATCGTGAGCAGGGTCCCGAGCGCGTCCTGCACCGACGAGGAGTTCAGCCGGCTGATCAGCCCGGCCACCGTCGGGGTCTCGAACAGGTTCTTCAGCTCGATGTCCATCCCCTGCTCGCGCAGCCGCTCGACCAGCGGCACCGCCAGCAGCGAGTGCCCGCCCAGGTCGAAGAAGCTGTCCTGCACGCCCACCCGCTCCAGGCCCAGGACCTCAGCGAAGGCCCGGCAAAGGATCTCCTCCAGGTACGTCGCCGGATCCGGCCCGGACGAGGCCGCGGCGTAGTCCGGATCGGGCAGCGCCTTACGGTCCACCTTCTGGCTCGGGGTCAGCGGCAGGGCCGTCAGCACCATCACGGCCGAGGGCACCATGTACTCGGGCAGCCGGGTCGCGGCGAACGCGCGCACCGACCCGGCCAGCTCGCCGGCGGCGTCGGCGGCACCGGTGCTGGCCGCGGGCACGATGTATCCCGTCAGCCGGCTGTCCCCGGCGGCGTCCTCGCGGGCGACCACCACCGCCTGATCCACGTCCGGGTGCGCGGCCAGCACGGCCTCGATCTCGCCCGGCTCCACCCGGAACCCGCGGATCTTCACCTGATCGTCGGCGCGGCCGCGGAACTCCAGCTGCCCCTCGTCCCCTTGCACCATCCACCGGGCCAGGTCCCCGGTCCGGTACATCCGCGCGCCGGGCGGCCCGAACGGGCAGGCCACGAACCGCTCCCCGGTCAGCGCCGCCTGGCCGAGATAGCCGCGGGCCAGGCCGGACCCGGCCAGGTACAGCTCTCCCGGTACCCCGGCCGGCACCGGGCGCAGGCCCGGATCGAGCACGTAACAGCGAGTGTTCACGATCGGCGCGCCGATCAGGACCTGCCCCGAGCCGGGACGGCACCGCCACGATGTCGCATCCACGGTGGTCTCGGTCGGTCCGTAGGTGTTGAACAGCACCCGCCCGTCCGACCAGCGCTCGATCAGTTCCGGCGGGCATGCCTCGCCGCCTACCTCGAGCACGACCCGGCTCGCGAGCGACCCGGCCGGCAGGGTGGCCAGCGCGGCGGGCGGCAGCGTCGCGTGGGTCACTCCTTCCTCGGTCAGGAACGCGGCCAGCTCACCGCCCAGCCGCCGTTGCGCCGGGACTATCACCAGCACGGCGCCGGACAGCAGCGCCATCGACCACTCCGAGCAGAAGTTGTCGAAGCTCGCCGACGCGAACTGGGCCACCCGCGATCCGCGCCCGGCGCCGAACCGGGTGTGGCTGGCGACCAGGTTCACCAGGCCTGCCTGCGGCACGATCACTCCCTTGGGCCGGCCGGTCGAGCCTGAGGTATAGACCACGTAGGCGGGATGCAGGCCCAGGGCCGGCTCCAGCGGGCCGGTGTCCGCCCCGGCGTCGTCCGCCAGCCCGGCGTCGTCCGCCAGCCCGGCTCCGTCCGCCGCCGTGCCGCCGGCCGCGATGACCACCGGCACGGCCGGCCGCGCGGGCACGCGTTCGGCCAGGTCGGCCGAGGTGACCAGGCAAACCGGGCCGGCGTCGGTCAGCAGGTGGGCGTCCCGCTCCCCGAGCTGCGCCGGATCGACCAGCAGGTAAGCGGCACCGGCCTTCAGCACCGCCAGGACTGTCACGATGAGCTCAGCGGA
The DNA here is from genome assembly GCA_963719705.1 of uncultured Actinomycetota bacterium. GTDB lineage: Bacteria > Actinomycetota > Actinomycetes > Streptosporangiales > Streptosporangiaceae > CAVRCV01. The sequence goes on from CAVRCV010000013.1 coordinate 305,618, forward strand.
CCGCTCCAGCACCACGGCCACCACCGCTTCCGGCCGCGCGCCGCTGGCCGCAAGCAGCCGGGCCAGCCGGCCTGCCCGCCGGTCCAGCTCCCGGTAGCTCAGCACGCGGCCGGCCCAGACCACCGCCGCCGCGTCCGGGCAGTAGTCCGCCTGGACCTGGAACAGGCCGGCCAGCGTGGCCGCGGGCACCGGCCCGGCCGTGGCGTTCCATCCGGCCAGGATCTGCCGCCGTTCCGCCGCGCCCAGGATCTCCACCGCGCGCACGGGGGCCTGCGGATCGGCGCTCACCGCGGCCAGGGCCCGGCCGAACCGCTCCGCGATGACCGCCGCGGCGCCGGGGCCGAACAGATCGGCCGCGGCAGTCACCGACCCGGCCAGGCCGGCCGGACGCCCCCCGGCGTCGAAGACCTCGGCGACCACGAGGTCCAGGTCGAACTGGGCCGACCGCGGGCCGGCTGGCATCCGGCCAGGTGACGGCGGCGCGGCCGGGACAGCCGGGGCCGCCGGGGCGCGCCGGGCGTCGCCGGCTGCTCGCTGGCCGCCCAGGTCCAGTACCGCCGGGGCGGTGTTCTGCACGGTCAGCATGACCTGGAACAGCGGATGACGGCCCAGGGAGCGTACCGGGGACAGCACCTCGACCAGCCGCTCGAACGGCACGTCCTGGTGATCAAGCGCGCCCAGCCAGCACTCCCGGACCCGGCCGATCAGGTCGGTGAACGACGGATCTCCGGACAGGTCGGTGCGCAGCACCAGGGTGTTGACGAAGAACCCGACCAGCTCATCCAGCGCGGTATCGGTCCGCCCGGCCACCGGCGAGCCGACCGGGATGTCGTCGCCCGCCCCCAGCCGGGACAGCAGTACCGCGAGTGCCGCCTGCACCACCATGTACAGGGTTACCCCGTGCGCGCGGGCCAGGCCGGCCAGCCGCTCGTGCACGACGGCCGGGACCTCCAGGCCGGCCGCATGCCCGCGGTAGCTGGATTCCGGCGGACGGGGCCGGTCTGCGGGCAGGGCCAGTTCCTCGGGAGCCCCGGCCAGGGCCTGCCGCCAGTATGCGACCTGCCGCGTCAGCAGGCTGTCCGGGTCGTCCTCGGAACCGAGCAGCTCGCGCTGCCACAGCGCGTAATCGGCGTACTGCACCGGCAGCGGACCCCAGCCCGGCGCCTGCCCGGCCCGCCGCGCGGCATAGGCAGCCGACAGGTCCCGGGCCAGCAGGCTCATCGACCAGCCGTCGCCGGTGATGTGGTGCATCACCACCACCAGCACGTAGCCCCGCCGGCCGATGGCCAGCAGCCGGGCCCGCAGCGGGATCTCGCCGGCCAGGTCGAACGGCTGCCCGGTCACCCCGGCGATGACATCGTCGAGCCCGGCCTGAGTGACTTCGGTGACGGGAAGCTGCCAGTTCAGTTCCTCCATCCCGAGCACCTGCTGATAGGGCTGGCCGTCGGCCGCCGGGTACACCGTGCGCAGTACCTCGTGGCGGGTGATCACGTCGGCCAGCGCCGCGCCCAGCGCGCTGGCGTCCAGGTCGCCGGGCAGCCGCAGCGCCACCGGGATGTGATACGTCGCGCTCGGCCCTTCGAGCCGGGCCAGGAACCACAGCCGCTGCTGGGCGAAGGACAGCGGCACCCGGTCCGGCCGCGGCCGCGGCCGCAGCGCTATCCGGGCGGCCCCGGCCTGCTCCAGCCGTCGTGCCAGCAGGGCCGGGGTCGGGGCCTCGAACAGCTCCCGCACCGAGAGCTCGGCGCCGAGTACCGAGCGGACCTTGCTGACCAGCGAGACCGCGAGCAGCGAGTGGCCGCCCAGGGCGAAGAAGTCGTCCTCGGTCCCGACTGACGGCCGGCCGAGCACCTCGGCGAACACTCCGCAGAGAATTTCCTGGCGTACCGTGACTGGTCCGCGGCCTTCGGTTGCGGCCGCGTAGTCGGGTGCGGGTAGTGCGGTGCGGTTGATCTTGCCGGTGGTGGTGAGGGGGAGTGTGTCGAGGATGGTGATGGCTGCGGGGATCATGTAGTCGGGCAGTCGCTGGGTGGCGTAGGCGCGGATGGCGCGGGTGAGCTCGGCGGTGCTGCCGCTGTCTGTGCTGTCGGCGGTGTCGGTGGTGCGGGTGGTGATGTAGGCGGTGAGCTGCTGGTTTCCGGGGGTGTCGTGGCGGGTGGTGACGACGGCGGCGGTGACGGCGGGGTGGGCGGCGAGGATGGCTTCTATCTCGCCTGGCTCGACCCGGTAGCCGCGGATCTTGACCTGGTCGTCGGCCCGGCCGAGGAATTCCAGTACCCCGGCGCCGGGGTGGGGTGCGGTCCAGCGGGCCAGGTCCCCGGTCCGGTACATCCGCTGGCCGGGCGGCCCGAACGGGCAGGCCGCGAACCGCCCGGCGGTCAGCCCGGGCTGGCCGGCGTATCCGCGGGCCAGCTGCGCCCCGGCGATGTACAGTTCCCCGGTCACCCCCGGCGGGACCGGGCTCAGCCATTCATCCAGCACGTACAGCTGCGTGTTCGCGACCGGGGACCCGATCGGCACCGCGGCGGGTACCTGCTGCCCGGCGGTGACCTCGAACACGCAGCAGCCGACCACGGCCTCGGTCGGCCCGTACTCGTTGACCAGCACCGAGCCGGGCGCCAGCTCCAGCCAGGACGCCGCGGCCGCGCCGGTCAGCGCCTCGCCGCCCACCACCAGCCGCCGCGCCGCGCCGGCCAGCACCGCCCCGGGCAGCAGCGACGCCAGCACCGGCAGGTGCCCGGGCACCACCTTCACCAGCCCGAACCCGCCGCCGGTACCGGCCAGCAGCCCGGCCAGGCCCTCGGTCCCGCCCGCCGGGCTGGCCACCACCGCCGACCCCGATACCAGGGGCACCAGCACGCTGGTCACGGTCAGGTCCACCGCCACCGACGAGTGCAGCACCGCGCCCGGCCCGCCGCCGCCGGTGCCGTAGGCCTCAGCGGCCCAGGACAGGTAATTCACCAGCCCGCCGTGCGTCACCTGCACCCCCTTGGGCACCCCCGTCGACCCCGAGGTATACATCACATACGCCAGCCCCGCCGGGCCCGGCCGCGGTGCCGTTCCCGGCGAGACCGCCGCCGCCGCCGCCGCGGCGGCGGCGGGCGGGTCATCCACCGCTACCGTGACGATCCGCCCGGCGGGCAGCTCGTCCAGCAGGGCCGAGGTGCCGGCCACCACGCTGGCGCGGCTGTCGGCCAGCATGAACGCGATCCGCTCCGCCGGGTGCCCCGGATCCAGCGGCAGGTAGGCGGCCCCGGTCAGCCACACCGCCCAGATCGCCGTGATCAGCTCCGGCCCCCGCTCCAGCGCCAGCGCCACCACGACCTCCGGACCCGCCCCGCACGCCGCCAGCACCCCGGCCAGCCGCCAGGCCCGGGCCTCCAGCTCGGCATAACTCACCCAGCCGGCCCCGCAGACCACCGCGACCGCGTCCGGGGTCCTGGCCGCCTGCCGCCCGAGCAGCCCCGCCACCCCTTCCCCCGCCGCCGGCACCGGCGCCGCGGTGTCGTTCCACCCCGACACCACCTGATCCCGCTCGGCCTGGCTCAGCACCCCGATCTCGTGCAGCCGGGCCTGCGGAGCGGCAGCCACCGCCGCCAGCACCCGGCTGAACCGGGCAGCGAGCATCTTCGCGGTGGCATGATCGAACAGGTCAGCCGCTGCCGTCACCACCCCGGCCAGCCCGCCCGGCAGCCCCGGCTCACCGCCCGCCTCGGCCACGGTGAACTCCAGGTCAAACTTCGACGCGACCACGACCTGCGGCCCGCCGCCCCCGCCGCCCCCGCCGCCCCCGGCACTGCCGGGCTGCCCGCCCCCCGGCCCGGCCGCGCCCTGCCCGATCCGGATACCGGGCAGGTCCAGCACCGCCGGGGCATTGTTCTGCATCGTGAGCATGACCTGGAACAACGGGTGACGCGCCATCGACCGCTCCGGCGCCAGCACCTCCACCAGCCGCTCGAACGGCACGTCCTGATGATCCAGCGCCCCCAGCCCGGCCTCCCGGACCCGGCCCAGCAGCTCAGCGAACGACGGATCCCCCGAGGTATCAGTGCGCAGCACCAGCGTGTTCACGAAAAACCCGACCAGCTCATCCAGCGCCGCATCAGTCCGCCCCGCCACCGCCGCGCCGACCGGGATATCAGTCCCCGCGCCCAGCCGCGACAACAGCACCGCCAGCGCCGCCTGCACCACCATGAACATGGTCACGCCCTGCGCCCGGGCCAGCCCGGCCAGCCCCTGATGCACCCCGGCCGGGACCTCCAGCCCCACCGCATGCCCCCGGTGACTAGCCACCGCCGGCCGCGGCCGGTCCGCCGGCAGCACCAGCTCAGCCGGCGCCCCCGCCAGCACCTCCCGCCAGTACCCCACCTGCCCGGCCAGCAGACTGCCCGGGTCATCCTCCGCCCCCAGCAGCTCCCGCTGCCACAGCGCATAATCGGCATACTGCACCGGCAGCGGATCCCACCCCGGCTCCCGCCCCGCACACCGCGCCGCATACGCCACCGACACATCACGCGCCAGCAAACCCATCGACCACCCATCCCCCGCGATGTGATGGATCACCACCACCAGCACATGCTCACCCGGCCCGGTCACCACCAGCCGCGCCCGCACCGGGATCTGCGCCGAGAAATCAAACACCTCCCCCGACTCCCGCGCCACCACACCAGCCAGCCCCGCCTCCGCCACCTCCGTCACCGGCAGCTCCCAGCCCACCTCACCCCGGTCCAGCACCCGCTGCCCCGGCTGCCCCGCCACCGCCGGGAACACCGTCCGCAGCACCTCATGACGCCCGATCACATCACCCAGCGCCGCACCCAGCGCCACCACATCCAGCTCCCCCGACAACCGCAGCACCACCGGCAGGTTATAAGTCGCGCTCGGCCCCTCCAGCTCAGCCAGGAACCACAACCGCTGCTGCGCAAACGACAACGGCACCACCGCCGGCCGCTCCCGCACCCCCAGCCGAACCCGGGCCGGCCCCGCCCCCTCCAGCCGCCCCGCCAGCAACGCCGGCGTCGGCGCCTCAAACAGCACCCGCACCGCCAGCTCAGCCCCCAGCACCACCCGGACCTGACTCACCAGCCGCACCGCCAGCAGCGAATGCCCGCCCAGATCAAAGAAACTATCCCCGGCCCCCACCCGCTCCAGCCCCAGCACCTGCGCAAACACCCCGCACAAAATCTCCTCCCGCACCGACACCGGACCCCGGGCCGCAACACCGCCGGCCCGCCGCCCGGCACCGCGGGAACCGGCAGCGCCCGCCGGTCCACCTTCCCGCTCACCGTCAGCGGAAGGACGTCCACCACCATGACGACCGAAGGCACCAGGTATCCCGGCAGCCGCCCGGTCAGGTAGTCCAGCAGGGTCCGGGCCAGCCCGGCACGCGCCGCGCCGCCGTCGTCGCCGGCCGTGTCGTCACGCCCGGCTGCCGTGCCATCCCGGTCGGCCCCGTCCCCGGCGGCGGCATCGGTGCTGGCGGGGACGACGTAGGCGGTCAGGCGCTGGTCGCCGGGGATGTCCTCGCGGGCGACCACGACCGCGCCGGACACGGCCGGGTGGGCGGCCAGCGCGCTCTCGATCTCGCCTGGCTCGATCCGGAACCCGCGGACCTTGACCTGATCGTCGGCCCGGCCGCAGAACACCAGCCGCCCGCCGCCTTCCCCCGCTTCTCCGCCCGGCTCCGCTGCTCCGCTCGCCCCCGCTCCTCCGCCCGGCTCCGCTGCTGCGCCCGCCCCCCCCGCCCGCCCGCCCGCTTGCACCGTCCAGCGGGCCAGGTCACCGGTCCGGTACATCCGCGCCCCGCCCGCGGCACCGCCCGGCACCAGCCCGGACGGGCAGGCCACGAACCGCTCCGCGGTCAGCCCCGGCCGCCCGGCATACCCCCGGGCCAGGCCCGCACCGGCCACGTACAGCTCGCCCGCCACTCCCGGCGGCGCCGGGCCCAGCCACTGGTCAAGGACCAGCAGCCGGGCATTGGTGATCGGGCTGCCGATGTGCGGGGCATCGCCTGGTGCCAGCGGCCCGCTCATCGAGGCGCAGACCGTGGTCTCGGTCGGCCCGTAGGCGTTGACCAGCCGCCGCCCGGGTGCCCAGGTACGCACCAGGTCCTGGCTGAGTGCCTCGCCGGCGGCAACCAGCGTCCGTACCGAGGGCAGGTCACCCGGATCCAGTACCGCCAGCACCGCGGGCGGCACGGTCAGGTGCGTCACCCCCTGCTCGGCCGCCAGGCCCGCCAGCTCCGGGCCGGGCCGGAGCTCCGCCGCCCCGGCCAGCACCAGGGTCGCGCCACTGCACCACGTCATGACCAGTTCCGACACCGAGGCATCGAAGCCGGCCGGGGCGAATGCCAGCACCCGGCTGGCCGGGGTGACTGCGAACCGTTCAGTCTGCGCGGCAGCCAGGCTGGCCAGGCCCGCGTGCGGCACCAGCACGCCCTTCGGCTCGCCAGTCGACCCCGAGGTGTAGATGAGGTAGGCCGGATGCGCCGGCCTCGCCCGGCCCGGCCAGGGGCCACCGGCCTGGTCCGCATCATCCATCCCGGCTTGCCCGGCCGCACCGGTCTCCAGCACCGGCACGCCGGCCAGCATCGGCAGGTCCGCCGCGGCCGCCGACGACGTGACCAGGATCACTGAGGGCCGGGCATCGCGCAGCAGGAACGCGATCCGCTCAGCCGGATGGGCCGGATCGACCGGCAGCCACGCCGCCCCGGCCTTAGCCGCCGCCAGCTGCGCCACCAGCAGCTCAGCGGATCGCTGCCCCACCACCGCTACCACCGACTCCGGCCCGGCGCCCAGCTCGGCCAGCACCCGGCCCAGCCGGCTCGCCCGCCGGCTCAGCCCCCGGTAGGTCAGGCTCGCGTTCGGGCAGGCAACCGCGACCGAATCAGGCGTGACCGCCGCCTGCGCCTCGAACAGGCCGGCCAGGGTCTGCTCCGGCACCGGTGCCGCGGTGTCGTTCCACTCGCGCACGACCCGGTCCCGCCCGGCCCCGGCCAGTATCTCCACCGCGCGCAGCGGTGTCTGCGGAGCCGACTCCAGCGCCGCGGTCAGGCCGGAGACCGCGGTCACCATCAGCTCGCACACCAGCTCGGGGCTGCCCGGCGGCACCACGTCGACCGTGACGGCGAACCCGGTGCCGAAGTCATCCACCGACACGCCCAGCGGGTAGTTGCTGCGATCCTGGGTGAACAGCACCTCGATGCCGGCGAAGCCGGCTCCTGGCTCCGCCCCGGCCTGACCGGCCTGGTGATCCGCGGCCGGCGGCGGCACGTGCTGGCTGTGCCGGTAGTTCAGGAAGCAGGTAAACAGCGGCAGCGGCGCCGCCACCCCGCTGGCCTGCTGGGCTACCGCCAGCGGCGCATGCTCGTGCGCCAGCAGCCCGCCGAGCTGCGCCTGCATTCCGGCTATCGCGTCGGCCACTGCCGCCGCGCCGACGGCTGCCCGCACCGGCAGCATGTTCATGTACGGCCCCGGCACCCGGTCCGCGCCGGCTCCGGCAGCCAGCCGGCCGAACAGCACCGTGCCGAACACCACGTCGGCCCGCCCGGCCAGGGACGCAAGCACCCGGGCCCAGGCCACATGGAACAGCGTCGCCGACGACACTCCCAGCGTCCTGGCCTGCACCCGCAGCCGGGCTGCCAGGTCGTCCGCCAGCATCAGCCGGGACCGCGCCGCCGTCGACCCGTCCCCGCGCACGTCCAGCAGGCCGAACGGCGCCGTCGGCTCGGTCACGTCCGCCAGCAGCCCGGCGAAGTAAGCCTCGTGCTCGGACCTGGGTACTGCCAGCTGGGCCTGGGCGACGAAGTCCCGGAACGGCAATGGCACCGCCAGCCGCCCCGCCTGCCCGTTCAAGATCATCTGCAGCTCGCCCAGCACCACCTCCAGCCCGGTGTGGTCGAGCAGCAGGTGATGCACCTGCACCAGGACCAGCCACCGGCTGCCGCCGGGCTCCCCGGCCGCGTGCACCCGCAGCAGCGGCGCCCGGCTCAGGTCCATTCGCCCCCCGGCCACCGCCAGCAGCCCGGCCACCGGATCCGCGTCCGCCGCGAGGGTTACCTCGGTGACCGGCAGCCGGGCCTGCCGCCACACCACCTGCACCGGCTCGGCCAGCCCGTGCCAGGCCATCGCGGTCCGGTAGATGTCGTGCCGGTCGATCACCTGCTGCAGCGCGGCCAGGAACTCCTCCAGCCGCTGCCGCGACTCCAGCCGAAGCACGAACGGCTCCAGGTACACATCGGCGCTGCCCTGCTCCCCCAGCAGGTGGTGGAACAGCAGCCCTTCCTGCAACGGCGCCAGCGGGTACACGTCGGCCAGGTTCGGCGCGCCGCCGTCGACCCCGGCCACGATCACGCCGATCTGCTCCGCGGTCAGCTGCACCAGCGGCAGCATCTGCGGCATGATCGCCTGCGCGCCCTCGGGGATCTGCCGCGGCGGCACTGCCACCTCGGCCGGTCCGGCGGCCGCGGCCAGCCCGGCCGGGGTCGGCTGCTGGAACAGCGCCCGCACCGATACGGCCACCCCGCGCTCACGCAGCCTTTCCACCAGCGAGACCGCGAGCAGCGAGTGGCCGCCCAGCTCAAAGAAGCTCTGCTCGGCCCCGACCGCGGGCAGGCCGAGCACTTCGGCGAACACCGCGCACAGGATCTCCTCCCTGGCGGTGGCCGGGCCGCGGCCCGTAGCCCCGGCCTCGGTGGCGGCGGGTGCGGGTAGTGCGGTGCGGTTGATCTTGCCGGTGGTGGTGAGCGGGAGTGTGTCGAGGATGGTGATGGCTGCGGGGATCATGTAGTCGGGCAGTCGCTGGGTGGCGTAGGCGCGGATGGCGCGGGTGAGCTCGGCGGTGCTGCCGCTGTCTGTGCTGTCGGCGGTGCCGGTGTCGGTGGTGTCGGTGGTGCGGGTGGTGATGTAGGCGGTGAGCTGCTGGTTTCCGGGGGTGTCGTGGCGGGTGGTGACGACGGCGGCGGTGACGGCGGGGTGGGCGGCGAGGATGGCTTCTATCTCGCCTGGCTCGACCCGGTAGCCGCGGATCTTGACCTGGTCGTCGGCCCGGCCGAGGAATTCCAGTACCCCGGCGCCGGGGTGGGGTGCGGTCCAGCGGGCCAGGTCCCCGGTCCGGTACATCCGCTGGCCGGGCGGCCCGAACGGGCAGGCCGCGAACCGCCCGGCGGTCAGCCCGGGCTGGCCGGCGTATCCGCGGGCCAGCTGCGCCCCGGCGATGTACAGTTCCCCGGTCACCCCCGGCGGGACCGGGCTCAGCCATTCATCCAGCACGTACAGCTGCGTGTTCGCGACCGGGGACCCGATCGGCACCGCGGCGGGTACCTGCTGCCCGGCGGTGACCTCGAACACGCAGCAGCCGACCACGGCCTCGGTCGGCCCGTACTCGTTGACCAGCACCGAGCCGGGCGCCAGCTCCAGCCAGGACGCCGCGGCCGCCCCGGTCAGCGCCTCGCCGCCCACCACCAGCCGCCGCGCCGCGCCGGCCAGCACCGCCCCGGGCAGCAGCGACGCCAGCACCGGCAGGTGCCCGGGCACCACCTTCACCAGCCCGAACCCGCCGCCGGTACCGGCCAGCAGCCCGGCCAGGCCCTCGGTCCCGCCCGCCGGGCTGGCCACCACCGCCGACCCCGATACCAGGGGCACCAGCACGCTGGTCACGGTCAGGTCCACCGCCACCGACGAGTGCAGCACCGCGCCCGGCCCGCCGCCGCCGGTGCCGTAGGCCTCAGCGGCCCAGGACAGGTAATTCACCAGCCCGCCGTGCGTCACCTGCACCCCCTTGGGCGCCCCCGTCGACCCCGAGGTATACATCACATACGCCAGCCCCGCCGGGCCCGGCCGCGGTGCCGTTCCCGGCGAGACCGCCGCCGCGCGGCGGCGGCGGGCGGGTCATCCACCGCTACCGTGACGATCCGCCCGGCGGGCAGCTCGTCCAGCAGGGCCGAGGTGCCGGCCACCACGCTGGCGCGGCTGTCGGCCAGCATGAACGCGATCCGCTCCGCCGGGTGCCCCGGATCCAGCGGCAGGTAGGCGGCCCCGGTCAGCCACACCGCCCAGATCGCCGTGATCAGCTCCGGCCCCCGCTCCAGCGCCAGCGCCACCACGACCTCCGGACCCGCCCCGCACGCCGCCAGCACCCCGGCCAGCCGCCAGGCCCGGGCCTCCAGCTCGGCATAACTCACCCAGCCGGCCCCGCAGACCACCGCGACCGCGTCCGGGGTCCTGGCCGCCTGCCGCCCGAGCAGCCCCGCCACCCCTTCCCCCGCCGCCGGCACCGGCGCCGCGGTGTCGTTCCACCCCGACACCACCTGATCCCGCTCGGCCTGGCTCAGCACCCCGATCTCGTGCAGCCGGGCCTGCGGAGCGGCAGCCACCGCCGCCAGCACCCGGCTGAACCGGGCAGCGAGCATCTTCGCGGTGGCATGATCGAACAGGTCAGCCGCTGCCGTCACCACCCCGGCCAGCCCGCCCGGCAGCCCCGGCTCACCGCCCGCCTCGGCCACGGTGAACTCCAGGTCAAACTTCGACGCGACCACGACCTGCCGGCCCGCCGCCCCCGCCGCCCCCGGCACTGCCGGGCTGCCCGCCCCCCGGCCCGGCCGCGCCCTGCCCGATCCGGATACCGGGCAGGTCCAGCACCGCCGGGGCATTGTTCTGCATCGTGAGCATGACCTGGAACAACGGGTGACGCGCCATCGACCGCTCCGGCGCCAGCACCTCCACCAGCCGCTCGAACGGCACGTCCTGATGATCCAGCGCCCCCAGCCCGGCCTCCCGGACCCGGCCCAGCAGCTCAGCGAACGACGGATCCCCCGAGGTATCAGTGCGCAGCACCAGCGTGTTCACGAAAAACCCGACCAGCTCATCCAGCGCCGCATCAGTCCGCCCCGCCACCGCCGCGCCGACCGGGATATCAGTCCCCGCGCCCAGCCGCGACAACAGCACCGCCAGCGCCGCCTGCACCACCATGAACATGGTCACGCCCTGCGCCCGGGCCAGCCCGGCCAGCCCCTGATGCACCCCGGCCGGGACCTCCAGCCCCACCGCATGCCCCCGGTGACTAGCCACCGCCGGCCGCGGCCGGTCCGCCGGCAGCACCAGCTCCACCGGCGCCCCCGCCAGCACCTCCCGCCAGTACCCCACCTGCCCGGCCAGCAGACTGCCCGGGTCATCCTCCGCCCCCAGCAGCTCCCGCTGCCACAGCGCATAATCGGCATACTGCACCGGCAGCGGATCCCACCCCGGCTCCCGCCCCGCACACCGCGCCGCATACGCCACCGACACATCACGCGCCAGCAAACCCATCGACCACCCATCCCCCGCGATGTGATGGATCACCACCACCAGCACATGCTCACCCGGCCCGGTCACCACCAGCCGCGCCCGCACCGGGATCTGCGCCGAGAAATCAAACACCTCCCCCGACTCCCGCGCCACCACACCAGCCAGCCCCGCCTCCGCCACCTCCGTCACCGGCAGCTCCCAGCCCACCTCACCCCGGTCCAGCACCCGCTGCCCCGGCTGCCCCGCCACCGCCGGGAACACCGTCCGCAGCACCTCATGACGCCCGATCACATCACCCAGCGCCGCACCCAGCGCCACCACATCCAGCTCCCCCGACAACCGCAGCACCACCGGCAGGTTATAAGTCGCGCTCGGCCCCTCCAGCTCAGCCAGGAACCACAACCGCTGCTGCGCAAACGACAACGGCACCACCGCCGGCCGCTCCCGCACCCCCAGCCGAACCCGGGCCGGCCCCGCCCCCTCCAGCCGCCCCGCCAGCAACGCCGGCGTCGGCGCCTCAAACAGCACCCGCACCGCCAGCTCAGCCCCCAGCACCACCCGGACCTGACTCACCAGCCGCACCGCCAGCAGCGAATGCCCGCCCAGATCAAAGAAACTATCCCCGGCCCCCACCCGCTCCACCCCCAGCACCTGCGCAAACACCCCGCACAAAATCTCCTCCCGCACCGACACCGGCTTCTCGCCGTCCGCTGCGGCCTGGTAGTCGGGCACCGGCAGGGCCCGCCGGTCCACCTTCCCGGTGGAGGTCAGCGGAAGGGCGTCCAGCACGGTCACCACCGACGGCACCAGGAAACCGGGCAGCCGGTCGGCCAGGTACGCCCGTGCCGCCTCGGCCAGCGCGCCCCGCCGGGCCAGGGCCTGCCCCGGCTCGCCGTCAGCCGCCGCGTCCGGGCCGGCCGCGGGGACCACGTAGGCGGCCAGCCGCCGGTCACCGGCAATGTCCTCGCGGGCGACAACCACCGCGTGGCTGACCCCCCGGTAGGCGGCGAGCACCGCCTCCACCTCGCCGGGCTCCACCCGGAACCCGCGGATCTTTACCTGGTCGTCAGCCCGGCCGCGGAATTCCAGCCGCCCTCTGCTTTCCCCGGCTTCTTGCCCCGCCCCCGCTGCTGCGCCCGGCTCCGCTGCTCCGCCCGCCTGCCCGCCCTGCACCATCCACCGGGCCAGGTCACCGGTCCGGTACATCCGCGCCCCGCCCGCGGCACCGCCCGGCACCAGCCCGGACGGGCAGGCCACGAACCGCTCCGCGGTCAGCCCCGGCCGCCCGGCATACCCCCGGGCCAGGCCCGCACCGGCCAGGTACAGCTCGCCGGTCACCCCGGCCGGCACCGGGCCCAGCCACTCGTCGAGCACGAATGCCCGGGTGTTCGCGACCGGAACCCCGATCGGCGGCATCTGCCCGGCCCCGGCCTCGACCACCGCGGTGACAGAGATCACCGCCGCCTCGGTCGGCCCGTAGCAGTGCACCAGGTGCCGGCCTGGTGCCCAGGCGTCCACCAGCCCGCTGGTCAGCGGCTCGGAGCCGGCCATCATGCGGGTCAGCCCGCCCAGCCGGGCCGGATCCAGCACGGCGAGCAGCGAGGGCGCCACGCTGGCCGCGGACACCCCCAGGCCTGCGATCAGCCCGGTGAGCGCGGCCGGATCGGCCCGCTCACCCGCGGTGGCGATCACCAGCGTGCCGCCCGCCGCCAGTACCACCGCCACGTCCAGCACCGAGGCGTCGAAGCTGAACGAGGCGAACTGCAGCACCCGCACCCCCGGTCCGGCCCCCAGGACCGGGCCAAGCGCCGCCGCCAGGTTCATCACCCCGGCCTGGCCCACCTGCACCCCTTTAGGCTGCCCGGTGGATCCCGACGTGTAGATGACGTATGCCAGCTGGTCCGGCCCGGCCGGCCGGGCGGGCGCTTCCGCCGTCGCGGACCCGGCCGCCAGCGCCGGGTCATCCAGCCAGATCACGTGCCCAGCCAGCCCCGTGGCCAGCCCGCGGTGGCTGACCACCAGCCCGGCTCCGCTATCCGCCAGCATGAACTGCAGCCGCGCGGCCGGGTACTCCGGATCCAGCGGCAGGTAACCGGCCCCGGCCTGCCACGCGCCCAGGATCGCCGCGATCAGCTCCGGTCCCCGTTCCAGGCACAGCCCTACCACCGTCTCCGGCCCGGCTCCCGCACTTCGCAGCTGCCCGGCGATCCGGGCAGCGCACCCGGCCAGCCGTGCGCGGCTCCACCACTCCCCGGCGCACACCAGCGCCACCGCGTCCGGAGCAGCCGCCGCCTGCGCGGTGATCAGCTCCGTCACGCCCCCACCCGGGACCGGCATCGCGGTGTCGTTCCACGCCTGCACGATCTGCCGCCGTTCGGCTTCGGCGAGGATCTCCACCTCATGCACCCGGACCTGGGGGTCGGCCGCCACCATGGCCAGCACCCGGCCCAGCCGCTGCGCGAACATGGCGGCGGCCGGCCGGTCGAACAGGTCAGCCGAGACCGCGACCGACCCGGTGAGCCCAGCCTGGCGGCCCGGGTCATCAGCCGTCTCGGTCACGGTGAACTCCAGGTCGAACCTCGCCGTCACGCCGATGTCCGGCTCCGGCGCGGCCGGCTCAGCGGCCGGGGCGAGATCCCCGGCCTGCACCTCGCCAAGCTCCAGCACCGCGGGCGCGTTGTTCTGCACCGTGAGCATGACCTGGAACAGCGGGTGGCGGCCCAGGAAGCGCTCCGGCGCGAGCACCTCGACCAGCCGCTCGAACGGCACGTCCTGGTGGTCCAGCGCGCCGAGTCCGGCCTCGCGCACCCGGCCGAGCAGCTCGGCAAACGGCGGGTCGCCGGAGACGTCGGCGCGCAGCACCAGGGTGTTGACGAAGAACCCGACCAGCTCGTCCAGGGCGGTGTCGGTCCGCCCGGCCACCGCCATGCCGACCGGGATGTCGGTCCCGGTGCCCAGCCTGGCCAGCAGCACGGCCAGGCCGGCCTGTACCAGCATGGACATCGTCACGCCCTGAACCCTGGCCAGGGCGGCCAGCTGCTGGTGCACCCCGGCCGGGACGCGCAGCGGCGCGGCGTGCCCGCGGTGACTGACCATCGCCGGGCGCGGCCTGCTGGCCGGCAGGGCCAGCTCCTGCGGTGCCCCGTCCAGCGCCTCCCGCCAGTACGCCACCTGCCGCGACAGCAGGCTGCCCGGATCGTCGTCGGAGCCGAGCAGCTCCCGCTGCCACAGCGCGTAGTCGGCGTACTGCACCGGCAGCGGCGCCCAGTCCGGCTCTCGCCCGGCGCACCTGGCCGCGTAGGCGGCCGAGACGTCGCGGGCCAGCAGGGCGACCGACCAGCCGTCCCCGGCGATGTGATGCAGCACCACCACCAGCACGTGCTCGGCCGGTCCCCGGCGCAGCAGCCAGGCCTGCAGCGGGATCTGCGCCGACAGGTCGAACGGGTAGCCGCACGCCCGCGCCACCGCGCCTGGCAGGTCGGCCTCGGCTGTCTCGGTGACCGGAAGCTCCCAGCTCAGCTCGGCCGGATCCAGCACCTGCTGGCAGGGCTGCCCGTCGGCGGCGGGGAACACGGTGCGCAGCACCTCGTGCCGGCCGATGACGTCGGCCAGCGCCGCGCTCAGCGCGGGCACGTCCAGGTCACCGGACAGCCGCAGCACAACCGGTAGGTTGTAGGCCGGGCTCGGTCCCTCGAGCTGGGCCAGGAACCACAGCCGCTGCTGGGCGAACGACAGCGGCACGCGGTCCGGCCGCTCCCGCGGCGCCAGCGCGATCCGGGCCGGGGCGGCCTGCTCCAGCCGCTCCGCGAGCAGGGCCGGCGTCGGTGCTTCAAACACCGCCCGCACCGGCAACTCGGCGTGCAGCACCGAGCGGACCCGGCTGATCAGCTGGGTGGCCAGCAGCGAGTGGCCGCCCAGGTCGAAGAAGCTGTCCAGCGGGCCGACCCGGTCCAGGCCCAGGATCTCGGCGAACACCGCGCAGAGCAGCTCTTCCCGGATGGTGGCCGGCCCGCGGCTATCGGTGCTGACCTGGTGGCCGCCGGCCTGCAGCGCCTTGCGGTCCACCTTGCCGCTGGGCAGCAAGGGCAGGGCGTCGAGCACCGTGACCGCGGGCAGCATGAATTCGGGCAGCCGCTGCGCCGCGAACGCCCGGACCGCCGCGGCCAGCTCCGCGTCGGCGGCCGGATCCGGGCGGCGGGACGGGACAATGCAGGCGATCAGCCGCTGATCGGACGGCGCCTCCTGATGCAGCGTCACCGCGGCCTGGGCCACGCTGGGGTGAGCGGCGAGCACGGTCTCGATCTCGCCGAGCTCGACCCGGAAGCCGCGGATCTTGATCTGGTCGTCGGCGCGGCCGGCGAACATCAGCCGTCCTCCGCCCGCCCCGGCTTCTTCGCCCGGCTCCGCTTCTGCGCCCGCCCCGGCTTCTTCGCCCGCCCCGGCTTCTTCGCCCGCCCCCCCGGCCCGTTGCACCGTCCACCGGGCCAGGTCCCCGGTCCGGTACATCCGCGCCCCGGCTGCGGGACCGCCCGGGAAGCCGAACGGGCAGGCCACGAACCGCTCGGCAGTCAGCCCCGGCTGGCCCAGGTAGCCGCGGGCCAGCCCGGCCCCGGCCAGGTACAGCTCCCCGGTCACGCCCGCGGGCACAGGCTCAAGGAACTGGTCAAGCACGAGCACCCGCGCGTTCGTGATCGGCGTTCCGATCGGCGGGTCGTCGCCAGGGGACAGCGGAGGTGTCATCGTGGCGCAGACCGTCGCCTCGGTCGGTCCGTAGACGTTGATCAGCCGCAGCCTGGACGCCCAGGCGGTCACCAGTTCCGGGCCGAGCGCCTCGCCGCCGGTCGCCAGCGTCAGCACCGACGGCAGGCTGGCCGGATCCAGAATCCGGAGCAGCGCGGGCGGCACCGACAGGTAAGTCACGCCATGCCGGGTGGCCAGCTCCGCCAGCGGCGGCCCGGCCAGCAGCTCGACCGGGGCGGCCAGCACCAGGCTGGCCCCGCTGCACAGGGCCACCGCAAGCTCGGACAGCGCCGCGTCGAAGCCCGGCGAGGCGAACTGGAGGACCCGGCTGCTAGCGGTGATGCCGAATCGCTCGATCTGCGCGGTGGCCAGGCTGGCCAGGCCGGCGTGCGGGACCAGCACGCCCTTGGGCTGGCCGGAGGATCCGGAGGTGTAGATCACGTACGCGGCACGGGCCGGCGGCACCGGGCGCAGCACGGCCGGGCCGTCCGGCTCGGCCCGGCCCGGGCCGGACAGCTCCGCCTGCACCGCCGGGTCATCCAGCCACACCGCCCGCCTCGGCTGGGCCGCGGAAGCGGCCTCGCCAGGCCAGTGCGCCAGGGCGCCGGCCACATCCCGGCGGCCGAGCAGGACACCGGCCCCGCTGTCGGTGAGCATGAACGCGAGCCGCTCCGCCGGGTAGCCGGGGTCGAGCGGCAGGTAAGCGGCGCCCGCCTGCCATACCGCCAGTACCGCCGCGATCAGTTCCGGGCCCCGCGGCAGGCACAGCCCGATCACGGTCTCCGGGGCAGCCCCGGCTCGGCGCAGCAGGCTGGCCAGCCGCCCGGACTGCCGGGCCAGCCACCGGCAGGTCCAGGCCGCGCCGCCGAAGGTCATCGCCACCGCGTCCGGGGCGCTGGTCAGCTGCCTGCCGATCAGCTCCGGCATGCCCCCGCCCGCCCCCCCTTCCCCCTCCATCAGCACCGGCGCGGTGGTACCGGTCCACTCAGCCAGCAGCTGCCTGCGCTCGGCCGCGGCCAGTACCTGCACCTGGCGCACCGCGGATCGCGGGTCAGCGGCTACCGCCGCGAGGACCCGGACGAACCGCGCCGCGAGCGTCCCGGCGTCGGCCGGGTCGAACAGGTCGGCCGACACCGTAACCGTCCCGGTCAGCCCGGCCGCGGCCCGCCGGGTCGAGGACCTCGCTGAGCGCGACATCCAGGTCGACCTTGGCCGCGCCGGGGATGCCCGCGTCAAGCCGGCCCGGGTCGCCCGGGTCGCCCAGGTCGCCTCGGTCGGCCGGGCTGGACGGGCCGGGCGGGCTGTCCTGGCTGTCCGGGCCGGGCAGCTGACCGGCCTGCACGCCGCCAAGCTGCAGCACCGCCGGGGCGTTGTTCTGCACCACGAGCATGACCTGGACCAGCGGGGCGCGGGACAGCGACCGCTCCGGCGCGAGCACCTCCACCAGCCGCTCGAACGGCACGTCCTGGTGGTCCAGCGCGGCCAGCCCGGTGTCTCGCACCTGGTCGAGCAGGTCGGTGAAGGACGGGTCCCCGGACACGTCGGCGCGCAGCACCAGCGTGTTGACGAAGAACCCGACCAGGTTGTCCAGGGCGGCGTCGGTCCGCCCGGCCACCGGGGTGCCGACCAGCAGGTCGGTTCCGGCGCCGAGCCTGCACAGCAGGACCGCCAGCGCGGCATGCATGATCATGTGCAGGGTCACGCCGCTGGCCCGGGCCAGGCCGGTGAGCTGCTCGTGCAGCCCGGCCGGAACGAACAGGCCAGCTCGGTGACCGCGGTGAGTGGCCGCCGCCGGGCGCGGCCTGCTGGCCGGCAGCGGCAGTTCCTGCGGTGCCCCGGCCAGTGCCTGCCGCCAGTACCGCACCTGGCCCGCCAGCAGGCTGTCCGGATCCTCCTCGGCGCCGAGCAGCTCGCGCTGCCACAGCGCGTAGTCGGCGTACTGCACCGGCAGCGGCGGCCAGTCCGGCGCGTGGCCGGCCCGCCTGGCCGCGTAGGCAGCCGACACGTCCCGGGCGAGCAGGCCGGTCGACCAGCCGTCCCCGGCGATGTGGTGGATCACCACGAGCAGCACGAACTCGGCCGGGCCGGTCACCAGCAGCCGGCCGCGCAGCGGGATCTCGGTGGCCAGGTCGAATTCCCGCCCGGTCACCTCGGTCAGCGTCGCGGCCAGGTCGCCCGCGGCCACCGGGGCCACCGGCAGCTGCCAGGCCAGCTCGTCCATGGACAGAACCTGCTGGTGCGGCTGCCCGGCTACGGACGGGAACACGGTGCGCAGCACCTCATGCCGGCCGATCACGTCGGCCAGCGCCGCGCTCAGCGCGCCGGTGTCCAGGTCACCGGACAGCCGTAGCGCTACCGGGATGTTGTAGGTCGCGCTCACCCCGTCAAGCTGGGCCAGGAACCACAGCCGCTGCTGGGCGAACGACAGCGGCACCCGGTCCGGCCGCTGCCGCGGCGCCAGCGCGATCCGGGCGGGCCCGGCCTGTTCCAGCCGGGCCGCCAGCTCGGCCGGGGTCGGCGCCTCGAACACTTCCCGGACCGAGATCTCGGCGCCGAGCACCGAGCGGACCTGGCTGACCAGCCGCATGGCCAGCAGCGAGTGGCCGCCCAGGTCGAAGAAGCTGTCCTGGGCCCCGACCCGGTCCAGCCCGAGGATCTCGGCGAACGCCCCGCAGAGGATCTCCTCGCGGACCGTGGCGGGCTCCCGGCTCTGCGTTCCTGGCTGGTAGCCGGGAGCGGGCAGGGCCTTGCGGTCCACCTTGCCGCTCGCGGTCAGCGGCAGCGCGGCGAGCACCGCGAAGGCCGACGGCACCATGAACTCCGGCAGCCGGGCCGCCGCGAAGGCCCGGACCGCGTCCGCCAGGTCCGCGCCGTCGCCGCCGGCCTCGGCTTGCGGACCAGCCTGGGCGCCGTGGCGGTCGCCGTCGGCGGGTACCAGGTAGGCGGCCAGCCGCAGGTCGCCGTGCGCCTCCTCGCGCGCGACCACCACGGCTCGGGCCACGCCGGGATGGGCGGCCAGCACCGCCTCGACCTCGCCGGGCTCCACCCGGAACCCGCGGATCTTCAGCTGATCGTCGGCCCGGCCGGCGAAGGCGAGCTGGCCTGCGCCCGCCCCGGCTTCTGCGCCCGCCCCCCCAGTCCACCTGGCCAGGTCGCCGGTCCGGTACATCCGCGCTCCGGCCGCGGGACTGCCCGCGGGATCGCCCGCAGGATCGCCCGGGCGCGGCAGGGCGAAGGGGCAGGCCACGAACCGCTCGGCGGTGAGCCGGGCCTTCCCCAGGTAGCCCCTGGCCAGTCCGGCACCGGCCACGTACAGCTCGCCCGCCACCCCGGCCGGTACCGGCTGGAGGAACTCGTCCAGCAGGTAGACGGTGGTGCCGGCGACCGGCTGGCCGATCCGCGGCTCATCGCCGGGCGGCAACGGGCCGGTCGTGGTGGCACAGACCGTGGTCTCGGTCGGCCCGTAGGCATTGATGAACCGGCGCCCGGCCGCCCAGCCGGCGATCAGCTCCCGGCCTAGCGCCTCTCCGGCCGCCACCAGCGTCGTCACCGACGGCAGGCTGCCCGGCGGCAGCAGCGCGAGCACCGCGGGCGGCACGGTCAGGTGGGTCACCGCGTGCCTGGCCGCGAGCCGCACCAGCCCGGATCCGGGCAGCAGCTCGTCGGCCTGGCCGAGGATCAGTGTCGCACCGCTGCAGAGCGCCAGGATCAGTTCCCACACCGAGGCATCGAAGCTCGCTGAGGCGAACTGGAGCACCCGGCAGCCGGGCCCGGCCCCGAGCCGGTCCCGGTGCGTCGCGGCCAGGCTGGCCAGGCCGACGTGCGAGACAACCACGCCCTTGGGCTGGCCGGTGGATCCCGAGGTGTAGATCACGTATGCCGCGTGACCGGGCCGCGGGCCGGCGCTGATCCCCGGCCCGGCACCACCATCGCCATCGCCGTCCCCGGCCGCGTCACCGCCGGTCCCGGCCAGCTCCGCGGCAAGGGCCGGCTCGCCGGGAATCAGCACCGGCACGCCAACCAGGGCCGGCAGGTCCGCAGCGGTGGCCGCATCGGCCACGATCACGGCCGGGCGGGCATCGCGCAGCATGAACGCGATCCGCTCCGGCGGGTAGCCAGGGTCGGCGGGCAGGTAGGCCGCCGCGGCCTTCCCCGCCGCTAGCACCGCCACCACCAGCTCGGCGGAGCGCTCTAGCACCACCGCCACCACCGACTCCGCCTGCACCCCGCGCCGCCGCAGCAGCCGCGCCAGCCGGCTAGCCTGCTGGTCCAGCTCGCGGTAGCTCAGCCACCTGGCACCGCAGCCCACCGCGACCGCGTCCGGTGCAAGGGCGGCCTGCGCCCCGAAGAGCTCCGGCAGGGTCGCGGCCCGCTCCGCCGCAGCGGTGCAGCTCCAGCCGGCCAGGATCTGCTCCCGCTCGGCCATGCCGAGCAACTCCACCTGTGACACGGTGCGCCGCGGGTCTTCGGTCACGCAGGCCAGCACCCGGCCGAACCGCTCGGCCAGCATGTCCGCCGCCGGTGCGTCGAACAGGTCAGCGGCGACCGTGACCATCCCCTCCAGCCCGGCCGGCTGACCGG
Source organism: uncultured Actinomycetota bacterium (assembly GCA_963719705.1). GTDB lineage: Bacteria > Actinomycetota > Actinomycetes > Streptosporangiales > Streptosporangiaceae > CAVRCV01. The sequence goes on from CAVRCV010000013.1 coordinate 326,221, forward strand.
CCGGGTCGAAGGTCTCGGCGAGGGTGAAGACCAGGTCGAACCGGGCCGAGACCTCGCCCGCGGTGACCTGACCGGCCTGCACGGCGGGCAGGTCCAGCTCGGCCGGCGCGTTGTTCTGCACCGCGAGATTGACCTGGAACAGCGGGTGACGGGTCAGGGACCGCTGCGGGGCCAGGATCTCCACCAGCCGCTCGAACGGCACGTCCTGGTGGTCAAGCGCACCCAGTCCGGCCTCCCTGACCCGGCCGAGCAGCTCGGCGAACGACGGGTTGCCGGACAGGTCGGTGCGCATCACCAGGGTGTTGACGAAGAACCCGACCAGCTCGTCCAGGGCGGTATCGGTCCGCCCGGCCACCCCCGAGCCGACCGGGATGTCGGTGCCGGCGCCCAGCCTGCACAGCAGCACCGCCAGCGCGGCCTGCGCCGCCATGTGCAGGGTTATCCCGTGCCCGCGGATCAGGGCGGCCAGCTGCCGGTGCAGCCGGCCGGGATGGCCAGGCTGGCCGCGTGCCCCCGGTGACTGGCCTCGGCAGGCCGCGGCCGGCTGGCGGGCAGGGTCAGCTCCTCGGGCAGGCCGGCCAGCGCGGCCCGCCAGTACGCGACCTGGCCGGCCAGCAGGCTGCCGGGGTCGTCCTCGGAGCCGAGCAGCTCGCGCTGCCACAGCGCGTAGTCGGCGTATTGCACCGGCAGCGGTGTCCAGCCTGGTTCCCGGCCCGCGGCGCGGGCCGCGTACGCGGCCGAGAGGTCCTGCCCGAGCAGGCTCATCGACCAGCCGTCGCCGGCGATGTGGTGCAGCACCACTACCAGCACGTACTCGTCCGGCCCGGTCGAGAACAGGCGGGCGTGCAGCGGGATGCCGGCGGACAGGTCGAACGGGTAACCGGACGCCCCGGCCACCGCGCCGGCCAGGCCGTCCTGGCTGACCTCGGTCACCGGCAGCTCCCAGCCGAGTTCCTCGGTTGCCAGCACGTGCTGGTAGGGCTGCCCGGCGGCGGTGCGGAACACGGTGCGCAGCACCTCGTGCCGGCCGATCACGTCGGCCAGCGCCGCGCTCAGCGCCGCGACGTCCAGGTCACCGGACAGCCGCAGCGCCACCGGCAGGTTGTAGGCCGGGCCGGGTCCCTCCAGCTGGGTCAGGAACCACAGCCGCTGCTGGGCGAAGGACAGCGGCACCCGGTCCGGCCGCTGCCGCGCCGTCAGCGCGATCCGGGCCGGGCCGGCTCCCTCCAGCCGCCGGGCCAGCTCGGCCGGGGTCGGTGCCTCGAAGACGGCGCGGACCGGCAGCTCCGCCGCCAGCACCGAGCGCACCTGACTGACCAGCCTGGTTGCCAGCAGCGAGTGGCCGCCCAGGCTGAAGAAGCTGTCCTGCGGCCGCACCCGGTCCAGCCCGAGCACGTCGGCGAACACCCCGCACAAGATCTCCTCCCGGACCGTGGCCGGCCTCACGCCGTCCGTTACGGCCTGGTAGTCGGGCACCGGAAGGGCGCGGCGGTCCAGCTTCCCGGTGGCGGTCAGCGGGAGGGCGTCCAGCACGATCACCACCGACGGCACCAGGAAATCGGGCAGCCGCTCGGCCGCGTACGCGCGTGCCGCCTCGGCCAGCGCCCCCCGCCGGGCCGGGTCCTGCCCCGGCTCGCCGGGCGCACCGGGAGCCACGGCGGGAACCACGTACGCGGCGAGCCGACGGTCACCGGGGGTGTCCTCGCGGGCGATCACCACCGCCTGGTCCAGGTCCGGGTGAGCAGCCAGTACCGCGGCGACCTCGCCGGGCTCGACCCGGAAGCCGCGGATCTTCACCTGGTCATCGGCCCGCCCCCGGAACTCCAGCCCGCCCTGCACCATCCAGCGGGCCAGGTCCCCGGTCCGGTACATCCGCGCCCCCGCCGGGCCGAACGGGCAGGCCACGAACCGCTCACCGGTCAGCCCCGCCCGCCCGGCATACCCCCGGGCCAGCCCGGCTCCAGTCAGGTACAGCTCCCCGGTCACCCCGGCCGGCACCGGGCACAGCCATTGATCCAGAACGAACAGCCGGGTGTTGGCGATCGGCGCGCCGATCGGCGGCGCCGCCTGAGTACCCGGCGGCACCGGGGCGGTAGAGGCTATGACCGTGGCCTCGGTCGGCCCGTAGGCGTGCACCAGCCGCCGCCCCGCCGACCACGCCCCCGCCACAGCCCCCGGCAACGGCTCCGCCCCCGCCAGCACCGTCCCCAGCCCCGGCACCGCCCCCGGATCCAGCACCCCCAGCAACGACGGCACCACACTCGCCGCCACCACCCCCCCGCCATCCACCAGCCCCGCCAGCGCCACCGGATCCGACCGCTCCGCCCCCGTCGCCACCACCAGCGTCCCCCCGCCCGCCAGCACCACCGCCACATCCAGCACCGACGCATCAAAACTGAACGACGCAAACTGCAAAACCCGCACCCCCGGACCCGCCCCCAGCACCGGACCCAGAGCCACCACCAGGTTCACCACCCCCCCATGCCCCACCAGCACACCCTTCGGCACCCCGGTCGACCCCGACGTGTAAATCACATACGCCAGCTGATCCCCCGACACCACACCCCGCCACCCGGCCCCGCCATTCCCGGCGGCCGCCAGCACCCCGCCCGCCCCCGGCCCATCCAGCCACACCACCCGCTCCGCCAGCCCCCGCGCCAGACCCCGGTGACTCACCACCACCGACACCCCGCTATCCGCCACCATGAACGCCAGCCGCCCCACCGGGTACCCCGGATCCAGCGGCAGGTACGCCGCCCCCGCCAGCCAGCACCCCCAGATCGCCGCCACCAGCTCCGCACCCCGCTCCAGGCACAACCCCACCACCACCTCCGGCCCCGCCCCCGCACCCGCCACCAGCCCCGCCACCACCCGCGCCCGGCCCGCCAGCCACCCGTAACTCACACACCCCGCACCACACACCACCGCCACCACATCCGGCATCGCGGCAGCCTGCGCGCGATCAGCCCCGCCACCCCCCCTTCCCCCTGCACCGGGACCACCATCGCGGTGTCATTCCACTGCCGGACCAGCTGCTGCCGCTCGGCCTCGGTCAGTACCGGTACCGCCCACAGCGGCGTGCCCGGCGCCTCCGCCAGCGCGGTCGCCAGGTTCGCGGTGGCGGTCAGCAGCAGCGTGCAGACCTGCTGCGGACTGGCCGGCTCGACCGCGTCGACGGACACCGAGAAACCGGTCCCGGTGTCGTCGACTGCTACGTTCAGCGGATAGTTGGTGCGGTCCCGGATGAACAGCACCTCGAAGTTCTCCGGGCCGGCGCCGCCGCCCTCGCCCGGCTCGGGCGGCTCGCTGTGCCGGAAGTTGAGCAGCGAGGTGAACAGCGGCATCGGGGCGGCGATACCGCTGGCTTGCTGGGCGACCGCGAGCGGGGCATGCTCGTGCTCCAGCAGCATGCCGAGCTGCTGGCGCAGCTCGGCCACGGCGCCGGCCACCCCGGCCGGGCAGATCGGCACCCGTACCGGCAGGGCGTTGATGAACAGGCCGGCCACCCGGTCCGCGCCGGCCCCGGAGTGCATCCGGCCGAACAGCACCGTGCCGAACACCACGTCATCACGGCCGGACACGGCCGCCAGCACCCGCGCGAAGGCCAGGTGGAACAGGGTCGCCGGGCTCACGCCCAGCGCCCTGGCCTGCTCCCGCAGCCGACCGGCCAGCTCGCCGGGCACGGCCAGGTGGGCCTCGGCGGCCTGCGTCCCGTCGCCGCGGGTGTCCAGCAGGCCGAACGGGGCGGTCGGCTCGGTCACGTCGCCCAGCAGCCCGGCGAAGTACCGCTCGTGCTCGGCCCGCGGCACCCCCAGCCGGGCCTGCGCCACGAAGTCACGGAACGGCAGCGGCGGCGGCAGCAGGTTCCCCTCGCCGCGCAGGAACGCCTCGATCTCGGTCAGGATCACTTCCATCGCCGTGTGGTCCTGCACCATGTGGTGGATCTGCACCAGGGCGAGCCACCGGCCGGTGCCCGGCTCGGCGGCGACGTGCGCGCGCAGCAGCGGCGCCCGGCCCAGCTCCATCCGGGATCCGGCCGCCGCCAGCAGCTCCCCGGCCGCCGCCTCGCCCCCGGCCCCGATCACGACCTCGGTCACCGGCAGCCGGGCCTGCCGCCACACCACCTGCACCGGCTCGGCCAGTCCCTGCCAGATCACCGCGGTCCGGTAGATGTCGTGCCGGTCGATCACCTGCTGCAGCGCGGCCAGGAACTGCGTCAAGCTCCGGCCGGGAGGCGAACCCCAGCACGAACGGCGCCAGGTACACATCCGCGCCGTCCTGGCCGGCCAGCAGGTGATGGAACAGCAGGCCCTCCTGCAGCGGCGCCAGCGGGTACACGTCGGCCACGTTCGCCGCGCCGCCCTCCACCCCGGCCACGACCACGCCGACCTGCGCGGCGGTCAGCCCGGCCAGCGGCAGCATCTCCGGCGTGATCGCGGTGGCTCCGGCCGGGATAAGGTTCGGCGGCACCACCACGTCCGCCAGCCCCGCGGCCGCTGCGAGCCCGGCCGGGGTCGGGGTCTGGAACAGCGCCCGGACCGACACCGCGACCCCGCGCTCGCGCAGTCGTTCCACCAGCGCCACCGCCAGCAGCGAGTGACCGCCCAGGGCGAAGAAGTCGTCCTCGGCCCCGGCCGTCTCCAGGCCGAGGACCTCGGCGAACACGCCGCACAGGATCTCCTCCCGGACCGTCGCCGGGCCCCGGCCGGTCACGGGTGGCTGATGGCTGGGGTCGGGCAGGGCGTGCCGGTCCAGCTTGCCGGTGGCGGTGAGCGGGAGTGCGGCCAGCGTGACCAGGACGGCGGGCACCAGGTAGCCGGGCAGCCGCTCGGCCGCGTACCGCCGCACCTGCTCGGCCAGCACCGCCCCGGCCGCGCCGGCCTGGTCTGGACTCTGAGCGTCCTGATCGGGATCCTGACCGGCGGCGGGGGTGAGGTAGCCGATGAGGCGGGTGTCCCCGGCGGCGTGCTCCCTGGCGATCACCACGGCCTGGCCCACCCGCGGATGGGCGGCCAGCACGGCCTCGACCTCACCCGGCTCGACCCGGAACCCCCGGATCTTCACCTGGTCATCGGCCCGCCCCCGGAACTCCAGCAGCCCGGTCTTGCCTTCTCCGCCCGCCCCCGCCTCCGAGTCCGCTGCTGGCCCCGCCCCCGCCTCCGAGCCCGCTGCTGGCCCCGCCCCCGCGTCTGCACCCGCCCGCCCGCCCTGCACCATCCAGCGGGCCAGGTCCCCGGTCCGGTACATCCGCGCCCCCGCCGGGCCGAACGGGCAGGCCACGAACCGCTCACCAGTCAGCCCCGCCCGCCCGGCATACCCGCGGGCCAGCCCCGCCCCGGCCAGGTACACCTCCCCGGCTACCCCGGCGGGCACCGGGCTGAGGTACTCATCCAGCACGTAGGCACGGACGTTGCTGATCGGCGCCCCGATCGGCGGCGGCTGCGCGGTCCCCGGCGGCACCACCGTGGTGGTCACCATCACCGTCGCCTCGGTCGGCCCGTACGTATTCACCAGCCGCCGCCCCGCCGACCACGCCCCCGCCACAGCCCCCGGCAACGGCTCCGCCCCCGCCAGCACCGTCCCCAGCCCCGGCACCGCCCCCGGATCCAGCACCCCCAGCAACGACGGCACCACACTCGCCGCCACCACCCCCAGACCCGTGATCAGCCCGGTCAGCGCCCCCGGATCCGACCGCTGCGCCGCGGTCGCGATCACCAGCGTCCCCCCCGCCGCCAGGGTCACCGCCACATCCAGCACCGACGCATCGAAACTGAACGACGCGAACTGCAGCACCCGCACCCCCGGACCCGCTCCCAGCACCGGACCCAGAGCCGCCGCCAGGTTCACCACCCCGCCATGCCCCACCAGCACACCCTTCGGGGTCCCGGTGGATCCCGAGGTGTAGATCACATACGCCAGCTGATCCCCCGACACCACCCCATCCGACCCCGCCACAGCGGCACCGCCGCCAGCCTCGGGCCCCGGCGCCGACCCGGAGCCGGCCTGCGGCACGGCCGGCTCCTCCAGCCATGCCACTTCCCCGGCCAGGTCCCTGGCCAGCTCGTCAGCCACCCCGCCCCGGCGGGCCACCAGCACCGATGCCCCGCTGTCGGCCAGCATGAACGCCAGCCGCCCCGCCGGGTCCCCCGGATCCAGCGGCAGGTACGCCGCCCCCGCCAGCCAGCACCCCCAGATCGCCGCCACCAGCTCCGGGCCCCGCTCCAGGCACAGCCCCGCCACCGGCTCGGGCCCTGCCGCCGCCCCGGCCACCAGCCCGGCCACTGCTCGCGCCCGGTCCGCCAGCCAGCCGTAACTCACGCACCCCGGGCCGCACGCCACCGCCACCGCATCCACCGTCGCTGCGGCCTGCCGCGCAATCAGCTCCCCGGCCCCCGCCTGCATCCCCGGCACCGCCGCGCCGGTGTCGTTCCACCCGGACACCACCTGCCGCTGTTCCGCCGCGTCCAGCACCGGGATCTGGTGCACCCGCAGCTCCGGGCCGGCGGCCACCGCCGTCAGTACCCGCACCAGCGGCCGGCCAGCTCGGCGGCCGCCTCCGGGTCGAACAGGTCCGCCGCCACCATGACCGACCCGCGCAGTCCGGCCGGGCGGCCCTGCTCGTCGGTGACCTCGGCCAGCACGATGTCCAGGTCGAACCGGGCCGCTCCGGGAAGGTTGGTCCCGGCCCCGCTGTTCGGCCGGCCGGGCTCGCCCCGGCGCTGAGGCCGGGGAGGTTGAGGTGGGTGGCGGGGGTGTTCTGGAGGGTGAGCATGACCTGGAACAGGGGGTGGCGGGCCAGGGAGCGGTCGGGGGCGAGGATCTCGACCAGCCGCTCGAAGGGGAGGTCCTGGTGGTCCAGGGCGGCCAGGGTGACCTCCCGGACCCGCTCCAGGACCACGGTGAACGGCGGGTCCCCCGACACGTCGGTGCGCAGCACCAGGGTGTTGACGAAGAACCCGACCAGGTCCTCCACCGCGGCATCGGTGCGGCCCGCGACCGCCGACCCGACCGGGATATCGGTCCCGGCGCCCAGCCGCGACAGCAGCACCGCCAGCCCGGCCTGCAGCACCATGTACAGCGTCACCCCGTGCGCCCGCGCCACCCCCGCCAGCGCGGCGTGCACCCCGGCCGGGATGCTCAGCTCGGCCGCGTGCCCGGCATGACCGGCCACCGCCGGCCGCGGCCGCGCCGCGGGCAGGGCCAGCTCGGCCGGGATCCCCGCCAGCGCCCCCCGCCAGTACCGCGCCTGCACCGACACCAGGCTGCCCGGATCCTCCTCATCCCCCAGCAGCTCGTGCTGCCACAGGGCATAGTCGGCGTACTGCACCGGCAGCGGCGCCCACCCCGGCGCCCGCCCCGCGGCCCGGGCCGCATACGCGACTGACATATCACGGGCCAAGATGCCCATCGACCAGCCATCCCCCGCGATGTGGTGCACCACCACCACCAGCACATGCTCACCCGGCCCGGTCACCAGCAGCGCCGCCCGCACCGGGATCTGGGCGGCCAGGTCAAACGCCCGGCCGCACTCCGCCGCTACCACCGCCTCCACATCCGCGCCCCGGCCCACCGCCCGCACCTCCAGCACCCGCCCCAGCTCCCTCGCACCCAGCACCCGCTGCCACGGCTGTCCCCCCTCCGCCGGGAACACCGTCCGCAGCACCTCATGCCGCCCGATCACATCCCCCAGCGCCGCACCCAGCGCCCCGCCATCGAGCTCCCCTGCCAGCCGCACCACCACCGGCAGGTGATATGACGCCAGCCCCGCCCCTTCCAGCTGCGCCAGGAACCACAACCGCCGCTGCGCAAACGACAACGGCACCCGCACCGGCCGCACCCCCGCCCCCAGCCCCAGCCGCCCCGGCCCCGCCCCCGCCGCCAGCACCGCCAGCCCCGCCGGCGTCGGCGCCTCAAAAACAGCCCGCACCCCAATCTCCGCCCCCAGCACCACCCGCACCCGCCCCACCAAACGCACCGCCAGCAGCGAATGACCCCCCAGATCAAAGAAACTCTCCCCCGCCCCCACCCGCCGACCCAGCCCCAGAACCTCGCCAAACACCCCGCACAGCAACTCCACCCGCACCGAACCAGCCCAGCGCCACCCGTAACGGCTCGATCGGGAGCAGGCAGTGCCCGGCGGTCCACCTTCCCGTTCGGCAGCAGCGGCAGCGCGTCCAGTACCGTGACCAGCGGCACCATGTAATCCGGCAGTCGCCGCGCCGCGTACCCGCGCACCTGCGCCGCCAGGCCGCCGGGGCCGTCGGGGCCGTCGGGGCCGTCGGGCCCGGTGTGGTCGCCGGTCTCCCCGTCGGCCGCCGCGGCCGGGACGAGGTAGCCCGCCAGCCGGGGACCGGCGCCGTCATCCCTGGCCACTACGACCGCGCGGGCCACCCTGGGATGGCTGGCCAGCACGGCCTCGACCTCGCCGGGCTCGACCCGGAAGCCGCGGATCTTCACCTGGTCGTCGGCCCGCCCCCGGAACTCCAGCAGCCCCCGGGCCGCCTGGCCCTTTCCGCCCGCCTCCCCCGGCACCATCCACCGGGCCAGGTCCCCGGTCCGGTACATCCGCGCCCCCGCGGGAGCATCCGGCACGGGCCCGAACGGACAGGCCACGAACCGCTCCGCGGTCAGCCCCGCCCGGCCCAGGTAGCCGCGGGCCAGCGGCAGGCCGGCCAGGTACAGCTCGCCGGTGACCCCGGCCGGCACCGGACGCAGCCCGGAGTCCAGCACGAACAGCCGCGCTCCGCTGACCGGGCGGCCGATGGGCGCGGCCTGCGGCCAGCCTGCGGGGTCGGCCGGCAGCGTCCAGGCGGTGACCACGTGCGTTTCCGCCGGGCCGTAGTGGTTGTGCAGCCGGGCGGCCTGCCGCCCGGAGAAGTGAGCGATGACCGCCCGGCCAGGGACCAGCGGCTCGCCTGCCTGGTAGACGTGAGCCAGGCTGGCCAGCTCCAGGCCCTGGTCCTGCGCGGCCTGGCAGACCGCGTTGATGACCGCGCTGGGGGCGAACAGGTCGGTGACCTGCTCCCGGTCCAGCCACCGGGTCAGCGCGCTGATGTCGCGCTGAGTGTCCCGGTCCGGCATCAGCAGCGTGTGACCGTGCAGCAGGGCGGAGAAGATCTCCTGCGCCGCCACGTCGAAGCTGATCGTGGTGAACTGGGCGATCCTGGCCGCCTGCCTGGCCGGCCCGGCTCCGGCGTGCCAGCCGATCAGGCTGATCAGCGTGGCGGCGGGCATGGTCACTGCCTTGGGGCGGCCGGTAGACCCGGAGGTGTAGATCACGTACGCGGGATGGGCGGGGCGCAGCGGGGGGTGCCGGTCGTGGCCGGACAGCCCGGCTCCGTCGGTGCCGGCGGGCAGGCTGGCCAGGTCCGGCTGGTCCAGGGTCAGTACCGGGGCGCCGGGCGGTTCCGGCAGCGCGGCCGCAGCCGCGGTCGAGGTCACGATCACGGCGGGGCGGGCGTCGGTGAGCATGTAACCGATCCGCTCGGCCGGGTACTCCGGGTCCGCCGGCAGGTAGGCCGCGCCGGCCTTGAGCGTCGCGAGCACCGCGACGACGAGTTCGGCGGAGCGCTCCAGCAGCACGGCCACCGTGGCCTCCGGGCCGGCGCCATGCCGGGCCAGCAGCCGGGCCAGCCGGTTCGCCCGCAGGTTCAGCTGCCGGTAGCTGAGCATGCCGCCCGCGAAGGTCACCGCGATCGCGTCCGGGCTGCGCTCTGCCTGCGCCTCGAACAGCTCCGGCAGGGTCGCCGTCACGTCCGCGGCCGGGCCCAGGTTCCACTCGGTGGTCAGCTCCTGGCGCCGGGCCGGCGGCAGTACCTGCAGCGCGCGCAGCGGCGTGGCCGGTGCCTCCTCCAGGGCGGTGACCAGGCTCGCCGCGGCGGTGAGCAGTAGCTCGCAGACCTGCTGGCCGTCGGCGGGCGGGATCACGTCGGCGGAGAGCGCGAAGCCGGGCCCGGTGTCGTCGACCGAGACGGTCAACGGGTAGTTGGTGAGATCCTGGCTGAACAGCATCTCCACCTGGGCCAGGCCGGTGGTCGCCGGCTGGCCGGGCTCATCGGGCTCACCGGGCTCGCCGGGCTGGGTGCCCGGCCGCTCGCTGTGCCGGAAGTTCAGCAGCGAGGTGAACAGCGGGGCCGGCGCCTCGATGCCGCTGGCCTGCTGGGCCACGGCCAGCGGGGCGTGCTCGTGCGCCAGCAGGCCGCCGAGTTGCCGGCGCAGGCTGGTGACCGCCTCGGCCGCCCCCTCCGCGCCGACCTGGACCCGGACCGGCAGGGTGTTGATGAACGGCCCGGCCACCAGGCCCGAGCCGGTCCCGGCGTGCATCCGGCCGAGCAGCACGGTGCCGAAGACCACGTCATCCCGGCCGGACAGCGCGGCCAGCACCCGGGCCCAGGCCAGGTGGAACAGCGTGGCCGGGCTGGCGCCAAGGACCCTGGCCCGCTCCCGCAGCCGCCCGGCCAGCCCGGCGGGTACCTGCAGCCGGGCCCGCTGCGGCACCGCGGCGCCGGCCTCGCCGCCGCGGGTGTCCAGCAGGCCGAACGGGGCGGTCGGCTCGGTCACGTCGCCCAGCAGCCCGGCGAAGTACCGCTCGTGCTCGGCCCGCGGCACCCCCAGCCGGGCCTGCGCCACGAAGTCACGGAACGGCAGCGGCGGCGGCAGCAGGTTCCCCTCGCCGCGCAGGAACGCCTCGATCTCGGTCAGGATCACTTCCATCGCGGCGTGATCCAGTACCAGGTGGTGGATCTGGATCAGGGCCAGCCAGCGCCCGCCGTCGTGCCCGGCCGCCAGGTGCGCGGCCAGCAGCGGCGCCCGGCTGAGGTTCATTCGCGACCCGGCCGCGGCCAGCAGCTGGCCGGCCGGGTCGTCCTGGCCGCCGGCCAGGGTCACCTCGGTGACCGGGAGGCTGGCGTGCCGCCACACCACCTGCACCGGCTCGGGCAGGTCCTGCCAGACCACCGCGGTCCGGTAGATGTCATGCCGGTCGATCACCCGCTGCAGCGCGGCCAGGAACTCATCCAGCCGCTGCCGCGAGGCGAAGCCCAGCACAAACGGCGCCAGGTACACATCCGCCCCGTCGTCCCCGGCCAGCAGGTGATGGAACAGCAGCCCTTCCTGCAGCGGCGCCAGCGGGTACACATCCGCCACGTTCGCCGCCCCGCCATCCACCCTTGCAACCACCTCCGCGACCTGCGCCGCGGTCAGCTCCACCAGCGGCAGCATCTCCGGCGTGATCGCGGTGGCCCCGGCCGGGATCCGGTTCGGCGGCACCTCCACGTCCGCCAGCCCGGCCGTCGCCGCGAGCCCGGCCGGGGTCGGGGTCTGGAACAGCGCCCGGACCGACACCGCGACCCCGCGCTCGCGCAGCCGCTGCACCAGCGAGACCGCCAGCAGGGAGTGGCCGCCCAGGGCGAAAAAGTCATCCTCGGCCCCGACTGTCTGCAGGCCGAGGACGTCGGCGAACACGCCGCACAAGATCTCCTCCCGGACCGTGACCGGGCCGCGGCCGCCCCCGCCCCGGTCATCCGGCGCCGGCAGCGCCGCCTTATCCACCTTCCCGCTCGCCGTCAGCGGCAGCTCCTCCAGCACCGTCACCACCGACGGCACCAGGTACTCCGGCAGCTGCCCGGCCGCATGCGCCCGCACCGCCGCCGCCAGCCCCCCGCCATCCCCCCCGCCATCCCCGGCCACCCCCGCGGCCGGAACCAGGTAAGCCGCCAGCCGCAGATCCCCGCCCGCCTCCCGCCGCGCCACCACCACCGCCCTGCCCACCCCCCGGCAACCAGCCAGCACCGCCTCCACCTCACCCGGCTCCACCCGGAACCCCCGGATCTTCACCTGATCATCAGCCCGCCCGCAGAACTCCAGCACCCCGCCCGCCGCCTCCCCGCCCGGCTCCGCTGCTCCGCCCGCCCGCCCGCCCGGCACCGCCCACCGCACCACGTCCCCGGTCCGGTACATCCGCGCCCCCGCCGGACCGAACGGGCACGCCACGAACCGCTCACCGGTCAGCCCCGCCCGCCCCGCATACCCCCGCGCCAGCCCCGCCCCGGCCAGGTACAGCTCCCCGGCCACCCCCGGCGGCACCGGGCACAGCCACTCATCCAGCACGTACGCCCGCTCGTTGAGCAGCGGGGTGCCCAGGTGCGGCGGGTCACCGGGCGACAGCGGCCCGGTCATCAGGCTGCACACCGTCGTCTCGGTCGGGCCGTAGCCGTTGATGAGGCGGCGGCCGCCCGCCCACCGGGCCACCAGCTCGCGGCTGACCGCCTCGCCCGCGGTGACCAGCGACCGCACCGACGGCAGGTCGCCGGGGTCCAGCTGGCTCAGCACCGCGGGCGGCGCGGTCAGGTGGGTGATGCCGTAGCGGGCGACCAGGCGGGTCAGCCCCGGTCCGGCCAGCAGCTGGCCGGCCGGTGCCAGCACCAGGCTGCCGCGGCCGGCCACGGCCATCACCAGCTCGGCGATCGAGGCGTCGAAGGCGGGCGCGGCGAACTGGAGCACCCGGCTGCCGGGCCGTACCGCCAGCCGCTCGGTCTCCGCCACCGCCAGGCTGGCCAGGCCGGCGTGCGTGACCAGCACCCCCTTCGGGGCCCCGGTCGAGCCGGAGGTGTAGATCAGGTAGGCGGGATGGGCCGGTCGCTGCGGCCGGCTCCCGGCCGGGTCCGGCTGGCCGGTCCGGTTCCGGGCCCTGGTCCGGTTCCGGGCCCTGGTCCGGTTCCGGCTCGTCGGCCAGCAGTACCGTCGCAGGTCCCGCTGGCAGCACCGCGCCGATGGCCGCGGTGGTGACGATGGCCGCCGGCCTGGCGTCGGCGAGCAGCCGGGCAATCCGCTCGGCCGGGGCGCCGGGATCGACCGGCAGGTAGGCGGCGCCCGCCCGGCTCGCCGCGAGCAGCGCGACGATCAGCCCGGCCGAGCGCGGCAGCAGCACGGCGACCACCGATTCCGGGCCCGCGCGCCGGGCAAGCCTGCGGGCCAGCCGCCCGGCTGCCCGGCTCAGCTCCGCGTAGGACAGCCAGCTGTCCCCGGCGACCAGGGCGATCGCGTCCGGGATCTCGGCGGCGCTGGCCTGGAACAGGGCGGTCAGCGTGCGGGCCGGCACCGGCCGGCCGGTGTCGTTGAACCCGGTCAGGACCTGCCGCCGTTCGGCCTCGCCGAGCAGGTCGAGCTGATGCAGGCGAACCTGGGGGTCGGCCGCGACCGTGGCCAGCACCCGCCCCAGCCGGGCCGCGAACAGCCCGGCGGTGACCGGGTCGAACAGGTCGGCCGCGGCCACCACCGATCCGGCCAGCCCGGCCGGGCGGCCCGCCGGGCCGAGCGTCTCGACCAGGGTGAAGTTGAGGTCGAACCGGGCAGTGGCCGGGCCGGGCGGCAGCCCGGCCGCGTGCAGGCCCGGCAGCTCCAGGCCGTCGGCGACGTTGTTCTGCAGCACGAGCATGACCTGGAACAGCGGGTGCCTGGTCAGGGACCGGGCCGGAGCCAGCTCAAGGACCAGCCGCTCGAACGGCACGTCCTGGTGGTCCAGCGCGGACAGGCTGGCTTCCCTGACCCGGCCGAGCAGGCCGGCGAACGGGGGATCGCCGGTGAGGTCGGTGCGCAGCACCACGGTGTTGACGAAGAACCCGACCAGGTCGTCCAGTGCCTCGTCGGTCCGCCCGGCCACCGCGGTGCCGACCGGGATATCGGGGCCGGCGCCGAGCTTGGCCAGCAGCACGGCCACCGCGGCGTGCAGCACCATGAACATGGTCACGCCGTGGTCGCGGGCGACCGCGGCCAGCTGCTCGTGCAGCCGGGCCGGGACCTCCACCGGCGCCCCGTGCCCGCGGTAGCTAGTCACCGGCGGCCGCGGCCGGTCGGCGGGCAGGGCAAGCTCCTCCGGCGCCCCGGCCAGGGCCTGCCGCCAGTACCCCACCTGCCGGGCCAGCAGGCTGTCCGGATCGCCGGAGTCGCCGAGCAGTTCGGCCTGCCAGAGCGCATAGTCGGCGTACTGCACCGGCAGCGGCTGCCAGTCCGGCGCCTGCCCGGCCCGGCGGGCCGCGTAGGCGGCGGAGATGTCCCTGGCCAGCAGCCCGATGGACCACCCGTCGGCGGCGATGTGGTGGATCACCACCGCCAGCACGTGCTGGTCCGGGGCGGCCGAGAGCAGGGTGGCCCGCACCGGGATCTGCGCGGACAGCTCGAACGGGTGCTGGGTCAGCTGGCCGGCCACGTCCGCCAGGTCGGCCTCGGCGACCCCGGCGACCTCCAGCCGCCAGCCGGTCTCGGCCGGGTCCAGGACCTGCTGCCAGGGCTGTCCGCCTGCGGCCGGGAACACGGTGCGCAGCACCTCGTGCCGGGCGATCGCGTCCGCGAACGCCGCGCCCAGCGCGGCAACGTCGAGTTCCCCGGTGAGCCGCAGGGTCACCGAGAGGTTGTAGGTCGGGCTCGGGCCCTCCAGTTCGGCCAGGAACCACAGCCGCTGCTGGGCGAACGACAGCGGCAGCCGGGCCGGCCGTGGCATCACGGTCAGCGCGGCCCTGGCCGGCCCGGCCCGTTCCAGCCGCCGCGCCAGCCGGGCCGGCGTCGGCGCCTCGAACACCGCCCGCACCGGCAGTTCCGCCCCGAGCACCGCGCGGATGCCGCTGATCAGCCGGACCGCGAGCAGCGAGTGCCCGCCCAGGGCGAAGAAGTTGTCCGGCGGCCCGACCTGAGGCAGCCCGAGTACCTGCGCGAACACCGTGCAGAGCAGCTCTTCGGTGAGCGAGGCCGGAGCATGGCCGCCGGCCGTGGTCTGGTAGCCGGGGACCGGCAGCGCCTGCCGGTCCACCTTGCCGCTGGGGGTCAGCGGCAAGGCGGCGAGCACGGTGACGGTGGCGGGCACCATGTAGCCGGGCAGCCGCCCGGCGGCGAACGCGCGGGCCAGCTCGGCCAGCCGGCCCGGCCGGCCCGTCGCTGGCGGCGGCCGGGGTGATGTAGGCAGCGAGCCGCCGGTCCCCGGCGGCATCCTCGCGGGCGGTCACCACCGCCTGGGCCACCTGCGGGCAGGCCGCCAGTACGGCCTCGACCTCGCCGGGCTCGACCCGGAACCCGCGGATCTGCACCTGGTCGTCGGCCCGGCCGCGGTACTCAAGCTGTCCTCCGGCGGTCCACCTGGCCAGGTCGCCGGTCCGGTACATCCGCTGGCCGGCCGCGGGATCGCCCGCGGGATCGCCCGGGAGCAGGCCGAACGGGCAGGCCACGAACCGCTCGGCGGTGAGCCCGGCCTTCCCCAGGTATCCCCTGGCCAGCCCCGGCCCGGCCACGTACAGTTCGCCGGCCACCCCGACCGGGACCGGCCGCAGCCCGGCGTCCAGCACGTAGCAGCGGGTATTGCGCACCGGCGAGCCGACCAGCACCCGCGCCGCGTCCGGCCGGCAGCGCCACCAGGTCACCACGTCGGCGGTCTCGGTCGGGCCGTAGGCGTTGAACAGCACCCGCCCGGCCGACCAGCGGGCGGCGACCTGGACCGGGCAGGCCTCGCCGCCCACCTCGAGCACTACCTCGGGGCCGACCGATCCGTCCGGCAGCGCGGCCAGGACGGCGGGCGGCAGCGTGACGTGGGTGATGGCCTGCTCGGCCAGGAAGCCGGCCAGCTCCGCGCCGAGCCGTCGCTCAGCCGGGACGATCACCAGGGCAGCCCCGGTGAGCAGCGCCGTAGTCCATTCCGAGCAGAACACGTCGAAGCCGGCCGAGGCGAACTGGGCCACCCGGGATGCCGGGCCGGCCCCGAACCGGTCCTGGCTGGCCGCCAGGTTGGCGAACCCGGCGCGGGAGATCAGCACGCCCTTGGGCCGGCCGGTGGAGCCCGAGGTGTAGATCAGGTATGCCGGGTGCAGCCCGGCCGGCGCTCCCGGCTCCCCGCCGGGCGGGTCTGCGGCAGGCCGGTCTCCCTCGGGCATATCCCCCTCGGGCAGGCCGCCGCCCGGCCCGGTTTCGGTCAGTACCGGCGCCGGGCAGCTCGCGGGCAGGCCGCCCGCCAGCGCGGCCGAGCTGACCAGGACGGCCGGTGCCGCGTCCGCGATCATGGTGGCGATCCGCTCGGCCGGCCAGCCGGCGTCTAGCGGCAGGTAGGCGGCCCCGGCCTGCCCCGCCGCGAGCACCGCGACGATCAGCTCGGCGGAGCGGTGCAGCAGCACCGCGACCACCGACTCCGGTCCCGCCCCGGCCGCGGCCAGCCGCCGGGCCAGGCGGCTGGCCCTGGCGTTCAGCCGGGCGTAGCTGACCGCGCCGCCGGACCAGGTCACTGCGACCGCATCGGGCCGGGCCGCGGCGGCCAGGCCGAACCGGGCGGTCACCGTCCCGGCGGGCCCCGGCGCCGCGGTGTCGTTCCAGTCAGCGAGGACCTGCCGGCGCTCGCCCTCCCCCAGCACCTCCACCGCCGGGACCGGGAGCTGCGGGTCGGCCGCCACGGCGGCCAGCACCCGGCCGAATCGCTCCGCGATCAGCCCGGCGTCGGCCGGGTCGAACAGGTCGGCGGCGACCAGCACCCGGCCGGCCAGTCCGGCCGGGCGGCCCCGGTCGTCGAGTGTCTCCGCGACCGAGATGTCCAGGTCGAACTGGGCCGCTTCCAGGCCGGATGGCTGCCTGGCGGCCTGGAGGCCGTCGAGGGTGAGGGTGGCGGGGGCGTTGTTCTGGACGGTGAGCATGACCTGGAACAGCGGGTGGCGGGCCAGGGAGCGGTCGGGGGCGAGCAGCTCGACCAGCCGCTCGAACGGGACGTCCTGGTGGTCCAGGGCGGCCAGCCAGACGTCGCGGACCCGGCGCAGCAGCCCGGTGAAGCCCGGGTCGCCGGACACGTCGGTGCGCAGCACCAGGGTGTTGACGAAGAACCCGGCCAGGTCATCCAGCGCGGCGTCGGTCCGCCCGGCGACCGCGGTGCCGACCGGGATGTCGGTGCCCGCGCCCAGCCTGGCCAGCAGCACCGCCAGCGCGGCCTGCACCACCATGAACAAGGTGACGCCGTGGCTGCGGGCCAGCGCCGCCAGCCGCTGGTGCACCCCGGCCGGGACCGTCAGCGCGGCACCGTGCCCGCGGTAGCTGGCCAGGGCCGGGCGGGGCTGGCTGACCGGCAGCGCGAGCTCCTCCGGCGCGCCCGCCAGGGCCTGCCGCCAGTAGGCGACCTGCGCGGCCAGCAGGCTGCCGGGATCATCCTCCTCCCCCAGCAGCTCCCGCTGCCACAGCGCATAATCGGCGTACTGCACCGGCAGCGGATCCCACCCCGGCTCCCGCCCCGCCCGCCGGGCCGCGTACGCGGCCGACACATCGCGGGCCAGCAGCCGGGTTGACCAGGCGTCCACCGCGATGTGATGGATCACCACCACCAGCACGTGCTCGGCCGGTCCCAGCCGCAGCAGCGCGGCCCGGATCGGGATCTGGGTCTCCAGGCTGAACGGCCGGGCCGATTCCTGGCGCACCAGCCCGGCCAGCTCGGCCTGGGTGAGGTCGGTGACCGGCAGCCGCCAGCCCACCGCGGCCAGGTCCAGCACCCGCTGGCACGGCTCCCCATCAGGGGCCGGGAAGATGGTGCGCAGCACCTCATGCCGCCCGATCACATCCCCCAGCGCCGCCTCCAGCGCCCCGCCATCCAGCTCCCCCGCCAGCCGCAGCGCCACCGGCGTGTTATACGTCGGACTCGGCCCCTCCAGCTGCGCCAGGAACCACAGCCGCTGCTGCGCAAACGACAACGGCACCACCTCCGGCCGCACCCGCGCCGCCAGCGCCAGCCGGGCCGGACCCGCCCGCTCCAGCCGCGCCGCCAGCTCGGCCGGCGTCGGCGCCTCGAACAGCACCCGGATATCGGTCTCCACCCCCAGCACCGACCGCACCCGGCTCACCAGCTGCGTCGCCAGCAGCGAATGACCACCCAGATCAAAGAAACTGTCCCCCGCCCCCACCCGCTCCAGCCCCAGCACATCAGCGAACACCCCGCACAACATCTCCGCCCGCACCGACGCCGGCCCCCCGCCATCCGTTCCGGCCTGATAATCCGGAGCGGGCAGCGCCGCCTTATCCACCTTCCCGCTCGGCGTCAGCGGCAGCGCATCCAGCACCGTCACCACCGACGGCACCATGAACTCCGGCAGCCGACCCGCCGCGAACCGCCGCACCACCGCGGCCAGCCCGTCCTGGCCGCCGTCGTCTCCGGCCGCGCCGTTCCCGGAGGCGGCGCCGTCCCCGGCCGCGGCGGTTACGTACCCGGCCAGCCGCAGCTCCCCGCCCGGCCCGTCCGCCCTGGCGATCACCACCGCCTGGCCCACCCGCGGGTGACCGGCCAGCACCGCCTCCACCTCACCCGGCTCGACCCGGAACCCCCGGATCTTCACCTGGTCGTCGATCCGGCCGCAGAATTCCAGCTCCCCACCCGCCTCCCCATCCCCCTTCACGGTCCAGCGGGCCCGGTCACCGGTCCGGTACAGCCGCGAGCCATCGGCAGCGAACACATCGGGCACAAACCGCTCCGCGGTGAGGGCCGGGCGCCCGCCGTACCCGCGGGCCAGCTGGACGCCGCCGATGAACAGCTCGCCGGCGACCCCGGCGGGCACCGGGCTGAGGTACTCATCCAGCACGTAGGCACGGACGTTGCTGATCGGCGCCCCGATCGGCGGCGGCTGCGCGGTCCCCGGCGGCACCACCGTGGTGGTCACCATCACCGTCGCCTCGGTCGGCCCGTACGTATTCACCAGCCGCCGCCCCGCCGACCACGCCCCCGCCACAGCCCCCGGCAACGGCTCCGCCCCCGCCAGCACCGTCCCCAGCCCCGGCACCGCCCCCGGATCCAGCACCCCCAGCAACGACGGCACCACACTCGCCGCCACCACCCCCCCGCCATCCACCAGCCCCGCCAGCGCCACCGGATCCGACCGCTCCGCCCCCGTCGCCACCACCAGCGTCCCCCCGCCCGCCAGCACCACCGCCACATCCAGCACCGACGCATCAAAACTGAACGACGCAAACTGCAAAACCCGCACCCCCGGACCCGCCCCCAGCACCGGACCCAGAGCCACCACCAGGTTCACCACCCCCCCATGCCCCACCAGCACACCCTTCGGCACCCCGGTCGACCCCGACGTGTAAATCACATACGCCAGCTGATCCCCCGACACCACACCCCGCCACCCGGCCCCGCCATTCCCGGCGGCCGCCAGCACCCCGCCCGCCCCCGGCCCATCCAGCCACACCACCCGCTCCGCCAGCCCCCGCGCCAGACCCCGGTGACTCACCACCACCGACACCCCGCTATCCGCCACCATGAACGCCAGCCGCCCCACCGGGTACCCCGGATCCAGCGGCAGGTACGCCGCCCCCGCCAGCCAGCACCCCCAGATCGCCGCCACCAGCTCCGCACCCCGCTCCAGGCACAACCCCACCACCACCTCCGGCCCCGCCCCCGCACCCGCCACCAGCCCCGCCACCACCCGCGCCCGGCCCGCCAGCCACCCGTAACTCACACACCCCGCACCACACACCACCGCCACCACATCCGGCATCGCGGCAGCCTGCCGCGCGATCAGCTCCGCCACCCCGCCCGCGGACTCGTCTTTCCCGCCGCCGGTGAGCTGGCGGCGCTCGGCCTCGGTGAGGATCTGCACCGCGTGCACCGGGAGCTGGGGGTCCTCCGCCACCGCGGCCAGCACCCGCACCAGCCGCTCGGCGAACGTCGCGGCCGCGGGCACCTCGAAAAGGTCGGCCGCCATCATCACCGCGCCGCGCAGGCCGGCCGGCTGGCCCGCCGGGTCGAGGGTCTCGGCGATCGTGATGTCCAGGTCGAACCGGGCCGCGGCGGCCCGGCCGGCACCGGCCCGGCCTGCAGGCCGCCGAGCTGCACCGTGGCGGGCGCGTTGTTCTGCACCGTGAGCATGACCTGGAACAGCGGGTGCCTGCCCGCGGTGCGGTCCGGGACCAGCTCGGAGACCAGCCGCTCGAACGGGACGTCCTGGTGGTCCAGCGCGGCCAGCCAGACCTCGCGGATCCGGCCGAGCAGCTCGGCGAACGTGGGGTCGCCGGACACGTCGGTGCGCAGCACCAGGGTGTTGACGAAGCACCCGGCCAGCTCATCCAGCGCGGCGTCGGTACGGCCCGCGGTGCCGGAGCCGACCGGGATGTCGGTGCCCGCGCCGAGGCGGCACAGCAGTACCGCCAGCGCCGCCTGCGCCACCATGTACAGGGTCACGCCGTGCGACCGGGCCAGGCCGCTGAGCTGCCGGTGCAGTCCGGCCGGGACCTCCAGCGGGACCCGGTGGCCACGGTGGCCGAGCCGGGCCGGGCGCGGCCGCCGGCCGGGCAGGGACAGCTCGGCGGGAATCCCGGCCAGGGCCTGC
This sequence comes from uncultured Actinomycetota bacterium, assembly GCA_963719705.1. Classification (GTDB taxonomy): domain Bacteria; phylum Actinomycetota; class Actinomycetes; order Streptosporangiales; family Streptosporangiaceae; genus CAVRCV01. The sequence goes on from CAVRCV010000013.1 coordinate 346,554, forward strand.
CGCCAGTAGGCGACCTGCGCGGCCAGCAGGCTGCCGGGATCATCCTCCTCCCCCAGCAGCTCCCGCTGCCACAGCGCATAATCGGCATACTGCACCGGCAGCGGATCCCACCCCGGCTCCCGCCCCGCCCGCCGGGCCGCATACGCCACCGAGGTATCCCTGGCCAGCAGCCTGCTCGACCAGGCATCCCCGGCGATGTGATGGATCACCACCACCAGCACGTGCTCGGCCGGTCCCAGCCGCAGCAGAGCGGCCCGGATCGGGATCTGCGTGGCCAGGTCGAAGACCTGCTGCTGGACCTGGCTGATGGCGCGGGGCAGCTCGGCCTGGGTGAGGTCGGTGACCGGCAGCCGCCAGCCCACCGCGGCCAGGTCCAGCACCCGCTGGCACGGCTCCCCATCAGGGGCCGGGAAGATGGTGCGCAGCACCTCATGCCGCCCGATCACATCCCCCAGCGCCGCCTCCAGCGCCCCGCCATCCAGCTCCCCCGCCAGCCGCAGCGCCACCGGCGTGTTATACGTCGGACTCGGCCCCTCCAGCTGCGCCAGGAACCACAGCCGCTGCTGCGCAAACGACAACGGCACCACCTCCGGCCGCACCCGCGCCGCCAGCGCCAGCCGGGCCGGACCCGCCCGCTCCAGCCGCGCCGCCAGCTCGGCCGGCGTCGGCGCCTCGAACAGCACCCGGATATCGGTCTCCACCCCCAGCACCGACCGCACCCGGCTCACCAGCTGCGTCGCCAGCAGCGAATGACCACCCAGATCAAAGAAACTGTCCCCCGCCCCCACCCGCTCCAGCCCCAGCACATCAGCGAACACCCCGCACAACATCTCCGCCCGCACCGACGCCGGCCCCCCGCCATCCGTTCCGGCCTGATAATCCGGGGCGGGCAGCGCCGCCTTATCCACCTTCCCGCTCGGCGTCAGCGGCAGCGCATCCAGCACCATCACCACCGACGGCACCATGAACTCCGGCAGCCGCCCCGCCGCGAACCGCCGCACCACCGCGGCCAGGTCCTGGCCGCCGTCCTCCGGGGTCAGGTAAGCGAGCAGCTGCTGGTCGCCGCGGGCATCCGGCCTGGCCACCACGACGGCCTGGCTCACCCGCGGGTGGCCGGCCAGTACCGCCGCCACCTCACCCGGCTCGACCCGGAACCCCCGGATCTTCACCTGGTCATCGGCCCGGCCGCGGAACTCCAGCTCCCCACCCGCCTCAATTCCTCCGCCCGCCCCCCCGTCCCCGGGCACGGTCCACCGGGCCAGGTCCCCGGTCCGGTACATCCGGGTGCCTGCCGGGCCGAACGGGCAGGCCACGAACCGTTCCGCGGTCAGCCCGGGCAGGCCAGCGTATCCGCGGGCCAGGCCCGCCCCGGCCAGGTAAAGCTCGCCGGCCACCCCGGCCGGAACCGGGCTCAGGTACGGATCCAGAACGAACAGCCGGGTGTTGCCGATCGGCGAGCCGATCGGCGGCGCCGCGCTGGTACCCGGCGGCACCGGGGTGGTGGTCACCATCACCGTGGCCTCGGTCGGCCCGTAGGTGTTCACCAGCCGCCGCCCGGCCGACCACGCCCCGGCCAGCGCGGCGGTCAGCGGCTCGGCGCCGGTGAGCACCGTGGCCAGGCTGCCGGGCGCAGCCGGGTCCAGCACGCCGAGCAGCGACGGCACCACGCTGGCGGCCTGCACGCCGAGGCTCGTGATCAGCGCGGTCAGCGCCTCCGGGTCGGTCCGCTGCGCCGCGGTCGCGATGACCAGCGTCCCGCCGGCCGTCAGGGTCACCGCCACGTCCAGCACCGAGGCGTCAAAGCTGAACGAGGCGAACTGCAGCACCCGCACGCCCGGGCCCGCTCCCAGCACCGGCCGGAGCGCCACGGCCAGGTTCAGCACCCCGCGGTGCCCGGCCAGCACGCCCTTGGGGGTCCCGGTGGATCCCGAGGTGTAGATCAGGTACGCGAGCTGGTCCGCCCGCCCGGACCCGGCAACGGCGGCCCCGGGCAGGCCGTCCGGCTCCGCGTCCGCCCCGGCGCCGGCTTCGGGCTCGTCCAGCCACACCACCCGCTCGGCCAGACCGCGGGCGATGCCCCGGTGGCTGACCACCACGCTGGCCCCGCTGTCGGCCAGCATGAACGCCAGCCGCGCCACCGGGTACTCCGGATCCAGCGGCAGGTATGCCGCCCCGGCCAGCCACGTCGCCCAGATCGCGGCCACCAGGTCAGCGCCCCGTTCCAGGCACAGCCCGACCACCGGCTCGGCCCCGGTCGCGTCCCGCAGCGAGCAGGCGATCCGGGCCGCCCGCCGGGCCAGCCGGCCGTAGCTCCACCAGTGACCGTCGCAGATCACCGCCACGGTGTCCGGGGCCGCCGTTGCCTGCGCCGCGAACAGCCCGGCCACGCCGGCTACCGCGGGCACCGGCATCGCGGTGTCGTTCCGCTCCCGCAGCAGCCGGTGGCGCTCGGCGGGATTCAGGATGTCGATCCGGTGCACCGGCAGCCGCGGGTCGGCTGCCACCGCGGCCAGCACCCGGACCAGCCGGTCCGCGATGTCCCTGGCCGCGGGCGGGTCGAACAGGTCGGCTGCGGCCATCACCGAACCGGACAGCCCGGCCGGGGCGCCCAGGGGGCCGAGCCGCTCGGCGATCGCGATGTCCAGGTCGAACCGGGCCGGGGTGGCCCCGGCGGGCACCTGCCCGGTGGCCAGCCGGTCCAGGTCCAGCGTCGCCGGGGCGTTGTTCTGCACCGTGAGCATGACCTGGAACAGCGGGTGGCGGGCCAGCGACCGCTGCGGGGCGAGGATCTCCACCAGCCGGGCGAACGGCACGTCCTGGTGGTCCAGCGCGCCCAGCCAGCTCTCGCTGACCCGGCCGAGCAGCCCGGTGAACGTGGGGTCGCCGGAGACATCGGTGCGCAGCACCAGGGTGTTGACGAAGCAGCCGACCACGTTGTCCAGCGCGGTGTCGGTGCGGCAGGCGATGCCGGACCCGACCGGGATGTCGGTGCCCGCGCCGAGCTTGGCCAGCAGCACCGCCAGCGCGGCCTGCGCGACCATGTGCAGGGTCACCCCGTGCGTCCTGGCCAGCGCGGCGAGCTGCCGGTGCAGCCCGGCCGGGACGGCCAGGGTGGCGCTGTGCCCGCGGTGGCTGGCCGCGGGCGGGCGGCGCCTGGCGGCGGGCAGGCTGAGTTCCTCCGGCGCCCCGGCCAGGACCTGGCGCCAGTAGGCGACCTGGGCCGACAGCAGGCTGCCTGGGTCATCCTCGTCACCGAGCAGTTCCCGCTGCCACAGCGCGTAATCGGCGTACTGCACCGGCAGCGGCTCCCACTGCGGTGCCCGCCCGGCGGCCCGGGCCGCGTAGGCGGCCGAGGTGTCCCTGGCCAGGATGCTCATCGACCAGCCGTCACCGGCGATGTGATGCAGCACCACCACCAGCACGTGCTCATCCGGGCCGAGCCGGAGCAGCCGGGCGCGCAGCGGGATCTGGGCGGCCAGGTCGAACGGCTGCCCGGACACCTCCGCCACCGCGGCGGCCAGGCCGTCCGGGGCCACCTCGGTCACCGCCAGCTGCCAGCCCGGCTCCGGCTCCGGCCGCAGGTGCTGATACGGCTGCCCGCCGTCGGCGCGGAACACGGTGCGCAGCACCTCGTGCCGCCCGATCACGTCGGCCAGCGCGGCGGCCAGGGCGGGCACGTCCAGCGTCCCGGCCAGCCGCACCGCCACGGAGGTGTTGTAGGTAGGGTTCGGTCCTTCCATCTGCCCCTGGAACCACAGCCGCTGCTGGGCGAACGACAGCGGCACCCGGTCCGGGCGCTGCCGGGGCCCGAGCGGGGTCCGGGCCGGGCCGGCCTGCTCCAGCCGGGCCGCCAGCCCGGCCGGGGTCGGCGCCTCGAACAGCTCCCGGATGTCGGTCTCCACGCCCAGTACCGAGCGGACCCGGCTGACCAGCTGGGTGGCCAGCAGGGAGTGGCCGCCGAGGGCGAAGAAGTCATCCTCGGCCCCGACTGTCTGCAGGCCGAGGACGTCGGCGAACACGCCGCACAAGATCTCCTCCCGGACCGTGACCGGGCCGCGGCCGCCCCCGCCCCGGTCATCCGGCGCCGGCAGCGCCGCCTTATCCACCTTCCCGCTCGCCGTCAGCGGCAGCTCCTCCAGCACCGTCACCACCGACGGCACCAGGTACTCCGGCAGCTGCCCGGCCGCATGCGCCCGCACCGCCGCCGCCAGCCCCCCGCCATCCCCCCCGCCATCCCCGGCCACCCCCGCGGCCGGAACCAGGTAAGCCGCCAGCCGCAGATCCCCGCCCGCCTCCCGCCGCGCCACCACCACCGCCCTGCCCACCCCCCGGCAACCAGCCAGCACCGCCTCCACCTCACCCGGCTCCACCCGGAACCCCCGGATCTTCACCTGATCATCAGCCCGCCCGCAGAACTCCAGCACCCCGCCCGCCGCCTCCCCGCCCGGCTCCGCTGCTCCGCCCGCCCGCCCGCCCGGCACCGCCCACCGCACCACGTCCCCGGTCCGGTACATCCGCGCCCCCGCCGGACCGAACGGGCACGCCACGAACCGCTCACCGGTCAGCCCCGCCCGCCCCGCATACCCACGCGCCAGCCCCGCCCCGGCCAGGTACAGCTCCCCGGCCACCCCCGGCGGCACCGGGCACAGCCACTCATCCAGCACGTACGCCCTGGTGTTGGCCACCGGAGCCCCGATCGGCGGCGCAGTCAGGGTTCCCGGTGCCACGCCGACCGTGGTCACCATCACCGTGGCCTCGGTCGGCCCGTAGGTGTTGACCAGCCGCCGCCCGGCCGACCAGGCGCCGGCCAGCGTCCCGTCCAGCGGCTCGGCCCCGGCCAGTACCGTGCCCAGCCCCGGCACCCCGGCCGGGTCGAGCACCGCGAGCAGCGAGGGCACCACGCTGGCCGCCTGTACCCCGAGCCCGCGTACCAGCCCGGTCAGCGCGGCCGGATCGGAGCGCTGTGCGGCGGTCGCCATCACCAGGGTGCCCCCGGCGGCCAGGGTCGCCGCCAGGTCCAGCACCGAGGCGTCGAAGCTGAACGAGGCGAACTGCAGCACCCGCACGCCCGGCCGCGCACCGAGCACCGGGCCCAGCGCGGCGGCCAGGTTGGCCACTCCGCCGTGCGTTCCCAGCACGCCCTTCGGCGTCCCGGTGGATCCCGAGGTGTAGATCACGTAGGCCAGATCGCCGCCGGGCACCTCGCCGCCGGGCATGCGACCGCAGGGCGCCGCGCCGTTCGCGGCCGGGTCATCCAGCCAGACCAGCCCGGCGGCCGGCATCTGCCTGGCGGCCAGGCCGGCCAGCTTTCCGGCCACCGCGGTCCGCCCGACCAGGATCGCGGCCCGGCTGTCGGCCAGCATGAACATCAGCCTCGCCGCCGGGTAGCCGGGATCCAGCGGCAGGTATGCCGCCCCGGCCAGCCAGGTACCCCAGATCGCGGCCGCCAGTTCCGGGCCGCGCTCCAGGCACAGGCCCACTACCGTTTCCGGCCCGGCCCCGGCATCCCGCAGGCACCCGGCCAGCCGCCCGGCCCGTGCCTCCAGCTCGCGGTAGCTGACCCGCTCGTCCCCGCAGGCCACCGCCACCGCATCGGGAGCCCGCGCCGCCTGCGCCGCGAACGATCCCGGCAGGGCCAGCCCTGGCCGGGCCGTGGCGGTGTCGTTCCAGTCCCGCACCACCAGCCGCCGCTCGGCCGGATCCAGGATCTCTGCCTGATGCACCCGCAGCCCCGGGTCGGCCGCCACCGCCGCCAGCACCCTGGCCAGCCGGCTGGCCAGGCCGGCCGCCGCCGCCGGGTCAAACAGATCCGCCGCCACCGTCACCGACCCGGCCAGGCCGGCCGGCGCCCCGGCCGGGTCGAAAGTCTCGGCGAGGATGATGTCCAGGTCGAACCGCGCCGGGGTGGACCGGGCCGGCTCGGGCCCGGCGGTCAGCCCGGCCAGTTCCAGCTCGGCCGGGGCATTGTTCTGCACCACGAGCATGACCTGGAACAGCGGGTGCCGGGCCAGCGACCGGTCCGGCGCCAGCAGCTCGACCAGCCGCTCGAACGGCACGTCCTGGTGGTCCAGCGCGCCCAGCGCGGCCTCCCGGACCCGGCCCAGCAAGGTGGCGAACGCGGGGTCGCCGGACACGTCGGTGCGCAGCACCAGGGTGTTGACGAAGAACCCGACCAGCTCATCCAGCGCGGTGTCGGTGCGGCCCGCCGTGCCCGACCCGACCGGGACGTCGGGACCGGCCCCGAGCCGGGCCAGCAGCAGTGCCAGCGCGGCCTGCACCACCATGTACAGGGTGACCCCGTGCTCGCGGGCCAGCCCGGTCAGCTGCCGGTGCAGCCCGGCCGGGACGGTCAGCCCGGCCGCGTGCCCGCGGTAGCTGGGCACCGGCGGCCGCGGCCGGCTGGCCGGCAGCGCCAGCTCGGCCGGCGCCCCGGCCAGTACCCGGCGCCAGTAAGCCACCTGGCCGGCCAGCACGCTGCCGGGTTCGTCCTCGTCGCCGAGCAGCTCACGCTGCCACAGGGCATAGTCGGCGTACTGCACCGGCAGCGGCGCCCAGTCCGGCGCCCGCCCCGCCATCCGGGCCGCATACGCCGCGGACATGTCCCGGGCCAGGATCCCCATGGACCAGCCGTCGGCGCCGATGTGGTGGGTGACCACGGCAAGCACGTGCTCGTCCGGGGCCAGCCGCAGCAGCCGCGCCCGCACCGGGATCTGGACGGCCAGGTCGAACGGCTCGTCCGCCAGCGCGGCCAGGGCCGCGGCGAGGTCTGCCTCGGCTACGTCGGTGACCAGGAGCCCGGGCCGGGCCGCGTCCGGCTCCAGCACCTGCTGGCAGGGCTGCCCCCCGGCCGCCGGGAACACCGTCCGCAGCACCTCATGCCGCCCGATCACATCCCCCAGCGCCGCCTCCAGCGCCGCCACCTCCAGCACCCCGCCCAGCCGCAGCGCCACCGGGTTGTTATACGTCGCGCTCGGCCCCTCCAGCTGCGCCAGGAACCACAGCCGCTGCTGCGCAAACGACAACGGCACCACCCCCGGCCGCACCCGCGCCCCCAGCGCCGGACGCGCCGCACCCGCCCCCACCAGCCGCGCCGCCAGCAACGCCGGCGTCGGCGCCTCAAACACCACCCGCACCCCCACCTCCGCCGCAAGCAGGGTGCGGATCCGCCCCACCAGCCGCACCGCCAGCAGCGAATGCCCGCCCAGATCAAAGAAACTGTCCCCCGCCCCCACCCGCTCCAGCCCCAGCACACCAGCGAACACCCCGCACAAGATCTCCGCCCGCGCCGACACCGCCACCTCCGCCGCCCCCGCCGCCCCCGGCCGGTAATCCGGAACCGGCAGCGCACCCCGGTCCACCTTCCCGTTCGCCCGCAACGGCAGCCCCTCCACCACCATCACCACCGACGGCACCAGATAATCCGGCAGCCGCCCCGCCGCAAACGCCCGCACCGCCCCCGCCAGACCACCCCCGCCCGGCCCGCCCCCGCCCGGCCCGGACCCGCCCGGCACAGACTCCCCCGCCGCCGCGGCACCCGAGGCCACCACATACCCCGCCAGCCGCACCTCCCCCCGCTCATCCGCCCTGGCCACCACCACCGCCTGACCCACCCCCGGACACCCCGCCAGCACCGCCTCCACCTCACCCGGCTCCACCCGGAACCCCCGGATCTTCACCTGCTCATCCACCCGCCCGCAGAACACCAGCAGCCCGGCCGGAGTCCACCGCACCCGGTCCCCGGTGCGGTACATCCGCGACCCGTCCGCGGCGAACGGGTCCGCGCACGAACCGCTCGGCGGTCAGCCCCGGCCGCCCCCGGTACCCCCGCGCCACCTGTATCCCGCCCACCGCGAGTTCCCCGGTCACCCCGGCCGGAACCGGGTTCAGGTCGCGGTCCAGCACGTACAGCCGGGTGTTCGGCACCGGCCGGCCGATCGGCACGTCCGGCCCGGTCAGGTCGGCGGGGTCGAGGCGGATGGTCGTCACCCCGATCGTGGTCTCGGTCGGGCCGTAATGGTTCACCACCGTCCGCCCGGCCGCCGCCTCCGCCAGCCCGGCCGCCAGCCCGCCCGGCACCGCCTCCCCGCCGAGCACGAGCACCCGCCGGGGAACCAGCCGGGCCAGCCCCCCGTCCTGCGCCGGCCCTTTCTGCAGCCTTTTTCTGCCAGCCCCCTGTCTTCTGCCAGCCCCCTGTCTTCTGCGAGCGCCGCCAGGTGCGACGGCACCACCTTGAGGAAGTCAGCCCCGGACCGGGCCAGGTATCCCGCCAGCCCCGGCCCGCTGACCGCCGTCTCCGGCGGCACCACGTGCAGCAACCCGCCGGCCGCCAGGCTGGTGAACAGCACCGTGTTACCGAAGTCGGTCACCGGCGGCTGCAGCAGCGCGAACCGTCCGCCCGGTTCCGCCCAGCCCAGCCGGCCCGCCACCCCGGCCAGGTAACTCACCAGGCCCTGGTGCGTGACCTCCACGCCCTTCGGCGTCCCGGTCGATCCCGACGTGTACATCACGTACGCCAGCCGCCCGGCTACCCCGGAACCAGCCGCCGGCACCCCCGGCAGCTCGCCCGCGGCGGCCGCCACCGCCGGATCATCGACAGCCACCACCCGCAGCCGCCCGGCCGGCAGCTCCCCGGTCCCGGCCACCGTTCCGGCCACCACCGACACGCCCGCGTCGGCCAGCAGGAACGCCAGCCGGTCGGCCGGCTGCCCCGGATCCAGCGGCAGGTACGCCGCCCCCGCCCGCCATGCCGCCAGCACCAGGCACACCAGCTCGGCGCCCGGCTCGGCGCACACCCCGACCACCGACTCAGCTCCGACTCCGGCATCCCCCAGGTACCCGGCCAGCCGCCCCGAGCGGTCCCACACCCAGCCCAGGCTCCACCACCGTCCCCGCATGCCACTGCCGTCCCGTCCGGCCGCGCCGCCGCCTGGGCCGCTACCAGCTCATCGACTCCGCCCGCGGCGGGCAGCGGCGCGGGCGGGCCGTTCCAGCCGGAGAGGATCTGCTGCCGTTCGGCCGGGCTCAGGATGTCCACCTGATAGGGCCGCAGCTGCGGGTCGGCCGCCATCGCGGCCAGCACCCGCCCGAGCCGGCTGGCGATCTGCCCCGCCGCCTCCGGGTCGAACAGGTCGGCGCAGACCATGACCGAGCCGCGAAGCCCGGCCGGCTGTCCGGCCGGGTCGAAGGTCTCGATCAGGCTGACGTGCAGGTCGAATCGCACCGTGGTATCGCCGGCCGGCAGCACGGCTGCGGTCAGTCCGGGCAGGTCAAGCGAGCCGGAGCTGACGTTCTGCACCGCGAGCAGGACCTGGAACAGCGGGTGGCGGGCCAGCGACCGGGCCGGGGCGAGCTCCTCGACCAGCCGCTCGAACGGCACGTCCTGGTGGTCCAGCGCCGACAGCCAGCCTTCCTTCACCTGATCGAGCAGCTCGGTGAACGACGGCGCGCCGGAGACGTCGGTGCGCAGCACCACGGTGTTGATAAAGCAGCCGACCAGGTTGTCGAGCCCTTCGTCGGTCCGCCCGGCCACCGACGAGCCGACCGGGATGTCGGTGCCCGCACCCAGCTTCGACAGCAGCACCGCCAGCGCGGCCTGCGCGACCATGTACAGCGTCACCCCGCGGGCACGGGCCAGGTCAGCCAGCTGCCGGTGCAGGCCGCCGGGGAAATCGACCGGCACGCTGTGCCCGAGCTGGCTGCGCACGGCCGGCCGGGGCCTGGTGGCGGGCAGCTCCAGCTCCTCCGGCAGGCCGGCCAGCGTCCGGCGCCAGTACCCGAGCTGCCTGGCCAGCACGCTGTCCGGGTCTGCGGAGTCGCCGAGCAGCTCGCGCTGCCACAGGGCGTAGTCGGCGTACTGCACCGGCAGCGGCGCCCAGCCCGGCTCCCGCCCGGCCCGCCGGGCCGCGTAGGCGGCCGAGACGTCCCTGGCCAGGATGCCCATGGACCAGCCGTCGCCGGCGATGTGGTGGATCACCACCACCAGCACGTGCTGGTCCGGCCCCAGCCGCAGCAGCGACGCCCGCAGCGGGACCTCCGTCTCCAGCTCGAACGGCCGGGTCGCGACCGCGTCCACCGCCTGCGCCAGCCCCGCCTCGGTGACCTCGGCCACCGGCAGCTGCCAGTCAAGCTCGGCCATCCCGATGACCTGCTGCCGGGGCTGACCGCCCGCGGCCGGGAACACGGTGCGCAGCACCTCGTGCCGGCCGAGCACGTCGGCCAGCGCCGCGCCCAGGGCGGCGTGGTCCAGCTCGCCGGTCAGCCGGACCGCGACGGGCAGGTTGTAGGCCGCGCTCGGGCCCTCGAGCTGCGCCAGGAACCACAGCCGCTGCTGCGCAAACGACAACGGGATCATCGCTGCTCCTCCTGGTTACGCATCGGCCGCAGGGCTGGCCTGGCCCTGGTGGGGCTTTCCAGCCGGCCCAGCCGGGCCGCGAGCTGGGCGACGGTCGGCGCCTCGAAGATCATCCGCACCGGCATCTCGGCGCCCAGCGCAACCCGGACCCGGCTGACCAGCCGGACCGCGAGCAGCGAGTGCCCGCCGAGGTCGAAGAAGCTGTCCTCGGCCCCGACCCGGTCCAGGCCGAGCACCTGGGCGTACGCCTGGCACAGCAGCTCCTCTTGCGGGGTGGCGGGCGCACGGCTGCCCGCCGCGGCGGCGTAGTCGGGCGCGGGCAGCGCTGCCCGGTCGACCTTGCCGTTCGCGGTCAGCGGCAGCTCGGCCAGCGGCACCACGGCGGCGGGCACCATGTAATCGGGCAGCCGGGCCGCGGCGTGCGACCGCAGTGTCCGGGGCAGCCCGTTGCCGGCGCCGTCCGGTCCGGCCAGGACAACGTACGCGGTGAGCCGCTGGTCGCCGGGGGCGTCCTCGCGGAGGGTAACCACGGTCTGGGTCACCGCGGGATGGCTGCGCAGCACGGCCTCGATCTCGCCCGGCTCGACCCGGTAACCGCGGATGCTGACCTGCTCGTCCGCCCGGCCCAGGAACTCCAGCTCTCCCTCCGGGGTCCATCTGGCCACGTCCCCGCTGCGGTAGAGGCGGGAGCCGGGCGGCCCGAGCGGGTCGGCCACGAAGCGCTCGCCGGTCAGCCCGGGCCGGCCGCCGTATCCCCTGGCCAGCCCGCCGCCGATGTACACCTCGGCAGCCACCCGGACCGGGACCGGGCTGAGGTAGCGGTCAAGCAGGTACACCCGGCTGCCCGGCAGCGGCCCGCCGACCGGGACCGGCCGTAGCTGCGAGCCGGCCGCGTCCAGGCCCGCACGCTGGCTGCAGGTGGAGTCGATCGCGGTCTCGGTCAGCCCGTAGGCGGTGATCACCCGCACCGCCGGGCCCAGCACCGCGCGCGCCCTGGCCGCCGGGCCGGCCCGCCAGACGTCGGTGGTGACCACGAGCAGCCGCAGGTCCGTCAGGGCCGCCCCGGCCTGCTCCAGGTGATCCACCAGCGCGTCGGCGTACCGCGGGGCGCATTCCAGCGCATTGATCCGCGACCCGGCGAGTACCCCGGCCCATTCCGGTACCGACAGCTGGAGCCCGGCCGCGCCAAGCACCAGGGTCCCGCCGGAGCACAGCGCCCGCACCACGTCCCCGGTGAACACGTCGAAGCTGGGACTGGCCAGCGACAGCCACCGGTAGGCGCTGGCCGGGCTGAAGTGGGAGCTGGCCCATCCGGCGTAAACCGCGGCCAGGGCCGCGTGGGTGACCAGCACTCCCTTGGGCTGGCCGGTGGATCCTGAGGTGTAGACCACGCAGGCCAGCTGCTGGCCGGCCGGCGCGGTTTCCGGCGGCAGGACGGGGCCCGCGGCCAGCTCGGCCGCCGTCTGCGGATCGTCCAGCCAGACGGTACGCATCGCGGCCGGCGTCGCGGTCAGGCGGCCGGCCAGGCTCCGGTGCGCGACCAGGACGACGGCCGCGCTGTCGGCCAGCATGAACTCCAGCCGTCCGGCCGGGTAGTCCGGGTCGAGCATCAGGTAGGCACCGCCGGCCTGCCACACCGCCAGCATGGCCGCGATCAGGTCGGTGCCGCGCTCCAGGCACAGGGCCACGACCGATTCCGGGCCGGCTCCGGCCGCGCGCAGGTACCCGGCCAGCCGCCCGGCCCGCTGCGCCAGCGCCCGGTAGCTCAGGCTGGCGGTGCCCCAGGCGACGGCCTCGGCGTCCGGGCTCGCGGCTGTCCGGGCCGCGATCAGCCCGGCTACCGGGGCGGGGGCGGCAGACGGCGCCGGGCCGCTGCTCCAGCCGAGCAGGGCCGCCCGCTCGGCCGGGTCGAGCAGGCTGGCCTGGCGCACCCGCAGCCGCGGGTTCGCGGCAACCTCGGCCAGCAGGCGGGCCAGCCGCCCGCCGAGTTCCGCGGCGGCGGCGGGCCCGAACAGGTCGGCCGCGGCGATAACCGTGCCGGCCAGTCCGTCGGGATGTCCTTCCGGGCTGGTCAGCTCGGATACCGAGATGTCCAGGTCGAACTGGGCCGCCCCGGTGCCGTGCGGCAGCCTGGCGGCCTGGAGGCCGTCGAGGGTGAGGGTGGCGGGGGCGTTGTTCTGGACGGTGAGCATGACCTGGAACAGCGGGTGGCGGGCCAGGGAGCGGTCGGGGGCGAGCAGCTCGACCAGCCGCTCGAACGGGACGTCCTGGTGGTCCAGGGCGGCCAGCCAGCACGTCGCGGACCCGGCGCAGCAGCCCGGTGAAGCCCGGGTCGCCGGACACGTCGGTGCGCAGCACCAGGGTGTTGACGAAGAACCCGGCCAGGTCATCCAGCGCGGCGTCGGTCCGCCCGGCGACCGCGGTGCCGACCGGGATGTCGGTGCCCGCGCCCAGCCTGGCCAGCAGCACCGCCAGCGCGGCCTGCACCACCATGAACAAGGTGACGCCGTGGCTGCGGGCCAGCGCCGCCAGCCGCTGGTGCACCCCGGCCGGGACCGTCAGCGCGGCACCGTGCCCGCGGTAGCTGGCCAGGGCCGGGCGGGGCTGGCTGACCGGCAGCGCGAGCTCCTCCGGCGCGCCCGCCAGGGCCTGCCGCCAGTAGGCGACCTGCGCGGCCAGCAGGCTGCCGGGATCATCCTCCTCCCCCAGCAGCTCCCGCTGCCACAGCGCATAATCGGCGTACTGCACCGGCAGCGGATCCCACCCCGGCTCCCGCCCCGCCCGCCGGGCCGCATACGCCACCGAGGTATCCCTGGCCAGCAGCCTGCTCGACCAGGCGTCACCGGCGATGTGATGGATCACTACCACCAGGGCGTGGTCGCCGGGGCCGAGGCGGAGCAGCCTGGCCCGGATCGGGATCTGGGTCTCCAGGTCGAACGCCTCCGTCGCGGCGGTGGTGACCGCGCCGGGCAGCTCGGCCTGGGTGAGGTCGGTGACCGGCAGCCGCCAGCCCACCGCGGCCAGGTCCAGCACCCGCTGGCACGGCTCCCCATCAGGGGCCGGGAAGATGGTGCGCAGCACCTCATGCCGCCCGATCACATCCCCCAGCGCCGCCTCCAGCGCCCCGCCATCCAGCTCCCCCGCCAGCCGCAGCGCCACCGGCGTGTTATACGTCGGACTCGGCCCCTCCAGCTGCGCCAGGAACCACAGCCGCTGCTGCGCAAACGACAACGGCACCACCTCCGGCCGCACCCGCGCCGCCAGCGCCAGCCGGGCCGGACCCGCCCGCTCCAGCCGCGCCGCCAGCTCGGCCGGCGTCGGCGCCTCGAACAGCACCCGGATATCGGTCTCCACCCCCAGCACCGACCGCACCCGGCTCACCAGCTGCGTCGCCAGCAGCGAATGACCACCCAGATCAAAGAAACTGTCCCCCGCCCCCACCCGCTCCAGCCCCAGCACATCAGCGAACACCCCGCCGATCAGCTCCTGCCGCACGCTGGCAGGCGCGTCCCCCTCCGTTCCGGCCTGGTAGTCCGGGGCGGGCAGCGCCGCCTTATCGACCTTCCCGTTAGCGGTCAGCGGCAGCGCATCCAGCACCGTCACCACCGACGGCACCATGAACTCCGGCAGCCGCCCCGCCGCGAACCGCCGCACCACCGCGGCCAGCCCGTCCCGGCCGCCGTCGTCTCCGGCCGCGCCGTTCCCGGAGGCGGCGCTGTCCCCGGCCGCGGCGGTTACGTACCCGGCCAGCCGCAGCTCCCCGCCCGGCCCGTCCGCCCTGGCGATCACCACCGCCTGGCCCACCCGCGGGTGACCGGCCAGCACGGCCTCCACCTCACCCGGCTCGACCCGGAACCCCCGGATCTTCACCTGATCATCGGCCCGGCCGCGGAACTCCAGCAGCCCCCGGTCCGCACCCGCGTCTGCGCCCGCACCCGCGTCTGCGCCCGCTGCTGGCCCCGCCCCCCCATCCCCGCGCACCATCCAGCGGGCCAGGTCCCCGGTCCGGTACATCCGCGTCCCCGCCGGGCCGAACGGGCAGGCCACGAACCGCTCACCAGTCAGCCCCGCCCGCCCGGCATACCCGCGGGCCAGCCCCGCCCCGGCCAGGTACACCTCCCCGGCGACCCCGGCGGGCACCGGGCTGAGGTACTCATCCAGCACATAGGCACGGACGTTGCTGATCGGCGCCCCGATCGGCGGCGGCTGCGCGGTCCCCGGCGGCACCACCGTGGTGGTCACCATCACCGTCGCCTCGGTCGGCCCGTACGTATTCACCAGCCGCCGCCCCGCCGACCACGCCCCCGCCACAGCCCCCGGCAACGGCTCCGCCCCCGCCAGCACCGTCCCCAGCCCCGGCACCGCCCCCGGATCCAGCACCCCCAGCAACGACGGCACCACACTCGCCGCCACCACCCCCCCGCCAGCGATCAGCCCCGCCAGCGCCACCGGATCCGACCGCTCCGCCCCCGTCGCCACCACCAGCGTCCCCCCGCCGCCAGCACCACCGCCACATCCAGCACCGACGCATCAAAACTGAACGACGCAAACTGCAAAACCCGCACCCCCGGACCCGCCCCCAGCACCGGACCCAGAGCCACCACCAGGTTCACCACCCCCCCATGCCCCACCAGCACACCCTTCGGCACCCCCGACGACCCCGACGTGTAAATCACATACGCCAGCTGATCCCCCGACACCACACCCCGCCACCCGGCCCCGCCATTCCCGGCGGCCGCCAGCACCCCGCCCGCCCCCGGCCCATCCAGCCACACCACCCGCTCCGCCAGCCCCCGCGCCAGACCCCGGTGACTCACCACCACCGACACCCCGCTATCCGCCACCATGAACGCCAGCCGCCCCACCGGGTACCCCGGATCCAGCGGCAGGTACGCCGCCCCCGCCAGCCAGCACCCCCAGATCGCCGCCACCAGCTCCGCACCCCGCTCCAGGCACAACCCCACCACCACCTCCGGCCCCGCCCCCGCACCCGCCACCAGCCCCGCCACCCACCCGCGCCCGGCCCGCCAGCCACCCGTAACTCACACACCCCGCACCACACACCACCGCCACCACATCCGGCATCGCCGCAGCCTGCACCCCGATCAGCCCCGCCACCCCCCCTTCCCCCCGCACCGGGACCGGCGCGGGCGAGCCGTTCCAGCCGGAAAGGATCTGCTGCCGCTCGGCCGGGTCCATCACCGGCACCGCCCGCACTGGTAGCCGCGGGTCGGCCGCCACCGCGGCCAGCACCCGCACCAGCCGCCCGGCGATCATCGCGGCCGCGGGCGGGTCGAACAGGTCGGCGGCGGCGATGACCGACCCGGTCAGGCCGGCCGGCCCGCCGCCGGCGCCGGGTACCTCGGCGACCGCGATGTCGAGGTCGAACCGGGCCGCGCCTGGCCCTACCGGCACGGCGGTGGTCTCCAGGCCGGCCAGGCGGAGCACGGCGGGGGTGATGTTCTGCACCGTGAGCATGACCTGGAACAGCGGGTGCCTGGCCAGCGACCGCTGCGGGGCGAGCACCTCGACCAGCCGGGCGAACGGCACGTCCTGGTGGTCCAGCGCGCTCAGCCCGGCCTCCCGGACCCGGCCGAGCAGCTCGGTGAACGTGGGGTTCCCGGACACGTCGGTGCGCAGCACCAGGGTGTTGATGAAGCAGCCGACCACGTTGTCCAGCGCGGTGTCGGTACGGCCCGCGGTACCGGACCCGACCGGGATGTCGGTGCCCGCGCCGAGCCGCCCAGCAGCACCGCCAGCGCCGCCTGTACCACCATGTAGAGCGTCACGCCGTGCGCTCTGGTCAGCTCCGTGACCGCCTGGTGGACGCCGGCCGGGAAGTCCAGCGCGGCACTGTGCCCGCGGTGGCTGGGGCTGGCCGGGCGGGGCCTGCTGGCGGGCAGGGCCAGCTCGCCGGGGGCGCCGGCCAGAGCCTGCCGCCAGTAGGTTACCTGCCGGGTCAGCAGGCTGCCGGGATCGTCCTCGTCACCGAGCAGCTCCCGCTGCCACAGCGCGTAGTCGGCGTACTGCACCGGCAGCGGCGCCCAGCCCGGCGCCTGCCCGTCCCGGCGGGCGGCGTAGGCGGCGGACAGGTCGGTGGCCAGCAGGCCCATGGACCAGCCGTCCCCGGCGATGTGATGGATCACCACCACCAGCACGTGCTCGTCCTGCCCCAGCCGCAGCAGCCGGGCGCGCAGCGGGATCCGGGCCGCCAGGTCGAAGGGCTCGGCCGCGGCCGCGGTGATCGCGGCGGCCAGGCCGGCCTCGGTCACGGCGGTGACCGGCAGTTCGGCCGGAGCCAGCCCGGCTTCGATGACCTGCTGGCACGGTCGGCCGCCGACCGCGGGGAACACGGTGCGCAGCACCTCGTGCCGGCCGATCACGTCGGCCAGCGCCGCGGTCAGCGCTACCGGGGTCGAGGTCGCCGGACAGGCGCAGCGCGACCGGGATGTTGTAGGTCGGGTTCGGCCCTTCCATCTGCACCTGGAACCACAGCCGCTGCTGGGCGAACGACAGCGGCACCTGGTCCGGACGCGGCCGCCGGGTCAGCGGGGTCCGGGCCGGCCCGGCCAGGTCCAGCTGCCGGGCCAGCTGGGCCGGGGTCGGGTTCTGGAACAGCTCGCGGACGGTCAGCTCTGCTCCGAGCAGCGACCGGATCCGGCTGACCAGCCGCACCGCGAGCAGGGAGTGGCCACCGAGATCGAAGAAGCTGTCCTGCGTCCCGGTCGTGGTCCGGCCCAGGATCTCGGCGAAGGCGGTGCACAGCAGTTCCTCCCTGGCGGTGGCCGGGCGGCCGCGCGGCCGGGCCGGCCAGGGCGCCGGGGGCGGGGAGCGCGTCCCGGTCGACCTTGCCGCTGGGGGTCAGCGGCAGGGAGTCGAGGATCACCACGGCGGCGGGCACCAGGTAGCCGGGCAGCCGCCCGGCCGCGTAATCGCGCACCATCCCGGCTAGGCCGCCGGACCTTGCCACCGCGGCATCGTGTCCGGCTGGCACGACGTAGGCGGCCAGCAGCCGGTCGCCCGCGGGGTCTGTCCTGGCCACCACGGTGGCCGCGGCCACGCCGGGCTGTGCGGCCAGGACCGCCTCGACCTCGCCCGGCTCGACCCGGAAGCCGCGGATCTTGACCTGGTCGTCGGCCCGGCCGGCGAAGGTCAGGGTCCCGTCTGAGTCCCGCCTGGCCAGGTCCCCGGTCCGGTACATCCGCGCCCCGGCGGGCCCGAACGGGCAGGCCACGAACCGCTCCGCGGTGAGCCCTGGCCGCCTCCCGTATCCCCTGGCGAGCTGGGCGCCGGCGATGTACAGCTCACCGGTGACCCCGGCGGGTGCCGGTTCCAGCCATTGGTCCAGCACGAACAGCCGGGTGTTGGCCACCGGAGACCCGATCGGCACCGAGTCCGGCACGGGCTGCCCCGCGGTCAGCGAGTACACACAGCAGCCCACGGTCGCCTCGGTCGGCCCGTACTCGTTGACCAGCACCGAGCCGGGAGCAGCCGCCAGCCAGGACCGCGCCGCCTGGCCGGTCAGCGGTTCCCCGCCCGCTATCAGCCGCCGGGTCGCGGCCGCCAGCACCGGCGCCGGCACCAGCTCGGTCAGCAGCGCGAGGTGCCCCGGCACCAGCTTCACCAGGCCGAGCCCGCCGCCAGAGCTGGCCAGCAGCGCGGCCAGCGCGTCGGTCCCGTCGGCGCGGCGGGCCGGGATGGTCACCACCGCCGAGCCGGACACCAGCGGCACCAGCATGCTGGTGATGGTCAGGTCGGCCCCGGCTGGCGAGTGCAGCGGGGCTCCCCAGCCGCTGGCCGTGCCGTACCGGTCCGCGGCCCAGGCCAGGTAGTTCACCAGCGCGCCCTGGCCGACCTGCACTCCCTTGGGCAGCCCGGTCGAGCCCGAGGTGTAGATGACGTAGGCGAGCTGGTCGCGCAGCGTCGCGGCGGGCGCGGCGCCGGTCCGGGGCCCGGCGGCCAGGGCCGCGGTCACCGCGGGGTCGTCGATGGCGATGGTCACGATCCGCCCGGCGGCCAGCTCGCCGACCGTGGCCGAGGTGCCGACCAGGATCGCGGCCCGGCTGTCGGCCAGCATGAACTCCAGCCGCTGGGCCGGGTACTCCGGATCCAGCGACAGGTAGGCGGCCCCGGTCAGCCATACCGCCCAGATCGCGGTGATCAGCTCGGTGCCGCGCGGCAGGCACAGCCCGACCACGGTCTCGCGGCTCGCGCCCCTGGCCGCTAGCTGCCCGGCCAGCCGCCCGGCCCTGGCGGCCAGCTCGCCGAAGCTGATGCTGGCCGGCCCGCAGGCCACGGCCACCGCGTCCCTGGCCAGGGCGGCCCGCCGGGCCAGCAGATCCGCCGCCCCGCCGTCCGGTGCCTGCGCGGCGGTGTTGTTCCACCCGGTCACGAGCTGTCGTCGCTCTGCCTGGCTCAGCACCGCTACCTGGTGCAGCCGGACCTGCGGGTCGGCCGCCACCGCGGCGAGCACCCGGCCGAGCCGCCGGGCCAGCAGCGCGGCGGCGGGCGGGTCGAACAGGTCGGCCGTGGCCTTCACCGCGCCGCGCAGCCCGCCCGGCTGCCCGGCCGCATCCAGCGTCTCGGCCACGCTGATGTCCAGGTCGAACCGGGACGGCGCGGCACCGTCGGGCACCGCGCTGGCCGTGGCCACCTGCACGCCGTCCAGCCGCAGCTCGGCCGGCGCGTTGTTCTGCACCGTGAGCATGACCTGGAATAGCGGGTGCCTGGCCAGGGAGCGTTCCGGGGCCAGCAGCTCGACCAGCCGCTCGAACGGCACGTCCTGGTGATCCAGCGCCGCCAGCGCGACCTGGCGCACCCGGCCGAGCAGCTGCGTGAACGTGGGATCGCCGGTCAGGTCGGTGCGCAGCACCAGGGTGTTGATGAAGAAGCCGACCAGGTCGTCCAGCGCCGCGTCGGTCCGGCCGGCCACCGCGGCACCGACCGGGATGTCGAGTCCGGCTCCCAGCCTCGACAGCAGCACGGCCAGCGCCGCCTGAACCACCATGAACATGGTCACGCCCTGCGCCCTGGCCAGGGCGGCCAGTCGCTGGTGCACTCCGGCCGGGATGTCCAGCCCGGCGGCGTGTCCGCGGTGGCCGGGGACGGGCGGACGCGGCCGGTGGCCGGCAGGGCGAGCTCGGCCGGGGCGCCAGCCAGCGCCTGGCGCCAGTAGGCGACCTGCTGCGTCATGATGCTGCCGGGGTCGTCTTCGCTGCCAAGCAGCTCCCGCTGCCACAGGGCGTAGTCGGCGTACTGCACCGGCAGCGGCGCCCAGCCCGGCTCCCGCCCGGCCGCCCTGGCCGTGTACGCCACGGACAGGTCCCTGGCCAGCGGTCCCATGGACCAGCCGTCCCCGGCGATGTGGTGGATCACCACCGCCAGCACGTGGTCGTCCGGTGCCAGCCGCAGCAGCCGGGCCCGCACCGGGATCTGCGTGAGCAGGTCGAACGGCTGCCAGGCGTGGGCGGCCAGCGCCGGGCCGAGGCCTGCCTGGGTCACCTCGCTGACCGGCAGTTCCCAGTAGAGCTGGTCCGGCGGCACGACCTGCTGGCCCGGCTGGCCCCCGCTAGCGGGGAAGGTGGTGCGCAGCACCTCGTGCCGCCCGATCACGTCGGTCAGCGCCGCGCTCAGCGCGGGCAGGTCCAGGGGCCCGGTGAGCCGCAGCGCCACCGGCAGGTTGTAGGTAGGGCTGGGGCCCTCGAGCTGGGTCAGGAACCACAGCCGCTGCTGGGCGTAAGACAGCGGCGCCTGGCCGGCCGCGGCCGGGCGGTGAGCGCTGCCCGGGCCGGGCGCCTGGCTCAGCCGGGCCGCCAGCCGGGCCGCGTGGGCGCCTCGAACAGCGCCCGGACCGGCATCTCGGCCCCCAGCACGACCCGGATCCGGCTGACCAGGCGGACCGCGAGCAGCGAGTGCCCGCCGAGATCGAAGAAGCTGTGCTCTGGCCCGGCGTGGTCGAGGCCGAGCACGTCGGAGAAGATCCCGCACAGCAGTTCCTCGACCGGGGTGGCCGCCTCGCGGCCGGGCATGGCACCGGGAGCGGGCAGGGCCGTGCGGTCGACCTTCCCGCTGGCGGTCAGCGGCAGGGAATCGAGCACGACGATGGCCGCGGGCACCATGTACCCGGGCAGCCGGGCCGCGGCCAGCGCCCGCACTGCGCCGGCCAGCTCCGGGTCGGACGGCCCGGAGCCAGCCGCCGGGATCACGTACCCGGTCAGCCGCCCGCCCGCGGCCGGGTCTTCGCTGGCCACGACGACCGCTGCGGACACGCCGGGGTGGCTGGCCAGGACGGCCTCGATCTCGCCCGGCTCGATCCGCAGCCCGCGCAGGCTGACCTGGTTATCGGCCCGGCCGCAGAACTCAAGTTCCCCGGCCGCGGTCCACCGAGCCAGGTCCCCGGTCCGGTACATCCGGCGCCCGCCCGCCCGCCCGCCTGCCGGGCCGAACGGGAGCAGCCCGGCGGGGCAGGCCACGAACCGTTCCGCGGTCAGCGCTGTCTGGCCGGCATAGCCGCGGGCCAGGCCGGGACCGGCCAGGTAGATCTCTCCGGGCACCCCGGCGGGGACCGGACTGAGCCACTGGTCGAGCAGGAACAGCCCGCATCCTCCGATCGCGGTGCCGAGGCACGGTGCGTCGCCGGGGGCCAGCGGCGTCGTCATGGTGGCGCAGACCGTGGCCTCGGTGGGCCCGTAGGCATTGATGAGCCGCCGCCGGCCGCCCACCGGGTCACCATCTCCCGGCTCAGCGCCTCGCCGGCGGTGACCAGCGTCCGCAGCGACGGCAGGCCGCCGGGGTCCAGGGTGGCCAGCACGGCGGGGGGCACGGTCAGGTGGGTGATGCCCAGCCTGGTCACCACTCGGGCCAGGTCCGGCCCGGCGAGCAGCTCGCCCGGCGGGGGCAGCACGAGGCAGCCGCCGCTGCTCAGGGTGACGGAAAGCTCGGACACGGACGCGTCGAAGACCGGCGCGGCGTACTGCAGCACCCGGCTGCCCGGCCCGGCCGCGAACCGGCTGGCCTGGGCGCCGGCCAGGCCGGCCAGCGCCGGCGTGCGTGACCAGCACGCCCTTGGGCGCGCCGGTCGATCCCGAGGTGTAGATCAGGTAGGCGGGGTGGTCCAGCCGCAGCGTGGCGGGCTGGCTTGGCCGGCCGGCCGAACGGGCCCGGGCCGGGCCGGGCCGGGCGGGCCGGCCAGCAGCACCGGGGGACCGCCCTGCGGCAGCAGGCGGGCGGTGACGGCCGAGGCGATGACCAGTGCCGGGCGGGCGTCGCGCATCAGCTGGCCGGTCCGCTCTGGCGGGTAGCCGGGGTCGAGCGGCAGCCAGGCCGCGCCGGAGCCGGTGACCGCGAGCTGGGCGATCACCAGCGCGGCCGAGCGCTCCAGCAGTATCGCCGCCACCGTCTCCGGTCCCGCGCCGAGCCCGGTCAGCGCCTGGCCGAGCCGGCTTGCCTGGCTGCTCAGCTCGGCGTAGCTCAGGCACTCGCCGGCCGAGGCCACCGCTACCGTGTCCGGCGTCCGGGCCGTCTGCGCCGCCACCAGCTCCGGCAGTGTCCGGCCCGGTCCGGCGTCCTCGCCGCGCTGTGCGGCGAGGAAGTCCCGTTCCGCGGGGTCGAGGATGTCCACCCGGTGCACCCGCACGCCGGGCTCGGCCGCCACCGCCGCCAGCACCCGGGTCAGCCGGGCGGCGAGGGCTCCGGCCGCGTCCGGGTCGAACAGGTCGGCCGCGACGGTGACCGTCCCGGTCATCCCGGCCGGGCGGTGCTCGCCGTCGAAGGTCTCGGCTGCGACCAGGACCAGGTCGAACCTGGCCGTCCTCAGGCTGGCGGGCAGCGGGACCGCGTTCAGGCCGGCTAGCTCGAGGCCGGCCGGCGCCTGGTTCTGCAGCACCAGGCTGACCTGGGTCAGGGGGTGGCGGGCGAGGGAGCGGTCGGGGGCGAGGTCCTCGACGAGCCGCTCGAACGGCACGTCCTGGTGGTCCAGCGCGCCCAGCGCGGCCTCCCGGACCCGGCCCAGCAAGGTGGCGAACGCGGGGTCGCCGGACACGTCGGTGCGCAGCACCAGGGTGTTGACGAAGAACCCGACCAGCTCATCCAGCGCGGTGTCGGTCCGCCCGGCCACCGGCGAGCCGACCGGGATGTCGGTGCCCGCCCCCAGCCGGGCCAGCAGCACCGCCAGCGCCCCCTGCACCACCATGTGCAGCGTGACCCCGTGCTCGCGGGCCAGCCCGGTCAGCTGCTCGTGCAGCCCGGCCGGGATATCCAGCCCGGCACTGTGCCCGCGGTAGCTGGGCACCGGCGGCCGCGGCCGGCTGGCCGGCAGCGCCAGCTCGGCCGGCGCCCCGGCCAGCACCTCGCGCCAGTACCCGGCCTGCTGCGCCATCATGCTGGCCGGGTCGCCGGGGTCGCCGAGCAGCTCACGCTGCCACAGGGCATAGTCGGCGTACTGCACCGGCAGCGGCGCCCAGCCCGGCTCCCGCCCCGCCATCCGGGCCGCATACGCCGCCGACACGTCCCGGGCCAGGATCCCCATCGACCAGCCGTCCCCGGCGATGTGGTGGATCACCACCACCAGCACATGGTCATCGGGGCCCAGCCGCAGCAGCCGCGCCCGCACCGGGATCTGCGTCTCCAGGTCGAACGGCTGCCCGGACGCCTCGGCCACCGCCGCGGCGAGGTCTGCCTCGGCTACGCCGGTGACCGGCAGCCGCCAGCCCAGCCCGGCCAGGTCCAGCACCTGCTGGCAGGGCTGCCCCCCGGCCGCCGGGAACACCGTCCGCAGCACCTCATGCCGCCCGATCACATCCCCCAGCGCCGCCTCCAGCGCCGCCACCTCCAGCACCCCGCCCAGCCGCAGCGCCACCGGGTTGTTATACGTCGCGCTCGGCCCCTCCAGCTGCGCCAGGAACCACAGCCGCTGCTGCGCAAACGACAACGGCACCACCCCCGGCCGCACCCGCGCCGCCAGCGCCGGACGCGCCGCACCCGCCCCCTCCAGCCGCGCCGCCAGCCCCGCCGGCGTCGGCGCCTCAAACACCACCCGCACCCCCACCTCCGCCGCAAGCAGGGTGCGGATCCGGCCCACCAGCCGCACCGCGAGGAGGGAGTGGCCGCCGAGTTCGAAGAAGCTGTCGTCGGGGCTGACGTGGTCCAGGCCGAGGATGGCGGCGAAGGCGGTGCACAGGAGGTGCTCGCGGGTGGTGGCGGGGGCCGGCCGCGGGGGGCGGGGGCGGGGCCGGGGGCGGGCAGGGCGGCCTTGTCGATCTTGCCGTGGGGGGTCAGGGGCAGCGCGTCGAGGATCACGATCGCGGCGGGCAGCATGTACCCGGGCAGCCGCGCCGCGGCGTGCTCGCGCGCCGTGCCGGCCAGCCCGGCCCGGCTGGTGCCGGGGGCGGGGACCAGGTAGCCGGCCAGCCCCGTGCCGCCCGGGCCGCCGGGGCGGGCGATGACCGCGGCGGCGGCCACGCCGGGGCAGGCGGCCAGGACCGCCTCGACCTCACCGGGCTCGACCCGGAACCCGCGGATCTTGACCTGGTCATCAGCGCGGCCGGTGAACTCCAGCACCCCGCCCGCCCCGGCCTGCCGCGCCCGGCTCAGCTCCTGGCGCCCACCGCACCACGTCCCCGGTCCGGTACATCCGCGCCCCCGGCGGGCCGAACGGGCAGGCCACGAACCGCCCGGCGGTCAGCCGCGGCCTGCCGCAGGTAACCGCGGGCCAGCCCGGCCCCGGCCACATACAGCTCCCCGGCCACCCCCGGCGGCACCGGGCACAGCCACTGATCCAGCACGAACACCCGGGTATTAGCCACCGGGCCCCCGATCGCCACCCGCCCCGCCGCCGGATCACACCGCCACAGCGTCGCATCCACCGTGGTCTCGGTCGGCCCGTAGGAATTCCACATCACCCGCCCCGCCGACCACCGCGCCATCACCTCACCCGGCAGCGCCTCCCCCGCGCTCACCACCACCACCCGCCCCGGCACCAGCCCCTCATCCAGCACCGCCAGCACCGCCGGCGGCAGCGTCACATGCGACACCCCCGCCGCATCGATGAACCCCGCCAGCGCCGCCCCCAGCCGCGCCTCCTCCGGCACCACCACCAGCGCCGCCCCCGACAGCAGCGCCATGCACCACTCCCACCCGAACGTGTCAAACCCCGCCGACGCGAACTGCGCCACCCGGTCCCCCGGCCCCGCACCCACCCCCGACGCCAGCCCCGCCACCAGGCTCCCCAGCCCCGCATGCGCCACCACCACCCCCTTCGGCGCCCCCGTCGACCCCGAGGTATAAATCACATACGCCGGATGCCCCGCCACCACCACCCCCGCCCGCTCCCCCGCCCCCACATCCCCCGCCCCCGCCACCACACCCGCCGCCGCCCCCGCACCATCCACCACCACCACCGGCACCCCCACCAGCCCCGGCAACTCACCAGCTGCGGCCGACCCGGCGTGGCCTGGTACGCCGACTGCGGCCCGCGGCCCTGGCCGGGCCAGCGTCCCGCTGCTGGCGATGACCAGTACCGGGCGGGCATCACCGAGCAGGAAACTGATCCGCCCCGCCGGGTACCCCGGATCCACCAGCAGGAACGCCGCCCCCGCCTTCGCCACCGCCAGCAGCGCAACCACCAGCCCCGCCCCCCGCTCCAGCACCACCGCCACCACCGACTCCGGCGCCGCCCCCCGCGCCACCAGCACCCGCGCCAGCCGGTTCGCCCGCCCGTTCAGCTCCCCGTAACACACCTGCCCGCCACCCGCCACCACCGCCACCGCATCCGGCCGCCCACCCGCCACCCCCTCAAACAACCCCCCCAGCGTCCCCCCCGCCACCGCCACCGCCGTGTCATTCCACCCCGCCACCACCGCCCGCCGCTCCGCCGCACCCAGCACCTGCACCTCATGCACCCGCACCCCCGGATCCGCCGCCACCCCCGCCAGCACCCGCACCAGCCGCCCCGCCAGCACCCCCGCCGCACCCGCATCAAACAAATCCGCCAACACCGTCACCGACCCACCCAGCCCACCCCTCCCCCCCAGCCCACCCCTCCCCCCCAGCCCACCCCGACCACCCCGCCCGCCCGCCACCTCCGCCACCGTCACGATCACGTCGAACCGGGACACCTGCGGCCCGGACGGCCAGGAGCTGGCCTGGATCCCGGTCAGCTCCAGCTCGGCCGGAGCGTTGTTCTGGACCGCGAGCATGACCTGGAACAGGGGGTGGCGGGCGAGGGAGCGGTCGGGGGCGAGGTCCTCGACGAGCCGCTCGAACGGCACGTCCTGGTGGTCCAGCGCGCCCAGCGCGGCCTCCCGGACCCGGCCCAGCAAGGTGGCGAACGCGGGGTCGCCGGACACGTCGGTGCGCAGCACCAGGGTGTTGACGAAGAACCCGACCAGCTCATCCAGCGCGGTGTCGGTCCGCCCGGCCACCGGCGAGCCGACCGGGATGTCGGTGCCCGCCCCCAGCCGGGCCAGCAGCACCGCCAGCGCCCCCTGCACCACCATGTGCAGCGTGACCCCGTGCTCGCGGGCCAGCCCGGTCAGCTGCTCGTGCAGCCCGGCCGGGATATCCAGCCCGGCACTGTGCCCGCGGTAGCTGGGCACCGGCGGCCGCGGCCGGCTGGCCGGCAGCGCCAGCTCGGCCGGCGCCCCGGCCAGCACCTCGCGCCAGTACCCGGCCTGCTGCGCCATCATGCTGGCCGGGTCGCCGGGGTCGCCGAGCAGCTCACGCTGCCACAGGGCATAGTCGGCGTACTGCACCGGCAGCGGCGCCCAGCCCGGCTCCCGCCCCGCCATCCGGGCCGCATACGCCGCCGACACGTCCCGGGCCAGGATCCCCATCGACCAGCCGTCCCCGGCGATGTGGTGGATCACCACCACCAGCACATGGTCATCGGGGCCCAGCCGCAGCAGCCGCGCCCGCACCGGGATCTGCGTCTCCAGGTCGAACGGCTGCCCGGACGCCTCGGCCACCGCCGCGGCAAGGTCTGCCTCGGCTACGCCGGTGACCGGCAGCCGCCAGCCCAGCCCGGCCAGGTCCAGCACCTGCTGGCAGGGCTGCCCCCGGCCGCCGGGAACACCGTCCGCAGCACCTCATGCCGCCCGATCACATCCCCCAGCGCCGCCTCCAGCGCCGCCACCTCCAGCACCCCGCCCAGCCGCAGCGCCACCGGGTTGTTATACGTCGCGCTCGGCCCCTCCAGCTGCGCCAGGAACCACAGCCGCTGCTGCGCAAACGACAACGGCACCACCCCCGGCCGCACCCGCGCCGCCAGCGCCGGCCGCGCCGCACCCGCCCCCACCAGCCGCGCCGCCAGCACCGCCGGCGTCGGCGCCTCAAACACCACCCGCACCCCCACCTCCGCCGCAAGCAGGGCGCGGATCCGCCCCACCAGCCGCACCGCCAGCAGCGAATGCCCGCCCAGATCAAAGAAACTGTCCCCCGCCCCCACCCGCTCCAGCCCCAGCACACCAGCGAACACCCCGCACAAGATCTCCGCCCGCGCCGACACCGCCGCCCCCGCCGCCCCCGCCGCCCCCGGCCGGTAATCCGGAACCGGCAGCGCACCCCGGTCCACCTTCCCGTTCGCCCGCAACGGCAGCCCATCCACCACCATCACCACCGACGGCACCAGATAATCCGGCAGCCGCCCCGCCGCAAACGCCCGCACCGCCCCCGCCAGACCACCCCCGCCCAGCCCGACCCCGCCCGGCCCGGACCCGCCCGGCACAGACTCCCCCGCCGCCGCGGCACCCGAGGCCACCACATACCCCGCCAGCCGCACCTCCCCCCGCTCATCCGCCCTGGCCACCACCACCGCCTGACCCACCCCCGGACACCCCGCCAGCACCGCCTCCACCTCACCCGGCTCCACCCGGAACCCCCGGATCTTCACCTGCTCATCCACCCGCCCGCAGAACACCAGCCGTCCCCCGCCCGCCTCCTCTCCCCCCTGCACGCGCCGGACCCGGTCCCCGGTCCGGTACAGCCGGGATCCGTCGGCGGCGAACGGGTCCGCGATGAACCGCTCGGCGGTCAGCGCCGGCCGCCGCCGTAGCCCCTGGCGAGCTGGGCTCCGCCGACGAACAGCTCCCCGATCACGCCGGGCGGCACCTGCCGCAGGTGCGCGTCGAGCACGTACAGGCTGGAGCCCGGTACCGCGGACCCGATCGGCACCGCCGGGCGGCCAGGCTCGGCCGGCCCGAGCCGGGCGGTGGCCACCCCGATCGTGGTCTCGGTCGGGCCGTAATGGTTCACCACCGTCCGCCCGTCCGCCACCGCGGCCAGCTGGCCGGCCAGTGCGGCCGGGAGCGCCTCCCCGCCCAGCACCAGCGTCCGGCCGGGCAGCAGCCGGGCCATCCCGTTGCCAGGCGCCGTGCCCGGGCCGGCTCGTGCTGCGCCAGCGCGGCCAGGTGCGAGGGCACCAGCTTCAGGTAGTCGATCCGGTGCCGGGCCAGGTATCCCGCTACGGCCGCCGGGCTGATCGCCGCGGCCGGATCCAGGATGTGCAGCACCCCGCCGGTGACCAGGCTGGTGAAGATCATCGTGTTGCCGAAGTCGGTCACCGCGGACTGCAGCAGCGCGTACCGCCCGCCGGGCTCGCCCAGCCCGGCCCGGCCCGGCACCCCGGCCAGGTAACTCAGCAGTCCCCGGTGGGTGACCTGCACGCCCTTGGGCACCCCGGTCGAGCCCGACGTGTAGATCACCTGCGCGAGCTGGCCGGGCAGCACGGTGAGGTCGGGCCCGGAGGGTGGCAGCACGGCCAGCGCCGCCGTCGTCTGCGGGTCATCGACCGCGATCGTCCGGATCCGGCCGGCAGGCAGCTGGTCCAGCGCGTCCGCGGTCCCGGCCACCACGGTGACCTGGCTGTCGCGGAGCATGAACGCCAGCCGGTCCGCCGGGTAGCCCGGATCCAGCGGCAGGTAGGCGGCCCCGGCCTGCCACCCCGCCAGCACCAGTGCGACCAGGTCCTGGCCCGGCCGCAGGCACAGCCCGACCACGGACTCGCCACTCACCCCGGCCGACCGCAGGTACTGCGCCAGCCGGCCTGCCTGCTCCGCCAGCCCGGCCGTAGCTGCGCCACTGACCGTCGGCTACCACCGCCACCGCGTCCGGGACGGCCAGGGCCCTGGCCATGACCAGCTCATGCACCCCGCCCGCGGTCGCCGGATCGGCCGGGGCGGCCGGGATCAGCTGCCGCCGCTCGTCCTCGGTCAGGATGTCCACCTGGTACAGCGGGACCTGCGGGTCAGCGGCCACGGCCTCGAGGACCCGGCCGAACCGTCCCGCGATCTGCCAGGCGGTGGCCGGGTCGAACAGGTCGGCCGCGGCGATGACCGAGCCGTCCAGCTCGGCCTGCCCGTCCTCGCCGGTGACCTCGCGCAGAGTGAAGGCGAGGTCGAACCTGGCCGGGCGCGCCGGCCGGCAGCACGGCGATCTGCAGGCCGGGCAGGTCCAGCACCGGGCTGGCGTTGTTCTGCACCGCGAGGTTCACCTGGAACAGCGGGTTGCGGGCCAGCGAGCGGGCCGGGGCCAGCACCTCGACCAGCCGCTCGAACGGCACGTCCTGGTGGTCGAACGCGCTCAGCGTGCGCGCCCGCACCCGGCCGAGCAGGTCGGCGAAGGTCGGGTCGCCGGAGACGTCGGTGCGCAGCACCAGGGTGTTGACGAAGAACCCGACCAGGTCGTCGAGGGCCTGGTCGGCCCGCCCGGCCACCGGAGAGCCGACGGCGATGTCGTCGCCCGCGCCCAGCCGGGACAGCAGGGTGGCCAGCGCGGCGTGCGCCAGCATGAACAGGGTCACCCCGTGGCTGCGGGCCAGCGCGGCCAGCTTCCGGTGCAGGTCGGCCGGGAGCGGCAGCCGGAAGGCGTAGCCGCGGTGGCTGGGCGCAGCCGGTCGCGGCCGGTCGGCCGGCAGCGGCAGTTCCTCCGGCAGCCCGGCCAGCGCCTCCCGCCAGTAGGCCACCTGCCGGGCGGCGGCGCTGGCCGGGTCTTCCTCGTCGCCGAGCCGGTCCCGCTGCCACAGTGCGTAGTCGGCGTACTGCACCGGCAGCGGGTCCCAGCCCGGCACCCGCCCGGCCCGGCGGGCCGCGTAGGCGGCCGAGATGTCGCGGGCCAGCAGTCCTACCGACCAGCCGTCACCGGCGATGTGGTGGACCACCACCACCAGCACGTGCTCGTCCGGCCCCAGCCGCAGCAGCCGCGCCCGCAGCGGAATCTGCGCCGCCAGGTCGAACGGCCGGGTCGCGACCGCGGCCACCGCCTCGGCCAGCCCAGCCTCGGTGACCTCGGCCGCCGGCAGCTCCCAGTCAAGCTCGGCCATCCCGATGACCTGCTGCCGGGGCTCGTCGCCGTCGGCCAGGAACACCGTGCGCAGCACCTCGTGCCGGCCGAGTACGTCGGCCAGCGCCCGGCTGAGCGCGGCCGGGTCCAGGCCGCCGGTCAGCCGCAGCGCCACCGGGTTGTTGTAGGCCGCGTTCGGTCCCTCGATCTGAGTCAGCAGCCACAGCCGCCGCTGGGAGAACGACAGGGGCACCCAGTCGGGCCGGGTCCGCGCGGTCAGGGCCAGCCGGGCCGGGCCCGCCTGCTCCAGCTGGCCGGCCAGCGCGGCCGGGGTGGGGGCCTCGAAGACCATCCGCACCGGCATCTCGGCGCCGAGCGCCGCCCGCACCCGGCTGATCAGCCGGACCGCGAGCAGCGAGTGCCCGCCGAGCGCGAAGAAGTCATCGCCGGCCCGACCCGGTCCAGGCCCAGGATCTCCGCGAAGACCGCGCACAGGATCTCCTCCCGCACGGTAACCGGCAGCCCGGCCGCCAGGGGCGGGGGCGTGGCCGGGCGCGGGCAGGGCCTTGCGGTCCACCTTCCCGTTGGCGGTCAGCGGCAGCTCGGCCAGCACCATCACGACCGCGGGGACCATGTACTCCGGCAGCCGGGTGGCGGCGAACGAGCGGACGGCGCCGGCCAGCCCGGCGGCATCCGGGTCGCCGGCTGCGGCGGCCGGGACGATGTAGGCGGTCAGCCGCTTGTCCCCCGGCGTGTCCTCGCGGACCGCCACCACCGCCTGGCTCACCGCCGGGTGGGCGGCCAGCACCGCCTCGACCTCGCCGGGCTCGACCTGGAAGCCGCGGATCTTGACCTGGTCGTCGACCCGGCCGCCGAACTCCAGCACCCCCTCATCCCCCTTCACGGCCCACCGCACCACGTCCCCGGTCCGGTACATCCGCGCACCGGCGGGCCCGAACGGGCAGGCCACGAAACGCTCCGCGGTCAGCCCCGGCCGGCCCAGGTAACCGCGGGCCAGCCCGGCGCCGGCCAGGTACAGCTCGCCGGCCACCCCGGCCGGCACCGGGCTGAGCCGGGGGTCCAGGACGAACGCGCTGGTGTTGTCCACCGGCCGGCCGATCGGCGGCGCGGTGTGCTGCGGCCCGGTCATGAGCCAGGTGCTGGCGTACACGGTGGACTCGGTGGGCCCGTAGACGTTGGCGATCCGGCTGCCCGGCAGCCAGTCCTGGATCAGCGCCACGTGCTGCGCGGTGACCGCCTCGCCGCCGACCGCCACCGTCGCCTGCGGTCCGCGCAGCGCCGGGGCGGCCGCGCCGCCGGTGATCACGCTGGCGATCACCGACGGGACGCCGCACATCAGGGTGGCGGTGTAGCACTGGTCCGCCAGCACCAGCAGGTCGTCAATCACCTCCACGCAGCCGCCGGACAGCAGCGGCGCGAACAGCTCGATCACCGACACGTCGAAGCTGAGCGAGGTGGCCGCCAGCACCCGGGCCAGCGCGGCGGATCCCAGCTCGGCTACCGCCCACTGGGCCAGGTTGATCACGTTGCGCTGCGGGACCATCACGCCCTTGGGCCGGCCGGTGGAACCCGAGGTGTAGATCACGTAGGCCGGGTGGTCGGGCCGCACCGCCCCGCTCCGCTCGGCGTCGGCCAGGTTCTGCCCGGACCGCCGGGCCAGGCCGGACCGCACCCGCGGGTCGTCCAGCACCACCAGCTGGCCGGGGCCGGACCCGGTCAGGCTGGCCCGCCCGGCCCGGCTGGTCAGCACCACCGCGGGCGCGGCGTCGGCCAGCATGTACCCGATCCGGTCCGCCGGGTAGCCCGGATCCACCGGCAGGTAGGCGCCGCCGGCCTTGAGCACCGCGAGCAGCGCCACCACCAGGTCGGCCGACCGCTCCAGCAGGACCGCCACCACCGACTCCGGGCCCGCGTCATGGTCCGCCAGCAGCCGCGCCAGCCGGTTCGCCCGGCGGTTCAGCTCCGCGTAGCTCAGGCAGCTTCCGGACCTGACCACGGCCACCGCATCGGGCCCGGCCGCGGCCCGCGCCTCGAACGCCGCGGGCACCGTCACCGCTGGCACCGCACGCTGGGTCTGGTTCCACCAGGCCAGGACCTGCCGCCGCTCCTGCTCGGCCAGGACTCCGAGCGCCCGCAGCGGCGTGGACGGGTCCCGCTCCAGCGCGCCGGCCAGGTTCTGCAGGGCGGTCTGCAGCAGCCCGCTGACCTGGCCCGGGCTGACCGGCGCTACCGCGTCGACGGTGACCGCGAAGCCGGTGCCGGTGTCGTCGACCGAGACGGTGAGCGGGTAGTTGGTGCGGTCCCTGGTGAGCAGCAGGTCGATGCCGGCCAGCCTGTCGCCGGATCCGGGGTCGCGGCGCTGACTGTGCCGGTAGTTCAGGATCGAGGTGAACAGCGGGACCTGCGGCGGGACGCCGCTGGCCTGCTGGGCCAGCACCAGCGGCGCGTGCTCGTAGGCCAGCAGCCCGGCTAGCTGCTGCCGCATCGCGATCACCGCGTCCGCGACGCCGGCTTCGCCGGTGCGCACCCGCACCGGCAGGGTGTTGATGAACGGCCCGGGCACCCGGTCGGCACCGGCGCCAGCCTGCATCCGGCCGAACAGCACGGTGCCGAACACCACGTCGTCCCGCCTGGCCACGGTGGCGAGCACGCGAGCCCAGGCGACGTGGAACAAGATCGCCGCGGTAACGCCGAGCGCGCGGGCGCGCTCGCGCAGCGCCGGCCAGGGCGGGGGGCAGCTCCAGCCGGGTGCGCTCCGCGGCCCACCCGTCGGCGTGCACGTCCAGAAGGCCGAACGGGGCCGTGGGCTCCGTCACGTCGCCGAGCAGGCCGGTGAAGTACCGCTCGAGGTCCCCCCGCGGGGTGCCCAGCCTGGCCTGCGCGACGAAGTCGCGGAACGGCAGCGGCGCGGGCAGGCGGCCGGCCTGACCGTGCAGGATCGCGGCGATCTCGCCGAGCGCCACTTCCAGGCCGGTGTGGTCCAGCAGCAGGTCCTGCACCTGGATCAGGCCCAGCCAGCTGGCAGTGCCCGGCTCGGCTGCCACCAGGGCGCGCAGCAGCGGGGCACGGGCCAGGTCGATCCGCGGCTCGGCCGCGGCGAGCAGCTGGCGGACGGGGTCCTCTGCCGCGACGAGGGTGATCTCCAGCACCGGCAGCACCGCCTCGCGCCAGACCACCTGGACCGGCTCGGGCAGTCCCTGCCAGGCGATCGCGGTGCGGTAGATGTCGTGCCGGTCGATCACCTGCTGCAGGGCGGCCAGGAACGCGTCGAGCCTGCCGCGGGAGTCGAACCGCAGCGCGTAGGGCTCCAGGTGGGCATCGGCGCCGCCGGTGGCCATGAGGTGGTGGAAGAGCAGGCCCTCCTGCAGCGGTGCCAGCGGGTAGACGTCGGCGAGGTTGGCCGCTCCGCCCTCCACCCCGGCCACGATCTGCCCGACCTGCTCGGCGGTGAGGTTGGTGAGGGGGAGCATGGCGGGGGTGATGACCCGGGGGTTGTCGGGGATCTGCCGTGGCGGGACGGTGAGGGGCGGGGGTGCGGTGGCGGCGGCGAGGCCGGCCGGGGTGGGGGTGGCGAACAGGGCCTGGACCGAGACCGGGACGTCTTGCTGGCGCAGGTGCTCGACGAGCGAGACCGCGAGGAGGGAGTGGCCGCCGAGTTCGAAGAAGCTGTCGTCGGGGCTGACGTGGTCCAGGCCGAGGATGGCGGCGAAGGCGGTGCACAGGAGGTGCTCGCGGGTGGTGGCGGGGGGCCGGCCGCGGGGGGCGGGGGCGGGGCCGGGGGCGGGCAGGGCGGCCTTGTCGATCTTGCCGTGGGGGGTCAGGGGCAGCGCGTCGAGGATCACGATCGCGGCGGGCAGCATGTACCCGGGCAGCCGCGCCGCGGCGTGCTCGCGCGCCGTGCCGGCCAGCCCGGCCCGGCTGGTGCCGGGGGCGGGGACCAGGTAGCCGGCCAGCCCCGTGCCGCCCGGGCCGCCGGGGCGGGCGGTGACCGCGGCGGCGGCCACGCCGGGGCAGGCGGCCAGGACCGCCTCGACCTCACCGGGCTCGACCCGGAACCCGCGGATCTTGACCTGGTCATCAGCGCGGCCGGTGAACTCCAGCACCCCGCCCGCCCCGGCCTGCCGCGCCCGGCTCAGCTCGCGCCCGCCCGCCCGGCCCCTGGCGCCCACCGCACCACGTCCCCGGTCCGGTACATCCGCGCCCCCGGCGGGCCGAACGGGCAGGCCACGAACCGCCCGGACGTCAGCGCGGCCTGCCGCAGGTAACCGCGGGCCAGCCCGGCCCCGGCCACATACAGCTCCCCGGCCACCCCCGGCGGCACCGGGCACAGCCACTGATCCAGCACGAACACCCGGGTATTAGCCACCGGGCCCCCGATCGCCACCCGCCCCGCCGCCGGATCACACCGCCACAGCGTCGCATCCACCGTGGTCTCGGTCGGCCCGTAAGAATTCCACATCACCCGCCCCGCCGACCACCGCGCCATCACCTCACCCGGCAGCGCCTCCCCCGCGCTCACCACCACCACCCGCCCCGGCACCAGCCCCTCATCCAGCACCGCCAGCACCGCCGGCGGCAGCGTCACATGCGACACCCCCGCCGCATCGATGAACCCCGCCAGCGCCGCCCCCAGCCGCGCCTCCTCCGGCACCACCACCAGCGCCGCCCCCGACAGCAGCGCCATGCACCACTCCCACCCGAACGTGTCAAACCCCGCCGACGCGAACTGCGCCACCCGGTCCCCCGGCCCCGCACCCACCCCCGACGCCAGCCCCGCCACCAGGCTCCCCAGCCCCGCATGCGCCACCACCACCCCCTTCGGCGCCCCCGTCGACCCCGAGGTATAAATCACATACGCCGGATGCCCCGCCACCACCACCCCCGCCCGCTCCCCCGCCCCCACATCCCCCGCCCCCGCCACCAAGCACCCGCCGCCGCCCCCGCACCATCCACCACCACCACCGGCACCCCCACCAGCCCCGGCAACTCACCAGCGATGGCGCCGTCGGTCAGCACCAGTACCGGGCGGGCATCACCGAGCAGGTAGCTGATCCGCCCCGCCGGGTACCCCGGATCCACCAGCAGGAACGCCGCCCCCGCCTTCGCCACCGCCAGCAGCGCAACCACCAGCCCCGCCCCCCGCTCCAGCACCACCGCCACCACCGACTCCGGCGCCGCCCCCCGCGCCACCAGCACCCGCGCCAGCCGGTTCGCCCGCCCGTTCAGCTCCCCGTAACACACCTGCCCGCCACCCGCCACCACCGCCACCGCATCCGGCCGCCCGCCCGCCACCCCCTCAAACAACCCCCCCAGCGTCCCCCCCGCCACCGCCACCGCCGTGTCATTCCACCCCGCCACCACCGCCCGCCGCTCCGCCGCACCCAGCACCGCCACCTCATGCACCCGCACCCCCGGATCCGCCGCCACCCCCGCCAGCACCCGCACCAGCCGCCCCGCCAGCACCCCCGCCGCACCCGCATCAAACAAATCCGCCAACACCGTCACCGACCCACCCAGCCCACCCCTCCCCCCAGCCCACCCCGACCACCCCGCCCGCCCGCCACCGTCACGATCAGGTCAAAGCGGGCCGGCGTCGCCACCGTGTCCAGCACGCTCGCGGCCAGCCCCGGCAGCTCAACCACCGCCGCCGCCTCGTTCTCCACCACCAGGTTCACCTGGAACAACGGATGCCGCGCCAGCGACCGCTCCGGCGCCAGCACCTCCACCAGCCGCTCGAACGGCACGTCCTGATGGTCCAGCGCCCCCAGCGCCGCCTCCCGCACCCGCCCCAGCACCACCGCGAACGACGGATCCCCCGCCACATCAGTCCGCACCACCAGGTTGTTCACGAAGAACCCGACCAGCTCATCCAGCGCCTCATCCGTCCGTCCCGCCACCGCAGTACCCACCGGGATATCCGTCCCCGCACCCAGCCGCGCCAGCAGCACCGCCAGCGCCCCCTGCAGCACCATGTGCAGCGTCACCCCAAGCCCGCGGGCCAGCCCCACCAGCCGCTCGTGCAGCCCGGCCGGGATATCCAGCCCGGCCCGGTACCCGCGATGACTGGCCACCGGCGGCCGCGGCCGGCTGGCCGGCAGGGCCAGCTCGTCGGGCAGTTCCGCCAGCACCCGGCGCCAGTAGTCCACCTGCCGGGTCATGATGCTGGCCGGGTCATCGGGGTCGCCGAGCAGCTCGCGCTGCCACAGGGCATAGTCGGCGTACTGCACCGGCAGCGGCGCCCAGCCCGGCACCCGCCCGGCTGCCCGGGCCGCGTACGCGACCGAGGTGTCCTTTGCCAGCAGCCGGGTGGACCAGCCGTCGCCGGCGATGTGGTGGATCACCACCACCAGCACATGGTCATCCGGACCCAGCCGCAGCAGCCGCGCCCGCACCGGGATCTCGGCGGCCAGGTCGAACGGCTCGGCCGCCAGCGCGGCCAGGGCCCCGGCGAGGTCTGCCTCGGCTACGTCGGTGACCGGCAGCCCGGGCCGGGCCGCGTCCGGCTCCAGCACCTGCTGATAGGGCTGCCCGCTGGCGGCAGGGAAGATGGTGCGCAGCACCTCATGCCGCCCGATCACATCGGCCAGCGCCGCCTCCAGCGCCGCCACCTCCAGCACCCCGCCCAGCCGCAGCGCCACCGGGTTGTTATACGTCGCGCTCGGCCCCTCCAGCTGCGCCAGGAACCACAGCCGCTGCTGCGCAAACGACAACGGCACCCGCCCCGGCCGCACCCGCGCCGCCAGCGCCGGCCGCGCCGCACCCGCCCCCTCCAGCCGCGCCGCCAGCGCGGCCGGGGTCGGCGCCTCGAACAGCACCCGGACCGGCACCTCGGCGCTCAGGGCCACCCGGATCCGGTTGACCAGCCGGACCGCCAGCAGCGAGTGCCCGCCCAGGTCAAAGAAGCTGTCCTCGGCACCGACCTCGGGCAGCCCGAGCACGTCGGCGAAGATCGCGCACGCGATCTGCTCGCGCACCGTGGCCGGGCCCCGGCTGCGGCCGGCCGCGCCCAGGTAGTCCGGCCTGGGCAGCGCCCGCCGGTCGGGCTTGCCGTTGGCGGTCAGCGGCAGCGCGTCCAGCGCCAGGACCGCCGACGGCACCAGGTAGCCGGGCAGCCGGGCGGCCGCGTACGCGCGCACCGTGTCGGCCAGGGCTGCCGTCGCCGCACCGGCCTGCCCGTCGCGGCCTGCGGGCACCACGTAGCCGGTCAGCCGGACGTCACCCTGGTCGTCCTCGGCGGCAGTGACCACCGCCTGCGCCACCTCCGGGTGCGCGGCCAGGACCGCCTCGACCTCGCCGGGCTCGACCCGGAAGCCGCGGATCTTCACCTGGTCGTCGGCCCGGCCGCGGATCTCGACCTGGCCCCCGCCCTCCGCTCGCCTCCCCGTCCCGCTCCGCCCGCCCGCCTGCCCGGCCGGCACCACCCACCGGGCCCGGTCGCCGGTCCGGTACATCCGGGATCCGTCCCGGGCGAACGGATCCGCGACGAACCGCTCCGCGGTCAGTCCGGGCCGCCCGGCATAGCCTCGCGCCAGCTGGGCACCGCCGATGTGCAGCTCTCCGGTGACCCAGGGGGGCACCGGGTTGAGGTACTCATCCAGTACGTACAGCCGGGTATGGGGGACCGGCCGCCCGGCCGGGATGTGGCCGGCCGCGAGCTGGCCGGCGGTGACCGGGGTGCAGGCGACGCCGATGGTTGCCTCGGTCGGGCCGTAGTGGTTGACCACGGGCCGCGTTCCGGCCGCTGCCAGCACCCGGGCGGCCCAGTGCGGCCGGGGGGCCTCGCCGCCGAGCACCAGGACCTTAGCCGGGATCAGCCGGGCCAGGCCGCCCGCGGCCCCGAGCGCGGCCAGGTGCGAGGGGACCGCCTTGAGGTAGTCGATCCCGTGCCGGTCCAGGTAGCCGGCCACCGCTGCCGGACTGGTCACCAGGTCCGGCCCGAGGATGTGCAGCACCCCGCCGGTGA
Organism: uncultured Actinomycetota bacterium; assembly: GCA_963719705.1. Classification (GTDB taxonomy): domain Bacteria; phylum Actinomycetota; class Actinomycetes; order Streptosporangiales; family Streptosporangiaceae; genus CAVRCV01. The sequence goes on from CAVRCV010000013.1 coordinate 384,161, forward strand.
CCAGGCTGGTGAAGATCATCGTGTTGCCGAAGTCGGTCACCGCGGACTGCAGCAGCGCGTACCGGGCGCCGGGCTCGCCCAGCCCGGCCAGGCCCGGCACCCCGGCCAGGTAGGCCACCAGCCCCCGGTGGGTGACCTGCACGCCCTTGGGCACTCCGGTCGAGCCCGAGGTGTACATCACGTAGGCCAGCGCGTCCGGCGGCACGGCGGCGGGTGCCAGAGCTGCTGGTGCCATGGCCGCTGGATGCAGCACCGGCACGGGCAGCCCGGCCGCCGCGTCCTGGTCACCGATCACCAGGCTGGCCTTGCTGTCGCGGACCAGGAACGCGAGCCGGTCCGCCGGGTAGCCGGGATCCAGCGGCAGGTAGGCAGCCCCGGTCCGCCATACCGCCAGGATCGCCGCGATCAGCTCCGGGCCCGGGTCCAGGCACAGGCCCACTACTGCCTGCGGCCCGGCCCCGGCTGCCCGCAGTGCCCCGGCCAGCCGGCAGGCCCGCTCGGCCAGCCCGGCGTAGCTCAGCACGGACCGCCCGCAGGTCACCGCCGGCGCGTCCGGGGTGCGTCCGGCCTGGGCGGTGATCAGGTCGGTCACGGTGCCGGCCGGGACCGGGGCCGCGGTATCGTTCCAGTCGGCCAGGATCTGCTGCCGCTCGGTGCCGGTCAGCACCGTCACCTCATGAATCCCGATGCCGGGACGGGCCGCGACCGTGGCCAGGACCCGGCCGAGGCGCGCGGCAATCAGCTCCGCCGCGGCCGGCTCGAACAGGTCGGCCGCGACGATCACCGAGCCGCGCAGCCCGGCCGGGCCGTCGCGGCCGGTCATCTCGGTCAGGCTGATGTCCAGGTCGAACCGGGCCGCGTCCAGCCCGGCGGGCACCGGGTCGGCGGTCAGCCCCGGCAGCGTGAGTACCGCCGGGTCGTTGTTCTGCACCGTGAGCATGACCTGGAACAGCGGGTGCCTGGCCAGCGAGCGTTCTGGCGCCAGCACCTCTACTAGCCGCTCGAACGGCACGTCCTGGTGATCCAGGGCGGCCAGCCCGGTCTGCCTGACCCGGCTCAGCAGCCCGGTGAAGGACGGCTCGCCGGACAGGTCGGTGCGCAGCACCAGGGTGTTGACGAAGAACCCGACCAGCTCATCCAGCGCCTCGTCGGTGCGGCCGGCCACGGCGGTGCCGACGCCGATGTCGTCGCCCGCGCCCAGCCGGGCCAGCAGCACCGCCAGCGCGGCCTGCGCCACCATGAACAGCGTGACCCCGTGCTCGCGGGCCAGGCCGGCCAGCCGCTCGTGCAGCCCGGCCGGGATGTCCAGCGGGGCGCTGTGGCCGCGGTAGCTGGCCACCGCGGGCCGCGGCCTGCTGGCGGGCAGCTCCAGCTCCTCCGGCGCACCGGCCAGGGTCTGCCGCCAGTAGGCTACCTGCCCGGCCAGCACGCTGCCGGGGTCCTGCTCGTCGCCGAGCAGCTCGCGCTGCCATAGTGCGTAGTCGGCGTACTGCACCGGCAGCGGGTCCCAGGCCGGGGCCTGCCCGCGGCACCGGGCGGTGTAGGCCGCGGACAGGTCGCGGGCCAGCCGCCCGGTGGACCAGGCGTCGCCGGCGATGTGGTGGATCACCACCACCAGCACGTGCTCATCCGGCCCGAGCCGCAGCAGCCGGGCGCGCAGCGGGATCTGGCTGGCCAGGTCGAAGGCCGCCTGCGCCAGCTCGGCTACCGCCGCGTCCAGCTCGCCCGGCGTCACCTCGGCGACCGGCAGCTCCCAGCCCAGCTCCCCGGCCGTCAGCACGTGCTGGTACGGCTCCGGTTCGGCCGGGGGAAAGACGGTGCGCAGCACCTCGTGCCGGTCAAGGACGTCGGCCAGCGCCGCGGTCAGCGCCGGGCGGTCCAGGTTCCCGGTCAGCCGCACGGCCACCGGGTTGTTGTAGGTCGCGCTGGGTCCTTCGAGCTGGGCCAGGAACCACAGCCGCTGCTGGGCGAACGACAGCGGGATCCGGTCTGGCCGGGTCCGCGCGGTCAGGGCCAGCCGGGCCGGGCCTGCCTGCTCCAGCCGGGCCGCCAGCGCCGCCGGGGTCGGCGCCTCGAACAGCAGCCGGACGTCGGTTTCCACCCCGAGCACCGCGCGCAGCCTGCTGACCAGCCGCACCGCCAGCAGCGAGTGGCCGCCGAGCGCGAAGAAGTCATCGTCTACCCCGGCCGCGGGCAGGCCGAGGACATCGGCGAAGACCGTGCAGAGGATCTGCTCGCGGAGCGTGGCCGGGCTCCGGGCTGCCCGGTCGGCGGCTGGCTGCCCTGGCGCCGGCAGGGCCTTGCGGTCCAGCTTCCCGTTGCTGGTCAGCGGGAGCGAGTCCATGATCACCACGGCGGCGGGCACCAGGTGCTCGGGCAGCCGGCTGGCGGCGTAGTCCCGCAGCTCCGCGGCCAGCGCGCCGTCGTCCGGGACGCCGTCATCCGGGCCGGGCCCGGTGCCGTCACGGCCGGCCGTGACCACGTACCCGGCCAGCCGGCGGTCGCCGGCCGGGTCCGGGATGGCAACGACCGCCGCCTGCCGGACCAGCGGATGGGCCGCCAGCACTGCCGCCGCTTCGCCCGGCTCCACCCGGAACCCGCGGATCTTCACCTGATCGTCGATGCGGCCGAGGAATTCCAGCCCGCGGTCGGCGGTCCAGCGGACCAGGTCCCCGGTGCGGTACATCCGCGCGCCGGGCACGGAGCCGCCCTGGAGCCAGGGCGGGCAGGCCACGAACCGTTCCGCGGTCAGCGCCGGCCGGCGGCCGTAGCCCCTGGCCAGCCCGGCCCCCGCGACGTACAGCTCGCCCGCTACCCCGGCCGGGGCTGGCTGCAGGAACTCGTCCAGGACCAGCAGGCGGGTGTTCGCTACCGGTGACCCGATCGGGACCACCTCGCCGGTCAGGTGAGCCGGGGCCAGCGTGATGGTGGCCACCCCGATCGTGGTCTCGGTGGGGCCGTAGTGGTTGACCACCTTCCGGCGGCCGGCCGCGGCGAGCAGCTCGCTGACCCACTGCGGGGATGCGGCCTCGCCGCCCAGCATCAGCACGCTGGCCGGGATCAGCCGGTCCAGCCCGGCTCCGCTGCCGAGGGCGGCCAGGTGCGAGGGCACCGCCTTGAGGTAGTCGATGGCGTGCCGGCCCAGGTAGTCAGCCACCGCGGCGGGGCTGGTGACCGCGGCCGGGTCGAGCACGTGCAGCACGCCGCCGGTGGTCAGGCTGGCCAGGATGGTGGTGCCGGCGAAGTCGGTCACGGCGGGCTGGAGCAGCGCGTACCGGCCGCCGGGCGCGCCCATCCCGGCCCGGGCCGGCACCGTGGCCGCGTAGTTCACCAGTCCCCGGTGCGTGACCTGGACCCCCTTGGGCCTGCCGGTGGACCCGGAGGTGTAGATCACCTGGGCCAGCTCGTCCGGCCTGGTGCTGGCGGGCGGGGCCGGTGGTGCTGGTGCCACTACGGGGTCGTCGACCGCGATCGTGCGGATCCGGCAGGCCGGCAGGTCGCCCAGCGCCTCGGCGGTCCCGGCTACCACCATGACCTGGCTGTCGGCGAGCATGAACGCCAGCCGCTCGGGCGGGTGCCCGAGGTCGAGCGGCAGGTAGGCGGCGCCGGCCTGCCAGGCCGCCCAGATCGCCGCGATCAGGTCGGGGCCGCTGTCCAGGCCCAGGCCGACCACGGTTCCCGGTCCCGCGCCGGCCGCGCGCAGGCTGGCAGCGAGGCCGGCCGCCTGCCGCTCGAGCGCCGCGTAGGTCAGCGCCGCCGGGCCGCAGACCACGCAGACCGCGTCCGGTGCCCGGGCGGCCTGCGCCGCGATCAGGTCATGCACGCCGCCGGCCGCCGGCTCGGGCCCGGCGGGACCCGCCGCGGCGGACAGCAGCCGGGCCCGTTCCGGCTCGGTGAGCACCTGCAGCCGCAGCAGCGGGGCGGCCGGGGCGGCCTCCAGCCCGGTGACCAGGTTCTGCAGGGCGGTGCCGAGCAGGTCGCAGACCTGCCGCGGGTCGGCCGGGGCGGCGGCGTCGACGGTGATGATGAAGCCGGACCCGGTATCGTCCACCGCCACGGCCAGCGGGTAGTTGTTCGGGGTCCGGGAGAACAGGAGCTCGATGCCCTCCAGCCCGGCGCTGTCGCCGGGCTCGGGGTCACGGCTGTGCCGGTAGTTCAGCAGCGCGGTGAACAGCGGCACGGGCGCCGCGACGCCGCTCGCCTGCTGGGCCAGCACCAGCGGGGCGTGCTCGTGTGCGAGCAGCTCGCCGAGCTGGTGCTGTAGCGTGGCGGCCGCGTCGGCCAGGCCGGCCTGGCCGACGCGGACCCGGACCGGCAGCGTGTTCATGAACGGCCCCGGCATCCGGTCCGAGCCGCCGCCGGCGTCCATTCGCCCGAACAGCACCGTGCCGAAGACCACGTCGGTTCGTCCGGCGAGGGAGGCGAGCACCCGGGCCCAGGCCAGGTGGAACAGCGTGGCCGGGCTGACCCCGGCCGCCCTGGCCCGCGCCCGGATCCGGCGGCCGAGCCGCCGCGGCAGGGTCAGCCGCCCGCGCTCGGTCACGGTCCCGTCGCCGCGGATGTCCAGCAGCCCGTATGGCGCGGTTGGCTCGGTGACGTCGCCGAGCTGCCCGGCGAAGTACCGCTGATGCTCGGCGCGCGGCGTGCCCAGCCGGGCCTGCGCCACGTAGTCCCGGAACGGCACCGGGTCCGGCAGCGCGCCGGGGTCACCGCGCAGGATCGCCGCGATCTCCCGGAGCACCACCTCCAGGCCGGTGTGGTCGAGCAGCAGGTGATGCACCTGGAGCAGGGCCAGCCAGCGCCCGGTGCCTGGCTCGGCCGCCAGGTGCGCCCGCACCAGCGGGGCGCGGCTCAGATCGAGCCGGGATCCGGCGGCGGCCAGCAGCTGGGCCATGGGGTCAGGACCGGGCCGGACGGTCATCTCGGTGACCGGCATCCGGGCCTGCCGCCAGACCACCTGGACCGGCTCGGCCAGTCCCTCCCAGGCGATCGCGGTGCGGAAGATGTCGTGCCGGCCGATCACCTGCTGCCAGGCAGCCAGGAACTCATCCAGCCTGGCCCGTGAGCTGAAGCGCAGCGCGAACGGCTGGAGGTACACGTCCGCGCGGCCCGCGGCGGCGAGCAGGTGGTGGAAGAACATGCCCTCCTGCAGCGGCGCCAGCGGGTAGATGTCGGCGACGTTGGCCGCCCCGCCGTCCACCTGCGCGGTGATCTGGTCGATCTGCGCCTCGGTCAGCTCGGCCAGGCCGAGCATCTGCGGGGTGATCGACGCGGCCCCGGCCGGGATCCCCGGCGGCGGCACGGTCACCTGCGGCTGCAGGGCCGCGGCGGCCAGCCCGGCCACGGTGGGGGCCTGGAACAGGGTCCGCACCGACACCGGCATGCCGCGCTCGCGCAGCCGCTCCACCAGGGCGACCGCCAGCAGCGAGTGCCCGCCCAGCTCGAAGAAGCTGTCCTGCGGGCCGACCTGGTCCAGGCCGAGGATCTCGGCGAAGGCAGCGCACAGGATCTCCTCGCGGACCGTGGCCGGGCTGCCGCCCGTGGCCGCGGGCAGGTAACCGGGAGCGGGCAGCGCGGCGCGGTTCACCTTCCCGCTGGCGGTCAGGGGCAGCTCGGCCAGCGTCACGATGGCCGCCGGCACCAGGTAGCCGGGCAGCCGGGCAGCCGCGAACGCGCGTACGGCCCTGGCCAGCTCGGCATCGCCGCCGGGCGGCCCGCCCGGCCGGCCGGGCGCCGGGACCAGGTAGCCGACCAGCCGCTTGTCCCCGGTGGCGTCCTCGCGCGCCGCCACCACCGCCTGGCCGACCGCCGGGTGGGCGGCCAGCACCGCCTCCACCTCGCCGGGCTCGACCCGGAAGCCGCGGATCTTGACCTGGTCGTCGGCCCGGCCGCCGAACTCCAGTACCTCCCCCCCGGCCGCCTCAGCTGCTGCGCCCGCCCCCGCTTCTGCGCCCGCCCGCCCGACCCCTGGCACCGTCCACCGCACCACGTCCCCGGTCCGGTACATCCGCGCCCCGGCGGGCCCGAACGGGCAGGCCACGAACCGCTCGGCGGTCAGCCCCGGCCGGCCCAGGTAACCGCGGGCCAGCGGCAGGCCGGCCAGGTACAGCTCGCCGGCCACCCGGTCCGGCACCGGGGTCAGCCATTGGTCAAGGACATAGACGCTGGTGTTGTCCACGGGCCGGCCGATCGGCGGCACGGTGTGCTGGTCCGCCGGGCAGAACCAGGCCGTGGCGTAGATGGTGGACTCGGTCGGCCCGTAGATATTCGCGATCTGGCAGCCCGGCATCCAGTCCCGGATCAGCGCCATGTGCTGCGCGGTGACCGCCTCGCCGGCTAGTGCCACCGTCGTCCCGGCCCCGGCGGCACCGGACGGCCTGCCTGCCGCGGCGACGCTGGCCACCACCGAGGGCACGCCGCACAGCAAGGTGGCCGACCCCGGCCGCCCGGCCAGCTCCAGCAGGTCATCGACCAGCTCCACGCAGCCGCCGGACAGCAGCGGGGCGAACAGCTCGAACGCGGACACGTCGAAGCTGAGCGAGGTAGCCGCCAGTACCCTGGCCAGAGCCGCCGGGCCCAGGGTGGACACCGCCCACCGGGCCAGGCTGACCACGTTGCGCTGCGGGACCACCACGCCCTTGGGCTGCCCGGTGGATCCGGAGGTGTAGATCACATAGGCCGGGTGGCCAGGCAGCAGCGGCGCGGCCCGGTCCGGATCCGCCAGGTTCGCGGTGCTCAGGCCGTCCAGGACGTCCCGCAGCGCCGGCTCGTCCAGCATCACCAGCGCGGACCGCCGATCCTGCTCCGCGCCGAGCGCCGGGCGGGCTGCCCGGCAGGTCAGTACCGCCGCGGGCGCGGCATCGGCCAGCATGTACCCGATCCGGTCCGCCGGGTAGGCCAGGTCTACCGGCAGGTACGCGCCGCCGGCCTTCAGCACCGCCAGCAGCGCCACCACCAGCTCAGCCGACCGCTCCAGCAGCACCGCCACCACCGATTCCGGCGCCACCCCCCGCGACACCAGCAGCCGCGCCAGCCGGCTGGCCCGCTGGTTCAGCTCGCGGTAGGTCAGCGTCGAGCCGGCCCGGGCCACCGCGGCCGCATCCGGGCATCGCGCCGCCGTGGCCTCGAAGGCCCCGGCCAGCGTTAGCTCGGGCACGTTCCGGCGGGTGCCGGTCCGGCCGTGCAGCAGCTGCCAGCGTTCGGCCGCGTCCAGCACCGGGACCTGGCTGACCCGCAGCCCGGGGTCGGCCGCCACAGCCGCCAGCAGCCTGGCGAACCGTGCCGCCAGCATTCTTGCCGTGGCCGGGTCGAACAGGTCGGCCGCGACCGTGACCGAGCCGGTCAGCCCGGCCGGAGAGCCCTCGGCGCCGGTTTCCTCGGTGAAGGTCAGGTCCAGGTCGAACCTGGCCGGCGTGCCGCCGGGCGGCAGCTCTCTCGCGTGCAGGCCGGGGAGGTTGAGGTGGGTGGCGGGGGTGTTCTGGAGGGTGAGCATGACCTGGAACAGGGGGTGGCGGGCCAGGGAGCGGTCGGGGGCGAGGATCTCGACCAGCCGCTCGAAGGGGAGGTCCTGGTGGTCCAGGGCGGCCAGGGTGACCTCCCGGACCCGCTCCAGGACCACGGTGAACGGCGGATCCCCCGACACGTCGGTGCGCAGCACCAGGGTGTTGACGAAGAACCCGACCAGGTCCTCCACCGCGGCATCGGTGCGGCCCGCGACCGCCGACCCGACCGGGATATCGGTCCCGGCGCCCAGCCGCGACAGCAGCACCGCCAGCCCGGCCTGCAGCACCATGTACAGCGTCACCCCGTGCGCCCGCGCCACCCCCGCCAGCGCCCCGTGCACCCCCGCGTCCACGCTCAGCTCGGCCGCGTGCCCGGCATGACCGGCCACCGCCGGCCGCGGCCGCGCCGCGGGCAGGACCAGCTCGGCCGGGATCCCCGCCAGCGCCCCCCGCCAGTACCGCGCCTGCACCGACACCAGGCTGCCCGGATCCTCCTCAGCCCCCAGCAGCTCGTCTGCCACAGCGCATAGTCGGCGTACTGCACCGGCAGCGGCGCCCACCCCGGCGCCCGCCCCGCACACCGCGCCGCATACGCCACCGACACATCCCGCGCCAGCACCCCCATCGACCACCCATCCCCCGCGATGTGGTGCACCACCACCACCAGCACATGCTCACCCGGGCCCAGCCGCAGCAGCACCGCCCGCACCGGGATCTCCGCCTCCAGGTCAAACGCCCGCCCGCACACCGCCGCTACCACCGCCCCCACATCCGCACCCCGGCCCACCACCCGCACCTCCAGCACCCGCCCCAGCTCCCCCGCACCCAGCACCCGCTGCCACGGCCGTCCCCCCGCCACCTCCACCACCGTCCGCAGCACCTCATGCCGCCCGATCACATCCCCCAGCGCCGCACCCAGCGCCCCCGCATCGAGCTCCCCTGCCAGCCGCACCACCACCGGCAGGTGATACGACGCCAGCCCCGCCCCCTCCAGCTGCGCCAGGAACCACAACCGCCGCTGCGCAAACGACAACGGCACCCGCACCGGCCGCACCCCCGCCCCCAGCCCCAGCCGCCCGGCCCCGCCCCCGCCGCCAGCACCGCCAGCCCCGCCGGCGTCGGCGCCTCAAACACAGCCCGCACCCCAATCTCCGCCCCCAGCACCACCCGCACCCGCCCCACCAAACGCACCGCCAGCAGCGAATGACCCCCCAGATCAAAGAAACTCTCCCCCGCCCCCACCCGCCGACCCAGCCCCAGCACCTCGCCAAACACCCCGCACAGCAACTCCACCCGCACCGGAACCAGCCCAGCGCCAACGGCCATGGCCTCCTGGTACCGGATCGGCGGCAAGGCCGCCCGGTCCACCTTCCCGTTCGGGGTCAGCGGCAGCGCGTCCAGCAGCATCAGCGCGGAGGGCACCAGGTAGCCGGGCAGCCGCTGCGCCGCGAATGCGCGCACCTCGGACGTCAGCGGCTGGCCGGCCGGCGCGCCGGCCGCCGGAACCAGGTAGGCGGCGAGCCGCCGGTCCGCCGGGCTGGCCTCGTGGACCGTCACTACCGCGGCGGCCACGGCGGGATGGGCGGCCAGCACCGCCTCGACCTCGCCGGGCTCGACCCGGAAGCCGCGGATCTTCACCTGGTCATCGGCCCGCCCCCGGAACTCCAGCAGCCCCCGGCCCGACTGGCCCTTTCCGCCCGCCTCCCCCGGCACCATCCACCGGGCCAGGTCCCCGGTCCGGTACATCCGCGCACCCGCGGGCCCGAACGGGCAGGCCACGAACCGCTCCGCGGTCAGCCCCGGCCGGCCCAGGTAACCGCGGGCCAGCCCGTCCCCGCCGATGAACAGCTCCCCGGCCGTGCCCGCGGGTACCGGCTGCAGGAACCCGTCCAGGACGAACAGCCGGGTGTTCCCGATCGGGGTGCCGATCGGCACGGCAGCGCCGGCTTCGATCTCGGCGGCGGCGGACCACACGGTGGTCTCGGTCGGTCCGTAAAGGTTGATGACCTGCCGGGCCAGCCGCCCCATCTGCGCGGCCAGCGAGGGCGGCAGCACGTCACCGCCGGTCAGCATGCGCAGCCCGGCCCCGGCCTGCGGCTGCTCGGTCAGCAGCGCCTGCCACAGTGGCGGGGTAGCCTGCATGATGGTGATCGCGGCGGCCCGGATCTGCAGGGCGAGCGCCGCTGGGTCGCGGACCGTCTCCCGGTCGGCCAGCACCACGGTGGCGCCGGCCAGCAGCGGCAGGTACACCTCGAGCACGTGGATGTCGAAGGCCACCGTGGTCACCGCGAGCATCCGGTCCGACCGGGCCAGGCGGGGCCGGTCCGCCATCGCGGCCAGGAAGTTGACGATGTTGCGGTGGCTGACAACGACGCCCTTGGGGCGGCCGGTCGAGCCCGAGGTGTAGATCACGTACGCCGGGTGGCCGGGAAGCACGGCCTCGGGAGAAGGGCCGGCCTCGTCGGGCCTGGTTTCCTCGGGTCCGGTGCCGTCCAGCATCAGCACCGGGATGCCGGGTGCCCCGGCCAGCAGGCCGGCCTGTGCCGCGGCGGTCAGCACGGCGGCAGGCTGGGCATCGGCGAGCATGAAGGCGATCCGGTCCGCCGGGTACTCCGGATCGGCCGGCAGGTATGCCGCTCCGGCCCTGATGACCGCGAGCAGCGCTACCACCAGGTCGGCCGAGCGGTCTAGCAGCACCGCCACCACCGACTCGGGTCCGGCGCCGTGGCGGGCCAGCAGCCGTGCCAGGCGGGCCGATCTGGTGTCCAGCTCCCGGTAGGTCAGCCCGGTGTTCTGGTAGGTCACGGCCACTGAGTCGGGGCAGTCAGCCGCCTGCCGGCCGAGCAGTCCGGTCAGCGTGACCGGTGGCACGTCCCGCCCGGTGTCGTTCCAGCACCACAGCAGCGTGCGGCGCTCGGCCTGGCCCAGTACGTCGACCCGGTGCAGCGGGGCCCCCGGATCGGCGGCCACCGCCGCTAGCACCCGCACCAGCCGCGCGGCCAGCTGGCCGGCCGCGCCGGCATCGAACAGGTCGGCCGCCACCGTCACCGAACCGGCCAGCCCGCGCTGACCGCCGGGCCTCCCGGCGACCGTGATGTCCAGGTCGTACCGGGCCGTGGCTGGGCCTGCCGGCAGCTCGTCAGCGCGCAGGCCAGGCAGTTCCAGCTCGGCCGGGACCTGGTTCTGCAGGGTGAGCATGACCTGGAACAGCGGGTGCCTGGCCAGTGACCGGGCCGGGGCCAGCACCTCGACCAGCCGCTCGAACGGCACGTCCTGGTGGTCCAGTGCGCCCAGGCTGACCGCGCGGACCCGGCCCAGCAGCTCGGTGAACGGCGGGTCGGCCGAGGTGTCGGTGCGCAGCACCAGGGTGTTGACGAAGAAGCCGATCAGCTCGTCCAGGGCGCGGTCGGTGCGCCCGGCCACCGGGGTGCCGACCGGGATGTCGGTGCCGGCCCCTAGCCGGGTCAGCAGCACGGCCAGGGCGGCCTGGATCACCATGAACAGGGTCGCCCCGTGGCTGCGGGCCAGCTCGGCCAGCTCCTGGTGCAGCCCGGCCGGGACCTGCAGGCCGCACTGGTATCCCCGGTAGCTGGGTTCCGGGGGCCGGGGCCTGGCGGCCGGCAGGGCGAGTTCCTCGGGTGCCCCGGCCAGGGCCGCCTGCCAGTAGGCCACCTGCCGGGCCAGGAGGCTGCCGGAGTCGCCGGGGTCCCCGAGCAGCTCGCGCTGCCACAGCGCGTAGTCGGCGTACTGCACCGGCAGCGGCGCCCAGTCCGGCGCCCGGCCCGCGCTCCTGGCCGCGTAGGCGGTGCCGATGTCGGAGGCCAGCTGCCCGGTCGACCATCCGTCCACGGCGATGTGGTGGGCGACGAGGACCAGCACGTGCTCGCCGGGCCCGGCCGCGAGCAGCCGGGACCGCAGCGGCGGCTCGGTGAGCAGGTTGAACGGGCACCGGGCCGCCTGCTCGACCACCTCGGCCAGCTCGTCGGCGGTGACCGGGATGACCGGCAGTTCCCGGTCCAGCTCGGCGGGCTCGATGACGTGCTGCCAGGGCTGTCCGTCGGCGGCCGGGAAGATGGTACGGAGCACCTCATGCCGGGCGGTCACGTCGGCCAGCGCGGCGGCCAGCGCGGCGACGTCCAGGCGGCCGGTGAGCCGCAGTGCGACGGGCAGGTTGTAGGTAGGGCTCGGGCCCTCGAGCTGGGCCAGGAACCACAGCCGCTGCTGCGCGAACGACAGCGGTGCCCGTTCTGGCCGCGGCCGGGCGGTCAGCGGGATGCGGGCCTGGCCCGCGCCGGCCAGCTGCGCGGCCAGCCGGGCCGGGGTGGGGGCGTCGAACAGCACCCGCACCGCAACCTCGGCGCCCAGCAGGAAGCGGATCTGGCTGACGAGCCGGACGGCGAGCAGCGAATGGCCGCCCAGGTTGAAGAAGCTGTCCTGTACGCCTACCCGGTCCAGCCCGAGGACCTCGGCGAAGATCGCACAGAGGATCTCCTCCCTGGCCGTGGCCGGGGCCGGGGCACGGTCTGCTGCCGCCGGGGCCCGGCCGGGTGCGGGCAGGGCCCGGCGATCCAGCTTGCCGCTGCTGGTCAGCGGCAGGGTGTCCAGGATCACGATCGCGGCCGGGCGCAGGTGAGCGGGCAGCCACTGCACGGCGTGCGCCCGGACCGCCGTGGCCAGCTCGTCGCGATCCGCCGCCGGGGCGGGGCCGGCTGTGCCCGCGGCGCCGCCCTGACGCCGGCCCGGCTCGGCCAGGTCCGTGGTGACCTGCGGGCCGGCCGGGAGCAGGTAAGCGGTGAGCCGCCGGTCGCCCGGGAAGTCTTCGCGGACGGTCACGACTGCCCGGCTGACCGCCGGGTGCCCGGCGAGGACGGCCTCGACCTCGGCGGGCTCGGCCCGGAAGCCGCGGATCTTGACCTGGTCGTCAGCGCGGCCGAGGTAGTCAAGCTCGCCTTCCGGGGTCCAGCGGGCCAGGTCCCCGGTGCGGTACATCCTGGTGCCGGCCGGCCCGAACGGGCAGGCGGCGAACCGTTCCGCAGTGAGCGCGGGCTGGCCCAGGTAGCCGCGGGCGAGCCCCTGGCCGGTCACGTACAGCTCCCCGGTGACCCCGGCCGGCACCGGGGATAGGCAGGCGTCCAGCAGGTAGACCCGGCTGCCGGTGACCGGGCGGCCGATGACCGGCAGGTCACCGGCAGCCAGGGGCTGACTCATGGCGGCGCACACCGTGGTCTCGGTCGGGCCGTACGCGTTGACCAGCCGCCGGCCGCGGGCCCAGGCGCCGGCCAGGTCCTGGCTGAGCGCCTCACCGGCCGAGACCAGCGTCCGCACCGACGGCAGGTCACCCGGATCCAGCACGGCCAGCACCGACGGCGGCAGGGTCAGGTGGGTGACCGCCCTGGCCGCGGCCATCCCGGTGAGCCCGGGGCCGGGCAGCAGGTCGCCGGGCGGGGCCAGCACCAGGCACGCGCCGGCCGCGAGGGTCATCGCCAGCTCCGATACCGATGCGTCGAAGCCGGCCGGGGCGAACCCCAGCACCCGGCTCTGCGCGGTGACCGCGAACCGCTCGGCCTGCGCGGCGGCTAGGCTACCCAGCCCGGCCTGCGGCACCACCACTCCCTTGGGCGTGCCCGTGGAGCCCGAGGTGAAGATGACGTAGGACGCCAGCTCGGGCAGGCAGCCAAGATCTGGCCGGTCCTGGTCCGCAGGGCAGGCCGGCCCGGCCGGCCATCCCCTCTCCCCGGCCACCAGCACCGGGGTTCCGGCCAGGGCCGGCAGGTTGTCGGCGGCCAGGGCCGACGCCAGGACGACCGCGGGCCGGGCCGCGCGCAGCAGCATTCCGGCGCGGCGGGCGGGTAGTCCGGGATCCAGCGGGAGCCAGGCCGCTCCGGCCCTGCCCACCGCTAGCTGAGCCACTACCAGGTCGAGTCCGCGCTCCAGGGCCAGGGCCACCACCGACTCCGGGCCCGCGCCCAGCCCGGTCAGCACCCGGCCCAGCGAGCCCGATCGTTCCGCCAGCTCCCGGTATGTCACCCGGGCGTCTCCGGACGCGACCGCCACGGCGTCCGGCGACGTGGCGGCGCTGGCCCAGGCGAGTCCGGCCAGGGTCTGCTGCGGTGCGGGCGGGGCGGTGACGTTCCAGTGGCGGGTGACCTGCTCGCGCTCGTGGCCGGCCAGGACCTGTACCGCGCCCAGCGGGGTGGCGGGGTCCTGCTCAAGGACGGTGATCAGCCCGGACAGGGCGGTGATCAGCAGCGACACGACCAGGCCGGGCTGGCCGGGCGGGACCACGTCCACGGTGACCCCGAACCCGGTACCCGGGTCGTCTACCGACACGCCGAGCGGGTAGTTGCTGCGGTCCCGGCTGTACACCATCTCGATCCCGGCCAGGCCGGGGTACCGGGCCCCGCCAGGCGCGGCTGACGCTGCCCCGGCAGCGGACGACCCCGCGCCGGACGCGGCCAGGACCGTAGCGTGGCGATAGTTGAGGAAGCTGGTGAACAGCGGGGCGGGCGGGGGGACGGCGCTGGCCTGCTGGGCCAGCGCCAGCGGGGCGTGCTCGTGCGCGAGCAGCCCGGCCAGCTGCGCCTGCATCGCGGACACCGCGTCGGCCACGGTGCTGGAGGTGAGGCGGGCCCGGACCGGGAGCATGTTCATGTACGGCCCCGGTACCCGGTCCGCGCCTGCTCCGCCTGTCATCCGGCCGAGCAGCATCGTGCCGAACACCACGTCATCCCGGCCCGCCAGCGACCCCAGCACCCGCGCCCAGGCCAGGTGGAACAACGTCGCCGCGGACACCCCTCGCGCCCGTGCCTGGTCCCGTACCCGCGCCGCCAGCGCCGGCTCCAGCTCCCGCACCGCACGCGCCGCGCCCGATCCGTCCCCGTGCACATCCAGCAGCCCGAACGGTGCCGTCGGCTCGCTCACCCCGGCCAGCACCCCGGCGAAGTACTGTTCGTGCGCCGCCCGCGGCACGCCCAGCCGCGCTTGCGCGACAAAGTTGCGGAACGGCAGCGGCTCCGTCAGCTCCGGTCCCCGGCCGGACAGCAACAGCGCCAGCTCGGCCAGTACTATCTCCAGCCCGGTATGGTCCATCAGCAGGTGATGCATCCGCACCAGCGCCAGCCACCGCCCCGGCGCCCCCGGCTCCGCGGCCACGTGCACCCCGAGCAACGGCGCCAGCCCCAGCTCCATCCGCTCCCCCGCCGCCGCCAGCAGCTCGCTGACGGCACCGGGCCCCCCGGCGGTGAGCTCAGCCTCGGTGACCGGCAGCGTGGCCCGCCGCCACACCACCTGAACCGGCTCAGGCAGGCCCTGCCAGATCACTGCGGTCCGGTAGATGTCGTGCCGGTCGATCACCCGCTGCAGCGCGGCCAGGAACTCCTCCAGCCGTCGCCGTGACCCGACCCGCAGCACGAACGGCTCCAGGTACACGTCGCTCCGGCCCGGCTCCTCCAGCAGGTGGTGGAACAGCAGCCCCTCCTGCAGCGGCGCCAGCGGATACACGTCCGCGACGTTCGCCGCCCCGCCATCGACCCCCGCGACCACCTCCGCGACCTGCTCCGCGGTCAGGTTCACCAGCGGCAGCATCTCCGGCGTGATCTCGGTGGCCCCGGCCGGGATCCGGTTCGGCGGCACCACCACCGGCAAGGGACCTGCCGCTGACGCCAGCCCGGCCGGCGTCGGCGTCTCGAACAGGGCCCGCACTGCCACCAGCACTCCCCGCTCCCGCAGCCGCTCTACCAGCGCTACCGCGAGCAGGGAGTGGCCGCCGAGGGCGAAGAAGCTGTCCTGTGCCCCTACCGCCTTCAGCCCGAGCACCTCGGCAAAGGCCGCGCACACCACTTCCTCCCTGGGGGTGGCCGGGCCGCGGCTGGCAGGGTCGGGGGCTGAGACGGGCAGGGCGGCCCGGTCGATCTTGCCGGCTGGGGTCAGCGGCAGGGCTTCCAGGACGGTGAAGGTGGCGGGGAGCATGTAGTCGGGCAGCCGGGCGGCGGCGTGGCGGCGGGCCCGGTCGGCCAGCTCGCCGGCGCCTGCTCCGGTGACGGTGACCGGCCCGGTCCCGGCCCCGGTGCCGTCGCCGTCGCCGTCGCCGGGAGCGGCGGTCCGGCCGGCCTCGTGGCCGTCGGCGTCGCCGCGGGTCCTGGTGCTGGCCGGGGTGAGGTAGGCGGCCAGGCGGGTGCCGCCGCTGTCGTGCCGGGCAGTCACGATGGCCTGGCCGACGCCGGGGCAGGCGGCCAGCACCGCCTCGACCTCCCCCGGCTCTACCCGGAACCCGCGGATCTTGACCTGGTCATCGGCCCGCCCGGCGAACGTCAGTACGCCCCCGCCCGCCGCCGCTTCCCCCCTCCGCCCGCCGCCGCTTCTGCGCCCGCCGCTTCCGCGCCCGCCCCCCCGACCCTGGGCACGGCCCACCGCACCACATCGCCGGTCCGGTACATCCGGCTCGCGGCCGGCCCGAACGGGCAGGCCACGAACCGCCCCGCGGTCAGCCCCGGCTGCCCGGCGTACCCCCGCGCCAGCTGTGTCCCGGCCAGGTACAGCTCCCCGGCCACCCCGGCGGGTACCGGGCACAGCCACTCGTCCAGCACGAACGCTCGCGCGTTGGCTACCGGCCCCCCGATCGGCGGCACCCCCTCCCGCCTGCCGGTGGTCAGGGTCGCGGTGGTGACGATGACGGTCGCCTCGGTCGGCCCGTAGGCGTGCACCAGCCGCCGCCCGGCCGACCAGGCCCCGGCCAGCTCCCCCGACACCGGCTCTGACCCGGCCACTATCGTGCGCAGGCCCGGTACCGCCGCCGGATCCAGCACCCCCAGCAGCGAGGGCACCACGCTCGTCGCCACCACCCCGGCAGCGTCGATCAGCCTCGCCAGCGCCGGCGGATCGGACCGCTCGCCTGCGGTCGCGATCACCAGCGTCCCCCCCGCCGCCAGCACCGCCGCCACATCCAGCACCGAGGCATCAAAGCTGAACGAGGCAAACTGCAGCACCCGCACCCCCGGCCCCGCCCCCAGCACCGGACCCAGCGCCGCCGCCAGGTTCACCACCCCGCCATGCCCCACCAGCACGCCTTTGGGCGTCCCGGTCGACCCCGACGTATAGATCACGTACGCGAGCTGATCCGCCGACACCACCCTCGCCCCCGCAGCCCGCTCGCCAGGGCCTGCGGTCCGGCGGCCGGATCATCCAGCCACGCCACCCGCCCGGCCAGCCTCCGCGCCAGCTCGTCGGCCACCCCGCCCCGCCGGGCCACCAGCACCGACGCCCCGCTGTCGGCCAGCATGAACCCCAGCCGCGCCACCGGGTACCCCGGATCCAGCGGCAGGTACCCCGCCCCCGCGAGCCAGCACCCCCAGATCGCCGCTATCAGCTCCGCGCCCCGTTCCAGACACAACCCCGCCACCAGCTCCGGGCCCGCCGCCGGCTCCGCCCCGGCCACCAGCCCGGCCACCACCCGAGCCCGCCGGGCCAGCCAGCCGTAACTCACGCACGTCCGGCCGCACGCCACCGCCACCGCATCAGGAGCCCGGGCCGCCTGCGCCGCGATCAGCATCCCGGCCCCGGCCTGCATCCCCGGCACCTTCGCCGCGGTGTCGTTCCATCCCGACACCACCTGCTGCCGCTCCGCCGCATCGAGCACCGGGATCTGGTGCACCCGCAGCGCCGGGCCGGCGGCCACTGCCGTCAGCACCCGCGCCAGCCGGCCGGCCAGCTCGGCGGCCGACGCCGGGTCGAACAGGTCCGCCGCCACCGTCACCAGCCCGCTAAGCCCGGCGGGCCGTCCGGCCGCACCGATGGTCTCGGCCAGCACGAATTCCAGGTCAAACCGGGCCCGGCTGGTGTCGGCTGGCAGCACCTCGGCCTGGATGCCAGGCAGGCGCAGCTCGGCTGCGGCGTTGTTATCGACTTCGATCATGACCTGGAACAGCGGGTGGCGAGCCAGCGAGCGATCCGGCGCGAGAATCTCGACCAGCCGCTCGAACGGCACATCCTGGTGATCCAGCGCGCCGAGTCCAGCCTCCCGGACTCGCTCCAGGACCACGGTGAACGGCGGATCGCCGGCCAGGCCGGTGCGCAGCACCAGGGTGTTGACGAAGAACCCGACCAGATCGTCCAGCGCCGCATCGGTTCGTCCCGCGACCGCCGTCCCCACCGGCACGTCCGTCCCCGCGCCCAGCCGGGCCAGCAGCACCACCACCGCCGCCTGCACCACCATGAACATCGTGACGCCCCGCGCCCTGGCCACCGCCGCCAGCGCCGCATGCACCCCGGCCGGCACGTTCAGCGCCGCCCCGTGCCCGGCGTGACTAGCCACCGCGGGCCGCGGCCGGGTGGCGGGCAGGGCCAGCTCAGCCGGCGCCCCGGCCAGCATCCGCCGCCAGTACCCGGCCTGTGCGGCCTGCAGGCTGCGCGGGTCGCCGGGGTCCCCGAGCAGTTCCCGCTGCCACAGGGCGTAGTCGGCGTACTGCACCGCCAGCGGATCCCAGTCCGGCTCCCGCCCGCCCGCCTGCCCTTCCGCCTTCGCGTGCCGGGCCGCGTACGCCACCGACACGTCCCGCGCCAGGATTCCCATTGACCATCCGTCACCGGCGATGTGATGCAGCACCACTACCAGCACGTGCTCAGCCGGCCCGGTCCGCAGCAGCCGCGCCCGCAGCGGCTGCTCCGCCTGGAGGTCAAACGGCTCCGTGGCCAGCCCGGCCACCGCTCCGGCCAGGTCCGCCTCGGCCACCTCGCTGACCGGCAGCTCCGGGGCGGCCGCCCCGGAGCCCAGCACCCGCTGCCACGGCTGCCCGCGCTCGGCCGGGAACACCGTCCGCAGCACCTCATGCCGCCCGATCACGTCCCCGAGTGCCGTTGCCAGCGCCGCGGTATCCAGGTCCCCGCCCAGCCGCACCGCTATCGGCAGGTTGTAGGTCGCGCTCGGTCCCTCCACCTGGGCCAGGAACCACAGCCGCTGCTGCGCGAAGGACAGCGGCATCCGGTCCGGCCGGGGCCGCGGCGTCAGCGCCAGCCGGGCCGGGCCGGCCTGGTCCAGCCGCGCGGCCAGCGCGGCCGGCGTAGGCGCCTCGAACACCAGCCGGAGCGGCACGTCGACGCGCAGGACCGTGCGGATCTGGCTGACCAGCCGCACCGCCAGCAGCGAATGGCCGCCGAGGTCGAAGAAGCTGTCGGTGGCCCCGGCCCGCTCCAGGCCGAGGACATGCGCGAACGCGCCGCAGAGCAGCTCTTCCCTGGCGCTGGCCGGGACCTGGAGGCCGGCCACGGCCGCGTAGTCGGGAGCGGGCAGGGCGCTGCGGTCGATCTTCCCGGCCGGGGTCAGCGGCAGCTCGCCCAGCGGCACCACGGCGGCGGGCACCATGTAATCGGGCAGCCGGGCGGCGGCATACCCCCGCACGGCCGCGGTGATCCCGGCACCGGCACCGGCGGCGGTACCGGCGGCGGCCGGGATGATGTAGGCGATGAGCCGCTGGTCGCCGGGCACGTCCTCGCGGAGAGTGACCACGGCCTGCGCGATCGCCGGGTGGGCGGCGAGCACGGCCTCGATCTCGCCGGGCTCGACCCGGTAGCCGCGGATGCTGATCTGGTCGTCGGCCCGGCCCAGGTACTCAAGCTCGCCGTCCCTGCTCCACCGGCCCACGTCCCCGGTCCGGTACAGCCGCCCGCCGGCCGGCCCGAGCGGATCGGCAACGAACCGCTGCGCGGTCAGCCCGGGCCGTCCGCCGTAGCCGCGGGCCAGGCCGGGTCCGGCCAGGTACACCTCGCCCGCCACCCCGCCGGGCCGCAGGCCGAGTCGCTCGTCCAGCACCAGCAGCCGGCTTCCGGGCAACGGCCGGCCGACGGCCACCGGCCGGTCCGCCCCGTCCGCCAGACCCGGCCGGTCGCTCCAGGTGGAGTCGACCGTCGCCTCGGTCAGCCCGTACGCGGTCAGCACCCGGACCCGCGGCCCGAGTACCAGCCGCGCGCGGGCCGCCGCCGCCGACCGCCACACCTCTGTCGTGACCACCAGCAGGCGCAGACCGGGGAGCGCGGTTCCAGCGTGATGCAGGTAATCCACCAGGGCATCGGCATGCCGGGGTGCGCATTCCAGCGCGCTGACCGCGTTGCGGGCCAGCGATTCCGCCCACTGCGGCACCGACAACTGCAGCCCGACCGGGCCGACGACCACCGATCCGCCCGGGCCGAGGGCCCGCACCACGTCGCCGGTGAAGACGTCGAACCCCGCGCTGGCCAGGGTCAGCCAGCGGTGCGAGTCCGCCGGGGCGAAGTGCGCGGCCGCCCACCCGGCCAGCACGCTGGCCAGCCCCTGATGCGTGACCAGCACCCCCTTGGGCACCCCGGTGGAACCCGAGGTGTAGATCACGCAGGCCAGGTCGCCGCGGCCGGCCGGGCTGACCGAGCTGACCGGGCCGGTCCGCGTCTCGGCGGCACTGTCCGCCGGGCCGGCGGCGTCCAGCCACAGCACGGTCAGTCCCGCGGCCCTGGCAGGCCCGGCCAGGGCGCGGGCCGCGCTGCGGTGCGCCACCAGCACGGCCGCGTTGCTGTCGGCCAGCATGTACTCCAGCCGCTGCGCCGGGTAACCCGGATCCAGCGGCAGGTAGGCCGCGCCCGCCAGCCACGTGCCCCACATCGCCGCGATCAGGTCCGCGCCCCGTTCCAGGCACAGCCCTACCACCGACTCCGGTCCCGCTCCCGCGCCCGCCAGCATCCGGGCCAGCCGGGCAGCCCGGGCCGCGAGTTCCCGGTACGACACCCACCGATCCCCGGACACCACCGCCGCCGCGTCCGGGCAGGCCGCCGCCCGCGCCCCGATGAGCCGATCGACCCGGCCGCCTGCCGTGGCCGGCGTCCCGCCGCGCCCCCAGCTCAGCAGGACCTCGCGCTCCGCCGCGCTCAGCACGTTCACCCGGTTCAGCTGGAGGTCGGGGTCGGCCGCCACTACCGCCAGCACCTGGCTGAACCGCGCGGCAAGCTCGGCTGCCGCCGGCGCGTCGAACAGGTCCGCCGCGACCGTTACCAGCCCGGCCAGCCCGGCCGGGCGGCCCCGCTCACCCGCCACCTCGGTAACGGCGATATCCAGGTCGAACTGCACCGCCCTGGTGCCGTCGGCCAGCTCGGCCACCTGCACCTGGTCAAGCTGGAGGGTGGCCGGGGCGTTGTTCTGGAGCTCCAGCATGACCTGGAACAGCGGGTGGCGGGCCATCGACCGGGCCGGGGCCAGCAGCTCCACCAGCCGCTCGAACGGCACGTCCTGGTGATCCAGCGCCCCCAGCCAGCACTCGCGCACCCGGCCGAGCAGCCCGGCGAACGACGGATCCCCGGCGGTATCGGTGCGCAGCACCAGCGTGTTCACGAAGAACCCGACCAGCTCGTCCAGCGCCGCATCGGTCCGCCCGGCCACCGGCGTCCCCACCGGGATGTCGCTGCCCGCGCCCAGCCTGGCCAGCAGCACCGCCAGCGCGGCCTGCACCACCATGAACAGCGTCACCCCGTGCGCCCTGGCCAGCCCGTCCAGCCGCTGGTGCACCCCGGCCGGGACGCTCAGCGGCGCGGTATGCGCCTGGTAGCTGGCCACCGCCGGGCGCGGCCGTGGCCGGCAGCGCCAGCTCCCCCGGCGCCCCGGCCAGCGCCCGCCGCCACCAGGCCACCTGCCGCGACAGCAGGCTGCCCGGATCGCCGTCGGAGCCCAGCAGCTCCCGCTGCCACAGCGCGTAGTCGGCATACTGCACCGGCAGCGGATCCCAGCCCGGCTCCCGCCCGGCCGCCCGGGCCGCGTACGCGGCCGACAGGTCACGCGCCAGCGGGCCGATCGACCAGCCATCCCCCGCGATGTGATGCAGCACCACCACCAGCACGTGCTCACCCGGCCCGGTCCGCAGCAGCCGCGCCCGCACCGGAACCTGCACCGCCAGGTCAAACGGCTGCCGGGCCAGCTCCGCCAAAAGGCCCGCCAGATCCGCCTCCGCCACCTCAGCCACCGGCAGCGCCACCGCCACCTCGCCCATCCCCAGGACCCGCTGATACGGCTGCCCGTCCGCGACCGCGAACACCGTCCGCAGCACCTCATGCCGGCTAAGGACGTCCGCCAGCGCCGCGCCCAGTGAGGCGACGTCCAGGTCCCCGGTCAGCCGCAGCGAGGTCGCCAGGTGGTCGGTCGGGGCTTGGTCCCTCCATCTGGGCCAGGAACCACAGCCGCTGCTGCGCGAACGACAACGGCACCCGGTCCGGCCGCGGCCGCGCCGCCAGCGCCAGCCGGGCCGGACCCGCCTGCTCCAGCCGCCCGGCCAGCAGCGCAGGCGTCGGCGCATCGAACACCACCCGCACCGGCACCTCGGCGCCCAGCACCGACCGGATCCGGCTGACCAGCTGCGTCACCAGCAGCGAGTGCCCGCCCAGATCGAAGAAGCTGTCCGTGGCCCACACCCGGTCCAGCCCCAGCACCTGCGCGAACACACCGCACAAGATCTCCTCCCGCACCGTGGCCGGGGCCCTGCCCGACGAGCCCGCGCCGAGATGGGGGTCGGGCAGAGCGGCACGGTCGACCTTTCCGCTTGGCGTCAGCGGCAGGGCGCCGAGCACGGTGACCACGGCGGGTACCAGGTACTCGGGCAGCCGGCTGGCAGCGAGTGCCCGCACCGCCTCCGCCAGCCGTTCCGCGGCCGCTCCGGCGCCGGCCGCGGGCACCACGTAGGCAGCCAGCCGCAGGCCCGCCGGGGTATCCTGCCGCGCGACCACCACGGCCTGCGCCACCTCGGGATGACCGGCCAGTACGGCCTCGATCTCGCCTGGCTCGATCCGGAACCCGCGGATCTTGACCTGGTCGTCGGACCGGCCGCCGAACACGAGCTGTCCGCTGCGGTCCCACCGCGCCAGGTCCCCGGTGCGGTACATCCGCGCCCCGCCCGCCCGATCGCCGGGCAGGCCGAACGGGCAGGCCACGAACCGCTCCGCGGTCAGCCCTGGCCGCCTGGCATAGCCGCGGGCCAGCCCGGCGCCGGCGATGTACAGCTCCCCGGTGACGGCGACCGGGACTGGCTGGAGCTGCGCGTCGAGCACGAAGACCCTGGTGTTCCAGACCGGGCTGCCGATGGGCGGGACGGCCGGGCCTTCGGTGCCGCAGGACCAGGCCGTGGAGCCGCAGGACCAGGCCGTGGAGTCGATGCTGGTCTCGGTCGGGCCGTACAGGTTGTCCAGGACGGCGCTGCAGTGCCCGGCGAACCGGCGGGCCAGCGGTCCGGGCAGTGCCTCGCCGCTGCAGATCACCCGGCGCAGGCTCCGGGACGCCCGAGGTTCGCCGGCGCTGAGGAAGGCATCCAGCATGGCGGGCACGAAGTGCGCGGTGGTGATCGCGGCCGAGCTGATCAGCCGGCCAGGTACGCCGGGTCCTGGTGCCCGCCCGGCCGGGCCAGGACCAGCCGCGCGCCGGCCAGCAGCGGCCAGAAGATCTCCCAGACCGAGACGTCGAAGCTGACCGACGTCTTCTGCAGCACCCGGTCGTCCGCCGCAAGCTGGTAGCGGGCCTGCATCCACAGCAGCCGGTTGGTGATGCCCGAGTGCGGTATCACCACCCCCTTGGGCCGGCCGGTAGATCCGGAGGTGTAGATCACGTACGCCGGGTGGGCCGGCCGCAGCCGCCCGGCCGGCCCGGCCAGCGCCGGGGGGTCTGGGTCGTCCCCCCGAGGCCAGCACGCCCGCCGCAACGTGCGGGTCATCAACCGCCAGTACCGGCACCCGGCCTGCCGCCAGGCCGTGCCGGGCCGCGGCCGCGGCCGTGGTCAGCACCGCGGCCGGCCGCGCATCGGCCAGCATGAACGCGATCCGCTCAGCCGGGTATCCCGGATCCGCCGGCAGGTAGGCGGCCCCGGTCTTCAGCACCGCCAGCAGCGCCACCACCAGCTCGGCCGAGCGTTCCAGCACCACCCCCACCACTGATTCCGGGCCTGCTCCGTGCCGGGCCAGCAGGCCGGCCAGCCGCCCGGCCCGCGCGTCCAGCTCCCGGTAGCTCATGCTGGCCATCGCACAGGTCACGGCGATGGCGTCGGCGCAGTCCGCGGCCCGCGCCGCCAGCAGCCCTGGCAGCGTGGCCGCCGGGACCTGCTGCGCGGTGTCGTTCCAGCCCGTCAGCAGCTGCGTCCGCTCCGCCGCGCTCAGCACGTTCACCCGGTTCAGCTGGAGGTCGGGGTCGGCCGCCACTACCGCCAGCACCTGGCTGAACCGCGCGGCAAGCTCGGCTGCCGCGGGCGCGTCGAACAGGTCCGCCGCGACCGTCACCAGCCCGGCCAGCCCGGCCGGGCGGCCCCGCTCACCCGCCACCTCGGTAACGCTGATTTCCAGGTCGAACCGGGCCGCGACCGGTGCGGCCGGCAGCATGCTCACCCCCAGCCCGGCGAGCTGGAGGGTGGCCGGGGCGTTGTTCTGGAGCTCCAGCATGACCTGGAACAGCGGGTGGCGGGCCATCGACCGGGCCGGGGCCAGCAGCTCCACCAGCCGCTCGAACGGCACGTCCTGGTGATCCAGCGCCCCCAGCCAGCACTCGCGCACCCGGCCGAGCAGCCCGGCGAACGACGGATCCCCGGCGGTATCGGTGCGCAGCACCAGCGTGTTCACGAAGAACCCGACCAGCTCGTCCAGCGCCGCATCGGTCCGCCCGGCCACCGGCGTCCCCACCGGGATGTCGCTGCCCGCGCCCAGCCTGGCCAGCAGCACCGCCAGCGCGGCCTGCACCACCATGAACAGCGTCACCCCGTGCGCCCTGGCCAGCCCGTCCAGCCGCTGGTGCACCCCGGCCGGGACGCTCAGCGGCGCGGTATGCGCCTGGTAGCTGGCCACCGCCGGGCGCGGCCGGCCGCCGGCAGCGCCAGCTCCCCCGGCGCCCCGGCCAGCGCCCGCCGCCACCAGGCCACCTGCCGCGACAGCAGGCTGCCCGGATCGCCGTCGGAGCCCAGCAGCTCCCGCTGCCACAGCGCGTAGTCGGCATACTGCACCGGCAGCGGATCCCAGCCCGGCTCCCGCCCGGCCGCCCGGGCCGCGTACGCGGCCGACAGGTCACGCGCCAGCGGGCCGATCGACCAGCCATCCCCCGCGATGTGATGCAGCACCACCACCAGCACGTGCTCACCCGGCCCGGTCCGCAGCAGCCGCGCCCGCACCGGAACCTGCACCGCCAGGTCAAACGGCTGCCGGGCCAGCTCCGCCAAAAGGCCCGCCAGATCCGCCTCCGCCACCTCAGCCACCGGCAGCGCCACCGCCACCTCGCCCATCCCCAGGACCCGCTGATACGGCTGCCCGTCCGCGACCGCGAACACCGTCCGCAGCACCTCATGCCGGCCGATCGCATCGGCCAGCGCCGCGCCCAGCGCCGCTGGGTCCGAGGTCGCCGGTGATCCGCAGCGCGGCCGGCAGGTTATATGTCGGGCTTGGTCCCTCCATCTGGGCCAGGAACCACAGCCGCTGCTGCGCGAACGACAACGGCACCCGGTCCGGCCGCGGCCGCGCCGCCAGCGCCAGCCGGGCCGGACCCGCCTGCTCCAGCCGCCCGGCCAGCAGCGCAGGCGTCGGCGCATCGAACACCACCCGCACCGGCACCTCGGCGCCCAGCACCGACCGGATCCGGCTGACCAGCTGCGTCACCAGCAGCGAGTGCCCGCCCAGATCGAAGAAGCTGTCCGTGGCCCACACCCGGTCCAGCCCCAGCACCTGCGCGAACACACCGCACAAGATCTCCTCCCGCACCGTGGCCGGGCCACGGCCGGTAGCCTCCGCCGCGTAGTCGGGCTGCGGCAGCGCCCTGCGGTCCACCTTCCCGCTCGGCGTCAGCGGCAGGGCATCCAGGACCACCACCGCCGACGGCACCATGAAGTCCGGCAGCCGCGTCGCGGCCAGCGCCCGGACCGCCGTGGCCAGGCCGCCGGCCTCCGCGGCGAGGCCGGCCGCCGCGCCGTCGCCATCGCCGTTCCCGCCGCCGCGGCCGGCACGATGTAGCCGACCAGCCGCCGGTCTCCTGCGGTGTCCTCGCGGGCGGTGACGACCGCCTGCGCTACTCCGGGGCAGGCGGCCAGCACGGCCTCGACCTCACCGGGCTCCACCCGGAACCCGCGGATCTTGACCTGGTCATCGGCCCGACCGGTGAACAGCAGCTCGCCGGCGGCGCTCCAGCGCGCCACGTCCCCGGTCCGGTACATCCGCGCACCGGGCCCGGGACCGCCCGCGGGAGCGCCCGGCACGGGATCGCCCGCGGGATCGGCCGACCGCGGCAGGCCGAACGGGCAGGCCACGAACCGCCCGGCGGTCAGGCCGGGACGATGCGGGTATCCCCTGGCCAGCCCCGCCCCGGCCACGTACAGCTCGCCGGCCACCCCGGCCGGCACCGGCTGCAGGAACTCATCGAGCACGAACAACCGCAGGCCGGGGATCGCACGGCCGACCGGGCTGCCGGCCGGCCGCCCGCGGCCTTGCCGGGGTCCAGCGGCAGGCAGGTGACATGCACGGTGGTCTCGGTAATCCCGTACATGTTCACCAGCGACGGAACGCGGGGGTGGCGGGCATGCCAGCCGTCCAGGCGCCGGACGTCCAGGGCCTCACCGCCGAACACCACCCAGCGCAGGGCCAGGTCCGCGCCGGCCCGGTCCTGCGCCTCCGCCTGCATCAGCTGATAGAAGGCCGACGGGGTCTGGCTCAGCACCGTCACCCGTTCCCTGGCGAGCAGGGACAGCAGCTCCCGCACCGAGCGGGACACCTGCCACGGCACCACCACGAGGCGGCCGCCGTGCGCCAGCGCTCCCCACAGCTCCCACACCGAGAAGTCGAAGGCCAGCGAGTGGAACCAGGTCCAGGCATCAGCAGCGCCGAAACCGAACAGCTCCCGCGTCCCGGCGATCAGGCTCACCACGCTGTGGTGGGTAACGGCGACGCCCTTGGCCCGGCCGGTAGATCCGGAAGTGTAGATCACGTAAGCCGGATGGGCCGGCTGCAGCGGCGCCACCCGGTCGTCCTGCCGCAGGTCACCCGTCGCCAGGCCCGGCCCGGCTGCCGGGCCGGGCTGGTCCACGGTCAGTACCGGCGTGCTGCCCAGTCCGGGCAGGCCGGCCTGCTCCGGCCGCGGAGGTCACGATCACTGCCGGGCTCGCGTCGTTGAGCATGGCGGCGATGCGGTCCCGCGGATAGCCCGGATCGACGGGCAGGTACGCGCCCCCCGCCTTCAGCACGGCCAGCACCGCCGTCACCAGCCGGGCGGAGCGCTCCAGCAGCACCGCGACCAGCGACTCCGGCCCCACCCCCCGCCGCACCAGCAGCCGGGCCAGCTGGTTCGCATCCTCGTTCAGCCCTCGGTAGCTCCAGCTGGTGCCGCCGGAGACCACCGCCACGGCATCCGGGGAACGGGCCGCCTGCGCCTGGAACAGCTCGGGCAGCGTCTGCGCCACGGCCGGCGCCTCAGCCGCGTTCCAGCCCACCAGGATCTGCCGCCGCTCGGCGGTGTCCAGGACCTGCACCGTGTGCAGCGGGGCAGCCGGATCGGCAGCCACTGCGGTCAGCACCCGCACCAGCCGCGCCGCGAACATCCCGGCCGCCGCCGGCCCGAACAGGTCTGCCGCGACTATCACTGACCCGGTAATCCCGGCCGGGCGCCGGTGCGCATCGAGCGCCTCGGTCACGGCGATCTCCAGGTCGAATTTCGCCGCCGAGGCGCCGTCCGGCAGCACGCTGGCCAGCAGTCCGGGTAGCTCAAGCACCGGCGGGGCGTTGTTCTGCACCGTGAGCATGACCTGGAACAGCGGATGGCGGGCCACCGACCGCTGCGGCGCCAGCAGCTCCACCAGCCGCTCGAACGGCACGTCCTGGTGATCCAGTGCCCCCAGCCACCGCTCCCGTACCCGGCCGAGCAGCCCGGCGAACGACGGGTCGCCGGAGGTGTCGGTCCGCAGCACCAGCGTGTTCACGAAGAACCCGACCAGCTCATCCAGGGCGGTATCGGTCCGTCCGGCCACCGGTGATCCGACCGGGATATCGGTGCCGGCACCGAGCCTGGACAGCAGCACCGCAACCGCGGCCTGCACGATCATCGAACAGTGTTACCCCGTGCGATCGAGCCAGCTCCACCACCTGCTGATGCAGGCCGAGGGGAACCTCCATCGGGACGGCGTGCCCCTGGTGGCTGGCCAGCCGGGGTCGCGGCCGGTCCGCCGGAAGCGCCAGCTCTGCCGGCGCGCCGTCCAGCGCGGCCCGCCAGTACGCCACCTGCTGCGCATGCAGGCTCTCCTGGTCCCCGTCCTGGCCCAGCAGCTCGCGCTGCCACAGGGCGTAGTCGGCGTACTGCACCGGCAGCGGGTCCCAGTCCGGCACCCGGCCCGCGCTCCTGGCCGCATAGGCGACCGAGAGATCAGCGGCCAGCGGCCCGACCGACCAGCCGTCTCCCGCGATGTGATGCAGCACCAGCACGAGCACGTGCTCGGCCGGGCCAAGCCGCAGCAGCCGGGCCCGCAGCGGGATCTGCGCCGCCAGGTCAAACGCCTGCCGGGCGACCCCGGCAACCGCCTCGGCCACGCCGTCGCCGGCCACCTCGGTGACCGGCAGCTCCCGCTCCAGCTCATCCGCTCCCTGGACGTGCTGGTACGGCTGCCCGCCTTCGGTCCGGAACACCGTTCGCAGCACCTCGTGCCGGCCGATCACGTCGGCCAGCGCCATGCCCAGCGCGGCGGCATCCAGGTTCCCCGACAGCCGCACGGCCGCAGGAATGTGGTAGGTCGGGCTCGGCCCCTCCAGCTGAGCCAGGAACCACAGCCGCTGCTGCGCGAACGACAACGGCACCCGGTCCGGCCGCGGCCGCGGGCCCAGGGCCGGCCGGGCCGGCCCCGCCTGCTCCAGCTCCCCGGCCAGCGAGGCGGGTGTCGGCGCGTCGAAGACCGTCCGCAGCGGCACCTCGACGCCCAGCACCGCCCGGATCCGGCTCACCAGCCGGGTCGCCAGCAGCGAGTGCCCGCCCAGGTCAAAGAAGCTGTCCCCGGCCCCCACCCGGTCCAGCCCCAGCACCTGCGCGAACGCGCCGCACAAGATCTCCTCCACCGGGCCGGCGGGCGCCCGTCCCTGGCTCGCCTGGGCGTAGCTCGGAGCGGGCAGGGCCGCGCGGTTGATCTTCCCGTTCAGGGTCAGCGGCAGCGCGTCGAGTACCGTGACCGCCGCGGGCACCATGTAGTCGGGCAGCCGCGCGGCCGCGAAGGCCCGCAGCGCGACCGCCAGCCGCCCGGCGCCGAGGTCGGCACCGGCGGCCGGGACGACGTAGGCGGCCAGCCGCCGGTCGGCCGGGATGTCCTCGCGCATGACCACCACGGCCTGCGCCACCTCGGGATGACCGGCCAGCACTGCCTCGATCTCGCCCGGCTCGACCCGGAACCCGCGGATCTTGACCTGGTCATCGGCCCGGCCGCAGAACACCAGCTGCCCGTCCGGGTTCCACTTCGCCAGGTCCCCGGTCCGGTACATCCGCGCCCCCGCGGGAGCGCCCGGGACGAGCCCGAACGGGCAGGCCACGAACCGCTCCGCGGTCAGCCCTGGCCGCCGGCCATAGCCACGCGCCAGCCCGGCGCCCGCTAGGTACAGTTCGCCCGCCGTCTGGGCTGGCACCGGGCGCAGCCACCCGTCAAGGAGGTAAGCCCGGGTATTCCAGATCGGGCTGCCGATCGGCACCTCAGCCTGGCCGGGGCCGATCTCCGCCATGGCCGACCAGACTGTCGTCTCGGTCGGCCCGTACATGTTGGTGACGCTGGCCGCTACTTCCCGCATCGCGACGGCGAGCGCGGCCGGCAGCGGCTCCCGCCGGCCAGCATGCGCAGGCCGCGGAGGGCCTGCGCATGCTCGGACAGCACGGCCTGCCACAGCGTCGGGGTAGCCTGCATGATCGTTACCCCGTTATCGCCGATCAGCCTGGCCAGCGCGGCCGGATCGCCCATCGCTTGCTGGCCGGCCAGCAGCACGCTCGCGCCGGCCTGCAGCGGCAGGTAGAGCTCGAGAACATGAATGTCGAACGCCACGGTGGTCACCGCGAGCATGCGGTCGCGGGCCTGCAGCGGGACCTGGTGCGCGATCGCGGCCACGCAGTTCGCCACGCTCCGGTGCGTGACCACGACGCCCTTGGGCTGGCCCGTCGACCCGGAGGTGTAGATCACGTACGCCGGGTGATCCGGCTGCGGCCGGCACCGGTCCGGAGCGCCCCGGCCCGGGCCGTCCGGAGCTGTCCGGCCCGTATCGGCCATCGTGGCCGGGCCGGTCACCGCCGGCCCGGCAGCGACCAGCACCGGCACGGTCACCTGCCCCGGCAGCTCCGCCGCGACGGCCGCGGAGGCCACGATCATCGCCGGGCTGGCATCCCGCAGCATGTAGGCGATCCGCTCGGCCGGGTAGCCCGGATCGACCGGCAGGTATGCTGCCCCGGATTTCAGCACCGCAAGCAGCGTGACCAGCAGCTCAGCGGAGCGCTCGAGGGCTATCGCCACCACCGACTCCGGCCCCGCCCCGTGCCGCGCCAGCAGTCCCGCCAGCCGGCTCGCCCGCGCGTTCAGCTCCCCGTAGCTCAGCCAGGCGTCACCGCAGGTAACCGCGATGGCTTCCGGCGTGCGCGCCGCCTGCGCCTCGAGCAACTCGGGCATGGTCGAGGCGGGCAGCTCCCGGCTCGTGTCATTCCATTCCCGCAGGACCTGCCGCCGCTCTGGCTCGGCCAGGATCTCAGCCCGGCCCGCGTGATCAGCGGGATCGGCCGCAATCAGCCAGCCGAGAACGCGGCGGAACCGGTCAAGAATGTGCCTGCCCGACGCCGCGTCGTACAGCTCCGGATTGACATTACAGTCAATTTGCACGCTGCCGTCGGCAGACCGGTCATATACCGAGATCCTGATATCATCAACGGGCCCGAGCGACAGGTTATGCGGGACGACTGAGCAGTTACCGAATCGCACCGCATAATCGAATGGCATGACGTTCACGATGAGACTGAATGAGGCGTCGCCGTCGGTCAGCCCCAGGTCCCTGCGGATGTCCACCAGCTGGTATCGCTGATGCCGCAGCGCAGACCGGATCGCGGCGGATGCCTGCGCCGCGAGATCGGCGACCGATGACGTCCGGCTCACTGTGAGGCGGATGGGCAGGATATTGGACGTCATGCCGGGGATACCGCGCTGCTGTTTCCCGGATCGGCCGAGTACCGGCAGGCCAAGGACGATGTCGCTGGCGCCGGTGCTGCGGTGCAGGTAAATCGCGGCGGCGGTGACTGCTAGCCCGCCGACAGTTGTCCGCAGCCGCCATGAGGCCGCCCTTAGCCGCTCGGACTCGCCGGGGCCGATATTCCCGGTCTGGCGCAGCGGCATGCGCCTGACCGCCGGAACCTGCCGCCCGCTGACGCTGGGTACATCGGGGAAGTCCGCCAGGACGGCGCGCCAGTACTCGCGGTCCCGGCCGAAGTCCGCCGATGCCCGGTAGCTGGCATCGGCGGATATCAGGGCCTCGACCGGTTCCAGGGCTCTGGCCGACGGCAGGCTGCCTGCCTGGAGCGAATCGTAGACCTGGGCTAGCCGGGCGGCGATGATCGCGCCGCTGAACCCGTCCAGCGCGATGTGATGCACGCGCTGGTACCAGAAGAACAGGCCGGGCCCGACCCGCAGCAGTGCCTCGGCGAACACCGGGCCCGCGCGCAGGTCCGCCGGGCGGCTCAGGTCCGCGCGCATCCAGTTCTCGGCCGCGGCACGCGGGTTCGCCGCGGAGCTGACATCGATGACATGCACCGGCCAGTCGTCGCCCGGGTCAGCTACGTGCTGGCGCGGCGCCTCGCCATCAGTGGTAAATCGGAGGTGAAAGGCATCGACCTCGTTAATGGTATGGCGCAGGGCGATCTCGAAGAGCTCCGCGTCGAGATCGCCATGGATCTCCAGGTACTCGGCGATGTTGTAGAACGGGTCATCAGGATTGAGCTGCTGGGCGAACCAGATGCCAAGCTGCCCGGCTGTCAGTTCCCAGCGTTGACCATCAGATCTGGACATGCCCGCCTACCCGATCGTGCGGCTCACTTAACTTAACAATGAGTAGCGCCTGACCGCCTAATGTCACAGGCTGACCCGAGCCGCAGCTCCGGGGGTTTATGGCTTGCAATACTCTGGGACTTCGCCTCATCACCCGGTTTCTGTCATCCTGAAAGCACGCTTTGCGCAAGCCTGAATACCGGGAATACCCCGGGAATACCCTGGCAGCGCTGGACAGCACTATGACATGCGGGCAGATCGCCGATCAATACTCCGCAAACCCTCCGGTACGAACATCGGCCGAGGCGATCGGATGGCAAGGTCCCGCGAAACCGGACGTTCAACTGCGGCATTGCATCAGTTGAACGCTTGCGGCCAGGCCCGGTGATCGGGCCGCCCGGCGGCTCGAACGGCGAGCGTAACCCGTCACGTCCCCTCCCGGCCATCGCGCTTGACATCGCACCCGCACGCCGGGGCAAGATTCTCGCCGGGAAGCCTGATCTTCATGGTGTGGCTCCGCCATGCCACCAGCATGTGGTAGGTCGCGCTAGCAGGGAGAGCAGGATGAACGTTCGCTGGGTGCGCTCACGTCGGCTTGCTCCTCGCGGCCCGTGGCGGTGGCTCGCCGTATCGGTCGCACTGACCCTGCTGGCCGCCTGCGCGCCAGCCAGCGCGGCGGTTCAGTCCGCGGCGACCCGCTCGGCCGATCCGCAGTACCGGGCGACGATCGTGCGGACCGCCTACGGGATCCCGCATATCACGGCCCGCGATTTCGGCTCGCTCGGCTACGGCTACGGGTACGCCCTCGCCAGCGACAACCTGTGCACCATGGCAGCGGGCTACCTCACCGTCGAGGGCCAGCGGTCGCGGTACTTCGGCGCCGGCGCCATGGTTCCGGATACCCCGTTCACCAACCTGCAAAGCGACCTGTTCTGGCAGTCGGTGATCGACCACCACCTGATCGGGCGGCTGCTGGCGGTCCGGACCGGCCCCGGCGCCATCGGACCGCGGCTGCGCCAGCTGATCCAGGGCTACGTAGCCGGCTACAACCGGTATCTCGCGTCGGTCGGGGGGCCAGCGGGGGTCCCCGACCCGACCTGCCGCGGCCAGGCCTGGGTACGGCCGATCACCACCCTCGACGCCTATCTGCTGATCTATCAGGCGCTCGACCAGAATGGCCAGGCCGGCACCATCGCCGGCGTCGCGACGGCGCAGCCGCCGTCAGGCTCCGCGGCCGTCCGGGCCACGGCTCCGGTCACCGCGGCGGCCCTGACGGCGCGCGCGGCGTCGGTGCGGCGCACCGCGCCCGGCTCGGCCGGGCTGCCGTCCAGGCAGCAGCTGCGCGCGCTCGGCGAGCTGCTCCGCCGGCCCAGCCTGACCGGTGGCCAGGGAAGCAACGCGATCGCGGTCGGCTCGGCGGGCACCAGAAGTCACCGGCACGGCATACTGCTGGGCAACCCGCACTACCCGTGGCAGGGCGTCAGCCGCTTCTACCAGGTGCAGCTGACGATCCCCGGCCAGCTGAACGTCGAGGGCGCCACCCTGTTCGGCCTCCCGCTGGTCATCATCGGGTTCACCGCGACGATGGCGTGGAGCCTCACCGTCTCGCCCGCGTGGACGGTCACCCCGTATCAGCTTGCCCTGGTCCCCGGCCACCCGACCGAGTACGTCGTGGACGGCAAGCCGGTGGCGATGACACGGCAGAAGGTCACCGTGCGGGCGCGCTCGGCCGGCGGCGTGATCAAGCTGGTGCACCGCACCTTGTGGTCCACCCGCTACGGGCCGGTGATCGCCAGGTTCGAGGGACAGCCGCTGCCCTGGACCGCCACGACGGCCTTCGCGCTGGCCGACGCGAACGCGGGCAACCTGCGCGCCCTCAGCGACTTCCTGGCCACCGACCGGGCACGCTCGGCGGCACAGGAACTGTCGATCCTGAAGCGATACGAGGGCCTTCCCTTCGTCAACACCATCGCGGCCGACTCGGCCGGCCACGCCCTGTACGCGAGCATCCTGGCGATTCCCGACGTCACGGACGCGATGGCAGCGCGCTGCGACACCGCGCTCGGCCAGGTCTCCTTCGCCGAGGGGGGCCCGCCGGTGCTGGATGGCTCCCGCAGTTCGTGTGCCTGGGGGACCGATCGGGACTCAGTGGTTCCGGGCATCTTCGGGCCGGCCGAAGAGCCAGTGCTGATGAGTCGTGACTTCGTGGAGAACTCCAACGACAGCTACTGGATGACGAACCCGGCCCATCCGCTGACCGGGTTCCCCCGCATCATCGGCGGGGCCGCACCGGAGTCCAGGGTGCCCAGGGCGGAGATCTCGGCCTGCGCACCCGCAGCGCGCTGAGCATGATCACGAAGCAGCTCAGCGGCTCCGCCGGGGCGCCCGGCTTCACCTTCGCCAGCATGAAGAGCCTCATGTTCTCCGACATCCAGTACGGTGCCTCGCTGGTCAAGCGCCAGCTCGTGGCGATGTGCCGTTCCTTCCCCGGTGGCCTGGCCCCGACCAGCAGCGGCGGCACCATCCCGGTGGGCGACTCGTGCCGGGTCCTGGCCCGCTGGCAGGGCCATGAGGACATCCACTCCCGCGGCGCTGTGCTGTTCCGCGCCTTCTGGGAGCAGGCCCTGTCCGTGCCGCCTGCGGGGCCGTGGACGCATCAGTTCAGCCTGGCCGATCCGCTGCACACCCCGAGCGGGCTTGATGTCTCGAACCCCGCGGTCCAGCAGGCCTTCGGCGACGCCCTGACGACGCTGCAGTCGGCGCACCTGCCCTACGACGTCGAGCTGGGCACCGTGCAGTACGCGCTGCGCAACGGCAGGCAGATCCCGCTGCCCGGCGGCCCCGGCGACCCGGACGGCGAGTTCAACGCGATCTACCCAGGGCCGGGCGGGCCATCCCTGGGCTCGAGCTACATCCAGGTCGTCACCTGGACCGCGGGCCGTTGCGGTCCCGAGGCCGCGACGCTGCTCACCTACTCCGAGTCGGCAAACCCGGCCTCGCCGCACTACAGCGATCAGACCGAGCTGTTCTCCCGCCGGCAGTGGGCAGCCACCTACTTCTGCAGGTCCGCAGTTGCCGCGCATGCCGTGTCCACCACTACCCTGCGCGGCCGCTGAACCGCGAGGCGTTCGGCAGCACATCCTGGCGTGTTGCCACCAAGCTAGGCATTCTGGCTCTCACGACAAGACGGAGGAGGAAACGGGGCGATGCTCGGCCGAGGGCTGATGATGCCAGGTCGCCTCGGTGATGAGCCGATAACTCGTCAGGAGATCAAGCCGGGCACTTTCAAGCGGATATTTCCCTACGCTGCACGATATCGCTGGTCGCTGGCAGTGCTGCTCTCTGTCACCGCCTTCGACGCGGCCGTTACCGCGGTCAGCCCGCTGGTACTCGGGCTCATCATAGATAAGGGCATCCTGCCGCACCGCATGAGCATTGTTATCGGCCTGTCGCTGGCCGTGGTGGGGCTGGCCGTGCTGGATTCGATAGCGGCGTGCATTCAGGTTCTGTCCTCGTCCAGGGTCGGCCAGGGACTGATATACGATCTGCGCAACGAGGTTTTCGGGCGGGTGCAGCAGCAGTCGCTGGCGTTCTTCACCAGGTCCCAGACCGGCTCGCTGATCAGTCGGCTTAACTCCGATGTCATCGGCGCGCAGCAGGCGGTCACGACATTGCTTTCCCAGACCGTCGATACCGTCCTGACCCTGGTATTCGTGGTTATCGCCATGTTCTATCTGTCCTGGCAGATCACCCTAGTGGCGCTTGTGATGGTCCCGTTTTTCATCATTCCGGGAAAGCTGATCGGGAAAAGGCTGCAACGCATCACCAGGGAGCAGATGCAGCTCAACGCCGAGCTGAGCTCGCTGATGAACGAGCGCTTCAACGTAGCCGGGGCGATGCTCGCCAAGCTGTACGGGCGCCCGGCGGACGAGGCTGCCCATTTCTCCTCCCGCACCGCGCGGGTGCGCGACATCGCCATCACAGGCAGCCTGTACGGACGAGCGTTCGGTGTGATCACCGGGCTGCTCGCCGCGTTCTCGCTAGCGCTCGTGTACGGCCTCGGCGGTGCCCTGGTCATTCACGGCGCACTCCAGATCGGCAGCATCGTCGCCCTGGTCGCCCTGCTCAGCAGGCTCTACGGACCGGTGAACCAGCTGTCCAACATGCAGATCACCGTGCTGACCGCGCTGGTCAGCATCGACCGGGTGTTCGAGGTGATGGACCTCACGCCGCTGGTGACGCAGCGGCCAGGAGCAATTGCCCTGCCTGCGACCTCCCCCGGCGCGGCTTCCGCGCCGGACATCGAGTTCGATCAGGTCTGCTTCCGGTACCCGACGGCCAGCGAGGTCTCGCTCGCCTCGCTGGAGTCGATCGCGCTGCCCATGCCCGAGCGGGCCAGCGACACGCAGGTGCTGCGGCAGGTCAGCTTCCGTGCCCCGGCAGGCCAGCTCACCGCGCTGGTCGGGCCCTCGGGCGCGGGGAAGACGACGATCACGCACCTGGTACCCCGGTTCTACGACCCGATGTCGGGAGCGGTGCGGATCGCCGGTCACGACATCCGCGACCTGACCCTGAAGTCACTGCACGAGACGGTTGGCGTGGTGCCTCAGGACGCGCACCTGTTCCATGACACGATCCGGGCCAACCTGGTGTATGCCCGCCCCGGCGCCACCGAGCCGGAGCTGATCGAGGCCTGCGCGGCGGCGCGGATCTGGGACCTGATCTCCTCGCTGCCGGACCGCCTCGACACCGTGGTCGGTGACCGCGGCTACCGGCTGTCCGGCGGCGAGAAGCAGCGGGTCGCGCTGGCCCGGCTGCTGCTCAAGGCACCGCCGGTGGTCGTGCTGGACGAGGCGACCGCGCACCTGGACTCGGAGTCCGAGGCCGCGATACAGCGGGCGCTCAAGACGGCGCTCGAGGGCCGGACCTCCCTGGTGATCGCACACCGGCTGTCAACCGTCCGCGGGGCCGACCAGATCCTGGTCATCGACGAGGGCCAGATCACCGAACGCGGCACGCATGAGCAACTGCTGGCCGCAGGCGGGCTGTACGCCGACCTCTACCGCACCCAGTTTGCCCGGCAGGCACCCAATGGCCATGCGTCGGCCACCCGGCAGACCGGGCCGTCCAGGCCGCCCCCAGGCCGCCCGGACCTGCCGGGCCGCCCGGCACGCCAATCGTGCCCTAATGCCAATCGTGCCCTCATTTAGATTACAATCCCCTTATGCCTTCTCTCGCTCCCGCAGACGAGTGGATGATCGATATGCTGAGGGAGGTGCGGGCCACTGACCGACGGGCAATTATCGACTTCCTCTCGGATCCGAGGTTCGAGAACATTACCCAGGATGGCGCGCTCGCCTTGGGCGCGGCAGCCATTGCCGCTGAAGGCGCTGCGGCCAGCGGCGACGGAGTGATCGACGAGGTAATGCAGACCCTGGGCATCGAGGCACAGGCGGCCAGCCGGACGATAGATAGCCTGGTGCTGCACGGCTACCTGCGGCGCCGGACGGGCCAGGCGGACCATGGGATGACAACGGAACTTACCGACCAGGGCTATGGTGCGCTTTTCGCTATTATTGATTTCGTTGTGGCGCGACGCTGGGATGATTTTCAGTTCCGCACCGATGACATTGTCATATCCTCCGTGCCGAAGAGCGGCACGACGTGGGTGCAGATGATCTGCGCGCTCATGATCTTCCAGAGCCCGGACCCCCCCGCGCCGCTGTCCACGCTGTCACCATGGCTCGATCACGTGGAGACCTCCCGGGGCAAGGCGTTCGCTGATCTGGGCGCCCAGGCGCACCGGCGATTCATCAAGACCCACACGCCGCTGACCGCCTTCGCCAGCGACCCGCTGGTTACCTACATCGTGATCGCCAGGCACCCGCTGGATGTAGAGCTGTCGAAATACCACCAGGAGGTCAACCTGGGGCGCGCGCCGGCTCAGCAACCGCGCGAATGGCTGCTGGACTGGATCGACCGGGGCCTGCCCAGGACGATGGAGCTGCTCACCAGCAACTGGACCTGCCGCGACCGGCCGAACACCGTGTTCGTGCACTACGAGGACCTGTCGGCCGACCTGGCTGGCCAGATGCGCCAGCTTGCGGCCCGGCTCGGGATCACCGTGCCCGCCGCGATCTGGCCCGACCTGGTGGAGGCGGCGACCTTCACCGAGATGCGCGCCGCCGCCGACCGGCTCCGGCCTCTGCCCTACCTGCAGAACAACACCGCCTTCTTCCACCGGGGCAGCTCCGGATCGGGCCGGGAGCTGCTCAGCGACGCCGAGCTTGCCCGCTATCACGAACGTGCGGCCGCACAAGCGCCCCCCGACCTGCTGGCCTGGCTGCACCGAGGTGACAGCCCGGACGCGGCCCGGCCAGTGCCCGCGGAGTCCCGGCCATGCTGATCTGCGGAATCAAGATGTCGCACGACGGCGCGGTGGCCGTCATCGACGGTAACCGCCTGCTGTTCAGCATCGAGGTGGAGAAGCTGGACAACGGCCTGCGGTACAGCTCGCTGGGGAGCCTGGACCGGGTCGCGCAGATCCTCGGCTCCGAGGGTGTGGATCCGGCTGTGGTGGACCAGTTCGTGGTGGACGGCTGGTTCGTGCCGGGTGTCGATGACGTCGAGGCCAGGGATCCGGTGGTGATCGCCAATCGCGGCGGCAGCCGCCCCGCCATCCCGGTGGCTCCCTACCAGGACCGCCCGGAGAGCGGCCGCCCGCTGGCCAGGTACTCCTTCACCGATCACTCGTTCAGCCCGGCGGCGCCAGGCTACGTCAGCTACCACCATGTCACCGGGCACGTGCTCGGCAGTTACTGCTCCAGCCCCTTCGCCGCCCGCGGCGCGGACGCGCTGGTCCTGACCTGGGACGGGGGCAGCGTCCCGCGGCTTTACCAGGTGTCGGCGCGCGCCATGGCCGTCACGTTCGTGGCCGCCATGCTGCCCATTACCGGAGACAGCTTCGGCGAGTTCAGCTCGCAGCTCGACCCGTTCCGCAAGGACGCCGACGGGTTCTCGGCAGACCAGCGGATGCGGCACCACCTGTCGGTCGCCGGGAAGGCCATGGCCTACGCTGCGCTCGGCCGGGTGGAGGAGTCCGCGTTCGGCGTCTTCGACAAGGTCTATGCCGGTTTTCCCGCGATCAACGCGGACAACTCCAAGGCGTTCGCCGAGAAGATCACCGCGCAGCGCCAGGAGCTGCTGCCCGGCCTGTCCGACGCCGATCTCATCGCCAGCTACCAGGCCTACCTGGGCAATCTCCTGCTGCAGAGCCTGTCCGGGTTCCTGGGCAGCCGGTCGTCGCAGCCGCGCCTGACAGCGCCGCTGCCGGGCGGGCGGCCGCCGAACCTGGTGCTGTCCGGCGGCTGTGCGCTGAACATCAAGTGGAACAGCGCGCTGCGCAACAGCGAGCTGTTCGGCGAGATCTGGATCCCGCCGTTCCCGAACGACTCGGGAGCAGCGATCGGCACCGCATGCTGCGAGATGTTCAGCCAGGGCGGCCAGCTGGCCCTGGACTGGGATGTCTACCGCGGGCCGTCGCTGGCCGCCGGCCGCCTGCCGGATGGCTGGCGCGCCCGGCCGTGCACCGAGCGTCAGCTCGCCGAGCTGCTCAGCACCGAGTCCGAGCCGGTGGTGGTGCTGTCCGGCCGGGCCGAGATCGGGCCCCGGGCGCTGGGCAACCGCAGCATCCTGGCCCCGGCCAGCGACGCGTCCATGAAGACCCGGCTGAACGCGGTGAAGGGCCGGGCCGAGTACCGGCCGGTGGCGCCGGTCTGCCTGGCCGCGCGGGCCGCGGAGGTGTTCGCGCCCGGCTATGACGACCGGTACATGCTCTTCGAGCACCGGCCAAGGCCGGGCTGGGCGGAGCGGATCCCGGCCGTGCTGCACCTGGACGGGACCGCCCGGCTGCAGACCATCGACCCGGCGGAGGGCTGCCCGACCGGCCGGATCCTGGACTGGTACGCACGGCTCACCGGCATACCGGTGCTGTGCAACACCAGCGCCAACTTCAGCGGCCGCGGGTTCTTCCCGGATATCGCCTCCGCGGCCCGCTGGGGCGGCGCCCGCTACCTGTGGTCAGACGGGCAGCTCTACACCCGCCAGTGAGAAGCCAGGCGACCGGGTCAAGCGGCGGGTCAGCTAGCTGCGGCCGTTTACCCGGCGCCGCGACCACGGATCGATAACCCAGGCGCGCTCGTCCAGTTCCTGGGCGAAATCGAGCCACATCTGCGCGTACGAGCGGGCGAGCTGTACCACTAGCGCGGCGCAATGCGGCGGTACGGCGGTGACCGCATCCGACCATTTCGGCGGGCTGAGCGCGTTGTTCTTCAGCAGCCGCAGCAGCCACCGGCCCTGCTCATTGTGACGCAGCGACGGATCCCGGAGCAATTTCTCCAGCACCTGAGCGGGCTCGACTCCCGGCGCCCGCCGGAACCGCTGCCTGGCCGCCGGATGCGGCGCGGGCTCCGGCCCGGCCGGGGCCCTGCCCGGCTCCTCGCCGCGCTCCAGCCTGCGGCGCACGTCGCGGGCCGTCGCCGGGGACACTCCCGCGGCCCTGGCGATCTCGCGCAGCGAGGCCCGCGGATGCTTGGCCACCAGCTCGGCGACCCGCCTGCGGCCGGTCAGGCCGTCCAGCGGCCGCACCCGGCCGTCGCGGCCCACCCGGGCGTTCAACTGCGGCACCGCATCGGTTGAACGCTGTCTGATGCCAGCCACCGTCCGGGCCGCAAGGCCGGTCGACTCCCCGATGCCCCGGTCGGACAGGTGCGGGTGCGAGGCCACGATCCGCATCGCGGCGGCCCGCCGGTCTGCCTGGGACAGCGGCAGCCCGTGCGTGACATTTGCCTCCACCGCGAGCAGAAAGGCATCGGCCGGATCCCCGTCGAAGAACTCGACCTCGATCGTCTCCTGTCCGCGCAGGGTGGCCGCGAGCAGGCGGTGCATCCCGTCGATAACCCGCATATCGCGACGGTCGACGAGAATAGGCGGCAGCGCGGCCTCGGTTTCGGCCAGCCAGGCGATGTGAGCCTGGTTTTCCCCCTCTAGCCGGGGAGATTCTCCCGATTGGAGTGAGACAATCTGCACTATCGCTGATTCCCTGGGCCGCGGCTCGCCATTCATCCTGGCGACGGCATGACTAGCGACCGTCCTGCGGTGTGCGGACTGACGTGAACCAGTATCTACAGAACTCACCTTTGGCCTCCGCCGCCTTATCCCGGACAAGCGCAAGTCACGAGCACGGTCTGTATCGCCATAAACCATAACAGACCATATAGATATCGGCTACATAGCTGCGAGCCGGCCACCGGGCAGGCAGGTCCGGGTGATCCAGGCAGGAAGCCGGCCGCGGACCGGCACGGCGCTGGCCGAGCCGCGGCCCGGCTCAGCCGACCGGCACCTCGGAGGCGTCCACCACCATCAGCCGGCCGGTGCCTTTCAGCGTCGCCAGGTCAATGTCGGCGATGCAGCGCACCGGGTCGTCGTTGAGGATCAGCGTTCCCTCGACGTGCACGGTGCCGCTGCCCTGCTCGAAGTCGGCCGCGCTGACATCGCACGCCTCGCGGTCCACCTGCACGCCCAGGTCGGTGCCGCCGCGGGTCTCGGTGAACTTGATGAAGGCCAGCCCGATCTCGTCGAGCCGTCGCCGCAGTTCCTCGACCGACGGATCCGGGCCGCCGACGACGACCGGCTGGTCAATGGTCAGGCGCTCGGTCAGTTCGTTCATCGTCACCTCTCGTGCCGGTTGGTACGGCCCGGGCAAATCGGCAAGAAGATGGTGCCTATAGCGCGCCCGGCAATAGGTACATGAATTGAGGCGCTTTTGCGGTCGGGTGGGTGATACCCGCGGCTCGGCCAGCACACGGGCACTAGTCATTACTATGACACGCAGCCGGCTCGCCGATCAACACTGTGCAGCCCGGCCTGGCTGCCGATCCTGGCCGCGTGCATGCTGGTCAGCACGCGATTCTCGTTCAACTGCAGCAACCGCTGCAGTTGAACGCCCAGGCAGCCCGCGGCACAGGCTATGAGGACGGGCGGCGATCGCGGACATCGACAGCGGCCAGGCGGCCAACTAGCGTTGTTGCCCGCGAGCTCCGCCCGGTGAGCGAGGACAGCTGATGAGAATAGTCCACGTAACCAACATCCTCGAAGCGGGTACCATCGGTCATCAGGTGCACACGCTTAATCTGGCCGTGGCGCAGAAAGCACGCGGACATGACGTCGCGATGATAGTCGACCGGGCCGGAGCATTTACTGAGACCTGCCGCCAGAACGGCATAACGGTGGTGCTGGAACCGGGATTAGAGCAGGAGGAAGGAGCACCGGTACGCCCTGTAGAAAGGACCATGCAGAGCCTGATCACGCGGTTCCGGAATCTTAATGCCGAACTTATACACTGTCACACTGAGAATGCCGCCTGGCAGGCTATTCCCGCGGGTAACCGAGTTCAGCTTCCCTGTGTATTTACCCTGCATTTCGTGCCGGTGCGGTCCTGGAAGGAGGTAGTGCAGAGCACGGGCCTCCAGATCACCACGATCACCGTCTCCAGGGCAGTTTTCGACAAGCTGAGCCAGGACGGGCTGTCCGAGCCTGAACTGTACTACGTGCCCAACGGCACGCAGGCGATGCCGCCGCCAGACCCGCAGGACACCCGGCAACCGGGCAAGCCCGGCTTCATTTCCGTAGGATCGGTATCCCCAGCGAAAGGGATGGATTTTGCGATTCTGGTGATGGCTGAGCTGCGGCGAAGGCTAGGCCAGGACTGTCCCGCGCTTAATATCTACGGCAGCGGCAGCCGCGAGGATTTCTTCCGGGAGATGACGACGGTGCTCGGCCTGGCTGACATCGTGCGATTCCGGGGCACCCGGCCCGGCATACTTGAGCACTGCCCCAGCACGGACATCCTGATGGTGACGTCCCGCGAGGAAACCGGGCCGCTCGTGGTGCTGGAGGCAATGAGCCGGGGGATGCCGATCGTGACCACCGATGTCGGCAGCGTGCGCGAAATGCTTCCGGACCGGCGATACGGGCGCATCAGCCCGGTCGATGCGATAGTAGCCTTCGCCGATGCCGCAGAATCGATGCTTTCGGATATCTCCAGCGGAGACTTTGACCCCGGCCTGCTTATCGCGCGGCATCGCTCCTGCTACACCAGCGACAAGATGGCCGAGCGCATCGAGGAGGTATACCGGCAGATCCTGCCCAGCCGGGTTCCGGTCAGGTAATCCCGCCGGCCGTGACGCGGTGCCCGGAACCGGAGGTTGACCCGGAATGTTCGCTTACTTACGCTGAGGCCCGGCCGTGACCCGGTCCTGCCCGGTGGCTGCCCCCCGGCGAACCGGGAGAAGGTCATGCCAGGGAACGGAGAGACAACCGATGTCCGTTCAGATTATGGGCTTTAACCTGAGCCACGACAGCAGCGCCTGCCTGGTGACGGATGGTCGCATCACCGCGGCCCTCGCGCTTGAGCGCACCACCCGGCTGAAGCGGGGCATCGTGCCCATTCATGCGTACGCCTCGGCGATGGCCGACCT
This sequence comes from uncultured Actinomycetota bacterium, assembly GCA_963719705.1. Classification (GTDB taxonomy): domain Bacteria; phylum Actinomycetota; class Actinomycetes; order Streptosporangiales; family Streptosporangiaceae; genus CAVRCV01. The sequence continues at coordinate 427,196 of CAVRCV010000013.1, forward strand.
GACCCATGAGCTCCTGACCGGCCTGGAGCTTTCCCCGTCCGACATCGACTACTGGATCACCACCTCCACCGAGTCGCGTGATGCCGAGGACGAACGGCGCCTGTCCAGCACCCTCGGCCTGCTGGTCCCCGCTGACAGGTGCCTGGCCCTGCCGCATCCCGGCCACCACCTGGCGCACGCCAGCGCTGCCTTTTACACCTCAGGCTTTGACGAGGCGGCCGCGCTCATTATTGACGCCTACGGCTCGCGCATCGGCACCAGGCGCGAACGGGAAAGCGGGTTCGCCTTCCGGCTCGGCGAACCGCCGCGGCTGATCTGGCAGTCAGTCAGAGACGACGACCGGATCGCGGGCCAGATGCACGACGGCGCCTTCTGGCTGCCGGAGACCCTCAGCGGCATCGGCGAGATGTACCGCGTGCTCGGCCTGGCGCTGGGCTTTACCGAAACCGGCACTACCTACGATGACGCGGGCAAGACGATGGGCCTGGCGGCTTACGGGAAGCCGCTGTCGGCCGACGAGCTGTTCATCAAGATCACCCCGGCCGGGCTCTGCTTCGACGGCGCCGTGGCGGCGATGATAGATCTCGGCCTCGTCGTTCGCGAGCGCGGCTGCTACCGGCTCCTGTCGCGCCCGCGCGGCGCGCCGATCGAGCGGTTCCACCAGAACCTGGCCGCGCAGATCCAGCATGAATTCGAGGAAGGCTGCCTGTACCTGGCCCGTGAGGTGCTGGCCCGTTCTGGCAGCGGGTCGCTGGTGCTGTGCGGCGGCAGCTTCCTCAACGCGGTGGTGAACGCCCGGATCTTGCGGGAGACGGCGGTTGACCGGCTGTATGTGTTCCCGGCAGCCACCGATGACGGGACCGCGCCGGGGGCCGCGCTCTACGCCTATAACGTACTGGTCAAAGCCGGGCAGCGACCGCCAGCCGCCCGGCTGCCAAACCTCTACTTCGGGCCGCCGCGGCTGGCCCGCAGCGATCTGCCCGCACTCACCGCGCGCTGGCAGCTTCCGGCCCGCCGCCACAGCGGGCCGGGCGAACTGGCCGCATCGGCCGCGGCCGCGATCGCGCGGGGCGAGATCGTCGGCTGGTTCCAGGACCGGTCGGAGTTTGGTCCCCGGGCCCTGGGCGCCCGCTCGATCCTGTGTCATCCGGGCATCGCGGGGATGAAGGACCGCCTCAACGCCAGGGTGAAGTTCCGGGAGAGCTTCCGGCCGTTCGCCGCCTCGGTCCTGGCCGAGCATGCCGCCGAATGGTTCGACATGCCCGCGCCGGACAGCCCGTTCATGCTCATCGTCTGCCCGATACTTCCGTCGTGCCGCAACGCGGTCAGCGAGATCGTGCACGTGGACGACACCTGCCGGATCCAGACCGTCGACCCCGGCCTGCCTGGTCCGTTCCGCCCGCTGCTGGAGGCGTTTCAGGCCCGCACCGGCATCCCGATGGTCTTGAATACGTCGTTCAACCTGCGCGGGATGCCGATCATCGAACGTCCGGAAGAGGCCCTCGACTGCCTGTACGGCTCCCGTCTCGACCGCCTCTTCATCGGCGATTACGAGGTCGAGGCGCCGGATCTGGCCGGCCTTCGGCCCGAGCGCACCGACGGCGAGCCACTGACCGCGATCCGCTCGGTGACCGCCCCGCAGCCGGCCAGCGAGGCCGGGGCCGATGCGGCGCGGCGGCCAGGCCCGGCAGTGCCTGATACCGGCGATGTGGTCATGCTCAATCTGGCGACCGGGGCCCTGACCCTGCGGGAAATCGCCGTCAAGCTGGACATCGATGAAAGCGCGGCCATCGACCAGGCCCTCCAGCTGCGGCGGCACGCGCTGCTACGCTGGGCCGGACTGCCTCAGCTGGCAGAACCCGCCTTCCCGCTGCCTCAGTACGAGCCGCACCGCGCATCGGTGTAGGCGCCGGGACAGCGTCCGGCCTGCGCTTACCCGCCCGGTGCAGCGAGGCCGGCGAACAGGTCGGTCTCGCGCTCCCGCTCGCCTGCCCCGGTCCCGCGCGGGCCGGCCAGCAGCGTGTAGTACTCGATGCCGAACAACCGCGCACCCGCATCGGACACGGCGAAGGCCGGGTCGTGCACGGCGATGAAGAACGGGCTGCGCTTGGTGTTCTGCGTGACATGCGCGCGCATCGCGGCCAGCTTCGCCTCCAGGTACCGCACGGCGTCGACCTGTGTCGTCACGTCCTCGTCTGGCGTGCCGAACTGAAGGTCACCGGCCGAGCTCATCTCGCTGAACCCGGCCCACCCGCCGAGCAGCGGTGGCTGGCCGCGCCTGCACTCGATCGTCTCCCACAGCACCGACCTCGGCACCGCGGTGGCATAGAACTTGCTGACCAGGCCATCGGCCAGCTCGAAGGCGCGCCAGGCCACCCGGTGCGCCTGGATGTGATCGGGATGGCCGTAGATCCCCTGATCGTCATAGGTGACCATGACCTGGGGCCGCAGCTGGCGGATGACGCGCAGCAGTTCCTCCGCCGCCTGCGCCAGGTCGGCTTGCCAGAAGCAGCATTCCGCATGGGTGGAGGGGCCCGAGCCTGAGTCGCGCCACCGGCCAGGCCCGCCAAGGAACCGGTGATCGGTCACGCCCAGCGCCTCGCAGGCCGAGTCAAGCTCACCCATCCGGTACTCACCAAGCCCGCCGTCAGCCTCCCAGTCCAGGTGCGCCAGCTCGCGCGGGGCGACTATGCCCAGCTCGCCCATGGTGCAGGTGACGAGACAGACATGGGCACCTTCCGCGGCGTACTTTGCCATCGTCGCGCCGGTCCAGATCGACTCGTCGTCAGGATGCGCGTGCACGAGCAGCAGGCGGTTGCCGTCGGGCTCGCTCATGCCGTCGGGTTCGCTCATACCGCGAGTCTAGGCAGCCGGCCCGGCCACGACACCGGTCAGCGGAACTCGCCGCCGGGCCCAGCCGGTGACCTGCTGGCGGACCTACTGGCCGCGCCTCGCAGTTAGGTAGTTGCTATCAAGCAACTGATGAGCGGTAAGCTCGTGCTGGTGCGCAGGACAGCGGGGAGTGAGCGGGCAGGCGGCGAGATGACAGCCGCCGGGCCAGCCGCTGCCAGCACGGGCGCCGCCAGCACGGGCGCCGGAGGCGCCGGATCAGCCGGCGGCCGGTACAAGTGGGTCGCACTGTCCAACACCACGCTCAGCGTCACGATGGCGACCATCGACGCATCGATCGTGATCATCGCGATGCCGGCCATCTTCCGCGGCATCCACCTCAACCCGCTGGCTCCCGGCAACATCAGCTACCTGCTCTGGATGATCATGGGGTACCTGCTGGTGCAGGCCATCCTGGTGGTGACCCTGGGCCGGCTCGGCGACATGTTCGGCCGGGTGAAGATCTACAACCTCGGCTTCGTGGTCTTCACGCTGGCCTCGATCGCCCTGTCGCTGGATCCGCTCACCGGCTCCGGCGGCGCGCTGTGGCTGATCCTGTGGCGGATGGCGCAGGCCTTCGGCGGCGCGATGCTGATGGCCAACTCGGCCGCGATCCTCACCGACGCGTTCCCGGCCAACCAGCGCGGCATGGCGCTGGGCATCAACCAGATCGCCGGCGATCTCCGGGCAGTTCGTCGGGCTGCTGCTGGGCGGCCTGCTGGCCGCCTGGGACTGGCGGGCGGTGTTCTGGGTCAACGTGCCGATCGGCGTGTTCGGCACCGTGTGGGCCTACCGCAGCCTGCGGGAGATCGCCACTACCCGGCGGGCCAGGATCGACTGGGTCGGGAACATCACGTTCGCGCTCGGGGCCTCAGCGCTGCTGGCCGCCATCACCTACGGCATCCAGCCCTACGGCGGGCACGCCACCGGGTGGAGCAACCCCTGGGTGATCACCGGCCTGGCCGGCGGCGCGGGGCTGCTGGTCGTGTTCGGCATCCTCGAGACGAAGATCGCCGAGCCGATGTTCCAGATGGGCCTGTTCAAGATCCGCGCGTTCGCGGCCGGGAACGCGGCCAGCCTGATGAGCTCGATGGCCCGCGGCGGGCTGCAGTTCATGCTGGTGATCTGGCTGGCCGGCATCTGGCTGCCGCTGCACGGCTATGACTACGTGGTCACCCCGCTGTGGGCCGGCATCTACATGCTGCCGCTCACCGCCGGGTTCCTGATCGCCGGCCCGATCTCGGGATACCTGTCCGACCGGTACGGCTCCCGGCCGTTCGCCACCGCCGGGCTCTTGCTGGCAGCATGCGGCTTCACCGGCCTGATGCTGCTGCCGGTGAACTTCCCGTACTGGGCATTTGCCGCCATCATCTTCTGCAACGGGGTCGGCTCCGGCCTGTTCGCCTCCCCCAATACCTCGTCCATCATGAGCAGCGTGCCGGCCAGGCACCGGGGCGCCGCATCCGGGATGCGCTCGGTGTTCCAGAACTCCGGCATGTCGCTGTCCATCGGCGTGTTCTTCTCGCTGATGATCGCTGGCCTGGCGGACACGCTGCCCGGTACCCTCAGCAGCGGGCTGCGGGCCCGCGGCGTCCCGGCCGCCGCCGCGAATCACATCGCGCACCTGCCGCCGGTCAGCACGCTGTTCTCCGCGCTGCTCGGCTACAACCCGGTGCGCAACCTGCTGGCCCAGTCACGCGCGCTGGCCGGCCTGCCGGCCAAGGACGCCGCGGTGCTGACCGGCAGGCAGTTCTTCCCGCACCTGATCTCCGCCCCGTTTCACCACGGCCTGGTGATCGTGTTCAGCGCCGCGATCGCGATGTCGCTGGCCGGCGCGGTCATCTCGCTGCTGCGCGGCCGCCAGTTCTACTACGACGGCCCGCCCGCGCCGGGCTCCAGCGGGCCAGTGCGCACCGCGACGGGCAGCCCGGACCTGATCTCTTCCAGCAGCCAGAACGCAGTTTCCCGGCCGGGCCAGCCGGGCCGGGTGCTGCCGCGCCTGGCGACCAGGATCCCCCGGTCCGCCAGCCGTCAGCGGGGCGGCCGCCGCCCGGCACAATCAGAGCCCTAGCCGGGACGGCTGCCAGGCCCGGACCGGGCCGCCGCGGGCCCGCGGGCCCGGCGCATCCCTGGCGCGGTCGCCGCCGTGGCGTAGGCTGGGCCCGTGCCGCGTTATGAATACCGGTGCCGCGCCTGCGGCGCCACCTTCGAGCAGGTCAGGCCGATGAGCGAAGCCTCGGCCACGGCCCGGTGCCCGCAGGGCCACCCGGACACGGTGAAGCTGCTGTCCACGGTCGCGGTCGGCGGCCGGGCCGGATCGGCGCCGCAGCCGGGATGGCGGCGGTGGCGGTGGCGGTGGCTGCTGCGGCGGGGCCTGCGGCTGCCGCTGACCGGCCGAGGCGCGCTGCGGGATGGCCGGGGGGCGCTGCCGCGATGACCGGGTGCGGTCAGGCGGAGAACCGCTCGACCTGGCGCATCTTGTTGGTCGCGTCGAGCGCGGCCACCTTGTAGGACTCGGCCAGCGTCGGGTCAGGCCCGCGGTACCGGGACGCCGACCGCCAAGGGAGACGCCGCAATGCAGCCAATCAGCCCGGAGCGCTACTACGCCGCGATCGAGGCGGCCACCGGCACGCTCGCCGCGCTGGTGGCCGACGGCGACCTGAGCCGCGCGATCCCGTCATGCCCGGACTGGACCCTCCGCCAGCTCGCCACTCACGTCGGCCGGGCGCAGCGATGGGCCGCCGAGATCGTCGCCACCCGGTCGGCCGAGTTCATCCCGTTCCGGTCGGTGCCCGACGGCCGGTTCCCCGATGACCCGGCGCAGCACACGGCCTGGCTGACGGCGGGCGCGCGCCGGGTCATCGATGCCGTGCGGTCCGCGGGCGAAGCGCGGGTCTGGGCGTTCGGCAGCATGGCTCCGGCCGGCTTCTGGGCCCGGCGGATGACGCACGAGACCGGGGTGCACGCTGCCGACGCCGAGGCAGCCTTCGGCCGCCCGGCGCAGATCGCGCCGGACCTGGCCGCCGACGGCATCGACGAGTGGCTCGGCCTTCTTACCGAGCGCGGATACCCGCCGGACGACCCGGCCGGGGAGCCGCTGCCGGAAGGCCGGGTGATGCACCTGCATGCGGCCGGCGCCGGGCCTGGTGGCTCGCAGGAGTGGCTGGTCAGCCGGGCCGGCCCGAAGCTGACGGTGCAGGCCGGGCCCGGTAGCGGCGACGTGACGCTGGCCGGCCCGGCCAGCCGACTGCTGCTGGTGCTGCTACGGCGGCTGCCGCCGGACGATCCGGGTGTTCAGGTGCACGGCGACGCCGGGCTGCTGCGGCAGTGGCTGGCACAGACGCCGTTCTGACCACCGCCGGGCCGCGGGACCGGCGCGCACTGGACCGGCACCGCGCGAGCCCGGCCTGCTTACAGCCAGCTGACCCGGACCACCGAGCCCGGCTCCTGGTCCGGCGCGGTCGCCAGCTCGCCCGCCCTGACCTTCGCCAGCATGCCGCTCAGCGTCGCGGTGATCTCGGGCACACAGCCGCGCAGCTGCTCCGCGTCGGTGGCCAGCGCCTCGTCGGTCTCCAGCCCGGCCCGCCGCAGCAGCCCTCAAGGTCGGCCAGCGTCTCGCCGACCCACTGCACCGGACTGGCGGACAGGTCGGGGTCGAAGACCCGGTGGCTGGGATTCCAGCCGTCGAACGCCGGGTGGTGGTGCGCGCGGTTCAGGCTGCCCGCCGGGCCGTCCGCGGCCTCCAGCAGGTCGGCGCGCCAGACCGGACGGCCGACCTCGATCGGCCTGGCCGAGTAGATGTTGCCCTTCAGCTCCCCCGGCTCGAGCATCCGGACCTCGAGCCGGACGCCGCGCTCGGCGCCCTCCTGGCCGGGCAGCGGCGACGGGTCGATGAAGAACAGATCACTCACGAGCACGCCGATCCGGTCGAAGCCGAACGCATAGAGCACCGCAGTACCTCCCGGCGGGACTGGCCTGCCAGCACTGCCGCCCAGTGCTGGTCGTTGCTGGCTGGCCGCTATGGCTGGCGGCTATGGCCCATTTTCCCCGGTCAGGCGGCTCACGGCTACCTCGGATCTGGCCGGTCGACGTTCCAGTGCTTGGTCACCGAGGCCAGCCAGCGCCGCTGGTCCGGGTCGGCGGTGCCCGGCTGGCCGGTCATGGCCGGATGGCCAGCCAGGACCGGCTGACCGATCACGGCCGAGGTACCCGAGGTACCCGAGGTACCCGGATGGCCGGTGCTGGCTGACTGACCCGCGGCCTGGTGAACCGCGGACTGCGGCTGGCCGGATGCGTCGGCCGGATGCAGCAGGAACCGGCTGATCGCCCGCTGGCCGCCCTCGTGGTCGCCGTACAGCACGTCGATGGTCAGCGGCTCGCCCGCCGCCATGGCCGCAACCGCGCTGTCCAGGTCCGGGTCCGCCGGATCGCGGATCGCGCCCTGCCAGAAGCCGATGTCCGACGGCGGGATGTACAGGTCACGGGCCTGCTGCCGGAACGCGGGCAGATCCGGATGGGTCTCGGAGTAGTGCCGCCCGGCCTGGAACCGCCAGCCGTGCACGACCCCGATCCCCCGCCCCGCGTTGCGCACCGAGATGGCCAGGTACACGGTCCCGCCGTGACTCTCGGCCGCGCCGAAGCCGCCGGGCAGCGCGACCCGCCTGCCGTCCCCGTAGTAGATCTTCTGCATGCCGTCGCTGAGCCGGGACGGCACCAGCAGCGGCCGCAGGCCGACCATCAGGGCCTGCTCGGCGACCCTGGCCGCCCGGTTCGCCGACCGGACGGCGGCAAAGGTGGACACCGCGAGCACCAGGGTGCCGCCCCCGGTCGCCAGCGATGAGATCGTTACCCAGTCGGCCACCCGCCCGAGCGTAACCGGTTCTGCCGGGTCAGCCTGAACCGCCAGACACGGCAGATGGGCGGCACCGGGGCACGAGCCGCGGCCGGTGCGGCAGGGACCGGCCAGCGGCCGCGTCGCAGCCGGGCCGGTGCCGCCGGACTGGCCAGGGGCCGGGCCGGCTTCGCCCCGCCTCAGACCGGCCGGGACGAGCGAGCTGGGCCTGCCAGCTGATCTTGGTGCCGGGTAGGATACGTACTGCGGGCGGTGCCGAGGCGAGCCGCCTGACCAGTGTCCACTTAGACTAGTTCACCTGGTGTTCATCTTCAGTTCGCTGCTTATTCATGCGCCTGGTGCTGTCTGAAGATGAACACCCCGGTCCCATCAGCGAGGTCATGCCGTGCCGAACGCCCCGCGGGAATTCGTCCTCGACGGCGGCCCGGAGCCGGACGGCGATCTCCCGCTGGAACCGTCCTCGCTGGAACCGTCCTCGCTGGCACTGCCCTCGCTGGCACTGCCCTCGCTGGCACTGCCCGGCTCGAGGTTCACCTGGGCCAACGGCGATCGGCCCAGGACCGTGCGGCGGACCTGGCTGGACACCTTCGACTGGCGGCTGTACCGGTCCGGGCTGACCCTGGAGCTGACCGCGGGCGGCTCCGGCCGTGCTCACCCTGACCGGCCGGGACGGCGAGGTGATCGCGGTACTCGCGGCCGGCGCGTCCGGCGACCCGGTGAGCCGGATCCGGTGGCCCGGCCTGCTCGGCGTGCTGCCGGCCGGGCCGCTGCGCGACCGGCTGGATCCGGTCGTCGGGATCCGCGCGCTGCTGCCGGTGGCCCGCGCCGCCAGCCGGGTGCGCGAGCAGCGGGTGCTGAACTCCGACGACAAGACCGTGGCCAGGATCACCATCGACCAGATGTCGGTCAGCCATCCCGGCCGGGCCACGACCCCGCCGCGGCTGTTCCTGCAGCCGCTGCGCGGCTACCAGGCGCAGGCCGACCGGCTGGCCGCGGCGCTGGCCGCGGCGCCCGGCATAACCGCGGGAGCTCAGTCGCCGCTGGAGGTCGCGCTGGCGGCGGCCGGGCGGCGGCCAGGCGACTACTCCAGCAAGATCGACGTGGAGCTGGCACCGGACGGGCCGGCCACGGCGGCGCTGGCGGCCGTGCTGACCGCGCTGCTGGACACGCTGGAGGCCAACGTCGGCGGGACGGTGCGGGACACCGACACCGAGTTCCTGCACGACCTGCGGATCGCGGTGCGCCGCACCAGGACGGCGCTCAAGCTGGCCGGCCGGGCTCTGCCCGGCGGCCTGGCCGCCCGGTTCCGGCCCGAGTTCAAGTGGCTGGGCGACCTGACCACGCCGACCAGGGACCTGGACGTGTACCTGCTCGGCCTGTCCGCGATGGCGGCCGGGCTGGTCGCCGCGCACCGCGGCGGACCTGCTGCCGTTCCGGCAGCACCTGGAACAGCGGCGGGCAATGGCGCAGCGGCAGCTCGCCAGGGGCCTGCGCTCGGCCCGGTTCACCCGCCTGACCGGCGAGTGGCGCACGTGCTCGGCGAGGCCGCGGCAGGTCAGGCGGCGGCCGAGCGCGGCCCGGCTGGCCACCGCGCTGATCGCCAGGGCGCACCGCCGGGTGATCGCCGACGGCGCGGGCAATCACCCCGGCCTCCCCCGCCGAGAGCCTGCATGAGCTGCGCAAGCGCGGCAAGGAGCTGCGCTACCTGCTGGAGATCTTCGGCTCGCTGCACGACCCGGACCGGCAGTGGCAGGCGGTGCGGGAGCTCAAGGCGCTGCAGGACTGCCTGGGCGAGTTCCAGGACACCGAGGTGCAGCGCCGGGAGATCCGGGCATTCGCGGCGCAGATGATGGACGAGCGGAGCGCGCCCGCGGCCACCCTGCTGGCGATGGGCGAGATCGCCGCCGGGCTGGCGGTCCGGCAGCGGCGGGCGCGCAGCGAGTTCAGCGACCGGTTCGGCGACGTTCGCCAGCGCGGCCAGCCAGGCCAGGTTCGACGCGCTGAGCCGGGCCGCCGGATGAAGATCTTCGCCACCTACAACATCAAGGGCGGAGTGGGCAAGACCGCGACCGCGGTCAACCTGGCCTACCTGGCCGCCACCGACGGCTACCGGGTGCTGCTGTGGGACCTGGACCCGCAGGGCGCGGCCACCTTCCTGTTCCGGATCCGGCCCCGGGTCAAGGGCGGCGGCAAGGCGCTGATCCGGGGCACCCGCCCGGTCGACGACGCGATCAAGGCGTCCGACTTCGACCGTCTGGACCTGCTGCCGGCCGACTTCACCTACCGCAACCTGGACCTGCTGCTGGACGCGGCGGGCAAGCCGGCCCGCCGGCTGGCCGCCTGCTGGCCCCGCTGCGCGCCGAGTACGACGTGGTCTTCCTGGACTGCCCGCCGGGCATCTCGCTGCTGTCGGAGAGCGTGCTGGCACGCCGCCGACGTCGTGCTCGTGCCGCTGATCCCGACCACCCTGTCGGTACGCACGCTGGACCAGCTCACCGACTTCATCGACGGTCTCGGCGGGCGCCGGCCTGCGGTCCTCGCGTTCTTCTCCATGGTCGACCGGCGCAAGCGGCTGCACCGGGACATCGCCGAGCAGCTGCCCGGCGCAGCGGTCGGACTTCGCCGCGACGGCCATCCCGGCACTGTCGCTGATCGAGCGGATGTCGGTGCAGCGGGCCCCGGTCACCGCGTTCGCCGCACGCAGCCGGGCCGCCCGCTGCTACCGCGAGCTGTGGCAGGAGGCCAGGGTGATCGCCAAGCTGCCCGATCCGCCACTGCCCTGACCGCCAACACTGCCCTGACCGCCAACACCGCCCTGACCGCCAACACCGCCCTGACCGCCCGGCGGCCCGGCGAGCCGAGCTCGCGGGCGAGCTAGCCGAGCTCGCGGACGAAGCCGATCAGGGCGGCGCTGACCTCCTCCGGCCGCTCCTGCTGGGTCCAGTGCCCGCACCCGCTCAGCAGCACCGGCTCCCGCAGCAGCGGCGCGTAGTCGCGCAGCCGCGGCAGGCGCTGCCGGGCGCCGGGGAAGCTGAGCACCAGGTCGCGGTCCCCGGCGAGGTAGAGCGCGGGAACGGTGATCCTGGCGCGGTGCCAGGCGGCGGTGAGCTCCCAGTTGCGGTCCAGGTTCCGGTACCAGTTCAGCGGCCCGGTGAAGCCCGACTCCGCGTACTGCTCCGCGTAAGCGGCGATGTCCTCGCTGGTCAGCCAGCCCGGAAGGGCACCCGGCTCGGGCGACAGGTCCAGGAAGCCGCCGCCCGGCGGCACCACCGGCAGCCGGGGACCGGTCCGGGGCGGCTCGCTGCCCGGCGCGCCGCCGGAACCGCTGGACAGCACCCGGCGGAAGGTGGCGGGCAGGTCCCGGCCGAGCTCGGCCTCGGCCACTCCCGGCTGCTGGAAGTAGACCATGTAGAAGCCCTCGCCGGCGCTCGCCCGCAGCGCGGCGACCGGCGGCGCCGAGCCGCGCGGCGTGTACGGCACGCTCAGCCCGGCGACGCCGCGGATCCGGTCCGGCCGCAGCAGCGCCGCGTGCCAGGCCACCGGCGCACCCCAGTCATGGCCGGCCACCACCGCCTGCTCCTCGCCCAGCGCGTCCATCAGCGCGATGACGTCGCCGGTCAGGTGCAGGATCGTGTAGTCGGCGACGCTCGCCGGGCCAGACCGCGGGGACCGGCGCCGGGCGGGCCGGTCTGGCAGTAGCCGCGCTGGTCCGGCGCGACCGCGTGCAACCCGGCGCCGGCCAGCGCGGTCAGCTGATGCCGCCAGGAGTACCAGCTCTCCGGGAAGCCGTGCAGCAGCAGCACCAGCGGCCCGGAGCCCGCCTCCGCGATGTGCATGCGCAGCCCGCCCGCGTCCACGAAGCGGTGCGTAATCGGCGGCAGGCCGTCATCCCCCGGCAGCATGCCCGGAGCATACCGGCACCGGCTGGCCGCCGGTCGCCGTCCTGGCGCTCGTAACTCAGCGTCATACTGCGCGTCATAGTGCAGCTTTGTATCGAATGGAGGTACAGGAGGCCGCCAGACAGAGCATGCTGTAGCGAAGGAAATCTGTCTGCCTGCCTGAGGGGGGGCACGTGAGCCGCAGACTCCTACGGCTGGAGGTCCCGGTCCTCCCGGAGCGGATGATGTTCCGGGTACATGATCCGGATGTCGATCCGGCCGCGCCGGGCGGTCCCGCCGCTGCCCGTCGACTCGCTGATCAGCGCCAGCCGGGACCAGCTGATCGTCGCCTGCGCGCAGGAGCACCTGGCGGTGCAGCTCACCGTCGAGGAGTGGGACAACGCGCCGCCGCCGTTCAGCGACGGCTACGAGGACGAGGCCAAGTGCGTGCTGTACCTGCGCGGCAGCTTCAGCGTGGACATGGGGGTAGCGGGCCAGGCCATCGGCAGTGCCCGGCTGAGCGGCGGGGTCGGCGACTACGGGGTGCGGGTCTACACCAGGAACCGGACCGAGGCGGTCCGCCGCTACAGCGAGCTGTACACGCTGAACGCCGACCCGCTCGGCGATGACTTCCAGCAGGCGCGCAAGCACCTGGAGGGGCTGGAGCAGTACCTGCTCCAGCTCTGGCGCGAGTCCTGACCGCGGCCGGAACCGCCGGAGCCGCCGGAACCGTCAGGACCAGCCCGGTCCGACTGGCGTTCCCGGCGCCCGTGCTGGTGCCGGGTTAACGGCCGACCCGCGCCGCCTGCTGCCCGCCGGCTCCTGAACGCGCCGCCGGGCTGGCCTGGCCCGTGGTCGCGGTGGAATGCGGCGGCGGGCCGTTCCGGCCGCCGGCCGCCCGGAAGGCCATCATCGAGTACACCGTCAGTGCCACCACCGCGATGGCCGCCAGGGTCGCGGCCAGGGCGAGCAGGCGGGTCCGCGGCGACCGGAGCGCCGCGCTCAGTCCGGGGCTGCTGAAGGTGGCCAGGCGGGAGGCGAGCCTCGGGTCGTCATCGGCGAGCCTGCGCTCCATCTCGTCCAGGATGCGCTGTTCGTCCATGGAAAGCGCCACGGCATCACCTCCGGCCACCGCTGCGCCGCCGCCGTCAGGCGGATGGCGCCTGTCCCCTACTCATCCCCCGATGAAAGATCCATTACCCGCTCTTTGCCTCCCAGTCTCGGTGCCCGGGTCCGGGCCGCCGACCGTCGAAGAACCTTATCGAAAACTCTGTTTGATTCAATTCGAACTATCATTCTAGCATGATGAGATGCGATGGGATAGCCTCCAGCCGGACGCATGGGCCAGGTGACCGGGCTGTTCGACCGGCCGCTGGTTGCCCGGACCTTCGACACTCCCGGCTTCCGCGGCATCTCCTTCCTCGAGGTGCAGGCCCGCTCGATCATCAACCGGGTGCCCGAGGCATCCAGGATGCCGTTCCGCTGGACCATCAACCCCTACCGCGGCTGCTCCCACGCCTGCACCTACTGCTACGCCCGCAACTCGCACACCTACCTGGACCTGGACGCGGGTGCCGACTTCAACTCCAAGATCGTGGTCAAGGTCAACGCGCCCGCCCTGCTGCGCCGGGAGCTGGCCGCGCCGAGGTGGCAGGGCGAGCACATCGCGATGGGCACCAACGTGGACTGCTACCAGCGCGCCGAGGGCCGGTACCGGCTGATGCCCGGCATCATCGGCGCGCTGCGGGACGCGGCCAACCCGTTCTCCATCCTGACCAAGGGCACGCTCATCCTGCGGGACCTGGACCTGCTGGCCGAGGCGGCCGAGGTCACCGACGTCGGGCTCAGCGTCTCGGTGGGGTCTGTCGACAAGTCCATCTCCCGGTCGGTGGAGCCGGGCGCGCCGAGCCCGCAGCGGCGGCTGGACGTCTGCGCCGCGATCAGCGCCCGCGGCCTGCGCTGCGGCGTGCTGATGGGCCCGGTGCTGCCGTTCCTGACCGACTCGCCCGCGCAGCTGGAGGCCACCGTGCGGCAGATCGCCGCGGCCGGTGCGGCCAGCGTCACCCCCATCGTGCTGCACCTGCGGACCGGGGCAAGGGAGTGGTTCGGCCGCTGGCTGAGCGAGCAGCACCCGCGACTGGTGCAGCCGTACCGGCGGCTGTACCGCTCGGGTGCCTACGCACCCCGGCAGTACCAGCAGCGGGTCGCCGCCGAGGTCGCCGAGCTGGCCGCCAGGTACGGCGTGGGCCGGTCCGGCCCGGCCGCGGCCCGCCGGATCGCCCCGGCCCGGCCGCGACCGCCGGCCGCCCTGCCGCCAGCCGCAGTCCAGCTATCGCTGCTGTGACCAGCCGCGTGGCCCCCGTTTCGGCTTCCCGGGCAATGCCGCGGCCAGCCGGGCGGCGCGGACGCCTGCAGGACCGGGATGCCCTGATCCGGGGGCCCGCGGCCCGCACGTAGAGTTGCTGGCGTGAGAGCCGAACGCGAGGATGCCCGGCGGATGCCGGACCGGCTGGTCATCCGCACGGTACCGGTGCCGGATCCGGGCGGCCTGATCGGCAGCCTGCCGGATCCCGCCCCGTTCGCCTGGGTCAGGCACGGCGAGGGGCTGGCCGGCTGGGGCGTGGCCGCCCGGGTGGTCCTGCCGGCGGGCGAGGACCGGTTCACCGCGGCCGGGAAGTGGCTGCGCGAGGTGCTCGATGCCGCGCAGGTCACCGACGAGCTGGCGGTACCGGGGTCCGGGCTGGTGGCGTTCGGCAGCTTCACCTTCGACCCGGCCTCGGACGGCTCGGTCCTGGTGGTCCCCCGGATGGTCCTCGGCCGGGCCGGCGGGCGGGCCTGGCTGACCACCATCACCGACCCGTCGCGGCCCGAGCCGCTGCCGCCGGCCGTGCCGGTGACCGCCCCGGACCGCATCCGCTGGAGCGACGGGAGCCTGACCGCGCCGCAGTGGCAGCAGGCGGTCGCCGCCGCCGTCGAGGTCATCAGCCTCCGGCGAGCTGCGCAAGGTGGTGCTGGCCAGGGACCTGTATCGCGGACGCCGGGCGGGACATCGACGCCCGCGCGCTGCTGTCCAGGCTGGCCGCCCGCTACCCCGGCTGCTACACCTTCTGCTGCGACGGGCTGGCCGGCGCGACCCCCGATCTGTACATCCGCCGGGACGGCGACCGGGTGGAGTCGCTGGTGCTGGCCGGCACCTTCCCGCGCGGCGGCACCCCGGACGCCGACCGGCTGCTGGGCGCCACGCTGCTCGGCTCGGCCAAGGAGCGCGAGGAGCACGAGTACGCGGCGGCCGACGTGCGGGCGGCGCTGCGGCCGCTGTGCCGGGAGCTGACCGCGCAGCAGCGGCCGTCGCTGCTGCCGCTGGCGAACGTGCATCACCTGGCCACCAGGGTGCGCGGCAGGCTGGCGGTGACGGACTCCGGCGAGCTGCCGTCCGCGCTGGCGCTGACCGCGGCGCTGCACCCGACCGCCGCGGTCTGCGGGACCCCGCAGTCCCAGGCCCTGGAGCTGATCCGGGCGCTGGAGGGCATGGACCGGGGCCGTTACGCCGGCCCGGTCGGCTGGGTGGATGCCCGCGGCAACGGCGAGTGGGGCATCGCGCTGCGCTGCGCGGAGCTGGACGGCCCGCGGGCCCGGCTGTTCGCCGGCTGCGGGATCGTCGCCGACTCCGATCCGCGGGCCGAGCTGGCCGAGACCCAGAGCAAGTTCCGGCCGGTCCAGGATGCGCTGGAGGGCGCCGGGAGCAAGGCAGGCTAACGCCCGGGGCAAGCCCGGCTTATGCCGGGAACAGTGTCGGCTGCCCAGATCACAACGCGGTTGCGGTTCAGTAAATGATTTCGCCCGGTTCGTCCGGCCGGGTAGACAGCCAGACCGCTGGCGTGTACTCACTTAGGTGGTGACCACCGGCCACGTGGTGACACAGCCATGCCTGCGCAATGCCGACAGGCCAGAAGGAGCCCGTTTATGACACCGATAACAAAGCGAGTCGCCGTCCTGGCGGCGGTCCTCATGGCCGCGTCCGGGATCGCGGCGTGCGGGAAATCGTCCAGCACCTCGCCTTCCGCATCGTCGGGGAAGCCGGTGTTCGGCGGCACGCTGAGCATCGTCGCGGCGAGCGGGCCTGACCACATCGACACCGTGCCCGCCTACTACACCGGCGACTACATCCTGGAACGGGCCTACGCGCGGCAGCTGGTGAGCTACCCCACGGTGCCGTACACCACGACCAGCGGCGCCGCCTGGCTGAAGACCACCACCCCGGCCGCCGACGTCGCGACCGTGGTGCCGAGCACCTCCAACGGCGGCATCACCGACGGCGGGCTCACCTATACCTTCCACATCCGGTCGGGCGTGGACTGGAACACCAGCCCGCCGCGCCAGGTGACCTCGGCCGACTTCCTGCGCGAGTTCAAGGCGTTCGGCAACCCGGTGGCCCCGGTCGGCAACCCGAACTACTACAGCAGCACGATCACAGGGCTTCGGCGCCTACTTCAACGGCGAGATCGCCTACTTCAGCGCCAAGGGCGCGCCTGCCCCGACCGCGGCCAACATCACCAAGTACCAGAACACGCACAGCATCCCCGGCATCTCCACGCCGAACCCGATGACGATCGTGTTCCACCTGGTCAAGCCGGCCTCGGACTTCATGAACATGCTGGCCATGCCGTTCGCCTCGGCCCGGCCGGCCGAGTACGACGCCTACGTGCCGGACAGCGCGCAGTTCCGCCAGCACACGATCTCCGACGGCCCGTACCAGATCAGCACGTACGTGCCGAACAAGCAGATCGTGCTGACCCGCAACCCGGCCTGGAAGCAGTCCAGCCGACCCGCTGCGGCACCAGTACGTGGACAAGATCGTGGTCAACATCGGCACCACGTCGGGGCAGACCCAGGTGGACGACATCGAGGCGGGCACCGCGGCGTTCTCTGATGACACGCTGCTGCCGCCCTCGGAGATCCCGACCATGCTGGCCACCAAGAACCCGCACTTCCACATCTGGCCCGACAGCGACGCCCAGCCCTACATGGCGTTCAACCTGCGCAGCCCGAACAACGGCGGGGCGATGGGCAAGCTGGCCGTGCGGCAGGCGGTCGAGTACGCGGTGAACAAGTCCGCGCTGGTGAAGTACTACGGCGGCCCGCAGATGGCGTCGGCGATCAGCTCGATGATCCCGCCCGGCAACGTGGGCTTCAAGAACTTCAACCTCTACCCCTCGTCGGGCAACCAGGGCGACCCGGCCAAGTGCAAGTCCCTGCTGGCCTCGGCCGGCTACCCGCACGGCCTCAGCCTGAGCGGCGTCTACATCAACGACTCGGTCAACACCGGGGTGTTCCAGTCCATCCAGGCCAGCCTGGCGCTGTGCGGCATCCACCTGACCGGCAAGGGCGAGCCGGAGTCGCAGTACTTCGTCACCCTCGGCAACGCGCCGTCCAACAACAAGGCGGGCACCTGGGACATCGGCGTCACCGCGATCTGGTTCCCGGACTGGTTCGGCAACAACGGCCGCACCATCATGCAGCCGTTCTACGAGACCGACTGCAACGTGAACACGATCAACTACGGCTGCTTCAGCAACTCGAAGGTGAACAGCCTGATCACTCAGGCGACCAACGCGCCGACCGCCGCGGCGGCCGGCGCGCTGTGGAGCCAGGTGAACATGATCGGCATGCAGCAGGCCGTGTACGTGCCGCTGGTGGACCAGGGCTACGCCGGGTTCAACGCCTCCAACGTGCACAACGCCGGCTCTCCATGGCTGATCTTCAACCCGGTCGAGGGCGGCCCCGACGTGACCCAGATGTGGGTCACCAAGTAGCCAGGCCCGGATAGATCGACGGACCGGGGTCCGGCCGGGTGTGTGTACCCGGCCGGACCCCGGCACATCGGGAGGAATCAAGTGAGCCTGCTCGACGTCACCGATCTGCGGGTGAGCTTCCCGACCGCGGACGGCGTGGTCAGGGCCGTCCGCGGGGTGTCCTTCAGCGTGCAGGAGGGCCAGACGCTGGGCATCGTCGGCGAGTCGGGCAGCGGCAAGACCGTGCTGACCCAGACCCTGCTCGGGCTGACCCCCGGCGGCGAGGTCTCCGGCCGGGCCATGTTCGACGGCGCCGACCTGCTCGCGGTGAGCCCGGAGCAGATGCGCGCGATCCGCGGCGCCCAGATATCGGTGATCTTCCAGGACCCTCTCACCAGCCTGCACCCGCTGTACAAGGTGGGCTGGCAGATCTGCGAGATGATCCGGGCGCACGACAAGTCGGTCAGCAAGCAGGCGGCCGCCGAGCGCGCGGTCGAGCTGCTCGGCCATGTCGGCATCCCGTACCCGCGCCAGCGGGTGAACGACTACCCGCACCAGTTCTCCGGCGGCATGCGGCAGCGGGCCATGATCGCCATGGCGATCGCGCTCAGCCCGCGGCTGATCATCGCCGACGAGCCGACCACCGCGCTGGACGCCACCGTCCAGGCGCAGATCCTGGACCTGCTGCTGCGCCTGCAGCAGGAGTCGGGCACCGCCCTCATCATGATCACCCATGACCTCGGCGTGGTGGCCGACCTGGCCGACGACGTGCTGGTGATGTACGCCGGCCGGGCCGCGGAGAAGGCCAGCAAGCACGAGATCTTCTACCGGCCGCACCACCCCTATACCAAGGGCCTGCTGGAGTCGATCCCGAACAGCTCGGCGGCGTCCGACCGGCTGCGGCCGATCACCGGCCAGCCGCCCAGCCTGATCAACCTGCCGTCCGGGTGCCCGTTCCACCCGCGGTGCGCCTACGTCATGGACCGGTGCCTGACCGATGAGCCCCCGCTGACGGCCGTCGGCGAGGCCGGCGGCCACCGGTCGGCCTGCTTCCTGCCGTCGTCCTCGGCCGGGCTGTCGCAGGAGGCGGAGGACCTGCGCCGGCGGGCCGTCGCGCAGGGACGCACCGGTGCGGCGGCCGAGGTGGCCCGCGCCATCGCGGCCAGTCCCGAGGCCGAGGGGAGCGTGATCGCGTGACCGAGACCGCCGACGAAGGATGTCCTGGTCCGGGTGGAGAACCTGGTCAAGCACTACCCGGTGCGCGGCGGCGGCCTGATCAGCCGGACGGTGGCCCAGGTCAAGGCGGTGGACGGGGTCACCCTGGCGGTGCCGCGCGGCCGCACGCTCGGGCTGGTGGGCGAGACCGGGTGCGGCAAGTCCACCCTGGCCCGGTGCATCGCCGGCCTGGTCCCGGCCACCTCGGGGAAGGTCTGGTTCGAGGGCCGCGACATCACCAACCTGCCCAGGCGGCAGATGCAGCCGTTCCGCCGGGAGATCCAGATGATCTTCCAGGACCCGTACGGCTCGCTCAACCCGCGCCGCCGGGTCGGCTCGATCATCGGGGACCCGTTCGCGGTGCACAAGACCGCGACCGGGGCCGAGCGCAAGCGCAGGGTGCAGGAGCTGATGGAGCGGGTCGGGCTCAACCCCGAGCACTACAACCGGTTCCCGGCCGAGTTCTCCGGCGGCCAGCGCCAGCGCATCGGGGTGGCCAGGGCGCTGGCCCTGCGGCCCAAGCTGATCATCTGCGACGAGCCGGTGTCGGCGCTGGACGTGTCGATCCAGGCCCAGGTGCTCAACCTGCTGGCCGACCTGCAGGACGACTTCGGCCTGACCTACCTGTTCATCGCGCACGACCTGGAGGTGGTGCGGCACGTCAGTCACGCGGTCAGCGTGATGTACCTGGGCCGCATCGCCGAGCAGGGCGGCAAGGCCGAGGTGTACGACTCGCCCCGGCATCCCTACACCGCGGCGCTGCTGTCCGCGGCACCGGCCGCCGACCCGGAGGCGGCGGCCGGCCGCCGCCGGATCCTGCTCACCGGGGACGTGCCGTCGCCGGTGAACCCGCCGAGCGGCTGCCGGTTCCACACCCGCTGCCCGAAGGCGCAGGACCGGTGCGGGCAGGACGAGCCGGTGCTGGAGGTCAAGGCAGGCGACCCGGCCGGGCACCTCACCGCCTGTCACTTCCCGGTGCAGGCCGGGGAGGAGCTCGCCAGGGTCGGCGGAGGGGAGCAGCGGTGAGCATCACCGAGGTCCAGTTCCAGGCGCAGCAGGTCGAGTCCGCGCCCGAGCAGGCGATCGAGGGCCGCAGCCAGTGGCAGCTCACCTGGCGGCGGCTGCGCAGCGACAAGATGGCGGTCGCCTCGGTCGTCGTCATCCTGCTGATGTGCGCTCATCGCCATCTTCGCCCCGGTGTTCGGGACGCTGACCCATCACGGCGTCGACGAGGTGTTCCCGAACTACCTGCCGGCCAACGGCCTGCCGATCGCGCCGGGCAGCCACGGCTTCTGGTTCGGCTCCGACGAGCTCGGCCGCGACCTGCTGGTCCGGGTCGCCTACGGGGCCAGGATCTCGCTGTTCGTGGGCATCGGCACCACCGTCGTGGGCACCCTGGCCGGCGTCACCGTCGGCATGGTCAGCGGCTACTTCGGCGGCATGGTGGACGCCGTGCTGGCCCGGTTCATCGACGCCGCGCTCGCGTTCCCCTACGTGGTGCTCGGGCTGTCGCTGGCCGCGGTGTTCGGGCCCAGCCTGGTGATCGTGTTCGCGGTGATCGCGTTCTTCTCCTGGGCCGGCATCGCCCGGATCGTCCGCGGCCAGACCCTGTCGATCAAGGAGAAGGAGTACATCGAGGCGGCCAGGTCGCTGGGCGCCGGGCCGTGGCGGATCATGTTCATCGACATCCTGCCCAACCTGCTCGCCCCGGTACTGGTGCTGGCCACGCTGTCCATCCCGGCGGCGATCGTGTTCGAGGCCACCCTGTCCTACCTCGGCCTCGGCGTGCAGCCGCCCGACCCCGAGCTGGGGCAACATCCTGGAGGACGCGCAGAACTACTACCAGGTCTCCTGGTGGTACCTGGTCTTCCCGGCGCTGGCCCTGCTGATCACCACGCTCGCGTTCAACCTGCTCGGCGACGGGATCCGGGACGCGATGGACCCGCGCACCGAGCGGATCTTCGCGGCCCGCCGGAACCGCCGCCGGAACCGGCCGCGGCCAGCCGTGGCCAGCCGCCCTTGCCAGCACTGCCGGACCCGATTCCGCCAGCCCGCCCCCTGCCCAGCCCACGCTGCCGGGGCCGGGGCAGCCGTCCTAGCCGGGAGACTGACCGGACATGGCGATCACTCGCTTCCTCATCCGCAGGATCCTCACCGGCATCATCGTGCTGTGGCTGGTGAGCCTGGCGGCGTTCCTGCTGTTCTTCGCCCGGCCCAGGGACATCGTGGCCCGGAGCCTGGCCGGGCACGCGGCCACCCCGGCGATCATCGCCGAGATCAACCGGAACCTGGGCCTGAGCGAGCCGATCATCGTGCAGTACGGGCACTACCTGGACCGGCTGATCCACGGCAACCTGGGCACCTCGTTCTACACCGGCGAGTCGGTGAACACGATCATGGCCCAGGACCTGCCCCGGACCGCGTCCCTGGTGATCGGCGCGCTCGTGCTGTGGCTGATCGTCGGGCTGGGCGTGGGCATCCTCAGCGCGACCAGGGCCCGCAGCCTGTTCGACCGGCTGGCCACGGTGGGCGTGCTGGCCGGCATCTCCATGCCCACGTTCGTCCTCGGCCAGCTGCTGCTGCTCGGGGTGTTCCTCCAGCTCAACGAGCACGGGTTTACCTGGATCACCGATACCTACGCCGGGCTGTCGCAGGGCCTGGGGGCCTGGACCGGCTTCTTCATCCTGCCCTGGATCACGCTGGCCACCGTGCAGGCCGCCATCTACACCCGGCTATCACGCGGCTCGCTGCTGGACACCCTCGGCGAGGATTACATCCGCACCGCGCGCGCCAAGGGCCTGTCCGAGCGCCGGGTGCTGTACCGGCACGGCCTGCGGGCCGCCATCACCCCGGTCGTCTCCCAGCTCGGCGTGGACGTGGGCGGCTTCCTCGGCGGCGTGGTGGTCACCGAGACCGTGTTCAACATCGGCGGCATCGGCCAGGACTCGGTGAAGGCCATCTACACCGGCGACCTGCCGGTGATCATCGGATTCGTGCTGCTGGCCTCGATCTTCGTGGTGGCCGCCAACATCGTGGTCGACCTGGTCTACGCGGTGCTCGACCCGCGGGTACGGATCAGCTGACCCGGCATCAGCCCAGCGTGGCGTCGGCGGCCGCCACCGCGGCCGCGCGGACCCTGGCCCGCAGCGCCGCGCCCGCCGCCCGGCTGGTGCGCGCCTCGGCCACCCGCAGCCCGCGCCCCGCGGCTGCTTCCGGCACCTCGGCCGGGCTGCCGAGCAGCCGGTAGGGCAGCCGGGCCGCGGCGGCCAGCGCACCCAGGTCGGCTCCGTGCGGGGTGCCGAACAGGCGCTCGAACGGGCCGGGCAGCGAGGCCTGCTCAAGACCGGAGAAGATGCCGCCGCCGTCGTTGTTGACCACTAGCAGGCACAGGTCCGGCCGCGGCTCGTCCGGGCCGAGCATCAGGCCGGGCGCGTCGTGCAGGAACGCCAGGTCGCCGAGCAGGGCCAGGGCCGGGCCGCCGCCCGCCGCCTGGTGCGCCAGGGCGGCCCCCATGGCGCTGGACACCAGGCCGTCGATGCCGCTGGCGCCGCGGCTGGCCAGCACCCGCAGCCCGGCCCGCGGCACCATGTGCTGGTCCAGGTCCCGGACCGGCAGGCTGGAGGCCGTCCACAGCAGGCCGCCGTCGGGCAGCGCCGCCGCAGCGGCCCTGGCCAGGCCGGGCTCGGTCAGCCCGGCCTGCTCGGCCAGCACCCGGTCGGCCGCGGCCCTGGCCGCCGCGTCGGCCCGCCGCCAGGACGCCAGCCAGGCGGACTCCGCGGCCGCGGCCGGGACGCCGGGAGCCAGGGTCACCGCCGCGGCCACCGCGGTGGCGGTCCTGGCCGGGTCGGCCCAGCGGCCCGGCTGCTGCGCCAGCACCAGGTGCCGGGCCGGGCCCGGTCCGCCGCCCGGCCCGCCCGGCCCGCGCTGCCCGCCCGGCCCGCGCAGCAGCGCGAGCTGGGCCCTGGACAGGCCGGGCCGGCCAGCGCTGACGATCACGTCCGGCCGGTGCGCGGCGCTGAACCGCGGCGCCTCCAGCAGGTAGCCGTAGGCGGACAGGGCGTTCGGGCCGCGCCGGGCCCCGGAGGACGGCTCGGCCAGCACCGGCCAGCCCGCCCGGCTGGCCAGCTCCAGCAGCGGCGCCGGGTCGTAGTCGCCGTCACCGCACACGATCACGCCGCGCTCGGCCCAGGCCAGCCGCATGGCAGGGCCGCCGTCATGGCCAGCCGGCCCGTGCTGGCCGACCTGGCCGTGCTCGCCAACCGGGCCCTGCTCGCCAACCGGGCCCTGCTCGCCAACCGGGCCGGCCGGGCCGTGCTGGCCGCCGCCGGAGCCAAACACAGTCCACGGGGCGCCGTCCGGGCGGCCGCCGAGATCGTCGGCCCAGCCGTCCTCCGGCCTGCCGGTCTCGCCGGTAATCGCCCCTGCCGCCCCGGCCGCCCCGGCTGCCGCCCGGGCCATTCCAGCCAGCCCGGCCGGCTCCGGCACCAGCGGGTCCCGCAGCGGCACGTTGAGGTGCACCGGCCCGGCCGGGACCGGGCCGCCCGCCTGCCCGGCCGCGACCGCCCAGGCCCGGCAGGCCAGCGAGCGCCAGTAGCCGGCCTGCCCGGCCCCCGGATCTCCCGCCTGCGCTGCCTCCGGCACGCCGACCTCGCAGAACCAACGCACCGCCGGCCCGTACAGCCGGAGCTGGTCGATCGCCTGGTTCGCCCCGGTGCCGCGCAGCTCCGGCGGCCGGTCAGCGGTCAGCACCAGCAGCGGCACGCAGGACTCGTCGGCCTCGATCACCGCCGGGTGAAACTGCGCCGCGGCGGTGCCGGAAGTGCAGGCAAGCGCGACCGGCCGCCGGCTCGCCTTGGCCAGGCCCAGGGCCAGGAACGCGGCGGACCGCTCGTCGATCCGCACGTGCAGGCGCAGCGCCCCGGCGCAGGCCAGCTCGTGCAGTGCCAGCGCCAGCGGCGCGCTGCGGGAGCCGGGCGCCAGCACGGCCTCCCGCAGCCCGCACCGGACCAGCTCGTCGGCGAGCACCGCGGCGAACGCCCCGGACGGGTTCACCTGCGGCCGGCTGGTGCGCCGGCGTCGCCGAGGAAGGCCGCGGCGGCCCGCATCCGGTCCCGCCACGGGCCGGGATCGGCCTCCCAGGCCGACAGCCGCTCGGCGTCCGGGACCGCTGCCCGCACCGGCAGCGACCCGGCATCGGCGGCGAGCGGATCGGCGGTCACGTCCCCGGTCAGCAGGCTCATGGTGGCCAGCCCGCAGTCGTAGCGCAGCTCGGGCAGGGCCGCGGCCAGCGCCACCCCGGCGGCCAGCCCGACCGAGGATTCCACCGCGCTGGACACCACCACCGGCAGCCCGCAGGCGGCGGCCACCGCCAGTGCGGCCCGCACTCCGCCGAGCGGCTGCGCCTTCAGCACCACGATGTCGGCGGCCCCGGCGGCGCGGACCCGCAGCGGGTCGCCGGCCCGCCGGATCGACTCGTCGGCGGCCAGCGGCACCCGCACCAGGCGGCGCAGCTCGGCCAGCTCGGCCAGGCTCCGGCACGGCTGCTCGGCGTACTCCAGCCCGAACCGGTCCAGGTCGGCCAGCATCCGGGCCGCGTGCGGCACGTCCCAGGCGCCGTTGGCGTCCACCCGGATCCGGCCGGACGGGCCGAGCGCCGCCCGGACCGCCGCCACCCGGGCGATGTCGTCGGCGTCGGCCTGGCCCGCCTCGGCCACCTTGACCTTGGCGGTGCGGCAGCCGGAACCGGCCACGATCCCGGCTGCCTGCTCCGGCGGCACGGCGGGCACGGTGACGTTCACCCCGACCCGCTGCCTGGCCGGCTCCGGCCAGCCGTCGCACGCCGCCTCCAGGGCGCTGGCCAGCCACCGGGCGCACTCGCGCGGCCCGTACTCGGCGAACGGGGAGAACTCCCCCCAGCCGGCCGGGCCCTCGATCAGCGCGCCCTCCCGCACCGTGATGCCGCGGAACCGGCTGCGCATCGGGATCGCGAACGCCCGCACCCCCGGCAGCAGGCCGTCCAGCCGCTCCCGCAGTGCTGGCCGGTCCTGGCCGGCCGCAGCGGTCACGGCCGGATCGGTCATGCCGGGGACCCGCGGGACATGGCCTAACCTTACGACCGTGTTTCCGCGCCCGCCCCTCCGCCCGCTGCACGCGGTCCTGCTGCCGCCCGAGGCGGCGGCCGGGGAGATGACCGAGGCGCTTTCCCTGGCGCTGGACGGCAGCGGGCCGGCCATCGCGCCACTGGATCCGTTCCTGCCCCGGCCCGCGCTGACCCGGCTGATCGAGGCGCTCGCCCCGTCGGCGGTGCAGACCCCGGAGGGCACAGAACGGATTTCCGTCCCCACCGCCGCCGGGCCGGCCAGTCCCGGCGTGCCGCCCGAGGTGGCGGTCGTCATCGCCACGTCCGGGTCGACCGGCCGTCCCAAGGGGGTACAGCTGTCCGCAGCCGCGCTGCTGGCCTCGGCCAGGGCCGGGCTGGGGCGGCTGGGCGCGGCCGACGGCGAGCGCTGGCTGTGCTGCCTGCCCGCCTTCCACGTAGCCGGCCTGGCCGTGCTGGTCCGCTCGCTGCTGTCCGGCACCCGGCCGGCCGTCGCCGCCGCCGGGCAGCTCTCCCCCGCGACCGTGGCCGGGCCGGGCTGCGCCTACGTGTCGCTGGTGCCGGTCCAGCTGGCCCGCCTGCTGGACGCGGGCGCGCCGCTGGCGGGTTCCGGGCGATCCTGCTCGGCGGCGCGGCGGCGCCCGCCGGGCTGCTGGCCAGGGCCGGGGACGCCGGCGCCCGGGTGGTCACGACCTACGGGATGAGCGAGACCTGCGGCGGGTGCGTGTACGACGGGCTGCCGCTGGACGGGGTCTCGGTCGCGACCGGCCAGGACGGCCGGATCCGGGTCGCGGGCCCGGTACTGTTCTCCGGTTACCGGCTGCGGCCGCAGGAGAGCGCGGCGGCGCTGGACGGCGGCTGGTTCGTCAGCTCCGACCTCGGCCGGGTGGACGGCTCCGGCCGCCTGACCGTGCGCGGCCGGGCCGATGACCTGATCAACACCGGCGGCGAGAAGGTAGTCGCGGCCGAGGTGGAAGCCGCCCTGGCCGGCTGCCCCGGCGTGCGGGAGGTGGTGGTGGTGGGGATGGCCGACGCGCAGTGGGGCGAGCGGGTCACCGCCGTGGTCGTCCCGGCCGACGCGACGGCACCGCCGGGGCTCGACCTGCTGCGGGCACGGGTCCGGGCCCGGCTGCCCGGCTACGCCGCGCCGAGGGCCCTGCTGCTGGTGCCCGAGATACCGCTGCTGCCGTCGGGCAAGCCGGATAGGGAGGCTTTGCGAGGGCTTGACCGGCAGTGTGACTAACCACGGGGCCTAACCACGGGCGGGCTGAGCCACCCCGGCCGCGGTCGCGCGGGGCACTCCGTTTACCCTGTCATTAGGTTTGGGCATCCTGTTCTTTAGGCATGCCGCTGTCGGGCGCGCGGCACCCAGACGGGAACAATCGGCCGCGCTGAGCGTTACTACATATGCCCGCGCTGCACAATACCAACTGCGCGGGCTCCTGCCTACACCTAGCACCGCAGGACGCGGTGTCGAGCACATGCCCAGTGTGCGCCCACGAAGGGAGGGGTCCATGCCGAGGACCGCGGTTGCCGCGTCGCCCAGACACGACGACGAGGCGACCATGACCCACGTGGACGAGCTGATCCAGCGCGGCCGTGGCCAGGGTCACCTTTCCCTGCCCGAGCTCCGCGCCGCCTTCGAGCAGGCGCGCATCTCGCCGACGGAAGCCCGTTCCATTCTCCGCGAGCTGGCCGATGCCGGCGTGCAGCTCGGCAACGAGGCACCGGAAGAGCGGCCCGACCCGGCCGCCAGCGCCGGGCCCGGCCGGGAACGCCGCGGCAACCGGAGCCGGCGCCGCGACATCAGCTCACTCGCCGACCAGGGCGTTGAGGTAGACCTCGATGACCAGACCTCGGTCATGGGCGACTCGGTGCACACTTACCTGAAGTCCATCGGGCGCACCAGCCTGCTGACCGCCGAGGAAGAGGTCAACCTGGCCAAGCGGATCGAGGCCGGGCTGTACGCCGAGCACAAGCTGGAGACCACCAAGCGGCTGTCCCGGCGGATGCGCGAGGATCTCGAGGCGGTGGCCGAGGACGGCAGGCGGGCCAAGGCGCACATGCTGGAGGCGAACCTGCGCCTGGTGGTGTCGGTGGCCAAGAAGTACAGCGACCGCGGCCTGTCCCTGCTCGACGTGGTCCAGGAGGGCAACCTGGGCCTGATCCGGGCAGTGGAGAAGTTCGACTACACCAAGGGCTACAAGTTCTCCACCTACGCCATGTGGTGGATCCGGCAGGCGATCCAGCGCGGCTTCGCCGACTCGGCCAGGACCATCCGGCTGCCGGTGCACGTGCTGGAGATGCTCAGCAAGCTGAGCCGGGTGGAGCGCGACATGCATCAGAAGCTGGGCCGCGAGCCCACGCCGGAGGAGCTGGCCGTCGAGCTTGACCGCACCCCGGACCAGATCCAGGAGCTGCTGCGCACCAGCCGGCAGCCGATCAGCCTGGACTCCACCATCGGCGAGGACGGCGAGACCAGCATCGGTGACCTGATCGAGGACGTGGACGCGCCCGAGGCGTCGGAGCTGGTGGACCGCCAGCTGATGGCCGACCAGCTGCGGCACGCGCTGGACGCGCTGACCCCGCGCGAGGCGACGATCATGGCCATGCGGTTCGGGCTCTACGACGGGAACCCGCACACGCTGGATGAGATCGGCAAGGCCCTCGGCCTGACCAGGGAGCGGATCCGGCAGCTGGAGAAGCAGTCGCTGTCCAAGCTGCGCCACCCGAGCCGCGCCCAGCCGCTGCTCGACTACGCGGTCTGATCCGCCGGGGCGGCGATCATGCCGCCCGGCCCGGCAGCCGAGCCGGGCCCGACCTCGCGCCGGGCCCGGCTCGGTTCTTTTTCAGTCGGGGTACGGCTCGGGGCGGCTGGTGTAGCCGCGGCCGTGCGGCAGCGTCCAGACCAGGGTGCCCGGCTCGGGCTCATCGAGGTGCCATCCAGGTGCCTGTTTCGCCTGGTGGTCGCCGCGGCAGGCCGGGTGCAGCTCGCACTCGCAGGTCCGGCCCCCCTGGTCGTACGGGACCCGATGATCAAGATCGCAGCGTGCTGCGGGGCGTCTGCAGCCGGGCCGGGTGCAGGTCGGGTAGCGGATGGTGACCAGATGCCGCAGCCTGGCTCCCGGCCGGTAACCCGCTGTCTCGTGCTGGTGACTGCACGCCCCGGACTCCAGCCGGGTGAACTTCAGGCCGGCCAGCCAGGCAACCGGGCTGGTGCCCGGCGGCCCGGGTCCGGCTCGGCTGGCCCGGCCGGTGTCGCAGCCGTGGGCAACGGCATGACCATGGCGGTCAGTCAAGGTCAGGCAATACCGGGTATCCGGGTGAGCGGCCAGGGCAGCGCCCAGGTCGCGGCAGGCCACGGCGTCGAACGGGCCCAGGCCGGTGATCAGGCCAGGGCTGTCGGTGCGGCCTTCCCAGGCGGTCAGTGGCATCGTGAGGTGGATCACGCCGGACAGCCGGGCAAACACGGGCGTCCCGCCGGACCAGGGGTGGCTGCCGGTGTTCCCGGTGCCCCCGGCGGGCGGCGGCAGGGTCCCCGGCTGCAGGGTCCCCGGCGGCAGGAGGGTGGCGGGAGACCGGCCGGACAGCAGGGCCAGGAACACCCCGGCCCGCAGGAACGGCAGGGTGCCGGTGGCGCCGTGGGCCTTCAGCCAGCGGGCGGTGGCGTCGATGTTGCGGTCGGCCAGCGCGACCGCGGCGGGGGACAGGTCCCGTCCGGCCAGCGCGGCGGTGCCGGACTGCTCGGCCCACGCCTCCACCCGGGCGTCGCGCTGCGCTGCCTGGCGGCGGCGGATCGCAGCCGCGGGATCGGCGGCCAGCACCGCCCGGCGCACCGCCGCGCGCAGCTGCCCGGTCGTCATCCCCCCGGCCCGCGGCAGCACCCGCCCGGCCGCGGCCCGGGCCAGGTCCGCATCCACGCAGGACAGCTCGTCACACAGGACCCGGAAGCGATCCCGGTCAAGGATCCCCGCCGCCAGTAACGCGGCGGCCTCCGGCAGCCGCTCCAGCCCGGCGGCCAGTTCCAGCTCAGCGTCGGCGGCACGACTGGTCAGCGTGAACGCGACCGCGATCTCCGTGCCGAACTTCTCGAAAGCGCGGCTGTCCCCGGTCTCGGCCGCGTCCTGCAGGCGGCGGGCCGACAGCTCGCTGACCGCGGCCAGCTCGACGGCCGCCTGCTGCGCCTGGTTCCGCCGGGCGGCCAGGGCGACTCCGATTACCTCGTCATCGGTCAGCCGGTGCATGCCATCGCAGAACGCGTAACCGGTCAGCGCGGTGAGCATCTGGCCGGGCAGCATCGAGTCGGCGACGCCGCCGGAGCCGAACCCGTAGCCGGGGCCCTCGCCGGGAGCCGCCCAGTCGGCGTGAGTGAACCCCGCCGGGATCGGCTCCGGCTCACCCGGCCACCCGGCCGCCACCGGGTCTCGCGGGTCCCGCGGGCCGTCGTCGCCAGGGTCGCCGCGAGCCGGATCGGGAAAGTCGTGGTCGTCGGGTTCGGCGTCCGGGCCGCCGTCCAGTTCCCACAGCCGGCGCAGCTGCGCCGGGGTCAGCTGGTCCCGGTCCGGGCCGAAGTCCAGGCCCTCCCGCCACGCCGCCCCAGAGCTCATGCCGCCAGGCCGACTGTCGCCGCCGTCACCGGGCCGCTCGGGCCGCCGGGGCGTTCCGGCCGCTGGCTCGGTCACGCTCACCTCCCTGGCTGGGCTGGCTGGCAGGTATCTCGTTTCGAATATCGTATCGATCGGCTCTGACATTCTGGCCCGCGGCCCGCGACCAGGCCTGACAGCACGCCCGGTCGGGGGCATCAGGTATGCATGAGGCTATGGCGACCGAGGCCGCGCGGTACTGGCAGCATGCCGCGGTGCCCGGCGTCGACCTGCTCCGGGCCAGGTTCGTGACCCACCGCTATGGCCGGCATGCGCACGACACCTACACGTTCGCGCTGATCGAGGCGGGAGTGGAGGAGTTCCGCTACGGCGGCAGCCTGCTGCGGGCCGGCCAGGGCGCGGTCGCACTGCTCAACCCGGACGTGACGCACGACGGCCAGGCCGGAACCCCGGAGGGATGGGCCTACCGGGTGCTGTATCCCGGCACCGAAGTGGTGACCGGGATCGCCGCCGAGCTCGGCTGGCGGCCGGGCACGCCCGGGTTCCCGCAGACCGTGGTGGACCACCCGGCCAGCGCACGGCTGCTGCGCGCCGCGCACCTGGCCGCCGAGCACGGCGACGCGCTGGCGTCCTCCAGCCTGCTGCAGACGGCGCTGGCCGGGCTGCTCGCCGCGCACGCCAGGCTCGGCGGTCACGGCGGGCCGGACGGCGGCCGTCGCCCGCGCCGTCCCGGCCGGGCCCCGGCCGCAGCCCGCCTGGCCAGGGACCTGATCGCGGTCCGGCTGGCCGACCCGCCGAGCCTGGCCGAGCTGGCTGCGGCCACCGGGCTCAGCCAGTTCGCGCTGCTGCGCGCGTTCCGGGCCGAGACCGGACTGCCCCCGCACGCCTACCTCAACCAGCAGCGGGTGCGGCTGGCCAGAGGGCTGCTGGACGGCGGCACGCCCCCGGCCGACGTGGCCGCCGCCACGGGCTTCGCCGATCAGGCGCACCTGACCCGGCACTTCAAGCGCATCGTCGGCGTGCCGCCAGGCGCTTACCAGCGCGAGCGGCACCGGTGGCCGCCCGTGCCCGCGGCCGGGACGGGCTGAGCCGGAAGGCTGACGAGGCCGGGCCAGCGGGCCGGAGGACCGGGACCGGGCCGGGTCAGCGGGCAAAAACGTACAAGCCAGCCGGATGCCGCCCGGCCTAGCCTGCTGATCATGACCGAGAACGCCTGCCAGCAGGGTGCCCGGCGACCGGGCAGTCCGCCCCCGCCCGCACCGCCCGCACCGCCCGCACCGCCCGCACCGCCCGAGCCGCCCGCACCGCCCGCACCGCCGGTAGCGCCGCCGCGGCCCGGCCGGGACCGCCCGGTACGCCGGTCCAGCCCGGTCCGGGATGGCGTGCTGCTCGGCCTGGCCGTGGGCGTGTCCGGGCTGGCCTTCGGCGCGGCCGCGGTCAGCTCGGGGCTCAGCACCTGGCAGGCGTGCGCGCTCAGCCTGTTCGCCTTCTCCGGCGCCTCGCAGTTCGCCCTGGCGGCGACCGTGGCCGGCGGCGGCGGCCTGGTGGCGGGCACCGCGAGCGCGGTGCTGCTCGGCAGCCGGAACACGCTGTACGGGCTGCGGCTGGCCGGCCTGCTCCGGGTCCGCGGACCGCTCCGGCTGGTCACCGCGATCGGCGTCGTGGACGAGTGCACGGCGATCGCGCTGGCCCAGCCCGATGCCGCGGCCAGCCGGGCCGGGTTCCGCGCCACGTTCATCAGCATCTACCTGACCTGGAACGCCGCCACGCTGGCCGGGGCGATCGGGGCCGGGAGGCTCGCCTCGCCGCAGGACCTCGGCCTGGATGTGGTGGGACCGGCCGCGTTCCTGGCGCTGATCTGGCCCCGGCTGCGCTCGGGCCGGGCCGAGCGCGGCGTGGCCATGCTCGGCGCGGGCATAGCCCTGGCGCTCACGCCGCTGCTGCCGCCCGGCGTGCCGGTGATCCTGGCCGCGACCGCGGCGCTGGCCGCCGTGCTGCGGCCGGGCCGGACGGCGCCTGCCGGGTCGGTTGGGAGCCGACCGGGGCGCCCGAGCCGACCGGGGCGCCCGAGCCGACCGGGCCGAGCGGTCAGCAGGACCAGGCCGCCGGGGAGTCACGGTGACCGGGGCCTGGATCGCGGTGCTGGTGACCTCGGCCGGCTGCTATGCGCTCAAGCTGGCCGGGCTGACCGTGCCCCGGCGCGTGCTCGACCACCGGCGGATGCGGCGGTTCGCCGAGCTGGTGCCGGTGGCGCTGCTGGCCGCCCTGGTCGCGGTGCAGGGCGCCGCCACCGGCCGGGCCCTGGTGCTGGACCCGGCCCGGCTGGCCGGCCTGGGGGCCGCGGTGGCCGCGCTGCTGCTGCGCGCCCCGTTCCTTGTGGTCATCATCGTCGCGGCCGCCACCGCGGCCGGTATGTACGCACTCGGCTTCGGTTAGCACCGGGTTTCAGCTAGCGGTAGGGTGCCCCGGTGACCGTGACGGTAGAGGTACTCAGCGAGGTGACCAGTGAAGCGGTGGAGGCCTTCGGCCGGCTGCTGCCCCAGCTCTCGACGTCCGCCGAGCCGCTCGACGCGGCCGCGCTCGGCGCGGTCGTCGCCGCGGAGGCCAGCACCGTGCTGGTGGCGCGCGCCGCGGACGGCCGGATCGCGGGCACGCTGACGCTGGTGATGTTCCGGATCCCGACCGGGCAGCGGGCCAGGATCGAGGACGTGGTCGTCGACGAGGCGGCACGCCGGCAGGGTATCGCCGAGGCGCTGACCCAGGAGGCGCTGCGGCTGGCCAGCGAGGCCGGGGTCAAGAACGTGGACCTGACCTCCCGGCCGTCCAGGGAGGCCGCGGGCCGGCTCTACCAGCGCCTCGGCTTCGGGCAGCGGGACTCGCGGATGTACCGGTACACGTTCAGCTAGCCCCGGTGCCGGCTAGCCCCGGGCCGCAGGGGCCAGCTCGGCGACCGCGGTGAGCAGGCGGTCGGTGTCGGACTGGTCGTTGTAGTGCACCAGCCCGGCCCGCACCGCACTGCCGGAGTCCCTGATGCCGAGCACCCGGGTGAGCTCCCAGGCGTAGTTGTGCCCGTTCCACACGTTCACCCCGCGGCTGGCCAGGTGCTCGGCGACCGCGCGCGGGGTGCGGCCGGCCACGGTGAAGTAGGCGGTGGCGGTCCGCCGGGCCGCCTTGCCGTAGCTGGTCACGTGCCGCATGCCCGCCAGCCCGCCGAGCAGCCCGGCGAACAGCTCCTGCTCGTGCTCGCGGGCCGCCGCCATGGAGGCGAGCACCCGTTCCCGCCGGGTGCCGCGGGCCGCCGGATCCAGCGCGGCCAGGTGCTGCACCGCCGCGGTCAGGCCGGCCAGGTCGGCGAACGGCAGGGTCCCGCGCTCGAACCGCTCCGGCACGGCGTCGGTGCTGGCGGCCAGCTTGTCCGGCCGCAGCGTGCCGAGCAGCGCCGGGTCCGCGATCACCGCGGCGACGTGCGGCCCGCACCACTTGTAGGCGCTGGTGGCGTAGAAGTCGGCGCCCAGCGCTGCCACGTCCACCGGCACGTGCGCGGTCGCGTGTACCCCGTCCACGTAGCTCAGCGCGCCGGCCGCGCGGGCCAGGGCGGTGATGGCCGGCACGTCGGGGCAGGTGCCGATGACGTTGCTGGCCGCGCTGACGGCGACCAGGACGGTGCGGGCCGAGATCAGCTCCCGGTACTGCGCGGCCGGCAGCTCCCCGGTGGCCGGGTCCACCTCGGCCCAGCGCAGCGTCGCGCCGGACCTGGCCGCGGCCTGGATCCACGGCCGCACGTTCGCGTCGTGGTCCAGCTCGGACACGATCACCTCGTCGCCCGGCCGCCAGCCGGCTGCCAGCGCTCCCGCCAGCCGGTAGGTGAGCGCCGTCATGCTCGGTCCGAGGATCACCCCGTCCGGGCGGCCGCCGGTCAGGTCGGCCAGCGCCCGGCGGCACTCCGGCCGTGATCGCGTCGGCCCGCTCGCTGGCCGGGAACGCGCCGCCGGCGTTGCCGAGCCCGGCCCGGTAGGCATTCGCCGATCGCGTCGATGACCGAGAACGGCATCTGGGTGCCGGCCGCGCCGTCCAGATAGGCGTAGCCGTCGGCCAGGGCCGGGTACTGCGCCCGCAGCCGCGGCAAGTCAAGAGCCATCGGCCGGCCCTCGGCTCGTCAGGCCGGCGACCCCGGCGGAGCTGAGCCTGGCCATAGCAGGTCAGCCATCGGCCGGCTCTGGTTGTGTCATGCCCGCCACTGCGGGGACCGGCCGGATTCGGTCAGCAGCGCCTGCCACGGGTCGCCGCGCGGCGCCGTCCGCCACCGGTCGGCCCGCAGGGCGCCGCGCCACCGGCCGCCGCCGGGCAGCCAGGGCCGGCGCCCGGCGCGCAGCACGGCCGCGCGGACGGTGCCGCGGCAGGAGATGTCCGGGGCCGGGCTCCTCCGGCCCGGCTGCAGCTGTGCCAGCCCGGTCCGCCAGCTCGCCAGCACCAGGTGCGGAGCGGCCGGGCGGTAGTCCTGCCCGAGCGCCCTGGCGAGGTCCCAGGCGTGCAGGTGCCACTCGGCACAGGCGGTCTGGGCCATCCCGGCCACGGTGACCACGGCGTCCCGGTAGTGGTGATGCGGCAGGTCCCAGACGCCGGTCAGCCGGGCCGCGTAGGCCCGCGCCGAGGCCGCGAACGCGGCGATGTGCACCGGCGCCGGCACATCGGGCAGCGCCGCCAGCTCGGCCAGCGTTCTGCCTGGCCAGCTTGCGCTCCACCGTCTCCGGGTAGCGCCCCGGTCGCCATCAGCCGGGCGAGCCGGCTGACCGGCGCGTCGTCGAGGTACTCGTGATAGTCGTCGGCCACGCAGCGCAGATGACCGGCCAGGTCGGCGGCGCGCCACTCCAGGCAGGGCGTGACCGCGCTCCAGTCGTCCCCGCTGAACTGCGCGGCCAGCTCGCAGATGGCCGTGACGCCGTCGTGGTAGGCGGCCAGTACGCCGGCAGGCTCCAGCGCCGACACGGGCTACACCCCGTGATTCGGTGCGTGCCATGGGCCCCTCCCCCGGCCAGCCGCCCGGCACGGAAGGCCCGGGCGCCTAGCCAGAGTGCCAGAGTTACCCGCTCTTCGCTACCCTGCGCGGTATCTCAGCTAATCGCCGCAGACCGGCGCCGGTGCACGGCTGTGACCATGGATGACCCAGGAGGACCTTTCTCGCAGCATAATTGAGATGACAGCCGACCGATGGTCGGTTAACCTGCGGATAATGCCCCCCCAGCCCTCAGCCCAGCCGCCGCATGCCCCGAGGCGTCCGAGCGCGCAGGCTCCGGCTGGGCAGACGCCGCTTGCGGCGCTGTGGCGTACCCGCGAGTACCTCCGCCCGTACTACTGGCGGCTGGCCTTCATGCTCGCCGCGGCGCTGATCTCGGTCACCGCCGAGATGGTGATCCCGCTGCTGACCAAGGCGGCCATCGACGGCCCGATCGCCAAGGCCAGCCAGGCGGGCCGGCCGGGCAGCACAGCCGCGGCCTGCTGCTGCCGATCGGGCTGGCCGCCATGGCGCTCGGCATCATCCAGGTCGGGCTGAACTTCTACCGGCGCTGGATCCAGGCCAGCGCGGTCACCGGCATGGAGCAGACCATGCGGGACGACCTGTACGCGCACCTGCAGCGGCTGGACACCGGGCTTCCACGACTCCTGGCAGTCCGGCCAGCTGCTGTCCAGGGCCACCACCGACCTGTCGACGATCCGGCGGTTCGCCGGGTTCGGCACCATCTTCCTGATCACTAACGTGTTCACGTTCGTGGTCGTGGTGGTGCTGCTGGTCCACCTCAACCTGCGGCTCGGGCTGCTCACCGGCTGCCTGTTCCTGCCCGTCGGGGTGCTGTGCCTGCGGTTCGAGCGGCGCTACCGGGTGCTGTCCCGGCGGGCCCAGGACCAGCAGGGCGACCTGGCCACCTACGTGGAGGAGGCGGCCACCGGCATCCGGGTGCTCAAGGCGCTCGGCCGCCGCCAGGAGGCCGCCGCCCGGCACGGCGAGCAGGCCCGGCTGGTCTACCAGACCCAGGTGAGCAAGGCCCGGCTGCGCGGCACGTTCTGGGCCAGCCTGGACCTGGCGCCCAACGCCGCCATCGGGATGGTGCTGCTGCTCGGCGCGCTGGCGGTCGGCGACGGCCAGCTGACCACCGGCGGCATCGTCGCGTTCATCACCCTGACCCTGCTGCTGGTCTGGCCGATCGAGGCGATGGGCTACATCCTGGCCAGCGGCCAGGAGGCGGCCACCGCCGCGCAGCGGGTCTACGAGATCCTCGACACCCAGCCCGCCATCACCGACCCGGCGGGGGCGGCCGCGACGGCCGGGCTCGCCCGGCCCGAGCGGACGCCGCTCGGACGTGCCAGGCGGGCGAGGGCTGGTCTTCGACCGGGTGGCGTTCTCCTATCCCGGTGGCCTCCCGCCGGTGCTGCGGGAGGTGAGCCTGGAGCTGCGGCCGGGCGAGACCGTCGCGCTGGTCGGGGCCACCGGCTCCGGCAAGACCACGCTGCTCCAGCTGGTGCCCCGGCTGGCCGACGTGACCGGCGGCTCGATCCGGCTGGACGGGACCGACATCCGCGAGCTGCCGCTGAGCCAGCTGCGCGCCAGGGTGGGCTGCGCGTTCGAGGACCCGACCCTGTTCTCGGCCAGCGTGCGGGAGAACGTCAGCTACGGCTCGGCGGGCGCCAGCGAGGCGGACGTCCGGGCCGCGCTGGCCGCCGCGCAGGCCGGGCTTCGTGGACGACCTGCCCTGGGGCCTGGACACCAGGATCGGCGAGCAGGGCATGGCGCTGTCCGGCGGCCAGCGCCAGCGGGTCGCGCTGGCCAGGGCGATCCTGGCCCGGCCGGAGATCCTGATCCTGGACGACCCGCTGTCGGCGCTCGACGTGCACACCGAGGCCAAGGTCACCGAGGCGCTGAGCCAGGTGCTCACCACGTCCACCGCCCTGGTGGTCGCGCACCGGCCGTCGACGGTACTGCTCGCCGACCGGGTAGCGCTGCTGGCCGACGGCGTGATCGCGGCGCTGGGCACGCACCGCGAGCTGCTGGCGAGCGAGCCGCGCTACCGGGAACTGATGAGCGCCGACCCGCTGGACGACGGCGCGAGCGGCCCGGACGGTGCCGAGCAGGACGGTGCCGGGCAGAACGGCGGCCGGGCAGAACGGGGCCGAACAGGACGGCACCGCTGACCTGACGGGAGCACGGCAATGAGCCAGGCCACCGCGCAGGACTGGCGCGGCATCGCCGCCGAGGAAGCGGAGGAGATCCCGCCGAAGCTGGCCACCTTCCTGCGCCTGCGCAGCCGCCGGCTGCTGGCCGACCTGCTCCGGCCGCACCGGCGGATCGCGCTGGTCATCCTGGTCCTGATCGTGATCGCCAACCTGGCCATGCTGGCCGGGCCCTGGCTGGTCGGCGTCGGCGTGGACGACGTGCCGGCGCTGATCCGCACCCACGACGCCGCCCCGCTGGCCATCGTGGTGGCCGCGCTTCGCCGTCGCGGTGCTGGTCCAGGCGGTCACCACCAGGGGCTACATCTCCGGCATCGGCCGGATGGGCGGCAAGGTGGTGCTCGACCTGCGGCGGCGGCTGTTCGGGCACTTCCAGGCGCTGCCAGTGGCCTTCCACGAGCGGTACACGGCCGGCAAGGTGATCTCCCGGCAGGTCTCGGACATCGACGCGATCTCGGACCTGTTCGAGGAGGGCCTGGACTCGCTGGTCTCGGCGCTGTTCACGCTGCTGCTGGTGGGCACCGGGATGCTGCTGCTCGACTGGCAGCTGGCGCTGGTGATCTTCGCCGGCTTCGTCCCGCTGAGCTGGCTGACGGCCTGGTTCCGGCGCGAGTCGGCGCTCGCCTACCGCCGCACCAGGGAGACCATAGCCCTGGTCATCGTGCACTTCGTGGAGACCTTCGGCGGCATCCAGGCGGTGCAGGCGTTCCGCCGGGAGCGGCGCAACGAGGAGATCTTCACCGACCTCAACTCCGGCTACGCCGACGCCAGCCTGCGCTCCCAGCGGCTGGTCGCTGTCTACTTCCCCGGCGTCACGCTGGTCGGCAACATGGCCATCGCGGCCGTGCTGCTCTACGGCGGGCTGCGGGTGATGGACCACGACATGAAGGTCGGCGTGCTCGTCACCTTCCTGCTCTACCTGCAGCGCTTCTTCGACCCGCTGCAGGACCTGTCCCAGTTCTACAGCTCGTTCCAGTCCGCCGCGGCGGCGCTGGAGAAGATCTCCGGGGTGCTCGATGAGGCTCCGGCGGTGGCCGAGCCCGACGCATCCCGTTCCGCTGCCCGGTTTCCGGGATGCGGCCCACGTGGGCCGGGCGGTCCGGTTCGAGTCGGTGCGGTTCGGCTACCGGGAGAAGATCGTGCTGCCGGACCTTAGCCTGGCCATCCCGGCCGGGCAGACGGTGGCGATCGTGGGCGAGACCGGGGCGGGCAAGACCACCATCGCCCGGCTGCTGGCCCGGTTCTACGACCCGCGCGGCGGCCGGATCCTGCTGGACGGGGTCGACCTGCGCGACGCTGTCCGAGCCGGACCTGCGCCGCGCGGTGATCATGGTGACCCAGGAGAACTTCCTGTTCAACGGCACGATCGCGGAGAACATCGAGCTGGGCAAGCCGGGCGCGAGCCGTGCCGAGATCGAGGCCGCGGCCACGGCGATCGGCGCGCACGCGTTCATCAGCGCGCTGCCGGAGGGCTACGACCAGCAGGTCGGCAAGCGCGGCGGCCGGGTATCGGCCGGGCAGCGCCAGCTCATCTCGTTCGCCAGGGCGTTCCTGGCCGCCCCGTCGGTGCTGGTGCTGGACGAGGCCACCTCGCTGCTGGACATACCCAGCGAGCGCCTGGTGCAGGAGGCGCTGCAGACCATCCTGACCGGCCGCACCGCGGTGATCATCGCGCACCGGCTGTCCACCGTGCAGATCGCCGACCGGGTGCTGGTGGTCGACGACGGGCGGATCATCGAGGACGGCTCGCCAGCCGAGCTGATGACCCAGGCCGGCGGCGAGTACTCGGCACTGCACGCCGGCTGGCAGGAGAGCCTGGCCTGACAAGCCGTACCAGTCGGGCCGGGCCGCTATGCTGGCGCGCGTGATGCCAGGACGTGCCAAGATCAGCGAGCGGGCGAACGAGTCTTACCTGGCCGACGTCGCGCTGGCCGCGAACTTCAGTGACCTGCTGGCCGCGGCCGGCCGGGCCGACCAGGCGCTGCGGGCAGCCGAGGCGGCCGGCGCGATGGCCAGCGAGCTGTACCCGCTGGCCATCGGGCTGGACACGGCGCTGACCGAGGCGACCAGGGCCGCCTACGCGGCCCGGCGGGCGGAGATCGGCCCGCGCGGCTACGACGAGCGCCGGGCCGGGGCGCTCTACCGGCGGCAGGCGATGGCCAGGCCGGCCGTGCACGCCTGGACCGACGAGGCGGAGCGGCTGCTGACCATGCGCGAGAGCCACCGGCTGACCGGCATCCCCGCACACCCTGGCACCAGCCTGGCGGTCGGCGCGCCCGGCTCCGCGGTGCTTCCCGCGACGGCACCCTGACCCGCCCCCCGGCCGACGGGGCAACAGACGTTCGGCGCGAAGTCGGCGTGTTGTCTCGCCGATGTCATCTTCTGGCCGCAGGCTGGGTATGTCGGGTAGGCACCCGGTGTCCGGACAGGGTCCAGGAAAGCTACAAAGACCAGCCAGGAAAACCGTCACAACGGGCCATGCCGCGCCGACTTGTCCGGCTGGCAAAGTAGGGTGTGATCAGGACCACAACGAGGATCAATCAGGAGGCACACGGATGTGCCCGCATACGCCGATCTGCCCGGATGCGAACGCTCCGGACCGTGAGGCGGCCCGAACCATCATCAGCCACCCGGAGCAGGGCTGGAGCCTGCTCTGCAACGGCATAGTCGTTTTCGAGGACACCGGGGAGCTGCTCCCGGACGGGGATATCATCGCGCCGCACCGGCCCACCGATCTGCTCGGTGCGCCAGTCACCACGGTCCGGCGGCAGCCGGCGCCGGGGACCAGCTCGCGCTCGCCCGCCGCCTAGCGGCCGCAGCGCGACAGCACCCGGCCCGGCCGTGTCCGGCGGCCGCGGGCTTGCCTTTCCCCTTCCCCGACGCCTAGCGTCGGGCGGCCCAGCAGAGTTTCTCCTGAATCTGATTATCAGATACAATGGATGTATGCGCACTATGACTGCGACCGAGGCATCGCGGAACTTCTCCGACCTGCTGGACGCGATCGAGCAGGGAGAGACGGTAACGATCACCCGCGGTCATCACGCCGTAGCCGAGATACGGCCCGCGCGGCTGCGTACCGGAGCGGACCTACGGGCCGCACTGGAGGGCATCTCTCCCCCTGACGACACCTTCGCTGACGATATCGCGGGTGCCCTGGCCATGATTTCCAGCGAGGGGAAGGATCCATGGGCCGGCGCCTGATCATGGACACCAACATCCTGATCGCCTACGAGCGCGGGACTATCGATCGCGCCGCACTCGACACCGACGAGCTGGCCGTCGCCGCCGTATCGATCGCCGAGTACCGCGTCGGCATAGAGCTGGCCGGTAGCGCTGAGCGGGCCGCCGAGCGCGCCCGCGCCCTCACCGCGATCACATCCGCCGTTGAGGTACTCGACTACACGCAAGCCACCGCAGCCTGCCACGCGCGCCTGATCGCCCATGCCCGCCGGGCAGGAACCCCGCGCGGCGCTCACGACCTGATCATCGCCGCCCACGCGGTCCAGACCGACCGCACCATCCTCACCCTCGACGCCAGGGCACAGTTCACAGAACTTCCGGGGGTAAGGGCCGAAACCCCCTGATACAGCTCTGCAGCATCAGGTGCCGGCGACACCTGCTGTCAGCGGCCGCAGTCATAAGCGCGGCCCCCGTTCTGGCGCTCGAACCTGCCGTGCCCGGTGTCAGCTGCCCTGGTTGCAGTGGTGGTGGGTGGCGGTGAAGGAGTAGCCATTGCCGGACAGCGCGCTGGCGTCGGCCATGTCCCAGCCGTCGTACATCTCCCAGTTGCTGTACGGGTAGTGCGAGACCGGGTCCTGCTGCACGGCCGCGGCCGCCCAGGTGAACTGCATGGTGCCGAAGCCGGACAGGTCCTCCCAGGCCAGCGGCTTCTGGCTGGTCTCCGGACGCTCGGCGATCCAGTCCACGGTTGCCCCGCTGTAGTGCGAGTCCCAGGTACCCAGCGACTGGCTCGCGCCGGTGGCCAGGTTGTCGAAGTTGTAGATGTAGGCGCCCTTGCCGGTGTTGTTGTAGTCGGGCTCGTAGATCGTGGTCACCGACATCTGCTTGCCGACCGTGGCCGACACCGTGCTCGCCGTTACCGGCCCTACGTCGGTCTCGACCCAGCCCTGATTCTGCGCGAGCCCGTTGAACTGGCCCTGCGCGGTCCCGTCCTGGCCAAGGTCGGAGTTGTTCACCCCGCCAAGGCCGGTCCAGAACACCGCGCCGTCGTTCGGGTCGCAGGTGGCCGGCTGCCGGGCGGGCTCCACGAAATGCAGGTAGGCGTAGTGGAAGTAGCCGGTCGACTCGTTCACGGTGTAGCCGGTCCAGGCGGGCCAGGACTCCGGCGTGTCACCGAAGGCGACACCGGGCACGTCATGCAGGGCCGCCGGGGCCGGCGCCCAGCGCAGCGACCGCAGCTCCCGCCGCCAGCTCGCCAGGGTGACGGCGCTGCCCGCGGCCCGGCGGGGCGGCGGCCCCGGCAGGCCGTAGAGGTCGCGGACGGACTGCGGGGCGGTGATGAGGCTCTCGCCGCGGGGCGGGGTGACGGCGAAGACCGTCTGAGCCCCGGACCGGTAGCTGACCATCGTCCCGCCGTCGCGCAGCCGGGAGGCGGAGGCGGCCGGGTAGGTGGCGATGCCGCAGGCCGCCAGCGTCGGGGCGGTGAGGTCATAGGAGTTCCGGCCGGTGCACCTGGTCGGGCAGGCCCGGCCGGGCGGCGCGGCGACCGGGCGGCCGATCCCGCCTGGGCTGCCGGGTGCCCGCGGGCTGGCCGCCGCGGCAGTAGCGGCAGTGGCGGCAGTGGCGGCAGTAGCGGCAGTAGCGGCAGTGGCGCCGGCCAGGACCAGGCCGGCCAGCGCGCCGGCCGTGGCGGCGATCCCGGCCAGCCGATGATGACGGAACATGAATGCCTCCTGGGTAAGTCCGGATTCCGGCCGGCTGGTCGCGGCCGGTAAGGCCCAGGGTCGGGCAGCGGCGGGGCAGTCCGGCAGGGGTCGAACAACCCCACTTCGCCCGGTCGGCACTTCACCTCGCGGTTGGGGTCATCTGACCCCTGCCCCCGGCGGCCCGGCATGGCCGAACCTGGTAGTGGCCGGCCGCGAAGCTCGCCCGGCCCGAGGGACAGGAGGGGCCATGATCATCAGCCGTCACCGCGGCACGAGGGCCGCGCGCAGCACCCGGCTAGCCGGAGCCGCAGGTGGCAGGGGTCATTACCGGGAGCTGGCGCGGGCTTGCGGCCTGGCCGCGATCGCCGTCGCGGCCGTCCCCGCCCTGACCGCCGCGGTGTCCGCAACGCCCGCCCTGGCGGGACCGGCCGGGCCTGCCGGACCGGGCGGGCTGAAGCCGGCGGCCAGGGTCACCGGATCGCGGGACATCCTGACCGCGATCACGGCGATACCGCGGTCCGGCGGCGCCTGGGCGGTGGGCGAGAAGTGCCCGAGGCAGCCCGAGGGCTGCACGCCAGGCAACGACGTGATCCTGCGCGAGAACCGCTCCCGCTGGTCGGCGGTGCCCGCGCCGAGCCCCGGCGGACAGGCCAGCCTGGTATCGGTGAGCGCCGATTCGACCTCGGATGCCTGGGCGGTCGGCGCCGACGATGGCGGCGAGTTCAACCTCTACCTGCACTGGACCGGGCGGGCCTGGCACCGGGTCGGCGGTCCGACCCCGGACGGCAGCGTGCTCACCGGAGTCTCCGCGACGTCCAGGCGCAGCGCGTGGGCGGTGGGCCACTACACCTCGCCAGACGGTACGACCGTGACCCTGGCGCTGCACTGGAACGGCCGTTCCTGGCGCAAGGTGCCCACCCCGGACCCCAGCACAGGCGATAACGAATTGCTCGGGGTCAGGGCCGTCACGGCGAGCAACGTGTGGGCCGTGGGTTACTGGCTGGATCCGCAGTCCAGGAACCAGACGCTGATCCTGCACTGGAACGGCCGGACCTGGCGCAGGGCCGTCGCGCCGCCGGTCGCCACCTTCGGCACCAGGCTGTCCGCCATCGCGGCCGCCTCGGCTTCGGACGCGTGGGCGGTCGGGCAGTACTACTCCGGGGCCGACACCGACCAGCCGCTGATCCTGCGCTGGAACGGCCGGTCCTGGAGCCGGGCGCGGCTGCCCGGCGCCGGGTCCAGGACCGAGATGCTCTACGGCGTCGCCGCCTCGAAATCCAGCGCCTGGGCGGTCGGCCTCGGCCCGTGCCTCGGGCCGAGCATCAACTGCCCGTCGAAGTCGCTGATCATGCACTGGAACGGCAGGTCCTGGGCGGTCACCGGCAGCATCAGCATCAGTGACGCCACCAACCAGAACAGCCTGGCCGGCGTCGCCGTCTCAGGGCCGGGCGCGTGGGCGGTGGGCAGCTACTTCCCCGCCGCGCTCAGCGAGCCGGTATTCGCGCTGCTGGAGCGCTGGAACGGCAGAGCCTGGTCCAGGCAGTAGCCGCCGGAGCCGCCCGGTCGCGGCGGCCGTGCCACCTTGCCGAGGGGGAAGGTGGCGCGGCCGCCGCTTCCGGCTGGACAATGGCCCTCGTGACCAGGGTCGCGCCGTCCGCGGTGGTGCACGGCCTGGCCCCGGCCCTGACCAGCTTCGTCGGCCGCGAGGCCGAGGTGGCCGACGTTACCGGCCTGCTCGGCGAGTACCGGCTGGTGACCGTGACCGGGCCGGGCGGGGTGGGCAAGACCCGGCTGGCCGGCGAGGTCGCGCGGCACCTGGCCGGTGAATTCGCCGACGGCGCGTGGCTGGCCGAGCTGGCCACGGTGGCCGAGCCCGGGCTGGTGCCGACCGCGGTCGCGGTCAGCCTCGGGCTGCGCCAGGCTTCCGGCTCGTCCCTGGCCGCCTCGATGCTCGCGGCCCTGCGACGGCGCCAGATCCTGCTGGTCCTGGACAACTGCGAGCACGTGCTGGCCGCGGCTGCGGCGCTGTGCCAGTCGGTACTGCCGTTCGCGGACGACATCCGGATCCTGGCCACCAGCCGGGAGCCGCTCGGGCTGGCGGGCGAGGCCAGGTACCGGCTCGCTCCGCTGGCCCTGCCGGACTCACCCGGCACGGCCGGCGAACCGGATCCGGCCGGGGAGCCGGACGCCGCCGGCCAGTCCGCGGCAGTGCGGCTGTTCGCCGACCGGGCGCGCCAGGCAGACTCCCGGTTCGCGATCGGTCCGGAGTCCGCCGCGGCGGTAGCGCAGATCGTGCGGCGGCTGGACGGCATCCCGCTGGCGATCGAGCTGGCCGCGGCCAGGGTGGAGGCGCTGGGCGTGACCCAGCTGGCCGACCGGCTCGATGACCGGCTGCTGGCCGGGACCGGCCGGCAGGCGCCGGACCGGCACCGCTCCCTGGCCGCCACCGCCGCCTGGAGCTACCAGCTGCTGGACGAGCCGGAACGGGCGGTCTTCCGCCGGCTGGCCGTCTTCCCCGGCCCGTTCACCCTGACTGCCGCTGAGGCCGTGGCCGGTCCCGGTGCCGGGCCCGCGGTGCTGCGGCTGGTCGACTGCTCCATGCTGGTCCCGCCGCGGACCGGGCCGGACGGCCGCGCCCGGTACCTGATGCTGGAGACGCTGCGCGGCTACGCGCTGAGCCGGCTGACGGCCGAGGACGAGGAGACGGCGGCCAGCGCGACGCTGGCCGGGCACGCGCTGTGGGTTGCCGAGCAGGCAGCGGCGGGCCTTGCCACCAGCACGGCGGAACGGGGGGCCGCGGAATGGCTGGACGCCGAGGACGCCATCGTGCACCAGGGCCTGGGCTGGGCGCTGGAGCACGACCCGCAGACCGCGGTGCGGCTGGCGCTGGCCCTGGCGCCGTGGTGGTCGCTCCGGGGCCGGTACGCCGAGGGCGATGAGCTGCTGTCCGCCGCGGCCCGGCTGGTGCCCGAGGGCGGGCCGCAGTGGTGCAGCGCGCGGGTCTGGCTCGGCCGGCTCGCGACCGGGACCGACGAGGCGGCGGGGCTGCG
Source organism: uncultured Actinomycetota bacterium (assembly GCA_963719705.1). Classification (GTDB taxonomy): domain Bacteria; phylum Actinomycetota; class Actinomycetes; order Streptosporangiales; family Streptosporangiaceae; genus CAVRCV01. The sequence goes on from CAVRCV010000013.1 coordinate 471,683, forward strand.
GCACTTCACCGCGGCCCGGCAGGCGCTAGCCGCCACGGCGCCGGCTCCCGATCTGGTGCAGGCCCTTTGCGGGTGCGCCGACTGCCTGCTCAATCTCGGCCGCATTGACGAGGCTGCCACGACGGCCCGGCAGGCCCTGGTGCTGGCCAGGAAGCTGGACTACCCGGAAGGTGAGGCCCGCGCGCTGTGCTGGGTCGGCGCCAGCGCGTATTACGCCGGCGATCACCGGGCCTGCCTGTCCTGGTGGCAGCAGGCCCAGCAGATCCAGCCGGACGGGCTGCCCGGCAGCCTGGTCCGGCGCAGTGCGCTGTTCCTGGCGATCGCCCTGCTCGACGCCGGCGACTACCCCGCCGCCGAGCGGCACTGCAGCCGGGCGCTGTCCCTGGCCCGCCCGGTCGGCGCGGTGTTCGACCAGGCGGACGGCCTGATGATCATGGCGAACATCGCCCTGCGGACGGGCCGGCGAGGCCGGCCAGGGCGCATCTGAGCGAGGCCCTGGACCTCGCCGCCCGGATCGGCCAGGACCTGCTGCTGCACGACTGTCTGGACGCGGCCGGGCACCTGTGCGCGCAGACCAGCCGTTACCCCGAGGCCCTCACCCTGTGGGCCGCCGACGCCGCGCTGCGGCGCGAGGGCGGGATTCCCGAGCCGCCGCAGGACGTGGCACGCCGGTCGGGGCCGGTTGCCGCGGCGCGGCGTGCTGCCGGGCCGCGGCAGGCCAGCGCGGCCGAGCAGCGGGGCGCGGCCATGCTGCTGCCGGTCGCCGCGGAGTACGCCGCCCTGCTGACTGCCGCCGAGGCCGGCCCGCCCGCCGCGAAACCGGGCCTGCCGCAGCTCAGCGTCAGAGAGCGGGAGCTTGTCCTCCTGGTCGCCCAGGGCCGCACCAATGCGCAGATCGCCGAGCAGCTGTTCATCAGCGTCCGGACGGTCGGCTCGCACCTTGACCGGATCCGGGACAAGACCGGCTGCCGCCGCCGCGCCGACCTGACCAGGCTCGCGCTGCAGGCCTCGATCGTCTAGCCCGGCGGCCGCCGGCTCTCGCCGGGCGCTACCCGAGGCTGGACCAGCCGCTCCAGACGCCGTTCGGCCCTGTCTGCCAGTTGTGCCAGATCGACCCGTCAGGCGCGGTGGCGAACACCTCCAGCCTGCCGTCGGTGTTCTGCCCGACGGCCGGGGTATCGATCGACGCGCTGAGCAGGCTGCCGCCAAAGCTGGACCAGCCGCTCCAGGCGCCGCCGGGAGTGGTCTGCCAGTCATGCCACAAGGCGCCAGCAGACGCGAGCGCGAAGATCTCCAGCCGGCCGTCCTGGTCCTGACCGGGCACCGGCGGAGCGCTGGTCTGCGTCCCTGCCAGCGCGGACCAGCCGGACCAGCCGCCTCCCGCGCTCGTCTGCGAGTCCGTCAGGACTCCACCGCCCGGCGCGAGCGCGAAGATCTCCAGGCTGCCATCGGAGTTCCTGGCCACCGAGACCGACTGGGTGATGGTGCTGCCGAGGCTGGACCAGCCACTCCAGGCACCGCCGGGTGTGGCCTGCCAGTCGTGCCACACCGTCCCGTTGGTCGTCGAGGCGAAGATCTCCAGGCGGCCGTCGGCGTTCTCGCCCGCGGCCACCATGGCCACCTCATGGGTGCTGACCACGCCGGTACCAGGGGTTCCCAGGCTGGACCAGCCGGACCAGCCGCCGCCCGGGCTCGTCTGCGAGATAGTCCAGACCGACCCGCCAGTGCCCGTCGCGAAGATCTCCAGCTCGCCATTGGCGTTGCGGCTCACCGTGGGGGTGGACACGACGAGGCGGCCGCCGAGATTGCTCCAGCCGCTCCAGGTACCGCCAGGCGTGGTTTGCCAGTCGTGCCACATCATCCCGGTCGCGTCGATGTCGAAGACCTCGAGCCGGCCGTCGGCGTTCGCGATGACCGCCGGCATCGCGTCCAGCGAGCCGCCCAGGGTTGACCAGCCGCTCCACTCACATTCTCCTGCGCAGGTCTGCCAGTCATCCCAGATGGCGTGGTCAGATCCGATGGCGAACACCTGCAGCCTGCCATCGGAGTTCCTGGCTACCGATTCGGCGGCCACCTGGCGCACACCCGAGGACACCACGCAGCCGTTGGCGGCGTTGCTCCACAGCGGCTGGACGGCGAACCGGCCCGCCGTCGTGGCGATGTCCGTCAGGCCCGACCAGGCGCACTTATCGGCGATCTCGTTATGCCCGGCGTCATACCAGGCGTTCAGCAGCGGATCTGTGATCGACTCGGCCAGCTCATGGCCCTCGACGATGCTGACCCCGTCCAGCGTCCCGCTCGCCCCGTTCACCAGGTCCTCGCCGCATGCCGACCCCGCATCGGTCATATACGGCAGATCGGTATAGGTGATATTCGGATCCGCCGCTACCGTGCCGTGGTAGGCGCAGAACTCGGTGCCGAACCCGGGGGTGGAATGCCCGGTCGGGGTCGCCACCACGATCTGCACGTTGACTGAGTTCCCGGTGCCGAAATGACTGGCCGCTTTCACCGCCTCGGCCTGGATCTGCGCGTCACTGGGACTGGCCGGGATGGCGGACGGGTCCGACCAGGTACCTGCCAGCAGCCCGGCTCCTGACCCGCCGCCGTACTGGGACACCGCGCTCAGCCACGACGTACCGCCAACCGAGGACAGGAAATTCGTCAGGTACGCCTGCTCGCCGCTCGGATCGGCCGTCCAGTCCCAGAAATCCACGTATACCCGCGGCGCGGTCTGCACTGGCCCGCCATGATCAGTCACCGGCCCCGTGATCACCTGCGGCCGCTCGCCGCGCGGCCGCGGCCGCGTCAGATGCGGCCCGCGCATGTGCCCGCCAGAGTGCGGCCGCGCGACCGCTTGCGCCGGGACGGCGGGCAGGGACGCCGGGATGGCTGCTGCTAGCGCGGCCAGCACCGGCACCGCAGCGGCGCGGGCCGCGTGCCTGCGCGCCAGGTTGAAAAGCAGCATCATGCACCCCTCAGGAATGAATCTCGGCCGTGAGCTTTCGTGCACCCCGCCGTCGGGGCGACAGCATCCCAAGTCTGACCGGCGGCGCTAGCGGCTCGTTAACGCTCGGCTAGCGCGTTAAGACAGCGCTACCGCGCTGCCCGGCGGCGTGTCCTTACCGGAAGGACCTCGCGCGGCTCAAGGCCATCCTGGAAGCGAGCTGACGCTAGGCTGGCGCAGCGCCCGGCAGGATCTCGCGCAGCCAGGACCGGACCTCGTCGCGGACCCTCTCCGGGTGCCGGGACAGCGCGTGGGTCTCCCCCGGCAGCACGACGACCCGGGCCTTGCCCTCGCTGGCCGGGATGCCGAACGGGTCCCGGCTGCCGTTCAGCACCAGCACGTCCGTGCCAGCCGCGCGCAGCTCGGCCAGCCGGGACTGCTCCGGGCGGCCGGGCGGGTGCAGCGGGAACGCCAGCGCGAGCACGGCCCTGGCTCCGGCCGGGACCGCGGTACGGCAGGCCAGCCGGGCGCCGTTGCTCCGGCCGCCCTGGATCAGCGGGACCGCCGGGAACCGCCGCCGCAGCGCCTCGATGATCTCCAGCCAGGCGGCGTCCTGCCGGGCCGCCGAGCCGGGAGCACGGCCACCGCGGACCCGGTACGGCTGTCTCACCCTGGCCACCGCGGCACCGAGCTCGCGGCGGGCCTCGCCGGCCGCGAGCAGGTCCGGGCTGTCCGGCTCGGCCCCGGCCCCGTGCGTGAGCACCAGCAGGAAATCCGGCTCCCCGCCGGAGTCAATGTCCACCTCGCCGGGCCCGCCGCCGGTCGCGATCTCCATCCCGGCAGCGTAACGTGCCTGGCCAGGCGGTCAGGCGTGCACCAGCTTCTTCAGGAACTGGCCCGTGTAGCTGTCGTCGCAGGCCGCAACCTGCTCCGGGGTACCGGTCGCGATCACCAGCCCGCCGCGCGAGCCGCCCTCCGGGCCGAGGTCGATGACCCAGTCCGCGGTCTTGATCACGTCCAGGTTGTGCTCGATCACGATCACCGTGTTGCCGCCGTCTACCAGCCGGCCGAGCACCCCGAGCAGCTTGCGGATGTCGTCGAAGTGCAGCCCGGTGGTCGGCTCGTCCAGCACGTAGATGGTGCGGCCGGTGGACCGCCGCTGGAGCTCGGAGGCCAGCTTGACCCGCTGCGCCTCGCCGCCGGAAAGGGTGGGCGCCGGCTGGCCCAGCCGGACATAGCCCAGGCCCACGTCTACCAGCGTCTGCAGGTGCCGGTGGATGCCGGGGATGGCCTCGAAGAACCCCGCGCCCTCCTCGATCGGCATGTCCAGCACGTCGGCGATGGTCTTGCCCTTGTAGTGCACCTGGAGCGTGTCGGTGTTGTACCGGGCGCCGTGGCAGACCTCGCAGGGCACGTACACGTCGGGCAGGAACTGCATCTCGATCTTGATGGTGCCGTCGCCCGAGCAGGCCTCGCACCGGCCGCCCTTGACGTTGAACGAGAACCGGCCCGGCTGGTAGCCGCGGATCTTGGCCTCGGTGGTCTGCGCGAACAGCCTGCGCACGTGGTCGAACACGCCGGTGTAGGTGGCCGGGTTGGACCGCGGGGTGCGCCCGATCGGGCCCTGGTCCACGTGCACCACCTTGTCCAGGTGCTGCATCCCGGTGACCCTGGTGTGCTTGCCTGGCACGATCCTGGTGCCGTGCAGCTCCTTGGCCAGCGCGCTGTACAGGATGTCGTTGACCAGGGTCGACTTGCCGGAGCCGGACACGCCGGTGACCGCGATGAAGCAGCCGAGCGGGAACGCGACGTCGATGCCGCGCAGGTTGTGCTCGGTGGCGCCCTTGACCATGACCTCCCGGCTCTTGCTCCGCTTCCGGCGGACGGCCGGCACCGGTATCTCCTCGCGGCCGGTCAGGTAGGCGCCGGTCAGCGATTCCTTGCTGGCCAGCAGCTCCTCCAGCGGGCCGGAGACCACGATGTGGCCGCCGTGCTCGCCGGCCCTCGGCCCGATGTCGACCACCCAGTCGGCCGCGCGGATGGTGTCCTCGTCGTGCTCGACCACGATCAGCGTGTTGCCCAGGTCGCGCAGCCGGATCAGGGTCTCCAGCAGCCGGTGGTTGTCCCGCTGGTGCAGCCCGATCGACGGCTCGTCCAGCACGTAGAGCACGCCGACCAGGCCCGAGCCGATCTGGGTGGCCAGCCGGATCCGCTGCGCCTCCCCCCCGGCCAGGGTCGCCGACGCCCGGTCCAGGGTCAGGTAGTCCAGGCCCACGTCGAGCAGGAAGCCGAGCCGGGCATTGACCTCCTTGAGGATCCGCCCGGCGATCTGCTGGTCCCGGTCGGACAGCTCCAGCGCGAGCAGCCGCTTGGCCAGCTCCCCGATCGGCATCGCGCAGTAGTCGGAGATGGACCGGCCGTCCACCTTGACCGCCAGCGAGATCGGCTTCAGCCGGGCGCCCTTGCAGACCGGGCACGGCACCTCGCGCATGAACCCGGCGAACCGCTCGCGGCTGGAGTCGCTCTCCGCCTCCGCGTGCCGGCGCTCGATGTAGGGGATCGCGCCCTCGAAGTTCGTGTAGTAGGACCGCTCCCGGCCGTACCGGTTCTTGTACTTGACGTGCACCTGGTCGTCGTAGCCGTAGAGCAGCGCGTGCTGGGCGGCCGCGGGCAGCCGGGACCACTGGGTGTCGATGCTGAACCCGAGCGAGTACCCGAGCGCCTCGATCAGCCGGACGAAGTAATCGCTGACGTGCCCGCCGCTCCATGGCCCGATGGCGCCCTCGGCCAGGGTCCGGTCGGAGTCGGAGACCACCAGCTCGGGATCGACCTCCATCTTGGTGCCGAGGCCGGTGCAGGCCGGGCAGGCGCCCCAGGGCGAGTTGAACGAGAACGACCGCGGCTCAAGCTCGTCGAACGACAGGTCGTCGTAGAGGCAGGCGAGGTGCTCGGAGAACATCCGCTCCCGCTGCGGGTCGTCGCCCGGCAGGTCAACGAAGTCCAGCACCACGGTCCCGCCGGACAGCCCGAGCGCGGTCTCCACCGAGTCGGTCAGCCGCCGCCGGGCGGACTCCTTCACGTCCAGCCGGTCGACCACGACCTCGATGTCGTGCTTCTCGTACTTCTTCAGCGCGGGCAGGCCGTCCGGGCCTGCGCGGGCCGTAGTGTCCAGCCGGATCACGGTGCCGTCCACCCTGGCCCGGGAGTAACCCTTGGTCTGCAGGTCGCGCAGCAGCTCGGTGTACTCGCCCTTGCGCCCGCGCACCACCGGTGCGAGCACCTGGAACCTGGCGCCCTGCTCGAACTCGAGCACCCGGTCCACGATCTGCTGCGGGCTCTGCCTGGCGATCGGGCGGCCGCACTCCGGGCAGTGCGGCTTGCCTACCCTGGCGTACAGCAGCCGCAGGTAGTCGTACACCTCGGTGATCGTGCCGACGGTCGAGCGCGGGTTCCGGCCGGCCGCCTTCTGGTCGATCGACACCGCGGGCGACAGCCCGTCGATGAAGTCCACGTCGGGCTTGTCCATCTGGCCGAGAAACTGCCGGGCGTAGGCCGACAGCGACTCGACGTACCGGCGCTGGCCCTCGGCGAAGATCGTGTCGAACGCCAGGCTCGACTTGCCGGACCCGGACAGCCCGGTGAAGACGATCATCGCGTCCCTGGGCAGGTCGAGCGAGACGTCCTTCAGGTTGTGCTCGCGTGCACCGCGAACGACAAGGCGATCTGCCACTTTTGCGCTCAGTTCTCCGGAGGTTGACGCTGCTGGCAAGACTGGTATCGGCAAAGCTAGGAAGGCGCGTCGCCATGCTATCCGGGAGGTCTGACAAAACACCGGGCCTTCCGGAGCGCCCGGTAGCCGGATCGGCCGCAACCAGGTCAACCACCGGACCCGGTATCTTCTTCCGGACAGCCCCGGCAGCCGAGGAGGCACCATGTCCGCAGCGGAGGCCAGCGATCCGGTCACGCTGCGCGAGCGGGTCGACGCTGCCACCGGCCGGATGCTGGCAACCGCGGCGGAGCTGACCGACGAGCAGGCGCGGGCCGCGTCGCCGCTGCCCGGCTGGAGCCGCGGCCACGTGCTCACCCACATCGCCCGCAATGCCGACGGGCTGCGCAACCTGCTGGTCTGGGCGCACACCGGGGTGGTGACGCCGCAGTACCGCGACGCGCAGGCCAGGAACGACGAGATCGAGGCCGGATCGGGCCGGGCCGCCCGCGAGCTCGCCGCCGACGCGGCCGAGTCCGCCGCGCGGTTCGCCGCGCAGGCCGGCCTGCTGACCGGGGACGGCTGGCAGGTCATGGTGCGCGGCCTGAACGGCCCGGAGCACCCCGCCTGGGTGGTGCTGTGGCGCCGGCTGGGCGAGGTCGAGTTCCACCACGTGGACCTGGACGCCGGCTACCGGCCGGCTGACTGGCCGGACTGGTTCGTGGCCGGGCGGCTGGAGTCGACAGCCGCCCGATTCGCCGAGGACGGCGACGCTCCCGCCGTGCTGCTGACCGATGACCGCACCGGCAGCAGCTACCGGACCGGCCCGGACCCCCGGGTGACGGTCACCGGTCCGGGCTGCGAGCTGCTGGCCTGGCTGAGCGGCCGCAGCCGCGGCACCGGGCTGGCCGTCTCCCCCGCTGGCCCCCCGCCGCGGATGCCCCCCTGGTAGCTGCCAGGATGGAGCGCGGCACGGCATCACCGGCCAGATGGGGAAGAACATGACCTACACAGGAAACGTCAGCGTCGGCGGACCCGCCGACATCAGGGAACTGCCCGGCCTCACCATCACCAAGGTGTCGGTCGGGCCCATGGACAACAACGCCTACCTGCTGCGCTGCACCAGCACCGGCGCACTCGGCCTGATCGACGCGGCCAACGACGCCGCCACCCTGCTCGGCCTGATCGGCGACACGCCGCTGGCGCTGATCATCACCACCCACCAGCACTGGGACCACTGGGCCGCGCTGGCGCAGGTGCAGCAGGCCACCGGCGCCGCGACGGCCGCGCACCCGGACGACGCGGCGGCGCTGCCGGTCCCGGTCAGCCAGCCGGCCGGGCACGGCGACACGATCACGATCGGGGACGCCGCGCTGTCGGTCATCCACCTGCGCGGCCACACGCCCGGCAGCATCGCGCTGTGCTACGACGGCGGCGGCTCACTGGCCGGGCAGCCGCACCTGTTCACCGGCGACTCGCTGTTCCCCGGCGGGCCGGGCAACACCGAGGGCGACCCGGAGCGCTTCGGCCAGCTGATCACCGACCTGGAGCAGCGGGTGTTCGCCGAGCTGCCGGACGGGACCTGGGTCTACCCCGGTCACGGCGCCGACACCACGCTCGGCACCGAGCGGCCGCACGTCCCCGAGTGGCGCGCCCGTGGGTGGTAGCCCGGGCCAGCTGGCTGTGCTACCACCCGCGAGCGACGGGTAGCGCGGCATCCCGATGCCGGTCACCCCGGTACTCGCCACGGGGCCCGCGCCGCTGTCCGATCCCGGCCTGTGGCTGACCGGCCTGGAGCGCGGCCTGATGCTGATCGGGCTGTCGCTGGCGCTCGGCGGGCTGGCCGGCCGCGGGCTGGCCCGGCAGTACGCAGCCCGAGAGCGTGCCCGGGACCAGGCGGCGCCGGCCGCCCTGTCGCTGCCGCTGCCGCCGCCCTGGGCGCTGCGCGGCTGCCTGCTCGGCGGCGTCGCCAGCGCGGCGCTGGCGGTCACCGCCGCCGCGAGCCCCGGCCTGGCGGCCCGGCTGGCGCTGCCGCCGGTGCTCGGCCTGCGCGCGAACGCCACCGGGATAGCCGCGGTCATCGAGCTCGCCTGCTTCGCCGCCGCGGCGCTGCTGCTGCGGCTGCGCCGGCCGGGCTGGAGCGTGCTGGCGCTGGTCGGCGTGGTGGTGACCGAGGCGGTCCGGGCGCACCCGGAGGGCATCATCCCGGCGGCCGGGGCGCTGCTGAGCCTGTGCCACGTGCTGCCCGCGGTGCTGTGGGCAGGCCTGCTGTGCTACGTGCTGCGGGCGGCCGCGGCCTGGCGGGCCGACCCGGCGGCGATGCAGGGGCTGGTCCGGCTGTACGGCAGCGCGGCCGCCTGGCTGCTGTCCGTAATCGCGGCAACCGGGATCCTCTCCGCGCTGCTGCTGGTGCCGCTCGGGTCCCTGCTGACCACGGCCTACGGACGGCTGCTGATCGTCAAGGCGGCCCTGGTGGCGGTGGCCATCGGGCTGGCCGTGGCCGGCCGGGCCTGGCTGCGCCGCCGTCCCCGGCCCGGTTCCGGCACCGCTCGCGCCACCCGGCTGGAGCTGGCCGTGCTGGCCCTGGCCCTGGCCGTCACCGGCATCCTCACCGTGCTCGCGCCGCCGGCCCGGCCGGTCTTCCCGGCAGCGGCCAGGCCACCGGGTGCCAGGGCCGGGGCCGCGGCGCGCTGCCCGGCGGCGGTCAGCGGGCCGGGCGCCGTAGCGCCCGCGCCGGGTAGCTGCCGAGCACCTTGACCTCCAGCGCGGCCGCGCGGAGCCCGTCCAGCGCGGCCGCGGTGTGCGGCAGCGCCACATTCCCCTCGAAGTCCAGGAAGAACAGGTACTCCCAGGGCCGGCCGGGCAGCGGCCGGGACTCCAGCTTGGTCAGCGAGTGACCGCTGCCGGACAGGACCGCCAGGCAGCGCAGCAGCGCGCCCTCCTCGTGCCGGGTGACCACGATCAGGCTGGTCTTGCCGGGGATGGCCGGATCAACCTCGGCCGGGGCCGTGGCCAGCACCACGAACCGGGTGTAGTTGTGCTCGCTGTCGGCGATGCCGCGGCGCAGCACCACCAGGCCGTGCGCGGCGGCCGCCGCCGCCGGGCCGATCGCGGCCACGGCCGGATCCGCCGCCGCGGCCACCGCCTGCATCGCCCCGGCGGTATCGAAATAGCTCTCCGGCACCGCCTGCGGCAGCGACTGCAGGAACTGCGCGCACTGCTCCAGGCCCTGCGGATGCGACAGGATCCGCCGCAGCGAGCCGAGCGGGACGTCGGCCGGCCCGGCCAGGCAGTGCTCGACCTTCCAGGTTTCCTCCCCGACGATGAACAGCTCGTGCTCGCGCAGCAGCGCGTACACCTCGTTAATGCTGCCCGCCGTGGTGTTCTCGATCGGCAGCACCGCGAGGTCGGCCTGGCCGCCCAGCAGCGCCGCGGCCGCGGCCCGGAACGTGCGGTAGCCGGTGACCTGCCCGGCCAGCCCGCTGCCGTGCAGGTACTTGCGCGCGGCGGCGTCGCTGTAAGCGTGCGCCGCGCCCTGGAATGCCACCCGGACCCGGCCGCTGCCAGCGGCAGCGGGCTGCGCTGTGCTTCCCATCAGGGTTTCCTACCACTCCGGGCGGCCGGACGGGCCCAACCGGACGCGACCCGGCGCGGCGCGCAGGTTCCGCGCCGGACGTAGGCTCGCGATATGACCTCACTGGTCGCGCTGCTCCCGGACATCCAGGCCAGGCTCGACGCGCTGGCCCGCCTGTACCGCGTGCCCGGCGCCGTGCTCGCGGTGAGCAAGGGCGATGAGCTGCTGGACTTCGCAACCGGGGTGATTAACGCACGGACCGGGGTCGAGGCCACCGCCGACTCGGTGTTCCAGATCGGCTCGAACACCAAGCTCATGACCACGACCCTGGTCATGCAGCTGGCGGACGCGGGCGAGATCGAGCTGGACGCGCCGGTCCGCCGCTACCTGCCCTCGTTCGAGCTGGCCGAGCCGGGAGCGGCCGACGAGATCACGATCCGCCATCTGCTCACCCACACCAGCGGCATCGAGGGTGACTACTTCCAGGGCTTCGGCAGCGGTGACAACGCGGTCGAGCGGTACGCGGACTCGCTCAAGAACATCGGCCTCATCCACCGGCCGGGCCAGATGTGGTCCTACTGCAACTCCGGCTTCGTGCTGGCCGGCCACCTGGTGGAGAAGGTCACCGGGCTGCCGTACCATCAGGCGCTCGCCGAGCGCATCTTCGCGCCGCTCGGCCTGACGCACACGACCGTGCTGCCGGAGCAGATGCTGGCCAGGCGCTGCGCTGTCGGACATGTCAGCGGTCCCGACCAGATGCCGGTGGTGGCCCCGGTTGTCCTGATGGAGGCCGCGCACGTACCGGCCGGGAGCCGGACCGTGGCCACGGCCGCCGAGCTGGTGCGGTTCGTCCGCATGCACCTGGCCGACGGCACGGCCCGTGATGGCACCAGGCTGCTGTCCGCGCCGGGTGCCCGCGCGATGCGCCAGGTCCAGGTGGCCAGGCCACGCAGCTGCACCGCGCCCGAGTCGCAGGGACTGGCCTGGATGCTGGCCGAGTGGGACGGGGCACAGGTGATCGGCCACGGCGGCGGGACGATAGGCCAGGCCTCGTTCCTGCAGGCCGTGCCCGAGCAGGATCTGGTCATCGTGCTGCTGACCAACGCGAACAACGGCAGGCGGCTGTGGCGCGATCTGGGCCGGTGGCTGTTCGAGACGATCGCCGGCGTCACCATGCCGGGGGTGCCTGAGCCGCCGGATCCGCCTACCTGACCTCCCGCTCGACGACTACGCGGGACGCTACGAACGGCTCGGAGTGCGGTACGAGCTGGCCGTCGAGGACGGGCAGCTGGTCTGTCACACCAGCCGTTAGCGGCCCGGCCGCCGAGCTGCCGGGCGAGCCGGTCCTGCCGTTCCGCCTGCGGCCGGTGGACAGCGAGTCGTTCTTCGTGGCGGATGACGACGGCGAGGAACTGGTCACCTTCCTGGAGTTCGAGCACGGGCGCCCCGGCTACCTGTCTGATGCGGCAGCCGGAGGCCTGACGCCGACGCGCACCGCGGCCCCGGCCAGGGGCCTGATGCCCGGCCGCCGGTACAGTTCGGGACATGACCGGTGAGGTACGGGTGGTCTACCGCAAGTACGACGGCTCGCTGCACTGGCATCAGGTCATGCGCATGCTCGGCGAGGACCAGCACGGGGTCTGGGCCGGGTCACCGGCCCCGACGGTGCTGCGCAAGGGTGACGGGCCGCTGGTAACGCTGCCCTACGCGAGCATCCTGCTGTTCCCGCGCGAGGGCTGCTGGACCGCGGCGTTCAACGACGAGCCGGCCTCGACCGAGATCTACTGCGACATCACCACCGAGCCCCGGTGGCCGGACCCCGCCCAGGTCACGATGATCGACCTGGACCTGGACGTGCGCCGCCTGCGCGACGGCACGGTGGAACTGCTGGACGAGGACGAGTTCGCCGAGCACCAGGTCAGGTACGGCTACCCGGCCGAGGTGATCTCCTCGGCCGAGCGGACCGCGTCCTGGCTGCAGGCCACGCTCGGCGACGGCTCCGAGCCGTTCGCCAGCGCCTACCGGCAGTACCTGGCGCAGGTCGGCCGTGCGGGCAGCGCACCGCCCCGGCGGGAAAGGCCATGACCAGCCAGAACGATTACATCGTGGTCGGGGCCGGCTTGCTCGGCCTGGCCACCGCCAGGGCACTGTCCGGGCGCGGCCGGGAGGTCACCGTGCTAGAGCAGGCCGGTGTCGGTCACGAGGGCGCGGGCTCGAAGGGCGGCTGCCGTATCTTCCGGTTCGGCTACCCCGAGCCGGAGTACGTCGCGATGGTCCAGCGCGCCCGCGGCCTGTGGCGCGAGCTTGAGGACCAGTCCGGGCGGCAGCTGCTGCTGCCGGTCCCGCACCTGACCTTCGGGCCGGACCTGCCGGCCGTGCGTGCGGCGCTGCGGCGCGGCCGGCCTGCGATCCGAGCTGCTGCCACCCGGCGAGGCGGCGGCGCGCTTCCCGGCGGTGCGGCTGCCGGGCCCGGTCCTGCTGGAACCCGAGTCGGCGGTGATCGCGGCCGACCAGGCGCTGGCCGCGCTGGCCGGCGGCGGGCCGCAGGTGCGCACCGGGGTCCGGGTCACCGGGCTGGCCGACGACGGGCGCCGGGTGCGGGTCGAGACCTCGGCCGGGCCGCTGTCGGCCAGGGTCGTGATCATCTGCGCGGGCCCGTTCACCAGCGGACTGCTCGGGTCGGCCGGGACGGCCGTGCCGGCCGCCCCGACCCAGGAGCAGGTGGCCTACCTGGCGCCGGTCACCGCCGGGCCTGGCGGGCCCGCGGCCGGCCCCAGCCGAGCCGGTCACCGGTAGCGCCGATCATCATCGGCCACAGCGAGCCGTCCCCGTACGGGCTGCCCGTGCCCGGCACGGACCGGTACAAGTTCGGGCTGCACCACACCGGGCCGCCGGTCCGGCCGGGCAGCCAGCCGCAGCAGCCGGACCCGGCCATGACCGCGGCGCTGGTGCAGGCCGCCGCCGAGCTGCTGCCCGGCTTCAGCCCGGAACCGGTCGCCGCCGAGCGCTGCGTCTACGACAACAGCCCGGACCACGATTTCATCCTGGACCGGGCGGGGCAGGTGGTGATCGGCTGCGGCACCTCCGGGCACGGGTTCAAGTTCGGCCCGCTGATCGGCGAATGGCTGGCCAGCCTCGCCACCGGCGAGCGGGACGAGCTGCCCGGCCCGCGGTTCTCGCTGAGCCGGTTCGCGCGGCGCCGGTGAGCGCCGGATCGTCCCGGCTCAGCGGCCGGGCATACCTGACCTCGGTGACCCCGCCGAGGTCGGCCAGCACCTCGCTCTCGCCGGTAAGGCTGAACCCGGCCCGCTGGTAGAACCGGCGCGCCCTCGGGTTGTCCAGCAGCACCCACAGGCTGATGCGCTCGTACCCGGCAGCGGCGGCCCGGTTCAGCACGGTGTCCATCAGCGCCCGCCCGGCCCCGGTGGACCAGTGCGCCGGGGCCACGTAGATCGCGTACAGCTCGGCCCTGGACGGATCCTGCTCCGGCCCGGGCACCGAGCCCAGCTCGCCGCTGGCCCGTTCCCGGCCGAAGTTCGCGTAGCCGACGAGCGGCGCCATCCGCCTCGGCGATGATCATCCCGGTCCACCGGTCCAGGATCCGGGTGGCCTGCCGGGCCACGCTGGCGGGGCTGGTCGACTCGGCCAGCACGTCGGCCGGGATCACGCCGGCGTAGGCGGCCCGCCAGCTCTGCGCCCGGATGGCGGCGATGGCCTCGGCGTCTTCCGGCCGGGCCGGGCGGATGGTCACCATGTTGTCAGCCTAAGGGCGGCCGTGCCTGCCGCCGGCGCTCAGCGTCCCGGCTAGCGGATCAGCGTGGCGAAGCCACCACGTTGCTCAGGTAGTGCCCGGTGGCCGGGTCGAAGGCGCCGCCGCAGGTGATCAGCCGCAGCTGCGCGTCCGGTACCGGCCCGTAGACCAGGGCGGTCGGGAACTTCGCCTTCAGGTACATGTGCACCGAGGTCACCCGGAACACCGCCAGCCTGCCGTTCTTCTCCCGGACGAAGACCCGCTGTCCCGGCCGCAGCAGCCGGAGCCGGTAGAACACGCCGGGTCCCTGGAGCGAGTCGATATGGCCGATGATGATCGACGACCCGATGTCGCCCGGCCGCGGGCTGCCGGTGTACCAGCCGGCCACCGTGGTGGTCGTCCGGCGTCTGCAGCGCCCCGGACTTCGTCAGCCCCAGGCGGAGCAGGCTGGAACGGACGTCGATCGCCGGGATGATCAGGCTGACCGGCGGCGCGGCCTGGTCATGGGCGGGCTGCGGCACCGGTGCCCGCTTGCCCTTCGGCACCGCCATCATCGCCGACGGCAGCCGGGGGGGCCGACCAGGGTGGCCGGGCTTCCTGCTGGCGGCAGCAAGCCCGGACGCGCCCACGGCCAGCGCGGCCAGCCCGCAGAGCAGGACCGCGATGACGATCTTGCCGCTCGGCGGCAGCGCGTGCCTGCCCTGCGTTCTGGTCATCTTTACTACGGCTCCATCCGGTCAGCGCCAGGGCGGACTGAACAGCAGTACCCGGTCAGCGCAGCCGGGCGGCGCGCAGCTGCCGGTTGCGGCGGATCCGGGCCGCGCTGCCGGCGGTCAGCGCCAGCCCGGCCGCGGCGACGGCGACCCAGGGCAGCAGCGGCGCGCCGGGCCGCGGCGCGGTACCGCCCAGGCCGGTCTGCGGCGCGCTTGTCGGCAGTACCTTGCTGCCCGCCGCGTCGGTCAGGTCGGTGATGGTCAGGCTGCCCGGGTCGTCCAGGATCACCAGCGTGTGCACGGTACCGGCCGCCAGGGTGATACTGGAGCTGGCGTTCTCGCTCGATCCGGCCGCGGTGACCCGCCAGGTGCCCGGCGAGACCGCCCGGTAGCTGGTGAAGTCGCCGAACCGCAGCTGCTTGGCCAGCATCTGGTGCCCGGCCTGCACCGTGACCGTGTGCTGCTGCAGCGAGGCCTGGATGACCCGCACCAGCGCCTTGCCCTTCGGCGTGGTCAGCGAGTCGTGCAGGATCTGCAGCCGCAGCCCCTTGAACGGGCCCATCCCGGCCACCGTGTAGGCGTCCCCGGCGGTGATGTCCACCGTGGTGGACAGCACCGGCTTGGACTTCGCCGCGGCCCCGGCCGCGCGCATCGCGACCGTGTACTCGCCGCTGGCGACCTCCTCGTACGGCGAGACCGTGCCGTAGGCAACATGGTGCAGCACGATCTTCGCGCTCGGGTCATCAAACGCGTACAGGTAAACATCAACGGCAGGCGTGTTCGGGGACAGGTGCGCCAGCCGCAGCCAGCCCTCCCCCTTGTGCGACTGGTGCCGCAGTGGCCGCCGATACCGCCGGGGCAGCCAGCCCGGCCAGCCCGATGGCCAGGCAGCCAGCCGCGGCGAGCCGGGCAATCCTTGAACGTGTCATAGCTTTCTGCCTCTCAAACTGGCGGGCCGCCAGCGGCCCCCCTCACTTTTCTGGTAATTCACTTGTCGGAACTTCGGCCGACGGCCATCGCGGGTGGTCACCGCGATGAGCGCGCCGGTTGGTGCAGCAGCCCTGGCGGGCTGGGCGCGGCGAACTCGATGCGCAGGCTCGGCCCGGCCGCAGTGCGCCCGGCCTGCACGCTGGCCGGGGTATAGGGCGGGATCTGCTGGCGCACGATACTCAGCGCGCCGGCCAGCACGCTGGCCTGGGCTGACCTGCTGGCCGGCAGCACGACCTCCATGAACCGCAGCGGGATGCCGGGGCTTGCTCCCGGCTGCGGGCTGCCGAAGGTCATCACTGTGACGCGGTAGCTCGCAGCCAGGTTGACGAGCGTGGTCAGCAGCCGCGAGTCGGCCAGCCCGCCGACCAGATCGGTCCGGGCCGGGCCGGAGACCCGCAGCCGGGCGGCGTGCAGCAGCTGCCGGCCATCGGCGCGACGGGCAGCCAGGTCAGCCGCCATCGCGTGCTGGTAGGCGGCCGCGCCATCCGGGGCCATGACCCGGACCTGGACTCCTGCCAGCCCGGTGCCGAAGCCGGCCAGCACGGCCGGCGCGTACACCCCGGCGAGCTTGGCGCCGAACTGGCTCCGGACCGCCGCGGTCGCGACCACGACCGCGGCGCCCATCGGATCAGTCGAGGTCGGGACCAGCGGAAGCAGGTCCGAGCCGGGAAAGCCGTCATGCGCCAGCACCGCGCACATCACCGGGTCGCAGCCCACGATCGCGCTGCGGCCCACCTGGGCGGCGATCCAGGCGCCCGCGCGCTGCCGGTTGGCCGCAGCCGCGGCGAGCACCGCCGAGCTCGCGCCCGTCCCGGTGCCGCTCTTCGGCTGGCTGCTGCCGCCGGGCGCACTGCCCCGGCGCGCGGTGGCCAGCGCGCCGATCAGGCCGGCCAGCACGATCACGGCCACCGAGATGGCCGCCGCAGACCGCACGGCGCCGCGACGACGGCATGCTGCTCCAGCGCGGGATCCGCCCGAGCACGCGACGCCGCAGCCACAGCCGCAGCGTGTTGCCGATGACATGCGCCCAGGACGGCGCAGCCGACGGCCCAGGCGCAGCCGACGGCTCAGCAGCAGCCGACGGCCCAGGAGCAGCCGAGGGCTCAGGCCCGGCTGGCACAGCCGACGGCCCAGGCCCGGCTGGCACAGCCGACGGCCCAGGAGCAGCCGACGGCTCAGCAGCAGCCGAGGGCTCAGGCCCGGCTGGCACGGCCGGCGGCTCAGGCCGGGCTGATGCCGCCGGGGCCAGCCCTATTGCGGCCAGCCCGGTCGCGGGCGGCTCAGTCGCGACTGGATCGCCCGCAACCGACTCGCCGGGCACCGACTCGCCAGTGGCCGACCCGGCCGCAGCCGACTCAGCTTTCACCGACCCGGCGGCAACTGGCCCGCCGGTTGCCGATTCGGCCGCAACTGACTCAGCCGCGACCGACTCGCCAGTGTCTGGATCGCCCGCAACTGACCCGGCCGGCACCGGCTCCGCACCGGCGGTGTCAGACGAACCCGCTGTCTCGGGTGCCGCCGGTTCCGCGGAAACCGGGCCTTGCTTGCCCGGTCCCGGCCCGGCTTGCCCGGATCCAGCTGGCGCCGATCCAGCCGACGCTGACCGGGCCGACCCTGACCCTGCGGGCGCTGACCCAGCCGGCCCTGACCGACTCGGCGCCGACCCGGCGGGCACTGACCCGGCGGGCACTGACTGAGCCGACGCCGATCCGGACCGAGCTGTCCTATTCGTGACCGGCCTTGCCGCTGGCCCGTCGCCTTCCCCGGCCGACCCGGACCCAGCGGGAGCCGACGAGGCCTGCGCCGCTGACTGTCGGGATCCGCCCCGTGAGCGGGATGCCGGGCGGGGCCCCTGACCAGCGCCTGAGTGAACGTCAGGGTGATCGCCGGCGTCGGCTGACGGCGCAGCACCGGACGATGTGAGCCCGCTTTGTACCGCCAATCGCACCCCCCAGCAACCAGACAGAAGTGACCTGTATCCGCAATTCATCAGCTCAGCACATTTTGGGCTGGTTGTTCAGGCGAAACAGCCGATTGTTGCCAGAAAATTGCTGAGTGTCACGTAACTGACAATTTGCACAGTGCTGAATGCAATTTGCGAAGGTCAGAAATCCCGCATGAGCCCGGCGAAGGATGCGGCAGACGCGGCATACATCGCGATGGCCGCCGTGACCGCCTGATCCGGCGTCGGCAGGCAGGCCGCCCTGGCCGCCGCGGCCGAGCCGAGCCGGCGGGCCAGGCCGGGGTCGTCGAGCACCCGCCGCACCGCGGCGGCCAGCTGAGCCGGATCCTCCGGCGGCACCAGCAGCGCCCCGTCGCTGCCGGTCAGGTCCGGCACGCCGCCGACCCGGCTGGCCACGATCGGGATGCCCGCCCGCAGCGCCTCCTGCAGCAGCAGCGGCTGCCCCTCCCACCGGCTGGGCAGCACGAGCATGTCCGCCGCGGCCAGCAGTGCCGGGACATCGGCGCGCTGGCCGAGGAACCTGGCGGCGATCCCGGCCGCCGCCGCGCTGGCGGCCAGGCTGGCGGCCAGCGGCCCGTCGCCCGCGATCACCAGCAGCGGGCACGGCCGCCGGTCCTGCCACCCGGCCGCGGCCGCCAGCAGGATGTCAAGGCCCTTCTGCCCGGTCAGCCTGCCGACGGCCAGCAGCACCGGCCGCCCGGCCGCGCCGATGCAGGCGGCCGCCCTGGCGACATCCTCCGGCGCGGGCGGCGGCTCGGGCACGGCCGGCACCACGGCCGCCACGGTGCGCCGCGCGCCCAGGCCGCGCATCCGGTCGGCCAGGTCGCCCGACACGCAGGCGACGGTTGCGGCGCGGCGGGCGACGACCCGCTCCAGCATCCGGTAGATCACGCGGGCCGCCGCGCCCGGCCGGCGGCGCGTTGTGCACGGTCACGATCAGCTCCGGACTGCCGGGCCGGGCCGGGGCGAGCGCGAGCGCGGTGAGCGCCCCGGCCCGCAGCCCGTGCGCGTGCACCACGTCTGGCCGGGCCCGGCGCACCAGCCCGCGCAGCCGCATGACGGCCACCACGTCATGGCCGGGCCGCGGCCGCTCCGCGATCCGCACCGCCGCGAACCCGATCTGCCGGCTCTCCCCGGCGGATGCCGCCTGGCCGCCCGGCTCCGGCCCGGCCAGGCCGGCGCCACGGCCCGCCATCCCGGCAGGCCGGGCCTTGGCTTCCTGACCTGCCGGGTCGCCGCCTGGCTCGTCCGGCGCGAACAGCGGCCGGGTCTCCGGCGGGCCGAGCACGCTGACCGCGGCTCCGGCGGCCAGGCAGCCGCGGGCCAGCATTGCCACGTGGCGGCCGGTGCCGCCGGCCGTGGTGCCGAGCACGTAGGTCACCGCGGGCCGGGCCATCAGGCGGCCCGCCGCCGCAGCCTGGCCACCGCGAGGCGCAGGTCCGGCCCGTCCAGGCGGTAGGCCACCGCCGCGAAGACGATGACCGATGTCCCGGCCGACAGCAGGGCAAGGAATGCGTTCATGATCGTGCCCTGCAGATGGATCGAGGCGGAGATTGCCGCGCCCGCGCCCGCCCCGGCCAGCGCGCCGGCCAGCCCGGCCGCGAACGCGCGCGCCGTGCCGCGCCAGCGCGCCCGGCCCGCGGACCCGGCGGACCGCGATCAGCAGCGCGAGCGCAGCGACGGTCAGCCCGGCGGTGTTGGCGGCGCCAGGACCGGAACCACCGCGCCGCGTGCGGCCAGCGGCACCGCCACCAGGTCGGCCGCGATCACCAGCAGCCAGCCGGCCGGCACCAGGGTCGCGGCGATCCGGTTCCGCCCGTCGGCCAGCAGCACCCGGAACAGGCACGCCACCAGGCCGTAGCCGACCAGGCCGGGCGCGAACAGGGCGAAGGCCGCGGCCAGTTCCCCGGCCTGGTGCGCCGAGGCGCTGGCGCTCAGGCCGTTCACCCGGCCGGCGAACACCCGCGCGGCCGGGACGGCGATCCCGGCCAGCACCGCGGTGCCGAGCCAGGACATCAGCAGCACCGCCCGGCTTGAGGTGGCGGCGACATCGTTGAACCGGTCGCCGTCGCGGGCGGACAGCGCCGGGAACGCGCTGACCGCGATCGGGATCGCGAGCACCGCGTAAGCGGAGGTGAAGACCTGCCAGCCGTAGTTGTACAGGACCACGGCGCCGGTGCCGCCGTGCCCGTTGGCCAGCCAGGTCACCACCAGCACCGACGCATCCTGGGCGACCACCGCGGCGATGCCGACCGCGGCCAGGCCGCGGGCGCGGCGGGCGACGCCGGGCGGGAACCGCAGTGCCGGGCGCAGCCGCAGCCGCAGCCGCCAGGCCGGCACCAGGGCGGTGACCACCAGCGCGGCCACCCCGGCCGTGGTGCCGACCGACAGCGTCAGCTCGGCCGTGGCCGGGAGCCCGGCCAGCTGCAGTGGTGTGCTGGCCGCCGAGCGGCACGAACGCGAGGTAGGCCGCGATCACCACCAGGCTGGACAGCACCGGCGCCAGCGCCGGGGCGGTGAACCGCCGGTGCGCCTGCAGGATCCCGTACAGCACCACGGCCAGGCCGTACAGCAGGATCTGCGGCGCGAACACGGCCAGCATCCGGCCGCCGACCGAGACCACCTCGGCCCGCGGGCAGCCGTGCAGGCTGCCCGGCACCAGCAGCGAGACCGCCGGGACAGCGACCGCCGCGACCACCACGCTGGCGGGCAGCAGGATGACCACGGTCCAGGTCAGCAGCGCCGAGGAGATCTGGCTGACCTCGGCCGCGCCGCCCTGGCCGGCCGAGTCCCGCCCGGCACCGGACTGCACCGCACCGGACTGCGCCGGACTGCCCCGCACCGGACTGCACCGCCGGGCGGGCCAGCAGGGGCACCACGAGGCCGGTCAGCGCGCCGCCGAGGACGATGTCGTAGATCACGTTCGGCACCAGGTTCGCCGTCGTGTAGGCGGTGCCGAGGCAGGCCGAGCCCACCGTGTGGGCGAACACCAGCTGGCGGCCGAGCCCGATCAGCCGGGCCAGCACGGTCAGCGCCGCGATCAGCGCCGCCGCCCGGCCGATGCCGGGACCGGCCAGCCGCGGCGGGCCCGGCTCCGGCCCCTGCTCGGTGGCCGGGACCGCCGGCCCGGTCACCGCGGGGCTGCGGTCACCGGGCCGGGCCCGCGGCAGGCGCGGCCGTGCTGCCCGTCCGGATCGCCCGCCCGTTCCGGTTCGCCGTCCGCGATGGCGCCGTCCGCGATGGTGCCGTCCGCGGCCCCTGTCGCCCTGGTGACGCCCGCCGGGCTGGCTGGCGTGGCCACCGCTACCGGGCGGCGGCCGAGCATGTCGATCCAGCGCAGCGCCGGGGTCCGCTCGATCACCTTGGTGAAGCTGACCACCTCGCTGGCCGCGGTCAGGCCGACGATGACCGCCAGCCCGCCGATCCTGGCCGGGCGCGGCAGCGCGGCGGCCGCGGCCGCGCCCAGCATGGCGCCGATCGCGTTGGCCCCGGCATCGCCCAGCATGGCCCGCTCGCCAAGATCATCGGGCAGCAGCGCGAGCGCCGCCCCGGCCGGGGCCGCCGCGCACTGCCGGGCCGTGGCCGAGCCGGCCGCCAGCAGCGCGCTGGCCGTCAGCGCCACCTTGATCGCCCGGCCCGGCCGCAGGTCGAACAGGTTGAGCAGGTTGGCGCCGCCGGCGATCAGCCCGGCGTTGATCACCTGGTCCGCGGCGCTGCCGCCGAGCAGCGCCGCCGCGGCCACGCCGCTCGCGCCGATGCCGCCGATCTTGACCGCGCCGCTGGTCACCTGGCCGCGGGCCAGGGCGCCCAGGTGGCCGCGCAGGCCGCGCCGGGCACCGCTGCCGGCCAGGTCGTCGTAGATGCCGAAGGCGGCGGCCCCGGCCCCGGCGACGGCCAGCGCCGCCGCCTGCCGCCCGCCGGGGCTGCCGAGATTGGCGGGGCCAGGAGTCCCGCGCTGGCCGTCCGGCCTGGCGGCCAGCAGTGCGGCCGTCACCGCGCCCGCTGCCACGGCCGGCCCTTCCAGCAGGGTGACCGGCTCGCCCCGGTGGTTGGTCCTGGTCCAGGTCGCCGCGCCGGACGGCGGCCAGCGGCGCAGCGCGCAGTAGGCCAGGCGGGCGCCGGCGGCGGCCAGCCCGGCGGCGCGGACCGGGCGGCCCTTCACCGCTTGGCCTGACGCTGGCCGAGCCGGCGTGCGACCGGCCATCGGTGCGGGCGGCACGGTGCGGGCCGGTAGTCGGCGGGCTGGCCACGGTGGTGGGCGCCGGGGTCGGTGCCGGGCTCGGGAAGGCGGCGGGCGCGGAGCCGTAGCAGGCTGGCTTGTGCCCGTTCAGCAGGAAGCTCAGCGCCTGGGCGACAGCGATCTGGCCGATCTCGCCGTCGGCGTAGTCGACCGTGGTCAGCGGGAGGCCGCTGCCGCAGATCTGACTGATCGCGCTGCCCGCCCCTGAGCCGGGCAGCGACCCGGCCACGACCGCGCCGTGGCTGGCCGCCTGAAGCTGCTGGGCGACGGCGATCAGCGCCAGGTTGGCCAGGCCGGAGGCGCTGGCGGGCGGCGGGGCGGCCGGGGTGATCACGACGGCGAGGGTAGCCGGCGCGGTCAGGGCCGTACCGCCGCCCGCCCCGGCGTTGCTCACCTGGAGGTAGCCCCGCTGCGCGAACCCGGCCAGGATCGAGTGGCTCTGCGTGGCGGTCCAGCCGCCGGCTTGCCGGTGACCAGCGCGGACGCGATGACCTGGGCGGCCGCCTGCTGCCCGGTGATCTGCGGGCTGGCCGGGTCGGTGCCGAGACTGAGACCGGGCGCCATGCCCTGGGCCAGGGTCCGCAGCGCGGTCTCGGTCACCGCCGTGGTGTCGAAGAACGACTGCTGCAGCCCGACCTGCCCGATGACCTGCGCCCCCGCCTGCCGCAGCGCCGTGGTGACGCCGCTGATCGTCTGGCCGTCGGCGCCAGGCGCGCTGACCAGCACCACCCGCTGGCCGTCCAGCAGGCGGCTGAGCAGCACCTGCGAGCCGGCCTGGGCGAAGGCCTGGTCGCTGCCGATCTGGTGCTGCAGCCTGCGCTCGGTCGCCAGCAGCGATTCCACCTGCTGTTCCTGTGCCCTGGAGGTCCTGTTCAGCGCCTTGAGCGTGGGGTTCTGCAGGGCGCCGGCCCCGATCGCGATGCCGACAGCCAGCGCGAGGAAGACCGCGACGATGGAAACGAGGTGATAGCGAAAGTCGATCACGAGAAGAGTCCAGTCAGTACCAGCTAGAAGAGCCCGGTCAGCCAGTACCAGAAGGTGTCCAGCTGGGTCTTGACGAACCTGAACAGGATCTGGCCGGCCAGGCTGTACCGGACGGCCACCAGGATGGTAACCGCAGCGGCGAGCGCGAGCACGGCCAGGGCCCAGCCGGAGATCCGGGTGCGGTAGAGCCGGCTGACGCCCTTGGCGTCGACGATCTTCTCGCCTACCCGGATCCGGGTCAGGACCGCGCTGGCCATCCCGGACCGGCCCTTGTCCAGGAACTCTACCAGCGAGAACCGCATGCCCACGGTCACGATCAGGCTGGCCCCCGCCTCGTGCGCGAGCAGCACCGCGACGTCCTCGCTGGTGCCGGAGGCCGGGCAGGTCACGCAGTCCAGGCCGAGATCCTGGACCCGGGGCAGGCCGGGCGCGTAGCCGTTCGGATAGGCGTGCACGACGATCTCCGCGCCGCAGCGCAGCGCCTTGTCCGAGACCGAGTCCATGTCGCCGACGATCAGGCTCGGCCGGTAGCCGCTTTCCAGCAGGGCGTTCGCCCCGCCGTCCACGGCGATGATCACCGGCTTGAACTCGCGGATGTAGGACCGCAGCGTGCGCAGGTCCTCCCGGTACCGGTAGCCGCGCGCCACCACCAGGGCGTGCCGGTCCTCCAGCTTGGTCCGCAGCTCCGGCACCCGCATCCCGTCGATCAGCATCTCCGAGTCGCGGCTGAGGTACTCAAGGGTGTTCGCCATGAACCCGCGGAGCTGGTCGGCCAGGCCCTCCTTCGCGGCGGCCATGTCCGCGGCCACGGACTCGGCGGTCTGCACGGTGCCCTTGGCCACGATCGTGTCGCCGAGGTAGAGGGTGTCGCCGTCGAGACGGACCGGGCGGCCGTCCTTCACCTGCTCGAAGACATCGGGGCCGACGTCATCGACCAGCGGCACGCCCGCCTCGACCAGCAGCTGCGGGCCGAGGTTCGGGTACCGGCCGGTGATGCTCGGCGCCACGTTGACCACGGCGGCCACGTGCCTGCGGATCAGCGACTCGGCGCTGACCCGGTCCAGGTCGGCGTGATCGATGATGGCGATGTCCCCGGCCGCCAGCCGCTTGGTCAGGTTCTTGGTCCGGCGGTCGAGCCGCGCCGTCGCCACAATCCCGGGCAGGTCACCTGACCTGGTCCGGCGGACGACCGGGAACCTGAGGGACACCTTCATCGGGTCTCAATTTTGCCAGACGCGATCAGTGCCCGGGTCGCGCCAAGCCCGGCCATCAGGTCTTTTCCGGCATCCTGCCCCGTTCCGCCGCGGCGGCGGCCAGCAGCTCGCTGGCGTGCGCCCGGCCGAATTCGGAGTCCTCCAGGCCGGCCAGCATCCGGGACAGCTCCCGGACCCGGCCGTCGTCGTCCAGCCGGGTGATGCCGCTGCTGGTGACCGAGCCGTCGCCGGCCTTCTCCACCACCAGGTGGGTGTCGGCGAAGGCCGCGACCTGCGGCAGGTGGGTGACCACGATCACCTGGGCCAGCCGGGCCAGCCGGGCCAGCCGGCGCCCGACCTCCACCGCCGCCTTGCCGCCGACCCCCGCGTCAACCTCGTCGAACACGAACGTCGGTACCGGGTCAGCGCCGGCGAACACCACCTCGATCGCCAGCATGACCCGGGACAGCTCGCCGCCGGAGGCGCCCTTGTTGCAGCGGCAGCGCGGGCGCGCCGGGGTGCGCGGCCAGCCTGATCTCCACCTCGTCGCCGCCGTTCGGGCCGAGCTGGTCCAGCGGCGTCACCGCCGCGGTCAGCCGGGCGTGCGGCATGGCCAGCGCGGTCAGCTCGGCTGTCACCTCGGTGCCGAACCGCTCGGCCGCCTCCCGCCGGGCCCCGCTGAGCTTGTCCGCGAGCTGCCGGAGCTGGCCGGCCAGCGCCTCCTCCTCTCCGGCCAGGGCGGCGATCTTCTCGTCGTCGCCGTCGAGCTCGAGCAGGCGGGCGCTGGCCAGCTTGGCCCAGGCCAGCACGGCGGCCAGGTCGCCGCCGGCACTGACGGCAGCTGCAGCGCTTTCGCCGGCGGCTCCGGTGCCCGCGGCGGCCGGGCCGGACGCGACGGCCGGAACGCCCGGGTCGGCTGGACCGGAGGATGGGGCCAGGGCGGATGAGGCGGCCGGGGCCGCGGCGGATGAGGTCACCGGAACCGCCGTGGCAGCACCGTAGGCGCGGATCAGCCGGGCCAGCTCGGCCCGGCGCTCCTGCACGCGCGCCGAGCCGGGCCGGGTCCGCCTCGATGCCCTGCGCGTAGGAGGCCAGCTCGGCGGCCACGTCGGAGACCAGGTAGGCGGCCTCGGACACCCGGCCGGCCAGCGCCGCCAGCAGCGGGTCGTGCGCGGCGGCCGCCTCCAGCGCCTGCCGCGCCGCGCTCAGCAGCGTCACCGCGTCCGCCGCCTCGTAGCGCCGCTGGACGGGTCGCCGAGCAGCGCCTCGTGCGCGGTGGTCGCCGCCGTGTGCAGCGCGTCCGCGTTCGACAGCCGCTCCTCCTCGGCGAGCAGCTCGATGTCCTCGCCCTCGGCCGGCTCGGCCCGCTCGACCTCGGCCAGGCCGCGGCGCAGGTCCTCGGCCTCCCTGGCGCGCTCGCGGGCCAGGGAGGTCAGCTCGTCCAGCTCGGCGCGGACCGCGCGGTGCCGCTGGTAGGCCCGCCGGTAGTCGGCCAGCAGCGCCAGCAGCCCGGCACCGCCGAACCGGTCGAGCGCCTCCCGCTGCCGTGCCGGGCCGCAGCAGCTGCTGCTGGTCCGCCTGGCCGTGCACGGCCACCAGGTCGTCGGCCAGGTAGGTGAGCAGGGACACCGGGACCGAGCGGCCGCCGGCGTGCGCCCGGGAGCGGCCCTCGGCGGACACCGACCGGCTGAGCACCAGCGTGCCGCCGTCGTCGTCCAGGTCGCCGCCCGCGTCCTCGACCTGCCGGGCCACCTCCCCGGCCGGGTCGACCCGGAGCCTGCCCTCCACGCTGGCCCGGTCGGCGCCGGGCCGGACCCTGGACGGGTCGGCCCGGCCGCCGAACAGCAGGCCGAGGCCGGAGACGACCATGGTCTTGCCCGCCCCGGTCTCGCCGGTCACCACGTTGAAGCCGCCGGAAAGCTGGAGAACCGCCTCGTCGATCACTCCGAGGCCGGTGATCCGGACTTCCTCAAGCATCGCCGCCTGGCTCCTGTCCTCGCTGGCGTGCCGCGGCTTCCCGCCGCCCGACGCCGTGCCCGCGCCAGCCCGTCACCGGCAGCCCGAACTTCGCTACCAGCCGGTCGGTGAACGGCGCGCCCGTCTCACCGCCGTCCGGCTGCGCGCCGGGGTCTCCGCTGTCCGGCCCGCCACCGCGGAACCTGGCCAGCAGCACCGGCCGGGCGCCGCGCCGTACCTCGACCCTGGCGCCGGGCGGGAGATCAACCTTACGACGCCCATCGCACCACAGAACCGCACCGGACGTCTGTATTTGGCTGCCGACAGGCTCGATAACCTCCGCCGCGAGCACCGACCGGGGCGACACCACCATCGGCCCGGCGAACAGGGCATGCGCGCTGATCGGCACCAGCAGCAGGGCCTCGACCTCCGGCCACACCACCGGGCCGCCGGCCGAGAACGCGTAGGCGGTGGATCCGGTCGGGGTGGCGAACACCACGCCGTCGCAGCCCAACCGGGACAGCGGCCGCCCGTCCACCTCGGTCACCAGGTCAAGCATCCGCTCCCTGGCCGCCTTCTCCACGGTCGCCTCGTTCAGCGCCCAGGTGGTCGCGGTCACGTGGCTGTTCGCCTGCACGGTCACGTCGATGGTCATCCGCCGCTCGACCAGGTAACGGCGGGCCACGATCCGGTCGACCGTATCGGCCAGGTCGTCCGGCTCCGCCTCGGCCAGGAACCCGACGTGGCCGAGGTTGATCCCGAGCAGCGGGGTGCCGGCCGGCCGGGCCAGCTCGGCCGCCCGCAGCAGCGTGCCGTCTCCGCCGACGACCAGCACCATCTCGGTGCCCGCGGCGGCCTCGGCCCTGGCGGGCAGCACGACGGCACGCGGCGCAGGCCAGCTCGGCCGCCTCCGGTGCCAGCACCCGGACCTCCAGGCCGGCCGCGGTCAGCCGCTCGGTCACCGAGCGGGCGATGCGCACCGCGGCCGCGCGGCCGGTGTGGGCGACCAGCAGCACTGCCCGGTTCTGGCTCACTGCGGGCCGTCCGCGATCGCCAGCCGCAGCGCCTGCCGGTCCAGCGGCGGCGCGCCCCTGGCCAGCCACAGGAAGTACTCCACGTTTCCGGCCGGGCCGGGCAGCGGGCTCGCCGTTACCCCCCGGACGCCGAGGCCCGCCGCCAGGGCCGCGGCCGCGACGGCGGCGACCGCCTCCTCCCGCAGCGCCGGATCCCGGACCACGCCGCCCGCGCCGACCCGGCCCCGGCCGACCTCGAACTGCGGCTTGACCAGCAGCACGAAGTCCGCGTCCGGCGGCGGCGCAGGCAGCCAGCGCCGGGATGACCAGGACCAGGGAGATGAACGACAGGTCGGCGGTCACCAGGCCGGGCGGCGGCGCGACCTGGTCCGGGGTCAGCTCGCGCACGTTCACCCGGTCAAGGACGGTCACCCGCGGGTCAGCGCGCAGCCGCCAGGCCAGCTGCCCGTAGCCCACGTCGGCCGCGATCACCTCGGCCGCGCCCGCCCGGAGCAGCACGTCGGTGAACCCGCCGGTCGATGCCCCGGCGTCGAGGCAGCGCCGCCCGGCCACGATCAGCTGCTGGCCGGGCTGGCCTGGCGAAGACGGCGAGCGCGCCGGCCAGCTTGCGGCCGCCGCTGGAGGCGTAGTCCGGCCCGTCCGCCGCCTCCCGGACGGTAATCGCCGCGTCCTGCCCGACCTGGGTCGCGGCCTTGGCGGACAGCTGGCCGGAGACGGCCACCCGCCCGGCCGCGATCAGGTCGCTGGCCTGCTGCCGGGATCCCGCCAGTCCCCGGCGCACCAGCTCGGTGTCCAGCCGAGTTCTCCTGCTCACCGGTGCCGGCCTCAGCCGCTCAGCCGCCCTGCCGTGGCGGCGGCCCGGCCGCTGCGCCGGAGCCGGGGTCGAGCTCGCCCAGCACTTCCCGGAGGCTGGCGTGCACCCGCTCGAACAGCGCCGGGTGCTCCGACACCGGCAGGTCGGCCAGCTCGTCCAGGTGCCTTAGCGCCGCATCGACCCGTGGCTCGCCGGTCGCCTGATACGGCTCGGCCTCGCCCGCGGGCCGGGGTGCCCCGCTGTCCTGCTCCATCGGCAATCCTGCTCCTCATGCCGGGCGCGCTCGCGCTCCGGCCCCTGCCCGTTCGGCCATGCTGCCGCGGCCATGCCCCGTCGGCCATGCTGCCCGGCCGGCCATGCTGCCCGGCCGGGCTTACTGCCCGCCCGGCTTCCCGGTCTAGCCCTACCGAAACGCTACCGTCCGCCAGCCGGTCCCCCGGCCCGCCCGCGCCTCGCACCGCCGCGCAATCTGGCCGGCCTCAGCCGCCCGGCTGGGCGCGGCGCCAGGCAGGCAGCCGTCAGCCATCCCCGCGCAAGCGCGCCGGCCGGCCACCCTGCCTGGCGGGCCCGCGGCACCGGGCTGGACAATGACGCTGGAAAGCGAGGTCACGATGGCGACTGCGGAACAGTGCAAGGTGGCACTGCAGACCCTGATCGGCCGGATCTCCGAGATGGACGCGAAGGACCGCGCCGCCCATCTGGTGGACCGGACGCTCAGCTGCCGCGTCCCCGACCTGGGGGTAACGTTCCTGACCCGGCTCGGCCCGCAGGGCGCTGACCCGGTGACCGAGGCGGGCCGCGATGCCCCGGCCGCCCAGGTGCGCTTCACCGCGAACAGCGACGACGTCGTGGCCATCGCCGCCGACCCTGGCAGCTTCGCCCGGGCCTGGCTGACCGGGCGGCTCAAGGTGAACGGCAGCATCTTCGACCTGATGCACCTGCGCAAGCTGATGTAACCGGTCACCGGGGCGGCCGCCGGGCCGCGGGGCCGCGGGACGCCAGCTTGCTCCCGGTCAGCCCTCGTTGCCTAACCGATGCGACGGTCACCGGGCCGGCCGCACCGTCAGCCGGGGCACCTCCCGGCCCCGCCCGGCCTCGATCGCCTGCCGGATCTCGGCCGCTACCTGGCGCGGCTCGGCCCGCAGCCGCCGTGGCGGGTAGTGCAGCACGACGATGCCGAGCGCGCTCATCCGGGCATGCCGGGCCAGCGTCCGCTCCCAGTCAGCCGGCGACAGGTGCCACTCCCGCGAGTCGACCTCGGCCGCCAGCGCCGCCTCCTGCCACCAGGCATCCGGGCTGGCCAGGAACTCATCCCCGACATACAGCCGCGCGTTGTACGCCGGCTCCGGTAGCCGCTCCCGCCGCACCAGTGCCCGCAGATCCCCCTCCGCCACCGACCGCACCCCGTCCGCGATCTCGGCCAGCACGTGCCTCAGCCTCGCCGACCCCCGGACCGGCCCGTTCTTCAGTTCCTCCGCCAGATGGGCGGGCAGTACCTTGCCACGCTGCACCGCAGCGGCCACCACGGCCCGCACCTCCTCGGTTTCGGGCAGGCAGTAGACGGTGTCGGCGACGGCCCGCGCGGGCGGCACATAGCAGATGTCGCGCTCCGGCAGCACGAACCGGGGCATCGCCGTGGTCCGGCGGATGCGCACGAAGCCCGCGTCCCTGGGCCGGTGGTCCGCCGGGACCAGCATGTCGATGAGCTGTGTGCCCGGCGCCCGGATACCGTGCCAGGCCAGCGCCTCGAGGCCGGTGATGGCGGCGCCGGGCCCGGCATATAACTGCGCCGCGCTGCGCCGCTGGTCCGCACTGAGCCGACCCGTGGCGGTGAGGTAAACGCCCGGCAGTATTACCTGCCAGGGGCCATCTGGCCGGATGCGGTACCGGACCATTGCGTCGGTCATCGAGCAGCCGATGGCCTGCCCTCGCGTGATGACCCCGTTCTGCCTGCGCACGAGGTCGGCCAGTGCACGGCGGTCGAAGGCTCCGGTTCTGCCCACGACCCGCAGCCTGCCAGAGCCCTCCGACACCACGAGCCCGCATGCGCGACAACGCTAGGTGCCTGTCCGGCCACCGAGAGCGAGAGTTCAGCCGACTGCGAGCCGCACGGTCGCTATGGGCTGGCCGTCCATTGTCATGGATGTACCGTTACTGCTGTTGTTTTAGCAGTAACGGTACATCCACGCTAAATGCCGAGCCCCGGCCCGGCGGCACACGGCGCCGGCGGCGACGGGCACGCGGGGCGGGGATACATGGAGCGGAGATACTGAGAGACGTGGCTGGCTTGACCGCCCGGCCGCGAGCGGAGATCGCAGACGGGGCGGTACACGTGCCGGGGTGGCTGACGGCGGCCGAGCGGCGGGAGCTGGTGGCGGCCTGCCGGGAGTGGGCCAGGCCGCCGGCCGGGCTGCGGCATACCCGGATGCCCGCCGGCGGCGTGATGTCGGTCCAGACGGTGTGCCTGGGCTGGCACTGGATGCCGTATCGGTACTCCCGGACCGCCGACGACTCGGACGGGGCACCGGTCAAGCCGTTCCCCGCCTGGCTCGCCGAGCTCGGCCGGCGGGCCGTCGCAGACGCTTACACCGATCCCGGGGCAGGCGCCGGCTACCGGCCCGACGTGGCGCTGGTCAACTTCTACGACGACAAGGCCAGGATGGGCATGCACGCGGACAAAGACGAGCGCAGCCCAGCCCCGGTGGTGTCGCTGAGCCTGGGCGCCTCCTGCGTGTTCCGGTTCGGCAACACCATCAGCCGCGGCCGCCCCTGGACCGACATCGAGCTGGAATCCGGGGACCTGTTCGTGTTCGGCGGCCGGTCCAGGCTCGCCTATCACGGCGTGCTCAGGACCGTGCCGGGCACCAGCGACCCGGCGGCCGGCCAGCCCGCCGGGCGGCTGAACATCACCCTCCGCGAGTCCGGGCTGCCCTGGAGCCCGGCGGCCGGGCTGCGATGCTAGGCAGATGCCCGAGGGCGACGTGGTCTGGCGGGCGGCGCGCCAGCTGGACGACGCGCTGGCCGGGCGGGTGCTGACCCGCACCGACTTCCGGGTGCCCCGCTTCGCGACTGCCGACCTGGCCGGCCGCAAGGTCAGCCAGACGGTATCGCGCGGCAAGCACCTGCTGACCAGGGTGGAGGGCGGCAGCACCATCCACACGCACCTGCGGATGGACGGCTCCTGGCGGATCCGCGCGGCGAACGGCTACCCACCGCGCGACCACCGGGTGCGCCTGGTGCTGGCCAACGACGCCTGGCAGGCCGTCGGGTACCTGCTCGGCGTGGTGGAGATCCTGCCGACCGCCAGGGAGGACCGGGCCGTCGGCCACCTGGGCCCGGACCTGCTCGGCCCGGACTGGGATGCCGCCGAGGCGGCGCGCCGGATCGGCGCCGACCCGGCCAGGCCGGTCGGGGAGGCGCTGCTGGACCAGCGCAACCTGGCCGGCATCGGCAACCTGTACAAGGCCGAGGTGCTGTTCCTGCGCGGGATCAGCCCGTGGCACAGGCCGGCCAGGTCGCGGAGCTGGAGTCGCTGGTCACGCTGGCCCAGCAGCTGCTGGAGCAGAACATGGACCGGATCGGCCAGATCACCACCGGCAGCACGCGCCGGGGGCAGGAGACCTGGGTGTACGGCCGGGCGGGCCGGCCCTGCCGGCGCTGCGGCACAACGGTCCGCCGGGCCGATCAGGGCGCCGCGCCGGAGCAGCGGATTACCTTCTGGTGCCCCGCCTGCCAGCCCGCGCCCGGCTGACCGGCCCGCCGGCCGCGCCCGGAACGGCATCGCGCCGCACTCAGCATTACCGCCGACGGGGCGTCTAAGGGGTGGCGGCCAGGACCTCATCCCCCGCCGGACGTCAGATCGTGCCAGGTGGTGTGCGCGCACCGGTAGCGCGGCAGAAAGCAGGTGGCTAGTGATCACCAGCGACACAGGACCGGCCGCCGGGCCGGCCCAGGGCCACGCAGCCCGCCCGGCACACCCTCCGGGCACGGGCGGCGCGCCGGGCACGAGCGCATGCCCCGCGGACCTTCCGGATAGCGCGGGAAGCACTGACGGCACACCGGACCTGGTGGCCTCGCTGTTCCGCGCGCACGGCGTCGGGCTGATCCGCCTCGCCGTGATGCTGGTCGGCGACCAGGCATCAGCCGAGGACGTGGTCCAGGACGCGTTCCTGGGCCTGCACCGGGCGCTGCCGGGGCTCCGCGACCGGGAGAAGGCACTGGCCTACCTGCGGGCCTCGGTGGTGAACAGGTGCCGGTCCGTGCAGCGCTCCCGCCGCCGGGCCTGGCTCCGGCGGGTGCAGCACGACCTGCCGATCTGGTCGGCCGAGTCAGCAGCCATGGCCACCGAGGAACGGCGCGCGGTACTGGCCGCGGTCGCCCGGCTGCCGCGCAGGTCACGCGAGGTCCTGGCGTTCCGCTACTACCTGGATCTACCGCAGGACGAGATCGCCGCGATTCTCGGCATCAGCCGGGGCACGGTGTCGTCCACCATCTCCCGGGCCCTGGCCGAGCTCGGCCGCGACCTGAAGGAGGAGCTGTGACCATGCTGGAAGACCGGCTGCGCGCCGCTTACGCCGAAGCCGCCGCCACCGTCGCCCCGGCCACCGTCCGCGACCTGGACGAGCGGACCGTGCCGGGCTCGCCGCGGCCCCGGCGCGCACCGCGCCGGCTGACCCGCACGCTGATCCCGGTGACCGCCGCCCTGGCCGTAGCCGCGGTCGCGACGCTGGCCGTGATCGTGCCGAAGGTGCTGTCCGGGCCCCCGGCCGCGGCCCCGGCAGGGCCAGGGTTCGTGGTCACCGGCTTCCGCCTGTCCTCGAGCGCGCTAGAGGTACACAACCTGGCCACCGGGGCGCTGACCGGGCGGATCGGGCTGCCTGCCCGGCCGGGCGGCCCTTCATCCGGCAGTGCCGGCCCTGGCCGGGCCGAAGTCAGCGCCGTGGCCACCGGCAACGGGCGCACGTTCATAGTTGCGCTCTACCAGTCAGCGCAGTGCCGCTCCTGGCTGTACCAGTTCCGGCTCGACAGCCAGGGCAGGCCGTCGGCACTGACCCCGTTCCCGGCCCTGCCGAGCATTCGGTACGTGGTGACGGGGCTGGCCGTCAGCGAGAACGGGGGCAAGATCGCGTTCATGACCACCGGCTGCGGGACATCCTTGGGGGGAATCCCCTTGCCCCAGGCCACTCTCGGCGTGGCCAGCACCGGCACCGGCCAGACCCGGCAGTGGGCCGTCGCGGGCAGCATGCTGTACGACGCGATCAGTGACCTTTCGCTGACTGCGAACGGCGGCCTGCTCGCCTTCAGCGATATTCACAGAGTGAGGCGCGGCGCGGAGCTTCACGACCCTACCTCGTATATCCGGGTCATGCCGACCGATGCCGCGCCGGGCAATGTCGCCGACCGCAGCCGGATCGCGCTGCGGCCGGGCGTCGTCAGGCCGTCGCTGGCCGGCGAGACCCTTTTCGCGGTCATCTCCGCCGACGGCACGACCGTTTACCTGACGACCGAGACCGGATTCGGCGCCGACACAGTGCCCGGCGACGTCCGGGCGGGCGACGTCCGTACCGGGCGGCTGCGTTACCTGAGGCATGGCGGGACGATCCTGGCCGCCAGCCCGTCGGTGCGCTACCTGCTGCTGGAGTTCTACAGCGTCCCGTCACCGCCGTCTCCTGCCTGCACCTCTCACTGCCCGCGCAGGCCCAAGCGCCCGGCCAACCGGTTCGCGAACCTGCCGCTAGGGCAGCTGGGCCGCCTTGACCTGACCACCGGGAAGATCACTTACCTGCCCTGGGGATGGCTGGCCGGGAGCTCATTCTTCGTCTGGTAGTAACGCGGCGGGCGGGCGGAGGGAGCGCCCTCCGCCCGCCCGCCGGTGCAGGTGACCGTGCGCCGTCAGGCGTCCCGCCGGAAGAACAGGACCAGTCCCCCGGCAATCGCGATCGCGGCGTACCCGGCGAACACCCC
The DNA here is from genome assembly GCA_963719705.1 of uncultured Actinomycetota bacterium. Taxonomy (GTDB): domain Bacteria; phylum Actinomycetota; class Actinomycetes; order Streptosporangiales; family Streptosporangiaceae; genus CAVRCV01. Next base: position 505,509 of record CAVRCV010000013.1, read on the forward strand.
GAACCCGGTCCAGGCCGAGAACATGTGGTCGGAGGACTGTGCGCCGACGGCCCGCCAGATCTGGCTGCCCGCGTTGAACGGGATCCACCGGTCCGCGTGGTCCTGCCAGGACTGCGGCAGGAAGTTCACCAGGATGAACAGCACGAACAGCAGCCCGACCGAGGCGCTGATCGCCGCCGCGGCGTGCCGCAGGATCAGCCCGAGGCCGAACGCCAGCAGCCCGCACACGGCCAGGAACAGCCCGCCGCCGATCACCGCGCGCAGCACGTGCGGCTGGCTCAGCGTGGTGCTGATGTGGTGGCCCGACATCAGCGCCTGGCCCAGGAAGAACGAGGCGAAGCTGGCGACCAGGCCGGTGACCAGCGCGACCGCCCCGAACACCAGGCCCTTGGCGGCCAGCAGGGTGCCACGGCGCGGCATCGAGGTCAGCGAGGTGCGGATCATCCCGGTCGAGTACTCCGAGGTGACCGTGAGCGAGCCGAGCACGACGATGATCAGCTGGCCGAGCACCAGGCCGAACAGGCTCTGCTGAGTCGGGTCGAATCCCGGCCCGAGCTGGTGGGAGTGGCTGGCAGCGCCCCAGCTCGCCAGCGCGCCGATCCCGACCGTGACCACGATCAGGGCCAGCAGGGTCCAGTAGGTCGACCGGACCGACCGGATCTTGGTGAGCTCCGAGCGCAGCGTGCCGGTGAAGCTCGCCTGCCCGGCCGAGCGGGGCAGCGCCGCCGCAACGGCGCCGCCGGTCCTGGCCGGCGCGGATGTCGTTGTCATGTCAGGCCACCCCTCCCACGGGAACCGGATCGGCGCCGGCGCCGCCTGGCAGGCCGGCGTGGAACTCGACGCTGGACGCGGTCAGCTCCATGAACGCCTGCTCCAGCGACGCGTGCGCGGGCGCCAGCTCGTGCAGCCGGACCGAGTTCTCGAAGGCCAGGTCACCGACCTGGCTGACGGCCAGGCCGTGCACGATGACCAGGCCGTCGCCGTCCTCGTGCACCGTGCCGCCGGCCGCGGCGACCGCCCTGGCCAGCTCCGCTGGCTGCGGCGTGCGCACCCGGACCGACGCGCTCGAGTTCGCCGCGATGAACTCAGCGACCGTGCAGTCGGCGATCAGCCTGCCGCGGCCGATCACGATCAGGTGGTCGGCCGTGTTCTCCATCTCCGACATCAGGTGACTGGACACGAACACGGTCCGGCCCTCGGCGGCCAGCGCCTTCATCAGGTTGCGGATCCACAGGATGCCCTCGGGGTCCAGGCCGTTGACCGGCTCGTCGAACATCAGGATGCCCGGATCTCCGAGCAGCGCCCCCGCGATGCCCAGCCGCTGGCCCATGCCCAGGGAAAAGCCCTTGGACCGCTTGCCCGCTACGTCGCTCAGGCCGACCAGGTCCAGCACCTCGCGCACCCGGCGCTCAGGCAGGTTGTTGGTCTGGGCCAGGCAGAGCAGGTGGTTGTAGGCGCTGCGCCCGCCGTGCACCGCCTTGGCGTCCAGCAGCGCGCCGACTTCCCGCATCGGCTGGGCGAGCTGGGCGAACGGCTTGCCGTTGACCGTGACCGTGCCCGCCGTCGGCCGGTCGAGCCCCAGGATCAGCCGCATCGTGGTGGTCTTGCCCGCGCCATTCGGGCCGAGGAAGCCGGTGATCCGGCCAGGTTCGACGCCGAAGGACAGCGCATCGACAGCCAGCGTGCTGCCGTAGCGTTTGGTGAGGCCCCGTGCCTCGATCATTTCTGTTGTCCCTCCTGCCGGTCCGGCCGGTTGCCTGGCCGGCCTGACCAGTCTCCGGGACAGCGGGCCGGTCCCGCGTCGGCCAGGCGGCTAGATCCGGGCCGGCCGGAGGGCTGACCCCGGTCCCCCCGAGGGGGACAGACGGGGCAGGCCACGGGTCGGTCAGGACTTAAAGCCGAGCGCGGCGAGGGCCGGGCGCAGCATCGCGGCGGTCACCGGCCCCGGCGACGACCAGGCAGGCAGCGCAGGCCGCGCGCAGCCCATCCAGCGGCTCTCCGGTACCGGTGGAGCATCCAGCCATGCCCTGAGCCGGTGCGGCGCAGTCGCGCGCACGTGCGCGGTCCCGGTCCGGCATCGCGCCGCGCCCGGCCGTCCCGCGGCCGTCGGCCGCCTGTCCCCGCCACCGGTGATCCGCGCGGTCCAGCCGCCGCAGCTGAAGCCGTCGCCGGCCGCGCTCACCGCCGGATGCGGCTGGAGCAGGCCGCCGAGATCCGCGGCCAGGTAGGTAGGCCGCTGCCGGGGCCCGGCCAGCAGCAGGCCCGCCGGGTCGGTGACCCCGGTGAGCACGATCAGGCTGTCCGCGCCGCCCCGGACCGCGCCCTCGATGTCGGTGTCCAGCCGGTCGCCGACCACCAGCGGCCGCCGGGCGCCGGTGCGGGCGACCGCTTCGGCGTGCAGCGGCGGCTCCGGCTTGCCCGCGACCACCGGCCGCTGCCCGGTGGCGGTCACGATCACCTGGACCAGCGCGCCGTTGCCCGGCTGCGGGCCGCGCGGCGTGGGCAGCGTGGCATCGGCGTTCGAGGCCACGTACCAGGCGCCGTCCCGGACCGCCATCGCGGCCTCGGCCAGCAGCCCGTAGCTGATGTCGGGCGCGAAGCCCTGCAGGACCGCGGCGGGCCGCTCGGCGGCCGTGGACACCGGCCGCAGGCCGCGCTCCCGCAGCGCCAGCCGCAGCCCGATGCCGCCGACCGCGAGCACGCGGACCCGGCGGGCAGTCGCTCGGCCAGCAGCCGCGCGGCCGCCTGCGCCGAGGTCACGACATCGGCGGTGGTGGCCCGGACGCCGAGCCCGGTGAGCTGGGCGGTGATGGCCGACGGGGAGCGCGACGCGTTGTTGGTGACGAACGCCAGCCGCATGCCGCGCTGGCGGGCCTGGCTCAGCGCGTCCGCCGCGCCGGGTATCGGCGCTCCGCCCAGGTAGACGACCCCGTCCAGGTCCAGCAGCGCCACATCGTAGACCTCGGCCAGCGGCCGGTCGCAGCCGCGTGGCAGGACACGTCGCCGTCCCGGTGGCGGCCGTGCCCGGTCATGCCGGTGACCCGGGCCGGGATGATCCCGGCGGCTGCAGCTCCGGCTGCCGGGCCGCCCGGCTACTGGCCCGCAGGGTGGCGCGGACGCTGCGCAGCGCGTCGTGGTAGTGCCGCAGTTCCGGCCGCATGGCCGCGGCCAGGGCCAGGTGCTCGGCCGCAGCGGCCGGGTCGCCGGTGCGCGCCAGGGCCAGGCCCAGCCCGAACTGGGCATAGTCGTCGGTCGGGCTGGCCTCCACGATCTTGCGGAAGCTGCCGGCCGCGGCCGCGTAGCGGCGGGCATCGAACTGCGCCCTGGCCAGCGCCTCGAGCACGCTGCGGGAGTCCGGCTCGGCCGCCGCGGCGCGCTCCAGCAGCTGCGCCGCGGCCGCGGCACTGCCCCGGCCGAGCAGGTCAAGGCCGCGCCGGTAATCGGCATAGGGATCGGAGCTGGCGGGCTGCGGTGCGGCTGCGGGCCGCTGCGGGATGGCCGCCGGGCCCGGCCGCCTCCGGCTGCTCCGGTCCTGGGCGCTCCTCCTCCGGCCGGGAATCACGGCCGCCGCCTGCTCGGTTACCCATGTATGCAGTTCCTTCCGTCCGGCCAGGTCCCGGCCGCGCCTGGCCAGGCAGGCCTCGTGCTCGCGCCGTTTCGCGGGCTCCGGTACGCCGGGGACCGGGTGAGCGGGCTCGCCGAGGTCATCTCTCCACCGTACGACGTCATCGCGCGGGACTCCGAGCGGCAGCTGATGGCGGCCGACCCGCACAACGTGGTCCGCCTGATCATGCCGCACGCCACGGCCGGCCCGGACGGGCACCAGGCCGCCGGGCAGTACCGGGCCGCCGCCCGGGCCCTGACCGCCTGGCAGGACGAGGGCATCCTGGTCCGCGACCCGGCCCCGGCCCTGTACGTCTACGAGCAGGCGCGCGAGCCCGGTCCCGGCGCCGACCTGCGGCCAGGCGGACGGCCAGCGTGCAGCGCGGCCTGATCGGCGCGCTGCGGCCTGGTCCCGCCCGACGCCGGGATCGTGCTGCCGCATGAGGACGTCGCGCCCGGCCCGGTCGCGGGCCGACGCGAGCTGATGGAGGCCACCAGGCCAACCTGGAGCCGATCTTCCTGCTGTACGACGGCGGCGCGCGGCCCGGCCAGGCGGCCCGGATCGTCGGGCGGGCCGCCGCGACGCCGCGCCGCTGGCACAGGCCAGCACCCCGGACGGCCTGCGGCACCGGCTGTGGGCCATCACCGATCCGGCCGAGCTGGCCGCGATCGCCGCCGACCTGGCTCCGCGGCAGGCGCTCATCGCCGACGGGCACCACCGTTACGCCGCCTACCTCGACCTGCAGCAGCGGCGGCACCGCGCCGGGCACGGCGCCGGTCCGTGGGATCTCGGCCTGGCACTGCTGGTGGACTCGGCCGCCTACCCGCCGGAGATCGGCGCCATCCACCGGGTCATGCCGGGCTTCGACCCGGCCGAGGCAGCCCGGCTGGCCGCGAAAGGCGTTCACCGTGCGCGAGCTGCCGGGCGGCCTGGCCGGGCTGCCCGCCGCGCTCGGCGTGCTGGCCGACGCGGCCGCTCAGGGCCCGGCGTTCCTGCTGGCCGGGCGGGATGAGACCTGCCTGCTCACCGATCCCGACCCGGAGCTGGCCGCCGAGGCGATGCCGCCAGGCCGCTCGGCCGCCTGGACCGCGCTGCCCGCGGCGATCCTGCAAGAGCTGCTGATGGCCCGGCTGTGGCAGATCCCGGCCGATGACCAGGGCATCCAGCTGGTACACGACGACCCGGCAGCCGCGCTGCTGGCGGCCGCCGCTGATCCGGCCGGCACCGCGGTCATCAGCTGCCCGCTGACCGCAGGGCAGGTGCGCGCGGTAGCGGCGCAGGGTGAGAAGGTGCCGCGCAAATCCACCTCGTTCCGGCCCAAGCCGCGAACCGGGCTGGTCCTGCGCACGTTCGCTCAGGGCTGAACGCGGCCGCGCCCGGAGCGGAGCCCCCGGCCCGCGGCGGCCCGGGGCCGGCCTGAGACGATATGGGGCATGCCCGACGATCACGACTCATCCCCCCAGGCCGCCCCGGCCGTTCCGGCCGCCGCGGACATCATCACCGAGCTCGGCAACGAGGTGTTCCAGATCGACACCCGGATGGCCGGGTACGGCGGGGTCACCGCCGGCTACCTGATCCGCGCGGACCGGCCCTGCCTGATCGAGACCGGAACCGCCCCGTCCGCGCCGGTCGTGCGTGATGCCCTGGCCGAGCTCGGGGTGGGACCGTCCGACCTGGCAACGGTCGTGGTGACGCACATCCACCTGGATCACGCCGGCGGCAGCGGGGACATCGCCGGGATGTTTCCCGAGGCGCAGATCGTCGTGCACGAGTACGGCGCGCCGCATCTGGCAGACCCGGCGCGGCTGAACGCCAGCGCGCGCATGGTCTACGGCGATGAGCTGGATGAGCTGTTCGGCGAGTTGACCGCGATCCCGGCCGAGCGCATCCGGGCCGTGGACCGGCGGGACTCCATCGACCTGGGCGGCGGCAGGCGGCTGGACACCCACCATTCGCCGGGGCACGCCAAGCATCATGTCGGGCTGATCGACTCGGTCAGCGGCGACCTGTACGTGGGCGATGCGGCCGGGATCTACGTGCAGGCAACCGGGGACATGCTGCCGGCCACCCCGCCGCCGGAGTTCGACCTCGACGTCGCGCTGGAGTCACTGCGCCTGTTCCGGTCCCTGCAGCCGACCCGGCTGCTGTTCAGTCACTACGGCCCGGTGGACGCGGTGGACCAGACCCTGCAGCGCTCGGCCGAGGAGATCCAGGTCTGGGTCGAGGCGACCAGGGCGGCCAAACGGGCAGGCCTCGGCCTGAACCTCGATCACGCGGCGGCGATGGTCCGTGAGCGGACCAGGCAGCGCTACGCGGTGATGCAGGACCCGGAGGCCGCGGCGAGATACGAGCGGACCGCCCCGGCCGCGGGCAACGTGGCCGGCATCCTGTTCTGGCTGGGCCGTTCCGGCCAGTGAAACCTGACTCGTGACACGATCGGCTGCCTAGACCGCCTGTGGCTCGCTGACCTGTGGTTTCCCGGCTTGCGGTGGCTGAATTCCTGACTAATTTAGATGATCCCGGCCGGATCGCCGGCCGGTCCGGACCCGGCTGCTTCCGCGGCATCGTCGCCGGCCGGATCGCCGCCGGCCGCCTCCTGACCGGCGGCGTCGCCGAGATCCTCGACGACGAGTTCGTCCAGCTCGTCCAGGCGCTCGCCGGCGTCGGTCTCGCCATCGGCATCGGCACCCGCCGAGGCGCGGAACCACTCCCGGGCATCTTCCTCGCGTCCGGCCTCCAGCAGCGCGTCCGCGTAGGCGTAATAAAGCCGTGCCGAGCCCGGCCGCATTCGCCCGTCGGTCAGCTCGGGAACCTGCAGCGCCACCACGGCGGCGTCGGCCAGGCCCTGGTCGCGGCGGATGCCGGACTCGACGATCCGCAGCTCGATCTGGGTAGCCCGGTCCGTGCCGCGGGCATCGGGCCCGGTCACGATGTCGAGCGCGCGGTCCAGCCGGCCGAGCGCGCGCTCGCTGTCGGCCATCAGCGGCAGGTAGCTGCCCCGGCCGGTCAGCCGCCGGGCCGCGCGCAGCTCGCTCAGCGCATCCGCCCATTTCCCGGCCCGGTAGGCGGAGATCCCGCAGGTCTCGCGGACCACGCCTACCCTGGCTGCCAGGCTCCGGGCCGCCTGCGCGTACCGGTAGGAGCGCTCCGGGTCCGCTTCGAGCCCGGCCGCTACCAGCAGCCTGGCCACTGCGTCCGCCAGGTCTCCCGGCAGCGTCCTGAGCTCGGCCCGGGCCGCCGGGTCGAGCTGGTCCGCCGTGATGCCCGCCGGAACCGTCACCCGCGGGCTCTCGCCGTCCCGCGGCTCACCCGCCCGTGGCCCGCCCGCCTCACGGATCCCGGCCGAGCCCTGATCCCTGCCCGAGCCGGTGGCCGTGCCCGGGCCAGGCCGCTGGCCGGCACCGCGCGGCCCGCCAGCACCGCGCGGCCCGCCAGCACCGCGAGCTCTGCCCGCATCCCGGCCGCCCGGATAACGCGCACCGCCAGCCTTGCCGGGTTTGCCTGAGCGGCCCGCCCCGGCCCAGTCGCGAGCTCCTGCTGTACCGCGCGCCGTCGAGGACCGACCCGGATCCCGGTCCCCGGCCCGGCCGCGAGCTCCGCCCGTACTGCGCGCCGTCGGGGACTCACCCGAACCGCTGCTTCCGAGCCCGGCCGCGGGATGTGCCGACCCCGCGCGACCCAGCCGTCGACGACCCGCGCACACCCGTTCCCGGCCTCCCGCTCGTCCCCTCCCCGGCGACCGGAGCCGTCTCCCGGCTCTCAGTCGTTCCGCCGCCAGGGGCCGGCCGTGCGCCCCTGAACGGGAGCCCGCCCGTCCCCGGCCGCCCGGCCGGCGCGGACCGCCCGCCTGTCCCCGACCGCCGGGTTGGCGCGGACCGCCCAGCCGACGCTGATCCCCCGCCTGGCCGCGACCGAGCGGTAGGCGTCGACCGTCCGGTCGGCGCTGACCTTCCGCCCGACGCCGACCTTGCGCTCGGCACCGACTTTCCGCTCGGCACCGACTTTCCGCTCGGCACCGACTTTCCGCTCGGCACCGACTTTCCGCTCGGCACCGACTTTCCGGCTCGGCAGCCGACCTCGCCGCCCGGCGCCGACCGCCCGCCCCGGACCGGGGACGGCTCCCGCCCGACGCGGGCCGTCCGCCTGGCGCCGCCGACCGACTAGGTCCGGCCTCGCCGACTCGCGGCGGCCTGCCGGCCCGCCCGCCTTTACCGCCCGCCGGTCCCGGCCCGCCGGCTGACCGGCTCTGCGATGAGGGCTTGTCGGCCGGGCTCTGCCTGCCACCCGGTCTCGCAGCCCGGCCAGAGCCCGGCTTGGGGCGCGGCGCGGCGGTCCGTCCCGATCCGGCAGAACCAGCCGCCTGGTCTCGCCGGGCGCCGGTGCCCTTGCCCGGAACCGGGCGGGGGGCACTCGTCCCCCGGCGGCTGGCGGGCGTGCCACCGGGCTTCGCGCCACGCGGGCTTCCGGCCACGACTACCTCCAGCAGCAAGGACCGGCCACGCAGGCCGTCGGCGGATCCAAGATAACGCGCCAGCCGCGGGGATCCCGCGATCGCGGGACCCAGCATAAGCGGGCGGCAAAATGAGCTGAGGGCCATTACCTGTGCGGTAAGGCCCTCAGCTGAAGATGTCCGGCGGCGTCCTACTCTCCCACGCGGTCCCCCACGCAGTACCATCGGCGCTGAAGGGCTTAACTTCCGGGTTCGGAATGGGACCGGGTGTTTCCCCTTCGCCATGGCCACCGAAACACTATGGAGATGTCAGGAGCTGCCAGGCCTCAGGCGCTAGGCCCGGACTGGCGGCCCGACCGCATCTCGGGAACCGCATAGTGGACGCGAAACAAGATCTATGAGTAGAAGCCAAGCCACTCGGCCTATTAGTACCGGTCAGCTCCACACGTCGCCGTGCTTCCACCTCCGGCCTATCAACCCAGTCGTCTAGCTGGGGGCCTTACCAGGTTAACCCTGAGGGAGACCTAATCTCGAGGCGAGCTTCCCGCTTAGATGCTTTCAGCGGTTATCCCTTCCGAACGTAGCCAACCAGCCGTGCTCTTGGCAGAACAACTGGCACACCAGAGGTTCGTCCGTCCCGGTCCTCTCGTACTAGGGACAGCCCCTCTCAAGTCTCCTACGCGCGCAGCGGATAGGGACCGAACTGTCTCACGACGTTCTAAACCCAGCTCGCGTACCGCTTTAATGGGCGAACAGCCCAACCCTTGGGACCTGCTCCGGCCCCAGGATGCGACGAGCCGACATCGAGGTGCCAAACCATCCCGTCGATATGGACTCTTGGGGAAGATCAGCCTGTTATCCCCGGGGTACCTTTTAGCCGTTTAGCAACGGCGCTTCCACATGCCACCGCTGGATCACTAGTCCCAGCTTTCGCTCCTGTTTGACATGTCTGTCTCACAGTCAAGCACCCTTGTGCACTTACACTCGACACCTGGTTGCCAACCAGGCTGAGGGTACCTTTGGGCGCCTCCGTTACCTTTTAGGAGGCAACCGCCCCAGTTAAACTACCCACCAGACACTGTCCCTGATCCGGATCACGGACCCAGGTTAGACATCCAGAACGACCAGAGTGGTATTTCACCGTTGACTCCACAGAGACTAGCGTCTCTGCTTCACAGTCTCCCACCTATCCTACACAAGACGTCCCAAACGCCAATGTCAAGCTGCAGTGAAGGTCCCGGGGTCTTTCCGTCCTGCTGCGCGTAACGAGCATCTTTACTCGTAGTGCAATTTCGCCGGGTCCGTGGTTGAGACAGTGGGAAAGTCGTTACGCCATTCGTGCAGGTCGGAACTTACCCGACAAGGAATTTCGCTACCTTAGGATGGTTATAGTTACCACCGCCGTTTACTGGCGCTTAAGTTCAAAGCTTCGCAACCCGAAGGCCACTAACCTCTCCCCTTAACGTTCCAGCACCGGGCAGGCGTCAGTCCGTATACGTCGTCTTACGACTTAGCACGGACCTGTGTTTTTAGTAAACAGTCGCTTTCCCCTGGTATCTGCGGCCACAATCAGCTCAGGGAGCAAGTCCCCTCACCGATCACGGCTCCCCTTCTCCCAAAGTTACGGGGACAATTTGCCTAGTTCCTTAACCACGGTTCACCCGATCGCCTTAGTATTCTCTACCTGACCACCTGAGTCGGTTTAGGGTACGGGCCGCTAAAATGCTAACCGCGAGGCTTTTCTTGGCAGCATGGGATCACTCACTTCGCCTAAACCGGCTCGGCGTCAGGTCTCAGGCTCATGACGTGCGGATTTGCCTACACGTCGCCCTACACCCTTACTCCGGGACATCCAACACCCGGTAGAGCTACCCTCCTGCGTCACCCCTTCGGCTTGCCTACTACCAGTCTGGGTCGCGTGCTCGGCCAACTCGTCCCGAAGGACTCGCCAGCCTCGCTCGCTTAGCATCGCCAGATTCGGCATGGGCACATTTAAGCGGGTACGGGAATATCAACCCGTTGTCCATCGACTACGCCTGTCGGCCTCGCCTTAGGTCCCGACTTACCCTGGGCGGATTAGCCTGCCCCAGGAACCCTTGGTCATTCGGCGGAGGGGTTTCTCACCCCTCTTTCGCTACTCATGCCTGCATTCTCACTCGAGTGGCATCCACGGCTGGATCACTCCGCCGCTTCTCTCGCCACCCGACGCTCCCCTACCCATCCGCGTACCTGGACCCTAAAGGCGCCAGCAGTCGCGGCACTGAGTCTCCGTGGCCGAAACCACATTGACTGAGTGCCCCAGTCGCTTTAGCCGCAAAGGGCCGGGCTATCACGCGAATGCCACAGCTTCGGCGGTGTGCTTGAGCCCCGTTACATTGTCGGCGCGGAATCACTTGACCAGTGAGCTATTACGCACTCTTTCAAGGGTGGCTGCTTCTAAGCCAACCTCCTGGTTGTCTGTGCAACTCCACATCCTTTCCCACTTAGCACACGCTTAGGGGCCTTAGCTGGTGATCTGGGCTGTTTCCCTCTCGACTACGGAGCTTATCCCTCGCAGTCTCACTGCCGCGCTCTGGCTTACCGGCATTCGGAGTTTGGCTGACTTCAGTAAGCTTGTGGGCCCCCTAGGCCATCCAGTAGCTCTACCTCCGGTAAGAAACACGCGACGCTGCACCTAGATGCATTTCGGGGAGAACCAGCTATCACGGAGTTTGATTGGCCTTTCACCCCTACCCACAGGTCATCCCCCAGGTTTTCAACCCTGGTGGGTTCGGTCCTCCACGCGGTCTTACCCGCGCTTCAACCTGCCCATGGGTAGATCACTCCGCTTCGGGTCTATAGCATGCGACTTAGACGCCCTATTCAGACTCGCTTTCGCTACGGCTTCCCCACTCGGGTTAACCTTGCCACACACCATAACTCGCAGGCTCATTCTTCAAAAGGCACGCGGTCACTTCACGTCAGCCCGGAGGCTGACACGCTCCCACGGCTTGTAGGCACACGGTTTCAGGTACTATTTCACGACCCCTCACCGGGGCACTTTTCACCTTTCCCTCACGGTACTTGTGCACTATCGGTCACCAGGTAGTATTTAGGCTTAGGAGGTGGTCCTCCCGGATTCGCACAGGATTTCTCGGGCCCCGTGCTACTTGGGATCCCACTCGGAAGTCAATTGGATTTCGCCTACAGGGGTATCACCTTCTGTGCCGACGTTTTCCAAACATCTTCGGCTATCCAACTGATTTTTTACTCCCTGCCGGATCAGCAGCTCCGACTGAGTGGTCCCGCTACCCCGAACACGCAACGCCTGCCGGCTATGACACGTGCTCGGTTTGGCCTGTTCCCCTTTCGCTCACCACTACTCAGGGAATCGCGGTTGCTTTCTTTTCCTGTGGGTACTGAGATGTTTCACTTCCCCACGTTTCCTCCACCTGCCCTATGTGTTCAGGCAGGGGCGATGGGCCATGACGCCCAATCAGGTTTCCCTATTCGGAGATCCCCGGATCGAAGTCTGGTTGCCGACTCCCCGGGGCTTATCGCAGGCTCCTACGTCCTTCTTCGGCTCCTGGTGCCAAGGCATTCACCGTGTGCCCTTATTAACTTGGCAACTACAGATGATGCTCGCGTCCACTATGCAGTTCTCAAGATACGGGCGGTACCGGGCCGCACGCGCCATCCAGCGCGACGACCCGGTCCTGGCTGAGAAGACGGCATCGGCCGTTCCCTCAGGACCCAACAGCGTGCTCGGTCCGTGCGTCCCCTGGGCTGTCATTCCGTGCCACAGCGCCCCGAGGGACGCAGCGACCGTACTAGTCCAGACCCAGGCAGATGCCAGGACCGAATAACCAGTGCTCCACAGAGCAGCCACCTCGGAACGAATGCCCGAGATATGGCGCTGGACGCACCGGCCGACCAAGGCCGACGGTGCGCCAGTTGCTCCTTAGAAAGGAGGTGATCCAGCCGCACCTTCCGGTACGGCTACCTTGTTACAACTTCGTCCCAATCGCTGGCCCCACCTTCGACGGCTCCCTCCCTTACGGGTTAGGCCACCGGCTTCGGGTGTTGCCGACTTTCGTGACGTGACGGGCGGTGTGTACAAGGCCCGGGAACGTATTCACCGCGACGTTGCTGATTCGCGATTACTAGCGACTCCGACTTCATGGGGTCGAGTTGCAGACCCCAATCCGAACTGAGACCGGCTTTTTGAGATTCGCTCCACCTTGCGGTATCGCAGCCCTCTGTACCGGCCATTGTAGCATGTTTGCAGCCCAAGATATAAGGGGCATGAGGACTTGACGTCATCCCCACCTTCCTCCGAGTTGACCCCGGCAGTCTCCTATGAGTCCCCGGCATTATCCGCTGGCAACATAGAACGAGGGTTGCGCTCGTTGCGGGACTTAACCCAACATCTCACGACACGAGCTGACGACAGCCATGCACCACCTGTGCAGGACCCTTACGGACACCATATCTCTACGGCTTTTCCCTGCATGTCAAACCTTGGTAAGGTTCTTCGCGTTGCGTCGAATTAAGCAACATGCTCCGCCGCTTGTGCGGGCCCCCGTCAATTCCTTTGAGTTTTAGCCTTGCGGCCGTACTCCCCAGGCGGGGCGCTTAATGCGTTAGCTGCGGCACGGAACCCGTGGAAGGACCCCACACCTAGCGCCCAACGTTTACGGCGTGGACTACCAGGGTATCTAATCCTGTTCGCTCCCCACGCTTTCGCTCCTCAGTGTCAGGTAAGGCCCAGAGAACCGCCTTCGCCACCGGTGTTCCTCCCGATATCTGCGCATTTCACCGCTACACCGGGAATTCCATTCTCCCCTACCTACCTCTAGCCTGCCCGTATCCACTGCAAGCCCAGGGTTAAGCCCTAGGTTTTCACAGCGGACGTAGCAAGCCACCTACGAGCTCTTTACGCCCAATAATTCCGGACAACGCTTGCGCCCTACGTGTTACCGCGGCTGCTGGCACGTAGTTAGCCGGCGCTTCTTCTGCAGGTACCGTCACTTTCGCTTCGTCCCTGCTGAAAGGGGTTTACAACCCGAAGGCCTTCATCCCCCACGCGGCGTCGCTGCGTCAGGCTTTCGCCCATTGCGCAATATTCCCCACTGCTGCCTCCCGTAGGAGTCTGGGCCGTGTCTCAGTCCCAGTGTGGCCGGTCGCCCTCTCAGGCCGGCTACCCGTCGTCGCCTTGGTGAGCCGTTACCTCACCAACTAGCTGATAGGCCGCGAGGCCATCCCTAGCCGAAAAACTTTCCACCGTGACTGATGTCGGTCACGGTCATATTCGGTATTAATCCCGGTTTCCCGGGGCTATCCCGAAGCTAGGGGCAGATTCCTCACGTGTTACTCACCCGTTCGCCGCTCGAGTACCCCGAAGGGCCTTTCCGCTCGACTTGCATGTGTTAAGCACGCCGCCAGCGTTCGTCCTGAGCCAGGATCAAACTCTCCATTGAATGTCTATTCGCAACCGCGGCACGACCCGAGGGACGGCGCGCGGAGTGCTGACAGAAGAGGTGCCTCCCCGACCGGCAAGCCGGCCGCGGAGACGATCTGGCAAATTTCCGTCTGGGAACCTGCACCGTTACCGGTGAGGAACCCGTATGACGGGGTATGTGCATGTGCACTGGCTTTTAGCACGCTGTTGAGTTCTCAAGGAGCGGACGCGCACCATCAAAGGCCTTGTGAGCCTCATCCGGGGCAACCCTGCTAACTTACCGGAGCAGTCCTGGACTGTCAAGCTAGTTAGCTCAATCTGACCTGCTACATAACTGGCTGTGCATCCAGCATACCTTCACGGCGACGTCCAGTCGTCCCGGCTAGTAAGCACTGGCCGGTACGCGTGCCGCTGGGAAGGTCTCCTGCTGGGCTCCGGCGAGCCGTCCGCCTGTCGGCGATCCGCACTCGGTGTCCGGGGGCAAGACGAAACAGTAGGCAGCAATCGGGATTGAGTCAAATCGGCTGGCGGCGGTGCGCCAGGGGCACGGCGGCACCAGGCGAGGGCGGCACGCCAGCCGGACGTACCGGGGGACGAAGCGGACTTGCCGGGCGCCGGAAGTCGGTAGGATGCACCTCGAAACCGGCGATAACGGATGCCCCCTGGGGTGGCCGCGGCCTCATCGGTGCTGACCAGCCGGATGTGGCTGACCGCCGACTGCCGCGCTAGCGGCTACCGCGGGCCGTTCGCTAGCTCCACGCCGCCGATCGTGCGCTTGCCCCGGCGCAGCACCAGGAACCTGCCGTGCAGCAGGTCGGCGGCGGCAGGCGCGACGTCGGCGGCGGTCACCTTCGCGTTGTTCAGGTACGCGCCGCCCTCCGCGATCGCCCGTCGGGCCGCGGACTTGCTCGGCACGATCCCGGTGGCCGCGAGCAGGTCGGCGACGGACGGCAGCGAGCCGGCCGATACGGCGTCCAGCCGCACCGACGGCACCTCGGCAAGCGCCGCCGCCAGTGTCCCGGCGTCCAGCCCGGCCAGGTCGCCCTGGCCGAACAGGGCCCGGCTGGCCGCGACCGCCTGCGCGTGCTCCCGCTCGCCGTGCACCAGCCTGGTGACATCGTCGGCCAGCGCGTTCTGCCCGGCCCTGGCGGCGGGCCTGGCGATGGTCTGGCGTTCCAGCTCCTCGATCTCGTCCCGGCTGCGGAAGGTGTACACCCGCAGCAGCGCGGGCACCTCGGCGTCGGTCCGGTTGAGCCAGTACTGGTAGAACGCGTACGGGCTGGTCAGCTCCGGGTTGAGCCAGACCGTGCCGCCCTCGGTCTTGCCGTACTTGGTCCCGTCCGGCTTGGTGATCAGCGGCGTGGCCAGCGCGTGCACCGCCGTCCCGGTGACCCTGCGGATCAGGTCGACCCCGGCGACCAGGTTGCCCCACTGGTCACTGCCGCCCACCTGGAGCGTGCAGTCGTGCCGCCGGTGCAGCTCCAGGAAGTCGTTGGCCTGGAGCACCTGGTAGCTGAACTCCGTGTAGCTGATCCCGCCCGCCTCCAGCCGGGCCCGGACCACCTCGCGGGACAGCATCTGGTTCACCGGGAAGTGCTTGCCGACGTCGCGCAGGAAGTCGATCGCGGACAGCTCGCCGGTCCAGTCCAGGTTGCTCACTACCAGCGCGCTCGCCGGGCCGGCCTCGAAGTCCAGGAACTGGCCTATCTCGCTCCGGATCCGCTCCACCCAGCCGGCCACCACCGCACGCGGGTTCAGCACCCGCTCGGTCGACTTGCCGCTCGGGTCGCCGATCAGCCCGGTGGCCCCGCCGACCAGCCCGATCGGCCGGTGCCCGGCGAGCTGGAGACGCCGCATGGTGAGCAGCAGCACCAGGTTTCCATGGTGCAGGCCGGCCCCGGTCGGGTCGAACCCGCCGTAAAAGGTCACCCGGCCGGTCGCGAGCGCCTTGCGCAGGTCGTCCAGGTCGGTGGAGACCGCGATCAGCCCGCGCCAGGCCAGGTCATCGATGATGTCGGTCACCCGTGCATGGTCCCATCATCGCGGGCGGTAGCGGTAACTGGTTTCGCACTGGCACGCCGCCTGGCCTGATAAGGACGATATGCCGAAACGCAGGGCTCCCCGCTGATCCAGAACCGCCACTCGATCTCGGCCGCGCGACTCACCCCGACCCGCGGCCCCCGGCTGATGGCGGCGGCGGACAGGGCCTGACCGGGAGGCGGCCCGCAGACCCGCAGCGGTGAGCCGGGGTCGCACACATCGGCGCCATCGAGCGCGCGGTCGATGCCCAGCGCCTGGCACAGCCGGGCCGGGCCGCGGGCCAGCTCCCGCTCCGGGATGACCGCGGATCGGGCCGGGCGGGCGGCCGCCCCGCCAGTCCGCCGGGCATACCCTCCGCCCCTGCGGGCGGTGGCCAGCCTGGCGCCCTCGGTCACCCGGCCGGCCCGCAGCAGCACCGCCGAGGCCTGGTTCTCGCCCAGGCAGACCAGGTTGACGCAGAAGTGCATGCCGTAGGTGAAGTACACGTAGGCGTGCCCGGCCGGGCCGAACATGACCGCGTTGCGCGCGGTCCGGCCGCGGAACGCGTGCGATGCCGGATCGGCCTGCCCGGCGTACGCCTCGGTCTCCACGATGACCGCCGCCACCAGGCCGTCGGCGGCGGCGCGTACCAGCACGCAGCCGAGCAGGTCGCGGGCGACCCGCTCGGCCGGCCGGTCGAACCAGCCGCGCTCGAGGGTGACGGGCTCGGCGGCCACGGTCCTGGCCGGGCCCGCGGCACCGGGAGCGGCCGTCACGAAGCCGCCCAGGCGGCGTGCTCGTCCACGATCCGGCGCAGCTCGGCCAGCTGCCCGGCCACCCGGCCGGGCGCCGTGCCGCCGCGCGTGTCACGGGCGGCGATCGCGCCCGGCACGGTCAGCACCTCGCGCACGTCCGGGGTCAGGTGCGGGGAGACCTTCGCCAGGTCGGCGTCGCTCACCTGGTCCAGGTCGCAGTCGTGCACCTGGCACCAGACCACCAGGTGCCCCACCAGCTCGTGCGCCTCGCGGAACGGCACGCCGCGCCGCACCAGCAGCTCGGCCAGGTCGGTGGCCAGCGCGTGCCCGGCGGCAGCTGCCCGGGCCAATCGCTGCGCATGAAAGCGGAGGGTGCTGACCAGGCCGGCCATGGCCGGGAGCACCAGCAGGAGGGTGTCCACGGCGTCGAAGACCGGTTCCTTGTCCTCCTGCAGGTCCCGGTTGTAGCTCAGCGGCAGCCCCTTGAGGGTGGTCAGCAGGCCGGTCAGGCCGCCGATCAGCCGTCCGGCCTTGCCCCTGGCCAGCTCGGCCACGTCCGGGTTCTTCTTCTGCGGCATGATCGAGGACCCGGTGGCGTAGGCGTCGTCGATCTCGGCCCAGCCGAACTCGTGCGATGACCACAGCACGATCTCCTCGCCGAGCCGGGACAGGTGCACCCCGAGCAGGGCAGCGGCGAAGCAGAACTCGGCCGCGAAGTCCCGGTCGCTCACCGCGTCGATCGAGTTTGCCGCGGCGCTGGCGAAGCCGAGCTCGGCCGCCACCGCCTCGGGGTCCAGCGGCAGCGAGGAGCCGGCCAGCGCGCCCGCGCCGAGCGGGCAGACCGCGGCCCGCGCATCCCAGTCCCGCAGCCGGCTGACGTCCCTGGCCAGCGCGTGCACGTGGGCGAGCAGGTGGTGGCCGAGCAGCACCGGCTGGGCGTGCTGCAGGTGGGTCAGGCCGGGCGCTGCGGCCCCGGCGTGCCGCTCGGCCTGGTCCATCAGCGCGGTCTCCAGCTCGACCAGCCGCGAGATGATCAGGCGCGCCTGGTCGCGCAGGTACAGCCGCAGGTCGGTGGCCACCTGGTCGTTCCGGCTGCGGCCGGCCCGCAGCCGCCCGCCGAGCGCCCCGGTCCGCTCCAGCAGGCCGCGTTCCAGCGCGGTGTGCACGTCCTCGTCGCCGGCATCGGGCCGGAACCTGCCGTCCCGGCAGGCCTGTCCCAGGTCATCGATGGCGGCCAGCAGCCGGTCCAGCTCGGCGTCGTCCAGCAGCCCGGCGCGGTGCAGCACCCGCGCGTGCGCGGCGGACGCCAGCAGGTCGTAGGGGGCCAGCCGCCAGTCGAACTGGACGCTCACCGACAGCCGGGCCAGCGCCTCGGCCGGGCCGGACTCGAACCTGCCGCCCCACAGGCGGACCGGCCGACCGTGATTGTCGTCTGCCACCGCGCTCCCTGCCTGCCCTGGCTGGCCCGGCCGGGACCGGCCCGCCAGCAGCGATTGCCTTGCCCTGGACCCTACCGACCCGCCACGATCGCGCAGGCGGCACCCGTCCGGGCGCCGGGGCCAGCCGGAGCCGCGGGGTCAGCCGGCCAGCCGCCGGTCCCGGTCCGCGGCAATCCTGGCCGGCAGGCCGAACAGCTCGATGAAGCCGCGGGCCAGCGACTGGTCGAAGGCATCACCGGAGTCGTAGGTAGCCAGGCCGTAGTCGTACAGCGAGGCCGGGCTGCGGCGGCCGGTGACGACCGCCCGGCCGCCGTGCAGCGTCATCCGCACCTCGCCGGTGACCGGCCGGGACGCCTCGGTCATGAACGCCTCGAGGGCCCGGCGCAGCGGCGAGAACCAGAGCCCGTCGTAGACCAGCTCGGTCCAGCGCTGCCCGGCCTGGCGCTTGAACCTGGCCAGGTCCCGGTCCAGGCACACGTTCTCCAGCTCCTGGTGCGCGGTGATCAGCGTTATCGCGCCCGGTGCCTCGTAGATCTCCCTGCTCTTGATCCCTACCAGCCGGTCCTCGACCAGGTCGATCCGGCCGATCCCGTGCGCCCCGGCCAGCTGGTTCAGCTCGGCAATGATCTCGGCCGGGGGCAGCTGCCGGGAGCCGACCGACACCGGCAGCCCGCCGGAGAAGCCGATCGTCACCTCGGACGGCTCGCCCGGCGCCGACGGGTCGCTGGTGTAGCCGTAGACGTCCTCATGCGGCGCCGCCCAGATGTCCTCCAGGTGCCCGGTCTCCGCGCTGCGGCCCCACAGGTTCTGGTCGATCGAGTACGGCGAGCGGGTGGTGACGTTGATCGGCAGGCCCTTCTCGGCCGCGAACGCGATGGCCTTGTCCCTGGTCATGCCGGAATCGCGGACCGGCGCGATGACCGTGACGCCGGGCGCCAGGGCGGCCAGCCCAGCCTCGAACCGCACCTGGTCGTTGCCCTTGCCGGTGCACCCGTGCGCGACCATGCTCGCGCCGGCCTGCCGGGCCAGCCTGGCCAGGTGGGTGACGATCAGCGGCCGGGACAGCGCGGAGATCAGCGGGTAGCGGTCCAGGTAGAGCGCGTTGGCGCGCAGGGCGGGCAGGCAGTATCCGCTGGCGAACTCGGCCCGCGCGTCGACCACGACGGCGTCCGCGGCGCCGCAGGCCAGCGCCCGCTCGCGGATCGTCTCCAGGTCCTCGCCACCCTGGCCGACGTCCACGGCAAGCGCGATGACCTGCGCACCGGTACGCTCGGCCAGCCAGCCGATCGCCACCGACGTGTCCAGGCCGCCGGAGTAGGCAAGCACCACTTTCTCGGTCACGTTCTCCTCCTCAGCTCCCGGCAGGGGGGGCGGCGGTCCCGGCCGGGGGTGCGGCGGTCCCGGCCGGGGGTGCGGCGGTCCCGGCCCGGCCGCGCCGGTCGGCGATCCGCAGCAGCGTCTGCGACACCTCGTCGCCGCCGGCCGGATCGCGGGCGATCACGAGCACCGTGTCGTCACCGCCGACGGTGCCGAGCACCGACCGCCAGCCCGCCTGGTCGATCGCCGAGGCGAGCAGCTGCGCGGCGCCGGCCGGGGTGCGCAGCACCACCAGGTTGGCGCTGGCCTCGGCGCTGACCAGCAGCTCGGCGACGACCCGGGCCAGGCGGCCGGTCGGCTCGTCGCTGGCGCCGGGGGCCGGGGCGGGGGCCGGTCCCGGTGCTGGCCCGCCCGGCTGTCCCGGCAGTGCGTACACCAGCGCGCCGTCCCGGCCGCGCAGCCGGACCGCGCCAAGTTCCTCCAGGTCGCGGGACAAGGTGGCCTGGGTGACCCTGACTCCGTGCTCCGCCAGCCGCTCGGCCAGCTCCTCCTGGGACCGCACCGGCACCCGGGCGTCCAGGATCGCGGCGACCTGCGCCTGCCGCGCTGCCTTGGTCGCCGGGATGCCCGCGGCCGGGCGGCTCACCGCTGCCTCTTTCGCGGCCGGGACGCCAGCCCCGTCATGCCGCCTCCGCCCCGGCTGCGGCGTCCAGGATCGCGGGCAGCGCGGCGGTGAAGGAGTCTGCCTGCTCGCCGCTGAGGATCAGCGGCGGCGCCAGCCGGATCGCGTCCGGCTGCACGGCGTTGACCAGGAAGCCGGCCTGCCGGGCGGCGGCCTCGGCCGCCCCGGCGACGGGCCGGTCCAGCGCGATGGCCAGCCACAGCCCGGTGCCGCGGACCTCGCGCACCAGCGGGTGGCCGGCCGCGGTGATCCCGGCGGCCAGCCTGGCGCCGACCTGGGTGACCCGGTCCAGCAGCCCGTCATGCTCGATCGTGTCCAGCACGGCCAGCGCCGCGGCGCAGGCGACCGGGTTCCCGCCGAAGGTGCTGCCGTGATCGCCCTTGGCCAGCACGTTGCCGCAGCCGCCCAGGCCCACGCAGGCGCCGATCGGCAGCCCGCCGCCGAGCCCCTTGGCCAGCGTGATCACGTCCGGCCGGATGCCGTCGCGCTGGTGCGCGAACCACCGGCCGGTCCGGCCGATCCCGCTCTGGATCTCATCCAGCACCAGCATCGCCCCGGCAGCGTCACAGGCCTGCCTGGCGGCGCGCAGGTAGCCCTCGGGGGGCGGCACCACGCCGCCCTCGCCCAGGCCGGGCTCGAGGAACACCGCGGCGCAGTCCGGGCCCACGGCCGCGCTGAGCGCGGCGGCGTCGCCGAACGGCACGAACGTCACCTCGGTCCCGAACGGCCCGAACGGGAGCCGGATCGGGCTCTTGCCGGTGATGGCCAGCGCACCCATGGTCCGGCCATGGAAACCGCCCTCGGCCGCGACTATGCGCGTGCGCGTGCCGCCGTGCCGGCGCCGGACCAGCTTGATGGCCGCCTCGTTGGCCTCGGTCCCGGAGTTGGCCAGGAATACCCGGCCGTCGGCGCCGAGCAGCCCGAGCAGCCGCTCGGCCAGCGCCACCTGACCCTCGTGCAGGTACAGGTTCGAGGCGTGCGCCAGGGTGCCGGCCTGCCGGGCGACTGCCGCGGCGATGGCCGGGTGCGCGTGCCCGAGCGCGCTCACCGCGATCCCGGCGATCAGGTCCAGGTACTCGCGGCCGTCGGCGTCCCAGACCTGGCAGCCCTGGCCGCGGGCCAGGGCGACGGGCGGCAGCCCGTAGTTCGGCATCATGACCGCGGCGTAGCGCTGCTGCAGCCGCTGCGTCGCGGTCTGGCCGGGGGCCAGCTGGCCGGGGCCGGCGGTCACGACGACGCCCCGGCTGCAGTAGCCGCCCCGGCTGGAGCAGCCGCGGTGGCCGCAGCGCCCCCGGTGACCGCAGCGCCCCGGGGCGCGCCCCGGTGACCGCAGCGGGCCGGTCCGGTACCACCATGGTGCCCACGCCGGTGTCGGTGAAGATCTCCAGCAGCACCGCGTGCGGCAGCCGCCCGTCCAGCACGTGCGCCTGCGGTACCCCGCCGGTGACCGCGGTCAGGCAGGCTTCCATCTTGGGGATCATCCCCTCGCTCAGGTCCGGCAGCATCGCGGCCAGCGCGCTCGCGGTGAGCTGGCTGATCACCGGGCCGGGCGGATCCCCGGTGGCACTGGCTGGCCAGTCGGCGTACAGGCCGGGCACGTCGGTCAGCAGCACCAGCTTGGCGGCTCCCAGCGCGACCGCGAGCGCGGCCGCGGCGGTGTCCGCGTTCACGTTGTAGATCTCGCCTGCCAGCCCGCGGGCCACGCTGGAGATGACCGGGATCCGGCCATCGTCCAGCAGCGCGGCGACGGCACCGGGGTTGACCGACTCGATCTGCCCGACCAGGCCAAGGTCGACCTGCTCGCCGCCGACCGTAGCGTGCGCCCGGCGGGCGGTCAGCAGGTGCGCGTCTTCCCCGGACAGTCCCACCGCGAACGGGCCGTGCCGGTTGACCAGGCCCACCAGGTCCCGGTTCACCTGGCCGGTGAGCACCATCCGGACCTCGTTCATGGCTTCCGGGGTGGTGACCCGCAGGCCGGACCGGAACGTGCTGGGCATGCCGAGCCGGTCCAGGTGCGCGCTGACCTGCGGGCCGCCGCCGTGCACCACGACCGGGCGCAGCCCGGCATAGTGCAGGAACACCACGTCCTGGGCGAACGCGACCCGCAGCGCCTCCCGGCTCATCGCGTGCCCGCCGAGCTTGAGCAGGACGACCTGGCCGTGGAACCGCTCCAGCCAGGGCAGCGCCTCGATCATGGTGGCCGCCTTGGCCTGCGCGCTGGCCGGTGCCGCCACGGTCATGTCGAGTACTCCGAGTTCTCCCGGACGTAGGCGGCGGTCAGGTCGGTGGTAGAGATCGTGGCGCCGTGCCCGCCCGCCCGCAGGTCCACCGTGATGGTCACGTCCCGGTCCCGCAGGTCGACCGCCGACCTGGGCGCGGCGGCGAAGCCGTCCCGGCAGATCCAGATGCCGTTGATGGCCACGTCCAGCCGGTCCGGCTCGAATGCGGCGCTGGTGGTGCCGACGGCGGCGAGCACCCGGCCCCAGTTCGGGTCCTGTCCCCCGATCGCGCACTTGAGCAGGTTGCTGCGGGCCACCGCGCGGCCCACGGTCACCGCGTCGTCTTCGCTGGCCGCCCCGGTCACCTCGATCGCGATCGCCTTGGTCGCGCCCTCGGCGTCCCGCTGCATCTGCCCGGCCAGGTCGGCGCAGGCGGCGGTGAGCAGCCCGGCGAACTGGCCGTCGTCCGGTGCCGCCGCCGACGCGCCGCTGGACAGCAGCAGCACGGTGTCGTTGGTGGACATGCAGCCGTCGGAGTCCAGCCGGCTGAACGTGGTGCGCACGGCGGCCGCCAGCGCGCGGCGCAGGCCGGCCGCCGGGATCGCGGCATCGGTGGTCAGCACCGCGAGCATGGTGGCCAGGCCGGGCGCGAGCATGGCCGCGCCCTTGGCCATGCCGCCGATGAGGTAGCCGGGGCCCGGCACGCAGCATGTCTTGGCCACCGTGTCGGTGGTCATGATCGCCGTCGGCCGCGGCGGCACCGCCGTCCGCGGTGGCGGCCGTGACCGCGGCGTCCACGCCCGGCAGCAGCTTGTCCATCGGCAGCCGCTCGCCGATCAGGCCGGTCGAGCAGACCGCGACCTGCCCGGCGGGCGCGGAAACCGCCGCGGCCAGCCGCTGCGCGGTGGCCGTGGTGTCGGCCAGGCCGGGCGGGCCGGTGCAGGCGTTGGCACAGCCGGAGTTGAGTACCACCGCCCGGACCCGGCCGCCGCTGACGACCTGGCGGGTCCAGGTCACCGGGGCGGCGCAGACCCGGTTGGCGGTGAACACGGCGGCCGCGGCCACGGCCGGGCCGTCGTTCAGCACCACGGCGAGGTCGGGGCGGCCGGACGCCTTGATGCCGGCGGCCAGGCCCGCCGCCCGGAAGCCGGGCGGCGCGGTCACGCTCATGGCGCGATCCCGCAGGCGGACAGGCCCGGCCGTCTCCGGCAGCCCGAGCATCAGGTTGGCGCTCTGGACCGCCTGGCCCGCCGCGCCCTTGCCGAGATTGTCGATCGCCGCCACCACGGTGGCCCGCCCGGACCGCGGGTCGGCGGCGGCCTGCAGGTGCACGGCGTTGGACCCGGCCACCGCCGCAGTGCCCGGCCACCGCCCCGGCGGCATCAGGTGCACGAACGGCTCGCCGGCATAGGCATCGGCCAGCGCCGCCCGCAGCCGCCCGGTATCCGGCAGGCCGGCCGTCCCGGCGTCCCGGCCGCGGGACCGTGGCAGCCCGGCCGCAGCCGGGCGGTGCAGGTCGCCAGGATGCCGCGCGACATCGGCGCGAGCACCGGGGTGAAGAGACACCGTCGACGGCCCGGCCAGCGCGCCGTTCGCGCGGTCCCGCCGGATGACCTCCGCCAGCGCCTGCTCGATCTCCGGGATGTGCCGGTGCGCACCGCCCGCCTGGTAGGCCGACGCAGCGCCAAGCACCTCGCTGGCGAGCAGGTCGGGCCGGGGCGCGCGCCCGGCGCCCGAGGTGCCGGACGCGGCCACGATCACGATGTCTTCGGGCTCTGCCAGCCCCGCGGCCAGCAGCGGCGCGAGCGCGAGAATCGCCGCCGTCGCGTAGCAGCCGGGCACCGCTACCCGCCAGGCCGCCCGGATTGCCGCCCGGCCGCCCGGCAGCTCCGGCAGGCCGCAGGCCCAGCGGCCCGGATGCGCGCCCCGGTAGTGCCTGGCCCAGGCGGCCGGGTCGGCCAGCCGGAAGTCCGGACCCAGGTCGACGATCCGGACCCGGTCCGGGATCTGCCCGGCGAGGAGGGCCGACTGCCCGGCGGGCAGGGCCAGGAAGACCAGGTCGCAGTCGAGCGCGCAGCCCGGCGGCGACCGGGTCGAAGACGCGGCCGGCCAGCGGGGGCACGCCGGTCAGCTGCGGATGCACGTCCGTGACCGGCCGGCCGGCATTGCCGTCCGCCGTCACCGCGCCGAGCTCCAGGTCCGGATGCCCGGCGAGCAGCCGCAGCAGCTCGCCCCCGGCATACCCGCTGGCCCCGGCCACCATGACCCGCGCTCCCATCCGGCGCTCCTCCCTCGCCTCGGGCGGGCACCCGCCGATCGCGGTCCTGCCGCCCGGTTGCTGGCCACCAGGCCGCCGGGCGCTCAGCGAATCCCGTCCTCAGCAGTTCCCTGTGTGCTCAGCGGATCCGGTGTGCTCAGCGGATCCCCTGCCTCGCGATCCGAGTTGTGAATTACTATGCAGAATAATGATTGAATATGCAAGCCTGGGATCGGGCCTTCCCGCGCCGGGCGGCGGACGGCATTATGTTGGCCCGGGAGAGCGCGGGAGAGGAGACGCACGATGCAGGCCCGCTCGCCGGTGATCGGCACGACCGCGCGCCGGGGCAGCCGCGCCGCCGCCGCCGTCGTGGCCGTCGTGACCTCGGCCGTTGCGGTTCTCGCCACCGGCTGCGGTGCGGCAGCGAAGACCTCGGCGGGCGGGCGGCACGCCCGCCGCCAGCCAGTCCGGTGCCCCGGTCGCCCGGTGCGGCACCACCCGCACCGCCGCCAACGTGCCGGTGAACGTCGAGGTGGCGCACGGCCAGGTGTCCTGTGCCACGGCGCTCACGGTGGAGCGCGGCTACGCCAGGGCGATCCAGGCAGGCCGCGCCCCCGGCAACGGCGGCGGCGGCCCGGTCACCATCAAGGGCTGGACCTGCCAGGGCTTTCCCACCCCCGAGGTGCTGAAGACCGGCCAGGCATCCAAGTGCGTCAGCGGGACCACCGAGATCCTCGCCATCCTGCCCGCCCCGGCCTGACAGCCAGTGCTCAGGAGCCGCGGAGGACGGCGCCGGTGAGCCGGGACGCCTCGGCCACCGCGGCGTCCCTGGCCGCGGCGGCCTCCTCCGCGGTCAGGGTCCGGTCCGGGGCCCGCAGCCGGAGCGTGTAGGCCAGCGACTTGTTCCCCTCGCCCGCCTGCGCGCCGGTGTAGACGTCGAACAGCCGCACGTCCTCGAGCTGGACGCCGGCCCCCGCGGCGGCCACCCCGGCGATCAGCGCCGCCTCCACCTCCGCGGCCGGCACGGCCGCGGGCACGACCAGCGCCACGTCCTGGGTCGCGACCGGGTAGCTGGAGATGGCCGGCGCCTGGACCGGCCCGAGCTCGGCCGCCGCCGTCTCGACCACCGACAGGTTCAGCTCCACCGCGCAGGTGCGCGGCGGCAGCCCGAACGCCTGCACCACCCGCGGGTGCAGTTCCCCGGCGTAACCGGCCAGCCAGGGCCCGTGCGCGCCGGAGCGGACCGCGAGCTCGGCGCACCGGCCCGGATGCCAGGGCGGCTGCTGGGCCGCCCGGACCTCCTGCGGCACCCGGCTGACCGCCAGCACCTGCCGGGCCGCCTCGACCGCGTCCTGCCAGCCCGCCGGGCGCCCCTTGCCCCACCAGCCGGGCTGCTCCCGGTTCCCGGTGAGCAGCACCGCCAGGTGCAGCGGCTGGTCCGGCAGCGCGGCCTCCAGGGTGGCCACCTCGGCCACCGACGGCCCCCGGTCCACCCGCAGGATCGGCGCGCTGCGCTGGCCATCCGGGCGGGCCTGGAAGACCAGGCCCAGCTCGAACAGGCCGACGTCGGCGAAGCCCCGGCCCAGGTTCCGGCCGAGCACCCGGATCAGGCCGGGCAGCAGGGTGGCCCGCAGCAGCGGCTCCTCCTCCCGCAGCGGGTTGGCGACCCGGACGCATGCGGCGGCGCGGGTCCCCGGCGTCGAGCTGGAGCCGGTCGGCGTCCGCCGCGGACCCGAACGGGCTGGCGATGACCTCGACGTAGCCGGCGTCGGCCAGGGCCCGCCCGACCGCCCGGCGCAGCCGCTGCCGGACGGTCAGGCCGTGCCCGGACGGCGCCCGCGGCAGCCGGACCGGGATCTTCTCGTAGCCCTCCAGCCGGATGACTTCCTCGGCCAGGTCACTGGGGTCGGTGAGGTCCGGCCGCCAGGACGGCGGCGGCACCTCGAGCAGCACGCCGGACCGGTCATGATGACCGTGCTCGGACCGCACGCGCCGGGCGGGCAGGATGTCGCCCGCGGCGACGCTGGCGCCTGCCGCCGGGCCGCCGTCCTCGCCGGGGGCAGCCCCGGCCTGGCGGACCTCGCAGCCGACCTGGCGCAGCCGCGCGGTCACCGTGTCCGGGCCGTAGACGGTCCCGGCCACCTGGTCCGGGTAGTCCGCCGCCATCGCCACCGTGACCCGGGGCACGTCGGCGGACGGCGTAGCTGCAGCCGGGCACCACCGTGCCGCCGCCGAGCTCGGCCAGCAGGACCGCCGCCCTGGCCGATGCGCGCAGCTGCAGCTCGTGGTCCACCCCGCGGGCGAACCTGGCCGACGCCTCGCTGGCCAGCTTGTGCCGCCGGCTCATCCGGGCCGTGCCGGCCGCGGAGAAGTGCGCGGCCTCCAGCACGACGTCGCGTGGACTCGCCGGACACCTCGGTGGCGAGGCCGCCCATCGTGCCGGCCATCGAGATCGGGCCGGAGGAGTCGGTGATCAGGATGTCGTCCGGATCCAGCTCCCGGACCACGTGGTCCAGGGTCTCCAGCCGCTCCTCCGGGCGGGCCCGGCGGACCACCACCGGCCCGGACAGCCGGGCCAGGTCGAAGGCGTGCAGCGGCTGGCCGAGCTCCAGCATCAGGTAGTTGGTGACGTCCACGGCCAGCGACACCGAGCGCATCCCGGCCCGGCCCAGCCGGATCCGCATGGCCAGCGGGGCCGGCCTGGCCGGGTCGATGCCGCGGACCTCGCGCAGCACGAACCGGTCGCATGCGGACGGGTCCTCGATGCTGGCCGCCTGCACCTGGTCCGACACCGCCGTGACGTCGGCGGGCAGGCCGAGATCGGCCGGGTCGGTGTAGCCGGTGCCGAACGCGATCGCCAGCTCCCTGGCCACGCCGCGGACCGACAGCGCGAAGCCCTTGTCCGGGGTGACGTTGATGTCGAGCACATGGTCGCGCAGCCCGGCGTACTCGGTGAAGTCGGCGCCCAGCGGCGCGTCCGGGGGCAGCACCAGGATGCCGTCGTGGTCGTCGCCGATGGCCAGCTCGTCCGGCCGAGCAGATCATCCCCTCCGACACCCGGCCGTAGATCTTCCTGGCGCCGATCTCGAACCCGCCGGGCAGCACCGCGCCCGGCCGGGCCAGCGGTACCCGGTCGCCGGCCGAGAAGTTGACCGCGCCGCAGATCACCCGGGACTCCCCCGCCCCGTCCGCCCCGCCCGTTCCGTCGGCCGGGCCGGCCGACATCCGGCAGTACCGGATCGGCTTGGCGAACCCGGTCAGCTCCTCGACCTCGAGCACCTCGGCCACGACCACGCCGGTGATGTCGTGGCCGGTCTGCCGGATCTCCTCGACCTCCAGCCCGGCCGCGGTCAGCCGCCGGGCGATCTCGGCGACATCCGGCCCGCCGCCGGACTCCGGCGGCAGCGGCGCGTACTCCAGCAGCCAGGACACCGGTACCCGCATCTCACACCTCCGCCGCGAACGCGCGGCTGAACCGCACGTCGCCCTCGACCGTGTCCCGGATGTCGCTGACCCCGTGCCGGACCATCAGCGCCCGCTCGATGCCCAGGCCGAACGCGAAACCGCTGTAGCGGTCCGGGTCGATGCCGCAGGCGACCAGCACCCGCGGGTTGACCATGCCGCAGCCCGCGATCTCGATCCAGCCCTGGGACCGGCACACCCGGCACGGCGCCCCGCCCGGCCTGGTGGAGGCGCCGCGGCAGACGTGGCACTCCATCGACACGTCCGCGGACGGCTCGGTGAACGGGAAGAAATCGGGCCGCAGCCGGGTCCGCAGCCCGGCGCCGAACATCGTCTCCACGAACGCGCCGATCGCGCCGCGCAGGTCGGCCATGGTCAGCCCCTCGTCCACGGCCAGGCCCTCGATCTGGTGGAACACCGGGCTGTGCGTGGCGTCCAGGGTGTCGGTGCGGAAGCACTTGCCGGGGCTGACCACGTACAGCGGCAGCGGCCGGGTGAGCATGGCCCGGATCTGCACCGGCGAGGTGTGCGTGCGCAGCACCACGCCGGAGTGCTCCGCCGGGTCCGGGCCGGCCACGAAGATCGTGTCCTGCATCTCCCTGGCCGGGTGATCGGGCGGGAAGTTGAGCGCGTCGAAGTTGTACCACTCGGCCTCGACCTCGGGGCCCTCGGCGATCTCGTAGCCCATCCCGACGAAGATGTCGGCCAGCCGCTCGGCCACCGTGGTGACCGGGTGCCGCGCGCCGGGCGGGGTGCGGTCCCACGGCAGCGTCACGTCGACGGCCTCCTCGACCAGGGCCCGCCGGTCCCGGTCGGCCTCCAGCTCGGCCTGCCGGGCGGCCAGGGCGGCCCGGATCGCGCCGCGGGCGGCGCCGACCCGCTTGCCGGCCTCGGCCCTCGCGGCCGGCGGCAGCGCGCCGATCTCGGCGTTGGCCAGGCTGACCGGCGACCGGTCGCCGGCGTGCGCGAGCCGGGCGGCCTTCAGCTCGTCCAGGTCGGCGGCGCCGGCGATGGCGGCCAGCGCCTCGGCCTGGATGCGCTCCACCTGGTCCGGCGACAGCGCCGCCACCTGGACCGGGTCATAGCTCTTGTTCGGTGCGGACATCGCCAGCTGCTCTCCTGCGGTCACCGACTGTCATGGGATCGAACTGCCGGGAATCACCCGTAACGGATTCCGGTGGCGGCTGCCGCCCTCACCCGCTGGCCAGGCCGCGTGCTGCGCGGCTGCCCTGGCCCCGGCCGCACGGCCGTGGCGGCCGGCTCCGGACGGGGTATCTCCCGAGCGCCCGCCGCCTGCCTGGCCTGGTCAGACGAAGTCAGGCGGGCTGGCGGGCACGGTAAATCGGAACTCCGCCCCGCCGCCCGGCGCCTGCATCACGGCGATCTCCCCGCCGTGCGCCTCGACCAGGCCCTTCACGATGAACAGGCCGAGTCCGGCGCCGCCACGGCGCTTGGCCCGCCAGAACTGGCGGAAGACCCTGGGGGCAAGATCGGGCGCGATGCCCGGCCCCTGGTCGCGGACCGATACCGCGACACAGGGAGCTCCCCCCGCCAGTGCCGGTTCCACCACAGTGGTTACCGTACCAGCACCGTGCCGGACCGCGTTCTCGATCAGGTTGCCCAGGATCTGGTCCACCTTGTCGGCGTCCAGCCAGGTCTCCGGCAGCTCGCCGGGCACCTCGATCCGGAACCGGTTCTCGGCGTCGCCGGCCGCGACCCGGCCGCCGATGATCCGGGCGGCACGGGCGGGGATGTCGACCAGCTCCCGGTGCACCTCGATCCGGCCGGACTCGATCCGGGACACGTCCAGCAGCTCGGTGATCAGCCGGGTCACCCGGTCCGCGTCCGCGTTGACCGTCTCCAGCATGACCTTCTTCTGGTCGTCGGTGAACTTGCCCCACTTCGCCAGCAGCGTCGCGGTGAAGCCCTTGACGCTGGTCAGCGGCGAGCGGAGCTCGTGCGCCACGGTGGAGACCAGGTCCGCGCGGCTGCGCTCGAGCCGTGCCCGCTGCTCCGCGCTGCGCAGCGTGATCGCGATCCGCCGGACCGCGCCGGGATCGCGGTGCCAGCCCTCGCGCGGGCCGGTGCGGCGCGGGTCGCGCACGTAGCCGACGCTGACCAGCAGCTCGATGCCGTCGGGCAGGTACAGCGACTGCTCGGGATGCCGGCTGCGGGTGGACAGCCCCTGGTACGGCCGGGAGCGCTGCCACCAGCAGCGGCCCTCGCCGTCGCGCAGCGGCAGCGACCGGCGCACGTCCGTGCCGAGCACCTCGGCCGGGCTGATGCCGGTCAGCCGGGCGGCCGCCCGGTTGAACGCCACGATCCGGCCCGCATGATCGGCGACGACCAGCCCGTCGGGCAGGTCATCGGGATCCACCAGCTGGCCCGCGTAGTCCGGGGGCACCGCAGTAACGGCGGCAGGCTCGGACGGCCGGATCGCGGCAACCGCCGCCGGTCCCGACCTGATCCCGTCCACTCGCAGTGCCGCCTCCGCCAGGCTCGGTCCCCGGCGTGCCTTCACTGCCGTCCACGGGCCCGGGGGGCTACCCGTGGCGGCTCACTGCCGCGTCACTGGCCGGTGACCCGCAATGGGGTCACCCATGACGCAACGTGATCAGACCAACGTGATCAGACTCTAGCGCGTCCAGCCGGGTAAGCGGCACCCCGGCTACCCGGACTTTTTGCCCGGCCGGGCCGCCTCCGTCCGCTGGGCGCGGGCGGAAGCATACAGGCAGACCGCGGCGGCGGCGGCGAGGTTCAGGCTCTCGGCCCGGCCGTAGATGGGCACCGCCACCGCGTCGTCGGCGAGCGCCCGCAGCCCGGCGGGCAGGCCCCAGGCCTCGTTGCCGAACAGCCACGCGGTGGGCCGGGCCAGCAGGCCGGCCGACTCAAGCTGGTCCAGCGGGCGGCCGACGGCGCCGTCGGCCGCCAGTACCTGCACCCCGGCCCCGCGCAGCGCCGCGGTCACCGCGGCGACCGCGGCGCCGGCGACCACCGGCAGGTGGAACAGGCTGCCGGCCGAGGAGCGGACGCACTTGCTGTTGTACGGGTCGACCGTGGCATCGGCGAAGACCACGCCGTCCGCCCCGGCCGCGTCGGCGGTCCGCAGCACGGTCCCGGCGTTGCCGGGATCCCGCACGTTCGCCAGCACTACGGTCAGGGCAGGCCGCGCCGCGATCAGCCCGGCCAGCGGCACGTCGATGAACCGGCACACCGCCAGCAGGCCCTGCGGGGTCACGGTCTGCGCGAGGTCGGCCATGACCTCGCCGCTCACCTCGTGCACCGCCGCGCCCTGCCCGGTCGCGGCCCGGACCAGGTCGGCGTGCCGTGCGGCGGCCGGCCCGGTCGCGAACAGCTCGCTGACCACGCCCGGCGACCCGAGGGCCTCCCGCACCGCCTGCGGGCCCTCGGCCAGGAAGGAGCGGGACCGCTCCCGGAGTG
This sequence comes from uncultured Actinomycetota bacterium, assembly GCA_963719705.1. Classification (GTDB taxonomy): domain Bacteria; phylum Actinomycetota; class Actinomycetes; order Streptosporangiales; family Streptosporangiaceae; genus CAVRCV01. The sequence goes on from CAVRCV010000013.1 coordinate 536,594, forward strand.
CGCGCTTGGCCAGCTGCCGGGCCGCCCGGATCCGGGGCGAGGAGGCGCTGGCGAGAATCTGGGTACCCGTGACCGGCCTCAGGCCGCGGCGGTGCCCGGCGCGTCCAGGTCGGCGGGCAGCGAGTTCCTGGCCACTACGGCAAGGGCCGCGAACGCGGCCGGGTCGGCGACGGCCAGCTCGGCCAGCATCCGCCGGTCCACTTCCACGCCAGCGATCTTCAGGCCCTGGATGAACCGGTTGTAGGTGATCCCGTTGTCCCTGGCCGCGGCGTTGATGCGCTGGATCCACAGCCGCCGGAAGGCGCCCTTGCGGTCCTTGCGGTCGCGGTAGGCGTAGGCCATCGAGTGGAGCTGCTGCTCCTTGGCCTTGCGGTACAGCCGGGACCGCTGGCCCCGGTAGCCGCTGGCCCGCTCCAGTACGACCCGGCGCTTCTTGTGGGCATTGACCGCCCGCTTCACGCGTGCCATTGATCTGACTCCCTTGACGCGGGCTGGGTCACTTCCCCAGCAGTCTCTTCATCTTCTTGGTGTCTGCCGGGGACAGCACGACGTCGCTCGCCAGGCGCCGGGTCCGGGTGCTCGGCTTGTGCTCGAAGTAGTGCTGGCGGTGGGCCCGGCGCCGCATGATCTTGCCGCTGCCGGTCAGGCGGAGCCGTTTCTTGGCACCGCTGTGCGTCTTCATCTTCGGCATGTCGCCGCGCCTTTCGTTCCTGCGTGCCCGCGGCACGGATGTTTCCTGCCCGCCGCACTGCGGCACGGCACGGTCCTTCCCGGCATGCCCGCGGCACGCCGGGATCTAGCTGGCGCCCGGCTCCGGTCAGCCGCGGCCGGCCGCGATCAGGCACGGCCGGGCTGGCGGCCGGTTCCGCCGGGCCGGGATCCGGTCCGGATCCGCTGGCTGGCCCTGGCCGGGTCAGTCAGCTCCTGTCCCGCCCGCGGCGGTCCGGTCCGGCCGCCGGGGCACCGGGCCCGGTGTCGCGGCGGCCGGTGTCGCCGCCCCGGCCGCCGCGTCGCCCTCGCCGGGCTTGGCGCCGGGCGCCAGCACCGGCCGGGGTGCCGCCTCCGGCTCGGTTCCGCCGGATGAGCGCGGGGCCGACGGCCGGGGGGCGGCAGGCCGGGGCGCGGCCGGGCGCGGTGCGGCCGGCCTTGGCGCCCCTGGCCGGGGAGGTGCAGGCCGCGGCCCTGGCTGCCCGGCCGGCCGGGGCGAGCCCGGCTGGGCCGCGCTGGCCGGCCCGGACGGCTGAGACGCTCGCCCCGGTCCCGGCCTGGGTGCCGGAGCCGGCCGGGGCGCCTGGGCCGCCGCTGGCCGCGCCGCGGCAGGCCGGGCAGGCGCGGGCCGGGCGGCCCTGGCCGGGGCGGACTCAGACGGGTCCGGCTGAGACGGTGCTGGCTGAGACGGTGCTGGCTGAGACGGTGCCGGCTGGGACAGGTCCGGCTGAGACGGTGCCGCCTGAGACGGTGCCGGCTGGGACGGGGCCGTCGGAGAGGCTGACAGCTGAGAGAGGTCCGGCTGATAGGGGGCCGCGTCCGCGGCCGGGTGCGCGGCGGCCGCACGGGCGCTTGCCCTGGCCGGAACCGCCCGCTCGGACTTGACGTCGGCCTTCTTCCTGGTCGGCCCGATCACCATGATCATGTTCCGGCCGTCCTGCTTCGGCTGCGACTCGATGACGCCGAGCTCGCCGATGTCACCGGCCAGGCGCTGGAGCAGCTTGTACCCGAGCTCGGGCCTGGACTGCTCGCGTCCCCGGAACATGATCGTTACCTTGACCTTGTCGCCCTGCTTCAGGAACCGCTCGACGTGGCCCTTCTTGGTGCCGTAGTCGTGCGGATCGATCTTCGGCCGGAGCTTGATCTCCTTGATCACGGTCTGCGTCTGGTTCCGGCGCGATTCCCTGGCCTTCAGCGCTGACTCGTACTTGAACTTGCCGAAGTCCATGAGCTTGCAGACCGGCGGCCGTGCGGTCGCGGCGACCTCAACCAGGTCAAGGTCGGCCTCCTGGGCCAGCCGGAGCGCATCGTTGATCGCGACTATCCCGATCTGCTCGCCGCCCGGACCGACGAGCCTGACCTCGGGTACCCGGATGCGCTCGTTGATGCGAGGTTCGGTGCTGATGTGACCTCCTGTGTCACTTTGTCCCTGACTGGGTAGCTCCCGGCCAGGAGTTGCGCGGCGCCTGCTGCCGGAATGCAGAAGGCCCCGCAACACTGTCCGCGGGGCCACCGTTGACGCGACAGCCCGGGCCCGTCGTGCGCCGGACCCGCGCGCCACGCAGACGCCCCGGCCGGCATCACGCGCCGGTCCGGTGCGCCCGGCCTGGCTGTGAAGCCTGGCCAGCCAGCCTGGCGGGCTGGCCGGCACGGTACCCGCCAGCTGGGGCTGGCCAGGTGGGAGGCGGCCGAGGTGGTCCTCCGCTTGCATCTCCGGCCCGCGAGCGGCCCGAGGTGCTGCTGCCCGGTTCACCGGTGAGCCGGGCTGGCTCCCGGTCCGGCTCGCTGGGCGAGCCAGACTGGTCGTACCAGGGTAGCGCATTTCGGCGGCAGGTTATTTCGGCCGCCGGGAAGCCGCACCGGCCGGCCCCGGCTCCCGGCCGCCGAGCCTGGCCAGCCCGGCCGACCGCATCGCCGCTACCGGCGCGGCCCGGCCGGTCATCAGCTCCACCTGCCGGGCCGCCTGGTGCAGCAGCATCTCGAAGCCGCTGACCACGACGCCTCCCGCCGCACCGGCGGCAGCGGCGAGCGGCGTCGGCCACGGGTGGTACACCACGTCGAGCAGCACCGCGGGGGCGGCAGCCGTCCGGGCGATCCGTTTCGCGAAATTGTCCGCGGCGCCAGCCGGCACCGTGGAGATCACCAGCTGCCCGGCACCGATCTGGTCTTCCCGGCCGAACGGCGTGAGCCGGACCCGCACGCCCAGCCGGTCCGCCGCGGCCAGCAGCCCGTCTGCCGCGGCCGGTTCCCGGACCGCGACCGTGGCGCCGGCGGCGCCGAGCCCGCGCAGCGCGGCCAGGGCCGAGCACGCGGTGGCGCCGCCGCCGAGGATCAGGACCTGGCCCGGCAGTGCCCCCGCGGTCCGCGGCGGGACCGCCGGGACCGCCGACCCCCTGGGCTCCGGCCAGCGCGGCGGTGATGCCGGCCACGTCGGTGTTGTGACCGTGCCGGGCACCGTCGGTGAAGATCACCGTATTGGCCGCGCCTACCTCGGTCACCAGTGCCTCGGCCCGGTCGAGCAGCGGCAGCACGGCGCGCTTCAGCGGCATGGTCAGCGACAGCCCGGCCCAGTCCGGGCCGCACCCGGCCAGCAGGCCGGGCAGCCGGGCCGCGTCGCACTCGATCGCCAGGTAACTCCAGCCGGGCAGGCCGAGCGCCCGGTAGGCGGCCAGGTGCAGCACCGGGGACAGCGAGTGCGCGATCGGCGAGCCGAGCACGGCCGCGCGCCGGGCCGGATCAGGTTCCAGGGTGCGCGGCCTCGTACTGGCGCAGCTCGTTCTGCAGCACGGCGAACTCGGCCGAGCTGTCGGTGAACTTGGTCAGGCCGGTCTTCGGGTTCACGGTCACGAAGTAGATCCAGCCCCCCTTCGCCGGGTGCAGCGCCGCGTTGATCGCCGCCACGCCCGGGCTGTCGATCGGGCCCGGCGGCAGCCCGGTGTGCAGGTAGGTGTTGTACGGCGAGTTCACCTTGAGCTGCTGGAAGGTGGCCTGGATCCCGTAGGCATTCAGTGCGTACAGCACGGTGCTGTCCAGCTGCAGCTTGATGCCGTCGTTCAGCCTGTTGTCGATGACCCGGGCGATCTTCGGGAAGTCCTGCAGCCGCCGGCCCTCGGCCTGGATCAGGCTGGCCTCGATCACGATCTGGGCCGGGGTGAAATTGTCCTTCTTGGCCACCGCCACCAGGTTCGTGCTGGCCGCCTCCTGCTTGAACGACGTCACCATGGCCTGCAGCACCTGGAGCGCGGTCTCGTGCGGCGCGACCGAGTAGGTGTCCGGGAACAGGTAGCCCTCCGGCTTGCCGCCGGCGTAAGACGGCAGCCCGAGCGCGGCGGTGTCCTTCACCGCGCTGGCGTAGGCCTTCAGGCCGAGCGGCGTCTTCCCTCCGAGCACGCGGATGATGTTCACTTCGCGCAGGCCCTCGGGGATCGTGACCGTGCTCTGGATCCGCGAGGCCGGGCTGATCAGCATCTGGTAGGCCAGGGCCGCGTTCATGTGCTTGTGCAGCCGGAAGTAGCCGGGCTCCAGCCCGTCCGGGGACTTGCTGGCCTCGGCCGCGGCGCTGAACGGGTCCGCTGCGGCGATCACCCCGAGCTTCACCAGGGTGGGCGCCAGATCGACGGCCCCCTCGCCGGGCAGCACCTGGACCGTGACCGAGCCGTGGCCGGCCCCCTGGTAATTCGCGTGCCTGGCGCTGTAGGTCCGGTAGGCGTAGATGCCGCCGCCGGCCAGCAGAACGACGATCACCAGCAGGGCGACCAGCGGAGCCGCCCAGCGGAGCCGCCTGCGACGCGGCCGCGGCCCGCGGCCGGCGTCCCGGCCGTCCCGGCCGTCGCGGGCGCCGAGGCCGGGCAGGATCCCGCGACCGTCGGCGGTCCGCCCTCCGGCCGGCCCCGGTCCGGTCGCCGCGGAAGTCCCGCTGCCCGGCGGCGGGCTCGTGCCAGCCCGGCTGCTCCATGGACTCATCCGGCCAGCCCGGCTGCCCGGCGGCCGGCTCGTGCCAGCCCGGCTGCTCGATCGACTCATCCGGCCAGCCCGGCTGCCCGGCGGCCGGCTCGTGCCAGCCCGGCTGCTCCATGGACTCATCCGGCCAGCCCGGCTGCCCGGCGGCGGCTCGTGCCAGCCCGGCTGCTCGATCGACTCATCCGGCCAGCCCGGCTGCTGCGGCTCGCTGCCCGGCCCTGGCCAGCCCGGCTGCCGGGCGGCATCCTCGGGCCAGCCGTCCGGCTGGCTGGCCGGTCCTGGCCCGGTCATGGCCGACGGCGGCAGCCACCGGTAAGGCTCGGACGACGGCGCCTGGCCGGGATAGTGACCGGCGGCGTAGGGGTCCGGCGGGCCGGGCTGATCGGGCTCGCCGTAGCCGCCGGGCTGACCGTAACCATCCGCCGGGCCGTAGCCGTCCGGCTGGCCATAGCCGCCGGGCTGATCGTAGACCCCGGCCTCGCCGTAGCCGCCGGAGTGGTCGTAGGAGCCGTTCCGGTCGCTGGCGGCCTCCGGCTGACCGTAGCCGCCGGAGTGACCGTAGCCCTCCGCCGGGCCGTACGGATGTGCCTGGTCGTAGGCGTCTGCCTGGCTGAACCGGCTTGCCTGCCCCGCCTGCCCCGCCTGCCCCGCCGGAGCCGCCGGGGCGGGCGGGGCGGCACGGGGATAAGAGCCGCGCGGATAGGAACCGGCGCCGGGATCCGTTCCGGCCCGAGGATCGGTGCTGCCATACGGGTCGGTCTCGGCCGTGCCGGGCCGGGAGTAGCGGCCAGGTCCGGCCGCGGCGTCCCGGCCGGAGTAGGGATCCGGGTAAGCCTCCCGGCCTGCCCGCTGGTCCGGCGGCCCGTACCCGTCCGGCCCGTACCCGTCCGGCCCGTGACCATCGCGGTACTGGCCCGGCGCCGGGTAAGGCGATGCGGCCGGGTAGGGACCGGGACCGGGATCCCAGTCGCGGCCCGGGTAAGAGCCGCGGACCGGTGGCGGCGGGTACCGGCCCGGTCCGGCGTAGGGGCCGGAACCGGGGTAATCCGGCGGTGCCGGGTAACCGTCCGGGTCCTCGGGGTTCGGATGAGACACGGCATCGGCCGCGGACCGGCCGTGACGCCGGCCGGGCCGGCGGCGCTCCTCGGCGGGCCCCCAGTCCCCGTAGTCGCCGCTCACGCCCGCCCGTCCCGCGCACAGCGGACTAGCTCGCCTGCCGGGTCACCGGTCGAGCGCTCGGCGTCCAGGGCGCCCTGCAGCAGCAGCGCCGCCGCCGCCTGGTCCACCACCGGGCGCCGGCGGCGCGAGTCCCGGCCGCCCTGGCGCAGTGCCTCGTGCGCGATCACGGTCGTCAGCCGCTCGTCGACCAGGCGGACCGGAACCGGGCCGACATGCGCGGCAAGCTGGCCGGCGAACTCCCTGGCTGCCGCGGCGGCCGGGCCTTCGGCCCCGGACAGGCTGGTCGGCAGCCCCACGATGATCTCGATGACCTGGCCGTCCCCGGCCAGCCGGGCGATGCTGTCCAGGTCCCCGCGGCCGCGCGCGACCGTGGCCAGCGGGCTGGCCAGCACCCCGTCGTGATCACAGCGCGCTACCCCGATCCGCACCGACCCGACGTCGACAGCGAGCCTGACTCCGGTCCTCAACTGGCGTCTTCCCCGGCGGCAGGTCTCGGATCGGCGACGATGCGGCTGCGGCACGGTCTCACCGTACGCCACCTGACTCCATTATGTCCCAAATAGCCGTGCGTACCGCCCCGAACGACTCCTCCATGACCCGCGGCCCTCGGTCGCCGAGCGGAGCGCCGCCGCCCTGCGCGATATCGTCCCGGCCGCCGCCGCGCCCGCCGAGCACCCCGGCCGCGGTCAGCACCAGCGGCCCGGCCCGCAGGCCGCGTGCCCTGGCGCTGTCGTTCACCGCGACCACGACCACCGGCCGGTCGGCCGGCACCCCGGCCGCCACCACCACGCCGGGGCGGTCGGCCGCCAGCCGGTCACGGATGTCCAGCGCGAGCTTGCGGATGCCGTCGCTGTCGGTGCCGTCCGGCACCTGGTGCGCCACGTAGGCCGCCCCGCCGACGTCGGCAGCGCCGGCCGCCAGCTCGGCCGAGCTGCCGAGCAGCCGGTCGGACTGCAGCCTGGCCAGGTCGCGCTCGGCGTCGCGGAGCCGGGCGACCAGCCCGGCCACCCGCTCCGGCAGTTCTTCCGGGCGCGCCTTGAGCTGCTCGGTGAGCTGGCTGACCAGGACGCTCTCCGTGGCCAGGTACCGGAAGGCGTCGATGCCGACCAGCGCCTCGACCCGGCGCACGCCGGAGCCGATGGACGACTCGCCCAGGATCTTCACCAGGCCCAGCTGGCGCGGACGAGGCCACGTGCGTGCCGCCGCACAGCTCGCGCGAGTAGTCACCGACCTCGACCACGCGGACCTGATCGCCGTACTTCTCGCCGAACAGCGCGAGCGCGCCCATCGCCCTGGCCTCGCCGATCGAGGTGTGGAACGCCCGCACGTCCAGGTCATCGCCGAGCACCTGGTTGACTTCCTCCTCCGCGTCCTTCAGCACCGAGGGCGGCACCGCCCCGGCGGCGGTGAAATCGAACCGGAACCGGCCGGGCGAGTTCTCCGACCCGGCCTGGGCCGCGGACTCGCCCAGGGCGCCGCGGAACGCGCGGTGCACCAGGTGGGTGGCGGTGTGCGAGCGGGAGATGGCACGCCGCCGCTCCACGTCGATCTCGGCGTGCACGGCCGCGCCGACGGTGATCTCGCCGTCGGTAACCCGGCCGCGGTGGATGACCAGGCCCGGCAGCGGCGTCTGTACGTCCAGGACCCGGATCCGGCCGCCGCCGGCCGCGCCATGGCCGGACGCGGTGATCACCCCGGCGTCGGCGAGCTGCCCGCCGCCCTCGGCGTAGAACGGGGTCCGGTCCAGCACCACGTCCACCTCGGTGCCGGCCCCGGCGGCGGGCACCGGCACGCCGCCGGCCAGCAGCCCGGTCACGGTGGCCTCGCTGGTCACCTCGTCGTAGCCGGTGAAGGCGACGCTGCCGGACCGGTCCAGGATCCCGGCCAGCGCCGAGATGTCGGCGTTGCCGGTCTTCTTGGCCGCCGAGTCCTGCTTGGCCCGCTGCCGCTGCTGCTCCATGAGCCGGCGGAACTCGCCCTCGTCCACGGCCAGCCCCTGCTCGGCCGCCATCTCCAGGGTCAGGTCGATCGGGAAGCCGTAGGTGTCGTGCAGCTGGAAGGCCTGCTCGCCGGAGATCTGCCCGCGGCCGCGCCGCCTGGTCTCCTCCACCGCCGCGTCGAAGATCGCGGTGCCGGTGCGCAGCGTGCCGAGGAACGCGGCCTCCTCGGCGTCGATCACGGTGTGGATGTTCGGCGCGTCCCGGTGCAGCTCGGGATACTGATCGCCGAGCGCGTCGATCGCGACCGAGGCCAGCTCGTGCAGGTAGCGCTCGTCCAGACCGCCCCTGGAGGCCCCCACGCTGCCGCCGGAGCCGCCGCGCTGCGAGCCGGCCAGCAGCCGCAGGTTGTGGATGCTGCGGCGCAGGATCCGGCGCAGCACGTAGCCGCGGCCCTCGTTGGCCGGGATCACCCCGTCCGCGACCAGCATCACCGCGGTCCGCACGTGGTCGGTGACCACCCGGAGCGAGACGTCGGCCCGGGGATCGCGGCCGTAGCGCTGCTCGGTCAGCTCGGCGGCCCGTTCCAGCACCTTCCACATGGTGTCGATCTCGTAGATGTTGTCCACGCCCTGCAGCAGCGCGGCCATCCGTTCCAGGCCCATCCCGGTGTCGATGTTGCGGCTGGGCAGGTCACCGGTGATCGGGAAGTCCTCCTTGCCGCCGCCCTCGCCGCGCACGTACTGCATGAAGACCAGGTTCCACACCTCGAGGTAGCGGTCCTCGTCCGCGACCGGCCCGCCCTCCCGGCCGTACTCCGGCCCGCGGTCGTAGTAGATCTCCGAGCACGGCCCGCACGGCCCGGGCACCCCCATCGACCAGAAGTTGTCGGCCATGCCGCGGCGCTGGATCCGTTCTTCCGGCAGGCCCACCTGGTCGTGCCAGAGCTTGGCCGCCTCGTCATCGTCGGTATAGACGGTGACCCAGAGGCGGCTCTCCGGAAAGCCGAACCCGCCCGCCGACTCCGGGCTGGTGAGCAGCTCCCAGCCGAACGGGATGGCCAGCTCCTTGAAGTAGTCACCGAACGAGAAGTTGCCCAGCATCTGGAAGAACGTGCCGTGCCGGGTGGTCTTGCCGACTTCCTCGATGTCGGGGGTCCGCACGCATTTCTGCACCGACGCCGCCCGGCGGAACGGCGGCACCTGCTGGCCGAGGAAATACGGCTTGAACGGCACCATGCCGGCGTTGACCAGCAGCAGCGTCGGATCCTGGGCGATCAGGCTGGCCGACGGCACGACCGTGTGCCCGCGCTGCCCGAAGTAGTTAAGGAAACGGCGCGCGATCTCTGCCGACTCCATCAAGATCCATCCTTCGCGTAGTCGATGCCGGGGTGCTGACGCGGCCGGGCGATCGCAGCCTGGCCCGGTCCGGCCTGATCCGGTCCTGCCCCGGCCAGCCGGGCTGGCTGCTGACCTTCGAGGGTAGGGCCTCGCTGGCCCTGCCTGCGCTCCAGGTACTCGTCCATGCCGTCCCGGACATCCCGCAGGAACGACGCCGCCCCGCCTGGAGCGCAAGCCCCGCCTGCCCCGTGACGGCCGGCCCCGCCGGCCCTGCCGCGGCCCAGCCGGGCACCGCCCGCGGACGGCCGGATCGCCCTGGCCAGCCGCCCGGCCCGACGGTAGCCGGCCACGCCCAGGGCGGCTCCGAGCGCCAGCCAGAACCCGCGCCTGATCATCGGCCCGCCCCGCCCGGCCCGCCCGGCTCGCCCGGTCCGCCCGGCCCGCTGGCAGCGCGGGCCGGGAAGTGCCCGCCGGGCCGGGCGGCACCGGCCGCCGGATCGCCACCGCCCGGCGGATGCCGTAGGCGGCGGCCGCGAGCCGCAGCAGCGGCCCGCCGAGCGCCCCGGAGAACGCTCCGGCCAGCCCGGACAGGGCCGAGACGTGCCCGGACAGCTCGGCCATGCTGGCCGTGACCTGGTCCATGCTCGCGGTGATGGAATCGGTCCGGTCCAGCTGCTGCTGGCTGCGCTGCACCGCCGCCTGCGCGCTGACCAGCAGCTCCCCGGAACGGGCCTGCCACTCGGCCAGTGCCCGGCTGGCCGCCCCGGCCAGCCGGGACAGCCGGATCAGGACGTAGACCGCGGCGCAGACCAGCACCGCCCAGAATCCGGCCGCGATCAGCGCTGCCAGCTGCCCGGTGTTCATTGGTCACGGTGTTCTTAGCCACGGCGTTCATCTAGCCACAGTGTTCATTGGGCCACGGCGTTCATTTACTCACGGTCCATCAGCGGTCGTTCCTCGCCCTCGCCGGTCCGGTACCCGCCGACCCTACCGTGGGCACTGCCATGATCACGGCGGATGCGGGCGGCCGGCGAGCCGCCCGGCGTTACTCGCCCGGCTGGTCCGGCGCGCCGTCGGTTCCGGGCCCGCCCGGCCCGGCATCCTGCCCGGCCGGGCGGGCATCCCCGTCATCCCCGGCGGCCTCGCCGTCCAGGATCGCCCGGATCCGCTCGGACCGCTCAGCGTACCTGGCCTCCAGGCCGTGCCGGGACGGCTGATAGTACCGGCGGCCGGTGATCTGCTCGGGCGCGTAGGACTGGGCCGCCACGCCCTCGGGGAAGTCATGCGGGTACTGGTAGCCACGGCCGTGACCAAGCCGCTTGGCGCCGGGGTAGCTGGCGTCCCGCAGGTGCGCCGGCACCGGCCCGGCCAGGCCCGCGCCGACGTCCTGCTCTGCCGCGCCGATCGCCCGGATCACCGCGTTGGACTTGGGCGCGAGGGCCAGGTGAATGACCGCCTGGGCCAGGTTGATCCTGGCCTCGGGCAGCCCGACCAGCTGCACCGCCTGCGCCGCGGCGACCGCGGCCTGCAGCGCGGTCGGGTCGGCCAGCCCGATGTCCTCGCTGGCGTGCACGATCAGCCGCCGGGCGATGTAGCGCGGGTCCTCGCCCGCCTCGATCATCCGGGCCAGGTAGTGCAGCGCCGCGTCGGCGTCGCTGCCGCGGATGCTCTTGATGAACGCACTGATCACGTCGTAATGCTGGTCACCGGCCCGGTCGTAGCGGACCATGGCCCGGTCCACCGCACGGGACAGCATCTCGGCGTCGATGACCTGACCGGCCGGCACGCCGAGTGCGGCGGCCTCCAGGTAGGTCAGCGCCCGCCGGGCATCCCCGCCGGCCAGCCGGACGAGCTGATCGGCCACCCCTTCGCCCAGCGTCACCTGCCCGGCCAGGCCGCGCTCGTCGGCCAGTGCCCGCTCGATCACCGCGGCGATGTCGTCGTCGCTCAGCGGCCGCAGCGTGAGCAGCAGCGACCGGGACAGCAGCGGGCCGACCACGGAGAACGACGGGTTCTCGGTGGTCGCGCCGATGAACGAGACCCACCGGTTCTCCACCCCCGGCAGCAGCGCATCCTGCTGCGCCTTGTTGAACCGGTGTACCTCGTCGATGAACAGCACGGTCTGCCGCCCGGTCAGGCCGAGCTCGCTGCGCGCCTCCTCGATCGCGGAGCGGACGTCCCGCACCCCGGCCGAGACCGCGGACAGCTCGGTGAACCGCCGCCTGGTTACCCCGCTGAGCACGTAGGCCAGGGTGGTCTTGCCGGTGCCCGGCGGGCCCCACAGCAGCACCGACATCGGCGCGTCGGTGTCGGCGAGCTTGCGCAGCGGGGAGCCTTCCCTGGTCAGGTGCCGCTGCCCCAGCACCTCGTCCAGGGTGCGCGGCCGCATCCGCACCGCCAGCGGCGCGGCGGCCAGCTCGGCCTGCGCCGCCGCGTCGTCGAACAGGCTGCCGGCCTGGCCTGCGTCAGCTCTGGGCACGCCCCGACAGTACCTCGCGCACCGGTGCTCCCGGTCTGCCCGGTCCGTCCGGCGGACGGTCAGTCGGCCGGGACGGTCAGTCCGGCCGGGACGGTCAGTCCGGGCCGCCCGGCCGGGACGGCCCGGCCGACGGCACCGCGTCGATGCCGGCCTCCCTGCGCTGCTGCGCGGTGATCGGCGTGGGCGCCCCGGTCAGCGGGTCGTAGCCGGAGGCGGCCTTGGGGAAGGCGATCACGTCCCGGATCGAGTCCCGGCCGGTGAGCAGCATCAGCAGCCGGTCCCAGCCGAACGCGATGCCGCCGTGCGGCGGCGGGCCGAACCTCAGCGCGTCCAGCAGGAACCCGAACTGGGCCGCTGCCTCGTCCCTGGACAGGCCGATCACGTCGAACACCCGCTGCTGCACGTCCGGCCGGTGGATCCGGATCGAGCCGCCGCCGATCTCGGTGCCGTTGCACACGATGTCGTAGGCGTCGGCGATGGCGCCGCCCGGCTCGGTGTCGAACTTGTCCGCCCATTCCGGCAGCGGCGCGGTGAACGGATGGTGCACCGCGGTCCAGCCGCCCGCACCGTCCTCCTCGAACATCGGCGCGTCCACCACCCAGGTGAACGCCCACTCCGACGAGTCGATCAGCCCGCAGCGGTGGCCGATCTCCAGCCGGGCCGCGCCGAGCAGAGCGCGGGCCGCCGCGGGCGCCCCGGCGGCGAAGAACACGCAGTCGCCGGGACCGGCCCCGGCCGCGGCGGCCAGCCCGGACCGCTCGGCCGCCGACAGGTGCCTGGCCACCGGCCCGGCGTCGCTGACCTCGCCGTCGGCACCGATCGTCACGTACGCCAGCCCGCGGGCACCGCGGGAGCGGGCCCACTCCTGCCACTGGTCCAGCTCCTTGCGCGACTGCCCGGCCCCGCCCGGCATCACCACCGCGCCGACATGCGGCGCCTGGAACACCCGGAACTCAGCGCCGGCGAAGTACTGGGTCAGGTCGGCCAGCTCGTGGCCGAACCGCAGGTCCGGCTTGTCCGATCCGTACCGCGCCATCGCGTCGGCGTAGCTCATCCGCGGGATCGGCCGCGGCACCTGGTATCCGGCGAGCTCCGACCACAGCCGCGCGACCAGGTCCTCGGCCACGTCGACCACGTCCTGGCGGGTGACGAACGACATCTCGATGTCGATCTGGGTGAACTCGGGCTGCCGGTCGGCCCGGAAGTCCTCGTCCCGGAAGCAGCGCACGAGCTGGTAGTAGCGTTCCAGGCCGGAGACCATCAGCAGCTGCTTGAACAGCTGCGGCGACTGCGGCAGCGCATACCAGCTGCCCGGCCGCAGCCGCACCGGGACCAGGAAGTCCCGTGCGCCCTCGGGCGTGGACCGGGTCAGGAACGGAGTCTCCACGTTCACGAACCGGTGCTCCTGCATCACGTCGCTGACCAGGTAGGCGGCCCGGGACCGGGCCCGCAGCGCCGCGGCCATCTCGGGCCGCCGGATGTCCAGGTACCGGTACCGCAGCCGGACCTCCTCGCTCAGCTCCGCGCCGCCCTCGACCGGGAACGGCAGCGGATCGGACTCGGCCAGCACCTCGATGCCGGACGCGGCGACCTCGATCTCCCCGGTCGGCAGCTCGGGGTTCTCGTTGCCCTCCGGGCGGCGGCGCACCTCGCCCGCCACCCGCACGCAGAACTCGGCCCGCAGGTCGTGCGCGACGTCCTCCTCGCGCAGCACCACCTGGACCACCCCGCTGGCGTCGCGCAGGTCGATGAACACCACCCCGCCGTGATCGCGCCGGCGCGCTACCCAGCCGGCCAGCGTCACCTGCTGCCCGGTCTCCGATGCGCGCAGTGCGCCCGCCTCGTGGCTGCGGATCATCACTCTCCCTCAGACTCCCCTGGCCGGGCCCGCCGCCGGGGCCTGCCCGGTCAGGAACGGGTTGCCCGCCCGCTCGGTGCCGATCGTGGTCCGCGGCCCGTGCCCCGGCAGCACCACCGTCGGGTCGGGCAGCGGCAGGCAGACCCTGGCCAGGCTATCCAGGATCGCCGGGTAGTCGCCGCCGGGCAGGTCGGTCCGGCCGATCGAGCCGGCGAACAGCAGGTCGCCGGTGAACAGGATGTCAGGATCGTCAGCCGGCGGCAGCCGGAAGGTGACCGAGCCCGGCGTGTGCCCCGGCGCGTGCCGGACCTCCAGCCGTACCCCGGCCAGCTCCAGCGTCATGCCGTCGGCCAGCTCCCGCACGTCATCCGGCTCGGTCAGCGTCAGTCCCCCGAACAGCTGACTCGCCTGCACGCCGAACCCTTTGGCCGGGTCGGTCAGCAGCGCCCGGTCGGCCGGGTGGATGTAGGCGGGGATGTCCCGCGCCCCGCAGACCGGGGCCACCGACCAGATGTGGTCCAGGTGCCCGTGCGTGGCCAGCACCGCCACCGGCCGCAGCCGGTACTTCCCGGCAACCTCCTCGATGCCCGGCCCCGCGTCCTGCCCCGGATCAACGACCAGGCACTCCTCCCCCGGCCCGGCCGCCACCAGGTAGCAGTTAGCCGCCAGCGCCCCGGCCGGAAACCCCGCAACCAGCACCCCAGCCTCCCTCGCCAGGCCCAGCGGACAAGACCAAACGCCCGCCCAGGCTACCTGCGCGCCGCCCGCGACGGCCCGTGCGGACGGCGCTCACCCGCGTCCCAAACCCGCAAGCCTCCGGCCGGGGACACGGCTCGGGAGGTTTGCTGCGACGAACCGGTAACAGGTGGCGCCGATCACCCGTTCGCCAGGTACGATTCGCGAAGTTTCGCTGATCACGGACCGGGAGACCACGGGAGGGCTGCGGCGGTGGCGGGTAAGAAGGAGCGGCAGCGGCAGCTGGCCAGGCAGCGGCACGCGCGGCGGCAGATCCGGCGGGCGCAGCGGGACCGGCGAACCCGGCAGCTGACGATCAGCCTCTCGGCCGGGCTCGCGGTGGTCGCGGTCATCGTGGGCAGCATCTGGCTGGCCGGCGGCTTTGATTCCAGCACCGCCGCCGCGACGAAGAAGCCGGCCTTCGTGCCCTTCGTCGCGCACTGCAGCTATAAATCCAGCCCGCCGGCCGCCCGCAAGGTCACGCTGCCGCCGGCCGTGGTGCACGTCACGGTCGCTGCCTACACCGCTACGATCCGCACCAACCGCGGCACGATCGTGCTCCGGCTGCTGAACAGCAAGGCCCCCTGCACGGTCAGCTCGTTCGTCCACCTGGCCGAGCAGAACTACTTCAGCAGCACGCACTGTCACCGGCTGACGACCTCGAGCCCGCTGTACGTGCTCCAGTGCGGCGACCCCACGGGCACCGGCACCGGCGGGCCAGGATATGAGTTCGCCAGCGAGAACCTGACCGGCGCGAAGTACACCGCCGGCACGGTCGCGATGGCCAACACCGGCCGGCCGGACAGCAACGGCAGCCAGTTCTTCCTGGTGTACCAGAACTCCACGCTGGCGCCCAGCTACACGCCCTTTGGCACCATAGTGAGCGGACTCAATATCATCCAGAATGTGGCGAAGGCAGGCAGTGATAACTCCAACGGGCCTGGTGATGGCCATCCCAAGGAGAAGGTCGAAATCGAGAGCGTGACTATCAGCAAGGCCTGACCGGCGGCGCCGTCCGTTCAGCGCTGCCAGTCCGGTACCGATCAGGAGGTTAGCGGTGAGCACCGCCAGCGATCCGTGGGGCCGGGTTGACGAACAGGGCACCGTCTACGTGCGTACCGCCGAGGGCGAGCGCGTGGTCGGCTCCTGGCAGGCGGGCAGCGCCGCCGAGGCCATGGCCTTCTTCAAGCGCAAGTACGAGTCGCTGGCGACCGAGGTCACCCTGCTCGAGCAGCGGATCCAGACCACGGACCTGTCCCCGGCGCACGCCACGGCCACGATCAGCCGGCTGGTCTCCGCCCTGGCCGACGCCCGCGCCGTGGGCGATCTGGACGGGCTGCGGGCCCGGCTGGAGGCGCTGACCGGCCTGGTCGACCACAAGCGCGAGGAGCACCGGGCAGCCAGGGAGCAGGCCAGGACCGAGGCGCTCGACGTCAAGGAGCGGATCGTGGCCGAGGCCGAGCGGATCGCCGCCGAGGCGACGCACTGGAAGGTCAGCGGCGAGCGGATGCGCCAGCTGCTGGAGGAGTGGAAGGTGGCGCCGCGGGGCGACCGGACGGCCGAGGCAGTGCTGTGGAAGCGGCTGTCGGCGGCCCGGAACGCGTTCACCAAGCGCCGCAAGGCCTACTTCGCCAACCTGGAGGAGGAACGGGGCACGGCCAGGGCGGCCAAGGAGGAGCTGGTCAACAGGGCGGAGGAGCTGTCCTCCTCGACCGACTGGGGGACGACCGCGACCGCCTTCCGCGATCTGATGCGGTCCTGGAAGGCGGCGGGCCGGGCCGACCGCGCCGCCGAGGAAGAGCTGTGGGGCCGGTTCAAGACCGCGCAGGATGGCTTCTTCCAGGCCCGTGCGGCAGCCGCCTCGGCCAAGGACGCACAGCTTCGCGGGCACGTGGCGGCGAAGGACGAGCTGCTGGCCGAGGCCGGGAAGCTGCTGCCGGTCACCGATCCCAGGGCCGCGCGCACCGCGCTGCGCTCGATCTTCGAGCGCTGGGAGCAGGCCGGCTCGGTGCCGCGGGACGAGCAGGCCAGGCTGGAGGACGGCCTGCGCCGGATCGAGGACGCGGTGCGCAAGGCGGACGAATCGGGGCGGCGCCGGTCCAACCCGGAGGCGGTACGGCGGGCTCGCGGCACGGTCGAGCAGATCAGGTCCGCGATCACGACACTGGAGGGCCAGCTGGCCAAGGCAGAGCAGCGCGGCGATGACGCGGCGCGGCAGCAGGCCCAGGAGGCGATCGACGCCCGGCGGTCCTGGCTGGAAGAAGCCGAGCGCACCCTGGCCGAGCTGTCCGGCTAAGAAGGGTCGGGCAGGTCGGTGCGGGAGATCGCCATCCCGATCGACTTCAGCCGCTCGAACGGCTCGTCGTAGCCGCGTTCCAGCGAGGCGACGTCCTTGAGCACCGACGGGCCGTCGGCGATGGACGCGGCGATGACCGAGGAGAAGCCCGCCCGCACATCCGGCACGTCGACCTCGGTGCCGGTCAGCGCGGAGGGCCCGCGGACGACCGCCGAGTGCAGGAAGTTGCCGTCGTGGAACCGGCAGGCACTGCCGCCCAGGCAGGTCGGGAACAGCTCGATCTGGCAGCCGAACTGGTTCAGCGCCGGCACGTAGACGAACCGGTTCTCGAACACCGTCTCGTGCAGCACTGACAGGCCGCTGGCCTGGCTCATCAGCACCAGAAGAGGCGTCTGCCAGTCGGTCATGAAGCCGGGGTGGGTGTCGGTGTGCACCGCGGCCGGGCGCAGCCCGCCCGGCGCCGCGGCGGACACGAAGCCGTCGGTGATGTCGAGCTCGGCGCCCATCCGGCGCAGCGTGCTGAGCGCGGTCACCAGCCGCTCCTGGTGGCAGCCGCGCACCCGGACTCCCCCGCCGGTCAGCAGCCCGGCCACCAGGTAGCTGAACGCCTCCAGCCGGTCCCCGGCCAGCCTGATCGTGGCGCCGGCCAGCCGGTCCGCGCCCTCGATGATGATGCGCCGGTCCGGCTGGAACTCGATGCCCGCGCCCATCCGCTGCAGGAACAGCGCGAGCTCGGCCACCTCGGGCTCGACCGCCGCGTTCGAGATCACCGTGCGCCCCTCCGCCAGGACGGCGCTGAGCAGCACCGACTCGGTGGCGCCGACGCTGGGGTAAGGAAGCCTGATCCGGGCCCCGGACAGGCGGCCCGCCTTCGCGTGGATGCCCTGCTCGGTCTCGGTGATCTCGGCTCCCATCGCGCGCAGTGCGGTGAGATGGAAGTCGACCGGGCGAGCGCCGATGCGGTCCCCGCCCGCGCCGGGCACGAACGCCTCGCCGGCCAGCGCCAGCAGCGGGCCGATCAGCAGCACCGGGATCCGGTTGCGGCCCGAGTAGGACATCGGCACCTCGGGCCGGATCTGCCGGGACGGGCTGACCTCCAGGCAGTCGCCGTGCCGGGTCACGGTCAGGCCGAGATCGGTCAGCATGGCCGCGGTGATGTCGACATCGCCGACCCTCGGCACGTTCTCGATCCGGCTCGGCGTGCCGCCGAGCATGGCGGCGACCATGTGCTTGGTCACCGAGTTCTTCGACCCGCGGACCGTCACGTCACCGCGTAGCGGGTTGGCGGGATCGATCGTCCACGCGGTCCTCGGCATGGCTGACAGAATAGGGGCTAAACCAGACACAGCCGTGACGTCCGGCCGGATCCCGTGCTTCCGGCCCGTCCCGCCGGGTTCCGGCCTAGTTCGTCATCCGGTAGACGTCGTAAACGCCGTCGATGGCCCGCACCGCGCGCAGCACCGCGCCCAGGTGCTTGGGGTCGCCCATCTCGAAGGTGAACTTGCTGAAGGCCACCCGGTCCCTGGTGGTGGTCACGGTCGCGGACAGGATGTTCACGTGCTGGTCGGAGATCGACCTGGTCACGTCGGACAGCAGCCCGGTCCGGTCCAGCGCCTCCACCTGGATCGCGACCAGGAACAGCGACCCTTCCCTGGGCGACCAGCGGACCGGTACCAGCCGCTCCGGCTGGGACTCCAGCAGATGGTGCAGGTTCACGCAGTCCGCCCGGTGCACGGAGACCCCGTTGCCCCTGGTCACAAAGCCGGTGATCTGGTCACCAGGGACCGGGGTGCAGCATTTGGACAGCCGGGCCCACACGTCCGCGGCGCCCTCGACCACCACGCCGGAGTCGCCGGCCGGGCGGGCCTTCGGGACCCTGGCCGGCAGCGTCGACTCGGCCAGGTCCTCCTGCGCCTCTGCCGTCTCGCCGACGGACCTGATCAGCTTGGCCACCACCGACTGGGCGCTGACGTGGCCCTCGCCCACCGCCGCGTACAGTGCCGACAGGTCGGCGTAGTGCAGGTCCTGGGCGATCGTGAGCAGCGCGTCGGCGGTGGCCAGCCGCTGCAGCGGCAGGCCCTGCTTGCGCATGGTCCTGGCGATCGATGACTTCCCGCTCTCGGCCGCCGCCTCCCGGCGCTCCTTGGAGAACCAGTGCCGGATCTTGTTCCGGGCCCGCGCGCTCTGCACGAAGCCGAGCCAGTCCCGGCTGGGCGCGGCGTCCTGCGCCTTGGAGGTGAAGATCTCCACCGTGTCGCCGTTGTTCAGGGTGCTCTCCAGCGCGACCAGGCGGCCGTTGACCCGGGCGCCGATGGTCCGGTGGCCCACCTCGGTGTGGATCGCGTAGGCGAAGTCCACCGGGGTCGCCCCCTGCGGCAGCGCTATGACCTCGCCGCGCGGGGTGAACACGTACACCTCGGCGGTGCCCAGGTCGAACCGCAGCGCCTCCAGGAACTCGGCCGGGTCGGCGGTCTCCCGCTGCCAGTCGACCAGCTGGCGCAGCCAGTCCATGTCGGCGCCGCTGCGGCTGCCGGCGGCCATCTCCTCCTTGTACTTCCAGTGCGCGGCCACCCCGTACTCGGCCCGCCGGTGCATCCCCCAGGTCCGGATCTGCAGCTCCACCGGCTTGCCATCGGGACCGATCACCGTGGTGTGCAGCGACTGGTACAGGTTGAACTTCGGCATCGCGATGTAGTCCTTGAACCGCCCGGCGACGGGGTTCCACCGGGCGTGCACGGTGCCGAGTACCGCGTAGCAGTCCCGGACCGATTCGACCAGTACGCGGATGCCCACCAGGTCGTAGATGTCATCGAAGCTGACATTCCTGGCGATCATCTTCTGGTACACGGAGTAGTAGTGCTTCGGCCGCCCGGTCACCCGCGCCTTGATCTTGGCCTCGCGCAGGTCGACGGAGACGTCCTCGACCACTTCCTGGAGGTAGGCCTCGCGCCTGGGGGCCCGCTCGGACACCAGCCGGGCGATCTCGTCGAAGCGCTTGGGGTACAGCGTGGCGAACGCCAGGTCCTCCAGCTCCCACTTGACGGTGTTCATGCCGAGCCGGTGCGCCAGCGGGGCGTAGATCTCCAGCACCTCGCGCGACTTGCGCTCCTGCTTGACCCTGGGCAGGTAGCGCAGGGTGCGCATGTTGTGCAGCCGGTCGGCGAGCTTGATCACCAGGACCCGGATGTCGCGGGACATCGCCACGACCATCTTGCGCACGGTCTCGGCCTGGGCGGCGTCGCCGTACTTCACCTTGTCCAGCTTGGTCACCCCGTCGACCAGCGCGGTCACGTCCTCGCCGAACTCCCGGCGCAGCTCGGCCAGCGTGTAGGGGGTGTCCTCGATCGTGTCGTGCAGCAGCGCCGCGCAGATCGTCTCGTGGTTCATGCCCAGCTCAGCCAGGATCGTCGCCACGGCCAGCGGGTGGGTGATGAACGGATCGCCGCTGAGCCGCTGCTGGCCCGCGTGCTTCTGCGCGGCCACCTCGTAGGCCCGCTCGATCAGCCGGACGTCCGCCTTGGGGTGGGTGCTGCGCACCGTCTTGAGCAGGGGCTCGAGCACCGGCCCGACACCACCGGACCGGGACGCCCCGAGCCGGGACAGCCGCCGCCGGACCGCGGCGGCGCCTGCGGTTCCGGCTGACGTGCCGCTGGCCGTGCGGCCGGTCCCGGCGGGCTCGGCGGGCTCGGCGGCGCGGTCGGCATCGGCGCGCGCCGGAACGTCCGGCGCCACCCCTTCGTCGGCCACGGACACTACCGGATCTGCTGACTCCTGCTGCCCCGTAGCGGCCCGGGTGGCCCGGTTCCTGGCTGTCGCCACGTCACCAGCCACATGTGCTCCTCAGGTCACCAAGCACCCAGTCTATCGGCGGCGGTCCGCCGAAGTGCCCGGCTCGCTCCGTTCGGTCACATCCCGAGCAGCGAGCGGACCTCCAGTTCGCCCAGCCTGCCCCGGCCGCCGAGGAAGCCGAGTTCCAGCAGGAACGCGGCCTCGGCGACCTGCGCGCCGCAGCGCCGGACCAGCTCGGCCGACGCGGCGGCGGTGCCCCCGGTGGCCAGCACGTCGTCGACGATCAGCACCCGCTCGCCCGGCCGGAACGCGTCCGTATGCACCTCGACCGTGGCCGTGCCGTACTCAAGCTGGTAGGTCACCGCATGGGTGGGGCCGGGCAGCTTGCCCTGCTTGCGGACCGGGACGAAGCCGGCCCCGAGGGCGCACGCCACCGGCGCGGCCAGGATGAAGCCCCTGGCCTCGATCCCGGCCACCTTGTCGATCCGGCCGCGGCCGTGACTGGCCAGCTCGCCGACGACGGCAGCGAACAGCTCGCCGTCCGCGAGCAGCGGGGTAATGTCCCGGAACAGCACCCCCGGCTGGGGGTAGTCCGGTATGTCGCGTATCGCCGCCTTGACCCGTTCGGCGATGTCGCTGGGCACGGTGTCGCTCAGCACGGTGTTGTCAACCACAGGGTTCTCGGCACGGATCCCCGCCTACCGGCGCTTCTTCTTGCCTCCCGACCGGCGCCTGGCCGAGCTCGACCGCCGGGGCTGCTGCCCGGCCGGACGGGACGGCCGGGCCGGGCGGGCAGCGGGCGACGTGGCCGCGGTACTCGCGGCCGGCACCCGCTCGTCGGTATCCGGCGGGACGGCATCGCCGTCCGGCGCCGTTCCCCCGCCCGGCGGCTCCGCGGCGGTGCCGGTGCCGCGGCCGCCCGCACCCGCGGCGGCCGTTGCCGGGCCCGCCGGGCGGGCGGTGCTCGCCGCAGCGGCCTTCGCCTGTCCCCTGGCCCGCTGCCCGGACGCGCGCATCGCGACCTGCTTGGCCAGCTGCTTGTACTGCGGATCCCGCTCCTTCAGGCCGGCCAGCACCGGGGTGGCAATGCAGATCGAGGAGTAGGTGCCGGACAGCATGCCGACGAACAGCACCAGGGACAGGTCCCGCAGCTCGCCGTTGCCGAGCAGCCGGATGGCGACCACCAGGATCGCGGTCACCGGCAGCAGCGCGATCAGCGAGGTGTTGATGGACCGGACCAGGGTCTGGTTCAGCGCCAGGTTGGCGGCGGTGCTGTAGTTGGACCGGCGGGTGGCGAGCAGGCCGGCCGTATTCTCCCGGACCTTGTCGAATACCACCACGGTGTCGTAGAGGGAGTAGCCGAGGATGGTCAGCAGGCCGATCACGGTCGCCGGGCTGACCTGGAAGCCGGTCAGCGCGTAGACGCCGATCGTGATCACGATGTCGTGCGCCAGCGCGACGAACGCGGCCGCGGCCATCCGCCACTCGAACGCGATCGTCAGGTAGGCGACGATCACGATCAGGAACGCGATCAGGGCCTCGGCGGCCTTGTGCGTGATCTGGGATCCCCAGCTCGGCCCGACCAGCTGGACGCTCACTTGCGCGTTGGACAGCCCGTACTGCTTCTCGATCGCCTTCTGGACCGGGACCGTCGAGCTGTAGGTCTGCTGGCTGGTCTGGACCTGCCAGCTCGTCCCGTGCGGCCCGTGTACCTCCTGCACCAGGGGGTTCGCGACGCCGGCGTTGGTTACCGTCGATGCCACCTGCGTGTTAGTCGCGTGGCCGGACGGGAACTGGTAGACCGCGCCGCCCTTGAAGTCCACGCTGTAGTGCAGGCCCCGGAAGCCCAGCGCGGCGATGCTGATCACCAGGATCAGGCCGGAGATCGTGTACCAGAGCTTCTGCCTGCCGACGAAGTCGAACGAGATCTCGCCGCGGTAGAGCCGGCCGCCGATGTTACGCAGCCAGGACATCACGCCTCCTTCGGGGTGGTCCGGGCTGGTGAGTCGGGCCGGGCTACCGCCGCCGTGCCGCCGGCCGGCCGGGCTACCGGGCGGCGGCTGCCGCGCCAGGGCGACCTGGCGCCCAGCCGGGCCGGATCGAGACCGGACAGCTTGTGCCCGCGGCCGTAGAACTCGGTCCTGGCCAGCAGCGTCACCATCGGCTTGGTGAACAGGAACACCACCACGACGTCGATCACGGTGGTCAGCCCGAGTGTGTAGGCGAAGCCCTTCACGTCACCGATCGCGAAGTAGTACAGCAGGGCGGCGGCCAGGAAGGACACCGTGTCCGAGACCAGGATCGTCCGCCTCGCCCGGGTCCAGCCATGCTCCACCGCGGACCGCAGTGTCTTGCCCTCCCGGACCTCGTCCCGCAGCCGCTCGAAGAAGACCACGAACGAGTCGGCCGTGATGCCGATGGCCACGATCAGGCCGGCGATGCTGGCCAGCGACATCGTCAGGCCCTGGTACCGGCTGAGCAGGACGATCGACAGGTAGGCAAGCACGGCGGCGATCGCCAGGCTGGACACCGACACCACGCCGAGGCCGCGGTAGTACAGGAACGAGTAGACCACCACGAGCGCCAGCCCCACCGCTGCCGCGATGAAGCCCGCGTCCAGCTGGGCCGCGCCGAGCTGCTGGGACACCGACGCGGTCTGCAGCACCTGGAAGGTCAGCGGCAGCGACCCGTAGCGCAGGATGTTGGCCAGCTGGGTGGCGCTCGCCTGGGTGAAGCTACCGGTGATCTGGCTGGAGCCGGTGGTGCTCGCCCCGACCACGTCGGGCGCCGTGATCACCTTGCCGTCCAGCACGACCGCCAGCTCGTCCAGCACCGAGGTGGGGGTGTTCTGCGCCGCGTTGAAGTACTTGGTGACCATCATCGAGGTCAGGTTGCCGAACGCGCTGACGCCGGCGCCCTTGAGGTTGAAGTTGATGACCCACTGGTTATTGGTGCTGTCCAGCGCGGCGGCCGGGTTCCCGACCTGCGTGCCGGTGACCTTGGCCACGTCCAGCACGTACTTCACGTTGCCGGGGCCGCACGCCACTACCTGGCTGCCCGCGTCATCCCAGGCGGTCGCGCCCTGCGGGTAGATCACCTTCTGCCAGTTCTTGTCCCGGCAGTTCAGCTTGTCGAACAGGGCGGCTACCTTGGGAGTGACCAGGGCCGCGTCGCCGGTGGCGTCCTTGGTCGTGGGCAGGGTGAGACTCTCGGCCGGTGCCGACGAGGTGGGGGTCGGGCTGGGCGAAACCGTCGGCGTGGGCGACGGGCTGGGCTTGGGCTTGGCGGCAAGCGCGGCCGATCCCGTCAGCTGCCGGGCGCTCACCGACTGAGCCTGGCCGCTGCCACTGCCCTTGGTGCTGGTGGATGGGGTCGGGCTGGCCTTCACCTTGGCCGACGGGCTGGTGGACGGCGAAGGGCTGGTGCTGACCGGCGGGGTGGGCGTCGGGGCGACCGGCGGCGCCGCGGTCGGGAAGCCGTTGGCCACCAGCAGCACCTGGCGGAAGGCCAGCTGCGCGGTGGTGCCGACCAGGTTGATGACGGCCTGGGAGCCCTTGCCCGGCACTGTCACGTTGATCTCGTTGTTGCTCTGAAGCTGCACCTGCGCGCCCGAGGTGCCGAGCTCGTTGACCCGTTCCAGCATGATCTGGCTGGCTATGTTCATCGAGCTCTGCGGCGGCACCTGGCCCTTGGGCGCCTGCGCCTGGAGGGTCACCGTGGTACCGCCGGCCAGGTCCAGGCCCAGGGCCACCTTGAACCGCTGGTGCCAGTGCGACGGCTCGAACAGGGACTTGGCGCCGATGACTCCCGCCAGCATGATGACGATCAGTACGGCCAGTGCCACGAGCATCCGGCCGGGCCGGGATGACTTGGTGCTTGGGGGTGCCACGTGCGTCCTTAGCTCAATCGGGCCAGCGGCTGGCTAGATATTCCGGTCTGGCGAGTCCCAGTCGTCAGAACGAGTGTCGTCCGGGTGCGGTTCCGGCCCGGACGACCCGCCGCCATCGTCCTGGGTCGGCATGTCGTCCGGAATCACGTCCATGATCGCCCGCCGCATCATCCGGACCTCCACGCCCGGCGCGATCTGGACGACCACGTCCTGGTCGTCGGCGGACACGACGGTGCCGTAGATGCCGGCCGTGGTCCGGACCTGCTGGCCCGGCATGACCTGGCCCTGCGTCTGCGCCGCCCGCTGCTGTCGCCTGCGCTGCGGCCGCAGGATCAGCATGTAGAACACCAGGACGATGAGCACCAGGAACACAATGTCAGTGGGATTGAAGCCGTGGCTCGTGCTGCTGGTAGCGAGAATCATGTTCCCCATCGCGGGGCATCCTTCCGGTTAGCTGCCGCACAAGACCGGGTTCCCGGCCCTGCCACGGAACCGGGCGGGCCTGCCCGGCGCCAGGCGGCTGTCATGGACCAACTGCCGAAGTGTAGCGGCGCTTGCGTGACGTACCAACAGGCTACGGCCTCCGGGGGGGCGATCGTAACCAGGCTGCGACCAGCCGTGACATTCCGGGCCGGGTCGGCCCGCGGCGGCAAGCGCTGCCCGCAGCGGCCGCCGCGGCCGGGTCCCGGCAGGTTCAGCCGAACAGGGTCGGAGACCCTCCGGATGCCGGGCCGCTGCCGGGCGTTGGGGGCGTCAGCCCGAGGTGGATCCAGGCCGCCGGGGTTGCCACCCGGCCCCGCGGGGTGCGGGCGATCAGGCCGCACCGGACCAGGAACGGCTCGGCCACCACCTCGACCGTCTCGGCCTCC
Source organism: uncultured Actinomycetota bacterium (assembly GCA_963719705.1). Taxonomy (GTDB): domain Bacteria; phylum Actinomycetota; class Actinomycetes; order Streptosporangiales; family Streptosporangiaceae; genus CAVRCV01. The sequence goes on from CAVRCV010000013.1 coordinate 561,633, forward strand.
TCGCCGACCGCTACCGCCAGCGTGGACAGGCCGACCGGACCGCCGCTGAACCGCTGGATCAGCGCCGACAGCACGGCGCGGTCCAGCCGGTCCAGGCCGCTCTCGTCCACCTCGTACAGCTCAAGCGCGGCCCTGGCCGCGGCCCTGCTGATCACGCCGTCGCCGCGCACCTCGGCGAAGTCGCGCACCCGGCGCAGCAGCCGGTTGGCGATCCGGGGCGTGCCGCGGGACCGCCCGGCGATCTCGTCCGCGCCATCGTCCCGTAGCGCCACCCCGAGCAGGCCGGCCGACCGGCGCACGATCACGCCGAGCTCGTCCGGCTCGTAGAAGTCGAGGTGCGCGGTGAAGCCGAACCGGTCCCGCAGCGGAGCCGGCAGCAGGCCAGCCCGGGTGGTCGCACCGACCAGCGTGAACGGCGCGATGTCCAGCGGGATCGCGGTCGCGCCGGGGCCCTTGCCGACGATCACGTCGACCCGGAAGTCCTCCATGGCCAGGTAGAGCATCTCCTCGGCGGGCCGCGCGACGCGGTGGATCTCGTCGATGAACACCACCTCGCCCTCGCTCAGCGTGGAGAGCACGGCGGCCAGGTCACCGGCCCGCTCGATGGCCGGGCCGCTGGTGATCCGCAGCGGCGCGCCCAGCTCGGCCGCGATGATCATGGCGATCGTGGTCTTGCCCAGGCCAGGCGGGCCGGACAGCAGCACGTGATCGGGGGCGCGGCCGCGGCCGACCGCGCCTTCCAGCACGATCGAGAGCTGCTCGCGCACCCGGGCCTGGCCGATGAACTCGGCCAGGCGCTTCGGCCGCAGCGCGCCCTCAACCACCCGGTCGTCGGCATCGGCCAGCGGCGACACGATCCGGTCGGCATCCTCGGCGGTCACCTCCGCCCGGCCGTCGGCAGCGGCACTGTCCTGAGCGGCGCCGCTGATCTCGCTGCGGTCGCCGGTCATCGCCGTCCCAGCACCCGCAGCGCCGCACGCAGCGCCACGGCCACCTCGACCTCCGGTGCCCGGCCATCCGGCGCCCGGCCATCCGGCGCCTGGCCATCCGGCGTCTGGCCATCCGCCTGGTCCTCCGACGGCGAGCCGGCTGGCTGGGCCGCGACCGCGGCCAGCAACTCGGGCTCGATCGCGGCGATCGCCTGGTCCGCGTCACGGGCCTGCCAGCCCAGGTTGACCAGGCCCGCCCGGACCTGGTCGCGCCAGTCCGCGCCGCGCGCTGCGAGCCTGACCTGGCCGCCGACGGCGATCTGGCCGTCCCCCGGCGAGCCGAGCCGCCCGGCCAGCTCCAGCACGATCCGCTGCGCTCCCTTCCGGCCGATGCCGGGCACCGTGGTCAGCGCGGCCAGGTCCTCGGCCGCGACCGCGCGGCGCAGCCCGTCCGGGCTGAACACCGCGAGCATGGCCATGGCAAGCCGGGGCCCCACCCCGCTGGCGGTCTGCAGCAGCTCGAAGGTGTCCCGCTCGTCCTGCGCCGCGAAGCCGTACAGGGTCAGCGCGTCCTCCCGGACCACCAGCGACGTCGCGACCTGGGCCCGCTCGCCCGTGCGCAGCGTGGCCAGCGTGCCCGGAGTGCACTGGACCAGCAGGCCGACACCGCCGACGTCGATCACGGCCTGGTCCACCGATACCGAGCTGACGATGCCGTTCAGGTGCGCGATCATCGCTGTCCTCCGGGACGTCGGGCCGCCGCGGCGGCCGCGGCCGCGGCCGCCGCGGCGGCCAGCCTGGCCTGGCTGCCACCGCGCCACAGGTGGCAGATGGCCAGCGCCAGCGCGTCCGCGGCGTCCGCCGGCCGGGGGGGATCGGGCATCCGCAGCAGCCGGGTCACCATCTGGGTGACCTGCGCCTTGCCGGCCCGGCCGTTGCCGGTCACCGCCGCCTTGACCTCGCTGGGGGTGTGCAGCGCGACCGGCAGGCCGCGCCGGGCCGCGCAGACGATGGCGACCGCCCCGGCCTGCGCGGTGCCCATCACGGTGCGCACGTTGTGCTGGCTGAACACCCGCTCCACGGCCACCGCGTCCGGCTGGTAGCCGACCAGCCAGCGGTCGATCTGCTCCTCCAGGGTGAGCAGCCGCCGCCCGATGTCCTCGCCCGGCCCGGTGCTGATCACGGTGGTGCCGACCAGGGTCAGCGCCCGGCCGGGCGCGCCCTCGATCACGCCGAGGCCGCACCGGGTGAGGCCGGGATCGACGCCGAGCACGCGCATGCCGCTCCCATCCGTCCCGTCCCCGGTCACTCCGAACACCTGTTCGCCACCGACCCTACCGCCCGGCCCCATGCTCCGCCCGGCACCCGCCCGGCGTGTCGCCCCGAGCCCGCCGTCGCCCCTCCCCCGGCTCCCCGCCCGGTGCTCGGGGGTCAGAAGTGGTCGACCATGTAGGCGGCGGGGCCGCCGAAGGCGTCGTCCAGGGCGTCGTCCCCGGCCTGGCCGCCGGCGGCCAGGCCGGCCCGGCGCAGCGTGGCCAGGGGCGTGCCGGCGTACAGGGCGGCGAAGCCGCGGGGCCCCAGCCGGACCGGCTCGTCGGGCGGAGGGTGCTGGGTGCCGTTCGTTTCGGCTGGGGTAAGGGTGCCCTGGCCGCCGGACACCTCCAGGGTCCACCGGCCGGAGTTGGCCGGGCGGAGCGGGTCATCCAGCCGCAGCGGGACCGACAGCCGCACGGTCTGGCCGAAGCCGCGGGCCGCGATCGCGGCCGGCGCGTCGACCACGCGCAGCATCCACGGCACGGCCAGCGAGGGCTCGGCCACCGGCTCGGGGGTGAGCCAGCCCACCGGGTCCTGCGGCCCGAGCATCGCCCGGACCGTCCTGGCCATCGTCGCGTGCGAGGCGACCACCTGCCACAGCGCCCGGACCGACCCGGCCGAGCCGGCGATCAGCTGGCTGACCAGGATCTCCCGATTGCCGCCTTGCCAGCTATAGGCCAGGAAGCCGTCGGCGGCCAGGTAGGCGAACATGTCGTCGTCGCCGAGCCAGCGCCGGACCGCCTCGGCGGTGCGGGTGTTCGGCCCGCAGTCCCTGGCCGACTCGTGCGCCCTGCTCAGCACCGCGATGACCTCGGCCGCGTCGCCGGGGCCGGCCCGGCGGACCGCGACGGCCGGCCCGGCAGCATCCGGCCCGGCCTCCGGCGGCAGCAGCGGGGACAGCGCCCCGGCCGGCAGCGTGGTCTGGTACAGCGCCCCGGCCAGCTCCCAGCCGAGCGACCGGTACAGCGGCGCGGTGGAAGGGAACAGCGCGGACAGCGGGTAGCCGCAGCCGGCGATCTGCTCGAGCAGCCGGGACATCAGGGCCTTGCCGGTGCCGCGGCCCCGCTCCTCGGGCGCGACCTTGACGCCGGCCACTCCGGCCATCGGCACCGCGCGGCCGTGCCACCACTGCCGCATGTCGTGATAGCGGGCGGTGCCGATCAGCGCGGAGCCGCTGAACGCCCCCAGCATCTGCCGGTCCCGCACGCTGGCGGTGGCGTCCCCGAGCCGCCAGGCGCGCTCGTCGGCGCCGAACGGGCCGAAGGCGCGGTGCGACAGGTCAAGCTCGGGTTCCAGGTCATCGTCCTCGCGAAGCTCGCGGATCAGGATCGGTGCCAAGAGGGTTTGTCACCCCAGCTTTTCCATGATGTCGTCGGGCACCGAGTAGTTCGCGTACACGTCCTGCACGTCGTCGGAGTCCTCGATGGCGTCGATCAGCCGGAACACCCTCTTCGCGGTCTCCTCGTCCAGCGGCACCTCGACCGAGGGCAGGAACGCGGCCTCGGCCGACTCGTACTCGATGCCCGCCTGCTGCAGGGCGGTGCGCACGTCCACCAGGTCATGGGCCTCGCTGACCACCTCGAACGACTCGCCCAGGTCGTTGACCTCATCGGCGCCCGCCTCCAGCACGGCGGTCAGCACGTCGTCCTCGGTCACCCCGGCGGCCTTGGGCACGATCACCACGCCCTTGCGGGAGAACAGGTACGAGACCGAGCCGGCGTCGGCCATCGAGCCGCCGTTGCGGGTCAGCGCCGTCCGGACGTCGGATGCCGCCCGGTTCCGGTTGTCGGTCAGGCACTCGACCAGGACGGCCACCCCGCCGGGGCCGTAGCCCTCGTAGGTGACCGACTCGTAGGCTGCGCCGCCGGCCTCCAGGCCGGCCCCGCGGCGCACCGCCCGGTCGATGTTGTCGTTCGGCACCGAGCTGCGCTTGGCCTTCTGCACCGCGTCGTACAGGGTGGGGTTGCCCGCAGGATCGGGGCCGCCGCTGCGGGCGGCCACCTCGACGTTCTTGATCAGCTTGGCGAAGAGCTTCCCCCGCCTGGCATCCACGATGGCCTTCTTGTGCTTCGTGGTGGCCCACTTGGAGTGGCCGCTCATGAACGTTCCCTCACCATGTCGACGAAGATCCCGTGCACCCGCCGGTCCGGCGTCAGCTCGGGATGGAACGCGGTGGCCAGCGCCGGTCCCTGACGGACCGCGACGATCCTACCCGTACGGGGCTCGGTGGCCAGAATCTCGACGCCGGGGCCGGCCTGCTCGACCCAGGGGGCCCGGATGAACACCGCCCGCAGCGGCGGCCCGGCGATCCCGCGCAGGTCCAGGTCACTCTCGAACGACTCGACCTGGCGGCCGAACGCGTTCCGGCGCACGGTCATGTCGATCGCGCCCAGCGTCTCCTGCTCGCTGGCGTAGTCCGACAGCCGGGCGGCCAGCAGGATCATGCCGGCGCAGGACCCGAACACCGGCATGCCGCCGGCCAGCCGCTTGCGCAGCGGATCCAGCAGGTCGAAGATCACCGCCAGCTTCCACATAGTGGTGGACTCGCCGCCGGGGATGACAAGGCCGTCCACGGCGTCCAGCTCGGATGCGCGGCGCACCGGAACCGGGCTGGCCCCGGCCTCCCGCAGCGCCCTGGCGTGCTCGGGAACGTCGCCCTGCAGCGCGAGGATGCCGACCGCGGGCGCCGGCCGCGACCCCTGGCCGGCGCCTGACTCCTGACCGGTCAGGGTTACCAGCCCCGGCCCGCGTAGTGCTGCTCGGGCGGCAGGGTATCCAGGTTGATGCCCACCATGGCCTCGCCGAGCCCGCGGGAGACCTTCGCGACCACATCCGGGTCGTCGTGGAACGTGGTGGCCTTGACGATCGCCGCGGCCCTGGCCGACGGGTCGCCGGACTTGAAGATGCCCGAGCCGACGAAGACGCCCTCGGCGCCGAGCTGCATCATCATCGCCGCGTCCGCCGGGGTGGCGATGCCGCCGGCGGTGAACAGCACCACCGGCAGCCGGCCCGCCGCGGCCACCTCGGCCACCAGCTCGTAGGGGGCCTGGAGCTCCTTGGCGGCGCCGTACAGCTCCTGTCCGGACAGCGTGGCCAGGCGGCGGATGTCCGCGGTGATCCGGCGCATGTGCCGGGTGGCCTCGACCACGTTGCCGGTGCCCGCCTCGCCCTTGGACCTGATCATCGCCGCGCCCTCGGCGATCCGGCGCAGCGCCTCGCCCAGGTTCGTCGCGCCGCACACGAACGGCACCGTGAACTGCCACTTGTCCACGTGGTAGGTCTCGTCCGCCGGGGTCAGCACCTCGGACTCGTCCACGTAGTCGACGCCGATCGCCTGGAGCACCTGCGCCTCGGCGAAGTGGCCGATCCGGCACTTGGCCATGACCGGGATCGAGACCGCCGCGATGATCCCGTCGATCATGTCCGGGTCGCTCATCCGGGCCACGCCGCCCTGCGCCCGGATGTCGGCCGGCACCCGCTCCAGCGCCATGACCGCGACGGCGCCGGCGTCCTCGGCGATCTTCGCCTGCTCCGGGGTGACCACGTCCATGATCACGCCGCCCTTGAGCATGTCGGCCATGCCCCGCTTGACACGCTGCGTCCCGGTCTGCACGGCGCCGGAGGCGCCTGGCCGGGGAACTGCTGACGGGAGAACTGCTGACTGACACGGAGAACCTCACTTGATCGCTGCCGACAGGCCGGTTCCATGGTAGGCGCTCGGCGGCGGTCGTCCAGGAGCGGCGGATCCGGCCGCCGGTCAGGTCATCAGCCGGGGCATGTCCGTGCCGAGGCTGTCCTGCCCGGGCCCGGCGAGCGAGTCGTCGATCTCGAAGAAGTCCGGCAGCGGGGCGCCGCCGGCCAGCCGCAGGGCCCTGGCCAGCCAGCGGCGCCTGGCCGCCCTGGTGGCGTCGACGGCGCCGTTGTAGAACCGGCGGGCCAGGAACACCCGGTGCGCGGCGCTCTCTATCTCGGCCAGCAGCTGCTCGGCGCCCTCCCGGCCATGCAGCGAGTCGCGGAAGCCGGGCTGGCTGAACGCCGCCCGCAGCGCCCTGGTCAGGTCGCTTTCCGCCATCTCCCTGGCCTGGTCCGCCGCCTCCGCGGCCCTGGCCTCGTGCGCGGCCCCGGCCAGGAGCAGGCTGGTGGCCGGATCCAGGAACCCGGAGGCGGCGAACTCCAGCGCCACCGAGCTGCGCCGCACCAGCGCGGCGTCCAGCGCGGCGCTGGCCGCGTCCAGCCGGGCGTGCAGCCGGTCGATCCTGCCCGCCCGCCAGGAGATGTAGACGCCGAGCAGGCCCGCCACGGCGATCCCGATAAAGACAAGCAGCAGGCCGGTCATGGCACCACGCCGACCCTGCCGGTGCCGGGCAGCACCGTCTCGTAGACCTGGAGCACCTGCAGGGCCACCGCGGGCCAGTCGTAGACGCGGACCGCGGCCGAGGCGGCCGCGGACAGCCGGGCCCGGCGGCCGGGGTCGTCGAGCAGGCGGCCGGCCGCGCGGGCCAGGTCGTCGGCGTCGCCGTTGGCGAACAGCTCGCCGGCCGCGCCGCCGCGCAGCACCGCGCGGAACGCGTCCAGGTCGCTGGCCACCACCGGCACCCCGGCGGCCATCGCCTCGGTCAGCACCATGCCGAAGCTCTCGCCACCGGTGTTGGGCGCGCAGAACACGTCCACCGAGTGATAGGCGCGTACCTTGTCGGCGTCGCTGACCTGGCCGAGCAGCACCACCCGGTCGCGCAGCGGCGCGGGCACCCTCGCGGTCACCTCGTCGGCGTCGCCGCGGCCGACGATCAGCAGCCGCAGGCCGGGCCGCTGCGAGCCGAGCGTCTCGAAGGCGCGCAGCAGCACCGGCAGGCCCTTGCGCGGCTCGTCCATCCGGCCGAGGAAGCCGAGCGCGCCGCCCTCGCCGGGCCAGCCGGGCAGCGGGTCGGCCTTCTCGTACTTGCGCACCGAGACCCCGTTCGGGATCAGCACCGCGTCCCCGCCCAGGTGCTCGACCAGGGTGGTGCGGGCCGCCTCGGACACCGCGATCCTGGCCCGGATCTTCTCCAGCGCGGACTGCAGGATCGGCTCGACCGCGTGCAGGATGCGCGAGCGCGGGTTCGCCCCGTGCACCGTGGCGACGATCGGCCCGTCGGCGATCCAGCAGGCCAGCAGGCCCAGGCTGGGCGCGGCCGGCTCGTGCACGTGCAGCAGGTCGAAGTCGCCGTCCTTGATCCACTTGCGGACGCGGTTCGCGGACAGGGGCCCGAAGGCAATCCTGGTCACCGAGCCGTTGTAGGGCACCGCCACCGCCCGCCCGGCCGGGACCACGTAGTCCGGCAGCGCCTCGTCCTCCTCGGCCGGGGAGATCACCGAGACCTCGTGGCCCAGCTCGATCAGCGCCTCGGCCAGGTCCCTGATGTGCTCCTGTACTCCGCCGGGCACGTCCCAGCTGTACGGGCAGACCAGGCCGACCCTCATGACCCGTCTCCGTTCCCCGCGGCAGCGTCCGGCCCGCTCCCGGCCGGGCCGGGCCTGGCTGCCGCGGCCGCCAGCCGTGCCGGGTCCAGGTCGGCCGTGAACACCCGCTGGAGCATGTGCCAGTCCTGCGGGTGCTCCCGGATACCCGCCTCGAACAGCCGCGCCACCTGCTGCATCATCGCCGTCGTCTTCTGCCTCCGGTCCCCCTCGGCCGGCACCGGGACCTCCGGGTGCACCTGCACTCCCATCCGGTCGCCGTCGTACCACAGGATCACCGGCATCAGCGCCGCCCCGGTCTGCACGGCCAGCGCGGCCGCGCCGCCCATCATCCGCGCCTTCTCGCCGAAGAAGTCGACCTCGATGCCGCCGCCGGTGACATCGCGGTCGCAGACCAGGCAGACCAGCTTGCCCGCGCGCAGCCGCTGGGCCAGGATGCCGAACCGGCTGTTGCCGCCGCTGGCGGGCAGCACCTCCATGCCGAGCCCCTCACGGAACTCGACGTACCGGCGGTAGACCGAGTCGGGCTTGAGCACCTCGGCCACCGTGGTGAAGGATCCTGCCCCGCGGGCGATGATCCATGCGCCGGCCAGGTCGTAGTTGGCCATGTGCGGCAGCGCGTAGATCACCCCCCGGCCGCCGGCCAGGTAGTCCGTGCCCTGATCCAGATGGCCGATGTCGTAGGCGGACCGCAGCAGCCGGTCCGGCGGCAGCACCTGGAGCCGGAAGGCCTCCAGGTAGTACCGCAGGTAGGACTGCATGGCCTGGCGGGACAGATCGCGCAGCTCCGCGCCGGATGCGTCCGGGCCGATCACCCGGCGCAGGTTGCCTTCCAGCACGCTGACCCTGGGCCCCTCGCGGCGCCAGGCGATGTCGGCGGCGAGCCGGAAGCCCTGCCGGGCCCATGGCTCGGGCAGCCGGCACACCGCCGACCAGCCCAGGCCGTACCCCGCGTCGATAAGCCGGTCTTTTAGTCCGGTCACCCGTCACCTCCAGATCCGGCCTGCGGATCCGCCCCGGCCTGCGCGGAGGCCCGGTACACGGCCAGCACCCGCTGCCCGAACGTCACGGCGCTGGCGACGGCCAGCAGCCACAGCCCGGCGGGCAGGACGTACGGTACGCCGAGCCCGGACAGGCCGGTGGCGACCAGCCCGATCAGCAGCCGCTCGGTCCGTTCCGCCAGGCCGACGTCGCAGCGCAGCCCGAGGCCCTCGGCCCTGGCCTTGGCGTAGGACACCAGGGCGCCCGACACCAGGCAGAACAGCGCTACCCCGGCGAGCAGCCGGTCGTGGCCGCCGAGCATGAACCACAGCACCAGGCCGCCGAAGACGGCGGCGTCCGCGACCCGGTCCAGGGTGGAGTCCAGGAACGCGCCGAACCGGCCGCTGGTGCCCTTGACCCTGGCCAGCGCGCCGTCCAGCATGTCCGCCAGGACGAAGAAGGTGCAGACCATGGTCCCGGCGAACAGGTGCCCGGTGGGGAACAGCGCGAGCGCGCCGGCCGTCATGCCGAGCGTGCCGGTCACGGTGATCGCGTTGGGCGTCACCGGGGTGCGCGCGAGCAGCTCGCCGGCCGGGGTCAGCACGCGGGACAGGGCCGGTCTCAGCACGTTCAGCATGGCGGCTTGATCCTACTGGCGGGCCTGCACCGGTACCGCAGCACGGCACCGCAGCACGGCACCGCAGCACGGCACCGCAGCACGGGCGGACAGACCGGGTGATTCCTCCCGAGGGCTTGTGAACGCCGGCCGGCAGGTAAAGGCTGGGCGTGCAGCAGCTGAACGGACGAGCAGACTGACTTACGCAGGAGGCAGCGCGGATGGCGGATAAGGCAAGCACAGCGGGAGCCGCCGGCAGGGCACCAGCGGCCGGCCAGCCCGAGAGCGTGCGCAACGTGGCGCTGGTCGGCCACTCGGGAGCGGGAAAGACCACGCTGGTGGAGGCGCTGCTGGCCGCCACGGGCGCGATCCAGCGCACGGGACGGGTCGAGGACGGCACCACGGTCAGCGATTTCGACGAGGTGGAGATCAGGCAGCAGCGCTCGGTGAACCTGACCCTGGTGCCAGTCACGCACAACGGGGTCAAGGTGAACCTGCTGGACACGCCCGGCTACGCCGACTTCACCGGCGACCTGCGGGCCGGGCTGCGGGCCGCGGACGCGGCCCTGTTCGCGGTCTCGGCGGCGGACAGCATCGACGGCCTGACCCGGATGCTGTGGGAGGAGTGCGCCGCCGTGGGCACCCCGCGGGCGCTGGTGATCACCAAGATCGACCACCAGCGGGGCGACTTCGACGAGGTGCTCGCGGCTTGCCGGGAGGCGTTCGGCGACTCGGTCGCCCCGCTGTACCTGCCGGTCACCGACGGCGAGGGCAGCGTGCGCGGCCTGATCGGCCTGCTGTCGGAGCGGTTCTACGACTACTCCGGCGGCAGCCGCGCCGAGCTCGATCCCGAGCCGGCCGAGGCGGACCGGATCGAGGCCGCCCGCAGCGCGCTGATCGAGGCGATCATCCAGGAGAGCGAAGACGAGAGCCTGATGGACGCCTACCTGTCCGGCGAGCCGATCGACGCCAAGGCGCTGATCGAGGACCTGGAGCGGGCGGTGTCGCGGGGCAGCTTCTACCCGGTGCTGGCCGCCTCGGCGCCGCACGGGATCGGCCTGCCCGAGCTGCTCGAGGTGATGACCCAGGCGTTCCCGCCGCCGGCCGAGCATCCGCTGCCCGCGGTCACCACGCTGGACGGCAAGCCGGCCAGCGGGCTGTCCTGCGACCCGCAGGGCCCGCTGCTGGCCGAGGTGATCAAGACCACGTCGGACCCGTACGTCGGCCGGATCAGCCTGGTCCGGGTGTTCTCCGGCACGCTGCGGCCGGACGCGGTGCTGCACGTGTCCGGGCACGGCCGGACCGGGCGCGGGCGCGACGACCACGACGAGGACGAGCGGGCCGGCGCGCTGACCTCGCCGCTGGGCAAGCAGCAGCGCAGCGTGGCCCTGTGCGGCGCCGGCGACATCTGCGCGGTGGCCAAGCTGGCCAGCGCGGAGACCGGGGACACGCTGTCGGAGAAGGAGCGCCCGCTGCTGGTCGAGCCGTGGGCGATGCCCGAGCCGCTGCTGCCGGTCGCGATCCAGGCCAAGTCCAAGGCGGACGAGGACAAGATGTCCCAGGCGCTGGCCCGGCTGGTGGCCGAGGACCCGACGCTGCGGCTGGAGAACAACGCCGAGACCCGCCAGCTGGTGCTGTGGTGCATGGGCGAGGCCCACGCCGACCTGCTGCTGGACCGGCTGTCCAGCCGGTACGGGGTGGCGGTGGAGACCACCGACCTGCGGGTGCCGCTGCGCGAGACGGTGGCCGGCAAGGCCCAGGGCCTGGGCCGCAACGTCAAGCAGTCCGGCGGCCACGGCGAGTACGGGATCTGCCACCTGGAGGTGGAGCCGCTGCCGTCCGGCTCGGGCCTGGAGTTCGTCGACAAGATCGTCGGCGGCGTGGTGCCGCGGCAGTTCATCCCGTCGGTGGAGAAGGGCGTCCGGGCCCAGATGGAGCAGGGCGTGCTGGCCGGCTACCCGATGGTGGACATCCGGGTCACCCTGTTCGACGGCAAGGCGCACTCGGTGGACTCCTCCGACATGGCGTTCCAGAAGGCCGGCCGGGCCGGCCTGCGGGACGCGGCGGAGAAGGCCGGGGTGCTCCTGCTCGAGCCGGTCGACGAGGTGTCGGTGCTGGTCGCCGACGACTACGTGGGCGCGGTCATGTCGGACCTGTCCTCCCGGCGCGGCCGGGTGCTCGGCACCGAGCCGGTGCCGGGCGGGCGGACCCTGGTCAAGGCCGAGATACCCGAGCTGGAGATCATCCGCTACGCGATCGACCTGCGCTCGATGTCCCACGGCACCGGCTCGTTCACCCGCTCCTACCTGCGCTACGAGCCGCTCCCCTCGCACCTGGCCGAGAAGGTCACCGCCGCCTCGAAGGCAGGCTCCAAGTCCGGCTGACGGGCGCCCTCGCCGCCGCGTGACCGGACAGTCAGCTGGACGGCCAGGCGGCGGCGAGGATGACCCTGGTGTCGGCCAGCAGCTGCGGCAGCACCTTGGTCTGGCCGACCACGGGCATGAAGTTGGCGTCGCCGCCCCACCGCGGCACCACGTGCTGGTGCAGGTGCGCGGCGATGCCGGCGCCGGCCACCGCGCCCATGTTCATGCCGATGTTGAAGCCGTGCGCGCCGGAGGCGGCCCGCACCGCGGTCATCGCCTGCTTGGTGAGCGCGGCCAGCTCCGCGGTCTCGGCCGGGTCCAGCTCGGTGTAGTCGGCCACGTGCCGGTACGGGCAGATCATCAGGTGACCGCTGTTGTAGGGGTACAGGTTCAGCACCGCGTAGACCAGCGCGCCGCGGGCGACGATCAGGCCCTCGGCGTCCGGCAGCCCGGGAATCCGGCAGAACGGGCACTCCTGCCCGGCCCCGCCGTCAGCGGGCTTGCCCTCCCCCTTGATGTAGGCCATCCGGTGCGGCATCCAGAGCCGCTGCAGCCCGTCCGGCGCCCCGGCCCCGTCCTGGGGCACGCCTCCGCCGGACCTGGCCGGCACGTCCGGCACCTCAGACCTGGATCCGCTGGCGCACCGCCGCGACGATCTCGGCGATGGCCTCGTCCACCGGGACGCCGTTCTTCTGCTCGCCGCTGCGGTACCGGAACGACACCGCGCCCGCGGCCACGTCGGCGTCGCCGGCCAGCAGCATGTAGGGCACCTTCTGCCGCTGCGCGGTGCGGATCTTCCGCTGCATCCGGTCGTCCCCGGCGTCCACCTCGGCCCGGATGCCGGCCGCGGCCAGCTTCCCGGCGACCTCGCGCAGGTAGGGCACGTGCGCGTCGGCGATCGGGATCCCGGTCACCTGGACCGGCGCCAGCCAGGGCGGGAACGCCCCGGCGTAGTGCTCGGTGAGCACGCCGAGGAACCGCTCCACCGAGCCGAACAGGGCCCGGTGGATCATGATCGGCTGCTGCCGGGACCCGTCCGCGGCCTGGTACTCCATGCCGAACCGGCGGGGCTCGTTGTAGTCGAGCTGGATGGTGGACAGCTGCCAGCTGCGCCCGATCGCGTCCCTGGCCTGCACCGAGATCTTAGGCCCGTAGAACGCGGCGCCGCCGGGGTCGTCGATCAGCTCGAGGCCAGACTCGTCGGCCGCCTCCCGCAGCGCCTGGGTGGCGTGCTCCCAGTCCTCGTCGCTGCCGACGAACTTCGCGCTGTCGGCGTCCCTGGTGGACAGCTCCAGGTAGAAATCGTTCAGCCCGTAGTCGCTGAGCAGGCCGAGCACGAACGACAGCAGGCTCTTGATCTCCGCCCCGCTCTGCTCGCGGGTGCAGAAGATGTGCGCGTCGTCCTGGGTCATGCCGCGCACCCTGGTCAGCCCGTGCACCACGCCGGACTTCTCGTACCGGTACACCGAGCCGAACTCGAACAGCCGCAGCGGCAGCTCCCGGTAGGACCGGCCGCGCGCGGAGAAGATCAGGATGTGGAACGGGCAGTTCATCGGCTTGAGGTAGTACCTCGCGCCCTCCATCTCCATCGGCGGGAACATCCCGTCGGCGAACCACTGCAGGTGGCCCGAGGTCTCGAACAGGGTCGACTTGGAGATGTGCGGGCTGTTCACGAACTCGTACCCGGCCTCCTCGTGCCGCTGCCGCGAGTAGTCCTCCATCACCTTGCGGATCATGCCGCCCTTGGGGTGGAACACGGCCAGCCCGCTGCCGATCTCGCCGGGGAACGAGAACAGGTCAAGCTCGGCGCCGAGCTTGCGGTGGTCCCGTTTCTCCGCCTCCTCGAGCATCCGCAGGTAGTCGTCCTGCTCCGCGCGCGACGGCCAGGCGGTGCCGTAGATCCGCTGCAGCTGGGGGTTGCGCTCGCTGCCGCGCCAGTAGGCGCCGCCGGTGCGCATCAGCTTGAACGCCGGGATCTGCCGGGTGTCCGGCAGGTGCGGGCCCCGGCACAGGTCCTTCCAGCGCAGCTCGCCGGTGGCGGCGTCGAGGTTGTCGTAGATGGTCAGCTCGGTCCCGCCGACCTCCACCGACTCCTCGCTGTCGGCCCCCGCGGAGCCGTGCCGCCCTTAAGGCCGATCAGCTCCAGCTTGTACGGCTCGGCGGCCAGCTCGGCCCTTGCTGCGTCCTCGCTGACCACCCGGCGCGCGAACCGCTGTCCCTCCTTGACGATCTTGCGCATGTTCTGCTCGATCGCCTTGAGGTCTTCAGGGCTGAACGGGTCCCGGGTGTCGAAGTCGTAGTAAAAGCCGTTCTCGACCGGGGGGCCGATGCCCAGCTTCGCCTCCGGGTGCAGCTGCTGCACCGCCTGGGCCAGCACGTGCGCGGTGGAATGGCGCAGGATCGCCAGCCCGTCCGGGCTGCCGATCGGCACCGGCACGACCGAGTCCCCGTCGGCCAGCGGCCAGGCCAGGTCACGCAGCTGCCCGCTGACCCTGGCCGCGATGACCTGGCCCGGGCGCTGGCCTTGCTGCCGGTCCCGGTCGCGCCCGGCTGGCCCTCGGCGAGCAGCTGGCCGGCCGTCGTGCCGGCTTCCACCACGTGCTCGCGTCCGGCGAGGGTGATGTGAAGCTTGTCGGCAGGCACGGTGGCTCCCTGGGTCTGAAAGCTGGCTGGTCGGATGCTGGCTGGGTCTGGGCTGCTGTCACGATACGGGGCGGTAGCCCCCGTGACCCGATGCTATCGATGCGCCGGCCGCGGCGGAGGATCTAGCCGTCGGTCACGATGATGCCCAGGCCCTCCGCCAGCGCCCTGGCGATGCCGGCTAGCTGGCCGGCGTCGATGATCGCGCCGCGCAGCGAGTCCGGCCCGGCGACGATGTCCAGCTCGCAGCCGCGCAGGTCGGTCCGGTCCAGGCTGGCCTTGGTGAAGTTGACCCGCCGCAGCTGGGACTGCGTGAACACGGTCTGCGTCAGCGTGGCATCGCTGAAGTCCACCTCGCGCAGCAGGCAGTGCTCGAACCGGACATCGGTGAGCTGGGCGCCGCGGAAGTTCACCGAGTCGAGCTTGCAGCCGCGGAAGCAGGCCCGGCGCAGCGCGGAGCCGAAGGCGTCCACGCCCGCCGCCACCACGTCCACGAAGGCGGCGTCCGTCCAGCCGGTCTCGGCCAGGTCGGTGCCCATCAGCCGGGTGTCGCGCAGCCACACGTCGCCGAACCTGGCCCGGCGCAGGCTGCCGCCCTGCAGCGTGACGCCGGTGAAGGCGCACTCCAGGAAGATGGTCCCCGGCGCGTCCGGCCGGTCCAGGCTGAGCCGGTCGAAATGCGCGGCGTCATACTCCCCGTCGGCGTCCAGGTCGCCGCTATAGGGCCGCAGCGCCGCCGCGTACGGCAGGTCGGCGAGCTGCTGTGCTGGCTTCGCCGGGCGGCGCCCGGCCGGGCCGGTCAGGGTGGGTTGACGGTGACCAGGCTGCCGTAGCTGAGCAGCGAGAACGCCTTCACCGCCGGGGCGTAGGGCAGCTCCACGCAGCCCAGGCTCTGCGGGAACCCGTAGGAGGCGCGGACGAAGTAGTGCACCGCGTCGCCGCCGTTGAAGTACGAGACGAAATGCACGTTGTCGGAGTACTTGGTCCCGTCCGGGTTGGTGCCCTTCATGATCGTGTCGACGTACCTCAGGTACACCGGGAACGTGCCGGGCACCGTGCTGCGGCCGGGAATGCCGGTGTTGGCCAGCGTGCGCAGCGCCTTGTGACCGTTATGCCAGATGGTCAGGGTCTCCGGCAGGTGCTCCGAGGCGATCGCGTAGGTGTAGCCGTGACCGTTGGCCTCGCCCCTGGCCGCCGCGCTGAACAGGTCCTTCCATACCTGCGGCCCGGCGATGCCGTCCATGGTGAGGCCGTGGTCGGCCTCGAATGCCCGGACCGCCCCGTCGATGATCAGGCTGGACGGCGCGCCGTTGTCCCAGAACCGCTTCAGCTCCGCCGGGTAGCCATGGTGCCAGCGGAAGTAGCCGGCCGGCGGGTCGTAGGCCTTGCCCAGCGGGGTGGCGGCCGTGGTGCTGGTGGACACCGAGGCGGTGCCCGGCGACGCTCCCTCGCCGGAGTTGGCCGGAACCCAGGTCAGCGGCAGGTAGCCGAGCTGGGACAGCAGCTGGGCCAGCCGGACCGCCGAGTAGGCGCCGGTGCGGAACCGGACCGTCATCGGCCGGGACAGCAGCCTGCCGGAGGCCGACCGGATGCCGTTGCCGCCCGCCGGGATCCGGACCCGGACGCTGGTCAGCTCGCGGAAGCCGGTGGCCGGCACGAACTGGGCGGTGCTGCCGCTGCGCTGCCACTGACCCGGGATCGCGGGCGTGATCCGCGGCAGCGGCGAGTCAGCGGCCAGCGCGGCGGAGAACACGACGCTGATCGTGGTGGCGCCGTTCACCTGGCTGGCGTGCGCGGCCGGGGTGACCGACAGCACGCGCAGCGCCCCGGACGGCCTGGCGGGCGCGGGGCCGCCCTGGTGCCCGTGCCGGGGCCCGGCGGCCGCGGCCGGCCGGAATGTGTGCGCCGAGGCGTGGCTGAGCGCGACCCAGGTGCCGGCTGCGAGCAGCGCGACGATGACCGCCGCGAGTATCGCTACCCGGCCGCGCAGCAGTCCAAGTGCGGACAAGTTGGCTCCCTTGCCTCCATCCGTCCCGCCCGATCAGCCGGACGGTTCGGTAACTGCCGTGATGTGCACCAGCTGGCCCCCGTATCTGTGACTCTAGAGGCCGCCCGGAGGTTGACGAGCCAGGGCAAGATAAAGAAATGGATACAAGACGATCCGCCCGGCGCTCCCCCGTAAGCGCCGGGCGGACCAGGTGGCCCTGATCAGTCACTCACCACTCAGCCGGTGACGGAAACCAGGCTTCCGTAGGTGAGGTAGGGCCACGCTCGCTCCGCCGAGGTGTACGGCAGCTCGACGCAGCCCAGGCTCTGCTGCCAGCCGTACGATCCCCGCGGGAAGTAGTGCACGGCGTCGCCGCCGTTGAAGTAGGACACGAACGACACCGGGTCGGCATAGGCGGACCCGTCCGGGTTCGTGCCGGACATGATCTGGAACCGGTACCGCAGGTACACCGGGAACGTGCCGTCGACCGTCGGCGAGACCGGAATGCCGGTGTTGGCCAGGCTGCGCATGACCTGACGGCCGTCGTGCCAGATGGTGAGGGACTCCGGCAGCCGCTTGCTGGCGATCGCGTAGGTATAGCCGGCCTCGTTCCGGCGCCCGGCGTCGGCCGCCCGGAACAGCGCGTCCCACACCCGCGGGCTGGCGATCCCGTTGACGGCCATGCCGTGCTGGGACTGGAAGGCCATCAGCGCGCCCTTCTCGATCAGGTTCGCCGTGTCCGGCCGCCACTGGCTGTGCAGCTGTGACGGGTAGCCCGGATCCCAGGCGAACCGCCCCGGCGGCGGACTCTCGGCCAGCTCGACCTGCGCGGTCATGCTCCTGCCGTCGCCGCTGACGCCGTCGCCGCTGACCGCAGCCTGCCCGCCGCTCGCGCCCCCGACCTCCAGGTGCGGCCCGACGAACGGGGACCAGGACACCGGCATGTAGCCGAGCTGGCTGAGCAGCTGGCTGAGCCGGGCCGGCGAGTAGGACTCGGTGCGGAAGTGCGTGACCAGCGGCCGGGCCAGGACTCCCCCGGCGGCCGCGCGCAGCCCGGCGGGCACCCGGAGGGTCATCCGGGCCGCCGGCGGGAACGGGGCGCTGGGCGTGAACTGCAGCGCCGGGCCCGACCGCTGCCAGTGACCGGGCACGGCGGGATGCAGCACCGGGGTCAGCGAGCCAGCTGCCAGCGGGGCCGAGAAGGTCACCGTGACCGGCAGGTAGGCGCCGTTCAGCTGGCTGGCGCCGGCGGCTGGCGTGACCGAGGTGACCCGAAGCGGCACCACGGCTGCGACGGCATGGTTACCGGTCCCGGCCGCCGTCGTCCCGGCCGCCGTGGTCTTGGCCGCCGCCCCGGAGCGGACCAGCGCGTAGGCACCGCCGAAGGCCGCTACCGCCGCCACCGCCGTGGTGACCGCGATCATCCGGGCCGCCGGCCTGCCCGCGGTCACCTTCGGTGTGCCCGTGGTTCCGGTGCCCGTGGTTCCGCTGCCCGTCGTTCCGGTGCCCGGCTCCGCCGCGGCATCCCCGTTCCGCTCGGCCGGCTCCCCCGCTGGCCGTTCCTCACTCAGCACGCCGCTTCTCCCGTCCGTGACCCGGCGTTTCGCCAGCACTTTGGTAACTGTCAGTGCTAGCCTGATTACCTGTCGTCACGTACCCCGGCCGTAATGCCGGGAATCCCAGGCATGCGTAAACGATGCGCAACGCCCGCGATAACTGCTTACAGCCGCGGGTCCACGGGCTCGGACTCCAGCGCGAGCACCGCGAAGACGCAGCTGTGCACCCGCCAGAGGGGCTCACCGCGGGCTACCCGGTCCAGTGCTTCGAGGCCAAGCGCGTACTCGCGCAGGGCCAGTGACCGCTTGTGCCCCAGCTGCCGGGAGCGGAGCCGCTCGGTGTTCGCCGGCTCGGTGTAGTCAGGGCCGTAGATGATGCGCAGGTACTCTCGCCCGCGCACCTTCAGCCCCGGCTGGACCAGTCCCTTGCGTCCGCGGGTCAGGTTGCCGGCCGGCTTGACGACCATGCCCTCGCCGCCGCTCGCCGTGAGCTCGGACCACCAGTCGGTCCCGGCGGCGACGGAGCCCGGCTCGGTCGTGTCCACGGCGGCGCGGCGGGTGCGCGCGACGAGCTCGGGGGCGGCTGCGGCCAGCCGGTCGGCCAGGTCCAGGTGCCAGGCGTGCGGCCGCTCGTGATGAGCAGCTGCCTCGGTGGCCAGCAGCTGGAACGGAGCGATCCGGACTCCCGCCAGGCCGTCGGTTGGCCAGCAGTAGCGCCGGTAGGCGTCGGTGAACGCCGCGGCGTTGCGTTCCCGGGCCCTGGTGCGGTCGAGCAGGCCCGCGACGTCCAGGCCGGCCGCCGATGCCCGGCCGAGCACCTCGATAGCGCGCGGCAGCGACGCCCGGGCGGCCGCCCCTACCGCGGCGTACTGGTCGCGGAGCAGCTGCCCGGCCTTGGCGCTCCAGGGCATCAGCTCGGCGTCGAGCAGCAGCCAGGAGGTGTCCAGCTCGTCGAACAGCCCGGCCTCCTCCGCCGCGGTGCGCAGCCGGTCCACCAGGCTGGCGGTGCGGGCACCGGGGAAGAAGGCCCGGCCGGTGCGCGTCCAGACGGCGCCGGCCTCACCGCCGGGCGCCCCGAACCGGGCGTGCGCGGCGGCGGGGGTGCGGCAGACGAGCACCACCGCGCGCGAGCCCATGTGCTTCTCCTCGCACACGACCCGGTCCACGCCCTCAGCCCGGAAGTACTCGAACGCCTGCTCGGGATGCTCGAGCAGGTCCGGCCGTGTGGAGGCGGCGACCGGGCTCATCGTCGGCGGCAGGTAGAGCAGCCACCGGGGGTCGATCGCGAACCTGCTCATCACCTCGAGCGCGGCGGCCGCGTTCTCCGCCCGCACCCCGATGCGCCTGGCATACCGGGTCTCGATGACCCGCTTCCCGGTGACATCGGTGATGTCGAGGACGCCGGGATCACGGCGAGCGGCGGAATCGCTCACGGCCGCATCGGGGTTGACGGGAAACGGCCTGGCCGGCTCGTAGTAGACCTCGGCGGCCGGCACCGAGACGAGTTCCCGTTCCGGGTAACGCAGCGCGGTGAGGCGGCCGCCGAACACGCACCCGGTGTCGAGGCAGAGGGTGTTGTTGATCCATTCCGGGGCGGGCACCGGCGTGTGGCCGTAGAGCACCATCGCCCGGCCGCGGTACTCCTGGGCCCACGGGTAGCGCACCGGGAGACCGTACTCGTCGGTCTCGCCGGTGGTCTGCCCGTACAGGCAGAACTCGCGGACCCGGCCCGAGGCGCGGCCCTGATAGCGCTCGGTCAGCCCGGCATGCGAGACCACCAGCTGCCCGCCGTCGAGGACATAGTGGCTGATCAGGCCGTCCAGGAAGCCTTCGACCTGGGCGCGGAACTCGTCCGGCTCAGCCGCCAGCTGGGCCAGCGACTCGGCCAGGCCGTGGGTGACCTGCACGTTCCGGCCGCGCATCGCGCGCAGCAGCTTGATCTCGTGGTTTCCGGGGACGCAGAAGGCGTCCCCGCTGGCCGCCATGCCCATGACCAGCCGCAGCACGCCCGGCGTGTCGGGGCCCCGGTCCACGAGGTCGCCCACGAAGATCGCGCGGCGGCCGGCCAGGCGCGCTCCGGCGGCGCGTCCCGCGCCGTCCCTGGTGATCTCGTAGCCGAGCCCGGCGAGCAGCAGCTCCAGTTCCGCGCGGCAGCCGTGGATATCGCCGATGACGTCGAACGGGCCGCTCTCGTGGCGCAGGTCGCTGTAGAGCTTCGTGCGGACGACGCTGGCCTCGGCTATCTCCTCGGCGCCGCGCAGCGTGTGGACCGTCCGGAAGCCCTCCCGGTGCAGTCCCCGGAGACCGCGGCGCAGCTGATCGCGCTGACGGCGGATGACATGGGCCCCGAAGTCACGGTCGGGACGGCCCGCGTTCCGGGCGGCGCAGACGCCCTCGGGCACGTCGAGGACGATCGCCACCGGGAGGACATCGTGCTCCCTGGCCAGCGCGACCAGCTGCCGACGGGCATCCGGCTGGACGTTGGTGGCGTCCACGACCGTCAGGCGGCCGGCCGCCAGCCGCTTTCCGGCGATGTAGTGCAGCAGCTCGAAGGCTACGGGCGTGGCGGCCTGGTCGTTCTCGTCGTCGGCTACCAGGCCCCGGCAGAAGTCCGACGAGATCACCTCGGTCGGACGGAAGTGGGCACGGCCGAACGTGGACTTGCCGGAGCCGCTGACACCGATCAGCACGACGAGGCTCAGCTCGGGAACCGTCAGCTCGCGCGTCATCCGGCCGCCTTGCTGAAGATCGCCAGCTGAGTCGGCGGCCCGACCTCGGGATCGTCGGTCCCGACCGGGAGGAAGCGAACCGCGTAGCCGTAGGCGTCCGCGGCCCGCTGGGCCCAGGACCGGAATTCGGCCCTGGTCCACTCAAACCGATGGTCCCGATGCCGCATGGCCCCGCTGGGCAGGGTCTCGAACCGGACGTTGTACTCCGCGTTCGGGGTTGTCACGATCACCGTCGCGGGAGCGGCAAAGCCGAAGACAACCCGCTCGAGGGCGTCCAGGCGGGGCGGGTCGACATGCTCGATGACCTCCATCAGCACCGCCGCGTCCAGGCCGGCGAGCCGGTCGTCGCGATAGGTCAGCGCGGACTGGAAGATCTGCAGCCGGTCACGCTGGGGTTCGGTCATCTTCTCCAGCCGCAGCCGACGGCCGGCGATCTGCAGGGCCCGGGCCGACACGTCGGTCGCGACGACCTGCTCGATGCCGCGGTCGGCCAGCAGGTCGGCGACCAGCACGCCGTCACCGCAGCCCAGGTCGCCGACCCGGCGCGCGCCGCAGGCCCGGACCGCGGCGAGAACGGCGCCCCGGCGCTGCTCGGCCAGCGGGACCGGCCGGTCCCGGGAGTCAAGCGCGACCGCGCCGTCGGGGGCGTTGTCGAGCTCGGCGGGCTCGGTGTCATCGACCTCGGCCAGGCGCGCCAGCGCCAACTGGGTCAGCTCCCGCCGGTGGGCCAGGTACCGGCGGGTGATCAGCGCCTTCTCCGGGTGCGACGCGAGCCAGCCCTCGCCCGCGCGGATCAGCTTGTCGACCTCGTCGTTGCTGACCCAGTAGTGCTTCGCGTCGTCCAGCACCGGCAGCAGCACGTAGAGATGGTTCAGGGCGTCAGCCAGCCGCATCTCACCGGACAGCCGCACGTCCAGGTAGCGCGAGTCGCCCCACTCCGGGATCGCCGGGTCCAGCGGGATGCCCGCCGCCGCCACGAGCCAGCCCAGCGGCTCGAACAGCCGGGCCAGCAGGCCGGCGCCGCCCCGGCACGGGACCGCCGGAGCGGCAACCTCCAGCGGTATCGGCGACGCGGCCAGCTCCGGCCGGGCTTCGCACCGGCCCGCCAGCGCCGTCCGGAACACGTCCTTGAGCGCCATCGCCAGCATGCTCGACGCCGCGTACGGGCGGTCGTTCACGTACTGCCCGAGCGCGAATCCCTCGCCGGAGGGGCCCTTCCGGCCCCGTACCAGCCCGACCGGATCGACCTCCAGCAGCAGCGCGGCCGTGCACCGCTGGTCGCTGCTCTCCGGGTAGAACACATGCGCCGTGCCCACCGACTGCGGGAACGACTGAGCCCGGCCCGGATGCTTGTGCAGCAGGTAGCCCAGGTCGGTCGCCGGCGCACGGGTGGTGGACACGGTCAGCAGCACGATCGCCAGTCTTCCCGATCTGGTCGCCGCCCGTCGCGTCCAATTGCTGCCCGTTTTCCGGTGTCCTTGACACGCTGCCCCCGGCCGTGCGCATAGTGGCGGCAGCGTGCAGGGGGGGTCTTGGATGCACAGGTACATCACGCGTTCGGTCATGCTGTCTGCCGTCCCGCTGCTGCTGGCCGGGCTGATCACCAGCCTGACGCCCGCGGCGGCCCGGAGCCGGCCAGCCGGGAGCCGCGGCCGGACAGCCGTCGCTGGCCATCAGCGGGCAGCTCAATGGCGTGGCCGCGGTCTCGGCCCGCAATGCCTGGGCGGTCGGCTCGGCCGGCAGTTTCTCCAGCCCTAAGACGCTGATCGTGCACTGGAACGGCAAGGCCTGGAAGCGGGTGCCCAGCCCGAGCCCCGCGGGCGGCATGCTCGAAGGCGTGGCCGCTGTCTCTTCCCGCAGTGCCTGGGCGGTCGGCTGTACCCACGAATGCGGCAGCGGTTCTAAGGCCCTGATCGAGCGGTGGAACGGCAGATCGTGGCGGCAGCTGCCCAGCCCGGGTCCTGCGGGCAGCGCCCTTCACGGCGTGGCCGCGGTCTCCGCGAGTAACGCCTGGGCGGTCGGCGCCGTCATCTCCGGTTCCGGTTTCGGCAGCAAGACGCTGATCCTGCACTGGAACGGCAAGGCCTGGAAGCGGGTGCCCAGCCCGAGCCCGGCCCAGAGCGCCCTGCTGGGCGTGGCCGTGATCTCGGCCCGCAGCGCCTGGACGGTCGGCGACACCTTCAGCGCCACCAGCCAGGGCCAGGCCCTGATCGAGCGGTGGAACGGCAAGGCCTGGAAGCGGGTGCACAGTCCCGCGCCCGGTGCCGGGCTGCACGGCGTGTCCGCCACCTCCGCCCGCAGCGCCTGGGCGGTGGGCCTGGGCGGCACCGGCGGCGGGTACCTGATCCTGCGCTGGAACGGCAGCGCCTGGAAGCAGGTGCCAAGCCCGAAGTTCGGCGGCTACCTTCCCTTCCCCTCCGCCGTGACAGCCACGTCCGCACGCAATGCCTGGGTGGTCGGCGGCACCAGCACCGGCAAGTCCCTGATCGTGCACTGGAACGGCAAGGCCTGGAAGCGGCAGTCCAGTCCTAACGGAAGTCTTTCCGGCGCCATCGCCACGTCCGGGCGGAACGCCTGGGCGGTCGGCAGCACCAGCGCCGGCAAGACACTGATCCTGCGATGGAACGGCAGGACCTGGAAGTGACGAGCCGTAAGGCGGTCAGGCCGCCTGCAATCCCGGCATCCGTGCTCGCCATGCTCCTGCTGGTCGCCGCGGCCGCCCCGGTAACGGCTGCCGCCGCCGCGGTCCGGACCGCGGCGCCGGGCCCTGCGTCTTCGTTCACCATCAGCGGCGACCTCGCCGGCGCGGCCGCCATCTCCGCCAGGGACGCCTGGGCGGTCGGGTCGGCCAGCAGCGGCAAGACCCTGATCGTGCACTGGAACGGCAAGACCTGGAAGCGGGTGCCCAGC
Organism: uncultured Actinomycetota bacterium; assembly: GCA_963719705.1. Lineage (GTDB taxonomy): Bacteria > Actinomycetota > Actinomycetes > Streptosporangiales > Streptosporangiaceae > CAVRCV01. The sequence continues at coordinate 585,115 of CAVRCV010000013.1, forward strand.
CCCACCGCTGCAGGCGGCGCTTCCTCGAAGGCGTAACCGCCCCGTCGACCCGGAACGCCTGGGCGGTCGGCACCACCCTCACCGGCGGCACCTCCGAGGGCCTGATCGAGAAGTGGAACGGCACCAGCTGGAAGCTGGTGCATAGCCCGGTCGGCAGCCTCGGCTTCTTCGGCGTGGCCGCCACCTCCACCCGGAACGCGTGGGCAGTCGGCCAGGCCGCCACTGGCACCGCCCCGCTGATCCTGCGCTGGAACGGCAAGGCCTGGAAGCGGGTGCGCAGCCCCGCCGCAGGCCACAACCTAACCGAGGCTGATGCTCAGCCGAGCCGATATGACCTGGAGGTAGAGAAGGACCGGCTCGGCGACGCGCTCGACGGGATCCGCCCGCTCGCAGCCGCCAGCTGACCGGCGATCTGAGCCGACCCAGCCTGGCCGGGCGGGGCATAGACGTGGCGATGCACGGCGGGTTTCCCCGGCGGCGGCACGCATGTCCTAGGGACGGGGCTGGGGCCATCCCCGATGCGTGCCGGCTGGCCGGGCGGCAGGCTATTGATTGCGCGGGCTGCGTCGGCCCTGACCAGCGGCAGGCCGCACCGCGCCGGCCCGAGGGGATGACCAGGATGAGCGAGAGCCGTAGCGGTGACACCGGGCAGCAGCCGCACCGCGCGGCCGGCCGGGCACAGCGGGAGGCGGCAGGTTACGGCCGCCGGGCGCTGATGCTCGGGGCGGCTGGCGCTGGCGCCGGGATCGCCGCAGGCCTGGTCGGCGGCGGCCAGGCGCAGGCTGCCGACGGCAACCCGGTGCTGCTCGGCGAGTCCAACTCGGCGACCAGGGCCACCGTGGTCAGCAGCCGGCACAGCGATGGGCTGCAGGGCACTACGTCGGCGGACCTGCAAAGCGGCGTGAGCGGCTCTGACTCCAGCTCCGGCGGCGGGTTCGGCGTCTCGGCGTCGTCCAAGCACGGCTTCGGCGTCTCGGCGGTCGCGCCAGGCGGTACCGGCGTCTACGGCGGCACCGGCCCGGCGGCCAGCCCGTTCGGCGTGGGCGGCAGTTACGGCCTGTACGGCGAGGACACCACCAAGGGCGGCGGCCACGGCGTGGCCGGGGTCTCCACCAACGGCACCGGTGTCCGCGGCACCACCCAGGCGAACGGGCAGAGCGGGCTGTCCGGCGACGACACCAGCACCGGCGGCGGCCACGGCGTGGCCGGGGCCTCCACCAACGGCACCGGTGTCCGCGGCACCACCCAGGCGAACGGGCAGAGCGGGATCGCGGGCATCGACACCAGCGCCGGCGGCGGCCACGGCAGCTACGGCCGCTCGTCCAACGGCACCGGGGCCTACGGCAGCACGGCGGGAGACGGCCAGGCCGGGGTGCGGGGCGTGGATGCCAGCACGGGCGGCGGCTACGGCGTGCAAGGCTCGTCCACGGCCGGCACCGGCGTGTGGGCGCAGAGCAGCTCCGGCACGGCGCTCGCCGTGGCCGGCGTCGCCGCCTTCGACCGGAGCGGCATCGCGACCGTGCCGGGAGCCGCGGACAGCCCGCAGGAACTCGGTCACCGTCTCGCTGGTCACGCTCACCTCGGCCAGCCTCATCCTGGCCACGCCGCAGACCTACCTGCCCGGCGTCGCTGTCGCCGCGGTCGTGCCCGACCCTGCGGCCAGATCCTTCGTGATCTACCTCAGCCAGGCAGTGACCAGCCCGGTGGCGGTTGGCTGGTTCATCATCGGCTAGGCGCCCGGCCGCGACAGGTGGCGCACGGCGCCGCGGCTGGTTAGATGCCATCTGTGCCTGAGACGCTCGATTGGACCGGATGCCAGGTAGCTGACGACGGCGTGGCTGAGCGATCGTTCCGGCTTGGCTGCGCAGCTGGGCCTGTTCCCGGCGTGGTGTGGCTGCCGCCTGCTCCCGTTCAGGCGCCTCCGCTCGTCATGCTCGGGCACGGGGGCAGCGGGCATAAGTGCAGCGAGCGGATAGTCAGCCTGGCCCGGTGGTTCGCTTCGGAGGCCGGGCTGGCGGCGATGGCCATCGACGGGCCTTACCACGGCGACCGCCTCACCTCGCCGCTGACGCCGCCGGAATATCAGGCTCGCATCGTGGCAGAGGGCATCGGCACCGTCCTCGACCGGATGGCACAGGAATGGCGGGCAGCCGTGGACGCCGTCGGCGCCAAGGGCCTGGCGGACACCGCCAGACTCGGGTACCTGGGCATGTCCATGGGCACGCGGTTCGGCCTGCCCGTCGCGGCGGCTCTGGGCGGCGAGCTCCGCTGCGTGGTCTTCGGCAAGTTCGGCCTGTGGCAGGGTCCGGCCCTCCATCCAGGCCTTGAGGCACCGGAACGCGCCGCCAGCGATGCCCGGCAGGTCACCGCGCCGGTCCTGTTCCATATCCAGTGGGACGACGAGATCTTCCCGAGGGACGGCCAGCTGGCCCTGTTCGACCTGCTCGGATCGCCGGACAAGGAGCTGGCCGGTTACGCGGGCCCGCACGCAGAGACCAGGCCCGCCGCCATCAGCCGCTGGCGCGAGTTCGTCGCCCGCAGGCTGATGCCACGATCATGAGCCAGCGTCGTGCCGCCGACCGCTGGCGCGAAGCCGCCACTGACCCGGCATGCTTGCGGAACCACACGGCGGAGGTGCTTCGCCGTGTGGAGGCGGGTGAGGAGATCGAGGTCATGCGGGATAACCGTCCGGTGGCGAAGATCATCCCGCTGTCGTGGCGGCGGCGCTGGCTGCCGGCCTCGGAGATCGCCAGCGAGCTGGCGCGACTGGGGCCCGACACCACCGGCCTGGCCGCAGAGCTGAGGCAGACGCTAAGCGGGACGACCGACGAGCTGACGACCTGAGCAGCGGAGGGCCTCAGCCCGACGAGCCGTACTGGATCGGGACGGATATGGTCTGCTCCCTGGCCCAGCTGGCGTTGCTGGCCAGCTGCCAGACGGTCAGCGAGGCGCGGTGGACGGCGAGCGCGTCGGTCGTGCCGTCGGCGCTGGGAGCGAGCGCTGCCGTGGCTGGCGGGAGGGCGGGCAGGAGCCGCCAGTGTCCCTGGGCGAGCACGGCTCCGCGGCCACCGGCCATGATGACGGCGGCTGTCTGGCCGGGCCCGAACGATGCGGCGGCTACGGCGTGGCCGCCGGTCGTGAGCGGCGGTGAGACAGTCCATCTGCTGCGGCTTCCGGCCGACCAGGCGGCCACCAGGGCGGCGCGCTGCCCGGTGCCGGCGGCCAGCAGCGCCGCTGTCTGGCTGCCGGTGGTGCTGAGCCGCAGGACGGTGATCGGCTGGTGAGCCAGCGGGCCGGGCAGCGCGGGTCCTGCGGCCCGCCATGCGTGACCGGCTGCGGCGAGGATGCCGACGGCGCCGGGCCGCGTGCAGGTGCCGGCCAGCAGGGGCGTGCCTGCCGGGGAGTAGGTGACGGCGGTCAGCGCTCGCAGGCCGCACGATCTTCCCGCCGGGGTGGCGGCGAGTGCCCGGGCGCTGATGAGGGTCGTCCAGCTGGCGCCGCCGGGAGCACTCTGCTCGGCGGTGCCGGAGTCGAGCAGGGCCAGCAGCCGGCCGGTTCCGCGGCTGGGCGGCGAGCGAGTCGGGCGTGCTGGCCAGGGCGGCGTCGAGCGGGCTGAGCGCCGACCAGGCGTGTCCCTGCGTCGCTGGTCTGGGTGAGCGGGGTGTAGGTGAGGTCCTGGCTCGGCCGGAAGGCGGTGATCAGGGCCTGGCCGGTGCCGCCCGCCAGGACCAGGCCGCCGTTGTCGGCGGTGCCGGGCGGGGTGACCAGCTTCCACCGGGTGCTGCCGGCCGGGCGGATGAACAGCTGCCAGAAGTTGTTGTGCTGTGCCGCCGGGCCGCCCATCACCGCAGTGGCCCAGGTGCCGGCCGCAGTGGTGATGGAGGTGCCCAGCGGGACTGCGGGTACTGTCACGGCAGTACTCGCTGACCGGGCTGGCGGGCCGCTGCCGCAGCCGGCCGTGGCCGCGGCGAGTGCCGCCAGGCAGGCCGCGGCCGCGATCGCGCGGGCCGGGCGGCTCACGACTGTCCCAGGAGCTGGCGGGCGATGCCGGCGAGCTCGGCCGCGAACGACGACTTGGTGGCGGCGGTGCCGGGGCCCGGGTCAAAGGCGAGCTCCCGCCGCACCTGGCCGGCCCGGTCGATGGCGAAGGCAACCTCGCTGTGCCCGATCATCGCCCCGGCCGGCTCGATGTCGGCGGCGATGCCGTAGCCGCGCCACACTGCGCGCAGCTGGGCGAGGCTGCCGGTCAGGTACAGCCAGTTCGGCACGCCGGCCAGGCGTTCCTGCTGGTCGAAGGCCCGGGTGTAGCCGATCTGGTAGTTGACCGGGTTGGCGACGATGGCCACCAGCTCAACCTGCCGGCCGGCAGCGCCGAGCAGCTGGCCGGCCTGGCGGAACTCCTGGGCCTCCAGCGGGCAGTCGCTGGTGCACACCGGGTCGAGGAAGGTCAGCAGCACCACCTTGCCGCGCAGGCTGGCCAGCGTGACCGTCCGGCCGTGCTGGTCGGTCAGGGTGAACGCGGGCGCGCGGTAGTTCAGCGGGGCGGCGGATCCGTCGATGGCCTGCGCCAGGATGGTATCGGCGACCGGGTTGGCCTGGGCCGCGGCCATCGGTGCCGCGCCCAGGATGATCAGCCCGATGGCGCCCACCCCGGCGGCCGATCCGAGGCTCGCCGACGCCAGGGCCTGCGGGCTGGCCGCCGTCCGCAGCCGCTGCCGCCAGCTGCCCGCCTCCGCCCCGGCCGCATCCTCAGCCGCCGGGGCCTGGCGCCGGGGCGCGGGCGACCGCGAGATAGCCGGCGGTCGCGAGCAGGGCGAAGGGGATCATGCTGTTGGGGTCGGTGCCGAGGCCGCCGAAGAAGCCGAAGTCCTCGATCAGCACCCAGTCCGCCAGGCACAGCACGATGAAGCCGGCCAGCGCCGGCCGGATCAGCCGGGGACGGCAGGTCAGGAACGCCGCGCCGGTCACGGCGAGCGCGATGACGGCGAACACGTTGACGGCGAAGCCGTGCGCCTCGTCGAACGAGGTGAAGGCGTCGATCCACGCGGTCAGCAGGTGCGGCTGCGGAGTCGGCGCCATCGACGCGGTCATGCTGGCCAGCGGGCCGGGCTGGCCGCCCGCCCGTGCCCTGCCAGAAGCCGCGGCCCGGCCAGGCCTGCAGGACTGCCATGCCGAGCGAGGAACACGCCGAGCCCGGCCATGGTGACCTGTCCCGGCAGCCGGGAGCGCCAGGCCCGCTCGGGCAGCGCGATCAGCACCCCGGCCACGCAGTAGATGAGCGCGGCGCCGGGCGCGCCGAACAGCCAGGTCAGGCCGGGAGCGAAGATGCCGCCGAACGACTCGCCGAAGACCCAGACGACCAGGCCCCAGCCGACGCTGACCAGGCCGGCCAGCCGCGACAGCGGCCCGCGGGCCGCGGCGAGCAGCCACACGCCGATGCCGACCTGGATCCACACCGCCGCCGCGCCAGCCTGCATCGGGTGATACGACCACGCGGTGCCGGCCCAGTTCACCACCGCCTGGACCCAGTGCGGCGAGCTGGCCGCGGTCGGCTCGATCACCTGTGACGGCAGGCCGACCGCCATCTTCGGCTGGGCCTGCAAGATGCCGTCGAACAGCCACAGCACGCCGAACCCGTAGCGGAGCAGCTGCCGCCAGGACGGCTCGGGCGCTGCCGGAGCCGTCGCGCCGCGGCCGGCCGGGCCGGCAGCCAGGCACGCAGGCTGAGCCAGGCCAGCCCGACCACGAAGAAGATCAGCAGGGCAATCAGGCCCTGGTGCAGCAGGGCGGCCTTGAACGCGGCGACCACGGTCGGGTCGCTGATGTTCAGGCCGGTGTTCATCCCGGGCACGAGCTGGCCTCCTCTGCTGGCTCTGCCACCGCAGGCTCTGCCACCGCAGGCTCTGCTGGTACCGGCCGGCGCCCGGCCCGCCGGGCCGGTGCCCGCGCGCGGCCCGTTCTGGCTGCCGGTGCCGAACCGCCGCAGCCGGACGCTGCTGGCGACCACGAAGGCCGAGGACCCGGCCATCGCCGCCCCGGCGATCAGCGGGTTGAGGAACCCGGCAGCGGCGAGCGGGATCGCGGCGACGTTGTAGCCGAACGCCCAGGCCAGGTTGCGCCGGATGACCGCCAGGGTGGCGCGGGCCAGGCTGATCGCCTCCGGCAGCACGGCAAGGTCGTCGCGCAGCAGGATCAGGTCGGCCGCGCTGATCGCGACGTCGGTACCCGAGCCGAGCGCCAGGCCCAGGTCAGCGGCGGCGAGGGCGGGCCCGTCGTTGATGCCGTCGCCGGCCATCGCTACCCGGCGGCCCTGCGCCTGCAGCCGGCCGACCACGGCCGCCTTGTCGGCCGGCAGCGCTCCGGCGATCACCTCGTCGACGCCCGCCTCGGCGCCGATGGCCACGGCCGCCGCCTCGGCGTCGCCGGTCACCAGAACGGTGCGCAGGCCTAGCCGCCGCAGCCCGGCGACGGCCGCCGGGGCCGAGGGCTTCAGCACGTCAGCGACCGCGACCGCGCCGCGCACCTGCCCGGCCCAGCCGGCCAGCACCACGGTGCGGCCCGCCGCCTCCCACTCGCCGCACCGGCTGGCCACGGCGTCCGGCACGGCCAGGCCCCGGTCGCGCAGCATGCTCGCCCGGCCGGCGATCACCTCGGCGCCGTCGACCACGCCGCGCACGCCCAGCCCCGGCACGGCCGCGAAGTCGTCCGCCCGCGGCAGCTCGCCCAGCTCCGCCCGGGCCAGCGCGCTGATCGCCGCGGCGACCGGGTGCCCGGACGGGTCCTCGACAGCGCCCAGATGCCGCAGCAGCTCCGCCCTGCTGGTGCCGGGCGCGGGCTGCACGGCCACCACCGTCATCACCCCGGTGGTGATGGTCCCGGTCTTGTCCAGCAGCACCGTGTCCACGCTGCGGGAGGACTCAAGCGCCTGGTACCCCTTGATGAAAATGCCCAGCTCAGCGCCGCGCCCGCAGGCGACCACGAGGGCGGCGGGAGTTGCCAGGCCCAGTGCGCACGGGCAGGCGATGATCAGCACGGCGAGCGCGGCGCTGACCGCGCGCTCGGGCGCGGCGCCCGCGGCCAGCCAGCCGGCCAGGGTCAGCGCCGCGGCGCCCAGCACCGCGGGCACGAACACCCCGCAGATACGGTCGGCCAGCCGCTGCACCGCGGACTTGCCCGCCTGCGCGTGCTCGACCAGCCTGATCAGGTGCGCCAGCTGGGTGTCCTCGCCGGTCCGGGTCGCGCGGATCACCAGCCGGCCGGCCACGACCACGGTGCCCGCGCTGACCGTGCTGCCCGCGGCAGCGTCGGCGGGCACCGACTCGCCCGTCATCATGCTGGTGTCAACCGCGGACTCGCCGAACTCGACCACGCCGTCAGCCCCGATCACCTCGCCCGGCCGGACCACGAGCCGGTCATCAGGGTGCAGCTGGCCGACCGGGATGCGGCACTCGGTCCCGTCCGCCGCAAGCACGCACGCGTCTTTCGCGCCGGCATGCGGCCAGCGCCCGCATCGCATCGCCCGCGTCCCGGCGGGCCCTGGCCTCATACCAGCGGCCGGCCAGCAGGAACGTGGTCACCGACGCGGCGACCTCCAGGTAGATCCCGCCGCCGGAGGCATGGACCAGCAGCTGCAGCGGGCTGACCCGCGACCGCCCCGTGTCCAGGACGAACATCGCGTACGCCGACCATCCGCACGCTGCGACGATGCCCAGCGACACCAGCGTGTCCATGGACGTCGTACCGTGCCGGGCGGCCCGCAGCGCCGCCGCGTGGAACGGCCACGCCGCCCACCCCGCCACCGGAACGGCCAGCGCCACCAGCACCCACTGCCAGCCCGGGAACCGGAACCACGGGAACAGCGACAGCTGCACCGACAGGTCGCTCAGCGGCACGAAGAACACCAGCGCCACGACCAGCCGCCGCCGCAGGTAGGCCACCCGGCCGGCCTCAGGGCCAGGCTGCGCGGCTCCGGGCAGCTGCGGGCCAGTACCGGACGGCAGCACCTCGGCCGCGTACCCGGCCTGCTCCACTGCCTCGACAAGACGCTGTACCGGCACCGAGGCAGGCGCCGTCACCGTCGCCTTCTCGGTGGCCAGGTTCACCGACGCCGTGACGCCCGGAAGCTCGCCCAGCTTCCGCTGCACGTGCGCCGCGCAGGCCGCGCACGTCATCCCGCGGATCGCGAGCCCGACTTCGGTCAGCTCGCGATGCCGCGCCGGCAATGTTGGTCACTGTCTGTCAGCCTGTCTTCGAGCCGGTCGGCCGACGCCGCCAGTCCCCGCCGCCTGAGCGGGCATGCAGGACACGGCGGCGAGCGCCGCACCTCGGAAATGTACATAGCCGGGAAATCGCTGGCAACGGAATCGGCTCATTAACCGCTGGTATTTCAGCGCGCGGATACCCGCACCGGGTTCAGTGAATACCCCGGCCAGGTAATACAGGGGCCTGAGGAATACCCCCCGGAAGTACGTTGTATACCCGGCCAGGGTTCTGAGCCGGATTTCTCAGATTGAGCCGCGTGCCGTCGTCACCCCTGCCGAGGTGCATACGCTGCGCGGCTGGCCGTGGGTCAGCGTGCAGGCCGCGGCGGCGATCACGTCGGCCGCGCCGTCAATGTCCCTGCCGACCGGGCTGGACGGGCTGCGCATCGCGGCGGCCACCTGGGCCCAGCTCAGATTCGCCAGGGCTGACGGCACGTACTGAACCTCTGGCAGCAGGTACCGGCCGCCAAGGTCGACGAACGGGATAGCTCCTCCCGCGTACCTGGTGAACAGCGCAACCTGGTCCCGGCTCGGATGCTGCAGGTACGCGTGCCCGAAGGGCGTGCTGGGGTCTGGCCTTTCGCCGTACCATTCCACCGGGACGAAGGCCAGGTACTTGCTGGTGTAGCGGGACTTGTAGAACAACAGCGTCGGCGTGCCGGGATAGACATCGCTGGGTGAGGAGCGGATAAAGCGCACGCCGGACAGGGTGCCGAACCGGCTGAGCGCGGTGGCGATCGCTCATCCGTCCGAGACTCCAGCAGGGCCGCGCAACGGCCATGGTCCCGGTCGTTACGGTTCAGGTAGGCGACAAGCGGTCCGGCATCAACGATGAGCATCGTTCTGGCCGAACTCCGCGCGCAGGATCTCCCGAGCCCGGGCCCCCAGATCAGTGCTCGGCCCGTCAAAGGACCGCAGCACCCGGAACCGCCCGCCCCCCGACTCCACGCCCAGCGCATGCTCCCGCAGCTCATCGGCCTGCTCCGGCTCCAGCCGGTCAATGAGCTGATGCAAGTCCCCGTAGTCATGCGCAGCTGTCACACTCCCAGCGTACGGCAGGGAGGGGCTGGTGCTCTCAACCAAGCCAGAGAGCGGTTCCGGCCGTGGCGAGGCGCGCTCGGCGCTGGTCGTGGCCGGGAAGAGCGCGCTCGACCGTGGCCCAGAATGCCGAGGTGTGGCGGGGCTGGCCGATGTGGGCGAGTTCGTGGACGATGACGTAGTCGAGCAGGGAAACCGGCAGCTGCATGGCCGCCCAGTGGATGTTGAGCCGGTCGTTCTTGCCGAGGGAGCCCCACCGGTAGCCGAGGTCGCGGACATCCAGGCCGCCGGGGTGCGGCGCCCATGTGCTCTGCCCACGGACCGATCCGCCGAGGCAGCCAGGCAAGGGCACGGTGCCGGTACCAGCGGATCATCGCCTCGCTCCCCCGCCTGGCTTCGGCGCTGGCCCGGGGCATCTGGAGGCGGCCGCGATCGAGTCTCACGCGGTATCGGCCGGGTCGTCGGTGAGCTGGAGCCGATAGTGGCGGCCGAGGTAATCGAAGCCCTCCCCGGTGACGAACTCCTTGGCCGGGCTGGCGGGCAGCAGGAGGTGTTTCTCGGCGAGCTTGCGGAACACCCAGCCGCGTTTAGACCAGGCCCAGGCGGCGACCGCGTCCAGGCTCGCTCCCGGCCGGGGCATGCAGCAGCAGGGAACCGTCCCGGTCGACGGTGATCCCGACGGTGCGGCGCTGCTCGGACTCGCGGACGGCGAAGTCAGATCCCCGACCGTCATCTGCGCTGGCAGGGTGACGCCAGCCGGCATCAGCTGGTCACCAGTCGCGCGTGGTTGGCCTTGGCCAGCTCGACGAGCCGGTCGGCGACCGGGGTGGTGCGGGGGAAGTCGAACAGGTCCGCGCCGTCGATCATCGGCTCGGCCAGCCGGGTCGCGACCCAGGCGCGCAGCGTGTTCTGCGCGTAGGGGTTGTGCCAGAACCCGACCAGGCCGATCTCGGCCCTGATGTGGGTGACCAGGTCCACGGTCAGGTCCCGCAGCAGCGCCTCACCCGGGCTGGAGAGCGTCTTCCCTTCGTCGGCGAGCTCGCGCTTGAGCAGGTCGTAGAACGGGGCCTCGGTGACCGGGTTCAGGCCGCTGTCATCGGCCTGCCGCCCGGCCCGCACCTCGGGCAGCAGGTCACCGAGGGCAAGGGCGAGCTGCTCCCACTGCTCGCCGAGTTCCTCGATGATCTGTTCCAGCCGCTCGGACAGCCGGTTGTAGTGCTCGGGGTCCTCGTCCCAGTGCTCGCGCAGGTGGTAGCGGATCGCGTGTTCCATCTCCGATGCCTTGGCCCGGTCCGAGCGCAGGTCGGCGACCTTGGTGTCGAAGTCGGCGGCGGTGATCGAGATGGGCGGGATCTTCTGCTCGATGCCCAGCGCCTCGACGTGGTCATCGATGAGGCGGCGGACCTTGCTGCCGTACAGGGAGGCGTCGAACCCGGCCTCGTCGCGGTAACGGCGGCGGGCAGCGAACGCGATCGCCCCGAACGCCTTCGCATCCGGCACGAACGGCAGCGCCTCCGGGCGGGGCAGCACGATCTCCATGCTCATGGTGAACAGCTTGAACGCGGCCTCGAACGCGGCCCGCAGCCGCTCATCGGCCAGCGCCTCCACGCAGGCGTCCTGGTCGGCCTGGGTGTCGAACCGGTCGATGCCCCGGGCCTCGAACAGGTTGCGGACCCGCTGGCGGCGTTCGGCCAGCAGCGGCACCTGGTCGGCGATGCTGGTCATCGCCCCCTCGACGTCCTCGGCCGCGTACGCGGCCAGGGCGACCTTCAGGTTCTCCGCCACCCCGTAGTAGTCCACGACGTACCCGGCGTTCTTGCCGTGGGCGGTGCGGTTCACCCGGGCGATGGCTTGCAGCAGTTCGGCTTCCTTGATGTGCCGGTCCAGGTACATCACCTGCTCGGCGGGAGCGTCGAACCCGGTCAGCAGCATCGACTTGACGATCAGGAACGCGACCGGGCTGGTGTGCTCCGGGTCCGCGTCACCCTCGGCCGGCAGCGGCTTCTTGAACTGGGTGATGACCGCTTCCTGCTTCGCCTTGTCGGTCCAGTCCGCCCAGTCCGCCGGGTCGTTCTGCTCCCCGGAGATCACCGGGACGAAGTCCAGCGCGGCGATCACGTCCCGGAACGGCCAGGCCCGCACCAGCCGCGCCGTCTTGCCCGGCAGCCGGTCGGCCCGGTCGGCAGCCTCCGCCGTCTTCAGGCCCGGGTCCAGGCCGTCCAGCTCCGCGAGCAGCTCATCGCGGGCGGCCAGGAACGCCTCCCGGTACCGCACCGCGGCCACCCGCGAGGTCGCCACCACCTGCGCCTTGAACCGATTGGGCAGAACGGAGTCCACGTAATGCCGCAGCATGCTCCGGGCCTTGGCCGCGATCAGCTTCGGGGCCTCCATCACGTTGCCCCTGGTGGCCCACCGTTTCTTGATCGCCTCTAGTTCCTCCGGGGTGTGCTCGGCGAACATGTCCTCGAACAGCTCATCCATGTCCGCCGCATCCCGGACAGCGGCCTTGGTGGTGCGGCCCTCGTACAGGATCGGCAGGGTCGCCCCGTCCGCCTCGGACTGAAGGATCGTGTACCGGTCCAGGTACTCACCGAAGATCGTGGCGGTGTATTTGCGGCGGCCCATGATGATCGGCGTGCCGGTGAACCCGATCCGGGCGCAGTTCGGCAGCGCCTTCAGCAGGTTCGCGTGCAGCGCGCTGCCCTGCGACCGGTGCGCCTCATCGACCAGCACCACGACGTCCTCGGAGGTGTCCAGCACGCCCAGCGACTTCAGCGCTGCGTCGGCGTCCTTGCGGGCCTGCGGGTTGCGGTACTTCTGGATCATCGCGAAGATCAGCGCCTTGCCCGGCGTGGACAGCAACTCCTTGACCTTCACCACGCTGGTCGCGGTCAGCACCGATTCCCCGGTCAGGGCGGCTGTCGTTCGAGAGCTGGTCTTGCAGGTCGGTCCGGTCGGTGACCACGACGACCTTGAACCGCACCAGATCAGGGTGGGTGCGCATCGCCCGGACCAGGAACACCATGGTCAGGCTCTTCCCTGACCCCTGCGTGTGCCAGACGATCCCGCCCCGCCGGTCCGACTCGCCATCCTGCGCCCGGGTCGCCCCCGTGGTCAGCCGGTCCAGCGCCCGGTGCACCGCCCGGTACTGCTGATACCGGGCCACCACCTTCACCGTCCGCGACTCGGCCTGCATGAACAACGTGAAATGCCGCACCAGATCCAGCAATCGCTCCGGGGCCAGCATCCCCGCCACCAGCCGCTCCTGGCTCGACAAGGCGGTCACGCCCAGCGAGACGCAGACATCGGCCTCGGGCACCGGCTCGGTGGTCTTCCACTCCGCGAAATGCTCGTCCTCCGAGGTGAACGTGCCCACCAGCGCCTTCTCGAAGCAGGTCGCCACCACGAACTGGCTGGTGTAGAACAGCCGCTCGTTGCCCTCCGGCTGCCCGCGCTGATTGGCATAACGCCGCAGCTGGCGGATCGCCTTCACCATCGGCTCCACCACCGTCGGGGACTTCGCCTCGATCACCACCAGCGGAATCCCGTTCACGAACAGCACCAAATCCGGCGCGATGAACTTGTGCCCCTGCCCGCCCGGCTCATCCACCCGGAACTGGTTCACCACCAGGAAGTCATTCCGCTCCGGATGCTCCCAGTCAATGAACTGAACAGTCTGGTCCCGCCCGTGATCCCACCCCGGGACCCCATCCACGGTCGTCCCCAGCAGCAACCGCTCGGTCAGTTCCTGGTTAATCTCAACCAGCTTGACCGCCTTCGGCCGCAGCAGCACCCCCACCGCCTGCGAAACCCGCCCCTCATCCAGCCACGGCTGGCCGTCCGGGCCGAGATTGATCCGCTTGAGCGCATCCCGTAGCCGCTCCTCCAGGAACACCTCCCGAAACGACCCCCGCCCGGTCACCCCCGGATCCGACTTCGACCCTTCAACATGCGCCCAGCCCAGCCCCTTGAGTTGCTGTGACGAGCGGCAACTCAACCCGTGAATACTCCGGCCCGCCATTCACGCCGAGGCACCCACCCGCACCCGCCCCGTCAGCAAGTCATCCATCAACCCTTGCTTTAGCAGCGTGAAGTTTGCTCAATTTCGCCTTTCGCTTGGATCACCTTAGCCTCTTCAGCAGCTATCACGTCACTAATACTCTGCTGTTCCTGACTAGACGGCAAAGGAATTTGCAGGCCGCTGACAAGTTTCGTGTTTAGATTAACCATGGTGGTTCCGACCGCTGTTGCCGCTATCTGTCGCTCTGACAAATAGGATGCCGATACATTGCAGCAAGCCAGCTAGAAGACATAGCCTGGCGGGGGGGAGCAGGAGAAACCGGTTCCGCAGAGCCATCTGCCTGACCCGAAGTTATGGCGGCACACTTTGAGAGATCTCCTCGGCGCGCTAGCACTATATCTCCAACTTGCATCCTGTGGCGATTCAGTTGCGCAGCTTTAGTTGGATTAATTCGGGCAATTCTGAAAGTGCTTATCCCGTTGGGGTCAATGTCCTGTGGCATAACGACTGGTGTACCCTCGGAGGCATACTCGATTCGCGTGAAGCTGGCTACCGAACGGGCCGGTCTGAATAAGTGACGGTGGAACGAGGATCTGACCAATCGAAACTTGCGGCCAAGCCTTAGGTAGCAGTCCAATGCAGGTAGGGACGAACTGATCTGGGTGGCGCACGGGGTCGCGCACCTGGCCCGATTCGTTGATGCCGCGAGTAAGGAGATCATCTACTATGCCGTGCTTGGCTTGTTCAAGCTTGGCGATGAGCCGTTCCGCCGACTGGATCGACTCGTCGGCCATCTCCAGAATGGAGACAATTCCCTTCTGTTCGGACATCGGTGGGATCCCAATAGGAAGATCAAGGATTTGGTCCGTTGGAAGACGACCAGTTCCATGCCCGGCCTCATCTACCATCTTCAGGATTGCACTTGCTTGGCCCGCAACCGCAAATGCAAGAAATGAGGGATAGATCCCGACGCAGGGATCAGCGCCTTGCAGTCCTGCCCGAAGGCAACCTCCCGGACCGTGATCCCGACGCGGAATTCGGTTTTCAAACTCATTCCAGAACGACAAAATCGTCGTGCCTTCCGGGATCAGTCGCGATTCCATGCGAGCGCCCAGATGAAGTGAATATCGTGCTCAGAGTCTGACTTGATCGACGAAACTCATTAGCTGGCTGTACGATATCATGGATGATTCTGCCGCCATATTGTGGAGTGTTCTACTGTTATAATAGGTGTGCCTTCGCTAGACATAGTCAGAGAGTCGCAGCTGTGCTCCGATGGTTCAGTGTGAATCATCTGCCAAATCTCCGAGCAGGTGAACGGTCGTGTCACTCATAGCTGAGCTCCTGCGAGAAAGATCGCGAGCTTGGTGGCTGCCGTGATCACGTTCTCCTTCGATCTGGTGAAGTGGAACGGCGTACTTGATCCACCAGTTTTCCAAAGCGGCGATGATCTGCTGACGGTGGGCGGCGACGTAGCGGTCCAGGTGAATCATAACATCGGTCTTGGCTAGGCAGAGAACAAGGTCGCGTTCCTGGGCCGCGGTCAGTTCAGCGCGAGCTTTGCCGAGTTTGGTGATGAACTCCTGCTACATGACTTTCTGCTGTTTCTTGACTGCGGTCAACTGCTTCTTGAGAGCGGCGAGTTCGGCCGGTGACAGTACCTCGGCGTCAGCGGCGGGTTCAGCGTCATCCTCGTCACTCGCAGCAGTCGCCGCTTTGATCTGGGCATCGAGTTCGGCGCGGCGGGCTTCGACCGCAGCCACTTCGTCCAGGTAGGAGGGCAGCAGCTCTGGGACCAGTTTGTGGTCGAGCGGATCGATCTTGGCGTCACTGTCTTCCAGAGCGGTGGTGAGGGTAGTTACCCAGCCGTCGACTACGCCGGTGAAGCCGTGGGCTACGAGGGTGCGCAGGTCGTACTGGTTGGTGTTCCACCAGCGGACGATGACGCCGGCCAGCTGGAAACGGTCGAGCAGGCCGATTGGCTGGAGTTCGGCGATAAAGCTATCCAGGAGGGTCTGGCGGACCTTCATCAGCGACTTGGTTGACGGCAGGTCTGCCACGAGCGTTGCGTGTTCCTCCCACCAGCGATCCAGGACGGTGTGCAGTTCAGCCTCGCGAGCCTGGATGCCCTCGTCGGTGGTGACCAGCGTCTTCAGCTCTTTCTCTGGTCACCCCAGGAGCGAAATCCAGGTAGGCGTCGTCACGGGCCGCGAATACACGTTCTAGCGAAAATCCGTGCGCGGTGAACAAGAGGAGCCTTCGCATCGACCTCGGCTCGCGGGTACGCCGCCGTGCAGGTGGGCGCGGACATCTTGAGGCTCGGGTGGGGGTGCGTTGTCGGCGTAGCGGCGGATGTTGAGATTGTCGTCGTTGGCCCGCAGGTCCTCGCGGGCGACGACGGTGGCGTAGCCGGGGATGTCGGCGAACTCCCGGTAAGCAGAGACGATCTTCTCGGCGTGCTCGGGGAGCAGGTAGTTCTGCGCCCGACCGGCCGCGAACTCGGCGTCGGCGTTGATGAACAGAACCTTGCCCTGCCGATCCGCCGACTTGGTGCCGGGGCGCGCAGGACCAGGACGCAGGCGGGGATGCCGGTGCCGTAAAACAGGTTGGGCGCCAGCCCGATGACCGCGTCGATGATGTCGTCATCCAGCAGACGGGTGCGGATGTCGCGTTCGGCGCCACCGCGGAACAGAACGCCGTGCGGCATCACGGTCGCCGCGATGCCCCGGCCGCCCTTGAGGACCGAGACCATGTGCTGGACGAACATCAGGTCGGCCTTCTTGCCGCCCTCCGGTGCCCAGCCCCACTGGAACCGCTCCGGGTGCTGCATGCCGTCGCGGGAGTAGTTGAGGGAGAACGGCGGATTCGACAGCACCCGGTCGAACCGCTCCAGCCGACCGCCATGGACGTGCATCGGGTCCGCGAGCGTATCCCCGTTCTGCATGTCGGCATCGCGGATGCCGTGCAGCAGCAGGTTCATCTTCGAGATCGACCAGACGCTGCCGTTGTACTCCTGACCGGCTAGGCGAAGGTTGCGCGGGTTCCCGCCGTGTTCCTCCACGTAGTCCTTGGACAGGATGAGCATGCCGCCCGACCCCGAGCACGGGTCATACACCGACATGCCCGACTGCGGCTCGACCAGCTCCACCATCATCCGGACCACCGAGCGGGGCGTGTAGAACTCGCCGCCCTTCTTGCCCGCCGAGTCGGCGAACTCACCGATGAGGTACTCATACGCCGCGCCAAGCAGGTCGGGGAACTCGAAGTCCTCGTTCCGGAGCCGGTACCTGGAGAAGTGCGCGATCAGGTCCCGCAGCTTGCGGTCCGGTATCCGGGACTGGCCGACCGTGCGGGTGAAGTCAATGTGCTGGACAACGCCCTCCAGCGCCGCATTGTGCTCCTCCAGCGCGCCGAGGGCCTTGTTGAGCCCGTCGCCAACGTTGTGATGCAACTCGTCCCGCAGGTCCTCCCAGCGCGCCTCGGGAGGGACGAAGAACGTGTCGGCGTAGTAGGACGGCGAGTTGGCCCGGGCCTCGGCCGTCAGCTGGCCGCGGCCCTCCCCGATGATCTTGGCTATCACGGCTTGCTGCGCGGCCTCGAATTCATCGGAGGCCCGCTTCAGGAACAGCATCCCGAAGATGTATTCCTTGAACTCGGAGGCATCCATCTTGCCGCGCAGGATGTCGGCCGCCGCGTACAGGTGCCGCTCCAGCTGAGGCAAGGTCAGTTTTCGCACGTACGCCGTCCTCCATAGATGAGTCGCCAGGCAGCATAGGCCCTGCCCGCTGAGAGGACCTCGCGCTCCCCCCAGCGCGCCGCCGCGCCGGAGATAATCCTGGCGGATGCAGGGCATGCTGGGGTCCGTCCGGCAGCTTGACACGCCTGGATATCCCGGCCCGCTGCTCTCCACCCAGCCAGAGAGTTGCCTCGTCGTCCCGCCTGGCCAGCCAAGGCTGCTGCTCAGCCGATCCACGCGATGTCGAAGATGCGGACCAGTTCCAGAGCGTCATCAGCGTGAAAGGACAGCAGACCGTAGCCGTCGCCGAAGACGGCCTGACGGTACGCCGGATCATCCCCTGGCGCCAGGATGTCGGCATCCCACGGCTCGCGAACTAACATGACGACGCGCTCAACGAGCGCATCGAACGCCAACGGCGGTAAGTCCTTCAGCTGAAGCAGGGCGGCGCCCTCAAACTCGGCCCGGAAGGTCATCTATCCGCTCGGCGCTGCGCCGCCGCGACTCGCTCGGCCCAGTCCGGGACGAGTTCGTCGACAGGCGTTCCGTCACGGCGTCCGGCCTGTACCGCCTCTCGCACCGCTTGCAGCCTGGCCTGATAGCCAGGATCCGAGTAGGCGGCGGCGCGCAGGCGCCACAGCCGCAGCATGGCGTGCAGCTCGTGGTAGTGCTCCGGGCGCCGGGCGACCGCAGCGGCCGCGTCGTAGTCGGCTAGGAACTGCTCGTGGAAGCGGTTCGGCAGGACTCGCAGGATCTCAACCGGGTCATCAGGATCGTAATCAGGCACCGACTGTGCTGTCACGACTCAATCCTCCCCCGCAGCGCCGACAGTTGGCGACGGGCACCAGAGCCGAACTGCCCGGCGCTGGCCTGGGCTGATGCTGGTGGGCGATACTGGGATCGAACCAGTGACCTCCTCGGTGTGAACGAGGCGCTCTCCCGCTGAGCCAATCGCCCGCGCCCGGTGGGGCTCGCGCTGCCGGGGCGATCACAGACTAGCGCATGCCCGGCGGGGCTGCCGTACCCGCTGACGGCACGGCGGCCGGCGGCGCGCGGCCTGGCGAACCGTGGCAAGGAGCGCATGCCGTCGGCTACCGGGCAGCCATCGGCCCGTAACGGACCTGTCGGGCAGAACGGTGAGATCACGGGCACAAGGTGCCGAGTTCAGGTCACGGGAACAGCCCGACCGGGAAACGGTGTTCTAAAAGCAGAAGCGTTTGCCCAGGTCGTGGCCGGTTTGTTGATCAGTGACCGAGGTTACGAGCGGCCTGGATCGCGGAATCTTACCCTCGCGACTCACATTTTCGCGGTGCCTGCGCGTCCTACCTGTAGGGCAACCGCGCAGCATCGCGCCGCCCGGCATTTCCGGGACACCACAAGGCAAAGGTCTGACCGATGATGAACAGCGCTACCGTGTCCGCAGAGCTCGGACTCAGCCTGGTAGTGCCCGAGCACGGAGCGGTTCCGCTCGTGGCCAGCCTGTACTACAGCGCCGACGATCCCTACGCGGTCCGGATGGCGTTCCACGTGGGCATGGACGATCCGGTGGAGTGGATATTCGCCAGGGACCTGCTCGCCGCGGGTCTGGAGGGCCCGGCCGGGGAGGGCGACGTCCAGGTCTGGCCCAGCGACGACCGGGGCAGCGAGGTGCTCAACATCGCGCTGTCCTCGCCGTTCGGCGAGGCGCATTTCGAGGCGCCGCGGGAGGTGACCGCGGAATTCCTGAAAAGAACCTACTCGGTCATATCGTGCGGACGGGAGAGCGATCTCATCGATCTCGACAGTGAACTCGACATGCTGCTCTGGCGCGCATAGGCCCGCGCGATTACGGGTCTGGCGTCTCGGCCGACCTCATCGCGAACTCCTCAGCGGCTTTCCGGGTGACCGGCCCGGGCGCGGCCGGCAGCACGGTCCCGCTGACCGCCCGGATCGGCTGCACATCCCTGGTGGTACCGGTCAGGAAGGCCTCGTCCGCGGTCGCCAGCGCCCCGGCCGGCAGTTCCTCCTCGACCGCCCCGCTCCACTCGATCACCAGCGCCCTGGTGACCCCGGCCAGGCACCCGGCCGCCAGCGGCGGAGTCAGCAGCCGCCCCGCGCTGACCACGAACACGTTGGACCCGGTGCCCTCGCACAGCCCGCCCGCGGTGTTCGCGAAGATCGCCTCGCCGCCGCCGCGGCTGGCCGCGTAGGCCAGCGCCCGCACGTTCTCGCCGTAGGACGTGGTCTTCAGCCCGGCCAGCGCGCCGCGCTCGTTCCGCGGCCAGGGCACCATGGTGACGTCGACCGTGGGCGTCGGCGGCTTGGCCTCGGCCATCGCGACCACCGCGGTCAGCGGGGAGTCACCGCGCTCGGAGCCGAGCGGGGAGATGCCCCCGGTCACCGTGATCCGCATCCGGGCCAGCGGCAGCCGGGGCGAGTTCTCGATCACGGCCATCGCGCCGGCCCTGATCTGGTCGAGATCGGGCTCGGCCAGCCCGAGTCCGGTGGCCGACCGGCTCAGCCTGGCCAGGTGCCGCGTCATCGCGAACGGCACGCCGCCCGTCACCTTGACCGTCTCGAAGACCCCGTCGCCCACGACCAGGCCATGGTCGAAAACGGAGATCCTGGCTCTGTCGTCGGGGTACAGCTCCCCGTTCATCCACACCGTCACGGGATGAAACGCTAGCGCAACCCGCCGCACTGCGCGCTGGCCGTGCGGCAGAGTTCCGGAATCAGCTCCTCCACCGCGGCTATCTGGCCGGCCACCTCGCGGTCGGTGTCCATGGCCGGAACCCGGGACCGGACGGCCCGGTACACCGCTGCCATCGGCTCGCTCGGGGCGGCGATGCCGGCCCGCAGGCCGACGCCCTGGGCCGCGCAGAGGATCTCCACCGCCAGGCAGGTCCGCACGTTCGCCACCACCTCGCGCAGCTTGCGCACCGCGGTCCAGCCCATCGAGACGTGATCTTCCTGCTTGCCCGAGGTCGGGATGGTGTCGACGCTGGCCGGATGGGAGAGCACCTTGTTCTCGCTGACCAGGGACGCCGCGGTGTACTGGGCCAGCATGAAGCCCGAGTTGGTGCCCGCCTCCGGGGCCAGGAACGGCGGCAGCCCGCGGGAGAAGGCCGGATCCAGCATCCGGTCGAGCCGGCGCTCGCTGATGCTGGCCAGCTCGCTGACCGCGATGGCCAGCATGTCGGCGGCGAAGGCCAGCGGCTCGCCGTGGAAGTTGCCGGTGGTCATCACCTCGCCATCGGGCGTGATCACCGGGTTGTCGACCACGGCGCCCAGCTCGGTCTCCAGCACGCCACGCGCGTAGCCGAGCGCGTCCCGCACCGCGCCGTGCACCTGCGGCGCGCAGCGCAGCGAGTAGGCGTCCTGCACCGCGTGCCTGCTGTTGCGGTGGCTGGCCATCAGCGCCGAGCCGGCCAGCAGCGCGCGCAGGTTCGCCGCGCTGTCCAGCTGGCCCGGATGCGGCCGGATCACCTGGACCCGCTCGTCGTAGGGCCGGTCGGTGCCGAGCAGCGCCTCGATCGACATGGCGCAGGCGACGTCGGCCGCCTGCACCAGGGTCTCGGCGTCGCGTACCGAGAAGGCGAGCAGCGCCTGCATCGGCTCGGTCCCGTTCACCAGCGACAGCCCTTCCTTCGGGGCGAGCTGCAGCGGGGTGAGCCCGTGCTCGGCCAGCACCTCGGCGGCCGGCCTGCCCTGCGGCCCGTCCAGCGGGCCGCGCAGCCTGCCCTCGCCGATCAGCGGCTGGGCCAGGTGCGCCAGCTGGGCCAGGTCGCCGGAGGCGCCCACCGACCCCTTGCCGGGCACCACCGGCAGCAGGCCGAGGTCGAGCAGCTGGAGCAGCCGGGCCGGCAGCTCCGCCCGGACGCCGGAGTAGCCGGCCGCCAGCGTTCTGGCGCGCAGCAGCAGGATCGCCCGGACGGCGGCGGCGTCCAGCGGCTCGCCGGTCCCGGCCGAGTGCGACACGATAATCGCCCGCTGGAGCGTGGCCAGGTCCCGTTCCCCCACGCTGGTGTCGGCCAGCGCGCCGAAGCCGGTATTGACGCCGTAGACGGCGGCATCGCCGGTGATGGCGGCGGCCACCACATCGCGGCTCGGCTTCATCCTGGCCGGGACACCGGGGCCCAGCTCGGCCCGTGCCGTGCCCAGGCCGACATCCACGACGTCATCGATGGTCAGGGCATCTCCGGTAACGATCACTGTTCGCATGCGGTCAGCCTGTCATCCCGGCTGACCGCATGCTCAGGCAACGTCACGACATACGGCGGATCCTCACGGTCACCGCCACCGCCGGGATTCAGGGCCGTACCGCGTACCAGTGATACTTCTGCTCGTGCGCCCAGGCCGCGCACGGGCTGCCGTAGGTGCTCTGGATATAGCCAAGGGCCTCGTAAGCGGCTCGTAAGCGCCCGGTGAGAACAGGCGCGGTACAAGGAAGGCAGTCAGTCCGATCCTTTTCTCCGGGAGGTCAGACGTGCCCCGACGATCGACATCAGCCCGACCGCTGTCGCGGCGGCTTGCCCGGCGGTGCCTTGCCTTGCTGGCACCGCTGGGTCTGGTCGCCGTCCTGGTCCCGGCGCCCGCCGCCGTGGCGGTAGCGCTCAACGCCCCCATGGTCGGCATTGCCGGGGCGGCGAACGGCAGCGGCTACTACCTGGCCGGCGGTGACGGCGGGGTCTTCAGCTTCCCCAACACCCTGGCCTTCCACGGCTCACTGGCCGGGCAGAAGCTCAACGCGCCCATCGTCGGGATCGTGGCCGACGCCGCGACCGGCGGCTACTGGATGGTCGCGGCCGACGGCGGCGTCTTCAGTTTCGACGCCCCGTTCTACGGCTCCATGGGCGGCCAGCACCTCAACGCCCCCATCGTGGGCATGGCCGCCTCGCCGGACGACAAGGGATACGTCCTGGTAGGTGCGGACGGCGGCGTCTTCACCTTCGGCGACGCGGCCTTCCACGGCTCTCTCGGCGGCCAGCACCTCAACGCCCCCATCGTGGGCATCGCCACCGACCCGGCGACGGGCGGGTATGACCTGGTGGGCTCGGACGGCGGCGTCTTCACCTTCGACGCGCCGTTCCACGGCTCTCTCGGCGGCCAGCACCTCAACGCCCCCATCGTGGGCATCGCCATCGACCCGGCTACCCAGGGGTATGACCTGGTGGGCTCGGACGGCGGGGTCTTCACCTTCGACGCCCCGTTCTACGGCTCGATGGGCGGCAAGACGCTGAGCGCGCCGGTCGTCGGTATCGCCATCGACCCGGCCACCCAGGGCTACTGGCTGGCCGCCAAGGACGGCGGGGTCTTCAGTTTCAACGCCCCGTTCGACGGGTCCCTGGGTGGCAGCACGTACCCGGTCACGCCGCCGCCCCCGACCACCGTGGCTCAGGAGATCATCAACGCTGCCTATTCGCAGATGGGCGTGCCGTATGTGTTCGGCGGCGAGACGCCGGGGGTCGGCTTCGACTGTTCCGGCCTGGCGCAGTGGGCGTACGCGCAGGCAGGGATCAGCATCCCCCGCACGACCGAGACGCAGTGGCCGGCCATGCAGCACGTCACGCAGGCCCAGGCCGTCCCCGGAGACCTGGTGTTCTTCGATACGCCGGGCGACAGCCAGGCCGCGCCGAACCATGTCGGGATCTACCTCGGGAACGGGCTCATGATCGATGCTCCCTTTACCGGGACCGTGGTCAGGAAGGACTCGATCACGTCCGACGTGCTGTGGGGCTTCGGCCACATCGCGGGCGTGTAACACCAGCGAGCACCCGGCGGGGCGCGCGGTCGGCGTCCCGCTGGGTGATCGGCTGGGTGGTCAGCTCTCGTCGAGTGCGAAGCGGATCGCGTCAGCCGTCGAGAGCCCGGCTCCCCGCGACCATGCGCGCTGCCAGTCCCGTCCCTCCTGCTGCGGGCCTGCCCGGCCGGCCGGATCCGGCGCGGCGATGCCGAGATCGCGCCGGGCAGCGTCGGCAGCACCGAGCAGCGTCGCGGCCCTGGGCACCCGGCCCAGTTCCAGCGACGCCCTGGCGAGCACGTCGAGGCACTGGGAAACCGGGCTGAACGCGCCGATCGCGGCGTAGACCCGGAGGGCCTCGGTGACCAGGGCCTGGCTGCGTGGGTGTTCGCCCTGGCGGCTGACGATCTCGCCGGTCTCGAGCAGGATCCGGGCGACGGCGAGCGGCTCGCCTCGCTGCCTGGCCATCGCGAGCGCCTCATCCAGCAGGGTGAGCGCCCGGCTGTAGTCACCCTGGCGCCCGGCGACCACGCCCAGGTTGGCGAGCGCCGCGTTGACCAGGACATCGCTGCCCAGCATCCGCCCGATGCACAGTGCCTCGTCGAAGTACCCGGCGGCCTCGCTCACCCGCCCGCGGCGCATGGCGACCAGGCCGAGGAAGACAACTGTGTCGCCCACGATGACCGGATTGTCGAGGCGCCGCCCCGCGGTCAGGGCCGCATCGAGGATCCGCGCCGCGGCCTCGTAGTCACCCCGCACCATGAGCACGTTGCCGGCCAGCACATTCGCCCAGGCAACGCCCCACTCATCGGTCAGATTCTGATACTGGCGCCGCGCCTCGCCGGCGCATCGCTCGGCCGCCCCGAGCTTGCCCTCGACCACGAGCAGCCGGCCGAGCTCCAGACGGCACTGCGCGGTGCCCTCGGCATGGGCCAGGTCCCGGTACGTCCTCGCGGCCCGCCTGAGCAGCTGGCGCGATTCGCCGAAGTCGTCTGCCTCCCTGGCGAAGACAGCGGCCCCGAGCAGGAGGCTGGCGCGCTCATCACCCCGAGCCTCCCTGTCCCCGCCCAGCGCCCGCTCGACCCACTGCCTTCCCTCTCGCTGCTGGCCCTGCATGTCCCAGACCTGCCACATCTGCGCCGCGAGCGTCACGGACTTGCCGTCGGGGCCGAGTGCCCAGTCCAGCGCGGCCCGGATGTCGTCCATGCACGAGCGCATGCGCCTGGTCCACCGGTACTGGCCGCCGTCATGCAGTGCCCTGGCCGCTGCGGCGGCCTGGCCAAGGCACCAGTCGTGGTGGCGCCTGATCACCTCCTGGCGCTCGGCCTGGTCCACCAGCCAGGAGCCCGCGTACTCGCGGATCGTGTTGAGCAGCCGGTACTCGACCTCGCCATCGGCGCGCTCCACCGCGACGAGCGACTTCGCCGCCAGCTGGGCCAGCAGGTCGCAGACGTCCCCGGGCGCCACGATGCCGCCAGCGCAGACAGTCTCGGCCGCCTCCAGCGGGAAGGCCGAGGCGAACACGGCGAGCCTGCGGAAAAGGCAGCGCTCCTGCTCGTCCAGCAGGTCATGGCTCCAGGTCATCGCGGCCAGCAGGGTGCGGTGGCGAGGCAGGGCGGTCCGCGAGCCAGCATGCAGGACGCTGAAGCGGTCGGCGAGGCGCGAGCAGAGCTGGTCGAGCGACAGGGCGGCCAGGCGGACCGCGGCCAGCTCGATGGCCAGCGGGATGCCATCCAGCTGGCGGCAGATCTCAGCGACCATCGGCAGCGCCGCCCGTCCCAGCTGCTCAGCCGATCCCACTGCCGCAGCCGCGCGGTCGGTGAACAGCCGGACGGCCTCGGATGCCTCGACAGCCTCGTCCGGCTCGCCGAATCGGGGCGCGGCGAGAGGCCGCAACCGCCAGACCACCTCACCCGGCACCGAGAGCTGTTCCCGGCTGGTCAGCAGGAACCGCACCCGCGCCGCGGATTCCAGCACCGCCGTGACCAGGTCGACGCACGCTGGCAGCAGGTGCTCGCAGTTGTCCAGGAGCACGAGCACGTCCCGGTCTGCGAGCGCCTCGGTGAGCTCGGAGGTTGCTGAGTTCCCCTTCCCCAGCCGGACCCCGAGTGCCTCGGCCACGGCTACCGCGACGAGGTCAGGATCCGTCAGGCCCTCAAGGCGCACGAAGCGAGCCTCGCCATCCTTCGCGAGCAGGTGCCCGGCCGCGATGGCCAGCCGGGTCTTGCCGCATCCCCCGGATCCGGTGATGGTGACGAGGCGATGCCGGCCTACCAGGGCGATGACGTCGGCCAGCTCGGCTTCCCGGCCGATGAAGGACGTCAGCGGATGCGGGAGGCTGCCCCTGGACCGCTCGCCACGCGGCAGCGGCGGGGGCTGCGCCGGGGACGGCAGGGCCGGCAGGGCCGCGGGAGCCTGCCAGCTCAGCCCGGGGTCCTGGCGGAGAACCTCGACCTCAAGCTCCCTGAGTGGCGGGCTGGGATCGAGCCCGAACTGTCCGGCCAGGCGCTTGCGCAGTCTCTCGTAGGCTGCCAGGGCGTCCACCTGGCGGCCGGAGCGGTAGAGGGCGATCATCAGGTGGCGGCACAGGCCCTCATGGGTGGGCCGTTCGAGTACCAGGGCCTCCAGCTCCGGGATCAGGCGAGCGTGCAGGCCGCGATCCAGGTCAACCTCGATGCGCTCGACCAGGACCTCGAACCTCGACTCCTCCAGCTGGCGGGCGCGGGAGCAGACGAACGGGCAGCCGTCCAGCCCGGCGAGGGCGTCACCGCGCCATACCGCCAGGGCCGCCGTCAGGTGACCGGCCACGGCGCCGAGATCGCCATCCGCCCGCTTCCGCTGGCTCAATGCGACCAGGGCCTCGAACCTCCAGAGGTCGAGCCCGTCCGCCTCAAGCTGCAGCGAGTAGCCGTGGTCGCTGGTCTGGAGCGCCGCTGCGGTCTCGCCGAGAGCCTGCCGCAGGCGGAATACGAGTGCGTGGATCGCCTGCTTTGGCCGCCGCGGCGCCTCGTCACCCCATAGATCGTTCGCTATCCGGCCGGTGCCGACCGGCCTGCTGCCGTCGATGGCCAGCCGGACGAGGAGGGCGCGTTCCGTCGATCCTCGGATCACGATCCGCAGGCCGGCCGCCCTTGCATAGAACGGTCCGAGGATCCCGACTTCCAGACGGCTTGCACCGTCGATCATCTCCCAAGTCTTGCTCACCGGGCGGTGCTGCGCCATAGCGCAAAGTCATCCGCGGCGCCGGGTCGGTCATTGCGCCCGCTAGCGCGCAGTCCAGCCGAATGTCCCGGCGAGTCCGTCATTTCCGGCGGGGGTGACCCGGATGGCACGCTGGCCGGGCCCTCGCTCGATCCAGCCAAGCTGCAGCAGCCGTCCGGTGATGGCGGCGCCCAGGGCCCCGTTCAGGTGCGGGCGCCGCTGGGTCCAGTCCAGGCAGGCGCCACCAAACCGGCGGCGTGAGCACCTCGCCGCCGGCACGTCAATGCCGAACCGGGCCAGCGCCGTCTCCCCCGCCGCGGTCACCGCGTAGACAGCGGGCAGGTCGGTGCCATCGCCGGCGAGAATGCGCTCCCGGAGTAGCGCGTCCAGCAGCGCCACGCCAGCCCGGCCGGCCAGGTGGTCGTAACAGGTGCGGGCCTCGGCCCGCGCGGCCGCCTCGCGTGACTGGCGCAGGCTGCGCACCGGCCGGACCGGGCTGATCTGCGCCAGCACCTCGATGGCCTCGGCCACCTCGTGCCCGGCCAGCCGGTAGTAGCGGTGCCGGCCCTGCCGGGTCACCGTGACAAGGCCGCCGTCCAGCAGCCGGGCCAGGTGCGCGCTCGCGGTAGCCGCGGTCACCCCGGCGACCTGGCTCAGCTCCCCGGCCGCCAGCGGCGGCCCGGCCAGCAGCGCGGACAGCATGGCGGCCCTGGCCGGATCCGCGAGCAGCGCGGCCACCGGGGAGATGTCAGCCTCAAAGCCCGGCCGGGCAGCTTCCGGCCGCGCCGGGCCGGTTTTGGGCCCGGAACGCAGGGCGGTTCGTTCCGCATGCATATTCCGACCGTACTCCCAGTACCCTTCGACGAACATCGAACAATGACCGCAGGCGAGGCGGCTGACCAGAGACCCGGCACGGCCCGGCGGAGAATCCGGCCGCGGCGAGGCGGAGTTTGCCGACCGGCCGGGATCGGCTAAAGTGCTCTACGCGCGCCGGTCGCGGCCGGCGGGCACACTCTCGCTCCACGCGAGGGCATGCGGACGTGGCTCAGCGGTAGAGCATCACCTTGCCAAGGTGAGGGTCGCGGGTTCGATCCCCGTCGTCCGCTCGGAGGTGCCGGACGCCGTCTCGCCAGCCGACGGTCCGCACGGCTCTTCACTAGCCTGGTCCCGGCTCCGGCAGGAGCAGGCCGGCGGCGGAATGGCCGAGTGGCTTAGGCAAGGGCCTGCAAAGCCCTGTACGCGGGTTCGATTCCCGCTTCCGCCTCCCGGGCGGTTAGCTCAGCGGGAGAGCGCTTCCCTGACACGGAAGAGGTCACAAGTTCAAATCTTGTACCGCCCACCAGTTCAGAGTATTGCAGGGTTCTCGGCAAGATCGGGTTGGCTCGGTGGCTCGGTTCTGCCGTAGATGGCGGTAACGACGGATCCCATGGCCGCAGCTGACGGGATGCAGTGCCACGAGCTGCTCTGGGCCGCCGCCGCAGGCGCTGGCCGAGCTGGGCTACCGGCGGGGCCGCTGGTATGGGACAGTCGAGTGCACTGCGGTTACTTCTGGCAGGGATCATACGGGGGCAATTCATGAGATTCGGCGAGACTGGGTCCTGCATGCTGCGCGGCGGGGTGGTTGCTACCCTGCTCACGGTGGCGGGCCTGCTGCCGGTCAGCGAGTCGGCTCAAGCTGCGGGCAGGTCTGGTGCGCCAGCTACTGCGGCTGCGGCTGCGGTGAGCCAGGCCGTCCTGGCCGGCGGGTCGTGCAGTTCGGCGGATGCATGCATGGCCGTCGGCACTCTTCTAACTGGCTCACCCGTTCTGAAGGGCTTCTCCCTTGCCGAGAGCTGGAACGGCAAGGCCTGGAGGGTCAGGGCCACCCCGAATCCCAAAGGCGCCACGAACAGTAATCTTTACGCCGTGTCGTGCAGCGCGGCGAGCACCTGCATGGCTGTCGGCATGTACGAAGATGCCGCAGCCCCCACGGGGGTTCCCTTCGCCGAGGCGTGGAACGGCAGGACCTGGGCAGTCAGGACCGTCCCAAGGCCCAAGGGCGGCACTAATAGTGGCCTGGGCGGGGTGTCGTGCAGCTCGGCGCGAGCCTGCATCGCCGTCGGAGGCACGATCAAGAACGGTCACAACAACTCGTTTTCGGAGCTGTGGAACGGCAAGATCTGGATGATCAAGACCACGCCCAGGCTCAGGGGCACCACCTACAGCAACCTGGGTGGCGTATCGTGCCGCTCGGCGAGGTTTTGCACGGCTGTCGGCGACTACCAGGTCAGAAACTCATCCAAGTCGAGGGCGCTCGCCGAGGCGTGGAACGGCAGGAAATGGACGATCGAGGCCACACCAAACCCCAAAGACGGCGTCAACGGGGACAGTATCTCGGGCGTGGCGTGCAATCCGCTGCGCGCCTGCATCGCCGTCGGCGGCTACCAGGTCAACAACTCAACTTCGCGGACGCTCGCCGAAGCGTGGAACGGCAAGAAATGGACGATCAGGACTACCCCTAATCCCAAGGGCGCTACTGGCAGTGATCTGTCCGGTGTGTCGTGCCGCGCGGCGAACGCCTGCATGGCTGTCGGCGGCTCCGGCGGGAACCGGATCTTCGCCGAGGCGTGGAACGGCAGGAAATGGACGATCAAAGCCGTTCCCCATCCCAAGGGTGCCACTTTCACCTTCCTGAACAGCGTGTCGTGCGGGGCGAAGGACGCCTGCGTCGCTGTTGGCGACGAGTTCAACAGCTCAGAAGCCGAAAGACCGGTTGCCGAGGCGTGGAACGGCAAGACCTGGAAGATCAAGACCGTACCCTTCTAACCCGTGGCACCAGCACGGCGATGGTCATCGGTGTCGCGATGGAGCGGCAGCGGACCGAGTTGGCGCTGATCGGCCTGCCCGACCAGCTGACATCGGCCGGGATGTCCGCCCATCACTCCTGTGCGTCTGGCGGTACAGCGGACCTGTAAGAGCCCGGGGAGATCACAGGCCGAGCATCACTGGCGTGCCCGGGATGTCACCGGCGATCAGCGCCGCCAGCGGTGTGGCGATGTCACGGGGTGAGAACAGGTCGGTTCCGCCGTATCCGGCGATGTCTCCGTGCCGCCACCATCGCATCCCGCTGATGTGCTCGGCGGCGAGTTCGTCATCGGACAGCGCGCCGCGGGGATCAAAGCGCGTGGTGCGGACGAGGAAGTAGTCGTTGACCACCCCGTCGTAGCCGTCCGCATGGCCGGGAGCGGCGACCTCCTGGTGCCAGACGTGAGGCGGGTCGGCGTCAATGACAAGACCCGTCTCCTCGTGCAGCTCCCGGCGCAGTGCCGCCAGCGGCAGCTCACCGGGCTCGATGCCGCCGCCGGGGGCCGCCCATACGACCGTTGCGCCCATCGGTACAGCTGGATGCGGGAAGCTGAAGCGGCACAGCAGGACACGGTCATCATCGGCCAGGATGACCGCCCGGACGGCACGTCTTAGCCTCGCCGTGGCAGGCGTCTCGTTCACATACAGATGATCAGGGCGCCAGCGGCCGGGCCGCAAGCCGGTCGGAATCGGCGGCCGGCTGCTCTGCCGGCTCCCTGGTCTGGCTCAGCCGGGCTGGCGCACGGCGGCGTTACTTCCAGTAGGTGTCGAAGTTCGTCAGCCCGTCGGGCCCGCGGCGGAACTTACCGGTCCGCACGATCCTCGGGTACTTCCGCGGGCTCAGCGTCAGCCTGGTCAGCGCGGCGTAGTGCCCGAGCGGGATCGCGTCTTCGAAGGGCGGCTGCCCGGACAGCCCGGCGGCCGCGTAGGTGTACTTCACCGTCCCGGTGTCGGCGAGGCCGTGCCCGGCGTCCGGGCCGCCGCCGGGCGCCTCGGTGATGACCTCCGCGGTGGCGTTGCGGCACCTGGTGTGCCGTGCGCACCGTGCCGTGGCCGACACCAGCGTCTTTCTCGTGGTCAGATCGTCCACCGCGAACGCATACGTCTTCCCGCTGACCGAGACGAGCGCGTTGATCCGGTCGCCGGCCCTTACAGCGCCCTTAACGACCGGCCCGGCCGGGAACATCTCGTAGAAGGCGCGGTAGAAAGCCACCGATTTCCGGGTGCGGCAGAAAGCGATGATGCCATCCTGCTGCACCGTGCCGTTCGTTACCCGTCCGGCCGGACTCCAGCCGTCGATGCCCGCCCACAACGACGCGTGCCAGCCAGGGAATGCCTTGCCCTTGGCCGGCGGCCCGACGGAGCCGGAGCACCTGACCCTCGGTACCGTGAAGGTCACCAGTACGTTCCTGAAGGTCTGGCCCTTCGGCGGAGCGGCTACGTATCCGGCCCACGTCGGGCTGCTCGCCGGGCGGACCCGGCCGGGCTGCAGCCGGGCCGGGCTGGCCGCGGCCGGCTGGGCGGCCGCGATCAGGATGCACGCGGTGACGGCGGAGCCGACCGCAAGGACGTATCGCACAGCTATTAACGATAACCGGTTGCCCGGCCCGGTCATCGGGTCACTCCGAGGTGGGACGTTTTTGCGCGGCCCTTGTACCGCCTCACCAGCTCAGAGACTTGCAGGTTTTCTAACTAAGATCATCTCGGAGCCAACGGCTCAGATCCTGTTAGCGTCCCCGTTATGGCGACATCCGAGTGATCATCTTCCAAGTCCGCCCTTGATATGACGGCGGTATGGGTGCTACACAAGTACGGCTCGGTTACATTCAGGGACCCGGGAGCGGGCCCGAATGGAGGCAGCGGAATGTCCATAATCCCCCGTAAGGCTGTTTCGTTGCTCGGCGCGGCCGCGCTCGGCGTCACAGCGATGACCGGCGTCGGCCTGACAGCCGGCTCGGCCGCCCAGGCCAGCGTGCCGAGGCCCAGCTTTTCTAAGTTGAGCCCGAGCCAGGTCAAAGCCCGCTCGTCCGGCAAGCGAGAGCGCATGGTGGTCGTGTTCGACAACCAGCTCGCCAGCCTGCCGGCGAACCGGGCCCACCGGCAGGCCCGGCAAGCAACGGCCGCGTCCATGCAGGCCCCGCTCGTAGCCCAGCTGAAGCAGGTCAGGGCCACGCACATCACGACCCTGTCGCTCCTCAACGCTGTCGCGGCGACGATGCCGGCGGCCGAGGCACAGGCACTCAGCCACACCTCGGGCGTCAAGGCGGTCGTCCCCGACGGAACCATCATCATCGGGGGCGGCAAGTCAAACACGAAGACAGTGGCCCCCTCCCGGGTGCGCAAGCCGGCCATCCCGGTCAGGGCGGCCGACGGGCAGCAACTGTGCAATACGAATCCCGGCACACCGCTGCTGGAGCCCGAGGCCCTCACCAGCATCAACGACGCATCCGACAACCCGAACGACCCGTTCGAGGCGTCCAAGATCGCAACGGGCCAGGGCGTCATCGTCGGGAACGTCGACGCCGACACGCTGGCCGGGAACCCCAACATGATCCGGCCGGACGGGCAGCCCGTGATTATCGATGCCCCGGACCCGACCGAGAACGTCTACAGCGATGAGTTCAACGGAGACGTCTCCACCATCGCCGCCCAGGGCACGGTCACCTACACCTACGCGTCTCAGCTGCCTTATTCGAACTTCCCCGCGAACTGCAGCTTCCGGATCGTGGGTGACGCCACCGGCGCATCTCTGCTCACCACCGGTTTCTTCACCGACACCAACTCGCTGGGTCAGATCGTGGCTCCCGAGTCGCAGGTCATCGCCGGGCTGCAGCAGGCGGTGAACGAGGGTGTCAACGTCGTGTCGGAGTCTTACGGCTACGGCGCTCTGCCGGGAGCCAACGACGACCTGCTCGCCCCGACGAACGATGCCATGGTGGCAGCGGGCGTCGTGGTAGTCGAGAGCGCTGGCGACAGCGGCTCGTCCGGCACGGTCGAGGCCCCCGCCGATGACCCCAACGTCATCGACGTCGGCGGGACGAACGACCTCAGGCTCCTCGCCCAGGCCGATGGCTACACGAACGGCTGGGAAGACAACAACATGACAACCTTGTCGTCGGGCGGCACCAGTCCCTTCGGCGATGTGGTGGACCTCGTCGCGCCCGGTTACCTGGCGCTCGCTCCCGTCGGCGTCGGCCAGGTACCGCCGCTTCCGACCGAGGCCTTCGGCGGCACCAGCGAGGCAGCCCCCTTCGTCTCCGGCGCCGCCGCCGACGTGATCCAGGCCTACCGTGACAGCCACGGCGGCGCCACCCCGACGCCGGCCCAGGTGAAGGAGATCCTCACCAGCACGGCGACCGACATCGGGGCTCCGGCAGACCAGCAGGGCGCCGGCCTGCTGAACGTATACGCGGCCGTGGAGGCGGCCCGCCAGATGCCGGGCACGTCACAGGCGCAGTCCAACGCTCCCGAACTGGTGGACAGCCCCACCCAGCTCGACGTACAGGGCACGGGCGGCTCGACGGTCAACCAGTCGGTCTCGCTGTACAACGCCTCCTCCAATATCGAAAGGGTCTTCGGCACCTACCGGGTGCTGGGAAGCGAGTTCAGCCTCGGCAGGCCCGTCACCGAGAACGTCAGCGCCCCGTCGCCGAGCGCCCCGATTCCCGCCCAGGGAGCAACCGCAGCGGCACCGATCACGTTCAGGGTGCCGCCGGGCGTCAACGTGCTCGATGCCGACATGCGCTGGCCGGACCCGACCAACAGCGACGACAACATCCTGACGTTCATCCTGACCGACCCGGCCGGGAGGCTGGCCCAGATGTCGTACGACTACGGCGCCGCCAACGGGCCCAACGCCAGCCCGGACATCCAGCACAGCACGGTCGAGCACCCGATGCCCGGAACCTGGACGGCCCAGATCGTGTGGGCCAACGGCCGCGGCCACGTGCAGACCGCGCCGGACACCCCGGGGCCCTACACGGGAACCGTGACCTTCCAGGCCAGTGGCCAGAACTTCACGACATTCCCGGCGTCGGCACCGGTCACCATCCCGCCTCGCAGCTCGGTGAGCGTGCCGCTCAGCATCTATCTCCCCAGGACTCCCGGCGATCACCCCGAGTCGGTACAGTTCACCGGCCCGGGCGGGCTGGAGAGCTCGGTGCCGGTCGCCCGGCGCACCCTCATCTCGTCGGCCGGCGGCTCGTTCAGCGCCACGCTGACCAGCTCGG
Source organism: uncultured Actinomycetota bacterium (assembly GCA_963719705.1). Classification (GTDB taxonomy): domain Bacteria; phylum Actinomycetota; class Actinomycetes; order Streptosporangiales; family Streptosporangiaceae; genus CAVRCV01. The sequence goes on from CAVRCV010000013.1 coordinate 618,164, forward strand.
TATCTCGCGGTCCCGGCCAGATCAAGACGTTCTATGTGAACGTACCGCCGGGTGAGAACGACCTCGATGTGTCGTTCTTCGCGCCGGACCACGCCGCCGACAACCCGGTGCATTACTACCTGCTCTCGCCGGCCGACCTCGAGCCTGTTGTCACCGAGTCAGGGAACATCGATGCCACAGCCATCGACACCACGCCGACGCCCGACAACCCGACCGGAAACGCCTCGCTGATCGCTCCCGATCCCCAGCCAGGACTGTGGGAGATCGACGTGATGCAGGGCGCTACCACCGACGGGACGGTGTTCTCCCAGACCGTTACCGGTACTGTCGCGTACAACCAGCTCGCGCCCGTCACCGAGACCGGTCTCCCGACGTCAGCGTCGACGATCATCGGTTCCGGCTCCAGCGTCCCGATCACGGTGACGGTCAAGAACACGACGAACCACGTCGGGCTCTTCGAACTGCAACCATCGAACAACGACATCAGTGGCGGCAACACCGTCACGCCGCTAGAGCTGGCGGCCGGAGCCACGGGGACGCTGACGGCAACTCTGTCGCCCACGGCAACTGCGGGCTCCGCCGTGAGCGGCATCCTCAGCGTCATCGACTCGACGGACTGGGGGGCCTTTGACCCCATCGGATTCCCGGCGTCGTCATCCGACTTCCACGACTTCGCCTATGCCTACACGGTCGGGAGCTAGCCCGAGCGGCTAGCACTCACAACAACGGGAACGGCCCGGGCCTCATCGCAGGCCCGGGCCGTCGCCGTCAGCTTTCGGACGACTGCTTACGCGATCGAGGACGACGGAATGGCGACCCTGGTCCGCATGATCCAGGGGGACGGCTGCGGGCCCATGGCGGTGAGCGTGATCCAGGGCTCCGGCGGAGGATTGCCGGCCAGCGTAAGCCAGGGAACCGGCGGAGGATTGCCGGCCGCCGTGAGCCAGGGAACCGGCGGAGGATTACTGGCCGCCGTAAACCACGGAACTGGATCCGGGTTGGATGCGAGCGGCCGCACTTGAGGGTGTGCCCTGGGGGCAGTGGCCGCTGCCGCGGACGTTGCCGCGGCTGAGGCGCCGAGCAACGCCAGAGCCGCGATCCCGGCTGGAACTGGCCTGCGATACCAGCTCATGTGTTCCCTTCCTGCGAGTCCCGCCGCGTGCGTGCACGCGCCGGTGCCATCAACGCTGATGTATGAGACAAGCCTAAGTTCACCCCGCGCGAAAACAAGGAAATTGGTCATGCAAACGTCGCCGCAGGCCAAGGAATTGATGCATGCCCAACTGGTCAACGCCTGCTCAGAGATAGCGGACTGGCTAGATTCTGGTTACAGCATCGATGACTGGGTGTATCGCACGATCCGGCAGGCCGTGCACATTCGTCAGCTGGCTGCCTCGTCGTCGAGGCCGGCGTCCTCGAGGTCGTGCTTGTCCCGCAGCAGCGCGGCGAGCTGCCGCGGGGTGCGGGCCAGGAATACGTCGGCAACGCCGATGTCCACCTCTAGCTCCTCGGCCATCAGGCTGACCAGCCGCATCGCCTGCAGTGAGCTGCCGCCGATGTCAAAGAAGCTGTCCGTCGCGCCGACCTGGTCCAGGCTCAGCAAGGTCGCGAACATATCCGCCATGATCGCCTCGATCATCGTGGCCGGAGCCTCCGCGGCAACCTCGGGCTGCTGCGCCGACGGCTCTGGCAGCGCCGAGCGGTCCACCTTGCCGCTGGCGTTCAGCGCGAACTCGGTGACCGTGGTCAGGTACGCCGGGATCATGTAGTCGGGCAGCCGGTCGGCCAGGTACCGGCGCAGCTCCGCCGGATCCGGCGCGGTCCCTTCGGCCGGCCGCAGGTAACCAGCCAGCTGCCGGTCTCCGGCCGGGTCGGTGACCACGGTCACGACGGCCTGCGCGACCTGCGGGTGGGCGGCCAGCACGGTCTCGATCTCGCCGAGCTCGACCCGCAGGCCGCGGATCTTGACCTGGCCGTCGATCCGGCCGATGAACACGATGCTGCCGTCGGCGCGGCGCCGCACCAGGTCCCCGGTCTTGTACAGCCGCGCGCCCGCCGGAGCGCCGGGCACGGGAGTGCCCGGCAGCCCGGACCGGAACGGATCCTCGATGAACCGCTCCGCGGTCAGCTCCGGCCGGTTCAGGTACCCCCGCGCCACCCCCGCCCCGCCGATATGCAGCTCCCCGATCACCCCGGCCGGGACCGGGTTCAGGTGCTGATCCAGCACGTACACCTGGTAGTTCGGCCAGGTTGGCAGGCCGATCGGCGGCGGATAGGCACTCCCGTCCAGCTCCGCGTACGTCGCCAGCACCGTCGCCTCGGTCGGCCCGTACCCGTTGACGAGCCGCAGCCCCGGCCGGATGAACTCCCGCGCCACCTCCGACGGCAGCTCCTCCCCCGCCGTGACCAGCACCCGCAGCCCGGGAAACTCCCGCCCGGCCAGCAGGCTCAGCACGGCCGGGGGGATCGCCGCGAAGGTGATTCCCGCCTCGTTGATCAGGCCCGCCAGCCGCGGCGGCGAGTGCAGGGTCTCCGCCGAGGCCAGCACGACCTTCGCCCCGGCCGCCAGCCCGGCGAAGGTATCCAGCACCGACACGTCAAAGGTGAACGCGGAGAACTGCAGCACCACGTCCTCGGGCACGATCTGCCAGGTCGTCACCATCCCGTGCAGGAAGTTGACCACCTGCCGGTGCTCCACCACCACGCCCTTCGGCTCCCCCGTCGACCCCGACGTATAGATCACGTACGCCACGTTCGCCGGATCCGCGCCGCCGGGACCGGAAACCGGCAGGCTCGCATCCGCCAGTGCGCCGACCTGGTCCCGCTCGCCATCCACCGAGAGCACGGTCACCTGCCCGCCCGGCCCCCCACCGGCCTCCCCTTCCCGCTGCACCGGCGGGATCCGGCCGGCGCAGCGCTCCTCGGTCAGCACGACCGCCATCCCGGTGTCAGCGATCATGAATGCCAGCCGCTCGGCCGGCAGCTCCGGGTCCAGCGGCACGTACCCGCCGCCCGCCTTCCAGATCCCCAGCATCGCCGCCAGCCGCTCCAGCCCTGCCAGCATCCCCACGCCCACCAGCGACTCCGGCCCCACTCCTCGCTCCCGCAGCCGCCGCGCGATCTGGTTCGCCCGCCCGTTCAGCTCCGCGTACGACCACCGCGCGCCTTCGAACTCCGCCGCCACCGCGCCGGGCGCCCGCGCGGCCTGCGCCTCGAACAGCTCATGCGCGCATGCCTGCGGCACCGGCGCCGCCGTGTCGTTCCATCCCCGCAGTTCCGCTTCCAGTTCCGCCTCGGTCAGCAACGGCAGCTGCGACAACCGCAGCGAGGGATCCGCCACCACTCCCTGCAGCAGCACCTCCCAGTTCCCCAGCAACCGGTCAATGGTCGCCACGTCGAACAGCCCCGACTTGAAGTTGACCTCCATGTCCAGGCCGCCGTGCCGCAGGCCGATACCGAAGTCCAGGTCGAACTTGGCCGCGTTGAAATCCGAGATCAGGTCGCCGCCGGCGAGCGTGAAGTCGATGCCGCCGGCGCTCAGCGGGGCATCCTCGATCTCCAGGTAGGTCATCGCGATCTGGAAGACCGGCGCGCGGCTCGGATCCCGCTCGACCTCCAGGGTCTCCACCAGCTTGCCGAACGGCAGGTCCTGGTGCGCGTAGGTTCCGGTGGTCGCCTCCGCCGCACGCGCGAGCACCTCGGTGAACGACGGGTCGCCGGACAGGTCGGCTCGCACCGGCAGGGTGTTGACCAGGAAGCCGATCATCGGGGCCAGGTCGCGCCTGGTCCGGTTGGCGCTGACGGTGCCGATCACCAGGTCGGTCTGCCCGGTCCAGCGGGACAGCAGCGCCTGCACCGATGCCATCAGCACGACGAACAGGGTGGTCTCGTGCTGCCTGCCCACCTCCCGCAGGCTGTCGGTCAGCGCGGCGTCGATCCTGCGCCGGGTCATGGCGCCCTCGAAGCTGTCCAGGACGGGGCGCGGCCGGTCGGCCGGCATCTGCACGGTCTCGAACCCGTCCATGGTCTTGCGCCAGTACGCCTCGAGCTCGTCGAGCGTGGCGCCCTGCAGCCGGTCCCGTTCCCACACCGCGTAGTCGGCGAGCTGCAGCGGGGCCTCGGGCAGCTCTGGCGGCCTGCGGCGGCATGCGCGTCGTACAGCGCGAGCAGTTCCCGGCAGAGGACCCCGGTCGACCACCCGTCGAACACGCTGTGGTGCACCAGGATCAGCAACAGGTGATCGGTATCGGACAGGCGCAGCAGCCAGGTCAGCAGCAGCGGCCCCGCCGACAGCGAGAACGGCCGCCGGGCCTGGGTGTCGAAGAACTCGCGCATGATGGCGTCGCGCTCATCCGGCTCGTGCCCGGACAGGTCCATCAGCTCCAGCGTCCCGGTGCGAGGACTGTCGATCACCTGTACCGGGCGGCCGGAGGCGGTGGCCGCCAGCCGGGTGCGCAGCGCCTCGTGCCGGATGATCAGGTCGTCAACCGAGCGGCTCATGGCACCGGCGTCCAGGGGCCCGGAGGCGCGCAGCCCGAACATGATGTTGTACATCGGCAGGCCCGGCGCGAACCGGTCGATGAACCACAGCTGTTCCTGCCCGTAGGTCTGCGGGATCTCGGCCAGCCCGTCCGGGCGGCGCGGGATCCTCGTCGAGGTGGCGTCCCGGCCCTTCCGCAGCCGCGCGGTCATCGCCGCTCGCTGAGCGTCGGTCAGCATGCCCGTTCCTCCATGATCGCCTCATCGCCGCCTTCGGCGTCCAGGTCGGCGTCCTCCAGGCCGTGCTTGTCCCGCAGCAGCGCGGCGAGCTGCCGCGGCGTGCGAGCCAGGAACACGGCCACCGCGCCGATGTCTACTCCGAGCTCGTCGTCGATCATGCTGATCAGCCGCATGGCCTGCAGCGAGTTGCCGCCCAGGTCGAAGAAGCTGTCGGTCGCACCGACCTGGTCCAGCCCGAGCAGCCGGACGAAGCTGTCGGCCACCACCGCCTCGATCAGCGTGACCGGTGCTACCTGGCCCGGCGTAGCCACCGGCGCCTGCGGCTCGGGCAGCGCAGCCTTGTCGATCTTGCCGTTGGTGGTGAGCGGGAACTCATCCACCACGGTCAGGAACACCGGGACCATGTAGGCGGGCAAGCTGTACGCAAGATGCTGGCGCAGGCCGGGCAGGTCCGGCACGACGCCGGGCAGCGGCCGCAGGTACCCGGCCAGCTGCTGCTCGCCCGCCGGGTCCGTGACCACGGTGACCACCGCCTGGGCGACGCCGGAGTACGCGAGCATGGCGGTCTCGATCTCGCCGAGCTCCACCCGCAGCCCGCGGATCTTCACCTGGTCGTCGATCCGGCCGACGAACACGATCGTGCCGTCGGCGCGCCGCCGCACGAGGTCCCCGGTCTTGTACAGCCGGGCACCGCGGTCGGTGCCGAACGGATCCGGAATGAACCGCTCCCTGGTCAGCTCGGGCCGGCTCAGGTAGCCGCGGGCCACCCCGGCACCGCCGATGTGCAGCTCGCCGACCACGCCAACCGGCACCGGGTTGAGATAGGAGTCCAGCACGTACACCTGGTAGTTGGGCTTGGGGCGGCCGATCGGCGGCGGCAGCTGGGTGCCGGCGTCCATCCGCATGAACGTCGCGCCGATCGCGGCCTCGGTCGGCCCGTACCCGTTGTACAGGTCGAGCCCGTCCCGGAGCCAGGCCTGGAACAGCTCGGTGGACAGCTCCGAGCCGGCCGACAGCAGCGTGCGCAGGCCGGGGAACTGCTCGTCCGCCAGCAGGCTCAGCACGGCCGGCGGCAGGCAGGCGAAGGTCACCCCGGCGTCGCGGATCAGCGCGGCCAGCCGCGGCGGCGAGTGCAGTGTCTCGGCCGACGCCAGCACCACCTTCCCGCCAGCCAGCAGCGGCAGGAACATGTCGGAAACCGAGACATCAAAGGTGAACGCGGCGAACTGGAGCACCGCGCTGGACGGGCCGATCTGCCACTCGCGGATCATTCCCTGCAGGAAGTTGACCGCCTGCCGGTGCTCGACCACCACGCCCTTCGGCTCCCCGGTCGAACCCGAGGTGTAGATCACGTACGCGACGTTCGTGACATCGGCCCCGCTCGCCGGATCAGGACCGCCTGTCTCGTCGGTGCCGTGACCGGCCAGGTTGGTTCCGTCCATCGCGTCGATCGCGGCCCGCTCGGCGTCCAGGGACAGCACGGTCAGGCCGGGTGCGGCAGGCACCACCGGTGCGCTGGCGGCGTCGGTGATCAGCACCGGCATCTGCGTGTCGGCGATCATGAACGACAGCCGCTCGGGCGGCAGCCCCGGATCCAGCGGCACGTACCCCCCGCCCGCCTTCCAGATCCCCAGCAGAGCGGCCAGACGGTCAAGGCTGGTCCGCAGGCAGAGCCCGACCAGGGTCTCGGGCCCGACGCCCAGCGCGCGCAGCCGCCTGGCGACCCGGTTGGCGCGCTGGTTCAGGTCGGCATACGACCACTGCTGGTCACCGAACTGGGCGGCCGGCGCCGCCGGGGTCCGGGCCGCCTGTGCCTCGAATGCCTCGTGCACGCAGGCCACCGGCAGCTCCATCGCGGTGTCGTTCCACACCTCGAGCTCGTTGCGCCGCTCCTGCTCGGTCAGGACCGGAAGCTCGGACAGCCGGGCCGCCGGGCTGGCCACCACCCCGCGCATCAGCACCACCCAGTTGCCGAGCAGCCTGCTCACCGTCGCCGCGTCGAACAGCGCGGTCTTGTAAGAGCAGTTCAGGTACAGCCCGTCGCTGCTGGCCTCGGCGCCGAAATCCAGGTCGAACTTGGCCGCGCTGAAGTTCGCCAGCAGCTCGGCCCCGGAGGTGACGAAGTCGATGCCGGCCGCGCGTAGCGGCGTGTCATCGCGCTCCAGGTAGGTCATCGCGATCTGGAACACCGGGGCTCGGCTGGGGTCACGCTCTACCTGCAGCGTCTCCACCAGCTTGCCGAAGGGCAGGTCCTGGTGCGCGTAGGTACCGGTGGTCGCGGCCGTGGTCCTGGCCAGCAGCTCGGTGAACGGCGGATCGCCGGACAGGTCGGCCCGTAGCGGCAGGGTGTTCACCAGGAAGCCGATCAGCGGCGCCAGCTCCTTCCGGATCCGGTTCGCGCTGGCGGTGCCGATCACCAGGTCGGTCTGCCCGGTGCAGCGGGAAAGCACCGCCTGCAGCGTCGCCATCAGCACGACGAACAGGGTGGTGCCCTCCCGGCGGCTCAGCTCCCGCAGCCCGGTGAGCAGGCCTGGGTCGGCCGTAGCCTGCTCCGAGGCGCCGTTGAAGGTGTCGAGTACCCCTCGCGGCCGGTCGGTGGGAAACTGCACGGTCGCAAAGCCGCTCATGGCATCACGCCAGTAGGCCTCGAGCTCAGCAAGGGCCGCGCCCTGCAGCTGGTCCCGCTCCCACAGCGCGTAGTCGGCGTACTGCACCGGCAGCTCAGGCAGGCCGGCTGGCTCGCCGGTCGCCTCGGCCGCGTACAGCGCCGCGAGCTCCCGTACGAACACTCCGGCAGACCAGCCGTCAAAAACGGTGTGGTGCACGACGACTATCAGCACATGATGGTCATTCGCCAGCCGCAGCAGCCAGGTGCGCAGCAGCGGCCCGTCGGCCAGCTGGAACGGCCTGACCGCCTCGGTGTCCAGGTAACCGCGCACCGCGGCGCTCTGCCGTTCTGGCTCAAGCCCGGTCAGGTCAACCAGCTCAAGCCGGGCAGAGAGGGGGGAAGGGGAGGTGGGCGGGGGGTCGATAATCTGCACCGGACGGCCGTCGGCACCGGCCGCCAGCCTGGTACGCAACGGCTCGTGCCGGGCGGTGAGCTGGCCAAGCGCCCGGCCCAGCGCCCCGCCATCCAGCGGCCCGGACAGCCGGACGGCGAACGGGATGTTGTAGGTCGGCAGCCCCGGAGCGAGCCGGTCAATGAACCACAGCTGCTCCTGGCCATAGCTCAGCGGCAGCTCGGCCAGCCCGGCCGGGCGCCGGGGGATGCCGCCGGGCGCCGCGCCTTCCCGTCCGCGCTTGATCCGGGCGGCCAGCGCCGCCCGCTGAGATTCCGTCAGCATCCTGAGTCCCCTCCGCCGCCGTTACCCTGCCGCCTGCCGGTCACGCACCGGTGGCAGGCGCGAGAACCGTCCGCGCACCGGGACCCTCGTCGAGTTCCTCGATGCCCTCCTCGTCCAGGCTCGCGTCGTACAGGCCGTGCCTGTCCCGCAGCAAGGCGGCTAGCTGGCGCGGGGTGCGGGCAAGGAAGACGGCCACCGCGCCGATGGACACCTCGAGCTCGTCGTGGATCACGCTGATCAGCCGCATGGCCTGCAGCGAGTTACCGCCCAGGTCGAAGAAGCTGTCGGTCGCGCCCACGTGCTCGAGCCCGAGCAGGCTGGCGAAGATGTCGGCCATCATGGCCTCGATCAGGGTCGCGGGCGGCTCCCGGCCGGCCGTGGCCGCCTGTGCCTGCGGCGCGGGCAGCGCGGTCTTGTCGATCTTGCCGTTGGCGTTGAGCGGGAACTCATCCACCATCGTCAGGAACGTCGGGACCAGGTAGGCAGGCAGGTTGAGGGCCAGCTGCTGACGCACCGCGGACTCCTCGGGCGGGCTGCCGGGCACCGGCCGCAGGTAACCGGCCAGCTGCGGCTCCCCGGCCGCGTCGGTGACCACGGTGACCACCGCCTGGGCCACGCCGGGACAGGCCATCAGGGCGGCCTCGACCTCGCCGGGCTCGACCCGCAGGCCGCGGATCTTCACCTGATCGTCGATCCGGCCGATGAACACGATGGTGCCGTCGGCGCGGCGCCGCACCAGGTCCCCGGTCTTGTACAGGCGCTGGCCGGGGACGAACGGATCCGGGATGAACCTGTCCCTGGTCAGCTCCGGCCGGTTCAGGTAGCCGCGCGCCACTCCGGCACCGCCGATGTGCAGCTCGCCGACCACGCCGACCGGGACCGGGTTGAGGTAGGAATCCAGGACATAGACCCGGTAGTTCGGCTTGGGCCGGCCGATCGGCGGCGGCAGCTGGGTGCCGGCGTCCATCCGCATGAACGTCGCGCCGATCGCGGCCTCGGTCGGCCCGTACCCGTTGTAGATCTCCAGGCCGTCCCGCAGCCAGGCCCGCAGCAGCTCGCTGGACAGCTCGGAGCCGGCCGACAGCAGCAGGCGCAGGCCGGGGAAGTCCTCGCCGGTCAGCAGGTTGAGCACGGCCGGCGGCAGGCAGGCGAACGTGACCCCGGCGTCGCGGATCAGCGCGGCCAGCCGCGGTGGCGAGTGCAGCGTCTCCGGGTCGGCGAGCACGACCTTCGCGCCGCCGAGCAGCGGCATGAACATGTCCATCACCGAGACGTCGAAGGTGAAGGCGGCGAACTGCAGCACCGCGTCGGACGGGCCGACCTGCCAGTGCTCGACCATGCCGTGCAGGAAGTTGAAGGCCTGCCGGTGCTCGACCACGACACCCTTCGGCTCCCCCGTGGACCCGGAGGTGTAGATCACGTAGGCAACGTTCGACCCGTTCACCCCGGTACCGGTCAGGTCGGTACCGTCCAGGGCGGTCACCTGGTCCCACTCGGCATCGAGGCAGAAGGTTGTCAGCCGCCCGCCCGCCACGCCCGGCCCCCCACCCGCCTCCCCTTCCCCCTTCCCGGCCGCGGGCAGGCTGGCCGCGCTCGGTTCGTCGGTGAGGATCACCGACATCCCGGTGTCGGCGATCATGAAGGACAGCCGGTCGGCGGGCAGCTCCGGATCCAGCGGCACGTACCCGCCGCCGGCCTTCCACACCCCGAGCAGGCCGGCCAGACGCCGCAGCCCGGTCCGCATGCAGACCCCGACCAGGGTCTCCGGGCGCACGCCAGCGGTGCGCAGCCGCCGGGCGATCTGGTTCGCCTGCTCGTTCAGCTCGGCATAGCTCAGCCGCTCGGCACCGAGCTCAGCGGCGACCAGGCCAGGGGTGCGGGCCGCCTGCGCCTCGATCGCCTGGTGGATGCACAGCCCGGGGAACCGCGCGGCGGTGTCGTTCCACTCGGTCAGCTCCCGGTGCAGCTCCGGCCCGGTCAGCAGCGGCAGCTCCGACAGCCGGGCGGACGGGTCGGCCACCGCCCCGCGCATCAGCACCTCGTAGTTCCCCAGCAGCCGCTGCACCGTGGCCGGGTCGAACAGCCCGGTCTTGTAGGCGACCTCGACGTGCAGGCCGTCCGGCCGGATCGCGGCGCTGAATTCCAGGTCGAACTTGGCCGCGCTGAGTTCCGAGATCAGGTCATCGCCGAACACCCCGAACTCGACGCCGGCCGCGCGCAGCGGTGCGTCGTCCCGCTCGACGAGCGACATCGCGATCTGGAACACCGGCGCCCGGCTCGGATCCCGTTCCACCTTGAGCGTCTCCACCAGCCTGGCGAACGGCAGGTCCTGGTGCGCGTAGGCGCCGGTGGCCGCCGCGGCGGTCCGGGCGAGTACCTCGGTGAACGGCGGGTTGCCGGACAGGTCGACCCGCACCGGCAGGGTGTTGACCAGGAAGGCCATCAGCGGCGCCAGCTCCGGCCGGCTGCGGTTCGCGCTTGCGGTGCCGATCACCAGGTCGGTCTGCCCGGTGTACCGGGACAGCAGCGCCTGCAGCGTCGCGATCAGCACGACGAACAGCGTCGTACCCTGCTGGCTGCCCAGTTCCCGCAGGCTCTCGAGCAGGTCAGCGTCGAAGCGGTGCCGGGCCAGGGCGCCGTCGAATTTGTCCAGGACCGGGCGCGGCCGGTCGGTGGGGAACTGGACGGTCCCGAAGCCGGCCATCACCCCGCGCCAGTACGACTCAAGCTCGTCCAGGACCGCCCCCTGCAGCCGGGTGCGCTCCCACAGCGCGTAGTCGGCGAACTGGACCGGCAGCTCGCCAAGGCCGGACGGCTCGCCGGCGGCCTCCGCCCCGTACAGCGCGGCCACCTCCCGGACCAGCACGCCGATGGACCAGCCGTCAAACACCGAGTGGTGCACGCCGATCAGCAGCATGTGCTCCTGCTCGGTCAGCCGGAGCAGGCAGGGCCGCAGCAGCGGACCCTCGGCCAGTGAGTAAGGCCGGCGTGCCTCGCTGTTGAGGAACTCCTGCAGGCTGGCCTGCCGCTGCGGCTCTGCCATTCCAGACAGGTCCCGCAGCTCCAGCAGCCCGGACGAGAAGGGGGAAGGGGGATCGATCACCTGCACCGGCTGGCCGTCGCCGTTCGCGATCAGCCGGGTCCGCAGCGTCTCATGCCGGGCCGCCATCGCGTCGACCGCGCGGCCCATGGCCGCCTGGTCAAGCGCTCCGGTCAGCCTCACCGCGAACAGGATGTTGTAGGTCGGCAGCCCGGGCGCGAGCCGGTCGATGAACCACAGCTGCTCCTGACCGTAGGCCATGGGCAGGTCCGTCAGCCCGGCAGGCCGCCGCGGGATCTTCGTCACCGTGCTCTCCCGGCCCTTGCGCAGGTGCGCGGCCAGGGCAGCACGCTGAGCATCGGTCAACATGCCTGCTCCTCCTCAACCCGGGTACCGCTGTCGCTCGGGGCGCACCGGCCGGCAAACCAGGACAGCCGCTCCGTCATTCGAGGCCGGCCATGGACGTTGCCGGTCCGCCGCCGGTCAGCTCTTCCAGCCCCTCGATGACGACCGAGCCGAACACGCCGTCCTGCAGGCCGTGCTTGTCCCGCAGCAGCGCGGCGAGCTGCCGCGGCGACGGGGCCAGGAACACCTCGGCCACCCCGACGTCCACCTCAAGCTCCTCGACCATCATGTTGATCAGCCGCATCACCCTGAGCGAGTTGCCGCCGACGTCGAAGAAGCTGTCGGTGACCCCGACCTCCCGGCCAAGCAGGCGGCTGAACATCGCGGTCACCAGGGTCTCGACCATGGTCACCGGTGCGACGTGCTGCTCCGGTGCGGCCGGGCCGGGCTCGGGCAGGGCGTTCCGGTCTACCTTGCCGCTGGCGTTGAGCGGGAAGTCGGCGACCGTGACCAGGTAGGCGGGGATCATGTAATCCGGCAGCCGGTCGGCCAGGTAGGTGCGCAGCTCCGCCGGGGCCGCCTCGGCTCCCCCGGCTCCCCCGGCTGGCCGCAGGTAGGCGGCGAGCTGCCGGTCCCCGGCCGGGTCGGTGACCACGGTGACGACCGCCTGCGCGACCTGCGGGTGGGCGGTGAGCGCGGTCTCGATCTCGCCGAGCTCGACCCGCAGCCCGCGGATCTTGACCTGGCCGTCGATCCGGCCGATGAACACGATGCTGCCATCGGCGCGGCGCCGCACCAGGTCCCCGGTCTTGTACAGCCGCGCGCCCGCCGGAGCGCCCGGCAGGCCGGGCCGGAACGGGTCATCGATGAACCGCTGCGCGGTCAGCTCGGGCCGGTTCAGGTACCCCCGCGCCACCCCCGCACCGCCGATGTGCAGCTCGCCGATCACCCCGGCCGGCACCGGCTTCAGGTACCGGTCCAGCACGTACACCTGGTAGTTCGGCCACGTCGGCAGCCCGATCGGCGGCGGGTACGCGGTCCCGTCCAGCTCCGCGTAGGTGGCCAGCACCGTCGCCTCGGTCGGCCCGTACCCGTTCACGAACCGCAGCCCCGGCCGGACGAACGCCCGCGCCACCTCCGACGGCAGCTCCTCCCCCGCCGTGATCAGCACCCGCAACCCCGGAAACTGCTGCCCCGCCAGCAAGCTCAGCACCGCCGGCGGGATCGCCGCGAAACTGACCCCCGCCTCGCTGATCAGCCCCGCCAGCCGCGGCGGCGAATGCAGCGTCTCCGCATCAGCCAGCACCACCCTCGCCCCTGCTGCCAGCCCCGCGAAGGTATCCAGCACCGACACATCAAACGTGAACGACGAGAACTGCAGCACCACATCCTCGGGCACGATCTGCCAGGTCGTCACCATCCCGTGCAGGAAATTCACCACCTGCCGGTGCTCCACCACCACCCCCTTCGGCTCCCCCGTCGACCCCGACGTATAAATCACATACGCCACATTCGCCGGACCCGCCCCGCCACGGCCGCCAGGCCCGCCGGGCCCCGACACCGGCAGGCCAGCCTCGCCCGGCCCGCCGGACCGCTCGTCCTGATCCAGCACCACCACGGTCACCCGCCCGCCCGGCCCCCCGCCCGCCTCCCCTTCCCTCTGCACCGGCGGCATCCGGCCCGCGCTGCGCTCCTCGGTCAGCACCACCTTCATCCCGGTATCACCGATCATGAACGCCAGCCGCTCGGCCGGCAGCCCCGGATCCAGCGGCACATACCCCCCGCCCGCCTTCCAGATCCCCAGCATCGCCGCCAGCCGCTCCAGCCCCGCCAGCATCCCCACACCCACCAGCGACTCCGGCCCCACCCCCAGCTCCCGCAGCCGCCCCGCGATCTGATTCGCCCGCCCGTCCAGCTCCGCATACGACCACCGCGCCCCCTCGTACTCCGCCGCCACCGCCCCCGGCGCCCGCGCGGCCTGCGCCTCGAACAGCTCATGCGCGCATACCTGCGGCACCGGTGCCGCCGTATCGTTCCACCCCCGCAGCTCCGCCTCCACCTCCGCCCGCGTCAGCAACGGCAGCCGCGACAACCGCACCGACGGATCCGCCACCACCCCCCGCAACAGCACCTCCCAGTTCCCCAGCAACCGCTCGATAGTGCCCGCATCGAACAGCCCCGACTTATACGTGCACTCAAACCACAGCCCGTCGGCCCTGGTCTCGGCCAGGATGTCCAGGTCGAACTTGGCCGCCTCGATGCCGACCACCTGGTCGGTGATGGCGAAGTCCACTCCGGCTCCCGACACCGGCGTTGTGCCCCTGGCCGACGGCGTGAGCACGATCTGGAAGACCGGGGACCGGCTGGGGTCGCGCTCCACTTGCAGCGTGTCGGCCATCTTGGCGAACGGGAGATCCTGGTGCGCGTACCCGCCGATGGTCGCCTCCCTCACCCTGGCCAGCAGCTCGGTGAACGGCGGATCGCCGGACAGGTCGGTCCGGATCGGCAGGGTGTTGACCAGGAAGCCGATCATCGGAGCCAGCTCGGCCCGGCCGCGGTTGGCGCTAGCGGTGCCGACCACCAGGTCGGTCTGCCCGGTCCAGCGGGACAGCAGTGCCTGCAGGGCGGCCATCAGAGTGACGAACAGCGTGACGCCCTCCCGGCGGCTCAGCTCGCGAAGGCCGTCCAGCAGGATCAGGTCGGTCATCCGGGTTGCTAGCCCCCCGTCGAACGTGTCCACGATCGGACGCGGCCGGTCGGTCGGGAACTGAACGGTCTCGAAGCCGTTCAGCACCCCGCGCCAGTAGCCCTCAAGCTCGGCGAGCACCGGCCCGGTCAGCCGCTCTCGCTCCCACACCGCGTAGTCGGCGAACTGCACCGGCAGCTCGGCCAGGCCAGACGGCTCGCCCGTGACCGCGGCCGAGTACAGAGCGGCCAGCTCGCGCACGAGCACCCCGCCGGACCAGCCGTCGAAAACCGCGTGATGGACGACGAAGAACAGCAGGTTCTCGTCCTCGCCCAGCCGAACCAGCCAGGTCCGCAGCAGCGGCCCCTCGGCCAGCCTGAACGGCCGGAGCGACTCGGTGCCGATGAGCTCGCGCAGCGTCGCCTGCTGCTTGTCGGCGTCCAGCCCGGACAGGTCGATCAGGTCCGGCCGGACCGGGAAGGCGGAGGGCGAAGGGGAGGTGGGCGAGGGATCGATCACCTGCACCGGGCGGCCATCGGCGCCCGCCACCAGCCTGGTGCGCAGTGTCTCGTGCCGCGCTACTAACTGGTCTAGCGCGCCGCCAAGCGCCTCAGCGGCCAGCGGGCCGGACAGCCGTATCGTGATCGGGATGTTGTAGCTGGCCAGTCCCGGCGCGAACCGGTCAATGAACCACAGCTGCTCCTGCCCGTAGGACAGCGGCGGCTCGGTCAGCCCGGCCGGCCGTCGCGGAACCTCGCCGACGGTGTCCTGGCGGCCCCGGCGCATTCGTGCGATAAGCGCCTCACGCTGAGAGTCGGTCAACATACTCTGCTCACCTGTCCCATACCGAGACCACGCTGCGGACGCGCCCGCTGGTTCGATCTGAGTTCAACCCGTCGTGATTCGGCCAGCATCCGATGGCTCCCGTGCAACCAGTTCGGGTTCAGGACAGGCTGCGCCGACAGCCCGTGGCTGGGCTCCTGGCACCGAACCGGGCTGCATCCCCCATCGGTGGGCCCAGCGCCGCAAGACGTTCTGGCCGTCGCGTCATCGCACACCCCAGAGCATTGTCGCGTCACCCTGTGACATACCGCGATACTAACCAGTAGTCAACAAACCGCCGTTGTGCCTGGGGGGTCCGGGACTTCAGTGGCCGAAGGTCCGTTTCGGGACACAGGCAAACGCCCGGCACCTGGCCGGGCGCTTGCCGTGTTAGCGGAGCGGATCAGGCGGCCCGTGGCCTGAGGGCCGGCCGGGGGCGGAAGCCGGCCGGGCCCAGCGTGCTGCGACGGGTGCTGGCCGTGGTCGATGACCTGGCGCTGACCGGCGAGACAAGCCAGGTGCCCGTCATGACCGGCACCTCGTTGAACGAGTTGTCGAAGCAGAAAAGGGCCAGCTGATAGCCGGTCTGCTTGGCAGCGACGTGAATCATCCCGCTGCTCGCGAACGGGTACGCGTTGCTGATGTCGACGGCGGGCTCCGGGTAGCCCCAGCCGGAGAAGATCTCGAAGACGAAGGTGGTCGAGGTTGTGCCATGCGCGAGGTCCAGGGCACAGAACCCGGCACCCCCGCTGGTGTAGGGCGTGATGTTCAGGGTTCCGGTGAAGTTGACGAAGTACGTGCCGGCCTTGGTCACCACCGGGCCGTCTGACTCCATCTCGCCGAACTTGCTGGTCTTGCCGCTCATCGTGGTGAATGCGTAGCCGTTGCCTGCCGGACCGGTCTGGTTCCAGGAGATCTTCTTCTCGGACCCGCACGACTTGCTGTGCGATGTCAGCACGCGAAGCGCGCCGGACTTCGAGTTGTAGCAGCCCTTGATCACCTTGCTGGACGCGGAGCCGGTGGTCCCGGTCGCGTCCGCCGCGAGCGCGACACCAGACAGCGCGGCAAAGATCGCGACCGCACCGGCGCCGGCCAGCAGCCGGCGGGCACCGCGGTCGGACAGCCTCAGACCCTTCATTCCTGCCTCTTTCCCTAGATAGGAGCAACATTCAGACCTTGCTGCCGGTATGCGGTCAGCCAGACACGGCTGATCTTGTCAGCAAGACCGGCCCGGCTGCCCGCCACCCCTGCCCCCCAGGCACCGCAGCCATCGCGGCCCGGCTGTCGGTGCCGGCGCCTAGCCTGGCTTCGTGCGGACGGGGCGACCGGGCGAGGGCGCGGATGGCTGATGCCGAGGACGTGCGCCGGGTGGCGCTGGGGCTTCCGCGGGTGGAGGAGATTGACTGCAACGGCTTTGATTTCCGGGTGGGCGGCCGCGGATTCGTGTGGTCGTACCCTGAGCGCCTGCCTGGCCAGCCGCGGCGGATCCGGACTGACATCGCGGTGCTGTTCGTCGGGGACGAGGCCGAGAAGCAGGCGCTGCTGCTGGGAGAGCCGGACCTGTTCTTCACCACGGCGGGCTACCGGGACTGGCCGCTCGTGCTGGTGCGGCTGGCCGAGGTGGACGCGGCGAGGCTGGAGGAGCTGATCACCGACGCATGGCGAATGCGGGCGCCGCAGCCGCCGGCCGAGCGCGGCGGCGGCTGACCTGGTAGCAGCGGTCCAGCCCGCGCCGGACCCGCCCGGTAAACCGGAGCCGGGTGGTCGCCGTCGTCTAGTCACGGACCGCTCGCCGGGTCTGCTGGCAGGGCGAGCGGGTTCCGATGCCGCACCCCCCTCGGCACCAGGAGGCCCGACATGCCCACGGCAACGCTGCACGAGATCCTGCTCGCACCGGACACCCAGCCCAGGGTGATGGCCGACTGTCACGCGCTGATCGAGCACGAGATCAAGGAGCTTTCCGGGATCTCCGGGACCGCGGTCAAGCTCGCCTACAAGACCGTGAACGCCTTCCGGCCCGGCCACATCCGCTACCTGACCGGAACGCTGCTGCCGGGGCTGGTGGACAATCTCGAGCCATTCTGGGCCGACTTCACCGCCTCCGGCGGCGCTGACTTCGCCGCCTCCGGTGGTGGTGGTGCCGGCTTCGGCGACTACCTGGCCAAGCGGGGCGATGAGGTGGCACAGGCGCTGCTGTCGGTGACCGACGCGCGCGCGGCCGCCTCCTCCCGGCCCACGGTCATCAAGGCCTATAACTCCGTCCGCGGCAGCGCAGCCCGCCACGTCGAGGCCGCGCTGCCGCAGGTCGGCAGCCTGGTGCAGAAGTACGCGCGCTGACGGCCGCCCGGCCCCGGCCGTTCACCTCCGCCCGGAGCCGCCCCGCTGATCGGGCCAGGCGATTGTCATGAATGTGCCGTTACTGCTGTTGTTTTAGCAGTAACGGCACATCCACGCTAAACCGATCAGGAAACGACGATCTCGCCGGTGTCCCAGGGGAACCCGGCGCAGTCGTTGTAGAAGTATGAGCCCGCCTTGGTGAACGTGAACGAGCCGGACTGGCCGGGCGAGAGCGGGCCGATGGTGAAACTCGCCGGGTCGAAGAACGACTCGGCGCAGTGCTTGTGGCTGTTGCCGGACGGGTTCTCGAAGGTGACCGTGGTCCCGGCGGGCACGGTCATGATCGGCGGCGCCATGCCCACCTGGCTGGCCAGGTTCTCGGTCCCGCCCGGCGCCCCGGTCGCACTGTCCCAGGTGCGGCCGAGTACCACCACGTCGCCGGTGGCGGACCCGGCCACGGTGGGCCCGGTGACCGGGACCCGGCTGGGCAGCGGCGGGGGCGGCGCGGCCTGCGGCAGGCTGCCGCCCAGCCGCAGTGCCCACAGGCTGTCCCCGCTGGACGGCACCTTGCCGGTGAGCACCGCCAGGTACTGCACCCCGCCCACCGAGTAGCTGACCGGGGTGGACGTGATGTCCCCGCCGGTCTGCCAGCTCCACAGCACCTTGCCGGTGCTGACGGAGCGGGCGTCCAGGATGCCGTTGAGCGAGCCCTCGAACAGCAGCCCGCCCGCCGTGGTGACGATGCCGTCGCCGTCCGACTGCTCGAACTGGGTGGGCTGTCTCCAGACGATCTTGTTGGTGGCCGGGTTCACCGCGTCCAGCACTCCGGCGGTCAGCTCGCCCTCGGGCGCCCAGAACGTCGGCTGCCCGTACGGCTTGCCGTCGGTGTAGGCGTCGGCCTGCAGCGCGGCCGGCACGTAGATCAGGCCGGTGCGCTGGTCGAAGGACATCAGCGCCCAGTTCGCGCCGCCCGAGCCCGCCGGGTCCACCAGGACCGCGGCGTGCAGGTAGGGGGTGAACTCGCAGCCGCTGAGATAGTCCGGGATCGGCCGGGTCGGCGTGCCCGCCTTCGGGCAGGTCGGCTCCAGCGGGTTGCCCTGCGGGATCGGCTGGGTGCGCGCGGTGTCCTGCGAGGCCAGCTGCCGCACCTTCACCTCGCGCACCGGCAGCACCGGCCTGCCGGTCTTCGCGTCCAGGTAGTACAGCCACGCGGTCTTGCTGCCGTAGACCACGACCTTGCGGACCTTGCCCTTGACCCTGACGTCGGCGATGACCGGCGACATCGTGTTGTCGTAGTCCCACAGGTCGTGGTGCACGGACTGGAACCACCAGGCAGGCTTCCCCGTGCTCCAGTGCAGCGCGACCAGCGAGTTGGTGTACAGGTCGTTGCCCTTCCTGGCGGCGCCCGCGGTCCTCGGCTGCGGGTTGGCCACGGTCAGGTAGATGAGGCCGAGCTGAGGATCCACCGCGGGGGCCATCCAGACATCGCCGCCGCCGAGCCGCCACGAGCCGCCCTTCCAGCTGCTGTGACCCGGCTGGCCAGGCCCGGCCGTGCCGGCGAAGGCCCAGGCCCGCTTGCCGGTCGAGGCGTGCAGCGCGTAGAGGTGACCGCGCATGCCGGCCCCGCCGCCGTTCTCGGTGCCGGTCAGCACTAGCCCCCGGTAGTAGAGCACCCACGGGGTGGACGAGTCGTTAGCCGCCGCGTCCTGGCCCGCCGTGCCGACCTTGGCCTGCCAGACCAGGGCCCCGGTCGTCTGGTTCAGGGCCACCACGCGCTCGTGCGGCAGGGCCGCGTACACCCGTCCGGCGCCCACCGCGACGCCGCGCTCCTTGCCCTGCTCGCCGGAACTGTAGGTCCAGATGACATCGCCGGTGGCGCCGTTCACGGCGAACACGTCGCCGTCCGAAGTCTGCAGGTACAGCACGCCGCCCACGGCCACCGGGGTGCTCTCCTGCCGGGCGGCGACTGGCCCGCCGGGCAGGTGGTCCAGCCAGGCGCCGGCCAGCGAGGTCACGTTGCCCGCGGTGATCTGGTCCAGCGAGGAGTAATCCTGGTCCCCGAAGTCACCGCCGACCTTGGGCACGTCGGCACCGGTTGCCCCGCAGCACTCGGCGGGCTGCCGCGGCACCCCGGCCGGGACCAGCCGCCCGGTCACGGCGGCGCGGGCGGCCAGGCCGGGCCTGACCGCCGGGGCGGCCGGAGCGGCCGGAGCCGGGCTCGCGGCCCAGGTGGCCCCGGCCGCTAACAACGTGACGGCAGCGGCAATCGCGGTGAACCTGGTCTGGATTCGCATGACCGGTCAGCCCCTAGCTCCAGGCATCGGCGCGATCCGCGGGGTTCGGCAGGCCCGCCCGGCTGGGCTCAGCATCGCTAGACGGAACCACCATAGCGCCGGACCGGAGCCGGGATGATGGCGCGCCGGTCTTGCGGTGCCAGCCGGTCTTGCGGTGCCAGCCGCCCGAGCTCGGCGGCGATCTCGGCAGCCTGCGGGCTGTCCAGCTCGGTGAAGATCTCGATGGCCTCGCGCCAGTGCTCGCCGGCCAGCTCCGGCCGGTCCAGGCCGACCTCGGCGCGGCCGAGCACGGCCAGTGCCCTGGCCAGGTTGCGGCGGCTGCCGGTCTGGCGGCTGATCCCGGCGGCCTCGGTGGCATCGGTGACGGCGGCACCGAGCTGGCCGTGCCGCAGCCGCAGCTCGCCGATGTCCACCAGGGTCTCCCCGGCGCTGCCCAGGTCGCTGGTCCGGCGGAAGTGATCCAGCCCGAGCTGGTAGTGCCGGATCGCGTCGTCGAACGTGCCGTGCCTGCTGTGCACCGCGGCGATGCCGCACTGCGCGAACGCCTCGCCGTCGGGGTTGCCCACGGCGCGGAACAGGCCGCTCGCCTCGGTCAGCGGCGCCAGCGCCTCGGGGCTGCCCAGGTCGGTGAGGATGGCACCGATGTTGACCAGGCAGGTGGCCACCCAGGCGGGGGAGCCGGTCGCGCGCATGATCTCCAGGCTCTCGCGCATCCGGTCCAGGGCCGCTTCCGGCTGGCCGGCGTGCAGGTAGCTGGCCGCGAGGTTGCCCAGCATGTACGCCTCGGCCACCTTGTCCCCGAGCGTCCTGGCACTGGCCAGGCCGGTGACGTAGGCGCGGATCCAGTTACCCTGGCGGCCGCGCAGGTCGGACAGCTCCCACAGCTCGTAGCACAGCTGCCAGGCAAGCTCGTGCTCGCCCTGGCGGGCGGCCTGGTCCACCGCGTGCAGCAGGTTGCCGTGCTCCGCGTCCAGCCAGTCAAGCGCATCGGCGTAGCCGACGAACCGGAGCGGGCCGGGGCCGGGGCCGGGCTCGCCGGGATCCACGTGCTTGCGGTGCGGGCCGATCAGCCGGGTCGCGGCCGTGGCCGTGTGCAGGTACCAGCGCAGCAGCTGCCGGACCGCCTGGTCGCGGCCGGCCTGGTCCTCCTCCGCGCTGGCCCGTTCCGCTGCGTAGATCCGCAGCAGGTCGTGGCACCGGTACCGGCCGGGGCTGGCCGCCTGGAGCAGGTTGGCGTCGGCCAGCAGCTCCAGCGCGGGCTCGGTGGCCTCGGCCGTGGTGCCGAGCAGCGCCGCCGCGGCCGGCACGCTGATGTCCGGCCCGTCAGCCAGGCCGATCAGGCGGAATGCCCGGTCCGGTGCCGGGCGGCCGGCGCCGCCCTGCTGCCGCAGGGCGTCGTAGCTGGCCAGGAAGCTGGTCCGGATGGCCAGGTCGCCCGCGTGCAGCTCGTCCAGCCGCCGCCGGGTGTCCTCGAGCCGGCAGGCCAGCGCCGCGATGCTCCAGTCCGGCCGGGCGGTCAGCCGGGCCGCGGCGATCCGGATCGCCAGCGGCAGCCCGCCGCACAGGCCGAGCACCCGGCCGGCGGGCTCCGGCTCGGCGGCCACCCGCGGCTGGCCGACGATGCGGCCGAACAGGGTGGCCGCGTCGGCCCCGGTCAGCACGCCGAGATGCAGCAGCCGGGCCGACTCCAGGTCGGCGAGCGAGCGGCGGCTGGTGACCAGCACCGCGCAGCCCGCCGAGCCGGGCAGCAGCGGGCGGACCTGAGCCGCGTCCCTGGCGTCGTCCAGCACCAGCAGCAGCCGGCGGCCCGCGACCAGGCTGCGGTACCTGGCCGTCCGTTCGGCCTCGTCCGGCGGCACCGCGCCAGGCTCGGTGCCGAGGTCACGCAGGATCCTGGCCACCGCCTCGCCAGGCGATACCGGCTGCCGGCTGGCGCCGCGCAGGTTCAGGTACAGCTGCCCGTCCGGGAACTGGCCGGACACCAGGTGGGCGGCGTGCACCGCGAGCGCCGTCTTGCCCACGCGGCCGGCCCGGCCACTGCCGATACCGCCACCGCGCCCGGCCGCGCGCCTGCGTCGTTCCCGCCGAGCAGCGCGGTGAGCTCGCCGGTGACCTGGCGGACCTGGTCCGCGCGGCCGGTGAAGTCGGCCAGGTCTGCGGGCAGCTGGGCCTGCGGCCCCGTGGCTGATGGCCCCGTGGCTGATGCGCCCGTGGCTGATGCGCCCGTGGCTGATGCGCCCGTGGCTGGCGGCCCCGTGGCTGGCGGCCCCGTGGCTGGCGGCCCTGTGGTAGGAGGCACTGTGGTGGGAGGCACTGTGGCCGGCCGCACCGCGGCGGGCACGGGGGCGAGCAGCACCGGATCGGCGGCGAGGATCTGCTGATGCAGTTTCTGGAGCTCGGGACCTGGCTCGGCGCCGAGCTCCTCCAGCAGCACCTGCCGGGCCTGCCGGTAGGCGACCAGGGCAGCGCCCTGCTGGCCGTCCCGGTACAGCGCGAGCATCAGCAGCCTGTGCAGCCGCTCCCGGAGCGGGTGGCTGGCGACCAGCTGGCGCAGTTCGGGCAGCACGTCCGGGAGCCGCCCGAGCTGGAGGTCGGCCTCGATCAGCGCCTCTGCCGCCTGCTGGCGCAGCTCGGCCAGCCGCGGCACCTGCCGGGCCTTCAGCCAGTCCGACGGCACGTCGGCCAGCGGCTCGCCCCGCCACAGCGCCAGTGCCGCGCGCAGCCGCGCGGCTGCCGTGTCCCAGGCCCCGGCCGCCCTGGCGGCCATGGCCGCCACCCGCAGCTCCTGGAACCGCGACAGGTCAAGCTCGGTGTCGTCGACCCGGATCAGGTATCCGCCCGGCAGCGTAAGGATCCGGGCGGCGCCGGTGTCGGCCAGTGCCCTGCGCAGCTCCTTGACGTAGTTGCGCAGGGTGCCGCGCGCCGACGAGGGCGGCGCCGGTCCCCACAGGGCCTCGGCCAGCTGGTCCAGCGACAACCTGCGGTTGGCGTCCAGCAGCAGGCTGGCCAGCAGCACCCGCTGCTTGCCGGGCAGCACCGGCAGGGCCAGCGTCCCGCGGCGCACCAGCAGCGGCCCGAGCAGGCAGAAATCCAGCTCAGCAGCCGCCAATGAGCCTCCAGCCAGCGTCCCTACCGGCACCGTATCTGGATGCTATCCCCGCCAGTCACACTCGGTGCGGACCGGGCGCAAACGGGCGCCCGCCAACCCGCCGAGGAGAGGAGAAACGGTGCGGATCAGGTACCGAGCGGCTGCTCTGGCCGCCACTGCTGCTGCCGTGATGACCCTGGGCCTGATGGGAGCCGGCGCGGCCGCGGCCGCGACCCGCGCAGGAAATCACATCTGCGAGACCAACTTCACCAGCCTGTGCCTGTACAGCGAGGGCTATCAGGCCCAGGTGCACGTGCAGAGCACCGGCTCACTGACCAACTTCGTCGCCGAGAACTTCGACGGCGACTACGCCGAGTACAAGCAGAACGGCACCAGTAACTGCCTGCAGGTACACGACGGATACGTCTGGCTGAACACCTGCGCGTCGGGCAAGTCATCCGAGCTGTGGGTGGTCAACGGCGGCGGCCAGCTCGTCAGCGACTACAACGGAGACTGCATGGAGGCACCGAATACCTGGCTGATCTTCGGTACCTGCTCCGACCACAACAGCACGTCGTACTGGATCGGAACGGCCTAGCCGGTTCCGGCCGGCCGGGCAGCCAGGGCCACGGTCAGCTGCCTGGCCGGCCGGAACCGGGTCAGCAGGTAGTACAGCACGCCGGACACGACCAGGCAGACCGCGAACGAGATGTCCACGCCGCCCAGCGCGGTCGCCGCCGGGCCCTGGTAGGAGGTCAGGTTCCAGAACGGCACGGACGCGCCCACGGCCGCCAGGTAGGACGTGATGCCACGCCAGTTCCAGCTGCCGTACTGGCCGCGGCGGTCGTAGAGATCGGCGATGACGTAGCGCCCCCTGCGCAGCAGGTAGTAGTCCACCAGGTTGATCGTCGTCCACGGGGTCAGCAGGTAGGTCAGCGCCAGCAGCGTGTTCTCGACCGCGCTGGTCGCCGACTGGAAGAGGAACACGCCGGGGATGCCGGCCGCCAGCGTCACCCCGGCCACCGCCCAGATCCGGATGGCGCTGCTGGACCGGATCCGCCGGAACGTGTCGATGGCGGTGATCGAGATCAGCTGGCTGGAGTAGGCGCAGACGATCGAGCCGCCGAGCACCGTGGCGGCCGCGAACACGGCGAAGAAGCTGCCGAACCCGGCGAGGATGTCGTTCCCGCTGGCCCGGACCGAGACCAGGGCGTCGGTCGCACCGGTCCGTGCGGCCAGCCAGGCGCCGATCCAGATCAGCCAGAGCGCGGAGACCGCGGCCGCGGCAAAGGTCACCGTCATGACCTTCCAGCCGGAAGTGTCCCTGGGCAGGTAGCGGGAGTAGTCCGAGACCATCGGCGCGTACACGATGTTGTACCCGGCGGTGGCGCTGAAGATGATCGCGAAGCCCACCAGCGTCACGCCACCGCGGTCGCCGCCGGGCCCGGTGACCGCGCCTGCCATGATGCCGACGGTAATGACCAGCCACAGCGGCAGGGACAGCCAGAAGATAACCCGCATCGCGGCGTGGATCCAGTCATAGCCGAATATAGCCACCACGGCCACCAGAACGCAGACCGTTATCCCGACAGCGACCGAATTCCAGCCGTACAGGCCGCTCAGGCCGTCCCGGATGAAAATGAGGTTGACAATGGCGAACAGGATGTAGGTAATCAGCCCGATGGCCAGCGTCAGGGTGCTGCCGCGCACGCCGTACTGCGCCCTGGACTGAATCATCTGGGGCACGCCCAGGCGCGGGCCCTGCTGCGCGTGAAACGCCATGAACAGGGTCCCGGCACAGATGCCGACCACGCTGGCCACCACGGTCCAGGCGACGCTGAGCCCCAGCGAGGGGCCGATGAAGCCGATCGACACGGTGACCGGGTTGAAGTTGCCGGAAAACCACAGGGTCCACTGGTCGATCAGCCGGCCGTGCCGCTCGGCGGCCGGGACCAGGTCGATGCTGTGCACCTCAATCGGCGACGTGCTGCGCGGCTGCGCCTTTTCCAGCACCTCAGGCTGTCCGGCCTGGCTCATCGCACCCCTTTCCGGCAGGTGAGTTTCCGGCAATAAGCCAGGATCTTCTCCTTGCTGGCGGAACTGCCGGGCAGGGCCGGAATCAGCGTAACCCGGCGCGCGGGGAAACCGAATACCCGTTTCCCGCGCGCTGGTGCCGGCCGGACGATACTGCCAGGACCGCGGATGCGGGACTGGCGGCCGCCGCGCGGCTAGCTCTTCACGTGCACCGTGACGCTCGCGCCGTAGTAGCTGGCCAGCGCCGCGGTGGCCCGGTAGGCGCCGGGCCTGGCGTGCTTGCGGAAGGTGAGCGAGCAGGCCCCGTTCTTGCCGGTGATCAGGGTGTGGCCGTTCACCTTGACCTTCGCGCCCTTGACCGGGTCGCCGGCGTCGGTGACCACGAAGGTGACCCGCACCGCCCTGGTGTTGCGGATCGTGGACGGCCTGGCCCGGATCGTCAGTCCGGCCAGGGACTGGGTGAGGTACTGGGTTGGCTTGGCGGCACCGGCCGACAGGCTGCTGGACCCGTGCTGGCTGGTCCCGGCCGCCGCGGGCGCGGCGACGGCGAGCACGCCCGCCAGCAGGGCGAGCCCGGTGCCGATGACGATTCCGCGCGGCCACGGCCGGCCGCGGCCGGCTGGCCTGCCGCCGTTCTTCCTGGGCGCTCTCATCCTGGTCTCCTCCTGACCTGTGGTACCTGGCCGCCCGGCCGGGCCGCCGCTATCCGGCTGGCTGCGGCAGCCAGCCGATGCCCACGCACGAGACGATCCGGTCGAACGGCAGGCCCGCCTGCTCGCTGACCGCGCGCACCGCGTCCTGCGGGCCGCGGAACAGCACGAGCAGGACCTCGTCCTCGGGCATCAGCACCGAGCCGACCAGCAGCACCCCGCTGGCTGGCCAGCTGGTGATCTCGGCCTGCAGCCGCTGGTCCAGCGCCTCGGCCGTGCCCAGCGTGAGGCCGGGCAGCAGGCACTCAGCGAGCTGCCATCCGGCCCTGGCTCCGCGCACCGCCATGGCCAGACGCTAGAGCGCGGGCTGGTCTGGCCGCGTCGGGGAAAACCCTCGGCTTACCGGTCGGCGCCCTGATTGGGTGGCGCGGAGTCAGGCGGGGGCGGAGTCAGGCGGGGGCGGAGTCGGGCGGCGAGGCTGCGGCCAGGCGCCGGCTGAGCTCGGCCCTGGACCGGATGCCGAGCTTGCGGTAGGCGCGGGACAGGTTCGCCTCCACGGTCTTCGGGGACAGGAACAGCCGGGCGGCGATCTCGGCGTTGCGCAGGCCGGAGCCGGCCAGGGTGGCGATCTCCCGCTCGGTCGGGGTGAGCTGGTCCGGGCGCCCGCGCCCGCCCTGGCTGCGGCGCAGCTCGGCGGCGGCCACCGCGGCCCGGCCGGCCGCGCCGGCCGCCTCGAACCCGGCGACCGCCTCGGTCAGGCAGGACTGGGCCCGCTGCCGCTCGTTTCGCCGCCGGTGCAGCAGGCCGAGGGCGAGCAGCGTGCGGGCCCGCTCGGCCGGCATGGCCAGGTCCTGATGTGCCGCCAGTGCCCGCTGGTAGTCGGCAAGCGCGGCGTCCAGGTCTCCCCTGGCCGCGTTCAGCAGGCCGCGGCAGCGAGCCGACACGGCCAGGATCCAGGGTCTGGGCAGCGCGGCGGCGCGGTGCTCCATCCGGGCGACCAGCGACTCGGCCCGGTCCAGCTCGCCCAGGCCGATCACCGCCTCGGCGTAGTCGGCGCAGGTCCGGTCCGTGGCCGGCTCGCGGTTGTGCGTCGCGTCCGCGATCTCCGTCGACCTGGACAGCTGCCGGGCCGCCTCGGCCAGTTCCCCGGCGGCCAGCCCGGCTTGCCCGAGCACGCCCCTGGCCATGCCCTCAAGGATCGCGTCGGGCAGCGCCTCGAGCCGCCGTAGCACCTCCTGCCCGGCCTGCCTGGCCTGATCCAGCTCGCCCGCGGCGGTGCAGACCTGCCCCCTGGCCACGAGCGCGACCATGATGTAGGTGTCCTGCCCGGTCTGCTCCGCCAGCTCCAGGGCCTCGGCCGCGAGCGCGGCGGCCCGGTCCATCTGCCCGGTCATCGCCTCGATCACGGCCAGGTGGGCCAGCACTCCGCAGCTGCTCGCCTCGTCACCCCGCTCGGCGAAGGCGCGCAGATGGTCGCTGAACCGGTGCCGGGCGGTGTCGAAGTCGTCGAAGTTCCTGGCCCAGAACGCCGGGACGGTGCTGACCTCCCAGGTGGCTGCCTCGCGCTGCAGCGCCATGCCACGCTCGATCGCGGCATGGTCGGCGCCCTGGCCCGCATAGAGCCGGAACAGGGTGAGGTTCAGCAGCGCGAACGAGTACAGCATCGGGTCGGCGTCCGGGTCGAGCAGGCCGAGCGCGGCTTCCCCGTGCCGCACCGCGATGTCGCAGTCGTCCACCATCGCCGAGATGCGGGAGTGGATCCGGGCCCGCAGTTCCGGGGTGTCGGCCTCGTCCAGCGCCTGCCGCATCAGCGCGTACGCCTCGTCACCCTGTGCCTGCGTCCACAGCACGCTGCCCAGCTCGAGCAGCACCTCGGCCCGGTCCGGGCCCGGCGGCAGCGCCGCGGCCGACTGCTCCAGGCCGCGCCGGGCACCGGTGGCGTCGCCGGCGAAGTAGCGCCGGTCGGCCAGCTCCAGGTCCCGGCGCAGCCGGGCCGCGCTGTCGCCCGGCGGGGTCAGCTGGCAGGCCAGTTCCTTCAGCTCCACGGCCAGGTCGGCCGCGCCGCGGGCACTGGCCGCCTCGGCGGCCACGTCCAGCGCGGCAGCGGTCGCCTCGTCCGGGCCGTTCGCGGCCAGGGCCAGGTGCCTGGCCCGCTCTTCCGGGCTGTCGGTGCGGCCGGCCAGGTCGCGGTGCAGCCGCCGCCGGTCCGCGGCCGGCAGCGCGCCATACACGGCCGACCCGAACAGCGGGTGGGTGAACTCCACCCGGCCGCCGGGGCCGGGCGGCCTGACCTGCACGATGCCCGCCCGTTCCGCCGCGGCCAGCGCGTCCAGATCCAGCTGCCCGGCGACCGGCCTGGCCATCGCGGCCGCCATGGCCAGCACCTGCCTGGTCGCGGCGGGCAGCCGGCGGATCCGCAGCAGGGCCAGGTCCCGGTGGTCGCCGGGAACGGCCAGCGGCTGGCCGGGAGCCGGCACGCCGAGGCGGCCGAGCTCCCGCGCTATCTCCAGCGCGTAGAACGGGTTGCCGCCGGCCGCCCGGTGGATCCGGACCAGCACCGGCCTGGGAAACGAGCCGCCAAGCGCCTGGCGGAACATCTCGTGGGTGGCGGCCACGGTCAGCGGGCCCACTAGCAGGTGCCGCACCAGCCGGGGATCCAGGGCGGCCGCGAGGGTGGCGAACGCGCCGGGCGGCCGCGCCGCAGGCTCCTCGATCCGGACCGCTGCCAGCAGCGCCACCGGCCGGTCCTCCAGCCGCCGCAGCGCGAACGCCAGCGCGGACGCCGATGCCGGGTCGAGCCACTGAGCGTCGTCCACCGCGAGCATCAGCGAGGCCGACCCGGCGAGCGTGCCGAGAAGGGTGGTGAGCCCGGTGCCGACGGCACGCGGCTCCAGGTCGCCGGGGCCGGGCTCGTCCCGCAGCAGGGCCACCGCCAGCGGCCGCCGCTGCGGCGACGGCAGGCCCCGGAAGGTCTCCTCATGCACCGGGCGGAGCAGGTCGGTCAGGCCGGCATAGGACAGCACGGCGTCGGACCTGGCGGGCCGGGCAGACAGCACCTGCCAGCCGAGCAGCCGGGCCCGGCGGACCGCCTCGTGCCACAGCGTGGTCTTGCCGATGCCGGGCTCGCCCTCGATGACGAGCACGGCCCCGGCCGGCGGCGGCTCGGGGCGGTCGCCCGCGGCCGACTGGAGCCAGGAGTCGATCAGGCCGAGCTCGGCCGTCCTACCCAGCACGGCCGGGGTCCAGGTCCCTGCCGCGGGCACCTGGCCAGGGGAAACGGGAAAGCACGGCGGACGGCTCCTCCCGGCGCCCGGCCGAGCGCAGAATAGGTCAGTTATGCCCTGACGATATCTCCCCAGCCGGCCAGCAGAGCCCGGTCAGCAGAGCCCGTCAGCAGAAGCCAGGACGGAACTCGACCGGGAGCAGAGCAGTCTGCTAGCGCTGATTATCCTAGCGCTGTTCATCCTGCCGGGCCAGCTGAGCGGGACGCGGCTGCAGCGGGTCACCAGGGAGCGGATGCCGCAGAACGCCGAGCTCAGCGCGGTGATGAACGCTTACGGCGTTTACCTTCAGATGCTTGTTCTGCAGTTCTGCAGTTCTGCAGTTCTGCAGGTATGCCAAAGTGCGTGGGCTTATGCATCCGCGCGCAGACAGCCCATTCAGCCAAGCTAATTCCAGCCCGACCGGGACGGCGTTCAACTGCTGACGTGCCGCAGTTGAACGCCGCGCGGCCAGCCGGCCAGCCGGCACCAGAGCCCGCCGCGCGGCCAGCCGCCGCGCTCCGGCATGTGCGGCTGGCCCGTGGAACCGGCCCGGACCAGCGCGGTGTTATTCCTTAACCGCAGTCTTGCTCTTCTTCGATGTTGCCGCCTTGCGCTGCTTGCTCTCCCCGGCACCGTTGGCCTTGCCGTCGCCATTACCCTCGCTGGCGGCCGCCCGGGCGGCCGCGTCCTCCTCCATGGCCTTGATCAGGCTCCTGGGCCGCATGTCGGTCCAGTTCTCCTCGATGAAGTCCAGGCACTCCTGCCGTCCGGCTTCCCCGAAGATGACCTGCCAGCCCTCTGGTACATCGGCAAAAATCGGCCAGAGTGAGTGCTGGCCCTCATCGTTAATAAGCACGAAGTAATTGGCGTCCGGGTCTTCGAACGGATTCGTCACCACTCATTCCTTCCGCCTGTAGCCATACCGCCCAATTCCGTTCAATCTTCTCACGCGCGGCCAACTGATCGTCAAGCCGCCCCCCGCCCGGCACAGGCCGGCACGGCATCGTGGCGGCTAAGGCTCGCTGATGCTGGCGGGCGGTTCCGCCGGATGCGCTGCACTGACCGGGGCCTGCCGGGCCGGCGCGCCGATCAGCGACAGCAGCGGCGTGGTCGCGGCCGTCATGATCAGCGCCATCAGCACGAGCACGCTGAACACCCGTTCGTCGATCAGCCCGGCGCTCAGACCCACGTTGAGCGCGATGAGCTCGGTGAGGCCCCGGGTGTTGATCAGGGCGGCGACCGTGGCCGCATCTCGCGTGCCCAGGCCGCCTGCCCGCGCGGCCAGGTAGCCAGGTACCAGCTTGCCCGCGCTCGCGATCACGCAGACCACCGCCAGCAGGATGAACGCCGAGCCGTTCAGCGCGCCGAGGTTCACCGACAGGCCGGTCACCACGAAGAAGAGCGGCAGCAGCACGCTGCCGATTTCTTCCATCGGGCGCAGCACCTCCGGATCTGGCGTCCCGTCCGCGCTGGCCATGGTGAGGCCGGCCAGGAAGCCGCCGAACACCGGGTGCAGCCCGAGCGAGCCGGTGACCCACGCGCTGCCCAGGGCCAGCACCAGCGCCACCGGAAGCTGGCTGGACAGCACGAACCGGCGCTCCCTGGCCCACCAGCGCAGGGCAGGCCGCACGGCGAGCAGCATGACCGCGGCGAAGCCGGAGACCAGCAGCAGCGTCACCCACCATGAACGGCCGCCGTGATGCGCCGCGCCGGCCACCGCCGCGGCCAGTGCCACCCAGGCCGCCACGTCCATCACCCCGGCCGCGGTAGTCGCCGTTACGCCGGGAACGGTTCCGGCGATACCGCGCTCCCTGATGATCGCGGCCAGCACCGGCAGCGCGGTAATGGACAGTGCGACCCCCATGAACAGGACGAGGGAATGGGTGATGTGCGGCTCCCCCAGCGCGGTGAGTCGCGACCGGAACACCACCGCCGCTCCCGACCCGAGGCCCATCGGCACCAGCAGCGCGGCCGCGGCCACCATCGGCACCGCCCGGCGCCGCCCATGCAGGAACCGTCGGTCCAGCTCGTAGCCCACCACGAACATGAAGATCACGATGGCGACCTGGGACAGCACCGAGAGATAGGGCAGCGCCGCGGCCGGGAACAGGCGGCCGGTCAGGTGCCCGGGCAGCCGCCCGAGCAGGCTCGGGCCGAGCATGATGCCCGCCAGTATCTGCCCGACGACGCGCGGCTGCCCGCACCGCCGCGCCGCCGCGCCGAGCAGCAGGGAGAAAACGAGCACGAGCGCGACGTCGCCAATGACGTCAGCAATGATGATGTCCATTCAGCTCTCGCCTGAGTCTAGGTTTGCTAGGGCTCCGGAATGACGAGAATAAGCCGCCGCTTAGCCGCCGCGCCATACCGGCTTTCGTTTCTCGGCGAATGCCTGCGGGCCCTCCACCGCGTCCATGCTCTGCCTGCGCCGCTGCTCCCAGTAGAAGCTCGTGCTAAACGCCTGCTCCAGCGGCATGTCGAGCGACCGCATTACTGCCTCCTTGATTGCCCGTACCGCCAGCGGGGCGGCGCGCAGCAGGTCGTCAGTCCATTCGGCGACGCACTGATCCAGCCGGCCGGCCGGGACTACCTCGTTGACCAGCCCGAGCCGCAGGGCTTCCGCCGCGGTCAGCTGGCGCCCCGTCAGCAGGTAGCCCATGGCCAGCTTCAGCGGGATCTGCCTGGCCAGCCGGAAGGCGCCGCCCGCGCCCGGTACCAGGCCGAGCCGGGCTTCCGGCAGCGCGAACACCGCCTGCTCGGATGCGACGATGATGTCGCAGGCCAGGGCGAGCTCGAAGCCGCCGCCGAGGGCATAGCCGTGCACCCTCGCGATCACCGGCTTGGACAGGCCGAACCGCTCGGTCAGGCGGGGCCAGCCGGGCTGGCCGCGGCTGCCGAAGGTCGACGGCGCCGCCCCGGCCCGGTTCAGCCCGGCCCGCTCGCGCAGATCCTGGCCGACCGAGAAGGACCGGTCGCCGGCTCCGGTGAGCACGGCGACCCGCACCTCGTCGTCTGCCTCGATCCGGTCCCACGCGGCGCCCAGTTCCTCGTGCATCCGCAGGTCCATCGCGTTCAGCACCGCGGGCCGGTTCAGCGTGACGTAGGCGATCCGGCCCTCTCGCTGGTACCGGACCCTGGGCGGGTCGGCGGCGGTCACCCCGGCCGGTCCCGGCCGCCGCCGGCCGAGAACCGGCCGACCTTGCCGATCACGTCGTCGCTGTACAGCCGGAGCGCCTGCTGCAGCGCGAACTCCGCCATGTAGCGGCGGAACTCATCCTCCGGCTCGGCCAGCTTGAGCATCCGCCGGTTCGTGAGCACCGCCGGGGCCAGCAGTGCCTCGACGCTGCGGTCGATGGCCGGCGCCAGCTCGGCCGGCTCGGCCACCTCGTCGACCAGCAGCCGGGCGGCCGGCTCACTGGCCCAGATCCGTCGCCCGAGCAGGATCATCTGCTGGGACAGCCGCAGCCCGGCGTACCTGGGCAGCCGGAAGGCGGAGGCGCCGGGCACGATGCCCTCCTGCGCGGCGGGCAGGCTCAGGTAGGCGTCGGAGGCGGCGAGCACGTAGTCGAGCACGAGCAGCAGCTGGGTCCCGCCGCCGATGGCGAAGCTGTCGACCACCCCGATCCAGGGCTTGGCCAGCGACGCCGAGTGCCAGCTGGCGGCGTCGGTGTCGAGCACGCCCCGGACCAGCTTGTGCAGGTAGCCCAGCTCCCGCCGGAGCAGGAAGCCGACCAGCGAGATGTCCCCGGCGTGCAGTGCCCGCAGGTTGATCCCGGCGCTGAACACCCGCCTGCCCCGGTAGCGCGGGTGGCTCATCTCCCCGCCGCGCACCACGCCCACGCGCACGGCCGGGTCCAGCAGGGCCAGGTCCACCGCCGTCTCCATGTCATCGACCTGCCGGTTGTCCTCGGCGTTCAGGCAGTCGTCCCGGCACATGGTCAGGTGCGCCGCGCCGCCGCGCCGCTCCAGCCGCACCGAGTCCAGCGCGGCCACGCCGCTCCGGCTGAACTCTGGCAGCAGCTCCAGCGCCCGCGGCGTCGGCCTGCGCATGGAATCGAGCAGGTGCTGCCCGGCGAGCGGCGAGCCGAGCACCCGGCTGAAGAAGATGCCCTGGTCAATCTCGTAGCCTTCCTTGGCGGCCTGGGGCCGGGCCGCATCGGCCGCGAGCTGGCCGGGCGCGGGCAGCAGGCCGGGGAACTCGGCCGCGGCCGCGCCGGCCAGTTCCGCGAGCCGCAGAGCTTCCGAGCGGCCGCCGGTGACCTGGTCGTAGACCGCCAGGACGTGACTGTCCAGGAACCGGGCCCGCAGCATCCTGGCGGCATCCTTGGCCGCGGCGGCCACGGCCCGCTGCTCCGCCGAGCGGTCAGCAGGCCCGGGCAGCGCGGCCAGCAGCCGCTCGGTGCGCCCGGCGGCGCCGGCCAGCGCTAGCCGGGCCCCGGCCAGGCTGCCCTGCACCGCCTGCATCTCGGCGCGGAGCTCGCCGGGCAGCTCAGCCGGGCAGCGGGGGGCGCCGGGGCCGCCGCGGGGGCGCGGGCGCCGCGCCGGGCGGCGGCCGTCGTCGCCAGGCCCTCCGCAGTCACGAGCTCATCCGGGCCGAGCTGCGGCGCAGTGCCCGGTCGCAGGCAGCCAGGTGCTGCCCGAGCGCCTCCTCGAAGCTGACCGCCGGCGCGTCGAGCATGAGCTGCCGCCGGATCGCCAGCTCTGCACCGGACAGGGCATCGGTCATCCCGGTGGCCGCCGCGAGCGCGCTGGCCAGGTCGTCGGTCAGCTCGTCGACCAGGTGCAGGGCCAGCGCGTCGGCGGCCTCGATGGGCAGCCCGAACAGCACGGCCCGGCGGATCGCGGCCGCGCCGGCCCGGTTGCTGAGGCGGTACACCGCCATGCCGGGCCAGGTCGCCCCGGCCTGCACCGGCAGCATCAGCCGCAGCGACCCGGCCGCGATCCGGTAGTCGGTGGCCAGCAGCGCGTCCAGCGCGAGCCCGCCGCAGTCCCCGACCGCGACCGCTATCGTCGCCGCGGGCAGGCGCTCCAGCCGACGCAGCCCGCGCTCCCACCGGCTGACCAGGGCCACGCTCAGGCCCTCCGTCCAGGACTGTTCCGGGGCGCCGGACACGTAGACGATCACCGCGGCGTGCTCGTCGCTGTCCTCGGCGCGGTCGCATACCGCGGTCACGTCTGCCACCGAGCCGGACGACAGCGGCTCCCGACCGTCGACCCGGAGCACCAGACCGGGCGGCCGGGATGCCGCGGCCCCCGCGACCCTGCCGGCTGGCCGTGCCGCCGGGGCGGCTGGCTGCCCGCCGGTCACCATCGGACCAGCGCCGTCTCGATGGTCGAGCCGGGCCCCATGGTCATCAGCACGCCGAAGTCACCGGGCCTGGTGACCCCCTCGCGTGCCAGCCGCTGATAGGAGAACAGGAACGACCCGCTGGACAGGTTGCCGTAGTCGCGCAGCACCCCCGTGGTGTGCCGCAGGTCGTAGCGGGTGAGGCCGAGGTTCACCAGCACCGCGTCGATGACCTTCTTGCCGCCGGAGTGCACCAGCCAGTGCCGGACATCGCTGCGGCGCAGGCCGGCCTCGGACAGCAGGCGGTCGATCACCCGCTCCGCGTGGGCACCCACGACGTAGGGGATGTCCGGGTCGAGGAAGAAGCTGAACTTGCCCTGTGCCTCGTCCCAGTCATAGCGCATGGCGTCGAACGCGTCGGTGATGAGATGGCTGGCGAACGACAGCAGCCGCGGCCCCGTGGTAGCAGGCCGTGGAGCAGGCCCGTGGTAGCAGGCACCGTGGTAGCAGGCACCGGGCCGTAGTCCTGGCCCGCGATCACCGCGATGGCGGCGGCGCCGTCGCCGAACAGGCTGTTCACCACCGCGGTCCGGATCGTGGAGTCGAACACGTAGGCGGCGGAGCAGGCCTCCGCGCACAGCAGGACCGCCAGCTTGCCCGGGTTGGCTACCGACCACCCGGCGGTGACCCCCAGGGCGTTGAGCCCGGCGTTGCAGCCCATGCCGACCACGTCCACCCGGTGGCACTCGGGCGCCATGCCCAGCTCGCGGATCAGCAGCGCGCTCAGCCCCGGCGTCAGGTAGCCGGTCGACGTCACGCAGCACAGGCAGGCGACATCGGCTAACCCCGCGCCCGCGTCGGCCAGGCAGGAGGTGAGCGCCCGCGCGCCCATCTCCACTGCCACCGACTTGTGCTTGCCGAGCAGTTCCCCCTGGGTCTCGGTGACGCGCCTGCCGTCCGCCCCCGGCGGCGGCAGGCGCAGGTGCCGGCGCGCGATCGCGCTGGCCTGGAAGATCGAGCGGACCTTGGGATCGGTGATCTCGAACTCATCGAGCAGTTCTGTCTGCGAGTAGGACTCCCCGGAAACGGCAGTCCCGACGCCGGCGATCCGCGCACTGCTCGCGGGCTGCCGGGCGCCGGGACGGGTGCGGAGTCCTGCCGCTGGGCGCGCAACGCTCATGCTCATCGTCATCGGTACGTCCACCCCCACCGGCGGGGGTTGCTGCGCACCCTCGGGGTTGCAGTGATCATTTCCGGTCTCACCTCTCTGCGAGTAGGGAAGGGTCTGGCACGGTGTGCGGCCGGGCCATGGCCCCGACGAAACGGGCCAGCCGGGCGATGCCCTCGACGATCTCGTCGTCGGACAGGTAGCTGATGGACAGCCGGATACTGTAGTCCCCGCCGCCGTGGGGGTAGAAGTAGGACATCGGCGTCCAGATGACCCCGAAATCCTCGGCCGAGCGCCCGAGCGCCGCCTCGTCGGCCCGGAACGGGACGCGCACGGTCAGGAAGAACCCGCCGCTCGGCTCGTTCCAGCGCACTTCGAGGGCGGTCCGCCGGGCGGCCGGGAAGGCCTGGTCAAGCTGCTGCAGGGTCAGCCGCATCGCGTGGCCGTAGTAAGCGGCGGTCCTGGCGTTCAGCTCCGATACCCGGCCGTCACAGGCCAGCAGCATGCCCGCGACCGCGGCCTGGCTGAGCGGTGAGGTATTCACCGTCACCATGCTCTTGATCTTCGCGAGCTCGTCCGCCAGCAGGCGGGTGCGGCCCAGGTCGTCGACGACGACCTGGTCGGCGACCGCGAACCCGACCCGGGCGCCCGGGAAGGCGGTCTTGGCGAACGAGCCGAGCTGGATCACGCTGCGCCGCTGGTCCAGGGACTTCAGCGGCGGCAGCTGCCGTCCCGGGCTGACCAGCCGGTACGGGCTGTCCTCCAGGACCAGGATGTGCTCGCGGCCGGCCAGGTCCAGCAGCTCGTGCCGGGTGCGCAGGGGCATCGTGGTGCCGGACGGATTGGTGTGGTCCGGCACCACGTAGAAGGCGCGGGGGCGGCGGCCGCGGGCGCGCTCGGCGCGGATCGCCGCGGCCAGGTCGGCGGGATGGAACCCGTCCTCGCGTTCCTCCACCGCCGCCAGGCTGATGTCCAGCACCCGCGCCGCCCCGGTGATGCCGACGTAGCAAGGGCTGGAAACCAGCAGCACGTCGTCGGGACCGGCCATCAGCGCGCGCAGCACCAGGAGCATCGCCTCCTGGCAGCCGACCGTGACCACGATGGCCTCGGGCGGCACGTCAACGTTCTCATCCTCGCGCAGTGACCTGGCGATAAGGCCGCGGATCCGGCCGCTGGTCGGGCCGTACTGGAACATCGCGTCCCGGATCTGCGCGGGCGAGTGCCCGGTCTCGCTGAGGTGGTCCAGGTAGCGGCGGATGTAGGTGAAGATCTGCTCGGTGTCGAAGAAGCCGTCGTAGGGGCGGCCGGGCGCGAACGAGATCGCCTCGGGATAGCGGATGGTGATCTCGTTCAGGAAGTTCATCGTGTCCAGCAGCGGATCGGCGACGCTGCCGTGCAGGTCCGCCTGGCGCAGCGGGGCGGGCGCGGCCGGCTCGGCGGGCTCGGCGGGCTCGGCGGTCATCCGGCACGCAGCCGGTCGCGCTCTACCGCCTCGTACAGGGCCCGGATGTTCGCGCTGCCGAATCCCCTGGCTCCCCGGCGCTGGATGAGCTCGTAGAACAGGGTGTTCCGCTCGTGCGGCGAGCGGGTGAACAGCTGGAGCAGGTAGCCCCACTCGTCCCGGTCCGCCAGCACCTGCGCATCGTGCAGAGCGGCGATCTCGCTGCGCATGTCGCCGAACCGCTCCGCGAGCATCTCGTAGTACGAGTCCGGGGTGCTCAGGAACTCCACGCCCTGATCCCGGAATTCGGCTACCGCGGCCACGATGTCATCGACACCGAAGGCGAGATGCTGGACCCCGGCACCCTCATTTCGCTCCAGGAAGGCACCGAGCTGCCCGGCATCGCTTTTTATCGGGTCCGGCGCGACCAGGGTAAAGGTAATTCCGCCGGACGGGCTGCGCACGACAATCGAGTCCATCGCCTGACTGCCGAGATCGACGTACTCGCTGGAGTACCTGGCCAGCCCGAACGCCTCGGTGTAGAAATCCGCGTAATAGGCGAGCTTTTCGCCCTCGACGCAGACCGCGATATGGTCCAGCAGGCGGATCATCCCGGCCGGGCCCGTGATGAGTTAGCGGGCCCGTGGTTAGCGGGCCCGTGGTTAGCGGGCCCGTGGTTAGCGGGCCCGTGGTTAGCGGTCCCGTGGCCGCCTCGCCCGGGCCGGTCCAGACCCGCCCGGCGGGCAGCCTCAGGCCACCGCCGGCCGGCTCGGGCAGCAGCGTATGGCGGACGTTACCGAAGCCGGAGAACACCGGGTGGCCGCCGTCCTGGCTCACCATGCTGGCCCCGCCGGCCACCGCAGCAGTCACGCTTGCGGCAACATCATCGCAGCTCAGAGCGATATCAGCGACTCCGTCCCCATGTGCGTCCAGGAACTGGGCGCATGCCGGGCCGGTGCTGACGACAACCTGTGCCCGGCCCTGCCGCAACAGCACCGAGTTCCGCTGCGGATCGGCCGACTCGGCTACCCGGGCAAAGCCGAGCGATCGGACGAAGTAATCTTCCGCGGATCGCCGATCGGTGACGTAGAGCTCAACGTACTCAACATTCCGGGCAACCATGACGAAGCCCCCAGGGGCAGACGGCTAGCACGAATCGGACCGGCAGCCCCAGACTCACACGGGGCCGCTGCCGTGACAAGGACGCGGTGCCGGCCGCCGGCCGCGGTCAGCCGCGGCCAT
The DNA here is from genome assembly GCA_963719705.1 of uncultured Actinomycetota bacterium. Classification (GTDB taxonomy): domain Bacteria; phylum Actinomycetota; class Actinomycetes; order Streptosporangiales; family Streptosporangiaceae; genus CAVRCV01. The sequence goes on from CAVRCV010000013.1 coordinate 655,921, forward strand.
TAGCCGACCGGCTGGCCCACGGGTCGACAATCCGCGCGCGCTCTTCCAATTCCTGCGCGAAGCGCAGCCACATCTGCGCGTACAGCCGGGCCAGCTGTACCACCTGGGCCGCGGAATGCGGCGGTATCCTGGTGATCGCCTCCGACCACTTTTGCGCGCTGACCGCATTGAACTTGAGCAGCCGCAGCAGCCAGCGGCCTTCCTCGTTGTGGCGCAGCGAGGGATCCCGCAGCAGCTTCTCCAGCACCAGCGAGGGCTCGATCCTGGACACCCGCCGGGCCCTGCGGCCGGTTTCGCCCGGCGCGGCCGCGGCGGGGTTCGCGGTGCCGTTGGCGGTGCCGTTCGCGGCGGCAGCCGGGCTGGGGCCAGGCCGGGCGGGATCCTCGCCTTGCTCCAGGCGCCTGCGCACGTCCCGCGCCGTCGCCGGGGAAACCCCGGCCGCCCTGGCCACCTCCCGCAGCGACGCCCGCGGACGCTCGGCGAGAAGCTCGGCCGCCCGCCGCCGGCCTGCCAGCCCGTTCAGCGGCCGGACCCGGCCATCGCGGCCCATTCTGGTGTTCAACTGCGGTACCGCATCGGTTGAACGTCGGATAGTCGCCACCGTCCTGGCCGCCAGGCCGGTCGACTCACCGATCGAGCGGTCCGACAGGTGCGGGTGCGAGGTAACGATCCGCCTCGCGGCGGCCCGCCGGTCCGCCTGGGACAGCGGCAGCCCGTGCGTCACGTTCGCCTCGACGGCGCGCAGGAACGCGTCTGTCGGGCTGCCGTCATAGAACTCGACGTCGATCGTTTCCCGGCCGCGCAGCGAGGCGGCCAGCAGCCGGTGCATCCCGTCGATGACCTTCATGCTGCGCCGGTCCACCAGGATCGGGGGCAGTACCGCGTCGGTCTCGGCCAGCCAGGCGATATGGGCCTGGCTTTCGCCCTCAAGCCGCGGGGACTCACCGGAATGAAGCGCAATCAGGGGGATGGTCACCACTTCCCGCACCCTGCCGTGATCGCGCGGGGCGCCGGTCCGGCGTGCGGCCCTGCTGCCGTGAGCAGACTGTAGTGCGCTCGCATCTGAACGACTCACGTCATCCTCCGCCGCTTGGCCCCGGACAAGCGCAAGACTCGGACGCTCACCCCGCTGATCGCCGCACTTCAGCAGATCAGATCCGCTCAGCGTGCCGACCTGGCGGGCTGGGTCGTTTGCTTGCCAGCGTGACGGTACAACCCCAAAAACATAACAGGTCATCAGTAATCCGGATACCAGCGATTCTGTTCCTTTGGAGCTGTTACAGAATCGATGTCCACGTTATGGCTGTTGTGGCTGGTGCGGACGGTGCGCGGCTATCCTTGCACCGAGCAGCCTCAGCCGCCGCCGTCGAGCGCGATGCGCAGGCTCTTGGGCCGCATGTCAGTCCACGTCTCCTCGAGATACCTGTCGCACTCCTCCTTCCCGGCGCACACGCCGGTTTCCGTCCAGCCGCCGGGGACCGGCAGGTCGGCCGGCCACAGCGAGTACTGCTCCTCAGCATTGATAAGGACCCTGAACCGTGCCTCGGGTGACTCGAAGTCGAAGCTCGTGGTCCGCACCACTACCCTCCTCACCGTGGCAGCGAGCCGTTCGGCGGCCGCTACCAGCGCCATTCATGCTGGCCGAACAGATGATCGGCCTTGATGCCGTTGTCGGCGCACCAGGTCATGAACTCGTCGACCTGCTTGAGCTGGTAGGAGTCCTCGTTATAGGTGGTGGCCATGACGTGGCCACCAGCCAGCTCTCCTCGCCCATGGCGTACACGTAGGCCTCGGCCGCGCCCAGCTCGGTCATGATCGCGCTGGCCTGCGCCGCGTTCGACCCCGACAGGGTGCGCGAGTCGCTCATCTTCTTGGTCACCGGCTTGGTGAACAGCGCCTGGTACAGCCAGGTCAGCGGCGCCCCGGCGCACTCCATGCCGAGGAAGGCCATGTCGACCGCGCCGACGTGATCGCGCATGTAGCGGTACAGGCCGGGGTCGATGCCCGAGGAGTCGGCGCCTACGAAGATCGTCCGCCCGCCCAGCCGGACGCAGTACGTCGACTTGGCGCGGATATCCAGGTCGGCGTGCTCGCCCAGGAACGGCGTCGCGATCACCTTCCCGCCGGGGAACTCCACCTCGGAGAAGTCGTCCACCTCGACCACGGGCAGGCCGATGTGGGACAGGTACAGCGCCAGCGACGGGATCGCACAGGCTGCCCCGGGAGGACCGGGGCACCACCACGGCGCCGACCCGGCCGCGCAGCTGCAGCAGGGTCTCCAGCACGATGTGGTCCTGGTGCCCGTGGGTGATCAGCGCCAGGTCGATGTAGTCGGGCAGGTCACGGTAGGTGTACCGGCCGCCCGCGGTGGTGATCGGCGCTGATCCACGGGTCGGTGATGATCGCCGCCTCCGGCGTCTGCAGCACCAGGCAGGCATGCCCGAAGTAGCGGATCCGGCCGCCGCCGTCGATGTGCCGGTCGGCGGCCAGGTCCGGCTGCGTCGGCCAGCAGCCCGTCCAGCTGGGCCGCCTGCGTCGTCGTCGAGTTCCAGCATCTCGCGCAGCCGGCCCAGCGTCGTGCCGTGCACCCTGGCCCTGAACAGCTCCTGCCAGGCCCGGGTGCCGGAACGGGATCGCGCAGGTCCAGCACATCCGGCGAGGACAGCCGCGGCGTGCTCAGGATGAACGGGCGCTCGACCCCGGTCTCAAGCGACAGCTGAACCGACTGCCGGTCCTCGGTGTACGACGCTGCTCTGGTACACCAGCGGCTCGATGAAGCGCATCGCCGGCTGGTTGCTGGTGTCGTAGGCCAGCTCCACCAGGCCGGACAGCGCGGCCGGCAGCTTCGGGTACAGCGGGGTGAGGTCGAAGCCGGTCGCGCTCTGCCGCAGCGATCTCCTCGGCCTCGGCGACGGCCGCGGCGAACTCCAGCATCTCCGCCCGGTCCCGCTTGATCGAGCGTGACGCAGATCGCGGACCTCGCCGCTCCGGCGCTCCTCGATGTTGACGAAGAACCCGCCCCGCAGCTGCGGGATTGTTGCTCGCGTTGATGTGAACCTGCGGGGACTGCAGATACGACTCGAGCAGCGGCACCTGCACGAATGCCAGGTTCATCGCCGCCTGTACCGGCGCCACCGTATGCGGCCAGGCATAGAACCTGTCCACCAGCGGCTCGATAATCACATTAGGCTTGAGAAACCTCGGCTTATCATCCATGCCTGTCCTCGCGTCATTTCGGAGAGCCTGGTCACAGTCCCGGAGAGCATTACTATGACATCCGGTCAGATCGCGCATCAATACTTAGCCGGTGCCCGGAGGCAGCCAGCTTGCTGTCCAACTGCGCGGCTGCCTCAGTTGAACACCGTGACCTGCGCCGAAGCCAGGATTAGCCGACTGCGGGACGTGGGCGCCGCAGCCGCCTGGCGGGCCGGTAATGACTAGCGGCCGGCTCGCTTACCGGCCGTCGCGGAAGAATTCAATGATCCGGCCATTCACGGCGTCCGGTTCCTCTAGATAGCCGTAGTGCCCGCATCCGGCGATCTCAGCGTACCGGCAGCCGGGAATGTGGTCCGCCACCTCGCGAACCAGGAGTGGCGGAGCGATAAGATCATCCTGGAATGCCAGGACCAGGCACGGTGTCTTTATCTTGCGGTAGTCCTCAAGCCTGTTATCGATCAGGTCCAGATTGCGCTGCGCCCGATGAATCGCGGTATCCATGGGCGACATCTCGAACACGTCGAGCCAGTCCCTGATCCGCTGGTCGTCCTGCTGGGTACGGGGGGACAGGTAGTGCATGGCCTGCATCACCGCCGCGTATCTTGGCGGCAGCTCGATACCGCTGTCCAGCAGCTCCGAATCCGCCAGCGCCAGCGCCTGGTAGAGCAGGCTGCCCCGGCCGCGGGTCGCCATCAGCACCGCCTGCGCGACCAGGTCAGGGCTGGTCAGCAGGAGCTCCTGCACGATGATGCCGCCCAGCGAGAACCCCACCGCCCGGCACGGTGCCGCGCCGAGATACTCGATCAGGGCCGCCGTGTCGGCGACGAGATCGTCCACCGTGAACGGCTCGTCCAGGCACATGTCCGTCGGCGGCACGCCCCGGTTGTCGACGGTGATCACCCGGTATCCGGCGGCCATCAGCGCGGGCACCTGATGCGGCGTCCACAGGCGGCCCCGGCCCCCGCTGCCGGTGATCAGGATGACCGGCTCCCCGGAGCCATAGTCGTCGAAGTGGATATTGATCCCGTTAACCGCGGCGATCGGCACTTGCTGTCCTCCGCATGACATTCACCGGCCCGGCCGGGCCGAGGCACTTCCGGCTGCAGGTGCGCGGGCCAGGCATTACCGCGCAGGCTCCTGCGCGCTGGCTCCGGGGCCCAGGTTATGTGACGCGCATTCGCACCAGCCATTTGTCTGCGCCCCGGCCGCTCCCTCGTCCGTGATGCGGTAGGTCAGCGCGGTGTGGCGGCGGCCCGCGCCAGGGGTGCGCACGGCGGCGGCCAGCGCCCGGCGCGACCCGGCCAGGACGACCAGCCTCTTGGCCCGGGTGATCGCGGTGTAGAGCAGGTTGCGCCGCAGCATCATCCAGGAGCTGGTGGTGAGCGGGATGACCACGGCCGGGTACTCGCTGCCCTGCGAGCGGTGAATGGTCGGCGGCGTACGCATGCGCGAGCTCGTCGAGCTCGTCGAAGGCGTAGTCGATGCTCTCGTCCTCGTCGGTGCGCACGGTGAGCCTGCCGTCCTCCAGGGAGATCCCGGTGATCACGCCGACCGTGCCGTTGAAGATCCCGGCCGCGCCCTTGTCGTAGTTGTTCCGCAGCTGCGTCACCTTGTCGCCGACCCGGAACACCCGGCCGCCGTAACGGCGCTCGGGCTGCCCTTCCAGCTGCGGGGTGAGCTGCTCCTGCAGCAGCAGGTTGAGGTTGCCCGCGCCGGCCGGGCCGCGGTGCATCGGCGTCAGCACCTGCACGTCGCGGCGCGGGTCCAGGCCGAACCGGCGCGGGATGCGGTGCGCCACGATGTCCACGATCAGCCCCGCGGTCTCCTCGGTGTCATCGCAGCCGAACCAGAAGAAGTCAGCGAAGCCGCTCAGGCGCGGCGGCAGCCCGGCGTTGACCCGGTGCGCGTTGATCACGATCCCGGACTGCTGCGCCTGCCGGAAGATCTTCGTCAGCGCACCCTGGGGATCGCGTCCGCGGCCGCCAGCAGGTCGCGCAGCACCTCGCCGGCGCCGACCGAGGGGAGCTGGTCCACGTCGCCGACCAGCAGCAGGTGGGCGCCCCTCGGGATGGCCTTGACCAGCTTGTTCGCGAGCATCAGCGTCGATCATGGAGGACTCGTCCAGCACCACCAGGTCGGCGTCCAGCGGGTTGTCCCGGTCGAACTTCGGCGTCGCCGCCCGGCTGGAGCTGGAGCAGCCGGTGCACGGTGGCCGCCTCGTGCCCGGTCAGCTCGGCCAGCCGCTTGGCGGCCCGGCCGGTGGGCGCGACCAGGATGATCTTCGCGTGCCTGGCCCCGGCCAGCTCCACGATCGACCGGACGGTGAAGCTCTTGCCGCAGCCGGGGCCGCCGGTCAGCACGGCGACCCGCTCGGTCAGTGCCAGCCGGACCGCCTGCTCCTGCTCCGGCGCGAGGTCTGCGCCGGTGCGCTGCCGCAGCCAGGCCAGCGCCTGGCCCCAGTCCACCTGCCGGAACGGCGCCAGCCGGTCCGGCCCGGCGTGCAGCAGGCCGAGCAGCCCGGCGGCCAGCGACCGCTCGGTCCGGTGGAACGGCACCAGGTACACCGCGGGCACCCGCTGGTCCCCGGCCGGCACGTCCTCGCAGATCACTCCCTCCGCCGCGGCCAGCTCGTCCAGGCACGGGCCGGTCATCTCCCGGCTGACGTCGAGGATCTTCGCGGCCGCGGCGACCAGGTTCGGCCCCGGCAGGTAGCAGTGGCCGTCGTCGGCCGCCTCGGACAGGGTGTACTGCAGGCCGGCCTTGATCCGCTCCGGGCTGTCGTGCGGGATGCCCACGGCGCGGGCGATGGTGTCCGCGGTCTTGAAGCCGATCCCCCACACGTCGGCGGCCAGCCGGTACGGCTCGCTGCGCACCACGGCGATGGCCTCGTCGCCGTACGGTCTTGTAGATCCGGACCGCCAGCGAGGTGGAGACCCCGACGCCCTGGAGGAAGACCATCACCTCCTTGATCGCCTTCTGCTCCTCCCAGGCGTCGGCCACCCGCTGGGTGCGCTTGGGGCCGACGCCGGGCACCTCGACCAGCCGCTGCGGCTCCTCCTCGATCACCCGCAGGATGTCGGTGCCGAAGTGGTCGACCATCCGCCCGGCCATCACCGGGCCGATGCCCTTGATCAGCCCGGAGCCCAGGTAGCGCCGGATGCCCTGGATCGTGGCCGGCAGCACGGTCGAGTAGGAGCGCACTTCGAACTGCCTGCCGTAGCGGGGATGCGAGGTCCACCGGCCGGACAGCCGCAGGCTCTCGCCGACCTGCGCGCCGAGCAGCGGGCCGACCACGGTCACCAGGTCCGGGCCGCTGCGCTCGGCGGACACCCTGGCGACCGTGTAGCCGGTTTCGGAGTTCGCGTAGGTAACCCGCTCCAGCACCGCCTCGAGCACGGACTCAAGCCCGGCGGCCGCGGGCGGGCCTCCCGGCTGGGCAGTCACCGGTCTATCCTGCCCGCACCCGGCGCCCGGAGCAGGGAGGTTGACCCGGCATGTCGGCTTACTTACGCTGAAGCCCGACCAGGACCCGGTACCTGCCCGCGGTGATGAGGGCAGGCCGGGCGACAGTTATGCCATCCGATGGAGACAACTCAATGCCGGTGCAGGCGCAGCAGGAGAGCTTCAGCTTCCAGGCCGAGGTGGTCCAGATCCTGGACCTGATGATCCACTCGCTCTACACCAACAAGGAGATATTCCTGCGCGAGCTGATCTCGAACGCCTCCGACGCCATCGACCGGTACCGGCTGGAGACGTTCACCAGGCCCGAGCTGGAGCAGGAGGACTCCGGCCCGCTGCAGATCCGGGTCAGCTTCGACGAGGACGCGCGCACGATCACCGTCACCGATAACGGCATCGGCATGAGCCGGGACGAGGTGATCGAGCACATCGGCACGATCGCGAAGTCCGGCACCCAGGAGTTCCTCCAGGCCCTGACCGGGGACCAGCGCAAGGACGCGACCCTGATCGGCGAGTTCGGCGTCGGCTTCTACTCCTCCTTCATCGTGTCCGACCGGGTGGTGCTGACCACCCGCCGGGCCGGCCTGGCGGCCGGCGAGGCGGTCCGCTGGGAGTCGGACGGCCGGGGTGAGTACACGCTGGAGACGATCGAGCGCCCCGAGCGCGGCACCACGGTCGTGCTGCACCTGCGCGAGGGCGAGGATGACCTGCTGAACGGCTTCCGGCTGCGCACGATCATCACCAAGTACTCCGATCACATCAGCCTGCCGATCATGATGCCGCACGAGGTGACCAGCAAGGCCGAGGAGGAGTCCGGCGAGCCGGCCGAGGACATGGTGGTCAACCACGCCTCGGCGCTGTGGGCCCGGCCCAAGAGCGAGCTGACCGACAAGGAGTACAACGACTTCTACCGGCACCTCACCAGCGACTTCACCGACCCGCTCGCCTACCTGCACGCCAAGATGGAAGGCACCTACGAGTACACCCTGCTGCTGTACATCCCGGCCAAGGCGCCCTACGACCTGTGGATCCCCGATGCCCGGCACCAGGGCATCCGGCTGCACGTGCGCCGGGTCTTCATCACCGAGGACACCGGTCAGCTCATGCCGAGGTACCTGCGGTTCGTCCGGGGCGTGATCGACTCCAGCGACCTGCCGCTGAACGTGTCCAGGGAGACCCTGCAAAGCAGCCGGGTGGTCGCGAACATGAGCACCAGCGCGGTCAAGCGGGTGCTCAAGCTGCTGACCGAGCTTGCCGAGAACGAGCCGGAGAAGTACGCCACGTTCTGGAAGGAGTTCGGCGCGGTGCTCAAGGAGGGCATCGCCGACGACTACAACAACCGGGACGACATCGCCAGGCTGCTGCGCTTCCACTCGACCAAGGGCAGCGCAGAGACCCAGGACGTATCGTTCGCCGACTACCAGGCACGGATGAAGGAGGGCCAGGAGAAGATCTACTACCTGCTCGCGCCCAGCCTGGCCGCCGCCACCGCCAGCCCGCACCTGGAGGCGTTCCGGGCCAAGGGCGTGGAGGTGCTGCTGCTGGGCGAGGGCGTGGACAACTGGGTGGTCACCAGCCTGCGCGAGTTCGACGGCAGGCAGCTCCAGTCGGTCGCCCAGGGCGCGGCCGATCTCGGCGGCCTGGAGGACGAGGCGGAGCAGAAGGCGAAGGAGAAGGCCGAGTACCGAGTACGCCGACCTCATCGGCAAGCTGAAGGCGATCCTGTCCGGCCAGGCCTGGGACGTCCGGGTGACCAGCCGCCTGACCACCTCGCCGGCCTGCATCGTGGCCAACGAGCCGGAGATTGACGTGAACGTGGCGCGCAGGCTGCGCGGCACCGGGCTGCCGGTGCAGCCGGTGCTGGAGATCAACCCGGAGCACCCGCTGATCCGGCGGCTGAACCGCGACCTGGACGACCCGAACCTGCCGTCCTGGGCGCACGTGCTGTACAACCAGGCGATCCTCACCCTCGGCGCCCGGATCGACGAGCCCGCCGCGTTCGTCAGCAAGCTCAACCACCTGCTGGTCGAGCTGGCCGGCGCTGGCGGTGCGGGCGATGCCAAGGCGGCCGGCCGGCCGGGCCGGCGGCGCGGCGTCCGCTGCCGCGGATGCGGCAGGCCAGCCGGGCCAGCCACAGGCCAAGCCCCAGACCGGGACACGGACCGGGACACGGACCGGACCACGGGCCAAGGCCCCGGCCGGGAGCAAGGCCAAGCCGCAGACCGGCACCCGGGCTCAGACCGCAGCCAGGCCCCCGTCCGGGACCAAGGCGCCGTCCGGGACCAAGGCGCCGTCCGGGGCGAAGGACGCGCCGCGGGCCGGGTCCAAGGCAAGGACCGCGGCCAAGGCAAAGGCCGAGCCCAGCGGCGAAGGCGAAGAGTAGCCCCCCGGAGGCTCCTGGACCCGGAGAGCAGGTTTCGTTCATGGCATGTCGTATCAGTGAGCTCGTGCTCGGGTGCCGCGACCCTGAGGTGCTGGCGCGGTTCTGGTGCGAGGTCCTGGACTTCGTCGTGCTCGACCGCGAGGACGACGGCTCGCTGGAGATCGGGCCGCGCGAAGGTTTCGGCGGTCCGCAGCCGACGATCATCCTCAGTCGAAGGGATGAGCCGGAGCAGGGGAAACCCCGGCTGCACATCGACGTCAACGCCACCGACCGCGATCAGGACGCCGAGCTCGAACGCATTCTGAAGCTCGGTGCGCGCCCGGCCGACATCGGCCAGACAGGGCAGGAGTCGTGGCATGTCCTGGCCGATCCCGAAGGCAATGAGTTCTGCCTGCTCAAGGCCCGCCTCGGCCCGCTTTGATGCTCGTCGGCCACGCCTCGGCACCAGGTATGACGCGAGCGCCGCGCAGGCCGCATCCAGCTCGCCGATCCGATGCTGGCCGAGCCCGTCAGCGCGGCGCAATCAGCTGGCCGCGCGATCCGCCGCCGCCATCCCGGCCAGCCCGGCGCGCAGCCGGGGCATCGCGGCGGCCAGCCGGCGTCGCAGGACCGCCTGGCTGCTCCCGGTGACGGCGGCAGCCTCCCGCTCGGTCAGGTGCAGGTACAGCGTCAGCACCACCGCCTCGCGCTCGGCCGGCGACAGGGCCCGCAGCGCGACCACCACCGGGGTGCGCTCGAAGCCACGGTTCGGCCGCGGCCGGTCCTGCCGGGCCCCGTGCTGCGGGCCCGCATCCAGGTCGCCCCTGTGGTGCTGGCCTGCATAGCTGCCGTGGTGCTGGCCGCGACGGTGCCGGGCCGGATGCCGGGACCGGGTCACCACTTCCCGGCGCAGGTACAGCAGGGTACGGTTGCCGGTCCTGGCCCCGCCGGGGGCGCGGTACAGCGCGGCGAAGGCCTCCGCCGTGACCGACTCGGCCGCCGTGACATCGCCGGTCAGCAGCGCCGCGAGCCGCAGCAGCGAGCAGTAGTACGCGGCGTAGGCGCAGGTAAGAGCCTGGCGGACGGCCGGCCCGGCGCCGTCGCGCGGGGCTCCCCCACGTACATGCTCCCCCCGGGGAGCCCCGGCGCGGCTCAGCGCCGTCCGGAGCCAGGCCGGCCCGGCCACTCGAGTTCTCGGTGCCTCCCATGGGGACTCCTGGACTCGGGGTCTACCAGCCTGTGCCGCCCGCCAGGCGGCTCTTGTTGGTGTCGAACCAAGGTGAAGACGTTGCTAGTAACCATAGGAAGAAACAGGAAGGTATGTCAAGTCAATGCCATGAAGCTCCTCCACAAAGTTGAAGATTCATGCTGTAACATGACGAGAATCGAAGAGAAGTTAACGCACCATCCCCGAGTCACTGTGGTACGAAGGGCTGGACTGTTCGATCCACTCCAGGGGGAGGACGGAGCCGATGCCGGATGAGGACTGGAGGCGGCTCGCCGATTACGTGATCGCCCGCCGGGTCGGACTCGGCCTGCGGGACCGGCGCGCGCTGGCCGCGGCGACCGGCGTGACCGACCGGACGCTGGCCAAGCTGGAGCACGGCATGCGGGTGTCGGCCAGCACCCTGGGCGTGATCGAGAACCGGCTCGGCTGGACGCCGGGCACCTGCCGCCGGATCCTGGCCGGCGGGGATCCCGGCAGCGGCCCGGCCGCCGACCCCGACGACAGTCACGACGACCCGACCCTGCAGCACCTGGCCAGCACCCCCGGGCTGCCACCGGACGTGGTGCGCGGCCTGGTCGCGCTGGCCCGCAGCTGGCGCCAGGGCGACGACGGCGCTGCCGACCTCACCGAGCGCCACGCCTGACCCTGGCCCGGCGCTCAGCGCCACGAGTACGCCAGCCGACTCCCCGCTACAGGCACACCAGGATGCCGAGCAGCCAGATGCAGTGCCCGTGACCGGGGGGCTGTGTCGGCGATGGCTTTGGTGAGGGCTTGGGCGATGGCTTCGGGGACGGCCTGGGCGACGACGGCGACGGGGCCGGGGCCGGGCCCGACGATGTGCTCGGCGAGGGAGTAGGCGAAGGACCCGGCTGCGGCGTCGGGCGTGGTCCGTGAGACGGCCCTGGACCGGGAGACGGCCGGTGACCCGGTGCCGACGAGGAGACCGGGGAGGTGCCCGGCCGGGGCGAGCCGGGGGCGCCTGGGCTGCGCGGCCGGGCCGCCGACGGCCCCTGGCCGCCCGGCCCCGGCGAGGCATGCTGGCCGGAGTCCGCCGGCGGGACCTGGACCTGGCCAGGCTCCGGGAACCGGGCCGCCCCGGCCGGGCCGTGCCCGTGCTCGGCGGCGGCTATCACCAGCGCCGCCGTGGCGACGGCCACGGTGGCGACGGTGGCGGCCGCCACGGCGTGCTCCCGCAGCGGCCTGGTGACCCGCCGCAGCCAGGACTGGCCGGCCACCAGCACCCCGGCCACCGGCAGCGGCAGCAGCACGGCCCGCCAGCCCCGCCGGGACGCGGCCAGGGCGAGCCGCACCGCGGCCCGCTGCCGGGCCGGGTCCAGGGCATCCGAGACCAGCACGGTGACCTCGCCGGGGCCGCCGCGCCAGGCCAGCGCGGACAGGCCGGCCGGCATCCGCACGTGGTTGACGCGGATCATGACGCTTCCTGGACCGGATGGGTGAGCTGCCAGATCGCGTTCCACCACTCGCGCGGGTCACCGGTCCCGCCGATGACCGCGACCACGTCGGTACCGCCGACGTCAAGCCGGACCGGCAGGTCCGCCGAGCGCGCCTCGCGGGCCGCGGCGACCAGCCCGGCCGGCATGGGCGCGGCCGGCGGCTCGCCGGTCACCGGCGCCCCGGCGGCCCTGGCGATCATCTCGAACAGCTCCAGCCGGCGCCGCAGGCTAGCCTGCTCCGCCTTGGCCTCGGCGACGTCGTTTTCCAGCCGCCGGAGCCGGCGCTTTCCATGCCACACGGTCCTTGCACCTCCAGCGGACCGGACCCGCCTATATCCCCTCCCGGCACCTCCGGCCGGTTCTGACCGTCAGATGCAACGTTACTGGCCAGACCGCGCCCGTTCCAGACATACCCGTCCTGACACTCCCGTCCCGGCCGGTCAGTGCTGACTCTTTCCGGGAAGGCGCCGCGTCAGAAGGCACGCTGACGGCGGAGCCGGAGTGGGCGGCCGTCCGGGTCGTAGACCAGACGGTACAGCGGCCGGGACCAGAGCCGCTGCCAGCGGCTCAGCGCCGGGACCTGGTAGCTGCGCAGCTGCCCCGGCGGCCGCGGGCCGCGCCGTCCGGCCGCATGCCAGCCGTCCAGCTCGGCCGCTGCCCGCGCGAACACGGCGAACGCGGCATCGGTGCCCGGTGCCAGGTCCCGGCCCAGGTGCTCGCGGCTGAGCTCGAGCCGCAGCGCACGCGGGTACGGCCAGGAACCGCCGGCTACCTGGCTGTCCGGGCCCGGATGGTCCAGGTCGAGCACGGCGCAGCTGAGCTCGGAGTCATGGGTCCAGGACCGCAGGTTGAAGTTATCCGACCCGACGATGGCCCAGGTGTCGTCGACGACGCAGACCTTGGCGTGCACGTAGATCGGCGTGCCCGCGGCGTTCTCCGGGCTGTACACGGCGACCCGGTCGCCGCCGGCCCGGTGCAGCGCCTGCAGCGCGTCGACCCGGCCGATCAGGTTCGGCGGCACCGACAGCCGCCCGTCTTGGTCCGGGAACCGCGGCAGGACCGCGATCAGCCGCAGTGACGGCTGCCCGGCCAGCGCCTCGGCCAGCCCGGCGACTACCTCGGCCGACCACAGGTACTGATCCTCCAGGTAGATCAGGGACCTGGCGCGCCGCAGCACCTTCAGGTAGCCGCGGGCGATGCTGCGCTCCCCGGCCGGGGCGAACCGGTAGCCCGGCCGCCGGTACGGGTAGGTGCGCAGCAGCTGGACCGCGTGCTGCCCGCGCGGCGGCGGGTCCGGCAGCTGCGGCGGCAGCGGCCGCGCCGCGTCGGCCTGCCGGTCGGCCAGGTCGTGCAGCCGGGCCAGCGGGTTGCGGGTGACCGGCACCGGATCCTGCCACCGCTCCCGGAACACCGCCTCGACGTCGCCGACGGCGGGGCCGCAGATCATGGCCTGCACGTCGTGCCAGGGCGGCCGCGGCCCGAACGCCCCGGCCATCGGCTGGCGCTGCGGGTCGCCGGCGTGCGCGGCGTCGTCCCGCCGGCTGTGGCACAGGTCGATGCCGCCGACGAACGCCGCGTCAAGCTCCGGGCGGCCGGGATGCCGCAGCACGACCAGCTTCATATGATGCGAGCCGCCCGCCCGGACCCGCATGTCCAGCAGGCACTCCCCGCCCGCCGCGTCGATCTCCTCGCCCAGGTGCCGGTTCTCCCGCGCGCTGAACTGGAACCGGTCCAGGTGCGAGCGCCACACCAGGCCCCGGACGGTAACGCCGCGGCTGGCCGCCTGGCACAGCAGCTGGCCCACGGTCGGGCCGCCCGCGCTGAGCTGCTGATCCGGGTCTCCCCGCCAGTCGGTGAACAGCAGCAGGTCCCCCGCCCGCATCGCGCTCACCCGGGCCAGCAGTTCGGCGAAGTAGCTGGCCCCGTGTACCAGCGGGCACACCAGGTTGCCGGCCGACCAGGCAGCGCCGTCGAAATGCCGCCGGTCCAGGCCGGTCGCCGGGTTGTCTCGCTCGGCCGGGGTCAGGAACCAGCCGTCGATCTCGTCTGCCAGCACATCGCCTCCCCCGGAATCTGCCGGGCCCGTACTGCCGCCTTGGCCGCACGGCCTGCCGATCCGCACGCCAGCACTACCCAGCACACGGCCGGCCATTCGGCTACCGTCGGCTTGTCCGCCGTCACGCCCCCCGCGCCAGCCGCGGGGGCCGGGGCCAGCACTGACCAGAAGGAGGCCCTCTGTGTGCTCCCCCGGCCGTACCGTGCTTGACCTGCTCGACCGCTATCAGCCCGACGGGCAGGCCGAGGCCGGTGACGTGGCCCGGGTGCGCGAGCTGGCCAGGACGGCGCCGGATCCATGGCTGCGCTCGGAGCCGCTGCACCTCACCGGATCCGCGGTGATCGTGCACCCGGCCACCGGCCGGGTGCTGCTGCGCTGGCACCAGCGCCACCAGCTGTGGCTGCAGGTCGGCGGGCACGGCGATCCCGGCGAGACCAGCGCGCTGGACATCGCGCTGCGGGAAGCGGCCGAGGAGACCGGGCTGACCGACCTGGTGCCGTGGCCGGACGGCGCGGTCCGGCACGTGGCGATCGTGCCGGTGCCGGCCAGCCGGACCGAGCCGGCCCACCAGCACGCCGACATCCGGTTCGTGCTCGCGACCGCGGATCCGCAGGCGGCCCGGCCGGAGCGGCAGGACGCGCCGCTACGCTGGCTGACGGCGGCCGAGGCGATGGCGGCCGCGGGCAACGACAATCTCACCGAGACACTGCGCCGGGTACGGCTGCTGCTGGCAGGCTGATGCCCCGGGCGGCGCCGCGCTGGTCTAGCCGGGCCCGCTGCGGCCGGATCGTGTAACCGGGATCGGCGGCCGACAGCCGCCCGGCCTCGAATACGCCGAACCTGGTCGTCGCGGAGGCGGCCAGCAGGCTCAGGCCCGCGGCCACCCTGGCTGCCCGGCTGCCCCGGCCGACGACGGCGGCGGCCACGCTGGCCGCGGTCAGCACCTCGGCCGCCTCCATCAGCTTGCCGGGCCGGCCCGACTGGTACGGCTCGGCTGTCTCGCCGAGCCGCCGGACCAGCATGCTCTTGGCCGCCAGCTCGGTCACGGCGCCGAGCACCGCGAACCGGATCGCGGGCTCGGCCTGCCCGGCCGGGGCGGTCAGCATGGCCAGGCCGCCGGCCGCCGACGCGGCCGACCCGGCGAACAGGTAAGGCAGCTCCCGGTGGCCCTCGTGCCAGGCCGGCACCGCGGTGTCGGCCAGCAGCGCCGCGGTATAGGTGGCGATGGCCGGGCCGAGCGCGGTCGCACCGGCCGTGGCCGCGGCCCCGGCCCTGGGCAGCCGGCCGGTCACCGCGCTGGCCGCGGCGGCCCCGGCCAGCGGGCCGTAGCCGGCCAGCAGCCACGACCCGACGCTCATCGGCGAGGTCGGCTTGAAGACCCGCAGCATGTTCAGGAACCTGGCAGGCCGGCCCAGGTCGTGTACCAGCGCGACGGCGGACAGGCCGATCGCGGCGGCCGCCCCGGCCTTGGCCGAGCGGGCCAGCTCCCGCCGCCCGGTGGCGTGCGCGAACCCGGCCAGCACCGAGGAGGCGCCGGCCAGCCCGCCCAGGAACAGGTAGCCGGGCACGTCCGGGGTCTTCCAGACCGGTTCCTTGAGCACCGGGCGGCCGTAGTAGGAGCGGAACCGCGCCCGCGGCACCATCAGCTTCTCGCCGCGCTCGCCCCTGTCCCGGCGGCCCCTATCCCGGCGGGTGCCGTCCCGGCGGGTGCCGTCCCGCCGGGGAGCATCCTGGCCGGGACCGGTCATGACCCGCTCCGCGAGCCGCGGCCCAGGCAGGCGGCCAGCCCGCCGGCCGTCAGGGCCAGCGCGGCGGTGGCCACGTGCCGCCACATCCGGGGCAGGTCCCTGGTGGTCACCACCGGATCCGGCGGCAGCCCGTACACCTCGGGCTCATCCAGCAGCAGGAAGAACGCACCGCCCCCGCCGATCCCGTCGCCAGGATCGTCCAGGTACAGCCGGGCCTCAGGAACGCCGGCCTGGTGCAGCGCGTCTACCCGCTGCGCGGCCAGCTCCCGCAGCTCGTCCAGCGGGCCGAACTGGATGGACTGGGTCGGGCAGGCCTGCGCGCAGGCGGGCGTCAGCCCGTCGCCGATCCGGTCGTAGCACAGCGTGCACTTGTGCGCGCCGCCGTCCGACTCGCGCCGCGCGATGACCCCGAACGGGCAGGCCGGGACGCAGTAGCCGCAGCCGTTGCACACGTCGTCCTGCACCACCACGGTGCCGAACTCGGTCCGCATCAGCGCGCCGGTCGGGCACACGTCCAGGCAGGCCGCCTCGGTGCAGTGCTTGCACACGTCACTGGACATCAGCCACTGGACGCCGGAGCCGTGCGGGGTTTCCGGCCCGCCCATCCCGTCCGGCCCGTTCGGGCCGCCCGATCCGCCCTTTTCGATGAACGCCACGTGCCGCCAGGTGGACGCGCTCAGGCTGCCGGTGTTGTCGTAGGACATGCCGGTGAGCAGCAGCCCGTCCTCGGGCACCAGGTTCCACTCCTTGCAGGCGACCTCGCATGCCTTGCAGCCGATGCAGACCGAGGTGTCGGTGAAGAACCCGACCCTGGGCGGGTGGTCCAGGTGGCCGGCCACGGCCGCCGGATCGTTCATCTCGGGCCCCCGTCCATCTCAGGCACCAGTCCCGGTCTCGCCGGTGATCCCGGCCCGCCGCTGGTACTCCAGGACCAGGGCGCGCAGGGCCGGGCCGGTGGGCCGGCGCCCCGGCCGGATGTCGCAGGTGATGGCCTTGACCTCCTGGATGTGCACGTTGGGGTCCAGCGCCAGATGGGCTAGCTCGTTGGCGGCATCCCCGGTGGTGTACCCGTTGGGGCCCCAGTGGTACGGCAGCCCGACCTGGTGCATTCGCTTGCCGTGCACGGTCAGCGTGGGCATCCGCTCGGTGACCAGCACCCGCGCCTCGATCGCGCTGCGGGCCGAGATGATCGTTGCCCAGCCCATGTGCTCGAGCCCGCGCTCGGCGGCCAGTTCCGGCGAGACCTCGCAGAAGAAGGCCGGCTGGAGCTCGGCCAGGTAGGGCAGGAAGCGGGACATGCCGCCGGCCGTGTGGTGCTCGGTCAGCCGGTAGGTGGTCGCCGCGTACGGGTAGACCTCCGAGCCCGGCTCGGGCGCGCTCGGCGCGAACCGGTCGTCGGTCCTGACGATCATCTCCCGGACCGGGTTGCGCTGCTGGCCGTAGAGCAGGTTGGGCACCGGCGACTCCTGCGGCTCGTAGTGCGTCGGCAGCGGGCCGTCCACCAGGCCGGCCGGGGCGAACAGCCACGCCTTGCCGTCGGCCTGCATGATGAACGGGTCGGTGCCGGAGATCGCCGCCACCCCGGTAGCGCCCTCGGGCGGACGGTAGGACGGCGGCCGGTCGGCGATGAAGTCCGGGTTGTCGTGCCCTTTCCACCGGCCGTCTTCGGCATCCCACCAGACCAGCGCCTTGCGCTCGCTCCACGGGCGGCCATCCGGGTCGGCCGATGCCCGGTTGTACAGGATCCGCCGGTTGGCCGGCCAGGCCCAGCCCCACTCCGGCGCCACCCAGCTCTGCTCGGCGGCCGGCTTGCGCCGGTCGGCCTGATTGTCGCCGTCGGCGTAGGCGCCGCAGTAGATCCAGCAACCCGCGCGGGTCGAGCCATCGGATCTTAGCTGGGTGTAAGAGGACAGCGGCTTGCCGTCGGCGTCGCAGCCGTTCACCTCGGCCAGTACCGCCTCGGCGTCCGGCTCGTCGTCCGGTCCGTCGACCGGGTAGTCCCAGGTCAGGTCCAGCACCGGGCGGTCCATCTCGTCGCCGGAGCCGGCCAGCTTCTGCCGGATCAGCCGGCCCAGGTGGTAGGTGAACCACAGGTCGCTGCGGGCGTCCCCGGCCGGCTCGACCGCCTTGTGATGCCACTGCAGCATCCGCTGGGTGTTGGTGAAGCTGCCCGCCTTCTCCGTGTGCGCCGCCGCGGGCAGGAAGAACACCTCGGTCTTGATGTCGGCGGTGCGCATCTCGCCGGTCTCGATCTCCGGGCCGTCCCGCCACCAGGTCGCGCTCTCGATCAGTACCAGGTCCCGGACCACCAGCCAGTCCAGGTTGGCCATGCCGAGCCGCTGCATCCGGGTGTTGGCCGAGCCGACCGCCGGGTTCTGCCCGAACAGGAAGTACCCGGTGCAGGTGCCGTCGAGCTGCGCGGCCACGGTCTCGTAGGTGGCGTGGCTGCCGGTGAGCCTGGGCAGGTAGTCGTAGCAGAAGTCGTTGTCCGCCGTGGCCGCGTCGCCCCACCAGGCCTTCAGCAGGCTGACCATGTAGTCCCTGGTGTTCGACCAGAACCCGGCCGCGATCTGCTCCGCTTCGACGTAGCTGTCCAGGCTGTCGTTGCTGTGCGCGTGCGGCATCGGCAGGTAGCCGGGCAGCAGGTCGAACAGGGTCGGGATGTCGGTCGAGCCCTGGATCGAGGCGTGCCCGCGCAGCGCCATGATCCCGCCGCCGGGCCGGCCCATGTTGCCCAGCAGGGCCTGCAGGATCGCCGCGGTGCGGACGTACTGCACGCCAACGGTGTGCTGGGTCCAGCCGACGCTGTACACCACCGAGGTGGTCCGGTCCCGGCCGGAGTTCTCCGTGATCAGCCGGGCCACCTCGGCGAAGTCCCGCTCGCTGATCCCGCAGACCTGCGCCACCATCGCCGGGGTGTACCGGGAGAAGTGCCGCTTCAGCACCTGGAACACGCACCGCGGGTGGCTGAGCGTCGGGTCGGTATCGGGCGAGGGATGCGCTGCCGCACCGCCGGAGCCGTGCGCCTCGCCGCGTCCGGCCCGCCGGACCTCGCGCAGGCTCAGCCCGGCGCCGCGCTGCCCGCTGGCCGGGTGCACCTCGCCGCCGGAGTACCGCCACGCCCCGAAGTCGTAACTGCGGTCCTGCTCG
This sequence comes from uncultured Actinomycetota bacterium, assembly GCA_963719705.1. Lineage (GTDB taxonomy): Bacteria > Actinomycetota > Actinomycetes > Streptosporangiales > Streptosporangiaceae > CAVRCV01. The sequence continues at coordinate 674,594 of CAVRCV010000013.1, forward strand.
TCGAAGCCGGAGAACAGCCCGTCCAGGTCCTCGGTGTCGGCGAAGTCCTCGGACAGGATCGTGGCCGCGTTGGTGTAGGTGCGCACGTACTCGTCGAAGTACTTCCCCTCGGTGAGCACGTAGTTGATCAGCCCGCCCAGGAACGCGATGTCGGCCCCGGCCCGGATCGGCACGTGCAGGTCGGCCAGCGCGCTGGTGCGGGTGAACCGCGGGTCGACATGGATGACCTTCGCGCCGCGCTTCCTGGCCTCGACCACCCACTGGAACGCCACCGGGTGGCACTCGGCCATGTTCGAGCCCTCGATCAGGATGCAGTCGGAGTTCTGCAGGTCCTGCGGGAAGGTGGTCGCGCCGCCGCGGCCGAAGCTAGTCCCCAGACCGGGGACGGTGGAGGAGTGTCATATCCGGGCCTGGTTCTCGATCTGGATCGCGCCCAGCGCCGTGAACAGCTTCTTGATCAGGTAGTTCTCTTCGTTGTCCAGGGTCGCCCCGCCCAGGCTGGCGACCGCCAGGGTGCGCCGGGTCCGCTTGCCGTCGGACTCCCACTGCCAGCCCTGGCGGCGGGCCGCGATCATCCGGTCCGCGATCATGTCCATCGCGGTGGGCAGGTCCAGGTGCTCCCACTGCGTGCCGTACGGCCTGCGGTACAGCACCTGGTACTGGCGCGCGGAGCCGGTGGTGAGCTGAAGGCTGGCCGAGCCCTTGGGGCACAGCCGCCCCCGGCTCACCGGCGAGTCGGGGTCGCCCTCGATCTGGGTGACCTTGCCGCCGCGCACGTACACGTTCTGGCCGCAGCCGACCGCGCAGAACGGGCAGACCGACTTGACCACCTTGTCCGCCTCGGCCACCCGCGGCCGGATGGCCTCGGTCCGCGCGCTCCGCACCGCGGCGCCCCGGCCGCTGGAGTCCGGGCCGGCGAGCTGGCGGTACACCGGCCACCGGCCGAGCCACTCCCGAGCGCCCATCTGCGGCTCCTCCTCGGGTCCCCCGGGGGTCGACCCCCAGGGCCAGCAGTGTGTCGCCTGCCGACATTCTCCTCGTCTGCCGTTGACGTTACTCCGCCGGGCGATCAGGGCACCAGCACGGCCCTGCGGTGCGGCGGCTGGCCGGCAGCGAGACCAGGCCAGTACCGCATCGGCCAGCGGCAGCGTTTCCCGGTCGGCGGTCAGCCGCCCGGCCGCCGCGTGCCCGAGCACCGCGGCCAGCGCCTCGGCCTTCTGCTCCGGGGACAGCGCGTTGTTGGTGTAGCCGAGCACCGAGAGCATGCCGCCGCGCAGCGCGGCCGAGGGCAGGCTGGCCTGCGGGTCCGCCGCCGAGCCGAGGTTCACCAGGCGGCCGAACGGTGCCAGCACTCTCAGCGCGGCCTGCGCCGGAAGTCCCCATACCGGGTCCAGCACCAGGTCCGCCTTGCCCCCGGTGGCCCGCGCCAGCCGGGCCGTGAGGACCTCCAGGTCGTCGCCGGTCAGGTCGGCCACCGCGTCCGCACCCAGCTCGGCCGCCCTGACCCGGCCGTGCGGGTCGCGGCAGGCCGCGGTCACCCGGCTCGCCCCGAGCAGCCGGGCGGCCTGGATGCCGACCTGCCCGACCGTGCCGCTGGCGCCGAGCACCAGCACCCGCTCGCCCGCGGCCAGCTCCCCCCGCCAGGCCAGCGCCATCCAGGCCGCGATCGCGGACAGCCCGAGCGCGGCCGCGTCCTCGTCGCCGACGCCGTCCGGGACCGGCAGCACCGCCGCCTCGTCGGCCAGGCAGAACGCGGCCATCGCCCCGTCCCCGGGCCGCATCCCGGCCTCGCAGCTGAACCAGACCCGCTGCCCGGCCGGGCGGGTATCCGACTCGGCGATCACCCCGGTGCCCTGCACGCCCGGCACGTACGGCACCGCCGGCGCGCCGAAGTACGAGGTGCCGGACGCGCACAGCAGGTCCAGCGGGCTGACCGGCGCGGCGGTCACCCGGATCAGCGCCTGCCCCGCCCCGCGCGCCGGCACCGGGTGCGCCCGGTACCCCGGCGCCTCCCCCAGCCGGGCAATCACCGCGGCCGGCATCTCGGCCGGGCTCATCCCGCTGCGCCCTGGTCCTCGGTGTAGGTGTAGGTGTAGGGGTTGTCCAGGACCCTCGTTTCCGGGATCTCCGGGTGCATGCCCTCGTTCCAGGCCTCCGGGCCGAGCTCGCCGCGCAGGTAGTCGACCGTCTGCTCGGCGAGCTGGCGGGCCCGGCCCAGGTCCACCCCGACCAGGGCGTGGTCGTACTTCACCACCCGGCCGTTCACCACCACGGTGTGCACGTCGCCGCGCTGGGCCTGGAACACCACGTGCCCGTAGGGGTGCAGCAGCGGGAACATCACCGGCGAGGCGTCGTTCTTGATCAGCACGACGTCGGCCTTCTTGCCCGGCTCCAGGCTGCCGGTCACCGAGTCCAGGCCGAGTGCCCGTGCCCCGCCCCTGGTGGCCCAGTCCAGCACCTGCTCGGCGCGCAGCTTGTGGTGGGTGACGGTCTCGTCCCGGCCGTGCGCCTCCAGGTGCTCGCGGGCCCGGTCCGCGCTGAGGGTGGCCCGCATGGCCGAGAACAGGTCGGCGCTCCACCACACGCTGGTGTCCATGGACAGCGAGATGCCGATGCCGTGCTCGCGCAGCTTCCAGGTGGGCGGGTAGCCCTGCCCGGCGCTCTGCTCGCTCTCGGTGGACAGCGACACCGAGCCCCCGGTCGCCGCGATCCGGTGATAGGAGTCGGCGGACAGGCTCGCCGCGTGCACGTACACCGTCCGCGGGGTCATGAACCCGTGCTCGTGCATCAGCCGGATGCCCTCGTCGGTGGTCACCTTCCACACCCCGGCGTGCGTGGTCACCGGCACGCCCAGGTCGCGGGCCACCTCGAAGGCCGCCTTCTCCGGGAACTCCGGGCTGGCCGGCGGCACGTCGAAGGCCATCTGGAAGCCCAGCATGTCGCTGCCGCCGCCGCTGAAGTGCCGGCTCGGCGAAGGCGCGGAACTCCGGCGTGGCCGACCACTCCCAGGGCGCCTGCTGGATGTTGCCGTAGGCCAGCACGAACCGGCCGGGCACCGCGCGCAGCGCGTCCACGGCCGCCTCCGCGTGCTCGGTCGTCTGCAGGTTGTGCGACCAGTCCACGGTCGTGGTCACCCCGGCGTCGATCGCCTCGATCGCGCTGAGCAGGTCGCCCGCATGGATGTCCTGCGGCCGGAACGACTTGCCCCACTGCAGGTAGTTCCAGACGAAGTACTGGGTCAGCGTCCAGTCGGCGCCGTACCCGCGCATCGCGGTCTGCCACATGTGCCGGTGCGTGTCGATCAGGCCCGGCATCACGATGCCGCCGGTCGCGTCGATCTCGGCGGTCCCCTCCGGCACCTGCAGGCCGGGCCCGACCGCGGCGATCTCCTCGCCGCTGATCAGCACGTCGGCCCCGGTCAGCAGGCGATGCGCGGCGTCCATGGTCAGCACGGTGGCGTTGCGGAACACCAGCGGCCGCCCCGCAGGCAGGTCGCGCCGCGGTCAGGGCTGATGTGCTGGGATCAGGCATGTGCGGCAGCGTTGCGGCTCGGTGCTGGACTGTCAAGGGCCCCGCCAAGATTGGCTGCAAGACTGAGCCAGAGCAGGCCGGGCCGCTGTCCGGGCTGCTGGTCGCCGACTTCTCCCGGATCCTGGCCGGTCCGTACTGCACGATGCTGCTCGGCGACCTCGGCGCGGACGTGATCAAGGTGGAGAGCCCGTCCGGCGACGACACCAGGACCTGGGTACCGCCGGTCACCCCGGACGGGGTGTCCACCTACTTCCTGGCCATCAACCGGAACAAGCGCTCGGTCGCGCTCGACCTGCGCGACGACGGCGACCTGGCGCTGGCCCGCGAGCTGGCCCGGCGGGCCGACGTGTTCGTGCAGAACTTCAAGCCCGGCGGGCTCGCCAGGTTCGGGCTGGACTACGAGTCGGTCGCGGCCGTGAACCCGGCCGTCATCTACGCCTCGATCAGCGGCTTTGGCTCGGGCGGCGGCAAGGATCTGCCGGGCTACGACCTGATGGTGCAGGCCATGTCCGGGCTGATGAGCCTGACCGGTGACCCGGACGGGCCGCCGTACCGGTCCGGCATCTCCCTGTTCGACGTGATCTCCGGGCTGCACACCGCGACCGGCATCCTGGCCGCGCTGCACCACCGGGCCGCCACCGGCCTGGGCCAGCACATCGAGGCCAGCCTGCTCGCCTCGGCACTGTCCGGGATGGTGAACCAGACCAGCGCGCAGGTGGCCGGCGGCGTGGTCCCGTTCCGGATGGGCAACTCCCACCCCAGCCTGTTCCCGTACGAGCCGATCCCGGCCGGCGACGGCGACCTGATCGTGACCGCGGGCAACGACGCGCAGTTCGCCAGGCTGTGCCGGGTGCTCGGGGTGCCCGAGCTGGCCAGCGACCCGAGATTCAGCCATAACGAGAACCGCACCGCCAACCGTGACCAGCTCCGCCCCCTGCTCGCCGGGCGGCTGAAAACCCGGCCGGCCGCCGACTGGTTCGCCGAGCTGATCGCCGCCGGGGTGCCCTGCGGGCCGATCAACACCGTGGACCGGGGCATCGCGTTCGCCGAGCAGATCGGCCTGGAGCCGGTGCGGGCGGCCGGGCACGGCCCGGCCGCGGTGCCCACGGTCCGCCACCCGCTGGACGTTCTCCGCTACCCCGCCGCGCTACGACCTGCCGCCGCCCCGGCTGGACGAGCACGGCGAGCAGATCCGGGCCTGGCTGACGGAGCCGTCCGGATGACCCCCGGCAGCCCGGCCTCCGGCGACCCGGCTCCCGGCGAGGGTGCGCTCCGGTTCCCCACCTCGCTGGGCGCCTCCGATGCTGACAGGATCACCCTGCTCGGCCGGGACCTGGCCGCCGAGCTGATGGGCCGGGTCGGCTTCGGCGAGCTGGCCCTGTGGCTGGTCACCCAGCGGCGGCCGACGCCGCCGGAGGTCCGGGTATTCGAGGCGGTGCTGGTCGCGCTGGCCGACCACGGCTTCACCCCGACCGCGATCGCGGCCCGGCTGACCTACCTCAGCGCGCCCGAGTCGGTCCAGGGCGCGCTCGCGGCCGGGCTGCTCGGCGGCGGCTCCCGGTTCCTCGGCGTGACCGAGGACACCGGCGAGTTCCTCGCCAGGGCACTGGCCAGCGCTCCCCTGCCGCTGCCCGACAGCGAGGCCGGCTGGGACGAGCTCGCGCTGGCCGCGGTCCGGCAGGCGAAGGCGGCGGGCAGGCTGATCCCCGGGCTGGGCCATCCGGTGCACAAGGTGACCGACCCCAGGACCCCCGTTCTGCAGAAAATCGCAGCTGAGGAAAACCTGTACGGTCCGCACCTGCGGTTGTTCGAGGCGATCGGGCGGGTGCATCCGGCCGTGCTCGGCCGCACCCTGCCGCTGAACGGGGCCGGGGTCTGCGGGGCCGCGCTGGCCGACCTCGGGCTGCCGCCGCCGCTGCTGCGCGGCTTCGCCCTGCTGGCCAGGACCGCCGGGCTGCTCGGCCACCTCGCCGAGGAGCAGCGCCGCCCGGTCGGCCAGGACATCTACCTGGCGGTCGACCGCAACACCGACTACCAGCCGCCTGCACCCGCCTAGCCCAGCCCCTAGGAGCCGCCATGGCCACCGTTGTCGCGGTCATCGCATCCACCCATCACCCGTTCTACTACCGGGCCAGCACTTCGGCCGGGGACGAGCGGCCGCCGTTCGCGGACGAGTGGGTGGCCAAGATCGAGGCGTTCCGGCAGACCCTGACCAGGGCGCGGCCGGACGTGCTGGTGATGGTCGGCAGCGACCACTTCCACCAGCTCTGGCTGGACAACATGCCGCAGTTCCTGATCGGCAAGGCGCCGTACTACGACGCGAACTTCTACAACGAGGAACGCGAGTTCGGGCTGCCCCGGATGGTGCTGCCGGGCGACGAGGAGCTGTCGGCCTACCTGCTGCGGCACGGCATCGATGCCGGCTTCGACCTGGCGTTCAGCAACGAGCTGCGGATCGACCACAGCATCACCTGCCCGATCATCACCCTGCGGCCGCAGGCTGACCTGCCGATCGTGCCGGTCTACACCAACATCTTCGCCCCGCCGATGCCGCAGCCGCGCCGGTTCGTGCAGCTCGGCCAGGCCATCCGGGCGATCGTCGAGCAGTGGCCGAGCGGCAAGCGGGTGGCCATCATCGGCACCGGGCACCTGTCCCTGGAGCTGGGCGGCCCGCGCCAGTTCGGCCCGCACGGCCCGGATCCGGAGTTCGACCGCAAGGCGGTCGGCTGGATCGCCTCCGGCGACCTGGACGCGGCGCTGGGCGAGGTGAGCCTGGACAGCCTGTGGGCGCCGGGCAACGCCACCCACGGCTTCATGGACTTCCTGCTGATGATGGGCGCGGCGGGGGCCAGCGTGAAGGCCGACTACGCCGACTCACTCGACCTGTTCCACACCATGGAGGCGTACTTCACCTGGTATCCGGGTGGCGTTCCGGACGAAGGCGGTGCGTCGTGAGCAAGTACCTGCTGAACAAGTTCCTCTACACCGTGGACCGGGACCCGGAGCTGGTCGAGCGCTACCGGGACGATCCGGTCGGCACGGTGGGCTGGTGGGAAGCCGAGCAGGCGAACCGGATCCTGAACTGCCACGACGGCGAGCGCAGCTCCTGGCTGCGGTTCACCGACCCCGAGCGGGCCGCGCTCACCGGCCACGACTACGTGCGGCTGTTCGAGCTCGGGGCGCATCCGTTCCTGACCCTGACCCTGTTCATCGCGCTGTTCGAGCGCGACTACGCCGAGCCGCTCGCCTTCCAGCGCGAGTACGCCGCCCGGCTGAGCCATTTCACCCTGCCCCACCCGGACATCGCCACCTAGTTCCGTGATCCGGTAAACAAAATGCTGTTATCACGCTATTTTGTTTACCGGATCATGAAACGACTGCTATGACGGCGGGGTGTAGTTATACAGCGGACAGACGTTGTTGTGCGGGTCGTCGATCCCGGTTAGCGTCCCGTTGTAATCGCACTGGTGGTTCCTGCCGTAGGTCAGCCGCTGGACCCAGACGTAGTAGGTGCTGTTGTCCCAGTAGATCTGCATGTACCAGCGGCTCTCACTGGTGTCGTTGTAGTAGTTGCAGGTGCCGGTGAACCCTTTGCCCTTGCTGATGTTCACGCTGCCGGATTGGTCCCACGGCAACGTATGCGCTGGGGTCGGGCTGGCCCAGGCGATGTCGGAGCACGGGCCGACGGCCGCGGACGCCGGTGCCGCGGTAAGGGCCACCGCCCCGATCCCCAGCCCGACCGTGAGCGTGGCCGCAGAGCCGACGGATGATAGCCGGCGCAAGAACCTGTTCATTTTTTCCTCCACTCATACACTGGTCGAAACTGGCCTCAAGGCTCTTATCCGGGAACTCATGGCGGTAAACCCGGAGAAAATGGTTCGGACCGATCCGGCGGCCCGGCTGCCGGCCGCCGGGGCCGGTGCCCGGACGGCCAGACGGCCAGGCGAGCGGGGCGGGACTGTCGGCGGCCCGGGTTACTGTGGCCGGATGCTGGACTCGCCCGAGCTGGCGGTGCTGGACTCGTTCCATCCGGCGGTGCGTGCCTGGTTCGGCCGGCAGTTCCCGGACGGGCCGACGACGCCGCAGGCTGAGGGCTGGCGCCAGATCGCGGCCGGGCAGCACACCCTGATCGCGGCGCCGACCGGATCCGGCAAGACGCTGGCCGCGTTCCTGGTCTGCATCGACCGGATCTACCGGGCGCACGCCAGCGGAGCCGGGCCGGAGGCAGGCCCGCAGGTGGTGTACGTGTCGCCGCTGAAGGCGCTGGCGGTCGACATCCAGCTGAACCTGGAGCGCCCGCTGGCCCAGATCGCGCAGGTAGCAGCCGAGCTGGGGCTGACCGCGCCGGATATCCGGGTGGCGGTGCGGACCGGGGACACCGCGGCCGCCGAGCGCGCGGCGATGCTGAAGCACCCGCCGGACTTCCTGATCACCACCCCGGAGTCGCTGTACCTACTGGCGACCGCGCAGCGGGGCCGGGCCATGCTCGCCGCGGCCAGGACCGTGATCGTGGATGAGATCCACTCGGTGGCCGGGAACAAGCGCGGCTCGCATCTCGCCCTCACCCTGGAGCGGCTGGAGCACATCGCTACGGAGGCGGGCAGCGCAGAGGCGGGCACCGGAGTGCCCAGCACTGCCGCGGCCGCCGCGCCGCTGCAGCGGATCGGGCTGTCGGCCACCCAGCGGCCGGTCCAGGTGGTGGCGCGGCTGCTGGTCGGGGCCGGGCAGGACCGCTCGCGGCCGGACGGGTCGCCGCGCTGCGCGATCGTGGACACCGGGCACCGGCGGGACCTGGACCTGGGCCTGGAGCTGCCGGGAGACGAACTGGGCGCGGTCGCCACCACCGGGCAGATGGCAGAGATCCTGGACCTGATCGCGGCGCAGGTACAGCAGCACCGGACCACGCTGGTGTTCGTCAACACCCGGCGGATGGCCGAGCAGGTCGCGCACCAGCTGGGCGAGCGGCTCGGCGACGGCGAGGTGTCGGCGCATCACGGCAGCCTGTCCAGAGAGCGGCGGCAGCGGGTCGAGGCCCGGCTGCGCGCGGGCGACCTGCGGGCACTGGTCGCCACCGCGTCGCTGGAGCTGGGCATCGACATCGGGCCGGTGGAGCTGGTCTGCCAGATCGGCTCGCCGCGCAGCTTCGCCACCCTGCTGCAGCGGGTCGGCCGGTCGAACCACACCAGGACCGGCACGCCCACCGGGCGGGTCTACCCGACTACCCGCGACGAGCTGGTGGAATGCGCCGCGATGCTGCGCGGGGTGCGAGCCGGGCGGCTGGACGTGCTGCTGGTGCCGGACGCGCCGCTGGACATCCTGGCCCAGCAGGTGGTGGCCGAGTGCGCGGCCGCCGACTGGTCCGAGCCGGACCTGCTGGCCCTGGTCCGGCGGGCCGCGCCGTTCTCCGGCGTGTCAGCGGCCGACTTCGCCGAGGTGGCCGAGCTGGTGTCGGAGGGAATCCGCACCGGCCGCGGCCGCCGGGCCGCCTACCTGCACCGGGACCAGGTGGCCGGGCGGCTGCGCGGCCGCCGGGGAGCCCGGATCGCCGCGCTCACCTCCGGCGGCGCCATCCCCGAGCTCGGCGACTTCCGGGTGCTGGCCGAGCCGGACGGCATGCTGGTCGGGACCGTGAACGAGGACTGGGCGGTCGAGTCGATGGCCGGGGACGTGTTCCTGCTCGGCACCCACTCGTGGCGGATCCGGCGGGTGGAGCCGGGCATCGTCCGGGTCACCGACGCGGGCGGCGCACCGCCCTCGGTGCCGTTCTGGCTGGGCGAGGCGCCCGGCCGGACCAGGGAGCTGTCGCAGGAGGTCAGCTCGCTGCGCCAGGCCGTGGCGGACCAGCTCGCGGGCTGTGCCGGCCCCGGGGGGACGACCCCCCTGGACCCCCCCGAGCACGGTGCTGACCTCGGGGGGCCGACCCCCCCAGACCCCCCCGAGCGACGGCCGGCCACTGCGATCTCCTGGCTGCGGGCCGAGTGCGGGATCAGCGCCGCCGCGGCCGAGACGATCGCCGCCTACCTGGGCACCGGGCTGGCCCAGCTCGGCGTGCTGCCCACCACGGACACGATCGTGCTGGAGCGGTTCTTCGACGACGCCGGGGGGATGCAGCTGGTCGGGCACGTACCGTACGGCGCCCGGCTGAACCGGGCGCTCGGGCTGGCGCTGCGCAAGCGGTTCTGCGTCACGTTCGACTTCGAGCTCCAGGCCGCGGCCAGCGACGACGCGATCCTGCTGTCGCTCGGGCCGCAGCACAGCTTCCCGCTGGACAAGGTGCCGAGGTTCCTGGCCTCGCCCACGGTCGAGGAGGTGGTCCGGCAGGCGGTGCTGACCGCGCCGATGTTCGCCTCCCGGTGGCGGTGGAACCTGAACACCTCGCTGGCCGTGCTGCGGATGCGGGGCGGTAAGAAGAACCCGCCGGCCATCCAGCGGATGGAGGCCGACGACCTGATGGCGGCGGTGTTCCCCACCCTGGCCGCCTGCCAGGAGAACGTCGCTCCCGGCCCGATCCAGATCCCCGACCACCTGCTGGTGCGCCAGACCCTGGCCGACTGCCTGCACGAGGCGATGGACATCGACGGGCTGAAGGAGCTGATCGCCGGGATCGAGTCCGGCCGCGTCGCCGTGGTGGTGCGGGACACTACCGAGCCGTCGGTGCTGGCGCACGAGATCCTGAACGGGCGCCCGTTCACGTTCCTGGACGACGCCCCGCTGGAGGAGCGCCGCAGCCGGGCAGTGCCGCTGCGCCGCGGCCTGCCGGTGGCGGCCAGTGAGCTGGACCGGCTGGATCCGGACGCGATCGAGAGGGTCGCCGCGCAGGTGCGGCCGGACCCGCAGGACCCTGACGAGCTGCACGACCTGCTGATGAGCCTGGTCACGGTGCGCCCCGCCGACGGCTGGCGGCCGCTGTACGACGCCCTGGCGGCAGCGCGGCGGGCGGCCACCGTGTGCGGGCCGGCCGGGGAGCTGTGGTGCGCGGTGGAACGGCGGCCGGTGATCGAGGTGCTGTTCCCCGATGCCGCGCTGGTGCCCGACCATCCCTGCCCGGCCGCCGCCGTCCCGGCCGAGCCACCGGATCCGGACGAGGCGGCTGCCAGCCTGCTGCGCGGCCACCTGGACTGCCGGGGGCCGTCCACCCCGGCGGCCCTGGCCGGGGCGACCGGGGCGACCGGGCTGCCGCAGAACCTGATCGAGCGCGCCCTGGCCAGGCTGGAGGCCGAGGGCTTCGCGCTGCGCGGCCACTTCACCGAGGCGGCCAGGGCGGCCGGCGGTGCCGAGGAGTTCTGCGCCCGCCGGCTGCTGGCCCGGATCCACGGGCTCACCCGCGAGCGCAAGCGGGCCGAGATCGAGCCGGTCTCCGCCAGGGACCTCATGCGGTTCCTGCTGCGCTGGCAGCACGTGGAGCCGGGCACCCGGCGCGAGGGCCGGTTCGGCGTGCTCGCGGTCATCGAGCAGCTCCAGGGCTATGAGCTGGCCGCCGCGGCCTGGGAGCACCCGGTCCTGGCCGCCAGGGTGGACGGCTACCGGCGCGAGTGGCTGGATGAGCTGTGCCTGTCCGGCCAGGTCACCTGGGCCAGGCTGTCGGTCAGGGACGACCCGGCCGAGGCGGCCGCGGACGCGACCCCGGACCCGGCCGCGGACGCGACCCCGGACCCGGCCGCCCCGGATGCCGCCGCGCCGACGCGCGGGCCGGCCCCGTCCAGGGCTACCCCGATCACCCTGACCATCCGCGATGACCTGCCCTGGCTGCTGCGCGCGGTCCGCGGTGAGCAGGTGCCGGCCGAGCCGGGTCCCGGCCGGGCCCGCGAGGTGCTGGATGCGCTGCACCGGCATGGCGCGCTGTTCCGGCCCGACCTGGCCGCGGTCACCGGGCTGGAGCCGGCCGAGGTGGACGAGGCGCTGTGGGAGGGCGTGGCCCGCGGCCTGGTCACCGCGGACGGGTTCCGGGCGGTCCGCGCCCTGCTCCGGCGCGGCCGCCGGACGGCCGGGCCGGTGCGGCTGCGCGGGCTGCGACACGGTGCAGGTAACCACGGGGCAGGTAACCACAGGGCAGGTAACCACGGGGCAGGTAACCACGGGGCGGGCCCGGCCAGCACCGGGTCGGCCGGGCGCTGGTGCCTGCTGCCGCCCCCGGCCGCCGAGCCGGATCGCGATGAGCTGGCCGAGGCGGTCGCCGAGCAGCTGGCCGCCCGCTGGGGAGTGGTCTTCCGGGACCTGGCCTGCCGGGAGAACCTCGCCGTGCCCTGGCGGGACGTGCTGTGGGCGCTGCGCCGGATGGAGGCAAGGGGAACGATTCGCGGCGGCCGGTTCGTGGCCGGCTTCAGCGGCGAGCAGTTCGCCCATCCCGACGCGGTGGACGTGCTGCGCGCGGTGCGCAAGCAGCCGCGCACCGGCCTGCCGGTCCGGATCAGCGCGGCCGACCCGCTGAACCTGACCGCCGTAGTGCTCCCCGGTCCGCGGGTGCCGGCGATCCCGGCCAACACGGTGACCTACGTCGACGGCGTGGTCCCGGCCGGTGACACTGACCCCGGTGACACTGACCCCGGTGGCGCGGGCCTGGCAGGCACGGCCCTGCCCGGCCCGCTCAGCACCTCCGCCTGAGGTCTCCGGTGTCCCGCTCTCCCTCGCCCTGCCCCGAATCCGCCATCGTCTCCAGGCTCCGGTCGGCCGGCTGTGTCTTCGCCGAGGACGAGGCCCGGCTGCTGATCTCCGCCGCCCGCACTCCGGCCGACCTGGCCGCGATGGTGGACCGGCGCGCGGCCGGCCTGCCGCTGGAGCACGTCATCGGCTGGGCCGAGTTCTGCGGCCTGCGGATCGCGGTCGACCCGGGTGTGTTCGTGCCCCGGCGCCGGACCGAGTTCCTGGTCAGCCGGGCCGTGAGCCTCGCCCGCAGGGCGGCGGCCGCGGATGGGCCGCCGGCAGTCGTCGTCGACCTGTGCTGCGGCTCCGGCGCCGTGGCCGCCGCGCTGGCCGCGGCGCTGGGCCGGGCCGAGGTGCATGCGGCCGACATCGACCCGGCCGCGGTTGCCTGCGCCCGGCGCAACCTCGCGGCGGCGGGCGGCCAGGTCTGGTCGGGCGACCTGTACCAGCCGCTGCCGACGGCGCTGCGCGGCCGGGTCGCGATCCTGACCGCCAACGCCCCGTATGTGCCCACCGGCGCGGTCCCGCTGCTGCCGCCGGAGGCCCGGCTGCACGAGCGGCGGATCGCGCTGGACGGCGGTGGCGACGGCCTCGACCTGCTCCGCCGGGTGATCGCCGGAGCGCCGGCCTGGCTGGCGCCGGGCGGCCATCTGCTGGTCGAGTCGAGCGAGCGGCAGGCGCCGAAGGTGGCCGCCGCGGTTGCCCGCAGCGGGCTGGCCGCCCGGACGGACAGCTCGGATGAGCTGGGCGCGACCGTAGTCACCGGGACCCGCCCTGGCCCGGCCTGACCGGGCCGTTCGGGGCTAAACCGCCCTGGGCTGACCGGAGTCAGGCCACCGGCGGGACGACGGCCTCGATCAGGTGCGGGCCGGAAACCGCGTGCGCCCGGCGCAGCGCGGCGACGAGCTCATCGCCGGTCGTCGCCCGGCAGGACGGGACGCCGAAGCCCTGGCCGATGCGGACGAAGTCCGGCGCCGGGTCGTCCAGGGAGAACATCCGGGCCGCCCGCTCCCCCGCCGGCGCGATGCCGAAGTTGCCCAGCTCGACCCGCAGCACCGCGTAGCCGCCATTGCTGAGCACCACGGTGGTGACGTCGAGGCGCTCTCGTGCCTGCGTCCACAGCGCCTGGATGGTGTAGAGGGCGCTGCCGTCCGCCTCCAGGCACACGACCCGGCGGTCCGGTGCGGCGACCGCCGCGCCGGTGGCCACCGGCAGTCCCTGCCCGATCGCGCCGCCGGTGAGCGTGAGCAGGCTGTGCCGCGGGGCCCCGGCCAGTGCCCTGGGCAGGCCGGCGCCGGAGGTGTTGGCCTCATCCACGACGATCGCGTGCTCCGGCAGGGTCGCGGCGACCGCCGCGGCCAGGCTCCGCAGCGTCAGCGGGCCCGGCTCGACCGGGGCGGCGCCCGGCGGCCTGCCCGCCGGTTCACCCACCGGTCCAGCCTGCGGCCCGGGCACCGGCTCAGCCTGCGGCCCCGGCTGCGCCGCGACCAGTTCGGCCAGCCGTTCCAGCGCGGACCCGGCGTCCTGGCCCGGCTCGGCCAGCCTGGTGACCAGGCAGCCGCCGGGCACCAGATCACTGTCGCGGTCCGGATAGGCGAAGAACGACACCGGGGGCCTGGCCCCGGCAAGGATCAGCCGGCCGGTACCGGCAAGCTGAGCCGCGGCACGCTCGGCCGGGTAGGCCAGCCGGGTGACCGGCGGCAGGCCGCCCCCGCACTCCATCCGGGCCGGATGCGTCTCGGCCAGCAGGCGGGCTCCGGTACCCGCCGCGATCCGGCCGGCCGCCCGCAGGCCGCGCTCGGTCAGGGCCCGGCCGCCGAGCAGCAGCGTCACCCGATCCCGGTCCCCGCCGCCGGCCATCCCGGCTGCCGCGGCGGCTACCGCGCTTTCCGGCACCGGATCCGGCGACGCGGCCGGCCGGGGCGCGGCGACCGCGGCGCCGGTGCTCCACGACACGTCGGCCGGCAGCACCAGGGTGGCGACCTGGCCGCCGTCGCGCCCGCTGGCCTGCACCGCGCGCATCGCGTCGCCGGGCAGGTCACGGGTCGTGCCCGAGGTGGTGACCCAGCCGGAGACGGTCCGTGCCATCGCCTCGATGTCGGACTGCAGCGGCGCGTCGTAGCGCACGTGCCCGGTCGCATGCGCGCCGACGATGCACACCACGGGACTGCGGGCACGGCGGGCGTTATGCAGGTTGGCCAGGCCGTTGGCCAGGCCGGGGCCAAGGTGCAGCAGCACCGCGGCGGGCCGCCCGGTCATCCGGGCATAACCGTCGGCCGCGCCAGTGGCCACGCCCTCGAACAGGCCGAGTACCCCGCGCATGGCCGGCACCAGGTCCAGGCACTGCACGAAATGCAGCTCCGAGGTACCAGGGTTCATGAAGCAGACATCGACCCCAGCGCCGGCCAGGCTAGCGACCAGGGCGTGCGCGCCGGTCATCGGGGTGCCGTCGGACTCGCCGGGCACGGCCGGCTCGCTGGTCATCCGGTCGGCCCGCGGGTCAGGTGACGCTGGAGGACACCGTGTTGGCGGTCAGCCAGACCTGGTTGCGCCCGGCGTTCTTGGCCTTGTACATGGCCACGTCGGCGGCCGCGAGCAGATCGGTGAGCTGCTCCTCAGCGCTGGTCAGCGTCGCCACACCGATCGAGACCGTGGGCCGGATGGGCTCGGCGTCCGGCCGGCTCGAGGTCTCGATACACAGGCCGGCTATCTGCACCCGCACCCGTTCCGCTATAACGCAGGCCTCGGCCTGGCTGGTCTGCGGCAGCACCAGCGCGAACTCCTCACCCCCGAACCGCCCGATCACGTCGTACTCGCGCACGAGCTGGAGCAGGGCCCGGCCGATCGCCTCGAGGACATCGTCGCCGACCAGATGGCCGTGACGATCGTTGATTTCCTTGAAATGATCGATGTCAATGAGGGCTACCGCGAGCTCGGAGCCGGTGCGCACAGCACGGGCCAGCTCGAGGCTGCTCTCCCGGCGCCAGGTCGCCGCGTTCAGCAGCCCGGTCTTGGCATCGATGCGAGAGTCATTGACCAACTGGGCATGCCTGCCGGACCCTTGCAGAAAGGTCACGAGAGGCACCACGAAGATGAGCGCGACCGGGCTGATCGCCACGCCGAGCGTCACGAGGGTGGCAACAGACGCCTCGATAAGGTCGTTCTGCACGCTCTCCGGGGCGCGCATCATCTGCCAGACGCTCGCGGTCGGGTCCGAGCCCTTGACCGCGGTGAACACCAGGCCATGGTTCACGACCCACTGGAGGACCGTGCAGACAGCAACGACCAGGATCCACGCCACCGCCTGGCCCTCGGTGCCGGTCGGTGACAGTACGGTTAGCCGGCCAAACTCGTGGAAAGCAAGATATACGCTCCCATAGGACAAGCTGATCGCGGCCGCGGAGAACACCCGGCGGTGCGGCTGGATCTTCCGGACGCGCCACTGGGTCAGCGCGATCCGCGGGATCGGAGCGATCAGTGCGTAGATCGGCGGTAGCAGGATGGCGATGGGCAGCTCCCAGACACCGCAGATGTCCTTGACGAACAGGGCTGTCTCGCCCAGTCGCCGGGTCCGCTCGATGGTGACGACCCCGCAGGCGGTCAGGAGGCTGAAGATCAGCAGAGTCCCTGGGACGCAGCGAGGTCCAGCGGAATGCCAGCACGATCGCGGTAGCATCGGCCGCGACCACAGTGAGCACGAAAGTGATCAGCCACCGGCGGAGCTTGAGCAGCTGCCAGGCGCGGACATGCCTAAGCTGGCGCATGGGATCGCACCAGCGGTCTCTCATCCGAACTCCTGCGGCAGACACGAGCGGGGTAACGCGTCGGGGCCATCCCCGTATGACGAGGGTAACGCACGGCATTCTCGCAGACGATATTAGCTCATTGTCAAGGCCTGGTCACCTGATGCTATTAACTGCCCTAAATTGCCCGCCGACCGCGCTTGAGCGCTAGTTACCAGATGCTGGGCCTGCCCGGCAGGCGGCGCGGCACCCGAACCGTGTCAGAACCGCATAGCTACTCGCCTGCACAACCTTCCCGCCACGCCCGCCGAGACCGCGAAAGGAGGCCAGCCATGAGACCGGAAGCTGGGGCGGCGACTGACCGCCCGGCCTGCACCGCACCACGGCAGGAAAGGAGACCGGCATGAAGACAGCAGCTGGGGCGGCTGACCCCGACCACGCACGACCCGGCCACGCACGACGGGAGACCGCATGAAGGGCAAGTGGAGGCCCGGCATGAAAACCGGCCGGCTGGGGCGGCTGCCCCCGAAGCGCACTCAGTACCCGCACCTGCACCCGGCGAAGGAGGCCCGCCATGAGGACCGGCGGCTGGGGCGGCGACTGACCCGCCCCTCACACCCGGTTGCTCGATATCCCGGCTAGCTTGCTCACATACGACCGCAGGCTGGCTATCGGTCCAGCCCGGCCAGCCGGGATCAGTACTGCGATGACGGCGCCGACCAGGCCGATGACGGCGATAACGCGGCCCGGCGGGTAGGACTGCGCGGCCGCGCCCGCCAGGATCATCACGGTGCCCTGCCCCAGGCTCATCCCGGCCTGGGCGATGCCGAAGGCCTGGCTGCGATGTTCCGGCGGCGTCGCGCTGACGAACGCGGCGCTGGCCGCTACCTGGAAGCAGTCGAATATCCCAGAGCTGAACAAGATCACCAGAGCGAGCGCGAGCGGCGGCCCGAGGGCGAACAGGCCCAGCACCCCGCAGCACGCGATCGCCAGCGGGCGCATCCATCTCAGGCGCCCTTCCGGCGAGGTCAGCCGGGGAAACGCGATGCTGCCTACGGCGGCCCCCAGGGCCCCGGCGGCGAGGATCAGCCCGACCGCGGTCTGACCGCCTCCCAGCGTCCTGGCCAGCGGAGCTGCCACCCCCTCGGGCGCGTTGTAGAAGGCCATCAGCCAGCCGAACATCATCGGCGTGCGCAAGCCGGGCAGCCGGAACGCGAGCCGCACCCCGTGCACGATATCAGCCAGGTGCTCCCTGGCCCCGCCCGCACCGTCCCTGGCGGGCGGCCGGGCAGCGACCCAGATCCGGGTGATCAGCGCGGAGAGCGCGAACGTCGCGGCGTCGGCGAGCAGCGCGGTCCGGACCCCGACGAGGGCCACCAGCGCCCCGCCCACGGCGAAGCCGACCACCTGGGCGAGCTGGTAGGTGGTCAGGGTGATCGCGGTGCCCAGCACGTACCGGTCGCCGTCCAGCACGTCGGCATAGATCCCGGTACGCGCCGAGGTGAAGGGCGGGGACAGCATCGTGACCGCGAACAGCAGGATCACCAGCACGGCCACCGGCAGCCGGGGCACGATCATCGCGGCCACCAGGACCAGCCGGCTCAGGTCGCAGGTGATCATGACGGCCCGGCGCGGGAACCGGTCGGCAAGCCCGGCCAGCCCGATCCCGCCCAGGAAGATGGGTACCACGCTGGCGGCGAACGTCACCGCGGCCAGCAGCGCCGACCTGGTGCGGTCATAGACCAGCAGCGTCAGCGCGACCCTGGCGAGCTGGTCGCCAACGATGGACAGCACTTGAGCGGTCCAGAGCGCCCGGAACTCGCCGATGGCGAAGACATCCCGGAACGTCGCCCCCCTCGTTTCGCTTGCGCCGCCCATATAGGGCGAACGTACCGGGTCGGTACCGGCTACCGGAAGCCGGGCCGGCGACCACGCAGCCGCCGGAATCCGGGCAGCTGATGATTATGCTGAGGCCATGCCCGAATCCGAGGCGTCCGGCCTGACCATTCTGGGTTCAGGCATTCGCGGGCCAGTCGAGCACGTGGAATCGTTCCCCGCTCCGCAGGCGGTGACGAAAGTCAGGTTCAGCACCAGTGAGGTCACATCGCTGTGCCCGGTTACCGGTCAGCCCGACATCTCCAGCGTGGTGATCGAGTACGAGCCCGGCCAGCAGTGCATCGAGTCAAAGTCGCTCAAGCTCTACTTGTGGTCATTTCGGGACCGCCCGGTATTCGCCGAGGCGATGGCCGCTGAGATCGCGGCCGAGGTGCAGCTCTCCGCCCGGCCGCGCGCGGTGCGGGTGACGGTGACCCAGCACGCCCGCGGCGGCATCGTCACCGAGGCAACGGCCGAGCTGCCAGGCCCGGCGTGAGCCCCGGCATGACCTGCGCCAGGCCCGCGCTGGCCGAGGAGGTAACCACGCGGGTCCTCGCCGCGGCCAAGTACCGCGGCCTGGATCCGGGCATCGTGCACCGGATCGCGGCCGAGGCAGCCGAGCGGTTCAGCGACCCCGCCCAGGCGGCCAAGTACGCCAAGCGCAAGCTGCATCAGGCGTTCGGCGCGTTCAGGCACGGGTCAGCGGCCAGGGCAGTGCGCACCGCTGTCGCCGAGGTCAGCTCCGGCCGGGCGGACCTCGCCGCGGCCGCGGCCGCGGCCATGCGGGCGCACGCCTCATCGGCCGAGCGGATCGAGTGGCTGGCCCCGCTCTACCGCCAGGTGGCCGAGTGGTGCGGCACCCCGTCCTCGGTAGCCGACCTGGCCTGCGGGCTCAACCCGCTGGCGATCCCCTGGATGCGGCTGGGGCCGGGCGCGTCCTACTGGGCCTGCGAGATCGACGCCGATCTGGTGGCCGCGCTGGCCGGGCTGAACGAGGTCATGCCGGCCCGGCTGACCGCGCAGGCCTGCAACCTGGTCGCCGCGCCGCCGCCGGCCCGCGCCGAGGTGGCCTTGCTGCTGAAGACGATTACCACGATCGAGCAGCAGCGCGCCGGCGCGACGGCCGGGGTGCTGTCCGCGCTCGACTGCCGTCACGTCATCGTGTCCGTGCCGCGCCGGAGCCTGTCCGGGCGGCTCGGTTTCGCCGACGGCCAGGACGAGATCGTGCAGGCGGCAGCGGCGGGCAGCCGGTACCGGGTCGGCGGCCAGGCCGAGTTCGGCGACGAGCTGGTGTACCACCTCAGCCGCGCTTAGCCGAGCAGTGCCAGCAGCCAGGCCTGCCGGTCCTGGGTGCCCGGCGGGTTCCGCTGGCTGGCCCGGCTTCCCGGCCGGAGCAGGATCAGCCAGAACAGCGCGGCCAGCCGCCTGAAGTCGAGCAGCCTGGCCGCCTCGGCCCGGCTCAGCTCGAAGCGACCGAGGAACTCGCTGGCCGGGAGGCAGTCGTGCAGCCAGGCGGAAATGTGCTCCACCAGGATGGCCAGCTCGAAGGCGCGGTCACTGGGACCGGAATCCTCGAAGTCGACCAGCCGGACGCGCTCGCCGTCCCACAGGAAGTTGGCCAGGTTGGCGTCGCCCTGTCCGAGCACCGGCCCCTGCGGGCCGGCCGGAACGGCCGCCCGGGAATCAGGCCCGGCGCGGTCCAGCCAGCCGGCCGCCGCGGCGAGAGCCCGGCGGGTGCAGGGGCTCCCTTCCTGGCCGGCGCCGGCCAGCGCGGTTCGCACCTGACGGGTAAACGCCGCCGCGTTCAGCTCGGCCCGGGGCGCCCGCCCGGTGCTGCCGGCCCGGTCCTGCCAGCCCGGCGGCGCCGCCTGCCAGAGCCGGCTGAGAGCCGCGGCCAGCGCGCTCGCCTGCGGGCCCGACACCGGCGCGGCGCCGAGGCACCGCCCCGGCAGCCAGGACATCCAGATCACCGGCGGGTCGCCGTCCAGCCTGGCCCGGATCGGCCTGGGGCTGAGGCCGGGGGCCCGCTCCGCCAGCAGGTGCAGCGCCCGCCACTCCCGCTCGGGCTCGCCACGGCGCCAGGACCGGTACCGCTTGATCACCACGCCGCGTTCGGCGTCGATGCTCACCTCGTGTGTCGTGCCGGGCGCGGCGGCGGTCACGAGTTCCTCCGATCCAGCCGGACCGCCGCATGCTAGCGCGGCCCGGCAGTGGGCCAGGCTCCCGGCCGAGCCGCTTGGCATATTGCGCATGTGCTTGGTATATTTAGCGCAGAAACGAGGAGGAACCATGATGGACACCCGAGCCGTCGGCGAGGAGCTGCAGGAGATGCAGCGCCGGATGACCAGCCGGATTCGCAAGCGGCAGGAGATGGTGACCGACACGGTCCGGACCTGGACGCAGGCCGCCCAGGCGGCCCGGCCGCAGCTGCCCAGTCCGCAGGACCTGGCCAGGCGCCTGCCTAAGCCGCAGGACCTGGCCGGACGCCTGCCCAGGCCGGAGCACCTGGCCGCCAGCGCGCAGGAGATCGCCGGGCAGCTCATCGCCGGCCAGCGCAGGCTCGCCGGGCAGGTCATGAGCACCGCCATGCCGCTGGCCCGCCAGGGCGCGGCCGCGCTCGCCCACCGCATGCCTGGCGGGGCACCCGCTCCGGTCCGGGACACGACGCCCAAGATCGCCGCGCAGCGGGCCCAGGAACCAGCTACCACGGAACCAGCGACCACGGGCGCCAAGTCCACCGGGCCGAAGAGCACCGAGCCGAAGAGCACCGAGCCGAAGAGCACCGGATCAAGGGCCGCCGGGTCGAGATCAACGGGGTCGAAGACCACGACAGCAAAGACCAGCCGCCCGAAGGCCACCGGGTCGAAGACCACCGGGCACGAGAACGGCGGCCAGCGCGGCACGACGACCAGCAGGCCGCGTTCTGCGGAGAAGTAGGCCGCGTTCTGCGGACATGTAGGCAGGTCGGGGGCTGACACGGTAGGTCGTGTCAGCCCCCGGACCGGCCAGGCGGCGTCAGCCGGAAACTAGCCCAGGGAAGCTGCCGTGACCGAAGCGGGGAACGCCGGGGACGCAGGGAACAGCCGAGAGGCGGGAACCTCTCAGGCGGAGGCGCTCGGCGAGTTCATCCGCAGCAAGCGCAAGCTGGCGAACCTGTCCCTGCGCCAGCTCGCGGCCAAGACCAGGATCTCCAACCCGTACCTGAGCCAGGTCGAGCGCGGCCTGCACCAGCCATCGATGCGCGTGATCCGGCTGATCTCGGACGCGCTGAACATCTCCACCGAGACCCTGCTCACCCAGGCCGGGCTGCTGCACCACCGGGACCGTACCGAGACGCCTGCCGACCCCGGCACACCAGACGTGCCAGGCGCGATCACCGCGGACAGCGGGCTTACCGACGATCAGAAGATCGCGCTGATCGCGGTATACCGGTCCATGTTGCGCACCGAGTGAGCCCACCGGGTGAGCGCGGCCGGAAAGGGCTGTTCCAGCAGCCTTTGCGGCCCGCGGCCGGTCCGGAAAGCCGACTCACAGCAGCGGAGAGCCGCTTCTGCCAGGAATTACCGGACCCGGCCACGGAGGGCCGCACGGGTAGGTTCTGGGCTGAACATCCCGGAGCGATGCGCATGCCCGGTGAATCCCGATTACGATTCGTCAGCGTGAGTGAGCCAAGTCAGGCTGGACAGCCCGGCCCCGGCGACGGGCCCCTGCCGCGGCGCGGCGGCGCGCTGCCGCAGCGGGGTGACGCACTGCCGCAGCGCGGTGACGCACTGCCGCAGCGCGGCGGGTACCCGGCCATGACTCCGGACGACGGGCAGCCTGGCTTCCTGCCGCGGGGCGGCAGGCCGGACGCCGCACGGCAGAACGGGGCCCCGCAGAACGGGGCCCCGCAGAACGGGCAGGGCGACGCCCTGCCGCGGCGCGGCGAGGCGCTCCCCCGGCGTGGCGACCCCATGACTCCGCATGGCGACGCACTCCCCCAGCGCGCGGACCCGATGCCGCAGCGCGGCGATGAGCTACTGCCCCGGCGGCCGTCCAGGGTGAAGCGGTCCGGGCGCCACCGCAGCCCGCACCGGCTCACCGTGGCCTCGGACGCGCCCGCCCTGGTGCTGGCCGTGCCGGGACCGGCCACGGCCGACAGCGAGGAACTGCTCAGCGAGATCGTGCTGGCGACCGGCGGCTCCTGCCCCGGCGTGGACATCCGGGTCGGCTTCCTCGGCGGCGCTGACCAGTCACTGGACGAGGCGATCGCCCAGGGCGTGGCCTACCCCGGCCAGTACGCCCAGACCGCGGTCGTGATCCCGCTGCTGGCCAGCCCGCATCCGGCCGCCGACGCCGCGCTGGCCGCCGTGATCGGGCGGGCCGAGGCCCCGGTCATGCTGGGCGCGCCGCTTGGCCCGCACCCGCTGCTGGCCGAGGCCCTGCATGCCCGGCTGGCCGAGGCCGGGCAGGCGCGCGAGAGCCGGGTCAGGGGCCTGAGCATCGTGACCAGGGCCAACGGCGTCGTGGTCCTGGCCGACCGGGGCAGCGAGGCCGCGCAGGCGGCGGGCATCACCGCGGTGCTGCTCGCGGCGCGGCTGGCCGTTCCGGTGGTGCCGGCCGACCTGGGCGATCCGGCCGGCCTGGAGGTCGCGCTGGCCCAGCTGCAGGCGGCCGGGGTATCCGCGCCGGCCTTCGCGCCGCTGGTGATCGGGCCGGAGACGGACCTGGCCAGAATCCAGGCCATCGCCGACCAGATGGGCGCGCCGTGCGCGCGGCCGCTGGGCGCGCACCCCGCGATCCCGCAGCTCGTCTCCATCCGGTACGGAGCCGCGCTGGCGGGCATCGGCGCATCCAGCTCGCAGGCCTTACCGTCGGCCGCTGGCCAGATCCCCGGCGAGCGGGACGGCTGGTGGGACGGTGCCGCCAGCCGGCAGTGACCTCGCCGCTCCGGATGCCGTACGGTTAGCCGCACGATAGTTCACATGACGAACACGCATCCGGAGAAAGGCGCGGCATGAGCGAGTGGAATGCGATGACCTATGCGGGGAAGGACACCGCGCTGCGCGTGATGCGCCAGGAGGCCGAGCGGATGTTCGCGCTGGCCGAGCGGCCCGGTGTCTGGGACGCCCCGACCGCGTGCGAGAACTGGAAGGTCAAGGACGTGATCGGCCACCTGGTCGACACCATGGAGGGCTATCTCAGCGCCTTCGAGGGGGCCAGGGCCGGTGCGCCCGACCCCGGTGCGCACGGCCTGGCCGTCATGCACGAGCTGGCCGGCCAGGGCGCGATGGCGTTTCCCGGCGCGACCCAGCAGGAGATGATGGACCGGGTCCGGGCCGACCTGGACAAGCTCACGGGCATCCTGGAGCCGCTGACCGAGGAGGAGTGGACCGGCTTCATCGTGCCGCACGCGTACATGGGCCCGCTGCCCGCGTTCTTCTACGCCGGCGGCCAGCTGATGGACTACGGCGTGCACACCTGGGACATCAAGCAGGGCACCGGCCTGGCGCACGGCATCTCCGGTGACGCGGCCGACCTGCTGGTGCCGTTCATGTTCGTGGTGTGGCAGTACACCATCCGGCCGGACGCCGACCTCAGCCCGTTCACCATCGGGATCACCGTCACGGGCCGGAACGCGGGCCAGTACCGGGTCTCCATCGGACCCGACGGCATGGCCTACGAGCAGGGCAGCATGGACGACCTGCCGGCGGTCATCGACTTCGACGCCGGCAGCCTGGTGCTGACCGCGTTCGGCCGGATCAACGGCGGCACGGTCCGCGGTGACGAGGCCCTGGCCGACCGCTTCCTGAACCTGTTCTTCCGGATCTGACCCCGGCTGCCGGGATCCTGGCCGCCCGGTCAGGTCCCGGTGTCGTACTCGGCGCCGGTCAGCCCGGCGGGCAGCCGGTGCCGGGCGATCCGGGCGGTCGGGGTGCGCGGCAGCTCGCCGATGAGCTGCCAGTAGCGCGGCACCTTGAACGCGGCGAGCCGCTGCGCGGCGAACGCGCGCAGCTCGGCGAAGTCGGGCGCGGTACCGGGCGCCGCCACCACGAACGCCTTGATCTCCTCCTCGGACAGCTCCGACGGCACCCCGGCGACCGCGCACTCCAGCACCGCCGGATGCGCCTCGAGCACCTCCTCGACCTCCAGCGGGGACAGGTTCTCGCCCCGGCGCCGCAGCACCTCCTTCTGCCGGCCGACGAAGGTGTAGGTGCCGTCGTCGCCGGCCGTGACCAGGTCGCCGGTGTGCAGCCAGCCGCCGGTGACGGCCCGCGCCGTCTCCTCCGGCATGCCCCAGTAGCCCGGCGTCACTACCGGGTTGCGCAGCAGCAGCTCGCCGGTCTGGCCGGGGCCGGCCTCGGTGCCGTCCGGCGCGACCACCCGTGCCTCGTTGACGGTGCCGAGCTCCGGGTGCTGCCGGACCGAGCCCAGGGTGCCGAACGGCCGGGTGCCGTGCGCCCAGATCAGCCCGTAGGGCGACTCCGACATCGCATAGCCGACCACGATCCGCAAGCCCAGCCGGCGCTCGATCTGCTCCTGCCTGGCCCGCTCCGGGGCCGGCCCGGTGTAGCACAGGCGCAGCGGTGTGTCCGCGTCATCCGGCCGCTCCGGCTGGCGCATCAGGATCTCCAGCATGGCCCCGATCGCGTTGAACTCGGTGGCCCCGAGCCGGCGAGCGGAATCCAGGAACGTGCTCGCGGAGAACCGGGGCAGCAGCGCCAGCCCGGCGCCGCAGGCCAGCGAGCCCATCACCGAGTAGGCCGGCGCGTTGATGTGGAACAGCGGCAGCGAGGTCATCAGCACGTCCGCCGCGGTCAGCTCCATCCAGAACGGGAACCCCTCGCCCGCCATCGCGTACGCCCGGTGCGTCTGCATGACCAGCTTGGACCGCCCGGTGGTGCCTGAGGTCGGGATCAGCACGGCCAGGTCGTCCGGCTCCACCTCGTCCACCGGCAGCCCGGCACTGTCACCGCTCGGCCCGGCCCGCTCCCCCGCCACCGCGGTGACATCGAGCAGGCCGAGGCCGGGCCTGGCAACCCCGGAGTCCAGCCCGGCCGCGGCGGTCAGCCCGGCCAGCTCCGCATCGGTGATCACCAGCCGGGGGCGCACCTGCGCGGCCAGCCCGGCCAGCTCCGGGGCGGCGCTGCGCGGGTTGACCGGCACCGTGACCGCGCCGAGCGCGGCCAGGGCCAGCCAGCACAGCAGGTACGAGCGCGTGTTCCGGGCGGTGACCAGCACCAGGTCACCCTTGCGCAGGCCGGCCTTGCGCAGCGCCGCAGCGGCCGCGCCGGTCCTGGCGGCAGCCTCGCCGAAGGTCAGGCTGCCCGCGTCGCCCCCGCGGCCCCCGTGCCCCCCGTCAGCCCCGTGGTGACCAGCCCCGTGGTGACCAGCCCGGTGGTGACCAGCCCCGTGGTGCGACCGAGCACCGTCGGCGCGCAGCCAGGTGCCGTCCGGGTCCCGCTCGGCGGCGCGGCCCAGCAGCCGGGGAATGGTGCCGCGATAGCCCGTACCGCTGGTCATGACGGCGGCGTTCCGGTCATAAGGACGACGATACGGCCGTCCCCTCCCCCGGCCCGCCCCGGCCATCGCGGTCCCCCCGGCCGTCCGGCACGCCCCGGCGATCCCGCGGGGGCAGCCCGCGGGCCAGCACCTCCAGCAGGTCGTCCAGCACGTCGTCGGGCACCCGCCCGCCCACCGTCCACTCGGCCCAGCGCATCCCGATGAAGTGGCCGATGCCGGTATACACGTAGGCGATGACCTCCGGGTCGTACCGCGGGTCAATCTGCCCGGCGAGCTGCGCGCCCCGCACCCCCCGGGAGTAGCCACGGGCCAGCCGCTCGTAGTACTGCCGGAACTCGGCCGGTGCCATGAACTCGGCCTCCCGGATGATCCGGAAGATCCACGGCCGCTGCGACATCAGGTCGAAGTAGGCCCGGAAGTCGGCCCGCTCCCTGGCCCGCTGGTCGTCCGGCGCGTCGGTCAGCGCGGCCCGCATCGCGGCCCGCAGGTCGGCGTTGATCCGGCGGATCACCGCGGTGTAGATCTCCGCCTTGGAGCTGAAATGGGTGTAGAAGCTGCCGGTGGCCATGCCGGCCCTGGCGCAGATGTCGGCCACCGTCGTGCGCCGGTAGCTGAGCTCGCCGAACAGCTGCTCGGCGGCGCTGAGCAGCCGTTCGGCCGGCGGCCGCTCGTCGTCGGCCGCGGACCTGCGGCCCGCTGCCACCCGCACCATAACCCCCTAAGATCGCCAGAACGAGGTTCCCGGCGCCAGTGTTACCTGGCCACCCGTGTTACCTGGAAGCACAGCGCTGCCCGGAACACGGTGTCGCCGGCCGGCGGGACCGCCGGGTCCGGGGCCGCTGGCCCGCCCGCTGCGCGGGCGGGCCAGCGGACAGCCGCACGGTCAGGGCGACGGCACCCCGGATGCCGGGGCCGGGGCCTGGGCCGGCGCGGTGCTGAACCCGCCGGTCGGGCTGTCATCGGTGACCAGCACCGGCCCGATCGGGGACAGCGCCCCGTTCTTGATGATGGCCATGTACGCGCCGGTGATGCCGTTGTGGTCGGAGGATGAGTAGGCGTACGGCGCGACCGAGAAGCCCTGCTGCAGCCCGCCGTTGATCGCGTTCAGGAGATCCTGCCGGGTCGGGTTGCGGCCCGCCTTGAGCATCGCCTGGACGAAGGTGTAGGCCACCGCGATCCCGTAGGCCACGTTGCCGTCCAGCGGCAGTTTCGGCAGGTAGGTGTTATGGATCTTGGTCAGCAGCTGGACCCAGCTGTTGCTGGACTCGCCCAGCGATGGCAGGTAGCCGTCGGTGATGATGCCCTGGGTCAGCGAGTTGCCGAAGCCCGCCGTCTTGTTCTTGGCGAAGGAGGCCAGCAGGCCGGCCAGCGTGATCGGGTCCGAGCCGACATCGCTGACCACCAGCTGCGGGCTGTACTTCAGGCCGAGCATGGTCAGCTTCAGCAGCGCGGTGAAGGCCGGCACCGAGAACGAGACCACGACCTGCGCCCCGGACGCCTTCAGCGCGGTGACCTGGGGAGCGATCTTGACGTTGGTCGGGTCGTAGGACTCCTTGGACACGATCTGCTTGGCCGGGATCTCGTCCTCCAGGCCCTTGACCCCGTCGCCGCCGAACTCGTCGTCCTGGTAGAAGAAGCCGATCTTGTCGTTCTTGAAGTGCTGCTCGATGTAGTGGCCGAGGAGCTTGCCCTCGCGGATGTAGTCCAGCTGCCAGCCGGTGGTCCAGGGCAGCTTCGCGGTGTCGTTCCAGCACTCGCAGCCCGAGGCCACGAAAACGTCCGGCACCTTCTCCGCGTTCAGGAACGGCGCGACCTGCAGGTGGGTCGGCGTGCCCAGGCCGTTGAAGATCGCGTAGACGTTGTCCTGGAGCACCAGCTGGTGCACCACGCTCACCGTTATCGCGGGGTTGTACTGGTCGTTCAGGTACTTGTAGACGATCTTGCGGCCGTAGATGCCGCCGTGGGAGTTGACGTACTGGAAGTAAGCGTTCGAGGCCGGGGCGATCTCGTCGTAGCCCGGTGCCGCGATGCCGGTCAGCGGCTGGTGGCTGCCGATCGTGATCGAGCTCGCGGTGATGCCGGGTGCCGAGGCGGTCAGCGGGGCGTTCTTGGAACCGGACGAGCCGCCCTTGCTGCCGCCGCTGGAGCCGTTGGACGAGCAGCCGGCCACGGCCAGCGCGGTGGTGGCCAGCACGGTGGCGGTGAGCACGGCCACCGCGGTTGAGAGCCGGTATGCGGGTTTCATGTGCTGTCTTCCTCCTGGGGGTTACGGGCCGGCCCTCGCCGGCGGAACACGCTGAGCGGGGCCGCTGCGGCAGGGGCGGTCGGCCCTTTGTAGCCAGCACCGAGCAGGCGGCGGATGGCGCCCTGGATCCCGGCCGGGAATACGAGCATGACGACGATCAGCACGACGCCGTAGATGGCGATCGGCACGCTGGCGCTGGCCCCGCTGGACAGGCCGTGGCTGGCGCCGAGATTGGTCAGGTAGCTGGGCACCAGGACCAGCACCAGGCTGCCCCAGACCGCCCCGGCCAGGCTGCCGAGGCCGCCCAGCACCGCCGCAGTGAGCAGGCCGATCGACAGCGTGAGCGAGAACGTGTCCGGGTTCGCACCGCTGGCCCAGGTGGCCAGCAGCGCGCCGCCCAGGCCCGCGGCGGCGGAGCTGACCACGAACGCGAGCACCTGCATCCGGGCCACGTTCAGCCCGGCGAGGGCCGCCGCCACCTCGTCGTCGCGCAGCGCGCGCCAGCTGCGGCCGACCCGGCTGCGCGCCAGGTTGGCCAGCAGCACCAGCGCGATCAGCGCGAACCCGCAGGTGAGCCACGCCAGCCAGCGGGTGAGCGGGAAGGCCGCGCCGAGAAAGCCCGGCGTGGTGACGGTGACGAACAGGCCCTGGTCGCCGCCGAACACGCCGGGGTAGGCCACCGCGAAGAACGGCAGCGCCACCGCCAGCATCAGCGTCGCGCCGGCCAGGTACGGGCCGCGCAGCCGGGCCGCGGCTACCCCGAACACCGCCCCGGCCACGGCGGAGATCCCGGCGACGGCCAGGTACACCAGCTCGATCGGCCAGCCGAAGTGGGTCAGCAGCAGCGCGGTCGCGTACGCGCCGACGGCCATGAACGCGCCGTGCCCGACCGAGATCTGGCCGCTGAGCCCGACCAGGATGGTCAGCCCGGCCACCGCGGTCACCCACGCGGCGACCTCGGCCAGCTGGTACTGCCGGTACTGGCCGAGCTGGCCGGACAGCAGCGCCAGCACGACCGCGGCGAGCACTGCCGCGGTCAGGTGCCGGGTCAGGCTGGCGTCGGCCAGGCGGCGGCCCGGGCCGGTGCGGACCTGGCCGGCATCGTCCTGGCTGGCGGCCGTCAGCGGCGTGCGGGAGCTCATGGCTACACCTGCCGGGTCGCGGAGGCCGCGAACAGGCCGGTCGGCCGGACCATCAGCACCAGCATCAGCGCGGCCAGGCCGAAGATCTGCACGAGCTGGCTGCCCAGGTAGCCGCCCGCGTAGCTGAGCACGACGCCGAGGATGAGCCCGCCGACGATGGCCCCGGCCGGGCTGTCCAGGCCGCCGATCACCGCGGCGGTGAAGCCGAGCACGAAGATCGCGTCCATGCTGTTCGGGTACAGGAACGTGGACGGGGTGACCAGCATCCCGGCCAGCGCGCCGATCAGGCCGGCCAGCGCCCAGCCCAGGGTGAGCATCCGGCCCACCCGGACCCCGAGCAGCCGGGCCACGCCCGCGTTGAACGCGGTCGCCCGCATCTGCAGCCCCACCGGGGTGTACCGGAACACCAGGGCCAGCGCGACGGTCGCGGCCAGCACGGCGACCGCGGTGAACACGTCGTTGCGGGTGATGCCGAGCGCGACCGAGCCGATGCTCAGCCCGCTGACCGAGTACGGCTCGGGGAAGGACCGGTAGCTGCCGCCGTAGATGACCCCGGCCAGGCCCTCCAGGAAGATCAGCAGGCCGATCGACACGATCACCGCGTTCAGCGGCGGCCTGCCGGTCACCGGCCGGATCACCGCCCGTTCCGCCACCGCGCCGAGCAGCAGGCCGGACAGCAGCGCCGCGCCGAAGCCCAGCCAGTAGTTCCCGGTCCTGAGGATCACCTCGAGCGCCACGTAGGCGGTGAACATGGCCATGCCGCCCTGGGCGTAGTTGAGCACCCGGGTGCCGCGCCAGATCAGCACCAGCGACAGCGCGATGGCCGCGTAGATCAGGCCCGCGCTGATCCCCTCGAGGGTGAACTCGATGAACTCCTGCATTCCCCTCCTTCCCCGGCTAGAAGCCCAGGTAGTGGCGCCGCAGCGCCTCGTCGGCGGCGAGCTGCGAGGCCGGCGCCGCGGCCACGACCTTGCCCAGGCTGAGCACGATGCCCTGGTCGGCGATGGCCAGCGCGCTGGCCGCGTTCTGCTCGACCAGCAGCACGGTCAGGCCGGACTCGTCCCGCAGCCGCTGGACCAGCTCCATCACCTGGGCGACGATCTTCGGTGCCAGCCCGAGCGACGGCTCGTCCAGCAGCAGCACCCGGGGCGCGGCCATCAGCGCCCTGGCGATCACCAGGATCTGCCGCTCGCCGCCGGACAGCGTGCTGGCCGCCCGGCGGCGGCGGCTGGCCAGCACCGGGAACCGCTGGTAGGCGTCCTCGAGCGCGGCCGCCCGGTTCGCCGTACTCCGGCTCCGGGTGCTCCCGTTCCGGGGGCTCCCGCGGCCGCCGGACCGGAGCAGCCCGCCCAGCCGCAGGTTCTCCTCGACGGTGAACTCGGTGATGACGCCCTGGCCCTCGGGCACGTGCGCGATCCCGGCCCTGGCCACGTCCTCGGGACGGCGCCGGGTCAGGTTCTGCCCGCCGAGCAGGACCCGGCCGCCGGTGGGCCGCACGAAACCGCCGATGGCGCGCAGCAGCGTGGTCTTGCCCGCGCCGTTGGCGCCGAGCACCGTGGTGATGGCCGGCGCCGTGCCGGACACCCCGTGCAGCCGGACACCGCCGTGCAGCACCGGCACGCTCGCCGCCAGCCGAGCCGCCCAGGTCGCTCGACCCGTTCGCGAGGTCCAGCTCACCGGCCGCCAGGCCCTCTCGATGGCCTGCTCGGCGCCGAGATAGGCGGTGGTCACCGCCGGATCCGCCTGCACCTGCTCCGGTGACCCGGCGGCGATCACCTTGCCGAAGTCCAGCACGAAGATCGTGTGGCAGGCCGACATCACCAGGTCCATCCGGTGCTCGATCACGACCACGCTGATCTCCTCGGCCAGCTTGGCCATCAGCTCGCCAAGCTCGGGCAGCTCGCTGCTGTCCAGGCCGCTGGCCGGCTCGTCCAGCAGCAGCAGCCGCGGCTGCCCGGCCAGCGCCCTGGCCAGCGCCACCCGCTTGCGGGAGCCGTGCGGCAGCGCGCCCGGCATCCGGTCGGCCAGGTCGGCCGCGCCGACCCGGTCCAGCGCCGCCAGCGCCTGCTGCCGCAGCCGCCGCTCGTCCGCGGCGGAGCGGGGCAGGCCGAGCAGCGCGGACCAGAACCCCGCCCTCGCCGTGGCGGTGGCCCCGACCATGACGTTCTCCGCCACGGTGAGCCCGCCGAACAGGCCGGTGCCCTGGAGCGTGCGGGCGATGCCGAGACCGGCCAGCCGGTGCGGCCGCAGGCCGGTCAGCTCGCGCCCGCCGAACTCAACCCGGCCGGCATCGGGCCGGACGAACCCGCACAGCACGTTCAGCAGCGTGGTCTTGCCCGCCCCGTTCGGCCCGATGATGCCGGTGACCTGGCGCGGCCCGGCGGTCAGCGAGACGTCGTCCAGGGCAGTGAGGCCGCCGAAGCGCACCGTGACTCCGCGAATAACCAATGAACCGTCATTCACCGGCTGAGTCCTTGCTCGGGGCGGTCCTGATGCCGTGATGCGAACCAAGATTCACCGCGCGGTTGCGGTTGCGCAACCCCCGGCGGGAAACTTGGCCAAACCGAGACCAGCGGCCCCGATGGGCCCGAACGGGAGGCGCCCATGCCGACGGAGATCCGGAGGCTGCACCTGGCCCGGCTGCGCGGCCTGGACGGGGGCGAGTGGCCGGTACACGGCTTCGTGCTCACCCACCCGGCCGGCGCCGTGCTGGTGGACACCGGCGTGGGCGGGCCGCAGGAGTGGCTGACGGACTGGCGGGTGGTCAACCGCTCGGCCGCCGAGGCGCTGGCCGAGCTGGACCTGGCACCCGGCGACATCAGCCTGGTCATCAACACCCACCTGCACTTCGACCACTGCGGCCAGAACGCGGTGTTCCGGCACGCGCCGTTCTTCGTGCAGCGCGCCGAGCTGGTCCGGGCCCGGCGGGAGTCACCGGAGCTGGCCGGCTGGTTCGACTTCACCGGCGCCCGGTTCGAGCTGCTGGACGGTGATACGGAGATACTGCCCGGCATCGAGGTGATCGCGACGCCCGGCCACACCGAAGGCCACCAGTCCGTCATCGTCCGCGGTGACTGGCGGGGACAACGATCTCCTGATCGGCGACGCCGCCTACACCCCGCGCCAGTACGCCGGGCCGCCGGGCGCGAAGCTGCCGCCCGGCCAGGCCAGCGACGAGGCGGCCTGGCGGAACTCGGTGGACCGGATCCGGTCCACCGAGGCGGCGCGGGTGCACTTCTGCCATCACACCGACGTCATCCACGCCTGAGGCCGCGGCCAGGGGCCTGCGCCGGGTCCACGGCGACTGATCAGCCGCATTTCACCTGCTTGTCAGATGTAGATCACTTTGGTTGGCTTTCATCTGACTCCAAACACGGGGTTCCCCGCTCGGGCGCCGCGTCCAGGGCGACCTTGCTCGCCCTCAGCCGGTTCGTGCTGCCAGTGGTGCCGTCCCTTCGGCGTTAGGAGATCCTGAGTGACGATTGAGGTGAGCCGGCGTCAGCTCATGGCGTCGGCAGGCGGGATGGTTCTGGCGTCCTTCGCCTTGCCAGCCAACCTGCGGAAGATCATCGAAAGCGCGCCGGCGGCACGCCCGGCCTCGGCGCGGGCGACCGCGCCCCTCGCCGAGATCAAGCACGTCGTCGTGCTGATGCAGGAGAACCGGTCCTTCGACCACTACTTCGGCGCCATGCCCGGAGTGCGCGGCTTCAGCGACCCTGGCGCGATCCCGGGCGTCTTCAAGCAGGCGGACACCGACAACCCGGACGGGTACCTGTACCCGTTCCACACCGACACCCGCAGCACGAGTGCCCAGGCGCTGCCCTCGAACAGCCACAGCTGGGGGCCGCAGCACGCGTCGTGGAACAACGGGGCCATGAACGGCTTCGTCAGCTCCCGGATCCCGGACTCCGTCGACGGAATTGCCGGGCAGTACTCCATGGCGTACTTCAAGCGGGACGACATCCCGTTCCACTGGGCGCTGGCCGATGCGTTCACGGTCTGCGATGGCTACCACTGCTCGATACTGGGACCGACCTGGCCCAACCGGCTCTATCTCATGACCGGCCAGATCGATCCTGCGGGCCTGCACGGCGGTCCGGTCTACGGCAACTACGTGCCCCCCGAGAGCTACTCGTGGACGACCTATCCGGAGCTGCTGACGACGGCCGGCGTGTCCTGGAAGGTGTACCAGGAGATCGACAACTACGGCTTCAACGTGCTGGAGTACTTCGACCAGTACCAGGGCGCGCCGGTCTCCTCACCGCTGTACCAGAACGCCATGAGGTTCTACCAGCCCGGCCAGTTCGAGTACGACGCCGCCCATGACCGGCTGCCCACGGTGTCGTGGCTCCTCCCGCCCTCCTACCAGTCCGAGCACCCCGACTTCATGCCGGCGGCCGGCGCCGACTACGTCAAGAGCAAGCTCGACGCGATCGCCGCCAATCCCGACGTCTGGGCCAAGACGGTCTTCATCCTCATCTACGACGAGAACGACGGGTTCTTCGATCACGTCCTGCCCCCCACCGCCCCGGCGGGCACTCCGGGCGAGTACGTCACCGCGGCGCCGACGGCCGCACCGGGGCCGATCGGCCTGGGCTTCCGCGTGCCCTGCATCATCGTCTCGCCCTGGACGGTGGGCGGCTTCGTCTGCCACGACACGTTCGACCACACCTCGGTTACCCGGCTGCTGGAGCTGGTGACCGGGGTGGTCAACCCCAGCATCACCGCCTGGCGGCGGCAGACCGTCGGCGATTTCAGCTCGGCGCTGGGCAAGCTCCCAGCCGGCGGTTCCCGCGGCTGCCCGACACGAAGCGGGAACTTGAGCGGGCCGAAGAGGAAGTAGTCCACTTCCAGCTCCCGCCCTACCCGGCTGCGCAGCAGAGCCCGCCGGCCCAGCCGCCAGGGCACAAACCGGTGCGAAACGCACTGGCCGCCCCGGCTGTGATGGGAGTGTGATCACGATGGCACCGCGCGGATCATCAGGTTCCGGTGCGACCGGGCCCAGCCGCCGCCTGATCACGGCGGCAGGGGCCGCACTCGTCCTCGCTGCCGCCGGGATGGCGACGGCGCTCACCGCTCATCACCCCGTCGCTGACAACCATGCGGCCAGGGCCCGGCTCAGCTCGTCGAGCTGCGGCGGGCCAGCCGGGGCCGCCTACCTGGCGCTGCCTGGCTACCAGGCCTTCGACGCGGTCAACACCACCAACTGCGATCTCGTCCAGCAGTACAACGTGGGCGACCGGCAGGTGCCCAATGACCCGGGGGACTACAACTACGACTCCAGCGAGGAGGGCGTGGCGATGTACGGCGACACGCTGTACTTCGCCGACACCGGCAACGACACGGTCGCGGTGATCAACGCCGCGGCGCTCGACCCGTCGAACTACGCCAACCCCCCCGAGACGCTCATCCACGTGGGTTTCAACCCCCAGGACCTGACCGTGACCCCCGACGGCAGTCAGGTGTGGGTGGCCGACACGGGCCCGCAGACCGGCCCCCGGTCGCTGGGCGGGATCAGCGTTATCTCGACCGCCACCGATACCGTGACAGCGCGGCTGCACCTGCGCGGCGACCCCCGGCAGATCGCGTTCTCGCCGTCCGGGGCCACCGCCTACGTCACGACCGGCCAGGGCCTGCTGGTCATCAGCACCGCCACCCTCCGGGTCGTCGCCGCGATCCACGGTCTGGGGGATCCGGAGGGCGTCGCCGTCTCCCCGGACGGCAGCACGGTCTACGTGACCAATACCGTCCGGGGATCGGTCGAGGTGATCAGCGCCGCGTCCAGCAGGATCACGGGCACGATCGGTGTCGGCCAGATGCCGTGGCAGCTAGTGATCTCATCCGACGGCAGCAAGATCTACGTGGCCAACGGTGACTCTGATTCCATCTCGGTCATCAGCGCGGCGTCCGGCACCGTCACGAAAACCATCCCCGACTCCGGCGATCCCGTCAGCCTGGCCCTGACGCCCGACGGCAGCGAGCTGTGGGCGGGCGGGCTCACCTCGGGCATCGTCACGGTGTTCGACACCGCCACCGACGGTGTCGTCGGCAGCTTCAACGTCGGCTACGGCGGTGAGCCCAACGCGGGCGACGGCGAGGAGCCGACCGGCATCGTCCTCACCTCCACCCCGACCCCCGGCGGCAGCGAGGCGGCAGCGGCAAGGCCGCAGGCGCGGCAGCCACGTCAGGGCCATGGGTAGCAGCGGACGATAGCGGAGGCCCCTCCCGGCGCGGGGCCCGCCTGCGCGGGCGGGCCCCGCGCCCAGCCCGGCCGGAACCGCCGCGGGCAGCGGGGCTGATCCGGCGGCGCGGTCACGTCCAGGCAGGACTGTCGGCGCGGTGCCCTATCGTTAGCCGCTCTACCACCCGGGCCGTGGATACCGAGGGCAACCGGTTCGAGCTATGGCAGCCGGCCCCCGGTCACTAGGCAGTCAGGGCGGACCGGGACGATACCGGCGGACGGGGGACGCACGGCAGATGGGGGACGGTACTGGTACTGGCCCGGGGACCGGCACCGCGGAGCTTGAGCTTGCCTCCTGGCGCCGTGCGGTCAGCGAGCTCTATGCCGCGGTACGCGCGCAGGAGAAGCCGGAGTCGGCGCACGCGCTGTGGCGGGACGGCCGGGACGAGCTGTTCCGCAGCCATCCGCAGAGCCCGCTGCCGCCCGGCGACCCGCTGCGCGTCACCGGGCTGCCCTACTGGCCCTACGACCCTGCCCTGCGGTTCGAGCTGCCGCTGCTCCCGGTGCCGGAGCCGGCCCGGGTATCGGTCCCGGCAGGCCAGGACGGCGCGGTCTCGATGCGGCTGATCGGCCGGCTGCGGCTGCCGCGCCCGGCCGACGCGACCGTCGGGGTCTGGTGGCTGGACCAGTACGCGGGCGGGCTGTTCCTGCCGCTGCGGGACGGCACGGCCGGGGACTCCAGCTACGGCGGCGGCCGGTACGTGCTCGATACCGCCAAGGGCGCCGACCTGGGCGGCGGGCCGGGTGCCCTGGTAGTCGACCTGAATTTCCTCTACCACCCGTCCTGCCGCTACAGCAGCGCGTGGCAGTGCCCCCTGGCCCCCGAGGCCAACACCCTGGCCGCCCCGGTCCGGGCCGGCGAGCGGCTATGACCCGCAGCACGCCGGAGTAGAGTGGCCCGGACGGTCTCGTCCGCGGATGGGGATCCGATGCGGAGCTGCTGCGCCACGTTGCGCGCTGCGATGGTGCTCGCTGCGGCCTGCCTGGCCATTCTGCTGGCGGGCGCGAGCCTGTCGCCCGCCCTGGCCGCACCCGGGCTGGCTGTCATCCCTGGCAGTTCGGGCGGAACCTGGGGTAAGGCCATGGTGGTCCCTGGCCTCGGACGCCTGAACACCGGGGGGAGCGCCGATGTCGGCGCGGTCTCCTGCCCGGCACCGGGAGACTGCGAAGCTGCCGGTGACTACGCCGTTTCCGACACCAATCAGCAGGCGTTCGTCGTCAGCCAGCGCAACGGCCGCTGGAATAAGGCGATCAACGTTCCAGGTCTGGCGAGCCTTAACGCCGGCCGGAGCGCCTCGGTCGACTCCCTCTCCTGCGCGGCACCGGGCAACTGCAGCGCTGGCGGCCAGTACACCGCCAGGAACGGTCAGTTCCATGCGTTCGTGGTGACCGAGCGCAACGGCCGCTGGGGCAAGGCGATCGAGGTGCCGGGCTCGGCCCGGCTCGACGTGACCGGGGGCGGCGACATCGGCGCGATGTCGTGCGCCAGACCGGGCGACTGCACTGCGGGCGGCGAATACGGAGTTGCCGGACCCTCTGAAGGGGCGACCGAGGCTCTCGTTGTGACTGAACGTGACGGCCGGTGGGGCAAGGCGATCGAGGTGCCCGGCTCGGGGCGGCTGAATGTCCTGGCGCAGGCGCGGGTCGAGTCCGTGTCGTGCGCGGCACCGGGCAACTGCAGCGCCGGCGGCTACTACCTCGACGGCAACGATAACTACCAGGCGTTCATTGTGACCGAGCGCCGCGGCCGCTGGGGCAAGGCGATCGAGGTGCCGGGATCGGCAGCCCTCAACGTCGGCGGAATCGCCGGAATCAACGCCGTGTCCTGCGCGGCACCGGGCGACTGCAGCGCCGGCGGTGACTACGGCGGCTCCGGTGCCAGTGAGCAGGCCCTCGTCGTGACCGAGCGCAACGGCCGCTGGGGCAAGGCAATCGAGGTGCCAGGATCGGCAGCCCTCAACGTCGGCCGGGACGCCGAAATCGAGTCCGTGTCCTGCGCGGCACCAGGCGACTGCAGCGCCGGCGGCTACTACGACGGCTCCGGCCCCGGTGAGCAGGCCCTCGTCGTGACCGAGCGCAACGGCCGCTGGGGCAAGGCAATCGAGGTGCCAGGATCGGCAGCCCTCAACGTCGGCCGGGACGCCGAAATCGAGTCCGTGTCCTGCGCGGCACCAGGCGACTGCAGCGCCGGCGGCTACTACGGCAGCTCTCGCACTAGCGTGCAGGCCCTCGTCGTGACCGAGCGCAACGGCCGCTGGGGCAAGGCAATCGAGGTGCCGGGATCGGCAGCCCTCAACGTCGGCCGGGACGCTGAAACCGAGTCGGTATCGTGCGCCGCACCAGGCCATTGCAGCGCCGGCGGGATTTACTCCTACGGCAAGGCGGGCCTGGACAGCCAGGGCTTTGTCGTGACCGAGAGCTGATGCCGCCGGGAATGCGCAGCGAGCAGCGTGACGTGGCGGTGATCGGGGCCGGGGTGTCCGGGCTGACCACGGCGGTCTGCCTGGCCGAGGCGGGCCTGGCGGTGACCGTGTACGCGGACACCGAGCCGGAGCAGACCACGTCGGCGGTGGCCGGCGCGATCTGGGGGCCCCACCTCGTCGGCCTGGACGACCGGGTGGCAGGCTGGGCCCAGCGCTCCCTGGCGATCTTCCGCGAGCTGGCCGCCGTGCCGGCGGCCGGAGTGCAGGTCATGACCGGCACCGAGAGCTACCGGGACGAGCAGCCGGAGCCGCCGGAATGGACCGACGGGGTAGGCGAGCGGCACCGCTGCGATCCGGCCGGTCTGCCCGACGGGTTCGTGTCCGGCTGGCGCTTCACCGCCCCGGTGATCTGGATGCCCGGCTACCTCGGCTACCTGGCCGCCCGGCTGCGCCGGGCCGGAGGACGGATCCGGATCCCGCGCACCTTCGGCTCCCTGGCCCAGGCGGCGGCGCAGTGCGACGCCACGATCATGGTCAACTGCTCCGGCGCCGGCGCGCACCGGCTGGTGCCGGATCCGTCGGTGACCCCGGTACGCGGTCAGACCGTGATCGCGGCCAATCCCGGCCTGACCGAGTTCCGCATCGGCCACGCCGAGCCGCCCGCCGACGGCGTGGCGTACTTCTTCCCGCACGGCAGCCGGCTGATCATGGGCGGCACCGAGATCCACGGCGACTGGAGCACCCGGCCAGACCCGGCCACCGCGGACCAGATCCTGGCCGGCTGCGCCGAGCTGGAGCCGCGGCTGGCAGCGGTGGAGGTGCTGGCCCACCGGGTCGGGCTGCGGCCGCTGCGGCCGCGGGTCCGGCTGGAGGCAGGGCAGACCGCGGACGGCCGCCCGCTGCTGCATAACTACGGCCACGGCGGGGCCGGCGTCACACTCTCCTGGGGCTGCGCCCGCGAGCTCACCGACCTCGTCCTGACCCGGGACTGAGTCCTGACCCGAGCCTGACCGGCCCGAGGGTTGACAGGTCGCGCCGGTTCCAGCACTCTCGTTGGTTAGGAAAGTTTCCTTACACTTGGAGCACGCGATGCTGCGATCCCGCCTGCCCGGCGTGCTGGCCGCGACCGCCTGCGCGGCCGCGATGGTCCTCGCGGTCCCGGCCGGATCGCAGGCGACGGCCAGCGGCTGCGGTCCCGGCGCTGCTGCCCGCGCACGTGTTCGCCCCGTACTACTTCAACACCAGCGACACGCTGGCGGCGACCTCGCGGGCGTCCGGAGCTAAGTACCTGACCGTGGCGTTCCTGCAGACGCCGAGGCCAGGGTCGTGCACGGTGGACTGGAACGGCGACCCGTCGATGCCGGTCGGCCGGACCTACGCGGCCGGCATCGCGGCCATCCAGAAGGCCGGCGGCAACGTGGTCCCGTCCTTCGGCGGCGCGTCCGCGGACAGCGCGGACGAGGAGATCGCCGACAGCTGTCATAGCGTGCCGGCGATCGCGGCCCAGTACGAGAAGGTGATCACCGCCTATCACGTCACCCGGCTGGACCTGGACACCGAGGAAGACTCGCTGAACAACTACGCCGGCATCGACCGGCGGAACAGGGCGATCACGCTGACCGAGCGCTGGGCCGCGGCGACGCACCGCACCGTGCAGTTCGTGTACACGCTGCCGACCAACGCCACCGGCCTGGACCAGGGCGGCTCCCGCGTGCTGCAGAACGCGCTGGCCAGCGGCGCGAGGATCACCATCGTGAACGCGATGACGTTCGACTACTACGACAACCTGCCGCACGAGATGGCGGACAACACCGAGGGCGCCGCGCAGCAGCTGTTCGACCGGCTGCACCGGCTGTACCGGCACGAGTCGGCGCGGCAGCTGTGGGGCATGATCGGCGTCACCGAGGACCTCGGCGTGGATGACTACGGCCCGGCCGAGACCCTCACGATCGCCGACGCCCGCACCGTGGAGCGCTGGGCGGCGGCGAGAGGGCTCGGCGAGCTGTCGTTCTGGAACGTGCAGGACGACAGCACGGCGGGCAGCCACGTCCGCCAGTCCCGGTATGAGTTCAGCCACATCTTCGAGCCGTTCACCAGCCGGGCGGCGGGCGGCCCGCAGGCTGCGATGGCCCCGGCCGGCGCCGGGCCCGGCGCCGCCGACCGGGCGGCCGGCAACCTGCGCTCGGTGTCCTGCGTGTCGGCCTCGTTCTGCCTGGCGGTGGACCAGTACGGCAACGACGCGCTGCGCTGGACCGGCCGCCGCTGGTCCCGGCCGCTGCCCGTCGACCCGGGCGGGACGACGGTTGAGCTGAACGCGGTGAGCTGCGCCAGCGCCTCGTTCTGCGTGGCGGTGGACAGCCGGGGGGACGCGCTGCGCTGGAACGGCCGCCTGATGTCCCGGCCGGTGCGGATCGACCCCGGCGGCGCCGGGCTGACCTCGGTGTCCTGCCCGTCGGCGTCGTTCTGCGTCGCCGTCGACGGCCACGGTAACGCGCTGACCTGGGACGGCCGGAGCTGGTCGCGGCCGGTCCTGATCGACGGCAGCGGCGCCGGGCTGCAGTCAGTCTCCTGCGCCTCGCCCTCGTTCTGCGCCGCCGGTGACTGGGCCGGGCACGCCCTGACCTGGAACGGGCGCCGCTGGTCGGCGCCCGCCGAGGTGGACCCGACCACCGCGAGCACCGGCGGCGGCCTGGCCTCGATGTCCTGCCCGGTTCGCTCGTTCTGCCTGGCCGCGGACTGGAACGGCGGCGAGGTCAGCTGGAACGGG
Organism: uncultured Actinomycetota bacterium; assembly: GCA_963719705.1. GTDB lineage: Bacteria > Actinomycetota > Actinomycetes > Streptosporangiales > Streptosporangiaceae > CAVRCV01. The sequence continues at coordinate 714,704 of CAVRCV010000013.1, forward strand.
CGCCGCTGGTCCCGGCCGGCCAGCTTCGACCCGAACGGGGCCGAGGGGCTGATCTCGGTCTCCTGCGTGTCGGCCTCGTTCTGCCAGGCCCTGGACGGCAGCTCGGCGCTGACCTGGAACGGCCGGAAGTGGTCAGCCCCGGTGCTGGTCGACGAGACCGGCGACGGCATCGAGTCGGTGTCCTGCGCGCCGGCCAGGTTCTGCCTGGCCGTGGACTGGAACGGGAACGCGCTGGCCTGGCACGGCCGGTCCTGGTCCGCGCCCGCGATCTCCTGCCCGCACGACACCACCGCCAGCGCGGGCGACTGCACCACCGCGGGCTCGTTCGCCGATCCGAGGGCCGGGGTGCCGGACGCGGTGTCCTGCCCGTCGGCCCGCCTGTGCATCGCGGTCGACCAGAACGGCGAGGTCCTGACCGGCCGGGCCGGGCGGGCCGGGCAGGCGGGACGGCCCGGCCAGCCGGGGCGCCCGGCCGCGGCCGGGCGCTGCACTGGTCGGCACCGGTTCCCGTCGACCCGATCGCCGGGCTGCTGACCTCGGTCTCGTGTCCGTCTGCCCGGTTCTGCGCCGCGGTCGACGGCACCGGCTACGCGTTCACCTGGAACGGCCGCTCCTGGTCCCGGCCGGTCTGGTCGGCCGCCAGCCCGGCCGACCGCGACGGCGGTGAGCTCACCTCGGTCTCCTGCGCCACCGACCGGTTCTGCGTGGCCGTCGACGGCGCCGGCCGGGCAATGACCTGGAACGGGGGCTCCTGGTCGGTGCCGCACCCGGTCGACTCTCGCGGCGGCGAGCTCACCGCCGTCTCCTGCCCCACGGCCGGCTTCTGCGCAGCCGTCGACACCGACGGCAACGCCATCACCCGGAACGGCAGCACCTGGACGACCCCGCGCCTGATCGACCCTCACGGCGGCCTCACCGCCATCTCCTGTCCCGACTGCCCGGTCCTGCACTGCCGTCGACACCGACGGCAACGCCATCACCTGGAACGGCAGCACCTGGACGACCCCGCGCCTGGTCGACCCCGACGGCGCCGGGCTGACTGCCGTCTCGTGCGCCCGGTCCTGGTCATGCACGGCGGTCGACTGGGCTGGCCGGGTGCTGACCAGCCACGGCCACGGCTGGTCAGCACCGCGCCCGGCCGACCCGCACGGCGGCGGCTTCACTGCAGTGTCCTGCCCGGCGGTCGCTGCCTGTGTCGCCGCCGACTTCGACGGCGACATGGCCGTCCTGCGCTGACCGCCCAGGTCGGTGTACGGCGTGACTGCGGGCCGAAAGGGCTGTGCCAGCAGCCCTCAGGGACCGCAGCCAGGGCTCAGAAGCCGGGGAAGATGCTGCGGAGAGTGGCCAGGTCAGCCTCGGCGGCCTGGACACCGGGCGGGGTGTACTCGGGGCGGAGGCGGCCGTAGGCCAGGCGGAGCAGTGCCTCGGCGGGCATGCTGACCTCGGCGATCCCGGCGGCTCCGGCAGCCTCGGCCGCGCTGCGCGCGGCCTCGTCGCCGGGCCAGTCGGTCATGGTCACGCTCTCCCCCGCGGTCAGCAGGTAGTCGCGGTCCGGGGCGGTGGTCCGGATCCGGGCCGCGAACGGCTGGTCCTGCGGCTTGCCCAGCCGGGGGGCGAGGAACTGCGGCACGTTGTCGATCAGCAGCGCCACCGCGTCCGGCGCGACCGTGGCCGCCGGGTCCGCGGTCGCCGCGACGTCCCAGGTGTGCAGCGCGTGCTCGCCCAGCCGCAGCCGGACCATGCCGACGCTGTCCAGTTCCATGCCGAAGAACGAGAACCGGATCCCGGCCAGCTCGGCGTCGCTGAGCGACTCCAGCCCGGCGACCTGCTTCTCGTCGGTGGCCAGCGCGTCGGCCGCCTGGTCGTCGGGGCTCTTGGCGTTCCACGCGTCCCAGATCGCCGGGAAGTCATCCCGGCTGGCCGGGGCGCCGGTGCCGAGCGCGCCGGGGAGCATCAGCAGCGAGATCTCGGCACCGCTGCCAAGGTGGGAGAGCACCTGGGCGACGGTCCACTCGGTGCACGGCGACTGCTCGCGGAGCTGGGCCGGGCTCAGCGGCCGGACCAGGCCGGCCAGGCGGTCGTGTGAGTTGCGGAGGGTGGCGATCCAGGTTCGGGGGTCGGATTCCATGGCTGCATTACAGCAGGCGGCCGAACGGAACCGGCCATAGGGTTAGCCCAATGAAGGTAGGTTTCGGCGCCCCGGTGTCGGGCGCGTGGGCCACGCCGGAGCTGCTGGCGGACTTCGCCCGGCGGGCCGAGCAGGCCGGGTACGAGTCACTGTGGAGCTTCCAGCGGCTGCTGGTCCCGGACGGCTCCGGCATGGAGCCGGTGTACCACAGCGTGCTCGACCCGATGGGCGCGCTGTGCTACGCCGCCGCGGTCACCGCCCGGATCCGGCTCGGCGTCGCGGTAGTCAACCTGCCGTTCGTCTCCCCCGGCTACCTGGCCAAGCAGGCAGCCACCCTGGACGTGCTCTCCGGCGGCCGCCACGACCTGGGCCTGGGCATCGGCTGGATGCCCGAGGAGTTCGCGCTGACCGGCGCCTCGATGGCCAGGCGCGGCGCCCGCACCGCCGAGTACGTCGCGGTGCTTCGCCACCTGTGGGCCCAGGATGGCGGCGAGCTCACCGGCGAGTTCTACTCGGTGCCGCGCGGCGTGCAGTCGCCGGGACCGGCGCAGCCCGGCGGCCCGCCGGTGCTGCTCGGCGGGATGGCGAGGCCCGCGCTGGAGCGCATCGGCCGGATCGCGGACGGCTGGGTCACCTCCAGCCGGACCGACCTGGCCAGGATCGGCGACCTTATCGAGGTCGTCCGGGATGCCGCGCGGGCCGCCGGCCGGGACCCGGACGCGCTGCGCGTGGTCTGCCGGGGCGTGGTCCGGGCGGGCGCCGAGGCGACCGGGCCGGACGGTGCCCGGCTGCCGCTGTCCGGCAGCTACGACCAGATCCGGGCGGACACCGCCGCCCTGGCGCAGCGCGGCGTGACCGAGATCTTCTACGACCTGAACTGGGATCCGCTGGTCGGCTCGCCGGATGCGGACCCGGTAGCCGCCGTCGCCCGCGCGACCGAGATCCTGGACGCTCTCGCTCCCGGCTAGGCAGGGCCGGGTGGGATACTGCTATCCCACCCGGCGGCCAGGGAGGCCCGCGTGCCCGACAGCACAGGCTCTGACAGCACGGGCTCCGAGGAGGAGCTGTCCACGATCTCCTACCGGGCGGTCGGCACCGGCCACCCGGTGGTCACTCATTCCGGCGAGCAGTTCGGCGTGGTCGAGCACGTGCTCGAGGTGCCCGAGCTGGACGTGTTCGACGGCATCGTGGTCTACACCGGGACCGGCCTCAGCGCGCTGCACTCGCGTGACGAGCAGAAGGCCCGGCACGAGATGCTGCGGGTCGGCCAGCTGCGCGGCTGGCTGCGGTTCGTGGACGCCAACCAGGTCGAGGCGATCACCCCCGGCTACGTCAAGTGCCGGTTCGAGCAGTCCGGGGTGGCGGCGCTGCCGGAGCCGGACGGCCCGCCGGTGCTGTACCCGGACATGGCCAGGGAGGACCGGGCCGCCGCGCACAACTGGTACGGCCAGTGGTTCGGCCGCCGCGGCCTGACCGGTCACCCCCGCTGGACCCGCCGCAAGAACTAGCGGTCGTCCGGCGCGGCAGGCGATTCCACGGCAGAGCCCTTTCCGCCGGCGCCTCAGGGCCTGCCCTGATGTCAGCTGCCTGCCGCGATGCCAGACTGGATCGGTGGAGCCGGCCGTAGCGATCCTGGTAGTCGACGATCATGTGGGCTTCCGGGCATTCGCCAGGAGAATGCTGGAGGCTGCGGGCTTCACGGTAGCCGAGGCGGCAACCGGTGCCCAGGCGACCGAGGCGGCTAGCGCCGTCCGCCCCCGGCTGGTGCTGCTCGACATTCAGTTGCCTGACTTCGACGGATTCGAGGTGGCGAGGCGGCTCGCCGCCCGGGCCGATGGCCCGGTCGTCGTGCTGACCTCGACCCGGGAGGCCAGTGACTACGGCGGGCTGCTCGCGGCCAGCCCCGCCGCCGGTTTCCTGCCCAAGGACCAGCTCTCCGGCGCGGCGCTGCGAGAGTTCCTGATCAGGAGCACGCCGTGAGCAGGCGCTTGCAGGCGGCCCTGATCGCGGGCGCGGTTGCCGCAGTGGCTTACCAGGTGGTCGTCACCTACCTGCCGGGACCGCCCCCGCCGGTGCTCGGGACTATGACCGCGACCGCGGTCGGCGTGTCCTTTCTCGTGGCCGGACTGGCCGCCTGGCAACGGTGGCCGGCTAGCAGGCTCGGGCTGTTGTTCACCGTCGCTGGCTACGCCTGGATACTGCCCGCCATGGGCCACCTGCCCTACGCGCTTCCCTTCACGATCAGCAACCTGATCGCAAATGTCTACGCGGCATCGCTGGCGCATCTGGCGCTGGCCTGGCCTACCGGGCGGCTGCGCTCGCGGTTCGAGTGCGGAGTTGTCATCGCCGTCTACGCGTGGAATACGGGCCAGAGCCTGGTGTCCCTGTTGTTCTGGAATCCTCGCACCAGTGGTTGCGGTCCCGGCTGCCCGGCCAATCTGCTGCTCGTCCGCGGGTCTGCTGCGGTTGAGAACGCTTTCGGCGTGATATCCGTGCCGGTCGGGCTTTCGCTCAGTGGCATCGTGCTGACCCTGATTTTCCGGCACTGGCGGCTGGCCCGCGGCTGGTCCCGGCGGGCCATGGTTCCGCTGGCCTGGATCAGCGTCGCGGTCATAGCCCTGTCCGTGACTCAAACCGTTACGAGCAATCTCAATCTTCAGGTTTCCGATCTCGTCCTCTACGGCATCGCCCCCCTGGTGCTGCTCTCCGGCCCGGCGCTGTTCGTGGTCAGCACGCTGCTGGCGCGAACCGCGCGCGGCGCGGTCGGCACCGCGATCGTGGATCTCGAGCCGGGAGGTCCGCCTGAGATGCTGCGGGATGCGCTGGCCAGAGCCCTGGGTGACTCGACGCTGCAGCTAGCGTTCCGGCTGCCAGGCGGATCGGGCTATCTGGACACGGCAGGACAGCCGGTTGACCCGGGCCGGCTAGGCCCTGGCCGGGCGATGACCACGCTGGCGGCGGCAGGCGACGCGGTCCTGGTGCATGATCAGGGGCTTGAGCAGGAGCCGCAGCTCGTCAGGCTGACAGCATCCGCGGCCAGCATGGCGCTTGAGCATTCCAGGCTGCAGGCCGAGGTGCAGGCTCAGCTGGAGCAGGTCCGGGCCTCACGGGCCCGGATTGTCGAGGCGGGCGACGCGGAGCGGCGGAAGCTGGAACGAGATCTGCACGACGGCGCTCAGCAGCGGCTGGTTACTCTCAGCCTCGCGCTCGGGATGGCACGCGACCGGGCGAAGGGGGCTGATCCGGACCTGGAATCGCTGATCGCGTCAGCCAGCAAGGAGGCCAGGGAAGCGCTGCTGGAGCTGCGGGAGCTGGCCCGCGGCATCCATCCTGCCGTGCTGACCGAGACCGGGCTGGCCGGCGCGGTTCAGGCCCTGGCCGAGCGCTCGCCGGTGGCCACGGCGATTACGAGCGTGCCGCCCGGCCGGTTCCCGGCCGCCATCGAGGCAACAGCATATTTCGTGGTGTCCGAGGCGCTGGCCAACGTCGCCAAGCATGCGCAGGCTGATGCCGCCAAGGTGGCGATCCGGCAACCGCCAGGACGGCTGGTGGTACAGGTTACCGACGATGGGAGGGGCGGCGCCCGGTATGAGGGCGGCTCGGGACTGCGCGGCCTCGCCGACCGGGTGGCCTCGGTCGGGGGCGTGCTGCGCATCGACAGCCCGCCGGGTTCCGGGACCCGCCTGGAGGCGGATATCCCGTGTACGTGACCGGGGCTGCACCGTTGCGCGTGGTCATCGCCGAGGATGCGGTGCTGCTGCGCGAGGGCCTGCGCCGGCTGCTGACCGAGGCCGGGCTGGACGTGGCGGGCACGGCCGGAGACGCAGCGCAGCTGCTGCAGCTGGCAGCTGCGCTGCGACCCGATGTCGTGCTCGCCGACATCCGGATGCCGCCCACCCAGACGACCGAGGGCCTGCGGGCGGCGCTGCAGATCCGCCGCCAGTGGCCGGGCACCGCGGTAGTCGTCATCTCCCAGCATGTCGAGACCGAGCACCTGTTCGAGCTGCTGGCTGATGACCCGCGCGGGGTCGGCTACGTGCTCAAGGAACGGGTCGCCGATGTCGCGCAGTTCACTGCCGCGATCTGCCGGGTCGCCGCCGGCGAATCGGTGATCGACCCGGAGGTCGTGGCCAGGCTCGTGGCCAGGCCGCGGCTCAATAGCCCGCTGGAGACGCTCACCGAACGTGAGCAGGCGGTCCTGGCCCTGATGGCCGAGGGCCGCTCCAATCATGCGATCGCCGGCCAGCTCTATATGTCTCCCAAGACTGTGGAGACGCATGTGGGGAACATCTTCGCCAAGCTGTGCCTGCCGCCTGCCGCCGAGGATCACCGCAGGGTGCTCGCAGTCCTGACATACCTGCGCCGGTAACCTCGGTCAGCCCGACGCCCGGCCTCGTCTGCGCCGGAGCGGGCAGGCCCGGGCACGCCAGTGACGGCCGGGACCTTGGTCCCGGCCGTCACTGGCGTGCCTTACTTCAGCAGGAAGGTAAGGATCTTGTAGTTCTTGGTGAAGGAGACACGGACCTCACCTGCGGCACCGTCGGAACGCCCGGTCCCGCCGGTGACCGCAAGCACGGCCCGCTCCGGCTGCCCGGGCTGCTGCGACTTGAAGCGAACGGCGCCCTGGACGGTCAGGCTACTGCCGTTCTTGAATACGACGGTCACAAGGCAGTTCGCCAGCGTCTGCTCCGCGAATTTCAACGGGATCCTGGTCACTGTGCAGACGCCGGAGTCGAAGCCCACGATCGGGTATCCGCCCTTGCGCTTGCGCGTGGTGGTGACCTGGTCGTTGATGATCAGCTCATCGCCCTGGGAGAGCTTGGCGGGGTTCGTGCCCGGGACCGGGATAAAGCCCGGTTCGGTGGTGCCGTTGTTGATGTCAAAGGCGTAGTACCTGACAGCTCTGACGGCGTGAGCTGGGACCGGCGCGGCGGCGGCCACGCCAACCGTCCCGCATGCCGCCAGCGCCACGCCGACGCCGGTGATCGCTGCCCAGTGTCCTGGCTTGTGCATCCTGGCCTCCAGGGAGTTGCTCGTCCTCTTCCCTGTCACCAGACCACGCCGACCGGCCCGCGCAGATCGGGGCCAGCCCTGTCCTGGCCTCAGGGCAGGCCCTGAGACGATCTCCTCCGGTCGCCTAGCTCTCGTAGCACACCGTAACGGGACGCGGCCCGGGGGCCCGGCGCCCGGCAGGCTACTGCCGGGCCCGGGCCGGCGTCAGCGGTCGCGGTGCTAGCCGCAGTAGAACGGCGCCGAGCTGATGCTCGTCGTGTAGAGGTACCGGCCGCCCGTGCAGGTGTAGAACGCCTCGCCGGTGCCGGTGGCCACGGTCTGGTACTGGTTGTTGCCGATGTACTTCGAGATCGTGATGTGGTACGCAATGCCGCCGGGACCGGGAATGCAGTATTCCCAGGCATTGACGGAGATCTCCGCGTTCGGCGGCTGCGTGACCGTGACGCTGAAGTCGGGCTCGTAACTCTGGCATGACTGGATCGCGGGGATGACCCGGGCGGCGGGCGCGGCGCTGGCGGCGGGCGCGAGCGCTACCGTCGTCGCCATTGCCCCGGCGAACAGGAGCGTGGTCGCGAGCGCCAGTCGTCTCCCCGCGTGAGCTGCGAATTTGGGCATGAATGACCTCCGTCAGGTCGGGAGCAGCGGGCATTCCAGTCTTGCCCGTGCCGTTAGCGCGTCGCTAACGTCCCGCTAGCGCCTTGCCGGTGCTGGGCCGTCAGGGCAGGGTGTCGGTTATCGCGTCGAAGCGGCCCCCGTTGAATGTCACCCACGCATCGGTGACCTGCAGGTAGTAGCGCTGGCCGTTGACGAAGAAATTGAGGCTCTCGACGTACCAGTCGCCGCTGGTCCACGAGCTGTCGGACATCCGGCGCAGCTCGTAGGCCATGCCGCTGAGCGTGCTGACCAGCAGCCCGCCGGGAAACCCGGTGCGCAGCGCGGGCGACAGGTCGTAGCCGTCGAAGTGGTCCGTTTCCTTGGCGCTCCAGCTGCTGCCCGATTCGGGCATCCAGAGCGGGTCGAGCGGGATCACGTGCCCGCCGAAGGTGAGGCTGATCGGGTCGTCGGTGCCCGCCCAGGGCTGCTGCCCGGTGTGGATGACGAGCTGGAGCGAGCACACCCGGTCGGTGGCGGCGAGCGGGCGGGTCCAGCGCTGCAGCCGGTCCACCGCCAAGGCGTCCAGCCGCTGCATGTACTGATCGAACAGGTTGGTATTGGGCAGCCAGCCGCTGTGCGAGAACACGCCGACGACGTTCTCGGTGCCGCGGACATAGACCGGGCCGCCGCTGGCGCCGCCGGTGAACGTAGTCGGTATCTTCGCCTTGACCGGGCCGTAGACGGTGGCGGTCAGATCGTCGGTGTACATGACGCCCATCGTGAACGGCTCCTCGGCCGGGAACGCGGTGAGCGTGACCGCCTGGCCGTCCATGGCCGCGTCGTCTTCCGGCAGGGGCACGAACCCGCCGGGCTGCCAGTCCGTCGCGGTGGTCCTGATCAGCCCGTAGTCGAAGGAGCCGTCAAAGGGCGGGTCGCCCTGGTTGGCGGTCAGGAACTCGATCGGGAACTGGAGCGCCGTTCCGCCGGCCATGTTCGCGCTGCCCGAGCCGGGCAGCGCGGTGATCCTGGTGAACCAGCCCATCGGGTAGCGCTGCACCATGCAGTGGGCGGCGGTGAGGACGCAGACTCCGTTCGGGTTGGTTATGACCGATCCGGACCCGAACCCGCCGAACCCGCTACGGGAGTACAGCTGCAGGTAGCACACCCACCAGTACGGCCGCGATGCCGGATCGGGCACCCGGACCGGCCCGGTCACCGCCTGCGCCGCCGCGGCCGCCAGCGCGGCGGGCGGCGGCTGCGGCACGAGCACCTGCAGCGTGGCGCCCGCGACGCAGGCGGGCCCGGTGGCGGCGGCCTGCGCGGTGTGGGTGAACCGGACCGAGCGCAGCCCGGCCGGGTAGCCGGAGATCGCCCGCAGCAGCGGAGTGAACCGCTGCGGCCCGGCGGCCACCTGGACCGTCCCGGTGGCCAGGGTCGCGATCACGGCCTGCTGGGCGTCGAGCAGCTCGGCGGTCACGCTGTAGCTGCAGGCACCGCCGGGTGCGGCGGCGATCCACTGCCCGGCTTGCAGGGCGGGCGAGGTGTCCAGGAAGTCCGGCCGCAGCCCGGCCGCGACCAGGTCCACGACCTGCTGCTTGGCACCGGTGCCGGACGCCACGGCGAACGCTGTGGCGCCGGGGCTGGCCGGGCAGGACAGCCCGGCCGCCGGGTCCACGGTCCACGGGTTCGGTGACGGCGGGGTGCTCGTCCAGCCCGTCAGGCCGTCCTGGCCGCTGTTGTTGGCGAGCAGCTCGGCCGGCGCCCCGGCGGCCGGCGCCAGCTGCACGCTCACGCCCGCGCCGGTCAGCTTCACCCCGTAGCCGGCGTCCCACTGGCCGCCGCTCAGGCCGCCGTGCGCGAACGAGACAGAACGGACACCGGGGCCGTACCCGTCGAGCCCGAACTGGACCCGCTGCCACTGCGGCTGCGGGCCCGCGGCCGGCAGCGTGATGACGCCGGTGGTCAGCTCCTTCACCGGCGCCCCCGACGCGCCGAGCAGCTGCACGGTCAGCTGGTAGCTGGACGGCGCCTGCGCGCCGTCCGGAGCGGGGGCGGCCACCCAGTCGGTCACGATGATGGACGGCCCGGTATCGAGGAACGCGGGTGTCAGGCCGGCCTGCCCGACCAGGTCGATGACCTGCTGCTTGCGGCACCAGGCGTACGAGGCGGCGAAGTTGCCGCCGTAGCCGATCTGACCGGAGTAGCCGGACTGCACGGTCCAGCCGGCCCCGCCGTTGTCGGTGATCTGCCATCCGGTCAGGCCGTCGGCCGCGTCGCCGTTGGCCAGCACGTCCAGTGTCGCGCCGGGCGGGGTCAGCCCTCCCTGGCGGGCGATCGTGAGCAGCGCGCCGGGTGCTGCCTGGCCGGCCATCTCGGTGACCGCACGGCCGGCCGACGCGGCGTCGATGCCGAAGGCGGCGCTGATCAGCCCGGCCAGGTCGAGCGCCAGCCCGGACGCCGCGCGGGCGGTGACCGCCGCCACGGCGAACGGCCACATGCCCCAGCGCAGCAGGTCGAATCCGACCTGCGGCTGGGAGCCCGAGGTGTCACCGGGGAAGTGCGGCGTGAGCGCGCCGAGCGCGCAGGCCAGCGGGCCGACATCGGCGATCGCGACCGGAACCGTGGCCAGCATCGCGCGGAAGCCTGCCGCCGAGGCGGCGCCCGTGCTATCGGCAACAGCGCTGATCGTCCAGCGGCCCGCCATCGGCTGCAGCAGGAGCAGTGCCTGCAGGTGGCCGGCCGAGACACTGGCGAACTGCGTGACAGTGCTGACGGCGGTGTTGTACCCGGTGCCGTCCGGGCCGGTCACGGTGAGCTTCGCAATGGCCGGGTCGAGCGCCCGGCCGGTGGCCGGGTCGCCGATCGCGGCGTACAGGGCGGGCGTCCCGGCGCCGACATCGAGGTAGGACGCGAGCTGGCCCGCCGTGCCGCCGTCCAGCTCGCACGCGGTGAAGCCGCCGTCTCCGGCGACGGTGAAGCCGTCCATCAGGCGCGTCCCGTCCGCTTGCGGAAATTGACCATCACCTGTTTCAGGTGGATGTCCAGGAAGCTGCACACGGTGATCCGGTACTGGCCGTAGCCGGCCTCCTTCAGCCGCGGCACGGCGTAGTCCTCGATCTGCTTCCTGGTCGGCCCGTAGTGCCCGGACTGGTCGGTCAGCACGATCTCGTCACCGAAGATCGCCATCATGCCCGCGGCCCAGACGCACTCGCCGCCGGCCAGGTGGCTGTGCCGGACGTAGAGCTCGGTGCCGCCGGCCCGGTCGGACATGTCCCGGTAGCGGAACTCGTAGGACTCGGTGACCACGAAGATGTAGAAGCCGTCGGGGATGACCTCCACCGACCGCAGCCGCAGCCGCCTGGCCCCGCTCAGCTCCTCGAACGGCCCGTAGGACGCGCCGTGGTAGATGTCCTCGAGCAGTCCCTCGTTCAGCACCTTGAGCAGGCCGGGCGCGCAGCGCACCCAGAGGCGGTGGCCCAGGAACTGCAGGCCGCCGCTGGCGTAGGGCCCGACCAGGGCGGCCACCGCCATGCCGGCGCTGAACAGCCGGCTCACCCTGGGGTTGCGCATGGCCGCGACCACCACCATGGCCTTGGTCAGCTCCTTGACGTACCAGCCGTCGGGGGCATGGCCCATGAAACGGGTACCGTCCACGATGTTCAGCTTGATCAGGTTGGCCGCCGAGGTGACCAGCTTCAGTGCCCGGTCCAGGTAGGTGGGCTGGTAGCCGCCTGGCTGTCCCGGCTGCGACCCGGCCACGGTGGCGGGCGTGTCCGGGTCGCAGCGCAGCGGCAGCGGCGCCAGCGCTCGGCCGAGCCACGGCGCGTACGGCGCCGACGGCGCCGGCGCCACGGCGCTGAACGGACCGAGCAGCCCGAGCACGTCGGTGCCGTTCAGCGGGCACGCCTGCACCGCGCCGAACGCGTCGGTGTCGTAGAACCCGGTCAGCGTGCCGCCGGTGTCCGTCACGGCGCACGCGGTCGAGCCGGGGCTGCGGATCAGGTAGCTGAGCTCGCCGTCGTCCTGGACCGCGAAGGTGCCGTCCGGTCCCTCGATGTAGTAGGCGCGGCTGACCTGGCCCCCCCAGCGGTTCTGCCTGGCCAGCAGCCTCCCGTCGGGAGCGCGCAGGTAGACGGTGGCGCCCGGCACCCCGTTCGGGTCAGCCGGGGCGGCCTCGCGGGTTGCGTACCCGCCGCCGTCACCGAGCGCGAAGCTCATCGTGTACCCGCCGGCCGCGGCGCTGCGGAACACGGCGAGGGTGTTGGAGTCGGGTGCATAGCTCATCGCGGACAGGCCGGCCCCGGCCAGCGCGGTCACCCGCCCGGACGCGTCGTACTCGATCGTGCCGAGATCGCCGCTGCCGGTGAGCACGAGGTCGTCGACGAGCAGCGCCGCGCCGAGCGTCCCGCCGCCGGTGCCGCGGTGGTTGCGCAGCACGAACGAGACGTCGACGACCTGCGCGTAGTCTCCCTGCACCTGGTACAGGCTGGCGATGCTGAACGTCACCGTCTGCTGGGTCCAGGTGGTCGGCGGGCTGGTCAGCGCCGCGGCGAGGGTGCTGGCGATCGGGCCGGCCCGTGCAGCACCAGGTACCAGCCAGCCGCGCCCGGCTGGGCAGCAAAGTCGGGGCTGGCCTGGATCCAGTACTGCAGCGTGTAGGTGCCGCGCGGGTCGGCATAGCCGCGGTAGCCGAGCACCCCGGCCATCCCGAGCACCCCGCCGGGAACGCTCAGGCACCTGCCGCCGCTCCGCCCGCCATCGACCACCGTGGCACCGGCCGGCCCGCCGTCGCTGGCGCCCCAGCTCCAGCCCGGTGGCGGGATCGCGTCGAAGGTGCACGAGCTGGCGAGCGTGACGAGGACGTCCTGCAGCCGGTCGGAGGGCTGCGCCGGGTCGTCGGCCGCGGCGTCGCGCCTGGCGTCGGCGGGAGCCGCTGCCCGCGGGTAGCTGTAGGCCGCCGTGGCGTCCCCGCGCGCCACGGTCAGCAGGTTGCCGTTGGCGTCAAGCGCCAGCGGCGCGCTGCCCGGGCCCGGCGGGGTACTCGGCGCCAGGTACGGTGCGGCAGCGGTCAGCCGGCCCGCCGGATCGTAGGCGTACTGGGCGGTGTAGTCGAGCAGCGGGTACAGCGCCTGGCCGCCGGCCTGGTAGGTGCGCCGGGCCGAGGCGGCAGGCCGCGGTAGGAGCCCGCGCCGCCGTAGCCGCCCGAGGTGTAGGTGAGCTGCTCGGAGTAGACCGGCGAGGTGGCCGACAGCGGCCAGCCGGCCGGACTGTAGGTATAGGCGACGGTGATCGGCTCGGTCCCGGCGTCGTCGTTCTGGTAGGAGGCCGAGCTGAGCGAGCCATCGGGGGCGTAGCTGAACTGGCCGTACCTGGCGCTGGTGTCGGCGGGCGGGTTGAGCGGGTCGATGAAGCCGGCCGGCGGCGGGTCGCCGGCCGCGACGACCCGGCCGTCGCGGTCGTAGCTGTAGGCGACCGACAGCGGCGGGCTGCCGTCGGTGACCGCCATCGGGTACCTGATCAGCGTCATGTTGCCGCGGCTGTCGTAGTCGAAGCCGGTCAGCCAGGTGTCCGCGCTGTAGCCGGGGGCCTGCGTCCACTGCGCGGTGACCCGTCCGGCGGTGTCGTAGCCATAGCTCTCGCTGGTGGCCACCGTAGTGCCGTCGGCGGCGTACACGGTGAGCTGGGCCAGGCGGCCCTCGGTGCAGGTGCCCGCGACGCCGGCCGGCGGGGCGTCGTAGCTCATCGCCCTGGACACCGAGTGCGGGGTCCCGGCGTCCGGCCAGCCGGCGTTGTCCGCCTGCGGCAGCACCGACGCCCAGGTGACGCCGGGGATGGCGCCCTCCTCGACCACCCGGTCGATGCCGTCGTACTTGCGGTACCTGATGATCGTCGGACTGGCCGCGGCCTCGGCCGCGGACTGGGTGAACCTGGGCAGGCCCGCCGAGTCGTACCCGGTCTGCGACTGCAGCTCGTCGGGTGAGTCGACACCGACCAGCTGGCCGAGGAAGTCGCGGGTGAAGCGGGTCTGCCAGCCGGCGATGTCGGACTGCGCGTAGCCGTTCGGGGGCGTGACGGAGGTCAGCAGGCCGGTCGGGTCGGTGCCGTAGCCCTCGGTGAGGCTGGCGCCGCCGGCCAGCTCGGTGCGCTGCGCGGTGGGGTAGCCAGAGGAGGACGCCAGCCGGTAGCTGCTGCCGTGGTCGGGGTCGGTGAACGCGACCAGCTCGTAGTTGCCCGCCTGCTGGTCGGGCACCAGGCCCTGCATCGGGCAGGCCGCGGTGTTGCGGGAGTAGGCGACGTCGCTTTCGTGCCCGCCGCCGACGGCAAGGTCGTCACCGGGCAGGCCGAGCTGGCTCAGCCTGGCCAGCGGGGCGGGCTCGGCGACCTCGCGGATGAACGGGCTGCCGTTGCCGAGCTGCAGGTACTGCGGCAGCGTCGGCGTGCTCGGCGGCAGGTAGCTGGTGGGCGCGCCGGCGATCCGCCCGCTGTCCAGCGCGAGCGCCACGGCCGCCGCGTTCTTGTCGTAGGCGGGCAGGCCGCGCTGGTCGGTGACCGCGCCGAGCGCGTGGACGCCGTCCGAACTGCGCAGGTCGATCGACTGCTGCGCCAGGCCGCGGCCGTCGATCATGACCAGGCGCAGCTCGGGATCGGTCAGCGCGATCAGGTCCGCGAAGGCGCCCGGCCCGGTCAGGCACAGCCGCAGCCCGCCGTCCGGGGTGATCCCCGCGGGCACCTGCTGGGAGAAGACCTGGCGGCCGGCCGCGAACACCGTCACCCGGCCGTCCAGCAGCGCGAACACCAGGTCGCCGTGGCCGAGCGGGCCGGGGTACGGGGTGCCCTGGGTCCAGTGCTGGCCGTCCGTGGTGGTCGCGAGCACCCAGGCGTCCGGCGCGGCCAGGTGGAAGGCGAGCACGTTGCCGCAGCCGATGCCCACGTCGGGCGGGCTGGTGGGCGGCAAAAACCGCACGCTCGCCACGTAGCTGGGGCTGGCGAAGCCGGTCAGCACCGCCATGCTGCCGGGCACGCCCGGCTGGCTGCCGGAGAAGGCGAGCTGGCCGCCGCCGACGGTCCAGCCGGCCGGCAGCGTCCACAGGCCGGCGTCCGATGCCTCGAAGTTCTGGTAGTCGGCCGCGGTGCCCGAGTCGGCCTCGAGCTTGGTGTTCGGGAACGCGGTGGCGAAGGTGCCGTCGGCGGTGGCCAGCCGGGCGAAGGCCGGGATCGCCAGCCGCGCGGTGGCGGCATCCGGCCCCACCGTGCCGGTGACAATCCGGTTAGCGTCCCTGATCAGCCGGTAGGTCACGCCGTTCGGCGCGAGCGAGCCGAGCGGCAGGCCGGTCGCCGGGTCGGGCACCGACGCGTAGAAGTCGGCGTCGGACGGCTGGAAGCGCAGGCCGTCGACGAACACGTCCAGGCCGGCCCTGGTGTTCGCGCCGCGTGCCGTGATCGTTGCCTGGGTGGCGGCCGGCACGTTGTGCGCGGCCCGCCAGTCCGCCAGCGGCATCACCGCGCTGGCGTAGGCCCACAGGCCGGCGGTGGCCGGCAGGTTCAGCGTCAGGCTGCCGATGTCCTGGCCGCCTGCCCGGGCACTGAGCACGAACGTGGCATCGCCCTCGGTCAGGCCGGCGCCGGTCTGGGCCCAGCAGGAGAACAGGTAGGAGCGGCCCTGGGAGGCGGGGGTCCAGGCGGCTACCGGGCCGGTGGCGCCGGTCGGGTCGGGGGCGATCTGCAGGCACCTGGTGCCGAGGTTGGCCTCCTGCTCGACCAGGTGCGCCTCGATCGTGCTGCCGCGATAGGCCCAGGGGGCGGGATCCTCGTACGGCTCGCAGTTGTAGTGCGAGGCCTCCTGCCCGCCGGCGTCCGTGTTGCCGAACGAGGCGAGCTGGCTGATGCCGTCGGCCGAGTGGGTGCTCGAGGCGGAGCGGCCGAGCGCGTCCCTGGTCAGCGCCACCAGGCCGGCACTGGTCCGGTCGGCGATCAGCGAGGTCAGCTGCCAGCCCTGCGGCGCGGGCAGCGGGGGCCCGGCCCAGTTGGCGAAGCTGGCCGGGGTCGCGCTGGTGGCCAGGTAGGTGGCCTGCTGTGCCCAGCGGCCGGGCCCGGCCGCCCACTGGCTGGTCCAGGTGGTGACCGAGCCGCGCAGCAGCGCGGTGCCTGCGTACTGCAGGCACTGCACGACCGGGGTGAGCAGGTTGAGCGCGCGGCCGGTGTCGTAGGCCTGCCACCAGTACAGGTAGGTGGTGCGCAGCTGGGTCCCGTCGGCCAGGGTCGCGTCGAGCTCGGTGACCAGGCCGGTGGCGGCGTCGTAGCTCAGGTCCCGCTCGCTCGGCACCCCGTCGGCGGCGGTGGTCTCGGCGCGCACGCGCAGGTAGGTGCCGCCGGACGGCGCCCTGGTGGCCCACCACCACAGCAGGTTGCTGAGCACCTCGGTGCCCGCCGCCGACAGCTCGCGGACCGCGTACGGGGTGCCCGCCAGGTAGCCGAGGCTGGCCGTGGCGTTGGTCTGCTGCCCGGCCGGATACGGCAGGGCCGGCGTCTCGGCCGGGGTGAGCCGGCCGAACAGGTAGGTGTGCGTGCTGCCGAACGGCTGCGCATCCTGCGGGGTGCCCGCCTCGGTGGCCGTGCTGTGGTTGACGGCCAGCGCGCGCCCGTCGTCGGTGGCGGTCGCGACGGCCAGGCCGTGGTCGTAGGCGACCGGGACCGCGTCGTAGGGCAGCGGCCCGGCCGAGCCCATGCCGCCGCTGGCATAGCGGGTGATGCTGGCGACGGCCAGCGGCGTGAGCGGGCCGCGCACGTCCTCGGACACGGCCCGGTACAGGGTGAGCACGGCGGCCGGATCGCCCCAGGTCCCGGTGTAGGCGACGAACGAGCTCTGGCCGGTCACCGGCGGCCCGGTGGCGGGCAGCAGCTTCGAGCCGGTCAGGTCGATGCCGCCGGGCGCGCCGAGACCGCCCGGCGCCAGCGGGTAGGCGCTGACCCCGGTGGCCGTCTGGAACACCAGGTAGCTGTGGCCGGCCAGCACCAGGCTGGCGATCGTCGTCTGGTCGAATACGGTGCCGACGGCCAGCTGCGACGACCAGGAGCCGTCGCCTGCCAGCAGGTACAGGGTGTTGTTGAGGAGCACGAACCGGCTGGCGGCGCCGGGCTGCGCGGGGCCGGGCCTGGCCGCCATCGCGGTGGTGGCGCCCTGGCGGGCCGGCAGCCCGGACAGCCCGGCCGCATAGCCCCACGGGGTGGCCGTGGTGCTGGCCGGGTCGTAGGTGATCAGGTCGTAGACCAGCGAGCCGTCGGCCAGCTGCACCGACCTGGCCACCAGGTCCGGCCCGGCGCTGAGCCCGGCCACCTGGCTCTGTCCCGGATGGGCGAGCGCGCTCAGGTCCTGATGCCGCCAGGTCACGCCGTCGAACCGGAAAACGTCCTGTCCGGCCAGCACGGTCGCGCCGGCCAGCTGCGGCCCCGTTACCCCGCCGGGCGGCGCGGAGCCGGTCTGCCGGCTGAGCCCGGCCGTGCTCAGGCCGGTGAAACCAGGGCTCCACCAGAACGGCGTCGCGGGCGATCACCCGGTCAGCGCCCGCCCAGCCGGCCAGCGTGACGACCGCGTAGCTGTCCCCGGCGGTCACGATGACGGTGTCCAGCGCCGGGACCGGCTCGCGCAGCGTGAACGTGCTGGCCGCCCACCCGCCGCCGGCCGGGGCCGGATAGGCGAGCAGCACCTGGTGCCCCTGGCCGCCGCTGGAGGCGACCCGGACCAGGCTGCCCGCCGAGCCGCCGATCGCGGCCAGCGTGGTCCCGGCCGGGGCCGGGCAGGACAGGGACTGCCAGGCGGCACCGTCGAACCAGCGCACCGTCATGGTGCCGCTGACGGTCCCGGCGAGCGCCAGGTAGCCAGCGCCGGCCGCCAGCGCCACCGGATCGCCCTGTGGCAGCCCGATCGGCTCGGGCGCGGTCGAGCCGGCCCAGCCGCCGGGCACCGCGGGATCGGCGCCGAACACGGTGTACTGGGTGGCGCCGACGATCGCGAAGCAGCCCTGGCCGCACGCCACCCGCAGCGCCTGGTAGGCGGCATCGTCGGCGGCGGGCGGGGCGGGCACGCTGGCCGGCAGCCAGCGGCCCTGCCAGCGGTAGGCGACGGCCTGCACCGAGCCGTCGGAGCCGCGCCAGAGCACGACCGCGTAGTCGTCGCCGATGAAGACCCTCGGCTGGCCGGCCCCGGCGGCAGGCGGGGCGAGCACGATGTCGCGCCTGGGCAGGGTCAGCGCGGGCCGGCTGTAGGCGACCGACGCCTCCCCGCCGGCCTCGGTGATCACGCTGGTCAGCGCGCCGTAGGAGTCGGAGGTCGGGTCGGTGTCGTAGCCGAGCGACAGGCCGGGCAGCTGATAGCCGCCGGGGGCCTGCCGGACCAGGCCCATGAGCAGGCGCTTGGTGTGGTCGCCGGTGCCGATCGTGGCCAGCGTGCCGCCGGGCCCGGTGTAGCCGAGCGTGGTGGTGGCGATCACCGTGCCGCCCGGCGCGACCTCGTCCACGGCGGCGAGCACGGTGGCGGAGTACCTGGACTGCCAGGCGGCGGCGGAGCCACCGCTGTGCGGGCCGGTGTACTCGGCCGCCTCCTTGGCCGCATAGCGCAGCACCAGCGCGCCGCCATCCGGGCCGTCGATCCTGGTCAGGGCCGTGGCCTGGGTGTAGCTGACCGGCGTGCCGCCGCCCAGCTGGCCCTGGGCCTGGGTGTAGCTGAACGTGGTGGTGTTGCCCCAGACGTCGGTCCGCTGCGACAGCGACCAGCCGGTCGCCATCTGCTGGCGCCCGGCGGACTGCATGCTCGCGCCGGACCAGTTGCCCCAGGCATATCCCCAGTCGACGGTGCCGCGGCCGCTGCCCTGGTCGCCGAACACCAGCCGGCTGCCGTCCTCGGTGGTGACCGTCCAGCTCTCGCTCGCCGGGGCGTAGGCGACCTGCCAGAACTCGTGCGGCACCGTGGCGTAGGCGGGGGAACCCGGCTGGCCGCCCGCGGGCACCAGCCGGTACCGGCGGCCGCCGAGTGCCAGCGTGTACACCGCGGCGGTCAGCGCCTGGTCGCTGCCGAGCTGGTCGCCGCGCTCGACCTCGATCCGGTCCGCGTCCAGCGACCAGCCGAGCCCGGCCTCGCCGGTCGGGCGGGACAGGTTCCAGCCGGTCACGGTCTCGTCCACGGCGGCGCTGTCGTAGGTCAGCGCGAGCGGCCAGTCCGGGCTGGTGAGCCCGGCCAGCGAGGCGATCGGGACGGCGAACCGCAGCGAGCCGTGGTAGAGGTCCACCGCGTCCCGAAGGTCGTCCAGCGTCAGCACCCCGGTCAGTCCTCCTTGAGCGCGAAGGTCTCCAGCTCGATTTCCTGGGTGGGCACCGGCCGGTAGCCCACCGGGGGACGGCCGCGGTAGGTGAGGCCGGGGGCGTTCCGCTGGGCCCACTGAAGCGTGTTGAAGATATTGGCCGCTTCCTCGGTGACCGCCCCGGTGGCGGCGCCGGTAGCCGCGCCGGTCGCGCCGGCGGCCGCCCCCGCGCCCATCGTGCTGCCCAGGTACAGGCCGCCGACGATGGCCCCGCCGATGACGATCACGCCGCCCACGATGATCACGATCGTGGCCCACAGCGGGAACCCGTCCTCGCCGAGCGGGTCGGCCCGCAGCAGCGGCGCGCCGCGCAGGTAGCCGTACCGGTTCAGCGACTGCGGGTCGGTGATCGCGCCGAGCAGGTAGTCCTGGCCGGTGAAGCGCAGCAGCGGGGGCTGGTAGGCACGGGTGCGCATGTGCAGGGGGCCGCCGGGCAGCAGCGCGACGCCGAGGCGCCCGGCGTATCCGAACGGCTGGCTGACCGGGTCACCGCCGAGGTTCCCGCCGAACGCGTCGTAGCTCTGGCGCCCGGCCAGCGTGCCGTCCGGCAGCGCCAGCGCCAGCGTGCTGCCCTGGCCATCGAACACGTAGCTGGCGAAGCTGCCGTCCGGGCGCTCGGCACCGATCAGGCCGGCTCCGTAGACGTACCTGGTGGTCTGGCCGGCCGTGGTCTCGGTGAGCCGGCGGTCCAGCGCCGCCAGCGGGCCGGACCAGGCCGGGCTGGTGGCCTCGGCGGGCGACGGCTGGCCGGAGGCCGCGGCCGTGCTGCCGGACAGGGTTCCGCCCGCGTTCGCGCTCACCGGGCCGGCCGTCCACGGCCCGGCGAGGCTCGGGCCGGTGAATCCGGTGCCGGCCACCGCGGCGCCGGCCAGCCCGGCGCCGCCCGGCGGCCCTGCCGGGCCGCCCGCGCCCGCTCCGGTAGCCGTCCCGCCCTGCCCGGCCGCCGGGACCGCCCGGGCGAGCACCGGCGTGATCGCCACCCCGCCGGCCGGCAGCGGCCGCCAGCTGAACGTCCGCAGCGCGCGGGCCGGGTCGGCCTGCTCCCGCCACGGGCTGAGGTAGCCGCCGGGGTCGCTGACGAAGGTGGTCGGCTCGGTCCCGCTGGTCACCCCGGCCAGCAGGCCGTCCGGGTCCCGCTGGAAGGTGGCCTGGCCGACCGAGGTCAGCTCGCCGAACTCGTTGTAGCCGAGAACGCCGGGCAGGCTGGGGCCGCCGATCATGTTGCCGTCGGCGTCGTAGCTCAGCGCGACACCGTTCCAGGTGGCCAGCCGGTCGCCGGCGTAGGTCATCGGCTGGCTGCCCGCGGCCGGCCTGGCCGGGGCCGGCAGCAGCTCGCTGACCGTGACCGGCGCGTCGAAGTCGTCGTAGGCGTAGCTGCCGTCCGCGATGACCAGGCCGGACGAGCTGGTCGTGAGCGTGGTCAGGCGGCCGTCGTCGTCGTAGCCGTAGTCGGTGCGCAGCTGGTTCGGCGACTGCTGCCAGGACAGCGCGCCGGTCGGCAGGTAGCCGTAGCTGGTCGCGCGGCTGGCCCAGTCCGTGACGGTGGTCAGCCGGCCGAGCGCGTCGCGCTGGTAGCTCACGCTGGCCGGCGGCTGGCCCGTCGGCACCGGGTAGCTGAGCGTGGCCAGGCCGCCGCGGCTGTCGTAGCTGAACCCGACGGTCGCGCCGGCCGCGGCGCGCGAGGTCAGCCGGTCCAGCGCGTCGAACGTGCGGGTGATCGCGGCGGTGCCGTTGAGCAGCGTCTGGGTGCGGTTGCCGTTGCCGTCGAGCACGTGCGTGATCGTGCCGCCGTCGCCGGGCAGCGTGAGCTGGGTCAGCCGTCCCGCGGCATCGTGGCCGTAGCTGACCTGCTGGCCGCGCGCGTTCGTGCAGCTGCCGAGCAGCCCGGCCGGGGTGTAGGAGTAGCTCACGGTCTGCCCCGCGCGGTCGCGGGCGGCCAGCAGCCCGCCGACCGGGTCATACCGCAGCACCGGCCCGGCCGCCGCGCCGCCGCCCGCCGTGACGGTGGCCACGATGTCGCCGTTGTCCCAGGCGTAGCCGCAGGCGGCCGTCACCTCCAGGGCGCCGCCCTGCTGGGCCGAGGCGATCACCCGGCCAAGCGGGTCGTAGCTCTGGCTGGCCAGCCGCTGCGCGGCGCCGGTGCCGCGCCGGGTCTGGAGCAGCCGGCCCGCCCCGTCCAGCAGGTACAGCTCGGCCAGGCCGGTCGGCCTGGTCATGGTGACCGCGACCACGGCGCCCGGCGGCGGATCAGGCACCGCCGAGGCGAGGGCGTAGGCGTAGCTGGTCACCTTGCCGTTCTCGTTCACGCTGCTGGCCAGCCGGCCCAGGGAGTCGAACGTCTGGCTGCGGGTGACCGGGCCCGGCAGCCCCGCGGACGGCAGCGTCGTGGTCACCCGCAGGCCGAACGTGCTGGTGCCGGGCATCGGCACCGTCGCGTAGGCGTAGCCGGTGACGCCCTGGGCGGTGTCGGTGCTCGAGACGATCCGGCCGAGCGGGTCGAGCGCCGTCGCCTGGGTCAGCGGCTGGCCGGTGCCGGGGTCGCTGACCGGCAGCGTGACCGTCTGCACGGTGTCCTGCCCGCTGACCGTGTAGGCCAGCCGCCAGGCGTTCTGGTTGGGGTCGGTGTAGCCGGTCGGCCGGCCGAGCGGGTCGCAGGTGTAACCCTCGGTCACCCCGGCCCCGTAGTCCGCGCTGGCCAGCCGGTTCTCCCGGTCGTAGCCGTAGGTCGTCTGGCTGGCCGGCCCCGAGCTGACCGGGAACGTGACCTGGGTCAGGTTCAGGTCCGGGTCGTAGCCGAACGCCAGCACGGCGCCGAGCGGGTTGGTCACCGAGCTCAGGGTGCCGGTCGGCGCGTAGACGCTGGTCGTGGTGAACGGCCGGTCGGCTGGCTGGCCGGGGTAGGTTTCGCGCTCCGCGGTGGGATGGCCCATCGCGTTGGTGTCGGCCTGCACCGCGAGCACGGTCTGGCCGCTCGCGGTCTGCCTGGTGTAGCCGGCCGGCCAGCCGAGCGGGCTCCAGGCCGGGACGGTAACCGCGCCGGTCGCGTCCGTGACGCGCAGGAGCTGCCCGGCCTGGTCGTAGGAGTACTCGGCGGTCGCGCCGTAGGGGTCGGTCTCGCGCTGGAGCAGGCCGCGGATCGCCCCGGCCTGGTAGGTCCGGGTGGTGACGCCGCCGAGCGGGTCGGTCACCTGGCTCAGCAGGTTGCCGGTCCAGCTCAGGGTGGTGACGTTGCCGAGGCGGTCGGTGATGCTGACCGGATGGTAGGCGTTGTCGTAGCGGGTGCTGACCGTGCCGCCGAGCGGGTCGGTGACGCTGGTCACGTTCCCGATGCCGTCGTAGGTATAGGTCCAGGTCGGTCCGGGGTCGGTCGAGCCGGCCGGGCCCTCGAAGACGGACTTGGTGAGCGCGTTGCCGTTCGCGTCGCGGGTGAAGCCGATCCGCCACACGGTGCCGGATGCCAGGTTCACGGTCTCCCGTAGCAGCGCGCCCGACGACGAGTCGAAGGCGTAGGTGGTGACCTGGCCCTCGCGGTTGGTCACCACCACCGTGTCGGTACCGCCGGCCGAGCTGTAGGCGAAGGTGGTGCCGTAGCTCTGGTTCCCGGCCAGCGCCCTCGCGTCCTGCTGCAGCGTGATCCGGCCCTGGCCGTCGTACACGTTCCGCAGCGATGGCCGCTGTAGCTGGTCGGTCACCCCGGTCAGGCGCGAGCTCGCGTCGTAGCCGTAGCCGCGGGTGCCGCCGAGCGGGTCGGTGGCCGAGGTCAGGTTGCCGCCGCCGTCGTAGCCGTAGCCGATCGAGACCCCGGTGCTGGCGGTGACCGAGGTGACCCGGCCGTTGCCGTCATAGCCGAGGTCCAGCCAGCGGCCCGAGCCGGCATCGGTGACCCGGCTCAGCCGGCTGCCCGAATACGTCAGCTGGGTCCGGTTCCCGGCCGGGTCGGCCATCCACTGCATCGCGCCGCCCGGGTCGAACCCGGCCATGCTGCCGTCGGCGCGGGTGAGGGTATAGGCGAGGTCGGCGCCGACGACCAGGGTCGAGCCGTTGGGAATGCCCTGCTGCGGGTAGTTCCCGGTGATCGAGGACGGCACCGTGTAGATCACGACCGTCAGGTCGCCGCCGACCAGCGCCACGGTCTTGCCGTCCGCGGCCTTCGCGATGCGGGTGTTGTAGGCGTGGTTCCAGCGGGCGCCGAGCGGGGTGGACGGCAGTGGCGCGGGATCGGTGGGCAGCGGGCTGTTGCTGCGGTAGGTGACCGTGAACGCCAGCGGGACCACGGCGGGGACCAGCAGGTCGGTGCCGGTCTGGGTGAGGGCGCCGGTGCGGATGGAGATCGGGTCGTTCCGGTTAGGCGACGGCGGCGGCGGCGGGGTGGTGCCCGCGGTCACCGTGTTCTGCTTCCACGGGCCGCTGTTCGGGCCGTACACCGCGCGCATCTGCACCGTGTAGGTCTTGCCGACGGTGACACCGGTGGTGCTCTGGCTCAGGTCCACCAGCGTGCCGGTGAGCCCGCTGCGGCTGTAGAAGACGCTGCCGCCGTCCAGGATCTGCAGGTCGAAGGTGGCATCGGCAACCGGCTGCGCCATCGCCCAGGTCACCGTGAGGTCACCGGAGGAGCTGGAGTTGGGCGTCATGCTGGACAGCGTGAGGTTGACGTCGGCGCCGAAGTTGATCGAGGCCGGGCCGCTCCAGGCACCGGAGATCTGCTGGCCCGCCTGCGGCTGCACCAGAGCCCGCACCCGCACCGAGTACAGCTGATTCGGCACGAAGCGCAGGTTCGCGTTCTCGGTGAAGGTCGTGTTCTTGGTGGCCGGGTCGGTGATCGTGTTCGTGGCCAGCGGAGGGCCGCCGGAGCTGAGCTCGGCGGTGTACCCGAGCCCGGTGGTGCCGGCCGGGAGGTCGAAGCTCCACGAAGCCGAGATCGTGTTCGGGCTGACAGTGCTGGTCAGCGGGTTCAGCACCGGCCCCGGCACCTGGAGCAGGGTCATCGTCTGGGCGGCGAACGGGCTCATGGCCGGGCCGGCCACCGCCCGCAGCCGCAGCGTGACCGGCTGGCTGGTCAGGCCGGCCGGCACGGTGAACACGGCGGCGACCGCGGTCCCCGCCAGCCACTGCCGCAACGGGGCGGCAGTGGAGGTCAGCTCGGCATACACGGCGTCCAGGCCGGCCGGGGCGGTCCAGCCGGCCGTGACGGTGCCGGCCGCCACGTCATAGGCCGCGCTCTGCCAGGCGGGCGCGGCCGGCGGGACCGCGGCACTCCACGGGCCGATGCTGCCGTCGGCGGTGCCGCGCACCGCGATACCGATCGCGCCCGGCGCGTCCAGCTGCGAGGTCACGTCGAACTGCAGGCCGGTCGCGTCCTGGACCGGCCCGGCCTGGCCGTCGGTGCTGATCTGCACCTGGTAGGCGATCGCGAGCGGCGGGTTGATCGCCGCCCAGGTCGCGGTCAGGCTGGCGGTGCCGCCGGCGTCCGCCCCGGCCGCGCCCGGCTGCTCCTGGTAGTGCAGCGCGGGCGCCGGGGCGGTCAGCAGGTGCACGGTGAGCGCCGCCGTCTCGATCAGGCCGAGCGCGCCCGGCACCAGGCCGCGGCCGTTCAGGGTGACCGCGGTCCCCTCCGGGTAGGTGGCGGCCGGGGCGGGGAAGGTCGCGTGACCGCCGTCACCGAGCGCGGTCTGGGCCGGCGCTGCCTGCCCGGCGATGTACACCCGCAGGTAGGCACCGGGCTGACCGGCAGCCCAGGTGGCGTCGAGGGTCTGGGTCGCGGCCAGGTAGTGCCAGGCCGGCGACAGGGTGCCCGGCGTGCCGGGGACGCTGACCGGCCCGAGCACGTTCTGAACGATGGCCGCGACGCGCACCGCGAACACGCTGTTGTCATCCAGATAGGCGGCCATCGCGAAGCTGGTGGCGGTCATGCCGCTGCGGGTGACCACCGGACTGACGTCGGTGCCGCGATACAGCGCGAGGTTGTACGTCGCGCCGGCCGCGACCGCGTTCCAGCTGGCGTCGAGCAGGTCGGGCGCGGACGCCAGCGCCCAGGACAGTACCGGGGCCGGGACATTCTGCACGGCGACGGTCGCGCTCGCCCAGGGGGTCAGCGTGCCGCCGCCGAGCGCGCGGAGCGCGACCGTGTAGCTGATGCCCTGCTGCAGCGGGAACTGGGCGTTAGTGATCGCGGCCGACGTGGCGGTGCCGTCCAGCATGACCGGGTACGGCTGCTGCGTCCCCGAGGCGGCCGTTACCCGGAGCCGGTAGTACTGCGCTGCGGCGACCGCGGTCCAGTTCACGTTCAGCACCTGGGCAACCGAGTCGTAGAGCACGCTGGTCAGGGTCGGCGCGGCCATCGGCAGCGACGGCTCCGCCGGGCCGAGCGAGCCGGCCGCGAACGCGCGCACGTCCAGCCGCCAGCCGGACGGGTCGTCGAGCTTGCTGGTCAGCGCGTAGCTGAGCTGGTGTAGCCGGTGGTGACCTGAGGCTGGTCGCTGCCCGCCTGGAACAGCTCGAGGGTGTAGGTGTCCCGGCGCGGCACCTCCGGCCAGGCGGCCAGCAGCACCTGCGCGCCCGCATCCCAGTTCAGCGTCGCCGCGGTCTGGACCAGCTCGAACGCGGTGATCTCGGTCACCGGGCTCCACGGCGTCTGCCCGCTGGCCAGCACAGCGCGGAAGCGGGCCCCGAGCGTGGCGTTGAGCGGCGCGCCGGGCAGCGGGTACGAGGTCACCTGTCCGGCCGGCCCGGCGCTGTTCCACCGGCCGTCGGTCGAGCCGGCCTCGATCTGGTAGCCGGTGGCGCCGGTGACCTCGGCCCAGCTCACGGTCGTCGTGCCGGTGCGGAAGCGCAGCTGTGACGCCACGATCACGGCATTCGGGTTGCCCGGCGGCGGCACGCTGAGCGGCCAGTGCAGCGCCAGGCCCTGCGTTCCGTCGATAGCGCGGCGCAGCAGGCCGGTACCGATCGCGCGCTCGTCCAGCGGCGCCGACCACACCTGCAGCTCGCTGGCCAGCCCGGCCAGGTCGCCGCCGCCCGAGCCGTCCCAGCCCAGGTAGAGGTCGCCGCCGGAGGTAAGCGCCTGCGCGGATCGCAGCGCCCGGCTGCGCCACAGCGGCAGCGAGTCGAGGTAGACGGCCAGTACCCAGGTCGACGGGTCGGCGCGCTGGTAGGTGAGGGTGAGCTGGCGCCAGACGCCATCGGCGATCAGCACGCCGGTGGGATCGCTGGAGCTGGTGCCCACCTGCACCACGAGGTTCTGCGGGTTCACCACCCGCAGGGCCGGGCTGCCGCTGGCGCCGGGCGGCACGTAGGCCAGCACGGTCGCGCCGGCGGCGGCCGTGGCGGGCACCTGGAGCCAGACGCTGATCGTCCCGGCCGTGCCGGGGAAGGCGTCGAAGCACGGCTCCTGCAGTCGCCCGGCCGCCGACAGCTGGCAGACCATCTGGTCGGGCCCCGCGTCGCTGCGGAAGACCAGTCCCGGCGCCGGCGGCGGAGCCGGATCGCCGGCGTTCGCCTGCGCGGCGGTCACGTCGCCTGGCCCGTCGTGACGGCGGCCTCGGTGATATTGCCCGCCGCGTCATAGGCATAGGTGGTCGTGGCTACTCCAGGGAAGTCGATGCTCGTCAGCCGGCCGATTCCGTCGTAGGCCGCCGTGCCCGAGCGCAGGAACGGCCCCGGCACGGCGGCGGACCACGGCCCGCTGCTGATCCCGGCCACGATCCGCGCCCGCACCGCGTAGATCGCCCCGGCCGCGATCGCGCCGGGGAACGTGATCGCCGGGGTGGCGGCGGGCTGCGGCGCTCCCCAGGTGCCGCTGGTCTGCACCGCCGCCTCGTAGCTGACCTGGCCGGCCGCGGCCTGCCAGCGCGCCGCGACCTGACCGCCGATCGCGCCGCCGGTCAGGCCGGACGGGATCGCGGTCAGCACCGGGACCGGGGCGCTCCACGGCCCGCTGGAGCTGCTGGCCAGCGCCTGAACCCGCACGACATAGGCGGTGGCCGGGTCGAGCGTGACGGTGATCTGCGCGCTGGTGCCCGCGGCGGGCGCCGACGCCACCTGGTTCTGGCCGGCGAACACGGCGGCGGTGTAGCCGGCCGGCGGCGGCGGGCTCAGCGCGTTCCACTGCACCTGCACGGCCGCGCCGTCGTAGCCGACCGACACCAGCTCGGGCGCGGCCAGCAGCACGGGGACGGCGGGGCTCCACGGTCCCGTGCTGACCGGGGGCGAGCCGATCTGGCCTCGCACGCTGACCGTGTAGGCGGGTGCGTGATCGGCCGGGACCGGAAGCTGGCCGGTGGTCGTGCTGCCGTCGCTGGTCTCGACGCTGCTGCCGCCGGCTAGCAGCGCTAGCCGGTAGCCGGACGCCGGGGGGGCCGCCGACCACGAAGCGGTGATCGTGGTGTCGGTCACGGCCACGGCGAGGCCGGCCGGCACGGCGGTCACCACCACGACGGCCGTGCTCCACGGTCCCTCGATGCCGGTGCCGAGCGCACGGGCCTGGACGTAGTAGCTGCCGGGCGAGGGCGCCGGCACGCTGCCGCTGGTACCCGGTCCATCGGCCGAGGACACCGGCTGTCCGTTCTCGGTGAACAGCGTCATCCGGTAGCCGGTCACCAGCGGCTGCTGCACCGGCGACCAGGCCGCGGCCACGTTCTGGCCGTCGTCGGCGACCGAGGTGATGGCCGGCGCCACGGTGATCGCCTGGCCGATCGGCGCGCCGGGCGGGACGAAGGTCACGTTTCCGGTCACGGCGGCGTCGCCGCGGGTGGGCGAGGTGTCGCGGCCGTCCCGGAAGTCGAAGCCCCAGAAGCCGAGCAGCCCGGCCTCGAGCCCGGTGAACCTGGTGTTCATGTCGGCCGCGATCGTGGCCGGTGACCGGGCGCCGCTCCACAGCGCCACGGCGTCGAGCTGCCCGGTCCAGAACCGGTACTGCTCCTGCGTCTGCAGGGTGGTCGCGATCGTCAGCGGCTCGCCGGAGTTCACGTTCAGCGGGGGCGGCCTGGTGCCCGAGGTCTGCCCGGCCACGGGCTGGCCGTCGACCAGGACCGACAGCCCGGTGCCCTGCCGCACGGCCGCGACGAAATGCCAGCTGCCGTCGGCGGCCGTGGTGGCCGAGGTCACCACCTGGAAGAAGCCGGTCCCGTCGTCGGTCGCGAGCTTCAGCGTCCCGTCCGGGCGCAGCACCAGCAGGAACCCGCCGTTGCCCGGGCCGCCCTGACTGCTCTTGCGCGCGATCAGCGTGCCGCTGCCGCCCGGGCTGGTGCCGCGCACCCAGGCTTCGAGCGTGAAGTCGCCGGTGCCGAGCTGGTAGGCGGCACTCGACGGGGCCTGCAGGTAACCCTGGCTGGCGGTGAGCGCCGCGAACCAGCCGATCGGCGCGCCGGGGGTCACGTAGCTGACCGAGCCGGCCGCGGCGGCGTTGTTGCCGGCCGGCGACAGATCGAGCCCGTTGCGGAACGAGAACGGCCACAGGCCGGTCAGCCCGGCCTCGGTGCCGGTGAGCACGGTGTGCATGTCCGAGCTGACCGACGCGGCGTTCCTCGCCACGCCCCACAGCGTGACCGCGGCCAGGTCCCCGTTGAAGTGCTGGTACTGCTCCTGGCTCTGCTGAGTGGTGCCGATGGTCAGCGGCAGCTGGTTGGTTACGTTCAGCGGCGGGGTGGCGTTGCCGCTCGGGCTGGTGGCGATGGCCAGCCCGTCGAGGTAGAGCTGCACGGCGGCGCCCTGCCGGACCCCGGCGACGTGATGCCAGCGGCCGTCGTTCGCGCTGGTGGGCCCGCTGATTCCCTGGAAGTAGCCGCTGCCGTTGTCGGTGGCCAGCTTGACCGACCCGTCCGCCCGGAGCACGAGCAGGAACCCGCCGTTGCCCGGCCCGCCCTGACTGCCCTTGCGCGAGATCACCGTGCCGCTGCCGCCGGGGCTCGCGGTGCGCAGCCAGGCCTGCACCGTGAAGTCGCCGGTGCCCAGCTGGTAGGCGCCGCTGGACGGTGCGGTGAACGTGCCGCTGGCACCGAGCCTCGCCGCGTAGTCGGGACCGGTGACCGGGGCGCCCGGCGTGACGTAGCCGACCGTGCCGACGGCCGCCGCGGCGTTGTTGCTCGGCGAGGAGTCGGCGCCGTTCTGGCTGTCGAAGGTCCAGTAGCCGATCAGGCCGGAACCGGTCCGGGCGGTCGTGCGCATGTCCGCCGCGACCTGCGCCGCCGATCGGGCACCGGTCCACACGGTCACCGCGTCGAGCCTGCCGGTCAGGAACCGGTAGGGCTCCTGGGTCTGCGCGGTGGTGCCGATCGTCAGCGCATCGCCGCAGCTGATGTTCAGCGGCGGCGTCCGGGTGCCGCTCGACGTGGCCGCCTGGGCGATGCCGTCGAGGTAGATGGTCAGGGTCGCACCCTGGCGCACGCCCGCCACGTGATGCCAGGTCCCGTCGGCAGCCGCGGTCGCGCCGGTGAGGACCTGGAAGTAGCCGGTGCCGTCGTCGGTCGCGAGCTTCAGCGACCCGCTGGGCCCGAGCACGAGCAGGAAGCCGCCGTCGCCCGGTCCGCCCGCGCTGCCCTTGCGCGCGATGATCGTGCCCGAGCCGCCGGCCGCGGCGGTCTGCACCCACGCCTCGACGGTGAAATCACCGGTGCCGAGGTTGTACGCGCCGATCGGCGGGGCCTGCAGGTACCCCCCGCCGCTGAGCACGGCCGCGTAAGATAACGACCCGTCCCCGCCCAGTGCCGTGTCTAAGTTCAAGAGCCCTTGGCCTCCCCCACGCTCGCATCGTAAGCCAGCGCCGGATGAGCGCAAATGGCTCTTTTGGGCCGCGTGAGCCGAGTGACGGGAACTAGCGCGAGTCCTGTCCGGGACTGCGCACCTGGAGCCCCGCCCTGGCGGCCGCGGCACCGAGTTCGGCGTCGTAAACGACCATGGCGCGAGCGTCCACGCGCAGGGCCGTTGCCAGGTGAATAGCGTCAGCAGACCGAAGCCGGCCGGGCAGCAGCGGCGCGGTCGTCAGGTCGCCGCTCTCGACGTCGATGAGAGCGATGGCGGAAAGCACGGCGGCGACGGACGCTGGCTGGATCTACCTCTGGCCGCCTGTTCGCGGCGCAGTGAAGCTCGGTATGCAGCAGCAGGGAAGCGACGAGCGAGTCCGATGCGGCGCGAGATTGCTCCAGGTAATCCGCCAGGTCTCCGGACTCCTTCTCCTCGACCACAAGCTTCATCGCGGCAGAGGTATCAACGTAGACGATCACCGATCACCGCGCAGGTCCGCGATGATCTCGGCGGTGGTGGAGCGTGACCTCCCCCGGCGGATCTGCCGCAGGTCGACGGCCTCGGCGGCCGGAAGGCGCACCTTCCCCGCGGCCACCAGTCGTTCGTAGGGCGTTAGTGACGGCGGCACCAGGACCGCCGCGACTTCGCCGTGATTCGTCACCTCGACGATCTCCCCAGCGCTGACCTGCCGGAGTACCTCGGCGCTGTTATTACGCAGCTCACGATGGCTGATCGTGCGCACAGTTACCCTCCAGGCACCTTATAGCCGCTAGCGTAGCAATCGTAGCACGCTATAGCCCCAGCCGGGGATCGTGACCTGGGTCAGCGGCGGCGGAGGGAGGGGTCGGTGACCGAGGGCGGGGGGTAGCCGCCGTCGGCCTGGTTGAGGTTGGTGCCCGGCGGGACGATCTCGTCGATCCGGTCCAGCACGTCGGGCGGCAGCACCTGGTCGGCGGCGCCGATCTGGCTGTCCAGGTGCTCCATGGTCCTCGGCCCGATGATCGCCGAGGTGACCGCCGGGTGGCTGAGCACGAACGCCAGGGCCAGGTGGATCAGCGACATCCCGGCCTGGTCGGCCAGCAGGGCCAGCTGCTCGGCGGCCTCCAGCTTGCCCTGGTTGCCGGGCAGGCTCAGGTCGTAGCGGTGCGGGATCCGCTCGGCCCGGCGGCTGACCGGCACCTCGGTGCCCTTGCGGTAGCGCCCGGTCAGCCAGCCGCCCGCCAGCGGGCTCCAGCCGATCACGCCCATGCCGTAGCGCTGGCAGACCGGCAGCACCTCGGCCTCGATGCCGCGGACCAGGACCGAGTACGGCGGCTGCTCGCAGACGAACCGCTCCCGGCTGCGCCGCTCCGCCACCCACTGCGCCTCCACGATCTGCGACGGCGGGAACGTGGAGCTGCCCGCGTAACGGATCTTCCCGGCCCGGATCAGGTCGGTCAGCGCGCCCAGCGTCTCGTCGATGTCGGCGTCGGGATCGGGCCGGTGGATCTGGTACAGGTCGATGTAGTCGGTGCCCAGGCGGCGCAGGCTGCTCTCGCACTCGGCGATCAGCCAGCGGCGGGAGTTGCCGCTGGAGTTCACGTCGTCGCCCATCTGGCCGTGCGCCTTGGTGGCGAGCACCACCCGGTCCCGCCGCCCGCCGGCCAGCGCCTTGCCGGTGATCTCCTCCGACTCCCCGGCCGAGTACACGTCCGCGGTGTCGATGAAGTTGACACCCGCGTCCAGGGCCCGGTGGATGATCCGGATCGAGTCGTCGTGGTCGGTGTTGCCCCAGCCGCCGAACATCATCGCGCCCAGGCACAGCGGGCTGACCTTCACCCCGGTCCTGCCGAGTACTCGCATCTGCATGCGCTCCACCCTATGCGGCCGGTCTGCCGTATGATCAACGGCATGGACCACGCATCCCGCCCCGCAGATGCTGTGCTGGCTAGCACCATGCCGGGCAAGCCCTCGCTTGACGGCCTTGAGGACAAGTGGACGCGCCGGTGGGATAAGGAGCGTGTAGTACAGGTTTGACCGGACCCGGCCGCGGGCCGAGGTCTTCTCGATCGACACCCCGCCGCTGACCGCGAGCGGCTCGCTGCACATCGGGCACGCGTTCTCCTATACCCACACCGACATCGTGGCCAGGTTCTGGCGGATGCGCGGGAAGGAAGTGTTCTACCCGGTCGGCTGGGACGACAACGGGCTGGCCACCGAGCGGCGGGTGCAGAACTACTTCGGCGTGCGGTGCGATCCGTCGCTGCCCTACGACCCCGACCTGAAGCTGCCCGAGAGCAGCCGGGACCGCCGGGGCGCTGCGGCGTCACCGGCGGAGCAGCTTCCCGTTTCGCGCCGTAATTTCGTTGAGCTGTGCCGTCAGCTCACCGAGAGCGACGAGAGCGCCTACGCCGCCGCCTGGCGGAAGATCGGCCTGTCGGTGGACTGGAGCACCAGCTACCGGACCATCGGGGACCGGGCCGCCGCGGTGTCGCAGCGCGCGTTCCTGCGCAACCTGGCCAGGGGCGAGGCCTACCAGGCCGAGGCGCCGGTGCTGTGGGACGTGACGTTCGGCACCGCGGTGGCGCAGGCCGAGATCGAGGACCGGGAGCGGGACGGCAGCTACTTCCGGCTGCCGTTCCGGCTGGAGCGGGCCGGGCCGGATGCCGAGCTGATCGTGGCCACCACCCGGCCCGAGCTGCTGCCCGGCTGCGTGGCGCTGGTGGCGCATCCCGACGACGAGCGGTACGCGGCCGCGGTCGGCGGCTTCGCGGCCAGCCCGCTGTTCGGCGTCCGGGTGCCGGTGCTGGCGCACCGGCTGGCCGAGCCCGGCAAGGGCACCGGCCTGGCCATGGTGTGCACGTTCGGCGACACCACCGATGTGACCTGGTGGCGGGAGCTGGACCTGGCGACCCGCCCGGTGCTCGGCCCGGACGGCCGGCTGCTGCCGGACCCGCCGCCGGGCCTGGACACCGAGGCCGGGCGGGCCGCCTACGCGCGGCTGGCCGGGCTGACCGCGCGGGCTGCGCGGCGGCAGCTCGCGCAGGACCTGGCCGCGGCCGGGCTGCTGCGGGGCGAGCCGGAGCCGGTCCGGCACCCGGTGAAGTTCTTCGAGAAGGGCGACGCGCCGCTGGAGATCATCACCACCCGGCAGTGGTACCTGCGCAACGGCGGCCGGGATGCCGCGCTGCGCGACGTCCTGCTGGAACGCGGCCGCCAGCTCGGCTGGCACCCGGAGCACATGCGCAGCCGGTACGAGAACTGGGTGCACGGCCTGGCCGGCGACTGGCTGGTCAGCCGCCAGCGGTACTCCGGGGTGCCGATCCCGGTCTGGTACCGGCTCGGCGCCGGCGGCGAGCCGGACTACGCCGAGCCGATCCTGCCGGACGAGGGCATGCTGCCGGTGGATCCGGCCGCCGACACCCCGCCCGGCTACACGCGAGGAGCAGCGCGGCGCACCCGGCGGGTTCCGCGCCGACCCGGACGTGATGGACACCTGGGCCACCTCGTCGCTGACCCCGCAGATCGCCGGCGGCTGGCCAGGCGACCCCGACCTGTACCGCCGGGTGTACCCGATGGACCTGCGGCCGCAGGCGCACGAGATCATCCGGACCTGGCTGTTCTACACGGTGCTGCGCTCGCACGCCGAGGAGGGCGAGCTGCCGTGGCGGCACGCGGCGATCTCCGGCTGGATCGTGGACCCGGACCGTAAGAAGATGGGCAAGTCCGTCGGCAACGTGGTCACGCCGGCGGACCTGCTGGCCGAGTACGGCGCGGATGCCATCCGGTACTGGGCCGGCCGGGCCCGGCTGGGCGTGGACACCACGTTCGACCTGGCCCAGATCAGGATCGGGCGGCGGCTCGCCGTGAAGATCCTGAACGCCAGCCGGTTCGTGCTCGGCCTCGGCCCGGCCGGGGCGCCCGACCCCGCTGCGGGCGCCCCGGCCGGTGTTAGCCCTGGGAGTACGGCCCCGCTGGACCGGGCGCTGCTGTTCCGGCTGGCGGAGGTGACCGAGCAGTGCACCGCAGCGCTGGCGGGCTACGACCACGCGCTGGCGCTGGAGCTGGCCGAGCGGTGCTTCTGGCTGTTCTGCGACGACTACCTGGAGCTGGTGAAGCCCCGGGCCTACGGCGAGCACGGCCCGGCCGCCGCCGGGTCGGCGGTCGCGACGCTGCGGCTGGCGCTGTCGGTGCTGGTGCGGCTGCTCGCGCCGGTGCTGCCGTTCGTGACCGAGGAGGTCTGGTCCTGGTGGCAGTACGACGAGGCGGCCGGGGCAGGACCAGTCCCGTCCGGCTCGGGCTCGATCCACCGGGCCGCCTGGCCGGATGCGGCGGCCCTGCGCGCCGTCGCCGGACCGGACGACCTGGCGCTCGATGCCGCCTGCGCCGCCATCGCCGCGGTCCGGAAGGCGAAGTCGGAGCGGCGGCTGCCGATGCGGGCCCCGGTGCGGCTGCTCACCGCCAGCGGCCCGGCTGCCCAGCTGGACGCGCTGGCCGCGGTGCTGGCCGACGTGCTGTCGGCCGGCCGGGTGGCGGCCGCCGAGCTGCGGCCCTCCGACGGCGCGGCGTTCTTCAGCACTGGATTGGATAGCACGGGGCTGGATAGCACGGGGATCGCCTACGAGCTGGCGTTCTGACTCCTCAAGTAGGCTCGCAGGCATGGGAGACGTGCAGCTTTCAGAGGATGAGTGGAAGGCGCGGCTGACCCCGGAGGAGTACCGGGTGCTGCGCCAGGCCGGCACCGAGGCGCCGTTCACCGGCGAGTACACCGGCACCAAGACCCAGGGCGTGTACCGCTGCCGGGCCTGCGGGGCGGAGCTGTTCCGGTCGGACACGAAGTTCGAGTCGCACTGCGGCTGGCCGAGCTTCTACCAGCCGACCAAGGACGACGCGGTGGTGCTGATCGAGGACCGGTCACTCGGCCGGGTCCGCACCGAGGTCAGGTGCGCGAACTGCGACTCGCACCTCGGCCACGTGTTCGAGGGCGAGGGCTACGAGGTACCCACCGACCAGCGCTGGTGCATCAACTCGGTGTCGCTGACGCTGGAGCCGGCCGACGGCCCAGTGTGACCGGCGCAGTGTGACCGGCGCAGTGTGACCAGCGCAGTGTGACCAGCGCAGTGTGACCAGCGCAGCAAGTGTGACCGCTACGCTCGGATCATGACGCAGCAGGACCAGGATCAGCGGAACGAATCCGACCCGGCGGCCTGCGCCGCCGCCATCGGCGAGTCCCGCCAGCGGCTGCTGGATTACGTGGCGGGCTGCGATGACCGGGACTGGGCGGCCGCGCCGCTGCCCGGTGACCCGCGGCCGGTAGGGGTCGTGCTGGATCACGTCGCGCACTCCTACGAGTACCTGGCGGGCTGGATCCGCGACATCGCGGCCGGGCGCCCGGCCGAGGTGACCACCGAGCTGGTCGACGGGCTGAACGCCGAGCACGCGGTCGGGGCAGCCGCGGTCACCCAGGCTCAGGTGGCCGGCCATCTCCGGGCCAGCGGCGACCAGCTCATCGCCCTGATCGCCGGGCTGGGCCCCGACCAGCTGGACGCCGCAGACGGCCGCATCCGGCGGTTCGCGCAGGTCGCCGCCCGGCACGCGGACAGTCACCGGACCGAGATCGAGGCCGCGCTGCGGCCGTCCGGCTGACCGGGCCGGATCCGGCGTGGCCGGGGTGGGGACGGCGAACGAGCAGGTCGGGGCGCTGCTGCGGGAGTACGCCGAGCTGGTCCAGATCACTGGCGGCGACGTGTTCCGGGTCCGCAACTACCAGAACGCGGCCCGCTCGGTGGCCGGCTACCGGGAGGACGTGAGCCAGCTCGACCCGGCCGCGCTGCGGAAGATCCCCGGCGTCGGCAAGTCGATCGCCGACAAGATCGCCGAGTACACCGGGACCGGCCGGATCGCGGCACTGGAGGAGCTGCGCGCCCAGATCCCGGCCGGAGTGCGGGAGCTGACCCGGATCCCGGCGCTCGGGCCGAGACGGGCCTTCCAGCTGTACACCGAGCTCGGCGTCAGCTCGGTCGGCGAGCTGGCGGATGCGATCAGCGCGGGCCGGCTGGCCGACCTGCGCGGGTTCGGCGACAAGAGCGGGGAGAACCTGCTGCGCGGGATCGAGCTGCTGCGCAGCACCGGGCAGCGGGTCCTGCTGCACGTCGCGACTCAGGCCGCGGAGCGGGTGGTGGCCGCGATCAGCGAGGTGCCCGGCTGCCTGCGGTGCGCGCATGCCGGGTCGCTGCGGCGGATGCGGGAGACCATCGGGGACATCGACGTGCTGGCCGCGGCCGCCGACAGCGAGCCGCTGATGACAGCGCTGACCGGGCTGCCCGAGGTGACCGGCGTGATCGCCCGCGGCCCGGCCAAGACCTCGGTGCGGGTCGGCGGCGGGCTCCAGGTGGACCTGCGGGTAGTCCAGCCGGAGGCCTGGGGAGCCGCGCTGCAGTACTTCACCGGCTCCCAGGCGCACAACGTGCGGATCCGCGAGATCGCGGTGCGCCGCAAGCTCAAGCTGTCCGAGTACGGCCTGTTCGACAGCGAGACCGGGGACCTGATCGTGTCCGGCACCGAGGAGGAGGTGTACCAGCGGCTCGGCATGGCCTGGATACCGCCGGCCCTGCGCGAGGACACCGGCGAGGTGCAGGCGGCCCAGCGGGGCGAGCTGCCGGTCCTGGTGACCGAGGCCGATGTCGTCGGCGACCTGCACAGCCACACGAACCTGACCGACGGGGTGGCCTCGCTGGCCGACATGGTGGCCGCCGCGGCGGCCCGCGGATATGCCTATTTTGCGGTCACCGACCACGCACCGGACCTGGTGTTCCAGCGGATGACCGACGAGAAGATGCTGACCCAGCGAGAGGAACTGCGCGCGCTGGCGGGGCAGCCGGAAACGGCGGCCGGGCGGCCGGCCAGCGCGCCGCCGATGACGCTGCTGCACGGCACCGAGCTGAACATCGCACCCGACGGCAGCGTGGACTGGCCGGCCGGCTTCCTCGACGGCTTCGATGTCTGCGTGGCCTCGGTGCACTCGCATTTCGACCAGCCGCGGGCACAGATGACCCGGCGGTTCATCACGGCCTGCGAGAACCCGCACGTGAACATCATCGGCCACCCCACCGCGCGCCGGATCGGCAAGCGGCCGCCGGTCGACGTCGACTTCGCCGAGCTGTTCCGGGCCTGCGCCAGGACCGGCACCGCGCTGGAGATCAACTCCCACCCCGAGCGTCTCGACCTGCCCGCTGACCAGATAAGGGCGGCCAGCGACGCCGGCGTGCTGTTCGCCATCGACAGCGACGCCCACTCCACCGGCAACCTCGGCTACCTGCGGTACGGCGTGGGTCAGGCCCAGCGCGGCTGGCTGACCCCGGACCGGGTGATCAACACCTGGCCCCTGGACCAGCTCCGCGACTTCCTCCGCAAAGGCCGTTAATAGGCCGCCGTAGTCAGCAAGGCGGCTGAGCAGGCTGTCACAGAACGCCTGGATTGCTCCGATCCAACTCACGCCAACTCCAGCCCTTATTGAGATGAGTTTTGTCAGTCAGAAGAGTTATACTGAACACATGTTCTAACAGATGCGATCCTCCCAGGGCGAGGTGGCCATGTGCTTACCGGGTCAGCCAGCAGCGCCGTCGTGTGCCGCGGATGCGGTGGCGATGGCGCGGGCCGGGCTGACCTGGCTGGCCCGGGCGGATGTTGGCGTCCCTGCCCGCCGTGACGCAGGCGGAGTGCCTGCGGGGGCTGGAGCAGCTGCGGTCCATCGGCACCGCGGCGAGCGCCTCGGCGCTGGCCGCGTTCACCGCGCAGGCCGGGTACGAGCAGGACGGTCACGGGTCGGCGAGGACGTGGCTGCGGTGGCAGGCCCGGATCAGCCGGGGTGCCGCCGCCGCGGCCGTGGGCTGGATGCGGCGGCTGGCCGCGCACCCCGCGGTGCACCGGGCCCTGACCGACGGGCAGGTGTCGGAGTCGTTCGCCCGGGCGATCTGCGGCTGGGCCGATGAGCTGCCCGGGGAGCTGCGCGGCCAGGCGGATGCGATCCTGCTCGCCGCCGCCGCGGGCGGTGCGGAGCTGGCGGACCTGGCCCTGCTGGCGGAGCAGATGCGCCGCAAGGCGGCCGGGCCCGACCGCGACGGCGACGGGTTCGAGGACCGGTGGGTCCGGCTGGAGGAAACCTTCCGCGGCGCGGGCAGCCTGAACGGCGAGCTCACCGGGCGCTGCCAGGCCGCGCTGCGCG
Source organism: uncultured Actinomycetota bacterium (assembly GCA_963719705.1). Classification (GTDB taxonomy): domain Bacteria; phylum Actinomycetota; class Actinomycetes; order Streptosporangiales; family Streptosporangiaceae; genus CAVRCV01. The sequence continues at coordinate 752,733 of CAVRCV010000013.1, forward strand.
CGGTCCTGGACGCCCTGGGGAAGAAGGCCGGGCCGGAGGACACCCGGACCAGGGCCCAGCGTGATCATGACGCCCTCGAGGAAGCCTGCAGGCGGCTGCTGGGCAGCGCGTGCCTGCCCGACCGCGCGGGTCAGCCGGTCCAGCTGCAGCTCAGCATGACCCTGGACCAGCTCCGCCGCGAGCACGCCGCGGCCGCCGCTGCGGGTGCCGGGACCGCCGGGGCCGCCGGGGCCGACGGGCCGTGGCCCGCGGCCGGGCCCGGCGATGACTGCGACGCCGCGATCGTGCCGATGGTGACCGGCCGCGTCGACCGTGACCTGCTGGACCGGCTCGCCGCCGCGCTCGCCGACGGCAAGACCCGCGCCGCGGCACCGGCCGCCGCGGGCCGCGCCGAGGGCCCGCGGGCCGCCGCCCGGCGGCAGCGCGCCGGGTCAGCCGCCCGGCGGCTGCTGCTGCAGTGGGCAGCCGACGTGCTGTCCGGGCCGGACGGGCTCGCCGCGTACCTGCGCACCGGGCTGCCCGAGGACCTGGTCGCCTCGGTCAGCCTGCCGCTGGACGTCGGCGCCATCACCGAGACCATCCCGGTCCACCTGCGCCGCGCGGTGGCCCGCCGGGACCGCCGGTGCCGGTTCCCCGGCTGCGACCAGCCGGTAGCAGCCACTCAGGTGCACCACATCGTGCACCGGGCCCACGGCGGCCCGACCAAGCTGATCAATTTGCTAAGCTTGTGCAGTTTCCACCATCTTATAGCGATTCATCGGTGGGGCTGGCAGATCAGCCTTCACCCGGACGGCACCGTGACCGCCACCAGCCCTGACGGCAACCGCGTCCTGCGCGACCACGCTCCGCCCGGCAGCGCGGCGTGAACCGGGCAGTGCGCAAGGGGCGCTGACATGCGGCGAGAGCCCGTGGGGTAAGGCTTAGCGGTATGGCGGAGCAGGCTGAGCTGGAGGTCGGCGGCCGGACGGTGCGCATCTCTAACCCGGACCGGGTGTACTTCCCGGCCCGCGGCGAGACCAAGCTCGACCTGGCCCGTTACTACCTGTCCGTGGGCGAGGGCATCGTCCGCGCGCTGCGCGACCGGCCGTGCATGCTGCACCGCTTCCCGTCCGGGGTGACCGGCGAGAAGGTGCACCAGAAGCGGATCCCCGGCGGCGCCCCGCCATGGCTGGAGACCGTCCGGGTGAGCTTCCCCCGCTACGGCAGGCACGCCGACGAGCTGTGCGTTACCGAGCTGGCCAGCGTGATCTGGGCGGTGCAGATGTCCACGGTGGAGTTCCATCCGTGGAACTCCCGGCGCCAGGACACCGAGCGCCCGGATGAGTGGCGGATCGACCTGGACCCGATGCCGGACTGCCCGTTCCGGACAGTGCGCCGGGTCGCCGGGGTGGTGCGCGAGGTGCTCGGCGAGCTAGGCGCCCCCGGCTGGCCCAAGACCTCCGGCGGCAACGGGCTGCACGTCTACGTCCGGATCGAGCCGCGCTGGGAGTTCGGCGAGGTCCGGCGGGCCGCGCTGGCGTTCGCCAGGGAGATCGAGCGGCGCGTGCCCGACCTGGTGACGACCACCTGGTGGCGCAAGGACCGGGACCCGGCCATGCTGTTCGTGGACTACAACCAGAACGCCAGGGATCACACCATCGCCAGCGCCTACTCGGTCCGCGGCGTGCCGGAGGCGACCGTGTCCACCCCGATCGCCTGGGACGAGATCGACGATGTAGAGCCGCGGGACTTCACCATCGCCACCGTGCCCGCCCGGTTCGCAAGACTCGGCGACCTGCACCGCGGCATCGACGATGCGGCCTACTCGCTCGACACCCTGCTGGAGTGGGCCGATCGCGACGGCCTGGAGTGACCGTTAACTGTCTTTCCTGATTCTTTGTGATCAGGGGTTGACCGCGCGCACGCGAGCGTTGATCCTACGGTCACCGGAATCCGGTTTAGGGCGGAATCCGGGTGTCACGTCCCTCTCGTCCCCTCTGGAGGAATGATGCACGTTCGCCGTCTCCCGGTGGCTGGCACGGCCGCCTTACTCCTGGTCGCAGGCCTCAGCGTGGCCCCGTTCCAGGCGAGCGCGGCCGCGTCGGCCCGGTCGCCCGGCAGCCAGGCACCCCACGCCGCCCGGGTCATCGGGACCGGGCACGCCGTGGCCCGCTCGATCACGGTCCGCGCCGCCGACCGGCGGCAGGCCAGGTTCCGGGCCGAGGAGGCCGCACCCCCCGCGCCGCTCGGCCGGAACGGCAGGCCGGCCGGCGGCGCCCTGCCGAGAGCGGCGAGCACCGCCGCGGCCCGACCAGCCAGGCCGCCGGGCAGTAACGCCGGCGGCGCGAACTCCGGGAAGCCGGCCAGCTCCAGGGCCACGGAGCTGGGCGGACGAACGGTCACCACGCGGACCGCCGGTCCGGCCATGAAGGCGGACACCTCAGATCAGCTCGGGTTCACCGGCATCACCGAGGGCACCTCCGGCTGCACGAACTGCCAGCTGCCCGACGCCAGCGCGGCGGTGAGCGCCACCGAGATCGCGGAAACGGCCAACCTGACCCTTCAGGTGTTCAGCAAGACCGGCAGCACGCAGTGCACGGTGAGCCTGGCCAGCCTGCTCGGTGCCACCACCCAGCTGGGCCGCCCGCGGATCCAGTACGACAACGCCAGTAACCGGTTCAGCCTGGTGATCGACTCGCTGCCGTCATCGGCCTACGACGTGCCGGTCCAGTACCTGGCGACCAGCCAGACCAGCGACGCCTGCGGCGCGTGGTGGGTGTACAGCCTGACCTTCCCCATCTCCGCCAGCTACCCGCTCGGCGCCACGCTGGACTATCCCTACCTCGGCCAGGACAGCACCTCGATCCTGTCCTCGACCAATAACTACAACTCCGGCGGCAGCTACGTCGGGTCGGCGGCCTACGCGATGCCCAAGTCGGCCGCCTACACCGGGGCCGGCTTCAGCTTCACCACCTACTCGGTGGCGTTCTCCACCGCCCCGGTGACCGTGGCCGGGATCCCGACGTTCTCCACCACGACCACCTACTGGCTCGCCGCGGTGCCCGGCACCGGCTACGACCTGTACTCGATGCCCACCAGCCCGGCGGGCGCGATCACCCTGCAGAAGGCGATCAGCGCGCCGTTCAGCGCGCCGACCCGGCAGGTGCGCCAGCCCGGCACCAGCCAGACCCTCAACCCGCTGGACGGGCGCATCCAGTCCTCGCCGGTGCAGGACGGCAGCTACGTCTGGTTCACCAACGACGTGAACGACGGCGGCTACCCGACCGTGCTCTACGGCGCCATCAACGTCAGGACCGACCAGGCCAGCACCGCGCTGGCCTTCCACGGCAGCGGCAGCGACGACTTCAACCCGTCCATCGGCGTGACCGACGCCGGGGATAACACCAACTACATCTGGGTGAACTGGGCCTACACCGACACCCCGGATGGCGTGCCGGTATCGGCTACGGTGGCCGGCGTCGCGCCCGGCCAGGGCATCCCGGAACTGGAGGACGCCGACCTGACCCTGGTCACCGGCTCGTCTACCTCGACGCTCTCCGGCTTCGGCGGCTACTCCTCGGCCGAGATCGACCCGGTCGCGCTCAGCGGGTCCTGTCCGGCTGGCCTGACCGCGCTGACCGCGCAGGAGTACTTCACCAAGGGCGGATCGTGGGCGACCGAGCTCGCGCGCACCACGTTCTGCTGAAATCCGGGGTCCTCGCGCCCTGCCGCCGCGCCACGACTTTGCCTCAAGCCCGCTGAAAGGAAACACCATGGACGCAGAGCAGCTCAGAAGCAACGCCTTAAGCCGCCGTTCGGCGCTGAAGAGGGGCGCTGCCACTGCCTTCCTGCTCTCCCAGGCCGCTTTGTTCGAGCAGCTGGCATTCGCGCCGACCCGCAGGCCGCCGCTGCCACCGCGTTTTCCGACATCCAGTTCAACATGGGCGCTTTCATCAACCCGCCGCAGGTCTACAACGACGGCGCGGGCAACGTCACGGCCCAGTTCCCGCCCGTCTTCACCCTGCTGCTGCCGACCAGGCTGACCCGGCTCCCGACGAAAACCGACCAGTCCACCCTGTCCAACGCGCTGGCCATCATCGAGGCCGTGTACCCGGCCAGCCCGTCCGGGGTGCTCATCTTCTCGGTGTCCTACGGCCTGCCGTACTTCAACCGGCTGTCTCAGTCGGTGGTGTCCGCGCACATGCCGCACCTGGCGTCGAACCCGAGCCGGTTCGTGCTGGAAGAGGCGTTCCCGATGCCCACGGACGTGGTCGACGGCCTGGTGGGCGGCCCGGGCGCGCTGATCCCGAACGTGACCAAGGACCGGTTCAACGTCAACGTCGTGATCGAGTCCAACGACATGCTGTTCCAGCTCCGCAGCGACAACATGGCCAACCTCAGCGACGTCTCGCTGTGGCTGCAGGGCAGCAACCACATCAACGGCCAGAACATCCCCTCCCCCGCGTTCAACGGGCTGCTCAGCTTCCAGACGCCGCGGATCCAGTTCGTCCAGCAGGGCCTGCCGCGCACGATGGCCAACAACGCGGGCTTCGAGTTCGCCCCGCGGATCAACCCGGACTCGTCCATGACCATGGGCTTCGTCGACCAGCAGGTGAACGCGGCGGGCCCGGCGCAGATCGTCACGTTCGTCGGCAACTCATCGGCCAAGCTGTCCGACGCCAAGCCCGGCGACTACTTCGACAACGGTTCGATCGCCCACTTCTCCCACGTGATCGAGGACCTGTACCAGTTCTACGCAACGCCCGGCCAGGACTCGGGCCGGCCGGACGGGGAGCCGTTCACCGAGCGGTGCCAGTACATGTTCACCTCCAACCAGCTGGGCACGCCCAACGGCATCCCGGCCCCCGGCAACACCGACCAGTTCACCAACGGCGGCGGGCCCGCCTTCATCAACAACGTGTTCCAGGGCACCGCGTCGGCGGCCGATGAGGCGCAGGACAGCGCCGGCCTGTTCACCCCGACCAACCAGAGCCTCAACGCGACCTTCACCGGCGAGGGCCGGGTCGGCCATAACGCGGCGCTGCAGCGGGTGTCCAGGGCCGCCGACGGCACCCCGCTGCACATCAGGAACGACGGTCCCGGCCTGGACAGCATGGACGTGCCGGCGTTCCGCACCTTCCCCGGCTCGGACGGGGTCAACGTCCCGGCCGGCAGCACCCAGTTCAAGCTGCAGTTCCTGATTTTCGTGCCGACCGCCGACTTCTTCGCCCAGCTCCGCACCTCGGCGGCGGCCCAGGACCTGCAGCACGAGTTCCTTGACAACGATGACGACGACAACGGCCTGGAACGGTTCCTCACCGCGACTCGCCGCCAGAACTTCCTGGTCCCGCCGCGGCGGCACCGGTCGTTCCCCCTGATCGAGCTGACCTGACCGAACCGGGAACCGGGGCGGGACCGGCACTGCCCGGTCCCGCCCGGCTCTCCCGGCCGGTCAGGTCCGCGCCGCCGGACCCGGCCAGCGGGAGAACGCGGGCCGGTTGACCGCCCAGTCCGGCTCCTCGCCCGCGGCCCAGCGCTGCAGGTTCGCGGCGAAGGCCGCACCGGTCCGGCGGAACATCTGCGTGGTCAGCGCGCCGACGTGCGGCGTGGCCACGACCAGGGGATGGCGCAGCAGGGCCGAATCCGGGTCGGCGGGCTCGCTCGCGTGCACGTCCAGGCCGGCCCCGCCGAGCTGGCCGGACTCCAGCGCGGCCAGCAGCGCCGCCTCATCGACCAGGCCGCCCCTGGCCACGTTGACCAGCAGCGCGCCGCGCTTCATCGCGGCGAACGCGGCCGGGCCGAACATCGGGGCGCTGCCCCGGTGGTACATCGCGCAGCAGACCACGGCATCGGCCTGGCCGAGCAGCCCGGCCAGCCGGTCCGGGCCGGCCACCAGCTCCACCCCGTCTGGGCCCCCCAGCTCCGGGCGGGCGCGCACGGCCAGCAGCCGGACCCCGAAGCCGTCCAGGCGCCGCGTCACCGCCGTGCCGACCGCACCCAGGCCGACGATCAGCACCGTCGCGCCCTGCAGCGAGCCGCCGGCAGGCCGGTATTCCCATCGCCGGCCGGTCAGCGCCGCCTGGGCCGCGTTCAGCCTCTTAACCAGGGCAAGAAGATGCAGAACGGCCAGCTCGGCCACGCTGTCCGCATTCCCGCCGGCCTCGCCGGGCACCCGGCATACCCAGACGCCGAGCCCGGTGGCGGCCGCCACGTCGACTTTCTCCAGCCCCACGCCGAACTGGTGCACCAGGCCGAACCGGCCGGCCGCCAGCACCCGCTGGTCGACCACGGCCCCGAACGGGCAGACGGCGTCGGCCCCGGCCGCGTGCTCGGCCAGCCGGTCCCGCGGGCAGCAGGCGATCTCCCAGCCGGGCAGCAGCGGGGCCAGGTCCTGCCAGCGCAGCTCGGCGGTGAACCGGTCCCGGCCGAACAGCACCCTGAGCCGGGCAGCCACGTCAGAGCAGCCGGATCACGGCAGCGCGGCGAGCAGCTCGCTGACCGGCTTGCGGCGCCCGGTGTAGAACGGGATCTCCGCCCTGGTGTGCGCCCTGGCCCTGGCTCCGCGCAGGTGCCGCATCAGGTCGACGATCCGGTGCAGCTCGTCGGCCTCGAACGCGAGGATCCACTCGTAGTCGTTCAGGGCGAAGCAGGCCACGGTGTTCGCGCGGACGTCCGGGTACTCGCGGGCCATGATGCCGTGCTCGGCCAGCATCGCGTGCCGCTGCGAGTCCTCCAGCAGGTACCACTCGTAGGACCGGACGAACGGGTAGACGCTCACGTAGTTCCTGGGCTCCTCGCCGGCCAGGAACGCCGGGATGTGGCTCTTGTTGAACTCGGCCGGGCGGTGCAGCGCCATGACCGACCAGACCGGCTCGCTGGCCCGGCCCAGGCCGGTCCGGCGGAACCGCGCGTACATCTCCTGCAGGTCATCGCTGGAGGGAGCGACCCACCAGAACATGTAGTCGGCGTCGGCCCGCAGCCCCTGCACGTCGTAGCAGCCCCTGGTGACCACGCCCTTCCCCGCGGCCTGCTCGCACAGCTCGCTGACCTCGGCGGCGAGCCGGTCCCGGCCGGGTCCGCCGGGGCCCGTTCCGCCCGTTCCTCCGCCGCCGTCCAGTGCCGCCAGGTCGCTGACCCGGAACACCGACCACATCGTGTACCGGATCAGCTCGTTCAGCTCACGGGCCTTCGGCCGCGGGCCCGCGGCGTGCTCGCGCCCGGCGCTGCCGGTGTCCTGAGCTTCTGCTGCCTGAGCCTCCTCAGTGCCAGCCATGTGCCGATTCTCCTCCCGTGGCGAGGGCCCGCGGTCCGCCCGCCGGGTTCTCGCGTGACTCCCGTGATTCAAGATAGGCGAGCACCTGATCCGCGGCCAGCCGGGCGGTGCCGATGCAGGCCGGGATGCCGATGCCGTCGTAGGCGGCGCCGCATACGGCCAGGCCGGGCTGACTGGCCACGCCGTCCCGGATCCGCCGCACCCGGCTCAGGTGGCCCACGGTGTACTGCGGCAGCCCGCCGCCCCACCGGCTGACCCTGGCGTCGGCGGGAGGACCGCTGACCCCGGTCGCGTCGGCCAGGTCGGCGGCGGCGAGCGCGATCAGCTCTGCGTCGTCGCGCTGCAGGATCTCCTCGTCGCCGTGCCGGCCGAGCGAGCAGCGCACCAGGTGCAGCGGCGCCCGGCCGGTCCGGCCCGCGCCGGGCTGGCGGTCCAGCAGGTGCGGCCACTTGACCGTGCTGAACGTGACCGCCTTGACCGCACGTCCGTCCACGGCGGGCACCAGGAAGCCGCTGCCCTGCGGCGGTCCGGTGCCGCCGAACGCCGTCACGGGGTAGGCCAGGGTGACGATCGCCATGCTCGCGTAGCCGATCTCGGCCAGCGCGGTTGCGGCGGCGGCGGTGCCGGGCACACCGGCCAGCAGCCGGCTCGCGGGCCTGCCGGGGACCGCGAGGATGACCGCGTCGGCGTCCAGCAGTTCCGGCGTGGCGGCCGAGCCGACGGTCAGCCGCCAGCCGCCAGCCAGGGCGGGCGGGCCAGGCGGGCCGGGCGGGCGGGACGAGCCAGGCGGGGCGAGCGGGCCAGGCGTCCTGGCCAGCCCGCGGACCATCGCGCCGGTCCGCACCCTGGCGCCGGACGCCGCGGCCAGCGCCGGCGGCAGCGTGCCGAGCCCGCCGGCCAGCGTGGTGAATACCGGCTGCGGCCGGGCTGACCCGCCTCCGGACCTGTCCCGGCCCTGGCCGAGCACGGCGGCGGCCGCTTCGGTCAGCGACCGGTGCTCGCGCGACACCCGCGCCAGGGCGGGCAGGGTCGCCTCGAACGACAGCTCGTCGGAGCGGCCCGCGTATACCCCGCCGAGCAGCGGATCGACCAGCCGGTCCACGACTTCGCGGCCGAATCTCGCGGCCACCAGGCTGGCCACCGGCACGTCGCCGCCGGTGTCCGTGGCCGCGAGCTCAAGGTCGCCCCGCGCCCTGGCCAGCCCGTCCGCAGACAGGATCCCGGTACCAGCCAGCTCGTCCAGGTCGGCGGGCACGCCCATGAGCTGCCGCCGGGGCAGCGGCCGCAGCCGTCCCCTGGTCCACAGCCCGGCCGCGGTGGTGCCCGGCTGCACCAGCTGGCCGGCCAGCCCGGCCTGGCCGATCAGGTCCGTGCCCTCCGGTCGCCGGGCCAGCAGCGCCTCGGCGCCCACGTCCACCGGCAGCCCGGCCACCTCGCCGAGGGCGAGCTTGCCGCCCAGCCGGGGCGATCCCTCCAGCACCGTGACCTCGGCGCCCGCCTCGCGCAGGAAGTACGCGGCGGCAAGCCCCGCGATCCCGGCGCCGACGACTGCCACCCGGGGGGGACCGCCAGCGATGCTCACTCCCCCACTCTGCCGCACCCGCGGCAGCGCTCCCGAACCGGCCTGCGGCCGGGGGCGCCAAACCGGCCCGCAGCCGGGGCAAACCGCGGGTTCGCCTCACTCGCCCAGCAGGCCGGCCGCCGTAAACGCCCGGTCATAGATCTCCCGGATGACCTGCTGTTTGCGGGCGTTGTACTGCATGCCGTGCTCCCCGGCCGCGTTTGCCTCGGCGGCGGCCCGGAGCTTGGCGGCGGCGTAGCGGTCACGCTCGTCGGAGTTGCCCCGCAGCCAGTCCCGGAAGATCCGGTGCCGCACCAGCTCGGGGCTATCGATCCCGAACACATGCAGGTTGCACTCCGGCTGGTCGGCCCGCAGCAGGCGGTGGCCGTACCACCAGGGCTCGCGAACCCATAGCCGGAACCCGGCCCGCTGCAGCGCCGGCACGTAGTCTTGCTCCCGGTCAGAGTCGGCAACCGCCAGGTCGATGTCGATGACCGGCTTGGCCGTCAGCCCCGGCACCGAGGTGGAGCCCACGTGCTCCAGCTGCAGCACGCGCCAGCCCAGGGCCGACCGGATCCGGCCGGCCAGCTCGGCGAACTGCCGCGGCCACGCCGGGTCGGGACCGGCCATCTCGACCCCCGCGGTCGGGGCGGCACCTGGCAGCCAGGGATCGGCTCCCGGCGGAGGTTCAGCATCATCGAATGCCACGATCTCCGCTGGGCTCGGCACCCGCTCAGTCTAGGCAGGCGGCCGTACGCTAGGCACGGCCAGGCGCCACGCCGCAGCGGAGGGGAGCTGATCTTCTCATGACCAGGTACGTGATCGGCCCGGATGTCGCCATCCGCCTGGCCGACGACGAGGCCATGATTCCCGGACATCATCAGGTCCTGGCTCCGACGCTTCTTCGGTCGCAGCTGCTGTCGCTGCTCTATCAGGCCGTCCGTAGCGGCGAGATGACCCAGCGGGACGCTTACCGACGGCTCGACTACGTCCGCGGGCTGCGGCTCCGGCTGCTGGGAGACCGCGTCCTGCAGGGCACTGCCTGGAAGGTCGCCGACCGGCTTGGGTGGCCTGACACATTCGACGCCGAGTACATCGCCCTGACTCAGCTCCAGGCCGACGCCTTCATCACGCTCGACCAGCAGTTGGCAGCGGCGGTGCGGGACCTGGTGCCCGTCGCGCCCGTCGAGGCCCTGCTGTCCCCCGTGCGCCGGGAGACCTGAGCCTGACGAGCAGGGCGAACAGCCCGGTATTAGCGCCAGCATCCGCTCAGTCCGGGATCTGCCGGTCGCCGAGATGGGCGCCGTACCAGGCCGCCTGCCGCGACATACGCGCTCGGATCGATCTGCGGCCGCCTGCCCCGGTGCTCAATCAGCATCCATCCACAGTGCCACCGCGCGGGGTGAACTGCCGGCCGATGATCTGGATCAGACTGGCGTGGGTCTGGCTGTCGGCCGCGGCGACCAGCCCGCCGTCTCCGGCGTAGAGGGGCTGACCGCGCAGCCCGGTGAGCACGCAGCCCGCGGCCTGGCACAAGGCGATGCCCGCGGCGAAGTGCACGCTGTCGTGCAGGTCGCCGTCGGTGACGTAGGCGGCGCGCCAGGCCGCTACCCAGGCCAGGGCCAGCGAGGTGGAGCTCACCCTGGGCCGGAACGCCGACATAAACTGCCCGGCGGCCAGCATCCGGGCGGCCAGGAACCGGGCGGCATTGGGGTGCGGCGGGTCGAGGTTGACGTCGACCAGACGGGTCTGCGCCGAGGGAGACAGGACCGTGTCGGTGCCCTCGCGGCGCGCGAATGCCTGGCCGCCGCCGGTCCAGAACACCTCGCCCGCGAGCGGATCCGCGCAGGCCGCGGCCTGGATCCCGCGGCCATCGCGCACGGCCACGTTCACCGCCATCAGCGGAGTTCGCGCGGCGAAATTGCCGGTACCGCACACCGGGTCGATCAGCCAGGTGCGCCGGGCCGCGGCAGCGCCGGTCCGCCCGAGCTCCTCACCCAGGCAGGCATCGGCCGGGCGCTCCGCCCGCAGCACGGCCAGGATGGCCTGCTCGGCGCTGACATCGGCATCGGTGGCAAAGTCCATCGGCGCCTTCTCGATCCGGGCCAGCGGAGTGCCGAACCTGGCACGCACGACCGCGGCACCGGCCTCGGCGGCGGCGATGGCCACCTCGGCATCCGATCCGCACACAGAACGGAACCTAGCAGGCACGCCGCCCGGTCCTGCCTGGCCGCCTGGCAGGCTGACGGCGGCGGAATCGCGCCGCTGTCGGCGAGGTTGCTATCGGCATGAATGTCGAGATCTGGTCCGACGTCGTCTGCCCGTGGTGCTACCTCGGCATGCGCCGGTTCGAGCGCGCGGCCGCCGCCTTCGGCCGCGCCGGCGAGGTCACGGTCACCTACCGGTCCTTCGAGCTCGATCCGGGGGCGCCCGCGCAGCGGACCGGCACTCATGCGGAGCACCTCGCCCGCAAGTACGGGATGACGATCGAGCAGGCCGAGGAGTCCGGCCGCCAGATGACCCAGCGCGCGGCCGCCGAGGGCCTGGAGTTCAGGTTCGACCTCATGCGCGGCGGCAGCACGTTCGACGCGCACCGGCTGCTGCACCTGGCCAGGGACCATGGCCTGCAGCCGCAGCTGAAGGAGCGCCTGATGCGCGCCACCTTCACCGAGGGGAGCCCGGTCTCCGACCGTGACTCCCTGGTGCGCCTGGCCACCGAGGCCGGCCTGCCAGCCGCGAAAGCGGCAGCCGTCCTCGACGGCGACGCCTACGCCGAAGCAGTGCGGGCCGACGAGCAGCAGGCCGCACGGTACGGCATCACCGGCGTGCCGTTCTTCGTCGCTGACGGCAAGTTCGCCGTCGGCGGTGCGCAGCCGCCCGAAGTCCTGCTGCAGCTCCTGCAGCGGGCGCATGCCGACAGCAAGCCGGTCGCCCTCGTTACCGGCGAAAGCGCTTCCGAGGGAACCTGCGACGACGGCTCCTGCGCTATCGGCTAGCCCTGTCGCAGCCGGCTCGGCGGTGACGGCTCAGGACCTGGCCCGGTTCTCTGAGGTCTTCGCCGACCTAGACGACGCAGCCGTCATGTCGCGAGCCTGGCGGTAACCGGCTGGCTTATCGGCTGGCCGGTCAGAGCTTGGGGTGCAGGAGCTTTTTGGCCCTGGCCCAGGTGAAGATGGCGTCGGTCGGGGTCCGGCCGCAGACGCCGAGCAGCAGCTCGGTCTCGCTGTCGCCGTACCTCTTGCCCGAGCCGATGTATCCGGCGCCCATCGCCAGCTCCGCACGGCTGCCGCCGCACCGGGACCGGGTGGAGAAGGTGCCCAGGATGTTGTCGCGGTGCCCCCAGCCGGGACCGTCGTCATACATCCAGGCGTAGTCCGCGCCGAGCGGGCTGCGCCAGCCGCCCGCCCAGTTGCCGCCCGCCGCGATCCAGCGGCCGCCGCCGGGAAGCCGGCCCGGCAGCTGGCCGAGCGGCGGATCGTCGTCGCGCCTCGCACCGGTCTGAGCGATCTTGTCCAGCGACCTGGTCAGCACCACCGCCGGCGGCAGGCCCCTGGTCACGCGCTCCAGGTCGACGGTGACGAAGAGCTGCTCGACGTGGCTCAGCCTGCGGTAGGCGGCCAGCGAGAACGACATCCCGTGCATGCGCTCCAGCACGCTGCGCGCCCGGCCGATCGCCCGCAGAACGGCCCGGTCGCAGCTGGCCCCGTCCTTGGCCGTCCGGCAGGCGGCCAGGCCCAGGAAGTCCGGGCGCGGCGCCAGGCTGCGGCGCGGGTTCCTGGGCGGCACGATCCCGGTGCGCGCGATACGCGTCGCACCGAGCCGGGCCGGCGAGCCCGGTGCCGCGAGCGCGGCGGTCTGGCCGAGCAGCGCCGCCACCGTGGCAGCGGTCAGTGCGGTCCGCAGGACGAGCCGGTGTACCGGCATGCAACCACCTCCGTTGTCGCAGCAGAGGCTAGCCCGGTGGCGGCCGGCGTTCCGGCAAAGTCAGCAAACCGGTCGTATCCGCGCTGAGCGCCGCCCCTGGCCCAGATATCTCTTTGCGCGGCGGGTTCAGGGCGCCTAGCGTTGTCTGCTCTACGGGCGTGCAGGACGGGCTCTGCCTGCGGCTTTGAGTCAGCGGATCGGAGGTGCGGAGCGGATGACCGGCCAGCTCTACGCGCTCAGCTTCGACGCAAATGACCCGCGCCGTCTCGCCCGCTTCTGGGCCGGCGTTCTGGGCTGGGAGCCGGCCGACAGCGCCGGGGACGGCATTGCGCTCCAGCCGGCCGATGACACCGGGTTCCGGATCCGGTTTCTTCCGACTCAGGAGCAGAAGGCCAGCCAGAACCAGATGCACTTCGATCTGACGAGCACCTCCGGTGAGGACCAGCAGCAGACGGTGGCGAGGGCGCTCGGACTCGGCGCCCGGCACATCGACATTGGCCAGGGCCCGGAGGAGCCGCATGTTGTGCTCGCCGACCCCGAGGGCAACGAGTTCTGTGTCATCGAGCCGGGCAACAGCTTCCTCGCCGACTGCGGCTTCATCGGAGCGCTTGCCTGCGAGGGGTCGCAGGAGGCCGGGTACTTCTGGAGCGAGGCGCTGGGCTGGCCGCTAGTCTGGGATCAGGATCTCGAGACCGCGATCCGCTCGCCGCACGGCGGTCCGAAGATCACCTGGGGCGGTCCGCCGCTGACGCCGAAGACCGGGAAGTACCGGCTGCATTTTGACCTCGCCCCGCCCGTCCACGGTGATCAGCAAGCGGAGGTCGACCGCCTGGTCTCCCTCGGGGCGACTCGCGTCGACATCGGCCAGGGCGAGGTCAGCTGGGTGGTCATGGCCGATCCCGATGGCCACGAGTTCTGCATCGCCGCAAGGCCCTTCACCGGCTGGGACTGAGCGGGCCGCCGGCCGGTACCGTAGGCACCGTGCTGCACGTGCACTTCCTCGATACCGAGGCCCTCCAGTTCACCAGCGAGCAGCGCGCCGCGGTGACCAGGGCGGCGCAGGACGCCGAGCAGCTCGCCCGCCGGTTCCTGCCGCTGGCCGGGCAGCTGCACCTGCTGGTCGAGGGCGGCCCGGATGTGCTGGAAACAGGAGACAACGCCTACACCATCGCGCCGCACCTGATCCGCTGGTGGGCGGACCCGGCTCGGATCGTCGCCGTGGCCAGGACTCACCTGGCCCAGGCTTTCGCACACGAGGCGTACCACGCCGCGCGCTTCCGCCAGCTCGGCGCCGAGGCCGGCACCAGGTCGTGGGCGGAGATCGCGATCGGCGAGGGACTGGCCACCGCGTTCGCCCGGGACGCGGCGGCCGCCCGTGAGCCGTGGGCCACCTACGACCCGGCGGTGATCGGCATCTGGGCCGCCGAGTACCTCAGCCAGGATCCCGGCTCGGCAGACCTCGGCCAGTGGAAATTCCGGCACCCTGACGGCAGGCAGTGGATCGCCTTCCGGGTGGGGACATGGATCATCGACTCGGTCTGCGAGCTGACCGGCAAGACCCCGGCAGACCTGGTGTGGACCCCGGCTGCCCAGATAGCCGCCATGTCTCCGGTACTACCACCTCTCGGTTCCTGACCTGCGGCGATTCGCGGTCGCTGATCGACGATCTGGCCTGGGCGCGGCGGGCCGGCAGGGCGCGTCGGCTCGGTGATCCTACTGCGCGGGTGCGCGCGCGCCGGCGCTGATAGCGCCGATCCCAGCGATGACCACGAAGACGACGCCGATGGCGGAGGACGTGCTGGGTACCTGCCCGAGTACGAGCAGGCCGGCCAGGAGCGCGATCGCGGGTTCCAGGCTCATCAGGGTGCCGAAGGCCTTCGCGGTGAGCCCGCGCAGGGAGAGGTACTCAAGGGTGAACGTCAGCAGGGGATGTAGAGCGGCCAGCGCCAGCATGATGAGCAGGACATGCCAGGTCACTCTGCCCAGCTCTGACGGCCCGTCGACGAGCAGGACGACGAGCGTCGCGAAGGCGCCGGCGACGGGGATGGAGACGGCCAGCCCGCTCAGTCCGGTAACCCGGTCGCCGACATGCTGGGTGAGCAGAATGTAGCCGCCCCAGCAGGCGCCGGCCGCAAGGGCGAAGGCGAGGCCGGCTGGGTCGATGCCGCCGTGCCACGGCTGAGTCAGCAGCACCACGCCGGCAGCGGCCATGACCGTCCAGCGCTTGCGTCCGCTGCCGGGACCGTATACCGACACGATCAGCGGGCCGAGGAACTCAAGGGCACTAGCGGTGCCGAGCGGGATGCGCGCGATCGCGAGCATGAAGAACAGCATCAGGCCGGCCGTCACCACGCCCAGCGTGCAGCAGGCCCGGAGGTCCCGGTGGGTGAAGTCGCCGGGGCGCGGCCGGACGAGGATCAGCAGGAGGAGGCCGGCCCAGGCGAGCCGCAGGCCGGCCACGCCCAGGGGCCCGAGCTGATCGAACACGTGTACCGACAGGGCCAGTGCGAGCTGGACGCAGGACATAGAGGCCAGTGCCATGAGTCCCCCGCCCCCGGCGCCCCGCAGGCGGTGAGCGGCGGCCCAGGAACGGTCTGCTGGCAAGCTCATGACCCGTTCACCAAAACGCCTGCCATCGTCGGTGTCCACCCGCTCAGGCTGCTCGGTAGCCTGCCGCTCAGGCCACCGACCAGTCGCAGGCCGCGCCGGCCCGCTCCAGGCCCGCCTTGGTATCCGGGTCGCACAGCGCGCCGTGCAGCCCGGCCTGGTAGCACGACCGCGGCGGGACGCCGAGCTGGCAGGCGACCGCGTAGTCGTTGCTCAGGTCGGTGCCGAACATGGCCGGGTCATCGGTGGAGACCGAGCAGCGCACCCCGGCCGAGACCAGGCCGGGCAGCGGGTGCTCGGCCAGCGCGGCGACCACGCCGGTGCGCAGGTTGGACACCGGGCACACGTCCAGCACGATGCCCCGGTCGGCGAGCTCGCGGACCAGGCCGGGATCATCGGCCGCGCGGATGCCGTGCCGGAGCCGGTCGGCGTGCAGCGCGTCCAGGGCGCCGCGGATCGAGGCGGGACCCGCCACCTCGCCAGCGTGCGGGACCGAGCCGAGGCCGCCCTCCCGCGCCAGCGCGAACACCGCCGCGTACCGTTCCGGCGGGTACTCCGCCTCCGGGCCGCCGAGGCCGAGGCCGACCACGCCGCGGTCGGCGTAGGCGACCGCGTACCGGGCGGTCAGCTCGGCCGCCTCCATCGGGTAGCCGCGCGGGATGTCCGGGGTGAGCCGCACCTGCACGCCGTGCGCCTCGCCGGCCTCCTGCGCCCCGTCGCAGTAGCCGGTGAATACCTCGTCCCAGCCCACGCCCCGGCCGACCGGCTCGGCCGGGGAGAAGATGCCCTCCAGGTACACCGCGCCGTGCCCGGCCGCCTCGGCCGCGTAGTCGTTGACCACCTGGCGGAAGTCCCGGTCGGTCCGCAGCGCGCCGGTGGTGAGCTGCCAGACCTCGATGAAGTGGGCAAAGTCGCGGAACTCATACAGACTGGCCAGGCCCTCCACCGAGTCAGCGGGCAGCGCCACGCCGTTGCGGCGGGCGATCTGGAGCAGGGTGGGCGCCCGGACGGTGCCCTCCAGGTGGACATGCAGCTCAATCTTCGGATAGCTCACCTGCGCATCATTCCAGCAACAGCCGGCGAAAGCGGGAACCGGCCGGGCCGCGGCGGCGTCCGAGCGGCATGAACATCACCAGCTTCGCCCGTGCCCCACGGCCCGCGCGCGGTTCGCACCGCCTCGCTCCTGACCGCCGCGGTCCTGGCTCGGGGCCGGCCTGCTGCTGGCCGGCTGCTCCGCCGTCGGATCCGGCTCCAGCAGCAGCGTCGGGCCCGGCCCGAGTGTCCCGGCCCGGACGTACAGCCGGGCGAGCCGCAGGCCGCGGCGCGGCCGGCCCGTTCTGGCCGGACAACCGCGCTCACCCTGGCGGCCCCGAGCATCATCGACACCGCCAGCCTGACCGTGCGGGCCCGCAGCGTGGCCGCCGCGGCCGCGCGGGCCGCCGCAATCGCCGCCGCGGCCGGCGGGTACGTCTCCAGCCAGCGGGAAACCGTCCGGCCCGGCCAGCACGCGGTCGCGGCCGCCCGGCTGCAGCTGAAGATCCCGGTCACCGCGTACCCGGCCGTGCTCACCACGCTGTCCGCCCGGCTGGGCACGCTGATCTCGATCAGCCGGCAGGCCACGGATGTCACCCAGCAGGTTGCCGACGTGAGCAGCCGGGTCACCTCGGCCCAGGCCGCGATCGTCCAGCTGCGCGCCCTGCTGCGGCGGGCCGGCTCGGTCAGCGACCTGCTCAGCGTCCAGGACCAGATCAACGCGCAGGAGGCGGCGCTCGAGGCACTGCAGGCCCAGCAGCGGGCGCTGGCCGGGCAGACCGCCTATGCGACGGTCACGCTCTCGCTGGTGAGCCCGCACCCGAAGGCCGCTGCGCCGCATAAGAAGAGCACCAGGCGGGGATTCCTGGCCGGGCTGTCCGGCGGCTGGCGGGCGCTGCGCCTGGTCGTCAGCGGCCTGCTGACCGGACTGGGCGCGGCGGCTCCGTTCCTGGCCGTTGCCGCGGTCGTGGCCGGCCTGGGCTACGCCGCGCGCCGGCGGCTGCTGCGGCGCCGCTCCGGCCCGACAGCCGCCGCCTGACCCGGGCGGTCCCGCGGTGGTGCGGCTGTGCTAGTGCGGCTGGCGGACCGAGGCGGCGTGCACCAGGTCGGCCAGCCGGGCCAGCACATCGGGGTCGGTGTCGGGCAGCACGCCGTGGCCGAGGTTGAAGATGTGGCCCTCCGCGGTGCGGCCCCGGTCCAGCACGTCCCTGGCCCGCTGCTCGATCACCTCCCAGGGCGCGAACAGGATCGCCGGGTCGAGGTTGCCCTGCAGGGCCTTGCCCGGCTCGACCCGGCTGACCGCATCGTCCAGCGGCACCCGCCAGTCCACCCCGACCACGTCCGCGCCGGCCTCCCCCATCAGCCCGAGCAGCTCGCCGGTGCCGACGCCGAAGTGAATCCGGGGCACCCCGCTGGCGGCCAGCGCCTCGAAGATCCGCCTGCTGTGCGGCAGCACCGCCTGACGGTAGTCGTGCGGGCTGAGCGCCCCGGCCCAGGAATCGAACAGCTGCACCGCGGCCGCGCCCGCGGCCACCTGGAGCCGCAGGAACGAGATCGTGATGTCGGCCAGCCGGTCCATCAGCTCATGCCACATCGCCGGGCTGCCGAACATCAGCGACTTAGTCCGGTCGAAGCTCTTCGACGGGCCGCCGTCGACCAGGTAGGTGGCCAGCGTGAACGGCCCCCCGGCGAACCCGATCAGCGGGGTGGCGCCAAGCTCGCCGGTCAGCGCGGCAACCGCCTCGGTCAGGAACGGGACATCGTCCGGCTCCAGCGCCCGCAGCCTGGTCAGGTCCCGCTGCTCGCGGACCGGCTGCTCCACCACCGGCCCGACGCCCGGCTTGATTTCCACGCCCAGCCCGATCGCCCGCAGCGGCACCACGATGTCGCTGAACAGGATGGCCGCATCCACCTCGTAGCGGCGCAGCGGCTGCAGGGTCAGCTCGGTCACCAGATCCGGGGTCGCGCACGCGTCCAGCATGGCCAGCCCCGCCCTGGCCGCCCGGTACTCCGGCAGGGACCGGCCCGCCTGGCGCATGAACCAGACCGGTGTGTGCGGCACCGGCTCACGACGGCAGGCCCGCAGGAAGGCTGAGTCAGCGACGGCAGATGTCACAGCACGGATCATCGCACACGCCGACCCGGCTCCCCCGCCGGGCAGTACCGCCCGGCGGCGCAGGCCCGGCGGTGACTGTCGGCGGCAGCTGCCAGCATGCCGGAGATGGCGATTTAAGTAAAAACCCGGCGATGACACGCCGCCGCAGGTCCACGGCCCGGCGGCGGCCACATGTCAGCATCGGAACTGCAAGCCGGCGGGCGGGTCAACGGCGAGGAGGCGGCAGATGACCGATATGGTCCGGCGCGGCCCGGTCCGTCCCGGCCCATCCGGGGCCAGCACAGTCAGGCGCAGGCCGGCCCGGCCAGGCACCCCCGGCACGGCGCAGCCGGGCATGACCCGGCACTGCCCGGACTGCGGCCGCGACCAGCCGTTCGAGCAGCTGCACCCGCTGCCAGGGCCCTGCCCGGACTCGGCGGACGGCTACTGCCCCGAATGGTCCTGCACGACCTGCGGAGCGGCGCTGCTGATCGGCTTCATCCCCTTCCTCTGCGAGACCGCACGGTTCACGGAAGCCCGCGGCCGGGTGGCATGAAGCCGCGCTGCCGTATCCGTCGGCCATGAGGCCCGCGGCCGGGCCCGCTTCGGCTGCGGGCGGTGCTGACGCCGCGTTCCGCGCGGCCGTCCAGGAGCTTGAGGCCGGGCTGGCCGGCCTGCGCGCGGCCCGGCCGGAGCTGGACTTTGAGGACCAGCCGCCGCCGCGGCGGCTGGCGCCGTACGCCGCGGCCGTTGCCGCCACCGTGCTGGAGGCGGACACTGAGATCGGATGGGGCAGGTTCGTCCTGCTCTACGACCCGGCGGGCCAGGCAGGCTGGGCGGGCCGGTTCCGCATCATCGCCTACATCCGCGCGGACCTGGACCCGGAGATCGCCGCCGACCCGCTGATCGGGCAGGTGGGCTGGAGCTGGCTGACCGAGGCGCTCGACGCCGGGACGGCCGGCTACTACCAGGCCAGCGGTACGGTCACCAGGGTGGTGACGGAAGGGTTCGGCACGAAGGCGGGAGAACCGGTCTCAACCGGATTCGAGCTGCGCGCGTCCTGGTCGCCAGCGGGCGACGACGATGGGCCGCATGACCTGGGTGGTCACGTCGCCGCCTGGTCCGATGCCCTGTGCGCGGCGGCCGGGCTGCCGCCGCTGCCCGCCGGGGTAGCCGCGCTGCGGGCGCCGGGCAGGCGGCGCAAGCCGTGACCGGCGAGGCCGCGCCGGGCGAAGCCACGCCGGGCGAAGCCACGCCGGGCGAGCCAGCCGGGCGAAGCCGCGACCGGGGCAGTGCCGCTGCTTGAGCCGCGCGATGGCCTGCCGCCGCTGATCGTTACCGGGACGGCGCTGGACCGGGCCACCCGCGCGCTGGCCGGGGGCGAGGGGCCGGTTGCCGTCGATGCCGAGCGGGCGTCCGGCTTCCGATACGGGCACCGGGCGTTCCTGGTCCAGTTCCGCCGCCAGGGCGCCGGCACCATGCTGATCGACCCGGTCGCCTGTCCAGACCTGTCCGGCATCGACCGTGCCCTCGCCGGGACCGAGGCGGTGCTGCACGCGGCCTCCCAGGACCTGCCCTGCCTGGCCGACCTCGGCTACCGGCCGCGCCTGCTGTTCGATACCGAACTGGCCGGCCGGCTGCTCGGCTACCCGCGGGTCGGCCTGGGCACGCTGGTGGAGACCGTCCTGCAGCTGAGCCTGGAGAAGAGCCACTCGGCGGCCGACTGGTCTACCCGGCCGTTGCCGGCGGAATGGCTCCGTTACGCCGCACTGGACGTTGAGGTGCTGGTCGAGCTGCGCGATGCGCTGGCCAGCCAGCTCGAGGAGCAGGGCAAGGCGGAATGGGCCCGGCAGGAGTTCGCGGCCGTGCTGGCGGTGCCGCCGCCCGGCCCGCGGACCGACCCGTGGCGCCGCACCTCCGGCATCCACCGGGTGCGCAGCCGGCGCGGGCTGGCCGTGGTCCGTGAGCTCTGGCTGGAGCGAGACAAGATCGCCCGCCGCCGGGACCTGTCGCCGACCAGGGTGCTGCCGGACGCGGCGATCGTGGAGGCGGCCAGGGCGGTGCCGGCCGGGGCCACCGAGCTGACCGCGATCAGCGGGTTCGGCGGGCGCGGGGCCCGGCGGCACACGACCGAGTGGGTCCGGGCCATCGGCAGAGCCAGGGCGGAGCCGGACCAGGACCTGCCCGACGCGTCGGCCCCGCCCGGCGACGGGCCGCCGCCGGCGCACCGCTGGGCCGAGCGGGATCCGGAGGCGGCCAGGCGGCTCACCGCGGTCCGGGCCGCGGTGGCGGCGCTGGCCGACTCCAACGGCCTGCCGACCGAGAACCTGCTGCCCCCGGACGCGGTGCGACGGCTGGCCTGGCAGCCGCCTGCCGAGCTGACGCCCGACACGGTGGCCGGTGACCTGGCCGGCTACGGGGCCAGGCCGTGGCAGACCGAGATCACCGCGCTGCCGATCGCCAGGGCACTGCAGCGAGTGGCCGAGAAGGCCGCCGCGGACGAGTAACCCAGTCAGCGTCCCCCGCTGCCGCCGTCGAAACTATTTCCGCGGGGTCCTGATCCGCGGTTGCATCTGAAGCGGCACTCCGATCCGGTTGAACGCGTTGATCAGCGCGACCTGGCCGACCAGGGCGCCGAGCTCGTCCGGCTTGAACTGGGCGGCGGCCTCCCGCCACACCTCGTCGCTGACCCCGTCCGGGCCGAGCAGCGTGGCCGCGTCGGTATAGCCGAGCGCGGCCCGCTCGGCGCCGGTGAACAGCGGGGACTCCCGCCAGACCGGCAGCTGGAACAGCCGGTCCTGGCTCTCCCCCAGCTTGAGCGCCTCGCGCACGTGCAGGTCGACGCAGTAAGCGCAGCCGTTGAGCTGCGAGGCCCGGATCTTCACCAGCTCCCGGACGGTCGCGCCGAGCGGCCCGCCGCGTACCGCCTGGTCCGCCGCGAGCAGGCCCTCGTAGACCTCGGGCGCCGTCTCGGTAATGCTGAGCCGCTGGCTCATCGTCACTCTCCCGCAGAGCGTGGGGCTTTCCCCCATTGTCCGTGCGCTGCCCGCTCCGCCCCGGCTGGCCCGGCCGGCCGGGTCACGGCGACGGGCTGACCACCAGCGCGCTGCCGCCGCCCAGCCGGACCGGCTCGGCGACCGCCTCGAACCGGCCGGGACCGAGGATCTGCACCGCGGTCGCGTCGCCCGGGTAGTGATCGAGCGGCAGGATCGGCCCGGTGGCCAGGGTGAACTGCTCACCGAACCGGCTGGTCAGCTGCCGGGCCGCGGCGCTGTGGTAGAACCCCGGCTCGGCCAGCGCCGCGCCCGAGTTCGTCTGGCTGACCCGCGGCGCGGCCAGCGCGGCGGGCAGCGACATGCCGAGGTCCACGTGGTTCAGGATGATCTGGAGGATGGTCGTGATGATGGTCGCGCCGCCGGCCGCGCCGACCGCGAACGCCGGGCGGCCGTGGCGCAGCGCGATGACCGGGCCCATGCTGGACCGCGGCTGCTTGCCCCCGGCGGGCAGGTTCGGGTCATAGACCCCCGGCGCGGGCGGCGCGAAGTCGAAGTCGGTCATCTCGTTGTTCAGCAGGAACCCGTAGCCCGGCACGGCCATGCCGCTGCCGCCGAAGAAGTTGATCGTATTGGTGTAGCCGACGACGTCACCCCACCTGTCGACCGCGACGATGTTGTTGGTGTGCTTTCCCTCCGACGAGGCGTAAAGGGCAGGCTTCGTCGTGGCGGCCAGCCCCGCGGAGGGCAGGGCCGCGGCGGCCAGCGAGCCGTGGTCCTTGCACCGCTGATAGGGCGGGAACGGATCGCCGGGGGCGACGGGAGACACCAGCGCCCGGTCGTGCACCAGGCACCGCCGGGTCGCCGCGAACGCCGGACTGAGCAGCGCATGCACCGGCACCCCGACGTAACGGGGATCGCCCACGTAGGCGTCCCGGTCGGCATAGGCAAGCCGGGAAGCCTCCAGGTAGTGGAACAGGGCCGTCACCTGCGGCTCGGCCCGCAGGTTCCAGCCGCTCAGGATGTTCAGCGCCTCGCCCACGGTGGTCCCGCTGCTGGACGGCGGCGCCATGCCGTAGACGTCCAGGCCGCGGTAGCGCACCAGGGTCGGCGGCTGCACCCGGACCCGGTAGCCGGCCAGGTCGCGCATGGTCATGATGCCGGGCAGCTTGACCAGCCGGTTGCCGGGGGTCACGGCCGGGTGATCGTCGGCGCGCACGATGGCCCGGCCGAGCGGCCCGTGGTACAGGTAGGCCGGGCCGTACCGGGACAGCAGCCGGTAGGTCCTGGCCAGGTCCGGGTTGCGCAGCAGGTAGCCCACCGGCAGCGGGTTCCCGGCCGGGCTGAGCAGCAGCCTGCGGCTAGCCGGGTAGGCCCGCAGCAGCGGCAGCGCGGACTGCTCGAGCTGCCGGAAGTCCGCGTTCACCCGGAAGCCGCGGTCGGCGACCCCGATCGCCGGGCGCAGGTCGGCGGCCAGGCTGTCGCGGCCGTAGCGGCGGACCGCCGCCGCCCAGGTGGCCACCATGGACGGGACGCCGGTGGACAGCGGCTGGTCGGAGGCATAGTCGTAGCCGAGCGGCTTGCCGGTCTTCGGGTCGGTGAACATGGCCGGGGTACAGGCCGCCGGGCAGTTCTCCCGGCCGTCGATGGTCACCACCCGGTGCGTCCTGGCCAGGTAGATCACCATGAACCCGCCGCCGCCGGGACCGGCCACGAACGGGATCGTCACGCCGAGCGCGGCGGCGGTGGCGACGGCGGCGTCCACCGCGTTGCCGCCGTGGCGGAGCACTGCGATGCCTGCCTCGCTGGCGTTCAGGTCCATGGACGCCACGGCGCCGCCGGTGCCGACGGCGACCGGCTCCTTCCGGTCGGCGGCACCGGCCCGGGCGGCAGCGGCCGGAGCGGCACCGGCGGCCGTGGCGGGCACGGTGAGCAGGGCGGCGAGCAGGGCGATGGCCGGGACGGCAGCTAAGCGACGCATGGGGCACCTCGGCTGAGCGGGGACGAAACGGTCGGGATTTGCCCTGCTCGGTACCGGCCGGGCTAAACCCGCGTCCGGCGGGCCTGGCCGGTCACTGGTCGGGCGTGGCCTGGATCCGCGCGGCGGAGATCGCCTCTTTCAGCTGCCGGTAGTCCCGCTCGTTCTGGTCCGCATAGGCCATCGCGAAATCCGCGATGGCCCGGTCGAAGTTCTCGCTGTTGCCCAGGTAGCCGGCGATCTCGGTGGCGCGGCCGGTCCGCGCGTGCGCCCGGGCCAGAGCCCAGCCGCACAGCCGGCCGTAGTAGCTGAGCTCGGCCGAGTCCATCACCGGGACGCTCATGCTGCCCTTCATGTCCCGAAGCTGCCGGACGTAGTAGTCCTTGGCGGCCGAGATCATCCCGTCCGGGGACTTGCTGCTGGTCCCGATGCCGCTGGTCCAGCCGAGAAACGGGTCGGCGGCAGCCTGGGTCAGCCGCTGGCCGCGGACCACCCGCTCGCCCTGGTGCTGGTACTGGCTGGGCCCGGCATACGGGGCGAGCACCGACTCCTGCGCCTCCTTCAGCTGGAGGAACAGCGGCTCGTCCGGCCGGTCGCCGAGCAGCAGCAGCACGAACGCCTCGGTGCCCACCGACCCGACGCCGACCACCTTGCGGGCGAAGTCGCCGAAATAGTAGCGGCGGATCACCTCGCGCCGGTCCGCGTTCAGGGTCTGGAGGTAGCTTCCGATCGCCTGCCTGAGCTCGGCCAGGATGTCCGGATGCCGCTCGATCGGGTAGCGCACGATGACCGGGTGCGCGGGCCGGATCCGGTACTCCCCTTCCACCTGGTCGCACATTTTCAGGAACGCGCGCAGGCTGGTGCGCCGGTGGGCCTTGGCGATGTCCCTGTGCCTCCGGCGCACCGCGGCCTTCGGCTGGAGCGCGTCGAACAGGCTGGTGACCTCGTTGACATCGATCCTGGAGTACCACACCTCCAGGAACCGCATCCCGGCATAACTGGTCATCTCGGTCCGGTAACTGCGCGTCGCCGCCCGGGCGGCGGTGCGCGCGTCCCGGTCGCTGAACTCGTGCTCCCGCGCGGCGACGGCGAAGCTGGCCGCCAGCCGCTTGACGTCCCACTCGAACGGGGCAGGCAGGGTCTCGTCGAAGTCGTTGACGTCGAACACCAGCCGCCGGTCCGGGGCCGCGTACATGCCGAAGTTGAGCAGGTGCGCGTCGCCGCAGGCCTGCACCCGGATGCCGGAGCTGGGCAGGTGGGCGAGGTCCCAGGCCATCGGCGCGGCCGCGCCGCGGAAGTAGGCGAACGGGGAGGCGGCCATCCGGCCGTACCTGATCGGCACCAGGTCCGATACCCGGGAGGCGGCCTGCTCTTCCAGCAGCTTGACCGGATCCGGCCGGTCCAGCGGCGGCTCCCAGTGCGCGTGACTGGACCTGGGCGCCTGCTTGCGGCGGTCGTGCCCCCGCTGCCGCCATTCCTGCGGCGTGAGCAGCTCATGCGGCGGGGCAAGCACTCCTGGCGATGTCCTGACCATGGTCAACATCATAAAGTAACCGCTCAATCACACTATGTGCCGGGGTGGCAGGTACTCTGCGGAGCCGGGCAGCCGGCCGGCCGCGCTGCCGCGCTGCTCTGCACATAGCGGCGAAAATTCTCGGCAGGTGTGTGTCGTGATCTGGAGGGCGGCTCCGACGTACCAGGTGAACGGCACACTGACCAGCGATAGCGACGACAGGAGACAAGACATGAACCAGCCAGAGCTCGGCAGCATCCTGCTCGGCACCGCGGATCCCGACCGGCTCCGGGCCTGGTACCAGCAGGCGTTCGGGCCGGTAAAGGAGGAGCACGGGTTCCTCGACTTCGGCGAGGTCAGCGTGCTGATCGACGGACGCGGCGACGTGGCCGCCAGCACCGCCGAGCCGGGCAGGCACATCCTCAACTTCCACGTCGCCGACGCGCGGGCGGTCGCCGCCCGGCTGGACGCGATGGGGGTCACCTGGATCGCCAGGCTCGAAATGCGTGACGTTGGCCTGTTCGCCACGCTGGCCGATCCCGACGGCAACTACATCCAGATCATCGAGTTCGCCCCGGAATACCTGGCCCAGGACCGCTAGCCAGGCCCGGCGGTCAGGGCGCAATACTCACAGGAGGTCATGATGCTCGGCAGCAGCAAGGCGTTCAGCGGTTTCTCGGTGGACGATCCCGGCAAGGCGAAGGCGTTCTACTCCGATGTCCTCGGGCTGACGGTGACCGAGGAGCACGGGCTGCTCCTGCTCCATCTCGCCACCGGCACGCGGGTGCTGGCCTACCCGAAGGAGGGCCACGTCCCGGCCACGTTCACGATCCTCAACTTCCCGGTCGACGACATCGACACGGCGGTGACGGAGCTAACCGCCCGGGGTGTCCAGATGGAGCGCTACCCGGGCGTCGAGGCGGATGAGAAGGGCATCGCCCGCGGTGGCGGGCCCCTGATCGCCTGGTTCAGGGATCCGGCCGGGAACATCCTGTCGGTCCTGCAGGAGCGGTGACAGGCTTAGCTGATGAGATTCGTGCTGCTGATCTACAGCAACGAGGCGAGCTGGGAGGCGCTGTCGCCGGAAGAGCGGGCCGCGCTCGGACAGGGCCACGCGACACTGCATGACTCGCTGCAGGAGTCCGGCGAGCTGGCGTTCGGCGCCGGGCTGGCCGCAACGGAGGCCACCCGCACGGTCCGGGTCCGCAGCGGGCGCCTGTCGGTGACCGACGGACCGTACGCGGAGGTGAAGGAGCACCTGGCCGGCTTCTACGTGGTGGACTGCGACACCCCGGAGCGCGCGGCCGAGATCGCCGCCAGGATCCCGGACGCCAGCATCACCGGCGTGGAGGTGCGGCCGGTCATGATGGCGTCGCCGCCGGACTAGTGACGCCCGGCGGCGACGTCGGAGAGCTGCTGCGCCCGCTGGTGCCGGAGGTGCTCGGCGCGCTGGTAGGGCACTACGGCCACTTCGACGCCTGCGAGGACGCGGTGCAGGAGGCATTGCTGGCGGCGGCGCTGCAATGGCCCGAGCGGGGCCTGCCGGACAATCCGCGTGGCTGGCTGATCAGGGTCGCCAGCTTCCGGCTGACCGACCAGCTCCGGAGCGAGACGGCCCGCGGCCGCCGCGAGCTGGCCGCCGCGTCGCTCATCCCGCCCGGCCAGGACCAGGCCGGACCGCCGGAGGAAGAACTCGCCACCTGCCGCGACGACACCCTGGACCTGGTGTTCCTGTGCTGTGATCCGGCGCTGTCCCAGGCCGCGCAGACCGCGCTCACGCTGCGGGCGGTCGGCGGCCTGACCACGGCGCAGATCGCGCGGGCCTTTCTCGTCCCGGAGACGACGATGGCGCAGCGCATCACCCGGGCCAAGCAGCGGCTCAGGGACACCGGCCTGGCCGGCAGCGAGATGACCGGGCCGGAGCGGGCCGAGCGGCTTGCCGCGGTGCTGGAGATCCTTTACCTCATCTTCAACGAGGGGCACACGGCGACCTCGGGCACGGACCTGTACCGGGTGGACCTGACCAGGGAGGCGATCAGGCTCGCCCGCGCCCTGCGGGATCTGCTTCCCGGCGACGGCGAGGTCACCGGGCTGCTCGCGCTGATGCTGCTCACCGATGCCCGGCGCCCGGCCCGCACCGGCCCCGACGGTGCCCTGATCCCGCTCACCGCCCAGGACCGGCAGCTCTGGGACTCCGGTGCCATCCGGGAGGGTACCGATCTCATCACCGAGGCTCTCGCCCGGGCGCCGATCGGCCCGTACCAGCTGCAGGCGGCCATCGCCGCCGTTCACGCGGAGGCCGTGCGCGCCGAGGACACCGACTGGGCGCAGATCCTGGTCCTGTACCGGATGCTCGAACGGCTGGCCCCCGGTCCGGTCGTGGCGCTGAACGCGATCGTGGCCGTCGCCATGGTCGATGGCCCGGGCACGGCGCTGGACCTGCTCGAGGGCCTGGACACCGACAACCACATGGCTGGTCATCACCGACTTGAGGCCGTCCGGGGCCACCTGCTGGAAATGGCAGGCGACCAGGACGCGGCCCGCGCGTGCTATCGCCTGGCCGCTCGCCGCACCACCAGCATCCCCGAGCAGCGGTACCTCCTGGCCAAGGCGACGCCAGGACCGCCGTGATGCGTCCGGGTGCCGCCGCCGATGGACCGCGCTGCCCGGTTCAGGAGCGCTGGCTGGCGTATTCCCGGACGCGCGCCAGTACCTGCGGCGCGGCCTTGGCCGGGGCGCCGCAGTCAAAGGGCGGCTGCGGATCGTACTCGATCATCAGCTGGGCGGCTTGCGCGGCGGTGGTGTCGATGAGCAGCTCGGCTAGGCGCAGGGCCATGTCGATGCCGCTCGAAACCCCGGCAGCGGTGATGATGCGCTGGTCGAGATGCTCGACGACGCGCTCGGCAGTCGGCGTTGCCCCGTGCGCCGTCAGCAGGTCGTAGCAGGACCAGTGGGTGGTGGCGGTCAGACCGCGGAGCAGGCCGGCCGCACCGAGCACCAGGGAACCGGTGCACACCGAGGTGGTAAACGCGGTGCTGACGTGAGCCTGCCGGATCCAGTCGAGCACCCGCTGATCGTGCTGGAGCGGCCTGGCCCCGGCGCCGCCCGGGAAGACGATGACGTCCGGGCGGGGAATGTCCTCGAACGTGGCGTCGACGGTCAGGCCGAGCATCCCGTTCTCGCTGCGGACCTCGCCGGTGCCCGAGCCGACGAAGACGACCTCCATCTGGGGGATGCGCTGCAGCACCTCGTAAGGGCCGATGGCGTCGAGCACGGTGAGCCGGGGGAACAGCGGGATCGCCACTTGCAGGCGGGTCATGCGGATCTCCTGTCGTAGCGGGCTGTGCGGAAACGCTGCCGGTAGGCGTCGGGGGCGACGCCCAGGTGCCGGTGGAAGACCCGCCGCAGCGTCTCGGCGCTGCCGAGCCCGCAGCGCGCGGCCACCACCTCCAGGGTGTCCTCGCCGGACTCCAGCTCTCTCCTGGCGGCCTCGGCGCGGACCCGCTCGACGAACCGGCCCGGGCTCTGGCCGACCTCGGCGGTGAACACGCGGGTGAAGTGCCGCACGCTCATCGACGCGGCAGCCGCGAGCGCGGGTACCCGGTGGTCACCTTCGGGTACCGACTCGACCATTGCCTGGACCGCCCGCACCGCCGAGCGCTCGGCGCGGGGAACCCACACCGGCGCGGCGAACTGGGTCTGGCCGCCCGGCCGGTGCAGGAACATCACCAGTAGGCGGGCCAGAAGCTGGGCGACCCGGTTGCCGAGATCTTCCTGCACCAGGGCGAGCGCCAGGTCGATGCCGGCGGTGACGCCCGCGCTGGACCAGTACTTGCCATCGCGAAGGTAGATCGGGTCCGGATCCACCTCGACCGCGGGATAGCGGTCACTCAGCTCTTGCGCCACAGCCCAGTGCGTGGTGACCCGCCGGCCGTCCAGCAGCCCGGCCGCGGCGCCGATGAAGGCACCCGAGCACACCGTGGCCACGCGGCGGCTGGCAGGCGCCGCGGCGCGCACGAAGGCCACCAGACCGGCGTCCGCACTGGCAGCGAGCGCACCGCCGCCGCCAGGCACTACCAGCGTGTCGATGGCTTCAGCACACTCGGCCAGCCGGACACTGCCGAGCTCCAGCCCGCTCTCGGTCCGGACCGTCCCGCCGCGCCCGGATGCGACAGTTACCCGGTACCGCCCGGCCCGGCCCAGCGAGGCCGCGGCCTGCCCGGCGGCGGCGAAGACCTCGTGCGGTCCCGTCACGTCCAGGGCCTGCACGCCGTCATAGGCGACGATGATGACGTGCCGCACGCTCACGCACCCAAACCTGGCGCGGCTCACCCGGCGGCGTCAATGACACGATCCCCACACTTTCGGCCACGGGTCCGCGACAGTCATGTAGGCCGATGCCTTCTCGCTGGTAGCGAGCTTGGTTGCCTGCAGATCTGGCGTGCGCTCCTGAGCCTTGGGTGCGCGACAGTCATGTTGGGCCGGCGCGTTCCCCGCTGGTAGCGGGGCTGATCTGGCGGCGCGGTCACCTCCAGGCAGGACAGTGCTGGTCAGCGCCTCGCACCCGGGCCGCCCCTGAGCGGCTGCCCAGGGGGGATCGCGGCCTGCCCGGCACAGGCCCTCCGGCCCGGCTCACCATGAACGGACGACTCTGGCCCCCCCTTGCCCCCCGGCAGTTCATGATCCTGTAAAGAAAATACTGCCCGGGCAGTATTTTCTTTACAGGATCATGAAGCAGGGCAGGCGCGGGCCGCACCGGCCGCAGCGGCCGCGCGGGCAGCGGGGCTGATCTGGCGGCGCGGTCACAAGCCCCTGGACTGTCAGACCGGTCCGGCACACTTGGGACATGACGGAACTCGCCTGGGCGTCGCTGGAGACCCCGGTCGGGCCGGTCGGGGTCGGCTGCAGCGGCTCCGGCGTGGCCCAGGTCCGCTTCGGCGCCCCGCCAGGACTGAGCGATGGCCAGGACCCCGAGCACGCGCAGCTGAGCAGCGCGCGCACGCAGCTGAGCAGTGCGCGCACGCAGCTCAGTAGCGCGCGCACGCAGCTGGCCGAGTACTTCAGCGGGCGGCGGCGGGGGTTCGAGCTGGCGGTGGACTGGGCCGCGATGTCCGGGCCGCAGCGGCTGGTACTCGGACTGCTGCACCGCGAGGTCAGCTACGGCCAGACAGTCACCTACGGCGGGCTGGCCCGGCACGCCGGGCTGACCGGCGATGGGAGCGAGCCGCCGGCCAGGACGGTGGGCCGGATCATGGGCTCGAACCCGATCCCGCTGATCGTGCCCTGCCACCGGGTGGTGGCCGGCGATGGCCTGGGCGGCTACAGCGGCGGGACCGGCCTTGAGATCAAGAGGTGGCTGCTGATCCTGGAGGGCGCGCTGCCGCCGACCCTGGACTGGTCCCCGACCGGCCCGCCAGGCTAGCTCCGTTCATGCCCGCATGGCCCTTCTCGCCGGCATCACGGCCCGCGGCTCTTCTCCGAGCGTGGTTCAGGTTGCCGGGGGCTGGTGGGAGGCGGCCGGGAGCCGCGCTCAGCCCGCGGGCGGGGGGCTAGGGCCCCCGGTGGAAGAGCAGTTCCTCGCCTCGCCGCTCATGCTGCCGTCGCCCCGCCAGGGTGAAGCCGAGCTTGCCGATCAGGTGCAGCGAGGCAGTGTTGTCGGGCTGATGCAGGCCCGGAACCCGGTAAAGCCCGGCCCGGCCGGCGCGCAGCGCAGCAGCGCCCGGACCGCCGCTCGCTCAGCCACTGCCAGTCCTCGCCACGCCACTCAGCCGGAATGCCCGCGCCAAGCAGACGGCCGGCCTTGTCCCAGTCCGCGGCCAGCACCGCTCGCATCAGCCCTGGCGACAACAGAACCAGGTCCAGCCGCCGGGTGCGGCGCGGCGGACGACAAAAGAAGAGGCAGGAAGACCTCACTCCCTGCCACTTCTAACGTATAGCGCACCGGGGGGCTTGCGGCAAGACCAGGGGCTTGCGGCAGAATCGGCGGCCGGACACCGCGCCGACGAGGAACTGGGGGCACGACATGGGTGTGTTGTCGATTCGACGCAGCGCGAGGCGCCGGTGATTCGATCGGCCGGTGCAGTGCAACGGAGCACAGCCGCCTCGGAGATATCGCAATGACCGGGCAGTACGTACTGGATCTTCAAGAGGTTGACGAGACGCAGGTCGCGGTCGCCGGCGGCAAGGGCGCGCACCTGGGCGGGCTGTCGCGGATCGAAGGCATCCGGGTGCCGGCTGGGTTTTGCGTGACGACGGACGCGTTCCGGCGGATCATGGCGGAAGCGCCGTCGATCGACGGTCGGCTCGATCAGCTGTCGCGCCTGAACCCGGATGACCGGGAGGCGATCCGCACGCTCAGCGCGGAGGTCCGCCGGACCATCGAAGGGACTGCCATCCCCGGCGATCTGGCGGCGGCGATCACCCGCGCGCTCGCCCAGCTCGGCGAGCACGCCGCCTGCGCCGTGCGATCCAGCGCGACGGCAGAGGACCTGCCGACGGCATCCTTCGCCGGCCAGCAGGACACCTACCTGAACGTCGCGGGTCCGGCGGCGATCCTCCAGCACGTCGGCCGGTGCTGGGCGTCGCTGTTCACCGAGCGGGCCGTGGCCTACCGCCTGCGGAACGGCATCGGCCACCGTACGGTCCGCATGGCCGTGGTCGTGCAGCAGATGGTCTTCCCGGATGCGGCCGGCGTCCTGTTCACGGCCGACCCCGTCACGGGCAACCGGAAGTTCGCCACCGTGGACGCCAGCTTCGGCCTCGGCGAGGCCCTGGTCTCCGGCCTGGTGAACCCGGACGTTTTCAAGGTGCGCGACGGCGAGGTCGTCACCAAGGCGATCGTCGTCAAGAAGCGCGCCATCGGCGCTTCGCCGGCTGGCGGGACGCAGGAAGTGGCGATCGACCCGCAGCGGCAGGAGCAGCCGGCGCTGACGGATGCGCAGGTCGTGCGGCTCGTGCAGCTCGGCCGGCGGATCGAAGCGCACTTCGGCTGCCCGCAGGACATCGAATGGTGCCTGGTGGACGACGGCTTCCGGATCGTGCAGAGCCGGCCGGTCACGACACTGTTCCCCATCCCCGCGGCCCGCGACCAGGAGAATCACGTCTACGTCTCCGTCGGTCACGGGCAGATGATGACCGACCCCATGAAGCCCCTGGGGCTCTCCGTCTGGCAGCTGACGGCCCTGGCGCCGATGCATGAGGCCGGCGGAAGGCTGTTCGTCGACGTCACCCGGCGCCTGGCCTCGCCCGCGAGCCGGGCCGGCCTCCTGGAGGTCATGGGCAGAGGCGATCCGCTGATCAGGGACGCGCTGGAGACCGTCCTCGACCGCGACGACTTCGTCCCGGCGCTCCCCGACGACGGTCCCGGCGGGTCGCCAGTCCGAGGCGCGGCCGCCCCGATCGAGACCGATCCGGCCATCGTCACCGGGCTGATCGAGCGCAGCCGGGCGTCCGTCGCCGCCCTGCGGCGCGACATCCGGACGAAGACCGGACCGGCGATGTTCGACTTCCTGCTGGAGGCATTCCAGGAGCACAAACGGGTCCTCGGCGATCCGCTGAGCATGCAGGCGATCATGGCGGGGATGGAGGCCACGTGGTGGCTCAACGACACGCTGCGGGAGTGGCTGGGCGAGAAGAACGCGGCTGACACGCTCACGCTGTCGCCCCCCGGCAACATCACGTCGGAGATGGGGCTGGCGCTGCTCGACGTCGCCGACGTGATCCGCCCGCATCCGCAGGTGGTGGCGTTCCTGCAGGGCGTCGAGGATGAGGGCTTCCTGGACGAGCTGCCGAAGCTCGCAGGCGGGACCGAAGCGCGCGACGCCATCGCGGCCTATCTCGACCGGTACGGCATGCGCTGCGTCGGCGAGATCGACATCACGAGGCCGCGCTGGAGCGAACGCCCCGCCACGCTGGTGCCCGTGATCCTCGACAACATCAGGCTCTTCGAGCCGGGCGCCGCCAAGCGGCGCTTCGAGCAAGGACGGCAGGAGGCACGGAAGAAGGCGCAGGAGGTGCTCGAGCGCCTGCGGGCCCTGCCAGACGGGGAGCACAAGGCCGGCGAGACCAGGCGGATGATCGACCGGGTCCGGACCTTCATCGGCTACCGGGAATACCCGAAGTACTTCATCGTCAGCCGCTACTTCGTCTACAAGCAGGCCCTGCTGGAAGAGGCCGAGCGCCTCGTGCAGGCCGGTGTGCTCCCCGAGCAGGAGGACGTCTTCTACCTCACGTTCCCCGAGTTCCATGACGTCGTGCGCACCAGCCAGGTGGATGACAGGCTAATCCAGCAGCGCAAGGACGCGTTCCGGTCCTACCACGCGCTCAGGCCGCCCCGGGTGCTGACATCGGACGGCGAGGCCATCGCCGGGGCGTACCGGCGCGACGACGTGCCGGCCGGCGCCCTGATCGGCGTGCCGGTCTCCGCCGGGGTCATCGAAGGGCGTGCCCGCGTCATCCTGGACCTGGCCCGGGCCGATCTCGAACCGGGTGACATCCTCATCACGACCCACACCGACCCGAGCTGGACGCCCCTCTTCGTCGCCATCACAGGCCTGGTGACTGAGGTCGGAGGGCTGATGACGCACGGCGCGGTGATCGCACGGGAGTACGGCCTTCCGGCTGTCGTCGGCGTGGTAGATGCCACCCGGCTGATTCCCGATGGCCAGCGGATCCGCGTGCACGGAAGCGACGGCTACGTCGAGATTCTCAGGGCGACCGGGGCGTGACGGGCGCGTTGAAAAGCTGGCCATGCGCGACAGGGCCGCGCGCGTGCTGGCTGGCAGGGTGCGGGCAGCCCAGTCCCCGGATGTGAAGCCCGCCAGCACTGCGGCGAACCGCTGCCGTTGCCTGGTGAACACTGCCAGCAGGTGCTGCGGATCGAGGCTGCAGGCGCCGTCGGTGCGCAGTATCAGCTGGCCAGGCCGGATCTGCTGAGGTGCCGGAGAGCGCTCCACGTCAACCTCGGCCGGCTGGGTGGTAGCTCATATCAGGGCACCGGGCCGTCCGCTGACCGACGCTGGTACTCGGTGACGGGCATGGTCACGGTCCGCTCGCAGCCCGGGCTCCCGCATTCGCAGCTGAACGGAAACGGGGGCGCGTCGGGCATCTGCTCCGGGCCCAGGTCTGTCTGCCAGCCGAGCAGCTGCCGCACGACGACGGCGTTCTCCGCCTGCCGGATCCGCTGCCGCTGCCCGCCGTCGGCAGCCCGGACCAGCCCGCCAGGCAGGCTCTCGAGCCGCTGCGCCACCATGTCGATGGCGTCGGCAAGCGACCGGTTCCCGTTCACCTCTGCTGACGGCAGGCCGTGCCGCCGCGCCTGCAGCCTGTTCATCTCGGTGAGCAGCACGTCACGGTCGCGCCGGCGCTGTGCCGCCGCACCGGTAAGGCCGCCCGCCCGGCGGCCCGCAACTGAGTGCTGGCTGAACTCCGGGGTCGGCAGCAGCCACAGGCCGTGCTCGGAGGTTGTCATCAGCGGGGCGATCAGGTCGGGGAACAACTGCGGACCCTCGGCCACGACCGTCGGACCCGGGCCGAGGTCGCGCAGGTCGGCAAGGATCATCGCGAGCCGTTCGGCGGCAACTGCGGCGAACCACCCGGCCAGCTCGGCCGGGGTCCGGGACCAGCGCTGCTCCGGCGTCATCTCGGCGGAAGCCCGGTTCAGCGGGAAGCCGCCCTGCTTACTGCGTTCGGCGTGTGCGTAGGTGTACCCGTCGACCGGATAGAGCCGCAAGTCAAGGCGGCGGGTGACGACTCGCGCGATCGTCGTCTTGCCCGATCCGCAGCCACCACCGAGCCAGAACACACCGGGCATCCGCGCGGGGCTAGCCACTAGCGACCGTTCCCTACTGGCACTGGCTCAGCGCTGGGAGGCGCAGCTCATGCAGGTGGTGGTTACTGGCCGGGCAGCCAGCCGCGCGGCCCCGATCTGCTGGCCGCAGTTCGCGCAGATGCCGTAGCTTCCCTCCGCCAGCCGGAGCGCCGCCGCATCGAGCTGGGCAAGGTGCTGACGGGCCTGGCTGAGCAGCGCGGCGAGATGCTGCCGCTCGAACGCGATCGTGGCGCCTTCAGGGTCGTGCTCATCGTCGGTTCCAGCCGACCCGGACGACTCGATGATCCCGGCGAGCTCCCGCTCAAGCCCGTTCAGCCGCCGGGCAGTGCCCGCCCGGTCCGCCGCCAGCAACTCAGATACGGCCTCGCGCTTTGTCACTCTTCGTTGATACCAGGGCGCCAGCAAGAAGGACGGCCCGGGCGTACTGGAAAGTCGTCGAAACTTATCCGGGAGCCGGTGTCGGATCGGGGCAGTGCTGTTCGTGGCAGGGGTGAACGGCCGCCCGCGAGGGTCCCCGCAGCGCAGCTGGCCGCGGTTACGGACGGGATGCGCGCCCGCGGCCTTATCGGGGCCTCGGGCTGGCTCAGCGACGCCGGCCAGCAGAGCAAACAGCGGATCGAGTCGCTCACCGACGACCTCGCGGCGCCGGCGTACGACAGCCTGACGCCGGGCGAGCTCGACCAGCTCATCGCGGACCTCCAGCCCATCTCCGCAGCGCTCGACGCCGCCGGTTCGCGGTAGATCCCGCACCCGTGGGACTACTCCGGCCGGGCGCCTGGTTGTGACACGCGTGAACCTGACCAGACATCTGCCTGCCGACCGTCGCGAGCACGTCGAGGCTCGCCTGCACAGCAACCTGATGGCGTGGCTGACGACAGTCCGCCCCGACGGCCAGCCGGACAGCGTGCCAGTGTGGTTCCTGGTGCGCGACGACGAGACGATCCTCGTCTACAGCCAGCCGAAGAAGGTCAAGCTGCGCAACATCAGCGAGAACCCCAGGGTGACCCTGGGGCTCGACGTGACCGACATAGGCAGGGACATCATCCGCATCGACGGCACCGCCGCGCTTGCTGATGACGTAGCCCCGGCCGACCGGCAGCCGCAGTATGCAGCGAAGTACGCCGAGCGCATCGGGGCGATGTTCGGCACACCTCGCCAGTTCGCCGAGTTGTTCTCGGCGGCTCTGATAATCACGCCAAGCCGCCTGCGCGCCTAGCCGCGCACGGTCCCCGCGTCGAGTCGCGCTCTGCGTCGCCGCACCGCGGCCCCCCGACCGGAATGCCGGGCGAGCATGAAGCAGTACCGAATGGGACATTTGCGCTCGACCGCGGCGCTACACTCACAGACAGGTCGCCGTGCTTCACGCGGTGCGCCAGCTGGGTACGCGGCGGGGGGTTGTTCATGTCGGAGGGATCGGCCGTGGACCGGCTCGCTCCCCGGCCGGGGGAAACTGCCGCCGCGCGCAGCGATGCGGAGCACTCCGCCACGATGCCGCCGCGGCGGCATCGTGGCGTCCGCCACATTAACTGGCCGCTGGCAGCCGTCCTCGCCGTTCAGGCCGCGTTCTCGCTGAGCCTGGTCTGGAGCAACTCCGCGTACGGGGACGAGGCTGAGCATATTGTTGACGGCCAGCAGGAGTGGAGCCACCTGCTGCACGGTACGCAACTGCTGCCATACCCCGAGGCCGGTGCACGGCAGATCTACCCGCTCATCGGGGCTGCGGCCAACAGCGTTGGCGGACTGGCTGCGGCGCGCATTGTGTCGTTGTGCTTCATGCTCGCTTCTTCGGTGCTGCTGTACCAGACCGGCGTAAGGCTGGTCGGCCGCACGGCGGCACTGGCAGGCGTCGCGCTGTGGGCCGTCAGCGAACCCGCGCTGCGGCTCGCCTTTGCCACCTGGGATCCGCTCGCATGCCTGCTGACGATCACGGCGCTTCGCCTTGCCGTGCAGGCCGACGGCGCACGCCGCAAGGGCGCGCTGATTGCAGCGTCCGCGCTGGCCCTTGCGCTGGCTGGCGTCACCGCGCTTCCGTTCCTGATTTACATTCCGGTGGTTATTGTCGTGGCGCTGCTGGCATGGCTGGAGCCGATGGGAGCGCGCCTGGCGATCTGGCGCGCGGCGTGGCTCACCGCCGGGTCGGCGGTCCTGGTGGTCGCACTCATGACAATCCTGCACCTGTGGTCCAACGTGTTCGGCATGGCCAGGTACCACTCAGTGCCGGTCGGACTGAATGGCGTTGAGCATGTTTTCGAGCCCGCGTGGTTATGGGACGGGCTGATTTTGACGGCCGCGGCCGCGGGTGCCGTGACCGCTGTCGTCTTCGAGCACCCGAGAGTGCGGGGGATACTGGTTGCTGCCCTTGCCGCCTCGGCGCTGCCGGTTCCGCTTTATGAGGTGCACATTGGCTACGCATTTGCGCTGGACAAGCAGATTTCGGCAGGCAGTGGCATGGCGGCGCTCGCGGCCGGGTACCTGATCGCCAGACTTCGGCCGAGGACGTGGCGTCCATCCGCGGTCTGGCTGGCAGCCGGGGTGCTGATGCTGTATCCGGCCATTACCGGGCTGTCGTATGCGCGCAGCACATTCCATTCCTGGCCGGATACCACGCGGCTCATCGCTGTGCTTAGACCTTTCGCGGCGTCCACGCGACCGGTCCTGTTCAGTGGCGAATGGGGAGTGTTTCCTGAGTACTACCTTGGTGGTGGCTACAAACACTGGCCCGCTTACCACCTGGGGCTGCTGCCTTCCGTCGAACATGGTATGTACGCCGCAGTAGTAGTCAAGCTGAAGCTATCTCTGGCGGAGTTGCCTCCCCTGGCAGCGGATATCGCCGCTCCTCCCGCGGTGCTCGGCCAGGAGGCGCTCAGTTTGATGCATGCCCAGGGCGGGCTGATGTCCGCCCTCAACCGCCACGACGGCTACAAGCTCGTCACGGTGATCGTGTACAAGACCACCAGTGCCAATAACGCAGCGGGTGCCTGGGCCGTCTGGGAGCACGTCGGGTGACCGCGCGGAAGGTCAGTGCAGGACTCCCGGTGTCGCGGTACGTCCCTACCCCGCGTTCTGGCCGGCTCGCCGGGAGGGGTCCAGGTCGAGGTAGGGATAGCGGCGAAGCCCCCGCCGGTGGAGCCGGTACTGAGCAGAGGTGCGCAGCACCCCCAGGCCGTAACGGATGCTGTCGATCAGGTCGATCGACGACGAGTCGGGCGCGTAGCGCGTCGGGCAGGACAGCTCGCCGATGCGGGCTCCGGCAGCGATGGCCTGGACGATGATCTGGTTGTCGAAGACGAAGTCATCGGAGTTGCGCTCGAAGGGCAGGGTGGCGAGCAGGCTGCTGCTGAACGCACGCAGGCCGGTGTGGTATTCGGACAGCTTCTGGGCGAGCACGATGTTCTCGGCCAGGGTGAGAAACCGGTTGGCGGCGTACTTGTAGCGGGGCATGCCACTGGCAACCGGCCGCTGGGCAAGGATGCGCGAGCCGAGCACCAGGTCGTACGTCCCGTAGGCGATCATCGATGCCATGGCCGGGACGAGCAGCGGCGTGTACTGGTAGTCCGGATGGACCATCACGATGATGTCCGCGCCGAGCTCCAGCGCCCGCCGGTAACAGGTCTTCTGGTTGCCCCCGTACCCTAAGTTGCGCTCGTGCCGGATCGGGTCCAGGCCGAGCTTGCAGGCCAGCGCCATGGTCTGGTCGGTGCTGGCGTCGTCGACGAGCACGATCTCGTCGATGATCTCGCGATCGAGCTCGCTGAGCGTGCGGAGCAGGGTCGTCTCCGCGTTGTAGGCGGGTAACACCACCGCTACCCGGCGGTTATTTAGCACGGATGTAGCGTATCGCCTCATAGCGGGCTGACGGGACAGACCATCGGAGATGTCCGGGCTCGGCGGCACGCGCCAGCGGACCTGGCAGCGCTGACCGGCCAGCGCTACGCCAGCGATCCGGCATGGTCCCCGACAGCTACCGGCCGGGCAGGTCGTGGCGCTCGGCCGAGGCCAGGGCACCGGCAGCCGACTGGAGCACCCAGAAATCGCCCTTGCCGAGGGCCGGGCCCTCCGGGGGGTCGGCGCCGAGGCGGGCGCAAGCCGCCTTGAGCAGCAGCGGCAGGTTCTCCCGGTGCGTGCAGATCACGGTGGGGGCGCCATCGGCGGCGATGGCGGCGGCCCGCTCGGCCGCCCTGGCAGCGGCCGCCCGCCCGGTTCTCCGCGGCTCCGCGGTGAAGGCCGGCTCGGTCTCCACCGGCACCCCGCTGAACTCGGCATAGGGCCGGACGGTGGCCACGCACCGCAGCGCCGCCGAGCTGATTACCCGGCTGGGACCCAGGCAGCGCAGCACTCCGGCCAGCGCCGCGGCGGTGCGGGCGCCGTCGTCATCCAGCGGCCGGTCCAGGTCGTCGCCCGGCCAGTCGGCCCTGCGCCCGGCCTCGGCGTGCCGCAGCAGGATCAGCGGCACGGTGGCGGCAGGCCCGGCGGTGAACGCGTCCAGTCGCTCGACGTCGCGGGCATACGTCAGCCGGCCACGCGCGGCCCTGACGTCCAGCCAGGTCAGCTCGTCTGCCTCGTCGTTCGGACGGAACGGCTGCCGCGGGTCCAGGCAGCGCCCGGCCCAGAAGTCCACCCGCTTGGCGCGGCCGGACCCGTGCTGGCCGGCCCCGTGGTTGCTAGCACTGTGGTGGCTGGCCCCGTGGTGGGTAGCCCCGTGGTGGCCGGCGACGTGGTAGCGGGAGCTGCCGAGCGGCCGGCCCAGGATGACCTCGAAGCCGGTCTCCTCCGCCACCTCGCGCACCGCGGTGGCCAGGATGTGCTCGCCCGGCTCGCGCTTGCCCTTGGGGAAGGTCCAGTCGCCGCCGTACCGGCGCCGGTGGATCAGCGCCACCTCGGCACTACTGGCCGCAGACCGCCACACCACTGCGCCAGCGGCGCGGATCTGGCCGCCGCCGGGACGGTCAGTCATCGGCGGCCCGGTTCCGGGTCCG
The DNA here is from genome assembly GCA_963719705.1 of uncultured Actinomycetota bacterium. Lineage (GTDB taxonomy): Bacteria > Actinomycetota > Actinomycetes > Streptosporangiales > Streptosporangiaceae > CAVRCV01. The sequence goes on from CAVRCV010000013.1 coordinate 792,493, forward strand.
GATCTGCTGGTCCTGCACGTCCAGCAGCGGGGCGCCCGAATCGTCCAGGTAGTGCCGGCTCCAGGTGCCGTCGGGGCCGAGCCACCAGGACGCGGTGCCCGGATCCATGGCCAGGCTGATCAGGCGGCGCAGCCGGGCCTGGTGCGCCGGGTCGGTGACCCGGATCAGCAGCTCAACCCGGCGGTCCAGGTTCCGGTGCATCAGGTCGGCGCTGCCGATCCAGACGCTGCCGTCGTCGTCCCCGCCGGTGCCGAACGCATAGATCCGCGAGTGCTCCAGGAACCGGCCGAGCACGCTGCGGACCCGGATCGTCTCGGACAGCCCGGCGATGCCCGGCCGGAGCGCACAGATCCCGCGGACCCACACTTCGATCGGGACGCCCGCCTGCGACGCCCGGTACAGCGAGTCGATCACCTTCTCGTCGATGATCGCGTTGCACTTCATCTGGATCAGCGCGGGCAGGCCCCGGCGGGCCCGGTCCACCTGCACATCGACCTGGTCCAGCAGGCCGGACCTCAGGCGGGCCGGCGCGACCAGCAGCCGCCGGTAGTCGGTCTTGCGGCTGTAGCCGGTCAGGTGATTGAACAGGTCGGTGGCGTCCTCGCCGACCGTGCGGTCGGCGGTCAGCAGGCCGAAGTCCTCGTAGAGCCGGGCGGTCGTCGGGTGGTAGTTGCCGGTGCCGATGTGGCAGTACCGGCGCAGCGTGCCGTCCGCCTCCTCCCGCACCACCAGCGCCATCTTGCAGTGCGTTTTCAGCCCGACGAAGCCGTAGACCACGTGGCAGCCGGCTTCCTCGAGCTTGCGCGCCCACGCGATGTTGGCCCGCTCGTCGAACCGCGCCTTGAGCTCGACTACCACCACGACCTGCTTGCCAGCCTCGGCGGCGTCGATGAGCGCGTCCACGATCTCGGAGTCGCCGCTGGTCCGGTACAGCGTGTGCTTGATCGCCAGCACCCTGGGATCGGCGGCGGCCGACACCACCAGGCGCTCCACGGTGGCCGCGAACGAGTCGTAAGGATGGTGCACCAGCACGTCGCGCTCGGCTAGCGCGGTGAAGATGCTGGTGTCCCTGGGCAGCACCGCGTCCGAGGGCACGAACGCCGGGTACTTGAGCCGGCGCAGGTCCAGGTCCGCGATCGCGGCCAGGCCGGCCAGGTCGAGCGGCCCGGGCAGCCGGTACACCGCCCGCTGGTCCATGCCCAGCTCGCTGACCAGCCTGTCCAGCACGTCGGCAGACATCGACTCCTCGACCTCAAGCCGCACCGCCGGCTCGAACCTGCGCTTGGTCAGCTCGCGCTCGAGTGACTTCATCAGGTTCTCGGTGACGTCCTCGTCGATCTCCAGGTCCCTGGCCCTGGTCACCCGGAACGCGTGCTGCTCGATCACGTCCAGGCCCACGAACAGCTCGTCCAGGTGGGCCGCGATCACGTCCTCCAGCGGCACGAACCGGTACGGCCCGACCGCCAGGAACCTGGGCAGCAGCGGGGGAACCTTGACCCTGGCGAACATGGTGGAGCTGGTCTTCGGATCCGCGATCACGACCGCCAGGCTCAGCGACAGCCCGGAGATGTAGGGGAACGGGTGCGCCGGGTCGACTACCAGCGGGGTCAGCACCGGGTAGATCCGCTCCCGGAACAGCTGCTGGGTCGCCGCCTGCTCGCCGGCCGCCAGCTCCTTCCAGCGCAAGATCTCGATGCCCTCGCCGAACAGCGCGGGCAGCAGCGAGCCGGCGAAGCACTGCGCGTGCCTGGCGGCCAGTTCCCGCGCGGTCTCCAGGGTATTGTCCAGGATCTCCCTGGACGGCAGCCCGGTCGCGCTCTCCACCGGCAGGCCGGCCGCCATCCGCCGGACCCGGCCGGCCACCCGGACCATGAAGAACTCGTCCAGGTTGCTGGCGAAGATGGCGGCGAACCTGACCCGTTCCAGCAGCGGGATGGTCTCATCCTCGGCCAGCTCCAGCACTCGCTGGTTGAACCGCAGCCAGCTCTCCTCCCGGTCGCCGAACCGGTCGGACGGCAGCTCGGCCCCCAGCGGCCCCAGCGGCCCCGGCGGCCCCGGCGGCTGGCTCACCGCGGCCCGCGGATTCGCCGACCCGGCCCGCGGATCCGGGGCCCCGGCCGATGCGTCCCGGCCGGTGCTCGGCCGGGACGCGGCCGGTCCGCTCAGCCGCCCTGGCCCTGGCCCGCTCGGCGGCCCGCTGGTACCGGCCGGCGCGCTGCCGCGCCGCCGTCAGCTCGCGCTCTCGCTGGGCCGCGCTGGCCTGGGAGCGTGCCGGGCCCCGGCCGTCGCCCTGCCGTCGGCCCGCGCCTGCTGAGCTGGAATTACCGGGATCCACGTGCCTATTCTCCCCGCTGATCCGCTCGCGATACCAGCGGGCCCCGGCAGGTTTCGGCAGCGCCTTGCTTCCGGACGGCCCGCGCGGTCAGCCGGTGCCCGGCAGCCCGCTGCCTGGAAGTCCCGTGTTGCTGGAAGCCCCGTGCCTGGAAGCCCCGTGCCTGGAAGCGGCGCCAGCCCGGACAGCAGCTCGGGCAGCAGCCGGTCCTCGGCCACCGCCCGGCCGCTGCGGTGCATCAGCTCGGCCAGCCTGGTGTCCCAGGGGCTCGCCGCAGCCGGGCCGCGCAGCGCGTCCGAGCTCCCGGCGGCCAGCCCGGCCTGGTAGTCGGCCGCGCCCATCAGCCAGGGCCCGGCCCGCAGCAGCCGCATCGCGGCGGCCGTCCGGCGCAGCCCCGGCCAGCTGAAGTCGCTGTGCCAGTGCAGCCGGGTCCCGGTGGCCACGGCCGCATGCAGCAGCCGGCGGCAGGCGACCGACGGCTCGCCCTCGGTGCACACCAGCGGCGCCGCGGCCGGGCCGAACTGGCTGGCCGCGGCGCTGACCAGCGCGCTGCTCGCGCAGACGTACAGGTCGATCGCCCACGGCACGGCCGGCATCGCGGTGAGCTGGTGCAGCGTGATCCGGACCGGCTCGCCGGCCTCGGCGGCCTCGGTCAGCCACCGGCCAAGCGGCTCGCCGCCGGCCCGCACGTTCAGCACCAGCACCTGGCTGGCCAGGTCGTCGGTGACGACCCCGGCCGTGGTCCACAGGGCCAGCTCGGCGTCCGGCCCGGCCGGGGCCGGGACGTCCTCGCGCCGCGCCAGCGCCCGCAGCACGAGGCTGGCCAGCGGGCCGGGATCCAGGCCTCGCGGATCGCCGGTGGCCGACTCGGCCAGCCGGTCCAGCCGGACGCCAGCCGGATCCGGCCCGCCGGGCAGCCGCTCCAGCACGGCCGGGGCCTGTGCCAGCACTGGCCCGTGACCCTGCCGGATCAGCCGGGTCACCGTCCCGTCCCGGACGATCTCCTCCAGCCAGGCCGCATACCAGGACAGCCGGGCCAGCCGGCTGGCCCTGGCGGTGGCCAGCGCGGACTCCCACTGCCGGATCTCGGTGGCCCGTTCCGCAGCCAGGTCCCGGACCGAGCCGGTCAGCGCGGTCACCGCCGCGTGCAGGCTGGCCGCGGCGCCGGCCTTCCGCAGCACCGCCTCGACCTCGGGCAGCGGGACGCTCAGCGAGGACGCCCGGCCGACCGAGTGGCCCAGCAGCCGGCTCGCCGCCCGGCGCTGCGGCGGGGTCGCGCCCACCAGGGTGACGGTGCCGTCGACCGGCTCCCCCCGCTCCAGCCGGCCGCGGATCCGGTCCACCAGCCAGCTCAGCTCCGGGACACCGAGCAGGCGCTGGAGCCGTTTCAGGTCGGCGGGAGGCTCGCCGCCGGCCGGGGGACGCAGCGCCGTCTCGCTTACCACCCGGCCCTCCCCCTGGTTCGTCGCACGACACACATCATTCACCGCCCGGCCGGCCGCGGCGGCCGGATTCGCGGCTCCGGCGCCGCAGTTCCGGCAGTGCCGCCTATCCCGGCAGTGCCGTCCGCCCGGGGAGTGCCGTCCGGTCAGGCGGCGGGCGCTGCCACCCAGCCGGGCGCCGGGCGGCAGACCCGGCCTTCCGCCACCAGCGAGCCGACCAGCTCCGGCGGCACCAGCCGGGGCCAGCTGAACCAGCGGGCCAGCTCCCGCTCCGGCGCCAGCACCGCGGCCCGGACCGCGGCGGCCAGCAGCTCGGCCATGCCGCCGGGACCGGCAGGCGGGACCGGGTAGGCCTGATCCCAGCGGGACAGCTCGGCGCCGTGCCGGTGCCCGCCGCTGGCCGCGGGCAGCTCCACGCTACGGCTGACCAGCGCGCCGCATCGCTCCAGCGGCCCGCGCAGCAGCCGGAGCCGCTTGCTGCTCAGGCCGAGCTCGGCCCGCACGTCGTCGGCCAGGGACGGCCCGGCCTGAGCCAGGTGCCGCAGCAGCCGGGCCGGGTCGTCCTCCTGCTGTTCCGCCTCGGCCAGCTCGGCCCGGCAGATCGGGTCGGCCAGCGCCAGCACCGGGCCGGTGAGCATGATGGTGTTGCCGTTGTGCACCTTGAGCGCGTGCACGTCATCGCGGCCGGCCAGCTCGGCGGCCCACGGCCACTTGGTGGCCGGCCAGCTGCCGAAGCCCGGCACCCCTGGCCGGTACGGCGGCTCGTGGCAGGCCTGGTACAGGCTGGGCAGCGCGCAATCCGCGGTCCGGGTCAGCATCCCCCGGTCACCCAGGAACGCGGCGGCATCGGCCAGCGTGTCCAGCGCCCGTTCGGGCACCAGCCGGCATTCGTAGTCGCGCCGCTGCCGCAGCGCGCCGAGCGACTCGGTCATCTGGTCACGTCCAGCCGGTAGCGCTCGGCCAGCTCGGTCACGGTCAGCGCTCGCCCGGTCAGGCCCACCGCGATGCCCCGGCCGCCGGCAGCCGACACCTGCGCCGCCGTCTCCTCCACGGTGCCGGGCAGGTGCCCGGTCCGCCCGGCCGCGGTCGACCGGGCGGTCAGGTACACGGTCCAGCCGCCGCGCCCGAGCGCGACCGCGATCCCCCGGCCCACCCCGCGGCTGGCCCCGGTCACCCAGGCCAGCCGGGCCTGCGGCCGCGCGGTGTCCGTCACACTGGCACTTTACGTGGGCTGCAGGCAGAACTCGTTGCCCTCCGGATCGGCCAGGGTGACCCAGGCATGCGGCCCCTGGCTGCCGCGGTGCAGGAACGTCGCCCCGCTCGCGGTCAGCCGCTCCCGCTCGACCACCCAGCCGAGCCTCACTGGCGCAGGTACAGGTCGCGCAGCAGTGCGATCTCCGCGCCGTGGTGGATGACCTCCCGGTTGATGTGCAGCACCAGGTCGCCCATCGGGTACTCGGCGAACGGCCCCTCCGAAGGGCCGCACGGCGACGCGAGCCCGGCCGCGTCCAGGCCGCGCACGCCGTTGTTCCAGGCCGCGTAGCCGTCGTCCAGCTGGCCCAGCGCCCCGGCCGCGGTACTGGCGTAGGGGAACGTGCGGAAGTCGGCCGGCGGGCCGCCGAAGTGACCGGCGTTGCGGCTGCCGAACACGCCGACGATCAGGTGCGCCAGCCGCCACGCGATCGTGGTCACCGGCGCCGGGTCCGGCTCGGGCAGCGCGTAGTCCATGGTGTAGCCGCCCGAGCCGACCGCGATCGGGGCCGTGCTCTGCCCCTCCGGCCGGATGCTCCAGCAGCCGGGAACCGGCTCCCAGAAGTACTCGGCGTCGGTCAGCCCGTCCAGCCGGGGCCGAAGGTGATGGGTCCAGTGCCAGTCGAGCTGTTCGGCCAGCTCGTTTGTCCAGTCGATGTCCATGACCAGCACGCTAGACTCCGATGCGGACAGGTTCGGTCCTCAATTGCTGGCACAATCGGATCCGTGCTGGAGACCTCGGCCCGGCTGCTGCGGCTGCTGACGCTGCTGCAGACCCGGCCGGACTGGACCGGCCCCGAGCTGGCCGGACGGCTCGGGGTCACCAGCCGCACCCTGCGCCGGGACGTGCAGAAGCTGCGCGGCCTCGGCTACCCGGTGGAGGCCGCGCCGGGCGTAGCCGGCGGCTACCGGCTCGGCGCCGGGACCGCGCTGCCGCCGCTGCTGCTCGACGACGAGGAGGCGGTGGCCGTCGCGCTGAGCCTGCGCACCGCGGCCAGCCACACCGTGGCCGGGATGGGCGAGGCCTCGCTGCGCGCGCTGGCCAAGCTGGACCAGGTGCTGCCCGCCCGGCTGCGGGAGCGGACCAGGTCGCTCGGCCTGGCGACGGTGCCGCTGACGGCGGCGGCGCCGGTCGTGGACGGCGCGGTGCTGACCCTGATCGCGGTGGCCTGCCGCGGCCGGGAACGGCTGTCGCTGCGCTACCGCAGCCGCGACGGCGAGCTGACCGAGCGGCTGGTCGAGCCGCACCGGCTGGTCCAGGCCGGCTACCGCTGGTACCTGGTCGCACGGGACACCGGCCGGGATGACTGGCGCACGTTCCGGGTGGACCGGATCGAGGCACCGCAGCGAACCGGGGTCAGGTTCCGGCCGCAGAACCCGCCGGACGCGGCCGCGTTCGTGGCCCACGCGGTCACCACGGCGCCCTACCGCCACCAGATCCGGGTGCTGCTGCACCAGCCGGCCGGCTGGGTCGCCGGGCGGCTGCCGCCGACGGTCGGCGTGGTCACCCCGGCCGGCCAGGACCGGTGCCTGCTGCGCACCGGTGCCGACTCGCTCGACATGATCGCCTTCCACCTGGGCATGCTGGACTGCGACTTCACCGTGCTGGAGCCGCCCGAGCTGACCGAGCGGCTGCGCGTGCTGGCCGCCCGGCTGCAGGCCGCCGCCCGTGCAGCACCCGACATCCGGTAGCTCCGCCAGCGCCATGCTGCCGCGCCGGTCAGCGGCCCCGTGCGTCATTCATGCGTCATGTGCGCTCTGGTCCTGCCTGGCTGCGGCTGGTGTCCTTCAGGTGACGCTGCCAGTCATATCGACTGCGCGCATTCGAGTACGTCATGATCAGCAGGAAGGAAGAGAGCCCGCGTGAACCGTCGCCTGATGACAAGAATGCCCTTTTTCTCGGCCGTGCTGGCGCTAAGCCTGGCCGGCACGGTCGCTATGGCGGTCCCTGCCGATGCGGTGCCGTCCGGCAACTCGCTCGACAACTACAACTCCGGCCTGTGCCTGGGAATTAACTCCAGCAATGATGCCGGGCAGTGGGACTGCACCCTCAGCGGTCTCGACCAGTACTGGCACTGGGGAAGCGAGAACAGCAGCTTCCCCGGCTGGTATCAGCTCGTCAACGATAAGGGTCAGTGCCTGGGTGTGGCCGGCGGCAGCATTGCCGAAGGAGCGCGGGTCGTCGGCTGGACCTGCGATGGCTCAAGTCACTACGACCAGTACTGGGCCAGGATTAATTACGTCTGCTACAGCGATTACATACCTTATTATCCGTTCACGAACCTGAACTCCGGTTATGTCCTCGGGGTGGCTGGCAACAGCAAGGCCAACGGTGCGGCAGTCGTGCAATTTGCCTACCAGGCGGTGTGCAATAACCAATTCTGGGCGCTTAACTAATCCGGCCCAGCAGGCTGGGTAACGATCAGCAGGGTGGCTTACCTTCGCACAGCCGCCATCGCCTGGTAGTGACCGGCGTCGTCCTGGTAGTAGCCGACCGCGGCGCACGGCCCGCCGGGCGCGCAGGCCGCCGCGAACAGCTCGACGTCCTGGAACGTTCCGGTGGTGGCGTTGGCCGGGGCCGGCACCTGCACCGCGTGCCCCCAGTCCCGGCCGGCACTGTGTCCGCCCGACCAGGCCAGGGCCATGGCCTGGTAATGCCCGGCCCGGTTGAGGTAGCTGCCGGACGCGACGCAGGAGCGCGCCGACAGGCAGCCGGCGCCGTCCAGGAACGCCTCCGGGCGGGCGTTCGCGCGGGCCGGCAGCGGCGGCCGGACCGGGCTGACCCACCGGCCGCCGACGTGCGTCACGGCCAGCGGCTCGACCCGGCCGGCCCGGTCGGTGTAGCTGCCGGTCGCCAGGCAGGCGGCAGCCGACGGGCAGGCCACCGCGTCCAGGCCGGCCTCCTGGCCGGACGCGGCATCGGCCGGCAGCCCGACCCGGCTGGCCCGCCGCCACCGGCCGCCCGACTCGGCCACCGCCAGCGGCTCGCCCTGCCTGGCCCGGTCGGTGTAACTGCCGACCGCCTGGCAGCTGCCGGGACGCCGGCAGGCCAGCCCGGCCAGGAACGGTGCCGGGTCGGCCGCGCCGTCCGCGGGCGCCGTGATCCGGCGGGCCCGGCCCCACCGGCCGGCCTGCTGGGCCGCCGCGATCAGCTGCTGGTTCCCGGCCGCGGTGGTGTAGTCGCCGACCGCGACGCAGCCGCCCGCCGCCGGGCAGGCCACCGCGCCCAGCCGCGCCTGCGGGTTGCCGGCCGCGCCGGACGGCAGCTGGATCCGGCTCGCGCGCGCCCACCTGCCCCGGTTCTGCGCGGCCGCGAAGATCAGCTGCCGGGCGCCGGTCCCGCCCTGGTAGTAGCCGACCGCCTCGCAGTCGCCCGGCGCCCGGCAGGTCAGCGCCGCGACGCTGGCCGTCTGGCTGGCGACGGCCGCTCCGGACGGCAGCCGCAGTCGCTGCGCCCGCTGCCACCGGCCCTTCGACCAGGTCACCACCATGGCAGCGGAGACGCCGAGCGCGGACTCGTAGAAGCCGCCGGCCTCGCAGGTCCCGGACCGCGGGCAGGACACCGCGGCCAGCCCGGCGTCCTGGATCCCGGCCGGGGCACCCGGCGGCAGCGCGATCTCGGTCGCCCGGTGCCAGCCCGGCGCGGTCGTGGCGGAGGTCCCGGCCCGGGCCGGCCCGGCCAGCACGGCCGCACCGACCAGGACCGTGCCGACCAGGACCGTGCCGAGTGCCCCGGTGCCGGCCGCGGCGAGCACGGTCATCTGGCCGGCCTTCCGCCGCGCCGCTTCCGCCTGCGCGAGCCTCCCCGTCGCCATCCGTGCCGTGCTCGCCCGCGCAGCAGTCGCCCGTGCAGCAGTCGCCCGTGCAGCAGTCGCCCGTGCAGCATTCGCCCGTGCAGGGTTCATCCCGGTGCTCCAGTTGTCTCGGCGGTCCGCTCTTCGCGGCTGCCCGCCTTCCGGCGGGTCCTGGTCACCGGGACGTACGCACGGCCCGGCGCACCCGGTTCAGCTATCGGCCGGCCAGATCCCGGCACGGGCTCAGTCCAGGCCGCAGGCCCGGTAGATGTCGTCCCGGCTGGCCAGCTTGACCCGGCCACCGCGGCCGAGCGCGGCGGCGAGCTCCCGCTCCGCGGTCTCGATCCGCAGCCAGTCGGCGTAACTGACCGGCCGGATGCCCCGGCAGGCCAGCAGCCGGGCGAACCGTGACGGCCCGCCGTCACCGTCATCCGCCGCGGCGGGCTCGGGCAGCGGCAGCAGCCCGGCCCGCGGCAGCGGCACGTCACCGGGGCCGGGCCCGCCGGCCAGGTCGGCCAGCAGCGCGCGGACGGTCTGCGCGGCGTCCGACTTGTTGGTGCCGATCACCCCGGTCGGCCCGCGCTTGAGCCAGCCGGCCACGTACTCCCCCGGCAGCGGCCGGCCGTCATCGCCGAGCACCCGGCCCTCGGCGTTCGGCACCGTGGACGACTTCGGGTCGAACGGCACGCCGGGCAGCGGCACGCTCTGATACCCCACGCTGCGCAGCACCATCTGCACGCCGATCGTCTGGAACTCGCCGGTGCCGGTGAAAGCCCCGTGCTCGTCCAGCCTGGTGCGCTCCAGGGTCAGCCCGGTGACCCGTTCTGGCCCGTGGATCTCGGTCGGCCGCAGCCAGAACCGGACGGTCAGCCGGCGCGCGCCGCCCGCCGGTGGCCGCCCGGCCCAGCCGGAGATCACGGTGTAGTTGCCGCGGACGTGCCGGTCCTCGCGGGCCAGCCGGGCGCTCTCGCCGGTCGGGTCGAACGCGTCCAGGTCGGCCTCGCCCGCGTCCACCACGACGTCCACTCCGTCCAGCTCACCCAGCTCGCGCAGCTCCTTGGTGGTGAACTTGGCCTGGGCCGGGCCGCGGCGGCCGATCATGTGCACCTCGCGGACCTTGCTCGCGGCCAGCGCGTCGAGGACCGGCTGGGACACGTCGGTCTCGCGCAGGTCGTCGGCGCTGCGGGCCAGGATCCGGGCCACGTCGACCGCGACGTTGCCGACGCCGATCACCGCGACCGACTCGGCGTCCAGGGTGAACGCGCCGGGGTCGACGTCGGGGTGCCCGCAGTACCAGTTCACGAAGTCGGTGGCGGCCACGCTGCCCGGCAGGTCCTCACCGGGGATGCCCAGGTGCCGGTCCCGCATCGCGCCGGTGGCGTACACCACGGCGTCGTAGCTGGCCAGCAGGTCGTCACGGGTCACGTCGTCGCCCAGGTGCACGCCGCCGACGAAGTTCACCCCGGCGTGCTCGAGCACGCCGCGCAGGTACTCGGCGATCGACTTGATCGACTTGTGGTCCGGCGCCACGCCGTAGCGGACCAGGCCGTAGGGGGTGGGCAGCCGGTCCAGCACGTCTACCCGCAGCGACCTGGGCTCGGCCAGCGCGGCGGCCTGCTTGATCAGCGCCTCGGCGGTGTACAGGCCGGCCGGGCCGGAGCCGACCACGGCAACCTCAAGCGTCCTCATGTCAGCCGATTCTGCCCGGTCCGGCCGGCCGCCGTGCGCCCCGGCCCGGCATGCGGGTCAGGCCTGCTGACCGGCGGCCAGCTCAGGCGTGCCAGGCACGCGGCTGCGGCGGGCCACCGCCTCGGTGATCACCGATGGCCAGGTGCTGCGGGGTGAGCCCGGCGTCGGCCAGGATCTCGGCCCGCTCGCCGTGCGCGATGAACTCCTGCGGCAGGCCGAACGTCTTGACCGGGGTGTCGACGTCGTGGTCGCGCAGCAGCCGGCTGACCGCGTCGCCGAACCCGCCGACCCGGCCGTTGTCCTCCACCACGGCCACCAGCCGGTGCCCGCGCGCGGCCTGCGCCAGCGCCTCGTCCACCGGCTTGAGCCAGCGCGGATCCACCACGGTGACGCCGATGCCCTGGTCCGCCAGGCGGGCGGCGGCCTGGACGCAGACGATCGCCATCGGCCCGGCGCCGATCAGCAGCACGTCCCGGCCGAGGCCGCGGACCGGGCTGGTGCAGCACGTCCATGCCGCCGAGCCGGCCGACCGCCTCGGCCTCGTCGCCGATCGCTGCCCTTCGGGTAGCGCACCACGGTCGGGCCGTCGCTGACCGCCACCGCCTCGTTCAGCAGCTCGGCCACCCGGACCGCATCCCGCGGCGCGGCGATCCGCAGCCCGGGCACCACCTGCAGGATCGAGCCGTCCCACATGCCGTGGTGGCTGGGCCCGTCCGGGCCGGTCACCCCGGACCGGTCCAGCACGACCGTGACCGGCAGCCGGTGCAGCGCCACGTCCATCAGCAGCTGGTCGAAGGCGCGGTTCAGGAACGTGGAGTACAGCGCGACCACCGGGTGCAGGCCGCCCAGGGCCAGCCCGGCGGCGGAGGTCATCGCGTGCTGCTCGGCGATCCCGACGTCGTAAACCCGGTCCGGGTAGGCGCGGGCGAACTGGGCCAGGCCGGTGGGGTGCAGCATGGCCGCGGTGATCGCCACGATGTCCGGCCGCCGGGCGCCGATGGCCACCATCTCCTCGCTGAACACCGAGGTCCAGCTGCGCTTGGCGGACGGCGTCGGGGTCCCGGTGCGCGGGTCGAAGGTGCCGATCTGATGCAGGCAGTCGTCCTCGTCGTCCTCGGCCGGCGAGTAGCCGAACCCCTTCCGGGTGATCACGTGCACCAGCACCGGGCCGCCGAAGTCGCGGGCCCGGCGCAGCGCGTGCTCGACCGCCTGCTCGTCGTGCCCGTCCACCGGGCCGAGGTACTTCAGGCCGAGGTCCTCGAACAGGACCTGCGGCTGGAGCACGTCCTTGAGGCCCTTCTTGATCCCGTGCAGGGTGTCGAACAGCGGCGCGCCGACCAGCGGGGTGTTGGACAGCGTGGTCTTGATGTAGTCGAGCACGTGCTCGTACCGCTGGGATATCCGGACCGCGGCCAGGTGCTCGGCGATGCCGCCGATGGTCGGCTGGTAGGAGCGGCCGTTGTCGTTGACCACGATCACCAGCCGCCGGTCCTTGGCCGCGGCGATGTTGTTCAGCGCCTCCCAGGCCATCCCGCCGGTCAGCGCGCCGTCGCCGATGACCGCGACCACCGCGCGGTCCGTCTCGCCGCGCAGCTGGTAGGCCTTGGCCAGCCCGTCGGCGTAGGACAGGCTGGTGGAGGCGTGCGAGTTCTCCACGATGTCGTGCTCGGACTCGGCCTGGCTCGGGTAGCCGGACACGCCGCCGCGGTGCTTGAGCCGGGCGAACCCGGCCTGCCGCCCGGTGAGCAGCTTGTGCACGTAGGACTGGTGGCCGGTGTCGAACACGATCCGGTCCACCGGCGAGTCGAACACCCGGTGCAGCGCGATCGTGAGCTCGACCACGCCCAGGTTCGGGCCCAGGTGCCCGCCGTTCTTCGACACCGCCTCGATCAGGAAGTCGCGGATCTCGGCCGCCAGCCGGGACAGCTCGTCCGCGCCGAGGTCCTTGAGATCGCGCTGGTCCCGAGATGGATTCCAGCAGCGTCACCCTGGTTCTCCTCGCGGTCGATGACGGGCGGCAAGCCGGTGCGGCCGGTCCGAATCCCACCGAGTCTATTTCGGCAGGTGCGCGGGACGCACGGCGCGCCTGACCCTGACGTCAGCATCGGCCGCTGGTTCCGGCTTGACATTCTGAGCCTTCTGGCTAACTATTAGCAATATGGCTAAGGAAACAGTGATCTGCACGTACCGGGTCCGGGCCGACGCCGAGGACGAGTTCGCAGGCCTGCTGCGCCGGCACTGGGACACCCTGCACGACCTGGGCTTCGTCACTGACGAGCGGTCCAGGGTGCTCCGCGATGTCTCCGAGCCCACCTACATCGAGATCTTCACCTGGGTCGAGGGCGGCTTCGAGCGGGCTCACCAGCACCCGGACGTGCTGGCGATCTGGGAGCCGATGGAGCCGCTGCTGGAAGACCGCGGCGGCCGGCCCAGGTGGGAGTTCCCGCACTACCGGCCGGCCGACCTCGGCCGCGGCTAAGCCCGCAGGTGAGCCCGCCGGGCAAGCAGGCCCGCGGCCTGGCCGAACTTGACGACCTGGACGCCGTCTTCCACGCGCTGGCGCACGAGGCGCGGCGGACCATCCTGTCGGTGCTGCTGGCCCGCGGCGGCGAGATGACCTCGGGAGCGATCGCCGCGCGGTTCGACCACTCCTGGCCGACCACCAGCCGGCACCTGGGCATCCTGGCCGGGCCGGCCTGGTCCGGATCGGGCTGCGCGGCCGCGAGCGCGTCTACGGCCTGGACACCGGCAGGCTCACGGCCGTCGCCGGATCCTGGGTCGACCGGTTCCGCTGATAGCCTCCCGGTAGCACCCAACCCGCGGGCCGGGTTCACGCGCTCAGACCCGCCGCCAGCGGGCCTCGCACAGGCCGTAGACGCCGAAGATGATCAGGCCGAGCGCCGCGAGGCCGAGCAGGAACTCGCCGTACGGCTGGCCGCGCAGCGTGAGCAGCGCCTTGTCGATGCCGCCGGCCTTAGCCGGCTTGTAGGTGACGGCCGCCTCGATCACCAGCACCCCGGCGAGCGCGAACACCGCGCCGCGGGCCGCGGTCCCGATCATGCCGAGCAGTTCCACGATGCGCCGCGTCCGCTGGCTCAGCCGGGACAGATTCAGGTACTTCAGGAACTTGCGGCGAATCCCCTCCAGCACGAGCACCGCACCGACGATCACGATGACCAGGCCGGCGATGCCGACCAGCCACCGCCCGCCGGAGTGATGCATGACCGAGGCGGTCAGGTCCTCCTGCCTCTTGGCCTGGCTGCCGCCGCCGGCCCCGGAGATGATCTTGAAGGTCAGGTACCCGAAGAACGCGTAAACCAGCCCCCGGGCCAGGGACTTCAGCCGGGGACCGGCGCCGTTGCCATCGCCGGTGACGCCGAAGGCGGCCTCGCTGAGCCGCCACAGTGCGTAACCGGTGAATCCGATGCCCAGCAGCCACAGTGAGACCAGGCCATAGGGCTGGCGGGCCAGCAGCTGCAGGGCGCCCTGCTGATCCGCCTCGTGCGAGCTCTGGCCGAGCGCGACCAGGACCGCCACCCAGCCGATGAGGATGTACAGGACCCCGCGCGCGGTGAGGCCAAGCCGGGCGAGGGCGCGCGCAGCGGGGCTGTCTGATGCGCGCCTTGCCGTGCCCGAGGCACGAGCGGCAGTCATTGATCGCATGCCTGACACTTCCTCGCCAGCGACCCGCCAAACACCGGCGCAGCCATCCGCACCGGACTCTGGTCACCGATCCGGACAGCAGCGACAATCGGGAGGTAAATGTCAACACTCAGACAGGAAGGTCATTCTGGTGCGAGTCGCAAGAACACGCCACTTCACTGACCGCCGCCGCATCCACCGGCTCCGCGTCCACCGGCGCCGCGTCCACCGGCGCCGCCGGGTCGCGCTGCTGTCCTTACTCGGCCTGGTCGTGGCGTCGGCCAGCCCGGCAGCCGCTGCCGCGGCCGGCCCGGCGCGGCACCGGGCAGCCGCCGCCGCGACGGCAGCGCTCAGCGGGCAGGTGCGCGATGGCAGCGCGCTGTACCGCCGGGCCGGTGATACCCCGGTCGTCGTGCCGCAGGGCCTGCCGACCGTCGCGCATGCGACGGTGACCATACCGCAGCTGTCGCTGTCGGTCCGGACGAACGCCGGCGGCAGCTTCGCGTTCCGGCTGCCGGCGGCGGCCGCCCGCCGGCCCGTCTCGGTCCGGGTGACCGCGGCCGGCCTGGGCAGCTGGCAGGAATCCGGCATCCGGCTGGTGCCGGGCGACCCGGCCAGCCTGTACGTCCAGCTCGATCGCCGCCCCCAGGTTCTTGCCGCCCCCCGGCCGGGCCCGCAGCGCGCCAACGGGCCCGTCCTGCCGCAGGCCTACCAGGACTGCGGTCACAACTCCTCCGGCTGGACCTCGCAGCAGGAGACGCCGCCTGCCATCCGGGTCTATATGACCGGAACCGGGAACGTCGTCGACTACGGCTTCGAGTTCTACACCGAGCACGTGCTGCCGAACGAGTGGGGCAGCGGCGCCCCGCAGGCGGCACTGCAGGCCGGCGCGGAGGCCATCCGCGATTACGCCTGGTACTTCATCCTGAACGGCAGCAAGGGCACGGCAGCGGACGTGAACCCGTGCTCATTCGACGTCGACGACACCACCGCCTACCAGGACTTCGTGCCGGGCGCGCCGGCCTACGCCAGCACCAACGACGCGGTCACCAGCACCGCGACCACGGTGTTCTCCCATGGCGGCACGATCACCCAGACCTCGTACTGCAGCAACTTCGTTACCGGCTGCGGCGCCGACTCACCCGCCGACACCTGCGGCGAGCTGGCGAACGGCACCTCCATGTCGCAGATCGGCAGCGACGCCTGCGCGGACGACGGGGATAGCTGGCAGCAGATCCTGTCGACCTACTACTACTCCGGCTACTCGACCAGGAACGAGCTGGCCGCGTACGTGTTCTGGACCGGGACCGGCTCGTCGGCTGATCTGTGGCACGCGCAGGGCCCGGCGGACGGCAGCCTGGGCAGCCCGGCCAGCCTGGGCATGGGCCCGCTGGGCTCACCCCCGGCCGCCGGGGTCGACGCCAACGGCGCCACCTACGTGTACTGGCGCGGCCAGGGACCGCAGTACGACCTGTGGGAGGCCTACTGGAACGGCTCCGGCTGGACCGGCCCGGTCAACCGCGGCATGGGCCCCCTCGGCTCCGCCCCCACCGTCGCCGTCACCGGCAGCGGCACCGCGTACGTGTTCTGGAAGGGCCAGGACGGCAACCTGTGGGAAGCCCAGGGCCCGGCCACCGGAACACTGTCAGGCCCCTACAACCGCGGCATGGGCCCCCTCGGCTCCGCCCCGGCCGCCGGAGTCGACGCCAATGGCGCCACCTACATCTACTGGGAAGGCACCGCACCCCAGGACAACCTGTACGAGGCCTACTGGAACGGCTCCGGCTGGACCGGCCCGGTCAACCGCGGCATGGGCCCCCTCGGCTCCGCCCCGGCGGTAGCCATCACCGGCGGCGCGGGCGTCACCGGCGGCGGCCCGACCGCCTACGTTTTCTGGAAGGGGCAGAACGGGGACCTGTGGCAGGCCCAGGGACCGGCAAACGGGTCGCTGTCCGGGCCGACCGACCGGGGCATGGGCACGCTCGGCTCCGCCCCGGCCGCCGGGGTCGACGTGAACGGCTACACCTACGTCTACTGGGAGGGCAGCTCCCCCCAGGACCTGTTCGAGGCGTACTGGAACGGCTCGGCCTGGACCGGGCCCTACAACCGGGGCGAGGGACCACTGGGCTCCCAGCCCACCGTCGCCATCTTCAGCTGAGGACCAGGAGCAGCGCCGTGCCTAATCGTGACAACCGCCGAAACGACAAGACCCGGACTTACTCTCTGCTACTGGGGCTGATCTCGGCAGCCGGAATGGCAGCCCTGGCCTTAGCCAGCCCGGCCGCGTCAGCATCCCGTGCCCCCGGCCGGACGCCGGGAGCACCTGCCGCCCTCGGGCCGGTGCCGGCCTCGGCCACGACCAGGGCGCTGGCCGCTGCCTACGCCCGCTTCCGGCACATCCCGGCGGCCGACGTAGCCGGGGTGCGGCCCGGCACCCTGCACACTGCCGATGACCCCGCGACCAGGACCCGCTGGGCCACGGCCGTCTTCTTCCCGGCGGCCAGGGCCAGTGCCACGGTGCTGCTGGGCTTCCAGGATGCCGGCAGCTCGGGCGTGTTCACCAGGAGCGGCGCGGCCCGGTGGCAGATGACCGGCTACGGCAGCGTGCCTGCCGTCTGCTCCCCGGTGCTGCCCGCCTTCGTGCGCCGCTCCTGGCAGGCAGGCCGGCTGCACTGCGGCGGGAGCGGCCGGGCCGCCGGGCCGGTCGCCAGCACGCTCAACGCCCGGACCATCGCGCAGGTCGCGCAGGGCAACGTCGGCGTCGGCGACACCCCGGCGAGCACGAGCTTCAGCTTCGACTGCAACCCGTTCACCACCCTGGTGGGGGTGGGGGCGAGCAGCTCGGGCTGCGGCACCGACTCCAGGTACAAGGTGCTGGACGAGAACGAGGAATGGTGCTCGGACTTCGCCAAGTACGTGTGGAAGCAGGGCGGCGTCACCGCGGACCTCGGCACCCTCAGCCCGCAGTCGGCCAGCTTCTACCAGTGGGCCCTGGACCAGGGCCAGCACCCGGCGTTCGACTCCGGTACCCCGAAGGTCGGGGACGCCGTGGTGTTCTACCCGGCCGATGACACCGGGCCGAACTCAACTTACGCGGACCACGTCGGCCTGATCACCGAGGTGAACCCGGACGGCACCCTCAACCTGGCCAACGGCGATTTCGCGGGCGGCTCGAACATCACCGTGCAGGGTAACGACGATGTCTCCCTCGGCCCCTGGTCGTCGAGCATCTGGGGCAGCGGAGAACACTGGATCTTTGTCTCGCCCGGCGTGTCACCGGCCACCGCGTACGTGTTCTGGACCGGCACCGGCTCGTCGGCTGATCTGTGGCATGCGCAGGGCCCGGCGGACGGCAGCCTGGGCAGCCCGGCCAGCCTGGGCATGGGCCCGCTGGGCTCACCGCCCGCCGCCGGCGTCGACGCCAACGGCGCCACCTACGTGTACTGGCGCGGCCAGGGACCGCAGTACGACCTGTACGAGGCCTACTGGAACGGATCGAAGTGGGTCGGCCCCTACAACCGCGGCATGGGACCGCTCGGCTCCGCCCCCACCGTCGCGATCACCGGCAACGGCACCGCGTACGTGTTCTGGAAAGGCCAGGACGGCAACCTGTGGGAAGCCCAGGGCAGCGCCAGCGGCTCACTGTCAGGCCCCTACAACCGCGGCATGGGCCCGCTCGGCTCCGCCCCGGCCGCCGGAGTCGACGCCGACGGCGCCACCTACATCTACTGGGAAGGCACCGCACCACAAGACGAGCTCTATGAGGCCTACTGGAACGGCTCCGGCTGGACCGGCCCGGTCAACCGCGGCATGGGCCCCCTCGGCTCCGCCCCCACCGTCGCCATCACCGGCAACGCCACCGCGTATGTGTTCTGGAAGGGCCAGAACGGGGACCTGTGGCAAGCCCAGGGACCGGCAAACGGGTCGCTGTCCGGGCCGACCGACCGGGGCATGGGCACGCTCGGCTCCGCCCCGGCCGCCGGGGTCGACGTGAACGGCTACACCTACGTCTACTGGGAGGGCAGCTCCCCCCAGGACCTGTTCGAGGCGTACTGGAACGGCTCGGCCTGGACCGGGCCGGTCAACCGGGGCGAGGGACCACTGGGCTCCCAGCCCACCGTCGCCATCTATCCGTACTGAGGCAGCCGGGCCGGCCAGGGTCAGTCCCTGGCCGGCCCGTCCGGCCCGGTGAGCCCCTCTGGCCCGGCCAGGCCGGGCACGGTCAGCGCCCTGGCGGCCGGCCAGCCGCTGGCGAGCGCCAGCGCGACCACGCCGAGCAGCACCCAGACCGGCACCGTCCAGCCGCCGGTGGCCGAGTGCAGCAGCCCGATGAACAGCGGCCCGGTGCTGGCGACCAGGTAACCGCCGCCCTGCGCGAACGCCGACAGCGAGGCCGAGACGGCCGGGTCGGCCGCCCTCGCGATCGTGAAGAAGATCGCCAGCCCCAGCGTCGCGCCCTGGCCGAGCCCCAGCAGGAACATCAGCGGGGCCGCCGCGCCGAGCGGGCCGAAGGCGGAACCGGCCAGCCCGGCCGCGGTGACCAGCGCCGCGAGCGCGACCAGCGCCCGCTGGTCCCTGGCCCGGTGGGCCAGCACCGGCAGCGCCAGCGCGCCCCCGGCGTTGCCGAGGTTCATCAGCGCGAGCAGGTAGCCGGCTCCCGCCGCGCTCACCCCGCGGTCCCGGAACAGGGTCGGCAGCCAGGACAGCGCCGCGTAGTAGCCCAGGCTCTGCAGGCCCATGAACGCGGTCACCTGCCAGGCCAGCGCGTGCCTGCGCATGGCCAGCACGCCCTGCGGCCGGACCGTGGCGGCAGGCAAGGTCCGGTACCGCAGCTGCGGCAGCCACACCGCCAGCCCGGCCAGCGCGGGCAGCGCCCACAGCCCGAGGGCGACCCGCACCGCCCACTGGCCGCCGCCGGTCGCGGTGAACAGCGGCACCGCGACCAGCGAGGCCAGCACCGCCCCGGCGGCCAGGGCCAGCAGGTACATCCCGATCAGCAGGCCGCCCGGTCCGGGCGGCGGCGCTTGATCAGGCTCGGCAGCAGCACGTTCATCAGCGCGATCGCGCCGCAGGCCACGATCGTGCCGGGGAACAGCAGCGGCCCGGGCAGCGCGGCGCGCGCCAGCAGCCCGGCGGTCAGCGCCGCGGCGGCCCCGCCGAGCACCCGCTCCTCGCCGAACGCACGGCTCAGCGGCGCGGCGGCCGGCGAGAAGACGCCGAAGCACAGCACCGGGACGGCGGCCAGCAGCGACGTGGCCGCCACCGACAGGTGCCGCACCTGCTGCAGCTCGGGAAACAGCGGCGGCAGGCCCGTGATCGCGGCGCGCAGGTTCAGCGCGAGCGCGAGGATCCCGGCCGCCAGCAGCGCGGCACCCGCCGCCCGGGCGTTAGCCGCCCGCAAGCGACCGGAGCACGTACTGCATGATCCCGCCGTGCCGGTAGTACTCGGCCTCGCCCGGCGTGTCGATCCGCACCAGCGCCTGGAACTCCTTGTCGTCGGCGCGCACGGTCACCTCGGCCGGCACCGGCCCGGAGTTCATCGCCTCGATCCCGGTCACGTCGAACACCTCGTGCCCGGTCAGGCCGAGTGACTCGGCCGACTCCCCCGGCCGGAACTGCAGCGGCAGCACGCCCATCCCGATCAGGTTGGACCGGTGGATCCGCTCGAACGACTCGACCAGCACCGCGCGCACCCCGAGCAGCGCCGTGCCCTTGGCCGCCCAGTCCCTGGACGAGCCGGAACCGTACTCCTTGCCGCCGAGCACCAGCAGCGGGGTCCCCGCGTCCAGGTACTGCCGGGATGCATCGTAGATCGACATCTGGGTGCCCTCGGGCAGCTTGAGCGTGACCCCGCCCTCGGTGCCCGGCGCGAGCTGGTTGCGCAGCCGGATGTTGCCGAACGTGCCGCGGATCATCACCTCGTGGTTGCCGCGGCGGGAGCCGTAGGTGTTGAAGTCCGGCCGCTGCACGCCGTGCTCGCTCAGGTACCGCCCGGCCGGGCTGTCGGTCTTGATCGCCCCGGCCGGGGAGATGTGGTCGGTGGTGACCGAGTCGCCGAGCAGCGCGAGCACCCGCGCGCCGTGGATGTCGGTGACCGGCTCGGGCCGCGCGGGCATCTGGTCGAAGTACGGCGGCCGCCGGACGTAGGTGGACTGCTCGTCCCAGGCGAACACGTCCCCGGCCGGCACGTCCAGGTCGTGCCAGCGCTCGTCCCCCGCGAACACGTCGGCGTAGTCCCTGGTGAACATCTCGGCCGCGACCGCGCTGCGCACCACCTCGTCGATCTCGGCCTGGTCCGGCCACACGTCGCGCAGGTAGACCGGGGTACCGTCGGCGCTGGTGCCGAGCGGCTCGGTGGTCAGGTCGGTGTCCATGGTGCCGGCCAGCGCGTAGGCGACCACCAGCGGCGGCGAGGCCAGGTAGTTCATCTTCACGTCCGAGTTGATCCGGCCCTCGAAGTTCCGGTTCCCGGACAGCACCGACACCACGGCCAGGTCGTTGTCGGCCACCGCGGCGCTGATCGCCTCGGGCAGCGGGCCGGAGTTGCCGATGCAGGTGGTGCAGCCGTAGCCGACCAGGTTGAAGCCGAGCTTCTCCAGGTACGGGGTCAGCCCGGCCCGCTCGTAGTAGTCCATGACCACCTTGGAGCCGGGCGCCAGGGTGGTCTTCACCCACGGCTTGCGCTCCAGCCCGGCCTCGACCGCCTTCTTGGCCAGCAGCGCGGCGCCGACCATGACCGACGGGTTGGAGGTGTTGGTGCAGGAGGTGATCGCGGCGATCACCACCGAGCCGTGATCCACGCTGGTCTGCGTCCCGTCGTCCAGGGTTACCTGGACCTGCCTGGACGCCCGCCGGGCCCGGCCGCCGGCCGGCACCGCGGCGGCGGCACCGTCCCCGCCGTTCTCCCGGTCGGCGGTAAACGGGTCGGACGCCGGGAACGTGCCCGCGATCTCGTCGTCCAGCCGGTCCAGCGGCACATATGACCCGAGCGCGGCCCGGAACGCGTCCTCGGCGCCGGCCAGCGGCACCCGGTCCTGCGGCCGCTTGGGCCGGCCAGCGACGGCACGATCGTGGACAGGTCGAGCTCGAGCTCCTCGGAGTAGCGCGCCGCGCGACCCGGCTCGGGCCACAGGCCCTGCTCCTTGGCGTACGCCTCGACCAGGGCCACGTGCTCCGGCGCCCGCCCGGTCAGCCGCAGGTAGCGTCAGCGTCTCGTCGTCGATCGGGAAGATCGCGCAGGTGGAGCCGAACTCCGGGCTCATGTTGCCGATCGTGGCCCGGTTGGCCACCGGCACCGCGGCGATGCCCTCGCCGTGGAACTCCACGAACTTGCCGACCACGCCGTGCCTGCGCAGCAGCTCGGTGATGGTCAGCACCAGGTCGGTGGCGGTGGTGCCGGGCGGCATCTCGCCGGTCAGCCGGAACCCGACCACCCGCGGGATCAGCATCGAGACCGGCTGGCCGAGCATGGCCGCCTCGGCCTCGATCCCGCCGACGCCCCAGCCCAGCACGCCGAGCCCGTTCTGCATGGTGGTGTGCGAGTCGGTGCCCAGGCAGGTGTCCGGGTAGGCGCTGCGTGCCCCGTCGCCCCCCGGCTCGCTGGTCATGATCACCCTGGCCAGGTGCTCGATGTTGACCTGGTGCACGATCCCGGTGCCCGGCGGCACCACCCGGAACTGCCGCAGCGCCTCCTGCCCCCAGCGCAGGAACGCGAACCGCTCGCTGTTCCGGCGGAACTCCAGCTCCACGTTCCGCTCGAACGCGTCCGGACGGCCGAACACGTCGGCGATCACCGAGTGGTCGATCACCAGCTCGGCCGGGACCAGCGGGTTGATCTTGCCGGGATCGCCGCCCAGCGCCTGCATGGCCTCGCGCATGGTGGCCAGGTCGACCACGGCCGGCACCCCGGTCAGGTCCTGCAGGATCACCCGGGCCGGGCTGAACTGGATCTCGGTGTCCGGCTCGGCCGCCGGGTCCCAGCCCGCCAGCGCCCGCACGTGGGCGGCCGTGACGTTCAGGCCGTCCTCGGTGCGCAGCAGGTTCTCCAGCAGGATCTTCAGGCTGAACGGTAGGTCCGCGCCGGCTCCCACCGCGTCCAGCCGGTGTATCTGGTAGCTGGCGTCCCCGACCCGCAGCGTGGCGCGGCTGTCGAAGCTGTTCGGTGTCATCGTGGCGCCTCCCGGCCTGATCCTGCTGGCACTGTCGCTGGTCCCATCTTGGCGCAACCGCCGTTATCTCGACGTCAAGGTAACGGCTTTCAGGCTAGCCCGGTATTTATCTCGACGTCAAGCTATCTGGCGGCGCCAGCGGCTGACAGCACGGGGCCACCGCCCCGGCCGCGGGACTGGTAGCGTCGACGTCGCCTCGGCCAGACCCTGGGGAGCCGCATGCCCGACCAGACCAGCGCCCTGTCCAGGCTGCTGCGCGGCCTGTTCGACGACGCCTCGCTGTTCCCGCCCGCCGCGCTGGCGATGCCGGCCGCGGTCGCCGGGCACGTCCGCCATCAGGCCGCCTGGTACCGCGGCATGGCAGGCCCGTTCGTCTGCCCGCAGGCCAGGCTGACCGAGCTCGGCACGGTGCTGACGGCCGCCTGCGTGGCCGAGATCGACCTCTCGCTGATCGTGACCGGCGGCCCGGCCGGGCTGACGGCCGCGGTCCAGGCGGTGGCCGACGACCCGCGGCTGCGGCTGCGCGCGGTCGAGACGGCGCTGCCGCGGGAGGCCGGGCCGGGGCAGGCAACCGCCGCGATGATCGCGGCCCTGGATGACACGCTGCTGGCGGGCGCGGCCGGCTACGTCGAGCTGCCGCTGGGGGCACTGGCCGATGACGAACGCGCCGACGCCCTGCTCGGCCCGCTGGCCCGGCACGGCTACCGGCCGAAGCTGCGTACCGGCGGGGTGACCGCAGCCGCGTTCCCGGACGAGCGGACCCTGGCCGCGGCCCTGCTCGCGGTGACCAGCAGGCGGCTGCCGTTCAAGTGCACGGCCGGACTGCACCACGCGGTGCGGCACACCGCCGCGGACACCGGCTTCGAGCAGCACGGGTTCCTCAACGTGCTGCTCGCGGTGGCGGCCGCGTCCGGCGGCGGCGGCCTGGACCAGGTCGCCGCGGTACTGGCGGAACGAGATCCCGCGCGGCTCACCGCCGGGACGCGCGACCTGGATGAGGATCAGGTGATGGACGTGCGGAGCCTGTTCACCTCGTTCGGCACCTGCAGCACCGACGAGCCGGTGGCCGACCTGATCGCGCTCGGCCTGGCCGGGCCGGAAGGGAACCCGGCATGACCGGCACCGCGGCCGCCCCGTGGCTGGGCATCCCCCCGGCGCACCCGTTCGGCGTGCAGACGCTGCCGTACGGCTCGTACTCCGCCCCGCACCACCCGGCACAGCGGCGGGTCGGGGTGGCGATCGGCGACCGGGTGCTCGACCTGACCACGGCAAGCGAGCGGCTGCTGCCCGGCCGGGCGCACCTGTTCCAGGCCGGGAACCTGGACCGGCTGCTCGCGGCCGGCGACATGGCCTGGGCCCAGGTCCGCGCCGAGATCACGGCCTGGCTGAGCCAGGACCGGTTCCGAGACGCGATCGAGGACCTGCTGATCCCGGCCGCCGAGGCGGAGCCGCACCTGCCGTTCACCGTCGGCGACTACGTCGACTTCTACGCCTCCGAGCACCACGCGGCGAACCTCGGCCGGATCCTGCGGCCCGGCACCGAGCCGCTGATGCCGAACTGGCGGCACCTGCCGGTCGGCTATCACGGCCGCTCCGGCACGGTAGTGGTGTCCGGCACCCCGATCCGGCGGCCGTGCGGCCAGTCCCGGCCGCCGGGCGCGGACGCGCCGTCCTTCGGGCCGTCCGCGCGCCTGGACTTCGAGACCGAGCTCGGCTTCGTCGTCGGGGCCGAGACCGTGCTGGGCGAGCCGGTCCCGGTCAGCCGGTTCGCCGAGCACGTGTTCGGCGTCTGCCTGGTCAACGACTGGTCCGCCAGGGATATCCAGGCGTGGGAGTACGTGCCGCTCGGGCCGTTCCTGGGCAAGTCGTTCGGCACCACCGTGTCGCCCTGGGTGGTACCGCTGGCCGCGCTGGGACATGCCCGCGTCCGCCCCCCGTCCCGCGACAGCAAGCTGCTGCCGTACCTGACCGAGACGGCCGACTGGGGCCTGGACATCGACTTCGAGGTCCGGCTGAACGGCCACCTGATCGCCCGGCCCGGCTATGCCGCCATGCACTGGAGCCCGGCCCAGATGCTGGCCCACCTGACCGTGAACGGGGCCAGCCTGCGCACCGGCGACCTGTACGCCTCCGGCACCGTGAGCGGGCCAGAGCCCGGCCAGCGCGGCTCGATGATCGAGCTGGCCTGGGGCGGCCAGGAGCCGATCCGGCTGCCGGACGGCAGCTCCCGTTCCTGGCTGGAAGACAGCGACGAGCTGGTCATCACCGCCACCGCGGCCGGCCCGGACGGCACCAGGGTGGGCCTCGGCGAGGCCCACGGCCAGATCATGCCCGCCTTCCCGCCCGAGAGCTAGCAGCCCGCCCGTGCGGACCGTCTCCGCGGCAATCCGGATCGCCGCCCCGCCGATGACCGTCTGGGCAGTGCTCACCGACCTGGGCCGGTACCCGGAGTGGAACCCGCTGATCCGCGCGGCGACCGGGGAGATCGCCGTCGGGAAGCGGCTCACGATGCGCGCCGTGCAGCCCGGCGGCCGCCTGATGACCATCCGGCCCCGGATCCTGGCCGCCGAGCCCGGCGTCGAGCTGCGCTGGATCGCCAGCCTGCCCGGCATCATCGGCGGCGAGCACAGCTTCCGGCTGCGCCCCGGCAGCGCCGGTACCGACGGCAGCGCAGGTACCGAGCTGGTGCAGAGCGAGACCTACCGCGGCCTGCTCGTGCCCGTGGCCGGCAAGCTGCTCGCCAGCAACGAGGCCGGATTCCGGACGCTCAACGAGGCAATCAGGAAGCAGGCCGAGGCCAGGTCCGAGCCGGGCTGAGCCGCCCGGACGGCAGCGGGCGCTGGGGCGGGAAATCGGCACCGCCAGTCTTGCAGCCGGGCGGCTACTACGATGGGCCACGTCGCCAAGGTGCAGGAGATAGCGCGATGCCAGGGCAGCGGGACCCGTGGGACCGGCGTGAGGAGCCGCCGGACAATACCATGGACCTGCCCAGGGTCACCGATCCTTACCCGCCCGCCCGCCCGCCGGACGACCCGCCCCCGCGCGGCCAGGAACCGCCGCGCGGCCAGGAACCGTCCCGGCGCCAGGAACCGCCCCGGCGCTACCCGGCCGCCGGGATCCCGGCGGCCGAGGACCCGCTTCCGCCGCTCCCCCCGCCCGGCCGCGGCCCGATGCCAGCCGGGCCGATGCCAGCCGGGCCGATGCCAGCCGGGCCGATGCCAGCCGGGCCGGATCGCTCGATGCCGGGCAGTCAGGGACCGTTTGACCACGCGCAGCCGGACCGGCCGCGCAGCGCCCAGTTCCCGCGTCGCGATGACTCGCGCCGGCCGGGCCGGCCTGCCCCGGCTGGTCCCGACGGCGGCCAGCGCGACCAGCGCGACCAGGCCCAGTTCCGCCAGCCGGCTCGTCCCGGCGGCCCGGAAGGCCGGGATCCGTACCGCCAGGCGCCGGGCCGCGACGGCTTTCCCGCTCCGCCCGGCTTCAGCCGGCCTCCCGGCCGCGACGACCGGGGGAACCCGGCCCAGTTCAGCCAGCCCCCGCACCGCGACGACCCGCGAACCGGCGCCCGAGCGGGCCCGTCCGGGCAGCCGCCCCGCCGCGATGGCTCCCCCGGGCCGGCCCGGTTCGGCCAGCCTCCGCGTCCCGACGACCCGCGCGGCAGGGCGCCCGCCGGCCAGCCCCCGCACCGCGACGACTCCCCCGGCCCGGCCCGGTTCGGCCAGCCGCCGCGCCGGGCCGACACCATCGGCCCGCCCCCAGCCGCACCGCCCGGTCGCGATGACGGCCGCCGCGGCCCGGACCCCTATCGCCAGCCCTCCGGCAGTGATGGCTCGAACGGGCTCACCCTGCCCGGCTCCGCCGGCGGTCCCGGCAACGGCCAGCGCGGCCGGATCGACCTGGACGATTCCCCGCTCTACCGGGCCGCGCTGGAGAGCTCGCGGCTCGGCGGCTCGGCAGTCGGACAGGATGCCCCCGGCAACGGAACAGCGCGGGACCACGGTCCGGCGAGCGGGCCGTCTCCAGACAATGGCGCGGCGAACGGGCCGACGCTAGACGTCCCGGTCAACGGGATCCTGCGCGGCTGGGAACCGCCCGGCGAGCCGGCCCTGCGCCCGGAGCCGCCAGGCCGGCAGACCCCGAGCCGCGAAATAACAGGCTCAGGGGCCCCGAGCCCAGGGGTCCCGAGCCTGGGGGCGCCTGGCCCGGAGATCCCGACGCAGAGCCCGCCCAGGGAACCGCAGGGCCTGGGCACGCTGACTCCCGCGCCCCCGAACCCTGGCCCGGTGACTCCGGTCCGCCCGGACCCGGACCCGCTGCCCTCCAGGCCCGAGCGCTCGGTCACCGCGAACCCAGAGACGGCGGCCCCAACTCCGGCGGCCCCAACTCCGGCGGCCCCCAAGTCTGGAGAGACCGAGTCCGGAGAGACCGGCTGCGCAAAGGCCGATTGCGCAGGCTCCGACTCCGCTTGGGCCGGCTCCGCAGACCCCCCGCCAGGAAGTCCCGGCCGAGGAAGCCACGGCCGCCGCGGCCGCCGCGGCCGCGCGCCCGGAACCCCCGGCGCCCGAGCCGCCGCGCCGCCCGGAGCCGGCCCCGGAGCGCGCGCCGGAACCCCCGTCGGCCCGGCCCCGGCCCGGCACCGCTCATGCCAGCCCGGCAGCCAGCCTCGGCGCGCGCGCCGCGACAGACGGGATGTCCGGTCAGCCGCACCAGGCAGCCGGCTCCCCGTCGACCGGTGCGGCCGACCGGCCACGGATCTGGGACGGTGATCGCCCGGCCAGGGGCACGCTGGCCGAACTGCACTGGCGGCTGGACCGGCTGCCGGCCGGCCATCCGTCCTCGCCCTACCACGACGACGGCAGCCGCAGGGCCCCGGTCACCCTGCTCCGGCAGCTAGAGCTGCCGCTGCCCGAGGACCGCCCGGCAGAACCCGCCCCGAACGGCGGTACCTCCCGCCACCCGGCCCGTGATCCTGTCCATCCCGAACCCGCGCCAGCAGGCCAGGCCCCAGCGGACACAGCCCCAGCCGACACAGCCCCAGCCGACACAGCCCCAGCCGACCGGGAGCGCCCGCCTGACCGTTCCGCATCTGACCGTGCCGCGCCTGGCCGCAGCGGGGTATCCGACCCCTACCGGCCGTCCGGCCTGGCCGCGGCGGTCGCGGCCGAGCGCCGGAGCGGACCGGATCAGCCGCCGCCCTGGGCCGGATTCCGGCTTACCCCGGGGCAGGCCAAGATCGCTGACCAGACGCTGAGCCGGTGGCGGGCAGCGGAGGGCCGCAACGTGTTCGGCAGCTACTCGCACGCCGGGCTGACCCCGGACATGCGACGCCTTGAATCTGAGCTGGAGCACGGCAGGCTAGCCCCGGACACCGAGCTGAACGCGCTCAAGCCGGCCGAGCGGTTCCGCACCAAGCTGGCCCAGCTGATCGCCCGTTACCCGGACAGCGACCCGGCCACGGTGGCCGCCGATGTCAGCGACGGCATCCGGTATGCGTTCCTGTTTGACGCCGAGCACCATGTCGACGGAGTGGCCCAGGCCAGCAAGATCCTCGAGGACGCCGGCTACCAGCTGATCGAGCTGCGGCCGCGCTGGGGTTCCGGCGAGTACCAGGGCGTGAACAGCCGCTGGCGGGACCCGGCCGGGATCCTGTTCGAGATCCAGTGGCACACCCCGGAAAGCTGGGCCGCCAAGCAGCAGGGCCGCGCCGCGCACGAGCGGATCAGCGATCCGGCCACCCCGCTGGAGGAGATCGAGCAGCTGCGCGCCTACCAGCGGGCCAGTTCCCAGGTGCCGGTCCCGCCGGGCGCGATGCTGATGCGCCCGTACCAGAAGGACAGCTAGGCCATGCCCCCGGCAGCCGAGATGGTGTATTTCGCGATCGTCGCCAACGGCCGGACCGCGGCGGATCCGTGCGGGCTGGCCCGCCGTACCTTCACCCCGTCCGGGCGGCTAGACGAGGCGCTGCGGCCGGACCTGAGCTGGAGCCGGGACGCTGCCATCTACGAGTGGGAGCGGGGCGAGGAGCTCGGCACGGAACTGGTCGAGATCAGCCAGGAGGACGCGGGCAGGCTGATCGAGCGGTTCCGGCTGAAGTGGGGCGAGCGGCGCTGAGCCGGCCGGTCCGGGTCCGGGACGCGGCCAGGGACGACGTCGGCGCCGTGGCAAGCATCTTCGGCTGGTACGCCGAGCACACCGTGGCCACCTTCGAGGAGTGCGCCAGGCCCGAACGGGACTGGGCCGAACTGCTCGCCCGGCTGCTGCAGCGGGCCGTCTGAGCCTGCCGCTAGCCGCGGACGGAAGGGTCGGGCTGGTCCGCGGCGAAGCGGTCGTAGGCATCGAACGGCCCGCGTACCGGGGGCAGCACGCCGCCCTGTTCCGGCGCCATGCTGACCGGCTCCGCCTGGACCTGAGCCGGAACATACGCCGGCTCGGCATACACCGGCTCGGCATACGCCGGCTGCGCATATGGCGGCTCGATATATACCGGCCCTGAATAAGCCGCTTCTGAATAGGCCGGCTCCGCGTAACCGGGCTCGGCATGAACAGGCTCGGGGTGAACAGGCTCGGCGTCAGCGGACTGCGGGTAAGCCGGACTGGCGTACGCCGGCCCGGCATCAAGTCCGGAGTATCCCGGCTGCCCCGGCGGCTCGGACCAGGGCTGCATGTAACCGGCCTGGAGCCGCGCGGGTGATACCGGATAGCCCGGGTGACCGGGAGACCAGAACCGGCCGCGCTGCCGCGACGGCCCCGCCGCCACCACCAGGGCCCCGAGACCGCAGGCAAGGCCGAGGATCGCGACGACCACGCCGCCGCTGACCAGCCCGTGCAGCTCGCCCTGCGTCAGCCGCATGACCTCCCCGACCAGGGCCATGATCACGCCGCACATGAGCAGGACTGCGCCGATCACGGTCAGTGCAGCGGACATGCGGGTGCGCTGCGACGGCGCCGGATTCACGGCCCAACCATGGCACGCGGGACACGCCCTCGCAACCAACTCCCGGCACTCCCGAGCCAGGCCGTATCGTAGGCCAGGCAACCAGGGAAGGTGGCTATGGCGCAGACGACGCAATTCACCATCGGGTCCGACGTTAGCTGCATCGACGGCGAATGCGGCAAGCTGATCAGAGTGATCGTCGACCCGCTCAAGCGGGCGATGACGCACCTGGTAGTCGAGCCCAGGCACCAGCAGGGCGCCGCCCGCCTGGTCCCGCTTGACCTGGTCGAAGCCACGAACGGCCAGGTGCGGCTGAACTGCACGCTGGCCGACTTCGACCGGCTGGACCGGGCCGAGGAGACAGAGTTCCTGCCCGGCGCCATTCCTGGCTACGGCGCGGAGCAGGTACTCGCCTGGCCCTACTACGGCCTGGGCACTGTGGGCGTCGGCGGCATCGGCCCGGACGCCGCCCTCGGCCTGGGCGGCGGGGACGTCCTCGTGCACGAGAAGGTCCCGCTGGGCGAGGTGGCCGTGCGCCGTGGCCAGCCGGTGCACGCCACCGACGGCGAGATCGGGAAGGTCCAGGGCCTGGTCATCGACTCCGGCGACAGTCACGTGACGCACGTGCTGCTGCAGGAGGGCCACCTATGGGGCCGCAAGGAAGTAGCAATCCCGGTCACCGCGGTCACCGGCGTGACCGACGGCATCCAGCTCAGCCTCAGCAAGGAGCAGGTGCAGGACCTGCCCGCGGTGGACATCGACCACCCGGCCGGATAGCCCAGGACGGGTCTTGCCTAGCCCCCGGCCAGATCAGCTCGGAGGAGCGATGGATCGCCAGGTGAAGTTCGTTCTGGATGAAAGCCAGATGCCACGGCACTGGTACAACGTCATCGCCGACCTGCCGTCCCCGCCGCCTCCTCCGCTGCATCCGGGTACCCGGCAGCCGGTCGGCCCGGATGACCTGGCACCGCTGTTCCCGGCCGCGCTGATCGCGCAGGAGGTGTCGCCGGACCGGTACATCGCGATCCCGGACGAGGTGCTGGACGTCTACCGGTTGTGGCGGCCCACCCCGCTGTACCGGGCCCGGCGGCTGGAGCGCGATCTCGGCACCCCGGCCCGGATCTACTACAAGTACGAGGGCGGCAGCCCGGCCGGCTCGCACAAGCCGAACACCGCCGTGCCGCAGGCCTACTACAACGCCGCCGAGGGGGTGCGGCGGCTGACCACCGAGACCGGGGCCGGCCAGTGGGGCAGCGCGCTGGCGTTCGCGTGTGCCGTGTTCGGCCTGGAACTCCAGGTGTGGATGGTCCGCGCGTCCTATGACCAGAAGCCGTACCGCAGGACGCTGATGCGGACCTACGGGGCGACGGTGCACCCGAGCCCGTCCGAGCTGACCGCGGCCGGCCGGGCCGTGCTGGCCGCGCACCCGGACTCCACCGGCAGCCTGGGCATCGCGATCAGCGAGGCGGTCGAGGTGGCGGCCGCCGACCCGGGGGCCAAGTACGCGCTCGGCAGCGTGCTCAACCATGTGCTGCTGCACCAGACCGTCATCGGCGAGGAGGCGCTGCAGCAGCTGGCCCAGGCCGGGGATGCGCCGGACCTGATCGTGGGCTGCACCGGCGGCGGGTCCAATTTCGGCGGGCTGATGTTCCCGTTCCTGCGGGAGAAGCTGGCCGGGAAGATGAGCCCGGTGATCCGGGCGGTCGAGCCGGCCGCGTGCCCGTCGTTCACCAAGGGCGTGTATGCCTACGACTTCGGCGACACGGCCGGGATGACGCCGCTGCTGAAAATGCACACTCTGGGGCACGAGTTCATCCCGGACCCGATCCATGCCGGCGGGCTGCGGTACCACGGCATGTCACCGCTGCTGTCGCACATCTACGAACTCGGCCTGATCGAGGCGGTGGCCAAGCCGCAGTCGGAGTGCTTCGCCGCCGGGCTGCGGTTCGCCCGCACCGAGGGGATCGTGCCGGCCCCCGAGCCGACGCACGCGGTGGCCGCCTGCATCGAGGAGGCGCTGCGCTGCAAGGAGACCGGCGAGGAGAAGGTGATCCTGACCGCGCTGTGCGGGCACGGGCTGCTGGACCTGCCCGCCTACGCCGAGTACATGTCCGGCGAGCTGCGCGACCTGGAACTGGCCGACCAGGCCGTCGAGGCCGCGCTGGCCGGGCTGCCCGCTGGCGCGTAACGGCGGAACCGGTGATGCTGCGGGCGGGCCGAGAATGGTAGTCATGCCAGCATCCCCGGACCAGCCCGTGCTGTACCTCATCGCCTGCGGCGCCCCTCCGGCCGCCGGGTTACCCGCCTTCGCGGCCACGGTCCAGGCCGACGGCTGGGACGTCTGCGTGATCCTCACTCCGGACGGCACGAAGTTCCTGGACCCGGCCGCGCTGGCGCGGCTGGCGGAGCAGACCGGCTATCCGGTCCGGAGCCAGTACAAGCGGCCGGACGAGCCGGACGTGCTGCCGCTGGCGGACGTGCTCGCGGTCGCGCCCGCCACGTTCAACACGGTCAACAAGTGGGCCCAGGGCATCAGCGACACTCTGGCCCTCGGGCTGCTGAACGAGGCGACCGGCCTGGGGCTGCCCGTTGTCGCCGTGCCCTGGACCAGCCGCGAGCTCGCCGGGCATCCGGCGTTCCGGCGCAACCTCGCCGCGCTCCGGGGCTACGGCGTCCGCCTGATCCTGGATCCAGCCCCGCTGCCCGGAGCCATGGACCGCGCCGACGCGGGCGGTGCCTTTCCCTGGAACGACCTGCGCGCCGCCCTCGCCGAACTCCGGCGAGCCCTCGACGCATCCGCGGACTCCTGAACGCCGTCCGCTACCCGGAATTGTCAGAGCTGGTCGATACAATATTCGAAACGAGATCGCTTGCAGCTAGCCCCGCCGGAGGAGGCCACCGTGTCCGAGCCAGCAGCCGGGCCGCCGGAGCGGCCCGACGACGGCCAGCAGCGGTGTGGCGCCTATGGCGCGGCGTGGCGGGAGGCGTGGGGTTTCGGCCCGGATGAGCTGGTGCTGACCCCGCCGCAGCTGGCGCGGCTGCGGGAGCTGGACGCCGGGCCGGACCCCGATCCGGCTGACTTCGGCCCCGGCTGCTGGGACCCGGCCGACGGGGACCCGGGCTTTGATGACCTGAGCCCGGAGGACCTGACCGAGATGCACTGTCCGCCGGATCCGGCGGCCGTGCGGTCGGGGCGGCCGGGGCGGCGGGAGCCGGTTCCGGCCGGGTTCACCCACGCCGACCAGAACGCGCCTGGCGAGGGCCCCGGCCTGGGGTTCGGGTCAGCGGCGGGGTCGCGGACGGGATGCTGCCCGGCGGGATGCTCGCCGGGCTCACCGGCCGGGCCGTGCAGGACGGGCTGGGCTGGCTGACCGACGATGAGCTGGTGGGGGTGGGCCTGGCCGCGCGGCGGAATCAGGCGCAGCAGGCCGCGGTGGAGCTGGCCGTGGTCAGCGAGCTGTCGGCCCGCCGTCACCAGCAGGCGCTGCAGACCGGGGACAGCCGGGCCGCGGAGCAGTTCGGCACGGAGATCGCGGTCGCGTTCACCCTCACCAGTCGTGCCGCGGACGCCGAGCTGGACCTGGCCGCCGGGCTGGAGCGCCTGCCCGGAGGCGGCGGCGTTACTGGCGGCCGGGGTGCTCGACCGGGACCGTTTCAGGGTCCTCGCCGGGCGAGCTGGCGTGCGTGGACGCGGGCCTGGCCCGGGCGGCCGCCGGGCGGGTGCTGCCGCGGGCCGGGGGGATGACCACCGGGCAGCTGCGCGCGGCGGTGCGCCGGGCGGTGCTGGCCGCCGATCCCGCGGCTGCGATCCGCCGCCGCCAGGCAGCGCAGCGCGACGCCCGGGTCGAGGCGTGGGCCGAGCAGTCCGGCACCGCCGCGCTGGCCGGACGCGACCTGTCCCCCGCCGGGGTCGCGGTGGCCGACCGCAACATCGACGCCACCGCCCGCTGGCTCAAGGCCCACGGCGCCACCGGCACCCTGCCGTTCCTGCGCGCCGGGGTGTTCCTGGCCCTGCTGTCCGGCCAGTCCCCCGCCACCCTCCTGCCCCCGGCCGCGGCACGCTGCCACCCCCAGCCCGGCCGGCGGCACCGCCAGCACCAGCGCACCGGCCGCGGACGGGCACGGCCCCCGGCCCGGCAGCCCCCGGCCCGGCGGCGCCGGCCCGGCGGGCCCGGCTGCCCCGGCCAGCCCGGCCGCCGGGGCGACCGGGCTGCCCGGAGTGGTGCACCTCACCGCGCCCCTGTCCGCCTGGGCCGGGCGCAGCGACAGCCCCGGCCAGATCACCGGCCTGGGCCCGTCCGACGCCGGAGCCTGCCGCGACCTGGGCACCGCCCTGGCCGCCCACCCCGCCACCAGGTACTGCCTGACCCTGACCAACCGCCACGGCCAGGCCATCGCACACGCCTGCAGCCGCACCGGACCCGGACCACCCGGCACCGACCCGGCCGCCTGGCTAGCCCAGCTGAAAATCATCCGGCTGGACACCGCGGCCTGCACCCACCAGCTGCAGACCCCCGGCTACCGGCCCGGAGCCAGGCTCCGCCACCTGGCTACCATCCGATTCCCGACCTGCACCAGGCCCGGCTGCCGGCATCCCTCCGCCCGCTGCGACCTCGACCACCGGATTCCCTACGATCAAGGCGGCCGGACCTGCCTGTGCAACCTGCAGCCCCGGTGCCGCGGCGATCACCAGGCGAAGCAGGCACCCGGCTGGCACGTCGAGGAAACCGCCGCGGGCACCCTGACCTGGACCCTGCCGCACGGCCGCAGCTACACCACCCAGCCCGAGCCCTACCCGGACTGACCACGTCTCCCATCGTTGTCATGCCTGCCGTGTCTGGCCCAGCAGCATCCGCACCCGGACAGGTTCGCTGAACCGCTCGTGCGGCGCCAGGGCACGGCGGACCTGCTCGGCGAAGGCCGGCCGTTCATCGGGCGGTGGCAGCCGCTGCACCGGCAGCGCGGAGCAGAGGCTGCCGACCAGATGCTCAAGATCAAGATCTTCGGCGTACTCGAAGCTGACCTCGGTCACGTCGAGCCCGGCCGCGATCATGATGTCGCGGTAGACCCGCTGGCTTGCCTCATCGGTCCCGCAGGCACTGGTGAGCGTCGTGCTCAGCCATCGCTCCAGGAACGTGCGCAGCGCCTGCGACCAGGCGCTGTCCTGCAGCCACAGCGGCGTGCCGTTGGTAACCACGGCGACTCCGCCGCCGGGGCGCAGCAGCGCGGCCAGCACGGGGAACAGCTCGCGGTAATTCATCCAGTGCAGGGCCTGGCCGATCGTGACCGCCCCGGCCCGCTGATCACCGAGCAGTGCCGCGAGCGCCGGCAGGTCGCTGTCGGCCCCCAGCAGCCAGGTCACGTTGGTGTTGCCCTGCTCGGCGGCGGCGCGCCGGGCGCGGGCCAGCATGGCCGGCTCGGGGTCCACTCCGGCCACGGCGCGCACCCGGCCGGAGAGAGGAAGGGTCAGCTGGCCAGTCCCGCAGCCAAGGTCAATCACGATGTCGTCGCCGGTCAGGCCCAGCCTGGCCGCCAGGGTGTCCAGCACGGCCGGGGGGTAGCCCCGCCGGTACCTGCAGTAGAAGTCGGCCACCTCGCCGCCGAAGCCAGGGTCCACGCCCCCAGCCTGCCCGGCCGGGGCTCACTGCCAGCGAGTTTCTGCGCACCGCAGAAGAACTGCACCCCGGACAGGACCGGCGAGCGCTGGTCGGCAGATCTTGTCGGTAGGCGGCGGCAGATTGGACCGCATGGAGCTAAGGAGGCACCATGAGGGCTGTGAGCATCGCCGGATCGTGGCCAGCGGCCGGCCAGCCGTTCACGGTGGCCGAGCTGGATCGGATGCCCGATGACGGGCGCCGCTATGAGCTGCTGGACGGGGCGCTGGTCGTGAGCCCCCGGCCCACGACGGTGCACCAGCTCGCGGCCGCGCGGCTGGTCATCACCCTGGGGAACGCATGCCCGGACGGTTTGTGCGTGCTGGCGGAGCCCGCCGTCCAGCTCACGGCGGACACCGAGTTCGATCCGGATGTCGTCGTAGTCCGGCAGCAGGACGTCGGTGGGCCTAAGCTGCTCCGGCCGCCGCTGCTCGCCATCGAGATCCGGTCGCCTAGTACCGCACTGATCGACCTGAACCACAAGATGGCGGCATACCAGCGATTCGGCGTCCAGAGCTACTGGATCATTAACCCGGATCCCGGCCTACCGTCCCTGGATGCCTACGAGCTGCGCGATGGCCGCTACGCCCGCACCGCCAGCGTCACCGGCTGCCGCGCTTTCCGGGCCGAACGGCCGTTCCCGGCCGAGATAGTCCCCGCGCGCCTGCTGGCCGGCCTGACCTAAGGGCTCAGGCAGACGGGCGCTCGTTCTCGGGGGTGACGTAAGTGCCCCAGCCGGTGACCCGGCGGGCAAGGCCCTCGTCGACCAGCACGCCGAGGGCCTTGCGAGCGGTCGTGCGCGCCACCCCGACCTCCTGCACCAGCCGCTCGACCGACGGCAGCCGGGCGCGTCCCGGCAGCTCGCCGGACAGGATCCTGGCCCGCAGATCGTTGGCTATCTGCTGATAAGGCGGGACATCGCTGTTGTAATCCACCTGCACGCAGCGAACCTATGCCGACCTCAGCCCGCGTACCTCACCCACATCGGGCTATGGCAAATCCATAGCCCGCCATGGCCCGCTCGGGTAAGATCACTGCTGTGGAGACAGGTACTGAGGGATCCGCCGGCCAGGCCAACCTGCAGGGCAGGGATCCGGCGGATGTGCCTGTCTCCGCCCATCTTCCGGCCGACCGCCGCGCGGGTAGCCCCAGCGCTGGCGGCCCCGGCGCGGGCCGGCGCACCAGCTACGGCCAGAACGTTACCGCGTTCGAGCAGGACCATCCTGGCTGGCGGCTGTCGGCCGGGGACGGCGGGTTCGGCTACGCGGCCAGGCGCCGGGTGCATGGCGGCAGCCAGGCGCTGACCGGCCGCACCCTGGACGAGCTGGCGGTCGTGCTCGCCGACGCCGACCGCCGGCCGGGGCGGGACCGGTAACCGCGGTTACCCGCCGGCCACGGGGCGGATGCCGGCCGCGTGCCGCCGGGCCAGCTCGCGGTAGGCCTCCGGGTTGGTGTCGACCCAGCGCTTGGCCGACCCGAGGACCTTGCCGATGATCCGGGCGGGCACCCCGGCGACGAGCATGCCGTCGGGCACCGACATGCCCGGCGGCACGGTGCCGCCCGCGGCGACCAGCGCACGGCGGCCGATGGTCGCCCCGTCGAGCACGGTGGCCCCGTTGCCGATCAGCGCCTCGGCTCCCACCACCGCGCCATGCACCACGCACAGGTGCCCGATGGTCGCGCCCGCGCCGATCTCGGTGACCGGATCCGCGCCGCCGTGCAGCACCGACCCGTCCTGCACGTTGGCGCCCCGGCGCACGATGATCGGGCCGAAGTCGGCGCGCAGCACCGCCCCGTACCAGATCGACGCCTCCGCCTCGACCCGCACGTCGCCGACCAGGGTGGCGGTGGGCGCGATCCAGGCGTCCGGGCTGACGGCCGGCTCGCGGCCTTCGAAGGAGAACAGCGGCATCGGCCCATCATGCCGTGCGCCGCCCGGCCCCGGTCCCGCGCTGCCAGAGAACACTGCCAGAGAACACTGCCTGTCACAGCGCCTGGTACCGCATCGTCTATCAAGACATGAACGAACAGCACGCGGCTAGTGCCGCACCCGGCTACTTCGCGCCGCTGGCTGATGCCAGGTACGTGGTCCTGACGACGTTCCGGCGGGACGGGCGGGCGGTGCCGACGCCGGTCCACCTCGTCGTCTCGGGCGGCGCCGGGTACTTCCGGACCTGGGACGTGTCGGGCAAGGCCAAGCGCCTGCGGCACACCCCGGAGGTCGACGTCGCGCCGTCGACGATGCGCGGCCGGCCGACCGGGCCGGCCATCAGGGCCACGGCCCGGCTGCTGGACGGGCCGGAGTCGGGCCTGGCCGCCCGGCTGCTGGCGGACCGGCACCCGATCGCGCACGGCTGGCTCATCCCGTGGGTTCACCGCAGGCGCGGCTGGGTCACCCAGCAGTACCGGCTGGACCGCCCGGATGACGCCTGAGGCCGGTTAGGTACGCCAGCTCGGGGAAGCAGGTGAGACATGGAAGTCAAGATCATGCTGTCGCTGCCGCAGGATGCCGCGAGCGTCCCGGTCGGACGTCAGGTGCTCGATGGCTATCTGGACACCCTCGGCGTGCTGGCCGACACCAGGGCCGACATCGCCCTGGCCCTGACCGAGGCGTGCGCCAACGTGGTCCGGCATGCCGAGCGCAGCGACGCGTACGAGGTGACCGCTAGCACCAGGCACGGCCGGTGCGTCATCGAGGTGCTGAACTCCGGGGTCGCCGCCGCGCTCGCGCCGCCCGGCCAGCCGGTTCCGCCGGCCGCCGAGGGCGGCCGCGGCCTGAAGATCATGGATGCGGTGGTCGACGACCTGCGGCTGACCGGCGACAGGCGGCTGGGCACGACGACCCTGCACTTCGAGAAGGATCTGCGCTGGGCGCCGGGAACGGCGGCCGAGCAGCTGTTCAGCGCCGAGGGCTGAGCCACCCGGCGACGGCGGGACGGCAAGACCGCGGGACCGCGCACAATGGTCTGGTGCCCAGCAGGCCGCGCCACGGCAGCAGAACGGTTACCCGGCAGCCCGTCGACTCCGGGCTCGCCGAGCTGATCCCCGATCCCGGCCGGCCCGGCGCCTGGACGCTGCTGGTGGACGGCACCGCGCAGTCCCACGTCGACCTGGACGACCCGCGGCACCTGGAGTTCGAGTACCAGCGGCGGCTCGGGCACCTGACCGACCTGACCGCCCCGGACGGCGAGCCGCTGAGCGTGCTGCACCTGGGCGCCGGCGGGCTGACCCTGGCCAGGTACGTGGCGGTGACCAGGCCCGGCTCCCGGCAGCTCGCGGTGGAGTCCGACGCCGCACTCGCCAACCTGGTCCGGGTCCGGCTGCCGCTGGCCCAGGGCCCCCGCCGGGCAGGTCCGGCCGGGCGGGTGCGGGTCCGGATCGCCGATGCGAGGGACACCCTGGAGCAGGTCCCGGCAGGCTCGTTCGACCTGGTGGTGGCGGACGTGTTCGCCGGGGCGAGCACCCCGGCCGGGCTGACCTCGGCCGAGTTCGCGGCGGCTGCGGCCAGGGCGCTGAGCCCGCGCGGCGTTTTCGCGGTGAACATCGGGGACGGCCCGCCGCTGGCGCATGCGCGGGCCCGGGTGGCCACGGTGCGCTCGGTGTTCGCCCGCACCTGCCTGATCGCCGACC
This sequence comes from uncultured Actinomycetota bacterium, assembly GCA_963719705.1. Lineage (GTDB taxonomy): Bacteria > Actinomycetota > Actinomycetes > Streptosporangiales > Streptosporangiaceae > CAVRCV01. Next base: position 831,029 of record CAVRCV010000013.1, read on the forward strand.
CGGCCGTGCTGCGCGGCCGCAGGTTCGGCAACCTGATCCTGGCCGCCGCCGGTCACGACCTGCCGGTGGCGGCCCTGGCCCGGCGCACGGCGGCCGACCCGTTTCCCGGCCGGGTGCTGGACGGCGCCGAGCTCGCCAGGTTCGCATCCGGTGCCCGGCCGGTCAGCGACGCGCAGGCACAACCGTCCCCGGCGCCGCCGCCTGACATCCTGCGCCTGGCAAGTAAGAGATGACGAGGAACCTTCGCCGGGAGTTGCCCTTTAGCGAGCGCCCTGCCGTATTGACAGCCGGCATGATCCGCGGACGCTCTCGAAACAGCATTACTCCTGCGGCACCAGGATGGCGTGCTTGACGATGAGCCAGAGGGTTTGCTCCGCACTGGTGGACCACTGCGAAACCGGGGTGTAGATAGAGCGGATCTCGCCGACGTAAAAGTCGGGAGTCGTGGGGGTCAGCAGCGACAGGACCACGACGGCGTGAATCTGCATGTCCTGATAGACGCCGGTGAACTCGATTGCCTGAGTGGTGAGGCCGTTGCTGCGGATGACCTGGCCTTTGCAAATGACGCTAATGTCCGAGACGCTGCCCAGAGCCACCTGGCCCAGGGACGCTAGCGTCCAGGGCGTCTGCGAGTCCTGGTCGCCGAGGTTCGCGGAGGAGCGGCCGTCCGGCGAGAAGATGTCGGCCCCGCCGGCAGAGCTTGCGGAACATGGTCCAGCTGCTGTCGGGGACGATGGCGGTCCACCCGTTGGCCCGCAGGATCGTCCACGAGCCGGTCCGGGCAGCATCAGCGCTGCTCGACTCGCCCGCGATCGCATAGATCACGTTGAGCGAGCAGGCGTCCGGTGCCGCGGCAGGGGCCGCTGGCTTGGCGGGGGCGGTCGGCTGGTCGGGGGCCGGCGTGGCTGGCGGGTTCACCTGGCTGCCGGCCGGCGCGGCCGGCGGGACGGTGCCCGAGCTTCCCGGCACCGGTGGCGAGGAACTGGCGCAGGCCGCGGCGCCAAGCGCGAGCACTGCGGCGGCCGCCGCAGCCCCGGCGGCGCGGCGCCAGCAAGGACGGAATATCGGCTTAGTGTTCACTGCGACCCCCTCGGAGATGACCCTTCCGGCCGAGCGCGGGCGGCGCCATTAGCACATGGCTGCCGCCGAACGCCCGCCGCCGCATTCCGGTGCGGCAGCTCGGCTCTCCCCCAACCTTCGGCTGAGCGCGTCACACGAACGTCACAGGCTCGTTAGCGCCAGCGGAAAACACGCTGACACGCTGGCCGACCGCCGTCAACACCCGGACCGCAAGCCAGGCCGATCGAGGTGCCCGCGATTTCCGGGAATCTCGTCATCCCGATGGCCGCCGAGAGGGTGACACACGGTGGACGGTCCGGTACATTACTCGCACCGCGAGCGGGTTGGGTCGCCGCGAGCACTGCTGTCGCGCAAGCACTGCCGTCGCTGCAAGCACAGCCGTCGCCGCAAGCGCTGTCGTGCCCAGAGGGGGGCCATGTGACTAGTGCATCGTGGGAGCACAACAACGAGGTCGGCGAGGCGCTCCGCGCCATTGTCGCCGATCCCGAATACGGGGTCGAGGCGCTATCCAGCTCGCAAACCATGTCCAACCTGCTCAAGGATTACCTCCCCGGCGCGCCGCGGGAAAGAGGCGTGCTGGTAGCCGCGGCCGAGGCGGGGCTGGCCCAGGTTCTCGCCGACCGGGTGGCCCAGGGGATGGATATCGCCACGGCGGAATCGCTGGCCACCTCGGACCTGGCAGCGCAGGCTCCGTTTACTCCGGAGGCGTGCCACTGGGCGGTTGCGGAGATATCGGCGGCGCTCGGCCTGCGGCCGCCGGGCGGTGCCGAGTTGCCGCCGCCCGGCGGTGCGACGGTCCCCCCGGCCGACGCGACGGCACCCCCGAGCGGCGCGACAGCACCCCCGAGCGGCGCGACAGCACCCCCGGCCGGCGCGACAGTACCCCCGAGCGGCGCGACAGCACCCCCGAGCGGCGCGACGGCACGCCCGGCCGGCGCGACAGTACCCCCCGGCGGCGCGACGGTCCCCCCGGTCGGGGCGACTATTCCGCCGGCCGGGCGGGCGGGGGACGGGGCAGGCGCGGCAACGGCACTGGCGGCCGACGCGGGCACCGGCTCAGCTGGTACCGGCGCGATGGGTGCGGGCACGGCGGGTACGGGCCCGGCGGGCGGCGGCCCGGGCGCCCGGCCGACTCCGCGGGTGCCCAAGGCCGCGTGGGCGGTAGTGGCGGCAGTCGTCGTAGTGGTCGTGGTGGTGGTAGCCGTTGCCCTGTCTGGGCACCCGGCTCAAGCTGCCCCGGTGACGCCGCTGGCGACCATGCTGTCACCGGTAACCGGCGGGAGCGATCCCGCGGTGATCGACTGTCGCCACGCGTCGCTGACCGGCCTGAGCGGGGTCTCCGCCGACGTTTACTGCCTGGGATCGTCCAGCACCGGCATCAATGGCATCAAGGCCGAGGCGTACCAGTTCAGCACGACGGCGGATTACCAGGCTGGACTGTCCTACCTCAACCACTTCTTCGGGTACGACCCCACCGGTGCGGCGCAGGGGTGCAGCAAGGACAGCAACACCACCTGCGACGCCCAGTGGTGGCAGGACCCGAAGTACCCGAGGGCCGCCGGCCAGAACCTGGAGGAGCTGTACACGGTCAACAGCAGCGGAGACCATCCCACCGACATCTGGACCCTGCCCGGCCAGCGCGTGGTGTTCGCCGCTCAGGACGCCATCACGGATTCCACCATCCCCGACCTCTACGGCTGGTGGGTGAGCCTGCCCAATCTGATCTGCAAGGTTGGCTGCGGGTGAGCCGCGCCGCGGGCCGGGGATATCAGGGATGGCGGGGCAGCGGCTGAGATGACCGAGACCCTGATGCCCGGTGGCGGGGTGGCTCGGCGTCCGCTGCACTTCATCGTGCTGGCCGACTGCTCGGGCTCGATGATGGGCCAGAAGATGCAGGCGCTCAACCACGCGCTTACCTCCATGCTGCCGCATCTGGAGTCCTGGGAGCGTGATCAGCTCCAGGCGCAGATCCTGATCCGGATCCTGGCCTTCGCCACCGTTCCGGCCTGGCATGTCGCCGATCCGCTGCCGGTCGCCGACCTGATCGCGCAATGGCGCAACCTGGCCCACGTCCACCACGGCAAGACCAACATGGGCGCCGCCTTCCGGGAGGTGGCAGAAGTCCTCAGGCCGGACCGGCTGGAGCGGCGGGCGCTGCGCCCGGCCATCCTCCTGATCACCGATGGCCTGCCCACAGACCCGGCAGGTCAGTTCGACCAGGGCCTGACCGCGCTGACAGCGACGCCGGCCGGACGCTCGGCGCTGCGGGTAGCGGTGGCCATCGGCCGGGATGCCAACTCCGAGCCGCTGAACCAGTTCCGCTCGCCGGACGTGCCCATCCTGGTGGCGAACAGAACGGACGACATCGCCGACCGCCTGGTCGCCGCGTCCATCGCGGTCTCCCGGATGTCCGAGGCCGGCGCTGACCGGCCTGCCCTGGCCGAGACACTGCTGCGCCCGCAGCCGGGCACCGGTCCCGGGTCACTCGACGACTCCATCTTGTAGAGGACCTGCTGAGACCATGTCTGCTACCAGCCCCGCGCAGCCCGCCGGCACCGCGGGCGGCTGGCAGGTCCTGGTGGCGACCGAGCGGGGGGCCGCGCACGGCGCCTCGGGCCTGCCCAACCAGGACGCAGTAGCCGAGCACCCACTCGGATCCCGCGGCGCGGTGGTGGCAGTCGCGGATGGCCACGGCCACCCGCGGCACTTCCGCAGCGACCGCGGTGCCCGGCTGGCGGTGCGGACGGCCTGCCAGCAGGTCCGTCTGCAAGCCGGCTGGCTGGCCGGCCTGGCCTCAGCCGGGCAGGCGCAGCAGGAGATGCCCCGGGTCCTGGTGCCGGCCGTGACCGGGTCGTGGCGGGACGCCGTCCGCGGCGATGCCGCCGCCGAGTCGCTGACGCCGGCCGAGCAGTCGGCGCATCCGCCCGGCGATGACGTCCTGATCGCTTACGGCACGACCTTGCTGCTGGCGGTGACCTGGGAGCGGTGGCTGCTGCTGGCACAGATCGGGGACGGCGACATCCTGGCTGTCCGTCCCGACGGCCAGCCGCTGCTGCCGGTGCCAGCCGACCCGCTGCTGGACGGGCACCACACCACCAGCCTCTGCAATCCGTCCGCCGAGCAGGCGTTCCGGGTGGCGGTAGTGGACCTGTCCGACACGGCGCTGGCCGGAGTGCTGCTCGCCACCGACGGCTACGGCAACGCACAGGCCGCCGAGCGGTGGGAGGGCGCGGTCAGCGCCGACCTGGCCGAGCTGATCCGCGAGCGGTCGCCGGAATGGCTGGCCGGGCAGCTGCCGCTGTGGGCGCAGCTCTGCGCATCGGCAGAGGGCAGCGCTGACGACACCACGCTCGCGCTCCTGCTGGCACCGCGGAGGACCGGCGACGGGGCAGCCAGGGGCGCTGCCTCGACCCTGCCCGCGGCTCACCCGGCAACCCTGCCGACAACCCTGCCGGTGACTGAGTCGGCCCACCCGGCCGGGGGGCCGTCGTGACGGGCGCACGGCTGAAAATCGAGGACCGGGTGCTGCGCATGGCCAGGACCGGCACCGAGGTGACAGCCGGCGCACGGCTCGGAGAGGGCGGGCAGGGAGTCGTGCACGAGGCGGTGTTCGGCGGGTTCGCCTGCGCGGTCAAGTGGTACCGCGATGTCCCCAGGGCCGATGAACTGCGGAAGTCCATCGCCGCACTGACCGAGCGCAGCCGGCCGCATCCTGCGTTCGTGTGGCCTATCGACGTCGTCGTCAGCGATGAGCTGCCCGGCTTCGGCTACGTCATGCCCCGGCTGGAACGCGACTTCATCTCGTTCGCCCAGCTGCTGGACCGGGAGCAGCCCTCGTTCCGGGTCCTGACGGCCATCGGGCGCCGCCTGGTAGAGGCATTCGAGGCACTGCACGCGTCCGGGCTGTGCTACCGGGACATCAACTTCGGGAACCTGTGGGTGAACCCTGGCCTCGCCGAGGTGGCCATCATCGACAACGACAACGTTGGGCTGGACGGGGAGCAGGCGTTCGTCTGGGGAACCGGCAACTTCCGGGCGCCGGAAGTGGTGCGCCAGGAGGCATTCCCGTCCAGCGTCACCGATCGCCATTCGCTGGCGGTCTTCCTGTTCTACCTGTTCATGCACGGCCACCCGCTGGAGGGACTGCGGACGGAGGAAACCTTCTCCTGGGCGACGCACAGCGGCGAGGCAGCCGAGGACCCGGCAGTCCGGTACTTCGGCACCGACCCGCTCTTCGCGTTCGACCCGGCCGATGACTCCAACCGGCCGCTGCCCGCGGACCCGAAGCGCACCTGGTGGCCGATCTATCCCCAGTTCTTCCATGACGTCTTCGAGCGGGCCTTCACGGTGGGGCTGCAGGACAAGACCGGCGCCGCACGGGTGAGCGAGGGCGTCTGGCGCCGCGCCCTGCTACGGCTCGCTGATTGCGTGTCCGTCTGCTCCTGCCGCGCCAGCGTGTTCTTCGACCCCGTGGGCGCCCGGCTGGCCCCGGGAGGCGACGCCCCGGAGTCCGCCGCAGTGCCTGCGTGCTGGAACTGCCACCGCCAGCCGCCCTGGCCGCCGGTGCTCGAGCTGCCTGGCGGCATGGTGGTGCTGGCGGAGGGCGCCGCCATCACCTCGCACCACCTGCGGGGTGACCGCGAGTACGACACGGTTGTCGCGGCCGCCGAGCCTCATCCCGGCGATCCGGGCGGGCTCGTCCTGCGGAACCTGGGCCGGACGCCGTGGACCATGAAGCCCGACGGCGAGCCGCCCAAGACGGTGGAGCCGGGCAGGCGGATCGCGGTCCGCCCGATGACGATCGACTTCGGGCCCGCCAGGGGCAAGGTTGTCGGCAGCCCGGCCAGGCCGGCTGTGCCGCCCGGCGAAACGCCTGCCGGGAGGGCAGGCACTGGTGACTGACCTTCGCGTCACGCAGGCTGGCCGCACGGCCGTGGCGGGGCCCGGCCAGGTGATGCGGATCGGTCGAAGCCCGGATAACGAGATCGTGGTGCCCGACCCGTCCGTGTCGCGCCAGCACGCGCGGCTCAGCTGGGACGGCGGCGGCTGGCTGTTCGAGAGCACGGGCAGCTCCGGGACGTTCCTGAACGGCCAGCCCGTCACCCGGCTGCAGGTCAGCGAGCCGGTCGCACTCGCGCTGGCCTCGCCGAACGGGCCGGTGGTACGGCTGGAGCCGGTCCGGGATGACCTGGCCACCGCGTTCCAGATCCTGGTCCCGGTGCGGAGCTGGCTGAGGCATCCGGGCTGGCGCCGCGGCCTGCCGCTGCTGGTGCTCGTCTACGGCCTGCTGCCGCTGGTGTTCATCGCCGTGTTCTCCTCATCGTCGGACCTCACCACACCCGGCTGGGCCTACAGCCTCTATATCGCCCCGCTCTGGGCGATCGCGTTCTGGCTGCTCATCCGCCCCGGCCGGGTCACCGGGCAGGTGATTGCGATCGCGGTCGCCGCGATCATCTGGCTGCAGGTATGGGTGCAGCTCGTCACCATCAGCGTCAACGGTCAGCTGGCAACTCCCGGAAAACCCATCCCGTTCCCTGCCGCGATCGGCATTGGCCTCAACGAGGAGACCGCCAAGGCGCTGCCGGTCCTGCTGGCCGCGCTCGCGCTGCTGCGATGGCGCCGCACCAAGCTCGACGTGCGCGTATGGATGTTCCTCGGCACCATCACCGGGCTTGCCTTCGGCGTCCGGGAGCAGGCCTTCTATGCCCCGCAGGCGCTGAAGCTCATCACCAGCCTGGGCGCCTTCCGCGACCTCGGCCTGATCAAGACCACGGTCCAGGAGCAGTCCCTCGCGGTGAGCGCGGAGCTGGAGTTCGCCCTGCGGGTCTTCGTGGACGGGTTCCAGCACGCGATCTGGGCCGGGGTCAGCGGGTTCTTCATCGGGGTCGCCGTGAACTACCGGCGCCGCCGGGTCCAGCTCGTCCTGCTGGCCATCGCGATCCCGGCCGTGCTGCACGGCATGAACGACTGGGTGGCGTCGAACTACCCCGCGGACTACTGGCCCTGGCTGGCGGTACAGGCCATCTCGCTGCTGCTGTTCATCAGCTACGCGCTGTCGGCGGCCGCCATCGAGCGGGAGGTGCGCACGGCACCGCTGTTCCGCGGGGACTCCCTGCTCGTGGACGGGTTCTCCGAGCCCGGCCAGCCCGGCCCTTAGCGGCCGGCGGCCGGGAGGGCCGGGCGGCGCCTGATGTCCAGGCGCCGAAGGGCCGCGGCGGTCACGCCGAGCAGGATGGCCGTGATCACGATCGTGACGAAGACGGCCCCGAGCCAGGTGCCGCTGGTATGCGCCCATGCCGCGTTGCCCTTCAGCGCGGTGATCAGCGCGGCATGCGTGGGGCCTGGTGGCGGCGGCGGCGCGTGCGCCGCCTGGGACAGCTGGTTCGCGATGGTGTACTCGCCCACGTTGAGGTCGAACAGGTACGGCGCTATCACCTGGTTCAGGCTGATCGTCGACGCGGCGGCGTTCATGCCCCAGTTCGCGCTGGTGAGCTGGCTGACATCGGCCACGATCGGGCTGGCGTTCTGGATCTTCAGGATCGGCAGCGACAGCGCCATCTCGACCACCAGCGCCACCGGCAGCAGGAAGACGGCCTGGTCGGACTTGCGGACCAGGGCCGAGATGGCCAGGCCGAGGGCCACGCCGGCCAGCCCGGCGATCGCGACCGCGATCGCGATCTCGACCTCCTGGGAGCCCAGCAGGGAGCCCGCGCCGAACGGCCGCAGGCCCTTGAACGAGCTCGCCGCCGGAGTCCTCGGCCCGAGTGCCAGGATGTCCGCGATCAGGTGCGGCGGCGGGTCCTCGGGGGGCAGGGTCTGCCGGGACAGCCCCAGCGCGACCACGATGAAGGACTGCACGACGGTGATCGCGCCGAACACCGCGAACTTGGATCCGACGTAGGCCGGGATCGACAGCCCGACGGCGCGCTCCCGGCGGTAGATCGGCAGTTCCTTCACGATCTCGCGGATGGTGCCGGAGGCTCCGAGCCAGGTGGCCGAGACCACCAGCAGCCACAGCAGCAGCGCCGCGAACGGCCCGTGGTTCGCCGAGATCGCCGTCTTCGGGAACAGGAACGTGATGATCAGGCCGAACGCGACCGGCTGCGCCGCGACCAGCACCAGGGTGCGCCGGTCTCCGCGCAGGATCTGGAGCTGGCGGTTGATCAGCACCCGGAGCTGGTCAATGGCGGGCACCGGGCTGGCGGCGCGCGGCAGCGGCCGCTGGCCGGCATCCCCTGCCGCACGGCCGCCTGACGCCCGGCCGCGCCCACGTACCGCTCGTAATCGGGGTCGGCGCGGAACCGGGCCGACCAGTCCACGTCGCCCGGCTCGTCCAGCGCCCGGAACACGTCCGCGTACCCGCCCGTCACTCCGTGCCGGGCGAAGAAGGCCAGGGCATCGGCCGGCGGGCCGAAGTAGGCGACGCGGCCGCCCCGGGCCAGGAACAGCACCCGGTCGGCCAGGTCCAGGCTCTGCGTGGCGTGGGTGACCACGACCACCACCCGCCCGCCGTCGGCGAGCTGGCGCAGCACGCTCATGACCTGCTTCTCGTTGCCGGGGTCCAGGCCCGACGTGGGCTCGTCCAGGAACAGCAGGGTCGGCTGGGTGAGCAGCTCCGTCCCGACGCTGACCCGCTTGCGCTGCCCGCCGGACAGCTTCGAGATCTGCAGGTCGGCCCGCTCGGTCAGGCCGAGCTCGGCGAGAACCTGCTTGACCCTGGCCTGGCGGCCCTCCCGCCCGGTGTCGGGGGGCAGCCGCAGCGCCGCGGCGAGCCCGAGCTCGCTGCGCGGCGTGAGCTCGGCGTGGACCAGGTCGTCCTGCGGTACCAGCCCGATCCTGGTGCGGAACTCCTCATAGGACGAATGCAGGTCACGTCCGGCGAAGCTCACCTGCCCCCGGCTCGGGGTCAGGGAACCGGTCAGGGCGCCGAGCAGGGTGGACTTGCCCGCGCCGGACGGACCGACGACGGCCAGCATGCTGCGCGACGGCAGGCTGAACGAGACATCGGTCAGCAGCGTGGCGCCGCCGCCCGGCGCGGTCACGCAGATGCCGGCCACGTCCAGCGACGTGTCGTCCGCCTCGGACAGTTCCTCGAGACGGCCGCCGCGGAACACGAAGATGTGGTTGCCCGTGCTGAGCAGGTCCCCGTCGGCGAGCTCGGCCCGGCTCACCCTGGCGCCGTTGCGGAACGTGCCGTTGGCGCTGTTCAGGTCGCGGATCTCCCACCCGCTGGCGGTGCGCCGCAGCTCAGCGTGCCGCCGGGAGGCGAGCGGGTCGTCGGCCAGGGCGATGTCGTTCGAGGGATCCCGGCCGATCCGTACCACGTCGGCTTCCGGTACGAACACGCTGACCGACCGGCCGAGGGCCTGCTCGGCGAGCCGGCCAGGCGGCCCCGGCGCCGGCTGGGGGGCGGCTGGCGGGGGCTGTGCTGGCGGGGGCTGGGCTGGCGGCGACTGCGGACGCGGCGGCTGCGCTGGCGGCGGCTGGGCTGGCGAGGGCTGCGCTGGCGGCGACTGGGCTGGGTGTGCCGCGGTGTCGGTCGGCTTGCTCGCAGCCGGCACGATCCCGATCGCCAGCGGCGTCCCGTTGTCGCCACCCAGGCGGACGGTCATGTCGCCGCGCAGCGGCACGACAGTGATCTTGCGGCCGTTCGCGAAGACGCCGTTGCGGCTGCCGGCATCGCGCAGCTGCCAGGCGCCGTCTTCGGCGGCCTCAACCCGCAGGTGCTGACGGGATATCTCTGGGTCGTCGATCACCACATCGCAGCCGGGGTCCCGGCCGACGGTAATGACCGCACCGAGCTGCCACCTGAACTCCCGGGCGCCCACCCGGACGGTGGCACCTGTAATCGCCTCACCTGGCGCCTGGCCATCTGGCATGTGCGAACAATAACGGCGCGCAGCAGGCGGGGGAAGGCCATTGCATATCTCCGCATTCTGGGCTAAGGATCGCCCGGAGAATTCCGGAGTCGGGCATTAGGGCCAGGATGGTCGTTTCTCTGGCACGAGCCACTTTCTATCAGCAATGCTCCTTTCCGTGCGAGACCATCGGCAACCACATGGCAAGCGACATGGAGTCCAGCGACGCCGAATCGCTACACCGTCTCCGGGGCCGCGGCAGGCGGCAGGACCGCAGCGGGCAGCGACCGGGACGGCACCAGCAGGCCGGCCACCACGCAGGCGGCCAGGAATACCGCCGCCATCGCGAACGTCTCGGTGAACCCGGTCAGGGCCGGGCGGCCGTGTGCCGTGCTCGCGACCACGAACGTGGCCGCGAGCTGTCCGCCGAGCGCGCCGCCGAGGGTGCGCAGCACCGTGTTCATGCCGCTGGCCACGCCGGTCTGGTGGGCCGGGACGGCCTGCACGATCAGGTTGCCGAGGGCGGCAAAGGCCAGGCCGATGCCCACGCCGAGCAGCGCCGAGCTGACCAGCATGTCGGCCGGGTGCCGGCTGGTGATCGTGAGCCAGCCGCAGGCGGCGCCGCTCAGCGCCGCGCCCGCCACCAGCGCGCGGCGTGAGCCGAACCGCCGCTGCACCCGTCCGGCCAGCGAACCGAGCACGCCCATGCCGAGCGCGCACGGGAGCAGGTAAAGGCCGGCCGCCACCACCGAGGCGCCGTAGCCGAACCCGGTGCTGCGCGGCAGCTGGGCGAGCTGCGGCAGCAACAGGAACCACGCGTACAGCCCGCCGCCGACCAGGAAAGCGGCCAGGTTCGTGGTCCAGACCCCGCGCACCCGCATCATCGTCATGTCGATCAGCGGATTGCGGCTGCGCAGCTCGGCCGCCACCCACAGGCCGCAGACGGCCAGGCCGGACGCCAGCAGCGCCAGGGTGGCCGGGCCGGTCCAGCCCCAGACGGCGGTCTGGGCGATCCCGATCAGGACGGCCGACATGCCCGAGGTCAGCAGCGCGGCCGCAGCCCAGTTGACCCGGCCGGCCGAGCGGACCGGCGACTCGGGAATCCAGCGCCAGGTGCACACCGCCGCCACGAGCATCGCGGGCAGCGGGATCCAGAACAGCCAGTGCCAGCTCAGGTGCTCATCGATCAGGCCGCCGAGGACCAGCCCGAGGCCGCCGCCGACGCCGAGGATGGCCGACATCAGCCCGATGCTGCCGGCCACCCGCTCGGGCGGGAACTCATCCCTGGCGATCGAGAACGACAGCGGGAAGATGCCGCCTGCCACGCCCTGCACCACCCTGGCCACGATCAGCAGGGCCAGCGACCCGGACACCGCGGCGAGCAGGGTGCCGGCGGCCAGCGTCAGCAGGGTCCAGATCAGCAGCCGTTGCTTCCCGTACAGGTCGCCGAGCTTGCCTATAATCGCCGTGCCCACCGATGCCGACAGCAGGAAGCCGGTCAGCAGCCAGGTCACGCCGGTCTCGCTGGCGTGCAGGCTGTGCTGGAACGACGGCAGGGCCGGGATCACCGCGGAGCTCAGCATCGCGTAGGCCAGGGCCGCGAGCGACAGCACGGCCAGGACGATTCCGGGACGGACGCGCTTCACCTGGCGCGGTCCCGGCTGCATCCAGTAACTGTAACCGGGGGTCATATGCCGGGCTGGTTCGAGGCACAGGTCGTGCATACCGGGCGGCTGCCGCTGTTCTGCTTCTTCGTGGCGTTCGTGACCGGCTTCGCCGGCATCCGGCTGTCGGTGCGGCTGATCCGGGCCAGGGTCCGGTGGTGGCCGGGCAACGTGCGGGCCGGCTCGGTGCACGTGCACCACATGGTGTTCGGCGTGGTGCTGATGGGCGCCGGCGGGGTCGCCGGGCTGGCGGCGCCGACGTACTCGCTGGCCTGGCGGGCCTGGCCGGCCGCGGTCTTCGGGCTGGGCACCGCGCTGGTGCTGGATGAGTTCGCGCTGATCCTGCACCTGCGCGACGTGTACTGGAGCAACGAGGGACGGCTGTCGATCGACGCCGTGTTCGTCGCCGCCGGGGTGACCGCGCTGCTGCTGACCGGGGTCAGCCCGGACGGGGTGCAGAACGTGGCCGACTACGATCACCTGCCCGGCGGCCCGGCAGCGGCAGCGGTCCTGCTGCTCACGGTGGCCGCGCTGTTCGTGCTGGCCGGGATCACGCTGCTGAAGGGCAAGATCTGGACCGGGCTGCTCGGGGTGTTCGTGCCGCCGGTCTTCGTCATCGGCGCGATCCGGCTGGGACGGCCGGGCTCGCCGTGGGCCCGCTGGCGCTACCGGGACCGGCCGGGCAAGCTGGCCAGGGCGGTCCGGCGCGAGCAGCACCTGCGCCAGCCGGTGATCCGGGCCAAGAGCCGGTTCCAGGACCTGCTGGCCGGGCGGCACGAGGAGACCTGAGTCACTGCTCACGGCGCTGCTGCGGCACCTGCACGAGTTCGTCGCGCAGGCCAGGCCGACACCGCAGGAGTGGCGTTATGTCATGGACTTCCTGGTCAGGACCGGCGGCTTCTGCACCCCTGAGCGACACGAGTTCATCCTGCTGCCCGACCTGACCGGGCTGTCCTCGCTGGTGGAGCTGCTGACCACTGGCGCGGACGCGCACTGACCACGCACCGGGTGCGGTTCGATTTTGTGCTGGCCCCGGCGGCCGCCGCGGGGCGCTGAGCAGGCCGATTGTGACGCCAGCGTGACCGGGCCAGTGCGGCCAGTTAGAATCTGTGCCCAGAAGCCTAGACCAGCCGCACTGTTGCGCAGTAATATCGCAGTGTCGGTTGACGAGTAAGTCAGGTATCCGGGCTGGCTTGGCACCCTCATTCCCCCTCCAGCCAGCCCGGAGTCCTGGCCCAGCAGGGCTGATCACTCCGGATCGCCCGGCATCGTCGGCCGACGATTTTCTTGCGCGGCCTTGTCCGGGCACAGCGCAGTATCATTCAGGACATCGGTCGTGAGCCGGCCGGGATCACAGGCTGCGCGTCGTACTCGTCTGGCCTGGCTCCCCGGTGCTTGGGGCACAGTCGCTCACACCGTGCACGGAGCCCGGCCCGCATCGCACCCGAGCCGGGCTTCGTACTGTCCGGGCGCCCAGTCCGGTCGCGCGCCGGTACATTGCCGGCATGACATCGGACCCGGCCGAGAAGATCGTGGAGATCTACACCGACGGCGCGTGCAGCGGCAATCCAGGTCCCGGCGGCTGGGGGGCGGTGCTCAGCTACTGCGGTCAGTCCAGGGAGCTCTACGGCGGCGAGCCGGCCGGGACGACGAACAACCGGATGGAGCTGATGGCCGCCATCCGGGCGCTGGAGAGCCTGACCAGGCCGGCCTCGGTGCGCCTGCACACCGACAGCAGCTACCTGCGTAACGGGATCCTCAGCTGGCTGCCCCGCTGGAAGAGCAACGGCTGGCGGACCTCCGGCAGGCAGCCGGTCAAGAACGCCGACCTGTGGCAGCGGCTGGACGCCGTGGCCGCAGGGCATCAGGTCCACTGGCTGTGGGTGAAGGGGCACGCGGGCAACCCCGGCAACGAGCGCGCCGACGCGCTGGCCAACCGCGGCATGACCGAGGCAAGGCGAGACAGGTGAGTGACTGGACGCCGGGGGCGGTGCTGGCCGCGGCCGCCGCCTGGGTCTGGGTACCGCCCGGCGCGCAGCAGGCGCTGACCGAGGACTACCACCTCATCGCCTACCCGGAGCACTACGTGGAGCCGACCATGGTGGCCTGGTCCCGCTCCGCCCGGCCGGCCGGCGAGCTGGTCGCTGAGGTCACCGCGCAGGCCAGGGCCTGGGGCCGGGACGAGGTGTACTGGTGGGTCTCGGACGCGACCCGGCCGGCCGATACCGAGGCGACGCTGCGCGAGCTCGGCGCCACGCACGCCGAGACCGTCCGGGTGCTGGCCTACGACATGACCGCCGGCCTGCCCGAGCTCGACCCGCCGGCCGACGCGGATGCCCGGATCATCGAGGACGGCCCCGCCCTGCGCGACTACCGGCTGGTATCCGACGAGGTATGGCACGACGGCCGGGAGCTCAGCCCGGAGGAGTTCGCCGGCGAGGTCGCCGGGCTGCGCCGTGAGCTGGCGGACCGGTCCGGCTTCCGGGTCGTGGTGTACCTGGACGGTGCGCCGGCCAGCATCGGCGGCTGCACGCTGGCCGGCGGCGCGGCCCGGCTGTGGGGCGCGGGCACCCGCCCCGCCTTCCGCGGCCGCGGTTCCTACCGGGCCGCGCTGGCCCGCAGGCTCCAGGCGGCCAGGCAGCACGGCATGACCCTGGCCCTGGTCAAGGGCCGGGCGCAGACGTCCAGCCCGATCCTGCTCCGGGCTGGGTTCACCGCTTACGGCGAGGAGCGCGGCTACCGGCTAGGCCTCTGATACCCCGGAGCGTACGGTAGCGTGACCGGGTGCCCAGCAGCGATGAACCCGTCCGGGACAGCCGCCGCCAGGCTGCCGCAGACCTGTTCAACCAGGCCTGGGAGCTGATCGAGCTGCCGGACCGCACCCCGGAGCAGGACCGGCGGATGCTGATCACGGCGTGCGCCTCCTGGCTGGCCTGGGACGCGGTCGGCACCGACGAGAACCGCGCCGTCGCCGACTGGCAGATCGGCCACATCGCCAGCCTGCTGGGTTACGGCAAGCTGGCGATCGCGCACGCGACGGCCGCCTTCGAGCGGGTCGAGAGCGCGGGGCTGCCGGCCTGGCTGCGGGCATCCGCGCTGGAGGGCCTGGCCAGGGCGCACGCCGTCAGCCGGCCACGGGGCGGAGCGCGACGCCTACGCCAGGCGTGCCGCCGCCGCGCTGGACGACATCAGCGACACCGAGGACCGGGACCTGATCGCCGGCCAGCTGGCCACGGTGCCCGAGGTCTGACAACCCGGTCAGGCCCGGGGCAGTAGCTCGGCCAGCAACGCCAGGTGATCCAGGTCGTGCAGGTCGAGCACCTGCAGGTACATCCGCTCCGCGCCGATCTCAGCGAACCGGCCGATCTTGTCCGCGATCTCGGCCGGGGTCCCGGCCAGCCCGTTGCGCCGCAGCTCGTCCGGCTCCCGGCCGATCGCGGCTGCCCGCCGTTCGAGCTCGCCGGGAGTCCGCCCGCAGCAGGCGACCTGCGCGGCCGAGTACTTCATCGGCCGGGTGCGGCCGGCCGCCGCGCATGCCTCCCGAACCCGGCCGAACGCGGCCCTGGTGTCCTCGATGCTGCCGAACCCCACGTTGTACTCGTCGGCATAAGCGGCAGCCAGCCGCGGCGTGCGGCGCGGCCCGGAGCCGCCGATCAGGATCGGCGGGCGCGGCCGCTGGACCGGCTTGGGCAGGGCGGGCGAATCCGTCACCGGGTAGTGCGTGCCGGCGAAGGAGAACCGCTCCCCCTCGGGCGTCTGCCACAGTCCGCTGACGATCGCGAGCTGCTCCTCCAGCCGGTCGAATCGCTCGCCCAGGCCGGGGAACGGGATCCCGTAGGCGGCGTGCTCCTCGGCGTACCAGCCGGCCCCGATGCCCAGCTCGACCCGGCCGCCGCTCATCTGGTCGACCTGGGCGACGCTGATCGCCAGCACGCCGGGATGACGGAAGGTGGCCGCGGTCATCAGCGTGCCGAGCCGGATCCGGGAGGTATCCCTGGCCAGCCCGGCCAGCGTGATCCAGGCGTCCGTGGGTCCGGGCAGCCCGGTCACGTCCCCCATCTTCAGGTAGTGATCGGACCGGAAGAACGCGTCGAAGCCCAGGTCCTGTGCCGCCCTGGCGACGCTCAGCAGGGTGTCGTAGTCCGCGCCCTGCTGCGGCTCGGTGAAAATCCTCAGCTGCATGACCCCATCCTGGCCCATCGGCGGCTCAGTCGCGGGCCAGGGCGGCCAGGCACTCGACGTGGTGGGTCATCGGGAATGCGTCGAACGCGCGCAGCTCGGCGAGCTCCCAGCCGCCCGTGCGCAGCAGCGCGATGTCCCTGGCCAGCGTGGCCGGGTCGCACGACACGTAGGCGATCCGGCGCAGCGCGGCGCTGGCCGGCTGGCCCGCCAGGGCGTCGACCACCGGCCGGGACAGGCCGGTCCTGGGCGGATCCGCCGCGGCCAGGCCGGCCCCGGACTGGCCGTGCGAGCCGAGCACCGCGGCGACGTCGCCCCGGTGCACCCGGGCCCAGGGAGTGCCGCGCAGGTTGCGCCGGGCGTCGCGGACCGCTCCGGCGCTGGCCTCGATCGCGATCACCCGGCCGGACGGCCCCACCGCCCCGGCCAGCACCCCGGCGAACAGGCCGGCCCCGCAGTACAGGTCGAGCGCCACGTCGCCTGGCTCCGGCCGCAGGGCGTCCAGCACGGCCGCGGCCAGGACGCCGGCCGCGGCCGGGTGCCCCTGCCAGAACGTGCCGGCGCTCACCCGCCACTCCCGCCCGGCCGCCTGCCTGGTCACCGGCCCGCGCCCGGCCAGCACGGCCGGCCTGTCGCGGCCGGGCCGGGCCAGCAGCACCGAGTCGGCCGAAAGCCGCCCGGCCGGCTCCCGGCTGGCCGCCGGGCCGGTGATGACCACGGCCCGCTCCCCCGAGCCGGGCACCACGGCCACGTCGGCCCGGCTGGCGCCCGGCCAGCGCTGCCGGGTGACCCCGGTGGCGGCCACGAGCGGGTGCGCGATCGGGCAGCTGCCGACCTCGACGACCTCGTGCGAGCGGTGCCGGCGCAGCCCGGCGGCGCCGTCCTGGCCGATCGCGAAGCCGACCGTGGTCCGCCAGCCGAGGCCGTCCGGATGCCCCGGCAGCTCCTCGACCGTGACCTCCCGGTCCAGGCCGGCCAGCCGGGCCAGCTGCTGGCGGATCACCTGCGCCTTCAGCGCCCGCTGCGCGGGCAGGCTGGCGTGCTGCCAGTCGCAGCCGCCGCAGCCGCCCGGCCGGGCATGCGGGCAGGGCGGCGGCACCCGGTCCGGCGAGGCCGCCAGCACCTGCACCGCGTCGGCCCGGCAGAATCGTGACGTGGCCTGCGTGACGACCGCCAGGACCCGCTCGCCGGGCAGGGCGTGCCGGACGAAGACCACCCGCCCGGTTTCTTCCTGGCCCTGCCGGGCCACGCAC
This sequence comes from uncultured Actinomycetota bacterium, assembly GCA_963719705.1. Taxonomy (GTDB): domain Bacteria; phylum Actinomycetota; class Actinomycetes; order Streptosporangiales; family Streptosporangiaceae; genus CAVRCV01. The sequence goes on from CAVRCV010000013.1 coordinate 848,063, forward strand.
CAGCCGCCGTGCACCGCCTCCCCGGTGGTGAGGTCCAGCACGTCACCGGGCACCGGGCCGGGGTCTGGCGGGGCGGCCGGGGGCGACGGCGGTGCCGGGCGGGGAGAGGTCACGCAGTCCATGATCCCGGGGCTAGCTACCGCTAGGTCCAGGGCATACCGTGAGCACACCGTTAACGCTGGAAGGAAGTCCGTGCACATCGTCATCATGGGTTGCGGGCGGGTCGGGTCCCTTGTTGCCCACATCCTCGAGGACCAGGGCCACTCGGTGGCGGTGATCGACCAGGAACCCGAGGCGTTCCGCAAGCTCCGGTCCGGGTTCAAGGGCAGCAAGATAACCGGGATCGGGTTTGACCGCGATGTCCTGATCGAGGCCGGAATCGAGCGGGCCGACGCGTTCGCGGCCGTCAGCAGCGGCGACAACTCGAACGTCATCGCCGCCCGGGTGGCCCGCGAGTCGTTCGGGGTGCGGCGGGTGGTCGCCCGGATCTACGACCCGCGCCGGGCCGAGGTGTACCAGCGGCTGGGCATCCCCACCGTGGCCACCGTGCGCTGGACCGCTGACCAGATGCTGCGCCGCCTGCTGCCGGAGGGCGCCGAGCCGCTGTGGCGGGATCCGACCGGCACGATCGTGCTGGCCGAGGTCGCCTGCGCGGACGGCTGGCTGGGCGAGAAGGTCAGGTCGCTGGAGGACGCGGCCGGCATCCGGATCGCGTTCATCACCCGGCTGGGCGAGGCGATCCTGCCGGGGCCCGGCACGGTCCTGCAGGAGGGCGACGTGCTGCACGTGATCGCCGACGAGCGCGACCTGGAGCGCATCACGGCGGTGTTCGCCAGGCCGGCCGCGCCGGGGAAGGGGCAGCACTGATGCGGGTAGCGATCGCGGGGGCGGGCTCGGTCGGCCGGTCCATCGCGCAGGAACTGCTGGACAACGGGCACGAGGTGCTGCTGATCGACAAGAACCCCAAGTGCATCAAGGTGTACAGCGTGCCGCGGGCGGAGTGGCTGCTCGCCGACGCGTGCGAGATCAGCTCGCTGGACGACGCCGCGCTTGAGCGGTGCAACGTGGTGATCGCGGCCACCGGCGACGACAAGGCCAACCTGGTGGTCTCCCTGCTGGCCAAGACCGAGTACGGGGTGCCGCGGGTGGTAGCCAGGATCAACCACCCGAACAACGAGTGGCTGTTCAACGAGTCGTGGGGGGTGGACGTCGCGGTGTCCACGCCACGGCTGCTGTCCGCGCTGGTGGAGGAGGCGGTCAGCGTCGGCGACCTGGTGCGGCTGATGACGTTCCGGCAGAGCGAGGCCAGCCTGGTGGAGCTGACCATGCCGACGGACGCGCCGCTGGCCGGGCGACGGATCGGGGCGATCGAGTGGCCGGCCGACACCGCGCTGGTCGCGGTGCTGCGGGACGGCCGGGTGATCGTGCCGAGCAGTGACGACCCGCTCGAAGGCGGGGATGAGCTGCTGTTCGTGACCAGCCAGGACGTCGAGGGCGAGCTGGCCAGCCTGCTGTCCGGCCAGAAATGACCGGCGCAGCGGTGGCCGCGCAGCAGTGACCGGCGCAGCAGTGACCGGCCGGGCCGCTACCGGGTCTCGGTGATCTCCGGGCCGCGCTCGAACGGGTTCGGCGGCAGCTGGCCCTGCTCCTCCAGGGCGGCCTGCTCGGCCAGCGCCTGCCTGGCCTCCTCCGGCAGCTCGATGGGCAGCTGATCGCCCGGCGGTGCCGGATGGCCGCCGCGCACCACCACCACGTCGGCGAAGATCTGCTCGAACGGCGCGGCCAGCTCGCCGCGGTCCGCCGCCGGGCCGGTGATCATCCCGCGCAAGAACCAGCGCGGGCCGTCCGCGCCCAGGAACCGCAGCCGCTGCAGCTGGCCGCGCTGGCCCTGCTCGCCGATGCCGACCCTGGCGTGCAGCTCGGGGCCGAACGGGCCGTCCGCCTCCTGGCTGTCGCCGCCGGACTTGGTCACCTCCTCGGCCAGGTCCCGGCGCACGTCCTCCCACAGCCCGCTGGTCTTGGGCGCGGCGAACGCCTGGAGCTGGAGCGCGCTGTCGCCGCGCACCACGGCCACCCAGATGCCCTGTTCCTCGGCCACGTTGAGCTGGATGTCGAAGCCCTCGACGGCGGGGACCAGCAGGCTGCCGAAGTCCATCCGCTCCCGGTCCGGGTAAGACCCGGCGCCGTCCCAGGGACCGGCCGCCCGGTCCCCGGCCGCTGCCTGCCCTGGCCGCGCCTGCTGGGACCGGGTCCAGGTGTCCGGGTCACCCAGGTTGACCCGGCTTTCCTCCCGGCTCTGCCGGTGCCGGCCGGTGCCGCTCCGCCTGCCCGGGACCTCGGCGTCGTCCTGGTCATCGGCGTACCCGTCGTAGTCCTGGTCCTGCTCGCCGCCGTCGTCCGCCTCGTATCCCGGCTCGCCCGGGTCCTCCGGGTCAGCCAGGTCCTGGTCATCCTCGGCCGCGGAACCGTCTGCCGTGGGCTGGTCCGGGTCCGCCCGGCCGCGCCTTCGGAACACCCCGCACGCTCCTTACTCGCTGTTAGCTCTGGCTGTGACCGCCGGTCGAGCCGTGCCCGCCGGTTCCCCTGGCGGTCCCTGGCAGCCGGCCGACCTCGTGGAACGCCGGGCGCTCCACCCGCTGCACCACCAGCTGGGCGATCCGGTCCCCGCGCCGGAACCGGACCGGCTCCGCGGCGTCGGTGTTGACCAGGATCACCATGATCTCGCCACGGTACCCGGCATCGACGGTGCCGGGCGCATTCACGATCGTGACCCCGTGCCGGGCGGCGAGCCCGGACCTCGGGTGCACGAACGCGGCATAGCCGTCGGGCAAGGCTATCGCCACCCCGGTCGGCACCACGGCCCGCTGGCCCGGTGCCAGCTCCACGTCGGCGGCCGCGTACAGGTCGGCGCCCGCGTCCCCCGGATGCGCCCGGCCCGGCAGCGGCAGGCCGGGATCCAGCCGCTGGATCAGGACCGGCACCGGGTCGTGCTCGGCAGTCACGCAGCGACCTTACCCCTGGCCGGGCGGCGGGTCCGGCTCCCGCGCCTCGCGCAGGTACGGCCAGGCGTAGAACACCACCGCGGCCGCGGGCACCGCGACGATCGCGCCGGGGATGCCGGCGATGATACCGCCGACCGCGAGCGCCAGGATGATGCCGAGCGGGTGCAGCCGGACCAGGCGCCCCACCACCAGCGGCTGCAGCAGATGGCTCTCGATCTGGTTCTCCAGCAGGAAAACCGCGACCAGGATCACCGCCGCGATCCAGCCCTTGGTGGCCAGCGTCACCACGATCGCCAGCGCGCCCACCACCAGGATGCCGATGAGCGGCACGAACGCGGCCAGGAACACCAGCACGACCAGCGGGACCAGCAGCGGGACGCCGAGCAGCCAGAGCGCGAGCCCGATGAAGACCGCGTGGATCGCCGCCACCACGGTGGTCCCGCGCACGTAGCCCACCAGGGCGGTCCAGGCCGCGTCCCCGGCCCGGTCGGCCCGGCGCCGCGCCTCCGCCGAGTGCAGGCCGCTGGTCAGGAAGTTCCAGATCCGCCGCCCGTCCTTGAGCAGGAAGAACGCGATGAAGATCATCAGTACCAGGCCGGCGATCAGCTCCAGCGCGATCCGGCCGCCGGTCAGCACCGTGCCGGCGATGTCGGTCTTGTGCTGGAGCAGGAAGTTGCCGAGCTGGTTGGAGTAGTGCTGGAGTTTCACGCTGTTGATGTGGAACGGCGGCCCGGCCAGGTAGGACTGGACCTCCCTGGCGGTGTGCGTCACCTCTCTGGACAGCACCGGGTACTCGGCGCTGACCCGGTTGGCAATCACCACGCCGAGTCCGCTGAGCACCACGATCGCCGCCAGCAGGGTGCACCAGGTCGCGGCGAGCGGCGCCATGCCGAGCCGGCGCAGCCGCGCGGTCAGCGGCTGCAGCAGGGCGGTGAGCAGCACGGCGGCAATGAACGGCAGTACCACCAGGCGCAGCGCGGAAGCCGCCTTGAAGGCGAAGTAGACGATCACGCCCACCAGCAGTAGCCGCCAGGACCAGGCGGCAGCCTGCTGCAGCAGCCGCGGTACCTGCGCGTCCGGCGAGACCCGCTGGGGACCCGCCTGCCCGGCCAGGGCCTGCTCCGGCGGATCCCAGCCCGGATCGCCCGGCCCGGCCCGGTCCAGGGCCGCATCGCCGGGCTGGGCCCGCTGGCGGCGGGCGGCCACGAACTCCCGCATCCGGCCGACGAGCCCCGGTCCCGGCGCGGCGTCACCCTGGTCGTCCGGGGCGTCCAGGGCAGCCTCGGCGTCCGGGGCAGCAAGTGCTGGCTCGTCGCCGGGCCGGGCAGGTCGGGCAGTCATGCCCTCCATGTAACCAACTAACGTAGGCGCATGCGCAACTACCGGGAGCGACTCAGCGCGCCGGCGTCCTGGTGGCTGCTGGCCCTGCTGTGCGTGCTGCTGTTCGGCAGCACGCTGTGGGCCGGGTTCAGCCTGCGGGTGGCCGTCGCCGTTTACCTCGTCCTCGGTGCCGGGTGCGCGGCGGCCCTGCTGCTGTGGGGCCGTGCCACCATAGAGGTGACCAGCGGTGAGCTGCGGGCCGGGTCGGCGCACCTGTCGCTGAGCCTGGCCGGGGAGGTCTCTGCCCTGGATGACAGCCAGGCCAGGGCGCTGCGCGGGCCCCGCGCGGATCCGACGGCTTACCTGCTGATCAGGCCATATCTGAAACGGGCCGTGTACGTCGAGGTCGTCGGCCAGTTCACGGCCAGGCCGTACTGGCTGATCGGGACCAGGCGGCCGGCCGAGCTGGCGGCCGCCATCGAGAACTCACGGCCCTCGGCATGAGCCGCCACGCGCCCGCGGATGCCGCGGCCGGGGCAGGGAAGGATGCCATGTCACGCAAGTCCAAGGCGGCCAAGCCCGGGTCGGGCAAGACCGGGTCGGGCAAGGCCGAGGCCGGCAAGACCAAGGCCGGCAAGACCGGATCGGGCAAGCCGACATCGGGCAAGCTCAAATCGGGCAAGCAGGGTACCGTCGGCTCCCGGGCGGTGTCCGGGATCGCCGGCGCGGCGGCGGCCTTCGCCGCACGCAAGCTCATCACGTTCGGCTGGACGAAGATCACCGGCCGGGAGCCGCCAGAGCACCCGGAAGATCCGCAGGTGTCGCTCCGCGAGGCGCTCGGCTGGGCGCTGGTGCTCGGGGCGGGCGTGCAGGCGGCCCGGCTCCTGGCGACCCGGATGACCAGCGGCCACACCCCGGCGCTGCCGGCCGGGACGACAGGGGCGGACGAGGCGGATTAGGGCGGGCGGGGCGGGCGGGGCGGGCGGGGCGGGAGCGGCGGGCTAGGGCGGGAGGGCGGATTAGCCTCGAACCGCCGGCGATTCGCCCCTGGATTGCCCCCGGACTGCCATCGGCGTCGCCCCTGCACCTAATCTTGTGCCGTGCACTCCAAGGACCGATCTCGCCTGACATTCAAGATCGCATACGCGGCCCGGCACCCGGACCGGATCGCCGGGTACGTGCGGCGCCGGGCCAGGGACGCCTGGCTCCGGCTGCACTCGCCCGATCACGTCAGCTATTACCGGGCGGTGATGCGTTCCTACGCGGCACAGAGCCACACCGGAGCGGTTGGCAGCGCTACCCGCGCGTCCTGGCTCCGGATCGGCCAGATGCAGTTCGATTACCTGATCAGCCACGGCCTGAAGCCGGACATGCGGATGCTGGAGATCGGCTGCGGCAACCTGCGCGCCGGGCGGCTGTTTATCGACTACCTGGACGCCGGGAACTACCACGGCCTCGACATCTCGCCGGACATCCTGCTCGCCGCCCAGGACACCGTGACTGAGTTCGGGCTCCAGGCCAAGCTGCCGCACCTGACCGTGATCCGCGACCTGACCCTGAGGTTCCTGCCCGACGGCTACTTCGACGTAATCCACGCGCACAGCGTGTTTTCGCACTCGCCGGTCGAGGTCATCGACGAGTGCCTGGCGAACATCGGCCGGCTGATGGCGCCCGGCGCGTTCTTCGACTTCACCTTCGACCGTACCGAGGGCACCGAGCACCAGGTGCTGCGCGAGGACTTCTACTACCGGACCGAGACCCTGACCAGCCTCGCGGCCTCGCACGGCCTGGCCGCGCAGTACCTGGCTGACTGGGAGGAGACCGGTCACGAGCAGTCCAAGCTGCGGCTGACCAGGGCGGCCGAGCTGGCCGCACCGGCCGGACCGGGAGGCTAGCGAATCCGGCCAGGCGGCGAAACCCGGGAGGTGTGTCATGGCCGTACCGCGGATCCTGGGCATCGTGCTGGCCGGCGGCGCCGGCAAGCGGCTGGCCCCGCTGACCGCGGACCGGGCCAAGCCGGCCGTGCCCTTCGGCGGCCTGTACCGGCTGGTCGATTTCGCCCTGTCCAACCTGGTCAACGCCGGGTGCCGGCGCATCTGCGTGCTAACCCAGTACAAGAGCCACAGCCTGGACCGGCACATCACCACCACCTGGCGGCTGAGCAGCCTGCTCGGCAATTACGTCACGCCGGTGCCCGCCCAGCAGCGGCTCGGCCCGCACTGGTACACCGGGTCGGCGGACGCGATCTACCAGTCGCTGAACCTGATCTACGACGACCAGCCGGACCTGGTCGCGGTGTTCGGCGCCGATCACGTCTACCGCATGGACCTGATGCAGATGGCCGACCAGCACCTGGCCTCCGGCGCCGGGGTGACGATCGCGGCGCTCGGGGTGCCCCGGCTGGAGGCCACCGAGTTCGGCGTGATCCAGACCGCGGCGGACGGGCGCACCGTGGATGCGTTCCTGGAGAAGCCGGCCGATCCGCCCGCGCTGCCCGGCCGCCCGGATGAGGCGTTCGCCTCCATGGGCAACTACATCTTCACCAGCGACGTGCTGGTCGACGCGCTGCACCAGGACGCGGCCGACGACGGCAGCAGGCACGATATCGGCGGCGACATCATCCCGATGCTGGTCCGCGGCCGCTGCGCGCAGGTCTACGACTTCCTGGAGAACGAGGTGCCGGGCGCCGAGCCCAGGGACGCCGGCTACTGGCGGGACGTGGGCACGCTGGACTCCTACTTCGACGCGCACATGGACCTGTGCGCGGTGCACCCGATCTTCAACCTGTACAACGACCAGTGGCCGATCCTGACCCACGTGCCGTCCCAGCCGCCGGCCAAGTTCGTGCACGACAGCGGGGACCGGATCGGCCGCGCGATCAACAGCGTGGTCAGCAACGGCGTGATCGTGTCCGGCGGCCTGGTGCGCGACTCGGTCCTGTCCCCCGGCGTCCGGGTGAACAGCTGGTCCACCGTGGAGCGGGCGGTGATCCTGGACAACAGCCAGGTCAGCCGGCACGCGGTGGTGCGGGACGCGATCCTGGACAAGAACGTCGTGGTGCCCGAGGGCGTCTCGGTCGGGAGTGGACAAGGAGCATGACCTGGCCCGCGGCTTCGTGGTGTCCGGCGGCGGGATCACCGTGGTGGGCAAGGGCCAGGTGGTGCCGGCGTGACCGCGGGCCCGGCGGACCGCCGCCGGCAGCTCAGCGTCGCGCTGCTGACCAGGGAGTACCCGCCGGAGGTCTACGGCGGGGCCGGGGTGCACGTGGAGTACCTGGCCCGCGAGCTGGCCCGGCTGGTCCGGCTGACCGTGCACTGCCAGGGCGCGGACCGCCGCGGCGCGGTCGCGCACCAGCCCTGGCCAGCCCTGGCCGGCGCGAACAGCGCGCTGCAGACGATCTCCACCGACCTGTCCATGACCGCCGCGGTGGGCTCGGCCGACCTGGTGCACTCGCACACCTGGTACGCCAATCTGGCCGGTCACCTGGCCGCCTTGCTGTACCGGATTCCGCACGTGATGACCGTGCACTCGCTGGAGCCGCTGCGCCCGTGGAAGGCCGAGCAGCTCGGCGGCGGGTACGCGCTGTCCTCCTGGTGCGAGCGGGTCGCGGTGGAGTCGGCCGCCGCGGTCATCGCGGTCTCGGCCGGGATGCGGGCCGACGTGCTCGCCGCCTACCCGGCGCTGGCGGCCGGGCGGGTGCACGTGATCAGGAACGGCATCGACACCCGGCAGTACGCGCCCGATCCCGGCACCGGCGTGCTGGAGCGGTACGGCATCGATCCGGGCCGGCCGACGGTGGCGTTCGTCGGCCGGGTCACCCGGCAGAAGGGGCTGCCGGTGCTGCTGCGGGCGGCCGAGTCGCTGGACGCCGGGGTGCAGCTGGTGCTGTGCGCCGGGCAGGCGGACACACCGGAGCTGGAGGCCGAGGTGTCCGGCCTGGCCGGGCAGCTGCGCTCGAACCGGTCCGGGGTGATCTGGCTGCCGGGATGCTCACCAAGTCGGAGGTGATCCAGATCCTGAGCCACGCCACGGTGTTCGTCTGCCCCTCGCTGTACGAGCCGCTCGGGATCGTCAACCTGGAGGCGATGGCCTGCGGCACGGCCGTGGTCGCCTCCCGGGTGGGCGGCATTCCCGAGGTGGTCGAGGACGGGCAGACCGGCCTGCTGGTGCCGCCGGACGACCCGGCGGCGCTGGCGCAGGCGATCGGCGCCCTGGTCGCCGACCCGGCCAGGGCGGCCCGGATGGGGCAGGCCGGGCGGCAGCGGGCGATGTCCGAGTTCAGCTGGAACGGCATCGCCGAGCAGACCGCCGCCCTGTACGCGGAGCTGGCCGGCGATGCGGAGCCCGGCGACCACGATGCGGAGCCTGGCCGCGGCGATGCGGAGCCAGACGCGAGCAGTTAAGATACATCTCGAAACCTAGCCCTGGAGGTTCCCGCCATGCTCTCGTCCGGCCCGCCGGATCCCGCCCAGGCGCCGCCGCCCGCCACAGCCAGGCCGCCAGCCACAGCCGAGCCGCAAGCCACGACCGCCGCCGAGCCGCAAGCCGCAGCCGCAGCCGAGCCGCCCGCCAGCGCGGCGCCGGGCGCAGCGCCCGCGCGGCCCGCCGAGCCAGAGCCGCCCGCGCCCGTGCCGCCCGGCACCCCGCCGGTCCGGGCGTCCGACCAGGACCGGGACGCGGTCGTCACCCGGCTGCAGGTGGCCTTCGCCGAGCGCAGGCTGGACGACGACGAGTTCGACCAGCGGATGCGGGCCGCGCTGACCGCCAGGACCAGCACCGAGCTGGACCGGCTGACCGCCGACCTGCCCGCCGCTGTCCCGCCCCCGGCGCCCGCTGCTGCGGCCGGGATCCGCTCGGGCAGGTACGCGATCAGCTACAAGAGCTCGATCCGGCGCGGCGGCCGCTGGCGGGTTCCGGGCCGCTTCACCCCCGTGGTCTACAAGGGCAGCGGCTGGATCGATCTGCGGGCGGCCGAGCTGGCCGGACCGCTGACCAGGGTGACCGCGGTCGCCTACAAGTCCCAGGTGGAGATCCTGGTGCCGCCGGGCGTGCGAGTGGAGATCGGCGGGATCGGCGTGTCCAAGGGCTGGTCCACCGACGAGGCCGGGGAGAGCCAGCTCCGCCACGACGCACCGGTGATCCACGTCACCGGGATCGCCTACAAGGGCACCGTGCAGGTGCGCACCCGGCCGCCCGGCCGTCGGCCAGGGCCCGCTTCCATGATTCCGTAAGCAAAGCAGCGCGATAGAGCGTCGGGCCAAAGGAAACTAGTACGTCCGCGGTGGCGTTGCCTGCATCGCTGGGGCTTGGGTTCGTTCTGGTGGCGGTGCTGGTCTGGGCATCGCGGCCAGCTCGCCCGGCGCTACCGGGCGGTGACGCCCGGCCGGCGGGCGGGGTGCGTAGCACGGGTCATAGATGCCTGCCTTCTTGACCTGCCCGGATACGGGTCGTTAAAGCGGGGCCGCCGGCTGGCGGTCCGTTCGCGCTGGGTAGGTGCTGCGGTAAAGAGCTGATGCGCGAGCCGGGAAGCCGCGAGAACCGCGGATAAGAACCGGCGGCGCCAGACAGCGAAAAACCGTTACCTTGTACGGCGCTGGAGTTTTGCCCTTACCAGGAATATACCTTGGCCAGAGGGCTGGTACCACACTCACTAAGCACCAGCATCACGCGCACCGGCATACCGTCCCGCCCGGCGAGCCGTAACAGCTCGCGCAGCACATCAGGGATGGCCGACGTCATCTCGCTGAGATGATTTCACGGCTAAATGATCATCTCAGCTCAGAGCGACCCCTATCGGCATCCGCGCAACCGTGTCATTATCGATGCGACACCGCATAGCCGACAAGGAGCAGAATGCCCATGAGCAGATTACGGATTCAGTTGCTGGCAGCAACCGCCCTGGCTGCCACCGCCGCATTAGCCGGCGGTACAGCCGCCTCGGCATCGGCCGCAGCCCGGCCGCAGGCCCAGACCCAGGCTCGGCCCCGCTGGATCGCGGCCTATGACTACGGCACCGGCCCAACCGCCCAGGCCGCGCAGCACGCCGCCACCGTAGCCCTGCACGGCGACTACTTCGGATGCAACACACCTACACTGGTGTACGATGACCAGCTTCCTGACGGAACCTGGACCGCCGAAGTGGCCGCGGCCTGCGAGGGATATAACTAGTCCTGTTCGCCTGTTTCACTGTGTGTCGCAGCGAAGGTACGGGCATTAAACCTGGCCTGCGCTGATATCCGTTCCTGTAATGGCTCCGCCTTAGCCTCAGCGTGCGCTGGCCCGCACGGGTCAAGGGCGCCGGTATCCCTTGAGATTCCCGGCGCCCTTGACTGACCTTGATCCTTTTGACCTCGGTCTGGCCGCGCCCGACAGGCACGCACAAGACCCGCACGCGAGGCAACCACTAGTGAGCGGCTGCTGGGCGGTCATTGTGCGGCTCTGCCTGGCGGTTAATTTATGCCTTGATTTATCTAGCTGCGACCGCACGCTGATGCAGACCCACGGCGTGTCGGACGGCACGGTCAAGCGGGCGCGGGACCCGCAGGAGCCACAATCCGGCACCCCGCCCGGCCACAAACATCGGGCCGGAACGGTTGGCTGAGGCGGGGCGTAACCTGTAGCGCGCGGCGTCAGGTGACCGAGCCGGCGGCGGCGCCGGTTACCTGGTCGCCCCAGCGGGCCAGCTCGGCCTCCAGGTTGAGCGGCTCGGTGCCGGCATGGCCCTGCGTCTCCTGTGCCCAGCTCCCGGCCGGCACCCGCCACATGACCTCGAACTCGATCCCGCTCGGGTCCTTGGCGTACAGCGACTTCGACACCCGGTGGTCGCTGGCCCCGACCAGCGCGCCCCGCTCGGCCAGCGCGGCCCGGATGTCCATCAGCTCGGCCAGCGTGCCGACCTCCCAGGCCAGGTGATACAGGCCGAGATACGGTTCCGGTGCCAGTGCCGCGCCGGCGACCTGGAACAGGCCGAGGTCATGGTCGTTGGCCGAGCCAGGCGCGCGCAGGAACGCCACCCGGCCCGGCACCTCGGTGCGGATCTCGAAGCCGAGCGCGCCGCAGTAGAAGCTGACCGTCTCGGCCAGGTCGCGGACATACAGGACAGCATGGTTCAGGCGGCGCACGGCCATGTCACATCTCCCGGATAGCGGCTCTGCTCCGGACAAGGCAGGCCGGTCCGATCTCATTCCCGCCGCGGGCTCCGGGCAAATGGCCGCCGGCGCAGCATCCGGACCGCCTCGGTGCGTTTAGTAGCCAAAGAGCCCACGACGGAGGCGGTATGACCTTTGAGGAGTTCGCCGGCACGGAACTGCCGGCCGTGCTTGCCTTCGCCACGGTTCTGACCGGCCAGCGAGCCACCGCCGAGGACCTCGCCCAGGAGGTCCTGATCCGCGCGTGTGCCAGGTGGGACCGGATCGGCCGGATGGACCGGCCCGGGCTCTACCTGCGGAAGATGGTGCTGAACGAGTTCCTGTCCTGGCGCCGGCGGTCCTGGCGGCTGGTCCCGGCACCGGACACTGATCTGCCAGGCGCCAGCATGCCCGACCATGCGGCCGGCTACGCCGAGCACGCGGCCATGCTGGCCGAGATCGCCAGGCTGCCGCGGCGGCAGCGGGCCGTGCTGGTGCTGCGCTACTACGAGGACCGCAGCGACAGCGAGATCGCGGAACTGCTCGGCTGCGCGCCGGGCACGGTCCGCGCCTATGCCTCCCGTGCCCTGGCCGCGATGCGCATGCAGCTGCGTCCCGGCCAGGGCGACTGTGCCCAGGCTGAATCACTACCCGCAGGAGAGATCTGATGCGTGACGAGGATGACATCCGCGCGGCCTTCCGCTCACTCGCGACCCGTGCTCCCGATACCGCCACTGTGCTCGCCGCGATGCCGTCCCGGAAGGCGCCCAAGCGCAGGCGGGGCTGGCTGACGCCGCTGGCCGCCGCCGCCGCGGTCGCCATCGTGATCGCCGCGGCGGTGACCGTCTCCGGCGCGCTGCACAGCACGGGGACGAGCCGCGGCCCGGGTCCGGTTCACCCGGCGACCGCCTACGTCGTCAGCCCCCAGGCAGACACCGTGACGCCGGTCAACACCGCAACCAATACCGCGCTCAAGTCCATCAAGATCAGCCCTCGTTCATGGCTCATCGCGATCACACCGGACGGCAAGACCGCCTACGTCGGCAGCTACGCGGGCACCGTGACCCCGATCCGCACCGCCACCAACACTGCGCTCAAGCCCATCAAGATAGGGGGGATTCCCGCCGCTATCGCGATCGCACCGGACGGCAAGACCGCCTACGTTGGCACCGGCTACGTCGGCAGCGACCTGGGCACCGTGACCCCGATCCGCACCGCCACCAACACCCCGCTCAAGCCCATCAGGACCGGAAGCGTGGCCGCGATCGCGATCACACCAGACGGCAAGACCGCCTACGTCCTCGAGACCTCGGGCACCGTGATACCGATCCGCACCGCCACCAACACCGCGCTCAAGCCCATCAGGACAGGACCGGGCGGCCGGGCAATCGCGATCACCCCCAACGGCAAGACCGTATACGTCGCCAGCATCGTGGGCACCGTGACCCCGATCCGCACCGCCACCAACACCGCGCTCAAGCCCATCAAGACCGGAGCGTTTCCCGAGACAATCGCGATCACCCCCGACGGCAAGACCGCCTACGTCACCCACCAGTTCGGCACGGTGACCCCGATCCGCACCGCCACCAACACCGCGCTCAAGCCCATCAAGACCGCGGGCGGAATCACCATCGCGATCACCCCCAACGGCAAGACCGCCTACGTCGTCAGCTTCTCGGGCACCGTGACACCGATCCGCACCGCCACCAACACCGCGCTCAAGCCCATCAAGACGGGGGGCGGAGCCACCATCGCGATCACCCCCAACGGCAAGACCGCCTATATCGTCAACTCCGCGCCGGGCACCGTGACACCGATCCGCACCGCCACCAACACCGCGCTCAAGCCCATCAGGGTGGGAGCCGGGCCGGCTGCCATCGCGATCACCCCCTAGCGCGCCACGGCGCGGCGGTGTCAGGAGGCTGACGTCTCCCCCGCCGCCGCGCTGGCCAGGCCGGACCGCTGGGCCCGGCCGAAGTCGTCGTCGATCAGCACCACGTCCCGGCCTGCCGCCTGCAGCAGCGATGCCGCCACCGAGGCCCGGTAGCCCGCCTGGCAGTGCACCCAGACCTGGCCGTCCGGGACCTCGCCGGCCCGCCCGGCCAGCTCGTGCAGCGGAATGTGCACGGCGCCGCTGATCCGGCCCGAGCCCCACTCGCCGTCCCGGCGCACGTCCAGCAGCACCACCGGCCGCCGCGCCCGGACCTCGGCGAACTCGCTGAAGCTGGCCACCGGGAAGGCCTGCAGCGGCTCGTCCCCCGCCCACTGCCCGGCCGGGCCGGACGCCGCCGCCGCCGGCCGGTCGATGCCGATCCTGGTCAGCGCGAGCTGGGCGGCGGCCACGTCCGCCGCGGTCTGGCCGATCAGCGTCAGCGGGGTGCCCCAGGGGATCAGCCAGCCCAGGTAAGTCGCCAGGTTGTCGGCCAGCTCGAAGTGCAGCGCGCCGCGCAGGTGACCGGCCGCGAACGCGGTCCGGGAGCGCAGGTCCACCACCCATTCCCCGGCGTCGATCCGGCGGCGCAGCTCAGCCGGGTCGGCCCTGCGCGGCGGCGTCAGGTCGGCCGCCAGCGGCCCGGCGGCGTTCGCCGGGCCCATGTGCGCGTAATAGGCCGGGTAGGCGTCCAGCCCGGCCAGCAGGGTGGCCACGTAGGCCTCCCGGTCCAGCGTCAGCGCCGGGTTGACCAGCTTCTCGGTGCCGATGGTCGAGCCGGAGCCGGTCGTCGGGGTAGCCGAGCAGAAGCTGCCGAACCCGTGCGTGGGGCACACCGCGGTCTCGTCCGGCAGCTCGGCGGCCAGCCGCCGGGCCGAGTCGTGCTGCGCCCCGGCCAGCTCGGCCGCGTGCTCGGCGCCCAGCAGGTCGGGGCGGCCGGTGGACCCGTTCAGCAGCGAGCCGCCGGTGAACACCGCAAGCACCCGGTCCGGTACTCCCCCGTCCGACAGCGCGAAGGCCAGGTGGGTGAACGTGTGGCCGGGCGTGCCGATCACCCGGATCCGCATCCGGCCGACCTCGATCCGCGTGCCGTCGGACACCCCGTCGCACTGGAATGAGACCGGGTCGGCGGCATTGACGTGGTAGGCGGCGCCGGTCGCGCGCGCCAGCGCGAGACCGCCGGTGACGTAGTCGTTATGGATGTGGGTCTCGAACACGTGCGTGACGGCAGCGCCCCGGGCCACGGCCTGGTCGAGCACCCGGCCGAAGTCCCGCTGCGCGTCGATGACCAGCGCCTCGGTGCCGTCACTGACCAGGTACCCGCGGTCGCCGAGCGACGGCGTGTCGATGCCGACGATATCGATCATGAAGTGCCGTCCCTCCCCGCCGAGGCTGGCGGACCAGTGTAGACCGCGCGCGGCCGGATAGGCGCGCCGCGGGCGTACTCCTCCAGCGCGTGCGCGAGCCAGCCGGCCGTCCTGGCCACCGCGAACACCGCCTCCCCCGCCCCCCGGACCAGGCCGGCCACCCGGGCCAGGGCGGCCAGCGCGAAGTCGATGTTGGGCTCGGGCAGCGCCCGGCTGCGGGCCTCGGCCGCGATCGCGTCAGCCACCGCGAGCTGCGGCGAGCCGGGCGCGGCCTGGCGCAGCAGGCCGAGTAGCAGCACCGCCCTGGGGTCACCACCGGTGTAGACGAAGTGCCCGAAGCCGGGGATGCGCTCGCCGCGGCGGAGCAGGTCGCCGACCACCCGCGCGGCATCGGCCGGGCCCTCGGCCGCGGCCAGCATCACCTCCGCACCCAGCGATGCGCCGCCATGCAGGGACCCGCAGGCCGCGCCCAGGCCGGTGGCCACGACCGCATACGGATCGGCCCGCACCGACGCGGCCACCCGGGCGGCGAGCGTGGACGCGGCCAGTTCGTGATCGGCGGTGAGCACCATCGCCGCGCGCAGCGCATCGGTCAGGCCGGGCGGCATCGGGCCGGGGCACAGGCGGCTGGCCAGCCGGGCGGCGATCGAGCCGTCACCCCCGGCTGCGCCCGCGGTCCCGGCTGCGTTCGCGGCCCTGGCCGGCGCCGGGGAGCCGGTTCCCGGCAGGCACTCGATCATGCCCGCGATCATGGCGCGGGCCGCGGCGATCACCGCCGGCGGGTCCAGGTGCAGCCGCAGCGGGTCGGCCGCGGCCAGCGCGGGCACGATCACCTGGAGCCGCTCCAGCGGCAGCGTGCCGGCCGGCAGCGCGGCCTGGGCGGCGGCGCCGGCCGCGACCGCCGCCGCCGTCGCCTGCCACCGGGAACCGGGACCGGGACCGGGACCGGGATGCCGTCATGGACCCGGTCCACAGCAGCACGGCGACCTCCTCGAAGCTGTGCTGGGCGGCCAGCGCGGTCACGTCGTGCCCGCGGTAGCGCAGCCGGCCGTCGGCTATCTCGGTCAGCCCGGTCTCGATCACCAGCTCGCCAGGACCTGCCGGGCGCCTGGGCCGGCCGCGACGGGCCAGCCGGTCCACCTCCGCGGCCGGGAACACGCTGGTCCTGCCGTCGGCGCCCTTGCGCCGGGTCAGCACGCCCCGGCTCACATAGGAGTACAGGCTGGCCTGCTTGATGCCGAGCCGCCGGGCCGCCTCGGCGGCCCCGATCCAGTCCGTCATCGCCCGCTCTCGTCTCAGTCCTGCCGGTCCAGCCATGATCACCGGTTCCCGCCCGTACCGTAAACATTGACTTTAATCAACATTGACGAACACGTACATGTCGAGTCGATAATCGAGCATGCCCACAGTTCACTTCCTGGACGTCACGAACCGCGACGGCGTGCAGACAGCCCGCACCGGCCTGTCCAAGTTCGGCAAGACGATGATCAACTACTACCTGGGCCGGCTCGGCGTGGCGCAGTCCGAGATCGGGTTCCCGTTCCTGTTTCACGAGCAGCCGTACGTGCGCGCGAACGTGGCCCTGGCGCGGGCGGGCGCGTTCGGCGAGCTGCGGCTGTCGGGCTGGTGCCGGGCCGTGACCGCGGACGTGGAGAGCGCCCTGCCGCTCGGGCTGAGCCACTACAACCTGTCCATCTCCACCTCCGACCAGATGATCGCGCACAAGTTCCGGGGTCGGCTGGACCGGGCCCAGGTGATCGCCGAGATGACCGCGGCGGTGGCCGCGGCCAGGGCCGGCGGCGCGCTGACCGTCGGGGTGAACGCCGAGGACGGTTCCCGCACCGACGACGGGTTCCTGCTGGAGTTCGCCACCGCGGCGATCCAGGCCGGCGCCGACCGGGTGCGGTACTGCGACACCATCGGCGGGGAGTCCCCGCACCGGATCCGGGAACGGTTCGCCAAGCTGGCCGCCGCTACCGGCGTCCCGGTAGAGACGCACTGCCACAACGACCTGGGCATGGCGGTGGCCAACTCGGTCTCCGGCGCGCTCGGCGACCTGGACGCGGGCCAGGACGCCTGGGTCAACACCTGCGTGAACGGGATCGGCGAGCGGTCCGGCAACGCCGACCTGCTGTCGGTCATCCTGGCCTTCCGGCACGGCTTCGGGGTGAGCGGGCAGGCCGAGATCGGCGATCCGGTCGACCTGACCTGGGCCCGGCGGCTGGCGCTGTGGGCCAGCTACGCCCTCGGCCAGCCGCTGCCGGATAACCAGCCCGGCACCGGCCGGAACGCGTTCGCGCACGAGTCCGGCATCCACGCCGACGGGGCGCTGAAGGACCGGCACAACTACGAGCTGTACGACGACGAGACGCTCGGCCCGTTCCCGGCCGACTGGCACGCCAGGACCGGGCGGGTGGTGCTGACCGGCGAGTACGGCGGGATGGCCGGGTTCCGGCACGTGCTGGACGGGCTTGGCATCGACCCCGGCGAGGACACCGACCTGGTATTCCGGCTGATGCAGCTGTGCGCCGCGGCGACCGGCAGGCCGCTGACCGACGACGAGCTGCGCCTGATCGCCGCCTACCCGCGGGAGCTATCGCTGCTGTACCCGGGCCTGCTGAGCTGATGTCACAGGGCCGCGGGAGACTGGGTCCATGAGCCTCCCGTTTCCCGCTCCCACGACGCCGGCCGGATCACGGGCCGAGGTCTTCCTCGGCTACCTCGACTACTTCCGGGACCGGCTGACCGGCAAGCTGTCCAGCCTGCCGGCCGCGGAGCTGAGCCGCAGCCGGCTGCCGTCCGGCTGGACCCCGCTGGAGCTGCTGCGCCACCTGACCTTCGTGGAGCGGCGCTGGCTGGAATGGGGGTTCGAGGGCCAGCCGGTGGCACAGCCGTGGGGCGACAGCCGGGGCGACGACCCGGACGGGCGCTGGTACGTGCCGGACGGCCAGGGCCTCGATGAGCTGGCCGCGGCGCTGCGGGAGCAAGCCGGCCGCAGCCGGGCAGTGGTCGAGTCACACGACCTGGCCGAGGTCGGCCAGCCCGGCGAGCGATGGGATGGAGCCGACCCGGCGACCCTGGAGCGGGTACTGTTTCACCTGCTTCAGGAATATGCCCGCCATGTCGGCCAGCTGGATATCGTCTGCGAGATCGCGGGCGGCCCGGTCGGCGAGTAGGCCCGGCGAGTACCAGCCAGGCAGGCGGGGGGAAGCACCGGCCAGCGGTCCCCTACCTGGCAAAGGACGAGTGTCATGCGGTTGCGCGCGGGCGTGGCGATCGATCTCGGCACGGTCAACACGCTGATCTGCATCGCCGGCCGCGGGCTGGTGGTCGAGGAGCCGTCCGCGATCGCGCTGGACCGGGCCACCGGCCGGGTCACCGCGACCGGCCGGGCCGCGGACGCGCTGGCCGGGAAGGACCCGCAGGACATCGAGGTCGTGCACCCGCTGCAGGGCGGGGTGATCGCCGACCTGGAGGCGGCGACCGGCATGCTGCAGGCGTTCCTGCGCCAGGCCAGGCTGCACCGCGGCCTGCTGCGGCCGTCCGCGGTGGTGTGCGTGCCCAGCGGCGCCACCTGGGTGGAGCGGCGCTCGCTGGCCGCGGCGGTCGCGGCGCTGCGGCCGCGCTGCGCGGTGCAGGTGGTGGAGGAGTCGGTGGCCGCGGCGGCCGGAGCCGGGTTCGACCTGGCGGCCGGGTCGGGCGTGTTCGTGCTGGACATCGGCGGCGGCACCACCGAGATAGCGGTGCTGGCCGGCGGCTACGTGGTCCGCGCCCGGTCGCTGCGGACCGGCGGCAACGCGATGGACGAGGCCATCGCGAACGCGGTCCGGGCCGAGTTCGGGCTGCTGCTCGGCCGGAACGCGGCCAGGTCGCTGAAGATGACCCTGGGCCTGGGCGATGGCGAGCCGGCCTGGATGGAGACGGTCGGGGTGGACACCGCCCGGCGCACGCCGCGGGTGGAGCGGGTGCCGGGCCGGCTGGTGGCCGCCGCGCTCGCGCACCCGGTCACCGCGATCATCGACGCGGTCCGGGAGCTGCTGTCGGACATCCCGCCGAGCCTCGCCGAGGACGTGGTGCGGGAGAAGATCAGGCTGGCCGGCGGCGGGGCCATGCTGCCCGGCCTGGCCAGCCAGATCGAGGCGGCCGCGGGCATCCCGGCGGTCATCGTGGACGACCCGCTGCGGTGCGTGGTGCGCGGCGCCGCCGAGATCGAGGCCAGCCGCGGCGCGTTCGCGGCGACCGAGACGCTCTGACCGGTATCTGGCCGGCCGCCCCGCAGTCCCGGGGAGTGAGCCGCCCGGTCAGGGCCCGAGCTGCCTGCGCTGCTGCCGGACCCGGCGCAGCCGGCGCCGCTGGGACGGGTCGAGCATCGCGTAGGCGATGGCCGGGATCGCGATAGCCAGGACGATGATCAGCAGCGGCACGTACCACGGCGTGAAGATGAACAGCAGCAGGCCGATGATGACGCCCGCGATGCCAACCTTCATGTGAGGCGTCATTCTCGGCTCCTTCTCCCCGCGGGCGGCATCCGCCTGCACCCGCCTAGCTGGCCAGCCGGGCCCGGCCAGCTAACACAGCCCGGCCAGCTAGACCATATCTGGTCCTTAAGGTAACTCCGACCCGGCCCGCGAAGTTCCGCAGGCCCGGGCGCGGCGGCGGACCGGCTGGTGCGCGATGATGAGCTATCCCTGGAGGCTGCCATGACCCTGTCCCTGCCGATCGAGGCCGAGGCGAACGAGCTGCTGTCCCGCAGCCCGCTGGCCCTGCTCATCGCGATGATGCTGGACCAGCAGGTGCCGCTGGAGAAGGCGTTCAGCTCGCCCTACCAGCTGGCCAGGCGGCTCGGGCACGAGCCGACGGCGGACGAGCTGGCCGGCTTCGACCCCGAGGCGCTGGCCGGCGTGTTTGCCGAGCGCCCGGCGCTGCACCGGTTCCCGCGGGCCATGGCTGCCCGGACCCAGGAACTGTGCCGGATCCTGGTGGACCGCTATGACGGGGACGCCGCCGCGGTCTGGACCGGGGCCAGCTCGGGCCGGGACCTGGCCGCCCGGCTATCCGAGCTGCCCGGCTTCGGCGCCTACAAGGCGCAGATCACGATAGCCCTGCTCGGCAAGCAGCTCGGGGTACGGCCGTACGGCTGGCGCGCGGCAGCGGGCCATTTCGGCAAGGAGGGCTCCCGCTACTCCGTCGCCGACATCACCGACGACGACTCGCTGGCCGCGGTCCGGTCCTACAAGAAGCAGGCAAAGGCGGCCGCGAAGGCCGGGCGCTAGCAGCTGCCAGCCCGGCCGGAACTCAGGCGGCGTCGCCCTTGATCGTGAAGGCGGACAGCCGCCGGGCGGCGAGGACCAGCGCGAGCACCGTCACGATCACGCCCATGATCACCGCGGTGGCCAGGGAGAGGTGCACGCCCAGGCCAACCCCGGGCGCGATCGACCCGGCGATCCCGAGCGCGTACTGGTCCACCGACAGCAGCCGCACCCCGCCGACCAGGCTGCCCAGCAGGCCCTCCCAGATCAGCAGGTACAGCAGCCCGACCGGGGCCGCCCTGCTGGTCAGCACCGACAGCATCAGGAACAGCGCGTTGTAGACCACCGACGCGGCCAGCGCCCCGGCGAACAGGCCGATGGCCAGCCTGCTGGCCGGACCGGTGGCCACCGCTCCCGGCCAGGTACAGCGGGATGGCGCCGAAGCCGACGGTCAGGATCACCGCGGCGATGAACTTCGACGCCACCACGCTGGCCCGGCTGACCGGGGTAGCCAGCAGGTGCACGATGCTGCCGTCGTCGATCTCGGCACCGAGCACGCTGGTGCCGATGATCAGCGCGGTCAGCGGCAGCACCACGGTGAACCCGAACGTCGCCGAGGAACTGCGGCGGCCAGTTCGTGCCGTGCGCGGCGAGCTTCAGCAGTGCCGAGATCACGATCATGATCACCGGCATGATCACGTAGACGGCCGTGCGCCTGCGACCCAGGGTGGCCCGCAGCGTCAGCCGCAGGATCACCGGGTTAACCACGTCCGTCCTCATCTCGCGCTCCCGTCTCGATCCGTCGCGGTCCCCGTCGCGATCCGTCGCGGTCCCCGGTCACGATGCGAGCAGGTAGGCGAACACGCTCTCCAGCGACTCGTCGGCGGGCTGCACCTCGCGCAGCGAGATGCCCCGGTCCCGGCTGAGCCCGGCCAGCTCCCTGGTGAACGCGCCGTAGTCGCCGGCCCGGACCTGCAGGCCGCGCGGGGTCAGCTCGACCCCGCTCACCGCCGGGCGGCCGATCAGCGCCGAGCCGAGCAGCCGGTCGTCGGACGAGCGGACGAAGAACACGTGCGGTCGGCTGGTCATCAGCCGCCGGATGGCCCGGAAGTCGCCGGAGGCGGCCAGCCGCCCGCCCACGATCACCTGGATGGTGCCGGACAGCCGCTCGACCTCCTCCAGGATGTGCGAGCTGAAAAGGATCACCCGGCCATCGCGGCCGAGCTGATCCAGCAGGTCCATCATGTGCAGCCGCTGCCGCGGGTCCATCCCGTTGAACGGCTCGTCCAGCAGCAGCACCTCGGGCTCGTGCACCAGGGCGGCGGCCACCTTGATCCGCTGCCGCATGCCCTTGGAGTAGGTGCTGATCCGGCGCCCGGCCGCATCGGCCATCTCCACCATCGCTATCGCCCGGCCGGCGGCCGCGCCGGGGTCGGTCAGGCCATGCAGCCGGGCCGTGGCAGTGACGAAGTCCGTTCCGGTGAGGAAGGCGTAGACCGAGTCCCGCTCCGGTACCAGCCCGATGGTCCGGAAGATCTCCGGGTTCCGCCAGCTGGCCGCCCCGGCCACGGTGAGCTCGCCGCGCGATGGCGGCAGGAACCCGGCGATCATGTGCATCATCGTCGACTTGCCGGCCCCGTTCGGGCCGAGCAGCCCGGTGACGCCGGGCGCGATCGTCATCGTGACGTCGTTGACCGCCACCACGTTGCCGTACCAGCGGGAGACCCCGCGCAGCTCGATCGCGCTCACGCCACACCGACCTTCCGGTACCGGGCGAACAGGCCGCCCACCGCGGCCGCCAGGAAGAGCAGGAACATCAGCCCGTACAGCGCGCCGAAGCCGCCGGGATTCGGCAGCGGGCTGCGGCTGGTGCCGCCCAGCCACATCCGCAGCCCGTCCAGGTCGGTGAACGGGCTGATCAGGCCGCTGAGCCGGGCCAGGGCACCGGGATGGGCCGGGCCGCCGGGGCCGACCGGGCCGCCGCCCGCCGCGGCCGAGTGCAGCCCGATCTGGGTCAGCACGCTGGCCAGGGCGTAGCTGAGCAGCAGCGCGATCGCGATCCCGCCGGTCGCGAACACCCGGCGGCCGGTCAGCGAAGCCAGCGTCAGGCCGATCGACCCGAGCAGGGCCGCCCAGGCCACCCCGAGGGCCAGGCCCGCGGCCAGGCCCCTGGTCTGGGCCCAGACCGCAGATCCGCCGTGCACCTGGGTGACCGTGCCCAGGTACAGCAGCAGCAGCGGCACCTCGATCAGGATCAGGCAGGCACCGAAGAACGCGGCCAGCTTCGCCGCCGGGTAGTCGATCCGCCGGATCGGCCGGGCGAAGTACAGCGGCAGGCTGTGGCTGCGCAGGTCGCGGGAGACCAGCTCGGGCGCCTGCACCGCGACGAAGATCAGCACGACAATGATCCGCAGCGGCGCGACGTAGACGTCGTAGCTGACCAGCCGCTGGTGCGCCGGGCTGGCTGCCATCACCGCCGCGCTGACCACGGCGGGCAGGCACATCAGCCCGAGCGTGATCACCGGGACGATCTTGGCCCGGACGCCGCGGCCGAGCCCGAACGCCGAGCGCAGGCTGTGCCAGCACAGCGCGAGGGTGATCCGGGCCCGGCTCAGCCGCGGCCCGTCGTATCCCCGGTATCCGATGTCGTGAATGACCCCGTGCTGGCTGGCCCCGTGCTGGCTCACGCTGTGCTGGCTGGCCCCGTGCTGGCTGGCCCCGTGCTGGCTCACGCTGTGCTGGCTGGTCCCGTGCTGGCTCACGTTGTCAGCGGCCATCGCCGGCTCCCGTCGCCTCAAGCGCCGCCGTGGAATCCGGGCCCTCGTCCCGGAACAGCTCCTCCAGCCGGTGCCGCCGCTGCTGCATCCGGCTGAGGGGCAGGCCGAGGTCGGCGACCGCGTCCCGGACCGCGTCATAGGTGGCGTCGCCCGCCAGCCGGACCAGCAGCGCCTTCTCGTATCTGACCGGCTCGAGCCCGCGCCTGCCCAGCTCGGCCGCCAGGTCGGCGGTGCCCTCGTCCACCTCGACCAGCAGCACCTCGCTGGCCCTGGTGAACGAGCTGATCGTGTCGGCCCGTAGCAGCCGGCCCGCGTCGATCGCCACCAGCTGGTCACAGATCTGCTCGATCTCGCCGAGCAGGTGCGAGGCGACCAGGACCGAGATGCCGAACTCGGCGCCGATCCGGCTGATCAGCTCGAGCATCGAAGAGCGCCCGGCCGGGTCCAGGCCGTTGGTCGGCTCGTCCAGCAGCATCAGCTTCGGGTCCCCGACCAGCGCCTGGGCCAGCTTGACCCGCTGCTTCATGCCGGTCGAGTAGGTGCCGATCTGCCGGTACCGCTCCTCGTAGAGGCCGACATGCCGGAGCGAGTCGGCGGCCCGCTCCTTGGCCGCGGTGGCGGGCAGCCCGGACATCCGGCCCAGGTGGGTGACGAACTCGGTGGCGCTGACGTCGGACGGCAGGCAGTCGTGCTCGGGCATGTACCCGGTCGCGGTCCGGATCTGGTAGCCGCCCGAGGTGCAGTCGGTGCCGAGCACGCTGGCGCTGCCGCTGGTCGGCGGCAGCAGCCCGAGCAGGATCTTGACCAGGGTGGACTTGCCTGCCCCGTTGGCCCCGACCAGCCCGGTAATGCCCGGCCCGATGGTCACGCTCAGGTCGTCCAGCGCGGTGACCGGACCGGGGTAGCGCTTGGTCAGCGCGATCGTCTCGATGACCGGGGTCACGGTTCCTCCGCCGCGGTGGCTGTCGGCCCTGCTGTGCTGGCCCTGCTGTGCTGGCCCTACTGGGCTGGCCCTACTGGGCTGTGCCTACTGTGCTGGCCCTACTGTGCTGGCAGCGCACCGGGCTGTCATCAGCCCGGAGGCTGATCCTCCATCCCGCCAGAGAACGACGGCGACCGCGCGGCACTGCCGTTACCGCACGGTGATGTGCCGGTGATCAGTGCCCGGTAGGTTGTCAGCACCAGGCTGGAACGGGGCGGCCGGCCCTGACCGCGGAGGATCCGATCGCATGACGCCGGGGCAGCCGGATACCGCAGCCGCGCGGCGCCTCAGCCGGGCACGGGGTGAGCACGCACGGGGTGATCATGTACAGGGTGATCACGCACGGAGTCTCGCCCGCGCGCAGTTGCTGGCCCGGCTGGCGCTGGCAGCGCTGCTGCTCTTAGGGGTCGCTGCCGGGATCGGGGCCGCCGACCCGGCGATCACTGCCCGCGGCCCGCTGCACCGGTACGGCACCGTGGTCGCGGCCGGGCTAGAGCTGGTGCTGATCGTTCTGCTGGTGGCGGTCGGCCGGCGGCGGGCCCGGCTCGGCATGTGGTCAGCCCGGCTGCCGTACCTGCTGAACTCGATCCTGGTCCCGGTGCTGCGGGCGAGCGTGATCGTGCTGCCGGTCTGGGTGTTTCTCAACTTGCTGCATGTCGTCCTTATCCACGGGACGCCAAGAAAGCTGAACCCGGTTCATCCCAAGCTCAGGCCGTATAAGGCAAGGTCATCGGCCTTGCCTGACGTGCGCGTGATCGTCGCGGTGATACTGCTCCTGATGCTGATCGCGGTGCTGATCTGCCTGCTGCTGATCGTGCGCTGGCGCCGAGCGGCCAGGGTGAGCAACCCGATGGTGCCGGACGAGGACCTCTCCGGGCAGCTGCGGCAGGCGGTGCAGGCCGGCCGCCGCGCGCTGGCCGGTCTGGACGAGGCCAGGGCCGCGATCATCGCCTGCTACGTCGCGATGGAGCAGACCCTGGCCACCGCGGGCGCGGTCCGGGCAGTAGCCGAGACCCCGGACGAGCTGCTGGCCAGGGCGGTGGCGGCCGGCCTGGTCCGGGGCGAGGCAGCCGGGCAGCTCACCGCGCTGTTCTACCAGGCCAGGTTCTCCGCCCGGCCGCTGCCCGGCGGCAGCCTCGCCGCCGCCCGCCAGGCACTGGCCGAGCTCGCGGCCGAGCTGAGCGGTCCGCGCGGCACCGCCGTTACCGCACGGTGATGTGCCGGTGACCGGCGCCCGGTACGTTGTGGGCATCCGGCCGGAGCGGGGCAAGCCGGCCTTGACCGCGAGGAAACCCGATCGCATGACGCAGGGGCAACCGGACACCGCGGCCGCGGAGCGCATCGCCCGCGCCCAGCTGCGGGCCCGGCTCGCGCTGACCGCGCTGCTGCTGGTGCTGGTCGTAGCCGGGATCCGGGCCGCCGACCCGGTGATCACCTCCCGCGGCCCGCTGCACCGGGAGGGGGCCGCGGTCGCGGCCGGGCTCGAGCTGGTGCTGATCGGGTTGCTGGTGGCGGCCAGCAGGCGCAAGACCCGGCTCACCGGCTCGCCGCCCCGGCTGCCGTACCTGCTGAACTCGATCCTGGTCCCGGTGCTGTGGGCGGGCGTCATCGTGCTGCCCGTCGCGGCCTTCCTCGGCCTGCTGCACGACATCCACCTGAACCCGCGCACCCCCGCCAAGCCACCCCCCGGCCGCAGGGCCAAGCCGCCGAAGACCAGGCTGCAGCCCCCGCCGGGCTCGCACCAGGCCGTAGTGATCACCGAGCTGGTGCTGCTGCTCCTGGCGGTGATCGCGGTGCTGGTCTGCCTGCTGCTGATCGTGCGCTGGCGCCGCGCGGCCAGGGTGAGCTACCCGGCGGTGCCGGACGAGGACTTCCCCGCCCGGCTGGAGGAGGCGGTGCAGGCCGGCCGCCGCGCGCTGGCCGGTCTGGACGAGGCCAGGGCCGCGATCATCGCCTGCTACGTCGCGATGGAGCAGACCCTGGCCACCGCGGGCGCGGTCCGGGCAGTAGCCGAGACCCCGGACGAGCTGCTGGCCAGGGCGGTGGCGGCCGGCCTGGTCCGGGGCGAGGCAGCCGGGCAGCTCACCGCGCTGTTCTACCAGGCCAGGTTCTCCGCCCGGCCGCTGCCCGGCGGCAGCCTCGCCGCCGCCCGCCAGGCACTGGCGGAGATGGCGGCCGAGCTCGGCGGCGCGGCCGGCTCCGGGCCGCTCGTCGGGGCAACGGGACAGCCGGCGGGGGACAGATGACCACCCCGGAGCCGGGCGCCCCCGCCCCCGCCCCCGGCCGCTGGGCGCAGGCACGGCCCGAGCTGATCATCGCGACCGCCGGCGTATCCGCCACCGCGCTGGCGGCTCTCGCCGTGCTCGGCCCGGCCGCCGCGGCACTGGTGCTGATCATCGCGGGAATCGCCGCCCTGGTCACGCTGCGCGCCCTCGCGCTGCCTGGCATCCCGCCGCCGCCGCTGGATGAGGCCAGTCCGGCCGGGGTGGTGCGGTCGTTCACCGGGCTGTTCCGCAAGCAGTCCGAGCTGACCTACGGCACGTCCTCGCTGTCCGCCTACGACCTCGGCCTGCGGGTGACGCTGCAGCGGCTGCTGGCCGCCCGGCTGTCCGAGCGGCACGGCATCAGCCTGCACGACGACCCGGACGCCGCCCGGCGGCTGCTGTGCGCCGGCCAGCGCGGCGACGGCCTGTGGTTCTGGATCGACCCGGCCCGCCCGCCCGCGCAGGATGACCGGCCGCGTTCCGGCATCCCGCCGCGGACGCTTGCCCTTCTCATCGACCGACTGGAGCGACTGTGACCGAGCTGACGCGCACTCCCGGCGAGACCGCCGAACGCTGCGCCGCCGTGCTGGACGAGGTTGAGCGGGCGGTGATCGGCCAGCGCCGGACCCTGGAGCTGGTGATGACCGGGATCCTGGCCGGCGGCCACATCCTGCTGGAGGACCTGCCCGGCCTGGGCAAGACGCTCACCGCCCGCTCCTTCGCCCAGGTGCTCGGGCTGCAGTTCACCAGGATCGAGTTCACCCCTGACCTGCTGCCCTCGGACGTGGTGGGCGCGCCGCTGTACGACCAGCGCAGCGGCGAGATGGTGTTCCGGCCCGGGCCGGTGTTCACCCAGCTGCTGCTGGCCGATGAGATCAACCGGACCCCACCCAAGACGCAGGCGGCGCTGCTGGAGGCGATGGGCGAGGGCCAGGTCAGCATGGACGGGCAGACCCGGCCGCTGCCGCAGCCGTTCATCGTGCTGGCCACCGACAACCCGATCGAGTACGAGGGCACCTACGAGCTGCCTGAGGCGCAGCTGGACCGGTTCCTGATGCGGCTGCGGCTTGGCTACCTGAACCCCGGCGATGAGGCCGCCATGCTGCAGCGGCGGCTGGACCGGCAGGCCGAGGAGACCACGCTGCGCCAGGTCACCAGCCCGGACGAGCTGATCGCCATGCGCCGCTCGCTGGAGCAGGTGGAGGTCTCCCCCGACCTGCTGGACTACGCGGTCGCGCTGGTCCGGGCGACCAGGGAGCACGCCCAGATCCAGGTCGGCGCGAGCCCGCGCGGCGCGCTCGCGCTGATGCAGCTGGCCCGCGGCCAGGCGCTGCTGCGCCAGCGGGATTACGTGATCCCGGACGACATCAAGGCGATCGCGGTACCGGCCCTGGCGCACCGGGTCACGCTGCGGCCGGAGCTGTGGGTACGGCAGGTCAGCCCGGACGACGTGGTGGCCCGGCTGCTGGCCGAGGTGCCGGTGCCGCAGACCGATCCGTCCGCCCCCTCCGGCCCGTCGGCACCCGCCGCCCCGGCGGCGACGGCCCGCCGCTGAGCAGCTGCTGAACCCCCGAGGCGAAACGGATATCCCGTGCTGACTCCCGGACCGTCCCACCCGGCAGGCATGGCGCCGCCCCGCCCGGCCGACCCCGGTACGGCGCGGCTGCACTGGGGGCTGACCCGGCATGCCAGGCGGCTGGTCACGCTGGCGCTGGCCGGGCTGGTGCTGGCGGTGCTCAGCCGCCGGGCCGAGTTCGCCGCCGCCGCCGCGCCGGCGGTGCTGCTGCTGGTCACCTGGCGGCAGGAACGGCCGGCCGCGATCAGCCTGCAGGTGTACCTGACCGGCACCAGGATCGTGGAGGGCGAGCAGGCCACGGTGGTGGCGCGGGCCGGCGGCACCGGCCGGTACACGGTACGGATGGAGCTGCGCCCGGCCCGGCTGATCGTGCCGGCCGTGCCGGTCCGGGACGGCCCCGGCGAGTTCCGGCTGCCATTCCGCGCGCTGCGCTCTGGCAAGCGCCCGGCCGGCCAGGTCGAGGTGGTGCTGACCGACCGGTGGCACCTGACCGAGGGCCGGGTCACGGCCCGGCTGCCGCAGCTCAGCTGCCTGCCCGCGGCCGCCGTGCTGGACCGGGTGGTGGTGCTGAGCAAGCTGCCGAGCCGGCTCGGCGAGCACCCGGCCAGGACGCCGGGCGAGGGCATCGAGTTCGCCGGGGTGCGCGAGTTCGTGCCCGGCGACCGGCAGCGGCGGATCAACTGGGCGGCCACCACCCGGCGGGGCACGCTCCAGCTGAACACGTTCGCGGCCGAGCGGTCGCAGAACACGGTCCTGCTCGCCGATGCCACCTCCGACGTCGGCGAGCCGGGTGCCAGCTCGCTGGACCTGGTGCTGCGCGGCACGGCCGGGCTGGCCAGGGCCTACCTGGCCGCCAGGGACCGGGTCGGCCTGGTGATCTGCGGTGGCTCGGACAGCTGGCTCAGCCCGGCGTCCGGCCGCCGCCAGTTCGACCGGATCATGGACATGCTGCTGACCGTGGACGGGTCCTGGGCCCAGACCACCGAGCTGGCCCGGCTGCCGCGGGCAGCGCTGCCGCCAGGGGCGCTGATCGTGGTGCTCAGCCCGCTGCTCAACCCGGTGCTCACCGAGACGCTGCGGGATCTGCGCGAGCGCGGTCACGCGGTGCTGGTCGTGGACGTGCTCAACGCCGAGCCGCCGCGCCGCGCTGGCGGCCTTACCGCCCGGCGTGGCCGGGGCGGCGAGGCCGGCCGGGGCGCGATGGCACAGCTGGCCGGGCGGGTCTGGCGGATGGAGCAGGAGGCGATCCGGTTCTCGCTGCGAGAGCTGGGCATCCCGGTGGTGCACTGGGACGGCCGCCAGCTCCTCGACGAGCCGCTCGCGCCGTACACCAGGAGGGTCATGGTGACGCACCGGTGAGCCAGGGCCAGCTGACCGCGGCCGGGCAGGCCAGGAGGTCCGGGCGGTCCGGCCGGGCCGGGATCGGCAGGCCGGTCGGGATGATCGCGGTGACCGGGCTGCTCGCGGCCGGCGTGATCGCCTGGGCGGCGGTGCCGATGTCCGGTGCATCCCGCGGCGCGCAGCCAGTCCTGATCGCCGCGATCTGCTGCGCGGTGCTCGGGGCCGGGCAGCTGGTGCTGCGGCCGCCCGCCGAGGACGATTCGGCGATGTTCGCGCCGCTGGTGGTGCAGCGCCTTGTGGCGGCTGACCGGGGCGGCCAGGTCCGCGCCGTGGGCCGACGGGGTGGTGGTAGCGGTGCTCGGGCTGGAGGCGCTGCACCGGTCCCGGCCGCCCTGGCACACCGCGGTGGCCGGCGCGGTGCTGCTGGCCTACCTTCTCGGCACGCACCTGGCCGAGACCGGGCAGCGGCCCGGGTCGCTGCGGCCGCAGCTGCCGCTGCTCGCGGCGGGCCTCGGCCTGCTCGCGCTGGTGACCGCCGCGGCCGCGCTGCCGGTCGGCACCGGCACGGCGGCCGCCTGGCTGCGGGTGCTCGCGGTCGCCGCCGCCGTCATCATCGGCGCCCTGGCCGTCCCGGTCTGACTCAGGCGCCGCCGGAAAGTGAGATCAGGTACCATAACGATATGGACACCTATAGCCTTGCCGCTGCGGCCCAGGCTCTGGGGACCTCGGCACCGCGGGTTCGGCGGGCCGTTGACCGGCTGGGCATGAGGGCAGAGCGTGCCCCTTCGGGCGCCTTTCAGCTATCGAGACGCCAGCTGGACGAGCTCGCCCGTGATCTGGGGGTCATGCGGCCAGTGCCCGGCCTGTCGCGGGTGGAGGCCCTGGTCCTGGCGGCGCTGTCGCGGTCGCCGAGGGGCGTGGCGTCGGTTCGTGAGGCCGCACGGCGGGCGGGAGCCTCGCCGACCGCCACCGCTCGCGCCCTCACCCGGCTTACCGCACATGGCCTCGTCACTCAGGCACAGATGATGGTCGCCCGGGGGCACGCCACCGAGACGACGGTGTACCGGCTCCGGTTCGGGTCGCCACGCTGGCTGGCGCTCGCCCCGGATATCGCCCGGCTGCGATTGCCCGCCCGCCCCGAAAGGGCGCACGCCAAGCGAGTTCCTCCGCACCTGCTCCACTTGTTCTGGAACGTGGCACCCGGTCAACTTGAGGTAGCAAGCTCGGCGCCGTTCATCGCGCGGCGGCTCATCACATCCTTTGATCCCGACGGCCTCGCCTGGGGTGCCGTGAACCTGCCCGCAAGCGCCTGGGAGCACGCGGCAGCGGCGCGTGGCCTGGAGCCCGCCAGGAAAGCACTCGCGCATAATCTTGCCCGGCACGAGCCCCATGCCATCTGAGCACATCAGGAAGATCCTTCCGGCCGACACGGCCGCTGTGTGGGACGCTGTGGCCCCGCTCGTGCCGCATGACGCCTACCTCGGAGGCGGGACGGCCATCGCCGTTCATCTCGCGCACCGGATCAGCCGGGATCTGGACTTCTTTTTCCATCATGGCATCGTTGACCTCGACGAACTGGCCAGGCACCTGTCTGCGGCCGGTCCCTTTGCCATCACCGAGCGCCTGCCGGGAACCCTCAATGGCGTCTTCTCTGCCACCAGGGTCCAGTTCCTGCACGCGGACGAGGGTCGGCCGCAGCATCTTCTGGAGCGCCCCCGTAAGGTCGATGGCCTGCACGTCGCGGAACTCAGCGATTTGATGGCCATGAAGCTCAAGGTCGTCGGCGACCGCGGCGAGCTCCGCGACTACTTCGACCTGATGATTATCGAGCAGCGAACCGGGCGAACGGCCGACGAGGGCCTGGCGCTGTTCGTCGAGCGCTTCCGGCCCGAATACCCAGGGCAGGCGATCGACCATATCCTGCTGGGCCTCGGCTTTTTCAACGACGTCGATCCCGACGACGCACTGCCCGTTCCGCGAACCCAGATCGTCGACTACTGGACCCGGCGGCAACGCGAGATCGTCGCGGCCCGCGGCCGATGACCCTGCCTATCGGCCGGCCGCGTAGCCCTGCATGCCGCGGGGGTTGGCGGCGGCGTGCAGGAACCCGTCCCGCCGGGCCACCGCGGTCACCCGGCCGAGCGACCAGTCCGGCGCGACGGTTACCTGGTGCCCGCGCCGCCGCAGCTCCGCGATCACCTCCGGCCCGGCCCGGCCCTCCACGGTCAGCGACCGGGGCGCGCAGCCGCGCGGGTAGAACGAGGACGGGAAGTGGTCGGTGTGCCAGGCCGGGGCGTCGATCGCGGCCTGCAGGTTCATCCCGAACAGCACGTGGTTGAGCAGGACGGTCAGGGTCCACTGGTCCTGCTGGTCCCCGCCCGGCGTGCCGAACGCCAGCCAGGGCTCGCCGTCACGCAGCACCAGGCCGGGTGACAGCGTGGTGCGCGGCCTGCGGCCAGGCGCCAGGGTCGCGGGCAGGCCGGGGGTCAGGGTGAACATCTGGGCCCGGCTGCCCAGGCAGAACCCGAGGCCGGGGATGACCGGCGAGCTCTGCAGCCAGCCCCCGCTCGGGGTGGCCGAGACCAGGTTGCCGAACCGGTCGGCCGCGTCCAGGTGCACGGTGTCGCCCTGGTGCACGGTGTCGCCCTGAGTGCCACGGTGTCGCCGGACCCGGCCAGGGTCGGGTCGCCCGCGCCCGGCTGGCCCGCCGAGTGCCCGTCCTGCCCGGCCAGGCCGGGCCGGACGGGCTCGTCGTCACCGGAGGACCGCGCTGGCCGGCGAAGCCGGCCAGGGCGAATCCAGGCAGTACAGCCACCGCGCCGCCGGGCGAGCCGGGCCGCAGCTCGGCCGAGGCGTCCGGGCCGACCAGCTCCCGGCGCTGCGCCGCGTACCGCGGCGACAGCAGCCCGGCCAGCGGCACATCGGTACCGCGCGGATCGCCGTACCAGGCCTCCCGGTCGGCGAAGGCCAGCTTGGCGCACTCGGTCACGACATGGATCAGCTCCGCGCTGCCCGGCCCCATCCGGTCCAGCTCGAACCCGTCCAGCAGCGCGAGCTGCTGCAGGAACACCGGCCCCTGCCCCCACGGGCCGGTCTTGCAGACGGTCAGCCCGCGGAACCCGATGCTGGCCGGCGGCTCCGCCGACGCCCGCCAGGCAGCAAGGTCGTCCGCCGCTGAGCAGGCCGCGGTGCGGCCGGCCGGTGACGTCCATCACCTCGGCGCGCGGCCAGGAAGCCCGCGATCGCCTCGGCCACGAACCCCTGGTAGAAAGCGCGCCTGGCCGCCTCGAGCTGGGCCTCGCGGTCCCGGCCCGCGGCTTCCGCCTCGGCCAGCAGCCGCCGGTAGACCGCGGCCAGCACCGGATTGGCGAACCGGGCTCCGGGGGCAGGCACCCCGCCGACCAGGTAGATCTCGGCCGAGCTGGGCCAGTGCGCGCGGAACGTGCCCTCCATCGCGCCGATCGTCGCGCTGCCGGTGACCGGCATCGGGTAGCCGTTCTCGGCGTAGCCGATCGCGTAGTCCAGCACCTCCCGCAGCGGCAGGCTGCCGTACCTGGACAGCAGCAGCATCCAGGTGCCGAACGCGGCGGGCACGCACGCGGCCAGCAGCCCGGTGCCGGGAATCAGGTCGAGGCCAAGCGCGCCGAACGCGGCCAGGGTGGCCGCGGCCGGGGCGGGCCCCTGCCCGTCGAGCACGAACACCTCGCCCAGGCCGGCCGAGTAGCCGATCACCGGGACCTCGCCGCCCAGGCCGTTCTGATGCGGCTCCACGACCTGCAGCACGAACCCGGCGGCAGCGGCCGCGTCGAATGCGTTACCGCCTTTTTCCAGGGTTGCCATCCCGGCCGCGGTCGCCAGCCAGTGCGTCGACGCCACCATGCCGAAGGTGCCGGTCAGCTGCGGGCGCGAGGTGGTGGGCGGGCTGGGGAGGCGGGCACGGGGGGCGGGCGGGCACGGGCACGCGGCGGGCACGGGCGCCTCCTGCTGGTTCGGCCTGGGATGTGCTCCGAAGCTACCGGCCCGCCCGCCGCGGTACCAGGGCAGGCCGCGGTGCCGGGTCCAGCCATCGCTGGCTGGCGGGCACGGGTACGGTTCGGGCATGGACGATGAGCTGGGCCCGAGACTGCGGGCCGTCTGTGACCTCGCCGTCGCCGACACCCGCGAGTACAGCGGGCGGCACGAATACGACGGCCAGGTCCAGGACCTGTCCCCCGGCGGGGTGCGGCGCGGGCTGGCGCGGCTGGCCGCCGCGGCTGCGGCCGGTGACCGGCTGGCAGACTCGCACGACGAGGCGCACCTGGCCGCGTTCGAGGAACAGGCCAGGGTCGCGCTCGGCCAGCTCGAGCTGCACCGCCGCAATCCCATGCTGCATCTGTCCGCGCTGGACCTGAGCTGCTACGACCGCGACTACGCACCGGCCGGGCAGCGCCGCGGCGCCTGCCTGGCGCAGCTGGCTGCCTGGCCGGAGGCCGTCGACGCCGCGGTCCGCGCGCTGGATCAGCTGAGCGCGCCGGTGGCCGAGGCACTCATCGGCAGCATGCGCGGGCTCGCCGTCGGCCTGCCCGCCGAGGCGAGGCAGCAGGTCCTCCAGGCCGCGCTCGCGGCGCATGCCCGGCTGATCGCGCACATGCGACAGGCGGCCGAGGCGGGCGACCCCGACCCGGCCCTGGGCACCGGGGCGCTGACCGCGCTGATGAGCAGCGCCGAGAGCATCGGGCTGGACCTCGGCGGGCTCGCCGAGCAGGCCGACGCGGAACGGGACCGGCTCGCCGGGCTGCTGGCCGATGGCTGCGCCCGGCTCGATCCGGGCCGACCGCCGCTGCAGGTGGCACGCGAACTGGTGCGCGATCACCCGGACGCCGATGGTGTCCTCGACGCCGCCCGCCAGTGGACCCGGCTGGCCATCGAGTTCACCAGGGGCCGGGACCTGGTGCCCTACCAGGACGGGGAGTGCCTGGTCGGGCTGGCTCCCGAGGCGCGCCGATGGGCTATGGCGATGATGACGCCGGCCGCGCCGGGCGAGCCGGATGGCCCGTCCTGGTACCACATCTCCCCGCCGGATCCGGCCTGGCCAGCAGCGGAGGCCGAGCGCTGGCTCGAGGTATTCAGCGCCACCACGCTGCCGGGCATCACCGTGCACGAGGTGGCGCCCGGTCACTTCTCGCATGGTCGCGCGCTGCGCCGGGCACCCGGCCTGGTCCGCCGCACGCTGCAGTCGAGCGCGTTCATCGAGGGCTGGGCGCACTATGCCGAGGAACTGTGCGTGGAGGAGGGGTTCCGCGCTGATGATCCCCGGTTTGCCATCGGCGTCTGGCTCGAGGCCCTGGTCCGGGTCACCAGCCTGGCCTGCGCCATCGGCGTGCACACGCCGGGATGACCGGGCCGAAGGCGGCCGCGCAGGTTCGAGGCCGACACCCACCTGGCCGGGGCGTCGGCCCTTCGGAGGCGCGCAGGGCGACGTTCGACCCGACCTACGGGCGCTACACCTGGGGCAAGCTGGAGATCATGAACCTGCGCGAGCGGGCACGGAGGGAGTGGGGAGCGGGCTTCTCGCTGCGCCGATTCCACTCAGCCATGCTCGACCTCGGCTCACCACCGCTCGGCCTGCTCGGCTCGGCGCGGCTAGCGGCGCCTGGCGACTAGGCTAAGGCCGTGTGGGAGCGGTCGTGGAGTTCCGTGAGCCACGCGCGATGCCGCCCGGGGCGCGCGAGATGCCGTGAGACCTTGCTATTCCAGAATGGATGCTCGGGCGTGATCATGAACGCAGCTGCCCGGCCGGTGGTACCGGGCCGGTGCGCGCCGCCTGCTGCGTCGTCGCCGTCGTCGCCGCTGGCGGCTGCTGGCCGGTGGCTGCACCAGCGCGGACAGCGGCGGCGCGCCGGCCGATCCAGGCTCGGCACCGCCTACGTCGCCGCAGCCCGGCTCGGCTCCGGCGACGCACCGACGCCTACCTGGTGATCCAGAACAACGGCTCGCGCCGACCGCCTGATCGCCGCCCGCACCAGCGCCGGCGGCCGGGTGACCTTCCGCGGCCCGGCCGACCCCGGCTCCGCCGTGCATGTCGGACGCGGTACGGGACATCGGCGATGCCCGCGTGACTCGACCGTCCGGCTTCGACCCGGACGGGTTCCACCTGCTGATCACCGGCTCCGGGCCGATGACGCCGGGCACCGAGATCACGCTGACGCTGGTCTTCGCCAGGGCCGGCGCGATCGTCGGTCGCCGACTCAGGTCGAGAACCCGGAAACCGGCGGCAGCAGCTACCTCGGCGACTGACCGAGCCCGCCGGAGCCGACTCGCCCGCTGAACCCCGGGTCCTGTGCCGAGCTTGCCGACCGGTGATTCGCGATATATCGTCTTGCTGCGGAAGGGGCACGCAGCGGGCACCGCGGAGGATCAGATGGCGACAGGACCGGACCTGCGCATTGGGGACGCCGACCGCGAGGCGGCGGCCGTCTGCCTGCGCGAGCACTACGCGCAGGGCAGGCTGACGCATGGAGGAGTTCAACCAGCGCCTCGACGCGATCTTCGCCGCGGTGACCCAGAGCCAGCTGCACCGCGATCACCAGCGACCTTCCGCACGTCACGCGCCGTCGCCGGCTGCCAGTGCCGCGCGGCTCCTCCCGGTAGCCGGCCGCGGCCAGCCGGGACCAGGCCGAGCAGGGCCACGCGCCACCAGCGCTACGCATGCGCCATCGCGCGGCCGCAGCGGGCGGCCTCGTCAGTCTCGCGCTGGCTCAGCCGTCCGCTGCTCGGCATCGTGATCATGCTAGATCGCCGCCTGCGGCCTGCGCCGTTCCCGCTGGCCCGGCAAGCTTGCGAGCTCTGCCGATAGCGATCTTCGCGCGTGATACCGCGGGTCCGCTGCGTGCGGATCCGGATCACTGGGCCGCGCGGCCGGTTCCCCGGCTATCAGGCCGGCTAGCGGCCAGACGCGGCACCCGCAGCGGCGCCGCGCTGCCAGTGCCGCCGGACTACGTCGGGCTCGCCTGACCGGCGTCATGCTGCCCGCGATCCTCGGGCGTGCCACCGGTGCCGGACCGTCGGGCTGGCTGCCGGCGTATCGTGCTGTGCCGCCGGCTGCGTCGCCCCGCCCAGGTGATCAGGGCGGGCCTGGCCGGGCTGGTGAACTGCAGCCGGACCCGGCCGTGGGGCGGCTCGGCGGCCGGGCCGGACCGCCGGACCGCCGCATCGGCGGGGCCGTCGCCGCCCTCCGGCCCGTCTGCCGCCGGCCCGCCGGTCTCGCCCGTCTTAGCCGGTCCGCCGCTCCTGACGGTCTCGGCTGGCCGGGGACGGTCACCGCGGCCAGGCCGTCGAGCAGGTAGTGCGGGTTGAACGAGATCACCCGCTCGTCCCCGGGGACTGGGCCGGCACGTCTCGACCTGCCCGCGCCCTGCCCTCGGCCTGCGCCTCGATCACGACCTCGCCGACGCCGAACGACAGCCGCACCGGGCTGGCGCGCTCGGCGACCAGGGACACCCGCCGGACCGCCTCGAGGAACGGCGCGGGGCGGGCACTTCGGCCTGGCTGCCGAACACGCTGGGGAACCGGGACCGGTACTTGATGAAGTCGCGGGCGATCAGCCGCGCGGTCAGCAGGCGCCCGCCGCCCTCGAAGCTGATCATGCCGTCGGCCGGGCGCGGGCCGGCGCCGGCTGCCGCCTCGTCCTGGCCGTCCCGGGACAACCCGGCCTCGGCCTCGGCGCGGGGAGACGCCGTACCGGCACGCCCGGCGCCATGGTCCGGCCGACGTCGGCCAGCGTCCTGGCGGGCACCAGCACGGACACCCGGATGGCCGGGTCGGCCGGGGTCCAGGACGACCGCCGGAGCGCCATCCGGTACCGGTCGGTGGCAACCAGCGTCATGACCGGTCCGTCGATATCGATGAAGACCCGGGTCGAGCATGGGCAGCGTGTCGTCCCGGCTGGCCGACGGGACAACCTGGGACGCGGCGGCCAGCGACCCGGAGTCCACCGTGCCGGCCGGATCGCAGGCCTGGGCAGCTCCGGGTAGTCCTGCAACGGCAGCGGAGCCCAGGCTGAACTCGGCGCTGCCGCGGCCAGGCCGACCATATCGCCGTCCAGGCTGAACCTGGGCAGGCTGGCCGGGCAGGCTTCGGGTGATCTCGGCCAGCAGCCTGCCCGGCACCAGCGCGGTGCCCGGCTCGGCCACATCGGCGGCCCAGGCTAGGCGCGGACACCTCGTAATCGAAGCAGGGGTCACCTCGTCCTCCGCCGCCTGCAGCAGCAGCCCCGACAGCACCGGAACGACCGGCCGGGATGGCAGCGCCCGCGCCACCCACGCCACCGCCTCGCCCAGCGCCTCACGCTCGACCCTGAACTTCACCGTCGTCCTTCCTGCAACGCCGCCCTACCGGCAGGACCCCCGTAACTGCCGGCCCGCCGGGGCCCCATCGCGGCGGTCTGGCAGTCCTCGTCACCCCCCGATCCTGGCACGGGATGCCGACATTTCCCGACAGCCTCGAACGGGGAAGTTCCGCCATTAAAGAGGATAACAGGCCGTCGCAGAAGGCCAGGGCACCATTCCGGGCACCAAGATCGCCGGTTTTGGCCACCGTCCCATTCTGGCGATCATGATTCAGGTCGCCGCAGGTCAGGAAACCAGGCCTGGCGGCGCCGAGTCCAGCGCGGCCTCAATCGCCGCGGCCAGGGCCCGCGCGGACTGCGCGGTGAGCTCCACGGCGACCCGGGCGGACGGGCCCCTGGCCGGTGTTCACGAAGTCGATGTTCAGGGTGTGGTCGGCACTGGCGTGGACGGGGTGATCGAAGTAGACGCTGGCGTCGCTCACCGCGAACCAGCCCTGGCGCCCTTCCCACTCCCGGTCGGCCCAATCTTCTCAGTCAGATAGGTGCACATGTCAGCTGCCTCAGCCGGCCCAGATAGCGGCCGAGAAATCCCAGATCCGCTGGCCCAACCTTCGACCGCGGCCTCGGCCCGGTAAGCGGGTCGGTCAACAGCGAAGAAGGCGTGCCCAGCGCTCTCGAAGGTGTGGAACTCGAACTCCTTCCCCGGGTCGGTGAGTACCTTGGTCGAGCTCGGCGACCTCGGCCGGCGCCGGGAACTGGTCGTCGGCACCGAACAGCCCGAGCAGCGGGCATGACAGGTTCGGCGCCAGCCCGTCGAGGGGGGCGACCTGGAGCGGGATTTCGGGCGCTGGGGCGGGATGACAAGGCCCCATAGCAGTCAACGGCGGCCTCGAGCGGGAGGCTGCACGCCGACAGGAACGACTGCCGGCCGCCGGAGCGGTAGCCGATGAGCCCGACCTTGCCGTTGACCCGGGGAGCGAGCGGAGATAGGCGGCAGCGCCTGCCGACGTCGGCGACGAGCCGTCGTCCGGCACTCCGCCTGGCCCTGCGTCGCCGCCGCATCGTCAGGGCTGGCTCCCGGCGCTTCGCGGTAATAGAGGTTCGGCAACGGCGCGGCGTAGCCGTGCGCGGCGAAGTTCCTGGTGATCTCCTTGGTGGCTGAGTCATAGCCGGGCATGTGATGGACCACCACGACGCTGCCGGGCGGGCCGTCGCCGTGCGGCCGGGCCAGATAGGCCTCGATCTACCTCCGCCATGGACGGTGATACTGATGGTCTCGGCGGTCAGTGCTTCGTTCATCGGCGACCCTGACTCCCTCTGCGTTCCTAGACGGTGTGCGCGGCAGGCCAATCCTGCCAGCATCACTGCAAAGCGGCGTTTCCGCTGGAAGCAGGCCAGGCCGATTGCGCGATGATCAGGCAAGGGGCCGGCGCTCTGCGCCCGGGGGCCCAACGATGCGAGAGAGGCAAACTGATGGAATCAGCCGCCTTCGGGCTCGGGCTGATCTTCCTGATCGTCGGCTGCATACTCGGCTGGCACGCCAACCAGGCGCAGGCGGCACACGGCGACGTAAAGACCACCCGGAGCAGGCTGCCCGGCTTCAGGCGGACCAGGATGCGCAGCGGGCTGATCGCCATCGGCGTGGTCGTGGTCATGGTGCTGCTCGTGGCCGGCATGATCGGCCGCTGACCCGCCAGCCGCCACTGACCAGCCAGCCGCCACTGACCAGCCAGCCGCCGCTGACGCCGCGCCCGGCCCGCTGCCGCAGGGCGGCGCTGCTGGACGCCCAGAAAACTTGAGCAGATAAACGATTGACATCCTCAACCTGCTCCTCATATGGTTGAGGAACTCAATCATTTACTAACTCAGGCAGCTACCATGGACGCACGATCGCGGGGCGAGCAGCTCGACGCGGAGATCCTGGACGGCGTCTCCGAGCTGATCGGCCGGATCATGGCGCTCGGCGAGAGCATCGCGCAGCGCATGTCTGTCCCGTCCTTCTTCATCAAGGCGCTGCACACGCTGGAGTGCCCGATGGCGATGAAGGACCTCGGCAAGCGCATGCACTGCGACCCCTCGTTCGTCACCGTGGTCGCCGACCTGCTGGAGAAGCGCGGGCTGGCCAGGCGCGAGGCCCATCCTGCCGACCGCCGGGTCAAGAACCTGGTGCTGACCGGCGAGGGCCTTGCGGTGAAGCAGCGGATTGAGAGCGAGATGGCCGCCAGGATGCCCTGGCACCGGACACTCACCGAGGAGGAACGCGAGCAACTGCTCAGCCTGATCCGCAAGATGCTCAGCGACGGAGACGCTGCCGCACACCGCGGGGGCAGGCTCCCCCGGGGCCAGCGCGGCGACCGCTGAGCCACCGTCCCCAACGCCTGGTGGGCCGGAGGTGACGGACGCCCTGAGTCCTCCCCCGCTCCGTTAACCGGCGGTACGCGCTCCGTTAACCGGCGGCTAATGCCGCCGGGCGCTACCTGGGCTCACCCCCGGACAGCGCCATCAGCGCACAGCTTGCCCGCCTGCACGAGAGTCCGCAGCGCGGGGCCGAGGGGCAAGCCCCGCGAGCGGATTCGTGGGCGGCCTGCGCCGGAGACCGCGCCCGCGCGCCGCCGCCGCAGGAAAATCGCCGCCGTGAGGAGAGACCTTCATGCCTGCCAGAACGCGTCCGCCAGCGGGACTGGGCACCCTGCCCGGCGGCCCCGCCGTCATCGACCCCCCGGCCCGCCAGGCGACCCGGCAGGCCCGGCAAGCCCGGCCGTCCCCCCCCACCTCGGCCTGGCGCTGGTGGTCATCGCCACCGCGCAGCTCATGGTGGTGCTCGACGCCACGATCGTCAACGTCGCGCTGCCGAACATTCAGCACGCGCTCGGCTTCTCCGGCTCCGGGCTGGAATGGGTGGTCAACGCCTACGCGCTGACCTTCGGCGGGCTGCTGCTGCTCGGCGGCCGGGCCGGCGACATCCTCGGCCGCCGGAGGGTGTTCATCGCCGGTATCATCCTGTTCTCGGTGGCCTCGCTGCTCGGCGGGTTCGCCAACTCGCAGGAATGGCTGCTCGCCGCCGGGCACTGCAGGGCGTTGGCGGCGCGATCGTCGCGCCGACGGCGCTGTCGCTGGTCACCACCAACTTCCCGGAGGGCCCGCCGCGTAACCGGGCGATGGGCGTCTATGCCGCCATGAGCATCGGCGGCGCCGCGGTCGGCCTGCTGGCCGGCGGCCTGCTGACCACCTACGTCTCCTGGCGCTGGGTGCTGTTCGTCAACGTGCCGATCGGGATCGTCGTCGCGCTGCTGGCGCCGCGTGCGCTCGGCGAGTCCAAGCGGCACCCCGGCCGGTTCGACCTGCCCGGCGCGATCACCGGCACCCTCGGGCTGGCCGCCCTGGTCTACGGCCTGTCCAGCGCTGCCACCAGCGCCAACGGCGTCTCGCACTGGGGTGACACCAAGGTGCTGGCGTCGCTGGTGGCCGCGGTGGTGCTGCTCGTCTCGTTCGTGATCATCGAGGCGCGCAGCGAGCACGCGCTGATGCCGCTGCGGATCTTCCGGAATAGCAGCAGGTCCGCCGCGAACCTGATCATGCTCTGCGTCGGCACCGCGATGTTCGGCATGTTCTTCTTCCTGACCCTGTTCGTGCAGAACGTCTGGGGCTACAGCGCGCTGAAGACCGGCGTGGCCTACCTGCCGATGGTCGGCGTGATCATGCCGATGGCCGGGGTCAGCCCCAGCTGGTGGCCGGATCGGCGCCCGGCCGCTGCTGATGGCGGGCTCAGCGATCAGCGCCGGCGGCATGTTCTGGCTGTCCCGGATCACCGAGCACAGCAGCTACGCGGGCGGCCTGCTCGGCCCGATGCTGGTCACCGCGGCGGGCCTGGGCATGCTGTTCATGCCGATCACGCTGGTCGCGCTGTCCAAGGTCGAGGACAGGGACGCCGGGCTGGCCTCCAGCCTGCTCAACGCCGGCCAGCAGGTCGGCGGCTCGATCGGGCTGGCCGTGCTCGGCACGGTGGCCTGGACGGTCGTGGCGAACACCGCGCGCAAGGCGACCGCCGCCCACGCGGCGGCCGCTGCGGCCAAGGCCGGCCACGCGATCCACCCGACGCGGCCCAGGCGAAGACGGCCGCGGCCGGCATCTACGACCACGCGCTGGCCACCGGGTTCTCCCGCGGGTTCGAGGTGTCGGCCGGGATCGCGGTGATCGCCCTGATCATCGACGTCGGCATGATCCGGGTCAACAGGGAGGACCTGGCGGGCGTCCGCTCGCCGATGGGGATGGGTTAGACCAATTACCAGGAGCCAGAACGCAATGGCAGCGGGCCGACTGCCGCCGCCAGCACGGGCTGGGCTCGCGCACCTGGCAGGTGCCGGACTGGGGAGTCCGGCACCTGCCGCCCTGCCGGTCGCCTTTACGACGGGCGGGTCCTTCCGCTGCGCGGATTTGTGACGTCGGTGTCGTTAACTGGCTGGCCGAGCCCTGAGCCAATCGCGCTCTTGTGGCGGCGCTAGACCTGGGCTACGCTCGACATATG
Source organism: uncultured Actinomycetota bacterium (assembly GCA_963719705.1). Taxonomy (GTDB): domain Bacteria; phylum Actinomycetota; class Actinomycetes; order Streptosporangiales; family Streptosporangiaceae; genus CAVRCV01. The sequence continues at coordinate 889,849 of CAVRCV010000013.1, forward strand.
TCTCTCGAAGACACTAATATCATGACGACGATTCGTGATATTAATGATCGAGCTGGAATTAAATCCGACGAGAATGCCTTTGCAGGCATACAGGATTTCGACCTGCGGCCAGATTGTTACGACGGCGGCGAGGTTATCCCAGGCAGCTGGATGTGGCTCGGGCGTAAGCAGGCCGCGGAGCGCTCGCGAAAGATTCTCGGGCGGCTGGTCGGAAACGATACAGAGTCCTTCCTATCGACATCGTATGGTTTATGGCCGCAGCTGTTCCAGTCGCAGGGTAGCGCCAGTTTCAACGACTTGCTGTCGATCAGTGACGTGAGCCGCCTCGTCGGCGGAATGCACCTGAAGCCGCCCGCTGTGCGAATGGTGAAGGAAGGGAGGCTGCTGAGTCCGCAGAGCTATCTGCGCTCGGCGATTGTTGGCGGTGTCATCGTTGACGACCTGCCAGACGCTCGTCTGATAGGCCAGGCACTGGCCGGCGGTGCCACCCTCAAGCTGCAGGGACTACATCAGTTCTGGCCGCCGCTAACGCGTCAGTGCGACGCGATGTCGGTAGCGTTGTCGCACTATGTAAAGGCTAATGCTTATTTAACACCGCCGCGATCGATCGGCCTGGGCAGGCATTATGACACGCATGACGTATTTGTCCTCCAGGCCGAGGGTAGCAAGTCATGGCGGATCTGGGAGCCCGTGGTCGCCTGGCCGCTGGCTTCGCAGGAGTGGACAGACGTTCGGAGTCACAATAGCAGCGAGCTGCCAGTAGGCAAGCTGGTACTAGAGGTGACGCTAGAGCCAGGCGATACGCTCTATGTGCCACGAGGGTTCGTGCATGCTGTGGCGTCTCGCGATGCACCGTCCTTGCATCTGACACTAGGGGTTCTGGCGAGCACCTGGGTAGAAGCACTGAAGGACAGCTATGACGCTGTCGCGAGGTCATCGGTCGAACATCGTATGCCATTGCCTGCTGGCTTTGCTCTGAACAGCAAATCCCGAAGTGAGGCAGTGGTTGAGTATGAGCGGATTGCGGCAGAGAAGGGCGCGACACCCGAGTCCGCGATTGGCGCAGCGGAGCGGGCTTTCTGGCGGAACCGGGCAGAAGATTTGAGTTCTCATATTGCCGATGTACTGGAGCGCGAGGCAGTCAGTGAGCTGACCACAGTTTTTCGCAGGCCTTCGAAGGTACTGCAGATTGGCTGGTTCGGCGAGCGGTTCATGGTGCGCAGCACGAAGCGCGAGCTTTCCGTGCCGGGGTCTTGGGGGCGAGAGATTATTGAGCTGCTCGATGGCAGCGCCCGCACCGCTGGGAGCCTGGAGCCCGGTAGGGGTACTGCGGACAAGGTGCAGCTAGTGAAGCGCCTGGTGCAGGAGGGATTCCTCAGCATCGGCGCAGGGGCGGAGTGGTGACATAACCGTCCGGCCGCCGGCCTGAGCTGGGCCACGAACGGCTCGGCCAGCCGCCGGAGCTCGCTGAGGTCAGCGATGCCGCGATCGAAGGCCCCGGCCTGCAAGTCGCTGATCTCGCAGTCCCACAGCGCGGCCAGGGTCCGGTCGATGACCTCGGACCGGAACCGGCGCCGGGGCCCGCCGTCGGCGGACCCGAGCAGGGCCTCGGTGCGCCTGCGGGCGGCCAGAGCAAGATCGCGGCCCCAGGCCAGGACGGCCGGGGTCCGCAGCGACGGCGGCAGGGACGCCAGGGTCAGGCCGCACTGGCCGGGCCTGGCCCCGAACGACCGCGCCAGCAGGGTGGCGAGCGCGTCGTCAGCGTCGCGGGTCAGGTCCGCTGCGGTGAGCCAGCTGTCTGCCAGGTCCGAGCCCGGCTCCGGAACCTCGAGTCCCCTCTCCCGTGCGATGCCCGCGGCGCGGCAGACGAGCGCCGCGTGGCCAGGATCCAGGCCGGTGATCCGGGCCAGGACGTGCCTGCGGTAGGCATCGGGGAAAGCGGGATGAGCGAGCTGGATAGCGGTGACCGCCTCGGCGTCGGCGACCCACTCGCCGTCCGCCTCGCCGCCGTGGAACCGGTGCTGCCAGGCATCCAGCAGCCGGGTATGCACGTTGCGGATGGGCTGGTCGCCTGCTCCGGCCGGCCGCAGCGCCGGGTGCCCGGCCGCGGCCGCGGCGAGCATGAGCCGCGCGTCGCCCGCCTTGGCCATCGATGTCGTTGGCCAGGCGCCAGGACCGGAAGGCCGCTCACTGAGCGGGCCGGGACTCGGGCCAGGGCGGTAACTTCCAGCGCCCGGAAATCAGGGTCCCGAACGGCATCGCCGTGGCCAGCTCTGCCATGAGCCGCGCCTGCCCGGCGGCCAGCAGGCTGTCCGCGGCTGCATCGCGGGGGATCCGGGAATGCCGACGTGCAGCGGCTCGCCGAAGCACCACGGCCGCCTGGGACGATGGCCACCTCGTCGTCCCGCTTGATTTCTCCGCCGCACATATGCCTAAATCTCTCCCCCAATCCCCCCCACCCGGCGACGGCCACAGCTCCGCCAAAAACGCGCCCATGCTGGAGCTTCCGGCGACGGTCACGCCGCGCTCCAGCAGGCACAGGATCTCCCGGTGCCGGACGGATGCGGCCTGAAGAAACAGCCCGTCAATGAGCAGAACCTGGTCGCCGCGGCCGAGGTCGGGGCTGAGCAGGTCGCCGTGCCGCACCGGCGGCAAGACCTGCGCGACGGGCAGCAGGGCTGCCGCCTCGGCGGCCGGCAAGGTCGGCCCGACGAAGACGACGGTGCTCATCGGCCCGGCCCCGGCGTGGCAGCTACCCGGCCCGGCCCCGGCGTGGCAGCTGCCCGGCCCGGCACCGTCGCCACCGGCACCCGGATCTGCCGCCCGTGCTGGCCCATCATCCGCAGGCCAGGGGCGATCACCTTCACGGCCGGGATGCCGATGTCCTCATGGTCCAGCCGGACCGCGAACGGCTCGACCCCGGTCACGGCCGCCACCTGCGAAGCGCAGTGCCTGATCACCGGCTCCAGGGCAGGCAAGCCGGCCAGCCCGGGATCTGGCTGCGGACCGAACTCGGCCAGCTCGGCCGGCTCGGCCGGGCGCGCGGTCTCGCGGTAGGCGTCGTAGTCGACGTCGTCGCGCGCACCGGAGATAACGCCCAGTCGGCTCAGCGCGGCCTCGGCGAGCGCACGGCCAAGGGCAATGGCCGGCTCGACGTGGCAGCCGAACCCGCTGCACTTGATCGGCACGTCCGGGGACCAGAGGAAGGCGGCGTAACAGGGCAGCCCGACCGGCCCGGTGATGTCGCAGGCCAGCACGGTGCAGCCGACCGCTAGCAGCGCCTGGTAAATCCGCGCCGTGAGCGGGTTGCGGCAGCCGGTCGAATTGCCCACGTATCGCCGTCCGGACCACGGCGAGTCCTCGTAGGCGGCCACGCTTTCCCGCTCGATGACCTCGTTCAGGCCGTGCAGCACGGCGTCAGCCGCGGTATTGCCGGTCGCCAGCCCGTTACTCGTGGACCAGAAGAGCACGCTGGCCCAGTCCCTGGGCCTAGTTCCGTCGAGCCGGATGAAATCGACCGGAGCCAGGATCTTCCGGCCGGTGATCAGGCCGCGGCCGGACACCCAGTCAACGACCACGGACGGGGTCAGCGGGGACCGGCGCGCCAGGCTCAGCGCTCGCACGTCGTAGCCGAGGTCCAGGGATGCGGCGGGGGCTCGCGCCGCGATCGGCAGCCGGAGGTTCTCGGCGTGCCAGGCCTCGATGCTCTCCATGACGGCGCTGACCCGCGCCTGCGTTGCCGTGGCCCCGGTTCCGATGCTGACGGCGTAGGTCAGGCTGGTCGGCCGGTAAGCCACGTGCACCGGCACGCCGATGTCGTCCAGGCGGGTGATGTCGGCCACCCGGGTGATGCCGAACCGGGGCAGCATCGGCCGCACCCGCTCCCAGGTCTGCTCCGGCTCGGCCGCGCGGTACGTGCCGACCCGGTAGGCAATGGCATCCGGCATCAGCAACCCGGAGTTATGACTGGGCCTGCTCGCCATCTGTAACTAATGCGGCAGGCATGAATGTGCCGTCCTGGACTGTGCTCATAAACCTCTGTTTCCCAGGCAAATTCGACTGCTCCCGGTCTCGCGGTCTCGCCGGGCTTGTGCCGCCAGCCTCTCCCGCCAGGACCCGGCGCGCATCCCTCGGGCGACTACTTTTGCCAGCCGATTGGTGCTCATCCGGCGGATGCTGATCCGTTGGCTGAGCGCCTGGCTGGCCGCGGTCTGCCCGGCCAGGCTAAGGCACGCAGGCTTCCCCGAATCGGGGTCACATCGCTACACTTCTACTTGAATGTCTCCCCGGTTACCTGGGGATAGCCTGGCAGGTGCCGACGTCACCGGGAGATAGTTCCCATGCGGTCGCCGCGAAATGCCCTGATCAACCGCAATTACGCCCGGCTGTGGTACGGGCAGGCTATCTCCACTTTAGGAGACTATGCCTTCGATACCACTCTCGTGCTGTGGGTGGCCACGGTTCTGGCCAAGGGCAGGACGTGGGGGCCGGTGGCGGTCAGCGGCGTGCTCTTCGCGGTGGGCACGGCGATCCTCCTGGTCGGCCCGCTGGCCGGGGTGTTCGTCGACCGCTGGAACCGGCTCGGCACCATGCTGCGCACCGAGGTGGTCCGCTGCCTGCTGGTCCTGCTGCTCGCGGGGCTGTCCCTGCTGCCCGTGCACGACCTCCCGGTCTGGGCCTGGCTCACCGCGATCTACGCGGTGGTATTCGCGCTCAACGGGGTCGGCCAGTTCTTCAGCCCGGCCCGTTTCGCCATCCTCGGGGAGGTGGTCCAGGGCGAGGTCGACCGGGCCAGGGCGGCGGGAATCGGCCAGGCAACCAACGCCACGGCCGCGATCATCGGGCCGCCGCTTGCCGCGCCGCTGCTGTTCGCCTTCGGGCTGCAGTGGGCACTGCTGTTCAACGCGGCGTCTTATGCGGTTTCCTCGTCGCCATCCGCTCCATCCGGCTCGATCCTGACGCCCGCCGCACGGACCGGCCACGCCGCCAGCCGGCTGCGCCAGGACTTCGTGGCCGGCCTGCGGTACTTTGCCGGCAACCGGTTCCTGGTGGTCCTGCTCGGCATCGCGGTGATCTGCCAGTGCGGAACCGGGGCGATGAACGCGCTCGACGTCTTCTTCGTCACCAGGAACCTGCATGCGTCCGCGCACCTGTACGGCTACCTGGGCACGGCCTTCGGCATCGGGGCGGTGGTCGGGGCGCTCTGCTCCGGGCGGGTGGTCCGGTGGCTGACCGCCCGGAGGACGACCTGGGTCTGCCTGCTGCTCAGTGGCGCCCTGATCATCGCCTACTCCCGCCAGACGGTCCTCGGGCCGGCCTCGCGCTGATCTTCCTGCTCGCCGTGCCGGTCACCATGCTGAACACGGCGATGACGCCGCTGCTGCTGGCATCCGCGCCCCGGGAGTACATGGGCCGGGTGATCGCCATCTTCAATCCCGCGGTGCAGCTAGCGGCGATGGCGTCGGTGGCGGCGGCCGGCTGGCTGGCCAGCTCCGTGCTGCGGAACTTCTCCGGCTCGCTGGCCGGCGTGCACTTCGGCACCATCGACACGATCTTCGCGGCGGCCGGGCTGCTCGTGCTCCTGGCCGGGGGCTATGCGCTGGCCGCCTTGCCCCGGCAGGCTGACCAGCCCGGAATCCGCTGCCCAGCCGGAGCACGCGGCCCAGGCGGCTGGCGCGAGCGACCCGGAGCCCGAGGCATCCTGACCGGGGCGGCTCAGATCACCATGGATGTGCTCGGCCAGCGCCGGATCCGGTACGGCAGCCACCAGGCGACGTCGCCGACCATCCCGGTCAGGCGTGCCCCGGCGAACTCGGCCAGGATCTCCGGCGGGACGCTGTCGGCCGGGGCCCCGTCCTGGAGCCGGACCGCTGCCTCCAGGTGATCCGGCCTGGTCAGGGTGATCCGCCGCAGCCCGCCCCAGCGGCGGTCCCTGACTTGCAGCAAACCCGGACCCCGGCGGAACATGCACTTGCCCAGGTAGTAGTACCGCGCCCAGTCAGCCCGCTGCTGCTCGGCGGCACCGGCCGGCTGGCTGATCAGCCGTGCGGGCGGATAGAGGTGGCTCAGCTCCCGCCAGTCAGTCAGGCCAGGCTCCGCGCGGATCCGCCAGCGGACGACAATGCCGCAAGCGGTAAGGTCACGGATGAGCGACAGCGCGCGCACCGTGCTTGCCGCATCGCCGGCGCTGAGGTCGATCACCTGGTCGAACGTCACCTGGCGCGCCCCGCGAGCGTACAGGCCGTCGGCTGACACCCCAGATTCCCTGGCCATTCCCGCGGTGCCCAGTGACATCCCGGCCGCGAGCGCGTTGGCCGACCGGTCGTAGTCGCGCCACAGCGTTACCCCGCTGCCATCGGCCGTCGTCAGGACGCCGGTCCGGGTCGCCACGGATCTGCCGGACATGGCCTAGGCCCGTGCCCCGGCCAGCCCGGCCGTGTCCAGCCGGTGCAGCTCCTGATTGGTGGCCTCGGTGGCCAGCTGGATGAAGCTGCCGTTGTCGGTGAAGACCACGCCCAGCTCCAGCCACCGGGCTAGCAGGTCGGCCAGCGCGGCGGGGGTGGCGCCGAGCGGGCCGAGCTGCGCGGCCAGGAAGTCCGCGGTGCGCGGCTGGTCGAGCAGCCGGAAGGCGGCTACCTCGACCGGGGCGCGACGGAAAGTGCCCGCCAGCCGAACCCGGGCCGGGTGTTCACCAGGACGACCTCATCGCCCAGATCACAGTAGGTGAAACGGCTGCCCGCGTAGTAGGCCGCGGTCCAGGCGTCCGCCTCCTGCCGCAGCTGGTCGATCACCGTGTCATCCACTCCCTGCGGTGCGGCAGTGAACAGGTAGGCCAGGTCCATCAGCTCGGGCTCGGGGAGGTCGTAGGTGATCCGGTACTGGTCAGCGGCCCGCAGGTCGGGGAAGCCTGGCTCGGCCCCGCTGTGGTACGGGCTGAACCGCTCGATCACGATCCGGCTGGCCGACGGCGGGCGCAGGTGGTGCAGCGCCGGGAACTGCCGGATGACCGGCGCGTAGTCGTTCTCGCTCTCGCCGGGGAAGCCGCACAGGTAGTTCCATTCGGCCTGCATGCACAGCGACTCCACGTCCCGCAGCATGCGCACGTTCTGGCATCCGGTCACGCCCTTCTTCATGATCCTCAGCACCCTGCTGCTGAGGCTCTCGATGCCCGGCTGCACGTGCATGACTCCGGCCTCCAGCAGTGTCTGGAGCTGCTCACGGCGCAGGTTCGACTTGATCTCGTAGTGCAGCCGCAGGTCGTAGCCGGCCTGAGCGATCTTCGGCAGCGCCGAGGACAGGTAGGCCATGTCCAGGATGTTGTCGACGACGGTCACGTCCAGCACCCGGTGCCGCTCGACCATTGTCGATGAGCTCGGCCACGAAGGCGTCCGCTGGCTTGCTCCGGAACTGCATCAGCGTGCCGTTCAGCCCGCAGAACGTGCAGTGGTGCTTGTCCCCCCACCAGCAGCCGCGCGCGCTCTCCAGCATCAGCCGGGGTTCCGACCAGCCGCTGGCCGCCGATTTCGGCACCCGGTCGAAGTAGTCGTCGAAGTCCGGCATCTCGATGCTCGCGGCTGGCAGCGGGGTTGCGGTCAGCGGGTTGGCGGCCGTGCTGCCGTCCGGCCGCCGCCAGCACAGCCCGGGTATGGCGCGGCCTGACCGCCCTCCCGCAACTGCCGCAGCAACTCGGGCAACGCTGCCTCGCCCTCGCCGCGTACGACGTAGTCGATGAAGGAGAAGTTGCGGTGCAGGGCCTCCCCCTGCGACCCGTCGCAGTTGGCTCCGCCAAACACGGTCACGACGGACGGATCTATCCGCTTGAGCTCACGGGCCGCCGCCAGCGCCGCGGTGTTCTGCTGAAACGTGGTGGTGAACCCGACCACATCCGGGCCCAGCCCGGCGATCTGCCTGGCGAGCTGGGCTATGAACCCCGGAGCCAGCCGGTGCAGGGCTACGCTCAGGGCAATCCGCCCGTCGTCTTCCTGGCCGCGCCAGTACTGCTCGAATTCGTCAACGCGCCAGCCAGGATCGGCGTAGAGCGCGGACGAGAACACCCAGTCGCCGGATCCGGAAAAGTATGCCTCAGCTGAGTAGTGCCGGTAGTCGCTGAGGCCGAATTCCCGGCGCGCGGTGATCCAGTCGACATAGTTGAGGTTGGCATGCACCACCGTGACCTCGGCTCCTGGCACCTGCCGGGCGACCGCTCGCTGCAGTATGCCGAGTGCCAGGGACGGGTTGTCGATCGAGGACCACGGCATGTTCACCAGGGCTATCTTCATGCGCGCTCCAGGATCAGGCGCTGCGCCGGCTCCAGGCGCCCGCGGGCATACAGCCAGTCCAGGATGGTCGCGGTGACGGCGTCGTGGTACGCAGCGTAGTCCGGGGTGCCGGGCTGGCTGGTGGACTCGAAACCGCAGGAGACCCAGCGCGGCCGCAGCACGGCCTCCGGCTCGTAGCCGGTGCTCAGCGTGCCGACCTCGTAGCCCTGCTTGCCGACCGACTCCCAGCAGCTGTAGAGGGTTCCGTCGGCGTTGATCACCGCGCCGGTCTTACCGCCGATCTCGTCACAGGCCAGGCACTGCTTGAGCGTGGGAAGGCTGACCCCGAACCCGGCGCGCAACGCCCGCAGGTACAGCTCGCCGACGCGCCGGCCAAGGTCAGCCGAGACATCGACGGTATCGGCGAAGCCGACCCCGGAGTCGTTGACCCGGGCGAAGGCGATGCCGAAGCTGCGCGGGTCCAGCCGTTGCGCCAGCCGGTCGATGAGGGCATCGGCGGTGCCGATCGAGTCGCCGGTCAGGTTCACTCGCAGCTGCCAGTGCAGGCTGGTGCACCCGGCAGCCTGCTCGATGTTGCTCAGTATCTGCTCGAAGGTGCCGCGGCCGCCGGGCGTGACCCGGACCCGGTCGTGCACCGAGGCGTCGCCGTCGAGGGTGACCTGCACCGATTGCAGGCCGGCCAAGGGCCGTCGCGGCAGCGGGCCTGAGCCGGGTAGCGTTGGAGATCATGGACGCGCTGGCCAGGCCAAGGGAACTGGCCCCCTCCAGCAGCCGGACGCACTGCCGCAGGTAGAGAGTCGGCTCGCCGCCGAAGAGCATGAGGTCAAGCTTCGTAGCCCCCCGCTCGTTCATCCGGCGCCCGCCGAACTCCAGGATGGCCTTCGTGGTGTCCTCGGTGAGAACCGCAGCCGGGATGCGGGCGGGCGCCCTGGCCCCGTGCTGGCTGGCCCCGTGCTGGCTGGCACCGTGCTCGCTGGCACCGTGCTCGCTGGCACCGTGCTCGCCGACCGGCGCCACGTTCTGGAAGCAGTACGAGCAGGCCAGGTTGCACCTCGTGGTGATCACCACGGTCAGGTGGTACAGCCCGGGATCGACCGGCGGCGACAGGTCGGCATCGGCGAGGTGACACGCATGGGCCTCGGTAAGGCGGCCGTCGGGGGTGACGCCGGACAGCGGCACCCGGGCAACTCGCCGCTGCCCGACTGCCCAGTAGCAGTCATTTCCCCGGACCAGGCGAAACATGCGCTCCCTCCGGTCACCCTCAGGCTCGTCCCTGACAGCACGGCTGGCTGCAGTGCCCGCACGGGCAGTCCCGCTGCCACACGCGGGCACCGCAGCTCCAGGCGGTGAGAACGCCGAGGTGCCGGTCATCAGTCGTCCGAGTAGTAGCCGATGCAGTGAGCAGCAACCTCGCCGTCGCCCTGGAAGACCACGGTCTCGTCGGACAGCGAGTGAGCCTGGACATCCGGCTCGTCCTTCATGAGCTCGCTGGCGCGCTCCTTGATTTCCGAGATGAGCCGCGCCCTCTTTTCCTCGGGGGTCTCCGCCATCGGCGTTCCGCCTCCTTTGCCCTGAGCTGTGCCCGGATCCGTGCATCCGGGTCCAGCTAAGCCTCACTCACCGCGACGGTTCCGCACATCCCTCGGCCGACTACGTTTCCACTGGGCAAGACCGGCTCAGCCCTGCTGGCTCGTGAGCCTCCGGTGACCCGACCGGCACTGGCCGCTGCCGGGGAAATTCCGTGTCTGGACGGCCCTGGGCGGCCATTCCCCGCTGACCAGGATCCCGTCCGCATAAAGCCGGGCAACCATCTCGGTCCGGTTGCGCACGTTGAGGTTCCGCAGCATCTTGGCCAGATGCGCGGCGACCGTATGCGGGCTGAGGCACAGCCGCTGGGCGATGACCTCAGTCGACAGCCCTTCTGCTGTCAGGCCCGCCACGGCGAGCTCACGATCGGTCAGCGGCCTTGGGCAGCAGGTGCAGGACCCTCCCGTCATTGACATGATCCTCCCCCCTGCGCGTGGCGAGCATCGGCCTGCGATAGATGGCTGCAACCGCGACCTGCCACGCGCGTCCGGCGCCGGGCAGATCCGGTGGCAGCGATCCTCCAATCAGAGGATCTTTATGTCTCCATGCCCTTCGACATCAGATTCCGCGAGGTTATCGAGGCGCTTCTTGATGGAATTCAGCACAGCGACCTCTTCTGGACTGAGCTGAGCGAACACTTCCCGCTGAGCGGTAGATAGCATGTCAACGGGATTTCCGGCCGCTCGCAGGGCTTCCAGAGGATCGAATGACATGGACCCTTCTTCCGCAGCGGGGTAGGACGGCTTGAGGCCCCGCGGGCGCGCGGCCCGATGGCGCTTAGGGTCAGTGTCCTCGCAGATCGGACGGTGGTCTATGCGACCTTCGGGCCACAGCAGGGTAAGTAGCGCGACCAAGCCTGCCTGGAGCCGCGAGTGCAGCTCCAGCTTGGCAAGTATGGCCGTCACATGTCGTTTTGCGGTGCGCTCGCTAATCCGCAAGCTCGGGCCACGGAACCACTATCGAGCCCGCAGCCGAGCAACTCGAAAACAGCTAATTCGCGAGGAGATAGCGTGGAGATCCTGGACAATGCCGTGGCGATGCCCAGCGGCAGCCTGATCGCGGCAACGCCGCGCATTGCGAATGGCCGGGATTACCCATAGGCAGCTCGTCCTCGAGATGCGCGCGTGACTCGTGGTAGCTGATGTGACTAATGATATTCCTTGTTACAATTACTTATTAATGTAAGGCAAAGGGCTATAATCTGTCAATAACTCTCCGGTAAATCCCGGACGCCGCCCGAGAGGAACGTGGTCAGCTCGATCGGGCTCGCTCCGGCGCGCCGCACCGGCGCCGACTAAGGTAGAGATACGCAGCATCCGCGCCACGGCCATGGTGACCGGAGCCGTCCCGATGCGCGTCTCGATCCAGCGCCAGTCTCCGGTCGGACTGACCTCCAGGAATCTGGGCCTGCCGTTGCTCATGAGAAAGTCAAATGCGCCGTAGTCCAGCGACATGGCATCGGCGAGCCGCACTACCGCGGCCCGGACCGCGGCGGCGGCTCGGCCTGCCGCACGGCCAGCCGTCCGGGGCTTACCCACGGGTCGGCCCGCCCGCTCTGCCGATCTCGAATGCCACACCTCGCCGCGGACGAAGTACGTCCGGAGCTCCAGTTCATGGTCGATGTACTGCTGCACAATAACCGGTGGCCCCGGCACCCCGGCGGCCCGGCCGAGCGCGTCGCTGTCGAGCAGCTCGGGGAAGATCCCGGCGAGAAGCCCGGGGGCGGCCTCGATGAAGTGGCAGTGCAGCGCCTTGAGGATCAGCCGGCCCGGCGGCAGCAGGCTCCGGGCCCGGACCGGCGACGTCGCGACGACGGTCCGCGGCACCTGGATCCCGCTGGCCGCGGCCAGCGCCAGCTGGCCGAGCAGTCCTGGACCCTCCGACCTGATCACGGCACCGGAGATTGCGGCCAGCTGCGTGCCGAGTGCCTGCCAAGAGTCCCGCAGGAACATCTCGTAGGCCGGGCCGCGCCGGTCGGTCAGCACCCAGGGCGAGAAATGCCTTACCCAGGTGACGGCCGCCGGATCCAGTGACCGTGCAGCCGTGCCGCCTGGGCATCCAGGTCCACGACCAGGTCGCGGCGCACGCCGCCTCGGCGTCCAGGCGGGCACAGCCGATCCCGACCTTTCGCAGCAGGACCTCCAGCTCGGCAGCCTCCTCGTCGGCCGCCCGGCTGACCAGGAGCACGCAGGGCCGGGGGTGACCGGGGCCGTAGTCGTCTTGCCGGGCCAGGTGACGGTTCTCGCTGCCGCGCCGCGCTCCGCGGCTGCCTGCCCGAAGGTCGAGGACATATGCCGGGGCGGCCAGCTGCCAGCTCAGTGGCTCAGCCGGAGTGCCCACTCGCCCTGTCCGCGCCGTTGCCGAGGAGATCGTCGGCGGTGGCGAGCAGCCTGCGCACCGTCGAGCCGACTGGTTCCTGCGCGCCAGGCAGCCGCTGCGCCAGCCGCCGTAGCACTGCCAGGTCGTCGTCCTGGCCGGCCAGATCCGATTCCCCGGCCAGCCATCGGTGCCGTACCAGCAGTTCCAGGCCCAGGGCGCCCTCGGTGGCGAGCAGCCCGACCAGCTCCAGATCGGACAGCTCGCTGCGCGGCTGGCTGCCGGAGTCGAGCACCTCAAGGACGCCCACGCATTCGCCGTGCCGGATAAGCGGCGCGGCGATGATGCTGCGCGGCACGTAACCGGTCGACTCCGCCGCATCGCGGGCGAACTGCGGGTCGCTGCTCACGTCGTCGACCATGAGCGGCTGGCCCGACATCGCGACCCAGCCGGCCAGGCCGGTCCCGCTGGGAAAGCGGGTTCCGATGAGGTGATCCTCGCCTGCCCCGGCGACCGCCTCGAAGACCAGCTCGCTGGTTTCCCGGTCGAGCAGGAAGCAGATGCCGCGGCCGCGCCGAACACTCCCCGCGCCACCTCCACCACCGCCTGCAGCAGGCTCCGCTCGGTAAAGTCCGAGGAACCCTCGGCTGACCTGCCTGGTGGCGGGGTGTCACTAGCTGGCATCAGCGTCTCCTGCGTTTCCGGTCACGTTCCTGGCGGTCAGGTACAGGACAGATTTCAGCTGAAACGGCGTGAGCATGGGATGCTTGCTGAGTATGCGAGCGCAGATGCCGGTGATGTGCGGGGTGGCGAAGCTGTTCCCGGTGCTGCGCCGCTGCTCGCCTCCCGGCCAGGCCACCGTGACCCCGACGCCGCGGGCGTAGAAATCTACCGGTGGCGCCGGATTGTAGTAATGCAGCAGCGGATCCGGCTCGTCATGGCTGGCCACGGAGATTACCGAGGCAAAGGGCCAGGGGAAGCTCCGCAACGGCATGTTATGAGCCGACGCGACCAGCACGGTACGGCGGAAGTAGGCCCGGTCGGCCAGCTCGTGCAGGGCCAGGCAGAATTCCGCCTTCGCCGTGGACAGGCTCATGTTGATGATGTCAAAGCCCTGGTCGATCGCCCACTCCAGGCCCGCGATCAGCGCGCTTCCGCTCCCTGTCTTGCCGTCGGTGAGCACTCGCACCGACGTCAGGCCGGCGCCCGGAGCGATCGAGCCGATCAGTCCGGCGCACGCGGTGCCATGACCCGCCGCGTCGACCGGCGGGCAGTCGGCAATGCTGACCCCGCCGCCGCCGGGGACCACCCCGACCGTTCGGTCGAGTCGGCGGATGAGCGGGTGGGAGCCGTCAACCCCGCTGTCCAGCACGGCGACGCGGACCCCGGAGCCATCGCAGTCACCCCACGCCCACTCCGGCGTGATCTCGGACATCGGGCTGATGCCGAACCGCTCCTGGCCTACGCCGTGCTGGTCGCGCCCCAGGCCGGCAGGCCGGGGAAGTGCCCGCGCGGCGGGCGGCGCCAGGGCAGCTCCCTGGTCACCCCTGCCCTCCGGTTCCCGCTCCGGCGAGCTCGGCCTGCCAGCGCTCGGCCCTGGCGATCAGCCTGGTGGCGCCCCTGGCCCGGTACCGGTCCAGGGCCGCGGCGACGGCCGCGCTGGCCTCTGCAGCCTGCCCGGCGCGGTGCGCCACGATTGCCAGGTCAAGCTGGGTGTCACCGTTCAGGCACAGCTCATCGGTGCCCTCGACCGCAGCGGCGGTCTCCCTGGCCAGGCACAGCGCCCGGTCGTGCTCGCCGCGGATCGACAAGATCCGGGCCGTCAGCGCGCTTATCAGGACCCTGGTGCGCAGATCATCGGGCGCAGCGGCGGCCTGGTCGGCGGTGAGCTGCTTCACCGCTTGGGCCGCCCGCTGGACCTCGCCCTGCTCAAACAGCTCCCGCGCCGCGTAAGCCTGCTGCGTCCTGGCCGGGCTGGGCAGGCCGAACGTGAGCAGCAGAGCCTGGCTGCGGCGGTAGTCGGCCTCGGCCGCCGCATGCTGGCCAGCCAGCGACGCGACCAGGCCGGAGACGGCCACGGCGGCCGCGTCGGCCAGGTCAAGGTGCAGGTCGCTGGCGAAGGCCTGGACTGCGGCCAGCGCCGCATGGGCCGACGGCAGGTCATCAGCCAGCGCGGACAGCCGCGCCTTGGTCAGCAGGACGGGCACGAGCAGGGTCCGGCTGGCGGCGAACCGCTCCGTTAGCTCGGCGCACAGCGCCAGGCCCACGCTGACCGGGGTCGGCGTCCACTGGGACAGCTCGCAGATACCGCCGAGAATCCGTTCTTCTTCGTATTTGTCCTGCATCGCCTGCGCGTGGCCGAGCGCCTGCCGCAGCTCCGCCTCGGCCCGGCCGTTCTGCCCGCGATCCAGGCTCAGGTACGCCTGGAGCTGGAACTGCCGGCACCAGGCCAGGTCGTCGGCCGGGTGACTGGCCAGCTCGGCGGCTGTCCCGGCGGCCTCGGCGGCTACCTCCTCCGGCGTGGTCAGCCCGAGCCGGACGCGGATTGTGCCGCGCTGGATCCGGCAGACGATCTGGTGCCGCCAGCTCGCCCGGAGTACCTCGTCCTCGGTCACCAGCGCCAGCAGCGCCCGGTCCTGATCGGATAGCCCCAGCCAGCAGTCACAGATGTACAGCGCCAGCTGGGTCCGCGCCGGATCGTCACCCGGCAACAGGCTGCGGCCGCGTTCCAGCAGCTTGGCCGCGCTGGGCAGGTCCTTGCGGTGCAGCGCCTTCATGCCCTCGGTGATCAGGACCTGCGCGGCCCGGCCGGCTGCGCGGGCAGGCCGCTCCGGCCGCAGTTCCCGGCCCAGCTGGCAAGCCGACTCCACGTGACAGGCGAAAGCCATCGGGTCGGCCGCCGGATCGCCGTCCGGTCGCAGCCGCCCGCCCAGCCAGTCCGCCAGGAACAGGTGCCAGTGCTCGCGCCGCGCCTTCGGGGCGAGTGCGTAGGCGGCGTCCCGCAGCAGCGCCTGGCCGAACCTGAAGGCACCGGGGCTGGCCCGCTGGATGATGCGCCTGCGGACCAGCTGCGTGATCAGCTCGTCCGCTGCCTGGTCGCCGATGCCGTCCGCGTTGACCATCGGCCGCAGGACGTCCCAGCTGAAGTCCCGCCCGATGGCCGAGGCGAGCTCGGTGAGCTGCCGCTCCTGGCCGGACAGCTGATCGAGCCGGGCGGTCAGCAGCGCCGCGATGGTCGGCGGGACCCCGGCGCTCGGCTCGGCCTCCGCAAACACGTCCAGCATCAGCTCGGCGAACAGCGGGTTTCCCTCGCATTCCAGGGCGACCCGCTCGCACAGGGCGTCGTGCTGGTGCGCCAGCACCTCGGCCTGCCCGGCCAGCTCGCTGACGAGCTGGGCGCTCTGGGCGTGGCTGAGCGGCCCGAGCTCGATCGTCGTGGCGCCGAGCTTCCCGCCGCCCCAGGACGGGCGGGCCTCGATCAGCTCGTTCCTGGCCACGCAGAGCATCAGGACCGGCGCGTCGGTGAGCCAGGTGGCCAGGTCGTCCACCAGGTCAAGCAGGGTGGCTTCAGCCCACTGGAGATCCTCCCAGACCAGCACCACGGCATGGGTGCGGCCGAGCATCGTCAGCAGGCAGCGGATCGCCCAGGAGATCTCCTCGGTGCTCACCTGCTCGCCGGTCTCGGCCTGCTTCGCCATGATGCCGGTCAGATGCCGGGCCGCCCGGCGGCCCGTCGGATCCGCGCCGTCCAGCTGCCGGGCGAGCGCGGGCCACCCGCCGGGATACGAGCCGAGCATCTCGGCCAGCGGCTTGTAGGTGATGTCCCGGCCGTAAGAGGAACACCGGCCGGTCAGCACCAGCACCTCGTCTCGGCGGCAGGCCTGCCACGAACTCGCGGGCCAGCCGAGACTTGCCGATGCCGGGCGCGCCCGAGCATGGTCACCAGGCAGACCTGCTGCCGCCGGTCACCCGCCGGAAGACGTGCCGCAGGTCGTCAAGCTCGTCCTCGCGGCCCACCAGGGGCGTGGCCGGCGCCAGGCTGGCCTTCGTTCTCCTGCCCGCGCGGCCCGGTCACCTGCCAGGCCGGGACGGGCCTGGCCTTGCCCTTGAGCCGCAGCGACGGCACCTGCTCCAGCCCGACCCTGGGCCTGGACCATGGGCCGCGGTGGCCTCGTCCACCAGGATCCCGTCGGGCTGGGCGGCTGTTTGCAGCCGGCTGGCGGTATTCACCGGGTCACCGATCACCCGGAAGCTGCCGTCCGGGGATGGTGATGGCCATGACCTCCCCAAGCAGATCCCGCAGCGGGCCTGCAAGCGCACCCCGTGCGTTCTGGCCAGGTTGTCGTTGAGCTCGCCGAGCTGGCCGAGTGCCGCGACCGCGGCCAGTACCGCGCGCAGCGGGTCATCCTCGTGGCTGACGGTGGCGCCGAAGACGGCCAGGATCGCGTCGCCGATGAACTTCTCGATGGCCCCGCCGTGCTCGGCGATGCACTCCGACGACACGCGGCGAAGTACCGGTCCATGATCTGCCGCAACGCCTCCGGATCGAGTTCCTCGGCCAGCGACGTGGAGCCGACCAGGTCCATGAACAGGATGGCTACGGTCTTGCGGGCCTCGCGGACGCTGCCGGTCGCGCGCAGGGGGATGCCGCACTCGGGGCAGAACTTGAGGCTCGGGCCGGTCGGCGCGTGACAGCCCGGACAGGTCATCGAGCAGAACCCGGTCGATCCACGAAGCGAACCTCCCGATGCCCCGACCGACCGGGCATGGCGACACCGGCCGGAACAACCGGCATGCCGGCAGCGTGCCCCGGCTTTCTGCGAGTGTCGCCGGTAGGGGCCCGCACGTCCATGCGACTTTTGGGCCACCCTGCCCAGCGGGGAGATCACGCCGGGACCAGCCAGCCGCCTGCCTGCCAGCCGGCTCCCGCGATAGGACTCGAACCTATAACCTGCCGGTTAACAGCCGGACGCTCTGCCGATTGAGCTACGCGGGATCGCGGTGCGCGGGACGGCCAGGACCGGGCTGAGCCACTCCCGGCTGGATCCGCGTCGCGGCCATAAGGGTAGCGCACTCACGGTAAGGCGCGGCGCGCCCAGGTGGCGAACCGGTGACGGCGCGCATAACAATCCGCGAGCCGGGCATGACCGGAGGGTCATCGCTGCGCATGACTGGCCGGAACTGGGGAACCAGGCAGTGCAGGCTGACTTGTGGAAGAGGGGTTCAGATGCACCGGTACCGGATCACCTTCATGACCGGCCTGGCCACCGGGTTCGTCCTGGGTGCCAGGGCCGGTCGCGAGCGGTATGAGCAGATGCGGAAGCTGGCCCGCGGCGTGGCCGACAATCCCGCGGTCCAGCAGGCCGCCGGGGCGATGCAGGCCCAGGCCACGCAGACGCTGACGACCGCCCGGCAGAAGGTCACCGCCGGCCTCCAGGAGCGGGTGCCGAAGATCGCCGGCAGCGCCCGGCACGCGGTCGGCGACCGGATGCCGGGACGCCGGGGCCGGGACAACGGGGCGCAGAACGGCACCGGCAGCGGGCACCGCGTTGCCGCGGCAGACGGCAACGGCAGCAGCGGCAGCTAACAGAGGGCGCCGCCCGGCGTCAGGCCAGGTACTCTCGCAGCATCTGGGCGCGTCCGGGATGGCGCAGCTTAGCCAGGGTCTTGGACTCGATCTGCCGGATCCGCTCCCTGGTCACCCCGAACTCCCGGCCGACCTCCTCCAGCGTGCGCGGATGACCGTCGGCCAGCCCGAACCTGAGCTGGATGATCCGCTGCTCGCGCATACTCAGGGTGTCCAGGACCTGTTCTAGCTGGTCTTGCAGCATGATGAAGGCGGCTGCCTCCATCGGCATCACCGCGTCCGCGTCCTCGATGAAGTCACCGAGGTCGGAGTCCTCCTCGCCGATCGGCGACTGCAGCGAGACCGGCTCCTGCGCGATCCGCTGGATCTCGGCCACCCGGTCCGGCGGCAGGCCCATTTCCGCGGCGATCTCGTCCGGAGTTGCCTCCCGGCCCAGGTCCTGGTGCAGCTGGCGCTGGATGCGGGCCATCTTGTTGATGGTCTCGACCATATGCACCGGGATCCGGATGGTCCTGGCCTGATCCGCGATGGCCCGGGTAATGGCCTGCCGGATCCACCAGGTCGCGTACGTGGAGAACTTGTAGCCCTTGGTGTAGTCGAACTTCTCCACCGCGCGGATCAGGCCCAGGTTGCCTTCCTGGATCAGGTCGAGGAACACCAGGCCGCGGCCGATGTACCGCTTCGCGATGGACACCACAAGCCGCAGGTTCGCCTCGATCAGCCGCTGCTTCGCCCGCATGCCGTCGGCGGCGAGCAGGGTCAGCTCGGCCAGCAGCGTGCCGGACTGCACGCCCGGCCGGACGCCGGGCAGCCCGGCGCCCGGGCAGTCGCCCTGCAGCTTTTCCTCCGCGAACAGCCCGGCCTCGATCGCCTTGGCCAGGTCCACCTCATCCTGCGCGGTGAGCAGCGGCACCCGCCCGATCTCGCGAAGGTAGATCCGGACCAGGTCGCCGGTAGCCGCCCGCCGGGCGGCATCCGTACGGCCGATGCGCTGGAGATCCTCCGGCTCTTCGGCTGGCGCTTCGAGGATGTCGATGCCCTCGTCGGCCAGCAGCCGCACGACCCCGTCCGCTGCCTCCGGCGGCAGCTCGCACCGCTCGAACGCCGCGGCCAGATCCGCCATGGCCACTGTCCCGCGCTCCCTGGCCTGCGCGACGATCTCGGTTACCTGGTCTACCGGAGGGGAAGCCGTAAGGCTCATGCAGACCAGTGTGCGTCAGGAACGGCTGGTCGAAGGGATCTAATATTGTCACCTCAGCGATAGTGCCGCGGACAGCACGTTGTGTGCTTGCCCGGACACTAAATGGCTCCGGCGGCCCGCTCCATCAGCGGCTTGCGCCGTTCCTCCAGCGCCACCAGATCGCCGAACAAACGGTTGTAAGCTGCCTGCTCATCGACCGGGCTCATCCGCTGCAGGCGCGACTTGACAGTCGCGATCTGCCGGGAGATGGCCAGCTCCTCTAGCCGGGCCAGTACCCCGTCGGCGTACCGCGGGTCCGGCTCGCCGTTCGCCCCCGGCGCCTGCAGTGGCTCAACGGCGAGCCTGGTCATGAAGGCCCTGGCCGGGTCGCTTGGCGCCGCCGCGCGCAGCCGCTCCGCCCACTCGCGCGGTGACCCGGCGCTGGTGACGCCGCCGCAGGCGGCGATCAGGTCCCGCGCCGCGACGTGCACGGCGACGGTGAACTCGGCGGCACCGAGCGCGTCAAAGGCCGGGCCGCACAGCGCCGGCCGCTGCACCGCCAGCTTGAGCGCCTGGCGCTCCAGGTTCGCGACCGGGTCGCTGAGATCGTAGAAGCTGCCCGCCCGCAGCCCCGGCTCCTGCCAGGCATCCCCGGCCGGGCCGCGGTCCGGCGCCTGAGTGCCCGGCTGGCCGTTCCGGGACCCGCCCGCCTGACCCGGAGCGCCCGGAACTCCCGGAGCGCCAGAAGCGCCTTGCCCGCCGGACCGATGGCCGCTGGCGGGACGGCGCTGGCCGGCCGGACTGCGCTCGTTAATGCGCGAAAGCACGAGTTCCTGGTCCATCAGCCCGAGCCAGCGGTCCAGGTTGCCCGCATACACCTTGCGCAGCCCGCGGTCCTTGATCCGGCCCACGATCAGCGCCGCGGCGTCCAGCGCCGCCAGCCGGCCCTCCGAAGTGTCCAGGTCGTACTCGCGCAGCACGCTGCGCACCGCGAACTCATACAGCGGTACCCGCCGCGCGATCAGGTCCCTGACCGCCCCGTCACCCTGCTTCAGCCGCAGGTCACACGGATCCAGGCCGTCCGGCTGGACGGCCACGAAGGTCTGGGTGACAAACCTCTCCTCCATCGAGAACGCGCGCAGCGCCGCCTTCTGGCCGGCCGCGTCACCGTCGAAGGTGAAGATCACCTCGCCGCGGAACCGGCTGTCATCCATCAGCAGCCGCCGCAGGATGGCAATGTGCCCCTCGCCGAAGGAGGTGCCGCTGGTCGCTACCGCGGTCGTCACCCCGGCCAGGTGGCAGGCCATGACGTCGGTGTAGCCCTCCACGATGACCGCCTGGCGCCGCTGCGCGATGTCCCGCCTGGCCAGGTCGGCCCCGTACAGCACCGTGCTCTTGCGGAACAGCGGTGTCTCCGGCGTGTTCAGGTACTTGGGGCCGTCGTCGTCGGCGGCCAGCTTGCGCGCACCGAACGCGATCACGTCCCCGGTCAGGTCCCGGATCGGCCAGATCAGCCGGCCGCGGAACTTGTCGATCAGGCCGCGCCGGCCCCGGCTGGCCAGCCCGCCGAGGAGCAGTTCCTCATCGGTGAAGCCGCGCCCGCGCAGGTGCCTGCTGAGAGTGTCCCAGTCGGCCGGGGCGTAGCCGGTGCCGAACCGCTCGGCGTCGGCGGCCTCGAAACCCCGGCCGGACAGGAACTCCCTGGCAGGCGCCGCGGCCGCGGATGCCATCTGCCCGGCGTAGAACTCGGCAGCGGCCCGGTGCGCCTCGATCAGCCGGCGGCGCTGGGTCTGCTCCTGGCCGGGCACGTGGCCGCCCTGCTCGTAGCGCAGCTCGATGCCGGCCCGCGCAGCCAGCCGCTCGATCGCCTCGGCGAAACCCAGGCTGTCGATCCGCTGCACGAACCGGATCACGTCGCCGCCCTCGGAGCAGGAGAAGCAGTACCACAGGCCGCGAGCCGGGGTGACGTTGAAAGAGGGCGTCTTCTCCTCGTGGAACGGGCACAGGCCCTTGAGCGAGCCGCCGCCGGCATTGCGCAGCTGGAGGTACTCCCCGACTACCTCGTCGATCGGCGAGCGCTCGCGGACGAGCGCGATGTCCTCATCGCGGATCCGGCCTGCCACCTCAGCCTCCGCTCCCTGCCGCGCCGCCGTTCTCGTCGCGGCGAGTCTAGTCCCGGCTGCCGACTCCGCGCCGGCCGCCGACGCGCTCCGGCGGCCCCTCCGCACCGAGGTCCGGACAGCCGGCACCGGCAGACCAGGCACCGGCAGACCAGGCACCCGTGTACCGGGCGGCTGGTAGCCTCCGGGCGTGGCCGACCTGCTGGTGCTCTGGGACGTCGACTACACGCTGGTGGACACCGGCGATGCCGGGAGCCGGCTGTACCGGGCGGTCTTCGCCGAGTTGTTCGGCGGCCCGCCGCCGCCGTTGCCGTCCATGTCCGGGCGGACCGACCGCGCGATCGTGCTGGAATGGCTGACCAGGGCCGGGATACCCGAGCCCAGCGGCCAGGTGAGCGCGTTTCACGCTGTGCTGACGGCGCGCGCATCGCAGGTCGCCGGCCTGGTCCAGGCGCACGGCCGGGCGCTGCCCGGCGCCGCCGCCGCCATCGCCGCCCTGGCCGGGCTGGCCGGGCTGACCGGACGAGCCGCAGACGGGCACGCCAGTACCGCCGGCCGGGGCTCCGCCGGCGGCATGGCCGACCGCGGCGCCGCCAGCACCGGACCCGACAGCAGCGAAATTGCCAGCACCGCCGGCCGCATGCACACCGCCGGCCACGACGACGCCGGGGCCGAGGACCGCACCAGTAACCAGCGCAGTGCCAGCAGCCAGAGCGGCGCCAGCAGCGGCACCCTCGCCGACGGCCGGGCCGACGGCAGCTGGAGCCCTGGCTGCCTGGTCCAGTCGCTGCTGACCGGCAACGTTCCGGCGCTGGCCGAGGTGAAGCTCGGCGCGCTGGGCCTGACCGAGCATCTCGACCTCGCGGTCGGTGCCTACGGCGACGCCAGCGAGGTCCGGGCCGACCTGGTGCTGGTGGCCAGGCAGCGGGCGGCGCAGGCCTACCGGTGCGACTTCGGCGGAACGGCCACCGTCCTGGTCGGGGACACCCCGCTCGACGTGGAAGCCGCCCTCACCAGCGGCGCCAGGGCGGTCGCGGTGGCAACCGGCCGGTACAGCCAGGCCGAGCTGACCGCCGCCGGCGCCCACGCAGTCCTTCCCGACCTCACCGACACCCCGCACGTCCTGTCGGTCATCCTCGGCCGCCCCCCGCACCGCTAGTCCCACCAGACCCGCCGCAGCCAGCCTCGGCCGGCCACCGGCTCGCTTACCCCCGGCCACCGACTCCCCGGCTGCCTCGTCCACAGGACAGGCCAGCCGGGCCGCCTCGTCCACCGGCTGCGGTGCCAGGGCTGCCGGACCGCCCGGCGCCAGCAGCCTGGGTTTATGGGGATTGCATTGACCGATGGCTGCCAGCAACTGCTGGACTTCCAGCACGGCGTGATCGCTCGCTGGCAAGTCCCGGCGACCGGGCCGGAACAGGCGGCCATGCACACTTTGGTCCGATCCGGTCGCTGGCGGCAGCTGTACCGCGGGGTCTATGCATCTTTTACCGGGGACCCACCGCGGAACTGCCTGCTCTGGGCGGCAGTGCTGCGCGCCGGACCAGGCGCGGTACTGAGTCATTACACTGCGGCCGAGCTAGATCATCTGACCGACCAGCCCAGCACGGCCCTGCACGTAACCGTCGACCATCTGCGCCGGATCGCCATCCCTGGCCAAGTCCGGTCCGAGCTGGCGCCGCCCATCGTCGTGCACCGGTCGCGTCGGATTGACCAGGCCCGGCATCCGGTTCGCAGCCCACCGCGAACCCGGATCGAGGAAACGGTGCTCGACCTCACTCAGGTAGCCGCCAGCTTCGACCGGGCCTTCGGCTGGCTGAGTGCCGCCTGCGGGCGGCGACTGGTGATGCCGCAGCAGCTGATGGCTGCCGTGACCGCGCGTCCAAGGCTGCGCTGGAGGCCGGAGATCCTGGCGGCGATCGAGACCGTTGCCGAGGGCGTGCACTCGAACCTTGAATTCCGCTATGTCCGCGGCGTGGAGCGACCGCACGGCCTGCCGGCCGCACGGCGACAGGCCAAGGTCACCCGGCAGGGACGGTCACAGTACTTCGACAACCTGTACCAGCCCTACGGCGTGGCCGTCGAGCTCGACGGCGTGGCCGCGCACCTGACCGAGAACCGCTGGCGGGACATCCACCGCGACAACCGGGACGCCCAGGCCGGGATCATCACCCTGCGGTACAGCTGGACCGATGTGACCTGCCGCCGATGCGAGGTGGCCGACGAAGTGGCCAGCGTGCTCCGCCTCCGCAACTGGCCCGGCCCGTTCCGCTCATGCAGTCCCGCCTGCCATGCGGCTGCCCGATGAACGTGATTGGGGAGTTTTCTGTGCGGTATCTGCACAGAAAACTCCCCAATCACGTTTGCTAGCCGTTAGAGCTCGGTGAGGGGGACGTCGGGGTCGGCCAGGCGGACGGGGTCGACCGGGGTGCCGGACCGGATCAGCGCCTGGATGTCATCGTTCACGTCCCAGACGTTGACGTTCATCCCGGCCACCACGGCGCCGTCGCTCAGCCAGAACGCGATGAACTCCAGCGCGTCCTTGTCGCCCCGGTAGATCACCTCGTCGTAGCCGCCGGGCTCGGGTACCCCGGCGCACTCCATGCCGAGGTCGTACTGGTCGCTGTAGAAGTACGGCACCAGGTCGTGCGACACCTGCTGGCCGAGCATCGCCCTGGCCGCGACCGGGCCGCCGGTCAGCGCGTTGCCCCAGTGCTCGACCCGGATCCGGCGGCCGAGCAGCGGGTTGAACGCGTTCGCGACGTCGCCGGCCGCGAAGATGTCCGGGTCCGAGCTGCGCAGCGCCTCGTCGGCCAGGATGCCGTTGTCCACGTCCAGCCCGGCATCGGCAGCGAGCGCGGCGTTCGGGATCGCGCCGATCCCGACCACGACCAGCTCGGCGGGCACCTCGGTGCCGTCCGAGGTGACCACGCCGGTGACCTTGCCGCCGGAGCCGACCAGCTCGCTCACCCCCTCGCCGAACCGGAACGTCACGCCATGGCTGCGGTGCAGGTCGGCGAAGACCTCGCCGAGCTCGGGGCCGAGCGCGCGGTACAGCGCCCCCGGCTCCGGCTCGACCACGGTGACCTCGCAGCCGTACTGGCGCGCGGCGGCGGCAGTCTCCAGGCCGATCCAGCCGGCCCCGGCGATCACCACCCGGCGCCCGGCCTGCAGGGCCGCGCGCAGCCGCTCGGAGTCCTCGACCGAGCGCAGGTAGAGCACGCCGTCCAGGTCAGCGCCCGGTACCTGCAGGCGCCGTGGCGAGGCCCCGGTGGTGATCAGCAGCTTGTCGTAGGAGACCGGGCCGCCGCCGGCCACGGTGACCTGCCGGGCGGCCCGGTCGATCCCGGTCACGGTGACGCCGAGCCGCAGGTCGACATCGTTCTCGGCGTACCAGCCCGGCTCGTGCACGAAGACCGATTCCCGTTCTTCCTTGCCGAGCAGGAAGCCCTTGGACAGCGGCGGGCGCTCATAAGGCCGGTCAGCCTCGGCCCCGATCAGGATGACCGAGCCGGCGAAGCCTTCCTCTCGCAGGGTTTCCGCGGCCTTGGCGCCGGCCAGGCTGGCTCCTGCGATCACGAAGACGGGTTCAGCAGGCATTCGAGTGCTCCTTCTTGCGTTGATCTACGCTGAACACTACGGGTGCGGGGCCGCGGAAGTTCCGGGTCCCGGCGGGCTCATCTGCCGCTGCGTCCGGCCAGGTCGCGGCCGATGGTGGCTGGTCGCGGCTATCCCGCGGCCCGGGAGCGGGCGAAACCGGCAGTTACCGGCACAGGCGGCCGTGCCAGGCGATGGCCGAGGTATCTGTCAGCGACGCGATCTGGTCGACCACGACCCGCAGCCGCCCGGCGTCGGAGCCGGCGACCAGGTAGCCGGGCCGGAACATCGGGTCCAGCGCGTCCGGGCCGGCCGCCAGCAGCGCGGCGGCCAGCTCGGCGATCAGCTCCCGCTCCCTGGCCTGGGCGGCGGCCGCGCCGGCCCGGCTCATCACGTACCGCGCGGTGACGCCCTTCAGCAGCGCGCACTCCAGCCGCTGCTGCCGCGGCACCGCCAGGCCGGCCGCGTACCGGGTCAGCGGCAGCTGGCCTGCCAGGCCGGTGGCCTGCTGGGCGGCCCGGCAGAACCGGCCGATCAGCTCGCTGGTCAGGTTCTTGACCGCCGCCGCGGCGGCCGGGCCGCCGTCGAAGCCGGACGGCCACCAGTCGTGCTGTCAGCAGGCCGGTGAGGGTCTCGCCGAGTTCCCCGGCGGTCACCGAGCCGGGCGGGCAGTACTCGGCCTCGGTCAGCTCGGCCACCGCCCGCTGCTCGGCCGGATCCCGCAGCTGGCCGAAGGTGACCAGGCCCGCGTGCAGCCCGTCCTCCAGGTCATGCACCGAGTAGGCCACGTCGTCGGCCCAGTCCATCACCTGCGCTTCCAGGCAGGGCCTGGCGTCCGGCGCGCCGTCCCGGATCCAGCCGAACACCGCCGCGTCGTCGGCGTACGCCCCGTACTTACCCCGCCGCCCCCGGCGGGCGCCAGCCACGGGTACTTCAGCGTGGCGTCCAGGGTGGCCCTGGTCAGGTTCAGGCCCGGCGCCGGGCACCTTGGCCTCCAGCCGGGTCAGCAGCCGCAGGCTCTGCGCGTTTCCCTCGAAGCCGCCGCAGCCGGCCGCCAGCTCGGCCAGCGCCGCCTCGCCGTTGTGGCCGAACGGCGGGTGCCCGAGGTCGTGCGCCAGGCAGGCGGCGTCCACCAGGTCGGGGTCACAGCCGAGCGCGGCGCCGAGCTCGCGCCCGATCTGGGCGCATTCCAGCGAGTGGGTCAGCCTGGTCCGCGGGAAGTCGCCGGAGCCGACCGCGACCACCTGGGTCTTGGCGGCCAGCCGGCGCAGCGCGGCGCTGTGCAGCACCCGGGCGCGGTCCCGCTGGAACGGACCGCGCCCGGAGGCCTGGGCCGCTCTTGGCCGGCTCGGCCGCCCACCGGGCGGTCGCGTGCCGGTCGTACCCGGCCGTCACCGGCTGTCGCTGCCCCCCTGCCCGGCCAGCACCGCGGCCCGGCCCGCTTCCAGCCGGGCCACCGGCACCCGGAACGGCGAGCAGGACACGTAGTCCAGGCCCGCGTGGTGGAAGAAGTGCACCGAGTCCGGGTCGCCGCCGTGCTCCCCGCAGACGCCGATCTTCAGCTCCGGCTGGGCCGCCCGGCCGTCCTCGACCGCGATCTTGACCAGGCGGCCGATGCCGTCGGCGTCCAGCGTCTCGAACGGCGAGACGCCGAACACGCCGAGCTCGATGTAGCGGCCGAAGAACGAGCCCTCCACGTCATCGCGGGAGAAGCCCCAGCCCATCTGGGTCAGGTCGTTGGTGCCGAACGAGAAGAACTCGGCGGCCTGGGCGATCTGCCCGGCGGTCAGCGCGGCCCTGGGCACCTCGATCATGGTGCCGATCAGCGTGTGCACCGTCGGTGCCGGTCTCCGCGGCCACCTCGGCCACCACCCGCTCGACCTCCTCGCGGGCCGCCTCCAGCTCCTGCACGGCGCCGACCAGCGGGATCATGATCTCCGGCCGCGGGTCGCCGCCGGACCGCACCCGGTCGGCCGCGGCATGCGCGATCGCCCGCACCTGCATCGCGTACAGGCCGGGGACGACCAGGCCGAGCCGGACTCCGCGCAGCCCGAGCATGGGGTTCTGCTCGTGCAGCCGCCGCACCGCGTCCAGCAGCTTGCGGTCGGCGTCGGTGGCCGCCGCCTCACCTCGCCTGGCCAGCGCGATCTTGACCGACAGCTCGGTCAGGTCGGGCAGGAACTCGTGCAGCGGCGGGTCCAGCAGCCGGATCGTCACCGGCAGCCCGTCCATCGCCTCGAAGATCTCCACGAAGTCGCCCCGCTGCAGCGGCTCCAGCGCGTCCAGCGCGGCGGTCCTGGTGGCGTCGTCGTCGGCCAGGATCAGCCGCTCGACCAGCTGCCGCCGCTCGCCCAGGAACATGTGCTCGGTCCTGGCCAGGCCGATGCCCTGGGCGCCGAACCGGACCGCCCTGGCCGAGTCCTCGCCGGTGTCGGAGTTGGCCCGCACCCGCAGCCTGCGGCGCTGGTCGGCGTGGGTCATGATCCGGTGCACCGCGCTGACCAGCTCGTCGGACTGCGGACTGCGGCTGCGGGTCCAGCTTGCCCTCGAAGTACTCGACCACCGGGGAGGCGACCACCGGCACCTCGCCCAGGTACACCACGCCGGAGGTGCCGTCGATGGAGATCACGTCGCCCTCGCTGACCGTGACCCCGCCGGGCGCGGTGAACTTGCGGCCGGTCACGTCCACGTCCAGCTCGTCGGCGCCGCAGACGCAGGTCTTGCCCATCCCGCGGGCGACCACGGCGGCGTGGCTGGTCTTGCCGCCGCGGCTGGTCAGGATGCCCCTGGCGGCGATCATGCCGTGCAGGTCGTCCGGGTTGGTCTCGCGCCGGACCAGGATCACGTTCTTCCCGGCGGCCGCCTGCTCGACCGCGGTGGCCGAGTCGAACACGGCCTCGCCGACCGCCGCGCCCGGCGAGGCGCTGACCGCCTTGGTGATCTGCTGAGCGTCCCGGCCGGCATCGAACCTGGGGAACATCAGCTGCGCCAGCTGCGCGCCGCTGACCCTGGTCAGCGCCTCGTCCATGTCGATCAGGCCCTGGTCGACCAGCTGTGTTGCGATCCGGAACGCGGCCCCGGCGGTGCGCTTGCCCACCCGGGTCTGCAGCATCCACAGCTTGCCGCGCTCGATCGTGAACTCGATGTCGCACAGGTCCCGGTAGTGGTTCTCCAGCGTCTGCATGATCTGCATCAGCTCGGTGTAGGACTTGGCGTCGATCTGCTCCAGGTCCTGCAGCGGCACGGTGTTGCGGATGCCGGCCACCACGTCCTCGCCCTGCGCGTTCTGCAGGTAGTCGCCGTAGACACCCTGCTGGCCGCTGCCCGGATCCCGGGTGAACGCCACCCCGGTGCCGGAGTCCATGCCCAGGTTGCCGAACACCATCGCGACCACGTTGACGGCGGTGCCGAGGTCGGCCGGGATCCGCTCCTGGCGCCGGTACAGGATGGCCCGGTCGGCGTTCCAGGAGTTGAACACCGCGTTGATGGCCAGGTCCATCTGCTCGCGCGGCTGCTGCGGGAAGTCGCGCCCGGCGTGCTCGCGCACGATGCCCTTGAAGGTGTCCACCAGCTTGCGCAGGTCGGCGGCGTCCAGGTCCAGGTCATTGGCGGTGCCCTTGGCCTTCTTGGCCGCCTCGATCGCGTGCTCGAACGCGCTGCCGTCGATGTCCAGCACGGTCTTGCCGAACATCTGGATCAGCCGGCGGTAGGAGTCCCAGGCGAACCGCTCGCTGCCGGCCTGCTTGGCCAGGCCGTGCACGGACTCATCGGACAGGCCGATGTTCAGCACCGTCTCCATCATCCCCGGCATCGAGAACTTGGCCCCGGACCGCACGCTGACCAGCAGCGGGTCGGCGTGGTCGCCGAGCTGCCTGCCCATCTTCCGCTCCAGGTCGCGCAGGCTGGCGCTGATCTCAGCCTCCAGCCCGTCGGGCAGCGAGCCGTGCTCCAGGTAATAGCGGCACGCCTCGGTCGTGATGGTGAACCCCGGCGGGACCGGCAGGCCGAGGTTCGTCATCTCGGCCAGGTTGGCGCCCTTGCCGCCCAGCAGGTCCTTCAGGTCCTTGTTGCCCTCGGTGAAGTCGTAGACAAGCTTCGGCACTGCACGCAACTCCTCGCGATGCCGCGCGCCGGGCGCGATGGCGCCGGGCGCAGGACGGCGGTGTGACTGCGGCCTTCACGGCCCCTCTTACTGGACTCTACCGAGCATTACCTGCCCGCCGGACACTGTCACTGTCGGCCGGGTGCCAGGATCGCCCGCCCGGCGGCCGGTGCCGTCGGCCGGGCATCCCGGCGCTGCTGTGGCAGCCCCTACCGTCAGGCGCCGCTGTGCAGGACAATAGCCGGGCATTGTCGTCAGTGATGCCGGGCGGCGGGAGGCCGGATGGCCGGGGACGGGGGGTCGCCGGGACCGGGGCTGCGGCGCAACCGGAACTGGCGGCTGCTGTGGCTGGGCCAGTCCGTCTCGCTGACCGGCGACATGGTCTTCTACGTGACCGTGCTGCTGTGGATCGCGACCATCATCGCCAAAGGCAAGCCCTGGGCCCCGGCGGCGGCCAGCGGCGCGCTGATCGCGACCGCGCTGCCGGTGCTGGTGGCCGGGCCGCTGGCGGGAGTCTGGGTGGACCGGTGGGACCGCCGCCGCACCATGCTGTTCGCCGATGCGGCCCGCACCCTGCTGATCGCCAGCCTGCTGGTGCTGCCCGCGCTCGGCCACCGGATCCCGGTCGGCGCGCAGCTCGGCGTGGTGTACGCGGTGCTGGCCGTGGCCAGCTGCTTCGCCGAGTTCTTCGACCCGTCCCGGCTGGCCATCCTGGGCGCGATCGTGCCGCCGGAGGACCAGACCAGGGCCAGCGGCCAGCTGTCCGCCTCGGCCAGCCTGGCCCAGGTCATCGGTCCGCCCATCGCCGCGCCGCTGCTGTTCGTGTTCGGGGTGCAGTGGGCGCTGATTCTCAACGCCGCCTCGTTCGCGGTGTCGTTCGCCTGCGTCCGGGCCATCCGGGTGCCGGCCGAGGCAGCCGAGGCGCCGCCGCCGCGGGTCAGCTTCGCTACCGAGTTCCGCACCGGGCTGAGGTTCTTCGCCGGCAACCGGATCCTGGTGACGCTGGGCCTGGGCATCGTGATCGCGATGCTCGGCAACGGCGCGATCAACTCGCTGGCGGTGTTCTTCGTCCAGCACAACCTGCATGCCAGCGCCGGCCTGCTGGGCACCGTGGTCGGCAGCGTCGGGGTCGGCGCGGTGGCCGGCTCGCTGCTGGCCGGGCCCGTGTCGAAACGGGTGCCGCCGGCCCAGATCTTCTGGCTGGCGCTGATCATCGCCGGGGTGGCGCTGATCGCGTTCGCCAAGACCACCGTGCTGCCGGCCGTGATCGCTACCGCGCTGGTCATCGGCCTGGGGGCCGGGCTGCTCAACTCTTCCTTCTCGCCGGTCATCCTCAGCGTCACCCCGTCCCGGCTGCTCGGCCGGGTGAGCGCGGTGATCAGCCCGATGCAGCAGCTGGCCTCGATCGTGTCCATGGCACTGGCCGGCCTGCTGGCCAGTACCGTGCTGCGCGGCTTCCACGCAGTCATCGCCGGGGTCACATTCGGGCCCTACGACACCGTTCTGGCGGTCGGCGGCCTGCTGTTCGTGATCGCCGGGCTGGCCTCGATCGCGCCGATGCGCGGCGCCAGCCGGTCTGCGGCCGGGCCCGCGGCTGAGCCCGAGCCCGCCCGGCAGCCCGCTGAAGACCAGCATCCGGGCCGCTGAAGACCGGGCGCTGGCTGGACAATGGCCGGATGAGCGAAGCGATGATCGGCCTGCTGCACCCCGGCGAGATGGGCGCGGCGGTGGGGCGTTGCCTGACCGGTGCCGGGCATGCCGTGCTGTGGGCGTCGGAGAACCGGGGACCGCAGACCGCGGCCAGGGCCCGCGCGGCCGGGCTGGCCGACGCCGGGACCGCCGCCGAGCTGGCCGACGGCGCCGACGTCATCCTGTCCGTCTGCCCGCCGCACGCGGCCCTCGACGTGGCCTGGGCGGTGCAGGGATTCGGCGGCCTGTACGTCGATGCCAACGCGATCTCGCCGGCCACCGCCAGGGAGATCTCCGGCATGATCACCGACGGCGGCGGCCGCTACGTCGACGGCGGCATCATCGGCCCGCCGCCGCTGACGCCCGGCAGTACCCGGCTGTACCTGTCCGGCCCGGACGCCGCCGAGGTGAGCGCGCTGTTCGCGGGCACGGAACTGGATGCCCGGCTGGCCGGCTCCGGCGCGACCGCCGCATCGGCGGTGAAGATGGCGTACGCGGGCTGGACCAAGGGCACTGCCGCGCTGCTGCTGACGGTCCGGGCGCTGGCCAGGGCCGAGGGCGTGGAAGAAGCGCTGCTCGCCGAGTGGGCGCTGTCCCAGCCGGGCCTGGCCGAGCCGGTCCCGCGGCGCCGCGGGTTCGGCCGCGGCCAAGGGCTGGCGCTGGGTGGCCGAGATGGAGGAGATCGCCGCGAGCATGGCCGCGGTCGGCCTGCCGGACGGGTTCCACCTGGCCGCCGCCGAGGTCTACCGCCGCTCGCCCCGCACCGCAGGCCTGCTGCCCGGCGAGCTGCCCGATGAGATGCTGGATGAGGTTGTCGCCGCGCTGATCGGGGAGACCGCGCCGGGCTAGCCGGTCAGCAGCCGGTGAGCCGTTCGGTGAGGTAGGAGACGAGGCCGTCGATGCCGACCCGGTCCTGGCGCATCGAGTCCCGCTCGCGGACCGTTACCGCCTGGTCCTCCAGGGTGTCGAAGTCCACCGTGACGCAGTACGGCGTGCCGATCTCGTCCTGCCGGCGGTAGCGGCGGCCGATCGCGCTGGCGTCGTCGAACTCGGCATTCCAGTGCCGGCGCAGCTGCGCGGCCACGTCCCTGGCCTTGGGTGACAGGTCGGCGTGCCGGGACAGCGGCAGCACCGCCACCTTGACCGGGGCGATCCGGTGGTCCAGCCGCAGCACCACGCGCTTCTCCGGGTTGCCCTTGGCGTCCGGCGCCTCGTCCTCGGCGTAGGAGTCAAGCAGGTGCACCAGCATGGTGCGGTCTACCCCGAGGGCCGGCTCGATCACGTACGGCAGGTACCGCTGCCCCGACTCCGGGTCCAGGTACTTCAGGTCCTGGCCGGATGCCTTCTCGTGCGTGCCGAGGTCGTAGTCGGTGCGGTTCGCCAGCCCCTCCAGCTCGCCCCACTCGGTGCCGGTGAAGCCGAACCGGTACTCGATGTCCACGGTCCGCTTGGCGTAGTGCGACAGCTTGTCCTCGGGGTGCTCGTACAGCCGCAGGTTCTCCTTGCTGATCCCCAGGTCCACGTGCCAGGCAAGCCGCTCGTCGATCCAGCGCTGGTGCCAGTCCTCGTCGGTGCCCGGCACGACGAAGTACTCCAGCTCCATCTGCTCGAACTCGCGGGTGCGGAAGATGAAGTTGCCCGGCGTGATCTCGTTGCGGAACGACTTGCCGATCTGGCCGATCCCGAACGGCACCTTCTTGCGGGAGGTCTGGAGCACGTTGCGGTAGTTGATGAAGATGCCCTGCGCCGTCTCCGGGCGCAGGTAGGCAGGGGCAGAGGTGTCCTCGACCGCGCCGAGATAGGTGCGCAGCATGGTGTTGAACATCCGCGGCGGCGTCAGCGACGCCCCTGGTGCCGCAGCTGGGGCAGGCCAGCCCGGCCAGCCCGTCGGCCGGCTCATGGCCGTGCTTCTCCGCGTAGGCCTCGAGCAGGTGGTCGGCGCGGAACCGCTTGTGACAGGACTGGCACTCGGTCAGCGGATCGACGAACTCGGTGACATGCCCGCTGGCCTGCCACACCTCGGGCGCCAGGATCACGCTGGAGTCCAGCCCGACGATGTCGTCGCGCTCCTGCACGACCGAGCGCCACCACTGCCGTTTGATGTTGTTCTTCATCTCCACGCCGAGCGGGCCGTAGTCCCAGGCCGCGCGCAGGCCGCCGTACAGCTCGCTGGACGGGTAGACGAACCCGCGGCGCTTGCACAGGCTGACGACGGTATCGAGGCGGTCACTGCGGCGTGCCATCATGTGCTCCATCCGGCTGGCGGTCGGCGGCCCTTGCGTGCTCGCGCGGATTCCCGGTACTCATGCGTGAGCCGCGCGAGTGGTGTGGGATCGCGGACCGGATACCCGGTACGCAGTCAATCTTAGCGGCGGGGTCCGGCCTGGTCGCGCGGATATCGTGGCTGGTGAGCCTGGCCCTGGCGGGCCCGGCGGGAAGGAACGTGGCGATTGAGCGCGAACCGCGGCAGGAGGCAGGGGCGGCCGCTGCCGTCCGGTCAGGCGATGTTCACGCCCGGCGCTTCCGGGCTGCGCCAGTCGGTGGAGCGGCGCAGCGCGGCACCGCTTGCCTTCCTGCACCAGCTGCCGGCCCTGGTGCCCGCGCTGGTACTGGCCGGGCTGCTGGTAGCCGGGCTGGCCGTGCGGGGCCCGGGCGGGGCGGCAGCGCTGTGCTGCCTGGCGGCGGCGCTGGGCTGGCTGGCGTTCCTGTCCTGGCCGCGGCTGGCCGGCCGGGGACGGCTCGGCCGGGCAGCGGCGATCGCCTGCCTGCTCGCCCTGGCCGCAGTGCAGGCCGCCCGCTGACGGCGCCGGCCCCGAGCCCGATCGCCAGCTGGCGGCCTACGACGAGATCGACCGGATCCTGCTGGCCGAGGGCGGCTGGGGCGCCGGGCCTTCCCGGCCGGCCCGGTCAGCCTGGCCCGGAGGCAGCCGGATTCGGCACGGCCCCGCCATAGCGGCGATCCCGGCTGGCGTAGATCTCGCAGGCCCGCCACAGGTCGCGCCGGTCGAAGTCGGGGAACAGCGTGTCCAGGAAGACGAACTCGGCGTACGCGGACTGCCAGATCAGGAAGTTAGAGGTGCGCTGCTCCCCCGACGACCGGATGAACAGGTCCACGTCGGGGATGCCCGGCTCGTCCAGGTAACGGGCGAAGACCCGCTCGTCGACCCGGTTGGCGCGCAGCTTCCCGGCGGCCACGTCGGCCGCGATGGCCGCCGCCGCATCGGCGATCTCGGCCCGGCCGCCGTAGTTGACGCAGAACTGCAGCGTGAGCACCGAGTTGCCGGCCGTCATCCGCTCGGCGTCCTCCAGCTCGCTGATGACGCTGCGCCACAGCCGCGGCCGGCGGCTGGCCCAGCGGACCCGCACCCCCATCTCGTTCAGCTGGTCCCGGCGGCGCCGGATCACGTCCCGGTTGAAGCCCATCAGGAACCGGACCTCGTCCGGCGAGCGCCGCCAGTTCTCGGTCGAGAACGCGTATGCGGACAGGTACGGGATGCCCAGCTCGATCGCGCCCATGATGACGTCGAACAGCGAGTACTCGCCCCGCTTGTGCCCCTCGGTCCTGGGCAGGCCCCGCTGCTTGGCCCAGCGCCCGTTCCCGTCCATCACCAGGGCCACGTGCCGGGGCACCAGGACGGCAGGGATGGCCTGGCGGCCGGGCACCGTCCCGGTGCGGATCCGGCGGCCTGATCACGCGTGCTCCACGTGCCGCAGCGAGCGGATCGAGTGCTCCAGGTGCCACTGCACATACGCGGCGACCAGGCCGCTGCACTCCAGCCGGTGCCGCTGCTCGCTCGCCTCGGCCCGGTCCCAGTCACCCCGCAGCAGCGCGCCCATCAGGGCGATGGTCGCGATGGCCGGCGTGGCCGAGCCGGGTGCCTGGCAGGACCGGCAGGTCAGGCCGCCCGCGGCGATGCCGAACGCGCGCAGCGCCGACGGGCCGGGCCGCTGCCCGGCATCCCCGGCCGGCGCCCTGGTGCCGCAGACCGCGCACTCGTCCAGGGCCGGCGCGTACCCGGCCACCGCGAGCGAGCGGAGCAGGTAGGCGTCCAGGACAGCCGCGAGTCATGGCTGCCCTCGCCCAGCGACCGCAGCCCGCCGACCAGCAGCAGGAACTGCCGCAGGGCCGGCTCCTTCTCCTCCGGCGTGAACCGCTCCGCGGTCTCCAGCATGGCCGTGCCCGTGGTGTACCGCGGGTAGTCGTCGGCCAGCGGCTGGCCGTACGGCCGGATGGTCTCGGCCTGGGTGATGATGTCCAGCGACCGGCCGGTGTAGAGCAGCAGGTCGACGTGGGTAAACGGCTCGAGCCGGGCACCGAAGCGGGACTTCGTCCGGCGCACCCCCTTGGCCACGGCGCGGATCCGCCCGGTCCGCCGGGCCAGCACGGTGACGATCCGGTCGGCCTCGCCCAGCTTGTGCGTGCGCAGCACGATCCCGTCGTCCCGGTACAGGCTCACCGCCCCATTCTCGCGCATCCCCGGCTGCGGGTGGCCGCGACACGGCCCGCGCTGTCCGGCCCGAGCGGACGCCGCTCGGAAGGTGGTCGCTGACCATGGCCGCGTACCAGCACGTCAAACGGGTCTAACGTAGGTCCAGCCAGAAATGGCTCCGCTGGCACTTCAATAGACGGCCAGAACTAGCTAACATAAAGCACGAACGTGCAGACGGAAGATAATTCCGCAGGCCCCGAGGCCGGCTGGCAGCGAGCGAGACACGTTAACTCCGCCACACGATTCGAGGTGATCGCCAATAGATTAATTAACGCTCGCGATGAGTGCTGCCTGGAATCCATCCTCACTTCCGAAGGAATAATGCATGAGCAAGAGAGTAGTGCTGCCCAGATACATCGGGCGTCCGCTGGTCATAGCGATTGCCGCCGTTGCCGTTGCCGCAGCCGGGACCGCCATAACAGCCGCCGCCGCGGCGGCCAGGCCGGACCGGACCATGACGACGGGACTGGCCCGGCCGGTCGCTGCCGTATCCACCTGCCGGGCAGCCGCACTGCAGCTGCAGGCAGTCGGCACCGATACCGCGGTGGGCACGACCGCGATGACCGTCGCGGTGATCAACCGCTCGGCGCAGGCCTGCCGCCTGGCGGGCCACCCGGCCCTCCGCCTGATCCTGCCCGGCGGACACGCGGCCGGCACAGCGGTCCGGCCCGGCACCGGGGCGATCTTCGGTAGCGCCGCGGCTGCCGTACGGCTCGCACCGCGAGCGAAGGCATCGTTCTTCTTCGTTTACCGCGACTTCCGGCCGGCGACGGGCCGGCCCTGCACCGCCACCAGGGCGCTAACGGTGCGGCTGCCCGGTGTGCCGGGCGATTTCAGCCTGGCCGCCCCGCTTGCCGCGTGCGGCCCCGTTTCCGTGTCAGCACTGCGACCCGGCGCAGCGAAGGAGTAGGAGATGAGCAGCAGAACGGCGAACTTCGCCCGCCGCGGCCGGACAGCGCTCGGAACGCTGGCGACACTCACCTCGCTCGCACTGCTCACGACCACCTTGCTGGCAGCACCCGCGCTGGCCGAGAACAGCGGGTACTGGTACGGCGCCGACAGCGGCGGTCCCGGTCCGACCAGCAGCTCCGGTCCGCCCTTCGACATGCCGTCCTGCGGCTCCGGGCACATCTACGGCGGCTACATCGGCAAGATCGGCGGCGCGGACCTGGTGAGCTCCGGCAATCCCGACGGCTACGGTCCCGGCAACACATTCGCCTGGAACTCCACCGACGCCGCCGATGCCAACGCCAACCACTTCAGCTCACCGGCGGAAGGCGTGGGGACCGGCGGCTTCTGGTTCATGTTCGGACCCGGCGACACCGACGGCACCGGCCTGTCCGCCTACAACTGGGGACACCAGCAGGGCGAGTGGGCGCTGGCGGACTGGCAGCGCTGGTATAACGGCGGCTCGCAGCAAAGCCACCGCATGCCATTGCGCATCCTGTGGATGGACGTCGAGGGCCCGGGAGCCAACGGCTGGGGCAGCGACGGGTCGGCGAACAGGCAGGTGTTCAACGGGTTCTGGGATTACGTGACTAACGCCAATGAGGGCATCTCGCCCGGCGTCTACTCCACCGAGGACCAGTGGGACTCGATCATGAGCGGTAACACCGGCATCGCGAGCACCTGGGAATGGACCGCTCAGGTGTCACGCGCGAACTCACCATCGCCATGCCCGGATAACTTCTCCGAAAGCTCATCGTTCAACGCCGTCTTCTTCGGCGGGCAGGACGAGAGCAGCGCGATGACCGCGATGTGG
Source organism: uncultured Actinomycetota bacterium (assembly GCA_963719705.1). Lineage (GTDB taxonomy): Bacteria > Actinomycetota > Actinomycetes > Streptosporangiales > Streptosporangiaceae > CAVRCV01. The sequence goes on from CAVRCV010000013.1 coordinate 926,558, forward strand.
CAGTGGTCGCTGGGCAACGCCGACTACGACCAGATCGACTCGAACAAGGCTCTCCCCGACTGACCGGCAGCAGGGCGGGGAGGCGCGGGCTCCGGCGGCCGCGCCCCCCGCCCTCGGGAGCGCGGCCCCGGCCGGGACACTCAGCCGCCGTTGGCCGACACCGAGGCGGGCGCCCTGGCCACCCAGACGCAGTCCCTGGGGATCGACTCGGTGTCCTTCCTGAGCACCTCGTAGCCCAGGTGGTCAAGGAAGCGCTGCATGATGCTGTCGGTCATGACCGAGAACGAGGTGCCGCGGCGGCCCATCAGGTTACGGTCCCACTCGCTCAGGAACCGCTGGAAACCGCGCTCGCTCAGCACATTGGTGTGATGCAGGATGCACAGCCGCTTGCCGCGCATCAGCGGGGGGATCCGGGTCAGGTAGTTGAAGATGTCCCGCGGCTCGATGTGCACCATCGTGTCGAAGCTGAAGAACACGTCCACCGCGCCGGCCGGTATCCCGGACAGGCTGGTCCCGTCCAGCTTGACGTAGCGCACCCGCTCGTCGCCGAGCCGCTCCCTGGTGGCCGCGAGCATCTTCTGCGCGATGTCCGCGCAGATCAGGTCGTGCACCCTGGGCAGCAGCATGGCGGCTGTCTTGCCGCCGCCCACGCCCAGCTCCACCACGGTGTCGGAGTCCTCGATAAACGGCTCGATGAACTCCTTCAGCACCAGCGTGCCGTACTCCTCCGCCGACGCGGCGCCGCCGGACGCGCTGCCGTCCCACTCATCGCCGATGTGCTCCAGGCCCGGGTACCGGCTGTGCCACCGGCGCGCGTAGTAGTTCCAGGCACCCTCATAGTTGACCGGCGCGACCCGCCTCAGGCGCGACGTGATGCCCATGCTCGCTCTCCTGTTAGTTACCGACTGCGTTGGCCTTAGAACCCGAGCCTGCGCAGCTGCTTCGGATCCCGTTGCCAGTCCCTGGCGATCTTGATGCGCAGGTCGAGGTAGACCCTGGAGCCTAGCAGTGCCTCGATCTGCTGCCTGGCCCGCGCTCCGACCTCCTTCAGCCGCGCGCCCTTGGCGCCGATCACTATCGCCTTCTGGCTCGGCCGCTCCACGTACATCAGCGCGTGCACGTCGATCAGGTCGTCGCGGCCGGCCCTGGGGCCCATCTCCTCGACCATCACGGCGATGGAGTGCGGCAGCTCGTCCCGCACCCCCTCCAGGATGGCCTCCCGGATCAGCTCGGCCACCAGCTGCTGCTCCGGCTGGTCGGTCAGCTCGCCGTCGGTGTACAGCGGCGGTCCCGGCGGCAGGTGCGAGATCAGCACGCTCTCCAGCACATCCAGCTGGAAGCCGGACACCGCGGAGACCGGCACCACGTCGGCCCAGTCACCCAGCTTCCCGGCCGCGGAGAGCTGCGCGGCGATCTGCGCCCGCGAGGCCTGGTCGGTCTTGGTCACGATGGCCACGACCGGGGTGGGGCCGGCGCTGGCCAGCTCCGCTGCCAGGTACCTGTCGCCCGGCCCGATGCGCTCCCCGGCAGGCAGGCAGAACCCGATCACGTCCACCTCGGCCAGGGTGGCCAGGACCAGGCTGCCCAGCCGCTCCCCCAGCAGCGTGCGGGGCCGGTGCAGGCCCGGCGTGTCCACGATGACGAGCTGGGCGTCCGGCCGGTGCACGATGCCGCGGATCGCCGCGCGGGTGGTCTGCGGCCGGCTGCTGGTGATCGCAATCTTGGTGCCGACCAGCGCGTTCATCAGGGTGGACTTGCCCACGTTGGGCCGCCCGGCGAAGCAGGCGAACCCGGCCCGGAAACCGGCAGCCCCCGTGCTGCTGGCACCCGGTGGCTGCTGGCACCCGGCCGGCACCGTGGTCTGCCCCGGCCCGGCCGCCGTCGGCGAGTCACGGCCGCAGCGTGGCCCGCACGGTGCCGTCGGCGGCCACGTGGTAGACCACCGCCTTCGGCCCGAGGTCACGCACCGCGGCCAGGTCCGCCGGGCCCGGCCCGGCACCGTCGCTGACCAGCGCGGCAGCCTCCAGGCCGGATGCGCCGCTGGATGCCGCCATGGCCACGGCCAGGTGCAGTGCGGACAGCTGCAGCGACGGCAGCGCGATCGCCGCGGCAGCGTAGGTGCGGCCGGTCTCGTCCCGCACCGCGGCGCCCTCGGCGGCGGCCACCCGCGCCCTGGCCGCCCGGGCCAGGGCGATGATCTTGAGATCCTCCGACCCCGGCGGCGCCTCGCTCACCCGGCCGAGTCTAGTGCCGGGCCGCCGCCGCCGCGGCCGGCGCTCACACCGCGGTTGCGACCCCGCTGCCGCCGTCGGCGGCCTGCCCGGCGCCCGGCTGGCCGCGGCCGGCCTCCTCGTCCGGCTGGCCGACTCGCTGCACGGTCACGGTGCTGATCCGGTTGCGGCGGCCGGCCAGGCTCTCGGCGGTCAGCCGCAGGCCGGCCACGGTCGCTACCGATCCGGCGATCGGCACCCGGCCGAGCTGCTGGGCCAGCAGCCCGCCGACGGTATCCACGTCCTCCGCCTCGATCCGGACCCCGAACAGCTCGGCCAGCTCGTCCACCCCGAGCCGGGCCGTCACCCTGGCGTGGTCCGGGCCGAGCCACTCCACCGCGGGCAGCTCCTTGTCGTACTCGTCGGTGATCTCCCCGACGATCTCCTCCAGGATGTCCTCGATCGTGACCAGGCCGGCCGTGCCGCCGTACTCGTCGATCACGATCGCGACGTGGATCTGGCGCGCCTGCATCTCCCGGAGCAGGGCGTCGATCGGCTTGCTCTCCGGCGCGAACGTGGCCGGCCGCATGATCGAGGACACCGGCTCCACCGACTCGCCCTCCCGGTGCTCGTAGCTTCGGGTGACGATGTCCTTGAGGTAGGCGATGCCCACCACGTCGTCCAGGTTCTCGCCGATCACCGGGATCCGGGAGAACCCGCTGCGCAGCGCCAGCGACAGCGCCTGGCGCAGGGTCTTGCCCCGCTCGACGAACACCATGTCGGTGCGCGGCACCATCACCTCGCGCACGATCGTGTCGCCCAGCTCGAACACCGAGTGGATCATCGCCCGCTCGTCCGGCTGGATGACCCGGCGCCGTTCCAGCAGGTCCACCAGGCCGCGCAGGTCCTCCTCCGAGCCGGACGGCCCGTCCGGCTGGTCCCCGCCGGGTCCGAGCACCCGGCCGGGCGCGAGCAGCACCCTGGGCAGCGGGCCGAGCAGCCGGACCACCGGCTGCATCACCGCTGCCGCGGCGCTGGCCAGGCGCACCGCGCTGCGGCGCCCGACGGCGCGCGGCACGATCCCGGCGAACAGGTAGATCAGCACGGTCATGACCGCGACCGCGGTGAGAAAGCCGCGCCAGTCGTTCCCGACCCAGTGCAGCAGCACCACGGTCATCAGCACGGTGGCGCCGATCTCGGCCAGCACCCGGGCCAGCAGCAGCACCGACAGGCTGCTCGGCACCTCGGCCAGCACGGCCTGCAGCGCTGCTGAGGCCTGCCCGGCGGAGCGGGCCAGCTCCTTGGCCCCCGCCCTGGACACCCGCAGCAGCGCGGTCTCCGCGGTGGCGCACCACCCGGCCACCAGGGTGAGCCCGAGCGAGGCTAGGAACAGCCAGCCCATCGGCTGCTCACCCCGGCGCTTCGGTACGGCCGGCGCCGCGGCCGGCCGCGTCCCCGGCGCTTCCGGCGGGCCCGGCGGGCCGGCGGCGGACCCGGCGGGACCGGCGTCCGGCCTGGCCGCGCGCCACGCCGCCAGCAGGGCATCCTGCAGGCCGAACATCTTCGCCTGCTCGTCCGGGTCGCCGTGGTCGTAGCCGAGCAGGTGCAGGATGCCGTGCGTGCACAGCAGCTCGATCTCGTCGGAGACGCCATGCGCTGCCTTGCGCGCCTGCTCGCCTGCCACCTGCGGGCAGATGACCACGTCGCCGAGCAGGCCCGGCGGACCGGCAGTCTCGCCGGCCGGGCCGTTCTCGCCGCGCCTGCCGCCAGGCGGCGGCGGCCACAGCTCGTCCATCGGGAACGCGAGCACGTCGGTCGGCCCGCTCTCGCCCATCCAGCGCACGTGCAGCTCGGCCATGGCCGGCTCGTCCACCAGCAGCACTGACAGCTCGGCCAGCGGATGAACGGCCATCGCGTCGAGCACGTGCCGGGCCAGGGCGGCCAGGCCCGCCTCGTCCACCTCGCAGCCGGACTCGTTGGCTATCTCGATGCTCACCGGCTCGCTCGGCCCTCGCGCCGCGAGCGGCCGGCCGGCATCCGGGAGGCGTCGGACGTCGCCTTGCGCGCGTCGTACCGCTCGTAGGCGTCCACGATGTCGGCAACCAGCTTGTGCCGGACCACATCGTGGCTGGTCAGCCGGGAGAAATAGACGTCGTCTACGCCGTCGAGGATCTCCTCGACCACGCGCAGGCCGCTCAGCTGGCCGGCCGGCAGGTCCACCTGAGTCACGTCCCCGGTAACGACGATCCTGGACCCGAACCCCAGCCGGGTCAGGAACATCTTCATCTGCTCGGGCGAGGTGTTCTGCGCCTCGTCCAGGATGATGAACGAGTCGTTCAGGGTCCGGCCGCGCATGTACGCCAGCGGCGCGATCTCGATCGTGCCCTGGCTGGTGAACCTGGGGATGGCGTCGGCGTCCAGCATGTCGTGCAGTGCGTCGTAGAGCGGCCGCAGGTAGGGGTCGATCTTCTCGTACAGCGTGCCGGGCAGGAAGCCGAGCCGCTCCCCCGCCTCCACGGCCGGGCGGGTGAGGATGATCCGGGTCACCTCCTTGGCCTGGAGCGCCTTGACCGCCTTGGCCATGGCCAGGTAGGTCTTGCCGGTCCCGGCCTGCCCGATCGCGAACACCACGGTGTGCTTGTCGATCGCGTCCACGTAGCGCTTCTGGTTCAGCGTCTTGGGCCGGATGGTGCGGCCGCGCGCGGACAGGATGTCCAGGCTCAGCACCTCGGCCGGCCCGATCCTGGCCTTGCGGCGCAGCATCGCCACGCTGCGCTCCACCGCGTCGGCGGTCAGCTCGGTGCCCTCGGCCACCATCTTCGTCAGCTCCCCGAACAGGCGCTCGACGACGATGATCTCCTCGGTGGTCCCGGTGACCGTGATCTCGTTGCCGCGCACGTGGATGTCGGCGCTGAACGCGTCCTCGATCACGTGCAGCAGCTCGTCGCCCGAGCCGAGCAGGCCGACCATGGACTGGTCGTCCGGGATGACGATCTTTACCTGGGCGCCCGGCTGCCCCCCGCTGGTAACGCCTGGATTGTCTGTCAACGGCCCTTCTCCACCCGGGCCCGTGCCCAGGTCAGCATTACCGTTATGGTATCGGGCCGCCGGCCGTGGCGGGCCCGGCCGCATGACTCGGGTCCTGGCGGCAGGCGCCTCAGCCGGGCGGCCAGGTCATGGCCCGGCCGCCGAGCACGTGCGCGTGCACATGCTGGACCGTCTGGCCGCCGTCCGTGCCGGTGTTGAACACGATCCGGTAGCCGCCCTCGGCCAGGCCCTCTTTCCTGGCCACCCGGAGGGCCTGGGCGGCCAGCTCGTCGACCAGCCCGCCGCCGGAGGCGGACAACGCGGCCAGGTCCGGGAAGTGATCCTTCGGCACGACCAGCACGTGCACCGGCGCCTGCGGGTTGATGTCCCGGAAGGCGAGCGTCCTCGGGCTTTCCAGGACCCGGCTGGCCGGCACGCGGCCGGCCGCGATCCCGCAGAATAGGCAGTCAGCCACCCGCCGATCTTAACTTGTGGCCAGCCGAACGGGCGGCCGACATATATGGTTGCACTGTTGCGAACCCTCGGCGAGTAGCCCAACGGTACGCGTGCGGCCGGGTACTGCCCCTCTGCCATTCCCGCGGGTTGCATGCGACGGGGGCAGGAGCGCGAAGTTGCTGCGAAGTTCTGGTATGTGCAGATAGTTGGGGGCGGTGCGATCTCTGAGGAAGGCCGGCGCCGGATGTCGTGGGACGAAATTCCGCGATGACAGCGGGTGAACCTAGCGACGTCGCTGCGCGTCCCATACACGTGACCGAAACCCTGGTGGCGGATGCCGCGCTGGGATCAGTTTCGGCTGACTGGGATGCCGACCGGGCGGTGACCGCGCTGTACAGCACGCACTACAGATCGCTGGTGCGGCTGGCGGCACTGCTGGTCCGGGACGTCGCTACCGCGGAGGAAGTAGTGCAGGACTCGTTTGTCGCGATGCACTCCGGCTGGCGCCGGCTCAGGGATAGCGACAAGGCCCTCTCCTACCTGCGCCAGTCGGTGGTGAACCGGTCCAGGTCGGTGCTGCGGCACCGCATGGTCGTAGACCGGAATGCGCCCAAGCCGGCGCCGGACATGCCCAGCGCGGAGCTGGGCGCGATCGCGCTGCTCGAGCGCTCCGCGGTGGTTTCCGCGCTGCGCACGCTGCCGCCCCGGCAGCGCGAGGCGCTGGTGCTGCGCTACTACGGTGACCTGTCCGAGGCCCAGATCGCCTCGAGCATGGGCATCAGCCGCGGCGCGGTGAAAAGTCACACCGCGCGAGCCATCGCGGCGCTGCGCAGCGTGCTGGAGCGTGAGGCATGACCTCATCGGGGCACGAGCTGAGCGACGACGCACTGAGCCGCGCGCTGCACTCCGCCGTGGATGCGGTGCAGCCGGCCGCCGACGGCCTGGAGCGGATCCGGGCCCGGCTGGGCACCCCGCGGCCGCTGCCGGTGGCCTGGGCCACGCATGCGCCGCGGGCGGCTGCCCGGCTGGCGGCCGGCCGCCTGGACTGGCTGCTTGAGGCGATCCGCCCGGTGCTGGGTCCGCTGCTGCCCGTGCTGGCCCGGCTCCGGCCGGCTCAGCCGGACCTCGGCCGGGTTCAGCGCCGGTACGGCTGGCTGCGGCCGGCGGCCGCGATGGCCACGATCGTGGCCGTGGTGGCCATGGGCGCCCTGGCGCTCAAGGAGCTGCCGCAGGCCATCTCGCCAAACTCCTACACCCACACGCTCGGCCCCGGTCACCATGGCGGTCATCCGGGCGGCCCGGCGGTGACCGGCAGCGGCTCGCAGCTGAGCCCGGGGGCCACGTCCTCCGGGTCAGCGTCCGGCAGGAGCCACGGGACGGCCAGCCCGAGCTGCCCCCCGTCAGCGTCCGCACCGGCCAGCCCGACGCCGAGCCCGAGCACCAGCGTCAGTCCGTCTCCCACGACCTCGCCGACGGTCTCCCCGACCCCGACCCCGTCGTCCTCGGTCTCCCCGAGCCCGACGCCCACCCCGACGCCGAGCGACGCCACCTCCCCGGCGCCCAGCTCGGATTCCGCGCCGGCCACCAGTCCGGCGGCCGCTGAGGATGCCGCCGCTGCCGCCCCGGCCGGCCAGGCTGGCCCGGCCCCGGCGATGCCCGGCAGCTCCGGCAAGGTTCCCAGCGTGACGGCGCTCAGTGCGTCATCCTGCCCGTCACCCGCGGACCCGCCGGTCCCGCCGCCGCACGTGCACGGCCACTTCCAGAGCCTGCTCGGCCGGTACCACGACGGCCTGAAGAAGCACGGCCGGGCCAGCACCGTCCGCTGACCATCTGACCATCTGACCGCTGACCCGCCGGTCCGGGCTCGGGGCGCGACCGCCCGGCCGGGTCAGGCCCAGCGGCCGCTGCGGCCGAGTACCAGCGCGGCGGCCACCGCTCCTGCCGTGGATGCCCGCAGCACCGACGGACCCAGCCGGGCGGTACGGGCGCCGGCCCCGGTCAGCAGGACGGCCTCGGCCGGGCTGACACCGCCCTCCGGGCCGACGATCAGGACGATGTCGCCGCTGCCCGGCACCGCAAGCGCATCCAGGCCGTCCGGGGCATCGGGGTCCAGCAGCACCGCCAGGCCCGCCCCGGCCACCAGTCCGGCCACCGAGCCGGTCGCGGCCGGCTCGGCGATGTGCGGGAAGCGGCTGCGCCGGGACTGCTTGGCCGCCTCGCGCGCGGCAGACCGCCACCGCCCGAGCCCCTGCCCGGCCCGCTCGCCGCGCCACCGGACCACGCAGCGCTCGGCCTGCCAGGGCACCACCGCGTCCACGCCGACCTCGGTCATCAGCTCGACGGCCAGCGTGCCGCGGTCGCCCTTGCACAGCGCCTGCACCACGACCACCCTCGGATCGGGCGGCGGCTCGGCCCGCCGGGCCAGCACCGCGAGCTCCAGGCGGCCGGGGGCCGCCGCGGTGACCACGCACTCGGCCAGCATCCCGGCGCCGTCGGTGAGGTCGGCCCGCTGGCCGGCCGCCAGCCGGCGAACCGTGGTCGCGTGGCGGCCCTCCGGCCCGGCCAGCACGATCTCGTCCCGCGCCAGCTCGGCGCGCTCGATCCAGAAGACCGGCGGCCGGCTAGATGCGGCCGTTGAACGCATCGCGCAGGCGGGAGAAGAACCCCTGCTGGCCCGGCTGGAACTTGCCCGGCGGCGACTCCTCGCCGCGTAGCCTGGCCAGTTCCCGCAGCAGCGACTCCTGCTCGGGATCCAGCTTGGTCGGGGTGTCGACGGTGACGTGGATCAGCAGGTCACCGCGGCCGGACGCGTTGAGATGGGTGACTCCCTGGCCGTACAGCGGTATCGCCTGCCCGGACTGGGTGCCGGGCCGGATGTCGACGTCGGCCGGGCCGTCCAGGGTCTGGATCTGCAGGGTGGCGCCGAGCGCGGCGGCCACCATCGGCAGCGTCACGGTGCAGTGCAGGTCATCGCCGCGCCGCTCGAAGATGGCGTGCGGCCGCTGCACGATCTCCAGGAACAGGTCGCCCTGCGGCCCGCCGCCCGGCCCGGTCTCGCCCTCGCCGGCCAGCTGGATGTGCGTGCCGTCCTCCACCCCGGCCGGGATCCGCACCTTCAGCGTGCGCCGGGTCCTGACCCGGCCGTCGGCGTCGCATTCCGGGCAGGGCCGGCGGATCACGGTGCCGAAACCGCCGCAGCCCGGGCACGGCCGCGAGCTCATGACCTGGCCGAGGAAGGACCGGGTGACCTGGCTCACCTCACCCCGGCCGTTGCAGACGTCGCAGGTCACCGGGTGCGTGCCCGGCGCCGTGCCCTCACCGGAGCAGGTCGGGCAGACCACCGCGGTGTCCACGGTGATCTCCCTGGTGGTCCCGAACGCGCACTCGGCCAGGTCCATCTCGACCCGCACGGTCGCGTTCCGGCCCCGGCGGGCCCGGCTCCGCGGGCCGCGGGCGGCCGCGCCGCCGCCGAAGAAGGCGTCCATGATGTCGCTGAACGGGAACGAGGCACCGAAGCCGGGGCCGCCCGCCCGCCCGCCGCGAACGGATCCCCGCCCATGTCGTACAGCTGGCGCTTCTCCGGATCGGAGAGCACCTCGTAGGCCTGGGTGATCTCCTTGAACCGCTCCTGGGTCTTCGGGTCCGGGTTGACGTCGGGATGCAGCTCCCTGGCCAGCCGCCGGTAAGCCTTCTTGATGTCGTCGGCGTCCGCGTCCCGGCGGACGCCCAGCATGCCGTAGTAGTCGGTTGCCACGCCCGCCCCTACGAGTCTGCCAGGATCTGACCCACGTACCGTGCCACCGCGCGCACCGCTCCCATCGCCGTCGGATAGTCCATCCGGGTCGGGCCGAGGACGCCGAGCTTGGCCAGCGCCTCATCACCCGAACCGTAGCCCGAGGACACCAGTGACGTGCTCCGCAGGCCGAGCACCGGGTTCTCGGCGCCGATCCGGACCGTCAGCGAGGCCCGGTCCCCGGACTCGCCGAGCAGCCGCATGAGCACGACCTGCTCCTCCAGCGCCTCCAGGACCTCGTGCAGGCCCTGCGAGAAGTCGGCCGGGGCCAGGTTGGACGCCCCGCCGACCACGACCCTTTCCTCATGCCGCTCGACCAGGGTCTCCAGGATGACAGAGAACACCGCGGCCGCGTTCACCCGCTCGCCCGGCTGGACCCGGTCCGGCAGGTCGGCCACCACGGTGGCCACGTCGGTCAGCCTGCGCCCGTCCAGGCACGCGTTCAGCACGGCGCGCAGCTGGGTGACCGCATCGTCGTCGATCGGGCCTGGCAGGTCGACGGCCCGCTGCTCCACCCGCCCGGTGTCGGTGATCAGGATCAGCAGCAGCCGCTGCTCGGTCAGCGGCACCAGCTCGATGTGCCGGACCGAGGACCGGGTCAGGGAGGGGTACTGCACCACGGCGACCTGCCGGGTGAGCTGGGCGAGCAGCCGCACGCTGCGCGTCACCACGTCGTCGAGGTCGTAGGCGCCGGCCAGGAACGTCTCGATCGCCCGGCGCTCGGCCGCGGAGAACGGCTTGATGCCCGACAGCCGGTCCACGAACAGCCGGTAGCCCTTGTCGGTGGGGATGCGGCCGGCACTGGTGTGCGGCTGGGCGATATACCCGAGCTCCTCGAGCACGGCCATGTCGTTGCGGATCGTCGCGGGAGAAACGTCAAGATTGTGCCGGTCCACGATCGACTTCGAGCCAACAGGCTCATTAGTCGAAACGTAATCCTCCACAATGGCGCGCAGGACCGCCAGCTTCCTGTCGTCGAGCAACGTGCTCACCTCCCTGGCACTCCGCGAGCCCGAGTGCCAAGTCTATGGCGCAAACGGCACTGGAGGCAGCGCCAGCCGCCCGGGACCGCGTTCGTGCCACCCGCCGACAGGAGTTAGCGTGATGGTGAGCGGCGCACAGACGAGGGTGAATGACTAGCTACGGATCGCAGCCGACGCCGCGCTGGCCAGCGTCAGGGCCGGCGTCGTCGTCCGCGCAGCCCCCGCTGCCGGACAGCAACGGCGGTAAGCCGGAAGTGCCGGCACCGCGGCCGGAATGGCAGACCGGACCGCACGCGGTGTGGCGCACCGCGGAGGGCGCGCCCTGGCCGGACGGCCCGGCGGAGGGCCCGGCGGGCCAGGCGGCCGGGCCGCAGCCGTCCGGCGGGGCGGAGTCACCCGGCGGGTCCGGGCAGTATGCCGGGCCCCAGCAGTACGGGGAGGCAGAGCAGTACGTGGAGACGGGGTCATACGGGGAGGCAGAGCAGTACGGGGATGCGGGGCCGTCCGCCGGGCCGGCCCAGGCATCCGCCGGGCAGGGCTGGCCGTCCCGCAAGGAGCCGGGCCGCCGCCCCTGGCCGCTCCAGCCGCTCAGCTCCGAGCCCGCCAGCGGGCAGTGGCTGGCCCAGCTGCGCCGCCAGGCACCCGCCGCCGGCGAGGAGCTGGCGGCGCAGCCCGCCGGGACCGGCGAGCGCTGGGCGATGATCAGCTACCTGGGGGTCCCGTTTCTCGCCTTCGTGCCTCCGCTGCTGGTGTACCTGATCAAGTTCCGGTCATCGCCGTTCGCCCGCCTGCACGCCACCCAGGCGCTGAACCTGTCCCTCACGGTGCTCCTGTACAGCCTCTGCGCGGTGATCGTGGGCGGCCTGCTGGCACTGGACAGCGTGGCGGCCGCACTGGTGCTGATGGTGCCGGTGCTGGCCGCGCTGTGGCTGGTCACGCTGGCCTACCTGATCCTGGCCGCGACCGCGGCCAGCCGCGGCGAGGGCTACCGGCTCCCCCACTGGCTGTGCGCCACGCTGGTGCACTGACAGCGGCCGCGGGTCAGTTGGTCAGGCCGCGGACTACCGCGTCGGCCAGCAGCCTGCCCCGCCGGGTCAGCACCGCCCGGCCTTCGGCCAGCTCCCGGCGGCGCAGCAGCCCGTCCCCGGCGGCCGTCGCGGCGGCGGCGCGGCCCGCCGGGGTCAGCTCGGCCAGCGGGCAGCCGGATGCCAGCCGGGTCGCCAGCAGGATCCGCTCGGTGCGGCGCTGCGCCCCGGTCAGCACCTCCCTGGCCTGGCCGGGGCTGCGGCCGTCCCGCAGGCGCCCGGCATAGGCGGCCGGGTGCCGCACGTTCCACCACCGGGTGCCGCCGACGTGGCTGTGCGCGCCGGGGCCCGCGCCCCACCAGTCGCCGCCGGTCCAGTACAGCAGGTTGTGGCGGCACCGGGCGGACGGCCCGGCGGCCCAGTTGGAGATCTCGTACCAGCCGAGCCCGGCCGACCCGAGCAGCTCGTCGGCGGCCAGGTAGCGGTCGGCCATGGCGTCGTCGTCGGGGGCAGCGAGCTCGCCCCGCCGGATCCGGGCGGCCAGCCGGGTGCCCTCCTCCACGATCAGCGCGTAGGCCGAGACGTGGTCGGGGCCGGCCGCCAGCGCACTCGACACCGACCTGGCCCAGTCCTCGTCGCTCTCCCCCGGCGTGCCGTAGATCAGGTCCAGGCTGACGTGCTCGAACCCGGCCGACCGGGCCCAGGCGGCGCAGAGCTCCGGCCGGCCGGGCTGGTGCACCCGGTCCAGCACCGCCAGCACGTGCGGCACCGCGCTCTGCATGCCGAGCGAGATCCGGGTGATCCCGCCGTCGCGCAGCCCGGCCAGTACCCGCTGGTCCAGCGTCTCCGGATTGGCCTCGACCGTCACCTCGGCCCCGGCGGCCAGGCCGAACTCGGCGCCGATCGCGCGCAGCACGGCGGCAAGCGCGGGCGGCGGCAGCAGGGTGGGCGTGCCGCCGCCGAAGAACACGGTGCGCACCGGCCGGTCCGCCGCCCCCAGCACCCGCCGGGCCAGCCGGACCTCCTCGATCAGCAGGCCGGGATAGGACTCGCGGGAGGCGCCGGAACCCAGCTCGGCGGCCGTGTAGGTGTTGAAGTCGCAGTACCCGCACCTGGTGGTGCAGAACGGCACGTGCAGGTAGAAGCCGAACGGCCGCCCGTCCCGCCCGGCCGGGCCACCGGCGCCCAGGGCGCCGTCCGGCAGCTCGCCGCCGGGCGGGACCGGCTCGCCGTCCGGCGGCCTTCCTGGCATCGGCGGTTCACCCCCCATCCGCGCACTGCGCTATCGCTGGGCAAAAGGTACCCTGGCTGAGGGGCGACTACGGGAGGAGCCGATGGCGGCAGAGTACGGGCGCGAGATGGTACCGCTGCATCCCGGCCAGATGCGGGCCGCTACCGCCGACCGCGAGCGTGCCATCGACGTGCTCAAGGCCGCGTTCGCCGAGGGACGGCTGACTCAGGACGAGTACACCGACCGGGTGGGCAGGGTTTACGCCTCGCGTACCTACGGCGAGCTCGGCGCGCTGACCGCCGACCTGCCGGCCGGGCCGCTCGGGGCGATCGCGCCGCCGCAGCCGGCCCCGCCCGCCCCGTACCGGCAGCCGCCGCCCTACCTGCCCGCAGCCCGCCGCGGCCGCCCGTTCCCGCTGCTGCTGCCCGTGCTCATCCTGCTGGCCGTCGGCTCGTTCGGGGCCGGGCCGGAGGCGGCCGCCGTGATCCTGCCGGTCCTGGCGATCCTCGCGGTCACCGCCCTGGTCCGCCTCGGCCGCCGTTAGCCCGGCCCGGTGCCTGGGTCGCCGGTCTAGCGGCGCTTGGCGGGGGCCTGGTCGGAGGACAGGGCGGCGACGAATGCCTCCTGCGGGATCTCGACCCGCCCGATGGTCTTCATCCGCTTCTTGCCCTCCTTCTGCTTCTCCAGCAGCTTGCGCTTGCGGGTGATGTCGCCGCCGTAGCACTTGGCCAGCACGTCCTTGCGCAGCGCGCGGATGTTCTCCCTGGCGATGATCCGGGCCCCGATCGCGGCCTGGATCGGCACCTCGAACATCTGCCGCGGGATCAGCTCCTTCAGCCGCGCGGTCATCGCCAGGCCGTACTCGCGGGCGGAGTCGGCGTGCACGATCTGGCTGAACGCGTCCACCGGCAGCCCCTGCAGCAGGATGTCCACCTTGACCAGGTTGGCGTCGGCCTCCCCGGCAGGCTCGTAGTCCAGCGAGGCGTAGCCGCGGGTACGCGACTTGAGCTGGTCGAAGAAGTCGAAGATGATCTCCGCGAGCGGCATCGTGTACCGGATCTCCACCCGGTCCGCGGACAGGTACTCCATCCCGAGCAGCACCCCGCGGCGGCTCTGGCACAGCTCCATGATCGCGCCGATATGGTCACTGGGGGCCAGCACGGTGGCCCGGACCATCGGCTCGAAGATCTGGCTGATCTTCCCGTCGGGGAACTCGCTGGGATTGGTAACGATGATCTCGGCGCCGGCCTCGGTCACGACCCGGTAGACCACGTTCGGGGCGGTCGAGATCAGGGACAGGCCGGACTCCCGCTCCAGCCGTTCCCGGACGATCTCCATGTGCAGCAGGCCGAGGAACCCGCAGCGGAAGCCGAAGCCGAGCGCGGTGGACGTTTCCGGCTCGTACACCAGCGAGGCGTCGTTCAGCCGCAGCTTGTCCAGCGCGTCCCGCAGTTCCGGATAGTCGTCGCCGTCCATCGGGTACAAGCCGGAGAACACCATCGGCCGCGGGTGATCGTAGCCGGGCAGCGGCTCGGCCGCCGGGCCGGCCGCGGTGGTCACGGTGTCCCCTACCCGGGCCTGCCGCACGTCCTTGACCCCGGTGATCAGGTAGCCGACCTCGCCGGCCACCAGCCCCTCGGACGGCACCGGATCCGGCGAGATCACGCCGACCTCGAGCGTCTCGTGCACCGCCCTGGTGGACAGCATCAGGGTCTTCTCGCGGCGGGACAGCCTGCCGTCCACCACCCGCACGTAGGTCACCACGCCGCGGTAGGTGTCGTAGACCGAGTCGAAGATCAGCGCCCTGGCGGGGGCGTCCGGGTCGCCGCCCGGCGGCGGGACCTGCCCGACCACCGCGTGCAGCAGGTCGGCCACGCCCTCGCCGGTCTTGGCCGACACCCGCAGCACCTCGGCCGGGTCGCAGCCGATGATGCCGGCCAGCTCGGCCGCGTACTTCTCCGGCTGGGCCGCGGGCAGGTCGATCTTGTTCAGCACCGGGATCAGGTGCAGGTCGGCGTCCAGCGCCAGGTACAGGTTGGCCAGGGTCTGTGCCTCGATCCCCTGCGCGGCGTCCACCAGCAGGATCGCGCCTTCGCAGGCGGCCAGCGACCGGGACACCTCGTAGCTGAAGTCCACGTGCCCGGGCGTGTCGATCAGGTTCAGCACGTACTGGACGCCGTCCTGGCCGCGCCAGGGCAGCCGGACCGCCTGGCTCTTGATGGTGATGCCGCGTTCCCGCTCGATGTCCATCCGGTCCAGGTACTGCGCGCGCATCTGGCGGCCCTCAACCACGCCGGTGAGCTGGAGCATCCGGTCTGCGAGCGTGGACTTGCCGTGGTCGATGTGGGCGATGATGCAGAAATTGCGGATCACCGCCTGACCGGTCCGGCCGGGCTCGGGCCTTCGTGCCTCGGGCAGTACTGTCACCAAACATCCGCCAGGTAGTAGTCAGTCAGGGGCCGCCAGACTAGGGCTCCCGCAGCCCGGTTTACCGGGACCGGCGCCAGAGTACCCGGTCCGGCCTGGCGCCGGGTTGGGCCGGCGACCGGGTCTCGGCTATCCTGAGATACCGGCTGCCGCATGCTCGCATGCTGCATCCCTGCGCCCTGGCACCGGCCGGGCACTCCCAGATGAGTCAATGTGAGCTCTAGCGAGGCATCCGCGTGGCGAATATCAAGTCCCAGATCAAGCGCAACAAGCAGAACGAGAAGGCCCGGCAGCGCAACAAGTCGGTGAAGTCGGCGCTCCGGACCTCGGTGCGGCAGTTCCGCGAGGCGGCTGAGGCCGGCGACACCGAGGCGGCGACGCAGGCGATGCGCGCGGCATACGTGAAGCTGGACAAGGCGGCGAGCAAGGGCGTCATCCACCAGAACCAGGCGGCCAACCGCAAGTCCGCGATCGCCCGCCGCGCCGCCCAGCTCGGCCAGGACTGACCGGGCCAGCTCGGTCAGGACCGTCAGGCCTGTCAGGTCCCGGCTGACCGGCACTCCGTGATGGTCCTGATCGCGCTCTCCAGCGCGTAGCCCGCGCTCACCGCCTCGCCCTTGACCTGGGCGTCGGCCGCAGCCACCGCGCCGTGTGCGCGGGCGATGCGCTCCGGCGTCCAGCCCCGCAGCTGCTGGCGCACCCGGTCCACCTTCCACGGCGGCAGCCCGGTCTCGGCCGCCAGCGCGTCCGCGCTCTTCCCCCTGGACGCGGCGGACACCTTGCCGAGCGCGCGCACCCCCTGGGCCAGCGCGCTGGTGATCAGCACCGGCGAGGTGCCGGTGGCCAGCGCCCAGCGCAGCTGTTCCAGCGCGTCGGACAGCTTGCCCTCCAGGGTCCGGTCGGCCACGGTGAACCCGCTGGCCTCGGCCCGGCCCCGGTAGTACCGGGCGACCACCGCCTGGCTGATCACGCCACTGGTGTCGGCCGACAGCTGGCTGCACGCGGCGGCCAGGTCCCGCAGGTCGGTGCCGACAGCGTCCAGGAGCGCGCGCAGGCCGGCCTCGTCCGCCTTCCGGCCCGCCGCCCGGAACTCCGACCGGAGGAAGTCGAGCCGCTCGCCGAACCGCTTGACGGCGGGGCAGTCGATCCGCTGCGCGCCCTCCCCGGCCAGCCCGGTCAGCAGCTGCCTGCCCTTGGCCCCGCCGGCGTGGGTGAGGATCAGGAACACCTCGGGCGCCGGATCGGCGGCGTACCTGACCAGCCGGGCGGCCAGCTCCTTGCCCGCGTCCTGGGCGGACCGGATGATCACCACGCAGCCGCCGCCGAACAGGGACGGCGCGGTGAGCTGGGCAAGGTCCGCCGGACTGAGGTCGGCGGCCCGCACGTCATGCACGTCCGCGCCGACGGTGCTAGCCAGGGGGGACGACCCCCCGGAACCCCCCGCGGTGCTAGCCAGGGGGGACGACCCCCCGGACCCCCCCGCGGTGCTGGCCCTGGCGGCGGCGGCCAGGCCGGCCACCGCGCGCTCGACCAGCAGGTCTTCCTCGCCGACGACAACGGTCACCGGCGCCACAGCAGCTGTCACCCGAGTTCTCCCCGGCAGGAATCTTGCGGCGTCCGAGCGGCCTAGACGATGACGGGCTCGCCGCCGCGCCAGACCCGGAACGGCTTCAGCCCGTAGGCCCAGCCGAACGCGCCCTCATGGTCAGCGTCCCAGGCCACGATGTCAGCGTAGCGACCGCGGGTCATCGCGCCGCGGTCGGGTGCGCGCAGCGCCTGGGCGCCGCCCAGCGTCGCCGCCCGCAGGGCCTCGGTGACGCTCATCCCGAGGTTGGCCACGGCCAGGCTGATGACCAGCGGCATCGAGGTGATCCCGTTCCCGCCGGGCGAGTGGTCGGAGCCAAGCGCCACCGCCACGCCCTTGTCCAGCAGCGCCCGGACCGGCGGCAGCCGGCCGGTGTCGAGGCTGGTCGCCGGGCAGATCACGGCCGCTACCCCGGCCCTGGCCAGCGCGGCCACGTCATCGTCGTCGGCACCGTGCAGCAGGTCGGCCGAGGCGCAGCCGAGCTCTGCGGCCAGCCGCGCCGCGCCGTGGCGGGAGTCGCCGCCCGCGTGCAGCCGTGGCAGCAGCCCGGCGGACCGGCCGGCACCGAGGATCCAGCGTGCCTCATGGTCGCTGAACCGGCTCTCGTCGCAGTAGACGTCGATGCTGTCCGCGCCGGCCGAGGCGGCGTCGGCGCACCAGCCGCCCACCGCGTCCACGTAGTCCTCCCGGCGGCCGAAGTACTCCGGCGGCACCGAGTGCGCGGCCAGGAACGTGACGTGCACCCGCGGCGTGCCCGGCTCGCCCTGGAGCGAGTGCAGCAGCCGGACGTCGGCCAGCTCCCCGTCCCTGGTGAGGTGGTAGCCGGTCTTGGCCTCGATCGTGGTGGTACCGCTGGCCAGCCAGTCCCCCAGCCGCTCCCGCACCCCGTTGCACAGGGTCCACGGGTCGGTGCCCCTGGTCACCGTGACGGTCGAGGCCAGGCCGCCGCCCGCGGCGGAGATCTCGGCCGAACTCGAACCGCCCGAGCGCATGGCCAGCTCGGCCCAGCGGTTCCCGGCGTACACCGGATGGCTGTGCGCGTCGATCAGGCCGGGCGTGACCAGCGCGCCGCCCAGGTTCTCCACCTGATCGACGTCGACGATATCCTCGACCACGCCCGGGATGCTGGCCGGCAGGTCCGCGGCCGGGCCTACCCAGGCAATACGCTCATTGTGGGACAATATGGCGGCATTACTCCACACCTCAGAGCCGGTCCATAGCCGGCCAATGTTTGTAAGGAGCCGGACAGTCACGTCTGCGCGCCCCGGTATGGGAGAGCCAACATATTTGGTGCCGTCACGCTATTGCACGACAGGGTTGCGGTACAAGGCCTATGCGCAACAAGTGCCGCCGGGGAAAAGCGCCGGAACGCCCGCCGGAGCACCGGCTGGCGAGTCCGCGGGGCGGCCGCGAGGGCGTCCGCGGAGTGCCCGGGTCAGCCAGCCGCGGCGGTGCCGCCGACCCCGGCCGGGCTGGCCGGGGATCCGAACTGCTCCAGCTCGGCGGCCAGCCCGAGCGGCACCCGAGCGGTGAGCTCGGTGCCGTCCTGCCCGTGCCGGACGGCCAGGACCTCGCCCTCGGCGTGCGCCCGGGACAGCAGGTCGCCGCGCTGGTAGGGCAGCGTCACGCTGATCTCCCGGTTGCGCCGCGGCAGCAGCCGCTCCACCTCGTCGATCAGCTCGCTGATCCCGGTACCAGTAGCCGCGGAGACCACCACGCACTGGCGCTCGGCCAGCCGCAGGCCGCGCAGCGCAACCGGGTCGGCCGCATCCGCCTTGTTCACCACTACCAGCTCGGGCAGGTCGCCAGCGCCGATCTCGGCCAGTACCTCGCGCACCGCCGCGAGCTGCGCCAGCGGGTCAGCGTCCGATCCGTCGACCACGTGCAGCACCAGGTCGGCGTCGGTCACCTCCTCCAGCGTGGACCGGAACGCGTCCACCAGCTGATGCGGCAGGTGACGCACGAACCCCACCGTGTCGGTCAGCGTGATCGGCAGGCCGGATGGCGTCCTGGCCCGGCGGACCGCCGGGTCCAGGGTGGCGAACAGCGAGTCGTCCACCAGCACGTGCGCCCCGGTCAGCCGGTTGAGCAGGCTGGACTTGCCGGCGTTGGTGTAGCCGGCGATCGCCACCGAGGGCACGGCACGGCGGCGGCGCTGCCCGCGCTGTACCTCGCGGCCGACCGACATCTCCGAGATCTCCCGGCGCAGCCGGGCAATCCGGCTCCGGATCCGGCGCCGGTCCGTCTCGATCTTGGTCTCGCCCGGCCCGCGGGTGCCGATGCCGCCGCCGCCGGCCACCCGGCCGCCGGCCTGCCGGGACAGCGACTCGCCCCAGCCGCGCAGCCGGGGCAGCAGGTACTCCAGCTGGGCCAGCTCCACCTGCGCCTTGCCCTCCTTGCTCCGGGCGTGCTGGGCGAAGATGTCCAGGATCAGCGCGGTCCGGTCGATGACCTTGACCTTCACCACGCTCTCCAGCTGGCGCAGCTGGCCGGGCGAAAGCTCGCCGTCGCAGATCACGGTGTCGGCCCCGGTCGAGGCGACCAGCCCGGCCAGCTCCCGCGCCTTGCCCGCGCCGACGTACGTCGCCGCGTCCGGCCGGCTGCGGTGCTGGATCATGGCGTCCAGCACGGCCGACCCGGCCGTCTGGGCCAGCCGGGACAGCTCGCGCAGCGAGTTCTCCGCGGTAGCCTGCGTGCCCTCGGTCCATACGCCCATCAGCACGACCCGCTCCAGCCGCAGCGCCCGGTACTCGACCTCGCTGACGTCCTGGAGCTCGGTGGACAGCCCGGCCACCCGCCGCAGCGCGTGCCGGTCCTCAAGGTCCAGCTGGCCGGCGTCGGGTATCTCGGGTACCTCGGACTGCTCGGGTTCGGCGCCCGGATCGGGGCGACTCGGGTCAGATAGTGCGGTCATAGGCCTTCCCTGGCCGGGCGCCGGGGGCCGGCCGACTCGTCAACCCACCCGCCGCGCGGCGGGTGATCTGTTGATGGTGCCACGCGCGGCTGCCATCCTCACCTGAATAACGCCTGGGGGCCCGCTGATGTGCCCGCCGCACAATGGGCTGATGAGCACCACGTCAGGGGTCACGGTTACGTTCGCCGGCTCCGGTGACGCGTTCGGCAGCGGCGGCCGGCTCCAGGCCTGCATCCACCTGCGCGGCCCGGACCGGTCCGCCCCGGTGCTGCTGGACTGCGGCGCGACCTCGCTCAGCGCACTGCGGCGGCTTGGCCTCGATCCCGGCGAGATCGCCGCGGTACTGGTCTCGCACCTGCACGGCGACCACTTCGGCGGGCTGCCGTTCCTGATCCTGGACGGCCAGTTCTCCCGGCGGGTCCGGCCGCTGACCGTCGTGGGCCCGCCGGGAATCTCCCGGCGGCTGTCCGAGGCGATGGAGTGCCTGTTTCCCGGCTCGTCGACGGTGCGGCGCCGGTTCGGCGTGCAGATCACCGAGCTGGCGCCGGGCGCCAGCGCCGAGGTGGCCGGCCTGCGGGCCACGGCCTGGGCGGCCGATCACCCCAGCGGCGCCCCGGCCCTGCTGCTGCGGCTGGCCATCGGCGGCCGGGTGCTCGCCTACACCGGCGACACCGCCTGGACCGATGCCATCATCGAGGCCGCCGCCGGAGCCGACCTGCTGATCGCCGAGGCCTATTTCCGAGACAAGCCCGTTCCGTATCACCTCAGCCACGCGGACCTGGCCGCGCCGGGCCGACCGCCTCAGCTGCAGCCGGGTCGTGCTCACCCACCTGTCCGCTGACATGCTCAGCTACCCGGACCAGCTCGCCGGGCCTGGCCCGGCGAGCTGGCAGGCCGCCAGCGACGGCCTGGTACTGCGCATCTGAACGCCCAGCCGGATAGATGTGAACCTGTGGTCGAAAAAGGCTGTTACAACAGCCTTTTCGACCACACCTCGGGATCCCGGACGGTACCGCCACCGACCGGGCTGGCTGACGGCCTAGTGGCCGGCGGAGCCCAGCAGGCCGAGCGGGCTCGGCGCGTCGAACCCGATCCGCAGCACCGCCTGCCCGCCGGGCAGGTGCACCGTGGCGACGCTGGCCGGCCGGTAGAGCGAGGTGTCCGAGCGGAGCACGGCCAGCAGCGAGCGCACGTATCCGGCGCCACCGGGCCGGACCGCCGGACCGGTCTCGGCCAGGTCGGCGAAGCGCAGCGGCACGCCGGGGCCCGCCCCCGGCGCGAAGCTGGCGAAATCCACGATGTCGACCGGCCGCTGGTGCACCAGGAACGCGATCGCGCTGAGCAGCCTGGAATCCACCTGACCGGCGAGCAGCTCGCGCCGGGCCGCGACCGACACCGTAAACCGCCGGTTGCGCAGCAGCGCGACCGCTGATGCCTTCCTGGCCAGCACGTCGGCGGCGAACCCGGTCCGGTAGGCGGCGGCGCCGTCCGGCGCGATCACCCGGATCTCGATCCGGGTGCTGCCGCTGCCGAAACTGGCGATGACCACCGGGGCATACACGGCGGCAAGCTTGCTGCCGAACTGGCTGCGCAGGCTGGCGGTGGCGATCAGCACATCGGCGCCGAACGGGTCGGGCGCGGTCGGCCCGAGCACGTCCAGCCCGGCCGCCGGGAACCCGCGGCGGCCAGCGCCGCGCACGTCACCGGGTCGCAGGCGACGATCGCATCCCGGCTGACCTGGCCGGTAACCCAGCTCACCGCCTGGCCGCGGGCCGCCGTCTCGGCCGCGATGGCCTGACCGCCGCCTGGCGCCCGGCGCCCCTGGCTGCCCGTCGGCCAGCCGTCCCGGCCCGGACAGGGCGAGCGCCAGCCCGGCCGCTACCGCGATCGCGATGACCGCGGCGATCGCCCCGGCCAGCCGCCAGCGGCGGGCGGGCCGGCCGCGGCGCTGGCCGCCGCCCGGCGGTTCCGGGCGGGTCACCACCGGCTTCGGCAGCACCGCGCCAGGCTTCGTGCTCGCTCGCCGCGCGCCTCACGCCGTTCGCCGCGGGCACCGTGCCGTTCGCCGCGGGCACCGTGCCGTTCGCCGCGGGCACCGTGCCGTT
The DNA here is from genome assembly GCA_963719705.1 of uncultured Actinomycetota bacterium. Classification (GTDB taxonomy): domain Bacteria; phylum Actinomycetota; class Actinomycetes; order Streptosporangiales; family Streptosporangiaceae; genus CAVRCV01. The sequence continues at coordinate 948,314 of CAVRCV010000013.1, forward strand.
CGCCGCGGGCACCGTGCCGTTGCTCGTGGCTGGTGCGGACGCGCTGCCAGCAGCAGCGGCACTGCTACCGCCGTGGAGACTGCCGGTGCCCGGGGCACTGCCGCTGCCCGGGGCACTGCCGGTGCCGGCCGCCTGGTTCCGCCCGTTCGCCCAGCCTGGCGGGAAGGTTAGCCGGGGCCGCGGCGCCCGCTGCGGCGGGCGCTGGATCGGGCTGGTGCCGGGTACCCGCCTGGGCAGCGTCCCGCGCCGGACCAGCGGTGGCGGCGTCGGGCCGCCGCTGGCGCCGGGCACCCGCCGCGGCAGCGGGCCGGAGCCCGGCGCCGACTGCTGCTGCGGCGGACGGCTGTCTTCTGCCATGCAGACCCCCAGGCGGGCGCGGCAAGACGCACACCCCCGAAACAGCGGAACACAGCATCAGCCGCCATACAAGCGAAATAGCCGGTTGTCACCGGAAAACTACGCATTGCGGGTTTACCACGGCCGCCGAACGGGCATCCCGCAGGTTCGCGGCGGGAAGGAGCGGTCCGGCGTGCACCAGGCCAGCAGCGTGTCCCAGGACGGCGTCGAGATCACCGGCCCGGCCGGTGACCGGTACGACGAGATCCTCACCGCGGAGGCGGTGGCGCTGATCGCGGCGCTCCAGCGCGAGCTCGGCCCGCGCCGGGCCGAACTGCTGGCCGCGCGGGCCCGGCGGCAGGAGGAGCTCAGCGCCGGCGGCACGCTGGACTTCCTCGGCCAGACCAGCCAGATCCGCGCCGACCGGTCCTGGCGGGTGGCCCCGCCCGCGCCCGGCCTGGTCGACCGGCGGGTCGAGATCACCGGGCCGACCGACCAGAAGATGACCATCAACGCCCTCAACTCGGGCGCGAAGGTCTGGCTGGCCGACTTCGAGGACGCGAACACGCCGCTGTGGCACAACATGATCACCGGCCAGCTCAACCTGAAGGACGCGCTGGACCGGAAGATCGATTTCACCAGCGACGAGGGCAAGTCCTACCGGCTGCGGCCGGACGGCGAGCTGGCCACCATCGTGGTCCGGCCGCGCGGCTGGCACCTGGACGAGAAGCACCTGCTGGTGGACGGCCACCGGGTGTCCGGCAGCCTGTTCGACTTCGCGCTGTACTTCTGCCACTGCGCCCGGCGCCAGCTGGAGAAGGGCAAGGGCCCGTACTTCTACCTGGCCAAGATGGAGAGCCACCTGGAGGCCAGGCTCTGGAACGACGCGTTCTGCCTGGCCCAGGACCAACTCGGCATCCCGCGCGGCACGATCCGGGCAACCGTGCTGATCGAGACCATCCCGGCCGCGTTCGAGATGGAGGAGATCCTGTATGAGCTGCGCGACCACAGCGCCGGCCTGAACGCGGGCCGCTGGGACTACCTGTTCAGCATCATCAAGAAGTTCCGCACCGCCGGGCGCGAGTTCGTGCTGCCCGAGCGCAACGCGGTGACGATGACCGCCCCGTTCATGCGCGCCTACACCGACCTGCTGGTCCGGACCTGCCACGGCCGGGGCGCGCACGCGATCGGCGGGATGGCCGCGTTCATCCCCAGCCGGCGCGATGCCGAGGTCAACGCGACCGCGCTGGCCAAGGTCCGCGAGGACAAGGCCCGCGAGTCCGGCAACGGCTTCGACGGCTCCTGGGTCGCGCACCCGGACCTGGTCCCGGTCTGCCGCGAGGTGTTCGACGGCGTGCTCGGCGATGCCCCGAACCAGCTCGGCAGGCTGCGCGAGGACGTCAGCGTGACCGCCGCCGACCTGCTGGCGATCGGGCAGACGCCGGGCGAGATCACCGAGGCCGGGCTGCGCAACAACATCAGCGTGGGCCTGCAGTACCTGGCCAGCTGGCTCGGCGGCAACGGCGCGGTGGCGATCTTCAACCTGATGGAGGACGCGGCCACCGCGGAGATCTCCCGCTCCCAGGTGTGGCAGTGGCTGCACAACGACATCAGCCTGGCCGGCGGGCCGAAGGTCACGCCGGACCTGGTCGAGCGGCTGATCGGCGAGGAACTGGACGCGATCGCGGCGCAGGACCCGCAGGCCTTCGACGCTGCCCGGTACGACCAGGCGGTGGCACTGTTCCGCGAAGTGGCGCTGGCCGACGACTACGCCGAGTTCCTGACCATCCCCGCCTACGAGCGCATGCCCTGAGCTGGCGCTGGTGGATAAACCGGGGCGCGAGGGGCAGGCTGGGACTGACAGGTAACGGCAGCGGCTCAGGGGCGAGGCGACCATGGACCAGGCAGCGGGCACCGGTGTCAGCGCGCTGCGTCCCGCGGCTGACCCGGATCTGCGGCCCGGAATCGGTGATCACCGACCCGCTGGAGCTGCGCACCTACGAGTGCGACGGGCTGACCGCGCACCGCTGCTCCCCGGCCTGGTGGTACTGCCGCAGACCGCCCAGCAGGTCGCCGAGATCGTCACCGCGTGCGCCGGGGCCGGCCTGCCGTTCGTGGCCCGCGGCTCGGGCACCGGCCTGTCCGGCGGGGCGCTGCCGCGCGCCGACGGCGTGCTGATCGTGCTGTCCAAGATGCGCAAGATCATCGCGATCGACCCGGCCAGCAGGCGGGCGGTCGTGGAGCCGGGAGTCACCAACCTGGCGGTGAGCAAGGCAGCGGAGCCGTTCGGCCTGTTCTACCCGCCGGATCCGTCCAGCCAGGTGGTCTGCTCGGTCGGCGGCAACGTGGCGGAGAACTCCGGCGGCGCGCACTGCCTCAAGCACGGGTTCACCGTGCACCACGTGACCGGCCTGGAGATCGTCACCCCGGCGGGCGAGCTGACCTGGCTGGGCGACGGCACCGTGCGCGCGCCCGGCTACGACCTGGCCGGCGCGTTCACCGGCTCGGAGGGCACGCTCGGCATCGTCACGAAGATCATCGTGCGGCTGACCCCGATCCCGGAGGCGGTCACCACCCTGCTGGCCGCGTTCCGCAGCACCGGCGAGGGCGGCACCGCGGTGTCGCAGATCATCGGCTCGGGCATCCTGCCGGGCGCGATCGAGATGATGGACGCGCTGGCAATCGAGGCGGCCGAGGCCGCGGTCCGCTGCCACTACCCGCAGGGCGCCGGGGCGGTGCTGATCGTGGAGCTGGACGGCCCGCAGGCACGAGGTGGAACGGGAGACCGAGGTGGTCCGCGCACCTGTGCGAGCAGGCGGGCTCGTTCGAGATCCGGGCGGCCGCGGACGCGGCCGAGCGGGCCGCGATCTGGACCGGGCGCAAGTCGGCGTTCGCGGCGGTCGGCCGGATCAGCCCGGCCTACATCGTGCAGGACGGGGTGGTGCCGCGGACCGCGCTCGGCGCGGTGCTGGACCGGATCGCCGAGCTGTCGGCCGCCTCCGGCATCCGGGTGGCCAACGTCTTCCACGCCGGCGACGGCAACCTGCACCCGCTGGTCCTGTTCGACGACGCGGTGCCGCAGGCCGTGCGCGGCGGCCGAGGAGCTGTCCGGCGCGATCCTCGACCTGTGCATCGAGCACGGCGGGTCGATCACCGGCGAGCACGGCGTCGGCGTGGACAAGTCCCGGTACATGCCGAAGATGTTCGGCGCCGACGACCTGGACACCATGCAGCTGCTGCGGTGCGCGTTCGATCCGGCCGGGCTGTGCAATCCCGGCAAGATCTTCCCGACGCCGCGGCTGTGCGGCGAGGTTCCGGGCGTCGCGGCGGGCTCCGCATCCGCTGGTGGCATCCGGCCTGGCGGACCAGTTCTGACAAAGATGCGAAACGAACCGCCGCACCGACCGCCGCCCGCCGCCGACTCGATCCCGGCGCCGCTCGCGGCGGCGTGCGCCCGGATCCGGCTGACCGGGCCGGCCGACCGCGTGCCGGGCGGCTGGGCGCCGGTCGACTGGGCCGCGGACCCGGCTCCGTCCTTCCTGGCCGCACCGGACAGCGTCGAGGAGGCGGCCACGCTGCTGCGGGCGGCTGCCGGGCTCGGTCTCGCGGTGCTGCCCCGCGGCAGCGGCAGCCGGCTCGGCTGGGGCCCGCCGCCGCGCCGCTGCGACCTGGTGGTCGACATGACCAGGATGAACCGGGTGCTGGAGCACGCGGCCGGGGACCTGGTGGCCAGGGTGCAGGCCGGGATCAGCCTGGAGCGGCTGGCCGGGGTGCTGGCCACGGCCGGCCAGCGGCTCGCGCTCGACCCGCCGCCCGCCGAATCAGGCGCCGCCGAATCAGGCACCGCCGGATCAGGCACCGCCGGATCGGGCACCGGGGGGCCGGGAGGGGCGGCGGCAGGCTCGGCGGGCACGGTCGGCGGGGTGCTGGCCACCGGCGTGGCCGGGCCGCTCCGGCTGCGCCACGGCGCGCCGCGCGACCTGCTGATCGGGATCACCGTGATCCGTGCGGACGGCACCGTGGCCAGGGCCGGCGGCAAGGTGGTCAAGAACGTGGCCGGATACGACATCGGCAAGCTGTTCGCCGGTTCCTACGGCACCCTCGGCCTGATCGCCGAGGCGACGTTCCGGCTGCACCCGCGGCCGGCCGCCGCCGTGTACGTGACCCTGGACTGCGCCGGGCCGGACGCGGCGGCCCGGGTCGTGTCGGCCGCCGCGCAGTCGTCCGCTGGCCCCGTCGGCCGCCGAGATCGACTGGCCGTCGGCAGCGGCGCCGATCCGGGCCGCGGTCCTGCTGGAGGGGACGACTGCCGGGGCCGCGCAGCGGGCCGCCCGGATGCGCGAGCTGCTGGGAGCGAGCGGCGCGCGGTCACCGACCGGCCGCCCCGGTGGTGGGGCCGGGGCGCCTCGGCGGCGGCCGGCGGCACCGTGCTGCGGATCGCGTTCTGGCCCGGTGAGCTCGCCGCGATACTGTCGGCGGCCCGGGCCGCGGCCGGCGCGACCGGGCTGGACCCGGCGCTGAGCGGCTCGGCCGCGGCCGGGGTGCTGCATGCCGCGGTGCCGGAACAGGCCGACGCCGGCGGCCGTGGCCGCGTTCGTGCCGCGCTGCGGCAGTCGCTGGGCGGCGGCCGGCGTGTGTGCGAAAATGGCTGTGCCCACAGCACTTTCTGCACACGGCAGCGCCATTCCGCACGGGTCGGCCGTTGTGCTGCATGCCCCGCCGGGGGTGCGGGCCCTGGTGGACATGTGGGGCCCGGTGCCGTCGGCCGGCCTGATGCGCGCGGTGAAGGACCAGTTCGATCCCGAGGGCCGGATGGCGCCCGGCCGGCTCGCCGGAGGCATCTGATGAACCCAGCCGGGCCGCCGGACACGCCGCGCCGGACACCCCGGACGCCCTGGACACCCCCGGCGCCCCGGCCGGGACGGCCCCGGCTGGCCAGGCGGAGGCGGCGCAACCTGAGCCGGGCGGCCGGCCGCGACCGCGCTGGACCCGGACGGGCGGCTGCGCGCCGTGGTCAGCGACTGCGTGCACTGCGGTTTCTGCCTGCCGTCCTGCCCGACCTACCAGCTGTGGGGCGAGGAGATGGACTCGCCCAGGGGCCGGATCTACCTGATCGGCCAGATGCTCGACGGCGCGCAGGCCAGCGAGGCCGCGGCGGTCCACGTGGACCGGTGCCTGGGCTGCATGGCCTGCGTGCCCGCCTGCCCGTCCGGGGTCCGGTTATGACCGGCTGATCGAGGCCGCCCGCAGCTGGCGGGAGGAGCCCCCGGCCGGGGCGGCACCGATGCCCGCCCGGCCGGCCAGGGAGCGGGCGGTCCGGGCGGCGATCTTCGCCAGCTTCCCCTACCCCTGGCGGCTGGCCGCGCTGCGCGGCCCGCTGCGGCTGGCCCAGCGGACCGGCTCGGACCGGCTGCTGGGCCGCAGCCGCCTGGCCGCGCGGCTGTTCCCCGAGCTCACCGCGGCGCTGCGGCTGGCGCCCGGCGGCGGGCGGCGGGCCGGGACCAGCCCGTCCGGGCGGATCCCGGCCAGGGGCCAGCGCCGGGCAGTGGTCGGCATGCTCACCGGCTGCGTGCAGCAGGCGTTCTTCCCCGACGTCAACGCCGCTACCGCGCGGGTGCTCGCGGCCGAGGGGTGCGACGTCGTGGTCCCGGCCGGCCCGGCCTGCTGCGGCGCGCTTTCCCTGCACGGCGGCCGCAGGCAGCAGGCCAGGCGGATGGCCCGGCAGCAGATCGAGGCGTTCAGCCGGGCCGCCGGGACCGGCCCGGGCGACCTGGACGGCCTGGATGCGATCGTGGTGAACGCGGCGGGCTGCGGGTCGGCGATGAAGGAGTACGGGGAGCTGCTGGCGGACGACGGCGCCTGGGCCGGGCGGGCCGCCGCGTTCAGCGCCAGGGTCCGTGACCTGAGCGAGTTCCTGGCCGGGCTGGGCCCGGTCGCGCCCCGCCATCCGCTGCCGGTCACCGTGGCCTACCACGATCCCTGTCATCTCGGGCACGCGCAGCGGATCACCGCCGCGCCGCGCGAGCTGCTGGCGGGGGTTCCCGGCCTGCGCCTGGCCGGCATCGCCGACGCCGGCACCTGCTGCGGTTCGGCCGGCATCTACAACCTGGTCCAGCCGGCCGCCGCCGCCGAGCTGGGCCGGCGCAAGGCGGCAGCGGTGGCGGACACCGGGGCGCAGCTGCTGGTGTCCGCCAACCCCGGCTGCGCCCTGCAGATCGGCACGGCGCTGGCGGCACAGGGACACCAGATGCCGGTGGCGCACATCGCCGAGGTGCTGGACGCGGCCATCCGGGGAATCCCGCTGGCCGCACTGGGCGACCACACCGATGACGGCAGAACTGCGCCAACTTGACGACAACTGGTGTCAGACTGACGGCAGCTGAAGTCAGGTTGCCCCAGTTACAGACTTGACAGACGTCATGAATGACGTCATGATGACGTCATGGAGCTTTCAGAGTACGTCGGCGAGCTGCGGCGGGAGCTCGCCACCATCACCCGTTTCGCGAGTGATGACATCACCAGGGCCGCCGAGATGCTCACCGAGGCTCTGGACTCATCGGTCCGGCTGACCCTGCTCGACGTGCTGTCGGCCGCGGCCGCCGAGATCACCACGCGGCTCGAGGACACGATCATCGATGTCCGGCTGTCGGCAGGCGAGCCGGAGTTTGTCGTCTCCGCCCAGGAGCGGCCGACGGCCGAGGCGGCCGCGCCGGCTTCACCGAAGGCGACGACACCGGGGCCGCGCGCATCACCCTGCGGCTGTCGGAGTCGCTCAAGGCGAGGATCGAGGCCGAGGCCCAGGCCGCGGGCATGTCGGTCAACTCCTGGCTGGTCCGGGCCGCGGCCGGGGCCCTGGACGGCGGCGGCTGGCCAGGGATGCCCGGCATGCCGGGCATGCCAGGGATGCCCAGGATGCCGAAGATCGCCGCAAGCCGCCCAAGCCGCCGCGCATCGGCAAGCGGCTCAGCGGTTACGCCCGCAGCTAGCCCGGCGCGCAGCCGGGCCGTCGAGGCTCAGCCGCCGCAGCACCCTCTCTCGTTACCCCCGACCGCCACGAGCTCAGTCCCGCTCGTCCTCAACCAAAGGATCAAGACCATGGCCAGCTGGGAATTCCCCGGATCCGATCCCATCGACGTCCACATCGACCTCACCTCCGGCAGCGTCGCGATCGCGGCCGAGCCGACCGAGGTCAGCACCGTCACCCTGCTGCCGACCCGGCCCGGCCACGACGCCGACGAGATGATCAGCAACGTCAGGGTGTCGTTCGAGAACGGCCGGCTCGAGATCATCTCGCCCAAGCGGTCCGAGCTGCGCCGTCACCACGGCGGGCTGGACCTGACCGTCAAGGTCCCGGCCCGGTCCCGGTGCACGGTGCGCACCGCCTCGGCGGACCTCTCCTGCGTCGGCGAGCTGGGCTCGCTGGACGCCAGCACCGCCAGCGGTGACGTGACCGCCGCCGTGGTCGAGGGCCCGGTCCAGCTGAGCGCGGCCTCCGGGGACATCTGGCTGGAGCAGGCGCTGCAGGGGGTCATGGCGCACAGCGCGTCCGGCGACATCAAGCTGCTCCGCGCGGCCGGGGACATCGACCTGGACAGTGCCAGCGGCGACATCCAGGTCGGCACCGCGAACGGCGCGCTGAACACCCGCAGCGCCAGCGGCGACGTCCGGGTCGACTGCTTCACCGGCGGCGTGGCCGACGTGAACAGCGTCTCCGGCGACGTCACCGTCGCGGTGACCCCCGGCGTGGGCGTGTACCTGGACATCAGCTCCTTCACCGGCGACGTCAGCAGCGACCTCGACCATGACGGCAGGAGCGACGACGACGACAGGGACGACGGGGACGCCGAGATCACCGTGAAGTGCAAGACGGTCAGCGGTGACATCCACATCACCAGGGGGCAGCCCGAGCGGCCCGCTGAGGACACCGGCCGGCCGAACGCACCGGCACAGTACCCCGCAGCCACATAACCCGAACAGGAGAACGGTATGCAGCCGCACGCCATAGAGGAGATCGCCCGTCAGCGCAGCGAAGAGGTGCGCAGGCTAGCCGATGCCGGCCAGCTGTGCCAGGACGCGATCCGGTCGTACCACCCGATCCGGCACCGGACCGGATGGGCGCTGGTCGCCATCGGCCTGCGCATCGCGCATGACTCAGACCGCGGCTGAGGCCGCCGCCGGGGCGGACAGCCAGGCGCAGTCCAGCTCCCCCTCGGCGACGATCACCGCCGGTCCGGTCAGCAGGCTGGCCGTCACGCTGGGCGTGACGGCCAGCCTGCCGCCGGGTACCTGGACCTGCCACGGCCCCGGCAGCCGGTCCGGCCACTGGCCAGCCGCGGTGGCCGCGGCCGCGGCCGCGGCCACCGCCCCGGTCCCGCAGGACAGCGTCACCCCGCAGCCCCGCTCGTATACCCGCATCTCGACCTGCCGCGGCCCGGTGATCCGCAGCACCTCCACGTTGGCGCCGTCCGGGAACTGGGCCGGGTCGATCAGCGGCGGGGCCGACAGGTCAAACCCGGCGACCGGCTCGGTCACCACGCAGGCCAGGTGCGGGTTCCCGACCGACATCGCCAGCCCGTCCAGCCGGCGCCCGCCCAGCTCGGTCCGATCCGGCGCCGAGCATGACCACCGCGCCCATGTCCACGGTGAGCTGGCCGTCCGCCTCCTCGCGCACCCGCCGGGCCCCCGCCCTGGTGGCCACGTCGATCACCGGGCCGGACGCCAGGCCATGGTCGAGCAGGTACCGGACGAACACCCGGATCCCGTTGCCGCACATCTCGGCCACGCCGCCATCGGCGTTGCGGTAGTCCATGAACCAGCCGGGCCTGGCCTGGCCGCCGTCCCTGGCCGCCGGGCCGCACGGCTCGCCGCTGGCGGGACCGCGGCGGACCGCGCGCAGCACCCCGTCGGCACCCAGCCCGGTGTGGCGGTCGCACAGCCGCGCGACCAGCCCGGCCGTCAGCACCAGCCGGTCATCGGGGTCGGGCAGGATCACGAAGTCGTTGCCCGTGCCGTGGCCCTTGGCGAAGCGCATCCCCACAGGGTAGCGACGGCTCACGCGGCCGCCTTCCGGATCACCGCCAGCGCCTGTTCGGCCAGGTCGGCGGCCGGGCCGCCGGCGGGCAGCCAGCGCACCCGCCGGTCCCGGCGGAACCAGGACAGCTGGCGCCGGGCGAACCGCCTGGTGGCCAGCGCGGTCTGGCTCGCGGCCTCCTCCTCGGTCCACTCCCCGGCCAGGAAGCGCAGCACCTGTGCGTAGCCAAGGGCCCGGCTGGCGGTCCGGCTGCCGGCCAGCCCGGCCGCGGCCAGCGCGCGCACCTCGGCCACGAACCCGGCCTGCCACATCCGCCGGACCCGTTCGCCGATCCGCCGGTCCAGCTCGTCGCGGGGCAGGTCGAGCCCGATCTGCACGACGTCAGCGGCCGGCTGGTAGTCCGGCAGGGTGGCCCGGAAGGGGGCGCCGGACAGCTCGATGACCTCAAGGGCGCGCACGATCCGGCGGCCGTTACCCGGCAGGATCGCGGCCGAGGCGACCGGGTCGACCGCAGCCAGCCTGGTGTGCAGGGCGGCCGGGCCGAGCCTGGCCAGCTCACCCTCCAGCCGCTCCCGCAGCCGCGGGTCGGTGCCGGGGAAGCTCAGCTCGCCCAGTGCCGCCCGGACGTACAGGCCGGACCCGCCGGCCAGGACCGGCACCCGGCCCCGGTCGCGGATCCCGGCGATCGCCGCCCTGGCCAGCCGCTGGTACTCCGAGACGCTGGCGGGCTCGGTGACATCCCACACGTCGAGCAGGTGATGCGGTATCCCGGCCCGCTCTGCCGGCGGCACCTTGGCGGTGCCGATGTCCATGCCACGGTAGAGCTGCATGGAGTCGGCGTTCACCACCTCGCCGTCCAGCATCCGGGCCAGCCGCAGCGACAGCTCGGACTTCCCGGCCGCGGTCGGACCCACGACCGCGATCACTGGCGGCGGCATGCGTCCAGTAAATCAGCGCGGCCGGCCCTCGCCGGTCGGCCCAGGGCAGCATCGGCCCGATACTTATGCAGGACCCCGGCATCCGGATCTGGGGCTCCGGGCACGTTACGGCTGACGGGAGCAATCGGTGAACGGCACCGTCCTGGTCCGCGCACCCAGCAGCAGGCTGGCCGAGGGCATCGTCACCCACATCAGCCGGTCCCCGGTGGATGTGGCCCTGGCCGGGGCCCAGCACGCGGCCTACACCGATGCGCTGGCGGTGAGCGGCTGGACGATCCGGCAGGCGCCGGCCGCTGAGAGCTGCCCGGACTCGGTGTTCATCGAGGACACCGTGGTGGTCTGCGAGGACCTGGCAGTGCTGGCCCGGCCGGGCGCGCGGCCCGCCGGGCTGAGGTCGCCGGCGTCGCCGGGATGGTCGGGTCGCTGGACCTGCGCACCGCCAGGATCCGGCAGCCGGGGACGCTCGACGGCGGCGATGTGCTGCAGGCCGGCCGCACCGTGTACGTGGGGCGCGGCGGCCGGACCAACGGCGCGGCGATCCGCCAGCTGCGTGCGCTGCTGGCTCCGCTGGGCCGCACCGTGATCGCCGTCCCGCTGCGTAACGTGCTGCACCTGAAGTCCGCGGTGACGGCGCTGCCCGACGGCACCTTTCTGCTGCTACCGCAGCTGGTGCCGGCCGAACTGTTCCCGGCGGTCCGCCCGGTGACCGAGGAAGGCGGCTGCCATGTCGTCCCGCTCGGCGGGGACCGGGTGCTGATCGCCGCGTCCGCTCCCCGCACCTCCGAGCTCCTGGACGACCTGGGCTTCACCCCGGTCGTGGTGGACATCAGCGAGTTCGAGAAGCTCGAAGGCTGCGTCACCTGCCTGGGCGTGCTGGTGCCTGGACGCTAGGCCCAGAAATCGATGCTCGCCTGCGGGTCGGCTGTCGCGGCCCAGAACTCGGTGATCTTGCCATCGCGGATATGGCTGACGTTCGCCACCGGGACCGTGATGGACTTACCCTCGCGGGAGGCCGACAGCTCGCACAGGGCAACGGCGTGCTCGTCGTTGGCGAGCACGTCGTGAATATCCAGCCGGAACGTCCCTGCTGTCTCCTCGGCCAGCCTGCCGAAGAAACCGAAGAACATCGTCACGGCCATGGTAGGTCCCGCTGAGCGGCCCGATGCCGAGCACGTGCCAGGTCACATCGTCGGCGATCAAGTCAGCGAGCGTGGCCAGGTCCGCCCTGGCGAACGCCGCATAGCCGCGCCGTGTCAGCTCAGCATTCGGGTGCTCAGTCATCGCCCGCTCCCCCCTGCGCCGGGTCTTCCCGCGATCATGTACGTCCCTGCCCTGACCCCGGCGGCGGTAACCCTCCGTCCCAGCGCCAGGTGAACGCGAGCAAGTGCGGCGGCTCGACCTCCCGGTAGCTGCCGCCCACCGCCATCCCGGCCGCAGCCGCAGCGATCCGGTATTCCCCGCCCACTCGCAGGTCGGTCTGGAGCCGCGCGGTGGAGGATCTAGCGCATATTTCAGTCCTCACGCTGGCATGGTCAGCGCCGAACTCGCAGGTCTGTCACCTGCCTTCCTCTCCGCCAGATAGCCCGGACCTGGCGGTCTGTGCGGCCTCGGTGATGGCCAGGGCCCGTTCCTGCAGCGGCCGCGCCGCCTCCGCCTGCCCCAGGTCCCGCAGGATCAGGGCGAGGTTGTTCAGGCGGATGGCGACGGCGGGGTGGTCGGGGCCGTAGGCGGCCTCGGTGATGGCCAGGGCCCGTTCCTGCAGCGGCCGCGCCGCCTCCGCCTGCCCCAGGTCCCGCAGGATCTGGGCGAGGTTGTTCAGGTCGGTGGCGACGGCGGGGTGGTCGGGGCCGTAGGCGGCCTCGGTGATGGCCAGGGCCCGTTCCTGCAGCGGCCGCGCCGCCTCCGCCTGCCCCAGATCCCGCAGGATCAGGGCGAGGTTGTTCAGGTCGGTGGCGACGTCGGGGTGGTCGGGGCCGTAGGCGGCCTCGTCGATGGCCAGGGCCCGTTCCTGCAGCGGCCGCGCCGCCTCCGCCTGCCCCAGGGCCCGCAGGATCGCGGCGAGGTTGTTCAGGCGGATGGCGACGTGGGGGTGGTCGGGGCCGTAGGCGGCCTCGGTGATGGCCAGGGCCCGTTCCTGCAGCGGCCGCGCCGCCTCCGCCTGCCCCAGGTCCTGCAGGATCTGGGCGAGGTTGTTCAGGTCGGTGGCGACGTCGGGGTGGTCGGGGCCGTAGGCGGCCTCGGTGATGGCCAGGGCCCGTTCCTGCAGCGGCCGCGCCGCCTCCGCCTGCCCCAGGTCCTGCAGGATCAGGGCGAGGTTGTTCAGGTCGCGGGCGACGTCGGGGTGGTCGGGGCCGTAGGCGGCCTCGGTGATGGCCAGGGCCCGTTCCTGCAGCGGCCGCGCCGCCTCCGCCTGCCCCAGGTCCCGCAAGGTCATGGCGAGGTTGTTCAGGCGGATGGCGACGTCGGGGTGGTCGGGGCCGTAGGCGGCCTCGGTGATGGCCAGGGCCCGTTCCTCCAGTGCTTTCGCGCTCGGCATGCCGCGCATGGACCCACAGGTAGAACCCGGCCAGGCCCAGCAGCGAGGACCCGTCCGCGATCGTCTGGGCGCCCGGCTGCCCGTCGGCGCTGTCGAGGTGGCCGGTCGCGGCCAGGACGTGCGGCAGCAGCACCGCCCATCTCGGCCAGTTCTGCGGTGCTGTGACCGGCGTGGGCGCGTCGGCGTTGAGCAGCCCCAGCGCTACGCCCAGCGGATGGGCCGGCCGCGCGTGCCCGGCAGCGTCGCCGGGCACCGGCGTGCCTTGCTCGCATGGCTGCGGGGCGGATGGCGGTGACGGGTCGTGGCGGGCGCGGAGGGCGGCCTGGACCAGCCGGTGCAGCTGCAGCCCGGCACCGGTGCGCTTGGCCAGGGAGTAGTCGACCAGCACCGCGACCGCTTCGTTAAACGCCAGCGGATCCGCGGCAGCCGGCGACAGCGGCTCGGGCAGCTGGCCGGGGCGGGTGGTGAACAGGTCCACCGGGATCGGCTCGGGGGCCAGGTAGGCGCAGATGTCCAGCAGCTGCACCGCGGCCGGGTTCTCCCCGGTGATGCGTTCCAGGCTGAGGTCCCACAGCGTGGCGATCGTGTCCGCGCGCCCGGCGACCTGGCCGCGCGCGTACAGCTCGGCGGCGCGGCCGCGCAGCAGCTCCAGGTACTCCCGGCCCGGCATCCGGGTCCGGTCCAGGTAGGCGGCGGCCTGCTCCAGCGCCAGCGGCAGCTGCCCCAGTTCCTGCGCGATCTGCTCGCCGACCTCCTGGCCCAGGTCAGGAACACGGGAACGCAGCAGCCGCACCGCATCCGGCAGATCGATCACGTCCAGGTCCACCACCGGGCCCAGGGCGGCGAACCCGCCCCGCCGGGTGGTGACGATCACATGGCCGGGGATCCCGGCCGGTAACGGCCCGGCGGGCAGCCACGGCGCGATGTCGGCGGCCGCATCAGCGTTGTCGAAAATCAGCAGCCACCCCGGCACGCCGCGCAGCGCATCACCGACCTGATCGGCCAGCCCGCCCGGGTCGGCGGCCGGATCCAGGCCCAGCCGGACGGCCAGGGCGGCGAACTGGTCCGGGATCGACGCCGGCTCCTCAGCCGCGATCCACCACACCACGTCATACCCGGTGGCGCGGGCATGGGCGTACTCGATGGCCAGCTGCGTCTTGCCGACCCCGCCCAGCCCGTGCACCGAATGCACCGTCACCGCCTGCCCGGCCGCCAGCACACCTGCCATCGCCTCCAGGTCCGGGCCCCGGCCGGTGAAGTTCGGATTGCGCGCGGGCACCTTCCACACCCGCGGCAGCCCGCCCGGGAACCTCGGCTCGCGCGGCACCGCCCGGCCCGGGAAACCGGGCGCCGCAGCAGGCTTGGCCCGGCCCGCCAGCGCACCTGTGATCATGCCCCGCAGCCGGGTCCTCGCCGCGGTCTCGGCGACCCCGAACACATCCACCCCGACCACCCCGGCCAGCAGTCCGGGCCGGTCACAGTCGCGCACCCGTACCACCAGCAGCCTGCGCCCGGCGCCATCCGGGTCCTGTGCCCAGGCGGCCTGCCACTCGGCACTCCCGAAGACCGACTGCAGGTAGTCCGGGGACAGCAGCGCGATCGTGCGGGAGGCGTCCCGCGTGCCGGCCTGCATGCCCTGGATCCAGTTGGTGCCGGGGACGAAATCCCACGCCTGCACCAGGACCTGGTGACCGTCCTCTTCTAAGATCCAGGCGATCCACTCCGCCCAGGCCCGGTCCGCCTGCGTATAGGACACGAAAAAGTCCCACTTGTCACGCGAACCGTCACCCTGGACCACCCCCGAACAATCGCATACCGCCCGCCTGGTCATCTACCAGATCCCGCGTCGGCGTACAGGCGGCCGGCTACGGGCAATCCGCGGTGCCGTCGGCCCGGGCCAGCGTCAGGCCGAAATCGCCGTCGGGGTCGGTCCAGAACCGCAGCGTCCGCAGGCCGGCCGCGGCGAGCTCTGCCTCGACGTTGCGGCGGCGGAACTTGGCGGAGATCTCGGTGCGCAGCTCCTCCCCGGCCGCGAAACGGACCGTCATGCCGAGATCGCTGATCGTCACCTGCTGCTCGCGTGCCGACCGCAGCCGCATCTCGATCCACTCATTGGCCGCGTCCCAGATGGCCACATGCTGGAACTGCTCGACGTCGAAGTCGGCGCCCAGCTCCCGGTTCACGACCAGCAGGATGTTGCGGTTGAACTCAGCTGTCACCCCGGCCGCGTCGTCGTAGGCGCGATGCAGCCGGCCAGCGTCCTTCACCAGGTCTACACCGAGCAGGAAGGTGTCCCCCGGCTGCATGGCCGCGCGAACCTGGCTCAGGAACGCCGCCCGCGCGGGCGGTTCGAGGTTGCCGATGGTGGAGCCGATGAACGCGATCATGCGGCGCCGGCCAGCCGGGATGGTGCTGAGGTCCTGCTCGAAGTCACCGACAACCGGCGCGATCCGCAGCCGCGGGTACTCGGCGGCCAGGGCCTCGCTGGCTTCGGTCAGCACGTTCGGGTCGACATCGAAGGGCATGAACTCGCGCAGGGTGCCGCCGTCGAGGAGAGCCCGTAGCAGCAGCCGGGTCTTGGCTGAGGTGCCGCTGCCGAGCTCGACCAGCGTCTGGCACCGCGACAGCGCGGCGATCTCCGCCGCGTACCGCCGCAGGATCGACGTCTCCGCCCGGGTCAGGTAATACTCCGGCAGGCGGGTGATCTCCTCGAACAGGTCGCTGCCGCGCGCATCGTAGAAGTACTTGGGCGGCAGGGACTTCGGGGTGGCGGTCAGGCCGGCCTGCACATCCGCGCGCAGCGCGGCCAGGTACCGTCCGGGCCGCGCCTGAACCCTGTTCTCTGGCATCAGCTATGCCTCCAGGTCGGTGATGGTTACCGTGTCTGCCGTCGCGTCGACCAGGTGATGGTCCGGGACATCGGCCCAGCGCGCGTCGTCGTCGTAGGGCTCGCTGGCGACCACGACGGCCTCGCCGGTGCGCAGAACGCTGAGGGTGTCGTTCCACCGGGTGGCCAGAATGCGCTGGCCATCGGTGATCAGGAGGTTCAGCCGGGCGCCAGGATCACGGCGGCCGAGCGCGGTGACGAACTCGCCTGCCCGCTCCGGGCCGAACTCGAACAGGTGCGCGGCCAGCTGCGCTGAGTCGCACGCCGACTCCGCCGCGGGATGCGGGCCGAGTACCGCCCGGTCGACGACGCCGTTGTGCGACAGCAGCCACCGCCCCGACTGGAACGGCGAGACCGCGGTCTCGTCGGCCGGCATCCCGGCCGAGGCCGAGCGAACGGCCGCCAGCACGCAGGTCGACCAGATCACCGGCGCCACCGAGGCGAAGGACGCGTCGGCCCACAGCGGCCGGTTCGACCGCCAGCGCGCGGGCTCCGGACCGGACTGCGGGTAGAACCCGACGCCCCACCCGTCGGCGTTCACCCGCCCGTGGCACTGCCGGCGCGGCGCATAGGACTGGACCAGCAGGCCATGCTCGGGTGCCAGCAAGAGCTCACCAAGCGAGCGCGGCGCCGTGCCCAGGTAGGCCAGATGGCGGCACACTCAGGCGTCCCAGGCCAGCCGCACGCCCGTGAAGATCTGCCGCCGGACCGGGTAGATCCCAGTTACGGAACGAGGGCCTGATCGTGGACGGGGCTACCGCCCACGACCCGCCGCGCAGCACCTTGTAGTCCCCGCCGAAGAACGGCTCGCTGTACGCGCGGTAGATCATCGGCGTGAACCCCGGCCACGGCGCGAAGTCCGACGACGTCCACTCCCACACGTCGCCGATCATCTGCTCGGCGCCGTAGGCGGACGCGCCCGCCGGGTAGGCCCCGACCGGAGCTGGCCGCAGTCCCAGGCCGCCCAGGTTGGCCAGGTCCGGGTCGGGCGCCAGCGATCCCCACGGCCAGCGGCGCCTGGCCCCGCGGGCGGGATCCCAGGCGCAGGCCTTTTCCCACTCGATCTCGGTGGGCAGGCGGGCGCCCGACCAGGCGGCGAAGGCCTCAGCCTCGTAGTAGCAGACGTGCTGCACCGGCTCATCCGGCGGCACGTCCTCCTCGGTGCCGAAGCGCCGGCGGGTGCCCTCGGCGGTCCAGAATTTCGGCCGCTCAAGGGAGTCCTGGACCCGGTGCGCCCAGCCGGGCGCCGACCATAGCTGCGGCCGGTGGTAGCCGCCGTCGGCGGCGAAGTCGCGCCACTGCCGGTTGGTCACCGGCACCCGGCCGATCCAGAACGGCGCGACGTCGACGGTGTGCGCGGGCCGTTCGTTATCGAGCGAGAACGGCTCGCTGGCCGCGTCGACGCCGAGCACGAACGGCCCGCCCGGCACGAAAACGCGCTCGCCGGCGACCGGGCGGCCGTCCGGCAGCGCCCGCCGTTCCAGCAGGACCGGCGGTCCCTGCCGCAGCTGCAGCGTCGCGTACATCGTCTCGTCGTGCTGCTCTTCGTGCTGGACCACCATGCCCGCGGTGAAAAGGTCCTCTTCTGGGGTCCGCTCGATCTGGTCGAGTACCCGGCCGCGGACCTCGTAGTCATACGCTCTGGCCGCTACCGGCGGCAGCAGCGGCAGCGCGGGGCGGTCGGCACGCCGGTGCCTGAACGCGTCATACAGCGAGTCCACCTCGGGTGCCAGCATCCCCGGCGCGGCCGGGTCCCCGCCGCGCAGCAGCCAGAGCTCCTCTTGCTGGCCGATATGCGCGAGGTCCCAGACCAGCGGGCTCATCAGCGGATCGTGCTGGGCGAGCAGAGCCGGCTCGTCCAGATCGGTCAGCTCCAGCGTCCGGGCGCGGGCACGCTCCAGGTCGCGGACAACGTTCTCACGCATGGGCCAGTTCCTCCAGCACGGCACCCGGGCCGATCTCGGTGAGGCGCCTGGCCAGCAGGTCGGCCGGGCAGCGACCGGACTCGATCAGCTCGGCCAGGTCGGCAACCGGCGGCCCGAGCTCGGCCGGGACCCGCCCGGCGGCGATCGTCATGCAGCGGCGGGCGGAGTCGGCGAGCGCCGCGTTGCCCAGCCCGTCGCGGGCCGCCTCTGTCCACAGCGAGGCGGTCCGCTCCGTCGCCTCGGTCGCCAGGTCCGCGGCGACCGGGTCGTCCATCAGCGTGGTGGCGACGGCGGCGATGGCCGGCCACCACCGCGGCTCGGTCATGTCGAGGTACCGCAGCTCCAGGAAGCCCCGCAGCCGCACCGGCGGGAACAGCGTGGTCATGTGGGTGTCGAGGTCGGCGCCCGACGGCAGCCGCCCGCCCAGCCGGACCGCGCCGCTGACCCACTCCCCGAACGGGACCGGCCTGTCCACGGCCGTTACCTCGTCCTCGCCTGCCCGGACGAAGGACACCGGCGCGCGCAGCACGTAGCGCGCCCAGGCCAGGGCCGGATCGAGAGCGGCATCGGCGGACAGGCTGCTGGCGACGCAGCCCGGCACCGGGCCGCATGCTCGCGCGTCAAGACCGAACCATGCTCGCTGGCGAGCCGACTTCCAGCCGGTATCGCGCCCCCTCAGCCAGGGCGAGCTCGCCGCTATCGCCATCAGCGTCGGCCCGAGCCGGTGCGCCCTGGCCACCCGCTCGGCCCAGCCCCGCCGCGGTCCCGCCTGCAGGTTGACCTGTATCGCCGCGGTGGAGTTCATCATCACCGCTCCCGGCGCTGCCCGGCCGGTCCCGGCGAAGTGCCGCTCCAGGGCGCGGTAACGCGACCGGGGGTTGACCCGGCGCGGCGGGCGGAGCGGGTCGGCACCGGTGGGAGCGACGCCGAGCCGGAGGCCGTCCAGGGCCAGCCGGGTGCGTCTCCAGTCCTCGCGCAGCTCGGTAACCGTGCTCAGGATGCCGGGCCTCGGCGGCCCAGACAGTTCCAGCTGGCCGCCGGGCTCCATCGTGACCGCGCTGCGTCCGGCGGCGGCGCGGACGCTGCCGAGCATCGGGCCGAGCCGGTCCCATGACACCGGACTGGCCACCGAGTCCAGGTCTACGACGTGCGCCTCGATCTCCAGCCCCACCAGGCCGAGCACGGATTCAGTGAGCGCTGCCTGGTGCGACCGGGCCCAGGCGCCGTCAAGGCTGAGCGGCTCGGTGTGATCGAAGGCGTTGGCTGAGGAACACTGGGCGCTCATGGCGACCCCCTCCAGGTCCGGGCCGGCGGACTGCTGTGTCCGCCGCGGGTCGGTGCGGGGGCGACCAAGTAGCGGCCGTCCTCATGCAAGCCGCCGGCCCCAGGGCCAGCGCCGTATCAGCATTTTACATGGTCGGATGCCGGGGCCTCCGCGTCCTCCGGACGGACCAGAAACGGAGGCAGGCTCCGCCTTCGGCAGCCATGCTCCGGCCGCGACAGGTCCCCGGCCCAGGTCGCGTGGCCTGCAGCGGCAAGGTGGCCAGCCGGGAAATCCCGGCTGGCCACCTAGCTCCGGAGGTGCGAGCTGGTTCGTCAGGTTGTGGTGAGCTTTCTTACCTGATGAGCGCGGAGACTGCCCCCAAGCTGCTCAGCGGCATCGCGGGGCGGTGGTTGCCGAGGCTCAGGTCCATGACCTGCCAGGTGGCGGGATTGATGGTCACGGCAAGGTAGCGGCCGGCCGGGTTCTTAGCGCCGGGCGGCACCGGGGCGTGCGTGTCGGTGAAGCTCCCGGTCATCAGGACGAGATACACCCCCTGGCGGGCGCTGCCGGGAATCGTGACGCCTGGTTCCACCGCCCGCAGTGCCCGGGTCCTGGTGGTGAGCACGGCACTGACAGAGGCAGGGTGCGTGTCGCCGTTGAAGCGCGCTAGCTGCAGCATATGGGTCCGCAGTGCCGGGATCGCCGCGCGGGCGATCGGCGAGCCGGGAGCAACGGTGGCGCCGGATGAGCCGGCCGACAGCATGACCAGGCTGAGCGTGACTGCCACGGCTGCGCTGGCCGCCGATGCGTAAAGTACGGTCCTTCGACGGCGCGGAACGCCTGGTGATGAGTTCAGCATGGCCCGCTCCAGGATTCCTCGGATGTGCTGTGGTTATAGCTGCCCTTGATGAAGTTCCCAGGGCCATTGTCATAGTTGGACGCGGCAGTGCCCAGGTCGTACCAGGCGCCGTCGAGGCCCTGGTTCCGGAGGTCGTATATGTTGCCGATGTCGCGGAGACCGCTTCCCGCGTTGCTGGTGTACTCGGTACCGCCTTGCGCCTGGGTGGCGCTGAACGAAGCAGTAGCTGTAAAGAATATGTTGGTGTTGTTCTCGCCGATGAAGTCCCAGGTGCCGCCGCCGAAATAGGTTATCTCGACCGGGTAAAGCGTGTTGAGCTTCGCCTGAGTGCCAGTGGCATCTTCGTTGAAATTTTCACCAGGGAACTGATCAGCCGCGAACCATTCATCGCCGCGGTAGAAGTTGTAGTAGTCGGTGCCGCTTAGGATTCCCGCTTCCACCCAGTAAGCAATCCCGCCGGAGACTTCTAGGTCCCAGACCTCGTCGGTGACGAAGGTGCCGTTATTGGGCTCGTAGAGGCAGGTGGCTTCCAGGTCTCCCATAACCCCGTGATTAGCGGCGATGTGATTGTTAGCTGCTATCGCATAGCAATGGTCGTTTGGGTTATTGGTAGTTGAGCAGGCCGAGGCTTGCGGCAGTCCTGCGGCGAGGACCAGGCCCGCGGCGGGGAGAATCAGCGCGAGAACAACAGCGGTGCGTCTCGCGAGTGCTTTTATGATCACCCTTTATCCTTTCGTAGTAGGAGCTCTATGGCCGCCGCGAGCGCGGCTACTAGCTGGGCGCGGGAATGGCAGGACTGGTGTCGGGTGCCATGCCCAGGTCGGTGTCGCGGTCGCCGGCGTTCGACGTGGTGTAGTACCACAGGTCGTTGTTATTGGCCTGGAACGCCACCTCGGGACTGCCGCTGGCAGAGGCCGTGATAGCGGGACTGCTGGCGGCGTCCATGCCCAGACCGGTGTCGCGGTTGCCGGCGTTCGACGTGGTATAGAGCCACAGGTGGAGGTTGTTGGCCTGGAACGCAATCTCGTAACTGCTGCCGCCGAGCGACACGATGGACGGGCTGGTGCCGGCGTCCATGCCCAGACCGGTGTCGCGATTGCCAGCATTGTTCGGGGTGTAGTACCACAGGTCGTTGTTATTGGCCTGGAACGCTATCTCGGGACTGCTGCTGGCCGTGGCCGTGATGGCGGGGCTGGTGCCGGCGTCCATGCCCAGACCGGTGTCGCGATTGCCAGCATTGTTCGGGGTGTAGTACCACAAGTGGTTGTTGTTGGCCTGGAACGCCACCTCGTAGCCGCCGCCGGCTATGGCCGTGATGGCCGGGCTGGTGCCGGCGTCCATGCCCAGGCCGGTGTTGATGCTGGTGCCGGTGCTGGGGTCATTCAGCCACAAGATGCCGGTATTGGCCTGGAACGCTATCTCATAGCCGCCGCCGGTCAGGGACACGATGGCCGGGCTGGTGCCAGGCGCCATGCCCAGGCCGGTGTCACGGTTGTCGCCGGAGCTGGGGTCGTAGAGCCAGAGGTGGTTGTTGTTGGCCTGGAACGCCACCTCGCCGCTGGCAGCGATGGAGGGGCTGGTGTCGGCGTCCATCCCCAGGCCGGTGTCGCGATTGCCAGCGTTCGTTGCTGTGTCGTACCACAGGTGGTCGTTGTTGGCCTGGAACGCTATCTGGTGACTACCGGGCATCAGCGGCCCGTAAGTGCTGCCGGGATCCGGCGCGGGCGAGGACGGAGTGCCCGGCGGGGTCGAGTGGACCTGCACGTACTCGCCAGGGTCGCTGATGCCGTAATCAGGGCTGGTGTGCTGGAGGAACTGCGCGTAGGCGCCAGAGGTATAGGTGGACCACGGCGAGAAGCCGCCGGCCGCGTCGTACTTGCTGACCGCCTCCTCGGCGTTATTCCACGGGTCCAGTATCTGGAAGTCGGTGCCGTACTGCGGGACCGAGTTCCCGCAGGTGATCTGCCACAGCCCCCAGCCAGCCCGATCTGATCCGGCACCGCAGTAGTCGACGCCAGGCTGGATGTTCCCGGGCAGGAAGGAACTTTCCGCGCCGGTGATCGCGGCGGCGACTTCCTCGTCGTTGTAGCTGCCGGCGCTGCCGGTCGCGCCGTTCGCGAAAATCCAGTACCCCTCGATGGCCGCGTAGCCCAGGCTCCCGCTGGGAGCAGAGAGCGGCAGTTGCGCCGGGCGCTTGACTGGCCGGGGCGGCGGCGGCGAAGCTGCGGTCGGCGCCATGCTGAAGACAAGGTTGCGCATGAACCCGGCGGGTGTCGGTCCGGTCGCATGCAGTCTCAGCCTGGCGAACAGGGCACGCTTGCCCGCTGCGGCCACCGGGTCGGTCAGCGTGATATCCGCGCTGGTGCTGTCCCACCTGGTGCTTTCGGCACAGTTCGGGGTGCAGACGCGCCAGGCGACGATCCCGGATGCGGTGGCCCTGGTCGGGCCCCAGGCTGACCAGGCCAGGTGCTCGGCCAGCTCGCCGTCGTCGGCACAAGTCAAGATCATGCTGCCTGGCCGGATGAGGGCCGGGCCACTGCCGCAGTCCCTGACGGCCGACTGCGCCGCAGCGACCGTCCCGGCGGGGCTGACCGAGGCAACCGCGGCCGGCCCGCTGCCGACCGCGATGGCCAGCACGGCCACCGGAATCCATGATCGAACCATTCTCCGCATCTCGGCCGTCTCCTTCATCGCCTGGACCAGGCCCGTCGCCGACCGCGATGACGGCGGCCGTGCCAGCTGGCTTTCTGGCCTCTCGGCGCAGGCGCTTGTGGGGTTGGCTGAGTCTTTCCGCCGGATGTAGCGGATGTGTACCGTGGCGGTAGCGCGAGCGGATGCGGGTGCGGCGATCTGTCCGATGGCCATGGCATGGTGGTGGTAGGAACGGATTTCTGCCTTCTCGGGCCGCTGGCCGTCTGGCAGGACGGCACGGCCCTGCCGGTGCCGCCGGGCAAACAGCGGGTGCTGCTGGCCGCCCTGCTGCTGAGCGCGGGCCGGGTCGTGGCCACCGGCGAGCTAGCCGAGATGCTGTGGGGATCCGCGCCGCCGCCATCGGCGCCGGTGACCGTGCGGAACCATCTGCGCCGGCTGCGGCAGGCGCTGGGCGATGCCGACCGGGCGCGGATCAGGACGCAGCCAGGCGGCTACCTCATCAGTGTCGGCGCTGACGAGCTGGATATCTCCCGGTTCGAGGCCCTGCTGCGGTCGGCGCAGGCGGCACTGCGGGACGGCGGGTGGGATCAGGCGGCCAACCTGGCGTCGCAGGCGCTGGCGCTGTGGCGGGGCGAGCCGCTGGCCGACGTGGACTGCGAGGTGCTGTCTCGGCGGGAAGCGCCGTGGCTGGCCGAGCTCCGGCTGCAGGCGCTGGAGGCACGCATCGAGGCGCGGCTGCACCTGGGTGATCACGCTGCGGTGATCGCCGAACTGCGGCACCTCATTGCGGCGCAGCCGCTGCGGGAGCACCTGCACGGCCTGCTGATGCGCGCGCTGTGCCAGGGCGGCCGGCAGGCCGAGGCGCTGTCGGCCTACCAGGAGGCTCGCCGGATCCTGATCGAAGAGCTCGGCACCGAGCCTGCGGGCGGGCTGCGCGAGCTGCACCAGCGGATCCTCACCGGCGCCCCGGCGCTGCGCAGTGCTGAGCCCAGACCGGTGACGCCGCGGAACCTGCCCGCGCCTGCGTCTCATTTCACCGGCCGTGGCAGCGAACTGGCCGCGCTGAACGCATTGCTGGCTCCGGCGGATCACGCCGGCCGGGCAACGCCGGCGACATTGGTGATCTCGGCGATTGGCGGGTCGGCCGGGGTGGGCAAGACAGCACTCGCGGTGCACTGGGCGCATCAGGTCGCCAGGGAGTTCCCCGACGGGCAGCTGTACGTGAACCTGCGCGGCTACGACCCTGGCGAGCCGCTCTCGGCGAGCGAAGCGCTCGCCGGGCTGCTGCGCATGCTGGGCTCGCGCGACCCGGACATCCCGGCGCAGCAGGATGAACGCGCCGCCAGTTACCGGAACCTGCTGGCCGGCCTGCGGATGCTGGTACTGCTCGACAATGCCCGGTCGGCGGAGCAGGTCCGGCCGCTGCTGCCCGGCAGCCCTGCCTGCGTGGTGGTGGTGACCAGCCGCGATGCACTGGCCGGCCTGGTCGCCAGGGACGGCGCCCGGCGGCTGGAGCTTGACCTGCTGCCGCCAGCGGAGGCGACCGGCCTGCTGCGAGAGCTGATCGGCGAGCGGGCAGATGCTGACCAGGCGGCGGCGAGCGCGCTCGCCGACTGCTGCTGCAGGCTGCCGCTGGCGCTGCGGGTGGCCGCCGAGCTGGCCACGGCGCGCCCGGCCGCGTCCCTTGCCCTGCTGGCCGGCGAGCTAGCGGACCAGCACCGGCGGCTGGACCTGCTGGAGGCCGGCGGAGACCTGCAGACCGCCGTTCGGGCGGTGTTCTCCTGGTCCTGCCGGCACCTGGATGCCGATGCCGCCCGCATGTTCCGGCTGCTGGGCCTGCACCCTGGACCCGACTTTGACAGCTGCGCTGCCGCTGCGCTCAGCAGCGCCACTGACCAGCGGGCCAGCAGCATCCTCGGCCAGCTGACCAGGGCACATCTGACCCAGCAGCCACGGCAAGGCTGCTACAGCATGCACGACCTGCTGCGCGCCTATGCCGGCGAACTCGCCAGCGCGCACGAAAGCGCGGCAGAACGGCAGGCGGCGCTGACCCGCCTGCTCGACCACTACCTGCACACCGCCGCGGCTGCGATGGACGTCCTGCATCCGGCCGAACGCTGCCGCCGGCCGCCCGTCCCCGCATCTGCCGCCCCTGCCCCGCCGCTGGCCAGCCCGGCCGCGGCCAGGGACTGGCTGGACCGGCAGCAGGCCCGCCTGGTCGCGGCCACGGCGTACGCAGCCGTGCACGGCTGGCCCCAGCACGCCAGCCGCCTGGCCGCCGTGCTGTACCGCTACCTCGAAGCAGGCGGGTATCTCGAGGCGGCTGCCACCGTCCACACACACGCCCTGCAGGCCGCCCGCGACACCGGGGACCGCGCCGCCGAAGCGAGTGCGCTGGCTAACCTCGGCGGCGTCCTGCAGGAACAGGGACAGCATCAGCAGGCAGGCGAGTTCCAGGTGCAGGCCCTGGCGTTGTTCCGGGCGACCGGCGACCGGCTGGGTGAAGCCCGCACCCTGGGCAACCTCGGCCTGACAGACCTGGAGCAGGGCCGCTACCCCCAGGCAGCCGACCGGTTCCGGGAGGAGCTGACGCTGTTCCGCGGTGCCGGCGACCGGCTCGGTGAAGCCCGCGCCCTGAGCGATCTTGCCAGGATCGACGTGGAGCAGGGCCGCTTCCCGCAGGCAGCCCGCCAGTTCCGGCAGGCCCTGGCGCTGTTCCGCGCTACCGGCGACACCAGCGGTGAAGCCCGCACCCTGGGCAACCTCGGCTCCGTCGCCATGCAGCAGGGACGCCACCAGCCGGCCACCGCCTACCAGCAGCAAGCCCTGGCCCTGTGCCGCCAGACCGGCTACCGCATCGGCGAGGCCTACGCCATGCAGAACCTCGGCTACATCTGCCTGCGCCAGGGCCACTACCAGTCCGCCATCGGCCAGCTCAGCAGCGCGCTGGCCTTGCACCGCGAGACCGGCTGCCGACCCGGAGAAACCGCGACGCTCAATGACCTTGGCGAGGCATTCCTGGCCGCCGGCCGGCCTGCTGACGCCCGCACCCAGCACGCAGCCGCGCTGAGCCTCACCAGCCAGACCGGCGACCTGCACCAGCGGGCCCGTACCTACGACGGCCTCGGCAACGTCTGCCAGGCTCAGCGCGACCCCGGCCAGGCACGCCGGCACTGGCTGCAGGCACTCAGCCTCTACACCCGCCTCGGCCTCCCCGAGACCGATCAGGTCCGCGCCCGCCTCACCGCGGAACCGCTGGGGGAGGCCACGGCGTCTTGGTGAGTGAGAGCCGCCCCAGACGGCTCCTGGCCTTGACGTGAGGGTGCCACGAACACCGCGCTGAAGCCGATCAAGCTGGTGGCGCAGCCCTACTCGCTGACCGGCATCGCGGTCACGCCGGACGGCAAGACCGCCTACGTGATCACCGGCAACCCCGCCGGGGCACGGGGCTTGGTGATCCCGGTCGACCTGGCCACCGGCGCAGTGCAGAGGCCGATCACGCTGACCGGCGCGCCCGCCGCGACCGGCATCGCGATCGCGCCGGACGGCAGGACCGCATATGTGGTCGCGGGGCTCAAGGTGATCCCGGTCGACCTGGCCACCGGCAGCGAGCTGGCACCGATCGAGCTCCCGGCGCGCGCGCAGGGCTCTGTCATCGTCATCGATCCGCATGGCGGCACCGCCTACGTCCCGTCCGTCGAATCGGACACGGTGACCCCGATCGACCTGGCCACCGATGCCGCGCGCAAGCCGATCAAGACGGCCGGCCTGCCGGACTTCGTCGCCTTCGCACCGGACGGGAAGACCGCCTACATCGGCAGCAGCCACAACACCGTCACCCCGGTCAGCACCGCGACCGGCCGGGCCGGCCGGGCCATCAGCGTCGGCGGCGAGCCAGCCGGGATCGTCTTCACCCCCTGAGCGTCCCTGCGCTCATGGCGCCAGCCGGAACGGCGGGTACTGATCAGTGACCAGGGTGAGTGCGTACCCGACGACGCGGTTGTGCCAGCGGAAGACACCTTCGACGAAGCTGAACATGCCGCGCGGATAGCGGCCGGTGAACAGGATGGCGAACCAGGCCGCGATCACGACGAAGAACGCCGCGATGTCCAGGAAGAACAGCACGATGTAGTGCGGAATGGCGAGCAGCCACTTGACCAGTGGCAGCCACCGGTTGAGGTCATTGGCGGCGTCCGGATAAGGGTAGTCAAGCCGGACCCACTGGTGGTCATCGGTCGACGGGTAGCTGTCGCTCATCAGTACCAGGTAGGTCGACACCCGGTTGACGAAGCGCTGCAGTTCCAGATTCCAGTCGAACCACCACCGGGGGTACTTCTGCCTGAACAAGATCATCAGCAGTGGCCCGAAGAACAGCACTCCGCCCGCGCCGGCGGCCCCGTAGGCCATGCTCGAGTGGTTTCCCGCCGACTGCCAGGTTCCGCCGGAAACGGTGCCGAGCACGATCGCGATCGGGATGATCACGAAAATACGGAAGAACGAGGTCACCCGGTTGAGCGGCCGGTCCGGGTACTCGACGTCAAACTGAACCGGATACTGAGCCGGATACGGACCCTGATCGGTGGTCATAATGCCTCCTTGTCGCCAGGTCCGCAGCCATACCCGTTACCGGGCATGGTCAATGATCGCCACGGAACGTCATTGCATGTTCGCTGGTTGCAGCAGTAGCGTGGCGGAGGCAGGGAACCTCCGGACCCAGGGTTCGTAGTACCGGTCCCACCCGGGACCAGGTAAGTGACGGAGGCAAGCCCTGTGCGCAGTTCCACCAGAAGCGAGCGTCTCCCGGACGGCGAGACTGACGGGTGCCGCGGTCGCCGCGGCACTGGCGTTCGTGCTCGTTCCTGGCCTGGGGGCTGGCCCGGCGGCTGCCGCAGGCGGATCGAGCCCGGTGCCGGCCATCGCCTGGCACCGGTGCCCGGCAGGCAGCGCGGGCGCCATGGCAGGCGGATTCTCGTGCGCGACCGTCGCGGCCCCGCTGGACTACCGGGATCCGTCCGGGCCGACGATCAGGCTGGCGGTGGTGGAGCACCCGGCCACCGGATCGCCCCGGCGCGGCGTGATCTTCTTCAACCCGGGAGGCCCCGGCGGCCCCGGCACGGTAACGCTCCCGCAGTGGATCGGGCTCTTCCCGGAGAAGCTGCTGCGCGAGTACGACATCGTGAGCTGGGATCCGCGGGGAAGCGGCGCGAGCACGGCGGTCAAGTGCTTCCCGAGCCAGGCCGCGGAGAACGCGTTCCTCGGCAAGTACTTCTTCTTCCCGGTCAGCCGGCGCCAGCAGGGCGCCTACATCCGCCGGTGGCGCGAGTTCGACCAGATCTGCGCCGCGCGGAACGGCACGCTGCTCGAGCACATCTCGACCGCGGACTCGGCCCGCGACCTGAATCTGCTGCGCCAGGAGCTCGGCCAGCCGAAGCTGAACTACCTCGGCATCTCCTACGGCACGTTCCTGGGCGCCACCTACGCGAACCTCTTCCCGCGCCGGGTGGGCAGGCTAGTGCTGGACGGGAACGTCCCGCCCAGCGCCTGGACCAACGGCGGGCGGCCGCACCCCCGGCGGGGCTTCACGCTGCGCGTCGGCGAAGAGAGAGCAGCCGCCAGGTCGCTCGATGCGTTCCTGCGCATCTGCGGTCAGCGGACCACCAGCGACTGCGCGTTCTCGGCCGGAAGTCCCGCCGCGACCACCGCCAAGTGGGATGCGCTGCTGGCGCGCCTCAGGCGGGCGCCCATCAACGTCGGCGGCACGGCCGTCACCTACGCCGAGGTCGTGACCGACCTCGACGACTCATTCAGCATGGTGCAGCCGTACACCACGCCGGTGACTGGCGGCAGCAGCCCTGGCTGGTCCGGGACTGCCCAGCTGCTCCAGGAAGTCTGGCTGGCGCGCAACGCCAAGGCGAGCGCCCGACTGGGCGCCACCCTGCCGGCCGCCGCCCAGCCCTACGGCGGGATCGAGCAGTACTACGCGGTCCTGTGCGGTGACGCGCCGAGCCCCCCGGCGAGTGCCTTCGCCCGCCTGCAGCGTCACGTGCTCCGCCGCAGCGGCGTGATCGGCCTGCCGGATCTGTGGAGCGACGAGCCCTGCGCCACCTGGCCGGTGCGCGAGCAGGACACCTACCGCGGCCCGTGGAACGCCCCCACCAGCCCCATCCTGGTGATCGGCAACACCACCGACCCGTTCATCCCGCTCCGGGACGCCGTCGCCATGACCCGCCAGCTCGCCAGCGCGCGGCTCCTCGTCGTCCGCGGCTACGGCCACACCGAGTTCCTCAACCCGAGCACCTGCGCCAGCAACTTCATAACCGCCTACTTCCGCACCGGTGCCCTTCCCCCGAAGGGAACCGTATGCCGCCAGAACCTCCAGCCTTTCGCGCCCTCCGCTGGCTGACGCGGACTCACCCGTTGCCAGCCCGCCAGGAGGCGACCAGGTAGCTGACGTCCAGCGGCGCGGCGGCGAACCGGAGCTCACCGGACCAGCGGCCGCCCTCGGCCGCGCCGGCCAGCACCTGCCAGGCGGCGCCGGCCGGCTACCAGCAGCTCGTCGTCCAGGGCAGGGTCAAGACCGGCAAGCCGGAACGGATCGGCGGTGGCCAGGGCCGCTGCGATTTCCGCATCGTAGGCGTCGGCCGCCGGGTCCGGGGCGCCGGGCACGCCGACCGCGCGCCGGGCCGGGCCGTCGCCCAGGACCAGCAGCGCCACTCTCGGCGCCAGGGCGGCTAGTCCGGCGCCGAGATCCAGGCACGGCTGCGGCGGCAGGGACCGGCGCACCGCGCAGAACTGCGCCCGCTCGCCGGCCAGCCCCGGCGCGTGCTGCCGCAGCAGCCAGCTGCCAACGGTCAGGGACAGCGGCAGCCGCGGCGGCCCGGTCCCGATCGTGACCGGGATGCCGAGCTCGTGCAGCCCGCCCGCCGCCGACCACGGGTACCGCGCTGACTGGGCGGCGCCGCCCACCACCGCGAGCAGGCCGGGCTCCGATCCGGCCAGCTCGGCCACGGCGGCGGCGCAGGCGGCCCGCAGCTCGCCCAGCACCTCGGCGGCGCCGCTGGCCTCGGGAATGAGCAGCGGGGGATGCGGGCAGACCGCGGCGGCGACCAGCACGCGGGTCCGGCTAGGCCGGAGCCCGCAGCGCGGGCATACCCAGCAGGACCGTGCTCCCGGCGCCCGCGTTCCCGGCTCCCGGCGGCCCGGCGTCCGCGGAACCGCCCGGCGGCCCGGACGACTGCTCCGGCTCGTCCGCCGCCTCCCGGCGGGCCTGCCAGGCGTCGCCGCCCCTGGTCCGGCGGACCGTGAGGGGCCCGGCGTCGGCGATCAGGTAGTGCGGCGTCGCGCTGGTCACCACGGCGGTGACCAGGTCCCCCGGCCGCGGCGCCAGGCCGGCCGGGTCGAAGTGCACCAGGCGGTTGTCCCTGGCCCGGCCGGACATCCGGTGGGTCACCTCGTCCCGGCGGCCCTCGCCCTCGGCCACGAGCACCTCGACCTGACGGCCGTACTAGCTGCTCGTTCTCCTGCCTGGCCACCTCGGTGACCAGCGCGGTGAGCCGCTGGTACCGCTCCCGGACCACCTCGGCGGGCACCTGGCCGTCCATGGTCGCGGCGGGGGTGCCGGCCCGGATCGAGTACTGGAAGGTGAAGGCGCCGGCGAACCGGGCCTGGCGGACCAGGTCCAGGGTCGCGGCGAAGTCCTGCTCGGTCTC
Source organism: uncultured Actinomycetota bacterium (assembly GCA_963719705.1). GTDB lineage: Bacteria > Actinomycetota > Actinomycetes > Streptosporangiales > Streptosporangiaceae > CAVRCV01. The sequence continues at coordinate 978,451 of CAVRCV010000013.1, forward strand.
GCCGGGGAAACCCACGATGATGTCGGTGGTGATCGCGGCGTCCGGGATCGCGGCCCGCACCTTGTCGAGTATGGCCAGGTAGGAGTCTCGCCGGTAGGCCCGGCGCATGGCCCGCAGCACAGCGTCGGAGCCGGATTGCAGCGGCATGTGCAGCTGCGGCATGACGTTCTGGGTCTGCGCCATCGCCTCGATCACGTCGACGGTGAAGTCCCTGGGGTGCGGGGAGGTGAAGCGCACCCGCTCCAGCCCGTCGATCCCGCCGCAGGCACGCAGCAGCTTGCCGAAGGCCAGGCGGTCGCCGAAGGCCACGCCGTAGGAGTTCACGTTCTGCCCGAGCAGCGTCACCTCGAGCACGCCGTCAGCGGTCAGCGCCCGGATCTCCGCCAGCACGTCCCCCGGCCTGCGGTCCTCCTCCCGGCCGCGCAGGCTGGGCACGATGCAGAAGGTGCAGGTGTTGTTGCAGCCGACCGAGATCGCCACCCAGGCCGAGTAGGCGGACTCGCGGCGGGCCGGCAGCACCGAGGGGAACCGCTCCAGCGACTCGCGGATCTCGACCTGCGCCTCCTGGCGCAGCCGGGCCCGCTCCAGCAGGGCCGGCAGGGAGCCGATGTTGTGCGTGCCGAACACCACGTCCACCCAGGGCGCCCGCTGCGTGATCACCGCCTGGTCCTTCTGGGCCAGGCAGCCGCCGACCGCGATCTGCATGCCGGGGTGCGCGCTCTTGACCGGCAGCAGGTGACCCAGGTTCCCGTACAGCCGGTTGTCGGCGTTCTCCCGGACCGCGCAGGTGTTGAAGACGACCACGTCGGGGACCGCCCCGGCGCGCGCCCGCCGGTAGCCCGCCTCCTCCAGCAGGCCGGCCAGCCGCTCGGAGTCGTGCATGTTCATCTGGCACCCGTAGGTGCGGATCTCGAAGCTCCGCAGACCAGGAGGCAGTGACATGCATCCAGGGTAGACGGCACCGGGCAGGCCCGGTGATATGGCGGTCAGCCCCGCGCGATCACGGTCGGCCGGTGTCCCCTATTCTCCGGTAAGAGCAGGCGCCCCGGTAGGGCACGATAGGCCTATGACGGAGAGCGCGACGGCGATGACGGAGGGTGCGGCGGCCAGCATGACAGAGGGCGGGACGGCAAGGGCAGGACGATCCCGGCAATCCCGGCCATCCCGTTCGGAGAGTGGCCATCACCCATCCTGGCGGCCGACGTCGCCCGCGGGAACGTGCAGGTCGGCTTCCCGATCGTCATCGGCGGAGATACCTGGTGGCAGGAGGGGCGGCCGGGTGAAGGCGGCCGGGTGACCGTGGTGCACCGCGGTCCGGGCGGCAGGCAGACCGCGCTGCTCCCCGCGCCGTGGAACGCGCGCAGCCGGGTGCACGAGTACGGCGGGCTGTCGTACCTGCCGGTCCCGCCGCCGCAGGCCAGGAACGGCGGCGGCCGCCGGCGCGCGCCGCGCGGCCACGAGATCGTCTTCGCGAACTACGCCGATCAGCGGCTCTACCTGGCCGGCCCGGAGGTGGCCGAGGGCAAGGCGGCGCCGGCGCCGCTGACCCCGGATCCGGCCGCGGCCGGCGGCGGAGACGGGGCAGGCGAGCCCGGCCCCACCGCGCTTCGTTACGCGGACTTCGCGCTTTCCCCCGATCGCAGCGAGGTCTGGTGCGTGCGGGAGCAGCACAGCGGCGGGAAGGTCAGCCGGGCCATCGTCGCCGTACCGCTGGACGGCTCGGCCGCGGAGAACCCGGACGCGGTGCGCGAGCTGGTGACCGGAGCCGACTTCTTCGCGTTCCCCACCCCCTCGCCGGACGGGCGCCGGCTGGCCTGGATCTGCTGGAACCACCCGCACATGCCCTGGGACGGCACCGAGCTGCGGGTGGCGGCGATCGAGGACGGGGTGCCGGGCCGGGGCAGGCTGGTCAAGGGCAGCCTGCGCGAGTCGGTGCTCGCGCCGGTCTGGCGGGATAACACCAGCCTGTACGTGGCGACCGACTGGACCGGCTGGTGGAACATCTACCAGGTCGGGCTCACCGGCGAGCCGCCGCAGGCGCTGTACCCGGCCGACGAGGAGTTCGCCGGGCCGCTCTGGCAGCTCGGCGCCCGGCCGTTCGCGATGCTCGGCGACGGGCGGCTGGCGGTGCTGCACGGCCGGGGCGGCATGCGGCTCGGCCTGCTCGACCCGGAGACCTCCGAGCTCACCGACTTCGACCTGCCGTACCGGGTGTTCGCGCCGTCGCTGTCCGCGGACGGCGCCATGATCGCCGGGGTGGCCGGCGACCCGGCCGAGGCCTCGGCCGTGGTCCGGCTCGACACCGGCACCGGCGAGCTGGAGGTGCTGCGGCGGATCATGGACGAGGTGCCCGACCCCGGCCTACCTGCCGGTGCCGCGCCAGGTCGAGCTGGACGGGCCGTTCGGCCGGGTGGTGCACGCGCTGGTCTACCCGCCGGCCAGCCCGGACGCCACCGGCCCGGACGGCGAGCTGCCGCCGTACGTGGTCTGGGTGCACGGCGGGCCGACCAGTCACGTGGTGCCCGCGCTGGACATGAGAAAGGCGTTCTTCACCAGCCGGGGCATCGGCATCATCGACGTGAACTACGGCGGCTCCACCGGTTACGGCCGGCTGTACCGGGAACGGCTGCGGCGGCAGTGGGGCATCGTGGACGTCGAGGACGCCAAGTCGGCGGCGCTGTCGCTGGCCGAAGCGGGCGAGGCGGACCGGCAGCGGCTGGCGATCCGCGGCGGCTCGGCCGGCGGCTGGACCACGCTGGCCGCGGTGACCACGGGCGCCCTGCGGGATCCGGTGTTCAGCGCGGCAGCCTCCTACTTCGGCGTATCCGACCTGCGCGGGCTGGCGGAGCAGACCCACGACTTCGAGTCCAGGTACCTGGACGGCCTGGTCGGACCGCTGCCGGGATACGAGACCGTGTACACCGAGCGCGCCCCGCTCGGCCATGTCAGCCCGGCCACCTGCCCGATCCTGCTGCTGCAGGGCCTGGACGACCCGGTGGTACCGCCCGCGCAGGCCGAGAGCATCGCCGCCGACCTCGCCGCGAACGGCATCCGGCATGCCTACCTGGCCTTCGAGGGCGAGTCGCATGGCTTCCGGAAGGCCGAGACCCTGCAGGCCGCGCTCGAGGCCGAGCTGTCGTTCTATGGTCAGGTGCTTGGCTTCGAGCCGCCCGGCATCACGCCGGTCAAGCTGACCGACCCGGCGCCAGCGGCGCCCGCGGCGCGGCAGGGCTAGCGGGCGAACTCGATGGCGCGGGACTCGCGCACCACGGTGACCCGGATCTGGCCGGGGTAGGTGAGTTCCTCCTCGACCTGCTTGGCCACGTCCCTGGCGATCACCTGGGCCTGGATGTCGTCGACGTCCTCGGGATGGACCATGACCCGCACCTCGCGGCCGGCCTGCATGGCGAACACCTTGGCCACCCCGTCCTGGGCCAGCGCGATCTGCTCCAGCCGCTCCAGCCGCTTGATGTAGGCCTCCAGCGACTCGCGGCGCGCACCGGGCCGTCCGCCGCTGATCGCGTCGGCGGCCTGGGTCAGCACCGCCTCGACGGTCTGCACCTCGACCTCGTTGTGGTGCGCCTCGATCGCGTGCACCACGTCCTCGGACTCGCCGTACCGGCGCGCGATCTCCGCGCCGATCAGCGCGTGGCTGCCCTGGACCTCGTGGGTCAGCGCCTTGCCGATGTCGTGCAGCAGGGTGCAGCGCTTCATCAGCACCGGATCCAGGCCGAGCTCGCTGGCCATCATGCCGGCGATGTGCGCGGACTCGATCAGGTGCCGGAGCACGTTCTGCCCGTAGGAGGTGCGGTAGCGCAGCCGCCCGAGCAGCGTGGTGAGCTCGGAGTGCATCTCGGTGATGCCGACGTCCACCAGCGCGTCCTCGCCGGCCCGGACGCAGAGCTGCTCGATGTCGGCCTTGCTGCGCTCGTAGGCCTCCTCGATCCGCTGCGGGTGGATCCGGCCGTCCAGCACCAGCCGCTCCAGGGTGAGCCTGCCGACCTCCCGGCGGACCGGGTCGAAGCAGGACAGCAGCACCGCCTCCGGGGTGTCGTCGATGATCAGGTTGACCCCGGTCACGGTCTCGAACGCGCGGATGTTGCGGCCCTCGCGGCCGATGATCCGGCCCTTCATCTCGTCCGCGGGCAGGTGCAGCACGGACACCACCGACTCGCTGGTCTGCTCGCTGGCGATGCGCTGGATGGCCAGCGTGACGATCTTGCGGGCCCGCTTCAGCCCGTCCTTCTGCGCCTCGTTCTCGATGTCCCGGACGATCAGCGCGGCCTCGCGCTTGGCCTGGTTCTCGATCCCGGTCACCAGCTCGGCCTTGGCCTGCTCGGCGGTCTGCCCGGCCACCCGTTCCAGCACCTCGCGGCGCTGGTCGTCCAGCCGGTCCAGCTCGGCTGCCCGGACGCCCAGGTCCTGCCGGTCCTGGTCCAGGTCGGCGGAGCGCTGATCGAGCTTGCGCGCCTCCTCGTCGATCCGGTGCTCCCGCTCGGCCAGCCGGGCCTCGCGCCGCTCCAGGTCCCCGCGCAGCTGCCGGACCTCGTCCTTGACCGCCCGGATCTCCTCCTCGACCTCGCGGCGGGACGCCGTGGCCTGCTCGGCGGACTTCTCGGCGCGCTGGATGATGGCCGCCGCCTCGGTCTCGGCCCTGACCCGGACCTGCTCGGCCTGCCGGTCCGCCTCCTCCAGCCGCTGCCTTGCATCGGCGCCGGCCAGCGGGCTCTCCGCGGCCGCGGCCTCGTCCTGGCCCTGAGCCGGGCGCCTGGATCCGCCCGGAGGCGTCCGGCAGCCGCCCGGAAACCTTGTGCAGTATGTAGGCAAGTGCGGACAAGGCGGCGACGCAGCCAGCTATAGCCACGATTAGCGCGATATCAGTGCCCACTGGGCCACCCCTTCCGCTCGGCGGGCTGCCCGGTGCCGGCCTTCCGGTACCGCGCCTATGCCCTGCTGCGAGGGGTACTACGCGTCGAGAGCGCGCCAGCCAGCGGCCGGGCGCTGGGTAGCGCCGGCCCGCCAGCCCGACCTGGCCAGCGGCGATGTCAGCCTGGGCAGCCCTGCGGCCGACCCGCGGACCTCGCCGTCACCGCGACCGGCCCAGGCGCCGTCCCGCCGCCGGTCCGGCAGCCGGGGTGGCTCCAGGGCCAGCCCGCTCACCTCCGATCCGCTCCGCCGGCCGACGCTCCCGAAGGCCGGCCCTGCCGCTGCCGGCCTTCCGCGGCCCGGCCACCGGCCGGCCATGCCATAGGTTCACGGCGTCCGGGCGCCGGTCCGGTCAGGGCCGGCCACGGCTGCCCGGTGCTCGTAACTTGCTGTTGTTCAGGTGGTGGTCCCGCTTGCACGGAGTAAACCTCGCTGCCGTGAGGCTAAGCCGAGATAACGTTTTGGGCAAGCGCCGGCGGACGACCTTCGCCGGGCGCGGACTTCTGCGCCGCACGTTATCGCAGCTCACAGCCCCCTCGGCCACGGGCTGGGCAGGACGAAGCCGCGCCGGGCGGATTACGGCCCGTGGTTAGGCCCGGCCCGCTGTGTCCGTCAGCCGCAGCGCCTTACCGGCCGCTGCCGGGGGTTACCGGACTCCGTCCGGTGGCGCCGGCCTGGTGGCCGATGTGGAGCAGGTACACCACCGACTGGTTGAGCCCGTCGATGCCCAGGTAACGGTCCACGTCGCGATCGAAGTACCCGCCGATGCTGACCGCCTCCAGACCCAGCGCCGCGGCCGTGAGAATGGCGTTCTGCACCAGGTGACCCGCTTCGAGCAGCACGAACCGGTAGCCCCGGTCGCCGTACTTGAAGGTGGACCGGAAGAAGACCGCCGCCACGAATAAGGTCACCGCCGCGCTCTCCGCGAGGTCGGCCTGCACGACAAGGCCTGCCGGACAGTCCGCGTGGGGTGCCAGGGCCAGGGTGTCGAGGTCGCCGTTCTCCGCGTCGAAGTGATACAGCCCGGCCGCCAGGCCGTCGACCCGGGCCGCGTGGACGAACAGCTCAAGCGGGTAGAGCGCGCCGGCCGACGGCGCTATCCGCAGCGGCCGGTCAGGGCCCGAGCCGGCCTGGTCGCGGGTGACGCCATAGCTCATGCGCAGCACCTTTGCCAGCTCCGGCAGGCCGACCGGCTGCGGCCCGAACGCTTGCGCGCTCCTCCTGGTCAGCAGGACTTCGTCCAGGCCCCGCGCAGCGGGCGGGACGTCGGCCGGCAGCCGCACCTTGGGGAAGTCCGGGTAACGATGCACGCGGCGGAACCGGCGCATCGCGGCAGCGATGACCGTATCGGACGGGTACACCGGGTAGGTCAGGTGCCGCTCGTGCCTGCTGGTCTTCGAGTTCTCGTGGAACAGCTCCCAGACCGCGTCACCGTCCTCGGCGAGCAGCCGGCGCTCGAAGGCACTGGCAGTCACGGCACCTCCTCAGGGAAACGGATGCGGGTAGGGGTTGTCCGGCTCCGCTCGGCGCAGCGGCGGGCACCCGAGCATCTGCGGCACGTTGTAGAGCCGCTGCCCGCCGAGCGCGCGCGAGCGGTATCCCATGAACAGCGGGTGCAATCCCGGTATGACCACCCGCACCACGGACAGGCCGAGCGCGCGCACGTCTGGCGTGGTGAGGTCGCACGCGATGGGCTCAAGACCGTGCCGCGCAATCTCGGCCACGGCCGCCCGCAGCTCGGCTTCGGCGGTCCGGGCATCGCCGGTGCGGCTGGCACCGGGGAGGTCGCCGAATGCGCAGGTGCGGCGCGATGCCCAGCAGAACTCGATGAACGGCGCGGCGGCCTGCGGGCAGTAGAAGCGCAGATGCTGGAACTGGCCGGCCACGGCAGGATGACCCTCGCTGACCTGAACCGGGACGTCGGGCGTGCAGCCCATGAGGTATTTCGCGTACTTGCGGGTGTGCGCGAGTTCCTCGATGCACTTGACCAGGGCCGTTTCCGGCGATGGGTGAGTGGCCGCGGCGACCGCGAAGGCGGGCGAGGCCTCCGACTCGCCAATCGCGATCATCAGCACGGACGGAATCTGGATGTCGGTAGTGATATTCACCACCTCCACCCGCAGCCTGACGTCAGCGAACCGCTGCAGCATGGCCCGGACCGGCCGAGGGAGGGTGTCCTGCCTGATACGTGGCCTGCTCATCCGGGCCTGCCAGGTCAGCGTGAACGCGTCGCGTTCCACCGCTTCGCACAAGCCGGAGAGCGCTGCCTCGGCAAAAGAGCACCCGCACGCCAGGCCCGTCGAGATCGGCTGGGCAATGGCCGTGTCTGGCCGGTCGGCACGGAAATGATACGGAACGTAAACCATCGCGGCCGGGACCAGGACTGCCGCTCCCGTTAACAGCGAACGGCCCGGCGTCCAGGCGATGGGCGTGTCCACGGTAAACGGCTGCCAGGGAAAATCTTCCGGCTTGAACTGGTCGGCCAGGTACAGCGCGAAGTTATCCGGGTGCGTGGCCGGGTGGCCGAGGCCGCCGTAGGTTCCGTAGGTCAGGTCTTGATAGCCGAAGATCGCGCTGCAGTACCGCTCTACCGTTTCGCCGATTGCCTTGGCGACGGCACCATACCGGGTGGTCGACACGCCCCCGTTATTGCCGAAGTTGGTCAGTTCGGCGAACCGCGCGGTGTCGCACGCCGTGGATAGGTAGTGAAAGAAGTCCGGGTCGTCGAGCTCGGTGGGCAGCTCGCGGATCTCGCGTATGATCCCGACCTTCTCGTCAACGAGATAATCCCACAGGGCCAGGAGCCGGCCGAGGCTGAGCCGACTGCGGCCGAGGAGCGGCATTGCCAGGTCTGTCATGCGCGGTCTTCGATCAGGATCCGGCTCGAACGCGCCATCGCCTCGCTGCAATCCGGGCACCTGGGCACCTTCAGGACCCGGCGCACCGCGGCGGTAAACGAGAGCAGGTTGATCTCGATAAGCCGGCCAACCGCGTCACTCGGCACGAAACCCGCGATGGCCTTCACGGCCTCGATCGCCGCGATCTCACCTACTATGCCCGCCATCGGCGGCAGGAAGCCGGCTGAGGCGCGCCCGGCCGGATCCACGGTGGCCTCGCTCGCTACCGCGCGGGAGACATCGAAGGCCGGGTTGTTCGAGTCAGTCCGGAGCCGGTAGCAGCAGAAACAGGCAGTCTCGTACGGATAGGTGAGCGGGCCGACGTAACCAACAAGATCGCTGATCCAGGCCGGAAGGAACCGGAGCCCGTCCCGCAGTGCCGCCCGGCTGGCCTCGACGAGTGCATCGGCCTCGCCCAGGTCGCTAGTGGCGATGGCCAGCGAGACGTCTGTCCCGTCCTGCTGCCCACCGGATGCGCGCATGACCGCGAGCCGGTCTCCGGCGCGCTCGCGTCGCCCCGGCCCGGCCATGCTGCGCTCGGCCAGCTCGTCTGCCCAGTCTCCGAGAGCCAGCTCATTGTCCAGCACCGGATGGCCAGTGAGGAGCACCCGCCCGACGCCGACCTCAAGCAGGCTGCGGACCAGCGAGCGGGCGACGAGGTTGATGCCGGTGACCGCGACCACCGCCGAGTCAAGCTGCAGCCGGGCGGCATCCGCCGACGCGGCTAAGGCGGCATAGAAGGACGACTGGAGCGCATCCCCTGGTATGCCCGATGAGCCCGGCTCCGCGGTCAGCCGGCGCTCCGTCATCGCAGCCATGATCCGCTTGACCTCGGCGCGAAGCGGCCCGGGAAAGGACTCGATGATCTCCTCGGGCGCTCTGCCCTCGCCCAGTAACCCCAGCAGCGTCTCCGCGATCTGCGCGACGTCCGGCCCGCCGAGGAGCAGCTGAACGGGTCCTCTCCGCAGCACTACCCGGTCGGCTGAGAGCCTTATCAGCTGCACCCCGGTCGCGTTCACCGTGCTGGGCAGCTATCAGGTCGCGGCGGAGCAGCAGCAACAGCAGCAGCACGCGGTGAACCAGGCCTCCGGCGCCCCGGCGACTGTGCCCGGCCGCCTGCCAAGGAGGGATCTCGTCCTCTCCGTAGCCCGGAAGGCGCCGAACACATCCCCCGTGCCCTGGATGTCCTCGACCGTGAACTGCTCGATCGCCGCGACTTCCGGGTCCTGGTCTACGGGCCGCTCCCCGGAACCGGTGAAATCCTCGGCCGAGAACTCGCCGAGTTCAGGGATGACAGTATCTAGCTGAATTGCGAACTCCATGAGCTGGGTCTCTGGATCACACAATTGTGTCGGCATTTCAGGTCTGCCCCTTTCGTCACCGATAGCCTGCGAACATGCGATCAAGATCGTGCGCGGCAGTATATAAGTGTGCGGCGAGTACCTGTCAACAGGCTACGATGTTGCGCTGATAAACTCCAGCACCGGACCGGCAATATCGCTGATGCAGCGCTTTGCCGCTATCCGGGCAGGACGACACTATTACGGGGGTAAACATGCGTAGAAGGTTAGTTGCGCTGGTCTCGACGGCTGTGGCCGCAGCCGCGCTCAGCGGCGTGGGCCTGGCGAACGCGAGCGTGCAGTCGGCTACTGCCACTGCTACCGAGCACTTCCAGATTCTGCAGAATTCGGCTACCTCGCACGAATTCACCCTGATCGCGACCGGTGAGTTCACCGCGGTGGGGACATTCGACTCCAGCACCGGGACCAGCGGCACGGTCACACTTCCCGGCGGCACCCTCAAGATAACCGGCGCGACCGGTAGTCCCAGCCAGTTCTTCAACACCAAGACGTGCCTGCTCGTGTTCTACCAGGACGGTACCTACACGCTCAGCGACGGCACCGGGGCTTACGCCGGTGTCACCGGATCCGGGACAAGCAAGGTAAAGATCCTCGGCATTACCACCAATTCGGGCGGCGTGTGCACGCATACGTTTACCGCCTTCCAGGAGGTAATCACCGGAAGCGGGCCGATCACGAAATAGCTGACCGGCGCGATTCCCGGGACCCGGGCCAGCAGCGAGCCTATGCGCACGCACGTAAGTCGCTGCTGGCCCGGCTAGTCGTCCGGGTCGTCCGGCTGGTCGGCGAGCTCGTCCAGCAGCTCGTCCAGCCCGGCGGTGCCAGCGACTCCGGCGGCCTCGGCGACCGCCGGCCCCAGTCCCTCCCGTTCCAGGGCCTCGCGCACCAGCCGGTAGGACAGTCCTCGCGGGTAGCCCCGCCTGGCCAGCACGCCCATCAGCCGCCGGATCCGGACCGGCAGCGGACGGCCCCTGGTCCCGGCCAGCGTCCGCGCTACCAGGGCACGCGCGGTGGCCACTTCCTGGTCCGGCCGGAGCTTGCCGACTGCCGCCGCCGTCTCATCGGGAGAAACCCCGCGCTGGGTCAGCTCGGCCGCCAGCGCGCGGCGGGCCAGGCCCCGGCTATGGTGCCGGGACTCGACCCATGACCTAGCGAACGTCGCATCATCGATCAGCCCGGCCTCGGTGAACCGCGCCAGCACCGAGTCCGCGACAGGCTGTGGCACGCCGCGGCGGCTGAGCGCCCCGGCCAGCTGCGCCCGAGTGCGCGGCGCGGCGGTCAGCAGCCGCAGGCAGATCTGCCGGGCCTTCTCCTCGGCCGCCGCCTCCTCGCTGACCGTCCGCTCAGCGACCGCTCCCCCGGTCGGCCCGCCGACCGCCGCTTCCCCGGCCGGCTCCTGGCCGGCCGGGGTCACTTCCCGCCGCCAGGCAGCACTGTCGACCGGGAACCGCCAGCATCAGCCGTGCCGTCGGCACCCGGCGTGCCCGGCGCTCCCGTATCGGCGTCCAGCCTGGGCCCGACGCCCAGCTTCTCCTTGATCTTCTTCTCGATCTCGTTGGCCATGTCCGGGTTGTCCCGCAGGAAGTTCCTGGCGTTCTCCTTGCCCTGGCCGAGCTGATCGCCCTCGTAGGTGTACCAGGCGCCGGACTTGCGCACGATCGACTGCTCCACGCCGAGGTCGATCAGGCTGCCCTCCCGGCTGATCCCCACGCCGTACAGGATGTCGAATTCCGCCGACTTGAACGGCGGCGCCATCTTGTTCTTGACCACCTTGACCCTGGTCCGGTTACCCACCGCATCCGCGCCGTCCTTCAGCGTCTCAATGCGCCGGATATCCATTCTAACCGAAGCATAAAACTTCAATGCTTTCCCACCGCTGGTGGTCTCCGGGCTGTTGTGCACCATAACTCCGTCGACGAAGTAGTTATGGCATCCCTCGACCTCTATGTCGAACCTGCTCATCGACCGCGTCGGCGGCTTGACGTGGATGTCCAGGATCCTGGCCGGCATGAGCCGCAGCTCCGCGGGCTCGAACTCGGGTGTGACGTCACATTGCCCCCGGAAGCGCGGCAGCAACTTGTAGCTCATCGACTCGGGCACATAGCGGCTGACCAGCTGCTGGAACTCATCCGTCGCCGACCTGGTGAACGTGATCACCGCCACCTTCGCCGCACCGCTGGCCCGCAGCCGGACATTCAGGCCGTAGGTCTCTTGCAGGTACTGGACCAGCCGCGTCCGGGTACCAGGGCTCATCGCCTCGACGCAGATCTCGATCCGTCCGCTCCCGCCGCAGGTCTGCTCCTGGACGCCCTTGGACCGCACGGTGAGGCAGCCATCGTCGAGGTACCAGACAGCCAGCGCGAACGGACTGAGTGCCTTGAGGTAATCCCAGCTCAGGTGCTTCTTGCCGTCGCCGAAGTAAACGGCGTCGTGCAGCTCCGCCAGTTCGGGCAGCGGGGTGAAGCCGGCGAAAACCGCTCCCTTGGCGTTCACCGTCCTGGAGCATCCGATGTTGCCGAGCAGCGAGACCTTCCAGTCCAGGTAGGCCTCCTGAGCCGCACCGTGACCCATCCGGAACCGGGTTCCCGACCGGCCGCGCACGTTCGGCGAAAGGCACCCGTCACCCATCAGCGAGCCGAGGATCAGCTGCTCCTGCTGCCGGCTCAGCCGCTTCGGCTCGGTGATGACAACCCGGTCCCCGGCGATGAGCTCGCCCGCCGGGCGCCAGCCGCCGGGGGTGCGGACCAGGTGATTCGCCGTCGCCGCGAACTGCGCCCTGCCATTGCCACCTGACTTCGCCACGGTGAACTGGAGGAACTGCTCGGTGCGGCCGTTGTTGAACCAGTTCACGATCCGGCGCGGAACTACCTTGCCGGATTCAGGGTCATAAGACAGGACTTCGACGTCCAGCCGCTGGTTGACTATCTTCCCTATTTTTTCCTGCGTGCCGTCCGCAAGCGTTACCCTGGTGCCATAGGACATACATCCGAACATGACACCGATTTTTTCCCGCAATTGGTTAATGAAAATTGCGGTTGTTTTGGTCTGGTTAAGTGCGCCGGCTATTTTCCGGAGTGCCTGGGACATCAGGCGGGCCTGGAGGCCGACGTGGCTGTCACCCATCTCGCCCTCGATCTCAGCGCGCGGCACCAGGGCGGCGACCGAGTCGATGACGATGACGTCGATCGCGCTGGAGCGGATCAGCATGTCGGCGATCTCCAGTGCCTGCTCGCCGGTGTCCGGCTGAGAGACCAGCAGCGCATCGGTGTCCACTCCGAGCTTCTTGGCGTACTCGGGATCCAGCGCGTGCTCGGCGTCGATGAAGGCCGCGATGCCGCCTGCCTTTTGCGCGTTGGCCACCGCGTGCAGGGCAATCGTGGTGTTGTGCGACAGCACGCCGCTGGCCAGGAAGCTGTGCGTGTACGGGAGAACCACGTCGAAGGTCGGCTGCAGGCCAGCGTCCTCCACCGCCGCGACTTCCTCGTAGGTGTACTGCGCTTCAGAGAGCTCGCGCAGGTAGTGCACGACGGCGCCGACCCCGGCAGCGAGCCGGTCGCAATGGCTCTCGAACCACCCGATGATCTTCGTAAGGCGCTGCCGCGAGCAGCCCAGGTCCATGTCCTCGCGGAACAGGTCACCGGCGATGCGGTCGAACTCACGGTCCCCGCCGCAGTTGTCCCGCAGGTCGCGGATCAGGCCGGACAGGTGCGGGATGTTCTCGAACTGGGGGGTTCTCGGCGAGACGCGGAAGTTCTTCTCCACCTGGGCCCGGCGCCGCGCGGACCGGAAGCCGATCTGGTCCAGGAACCGGTGCGCCACCGCCGGGTTGATGGTGACGGTCCAGTAGTCACGCTCGTACTTGGCGTTGTACGTCGATGAGACCGTCGCCGGGATACCGAATCCGTACAGCATCAGCTGCACCTGGCGGGCGAGATCCTCCGACGCCGTGCCCAGCCCGATGGTGGAGGTCGGGTCGATCCACCCGTCGCCCTCGAAGAGGGCCGACAGGAACGCACGCTGGGCCTTGTGCCCGGCGGTGCGGACGCAGGCGGGTATGTTCTTGCCGGCCGCGGTCACGTAGTCGAGCCCGTATTCCCTGGCGAACCGCTCCCGGAGCACCACGTTATTCACGTGGAACTCCTTGTCGTAGTAGTTCTTTACCTCTACGGCAAACAGCCCCTCCATGATGCGGGTGTACTCCTGGCTCACCTCCGGGTCCCAGTTGGTGAACTGGATCCGGTGCCGGGAGGAGAGCGTGCCCTCAGCGACGAGATAGCCCAGCAGCACCGCCTCGTCCTCGCTGATGCCGTCGCCGCCAGCGGCCTGAACGGCGCCGAACAAGCCCGAGATAAGGGTGTCGCCGGCCCGGATCTGGCCGGCCTGCCGCCACACGACAAACCCGCGCTCGCTCATGACCCGCAGCGGGTGATTGTGCGTCACCGTGACCGTCCGGCCAGAGCGCAGCCGCAGCCTGAGCACCGGCTTGCGGTTGTTGTGGGTCAGCGCGGTGACCGGCTCCAGCGTGCCGCGCTCGTTGACCAGGCGGATGTCGAACTCGCTGACATCGGTGACCCGCGAGGTGCAGGTGGCCTTCATCCCGGCTCGCTCGAAGATCTCGGCAATGGTCTCCAGGCCGCGGTCTGACCACACGTACGTGTCCGCTGTCAGGCACTTCCCGCTGCTTTCTGGACCGTATACCTCGACGACGCGGCCGCGGGGCAGGCCGCCGATGCCGAGGGCGACGTCCAGCGCGATCGACCCGGTCGGGATCACCTCGACCGGGGCGCGGCTGTCGTCGCCGAGCCGCATGATCGAGCCCCGGCCGAACTGCCGCTCGATCTGGGCGAGCGCGGTCTCCAGCGACTTCTCCCGGTCGCCGGCCTTGATGCCGCCCGCCTTGTCGTTCGGTGCCATGTGAACTCCCGTCCGGGGATCGAGGGCTCCGCTGAGCCGTTCGCTTTATGCCTGATGAGCTGTTTTCAGGTGAGCTTTGCTTTCCGGCGCCGACGCTACCCGGGGCCACCGACAATTCCGCGGCGCTGACGCCGCTCCGGCCGCAGTCTGGCCGCAATCTGGCTGCGGCCCGGCCGCCGAGGCCGCCAGCGCTACCACTCTAACGAACAGTTGTTCGATCATGTAGCCAACACGCCGGAAAGCTCGTAATCGCCGCAGCTGCCAGGCAAACCGGCCGGTCAGCCGCGCCGGCCGATCAGCCGGACCGAGGGGCCGCGGCGGCCAGGCCGGCCCGGACCAGGGCGGCCAGCGCGGGAACGTTCACCGGAACCGTGGTATCCACCGTCACCAGCTCGCCGACCCCCAGCGGCCGGCCGTACTCGGCCAGCTCGGCCAGGGTCACGGCGGGGTTCACGTGGACCGGGTGCCGGCCGCCTGCCGCCCGCTCGGCGAAGCGGCGGGCCGCCAGCGCGGCCGGGCAGGCGCAGTGCACCTCCACCACCCGCCCGCCGAGCGCGCGGATCCGGCCGAGCTGATAGTCATGCCGCCGGAAATTGGCCTCGAGCACGACCGCGGGGGCATCCGCGGCGAGTGCCCAGAGCACCTCCATCGCGGCGGCACCGAGACGGCTGGACCATTCGCGGCCCCCGGCCGGAGTACCCGGCAGGCCGGGGTTGCCCGGGCCATTCGTTACTGTCCTTGTTCCCGATCCGCCGGGCGAGCCCGGCCCGGCGGGCGCGCCGAGCACCTCGTGCAGCGTCTCCTTGATCCGGTCCTTGCCCAGCAGCGCGAAGCCGAGCTCGGCCGCCAGCGGCCCGGCCAGCGTGGACTTGCCCGCGCCCGGCGCCCCGGAGACCAGCACCACCCGGCGTTCCGGCGGCGGGGTCGGCGCCGGGAGCATCAGCGCAGCCGCTCCGGCACGCTGAACGCCTCGCACACGGCCTGCCAGACCAGCTTCGGGTCCACCCCGTCGGCCAGGCCCTGGTTCGCGGTCCGGCCGCCCAGCGGCGCCAGCACGTAGTCGGCGGCCACGCTCTCCGCGTACGCCTCGCCGAACTGCGCGCGCATCCGCTCCCAGAACACCGTCAGCCGCACCGCGCCAGGCTACCCGGACGCTCCCCGCGCCGGCACCGTCCGCATCGGCACCGTCTGGCGGGCCGGCCGCTCGGCGGTGAGCAGCAGGTGCGGGCCGATGCCGAGCAGCTCGGGCACCCGTTCCAGGGCCCGGGCGGTGTCCAGCACCACCCGCCGGGAGTCCGGGTCGGCCATCCGCTCGCCCCGGTCGATCAGCAGGGACGCCGGGCCCTCCACCGAGACCAGGCCGGTGACCCGCAGCCCGGCCGCCGCCGCCTCCCGGCGCAGCTGGGCGGGCCGGTGCGCATAGCCGCAGAACGCGGCCGGATGCAGCGGGGCCATCCGGCCGGTGCGCTCGGTCTCGTCCACCTCGGCCAGGATCTGCGGCAGCTCCCGGTAGAGCTCGGCGCGCAGCACGCCGTCCATCCGCAGCGCCCAGCGCGAGATCGCGGCCGCGAACACCGGCCCGCCCGGTCGCACCACCCGCCTGGCCTCGGCCAGCGCCCGCACCCGGTCAGCCCGGCGGATCAGGTGATACAGCGGGCCGAGCAGCAGCACCGCGTCGACGCTCCGGTCGGCCAGGTCCAGCGCCCGCGCGTCGCCGACGGCCGTCTCGATACCGGGATCTGCCGCCGCGGCCAGCTGTTCCACATGCAGCGAAACGGCATCCCGGTGCCGGACCCGGTAGCCACGGCCGGCCAGCCAGGTGGCATAACGGCCGGGGCCGCCGCCGATGTCGGCGACCACGCCCGGCGGCGGCGGCAGGCGGCGCAGCAGCAGCTCGGTGGTCCGCTCGAACTCCAGCGCCCCGGCCGGCTCGTCCAGCCGGCCTGCCTCCTCGCCGCGCTGGTAGTAATCGTGCATCGCGCGCTCGTCCGGGGCATCTCGCATGTCCTCCATGTTCCCGGCAGTCCGGATGCGGCCAGGCGGCAGGCCGCCGATATTCGCTCGACCCGGCACGGCCGGAGCGGCGAAGCTGGCCCGATGACTGTCCGCCGACTACCGCCGGTCACCAGGGTGCTGATCGCCGGGGACACGGTGTCCGCGCTCGGCACCGGACTGGTGCTGCCGCTGACGCTGATCTACCTGCACCAGGTGCGCGGGATCCCGCTGCCGGTGGTCGGCGCGCTGCTGTCCATGTCGGCCGCGGTCGGGCTGGCCGCGGTGCCGCTGACCGGCTTCCTGCTGGACCGGCTCGGCGCGCGGCCGGTGCTGATCATGGTGCTGGCCGGGCAGGCGCTGGCGGAGGCCGGGCTGGCCTGGGCGCACAGCACGGCCAGCGCGGTTCCGGCGCTGGTGGTGCTCGGACTGTCGCTCGGGCCGTCGTTCCCGGCTTACTCGACCATGCTGGCCGGGGTCAACCCGGAGCCGGACACCCAGCAGCGGGCCTTCGCGGTGAACTTCACCTGCGTCAATGCCGGGATCGGGGCGGGCGGCGCGATCGGCGCGGCGGTGGCCAGCGTGCACCAGCCGGGGTCGTTCCAGAGCCTGTTCCTGGCCAACGCGCTGTCCTGCGCGCTGTTCGCGGTCGTGATCACCCGGCTGCCGAACCCGCGGCCGCAGCACCAGGCCGGCCAGACGGCGAAGCCGGGCTACCGGGAGGTGCTCGGGCACCGCGCGCTGCGCACGGTGATGCTCGCCAGCCTGGTGACGGCGTTCACCGGCTACGCCGCGCTGGATTCCGGGCTGCCGGCGTTCGCCACGGTCGAGGCCAGGGTCTCGGTGCACGTGGTGGCCCTGTCGCTGACGGTCAACACAGCGGTCATCGTCGTCACCCAGCTGGTGGTGCTGCGGCTGGTCCGGAGGATGCGGCGGAGCCGGGCGCTGGCCGGGATCGGGCTGTTCTGGGCCGCCGCGTGGGCGGTGTTCGGGCTGGCCGGCCTGGGCGGCTCGGCGCCGTTGCGGATCGCCTGCGTGCTGACCTTCGCCGGCGTGTTCGGCCTGGGCGAGACGATGCTGGCGCCGACCATCGCGCCGCTGGTCAACAGCCTGGCGCAGGACCGCATCCGGGGCCGGGCGAACGCGCTGTCCAGCGGCACTTACTCGATCGCGTTCGTGGTGTCGCCGGCGATCTCCACCGGGCTGATCGCGTCCGGTCTGGCCGCGCTGTGGATCGGGCTGCTGTGCGCCGGGTGCCTGTCCGGCGTGCTGATCGCGGCCAGGCTCGGCCGTCAGCTCAGCCCGGAGCAGAACCGGGTCACCGCGCCCCGCGAGGAGCAGGCGGTGCCCGAGCGCACCGCGGCCTGACTCAGCCGGGCAGGCGCGGCCGGGCTGGCCGAGTGTTCCGGTGCGGCGGGGGTAGTGCGACAGCAGGCAGGCGGATGACCGCGACAGCATCCAGGCGGACGGCGCAGGAGGGGAGCCGATGCGGATACCCGGCAGGAAGCAGCAGGCCCCTGGCCAGGAACCGGCGCCGGTCGACCCGGCGGCGGCTAGCCAGGAGCTGGCCACCCAGACGGCCGGGCTGGTCGGCGACCTGGCGGTCGAGGAACGGCGGAACTGGCGCCGGCTCCGGACCCCGTCCGGGCGCCTGGCCCGCCGCCAGGAGCAGGTCAGCGCGCTGCGCACGCGGCTTTCCGCGCTGTCCGCACTCGGGACGCAGGCGGCCGGGCAGACGGCGAAGGCGGCCGGGGCCAGTGCCAGGGCGGCGGGCCGGGGCGCCAGGGTCGCGGCCCGCGGCGCCCGGCTGGGCGTCGCCTGGCTGGCCGAGGAGGTCCTGGCGATAGCGCCGAGGCTGCCGGTGCGGGATCTCGCCACGCTGCGCCGGCAGTTCCCCGGCCGCGGCACCGACGAGCTGGCCGACGCGCTGATCGGCAGCGCGTCGAGGATGACGGCGATGGTCGGGGCGGCGGTCGGCACCTGGGCGGTGGTGCCGTTCCTGCCCGGCGTCCCGGCCGAGCTGACCGCCGAGACCCTGACCGTGGTCGGCATCGAGATCAAGCTGGTCGCCGAGCTGCACGAGGTGTACGGCATGCGGGCTCCGGGCGGGGTGGTGGACCGGATGACCGCCTACACGGCCTCCTGGGCCACCCGCCGCGGGGTCGGCCTTACCCCGGCCGGCGTGGTGCTCGCGGTGGGATCGCCGCTGCGGCGGCGGCTGCAGCGCCGGCTGGCCGCCAGGGCCGGCGAGAGCGCGCTGTCGCTCGGCCCGCTGCTGACCGGCGCGGTGGCCAGCGCGCTGATCAACCGCAGGGAGACCCGGCGCCTCGGCCACGACATCCGCGACGACCTGCGCGAGCGCTCCCGCCGCACGCTGCCCGAGGGCAGCTTCCCCGGCTGACCCCAGTCCCGGAACGGGTTCAGTCCCGGAACTGCCGCCCGCGCATATCAAGTTGCGGGCAATTTTCGGTGCTTTCTTCGTGGCCGCCCGCCCCGTCCTGCGGTGTGGTTGAGATCCGGCGCCCCGGAGGGCGATCGGTACCTGAAGAAAAGGGGTCACGATGGCGATCTGCCAGCGCAAATCCAGCATGCGGGCCAGGCCTGGCCGCCATTCAGCAGCTTTAGCGCTGCTGCTGGCGGTTGGCGTCACCCTGTTCTCGGCGGGCGGCGCGGCCGCCGCGAGCTACACCTACACCGGTGTCTGGAACGGCAGCCTGGCCGGCTTGACGCTGGTCAGCAACGTGACAGTGGAGAGCCTGCCGGATGCCACCCTGGTCGGCACGATCACTGACTTCCAGACGGCCGATCCGTCCTACTCCTGTCTGGACGGGACGGCAATCAACGTCTGGACCGCACCGAATGAATTCCCGCACGAGCTGGTGGTGCACGACGGGGACCAGGGCACCCAGTGCGCCTACGGCACCTGGACGATCCCGCAGCCCTATACCGGCACCTGGAATGGCACCCTGACCACGCTGACGAATGTCACGAACGTGACGGTCGAGGGCCTGCCGGATGCGACCCTGGTCGGCACCATCGGGAACTTCCAGACCAAGGATCCCGCGTTCTCCTGCCTCGACGGGGAGTCGCTCAACGTGTGGACCGCGCCGAAGGAATACCCCAACGAGTACGTGGTGCACAACGGGGACCAGGGCGCCCAGTGCACCTACGGCACCTGGACGTTCTATACCTACACCGGCACCTGGAAAGGCAGCTCCACCGGGCTGACACATGTCGCCCAGACCACGGTCGAGGGCCTGCCGGACGCCACCCTGGTCGGCACCATCGGGAACTTCCAGACCAAGGATCCCGCGTTCTCCTGCCTCGACGGGGAATCGCTCAACGTGTGGACCGCGCCGAAGGAATACCCCAACGAGTACGTAGTGCACAACGGGGACCAGGGCACCCAGTGCACCTACGGCAACTGGACGTTCCCTAAGTAGCCCCGTCCACCCGCCGGGCGGTGACCGGCTGAAGCGAGCGGCGTGCGCCCGGCCCCGGTGGCCGGGCGCACGCCATTCGCGGGTCAGACGGTGCCGAGGAACGCGCGGGCCTGCCGTTCGCCGATCCGGTAGTGGCTGGCCACCGCGAGGCGTTCGGCCTGCCGCGCGTACTCCCTGGCCTCGCCCGTCTTGCCGCCCGCCAGTACGGTCCTGGCCAGCCCGAGCAGCGCCTCGATCTCGCCCAGCCGGAACCCGGTCCGCCTGGCCTTCGCCAGCGCGTCCGCGTGACAGGCGGCCGCGCCGACCGGGTTCTGGCCGGCCAGCTCGACGTGACCGAGGGCGTTCAGGCTGTTGATCCCGATCGCCTCGTCGTCCAGGCCCTGACTGCAGCTGACCGCCTGCCGTGCCGCCGCCAGCGCCTCATCGTGACGGCCCAGGTCCAGGCAGGCGGCGGCCCTGGTGTACTGGGCCACCGCCTCGGCCAGCCTGGATCGCAGCTGACGGGCTATCACCAGAGCGGAGTCGCTCAGCGTGACCGCCTCGGCAGGCCTGCCCAGATCCCGGCAGGCATGCGCATAGTTGCACGCGGTGAGCGCCTCACCGTGACGGTTACCGAGCTTGCGGTGGAGGGCCAGTGCCTCGGCGTAGAGGCGCGCGGCTTCCGGGAAGGCGCACGCAGCCCGGTGTACCCCGGCCAGGTTGCCCAGCCGGACCGCCTCGCCGTGCCGGTCCCCCATCTGCCGCCTCACCTCCAGCGAGAGCTGATAGTAGTGCCGCGCCTGGTCGAGCTCGCCGATCAGGTAGCAGACGGTGCCCAGCTTCCCCAGGGCGGTGGCGCGCCCGGCTGGCCATCCGGCAGCACGGGCCGCCGCCTGGCGATAGTGGCTGATTGCCAGGCGGTACTGGCAGCGGCTCGCCCTCGCCTGACCGAGGTTGATCAGCATGGCCGCGGTAGCGGTAGCATCACCGGCCCGGCGGGCCGCGGCAAGGCCGGCCCTGGCGGTCACCAGCCAGTCCTCGGTGTCGCTGGTGCTGAAGAAGTAGCCCCGCAGGGCATCGGCGAGCAGCCAGGCCGGGGGCAGCGAGCCTTGCACGGCCGACTGCACCGCCAGGGCCACGATGGCAGCACGCTCGGTCTCCAGCCATGCCGCGGCCTGCCCGGCGGTACCGAGGCCAGGGCTGGCTGCGGCGGGGAAGCCAGACGGGACGTTCGCGGGGAGCGGCAGCACGCGGAACTCCGGCATGATCAGGCGGGCGGCGGCCTGCGCCGCGGCGATATACCAGGCAGACAGCCGGTCGATGGCCTGCCGGGCTGCCGGGTCCGCCGGGCCTGCGGGCTCCCCATGCCAGGCCAGGTGCCTGGCGTAAAGGCGCAGCAGGTCGTGCATGCGGTAGCGGTCCCCGGCCCGGTCAGGTTCCAGCAGGCTCACGTCGGCGAGCGCGTCCAGGATCGTGGCGACCTCATCGTGCGGCAGGTCGGCCAGGGCCGCAGCCGCGGCGACGCTGAAGTCAGCGACCGGATGCAGGCCGAGCCGCAGGAACATCAGCTTCTCCCGGTCGGTCAGCAGCCGGTAGGACAGGTGAAAGGCGGAGTCCACCGCGGTGTCCCCGACCGCGAGCTGGCCGATCCGCTTCCGTTTATCCGCCAGCCGTCCGGTGAGGTTCGCCACGCTCAGGCCGGGCCGGGTGGCCAGCCGGGTGCCGACGATACGCAGTGCCAGCGGCAGGCCGCCGCACGCCGTCACCAGGCTGGCGGTGCTGGCGCGGCTCCGCTCGGACCCGCCCTTCGCCTGCGATCAGCCCCAGCAGCGTGGTCGCGTCGGCGGTGCTCAGCACGCGGAGCTGAACACGGTGCCGGACATCGAGGCCGCCCAGGACGTTCCGGCTGGTCACGATTGCCGCACAGCCGGTACTGGCGGGCAGGAGGGGCCGCAGTTGCCTCTCGTCGCGGGCGTTGTCGAGCACTAAGAGGATACGCAGGCCGGACATGACCGAGCGCAGCAGCGCGGCCCGCTCATCGGCGCCGGAAGGCAGCCGAACGCCGTTGCCCAGCAGGCCCCGGATCATGGAGCCGAGAACCCGCTCGGGCGAGGCGGCGCGCTCAGCGAAGCCGCGCAAGTCGGCGAAGAGCTGGCCATCCGGGAAGCTCGCCCGCAGCCGCCAGCCCAGCAGCACCGCGAACGTGGTCTTGCCCACCCCCGGCATCCCGCACACCGTGACCGTCCCGCCATCGGCCGCCGCCCCGGCGGCGATCGCGAGCTGTTCCTCCAGGCCCACCCGGTGCGTGGCCACCGGCGGGAGCTGGCAGGTAGCGAACGCCTGCCGGTAAACCTGCACGGTCGCGGTGACATGGCCATTCAGCCGCTGTCGCACGTCGGCGTCGGCATTGAGGGCACCCGCCAGCGCATCGACGGTGGCGCGCCGCGGACGCCGGACCTTCCCGGTTTCCAGGTAGCTGATCTCCCGCGAGCTGACGCCGCTGATCCTGGCCAGCGACTCCTGCGAATGGCCGACCGTCAGCCTCAGGGCCCGGAGGACACCGCCGAATGTCGTCTCGTGCTCGATGGCCACCCGCATCCTCCGGTGTGGCGAAGTGCGACCGCGAAAGCCAGGGAGCTTCCGTCAGACCCGCCCTGCCAATGACGATACGTCTGGGCCCAGCAGGTTGCGCGGAATCCGCGGTGTTCCTTCATGGCGGCACCGGCCTGGGCCAGGAGCTACCCGCCAGCCAGGCTCAGCCGGTATCGCTGCTCGGGCTTTCCGGTGCGGGGGTGCGGCTGCGGCGGGCCGTCCGGGCGCCAGCCAAGCTGCCGGTACAGGTGCGTCGCCCCGGCATTGTCGGCATAGACGAGCAGCTGAGCCGCCCCGAATCCGGCCGCCGCCAGCTCAGCGCACAGCCGCCGGAGCAGGCAGCCGCCGAGTCCGCTCCGCCAGCGCCGCGGCGATACCCCGACGTACCGCACTTCGGCGGTCGCGGGGGCAGCCGGGCCGGCCGCGGGGGCAGCCGGGCCGGCCGCGGGGGCAGCCGGGCAGCCGCGGGGGCAGCCGGGCCGGTGGCGGCGGGCACCGGCTCGGCAATCGCGAAGCCGATCACCTGGTCACCGTCATCGTCGTCAACGGCGATCACCAGCACGGCGCCCGGCTGGCTCAGCACCCCGGCGATGACGGGCCGGGACAGCTCAAGCGGCGCGATCTGGTCCGCGCCGTCGCGGGCCGCCGTTGCCTCGGCCCACACCTGTGCGGCGCCGTCGACATGGCGCTCGTCACCGAGCAGCACCCTGGTCACCGGGCCGAGCGTAGCCCGGCCCGCCCAGCCGGTCGAGTGCTTAAGTCAGGGCTGTGACCAGCGCGGACTGAGCAAATTTTCGGCACCATCCGCCGTGTGACGCTGGTGTGACGCCCCCTGGCCATGGTTGGGGTAGTGGCAGCCGGGCAATCAGCCGCGGCCATTGACCACGTTGTCGGTTTCTCCAGGGAGGGGAAATGAACACCATCCAGACCCGCACTCACGGCCGGAGCCTGAGGCTGGCGCTCGGCGGCCTGGCCGCGGCGGGCAGCCTGGCCGCACTGACGCTGGCCGCCGTGCCCGCGCTGGCCAGCGCGCACCCGGCCGGCTCCAGCGGGATCACCGGGCCCGAGCTCATCGCCGGCACGATTCACGGCAAGAAGGCGCTCGCCAACGTCAGCAAGATCCCGCTGCAGTGGCAGGGCGTCGTGACCACCCATTCCGTGATCGTCCTGGGCGGCGGGGGCAGCCCGAAGAAGGGCCAGGAGAAGTCGCTGCCCAGCCCGGCCGGCAAGCTGGTCGTGCAGGTCTCGGCCAAACCGCAGCAGATGCAGAGCATGAACGCCAAGACCTGCAAGTTCACCTTCAGCGAGTACATCCCGGTCACGGTGGTGGGTGCCAAGAGCACCGGGAAATTCGCCGGGGCCTCGGGGCCGGGCGCGGCGAAGATCTACTTCGCCGCGGTCGCGCCGAGATTCAAGTCCGGGCCGCACAAGGGCCAGTGCAACCCCAACGGCAAGCCGAGCACGAAGAGCGCAACCGCGACCTTCCTGGCCAGCGTGGTGCTGACCACGAAGTAGCCGCTGACCGCTGGTCCAGCCGGGGCCAGGACACCGGTGACATCCCGGTGGCCTGGCCCCGGCGCACGCGTGCCCGGCAGACCACGGCGCACGCGTGCCCGGCAGACCACGGCGCACGAGTGCCCGGCGGACCAGGGCGGACGGATCATGGCGGGCGGACGACGGCAGGCCCGGCTCACTGCCGCCGGCTAGGTCAAGGATCCGGCTGGGCCGGCCGCGGCCGGCTGGGCGGCCCGCGCCGCTGCCTCGGCGAGCCGGACCCGGATCTGCTGCGCTTCCGGGGCGCCGAGGCTGACGTAGATGGCCAGCGCCTGGCTCCAGTACTCGCTGGCCCGGCCAGGCTCGCCGCCGGCCTGCAGCGCAACGGCCAGCCCGGCCTGGGCCCTGGCCTGCTGCTCCCGGTCGCCGATCCGGCTGGCCAGGCCGAGCGCGCCAGCATGCCGGGCGCGGGCCAGGTCTGCCTGGCCGGTGGCCAGGTAGACCTCACCGATGCCGTTGAGTGCCTCGGCTTCGCCGGACCGGTCACCGGTCTGCCGGGCCAGGGCGAGGGCCTGCTGGTACTGGCCGGCGGCCTCCCGGTAGCGGCCCTGGCGCAGGTCGGCCTCGCCGAGGTTGGCCAGGACGTCGGCCGCACCGTCCGGGTTACCGCTATCCCGGAACAGGACCAGAGCCTGCCGGAGCTGGCCTGCCGCCTGCTCGTACCTGCCCTGCCGCAGCTGGATCAGGCCGAGGTTGCACAGGGCGTGCGCCTGGCCGGCCTGATCGCCGATCTCCCGGCAGGCGGCCAGGGCCAGCTCCAGGTGCCCGGCAGCCTCGGCGTACCGGCCCTGGCGGAAGTCCAGGAAGCTCAGGTTGTTCAGGGCATGCGCCAGGCCGGACTGGTCGCCGGCCAGCCGGAACAGGGTCACTGACTGGCGCAGGTGCCCGGCCGCCTGCTCCTGCTGGCCCTGTCGCAGGTCGGCGATGCCGAGATTGCACAGCGCCCGGGCCTGGCCGGCCTGGTCGCCGGTGACCCGGAGCAGGGCGAGCGCCCGGCGCAGGTGCCCGGCCGCCTGCTGGTACCGGCCCTGGTGGGTGTCCAGGACACTGAGGCTGGTCAGGGCGTCGGCCTCGGCGGCCCGGTCGCCGCTGCGCGCGGCGGCCTGACGGGCCTGCTCGTGGATCGTCAGGGCCTCGGCATAATGGCCGCCGACCTCAAGGTAACGGAACAGCGTGGCCGCGAGCCGGACGGCGTGGCCCGGCCAGCCGTGCTCGGCCGCATACCCGCAGATCCGGACCAGGTTCGCCCGCTCGGCGTCCAGCCAGGCCCTGGCCTCCTCCCGGCCGCCGACCGGCGGGCCGGGGCCGCCCGGCGGCGGAGCGGCAGGCCGGCGGTGGCGTTCGGCCGGGTACAGCGCGTTCGCCGCCGCAGCGCTGGTGCGCAGGTAGTAGTCGAGCAGCCGGGTCAGCGCCGCCTGCTGGTCCGGCCCGCCATCCCGGCCGGCCGACAGGTCCCTGGCATAGGCACGCAGCAGGTCGTGCAGGCAGTGCCGGCCGGCTCCGGCAGGCTGGATCAGGCAGGCATCAGCCATCCGGGCGACCGCCCGGTCCGCTTCCGCCAGCGTCGCATCGGCCAGCGCGGCCGCCGCATAGCGGTCGAATCCGGTGCCGGGATGCAGCCCGGCCAGCCGGAACGTCCGGGCCGCGCCGGCGTCAAGGTGCCGGTAGGACCAGGAGAGCACCGCCCGCACCGAGCTATGCGGATCCCCGCCGGCCTCCAGCAGGTCGAGTCGCTGCCGATCGGACAGCTCGGCGGCCAGGCCGGCCAGGTCCGCTCCCGGCCTGGCCACGGCGAGCTCGGCGGCTATCCGCAGTGCAAGCGGAAGCCGCGCGCACTGGACCGCCAGTTCCCTGGCGGCGGCGGGCTCGATGTCCACCCGCCGGCCGATCAGCGCCCGGAGCAGCGCGAGCGCGTCGGGCAGCGGCAGCAGTTCCAGGTCCAGCCGCACGGCGCCGTCCCTGGCCACCAGCCCGGCCAGCGAGTCCCGGCTGGTCACCACCGCCATGGCCGGCGGGCTGCCCGGCAGCAGCGGCCTGACCTGCGCCACCGACCTGGCGTTGTCGAGCACCACCAGCACCCGGCGGTCGGCCAGCAGACTCCGGTACCGGGCCGCGCGCTCGTCCGCTCCCGGCGGGATGTCCTGGCCCGGCACGCCGAGCGCGCGCAGGAACCCGGCCAGCGCATCGGTTGCCGGCACCGGCTGCTCGGGGTCGTAGCCGCGCAGGTCCACATAGAGCTGGCCATCCGGGAAGCGGGCCGCCGCCAGGTGCGCCCAGTGCACGGCGAGCGCCGTCTTGCCCACTCCCGCGGTCCCGCCGATGGCCGAGATCAGCAGCGTCCGCCCGGACTGGCCGGCCTCCTCTGCCAGCTCGGTCAGCCGGCGCAGCTCAGCGGCGCGGCCGGCGAACTGCGACACCGCGGCGGGCAGCTGGCGGGGTATCTCGGTGCCGGAGCCAGCCGGGCCGGCGGAACGGGCAGGCCCGGCGGCCTCAGCGGCCCCGGCGAGTTCATCCGGCCCAGCAGTTCCGCCCGGCCCAGCAGTTCCGCCCGGCCCAGCAGTTCCGCCCGGCCCAGCAGTTCCGCCCGGCGCGGCAGTTCCACCCGGCGCGGCAGTCCCGCCCGGCGCGGAAAGGCCGCCGGACAGCAGCTGCTGGTGCAGCTCGCGCAGCTCGGCGCCAGGCTCGGTGCCGAGCTCGGCGATAAGGACCTGACGAGCCCGCTGGTAGGCGGCGAGCGCCTCGCTCTGCCGACCGCACTGGTACAGCGCGCGCATCAGCAGCGCGTGCAGTGACTCGCGCAGCGGCTGCGCGGCCGACAGCCGGCCCAGCTCGGCCACCACCTCGGCGGCCCGGCCAAGGTGCAGGTCCGCGTCGATGCGGGCCTCCAGGGCCTGCAGCCGCAGCTCGGCCAGCCGGGGAACCTCCCTGGTCGCCAGCAGGTCCGACTCGGCGTCAGCCAGCGGCTCTCCCCGCCACAGCACCAGCGCCGCCCGGGCGCAGGCGGCCGCGGTGTCCCAGGAGCCGTCCCTGGCCGCCGCGCGGGCCGCCGCCAGCTGCTCCTCGAACCGGTCCAGGTCCAGCTCGGCAGCGTCCGCCCGGATCAGGTAGCCGCCGGGCCCGGTGACGATCAGGAGGCGGCCGCTGTCGCCCAGCGCCCGCCGGAGCCGCATCACGTAGTTCTGCACGGTCACCCTGGCCGACGGAGGCGGTGCCGTGCCCCACAGAACCTCGGCTATCTCATCCACCGTGACGAGCCGCCCGAGCCGCAGCAGCAGCGCGACCAGAACCGTGCGCTGCTTACCGGGCTGCACCGGTATCGCCACCCCGCCCTGGCCCACGGCCAGCGGGCCCAGGAGGCAGAACTCAGTCCGCGTCACCGAGACCACCTCCAGGGCGGAATTTTACGGGCCTCCCGCCGTCGTATCCGAAGCTCCGCGCCCACTTCCCAAGGCCGCAACCACGGCGACGGGCCCGTGCCCGTTACCAGCCCGCAGGCTCGTGATGATCAATTGCTAACGGCATGCTAGCGGGGCGGATCAGACTCCCGGCCATAACCGGCCTGAGCTGGCTGGCCCAAGCGGATCCAGCCGGGCGGGCCGACCGTACCGACCACCGCATCGGAGAGACCATGCCGAAAGTCGCCGTCCGGCGCGCAGCCACCGTGCTCGCGCTGACCGGACTCGCCGGGATGCTGGGCTGCGCCAGCGCCGGCGCCTCGCTCGCCGCCACCGCCCGGCCCGCCCCTGCCGTAGCTGCCGTAGCGGCCGTGTCGCCGGACTACTCCTGCTACTTCCCGATCACTGGCTTCTACTGTTACGCGCAGACGAAGGACGGCAACGCGCCGCTGTTCAACCCCTCCGGCGGGCTCTATACCCAGCTGCCGCTGAACGACAAGGTGAAGGTCACCTGCTGGTACTACGGGAACCCGCCGAAGCCGTGGCTCGGTGACGGCTACCTCGACCATGTGACCTGGGAGAACATCGCTCATCCGATTACCGGCCACATCCCGGATCCGTACGTCAACCTGGACGGCCAGGTGCCCTGGCAGGCGGGCATCCCGCAGTGCTAGGCGGACACCGGCCCCGGTAGGCGAGATCAGGGAAGGGAGCCTCGTTAATGAAGAAGGTACGGTTCCTGGCCGGCGCGGCCGGCGCCGCTCCGGTGCTCGGCATGATGATGCCCGCCGCCGGGCTCGCCGCCACGCACCCGGCTACGCCGCACCAGGCAGCGGCGGGCGCGGCGGGGGCGAAGGCGGTCTCGATGCGGCATAGCGCCGTGACCAGGACGGCGGGACAGGAAGCGGTGCTGCCGGACGGCTCATGTGACGGGGCCACCTACGTGCACCTGACCCGTCCGGCCAGCCTGTCCACGAAGTTCTGGTACACCAATGCCGCGCACGGCGCCACCGCCGCCTGTGTCGGCACGGTGGAGGGCACCTGGTTCGACGCCGGGGACAACCCCGGTTATGACTTCCGGGTCCGTATCTACTCGGGCACCGGGGCGAACAAGCGCCGGGCCTACTCCGAGCTGAACCGCGCCACCATCAAGAACCTGACCACCGACACCGCCGGGCAGGGCGTGCACCGGTGGTTCGGCTATTCGCGCGGGTTCCCGATCCAGGTCTGCACCGCGTGGGTCTTCGTCGGCGGGCCCCTGTCGCCGGCCTACTCCGTGGTGGCCGGGCCGCAGTGCACGTCGGTTCGCTGACCAGCGCGGCCGGGCCGGCGCCGGGACCGGCCGGGGTCGTGCCCGCGGCCGTCCCCGGTGGCCTGTTCGCGGACCCGGTGTTCGTGCTGTGCCATGCCCGGTCGGGGTCGACGCTCCTGCGGTTCCTGCTGGACGCGCACCCGGAGCTGGCGTGCCCGCCGGAGACCAACCTGCCGGCGCTGTGCGCTCAGCTGGCGACGGTGTGGTCGCTGATCGAGGGTGCACCGCTGTCGGCCAACCGGGGAGATGAGCCGCCGGAGGTGCCGGACGCGGCGATCACCGGGATCCGGGAGACCATGGACCGGATGGTCGGGTCGTACCTGCGGCGGCGGGGGAAGCAGCGGTACTGCGACAAGAGCCTGGGCACCGCCCGGTTCGCCGAGCTGCTGGCGCGGGTGTACCCGCAGGCCCGGTTCCTGTGCCTGTACCGGCACCCGATGGACGTGATCGCCTCTGGCCTTGAAGCCTGCCCCTGGGGCCTGAACGGGTACGGCTTCGACGTCTACTCGGCGACCGCGCCGGGGAACTCAGTGATGGCGCTGGCCCGGTTCTGGGCCGACAACACCTCGGCCACCCTGGCCGCGCAGGACCGGCTGGGCGATCGCTGCCTGCAGGTCCGGTACGAGGACCTGGTGCTCGATCCGGAGGCTACCGCGGCCGGGATCCTGCGGTTCCTGGGCGCCCGGCCGGCGCCGGGGCTCACGGCGTCGTGTTTCTCGGCCGAGCGGGAGCGCCATGGCCCGGCGGACTACAAGATCTGGTACACCTCGGCGGTCACCGCAGGGTCGGTCGGCCGCGGCTGGTCCATACCCACCGCGCTGATCGGCCCGCCGCTGCTGGCCACTATCAACGAGCTGGCCGGGCGGACCGGGTATCTGCCGGTCGACGGCGACTGGGGCACCTCGGCACCTCCTGCCGACCTGCGCATGCCCGCCGGCCAGGCCGGCGAGACCGCCGCGACGTCCGGGACGTCCAAGACCGCCGCGAGGTCCGGGGCGCCGCTGCCGGACTCGCTCGGGGACCGGCTGCGGGCCGGGCTGGCGGGGCTGGACGCGAACGCAGCGCGCCGGTGGGCGACGCACGCGACTGAATCGCTGGTCGCCATCTCGGTACCGGGCGACCCGCAACAGCCAGCCGACCACTGGCTGATCGACCTGCGCAGCCGGACGGTGACCCTGGCCGGGCCGGCTGCCCAGGACGGCTCGGACTGGGACGTCATCGGCTCCGCCAGTGCCTGGCAGGAGGTGATCTCCGGCAAGCTCAACCTCAACGTCGCGCTGCGGGCCTGCCAGCTGCGCTACTGCGAGGGCGACGACTCCGCCGGCCCGCAGGACGGTGACACCAGGCTCGGCATCCTGGCCGACCTGCTCTGCCTCACCCACTGCTGATCAGCCCACTAACCGGTAAGCACCGCACGCAGCAAGCACTGCACGTAGTAGCAAGCACTGCACGGTAGTAAGCACTGCACGCAGAAAGGCGGGCACTCGTGAAGAAGGTACGCTTCCTGGTCGGCTCGGCCGGCGCGGTACCGGTCCTCGGCCTGATGATGCCGGCCGCCGGAGCGGCCGCGATGCACCCGGCCCAGCCGGGTCAGGCCCGGCCGGGCGCCAAGACGGTCTCGCTGCGGCACAGCGCGGCCGGGCCGGCCGGCGCCCGGCTGGCCGTGCTTCCGGATAACTCCGGCTGCGCGGGCCACACCTACGTGCACCGCAAGGCCGACAGCGTGTCGACCAAGTTCTGGTACACGAACGCGGTGCATAACTCGGCCGCCTGCGTGGGAACGGTCGAGGGCACCTGGTCCAGCATCGTGCAGGACACGGTCATCCGCTTCCGCACCAGGGTCTGGTCGGGCACCGGCACCCACAAGCGGCTTGCGTTCTCGAACGTGCGCGGCGCGACCCTGGTGAACGCGCGCACCCTGCACGCCAGCGTCGGCGTGCACGACTGGTTCGGCTATACCCGCGGCCTGCCGGTCCAGGTGTGCACCGCCTGGCTGTCCAGCAACTACGGGGTGGAGGCCGGACCGCAATGCGCCTCGGTGCGGTGAGGCGCGGGCTGTCGGTGCGGCAGGGCAGGATGGTGGGGTGGGCAGTGCTGCGCCGTCCGGCGACCTGGTGCTCCCCGGTTTCAGCGAGGTCACCAGGCGGTGGTTCCGTGCTGCCTTCGACCGGCCGACTCCGGCCCAGGCTCAGGCCTGGGCGTCGATCGGCCAGGGCGATCACACCCTGGTGGTGGCGCCGACCGGCTCGGGCAAGACCCTGGCCGCGTTCCTGTGGGCGATCGACAAGCTGATCACCGAGCCAGTCCCGGCCGACCCGCAGCTTCGCTGCCGGGTGCTGTACATCTCCCCGCTCAAGGCGCTGGCCGTGGACATCGAGCGCAACCTGCGCTCGCCGCTGGCGGGGGTGGCCAATGCGGCTCGCGGGGCGGGCCTGCCCGAGCCGCAGGTCCGGGTCGGCGTGCGCACCGGCGACACCGCGGCCGACGAGCGGCGCAGGCTGGCCGGGCAGCCGCCGGACATCCTGATCACCACGCCAGAGTCGCTGTACCTGCTGCTGACCTCGAAGGCCAGGGAGGGGCTGGCCGGGGTCGAGACCGTGATCGTGGACGAGGTGCACGCGCTGGCCGGCGGCAAGCGCGGCGCCCACCTGGCCCTCTCACTGGAGCGCCTCGACGCGCTCCGCGCGGCGGCCGCGACGGCCGGCAACGCCGGCCCGGGCGAACGTCGCTCGGACGGATCCAGGGTGCGAGCGCAGCGGATCGGGCTGTCGGCCACGGTCCGGCCGCCGGAGGAGGTAGCCGCGTTCCTCGGCGGCGCGATGCCCGTCACGATCGTCCAGCCGCCCAGCGAGAAGCGGCTCGACCTGAAGATCGTGGTGCCGGTCGAGGACATGGCCGACCTGGAGACGGCCGACGGCCGGCCGGGCGGAGCCGAGATGACCGGCGGCCCGGGCGGCCCCGGCGGCCCGGGCGGCTCCGGCGCCGGCGGTACCGGGCCGGACGGCGACCCGGCCCGGCGGCACTCGATCTGGCCGCACGTCGAGGAACGGGTGCTGGACCTGATCCAGGCGCACAAGTCCACGATCGTGTTCGCCAACTCCCGGCGGCTGGCCGAGCGCCTGTGCGCCCGGCTGAACGAGCTGGCCGCCGAGCGCACGGCCGACCAGGCGGCCGGGGCCGCGCCCGGAGCCGGCCGCCTGCCCGATGACCAGTACCAGGACGTGTGGTCCGCCCCGGCCGGCGGCAGCGGCGGCCGGGATGGAAATCACGGCCAGGACGGAAACGGCGCCGGACCCGCAAACGGCGGCGGCCCTGCCCCGGCCGGCCAGGGCAGGCGCCGCGCCCCGGCCGAGATCATGGCCGAGGCGGGCGCGGCCAGCGGCGCGCCCGCCGAGGTCGCCCGCGCGCACCACGGCTCGGTGTCCCGGCAGGAGCGAACCCAGATCGAGGAGGCGCTGAAGTCCGGGCGGCTGCCCGCCGTCGTGGCGACCTCCAGCCTGGAACTCGGCATCGACATGGGCGCGGTGGACCTGGTCATCCAGGTCGAGTCGCCGCCGTCGGTGGCCAGCGGGCTGCAGCGCACCGGCCGGGCCGGGCACAACGTGGGCGATGTCTCCCGCGGTGTGTTCTTCCCCAAGTACCAGGGCGACCTGGTGCAGGCGGCCGTGGTGACCGGGCGGATGCGCCAGGGCCTGATCGAGGAGCTGCGGATGCCCCGCAACCCGCTCGACGTGCTGGCCCAGCAGATCGTGGCGATGACCGCGATGGACGACTGGGACGTGACCGAGCTGGAGCGGACCGTCCGCCGCGCGGCGCCGTTCCGCGCGCTCACCCGGCCGGTGCTCGAGGCGGTGCTGGACATGCTGGCCGGGCGCTACCCCAGCGAGGACTTCGCCGGGCTGCGGCCCCGGCTGGTCTGGGACCGGGCGGCCGGCACGCTGCACGGCAGGCCGGGGGCGCAGCGGATGGCGGTCACCAACGGCGGCACGATCCCCGACCGCGGCCTGTTCGGCGTGTTCCTGGCCGGCGGGCAGCGAGACTCCTCCGGCCGCCACTCCCGCCGGGTCGGCGAGCTGGACGAGGAGATGGTGTACGAGTCGCGGATCGGCGACGTGTTCGTGCTCGGCGCCACCTCGTGGCGGATCGAGGACATCACCGCCGACCAGGTGCTGGTCTCGCCCGCGCCGGGCCAGCCGGGGCGGCTGCCGTTCTGGCACGGCGACGCGCCGGGCCGCCCGGCCGAGCTGGGCGCCGCGATCGGCGCCCGGCTGCGCGAGCTGACCGCCGCCGGGCCGGACCAGGCGTCCGCCCAGCTAAGGGCCGAGGGACTGGACGAGCTGGCCGCGGCGAACCTGCTCAGCTACCTGGACGCGCAGCGGGAGGCGACCGGGTACCTGCCCGACGACCGCACGCTGGTGCTGGAACGGTTCCGGGACGAGCTCGGCGACTGGCGGCTGATCCTGCACAGCCCGTACGGCGCGCAGGTGCACGCGCCCTGGGCGCTGGCGATCGCGGCCCGGCTGCGGGACCGGTACGGCGGCATGGACGTGCAGGCGCTGCACACCGACGACGGGATCGTGATCCGGGTGCCGGACGCGGACGACCCGCCGCCGGCCGGGATCGCGCTGCTCGACCCGGACGAGGTGGAGCCGCTGGTGACCGCCGAGCTGGGGTCGTCGGCGCTGTTCGCGTCGAGGTTCCGGGAGTGCGCGGCGCGGGCCCTGCTGCTGCCGCGCCGCCAGCCAGGCCGCCGCACCCCGCTATGGCAGCAGCGCCAGCGCTCGGCCCAGCTGCTCGCGGTGGCCAGCCAGTACGGCAGCTTCCCGATCGTGCTGGAGACGGTGCGCGAGTGCCTCCAGGACGTGTTCGACGTCCCCGGCCTCACCGGCCTGATGCGCGACCTGGCCGCGCGAACCGTCCGGCTGGTCGAGGTGGAGACCCAGGCCGCCTCCCCGTTCGGGCGCTCGCTGCTGTTCCGCTATGTGGGCGCGTTCATGTACGAGGGCGACGCGCCGCTGGCCGAGCGGCGGGCCCAGGCGCTGGCGCTCGACTCCGCGCTGCTGGCCGAGCTGCTCGGCCAGGCCGACCTGCGGGAGCTGCTCGACCCGCTGGTCATCATGGATACAGAACGGGAACTCCAGCGGCTCACTCCCGATCGAAGGTGCCCGGGCCTGGAGTCGGTCGCGGACCTGCTGCGGGAGATCGGTCCGCTGTCGGCGGATGAGGTGGCGCAGCGGTGCGCCGAGCCGGGCTCGGCGCCCGGCTGGCTGGCCGCGCTGGCCGGGCAGCGGCGGGCGATCGAGGTCCGGGTCGCGGGCGAGCCGCGGTGGGCCGCGATCGAGGACGCGGGGCGGCTGCGGGACGCACTCGGCGCCGCGCTGCCGACCGGCATCCCGGACGCGTTCACCGAGCCGGTCGCCGACCCGCTGGGCGACCTGGCCGCCCGGTATGCGCGCACGCACGGCCCGTTCACCACCGCGGCGGCGGCCGCGCGGTACGGCCTCGGGGTCGCGGTGCTGGCCGGCGCGCTGCACCGGCTGGCCGCTGCCGGGCGGGTGGCCGAGGGCGAGTTCATGCCCGGCGGCCGGGACACCCAGTGGTGCGATACCGGCGTGCTGCGGCTGCTGCGCCGCCGCTGCCTGGCCCGGTTGCGCAATGAGGCCGAGCCGGTGCCGCCACAGGCCTTCGCCGCGTTCCTGCCCCGATGGCAGAACGCGGGTCGCCAGGTCAGCCCGGCCCGCACCGCTGGTGCTGCCGGCGACCGCGGCGGGCGGCCGGCCGCCCGCCGTGCGAGGATCACCGGTCCTGATGCCGTCTACGACGTGATCGAGCAGCTGGCCGGGGTACCGGTCGCCGCGTCCGCGCTGGAGACGCTGGTGCTGCCGGGCCGGCTGCCCGGCTACTCCCCCGCGCTCCTGGACGAGCTGACCGCGGCCGGCGAGGTGGTCTGGACCGGCGCGGGCAGCCTGCCCGGCGGCGACGGATGGCTGGTGCTGGCGCCGGCCGGCACCGCGCCGCTGCTGTTCCCGCCGCCCGCCGAGATCACCATGACGCCGGTGCACGAGGCCGTGCTGGCCGTCCTGGACGGCGGCGGAGCCCTGTTCTTCCGGGCGCTGGCGGACCGGGTTGCGGCGACCGAGAGCCGGTCCGGGCCCAGTGCTACCGCGCACGACGGCACTGGGCACGACGGCACTGGGCACGACGGCACTGGGCACGGCGATGCCGGTCCCGGCGGGATCCGTCACCTCAGGGCGACCGACCAGGCGGTGGCCAGCGCGATCTGGGACCTGGTCTGGGCCGGCCGGATCACGAACGACACGCTGGCGCCGCTGCGCACGGTGCTGACCTCGGGCCGGCCGACTGCCGAGCCGGAGCCGGCTCCGGCTCGGCAGTCGGCCGCCTCCCCCGCCGCGGACGGCGCCGGGCGGGCTGCCGCCCTGGCACCGCCGGAACCGGGCGCTCGCGGGCTCACGGCCGGCCGCGGCCGGGGACCGGGCCGCACCGGGGCCGGCGATTCCTGGGCCGGCGGCTTCGGGCCCGGAGCACCGCCCGTGCTGCGCCTGTCCGGCCGGTCCGGCAGCCGGCGGCCAGGTTTCGGCCGCGGGGCGCTGCCCTCGCGCAGCGGGCCGCCCACGGTCAGCGGCCGGTGGTCGGTACTGCTGCCGGCCGAGCCGGACCAGACCAGGCGGATGCACGCGCTCGCGCTGGCGCTGCTGGACCGGTACGGCATCGTGATCAGGGGGGCGGTGGCCGCCGAGCGCCTGCCGGGTGGTTTCGCCGCCCTGTACCCGGTGCTGCGGGCGATGGAAGAGGCGGGCCAGTGCCGTCGCGGCTACTTCGTGGAGGGACTTGGCGCCGCCCAGTTCGCCCTGCCGGGCGCGGTGGACCGGATGCGCGCCCTGGCCCGCCGCCCGCCCGGTGCCCCGGCTGGCCCGCAACCGGCGGGCAGCGATATGTCCGCCGCGGGACCGGTTGCCGGACCGGCTGTCCCGGGACCGGGGCGGGGCGATGACGGTCCGGCCATCCAGGTACTGGCCGCGGCCGATCCGGCCAATGCCTACGGCGCCGCGCTGCCCTGGCCGCCGCGGCCCGGCGAGACACCCGGCGGGCACCGGCCCGGTCGCAAGGCCGGGGCGCTGGTGATCCTGGCCGACGGCCGGCTCGTGCTCTACGTGGAACGCGGCGGCAAGACCCTGCTGTCCTGGACCAGCGAGGAAAGCCTGCTCGGCCCGGCCGCGGCCGCGCTGGCCGGGGCGGTGCGGGACGGCGCGCTGGGCAAGCTGACCGTCGAGCGTGCCGACGGCGCCGGGGTCTATGACTCGCCGCTGGCCCGCTCGCTGGAGGCGGCCGGCTTCCGCCCCACCCCCCGCGGCCTGCGCCTGCGCGCCTGATCGCCGGGCCGGATCGTTCCGGTAGCTGCTGACGAGGAGAGTGCGTGATGCGACTGACGGTGACCTCCCATCTGACGCTGGACGGGGTCATGCAGAGCAACGGGAAACCCGAGCCGGAGCTGAACGACGGGTTTGAGCAGGGCGGCTGGCAGGTGCCGTACTTCGACCAGGACCTGGACCGGCTCACCGCAGACTGGATCGCCGCAGCGGACGCGTTCCTGCTGGGGCGCACGACCTACGAGCTGTTCGCGGAGTACTGGTCGCAGATCACCGACCCCTCCGACCCGCGGGCAACCCGGCTGAACGCCCTGCCCAAGTACGTCGTATCCACCACCCTGGACCGAGTGAGATGGAACAACTCGGTGCTGCTGCGGGGCGATGTGGCCGAGGAGGTCACGGAACTGAAGCGCCGGCCCGGCGGCGAGCTACAGGTCCACGGGAGCGCGGTGCTGGTCCGGGCGCTCATGGAGCACGGCCTGGTCGATGAGTACCGCCTGCTCATCCACCCTGTCGTCCTGGGCAGCGGCAATCGCCTGTTCGCCGGCGGGACCACCCCGACCGCCCTGAAGCTCATCGGCACGCAGACCACCAGCCGCGGGGTCGTTGCCCACATCTACCAGCCGTCGGGCAAGCCGGAGTACGGCACGGCCACTCCCGAGCATGCGGGAGGCGTCGTCACGGATCCTGTGAGCCGTCCAGCCGCTATGTAGCCGCCCCGCGCCGTGGCCGGCCCGCGCCGTGGCTGGCCGGCGCCGGGACGGTCCGCCGTTATTAATAAAAGCCGCATAAGTGGACAAAGTGCTATGATGCTTTCGATCCTGGCGGTCCCGCAGCCGTCAGGAACGCCAGGGAGGCCTCATGTCAGCTGCCAGTGCCGAGGATGTGCTGCGCTCGGCGGGCGGGCGCTGGCGGCGCATCGATCCGCTGCTGCCGGACCCAAGGCCGTCCGCCGATCCCGGCTGCGGCGCCGAGCTGACAGTACCTGCGGCGAACGGCCGGGCTGCGGCGGTCGGCTGGTGCCGCCACCGCCTGATCGGCCCGGAGGCGGCCGAGCTCGCCTGGGGCGCGGCGGGTCAGTTCTGGCTGACCCCCAGGATCGCCGGCGATCCCGCGGAGCCGGGTATCGGGGCCGCGCTCGATGAGCTGCTGGCCCGCTGGCATGCGCACCTGGCCGCGGAGCCGGCGGCGGCCGGCCATGACACCGAGGCGGCGGTCAGGTGGCCGAGCCGGGACATCGGCGGAGTGCGCGCATTGCTGCGCCACGGCCTCCTGCCGCTGACCGTCATCGCGGCCAGGCCGGCCGGGCGCGCCAGCCGGCCGCGACGCGCTGGCCCGACGGCCTGCGGATCCGGCCGGCCGGACCTGGCGATGTCGCTGCGGTCACCGCGCTCAGCCCTGGAGGTAATCCGCTTTGACCAGCACTTCGGCAGCGTGCTGCTCCATCCGCATGCCGAGCGGGCGGAGCGGCAGGCGGCTGAGCAGACTCCTGGCCAGGCCGCAGCCGTGGACCTGGCTGGCCGAGCGGGACGGGCAGGCCGTCGGGCTGCTGGTGGCCGAGCCACCGGACCGGGCAGGCTGGATAGCCCCCGCGACCGGGCAGGGCCCGGTCGCCTACCTGGCCACCCTGTCGGTGCTGCCGGGCGAGCGCGGGGCCGGCGTGGGCACCGCGCTGGTGGCCGGGCTGCACCGCGAGCTCGACGCGGCCGGGGTGGCGGTCACGCTGCTGCATCACGGCCAGCTGAATCCGCTGTCCGCGCCGTTCTGGAGCCGGATGGGCTACCGGCCGCTGTGGACGAGCTGGGAGATCCGGCCAGCCCGCGCGCTGCGCTGACCTGACGGCCCGCAGTCCCGTCCGGCAGCGGATTCAGGCCGTGGCGTCGTCCGCTTCCGGGTCCCGCCCGGCCAGGGCATCATCCAGGCGCTGCGCGGCTATCTCCGCGAAGTCATGATCAACCTCGGCGACGCACGGAAAACGGCCAGTCTCAACGGCGGCGACAGAGGCGGAAGCCAGGCCGCCGAACGGCTCCCAGATCACTGACCCCTCATCCGTGGCCGCGGTCAGGATGCGGCGCATGAACTCCAGCGGCTTCTGATTCAGGTGCGCGGCCGACAGGCTGCTCGGGTTATAGACGCGCGGCGCAGCCCGGCGCATAGTGCCCTTGATTCGTTCCACTCCGTGCAGCGGCGCCAGACGCCAGACGTTCGTAATCCCATGCACATGCCGCCATAGGTGCCGGAGTGCGTCCCACTCTTTCGCGGTAACCGGACCGCGCCCGTCCAGCGAATAGTAGGGCCAGCCTGACTCCGCGCCCTCGGCGTTGGCGTAGGCGGCCAGGCGCTCCACCATCTCACCCGGCGGCCAGTACCAGAGCCAGTCCTGGGTGAGGTATTTGCGGGTGGCGGCATTGCGGACGCCGCATGCCTCGTTAGCTCGGGTCAGCGGCAGTCCTGACCGCTGCCATTCGTGCCGCATCCACTGCTGTACCGGCATGCGGCCGCCGGCCCCGGATACCTCGAACCGCCGCTGGTAGAAGACACATACCTCGGATACGACCGGGAACCGCCGGATGGTCTTGCCGTTGACGTTGCCGGCGATGTGCGCGATGCCCTTGTCCCAGGTGATCGCCTGCACATACTCCCAGCCGTTCGCGTCCAGCACGGGATGAACGGTCGCCCAGCCGATCTCGGTGTTCCAGAACCAGAGAGTGGTGGCTGGCGTAGACATCTGCGACCAGGCCTCAACGTGCTTGCGGTACCACTCGGCCAGCTGCCCGACGCCGGTTGTGTCGCCGTGGAAGCCCCGGATGCCGTATGCCCCGTCGCTAATGATTGCCGTAGGCGCGGGCCAGGTCTGGTACGCGTCGAGGACGTCACCGCGATGCAGCAGGTACGCGGGCTGGGTCACATCCGGCCTCCCCTCTACGCCGGAGGCTACGGGGCCGCCCTTGTGGTCTTCAACCAGCCCGCCCGCGTGTCACGGGCACGGGACGAGCCGAGGCACCGGGCCGTTACGGGCACCTGGCTAAGCCGACGGCGCCCGGACGGGCGGTCGCCGCCCGGGTGCCGACCAGTGCGGTCAGCGAGTCCCTGGTGGCTATCGTGGAGACCTGGGCCGAAACACCGAGGGGAGCACGATGAGCACGCTCGGCGACGCGGTGCGGCATGGCTGGGCACAGGCCGACCCGGCGCGGCCGGAAGACACCGTGCGCTACTTCGATGACCTGCTCCGGCGCCATCCCGGCCAGGCCGGCGCGCTGCTCGGCTACGCCGGCGCGCTGGATTACGCCGACCGGGAGGCCGAGGCCGCCGGGTTCTACCAGCAGGCCATCGCGGCCGGCCTGGACCCGGACGAGCACCGCCAGGCGCTCATCCAGTACGGCAGCACGCTCCGCAACCTGGGCCGCCACCAGGAGGCGGTCTCGGCGCTGCGCCAGGCCAGGCAGCAGTACCCGGCGGACGAGGCGGCCGTGGTGTTCCTGGCCCTCGCGCTGACCAGCGCCGGGCAGGCCGGCGAGGCGGTCGCGGCGCTGGTCACGCTGGCCGTTGACCGGATCGACAGCGACAGCCTGCGGCACTACCAGCGAGCGCTGCGGCACTACGCCGCGACGCTGGCTCAGTAGGGGATCGGGTCGGTTAACTGCACCGGCGCTACCAGTAATCCTCGGGCGGCCCGGTGGCGGGGTCCGCGCTGGCCACCGGGCGCAGCAGGGAGTCCAGCGGCACCCGCTCTGCTTCCGGTTCTGGCACGGCCGTGACCTGCTCGAGCGCGAAGCGCAGTTCGCCGGAATGCGCGCGGGCCCAGCGCCAGGCGCGCTGCGGAACCCGGATCCCGGCCAGCCCGGTGACCAGCAGGATCAGGCCCACGACGTTGACGTCCAGGTAGCGGGTGTTCAGGCTGAACGCGCAGAGCAGGATCGCGCCCGCGGCAATCAGGGTGAGGCCGGCCGGGTACCGCAGCGGGATCGCGGCCGGACGGTCGGCGGCCAGGCGGACAGCGATGGCAGGACGGCGGACCGCTGAGCGGTCGCTGGCGGCCGGGCGGCGGCCAGCGGCGGCGGGACCGCGGGCGGCGGCGGGACCGCGAGCGGCGGGACGGTCAGCGGCGGTCCTGCGGCTGGCGGCGGGCGGGCCGGCCGCATACCTGGCATGCCGGGCAGTGGCTGGGTTGTAACGGGCATGAGTCACGGCACTGCCACTGTCCGGCGACCGGTCTGGTAAACCTGCCAGGCCAGCGGCGGTGCCGCCGAGCCGATGCGGTGCCGGCCGAGCCGCCGACTGAGCCAGCCGGACCAGCGGCGCCGGCCGAGGCACCGACTGAGCCAGCCGGACCAGCGGCGCCGGCCGAGGCACCGACCGGCGGCGCCGACCGCGGGACCGGCCGTTCGACGCGATCGGCTTAGCCCGGTTTGCACGGTTACGTCTACCTCACCCGCTGCGCCGCCCGCACCGCACGGCCGTTTGGCTGCATAATGCTGGGCATGCGCCTGTCCGCCCGCGCCGACTACGCCCTGCGCGCCACAATTGAGCTGGCTGCCTCCGGCGGCGGGCACGTGACGGCCGAGCAGCTTGCCCGGACGCAGCACATACCGGGCAAGTTCCTTGAGGCGATCCTGACCCACCTGCGCCAGCGCGGGCTGGTCCGCAGCCAGCGCGGCCCGGACGGGGGCTTCTGGCTGGCGAGGCCGGCCGACGAGATCTCGCTGGCGGACATCATCAGGGCGGTGGACGGCCCGCTGGTGGGCGTGCGCGGCGAGCGGCCGGAGAACCTCGGCTACACCGGCGCGGCCGAGCCGCTGCAGACCGTCTGGATCGCACTGCGGGCCAACGAGCGGGCCATCCTGGAGGACGTGACCCTGGAGCACATCGTCTCGGGGCACCTGCCGGACAGTGTGCAGAAGCTGGCCGAGGATCCGCGCGCCTGGGCCTGACCGGTTCGGTCAGACCGGGACCATGTCGGTGATGTCCCTCGCCGTGCGTGCCACCTGGTCGAACGCGGGCTGTCCAGACGGCAGTGCGGGGCCGACGAGCGGCTCGGACGGCGGCAGGATGCGCTGTCCCGTCCGCCCGGTGAGGTTCTGCCCGCTCAGGTTCTGCCGTGCGGGCACCACCAGCCGGTCGGCTGGCACCGCCGTGCGGGACGGCGCGGCAGGCACCAGCACCCGCTGCGTGGCCGGGGGCGCAACCGGCCGCTTGGCGCCGGGCTGCGGCTCGGCGGCAACCTCCGGCGAGGGCTCCCGGACGCCGGTGAACACCGGCGCGTTCTGCAGCTCGGCCAGGGCGAAGGTATCCGACACCTCGCGCAGCACCTGGGACAGCGGTGCGCCCAGCGCGTCGCAGATGGAGGCGAGCAGCTCCGAGGACGCTTCCTTGCGGCCGCGCTCGACCTCAGACAGGTAGCCGAGCGAAACCCGCGCGGCAGCGGAGACCTCGCGGAGGGTGCGACCCTGCCGCAGGCGAAGCCGCCGCAGCGCGTCACCCAGCAGGTGACGAAGCAGGACCATCGTCGCACTCCCTTCCGTGACGAGCCGCTGACACTTCCACCGTACCTGGCCACCGGGACCGTGCGGGAGAGGGCCGGGTGCGTGTTCAGTTAAGTAACGCTGTAATCACGCGGGTTCTTCCCGCAACGCGCCGGTCAGCAGGCCCAGTGCGTGCTCCACGCTGGCGGCCCTGACGGCCTCCCGGTCGCCGGACAGCGCCAGCGCCCGCCGGACGGTACCGCCCGGGCCGCTGACGGCGATGTGCACCGTGCCGACCGGCTGGCCGTCGGCCCGATCCGGTCCGGCCACCCCGGTCGTGGCCACCCCCACGTCCGCGGCCAGCCGCCGCCGCACTCCCTCGGCCATGGCAGCGGCCACCTCGGGATGCACCGCCCCGTACCGGGCCAGCAGCCCGGCCGGCACCCCGAGCAGGGAGTCCTTGAGATCTGTCGCGTAGGCCACCACGCCGCCGCGGACCGCGGCGGAAGCGCCGGGGATGCCGGTCAGCGCTGCGGCGAGCAGGCCGCCGGTGAGCGACTCGGCCACGGCCACGGTCTGGCCGCTGCCGGTCAGCAGCGCTATTGCGGTCGCGGCCAGGGCGCGGCTCCGGTCCGCCGGACCGGGCTGCCCCGCCGCGGCTCCCCCGCTCCCGCTCCCGCTCAGGCCGCTGCCGGTCGCATCGCTCCCGGTCATGCCGGCCCTGGGCCGGGCACCGCCCGGTGCAGCCGCAGCGCCCTGATCGCATAGTCGCCGCCGGTGATCACGGTGACCCCGGTCGCCACCGCCAGCACGGTCTCCCGGAGCAGGTCCAGGTGCACCGGCAGGATGTACAGGCTGATCGCGACGACCTGGAGCATCGTCTTGATCTTCCCGCCGCGGCTGGCGGCGATCACCCCGCGGCGGATGACCCAGAACCGCAGCCCGGTAACCGCGAGCTCGCGGAACAGGATCACCCCGGTCAGCCACCAGCTCAGCTCGCCCAGAGCCGACAGCGTGACCAGGGCGGATCCGGTCAGCGCCTTGTCCGCGATCGGGTCACTGATCTTGCCGAAGTCGGTGATCAGACTGAACCTGCGGGCCAGCTCGCCGTCGAGCAGGTCAGTGACGGAAGCCACGGCGAACGCGGCGAACGCGGCGAACCGCGCCCCGGATTCCGCCCGCCAGCAGCAGCAGCACGAAGACCGGTACCAGCACCAGCCGCAGGATGGTCAGCGCGTTGGCGATGTTGACCAGGCTCGGCTGGGTGAGGGCTCCGGCCTCTGCCTGGCTGCCATCCCCCGCGGCACCCGCGGGCCCCGAGGTACCCGAGGTACCCCCTTCGGCCAGGCTCAACGCGGTCCAGCCCGGTCGGAGGAGGCAGCCTCCCGCTCTGCCAGCGGCTCGGCCGTCAGGTCCGGGCCGGCCGAGCCGGTGACCCTGGCCGTCACCAGGTCGCCCGGCACGAGCCCGGCGGCCGGAGTGAGCTCGGTTGTCCCGTCCACCTCGGGTGCCTGGTGCCCGGCTCGCCCGCCGGCCCGGCCGGGCCCGAGCACCTCCTCGACCAGTACCTCGATCCGCTCGCCGACCCGCTCCGCCGCGCGCTGGTCCATCAGCTCGTCCGCAAGCCCGGCGAGTTCGGCCACCCGCCGCGCGATCTCCTCGGGCGGCAGCTGGCCAGGCAGCGAGGCGGCCTGGGTGCCGTCCTCGTCGGAGTACCCGAACACGCCGATGGCGTCGAGCCTGGCATCGGCCAGGAACCGCTGCAGCTCGTCAAGGTCGGCCTCGGTCTCGCCCGGGAAGCCGACGATGAAGTTCGACCGGATCCCGGCCGCCGGTGCGTGCTGCCTGATCTGGTCGAGCAGGCCGCAGAACCGCTCGGTGTCGCCGAACCGGCGCATCGCCCGCAGCACCCGGCCACTGGCGTGCTGGAACGACAGGTCGAAGTACGGCAGCACACCAGGCGTGGAGGTCATCACCTCGATCAGCCCCGGCCGCAGCTCGGCGGGCTGAAGGTAGCTGACCCGGATCCGGCTGATGCCGGGCACCGCGGCCAGGCCGGGCAGCA
Source organism: uncultured Actinomycetota bacterium (assembly GCA_963719705.1). Taxonomy (GTDB): domain Bacteria; phylum Actinomycetota; class Actinomycetes; order Streptosporangiales; family Streptosporangiaceae; genus CAVRCV01. The sequence continues at coordinate 1,021,731 of CAVRCV010000013.1, forward strand.
GCGACTCCAGCAGCCGCAGGTCGCCCAGGTCCTTGCCGTAGGAGGTGGAGTTCTCGCTGACCAGCACGAGCTCGGTGACGCCGTGCCCGGCCAGCCAGCCGGCCTCGGCGATGATGTCGGCCGGCGGCCGGGACACGAATGCACCGCGGAACGCCGGGATCGCGCAGAAGCTGCACCTGCGGTCACAGCCGGAGGCGATCTTCAGCGGCGCTACCGGGCCGCCGCCGAGCCTGCGGCGCAGCACCCGCGGCCCGGACGCCGGGGCGATCCCGGGCGGTAGGTCAGGCGGCGCCAGCCCGCTCGGGGGAGGTGTGGCGGGGGTCGTTCCGGCGGGGGCCAGCCCGCTCGGAGGGGGTGTGGGGGGGGTCGTCTCCCCCGGGGCCAGCACCGTGCCGTGGCCCGGCACCTGCCCGGCCACCTTGGGTCGGCTGACCGGGGTGACCGGCAGCAGCCGCCGGCGGTCCCGCGGCTGGTGCGCGGGCCGCCGGTGCCCGGCCAGCACGTCATCCAGCCGGGCCGCGATCTCGCCGTAATCGTCGAAGCCGAGCACCTGGGCCTCCGGCAGTTCCTCGGCCAGCTCGGCGCCGTAGCGCTCGGCCAGGCAGCCCGCCGCGACCACCTTCGCGCCGCCACCGGCCGCCGCCAGTAGCTCGTCGATGGACTCCTGCTTCGCGGCCTGGATGAAGCCGCAGGTGTTGACCAGCACCACGTCGGGCTCGGGATCGTCGGTCAGCTGCCAGCCGCCGGCCTCCAGCCGGGCAGCGAGTTCCTCGGAGTCGACCTCGTTGCGGGCGCAGCCCAGCGTGACCAGGCTCACGGTGCGCCCGGACCGGCCCGGTGCTGGATGACTCGACGGCACACCGGCAGACTACGGTAAGTCCGCCGCTGCAATCGCATCCTGCAGGCCGTCCGGCTACGGCGGCGCGAGCAGCGTTCCGGCCGCCCGGCGGCTCAGCCGGAGATCTTCTGCCCCGGCCCGAAGCTCAGCGTCGGGACCACCCCGGTGTAGCTGGTCAGTACCTTGTTCCGGCCGTTCACCAGCAGCGTGACGCCGCCCGGGTTGCCGAGCTTGAGCAGCACGGCATGCCGCTCGGTCCAGTGCTCGGTGACCCCGGCGTCCACCATCCCGCTGAAGACGAGCTGGCCGGACGCGGTAGTCAGCTGGACCCAGCAGGGCTGGGTGGCGGTCAGCTGGATGACCACCTTGTGCCGGTACCGGCGGGCGGCGTCGGACTGGGTGTGCCCCGCCGCCGGGTGCGTGGCCTTGGGCACCGGCGGGCTCTGGCTGGTCTGCCTGGCCTCGATCTTGGAAGTCGGGTGCGAGTCCATCACCCGCCAGACCACCACGCCGATGATCACGGCCAGCACCAGCGCCATGGCGGCGCTCCAGTTCGGCCTGCGCCGCTCCTTGATCCGGATCGGCGCGGCGTTCTGGAACACCTCGGCGGCCGTGATGGCCTGCGGCGCGCCCTGAGTTGCGTCGTACTCGTGCACCAGCGGCTCGGGGTCAGCGCCGACGGCCCTGGCGATGCTGCGGATATGCCCCCTGGCGTAGAAGTCCCCGCCGCACGCGGAATAGTCGCCGCGCTCGATCCCCCGGATGATCGTCTCCCTGATGCAGGTCCGTTGGCTCACCTGGGTCAGGGTGAGACCGGCCTGGCGGCGCTTTTCCGCCAGGACGTCACCGATGCTCACGCCGCGCCTCCACTGATCCGCCGCACCACGTGCCCGTCCGGGGTGCGGGCGTGGCGCAGGAAGTCGTATCGAGTCCCTCTGTAGGGAGTCGATCACCAATTGTAGACACCGGTAAACCGTCCGGCGAGAACCAGAGGGTGTTTTGGCCGGCTGTCTACTTAACCTGCCTGCCTGCGCAATAGTGCCCGCGACCACCGAATGGTATGTCCGGTTCCAGGGTAGCCGCCGGCCGCCACGACCGCCGCCCGGCGACCGGGGTACCGCGGGCGTGGACGGCGCGGCGGGGAGGGGCTCAGGCGTCCCCGCCGCCGCGCAGCGAGTCCAGCAGCGCGGGCAGGTCATCCGGCCGGACCAGCACGTCCCTGGCCTTGGAACCTTCGCTCGGCCCGACCACGTCCCGGCTCTCCAGCAGGTCCATCAGCCGGCCCGCCTTGGCGAAGCCGACCCGCAGCTTGCGCTGCAGCATCGAGGTGGACCCGAACTGCGTGGTCACGATCAGCTCCGCCGCCTGGACCAGCAGTTCCAGGTCATCGCCGATGTCGGCGTCGATGTCGCGCTTGCGGCTTTCGGCGGCCGCGACATCCTCGCGGTACTCCGGCTCAGCCTGCTTCTTGCAGTGCGCGACGATCTCGCGGATCTCCTTCTCGGTCACGTACGCGTTCTGCAGCCGGAGCGGCTTGCTCGCGCCCATCGGCAGGAACAGCGAGTCGCCCTGGCCGACCAGCTTCTCCGCGCCGGGCTGGTCCAGGATCACCCGGCTGTCGGTCAGGCTGGAGGTGGCGAACGCCAGCCGGGACGGCACGTTGGCCTTGATCAGCCCGGTCACCACGTCCACGCTGGGCCGCTGGGTGGCCAGCACCAGGTGGATGCCGGCCGCCCTGGCCAGCTGGGTGATCCGGACGATAGCGTCCTCGACGTCCCGCGGTGCGACCATCATCAGGTCGGCCAGCTCGTCGACGATCACCAGCAGGTACGGGTAGGGCACGTAGGTGCGGTCGCTGCCGGCCGGGGGGTGAGCTTGCCCGACCTGACCGCCTTGTTGAAGTCGTCCATGTGCCGGAACCCGGAGGCGGCCAGATCGTCGTAGCGCCGCTCCATCTCCCCCACGACCCACTGCAGCGCGTCCGCCGCCTTCTTCGGGTCGGTGATGATCTGGGTGATCAGGTGCGGGATGCCCTGATAGGCCGACAGCTCCACCCGCTTGGGGTCGACCAGGATCATCCGCACCTGGTCCGGCGTGGCCCGCAGCAGGATCGAGGTGATCAGCCCGTTGATGCAGGTCGACTTGCCCGCCCCGGTCGCCCCGGCGATCAGCATGTGCGGCATCTTGGCCACGTTCGCGACCACCGTGCGGCCCTCGACGTCCTTGCCGAGCGCGACCACCATGGGGTGGTGGTCGCGCACCGCGACCTCGGACCGCAGCACGTCGCCGAGGCTGACGATCTCCCGGTCGGTGTTCGGGATCTCCACCCCGATCGCCGACTTGCCGGGAATCGGGGACAGGATCCGCACGTCGGCGCTCTTCACCGCGTAGGCGATGTTCCTGGACAGCGCGGTGACCCGCTCCACCTTGACCGCCGGGCCGAGCTCGATCTCGTACCTGGTCACCGTGGGGCCCCTGGTGAAGCCGGTCACCAGGGCGTCCACCTCGAACTGCTCAAGCACCACCGACAGCGCCTCGACCATCTCGTCGTTGGCCCTGGTCCTGCTCTTGGGCGCGCTGCCGGGCCGGAGCAGCGCCACCGGCGGCAGGGTGTAGCTGGCGTCGGTGGCAGCGGCCAGGGTGAGCTGCTCGGCCCGGGCCGAGGTCGTCGAGGTCCCGGCGGCGGCCGGGTCCTGGGCACCGGCCGCCGTCCCGGCCTGCTGGCCAGCCGGGGCAGCCGGGGCAGCGGGGCTGGGCTGGCCCGTCCCGGACGCCCCGAACATCAGCGCCTCGTGCAGTCCCTCGGCCCCGTCCCCTGCCGGTACCGGCGACGGGGCCCCGGCCCTGGCCGCCGCGCCGTCGGCAGGCGGCTGGCCAGCCAGTGCCTGGCCCCGCCGCCCGCCGTCGGTGACCGAGCCGCGGTGCAGCGTGCCGCCGAGCAGCGGGGTGTCGTAGGGCCGCTCATGCTCGCCTACTTCCAGCGCCTGCTGACGCCGCCCGCCCCGGCCCAGCTGGCGTCCCGGGCTTGCCGCCGGGGCCGAGCCGCCCGGCACCTTGACCCGGTTCACCGTCACGGCCGTCGTCCGGGTGGTGACCGCGCAGGAACCCGGCCAGCTCGGCCAGCCGGGCCGGGACCTGGTGCAGCGGCGTGCCGGTGATCACCAGCAGGCCGAACGCGATCACCAGCGCGAGCACCGGGGCGGTGACCCAGGCGGTGAGCACGGCGACCAGGGGCGCCGAGGCCAGGTAGCCGATGATGCCGCCGCCCGCCCGCATCGCGCTGGCCCCGTCGGCCGGCGCCGGGGTGCCGCTGGCCAGGTGCAGCAGGCCGAGCGCCCCGATGATCAGCGCGGTCCAGCCGATCACCATCCGGGCGGTGTCCGCGTTCTTGTCCGGGTGCCGCAGCAGCCGCCAGGCCAGCAGCACCAGCAGGATCGGGATGGTCCAGGCGGCCGAGCCGAACGCGCCGCGCAGCAGGTCGGACAGGCCGCGGCCGAGCGTCCCGCTCAGGTGCCACCAGGTGACCGCGGCGGCGATGAGCGCCGCGGCGAGGACACCGAGCCCGGCCCCGTCCCTGCGGTGCAGCGGGTCCAGATCGCGCGCGCTGTGCCCGAGGGCCCGGGCGGCGGTGCCGACCGTGTGCGCCACCGCCATCCAGGCGGCGGCCAGCACGCTGGCGATCCAGCCGAGCAGGATGACGATCGGATTGGCCGACGGCGGCCTGCGGTCGTACCGGGACCGGCCGGACGGACGGCCGCGACCCTTGCCCTTGCCCTTGCCGTAGGCCCCCTTGCCCTGGCGCCCGCCGCGACCCGAGCCGGAGGTCCGGGGACGGCGCGCTCCGGCGGCGGGCGACCGCGGCCGTCCGCCGCTGCCGCCCCCGCTACGCGGGCGCGCGGAAGTCCTCGGCGCACGAGTCGCCATGTTGCCCAAGGTACGAGAAGAATCACGGCGACTGGGGTAATACCGGGCGTGCGGCGTGTCGCGCCGCCGGGCGGCGCGACACGTTCCCGCGAGTCCATGATCCGGTAAACAAAATGTCGTGATAACAGCATTTTATTTACAGGATCATGAGCGGGCAGCATTCCGGGCGGCCACTTCTCGCGTGCGATTGACGGTCGTTGTGCGGGCAGCATAGCCTCGGCAGCAGCCGGTGTCAGGAGGCCCAGCGGCAGGAGGCACGGCGGCAGGAGGCACGGTGCGGATCGCGGTGTGCGGCGGCGGGCCGGGCGGGCTGTACTTCGCCGCGCTCGCGCGGCAGCTGGACCCGGCGGCCGAGATCACGGTCTGGGAGCGCAACGCCCCCGACGACACCTTCGGCTTCGGCGTGGTGTTCTCGGACGAGACCCTGGGCGGCATCGAGAACGCGGACCCGGCCATCTACCAGGCCATGGAGCGCGAGTTCGCCCGCTGGGACGACATCGACGTGCACTACCGGGGCCAGGTGATCACCAGCGGCGGGCACGGCTTCGCGGCCATGAACCGGCAGCGGCTGCTGGAGATCCTGCAGCGGCGGTGCGCCGAGCTGGGCATCCGGATCCACTTCCGGGCCGAGGCGCCGGACCCGGCGGCCCTGGCGGCGGGCTACGACCTGGTCGTCGCCGCGGACGGGGCCAACTCGGCGGTGCGCAGCCGGTGGGGCGATTCGTTTCGCCCTGATCTTGAGGTCCGGCGGTGCAAGTACATGTGGCTCGGCACCGATCTGGTGTTCGACGCGTTCAAGTTCTACATCGAGCAGACCCGGTACGGGGTCATCCAGGTGCACGGCTACCCCTACGACCGCCAGCGGCAGCACGTTCATCGTGGAGATGCACGACTCGGTGTGGCAGGCGGCCGGATTCGCCGGGCTGGCCGGCGGCCAGCTCGCTCCCGGCCAGTCCGACCAGGCATCGATCCGGCGGGTCTGCGAGCTGGTCGGCCACCTGCTGAACGGTCACCGGGTGCTGGCCAACAACAGCAAGTGGATCAGCTTCGGCACGCTGCGCTGCGAGCGGTGGCGGCACGGCAACGCGGTGCTGCTCGGCGACGCGGCGCACACCGCGCACTTCTCCATCGGCTCGGGCACCAAGCTGGCCATGGAGGACGCGCTGGCGCTGGCCGCGTGCCTGAGCGAGCAGCCGTCGGTGGACGCCGCGCTGGCGGCATACGAGGCGGAGCGGCGGCCGGTGGTCGCCTCCACCCAGCGGGCCGCGCAGGCCAGCCTGGAGTGGTTCGAGAACCTGGGCCAGTACACCGGCCAGGAGCCGGAGCAGTTCGCGTTCAACATCATCACCCGCAGCCGCCGGGTCACCCACGACAACCTGCGGCTGCGGGATCCGGAGTTCACCGGGCGGGTGGACGCCTGGTTCGCCGGGCACGAGCGGCGGCGCGGCATGGGCACCGGCGAGGTGGTGCCGCCGATGTTCCAGCCGCTGCGGCTGCGCGGGCTCGAGCTGGCCAACCGGGTCGTGGTCTCGGCCATGGACATGTACTCATCGCCGGGCACCGGCACCCCGTCCGACTTCCACCTGGTGCACCTGGGCGGCAAGGCGCTGGGCGGGGCCGGCCTGGTGATGACCGAGATGGTCTGCGTCAGCGCGGACGGACGGATAACGCCGGGCTGCGCCGGGATGTACGCCCCCGAGCACGAGGCGGCCTGGCGCCGGATCGTGTCGTTCGTGCACGAGCGGTCCGGCGCGAAGATCGGGCTCCAGCTCGGCCATTCCGGCCGCAAGGGCTCGACGAAGCTGATGTGGGAGGGCATCGACCAGCCGCTGCCGGACGGCAACTGGCCGGTCTGCGCGCCGTCCCCGATCCCCTACCTGGCCGGGGTCAGCCAGGTGCCGCGGGAGCTGACCCTGGCCGAGATGGAGCAGATCAAGGGCCAGTTCACCGCCGCCGCGCGGGCCGCGGTACGGTGCGGGTTCGACCTGATCGAGCTGCACTGCGCGCACGGGTACCTGCTGTCGTCGTTCATCTCCCCGGTCACCAACCAGCGGGCCGACGGCTACGGCGGCTCGCTGGCGGCGCGGCTGCGGTACCCGCTGGAGGTGTTCGGCGCGATGCGGGAGGTGTGGCCGGCCGACCGGCCGATGACGGTGCGGATCTCGGCTACCGACTGGGTGCCGGGCGGCATCACCGGCCCGGACGCAGTGCAGATCGCCAGCGCGTTCGCGGCGGCGGGCGCGGACGCCATCGACGTGTCCACCGGCCAGGTCACGCCGGCCGAGCAGCCTGCCTTCGGCCGGTCCTACCAGACCCCGTACGCCGACGCGATCAGGAACCAGGCGGGCATCGCCACCATCGCGGTCGGCGTGATCTCGTCCTGGGACGACGTGAACTCGCTGATCCTGGCCGGCCGGGCCGACCTGTGCGCGCTCGGCCGGGCGCACCTGTACGACCCGAACTGGACCCTGCACGCGGCGGCTGAGCAGGGCTATGCCGGTCCTGGCGCGAGGTGGCCGCTGCCGTGGCGGGCCGGCGCGGGGCGGCCGCAAACCGGCCGCAGCGACGGCCCGCGGCCGCGGCTGGAGCTGATCCGGGCCGGGCAGCCAGGCACCAGGCACGCGCGCTGGCGGCCGGGTGTCCCGGCCGCATCCGGCGGACGGCCGCCCGGCCTGGCGCCGGTACCGGGTCCGGGTCCGGGCACTGGTCCCGGTGCTGATCCGGGCACTGATCCGGGACGGAGGTGATCGGATGACGATCGAGCGGGTGAACCCGCCGGAGCTGGCCCGGCCGTCCGGGTTCGCACACGCGGTGACCGCGCCGGCCAGCGGCCGGCTGGTGTTCCTGGCCGGGCAGGTCGCGGTGGGCGAGGCCGGCACGATCACCGGCTCGGATGTGGCCGCCCAGTTCGAGCAGGCGCTGCGCAACGTGCTGACCGCGCTGCGGGCGGTCGGCGGCGGGCCTGAGCACCTGGCCAGCCTCACCATCTACGCCGTGGACCTGGGCGACTACCAGGCGCACAGCCGCGAGATCGGGGCCGCCTGGCGGCGGCTGGCCGGCCGCGACTACCCGGCGATGGCCGCGGTCGGGGTATCCCGGCTGTGGGACCCGGCGGCGCTGGTCGAGATCCAGGGCATGGCCGTCATCGGCTGAGCGCGGCCCGGCGGAGCTGATCTGGCCGGGTCAGGCCGGGCCGCGCTGGCCGGCGACCGCCCGCACGTGCGCCCAGGCGGGCCCGGACAAACTGGCGCTCAGCGCGGTGAAGGTCTCGGCCGCGCGCAGCCCGGGCCAGTCGGCGGGCAGGTACTCCGGCGGCAGGCCGGGATCCAGGAACGGCAGCCGCCGCCATGCGGTCAGCACCAGGACGTAACGGGCGAAGGCGGCGGCATCCTTCCCGCCGATCTCGCCCGGCCCGCCCTCGCCCAGGCCGTTCTCAGCCAGGCCGCCCTCGCCCGGGCCGTTCTCAGCCAGGCCGTTCGCAGCCCGTCTGCTCCCGGCCGGGCCGGCCGCCTCGCCGGCACCCGCGGCCAGGTGCAGGAACGCCTGGTACAGCTGCTCCAGCCGGTTCAGGTCCCACCACCGCCTGACCTGCTCGCGCGGGTCGCCGAAGGCCAGGTAGTCGGCCCGGAACAGGTCCACGTAGCGGTCCAGCCGGTACCGGCGCAGCACCTCGGCGGTCTCGGTGGCCAGGTGCGCCGGGGCGATCCAGACCCCGGCCGACACGGTGCCGAAGCCGAGCCAGGCCAGCCGCGAGCGCAGCATGTGCCGCCGCCCGCGCTGCGACTCCGGCACGCTGAACGTGGCCAGCAGCCAGCCGTCGGCCGCCGTGGCCCTGGGCCGCTCGAAGATCCGCCGGTCGCCCTCGGCCAGGATGTCCCGGCCCCGGTCCGACAGCGCGTACCCGGCCGCGCCATCCCGGCGCCGCGGCTCGATCAGGCCGCGCTGCTTGAGCCGGGAAACCGAGGACCGGACCGACGGCTCGTCCACGCCGAGCCCGGCCATCAGCCGGATCAGCGCGGCGACGCTGAGCCAGCCGCCCGCCTCCCGCGCGTACAGGCCGTAGATCGTCACGATCAGCGCCCGCGGCTGCGGCTGCGGTGCGCGCGGCTCGCCGCCCGGCGGCTGCCCGGACCTGATCGGCACGATGCGACCCTAGCTCACCTGCGCCAGGCGCTCTGCGCGCATTGCGGACCGCCCGTTTCTGCGGTTCGGTCCGGTCTGCCCTGAGAGTGTGGTCAGAAGATGCGGTGACCACAGCATCTTTCGAACACACTGCCGGGTCGTCCGGCTATCAGGGCGCCGGTCAGGTCAGGTGAAGCGGGATCCGGTGGCCGATCACCGGGAGCAGGCAGACGCTGGCGCTGCACGCGGCGTAGCTGACCACCACGGCGGCCGGGCCAGCCGCCAGCCGGCGGACCGGAACCGCCACCGTCACCGGGCCGTCCGGGAACACCGGCAGCGTGGCGTTCAGGGCCGCGATGTGCAGCAGCCGAACCGGCTCGTCGGCGGTCAGCGGTCCGGCCGCGCGCAGCCCGCCAAGCATCGTGACCGAGGTGGTCACGCCGAGGCCGTGGGTCAGCCGGGGCCGGAGCGAGGTGCTGTACAGGTGGAAGCCGCTGTGCTGCGGGGCGAACGTGACCCGGACCCGGCCGGACCGGCCGTCCAGGGCGACGGCCACGGTCACGCTGACCCCGCCGCCGGTGTAGGAGGCACCCGTGGCGGCCGGCGGCGTCCCGGACGTGCGGGCGGCCGAGGTCACGGCGGCCCGGGCCCAGCGCTCCAGGAACGCCCGCAGCTGGCCGGTGGTCATACTGCGGGCACGCCCGAACGCGCCGTCGCCGGAGCTGACCAGGACCTTCCCGGCGGCGGTCAGCACGACCACGGCCGGGATCGTGACCAGGTGCGGCACGTAGCGGCCGGTGAAGCCGAGGTTCAGGTTGTCCCGGCCGACGTCCACCGCGACCACCCGGTAGTCCCTGGTCAGCAGCGGGCGCACCTGCGGCGAGCGGAACAGGTGCTGCAGCACCCGGCAGTCCAGGCACCAGTCGGCACCGAAGTCGAGCAGCACCTCCTGGTGGTCGGCCCGGGCGGCGGCCAGCGCGGCGCACAGGTCTGCCTGCGGCCGCGCCGAGCCGGGGTAACCGTTAGGCAGCCGGCCCGGCCCGGGCGCGGCCGGTATCCGGGCCGGGCAGGACACCAGCCCGGCCGCCTTCGGGCTCGCAGCCGGGCTCGCGGCCGGGGTGGTGGTCGGCGCCGTTGACGGGCCGAACTGGGTTGACTGCTGCGAGCTGTTACTGATCGAGGTGCCGCAGCCGGCCGCGAGCAGCGCGGCCGCGAGCGGTGGCAGCAGCCCGGAGGCGCTGCCTGCCGGGCCCGGCGGACCGGGAGCGCCTGGAGCGCCGGGCGGGCATGGCGGCGGGGGGTTCCTGCGAGCGGCGTGCGCCTGTCATTCTTAGATTGTCACTCGGTAGGAGATCCGGGGCAACCTGGCTGGCCGGGAGGCCGCCGGCCGGCCGCGGGACGGGACGGGCCGGGCCAGGCCGGACTTGACCCGGTTCGTTGACTGCCGTCACCGAGCCGGAATACTGGAGGCGTTCGTGCGGCGCCCCAGGAGGTCCGGCCATGCAGCTCTCGCCGTCAGCCCACGTCGACACGTTCAGCCGGGACCACCTGCCGCCCGCCGATCAGTGGCCCGAGCTGGACTTCAGCCTGCCCGGCCTGTCCTATCCAGGCCGGCTGAACTGCGCGGACGAGCTGCTGGAGGCCACGATCGCGGCCCATGGCGGGGAGCACCGCGGCGGGCAGCGGCCGTGCCTGCTGTCGGAGGCGGCCACCTGGAGCTACGCCGACCTGGCCAGGCGCGCCAGCCAGGTGGCCAGGGTACTGACCGAGGACCTGGGGCTGGTGCCCGGCAACCGGGTGCTGCTGCGCGGCCCGAACAACCCCTGGCTGGTCGCCTGCTGGTTCGGCGTGCTCAAGGCCGGCGGGGTGGTGGTGGCCACCATGTCGCTGCTGCGCGCCGGGGAGCTGGCCACGATCTGCGAGATCGGCCGGGTCAGCCTGGCGCTGTGCGACCACCGGTTCACCGGCGAGCTGGACGCCGCCGCCGTCCCCGGCCTGCGCACGGTCAGCTACGGCGGGGCCGGGCCGGATGACCTCACTTCGATGACAGAACGCAAAACACCGGGCTTCGACTCGGTCCGGACCGCGGCCGACGACGTGGCAATCATCGCGTTCACCTCCGGCACTACCGGCCGCCCGAAGGCGACCATGCACTTCCACCGGGACCTGCTGGCCATCGCCGACACGTTCTCCGCGCACGTGCTGCGGCCGTCGCCCGGCGACCTGTTCACCGGCACGCCGCCGCTGGCCTTCACGTTCGGGCTCGGCGCGCTCGTGGTGTTCCCGCTGCGGGCCGGGGCCGCCACCCTGCTGCTGGAGAAGGCGACGCCGGCCGAGCTGGCCGACCACATCGCCGAGCGCGGCGTGACCGTCGTCTCGACCGCGCCGACCGCGTACCGGGCCATGATCGCGGCCGGGAAGGGGCCGCAGCTGCGCGGGCTGCGGCGGCCGGTGTCGGCGGGCGAGCACCTGCCCGCCTCGACCTGGCAGGCGTTCTACGACGCGACCGGCGTGAAGATCATCGACGGGATCGGCAGCACCGAGCTGCTGCACATCTTCATCTCGGCCGCCGACGACCAGATCAGGCCCGGCTCGACCGGCCTGGCGGTACCCGGCTACCGGGCGGCGATCCTGGACGACGCGGGCAAGCCGGTGCCGGACGGCGAGCCGGGACGGCTCGCGGTGCTGGGCCCGACCGGCTGCCGGTACCTGGCCGACCCGCGCCAGCGCAGCTACGTCAGCGACGGCTGGAACCTCACCGGCGACACCTACATCAGGGACGCCGAGGGTTACTTCTGGTACCAGGCGCGCTCGGACGACATCATCATCTCCTCCGGCTACAACATCGCCGGCCCGGAGATCGAGGAGGTGCTGCTCGGCCACCCGGACGTGGCCGAGTGCGGTGTCGTCGGGGTGCCGGACGAGGCCCGCGGGCAGATCGTGAAGGCGTTCGTGGTGCTGGCCGGCGGCGCGGCGGGGGGGCCGGAGAAGGTCAGCGAGCTCCAGGACCTGGTGAAGCAGAAGATCGCGCCGTACAAGTACCCGCGGGCGGTCGAGTTCGTGCCCTCGCTGCCCCGGACCAACACCGGCAAGCTGCAGCGGTTCCGGCTGCGCGAGCGCTCCGGCGCAGTGCCAGCCCGGCCTCCGGCCTGAGGGGCCCGGGTGCCGGTGACCGCCGTGGCGGTCACCGGCACCCGGCGCCGTCAGCTCAGCTGACGTTGAGTGCCGTGTCGTCGACGACGAAGGAGGTCTCCGTGCTGGAGACCTGCTTGCCGGTGAACTTCAGGGTGACGCTCTGCCCCGCGTAGGCGGACAGGTTGTAGGAGTACTGGGTGTACCCGCTGGCCGCGTTGAGGTTGGAGAACGTGGCGAGCGTGCCGAGGACCGTGCCCGAGCTGTTCAGGATCTGCACGGTCATGGTGTCCTTGGCGGTGGTCGTGGTCTCCTTCGTGTCGATGTGCAGCCAGAAGCTCAGCTGGTAGCTAGAGCAGCCGGACGGGATCGAGACGGCCTGGGACAGCGTGTCGGTTTCGGAGTGATCGTAGCCGTCCAGCCAGGCGTCCCACTTCCCGCTGTGCGGCGGCTCGTCGGAGTTGTCACTGATCACGCCGGAGCTGGCGGTCCACGGCGCCGCGGTGCCGGTCTCGAAGCCCGGGTTGCCGAGCAGCTGCTGCGCGGTGCAGCTGCTGCCGGAGCTGATGTCCCAGCTGAACGTGGCCGACCCCTTGGCCCCGGTGGTATCGGTGGCGGTGACGGTCACGCTGGAGTCGGCAGCCGTGCTCGGGGTACCGGTGATCAGCCCGCTGGAGCTGATCGACAGCCCGGCCGGCAGGCCGGTCGCACTGAAGGTCAGCGTCTGCCCGGAGGCCGAGTCGGTCGCCGAGATCTGCAGGCTCACCGGCGTCCCCACGGTCCCGGTCTGGGTGCCCGGGTTGGTCACCGTCACCGTATTGCCGGTTGCCGCGCTGATGTCCCAGCTGAATGTGGCCGAGCCGGAGGCGCCGGTGCTGTCGGTGGCGGTGATCGTCACGCTGTAGTTCGCGGCCGTGTTCGGCGTGCCGGTGATCAGCCCGGAGGTCGTGCTGACCGATAGCCCGGCCGGCAGGCCGGTCGCGCCGTACGTCAGCGTCTGGCCGGGCGAGGAGTCGGTCGCCTGGATCTGCAGGCTGACCGGCGTCCCCACGGTCCCGGTCTGGGTGCCCGGGTTGGTCACCGTCACCGTGTTCGTGGTGCCCGATCCGACCGTCCAGGTGTAGCTGGCGGAGCCGGTCGGCCCGGTGGTGTCCTTACCGGTGACGGTCACGTTGTAGGTGCCGGCCGTCGATGCCGTGCCGGAGATCACTCCGGTGGTCGAGCTGATCGACAGTCCGGTAGGCAGCCCGGAAGCCGAGTAGGACAGGGTGCCGGTGCAGGTGTCCTCACCCTGCGTCTGCAGGTAAACGGAGCTGCCGGTCTTGGTGCTCTGGCTGCCGGGGCTGAAGATGGCGACCTTGCCGTTGTCGCTGCCGGTGAAGTCGCCGCTGAACGCCGATTCCAGGCCGCTCACGATGCCGGAGTTCGTGGTGATGATCCCGAGCTCGCGGTTGTCGTTGAGCGAGCCGCTGGAGAAGTTCTCCGAGCCGACGAAGGCCTTGGCCGTGGAGGTGCCGTAGTCGGCGATGACGGTCTTGGCATGGATGTAGTACCCGGTGGTAGAGGAGTAGCCGACTACCTTGCCGCCCGCGGCGGTCACCTCGTTGATCTCCGAGGTGTAGTCGGACGGGTCCTCGACCACGACCCGGACGGTCACGCCGCGCTTCGCGTCCGCGACGATCGCGTTGACCAGCGTGCTGTCGCTGAACTCCTCCTGCTCGACGTCCAGGGTGTGCTGTGCCCCGTTGATCAGGTTCAGCAGCTGGGTCTGCGAGTCGGTCGGCGACCACACCAGGTCGTCCCCGTCTGACGGGGTGATCGAGGTGTGCGCGTAGTCGGCGTTGAACACGGCCACGATCGCCGACACGTCGGTGAGGTCGGTGTCGAACACACCGAAGTCGCGTGAGGTCGCGTAGTAGGTGTTGTCGAAGTTGCCGCTGCTGATGTAGGACTCGTCGTTGTTGACGGTGATGGTCTTCTGATGGGTGTAGGTGAAGGCCGTGGAAGAGTAGACGACGCCGACGCCGCCCGCGGTCAGCACGTTGTAGGCAGCGGTGTTGTAGGACTTCTGTGCCTGGTCCAGGATCACCCGGACGTCAGCGCCGGCCTTCTCGCGGGCCACCAGGGCGTTTTCCAGCGTCAGGTCGTTCAGCTCGTAGATGGTCACGTCGATCGAGCTGGTCGCCGAGTTGACGAAGTTGTAGATCGCGGTTTCGCCATTGTCGGGGAGCGTCTGCAACGTGAGAGTCCCGCTGGCCGCGTGCGCCGGGGCACTGACCGCGACTCCTGCGACCGCGCCCATGGCCCCCAGGGCGGTCGCGACGACGCAGAGGCCAATGCGGCGCTGCACGCCTCTTCTGAGCATGAAACCTCCTCGCTAAAAAGTCATTGGGCCCTGAACGTATATCAGCGCGATAAATCGTCATAGCCCAGTCCAGCGTGTATTTCTGGTGAACAGCCACCGGGTACTTCCGGCGAACGCGCACTCCCGCCGCGCAGCGGAACGATCACCGCGAATCCGGCCACCGTGATCAGCAGCGCGCTGAACCCGAAGATCGTGTCCATGGGCCCGAAGGTCACGCCCGCGATGTCCGCGTGCAATGACCGCAGCGCCGTGCTGGCGAGAAACCCGGCCAGCGCCATGGACGTGAGGCCGGCCAGTTGCTGCAGTGGGTTGAAGATCGCCATCACCCGGCCGATGAGCTGCTGCGGGATCACCGCGAGGAACAGCGGCGGAACGGCTGCGTTGATCGCGCCGAACATCAGGCCCGCGAGCGCGACGACCGCGACGGCGACGGAGAACTGGTCCAGCCGCGAGAACGCGCCCAGGACGATGCCCCCGCCGATCAGCCCGAGGTAAAAGACGCGGGCGGCCCCGATCCGTGCCGCCGCCCACCCGCCGAGCAGCGCGCCGAGCACGGCCCCGGCACCCGTCGCCGCGTAGACCACGCCGAGCCACCTGGCGGCCGTGTGCAGGTTGCCGGTGACGAAGAACACCTCCAGCGCATTGAGCGCGCCGGTGCCGAGGGTGGTGATCACGACTCCCCCGCACAAGGCAACCAGCACCCGGCTGGAAGCGAAGAACCTGGCGCCGGCCAGGAACTCCTGCCGGAAGCCCGCGGGCGGCGCTGCGGCCAGGGCCGTACCTGCCGGGTCGAGGCCCGCCGCTTCGGGCAGGCCGGCCTCCGGCACGCGCATGGCCGTGATGGCCGCCAGCGATCCGGCGAACGAGAGCGCGTCGGCGATGAGCGCCCACCGTGCGCCCGACGCGAAGAAGAGCGGGGCGGCCGCGAGCGGCCCGATGATGGCCGCCAGGCTGCCGGTGGCCTGGAGCAGGCCGCTGGCTTTCGCCCGGTCGCCGGGCGTGGACACGATCCGGCCCATGATGGCGAGCCGCGACGGGTTGAAGAACTGGGCCGCGCCGCTCTCCAGGCCGACCGCGAGGTAGACGGCGGTTAGTTCCGGTCCGGTGCCGAGGGCGTGACCGATCGCCGGCACGGCCAGCACCGAGATGATCAGGACCAGCCGGAACGCGTCGGCGGCCAGCATGGTGCGCCGGCGGTTCCACCGGTCGACGAAGACCCCCGCCACCGGGCCCACGGCCAGCACGGGGACGGCGGCCGCCATGAGAACGCCGGTGGCGGCGGCCGGCGCCCACGGCCGGCCCCTGGCGATCACGGTCGCGACCCACAGCAGCATCGTGATGTCGAACATGCTGTCGCCGACCAGCGACACGGCCTGCCCGAGCCACAGCTTGCGCCAGTCGCGATTGTGCCGCAGTCCGGACCGTGGCTGCCGGGCAGGGTTCATGGCCGGGGAGCCACCTTTCATGCGATCAGAATCATTCACGTATACATGAACGATGCCACCGTCGAGAATAGATGGCAAGATGGGGTCCGTGAGCACGTCCAGCGGACCGGATCCGGGCCGGGCCGGGGAGCAGCCGCCGCCGGCCGCCCCGCGGGGCAGGCCGGGCAGGTGACGAGCGTGGAGACGCTGAAGGCCATGGCCGACCCGCTGCGACTGGCGATACTCACCGCGCTGATGCGGGATGAACATAACCTGAGGGTGATGTCGGTCAAGGAGCTCGCGGCCGAGCTCGGTGAGCCGCAGACCAGGCTCTACCGCCACGTCAAGCAGCTCGAGGCGGCCGGGCTGATCCGCGTCGCGGCCAGCCGCGTGGTCTCCGGCATCATCGAGCAGCGTTACCAGGCATGCCAGGCCAGCCTGGCCCTCGGCCCCGACATCATCCGCGGCCCTCGCCAGGCGGCGGAAGGCGCCGCCGTGGTCACCGCGCTGATCGACCGTTTCCGCCGCCGCTTCCTCGCCCGTCAGGCGGCGGCCGGCGACCAGCCAGCAGACGGCCGGCCGCAGGACGCAATGCTGGTCACTGCCACGACGGTCGCCCCCGCCACCGCCCGGCTGATCCGCGACAAGCTGCAAGAAGTGATCGACGCCATCGGCCTGCCGGTGCCGGCCGGCGAGACCGGCGTCCCGGTCGAGGTGCTCCTCGGTTTCTTCCGCCCGGACCGGTAATCCGGCCCGCCGGGCGCTCCGCGGCCCGGCCCGGCCCGCGAACGGGCGGGGATCGCGGCGCCGAAGACTGCGAATCCGGCATTTGGCCCGGCCGCCGCGGCGCTAGAGTAGCGTCCCGTGGCTGGACGGGCGCTGGAGGAGATCGTCGAGGCGGGCTGGGCCGGGGCACTGGAGCCGGTAGCAGGCCGGATCAGCGCGATGGGTGACTTCCTGCGGGCCGAGATCGCGGCGGGCCGCAGCTACCTGCCCGCCGGAAAGGCCGTGCTGCGGGCATTCCAGCAGCCATTCGCCGACGTCCGGGTGCTGATCGTCGGCCAGGATCCGTACCCGACCCCCGGTCACCCGGTCGGGCTGAGCTTCTCCGTCGCGCCCACCGTCCGGCCGCTGCCCGGCAGCCTGGTCAACATCTTCAAGGAGTACACCGCCGATCTCGGCCATCCGGCCCCGGCCAACGGCGACCTGACCCCATGGACCGAGCGGGGCGTGCTGCTGCTGAACCGGGTGCTGACCGTACAGCCCGGCAAGCCGGCCTCGCATCGCGGCAAGGGCTGGGAGGAAGTGACCGAGCAGGCCATCAGGGCGCTGGCGGCCCGGCAGGTGCCGCTGACCGCGATCCTGTGGGGCCGCGACGCCCGGAACCTGGCGCCGCTGCTGTCCGGGGTGCCGCTGATCGAGTCGGCTCATCCCAGCCCGCTGTCGGCCTCCGGCGGGTTCTTCGGCTCCCGCCCGTTCAGCCGCGCCAGCAAGCTGCTGGAGCAGCAGGGCGCGCCGCCGGTGGACTGGAAGCTGCCCTAGGGCCGGGGCGGCCTCACCACCCTGGCAGGTGCTCGCGGCAGGACAGGATGGCCTCCATGGCCGGGTCCCGGTTCTGGCGGTAGGCCTCGAATTCCGGCGGCGCGTACAGTTCCGGCGCGATCCACGGCCGGTGGTCCATCGGCCAGGAGGTCTGCCAGTACAGGTCCGCCACGTTGACCATCGCCTTGCTGTAGGGAAGCGTGAACGGGATGGTCTCGCCGATGAAGTTCGGACGGGAACCCGACGGCTCCCCGACGAAGATCGCGCTGGTCTCGCGCTCGATCGCGGTGGCCGTGTTCTGCGCGGCCGAGAACGTCCCGCGCCCGATGATCACGTACAGGCATCCCCGCTGGTTGATCTTCGTGCAGCCGATCAGGCGGTGCAGCAGCGGCTGGACCAGGTAGGTGTTCCCGCCGCCGTTCCAGCGCAGGTCGATGACCAGCTTGCTGACCCGGTGGCTGTCAATGAAGGTGAACAGGCGCTCGCAGAACGCCGCGATCGGCTCGGCCGGCTGATCGCCGACCCCGTTGAACTGGAAGTAGACAACGCCTTCCGCGGGCAGGTACTCGAACCAGTACGGGGTGTCGCTGTTGCGCAGGTAGAGCGGCACCGGGTCGCCGACCGTATCGGGCACCGAGACCCACCCCGCCGGACGCGGGCCGGTCGGGCTGGTGAACGAGTCCGGGACCGATTCGACCAGCACCGTCCCGGTCGTCTGGTCAGGAAACCGCACGGTCAGCGCGACCTGGCCGGGATCGCTGCTCAGGCCGAGCGCGTGGATCAGCGGCGTCCAGCGCAGTATCTCCGGTGCCATGCACCGGACCTGCTGGTTATTGTCCCGGCTGATCAGCGGCTCGAACGCGGCGAGTACCTCCTCGACCGGGTGCCCGTCCACGCTCAGCAGCTGCGCTCCGACCACCCGGCGGTAGGCCTGCGCGGCCGCGGTCACGAACAGGCCCTCGCCGAACCAGAAGAACTTGACCGGCAGGCCCAGAAGCGCGTCTTTGATGCCCTCGCCTGCCAGGACGAACGCGTGGCCGTCGCCGAGCGGCCGCAGCAGCCGCATGATGCCCGCCAGGAGCTGGCAGTCCGACAGGCCGGGCACGTCCGCCGCGAGCCGGGCAACCGCGGCGTCGAACTCGGGCTCCGATATCTCGCGGAACGGCGCATACGCACGTCGCTTGATCTCACGGGCGAGGAACGCCAGATCGGCGCGCCAGCCCTGGTCGCGCGTCATGCCGGTGTCGTCGATGATGCCGAGCATCTCGCGCACGGCCTCGTCGGCAAGCAGTGGTTTCCAGTGCTCGTCGCTCTGCGGGCGGCCGAGATCCCGCAAGCCGAGGCCGAGCGCCCGGCGCAGCTCCGCCGTCGCGCCCTCGTGATCGCCGCGCCGGACATGGCAGGTGGCCATCCGGTAGGCAATCTCCGCCGGGAACACGATCTCGACCTCGTCCAGGCGCTGCAGCCAGACGCCGGACTCCTGCGCCCTGGCGTACGCCGCCAGCGCTCCGTCGAAGTCCCCGAGCTCGTAGCGCGCCTCGGCGAGCCTGACCCAGTGGCGTCCCACCACCGGATTGAGCTCTGTCACCTCGGCCCATAGCGCCGCGGCGGCAGGCCAGCTGGCCGAGCCGGTCTTCGCCTCGGCGGCCGCCAGGGTACGCACGTAGTCACTGAAATCAGGCATGATTCCTCCAGGTGGCGGGAAGCCCTCAGGGTTGCGGTGCGCCGTTCTTCGGCGGCGTGACCGGTGGCGCCACCGACGTCACGGCGAAGAGCCGGACCTCGCGCGCTCCCGGCGGCCGGGATTCCGGGTCCGCGGCGCGCTCGGTGTGGATCAGCAGCAGCTGCTTCAGCTGGCCGGTGACCTCGCGCAGCTCCTCGGCCGTCATCCAGGTCGTGTTGCCGATCAGGACGGATCCCGCACGCCACGACTCCGGCTCAAGGCCGAGATGCCTCAGCCGGTGCTTGATCCGCACGAGCTCGTGATCGAGGAACGCCTCGGCCGCGGCCTCGGCCGCCAGCACGCCCTCGGCATCCGCATCGCCGGGGTCCAGGTCCTGCTGCTGGCTGATCAGCCGCCACGGCTTCTCCTTGCCCGCCTGGCCGGGGACCAGCTCGATGTAGCCGTACTTGCCGAGGATCCCGAGATGGTAGGAGCAGCTCGCCACGCTCTCGCCCAGCACCTCGGCGCAGCGGGTGGCGGTCGCGGTCGTCTCGCTGCCGATCAGGTCGATCAGCTGCCAGCGCAGCGGGTGCGCGAGGGCGCGCAGTGCTCTCGGATCAGGGGCCCTCGGATCAGGGACCCTCGGATCAGGGGCGGCGGGATGGTCAGCCGCGCTCTCGTTCGCCACAAAATCAAGATACCTTGCGCAAGAGATCTTGCGCAAGGTATCTTTTCTATTTGCCGTCAGCCGGCCGCGATGCGGTGCCCGATCGCGGCCAGCGCGCGCCCGGCCCGGTGCCGGACCGGGACCCGCGGGCCGCGGTCGCTGGCGGCCCTGGCCGCCGCCGCCTCGCAGCGCATCTCGGCGGTGCGCTGACGGGCGATCTGCTCAAGCTGGTCGCACGACATGGCGTGCTCCTTTCGGTAGGTCTTCCGGTGCTCAGTACCGCCGTGGCCCCGTGGCCCCCAGCCGCCCGGCGAAAAGCTCATGACATCATCATGACGTCATAAGTGACATCTGTCAAGTCATAACGACGTCATCACGCCGTCTATTCCGACATCAAGTGCAGTCAGACTGGCCCTGTTCCGGGTCATGCAGGGCAGGCCGGACGGCCCGCTCAGCTGGTTCAGCGGTGAGCTGGACGAGGCGAGCTTCCTGCAGACGATGGCCGGCGAGGGCAGGCTGATCTACCCAGACCCGACCAGCAGGCTCAGGCCTCGATCAGCACCGGGATGATCATCGGGCGGCGCCGGTAATTGTCGCTGACCCAGCGGCCGACCGTCCGGCGCACCAGCTGGCGGAGCTGGTGCAGGTCGCTGATGCCGTCCGCGGCGGCCCGCTCGATGGCCTCCTCCAGCAGCGGCTGGATCGCGCCGAACGCGGACTCGTCGATGCCCGAGCCGCGAGCGTGGATCTGCGGCCCGGCGATCAGCTTGCCCGAGGTGGCGTCGACGACGATGACCACCGAGACGAAGCCTTCCTCGCCGAGGATCCGCCGGTCCTTCAGCGACGACTCGGTGACCTCGCCGACCGAGAGGCCGTCCACGTAGACGTAGCCGCACTGCACCGCGCCGGCCACCGAGATCTTGCCCTCGGCCAGGTCGACCACCACGCCGTCCTCGGCGATCACGATGTTCTCGGTCGGCACCCCGGTCAGCGCGGCCAGTTCGGCGTGCGCCTTCAGGTGCCGCCACTCGCCGTGCACCGGGATGAAGTTGCCCGGCCGTACCAGGTTCAGCAGGTACAGCAGCTCCCCGGCCGGGGCGTGCCCGGACACGTGCACCAGCGCGTTGCCCTTGTGCACGACCCGGGCGCCGAGCCGGGTCAGGTCGTTGATGATCCGGGACACCGCGGTCTCGTTCCCCGGCACCAGCGACGAGGCCAGGATCACCGTGTCGCCCTCGGCGATGCGGATCGGGTGGTCCCGCCCGGCCATCCGGGACAGCGCGGACATCGGCTCGCCCTGGGAGCCGGTGGAGATCAGCACGATCTCGCCCGGCGGCAGCTCCTCGGCCTCCCGCAGCTCGACCAGCAGGCCGCCGGGCACCTGCGGCACCTGCAGGTAGCCGAGCTCGCGGGCGACGCCCATGTTGCGCACCATGGACCGGCCGACCAGCGCGACCTTGCGGCCGTGCTCGGCGGCGGCGGTGAGCACCTGCTGCACCCGGTGCACGTGGCTGGCGAAGCAGGACACGATGATCCGCTGCTCGGCGGCGGCGAAGACCTCCGCCAGCACCGGCGCGATCGCGCGCTCGGTGGTCACCACCCCCGGCACCTCGGCGTTGGTGGAGTCGGCCAGCAGCAGGTCCACGCCGTCGGCGCCGAGCCGGGCGAACCCGCCGAGGTCGGTCAGCCTGCCGTCGAGCGGCAGCTGGTCCATCTTGAAGTCGCCGGTGTGCACGACCACGCCGGCGCTGGTGCGGATGGCCACCGCGAGCGCATCCGGGATCGAGTGGTTCACGGCCAGGAACTCAAGCTCGAACGGCCCGAACTGCAGGCGGAGCCGGCCCCCACCTCCCGCGCGTCGGGCGTGATCCGGTGCTCGTGCAGCTTGCTGTCCACCAGCGCGAGCGTGAGCCGGGACCCGACCAGCGGGATGTCGGACCGCTGCCGCAGCAGGTACGGGACCGCGCCGATGTGGTCCTCGTGCGCATGCGTGAGCACCAGCGCCTCGATCTGGTCCAGCCTGCCTTCCAGCGCGGTGAAGTCGGGCAGGATCAGGTCCACGCCCGGCTGGTCGGGCTCCGGGAACAGCACCCCGCAGTCCACTACCAGCAGGCGGCCGCCGTGCTCGAACACGGTCATGTTGCGGCCGATCTCGCCGAGGCCGCCCAGCGGGGTGACCCGCAGGGCGCCGGCTGCCAGCGGCGGCGGCGGCCCGAGTTCTGGATGCGGGTGGCTCACCGGAGCTTCACGCCGCCGGCCTGCAGGTCCGTGCGCAGCTGCTCAGCCTCGGCCGCGGTGGCGTCGCACAGCGGCGGGCGCACCGGGCCGCCGGGCAGCCCGAGCATGGCCAGCGCCGCCTTCGTGGTGATCACGCCCTGGGTCCTGGTCATGCCGGTGTACACCGGGTTCAGCTCACGGTGCACGCGCAGCGCGGCGGCCGGGTCGCCGGCCAGGTAAGCGGCGATCATCTCGTGCAGCCGGTCACCGACGATGTGCGCGTGCACGCTGACGAACCCGACCGCGCCGATCGACAGCCAGGGCAGGTTGACCGGGTCGTCACCGCAGTAGTAGATCAGGTCGCTGCGCGCCATCACCTGGCTGGAGGCGACCGGGTCGCCCTTGGCGTCCTTGACCGCGACGATCCGCGGGTGCCCGGCCAGCCGCAGCAGGGTCTCGGTGGCGATCGGGGTCCCGGTCCGGCCGGGGATGTCATACAGCATGACCGGCAGCGCGGTCGAGTCGGCGACCGCGGTGAAGTGAGCCAGCAGGCCGGCCTGCGGCGGCCGGTTGTAGTACGGCGTCACTACCAGCAGCCCGGCCGCCCCGGCGGCCTCGGCCTGCCGGGCCAGCTCGCAGCTGTGCGCGGTGTCGCTGGTGCCGACCCCGGCCACCACCGGCACCCGGCCGGCCACCGCCTCGATCACGGTGCGCAGCAGCCGCACCTTCTCCTCGTCCGAGGTGGTCGGCGACTCGCCAGTGGTGCCGTTGAGCACCAGGCCGTCGTTGCGCATCTCGGTGACCAGGTAGTCGGCCAGCCGCGCCGCGCCCGGGTAGTCCACCGCCCGGTCGCTGGTCATCGGGGTGATCATCGCTGTCATCAGGCGCCCGAACGGTGCCTGCGGCAGGACTGCGGAGCTGCGCTCTCCCGGCGTCGCGGTAGCTGTCATAGCAGAACGCTACCGGGATCGGCGGCCGGCTGTGTACTGCCGACGCAGCAGGCTGGGTAAATGTCGCCGTCGCGGCCGGCCGGGAAAGGACCAGGCGACGTGAGCTCGGGGGTACTCACGTCGCCTGCGTCTGTCTTATTATCGTCCGCCATCGCACACCGCGTTACCCGTTGTGCACAATTCGCTTCCGCTGCCCGGCCCCGTCCGGGCGGCCCGGCGACCGGTTCCCGGCAGCATGCGGCGGGGCCCCCGCATGTATGAGATGCAGGGGCCCCGCCTAACCTTTCACGCCGGCCAGCCGATCGCTCGGCGGCCCTGCGGTACTCGGTCCCCGCCGGTGCCAGTCACCCGCGCGATGCGCCGGCTAGCCGACTCTCGCTGCGTGCCGGTGGTTGCCCGCCGGCTGGTGTCCGCCTTCAGCAGTGGTAGATTTCTACTGCCCGCTGCCGGGCCCGCGCAAGGGCTGTGACGAGGCAATTCCAAGATTTTTTAGCCGTCCACAGCGGCCCGGCTGTTATCCCCCGCATCAGCCGCTTATCCACCATCCGTCCACAGCCGGCCTGTGGACGGCCGCGTCCGTCTGCCCGGAATCGGTATGCTGCCGTCATGACCCAGCCACCCGGGATGAGCGCCGAGATACACGGCAGGTTTACCGAGGTGCACAACGGGTTCACCGAGATGCGCGGCAGGCTGGACGCCGCCGCCGCTGGGCAGCAGCAGATCGCGGACTTGCTGAATACGCTGATCAGCCAGGGCGAGGACCAATAACCAAGCCAGAACGAGGTCCGGAGCGAGCAGAGCGCCGGGCGCCCGAGCCGCCGGGACAACCGGAACCTCCGGGGCAGTCCGGCCGCCGCCGGTGGACCGATCGCCGCCGGTTCACCGTCTGGTATGCGGCCTTCGCCGTCTTCGCGCTGGGCACCGCGCTGTCGGCCGGCTACCCGGTGCAGGTCTCCTGGGGTGCGTGGGCCGCGGGCGGCTACGCGGCGGCCGCGCTCGCGGCCGGAACATGGCGCTCCCGCGGCCGTGACGCCGCGATCGCGGCCAGCCTGGCCGGCGCCCTGGCCGGGCCGCTGATCTGGCAGGTCACCGGGGGCAGCGGGATGTCGCGGGCGGGCGAGGGCGCGCTGGAGGTGGTGGCCAGGTCGGGACGGCTGCTGCTGGCGCACGGCACCCCGTACCTGCCGGCCGCGCAGCTGACCCATGCGCTGGCCTACGATCCTTACCTGCCGCTGATGGCAGCCTTCGGCCTGCCCGGCGCGGCCGGGCTGCCCGCCTGGGCCGGCAGCCCGCGGCTGTGGTTCGCCGTGCTCGCCGTGCTCGGGCTGGCGGTCGCGTTCCGGCTGGGCCGGGGCGGCCGGCCGGGCAGTCCCGGCGCGGTTGCCCGCTGCAGCGCGTTCGCGCTCGCCTCCCCGGTCATCGCCTACCAGCTGGTCTGCGGCGCCTCCGACGTGCCGGTGCTGGTGCTGCTGGTGCTGACGCTGGCCTGCGCGGCCCGGCCGCGGCTCGCGCTGGCGGCGGCCCTGGCGGCCGGCGCGGCGTGCGCGATCAAGGCCACCGCCTGGCCGGCCGTGCCGGTGCTGGCCGCCATGTACGCCAGCCGGGATGGCGCCCGGGCCGCGGTGCGGTTCACGGCCGGCGCGCTGCTCGCGGCGGCGGCGCTGGTGATCGCCGCCGCCCCGGCCGCGATCACCGACCCCGGCCAGTTCATCCAGAACACCGTGCTGTACCCGCTCGGCCTGACCCATGCCCAGACGATGGCGTCCAGCCCGCTGCCCGGCCACCTGCTGGCCTCGGCCGGGCCGGCCGGGCACTGGGCATCGGTGGGGCTGCTGGCGGCGGCGCTGCTGGGCATCGCGGCGTCGCTGCTGATCCGGCCGCCAGCCGGAGTGCCCCAGGCGGCCAGGCGGCTGGCCCTGTGCCTGGCGCTGATGTTCGTGCTGGCCCCGGCCGCCCGCTGGGGCTACTTCGCCTACCCGGTTGCGCTGCTCGGCTGGCTGGCCCTGACCGAGCCGGCCAGCGGGCCGCCAGGCGGCCCGGCCGTCGCCCGGCCGGAGCCGTCCGCGCTGTCCGCCCGCCCACGCTGATCAGCCCCGTGGTCAGTCAGCACCGTGGTCAGTCAGCCCCGTGGTCAGTCAGCACCGTGGTCAGTCAGTACTGCCGACCGATGCCCGCTGCGCCTGGCCGAGCGCGAGGGCGAGGGTACCGGCGGTGAAATGCGCGGTCGCCCTGGCCGCGTGCAGGGCCTGCTCCCCGATCAGCACCGCGGTGGGGAAATTCAGCAGCTCATTTCCCTTCCGGTAGTGGTCGAGCGCGACCTCGAAGCACTTCTCCGTATCCATGCCTGTCCTTTCGCCCGCGGTTGCTGACCGGCCCCGGCGGGCCGGCCTCAGCCGGCCAGACGCGGGGCAGCCCGGAAATTCTGCTCTGGCCTATTTTGCTGACTCACCCGTAGCGGCGAGCCGCTCGATGCGAGCAGTCAGCTCGGACACGTAACCCTCTGCCTCCGGCTTCATGAGCACGCTGCGCAGAATCCTGGCATCCTGCCCGGTGGCCAGGACATCGGGGTGCCTGCGGGCGAGCGCCTCGGCCGTCACCCGGAGCGTGCTGAGGTAAACCGGGCTGCCGGCATCGGCCATGCCATCGGCGAGCAGCCGCGCCGAGGCCTGGTCTATCGCGGACAGGCTGCGCGGGCGGGTGACGGGGAAATAGCAGACGATATCCAGCTCAGGTGGCTGGTAAAGCTCCAGGAGGTCGGACTGCTCGATCAGCCGCGACCAGTCCACAGCGGCCCGGCGGCCGGCAGCCAGCACCTGCCCGAGGCCGTCCAGGGTGGGCGGCAGCAGCTGGAACGTGAGCCACAGGGCAGCCGCCGCCGCACCAGCCCGTGAGCACTCGAGGCTGACCTCGCCCAGATGCAGGTCGCCGGAGGTGAAGTAGGTGTAAGGCGAATCATGCCGGTAGTGCCGGGCGACGCCGGGATCCCGGAACAGCACCGCGCCGCAGCCGTAGGGCTGCAGGCCGTGCTTGTGCGGGTCGACCACGACGGAGTCGCACCCGGCGATGGCGCGCCAGGGCGCCCCGTCGAGTCTCGCCGCGTCCTGCGCGTCGGCAAGTACGGTGAAGAAGCCGCCGTATGCCGCGTCCACGTGAACCCGCACGCCGTGGCGGCGGGCGATGGCCAGCACGTCATGCACGGGATCAACGGCACCAAGACCGGTGCTGCCCGCCGTGGCCACCACCGTGCCGTGCCGGCCCTCGGCCAGCAGGGCATCCAGCTCGCCGAGGTCTATCCGGCCCGCGTCGTCCACCCCGACCGGCGTGCCGGGCACGCCGAGCAGCCTGCACATCCGGCCATGCGTATAGTGCGCCTCGGTACTGTACGCGATGCCGTGGCCCGGATGCAGCTCGCGGGCGATGTAGAGGGCCTCCAGGTTCGCGATCGTGCCGCTCGTCGTCAGGTGCCCGAGGTGCGTAGGCAGGCCGAACATCCGGGCGAGCTGATCGACGACGTCCAGTTCCATCCGCGCGGTGGCCGGACCGCCGTCAAGCGCATGGTTGTTCGGATTGATGAGCATCGCGGTGAGGTACCCGACGACGGCAGCGGGGTGCGGGGGCTTGAGCATCTGCCCGGCGTAAGACGGGTGGAAGAACGGATAGTTCTCCCGCAGCCGCTTGGTGAAGTCCGCGAAGACGCTGGCGAACCTGTCGTCAGGGACCTGCAGCGAACAGTGGCGCTGGAATGGGCCGAAGGCTGCCTCCCAGTCTGCGATCGCGTCCGCGGCGCTGTTCAGCCATCGATTCAGGTCCATCAGCGGCACCATCCTATAATAGGCGATTTCATATTAAAATCGTCTCGGTCTAACAGGAGAAACCTTCGCTGCATTTTGGCGCACAGCTTGTTGGATATTTTACGCAGACCTTGACAATAATCTCGGATAGATACTACTGTGATTTTCAGGGGAAATGATCGGTAAGTTGCCGCCTATGAAGGGCTAATTACCGAAATGGTTGCCCGCGCGCGGCATGCTGACCAGCCCGCCGCCACGCCCTATGACGTGGTGATCGTTGGGCCGGCCACAACGGTCTGGTGTGCGGCGCCTACCTGGCCCAGGCTGGCCACCGCGTCGCCATCGTCGAGCGGCGGGACACCGTTGGCGGGGCCTGTGTCACCGACGAGCTGTTTCCCGGTTACCGTTTCTGCACGGCCAGCCTGGTGACGTGCCTGTTCCGGCAGGATATCTCGGCGGATCTTAGCCTGGCGAAGCACGGTCTTGAGATCATTCCGCGTGAGCCGTCCGTCGTCGCGCTTTTCCCGGATGGACGCAGCCTGGCTTTAGGCGCCGATATGGCAGCATGCGCGGCGGAGATCACAAAATTCTCCGTGCAGGACGCCGACCGGTACGCCGCTTACGGCGAGACGATGCGGCGGCTTGCGCGGTTCGCCGGGCCATACCTGCTCGGGGAGGCAAGAGCACCGCTGCTTGACGACATTCCCGCGCTGAGGGCCGCGCTCGGGGCAGCCGTCCGCCTGCCGGACGACGATCTCAGACGGCTCATGACGGCCCTGTTCGGCAGCGCCAGGAGCCTGCTGGATGACTGGTTCGAATCAGATGAGCTCAAGGTGACACTGTCGACCGACGGGGTGGTCGGCGTCGACGCCGGGCCGTCCATGCCGGGCACGGCATACCTCATGCTGTACCACCAGATGGGCGCTACCGAGTCAGCACGCCCTTCCTGGGGCCAGGTCAAGGGCGGCATGGGCGGTATCACCCAGGCGCTGGCCCGCGCCTGCGCCGCTCATGGCGCCAACATCGTCACGGGCCGGACGGTGACGCATATCAGGGTCGGCAGTGACGGTGCCGAGGCCGTCGAGCTGTCTGACGGCAGCCAGCTGCGGGGCCGCGTGATCATATCGGCGACCGATCCGAAGACGACCTTCCTGCGTCTGATCGACTCCGATGCAGTGCCGGCCGGCTACCGGCACGCGATCGAGGGAGCCGATTTCGAAGGCATCGCCACGAAGATCCACCTGGCGCTCGACCGCCTGCCCGAGATCCGGGGCCTGCCCGGCGAGCGCGCCGAATTCCGGGGGACGCTGCAGATCCTGCCGGACATGGACCACCTCGATCGGGCTCACGCCGAGTCCAGGCTGGGCCGCCCGTCGTCGGAGCCGCATGTGGAGTGCACGATACCGACCGTGCTCGATCCCGACCTCGCGCCGCCAGGCAAGCACGTCATGAGCATGTACGTGCAGTACACCCCGTACACGCTAGCGGGCACGACGTGGGACGACATCAGAGAATCCTTCGCTGACCAGGTGCTTGAGTACGTGGAGCCTTACCTGCCAGGGCTGACCGCGTCCGTCCTGCACCGCAAGGTACTGACCCCGCTCGACCTCGAGCGCGAGCTCGCGCTGCCCGGCGGTCACCTTTACCACGGCGCGATGTCGGCGCGTGACCTGTTCGCGGGGCGCCCAGTCGCCGGATTCGCCGACTACCACACCCCCATCCCCGGCCTCTACCTCTGCGACGCGGGAACGCGCCCCGGCGGCGGGGTATTCGGGATGCCGGGAAAGAACGCGAGCGACACGGTGCGCCGCCACCTGGAGGGTCATCATGGGCAGCGATGACGTGCCCGCGGACCAACCTGACAGCTCGCTGCCGGACTACGGCTTGATCGCTCCCCTGTCCATCCCGAAAGACGGCAAGATACCCGATGCGATAGCGGGGACATCCAGCCGGGAAGAGTACGACCGCTACTTTCGCCTGTTACGCGCGGATCCGGAACTGGCCGGGTGGTCACGTTCCTGCCTGGACGTGCAGCGACAGGTTCTCGGCGATCTCGGCGCGACCGGTCTTTCCGCGCAGGACCGCTGCGACATAATGGCCGCCTGCCTGGTGGTCATGCACTGCACGCTGGAGCGATGGCTCGGGTCAGGCACCGCCGAGGTGACCAGGTGACCACCGGGCGCCCGGCGCAGGCGGCCCTGCCGGGCCCCGGCGTCGCGCTGCTGCGCTGGAAGCTCGGCCATCATCTGTTCCACCTTCAGCTGGCCGCTATGAACACGTTGCTGGGGTCGGCCAGGGAATCGGTTGAATCGGCCAGCTGGTACCAGCTGGCCGAGACATTTGACTGCCTCAGCGTCCTTTACGACGGCGCGACCGCGACCATGCGGTACGCCGCCGACTTCCCGCCCGAGCTGTACCAGCGGCTGATCCGCCCGTCGATGGCGCCGCCCTTCACCAGCCCTGGCTTCTCCGGCACCCTCAACCTTGAGCATCAGCTGATGCTCGATCAGCTCCGCGAGCTGCGCAGGCAGTTCACGGCCATCGGCCTGTCCGACACTCCGCCGCGGGCGGCACGTAATGCCGCGGCCAGGCTGTGGGGTGCGCAGGCTCGCAATCGCAGCCACCACAAGTTAATTTGCCAGCGCTTCGTGCCTGACGGCAGGTCGATGCTCCGCGCGTTCTTCCGGGAACAGCGCCTGGCTGAGGCAGCACAAGGCGATCCACCCGGACAGATGCCAGACACAGGTAACGGAGGCGACACAGGGATGATCCACGTAGTCGAGACATGGCGGATCAAGGAAGAGTTCGCGGACCGGGTCCCCGAGCTGATGCAGGAAATGGACGACCTGGTGGGACCGCGCACCCACGCGCATGCTGGATTTACCGGCCACGCCACGTTCTTCCGGCACGAGGCAACGCCGACCATGGTGTGGATCCTGTACCCATGGCACAGCCATGGCTCACACGAAGAGCTGATCTCTGCCGAGGCGCCGATCCTCGGGGAATTCCAGGCAAAGTACTGCGCCGCTCCGCGTGAGATCGGCTACCTCAGCGAGATCCCGCACGATCACCCCGGCCACGAGTGACTTGGCCTGGTCCTCGGTAGGCGGGCGCGTCGCCCTTGTCACCGGCGGCGCCAGGGGGATCGGCGCGGCACTGTGCGAACGGCTGGCTGCCCAGGGCGCCTGTGTCGCCGTGAACTACCGCGCCGACGCCGGCAGCGCGCGGTCGCTGGTGCAGCGGCTGAGATCGGCGGGCGGGCAGGCGGTCGACATTCAGGCCGACGTATGCGACCCCGAGCAGGCGGCCAGCCTGGTGCGCGCGGCTGGCCGGCATTTCGGCGATACGGTCACGATCCTGGTGAATAACGTAGGCGAGTTCACCCTCAGCCCGGTCGCCGCCACATCGGCGCAGCGCTGGAAGAGCGTCATCGACAGCAACCTCAACTCGGCGTTCTACGTGACGCTGGCGGCGCTGCCCGGCATGCGCCAGCAGCAGTACGGCCGGATCGTGATGGTTGGCCTCAGCCCGGCGCTGCTCGTCCGGGGGGCCCGCAACATTGCCGCCTACGCCGTCGCTAAGACCGGCATCGCCGTTCTCACCAGGTCGCTTGCGGCCGAGGAGGCAGGGCACGGCATCACGGTCAATTGCGTTGCGCCCGGCCTGGTGGATAACGGCCACTTGCCGCCTGAGCAGGCCTCCTGGATGGCGAAACGGGTCCCGGCCTGGCTGGGCACGGGGCGCGACGTAGCCGAGGCGATGGCCTTTTTCCTCTCCGATGGCGCCAACTATGTCTCTGGCGCCACGCTGGCGGTATCCGGCGGCTGGGACTGGCAGGATCGCCCGCCTGACCATGACGGCGAGGTCACCGAGCTGTTCAGGGATGAGGCGGGCGATGCCGGAAGCTAGGACTGACGCCATCGCCGTCAGGAACGCGGGGCTCGCGATACCCCTGGGTCGCCAGGAGCGCCTGATGATCCCCGGACCCTGCCAGCTTGACCCGCGCGAGCAGGAGATACTGGCTGCCCCGCTCGAAGCGCACTACGGCCGGCGGTGGGCCGCCTGCATGCGGCAGGTGCTGGCTGACCTGACCGGGCTGCTCGGCGCCGAGCGCACCTACCTGCTTCCCGGCTCGGGCTCGGCCGCGCTTGACGCCGCGATGTTCAACCTGTTCGAGCCGGGCCAGCGGGTCATCGTCGTCGACTCCGGTTACTTCGGCGACAGGCTGCAGGCGATGGCCAGGGCGCACGGCCTGGACGTCAGGACGGCGTGCTGCCGGCCGGGCTGGCCAGTCGATCTGGACCGCGTCGCCGAGCTGCTGCCAGGCAGCCACGGCGTGATAGTGACGCAGGTGGAATCGGCGACCGGCGTGCGTCACCCGGTAGCGCAGCTAGCCGAGATGGCCCGGGCCGCCGGGGCTGTCATCGTCGTGGATGCGGTCGCCGCCGCTGGCGGCGAGCGCATCCACATGACGCGAATGGGCATCGACGCCCTCGTCACCGCGTCTCAGAAGGGTCTGGCCGGCGCACCGGGCCTGGGGGTCCTGGCCCTTACCGAGCGCGGTAGGCAGCGGGTCGCCAGCCGGTCAGGCCGGCCGCCGTCCTGGTACCTCGACCTCGCCACATGGGACCAGGCGGCGCAGGAGAGTCCCGACTGGGAGCCGCACCCGGTCACGATGCCGACCAGCCTGGTGCGGGTTCTCGCCAGCAGCGTGCGGCGAATCCGCGCGGCCGGCATCGACACCTGGGTGGACAGCCGCGAGCGGCTCGCCCGCGAATGCAGGACCGGCCTTCGGCGGCTCGGCATCCAGCTGACGGCTGACGATGAATGGGCAGCGAACCTGGTGGTCGTGGCGGCCCACCCGCGCGCCGATGCGGTGCGCACCCAGCTGGCCGAGCGGGCGGGGATCATCGTCTCAGCCGGTCTTCCCCCGTTCGCCGACGACGCGCTCAGGATCGGCCTGCTCGGCCGGAATGCCACCAGCCCGATGGTCGCAGAGCTGCTGAGCGAGATCGAGACGGCGCTACAGTGACGCGAGCAGGAAGGGAGCCCGCCCTCGATGCCAGCGCTTCCTGACTTCCTGCTGGAAACTTACTTCTCCACGTGGGAGTACACCGCTCGCTACAACATGACCGCGGCCGACGCGCAAACGATGTCCGTCAGTGAGCTACTGCGGCTGGCCGACGACGATAGCCGCGCCCGGTGGGAGATGCTCCAGCTCAGTTACACCCCGACTTATGGCCTGCCGGAGCTGCGCGAGGCGATCGCGGCCAGTTACGACCATCTGGCCGCTGAAGACATCCTGTGTTTCGCCGGCGTCGCTGAGCCGCTTTACCTGGCGATGCAGGTACTGCTCGACCGCGGTGACCACGCCGTCGTGCTCACCCCCAACTACCAGGCCACTGAGACGGTTCCGCTGTCGATCTGCGAGGTCACCGGGGTCGCGCTGCGCCCCGAGGACGGCTGGGCGCTCGACCTGGACGCGGTCCGGCGGGCACTGCGCCCGGCCACCCGGCTGGTCGCGGTCAACTTCCCTAACAACCCCACCGGCGCCATCCCCGATGCGGACTCCTGGCACCAGCTCGTCCAGCTCTGCGCGGAGCACGGCAGCAGGCTGCTCAGCGACGAGATCTACCGTGGCCTGGAGCTGCCCCCGCAAGCGCCGCTGCCGCAGGCAGCTGACCTGTCTGCGACAGCCCTGTCACTGAACGGGCTGTCCAAGGCGTACGGCCTGCCCGGGCTGCGGATCGGCTGGATCGGCTGCCGGGACCGCGCCGTGCTCGACCGGCTTGAGCGCGCCAAGCACTACACCTCGATCTGCTGCTCGGTTGCGAGCGAGGTCCTCGCCGTGATCGCGCTGCGCGCCCGCGATCAGATCCTGGGCCGGAACCGGCAGATCATCGCCGCGAACATCCCGGTGTTCGCCGACTTCTTCGCCCGCTTCCCCGGCCTGTTCGACTGGCGGCCGCCACAGGGCAGCTGTGTCAGCTTTCCTCGCTACTTCGGTGCCGACGGCGTCGAGGTGATGTGCGCGGATCTGGTGCACCAGACGGGCGTGCTGCTGCTGCCCGCCAGCATCTACCGTTCGGCGCTGACCCCGGTTCCCGCCGACCGGTTCCGCGTCGGCATCGGCCGCCGCGACCCCCAGGAGGCGCTCGACTGCTGGACTACCTGGCAGGAGAAACGCCAGTGACGCTGCGCGTCGTCGGCCTGGCCGAGATCAGGGCCGCGGCCGCGCCCGATGTCGTGCTGGCCGCCGTCCGGGACTCTCTCATCGCGCACGCCGAAGGTGCGAGCCTGGTCCCGCCGCCTGCTCACCTGCTCTTCGCCGCTGGCGACTGCCATGTCAAGACCGGTTACCTGGTCGGCGCACCGCATTTCGCGGTCAAGGTCGCCACCGGTTTCCCCGGCAACCAGGCGATCGGCCTGCCGGCGAACAACGGGCTGATTCTCGTGCTGGACGCGGCAACCGGCATCCCGGCTGCCGTCCTGGCCGATGAAGGCTGGCTGACCGCATGGCGCACCGCGGCTGCTGGCGCCCTCATCACCCATGCGCTGGCGCCCGCAGAAGTTAGCGAGGTCGCCGTGCTCGGCACCGGGCTGCAGGCACGGCTCCAGGTCGAGTGGCTGACCATCCTCCGTCCGCTGACCTTGGTCAAGGTCTGGGGCAGGCACGCAGCCGCCGTCCGGCGGCTGTGTGCCGACCTGCAGGACGCTGGCATCGCCGCCTGCCCGGCCGGGATCGACGAGGCGGCAGGCACGGCGTGCGTCATCACCGCCACCGCCGCCACCGCCCCGCTGGCCCCGGCGGCAGCGTTCGGCTCCGCGGGCCACGTCACCGCCATCGGAGCCGACATGCCAGGCAAGAATGAACTGCCGCCCGCGCTGTTCGCGCGGGCCGCCGTGATCGCTACCGACGATCACGCACAGTGCCTCGACCACGGCGACTTCGGCAATGCCGTGCGGACGGGCCACGTCGCGCCCGACGCGGACATCCCGGTCGGGGTCATACTCCGCGACGGCATGCACGCCAGGACCGGCCCGTCGATCGCCGACCTGACCGGTGTCGGCGCCGCCGACGCCGGTGTCGCCGCCGCGGTGCTTGCCAGGCTCGGCGGATGATCGCCGCCGACCTGGCATCCGGTGCCATCGAACCAGAAGTAGTCAGCCGCGGCCGCCTGTGCCAGCACCCGAGCCGGCTGGGCAACCAAACAGCAGAAGAGGCATCTCATGCAGCATTACCGCAGGCCAGATGGCCTGCCGCCGGTCAACGGCTACAGCCACGCGGTAGCCTTCAGCGGGCCCATGGTCGCGGTCTCCGGCCAGATCCCGGTCGACGAGAACGGCAACCTGGTCGGCCAGGATGATCCGCTGGCTCAGGTCCGCCAGGTGTTCGGCAATCTCGCCATCGCCCTGGCGGCGGCGGGCGCAACCATGGAGCAGGTGGTCAAGCTGACCGTCTACCTGACCGACCTGGCCGACCTGGACGCCTTCCGGCAGGCGCGCAACGAGCGCATCTCGCCGGACAGGCCGCCGGCCGTGTCATTGATGCAGGTCGGCCGCCTGATAGATCCGCGGTTCAGGGTCGAGATCGACGCGCTGGCCGCGACCTGAAGGCGGTAATGCCAGCACAGCGCCGTCCCGGCCCGGAAATGGCCGCGACTACGCAGCCCGGTGGCGAAGCACCGCACCGCAGCTCCAGCGCCGGCCCGCAGCGGGGCAGCAGCCGGCTGGAGCGCACCCTGGGCGTCCCCGGCCTGTCCGTTCACTACATCACGTCGGTGATTGGCACGGGCGTGCTCATCCTGCCGGGGCATGCCGCTCATATCGCCGGGCCCCTCTCCCTGCTGGCATGGGCCTTGCTTGTCGCCTACTCCTACCCGTTCGCGCTCGTCTTCGCCCGCCTGTCCGTCCGCCACCCCACGAGCCAGGGCATACCGGGAATCGTCGGGCTCGCCTTCGGAGCCCGCTGGTCGCGCCTGACCTCCCTGTTCCTGATGCTCACGCTGGTCATCACCAATCCCGTGCTCGGACTGGCCGCGGCCAGGTATCTGCTCAGCCTGTGGTATCCCGCCCCGACGAACCTGCAGGTAGCCGTTGTCGGCTTCGGCTTCATCACCGTTTCCGTCCTGTTCAGCCTGCTTGGCATCAGGGTCAGCGCCCGCGTTCAGGCGGCGGTGCTCACCGCGCTGATCTTGTTCCTGCTGCTGGTCATGGCGGTCGCCCTGCCGCACGCCGAGCCGGCCAGGCTGACGCCGTTCGCGCCGCACGGCTGGACGGCCATGGGCGCCGCGCTGGCCATCTGCTTTTTCGGCTTCATCGGCTGGGAGAATGCCGCCCCGGTGGCCGAGGAAGTCCTCAACCCCGGCCGGACCTTCCCGCGCGCCATCCTCGGCGGCGTCGTCATCGTCGGCTTCCTGTACCTGTCCATGGCGCTCACCGTGCTGCTCGTGCTGCCAGCGAACACGGCGAGCTCGGAGCAGATCACCGCCTTCGCGACCCTGCTCAAGATCGCCAGCGGCCACTCGCTCTGGCAGGTCGGCGACATCGTCGCCGTGGTGCTGCTCGTGCTGTCCCTGAACGCCTGGGTGCTGGGAACCTCGCGGGTGGTGTACTCGCAGGCCCGCGCCGGGCTGCTGCCCGGCAGGCTCGCCAGGGTGTCGGGCCGCGGCAAGGCGCCAAGGGCGGCGCTGGTGGCGATGCTGGTCGGCTACAGCGTGCCGGTCGGCGCCCTGGCGCTCAGCGGACGGGATGAGACCACGATCATCACCGCGTCGTCCGCGGCCTTCCTGCTGATCTTCCTGATCAGCTTCCTGGCCGCCAGCCGGCTGCTGGAAGGCCGGGCCAACCGGCTGTGCATAAGGCTCGTCACCGTCGGGACGCTGGCGTTCCTTCCCTTTTTCGCCGTCAGCCTCCTGTACGCCGCGGTCATCGCAGTCGTTGCGGTAGTGCTCGAACGCGTCACGGCGCGCCTTAGAGTTCCGCCGCGTGCGCCTGGTCAGGCGTCGTAGTCGACGGTTACCTGGTCCGTGACCGGCAGCGACTGGCAGGTGAGCACGTAGCCCGCGTCGATCTCGGCCTGCTCAAGCGCGAAGTTGCGGCGCATCCGCACCTGCCCGTCCCGCAGCATGGCCCGGCAGGTGCCGCAGACGCCGCCCTTGCACGCGAACGGCAGGTCCGGCCGGACCCGCTGGGCGCCGTCCAGCACCGGGGTGCCGGCCGGGATCGTGGTCGTGCTGGACCGCCCGTCCAGGATGATCGTGACCTCGCTGCCGCCCGATACCGGCTGCTCGGCATGGTGCTCCTGCTCCGGCGGCTCTTCCTCGACGTAGAACAGCTCCCGGTGGATCCGCCCGGCCGGCACGCCGAGCTCGGCCAGCACCAGCGCGGCGTCGGTGACCATGCCGTACGGGCCGCACAGCCACCAGTGGTCGATGCCGGGCACGGCGCACACGGCCGGCAGCAGCCGCC
The DNA here is from genome assembly GCA_963719705.1 of uncultured Actinomycetota bacterium. Classification (GTDB taxonomy): domain Bacteria; phylum Actinomycetota; class Actinomycetes; order Streptosporangiales; family Streptosporangiaceae; genus CAVRCV01. The sequence goes on from CAVRCV010000013.1 coordinate 1,057,837, forward strand.
GCAGCCGGGCCGCGTCCATCCGGCCGCTGAACAGCTCCACCTCCTGCGGCTCACGGGACAGCACGTGCGCGAGCTGGAGCCGCGCCGGGTAGGTGTCCTTCAGGTCGGCGATCTCGTCGGCGAACATGACCGACCCGGCCTGCCGGTTGCCGTACAGCACGGTCATCTCGGTGCCGGGCGTGGCCAGCGCGGACGCGGCGATCGACAGCACCGGGGTGATCCCGGATCCGGCCGCGATCGCGGCGTGCCTGCCCGGCCGGTCCAGGTCCGGCGTGAACGAGCCGGACGGCGGCTGCGCCTCGATCCGGTCCCCCGGCCGGACCTCGCGGACCAGCCAGCCGGACACCGCGCCGCCGGGCACCTCGCGCACCCCGATCCGCAGCGGCTGCCCGGCCGCGGCGCAGATCGAGTACGAGCGGCGTTCCTCCCGCCCGCCGGTCAGCCGGCGGATCGTGAGCGACTGGCCGGGCCGGAACGCGGAACGTCCCGGCCAGCTCAGCCGGCACCGTGAACGTGACCGCGGCCGCGTCCTCGCAGATCCGCTCCACCCCGGCCACGGTCAGCTCGTGGAAGCGGCCGCGGCCCGGCCTGGCGGTCGCTTCGGGAGCTGCCTGCGCGACGGACACGGTCAGATCTCCTTGATGTACTCGAACGGCTCGGCACAGGCGGCGCACCGGTACAGCGCCTTGCACGCGGTGCCGCTGAACGCGGCGGTCTGCCGTGCCCCGGCCGCGCCGCAGCGCGGGCAGCTGACCTGGCGCGGCGGGGCGGTCAGCGTGAGCGGCACCGGGCCCGCCGCGCGGCGCGGCGCCGGGTTCGGCGGCGCGATCCCGGCGGCGGCCAGCTTGTGCCGCCCCTCGGCGCTGATCCAGTCGCTGGACCAGGCCGGGCTGAGCACGGTCCGCACCTCGGCGGCGAGGCCCGCCGCGGCCAGCCGCGCGGCCACGTCCTGCTGCATCTGCTGCATGGCCGGGCAGCCGGAGTAGGTGGGCGTGAGCGACACGATCACCCGGCCCCCCTCGGCCCGCACCTCGCGCAGGATGCCGAGGTCGGCCAGGGTCAGCATCGGCAGCTCCGGATCGGGCACGGCCGCGGCGATCTGCCGTGCCCTGGCCGCAGCACTCGCCGGCCGTCACCACGTCGCCCCCGGATGCGCCCTGGCCACGCTCTGCATCTCGGCCAGCAGGTAGCCCATCGCCTCGGTGTGCACGCCGTCCCGGCCGCCCATCCCGGCTACCCGGGCCAGGCCGGGTACCGCCGGGAGCGTCAGCCCCGCCTCGGCCAGGACCGCGCCGGTGACCTCATCGAACTCCGCCCGTGCCAGCTCCGGGTCCGCCGCCACCCCGGCATCGGCCAGCCGCCGCTCGACCGCCGTGGCCGCGAACAGCTCGGCCAGCAGCGGCGCCACCGCGGCCAGCCCGGCCTCGATCCGCTGCCGCGAGTACTCCGTGCCGCCGGCCAGCCGCAGCACCCACTGCGCCGCGTAGTCCCGGTGGTAGGCCACCTCGCTGACGCCCTTGGCTGCGACCGCGGCCAGCACCGGGTCGGCGGAGGAACGCAGCCGGGCCAGCAGCGCGAGCCGCCAGGTGCTGAACACCAGCAGCCGGGCGATCAGGCCGCCGAAATCGGCGTCGCTGCCCTCGGCCAGCCGCACGTTGCGGAACTGCCGCTCGTCCCGGCCGAACGCGTACCCGTCCTCGTCGCGGCCGCTGCCGTCCGCCGCGCCCGCCCTGGTCAGCAGCAGCCTGGCCTGGCCGAGCAGGTCCAGCGCGATGTTGGCGAGCGCGGTTTCCTCCTCCAGTTCGGGTGCGCGGGCCAGCCACTGCTGCAGCCGGTGCGACATGATCAGCGCGTCGTCGCCGAGCATCAGGCAGTAGGCGGCCAGGTCAGCGCCGTCTACGCCGTCCGGGACGGTGGTGTCCACCCCGGCCAGCGGGTCGGCGAAGCCGGTGCCGAACGCCCACCGCTGGCCCTCGTCGGACCCCTCGTTGATCGCCTCGTAGGCGGTGTCGAAGCCCATGTCGCCTCCCACCGGTCGCTAGCCGCGCTCAGATGTGCGGGACCGAGTCGGGGATCTCGTAGAACGTCGGGTGCCGGTACACCTTGTCGCCGCTGGGCGCGAAGAACGGGTCCTTCTCGTCCGGGCTGGACGCGGTGATGTCGGCCGCCCGGACCACCCAGATGCTGACCCCCTCGTTCCGCCGGGTGTACAGGTCCCTGGCGTGGTGCAGCGCCATGGTCGCGTCGGCCGCGTGCAGCGAGCCGACATGCACGTGGTTCAGCCCGCGCTTGCCGCGCAGGAATACCTCGTACAGGGGCCATTCCGAGCGCGGCGGCGGCACCGGCTCGGCGGCGGGGGTCACGCCGGGACCCCGTTCCTGGTCGTGGTCGTGGTTTCCGCCGTGCTGGCTTCCGATGGGGAGGCGGCCTGCCGGGCGGCGTAGGCGGCAGCCGCCTCCCGGACCCAGGCGCCGCCGGAATGGGCGGCCAGGCGGCCCGCGATCCGCTCGGCGTTGCAGGGCCCGTTGCCGCTGATGACCTGCTTGAACTCGGCCCAGTCCGGCTGGCCGAAGTCGTGCTGGCCGCGTTCTTCGTTCCAGCGCAGCTCCGGGTCCGGCAGCGTGACCCCGAGCGCCTCGGCCTGCGGCACGCTCATGTCCACGAACCGCTGCCGCAGCTCGTCGTTGGTGTGCCGCTTGATCCGCCAGCGCATCGACTGCGCGGTGTTGGGCGAGTCGGCGTCCGGCGGGCCGAACATCATCAGCGACGGCCACCACCACCGGTTCGTGGCGTCCTGCACCATCTCCCGCTGCGCCGCGGTGCCGCGCATCATCGTCATCAGCAGCTCGTAGCCCTGCCGCTGGTGGAACGACTCCTCCTTGCAGATCCGGATCATCGCCCTGGCGTACGGGCCGTAGGAGGACCGGCACAGCGGCACCTGGTTGCAGATCGCCGCGCCGTCCACCAGCCAGCCGATCACGCCCACGTCGGCGAACGTCGAGCGTCGGGTAGTTGAAGATGGAGGAGTACTTCTGCGCGCCGGTGATCAGCCGGGCGGTCAGGTCGGCCCGGTCGGCGCCCAGCGTCTCGGCCGCGCTGTACAGGTACAGCCCGTGCCCGGCCTCGTCCTGCACCTTGGCCAGCAGGATCGCCTTGCGCCGCAGCGAGGGCGCCCGGGTCACCCAGTTCCCCTCCGGCTGCATGCCGATGATCTCCGAGTGCGCGTGCTGGGCGATCTGGCGCACCATGGTCTTGCGGTAGGCCTCCGGCATCCAGTCCCGCGGCTCGACCCGGCGGTCGCGGGCGACCATGTCCTCGAAGTCGCGCTCCAGGCCGGTATCGGTGGCGGCGGTCATCGGCTGCCTCCCGTCGGCCCGGGTTCTGGCTGCTCCGGCGGCCACTGCTTGGCCACCAGCGTGAGCAGCTCGTAGCTGGCTACCTGCTCGCCGTCCTGGTTCACCACGTCGGCGTCCCAGCGCACCTCGCCGTGCGGGGCGTCCTCGCGCGGGATGATCTGCTTGCAGGTGAGCGTCACGGTCAGCTCGTCGCCGGGAAACACCGGCTTGACGAAGCGCAGGTTGTGCAGGCCGTAGTTGGCCAGCACCGGGCCGGGGTCGGGCTGCACGAACAGCCCGGCCGCGAACGACAGCACCAGGTAGCCGTGCGCGACCCGGCCGCCGAACAGCGGGTTCGCCCTGGCCGCCGCCTCGTCCATGTGCGCGTAGAACCTGTCGCCGGTGAACTCGGCGAAGTGCTCGATATCGGCCAGCGTCACCTGGCGCGGTCCGGCCACGACCGCGTCTCCCACCCGCAGGCTCGGCCAGGGACTTGCGGAACGGGTGCTCTGCGCCGACGTCGCGCGGCAGCGCCGGTGATCCAGGTGCCGGTGACCGAGGCCAGCATCCGGGGGCTGCCCTGCACCGCGGTCCGCTGCAGGTAGTGCAGCACGCCGCGGATGCCGCCCATCTCCTCGCCGCCGCCGGCCCGGCCGGGGCCGCCGTGCACCAGCACCGGCAGCGGCGAGCCGTGGCCGGTGGAGGAACGGGCATCGTCGCGGTCCAGCACCAGCAGCCGCCCGTGCCAGGGCGCGGTGCCGAGCACCACCTCCCTGGCGAACCCGGGGTCGGCGGTCACCACCGACCCGGCCAGGCTGCCCCGGCCGCGCGCGGCCAGCTCGATGGCCTGATCGGTCGTCGCGTAGCCGATGATCGTGGCGACCGGGCCGAACGCCTCGACCTCGTGCGGCTCTGGGCGGCTGCTGTCGTCGCAGCGCAGCAGCAGCGGGGACAGGAACGCGCCGCGGTCCGCGCTCGCGCCGACCACGTCCACGTGCTCGGGGTCGCCGAAGACCAGCCGCCCGGCCGACAGCAGCGCCTTGACCGACCGGCGGACCTCCTCCCGCTGCTCCAGGCTGGCCAGCGCGCCCATGGTGACTGTTTCCTCGGCGGGGCTGCCCACGATCACCTTGGCCAGCCGCTCGGCGGTTGCCTCGGTCACCGCGTCGGCCAGCGCCTCCGGCACCAGCGCGCGCCGGATCGCGGTGCACTTCTGCCCGGCCTTGACGGTCATCTCGGTGACCAGCTGGCGCACGTACAGATCGAACTCGGGGGTGCCCGGCGCCGCGTCCGGGCCGAGGATCGAGCAGTTCAGCGAGTCGGCCTCGGCGTTGAACCGGACCGCGCGGCCGACCACGACCGGGTGCGCGCGCAGCTGCCGGGCGGTGGCCGCGGACCCGGTGAACGACACCAGGTCCTGCTCGCCGAGGTAATCGAACGCGTCGCCGAGGCTGCCGCAGACCAGCTGCACCGCGCCGTCCGGCAGCAGCCCGGAGCCGATGATCAGCTCGGCCAGCCTGGCGGTCAGGTAGGCGGTCTGGGTGGCGGGCTTGATCAGGCTGGGCACTCCGGCGATGAACGCGGGCGCGAGCTTCTCCAGCGGCCCCCAGACCGGGAAGTTGAACGCGTTGACCTGGACCGCCACGCCGCGCAGCGAGGTCGCGATGTGCTGGCCGGCAAAGGTGCCGTCCTTGCTCAGCGGCTCGGTCGGGCCGTCCAGGTAGACGGTGCCGTTGGGCAGCTCGCGCTTGGCCCGGCTGGCGTAGCTGAGCAGCGCGCCGATGCCGCCGTCCACGTCGAACCTGGCGTCGCCGAGGGTCGCGCCGGTACGGGCGGACAGCGCGTACAGCTCGTCCCGGTGCCCGCGCAGCATCAGGCCGAGCTCCTTGAGCAGCGCGGCCCGCTGGTGGAAGGTCAGCTCACGCAGCGCCGGGCCGCCGACCGAGCGGCCGTAGTCCAGCGCGGCGGCGATGTCGACCCCGGCCGAGGAGACCCTGGCGACCTCCTCGCCGGTGACCGCGTCCAGCACCGGCCGGCCCTCGTCGGCCGGGGTAATCCAGTTCCCGCCCGCGTAGCTGCGCAGCAACGTCATCATCGGCTCCTTTACTGACCGGACGTTCGGTATGTTATCGTGCCCGCATGCCGATGGCCAAGCCCAAGTCCAAGCCGGGTACCGGCGGGCCCGGCCGGCCCGGCTATGACCTGGAGTCGCTGCTGGCCGTCGCGGTCGCGGTGTTCAACGAGCGCGGCTATGACGGCACCAGCATGGGCGACCTTTCGGAGCGGCTCGGCATCGCCAAGTCCTCGATCTACTACCACGTGGACAGCAAGGAGGACCTGCTCCGGCTGGCTCTCGACCGGGCGCTGGAGGGCCTGTTCGCCCTGGTCGCCGACGTCCAGGCGGGCGAGGAGGCCGGTGTCCCGGCCGTGGTCCGGCTGGAGCGGCTGGTCCGCGGCAGCGTCGCGGTGCTGACCGAGCGGCTGCCGTACGTCACGCTGCTGCTGCGCGCCCGCGGCAACACCGGCACCGAGCGGCAGGCGCTGGCCCGGCGGCGAGAGCTGGACCAGATCGTGGCCGGGCTGGTCCGGCAGGCCCAGGCCGACGGCGACATCCGGCCGGAGGTGGATCCGGCGGTCACCGCGCGGCTGCTGTTCGGCATGGTCAGCTCGATCGGCGAGTGGTACCGGCCGGGACCTCGACGCAGCCGCCGGGGCCGGGATCCCGGTACCGCGCTGGCGGACGCGGTCTGCGCGATGGCGCTGGACGGACTGCGCACTCGCCCGGTCCCGGCGGTCGCGGCGGCGGCCCCGGCTGCCGCTGCCGTCGGCGCGGGCTGACCGCTTCGCTGCGGTACGCTACCGGTGTCCCGGCCCCGCCGGGACGGCGCTGAATCCAGCGAAGCCGGTGTGATCCCGGCGCTGTTCCCGCAACGGTGATGCCTCCCGCAGGACGAGCCCGGACGCCTGGCCGGCGTCGACGAGGAGTCCTCGGAGGAAGGGCGGCTCGTTCCGATGCCTTCGCCGGCGTCGCAGCGGACGCACTTCGTCCTCCACGACGCGACGGAGGATGATGATCATGCGGGTTGGTTCAGCGCGGCGGCTGTTGGCCGCCGCCGTGGTTCTCGCGCTCGGGTGCGCCGGCTGTGCCAGCGCCGGCCCGGCCGCCAGTACCGGTCACGGCAGCACCGGCCACACCACGTCCAGCCGGGACTTCCCGGTCACGGTGCGGGCGGCGAACGGGGCCGTCCGGGTACCGTCCCGGCCGACGGCGATCATGTCGCTGTCCCCGACCGCGACCGAGATGCTGTACGCGATCGGGGCGGGCAGCCAGGTCAAGGCGGTGGACGAGTTCTCCGACTACCCGGCGCGGGCACCCAGGACGAAGCTGGACGGTTACCAGCCGAACATCGAGGCGATCGTGGCCTACAAGCCGGACCTGGTGCTGATCTCGAACAACATCGACAACCTGGAGCAGCGCCTGGCCTCGTTCTCGATCCCGGTGCTTGACCTGCCGGCCCCGGCGAACCTGAACGGCGAGTACGCCGAGTTCGACCAGATCGGCCAGGCCACCGGGCACCTGGCCCAGGCGCGCAGCGAGGTGGCATCGCTGCGCGCGCAGGTCGCCCGGATCGTGGCCGCGGCGCCGCACCACTCCGGCCCGCTGACCTACTACTACGAGCTGGAGCAGGACTACTACTCGCTGACCTCGGCCACCTTCGTCGGCAGCCTGCTCTCCCTGCTCGGCATGAAGAGCATCGCCGACCAGGCCAAGGGCGCCGCCGCGGCAGGCGGCTACCCGCAGCTATCCGCGGAGTACATCGTCAAAGCCAACCCGGATTACATCATCCTGGCCGACACCGTGTGCTGCCATCAGAGCGCGGCGACGGTGGCGAGCCGGCCGGGCTGGGCCACGATGACGGCGGTCCGGGAGCATCACGTGATCGCGCTCAACGACGACATCGCCTCCCGCTGGGGGCCGCGGGTGGTCGACCTGCTCCAGTCGGTGCTGACCGGCATCCGGGCCGGCGGCGGCCGGTGACACAGCCTGCCCTGCCCGGCCGGATCCGGCCGGGCAGGGCACTCGCCGTCGCCGCCGTGCTGCTGGCCGCCGCGGTCGTGACCGGGGTGTCGGTCGGCCCGGCCGGGCTGTCGCCCGCCCAGGTGGCCGACGCGCTGCTGGTCCGGCTGCCCTGGCACCCGGCGATGTCGGTGCCGGCCATCAACGTGGCCATCATCTGGCAGCTGCGGCTGCCCAGGGTGGTGCTGGGCGGCCTGGTCGGCTGCATGCTGGCCGGCGGCGGGGCGGCCTACCAGGGCGTGTTCCGCAACCCGCTGGCCGACCCGTACCTGCTGGGCGTCGCCGCCGGGGCCGGCCTCGGCGCGACCGTCGTGATCGTCACCGGGGCCAGCTCCGGCCTGCTCGCCCCGGCCGCCTTCGCAGGCGGCATCGGCGCGGTCGTGCTGACCTACGCGCTCGGGGCCGGGGCCGGCCGCGGCGGGGGGGCACCGGGCGCCGGCAGCACCGCGTCGATCCTGCTGGCCGGGATCGCAGTGGCCGCGCTGCTCACCGCGGCCCAGACCTACCTGCAGCAGCAGCACGCGCAGGAGCTCCAGGCGGTCTACTCCTGGATCCTCGGCGGGCTGTCGCTGGCGTCCTGGCAGCAGGTCACGGTGATCCTGCCGTACGTGGTCGTGTCCGCGGTCGTGCTGCTGGCCCACCGGCGGCACCTGGACGTGCTGCGGGTGGGCGAGACCGAGGCGGCCAGCCTCGGCGTGGACGTGCCCAGGCTGCGGCTGATCGTGGTCGTCGCGGCCACCCTGGGCTGCGCCGCGGTGGTGGCGGTCAGCGGGCTGATCGGCTTCGTCGGCATCATCGTGCCGCACACGGTCCGGCTGACCGCGGGCGCCAGCTACCGGATCGTGCTGCCGGTCTCCATGGTCGGCGGGGCCGCGTTCCTGATCCTGGCCGATGTCGCCGCCCGGACCCTGCAGGCCCCGGCCGAGGTGCCGATCGGCGTGATCACCGCCGCCGCCGGGGCGCCGTTCTTCCTGTTCGTGCTGCGCTCCCGGCGGGCCCGTCAGGACCTGGCGTGATCAGCGCGCGGGAGGTGCGGGTCCGGTACGGGCCGGTGACCGCGCTGGACGGGGTGAGCGCCGAGGCGGCCGACGGCGAGTGGCTCGGCCTGATCGGGCCGAACGGGGCCGGCAAGACCACGCTGCTCGGCGCGGTCGCCCGGCTGCTGCGGTTCCAGGGGCAGATCACGATCGGCGGCCGGCCGGTCACCGCGCTGTCCCGGCGCCAGCTGGCCAGGCTGGTCGCCTACGTGCCGCAGCAGCCGCTGCTGCCGCCGGAGATGACGGTGAGCGACTACGTGCTGCTCGGCCGCACCGCGCACATCGGCTACCTGCGGGTGGAGACCGACGCGGACCGGCGGGTCTGCGCGACCCTGATCGACCGGCTGGCGCTGACCGCGCTGGCCGGGCGTGCGCTGCGTACCCTGTCCGGCGGTGAGCTGCAGCGGGCGGTGCTGGCCAGGGCGCTGGCCCAGGAGGCGCCGGTGCTGCTGCTGGACGAGCCGACCAGCGCGCTGGACCTGGGCCGCCGGGTGGACGCGCTGGAACTGGTGGACGAGCTGCGCCTGGAGCGCTCGCTCACGGTGCTGTCGGCCGTGCACGACCTGACCCTGGCGGGCCAGTTCGCCGACCGGCTGCTGCTGCTGGCCGGGGGCCGGGTCGCGGCCTGCGGCGAGCCCGCCGCGATCCTGCGCGACGAGCTCCTAGCCGATCATTTCGGGCCCAGCGTGCGGGTACTGCGTACCCCCGACGGCGATCTCGCGGTCATCTCGCGCCGCTCCCCGGGCCGTGCCGGTGAGGAACCGGCCAGCCCGGCCAGCCCGCGCTGACCCAGCCCGCGCCGACCCAGCCCGCGCCGACCAGGGCGAGATGCGCGAGCCCGGCGCGGATCAGGCCGCGCTGGTCTTGGCCAGGTAGGCGCCCCACTGCGGGTCGCCCTCGTGCACGGCGCCGATCAGCCGCCAGTGCGCGCCGTGCGGGATGGCCGGGTGGATCCGCAGGGTCCAGCCCAGCTCCTCGACCAGCCGGTCCGCCTTGCGGTGATTGCACCGGGTGCACGAGGCGACGCAGTTCTCCCAGGCATGCGCCCCGCCCCGGCTGCGCGGGATCACATGATCGATGGTGTCGGCCCTGGTGCCGCAGTAGGCGCACAGGTAGTTGTCCCGGCGCATCAGCGCCGCCCTGGTCAGCGGGACCTTGCTGCGGTACGGCAGCCGGATGTAGCGGCGGAGCTTGATCACCGACGGGGTGGCGAAGACCACCGAGGCAGAGCGCAGCACCGTGCCGGCGGCGTCATGGTGCACCACCTCTGCCTTCTCGCCCAGCACCAGGCAGACAGCCCGGTGCAGGCAGACCGTGGTCAGCGGCTCATAAGTGACGTTGAGCAGCAGTACCCGACGCACTAGCACCTCCCACCGGATGCCCGTACGTGCCGCCGGGGCACCCGTGACCAGTGTGGCTGCCCTGAGGCGGTCAGCCGACTCCAATAGGGTAACTGGCGGCCGCCGGTTTGCCGCGGCGGGCACGCGGCTGCGGTGCGGCCCGGCCCCGCGAGATTGGCGATCGTGGGCCGGCCCGGCGGCTGGCGGGCCACGATGAGAGTGCGCGGCCGCCAGCCGCGCTTCCACCCGAGCCGAACGCCGAAAGGACCCGCCCTGACTTACCGCTCCTACTCCCCCGCCACCGTCCTTCCCGCGCTGTCCCATCCGGGCAGCTCGCTGGGCTCCGCCTGCGGCCAGGACCCCGGCATCGCCTGCCGCCTGGTCTGGGATGTCTCGCACAACCCCAGGGCCGCCGAGCTGACCACGATCTACTTCGCCGGCCGGCCCGGCTGGTGCTGCGGATCGGCTTCGTGCTGCTGCTCGCGCTCATCCTGCGGTTCGTGGCGCTGCGGATGATCGGCCGGGTCACGGCCAAGGCGCGAGACGATACCGGCAACGGCCAGGACCGCTCCCGCGGGGTGTTCCGCGAGCGGCGCCAGCAGCGCGCCACCGCGCTGCACTCGGTCCTCAGCAACGCGGCCTCGATCACGATCCTCGGCATCGCCCTGGTGATCATCGTCGGCGACATGGGGCTGAACCTGGCACCGGTGCTGGCCAGCGCCGGCGTGCTGGGCGTGGCGATCGGGTTCGGCGCGCAGAACCTGGTCAAGGACTTCCTGGCCGGAGTGTTCATGCTGCTGGAGGACCAGTACGGGGTCGGCGACGTGATCGACGTCGGGGAGGTCACCGGCACGGTCGAGGCGGTCAGCCTGCGCATCACCAGGGTGCGGGACGTGAACGGGGTGGTCTGGTACATCCGGAACGGCACCATCAAGCAGGCGGGCAACGAGTCCCAGGGCTGGGCCAGGGCCGTGGTGGACGTCCCGGTCGGCCACGACCGTGACCTCGGTCAGGTGCGGGAGCAGATGCAGGAGGCGGCGACCCGGCTGTGGCGGGATCCCGCGTTCGGCGAGGTCCTGCTGGAGGCACCGGAGGTATGGGGAGTGCAGGAGCTGTCCAGCGAGGGCGCGCTGATGCGGGTGACCGCGAAGACGCTGCCGCTGCGGCAGTGGGAGGTGGCGCGCGAGCTCCGGGAGCGGCTGACGCACGTCATCCTCGTGCCGGGGGCCGCACGGGGCGGCGCCGTGCCCGCGCCCCGCCCGGTCACGCCGCACCCCGCCGCACCGGATGAGTGACCAGGCTGCCGTACCCTGGAGCCCGTCATGAGCGAGACACCGCAGCCCGGCGCGCCAGCGCCCAGCCTGTACCAGGCCATCGGCGGCGAGGCCGCGTTCGATCGCCTGGTGCACCGGTTCTACCAGCTGGTCGCGGCCGACCCCGAGCTGCGCCAGGTGTACCCGAGCCGGGACCTCGGCCCCGCCGAGGAGCACCTGCGGCTGTTCCTGATCCAGTACTGGGGCGGCCCCGCCACCTACAGCGAGCGGCGCGGCCATCCCCGGCTGCGGATGCGGCACGCGCGCTTCGTCATCGGCGAGGCCGAGCGCGACGCCTGGCTGCGCCACATGCGCACCGCCCTGGACGAGCTCGCCCTGGCCCCGGCCGCCGACGCCCAGCTCTGGGACTACCTGGTGATGGCCGCCCACAGCCTGGTCAACCAGCCCGCCGGGCCCCCCCGCCCCGACCTCGGCCTCAGCCCGGCCTAGCCGCCGTCAGAAGGGCAGCATGACGGCCACCGGCCACGGAATGAACTTCACCTGACGGAAGCCTGCCGGTATGGCCAGGTTGACCAGGCCGAGGTTGCGTGGTGTCGCCGGCAGCCAGTGATAGCTCGCCAGGATCGACCAGCGGGTGCCGGCCGTCACGAACGTGAAGGTCCGCACCGGCAGATAGGTCGCCGGGTCGATCCAGATCGCCTGCTTCAGGGTCCGCATGCCCACGGAGACAATCTTGATCGCATCGATCCCGTCCACTCGCTGGTGTCCTGCCAGCCGGAGGAAGCCGCACCTCAGGTAGTAACGCAGCCACCGGACCGAGGGAGTCTCGCCTGGCCAGAACATCGGGTCTGCCAGCTCCCGCAGGCAGCGGGCCGGCGGAGGGGGCTGAACCGGATGCACAGCCGGAGCGGACAATCTCCACCAGGTCCTGGTGACGTAGTCGGCACCGGTCTCGGCGCCGCGTCCGCGCGACGACGCCGAGTTGGCAAACGCCTCCGCAAGGACCGGGCGGCCGTCGGCCGCATAGGCCTGCTCTCGCTGCCTGGCGCCGTAACTCCACGTCGTCGTGACATGGGCGGTGACCCTGCTGCCGACGGGGGCGGCGAAAGGTGCCCCGAAGCCGCGGTAGACGGAGTGTACGACCTGCACCTTCGCGGCGGCGCTGGCCGCGATGCTGCGCTCGGAGTGGCCCACGACGTAGGCAACGGTCCGCGCGGGCAGCGCACCCGGCGCCGCCTGCCGCGGCCCGGTGGCGGTGGCCAGCGGAATGGCGATGGCCAGGCCGGCGGCGGTCGCCATGGTCAGCCCGGAACGCAGGGCGAACTGCCGCCGCCGCCGCGCGCGGGCCCGGTGCGCCAGGCCGGCCAGGTTCGCCGGAACCTGGACCGCTGCGGCCCGCCGGTGCAGACTATCGGCCACAAGGTCCTCGAAGCTTGTTCCCATGATCTGTCTCCTCCCGTTTAGTGCTCGCGCCCGGCGAGCTCGATGTCGCTGGTCAGCCAGGGCCCGGCGAGTTCGCGCATGCGCTTGAGGCCGCGCGACGCGGCGGCCTTGACCGTGCCCTCGGTGCAGCCGAGCACCTGCGCGGTCTCGGCCTCGCTGAGCTGCTCCCAGTACCGCAGCACGATGACGGCGCGCTGCTGCGGCGGCAGCTGCCGCAGCGTTCCGATCAGGGCATCGCGCAGGTCCACGGCGGCGGCCAGGTCCGGGCTCGTTACCGGCTGGCCGGCCCGCAGCAGGGTCAGCTTGCGCTGCCAGGTACCGCTGCGGCGCCAGCCGTCGGCGGCCAGGTTGTAGAGCGTGCGGCGCAGGTATGCCTCCAGGCTGCCGTCGACCCGCCGCCGCTGCTTGATCACCCGCTCCAGCGCCGCCTGCAGCAGGTCCTCGCCGTCGTGCTGGCTCCCGGCCAGCAGCACGGCCGCTCGCAGCAGCTGCGGTCCGCGCTCGGACAGCAAGCGCTCTAGCTGATCATCGTGTGCAGGCTCGGGCATCGGCTACCTCCTCGTCCTGCTCACTCAGAACGAACGAGCCGCGCCAGGGGTTGACGGCAGTAGCGGAGTCAGGGGGGCCGGCGTGCGAGAGCGGCCGGACGGCGATCCAGCGGGGCCTTGCGGCTAGGGATTCGAGTAGACCCGGTCCGGGGTGATCAGCACGGCGGTGCGCCGTTCCGCCGCCATCACCCGGTCGTAGGTGTCCCAGTCGTCATGGCTGCCGCCGGCCGCGGTGAAGATCTCGCGCAGCAGCAGCCGCAGACTCTCGGTGCCGATCCCGGCCAGCGGGTCGTCCGGGCCGGCCAGCTCGGCGGGCCCCTCGGCCGCCGCCCACTGCCAGCCGGCCCGCAGCACGACCGTGGCCCGGGGGCGCTGGCGCAGGTAGCCGAGCCTGCGCGAGTCGCCGCGGGCGACCATCCCGACGACCGGGACGCCGGTGACCGGGTGGCTCAGCACCCCGGCATTCACGACCGATGACGAAATGGTCCCGTCGGGCCTGGTCACCGAGAACACGGCGAGCCCGTGATCGCCGCTTACCAGCGCGGCGAACTGCGCGAGATCGGTCATGCTGCCTCCGTGGACAGTCCCGGCAGGTCAGCCGCGGGTCAGCTTGCGGTAGGTGACGCGGTGCGGGCGGGCGGCCTCGGCGCCGAGGCGCTCGATCTTGTTCTTCTCGTAGGACTCGAAGTTGCCCTCGAACCAGAACCAGCTCGACCCGCCTTCCCAGGCCAGGATGTGGGTGGCGATCCGGTCCAGGAACCAGCGGTCGTGGCTGGTGATCACCGCGCAGCCGGGGAACTCCAGCAGCGCGTTCTCCAGCGAGGACAGCGTCTCCACGTCCAGGTCGTTAGTCGGCTCGTCCAGCAGCAGCAGGTTGCCGCCCTGCTTGAGGGTGAGCGCCAGGTTGACCCGGTTGCGCTCCCCGCCGGACAGGATCCCGGCCGGCTTCTGCTGGTCGGCGCCCTTGAACCCGAACGCGGCCACGTAGGCGCGGCTCGGGATCTCGGTGCGGCCCGCCCTGAGGTAGCTCTCGCCGTCCGAGATGGCCTCCCAGACGTTCTTGTCCGGGTCGATCCGGGCCCTGGCCTGGTCCACGTAGGCGATCTGCACGGTCTCGCCGACCCGGAGCGTCCCGGCGTCCGGCTGCTGCTCCCCGATGATCATCTTGAACAGGGTGGTCTTGCCGACCCCGTTCGGCCCGATGACGCCGACGATGCCGTTCGGCGGCAGGCTGAAGCTCAGGTCCTCGATCAGCATCCGGTCGTCGAAGCCCTTGGACACACCCGAAGCCTCCACTACCAGGCTGCCCAGCCGGGGACCGGGCGGGATCTGGATCTCCTCGAAGTCCAGCTTGCGGTTCTGGTCGGCCTCGGTGGCCATCTCCTCGTACCGCTGCAGCCGGGCCCGGCTCTTGGTCATCCGGGCCCGCGGGCTCGACCGCACCCACTCCAGCTCGTCTTCCAGCCGCTTGCGCTTCTTGACGTCCTTCTGCCCCTCGATCTTCAGCCGGGCCGCCTTGGTCTCCAGGTAGACCGAGTAGTTGCCCTCGTAGGGGTAGGCGCGCCCGCGGTCCAGCTCGAGGATCCAGCCGGCCACGTTGTCCAGGAAGTAGCGGTCGTGCGTGACCGCGACCACCGTGCCCGGGTACTTCTCCAGGTGCTGCTCCAGCCACTGCACGCTCTCGGCGTCCAGGTGGTTGGTCGGCTCGTCCAGCAGCAGCAGGTCGGGCTGGCGCAGCAGCAGGCGGCACAGCGCCACCCGGCGCTTCTCGCCCCCCGACAGCACGCTCACCTCGGCGTCCGGCGGCGGGCACCGCAGCGCGTCCATGGCCTGCTCAAGCTGGCTGTCCAGGTCCCACGCCTCGCGGTGGTCGAGCTGCTCCTGGAGCTTGCCCATCTCCTCCAGCAGGTCGTCGGAGTAGTCGGTGGCCATCTGCTCGGCGATCTCGTTGTACCGGTGCAGCAGCGCCTTGGTCTCGGCCACCCCGTCCTCGACGTTGCCCAGCACGGTCTTGCTCTCGTCCAGCTGCGGCTCCTGGTCGAGCAGGCCCACGGTAAAGCCGGGCATCAGCCGGGCGTCGCCGTTGGACGGCTGCTCCACCCCGGCCATCATGCGCAGCAGCGTGGACTTGCCGGTGCCGTTCGGGCCGACCACGCCGATCTTCGCGCCGGGCAGGAACGCGAGCGTCACGTTGTCGAGGATGACCTTGTCACCGTGCGACTTGCGCACAGCCTGCATCTGGTAGATGAACTCGGGCATGACCCCAAGCGTAGGGGCAGCGGGCTCAAGCTCCGAACCATCTGGCTCCCGCGCTCGGCCCGGCCGGAGCCCGTGCCCCGGAACGCGCCGGTCAGGACGTGACGGCGGGCTCCCCCTGGTTGTGGGCCCAGTGGTTGTCAGCACTGTGGTCGCCGGCACCGCCGTCGCCGTCGGCGTTGCCGTCACCGTCGCCGACCAGCGCGCCGATCGCGTCCTGGTCGAAGATGTCGTCGTCACCCGGCTCGCCCGGCGTCCGGGCCAGGCCGGGGCCGCCCGGCGTAGCCATGGCCTCGCTGCCGTCCTCCTCGCCGTCGGGCGCCTGGCCGTTCTCGCCGTCCAGCCCGGACTCGGCCGCGTACTCGGCCGCGGTCTTGCCGGTGGCCGGGCGGGTCCGCTTGAACGTGGCCACCCCCCAGGTCAGGTCGTGCCCGATGGAGTTGGCATCGACGTCGACCGCGGTCCGGCGCAGGCCCTGCCGGTCGTTGTAGTCGCGCACCGTGAGCCGTCCCTGGACCAGCACCGGATCCCCGGTGCGCAGGCAGGCCGCCGCGTGCTCGGCGACCTTCCGCCAGCAGGTCACGGTCACGAACGAGGTGTTCCCGTCCGTCCACTCCCCGGTCACGCGGTCCAGCCTGCGGGGCGTCCAGGCCACCCGCATGGTCAGGTTTGGCTTGCCGGTGCTGGTCTCGCGCCACGTCGGCTGGGTCGCCACGTAGCCGCTCAGGCAGATCTGCGCCTCGTTCATGATCACGGTCCTTCCGGGCCCTGGTGCCGGCAGGCCGGTCAGCGCCGCGCCCGCCGGGCCGGCGGCACCCTGCCGCCTGGCTGCTGACCCAGAATCGCCGCGCCCGCCGCCGGACCGCCCGGCTGCTGCCCGGCCTGTGCACAGCCGCTGCGACGGCGCCGGTCCCTGTGCACGCTCGCAGCCGGGTACCTACCTGCCTGTGCGATGATGCGCGCTCGCGGGCTCGGTCAGCCGGCCCGGCTGACCGCGACGGCCAGTTCCTCCCGGAACCGCCCCAGCTCGGCGAGCTCGCGCTCGGCGGGCCCCACCACCATCTCCCTGGCCAGCCCCGCCATCCGCGCCCGCATCGCGTCGGTGACCTCGCGGCTCTCCTGCGCGGCCGCGGTCCGCACCGCGTTCAGGCAGGCCGAGGCGGTCAGCGCGCCGAGCACCAGCATCGCCGCGATCAGCGCGGCTATCCACGGCAGCAGCGCCAGGTCGCTGAACAGCCGCGGCACGTTGCTGCCGGCGGCGACGGTGCCGAACACGGTGATCGCCACCATCCAGGCCAGGCCGACGATCGCGGAGCCGAGCAGCAGCCCCTGCCAGGTGCCGACCAGCCGCCACCACCCGGCGATCCTGTTCTCGGCCGGCAGCGACTCGCCGATCGCGGTGCCCAGCGCGCCGGGGATCTCCTGTGCCCTGGACCGCACGGCCGCCCTGGCCGTCCTTGACCACGGCTCGGGCAGCACCGGGGCCACCTCATCGGCCAGCCGGGTCAGCGCGTTGTCGATCTCGGCCTGCTGCGCGCCCGATGGCCCGGCGGTGACCCCGCGCAGTTCCGCCCAGAACCGGCCCAGCCTGACTTTGCGCACCGGATCCCGGCTGGTCAGCCGTTCAGCCAGCCAGCCGACCGGCCACCCTACATAGTCCACGGCCCGCAGCTCGCGGGCGCTCTGCAGGGTGTCGCCGACCGCGGTCACCCCGGCCGCCCTGGCGAACGCGTCGGCGAGCCTGCCGGTCCCGCCCTCCAGGATCCGGCTGGCCACCGCTTCCGGCGCGATCTCCGGATCCCCGGCATACGGGCCGAACCGGGCCGCGACGGCGTCCAGATCGGCCGAGATCCTGGCGCTGGCGGCCCGGCGCGCCGACACCGTGCTGGTGAGCAGCTTGCGGAACTCGCCGAGACCGGACCCGGTCACCGTCGAGGTGACCAGGATCTGCACGTCCTGCAGTTCCTCGGCGTCGAGCAGCCGGCGCAGGTCGCCGACGCAGTCCTCGACCTGCCCGGAGCTCAGCAGGTCGGACTGGTTCAGCACGACGGCAAGCACCTCGGCATGCCCGGCCAGCGGGACCAGGAACCGCCGGTGCACCGCCGCGTCCGCGTACTTCTGCGGATCCAGCACCCAGATCATCAGGTCCGCCTGGTCGACCAGGTTGTCCACGATGCCGGAGGCCTGGGTCAGCACCGAGTCATGGTCGGGCAGGTCCAGCAGGACCAGGCCGGTCAGCGATTCCTCCCCCCGGTCGAGCGCGCTGGCCCTGGCGTAGCGGTGCCGCCGCGGCACGCCCAGCCACTCCAGCAGCGGGCCGGAGCCGCCCACGCCCCACACGCAGGCGTGCGGCTCCCTGGTCACCGGCCGGGTCACCCCGACGGTGGAGAAGTCCGCCCCGGCGAGCCGGTTGAACAGCGAGGACTTGCCGCTGCCGGTACCCCCGGCCAGGGCCACCACGGTGTGCGCGGAGGACAGCCGCAGCCGCTCCCCGGCCCGGCCGAGCAAGCTCTCGGCGTCATCGAGCAGCGGCTGGCTGAACCCGCCGTCGCCGCCGCGCGCCGCGCCGATCTGGACCAGCCGGGCCAGCGCGGTCAGCCGGGCCGACAGCGCGCTGCCGCCCGCCCGCCCGGCCAGCGGCTGACCGCCGGGACCACCGGGGCCGCCGGGACCGCCGGGGCCGCCGGGACCACCGGGGCCGCCGGGGGCGCCGGCCCCGGCCGGACTGGCCATGGCAGCAGGGCCGGTCATGGCAGCCGGACCGGGCGGACCGGCGGACCGGGCGGACCGGGCGGACCAGCCACGGCCAGGCCGGCTCCGCCAAGGCCGGCCGTGGCACCGGCCGCCGCCGGCCCGGCGACGGCGGACCCGGGCACCGGCCAGCTCGCCCTCACCGGGCCGCCTCAAGCGCGCTGCTGGCCTCGTGCAGCTGAGTGGCGGCGGTCTCGTCCGGGACCCCGGCGGCGTCGGCGATCGCCGTGAACCGCAGCATCTCATCGTCGAACAGCAGCCCGATCCGGTCGCACAGATCGGCCCGGACCCGGTTCCCGATGTCCCGCAGCAGGCCGCCCCGAACAGCGAGGCCAGCAGGCGCTGCGGCACGGCGCTGGCGCCGGCTTCCGCCTGGGTGGCGTCCTGGCCGAGCACGACGATGGTGAGCACCAGCGCCAGCGCCTCCTCATCGAACGAGACCACCCGCGCCACCGACCGCCTCGTGACGTTCTCGGCCTGGACCAGCTGGAGCACGTGCTCCTGCCAGGCGCCGATCGCGCGCGCGGACTGCGGGCCCAGGTCCGGTGACGACCGGGCCAGCGCCGCGACCTCCTCGGCCGCGCTGAGCGCGGACAGCTGGGCGTGCCCCGACAGCCCGGTCAGGCCGGACATACCGGGCGGCTGCCCTCCGGACCGGCCCGGCGGCTGATCCGGCCGCGAGCCGGGCCGGGGCCCGCCGGAGCCGGAGCCATTCAGGCCGGCCAGCAGCGCCGTCCCGGCCGGGAGTGCCTGCCAGCTGCCCACCGCCTGCTCGGCGGCCCGGTCCGCCAGCGCCGCGACCAGGCTCTCCAGGCCGGACGCCACGGCCGCCTGGAGCGCCGTGGCCCTGGCCGGAACCGTCCGCTTCCGGCCCCGGCCGCCGCCCCGGCGGCCCTTACGGGCGTGCAGGGTGCGCATCAGGTCCCCGGTCCCGGCGAAATCCTGCCAGCGGGCCAGCACCTCGCCGGTGAGCAGCGAGCCGTCCCGCATCGACCGGTCCAGGCCGGCCAGCGCGGCGCGGTAGGCGTTACGCACCGAGTCGTGCAGCCGCAGCCGCAGCGCGAGCTGGGCCTCGATCTCCGCTGCCAGCTGGGGAACCCGGGTCCGGAACGTATCGAGCACCCCCGACATGGTCTGGGTGAGCACCGCGACCCGCCGGTCCATCCGGTCGGCCGTGTCCTCCAGCCAGTCCCGGACCGGGCCGGAGACCTCGGCGGGCAGCCGGGCGTCGGTGACCATCGTCTCGGGCACCAGGAAGCGGGTGACCTCGGGCAGCCCGTTCGCCTGGAGCATCGCGTCGAAGTGCGCGGTGAGCTGCGATGCCGCGGCGGCCGGGACCCTGGACAGGACCACGGCCAGCGATGCCCCGCGGTCCCTGGCGTCCTGCAGCAGCTCCCAGACCGCCGCGTCCGCGTACCGACGGGCGCTGGTCATGAACAGCCACAAGTCGGAGGCATCCAGGAACTGGTGTGCGAAGTCCCGGTGCGCGGCCACCACGGAGTCGATATCGGGGGTGTCCAGCAGCGCCACGCCCCTGGGCATGCCCTCGCTGGCGGCCAGCACGAGCAGCCCGTCCCGGCCGGGCATGGCCAGGCCCTGCTGGCGCACCCGCGGCAGGGTGGGCAGGAACACGTTCTCGGCGAACCAGTGCGCGTCATCGGGATGACAGGCCAGCACCGGGCTGTTCGTGGTGGGCCGGCGGATGCCGGTCAGGCTCACCTGCCGGCCGACCAGGCTGTTCATCAGCGTCGACTTGCCGGCGCCGGTCGACCCGACCAGGGCGACCAGGATCGGGGCACCGGACTGGCGCAGCCGGGGCAGCAGGTAGTCGTCGATCTGGCTGAGCAGCTTGCGCCGCTCGGCCCTGGCCTGCTGCACCCCCGGTGCCTCCAGCACCAGCGGCACGGCCACGATCGGGTGCCGCAGCGCCAGCAGCGCCGACTCCAGGCGGCGGGCATCCACCCGCACGTACGGCTCGGCGACGGGCTCGGCGCCGGCCGGCCCGGGGCCAGCCGGGACCGCCGGGACCGGCCGGCCCGGCGGGATGGCAGGCTCGGGCGGCACGCCGCTCGGCCCGCGCGCCGCCCGGTAGCCCGGCTGGGCCGGCCGGGCGGGCTGCGGCGGCCCGGCGGCAGCCGGGTCCGGCGAGCCCGGCACCGGCTCGGGCACAGGCGCGGCACCGGCCTCGCCGCCGCCCCATGGCGCCGACGCAGCCGTCACTCCCTGTCCCTCTGTCATGGCCGCGGGCTCCCTGCCCTGGGCCTGCTGCCGGTCACGCAGTAGCTCTCCTGTCAGGTCGGTTACCGGCTCAGGGCCCGCGGCCAGGGTCCCCGGAGGGCCCCTGGCTGGCCCCTTAGGTCAGCCGCCGTGTCCGCCGCGGCCGCGCCGTGCGGGCCGCGGGGCCGCCGCCGCGACGTCCCTGGGCAGCCGGGCGGTGAGTCCCGCGGCCGCAGCGTGAGCGCCAGTATCCAACCTTGAAGTCGTCAGTATCCAGCCATGTGCTTATTGTGCGCTGCCAGGCAGGTTACCGGCTCCCAACTCGCAAAGCTGGGCCTGCAATCCGTCCCGGCCGCCGCGGCCTTGCGGCCGGTCACGGCCCGGTGCCCTCGTCGTCAGCCGACAGCGGCGGGTCCTGGGCGCCCCAGCCCGCCAGCGAGCCCTCGATGACCATCGCCGAGCGCAGCAGCGCGTTGAACGCGGCGGCGGCCACTGCGGCGCCGCCCTTCTCCGACACGTTGCTGAGCGAGCGCATGCCGCTGGCCCGCAGCGCGTCCTTTACCTCCACCGCGCCGACGAAGCCGGCCGGCATCCCGATCACGAAGGCCGCCTCGACCCCGCGGGACAGGATCTCCTGCAGGGCCATCGGCGCTCCGCCGAGCACCCAGACGGCGCCGGGCCCGGCCTCACCGTAGGCCAGCCGCATCGCCGCCGCCGCCCGGCTGATGCCGGCGGTGCGGGCCAGCCGATGGGTCAGCGGCTCTCCGGTCTTGCAGATGACCGGACAGCCGGTGATCCCGGCCGCGACCATAGCGGTGTCGGCGATGACGGGGGCGCCCTCGGCCAGTGCCGTCACGGCCGAGTCCAGCGACTCCTCGTCGCAGATCAGGTCGGTCGCGTAGTCGAAGTCGGCGCTGGCGTGGATCACCCGCTCGGTGACGTCGCGGCTGTGCTTCGGCAGCCGGGACAGGTCGATCCGGGACCGCAGCACCCGGTACGACTCCTCTTCGAGCGGCTGTATCTCCGGCCGTGGTCCGCTCGCCCAGGTCACCATGCCTCGCCTCCCGGCCTCCCGGGCTGCCGTTTCCGCCCGCCCGTGGTAGCCAGCACCGTGGTAGCCAGCACCGTGGTCAGCCAGCACCGTGCTAGCCGGCGCGCCCATTGCATGGCACGGCCTGGCGGCGGGCTTGGCCATCCCGGCCCGGCGGCGGGCGGTCAGCCCGGCTGGCCCCGGTCGGCGCGCCCGCGAACCGGAGTCGGAGCGGGAACGAACGCCAGCGCCTCCTGCTCGCTGTCGGCGGCCCCGCCGCCCACGTCGGCGTTGCTGGCCTTGCCGCCGCCCACGTCGGCGTTGCTGGCCTTGCCGCCGCCCACGTCGGCCTTGCTGGCCTTGCCGCCGGCCGGCGTGCCTGGCCTTGCCCTGCCGGTCATTGAACAGCAGGTAATGGAAGATCACGAACCTGGTCACGAAGGTCACGCAGTTGGCCAGGAAGTAAGCGCCGTTCACGACCAGTACCCGGCGCCAGTGGTGCAGGTCCATGGAGTGGGCCCAGACGCTCGCGAAGTGCGTGGTCAGCCCGAGCAGGAGCCACACCCCGATGGAGACCGCCCAGAACGGCAGGGTCTCCCTGAGCAGGTCGGGGCGGCCCTTGCGCTCCCAGGCCCAGCGGCTCATCAGGTAGCTGACCCCGGCCGCGACCATCGAGGCGATGATCGCGGAGGTCCCGGCGCTCACCCCGAACGGGCCGTTCAGCACCGCCAGAAGAATCTGACTCGTGACCACTGCGGCCACCGCGGCCGGGACGAACCGGGCAAACCGTATCCCGGCCTCCGTGCGCAGCTTCCGCCGCAGCGACAGCGGAAGCATCCGCCAGACCGTGTACACGATCTTTCGCTGAGTCAGGCTCATCTGTGTCCCAGTCATAGCGTCCCAGTCGGTCGGCGGGCGGGGTCGGGATGTTCCGGTACGACACGTATACAGTACGGGAACGCTGGGTGGGCTCGGTGACCAGACCGCCATATAACAGCTCGCTCATTTACGCAAGATTTACTTTAGGGCCGTCTGAAGGGCCTCCGGAGGCCCCGCTGCGCGCGCGGAGCCCACCGCAGGCCGTCCGCCCGCGTGTGCCTAGCCCGGCCCGGCGGGGCCGCCCGGCCGCGGCTGCGTAGCCCAGCACCGCCGGGCCAAGGTATAAAGCAACGAAAGCCAATGCCGAAAAGTCAGTGCCGATCAGGCGGGAGCAAGATCATGAAGATCTTGGTGTTGGGCGGGGACGGCTACCTGGGCTGGCCGACGGCGCTGCACCTGTCCGAGGTCGGCCACCAGGTAGCGGTGGCGGACAGCTTCGTACGGCGCCAGTACGACTTCGAGATGGGGGTCGACAGCCTGGTCCCGATCGAGGCACTGCAGACCAGGGTGCGGGTCTGGCACGAGCTGACCGGCCAGGAGATCGGCTGCTACGTGGGCGACCTGTGCGACGCCGACTTCACCTACCACATCGTGCGGGACTTCGCGCCGGACGCGGTGATCCACTTCGCCGAGCAGCGGGCCGCGCCCTACTCCATGGTGGACCGCAAGCACGCCGTCTACACCCAGGTCAACAACGTGGTCGGCAACCTCAACCTGCTGTACGCGATCGCCGAGCTCAACCCCGACATCCACCTGGTCAAGCTCGGCACGATGGGCGAGTACGGCACCCCGAACATCGACATCGAGGAAGGCTGGCTGGAACTGGAGCACAAGGGCCGCAAGGACCGGGTGCTGTTCCCGAAACGGCCGGGCTCCTTTTATCACCTGTCCAAGGTGCACGACAGCCACAACATCGAGTTCGCCTGCCGGATCTGGGACCTGCGGGCGACCGACCTGAACCAGGGCGTGGTCTACGGGCAGCAGACCCCGGAGACCGCCAGGGACGACCGGCTGGCCACCCGGTTCGACTACGACGCGGTGTTCGGCACGGTGCTGAACCGGTTCGTGATCCAGTCCGTGCTCGGCCTGCCGCTCACCGTCTACGGCAACGGCAGCCAGGTCCGCGGCCTGATCGAGATCCGGGACACGGTCCGCTGCCTCCAGCTGGCCTGCGAGAACCCGGCCGGGCGCGGCGAGTTCCGGGTCTTCAACCAGATGACCGAGTCCCTGTCGATCAGCCAGATCGCCGAGACCATCGCCAGGGTCAGCCCGGACAAGGTCCGGGTCGAGCGACTGGACAACCCCCGGGTCGAGGAGGAGAACCACCACTACAACGTGGTGCACCACGGCATGGTGGAACTCGGCCTCGAGCCGCACCTGCTGTCGGACACACTGATCGACTCGCTGTTCGGGATCACCAAGCGGTACGCGCACCGGGCCAGGCCCGAGGCCATGCTGCCCACCGTGCAGTGGCGGCGGCCCGCCAGCAAGATCAGCAACTAGGATCAGCCCGGCGCGCTGGTCAGGCGGCGCGGGGTACCCGGATCACTGCCGGTTACCCGGAGCGACCAGAGCCCGCGCCCAGTGCCGCGCCAGAACGCCCAGACCGTGCCGACCGCCGCGCCGGCCGCGGTGAACGGCGGCGAGCCGAGCCGCAGCCGGAACCGCAGCCGGACCGGGCGGCCCCAGTTCCCGCGCGGTCCGAGCTGCTCCTGCCAGAGCGCGCCCCGCGGCCCGCGCCACAGCACCCGCACCGGGCCGTCCGCCGCCTCCGGCCACGGCGACCCGGCGGCGTTCCCGCCCAGGCTGACCGGCCCCTGCCAGCTGCCGGGGCGGCCGGTCATGGCCCAGACGCGGTCCGGCCCTGGCCCCGCCAGACCACCCCGACCAGGCCGCCGGACTGTGCCGTGGCCCGTACCGGGCCGCCCAGCGGGCCGGTACGCAGCCGGGCCGGGGAGCTCCAGCCATTGCCTGGCCGGCTGGCGACATACCACAGGTGCCGGTCCCGGCCCTTCCAGAACGCGGCCACGGTGCCGCGGCCGGCTGCGACCGGCGACGGGTAGGAGGCCAGCCCGGCGCCCAGCCGCTGCGGGCCGCTCCAGCCGTGCCCGGGCACGAACCTGGCGTGCCAGAGCTGCCGGTGCGGCGCGCCGCGCCAGAACACATCCACGATCCCGCTGGCCTCGGACACGGCCCTGGGCGCGCCGCCCAGCAGGCCGAGCCCGGTCAGCCGCCTGGCCGGGCCCCAGCCGGGACCCGGCCGGAAGGACGCCTCCCAGAGGTACCGGTCGGCCCCCTTGTAGAACACGTCGACCGCACCGGATGCGGTCGAGACCGCCGAGGGCACCGAGCTGTCCGCACCGCCCATGTTGACCTGGGGCGACCAGCCGGTCACGAACGAGTGCACGTCCCGCCAGAGGCTGCCGCCGCGGCCGGGGTAGAACACCTCGGTCACGCCGTCGGCCAGCGACACCGCCTGGCTCGCCTGCGGGGTGCCGTCCGGCACCGGCAGGTCCACGTCGAGAAAGTCCTTGTCGATATTGATGGTGTCGTGCCCGTACGTCTGCCGGATATTTCCGAGGTACTGGTGAATGCGGCGGTGCTCCGGCCATTCACCGGACCGGATGCTCCGGTCCGCGACGTTGGCCCGGCCGTTCCACAGCGCGTCGTAGATAATGTCCGGAATGGCGAACGAGCGGCGGGAGTACTCCCTGGCCAGATCCACGACCGCGGACCGTGAGCTTGAGTACACGCCGGACAGGTAACCGAAATGGTGCAGCGTGTTCGTCCAGGCGGACAGGAAGCGCAGCACCGCCCCGGTGTGCCTGGCCTGGTAGCCCTCCATGTCGTAGTAGATCGGGACCGGCCGCCCGAAGCCGAGCCGCTCGGCCTGGGCAACCGCGTCGGCCGCGGCCCTGGCGCCCTGCTGGCCCGGTGCCTTCAGCTCGCCGAACGCGGCCTGCGGACCGGCGTACATGGGGATGAACCGCCATCCGGCCCTGGCCTCGGTCAGGACCCAGGAGCGGGTCAGGTTGCGCTGGTCGCAGGACCGGTCCGCGCCGCCGATGTAGATGCCCACGGCCCGGTACGGTGACCAGCGCCGCCAGGCCCGCATGTAGGCAGCGCTCGGCGCGGCGCACGCATCGAAGCCGGGGCCCCGGTAGTTGGCGACCGCCGCGGACAGCGCCGCCGGAGCCGGGGCCGCCGGAGCCGCCGGACTGGCAACGGCTTCGAGCCGGACCGGATCCGGCATCTGAACCCGCGGGGCCGGCAGCGACGCGCTGGCCAGGACCTGGTAGATCCGGGCCGGGTCGGCGCCGAGCGTGGCCAGCAGCCTGATGCCGGGCGCGGTCACCGTGACCTGCCGGGCAACCGGGTTCTCCACCGACTGGAGCGGCACGCCGACGGGGCCCGGCTGGATCAGGACGGCCTCGGTGGTCCCGAGCAGCCGGCTCGGGCAGGTCTCGTTCGTGCCAGGCGCGCCCAGGTAGACCGCGTGCAGGTTGAACCGGACGCAGTCGCGCGGGTGGCGGGCGAGGCTGATCACCGGCCAGGACACCGGCACCAGGAAGGCATACCCGAGGTAGGACACCCGCTTCAGGCCTCCCCCCGGCCGGGCCGCCCGGTCAGCCCCGGCCGCGCCGGCCGGGACGAGCACACCGGCCAGGACGGCGCCCGCCGTCAGCACGTGCCCGGTCACCCGTGCCGCCCTGGCTAACGGGGCGCTGCGTGCCGTCGGAGTTCGCCGCGTCAGCCGCGGCCGCTGTGCTGCGAGCATGCTGGTACCGCCTTGTCCTGCTAGCGGGAAGTGGAGTGCGCCGTGGTAGCCGCGGGCGGCGAGCACCAGGCGCCAGGCAGGGCTCGGCACGCGGCCGCGGCGCTGGTGCCGGATAGGAACCCAGGTGGCCGCCCGCCGGAGCGGGCCGTCTTAAGATCGCGCTGGTCTTATGGCCGCGCTAGCTGATGCGCCGCCGGGACATATGCCGGAAAAGAAACGGGTCTCGACTGGCGGGCCGGAATACCGGCCAATCCCCCGAAGCTCATAATGCGCGCATCCCCCATATCTGTCCCGGCAGAAAGCCGCACCGCAGAAAGGCAGCGCTGTCTGTCCCCCGACAGAAAACCGGTACTCAGTAAAGCAGGCTAACCGGAATACAGCCGGCCTGCCGCACCGACTCGCCGGGCCGGGTAATCCGGGCCCGGCGGGTTCTGCGCGGCGCCGGAGTCAGGCCTCCTGCCAGCCGGGCATGGGGAACCCGGCGAGCAGGTCGCGGACCTCGCCCGCGATCCGCTCGATGACCGCCTCGTCTTCCTTGGCCGCGGCCGCGACGGCCTCATCCATCCAGGCCGCGATCTGGCGCATGTGCGGCTCGGTCAGGCCGCGGGTGGTGACGGCCGGGGTGCCGATCCGGATCCCGGACGGGTCGAACGGCTTGCGCGGGTCGAACGGCACCGTGTTGTAGTTCACCTCGAGGCCGGCCCGGTCCAGTGCCTTGGCGGCGGGCTTGCCGCCGATCCCCTGCGCGGTCAGGTCCATCAGGATGAGGTGGTTGTCCGTGCCGCCGGAGACCAGGGTGAAGCCGCGTTCCAGCAGCGCGTCGGCCAGGGCCCGGGCATTGCGCACGACCTGGTGCGCGTAGTCGCGGAAGGCCGGCTGGGCGGCCTCGCGCAGCGCCACCGCGATCGCAGCCGTGGTGTGGTTGTGCGGGCCGCCCTGCAGGCCGGGGAACACCGCCTTGTTCACCGCGGCCGCGTGCTCGGCATCGGACATGATCATGGCGCCGCGCGGGCCGCGCAGGGTCTTGTGCGTGGTCGTGGTGATCACCTGGGCGTGGCCCACCGGGCTCGGGTGCGCGCCGCCGGCCACCAGCCCGGCGATGTGCGCGATGTCGGCCACCAGCACCGCATCCACCTCGGCGGCGATCTGCGCGAACGCCGGGAAGTCGATCGTGCGCGGGATCGCCGTGCCGCCGCAGAAGATAACCTTCGGCCGCTCCCGCAGGGCCAGCTCCCGCACTTCGTCCAGGTCCATCCGGCCGGTGTCGGCGCGCACCCCGTACTGCACGGCGCGGAACCACTTGCCGGTGGCCGACACCGGCCAGCCGTGCGACAGGTGACCGCCGGCCGGCAGCCCCATCCCCATCACGGTCTCGCCCGGCTGCACGAAGGCCAGGTAGACGGCGAGGTTGGCGGGCGTGCCCGAGTACGGCTGCACGTTGGCGTTCGCCACCCCGAACAGGTCCCTGGCCCTGGTCTGCGCAATGGTCTCGATCGGGTCGATGCACTGCTGGCCCTCGTAGTAGCGGCGGCCGGGGTAGCCCTCGGAGTACTTGTTCGTCAGCACCGTGCCGGAGGCCTCCAGCACCGCGACCGAGACATAGTTCTCCGACGGGATCAGCCGGACCTTGGTGAACTCGCGGCGAGCCTCCGCCTCGATCAGCTCCGCGATCTCCGGGTCGGAGCTGGCCAGGTCCGGGATGGGCGGCTGATGCATGGCTACCTCCTGTGGCACGGGCTCCGGTGGCACGGGCTCCTGCGGGCACGGCCTGGCCCGGCGGCCGACCGTACCCCGAAGGCTACATCGGCGGCCGCCGGGCGGCCCGCCCTGACTTATTGGGGAGCCTTGTGTGCAGTATCTGCACACAAGGCTCCCCGGTAACGCGGTGCCCTCTTGCCCAGCGACGGAGCACCGCCCGCTCGGCCAGGGTCCAGCAGCTGCTGGTGAGCAGGTAGATACCGGCTGCTAGCGGCAGCAGTGCTGCCACTAGCAGCGTCGAGTAGGGCAGCAGCCGCCCGAGCCAGCTCATGCCCCCGCCGGTCTGGCCGGTCTGGCCCGGCTGGGCGGCCTTGCCGGGACCGACTGCAGCCCTCGCGCCGGGCCCGCCGGGGCGGGCCCGGCGAGCGGGGTGGCTTGCCGCGCGGACCGCGCGGCAAGCCACGCCGCCACCGCCAGCAGCGCGAACAGCCCGGCGAAGACCAGGCCGTGGCTGCTCAGCGGCCCGGCCGCGGACAGCCAGTGGCTGCCCAGCGGCGTGCCGAGCAGGTCCCGTCCGAGCAGTGCGTTCGGACGCCCGGCCACAGTCGCGGACCGGAACAGCCGGTACATGATGCTGAGGAACGGCAGCTGGAGCAGCAGCGGCAGGCAGCCGGACAGCAGGCCCGAGCCTTCCCGCTGGTACAGCGCGGTCAGCTCGGCCTGCAGCCGGTCCGGCTGCCGGGCGTAGCGCCGCTGGAGTTCCTGCACCTGCGGCATCAGCACGGACAGCCGGGACTGGCCGCGCAGCGCCCAGAGGCTGAGCGGCGACAGCAGCAGCCGGACGCCAACCGTGAACAGGACGATCGCGGCGACGGTGGCCAGGCCGCCGGTCACCGGGGCCAGACCGGCGGCCAGCGCGTAGACAACGTGATAAGCAGCGCCGGTCAGGGCGCTGAACCAGGTGAGCATGAGGTAACCCTCCAGCGGGTCGCAGTGACGGGATGGGCGCTGGAGGCGGCCGCAAGGACCAGCCCGCACGACGGGAGCCGGGAGGGCACTGCGGATGCCGGTGCCGGCACCGCGGATGCCACGGCGGGCAGAGTCAGGACGGGCAGGCTGTCACGGCAGTGCTGCTGAGACCCGGTGCTGAACCCGGTGCCGTCGACGGGCAGGCTGCCAGCGGACAGTGCTGCCAGCGGACAGTGCTGCCAGCGGGCAGGGCTGCCAGCGGGTGGGCCGTCAGCGGCGGGGAACTGCCGGGGTCAGCGCGGCGAGCTGCCGGGAGGACAGCCGGTCAGGCGGCCGCCGGGGCCGCTGAGGGTGCCCTGGGCCGGATGTGGCCGGCCGCGTCCGGGTTGAGCTGGCGCTGGAACACCGCGCAGAACGACTTGCGGCGCAGCGCCTCAGCCCGCCCGGTGAGCGGCCGGGCGGTGACCGCGGCCGCGATCCTGGCCGCGTGCGCGAAGAACGCCAGGATCATCCCGGCCAGCGCCAGCGTGGCCAGCGCCATCAGCCCGGACGAAGCGGCTGCCGGGTGTGCCGCGGCCGGCCACACGCTGGCCGCCAGAGCTGCCGCCCAGACCAGGACCGGCCGCACGATCACGCCGTTTCCCAGGGCCATGCCGGTGCCTTCCGCTAGTTACGGCCAAGCGTAGCCCGGCCCGGCGAGACCCGCAGCCCCGGCACTCCGAACCTGCCGCCGGGAGCCGGGCAGGCAGCAGCCAGCGGGTGACGAGCCGCCGCACCGGCCTGGCGGAGCGGCGCCCCGAGGCCTGCCGCCGGGGCGGCTAGCCAGTAGCCTGCCTGTGCCGCCTGGCGCACTGGCCTGGACAAGCGGCACCGGCGGCGGGTATTTCGTTACTCGTAATAACGACAGTCGGGTAGCGGGCGAGTCAGCATCGGAGCGGCATGCGGGTCGGGCAGATCGTCATCGACGTCACCCCGCTGCGCGAGAGCCGCGACTTCCGGTTCCTGTACCTGGGCCGGTTCGCCTCCTCGGCGGGCAGCGCGATCGCCACCACCACCGGAAGCTGGCAGGTGTTCGAGCTGACCCGGTCCTCGTTCGCGGTTGGCCTGCTGACCCTGGCCTCGGCCATCGGCATGCTGGCCGGGCTGCTGGCGGGCGGGATGCTGGCCGACCGGCACGACCGGCGCCGGATGCTGATGATCGTGCTGGCTCCCGAGGCGCTGCTGGCGGGCGGGCTGGCGGGCAACAGCCTGCTGCCGCATCCCCAGCTCTGGCTGGTCTACCTGCTCACGCTGGGCATCGGGCTGCTGGCCGGGATCGGCGCGCCGGCCGCGACCGCGGCGCTGCCGACCCTGGTCGGGCCGTCCCGGCTGGCCGCCGCGGCCGCCCTGAACAGCATGGGCGGTCAGCTCGGCAACCTGGGCGGCCCGGCCCTGGCCGGCTACCTGATCGACACCAGCGGGCTGGCCGTGTGCTACGGCATCGACGCCGCTGCGCTGGTCATCTTCGGTGCCGCGCTGGCGTTCGTGCGGCCGCTGCCGCCGACCGTGCGGGCCCAGCGGCCGGGGCTGCGGTCGATGGCCGAAGGGCTGGGCTACGTCCGGCACAACGGGGTGCTCGGCGGGATCCTGCTGATCGACACCAGCGCGATGATCTTCGGCATGCCCGCCGGGCTGTTCCCCGCGCTGGCCAGCCAGCATTTCCACGGCGGGCCGGCGACCTACGGCCTGCTGGTGGCCGCACCCGGCCTGGGCGCCCTGGCCGGCGCCGCGACCAGCGGCTGGACCGGCCACGTGCGGCGGCCGGGGATGGTGGTCATCGGCGCCGGGATCGTCTGGGGGGCCGCGATCGCCGGCTTCGGGCTGACCCGCAACCTCGGGCTCGGGCTGGCGTTCCTGGCCCTGGCCGGGATGGGCGACATGATCTCGGAGGTGCTCCGGAACACGCTGCTGCAGCACTACACGCCCGATCCGCTGCGCGGCCGGGTGAGCAGCCTGTACCTGGCCCAGGTCAACACCGCGCCGGCGCTGGGCAATACCGAGGCAGGCGCGGTGGCGCAGCTGTTCAGCCCGACGATCTCGGTGGTCAGCGGGGGCCTGGCCTGCGTGGCGGGGGCGCTGCTGCTGGCCGCGCTGATCCCGGCGGTCCGGCACGCCACGCTGCCGTCGCCCGGTCCGCCGCCGGAGAGCCCTGAGGAGGCCCGGCTGCCGGTCGGTACCGATCCGGGCACTGGGTAGTTTGGCAGTCATGACGGCAGATTCGGCAGCGTATTCTTCCTATGGCAGCGCGACCGGGCTGATCGAGCGTTCCGCGGCCGCTTACGTGTCCGCGATCCCGGAGCGGCCGGCCGACGAGGGGTTCTTCGGGGCGGGCAGCGTCACCTGGCGCCTAGCCGCCGACGTGGCCAGCCCGGTGGCCGGGCTGCGGGCACTGATGGTGCAGGCGCTGCACCCGCTGGCGATGGCCGGGGTGGACCAGCACAGCAACTGGCGGGCCGATCCGGTAGGCCGGCTCGCCGCCACCTCCCAGTACCTGGCCACGGTCAGCTTCGGCGAGCGGGCGCAGGCGCAGCGGGCCGCCGCCACGGTGCGGCGGATCCACGAGCACGTCCGCGGCACCGACCCGGTGACCGGCCAGGCCTATGCGGCCGGCGACCCGGCGCTGCTGCTGTGGGTGCACGCCGCGCTGGTCGACTCGGGCCTCGTGGTCAGCCAGGCGCTCGGCACGCCGCTGTCAGCAGAGGAAGCCGACCGCTACGTGGCCGAGATGGTCGTCGCGGCCGAGCTGGTCGGCGTGCCGCCGGGGCAGGTCCCGGCCACCGCCACCGCGCTGCGTGACTACCTGGAGTCGGTGCGGCCGCAGCTGCGCTGTACCCCGGCCGCCGCCGAGTCGATGGGCTACCTGCTGCGCCCGGCGGGCCTGGACCCCGACCTCGCCGAGATCTGGCGGGACGTCGCCGACGCGGCGGTCGCCACGCTGCCGGACTGGGCCAGGGACATGTACGGCTACCCGCAGCCGCCCGCGCTGACGCCGGACCGCCGCAACGAGATCCGGCAGGCACTCGGCGTGCTGGACGCGGCTTACCTGGGCGAGCCCGGCGTGCTGGAGGCGCGGCAGCGGATCGCGCTGCGGGCGCGCGCGGCCCGGCCCTGATGCGGCGGGCGGGGGCGGCCGGCCTGGCGGCCGGGGGCGCGGCCGCGGCGGCAGCGGCGGTCCTGCTGCTGGCCCGGCACCGGATGGTCCGGCTGCGGGTGCGGCGGGGGGCGGCGGCGCTCGGGCTGGCGGTGCGCGGCGGCGCCCGTTACGCGATCAGCGCGCCTGCCCTGTTCGCGGCGGCCGGGCAGCGCCGTGAGCGGCTGCGCACCGACCTGGCGCTGCAGACCGCGGAGGACGTCGCCGCGACCCTCGGCACGATGAAGGGCGTGCTGATGAAGATCGGCCAGATGGCCAGCTACGTCGACGACGGGCTGTCGCCGGTCGCCCGCCGCACGCTCAGCCGCCTGCAGGACAGCGTGCCGCCGATGAGCCCCGAGCTGGCGGCCGGAGTGATCGAGGAGGAGCTGGGCGGGCCACCGGAGCGGGTGTTCGCCCGCTGGGACCCGGTGCCGATCGCGGCCGCCTCGATCGGCCAGGTGCACCGCGCGATGACCCGCGACGGGCGCGCGGTCGCGGTCAAGGTGCAGTACCCCGGCATCGCCGAGACCATCGCGGCCGACCTGGGCAACGTAGCGCTGCTGCGCCGCCTGCTGAAGATCACCGCGCCGAACCAGGACGTGGATGCGCTGATCGCGGAGCTGCGGGAACGGGTCCTGGAGGAACTCGACTACACCCGGGAGGCGGAGAACCAGCAGCTGCTGGCGGACTACTACGCCGGTCATCCGACCATCACGGTGCCGGGCATCGTGCCGGAGCTGTCCACCCGGCGGGTGGTGACCAGCGAGCTGTCCGACGGGGCCAGGTTCGCCGAGCTGGCCGGGTGGTCTCAGGAGGAGCGCGACCTGGCCGCCGAGACTATTTACCGGTTCGTGTTCCGCAGCCTGTACGAGGCGCATGCGTTCAACGGCGACCCGCACCCGGGCAATTACCTGTTCCACGGCGGCGGCCGGGTGACGTTCCTCGACTTCGGCCTGGTCAAGCACTTCAGCCCGGACGACCTGCAGCCGCTGATCCAGATGGTGCGCTGCCTGTGCCTGGACAACGATCCGGAGGGCTTCCGGCGGGGCATGGAGGACGCCGGGTTCCTGGTCCGCGGCGCGCCGGTGAGCACGGAGGACGTGGTCGCGCACCTGGCGGTGTTCTACGACACGGTGCGCACGCGCGGCCGGCGCACGATGACCAGCGATTACTCATCCGCGGTCGTCCGCCGGTTCTTCGAC
Source organism: uncultured Actinomycetota bacterium (assembly GCA_963719705.1). GTDB lineage: Bacteria > Actinomycetota > Actinomycetes > Streptosporangiales > Streptosporangiaceae > CAVRCV01. The sequence continues at coordinate 1,090,844 of CAVRCV010000013.1, forward strand.
GTGCGCAGCCCGCTCGCGCCGTACGTCGCGATCCCGCGCTCGTACGTGATCCTGCAGCGGATCAACCTGGGCCTGTTCGGCCTGCTCGGCGAGCTGTCCGCGACCGCGGACTGGCGCATGATCGCCGAGGAGATCTGGCCGTTCGTGCAGGGCCCGCCGTCCACCCCGATGGGCCAGGCCGAGGCCGCCTGGCTGGCCCGCCGCCGCTCCGCGCCGCCCGACCGTGCCGCCTGACCTGGCGGCTGATCCTGACGCCTGACCGTGGCCGGACCGCGTGACCGGTGCGGGCAGCTGGCCAGGCCGGCGACGGCGCCTGGCCGGGCCGCTCCATCCAGCGCTCGGGCCGCAGCAGCGGGCCGTACCCGTGCCGCCGGTAGATGCTGCGGCCCGGCTCGGCCATCAGCAGCTGGCGCACGCCCCGCACGGCCGGGTGCTCCACCGCGGTCTGGACCAGGAACGTGCCGAGCCCGTCCCCGCGCCGACCTGAGTCGACGAACACGTCGCACAGCCAGCCGAACGTGGCATAGTCGGTGACGAACCTGGCGAACCCCGCCTGGCTGCCGTCGGCCGCATACAGCCCGATGACCAGCGAGTTCTCGATGGCCTTGACCGTCGCTGCCAGCGGTCGGCCCGCAGCCCAGTAGCTCTGCTCGCTCATCCAGGCATGCACCGCGGCGACGTCTACCAGCGCCGGGTCATCGCTCGCCCAGTACCCGTCCGGACCCTCCCACCGCATCGCCGTCCCGCCCTCCCGTTATGCCTCCGGTTTCCGCCCGCCTGTGCCCGTCACGGCCCGCCGCCCGGTACGCTCCGTTTCCAAGGCTCGACCCTGACCATGCACAATTGCATCATGCGCCTGTAGCTCAGCCGGATAGAGCAGCTGCCTTCTAAGCAGCCGGCCGGGGGTTCGAGTCCCTCCAGGCGCGCTCGACAACCAGGTTGACCGGATGCTTGATCCTGGTAATAGCTTTGACCATGAGCGTGCTGCCGCTGGGGGAAGTCAAGTCTCGCCTCTCTGAACTCGTCGGCAGGGTGCACGACCACCACGAGCGCGTGACCGTGACCGTGCACGGACGCCCCTCAGCCGTTCTCGTCGCGGTGGAGGACTTGGGGCAGCTAGAAGAGACCCTGGCCATCCTGCGCGATGCCGACACCATGCGCCGACTTGCCTCATCGGATGCCGAGCTGGCCAGGGGCGAGTCCCTATCAGCCGGTGAGCTCGCAGAAGTCGTTCGGCGCCGCTCCGCCGGCCAGTGACAGGGCCGCGCACGCCGGGCGCGGCAGCGGAAGAAGATCGAATGCTTACTCGTGGTAACGTCGGCGGCAGTTTCCGTCCTGAGGCGGTGCGAGACCTAACCAGTGGAGGTGCCAGATGGCCGAGCTCCCACCGCCGCCAGAGGGAATCGTGCTGACCCACTTCATCGTCTCCGACGATGTCGAGCGCTCCCGGCGCTTCTACACCGAGGTACTCGGCGGCAGGGTGGCCTTCCCCGGAGAGCCGGTCAATGTTGCGCTCGCCAATAGCTGGATCGTCATCAATTCCGGCGGCGGACCGACCGACGACAAGCCGACGGTCATCCTGGAGACACCACGCGATCCCGACCGGGTCAGCAGCTTCCTCAATATCCGGGTCAAGGACATCGACGCCGTGTACGCCGAATGGAGCGCCAGGGGCGCTCATTTCCTGACGCCGCCGAAGCAGCACCCGTACGAGAAGCGCTGCTACATCCGCGATCCCGACGGTCACCTGATCGAGGTGGGTCAGACCACGGACCCCCAGGGTGACTGGTCACCCGCGCACTGGCCGTCGAGTGCGCCCGCCGGGGAGTCCGACTGAGGCTGGCTCAGCCTGCCCCGGCACCGCATGGCTCGGGTAGCATTCCGGGCGAAGGGGAGTAGTCCGCAACGCGGCAGTCGACATGCTGGCGCTTCAGAGCGCCCGGTTGCCGGACCTGCTAGCCAGGTGGGCGAGACCTTCGTTTCTGCCGTGTTGTCTACATGGCCGGGACGAAGGCCGACCTCTTCGCTCCGGCGGGAAGGCCGGGATGGAAGTCGCCATCGCCGCCGCCGTGTTTCCGGTGATCTTCATAGGGGAGCTGCCGGATAAGACCATGTTCGCCTCGCTCGTCCTGTCCACCCGCGGGCGGCCGTGGCTGGTCTGGCTGGGGGCGGCGGCGGCGTTCGTCATCCACGTCGTGATCGCCGTGAGCGTCGGCGTCGCGCTGTTCCGCCTCCTGCCCCACCGGGCCGTTGAGGCCCTGGTCTCGGTGATGTTCCTGGCTGGCGCGGTACTGGCCGTCCGCGAGGCCCGGCGGGAACGGTACGGCCAGGCAGACCACGAGAACCTCACGAAGGCAAGTACCTCGGGACGCCGGCGAACGGTTCTGACCGCATTCAGCGTTGTCTTTCTCGCAGAATGGGGGGACCTGACGCAGATCCTCACCGCGAACCTGGCCGCCCGGTATCACTCGCCCCTGGCGGTCGGCGCAGGCGCAGTCCTCGCGCTCTGGGCTGTCGCGGCGCTCGCGGTTGTCGGCGGCACCAGCCTGCTGCGGTGGGTCAACATCGCGACCGTCCGGATCGTCACGGCCGTGATCCTGGTCGTACTCGCCGCGCTGACCGGCTGGCTCGCGCTGCGGTAAAGCGCCCGGGTGCAGGCGGCCGGGCGGTCATCGTCGGGGAGAATCGCCGGATGGCGGATGCGCACACCTTTACCGCGGCGAACCGGGCCGGGTGGAACCTGATCGCGGCCGACCGGGACGCCAGGGATGCCGAGTTCTTCCGTGGCGGCGGCAGCACGCTGGATGATTTCGAGGCCGAGCTGCTCGGTGACGTGCGGTCCCGGACGCTGCTGCACCTGGCCTGCGCCAACGGCAACGACTCGCTGTCCTGGGCGGTGCGGGGGGCACGGGTCACCGGGGTGGACATCAGCGAGGTCGCCACCGGGATCGCGCAGCGCACCGCGGAACAGGCGGGGCTGGACGCCCGGTTCGTCGCGGCCGACGTCTACCGGCTGCCGACGGACCTGGGCCGGTTCGACATCGTCTACATGAGCTGGGGCGGCATCTGCTGGATGCCGGACCTTGACCGGTGGGCGCGGATCGTGCTCGGCCACCTCAGGCCGGGCGGGCGCCTGGCCCTGTTCGAGCACCATCCGGTCTGGGAGGTGCTGGCCGTGCAGGACGGCCAGCTCGAGCTGGTCAACGACTACTTCGGCCGGGGGCCGGTACGGCACGCCGATGCCGCCAAGCGGCCGAGCGGCTTCAGGGCCGGGGTCGACCTGGCCTCGTTCATCTGGCCGGTCAGTGATGTGCTGGCCAGCCTGACCGGCGCGGGCCTGTGTATCGACCACTTCAGCGAGGGACCGGGGCCCGGCATGTACCCCGGCCTGGGCGCCCGCGAAAGCTGGCTGCCCGGCTATTACGCCGTGATCGCCCGGCCTGGCTGACCCTGACGGGAGGGCGGTTACTCGCCGGTGGTGCCGTCGATCCGCTCGCGCAAGATGTCCAGGTGGCCGCAGTGCCGGGCGGTCTCCTCCACCATGTGGGCCACGGCGTACCGCAGGGTGAAATGCATATCCGGGCCGCGGGCCGGGTCGTCCAGGCTGGCATCCCGGATCGCCGCCCTGGACCGGGCGCATTCCGCCTGGTAGTCAGCAACGATCGCGGCCAGCGTGTCGCCGTCCGCCAGCGGGAAGTTCCCGTGCGGATCCTCTTCCGGCCACGGCCAGGGCAGGTCAGCGCCGGCGAAGTCAATGCTGAACCAGAACCGCTCGACGCCGGCGAGGTGCTTGACCACCCCGGCCGGGGTCAGCGCGGACGGGGATACCGGGGCGCCGAACGCCTGCTCGTCAGTCAGGCCGGCGACCTTGTTGACCACCGTCGCCCGGAGGAAGTCCAGCAGGCCGGTCATGGTCTCCCGCTCTGCTGCAGATTCCGGCGGCCTGGTCCGGGTCACCGCCTCTACCTGGCCTGAGGTCATGACGGCCACGTTACCGCGGCTTGCTCGCCAGCTTGATCGCGGTGCACCAAGGGTTGCGCGGCGGCTTGATGCTGATACGGCTCAGGGCTTGTCGGCCAGCAGGCCGAAGTTGCGCGGCAGGATCGTGCCGCCGCCGGAGAACTCGCGGAACGCGCGGATGCTCAGGCCCGCGTCCGTGATCGCGCCGAGGAAGCTGGCCAGGGTCTTGTGGTGCCCGCCGACCCTGGACCACAGGCCGGTGCCGTCGCCCGAGCCGCGGCTGGCCCAGCCGACCCGGCCGTATCCGGCGGTGAAGGTCAGCTGCCGGTCCTGCTCCTCGGCGGTGCGGACCACGAACGGCCCGATGAAGCAGGGGTGCAGGCCACAGTAGATGAAGCGCCCGGCCGGGCGCAGGCACCTGGCCACGTCGCGGACGACGGCGGCGAAGTCGGCCACGTCCGTGTGAAAGAACATGCCGGCCGCCACCGGCACCGCCGCGTCCCGCAGCGGGAGGAAACGGGCGTCGGCGCGAACCGCGGCCGCCAGCCGGTGCCGGGCGAGCCTGAGCTGGTCGGCGGAGATGTCGAAGCCGACCGCGCGGTAGCCGGCCTCGGTGATGGCCCGCACGTGCAGCCCGGTGCCGCAGGCCACGTCCAGGCACGGTGCTCCGCCGCCGGCGCCGAGGCATTCCCGCAGGAACGCCGTCTCCTCCTCGGCGGCGTAGCCGGAGAAGGTCTGCTCGTACCAGTCCGAGTGCCCGTCATACCGGGCGGCCGGGGAACTCACAGCGACAGGCTAACCGGGCGCAGCGGGGTACATCTCGGCCCGCTTGTGCCAGAGCAGGAGGTAGCGCCAGAACACCAGCCGCCGGACCCGCGCGCCGGGCAGCACGGCGGTCGCCCGGTGCCGGACCTGGCGGGTGGTCAGCTCCCCTTCAGCCATCGGCATGATCGCGTGCACGGGTTCCCGCCGGTACCAGGAGCCGTGACCGGCGGACCGCAGCAGCGCGAAGGAAGCGCCCAGCAGCCGGTGACCGCACCCGGCGACCAGCTCGACCGGCAGCTCGGCGGCCAGGTCGGTGCGCGGCAGCGCCACCGCGGCCAGCACGCCGCCGGGCCGCAGGGCCCCGGCCAGCCGGGGCAGCGCGGTCTCCAGCGGCATGTGGTGCAGCGCGGTGACCGACACGATCGCGTCGTAGCCCTCGGCCGGCAGCGGCTGCTCCAGCACGTCGGCCAGGATGCAGCAGACATTGGACGGCACCGCCCGGCGGGCCGCCTCGATCATGGCCGGGGACCGGTCCAGCGCGTCCACCTGGTCCGCACGCCGGGCGAGCTCGGCAGCGAAGGCGCCGGCGCCGCAGCCGACATCGAGCACCCGGCCGCAGCGGGCCGGCAGCTGCCGCAGCAACAGCCGGTGATAGTAGCCGTTATGGTCCCATTCCAGCCATCTCATGCTGCCCCATCATGCACCCGGGCGAGCGGGAGGCGGGGCCGATCAGGCCGCGTGGGCTCGACGCTGGCTACGGGCAGACCCGGCCGTTGCGCTCGAAGGCGGCGTGAGTGAGCGGCATCAGCTTGGCCCAGTGCGCCTCCATCTGCTCGGCCACCATCTCGATCTCCCGCTGCGGGAACGACGGGAACGAGGAGTCCGGCCGCCGGACCCGCAGCGCCAGGAAGTTCATCAGGGCCCGGGCATTGCAGGTGGCGTACATCGAGGAGTACAGGCCGACCGGCAGCACGGTGCGGGCCACCTCGCGGGCCACCCCGGCCGCCAGCATCTCCAGGTAGGCCGCGTAGGCCTCCCGGCAGGACCGCGTGACGGCCTCGGTGACCAGCGCGTGCTGCTCGGGGCTGCCCTGGCTGAACTCGTACGCTCCCGGCTTGCCGGTCTGCACCAGGTTGCGGTCCGGTCCCGGCCGGTAGAACACCGGGTTCAGCTTCCGGTAGCGGCCGCTCTCCTCGTTGTAGCTGAACGTGCGGTGCCGCATGAACTCCCGGAAGACGAAGATCGGCGCGTTCACGTAGAAAGTCATGGCGGAGTGCTCGAACGGGGTCCCGTGCCGGTCCCGCATCAGGAAGTTGATCAGCCCGGCGGACCGCTCGGCCTCGTTATCGATCTCGGCCAGGGTCTGCTCTCCCTTGGTCGACACCCGGGCGGCCCAGATCACGTCGGCGTCGCTGGCCGCGTGCTTGATCAGCTCAACCGTCATGTCGCTGCGGAACTCGACGTCTGCCAACATTCCTCCTCATCCGGGCGCGGCGCCGCACCGGACCGCGGGCCGTGCCGTGCCGGTCAGCCCCTGATCGCCACCAGTTCGGGCCGGGTGCAGGGCTGCTGGCCCGTGCTGCCCGGCGCGGGCGTGCCGGTGGCGGCGCACGAGGCGAGCAGCACGGTGCCGGTCGCCGGATCGGAGCTGCCGCCGATGCCGGAAAGGTCGACGAAGTAGTGCGGCCAGGGCAGCGCCGGCGTGGTCCAGACCACCCGCTGCCGGGCGATGTCATAGCCCCAGGCAACGCCCCTGGCGCCGGCGTCCAGGCCGAGCGCGACTCCGTTGCGCACCCCGTAAAGGCCGGACGGCCCCCGGACCGCGCCGCGCTTGACCGGGGTCCCGGTCAGCGGGCTGAGCCCGATCATGGCCGAGCCGGTGGTGACGTACAGCGTGTGCCGGACCGGATCCTCGGTCTCCGGTACCACGCCCGGCCGGCGCCACAGCAGGTGCCCGTCGGTGCCGCTGTAGGCGCTGAGGTCGCGGGATCCGGAGAACAGCACCACGCCGTCGGCGGCGCCGCTGAGCGAGCCGGCGAAGTCCGCGTGCGGGCCGGGCCGGATCAGCCGTTCCGCCCCGCTGCGCAGGCTGATCCGGCGCAGCCTGGTCACCGGGGCGGTGCCGAGGAAGCCGCCCGCGGCCTCGGTGACGTACAGCACGCCGGCGTCCATCCGCCACGCCTGCGCGACCGGGCCGGTCCTGCGGCTCCAGACCACCCGGCCGGTGGCATTGTCGTAGCAGGTCACCGCGGAGTCGCCGACGATCACCACGCGGCTGGCGCTGGCGGCCACCGCGCCGCCGTACATGGCCGCCGGGTACTCGCGCAGCACGGTGCCTGAGCCCGCGGCGAGCACGACCTCCTCGCGCGACGCCCCCTTACTTCCGCCCGGCTCGGCCACCCCGACGGTGACCACGCCGGGCCAGGAACGCACGGACACGATCGCGGACCCGGCCGGGAAGCCGGTCAGGCGCGCGGTCCACACCGGAACGCCGGAGGTCGCGCCGAATCCGGCCACGAAGGTGCCGAGGCCGATCGCGGCCAGGCTGCCGCCGACAGCGGCGAACGCCTCGCCGTGGCTCAGCATCGTGCCATCGGGCCCGTTGTCGGCGGTCCAGGATCCCGGCAGCCGCCGGATCCACCGGACGGTACCGGAGCCGACCCGGCAGCCGTGGCCCTGGCAGGGCGGGGAGGCCGAGCCGGCCGCGTGACCGGGAATGACCGCAGCGCCGATGAGCACGGCTGCCAGCACACCCCGTCGCGTCCATGCCGATGACGATCGCGTCATCCTCACGCGTCCCAGTTTGCACCCACGCCGGGGGGCGCGCGGCGCTGCCGCCGGATCCGGATGCCGCCACGGTGACCGGAGGGTGGCCGGAGGGCGGCCGGTCCGGGCCGGGCCGGCCGCAGTAGCGTGGGGGCCTCGCCATCGCGAGCAGCCAGCAACGAGGAGGAGAACATGGCCGAGCGGGCACCGCTGCCATACGAGTTCCTGCCGAAGGTGCCGTCGTTCACGGTAGAGAGCGACGACGTGAGCGACCAGGGTCACATGACCGACGCCCAGGTCTACAACGGCTTCGGCCTGTCGGGGCAGAACATCTCCCCGCAGCTGCGCTGGTCCGGGTTCCCCGAGCAGACCAGGGGCTTCGCGGTCACCTGCTACGACCCCGACGCCCCCACCGGTTCCGGCTTCTGGCACTGGCTGGTCATCGGCATCCCCGCCGCGGTGACCGAGCTGCCGACCGGGGCCGGGAGCAGCGACGGGGCCGGGCTGCCGGCCGGCGCCTTCTCGGTCCGCAACGACTACGGGACCAAGGACTTCGGCGGCGCCGCACCGCCGGAGGGCGACGCGCCGCACCGGTACGTGTTCACGGTGCACGCGCTCGACACTGACTCGCTGGACATCAACTCGGACGTGTCCCCGGCGCTGGCGGGCTTCAACCTGACCTTCCACACCCTCGCCAGGGCGTCGATCATCCCGGTCTACGGGCACTGATCCCTACGGAGTCAGCCCAGGCTGGCGAGCACCTCGCGCTCGCGGTCGGGATCCAGGCCGTGCCCGGGCCGCTCCGGCGGGTTCTCGGCCTGCAGCCACTGCCAGGTGTCGGCCACGGTCTGCTCGACCGGGCGGCAGGTCAGCCCGGCGGCGTAGGCGGCCGAGACGTCCCCGCTGTGCAGGCCGGCGTACTCCTCGCCGGGCGGCACCCAGACCGGCAGCTCGGTCCACGGCGCGATCCCGGCCTTCTCGATCACCTCGGGCGGCGTCCAGACCAGCCGGGCATCCGAGCCGGTCGCCGCCACCGCCGCCGCCAGCAGGCTCTGCATGGTCGCCTGGCCCGGCTGGCTGACCGCGTTGAACGCGCCGGTCACGCCGCGGTCGGCCGCGTGCAGCATCCAGGCGGCCAGGTCGCGGCAGTCGATGTACTGCAGCGGCGCGTCCGCCGGGCCCGGCGCGAGCACGTCGCCGCCGCGGGCGATCCGGCGCAGCCACCAGGGCATCCGGCCGACCAGCTCGTACGGCCCCAGGATCAGCCCGGCCCTGGCCAGCAGCACCCGGTCGCCGAACCCGGCGGCGGCGGCCAGCTCGCCGCCGCGCTTGGCCGCCGGGTAGTCCTCCCGACCCTGGTCGGCCGGGTCGCCGTCGACCACCGGGGCGCTCTCGTCCAGGCCGGGCGGGATCGGCCAGCGGTAGACCGAGCGGCTGGACACGTAGCCGTAGTGCCCGGCCCGGTCCGCCAGCAGGCCGGCCGAGTCCAGCACCGCCGCGGGCGCCCCGCTCCAGGTGTCGATGACCGCGTCCCAGCTGGCGTCGCCGAGTACGGCCCGCAGCGCATCCGGGTCGGTGCGGTCGGCGTGCAGCCCGAGCGCACCGTCCGCGGACGGCCCGCTGACCCCGCGGGTGAGCGTGGTCACCTCATCGCCGCGGGCCAGGGCCGTCTCTACCACTGCCCGTCCGACATGATGCGTGCCGCCCAGTACCAGAAGCCTCATGCCGTCATCCTGCCTGTCCCGCCGGGCCCGGCCCAAGCGTGTTCGTCCCCGGCGTAGCCCTCGGAGGGAGAGATCCGGAATGCCCAGCTCGGTCTTCGATCCGCTGGCCGCCGACTACGACGCCGCCCGGCCGTCCTACCCGGACGGCATCTTCGACGCGCTGGAGGCCGCCGCCGGGCCGCTGGCCGGCCAGCTCACGGTGGACTGCGGCGCGGGCACCGGCATCGCCACCCGCCAGCTCGCCGCCCGCGGCGCCCGCACCGTGGCGCTGGACATCGGCGAGCAGATGCTGCGCCGGGCCCTGGCCCGCAGCCCCGGCCAATGCTGCCTGCTCGCCGACGGCAACGCGCTGCCGATCCGGTCCGGCCGAGCCAACCTGGTCACGTTCGGCCAGTCCTGGCACTGGTTCAAGCAGGACACCGCGGCCGGGGAGGTAGCCAGAATCCTGCGGCCCGGCGGCCACTGGGCGGCCTGGTGGAATCACCCGGCGACCGAGGGGCAGCCCTGGTTCGAGGCCTATCAGGACCTGATGGAGTCGGCCTGCGGCCAGACCTACCGGCACCAGCGCCGGCCCGAGGCCAGCTGGGCCGGCGAGGCCATCGCCGCTACCGGGGCGTTCGGCACCGGCATCCGCACGGTGGTCGAGTGGACCAGGCGGCTGAGCACGGCCGGCTGGATCGCCGAGGACCGGAGCAAGTCCTACGTCGGCCTGCTGCCGCCGGCCGAGCGGGACCGGCTGCTCGCCGCGGTGACCAGGCTGCTCGACCGGCAGTTCCCGGACGGCCAGATGGCGGTGCCGTACCGGACCGCGATGTGGCTGGCGCAGCGGAAGACGACGCAGCGGAGCTAGCCGGGCCGGGCGGCCGGTGCTGGCCTGGTATGGGGCGGCACCGTGGCGATGTGCTCGCCGCACCGGGCCGGGTCGTAGCCGGGAATGCTGGCCAGCTGCTCCAGCAGCCAGGGCGAGGACAGCACCCGGAGCAGGCACTGGATCTCCCGGCCGTCGGCCTGCTGGGCCGGGATGACCCAGTCGAAGCGCTCGTGTGCCAGCGGCACGAACGCCAGGCCGTAGGCCAGCGCGGCCGGCTCGCTGGCCACCCCGGCGTCCGCCAGCCCGGCCGCCACCGCGGCCGCCACCTGCAGGTGCCCGGTGGCCCGGCTGTCGTATCCGGGCAGGCTCGCCGGGTCGATGCCGTGCCCGGCCAGCTCCCGGTCCAGCACGCTGCGCGCCTCGGCGCCGGGCTCCCGGTTGACCAGCCGCAGGCCGCGGGCGGCCAGGTCCGCCACCCCGCGCACCAGGCCGGCCAGATCGGGCCGCAGCACCAGGCCCTCGCGCCAGGAGCAGAACCCGATCACCTCGGCCCCGTCCGGCAGCAGCTGGCCGGCCGGGCCGGTGTTGTAGTCGCCCGAGCTGCCGCGCAGGTGCGCCCCGGCCGCGTGCACCAGGCCGCTGGCGGCCAGCCGGAGCGCCTCCGTGCTGGCGCACGGCCACCAGGCGAACGCCAGCGGCGGGTCCAGCAGGCTGAGCGGAGCCTCAAGCAGCGGCACCGCCGGGTCGCAGCCCGCCACCACCAGGGCAGGCCGCGGCGGGCCGATCGGGCGCACCGTCCGGCTGCCCCCGGCCGGGCCCGGGCCGTCCCGGCCGGTCAGGCCGGCCCCGTCGGCCAGGTCGGTCCCGTCGGCCAGCCCGCCGGCCGGGGTGAACCCGCCGCTGCTGGCCGTCGCGCCCGACAGCGGGAGGGCGACGAACGCATCGCCCATCGGCGCCAGCGCCACCCGCGCGCCGGCGTCGCCGAGCGGCGCCAGCGGCCTGGCCTGGACCGGCGGCGCCTCCGAGCCCGGCCCGAAGACCTCCTCGATCGTCATGCCCAGCGCCCGGACCAGGGCCAGCGCCACCCGCAGGGACGGATCGGACTGGCCGGACTCGACCGCCGAGACAGCCTGGCGGGACACCCCGGCCATCCCGGCCAGCTGCTGCTGCGAGTACCCCCTGGCCTGCCTGGCGAGCCGGAGCCTGCTGCCGGCGCCCGCGCCGGGCCCGGCGCCGCCGGATCTCACCGGCCGCTCCCGGACGGCTCGGGCTGCCCGGATGGCCGCAGGGCGTGGCCGTCCGGGCCGAAGCAGGGCGGGTCGAGCACGGTCAGGACCAGCTCCCCGCCCGGTTCGCCCGGCCGGTCCGGCAGCCGGGCGGTGAGCGCCGTCCCGGCCGCCCGCAGGTCCGCCTCCCAGCCGGCCCGGCGGGCCGGACCGCGGTGATCACGCTGGTCAGCACCGCGCCGCGGCCCGGATGCGAGCCGGCCGCGACCCGCTCGGGATGCACCCCGAGAACGCTGCCGCCCGGCCAGCCGGAGGCCGGGCCGGCCCCAGCACCGGCCGAGGCAGCACCGGCCGGCACGAAGCCGAGATAGCCGACCAGCTCGGCGACCCGCCGCGAGGCCGGCCAGCGCACCACCTGGTCCGGCCCGCCGACCTGGAGCAGCGCGCCCCGGTCCAGCACCGCCAGCCGGTCGGCGAACGCCTGCGCGTCGGCCAGGTCGTGCGTCACCAGCACGGCGGCCACCTCGCGCGCGGCGACCAGGGACACCACCAGCTCGGTGAGCGCCCGGCGCAGGCTGGCATCCAGGCCGGTGTACGGCTCGTCCAGCAGCAGCGCGTCGCAGTGCGCCAGCAGCAGGCGGCCGAGCGCCACCCGGTGCGCCTGGCCGCCGGACAGCCGGGCCGGCATCGCGCCGAGCAGGTCCCCGATGCCGAGCAGCCCGGCCAGCTCGGCCAGCTCCGCGCCGGCCGGCCGGGCCGAGGGCGCGTAGCGCAGGTTATCCCGCACCGACAGGTGCGGGAACAGGCCGGGGTCCTGGCGCAGCAGGCCGACCCGGCGGCGCCACGGCGGCACCGCCACGGCCGGCCGCCCGGTCGAGGTGAGCGCCCGTCCGGCCAGGGCGACCCGGCCGCGGCGCGGCGGCACCAGCCCGGCGATGGTCTCCAGCACCGTGGTCTTGCCCGCGCCGGACGGGCCGAACAAGGCCAGCCGCTCCCCCGGCGCGACCCGGAACGCGGCGCGCACCGTGAATTCACGGCGGTCAACCTCGACGTCGGCCTCGAGCACGGGCGCTCCAGATGTAGGCGGCCAGCGGCAGCGGCAGCGCGACCACGAGCAGGATCAGGGCATACGGCAGGGCGGTCGCCAGGCCAGTCTCCTGCAGCGTGGTGTAGATCTGCAGCGGCAGACCGTACGGATGGTAGGCGATGATGACCACTGCCCCGAATGCCCCCATCGCCCTGGCCCACGCCACCGCGAGCGCCATGGCCAGGCCGGGGGCGGCCAGCGGCAGCGTGACCCGGCGGAACACCCGCCGCGGCCGGTCGCCGAGCAGCTCGGCCTGCTGCTCCAGCCGCGGGTCCACGCCGGCGAACGCGGCCTGCGCGCCGAGCACGTAGTACGGCGCCGACTCATACACCTGCGCCACCACCAGGGCGAAGAACGTATTCGTGGTGGAGATGTTCAGGTGGCCGAGCAGCTGCCCGATGTAGGTGTACGGGCCGATCATGAAGATCAGCAGCAGGCCGATGACCAGCGGCGGCAGCAGCAGGCTGCACAGCACGCCGGCCTCCCAGACCCGCGGGAACGGCAGCGTGCCGCGGGCCAGCCGCCAGGCCAGCGGGGTGCCGAGCAGCAGCAGCACGGCCAGCGTCAGCCCGCCGGACTCCAGCGAGACGAGCAGCGGGTCCAGGTCGCCCGGAGTGGTCAGCGCGCTCGCCACGTCGTGCGCGGACAAGTGCGTGAGCAGCGCGATCACCGGGCCGAGCAGGGCGATCCAGATCACCAGCGCGCCGCCTACCGAGGCAGCACCAGAGGCAGAACGGATAGCCCGCCCGACTGCCGCCGTACCGGCAGACTGCGGGCGGGCCGAACCCGGGCTAGCCGCCCAGCTCACCGCTAATTGCCGCCGGGATGGCGCTGGCATCACCGGTCACCGTGGGCTTGAGCAGCGCGAACCCGCCCGTCTTGTACTGGGCCAGGCCGGCCGCCGAGAGCGTGTACTTGACGAACGCGATCCCGGCCGGGGTCGGCTTGCCGATGATCGTGATGTCGATCACCTGCGGCGACCCGTTCTTCACCATGCCGTTGGTCAGCTTAATGCTGGCGTTGTGGTACAGCGCCGCGTCGGCGAAGTTGCCGAGGTTGATGGCGTCCGGCAGCTTGATGTAGTCCAGGTGCAGCTCGATCGCCTGGGTGATGAATGCGCTCGACGCGTCCAGCTGGCCGGACTGCAGCGTCGCGTCCAGCGACGCCTCGGCGTAGATCTGAGGCGAGCTCGACGAGGCGATCGGGCTGCCGATGATCTTGGTGACGGTGTCCGAGGGCAGGTGGTAGTAGGACTGGGCCAGCTCCAGCATGTAGATGAAGTCGCGGCCCTGCGGGTCGATGTTGGGGTCGGTCCGGCCGAGCTTGAGGCCTGGCGTCTGCAGCAGCGTGAACAGGTCCTTGAGAGGCTTCTTGCCGCTGGCGATGGCCTTGAACTGGCTGGCGTACTTGCTCTTGGGGTTGTAGGCGACCACCATCTGGGTGCCCGCGTACTGGACGTACCACTTGGTGAACTTGGGCATCAGCGGGGTGATGTTGTCGCCGCCGACGCTCTCGAACACGTTCGGGGTTATCTCGCCGGAGGCGATGTCGGTCTCCAGGTCCCCGGACGCCCCGGCCCGGCCGGAATAGCCGTAGCCCGCCGCGGACTGGAAGGCCGGTCCGGCCACCTTCTCGTTGAGGTATTCCAGCGAGGCCGCGTAGGCGACGCTGGCCGTCTTCGACGCGGTGCTGCCGCCCGACGACGAGGAGGAGGGCGGAGAGGACGAGCTGCTGCACCCCGCGGCGGCGAGCCCGAGGCAGGTCATCAGTAGTAGCGCTCCGACACCAGCGCCATGCTTTCCGTTAATGGTCGCCATTGATCGAAGATAGCCAGCACTGCTTGCGCAGCGCAAGAAGAGGTGACATCAGCCGGGCCCCTGCCTCCCAGCATCCGGAGAGGCCGCGTTCAGCTAGCCTTCAGCCGGGTCCGCTTGCCTGGGAGCGTTAACCGAGCATCCCGGCTCGCCTTAGCATGGTCTGCGCCCGGTGTTGCAGAGCACCGTGTAGAACAGTGGCGGCGAGCGAACGATTCGGCGGCAGGCGACGTTGTGCAGCCAGAGGACTTCCCACGGCAAGGGCGGGCGTTAATGGGCAAGGCGGAGAGGTTGTGATGGCCAGCCAGAAGCAGGCCCGCGGCGGCAACCGGCCCCAAAGCGGCGGCCAGAGCCGCACAGACCAGAACCGCGGCGGCCAGAGCCGCACAGGCCAGAACCGCGGCGGCCAGAGCCGCCCGCACAGGGCCAGAGCACAGCCAGACGCCGGGCCCCGGCCAGGCCGTGACGAAGAACGGTGCCGACCCGGCGCCGGTCCGGCCGGTCGCATCCTGGCCGTTCCAGCTCGCCACGCTGGTGCTGGCGCTGTGCGGCCTCGGCGTGTCCATCTACCTGACCATCGCCCACCTGACCAGCCCTACCATCCTGGCCTGCCCGGACAAGGGCTTCATCAACTGCGCGGCGGTCACGACCAGCCCCGAGTCGAGGCTGTTCGGGGTCTTCCCGGTATCCGAGCTCGGCCTGGCCTTCTATGCCTTCATGGTGGCCATCAACTCGCCCTGGGCCTGGCGGTCGAAGCTGCCGCAGATCTACTGGATCCGGCTCGGCTCGGTCGTGGTCGGCATGGGCCTGGTGCTCTGGCTGGTCTACGCCGAGCTATTGCTGATCAAGAACATCTGCCTCTTCTGCACCGCCGTGCACGTGATCACGTTCATCCTGTTCGTGATGCTTGTTTTCCACGCTACCGGCCGCTCGGCGCCGACGGCCGCTAACCAAAGGCGGCTGACCCCGGCCGCCCGGATGAGGGACTGAAACAATGAGTAAGGCAGCACGGAACCGCGCGGTGAGCGCCAGGGAGCGGATCGCCGCGCAGCAGGCGGCCGCGCGGCGGGCCGAGAGACGACGGCAGCTGCTCATCGGCGGCGGCTCGGTGCTGGCCGTGATCGTCGTGGTTGTCGCGCTGGTCGTGGCCAAGGCGTTCGGCGGCAGCCCGGGGCACCAGTCGACCGCCAGGTCCAGCCAGCCGACCAGCGTGCAGAAGGACATCGAGTCGGTGCCCGCCGCCACCCTGGCCTCGGTCGGCGCCGGCAGCGTGGCGTCCTACAACAAGAACATGATCACCAAGATCTCCGGCTCGCCGCTGACCGTGAACGGCAAGCCGGAAATGATCTACATCGGGGCCGAGTTCTGCCCGTACTGCGCGGCCGGGCGATGGGCCATGGCGGTCGCGCTGAGCCGGTTCGGCACGCTGTCGAAGCTGTCCTTCATCCACTCCAGCTCGACCGACACCGACCCGAACACGCCGACGATGACGTTCTACAAGACCACCTACACCAGCAAGTACCTGAGCTTCGACCCGGCCGAGCACCAGGACGTCAACCGGAACCCGCTGCAGCCGCTCGACGCCACGCAGAACGCGGTCTGGGCGCGCTACACGCCGGGCGGGGCGAGTCAGGAAGGGTACCCGTTCGTCGATTTCGGCAACCAGTACGCGATCGTCGAGCCGTTCGTGGACCCGACCGTGCTGGCGGGCAAGACCTGGGCCCAGGTCGCCACCGCGCTGCACGACCCGTCCAGCCCGATCGCGCAGGCCGAGGACGGGGCGGCGAACTACATCACCGCGGCGATCTGCAAGATCACTAAGAACCAGCCCGCCAGCATCTGCGCCGCTGCCCCCGTCAGCACCATCGAGGCCAGCCTCTAGGCCCGGCCCTCCCCCGGCCGCACCGCCCCTGGAGCCGCACCGCCCCTGGAGTCGCACCGCCCCTGAATCGCGCCGCCCCGGGAATAGTCCTGGTACGCAGTTGGTTAGCTTGGCGAACGATGAGGGTTGCGTACCTTAAGGACGGGAACACGTGAACGAAGCGGCTGAAACCGGCGCCGTGCTCACCCTGCTGCGGCTGTTCCGGGCGGTGGAGCGGGTCAACGCCGGCCTGACCCCGCCGCAGTACCGGATCCTGAAGCTGGCCGGCGCGGGCGGAGAGCGATCGGCCCGGCTGGCCGAGCGGCTGGCGGTGGCCAAGCCCACCCTGACCGCCACCGCCGATGGCCTGGTGGCGGCGGGCTACGCACAGCGCGAGGCCGAGCCGGGCGACCGGCGGGTGGTCCGGCTGTGCCTGACGCAGGCCGGGCGCGTCGCGCTGCAGCGCGCCGACGCCGCCTACCGGGACTGGCTGGCTGACCTGCTCGGCTACACCGATGATCCGGACGGGATGCTGGCCGCGCTGGCCGCGCTTGATGCGGCCATGGACGAGCGGCGCCGGGCCCGGCGAGCCGAGCTCCCGGCGTGAGCAAGCGCCCGGATGACCGGTGGCTACCGCGGGTAGCCGGATACTGCTGGCGGCACCGCCGCCTGAACATCATGGCGCTGGGCGGCTCGGTGACCGCCACCGCGGTCCAGGCCGTCATCCCCCTGATCATGGCCTGGATCGTGGACAACACGGTCCTGGTGCCCCGGCACCCGATCTGGATCGGCGCCAGCCTGCTGATCGTGGCCGGCCTGATCAGCTTCGCCGGTGTCTACACCCGGCGCTACCTCGGCGGCCAGCTCTCCCTGGAGGTGCAGCACGACCTGCGCACCGAGCTGTTCGACTCGCTGTCCAAGCTGGACGGGAAGCGGCAGGACCAGCTGCACACCGGGCAGATCGTCAGCCGCTCCATCTCCGACCTGAACATGGTGCAGGGCCTGCTCGGCATGGTGCCGATGCTGCTCGGCAACGCGCTGCTGTTCGTGCTGTCGATCTCCATCATGGCGTACCTGTCGCTGACCCTGACCCTGGTCGCGTTCGTGATCGCGCCGGCCCTCTGGCTGATCGCGATCGCATCCCGGCGCCGCCTGTTCCCGGCCAGCTGGGACGCGCAGCAGAAGGCGGCGGAGGTCGCCGGGGTGGTCGACGGGGCGGTCACCGGGGTGCGCGTGGTCAAGGGCTTCGGCCAGGAAGAGCAGGAAATCGAGCGGCTCGAGGACGTCAGCAGCCGGCTGTACTCGGCCAGGGTCCGGGCCGTCCGGCTGACCGCCAGGTTCAACCCGGCGCTGCAGGCCGTCCCGCTGTTCGGCCAGGTCGGCGTGCTCGCCCTGGGCGGCTGGCTGGCCATCCACGGCGAGATCAAGCTCGGCGTGTTCCTCGCCTTCGCCCTCTACATCGGCCAGATGGTCGCCCCGGTCCGCGCGCTGACCTCGCTGATCACGATCGGCCAGGAGGCCAGGGCCAGCGTGATCCGGGTGTTCGAGGTGATCGACTCGCGGCCGGTGATCACCGAGAAGCCGGACGCGGTCGCCCTTCCGGTCGCTCAATCGGCCACCGCGCCGGAGGTCGAGCTGGACCGGGTTGAGTTCGGCTACCTGCCGTCCGAGCCGGTGCTGCGCGGCCTGTCGCTGCGGGTCCGGCCGGGTCAGACCCTGGCCCTGGTCGGCACCTCGGGATCGGGCAAGTCCACGATCTCGCTGCTGCTGCCCCGGTTCTACGACGTCACCGGCGGCGCGATCCGGGTCGGCGGGCACGACGTGCGGGACCTCACCCTGGACTCGCTGCGGGCCTCGATCGGGCTGGTGATGGAGGACAGCTTCCTGTACTCCGACACGATCCGGGCCAACATCTCCTACGGCCGCCCGGACGCGACCATGGACGAGATCGTCGCGGCGGCGCGGGCGGCCGAGGCGGACGGCTTCATCACCTCGCTGCCGGACGGGTACGACACCGTGATCGGCGAGCAGGGCCTCACCCTGTCCGGCGGCCAGCGGCAGCGGGTTTCCCTGGCCAGGGCGCTGATCACCGATCCGGCCATCCTGATCCTGGACGACGCCACCTCGGCGATCGACGCGGAGATCGAGGCGCGGATCCACGCCACCCTGCGCCGGGTCATGGCCGGGCGCACCACGCTGCTGATCGCGCACCGCCGCTCCACCCTTCAGCTAGCCGACCAGATCGCGGTGCTGGACGAGGGGCGGCTGGTGGACCAGGGCACGCATGACGAGCTGACCGGACGCTGCCCGCTGTACCGGCTGCTGCTAGCCGGGCCCGACGACGACGCCGAGGGCGGCGACGACGCCGACAAGGTGCTCGCTTACGCCCGCGCCGAGGGCGGTGACCGGGACGGCCGCGGCAGCCGCGCTAGCCGGGGCAGCCTGGGTGCGGCGCCGGACCGGAACGGCCGCGGCGTGACCCCGGCGCTGTGGCCCGCCGAGGCGCCGGACCGGAGCACGGCCGACGACGGCGGCCGGCTGGCCGGCCTAGCCGGGGCCGCGATCGGCCGCGGCCTGGGCGCCGCCGCCCGCGGTGGCGGCGGCCGCAGTGCCGCGGCGGCCAGGCAGCATGCTGGCCGGCATACCCCCGTCGCCCGAGCTGCTGGCCAAGGTCGACGCGCTGCCGCCGGCCAATGACCTGCCCGGCGTCAGCCAGGCCATCGCCCGAGCGCCGGCCCCCCGGTTCACCCTGCGCGGGCTGCTGCGGCCGATCGCGCTCGCACTGCTGGCCGGGCTGGTGCTGGACGGGCTGGACGCGATCGCCAGCGTCGCCATGCCGGCCCTGGTCCGCGGCGGGGTGGACCACGGCGTGCTGGCGCGGGACTTCCGCCCGATCGTGGTCGTCTCGCTGATCGGCGTCGCGATCGTCAGCGCGGACTGGGTGATCAACACGGTGCAGACCAACGTGGTCGGCCGCAATGGCGAGCGGATGCTGTACACGCTGCGGGTGAAGATCTTCTCCCAGCTGCAGCGGCTCGGCCTGGACTTCTACGAGCGCGAGCTGTCCGGCCGCATCATGACCAGGATGACCACCGACGTGGACGCGCTGTCCACGTTCCTGCAGACCGGGCTGATCACCATGGTCAACTCGGTGCTGACCTTCGCCGGCGTGCTG
Organism: uncultured Actinomycetota bacterium; assembly: GCA_963719705.1. Taxonomy (GTDB): domain Bacteria; phylum Actinomycetota; class Actinomycetes; order Streptosporangiales; family Streptosporangiaceae; genus CAVRCV01. The sequence continues at coordinate 1,110,033 of CAVRCV010000013.1, forward strand.
GTCGCGCTGCTGCTGATCAACTTCAGGCTCGGCCTGACCCTGTTCACCATCATCCCGGTGCTGGTGGCCGCCACCGTGGCGTTCCGGTTCAAGTCGTCGCGGGCATACGCCGAGGCCAGGGAGAAGGTCAGCATCGTCAACGCCGACCTGCAGGAGAACGTGGCCGGGCTGCGCACCGCGCAGGCCTACCGCCGGGAGCCGCGCAACTACGCGCACTTCAGCGCGCTGAGCTACGACTACCGCACGTCCCGGCTGCGGGCTCAGCGCTACATCGCGCTGTACTTCCCGTTCGTGCAGCTGCTGTCGACCGTGGCCGGCGCCCTGATCCTGTTCGTGGCGGCGGGCGAGGTGCACAACCGGACGCTGACGGCCGGCGGGCTCATCGCCTACCTGCTCTACATCGACCTGCTGTTCTCCCCGATCCAGCAGCTGTCCCAGGTCTTCGACGGCTATCAGCAGGCCGCGGTCGGGCTGCGCCGGATCAAGGACCTGCTGGGGCGGCCGACCAGTACCCCGCAGGCGGAATCGCCGCGGCCAGGCCGGCCGCAGGCCCGGATCGAGTTCCGCGACGTGCGCTTCCGCTACGCCGGGCAGCCGCAGGACGCCCTCACCGGGGTGAACCTGGTGGTGCAGCCGGGCGAGACGGTAGCGCTGGTGGGACAGACCGGCGCGGGCAAGTCCACCATGGTCAAGCTGGTGGCCAGGTACTACGACGTCACCTCCGGCCAGCTGCTGGTCGACGGCACCGACATCCGCGAGCTCGACCTGGCCGGCTTCCGCCGCCAGCTCGGCGTGGTGCCGCAGGAACCGTACCTGTTCGCCGGGACGGTACGGGACGCGATCGCCTACGGCCGGCCGGACGCGACCGACGCCGAGGTGGAGGCGGCCGCCCGCGGCGTGGGCGCGATCGACATGATCGCCCGGCTGCCCGGCGGGTTCCGGCACGAGGTGGCCGAGCGCGGCCGCAACCTGTCCGCCGGGCAGCGCCAGCTGATCGCGCTGGCCAGGGCCTACCTGGTGGACCCGGCGATCCTGCTGCTGGACGAGGCCACCGCGGCGCTTGACCTGGCCGCCGAGGCCGCGGTGAACCGGGCCACCGAGAAGCTGACCGCCCGCCGCACCACGCTGCTGGTCGCGCACCGGCTGACCACCGCGTCGCGGGCCGACCGCATCGTGGTGATGGAGGACGGGCAGGTCGCCGAAGTCGGCAGCCACGAGGAGCTGCTGGAGCTGGGCGGCAGCTACACCGCGCTGTGGTCCGCCTTCGCCGGCGACGAAAGCCTCGTCGCCTGACGCTCACGGCCCGGCGCCAGGGCGGCCAGGACCAGGCTGGTGATGGACCTGGGTCCGTGCCGAGTGCGCCATGGCATCGGCAATGTAGGCCGAGACCGAGGCCGCCCGGCCCTCGCGCACGGCTTGCCGTGCCTGCTCGGCCAGCTCGTCTGGCAGGCCGGATGCTGCGGTGACGTTGCAGCCCGGCTAGCTGTCCGGCCGGCGCGGTGCCAGCTAAAGCGCCTCTGGCCGGCGCGGTGCCAGCTAAAGCGCCTCTGGCCGGCGCGGTGCTAGCTAAGGCGCCTCTGGTCGGCGTAGGGGCGGGTAACCCAGCTCGACGTGCAGGGCATTGATCCGGGCCAGCATCGGCTCGCCGATCAGGTCCATCGGGATCTGATCGTCCTGGCTGCCGGGCAGCAGCTCCTGGCCGCCGGGCTGTACCTCCCGGTCGGTGCCGGAGGACGGGACAGGGAGCCCGGGGCGCGGGCCGCTCCCGCCCTGGTCAGGCCGAGGAAGTCGAGCACCGCGCCGGCCGTGCCGGCCGGGCTGGCGATCAGGTCCTCGTGCCGCACCCGGCAGACCCGGCCGGGCCGGGCCGCCTCGAAGTCGAGCATGGCGCGGGTACTTGAGCACCAGTAAGCGCCGACGGCGGCCACGTTGTTGCCGGGATGCGCCGCGGCGAATTCGGCCACCCCGGCGCTGGCCAGGCCCCAGCGCGAGACCTGGGTCGCGGCCGAGATCACCTGCGGGCAGGCCCGGTGCAGGCAGACGAACTGAGCCTGCGGGAACAAGCTCGGCGAAGCTCTCGGCTACCCCGGCCGGCGCGGCGATGGTCTCGCACCAGCGGCTGCCGCCGGATGCCGCCAGGATGCACGTGATCATCGATCCGGCCAGGGCCCGGACCGATGACGCGGCCAGCGCCGAGGCGGCACCCGGATTCTGCTCCACCCGCTGCCAGGCCGCCAGTGCCTGCGCGCAGGCCGGGATCACGCCCGTGCCGGAGGTGCAGGTCAGCTCCGGCTGGGCGGTCAGCACCGCCGACAGCGCGGGCGCCCCGGAGTGCGAGTAGGCCAGCACGATGACCGGGCCCCTGGCCCGCTGACTGACTGGCGCTTCGGCATCGGCGGTCACGGCCGGCATCTTACCGGCCGTGACCGGGACGAAGGCTGGCGAACCCGGCCGGAGCGCTCAGCGAGCGGCGCCGGTCAGCTCCGGCTCGGCGGCTGGCCCGGCTGGCCCGGCTGACGGGTCATCCGCGCCGTCCGGGCCATTCAGGCCGTCCGGGCCGGCGGCCGGGCCAGCTGCCCCGGCAGCACCGCCGGCTGCGGGTACCTCGGGCGCCTCCAGCGCACGGAGGCAGCGGACATCCCGCGGGATCAGCGCGAGCGCGGCGGCCAGCACGATCAGGACGGCAGCGCCGTACTGGGTGGCCGAGACGCCGAAGGCGGCCGCGATCGGGCCAGCCACCAGGGCACCGAGCGGCATGGCCATGACCGAGCCGAGCGCGTCGTAGGCGGAGACCCTGGCCAGCTTGGCCAGCGGGATCCGCTGGGCCAGCGCCACGGTCCACTGCACCATCATCAGCTCCATGGTGATGCCGAGCCCGAAGCTGGCCAGGCAGATCACCGGCAGCGGCCACAGCATCGCCAGCGACAGCGGCGACAGGGCTATCGCCCCGCCGATCAGCACCACGAACAGCATCGGCCGGCGCGGCCGCAGCCGCAGCGAGGCGATCCCGCCGACGATCAGGCCGACCGACTCGGCCGAGGCGATCAGGCCCCAGGCGGCCGGGCCGCCGAGGTGCGCCCTGGCCACCGCGGGCCCGAGCACCTGGAATCCGCCGTACCAGGCCATCAGGACCACGGAGTACTCCGCGACGATCACCCATAGCCAGGTGTGCGAGCGGAACTCCGACCAGCCCTCGCGCAGGTCGCGCAGCATGCCCGAGCGCTCGTCCCGCTCGTGCGGCCGGACCCGGATGGCCAGCAGCAGCGGCACGGTCGCCAGCAGCCCGAAGCCGCAGACCGACAGGGCCCAGCCCGGGCCGAACACGGCGACGCACTCCCCGGCCAGCGCCGCGCCGCCCATCATGGCCGCGTTCATCGCCAGCCGGCTCACGGCACTGGCCTGCAGCAGCAGGTCGGCGGGCACCAGCCGGGGCACCAGTGCCTGTGACGCCGGGTAGAAGATGGCCATGCCGGTGCCGGTGATGGTCTCCAGCACGATCATCAGCCACAGCCTCGGGTGCCCGGTCAGCACCAGGATGCCGAAGGTCCCCTCCCCCAGCGCGATCATCACGTTCGCGGCGACGATCACCAGCTGGGGGGCGATCCGGTCCGCGATGACCCCGCCGATCAGCGTGAAGATCAGCGACGGCGCGATCTGGGCGGCCAGCACGTAGGACAGGTCGGCGGTCGAGCCACCCGTCTGGTTCAGCACCGCGAACGACACGCCGACCAGCGAGAAGGCGAACGCGGCCGGCGCCAGCAGCCGCTCGATCAGCAGCAGCCGGAAGTCCCGGATGGACAGGACGGGAAAGCGGCGCCCGAGCGCGCGCTTCAGCATGGCGAGAACTTCCGATCTTGATCCGGGGACGGCTTCGATGCTAGCCAGCCCGCCTGCGGCCCGGCAAAGCCTTTTACCTGCGCCTAAGCCGCCGGCACTGCCCACAAGGAACGCCGCGCCGGGCCGGCAGATTCCCGGCGGCCTCAGCCGTCACACCCCGGGGATGCCCCTAGACCTGGCCCGAGTCCCGGGCCCGCGGCCTGTGCGCCGAGCCCGGTTCATGCTGTGCTTCCGGAGAGGCGCGCTGCCGCAAAGCCGCGCTGTGCCTGCAGAAGGGATCGGCCACATGAAACCCACGCGAGCACCCCAACGGGTCGGCAGGCTCGCCACGACGGCGTGCCTGACCATGGCGACACTGCTCGCCGTGACCGGGATCGCGGCGGCGAGCCCGGCGCCGGCCGGCCAGCGGCAGCTGGTCAAGGGCGTCAGCTACACCCTGGCCAGCGGGCCGCTCAGCATTAAATCCGGCGGCCACACCTGGCATCTTCAGGTAACGATGACCGGCGGCAAGCTGGGCCACCTGTCCGGCTCGGTGACGGCCGGGTTCATGATCACCACCAGCCACCTCGGCGGCACCGAGTCGCACCAGTGGAACATGGTGCTCATCCCGGCCCGCGACCTCACCGTCAACACCGCCAAGGGCACCGCGTCGGCTAACACCGGCAGCAGCCTGGCCCCGGTGGTGCCCAAGCTGAAGCTGAGCTTCAAGCCGACCTCGCACACCAGGCTGAGCTGTGCCAGCAAGTCCGGCACCGGTACGTCCTTCAGCGGGAAGCTGACCGGCTCGATAACGCTGCATACCGGCCTGAAGGGGCTGAAGCTCAGCAGCGCGCACGCGGTCTTCGGCAAGCCGAGCACGCTCCGGGTGACGTCGGACTGCCTGGCGCCGGTCCCGTGCACGTTCGCCAGCTGGGGCGCGGCCGGAGCCGCGCTCGGCACCGTGATCTTCGCCGGCGGCACCACCGCCGGGAAACCCGGCCGCCAGGTGTCCTTCACCAGCGTCGCGGAGGAGCTCCAGCTTTCCACCACCCCGATCGGCGTCTCCCGCCAGGACCTGGCCCTGATCAAGACCACGGCGCCGAAGTTCAGTAAGACGGCCAGATCGCTGAGCGTGCGCAGCACCGCGGCCGGCCTCGTCACCGGGACGGCCCTGCTGTCCCACCCGGCCGGCACGCACTCCTCCACCAGATCGTGCGCGATCGGCGGCAGCAAGTTCACCGAGCACGTCGAGGTGTACTCGGGCGCGCGCTTCACCGCCGGGAAGGGCGGCATGCGGGCCCGGACGATCCTGACCGGCACCATCGACGCCCCGTCGGCCACCACCGGAGGGTTCACCCTGGTCACGCTCAAGAAGAGGAAGTAGCCAGGCGCAGGCCTGCCAGCGGCCGCCGGGCACCCGCGGGGGATGCCCGGCGGCGCGCGCCTGCCGCTGGCGTAGCGTAATGTGACTGAAATGCCTTCTTGCGCGCGGAGCGCGGTGCTTACCTGCGCGCGGAGCGCGGTGCTTACCTGCGCGCGGAGCGCGGTGCCTACGCGCTGCCACGGATAGTGATATCAGGGTGGCCGAAGATAGACTTGGCCGGATTCTTACCGCGCTGTCAGGCGCCGATCCGGACTCCTGGTCGCCGGCCAGGCTATGCGCGGTATGTACGCAGATTGTCGGGGTAGATGGCGCCGGTGTGATGCTTATGTCCGGGGACATACCGCGCGGATCCCTGTGTACCACCGACTCGGTAAGCCATCTCATCGAAGAACTGCAGTACACGCTGGGCGAGGGCCCCTGCATCGACGCTTACCGGCAGGACCGGGTGGTGACCGAGCCCGACCTGGCCAGGCCCGTGACCCGGCGGTGGCTGGCCTTCAGCCCGCCGGCCCTGGAGGCGGGAGTCCGGGCGATATTCGGCTTCCCGCTGCGGGTCGGAACCGTGCGCCTCGGCGCACTCAACCTCTATCGCGACCGGGCCAGCGGGCTGACCGAAGATGAGCACGCTGACGCGCTGGTCATGGCCGACGTGGCTGCCCGCTGGGTGCTGGAAGCCCAGGCCGGCGCTTCCCCGGACTCGGTGGCCGAGGAACTTGAGATCGGCGCCGACTTCCATTTCGCGGTGCACAACGCGGCAGGCATGATCTCCGTGCAGCTAGGGATCAGCGTCGCTGAGGCGCTGATCCGCCTGCGGGCGTTCGCCTTCAGCAACAACCGGCTGCTCGCTGAGGTCGCCCAGGCCGTCACAGAACGCAAGCTCCGGCTGGGATGACGGCGAGATGAGCGGGGATATGAGGATATGAGCCGAGAATCTGAGGTCGTCAGGACACTGGTCGAGATGGCTGACACGCTCGTCGATGATTACGACGTGGTCGACCTGCTCACCGGGCTGACCGGGCGATGCGTCACCCTCCTGAGCGCCTCGGCGGCCGGGGTGATGCTCGCCGCTCCGTCCGGGCGGCTGCGGCTTGTCGCCTCCTCCAGTGAGGCGATGCGGCTGCTGGAGCTGTTCGAGCTGCAAACCCAGGAAGGCCCGTGCGTCGATGCGTTCCGTACCGGTGAGCGGATCGAGCACGTGGTCCTGGACGCGGCCCCGGACCGCTGGCCATCGTTCAGCCCCGCCGCCCTCCGGGCCGGCTTCCGCTCGGCCTTCGCGCTGCCGCTACGGTGGCGGGACGTGACCCTCGGGGCCCTGAACCTGCTCAATGTGTCGCGAGAGCCGATGGGTGAGGCGGACACCATCGTCGGCCGGGCCTTCGCGGATCTGGCCGCCCTCAGCATCGTGCAGCATCGTGCCAACATTGAAGCGAGGCGGCTGAGCGAGCAGCTCTCCGCCGCCCTGACCAGCCGCATCGTTATCGAGCAGGCCAAAGGCGTGCTCGCCGAGCGGGCCGGAATCGATCTCGCCGACGCCTTCGCCCGGATGCGCAGCTACGCCCGCAACAACAATCTCCGGCTCACCGATGTCGCGCAGGCAGCCGTTGACGGCACCCTCAGCCCGAGGGCCTGGCTCTCCGGCCTGGGCTCGGGTCATCCGGCCGGACCCCCGCCTCGGTAGAGTCACAATCCGGGGGCAGCCGGCGGCTGTCAACATTCGCGCGCGAGGGGGCTGATAGCCGGTGAGCATCCTGGGCACCAGGGTCCTGCGCACGGAGGACCCGCGCTTTCTCACCAGCGGCGGCGTCTACACCGAGGACGTGACGGACGAGCGCCTGGCCGGTGCCTGCTACGTGCACTTCGTCCGCTCCCCGCTCGCGCACGCCAGGATCACCGGGATCGACGTCAGCGCGGCCCGCTCGGCCCCCGGCGTGGTCGCCGTGTTCACCGCCGCCGACCTGGCCGGCCTGCCCGACATCGGGTCGTCGACGAACGACAAGATGCGCCGCACCCTGCTGGCCACCGACGTGGTGCGCTACGTCGGCGAGCCGGTCGCCGCGGTGGTCACCGAGCAGCTGTACCAGGGGGAGGACGCGGCCGAGCTGGTGGACGTGGATTACGACCCGCTGCCCGCCGTGATCGGCCTGGCCGAGGCGGCTGCCGACGAGGTGATCCTGTTCCCGGCGGCGGGCACCAACGTGGTGACCACCTTCGGCGACCGGGCCAAGCTGGACGAGCACCTGTTCGACGACTGCGAGGTCGTGGTGCGTCAGCCGATCGTGAACCAGCGGGTGGCCCCGGCGCCGATGGAAGGGCGGGCCGCGGCGGCGGTCTGGGGCGACGACGGCCGGCTCACCGCCTGGGTGCCGAACCAGGGCGCGACCGGCTCCCGCGGCGCGATGGCCAGGCTGCTCGGCCTGGACAAGGCCCAGGTCCGGATCATCACTCCGGACGTCGGCGGCGCGTTCGGGGCCAAGTTCGGCGCCGAGGCCGAGCACGCGCTCGTGGCCTGGGTGGCCAGGGAGCTGGGCCGCCCGGCCCGGTGGAGCGAGACCAGGTACGAGAACCTGATCTCGATGACCCACGGCCGGGCCCAGGACCAGACCGTCACGATCGGCGGCAGCCGCGACGGGATGGTCCTGGCCTACCGGCTGGAGATCCTCCAGGACGCCGGCGCCTACCCGCGGCTGGGCGCGTTGCTGCCGTTCCTGACCATCCTGATGACGCCGGGGCCGTACGCGCTGCCGCGGGCCGAGGCGTTCGCCACCAGCGTGGTCACCACGACGACTCCCACCGGCGCCTACCGGGGCGCGGGGCGGCCCGAGGCCACCGCCGCGCTGGAGCGGGCCATGGACCTGTTCGCCGCCGAGATCGGCATGGACCCGGCCGAGGTGCGGCGGCGCAACCTGCTGCCGCCGTTCACCGAGCCGCAGGAGACCGCTTTCGGCGCGAAGTACGACAGCGGCGACTACCGGGCCGCGCTGGAGCTGGCCCTGGCGCGAGGCCGGCTACGAGGAGCTGCGCAAGGAGCAGGCGCTCCGGCGCGAGCGCGGCGAAGTGCGCCAGCTCGGCATCGGGCTGGCGAGCTACGTGGAGATCACCGGCGGCGGGGACGGCGAGGGCGACGGCCCGAGCGAGAACGCGACCGTCGAGGTCCATCCGGACGGCACCGCGACGATCATCACCGGCACCTCGCCGCACGGCCAGGGTCACGCGACGGCCTGGGCCATGCTGGCCAGCGACAAGCTGGGCATTCCGGTGGACAAGATCAGCCTGCGCTGGGGCGACACCGACCTGGTGCCCGACGGCGGCGGCACCGGCGGCTCCCGCAGCCTGCAGCAGGGCGGCGCCGCGGTGCAGCAGGCCGCCGAGGAGCTGATCGAGGTGGCACGCCGGCGCGCCGCGGACAAGCTTGAGGCGAGCGCCTCGGACCTGATCTTCGACACCGGGCGCAGCGCGTTCAGGGTGGCCGGCGACCCGGACGCCGAGGTGCCGCTGGCCGGGCTGGCGCAGGACGAGCGGCTGCTGGTCCGGGCGGTGTTCACCGCCCCCGGCGCGACCTTCCCGTTCGGCACCCACGTGGCCGTGGTGGAGGTGGACACCGAGACCGGCAAGGTCACGCTCAGCCGGATGGTGACCGTGGACGACGCCGGCACCGTGCTGAACCCGCTGCTGGCCGAGGGGCAGCGGCACGGCGGGATCGCCCAGGGCGCGGCGCAGGCCATGCTGGAGGAGTTCGTCTACGACGCCGACGGCAACCCGCTGACCGCCAGCTTCGCCGACTACCCGTTCCCGCTGGCCACCGAGATGCCGAGCTTCGAGCTGGCCGACATGGCCACGCCGACGAACTACAACCCGCTCGGGGCCAAGGGCATCGGCGAGGCGGGCACGATCGGCGCCACCCCGGCGGTCCAGAACGCGGTCGTCGACGCCCTCGCGCACCTGGGCGTCCGGCACATCGACATGCCGACCACGCCGCAGCGGGTCTGGCAGGCGATCCAGGCAGCGACCGGGCTAGCCGAAATCACGGGGCTAGCTGGAACCACGGGCGGAACGGAGCGCGCGTGATGCGGGTGGATCTGGTGGTCAACGGCCAGCCCCGGTCGGACGAGGTGGAGCCGAGACTGCTGCTGGTGCACTACCTGCGCGAGGTCTGCGGGCTGCGCGCGGCCAACATCGGCTGCGATACCACCTCATGCGGCGCCTGCACGGTGCTGCTGAACGGGTCGTCGGTGAAGTCCTGCACGGTGCTGACCGCCCAGGCCGCGGGCCAGCGGGTGACCACTGCCGAAGGGCTCGCCATGCAGGGGGCAGGGGAGGCGGGTGGGGAGCTGCACCCGGTGCAGGCCGCGTTCCGGGCCGAGCACGGACTGCAGTGCGGTTACTGCACGCCGGGCATGGTGCTGGCGGCGGTCAGCCTGCTGGCCGAGAACCCGGACCCGACCGAGGAGCAGGTGCGGGCCGGGCTGGAAGGCAACCTCTGCCGGTGCACCGGCTACCACAACATCGTCCGCGCGGTCCTGGCCGCGGCCGCCGAGACGAAGGCGGGCGCATGATCCCGGCGAGGTTCGACTACGTCGCGGCCGGCTCGGCCGAGCACGCCCTGGAGCTGCTGGAGCGGCACGGCGACGAGGCCAAGCTGCTGGCCGGCGGGCACTCGCTGCTGCCGATGATGAAGCTCCGGCTGGCGGTGCCGTCGGTGCTGATCGACATCGGCGCGGTGGCCGAGCTGGCCGGGATTACCGCCGACGACGGGGAACTGGTCATCGGCGCCGCCACCCGGCACGCCGAGCTGGCCGGATCCGGGCTGGTGCGATCCGAGGCGCCGCTGCTGGCGCACTCGGCGGCGCAGGTGGGCGACCCGCAGATCCGGCACCGGGGCACCATCGGCGGCTCGCTGGCCCATGCCGACCCGGCCGCCGACCTGCCGATGGCGCTGCTGGCCCTGGGCGGCTCGGTCGAGGTGCGCGGCCGGAACGGGACCAGGACGATCGCTGCCGACGACTTCTTCACCGGGTTCTTCGAGACCGGCCTGGGCGAAACCGAGCTGATCAGCGCGGTGCGGGTGCCCCGCAGGCCGGGCCGGCCGTGGGGCTACCAGAAGTTCGTCCGCCGCGCCAGCGACTGGGCCATCGTCGGCGTCGCGGCCATCGACGGCAGGATCGCGCTGGCCAGCATGGGCCCGACCCCGATGCGCGCCAGGGCGGCCGAGGAAGCGCTGGCCGGCGGGGCGAGCGCGGCCGAGGCGGCGCAGCTTGCCGCCGACGGCACCGCGCCGGGCGAGGACATGCACGCCGGCCGCGCCTACCGCGAGCACCTGGCCCGGGTGCTGACCCGCCGTGCCCTGGAGCATCAGGCGGGCTGATGGCGCAGGCGCGCTACGACGAGGTAGCGGACTTCTACCAGGCGGGCTTCTCCGAGACGGCCGGGGATCCGGTCCTGCCGGCGCTGCTGCACCTGCTCGGCGACCCGCGCGGCCGACGGATCCTGGACGTGGCCTGCGGCCACGGCCGGGTCTCCCGGCTGCTGGCCGGGCTGGGCGCCGAGGTGACCGGGGTGGACCTGTCCGCTGCCCTGATCCGCAAGGCCACGGCGGCCGAGGCCAGCGAGCCGCTCGGGATCAGCTACCTGCACGCGGACGTGTCCGCCGGGAACTGGCTGGCCGGGCCGGCGTTCGACTCGGCGGTGTGCAACTTCGGCCTGTCCGACATCGATGACCTGGACGGCGCGCTCGCCTCGGTGTGCCGGGCGGTCCGGCCGGGCGGCCGGTTCGTGTTCTCGATCCTGCACCCGTGCTTCGGCGGCGGCCGGGATGTGGCCGGATCGTGGCCGGCCGACGGCGGCTACTACGACGAGCGATGGTGGCGGCCGGACAACCTGCTTTCCGGGCTGCGGCGGCAGGTGGGCGCGAATCACCGGATGCTGTCAACGTATTTCAATGCGTTGCGGCGCCATGGCCTGCCGGCCGACCAGATCGCCGAGCCGGGCCCGGCGGAGGATTGGGCCGCGGCTCGCCCCGACTGCCGCAGCCAGCCGCTTTACCTGGTTGTCCGGTGCATCCGGCAGGCGGTCCCGTGACCAATCCGGGTACCGGGCCGGCCGGGTATCCGGCAGGCGAATCACCGCAGCGACGCTTCCGGCTGATTCGAAACGTCGCTACCGGCAGACTCGCCTTCCCCTGGCACGCAGCAGGTTGCAATAGGCACGGGGCGGCCGGCTCCGCCAGGAATCGGCGGATGCGCATGCCTGGCCCGGACCACGGTGAATCAGTGCCGCGATCGGAGCGCCCGGCAGCCACGGCTGACGTTCATATTCGCGTAATCGATTAGTAACCGGCGCCGCGGCAGGACGATGCCGGTCCTGGCCTCGCCGACCTGCGGTTCTGCGGCGAGATCGGATCCGGCCTCAGAGCTGTCGCAGCGCGGCAGGGCGCGATTCATCCGGCCGAGTGTTCGCGCTCGTCTCGCAGATCTGGCATAATAGCTATCGATGAGCAACACAAAATCACCCCGCTTCCCCGTCACCGTCACCCATCTCCCCGTGATGCGCTGTCAAGTCTGTCAGCAGACGGTGGCATACCGCCCCGATCAGGCGAGTGCCGTATTGACCGAGCACTACCGCCGAATGCACCCGGAAGCCCTTCGGGCGCCTTCCCGGCGGCGGTCCTAAGCCCGGCTGGTTCCGCTAATCTGCCGGTCCGGCCGGTAAAGGTCCAGCCCGAGTTGCCGGGCCTTGTCCTGGCTGGGTTGCCCAGGCATTCCGTTCTGCGTCATGTTTGAACATGATCGTACGGAAGGAGTTGCTATGGGATTCATGCGTGCCCGGCCGCGGACCGTTCAGGCGCTGCCTGGTACGGCGGTCGCCGACCGGGCAGGATAGCGCTCATGATCGGACGCCCGCACCACCTGATCATCGACTGCCCGGACCCGGCGGCGCTGGCCGAGTTCTACTCCGCGCTTTTCGGTCTGCCGATTACCTGGCGCGAGGACGACTTCGTGGTGGTCGCGAGGAACGACACCACCTCGGGCATCGCGTTCCAGCGCGCGCCGGACCTGCTGGAGCCGCGGTGGCCGGACCCCAGCCGGCCGCAGCAGATGCACCTGGACGTGATGGTGGACGACGTGGACGCGGCCGAGCCGCTGGTACTGGCCCTGGGCGCGCGGCGGCTGCCGGCCGGCGACGGCTGCCGGGTGTATGCCGACCCGGCCGGGCACCCGTTCTGCCTGATACCGAGGCCCGGCTGGGCCGACCCGGTCAGCCAGGAAGCACCGCCGCGGGCCTGATCAGGCGCCCGTAGTCACTTTCGCCCCGCCCGCCCGGCCTTCGCCGCCCGGTGCCAGGCGCCGAGCGCGGCATCGATGTCCGCGTCACCGATGTTCACGTGGGTCAGCATCCGTACCCGCCCGGCGCCGGTGGTGACCAGCAGGCCCTCGGCGGCCAGCAGGCCGGCCCATTCCGCCGCGGTCCGGCCGGTCCCGTCCACCCGCACGAACACGATGTTGGTGGACACCTCAGCGGCCGGATCGACCGAGCCGGGCAGGATCTCGGCCACGCCCTCGGCCAGGCGGCGGGCCCTGGCGTGGTCCTCGTGCAGCCGCGCCGGTCCCTCGGTCAGGCCGATCAGCCCGGCCGCGGCCATAATGCCCGCCTGCCGCCAGCTACCGCCGAACAGGACCTTCGCCCGGCGTGCCTCCCGGATGAACTCGGTGTCGCCGAGCAGGATCGACCCGATCGGCGCGCCGAGCCCCTTGGACAGGCAGAACATCATCGCGCTGACCGACCCGGCATAGTCGCTCACGGCCGCGCCGGTGGCCGCGCAGGCGTTGAAGATGCGCGCGCCGTCCATATACAGCGGCACGCCGCGGGCCGCGCACGCCGCCGCGATCGCACGGACGCCGCCGACCGGCATCACCGCGCCGCCGCCGACCTGGTGGGTGTTCTCGATCGCGACCAGGTCCACCACCTTGATGTCCCGCGGATCCGGCACCAGCGCGGCCTCGACCTGCGCCGCGGTCAGCTGCCCGCGCGCGGCGGCGGTCAGCGGGCTGAAGGCGATGCCGGACAGGACGGCCGACGATGCGGCCTCGGTGCTGATCACGTGGGCCGTGGCCTCGCACACCACCCGGTGGCCGGACCGGACGAAGCTGTGCATCGCGACCTGGTTGCACATGGTGCCGGTCGGCAGGTACACGGCGGCCTGCTTGCCGGTCAGCTCGGCCGCCAGGTCCTGCAGCCGGTTCACGGTCGGGTCGTCGCCGAAGTGAGCGTCGCCCACCTCGGCCTCGGCCATGGCGCGCCGCATGGCCGGAGACGGCTTGCTGACCGTGTCCGACCGGAGATCGATGGGGGCGTTCACCGCGGGACGGCTCCCTTCCGGGTCTGCTGGTTTCGCGTCTGCTGGTTTCGCGTCTGCCGGTTTCCAGCGACCATCATTGCAACCCGGCCCGCGCCCAGTGAATCCATGGCAGTAGAAGGGCTCCCGCTGGTGGGCCGGATGAAGGAGCGCGGTGACGGATGGGGTCGGTCGATGACGAGTTCACGACGTTCGCCGCAATGGCGTCCGGCAGCCTGCTGGGCACCGCGTTCCTGCTGTGCGGGGACTGGCACACCGCCGAGGACCTGACCCAGACCACGCTGGCGAAGGTGTTCGCGGCCTGGCGCCGGATCAGCAGCCGGGACGCGGTGCTCGCGTACTCCAGGCGCACGCTGCTGAACACCTATTTCGTCTACTGCCGGCGCAGGCGCCGCGGCGAGGTGCTCACCGGTGACCCGGCTGCGCTGAGCGGGCCGGTGGTCCCGCCGCACGCGCCGGAGCTGCGGCTGGCGCTGATGGACGCGCTCGCCCAGCTGCCGCCCAGGGCACGCGCGGTGGTCGTGCTGCGCTACTGGGAGGACATGAGCATCGAGCAGGTAGCGGCGCTGCTCGGCTGCTCAGCCGGCAACGTCAAGAGCCAGAGCTCGCGGGCCCTGGACAAGCTCAGGCTGCTGCTCGGTGACGCCGATACCGGTACCGGCGCGCCGCCCCCGCCGCCGCTGGCTACCGATCGCCGTGATCCACGGGAGGTACGGAATGGATGAGAAGTCGCTCCGCGAGCAGTTCGAGCGTGCGGTTGCTGCCCGTCCGCCTACCCCGCACCTGGTGGCCGGAGCCCTGCGCGCCGGGACCAGGCTGCGCAGGCGCCGCAGGATCGAGGCGGCGACCGCGGCCGCCGTCGCGGCGGCGCTGATCTCCGTCGGGGTAACGGCCACAGCCGGCGCCCTGGGCACTTCCGGTCGCCACCCGGCCGCCGGCGGTGGCGCCGTCCAGCCGACGGCGTACGTCGCCATAGACAACGCCAGAGACGCGAGTGCCGTCGTCCCGGTCAGGCTCAGCACCGGTACCGCACTCGCGCCGATGAGATTCCCCGGCTCGATAGATGTCGTCCAGGCCGCACCTGGCGGCAAGGCGGTCTTCGTCATCAGCAATGACAGTCACGGCTATGTGACCCGGATCAATACCGTTACCGGCAAGGCGGGCAGCCCGGTCGTACTGCGGGGCGGACCATCTCATCCGCCTTTCCACATCCAGCAGATTCAGGTCGAGCCGGGCGGCAGGGCCGCAATCGCCATCCAGTACGGTCTCTGGCCATCAAGTACCGATTTCAGTCTGAGCCTGGTGGCGATCAACCTCGTCACCGGTGCCGAGCGGAAGCTGCTGGTCAGTAACGGCTTCCCGTTCGCACTCACGCCGGACGGGAAGACCGCTTACCTCACCGGCATGAGCCGGGCAGTAGAGCGGGTCGACACCGCCACCGGCACCGTGCTCCCGTCCGTCAGGCTGAGAGCCCCCGGTCTCACCAGGGGAATCGCCCTGTCACCCGGCGGGCACACGGCTTACGTGACGTCCATGGGCTCCATCGACGAGCCGGCCAGCAAGGTGCCGACGTGGGTCACGCCGATCGACCTCGCCACCGGGAACGCCGGCAGGCCGATCAAGGTACCGGCCGACGGCGGCACCGATATCGCGATCGCGCCGGACGGGACCGGCTATGTCAGCGGCTGGCAGGACGTGACCCCGGTCAACCTGTCCGCGGGCAAGGCGCTCAGGCCGATCCGGCTTCCCCGCAGGTTCATGGACGACCTGGCGCAATTCGTGATCTCGCCAGATGGCAGGATCGGCTACATCCTGACTCCGGGCTTGCTGCCGATCAGCCTCGTCTCTGACACCGTGCTCAGGCCAGTTAGCCGACCGCGAAATTATGCACCTGTTGACTCTGCCGCTAACTCTGCCGCCTTTACGCCTGACGGGAAGATCCTCTATGTCGGGCTTGAGGGCCCGCCGCAGGGACAGCCAGCGGGTAAGGCCATGCCGATCCAGACTGCCACGCAGCGGGTGGGCAAGCCCGTCAACCTCGATGGCATCCCCGGCGGTATCGTGATCGTCGGGTAGCGACCGGGCCCGTGACCATGTCATACGGCAGCGCAGGTGCTCCGGGTGACGAAGCCGTCCAGCGACGTGAACAGGTCCAGCACTACGGCTGCGGGGGCTCGATGCCGTACTCGGCTAGCCAGGCAAGCAGGTCGTGACGGTGAGCCCGGACGAGGCTGCCGCCGGTGAACCGGGGGTCATCGGTGACCTCGGCGACCGCCGCCGGAGGCGGGCGGAACGACCGTGCTTCGGTGTCCGTGCTGAACTCGGCGTCCGCCATGACCAGGCCGTGCAACGGCGGCTCGAAGACGTCGACGCTCACCGGCGGAACACTCAGCCGCGTCTTGCACAGCACCGCCGCCGGCAATGAGGCGAGCAGGTCATGCTCGGCGGCGGACAGGTAGGTACTGGTGATGAGTCCCCGGACGAAGCCGGGCCGGCCTGCGGGCACCTTCTGAGTGAACTTGAACTCACTGGCCCTGCTGTCGCCGTAGTCGACCCGCCGCAAGCGCAGGCGCGTGCCCGGCAGGTACCGGTCGGTGATGCGGCGGCTGCCCGTTACTGCCGACGGCGAGGGCGGGGCGGCCAGCAGGAAGCGCCTCTCCCGCTCGACCCTGGCGTACTTACCGGCACGGACGGGCGCTTGTGGCCGGTGGCCGGCCTGCTCGGTCATCCCGGCTCCAATCCCCGTCGTCGACCACCATAAATAGCATGCTTTTGTCGTCGTGACATGGTATTATTAGAACAAGACTTCGATAGGAGACTTGTCCAGCAGATAGTGCTCAGACAGCCGGTGAGGAGGCGCCCGCGATGTGCTTATCCGGTCAGCCTGCCACGTCGGGCGCCCAGTCTTCGGGGCCCAGTCTCCGGGCGTACTGCCGTTGGGCGCCCTGCCGCGGGACGGCGTGCCATCGACTGCGGCTGAGGCAGTCGCGATGGTTGAGGCGGCGCTGGGCTGGCTGGCCCGGGCAGACGTGGCATCGCTGCCGACGGCGGTGCAGGCGCATTGCCTGCGCAGCCTGGAGCGCGCCGGGTCCCTGCACACCGCCGCCCGTTCGTCCATGCTGACCGCGTTCACCGCCCAGTCCGGCTATGAGGACGACGGGCACGGGTCGGCCCGGACCTGGCTCAAATGGCAAACCCAGATCACGACCAGCGCGGCCGCCGGAGCGGTCGGCTGGACCCGGCGGTTAGCTGCGCACCCGGCCGTGCGCCAGGCCCTGGCCGCCGCGCAGGTCTCCGAATCCTTCGCCCGCGCGATCTGTCGCTGGACCGACCGGCTGCCCGAGGATCTGCGCGGCCAGGCCGACACGATCCTGCTCGCCGCCGCCGCCGGCGGTGCGGAGCTGCCGGACCTGGCCCAGCTGGCCGAGCAGATGCTGCGGCGGACCGCCGGGCCGGACAAGGACAGCGACGGGTTCGAGGACCGGTGGGTCCGGCTGGAGGAAACCTTCCGCGGCGCGGGCAGCCTGAACGGCGAGCTGACCCCCCGCTGCCAGGCCGCGCTGCGCGCGGTCCTGGACGCCCTGGGGAAGAAGGCCGGGCCGGAGGACACCCGGACCAGGGCCCAGCGTGATCATGACGCCCTTGAGGAAGCCTGCAGGCGGCTGCTCGGCAGCGCGTGCCTGCCCGACCGCGCCGGTCAGCCCACCCAGATCCAGCTCAGCATGACCCTGGACCAGCTGCGCCGCGAGCACGCCGCGGCCGCCGCTGCGGCCGCCGCCGCGGGTGCCGGGGCGGCGGGGCCCGGGGCTGGCGGGCCTTTCGCGGGTGAGGTCGGCGGTGCTGGCCCGGGGGCAGCCGGATCCGGGCCAGTCCCCGGCCCGTGGCCCGCGGCCGGGCCCGGTGATGACTGCGACGCCGCGATCGTGCCGATCGTGACCGGCCAGGTGGACCGTGACCTGCTGGACCGGCTCGCCGCCGCGCTCGCCGGCGGCAAGGCCCGCGCCGCGGCACCGGCCGCCGCCGACCGCGCCGAGGGCCCGCGCGCCGCCGCCCGGCGGCAGCGGGCCGGGTCGGCGGCCCGGCGGCTGCTGCTGCAGTGGGCAACCGACGTGCTGTCCGGCCCCGACGGGCTCGCCGCTTACCTGCGCACCGGGCTGCCCGAGGACCTGGTCGCCTCGGTCAGCCTGCCGCTGGACGTCGGCGCCATCACCGAGACCATCCCGGTTCACCTGCGGCGGGCCGTGGCCCGCCGGGACCGCCGGTGCCGGTTCCCCGGCTGCGACCAGCCGGTGGCGGCCTGTCAGGTGCACCACATCGTGCCGCGGTCGCAGGGCGGCCCGACCAAGCTGACCGGGTTGATACTTCTGTGCGCTTTCCACCATCTGGTCGCCGTGCATCGCTGGGGCTGGCAGATCGAGCTGCACCCGGACGGCACGGTCACCGCCGTCAGCCCGGACGGCACCCGGCACCTGCGCAGTCACGCCCCGCCCGGCACCGCCGCCTGACCCGGCGCGCACATCGTGCGGGTGGACTGGACTGGTGCCCGTCACAGGTGGGCCTCCCCCGGGGCTGCTGGCCGGTCAGCCGGCTGGGCGCCGCTGGCCGCGGCGGGCGGACAGGTCGGCTAGCGGGCCGAGATGACGCAGCTTGGGCCGGCTGATCACGGAGCGGATCGCCTGGACCTGGCCGTCGGCGATATCCAGGACGAGCACGCTGATCAGGGTGTCGTCGGGGGCCAGGAACAGGGCGCCGGGCTGGCCGTTGACCTCGGTCCGGCGGATCGCTGCCCCGGCCTCACGGAGCTGGCTGCCGAGGCCGGCCAGCAGCCTGCTGACATGATCCCGGCCGGTGATGGGGCGCGGCCAGGCCGGGCTGACTCCGCCGCTGTCGCCGTAAACCGTGGCATCCGCGGCAAGCATGGTGACCAGGCCGTCCAGGTTCCCGTCAGCGACCGCGCTGAGGAACCGGCCGGCCAGCTCGTCCCGCTTGCGGCGGGATGCCTCGAACCGGGTCCGGTGCTCGGCCACGTGCCGCCGGGCGCGCGAGGCCAGCTGGCGGCAGTTGTCCTCGCTCTTGGCCACGATCGACGCCACTTCCGGGTATGCATAGCCGAACACGTCGTGCAGCAGGAACACCGCCCGCTCTACTGGGGACAGCCGCTCCAGCAGGAGCAGGAACGCCATCGACAGCGAGTCGGCCAGCTCGGCGACGCCGGCCGGGTCGGGGGCGGACTCATCGGTCAGCAGCGGCTCGGGCAGCCACGGGCCGGGGTAGGTTTCGCGCCTGACCCGGGCCGAGCGCAGCTGATCGATGCACAGCCGGGTGGTCACCGCGGCGAGGAATCCCTTCGGCGATCCGATCCCGCCAGCGCGCCCGGCCAGTCCCCCCGGCTCCCCCGCCCCGGCGGACTCGGCCCGGTAGTACCGCAGGAACGCCTCCTGCACGATGTCCTCGGCGTCGGTCACGCTGCCGAGCATCCGGTAGGCGATGCCGAACATCAGCTGCCGATACTGCCGGTACGCGGAGTCGCCCGTGCTCACGTCGCCCGTGCTCACGTCGCCCGTGCTCACGTCGCCCGTGCTCACCCGGCTCATCCCTCCGCCAGCTCGGGAACTGCGACCAGCCACTCAGTCACCGTAGCTGGCGCGCGCAGCGGGCCGGGGTCGGCATCCTGCCGCGCCGATAAGGTGAGCGGATGCCGCGCTGGAGATGATCAGGGGCAGCGAGAACGTGGCCGAGGCGATGTCGCTGGTGCGGGACGGGCAGATGATCGAACTCGACCTGCTCGGCGGCAAGGGCCCGGCGCCGGGCTAACGCGGCCAGCCGAGCTAACGCAGCCAGGCAGGCCAGCCCGGCTAGCTGCCCGCGATGCCGAGCAGCCGGCAGGCGTTGCCGCCGAGGATGAGCTGCTCGGCGGCACCCAGGTGCAGTGCCCGGACCTCGTCGGCCGGATGCTCGGTGCCCATGTCGAACGGCCGGTCCGAGCCGAGCAGCACGTGGTCGGCACCCGCGTAGGCGACCAGGCTGGCGAGCACCTCGCGGTCGTGGGTGAGCGAGTCGAAGTAGAACCGGCGCAGCCAGACGTCCGGCCCGACCGCCGAGCGGGCCCTGGCCTCGGGCCGGACCTGGTGCGCCCGGCGCAGCCGGCCGCGCAGCGCCAGCAGTGCCCCGCCGCCGTGCGCCAGCAGCACCCGCAGCCGGGGGAACCGCCGTAGCACGCCGCCGGCCACCAGGTGCGCGGCCGTGACCGCGGTCTCCAGCGGGTTGCCGACCGAGTTCCACAGGTAGAAGTCGTCCAGGCCGGGCAGCCCGAGCCCGCGGGTGGCCGGGTGCACGAAGATCAGCGCACCGGTTGTCTCGGCCGCCTCCCAGAACGGCAGGAACCGGTCGTCGCCCAGGCCCGCGCCGTGGACGCTGGCCGGGACCTCGGCGCCGCACATGCCGGGCAGCCGCATCAGCCGGGCCAGCTCGCGGGCCGCGGCCGCGGGGTCCTGCAGCGGCACCGCGCCGAGGGCACTGAGCGGGCGCCCGGAGGTCCAGCGGGACAGCGCCTCGTTCTGCGCCCGGCAGACCTCCAGCGCCTCGCCGAGACCGGCGTCCACCGGGATCAGCAGGATCCACGGGGACAGCACCAGGTGGTCCACACCCGCCTCCGCGGCCTGCGCGAGCATCACGTCGACGTCGGTGAACTCCCCCCGCACCGAGTCCAGCGTCCGGCCGCGGAACCGGACCTGCTGACGGCCGCCGTCGCTGCTGACCACCGGGCGCCAGCTCGACGGCACGGCGCTGGTCATCATCTCCGGCACGATGATGTGGCAGTGTGCGTCAACGATCAACGGCCGCCGCCCGTCACCGCCCCGGGACCCGCCGGACCCGCGGTCGCCGCCGGATTCCGCGGTCCCCGCCGGACCCGCGGCAGACACCGTGCCGCCCAGGTACAGCGCGGCGATCTCGGGATGCTCCAGCACCTCACGGCCGGTGCCGGTCAGCCGGACCCGGCCGTTCTCCAGCACCACCCCGTGGCTGGCGAGCTTCAGCCCGGCCCGCGCGTTCTGCTCCACCAGCAGGATCGACTGCCCGGCCGCGTGCATCATCCGGATCGCGGCGAACACCGACTTCAGCACCTTGGGCGACAGCCCCATGGACGGCTCGTCCAGGATGACCAGCACGGGCTCCAGCATCAGCCCGCGGGCGATCTCCACCAGCCGCTGCTGCCCGCCGGACAGGCTGCCCGCCTTCTGCCCGGCCCACGCCGCCACCTCGGGGAACATCTCCTCCACCGCGGCCCGGCGGCGGGCCACCAGGGGCCTGGCCAGGGTGTAGCCGCCGAGCTCGACGTTCTCCCGGACCGTCATGTCCCGGAACAGGCTGTGCTGCTGCGGCACGTGCACCAGGCCCTGGCGCAGGATCTGGGCCGGGCTCTTGCCCGCGATCGGCACCCCGCGCAGGGTGATCCGGCCGCTCCTGGGCCGCAGCAGCCCGCTGATCGTGGCCAGCAGGGTGGACTTGCCCGCCCCGTTCGGCCCGACCACGCAGGTGATGCCGCCCGCCGGGACCGTGAGGCAGACCTGGTGCAGCACCGACGGCGCCGCCGTAGCCGGACACCAGGTCCTCGACCACCAGTACCGGTTCAGCCAGCGGCCCAGCCACCGGCTCAGCCGGGGTCATCGTCGTCTTCCCCGGTCGCACCCAGGTAGGCGTCCAGCACCCGGGGGTCGTTCCGGATGATCTCCGGCGGCCCGGCGGCGATCACGGTCCCGTAGTCGAGCACGGTCACCTGATGGCACAGGCCCATCACGAAGTCCATGTTGTGCTCAACGATCCAGAACGTGGTTCCGTTGGCGTTCAGCTCGCGGATCCGGGCCGCGATGTGCTGGATCAGGGACGGGTTCACCCCGGCCGGCTCGTCGAGCAGCACCACGGCCGGGTCGGCGACCAGCACGTAGGCCAGCTCGAGCAGCTTGCGCTGGCCGTAGGACAGCGTGTCGGCCAGGTCCCCGGCATGCCGGGCGATGCCGGTGAACTCCAGCAGTTCCAGCGCGTGCCGCCGGTCGGCCGGGCCGCCGGCCCTGGCCAGCGGGTTGCGCAGGCGGCGCCCGCCGGGCCGGGCCGGGCCGCGGTGCTGGGCCGCGACGAGCATGTTCTCCATCACGGTCAGCCGCGGGAAGATCCGGGTCAGCTGGAAGGTCCGGCCGATGCCGAGCGCGAAGGCCCGCTCCGGCGGCGGGTTGGTGATCCGCCGGTCGCCGAGGTAGACGTCGCCGGTGTCCGCCCGCTCGTACCCGGTCACCACGTTGAACAGCGTCGTCTTGCCGGACCCGTTCGGCCCGATCAGCCCGGTGATGCTGCCGGCGGCCACCTCGACCGTGCAGTCGGTCAGCGCCTGCACCCCGCCGAACGCCTTGCCGACTCCGCGCCGCAGCGCTGCAGTCACGCCGCGCCGTCCAGCCCGCCTGCCTCGCTCGGCCGCGCCGATCGGCCGCAGCTCCCGGCCGGCGCCGCGCCCGCCAGGCCGAGACCTGCTCGGCGGCGGTCGGGATCACGCCGCGCGGCAGCAGCAGGATCACCGCCAGGAACAGCACCCCGAGCAGGATCTCGCTGAGGTAGTCGTTGCTGATCTGGACCGTGAGGTACTGCTGGGCCGGCTCGATCACCAGCGCGCCGAGCACCGGGCCGGCCACCGTGCCGAGGCCGCCGAAGAACGCCATCACCGCCACCGACAGGTCGAACAGCGGGTCGAACACCACCTGCGGGAATGCCTCGCCGATGAAATAGAACCACAGCCCCCCGACCAGCCCGGTAATCAGCCCGGAGATCATGAACGCGGCCAGCTTAACCCGCATCACCCGCACGCCCAGGCCCCTGGCCCGGTCCTCGTCGTCCCGGATGGCCCGCAGCTGCAGGCCGAACCTGGAACCCCCGATCAGCCAGGACAGCCCGACGGTGCCCGCCGCGATGACCAGCCCGAGGTAGTAGAAGGGGTTGTTGTAGGTCTGCGCCTGCCAGTTCAGGATCGGCGCCAGGATCCCGGTCGACCCGGCGGTGAAGGAGAAGTTGAACGCCATCAGCTGGAAGATGAAGAAGACCGCGATCGTGACCACCACGAACGTGTGCCGCCGGACCCGAAGAGCTATGAGCCCGAACGGGATGGCGACCACGACTGCCGCCGCGGCGGCCAGCGGCAGCAGGGCGAACACCGCGTCCCCGGTCAGATGCCAGTCCCGCGCCCCGATCGCGACCGTGTAGGCGCCGGTGCCGAAGAACACCGCGTGGCCGAGCGAGATGTAGCCGGAGTAGCCGGAGAAGATGTTCCAGGCCGCCGCGGCCGCCAGGAAGATCATCGTGTCCACGCCGATGGTGGTGGCCAGCGCGTTGGTGAACACCAGCGGGAAGAGCGCGAGCAGGGCAAGCACCACGACGGCCAGGGCGGCCTGCCATCCGGCCCCGCCGCGCCACGGCCAGGTCACTGGCTCCTCGCCGCCTGCCGCCCGAACAGCCCGGCCGGGCGGATCGTGAGCACGAGGATCAGCGCCGCGTAGAAGACCACGATGGCCCAGTTCGGCGACCAGATGTCGACCACCGACTCCAGCGTGATCATGAACACCGCCGCGGCCAGCGCGCCGGCGATGCTGCCCAGGCCGCCGAGGATGATGATGGCCAGCAGCCGGGAGATCAGGTCGTAGCCGCTGTTCGGGTTGAAGCCGCCGCTGGTCGCGCCGTACACCATGCCGCCCGCCGCGGTCACCGCGACGCCGATGCCGAAGGTCAGCGCGGCCACCCGGTTCACGTCGATGCCGACCAGCACGGCCGCGGTCCGGTCCTGCATGGTGGCCCGCACGCTGCGGCCGAACCTGGTCCGGTACAGCAGCAGGTAAAGGCCGACGACCAGGGCCACGGCCAGGGCGAACCCGTACAGGTAGATGTCGGACAGGTAGACGCCGAGCACCCGGACGGTCGAGGTGACGTAGGAGGCGTGCAGCGACACGTCGCTCGCGCCGAAGATCCGGTACAGCACGCCCTCGATGATGATCGCCACGGCGTAGCAGGCCAGCAGCGACATGGAGGTTCGCTCCGCGCCGCGCAGCGTCCGGATGAACAGCCCGTAGATGACCAGGCCGATGACGAACATCGCCGGCACCGTCACCAGCAGGCCGAGGAACAGGTCGATGTGCAGGTGCACCGACAGCACGTAGCTGAGGTAGGCGCCGGTCACCACCAGGATGCCCTGGGCGATGTTGATGATGTCGAGCACGCCGAAGATCAGCGTCAGCCCGACGGCCATCAGCGCGTAGACACCGCCGCCGAGTATCCCGTCGATGATGCTCTGGTAGATCTGGCGCGCCACCTCAGCCCCGTGCGCTCCGTAGTCAGCCCCGGCTCAGCTTGCCCAGTGCGGCTTGGGGTAGAGAATCTTGACGGATCCGGGTGCCCCGACGAGGCAGGACCTGGACGAATCTCCCGTTTTGCCACTGGAATATGAACGCGGTCGCCACCAGGTTCTCGCCCAGCGCGTTGAACCTGACCGGTCCCTGCACGCTTTGCAGGGTAGCGCCGCTGTGCAGGTAGCTGATCAGCGCGGAGTTGCTCAGGCTCTTGTTGTGCGTCACGGCCTGCTGCACCACCTCGCCGACCGAGTATGCCTCGGCCACGTCGGCGTTGATGCCGGACGCGGTGCCGCCGTACTTGGCGATGTAGGCGGAGACCATGGCCCGGCTCAGCGGGTTGGCCGAGCCGCCGTACCAGGCGTCCGGCACCATCATCCCGTTCGCGTTGGCCGTGCCCACCACGCTGGTGAAGCCCGCGCCCTGGTCCGGGCCCGCGGCCGCGATGAAGATCTTCGGGTTGTAGTGCTGCTGCTCGAACGCGGTCATGAACGCGTTCACCGTGGGCACGTCGACGGAGCCGAGCACGACCATCTGCGCGCCGGTGGCGGCCACGTCATCGGCGGGTGCCTGGTAGTCGGCGACCTCCTCCGGGAAGATGTGGCTGTACAGGGTCTTGATCCCGAGCGGCGCCAGCCTGCTCTGGGTGAGCAGCACCTGCGGGGTGGCGAACGGGTCGTTGGCCATCGGGTAGGCGGCGCTGGCCGGCCGCTGGGCGGGCGGCAGCGAGGAGATCCAGGTGCTGAACGGGTCAAGCTCGTTCGCCACCGGCAGGCTCACGTCGAACACGTTGTTCAGCTTCTGCGCGAACACGCTGGGGGCACCGCCCGCGCCCTCCACGAAGGCGTAGCCGTACCGGTGCGCGACCGCCGACGCGGGGGCGGTGAGCAGGGAGGAGAACGGGCCGAAGGTCAGCGCCACGTGATCGACATTGATCATCTTCTGGTAGTTGAGCACCACCTGGTTCGTTGAGCTGTTGTCGTTGACGATGTCCAGCTTGACCTTGCGGCCGAGGATGCCGCCATGGCTGTTGACCTCGCTGGCCCACAGCTCATAGCCCTTCTCGAAGGCCTGCCCGTCGGTGCTGAAGTCGCCGGTCAGGGACAGGGAGGCGCCGATCAGGATCGGCGCCTTCGAACCGCTTCCGGCGCCGCCGCCGCCGCTGCTGCTGCAGCCGGCCAGCAGGGCTGCCGCCACGGCTGCCGCGGTGCCAAGAGCCAGGAACCGGGCGCGGTGAGATCTCATCCCGGTCCTCCTTCCGGTGTGAGGTAACCCGATCAAAGGCCGGGCTCCAGCCCGTCCGAGACCTCCGCGTCCTCGCCGACCAGGTCCAGTCCGGCCGACTGTGCCTGCATCCGGATCAGCGCCGCGAAGTCCTCCTCGCCCCAGCCGCGGCCGACCAGGCCCTGTACCAGCTGGTGCACCAGCGCGGCCACCGGCATCGGCACTTCGGCCTGTCTGGCGGCGGCCAGGCCGAGGTCGAAGTCCTTGCGCAGCAGCCGGGCGGTGAAGGTGGCGTGGAAGTCAAGGTTGACGAAGGCGGGAGTCTTGTATCTGGTGAAGGTGGAGCCCATCACGCTGTCGTTCAGGCAGGCCAGGAACGCCTGCCGGGTGACGCCGTTCTTCTGCGCCAGCACGGTTACCTCGGCCAGCGACTGGGTGACCACGCCGAGGAACAGGTTGTGGCAGAGCTTGACGATGCGGGCGAGCTCGCCCTCGCCCACGTAGGTGGCGCCGGAGCCGAGCAGTTCCAGGTAGGGCCTGGCCGTCTCGAACGCGGCCCGCGGGCCGGACACGGCCATGGTCAGCCGTCCCGCCCCGGCCGCCCGCGGGTTGCCCATGACCGGCGCGGCGAGCAGCATCGTGCCCCGGTCCGCGAGCCGCTCCCGAACGTGCTCCGAGGCCTCGACCGAGATCGTGGAGCAGTCCACCACGATGGCCGGCTCCGTGGTGTCGGACATCAGCCCGGACGGGCCGAGCAGCGCGCTGACGAGATCATCGGAGGTTCCCACCGTGACGAACACAATGGTCCTGGTGGCCAGCTCGGCGGTCGAGCCGACCACGGTGGCGCCGTGACTGGCCAGCGGGGCCGCCTTGGCCGGGGTCCGGTTGTAGACGGCCACGTCACAGCCCGCGGCGAGCAGGCGGCGGACCAGTTCCGCGCCCATCCGGCCGGTCCCCAGCCAGCCGAGCCGGGCTGCGCGGCCCGGTGCTGCGCGGTCCGGTGCTGCACCGTCCGATTCGGTCATATGGCACCTCTAGATCAGCCGCCGCGCCAGCCGGGGGCGTCGGCACAATCGTTTGCAGTCCGAGAGTGCCCCCTCCGTCACCTGGCTGTCAACGACTTGGTGCAAGACTGAGGTCGTGCGTAGCTCGCGCTGGTGCGCTGGCGGCCTCATGACCGGGCTGCTCGCGCTGGCGTGCGGCGGGTGCGCCGGCGGAACCGCCGGCCCGTTACACGTGCGGCTGAACCCCGGCTCAGCCGATGCCGCTGTCACCACCCCGGTCCACATCATGGTGAGCGGGCTGCCGCCAGGGCTGGTCACGGTGCAGGCCCGGGCTCGTGATGACGAGGGCAGGCTGTGGCGGTCCGCGGCGCAGTTCCGGGTCGGCCCGGCGGGAACGCTGAACCTGGCCACCGCCGTCCCGGTCTCCGGCAGCTACCACGTGGCCGATGCCGACGGGCTGCTGTGGTCACTGCACCCGGCCTTCACCCGAAACCCCAGCACCCAGTTCTTCGAGGGCCCTCAGGGTTTCACCGTCCGGCTGCAGGTGGTGGTCGGCGGCCAGGTCCGGGCTGCCGCGGCACTGACCCGCTCGGCGGTACTGAACATCAGGACGTACAGCGTTCAGACGGTGAGCCGGGAGGGGTTCGCCAGCATCTTGTTCACGCCCGACAAGATCAGGCCCGGCGCCCCGGCGGTTGTCGTGATCGGCGGTTCCGAAGGAGGCGAGTACACCCCCACCGCCGCCTCGCTGGCGCAGGCGGGATATCCCGCGCTGGCCCTGGGTTACTTCAACGAGCCCGGGCTCCCGCAATGCCTGTGCCGCATTCCGCTGGAGTACTTCGGCCGGGCCGTGCGCTGGCTGCGGGCCCAGCCGTCGGCCCGCGGCCGCCCGATCATCCTCTACGGCGTATCCCGCGGCGGCGAGGGCGCCCTGCTGATCGCGTCCTTCGAGCCGCACCTGTTCGATGCCGTCGTGGCCAGCTCACCCAGCTCTGTGGTCAATGGCGCCTTTGGCGGCAACGTCAGCGACCCGGCCTGGACCTTGCACGGGAAGGCCCTGCCGTTCGGAGAGGAGATCCCGGTAGGCCGGATCCGCGTCCCGCTCCTGCTCGGTGACGGCGGCCAGGATGAGATCTGGGACTCGGCGGCCTCGGCCAGGACCATCATGGCGGAGCTGCGGGCCGCCCATGACCCCGCGCCCTACACCAACCTGTACTATCCGCACGCCGGGCACGGTTTCCTCGGCACGCCGCCGTACTACCCCTACGCGGGCTACAGCGCGCGAGGAACCCTGCTGGGCGGCACCCAGCAGGCCAATGCCCTGGCCATCGACCAGTCATGGGTCAAGATGATCAGCTTCCTCAACGACCCCTGGCGGCGGGCGAGGTAGCCCTGGCTAGCTGTCCTCAGGGGTGGCCCGGTCGCCGGAGGCGGCAAGCCGGGCGGTGGAACCGCGGATGACCAGCTCGGGGGCCAGGTAGAGGATCTTCACCGGGCCGCCGTGGCCGGAGATCCGCTCCAGCAGCAGGTGCGCCGCCTCGGTGCCGACCTGGTAGTGCGGGAACCGGACCGTGGTCAGCGGCGGGCGGAGCCGGTCGATGAACGGCATGTCGTTGAAGCCGACTACCGATACCCGGGCCGGGCAGGCCAGCTCCGCCTCGTCCAGCGCGGCGTAGCAGCCGACCGCGAGCATGTCGTTCCCGGCCGCGATCGCGGTGCACCGGTCCGGCCTGGCGAGCAGCTCACGGCAGCACCGCAGGCCCTCCTCGACCGTGAACGCGCCGGCGAACACGACCTGGCCGTCGGCCACCGGCAGGCCGCTGGCCGCCATCGCGGTGAGGAAGCCGCGGTAGCGGTGCAGCCCGGTGGACAGGTCCTGCGGCCCGGCGATGTGCGCGATGCGGCGGTGCCCGAGCGCGGCCAGGTGCGATACGGCCATCCGGATGCCCCGCTCGTTGTCCACCGTCACCGAGGAGAAGCTGTGTTCCTCGGCCATCCGGTTCACCAGCACCACCGGCAGCTCGGCCCTGGCCGCCTCGGCCAGCAGCGGGCTGCGCAGGTGCGCGGTGGCGAGCACGAAGCCGTCCACGTGCCGGGCCCGCATCTGCTCGAACAGCACCCGCTCACGCTCGTCGTCGGAGTCGGTGTTGCCGATCAGCGCCACGTACCCGGCCTGCGCCAGGCGGTCCTCCAGGCCGCGCACGATCGGCGGGAACAGCGGGTTGTTCAGGTCCGGGATCAGCACCCCGACCGAGTGCGACCGGCGGGTGCGCAGGCTGCGGGCCAGCGGGTTCGGCCGGTAGCCGAGCGCCTTCGCGGCCTCCCTGACCCGCTGCGCGGTCTCCTCGCTGACCAGCAGGGAGGTCTCCGGGCTGAGCGCGCGGGAAGCCGTGGCCGGGTGCACCCCGGCCCGGGCCGCCACGTCCTTCAGCGTCACCGGCGGGTCCGGCATATCTCCTCACGCCCCGCTCTGGCCCCGCCCGCGCCTCGCCGCGAGCCTGCGCACATGCTATCGGGCGGGTACCGTGCCTACCCGGCGGCCAGGCAGGCTCGGACGGTCTCGGTGATCCGGTCCGCCGAGGGCAGCACGTGATCCTCCAGCGCGTCCGCGGCGGGCAGCGGGATGTGCGGCGTGGTGATCCGCACCGCCGGACCGCGCAGCGCGCCGAAGCACTCCTCGGCCACGATCGACACGATCTCCGCGCCCCAGCCGCACAGCCGTGGGTTCTCCTCCACGGTGAACAGCCGCCCGGTCCGGCTCACCTCGGCCAGGATCGTCCGGGTGTCCAGCGGTACCAGGCAGCGCAGGTCCACCACGGCGGCTTCGATGCCGTGGTCGTCAGCCAGCCGCCCGGCCGCGGCCAGTGCCCTCGGCACCATCGCGGCCAGCGCCAGGATGGTCGCGTCGCCGCCGTGCCGCAGCACGGCCGCGCGGCCCAGCGGCTCCACGATCTCCCCGTCGTCCACCTCGGCCCTGACCGGGTACAGCGACTTCTGCTCGAAGAACAGCACCGGGTCGGGATCGCGCACCGCCGCGGCCAGCAGCCCGACGACGTCCCGCGGGTTCGAGGGCGCGACCACCTTGAGGCCGGGCACCGCCATGGCCCAGTTCTCCACCGACTGCGAGTGCTGCGCGCCGAACCGCAGCCCGGCGCCGTTGGCACAGCGGATCACCAGCGGGAACGACAGCTGGCCGTCGGACATGTAACGGCTCTTGGCGATCTCGTTCGCGACCAGGTCCCAGCACACGGCGAAGAAGTCGCTGAACATGATCTCGGCTATCGGGCGCAGCCCGGTCATGGCCGCGCCCATCGCCGCGCCCAGGATGGCCTGCTCGCTGATCGGGGTGTCCCGGACCCGGCGCGGCCCGAACTCATCGAGCAGGCCTTGTGTGGCCTTGAACACCCCGCCCGCCGCGGCGACGTCCTCGCCGAGGAAGACCACGCGCTCGTCCCGGCGCATCTCCTGGGCTATCCCCCTGGCCACCGCGTCCCGGTAGCTGATCGTGCTCATCGTGCCCCCGCCTCAGTTGCGCCAGGCATGGCCGCCGTCGCTCCACACGTTGGTCCCGGCCAGCTCCAGGCCGGGCTCCGGCCCGGCCTTGGCCGCCTCGGTCGCCTCGTCGACGGCCGCCGCGGCCCGCTGGTCGATGGCGTCCAGCACGGCCGGGCCGGTGCCCCGGCCGGCCAGCACCTGCCGGTAGCGCGGCACCGGATCGCGGGCCAGCCACTCGCGCACCTCGCCGGCCGGGCGGTACTTGCCCGGATCGGCCCGCGAGTGGCCGCCGTGCCGGTAGGTGACCGCTTCCAGCAGCGCGGGGCCGCCGCCCGCCCTGGCCCGGCCGATGGCCTCGCCCGCCGCCCGGTAGACCGCCTCGACGTCGTTGCCGTCCAGCACCACCGGCGCCAGGCCGTAGGAGGCGGCCCGGTCGGCGGCCGGCCGCTTGACCGCGGTCACCGTCTCGATCGCGGTGTACTCCATGTACTGGTTGTTCTCGCAGACGAAGACGACCGGCAGGGTCCACACCGCGGCCAGGTTGAGCGCCTCGTGGAAGGCGCCGATGTTGGTGGCCCCGTCGCCGAGGAAGCACACGGTCACCTGATCGGTGCCGCGGTACTGCGCGGACCAGGCGGCCCCGTTCGCGATCACCAGCTGGGCCCCGATGATCGCGTAGGAGCCGAGCACGCCGCGGGAGGCGTCCAGCAGGTGCATGGACCCGCCCTTGCCGTGCATCAGGCCGTTGCGGCGGCCGAGCAGCTCGGCCATGACCGGGGTCATCGGGGTGCCGCGCGCCAGCACGTGCGCGTGCCCGCGGTAGGTCACGAACATGTAGTCGTCGGCCCGCATCGCCGTGGCCACCCCGGCCGCGATGGC
The DNA here is from genome assembly GCA_963719705.1 of uncultured Actinomycetota bacterium. Taxonomy (GTDB): domain Bacteria; phylum Actinomycetota; class Actinomycetes; order Streptosporangiales; family Streptosporangiaceae; genus CAVRCV01. The sequence continues at coordinate 1,140,567 of CAVRCV010000013.1, forward strand.
CTCCTGGCCGGTGCCCAGGTGCGTGGTCCCCTTGACCAGGTTCTGCAGGAACAGGTCGTGCGCGCGCTTCTCGAACTGCCGGATCTCGGTCATCTTCCGGTACAGCTCGAGCGCGGTCGGCTCATCCACCGGTGCATCCATGCGGCGGTTCCCTCAGTCGGGCGGGCGGTCAGTACGGGTTGGTCACGAACAGATCCTCGGCCGGGAACCTGGTGATGATCTCCACCCCGTCGCCGGTGACCACCACCTCCTCCTCGATCCGGGCGGCGGAGATGCCGTCGGTGGCCGGGCAGTAGGTCTCCAGCGCGAACACCATGCCCTCGCTGATCTCCATCGGGGCGTCCAGCGAGGTGAGCCTGCTGATGATGGGCCGCTCGTGCAGCGCCAGGCCGAGGCCGTGACCGAACTGGAGGCCGAACGCGGTCTTCTCGTCGGCCAGCCCGATGTCGGCCGCGGTCGGCCAGAGCCTGGCCACCTGGTCGGTGCTGACACCCGGCTTGATCAGCTCGATCGCGGCGTCCATCCAGTCCCTGGCCCGGCGGTAGGCGTCCCGCTGCGGCTGGCTGGCCCGGCCCACGCTGAACGTCCGGTAATAGCAGGTCCGGTAGCCGTTGAAGGCGTGCATGATGTCGAAGAACGCCTGCTCCCCCGGCCGGATCAGGCGGTCGGAGAAGTTGTGCGGATGCGGGTTGCACCGCTCGCCGGAGACCGCGTTGACCGACTCCACGTCGTCCGAGCCCATCTCGTAGAGCCGCTGGCTGACCAGCGCGACGATCTCGTTCTCCCGCACGCCCGGCTTCAGCGCCTCGGCCACGTCCTGATAGACGCCGTCCACCATGGCCGCGGCGGTGGACAGCAGGGCAACCTCGTCGCGCGACTTGACCTGCCGGGCGTCCAGCATCACCTGCTGGCCGTCGCGCACCTGCACGCCCTGGCGCTGGAGCTCGAACAGCACCGGCAGCTCGGCGAAGTCGATCCCGACCGGCTGGCCGGCCACCCCGGCGTCGGACAGCACCCCGGCGATCTCGGCGACGCAGCGCCGCACCAGGTCCGCGTCCGGGGGGACGCGCGCCGCGCATGGTGCTGTAGGAGGCGATGCAGTGCTCCGGCTCCAGCCACGGGCAGTACAGCCGGTGGTGCACGGCGGCCGAGCCGAAGTCCCACAGGAACAGCTCCCCCGTGCGGGTGTACACCGCGTACCGGCACAGCTTGTCCCTGCTCCACTCGCCGATGGCGACGCCGGTCAGGTAGCGGATGTTGTTGTTGTCGAACACCAGCAGCGCGCCGAGCTCTGACGCCTCCAGCGCGGCCCTGGCCCGGCTCAGCCGGTAGTCCCGGAGCCTGGCGAAGTCCACCCGCTCCTCGAAGTCGACCCCCATCCGGCCGGGCGCGGGCGCCACGACGGCTCCGCTGGCCCTGTGCTCGCTCACCACGGGGCCTCCTCGGGAACGCAAGCGCGGGCACGTGTACAGCTAGATTGAACGTATGTACAGTGGGGCTTGTCAAGGCCGGGAGGGGCGTTCTGCGGAGGGCGAGCGAGGCCGAGCTCGGGCCGCGGCTGCGGCTGGTCCGGGAGCAGCGCGGCCTGTCGGTGCGCGAGCTGGCCCGCCGGGTCAGCTGCTCGGCCAGCCTGATCTCGCAGATCGAGCGCGGGCTCTCGGCGCCATCGGTGGGCGTGCTGTACTCGCTGGCCACCGAGCTCGACGCGTCCCTGGACTACCTGTTCGGGGTGCGGCCGGCTGGCCGGAACCCGGAGACCGGCCGGAGCCAGCAGGACGGCCGGGACCAGGCAGGCGGCCGGGACCAGGCAGGCGGCCGGGACCAGGCGGGCGGGCCCTGCCCGGTGCAGCGGGCGGACTCACGGCGGGTGATCGACCTGGCCAGCGGGGTCCGCTGGGAGCGGCTGACCAGGGCCGCCGACGACCGGGTGGACTTCCTGGAGGTGATCTACCAGCCGGGCGGGCACTCGACCGATTCCCGGCAGCCGCTGCGGCACGACGGCCACGAGTACGGCCTGATCATCAGCGGCCGGCTGCGGGCCAGGGTGGGCTTCGACAGCTACGAGCTCGGGCCCGGTGACTCGGTCGCGTTCGACTCGGCCATCCCGCACGAGTACTGGAACACCTCCGCGGCCCGGGTGCACGCGGTCTGGGTCGTGGTGCACGACCGGCCGGGCCTGGCCTGAACGGCGGCCCCCCGCGATCCACGGGCCGCCCGGCTGGCCAGGATATGCTCACCGATCGTGACGAACCTGGTGCCGGCATGACGAGCCCGGAGCGGGCCGGGCCGCTGCCCGGCGCCGAGGATGTCTACCGGGTGATCGCGGCCCGCCGGGACGTCCGCTCCGGGTTCGTGCCGGATCCGGTCAGCGATGAGATCCTGACCCGGCTGCTCACCGCGGCGCACCAGGCGCCGAGCGTCGGGCTGAGCCAGCCGTGGGACTTCATCCTGCTGCGGGACCTGGCGGTGCGCACCCGGCTGCGTGCCCTGGTGCGCCGGCAGCAGGAAGCGTTCGCCGGGTCGCTGCCCTGGCCGCGGGCCCGCGCGTTCCGGGAGCTGAAGGTCGAGGCGATCCTGGACACCCCGCTGAGCATCGTGGTGACCTGCGACCCCACCCGGGGTGGCCGGCACGTGCTCGGCCGGCACGCCCAGCCGCAGACCGCCGCCTACTCCACCGCGTGCGCGGTGCAGAACCTGTGGCTCGCGGCCAGGGCCGAGGGCGTCGGGGTGGGCTGGGTGAGTTTCTTCGACGAGCGCGAGCTGGCGGGCGTGCTCGGGCTGCCAGGGCACGTGCAGGTGGTGGCGTTCCTGTGCGTGGGCCACGTCACCGCGTTCGCGCCCGAGCCGGAGCTGGCGCTGAGCGGCTGGGCCCGCAGGCGCCCGCTCGCCTGGGCGGTGCACGACGGCCAGTGGGGCCGCCGGGCGCTGCCCGGCGAGCGGCCGGTGAGCCTGCTGGCCGATACGGTCGCGGCGATCCGGCCGCCCGATGCCGCCGCCATGGCCAGCGCGCGGGACCGGCAGGAGCTGCTGACCAAGCCGAGCGGCTCGCTTGGCCAGCTCGAGGAGCTTTCGGTGCGGCTGGCCGGGCTGGCCGGCGAGTGCCCGCCGCCGCTGCCCGAGCCGGCCGCGGTGGCCGTGTTCGCCGGCGATCACGGGGTACACGCCCAGCGGGTCACGCCATGGCCGCAGCAGGTCACCGCCCAGATGGTGGCCAACTTCCTGGCCGGCGGCGCGGTGGTGAACGCGATAGCCGCCCAGGCGGGCGCCGAGGTCTGCGTGGTCGACGTGGGCGTGGCGGCCGATCTGGCGCCCGCGCCCGGCCTGCTGCCGCGCAAGGTGCGGGCGGGCACCGCGGACATGACCGCCGGGCCCGCCATGAGCCGGGAGGAGGCGGCGGCGGCGATCGAGGTGGGCATCGAGACCGCGCGGGACCTGGTCGCGGCCGGGCACCGGTGCCTGCTGACCGGGGACATGGGCATCGCGAACACCACCGCCTCGGCCGCCCTGATCGCGGTGTTCACCGGTGCCGATCCGGCCGAGGTGACCGGCCGGGGCACCGGCATCGACGACGAGACCTGGGCCAGGAAGGTCGAGGTGGTGCGGCGCGCGCTGGCGCGGCACCAGCCGGACCCGGCCGACCCGGTGTCGGTGCTGGCCGCGGTCGGCGGCCTGGAGCATGCCGCGATCGCCGGGTTCCTGCTCGGCGCCGCCGCGCTGCGGGTGCCGGCCGTGCTGGACGGCGTGATCTCCGGCGCGGCCGCGCTCGCGGCCCGCGCGCTGGCCGCCGACGTGACCGGGTGCCTGGTCGCCGGGCACCGGTCCACCGAGCCCGGCGCCCGGCTCGCGCTGGCCGCGCTCGGGCTCCGGCCGCTGCTCGACCTGGACCTGCGCCTCGGCGAGGGCTCGGGCGCGGCCCTGGCGCTGCCGGTGCTGCAGTCGGCGGTCCGGGTGCTGCGCGAGGTCGCGACGTTCGACGGTGCCGGGGTCTCCGCGGAGAAAGAGGCCGGAGAAGGCCCGTGACAGCACCAGACGGCACCGGGCCAGACGGCACCGGCCCAAGCAGCACGGGGCCGGTACTGGCCATGCCGGCCGAGCCGGAACTGGATGACGGACCGCCGCGGCGGGTGCTCGTGCTCGGCGGCGCCCGGTCCGGCAAGTCGGTGACCGCGGAGCGGATGCTGGCCGGGCACAGCCGGGTGGACTACGTTGCCACCGGCCCGGCCAGCGGCGCGGGCGACCCGGAATGGGACGAGCGGGTCCTGGCACACCGGCAGCGCCGCCCGGCGGGCTGGCGCACCACCGAGAGCCTGGCGGTCGAGCAGGTGCTGCTGGCGCCGGAACCGGATGTCCCGGTGCTGGTGGACTGCCTGGCCACCTGGCTGGCCGGGGTGCTGGACGAATGCGGCGCCTGGGACGGCAGGCCGGACGCGGACCGGGAGGTGGCCCGCCGGACCGGCTCGCTGCTGGGAGCCTGGGATCAGACCGGGCGGCTGGTGGTGGCGGTCAGCAACGAGGTGGGGTCGGGGGTGGTGCCGGCCACCGCGTCCGGCCGCCGCTTCCGGGACGAGCTCGGCTGCCTCAACGCGAGCATCGCCGCGCGGTGCGACCAGGTCTGGCTGTGTACCGCCGGCATCCCCCGGCGGCTGCGATGACCAGGCCGCCCGGCGAGCCGACCGCGCCCGCCGGGCCGGCCAGGCCGGCCGGGCCGAGCCGGGCCGCGACCCGTTCCTGGCGGCTGGCGCTGAGCCTGTTTACGGTGATCCCGGCGGGCGCCGATCCGGAACTTCGGCGGGAAACGGCGGCCGCGGCGCTGCTGTGGCTGCCCGCGGTCGGGCTGCTGACCGGGGCGGGCGCCGCGGCCGTGCTGGCCGCGGCCGAGCTGGGCAGGCCGTCGGCCGGGCGGCAGCTGCTGGCCGCGGTGCTGGCCGTGGCGGCCGTCGCGGCGGTGACCGGCGGGCTGCACCTGGACGGCCTGGCCGACACCGCCGACGGGCTCGGCAGCAGGCGGCCGGCGGCCGAGGCGCTCGCGATCATGCGCCGGCCTGACACCGGGCCGATGGGCGTGGTGGCGCTGGTGCTGGTGCTGGCGGTGCAGATCAGCGCGCTGGCTACGATCGCGCCGGGCCGGATCAGCGCCGGGGCGCTGATCCTGGCGCTGGTCACCGGCCGGGTGGCGGTGCTGCTCGCGGCGGCCGGATCCGCCCCGGCGGCCCGCCAGGACGGACTCGGCGCGCTGGTGGCCGGAACGGTCAGCTGGCGGACTGCCGCGCTCGCCGTTACCGGTCTGCTGGCGGCCGCCGGGGCGGCCGGCGCGGTGGCTGGCACGGGGCCGGCCCGGGGACCGGCGGGCTCGCGCTGGCCGCCAGGGGGCTGGCGGCCGCGCTGGCCGGCCTGCTGGCCGGCTACCTGCTGCGGCGCACCGCCCTGCGGCGGCTCGGCGGCCTGACCGGCGACGTCCTCGGCGCGATCTGCGAGATCTCCGCGGCGGTCACGCTGGCCGTCATCGCACTGTCTGGATAGAACTGTCTGGCTAGCCATTTCCCGAAATGCACGCGCCCGCTCAGGGTACCGATAACGAGATTTCCGCGGCGGTCCGGAAGTACGATGTCAGGCATGGCAGTGCAGATTGCCTGGCCCGATTGCTCGGAATGGCCTGCGAGGGCCCTGGCGAAAAGCACGGAAATGCCCGCGCCGCGGCAATAGCGGCCCGGCTACGGTTAATACGGACGCAAAGGGAATTACCGATGAACAGGAAAGCCTGCCGGATCTCCGGGTCGGCCGCGGTGCTCGTGCTCACGCTGGCCGGGTGCGCCGCGGCGGCGGGCAAGTCCGCCGGGCCGACGGCCGGCACCGAGACCTTCCGCGGCTCGACCACGAACCTGACCGACATCGACAGCGAGGCCGACATGCTCACGGTCACGGCCACCGGCCTGGTAGCCGATCATGGCAGCATCAGCCTGGCCGGGAACGCGACCAGCTCGGTCATCCGGCTGAGCGGCGGGACGCTCAAGGTGACCCACGCCCAGGGCAAGTCCCATCAGGGCATCAGCAAGGCGTGCGCGGTGACGTTCTGGAATAAAGGCACGTACAAGGTTCTCGGCGGCACCGGCCGGTACGCGCATGCCTCCGGGCACGGGACCGCGACGATCACCTTTACCGGCAGCGTGCCAAAGAAAAAGGACGGCACGTGCGATACCGCCACCGACGACGTGACCGGGGCCAGGGAGACCTTCACCGCCACCGGTCCGCTGACGCTGCGCTAGCCGCGGGCTAACTGCCGCCCCGCAGGCTGCGGGTAGGCTCGCGCTGACGGCGAGCGGGTCCAGCGGCCTGCGGGGGCGGAGGCAGTGCACGGAACCGAGCCGGCCGGCGGACGGCTGACGATCATCGGCGGCGGCATCATGGGCCTGATGACCGCCTACTACGCCGCGCCGCGGGCGCGGTCGGTCACCGTGCTGGAGAAGTCGCGGATCGGAGACCCGGCGACCGCCTCCTACGGGCGGACCAGGTCGGTCCGGCACGACTACCTGGACCCGCGGTACGCCCGGCTCGCCGCGCAGGCCCGGCAGCTCTGGCTGGAGCTACAGCGGGAGGCCGGGACCAGGCTGCTCATCGACTGCGGCTGCCTGAACCTGGTGAAGGCCAGCGTGACGCCGGATCCGGCCGGCAGCTACGGCGCCCGCAGCTTCGCCGTGCTGGAGCAGCTCGGGCTGCGCCGGGCCGCGCTGTCCGGGCCGCAGCTGCGGGACCGGTTCGGCCAGTTCGACGCGGACCAGGGCTGGCTGGACGCTGACGCCGGGTTCGCCGACCTGACCGCGGTCACCGGGGCGGTCACCTCGGCGCTGGCCGGCCGCGGGGTGCGGGTGCAGGAACAGGCAGCAGTGCGCGGCATCGCCAGGAAGGGCAGCTCCTGGCTGGTGCGCACCGGTTCCGGGACGGTGGAGTCGGACGCGCTGGTGATCACCGCCGGCCTGGGCAGCAATGACCTGCTCGGCCTGCTGCCCGGCTGCTCGCTGCGGTTCCCGCTGCGGCCGGACCGGCCGGTGCAGGCGAAGTACTTCATCCCGGCGGACGCAGACCGGGACCGCTACACCGAGCGGAGCCTGCCGGTGTTCGCCTACCTGGACGCAGGAATCTACGGTCACCCGATCTACGACGGGCACACGCCGGGGGTGAAGATCGGCTTCTACCATCCGCCGGATGTTCCACTGGCCGACAGCACCGCGGTGGCCAGCAGCATCGGCAGCGTGGAAGACTTCGTCCGGGAGTGCATGCCGGGGCTGCGCGGAGCCCGGACGGCGGACGTCGCGGCCGCGGACGGCGCGGACACGTGCAGCTACGACCTGGTGGCCGACGACGAGTTCATCCTCGGGCCGGTGCCCGGCGCGGACGGGGTGTTCGCCGGGACCGGCTGGCGCGGCACCGGGTACAAGTTCGCGCCCTGGGTCGGCCTGGTGCTGGCCAGGCTGGCGCTCGGCGAGCCCGGCCGGGTACGACCTCAGCCGGTTCGCCCCCGGCCGCTTCGCCCCGGCCGCACCAGGCGGCCCCGGCGGCCCCGGCCATCCGGCGGACGGGCCGCCTTAGCCCGGGAAGGGAGACCTGAATGACTGCTGCAGCGCCGGCCAGCCCGGCATCGCTGCTGACCCGGCTGGCCCGGGGGCCGGTTCTCGGCGCCGAGGGCTACGTCTTCGAGCTGGAGCGCCGGGGCTACATCAAGGCCGGGCCGTTCGTGCCCGAGGTGGTGCTGGACTTCCCGGACGCGGTGCGGGAACTGCACCGCGAGTTCCTGCGGGCGGGCGCCGAGGTGATGGTCGCGCTGACGTACTACGCGCACCGGGAGAAGCTGCGGCACATCGGCCGTGAGGGCGACCTGGAGGCGATGAACCGGCAGGCGGTGCGGATCGCGCGCGAGATCGCCGCCGAGGGAGATGCGCTGGTGGCCGGCAACGTGTGCAACACCTGGGCCTACGACCCGGATGACCCGGCCGCCGCGACCGCGGTCCGGGGCATGTACACCGAGCAGCTTGGCTGGGCGGCGGAGGAGGGGATCGACTTCGTCATCTCCGAGACCAACGACTACCTGGGCGAGGCGCTGATCGCGCTGGAGGTGGCCGGCGAGCTCGGCCTGCCCGCCATGGTGACGCTGGCCTCGACCCAGCCGGAGCGCACCAGGGACGGATACGAGTACGTCGAGGCCTGCCGGATCCTGGCCGGCCGCGGCGCCGCCGTGGTCGGGCTGAACTGCGACCGCGGGCCGGCCACCATGCTGCCGCTGGCCGAGCGGATCCGGGCGGCGGTGGACTGCCCGGTGGCCGCCCAGCCGGTGCCCTACCGCACCAGCGCGGGCTCCCCCACGATGGAGTCGCTCGGCTCGGCCGGGCAGGAGCGGGCCTTCCCGGTGGCGCTGGAGCCCTACGGCTGCACCCGCTTCGACATGGCGGGCTTCGCCACCAGGGCCAGCGAGCTGGGGGTGAACTACCTCGGCATCTGCTGCGGGGGCGCGCCGCATCACGTGCGGGCGATGGCCGAGGCGCTCGGCCGCCAGACCCCGGCCAGCAAGTACTCGCCGTCGATGGACCTGCACCCGATGTACAAGGCCGACGCCGCGGCCAGAGACACCGTTTTCCGCGACGCCTGGAACGGCTGAGGGCTCAGCTGCCTGGAACGGCTCCCGGCGAAGACCACGATACGGATGCCCGGCTAAAGGTAAGCTCCAGTATGTGGCAATTCTATGCATTGACACTGTTGTGGGGCCTACTGATCGCCGTCGCCGAATTCCCGCTCGACAGCTGCCTGCCCGGCCAGCCGGACCGGCGCGGCCGAGAGGGCGGGAGGAGCGGGCATGCTGACGGAGTCCGAGCGGGCGGCAATGACCGCGCAGCTGCGGCGCGGCCGGAAAGACAGCACCAGCAAGATCCCGCGGCGCCCAGCCGGGCTGACCGACCTGCCGTTGTCGTACGGGCAGGAGCAGCTGTGGTTCCTCGACCGGTTCGCGCCGGGCATGCACACCTACAACATCCCCTTCGCGCTGCGGCTCTCCGGGCCGCTGGACGCCGGGGCGATGAGCCGCGCGGTGGACGCCCTGGTGGCACGGCACGAGGCGCTGCGGACCCGGCTGGTGACCGGCGGCGACGGGCGCCCGGTGCAGGCAATCGATGTCCCGCCCCCCACCCGCCTCCCCTCCCCTCCGCATGCCCGCTCGAGGGCCGGCGTCCTGGAAATCGTGGATCTTTCCGGGACGGGTGCGGGCGAGCGCCAGAGCACCGCGACCGCTTTTATCGACTCGGCGGCGGTCCAGCCGTTCTCGCTGGCTGACGGGCCGCTGCTGCGGACGTGGCTGCTGCGGCTGGCCGACGGGGAGCACCTGCTGCTGGTGGTGGTGCATCACGCGGTGTTCGACGGCTGGTCCATCGGCGTGTTCGTGCGGGAGCTGGCGGAACTGTACCGGGCAGAGGCCACCGGCGAGCCATCGGGGCTCGGCGAGCTGCCGGTGCAGTTCGCGGACTATGCGCTGTGGGAGCGGGGCCGGCTGCAGGGCGCAGCGCTGGCCGAGCTTGAGGAGTACTGGCGCGGCGCGATGGCCGACTTCCCGACCGTGCAGCTGCCCACTGACCGCCCGCGCCCGCTGATCGACGCCTTCGACGGCGGCATCGAGGTGCACCGGGCCGGCCCGGAGCTGCTCGACGGGCTGCGGGAGCTGAGCCGCCGGGAGGGCGTGACGCTGTTCGCCACGCTGGCTGCCGGGCTGTTCGCGCTGCTGTACCGCTACACCGGGCAGGCCGACCTGGTGATCGGCACCCCCAGTGCGAACCGGGCGCACCGCGATCTTGCGCCGCTGATCGGGTTCCTGGTGAACACGCTGCCGGTGCGAGGGGACGTCTCGGGGGATCCGGTGTTCACCGAGCTGCTGGCCAGGGTGCGGGAGGCGACCACCGGCGCGTACGCGCACCAGGACCTGCCGTTCGCCAGGATGGTGGAGACGCTGCAGGTGGAACGCGACCCCAGCCGTACCCCGGTGTTCCAGATCACGCTGAACTACGCCAGGCGCGACTACACGCCGCTCACCGCGGCCGGGGTTGACTTTGCCCTGTCGTCGGCGGACCTGGCGCAGGACTTCAACTCGGCGAAGTTCGACCTCGATCTCAGCCTGGAGGCGAGCGCCGACGGCCTGAAGCTGGCGTGCTCGTATAAGACGAGCTTGTTTGATGCCGAGACGGTGCGGCGGTTCCTGCGGAACTGGGAGGTGCTGCTGACCGGGGTGGTGACCGATCCGGGGGCGCGGGTGTCGGCCCTGCCGGTGCTGACGCCGGCCGAGCGGCGGGCGGAGCTGGTGGAGTGGAACGATACCGCGGCGGTGCTCGAAGCGCGGTGCGTGCATGAGCTGTTCGAGGCGCAGGTGGCCAGGACGCCGGACGCGGTGGCGGCGCGGTTCGAGGCGCAGGCGTGGTCGTATGCGCAGCTGAACGCGCGGGCGAACCAGCTGGCGCGGCGGCTGCGGGCAGCCGGGACCTCGACGGACGCGACGGCTGGCCCGGAGACGCTGGTGGGGGTGTGCATGGCGGCCGGACTGGACCGGCTGGCGGTGCTGCTGGGGATCTGGAAGGCCGGCGGCGGGTATGTGCCGCTGGATCCGGCGCTGCCGGCCGACCGGATGGACTTCCTGATCGCCGACACCGGCATGGCGGTGCTGGTGGCCGACGAGCCAGCCGCGCCGCGGCTGCTCGAAGCCGGCCAGGGCGGGAGGGGCGGGCAGGGCGGGCAGGTAGCCGTGATCTCGCCGGATGCCGGGCCGGGCCAGCTCGCCGCGCCGGAGGACACCGACCTGGCCGGCACCGGGGTCAGCCCTGCCAACGTGGCCTACGCGATCTACACCTCCGGATCGACCGGCCAGCCCAAGGGCGTGGTCGTCGAGCACCGCAACGCGGCCAACTTCCTGCACGGCATGCTCACCCGCTGGCAGGTCAGCCAGGCCGATGTGATGCTGCAGTTCTGCTCGTTCACCTTCGATGTGTCGGTACTGGACACGTTCCTGCCGCTGCTGGCCGGGGCCAGCGTGGTGCTGGCCAGCGAGCAGACCCGGCACTCGCCGCCGCGGCTGGCCGCGCTGATCCGTGCGGCCGGGATCACCTTCGCCTGCCCGCCGCCGGCCGTGCTGAGCCTGCTGACCGGGCAGGACTTCCCCGGCCTGCGCGTCCTGCTGACCGCCGGGGAGGAACTGCCGCCCGAGCTGGCCCGCGCCTGGATCCGGCCCGGCCTGCGGTTCGTCAACGGCTACGGCCCGACCGAGGCCACCGTGCTGGCCACCTACGCCGAACTCGACGGCAGCGCCTACCCGCCGCCGATCGGCCGGCCGGTCTGGCCCAACTACCAGGCCTACGTCCTGGACAGCGCGCTGAACCCGGTCCCGGCCGGGGTGACCGGCGAGCTGTACATCGGCGGCGCCGGAGTCGCCCGCGGCTACCTGAACCGGCCCGGCCTGACCGCGCAGCGGTTCGTCGCCGACCCGTTCGCCGCCCGGCCGGGCGCCCGGCTGTACAAGACCGGGGACCTGGTCCGCCGCATGAAGGGGGAGGGGGAGATGAAGGGGGAAGGGGAGATGAAGGGGGAAGGGGAGATGAAGGGGGAAGGGGAGGTGGGCGGGGGGCAGATCGTGTTCCTCGGCCGCACCGACGACCAGGTTAAGATCCGCGGTCTGCGGATCGAGCTCGGCGAGATCGAGACCGCGCTGCACACCCACCCCCGCATCGCCCAGGCCGCCATCACGGTCGTCACCGACCCCGCCGGGGACAAGCAGCTCGCCGCCTACCTGCGCACCGACCCCGGCAGTGCCCATTCGCGGCTCTGGCCGCCGGCAGTGCCCATTCGCCGGCTCTGGCCGCCGGCGGTGCAGATTCGCCGGCTCTGGCCGCCGGCAGTGCCCATTCGCCGGCTCTGGCCTCCGGCAGTGCAGACCCTCTCGACCCCGCCGACATCCGCGCCCATCTCGCCAGGACCCTGCCCGACTACATGATCCCCGCCCACCTGATCACCATCGACGAATTCCCGCTCAACGCCAGCGGCAAGATCAACCGCGCCGCCCTGCCACCCCCTCAGGCCTGTCCGGCCAGCGAGTACGCCGCGCCGGCTACTCCCCTGGAGATCAGCCTGGCGGGCATGTACGCCGCGGTGCTCGGCCGGGACCGGGTCGGCGCCACCGACAGCTTCTTCGACCTCGGCGGCAGCTCCCTGCAGGTGATGCGGCTGATCGACCTGATCAGCAAGGAACTCGGCACCGACGTCGGCGTGCCCGAGGTGTTCCTGCGGCCGACGCCGCGCCAGCTTGCCGCGAGCATCGCGGCCACGGGCAGCCAGGATGCCGGCCCGGCGGACCCGGCCTCGCTGGTGCCGCTGACCAGCGGACCTGGCGAGCTCCCGCTGTTCCTGATCCATGCCGTCGGCGGCACCGTGTTCGCATACACCCAGCTCGCCCGTCAGCTGGCAGCCACCTTCCGGGTGTACGGGCTGCAGGCGCCCGGCCTGAGCCAGGAGGGCGCCACAGCGGCGTCACTGGCCGCGCTGGCCGACGACTACAGCCGCCGGATCCGGGCGGCGCAGCCGGCCGGGCCTTACCGGCTGGCCGGCTGGTCGATGGGCGGCGTCATCGCGTTCGAGATCGCGCGACGGCTCGAGGGGGCAGGCCAGGAGGTATCCCTGCTCGCGCTGCTCGACGCGCCGTTCGCCATATCCGGGAACGGTCCGGCCTCCTCGGCCGAGCTGGCCGGCCAGTTCGTCGCGGACGCGACGCGCAGCCTGGGCTGGGACGCCGCAGCCGCCCCGCCGGACCCGGCCACGACGACCGCCGCCGCCCAGCTTGACTGGCTGGCGGCGCGGATGAGCGCCGACGACGAGCGCGGCGCAGATGGAGCCGGACGCGATGGCGACGCTCACCAGGCCGCCACGGCCGCGCAGCTGCGGCGGCGGTTCGAGATCTTCAGCGCGCACGTCCGGATGCTTGCCGGGTACCGGCCGCAGGCCGCGGCGGTCCGCGCGCCTGCCCTGATCGTCAGCGCGGACCACTCGCCGAACGCGCCATGCCTGGCCCAGTGGCCGGCTGCGCTGGCCGGGTCCGTCGCGACCAGGCGCCTGGCCAGCGATCACTACGCGCTGCTGCGAGCCCCGCTGGTCACGCAGGTCAGCAGCGCAGTGCTGGACTGGCAGCGCGACTGCGCGTAGCCGCCAGGATGGCCATTGCTCAATCATTTCCTCATGCGGCGCTCGCGTGCCGAAAGAGGCCATCTATGCATGATCGCCTCAAATGTACGGAGCATATCGTCAGCTTATGCGAGGCTTGACGCGATTGTGAGCATGCTACTAAGATGACAATGGAACGGACAGTGATCGGACTGTCACCCAGACAGCACTGTTATCCAGAAAACAGTCACCGAGGGTAATCCTCGGGTTGCGCCACGCTTCAGCGACAGATAACTAGCCTTTCTGAAAGGTGCAGTCATCTTGTTACCGGAAGCGGCGGAAAGCCAACGACGACACCGCCGCTACGACAATGGCCTCTGACCAGGTTGCGACAGCAGCCGGGGTCGGCCCGGAGCCGCCTGCGTCACCCCGCGGCGGCGTGCTGACCAACCCCGACTTCGCGAAGCTGTTCGCCGGCGAGTCGGTGTCGCTGATCGGCACCTACATCACCCAGTTCGCGATGCCGCTGGTGGCGGTGCTGACGCTGCGCGCGACGGTGTTCGAGGTCGGGGTGCTGAACGTGTTCCGGCTCGCGCCGGTCGTCGTGGTCGCGCTGTTCGCCGGGGTGTGGCTGGACCGGACCAGGCGCCGGCCGGTGCTGATCGGGTGCTCGCTGTGCTGCGCGGTACTGATCGCGCTGGTGCCGACGGCCGAGGCGACCGGGTACCTGTCGCTGGGCCTGCTGTACGTGGTGACGGCGCTGGTCGGCGGCCTGAACGTGATCTTCGACGTCGGGTCGCTGTCCTATGTCCCCAACCTGGTCGAGCCCCGGCACCTGATGGAGGCCAACGGCAAGTTCCAGGCGGCCAGGGCCACCGCCGGCATCACCGGCCCGGCGATCGCCGGGCTGCTGATCGGGGCCGTGACCGCGCCGATCACGCTGTCGGCGGACGCGGTGTCGTACCTGTTCTCGGCGGCCGGGCTGATGTCGATCAAAAAGCCGGAGCCCGCGCCGCAGCTGCCCGAGACGCGCACCCCGATGCGACGGCAGATCGCGGAGGGGTTCCGGGCGGTGTACGGCGGCCCGCTGCTGCGGGCGCTACTGACCCAGTCCGCCGCGCTCAACCTGGCATACAGCGCGTTCTGGCCCATCTTCCTGGTCTACGCGATCAGGACGGTGGGCCTGAGTGCCTTCCAGCTCGGCGTCGTCGTCGGCTCGACCGCCGTCGGCGGGCTGATCGGGGCGCTGCTCTGCCACCGGATCCGGGACGCGGTGGGGTTCGGCCGGAGCATGATCTACGCCACGATCGGCACCTCGGTCTTCCTGCTCCCGATGGCGATCCCGCGCCGGGCCAGCCTGGCGACGGTGCTGATCATGATCGCGGCGATGGTCACCTACGGCGTCTGCATCACGACCTTCAACGTGAACGCGATCACGCTGCGGCAGGTCGTCACCCCGAAGCGGCTGCTCGCCCGGATGAACGCGACCTACCGGCTGCTGCTGTTCGGCGTCGGGCCGCTCGGGTCGGTCATCGGGGGGGTGCTGGGCAGCGTGGTCGGGCTGCGGACCGCGATCGTGATCGCGCTGATCGCGCTGACCTCGCCGATGCTCTGGCTGTTCTCATCCCCGGTGTTCCGGATCGAGGAGATGCCGTCGCCCCCCGACGAGGACACCGGTGCCGATCCCGCCACGGCGGTTGCCGACGCTGCCCCGGATCGGGGGGGGCTGGGGGGGTCGTCCCGCCGGGCTAACACGGACAAGGAGGGCACTGATGACTGACGTGCGGCCAGCCGGTGGCGCAGCGACCCGGTACGGCACCGGTCGCCGGGCGGGCGGCGGTGGCGGCAGGCTGACGGAGTCCCAGCGGGCGGTGCTGACGGCGCATCTGCGGCAGCGGGACAACCTGGCGAGCGGGATTCCGCCGCGCCCGGCGGGGCTGGCCGAGCTGCCGCTGTCGTACGGGCAGGAGCAGCTGTGGTTCCTTGACCAGTTCGCACCGGGTTCGGCGACGTATAACATCCCGTTCGCACTGCGGCTGTCGGGACGGCTGGACGTGGCGGCGCTTGGCCGGGCGGTGGGCGGGCTGAGGGCCAGGCATGAGGCGCTGCGGACCCGGCTGGTCGCCAGGCCGGACGGCCGCCCGGTGCAGGTGGTCGATCTCCCCCCACCCGCCTCCCCTGCCGGAGTGCGGCTCGAGGTGACCGATCTGTCCGGGCTCGATCCGGACAAGCAGCAGGCTGAGCTGCGCGAGTTCATCGACTCGGCGGCTGTCCGGCCGTTCTCGCTGGCTGACGGGCCGCTGCTGCGGACCTGGCTGCTGCGGCTGGCCGACGAGGAGCACGTGCTGCTGGTGGTGGTGCATCACGTGGTGTTCGACGGCTGGTCGGGCGGGATCTTCGTGCGGGAGCTGGCAGCGCTGTACGGGGCGGAGGTGACCGGCGAGCCGGCCGGGCTGGCTGAGCTGCCGGTGCAGTACGCCGACTACGCGCTGTGGGAGCGGGGCCGACTGCAGGGCACGGCGCTGGCCGGGCTTGAGGAACACTGGCGCAAAGTCATGGCGGGCTTTGAGACCGTGCAGTTCCCCACCGACCGGCCGCGTCCGGCACAGGACAGCTTCGACGGTGCGCGGGTCCAGCACGTGACCGGCCCGGAGCTGCTCGGCCGACTGCGGGAGCTGAGCCGCCGGGAGGGCGCGACGCTGTTCTTCACCCTGATGGCGGGCCTGCTCGCGCTGCTGCACCGCTACACCGGGCAGACCGACCTGGTGGTCGGGACCGCGAGCGCGAACCGGACCAGGCATGAGGTCGGGCCGCTGATCGGCTACCTGGTGAACACGCTGCCGGTGCGCGCCGACGTGTCCGGGGATCCGGTGTTCACCGAGCTGCTGGCCAGGGTGCGGGAGGCGACCACCGGCGCGTACGCGCACCAGGACCTGCCGTTCGCCAAGATGGTAGAGACGCTGCAGGTGGAACGCGACCCCAGCCGGGCCCCGGTGTTCCAGATCGTGCTGACCTACGCCGAGCGCGACGACGCGCCGCTGCGCGGCGGGGGCGTCGATTTCCGGCTCACCGACCTCATCGTCGGAGGGATGACATCGGCGAAGTTCGACCTGACCCTGCTGGCCGAGGCCCGGGCCGACGGGCTGTGGCTGGAGTGCTCGTACAAGACGGGCTTGTTTGATGCCGAGACGGTGCAGCGGTTCCTGCGGAACTGGGAGGTGCTGCTGGCCGGGGTGGTGGCCGATCCGGGGGCGCGGGTGTCGGCCCTGCCGGTGCTGACCGACGGTGAGCTGCGCCGGGAGCTGGCGGAGTGGAACGATACGGCCGCGGCGGTACCGCAGGTATGCGCGCATCGGAGGTTCGAGGCGCAGGCGGCACGGACTCCGGCTGCGGTAGCGGCGGAGTTCGAGGGCGAGTGGTGGTCGTATGCGGAGCTGAATGAGCGGGCGAACCGGATTGCCCGGCGGCTGCGGGAGCTGGGGGTGGGCCCGGAGGTACTGGTAGGGGTGGGCATGTGGGCCGGACTGGACCGGCTGGCGGTGCTGCTGGGGATCTGGAAGGCCGGCGGGGGGTATGTGCCGCTGGATCCGGAGCTGCCGGCCGACCGGCTGCGGTTCATGATCGCTGATACCGGGCTGTCGGTGGTGCTGACGCAGCAGCGCAGCGCGGAGCGGATGCCGGCCATCGACGCGGGCGGGATGGGCGGGCAGGGCGGGCAGGGCGGGCAGGTAAGCATCGTGTCGCTGGAGGACGAGCGGGAGCGGATCGGCGCGCTGGACGGGTCGGATCTGACCGATACCGGGGTTGTCCCGTCGAACGTGGCGTACGTGATCTACACATCGGGCTCAACCGGGCTGCCGAAGGGCGTGGTGGTGGAGCACCGGCAGCTGGTGAACTTCCTGCACGGGATGGTGTCGCACTGGCAGGTGACGCCAGCGGATGTGGTGCTGCAGTTCTCGGCGTTCACCTTTGACGTGTCGGTGCTCGATACGTTCGCGGGGCTGCTGGCCGGGGCGAGGGTGGTGCTGGCGTCGGCGCAGACGCTGCACTCGCCGCCGCGGCTGGCGGCGCTGATCCGCGACGCGCGGGTCACCTTCGTGTTCTTGCCGCCGGCGGTGCTGAGCCTGCTGACGGAGCAGGAGTTTGCCGGCCTGCGGCTGCTGATGACCGGCGGCGAGGAGGTGCCGTCCGGGCTGGCCCGCGCCTGGACCCGGCCCGGCCTGCGGCTGGTCAACGGCTACGGCCCGGCCGAGACGACGGTGCTGGCGACGCAGGCGGAGCTGGACGGCAGCGCCTACCCGCCGCCGATCGGCGGGCCGACCTGGCCGAACTACCAGGTGTACGTGCTGGACCGGTACCTGAACCCGGCGCCGGCCGGGGTGATCGGGGAGCTGTACATCGGCGGTGCCGGGGTGGCCAGGGGGTACCTGAACCGGCCGCGGCTCACCGCCGAGCGGTACGTTCCCGACCCGTTCGCCAGTGCGCTGCCGGGCCCTCCGGGGGGCAGGCTGTACCGCAGCGGCAACCTGGTCCGCCGCCGCGGCGACGGCAGCATCGTGTTCCTCGGCCGCACCGACAACCAGGTCAAGATCCGCGGCCTGCGGATCGAGCTCGGCGAGATCGAGACCGCGCTGCACACCCACCCCCGCATCGCCCAGGCCGCCATCACGGTCGTCACCGACCCCGCCGGGGACAAGCAGCTCGCCGCCTACCTGCGCACCGACCCCGGCAGTGCCCATTCGCCGGCTCTGGCCGCCGGCCGTGCAGATTCGCCGGCTCTGGCCGCCAGGCCGTGCCCATTCGCCGGCTCTGGCCTCCGGCAGTGCAGACCCTCTCGACCCCGCCGACATCCGCGCCCATCTCGCCAGGACCCTGCCCGACTACATGATCCCCGCCCACCTGATCACCATCGACGAATTCCCGCTCAACGCCAGCGGCAAGATCAACCGCGCCGCCCTGCCACCCCCCCAGCCCCGGCCAGCGGCCGGCTACGCCGCGCCCGCCACCATGATCGAGGCGGTACTCGCCGACATGTACGCCGGCCTGCTCAGCCTCGACCGGGTCGGCGCCACCGACAGCTTCTTCGACCTTGGCGGCGGCTCCCTGGAGGCCATGCGGCTGATCACCGTGATGGCCGAGGAACTCAAGGTCGATACCGGCGTCGCCGAGATCTTCTTCGCGCCCACCCCCCGGCAGCTCGCCGCGCTGCTGCGGGATAAGCACGACCTGCAGGACGTCGACCTCGACGCCGGTTAAACCGGCGCGTGCCGGGCCTCGCCGTCGGCGTAGCGGTAGACCTCGGTGCCGCCGATCAGCGCGCGCTGCACCCGGCTGTGCACGTTGAGCGGGTCACCTGACCAGATCGCCAGGTCGGCGTCCTTGCCCGGCTCCAGCGAGCCGAGCCGGTCGTCGATGCCGACGATCCGGGCCGGGTTGATGGTCAGCGCCCGCAGTGCGGTCTCGGCGTCCAGGCCCTCCTTGACCGCCAGCGTCGCCTGGTGCACCAGGAAGTGGATCGGCACCACCGGATGATCGGTAGTGATCGCGATCGTGACCCCGGCCCTGGCCAGCCGGCCCGGGTTGGCCAGCGAGCGGTTGCGCAGCTCCACCTTCGACCGGCTGGTGAACAGCGGCCCGATGATCACCGGGATGCCCCGGGCGGCCAGCAGGTCGGCGACCAGGTGTGCCTCCGTGCCGTGGTCGATCACCAGGTCGTAGCCGAACTCCTCGGCGATCCGCATCGCGGTGGCGATGTCATCGGCCCGGTGGCAGTGCTGGCGCCAGGGGATCTCCCGGCGCAGCACCCGGCCGAGCGCCTCGAGCTTCAGGTCGCGGTCCACCGGCTTGCGCTTGTTCTCGGGCCTGCGCTCCTCGGCCTCGATCCGCTCCAGGTAGTTGGCCGCCGCCACGAACGCGCCGCGGATCACCGCGGCGGTGCCGAGCCGGGTGCTCGGGGTCTCGCCCCGCTCGCCGTACACCCGCTTGGGGTTCTCGCCCAGGGCGGACTTCAGCCCGGACGGCTGGCGCAGCAGCATCTCGTCCACGGTCCGGCCCCAGCACCGCAGCGCCGCGGTCTGGCCGCCGATCGGGTTCCCGGAGCCGGGGTTGACGTTGACCGCCAGCACGCCGCCGCTGACCGCGTCCCGGAAGCCCAGGTCGGCCGGATTGATCGCGTCGATGGCTCGCACCTGCGCGGTCACCGGCTCGGTCATCTCGTTGGTGTCCTGTCCGGCCCACCCCTCGGCTTCCTCGTGCACGCCGACGTGCCCGTGCGCCTCAATGAAGCCGGGCAGGACCCAGGAGCCTGCCGCGTCGATGACCTCGGTCCCGTCCGGCACGGCCAGGCCCTGGCCGACCGCGGTGATCCGGCCGTTCTCGATGAGGACCGTGCCGTCGTCCACCGGCTCGCTGGTGACCGGGACCACCCGGCCTCCCGTGATCGCTACCGGCCTGCCCGCCATCCGGCCTCCCGTCCGCATGCGAGCGGCCGCGCCGGGCGGCCGCCGCCGAGTGAGCGTAACTATTGATGCTGCTGGAACCCATGGTACTGTCCGGCCCGGACCTGCCCCCATACGGTGCGAAACTTGCGGACCCTACCAAAAGCTGACTTTCGGAATGCGGCAATTCTGCACATTGACACGGTTGTGGAACGTTAGCTAGCATCTGAATTCCGATGGCCCGATCGCTGTGCCGTACTCAATGCGACGCCGTTCCAGAATCACCGCGTGAGCTATTCGGCGGTAGTTCGCGAAAGGTGACGAGATAGGTACGGTGAGTGGCAGGCGCCGCCGGCCAGGCCGTCTCCACTGCGCGATCTTCACTGGGCGATTGCGGGCGATGAGCCGCTGGTCTGGTGCGGCTAGGCGCGGAGCGCGGGGCCCGGGCCGGACAACGACGTACCGGTGACCAACCAGGAGGCAACCGTGCCCACCGACATGGAGATCGAGGGTGTAGTCCGGCAGGGCCTCGCGGGCGTGCTCGAGTCCGACGTCCAGCCCGCGGACCTGGATCCCGATCTGGACATGGCCGACAGCTACGGGCTCACTTCCATGAACAAGGTGCTGTTCCTGATGTCGGCCTGCGACGACTCGGGCGTCAGCCTGTCGGTGTTCACCGAGCCGGACGTGGCGGCGATGCGGACGATGCGGGACGTGATCACGGCGCTGGCCAAGCACGCGAGCGCGGCGGCCTAGCATGACCTGGATCCAGACCGCGGCCACGGCACTGGAGAACGAGCACGTCCTGCTCCGGCCGGTCCGGCCGGAGGACCGCGAGCCGCTGCGCGCCATCGCCATGGACCCGGAGATCTGGCGCTACTTCCCGATCCGGGTGGCGACCGACGCCGACTTCGACGCGTTCTTCGACTCCGGCCTGGCCGACCTGGCCGCCGGGACCCGGGTCGCGTACACGATCAGCGAGAAGGCGACCGGCTCGGCCGCGGGCAGCATGAGCTTCGGCAACATGTCGGAACGGGACCTGCGGCTGGAGATCGGCTGGTCCTGGCTCGGCCGCAGCTGGCAGGGCAAGGGCATCAACCGGTGGGCCAAGTTCCTGATGCTGCGGCACGCGTTCGAGCAGATGAGCGCCGAGCGGGTGGAGTTCAAGACCGACTTGCTGAACGTCCAGGCCCGGCACGGGCTGGTCAACATCGGCGCGCGCGAGGAAGGCACCCTGCGCAGCTTCAACCCGATGCCGGACGGCCGGCGCCGGGACGCGGTTTACTTCAGCGTGCTGCGGGCCGAGTGGCCGTACGTGCGCGAGCAGCTGCTGTCCCGGCCGAAGGTGGTACCGGCGGAGGCGGGCAGGTGAGCTCGGCCGCCATCCCGCTGGTCCGCGCCGCCGGAGATCCGTTCGGAGTCGGCTACCAGCACGGCCGGGCCAGGGCGGACGCGCTGCACGCGTTCCTCGATGACGGCCTGTGCCGGATCAACCGTCTCACCTCGCCCCCGGTGACGCTGGAATCGCTGGCGCCGGTCCTGGCCAGCTACCGCTCGGTGATCGCGGCCGCCACCCCCCGGCTGAGCCAGGAGATCGACGGCCTGGCCAGCGGGGCCGGCCTGACCGCGGATCAGGCGCTGCTGCTCCAGGTGCGGCGTGAGGTGATCGGCTACCAGCGGGTGCCCACCCGCGGCGACTGCACCACGTACGCCAGCCTGACGGCCGGGCCGGGCGGCGGACCGGTGCTGGCCCAGACCGTGGACCTGAACGGCGACCTGGACGACCAGATCGCCGTGCTTGACGTGCAGCTCGACGGCTCGCCCCGGCGCGCGCTCGTACTGTCGTTCGGCGGGCTGCTCGGCTACCTGGGGGTGAACAGCGACGGCCTGGCGATCGGGCTCAACCTGGTGCTCGGCGGTGACTGGCGCCCCGGCGTGCCGCCCTACCTGGCCATCCGGCACCTGCTGGACAGCGCGGGCTCCGTCGCGCAGGCGCTGGCCATCCTGCGCGACCTGCCGCTGGCCAGCTCGCGCTGCCTCACCCTCGCCGACACCGGCAGCGTGGCCTGCGTGGAGATCCTCGGCGACGAGCAGCGAGTCGTCGGCCTGGAGGAGAACAGTACAAGTCAGCACGGGCAGGTCACGCACACCAATCACTTCCTGCACCCCGACTTCGCCAGCCGGGACGAGCTCAACATCTTCGCCCGCAACTTCTCCGCGCTCCGGCTGAAGACCTGCGACGCGGCGCTGGCCGACCTGGCCGGGTGGGTGGGCGTGGAAGATCATTTCGCCCTGCTCGCTCAGCCGCCGATCTGCGTGGCCGGCAACGGTGACATCCGGCGCGAGCGCACCGTGGCCGCGGTGGTGGCGCTGCCCGGCCGGGGGGAGCTGCACGTGCGGCCCGGCGATCCGTCGCTGAGCGGCACCCAGGCCTTCCGGCTCGGCTAGCGACAGGAGGAGATGCCGCGGATGTTGACCGAGTCCCAGCGGGCAGCGCTCGCCGCGCGGCTGCGCCGTGGCCGGGACCCCGGTGCCGCAGCCGGCCGGATCACCCGGCGCCCGCCCGGCCTGGATCCGCTGCCCGCCTCGGCCGGCCAGGAACAGCTCTGGTTCCTGGACCGGTTCGCGCCCGGCCAGGCCGCCTACAACGTGCCCTGCCCGATCCGGCTGGCCGGCCCGCTCGACACCGGCGCGCTGAGCCGGGCGGTGGACGCGCTCGCGGAGCGGCACGAGGCGCTGCGGACCCGCCTCGCCGCCGGACCGGACGGCCGCCCGGTGCAGCTGATCGATCGGCCGCGGCGCGATATAACCGAGCTGCTCGACTACGGCCAGGACGGTCCAGAACGGGCCTGGCAGCGGCTGCGCGAGCTGGCCGCGGCCCAGATGAGGCGGCCGTTCCTGCTGTCCGGCGAGCCGCTGCTGCGCTCGTTCCTGGTCCGGCTGGCCGCCGCCGACCACGTGCTGCTGATCGTCGTGCATCACGCGGTGTTCGACGGGTGGTCCGGCGGGGTGCTGGTGCGCGATGTCGCGGCGCTGTACGCGGCCGAGGTGACCGGCCAGCCGCCGGAATTGCCCGAGCTGCGGGTGCAGTTCGCCGATTACGCGGTGTGGGAGCACGACCGGCTCACCGGCGACGTGCTGGCCGGGCTCGAGGAGCACTGGCGCGGCGTGCTGGCCGGCTGCGATGTGCTGCGGCTGCCGACCGACCGGCCCCGGCCGTCGGTCAACAGCTTCGCCGGCGGGCAGGCGGACCGGGTGTTCCGGGCCGGGCTGCTGGCCGGGCTGGAGGAGCTGTCCCGGCGGGAGCGCACCACGCTGTTCGTGACCCTGCTAGCCGGGCTGGCGGTGGTGCTATCACGGTGGTCCGGCCAGGACGACGTGGTGATCGGCACCACCAGCGCGAACCGGGATCGCGGCGTGCTGGCGCCGGTCATCGGGTTCATCGTGAACACGCTGCCGGTCCGGGCCGACCTGTCCGGTGACCCGCCATTCAGCGAGTTCCTCGGCCGGGTGCGGGCGGCCACCGTAGCCGGGTACGCGCACCAGGAGCTGCCTTTCGGGCGGCTGGTCGAGGCGCTGGGCGGGGGACGCGACGCCAGCCGGGCCCCGCTGGTGCAGGTGATGTTCAACCTGGTGGAGGCCGAGGAGACCGGCGGGCTGACCGCGGCGGGCCTGCGGTTCGAGCCGGCCGAGAACCTCGGCGAGGTCAGCGCGTCGAAGTTCGACATGTCGCTGTTCGCCTTCTCCGGGGAGGCAGAGCTGCGGGTGGGCGTGGCCTACGCGACCGCGCTGTTCGACCCGGCGACGGTGCAGCGGCTGCTGGCGAGCCTGGAGGTGCTGCTGGCCGCGGCGGTCGCCGAGCCGGGCACCCCGGTGTCCCGGCTCCCGCTGCTGACCGACGCCGAGCGGCACCGGGAGCTTGCGGAGTGGAACGACACCGCGGTGCACCTGGAGTCCGGATGCCTGCACGAGGGCTTCGAGGCCCGGGCCGCGCGGGCCCCGTCGGCGGTGGCGGCGCAGTTCGAGGGCGAGGAGCTGAGCTACGGCGAGCTGAACAGCCGGGCGGACCAGGTCGCGCGGTGGCTGCGAGCGGCGGGGCTCGGCCCGGAGCTGCTGGCGGGGATCTGCATGCAGCCGGGTCTGGACCGGCTGGTGGTGCTGCTGGGGGTCTTGAAGGCGGGCGGCGGGTACGTGCCGCTGGATCCGGAGCTGCCGCCTGCGCGGCTGTCGTTCATGGCCGCCGATGCCGGGCTGGCGCTGGTGGTGGCCGACGCGGCCGGGGAGAGCGTGCTGGACGGAGCGCTCGGCGGCGCGCGGCTGGTGCGGTCCGGGGCGCTGCTGGGCGGGGCGCCGGTGGTGGCTGGTGCCGGGCTGGATGGTGCCGGGCTGGCCGGGGGCGGGGCGGGTGGCTCGGGGGTGGCGCCGGGGAATGTGGCGTATGTGATTTATACCTCGGGGTCGACTGGGCGGCCGAAGGGGGTGGTGGTGGAGCACGGGCAGGCGGTGGCGTTCGCGCGGGCGATGATCGGGGTGTTCGGCCTGGGCCCGGGTGATGCGACGCTGGGGTTTGCCTCGCTGAGTTTCGATGTGTCGGTGATGGATATGTTCCTGGCGCTGCTGTCGGGCGGGCGGGTGGTGATCGTGCCGCCGCAGGTGCGGCGGTCCCCGCCGCGGCTGGCCGGGCTGATCACTACCGCGAGCGTGACGTATGCCTGCCTGACCCCGTCGGTGATGGGGCTGCTGACCGGGTATGAGTTCCCCGCGCTGCGGTACCTGGTGTCGGGCGGGGAGGAGCTGAGCGGTGAGCTGGCGGCGGCCTGGCAGGAGCCCGGCCGGGGGCCGGTGTTGTATAACACTTACGGTCCGACGGAGGCGGCGGTGGTGACGACGTGGGTTCCGCTGCGGGCGGGCGGGCCGGTGCCGCCGCCGATCGGGCGGCCGCTGCCGAACTACCGGGCCTACATCCTGGACGATCATCTGTGCCCGGTACCGCTGGGAGTGACCGGGGAGCTGTACATCGGCGGGCCGGGGGTGGCCCGCGGCTACCTGAACCGTCCCGCGCTGACCGCGGCCAGGTTCATTGCCGACCCGTTCGGCGACCCGCCCGCGGCTGTGCTGGCCTCGGGGGGACGACCTCCCCCAGACACCCCCGGAGCGCCCGGGAGCACGCGGTTGTACAAGTCCGGGGATCTGGTGCGGCGGCGGGCCGATGGCACGATCGTGTTCTGCGGCCGGGCGGATCACCAGGTGAAGATCCGCGGGCTGCGGATCGAGCTGGGCGAGGTCGAGGCCGCGCTGGAGGCCTGCCCGGGCGTGGCCCGCTCGGTGGTGACCGTGATCACCGATACCGCCGGCGACCAGCAGCTGGCCGGGTATGTCCAGCCGGCTCCCGGTGCCGACCCAGACCCCGGCCAGGTCCGCAAGCAGCTGGCCGCCGTGCTGCCCGCCGCGCTGATCCCGGCCTACCTCACCGTGCTGGCCGAGCTGCCGCTGAACACCAGCGGCAAGGTCAGCCGGGACGCCCTGCCCCAGCCAGCGCTGCCCGGCCAGGACACCGCCGTCCTGGCCGAGCCGGCCACCGCCACCGAGACCGCGCTGACCGGTCTTTACGCGACCGTGCTCGGCCGGGAGCGGGTGGGCGCCACCGACAGCTTCTTCGAGATCGGCGGCAGCTCGCTGCAGGTGATGCGGCTGGTGGACCTGATCGGCCGGGAGCTCGGCGCCGAGGTCGGGGTGGCCACGGTGTTCCTGCACCCGACCCCGCGCGGGCTGGCCGCCAGCATCGACGCGGCGAGCGGCGAGCGGCCGGACGGGCAGGGACCGCTGGTGCCGCTCAGCCAGGGCTCGCTCGGCCCGGACAGGCTCAGCCAGCACGATGGCGAGCCGCCGTTGTTCCTGGTCCACGCGGTCGGCGGCACCGTGTTCGCCTATGCCGGGCTGGCCAGCGAGCTGGCCGGGCCGTTCCGGGTGTACGGCCTTGAGGCCCCCGGCCTGAGCCAGCAGGACGCTACCCCGGCGTCCCTGGGCGCGCTGGCCGACGACTACGCGGGCCGGATCCGGGCCGCGCAGCCCTCGGGTCCGTACCGGCTGGGCGGCTGGTCGATGGGCGGGGTGATCGCCTTCGAGGTGGCCAGGCGGCTGGAGCAGGCCGGCCAGCGGGTGTCACTGCTGGTGCTGATGGATGCCCCGTTCACCCAGCCGGACACCGCGGCGCTGACCGAGGCGCAGCTGGCCGGGCAGTTCCTGGCGGACGCAACGCACAGCCTGGGCTGGGACGCGGCCGCGGCGCCGGACCCGGGCCGCTGCGGTGCCGCCGAGCAGCTAGCCTGGCTGGCGGACCGGCTGCGGGCGGGGAACGCCGGCGAGGCCGGGCTGGACGTGGTCAGTCACGGCGGTGTCAGCTACGGCGGTGTCACCCACGGGAGCGGCGACGAGCCGCCGAACCGCGTTGCCGCGCAGCTCGAGCGGCGGTTCGCGGTGTTCCGGGCGCATATCAGGATGCTGGCCGGGTACCGGCCGTCCGCCCCGGCCGTCGCCGCGCCGGCCCTGATCGTCAGCGCCGGTGACTCGCCGAACGCGCCGGCCGCGGGCCACTGGCCCGCCGTGCTGGCCGGCCAGGTCCAGTCGCTGCGGCTGCCCGGCGACCACTACGCGTTCCTGCGCCCCCCGCTGGTGGGCGAGCTCGGCCGGGCGATCCGGGACGCGGCCGGATGGTGCCAGGCGGGCACTGGCGGGACTGATCAGATGGAGTTAAGGCCCACGGCAGAAGAGGAGCGGGCACATGTTGACCGAGTCAGAGCGGGCGGCGCTGGCCGCGCGACTTCGCGGCGGCCGGCCAAAGAGCGCTTCCGGGCGCATCCCGCGCCGCCCGGCCGGGACCAAGAACCTGCCGCTGTCGTACGGGCAGGAGCAGCTGTGGTTTGTCGACCGGTTCGCCCCTGGCATGCCGACGTACAACATCATGTTCGCCCAGCGGCTGACCGGCCCGCTGGACCAGGCGGCCATGAGCCGGGCGGTAGACGCGCTGATCACGCGCCATGAGGCGCTGCGGACCCGGCTGGTGGCCGGATCCGACGGCCGGCCGGTGCAGATCATCGACGAGCCCCCGTCCGGCGCGCTGGAAATCGTGGACCTGGCCGGGTTCGAGCCGGACAAGCGGCAGGCCCGGCTGCGCGAGCTGATCGACGCCGAGGCGGTCCGGCCGTTCGACCTGGCCGCGGGACCGCTGCTGCGGAACTGGCTGCTGCCGATGGCCGAGGACGAGCACGTGCTGCTGACGCTGGTGCACCACACCGTGTTCGACGGCTGGTCCACGGCGGTATACCTGCGCGAGCTGATCGCGCTGTACGCGGCCGAGGCCACCGGCGAGCCGTCCGGCCTGGACGAGCTGCCGGTCCAGTACGCCGACTACGCGCTGTGGGAGCGGGACCGGCTGACCGGGCCGGCCCTGGCCGAGCTGGAGGAGTACTGGCACGGGGTGATGGACGGCTTCCCCACCGTCGAGTTCCCCACGGACCGGCCCCGGCCGCTGCTGGACACCTTCGACGGTGCCGCGGTGCGGCGGCGGGTCGGGCGCGATGTGCTGGACGGCCTGCGGGAGCTGAGCCGCCGTGAGGGCACCACCCTGTTCGTCACGATGATGGCGTCGGCGCACGCGCTGCTGTCCCGGTATACCGGGCAGGACGACCTGGTGATCGGCACGCTCAGCGCGAACCGGAGCCGGCGGGACCTGGCGCCGCTGATCGGGTACCTGGTGAACACGCTGCCGGTGCGGGCCGACCTGTCGGGGGATCCGCCGTTCACCGAGCTGCTGGCGCGGGTGAAGGAGGCCACCACCGGCGCGTACGCGCACCAGGACCTGCCGTTCGGCAAGATGGTCGAGACCCTGCAGGTGGAACGGGACGCCAGCCGGGCCCCGGTCTTCCAGATCGCGGTGAACTACACCGAGCGCGACTCCGCCGCGCAGGAGGCAGCCGGGGTGAGCTTCACCTCGGCCGGGCTCGGTGCCGAGCTGGTGCCGGACTTCAATGCGGTCAAGTTCGACTTCGACCTCAGCGTGGACGCCAGCGAGGACGGCCTGCTGCTGGACTCCGCCTACAAGTCGGCGTTGTTTGATGCGGGGTCGATTGAGCGGTTGCTGGGGGGCTGGGAGGTGCTGTTGCGGGGGGTGGTGGCGGATCCGTCGGCGCGGTTGTCGCGGCTGCCGGTGCTGACGGAGGCTGAGCTGGAGGCCGAGCTGCGGGGGTGGAACGATACCGCGGCAGAGGTGCCGCCGGGTTGCGTGCAGGAGCGGTTCGAGGCGCAGGCCGCGGTGACGCCGGCCGCGCTGGCGGCCCGGTTCGGGGACCAGCAGTGGTCGTATGCGCAGCTGAACGCGGCGGCGAACCAGATCGCCCGGCGGCTGCGCGCGGCGGGGGCCGGGCCCGAGCAGCTGACCGGGGTGTGCCTGACCGCCGGGCTGCAGCGGCTGGCCGGGATGCTGGGCACCTGGAAGGCCGGCGGCGGGTTCGTGCCGCTGGACCCCGACCTGCCCGCCGACCGGCTCGCGTTCATGATCGCCGACACCGGGATGACCACGATCCTGACCAGCACCGCCAGCCGCCCCGCGGTGGGCGACCCCGGGCCCGGCGTCACGGTGATCCCGCTGGATGCCGAGTGGGACCAGATCACCGGCCTGGACGACGCTGACCTGCCGGTCACCGAGACCGGGGTCACGCCGCAGAACACCGCGTACGTGATCTACACCTCCGGGTCCACCGGGCAGCCCAAGGGCGTGGTCGTCGAGCACGCCCAGGCCGCCAACTTCCTGCACGGCCAGGTCACCACCTGGCAGGTCACCCCCGCCGACACCGTGCTCCAGTTCTCCGCCTTCACCTTCGACGTCTCCATCATGGACACCTGGATGCCGCTGCTGGCCGGCGCCACCGTCGTGCTGGCCGGCAAGGACACCCTGCACTCCCCGCCCCGCCTGGCCGCCCTCATCCGGGACCAGCGCATCACCATCGCCTGCCTGCCCCCCGCCGTGCTGAACCTGCTCACCGACCAGGACTTCCCGACCCTGCGGGTCCTGGTCACCGCCGGCGAGGAAGTCCCGGCCGGCCTCGCCCGCGCCTGGACCCGGCCGGGCCTGCGCACCATCAACGGCTACGGCCCCACCGAGGCCACTGTGCTGGCCACCTGCCACGAGCTCGACGGCACCTACCCGCCCCCCATCGGCCTCCCGGTCTGGCCCAACTACCAGGTCTACGTCCTGGACGCCCACCTGCGCCCCGTCCCGGCCGGCGTCCTGGGCGAACTGCACATCGGCGGCGCCGGCGTCGCCCGCGGCTACCTCAACCGCCCCGACCTCACCGCCGCCCGCTTCATCGACGACCCCTTCCGCCCCGGCGGCCGCCTCTACAAAACCGGCAACCTGGTCCGCCGCCGCCCCGACGGCAACATCATCTTCACCGGCCGCGTCGACAACCAGGTCAAGATCCACGGCCTGCGGATCGAGCTCGGCGAGATCGAGACCGCCCTCTACACCCACCCCGCCATCGCCCAGGCCATCGTCACCGTCACCACCACGGCACCGGCACCGGCGGCGGCACCAAGGAACTCGCCGCCTACATCCGCCCCGAACCCGGCACCCCCGCCCCCGACACCGCCGCCATCCGCGCCCACCTCGCCAAAACACTGCCCGACTACATGATCCCCGCCCACCTCATCACCCTCACCGAATTCCCCCTCAACCCCAGCGGCAAGATCGACCGCGCCCAGCTCCCCCCACCCCAGGCACAGGCAACCGCCGGGTACGTCGCGCCGGCCACGCTGATCGAGACCGTGCTGGCCGACATGTACGCCACGCTGCTCGGGCTGGAGCAGGTCGGCGCCACCGACAGCTTCTTCGACGTCGGCGGCAGCTCACTGCAGGCCATGCGCCTGGTCAGCCTGATGGCCGAGGAGCTGGAGGTGGACCTCGGCGTGGCCGAGGTGTTCCTGGCGCCGGCCCCGCGGCAGCTCGCCGCGCTGCTGCGGGACAAGTTCGAGCTGGAAGACGCCGACCTCGGCGAGGAAGGCTGAGCCGGGGCAGGCCCAGGACTGGGGCGCGAGCACACCGACTGACCTGATCGGGGCCACATGACAGCACAGGAGGCGCTGACATGCTGACCGAGGCGCAGCGAGCGGCACTCACCGCGCGACTGCGGCGCGGCCGGGAGAACCTGGAGAGCGAGATACCGCGGCGCCCTGCCGGGCTGGCCGACCTGCCGCTGTCCTACGGGCAGGAGCAGCTGTGGTTCATCGACCGGTTCGCTCCGGGGCTGCCGACCTACAACATCCCGCTGGTGCTGCGGCTGACCGGGCCGCTGGATCCCGCGGCCGTGCGCCGCGCCATCGACCAGCTGACGGCCCGGCACGAGCCGCTGCGGACCCGGCTGGTGCGCGGCGGTGACGGCCGCCCGGCTCAGGTCATCGACCCGGCCGGGCCGGCCGAGCACGAGCTGGTGGACCTGTCCCAGTTCGATCCGGACAAGCGGCAGGCGCGGCTGGCCGAGCTCATCGACACCGAGGCACTGCGGCCGTTCGCGCTGGCCGATGGCCCGCTGCTGCGGACCTGGCTGCTGCGGCTGACCGAGGCCGAGCACCTGCTGCTGGTCGTGGTGCATCACACGGTGTTCGACGGCTGGTCGATCGGCGTGCTGGTGCGCGAGCTGGCCGCGCTGTACGCGGCCGAGGCCACCGGCCAGCCGTCCGGCCTGGACGAGCTGCCGGTCCAGTTCGCGGACTACGCGCTGTGGGAGCGGGACCGGCTGGCCGGGCCGGCGCTGGCCGAGCTGGAGGACTACTGGCACGGGGTGATGGACGGCTTCGGCACCGTCGAGTTCCCGACCGACCGGCCGCGGCCGGTGGTGGACACCTTCGACGGCGGCCTGGTGCAGGAGCTCACCGCCCCGGACCTGCTCGACGGCCTGCGGGAGCTGAGCCGCCGCGAGGGCGCCACCCTGTTCGTCATCCTGATCGCCAGCCTGCTGGCGCTGCTGCGGCGCTACACCGGCCAGGATGACCTGGTGATCGGCACGGCCAGCGCGAACCGGGCCAGGTCGCAGACCGCGCCGCTGATCGGGTACCTGGTCAACTCGCTGCCGGTGCGGGCCGACCTGTCCGGGGATCCGTCGTTCGCCGAGCTGCTGGCCAGGGTGAGGGAGGCCACCACCGGCGCCTATGCGCACCAGGACCTGCCGTTCACCAAGCTGGTGGAGATGCTCGGGGTGGACCGCGACCCCGGCCGGGCCCCGGTGTTCCAGATCGCGATGACCTACGCCGAGCGGCAGGACCTGCCGGTGACCGGTGCCGGCGTCGAGTTCGTCGTCACCAACATGGTCGTGGGCATCAGGGCGGCCAAGTTCGACCTGACGATCCTGGCGGAGGCGCGTGGCGAGGGCCTGTGGTTCGAGTTCGCCTACAAGACCGGGCTGTTCGACGAGGCCACGATCCGGCGGCTGCTGGGGAACTGGGAGGTGCTGCTGCGCGGGGCGGTGGCCGATCCGTCGGCGCGGCTCTCGCAGCTGCCGGTGCTGACCGGGGCCGAGCTGCGCCGGGAGCTGACCGAGTGGAACGACACCGCGGCCGACTTCCCGGTGCGGTGCGTGCACGAGGCGTTCGAGGCTCGGGTGGCGCTGACCCCGCAGGCCGTCGCTGCGCAGTTCGAGCTGGGCCGCGGTGAGGGCCAGCGGCTGACCTACGCGCAGCTGAACGCGCGGGCGAACCAGGTCGCCCGGCAGCTGCGCGCGGCCGGGACCTCGACGGACGCGACGGCCGGGCCGGAGACCCTCGTCGGGGTGTGCATGGCGACCGGGCTGGACCGGCTGGCCGCGGTGCTGGGGATCTGGAAGGCGGGCGGCGGGTACGTGCCGCTGGATCCCGGCCTGCCCGCCGACCGGCTGTCGTTCATGATCGCCGACACCGGCATGAAGGTGATCGTCACCGACTCCGCGAGCGCCGCGAGCCTGCCGCCCGCCGCCGGGGTGACGGCCGTGAACCTGGATGCCGGGCGGGATGCGATCGGCGCGCTCGACGCGGCGAATCTCGACGGCACCGGGGTGACGCCGGGGAACGTGGCGTACGTGATCTACACCTCGGGTTCTACCGGGGAGCCCAAGGGCGTGGTGGTGGAGCACCGGCAGGCGGTGAACTTCCTGCAGGGCATGGTCGCGCCGTGGCGGATCGGGCCGGGCAGCGTGGTGCTCGCGTTCGCCGCGTTCACCTTCGACGTGTCGGTCTGCGACATGTTCCTGCCGCTGATCGCGGGCGGGAGGGTCGTGCTGGCGGCGAAGGAGACGCTGCACTCGCCGCCGCGGCTGACCGCGCTGATGCGCGATGCCGGGGTGACCTACGCGATGCTCCCCCCGGCGGTGCTGAGCCTGCTCAACGGGCAGGACTTCCCGGACCTGCGGACCTTGATCTCGACCGGGGAGGAGCTGGTCAGCGAGCTGGTGCATCCCTGGCTGCGGGACGGCCTTGAGTTCTGGAACGGGTACGGCCCGACCGAGGCCACCATGGGCTCGACGTTCATGAAGCTGGACGCCTCGACCCCGCTGCCGCCGCCGATCGGCCGGCCCAAGCCGAACTACCGCGCCTACGTGCTGGACCCCTGGCTGAACCCGGTACCGGCCGGCGTGTTCGGCGAGCTGCACATCGGCGGGGCCGGGGTGTCCCGCGGGTACCTGAACCGGCCGGAGCTGACGAAGGAGAAGTTCATCGGCGACCCGTTCAGCGGGATTCCCGGGGCGCGGCTGTACAAGACCGGGGACCTGGTGCGGCGCCGCCCGGACGGGACGATCGTGTTCGCCGGCCGGATCGATGACCAGGTGAAGATCCGCGGGCTGCGGGTGGAGCTGGGCGAGATCGAGACCGCGCTGGCCGCCCACCCCGCGGTCGCGCACGCCGCCGTGACCGTGATCGCCGACCAGTCTGGCGAGCCGCAGCTCGCGGCCTACCTGCGCCCGGAAGATGGCGGGCGGGCGGAAGAGGGCGGGCGGGCGGAAGGGAACGGGCGGGCGGGAAAGGGAGCACCGGACCCGGCCGAGCTGAAGGCGTATCTGGCCGACCGGCTGCCCGGCCTGCATGATCCCGGCCTACCTGACCGTGGTCGACGAGTTCCCGCTCAGCGCCAGCGGCAAGATCGACAAGGCCGCGCTGCCGCCGCCGCAGGCACCGGCACAGGCCGTCCGGGTCGGGCCGGCCACGCTGCTTGAGACCATGATGATCAGCATGTTCGCGTCGCTGCTCGGCCTGGAGCAGACCGGCGCCACCGACAACTTCTTCGACCTCGGCGGCAACTCGCTCCAGGCGATGCGGCTGATCAGCATGCTGGGGGACGAGCTGGGCGTGGACGTCGGCGCGATGGCCGTGTTCCTGTCCCCCACCCCGAGGCAGCTCGCCGCGCTGCTGCGGGACGAGCACGGCCTGCCCGACACCGAGCTCAGCCCGGCCGAGATCGCCGAGCTAGAGCAGATCACCGGTGACGGACCGGATCCTGCCCTGGCCGGGGTGGATTAGGAGATGGCCGTGCTGACGGAGTCCGAGCGCGCGGCCATGACCGCCCCGGTGTCGCTGCTCGCGCTGCTTGACGCACCGTTCGCGCTACCCGACCGCGGACTGCTATCGCAGGCTGAGCAGGCCGGCCAGTTCATCACCGACGCGGCCGCCGGCCTGGGCTGGGACCACCCGACCGGCCGGCCCGACCCCGCTACGTCGACCGCTGCCGAGCAGCTGGACTGGCTGGCCAGGCGGATGAGCGACGGCGGCCCTGGCACGGCCGGGCAGGAACACCCCGGCGCCGTCGCGAACGAGGCCGCCGATGGCCTGGACGCGCAGCTATGGCGGCGGTTCGGCGTCTTCGGCGCCCACGTCCGGATGCTGGCCGGGTACCAGCCGCCCGAGCACGCCGTGCTGGCCCCCACGCTGATCGTCAGCGCCGACAGCTCGCCGAACGCCCCGGCCCGCTCCCGCTGGCCGGGCGCGCTCGCCGGGCCGGTCACGACCGTGCGGGTGGCCAGCGACCACTACGCGTTCCTGCGACCCCCGCTCGCCGCGGAGGTCGCCGCTGCCATCCGGAAGGAGATGCGGTGCTGACGGAGTCCGAACGGGCGGCCATGACCGCGCGCCTGCGCCGCGGCCGGGAGAAGGGGACCGGCAAGGTCCCGCGCCGGCCGGACGGGCTCGCCGGGCTGCCGCTGTCGTACGGGCAGGAGCAGCTGTGGTTCCTGGACCGGTTCGCCCCCGGCCTGCCGACCTACAACATCCCGCTGGCCTTCCAGCTGACCGGCCCGCTGGACCCGGCGGCGCTGGGCCGGGCGATGGGCACGGTGGTCGCGCGGCATGAGGCGCTGCGGACCCGGCTGGTGGCCGGGCCGGACGGCCGGCCGGCGCAGGTTATCGACCTGCCCCCGGCCGGCGTGCTGGAACTGGCGGAGCTGCCGGACGGTGAGCCGGAACGGCGCCGGGCCGCGATGCGCGAGTTCCTCGACGCCGAGGCGGTCCGGCCGTTCGACCTGGCCGCGGGCCCGCTGCTGCGGACCTGGCTGCTGCCGGTCAGCCCCAGCGAGCACGTGCTCGTGCTGGTGGCGCACCATACGGTGTTCGACGGCTGGTCGATCGGGGTGCTGGTGCGCGAGCTGGCCGCGCTGTACGCGGCCGAGGTCACCGGCGAGCCGTCCGGCCTGGACGAGCTGCCGGTCCAGTTCGCGGACTACGCGCTGTGGGAGCGGGAGCGGCTGTCCGGCACCGCGCTGGCCGAGCTGGAGGAGTACTGGCGCAAGGCGATGGACGGGTTCGAGACCGTCCAGTTTCCGACCGACCGGCCGCGTCCGGCGCTGGACTCCTTCGACGGCAGCCTGGCCATCCGGCACGCGGGCCCGGACCTGGTGGAAGGACTGCGGGAGCTGAGCCGCCGGGAGGGCACGACGCTGTCCGCCGCCCTCATCGCCAGCCTGCTGGCGCTGCTGCGGCGCTACACCGGGCAGGACGACCTGGTGGTCGGCATCCCCAGCGCGAACCGGAGCCGGCGGGACCTGGCGCCGCTGATCGGGTACCTGGTGAACACGCTGCCGGTGCGGGCCGACCTGTCGGGGGATCCGCCGTTCACCGAGCTGCTGGCGCGGGTGAAGGAGGCCACCACCGGCGCGTACGCGCACCAGGACCTGCCGCTGGCCAAGATGGTGGAGTCGCTGGAGGTACCGCGGGACGCCAGCCGGGCGCCGATCTTCCAGATCACCATGAACAACTCCGAGCGGCAGGAGGCCCCGGTGACCGCCGCCGGGGTGAACTTCCTGCTGTCTGGCGAGGACCTGGCGCTGGACTTCAGCGCGGCGAAGTTCGACCTGGACCTGAGCACCGAGGCCAGCGAGGAAGGGCTCAAGCTCGGCTGCGGGTATAAGTCGGCGTTGTTTGATGCGGGGTCGATTGAGCGGTTGCTGGGGGGCTGGGAGGTGCTGTTGCGGGGGGTGGTGGCGGATCCGTCGGCGCCGTTGTCGCGGCTGCCGGTGCTGACGGAGGCTGAGCTGGAGGCCGAGCTGCGGGGGTGGAACGATACCGCGGCAGAGGTGCCGCCGGGTTGCGTGCAGGAGCGGTTCGAGGCGCAGGCCGCGGTGACGCCGGCCGCGCCGGCGGCCCGGTTCGGGGACCAGCAGTGGTCGTATGCGCAGCTGAACGCGGCGGCGAACCAGATCGCCCGGCGGCTGCGCGCGGCGGGGGCCGGGCCCGAGCAGCTGACCGGGGTGTGCCTGACCGCCGGGCTGCAGCGGCTGGCCGGGATGCTGGGCACCTGGAAGGCCGGCGGCGGGTTCGTGCCGCTGGACCCCGACCTGCCCGCCGACCGGCTCGCGTTCATGATCGCCGACACCGGGATGACCACGATCCTGACCAGCACCGCCAGCCGCCCCGCGGTGGGCGACCCCGGGCCCGGCGTCACGGTGATCCCGCTGGATGCCGAGTGGGACCAGATCACCGGCCTGGACGACGCTGACCTGCCGGTCACCGAGACCGGGGTCACGCCGCAGAACACCGCGTACGTGATCTACACCTCCGGGTCCACCGGGCAGCCCAAGGGCGTGGTCGTCGAGCACGCCCAGGCCGCCAACTTCCTGCACGGCCAGGTCACCACCTGGCAGGTCACCCCCGCCGACACCGTGCTCCAGTTCTCCGCCTTCACCTTCGACGTCTCCATCATGGACACCTGGATGCCGCTGCTGGCCGGCGCCACCGTCGTGCTGGCCGGCAAGGACACCCTGCACTCCCCGCCCCGCCTGGCCGCCCTCATCCGGGACCAGCGCATCACCATCGCCTGCCTGCCCCCCGCCGTGCTGAACCTGCTCACCGACCAGGACTTCCCGACCCTGCGGGTCCTGGTCACCGCCGGCGAGGAAGTCCCGGCCGGCCTCGCCCGCGCCTGGACCCGGCCGGGCCTGCGCACCATCAACGGCTACGGCCCCACCGAGGCCACTGTGCTGGCCACCTGCCACGAGCTCGACGGCACCTACCCGCCCCCCATCGGCCTCCCGGTCTGGCCCAACTACCAGGTCTACGTCCTGGACGCCCACCTGCGCCCCGTCCCGGCCGGCGTCCTGGGCGAACTGCACATCGGCGGCGCCGGCGTCGCCCGCGGCTACCTCAACCGCCCCGACCTCACCGCCGCCCGCTTCATCGACGACCCCTTCCGCCCCGGCGGCCGCCTCTACAAAACCGGCGACCTGGTCCGCCGCCGCCCCGACGGCAACATCATCTTCACCGGCCGCGTCGACAACCAGGTCAAGATCCACGGCCTGCGGATCGAGCTCGGCGAGATCGAGACCGCCCTCTACACCCACCCCGCCATCGCCCAGGCCATCGTCACCGTCACCACCACCACCGGCACCGGCGGCGGCACCAAGGAACTCGCCGCCTACATCCGCCCCGAACCCGGCACCCCCGCCCCCGACACCGCCGCCATCCGCGCCCACCTCGCCAAAACACTGCCCGACTACATGATCCCCGCCCACCTCATCACCCTCACCGAATTCCCCCTCAACCCCAGCGGCAAGATCGACCGCGCCCAGCTCCCCCCACCCCAGGCAGGCTCCCGGCCGGACGCCGGGTATGTGGCCCCGGCGGCGGGCCTGGAGGCCGACCTGGCCGGCATATACGCCAGCCTGCTCGGGCTGGAGCAGGTCGGCGCCACCGACAGCTTCTTCGACGTCGGCGGCAGCTCACTGCAGGCCATGCGCCTGGTGGACCAGGTCAGCCGGGAACTCGGCGCCGACGTCGGGGTGTCCGATGTCTTCCTCCGCCCGGCGCCGCGGCAGCTCGCGGCCGGCATCAGTGCGGCGCGCAGCGGGCAGCAGGCGGGAGCGGGCATGCTGGTGCAGCTGGCCAGCGGGGCTGGCCAGCTACCGCTGGTGCTCTTCCATCCGGTCGGCGGCACGGTCTTCGGTTACGCCCAGCTGGCGGCCGAGCTGGCCGGCACCTTCCGGGTACAAGGCCTGGAAGCACCCGGCCTGCAGCCCGGCGGCGTCACCGCACCGTCGCTGGCGAGCCTGGCCGACGATTACACCGACCGGCTCCGGGCGGCGCAGCCGGACGGCCCGTACCGGCTGGGCGGCTGGTCCATGGGCGGCGTCATCGCGTTCGAGGTGGCCAGGCGGCTGGAGCAGGCCGGCGCGCAGGTGGCGCTGCTGGCGCTGCTGGACGCGCCGTTCGCGATTCCGGCGGGCAGCCTGCCGTCCCCGGCCCGGCTGGCGGGCGAGTTCGTCGCCGATGCGCTGGGCAGCGTGGGCGCCGACCAGACCGCCAGCCCGCCGGACCCGGCCGGCTCGACCGTGACCGAGCAGCTGGACTGGCTGGCCGGCCGGCTGGCAGGCCAGGACGGCAGCAGACCGGACAGCACCAGACAGCACGGGGCGAGCCAGAACGGCTCCGGCGGCCGGGCCGCGCTGACCAGTCAGCTGCGGCTGCGGCTGGACGTGTTCGGCGCGCACCTGCGGATGCTGGCCGGGTACGCGCCGGCCGGGCGGGCCGTCCGGGCACCGGCCCTGATCGTCAGCGCCGACGGCTCGCCGAACGCGCGCTGCCGCGACGACTGGCCGGGCGCGCTGGCCGGGCCGGTTGCCACCTTGCGGGTGGCCAGCGACCACTACGCGTTCCTGCGCCCGCCGCTGGCCGCGAACGTCGCGGCCGAGGTTATTGCTTCTGTCCGGAAAATGACATGATGAGAGCATTCAGCGGGCTGCCGCCCATCGCCCTGTCCGGGCGCGCAGAACTGTGGGCCAGGGAATGGAGGGGCTGACATGCTGACGGAGTCCGAGCGGGCAGCGATGACCGCCCGGCTGCGCAAGGGCCGGGAGAACACGACGAGCCGGATCCCGCCGCGTCCGGCCGGGACCACCGAGCTGCCGCTGTCCTTCGGGCAGGAGCAGCTATGGTTCATCGACCAGTTCGCACCGGGGCTGCCGACCTATAACATCCCGCTGGCCCTGCTGCTGACCGGGCCGCTGGATGTTGCCGCGCTCGGGCGCGCCGTGGACCGGCTGATCGAGCGGCACGAGCCGCTGCGGAGCCGGCTGCTGGCCAACGCCGAGGGCCGCCCGGTGCAGGTGATCGACCCGCCGCCGACCGGAGCGCTGGAGGTCGTCGACCTGTCCGGGCTGGAGCCGGGCGAGCGGCAGGGCCGCGCCCGCGAGTTCTTCGAGACCGAGGCGTCCCGCCCGTTCGTGCTGGCCGAGGGGCCACTGGCCAGGGTCTGGCTGCTGACGCTGAGCCCCGGCGAGAGCATGCTGATGACCGTGGTGCACCACACGGTGTTCGATGCCTGGTCCGGCGGGCTGTTCATCCGGGAGCTGGCGGCGCTGTACGCGGCCGAGGCGACCGGCGAGCCGTCCGGCCTGGCCGAGATGCGGGTGCAGTACGCCGATTACGCGCTCTGGCAGCGTGACCGGCTCCAGGGCGCCAGCCTGGACGAGCTGGAGGATTACTGGCGCCGGACGCTGACCGGATTCCAGACCCTTCAGTTCCCCACCGACCGGACCCGCCCGGTGCTGGACAATTTCGACGGCGCGGTGGAGCCGCGCGAGACCGACCTGGCGCTGCTGAACGGGCTGCGGGAGCTGAGCCGCCGGGAGGGCACGACGCTGTTCGTCGTGCTGATGGCCGGGATGCTGGCGCTACTGCAGCGCTACACCGGGCAGACCAACCTCGTCAT
Source organism: uncultured Actinomycetota bacterium (assembly GCA_963719705.1). Lineage (GTDB taxonomy): Bacteria > Actinomycetota > Actinomycetes > Streptosporangiales > Streptosporangiaceae > CAVRCV01. The sequence goes on from CAVRCV010000013.1 coordinate 1,179,387, forward strand.
CGGCACGGCCAGCGCCAACCGGGACAAGCGGGACCTGGCCCCGCTGATCGGCTTCCTGGTCAACGCGCTGCCGGTGCGCGTCGACTCCTCCGGCAACCCGCCGTTCACCGAGCTGGTCGCGCGGGTGAAGGAGGCGACCACCAGCGCCTACGCCCATCAGGACCTGCCGTTTGGCAGGCTGGTGGAAACCCTGGGCGTGGAACGGGATCCGAGCCGGGCCCCGGTGTTCCAGATCGCGATGAACTTCGCCAACCGCGAGGACGCCCAGCTGTCCGTCGCCGGGGTGGAATTCGGCATCCCGCCGGAGGACCTGCTCACCAACTTCAGCACGGCCAAGTTTGACTTCGACTTCTACCTGGAGGCCAGGCCACAGGGCCTGGGAATAGCCTGCTCGTACAAGACCCGGCTGTTCGACCAGCCCACGATCGAGCGGATGCTGGCCAACTGGGAGGTGCTGCTGCGCGCCGCGGTGGCCGATCCGTCGCTGCGGCTGTCCGAGCTGCCGGCGCTGACCGAGGCGGAGCTGGCGCGGGAGCTGACGGAGTGGAATGACACCGCGGCGCAGTTCCCGGTGTGGTGCGTGCACGAGGCGTTCGAGGCGCAGGCGGGCCGGACGCCGGAAGCGGTCGCGGCGCAGTTCGAGCTGGGCCAGGATGGTCAGCGGCTCACCTATGCCGAGCTGAACGCGAGGGCGAACCGGATCGCCCGGCGGCTGCGGGATGCCGGGGTGAAGCCGGAGACCCTGACCGGTGTGTGCATGGGCACCGGGCTGGACCGGCTGGCCGCGGTGCTGGGGATCTGGAAGGCGGGCGGCGGGTACGTGCCGCTGGATCCCGGCCTGCCCGCCGACCGGCTGTCGTTCATGATCGCCGACACCGGGATGCCGGTGATCGTCACCAACGCCGTCAGCCAGGGCAGCCTGCCGCCCGCCGCGGCGGTGCTGACCGTGAACCTGGACGCCGAGCGGGACGCGATCGGCAGGCTGGACGATGGCAACCTGGACGGCACCGGGGTCGTGCCGGAGAACGTGGCGTACGTGATCTACACCTCGGGTTCTACCGGGGAGCCCAAGGGCGTGGTGGTGGAGCACCGGCAGGCGGTGAACTTCCTGCAGGGCATGATCGCGCCGTGGCGGATCGGGCCGGGCAGCGTGGCGCTCGCGTTCGCCGCGTTCACCTTCGACGTGTCGGTCTGCGACATGTTCCTGCCGCTGCTGGGCGGGGGGCGGGTGGTGCTGGCGGCAAAGGAGACGCTGCACTCGCCGCAGCGGCTGTCGGCGCTGATGCGCGAGGCCGGCGTGACCTACGCGATGCTCCCGCCGGCGGTGCTGAGCCTGCTGAACGGGCAGGACTTCCCGGCATTGCGGACGCTGATCTCGACCGGGGAGGAGCTGGTCAGCGAGCTGGTGCATCCCTGGCTGCGGGATGGCCTTGAGTTCTGGAACGGGTACGGCCCGACCGAGGCCACGCTCGGATCGACGTTCATGAAGCTGGAACGGTCGACCCCGCTGCCGCCGCCGATCGGCCGGCCCAAGCCGAACTACCGCGCCTACGTGCTGGATCCGGACCTGAACGTGGTGCCCACCGGGGTCGTCGGCGAGCTGCACATCGGCGGCGCCGGGGTGTCCCGCGGGTACCTGAACCGGCCGGAGCTGACGAAGGAGAAGTTCATCGGCGACCCGTTCAGCCCGGTGCCCGGGGCCCGGATGTACAAGACCGGGGACCTGGTGCGCCGCCGCCCGGACGGCACGCTGGTGTTCCTGGGCCGGATCGACACCCAGGTGAAGATCCGCGGGCTGCGGGTGGAGCTGGGCGAGATCGAGACCGCGCTGGCCGCCCACCCCGCGGTCGCGCACGCCGCGGTCACCGTGTTCACCGACGCCGCCGGGGAACCCCAGCTGGCCGGCTACCTGCGGCCCGAACGGACCGGCGGGGAGCAGGCGAGCGACAGCACCGAGCCGGACCTGGCGGAGCTGAAGTCCTACCTCACCGGGAAGCTGCCCGCCTACATGGTCCCGGCGTATCTCACCGTGGTCGACGAGTTCCCGCTGAACGCCAACGGCAAGATCGACAAGGCCGTGCTGCCGCCGCCGCAGGCCCAGCCACAGCAGGCCGCCGCCTATGTCGCCCCGGCCACCCCGCTGGAGACCAGCCTGGCCAGCCTGTTCGCCGGCGTGCTCGGGCTGGAGCGGGTCAGCGCCACCGACAGCTTCTTCGACATCGGCGGCAGCTCGCTTCAGGTCATGCGACTGGTCGACCTGATCGCCGGGGAGACCGGCAGCGACATCGGGATCAGCACGGTGTTCCTGCACCCGACCCCGCGGCAGCTCGCGGCCAGCATCGAGGCGGCCGGCCAGGGCGGCCAGCAGGGCACCGGCTCGCTCGTGCCGCTCAGCGAGGGGCCGGCGAGCAGCCGCTGATCCTGATCCACGCGATCGGCGGCACGGTCTTCGCCTACGCGCAGCTGGCCCGCGAGCTGGCCGGTGAGTACCGGGTGCTCGGGCTGGAGGCACCCGGCCTGCGCGAGCCCGGTGCGATCGCGGCCAGCCTGGCCGCGCTGGCCGACGACTACACCGGCCGGATCCGGGCCGCGCAGCCGGACGGCCCGTACCGGCTGGCCGGCTGGTCGATGGGCGGGGTGATCGCGTTCGAGGTGGCCAGGCGGCTAGAGCAGGCGGGCGAGCAGGTGTCCCAGCTGGTGCTGCTGGACGCGCCCTACGCCCAGCCGCGCGGCGAGGAGCTGACCGAGGCGCAGCTGGCCGGGCTGTTCCTGGCCGACGTGACCGCGAGCATGGGCCTGGACACGGCGGGCGCCCGGCCGGATCCGGGCACCGCGACCGTGGCCGAGCAGCTCGACTGGCTGGCCGGGCAGGTGGGCGAGGACGACGGCGACGAACCTGATCCGGCCGGGCGGGCGGACCTGGTCCGCCAGCTCGGGCAGCGGCTGGAGCTGTTCAGCGCGCACGCCCGGGTGCTGGCCGGGTACGCCCCGGCCGATCAGGCGGTCCGGGCCGCCACGCTGATCGTCAGCGCGGACAGCTCGCCGAACGCCAGGTTCGCCGATGACTGGCCGCGGGCGCTGGCCGGGGCGGTTGCGACCCGGCGGATGGCCAGCGATCACTACGCGCTGCTGCGGCCCCCGGTGGTCACCGAGGTCGCCACGGCAGTGCTGCACTGGCAGGCCGGGGCAGCGCTCAGCGGCGCGCGCTGAGCGGCGGGTGCCGGGTGCCGCTGCAGAACCGGGTCACGCCGTCCGGGGAGATCGTCGCCCACCCGGGTCGCGGGATGCTGATGGGCAACCGGGGCTGCATCCATAACCCGGACCAGACCCTCGGCACCAGCCGCTGGCGGACCAGGATGTGGATCTGCTGCGTGCTGTACTGGCGCGGCCGGCGGCTGGAGGTAATGCCGCCGCGCAGCCGGTGGACCGCGCTGTTCTTCCTGGACGAGGCGACCGCCCTGGCGGCCGGCCACCGGCCCTGCGGCTACTGCCGCCGGGACGACCACCTGTGGCTGGCCGACCGCTGGCAGTCAGCCAGCGGCCTCGGCCGGCGGCCCAAGGCGGCCGAGATGGACGTGACGCTGCACGCCGAGCGGGTCGACCGCCGCACCAGGGGCAAGCAGACCCATCCGGCCGTGGCCGCGGACCTGCCCGACGGCGCGATGGTCCGCCGCGACGGCGGCCCGGCCCTGCTGTGCCAGGGCACGCTGCGGCCGTGGTCATTCGAGGGCTACCGGCCGCCGGAGCCGGTGACCCCGGCTACCCGGCTGACCGTCCTGACGCCGCCGTCCCTGGTGGGGGCGCTGGCCGCCGGCTACCGGCCGCTGGTGCATCCCAGCGCCGGAGTGACCCCCATGCGATCGTTCTGGAAACCCGATTCCCGCCCGGAAGTCCTACGGTAGTGCGGCCTGCGACCTGCAAGCCGGGGCCGTGGACCCGGTCGCTGCTGTGCTCGGCCGCCTTCCGCTGACACCGGCGCGGGCCCGGGACCGGTTCCGGGCCGGGCTCAGGGTGCCGACGGCGGGCTGGGCGCCGGGTTTCGCCCAGGCCAACCTCATCGTGCTTCCCCAGGATGCCGCCAGTGATTTCCTGCTGTTCGCACAGCGCAACCCCGCGCCGTGCCCGCTGCTGGATGTTACCGCTCCCGGCAGCCCGGCCACCCGGCTGGCGCCGGGCGCCGACCTGCGCACCGACCTGCCCGCCTACCGGGTCACCGAACACGGCCGGTGCGCGGCCGAGCCCGGCGACATCACCAGCTACTGGCGGCCGGACCTGGTCGCCTTCCTGCTCGGCTGCAGCTTCACCTTCGACCGGGCGCTGCAGGCAGCGGGCGTGCCGGTACGCCACCTTGAGCAGGCCGCCAATGTCCCGATGTTCATCACCAGCCGCGAGTGCGAGCCCGGCGGCCGGTTCGCCGGCCCGCTGGTCGTCTCGATGCGGCCGGTGCCGGAGGCCCTGGTGGCCACCGCCGCGGCAGTGACGGCACGTTACCCGGCAGCGCACGGCGCGCCGGTGCACGCCGGCGACCCGGCAGCCCTGGGCATCACCGACCTCACCCGGCCCGACTTCGGCGACCCGGTGACCTGCCAGCCCGGCGACGTGCCCGTCTTCTGGGCCTGCGGCGTCACCACCCACGCAGCGCTCACCGCCGCACGGCTCCCCTTCGCCATTACCCACCTCCCCGGCCACATGCTGATCACAGACGTGCCGGACACCGAGCAGCGGCGCTTCTCTCCCTGATCCGGTGCAACCGGCCGCGCCCAGCCTGCGTCCAAGCTGCATGAGAACTCAGCTGCGCGCCGTGGTCATGGTCTGCGCCGTCATGGTCGCCGCTGCCGGGATGCTGGCCACCGGGTGCGGCTCGGCGCCTGCGCCGCGGTCGCGGCCGCCGGCGGCAGTGGCCGCCGGGGTGGCCATGCGGCTGCCGGCCACCGCGCCCGGCCCCTACGGTGCCGCCGACACCGCGTTCGGCCTGGACCTGCTGACCGCCTGGTGCCGCCAGGATCCGCGGGCCAACATCGTGTTCTCGCCGGAGAGCCTGGCATCCGGCCTCGGCATGGCCTACCTGGGCGCCCGCGGCGCCACGGCCAGCGCGATGGCCAGCGTGCTGCACCTGCCCGCCGCTGGCCGGGCCCTGCTGGCAGGCCTGCAGGCGCGGTCCGGTGCGCTGCGCGCGCTGGACGGCCCGGCGTGCGGATCGCCAGCACCGACCAGGTCTGGGCGGACCCGTCGCTGCCGCCGCTGCGCGGCTACCTCGATGACGTCGCCACCGGTTACGGCGCCACGGTCCGGCAGGTGCCGCTGCTGCGCAACCCGGACAAGGCCGCCGCGCAGATCGACGCGGCCATCGCGGCCGCGACCCGCGGGCACATCAGCCACCTGCTGGCCGGGGACCAGCTTCGCGGCATCGGCTGGGTGCTGACCGACGCGCTGTACCTGAACGCGAGGTGGGCGGCGCCGTTCCAGGCCGCCGAGACCACGCCCGGCCAGTTCACCACGGCCACCGGGCAGCGGGTCACCGCCAGGTTCATGTCCGGCACCGGGTACCGGTCCGATACGGCCGGCGGCTGGACCGCGGTGGACCTGCCCTACCAGGGCGGCAAGCTGTCCATGCTGGCGCTGCTGCCCGACACAGCCGGGGGCGGCTGCCCGGTGCTGCCGGCCGCGGCGCTGCGCGGCCTCAGCCAGGCGCTGGCGCGCTCCGCCGGACACTCCCCGCTGGCCGCCCCGGCCGCGGCCCGGCCAGGTCACCAGCGGCACGACCATCTCGCTGCCCAGGGTGAGCCTGCGCTCGCGGACCCAGATGAACGGCCTGCTGGGCAAGCTCGGCATGGGCATCGCATTCGGCCCGTCCGCCGACTTCAGCGGGCTGTCGCCGCAGGCCGCCAGCATCGCGTTCGTGATGCACGCGGCAACCCTGAACGTCACCGAGCGGGGCACCGTGGCCAGCGCCGCCACCGGTGTCGGCCTCATGCCCACCGACACGACGGTGCCCCGCCACACGGTCAGCTTCGACCGTCCCTACCTGCTGCTGGTGACCGACACCAGCACCGGCGAGCCGCTGTTCCTGGCGCGGGTAGCCAACCCGCTCGCCCCCTGAGGCGGGCAGTCGTTACGGTGCCGCCGGTCGTGGCGGTGTGGCGTGCCGGGGCTGGTAGATGGGGAATTCTGAGCCGTCTGGCAGCCGGACTGCCGCCAGCAGGCCCCAGCCCTGATCGGCAACCTCCCGCGCTACCGTGACTCCCTTATCCCGCAGCTCGGCGAGCGTGGCGTGAATGTCGTCACACATCAGGTAAAGCTCATGGTGGCCGTCGCCGTCGCCAGCCGGATGGACGGCAAGCTCGGCCGGGGGCAGGGCGAAAATGAGCCAGCCTCCGCCCGCGTCAGCCGACGGCAGGCCGAGCACGTCCCCGAAGAACGCGCGGACCTTCTCAGCTTCGGACGAGTACACGATCGCATGCATGCCGGTGATCACACCGTGATCCTAACGGCCGGCTGGCGAGCTGCGGCCGGAAAAGTCGGTGGTGCCTGCGCCGAGGGTCTGGTTTGGTGACTGGCATGACTGGGTTCGAGGATCCCGCGTTCTACGGTGACAGCTGGGCGGGTGTTTATGACGAGCATCACGGCCGCCTTGACCCGGCTGCCGCGGTGGAGTTCCTGGCCGGGCTGGCCGGCCGAGGGCGGGCGCTGGAGCTGGGCATCGGGACCGGCCGGGTCGCGCTGCCGCTGGCTGCCCGCGGCATCGCCGTCGAGGGCGTCGATGCCTCGGCGGCCATGGTGGCACGACTGCGGGCCAAGCCGGGCGGCGCGTCGGTCCCGGTGACCATCGGCGACATGGCCGAGGTGCCAGCCAGCGGGCCGTTCCGGCTGGTGTACCTGGTGTTCAACACGCTGTTCGGCCTGCTCAGCCAGGCCCGGCAAGCCGACTGCTTCAGTAACGTCGCGCGGGTGCTCGGTCCGGACGGGGCGTTCGTCATCGAGTGCTTCGTCCCGGACCTGACGCGGTTCGACCGGGATCAGCGGGTCCAGGCCCGGCACGTGACGCAGGACTCCGCGACCATGGAACTGTCGGTGCACGACCCGGCCGCGCAGCGGGTTACCACCCAGATCGTCACGCTGGACGGAGAGGGGATGCGCCTGCGCCCGGTGGCACTGCGGTACTGCTGGCCGGACGAGCTGGACCAGATGGCCGGGCGGGCCGGCTGCGGCTCTCGGAACGCTACAGCGACTGGAGCCGGCGGCCGTTCGACTCAGCCAGCACCGGCCACGTCTCGGTCTACCGGCGGACCTGACCAGCCCGTGGCCGTCGTCCCCGGCGGGTGACGGCCACGGGCCGGTGCGGCCTGGCTCAGGAAGCGACGGCGCAGCTAGCGGTTCCGCTGGTGCCGTTGGTCTGCTTGGAGCCCATCGTAGGCGATGACTCGCTGCCGAGCGCTGGCGTGGCGGCCAGCTTGAGGTTGTTCGTCTCGCCGGTGAAGCCCTCCTCGACGCAGCTGGGCGCTCCGGAGCTGGTAGCGGTCAGGGCCGTCTGTGCCTCCAGGGTCGTGTTGCTGCCGAAGTTGGCCGCGCTGCCGCCGCCGTCGCCGTACACGCCCCACTCGGTCGTGTTCCAGTTCGGCGCGAGGTCGACCACGCTGTCCTTGCCGCTGACGGAGGTCGCGTGCCCGGAGACCGTCAGCGACACCGCGTCGTTACCGCCCGAGGCGGCGCTGCCGGAGAAGCTGATGCTGCCGAGCTGGCTCGCGGTCAGGGTGCTCACCGTGGTCGCGTTGCTGTTGGTGTAGCAGTCGTCTGAGTAGGTGAACCAGCCCGAGGGGCAGGTGGCGTCATAGTTGATCAGCCAGTACTGCATGAAGAGATCGCTGGTCCTGCTGCCTGCATAGGTGTAGACGAACTGCTGCCAGGCCAGGCAGTTGGAGGGATCGCTGCTGCGCGCACAGGCGGGGCTGCCGGAGAAGAACTGGCTGTTGAGCTGCAGCGAGAAGGCGTTGGAGACCTGCCCGCCGGAGCCGCCGTTCTGGCCTTTCTCGGTGATGCCCGAGCTCACTCCGGTGAACGTTCCGGTTGCCTTGGAGATGAGTCCCGATACCACCGCCGAGTAGTCGGTGCCATCGCCGACCGTCTCCGGTCCGGCGTGCCTGGCCAGCGTGCGCAGCGGCGCCGGTACCAGGGGAACCCTCGGTGCGGCCACGCACTTCACGGCACGCCATTGCAGCGAGGGATACGAAGCCCGGTAGCAGCCGCTGCCATGCTGGGGAAGCCGCCCTATGGCCGTCTGCCACTGCGCCTTCGTCCTGATGTTCTGCTGGGTGGCTGCCGAGGCCGATCCGGCGCTGACGCCCGCCACCGCGAGCGCCGTCGCGGCCAGAACGCCAAAGCACTGCGTGATCCTTCTCAAAATCCCTCCTCCTGTTCTGCGGCCACGCTGAGCTGCCGCTTCAGGCACATCCGGGGTGATATGCCTGCCAAGATCCAAAGATCTGGTCTTAGTCGGGTTCTCGCACCGTTCCTGCCATAATGACTATTTTCCCTAATGACGTTCCGAAGTCAACCGACTACTGTGACGGCTCAGCACAACGGCCCGGAGCATCTGCTCCGGGCCGAATGACTGAGCCGGTTACCAGTCCGTCAGCCGCGGCGGTAGCGCTCGGCGTCGGGTTCGCGCAGCGCCAGGCCAAGGCCCGGCGCATCCGGGTCGGGCGTCAGGTCGCCGCCGGCCGGGTCCAGGGCGCCGTCGAAGAACATCCGCTCGATCCGCTGGTGATCATGGAAGTACTCGACGTGCCGCAGGTTCGGCACCGCGACGCCCACCCGCGCGTGCAGGTTGGGCGCGCAGTGCGCGGAGACCTGCAGGTTGTGCGCGGCCGCCAGGGCCGTTCCGCGCAGGAACTCGGTCATGCCGCCGCAGCGCGTCACGTCCAGCTGCAGGCAGTCCACCGCGCCGGCGTCGATGAGCCGGGCCGAGTCGGCGAGGGACCAGCTGTACTCCCCCGCCGCCACGTCGGGCCGGATCTGGCGCCGCACCGCGGCGAGCCCGGCCAGATCCTGTGAGGACACGGGTTCCTCGAACCAGGTGACCCCGTACTCGGCCAGCCGGTGACCGACCCGGACCGCCTGCCCGGCCGAATAGCCGCCGTTGGCGTCGACGAACAGCCCGGCGTCCGGCCCGATGACCTCACGGGCCAGGGCCACCCGCTCAAGATCCCGGTGCTCGCGGCTGCCCCAGGCCTCGCCGATCTTGATCTTCACCCGCGGGATCCGGTCTTTCTCCACCCAGCCGGCCAGCTGCTCGCGGGTCTGATGATCGTCGTACGTGGTGAAACCGCCGCTGCCGTAGACGGGAACGCTGTCCCGCGCCTGGCCGAGCAGCCGGGGCAGCGAGATGCCGAGCAGCCGTGCCTTGAGATCCCACAGCGCGATGTCCACCGCGGAGATGGCCATCGCCGCGACCCCGGCACGGCCGATGTTGCGCACCGCGCGGGCCATCGCCTCGGCCGCGCCGGGCACGTCCATCGCGCTGCGCCCGGTCACGGCACCGGCCAGCACGTCGGTGATGACGCCCTGGGCCGCGGCGGCCGCGTAGGTCCAGCCGATGCCGCGGGCCGTGCCTGCCCGGGCGGAGGCCAGCACCAGCGTGGTCTTATCCCAGGCGAGTGTCCCGTCCGCCTCGGGCGCATCGGTGGGGATCACGTAGACGGCCGCCCCGACGTCGCGGACGGCTGGCCCGTCATCGCGCACGGTCAGTCACCGCCGCCGGGCAGGATCTCGCGGGCCTTGGTCATCAGGCCTTCCCTGATCACCCCCCACCGGTCCGGGTCGCCCTTCAGCAGCGCCATGGCCGCGTCCTTGGCCTGCTCGAAGGTGGCGTGCGGCGGAATCGGCGGGATGTCGGGGTCGGTCCGCACGTCCAGCACCGTGGGCCGGCCGGCGGCGAGGGCCTGATCCCAGGCCGCCCCCACCTGAGCAGGGTCACTGACCGCGATCCCGGCCAGGCCCAGGCTGCGGGCGAAGCCCTCGTAGGAGACGTCGGGCAGCCGCTGGGACTCGGTGAACTTGGGCGCGCCTTCCATCGCCCGCATCTCCCAGGTGACCTGGTTGAGGTCGTTGTTGTGCAGCACCGCGATGATCAGCCGCGGATCGGCCCACTCCTCCCAGTAGTGCTTGACCGTGATCAGCTCGGCCAGGCCGTTCATCTGCATCGCCCCGTCTCCGGCGAAGACGATCACGGGCCGGTCCGGGTGACCGAACTTCGCGCCGATGCCGTACGGCACGCCGGGCCCCATGGTGGCCAGGTTCCCGGACAGCGAGCCGCGCATCTCACCGCGGAACCGCAACTGCCTGGCGTACCAGTTCGCGGACGAGCCGGAGTCGGCCGTGACGATGGCATCGGCGGGCAGCCGGGCGGACAGCTCGCGGAAGAGCAGCATCGGGTTGACCGGGTCGGCGCTCACCTCGGCCTCGGCGTCCATGGACCGCCACCAGCGGGCCACCCCCGCCTCGATGGTCTCCCGCCAGGAGCGGTCCTGCTTGTGCTTCAGGTGCGGGATCAGCGCCCGCAGGGTGGCGGCGGAGTCCCCGACCAGGTTGACCTCGTAGGGGTAGCGCATCCCGATGAACTTGCCGTCGATGTCGATCTGGACGGCGCGGGCCTGGTCGAACTTGGGCAGGAACTGCGTGTACGGGAAGCTTGAGCCCACGGTCAGCAGCGTGTCGCAGTGCATCATCATCTCGTAGCTCGGCCGGGTGCCGAGCAGCCCGATCGACCCGGTCACGTAGGGCAGCTCGTCGGAGAGCACGTCCTTGCCCAGCAGCGGCTTGGCCACCCCGGCACCGAGCAGCTCGGCGACCTCCTCGAGCTCACGGCGGGCGCCGCGGGCGCCCTGCCCGGCCAGGATCGCGACCTTGGAACCGGAATTGAGGATCTCGGCGGCCTCGGTGACCGCCTGGTCGTCGGGCGAGACCACCGGCCAGCTGGTGCCCAGCGACGAGGGCACCATCTTGAACGCATGGGTGGGCGCGGAGTACGCCAGTTCCTGCACGTCGGCCGGGATGATCAGGGCGGTGGGCGCCCGCTCGGCCACGGCGGTCCTGATGGCCCGGTCCAGCACGTTGGGCAGCTGCTCGGGCACCGTCACCATCTGCACGTACGGGCTGGCGACATCCTTGAACAGCGACAGCAGGTCGACTTCCTGCTGGTAGGAGCCGCCCATGGCGCTGCGGTTGGTCTGGCCCACGATCGCGACCACGGGCACGTGGTCCAGCTTGGCGTCGTACAGGCCGTTGAGCAGGTGGATGGCCCCCGGGCCCGAGGTCGCCATGCAGACGCCGACCCGGCCGGTGAACTTGGCGTACCCGACCGCTTCGAAGGCGGCCATCTCCTCGTGCCTGGCCTGGACGAACTGCGGGTCGTTCCCGGCCCGGCCCCAGGCGGCCAGGATGCCGTTGATCCCGTCGCCCGCGTAGGCGAAGACGTGCTGCACGTTCCAGGCGCGCAGCCGCTCGAGCAGGTAATCGGCAACTGTCGGTGCCATGTCCTATTCCTTCCGTGGCCTGCTGATGGCCTCGTTGGGGGGTCAGGTTGAGCGGTCAGGTTGAGGGGTCAGGTAGTGCCGCCGGGCGCCCCGGCCGCCAGGTGATCGGCGGCGCGGGCGGCCACGGCCATGATCGTCAGCGCGGGGTTGGCACTGCCCTGCGTGGGCAGCACGCTGCCGTCGGTGATGTACAGGTTGGGTACCGCGAAGCTGCGGCAGTTCCCGTCCACCACGCCGTCACGCTCGCTGGAGGCCATCCGGGCGCCGCCCACCAGGTGGGCGTACCGCTGGATGGTGATGACCTCCTCGGCGCCCGCCGCGTGCAGGATGTCCTCCATGACCGACTGCGCCGCCCTGGCCAGGGCCCGGTCGTTGTCGCACTGGGAGTAGGAGAACCGGGCCACCGGCAGGCCGTAGGAGTCCTTCTCGGCGGCGAGCGTCACCCGGTTCCCCGGCAGCGGCAGGAACTCGCACAGCGCCCCCAGGCATGACCAGTGCACGTAGTCGCTCATGTACTCGCGCAGCGCCGCGCCCCAGTGGCCCTGGGCGGCGACGTGCTCGGCCCAGGTGATCGGCAGGGGTGACACGGTCTGCACCGAGAACCCGCGCTTGCAGTCCCTGGCCGGGTCGGTCTCGTAGAACTCCTCGGTGCTCACCTCCGGCGGCGGCGCCTTGTACATCCGGACACCGGTGCCGAAACGGCCCGCGGTCTGCGGTGCGCCCTGGACCATGAGGTAGCGGCCGACCTGGTCGAAGTCGTTGCACAGGCCGTCGGGAAAGCGGCCGGATGACGAGTTGAGCAGCAGCCGGGGCGTCTCGATCGAGTACCCGGCCACGGCCACCATCGCGGCGCGCTGGAAGCCCTCACGGCCGCCGCGGACGTAGTGCACGCCGGTCGCGCGGCCGGTCCGCTCATCGACGGCGATCTTGGTGACCATCGCGTCGGCGCGTACCTCCGCGCCGTGCGCCAGCGCGTCGGGTATGTGGGTGATGAGCGGCGACGCCTTGGCGTTGACCTTGCAGCCCTGCAGGCAGAAGCCACGGTAGATGCAGTGCGGCCGGTTGCCGAACCGCCCGTTGACGATCGCCACCGGACCGACCTTCGCGGTGATGCCGAGCCTGGCCGCACCGCGCAGGAATATCTCGCCGTTGCCGCCGACCGGGTGCGGCCGGTACGGGTAGCCGTGCGGATCGCCCCACGGCCAGCGCTCGCCGGCCACCGGCAGTTCCTGCTCGATCTGCTCGTAGTACGGGCGGAGCTCGGCGTAGCTCACCGGCCAGTCGGCGCCCACGCCGTCCAGCGTGCGGGTCATGAAGTCGCTCGGATGGAAGCGCGGCGTGTACCCGGCGTAGTGGACCATCGAGCCGCCGACGCCCCGCCCGGAGTTGTTCGACCCCAGCGGCACCGGGTCGGTGCCCGCGATCACCCGCGGGTCGGTCCAGTACAGGTGATGCGAGCCCGCCTCGTCGCTCACCCAGTCCGTGTCCGGATCCCAGAACGGGCCGGCGTCCAGCGCGGCCACCTTCCAGCCGGCCCGGGCCAGCCGCTGCGCCAGGACCGAGCCGCCCGCGCCGCAGCCGACGATCACCAGGTCGATCTCGTCGGTGTCCGCGAACTGCCGCATGTCACGGCGGAGGCGGTGGTTGGTCCGGGTGCCGTCATTGGGCAGCAGCCAGGCCGACTCGTTCCGCGCGCGGACGCCGTCCCGCGAACCCATCAGGCGTCCTCCTTAACGGGATCCTCGGCGGGCCGCGCGTCGCGTACCTCGAACGGCTCGAGCTTGCCGATCCCGAGGTTCTTGTAGCCGCGCGGGTAGGCGGGTCCGGGAAAGCCGATCTCAGCCCAGGCCGACGGGTGAGCGTAGAAGGCCGTGCAGGCGTACCGGGTCCACAGGCTCCATACCTGCGCGGCCGGCAGCCCGTGCCACTCGGCCGACTTCAGGTCCTGCACGGCCTGGACCAGCGCCAGCCGGTCCAGCCCGGGAGCCCCGGCGAAGGTGGTGCCGCAGCGCTGCCGGGCGTCCGCGTCGAGATACGACAGCGTGTCCCGCCAGGCCTGACCGTCCTCGGGCATGTCCGCATACCGCCAGCCGTCGGTCTCGCCCGCCTCCAGCCGGGAGTCGACCATCTCGAGTACCGGGACCGCCAGCTCGCCGTCCGGCTCGTCCTGCCCGGTGAGCAGGTTGAGCAGGGCCCGGGCGCAGGATGCCTCCGGCGCGGTGAAGAACCTCGGCTCCGGCGGCGGCCCGGTCCTGGCGGTCACCACCTCGGCGGTCACCTGGTCCCAGTGCCGGGCCTCACCCACCACGTCGAATCCGGGAAACCGGCCGGGACCTCGATCCCAGCCGCGCTCGCCGCTCATGGCTCACGTCGCAGGATCGCGGCCAGCAGGCCCATCCCGCCCACCATGGTGACCAGCAGCGGGGCGAGCAGCGGCGGCCCCATCTCCATGTTGTACCTGGCGTTCCGCCACCCACCCGGCTTCTGGGCGATGCCACGGGCGTGCAGGTACAGGCCCTGCACGCCGTTGGCCACGATCGCCGCCGACGTGATGGGCAGTGCCGTCTTCGCCATCCGGCGGCTGAGGAACCCGGCCACTCCCGCGGCAGCGCCAACCGGCCCCAGGACGACCGGCACCCACATCATCTTGTTGCCGAAGCTGGCGCTGTCATGCTCAAAGAAAATCTCCGCCGCCGTCACCAGCGCGCCGGCCGCGGTGAGAGCCGACAGGCTGCGCTCGAAGCGGCCGGTCTCCACGTTCCGCACCATCCGGTCGATGCCGCGTACGGCCTGGCCGGCCGTACTCGGGCGCGCGCGCCGAGATGTCATCTGCTCCTCCTGGTCGCCGGCGAAGCAAACGGGGCTCTCGTGATATGGCTTGCAGTTCTCGCCCCCGGCGGCCGGCTCCGAACCGCACTACCCTGGCAAACCACATCCAACCGACCCGCTGCGTATTTCCCCGGTGTGCCCCGGCGGGCAGCTGGGTGCGGCAGGAGAACCCGTCGGCCAGCACCACGGTGTCCGGGCCCGCCTCCCGCGCCGCCGGAACCGTGCAGCCCCGCCAGCTCAGCCACGTCGAGCCCGGGTCAGGCATCACTGGGCTCCGTCCCGGTTCTGCATTTCATGATCCCGTAAATAAAGTGTCGTGGGGACAGCACTTTATTTACGGGATCATGAAATGGGGGGGCGGGGTGTCCGGCTATCCGGTGATGACCTTCATGCACTGCTTAGCGATGCGGCCAGCGCACGATCGCCTGAAGCGAACCGATCTGGAGTTCCATCCCCCTGAGCAGGACGGCCTTGATCAGGTGTATGGCGAGCAGCGGCTTTCCCCAGCTGAGAGCGGTATTGATCTCGTTTCGGACGTTCCTGGACGCCACTGCCGCGGGGGTGATCATTACAATGAGCAGGCTGGCCAGATCGAGTGCGTGGGCCAATTCCTCCGGCCGGTTGCGGTCGATGCGCCGGGTGACCCCTCCGACGTGCTCGGCGGCATAGTCCAGGGCGATGCGGATCAGCCGACGGCGCGGGCCAGCTGGGCCTTGGTCATGGTGGATCGGCCCTTCACGTTCTTCTTCTTGGCCTCCGCGTACAGCTGCGCCTTGGTCGGGCCGGCCGCGCCGCTGTGCGAGCGCTTCCCGCCCCGCCGGGAGGACGACATGTCCCGCAGCGACGTCTTGCTGGCGGTGCGGGACTCGCCGGAGCGGGCCCGTTCCTTGTTCACCGTCCGGGCGGCGATCTCCTTCGCCCGCCCGGCGCTCTCGCCGCGCTGCTCGGCGCTCTCCTTGATGTGCTCGTACTGCCGTTCCCGCTTGGGGCTGGAACCTCGTGGCATGTCGGTTACCTCCGCTGGATGCCGCTCGTTCTGGCTTACTGACCCTTCCCCGCGCCAAGCCGGGCAACCAGCTCCCGGCAGAACGCGGGCCGGACGCCGATGATCACCGGATGGTCGCGGCCAGCACGCCGCCAACGCAGGCGATGCCGACGACGAGCCAGGTCACGTAGTCGTTGACGATCCCGCTCTGGAGCTGCTGGATGGGCCTGACCAGGCCGGTGCCCGGCTCGAAGCCGCGCCGGAGCAGCGGCAGGCGGCGCCAGTACAGCGCGAGGAAGGCAAGCAGCACCGCACCGGCCGCCGAGCCGATCCCGGCCGCCAGGGAGGCGCCGGTGATGCCGGTGCTCCCGGTGGCCAGCGGAGCCGCCAGCCGGGCAGGCTGGGTGCCGGACAGCACGCTCGCGGCGTAAGCGGCCTGGTCCTGGAACCGCACCGCGGCCGACTGTACCGCCCGGCCCAGCCCCGGCAGCAGCCCGAGCGCCACGGCCGCCAGGGCCAGCACCGCGGCCGGACCGATCATCGTCAGCGGCGTCCGCCGCCGGTCCCGGCTGGTCTCGCTGGTTTCCTCGGCGGCCGCCCGCGCCATCTGCGGGTCCTCGGTCGGCGGATCACCCAGGCCGTAGAAGACCCCGCCGGCCACTCGCAGCACTGCACCGCCGACCAGCACCGAACACAGCACCAGCAGCGCGGTGATCCAGGCCAGGCCGCGGACCGCGGCGCTGTCCTCGATCCAGCCCTTGCCCAGGAACGTGGCGAACGGGGGCAGGTCGGCCAGCCCGAACGCGGCCAGGGTGAACACCGCTCCGGTGACACCGAGCCCGCGGCCGCGGCCGTGCAGGGCGGTCTCGTTCACCGAGCCGAGGCGGTGCAGCACGATGCCCGTGCACAGGAACAGCGCTGCCTTCACCAGCGCGTGACCGAGCACGTAGACCGCGGCGCCGGCCAGGCCGAGCGGCGTGAGCAGCGCGATCCCGGTCAGGAACATCCCGGCGTGGCTGATGGTCGAGAACGCCAGCAGCCGCTTCAGGTGCCGCTCCCGGAAGCAGAACAGCGCGCCGGTGACGGCGGTCAGCAGCCCGAGGGTCAGGAACACCGCCGTGATCGCGGCGCGGTGCCCGAGTGCCTGCCCGAACACCGACCAGTACACCCGGGCCACGCCGTACAGCCCGAGCTCCACCATGACGCCGGAGAACAGCACGCAGACCGGGGTGGGCGCGACCGCGTGCGCGTCGGCCAGCCAGAAGTGGAACGGCACGATCGAGCCCTTGATCAGCAGGCCAGTGATGATCAGCAGGAACGCGACGACCACCAGTCCGTCCGGCCGGTGCCCGGCGATGTCGTGGCCGATCTGGGCCATGTTCAGCGCCCCGGTGCGGCCGTAGATCACCGCGATGCCCGACAGCGACAGGTAGGCTCCGACGCTGTTAGTGATGGCGAAATTCAGCGCGCCCTGCAGCGGCCCGCGTTCCTCCGGCCGGTAGGCGGTCAGCGCGTAGGCCGACACGCCCATCAGCTCGAACCACACGAACAGGTCGAAGATGTCGCCGGTCAGGCAGAACCCGGCCATCCCGGCGAGGAACGTGAGCATCAGCGCGTGGTAGTAGCTGCCGACCCGCTCGAAGTAGCGCCAGGAGAACAGCATGGCCGCGGTGACCAGCACGGCCGCCAGGCAGGCCAGCCCGGCGCTGAGCGGCTCGGCCTCGAAGTCGATCCCGATCGCGACGCCGCGCGACGGGCGGAACCCGGCGAACCAGTAGACCGCGTACCCGTGCGCCGCACGCAGCACCAGCACGCCGAGGATCACCGCGACGCTGGCGCTGGTCGCGATCGCCGCCGCGTCCAGGACGCGCCGGCGGCGGCGCAGCAGCGGGCTCAGCCCGGTGACCGCGGCGGCCGCCAGCAGCGGCACCACGACCGGCAGGGGCAGCAGCTGGTCCATGGGCTAGGCCGCCGCGCCTCAGCCGCGCAGCTGCACGAGCTCGTGGGGGTCGAGGGTGCCGAACCGCTTGTGCGCCTGGATGGCGAACGACAGCAGCAGCGCGGTCACCGCCGCCTCCACCACGACATCGGTCAGCCCCAGCGCCTGCACCACCGGATCCACGGCCGGGGTGTGCACCGGGATGTCGTAGAAGTAGGGCGCGACCGCGCCGGTCTTGTAGCCCACGCCGAGCAGCAGCACGTAGGTCGAGGACTGCACCACGATGAGGCAGACGATCTGGTGCACCAGGTGCCGGCTAGTGACGATGCCGTACAGCCCGACCGCCAGGATCCAGGCCACCACGACGAACGGGAAGAACTGCATTACCGGCTCCCCCGGCGGACCAGCAGGGTCTGCTCCAGCAGCTCGCTGACGATGATGAGGAACGCAGCGGCCACCTCAAGGCCGACGAAGAAGCTGATGAGAGCGATTGTGCCGGAGGTGCTGACCGCGCCGGGCCTGCCACCGCGGGGCAGGAAGTTGTACAGGTAGGGCAGGCCACCGAAGACCGCGGTCAGGCCGATGGCGGCGAACCCGCCCGCGCCGACCGCCTCGACGGCCTCGGTGATGCTCACCGGGCTGATCCGCTCGAAGGTGAGGAACTCCCCGGCCAGGTAGACCAGCACGAACGCGGTGGCCAGCACCACGCCGCCCTGGAACCCGCCGGACGGGCTGGTCTGAGCGTGCGCGCCCAGGTACCACCCCACCAGCAGCACCGGGCCGACGAAGGCCAGCGCCACCTGGCGGACCGCCTCGCTGGTCGCCGGCCCGTCCCGGCCCGCGAGCGCGTCAGGGTCCTCCCGCTCGCCGCGCAGCTGCCTGAGCACGATGGCTACCCCGCTGGCCGCCGCGAACAGGATGAACTCCTCGCCCACCGTGTCGAACCCGCGGTACTCGAAGTTGACCGCCGATACCACCCCGGTGGCGCTGGTCTGCTGCACCGCGACGGCGTTGATGATGTTCCCGTACGGGCCCGGGTAACGGCCGAAGCCCGGCAGGCCGGACAGCCCCCATAGGTAGAACGCGATCAGCCCGGCCGCCCCGGCCAGGAAGAGCCACCGGCGCTGCGCTTGTGTCACTTCTCCTGCTTCCCGGCCTGCTCCGCTCCCCGCTCCGGCCAGCCGGCCGCCTTGCGGCCGAGTTTCCCGGCCTCCCCGGCCTCGCGCCGCCTGACCTTCATCAGCGCGAGCAGCAGCAGGAGCGGCAGCAGCACCGCGCCGACGGTCAGCTCGAACAGCGTCACGTCCGGGGCCTGGAACGCCAGGAACAAGATGGCCAGCACCAGCCCGTAGCCGCTGAGCGCGATGACCTGCCGGACCGGTTCCCTGGTCAGCACCACGACCGTTGCCCCGGCGGCCGCCAGCACCAGGATCGTCACCTGGAGCACGTCCATCACGCCGACCGGGACCGTGTACGGCGTGACCACGGCCAGCCCGGCCCGGGTCACTGGCGGTCCTCCGGGTTGTCCTGCGGGCCAGGGTTAACCCGCCAGTCGCCGGTCTCCCGGATCCGGGCGGCCCGGACCGTGGCGTGGCTGAGAAACGGCGCCGCGATGACCACGAACAGCAGCGCTAGCCAGGTCTGTGCCGAGTTGCCGGACCAGCCGGACTGGACTCCGATCGCGATGCCCACCAGCAGCGGCGCTACCAGCGCGGCCGGGGTCACGTAGTGCAGCTTCCGGTAAGCGCCGCGCATCACCAGGATTCCGGCCGACGACGCCAGCACCACGGCCACGGCGAGGCCGAGGAAGATGTCGGCGAGGACGGCCCGCATCTCACACTCCCTGTTCCAGGAAGCGGACGAAGACCAGCCCGCCACCGAACAGCAGGGCCGCCAGCAGCACCGGCAGCTCGAACTCCGCCGGACGCCGGAAGCCCTCGGACAGCAG
This sequence comes from uncultured Actinomycetota bacterium, assembly GCA_963719705.1. Lineage (GTDB taxonomy): Bacteria > Actinomycetota > Actinomycetes > Streptosporangiales > Streptosporangiaceae > CAVRCV01. The sequence continues at coordinate 1,198,619 of CAVRCV010000013.1, forward strand.
CGCCAGCACCATGACGGCGATGGGGCTGATGGCCTCGTAGGCCACCATGGCCTCCATCACCTGATCCCGCGCGATCACCGCCAGGCACGGGATCATCGCGAGCAGCATCCCGGCCGCGGCAAGCACGAAGGGGGTCACCCAGCCGCTCCCCGGCCCGGCGGGACCAGGTGGTGCACGACCAGCACGCCCCGTTCGGAGTCCAGCCCGAGCACGAACGTGTTCGGCGCCACCGACCGGCCGCCGACCAGCAGCACCCGCCGGGTGCTGCCCTCAGCGGTCCGCGGGCCGGGCCGGGCCGGCTCCTCCCGGAACCCGCTGTCCGGCTGCTCGCCCCGGCTCAGGCAGCGCCACAGCGCGGCAAAGACGATCACCGTGTCAGCCAGCACCTGACCAGGCAGCCGGAACGCCGGCCCCAGCCACTCGGCCCGCATCCGGAACCGGGCGCCGGCCTGATGGCTGGCCAGCTCCGCCCCGAACGCCGCGATGGCCGCCGCCCCGGCCCCGGCCAGCAGCTCGTCGAAGGCGATGGAGTCGTCCAGCACGACCCACAGCGACATCAGCAGCACCCACCAGACCAGCCAGGACACGACCCGGCGAGTCGCAGGAACCCGCCGCGCGCGCGGCCGCCCGCCGCTCAGGCCGGCCACGGCCGGCCTCCGGTGGTCTGCGTCATCCGCGTCAGCTTCCCCGCCGCCCGGCCGGCAAACTCCGGCCTGCCGGCATGGTCTGAAAGGGCGGGCGTAATAGCGGGCAAGGTTTGCGTCAATTAGACGTTAAGATATGCTGCCGGGCATGCCCCAGCGTGCGCGCGTGCCGCTCTACCTGACCGTTGACCTGGTGATCCTGACCGTGCGCGAGGACAGCCTCCAGGTGCTTGTCGTCGAGCGGAGCAATGAGCCACATCGTGGGCAGGAAGCCCTGCCCGGCGGATTCCTGGGCCCCGGTGAGAACCTACGCGAAGCGGCCGGACGGGAACTGGCCGAGGAGACCGGCCTGGACGGCGGGGCGCTGCACCTGGAACAGCTGGCTACCTACGGCGCCCCGGAGCGTGGTGAACGAACGGAGCGGGTGGTCACGGTGGCCTACCTGGCCATCGCCCCGAACCTGCCCATCCCGACGGCCGGCTCAGATGCCAGGGCGGCTCGCTGGGCCCCGGTCAGTCAGGTACGGGACAAGCTCGCGTTCGACCACGGCACGATACTGGGCGACGCGGTGGAACGCGCCAGGGCGAAACTGGAGTACACCACGCTCGCCACCGTGTTCTGCCCGGCCGCCTTCACCATCGGCGACCTGCGACACGTGTACGAGGTGGTCTGGGACGTCCCGCTCGATCCGCGGAACTTCAACCGGAAGGTCATGCACACCGATGGGTTCGTAGTGCCGACCGGGGCCAGGCGAGCGCCAGATACCGGCCGCCCGGCCGCACTGTACTGCCGCGGCCCGGCGCGGACCCTGACCCCGCCGCTGCTACGCAACGCGACCGTCTCTGTTCCTGCTGGCCCGGTCTGAACCGCGACGGGTCAGCTAACTTTAGCGACGGAGCTAACCTGGGCATTTATCAGGACTGGAGCACTTCCGTTCATCCGGCAGCTAAAGGCTTCGGTGGACAGGCCTGCCCAGTCAAGTATGGTCAGTATCCTCAGAGCGCTTCCGCGCGAGTTGACGAGCGTGACATCACCGCCCGACTGCCGGGCTACCACCCGTGCGTACCTGAGCCAGCTCACCGCACTGCAATCAAGGAAGTCCAGCTCCGCCAGGTCAGCAACGACGAACTGGCCACGAATCGCGGCAGCGGCGAGCACCGCGAGAGCGGCCGGAGCGCTGACGATGTCCAACTCTCCCCGGAGCGAAACGGCAACCTGATCGCGGCGCCTGCCAGCATCCGGCCCTGAGGTCACCATTAGGTGTGCCTTTCCTGCCCCGAGAGCAGTCAGGCTGGGTCTGGACCTAACGGCTAAAGCTTCGTTCCCTGGCTCAGATGCTACTCAGAGGGCGCTCATCCCGACAACCTGCGACCCCTGGTCCGGGCCGCGGTTCGGAGCTGGGCGCTGGGTAGTCCCGGGTCCGCCAGATGAGACGGTGCACGGGGATGAGCCGGGGAATGTCGCGCAGTCCGGGGATGAACGGGACCAGCAGGAGCACGATGGTGGCCAGGCCGGTCATGTAGATCGCGATCATGTCAATGTTGGCGGAGTTGGTCCAGCCCGGGATCTGGTACCAGAGGGTGTAGAGCCATAGCCATGGCTGGCCGGGGTAGCTGCCGGTCTCGTTCATCACGCCCCACTGGCTGCCGGTCAGGCCCATCGCGGTGGCCTTGTTCATGAAGTAGGAGCCGTCTTCGATGAACAGCAGGGGCTTGGTGAAGTTGGTGCCGTAGAACGGCTGCTGGGCGAGCAGGTCGGTGTCCAGCGCGCCGCTGCGCGCCAGGGTGAGCTCGCTGGCCAGCAGCGCCGGGACCGGCCCGTCGCCGGCGGCGGGCACGACCGGGCTGCCGCCAGTGAACTTCACCTTCGTCACCACGGTCGCGTAGGCGCTGGCCCACTTCAGCTGCTGGGCGGCGGAGGCCGCCTTGAAGGCGGCGAGCGGCGCGGCGACCGCCGGGTCGGTACGCGCGAGCGCCGACAGCGGCCCGATGACGAAGTCCTGGGCCGCGTTGACCGGCTGTGTCACTCCGGGCAGGGTCTGCGGGGAGAACAGGAGCTTCTGGACGCTGCCGTTGGCGTTGTTGTACGGCGGGCCGTAGGTCGCGGTCTCGCTGGTTCCGTTCAGCTCGGTCGCCGCGGTGGCCAGGAAGTTGGCGGGCGCGAGCCTGGCCCAGGTCGCGATCGTGACCGGCGGCACGTCCGGGGAGGACAGCAGGCCGGCCAGGCCCAGGGTGAGCGCCAGCACGACCACGGCGGCGATCGTGCCTTCTTTCAGGATGTCGTAGCGCCGGTTCGGGCCGCGCCAGGGGGCGGCGTCGGCTGCCGCGATGGCGCGCCTGCGCGCGCGCCCCTGCCCGTGGACCTCGCCGGCGTGGGGGACGCCGCGCATCCGGACGAGCAGCACATGCGCGCCGATAATCGCGATCAGCACGATCGGGATGAGCACGATGTGCCACATCAGCATCTGGCCGAAGTTCATCACGTTGAAGAACGCGCCGACCCCGACCGAGTTGAACGCGTCCTTGCCGCTGGCGGAGATCCACTGCGAGTCGAAGTTCTGCTGGGAGACATACCCGGTGAAGCACTCCACGACCGAAACAGCGAACGCGACGACGCCGGTGATCCAGGTCAGCCGCGGCCGCGCCAGGCGGCCATCCAGAACTTGCCCCACAGGTGGATGACCAGCAGGGCCATGAACAGCTCGACGCTCCACAAGTGCAGGCTGTTGAAGAAGTGCCCGACGAGGTTGTAATGCCACCAGTCCGGGCCGCCCAGGGCGAGCCCGAGACCGGACACGACCGCCACCCCGAGGGCGGCCAGGGAGCCTACGCCGAACACGTAGATCCAGGACGCAACATAGGCGGGCTGCTGGTCGGGCAGCAGCTTGGCCGGCGGCAGCGCCTTCAGCGCGCGGCGCCGCACCCGTGCAGTCCACATCCGGGCGGTGCCGTCATCGGCTGGCTCGCTCACCGCAGCTGCCTCGCCGCCCGCGGCCTCGCCGCCGGCCTGGTCGGCAGCATCAGCGGGCTGCGGACGGTTTCCACGGGGAAACGGGAGCAGCAGCGCGGCGCCGAAGATAACGACCATCACCGCGATCAGGACCAGGTTCGCGACCGACACATCGAAGATCGACCAGTGCACGAAGGAACCCGGCTGATTCATAGCGGCCGCCACGGGCCCGGGTGCAAATGAGGTGGCGCGTTCATGTCGTGCTCCGAAGTCCGGTCATCAGGGCGCTGGGCGACATGGCGGGCTGCCTCTCGCTGGTTAATCCGTGGCGGCGGACGCGCCGACGGACATGACGCCGGCAGGGACATCGGAGGCGGGCTGGCCGTTCGCCGCTTGAGCGGGCGAGCGGCCTGCGGGAATGCGCCGACATCCGGACAGGTGCCGCATACTGCGCTGGCCGCCGACGAAGGAACGGGCAAGCGCATGCCCGCTTGCCGATGCCTGCCGGTGCGCCAGCTAAAAAAGCCCCGGTCCTGCTGCCGCATCCGCAAGTACTGCGCGGATGCAGCTGCCGGGTCCGGAGCAACAGTTTGATATTACGCTTCCCTGACCGCCGCGCATAGGGCATCCCGCGACCGGCCGCAGCCGTCCGGGCTGGCAGGGCCGCACGATGCGGATGACCCGCTAGCCAGGCTGGAGGAGCTGCCGGTCCCTGGGCTGGCACCGGCGCGGCCCAGCGGACCCGGCCGGCCGCGGCCGGGTCACCCCTCGCGAGGGGTTCCTTTGGCGGGCCCCGCATGATCGCCTCTGGTGGCAGTCGGCTTGACTGCGAACACTGTTCGCCATATAGTGAACAGTGTTCCTCGGAAGCGAATGTCGTTCACTCGAATTGCATTTCTCCCCGGGTCGCCAGGCCGCCGGCCCGGCGAGAGGTGAAGGAGAACGACATGACGGTCATGACGAACTGGGATCTATTCGATGAGGTGCGCAGCGCGCAGGACGAGCTGGTGCGGCTGAGCAGGCTGCCTGGCTTGTGGTCCGGCCAGACCGGCCCGCAGACCGGCGCTGGCACCGCCAGCCAGGCGTGGGCTCCCGCGGTCGACATCACCGAGGGCACGGATGCCTACCTGGTGGCCGCGGAGCTGCCCGGCATCGGGACCGAGGACGTGGAGGTCACATTCCAGGATGGCTTGCTGACGATCCAGGGCGAGCGGCACCCACTCGCCGGAGCGGCCAGCGAGAAGGTCCACCGGTCCGAGCGCCGGCACGGCGCGTTCCGCCGCTCGATCACCCTGCCCAGCCATGTTCAGGCAGACAAGATCGAGGCCTCCGCGCAGGACGGCGTCCTGATGATCCTGGTGCCCAAGGCGCAGGAAGCGCACGCCAAGCGCATCCATGTCCGCGCTGGCAAGGGCAAGCCCGCAGTCGCAGGCGCAGCCGTTCCTAACGGCGCCTGACACGGGCGGCCAGGGCGGCCCGCCCCTCAGCTACCTGGCCCGCACCACCCGCTAAGACATCTCCTGCCGTCACCACCCAGTGGTGACGGCAGGAGATACAGTCACGCCCGGCCCGCACCCTGGCGCGCCGCTCTCGTGAACATGATTTGCCCTCCGAGTACGATATTCACATCACCGTGAACAGCGTTTATAGGCAGGCCTGGTTACCCGGAGGCAGGCACATGGCAGGCGCACAAGACCCGGTGCCCGGCGGCGCAGACGCGCGCCTGCTGTGGTTCAGCCCGCCCGCCAGTGCGCAGAACCGCCAGCGGCGCGCGCTCAGCCGCGACCAGGTTGTGACCGAGGCCCTCGCGATTATCAGCAGCCAGGGAGTGCCCGCCCTCAGCATGCGCGGCCTCGCCGCTCGCCTCGGCGTGGTGCCGGGCGCCCTGTACCGGCACGTTCACAGCAAGGAAGAGCTCTACGACCTGGTCCTCGACGCCGTACTCGCCGAAGTCGACCACAGCGTCGATGATTCCCTGGCCTGGACCGCGCAGGTCACGGAGCTCGCCCAGCGGCTACGGACCACCCTGGAAGGACATCCCGGCCTTGCCAGCCTGCTGAAGACCCGCGATCCCCTCAGCCCCCGCTCCCTGGCCCTTGCAGAGGCATTCCTCGCCTCGCTGCAAGCCGCCAGGCTGCCCCGCCGCGAGACTGCCCTGGCCTTCCGCCTGATCTATGACTACACAGCCGGCTTCGCCCTCAGCGACCCCCGCTCCGCCGCCGAGCAGCGCATCAGGGACGCCGCCACCCGGCGCGAGCTGCACGCCTTCCTCCGCTCTCTGCCCGCCGACCGGTTCCCCGCACTCTCCGCCCTCGGTGAGCTCGCCTGGGCGGATGACCGCGAGGACCGCTTCGCCGCCGGACTCAGCACCCTGATCACTGGCCTGAGCCGTCTTCAATGACAGCAGTGGCCCGAAGCACGGCCCGAAACCCGGTGCGTGCAAGGATGATCGGCTCCCATCGGGGTAGGTGAAAGACCTCAACGGCGGTATGGCGCCGTGGAAGGAAGGCTGGCGTGTTCGAGGCTGCTGATATCCGGGAATGGCGCGGCCACGACGTGACCGACGCCCAGGGTCACAAGATCGGTGAGCTGGAGGCCGTCTACGTCGATACCGGCACCGACCTGCCGTCGTTCGGCACGGTCAGGGTCGGCCTGCCGACCCGGCACCGGCTCGTGTTCGTGCCCCTGGACCAGGCGACCGTGGGCCCTGGGTACCTCAGGGTCCGCTACGACAAGAAGCAAGTGAAAGATGCCCCGTCGATCGGCACCGACGGCGAGCTGCCCGCGGGCGACGAAGAGGCGATCTTCAAGCACTACGGCCTGACCTACGAAGCGGGCGCCGGCGGCGAACGGCGGCTGGCCCGCCGCTGAGCCGGGCCCGGCTGATCGGAGATCCGATGATTGCGCTGTTTCTGCTCCTGGTGATCGTGGCGATCGTGCTCGGCATCGTGGGCGTGGTCGCGAAAGGCCTGCTTTACCTGCTGATCATCGGCATCGTCGTGTTCCTCGGCGCGCTCCTGCTGGGAGCCCTGCGGATGCGCCGGCGTCCCGGCAGGCGCCCAGCCCGCTAAATCCCTTCGCGCCGGCACCGGCGGCAACTGTTAACGGGCTGGCGGGGGGAAATCAGCGGTGGCGCTGTTGACGAAGTTGCGGGCGACCTCGGTGAGCCGCTGGTTGCTGTTGCGGGCATAAGCGCGCAGCAGCCCGAATGCCTCGTCTACACCGATGCTGAGGCGCTCGGCAAGCTTTCCCTTGGCCTGCTCGATGACGACCCGGCTGTTCAGGGCGGCCTGGAGCTGCTCGGCGACGGTGTCCCTGCGGCGCACGGCGCGTTCTTGCAGTAGCCCGATGGTGGCGACGTCGGCGAGGGCCTGGCCAATGCGCAGGTCTGCCGGGCTGAGCGGGCCCGGCGCGGCACGGAACAGGTTCAGCGCGCCGATGACCTGGTCCCGCAGCCGCATCGGGAGGGCCTCGACAGCGCGGAACCCGGCTCGTGCCGCAGCCGCGGCGAACTGGGGCCATTGCTGGGCTGGGCCGGTGAGGTCGGCTGCGGTGACCGGCCGTGCGGTGCGGAAGCAGTCCAGGCAGGGGCCCTGGTCATTCTGGATCTGGAACAGCTCGATCAGCCCGGCTGCCTCGCTGGATGCCGCTGCTACCCGCAACTCCCCGCGCGGGTCGGCGAGCATGACCCCGGCTGCGGACGCGGCCAGCAGGGCGACGCTGCGGTCGGTCAGCATGTGCAGGAAGTCGATCACGTCGAAGTCGGCGACCATGGTGTCAGCCAGCTCGACGAAGGTGCCGGAGAGCATCTCGGCGTCCATCTAACTCACCTTCTCGCTGATGGGGAACGGCAGCGTCAGCCTCCGGGCGGGGCGGCAGCGGACGCGTCATGTCCCCGCGTCCGGTGCCGGATCGGGATCCAGCCGCAGGCGCCGGGCGACGATGTCGCCGGCCACCTCGGCGAGCCGCCGGTCCTGGGCATAAGCGTAAGCCCGGAGCCGGGCATACGCCTCAGCGACGGTGGCGCCGAGCTGCACGGTGAGCATCCCGGTGGCCTGGTCGACTTCGGCACGGTGCAGCGCCAGGTCCGGTGGCTGCCCGGCAGGTCCCGCCCCGTCGCCGTCACCTGCCCCCCTTGCGCCGGGGTCCAGGCCGTCAAGCAGCAGCACGGTCGCCGCGTCTCCCAGCAGGAGGCAGTCACCGAAAGCCGCGCCGGTCAGCGGGCCGGGCGAGCCGCGGTACAGGCCCATGACCCCCGCCCGGATCGCCCCGATCATCAGCGGGAACGCGAACACCGCCTCGGCGCCAAGCCCGCGTGCTTCCGCCGTGAACCCAGGCCAGCGGCGGCCGGACTCCTCATCACTCAGGTCACCGGCGAGGACAGGCGCGGCGGTCGCCAGCACGTCCTGGCACGGTCCCTCTCCCAGCGTCAGCTGAACCTCGGCGAGCTGCTCGCTGACCAGGTCCGTCACGCACATCACGAAATCCGGTCCCCGGCCACTGGCGGCGCTCAGCCACGCCCCGCCTGCCTGGGCCGAGGAGACGGCGACCGCGCACACATCAGCCACCGACACCCGCCGGCCATGCGTGGCAGCATGCGCCGCGACCAGGCCCCACACCAAATCCCGCCGGCGCTCAGGCATCCGCCCATCCCGCAACCCGCGAGACGGCCGCCGGCGGCAAAGCCAGCACGGCACGTCCTGCCTTCCGGGCCAGTCGATGCCCGCGCGGCGAGGTGCGGGTACAGAGCCCGGCGCTCATTTTGGGCCCGCCTTGTCATCGGAGCAGCCAGGCAGGGACCGGGCCCAACGGCTAGCTATCAGCTTGCACCCAACCCTACGCCCCGGCCAGGAAGAGCGCGGTAGCGCGGGACCATCGCACAAGGCTGCGCCGCTGCCCGGATCCGACAGGGTCGCCGGGGCGATCGTGACGCCCTGACCGGCAACGGCTACCGGTATGCCTGCAGCGAGCAGTTAGTCCCGGCCCTCCGTTTCGGCTATTGCAGGAGGGGTAACCGACGAACGGTCGAACGGATTACCTAGCCAACGGCGAGAACACGGAGGCGATGGTATGCCGAAGGTTGCAGTCGTGGCCCACGCCGGTAAGAGCTTCGGCGGCGGCCTGACGGAGCTCAGGGAGGTGCTGGCGCGGGAGGGGTTTGCCGATCCGCTCTGGTACGTGGTCAAGAAGAGCCGCAAGGCACCCAAGTACGCGCGCCGCGCGCTGGATCACGGCGCCGACGTGATCTTCGTCTGGGGAGGCGACGGAACGGTCCAGCGTTGCATCGATGCCGTGGCCGGGACGGAGGGCGTCCTCGCGATCCTTCCGGCCGGCACAGCGAATCTGCTGGCGGCCAACCTGGAGATCCCGGCCGACCTCACCGAGGCGGTTCGGGTCGGCCTGCACGGGGATCGCCGGCTGCTGGACACCGGATCGCTGAACGGCGAGCACTTTGCGGTGATGGCCGGCGCAGGGTTCGACGCCCGCATGATCAGCGAGGCGGGCGGGAGGATGAAGGACCGGGCCGGCCGGGCGGCATATCTCTACGCGGGGGCCAGGAACCTCAGCGGGCGCCGGGTGAAGGCGGTCATCGAGGTGGACGGCAGGCGCTTTTTCAAGGGCCGGATATCGTGCGTTCTGGCGGGGAACGTCGGCAAGCTTCTCGGCGGGATCGAGGTCTTCCCCGGGGCCCAGCCGGACGACGGGCTCCTCGAGCTCGGCGTGGTCACCGCCAGGAATCCGGTCGAATGGGCCCGCACCTTCGGGCGGGTCGCGCTGGGCGACGCCGCCAAGTCGCCGTTCGTGGAGGTGACGCAGGGCAAGAAGTTCAGGATCCGGTTCGATCGGCGGCTTCCTTGCGAGCTTGACGGGGGCGCGCGGCCGGCTGCCGAGAAGCTGCGGATCAAGGTCCATCGGTCATCGATCACGATCTGCGTGCCCGCAGCCAGGGCTGGCGACGTGGCAGCCGGTGCCGGTGCGCGTGCGCCGGTGCGTTAACACTGGCTGATGGCGCACGAGGACGTCGCTGTTCGCCGTGTTTGCCCGGGTTGGGCTAGGGCACTTCTCTGCGCTTACCGCGTCCTCCTACCAGCATTCGAGGTCTTCGATGCAGCTCAGGGCATCGGCGCGGCCGCGCCGGCAGGCGATCACCGGACAGCGTCACCACCGCGGATGGGTCATCGCCCTGTCCTTGCTTGCTGGCGCGGTCACGACCTGGATCGTGCTGACCGTGCTCGGATTGATCCTGACGCACGTTTTTGACCAGGGCGCAGTGCACCGTGCGGACCTCGGCGTCGATCTCTGGTTCGCCCATCACCGGAGTCCCGGATGGAACTCCGTGATGCTGTTCGGGACGGACCTGGCACGCACCCAGACGGTCATCGCGGTGGCCGCGGCGGCCGCGCTGCTCCTTCGCTGGCGCCTGAAGCGGTGGCACGAGTCCTGCATAGTTATCGCCGCTGTGGCTGGTGAAGTGCTGATCTTCCTCGCGGTGACCGCGACAGTCCCGCAGCGGCGGCCGCCCGTGCCAAGGCTCCAGGCCGCTCCGACGACTTCCAGCTATCCCTCCGGCCACACTGCTGCCGCGACCGCCCTCTACGGCTGCCTGGGCGTGCTGCTGCTGGTCTATGTCAGCCGCCCGGGGCTGCGATGGCTGGCGGCGGTCCTGTTCTGCATTCCCGTCTACGTTGCGATCTCACGTCTCTACGAGGGCGAGCACTATCCGAGCGACGTGATTGCCGGCGCGCTGCTGGGAGGCCTGTGGCTGACCTGCGTGCTCCGCACCGTTCCGCCGCTCCGCGGCGCGCCGGGAGCCGAACAGCGACGACAGGCGCACCTGGCCCGGCGGCAGGAGACCCGGCGGCAGGAGAAGTAGGTCATTGCGAAGGCATACCCCGGCAGACCAGTACAGTCCTGAGGACGCCCCGCCCGCCGGCAGCACCGGCCGGGCCGCCGGTAACGGTGCCCCGCTGGACCTGGCGGACGCCACGGGTCCCGTCCCGGTGCTGCCCGCGACGGCGCGCAAGGCCGACGCAGTTATCGCCGCGTCGTGCGCCATGGCGTTCGCCGTCGTCGCAGCCTGGATCAGCCGAGAGGGCCACGCGGTGCCGGCTATCGACCGGCACATCCACGCCTGGGTCCTCGCTCACCGTGGCTCGTGGAACACCGGCCTAGCCCGGACCGCGCGGTGGGGCGGAATGAGCGAGGTTGTCGTGCCCGCGCTGGCGGTCATCGGCACAGCTGCCGCTCAGGGCCGGATGGCCGCCCGCCTGACCTCCGGAGCGGCTCTCACCGCGATAGCCAGTGCGGGGATCTACATCGAGACCCAGATCAACGCGCTCATCGCCCGCGCACGGCCGCCCGTCGCCGACTGGGCAGGTCCAGCGGGAGGACCGTCATTCCCGTCCGGGCATACCACGGCGGCGACGCTGTTTGCCATCTGCTGCGCGTGGGCCCTGATGGCCAGGGTTCCGGCCGGGTGGGCTCGCCGCGCGCCGTGGGCTGCCGCAGTCCTCTACGCTGCCGTCATCGGCTGGTCGAGGATCTGGCTCGGCGTGCACTGGCCGACGGATGTACTCGGCGGCCTGCTCTTCAGCGTGGCCTGGACATGCGGCATCATGGCGGCGCTCCCTGTTCGCACCCGGCGACGGCCGGCAGCCGCTCGAGGCTGATCACCTGCGCCGCCAGAACACGATCGCGATGGCTGTCAGCACGACCGCGGCGACGGCGAATGCCGTCGGCACGCTTCCCTGCGCGCCGGGAGCCTGCTTGCTCACCTGACCCAAGCGGGCGGCGGCGCGCTTGCCCAGCTGACTTGCCCGGGCGGCGGCCCGCTGCCTGGTCTCAGTCACCTTCCTGCGGGCGGCGGCCTTGACGTCGGCCCTGGCAGCCAGTGCCTCGACCGTCTCGCCGAGCTGCTCGCGGGTAGCCTCGATGTCCTCCCTCAGCTGCTCGGGCGAATTCCCGGCATCCGGTCCCGCGGATTGCCGTGCGGTCATCGGTGCACCCTCTCTCTCACCTCGTCCACATCGGCCTTGACGCTGCCGATGGCCTGCTGCGGAACAGGCGGCGTGGCCTTCTTTAGCCGGGCGGCGCCGAGCAGGGCGGCAGCTCCCGCCGCCAGCAGCAGGGCGGCGCCGACGATCAGCGCCGCGAGCCACGGCCGAACGACGCCGGCGATGGCGATGACTGCACCCGCGATCAGGCAGCCCAGACCGTAAAGGGCAATGAGCCCTCCCCCGGTCAGCATGCCGGCGCCGGTTGCGGCCTGCTTGCCCTTGCGGGTCATCTCCATCTGGGCCAGGCGCAGTTCGTCCCGGACCAGGTGGGATACCTGCTCGGCCATGTCTTTCACTAGTTCCCCGGCCGCACGGTCCTGGGTTCGCACCGGACCCGGCGGCTGCTCTTGGCTGGTCATTAGCCGTCAGCAGCCGGGCTGGCCGCGACCGGTGACCGCATCGCGCAGCTTGTCCACGAGAGCGACTACGGGGCCCGCCGCCGTCAGGAGCGCCGGGTCCGGCGGCGTGTGCGGATGCGGCCGGGTCGGGCCCTGCTCGATGGCTGTCGCCAGGTTCGCCCCCAGCTCCTCAGCTTCGGCCGCGCTCAGGGTCTCCCGGAGCCCCGGCCACACCAGGGTCTCCTCGTACTCGATGTGCGCGCGGGCGGCCGGGATGAACTCGGCGAGAACCCGGTCGAACTCGGCATCGGAAGCATCCAGCCGGTCAAGCCTGGCCAGTACCTCCTTCGCCTCGCCTTCCTGCTTTAGGGCCGTGTCGGCCAGCGCATCGCCGCCGGGCAGCCGTTCCCTGACCGCTGGCCAGAAGAGCTGCTCTTCGGCTGCCTCGTGCCGGGACGAGTCGATGACGAGGCGCTCGGCGACCTCCTTGCGGGCGGCGAGTACGGCTTCACCGGCTCCGGCCGCGTTGTCAGGGCTGCCCTCCAGCGCAGTGAGCATCTGCTTGACGTCCTGGTGATCGGCACCGAGAACCTCGAATACATCGGCCATGCCTACCTCCCCGTGACTGCAGGTAACGGACCGGCGCTCGCTACCCCCGAGCCGCGACATCAAACCGGACCGCTCCCCGAGCGGCCGCCGGGAGCGCTGAGCCGGGCTGCGCAAGGCACCCTGCCCGGTCCTGATCATCCCCGGCAGCGGCTGAGCTTGCGGGGCCAGCCGCGCGCTAGGAGCTGGGCGCCTGGTCCAGAGCGGCTGCCAGGTCCGGGTAGATGGGCATCAGCTGGTCGGCCCCGATCAGCCTGAAGATGCGCAGCACGGCGGTGGTGACCAGCCGCAGGCCGGTGCCGTTCGCGGCGGCTTCCCGGTAGGCGCTGATGACGGCGTTGACACCGGCGGAATCGCAGAACGTCGTGGCGCTCATGTCGATGATCAGGGTGTCGGGACCGCGGCCGACCGCCGCGAGCAGGGCCTCGCGGGCCTCGTCGGCGCTGGTCACGTCGATCTCGGCGGGCAGCGTGATGATGGCGCACGGCCCGGCCCATCTCAGCGGGTAGCTCGTCACGGACATGGCTACGATCCCTTCCCGGGCAGTCGGCGGAGCATGAGCAGGGCGATGTCATCGTGGACGGACTCGTTGCCGACCATCTCTGCCATCACTGCGGCGCAGGCGGCATCGGCCGGCTGCGCCGTCACGGCCCGGCACAGCCGGTCCAGCCGCTGGTCGATCGGGTGCTCGCGGCGCTCGACCAGGCCGTCGGTGTAAAAGCACAGCAGCGTGCCCGGCGCGAGCTCGAGGGTGGCGGTCTGCCGTTGCGCGTGCGCTGACGCTCCGATCAGCAGCCCGGCTGGTATCTCGGCCAGTTCCGCGGGCTGGCCGGGAACGGCGACAACCGGGGGGTAATGCCCGGCCAGGCAGATCTGCACCTGGTCCAGCCCGGTCCGGAACATCGCATAGAGCACGGTGGCCATGGCGCCGGGCTCGAAGTGCTGCATCTTGCGGTCCAGCCGGCCGAGCGCCTCGGCCGGGTCACTGGTCTCCAGCGCGTAGGCGCGCAGCGCGCTGCGCATCCGTCCCATGATCACCGCGGCGGGCAGGCCGAAGCCGGTGACGTCGCCCATGACCACGCATAGCTGCCCGGCGGGCAGCGTGAACACGTCGTACCAGTCCCCGCCCACCACCCCGTCGCCCGGCACATAACGGGCGGCCATCTCCGCTCCGTGGGCGGGCGGGAGCGCGGCGGGGAGCAGGCTGCGCTGCAGCGCCGCGGCCGCGACCCGGTCCTCCTGCATCAGGATCGACTTCACCGCAGGGGCCGCCCGGTCGGCCGCCAGCTGCAGCAGTTCGACATCCTCGGCGGTGAACCTGCGGTCCGTGAGCGAGCCGACATGCATCACTCCGATGAGGCTGCCGCCCGCGACCATGGGCACGCCCATCAGGGCCCGGATTCCCTTGGTCAGCAGGATCGGGTTAAGCACCGTGGTGTGATCGACATGGTCAAGGACCACTGGCCGGCGCTCGGCCGCGATGCGCCCGGCGAACCCCCGGCCCACCGGGATCCGGACGCCCTGGCGGACCTCCTCCTCCAGCCCGGCCGCCACGGTGGCGATCAGATGTCCGGACGTCTGGTCCAGCAGCAGCGCCGCAGCCGTGTCGGCGCGCAGGGTCGCCCTGGTGCGCTCCAGCAGCTCGGCCAGCAGCTCCTGATCGCTCAGGCGGGCCAGGGCGGCATCGGTGACCGACTGGATGTCCCGCAGCCGATCTCCTACCCCGGTAACGCTCGCCTTTCCCGTCAGCCTCAACCCCGGCGCCTCCCGCCACCCGGATCCCCACAGCACCATCTTGGTGGCACTGGCGCGAGAACACCTGCGATCGCGTCAAGTCTTATCTCAAACATACAGCTTCCGGCAGATCAGCCCGCCTGTAGCCGGGGCAGGACCTGACCGGCGAAGAACTCGAAGAACCCTTCCAGCCGGCCGCCGACCTGCCCGAGATACACCTCGTCGAAGCCGGCCTCCTCATGCGCCCGGATGGCGCTGACGTAGGCCTTCGGATCCGGGCCGCACGGTGCCGAGATCATGTCCTCGGTCACCAGCTCGGCCAGCTGCCCGAAGTGCCGTGGCAGCGGCAGTAGCTGCGCCGCCTCACCGGGGATGCTGTCGGTCGCCCACAGCCGGTGCATCGTGCTGCGTGCGCTGGCGGCGTCGGGCGCCCAGCAGCCCTTGATCCCGCCGGCAACCGTGCGGTCGCCGCCGCCCTCGTCCCGGTACAGCTTGATCAGGTCGGCCTGCGGGCCCATGCAGATGTACCCGTCCCCGATCCGCCCGGCCAGTCGGGCGGACTTCTCCCCGAAGCCGGACACGTAGACCGGCGGCGGCGTATCGGGCACCGAGTACAGCCGCGCGGTATCCACCCGGTAGTGCGGGCCATGATGGGTGACCAGCCGGCCCGACAGCAGCTCCGTGATGACCTCGACGGACTCTTCGAGCATCTCCTGGCGCTCCTCCGCCGCGGGCCATCTCGCGCCGGTGACGTGCTCGTTCAGAGCCTCGCCGGTGCCCACGCCAAGGGTGAACCGGCCGCCGGTCAGCAGGCTCGCGGTGGCCGCCGCCTGGGCGATGATCGCCGGATGGATCCGGATGACCGGGCAGGTCACGGCCGTGGTCACCGGCAGGCTGGTCACCTGCGAGATCGCGCCGATGACGGCCCAGACGAAACTGGACTGCCCCTGCTCGTCCAGCCAGGGATGGAAGTGATCCGAGATCCACAGCGCCTCGAACCCGGCCTCCTCGGCCAGTTTCGCCTGCCGGACCAGACTGGCGGGCTCGTACTCTTCAGAGGAAAGGAAGTATCCGTAACGGGTCATCGGCGCCCGCTACCCGGCCTGGCGCGGGCTACTCAGCCATCCGCCGCGGAGGTCGCCTGTCACCGCCGCTACTGGCGGGCGGCGCCCAGGCAGGCGAAATCCTCCTTGCGGATCCCGGCCGCCTTGGCGTGCAGGTAGGGGCTATCCAGCGGGCCGCCGGACACCGCCGCCAGGAACAGGCCGGGGCCGACGTCCAGGCCCTCCGCCAGCGCCAGCGACTCCGCCGTGCCCGCCGTCACGGCCAGCACCCAGTTGTTCAGCACGAGCTTCAGCCGGGACGCCGACCCCGGCTCGCCGACCCACAGGGTCTGCCGCCCGACGGCGCCGAACAGCGGCTCCAGCAGCGCCCTGGCCTCGTCGGGCCCGGCCGCTAGGACGGTCAGGTTGCCCGGTAGCGGCGCCCTTGCCGGCCACGGCCGGCGGCCCCGCCCCGGCGCCCGGCGCCCGGCGGCCATTACGGCCTGTGGCTGGCCTGCCGACTCGCCGACGCCGTGCAGACCCATACCTCGGGCGGCGTCACCTCGGTCCAGCTCTACCTGGCCCGCGAGCCCGCCCATCGCGGCCATCCGCCAGCCGGACCGGGTTTGGGCCCCCTGGGCACGGGCAGTGAGCCGGGCTGATCCAGCTGGCTGAGGGGGGACGATGGCGAACGAACCAGATGAGACCCGCACGACCGTACGGTACGGCGATGAGCAGGCAGAGCGCGGCCATGGCGGCGAGACCCACCAGGCTGCCGGGGAAGGCCGACCGGCCCTGACCACGCAGCAGGGCGTGGTGGTGGCCGACGACCAGAACTTGTTGCGGGCCGGCGAGCGCGGCCCGGCCGCGCTGGAGGATTTCCACTTCCGGGAGAAGATCTTCCACTTCGACCACGAGCGGATCCCGGAACGGGTGGTGCACGCCAGGGGCTTCGGCGCGCACGGGTTCTTCGAGAACTACGGATCCTTGGCCGACCTCACCCGGGCCGACCTGTTCCAGCGGGAGGGCGAGCGGACCCCGGCCTTCGTGCGATTTTCCACCGTAGCCGGCAATAGGGGCTCCGGGGATCTCGCCAGGGACGTGCGGGGATTCGCGGTGAAGCTGTACACCCAGGAGGGCAACTGGGACCTGGTGGGCAACAACATCCCGGTGTTCTTCATCCAGGACGCGATCAAGTTCCCTGACCTCATCCACGCGGCCAAGCAGGAGCCGGACCGCGGGTTCCCGCAGGCCCAGACGGCCCACGACAACTTCTGGGACTTCGTCTCGCTGATGCCGGAGTCGACCCACATGCTGATGTGGATCATGTCGGACCGGGCGATCCCGCGCTCGTTCCGGTTCATGGAGGGCTTCGGCGTGCACACGTTCCGGCTGGTGAACGCCGACGGCGAGGCCACGTTCGTGAAATTCCACTGGAAGCCGAGGCAGGGCCTGCAGTCGGTGGTGTGGAAC
Organism: uncultured Actinomycetota bacterium; assembly: GCA_963719705.1. Taxonomy (GTDB): domain Bacteria; phylum Actinomycetota; class Actinomycetes; order Streptosporangiales; family Streptosporangiaceae; genus CAVRCV01. The sequence goes on from CAVRCV010000013.1 coordinate 1,215,463, forward strand.
GAGGCAGTGAAGATCAACGGCGCCGACCCCGACTTCCACCGGCGCGACCTGTGGGATGCGATCACCCACGGCGACTTCCCCGAGTGGGAGCTGGGCCTGCAGCTGTTCGACGAGGAGTTCGCCGACCGGTTCGACTTCGACATCCTCGACCCCACCAAGATCATCCCCGAGGAGCTGGTGCCGGTGCGCCTGGTCGGCCGGCTGGTACTGGACCGGGTGGTGGACAACTTCTTCGCCGAGACCGAGCAGGTCGCGTTCTGCACCCAGAACATCGTGTCCGGCATCGACTTCACTAACGACCCGCTGCTGCAGGGCCGTAACTTCTCCTATCTGGATACCCAGCTCAAGCGGCTGGGCAGCCCGAACTTCAGCTACCTGCCGGTGAACGCGCCTAAGTGCCCGATCGCGCACTTCCAGCAAGACGGCCACATGGCGGTCAGCAACCCGGCCACCAGGGCAAACTACGAGCCGAACTCCTGGGGAGCCGAGGAAGGCGGCCCGCGCGAGGACCCGGCCCGCGGCTTCCGCAGCTATCCCGCTGACGACGCCGGGCCGAAGCGGCGGCTGCGGCCGGAGAGCTTCGCCGACCACTACAGCCAGGCCCGCCAGTTCTACCGCAGCCAGACTGAGACCGAGCGCGAGCACATCGGCGCCGCGTTCATCTTTGAGCTGAGCAAGTGCGGCCGGCCGGCGATCCGGGCCCGCATGGTGTCCGGGCTGCGCAACGTCGATGAGGAGCTGGCCCGCGACGTGGCCGCCGGACTCGGCCTGCGGGAGCTGCCCGAGCCTGCCCCGGCGGCCCGGGCGGTGCGTGACGACCTGCCGGAGTCCCCTGCGCTCAGCATCCTGCGCAACGGCCCGGATAGCTTCGCCGGGCGTAAGATCGGCGTGCTGGTCAGCGACGGCGCGGACATGGGCCTCATCGGCGCCCTGCGCGACGCGGCCGGGCACGAGGACGTGACGGTGGAGCTGGTAGCGGCCACAGTCGGCGGCATCGAGGCCAGCGACGGGACTCAGCTGACCGCCGACCAGCAGGTGGACGGCGGACCGTCCGTGCTCTACGACGCGGTCGCCCTGATCACCTCCGCGGACGGCGCGGACGATCTGGCGCGCAGCGCCGCGGCCAGGGACTTCGTCTCCGACGCCTACGCCCACTACAAGTTCGTCGGTTACACCAGCGCCGCGGCTCCGCTGCTGGCGGCCGCCGGGCTCCGGGACATGCTCGATGAGGGGTTCATCGAGTTCAGCGGCAACGGCAAGGATGCGGCCGGGTTCCTGAGATCCTGCCGCCAGCTGCGGTTCTGGGACCGTCAGGCCGCCAGCTAGGCGGGTGAGGTCGCGTGAACGGTGTCGCGAAGGCCACCGGGCTGGAGGCCGTGCGCCGCCTGCTGAGCAGCGTATTAGGGCCGGTGCGCGTCGAAGCGCCGGGCAATCCGCCGGAGCTGCGGCTGTCCCGGCTATGGGTGGGTTCCGTCCGGCTCGACCAGATGAGGTTCGTGCTGGACGGTCAGGCCGAGGCGGAGCCGCCGGCCTGCTCATGTTCGGTCACGTCACCTCCGGGTCGGTCAGTTATGGTTCCGGCGGGAGCGAGCGGCGGCACGGGCCCGGCGACGTTTTCCTGGCTGCCAAGCCGGAGCACCCCTATACCGCCCGTATCCGGCATACCCACATCGAGCTGGCCGTCATCGACCCGCGGCTGGCCGACCAGGTTGCCGCGACCGCGCTCGGCCACTCCCCCCGGCCGGTGCGGTTCACCGGCTACGGTGCCGTCTCGCCACAGGCTGCGGGGTCCTGGAAACGGACCTACGCGTACCTGCGCAGGCAGGCTAAGGCCAGCCCTGGCGTCGCCGGTCACCCACTGCTAGCCGGGAACGCCGCGCGGCTGCTGGTAGCCGCCGCGCTCACGACGTTCCCGAACAGCACAATGACCAGCCCGGCCGCCAGCGACCGGCCCGATGTCTCCGCGGCCGCCCTGCGCCGGGCGGTCTGCTTCATCGACGAGCACGCCCATGAGGACATCGGCACGGCCCAGGTCGCCGCGGCCGCACATACCAGCGTCCGCGCCCTCCAGCTGGCGTTCCGCCGCCACCTGGACACCACACCGATGAACTACCTGCGCCGGACGCGCCTAGCGCGCGCCCGGCACGAGCTGGAAGCGGCCGACCCGGCCAGGACCACTGTCACCGCGATCGCCTTCCGCTGGGGTTTTACCAGTCTCAGCCGGTTTACCGCCTACTACCGGGCCGTCTACGGCGTGCGCCCCAGCGACACCCTGCGGCGCTGACCGCACGGCGCCGGGGTAGTTCGCTTTCGGTGCGGTCTGCTGCGCTTGGCGGCTGGCGGCCCGGGCGGGACGCCAGCAGGCTGAAAAGTACCCGCCGCCGGGCCGGAGCGGCACCCGCGTCTTGTCACCAGGGGGGCATCCATGTCACGCGAGCGCCACCAGCCTGCTCGGGGGCCCGGCCAGGGTCAGGCCGAGTCCGGCCTGACCCTGGCCGGGATGGCCAGCGCGGCCCGGCTGCCGGAGGGATCGCTGCGCCACGCCCGCGAGCTAGGGCTGCTGCCTCAGCCGGACTCCGACGGCGGCCGCTGGTCAGCGGCTGCCGTCCGGCAGATCAAGCGGCAGTGGCCGCAGACCGCCGCGGCGCTGGAGGCAGCGCGCGAGCTCGGTGCCGACCGGTGCGCCGAGCTGCTTTCTCGCACCACTGGGCTCGCCATCCGGCGCGTTCACGTGGAACGGCTCGCCGACCAGGGGATGCTGAAAGCGACGCGCACTTACCTGCACCGGCCGCTGTACCGTGTGGCCGACGTGCAGGCGCTGGCGGATGACCCCCTGGGCTGCGCGCTGCTCTCCGAAATGGTCAGCTAGCCGTCCCCGCCTTGCGGCCCCAGCGCAGCGTCCAGGCTTGGGTAGACGCTCAGCAGCTGGCCGAGATCGAGCAGCCGCAGCATGCGGCTCACCACCCCGCCGGTGGTGACGGCCAGGTGCAGGCGGACACCGCGGGCGGCGGCGTCCTGATGGGCACGGATCAGCATGCGAAAGGCCGCCGAGTCGCAGAAGGTGGTGCCGGTCATATCGGCGATCACCGTGGTGCCCCCGGCCAGGCAGGCTGATTCGAGCAGTTCCCGGACGTTCCCTTGGTTGTCGGCGTCGATCTCGGCCGGCAGGATGACGATGACCGGCTGAAGGTCCACGAAACCCTCGGACACGGGCTGTTAGCTTCCTGGTTCTGGGGCTCAGGCGGAGCCCGCCGGATGGCACGGACCAGCCAGCCGGACGATGGTTCTTGGGCAGTGACGAGTTTACCCAGTCAGTTGTGCTCGGCAGCTCGTTCGGCGCCCAGCATCCTGGGCAGGGCCGCAATGGCCGGTCTCGCTTCCGCCGGTGCTTCGGCGCTTCTGCCCGGCAGAGCGGGATTATCCCGGCCGGTCCTTGCCGCCCTTGGCCAGTTCCCGCCAGTCCGAGGCTGATACCTCGACGTCGAAGCGCTTCGCGGCGGCCAGAATCCGCTTCCAGGCCCGGTCCCGCTCCGCGTCGCTCACGCCTTCGACCTGGTCGAAGCGGGCAATCGCGTTCCGCACGTGCCGCGGGTCCGTCAGCGGCTCCTTGCGCTCGGCGGGGAACGCGAAGTCCTTGTCAGCCAGCCTGTTCTGCTCCGCGGTGCTCATCCCCTCGCCGCTGTGGGGCACCCTGGCGCCTCTGGCCCTCGCGGATTTCGCCTGGCGGGCCTTGGCGATGTTGCGCCGGGCGGCTTCCTTCTGTCGCTCTGTGGCCATCACGCCTCCTATCGACACGGTCATGGCTGGTGTGCCTCCCCAGGTGTCCGGGTCCTTGCCCTCCGGGGTAATCATGACGCGGTATCTGGCGTGCGCTGGTCGGGAGGATCGGTTACCAGCCCGTCCAGGATGCGCATTTGCGGCGGCAGGCCGCGGTCACTCAGCCGGATCTTCACTGCGGGCGTCGGCGCCAGTGCCTCATCCACCGTGCTGAAATGCGGGATGACCCGGTCAATGCCGGCGACCGCGAAGGCGCGGAGCACGGCCACGCTGGGTATGACCAGCCTGAGCTCGCCGCCTTCGGCCTCCGCGCGCTTGTGCGCTCGCACCAGCGCGTTGATTCCGGCTGAGTCGCAGAACCGAGTGCTGGTCATGTCCACCACGAGCGAGGCGTGCCCGCTCCCGGCCGCTTCCAGCAACGCCGCGCGTAGCTGGTCGGCGTTGGTGATGTCGATCTCGTCGGGCGCTGTGACGACGGGCAGGCCCAGGAGGTTCCGGACCGGGAATGAGAGATCCGACATTTGGCCCACCTCCGGCCATCGACGATGGGACGCCAGGCGAGGCGGGCAGCCTGTCGGTGTGACGGCCGCCAGCCCAGGACGCCGGACCGGCTGGCTCTTCAACCGATGCCACGATAGTAAATCTTGCTCATGTCCGCGGTCCAGCCTGTACCCGCGGTCCAGCCTGCAGGACGGCCGGCCCGGCAGGGTAGCCGCACGCCATGACAGTCGGTGAGCACCTGGCCAGGCTCCGGATCGCGGGAAAGGACTTGCGGCGGCTGGAAGTGATGGCGGCCTCCATCGGGGTGACCGAGGACCAGGCTGCCGCCACGCTTGACCGGCTTGTCCGCACCCGGCCGCGCTATGCCGCCCGGCTGCGCGCCAGGGCGAAGCGGGCTCCGCAATTCGCGACCGGGCAGCCGTGACAACGACCGGCTCACGCGCGCTCGTGCACAGTGACCCGACCTCGCCGGGAATCCGGCGCTGTCGAGGAAACTGGTGCTGGCTGCCGCCGCCCGGCTGATCGACCTGGGATTCTTCCGGCCGGGGGCGAGGAGTACGCCGAAGAGAACGGCACGTTCGGCCTGGCGACCATCCGCCGTGAGCACGTGACATGCAGCCGGGGACAGCTCATCTTCGAGTACACCGGCAAGAACTCCAGGCACCGCGAGCAGGCCGTGGCCGACGAGCAGACCTGCCGCGTCGTCCGCAGCCTCAAGCGGCGGCGGGCCGGCGACGGGCATGATGAGCTCCTGGCCTACCGCAGCGGCAAGCGCTGGCATGACGTCACCGCGAGGGATATCAACGACTACCTCGAGGAGATCTCGGGCGGCGACTACACGGCCAAGGACTTCCGGACCTGGCATGCCGTGGCGCGCGTCCTATACCGGCCCGCGCGTCGTGACGAAGTACAAGGAGGGCCGGACGATCGCCTCTGTCCAGGCCGACCTCGGCAAGGGCAGGGACTTCGGCGACGTGGCCACCCAGGGTCACGCCGAACGTGCCGTGCTGAAACTGATCACCCTGGCCTAACTCAGTCCGATTCCGGCCCGGGGGTTCCGCTGAACGGGCCGGCATAACTCGTCGCAACCGGGGAAGCGAGCACGCCTCGCTACCAGGAGAGGAAACGTCGGTGACACTGGAGGTGCCCGGCTGGGCCGGCGGGCTGATCGGGGAATGCCAGGGCTGCGGGGAGGACGTCGATGCGGCCCTGAAGCTCGCCGCACACTACGGCAGGCTGCTGCCGCAGCCTGGCAGCGGCCACACCGCATGCCGGTGGGGGGTGCTGGCGGCCGCGGGCGAGCACAACCTCACGGTCGCCAGGGTGCTGGAGGCGCACAGCGACGCGCTGGCGATCCTGGCCGAGGCGGGCGAGCCCGTGCCCGCTGGCACCTGGGGGGTCTTCGCCGCCGAGGCCGCGCCGCACCGGCTCGAGGCACGCGATAGCGAGGGCCAGGTGACCCTTACGGGCGTGAAGCCGTGGTGCTCGCTCGCGGCGCGGCTGGACGCCGCGCTCGTCACTGCTCATGCCGGGACGCAGCGGCAGCTGTTCCGGGTCAGCCTGCGCCACCCTTCGGTCACCGCGCAGCCGCCCAGCGCCTGGGTGGCCCGCGGGCTGCGGAACGTCGTCAGCGCCCCCGTCCGGTTCGACGGCACCCCGGCCGAGCCGGTCGGGCCGCCGGGCTGGTACCTGACCCGGCCGGGATTCGCGTGGGGCGGGATGGGCGTCGCCGCGTGCTGGTACGGCGGGGCCTGCGGCGTGCGGACCACGCTGCTGCGCGGGACGGCTGGCCGCGATGGTGACCTCGCCGCCATGCACGCCGGCACGGTCGACGCCGCGCTGCACGCGGCCGATGCGGTGCTCAGCGACGCCGCGGCCGTCATCGACGCCGGGCGAGCCGAGCGCAGCGCCGGGCAGGTCCTGGGCCTGCGGGTGCGGGCCATTGTCGCCGACGCCGTGGAGCGGACCATCCGGCAGGCCGGCCACGCGCTCGGTCCCGCGCCGCTGGCGTTCGACGAGGACCACGCCCGGCGGGTGGCCGACCTGGAGCTGTACGTCCGGCAGCACCACGCCGAGCGGGACCTGGCCCGGCTCGGCGCGGTCGTGCTGGCCAGCCAGCCCGGCGGGAGCGACGGTTGATCCGGCGGGTCGCGGTGATCATCCCGGCAGCCAGCGAGGAAGAGGGGATCGGCCGGTGCCTGTCGGCCGTTGCCGCCGCGCGCCGACACCTGCACCGCGCCAGCGCGGCCATCGCGGTCCAGACCCTGGTCGTCCTCGACGGCTGCCGGGACCGAACCGACGCGATCGCGGCATCCTGCGGTGTCCGGACCGTGGCCATCGCGGCCGGCAATGTCGGCCGTGCCAGGGCGGCCGGCGCCAGCGCCGCGCTGGCCGGCGGCGGGCCGCCCAGCGAGCTGTGGCTGGCCAGTTCCGATGCCGACTCACGGGTGCCGGTGACCTGGCTGACCGCGATGGTGGCCGAGGCCAGGCTCGGCGCGCACCTGGTGCTGGGCACCGTCCTGCCGGACGGGCACCTCGAGGCGCGCGATCGCGCCGAGTGGCTCAGCCGCCATCACCTGCGCGACGGCCATCCGCACGTGCATGGTGCCAACCTCGGCATCCGCGGTGATTCCTACCTGAGCCTGGGCGGCTGGCCGCCGCTGGTGACCGGCGAGGACACCGAGCTGGCCCGGCGGGCGGCGTGCTCGGGCCACCTGCGGATCGCCCGCACCGCCACGATCCCCGTGGTCACCAGTGTCCGCCGCAGCGGCCGGGCCCCCCGCGGCTTCTCCAGCTACCTGCGCGAGATCAGCATCACGGCCGCGGAAACAGTGTCCTGATGGAGGTGGAGCGGCATGATCCTCGAACCCGCATATTTCGACCGGATGTACGCTGAATCAGATGACCCCTGGGGATTTGCTACCCGCTGGTACGAGCAGCGCAAGCATGCCCTAACGCTCGCCATGCTGCCCGGCGAGCGCTACGACGACGCGTTCGAGCCCGGCTGCTCCATCGGGATCCTGACCGAGCGACTGGCCCGCCGCTGCACCCGGCTGCTCTCCTGCGACGTCGCCGCTGCCGCGGTCAGGGCCGCCGCCACGCGGGTCAGCGGGCAGCCCGGCGTCCGCGTCGAGCAGCGCGTCCTGCCGCGCGAGTGGCCGGACGGGGACTTCGACCTCATCGTCTTGTCCGAGTTCCTCTACTACTTCGGCGGCCCGGACCTTCAGCTCGTCCTCGACCTCGCCCGGGCTGCGCTACGGCCCGGCGGTGCCCTGATCGCCGTGCACTGGCGGCACCCCGTGCCGGAGTACCCCCGCCGCGGAGACGAGGTGCATGAGGCGCTCGGCCGGCAGTCCGGGCTGAGCCGGGTCGCGGACCACCGGGAGCCCGACTTCATCGCCGAGGCCTACCTGAAGGGCCCGCTGATCTCGGTCGCCCAGGCCACTGGCCTGGTCCGGCAGCGGCAAGGTTAGCGTGGCGTGCCTGCGGGTAGCCGCCTGCCCGCACAAGACCGGGAAGCCAGAATGGGATGCACGATCGTCCATGCCGCGACGACCGATTGCTGGACCTGCCGACAGTTCGTTTTTGCCTTCACTGGGCGCGGTCGGCGCTTGTCGCAGGTCATCTGGCGGGTAACTCCTTTCGGCGTGTCGCTCGCAGATCCCTGAACCGGGATCGGGATTCCGCTACAGTCATCGGGAATTGCGAGCCGGGTTCGTGATTGCTGAAGCCGAGGTGCTGCGTGGCGCTGGGAGTGGTCCGTGACCTGCGGTCCCCGCGTTCCCTTGCCGACCCCGCCGAGGCCGCGGCCTACCAGGAGCACCTGATGGCCGAGTACGTGCTGGCCCGGCTGGCCCACGGCGTGGCCGATGGCACGATCCGCGGGGAGATCACCGCGGTGGAGCAGTTCCTCGAGCATGCGGGGGTGTTCGTCTGGGAGATCGAGCCTGCGCACGCCGACCGGTTTCTCGGCCAGCACCAAAGGCACCAGGCGCCGGAGACCCGGCGCGGCAAGGCCGGGGCGGTCGACTTGTTCTTCCGGTTCCTGGAGGCACGCTACCGGGGCGAGATCCACGAGCTGACCGGCCGGGTGGTCGCCTCGCCGATCGATGCGTGCAACCGGCCGCGCCACTCCGGTGACTTCCATGTCCGCGTCCCGCCGTCCCCGCAGGCGCTGGCGGCGTTCTTCGCCGGCTGGCGGGGTGAGCTGCCCGCGGCGCGCAAGTGGCTGGCCGCGGCCCGGCATTACGCGATGGCCCGGCTGGCCGACGAGACCGGCCTGCGGCTGGCCGAGCTGTGCGGGCTGCGGCTGGAGGATCTGCACTTCGGCCACGGGCCGCTCGGGAAGATCCACGTGCGGCTGGGCAAGGGCTCGCGCGGCTCGGGGCCACGGGAGCGGATGGTGCCGATGCTGGGGGATGCCAGGCCGCTGCTGATCTGGTGGGTCCAGGACGTCCGCGGCCAGTTCGCCGATGACTGGGAGCTGCCCCGTGCCGTGCTGTTCCCATCCGAGCGCGGCGGGCCGATCGGCGGTGACACCTTCGGCCGGGCACTGGCCGAGGCCGCGGCGGCGCACCTGCGCGGCCCGGTCACCAAGCTGACCCCGCACGTGCTGCGGCATGCGTGCGCGTCGCGGTTGTATGGCGAGGGCATCGGCCTGGCCGCGATCCAGCAACTGCTCGGTCACCGGTGGCTGTCCACCACGGTCCGCTACGTTCACGTCGCTGACGAGGCCATCGAAAACGCGTACCAGCAGGCGGCCGAGCGGGCCGCCGCCCGGTTCAAGGAGTAGAGACATGCAGTGGAACCTGCGGCTGGCCGCCGCCCAGCGCGGCATCTGGCGGTCCTCGGACCTGCGGCGGCTGCTTGCCGAGGCGGGCCTGGGGATCTCCGCCGGGAAGATGTCGCACCTATGGTCCGGGCGGCCGATCTCGATCCGCCTCGACGACCTGGACATCATCTGCGCCGTGCTCGGCTGCGAACCCGGCGACCTGCTCACCCGCGACCCCGCCGCGGCCAGGGCCAGCCGGGAGGCACCCGCGGCGGCCGCGGCGCAGGTGCCGCCGGCAATCCGGCCGTCGCGGCGGGGCGGCCGGTCGCTGCCACCGGTATGACCGCGCCCGCGGCGCCGGTGATCACCTGCACCGCCTGCGGGGATACCGGGCCGGGCCAGCGCAAGGCCGGCTTGTGCCAGCGCTGCTACCGGCTGTCGCGGACCCGCCTGGTCATCTGCCGGGACTGCGGCGAGCTCCGCCCGGTGTGGTTCGCCGGCCGGTGCGAGCGGTGCAAACGCCGGGCCGCCGCGAAGTCCGGGGCCTGCCGGGACTGCGGCAAACAGGTCGCGCGACTGTGGTCGGGCCGGTGCCGCAGCTGCTACGCGAAGTCCCGCGAGGTCACCGGCGCCTGCCGGGACTGCGGGGACCTGACCCGGCTGACCAGCGGGCTGTGCCGGGCCTGCCGGCTGTTCCGCTGGGCGCACCCGGCTGGGACCTGCCCCTGGTGCGGGCGGGCGCAGCCGATCGGCAAGGCCGGGGCGTGCCGGTCCTGCCAGCTCGCAGCCCGGGCCGCCCGTGCCCTGGGGAAGCGGGCCCGGGCACGCCGTCCCGTGTCGTGCTGCCCCCGGAGATCCGGACCCGCGAGATCACCGGGGCCTGCCGCGATTGCGGGGATCTGACCTGGCTGTCCGGCGGGCTGTGCGGAGCCTGCCGGGGATTCCGCCGGTCCCACCCGGTGGCGATCTGTCCCTGGTGCGGGCGCGCGCAGCCGATCGGCGCGGCCGGGGCGTGCCGGTCCTGCCAGCTGGCTGCCCGCGCCGCTCGGCGTCTCCGCAAGCAGGCTCGCGCCTCCCGGCCCCGGCCCGTGCCCAGCCCTGTTGTTCTGCCGCCGCCGCTGGACGCGCTGATCAGCTACGGGCAGGCTCGCGGCTGGACCGCGGGAACGCTGCATCAGGCCTGCCGCGCGGTGACCGCCGTACTGGCCAGCCGCGCCGGACTCGGCGAGCCACCGTGGGACGCTGCGGGTATCCGGCGGCTCCTGATCGAGCGCAGCCTCGTCGCGCTGCGGGCCGTGGAGTTCCTCACCAACCAGGGCCTGGCCCGCGGCAACCCGCAGGCAATCTTCGAGCGGTGGCTGGCGGTCCGGCTTGCCGCCTTGCCCGCGCCGTTCGCGGCCGACGTGCGCACCTGGGCCGAGGCCCTCCAAGGCCGCGGTGCCCGCGCCGGGAGAGCCCGGCAGGCCAGCACCATTCAGGGATACGTGCGCATCCTGCAGGCCCCGCTGGCCAGCTGGGCCGCACAGTATGAGTCGCTGCGGGAGGTCACCACCGACGACGTAACCGCTGCCCTTGTCCCGCTGACCGGCGCGACCCGGCTGCTTGCCCTGTCGGCGACGCGTTCGCTGTTCGGCACGCTGAAGGGCCGCCGCGTGCTGTTCACCAACCCGGCGGCGCCGCTGACCGGCCGCCGGGTCCAGCCGCCGCCGGTCCTGCCGCTGGATGACGGCCTGCGCGCCAGCCTGCTCGGCTGTCTGCGCGATCCCGGCGAGCGGCTCATCGTCCTGCTCGCCGGGGTGCACGCGCTGCGGCCGAGCGACATCTGCGCGCTGATGCTGGACGATGCCGACCCCGCCGCCGGCATCCTGCTCGTCGGCGGCTGCGCCCGGCCACCGGACCGGCTCACGCCGGGCAGCTTCGCGCATGGCTGCAGGCCCGGCAGGCTCGCTGGCCCGCGACCGCAAACCCGCACCTGATGATCAACCGGAGCACCGGCGGCGGCACCGGTCCGGTCTGCCGCAGCTACATCCAGGCCACGGTGGGCAAGGTAGAGATCACCGCGCGGGACCTGCGCGCTGACCGGCTCCTGGCCGAAGCCCAGGCCAGCGGCGGCGACCCGCTCCGGCTCGCTCACCTGTTCGGGATCAGCGGCCCCACCGCCATGCGGTACTGCGCCGACGCCGACGGGAACGGTCTCGGCCGGCCACTCCCAGCCGAGTCCTCCACGCTCCGGCAGGTCCGGTGAGCGAATGGCCCGTCCCATGCCGGCAGCGGGCCCGGAGGGTACCGGGCGATGCTCTACTGTCGGGCTGTGGACATAGCGGCAGAGACCGAGCAGGTGCGCAGCAGGCGGCTGCACCGGCGGATGCTGTTCGACGGCATCGCCGAGCTCTATGAGGCTTCCCGGCTCGGGTACCCCAGCGGCATCGTCGAGTTCGCCGTCACGACCGCCGCGGCTGGCGCCGGCAGCGAGGTCCTCGAGGTCGGATGCGGCACGGGCCAGCTCACTGAGAGCCTGGCGGGCTACGGGTTCCGCCTGACAGCCATCGACATCGGCCCGTCGATGATCGCCGCTGCCCGGCGCCGTCTCGATGGCCCGGCGGTCTCGTTCCAGGTGTCCTCGTTCGAGGACTTCGACGCGGCCGACGCATCCTTCGACCTGATCATCTCGGGCACCGCATTCCACTGGGTCGACCCCGATGTCAGGTTCCGCAAGCCCGCACGGCTCCTGCGCCCCGGCGGCTGGCTCGCCCTGCTGGAGATCGTTGAGCGCTACGACGACCCTTTGCGCGCTGCCCTGCTCGGCATGTGGGCCGCCCGCGGCGACGGCACGGCCGGGGTGTGGCAGCCGCATTTCGCTGACACCGAGCCCATCGCGGGCACCGGCCTGTTCGAGACACCCGTCCGCAAGACACGCACGCAGCGGATCGTCCGGCCTGCCGAGGAGGTCATCGGGGTAGAGAACACCAGAGCGACCTCGCTGAGCTGGCCGGATGACATCCGCCGCGAATTCACCGAGCAGCTGCGCCACCAGCTCAGGTCCCAGACCGAGGTGCAGCTCACCCAGGAGACCTCCCTCACGATGGCCCGCGCCCTGCCACGCCCTTCCCCCGGCCAGCGCGAGGTGCAGGAGACCGGCCGGTGAAAGATCGCTGTCCGGCAAGCACAAAACACCGTGCAGTTCGCCGAACCCGGCACTCAGGCACAGCCCAAACACCTTCAGAAATCGCGAACTCTCGGGGTTCCATGCGTAATGGCGGGCTCGCGGGCAGAGTAGGGCGCATGAATGCCTGGCGGGCGGCGTTGTGCGCTGGCGTTGTGGTCCTGGCGGCCTGCTCGGGCCCGCACCGCGGCCCGTCGCACGCTGCCGCGATGCCGCGCGCTGGCCGGCAGACCGCGGTCCTGGAGGTAGTGAGCGGGGCGACGACGCTGAGTGTCGGCACCGGCGATCTGGGGGGCAGCCTGCTGCGGGCATGGACGCCGGCCAGCTCTGGCACCCGCCCCGTCCTGACCGGGCGCGGGCCAGCGGTGCTGCTCCGCCTGGAGTCGGCCGGCCACGGCGGCCCGGCGACGGTGCACGTGCTGCTGAACCCGCACGTCATCTGGCGCCTGGTGCTCGCGGGTGGCACCAGCCGGACCACCGTGAGCCTGGGTCGGGGGCGGGTCAGCGGCGTGGACCTCGCGGCCGGGACCAGCGTGATCCGGATGACGCTGCCGCGGCCCGGCGGCACGGTCCCGGTTGTGCTGGCCGGCGGGGCGAGCCAGGCCCTGCTGAGCCTGCCCGCGGGGATACCCGCCCGGCTGCGGCTGATCGGCGGCGCGGGCTTCGCGACCCTGGCCGGCCATACCTACACCGGCGTGGCCGGCGGTACCGTGCTGACGGCGGCGGGCTGGGCCCGGGCCGCCAGCCGCTACGACATCGAAGCCCCGGCGGGCGTGTCGGCGATTTCCGTGATCAGTTAGCTTCTGCCGGGGTCCGCTCGTGCCGGGCCCGGGTCTCCCGGCGTGACGAGGCCGGTCTCGTAGGCGAGCACGACGGCCTGGGCGCGGTCGCGGAGGTTCAGCTTGGCCAGGATGCGGCCGACGTAGGTCTTGGTGGTCTGCCCGGCGATGACCAGGGTGTCGCTGATCTCGGCGTTGGACAGGCCGCCGGCGATCAGCCGGAGCACGTCGGTCTCCCGGTGGGTGAGCGCGCCCAGCGCGGCGGGCGGCGGCGGGTCCGGGCGTGGCCGGCGGGCGAAGTCGGCGATGAGCCGCCGGGTTACCGACGGGGCGAGCAGCGCGTCGCCGGCGGCCACCACGCGGACCGCGTGGACCAGCTCGGCGGCGGTGGCGTCTTTGAGCAGGAAGCCGCTGGCCCCGGCGCGCAGCGCCGCGTAGACGTAGTCGTCGAGGTCGAAGGTGGTGAGCATCAGCACCCGCGGCGCGTGCGGGCCGGGCGCGGCGCCGAGGATCTGGCGGGTGGCCTGCAGCCCGTCCATCACCGGCATCCGCACGTCCATCAGCACCACGTCCGGGTCCAGCAGCCGCGCCTGGCTCACCGCGTCGGCGCCGTCAGCAGCCTGGCCCACCACCAGCAGGCCCGGCTGGGCGGCAAGGACCGCGGCGAAGCCCTCCCGCACCATCGCCTGGTCGTCGGCGATCAGGCACCGCGTGACCGCCTCGCCGCCTGCTGCGCCGGTCATCGTCATGCCGCCTCGACGAGCGGGAGCACCGCGGATACCACGAAACCGCCGCCGGGTGCCGCCCCGGCCGACAGCGAGCCGCCGAGCAGGGCCACCCGCTCGCGCATCCCGGTCAGTCCGTGACCCGGCTCGTGCTCATTCCGGGCCGGGTCCGCCGGGCCCGTTGGCCACCCGCAGCAGGACCGCGCCGGCATCATGGTCCACAGACACGGTGACCGCGGCCCCCGGCGCGTGCTGGCTGGCATTGGACAGCGCTTCCTGGACAATCCGGTAGGCGCACAGCGCGACGCCGGAAGGCACCTGGCCAACGGCGGACGGCACGGACAGCTCGACCGATACCCCGGATCGCCGGGCGGCATCGACGAGCGCGGACAGGTCTGACAGCTGGGGCTGCGGCGCGAGCTCGGCGGGCTGGTCCTGGCGCAGCACGCCGAGCAGCCGCCGCATCTCCGCCAGTGCCTCGCGTGCCACGTCGCCGAGCGCGCCGAACTCGGCGCGCACCGGCTCGGGCAGGTCACTGAGGCGGTACGGCGCGGTCTCCGCCCGTACCGCGATCAGCGACATGTGGTGGGCCACCACGTCGTGCAGCTCCCGCGCGATCCGGGTGCGCTCCTCCAGCACCGCCCGCCGGGCCCGCTCCAGCTCGGTGCGCTGAGTCTGGGCGGCAAGGGCCCGCTGGGTATGCCACCTGGAACTGATGCTGTCCACGGCGATCGTCCCGGCGGTGAACACGATGGTGGCGCCGAGCGGGCCGTTCAGGTCCCGCAGGTCTCTCGCGAACCACAGCCAGCAGGGGACGAGGGTCAGCGCCCACATCCACCACAGCACCGGCCGCCGATAGCGGACCCCGGCCACGCAGAACACCACCAGCAGCACCAGCAGCTGCGCCGGGCCCCACGGCCAGCCCCCGCGCCACTCACCAGGTACCAGCGGGGCAAGCAGCAGCGCAAGCCACCCGAGCCGCCAGCCAAGCAGCGGATACCGGGCTGCCAGCAGCAGCGGCGTCACCACCGCCAGGGCCAGCAGCAGCTGCCCGATGCTGAGCGGCGGGTAGTGCAGGTAGTGGCAGGGGCTGGCGCGGCAGGTACCGGGCGGCGCGGGAGTGGCGGTGGGCCGCGGGTGCATGCTGGCCAGGCTCGCCACGCCCAGTGCGAGCGCCGCCGCCCCTAGTGCCAGGTACGCCCGGCGCCGCCACGGCGGGCGCCACCACGGCGGGGCCGCGTCCGGGGCCGTCAGCACCTGGATCAGCCCGCGCCAGGCCCGGCGCGCCACCCTGCGCGCCACCCTGCGGGCGCTGCTCGCTGCCGGTGCGGTGCCGGGCATCCTGATCACAGTCTGAGGGTAGGCCGCCGGGGGCCGTCCGCCCATCACCCCAGCGTGGTCATACCCAGGTATCAGCCTGGCCGGTGGCCGGGCCGGACTGCCTTCGTGGTATGACCGCAGATCCGGCTCCGTGGTGTGACGACCTGGCCGGGCCCGCCCGGAAGTGTTAGCGGCATCTGCTGAACAGCATCCGGAAAGAAGGCGGACCAGTGACGACGACGGTGCTTGAACTGCGCGAGGTGTCCAAGGTGTACGGGACCGGCCCCGCCCGGGTGAACGCGCTCCGGCGGGTGAGCCTGTCGGTCCGCGCGGTGAGCTGGTGGCGGTCATGGGCCCGAGCGGCTCCGGCAAGAGCTCGCTGCTCACCATAGCGGGCAGCCTGGAGGAACCCACCGGTGGCCAGGTGCTGGTGCTGGGGACCGATCTGACGGACCTGTCGCTTAACGATCAGGCGAGGCTGCGCCGGCGCCTCATCGGCTACGTCTTCCAGGATTTCAACCTGCTCGCCGGGTTTACCGCGATCGAGAACGTCACCGTTCCGCTGGAGCTGGACGGCACCTCGGCGAAGGCGGCGCATGCGACCGGGATGAAGGCCCTGGCGGAGCTGGGCATCGCCGAGCGGGCCCACCACTTCCCCGATGAGCTGTCTGGCGGGGAGCGGCAGCGCGTGGCGATCGCCCGCGCGGTGGTCGGTGACCGCGCGCTGCTGCTCGCCGACGAGCCGACAGGTGCCCTGGACTCGGTGAACGCCGAGGCGGTCATGCAGCTGATGGTCGCCATCTGCCGCCGCGGGGTAGCCGGCGTGGTCGTGACCCACAGCACGCAGCTGGCATCGTGCGCCGACCGCGTGGTGCTGCTGCAGGACGGGCGGGTCATCGACCAGGCCCGGGCCCCCGCTGGCCCGGGTTCGCCGCTCACCAGTGGTGCGCAGCGATGACCGGGGTGCTGCTCGACCGCCCGGTTTCCTCTCGGCTCCGTCAGCGGCGGCGCCGCTGGCCGGCGGGTCGTGACCCGATGGGCAAGGCGCCTGCTGCGCCGGGAGTGGCGGCAGCAGATCCTGGTGATGAGCCTGCTGGCACTGACAGTCGGGGCCGCGGCCTTCGGCGTGGCCGCCGCCTACAACGTGGCTCCCCTGCCAGGTCCGCAGTTCGGCTCCGCCAGCTACCTCCTGCAGTTCGCCGGGGGCGGCCGCAAGACCATGACGGCGGACATCACGGCGGCCAGGAAGGCGTTCGGCACCATTCAGGTGATCGGCCGCCAGTTCGTACCCATCCCCGGCTCGACCCAGACCGTCGAATACCGGGCGATGAACCCGGACGGACCCTACAGCGGCCCGATGCTCGCCCTGGTGCAGGGGCACTACCCGGCGGGCGGCGGGCAGGTCGCCATCACCAGCGGGATAGCGCAGGCGCTTCAGGCCCGCGTCGGCTCCGTGCTGTCCCTGCCCGGCCACCACCAGAGGGTGACCGGCATCGTCGAGGACCCCGGCGACCTGAAAGACCAGTTCGCGCTTGTGCCCCCGTCAGCCGCCGGCCCGGCACAGGAGGCAACGGTCCTGCTGGACGCCAGTCCGGCAGCATTCAGCGCGTTCCGTGCCGCATTCCGCGGCCAGCTGGTGTGGCAGGCGCGGGGCGCCAGCACCAATGGCGCGGTCGCGGCCGGCGCGCTCGGCGCCGTCGCGGTCCTGATGGTGCTGGTCTCGCTGGTCGCCGCCGCGGCCTTCGCCGTTATCGCCGCGCGCCGTCAGCGCCAGCTCGGCGTGCTCGCGGCCATCGGGGCGACACAGAAGCAGCTTCGGATGGTCATGGTCGCAGGCGGAGCGCTGGTGGGCAGCATCGGCGCCGTGACCGGGGCGGTCATCGGCCTGGCCGCGTGGTTCGCGGCAGCCCCGCACCTGGAGGCCTTCGCCGGTCACCGGATCGACAGGTTCGCGGTTCCCTGGTACCTGGTCGCGGCGGGCATGCTGCTGGCGGTACTGACGGCGGCGGGCGCCGCATGGTGGCCAGCGCGGGCCGCCTCCCGGGTCCCGGTTGTGAATGCCCTGTCGGCCCGGCCGCTCAAGCCCAGGCCCGCTCGCCGCACCGCCGGCATGGCCGTGCTGCTGATCGCGGTGGCCCTGGCCTGCCTCGTCCTCGCCAACCAGACCAGCGGCCCGCTGATCATCTGCGGCGTGCTGGCCATGGCTCTCGGGCTTTCCTTCATCAGCCCGCTCAGCATCCGGCTCCTGACCACGGCCGGCCGCCGCGCTCCGGTCGCGATCCGGCTGGCGCTGCGCGACCTGGCCAGGTACCAGGCCCGTTCTGCCGCTGCGCTTGCCGCGATCAGCCTGGCCCTGGGGATCGCCGTGACGATCATGATCAGCCTGGCCGCGGCCAGGAACGCGGCAGACGCCGGCAATCTTCCGGACAACCAGATGCAGATCTGGATCGGCCAGCCGGGCGATAACCAGATGATCCCCATCCGGCCGCCTGCCGAGCTGAGCGCACTGGCTGCCGCGGTGCACCGGATCGCCGGATCGCTGGGCGATGCCGCCGTCGTCCCCCTCGACATGCCCGTCAACCCGGCCAGCAAGCCGCAGCCCGGTGGCCAGCAGCCGGTCGTCAGCCTGAACGCCCCGGTGGGCCAGGCCGCCGGCCGGAACGCCGTCTACCGCTCGGTAGCGCTCTATGTCGCCACGCCTGCCGTGCTCCGCCTCCTTGGCATCAATCCGGCGGCGATCGGCCCGTCCGCCAGCATCCTCACCATCCAGGCCGGGCAGGACGTCCTCACCACTATCACCACCGCCACGAACGCCACGAACGTCCAGCGGATCGGAGTTCCTGACTACGGCTCCGAACCCACCTCGCTGATCACCGAGAACGGCCTGCGCCGTGAGCACTGGCGGCAGATCCAGTCCGGCTGGATGGTCGAGTCCGCCCGGCCCCTGCAGCCCGCGCAGATCGCGGCCGCGCGCGACGCGGCCGCCAGGGCGGGCCTGATCATCGAGTCCAGGGACACTCAGGCTTCGCTGGCCACGATCGGAGCCGTGGCGACGGCCGCCGGGGCACTGATCGCGCTCGGCGTGCTGGCGATGGCGGTGGGCCTGATCCGCGCCGAGGCGGCCGGTGACCTGCGCACCCTCACCGCCATCGGAGCCGCCAGCACGACCCGGCGCGGGCTTACCGCCACGACCGCAGGCACGCTGGCGCTGCTGGGCGCGCTGCTCGGATCGGGCGCCGCCTACCTGGCACTGGCCGCCGGGCACCGCAGCGATATCGGCGTGCTGGGCCGGGTGCCGGTTCTCGACCTCGCGATCACCGTCATCGGCGTTCCGGTCGCCGCCGCCCTGGCCGGCTGGATCCTCGGCGGGCGCAGGCCACCGGTCACCCGGCAGGCGCTCGACTGACTCCCTGACCGACCGCGGCCGCCGGCCGGGCCCTAGGCTCGCGGCGGCAGCGGCGGGCGGCGCCTGGACGGCCTGGTGCGCGGGTCAGGGGGCCGCACCGCGGGCCGCTGCCGCAGGGCTTCCAGCGCGAGCCTGACCGCGGTCTCCAGCTGGGTGTCACGTCCCGCGGCCCAGTCATCGGGCGACATGATGACCTCGACGTCGGGGTCGACACCGTGGTTTTCCACGCCCCAGCCGTACTCCTCGAACCAGAAAGCCAGCCGCGGCACGGTGATCTGCGTTCCGTCGATGAGCTCGTGCTCGTTGTCGTAACCGATGACGCCGCCCCAGGTCCTGGCGCCGACCACCGGGCCGAGCCGGAGCAGGCGGACGGCGCCGGTGACGATGTCGCCGTCGGATCCCGAGCATTCGTCGGCGATGGCGACGACCGGCCCCCGCGGCGCGTCCTCGGGATAGGTGGACGGGACCAGCCCGCTCGGCACGTCCCAGGCGATGACGCGCCGCGCCAGCTTCTCCACGACGAGCTGCGAGGTGTGCCCGCCGGTGTTGCCGCGCACGTCCACGATCAGCGCGTCGCGCAGCATCTCGGTGCGCAGGTCCCGGTGAAAGTCCGCCCAGCCCTGGCTCACCATGTCCGGCACGTGCAGGTAGCCGATCCGGCCCTCGCCGAGCTCCAGGACCTGCGCCCGCCTGGCGCTGACCCAGTCCAGGTAGCGCAGCCTGGTATCGCTGCGGAGCGGGACAACCGGCACGCTGCGCGGGCGGCTCCCGTCGGCGGGCGCGATGGTGAGCTCGACCGGCTTGCCCGCGGCGCCGGTCAGCAGCGGGCCCGGCCCGTCGGGCCCGACCGGCCGTCCGTCCACGGCGAGCAGCACGTCGCCTGCGCCGATCCCGGCGCCGGGTGCCGCCAGCGGTGCGCGGGCCCTCGGATCGGAGGTGTCCCCGCGCACCACCCGGGTCAGCCGCCAGGCATCCCCGCTGCGGGTGATGTCCGCGCCGAGCAGGCCGGGCGCGGCGGCCGGGGTGCCGCCTTCCGGCGCGTCGGCATAGGCATGCGAGGTGCCGAGCTCGCCGAAGAGCTCCCAGAGCACGTCGTTGAACTCGGACCCGGTGGTGATCCGGTCGAGCAGCGGCCGGTACTCGTCCTGCGCGGCGTCCCAGTCCACGTCCGCCATGTCAGGCACCCAGAAATCGTGCCGCATGATGCGGCCGGCCTCGGCGTAAGCCTGGCGCCACATCGCGGGCGGATCGAGCAGGAACCTGGCCCGGCTCCGGTCTATCTCGGTCTTGTCGCCGGGGTTGCCGCCGTCGGCCTTGCGCTCCGCCGGGATCACGGTGAGCTTGCCGTGATCGCTGGTGACCAGCCTGGTGCCGTCTCCGCTGGCCTCGAACCAGTCCACCTCCCCGGCGAGCTCGCACACTTCGCGCTTGGCCAGGTCGAACCGCTCGAGTACCGGGCGCGGCGCGTCGTCGGACGGCTGCGCGCCGCCGATGCCGAGGTTGCCGGTCACCGGCTCGCGGAGCCATGCCAGCCCGTCCTTCACCGCGCGCAGGCCCGAGTACCGTGCCTCGGGCACCGGGAGCGCGACGACTCGTTCGGCCATCCGGGTGGTCTCCACCGGTACCGCGGGAACGCGCGGCCTGTCGCCGCCGGCACTCGCCGGCTCGTCGCCGGCCGCCGGGGCGCCGGCCGCCGGGGCGCCCGCGGGCTCGCCGGCGGGCCGCCCGCCGAGTTCGGGTGCGAAGGGTGACGGGGTGGTCCCGTCGAGGGGCAGCAGGTAAGGCCTGGCCCCGTACGGGAACGTGAGGTCGAAGAAATGCGCGTCGTAGATCGGGTCGAAGCTGCGCCTCGACAGGAACGCGAGGTACTTGCCGTCGAGGGTGAAGACCGGATCGGTGTCGGAGAACCGCCCGTCGGTGGCGTCGACCACCTGGCCGTCGGCGAGCCGCGTCAGCCGCAGCCGGCGGAGCGGGTTGAGGTTCATGCCGGCCGGGTGCTCCCCCGGCTGTGACCACGCCAGCCAGGCAGAATCCGGCGACCAGGCCAGCCCGGTCACGACCCCGTTGTCCGACGCGGCGACCTCCCGCACCTGGCCGGACCCGACGTCAACGACCCGGAGCCGCCCGTCCTGCGCGGCAACCGCTACCGTCCTGCCGTCCGGCGCCGCCGCCAGCCCGGTAATCCGGCCAACCTGGCCGGCCGCGATCCGCCGCGGGGCGGCGGTGGGGTCAGCCGCGGCGGCCGGGTCGCCGGAGCCGATCTCCAGGCCGTCGATGCCGTCAGCGTCGCTCGCCCAGACGACCTGTCCGCCGGTCCCCAGTACCTGCGGGAAGCGCGCCCGGACGCCGGGAACGACCGACACTGCCCGGGCCGGGCCGTCCCGGTGAGTCAGCCAGTGCACGGTGCCGCGAACCTCGATCGAGCTGGCCCGCCCGGCACGG
Organism: uncultured Actinomycetota bacterium; assembly: GCA_963719705.1. Lineage (GTDB taxonomy): Bacteria > Actinomycetota > Actinomycetes > Streptosporangiales > Streptosporangiaceae > CAVRCV01. Next base: position 1,236,347 of record CAVRCV010000013.1, read on the forward strand.
TCCACGGACAGCGAGCCAACGTGGTCCCCGGCGGTGACAAGACGCGGATCCCGGCCGCGGACCGGCGAGCCGAGGGTGATGTCGAGCCGGGCCGGCGCGGCTGCCTGCAGGTCATCGAGCAGCCACAGCTCGCCGCCCCGCGCGTACACGATCCGCTGCCCGTCCGTGCTGGCCTGCCGTGCGTACCAGCCCTCGTGATCGGTATGCCGCCGCAGGTCGCTGCCGTCCAGCGCGCAGGAGTAGATGTTGCCGGTGCCCTCGTGGTCAGAAATGAACGCGAGCCGGCCGCCGACGATCATCGGGCTGCCGAACTGGGCCGGCAGGTCCGCGAGCACGCGCCGGAACGGACCCGGTCCCGGTCCGGCCGCGGCCGGCGCTTCGGAAGCAACCGCAGTCGCCGGGCCGACCCACAGGCGCCCGGCCGTGCCACCGCGGTAGCGCTTCCAGTGGGCCGGATCGTTGTTGAAGCTTCCCCAGGTGCCGGTGAGCAGCCCGACGGTGCCAGCCCCGCGGCCGCCGGCGCCGCCGTCGGCTGTCCCGCCGTCCCCGCTTGTGCCCAGCGACAGGTCGGATACCGGGCCGAGCGGCAGCACCCGTTCTGCGCCCTGGCTGCCCGACAGCGCGGTCGTCAGCGCGCGGGCCCGGACGTAGTGCCCGAACGGCTGGCCCGCCGCGCTGACAGCCAGCACCTCCCCGGACGGCGTCCAGCCGCTGACCCGGGCCCACGACGTGCCCCAGTAGGTGAGCCGGGTGCTGGGCCCGCCGGCCAGGCCTGCCAGGTAGATCTCCGGGCTGCCGTCCCTGGCGCTGACCCAGGCCACGTGGCTGCCGTCCGGCGTCAGCCTCGGCGTGGCCGCCTGTGCCTCGTCCGTGGTGAACCGCCAGGCCCGGCCGCCCGCGACCGGTGCCAGCCAGAACGTCGTCGGCGGCGACAAAGGCCACGAGGTCGTTGGTGACATGCGGGAATCTCAGGTATCCAGGTGAGGCCACCGGGCCATAGTACGGCCCGCGCGACTGGCGGCCCGGTGCGGCAGGAGCGCGGCCCGCACACGTTCCGCGCAGCGGTTACCGGCTTGACCCTAGGACAGCCAGGACTGTGACCCGGCGCCGTCGCACGCGTACAGTCTCATGGCTTTTCTTGCTTAGATAATCAGGGCTCAGATAATCAGGTCGGCGGAGTCCGGCTCCGGCACTTGCCCGGCGGCGAGCTGCTTGAGCAGCGGGTGCTCAACGAAATAGGCAAAGGACGCGTAGCCGCGCCAGACCCGGCGCCATTCCGACTGGACCGCGGCCTCACCCAGGGTCCGCCGGACCCCGTCCAGGTAGGACACGATGATGTCGGCGGCCTGCTTGCTGTGCCCGGCCGAGATATTGTCGATGGTCAGGTGCGCGACTTCATAGCAGTCGTCGAAACCGTAGTGCCGCAGTTTCTGGATCTCGTGCAGCCGCTGCTCGCCCAGGCCGAACATCTCGATGGCCAGGTTGTACCCGAGGATCTCGTTATAAAAGGTATCGGGCTGGCTGGCCATGCAGATCTGGTGCAGCGAGAAGCCGTACAGCTCGTCCGGCAGGTCGGCCTGGTCCATAAACGCCGCGTCCCGGATATGCGGCAGCCGGATGTCCATGCTGTGCAGCGCCCGGTGAATCAGCGTGATGTGGTTCTTGGTCAGGTCGCCGTGCCCTACCTCGTCGGCGTAGATGGTGAAGATCGCGGCGTCCGGCGCCCGCTCGAACCGGCCGGTGTTCGCGATCCGGTGGATCCAGGTTGCGTCGATCAGGTCGCCCAGCGCGTAGGTGGACTGCAGGAACACCACCTCGTCCCGGTCCGGGATCTGCTCCAGCGGCTGGTAAGGCGCGATCAGCTTGTCCCAGTACACCCGCTCGCACCGCTCGTACAGCGCCTCGGGGGTGAAGTCGAAGTAGGTCGCGTCGGTGTACCGGCCGGCCGCGCCGCGGGTGAACAGGATCTCGGCCTGCTCGAACAGGTCCGCCGCGTACTGCCGGGCGAACGGCAGCGTGTTGGCGAAGTTCTCGATGTTGACCATCCGGTAGAACAGCTCGCGGTCACTTGGCGTACCAACCTCGGCGATCACCACATCGGCCGGCCGCGCTGCGGCAATCGCCGCCGCGCGCGCGGCCGCCTGCTCGTCCCCGGCGGCATTCGGCGAGATCACGATCTCCGGCCGCTCCCCCGCCTGCACGGTGTCGATCCAGGCCTGGAAGGTCGCGGCCTCCTGCTCGTCGAAGATGCCGAACATCGGCCCGCCGAACTTGATCGCCTTGATGAACCGGGACAGCCCGTCGCTGGTCTGCCGGAGCTGCCGCGCCTCGCGGAAGTCGGCCAGGAACGCCGCGATGTCCAGGCCGGGGTCGGTGAAGGTGTCGGCCAGCCGCTTGCCGCCGACCCGGACCTGCTGGTGCTGGTTCGCCGCGTACCGGCTGTGCCGGGCGATGATCGCGGCGACCTTCGACTCCAGCGTCTGGCCCGCCTGCCACCGGGCCAGCCCGGTCAGCAGCGCGACCTGCTCGCGTTCCAGCTCCAGGGTGAGGCCGATGGCCGCGTGCAGCCGCCGCAGCTCGGCCGGCCCGGCCAGCTCCCGGTAGAGCGCGAGTGCCTCGCGCAGCTCCGGCTCGGCCACCATCGGCTCCAGGCCGGACAGCAGGTCGTCGGTGCCGAGCGCGTGGAAGACGTAGTTCACCCCCACCACCTCGGGCAGGAAGTTGGCCGGGAGGCGCGACAGGGCCAGGTAGAAGCAGCCGTGCAGGGCGGTCAGCGGCCGCGCGTCGGCCCTGGACAGGAAGTCGGCAGCGCCGGTCTCCGGCAGGAAGACGCCCTCCTCCTCCATCCGGCGGCGGCGCAGGTAGGCCAGCGACCGGTGCGGGTTGCCCTCGCCATGCTGGGTGAACGTCTGCGGGTAGATCTTGTTCACGATCACCGACGGCTGGGTGGCCGGCTGCGACAGCACGTCCAGCCAGCAGCCGCCGAGCAGGCCGAGCGGGGCGCGCTGGCGCACGACCGCCATCCTGGCGTCCGGCTCGATCCCGGCCAGGGCCTCGATGGCGGCGGCCAGCTCAGTCCGGACCGCGAGCACGTGCGCCGCGATCTCGTCCGCGCTGGCGTCGTCTGCCAGCCCGCACCTGCCCGCCCGCCCGCCCTGCCCGGCCGTCCCGGCGGGCGCCTGCGCGTGCGGGGCGAGGAAGGCGTCGAGTACCCGGCGCGCGGCCAGCAGCACCGCCTCGGATTCCTGGTCGGCCAGCAGCCGCCGGAAGAGCGCGTCCGGCGGCTGAGCCAGGATCGCGTCGGCCTCCTGCGCCGCGGCGGCGCTGAACTCGAATCCGCGCAGCGGCAGCGCGGCGATCGTGTCCGGCGGCTCGTACGCCAGCGACGGTGCCATGGTCATGGCTCGTTCCTTTCCGGCCCGGTGACTACCGGACTCTCCTCAGCAGCGCGCCGATCCTCGACCCCGGCACGCTGGAGGCCAGCATCCCGTAGCCGCCGGCGGGCAGGTGCCCGAGGGCGACCCGGTCCACCAGGCTGATCAGCGGATCCGCGGCGAAGCAGTGGCCGAACCGCGGGATGTTTTCCAGGTAGAGCTGCTCCGGGCTGAAGCCCGCCTGCCGCTCCTTCATCACCAGCAGCGGCTTGAACAGGTTCGCGTGCATCAGGGCCGCAACGTCGGACAGCTTCAGCCCGGCCGCGGTCAGCAGCTCGCTGTTCACCTCCCTGGCCAGGTCCGAGCTGATCTGGCTGGTCCACTCCAGCGTGGCGGTGTCCTGTGCGATCGCGCAGCCGAGCAGCTCGTAGCAGCCCGCCGTCGCCGTCGCCGCGTCGCCCGCGTCGCCCGCGTCGCCCGCGTCAGCGGCCACCACGCAGCTCGCCGCGCCGTCGCTGAACAGTGCGAACTGCGACATCCGGTCCGCACCCTCGGCCACCTTGTCGGTGGTGATCAGCAGGATCCGGCGGTGCCGTCCGCTGGCCACCAGCGCCCTGGCCACATCCAGCCCGGCCAGCATGTTCACGCAGCGGTTCATGATCTGGCCGTAACAGGGAATGCTGCCCAGGCCGATCCCGGTCAGCACCTGCTGGGCGAACCGGCCGTGACCCTCGGCCGGACCGGGGATCCGGTTGCAGCACAGCACCAGCGCGTCCACCGAGGCCGGGTCCGGCCGGCGGCCCGCAGCGTGGCCGAGCCGGTGTCCACCGCCATGTCCTCAAGCTCGCGCTTGCTGGTCCTGATGCTGCCCCAGCCCCACAGGCCTGCGTTCGGGGCCAGCTTGAACCGCTCGGCCAGCTCGTCCAGGTTCCCGATGGCGGTGTGCTCTTCCTCCACCTCGCCCAGGACGTAACTGGGCCCGGTCAGGAACACCGCTTCGCCGGTCATGCCCGCCGCCTCCCGTCTGCCAGTGCCGTATCAGCCGCAGCCGCGGGTCCGGACATCAGCGCGTTCGCCTCGCCGTAGGGCAGGGCGTCCGCGGTGAACGTGAACGTGCCCTGCTGGCCGATCTCCTGTGCCGCCCGGATCAGCGCGCCCATCGCGGCGCGCACCAGCGCGGACCCGAGGCTGACCCGGCGTACCCCGCAGGCGCGCAGGTCCTCGACGGTGAACGCGGGGCCGGCGATGACGTTCACCGGCGCGCTGACCGCCGCGCACACGGCCCGGACCGCGTCCAGGTCGGGCAGCCCCGGCGCGAACAGCACGTCGGCGCCGGCCGCCTCGAAGGCGCGGAGCCGGGTGATCGTGTCGTCCAGATCCGGCCTGCCGTACAGGAAGTTCTCGGCCCGCGCGGTCACCGCGAACGGGAACGGCAGCTTCCTGGCCGCCGCGACCGCGGCGGTGACCCGGTCCACCGCCTCGCCGAGCGGCCGGATCGGCGCGTCCGGGTCACCGGTGGTGTCCTCGACCGACCCGCCGACCAGCCCTGCCTCGGCGGCCAGCCGGATCGTCTCGGCAACCTGCGCCGCCGTGGCGCCGTAGCCGCTCTCCAGGTCGGCGCGAGACCGGCAGGTCGGTGGCGGAAACGATCGCGCGCGCGTTGTCCAGCACCTCGGGCCGCCGCAGCCGGTTCAGGCCGTCCGGCCGGCCGAGCCCGAACGCCAGCCCGGCGCTGGTGGTGGCCAGCGCGCGGAACCCGAGCCCGGCCAGGATCCGGGCGCTGCCGGCATCCCACGGGTTCGGGATGACGAACGTGCCGGGACCGGCGTGCAGGTCCCGCAGCGCGACCGCGCGCCGGTACTGGTCATCGGGCTGGAGTTGCATGGGCGCGCCTCAGATCAGCTCGACGTGCTGGTCGCCGGCGACCAGTGAGCGGAGGATGCCGACGATCGCGTCCGGCTTCGGGTCGAAGTAGAAGTGCCCGCCGTCCACCCAGTGCACGTCCGGCTGGACGGCGAACTCCCTGGCCCAGGGCTCGATCTGGGGCTGCTTGACATGCGGGTCGTCGCGCCCGACCACGATGGTGGCGGGCACCGCCAGCGGCGGCCTGGCCTGGTAGCGGTACCCGACGGCGATGTTGAAGTCCGCGGTCAGGCCGGGCAGCAGCAGGTCGCGCACGTCCTCGTCGGCGATCACCTCCGGCGGCAGGCCGCCGAAGAAGGCCAGCGCCTCGGCGAACTCGGCGCCAGACAGCTTGGCGATGTCCCGCACCCGCTGTGACGGCAGCAGAGCGGGCGCCGAGCAGCCGGAGCCGATGTAATGGTGCAGCGCGGCCGAGCCGGCCAGACGACGGCAGACCTCGAACGCGACCGGCGCCCCCATGCTGTGCCCGAACAGGTAGAACGGCCGGTCGTCGGCCTCGGTGAGGGCGGTGATCGCCGCGGTCGCGCCGTCCACGAACTCGGCTATGGTGGGGGCGGGCTCGGCGGCGCGGTGCTCCTTGCCCGGCCGGCAGATCGCCACGATCTCGGCGTCATCGCCCAGGCCCGGCTGCCAGTCAAGGAAGACCCTGGGGCTGCCGCCCGCGTGCGGGAAGCAGAAGATCCGCGGCGCCCATGCGCTCGCGGTGCCGCTGCTGACAAACCAGTCACCGGGCTCGGACGGGCGCCGCTCGGCCTGCCCGGCCGCTTCCTCCCGGTTCTTCCGGCCCTCCCGCAGCCGCGCGGCTATCGCGTCGCGTTGCGCATCAGTCAGCATCTGTGCGCCTCCATCCTGTCGGTCACTGTGGGCCGGCCACCGACGGCTCGGGTCCCTGGCCGGCCGAGCTGATCCAGGCCCGCCACGCCCTCGGCACCCAGCTCGGTGTCGGGCAGGCCGTGCTTGTCCCGCAGCAGCGCGGCCAGCTGCCGCGGGGTGGGTGCCAGGAACACCGCGACCGCACCGATGTCAACCCGCAGCTCGTCGCCCATCATCCCGATCAGCCGCATCGCCTGGAGCGAGTTGCCGCCGAGGTCAAAGAAGCTATCGGCGGCGCCAACATCCTCCAGGTTCAGCAGCCGGGCGAACATGTCGGTCATGACGGCCTCGATCAGCGTGGCCGGGGCGACCCGCTCGGCGGCCGGCATGGCCTGCGGCGCGGGCAGCGCGGCCCGGTCCACCTTGCCGTTGGCGGTGAGCGGGAACTCATCCAGCGGGTGAGGTAGGCCGGCACCATGTAACCGGGCAGGCTGCCCGCCAGGTGCTGGCGGATCTCGGCCAGGTCCGGCGGCCCGCCCTTGGCGGGCCTGAGGTACGCCGCCAGCTGAGGCTCGCCGGACTGGTCGGTGATCACGGTGACCACGGCCTGCGCCACCGCCGGGTGCGTGACCAGGGCGGTCTCGATCTCGCCCAGCTCCACCCGCAGCCCGCGGATCTTCACCTGGCCGTCGATCCGGCCGGCGAACACGATCGTCCCGTCCGGGCGGCGCCGCACCAGGTCCCCGGTCTTGTACATCCGGGCTTCGGGTACCGGCGCTGAACGGGTCGCCGATGAACTTCTCCTTCGTCAGCTCCGGCCGGTTCAGGTACCCGCGGGACACGCCGGGACCGCCGATGTGCAGCTCGCCGATGACCCCGGTCGGCACCACGTTCAGGTTCGCGTCCAGCACGTATGCCCGGTAATTGGGCTGCGGCAGGCCGATCGGCGGAGGCCGGCAGCGGAGGCGGGCCGAGGCGGGCAGGTCGACGGCTCCATCCGCATGAACGTCGAGCCCATCGTCGCCTCGGTCGGGCCGTAACCGTTCCAGAACTCCAGCCCATCCCGCAGCCACGGCCGCAAGCTCGCTGCCAGCTCCTCCCCGGTCGAGATCAGCGTCCGCAGTGCCGGGAAGTCCTGGCCGTTCAGCAGGCTCAGCACGGTGGGCGGCAGGCATCGCGTAAGTGACCCCGGCATCGCGCATCAGCGCGGTCAGCCGCGGCGGCGAGTGCAGCGTCTCGCGCGCGGCCAGCACCAGCTTCGCCCCGGCGATCAGCGGCAGGAACATGTCGCACACCGACACATCGAAGGTGAAGCGGCGAACGCGAGCACCACGCTGCCCGGCCCGATCCGCCACGGCCGACCATGCCCTGCAGGAAGTTCACCGCCTGCCGGTGCTCCACCACCACGCCCTTGGGCTCCCCGGTGGAACCCGAGGTGTAGATCACGTACGCCACGTTCCCGGGCGTCACCCCGGTGTCGACCAGGTCGCCGTCGGTCCTGCCTGCCGATCGCGTCCCGCTCGGCGTCCAGGCTGATCCGGGCGACGCCCCCGGCCGGCGGGCAGGCTGGCGGCGCTGGCCGCGCCGGAGACGAGCACCGGTCATGCCGGTGTCGGCGATCAGGAACGACAGCCGGTGCGGCGGGCAGGCCGGATCCAGCGGCACGTACCCGCCGCCCGCTTTCCAGATCCCCAGCAGCCGCGCCAGCCGGTCCAGCCCGGTCGCCATGCACACCCCGACGAGGGTCTCCGGCCCGGCCCCGGCCACACGCAGCTGCCGGGCGATCTGGTTCGCCCGCGCGTTCAGCTGCGCGTAGGTCAGCCGCTGGCCCGGTTCCTGGCCGAGCTCAAGCTGGGCCGCGATCGCGTCCGGCGTCCTGCGCCGCCTGGGCCTGGACCGTTTCGTGCACGCACCACACCGGGAAGTCGGCCGCGGTGTCGTTCCACTCGGTCAGCTCCCGGCGCAGCTCGGCCTCGGTCAGCACCGGCAGCTGCGAGAGCCGCGCCGACGGATCGGCCACCACACCGCGCAGCAGCACCTCCCAGTTGGCCAGCAGCCGCTCGATCGTCGCCGGGGTCGAACAGCCCGGTCTTGTAGGAGCAGGCCAGCCTCAGCCCCTCGCTGCTCGCCTCGGTGGCGAGGTCGAGGTCGAACCTGGCCGCGTCGCGTTGACCACGAGTCGGGCCGGACAGCAGGAAGTCGACCCCGGCCGCGGACACCGGGGTCTCGTCCCGCTCGGTATAGGTCATCGCGAGCTGGAACACCGGCGAGCGGCTCGGGTCCCGCTCCACGCCAAGCGTCTCCACCAGCTTGCCGAACGGCAGGTCCTGGTGCGCGTAGCCGCCGACGGTGGCCTCCTTGACCCTGGCCAGCAGCTCGGTGAAGGCGGATCCCGGACAGCATCGGCCCGGATCGGCAGCGCGTTGACCAGGTAGCCGATCAGCGGCGCCAGCTCCTCGCGGCCGCGGTTCGCGCTGGCGGTGCCCACCACCAGGTCGGTCTGCCCGGTGTAGCGGTGCAGCAGCGCCAGCAGCCCGGCCATCAGGGTGACGAACAGGGTGGTGCCTTCCCGGCGGCTGAGCGACCGCAGGCCGTCCAGCAGCTCCGGGCCGGTCTCGCGCTGGGCCAGCGCCCCGTCGAAGTTGTCCACCATCGGCCGCGGCCGGTCGGTCGGGAAACTGGACGGTCGGGAAGTCGTCCATCACCTCGCGCCAGTACGCCTCCAGCTCGTCCAGCGCGGGCCCGGCCAGCCGGTCCCGCTCCCACATCGCGTAGTCGGCGAACTGCACCGGCAGCTCGTCCAGGCCGGACGGCGCGCCGGTTACCTCGGCCGCGTAGAGCGCCGCCAGCTCCCGCACGAACACCCCGGGGGACCAGCCGTCGAACACCGTGTGATGCACCACGACCACCAGCACGTGCTCGTCGGCGGCCAGCCGCAGCAGCCAGGCCCGCAGCAGCGGTCCCTCGGCCAGCGTGAACGGCCGCAGCCCCTCGGCGCGACGAACTCGCGCAGCCGGCCTGCCGCTTGCGGTCGAAGTCCGGACAGGTCGGTCAGCTCCAGCGGCCGGGGCGGGGGCGGGTCGATCAGCTGCACCGGGCGCCCGTCCGGACCGGTCACCAGCCGGGTCCGCAGCGCCTCATGCCGCTCGGTCAGCGCGGCCAGGCGCGGCTCAGCGCCGCGGTGTCCAGCGGGCCGGACAGCCGAGGGCGAACGGGATGTTGTAGGTCGGCAGGCCGGGCGCGAACCGGTCGAGGAACCAGAGCTGCTCCTGCCCGTACGACAGCGGCAGGTCGGCCAGCCCGGCCGGGCGGCGCGGGATCTCTCCGCCGGGTTCTCCCGGCCGCGCCGCAGGCGCGCGGTCATTCCGCCCGCTGGGATTCCGTTAGCATCTGCGCCTCCGTCCGCGCGCGTCTTCGTCCCGTGTTACCCCCTGCCCGGATCCGGCAGCCTACGTTCCTCGCTGGGTCAGGATCGTTCCGGCCGGGGTCGGCTGCTCCCCGAGCCCCTCGATGCCGTCGGCGCCCAGCTCGGCATCGTCGATGCCGTGGTCGTCCCGCAGCAGCGCGGCGAGCTGGCGCGGGGTGGGGGCCGGGAACACCGCCACCGCGCCGACGTCCACCCTGAGCTCGTCGTCCATCATGCTGATCAGCCGCATCGCCTGGAGCGAGCTGCCGCCGAGGTCGAAGAAGCTGTCGGTGGCGCCGACCTGCTCCAGGCCCAGCAGGGTGGCGAACATGCTGGCCATCATGGTCTCGATCAGCGTGGCCGGCGGGACCTGGCGGCCTGCTGCTGGGCCCGGGGCGGGCAGCGCGGCCTTGTCCACCTTGCCGCTGGCGGTGAGCGGGAACTGCTCGACCATGGTGAGGTAGGACGGGATCATGTAGCCGGGCAAGGCGGCCAGGTGGGCCTTCAGCTCGGCGTGGTCGGGGTCGGTGCCGGGTTCGGGCCGCAGGTAGGCGGCGAGCTGGGGCTCGCCGGAGGGGTCGGTGAACACGGTGACCGCGGCGTGCGCGACGTGGGGGTGGGCGGCCAGCGCGGTCTCGATCTCGCCGAGCTCGACCCGCAGCCCGCGGATCTTCACCTGGGTGTCGATCCGGCCCAGGAACACCAGCGTGCCGTCCGGCCGCCGCCGGGCCAGGTCCCCGGTCTTGTACAGCCGCGCCCCCGGCTCGCTGCCGAACGGGTCGGCGATGAACTTCTGCCGGGTCAGCGCGGCCCGGTTCAGGTAGCCGCGGGACACCCCGGCCCCGCCGATGTGCAGTTCCCCCACCGCCCCGGCCGGGACCGGGTTCAGGTGCGCGTCCAGCACGTAGGCCCGGTAGTTCGGCTTGGGACGGCCGATCGGCGGCGGCAGCGGCGTGCCGGCCTCGATCTTCATGAACGTCGAGCCCAGGGTCGCCTCGGTCGGGCCGTACCCGTTCCAGAACTCCAGCCCGTCCCGCAGCCACGGGTGCACCAGCTCGCCGACCAGCTCCTCCCCGGTCGAGATCAGCGTCCGCAGCGCCGGGAAGTCCTGCCCGGCCAGCAGGCTCAGCACGGCCGGCGGCAGCATCGCGTAACTCACCCGCGCCCCCCGCATCAGCGCCGCCAGCCGCGGCGGCGAGTGCAGCGTCTCCGGCGCGGCCAGCACCACCCGCCCCCCGCCCAGCAACGGCAGGAACATATCGCACACCGACACATCGAAGCTGAACGCCGCGAACGCCAGCACCACGCTGCCCGGCCCGATCCGCCACGGCCCCACCATCGCCTGCAGGAAGTTCACCGCCTGCCGGTGCTCCACCACCACCCCCTTCGGCTCCCCGGTCGACCCCGAGGTATAAATCACATACGCCACGTTCCCCGGCCCCGCCCCCGTACCGGCCAGGCTGGTGCCCGCCAGCGCGCCGATCTCCGCCCGCTCCGCATCCACGCAGATCACCTCCGCCCCGCCCGCCGCCGGGACACTGCCCGCGGACGCAGCATCGGTCACGATCACCGCCATCCCGGTATCGGCGATCATGAACGACAGCCGCTCCGGCGGCAGCCCCGGATCCAGCGGCACATACCCCCCGCCCGCCTTCCACACCCCCAGCACCACCGCCAGCCGGTCCAGCCCCGTCCCCATGCACACCCCGATCAGCGCCTCCGGCCCCGCCCCCGCCGCCACCAGCCGCCGCGCCACCCGGTTCGCCTGCTCATCCAGCCGCCCGTACGACCACCGCTGACCCTCCCCCCCGCCCAGCTCGAACTGCGCCGCCACCGCACCCGGGCACCGCGCCACCACCGCCTCGAACGCCTCCTGCACGCACCACACCGGGAACACCGCCGCGGTATCGTTCCACTCCGCCAGCTCCGCCCGCAACTCCGCCCCCGTCAGCACCGGCAACTCCGACAACCGCGCCCCCGGCCGCGCCACCACCCCCCCCAGCACCACCTCCAGATTCCCCAGCAACCGCCGATCGTCGCCCGGTCAAACAGCCCGGTCTTATACGAGCAACTCCAGCCACAGCCCTTCGCCGCGGGCCTCCGCCAGGAAGGCCAGGTCGAACTTCGCCGAGCTGATGCCGATCACCAGGTCGCGTCGGGGCGAAGTCGACGCCCGCGGCCGACCGCGGGGTATCGTCACGCTCGCCGTAGGTCATCGCGATCTGGAACACCGGGGGGCGGCTCGGATCCCGCTCCACCTCTAGCGTCTCCACCAGCCTGGCGAACGGCAGGTCCTGGTGGGCATAACCGCCGGTGGTGACCTCCTTCACCTGGCGCAGCAGCTCGGTGAACGCCGGATCCCCGGACAGGTCGGCCCGGACCGGCAGCGTGTTGACCAGGAAGCCGATCAGCGGCGCCAGCCCGGGCCTGGTCCGGTTGGCGCTGGCCGTGCCGACCACCAGGTCGTCCTGCCCGGTATACCGCTGCAGCAGCGCCAGCAGCGCGGCCATCAGCGTGACGAACAGCGTCGTGCCCTCCCGGCGGCTCAGCTCCCGCAGGCCGGCCAGCAGGTCCGGGCCGAGCTGCGCTGCACTACCAGGCCGCCGTCGAAGTTGTCCAGCACCGGGCGCGGCCGGTCGGTGGGGAACTGAATGGTCTCGAAGCCGGCCATCACCCCGCGCCAGTAGTCCTCGAGCTCGGCCAGCACGCTGCCCTGCAGCCGCTGCCGCTCCCACAGCGCGTAGTCGGCGAACTGCACCGGCAGCGGGTCAAGCCCGGACGGCTCGCCGGTGACCTCCGCCGCGTACAGTGCCGCCAGCTCCCGCTCCAGCACCTCCATGGACCAGCCGTCGAACACCGTGTGATGCACCACGACCAGCAGCACGTGCTCCTCGCCGGCCAGTCGCAGCAGCCAGGTGCGCAGCAGCGGTCCCTCGGCCAGGACGAACGGGCGCAGCGACTCGGCGTCGACGAACTCGCGCAGCGCGGCCTGCCGCTTGTCCGGGTCCAGCCCGGACAGGTCAGTCACCTCAAGCGGCACCGGTCCCGGCGGATCGATCAGCTGCACCGGGCGCCCGTCCCGGCCGGCCACCAGCCGGGTCCGCAGCGGCTCGTGCCGCGCCACCAGAGCGTCAAGGGCCCGGCGCAGCGCATCGGGGTCCATCGGTCCGGACACCCGCAGGGCGAACGGGATGTTGTAGGTCGGCAGCCCGGGCGCGTACCGGTCGAGGAACCACAGCTGCTCCTGCCCGTACGACAGGGGCAGGTCGGCCTCCCGGCCGGCCGCCGCGGAATCTCGCTGGATCCCTGCTCCCGGCCGCGGCGCAGGCGCGCGGTCAGTTCCTCTAGCTGAGAATCCGTCAACATGCCTGCTCTGTCGTCCTCTCGTCCGGAATCTCCTCGGCCTCCGCGTCAAGCTCCGCGTCGTCAAACCCATGCTTGTCCCGCAGCAGTGCGGCGAGCTGCTGCGGCGTCGGGGCCTGGAACACCGCGCTGACGTCCAGGTCGACGGCCAGGGCCGGGCCGAGCTTGGTGACCAGCTGCATGGCCTGCAGTGAGCTGCCGCCCGCGTCGAAGAAACTGCCGGTGGCACTGACCTGCCTGCCTCCCAGCACCGAGGCGTACAGCCGGATGAGGACCGCCTCGATCATCGTTCGCGGCGGCACCAAGTCGGCCGCCGCCTGGGCCGCCGGTAGTGCCGGGAGCGCACGCTTTTCTACTTTACCGCTGGCGTTGAGCGGCAGCTCATCCAGCACGACCAGGGACGGGATCATGTAAGCGGGCAGGAAGCCCGCGAGACGCCGGCGAATGTCCCCGGTATCCAGCACCGCGCCGGGCTCGGCCAGCAGGTAACCGGCCAGCTGCTTCTCCCCGGCCTGGTCGGTGAGCACGGTCACCACCGCCCTGGCCACCGCGGGCTGCGCCGCCAGCGCGGCCTCGATCTCGCCGAGCTCGATCCGCAGCCCGCGGATCTTCACCTGGTCATCCGCCCGGCCGGCAAACGCGAGCGTGCCGTCCGGGTGCCGTCGCACCAGATCGCCGGTCCGGTACAGCCGTCCCCCCGGCTCTCCGGTGAACGGGTCGGCGATGAACCTCTTGCTGGTCAGCTCCGGCCGGTTCAGGTATCCCCTGGCCACGCCCGCGCCACCGACATGCAGTTCGCCGCTCGCTCCCACCGGAACCGGGTTGCCGAACCGGTCAAGCACGTACGCCCGGTAGTTAGGCAGCGGGCGGCCGATCGGCGGCGGATACCTGCTCCCGTCCAGCTCCTGAGACGCTGCCAGCACGACCGCCTCGGTCGGCCCGTAGGCGTTCACCAGGCGCACGCCCGGCCGCACCCACCGTCGGGCCACCTCGGACGGCAGCTCCTCGCCCGCCGTCATCAGCACCCGGAGCCGGGGGAATTCCCGGACCGGCAGCACGCTCAGCACCAACGGGGTCAGGCACATGAGCGTGACGCCGGCCGCCTCGATCAGCTCGGCCAGCCGCGGCGGGGACCGCCGGGCGCCCGGCGGCACCAGCACCGTCCGCGCTCCCGCCAGCAGCGGCGCGAACATGTCCAGCACAGAGACGTCGAAGCTCAGCGAGGCGTACTGCAGCACCACGTCGGACGGGCTTAGCTGCCACCGGCCGATCGCGCCATGCAGGAAGTTGACCGCCTGCCGGTGCTCAACCACCACGCCCTTGGGCTGGCCGGTCGAGCCGGAGGTGTAGATGACGTAGGCCACGCATCCCGGCTCAGCGCCGCAGTTCCCCAGGTCGGTGCCGTCCCTCCCGCTGATGGCCGGCCACTCGGCGTCCAGTGACAGCACCGTCACGCCGTCGACGGCGGGCACGGCCGACGCGCTGAGCTCCTCGGTGAGCACCACCGGCATCCCGGTATCGCCGATCATGAACGCCAGCCGGGCCGACGGCAGCTCCGGATCCAGCGGCACGTACCCCCGCCGGCCTTGAGGATGCCCAGCACCGTGGCGAGCCTGCGCAGCGAGGTGCCCATGCACACCCCGACCAGCACCTCCGGTCCCACCGCGAGTTCTCGCAGCCAGCGGGCGATCTGGTTCGCCTGCCGGTTCAGCTCCGTATAGGTAATGTCATCGCCCTCGAACCGGGCCGCCACCGCCGCCGGGCCGGCGACCACCCGCTCCTCGAACGCCTGGTGAACGCACAGGGGCGGGAACGGCGCCGCGGTGTCGTTCCACTCGGCCAGCTCCCGGCGCAGCTCCTCGCCGGTCAGCACCGGCAGCCGGGACAGCCGGGCCGACGGGTCGGCCGCCACCCCGCGCAGCAGCACCTCGAGGTTCCCCAGCAGCCGCCGCGCCGTCGGCGGGTCGTATCGCGCCGTCTGGTAGACGCACTGCAGCCACAGCCCGCCCGGCCGCGGATCGGCCACCAAACCGATGTCAGCCACCGAGGCAGCGGGCGCGATCGGCTCGCGGCGGAAGGCCACTCCGGCTGCCTCGAGGCCAGCCACCGGCTCCGGGCAGGCCAGCGCGACCCCGAACAGCGGGGAACGGCTCCCGTCACGGCCGGGGGGCGACAGGACGGCCAGCCTGGCGAGCGGCAGGTCCCGAGGGGCGCCGGCGTCCACAGCCGCCTCCCGCACCCGGCCGAGGAACTCGGCGAACGGCGGGTCACCGGAGGCGTCAGCGCGGACCGGCACGGTGGTAGCCAGCGGGCCCGCCAGGCCGGCCAGCTCCGGCCGGTCCCGGCCGGCCTGCGTCAGGCCGACAACCACGTCGCTCTGCCCGGTGTAGCGCGACAGCAGCGCCGCGGCCGCGGCCAGCAGGGTGACCGGCAGCGTCGTCGCCGCACTTCGGCTCAGCTCGCGCAGCCGGCCAGCAGCTCCGGGCCGGCCCGGATGATCTGCGCCCCGCTTGCGCTGCCCGCCGCGGCCGGCTCCGGCCGGTCCGCCGGGAACTGCGAAGTCCCGCGGGCGGCCAGCGCTCCTCGCCAGTACTCTTCCACGCTGGCGGGCACTGCCGCAGGCCGCCGGTCCCGCTGCCATACCACGTAATCGCCGAACCGCGCAGTCGGCGCGGCCAGCGCCGGTTCCCGGCCAGAGAACTCCGCCCGGTACAGGGCCGCCAGATCCCGCACCAGCACCCCGGCCGACCAGTCGTCCAGCATGGCCAACGGCGCCGCGGCCAGCAGCATGTGCTCATCGCCGGCCAGCCGCAGCAGCCACGCCCGCAGCAGCGGCCGCCCGGCCGGGCCGGGCTGCTGCGCGGCCGCTTTTCGGATGAACTCGTCAGCCGCGGCCTGCCGCCGTCCCGGCTCCAGCCCGGAAAGGTCAACCAGCTCAAGCGGCACCGGGTCGGCCGGGCCGACGACCTGCGCCGGCTCGCCGTCAGCCAGGGCCATGAGCCGGGTCCGCAGCACCTCATGCCGCGCGGACAGCCCGTCGACGGCCCGCCGGATGGCGCCGTCGTCCAGCCGGCCGGACAGCCGGACGACCAGCGGAACGCCGTGCGCCGGCTGGCAGGCGCACAGGCGGCCAGCCGCCCACAGCTGCTCCTGCCCGCAGCACAGCGGCAGGTATGCCAGGCCGGGTGGGCGTCGCGGTATTTGACCGGCCGGGTTTCCTCGGCCGCGCCTGTCACCCGCGCCTTGTGCCGCCAGCCCGGACTGGTCAACGCTGCACCGCCTCAAGCCCCTCGATGCCGGCCTCGGCCAGATCGGTGTCCGCGAAGCCGTGCGCCTCCCGCAGCAGCGTGGCCAGTTGCCGGGGTGCGGGCGCCAGGAACACGGCGCTGACATCCAGGTCGACGTCGAGGGTCGTGCGGAGCTTGCTGATGAGCTGCATGGCCTGCACCGAGTTGCCGCCCACCTGGAAGAAGCCGTCGGTGACGCCGAGCTGCTCGTGACCGAGCACGGCGGCGTACAGGTCAACCAGCATGATCTCCAGCAGGGTGCGCGGCGGCATCCGGGTGGCGCCGGCGGAGATGGTCTGCGGGGCAGGCAGCGCCGCTTTGTTGATCTTCCCGTTGGTGGTGAGCGGGAACTCCTCCAGCATGGTCAGGTAAGCCGGCATCAGGTAGCCGGGCAGCTGCTTGGTCAGGTGCGCCACGATGTCGGCGATCTGCGGACCGGTGTCCGGCTCGGCTCGCAGGTAGGCAGCGAGCTGCTTCTCCCCTGCCGCGTCGGTCACCACCACGACCTCGGCCTGGGCCAGGTCGGGGTGCGACACCAGCGCCGCCCGGATCTCGCCGAGCTCGACTCGCAGGCCGCGGATCTTCACCTGGTCGTCGGCCCGCCCGACGAACATGATCGTGCCGTCCGGCCGCCGCCGGGCCAGGTCGCCTGTCTTGTACAGCCGCTGGCCAGCCGCGAACGGGTCGGGGATGAACCGCTGCCTGGTCAGCTCCGGCCGGTTCAGGTAGCCGCGGGCCACGCCGGGGCCGCCGATGTGCAGCTCCCCGGTCACCCCGACCGGCACCGGGTTCAGGTAGGAGTCCAGCACGTAGACCCGGTAGTTCGGCTTCGGCCCGCCGATCGGCGGCGGCAGCTGCGTGCTCGCGTCCAGCCGCATGAACGTGGCGCCCATGGACGCCTCGGTCGGGCCGTACCCGTTGTAGATCTCCAGGTCGTCCCGCAGCCAGGCCCGCAGCAGGTCGCTCGACAGCTCCGAGCCCGCCGACAGCAGCGTGCGCAGGCTGGGAAAGTTCTCGCCGCGGAGCAGGTTGAGCACGGTCGGCGGCAGGCAGGCGAAGCTGACCTCGGACTTGCGGATCAGCTCGGCCAGCCGCGGCGGCGAGTGCAGGGTCTCCGGCCGGGCCAGCACCAGCCGGGCCCCGCTGGTCAGCGCCAGGAACATGTCGGCAACCGACACGTCGAACGTGATCGCGGCGAACTGGAGCACCGCGCTGCCCGGCCCGATCCGCCAGGCAGCCACCATGCCCTGGAGGAAGTTGATCGCCTGCCGGTGCTCCACCACCACGCCCTTGGGCTCCCCGGTCGACCCGGAGGTGTAGATCACGTAGGCGACGTTGGACCGGTCAGACCCGGTACCGGTCAGATTGCCGTCGGCCAGGCCGCTGATCTGCTCCCGCTCATCGTCCAGGCAGACCGTTGTGACCTGCCCGCCCTGCCCGCCCTTTGCCCCAGCCAGCCCGCCCTCGCCGTCGGCAGGCGGCACGCAGGCCGCGGTGGCGGTATCGGTCAGCACCGCCACCATCCCGGTGTCGGCGATCATGAACGACAGCCGCTCGGCCGGCAGCTCGGGATCCAGCGGCACGTACCCGCCGCCGGCCTTCCAGATGCCCAGCAGCCCGGCCAGCCGCGGCAGCCCGGTCTGCTGGCACACCCCGACCAGCGTCTCCGGGCCCACGCCCAGCGCGCGCAGCCGCCGGGCGATCTGGTTGGCCTGCCGGTTCAGCTCGGCGTAGCTGACCTGTTCGCCCTCGAACTCGGCCGCCACCGCGGCCGGGTCCGCGGCCACCCGCTGCTCGAACGCCTCGTGGATGGACAGCGGGGGGAACTGCGCGGCGGTGTCGTTCCACGCCACCAGCTCGTCGTGCAGCTCGGCCTCGGTCAGCACCGGCAGCTGCGACAGCCGGGCCGACGGGCCCGCCGCGATCCCGGCCAGCAGGACCTGCCAGTTCCCCAGCAGCCGGCGGATCGTCGCCTGGTCGAACAGCTCGGGCACGTAGGTGGCCTCCAGCCGCAGCCCGTCCGGCCGCGGCTCCGCCACGAAGTCGATGTCGTACATTGCGCCCCGCAGCGGCACGCGCGCGCGGTGGAACGCCACCCCGGCCGCCTCGATGTCGGCGACCGGCTCGGCGCAGGTGAGCCCGATCTGGAAGACCGGGAACCGGCTCACGTCGTGGTCCAGGTGCAGGACCTCGGCCAGCCGGGCGAACGGCAGGTCCTGGTGGGCACGCGCGGCCCGCACCGCGTCCCGCACCCGGCCGAGCAGCTCGGTGAAGACCGGGTCCCCGGCGCAGTCCGTGCGGATCGGTAGCGGGTTCGCCACCGGGCCGACCAGCGCGGCCAGCTCCGGCCGGTCCCGGTTGGGCATCTCGGTGCCGGTGACGATGTTGGTCTGCCCGGTGTACCGGGACAGCAGCGCCTGCAGCGACGCGGTCAGGGTGACGAACAGGCTGGTGCCCTGGCGGCAGCTCAGCTCCCGCAGCGCGCCGAGCAGCTCAGCGCCGGTCTCCAGCCGCTCTACCTGGCCGTCGTGGCTGGCCACCGGGGGCCGGGCCCGGTCGGTCGGGAACTGCGAGGTCTGCACCCCGCCCAGCGCGCCGAGCCAGTGCTGCTCCAGGCCGGCCAGCAGCGGGCCGCGCAGCCGGTCCCGCTCCCAGGCCGCGTAGTCGGCGAACCGCACCGCCGGCTCGGCCAGAGCCGACCGCTCGCCGGTCACCTCGGCCCGGTACAGCGCGGCCAGGTCGCCGATCAGCACCCCGGAGGAATGGTCGTCGAAGGCGGTCCGGTGCACCACGATCACCAGCGCGTGCTCGTCCGCGGCCAGCCGCACCAGGCGGAATCGCGCCAGCCACTCGCCGGCCAGGTCGAACAGGCGCATGGCCTCGCCGATGGCGAACTCGGCCGTCCGCGCCCTGGCGGCCTCGAGGCCCAGGCGGGTGTAGTCGGTCAGCTCAAGGTCGACCGAGAAGGGGGAAGGGGAGATGAGGGGGAAGGGGAGGTGGGCGGGGGGTCGATCGCCTGCACGCGCCGGCCGTCAGCGCCCGGCGCCAGCCGGGTCCGCAGCACCTCATGCCGGGCGATCAGCACGCCGACCGCGCGGCCGAGCGCCGCGGCCTCCAGCGGCCCGCGCAGCCAGACCAGGTTCGGCACGTGCTGGGCCACCAGGCCGTGGCTGAACTCCTCGCACCAGCTCATCCGCTCCTGGGCGAACGACAGCGGCACCGCGGTCAGGCCTGCCGCGCGCCCGCCGATCGGCGCCCCGTCCGTAACCGGCGGCCCGGCCTGGCCCGGCCTGTCAGTCATCGGCTCCCTCCTTCGCGGTAACGACCTCGGCAGCCCTGGCTGCCGGCGGGGCCTGGTCCTCTTCCGGCGCCGTCGGCATTTCCTTGATCCGGAATACCGGCGAGGCGAACAGCCACAGCATCGGCGAGGTCATCGCGATCAGCGAGACCATCAGCGCGGTCCGCAGCCCGATGGCGCTGCCGAGCACCCCGCCCAGCAGCCCGCCCAGCGGCGGCACGCCGAAGAGCAGCAGCCGGTAGGTGGCGTTCATCCGGGCCAGCAGCCGCTTGGGAGTGATCATCTGGCGCAGCGTGATCGCGTTCACGTTAAAGTTGGTGATGCAGGCCCCGTAGACGAACTGGCCGATCGACAGGATCGTCATCGAAGTCAGGCCAGCGTTGCGCGGGATGAGCAGCAGCAGCAGCACGGTGGACATGCCGACGGCGCCGTAGACCATGACCTGCCCGTAGTCCGAACGCGTCCCGCAGCCGGTGCGAGTTCAGCGCGGCGAGCAGCGCGCCGACCGCCGCGGCCCAGATCACGATGCCCAGCTTGAACGGGCTGAGCTTGAGCACCTCGACCGCGTACACCAGGAAGATGGTCCAGAACGCGCCGAAGCCCAGGTTCAGCGCCGCGGAGATGGTCAGCAGCGAGCGCAGCAGTCGGGCCGCTGTAGACGGCCCGGAAGCCCTCGGCCAGCTGCTGCCGCAGCGGCTGCCGGTGCTCCGGCACCTCGGGAGCCGGCTCTGGCTTGCGGATCAGGCTGAGCCCGGCCGCGGAGCACAGGTAGGAGATCGCGTCGGCGGACAGCGTGACCGGGGCGGTTATCAGGCCGATCAGCAGCCCGGCTATGGCGGGCCCGGCGATCGCCCCGGTGGCCCTGGTGGCCTGCATCTTGCCGTTGGCCTCCAGCAGGTGCCGCTTCTCGACCAGGCTTGGCACATAGGAAAGCGCGCCGACGTCGAAGATCACGTTGAGCGCGCCGGCCACCGCGACGGCCACGTACAGCACGCCGAGGGACAAGAAGCCGAACGTGTGCGCGATCGGCACCAGCCCGATCGAGGCCGCGCAGCCGAGTGAGCAGCAGATCAGCACCGGGCGGCGCTTGACCCGGTCCAGCCAGACCCCGGCGAACAGCGCGACCACGATCACCGGCGACAGCCGGAACACATTCAGCAGGCCGACCTCGAACACGGTGGCGTGCAGCGTCAGCACCGCGGTCAGCGGCATCGCGACGCCGGTGATGAACGTGCCCATCAGCGACACTGACTCGCCGACGAACAGCTTGCGGAAATCCCGGTTGGTCAGGACGCCGCCCTGCGGCTCCTCCGGCGCTGCGTCGGGCGCGGCCGCGGTAACGGCCTGATCAGAAGCCATCGTTGCTTGTCCTTCCGAGGGCTGGGGGAAGCGCTCATGTGGCCTCGCGCTGCTGAGCGCCGGATCGCCGGGACGCCGAGCCCCCGACCGGGGTCCAGTATGCCTGGAGTATCCGCTTGCGGACCGGCTTGTACTGCGCGGTCAGCATCCCGTTGCCGGTGCTGAACCGCTCCGGCGCGATGATCAGCTCGCTGATCTGCTCATCCCGGCCGAAGGCCGCGTTGGCGTCGGCCAGCCGCGCGCTGATCGCCTCGGTGTCGGGCGGGTCGGCGGCCGGCGACACTACCGCCACCAGATGCGTCTGGGTGGGGCATGCCACCACGCACTCCTCGATCGCCGGGCTCGCCTTCAGGTACTCCTCCAGCGGCCGGACGATCACCTTCTTGCCGTTGTCGAGCACGATTACGTCGTCGGCACGGCCGCGGATGAACAGGAAGCCGTCCTCGTCGATGTACCCGAGGTCACCGGTGCGGACCGTGCCGTCCGGGGCGAAGACCCGCTCGGACTCGCCCGGCGGCGCGTACTCATACCGGGTGTTGACCGGGTAGTCGCTGTGCACGCTGATCACTCCGTCGGCGTCCAGCAGCACCTTCTTGCCGGGCAGCACCTGGCCGACGCTGCCCTCCCGGCTGGCGGCCGGGCAGTTCTTGCTGACGATGCAGGTCTCGTTCATGCCGTAACCCTCGTAGATCGGCATGCCGAGCTGGCTGAAGAACCGCAGCATGGACGGCCTGGCCGGCGCGGACCCGGTCCACAGGTACCGGATCCGGTCGCCGAACACCCGCGTCGCCGCGGTCCGCAGCGCTGCCCGGGAGCGAGCCTCCTGCGACGCGGAGCGCTCGATGTGCTTCTTCGCGGTCTCGTAGAAGCCGGGCACGCCCATCACCACGGTCGGCGCGGCCCGGCGCATCGCGACGAACGCCGCCTCGTAGGTGCTGACCGTGATGTCGTGGCCGAAGCACAGTGCGGAGTAGATCCAGTACCGCTGCTGCAGCAGGGACAGCGGCAGGAACACGAACAGGTTGTCGCCATCCGTATGACGGAACATCTCCTGGATCGCGCTGATCGAGCTGTCGATGCTGCCCGCGGTGGCGGCCAGGCCCTTGGGCTCGCCGGTGCTGCCCGAGGTGAACTTGATCGTGGTCACGTCGCCCGGCGCGTACCGGACCGGCGGCAGCGGGCTGCCGGTGTCCGCGGCCTCGATGAGCGCGGCCACGTCGCCGATCGGGCGGATGCCGGGCAGCGACTCGCTACCCGGCCGGTCGGTGAACAGCACGGCCAGCGAGTACCGGGTGAGCAGGGCCGGGTCCGGGTCGAACTTGCCCGGCTCGAAGCCCGCGGTCACCGCGCCGAGCATGAGCGCGGCCAGGTCGAGCTGTACCCACTCCAGGCTGTTCGCGGCCAGGATGCCGATCCGGTCGCCGCGGCCGATGCCGACGCCGCGCAGGCCCTGTGCGAGGCGCCGGGCGCTGGCGTGCAGCTCGGTCAGCTCCATGCCGCCGGCCGCGTCCAGCCGCAGCACGCTGAGCCGGTGCCCCGGCGCCGGCGGCACGGCGGCGACCTGGTTGAGCACCGAGCCTTCAGCCAGGGTGCTTCCAACCACGGTGCTTCCAGCCACGGGGTCGCTCATGCTGCCTGCCCCGCCTCGATGACCGCCGCCATCGTCGCGACCGTGCGCATGTCGAACAGCCGGTCCAGGGTGATGCTCACGCCGAACTGCTTGCGCACCCGGGTGAAGACCCTGGCCGCGGCCAGGGAGTCGCCGCCGAGATCGAGGAAGTTGCTGTCCGGGCCGATCGACTCCGGCGGCACGTGCAGCACCGACGCCCAGACCTCGATCAGGTCCCGCTCGGTGGCGGTGGCCTCGCCGGTCCTGGCCGCGGCACCTGGCCCGGCCGGCCCGCCGCCGGTACCGGCGGCGGCCGTCTCCGGCACCAGCGCGATGAGCTTGCCCCGGTCCACCTTGCCGTTGCGGGTCAGCGGCAGGCTCTCGTGCCAGACCACCGCCGAGGGGGTCATGTAGTCCGGCAGGTGCTCGCGCAGGGCCAGCTTGATCTCCTCCTGGGTCGGCCGGGCATCCCCGGCCGGGACCAGGTGCGCCACCAGCCGGTCGCCGCGCGCGGCCGTCTGCCGCACCACCACCGCCTGCTTGACCACGTCGATCGCGGCCAGCCGGGTCTCCACCTCGCCGGCCTCGATCCGGTAGCCGTTGACCTTGATCTGGAAGTCGCTGCGGCCGGTGATGTCGATGTTCCCGTCCGGCAGGTAGCGGCCGAGGTCGCCGGTGCGGTAGAGCCGCTCGCCGAGGCGCTGGTCGGACCAGAACCGCCGGCGGTGCGCTCCTCGTCGCCCCAGTAGCCGCGGGCCAGCCCGGTGCCGGAGGCGCAGATGTCCCCGGTCACCCAGTCCGGGGCGTCCAGGCCGTCGGCGTCCAGGATGTAGGCGCGGTTGTTGGCGTTGGGCCGGCCGTAGGGGATGCTCTGGCTGCCGTCGGCCTGGCCGATCGGGTGCGAGATGTTCCAGATCGTGGTCTCGGTCGGGCCGCCCAGCGACATCAGGGTCACCTCCGGCTTCACCCGCCGCAGCGCCGCCGGCAGGGCCGGCGGGATCCGGTCGCCGCTCATCATGACCAGCCGCAGCGCCGGCGGGCGTGATGCCGTCCGCCTCGGCCTGCTCGGCCATCAGCCCGGCGATCGCGGGCACCGAGTTCCAGATCGTCACGCCGAACGTCTGGCACAGCTCCAGCCAGTGCGCCGGGTCGGTGGCCCGGTTAGCGTCCGGGATGACCAGCGCCGCGCCGGCCGACAGCGCGCCGAACACGTCATAGACGGACAGGTCGAAGTTGAACGCGCTGATCGCGATGAACCGGTCGGCCGGACCGACCCCGAACCTTTCGTTACAATCCGTTATTACATTGGCTACGCTGCGGTGGCTGACCATGACGCCCTTGGGCTCGCCGGTGGTGCCCGAGGTATAGAGCACGTAGGCCAGGTCGTCCGGGCTGGCGCCGGCCGGCAGCGGGTAGCCTGCCGCGGCACCGGGAGTGCCCGGCTCCGGCGGGCTGGCCAGGTCCAGCGGCAGCACCTCGATCCCGTCGGCCAGGCTCTCGGCTGCCAACCGGAGTTGGTCAGCACCCGGCGGACCCGGCCGTCGCGCAGCATGTAGCGGATCCGCTCGGGCGGCAGCGCGGCGTCCACCGGCAGGTAGGCGCCGCCGGCCAGGACCGTGGCCAGGATGCCGGCCACCTGCTCCGGGCCGCGGTGCAGGATCAGCCCGACCAGCTCGTCCGGGCCGACCTGGGCCGCCCTGAGCCAGTCGGCGGCCCGGCGGGCGTGCCGGAACAGCTCGCCGTAGCTCACCGTGCCCTGGCTGGACAGCACGGCGGGGGCGTCCGGGTCCGCGGCGGCCCTGGCGATGAACGCCTCCTGCAGCTGCCGCCCGGGCATCGGCACCGCGGTGTCGTTGGCCGCCGCGCGGCGGGCCCGCTGGTCCGCCGGCAGCAGGTCGAAGGTCGCCGCCGACCAGGCCGCCTCGCCGTCGGCCAGGTCGTCCAGCAGCTGCTGGTAGGCGCCCAGCATGGCGGCGATCATCCCGTCCGGGAACAGCCCCTGCACCTCGTCGAACTGGATGACCAGGCCGCCGTTCTGCTCGAACGCGAACGAGTTCAGCCAGACCTGCGGCGTCTGGCTGGAGGTGTAGACCTCCGGGCCGAACAGCTCGAGCGCGGACCCGTCGATGTCGGTCCGGACGTAGCCGATGGCGCTGTTGAAGGTGTACGGGCGCCCTGGTGTCCGCGGCCGGGTCCCGCTGCGCCATCTCGCGCAGCACCTCGATGCCGGAGAAGTGCCGGTTGTCCAGGTCCTTGCGCAGCCGGGCCTGCAGCGCCCTGGCCCGCTCGGTGAAGCCGAGGCTGCGGTCCAGATCGAACTCGACCAGCAGGGTCTGGGAGAACATGCCGATCGCGTCCGCGATCCGGGGGTGGATCGGCGGCCGGTTGGCGAGCGTGGTGGTAAGGGTGAACTGGTTCCCGGCCCCCCAGCGGGCGAGCACCTCCCCGTAGGCGGCCAGCAGCAGCCCGGTCGGGGTCAGCCCGGCGGCCGCCGCCCTGGCCTTCAGTGCGGCCCAGGACGGCGGGTCCATGCGGATGAAGTGGTGGCCGAACCGGGGCCGGGTGATCGCCGCCGGGCTGCCCTGCAGCGGCAGGCCGGGATAGGGCGGCAGGTCATCGATCCGCTCCAGCCAGTAGGCCCGGGAGCGGGCGGCCGGGGCCTTGGCCCGCATCGCCTCCACCGAGGCCACGTAGGCCGCGAACGACACCCCGGCGACCGCGGCCTCCGCCTCGGTCTCCGGCTGGTCCGGCCCCTTGTCGTAGGCCCGGGACCAGTCGCTGAACAGGATGAACATGCTGATGCCGTCCACCACCAGGCCGTCGTGGCCCACGTGCAGCCGCATCCGGTCATCGGCCAGCAGCGTGATGTCGGCGGCCAGCATCGGCGCGGTGTCGTCATCGAAGATGCGGTGCGAGCGCTGCTCCCGCAGCTCGGCCAGCCTGGCCTGCTGGCTGGCCGGGTCCTCGCCGCGCAGGTCCAGGCGGCCGATCCGGACCTCTACCTCCGGCTCGGTCACCTGCCGGCCGTCGGCGGTGAAGTGGGTGCGCAGCATCGCGTGCCTGGCCACCACCCGGCGCAGCGCGGCCTCCAGCCGGTCGATGTCCCAGCAGCCGTCGATCTCGTGGTACACGTGGCTGGCCACGTTGCCCATCTCCACCGACTCGCTGCGGCCGATCAGGTAGCCGCGCTGCAGCAGGGTCAGGGGGTAGGCGTTCGCCTGTGCCTGCCTGCGCCGCGGTCAGGTAGCTGACCAGCTCGGCCTTGGCCGACCTGATCTGCCCGAGCAGCTCGGGGTCGACGCGCTGCTTCGGGCCCTGCAGGCGCAGGTCGCTGCCGGAGACGGTGAGCTCGAGGCCGCGCGAGCGGAGCTCGCGCAGCACCTCGAAATGGTTCACGCCCCTACCCCCTCCCGGGCAGCCACGGGCCCCTCCCGGGCCGCTTCAGTGTTCTCGGCAACCACGGGCTCCTGAGCCGACACGAACGCGGCCAGCTCGGCCACGGTCCGGTCGCCCAGCAGGTCCTCTACGGTCACGTCGGCGCCGGTCTCCTCCAGGATCTGGTACTGCAGCGTGATCGCCTGCATGGACTCCACGCCGAGCGAGACCAGCGTGGCGTCGGCCACCGGCTGGTCCTCGGGCAGCCGCAGCGCCTCCCTGACCTTCTCCGACAGCCAGGGCAGCAGCGGCGACTGCGGCGCGGCCACCGGGGCCAGGGCTTCCGGCTCTGCCTGGGCATCTGCCCGTGCTTCAGGCTGGTCCTGCGCGCCGAAGAACACCTGCCGGGCGAGATCCACCTTGGTGCCGGCCGGCACCAGCGTCACCAGCTGCGGCCACCGGGACGGCTCGTCCAGGCCCAGCGCGGCGGCCAGCCGGCCGGCGAACCGCGGCATCACCGGGGCGGCGCAGTCCGACAGCAGCCGGGCCGCGGCGAGCTCAAGCGCGATCGCGGTACGAGCCTCGTCCTTCCAGGCATCGATGCCGAGGATCTTGCTGGCCGATGCGGAGAACCGCAGCGTGTCGTCGACGATGCCCTGCAGCGCCCTGGCCGCGCGGTTCATCGAGAACCCGTCCTGGCCGAGGCACCCGGTCACCTCGGCCAGCCTGGTGTTGAGCTGGGCCAGGAACGCGGTGTGCTCCGGCCGCCAGATGCCGGCGTCCGCGACCACGCCGCCGTAGTGCTTGTCCATCCGCTCGCCGAGGTCGTTCAGCCAGCGCTGCCAGGTGCCGACCAGCGTGTCCTGCACCACCTTCTCGTACTCGCTCATGGTGAAGTTGGTGCGGTGGGTCTCCGGCCGGGTCAGCGCCAGGTAGAACCGGACGCTGTCCACGGTCTGCGGGCTGAGGATGTCCTTGCCCCAGATCACGTGCCCGCGGCTGGTGGAGAACTTCTCCCCGTCCAGCAGGTAGAACTCGTTGACCTGGTAGTCCACGTCCGGGGTCCACTCCGGGTAGCCGAGGTGGTAGAACGCCGGGCACAGGATCGTGTACACCCAGTTGATGTCGTAGCCGATGAAGTGGACGATCTTCCAGTCGTCCTGCGGCGCGTCGGCCCGCCAGTCCTTGCCGAGCTTGCGGCCGAGCAGCTCGATGTTGTGCAGGAAGCCATAGGCCACGTCGATCCAGACCCAGATCACCTGGCCGGGCACGTCGCTGGCGTCGGCCGGCGGCACGCCCCACTCCGACGGGTGGGTGATCGGGGTGTCCACCCGGTCCCGCGCGAACACCCGGCTGGTCAGCTCGTGCGTCTTGGCCGAGGACAGGCCGAGGCGCTGGTGCTCGAACACCACGTCGCGCAGCTCGTGCAGCGGCATCATGTACCGGCGGACCGAGCGGATCTCCGGCTTGGCCGAGCCGAATGTCGGGTACGGGTCGACCAGGTCATAGGCGAAGTTCGGCTCGCCGCACTCCTCGCACAGGTTGCCGCCGGTACCGCTGCCGCAGGTCGGGCAGCCGCCCTTGACGTAGGGCTCGTAGAGGTACAGCCCGGTCTCGCTGTCGAACAGCGCCGGCCCGTCCTGCACCGCGACCTTGCCGGAGCCGACGATCTTGCCGAAGAACTCCTGCAGCTCGCCGGGGTAGCTCTCGTCCTGGCTGGTCTGATACCAGGCGTCCGGCACGATGTCCATCGCGGCCAGGGTCTGCGCGATCTCGTCCGCGTAGAACGCGGCCACCTCGCCCGGGGTCTTGCCTTCCTTCATGCCGCGGGCGTGGACCCAGCTCTGGAAGTCGTCGGTGGCGGCCATGTGGTAGGCCTCGGCGCCGTTCATCTTCTGGAACCGGACATAGGCGTCGGTGCCGATGTAGGGCCCGGACAGGTGCCCGATGTGCAGCCCGCCGTTGGAGGTGGGCGGGGTGGAGAACACGAACACCGGCCGGTCGCCGAACCGCCGCCGCAGGCCGGTCTTGACCGCGTCCTGCGCCGCGCGCGGTGCGTCCCGCCAGTAGAAGGTGGCGAACACGATGTCGCCGGTGCCGGTGTTCTCCAGCGAGTGCGTCTCGAACGGCTCGAACTGGAGCGTGCACGGCGCCGTCACCGGCGTGCGCTTGCCGTTCACCACGACCTCGCCGCGGCCGCAGGCGACCACGAACGTCTCGGTCTCGTCGTGCTGGTGCGGGTCCGTGCGGCCGCCGGGCTCGATCCGGGCCCAGTTCGCGCCCACTCCGAGCGAGCGCACCCGGGTCATGTCGATATCGCTGCAGTCGACGCCGAAGGCCGTGTACTTGGAGCCCTCGTCAAACGTACTGATGATCACCTGTGACTCCTTCGCTGCGGTGGAGACACCGCAGATCCACCGCTGGTGGTGCCATCGCCACCGCGAGCCGGTAGCCAGGCCTGACCGCGCGCGGTCAGCTCACGCGCGGTCAGGCTGCCTACGACTCCGGCACCGGTGACGACAGTCGCAGGTCGCGCCATGGGCTACGCTCCCTGGAGTTCTTCGCCAGCCGGCTTCGTCATCCAGTCGATGAACGCGTTGACCTGCTGCTCGGTCCGGACGCCCCGCAGCCGGTCCAGAATGCGCTGGCTGCGCCAGGCGTTCAGGCTCAGGTTGGGGTCGGCCAGGCCGCGCTGCCCGCGGGCGGCGTTCTGCAGGAAGATGTTGTGGTCAGACGGGCCGTCCCAGCACAGGGCGAAGCTGTCGTCGATCTTGTACTCGTCGCCCTCGCGCTCTAGCCGGTCCGCGAGCGGTGCCAGCATGTCCAGCGGCGTCTGGCGGTAACCGGTGGCCCACACCACGACGTCGAGCTCGACATTCTCGCGCACGCCCTCGTGGTCGTTATGCGCCAGCTCCAGGTGCCACGCGCCGCCGCCCGCATCGGTAACTTCGGTGACCCTGCGGTTCGGGCTGAGCGCCACCAGATCGGAGTAGCCGTTGATGAACTTGTGCGTGTAGATGCGCTGGTAGATCTGCCGCAGCGTGGCCTCGGATATACCGTCGCTGGTCAGTATGTGGTTCATATTGAAGGCGTGCCGGGTCGCCGGATCCAGCTTGGCGAAGTAGTCGGAGTAGTCCGGCATGTAGTAGTCATTAGTGAACGGTGAGTCATCGATCGGGAAGTAGTTCGGCCGCCGCGATATCCACACCACGCGGCGCGGCAGGTCGCGTTCCGGACGGGAGATCAGGTCCAGGAAGGCCTCGGCACCGGACTGGCCGCCGCCGATCACGCCGACCCGCAGCCCGCCCAGGCCGATCGCCTTGTCCAGGAACTCGCTCACGTGGAACTGGCGGTCGCCGAGGTAGTCATAGGCCTGCGGCGGCACCTGGGGCTGGATGCCCACGCCGACCACCACGTTGTCGGCGGTGATCATGCCGCTGCTGGTCTCGACCCGGAAGGTGTCGTCGAAGTCGACCGACAGCACCTCCTGGCCGAAGACGATGTTCTCGTTCTTCCGGCTGGCCCACTCCATGTAGTTGCGGAACTCCCGCCGCGGTACAGCGTCGAACTGGGCATTCAGGAAGTGATACATCCGGCCCAGCTCGTGCAGGTACGAGAGGAACGAGTACTTGCTCGTCGGCTCCGATAGGGTAACGAGATCTTTCATCATGGAGACCTGGATGGTCGCATCGGCCATTTGCTGGCCGTCATGCCATCCGAAACATTCCTTTTTGTCCAGGAAGAGGTTCGTGATCTCCGGGTGACCATGCATCAGGGATGCTAGGCTGAGGTTTGCGGGGCCTACTCCTACGCCCACACAGCGGTAGTGTCGTCTTTGGCTTTCCGCCGCCTGTATTAACAAATTGTTGACCTTTCGGAGAGGGGTTCAGAAAGGCTGACACATTGTGCGGCTGAAGTGTGCCAGTAAGCCCCGAAGCACGAAAGGGCATACCACTGATCACTCTCCGTCCCGCAGTCATGCTAATGGGCCCCCCACAATCGTGTCAAGCAGCACATAAGCCGGCGAATGTGGCGGCGCCGCCCTGGCCTTCTGCACCTTTTGCCATAGTTTATAACGTTAGATGGGTATCATAACATGCGGCATATAACTATATATCTGATATAAGTAGTATACGTGTTATCGGGACTACTGTCCGTTGATCCAGTGCGATACGTGACCGTAGGGAATAGGAGAGTAATTATCTCCCCGATCGTAGCCCCTTCGGGCCAGCCCTCGAAGGGGGGACGGGCAAAGACGATCAGTTTCCCGCGGCCGCGTTCCCGGGATTCGCGCTGGCAAATCCCGGGGGCTTCCCGGGCGTCGCGACCGAACCCCATCCGCCTGCCTGGCCCGGACCGCGCAGCCCGACAGCCGCCACTGATCTCAGCGGGCCGAGGCGAAGTATCGCACAGCCGCCGGACCGCGCCGATCCTGGCTTCCGGCCGGGGGCAGTGAGATACAACCGAGATAGAGGGCGGCGGTTTTGTGCGATAGCCGGACAGCGGTCCGGCAGCCGCCCAGCGGACCATTGTCACTCAGGGTGACGAAAAGCCAGTAGCGCCTCCCGGACCGGCGCATCGTGCACCGGGCCACGGCGATGCTACCCCGCTGCGCGCAGGTTAATCAGCGCGGCCTCCCCGGCCGGCTGCGCGATGGCCCCGAGCCACGGTGACCCGGCCGGTACCGGCAGGTCCTGCACCAGCCAAAGGCCGGGACCAGCTGGGCAGGCATGCGCCACCTCGGCCGGCCCGGTGCTGCCCGGCTGGGTGTCCAGCGCGCTCATCGGGCAGGCCAGACCGAGGCCGCAAGCCTTCAGCACCGCCTCCTTGCGGGTCCAGCACCGGTAGAACAGGCGCGGCCGGTCCGGCTCCGGCGCGGCGGCCAGGCAGTCCTGCTCGGCTTGGGTGAGGCAGGCCCCGGCCAGCTCGGTGACGTTGACCGCGCGGGGCACCTCGATGTCCACCCCGAGCGGGCGGCCGCGGCCGACGGCAAGCGCCCAGTGATCGGCCGAGCCGGACAGGCTGAAGGTCAGGTCGGTGGCCGGCCAGTCGATCCTGGGCGGCCCGTGCCCGGCATCGCCGCAGCCGCAGCACCGGACCCGGCCGAACCGGATCTCCGCCGGGCCGGTGCCGAGGTAGCCGGCCAGCACCCGGCGCACCGCCGCGTGCGTGACGGCGAACCGCACCCGGTCCGCCGGGCGGACGAACCGCTCACAGCGCGCCCGCTCCGCCGCGGACAGGATCTCCAGGTCGCCGGACGGCGGCCCCTGGCCGGATAGCCCGTGGTTAGGAGCACCGTGGTTAGGAGCACCGTGGTCAGCAGCACCGTGGTCAGCAGCACCGTGGTTCACAACGCCGTGCCAGACCTGAACCTCGGCCGTGGTCAGCGCCGGCGCTGATCATCTCGGGCTCGGTCACCTCAGGCCCCCACCGTCCCGTCGATGCCCTCGCGCAGCAGGTCGGCGTGCCCGTTGTGGCGGGCGTACTCATGGATCAGGTGCAGCATGACCAGGCGCAGTGACACTTCCTCGCCCCAGCGCGGCTGGTAGCCGGTGACCTCCAGGGACTGTGCCTGCTGCTCGATCCGGCGCGCGTGTGCCACCTCGTCCTGCCAGGCGGCGAAGGCCGACAGCCTGGTCGCCGTGCTCGCGTCGTAGGCCGCCTGGTAGTCGCCGTCCGGCGACCACACCAGGCCGATGTCCTCACCGCCGATCACCTGGCGGAACCAGGTGCGCTCGACGTCGGCCATGTGCCGCACCAGGCCGAGCAGGGTCAGCGCGGACGGCGGCATGGAGGCCCGGCGCAGCTCCTCGTCCGGCAGCCCGTCACACTTCAGCGCGAGCGTGGCGCGGTGGTAGTCCAGGAACGAGCGCAGCATCTCCCGCTCGCCCGCGATCAGCGGCGGTCCGATCCGCTCGGTGGTCACTGCCAGGTCCTTCCGCGGGGTAAGGCCGGGGCCGAGCGAATAATACTTGCATGGCCGCACCGGCCAGCTCGCCCGCGGCCGACCGGGATCATCGGGGCGGCCGCCGGAACCAGCCAGGAAGCGAAACCAGCCGGGAAGGGGACAAGCATCGCCTGGAGGGAGCACGGCATCACCGCGCCGGTGACGGACGGGTCTCTTGCGCAGCCAGGGCCCTGGCGTGCTCGGGCACGCCTGGCTGGCTGGCTCGCGGCGGCCGCCATCACGGCTTCGATCCTGCTGATGCTCGCGGTGGCGGCCAGCGGGCCGAGCGCCGTGGTGCCGCCGCTCCCCCGGACCTGGCCGGCCCCGCCCTGGTGGCTGTCGCTGCGCCTGCCCGCGGGCACGGCCGAGGCGCTGACCGTGACCGCGATAGTGCTCGGCGCCGCCGGAGTGGCCGCCGGGCTGATCGCGGTCCGGCGCGGCGCCCGGCCGCCAGCCCGGCTGCTGCTTGCCGCCGGGCTGGCCGCGGTCGCCGCGTTCACCATGCTGCCGCCGGCCGGATCCAGCGACAGCCTCAGCTACGCGGCCTACGGCCGGATCGCCGTGACCGGGCACAGCCCGTACCAGATGACCCCGGCCCAGCTGCGGGCCGGCGGCGACGTCATCGGCCGCCAGGGCACCCGCAACTGGCAGCACACCCCGTCGGTGTACGGCCCGCTGGCCACCGCCAGCCAGTGGGCCGCGGCCGAGCTCGGCGGCTCGTCCATCGGCCGGATTGTGTTCTGGCTGAAGCTCTGGCTGGCGCTGGCGTTCGCCGCGGTCGCGGCCGGGCTGGACCGGCTGCTGCGGGCCGACCCGGCCGGCCGCGCCCGCGCCCATCTGCTCTGGACCCTGAACCCGCTGATGCTCTGGGCCATCATGGCCGGCGCCCACGTCGACGGCCTGGCTGCCGGCCTGGGCTTCCTCGGCCTCCTGCTGGCAGGCCCCCGCCCGGACCCAGCGGCCAGCCAGTCCACCCGGATCGGCCCGCTCCGGGCCGCCGGGGCCGGGCGCTGATCGGCCTGGCCGCATCGGTCAAGCTGCCGTTCCTGCTGTTCGGCGCCGGCCTGCTCGCCGCCATCCTCGTGGCGGGCGGGACCGTGCGGCGGGCGGCACCGGCGCTGGCCGTGGCGGCGGTCAGCGCCGGGGCAGTGCTGGCAGCCGGGTACTGGCTGGCCGGGCCGG
Organism: uncultured Actinomycetota bacterium; assembly: GCA_963719705.1. GTDB lineage: Bacteria > Actinomycetota > Actinomycetes > Streptosporangiales > Streptosporangiaceae > CAVRCV01. Next base: position 1,269,283 of record CAVRCV010000013.1, read on the forward strand.
CCGCGCTGCGCGACCTGAGGGCCGACGACAGCCGGGTGGCCGCCGACAGCCTGTGGCGGCTGTTTTACGGCTTCGGCACCGTCCCCGGCTGGCTCTTCCCGGCCGCCATCCTGGCCTGCCTGGCCCTGGCCGCCCTGCTCGCCTGGCGCCTGCCAGCCGGGCTGGCCGGGCTGGCGGGGATCAGGATGGCCCTGGCCGTGAGCCTGGCCTGGCTGCTGATCTGGCCGATGCAGCGGTCCTGGTATGACGCCATGGCGTTCTGCCTGCTGGCGGCGTTCCCGGCCACCCGGCTCGACTGGCTGCTGATCGCCCGCTCGGTCCCGGCGACGGCGGATCTGATCACCGCGACCGACTCGGCGCCGCTGGCAGCAACCCGGACGGCGGCCAGGACCCCGGCGATTCAGGCAGCGGCGGCCAGGCCGGCTGCCTCCGGGCATGCGGCCGCGGCGGCCACGACGTGGCTGCATGCGACGGCCGCCGAGCTGGGCAGGCTGGCCGTGCCGGGAGTCCGGCTGGCCGCCGTCGCGGCGGCAGTCGCCCTCTGCCTGACCGGCGCCTGGGGCATCAGGAACAGCGGTCCGGCCGGGTCAGTGCGGCGAGGCTAGCTGCTCGTGGTCGCTGCGGGCTGCTCGCCCAGCCCGCAGCGACCACACCGGCGGGGACCGGGCCGCCAGTCCCGCGGTTACCGCGCTCCGACCGCCCTGGTGACGTGCAGCAGGTACTCCTTGCGGTGCCGCGGATCCGGGCCGGACCTGGGCCGGACCGGGATCTGGCCGGTGACCGGCCGGTAACTGGTCGAACTCGCTCTCCAGCACGCCCTCGCCCCTGGTCAGCGACGGCAGCTGGCGCTGGAGACCGTGCACCCGCGCCGCCGGGATGTCGCCTTCCAGCAGGCACAGCGAGCCCCGGAGCGCGGGCTCCCGGCCGGCACCGCGCGCAGCGGCGCGAGGGCCGGCAGCACCGCGCCGAGCATGTCGGCCGGGATCTCCAGCCGGAACCAGTGCATCGGCTCCAGCACCGTGGTGCCGGCCAGGTCAGCGCGGTCATCAGCACCAGCGGGGTCAGGTTCCGGAAGTCGGCGGCCGAGCTGGAAGAGCTGCTCCAGCCGTACGGCGGACGGCGGCACGAAGCCGGAGTGCGTCAGCGTCACCGTGCAGTCGGTCACCTGCCAGCCGTACCGGCCCTCGGCCAGGGTCCGCCGCACGGTCTCCTCGACCGCCCGGATGAACGCGGCCGTCAGCGCGCCCGGCTCGATGCCCAGGCCGAAGCCGACCCCCGAGCCGTCCGCGGCCGGGCTCGATCCGCAGGCCGACCGTGGCCCGGAACGGGTTGCCGGCCGCGTCGATGAACTCGGCTGCCGCGCCGGTCCCGGACAGGCCGCTCGATGCAGATCGTGCTGGTCTGGCTGAACTCCGCCTCGATGCCGTAGTCGCCGGCCAGGGTGGCGCCGATGACCTCCTTCTGCACCTCGCCGTAGAGGGAGACCAGCAGCTCCCGGCGCCGGTCGTCCTGGCGCAGGTTGATCAGCGGGTCCTGCTCGGCCAGCTGGGTCAGCGCGAGGTGCAGCGCGGCCCGGTCCGCCGGGCGGCAGGGCGTCACCACGGTCTCCAGCGTCGGCGGCGCGAACTGCCCGCCGTCCCCGGCCGCAGGCTGAGCCGCACCGCCCGGCCGCACCGGCCCGCTCGCCCGGTCCGGCCTGCTCGCCCGGTCCGGCCGCCAGCGCCGTCGTCCGGGGCGGGCGGCGCGCCAACCGGGTCCCCCACCTGGACCTCGCGCAGCCCCCAGAGCTTGCCGATCTGCCCGGCGGCCAGCTGCCCGGCGGCGGCATCGCCGGGGCCGCCGGAGCCGGGACCGCGGACCGCCAGGACCGCCAGGACCGCCGGGACCGGCGCCCGGGCCGACCGCGCCGCCAGGCACCCGGATCGCGGTGACCTTCCCGGCCCGGCCCCGGCCGAGCTCCAGCCGGTCCCGCACCCGCAGCGTGCCGCGGAACATCCGGACATAGGCGATCCGCTCCCCGGCCGGCCCCGCTCCACCTTGAACACGGTTCCCGCGGCGGGCCCGTCCGGATCGCCCGCGCGGCCGGCAGCAGCTCGGTCAGGCCCGCCGTCAGCAGCATCGGTGCCCGCGCCGGTCACCGCCGAGCCGAAGAACACCGGGTGCACCAGCCCGCGCCTGGCCTGCGCCGCGAGCTGCCCCGCCAGCCGGTCGTAGCGGACCGGGACATCGTCGTCGAGGTAGGCGGCGAGCAGGGCGTCGTCGTGCTCGGCGAGCACCTCGGCCAGGGTGGCCAGGTAGGCCGGGTCGGCCGGGCTGGACGGGATGAACTCGCACTCCCGGCTGCCCTGGCCGGTGACCGAGCCCATCGGGACGAGGGCCGGGGTCAGCCGCGCCGCGATCTGGCTGAGCGCGCGCTCGCAGTCCGCGCCGCGGCGGTCGGCCTTGTTCACGAAGATCAGCACCGGGATGCCCAGCCGCCGCAGCGCTCGCATCAGCACCCTGGTCTGCGCCTGCACGCCCTCGACCGCGGAGATCACCAGCACCGCGCCGTCCAGCACGCCGAGCACCCGCTCCACCTCGGCGATGAAGTCCGGGTGGCCGGGCGTGTCAATCAGGTTGACCGTGACGTCGCCGATGGCGAACGACACCACCGCCGACTTGATCGTGATGCCGCGCTGCCGCTCCAGCGCCAGCGAGTCGGTCTGGGTGCTGCCGTCGTCGACGCTGCCGATCTCGCCGATGACCCCGGCCAGCTGCAGCAGCCGCTCGGTGAGGGTGGTCTTACCCGCGTCGACGTGTGCCAGGATGCCCAGGTTCAGCGTTCTGCCAGTCAAGCGTCATGTCCTTTGCGAAGGCAGCCGTCAGTTTCCGGATGGACTCTGGCGCTGCTCGCATCTTTCGCTCTCCCTGGTGATTCCGCTGTTCCCGCAGTACAGCAGCCGGCCGCCGGACAGGCAACTGAATTGCCCCTGGCCGGCCGAATCGCGCCTCAGTATCGTCGCTACCGGAACGTCAGCGCGCCCCTGGCACCGGCCGCCGGGAGGCGCAGCCGTGGGTGACCAGTGTCGGCGGTACCTCGCTGGAGAGCGACAACCCCGGCATGAACCCGAGCCCGCCCTACCCAGCCAACGGCGTCGAGACCGTCTGGAACGTGGACAACCTGTGCAACACCAGCGCGGACGAGGGCGGCGAGCCCGGCCTGTTCTGGTGCGGCGTGGACGGCCCTGGCGCGGGCGGCGGCGGCAGCAGCCAGTTCTGGGGCCGCCCGTTCTACCAGGCCGGCCCCGGCGTGAACAACCCGTTCAGCACCACCGGGAACGGCACCACTCAGTGCTCGTTCGCCGCCACCGGAACGCCGTGCCGGGAGGTGCCCGACATCTCCGCCAACGCCGATGAGTGGACGCCGTACGCCGAGTACTGCACCGGCAACGCGCATACGCCGGGCAGCTCGTGCGGCCAGTTCAGCGGCTCATTCAATCCGCCTGGCTGGTTCGGCATCGGCGGCACCAGCCTGTCCTCGCCGCTGTGGTCGGCGATCATCGCGGACCGGGACAGCTACCAGGGCGCGCGCAGCGGCAACATCAACCCGCTGCTGTACCTGCTGCTGAACCTCGACCCCGGCCGCTATTTCCATGACATCACCGGCATCGGCCCGAACCAGGCCGCGGCCACGAACAACGGCCTGTTCCCGACCACGCCGGGATATGACGAGGCCACCGGAATCGGCACCCCGAAGATGGCGCCGCTGATCACCGGCACTTCTGAACCCAGCGCGAAACGGCCGTGCGGCCGCCCCGGGCCCCGGGGCGGCCGCACGGCTGCGGTCGGTGCTGCACGTGCTGTACCTGATCTTCAGCGAAGGCTACGCCAGCACCGCAGGCGCCCGGCTGCACCGGCAGGAGCTGTCCGGCGAGGCGATCCGGCTCACCCGGCTGGTGCACGCACTGCTGCCAGACGAGGGAACGGTCACCGGGCTGCTGGCGCTGATGCTGCTGACCGAGGCGCGGCGGGCGGCCAGGACCGGGCCGGGCGGCGAGCTGGATGCTCGGCCAGGACGGCCCGGCGATCGACTGCTACGAGCGGGCCGCGCACGGCACGATGAGCATCCCGGAACAGCACTACCTGACCATGAAGGCCGCCCGTCTCCGCCAGCTATGCCGTGAGGCCTAGCCAAGCAGGCCAGCCGCGCGGAGGATGAGCGGAGGCACCGCGCGGATCGATACCTTTCGGGTCAAGCGTCTGCGTGATCGATCTCGCGAACCGTTGGGGTCTGGTTGAGGGGTCGGTATGTCGGCCAGTTAGGAGTTCCGCAGCCGGCGGCATGCAGCACAGTCCGCGTGTTAGCCAGGAACAGTCGGATGGCATCGTTGAATGAGTCCGCCTCAAGGCCCATGGCGAACGACGCGCGACGGCGCGTGATAGTGGCGGTGATATCTGCCCCGGTGATCCCCTCGTCAACCTCTTCAAGATCGGCCAGCGCTTCCATGACGGCTTCGAGGAATGCCTCGAAGTTGCCGTCTGTGTCGCGCGCGGGATCTGTGCAGGCGAACTCCATATCAGCCGTCAGGGAGAACATCTTGCTCTGCCTTCCTAGCCCTTCCAGCATGTGGCACGCCTCAGCTGGCCGAGCAGGTTCCGGACATAATTGGGGTCGGATGGCGTCAGGTGGACCGTCTTCCAGTGCTTGGCGGGGCATCCGCACCACATCTTGTAGTACCGCTTCCCCCTACTTACCCGCCAGCCCTGGCTTTCAGCCGCTCTGATGATCGGTTCGATGTCCTTGTGGTGCTTTGACAAGGTTTGCTACCGCCTTGAGTCTACGTACGCGGCACCCCCGCTGAACATCCCCCATGGCTGAAGACTCTAGCGCTGCTGTCGGTCAGTCAGGGTCGGGGTCGGACAGGTCTGACGGGGCACCCGGCGTGGTGGCGCCTCCGGAGCCGAGCAGGACCGGACCCGCTGGGACGCCGGTCTGATCCGCGAGGGGGTCGCCCTGGCGATCCGGGCGCTGTCCCAGGGCCCGGCCGGGCACTACCGGGTACCGGCGGTGCGGGCTCACCTGCTGGAGATGTCTGGCGGCTGATGAGCCGCATGCGTAGGGTGCGGATGGACGGTTATCGCCAGAGGGGACCCGGTATGAGAATCGACGGTCGGAGCATCGCGGGCCGGGTGGCGGTACTAGGCGTGGCGGTCGTTACCTGCGGGATGCTGTCCGCCTGGGCGCCGGCGCACGGCCTAGCCGGGTCGCACGGCCTAGCCGGGTCGCACGGGCCGAAGGTGCTGCTGGTGGGGACGTTCGACGGTGTGGCGGGCCAGTACCGGACAATCCAGTCTGCCGTCAATGCCGCCCGGCCCGGGGACTGGATCCTGGTCGGCCCGGGCGACTATCACGAGACGGCCGATGAGCACGGCCGTCCGGTTAACCCCGAGCACGGGCAGATGGGCGGGGTGTACATCGACAAGTCCGGCATCACGCTGCGGGGCATGGACCGCAACTCGGTCATCGTCGACGGCACCAAGCGCGGCTCGGCTCCGTGCAGCGCCGGGCGGGCTGCGCAGAACTACGGGCCGCGGGGGGCGGACGGGAAGCCCGTCGGACGGAACGGGATCCTGGTGTGGAAGGCGAACGACGTGAGCATCGAGAACCTCACGGTCTGCAACTTCCTGGCCGGAACGGGCGCATCCGGCAACCAGATCTGGTGGAACGGGGGCGCCGAGTCAGGCAAGATCGGGCTGACCGGTTACTGGGGCAGCTACCTGACCGCCACCTCGACGTTCTTCGGCAACGAGACCACCGCCGCCGAGTACGGCATCTTCGCCAGCAACGCCGCCGGGCCGGCCAGCTGGAACCAGCTGTACGCCAGCAACATGAACGACTCCGGCACGTATGTGGGCGCCTGCCAGCAGCGGTGCGACGTGGTGATGAACCACATGTGGATGGAAAACAACGCGCTTGGCTACTCCGGCACCAACTCCGGCGGAACCGTGGTCATAAAGAACTCGCAGTTCGACGACAACCAGGACGGCCTGGACACCAATACCCAGGTCGTCGGCGATCCGCCCGCCCCGCAGAACGGCCAGTGCCGCCGCGGCGGGACCAGCCCGATCACCCGCACCCGCTCGTGCTGGGTGGTCATTCACAACTACCTGCACAACAACAACAACCCGAGGGCCCCGGCGGCCGGCAGCGCGGCGGCGGGACCGATCGGCACCGGGATGACGGTCTCCGGCGGCCGCTTCGACACGGTGATGGACAACAAGGTCACCGATAACGGGGCCTGGGGCATCCTCTTCGTCCCCTACGCCCAGCAGGGCAAGCCCAGCCTCCACCAGACCTGCGCCGGCTCCGGCGGCCACATCGTCCCCGGCTTCGGCTGCGTCCTCGACCCCGAAGGCGACGCCTTGCTGGACAACACGTTCCGCCACAACGGCTACTTCGGTAACCCGAGCAATTCCGACTACGGGCAGATCACGCTGTTCGGGCACGAACCGCAGAACTGCTTCCGGGGCAACAAGGCCCCCGATGGCAGCGCTCCGGGCAACCTGAGGAAGATCCAGAAGAAGTGCGGGGTCAGGACCAAGGCCGGCAACACCGGGGGCCCGTTGTTCGAGCAGGTGCTCTGCGACACCGGCCTGGGCACGTGCCCGCCGGGGGCTAAGTACCCGAAGCCAAACGGCACGGTCGTGCTGAAGCCGCTGCCGATCGGCCTGCCGACGATGCCCAACCCCTGCGCAGGCGCGCCGGCCAACCCGTGGTGCCCGAACGGGGCGCCGGCCCGCTGAGCCGCCCGGTCGCGAGTCAGGACGGGTCAGGATCCGGGTCCGGCAGGATCTGGCGGGGCACCCGCCGCGACGGCGCCTCCGGGGGCCGCTCGTCCGGGTAGCCGAGCGACACCTCCTCGAACCGGACCCCGTCGTGCCAGGTGGTGCGCGGGATGTGCAGGTGGCCGTAGACCACGGCGGCGGCCCGGAACCGCAGGTGCCAGTCGGCCGTCCTGGTGGTGCCGCACCACTGCGCGAACTCCGGGTACCGCAGCACCCTGGTGGGTTCCCGGTTCAGCGGGAAGTGGTTCACCAGCACGGTCGGCACCGCCGGGTCCAGCGCGGCCAGGCGGCGCTCGGTCTCCGTCAGCCGGGCCCAGCACCAGGCCTCCCGGCTCGGGTACGGATCCGGGTGCAGCACCGCCTCGTCGGTGCAGACCACCCCGGTCTGGTAGGCCACGGCCAGCCCGTCGGCCTTGGTCTGCGCGCCCTCGGGCAGGAAGCTGTAGTCGTAGAGCAGGAACAGCGGCACGATCACCACCGGGCCGGACCCGCCCTGCCACACCGGGTAGGGATCCTCCGGCGTGACCACGCCGATCCGGCGGCACATGCTCACCAGGTGCTGGTAGCGGCGCACCCCGCGCAGCTGTACCGGGTCGGTGCCCTGAGTCCACAGCTCGTGGTTGCCGGGCACCCAGATCACCTTGGCGAAACGGCTGCTCAGCGTGCGCAGCGCCCACTCGATGTCGGCCACCCGCTCGGCCACGTCGCCGGCCACTACCAGCCAGTCCGCGTCGGACCGCGGCCGCATGTCCTGTACCACCGGCCGGTTAGCCGGGAACCCGACATGCAGGTCGCTGACCCCGTACAGCCGCGGACTGGCACCGTTGTGAAGCACCTAGTCATTATCGTGACCGCCGTCATCATCGTGAACGGGGCGCACCTGGTGGCAGACTGCCCGGATGAGCTACCTAGCGGCGGATAACCGTTATGACCAGATCCCGTACCGGCGGTGCGGGCGCAGCGGCCTCCGGCTGCCGGAGATCTCGCTCGGGCTGTGGCAGAACTTCGGCGACGGCCAGCCGATCGGCACCCAGCGGGCGATCATCCGGCGCGCCTTCGACCGCGGCGTAACCCATTTCGACCTGGCCAACAACTACGGCCCGCCGTACGGCTCGGCCGAGCGCAACTTCGGCCAGATCATGCGCTCCGACCTGCGCCGGTACCGGGACGAGCTGATCATCTCCACCAAGGCCGGCTATGACATGTGGCCGGGGCCCTACGGCGAGTGGGGCTCCCGCAAGTACCTGCTGGCCAGCCTGGACCAGTCGCTGGACCGGATGGGCCTGGAGTACGTGGACATCTTCTACAGCCACCGGCTCGACCCGGACACGCCGCTGACGGAGACCATGGGCGCGCTGGACACAGCGGTCCGGTCCGGCCGGGCGCTGTACGCGGGCATCTCGTCCTACTCGGCGGCCCGGACCAGCGAGGCCGCCGCCATCCTGCGGTCCCTGGGCACCCCGCTGCTGATTCACCAGCCGTCCTACTCGATGCTGAACCGCTGGATCGAGGACGGGCTGCTGGCCACCCTGGCGCAGGAGGGCGTCGGCTGCATCGCGTTCTCCCCGCTGGCCCAGGGCCTGCTGACGGAGAAATACCTGAACGGGATCCCGGCCGGCTCCCGCGCCAGCCAGGACGGGTCGCTGTCGGCCAGCCAGCTCAGCGAGCAGAACCTGGCCAGGGTCCGGGCGCTGAGCCGGCTCGCCGCCGCCCGCGGCCAGTCCCTGGCCCAGCTGGCGCTGGCCTGGGTGCTGCGCGACCCGCGGGTGACCTCGGCGCTGATCGGCGCGAGCAGCGTGGCCCAGCTGGACCAGAACCTGGACGCGGCCGGCGGTTCCCCGCTGACCAGCGAGGAACTCGCCGCCATCGACCAGGAGGCGACGGAGGCCGGGATCAACCTGTGGGCCGGATCCAGCGCGGACTGAGCCGGGCCTGCTCTCCGGCCTGCGCCAGCGTGCTGCCGCCGTGGGTGATGGCGGCAGCACGCTCAGGCCCGGCAGCGGCTGTATGCCTTCGGCGGCAGCACCCGGGTCCTGCGCATCGTCCTGGCTGACAGCGACGTCTATCCGGATTCCGTGCTGCCGCAGCTCAGCTAGCAGCTGTTCCACCAGTGCCGGGCTGAGCGCGTGATGAGGCTGTGCCCAGCCGGCGCTCGGCACGGAGCCGGACGCGAGCATCCTCGTGCAGGCGGCAAGGGTGAGCCCGGTCAGCCGGGCCATCGCCGACATGCTGGGCATGGGGTCGGAGTAGTCGATGACCAGCGCCCGGGCGGTCGTCTCACGGCCGCCCAGCAGGCCCTGCACGCTGATATCCAGGATGCCGACATCGCGGTCTCCCGGCCGCGGTGCCACCCAGGGTGACAGGCACCTGTCGAGGACGCGCTTGGGGACTACTGATACGCCGTCAACCTCAACTGGCCGCTGGTCCAGCAGCCCGGCCTCGGCGAGCAGGTTAACCCGGCCGGCGAACCCCGGCCAGCGAACCGTCTTCTGGCTGCAGTCCGCGTCCCGCAGCAGCGGATGCTCGGGCAGCCACGGAACCATGCCGTCGTGATGAGCTTCCAGCATGCCGACGCCGTTTACAAAGATCTCCTCCACGCCTGAGTAGCGGGGCAATGTCACCAGGCGGCCGGCCTTGGCCATGTAGACGTCCCCCAGCGCAATGTGAACCACATCGCCGCCGAAGAGAATGGTGTAGCCAAGCGGCCCTCTGGGCTGGCGCGGAACGCAGCCGCAGTAGGTGCGAACCTCGCGCACATGATCGAGCTTTCCGGCCAGGTAGATGGTGAGGATCTCGGTCAGCCCGGGCTCGAGGCCCACCGGCAGCAGCATGGGCACCTGTGCGGGCTCGGTCACCGCGACCAGGCGGGGGATGTCGTCAGTGCGCGGCCGGGCGATGCTGGCGACGGGCGTACCGCGCTTCACCGCCTGCTCGAGAATCTGCAGGGTGGCTGGCCAGGGCAGGGCAAGGCTGGCGGCGTCAGCCGTGTCGAGCGCGGCCTCCAGGTCCGATGCCGCCCGCGCCCGTGCTCCCATCTCCGTCAGCCAGCTCGCCGTACTCGCGGCCCGCTGGTCGTCGGCGTCCACGAGAGTCAGCTCCACGGCATCTTCACCATGAGCCAGCGCGTAAGCGGTGCCCCGGCCCATCATTCCGCAGCCGATAACTGTGATTTTCACCTGTGCGCTCCACAATTAACTGGTCGATTTGCGGGCCAAGTGCAGCAAGCCGCTCATTCGCCGCTAACAAGGCATCGCCGAGCGTACCACCGGGGGCGATAACGAACCCCGGGCGGTCCGCAGACCGGAGTAATGGCGCTGGTTAGGCCGGCTCGACCGGTCCTGCCGGACCCGGGATGCCGCCGGACCCGGCCGACGTCGGCATGGTGCCCGGCGCCGGAGCCGGGCCGGGAGCCGGGCCGGGAGCCGGGGCGACGCCGGAGGGCGAGGCGGCCGGGAACGCCGCGTAGCCAGCCGGGCCGGGCTGGCTCATCGGAGCCACCGGGGGCACCGGGGCCATTCCGGGCATGACCGGCTGAACACCGGGCCCGTGCCCGCCAGATCCCTGGCCGCCGTATCCCTGCCCGCCGGGGCCCTGCGGACCGGGCGGCTGCGGGCCTAGCGGCTGTGTCATCGAAGGCTGGGCAGCCGCCAGTGCCGGCCGGTCGCGGCTCACCAGCAGCAGCGCGCAGGCCAGCAGCAGCGCGACCAGGAACACGCAGTAGATCCAGAACGCGGCGGTGAGGCTGGAGCCAATCGTCAGCCCGAACTGGCTGGCCTGCCCCGGCGTCATCCCGAACAAGCCCGGCGAGGCAGGCTGGCTGATCCCGATCATGGCCGAGATCGCCTGGGCCAGCATCGGGACGATCGCCCCGGCCAGCAGCGCGGCCCCCAGCCGGACCGGGCGCCACAGCGCCGCCGCGGCCGCCACCGCGACCACCGCGATCATCACCGCGACGTCGCCGGCGATCACCAGGCCGGGATTGGCGAATGCATCGCCCAGCGTCAGGGTCTGGGACAAGCCGGTGGCGGTCTGCCCGGTGTAGCTGTCCCAGGACGGGGCGAAGGCGGCCGCCACGCCGAGCCCGGCCAGCAGGGCCAGCACCAGCGTGACCAGCTCCGCCCCGCGCACCCCGCCCGGCTGGCCGGCCCCGCGGCCGCGCATGGCCGCCACCGCGCCGGCCGTGCAGGCGGCCCAGCCGATCACGCCGAGCACCAGGCCGGCGCCGGAACTGGTGGCCGCCCCCTCGCCCACGTCGGCCAGGAAGAGCCCGAAGGTCACGGCGCTGGTACCGAGCGCGAGCAGGGCACCGGCCCGCATCCGGGTGCCGCCGAGCATGATCAGCCCGGCGGCGATGATCCAGGATGCCAGGTAGAGCAGGTGCGGCACCAGGTTGGAGGAGTCCGAGGCCACGCTGACCCCGCCGACATAGCCAGGAAACAGGCCGATGAACCCGCACAGCACGCCGGCCGCGAGCATTGCCGCCCCGGCGACGCCGGACCTGCCCGGCCGCCCGGTCACCGCGGCTGCCCGCCCCGCCAAGCCGCCCGGCTCGACGCCCGGCCAGTCCTGCCCGCCCGATCCGCCAGGTTCCCCAGGGGCCGCGGACGCCGCTGGGGTCGTGGATGCCGCCGGAGCCGTGGCGGCCGCCGGGGCCGCGGGATCGACCTGGACGATCGCGCCGCCCGGTTCGAGATCGCTGAACCGGGACCAGGCGCCGGACCAGCCCTCGGGGGTCTCCGGCCACCACTCCAGTGGCGGCGACTGGTGCTCCCCCGCGGCCCAGACTGCATAGCACCGCCGCACCAGCCCGATCTCGTACCTCGCTCCGCGGTACAAGATGGTCACGCTCTCACCCACGACCTGGCCCTTCCCTGAGTCGGTCACCCGATCCTGACTGCTGACCCGAGAGTAGGCAGCCGAGTTGCAGGCTAGCCGAGGGTTTCCTGAACCCTCCCTGACCGGGGCACCCCTGGCGCCGCCGCGCGGCGTAGTTCAGGATGATGGCATCGGCGATCGGGACCGGCCGCTGTAGCTCAGTCCGCTGACCCTACGGGTTTCATGATCCGGTAAATAAAGTGTCGCTGGGACAGCACTTTATTTACCGGATCATGGAACGGGTTCAGCGCCCAGGTCCGCTGCGGAGGGGAATCATGATCAAGCGCGTTGCCGTCGCGGCCTGTGCCGCCCTGCTCGTCCCGACGGCCTGCCTGACGGCAGGCACCGCCACGGCCGCCCCCAGGCCGGGCCCACTGCCTGCCCGGCATGCCCCGCCGATCGCCTACGTGTCGAACAACGGGTCAAACACGGTGACCCCGATCCAGACCGGCAGCGGCAAGGCGGGCAAGCCCATCAAGGTCGGCCGCGCACCCGGCGAGATGGCGGTCACTCCCAACGGCAGGACCGCCTACGTCGCCAACGGGGTCTCGAACTCGGTCACTCCTATCCAGGTCGCCACCGGGAAGGCGGGCAAGGCCATCAAGACCGGTGGCTTCCCGGCGGAGATCGCGATCACCCCCAACGGCAAGACCGCTTACGTCACCAACTTCAACTCCGGCACGGTGACCCCGATCCAGCTGGCCGGGAACAAGGCAGGCAAGGCCATCAAGGTCGGCCGGAGCCCGCTGGGCATCGCGATCACCCCGAACGGCAAGACCGTCTACGTCGGCAACAACGGTTCCGGCACGGTCACCCCGATCCGGGTAGCCGGGAACAGGGCAGGCAAGCCCATCAAGGTCGGCAGCATGCCGGAGGCCGTGGTGATCACCCCGAACGGCAAGACCGTCTACGTCGGCAACTCCGGCTCCAACACGGTCACCCCGATCCAGGTGGCCGGGAACAAGGCAGGCAAGCCGATCAGGGTCGGCAACGGCCCGGCGGCGATCGTGATCGCCCCCGGCGGCAAGACCGCGTACGTCGCCTGCGCCCTGTCCAGCACCGTGGTCCCGATCCGGGTGGCCGGGAACAAGGCAGGCAAGGCGATCAAGGTCGGCAGCCAGCCGCAGGGCCTGGTGATCACGCCGAACGGCAAGACCGCCTACACCGCCGACAACGGCACGGACGCGGTGACCCCGGTCAGCCTGGCGCGAGGCCGGGCCGGCAAGGCGATCAAGGCGGGGATCGGGCCGTCGGCGCTGGCCGTGACACCGAATGGCCAGGACGTCTTCGTGACCAACATCGCCTCGAACAACGTGACCGAGATCCGCACCGCCACGAACAAGGTGGTGCGCACCATCAAGGTGGGTGAGGCCCCCATCGCGATCACGATCACGCGCTAGCGGCGCCGTCCAGCCAGCGGGTCACGAGCTGGCTCAGCACGCTGAGCGGGACGGCGCCGCTGCCGAGCACGACCCGGTGGAAGGCCCGGATGTCGAATCGTGGTCCGAGCCGGTGCTGCGCCAGTTCCCGCAGCCGCCGCAGCTCGCGGCAGCCGGTCAGGTAGGCCAGCGCCTGGCCGGGCCAGGCGATGTACCGGTCCACCTCGCTGGCGATGTTGGCCGGGGCGGTGGCGGTGTGCCGGGTCATGAACTCCACCGCCCTGGCGCGGGACCAGCCGTAGTAGTGCATGCCGGTATCGACCACGAGCCGGCTCGCGCGCAGCGCCTCGAACGACAGCATGCCGAGCCGCTGCAGGTCGCTGGTGTACAGCCCCATCTCGTCGGCCAGCCGCTCGCAGTACAGGCCCCAGCCCTCGACGTAGCAGCAGACCTCGGCGTCCAGGAACCGCCGGTAGCCGGGCAGGTCGCTCAGGGTCTGCGCGAACGCGAGCTGGAGGTGATGGCCGGGCGTGCCCTCGTGGAAGGTCAGCGCCTCGTACTCGTAGCTGAACCGCTCCCCCGGCGCGGCGGTGAGCACGCAGACCGCGCCTGGCCGCCCGCCGCCGGGAGCCGGCGGCCGGTAGTAGGCCAGCGGGGCGCTGCCCGCCTCGACCGGGTCGATCTCCTCGATCACGCAGCTAGCGATGCCCAGCGGCCCGAACCAGTCCGCGGTGGCCGCCTCAGCCCGCCGCTGCGCGCCGGTGACCAGGGTCAGGATCTGCTCCGGGCGGGCAAACCGCAGCGCCGGGTCGCCGCGCAGCCGGTCCAGGATCTCGGGCAGCCCGGCGGTGCCCAGTGCTCGCCTGCCCAGCTCCGCCCACTCGGCCTGCAGTTCCGCCAGCCGGTCCAGGCCGAGCTGGTGGATCTGCTCCGGGGTCAGCCCGGTGCCGGTGTGCCGGCGCACCGCGGCCAGGTATCCCTCCGCGCCGCCGGGCACGAACCCGATGCCGGCCCGGTCCTGCGGCCGGGCCACTGGCAGCAGGTCCCGCTCCAGGCAGGCCAGCAGCCGGGCCGCGGCCGGGCGCACCTGATCCGCCACGATCCCGGCGATCTGGCCGCGGGCCGCGGCGCCGTCCGGGCCGGGCGGCAGCGGCACCGTCACCGTCACCAGCACGTCGTCCGCGACGTCCCGGCGCAGGTGCCCGGCCAGCAGCGCGATGGCCTGCCGCACCCCTGTCTCGGCCGGCACCCGGCCCTCGCCCGCGGCCTCGGCATAGCGGCGGGCCACCGCGTCCAGGTAGCCGCCGAGCTGGCCGAGCCGCCGCAGGTAGCCCGCCACCGCGCCGGCATCGGGCAGCGGCGCCCTCGGCACCGACTGATACAGCATCGCCTGCGGCGACACGTAGCCCGCCGCGGACGCGTTCGCCTCCCACAACCCGTGCTCGTATTCGGAACGAGCTCCGCGGGCGAGCTCGCCCAGCACCGCGTGATCGGTCCTGCCGCGGTCATCGAGCAGTCCGGGGTCGATGCCGCCGAGACGCCGCTCGATCCCGGCGAGCTGGCTGGCCGCCCTGGCCGAGCCGGCCCGGCTGGGATCGGGCACCAGCGCGTCGAAGCCGCTGACCCCGAGCTGGGTCGCGGTGAACGGGTCGGCGGTGTGCACGACCTGGTAGAACTCCTCGCCGAGCCGGGCCAGCGCGGTCGCCGCAGCCGCCGCGGCTCCCGCGCTGGCCGCGCCGGCGCCCGGGTCCGGCCGGGTCACGGGCTGATCCAGATCGACTCCAGTGCCCGGCGGACGTTGCCGCCGATCACCGCCCGGATCGTGTCGTCGTCGTAGCCGTGGCGGACCAGCCAGCCGCAGATGTTGCCGAAGTTCTCGGTCGGGTTCTCCAGCCCGTCCACGTACTCCACCCGCTCGAACGCCGGTCCTGCGGTAGCCCCGTGCTGGCGGGTACTGGCCAGGCTGAGCAGGTGCGCGAAGATCCGGTGCAGCGCCACGTGGTCGCCGTAGAGGGTGTCCGGGCCGAACGCCAGGTGCTCGATGCCGACCAGGCCGGCGCAGTACTCGAAGTGGTCCATCACCGAGTCGATGCTGTGCCGCGGATGCGCGGCCGACAGGGTGGTGTGCGGCGCGGCCGAGATCCCGATCACGCCGCCGGTGCCGGCCACCGCTCGCAGCACGTCGTCCGGCTTCATCCGGGGCGTGTCCCACACCGCCCGCGCGCCGGCGTGGGTGATCAGCACCGGCTGCTCGCTAGCGTCGCAGGTGTCCAGCGCGGTGCGGTCGGATGAGTGGGATAGGTCGATGGCCAGGCCGAGCCGGTTCATCCTGGTCACTGCCCGGCGGCCGAACGCGGTCAGCCCGCCGTCGGTGCGCTCGGACAGCCCGCTGCCGAGCGCGTTCGCGTCCGAGTAGGCAATCCCGATCTGCCGGATGCCCAGGCCGTAGAGCACGTCCAGGCGGTCGACCTCGTTCTCGATCGGGGTCGCCGCCTCCAGCCCGAACACCAGGCCGGTCCGCCCGGTGCGGTACGCGGCGTCGATGTCGGCCACGGTGCGGATCGTCATCATGTCGGCCCGGCGGGCCAGGTCGGCCTGGCGCATGCCCAGGTCGGTGATGATGTCGGCCCAGCGCCACGGCGCGTTCCCGGTGACGCAGGCGGTGCCGTTCATCATGTTGTCGAACACCACGGTGAGCCCGGAGGCGGCCAGCCCGGCGTAGGCCGCGTGCGCGCGGCCGGTGCGGTAGTAGGCCGGGGTCTGCTCCATCCGGGCCGGGAACCGGACCGGATGGTCGTGCAGGCTGATCACCAGGCTGTCGCGCAGCAGCGCGGCGGCCCGTTCCTGCTCTGACTCCGTCAGCCCGGACTGGTACGGCGGCACCCTGCCGAACTCCGGTGCCAGCTCGAACGCCGGGAAATCGGTGCCCGCGGTCAGGTACGAGTAGGCGGTGTAGCCGGACGGCTCGGGGCTGGTCATCACGTCCTCCTGCTGGGCTGTCCGGACCGGAGCTCCGCTGCCGGGACGGCCGCGAGCAGCCGCCAGAGCTGCTCCCACGCCCGCATGCCCTCGCGGAGGCGGCGGATGCGCAGGAACTCGTTCGGCGCGTGCAGGTTCTCGTCCGCGGTGGAGAACGAGAAGAACAGCGTCTTGGCCCCGAGCAGCCGCTCGAACAGCGTGGCGGCCGGCAGCGTGCCGGCCACGCTTGCGTGCAGCACCGGCCGGCCGGGGTAGACCGAGGCCAGCGCGGCGGTGGCGGCCCGGATGGCCGGATGGGCGGCCGGGATCGTGTAGGCGGGCAGCCGGGCCGGGCCAGGGCTGACCGTGACCGTGGCACCCGCGGGCGGCTGGGCGGCGATGTGCCCGGTGACCGCCTCGATCACCCGGTCCGGGTCCTGGCCGGGCACCAGCCGCGCGGACAGGTACCCGGTGGCCCGGTGCGGGATCACGGTGTACTTGCCGCCCCCGGTGACGCCGTTGACCTCCAGCGTCGGCCGCTCCCAGAGCCGTTCCAGGGTGGTGTAGCCCGCCTCGCCGTGCGGCCGGGCCAGCCCGAGCCCGGCCAGGTACTCCGGCTCGGAGAACGGGATGGCGGCGATCTCGCGCCGCCGCCCCGGCGGCAACGGCGGGATGCCGTCGTAGAAGCCGGGCACGGCCACGGTCCCGTCCGGGCGGTGCAGGCTGGCCAGGATCGCGGCCAGCACGTGCAGCGGGTTGGCCACGGTACCGCCGTACCGGCCCGAATGCAGGTCGGTGCGCGCGCCCTCGACCGTGACGTCGAGGGTGACCAGGCCCTTGGACGCCAGCGAGACCGACGGCTCGGTCGGCCGCCACATCGCCCCGTCCGCGGACACCACCAGGTCGGCGGCCAGCTCGGCGGCGTGCCCGGTGACGAATTCGGCCAGGTTCGGGCTGCCGATCTCCTCCTCGCCCTCCAGCAGGAACTTCACGTTCAGCGGCAGCCCGCCCTCCTGGGCCGCGAACGCCCTGGCGGTCTGGATCGCGATGTAGACCGGTCCCTTGTCGTCGGTCACGCCGCGGCCGCGGGCCACCTCGCCGTCCACGGTCAGCCGGAACGGCGGGCTGTGCCACTCGGCCTCGTCGCCGGGCGGCTGCACGTCGTAGTGCCCGTATACAAGAATGGTGGGCCTGCCGGGAGCGCCGAGCCACTCGGCCAGCACCACCGGGTGGCCGCCGGCCGGCACCACCCGGCCGCCGGCGAAGCCGAGCTGCCCGGCCAGCCAGTGCGCCGCGGTCAGCATGGTCTGCGGGCTGGCGTCCCGGCTCACGCTCGGCACCGCGACCAGCTCGGCCAGCTCGCGCAGGTAGCCATCGTCCCCGTCGGCGAAGCTGAGCCGGGGACCGGCGGAACGTGCCGGGCCATCGTGCGGCACGGTGCCCATCAGCAGGGCCCATCAGCAGGCGCCCATCAGCAGGGCCCGCCAGCAGGACTGGTCAACAGCGCCTCGTCATGCCGAAGAACCTAGTGCACCGGCTCTATCATGGGCAGATGCCGGGGCGTGACGCCGACCTGATCAGCAGCGGCCGGGATCCGGACCGCCCACCCCGGTGGCCGGGACTGACCGGGCGGTGGCCATGGCTGGAGGTGGGGGGCGGTCGCTGGCCGGGCGGCCGCTGGCCGGGCGGCCGCTGGCCGTGGCTGGCCGCAGCGGTCCTAGTCGCGGCCGGCCTGGCAGCCGGCCTCACCGTCGGGCTGACCGGCCGGCCCCCGCGCCCGCCGGGGCCACGGCCGCTCGCGCAGATCGCGGCGCTGCCGGCCACGCTGGCCGGCCTGCCCGGCCGCCTGCCCCGGCGCACCGTACTGCTGCTGGCCGGCAACGACTTCCAGGTGGTCACCCCGGCAAGCCCGGCGCCGGTGACGCCGCGCTGGGCACAGGTCCTGCTGAACCGCCCTGGCCCGAGCCCGCCCGGACCGGATCCGTTCGTGCAGATCCTGCAGCCGGTGCCGGGCGGCTTCGTCGCTCTGCTGGGCGACGGCGCCGACTCGGGCTACCCCGACCTGGGCACCGCGTTCTTCATCCCGGTCACCGCGCGCGGCGTGGCCGCGCCAGGGCTGCTCGGCCGGGCCAGTGACCTGGCCGTGGCGCCGGGCGGCCGGGACGTCTGGCTGCAGCGGACCGGCCCGCTCGGCGGCGGCGCCACCTGGCTGGTCGACAGGTCCGGCCGACGGCTGTCCCCGGTGCTGCGGCTGGGCGGCCAGGTGCTGCTCGCGGCCACGGTCCGGGGCCTGCTGGCCGACTCGGACCGGGCCGGGGTGCGGATCATCGGCACGCTGCCGGGCCCCGGCGGTCCCGGCAGCCCCGGCGGTCCCGGCAGCCCCCGGCGGCTCCGGCGGTCCTGGCGGTCCCGGCGGCGCCGAGGGCTCCGGCAGACCGCTGCTGCCGGCCGGCGCCCTGGTGGCCGCGGTCAGCTCGGTCCAGGTGGCCTGGCAGGCGCCACGCTGTCCGCGCCTGGCCTGCCCGCTGCACGTGACCGACCTGCGCACCGGCACGAGCACGGTGATCGCGCTGCCGCCGGGCACCGAGACCGACGGCCAGCCGGGTGCGTTCGACCCGTCTGGCCGCCGGCTTGCGCTGCCGCTGGACACCACTAACCGCGCGCACCTGCCGGTCACCACCCGGGTGTACCTGGCCGATCTAGCGGCCCGGCGGCTCGCCCCGCTGCCCGGCGCCGCGCTGCCGCTCACCTCGGCCCCCTCCGGCCGCGGCGCGATCGCGGCGCAGTCGGGCACGACCGCTACCGTGGCGGTCGGCCTGGGCGACGCGGTGAGCTGGGCCGGGTCCAGACTGTGGGTACTGACCATCGATCAGAGCGGCTCCCAGGTCGCGTACTGGCCGGGCGCCGGGCCGCTGCGGCTGCTCCCGCCGCAGCCGGGCCAGGTCTCGCTGTTCGCGGCCGGCCCGGTCGCCGGCTAGCGGCTGCCCAGACCATGACGACCATCAAGGTGCCGAGGGCTGCTTGACGAGACAACGACAGCGTAATAGCTTCTGTTTCATGACTTACACGTGTTATGCGCGTAAGGCTTGCAGGCAAGGAAGGCGACATGGCGAAGCCCGCGACCACGCGTGTCGAGAAGCACATCAGGTCGCTTTTTCCCGACGGCGTGCTCAGCCGGGTCCAGGTGCTGGAGTACGGGGACGACCCGGCGGTGGAGCCGGGAGATGTCGCGGTCCGGGTCTTCCTCCCCCGGCCGGACCAGCCGGAAGGCGGGGAAGCGGACGAGGAGATCGTCGGTTCCTTCGAGAAAGCCAACCGCGAGCGCATCAAGAGGCTGAACGACGAACTGCCCCGCGTCATCGCGTGGGTGGAGTTCCAGGCTGACAGCCCCGGCGGGGCGGAGAAGCGCCGCCGTCATGTCCTGAAGGTCGGCCGCGGGGGCCGGGCCGCTAAGCCACTGGATGACGCGGCAGAGGAACTCACCCCCGTCATGACGCGGCTCGGGCCTGCCGACCTGGCGACCGTGGACACGCTGATCACCGCGGGGATCGCGGGCAGCCGCGCGGAGGTGCTGCGCTGGGCGGTGGGCCGCATCCGCGAGAACCCGGCATACGCGCAGCTGCAAAGCCGGGTGCGTGAGATCAGCGAGCTTAAAGCCCGGTTCTGACCGGGCCCAGCCGACCCGAAGGGACCAGGTGCCCCGACGGCAGGGCTACTAAGGAGGCGGCCGTGGAACCGGCGGCGACAGATCGCATCCAGCGGATGATCGATGCTGAGACGACGGACCGTTTCCCCCCGGACGCGGTGCAGCAGCTCATACTGCTGCGCTACGGTGACCACCCGATGATCGAGCCGGGAGAACTGTACCTGCTGGTCATCCTCGGCCAGGACGGCGCGACGCGGGACGCCTGGATGGCAGCACACTTCGACCGCCTGGAGGACTTCCGCGCGCAGCGGCTTCCCGAGGTCAAGGGGTTCATGGTCACCACCGACGCCCGCCACTGCGCTGGCCTTCCCCCCACGAGGTTCATGCAGACGGACGGCATTTCCCTGCTCGATCCGGAAGAGGACGAGATCGCGCGCGGCCTCACCGAGGTGCCGCCGGCTCTCCTCGGGCCCGTGGACCTGGCGACGCTGGACACACTGATCACCGCGGGCATCGCGGCCAGCCGCGCGGAGGGCGCGCGCTGGGCCCTGGCCCGCATCCGCGAGCAGCCGGCCTACACGCGGCTCAGCGAGCGGGCGCGGGAACCCGGCGAGCCCCGGGCGCGGGCAGCCCTGGACCGGGCCGCGCTCGACCAGCTGCAAAGCAGGCTCGATGAGCAGATGAAGGAGCATTTCCCCGACGGCGGGGTGCAGCGGATCGCGCTGCTGCGGCACGGCGACGACCCGTCGGTCGAGCCGGGAGACCTGCTGGCCCGGGTATTCATCGAAGAGGCCGCGGAGGACCCGTCCCACCAGGCCTGGCACCGAGACCACGAGACGATGATCGGCGAACTTGAGCGCGAGCTCGCAGAGCAGCTTCCCGGCGCCAGCCACCTCGAGGTCTGGTTTGGCGAGAACGGGCGCCAGGGCAAGAGCAGGCACCGGCTCGGTACCCCGCCAGACGATCCAGCCAGGAGCAAGCAGGACCTCACCCCGGCTCGCATCAGGCTCGGACCCGCGGACCTGCAGATGCTGGACGCGCTGATCACCACCGGCACCGCAGCCAGCCGGGCAGAAGCCGTCAGCTGGGTCCTGGCCCGCATCCGCGAACGGCCCGCCTACGCCAGGCTCAGCGAGCGGGCCCGAGAGCTGGACGAGCTCAAAACCCACTTCTGACCCCTGCACGCCGGGTTAGGGCCCCACCACCCCTTTGTCGGTCCACGCGACCCCTTCGTGGCGGCACAGGCAGAAGGGATGCCCGGCCGGGTCGGTGTAGACCTGCCAGCCGTAGCCCTCGGGTCCGATGAAGTCCTGCTGCAGTGTCGCGCCGAGCTCGACGACGCGGCGCTGTTCAGGCTCGATTTCGCCCACTTCGAAGTCGAGGTGGTACTGCTTGGGGTGTTCGCCGTCGGGCCAGCGCGGCGGGCGGTAGTCCGCCACCCGCTGGAAGGCCAGATCGACCTCGCCGAAGGTGATGCCGGCAAAGTCGCCGGAACTGCCCTCCATGATGGCCCGGCCTGTCACCTGGGAGTAGAAGGCCGCCAGCTTCATCGGGTCCGGGCAGTCGATGATGAAACCCAGGAGTTGCAGCATCAGGCGATCTTGCCACAGAGCAGGGCGGAGCCGATGGCGCCCGGTGCAGTGCAGCGTCCAGTCGAGCGGCCGGCCAATCAGGGAGGAAACATGACCCGCATGTCGCTGCCCGCCCCCACACTGCACACCGCTCGCCTCCGGCTGCGTCCTTTCGACGACGCGGATGCGGACGGCCTGTTCGCGCTGCACAGCAGCGCCTAGGTGCTGCGCTACTGGGACGCGCCGCCGTGGACCGAACGCGCGCGCGCCGGGCGGTTCATCGCGGCTTGCCGGCAGATGGCACAGGACGGCACCGGGACGCGGCTGGCCGTGGATCGGGTCTGCGACGGGGCGTTCATCGGCTGGTGCAGCCTGAACCGGTGGAACCCGGACTACCGCAGCGCATCGCTGGGCTACTGCTACGGCGATGCAGCGTGGGGCCACGGCTACGCGACGGAGGCCGCGCGCGCTCTGCTGCGATGGGCATTCGGCACGCTGGACCTCAACCGCGTCCAGGCGGAGACCGATACGCGCAACGCGGCATCCGCCCGCGTGCTGGAGAAACTCGGGTTCGTGCGCGAAGGGACGTTGCGGGAAGACTGCGTCGTGAACGGCGAGGTCTCTGACTCGTGGGTCTACGGGCTGATCAGGCGGGACTGGCAGCCGTCGCCCGAGCCGGCTCCCGCCCGCTGAGTCCTCGCTCCCCCGCGAGACATCGCCCGGCACGAAACCGCCGGCGCAGCCGAAGACCTGCCGTCGCTGGTCACCGCGTGCATCCGCGGGCCGGGCGCGGGCGACTAGCGCCGATCGTTACCAGTTGCGCAGGGAGGCGGCGAAGATCGCCGCGATGTCTTCCTCGGTCACCGGCCGGGGGCAGGTGACCAGCAGCCGCTGCTGCTTCATCGTGCCGGGCACCAGGGCGGCGATGTCGGCCTCGCTGTAGCCGACGGCCTCAATCCCGCTCGGCACGCCGACGTCGCGCATCAGCGCGGTGACCGCGGCCGGCAGCCGTTCCTCCGGCTCGTCCGGCAGACCCCGGCCCGGTGCCGGCTGAGCGGGTGCGAGGAGCGCGGCGGCGCGCAGGTGTCGCTCCGGCGCGCCGGGGAAGGTAAACCGGAACGCGGCCGGGGCGGTCAGCGCGACCGCCTGGCCGTGCGGCACCATCGGCTCGTCCCGCGGGTAGCCGGGCGCCCGGTAGTCCCGCACCAGCCCGGCGATCGGGTAGGCGTTGGCGTGCGGGATGTGCACGCCGGCATTCCCGAAGCCCATCCCGGCCAGGGTCGCGGCCAGCATCATGTCGCCCCTGGCCGCGAGGTCCGACCCGTCCCGGACGGCCGCCCGCAGCGACCGGGCGACCAGCGTCAGGGCCTGCTCGCACCACAGGTCGGAGACCGGGTTGGCGCCGCAGTAGGCGACCCGCTGCTCCGCCTGGCGGCGCGGGAAGGAGGTGTAGTGCCTGGCGGTGTAGGACTCCAGCGCGTGGCAGGTGACATCGAGCCCGGCGGACGCGGTGACCTCGGGCGGCATGGTGACCGACAGCAGCGGATCGACAACCGCCAGGGTGGGCCGCAGCCGCCAGTGGCTGATCCCGGTCTTGACCCGCAGCGACAGCACGTCCAGCACGCACAGCGCGGTGCTCTCCGAGCCGGTGCCGGCCGTGGTGGGCACCGCGATCAGCGGCTTGAGCGCGCGGCGCGGCCCGCGGCCCCGGCCGACCGGCTCGTTGATGTAGTCCATCAGCTCGCCGCCGTCGCTGGTCAGCAGGTTCACCGCCTTGGCGGTGTCGAGCACCGAGCCGCCGCCGACCGCGACGAACCCGTCCCACGGCCCCTGCTGCCCGGCGTATCCGGCCGCCTTCGCCACGCTGTCGTCGGTCGGCTCGACGTGGCAGCCGTCGAAGATCTCCGCGCTGATCTGGTAGCTGGCCAGCGAGTCGGCCACCCTGGCCGGGATGCCCAGGGCGTGCACGCCGGGATCGGTCAGGATCAGCACCCGCCTGGCCTCGTGCCTGGCCAGCTCGAAGCCGATCTCGTCCACGGCCCCGGCACCGAACTTCAGCGGCGGCGCGGCCCAGGTGAAGATCGTCTCCGCGGCCGGCATCAGAACCCGGCCGGCTCGCTGGCCGCCGGTGCCGCCTTGCGGTAGATCACCTGGGCCGGCTCGGCCACCCTGGACTCGGTCCAGGACCGGTAGTGCACCTGGCCGCCCTCCTGCCGGGCCACGCTCACCTGCTCGATCTCGGCGTCGGCCTTGGCGAAGATGACATCGAACTGCTGCTCAAGCGCCTCCGCCGGGCCGAACACCACTACGTCCCCGCCTCCGCCGCCGCCGGTGATCGTGGTGCCGAACGGGCGCCGGTCGTCGGCGTCGAGGTGATCGCCGTAGCGGGCGCACAGTACGTCGATCGAGGGCCGGGACATGCCGAGGACCTTGAACAGCGCCTGCTGCTGGCTGAGCAGCGAGGCGAAGTCGTACGGGTCCCTGGCCCCGAGCGCGTTCAGCGCGAGGTAGGAAGTGCCGCCGGCCAGCAGCATCATCAGCTCCTTGCGCTGCTGCTTGCGCCACTGCAGGTGGAACCACTCGTCCTTGTAATCCGGCGCCGGGCCGACCAGCTGCTCATACCACTGCCGCAGATCCAGGTCCTGCGGCGCGCTGGCAGTGCGGCGCAGCCAGGCCTCCAGCGGGTTGAGCTGCATCTTGCGGGCCAGGGCCAGGTCCAGCACCTCGGTGACGAAGGTGGAGCCGGCCATCGCCTCCAGCCGCCCGCTCATCCGCTCCAGCATGTCCCTGGTGAACTTGGGGTCGCCGCCGTAGACCACGCCGATCCCGCTGTCGGCCCACCACCGGGGCAGCAGCGGCTGCCCGCCGACCGCGTCGTCCAGCCGGATCACCATCCGCTTCAGCCGGGCCATGGCGTCCAGCCTCGGGCCCGGCTGGTCGGCGAGGTGCTTGTAGTTGAACGGGTGCGCGACGATCTCGGCGGCCCCCGCCGCCCCGGCGGCTCCGGCCGCCGGGGCGGCGCCCTGCTGCTGCCCCCGGCCCGCCCGCAGTCCCTGCAGCAGCCGGCCGCCCCGGTCGGCCAGGGCAGCCCGCTCCAGGCCGATCCGGTCGGCCAGGCCGCCCGTGGTCTGCGCCGGCCTGACTCGCGGCCCGCCGGTAGTCGTCGGCGGACACCAGCGCGTCCGGGGACAGCCCGGTTCGCGCTTCGGCCAGGAACAGGAACGGCAGGCCGCTCTCGCTGCCCATCAGCGCCCCGACCGAGCCGATCGCCGACCCGCCCAGGCCGTGCAGGCAGTCGTCCAGGAACCAGGCCAGCGTGCTGAGGTGCTCGAATGCCGGGCTGCCGCGCAGGCTGCCGGCGGCCAGCTCATCCGGTCCGAGCGGTTGCCTGGCCCTGGCCAGCACCGGCACGGCCGGCTGCTGGTCGAAGTAAGCGCTCAGCGCGGTGACCAGGGCAGCGGCAATGGAGCCGCTGCTGTTCAGGCCGGACATCGTCGGCTGCTGGCAGAAGACCCGCAGCCGCAGCCCGAGCCTGCGGAACTCGGGCGCGAAATAGCGCTCCCTGATCACCTCGCACGCCCTGAGCAGGAAGTGCTGGTTCTGCTCGTCCAGCATGGACAGGCTCCGGACCTTGTGCCCGAAGTCCTGGTCGTTGCAGGTATCCAGGCTGGCGGTGGCGTCGATCCAGTTCAGCGGGGCGGACTCGGCCAGCCCGATGCCGGAGATTGAGGGATCTTCCTTCAGCCCGACGTAGGTGTACCTCGGCACCGGCAGGTACAGGCCCACGTGCCCGTACACCACCGAGTGATTCCCGAACAGGAACACGCAGCCCGGGGCCCTGGCCACGACGTCGTATCCGGCGAAGAACCGCTGCCGGACCAGCTCGTCGGTCTCGGGTGCGATGCCGCCAGCGGGGCCGGGGGCAGTCATCGTGCTTCCTCCTTGACTGTGCTCGGCTCACGAGAAGGGGCTCGGCTCACGTGAGTAGTTCCAGCGCGGCGCGCACCCGGCCGGCCAGGACGTCCTGGTAGGCGGCCAGGGCGGCGGAGACGGTGCCGGGCGCACCGAGCACCCCGGCCCAGTCCGCCCCGCCCGCGGCCCCCGTCACGCCCGCGGCGCCCCCGGTGGCCTGGTGCTGCCGGTCAAGCTGGTCCAGCTGGGCCTGGCTGACCAGGCTCACGTAGCCGAAACCGGTGGTGTAGAACTCGATCCCGGCCGGGTAAGCCCTCCCGGTGCCGGGCAGCGGAACCATGATCTTGTAGCTATCCTGGCCGGCCGCGGGCGCCACGGGCGCCGCCGTGCCGGATGGCCCGGCTGTGCCGGATGGCCCGGTGAGGGCGGCCGCCTGGTCCAGGTCGAACGGGGTGCAGCGGACCGCGAGCAGGGACGGCCTGCCGTACATCCGGTACGGGTCGGGCGAGGTGCGCGGCCATTCCACCGCGTACAGGTTGGCCCACAGGCCGTTGAGCACCTGCAGCCCGATCCGGTCGTCCACGTCGCCCAGGTAGATCAGGCCGCCCGGCCGGGTCAGCGCGACCAGCCCGCGGATCATGCTGGCGTACTGGTCGTCGGGCAGGTGATGCGCGCCGAGGTTCTGCCCGGCCACGTCGAACGTGCCGTGGTCGGACGCGGCGATCACCGGCGCGGCCAGGTCGGCCCGGTGCACGCTGAGCTCGGGCAGCCCGGTGCAGGCCGCCCACGCCGACAGCAGCGACGCGGCGGATACGTCGGCGAGCTGCCAGCGCACCGTGGCCGCCAGCTCGGGCGCGTGCTCGCGGAGCAGGCCGAGCACCGCCCTCGGCACGGCGCCCGACCCGCTGGCCCCGTCGTACAAGTAGGCCGGGCTGCGCCCGGCGGCGATCACCGTGGCGGCGATGTAGCGGGCCAGGTCGTCCAGCATGGTCAGCACGCACCGGAACACGCCCTTGGCGAAGTCGGTCTGGAAAAAGCTGTTCTCCTCCTCCCGGCCCAGGCCGCTGCTGCTCCAGTGCAGGTTGCTCTCGTCCCTGGCCAGCCGCGGGTCGGTGGTGAAGAACGGGCCGCTGATCGCGTCGGTGAGGGTGGCCAGCCGCGGGTCCTTGCGCAGCACCGCCTCGTTGTCGGTGAACACGCAGTCCGGATCCTGCGCGTAGGCCTGCTGGATCAGCCGGGCCAGCCAGCGGTACAGCGCCCAGCGCCGCGGCGGGCTGGTCAGCTCGCCGGGCTCGCCAGCCGCCGGCCGATGCCGCCCCGGACGGCGGCCCGGTCGATCCGCGGCAGCCCGCCGGCGTCCTGCAGGTAGGCCAGCAGGATCAGCCCGGCGTACTCCACGAACAGCATCCGCAGCCGGTGGTGCAGCGCCAGCCGCCGGGCGTACGGCACCGCCTGGTCCCGGCGCTCGCCCCAGCCGCCGGCCAGCAGCGCACCGGTCGCGGCCGCGGCGCTCATGGCCGCCTCCCGCTGCTGGCCGCCGAGCCCGTAACGCGGCCCGGCCCAGGCCGCGGCCAGCTCACCGGGGTCCGCCGGGGCGGTCCGCTGCCACCGCGCGGTCAGCGCGGCCGAGCGGCCGACCTGCGCGGCGACCAGCGCCTCGATCGGCGCACCGGCACCGCCGATGGCCAGCTGACCAGGGTCCGGCCAGGGGGCGAAGCCGTCGGCCAGCCGGACGACCTGCAGCAGGCGCAGGTAGATCGCATCGGGTCCGGCGAACATGGCGCGCCACAGCTCGCTGACCGGATCACCGGTGCGGATCAGGCCGGCCGCGAGCGGGCCGACCTCCGCGTGCAGCCGGTCCAGCGCCGCCGCAGCGGCGGCCAGCCCCGGCGATCCCGGCGGTCCCGGCCGCCCGGATCCGGTCCCGGCGCCAGCCCCGGCATCCGCGAGGGCAAGTACCTCGTGCTGGGTGTCCTGCTCGTGCCGTTCCACCTGATCGAGCTCGGCCTTGGACATGGCGTGAACGGCCATCAAGCCACCCTCCCCTTACCGTCGAGCGTACACATAACGGAACCCGACGTCGGTCCTCGTCCGCTCGTCCACGGCAACCGTCTCGGCCTGGTAGTCCATCAGCCGGTCGGCGCCGTGCGCCCAGGAGCCGCCGCGGCAGCCGCGCAGGAACTGGTCGCCGGGTCCGCCCAGCAGCTCGTACACGTTGCCCAGCAGGTCACCCACGCCCTCCAGGGAGTCCCCGGCCGGGTAGATGCCGACCGGTGCCGGGCCGGGCAGCCGGGATCCGCTGAACTGGCACCGGTTGCGCAGGTTGGAGGTCGAGTCGCCCCACGGGTAGGAGCGTCCGGCGGCGCCGCGCACCGCCACCAGCCACTCCGGCTCGGCGGGCAGCCGGATCCGCCAGCCATCCCGGCGCGCGTCGTCGTCGAGGCTCTCGGTCTTCCACCGGCAGAACGCCTGCGCCTCGTACCAGCTGAGGCCGACCACCGGCGCGTCCGGGTTGCTCAGCTCCGGCTGGGTGCGATCGCTGAGGTAGCGCGGCGCCTGCTCGGGCACGCTGATGGTGACCCATTTCCACGACGACCCCGGCCAGTAGCGCTGGGTGGTGTAGCCCTGCGCGTCCACGAACGCGCGGAACTCGCGGTTGGTCACCGGGTAGCGGCCGATCAGGAACTCGCTGACCGGCCGCCGGTCCGGCAGGTAATCGAACGAGCCGCCGGGGATCGTGACCAGGTGCTCGGCATCGGCGGGCAGCGGCAGGGCCAGCCGGCCGAGCTCGGTGGCCACGTTGTAGCGGTACCGCACCGGCTGCTCCGGGGACCGGATCAGCTGGCGGCAGCGCGCGACCAGGGACTGCCGTGCCGGGCCGCTCACCTCGGCCTCCTTGCCGCTCTGCACCGCCACCCGGCAGGCCAGCAGCGGCCGCTGGCCGCCGATGAGGTCGATGATGTGACCGATCCCGCCCTGCTTCTCGGGGTAGATGCTGCCCAGGAAGATCAGCGCCTCGTCCCAGTCGGTGCCGTCGCCCGCCATGGTCATGGCGGCCACGAAATCGTCGGTCCGGTCCGGCGCCTCGGCCAGGTACGCGGCGGCGAGGTACTCCTGCATGAGCTGGTGGGTGAACCGCAGGCCGCCCGCGTCCTCGGACAGCACGTCGGCGTCCCTGGCCCGGTGCAGGTCGTCCGGGTCGGGCAGGTAGGTCAGCGCGATGGCCCGGTCGAACGGCGCGCCGCCGCCGACGATGCTCATGGTATGGAAGGCCAGCGAGCGCAGGCAGCCCTGCACCCGGTCGGCCGCGGCCGGGTCGGTCAGGTTCGCCCGGTCCTTCAGCAGCTGCTTGACGAACTCACCGAACAGCAGGCCGCGGTTGTCCGGGATCTTCCGCAGCCTGGTGAACAGCACGGTCGCCATCAGCAGCAGGTACGGGTTGCTGACCAGGGTGAGCAGGCTGCGCGGATGCTGGCGCTGGGTCACCCAGGCTTCCCAGCGCGAGTTGCCGGCCCCCCACCGGCGGCCCTCGGGCAGCCGGGCCGCGGTCCAGAACGTGACCGGGTCATCGCCGATCTGAAGCCGGAAGTCGCGCCAGTAGCTCTCCGCCGCCTCCCCGGCCAGCTGCCAGAACATCCGGTCGCCGTCCCCGGCGTGGTCCAGGTACTGGAAGTAGCCGTCGATGTAGCGCCGGATCCGCAGCGGGTCCAGCGGGCTGAGCCGGACCCGCTTGTCCAGGCCCAGGTCGAGGTCGTCGGCGTAGTCGGCCTCCCGGCAGGTCGCGACCACGATCAGGCCGGCCCGGACGCATTCCGCCACCAGCTTGCGCACCTGCGGCAGGTGCTCGTCCGGGTTTATCAGCTCGTTCAGGCCGTCCAGCAGGAACGCCAGCCGGCCGTCGGCCAGCAGCTCCGGGTAGGACTCCGCGAGCGGGCCGAGCTGCTGGCGGGCGAAGTCGGTCACCAGGTGCCCGGGCTCGATCAGGTTGAGCCGGATCAGCACCGGCAGCGGCTGCGCCGGGTCCGCCTTCGCGAGCTGCGCGAGCTGGAGGGCGACATACCACAGGGTGGTGGTCTTGCCGCTGCCCGGATGGCCGAGGATGACCAGCTGCCGCATCTCCTCGATCGCGGTCGAGATGTTCTCGTAGGTCCGCTCCTCCGGCGCCGACCCGGCGGCCCCGGCGGTCCGCGGCCGCGTCGCCGCCGGCGAAGTCGCCGATGAACCCGGTGTCGATCCAGTGCAGCTTGCCCGGCAGGTCAGGTCCGCTGTCGGCGGGAAGCTGGCCGAGCCCGGCCAGCGGCGTGTACAGCTCGGACCAGTCCTCGTACTGGTGGATCACCTCGTCCAGGTAGCCGATCTCGGTCAGCCGCGGCGCGGTCGGGGCGACGAAACTGCTGCCCGGCGCGGCCGCGCATCGCGTGCAGGGTCGCCAGCAGCGACTCCATCCCCGCCGCAGCCTGATCGGCGTAAATGCTGATCACGTGCAGGGTCAGCAGTTCGGTCGGGATCTCCGAGTCGTCGACCAGCACCGGGATGACGGTCTTGTTCATCCGCTGTGCCTGCAGCACCTCGGTCCGGATCCACTTACTGGTGGACCACGCGGCGGACACCACGGCCACCACGGCGTAGGCCCGCTCCAGGCCGGCCACGATCGCCTTGACCCAGTCATCGCCGCCCTGGATCGCGCTGCGGTCCTGCCAGACCACGTGACCGTCGGCCTCGATCACCCGCCGCAGCTCGGCTGCCTCCTTCTCATTCCGCCGCGGATAGCTCAGGAACACGTGCTGCTCGGCTCGCATGCTCATGCGTGCAGCTCCAGCTGGCGCAGCCGCATCAGCCCGAACCACTCCCGGTTCTCGCTGATCATCATGCCCTCGACCGCCTCGGCGTCCTCCCGCAGCGTGCGCAGGTCCGGCGCCTTCTCCAGCACCTCGGCGGCGTGCCGCAGGCGCCGGCTCATCGCCGCCGAGGTCTCCCGGTGATGGCGGAACTCGAAATGGTGGGTGAGCGCGGTGATGACCGCGGCCAGCGCCGGGAACACCAGGGCGATCGTGGTGAACGACCGGTCGGTGCCGGCAGGCAGGTGCCCGATCCCGGCGTGCAGCCCGGCGATCAGGGCGGTGGCCGCGAACAGCAGCACCACGCTGGTCGCCACCACCCGGTCGTTGCGCTGATGGCGGCGCGCCGCGCTGGCGTGATAGTGCTCCTGGCCGCCGACCCACTGCCGGGCCAGCACCGCGCGGATCTCCGGCACGTCCCGCTCGGACACGGTGCCCGGCGGCCGGTGGTGCCAGATCTCGGCGAACAGCCGGGGCAGCCAGCTCTCCGCGGACTCGTGGAAGCCGCGGATCGGCGAGGCGACGGCGGTGAGCCAGGCGCAGCTCGGAGTCCTTGCGCTCCAGGTAGGCATCGACGGCGGCCGGGCCGGTCCGCACCTGCGGCTGGATCGCGGCCAGGAAGAACGCGGACCGCAGGCGCTCGGCCAGGTGCCGGTAGGAAACCCATTCCTGCTGCGGCGACGGCGGCAGGTGACCGCGCGCCAGCAGCCGGTCCAGCCACGGGTAGTGCAGCTGCGGCAGCCGGTCAAGGCCCACCACGGCGAGCGCGCCGAGCAGCAGCGCCACCTCGAACCACAGCACCCAGGGGGATCCGGTGAGGAACTGTGACTGCACCGCCACCACGGCGATGGCCAGGAACGGCAGCAGGTAGGTCAGGGCCAGCCGGAAGTTCACCCGGCGCCGGGCCCGCAGCGCCAGCAGGTCGGCCTTGATGAAGTGCGGGATCACCCAGTGCGCGATCCGCTGCCACATCCCGGCGCACCGCGATGCGCTGTCGATGCCGCTCATCAGCTCGTCCCGTGCCCTGGCCGTGGCCCGGTCCAGGTGGGCCGCCTCGAGCCGGACGCGGTTGTAGGCCTCGACCCCGCGCAGCGCGCCGCGCAGGGTCACGAACGGATCCCGCTGCGCCTGCCGCCCGGCCGGCTCCGGCATCGACCCGGCCGCCGCGGCCAGCACCCGGATGCCGGGCTCGCCAGCGGTGGCGATGTGCACGACCGGACGGCCGTGCCGGCGTGCGTACTCGACGGTGTCGGCGGTGCCGCCGGTCCCGCGGCCCTGCTCGCCGTCCCACAGCGCGATGACGACCTCGCTGCGGCCCACCATGGCATGGCTCGCCCATTCGTAGGCGCTGTCCCGGCTGGCAAAGGGCGGCGCCGGAATGACCACGACCGCCTGGCGCAGCAGCTGCTCGAATTCGGCGCGCGAGGCAGACTCGGCGAAATCGGCCAGGTATTCCTTCGCGGGCAGCGGCAGCGGGACCTCGAGCCGCGAGCCCGGCTCGGCCAGCACGATGCTGGTCACCAGCCGGTCGGCTCCCTCGGCCAGCGCCGAGACCACGGTCCAGGCCAGCGGGGTCCCGGCATCCGGGGCCAGCTCCGCCCTGATCCGGTCGAGACCTTTTTTCACCCATTCGGCCAGTTCGGCCGGGTTATCAAAACTCAGGTGCCCGGTCACCCCGACTCGAACCCGGAATGGGAGGGCACCGGGCGACCGGTAATCCGGACTGGCCGCGGTCCGCTCCATTCCGCCCGTGCCGGGAATGCTCGTGCCGGGAATGCTCATGCCGGGAATATTACTGCTCGCCGCGGCGGCGGCTGGCCGGCCATGATGTAGCCATGACGCCCGTGCTGCCGAGGCCCCGGCCGGCCACGGCGGCCTGGCCGGTCGTCACCGCCGGCGGCCTGGACCGTCCCGGGGTTCGCGCCCTGCTGGATAACGAGATCGCGGCCATCCGCTACCCGGACTTCGTGGACCCCGGCACCTGCCGCCAGACCGTAGCCAGGCTGCTGGCCAGCGAGCACTGGGGCTACTACGAGGGCGTGCAGCCGCGCCAGGGCCGGCTGGGCATCACGCAGTACGAGCATCACGGCGACCCGGACCGCTACTTCACCGCCGCCGCCACCGCGACCAGGGCCAGGCAGCAGGTGCTCGACGGCCTGCCGGACCCGCTGGAGCTGCTGCGCGCCGGGCTCGCCGCGGCCTGGGATGCCCCGGTCACGATCGCGGCCGAGGACCGCGGCAGCTACTTCGCCGGCGTGTTCCGGTCCGGTTCCGGCGCCCGCATGCACGCCGACTGGGGGCCGCGCGACGGGCCCGGCTGGGCGATCGGCGGCATCCGGGCGCAGATCGCGTGGAACGTGTATTACACCGTGCCCCCCGTCGGCGGCGACCTGGTGGTCATCGACCGGCCCTGGTCCCCCGATCTGGAGGCGGCGGCCCGGCAGCGATTCAACGACTACGACCCGGATCGGCTGGCCGACCGGGACCGGGTGGATATCCAGATCCGGCCGGGCGAACTCGTGCTGTTCAGCGCGAGCAACGTGCACGCGGTGACCGAGGCGCCCGGCGGCGGCGACCGGCTGTCGCTCGGCTCGTTCATCGGCGAGCGCCCGGACGGCAGCCTGATCTTCTGGTCCTGATTCCATGATCCTGTAAATAAAGTATCGGCGGGACAGCACTTTATTTACGGGATCATGGTGAGTGCTGGGCCGCGAGCAGCGGGATGGCCGCGATCTTCTCCTCGGTCAGCTCGTCCCAGCAGATGCCGGCCGGGCGGCGCGCCCGGCGCCCGGGGCGGCAGTCGATCACCCGGTCTGGCGTGACGATGAGGTCCACCGGCACGTCGTGACCCGTCACCGGGATCTGGCCGGGCGGAAGCAGCTGCAGCTGGTGCACCGTGGTCACGGTCACCGTGCCGGGGCCGATCAGGCCGGCCGCGGTGGCCAGCGCGAACTCCAGGTCGGCGAAGCCGCCGCCCTTGCCGAGCCTGGCCCCGTCCGGCGCGGCCGCGACACTGCCGACGACCACCAGGTCCACCGGGGTCAGCCCGGCCAGCCGGACCCTGCGGGCACTACCGGACGCCCCCTTGATCGAGGACGCCGCCCTGGGCGACCCGTTCAGGTGCGCCGGGTCCAGGGCGAAGAACGGCTCGGGCCCGGCCAGCCGCGGCACCGCCATGTACACGGTCTTGCCGTCCTCCAGCGCACGCTGGCGCACCGGCCACTGGGCCGCGTCCGGGTTCGCCTTCACGGTGGCGGCCGCCTGCCAGGCCGACTCGGCCCGCAGCCGCTGCGCGGCCGCCTCGGCACCGGTGAAGTTCGGGATCCGGCCGGCCGCGCCGGGGAACCTGGCCACCTTCGCCTCGCGCATCGCCGACCACACCTGCTGCCGCAGGGCGGCCTTGGCGGCCAGCAGGCCGGGCGGGCCGCCGGCATCGCGGTCGTGCCGCGGCGCGGAACGGGTCATGGCCCTCATCCTGCCACCGGGATGGCGCGGAGATATTCCCCTGGCGTCCGGTAGTGACAAAGTTCATATCCGGCCAGATCCGGCCAGATACGGGATGCGGGGCATCCTGACCAGGCGTTATACGTATCATCATCGGCCGGGTCATTTCGCCGATGCGCACGGTTACCGGCGCGTTCCTGGTGTTACCAGGATGATTTCCCGGCTCCCTCCCCACGGGATCCTCAGCATTCTCCAGTCAACAATTCCAGGGAAAATCATGCCCAGAACCAAGACTGCCATCACGGCTGCCCTTACCCTCCTCGTGCTGCTGGCCAGCCTGGCCGGGCCGGCCGCCGCCAGCGCCAGCACCACGCATTACAGCTGCGCCCAGCTCGGCCGGCTGTGGCTGCGGATCGGCGGCCGCCGCGCCGCCGAGCGCACCGCCGAGGCCGTGGCCATGGCCGAGTCCGGCGGTTACAAGTACGCCAGGGACCGCGATAGGAACGGCTCGGTAGACCGGGGCCTGTGGCAGATCAACTCCATCCACGGCCACTGGTCCAGCTACAACGTCCTGACCAATGCGCGCGGCGCCAGGGCTATTTCCCGCAACGGGCATAACTGGCGCCCGTGGGTGACCTATGACACCGGCGCCTTCCGGCACCACTGCGGCGCCTAGCACGGCCTCATGGGCGCCGATGCGGGCCGGGATGGTGGTGAGCCCGGCCAGGACGCGGGTCAGCGGATCTCTGGGGAACTCCCGTTTCTCCAAGACCACGGTGCGGCCGGCATAGCAGACTGACACCTATCCCGGCAGCTGAGAGGGCGCGGCACCACGATGACACCAGCACCGATGATCATTTCTGCCCAGTCCGGCGACGACGGCCGGTCCGTGCGCGGCGCCAGCCTGGTCATCCATGACTGGCCGGCTGAAGGACTGGCGAGCGAGGTCGCGCCGCTCCATGTCCATCACGCCGACGACGAGGCGTGGCACGTCGTCGCCGGGGCGCTGCGCTTCCGGTTCGCCGACCACGAGTTCATCGCCGCGGCCGGATCAACCGTGCTCGTGCCAGCCGGCGTACCGCATACCTTCGGCAACGCCGGGCCCGGGCCATCACGGTACATCATCATCCTGCCCGCCAGGCTCGACGAGATGATCAGCTTGCTGCACCAGGCAGGTCCGGCTGAGCACCCAGCGATATACCGCAGGCATGAATCCGAGCTCCTGGAGTGACCGCGAAGTAGCTGATCCATCCGCGCCGCTACCTGGCATTTCCGGCCGAGCCGGCATACTTTCTGGACTACCGGGAAGCTGGGCCGGCCATGAGCCTGTTCCGTAGTATTCCGGGATTCGTCATCTGGCTGTTCTGGTTCCTCGTTGCGATCGTCCTGATCCTCCTGGTCGCCCTGCTCATTCACCACCTGGGCGGCTTCAGGCTCGACTTCCACGTCGGCCACTTCTTCTTCAACGTCGGCGTTACCTGAGCCTGCGGCTACCGCCGTGACCGGCGGGTAGCCGCGGGCGGATCATGCTGAGCCGCCGGGTTCCCTTCGCCCGGTTTCGCGCCCGGTTTCCGGTTAGCTCGCCGCTGCCGGGGTAAGCGGGCCGTTCCGGACGGACCCAAGGAGGCTCAGCATGAGGAAAGGACGCACGCTCGGGCTGCTCGCCGGGATCACCGCGGCCGCTACCGCGGCGGGCCTGCTGGCCGGCCAGGGCGCACAGGCAGCGGGACGGCCGGGAGCGGCTCCGCCGGGCCCTGCAAGCCGGGCTCCGGCGGCAGCGGCGGCGCACGCGGCTCCGGCAGCCGGGACGGCCTTAATCCCGGCGGTGCCGGCCGGGTCGGCAAGGCCGGTCATCTCGGCCACCAGCAAGCTGGCGCTGCGGCGCTTCGTGGCGGCCGGCACCCGCGCTTACGTCGTGGGGGCCGAAGACGGCACGTTCCCGCCGATCGGCTGGCACACCACCGGCCAGATGGGCGGCGTCTGGGCGCCGCCGGTCAAGCTGCTGGACGGGGCGTGGTTCGGCGTCCAGGGGAGCTGGCTGGACGCGGCCGCCACCTACACCAGCGGGCCGGGGTTCTCCCGGCTGTCGTTCCCGGTGACCGGCGGCCTGCGGCCCACGCTCACCGAGTTCGCCCCGGACGGGATCCCGGCCGTGCTGATCGGCCTCACCCTGGTCCCGGCGGACGGCTCGGCGACGACGGCCAGCGTGGTCGCCGACGCGCACAGCCAGGTGGCCGCGGCCTACCCGTGGGGCTCAACCACGCCCACCTTCGACCAGTTCAACTACCCGAACTCGGTGTCGGCCGGCCATGCCGTGCTGCAGTTCCGCCAGCAGCACCGGCCCTGGTACGCCGAGGTCGGCGCTAGCCAGCAGCCGGCTGCGATCCGCACCGGTGCCGGCTACTGGGGCCCGACCACGCCAGCCCAGCAGGCGGTGTTCGGCACCAAGGGCCGCGGCGGCGAGCTGTCCTGGAGCCTGCGGGTGCCGGCCGGCGGCCGGACGCTGTGGCTGGCCGTGGCCGGCTCGCAGTCCGGCCGCGGGCAGGCGCTGAGCGCGCTGCGGGCCGGCCTGGCCGACCCGCAGGCACTGCTGCGGGCCAAGGTCGCCGGGCAGGACGCGACGGCGCGGCAGACGGCGGTCACGCTGCCGGACGCCAGCGTCCAGCGTGCCCTGCTGTGGGGCAAGCTCAACCTGGCCGACCTGCGCCGGACCATCACGCACGTGGTGATCAGGGACACCAAGGCGGGCACCGTCTATCCCAAGCCGCTGGCCACCCTGCCGCGGCTGTCCGGCCTGGACGCCGCCTACCCGGACTACGCCGAGTTCTTCGGCACCGACGGCGCCTACAGCGCCTACGCGCTGGCCGCCTCCGGCCAGTGGCAGACGGCCATGCAGCACCTGAACGCGCTGCGGGTGGTGTCCCGGATCGTGAACCGCGGCACCGGCAAGGTGGTGCACGAGATCACCTCGACCGGCGCGGTCTACTACGGCGACACCACCGAGCCCGGCGACATCAACGAGACCGCCCAGTTCGGCATCGCGGCCGGGCTGATCTGGCGCTGGACCGGCGACCAGGCGTTCCTGCGGCAGAACTACTCCTTCATCCGGGCCGGCGCGCGCTACCTGGCGGGCCTGGCCGCCGGCCCCGATCACCTGTGGCCGGTTGGCGACGGGATCGTGGAGAACCCGGCGCTCGGCGGGGAGCCGCTGGACGCGGCCGCGGAGACCGTCCAGGACCTGGGCGTCCTGCACCAGATGGCGCTGGCCATGGGCGACCGGGCCACCGCGGCCTGGGCGGCGCACCGGCAGCGGGCCATGCTCGCCGCCTTCGGCCAGTGGTGGATCGGCAGCCAGAAGCTGTACGCCGACTCGCTCTGCACCGCGGCCGGCGGCAGCTGCTCGGCGCCCGGCGAGCAGCTCCAGCAGCGCTGGTGGACCAGCGTCGCG
The DNA here is from genome assembly GCA_963719705.1 of uncultured Actinomycetota bacterium. GTDB lineage: Bacteria > Actinomycetota > Actinomycetes > Streptosporangiales > Streptosporangiaceae > CAVRCV01. The sequence goes on from CAVRCV010000013.1 coordinate 1,306,179, forward strand.
CCGATGGAGCAGGACATTGCCCCGCCGGCCAGGGCGGCCGCCGCGCTGGCCCGGATGCAGGGCCCGGCGTTCACCGGCTCGTGCGGGCTGTACGTGGACGGGGTCGGCGGGCCGATGGGCACCAGCGGCCAGACCTGCTACCTGGTCAACACCGGCGCGATGGCCAGGGCCGAGGCCGGCTACGGCCGCACCGCGCAGGCCATCGGGTACCTGGACAAGGTGGCCAGCCAGCTCACCGTGGAGATGCCGGGCGCCCTGCCCGAGCTGGCCGCCAGTGCCCAGTACAACCCGTTCGAGCCGTTCACCAGCCGGGCCAACGTGATGCAGGCCTGGTCGTCCTACGGGCTGCTGTGGACCGTGGTGAGTGACCTGCTCGGGGTCAGCCCGGACGTGCCGGCCGGCTCGGTCGCCGTGGTTCCTGAGGTGCCCGGGTCCTGGCCGCGGCTCAGCGTTTCCGACCTCAGGGTTGGCCGGGACCGCCTGGCCGAGACCGCCAGCCAGTCCGGCGGCAGCTACCGGACTGTGGTCTCCGGCGCCCGCGGGCTCGTGCTGACGATCGGCGCGGTACTGCCGGCCGGCAGCAAGGTCGGCTCCGTCACGCTCAACGGCGGGCCGGCGCACTACCGGCTGGTGCCCGGCCACCGCGGGCTCGCGGTGGAGGTGACCGTCGCCCGCCCGTCCGGCCAGCAGGTGCTGACCGTGCGGACGGCCGGGTAGGCCCGGAAGCGATCGCTGCCCGTGTCCCGCCGCGTGCCGCGGCGGGACACGGGCAGGCCACAGGCAATTCGTTCTGCCCCGGTGTTACTTTCTCAGCTCGGCGAGCAGGTCCCAGTACTCGCCGACGACGGCGGGCGCGGTGCCGAACGCCGCGGCGAAGTGCTCGGCCAGCGGGATCTCGGTCTGCATCGCCGGGTAGCCGTGCTCGGCCAGGATGGCGCGGGCGGTGCGGGCCGACCGGGTGCCGCGGCGCACCTTGGTCAGCAGCACCCCCACCTCGACCGGGTGGGAGATGCCGACCTCGGACAGCACCTCGAAGGTGGGCCGGATCCGGTTCAGGTCCAGCCCGGTCGGCGACACCGGCACCAGCACGGTGGCCGAGGCCAGGATGGCCGACCGGATGATGCCCAGGTCACCCGGCGGGGTGTCGGTGATCACGTGCTCGTAGCCGGCGCCGAGGTCGGCCAGCCGCACGTGCACGTCCCTGGTCGGCATGCCCACCACGGTGAACGGCAGCGGGCTGCCCTGCTCGGCGGCCGCCTCGCTCCACTCCATCAGCGAGCCCTGCGGGTCGCAGTCCACCGCCAGCGTGCGGCCGGACCGGTGCGCCACCATCGCCAGGGCGACTACCGATGTCGTCTTCCCGGTACCGCCCTTGGACGACACCAGCGCTAGCCTCACCGATGAGATCCCTTCTGGAAGCCCGACCGAGCTTACCCGGCCCTACCTGGCCGGATGGTAGCGCAGCAGCGGCGTCAGCGGGCGCCGACGCCGCTCTGCCCGTGGTCGCGGACGAGCTGGTCCAGTACGGCGGCCAGACTGTGCAGGCGGCTCAGGTGCGCGGTGGTCAGGTTGCGCACGATCCGGTCTCCGGCCGCGGTCAGCCGCACCCGCACCACCCGGCCGTCGCGCCGGTCCGGGATCCGCTCCACCAGCCCGGCCGCCTCGGCCCGGTCCACCAGCTCGACCGTGCTGTGCGGCCGCAGCAGGAGGTAGCCGGCCAGGTCACCGACCGTGGGCGGCGGGTGACCTGGATGCCCCTTGATCGCCACCAGCAGCTGGTGCTGCACGTGCGTCAGTCCGGCCGCCTGGGCCTGATCCTCGCTCCAGCGCTGGAACTGGCGCAGCGCGACCCGGAACTCCAGCAGCCGCTCGAAATCCTGATGCGTGGGCTGAGCCATCGTCCTCTCCGGGCTCGATGCATCGGCGGACTGGCATTGGCACGCGCCGAGCGGGGAGTGCGGGCGGACATGGCCAGGTGTCTCTGCCTCACTATATCGCGCGGCGATAGTTTCCCCCGCCATCATCCGGCCCGGCCCGGGCCAGGGCATCCGCGCGGCGCATCGCATCCGGCAGCCGGTAGCGCCCGGCCATCTGCCGGACCAGGCGGGCCGCCTCGGCCCTCGGCAGGCCAGCCGCCGTGACGAACAGCGGCCGGGCCGACTGGCCCCGTAACACCCGCACCGCGTGGGTGGCAGAGCGGAACGGTGACTTGGCCACGCCGATCACCGGGACACCGAACTCGGTGTGCGCATACGCGCCCAGGCCGGGCCGGCCGGACGCGTCCAGGTCCACGTAGCCGTCGACCACCAGCAGGCACAGCCCGCGCACCTGGCACAGCACGGCCCGCAGCGGCGGCAGCTCCCGCTCGAAGAACTCGCCGGGCCGGTACGGCGCCACCTCGGCCACGACCGCGGTGCGCTCGCCGAGCACCGCCGAGAACGCGGCGTCGGCCGCGATGACCGCGGCCGCCCTGGCTCCGCCGGCCGCCGGGTAGCACACATCCACGGCCGCGCACACGCCACCGTCGCCGTCCATGCCAGCAGGATGCACCATCGCAGGCCTACGCGCCGCTCCGATCCGGTGCCGGGGCATTCCCGCTGCGCGGATCCCGCCGCCTGGTGCTCGCCGCCGGCCCGGCGTCGTTGCCGCCGGCGGCCCGTGCTGGCAGGGTGTCGGCATGCCGACTCGCCTGGTGCACCTGGTCCTGGACGCCGCCGACCCGGCCCGGCTGGCCGGGTTCTGGGCGGCGGCGCTCGGCTGGGAGGTGACAGCCGAGGGGCCGGACGAGGCGGAGGTATGCCCGCACGGCTTCGGCTACCCGGATCCAGCCGCGCTGCCGCTGGTGTTCGTGCCGGTGGCGGAGCCGAAGACGGGCAAGAACCGGGTGCACCTGGACCTGGCTACCCGGTCGGCAGAGCACCAGGCGGCCGAGGTGGCCCGGCTGTGCGCGCTGGGCGCCCGGCAGGCCGACATCGGGCAGGGAGATGTGCCCTGGACCGTGCTGGCCGACCCGGAGGGCAACGAGCTGTGCGTGCTCGACCCGCGCCCGGAGTACTCCGGCACCGGGCCGGTGGCCGCAGTGGTCGCCGACTGCCCGGATCCGGCCGCGCTGACCGGCTTCTGGCAGCTTGCCGCGGGCTTCACGGTGGCCCGACGAGACCCCGAGGACGGCCTGGTCTCGCTGCGCTCGCCCAGCGGCACCGGCCCTTACCTGGAGCTGCTGCGGGCGCCGGACCCGAAGAATGCCAAGAACCGGCTGCACCTGGACATCGCGCCGTGGGCCGGGCAGGATCACCAGGCCGCGGTGCAGGCGCTGATCGAGGCCGGGGCCGCCCTCGCCGACGTCGGCCAGGGCGAGGTGTCCTGGACCGTGCTGACCGACCCGGCAGGCGGCGAGTTCTGCGTGCTCAGCCCCCGCTGAGCAGGGCGCCGACCGGCTCGGTCAGCTGCCGGAGGGATCATCCGGGGCGGACAGCGGCTCGCTGAAGTACCAGCGATGGCCCTCCGGGTCGTCGGCGGTATAGCTGTGCGCCCTGTTCGCGCGCAGCGAGACCTCCGACACCTCGGCGCCGCCCCGGCCCGCTCCCGGTGCGCGGCAAGACCGGACCAGGCTGCGGCCGCGGGCTCACCTCCTGCTGAAGCGCCGCTTCAGCAACCTGACCAGCCGGATGATCATGTAGATCATGTCACCGTCACCTCCCTCGGCCAGGATGGCCTGCGTGCGGCCTGGGGGCCGCCAGGGGCCAGCGTGATGACCGATACAAGCCTTATATGCCGTTAAGCTAGCAGTGCCCGAGTATCCGCGTCACACGGGCCGGGCCGGATACGCTCGACCGGTGGCACCCACGATCCGGGCGGCCGGCCCCGCGGACATCCCGGCGGTGCTGGCGATGTGGCAGGAGGCCCGCGCCCTGCCCGGCCGCACCGATACTCCCGACAGCCTGGCCCGGCTGCTCGACCGCGACCACGGCGCACTGCTGGTCGCCGAGACGGGCGGGCGCATCGTCGGCACGGTCATCGCCGCGTTCGACGGCTGGCGCGGCAGCGTGTACCGGCTCGCCGTCGCTCCCTCGCACCGCCGCCAGGGCCTGGCCCGGCGCCTGGTCGCCGCGGCCGAGCAGCGGCTGGCCGCGCTGGGCGCGGTCCGGTGCCAGGCGGTGGTGGTGACGACCGATCCCCGCGCCACCGGGTTCTGGCGGGCCAGCGACTGGCAGGAGCAGGCCGGGCGGCTCCGCTTCACCAAGGGCTGACGCTGACGGAAACCGCGTTGCCGGATGCCACCTGCGGTGCCGATGGCCACACCGCCCCGGTGAGCGCGGTTGACTTCGAGCACGCTCTAAGCGCGAGACTGGGGGCATGACGTCCGCCGGGCTGACGATCGCAGAGGTGGCCGAGCGCACCGGCCTGACGCGGCACACGCTGCGTTACTACGAACGCGATGGGCTGATGCTCGGGGTCGGCCGGGCCGGCTCGGGGCACCGCCGCTACTCAGAGCGCGACCTCGGCTGGATCGAGCTGATCACCAAGCTGCGGGCGACGGGCATGCCGATCCGGGAGGTGCGCCGCTACGCCGAGCTGGTCCGCTCCGGCGACGGCAACGAGGAGGAGCGGCTCGCGCTGCTGCGAGCCCACCGCGAGCGGGTCCGTGTGCAGCTCGACACGATGGCTGCCTACCTCGGCGCCATCGACATGAAGATCAGCTACTACGCCGGCGCGGCCGGCGCGTGCCAGTCGCCGGACAGCTACCTCAGTTCGCCGCGTCCAGCAGCTGCCTCTGCTCCGCGCTGAGCTCCAGGTCGACCGCGGCCAGGCTCTCCTCGAGCTGCGCGACCGAGGATGCGCCGACGAGCGGCACGACCGGCAGCTCACCGCCGATCAGCCACGCCAGCACCACCTGGTTCGCCGTCGCGCCCGTCTCCCTGACGACCTGACCGAGTGCACTGAGACGGACGGGCGTCCCCGGATGGTCGCAGGCGCGGTCCAGCGGCTTGTCGGGTCGCGCGTAGGCGCCGCCCAGCAGCGGCGAGTACGCCACCAGTGTCATTCCCGGCTCGGCGCGAAGGTAGCTCAGGATCGATCCGTCCGCGATGCCGAAATCACCGTCAGGCGTGAAGCGGAGATCGGGGATGTCGGTGCGCATGCGCAGGTAGGTGTGGTGATACTGCAGCACGTCGGCCCTGGCGCGGCCGGCCGCGGCCGCGAGGCCGCGGGCCCGTTCCACCTGCCAGGCCCAGTGATTGCTCAGGCCGAGCAGGCCGACCGTGCCGTCGGCAACCAGTTCCCCGAACGCGGCGACCTGCTCTTCCAGCGGAACCCCGGCCTGATCCGGGACGTGCGCGTAGTACAGATCGATCCGCTCCACGCCGAGGCGTTCCCGGCTGCGCTCGCTGGCCTCCCGGATCGCCGCCCGGGACAGGCCCTCGCGCGGGGCGGAGAAGTCGGCCGCCGGCCCGACGGGCCGTGCCCCGACCTTCGTCGCGATGACGATCTCATCACCGACGCCGCGGCTGGCACGCCACCGGCCGAGCAGCGCCTCGCTCTCGCCGCCCTGCGTTCCGTTCACGTAGAACAGGTAGTTGTTCGAGGTATCGATGAAGTTCCCGCCCGCCGCGACGTACCGGTCCAGGATGGCGAACGAGGTCGCTTCGCTGGTCGTCGTGCCGAACCGCATCCCGCCGAGGCTGAGCACGCTGACCTTGCGCGCTGATGATGAGTCGCTTCCGATGGTCGTGTATCGCATGCCCCCCACGCTCGCAGCTCGCGCGCACTCGAAGTCAAATGGCACGAGCTGAGCTGGCGGTTGCCGCCTCTTCCCGGGCAGTGCTGATGGGCCTGGCCCCGCTGCTTCAGGGTCCCGCCTACGACGCGGCCGCCGGGCTGCCGGCGCTGATCGTCCCTCACTGCGTCGCGCTGCTGGCCGGGGGGACCGCGACGATCATCGCGCTGCGGCTGCGACGGCGGCAGTGAACTTCGGGTCTCGGCCAGACGTCTACCAGTCAGTAGGATCCGAGGCATGGCACGGTGCGCGCTTTCGTCCGCACCGCCCGACTACGCCGCGGCGGCTGCCGCAGGGGGCTGAACGGAGAGAGCCTGATGTTGGACCGATTCCAGCAGGACGCGCGGGCCGCTGTCGGGCATGCCAGGCAGGAGGCGGCCCGCCTGGGCAAGCGCGCGGTCGGCACCGAGCACCTGCTGCTCGGCCTGCTGGCCAGGCCCGGCCACGCTGCCGATGCCCTGAAGGCCGCCGGCGCGGATCCGGACAGCCTGCGCGCGCAGGTGCCCGGCACCGATGCCATCCCGGCCGTGGATCTGGGCAGCCCCCCGGTGGCCCCGGTGGCCCCGGCCGTCCCGGTCCCTCCGGTGGTCCCGGTGGTCCCGGTGGTCCCGTCCGCGCTCGATGCCACCGCGGCCCAGCCCTTCCCGCTACCGCCCGTCCACGCCCAGCCGACTCCCGCTGCCGGGTTAGCCGCTGACCCGGCGGGCCTGGCGCCGGCCGGACAGCCGGGTGATGCCGGTGCCACCGTCATCGTGCCGCCGCTGACCGAGAACGCCACCCGCGCGGTCGAGGTGGCCCTGGCCGAGGCGGAACGTCTCGGCCAGGACCAGCAGGTCGCCACCGGGCACCTGCTGCTCGGCATCATCGATCAGCCCAACTCGCAGGCGGTGCAGATGCTGCGGATCGGCGGGATCCACGTCGGCATGCTGCGGTCCGACTTGCTGCGCCGGATGGAGGGCGGGCACAACCCGTGGCCGAGATAGCCAGCCGGAGCAGGCACCGGCCCGCCTAGAATCGGCCGGGTGTCATGCGCCTGCCGCGATCCAGCGGTGCCGCCCGCTGGCCGGCCAGGAGCTGCTGGCCGCCTGGCGGGAGCGGGCCAATCGGTATCCCGATGAGCTGGTCGCCGCCATGGTGCAAAAGTCCCTGGCGCCGGATGCCCTGCGCGGCTGGGCCGTGCGGGCGGCCCTGGTCAGCCGGGGCGACGAGATCGCCGTGTACACGCTGCTGGTGGCGGTCCAGCAGGCGGTGCTCGGCACGGTGCTCGCGGTCAACCGGGTGTACGCCCCGCACCGGCTGGCCAAATGGCAGCGGCACCTGCTGTCCGAGCTCACGGTCACCCCGGACCACCTGGCGAGCCGGCTGCACGCGCTGACCCGGCCCGCCGACCTGGCCGTGGCCCTGAGCCAGGCCGAGGCCCTGCTGACCGATACGGCGCGGCTGGCCGAGGCGGCCGCCGGGATCGCCCTGACGGAGTTCCGCGATCTGCTGGCCGAGCGCCGCCCGGCCATCGACCCGCCCGCCCCGGCCGCCCCGGCCGCCCCGCCCAACCCGCCCGGCTCCCACGGCGGGCCGGGGCTGGTCACCGGACCGTGACGGTGACCGCCGCGCCGGGACCGGACCGGTGGCGGCGGTTCTGCGGCACGACCAGGATCCGGTAGCTGCGGCCCCTGGCCAGGCCGGTCAGCGCGACCTGCGCCGAGCGCACCGTCCGCACCAGGGCGTACCCGCCGCCCGGGCCGCGGACGAGAACCCGGTACGAGACGCCACGCCCCAGCGCCAGCCAGGACACGCGCACCGACCGGCCCGCCGGGCGGGCGGTCAGGTCCCGGACCGCGGGCACCGGCGGGCAGCCGCCGGGATAGGACCAGGCGTCATACCACTGACCCGGATCCCGCCCGGTGATGTCCGGGTAGCCGGCCGGCCCCGCGGCTACCCGGCCGGTGCCGGGCCGGGCGGGGTGCTCAGCGTCGCCGGGACCGGCCGCGCGGAACACCGACAGCGGCACCGCGATGAACCGCGGCTGCAGGATCGTGTTGGTGAAGTCGAACAGCGGCACGCAGCCGGCCGTGACCGCCACCGAGCTCACGTCGTAGCTGATCACCAGCGTGCGCCGGCCCGACAGGGCGGGCTCGGCCGCCGCGCCGTACATGATCTGGTCGTTATCGGCCGGGCCGAAGCCGATGCCGGGCGCGCGGTACAGCAGCAGGCCGGCCGCGCCGTCGAACGGCCCCCACGGCCGGGCCGCTGGGTAGGCCTCGATGTCCGGGCTGCCGGGCGGCCCGGCCTGCTGGATCAGCCAGTACCGGCCGGCCGCGGCGGTCACGCTGAACGCGGTGTCCACGTTCAGTCCCGCCGTGGTGACCAGCGGCCTGGCCAGGGCCTGGCTGGCTGACCAGCGGCCGGGTCCGGCGTAGTAGCGCCAGGCCGCGAGATCGGCCAGCCGGGCCGCTGGCACCCTGGCCAGGTACGGCAGCCGGGCGAGCTGGCGCGGATCCGGGCTCTGCCAGCCGTAGGCGTAGACGGTGCCGCGCAGCGACAGCAGCGCGGTGCCCCAGACGATCGGCGTGCCGCCGTCCGGCGGGGTGTAGCGGGGCACCGCGGTGATGTGCGGCCGGATCACCTCGCCATAACCGGGGCCGCGGCCGTCGGCGGCCAGCCCGGCAACTGGGAAGCTGGCCAGCACCGTGCCGACCGGGGTGAACGGTATCGGGCCCGGCAGGTACTGGTTGTAGAAGCTGAGCACCCGCGAGCCGGCCCGCAGGCCGTCCGCGGTCCAGAACCGGTCCGCCCGCGGACCGCCGGCGTTGGCCGCGGAGACCACCGGGACCGCGTTCCCCGCCCGGCCGGGACCGGCGCAGGCATGACCGCCGGTGATGGTCACCATCGTGCTGCGGCCGCGGCTGGTCGTCTGCAGCACGATCAGGTTGTGCACGAACCCGCTGAACGCGGCGAAGCCGGCCTCGGCCCGGCCGGGCCGAGATAGCTGTCGGCGAAGAACCAGGCGATCTGCGCCGGGCCGAGCCGGACCGCGAAAACGCCGTCGCCGCCGGACCGGTCGGCGCAGCCGGACCGGTCCGAGTAGGCCAGCCACTGCCGGTCGAGCACGGCCGGCGACAGCCCGCCCTGGCCCGCCCTTCCGGCTGGCACCCGGACCGGCGGGGACGGCGCCGCGGCCGGTCCGGTCAGCACATGCAGGCCCGCGGTCAGCACGACCAGCGTCACGCCGAAGCCGCCGGCGACGCCGCCCAGCACGAGCCAGGCATCCCGCCTGCGGAGGTGCCATCGGGCTCGCGGCGCCATCGGGCGGTCTCCTCGTCAGCGCGGCACCGGGTCAGCGCGGCACCGGGTCAGCGCGGCACCGGCGGCGGGCCGGTCGCGTCCGGGTCACCGGGCCGCACGATGCCGGTCTCGTAGGCCAGTATTACCGCCGCCGCCGAGGACCGGCTGACTGTGGTCGGAAATGGCTGCGATCGCAGCCATTTCCGACCACAGTCACGAACGTTCGGGCTAGCTGAGCTCGTGCAGGGCGGTGGCGAGGCCGTCGGAGTTCGCGGTCGGGGGCCGGGGCCGCGGTCGATGCCACGGTCGATGCGGGAGCAGAAGTAGATGGCCTGGGCCACCCAGCGGGCCCGGACCAGGCAGTCCAGGCAGGCGAGCTCGGCCGTGATCTCCGGCAGGTCCGCGGCATAGCCCTCGGTGAACCAGCGCGCGGCTGCCGGGGCCGCCGGCCTGGTGAGGACGGCGAAGCTGGCCAGGTCGTACAGCAGCGGCCCGCGCATCGTGGTGGCCCAGTCGACCAGCGCGTCCTGGCCGGTGCCACCGCCCTGGTTTGCACCGCTGGCCTGGCCGGTGCCGGTGAGATGACCGGTGCCGGTGAGCAGGAAGCCCTCCGGGCCGGGGTCGCCGTGAATGAGGGAAACCGTCAGCCGGTTCTCGTCCACGGTCGCCACGATCTCCTGCCAGGCCGTGCTCACCGCGGTCCGTACGTCGCCCGGCATCGCGATCGTGTCCAGTCCCTGTGCCACCCATTCCCAGGGCCAGCGGTACTGGGCGCCCTCCGGGGCCGGGCAGTCCGACAGCACCCGGTGAGCCCGGGCCAGCACCCGCCCGGCCCGCCGCACCTGATCCGGCGCCGACAGGTCCGGCGGCCTGCCCGGCTCGAACCGCAGCAGCGCGAGCACCCCTCCGGGCAGCCCGGCCGTGAGGTCGCCGCCGGACGTGCGCACCGGCGCGCCGCAGGCAAGCCCGCGCGCGGCGGCATGCTCTGCCAGCCGCAGGCTGGCGGCCAGTCCCCCGGCATCGTCGTGATCGGCCAGCTTGGCCACGAACCGCCCGCCGGAGGTCTCGGCCAGCCAGGTCCGCGAGTTCCAGCCCCGGCCGAACGGCCGGACCGACTCCACCCGGCACGGCCAGGCAGCCAGCGCCGTGGCAACGTCCGCGTCGGCTGGCACGGACAGATGCTAGCCGCCCCGGGACCTGTCGGCGGCCGCTGCTACCGGCGCAGCGCGGTGGCGAGGGAGTAGCCGGTCACGGTGAAGTCCAGCGGGCGGCCGCCGGTGGAGGCGATCTCCCAGCCGAAGTTCACCTGCGTCAGCGTGTCCGAGCCGCGCAGGTGGTGGTGGCCCTGCAGCCAGCGCAGCACCGCGAGCAGGTCGACAGCGCCGCGTTTCTCCTGCCTGCCGGTGAGCACGAAGGCGTAATAGGAGGAGCCGGAGCGCCATACCGAGAACCGCCGTCCGTCCAGCCGGATCCTGGCGATGACGCCGCCGGACGGCCGCTGCCGGTGGTTGTCCACCCACACCATGACCTCGAGCTTGTAGCCGTTCAGCCACAGGTCGTAGGCGGCCTCGGCATCCAGGCGGCGCGCCGACGGCATCGACTGGGTGAACGTGCTGCGCAGCCGGGTGAGCGACGACAGCCGCACCGTCGCATAGTCCTTCTGCACGCACGGATACGTCTTGACGCTGGTGGTGCTCGCCTGCTTCGACTGCACGCCCCAGTCGCGGTAGGAGTTGGCCCAGATGGTCTGCGGCCCGGCCACCGGGGTGTTCCACTCGTTGTTGTAGACGATGAACCCGTGATTGTTCCAGGCGCCGAACGGGGCGCTCGACTTCCACTTCGGCTTGCGCGGGATCCCCGCGTGCGCCGCCCCCGCCGGGACCGCGATCGCGACGGCAAGACCGCCCGCCAGCAGCGCGGCTGTCAGCAGGGTCAGCCGTCGGCGCAGTGACCTGCCTGTTAACTGCATGAGTCGCCTCCGCGAGAGCCGGATCTGCCCAAACGCGCTTATCCTAGGGTGAACTCGCAGCCGATTCCCTGGCCTTCGAGGAAGGCGATCCAGCGCTCGGCCGCGTCGGCTTCCTCGGCGGCGCGGTGCAGCCCCGGTGCCATCCGGCCGGCCAGGATCTCGGTGATGCCGAAGCCAAGCGGCAGCGATACGCACCGGGCCATCGCGTTCTCGTGCTCATCGCCGGTGAGGTCGATGAGATACTCACCGGACCACGGGGCGCCGCCGGCGGGCCGCAGCCGGAGCCCGACCGCGAGCACAACCCGGTCCCGGTCGGTGTCGCTGGTCGGGTAGCGGGCGGCCAGATCCTTCGCCAGCGCGTCCAGGCGCGACTGATCCCCGCCGCGCAACTCGGCGAACACCCAGGCCCAGGCGTCGCTCCAGCCATCCAGCCGCAGCGTGCCGCGCATGAAGTTGTCCACCCGCCAGTTCGCCGGGAACCGGTACTGCGCCACGAACGGGACGCTGTCCCGGTTCGGGTACACCTCGAATGTCTCGCTGCCGAGGTCGAGCCGCTCCAGGGCCTCCCAGGGGTAGACCGCGACCTTCTCCTCGCCGTGCTCGATATACCGGCCCGGCTCGCACAGGGCCGACAGCACGCCGCGAGGTGCCCAGCTGAACCGGTAGCGGAACTCGTTCGGCACCGCCGGTACGCCGCCGCAGTGGGAGGTGAAGTCGGCCGTCGCGGCCGCGCCGCCGGTGGCCGCGCGCCCCTTCGCCACCAGTACGTGCGCGAACAGGTGGTCAATGCCGGGATCCAGGCCGGCCTCGGTCAGCACCGCCAGGCCGGCCTGCCCGGCCGCGCCGGCCTGCCCGGCTATCGCCTCGGAAACATAGCTCGAGCAGGCGAAGTGCGCGCCCGACCGGATGCACAGGCGCAGCAGGCCCAGGGTGCTCGGCGGCGGGCAGCATCGACACGATGACGTCACCGGGCTTCACCACGGCGGCGAGCGAGTCCGGGTCGAAGGCCTCCGCCGCCGCCCGGCCGGCCAGGCCGAGCCCGGCCAGGCGATCGGCGGCCTTCTGCCCGGTGCGTGCCCACAGCACGACCTGCTGCGCGGCATCGCAGACGACGCGCAGGCCGCTGCCGGTGGACAGCCCGGCGCCGATCCAGTGCACGGTGCCGCTCGCGGGAATGGGTTCGGACATGACCGGCCCTCCTAGTTAATGCCAACCGAATGACATGCCTCTTCAAATGCGCGCAGGCAGCGCTGCCAGGCCGGGGCCGCGCTGCCCAGCGTCATCAGCTGCGGAACCAGCTGCGCCGAGAAGTCGGTGCTCGCCTCCCCCGGCAGCAGCGAGGGGAGATTGTCGATGGCGATGATGTCGAGCGGCCGCGGGCCGGACCGCAGCCGGCGGACCGGCTGCTGCCAGCTCGTGACCCGGTCGTAGATCGGCAGGGCATTGCAGTCCGAGGTCACGTCGCAGGTGACGTCGGACACCAGGCTGAGCCGCCTGGCCTGGTCATCGAGGTCCGCGGGGCGCAGGAACGGCTCGGCCATGCAGGTGGTGAAGACCGCGTTCACCAGGATGTCGGTGTCCAGCAGCGCGGCCCGGTCCAGCTGCCTGGTCTCCTCGATGTCCCAGCAGGCCGCTCGATCCCGGCGGCTTCCAGCGCGCTGCGGGCACCGCGCCCGCTGCGCCCGAGTGCGCCGATGACCAGGGCCCGGGGCGGCTGCCCGGTCTTGGTCGCCCGCAGCTCGGCGTCCAGGGCATCCTTCGTCCCCGGCCGCAGCGGCACCGTCAGCCGGCCGCCGCGGTGCAGCACGGCCAGCGCGGCGCCGGCGTACCCGGCCCAGAACCCGAACGCGGCCAGCCGCCGCCCCTCGTCGTCGACCAGCGACTCCAGGTCGAGCAGCGCGCCGCCGCCGGCCGCGAACCGGCCGAGCAGCCCGGCGGCGCCGTGCTGCCCCTTGTAGGCGTGGCCGAAGTACACGTGCCGGTGCCGCAGCGCCGCGGGCAGGTCAGGCAGCTCCTTCAGCCCGATGATGTACTCGTCCGCGGCCGCGTCCACCCAGCTGCCCGCCGGCGCGGTCCGGCAGCCGGCCGCCACGTAGTCCGCGAGCGGGAAGGCGCGGTGCGGGGACTCCTCCACCGTCACCGTGAACCCGTGCCCGGTGAGCTTCCTGGCGTCGCCGGGCACGATCGGCGCCCGGCACTCGGCTGGCCGCGCCTCGCTGCGCATCCATAGCCGCGCTCTGTCTGTCATCAGCTGCTTTCCCGTCGTGTGCGGCGACGGCGGGTATCCCGGGACCGCGGGGATCGCGGGCCGCAATCTCGTCCTGGGCCCGTCAGCTCAGTAAAGGCAGCACCACGCGCTCCTCACCGCTTAGCTCAACCCGCTCGTCCCGAAGGTGTGGTGGCCCAGACGGACTAGTTATCCGTCACGGACAAGGAGCGCATCTTGGCCGGAATCTGTCAAGTAGATCGCGGTAGTTGGACTGGCCGGCCGGGCTCAGGCGGCACCCAGGGGCCGGGCTGGGCACCGAGTCGCCGCGATCAGCGTGGCGACCGTCTTCATGCCGGCCGGTTCCGGCCCGGCCGGCAGCTGCGCCCGGATCGCGCGCACCGCCTGCGCGGCAACCGCCCAGCTAAGATCGCGGCCGGCGGCCGGCGGCACCAGGACGCCGGGCGCCGTCGGGTGCACGATGACCACGGCGCTGACCTGATGGCCGACTGGTAACGCCGCCCGCCAGTGGCCGACCGCGGCGGCCAGCGGGAGCACCGACTGCCCGATGTAGACCCCGTCACAGTGGATCTGCCCGGCGCCGGTGGCGATGTAGCCGCCCGGCGGCCAGGCCACCGACTCGACCAGCACGAGCCGGCACCCGCAGCTGACCGCATGCGGGATGCAGGGGGCGTCGGCCGCGCCCGGCCGCACGCCCTGGAAGATCTGCACCCCGGGGTGCGTGAGCAGGCCGGCGAGCAGGTCACCGGTCGCGACCGCCACGTCGTGCGCGGTAACGGCCCCGACGGGCCGTAGCGCCCGCCGCTCGCTGTCTGTTACCCCATCCAGGCTGCCGTGACAGCGCCTCAGCCTCCCTGCGGCCGGCCCGGCCGGGCCGACCCGGTAACCCGCCGGCCGCACCTCCATAGGTCACCACCGTCAGCGCCGTGGTCACGTCCCGTTTATCGCACCACCGGCGGCTACCGGCAAGCTTCCGATTCGCTTCCGGCGCGCAGCAGGGGCGGGCTGCGCACCTGCCGGGCCGCTGAGCCGGGGCCAGTTTCGGCACCTTAGTCCGCGATCCGCTATACCGTATTGCGATATAGCGTTCACCGTTATATCGTCAGGCAAGGCAAGGAACGCAACGGCAGCGCTAACGCCGGCCGGAGGGCTTGATGAGAGACCAACTGGATCGCTGGGCCGATCCGCCGCTGCTGGTGCTGGCCAGCCTGGCCGACGGGCCGAAGCACGGCTACGCGATCACCCTGGACGTGTCCGGCACCATGGGCGTGCGGCTCAGCGCCGGCACCCTGTACGCGGTGATCTCCCGGCTGGAGTCCCGCGGCCTGATCGAGCCGCTGGCGCCCGAGGACCGGCGGCGGCCGTACCGCCTCACCGCGGCCGGTGCGTCGGCGCTGTCCGAGCAGTCCGAGCGCATGCACCAGGTTGCCTCGGTCGCGCGGAACCGGCTGCGCGCGCACTACGGCTGGGCCGTCGGATGAGGGCCGCCCCGCTGGCCCGCGCGGCACTCGGCCTGTACCCGGCCGCCTGGCGGGCCCGTTACGGGGACGAGGTCCGCGCCCTCCTCGATGACTCCGGCGCCGGCCTGCGCACCGTGGCCAGCCTGGCCTGGCATGCGGCGCCGGCCTGGGTCTGCCCGGCCCGGCAGCTGCACGACCGGGCCGGACGGATGCGGGCCAGCCTGGCCACCGTGCTGCTGGCCTGGACCATGCTGGCCGGGCTGGCGGCCGTGTTCGTGCAGCTCGCTCAGGGGCAGCCGGCCATGCAGCGGCTCACTCTGGCCCGTCATCCGCTGATCCAGTGGTCGTACTGGGCGTTCGACGCGGCGATCGGGCTCTCGGTGCTCGCCGTGGTGGCCGGGGGCCTGCCGCTGTGGCTGGCGATGCTGCGCCAGGCCCGCGGCGAGCACCGGCGGCGCGAGACGGCCTGGCTGCTGGCCCCGCTGCTGGTGCCGGCCGGCTACCTGATCGCGGCCCTGATCACGGTCGGCCTGGTCAGCCAGTCCGGCGGGCAGGCCGGCCAGGGCCCGGTCGGGCCGCGGCAGGTGACGTCGGTCTTCGACCTGGCGAACGGGATGACCGGCCCGTGGTGGCTGCTGGCGCTGATCCTCGCCGGGTTCGCGGCCGGCGGCGTGGCCGCGGCCGGGCCCGGCCTGGCGCTGCGCGGGCTGGCGCCCGGCGGCCGGGCGGTCCGGCTGGCCACGGCGGCGGCCGGCCTCGCCACGGTCACCGCGGTGCTGGCCGGCGCGGCCAGCATCGTGGCCTTGATCGGGCTGTACCAGTGGGCGCCACCGTATGCCGGCTACCACCAGGCCTGGCCGCTCGGCATCTATCTCCCGCTGGTGCTGCTGGCCGCCGTCGTCGCCATGGTCAGTGCTTCCCGCGGCGTCCGGGCCGCGCGCCGCCCGGCCGCCGGGCGCTTGCGGGCTGGCTAGTTCCAGGTCTTGCCGTTCCGGTGGGTGATCAGGGTGCTGGCCTCGCCGGTGGTGCCCACGGCCCAGGCGTCCGGCCGGCCCGGGTCAGCTGCTGGCCCAGTGCCACGGTGGCCCGCTGGATCTCATCGCAGCCCAGCACCCGGAACGGCGCCGGGATCGCGGCCAGCTGCCGGGCATACCAGTCCGGCTCGTTGGTGCTCGCCCGCAGCCGGGTCCGGTCCTCGCCGTCCGGCTCCAGCCGGCCCAGGCTCCTGCGCAGCCACCGCGCCGCGTACCGGACGGGAGCGTCGATCAGCACCTCGACCGGGTAGGTCCAGCCCTGGGACAGGTGCTCCTCCAGGGTGCGCAGTGCATCGAGGTCCGGCGGCGGCGAGAACGTGTCCGGCAGGCTATCGGCCGAGACGATCCGGTCCACCCGCAGCACCCGCTGGTCCTGCTGGGCCCTGGACCAGCCGAGCAGGTACCACCGGCTGTGCCGGAGCACGACGGCCCACGGGTCGACCTCGATCTCCCGGTCGCCCTGGCCCAGCCGGTACGTCAGGCGGACCCGCCGCGCCGCGATGCAGTCCCCGATCAGCTGGGTCGTCAGCTCCGGGCTGGCCTGGGCAGCGAGCGCGGTGCCGGGGCTGACGGCCTCGCGGATGCCCCGGACTGGTGCCGCCACCCGCTCGGGCAGCACCCGGACGATCTTGGCCAGCGCGCTGCCCACCAGGTCGGCCGGGCTTGCCGCGCCCCGGTGACCCTCCAGCACGGCCATCACCAGGCCCAGCGCCTCGGCGGCGGTGAACATCAGCGGCGGCAGCCGCAGCCCGCGGCCGACCCGGTAGCCGCCGTACGGGCCGCTGAGCGACTCGATCGGCAGGTCCGCCTCCCGCAGGATCGCCACGTAGCGGCGGGCGGCCCGGTCGGTCACCCCGAGCCGCTCCCCCAGCCGGACCGCCGTGATGCCGGGGCTGTTCTGGATCGCCTCCAGAGCCAGCAGCGCCCGTGCGGCCGGGCTCACCTCGCGCGCCATCCGTTAGGAGTCCAGGCCGAGGGTGAACACGGGCTTGGGTGAGGTCTCCGGAAGCCTGTGCTCGTCGGCCAGCCGCCGTACCGCGGTGCCGGTGGCGAGGAACTCGGTCGCGTGCTCGCCCCAGACGTGGTTCTTCACGTCCACCGTCACGCCCACGATCCCGGACGCCCCGACCTGCGCCGCCTCGGCCTGCATCCGCCCGAGCGCGAGCTCGCGCGCCTCGTACACGCCCTGGGTGAACTGCACCATCTCCTGGTTCTGGCCGGCCTGCCGCAGGGACTGCATCATGCTGCGGTGCGCGATGTGGTACACGCAGGTGCCGAGCACGAACGCGACCGGCACCGCGCCGGCCGCCAGCAGCCGGAAGAAGTCCTGGGCGGACAGGTCCGAGGTGAACGCCCGCCCGTCCGGCGCCCGGTGCGCGCCATGACCGTCCAGGTGCCGGACCGCGGTGCCGGTGGCCACGAACTCCAGGCAGGCCTGGCCCCAGGAGTACATCTGCATCCGCAGCCGCACCCCGACGATGCCGTCGGCGGCCAGGTGGTCGGCCTCGGCCCGCATCCTGGCCATCGCGAACTCCCTGGCGTTGTACATCGCCTGGGTAAGGACAACGAGCTCCTGGTTGCGGCCCCAGCGGCCGACCTGCAGGCCGACGTGGTAGATCGAGGAGCCGACGACGAACCCGAGCGGCTCGAACCCGGCCTCGCCGAGCAGTGCGTACTCCGACACCGACAGGTCTGAGGTAAAGACGCCGGCCGGGTCGGCCCCCGCGGTCATGGCCAGCCTGCTGTCGGCTGCCTCCGGCTCCCACGCGGCCACGTTCCGGTCCTGCGGCGATGGCATTTGCGGCATTGCTGACTCTCCCTTGATGGTTACCTGGTCACCAGGCGAGCGGGATCAGGCGGGCTGGCTGGCTGGCTCGGGGCGGGTAGCGCGGTCAAACAGGTCTGCGAGCTCGCGGGCATGGTGCGCGACGTCGAGTCCGGGGTTGCCTGCGAGCATGGGCGCCACGCTGTCGATGGCGGCCCGGATCGTGATCGCCATCACCCGCGGGTCGAACCCGGCCCGGAACTCTCCGGTGCCCTGGAAGTGGGCGAGCAGCTGCTCCGCCGCGGTCACCGACGCGTTGTGGAACGCGGCGCCGAACAGCCTGCCGCCGTCGGCCGCGCGGGCGCCGAGCGCGATCTCCACGGCCGCCAGCACGTGGTTCCGGTTCGCGGCCATGAACGCGAGGCTGGACTCGATGTAGACGCGGAGCATCGCGGCACCGGCCTGCTCGGCCTCGACCAGCGGGCGCATGTACGCACCGGTCCTGGCGACCAGCTCAGCGATGATCTTCCGGATGAGCTCGTCCTTGTCGCCGAAGTGATACATGATCACGCCCTTGCTGGTCCCGGCCGCCTCGGCGATCCGGGCCAGCGAGGCCTGTCCGTAGCCCAGCTCGGCGATCGTGTCGATGGCGGCTGCCACGATCTGCGCCCGGCGCGCGGTCTCAATGAATGTCCGGCCAGTTTCCTGACCATCCGGACCTTTTTTTGACCGCATGGTCAAGAAGTAGCATAGACAGTCAGAAAACGTCAACCCCTGGCCTGCCGGTCACGGACGCAAGGGCCGCCCAGGGGGCGACACGGGCCCCTGGTGACTATCCGGGCGAAAGCCCGAACCAGGCCCGTGACCTGCGGTTTCGAGTTAGCATCTGCCGCCATGCGACAGCCAATTGGTTCGGCAACACTGCTGGCCGCCCTGACCGGGGCCGCCAGCCTGGCCGGCGTGCTCGCACCCGGCCATGACACTGTGCCCCGCACCACAGGGGCGTCCGCCCCGGCCATGACGACGGCCGGGCCCGCTCAGGTGGTCGGCTCCGGCTCGGCCGCCAGCTGCACCTCCGCCGCAGTGGTCCGCGCTGTCGCGGCCGGCGGCCGGATCACCTTCAACTGCGGCTCCCGCCCGGTCACGATCGAGATGACCGCCACCGCCAAGGTGGCGAACACCGCGCACCAGGTCATCCTGGACGGCGGCGGCAAGGTCACGCTGAGCGGCGGCGGCAAGCACCAGATCCTGAACCTGGACACCTGCGCCGGGGTCCGGTCGGCCCACGACTGCGTGGACCAGCCCTACCCCCAGCTCACCGTGCAGGACATCACGCTCGAGGACGGCTACAACGGCACCCGCCAGCAGGCCGGCGGCACCGGGCCGGACACCTGGTACGGCGGGGTCAACGGCGGCGGCGCGATCTACGCCGAGGGCGGCCAGTTCTCGGCCGTGAACTCGCAGTTCATCAGCAACCGCTGCTACCCGGACGGCCCGGATCTCGGCGGCGGCGCGATCCGCGCCCTGGCCCAGTACCAGAACCGGCCGGTTTACCTCAGCCACGACACCTTCCGCGGCAACACCTGCTCCAACGGCGGGGCCCTGAGCAGCATCGACGTCCAGTGGACCATCAGCGACAGCGTGTTCACCGGCAACAAGGCCGTCGGTACCGGGGCCAACCCGGCGCGCCGCGGCACGCCGGGCGGCGGCAGCGGCGGCGCGATCTACGCCGACGGCCAGGACTGCAACGTGCTGATCTCCGGCACCACGATGACCGGCAACCAGGCCAACGAGGGCGGCGGCGCCATCTTCTACGTGGTCAACTCCGGCTGGGGCAACCTGACCCTGACCGGCTCCCACCTCAGCGACAACCCCAGCCTGGGCTTCCAGGACTACCCCGGCATCTTCGACCGGATCAACAACCGGGACCGCAAGCCGGTCATGATCGGCTCAACCGACAGCTAGCCGGGTTCCTGGCAGGCTGAGACACGGGGGGTAGTCTGAATACGGACTAACCTGAGCTATACTTCAGACTATGAGCCTTGCCGCCACGCCCGTGCCGCTCTCCGAGGCCAAGGCCCGTTTGTCCGAGCTCGCCCGGCGCGTTCGAACCCAGCACGAGCGGATCACCCTGACCCGCAACGGTGAGGCAGAGGCCGTGCTGCTGTCGGTCGATGACCTGGACGGGCTCGAGCTGACCCTGGAAATCCTCGGTGACACCGAGGCAGTGGCCCGGATCTCGGAGAGCCTGGCCGCGATCGGCCGCGGCGAGCCCGGCGCCGACCTGGCCACTGTGCGCCAGGACCTGGCCAGGCGCCGCGTCACTGGCAGGTGACCGGGCCGGCCGGACGATACGACGTCCGCTTCCAGTCGGCCGCCCGGCGCGCAATCTCGCACCGGCTGCCCGAGGCTGTCTCCGCAGCAGTCCTGGAGTTCTGCGAAGCCGCCCTGGCTGTGAGCCCGCCGCGGGTCGGTAAGCCGCTGTTCGGTCCGCTGGCTGGCTGCTGTGGCGCCCGGCGCGGAACCTACCGGATCATCTATCGCATCGACGAGAGCACCCGCACCGTGCATGTCCTGGACATCGACCACCGCAGCGGCATCTACCACCAGCCCAGAACCTAGGGTCGGGTGGCCGGCCGGCCTCAGCGGTCGTCCGGGCCGGTGCCGCTGACCAGGCCGTCCCAGGACCAGCGCGGGATCCGCAGGCCGTCCGGCACGTCGTCGGGGGAACGGTGGTAGCGGGCCATCGTGGTGGTGGTCGCCCAGGCGAAGTAGTCGTGCAGCACCTGCCGGAGCCGGACGTCGCCGTCCAGGCCGCAGTCTGCCAGCGCCAGGTCGAAGCAGCCGATCGCCCGGCGGTCCATCTCCTGGTGCTCGCCGTTGCCGCTGTGGATCCGCACCACGTAGGTCTCGTCGCCAATCGCGGCCGAGTAGCCGGCCGGGCCGCCCAGCGCCTCGCCCCAGTACACGGCCAGGCGCTTGTCGTGCTCGGGGTGGAAGCCGTGGCTGAACGCGTGGCTCACGATCTCGTCGGCCATCACCCTGGCGTGCCATGCCCGGGCCAGCCGCAGCATGCCATCACCGCCGCCGGCCGCTTCGAACACAGTCTGCATTCTGGTAAGTCTAGCGGCGCACGGCACTCATCGGACGCCTCCCTGCGCGCCCGGCAGCCGGGTGTCGAAGTCGAGCAGGCCCGCCCGGGACGCCGCCGCGGCCGGGCGGCAGGGAGGGGTAGGACCGCGTTCTTAAGCACGGAACGGTCAGTGTGTCGCATACTGACTCATGCGCACCTTACCGACTGATGCCGCCGTTGCGGCCGCCGCCCGTCGGCTACGGGACAGCCTGAGCACCCCCGGCCTGGGCCGGGCCGTCGCCCTGTACTTCGCCGATCCGGAGTTCGCCGGGATGACGTTCGCCGACCTGGGGCATAACCCGCCGGGCGAGATCACCCCGGATGACCTGCTCGCCGTCGCCTTACTGGACATCACCTGGCGCCCTCCGGTGGTCCGCGCCCTGCTGGGCAGCCGCAGGCGGGAGATCGGCGGGATGCTGGCCGTGCTGCCGGAGACCACCGACCTGTGGGATGCCACCGACGACACGCTGCGCGATATCGACGTGCTCTGGGACGCGCTGACCGCGATCGACGGCATCGGCACTGCCAGCGCCAGCAAGCTGCTGGCCCGCAAGCGGCCGCGGCTGTGCCCGATCAGCGACAACGTCGTGATCAAGGCCGTGGACGTGCCGGGCCGCACCTGGGATGTGCTGCGCTGCCTGCTGGCCGACCCCAGGGCCAGGGAAGCGGTAGAGTCCCTCCGCCCGGCCGCCGCGACCGGGGCCACCCTGCTGCGCATCCTCGATGTCGCGCTGTGGGTGTCCTACAGCCGGACGGCCGCCGCCCAGTGGGTCCGGGACCAGGCCGGGCTGCCCTCCGACCAGTAGCCGCCGGAACGGCCCTGGCCGCGAGCTGCTGGAAGGGATCTACCGGGGGGCAGTAATAGCGGACGGGGAACGTCCGCAACCTGTTTTATGGTGGCCCGATGAGCGACGATTACCCGTGGGAGCCACCTCTGGCCGGCACCGACGCCGAGCAGCTGACCGGCGCGCTTGACCGGCTGCGCACGACCTTCCGGTGGAAGGCGGCCGACCTCGACGCGGCCGGGCTGCAGGTCCGCATCGGCGCCTCCGCGCTGACCCTCGGCGGCCTGCTCAAGCACCTGGCAGCGGCGGAGGACCACATGTTCACCACCAAGCTGACCGGGGCGCCGATGGGCGCGCCCTGGGACGCCACCGGCTGGGACGGCAGCGACGACTGGGAGTTCACCTCCGCGGCCGACGACACCCCCGAAGAGCTCTACGCGCTCTGGGACGATGCCGTCGACCGGTCCAGGGCCCGGCTGGCCGCTGTCATGCCCGGCGGCCTGGACCAGCCCGTGCACGCCTCCGGACCGGACGGGCAGCACGCCAGCCTGCGCCGGCTGCTGTGCGACCTGATCGAGGAGTACGGCCGGCATACCGGCCACGCCGACCTGCTCCGCGAGGCGGTGGACGGCCTGGCCGGCGAGGACCCGCCCGCCGGATGGCGGCCGAAGCAGGGCCGCCTCCCGGTGCCCGTGCCCGGCTGACCGGCAGGACGGCAACCGGCAGGACCCGGCTACAGGCCCAGGCGCAGCCGGAGTTCCTGGTCGAGCTCGGTCATCGCGGCGGCGGGCAGCCTGCCGAGGCGCTGGCCGATGCACTCGACGGCGACCGGCCCGGTTACCGCGCGGCTGCCTGCCCGGCGAGTGCCTGCGCGAGCTCGTCGCGGGAGTGAATACCGAGCTTGTCGTAGACGTGCCGGAGGTGGTACTCGACCGTCTTCGGGCTGAGGAACAGTGCCGCGGCGGTCTCCCGCGTCGTCTTCCCGGCCGCGAGCAGCAGCGCGATCTGCAGCTCCTGCGGGGTCAGCTCCTCGATCGTGCTCGGATCCCGGCGGCGGCGGGTCTCGCCGGTGGCCGCGAGCTCGGCCCTGGCCCGGTCGGCCCACGGGCGGGCGTCGAGGCGCTCGAAGGTATCCGCGGCCGCGCGCAGCTGCCCGCGGGCCAGGATCCGGTTCCTGGCCCGCCGCAGCCGCGCTCCGTAGGCCAGCCGGGTGCGGGCGGTCTCGAACGCATCCGGGGTCTGCTCGTGCAGTCCGATCGCCTGCTCGAAGCAGGCGGCGAAACCGTCGTCCGGGGCCAGCAGCCCCTGGCAGCGCAGCGCCCTGGCGAGTGACCACGGCTGTCCCTTGGCGGTCGCGGCGGCCATGAACCCGGCCGCCACCTGCTGCGCCTCATCGTCGCGGCCGAGCCGGGTGTAAGCGTCGGCGAGCTCGGCCGCCGGGGACAGGTCGGCGTCCGTGATCGCGGCGGCGTGCAGCAGCTGCCGCTGCCGCTCGAAGTGCCCGGCGGCGCTGGCCGCATCGCCAAGGCCGAGCTCCAGCTCGCCGAGTGCCGCGGCCGCCCAGATCTCGCCCAGGCCCATCCCCAGCTCACGGGACAGGCCGAGGGCTTCGGCGGCACCGGCCCGGCATTCGCGTTCCCGGCCGCGCCGGGCCTGCAGCCAGGCCAGGCCGGCCAGGCCGAAGGTCAGCTCGGTCTGCTGCCCGCTCTCGCGGGCCAGGTCGATCGCCTCCTGGTAGCTGGCCGCGGCGGCCGCCCAGTGGTCGGTGCCGGCCTGGTCGCGGCCGATCA
Source organism: uncultured Actinomycetota bacterium (assembly GCA_963719705.1). GTDB lineage: Bacteria > Actinomycetota > Actinomycetes > Streptosporangiales > Streptosporangiaceae > CAVRCV01. The sequence goes on from CAVRCV010000013.1 coordinate 1,329,400, forward strand.
GGTTGAGCACGAACGGCAGGGCGCCGACCGCGGCGCGTGCCCGGGCGGTCCGCAGCGCATGGTCGAGCAGCGAGCGCCCCGCCGCGCTCTCCCGCAGGAACAGCGGCCCGAGGGTCAGCCAGGGGATCAGCTGGAGATCCTCGCGCAGGCCGGCCGAGCTCTCGGCGAGCCGGACCGCCTCGCGCAGCGCTTCCGCCCCGGCCGCCGCGTCGCCGCCGAGGATCCGGGCCATCCCGGCCGCCATCTGGGCCAGGAAGCGCGCGCGTACCGAGGCCCCGGCCGGCAGCACCGCCAGGGCACGCTCGGCGGCCGACAGCATCTGCGCCGGGTTGCCGGCATAGAAGCACGCGTAGGCGGCCTCGGCGAGCATCGCGACGGCCTGCTCGGGCTCGGCCCCCTCGGCCGCCGCGGTCAGGATCGCGTGCCCGCGCATCACCGGGCCGCAGCGGGTCGCGATCCGGCCGGCCAGCTCATCGATCCCGGTCAGCGTCGCCGGGTCGGTGGCCACCGCGCGCGCCTCGCCGAGCAGGGCCACGGCGCGGTCGGTGAAGCCGGCCAGCCAGGCGGCCCCGGCCGCCTCCCGCAGCAGCCTGGCCTGCCGCTCGCTGCTGGCGGTGAGCCTGCCCGCCCGCTCGAAGGCGGCGGCCGCGGTCGCGTACGCGCTGCGGTCCCGGCCGCGGCTGCCCGCCTGCTCCAGTGCCGCAGACGCGGTCTCGTCCGGCCCGGCTGCCGCCGCCGCGAGATGCCAGGCGCGACGGTCGATGTCCCGGTCGGGCAGGGCGGCGGCGAGCGCCCGGTGCGCGTCCCGGCGCTGGCTGGCCGGGGCGTTGGTGTAGACCGCCGACCTGGCCAGCGGATGGCGGAATTCCACCGCACCGGCCTGCAGCGTGACCAGCCCGGCGCTCTCCGCGGCGGCCAGCGCGGACAGGTCGATCCCGAGCCGGGCCGCGGCCCGCTGCAGCGTCGGCAGATCGCCGGAGTCGCTGGTCGCGGACAGCACCAGGGCCTGCCGGGCGGCCTGGTCGAGCAGGGCGGCCCGGTGCCAGAACGCGCCCGAGATCCGGGCCGAGACCAGGACCGGCGCGCCCTCGGGCGCGAGCGCCAGGTCCTGGGCATCCGGCCGCGAGCTCCAGCAGCGCGAGCGGGTTGCCCGCCGTCGCGCCGTGCAGCCGCCGGACCGCCTCCGGTGCCAGCCCGCGCACCAGCTTCGCGGCCTCCTCGCTGGTCAGGCCGCCGATCCGGAGCACCGGCAGGTCGGCACCGTCCAGCAGCGACGGCTCGCCCGCGCGGACCGCGATAAAGACCGCGATCGGGTCGGCCACCAGGCGCCGGAACGCGAACAGCAGCGCCTGCGCGCTGGATCCGTCCAGCCACTGGGCGTCATCGACGAGCACCGCCACCGGATCCTGCTCGGCGTAGGCGGCGAGCAGGCTGAGCGTCGCGGCGCCGACCGCGAACCGGTCATCCGCGGTGCCTGGCCGCAGCGCCAGGGCCCCGTCCAGCGCGGCCGCCTGCGGCCCCGGAATCGTCGTCCAGCAGCGCCAGCGCCGGACGGATCAGCTCCAGCAGCGACCCGAACGGGATCTGCGCCTCCGACTCGATCCCGCGCGCCCGCAGCAGCCGCATCCCGGCCGCGCGCTGCGCGGCGTAGCCGAGCAGCGCGCGTCTTGCCGATTCCCGGCTCCCCGACCAGCGCGAGAGTCGCGCTGGTGCCCGACCGCGCCCGCGGCGAGGGCCCGGTCGATCTGTTGCCGCTCATGACCACGGCCCAGCAGCATGGCGCGATTGTAGGCACCCGGTGCGACGCCGGGACAGCCGCGCACCGGACTAGGTGGCCCACCGGAAGCGAGGCCGGGTGCCGCGAACCTACGCTCGCCGGAAACCCAGACCCGGGGAGGGAACACCGTGACCACTGTGCGAGCAGGCCGTCGAGATCGACGGCGACAAGCTCATGCAGTTCGTATTCCGCGCCGTGGACGAGGTCGGCGCCACCCTGAACACGGCGCTGGTGGTGATGGGCGACAGGCTCGGCCTGTACCGGGCCCTCGCCGGAGCGGGCCCGCTGTCGCCCGCCGACCTGGCCCAGCGCACCGGGACCGCCGAGCGCTACGTCCGCGAGTGGCTGAACGCCCAGGCGGCGGGCGGCTACGTCGACCTACGACCCGGACAGCGGCCGCTACACCCTGCCGCCGGAGCAGGCCGTGGCGCTCACCGACCCGAGAGCAGCCCGGCCTACCTGCCGGGGTTCTTCCAGATCGCGCTCGGCTCGGTGCTCGACTCGCCGAAGATCGTCGAGGCGGCCCGCACCGGCGCCGGGTTCGGCTGGCACGAGCACGTGCACGACGTGCACGAGGGCTGCGAGCGCTTCTTCCGGACCGGCTACAACGCGCACCTGATCTCCGAGTGGCTGCCCGCGCTCGACGGGGTCGTGGCCAAGCTGGAGCAGGGAGCCCTGGTCGCCGACGTCGGCTGCGGCCACGGCGCCTCCACGATCCTGATGGCCACGGCATTCCCGAACTCGACCTTCGCCGGCTCGGACTACCACGACGGCTCGATCGAGACGGCCCGCCGCCACGCGCAGGAGGCGGGCGTCGCCGGGCGGGTGCGCTTCGAGACCGCGCCCGCAGCCGGCTACGGCGGCACCGGTTACGATCTTGTGACGATGTTCGACTGCCTGCACGACATGGGTGACCCGGTCAGCGCCGCGCGCCACGTCCGCGGCACGCTCAAGCCCGACGGCACCTGGATGATCGTGGAGCCGCAGGCGGGCGACCGGGTGGAGGAGAACCTGAACCCGGTGGGGCGCGCCTACTACGCGTTCTCCACCCTGCTGTGCACGCCCGCCTCGCTGTCCCAGGAAGTCGGGCTGGCGCTCGGCGCGCAGGCCGGCGAGGCGAGGATCGGTGACGTGGTCTCCGCGGCCGGCTTCACCCGGTTCCGCCGGGTCGCCGAGACGCCGTTCAACCTGGTGTACGAGGCGCGCCCGTGACCAGTACGGCACATTCGGCTACGGCACCGGCGGGGCAGGCTGTCCCGCCGGGCGCCAGCCGGCGCGAGCAGTCACGTGCGCGCTACCCCGACAGCACCGGTTACGTCGAGCGCGACGGGGTGCGCCTGTACTACGAGGTCTACGGCTCTGGTGAGCAGACGGTGTTCCTGCTCCCGACGTGGTCGATCGTCCATTCACGGCACTGGAAGATGCAGATCCCCTACCTGGCCCGGCACTGCCGGGTCGTCACGTTCGACGGCCGCGGCAACGGCCGCTCGGACCGCCCGGCAGCCGGGTATGAGGAGCCGGAGTTCGCCGCCGATGCCCTGGCGGTGATGGATGCGACCGGGACCGCGCGCGCGACGATCGTGTCACTGTCCGTCGGGGCGCAGCGCGCTCTCATCCTGGCGGCCGAGCATCCGGACCGTGTCACCGGGGCTGTCTTCATCTGCCCGGCCGTGCCACTCGCGTCGCCCCTGGCGGACCGCACGCGGTACCCGTGGGACGAAGTGCTTGCCCACCGACGAGGGCTGGGCGAAAGACAACCTCCACTACTGGCTGCGGGATTACCGCGGCTTCCTGGAGTTCTTCTTCTCCCAGATGTTCACCGAGCCGCACTCGACCAAGCCGATCGAAGACTGCATCGGCTGGGGCCTGGAGACCACGGCCGAGACGCTCATCGCGACCGAAATCGGTAACGGCCTTGATGAGGAGGCCGCTCGCGAGCTGTGCGGCAGGGTTCGCTGCCCGGTGCTGGTGATCCAGGGCACGGCCGATGCGATCACCGGGCCAGGCCGCGGGATAGCGCTCGCCGAGGCGACCGGCGGCGATCTCGTCCTGCTCGAAGGCTCGGGCCACGGCCCGCATGTGCGCGACCCGGTCAAGGTCAACCTGCTGCTGCGTGACTTCGCCCTCCCCGCGCGGCACGTCCGCGCGCTGGGTCCGCGGCAAGGCCCGCGCCAAGCGCGTGCTGTACATCTCCTCGCCGATCGGGCTGGGCCACGCCCGGCGGGATGTGGCGATCGCTGACGAGCTGCGCAAGCTGCACCCCGATGTGGAGATCGACTGGCTCGCCCAGCATCCGGTCACCAAGGTGCTGGAAGCTCGCGGCGAGCGCATCCACCCGGCCAGCGCCGATCTCGCCAGCGAGTCCGGGCATATCGAGTCCGAATCGGCGGGGCACGACCTGCACTGCTTCCAGGCCATCCGGCGGATGGACGAGATCCTGCTCGCCAACTTCATGGTCTTCCACGACCTCGCCGCGGCCGAGGACTACGACCTGTGGATCGGCGACGAGGCCTGGGAGCTGGACTACTACCTGCACGAGAACCCGGAGCTTAAGTCGGCCGCCTACGCCTGGCTGACCGACTTCGTCGGCTGGCTGCCGATGCCGGACGGCGGTGACCGCGAGGCGTTCCTCACCGCCGACTACAACGCCGAGATGATCGAGCAGATCGCCCGCTTCCCGCGGGTGCGCGACCGGGCCATCTTCGTCGGCGAGCCCGCCGACATCGTGCCGGGCACCTTCGGTGCCGGGCTGCCGGAGATCCGCGACTGGACCGAGCGGCACTACGACTTCGCCGGCTATGTCACCGGCTTCGACCCTGCCCAGCTCGGGGACCGCGAGGCGCTCGGCTACCGCGACGACGAGCGGGTCTGCATCGTGACCGTGGGCGGCTCGGGCGTCGGCGGGGACCTGCTGCGGCGGGTGATCGCCGCCTTCCCCGAGGCCAAGGAGCTGCGTGCCGGACCTGCGGATGATCGTGGTGACCGGCCCGCGGATCGACCCGGCCAGCCTGCCCGCCGCCGACGGGCTGGAGGTCCGCAGCTACGTGCCGGAGCTGTACCGCCACCTGGCCGCCTGTGATCTCGCTGTCGTCCAGGGCGGGCTGACCACCGCGATGGAGCTGACCGCGAGCCGGCGGCCGTTCCTGTACTTCCCGCTGCGGCACCACTTCGAGCAGAACTTCCACGTGCGCCACCGGCTGGAGCGGTACCGGGCCGGGCGGTGCATGGACTTCCAGGCCACCGGGCCGGCCGAGATCGCCGCGGCGATCGCCAGCGAGATCGGCCGCCGGCCGACTACCTGCCGGTCACCGCCGACGGCGCGGCCAGGGCGGCCGCACTGATCGCCGGGCTGCTCTGACGCCGGGCTGCCCTGACGCCGGGCTAACGGCGACCGGCGGGAAGGCTGATGACCAGCACGTCGAGCACGGGCGCGGCGGGGCCAGGGCCGCGGGTTCTGGCGATCTTCTGCCAGTTCCAGTTCCGGAACGCGTGCTGTGCGGCAGCGGCGCCGGGCGGGAGGGTCAGGGTCGCCCGCTCTTCCGGCCGTCCGGCCAGGATCTCCTCGTGCAGCGCGCGGCCGATGCCCTGCCTGCGCCAGGACGCGCGGACCAGCAGCGCGGTCAGCGCGAACGTGCGGCCGGGGTACTCGGCCGTGACCGCGGCAGGCAGCGGCGCGGTCACCCCCCGCCACCAGGACGTCGAGGTCCGCAGCGGCATCCCGGCGGCGAAGCCGGCCAGGTAGCCGCCGCTGCGGGCCTCGGCCAGGACGAAACCCGGCTGACGGCACCAGACCCGGAACTGCCGGGCCAGCGCCGCGCCGTCCCCGCCCTGGCCGGCCGCCTCATCGTGCAGGGCCAGAACGCCGTCCGCGTGCGCCGCCGCCTGCCCGCCGTCGAGCAGCCGGAGCGTGATGCCGGGCGTGGACACGACCACCCTTTCCGCCGGGACCGCACAGTTCGCGACCCCAGACTGCCAGCGACCCGGGCCGGGTTGGCCACAATGTGGTCATGGTCTCTGAGATCTTCGACGCCGGGCAGTGGCGGGAGGTGGCAGGTTTCTCGTTCACCGACATCACCTACCACCGCGCCGTGGACTCCGGCACGGTGCGGGTCGCCTTCAGCCGGCCCGAGGTCCGCAACGCGTTCCGCCCGCACACGGTGGACGAGCTGTACCAGGCGCTGGATCACGCGCGGATGTCCGCCGACGTGGGCTGCGTGCTGCTCACCGGCAACGGCCCGTCGCCCAGGGACGGCGGCTGGGCCTTCTGCTCCGGCGGCGACCAGCGCATCCGCGGCCGGGACGGCTACCAGTACGCCGCTGGCGACACGGCGCAGACCGCGGACCCCGGCCGCAGCGGCCGGCTGCACATCATGGAGGTGCACCGGCTGATCCGGTTCATGCCCAAGGTGGTCATCTGCGTGGTGCCGGGCTGGGCCGCCGGCGGCGGGCACAGCCTGCACGTGGTCTGCGACCTCACCCTGGCCAGCCGGGAGCACGCCCGGTTCAAGCAGACCGATGCCGATGTGGCCAGCTTCGACGGCGGTTTCGGCTCTGCCTACCTGGCCCGCCAGGTGGGGCAGAAGTTCGCCAGGGAGATCTTTTTTCTCGGCGAGACCTACGACGCCGAGGCCGCGCACCGGATGGGCATGGTCAACGCGGTGGTTCCGCATGCCGACCTGGAGCGCACCGCGCTGGAATGGGCCGCCAGGATCAACGCCAAGAGCCCCACCTCGCAGCGGATGCTGAAGTACGCGTTCAACCTGGTCGACGACGGGCTGGTGGGCCAGCAGGTGTTCGCGGCCGAGGCCACCCGGCTCGCCTACATGACCGACGAGGCGGCCGAGGGCCGGGACGCGTTCCTGGACAAGCGCGCCCCGGACTGGAGCCGCTTCCCCTGGTACTTCTGACCCGGTACAGCGGACGCGGTGCAGCAACTGCCCCGGGCAGGCAGCCGACCCGCCACGGGGGCAGTTAACGGCCCTGGTGGCGAAGGCTGGCAGACCAGTCGGCGATGGTGGTGACCTCCGCCTGGCGCGGGAACACCTTGTTCAGCAGGACCTGATGTACCTCGGAATCGGCGTCCAGGCAGCCGTCGGCCAGGACGGTGAGCCGGTAGTCAAGGTCGGCGGCCTGGCGCAGGGTGGACAGCACCACGCCGCTGGTGGCGATGCCCGACAGCACCAGGTGGCTGGTTCCGCGGGCGCGCAGCAGCACCTCAAGATCGCTGCCGGCGAAGGCGGATACCCGGAGCTTGGTCACCGTCACCTCGCCGGCCGCCGGGGCGATGACGGCGGGGATCCGCACGCCGGGATCGCCTTCGGTGAACCGGCCGGTCCCGGCAATGGCGGCAAAGGACTTGTTGCGCTCGCTGACCTCCGGGTAACCGGGACGGAACGCCACCGTCACGTAGATGACGGTGATGCCTGCGCCCCGGGCGGCGGCGAGCGCCGTGGCCAGCCTGGCCAGGTAACCCGCATCGCCGGCGTAGCGCTCGACGATGCCCTGCTGCACATCCATGATCAGCAGCGCCGTCGAGGTCACGCGGGCCACTCTAGCGCTCAGCCCGGGGCGCGGGACTGCTGCGGGCGTCCCGCGCTCCGGGCTGAGGCCGGGACCGCTGAGCGGCGGCCGGGCGTGCGCCGGCGCTACTCGTGCTTCCAGGTGGTGGAGAACGAGGTTCCGGCGGGGTTGAGGGCCGATGTGGTCTGCTTGGTGACGCCCCCGCTGACCTCGGTGACGTCGCCGAGCTGCCACGCCGAGTCAGAAAGCGAGCCGGTGTGGCCGCTGGTGTTGGTCACCGACGCGCTGGTGTAGGTCTCGGTGCCGTAGTCGGGCAGCGGGAACAGGCCGCCGCTGCTGTTGGTGATGTCCTCGGAGATGATATCGGCTGAGCTGCGCGGGCAGCCGTCCTGGTCGCTCTGGCAGGGCGTGTCCTCGGTGAGCGTCTTGCCGCTGGTGACGTCCTTGACCACGATGTCGAACATCTTGCTGCTGGCGACGTAGGTGACGCTGGCGTGGATGGAGTCCCCGGCCTTGATGGCGAACCCGGTCTGAATGTCGTTGAACGGGTACATCTCCCACCACACGTTGTAGACCGGGCTGTCGCTGATGCAGCGCGCCTCCGAGCCACCCTGCTCAACGACGTCGTTCCACCAGCCGTCCATGCCGACCCAGAACCCGGCCCACTCCTCGGCGCTGCCGCTGCAGGTCACGGCGGCCTGGGTCCAGGTGGCCGAGATGGCGGTGAAGTCGGTCCCGTGGCTGGGGGCGGTGGCGAAGTAGCCGTCCCAGTTGTTGGAGGTGTAGTCGGTGATCGAGTCCGCGGTTCCCGCGCGGTGGGCCCGCCGGATCAGGTGCTGGCCGGCCGCGGGAGGCGCATGGGTTACCCCGGGGCGGGAGGGCGCTCTTGCGGCGCCGGCCGCGCCCGCGGCGGCGCCGGCGGTCGTACCTAACGCGGACTTCCGCGCTGAATAATCTGGCCCCTTCCGAGGCGGGCTGCGAGTCTTGCCCTGGCTGACTGTGCCGCTCTGAGCGGCCGCGATGTGCCCTGTTGCGGTTGAGGCTCGCGTCAAGCGGGAGGCCGGATTAGATGCATTCTAGCTAGCCATCCACAAGTGTTATGGATACGTTACCTGGCTGGAATCGCTGCCCGAGTCCCGGACCTGATCCTCTGAACAGGGCAAACACGCCACACAGGAAGGGACACGCCCTGCGGGACTTACCGGCGACCCGGCGGCTGGTTCTGATAGACCGGGCTCATGGCAGCGGAACCGGCCCCCAGCCGCGAGTACTTCACCCGCCCCGCGGAGCCGAACCAGCGTCGCTACGAGGCGCTGCGCGCCTACTTCACCGAGGATCTGACCGTCGCCGAAGCGGGCACGCGGGCCGGCTACACCCGCGCAAGCATGGCCAGCCTGATCCGCGACTTCCGGGCCGGGCAGCTGCATCTGTTCGCCCCGCCGGGCAAGCCCGGCCCCAAGAGCGCCCCGGCCAAGGACCGCGCCCGCGCCCGGGTCATCGAGCTGCGCCGCCAGGGCCTGTCGGTCTACGAGATCTCCGCCCGGCTCCGCGCCGAGGGCACCCCGCTGAACCGCACGGGGGTCGGCCAGATCCTGGCCGAGGAGGGCTTCGGCCGGCTACTGCGCCATCCCGAGCCCGAGGCCAGCATCAGCTCGGCCACCCGCGGCCGCGCCACCCGCCTGCCCCGCGTGTCGGTCATCGACTTCGACGCGTTTCCGGCCCGCGCCGACACCCGGCTGGCCGGGCTGCTGCTGGCCGTCCCCGACCTGGTTGCCCTGGACCTGCCCGCCCTGGCCCGCAAAGCCGGCTACCCGGGCACCCGGATCGTCCCGGCCGTGTCCTGGCTGCTGTCACTGCTGGCGCTGAAGCTCACCGCCACCCGGCGCGTCAGCCACGTCGATGACCTGCTGGACGACCCGGCCAGCGCCCTGTTCGCCGGGCTGGCGATCCTGCCGAAGAAAACCGCGCTGACCGACTACTCCTACCGGCTGTCCCACGACCACCAGCAGCGGTTCCTGGCAGCCCTGGACAAGCAGATGATCGCCGCCGGGCTCGCCGGCGGCGGCGAGGCGATCTTCGACCTGGACTTCCACGCCGTCATGCACTGGGGAACCGACCCGGTGCTGGAAAAGCACTACGTGCCCACCCGGTCTCAGCGGGCCCGCTCCGTGCTGACCTTCTTCGCGCAGGACTCCGGCACCCACAACCTGGTCTACGCAAACGCCGACATCTCCAAGGCAAGCCAGTCCCGCGAGGTCATCGCGTTCTGCGACCACTGGAAGGCCGTCACCGGCCAGGACCCGGAGATGCTGGTCATGGACCAGAAGGTCACCACCCAGCAGGTCCTCGGCGAGCTCGACGGCCGCGGCGTCAAGTTCCTCACCCTGCGGATGCGCTCACCCGGCCTGGTCCGCCACATCAGCGCCCTGACCAGCAAGGACTACAAAACCATCACCCTGGACCGGCCCGGCCCGCACAACAAGCCCAGCGTGCACGAGGACAAGGCCGCGCGCCTGACCAGCTACCCCGGCACCGTCCGCCAGATCGTCGTCACCGGGCTGGGCCGCGACCAGCCCACCGTCATCATCACCAACGAGCACCAGGCCACCATCCGCAACCTGGTCAGCCAGTACGCCCGCCGGATGACCATCGAGCAGCGCCTCGCCGAGATCATCAGAGCCTTCTGCGCCGACGCCCTGTCCTCCACCGTCAACCTCAACGTCGACCTGGACATCATGCTCGCCGTCCTGGCCCAGGCCCTGCTCGCCGCGTTCCGCACCCGGCTCGGCGCCGGCTACGACGCCGCCACCCCCGACACCCTCCAGCGCCGCTTCCTCAACAGCTCCGGGACAATCAGCGTCAGCCGCCACCAGGTGACAGTCCGCATCGACCGCCGTGCCTACTCACCTGTCCTGCGCCAGGCCACCCTCCCGGCCGACACCACCATCCCCTGGTGGCACGGCCGGCGCCTGCACTTCGAGTTCAGCTAACCCAGGGCCGAATAAGCTGCACGGAAATCCGCGCTAACAACAGCGAGATGGCCGCAGCCAGGACCGGGACTGCTATCCGCAGACGGGGGACGGACATGTCAGACCTCCTTGACGAAACGTGGCGTCGCGGACGCGACCCGTGGCCAGTCTGACACGAGGGGTCACTGATGGCAGCCCCCGCTGCCAAGGCCCGGTGGACCCGGCCGCCTGGTGCAGCCGGCGCGCGGTCTGGTAGGAAGCGTTCATGTCGGAAGGCAAGAGCGCCGCTGAGCGCGAGGAGTTCCTGACCGGGGTCCACGTCGGCGTGCTGAGCGTGGTGGCGGACACGGCGGGCCGGACGCTGGCCATGCCGGTCTGGTACAGCTATCAGCCGGGCGGCGTGCTGACCGTGCTGACCAGCCGCCGGTCGCGCAAGGCCGCCGCGATCCGCGCGGCCGGCCGGTTCAGCCTGTGCGTCCAGGACGACAGCCCGCCCTACCGCTATGTCAGCGTGGAGGGCCCGGTCAGCGAGGAGGAGCCGGAACCCGGCGAGCGGCTGGCGATGGCCCGCCGTTACCTGGGCACCGCGGGCGGCGACCAGTACGTGGCGGCCACCCCGGACCCCGGCAACGCGGCCTACCGGATGCGTCCCGAGCACTGGCTCAGCCAGGGCCAGCGCAAGGGCCACGGCGGCGGCTAGCCCGCTGGCGCCGCCGCGTCAGCGGTCAGAATGGATGCAACCCTGCCCGGCGGTGCCGTGGTCTGTGCGGGTGAGGGAGGTGGCCATGGACGCGACCGCTGACGCAGAGTTCAGCCAGTTCATGCATGGCCGCTGGACTGAGCTGGTGCGCCTCGGGTACGGGCTGACGGGCAACCTGCAGACCGCCGAGGACCTGGCGCAGGCCGCGTTCGTGCGGGCGTATGCGTCCTGGCCGCGGGTGCGGCGGGCCGATAACCCCGATGCCTACCTCCGGCGGATCGTGGTCAACGCCAACCGCAGCCGGTTCCGCAAGCTGCGCGTCAGCGAGCAGCTCACCGGGTCGCTGCCGGACCGGCCGGGGCGGCCGGACCGGCCGGGGCGGCCGACCCGGCCAGCCAGCGTGATGACCGCGCGGTGCTGATGCAGGCGCTGCGGCGGCTGTCGGAAGGGCAGCGGGCCGCCGTCGTGCTGCGGTACTGGCTGGACCTGTCGGAGTCGCAGACAGCGCAGGTACTGGGCTGCTCGGTCGGCAACGTCAAGAGCCAGACCGCGCGGGGGCTGGCCAAGCTGCGAGCCAGCGCCGCTCTGGTCGAGGGAGGACTGCGGTGAGCGTGCAGGAGGAGCGGGAGCTCCGGGCGCGGCTCGGGGCCCTGCTGGCACAGGCCGAGCCCGGGCCCGCGCCGGTCGAGGTCACGATGCGGCACGGCCGGGCGCGCAGAACGCGCAGGCGGGCCCTGGTCGCGGGGAGCCTGGCAGTGATAGCCGCGGCGGCGGTGGCAACCCCGCCGCTGCTCGGGCGGCACGCCGCCGCGCCGCAGCCCGCTGCGGGCGAAACGGTAACGGTCCAGCCGCCCGGCCGGGGTGCCGCACCCGGCGTCATCGCGACCGGCACCGTCAACGGCCGGCCCTGGACAGCGGTGCTGAACGGCACGGCCGCGGACCCGTCGGCCAGTTTCAGGCCGGACTTCCCGATCCTCGGGGGTGTGGTGATGGGCCAGGAGCTCACGGGGCCGACCACGGCCGCCCTGGCGTCCATCGGCAACGGGCGCAGCACCGGCTACGTAGGACCGGTCGCCGCCCCGGTGCGGTACCTGCTGGTGACGCTGTCCGATCACCAGGTGCTGTCGCTGCGCCCGGTGCCCTGGCGCGGCCATCGCTACGTTGCCTTCATGGTGCCGGACAAGCTGGCTCTCCTGACCGCCGTCAGCTACGGGCGGCACGGCGAGATCAGCTACACGATCCCGTTCAACAGCGCCGGCGCGGCCAGCTTTGTCACCTGGCTGCGGCCGGGTCAGGCCGGACAGGCGCGCGCGAGCGTCCGGTTCGGCCCGGACACGGCCGGCGGCAAGCCGGCCGGTCCGGACGCCAGCGGTTACGCCGGGCCCTGGGGCCTGTGCATCGTGACCCGCTCCCCGACGGGCTCCGGAGCCAACTGCGTCGCCACCGGCGATCGGGCGCGGCAGACCAGCCTGGTCTCCCCGTTCATCTCCGGCGGCGGCGATACCAACATCGGCTTCGCCCGGACGGACGTGGCTTACCTGCGGCTATCCCGGTCAGACGGCGCGGTGCTGAGCGCGCCGGTGGCACGGATCGCGGGGTACGGCCTGTTCGCCTTCCCGCTCGCTGGCAGCCAGCGGATCACCCGCTGGGCCGCCTACGGCGCAGACGGGACCCGGCTCGGCAGCGGGCCAGGCAATCCCGCCCAGGCCACAGGCAGTTAAGGACGCGGCGAAGGGACGGAGACCGCGACGACAGTGAGGCCGTCGATACCAGTGAAGTCGGCCGGATTGCACGTGTACACCGGCAGGCCCCTGGAGATCGCGGTGGCGGCAATCATGGCGTCGTAGGCGCGGGCCGCGGGCTTGCGGCCGGCCCGCCGCAGGGAAGCCGCCACCCCGCCGAAGGCGCGGGCCGCGGACGCATCGAAGGGCAGGGGCTCGAAGTCGGCCTCGGCCTGCTGGACGTGCGCCTGACGGGCGGCACGTTCCCGTTCGGTCGCCGCGACCAGGGGGCCGACTGTCAGCTCGGCCAGGGTCACCGCCGTGATCAGCGGCTCCGCCGGAAGCGCGGCCGGGTCGCTGATCCGGGACAGCAGGATCACGGTGCTGGTGTCCAGCACTCCGTGCTCATGCTGCCAGGCAGGCCCGGTCACAGGGCCGGGTCCAGCACGGCATCGATATCAGCCCGCAGCCCGGACGGATCAACGGACGGCAGGCTGCGCCAGCGCTGCAGCAGGAGACCCGCCGGCAGGGGACGCCGTGGCAGCGTGCGCAGCTCGGCGATCGCATGACCGTCGCGGGTGACCGTCAGTGACTCGCCGCCCGCGACACGGTCGAGGATCTCGCCACCGTGATTACGCAGATCTCGGACCGTAACCTCTGCCATGATCCCACTGTATCACGCGTGAGACATGGCCTGCCGGTCCCGGTATAGCCGTCGCAGGGCGGTGACAAAGCGCTGGCCGTCTTTCGCCCGCGCCCGACGCCGCACTCGCTGATGAGAACCGGACCATCCGCACCGAAGGCGGCTCGCTCGGACTGGTAACCTGCGGCGGGTAGCCAGTGGCCGAGGCGGTTCGGTTGGGATGCCCCAGATGTCCTTTTTCACGGTCGTCAGCCTGGGCTTAGTCGCATCCGGAATCTGGCAGGCCAGTCGGCTGGTGTCCCGGCATGCTAGGGCCCTCTGGTCCGGTACCGGTGCCCATCGGCCACGTCCCGCTCCGGACAAGTCCGCCGGGCGAAGTGAACTGCTGCTGGCCGCATGCCTGATCACAACGGGGCTGGTGATCCTCACTGTGCCTGGCCAGATCCGGTGGGTCATCGTGCTGGTCGTGTCCGGCATCGGGCTCATCACCATGCTGATCTGGGATGTTGCCCCATGGGCCATGCGGCGGTGGAGACGTCATGCAGGCGGTGCCGCGTCCGGGGCAGGGCCTGCCTAAGTTAGCCGGACAAAAGTGGGGCCGGTGGGATTCGAACCCACACTGTCGCGGACCTAAACCGCGCGCCTCCTGCCGTTGGGCTACGGCCCCTATGAATCAGACGCTGCCGATCAGACACCGCGGGTCAGACGCCGAGTTCCTTGCGCAGCCGGGCGACGTGGCCGGTGGCCTTGACCCCGTACTGCGCCTGCTCGATCTTGCCGTCGGCGTCCACCACGAACGTGGACCTGATCACCCCCACCGTCTTGCGGCCGTAGTTCATCTTCTCCCCGTAAGCGCCGTAGGCCTCCAGCACCGCGTGATCTGGATCGGACAGCAGCGGGAAGTTCAGCCGCTCGGAATCCCGGAACCTGGCCAGCTTCGCCGGGCGGTCCGGGGAGATCCCGAGCACGGCGAGGCCGGCCGCGGCGAGCGCGCTCTCGCTGTCCCGGAAATCGCAGGCCTGCTTGGTGCAGCCGGGCGTCATCGCCGCCGGGTAGAAGTAGATGACCACCCGCTGGCCGCGCAGCGCGGACAGGCTCACCTGGTTGCCGTCGGCGTCGGGCAGGGTGAAGTCGGGCGCGGTGTCCCCCGGCGCGAGCTGCTTGTCGGTCACTGAAGTCACTGCCTTTCTTGCGCGTTCACTGCCTGGCCGGCTCGCCGGCGCGCCGGTCGCCCCTAAGGTACCGGGTCCGGGACGGCCCCGGCCGGGCGGCGGCGGCGAACGGGGACCCGGCCCGCCCATGCCGTGGACTAGCCTGTGGCAGGTGACCATTTCCCGGCTTTCACGCCTGAACCAGAATCCGCGCAGCCGGTCGGCTGGCCGGCTTCCGGTGGCGGCCCTGGCGGTCGCCGCCGTGCTCGCGGCGGGCTGCGGTGCCTCTTCCCCCGGTTCGTCCGGCTCGCGCGCCACGGCCAGCCCGCAGCAGGCGGTCGAGGCAGCGGCCCGGCAGGCCGCGCAGATCTCCTCGGCCACCGCCGTGCTGTCCGAGCAGGCCGGCGGCTCCGGCGGCGAGTCGATCTCGGGCGCCGTGACCGAGCAGATCAAGCCGTCGCTGCTGATGAGCATGCGGCTGAGCATCAGCTCCGGCAGCGGGGCCAGCGAGAACCTGGGCGGGATCATCAACACCAGGGCCATGTACCTGCGCAGCTCGGCGTTCGGCCAGCAGACCGGCAAGCCATGGCTGGAGATCCCGTTCTCGGTCCTGGGCGGAGCCAGCTCCAGCCTGGCCCAGCTGTTCAAGAGCCTGTCCAAGATCAACCCGGCGCAGCAGACCGCGGTTCTCGGCGGGGCCAGGAACGTGCGCGACGCCGGCACCGCGGTCATCGATGGCGCGGCGACGACGCACTACACCGGCACGATCTCGCCGTCGAACGGGCTGGCGGCGCTGCCGCCCGCGCTGCGCAAGACGCTGGCGCCCGAGCTGAAGGCGATCAGCGGCCACATCGCCTTCGGCCTCTGGATCAACCGGCAGAACCAGATCAGGAAGGTGACCGAGAGCGAGACCGTGTCCGGCGAGCCGGTGATCACGACCATCGTGTTCAGCGCGATCAACCAGCCGGTGCACGTCTCGCTGCCGCCCGCCAGCCAGGTATCGGTCATCCCGGCCAGCGTGCTCAGCGGCGGCACTGACTGACAGCAGGGCCCGGGCAGGGCGGCGGTCAGCCCAGCAGGGCGGCGATCACCGGGGCAAGGTCGCGCAGCGCCTTGCCCCGGTGACTGATCTTGTCCTTGTCCGCCGGGCTCATCTCGGCCGTGGTGAGCCCGGCCGTGACCAGCCCGGCGGCGATGAGCTCGGCCGGGTCAGGCACGAACACCGGGTCGTAGCCGAACCCGTTGGCGCCGCGCGGCGCGCGGATCAGCCGGCCGTCCACCCGGCCCTCGGTGACGTGCTCCCGGCCGCCCGGCAGGGCCAGTGCCGCGGCGCAGGCGAAGTGCGCGCCCCGCCGCTCGTCCGGCACGTCGCAGAGCTGGCCGAGCAGCAGGCTCAGGTTGGCGGCCGCGTCCCCGTGCCGCCCCGCCCAGCGGGCCGACAGCACGCCCGGCATGCCGCCCATGGCGTCGGCGCACAGCCCGGAGTCGTCGGCGACCGCCGGCAGACCGGTGAACTCCGCGATGGCCCGCGCCTTCAGCAGCGCGTTCTCGGCGAAGGTGGCGCCGGTCTCGGCCACCTCCGGCGCGCCGGGAAACTCGCCCAGGCCGGACAGCCCCACCGGCACCTGCCCCGCCGCCAGGATCCGGAGCAGCTCGGCGACCTTGTCCTGATTAGCCGAGGCGAGGACCAGCGTGGCGGCGGGGGCAGCGCCCGGCTCCCGTTTCGTGGTCATGGCCCGGACAGTGCCTCCCGCTGGAGCCTGGTCAGCTCGCCGCAGCCGCCCACGGCGAGGTCCAGCAGCCGGTCCAGCAGCTTGCGGTCGAACGGCTCGCGCTCGGCGGTGCCCTGGATCTCCACGAACGCGCCGTCGCCGGTGCAGACCACGTTCATGTCCGTCTCCGCGGCCACGTCCTCGGCGTAGCACAGGTCCAGCCGCGGCTGGCCGTCGATGATTCCCACGCTGACCGCGGCCACCGAGGCCGGCAACGGGTCGCCCTTGCACCGCCCGGCCGCCTGCAGCCACCGGACCGCGTCGGCCAGCGCGACGTAGCCGCCGGTGACCGCGGCGGTGCGGGTGCCGCCGTCGGCCTGCAGCACGTCGCAGTCGATGATGATGGTGTTCTCGCCCAGCGCCCTGGTGTCCACGCAGGCCCGCAGGGAGCGGCCGACCAGCCGGGAGATCTCGTGCGTGCGGCCGCCGATGCGGCCCCGGACCGACTCGCGGTCGCCGCGGGTGTTGGTCGACCGCGGCAGCATCGCGTACTCGGCGGTCACCCAGCCCTTGCCGCTGCCCCGGCGCCAGCGCGGCAGCTCCTCGGCCACGCTGGCCGCGCAGAGCACGCGGGTGGCGCCGAACTCGATCAGCGCCGAGCCCTCGGCGTGGTCCAGCCAGCCTCGGGTGATCTTTACCTCACGCAGCTGATCGGGGCTGCGCCCGTCTGGTCGCGACATGGCGGCCAGCGTATCGGGCCGCGTCAGTACCTGGCGCGATCGGGCGCGCCGGCCTCGATCCACCGGTACACCGCGCGCACCCCGTCGGCCAGCGGGGTGACCGCGGTCCAGCCCAGCTCGCGCCGGGCCAGCTCGGCCGCCAGCGCGACCCGCTGGTGCTCGCCCGGCCGGGGCGCGGCGAACCGCGGCTCGACCCGGCGGCCGGCCGCGGCGCCGATGAGGGCGGCCAGGTCCAGCACGCTCACCTCGGTCCCGCTGCCGATGTTCCAGGTGCCCGGCCTGGCCCGGTCCACCGCGGCCAGGAACGCGGTCACCGCGTCGCCGACGTAGACGTAGTCCCTGGTCTGGGTGCCGTCGCCGAAGATCACCGGCCGCTCGCCCGCCAGCACGCTGGCGCAGAAGATCGGGATCACCCCGGATTCCCCCGCCGGGTCCTGCCGCGGCCCGTAGATGTTGGCGAACCGCAGCGCCGCGTGCCTGGTGCCGTGCAGCCGGTTGTACAGGTGCAGGTACAGCTCGGCGCAGTACTTCGCCAGCCCGTACGGGGACTCCGGCAGTGGCAGCACGTCCTCCAGCGCCGGGATCGGGGCGTCCCGGCCGTACAGGGCGCCGCCGGTGGAGCACAGCAGCACCCGCGCGTCGGCGGCGAGGGCGGCCTCCAGCACGTTGACCGTGCCGACGATGTTGGCCTGCGCGTCGCCGGCCGGGAAGTCCACCGACGACCGCACGTCGATCTGGGCGGCCAGGTGGCAGATCAGCTCCGGCCGCTGCGCCTGCGCCAGCGCGCGCAGCTGGCCGTCCTCGTTGATGCTCAGCTTGTGCAGCTCCGCGCGGTGGTCCAGGCGGGCCTCCCGGCCCGCCGACAGGTCATCCACCACGGTGACCTCGTCGCCCCTGGCCAGCAGGGCATCGGCCAGGTGCGAGCCGAAGAAGCCTGCCCCGCCGGTGATCATCACGCGCATGACAGTGAAGTGTATGCGCGGCCGGGGCGCGTCCTACTCCAGCGGGACGTCCTCGCCCGGTGCCGCCGCGCTGATCGGGCCCCGGTAGGCCGACGCCGCCTCGGTCATCGTCTTCGCCTGGTCGTTCCAGGTCACCAGGTGGGTGAGGACCAGGCGGCCGACGCCGGCCCTGGCCGCGTACTCGCCCGCCTGCCGGGCGGTCAGGTGCAGGTCAGGCGGCAGGCCGGGGCCGTCCAGGAAGGACGCCTCGCACAGCAGCACGTCGGCGCCGCCGGCCAGCGGCGGCAGCCGGTCGCACAGGCCGGTGTCCGCCGAGTAGGTGACGACCTGGCCGTCGTGCTCCAGCCGGAACCCGAACGTCTCCACCGGGTGGTTCATGTGATCCACGGTGATCCGCAGCGGCCCGATCTCCAGCGTTCCCGGCGACAGCGTGACGAAATCGAAGGCGTCGGTCATCGCGGTGCCGGGATTCAGGCCGAGCGCGCCGCCAAGGCGCTCGGCGGTCCGGGCCGGGCCGTAGACCGGCAGCCGCGGCGCCGGGCCTTCCGGCCCGTGCACGCGGGCGACGAAATAGCCGGTCATGTCGATGCAATGATCGGCATGGTGATGGCTGAGGCAGACCGCGTCGATGTCGTAGAGTCCGGTATGCCGCTGGAGCGCGCCGAGGGCGCCGTTGCCCAGGTCAAGCACGAGCCGGAACCCGTCAGCCTGCACCAGGTAGCAGGAAGCCGGCCCGTCCGGTGCCGGGAAGCTGCCGGCGCAGCCGACCGTGGTTATCCGCACAGTGACCCAGGCTACCGAAGGGCGCCCTTGAGGATGGCACAGTGAGCGAGCAGACGACCGGCGAGCGGGCGGCGGCGCCGGCCGCCCTGGCCGAGCCCACCGTGCACGTCCGCGGCGGCTGGATCGCCGGGCTGTCGCTGGCCAGCCTGGTGATGTGGATGGCCTCGCTGACTCCGCTGCAGTTCCTCATCCCCGAGCAGATCCAGGACATCGACCCGAAGGGCAAGATCGTCGCGCTCGGCCTGGTCTCGGCGTTCGGCGCCGTCGCCTCGGTGCTGGCCACGCCGGTGGCCGGGGCGCTGTCGGACCGGACCACGCACGCTTACCGGCTCGGCCGGATGCGCGGCCGGCGGCACCGCTGGACCCTCGGCATGGCCGCGGCGGCCGCGGTCAGCCTGGCGCTGATCGCCCCGCAGCACACGGTGGCCGGGATCGCGGTGCTCTGGGTGCTGTTCAGCGCGTTCCAGAACGGCGAGTACGCCAGCCTGAGCGCGGCCATCCCGGATCATGTCCCGGTCCGGCAGCGGGCCACCGTGGCCGGCTGGGTGGGCATGCCCCAGGCGCTGGGGCTAGTCATCGGCACGGTCCTGGTGGTCGACGTGTTCACCGGCCGGACCGGCGGCTACCTCTCGCTGGCCGTCCCGCTGGTGCTGCTGACCCTGCCGTTCGTGCTGCTCACCCCCGATCACCCGCTGGCCCCGGAGCACCGGGCACCGCTGTCGGCCCGCCAGCTGCTGTCCTCGTACTGGCTCAGCCCGCGGCGCTACCCCGACTTCGGCTGGGCCTGGCTGACCCGGTTCATCGTCTCGCTGGCGATCGCGATGGGCACGCTGTACCTGCTGTACTTCCTGCGCGACGCGGTGCACTACCGGCACCCGGCGCAGGGACTGCTGGTGCTGATCGTGATCTACACCGGCTGCGTGGTGCTGACCGCCGTGGCCGGCGGGGTGATCTCGGACCGGATGGGCAGGCGCAAGCTGCTCGTGACGGTCTCCGGCCTGCTGATCGCGGCCGCCGCGCTGCTGCTGACGGTGGCCGAGACCTGGCCGGCCGCGATGGTCGCCGCAGTGCTGTACGGCACCGGATTCGGTGCCTACCTGGCCGTGGACCAGGCGCTGATCACCCAGGTGCTGCCGAAGGCGGCGGACCGGGCCAAGGACCTCGGCATCATCAACATCGCGATCGTCGGCCCGGCAGCCGTCGGCGGCGCGCTGGCCGCCGGGCTGGTCTCGGTGGGCGGCTACCCCACCCTGTTCGCCGCGACCGCGGTCACCGCGATGGCCGGCTCGGTCCTGGTCTGGCGGATCCGCAGCGTTCCCTGAGGCGGCTGGCCCTCCCGGTAGCGGGCGGTCAGGCCCAGAGCTCGCCCTCCAGCCGCGTCTCGGCCTCCGCCAGCGTGCCCGCGTAGGCACCGGTGGACAGGTACTTCCAGCCGCCGTCGGCGAACAGCATCGCGATGTCGGCCCGCTGGCCGGCCTGCCGGGCCCTGGCCGACACCGCGAGGCCGGCGTGCAGCACGCAGCCGGCCGAGATGCCGGCGAACAGCCCCTCGGCCGCCAGCAGCTGCCGGGTCCGGCGCAGCGCGTCGGCCGAGGTCACCGAGACCCGGCCGGTCAGCACGGACTCGTCGTAGAGCTCGGGCACGAACCCCTCGTCCATGTTCCGCAGCCCGTAGACCAGCTCGCCGTAGCGCGGCTCGGCCGCGATCACCTGCACGCCGGGCACGTGCTCGCGCAGGTACCGGCCGGTGCCCATGAGCGTGCCCGAGGTGCCCAGGCCCGCCACGAAGTGGGTGATCTCCGGCAGGTCGGCGAGCAGCTCCGGGCCGGTGGTCTCGTAGTGCGCCCGCGCGTTGGCCTCGTTACCGTACTGGTAGAGCATGACCCAGTCCGGGTTCTCGGCGGCGAGCTGGCGGGCCACCCGGACCGCCTCGTTGGACCCGCCGGCCGCGGGCGAGGAGATCACCGAGGCCCCGTACATCTCCAGCAGCTGCCGGCGCTCGGCCGAGGTGTTCTCCGGCATCACGCAGATCAGCCGGTAGCCGCGCAGCCGGGCCACCATGGCCAGGGAGATCCCGGTGTTGCCCGAGGTCGGCTCCAGGATCGTGGCGCCGGGGGCGAGCAGGCCGTCCTTCTCCGCCGCGGCCACCATGGCGAACGCGGCCCGGTCCTTCACCGAGCCGGTGGGGTTGCGGTCCTCCAGCTTGGCCCACAGGTGCACGTCAGGCCCCGGCGACAGCCGGGGCAGCCCGACGAGGGGCGTTCCCCCGACGGAGTCCAGCAGCGAGTCGTACCGCATCAGCCTCCTGCCGCGGGCCCGGCCGCGAGCGGCCGGCCGGCGGTCAGCGCCTGCCGCCGGCCACCGCGGGCAGCACGGTCACGGTGTCACCGTCCCTGACCGGGGCGTCCAGGCCGCCGAGGAACCGCACGTCCTCGTCGTTGAGGTACACGTTGATGAACCGCCGCAGTCCGCTGTCGTCCACCAGCCGCTCGCGCAGCCCGCTGTGCCGGGACTCCAGGTCGGCGAGCAGGCCGGCCAGCGTGTCGCCGGTGCCCTCAACCGCCTTCGCCCCGCCGGTGTAGGTGCGCAGGATCGTCGGGATGCGGACCTCGATGGCCATCGGTATCGCTCCAGGAGTACGGGATCAGGCAGCTCGCACTGGCTTGCAACCGGGCGCCGGGCCGGATCATTCCGGTCCCGCGGCGTCGTCCGGCACGACCCTGACCGCTTCCTCGGTGACGACCCCGCCGGTGATCCGGAACGAGCGGAACTCCAGCCCGTCACGGGTGGAGACCAGGACGTAGTGCGCGCCCGGCTCGCTGGCGTAGGAGATGTCGGTCCGGGACGGGTAGGCCTCGGTGGCGGTGTGCGAGTGGTAGATCACGACCGGCTCCTCGTCCCGCTCGTCCATCTCCCGCCACACCCGCAGCTGCTCCATCGAGTCGAACCGGTAGAACGTCGGCGACCGCTCGGCGTTGGTCATCGGGATGAACCGCTGCGGCCGGTCCTGCCCGGCCGGGCCGGCGATCACCCCGCATGCCTCGTCCGGATGGTCCCGCCGGGCATGCGCGACGATCTGCTCGTACAGCCCGGGCCGATGGTCAGCATGTCAGGACAGTGCCATCAGGACAGGGCCGTGACCAGGCTGTCCTGCAGGTACGCCAGCCACTGATAAATCCAGATATAAGCAGAACGGGGATCCTCCGCCGAGATCTCGGCTGCCTCCTCATCGAACCCCTCGGTGACTCCGAGGCGGGTACCGAGGGCCAGCCGCACGTCGTTGAGCGCGCGCAGCCAGGCCTGGCTCTCCGGCTCGGTGAGCCGGACCCGGCCGCCGGCCGGCGGCAGCGTGTCCAGCACGGTCCTCGCCGCGGCCACCTTCCCGGCGCGCAGGTCCCGCTCGGTGTAGCGGCGGAACTCACCAGATGCCTCCGGGTCGTCGCGGTAGGCATCGGGCAGCAGCCTGGCCAGCACCGGGTCATCGGGCGGCTCCGGTGCTGTCGCTGAGGCCGAGCAGGGCGTCGAGGCCGAGGGCTTCAGAGCCCGCTCTGGCCGCACCGGCCGCTTCGCCCTCTCCGGCCGCTTCGGCCGTTTCGTCCTGGCCAGGCTCGTCTCCGACCAGCTCGGCGACCTGGCCGACCAGGCTCCGGATGATGGCGGCCTGGGCCGCGGCGAAGCGCGCGGTGGCGCCCCCCGACCAGGAGCGGAACCCGGCCAAGCTCCGTCCTTGCGCCTCCGTCCTGGTCTGCGCTCAGCTTACGGTCGTGGCTGACCGTGGCCCACAGCCCGTAGCCGTGCAGGGTCTGGGCGTCGCGCTCCATCGCCTCGCGGCCGCCGGAGGAGACCACTGCCCGGCCCTTGTGGTGGACGTCGAGCATCAGCTTCTCCGCCTTCGGCTTCGGGTAGCCGAACACGGTCTGGAACACGTACGTCACGTAGGACATCAGGTTGATCGGGTCATTCCAGACAATCGTCACCCACGGCGTGTCGGCGACCGCTTCCTGCCCAGTCGCCGGTCGCTCGACTTCTACCGGTGCCGTACTCACCGCCGTCACCTCCCCGGTGGCAAGTCTCCAGTCTGCCAAACCCGCGGCCCCCGGGTGACCACCCGCCCGCGCGCCGCCAGTGCCGACCGGGCGGAGCGGCCTGGCGGCGGTGCTCCGTAGGCTTCCGTCATGAACGGCACCGGCCTGCTCACCGACCACTACGAGCTGACCATGCTGCGGGCGGCCCTGCGCAGCGAGGCGGCCGGGCGGCGGGCGGTGTTCGAGGTGTTCGCCCGGCACCTGCCCGGCGGACGGCGGTACGGCGTGGTGGCCGGCACCGGGCGGCTGCTGGACGCGCTGCCGCGGTTCCGGTTCGGCCCGGCAGAGCTGGAGTTTCTCCGCCGGGCCGGGGTGACCGACGACGCGACGGCCAGCTACCTGGAGAGCTACTCCTTCGGCGGCGATATCTGGGGGTACGCGGAGGGCGACTGCTACTTCCCCGGCTCGCCGATCCTGGTGGTCGAGGGCACGTTCGCCGAGGCGGTGCTGCTCGAGACGCTGGTCCTGTCGATCCTCAACCACGACTGCGCGATCGCCTCGGCGGCGTCCCGGATGGTACTCGCGGCGGACGGCAGGCCGCTGATCGAGATGGGCTCCCGGCGCACCCACGAGCGCGCAGCCGTGGCCAGTGCCAGGGCCGCCTACATCGCCGGGTTCGCCGCCACCTCGAACCTGCGGGCCGGGCTGGACTACGGCGTACCGACCAGCGGCACCAGCGCGCACGCGTTCACCCTGGTGCACGATGACGAGCGCGCGGCGTTCGCGGCGCAGCTGGCCGCGCTCGGCGATGGCACCACGCTGCTGGTGGACACCTACGACATCGAGACCGCGATCCGGGAGGCGGTCAGGCTGGCCGGGCCCGGCCTCGGCGCCATCCGGATCGACAGCGGCGACCTGCCGGTGGTCGCCCGCCGGGCCCGCGACCTGCTGGACTCCCTCGGGGCCGGCAAGACCAGGATCGTGCTCACCGGGGACCTGGACGAGTACTCCATCGCGGCGCTGGCCTCGGTGCCCGCCGACGGCTACGGGGTGGGCACCTCGCTGGTGACCGGGTCCGGCGTGCCGACCGCCGCGCTGGTGTACAAGCTGGTCGCGCGGGCCGCCGGCGAGGGCGCCCCGCTGCGGCCGGTGGCCAAGCGCTCGGTGGGCAAGCCGGGCCGCGGCGGGCGCAAATGGGCGGTGCGGCAGCTCGGCGCCGACGGCACCGCGGTCCGCGAGCTGATCACCGACGCGCCGCCGGAGCCGGGGCCCGGCCACCGGGTGCTGCTGCGGCAGCTGGTGCGCGGCGGGGAGGTCACCGGGGCCGAGGCGGCCGAGGCGGCCAGGGCCCGGCATCGCGAGGTGATGACCGAGCTGCCGCTGCACGCGCTACGGCTGTCCCGCGGCTACCCGGCCGTCCCGACCGTATTCCGCCCGGACGGATCTGAGCCGGACGCCGAGTGACCGCCCGCCCCCCGTGTACAGGCGCCGGAGGGAGCGCGATGAGTCCGGTCGGCGTGCGGTTCGAGCTCTTCGTAGACGATGTTGGGCGGTCGCTGGCCTTTTACGCTGCTGCCCCGGGCCTGCAGTCTCCGCCGGGGTGGAGATCGTGGTCGAGGTGGACGACGTCGACGCGGCTTTTGCCCGGGCGCGGGATGCGGCCGTCACCTACGGCGGGCAGATCGAGCCCCTGGCCGCACGCCCCTGGGGGCAGACCGACTTCCGCTGAGCTGGGTTCAGTGCCCGGGCTCGTACTTGAAGGAGAGCTGAAGCTTGGTGCGATAGGTAATCGCCCCGCCCTCGTCCAGGTGAATGTCCTGCTTGACGACCTCACCCACCCGCAGATCGCGCAGCGTCCCGGCGGCAGTCCTGATCGCCTCCGCTGCCGCGTCTTCCCATGAAGTGCTGCTGGTCCCGATGATCTCGGTCACCCTGTACACGCTCATAACGCTCTCCTTTGCCACGCGCGGCCCGCTCCGGGCTACAGCGGCCAGCCTGCCACACAGCCATCTTGCCCGGTCGCCGGTGCAGGCACGTGACCGTCAGCCCCCGGAATCACTGGCGCTGGTCCCGGGTTGCCGCGTCCAGATCATTCAGGCGGTCGGGTGTGCCGCTGCAGCACGCTCGCTGCTACTCAACTTCCCTGAGGATCTTCTGCAGCGATTCGTTCTGCTGACGCAGGTAATCGAGCTGAACGTTGACGTCGCCCAGTTTGAGGTCGGTGTGCTCCTGGGCGGTAATGGCCAGGTCGGCTAGCCGGCGATACTCCTCGGCGAGCCGCCGGTACTGCTCGCTGCCGGTCAGTTCGAGCTGAGCCCGCTTCGCGGTGGTCACGTACACGAACCTCAGGCCCAGCCCGAGTGCGATCACTGCGATGATCGCGATCCAGGCCGCTGGCTGCAGATGGACATGGCGGTGCGGGAGGCTCAGAAGAGCTACAACGATGACGGCAGCCGTGCAGATCATTGCCGTGTTCGTGCTAATTCTGGCCTTCATCGCAGCTACGCCTCCGTGTTCTCTGCCGGGCTCAGCGTTTGCGCCGCAGTCATGATCGTCTCCGGGGTGACGTGCAGCGCGAATGGCACCACCTGGTAGAACTTCAGCGCCTTTCCGTCCGCTGAGACCTCGAGGCAGGATGACACCAGCCCCGCTGCCTCAAGCTTGCGGAGGTGGACCTGCAGAAGTGCCCGGCTGATGCCCAGGTCGCGGGCCAGGCGGCTGACATAGTTGCGTTCTTCCGAGAGTGCGGCGACGACCCGTATCCGGTGCGGATTGGCCAGCGTTGCCAGCACCCGGAGCAGGGTGTCCCCGTTCAGGTCGTCAAGCTCTCGCCGGTAAGCGTCACTTAGCATCTGCAAGACAAAGTTAGCAGGTGGACTACTTCACGTCAACGGAGGTCGCCGGCTCCTGGCCGTGCGGTCAGGGCCCCGCCGGGGCCGGGCCAGCATGGCGGGCTTACCGCTAGCCTGCTGGCATGCATCCGAGCGCGGCGAACGTGGCCAGGTCCCTGCGCGAACTCGATGTCCCCGGCCAGGTCACCGAACTGGCCGAGCCGGCGCCCACCGCGAAGGCCGCCGCCGCGCTGCTCGGCTGCGAGGTCGGCGCGATCGCCAACAGCCTGGTGTTCAGCGCCGACGGCGAGCCGCTGCTGATCCTGACCAGCGGGGCGCACCGGGTGGACACCGGCAAGGTGGCGGCGGCGCTCGGAGTCGGCGCGGTACGCCGGGCCGACCCGGATTTCGTCCGCTCGGCCACCGGCCAGGCCATCGGCGGGGTCGCCCCGGTGGGTCACCCGAAGCCGATCCGCACCCTGGTGGACACCTGGCTGGAGCGCTACAACACGGTCTGGGCGGCCGCCGGGCACTCGCACACGGTGTTCCCGACCTCGTTCAGCGAGCTGGTGCGGATCACCTCGGGCAGCCCGGCCGACGTTGGGCCGGCGGATGGCGACAAGCCGCCGCACGGCCCCGGCGGCGGCCAGGCTCGCCCGGCCTGACACCCCTCGGCCTGACACCCCCCGGCCTGACACCCGCCCGCCCGACGGAGGAGAACACATGCAGGCGCTGCTGATCGTCGACGTGCAGAACGACTTCTGCGAGGGCGGCTCGCTGGCCGTGGCCGGCGGCGCCGGGGTGGCCAGGGCGATCAGCGGCTACCTGGCCAGCACCGAGGGCGACCGGTACCGGCACGTGGTGGCGACCCAGGATCACCATGTGGATCCCGGCGGGCACTTCTCCGCCGAGCCCGACTTCGCGACCAGCTGGCCGCCGCACTGCGTGGCCGGCACGCCGGGCGCGGACTTCCATCCGGATCTCGACACGAGCCGGGTGGCGGCGGTGTTCCGCAAGGGCGCCCGGTCGGCCGCCTATAGCGGCTTCGAGGGGATGACCGCCGACGGCGAGACGCTGGCCGGCTGGCTGGCCGCGCGCGGCGTCACCGATGTTGACGTGGCCGGGATCGCCACCGACTACTGCATACGCGCGACCGCGGCCGACGCGGTGCAGGCCGGCCTGCGAACCACGGTGCTGACCGGCCTGGTCGCCGGGGTGAACGAGGCCACCAGCCTGGCCGCACTGGCCGAGCTGCGGGAACTCGGCGTCGAGCTGAGGGCGCCGGTTGCCGGTCCGCGGCCCGGCTGAGTCCGCAGCCGCCGGGGATCCGGCCGGCCGCCACTGGCAGGCCGGGCTGCCGATGCTGACCGCCCGGCTGGCCGCGCGCTGGGGCCTGCAGCTCGAGGACGGTGTCGCCGGGCGCGGCTGGACCAGCGTGGTGCTGCCCGCCCGGCGTGACGGCGAGCCCTGCGTGCTGCGGCTCAGCTGGCCGACCGGGGACACTGACGAACAGGTCGGCGCGCTGGCCGCCTGGGCCGCCCGCGGCGCGGTCCGGCTGCTCGCGGCGGACACCGAACTCGGCGCCATGCTGCTGGAGCGGCTGGATCCCGGCAGATCGCTGCGGGACCTGCCGGTCACCGACGCGGCCGCGGCGGCGGGCGCGCTGCTGCGGCGGCTCGCGGTGCCCGCTCCAGCCGGGTTCCGGCAGCTGCCGGAGATCGCGGCCGACCTGGCTGCAGGGCTGCCGGAACGGCAGGCCCGACTGCGTCACCCGGTGCCCCGGATCTGGCTGGAGCAGGCCGCCGACCTGGCTGCCGGGCTGGCCGCGCATTCCGGCAGCCTGCTCGTGCATGCCGACCTGCACTACCAGAACGTACTGGCCGGGGCGCGCGAGCCGTGGCTGGCGATCGATCCGCGGCCGGTCTGCGGCGACCCCGAGCTGGCGGTCGCCGAGCTGCTGTGGACCAGGCTGGACGAGGTGGACGGGCCGGCCGGGCTGCGCCGCCTGCTCGCGGTGCTGACCGACAGCGGCGGCCTGGATCCGGCGAAGGCCAGGGCCTGGGCCGTCGTGCGCTGCGTCGACTACTGGCTCTGGGGTCTGGAACACGGTCTGACCGACGACCCGGTCCGGTGTCACCGGATCCTTGCGGTACTCGCCTGAGCCGCGCGGCCCCGCTGAGCTTGCGCGCCTGGCCTTATCTGGCGAAGTGCCCAGTCCCGGAGCTGTTTCAGCTGGTGGTGGGTGCGGCAGACTCCGCCGAGGTTGCAGTTGCAGGTCGGGCCGTTAGGCCAGGGCTCGGTGTGGTCCAGGTCGCCGCGCCAGGCGGGCTGGCCGCAGCGGGGGGACCGGCAGGTCTGGTCCCTGGCGATGACGAATTCCTGCAGCCGGGGTGGTGGCGGCCGGTGCCGACAAACCAGAGCCCTGGCCGGGCACGGGGTGGCAGAAAGTCAGCCGCCGCGGTGGCCGGACCCCGCCCGCCCGCAACAGTTCGCTGGCAACCGGCCTAAGCGCCGCCATCCGGCAGCGACTCGTAGATCTTCTGGCACTCGGGGCAGACCGGGTACCGCTTGGGATCCCGGCTCGGCACCCAGATCTTGCCGCACAGGGCCACGACTGGGGTACCGCTCACCGCGCTGTCGACGATCTTGTCCTTCTGGACGTAGTGAGCGAACCGCTCATGATCGCCGTCACCGTGCGACAGGTCGGGCCGGGCGTCGGTTTCCTCGCGGGTCCGGCCGCCGGGCAGGACTTCGGTGCTCATGCACACCGAGTCTACGGTCGCCCCGGCCCGGCCGCCAACCACGGACGGAGCCGCAGCCGGAGCCACAGCCGGAGCCGTGGCCGGTCAGTTCAGCACCGGATCGTCCGGGAAAGTAGCCACGAACGCCAGCTCGCCGCCCTGGCGGCGGAGCACCGCTGGCCACAGCCGCTCCGGCTCGGCATAGAACGCGTCCGACGGCTCGCCCGTCAGCACGTACCAGGCGCCCTCGGAGATCTCGGCCCGCAGCTGCCCGGCACCCCACCCGGCATAGCCGGCGAACACCCGCAGCGAGCTGATCCCCCCGGCCAGCAGCTCGGGCGGCGCATCCAGGTCAACCAGCCCGATCCGGGACATCAGCGGCGAGGAGTCCAGCGAACGCCAGCCGAGCGGCTCCTCGGCGCCCTGGGCCAGGGCCAGCGCCAGCGCGCTGTTCGGCGACACCGGGCCGCCCCGGAACACCACCGACGGCCCGGTGACCAGCGCCGTCCACGGCTGGAGCACCTGGTCGACCGGGACCTCGGTGGGCCGGTTCAGCACCACGCCGAGGGTGCCCTCGGCCGGGTCGTCCTCGACGATCAGGATGACCGTCCGCCGGAAGTTCGGATCACCGAGCAGCGGCGTGGCCGCCAGCAGCCGCCCGCTCAGGGAAGCATCCTCCATGTCACCATCATGCGCCAGGACGCACGGCGATGGCTGGGAGCCCGCTGGAAGCCTCACATTGATCAATTGATCTCTTCGCGGCTATACCCTGGAGGGGTGGCAAGGGGAACGAGCGCCGCGGCCGGGACGGCCGCCGCGGCTGGCCAGGGCGCCGCGGCTGGCCAGGTCACCCCGGCCGGGCCCGATGCTCCCGCCGGGCCGGAGGCCATGCCTGGCGCATTCGACGTTGCCCGGCTGCGGGTGGCGATCGCGCGGCTGTCTCGGCGGCTGCGCAAGCACGACCTGGCCGGGCTGACCCAGACGCAGCTTTCCGCCCTCTCCACCGTGGACAAGGCGGGCCCGGTGCGCCTGGGCGAGCTCGCCGCGGCCGAGCGGATCGCGCCGTCGACGCTGACCCGGCTGGTGACCGCGCTGGAGGAACTGGGCTACGTGCGGCGCTGCGCGGTGCCCGGCGACGCCAGGGCGAGCACCGTGGCGGTCACCGACCGCGGGCACGCGGTACTGGAGCGGATCCGGCAGGAGACCACCAGCCAGCTCAGGGAGAGCCTGCTGACCCTGCCGCCGGACCAGCTGACCGCGCTGGCCTGCGCGCTCCCGGCACTTGAGCACCTGGCCGACGACGGCCCCGTCCACCGGTAAGCCCCGTCCGGGAATCAGAACAGCAGGCTGGACAGCGCCGCCCTGGCCCTGGTCATCTGCGGGTCCCCCGGCGGGAACACCTCGAACAGGCTCACCAGGTGGATCCTGGCCTTGTTCCGTTCCTCCCCCGCGGTCCGCCGGACCACCCCGAGCAGCCGCTGGAACGCATCATCCGCCCGGCCCGCGGCCAGCTCGATGTCGGCCATCCTGGCCTGGGCCTCGGCGTCGTCCGGGTGATCCTGCGCGTCCTTGCGCACCTTGCCCTGGTCGTAGGACTCGACCCGGCGCAGCAGACTCACCTGGGCCAGGCCCATCACCGCGACCGGGCTGCCCGGCGTGGCCGCGAGCAGCCTCTCGAATGCCGCGACCGCGCCGTCCAGGTCGCCGCGCTCCATCGCCGCCTGCGCCTCGCGGAACGCGGACTCCTCCGGCCCCGGCTGGGCGGGCTGGCCCTCCTGGCCGTCACCCGGCCCGGCCCCGTCGGCGCCCTCGGCCGGGGCGCCGGGCAGGCCAAGCTGCCCGGCAGCCTGAACGATGCGGCTGACCCAGTCCCGGACCTGGGGCTCCGGCATGGCACCGAGGAACCCGTCCACGATCTGCCCGCCGAGCACAGCGACCACCATCGGGATGCTCTGTACCTGGAGCGCGGCGCTGAGCTGCGGGTTGGCGTCGACATCCACCTTGCCGAGCACCCAGGCGCCGTCCGCCTCGGCGGCCAGCTTCTCCAGTACCGGCCCGAGCTGCCGGCACGGCCCGCACCACTCCGCCCACAGGTCGAGGATCACCGGGACGTGCCGCGATCGCTCGGCCACCTCGGTGCTGAAGTTCTCGTCCGTGACCTCGATGACGTTCGCCGCCGGGGCGTCGCCCTGCCCGCCGGCCGCGGTTTCGGCGGCCTGCTGCCTGCGCTGCGCGGCGGTCTGCCGGGCGCCCAGGTCAACGGCGCCGTGAAGGGAAAAATCGCGCGGCTGCTGCTGCATGACACCATCCTGCCGCATGACCGGCCGTGCCCACGCCGGAGCCGGGCCGGCGCCGGCCGAAACGGGAACTCCCGCCCCGAGCCCGCTGCCACCCGCCATATCATCCGCCGGGCGCGCGCTGCGGCGGCCGCTGGGCTGGCGCCGCAGCACGCCAGGTCAGCGACCGGTCAGCTGGTGCACAATGCGCTCGGCGGCGGCCCGGCCGCCCAGCCCGGAGATCTGGAACTGGCCGCCTCCCAGCGCGGCCGTCACCTTCGGATCGGCGACCACCCGGCCGTCCACCACGATCGCGAGCAAGTCCCGCGGGGCCGGCTGGCCGGCCAGGGTGCGGGTGAGCGCGGCGAACCGGCCGGCTTCAGCCGGCCGCAGCAGCACCGTTACCCCGTACCGACTCGTGCCTGTAGTGCTGACCTGCGCGACCAGGACAGTCCCGACAGTCATCCCGGTACTACTGAGGTAGATGCAGCGGTGCCCGGAGGGCGCGGGCAGCCCCGCGGATCCGGCCGGGCACGGCCGGCCGCTGACCGCGGCCACCTGGCGGAACTGCAGCGGTGCCCGGCCCGGGTTCACGGCAGGAGGCCCTGATGCTGGCCGGGTGGCCGGGCCGCCGGTCAGGCCGAGCGGCAGCGCCACCGCGACCGCTGTCATCGCCGCTGCCCCTGCCGTCGCGCCGGCCAGCAGCCGCCGGCGGCGCCGGCGACCCGCCCGCCAGCAGGCGTCGGCCATCGGCCCGGGCAGCGCCGCCTGCGAGCCGATGTCGCGCAGCGCACTGGCGATCAGGCCGCCCGGCGAGCCCGGCCGTGCCGTGATCCTCGCTCACCTGGGTACCTCCGTGCTGGTCAGGCCGAGGGCCGGCAGCGCCGACCTCAGCTGGGCGATCGCCTTGTGGGTCTGGCTGCGCACGGTCCCGACCGAGCACCCGAGCAGCCCGGCGACCTGTGCTTCCGGCAGGTCCTCGAGGTAGCGCAGGACCAGCATGGCCCGCTTGCCTGGCGGCAGCGCCCGCAGTGCGGCCTGCAGCGCCAGCCGGGCATCCACGCCGTCGGCCGGATCCGGTCCTGGCCGCTCCGGTACCTGCGCCATCACGGTCTCCGGGCGCCTGGCCCGCCGGCGCATCCAGCCGGCCTGCTCGCGGTAGAGGATCCGCCGCACGTAGCCCTCCGGCGAGCTCCGGATCCGTCCCCAGTGCGTGGCCGCCCTGGTCAGCGCGTGCTGCAGGAGGTCCTCGGCGGCATGCTGGTCGCCGGTCAGCAGGTAGGCGAGCCTGACCAGAGCCGGTGACCTGGCCGCCACGAAGTCAGCGAAATCCTGCCGGGCGCGCTCGTCCACTGGTTCTCCCGTCCTCACCCTCTAAGACGCCCCCGCGGCACCGCCGCTATGCCGTCGCCGGGCGGCTATCGAGGACGGGTCAGCGGGCTAGAAGGCCGGGGCCTCGGAGTAGCCGCCCCACTCCTCCCGTAGCGCGCCGCAGATCTCGCCGAGCGTTGCCTCGGCGCTCGCCGCCTCGATCATCGGCGGGATCATGTTGGCGCCCGACCTGGCCGCCGTCAGCATCGCCGCCAGCGCGGCGTCGACCGCCGCCTGGTCCCGCGACGCCCGGCGCGCGGCCAGCTCCTGAGTCTGGGCCACCTCGACCTCGTGGCTGACCCGGAGGATCTCCACCGGCTTCGCCACGGTGTCGGTGTAGCAGTTCACCCCGACCACCTTCTTGTCGCCCTTCTCCAGCTTCTGCTGGTAGGCGAAGGCCGCCTCGGCGATCTGGGCCATGAACCAGCCCTCCTCGATCCCGTGCAGGATCCCCGAGGTCATCGAGCCGTCCCGGCTCATCGACCGGATCCGCGCGAAGATCTCCTCCGCCTCGGCCTCCAGCCGGTCGGTGAGCGCCTCCAGGTACCACGAGCCGCCGAGCGGGTCGGCGACGTTGACCACGCCGGTCTCCTCCATGATCACCTGCTGGGTGCGCAGCGCGATCTCGGCAGCGGTCTCGCTGGGCAGCGCGAGCACCTCGTCCAGCGCGTTGGTGTGCAGCGAGTTCGTGCCGCCGAGCACCGCGGCGAGCGCCTCGACCGCGGTCCGCACCACGTTGTTCTCCGGCTGCTGCGCGGTCAGCGACACCCCGGCGGTCTGGGTGTGGAACCGCAGCCACTGGGCCCGCCCGGTCTTCGCGCCGTAGCTGTCCCGCAGCCACCTGGCCCAGATCCGGCGGGCGGCCCGGAACTTGGCGATCTCCTCGAAGAAGTCGATGTGCGCGTCGAAGAAGAACGACAGGCCGGGCGCGAACACCTCGATGTCCAGGCCGCGGGACAGCCCGAGCTCGACATAGCCGAACCCGTCGGCGAGCGTGAACGCCAGCTCCTGGGCTGCGGTGGAACCGGCCTCCCTGATGTGGTACCCGGACACCGACAGCGGCTTGTAGTCGGGGATCTCGGCGGCGCAGTACTCCATCAGGTCGCCGATCAGCCGCAGGTGCGGCTCGGGCGGGAACAGCCACTCCTTCTGCGCTATGTACTCCTTGAAGATGTCGGTCTGCAGGGTCCCGTTCAGCTGCCCGATGTCGGCGCCCTGCCGCTTCGCGGCGGCCAGGTACATGCAGAACACCGGGACCGCGGGACCGCTGATCGTCATCGAGGTGGTGATGTCGGCCAGCGGGATGCCGCCGAACAGGATGTCCATGTCGGCGGCGGAGTCGATGGCCACGCCGCAGTGCCCGACCTCGCCGGCCGAGCGCGGGTCGTCGGAGTCGCGGCCCATCAGGGTGGGCATGTCGAATGCCACCGACAGGCCGCCGCCACCACCGCGCAGCAGCATCTTGTACCGCTGGTTGGTGGCCACCGCGTTGCCGAAGCCGGAGAACTGCCGGATGGTCCAGGTCCGGCCCCGGTAGCCGGCCGGGTAGAGCCCGCGGGTGAACGGGAACTCGCCTGGCCAGCCGATCCGGTCGAAACCGGGCACGGTAGCCCCCGGCGGCGGCCCGTACACCGGCTCCACCTCGACGCCGGACAGGGTGGTGAAGTCGGCATCCCGCAGCCGCGCGCTGTCGTACCTGCGCTGCCAGCGCTGCCGCGCCTCGTCGGCGGCCTGGCCTGGCCCGCCGCCCTCCCTGCCCTGAGCGTCCATCTCGCGTCCTCCGGCGGCAGTGCACCCCCTCGGTCAGCAGGGCGCCCGGTCAGTTAGTAGGACGTCCTACTAACTCCGTTCCAGTCTATGCGCCCCGGACAGATCCGGCCCAACCACCGGAGCCCCTGCGCCGTCTGAAGAGGTAGCCGGGCAGTCGCTCCGGCCCACCGCGCCCCCTGGCTCCTGGTCCGTGACGCACCTGAATGTGTGGTACAACGAATGGCATATTGCACCGGCGACGTGGGCCGCACCGCGGTCTTCGGTGACGTCGTGACCGTGCCGGCACCTTGGGCCGCGCCCGCAGTGCCGCCTGCCAGCCAGGGGAACTCAGTGGCCAGGCTCCGCACTGCCGACCGCGAGGCGGCCGAGGACCTGTTCAATGCCTGTTACCCGCGGCTGGCCGGCTGGGTCCGCCGCCTGGTCGACGATGACGACACCGCGCACGAGATCGCCTCGGAGGCGTTCACCCGGCTGATGTCCCGCTGGTCCCGGCTGGACAACCCGCAGAGCTACCTCTACATGATCGCGACGAACCTGGTCAGGGACCACTGGCGCCGGGCGGGCCGGGAACGGCGCGCGATCCGGACCATGACCGCGGCCGCGCCGGCGAGCGCGGCCTACTACCCGGCTCAGGATGTGGACGTTCGCGCCCTGATCGAGGCGCTGCCGCCCCGGCTGCGCAGCGCGTTCCTGCTGCACTACTACGCGGGCCTGGGCGTGCGCGAGGTCGCGGTCATGCTCGGGCGGCCGGAGGGCACGGTCAAGGCGGACCTGTACCATGCCAGGGCCAGGCTCAAGGCGGCGCTGGGAGAGCCCGGTGAGTGAGCCACGCGACCGGCTGGATGCCTGGCTGACGGCGGACGTCGAGCCGCTGCTGCCGCCGCCCGGCGCGTTCGGGCGGATCAGCAGGCGGGCCCGGCAGCGCCGGCGGAACCAGGTGCTGATGTCCTGCGCCGCCGGGGTCGCCGTGATCGCCGTCGCGGCCGCAGTGCCGCAGGTCATCTCGGCGCTGCGGCCCGGCCACGCGCCGTCCGGCCCGCCGCCGGCGGCCAGCCAGTCCCGGACCGTCACGACGCCCGGCTCCGTCCGCAAGCCCGTCGGCCTCCTCGCCGCCGCCGCGCGTCTCCCCGTCGCCCGCCCAGCCGAGCCAGAGCTGGACAGTCCCGACCGGCCTGGCGGTCCCGGCCAGCTTCCAGCCCACCTCGATCACGCTGGTCGGCCCGGCCGTCGGGGCGGTGCTCGGGCAGGCCCGGTGTGCAGGCCCGGACCGGGCACGTGCACCTCGCTGGCCGCCACCGTCACCGAGGGCTCGTCCTGGTACGGGCTGTCGGCGGCGCCAGCCGCCGGGGCCCCGGACGGCAGCGCCGGGGTCAGCCAGCTGCGCTTCCTCAATACTCCGGTCGGCTGGGCCTTCGGCCCGGCGCTGTACGCGACCGTGGACGGCGGCGCGAGCTGGATCGCCGAGCCGGTGCCCGGCGGCCAGCGGGTGATGGACCTGGAGACCGCGGGCAATCACGCGTTCGCGCTGCTGGCCAGCTGCACCGGCAGCGGCAGCGACTACTCGGCCGAGCTGCACCCGGTTCTCCCTGTACACCTCGGCGGCAGGCAGCACGAGCTGGCAGCCGGTGGCGGTTCCGGCCGGCTACCGCAGCATGACCGCTGCCGCGTCCGGCGGTCGGCTGCGGCAAGCCTGGTGCTGGCCTCGGGCACGCCGGCCAACCCGGATGCCGGGGCCGGCTACCTGCTCACGCCGTCCGGCGCGCTGCTCAGCGGCGACCTGACCGGCGGCCCGTGGCGGGTCATCGGCCAGATCCCGCGGGCCTGCCGGACCGGCGGCATCCTGCCGAACGGCCAGCCGGAAGGCGCCCAGCTCGCCAGCGGCTCGCTGGCCACGACCGCGCAGCTGGTGCTGAGCTGCGACGGCCCGGCCGTGGCGATGCCGCCCGTGGCGAGCCAGGCCAAGGCGATCTACACCTCACCGGACGGGAAGCACTGGACCAGGACCGGGACCGCGCCGGGTGGCGGAACCGCGTATTCGCTGGCCGCCGCGAGCGGCGGGCTGATCGTGCTGGCCACCAACACGGGCATTGACTACTCCGCCGACAGCGGGGCCAGCTGGCACGCGGCGGGGCTGACGTCGCCGCCGGCCGGGTTCAGCTACGTCGGCATGACCACGCAAACGGACGGCGTGGCAGTTCCTAACGACGCCGGTCTCGGTGAGGTGTTCATCACCAGGGACGGCGGCCAGACCTGGCTGCCATCGCCGGTGCACGGCGGCTGACCAGCGGCCAGCCACCGCCGGAGTCCGGCGGGGCCTCCGGATCTCCGGCGGATCTCCGGGATCTCCGGCCGGGACCGCCCCGTGCGCCCGGACCGGTCAGCCGTCCCGGAAGTCCCCGGCCAGCACCCGCAGCCCGCGCAGCATGCCGAACATCTCGTCCAGCTCCTGCGGTCCGTAGCCGCGCATGCCGAACCCGGCGGCCATCAGGTCGCCGGTCGCGCGCTCGACCAGCTGCCGCCCGGCCGGGGTGATCTCGGCCAGGATGCCGCGCCCGTCCTGCGGGTTGGGCCTGCGGGTGACCAGATGCTGCGCCTCGAGCCGGTTGATCGTGTTGGTGACGCTGGTCGGGTGCACCATCAGCCGCTCGCCGACCAGCCGCAGCGGCAGGGCGCCCTGTCGGCTGAACGACAGCAGCACCAGGGCCTCATACCGGGCGAACGTAAGGTCATGCGGGCGCAGCAGCGCGTCCAGCTCGGCCAGCAGGATCTGCTGCACCCGCATGATCGAGGTCACCGCGGCCATCGCGCGGGCGTCGCCGAACCGGCGCTGCCAGATTTCCGCGGCCCGCTCGATCGGATCGAACGGCAGGTCCATGGGCGTGCGCACAGCCACAACGTACCGGTGTGGTAGCCGACAGGCGTGGCGTCTTGAGCTCAGTTGATCACGATGAGTTATATTTCCTGGTGGGGCGGTGATTGCCGGCAGGTGGTCAGCCAGCCTCAGGATTCCGGGCAAGGTCGGGGGGGATGTGCGGTCCGGTCAAGCCGGGATGCCGGTGAGCCCCGTTCCGGTGAGCCCTGTCCGGTGAGCCCCGTTCCGGTGAGCACAGTGCTGGCGGCCGGCCTTGGCCTGCGACACGGCCGGGGATGGGCACTGCGGTCCGCGAGTTTCCGGATCGAGGCACCCGCGCACGGCGGCCGGCCAGCCGGCATCGCCACTGCCGACCCGGCCGTGGGGGCCGCGGTGCTGAGCCTGCTGGCGGGTCAGGCCCGGCCGAATTACGGCGAGCTGCGAGTGCTCGGCCAGGACCTGGCCACCGCGCTGGGCCGCGCGGCGGTCCGCGGCCAGGTGGGCGTCGCCCGGCCTGGCGCGCGCACGCGGCCCGCCTTCCGGGTCCGCGGCCTGGTCGAGCACGCGGCCAGGACGGCCCGGCTGCCACGGCGCGACCGGCGCCTGCTGACCGCGGCCATCCTGGACCGGCTCGGGCTGACCGGCTGGGCCGAGGTCCCGCTGCGGTCGGCGCCGGACCTGGTCGCCCGCCGCGCCGCCCTGGCCGCGGCCGCGGTGTGCGAGCCGAGCCTGCTCCTGCTGGACGGCCTGCTGGACGGCCTGCCCTGGAGGGACGCCACAGCCCTGGCCGAGGCCATCCGGAACCTGTCCCGTGACACCGCCATCGTCGCCACCGGCACCGACCCCGGCGCCCTGGCCCTGGCCTGCGACGACCTCCTCACCCTCACCGACGGCATCCTGCTCGGCCCGGCCGAGCTAGCTCCGCTGCTGCCGGACGGGTACCCCCGTCAACCTGGTCATTCCGTCGGCCTGGGCCAGCCTCTGCCGTAGGCTGCAACCCGTGAACTGGAGCCTGCTGAGCTGCGGCCGGTCCGGGCACGTCACTTATGCCCCGGCCGAGCCCGAGCTGCGGGAGCAGCTGATGGCCCGCACCGCGGCCGGCCAGGCCTGGCGCTGCCTGCGCTGCGCCGGGTTCATCCAGGGTGACCCGGCGGCAACCGGCCCGGCGGCGGAGGCGCCGCGGGTCCGCCGCGGCACCGAGATCCGGAGCGCGTTCATCCTGCGGGTGTTCGCGATCGAACGGTACCTGCGGGCGCTGCTGTTCGGCGGGGCGGCCTACGGGGTGTGGCGGTTCGAGGGCGCACAGCACTCGCTCGAGCGGGCGTTCAACCATGAGTACCCGGTCATCCGCTCGCTGCTGCGCGAGCTCGGCTACGACGTCGACCACTCCCGGCTGGTCGGCTTCATCCAGCACGCGCTGACCCTCAGCCCGACCTCGATCACCCTGCTGGCCTGGGGACTTGCCGCCTATGCCGCGGTCGAGGTGGTCGAGGGCACCGGACTGTGGCTGGCCAGGCGCTGGGGCGAGTACTTCGCCGCGGTGGTCACCTCGCTCGGGCTGCCGTACGAGATCTACGACATGACCGCGAAGGTAACCGTGACCAGGCTGGTGCTGTTCGCCATCAACCTGGCCCTGGTGCTCTACCTGATCATCACCAAGCGGCTGTTCGGCGTGCGCGGCGGCAGGCGCGCCTACGACGCCCGCCGCAGCAGCCAGTCCGTGCTGGCCGAGGCCATTGCCGCCGCCGGTGCCCCCAGGTCAGCCGCCGGCGCCGCTCCCCCCGGCCGCGTCGTCAGCTAGCGCAGGCCAAGGACGGTCAGGAGCGCTTCGTCTATCCCCCATTGCTGCTCCGGTCTGACGCGTCCGACGAACTCGCCCAGCCTGCCAGCGTCGACCGCCCCCACTTGCTCGACAAGCACCCTGGTCGTCTCGCCCAGCAGATCGATCTCGGGGCGGAACGAGGCGGGCCGCGCGCTCAGCGATGTGGGCGCGACGACCACCACCGAGCGCGGCAGTAGCTCGTCTGCCTGGACGATCACGCCATAATGGCGGCCCGGCTGCTCATGGCCGGCACCGCGCGGAGGGCGGAATGCATAGACGTCACCCCGGAGCACGCATGCTCTCCATGAACGCGGCTACTTCGAGCATCTCCCGCCGGTCGGTATCGTCAGCCTCCAGAGCTGCCGCTTCAGCTGCCAGCGCGGCGCGCCGCCGCAGGCGGCTGGCGCTGTCCAGGAGGGCGCGGCGAATTGCCTCGGAGCGGCTGATACCTGTGGCCTCTAGCTGTGCGAGTGCTTGCATGGCCTCCGGGTCGAGGCGCACGCTGATGGCAGCCGACATAGCCTCTACTGTATCACGTTCTGTCATACACATCATGGGCATTGCGCGGGCGGCGCGGGCATCAGGATAATCGGCGGCATGTCGGGGCTGGCGGCGGCGGAAGAGCTAGGGCCCGGTGACCTGATCGCGGCGGCGGCGCTGGTACGGGAGGCGCTGGAGCCGGTCGCCGACCGGGACTGGACAGTAACGGCCGGGCCGCTGGAGTGGGACGTCGCCGACACGGTGTCGCACATGATCGGGTCGGCCGGCAAATACACGCTTTACCTGGCCAGCCGGTCGGATCGCTTCATCGCCGTGCGGCTGGACCGCTGGCCGGACGCGACCAACGCCGAGGTACTGGACTCGATCGAGCCGGTGGCCGCCGGGCTGGTCGCGGTCGCCGGGGCTACCCCGCCGCAGGTGCGGGCCTTTCACCTGACCGGGCCGTCCAGCCCGGCCGACTTCCTCGCCAGGGCCTGCGTGGAGTTCCTGGTGCACACCGATGACGCGCTGGC
Organism: uncultured Actinomycetota bacterium; assembly: GCA_963719705.1. Taxonomy (GTDB): domain Bacteria; phylum Actinomycetota; class Actinomycetes; order Streptosporangiales; family Streptosporangiaceae; genus CAVRCV01. Next base: position 1,368,778 of record CAVRCV010000013.1, read on the forward strand.
CGGCTTCGGGCGCCCGTTCAGCCCGCCGGCCGGGCTGTGCCGCCGGGTGCTCGCGCACCAGTACCCGGATCAGGTTCCGCCGACGGGTGCGGCGGCGGGCGAGGCCTGGCCCGCGCTGCTGCGCGCGACCGGCCGCCAGGTCCGGTGACCGCGGTCAGCCGCCGGTGAGCTGGTCGGCAGCGGCGTAGGGGTCGAGCTGGCCGGCCGCTACCTGCCCGGCCAGTGCCTCCAGCCTCGCCTCCCCCGGCAGCGCGCCGGCCCGGCGGCGCAGCTGGGCGACCGCGATCGCGGTGATCTCCCCCCTGGCCCTGGCCGCCCGCCGCCGCTCCAGCTCCCCGGCCTTGCCCAGCCAGGCCCAGTGCGCGTCCAGCCGGGCCAGCAGGTCGCCGATCCCGTCGCCGCTGGCCGCCGAGACGGACACGATCGGCGGCTTCCACTCCCCCTCGCCGTAGTGCGCCATGGCCAGCATCGTGCGCAGGTCCCTGATCGCCTCCTGGGCACCGGGGCGGTCGTTCTTGTTGACCACGAAGATGTCGGCGATCTCCAGGATGCCGGCCTTCGCCGCCTGCACCGAGTCGCCCATCCCCGGTGCCACGACCACCAGCGTGGTGTCCGCCAGCGAGGCGATCTCCACCTCGGCCTGGCCCACCCCGACGGTCTCGACCAGGATCACGTCGAACCCGGCCGCGTCCAGGATCCGCTCCGCCTGCGGGGTGGCCCAGGACAGGCCGCCGAGGTGGCCGCGGCTGGCCATGGACCGGATGAATACCCCGCTGTCGGTCGCGTGGTCCTGCATCCGGACCCGGTCGCCGAGCAGCGCCCCGCCGCTAAACGGCGAGGTCGGGTCCACGGCCAGCACGCCGACCCGCAGGCCCTGATCCCGGTAGCCGCGCACCAGCGCTCCGGCCACGGTCGACTTGCCCGCGCCGGGCGATCCGGTCAGCCCGGTCACCCTGGCCCGGCCGGTCAGCGGCGCGATCGCGGTCATGACCGCCCGGAGCTGCGGCGACTCGTTCTCCACCAGCGAGATCAGCCGGGCCAGCGCGCGGGGGTCGCCATCGCGAGCGGCGGCGACCAGCCGGTCCGGGACCTCGACGGTGACCTCGCCGCCGTCGAGTCCCCGGTGCTCCCGGTGCCCTCGGCGCTGGCCGCCCTCAGGCACTGCGCGGCGTCGGCGGCACCCGCAGCAGCAGGGCATCGCCCTGGCCGCCGCCGCCGCACAGCGCGGCCGCGCCAAGGCCGCCGCCGCGGCGGCGCAGCTCGCTGATCAGGTGCAGCGCGATCCGGGCGCCCGACATCCCGATCGGGTGGCCGATCGCGATCGCGCCGCCGTTGACGTTCACCCGCTCCGGGTCCGCGCCAAGGTCCCGGATCGACTGGATCACCACGGCCGCGAAGGCCTCGTTGATCTCGATCAGGTCCAGGTCGCTCACCGACAGCCCGGCCTTGCTCAGCGCCCGGCCGATCGCGCCAGACGGCTGGGAGTGCAGCGAGTTGTCCGGCCCGGCCACCACCCCGTGCGGGCCGACCTCGGCCAGCACCGGGGCACCGGCCGCCGCCGCGGCCGCAGCCGACATCACCACCACGGCACAGGCCCCGTCGGAGATCTGCGACGCCGAGCCTGCCGTGATCGTGCCGTCCGCGGCGAACGACGGCCGCAGCCTGCCCAGCACCTCGGCCGTGGTGTCGGCCCGGACCCCCTCATCGGTGTCGAAGATCACCGGCTCCCCGCGCCGCTGCGGCACCGGCACCGGCACGATCTCCTCGGCCAGCAGGCCGTTCTTGATCGCCTCGGCGGCCCGCTGGTGCGACCGGGCGGCGAACTCGTCCTGCTCCCGGCGGCCGATGCCGAGCCTGGCGTTGTGCCGCTCGGTGGACTCGCCCATGGACAGGTGATCGAACGCGTCGGTCAGGCCGTCGTAGGCCATCGCGTCGAGCAGCTCGGCCGAACCGTACTTAATCCCCCGGCGTGCGCCGGGCAGCAGGTGCGGCGCGCGGCTCATCGACTCCATCCCGCCGGCCACCACCACGTGGAACTCGCCCAGCCGGATCAGCTGCGCGGCCAGCGCGATCGCGTCCAGGCCGGACAGGCACACCTTGTTGATGGTGAGCGAGGGCACGCTCATCGGGATGCCGCCGGCCACCGCCGCCTGCCGGGAGGGGATCTGGCCCGCGCCGGCCTGCAGCACCTGGCCCATGATCACGTAGTCCACCTGGTCGCCGGCCAGGCCGGCCCGCTCCAGCGCGGCCCTGATCGCGAAGCCGCCCAGGTCCGCTGCGCTGAAATCGCTGAGCGAGCCGAGCAGCCGGCCGACGGCCGTTCTGGCCCCGCCGACAATCACCGCGTCCGTCATGCCTGAAACGATACCCGGGATGCCAAACCCGCTACCGAAGGGAGATCAGCCGGTGCTGACCCGGATCGATCATGTCGGAATCGCGTGCCGTGACCTGGCCGAGCGGATTTCCCTTTACCAGTCGGCGTTCGGGCTGACGGTGGTAAGCCGCGAGGTGAACACCGAGCAGGGAGTCCATGAGGCCATGCTGCGGGTGGCCGGCGGGCCGGACGACGGGTCGTACGTCCAGCTGCTCGAGCCGCTGCACCCGGACACGCCGGTGGGCCGGTTCCTGGCCAGGCGCGGCGAGGGCATCCACCACGTCGCCTACGGCGTGGCCGATCTCGGGGCCGCGCTCGGGTCGGCCGGCGGCACCGGGATCCGGCCGCTGGACCGCCAGCCGCGGCCGGGCGCGATGGGCAGCTCGATCGCGTTCCTGCACCCGGCCGACGTCGGCGGCGTGCTGACCGAGCTGGTCCAGGCCCCCCGGCAGGGCTGAGCCGCCGGGCTCCGCCGGCCGGGATGAGCTGGCATAAGAGTGACGCATGAGCAAAAACATGGCGCATCCCCGCGAGGGAGCGCGAACAGGCCGCCAAACACGAAGCGGGAGAGTACGCTGCCAGTCACCGGGCAAGCGCGATTGCGTAATCGGCTGGGCATGCGCAGCCGGCCCGGTGGACGAACCTCGCGAGGCACGCCCGCCCGGCCGCGCATCCCCGGCATTAAAGATCCCCGATCCCCCGGTCGACACAGGATTAGGCGACATGCAACCCGATATCGATGCCCAGCTCAGCAACTTCTTCGAGGAAACCCCGCAGCGCGACTTCGCGAGGGTCATGCGCGGCTACGACCCGCACCAGGTCAACGAGCACCTGAAGCAGCTCGATGAGCAGCTGCGCCAGCGCTCCGATGACTTTCAGGCGCTGCAGCTCGAGCTCACCGACGCACACCGCCAGATCCAGGAACAGGAGCGCCCGACCTACTCGGGCCTCGGCTCGCGCATCGAGCAGCTGCTCCGGCTGGCCGAGGAGCAGGCCACCGAGATCGTGCAGGAGGCCAGGGCCGCGGCCAACGAGGTCAACGCCTCCGCCAAGGTCGAGGCGGCCGAGCTGCGCGCAGCCGCCGAGAACGAGGCGGCCGAGCTGCGGGCGATCGCCAAGCGGGAGACCGACGACCAGCGCTCGTCCGCCGAGCGTGAGGCGGACAGCATCCGGACCGGCGCCCGGCGCGAGTCCGACGAGCTGACCTCGACCACCGAGCGGGAGGTCGCCAAGCTGCGCGCCACGGCCGACCACGAGGTGGCGGAGAAGCGGGCCGCGATCGAGCGCGACATCGCGAAGCTGCGCACCACCACCGAGCGCGAGGTGGCCCAGCTCAAGGCGTCGGCAAAGCGGGAGCGGGACGAGATCCTGACCACCTCCAAGCGGCAGGCCGACGAGATGCGCAGCCAGGCCCAGCGCATCTACGAGGAGAGCGAGGCGCAGCGGGCGCAGGCCGAGGCCGAGTTCGACATCCAGCTGGCCTCCCGGCGCGAGGAAGCCGAGCGGCAGGAGGCGGAGCGGCTGGCCGCGGCGCAGGAGGCCACCCAGAAGCTGGTGTCCGAGGCGGAGCAGCGGGCCGCCACCGCCGAGCAGCGCGCCAGCAAGGCCAGCGCCCAGGCCGAGGCCACCCGCCGGGACGCCGATCAGCACTCCCGGCAGCTGGTGTCCAACGCGAAGAAGAACGCCGACCAGATCGTGTCCCAGGCCAAGGGGCAGGCCGACCAGCTGCTGGCCGAGACCAAGGCCGAGGCCGAGCGGCTCCGGATCGCGGCCAAGCGCGAGCTGGACGAGCTGAACAAGCAGAAGGAGAGCGTCGGCGCGCACCTGGCCCAGATCAGCCAGCTGCTCGGCACCCAGATGCCGGGCCTGGCCGATGCGCTCAAGCAGCCCGCGGTGGCCGGGTCGGCCGCCAAGGCAGTCACCGCCGCGCCGCCCGCCAACGGCGGTCCCGCCCCGGCCCAGCAGCAGCAGCCGCCGCAGCAGCAGCAGCAGCCCCGGCAGGCCGGCCGGCCGGTCAGCACGCCGGCGGGCAGCAGGCACCAGCGGCCCAGGGCGGCGGTCCGGCCGTGGCGGCCGGCGCCAAGCAGCCGAGCGGGGCCAAGGCCGGCAAGGGCGGCGACGACGAGTGGTGGACCGAGTAACAGGCTCAGCCGGGCGTTAGCGCGCTGAGGGCCCCTGGCGGAATGCCAGGGGCCCTCAGCGTTTAAGTCTGGCTAAGGGCTGACGGTCTGGCCGCCGTCCACCACGAGCACCTGGCCGGTCATGTAGGACGAGGCCGCGCTGGCCAGGAACACCGCGGGCCCGGCCATCTCCTCGGCCCGGCCCCAGCGCCGCATCGGCACGGTCGCGATCGTGGCCGGACCGGACACCGGGTCCTCCCACAGGCCCCGGTTCAGGTCGGTCGCGGTCCAGCCGGGGCACAGCGCGTTGACCCGGATCCCGTCGGACGCCCATTCCACCGCGAGCGTCTTGGTCAGCGACACCAGGCCGGCCTTGGCCGCGCCGTAGGGGGACATCAGCGGCGAGGCAGCCACCCCGGCCACCGAGGCTACGTTGATCACCGAGCCCTGGCCGCGCTCCAGCAGGTGACCGGCGAACGCGTGGCAGGCGTACACCGCCGAGTCCAGGTTCAGCCGCATCAGCTTGTCCCAGCCGGCTAGCCGCAGGTCCCGGAAGCTGGCCATGAAGTTGGACCCGCCGGCATTGTTCACCAGGATGTCGACGTACCCGAGCTGGTCGATCGCGGTCGCGGCGGCGGCGGCCACGGCCTCCTGGCTGGTCACGTCCGCCGGGATGACGACCGCCCTGCGGCCGACGAGGTCGATCTCGGCCGCGGTCCGGGCCAGGCCGTCCTCGCTGCGGGCGACCAGGGCCACGTCGGCGCCCGCCTCGGCCAGCGCGAGCGCGATGACCTTCCCGATCCCGCGGGAGGCGCCGGTGACGAAGGCGGTCTTTCCGGTCAGGTCGAACAGGCTCACGTCAGTCCTTCCACTCGGTCGGCAGCGGCCAGGCCCCGGGGCTGAGCCGCCGGACGATCTCGTTCAGCACGATCCGGACGTAACGCTCCCCCACCCACAGGTGCCGGGCCCGGTCTACCGCGATCACCTCGGCCTGCGGCACCCGGCTGAATGCCGCCCTGGCTGCCTCCGGCCGCAGGTAGTCGTCCAGCTCCGGCACCAGCGCGATCAGCGGCCGGCCCGAGGCGGCCCAGCGGTCCAGGTCGGCCGGGCCGGACCGGCGCAGCGACGGCGAGAGCAGGATGGCCCCCTCGACCGCCAGGTCGTTGCCGTAGCGCAGGGCCAGCTCGGTGCCGAACGACCAGCCGAGCAGCCAGAGCCTGGGCAGCCCGGCGGCCACGCAGTAGGTGATCGCGGCGGCGAGGTCGTACCGCTCGGTCTCGCCGTCGCCGAACTCGCCGTCGCTGGTGCCCTGCTCTGAGCTGGTGCCCCTGGTGTTGAAGCGCAGCACGGCCAGGTCCGCCAGCGCGGGCAGCCGGTAGGAGGCCTTGCGCAGCACGTGGCTGTCCATCATGCCGCCAGCGGTGGGCAGCGGGTGCAGGCAGATCAGGGTGGCCACCGGCGGGCGCTGCTGCGGCAGGGCGAGCTCGCCTACCAGGTTCAGGCCGTCGGCGGTGCGCAGCGTGATGCGCTCCCGCCGGGCGGGCAGAACGGTCCGTGCCGTGATCTCGGTCATCTGATCCTCACCGGTGCGCCCGCAGTCCTGGTCCCGGCCGCCGCGGGCGGCGCTGCCAGCACGAATTGTGCCAGTGCCGGCGCTCTTCCGGGCCGGGAGTCTCGGCCGGCCAGACCACCACGTGCCCGGTGCCGGGCATGATCTCCTGGTTGCAGCCGGGGCAGCGGTACATCTTGGCCGCCGCGGCGCCCGGCACCTGGCGGACCACCCAGTCGCCGTCCGGCCAGCTCTGCGTCTGCGGCGGGCCGAGCCCGCTGCCGCGGGCCGGGTCCGGCGCGGCGTCCCGGCCGGCCGCGGACGGCTGCACCCGGCCGGGACCTCGACCCCGGCGCGGCCTGCGGGGCACGTCACCGGGCAGGCGGCGTGCCTTGCGCGGGCTCATCGTCGGTCCAGTTCAGCCGCGGAACTTCAGCCCGGCCGCCGCGTACTCGGCCAGCAGCGGGACCGGCGCGAGGGCCGGATCGCCGTAGGCCGCATGCATCGCCCGCAGCACCGCGAGCGCCGCCGCCGGGCCGGCCTCGTCCAGCAGCTCCAGCGGACCGCGCGGGTAGCCGCAGCCCAGGGTCATGGCCGTGTCCACGTCGCCGGCGCTGGCGTAGCCGTCCTGCACCATCCGCACGGCGTCGTTCAGGTGCGGATACAGCAGTGCGCCGACCAGGAACCCGGGCCGGGCCGGGCAGCGCACCGGGCGCAGCCCCAGCCGGGTGGCCAGCGCTGCCGCCCCGGCCGCGGCGGCGGGCGGGGTGGCAGGCGTCGTCACCACCTCGGCCACCTGCCCGCCCGCCAGGTGCAGTCCGACCGCCCCGGCCGTCCCGGCTGCGACCCCCGGCAGATCCTGGTCCGGGGTCACCGCGAGGATCACCAGCCCGCCCGGCCCGCCCTTCCCGGCCGACCCGGCCGACCCGGCCGGGCTCTCGGTGACCGCGATGCCGGCCGCGGCCATCCGGCTGGCCACCTCGGCGGCCCCGCCCCTTCCGGCGTCGACCAGCGTGACAACGGCGGGACCGGGCGCGACGGCCTCGTTCTGTGGCATGTTGCCGTTGCCCCCGCCGGAGGCGCCGGCGTAGTCGAAGAACCCGCGGCCGCTCTTGCGGCCGGTCAGGCCGGCCTCGGCCAGCCGCCGCAGCAGCGGTGCCGGGGCATAGCGCGGGCCGCCCAGCTCGCCGTGCAGCACCTCCAGGATCGACAGCGAGGTGTCCAGCCCGATCAGGTCGAGCAGCGCGAGCGGGCCCATCGGCAGCCCGATGCCGAGCACGGCCGCGGCGTCGATGTCCTCCCGGCTGGCGTAGCCGGTGCCGAGCAGCGCAGCCGCATGGTTCAGGTAGGGCAGCAGCAGCGCGTTGGCGATGAACCCGGCCCGGTCGCCGACTCCGACCGGTGTCTTGCCGAGCCGCCGGGCCAGCCCGGTCACCGCCTCGGCGGCGGCCGGCGCGGTCAGCACCGTGCTGACCACCTCGACCAGCCTCATCACCGGCGCCGGGTTGAAAAAGTGCAGGCCGACCACCCGGTCCGGCCGGCCGGTGGCCGCCGCGATGGCGGTGACCGGCAGCGAGGATGTGTTCGTGGCCAGGATCGCAGCCGGGCCGCAGACCCGGTCGAGCTCGGCGAACACCCGGTGCTTGATCTCCATCCGCTCCGGTACCGCCTCGATCACCAGGTCGGCCCCGGCGGCATCGGCCAGGCTCGCGGCCGGCCGGATCCGGTCCCGGATCTGCTCGCAGTCCGGCCCGGCCAGCCTGCCCCTGGCCACCGCCCGGCTCAGCGACCTGTCTAGCATCCCGATCCCCCTGGCCAGGGACGGCGGGTCGGCGTCTATCGCGGTCACGGCCAGCCCGGCGCGGGCGAGCACCTCGGCGATCCCGGCTCCCATCGTGCCCAGCCCGACCACGGCCGTCGCGCGAATCTCCATGGCGGCGAGATTACCGAGGACGGCGGCGGCCGGGAGCGGGCGGCCCCGCGAGCGCGGCGGGCAGCGGCGGACCAGCGGGCGCAGGGCAGCGGGCGCGGGGCAGCGGGCGCAGGGCAGCGCTAGTGCATCCGGCCGGGCGAAGTAGGGTCGATACAGTGACCGATGCTGAGGAGCTTCCCATGACCGAGACCGCCGCCCCGGACGCCACCGCCGGGTTCCAGAGCGCGACCGGGCAGCGGGTGTCGCTGCCGGTGGTGACCGCCACCGAGGGCGCGCCGGGCGCCGACGTGAGCCACCTGCTGGCCCAGACCGGCATGATCACCTACGACCCCGGTTACCGCAACACGGGCTCCTGCCGGTCGCAGATCACCTACATCGACGGCGAGGCGGGCATCCTGCGCTACCGGGGCTACCCGATCGGCCAGCTGGCCGAGCACTCGACCTTCCTCGAGGTGGCCTACCTGCTGATCTACGGCGAGCTGCCGACGGCCGGGGAGCTCAGCCGGTTCGAGGGCCAGCTGCGCCGGCACACCCTGCTGCACGAGGACCTCAAGCGGTTCTTCGACGGCTTCCCGCGCGACGCGCACCCGATGCCGGTGCTGTCCTCGGCGGTATCCGCGCTGTCCACGTTCTACCAGGAGTCGCTGGACCCGTTCGACAGCGAGCAGGTCGAGCTGTCCACGATCCGGCTGATGGCCAAGCTGCCCACGATCGCCGCGTACGCCTACAAGAAGTCGGTCGGCCAGCCGTTCCTGTACCCGGACAACTCGCTCGGCCTGGTGGAGAACTTCCTGGCGATGATGTTCGGCCTGCCGGCCGAGCCGTACAAGGCCGACCCGGCCGTGGTGCGGGCCCTGGACCTGCTGTTCATCCTGCACGCCGACCACGAGCAGAACTGCTCCACCTCGACCGTGCGGATGGTCGGGTCGGCCCAGGCCAACCTGTTCGCCTCGATCTCGGCCGGGATCAACGCGCTGTTCGGCCCGCTGCACGGCGGCGCCAACGCGGCGGTCATGACCATGCTGAAGTCCATCCGGGACGACCACGGCGACGTCCGCAAGTTCGTCGAGCGGGTGAAGAACAAGAGCGACGGCGTCCGGCTGATGGGCTTCGGCCACGCGGTCTACAAGAACTACGACCCGCGGGCCGCGATCATCAAGCAGACCGCGGACGAGATCCTGTCCGCCATGGGCCGGCGGGACGACCTGCTGGATATCGCCATGGAGCTGGAGAGCTGCGCGCTTTCCGACGATTACTTCATCAGCCGCAAGCTGTACCCGAACGTCGACTTCTACACCGGGCTGCTGTACCGGGCCATGGGCTTCCCCACGAACATGTTCACCGTGCTTTTCGCGATCGGGCGGCTGCCCGGCTGGATCGCCCAGTGGCACGAGATGATCAACGACCCGGACACCCGGATCGGCCGCCCGCGCCAGCTCTACACCGGCCCGGCCGAGCGCAGCTACCGGCCGCTGGCCGAGCGGGCGCCCGCCAGCTAGCCGCCAGCTAGTCAGTCAGTCAGTCACGGCCCGGCGCTATCGCGAGCCGGGTCCATCAGGGACGACTCGCCATTTTCCGGCATGCCCTGAGTCCTTGTCGGGCGCCGGCCGGAAGAGTAGCTTTCAGGCCAGTTCAGCGACGGTACGCACGGTTGATTTCTTGCCCTGAGTGCTGCCTTATCCGTGAAGGAGAGCACAGATGATCCGTCAATTAGCTGCCGGCAGACGCAAGACGCTCTGGCGGGTGGCGACCCTGGCCGGAGCCGGCGGACTGGCCTGCATCGGCCTGTACGGCGTCTCGGCGGCACAGGCAGTACCGGCCGGGCACGGCCAGGCCAGGGTCTGGATCGCGGCCAGCCGGACCGCGGGTGACCTCGACTGCAACGGGATGAGCCCGGTGCAGAAGACCATCCTCGCCGCCAAGGCCTGCACCGACATCCGCGGCGCCCTCGGCATCAAGAACTCCTACACCTGGGACGGCCGGTTCTACGACAACGGCCGCTACATCGGCCACGACGAGCCGGACGTGCGGTTCCTGTCCTCAGCCGGGAACTCGGGCAACAACGTCTACTGGAACGAGACCCTTGGCCGGGACCCGGCCAAGGCGCCGACCGTGAAGCACCCCGGCCATGATGTGAACCACTGGGCCGAGCTGACCATCGCGCCGTGGTTCTCGATGGCGCTGTGCAACCCGTTCTCCTACCCGCTGCTGCCGTGCCAGCCCAAGAGCGACGTGAACGCGCCCGCTCAGCTGGACACGCCGGTGCCCGCCGGGGTCTACCCGGGCGGCGGGAGCTCGTTCCTGGAGATGCAGTTCTACCCGCCGGGCATGGCGCCGTTCCAGGACAACATCAGCTGCAACAACAAGGACTGGTGCGCCTCGCTGCACATCAACGACCTGGAGTGCTCGGAGAACTTCGCCAGCTGCAATAACGACTGCGAGGAGCCGACGAACTTCGCGTTCATCCAGACCAACGGCGTGCCCACCGGCCCGCCGAGCCCGCAGCTGTCCAACCTCGCCACCGGCACGCCGAACAGGTTCACCCTGCTCATGCGGCCGGGCGACCACCTGCGGATCCACATCTTCGACGCGCCGGTGCCGGGCGGTAAACCCGGCGAGGAAGCGCTGGTGACCTCGATCCACGACCTGACCACCGGCAAGACCGGCTTCATGCAGGCGTCGGCGAAGAACGGCTTCATGGCCACCAACATCAACGACTGCAGCGGCACCCCGTGGGACTACCAGCCCGAGTACAACACCGCTGGCCCGCGCAACGTCGTGCCGTGGGGCGCCGACCTGGTGGACGTCAGCACCGAGTTCGAGATCGGCCACTTCGAGGCCTGCTCCCGCCTGACCAAGCCGCTCAGCGTGGACCAGATCATCCCCGGTTACACCGACATCACCTGGAACGAGTGCCACGGCCCGTACGAGAACTCGGTACCGAAGAAGGACGAGTCCACCGAGCCGGGTGACGCGTTCTGCTATCCGGTGGGCGACACGCACCTGGGACAGGCACCGCCGAATATCGTCACCGGCTGCGAGGACGACGTGTTCCAGAACGGCGACCTGGACTACGACGGGAACTCGTACTGGCCGGACTGGCCGAACTCGGTCAGGCCGACCCGGTTCCCGTCCACGTTCCTGGAATCCCCGCCGGTCATGGCCAGCGGGGCGGGCTATTCCCGGTTCCAGATCCAGACCGACGCGGCGCTCAGCGAGGCCAGCTGCAAGTTCCCGGACACCTCGGGCTGCAAGGTGCCGCCGCCGGGCGGGCCGGGCAAGTTCTACCCGTACTGGACCCTGACTCACGGCTGCATCTGGGAGTTCGGCCAGGTCCAGAACGGCAACACCTTCGGCAAGGAAGCGCAGTACGGCTCGGTCCCGCCGGGCCTGGGCTACCCGCAGCTGCTCGGCCCGATCATGAAGAACTCGTGCCGTAGCTAGCTGCTTCACCGAAAGCCAGAACGAGCGAAGCGGCCGCCGGCGGCGCCGGCGGCCGCTTCGCTTGCCCGCGCCCGCCGCCGCCTCGCCCGGCCAGCCTGACCCGAGCCCTGGCGCACTGGCCGCTACAGTTGGCTGTCGTGCGACTCGTGATCGCCCGGTGCGCCGTGGACTACGCCGGACGGCTGGCGGCCCATCTGCCCATGGCCTGCCGGCTGATCATGGTCAAGGCCGACGGCTCGGTGCTGGTGCACGCCGACGGCGGCAGTTACAAGCCGCTGAACTGGATGTCCCCGCCCTGCCGCCTGACCGAGAAACCCGGCAGCTGGGTGGTCACCGGCAAGTCCGGCGAGACCCTGACGATCGAGATCTCGGAGATCATCAGCGATACCACGTTCGCCCTGGGCGAGGATCCGGGCCTGATCAAGGACGGCGTCGAGTCGCACCTCCAGGAACTGCTCGCCGCGCAGGTCGGCCTGCTCGGCGACGGCTGGCGCCTGGTCCGGCGGGAGTACCCGACCCCGATCGGCCCGGTCGACCTGATGTGCCTGGCCGACGCTCATGTAGCGGTGGAGGTCAAGCGCGTCGCCGGGATCGACGCGGTGGAGCAGCTGACCCGCTACCTGGAGCTGCTGAACCGGGACCCGCTGCTGCGGCCGGTCCGGGGGGTGCTGGCGGCCCAGTCGATCCGTCCCCAGGCCCGCGCCCTGGCGCAGGACCGCGGCATCCGCTGCGTGCTGCTGGACTACGACCAGATGCGCGGCATCCAGCCCGAGAACACCCTGTTCTGACCGAGTCCGCTCTTCAGGAGGCGGTGTCCCAGGCGGGCTGGGCGCCGGGGGGCAGGGGGACGGTGAACGCGTTCAGCAGGAACGAGATCAGCGTGTAGTAGCCGCACAGGGAGACCAGCTCGACCAGGCCGGACTCCGGCAGCAGCCGCCGGGCGGCGTCGTATGCCTCCTGGCTGACCCGGCCGGTCTCGGCGAGCTGGCGGGCCACCTCGTGCACTACCCGCTCGTCGTCGGCCTCGAACGGCGGCTCGCCGCCACGGCCGATGGCATCGATGACCGGCTGCGGCACGCCGTGTTCTGCCGCCATCCGGCTGTGCGCCCACCACTCGAACTCGGCCTGCCACCGGGCGGCCACGGTGATGATCGCCAGCTCGCTGAGCCTGGGCTCGATCGAGGTGCCGAACCGGATCACGTGACCGAGCGAGCTCATCCTGCGGCCGACGTCTGGTGCGTGCAGGAACGCGTTAAACGGCCCGGTCAGGCCGCCTTGCTCGGTCACGATATCGCTGCCGCGGGAGCCGGTCAGCGCGTCCCACAGCCGCTGGCCATCGGGTCCGAGCTGGTCATAGCTCAGGTAAGGAAGCCGGGTCATGACCCGACGATAGCGGTCGCGAGCCGCCGGGAATCCGTCCGGCCGGGTCAGCGGTCCAGCAGGTGCGCGTTGACCGCCCGGGCCCGCCCGGCCAGCTCCGGCAGCTGCACGACGGTGACGCCCCGGTCCCGCAGCCAGCGAGCGCCGCCGCCCGGCACGAACAGCGGCGGTTCCAGCCAGGCCAGCACCACCCGGCGCAGTCCGGCTGCCAGGATCAGCTCGGCGCACGGCACCGGCCGCGAGGCCCGGCGCAGGCACGGTTCCAGCGAGCAGTAGATCGTCGCCCCGGCCAGGTCCCTGCCCTGCCCGCCCTTCCCGCCCGTCCCGCCCGTCCCGCCCCTCCCGCCCGGCCCGTCCGTCCCGTTCTCCGCCTCGGCCGCACTGGCCAGGGTGACCTCCTCGGCGTGGTCGGCGGGATCGGTCTGCCGGGAGAAGCCTGCGGCGATCTTCCGGCCGTCCGGGCTGACCAGGATCGCCCCCACCGAGAACGCCGACAACGACGGCGGGCACTGCCCGGACAGCTCGATGGCCGCGCCGAGCCAGTGCCGGTCGGCGGCCAGGGTGCCCGGCACCAGCGCCCGGTGGCGCGGTCCGGGCCCGGCCGCGGCCGGGCCGGGTAGCTCAGTCACCAGCGCTCCGGTGCCACTCGCCGGCCAGGGACCTACCAACGGTATCCCCGCTATCCGGGCGATGATTTACTGACCCGTATCGGCGCTTGACCGCGGCAGGAAATGGTGGTGCAGGGCGATGGTCACGACAGTAGGCACGCAGGGCCTGCCCAGGTCCGGGGAGACCTTTGACACGCTGAACCCGGCCACGTCCGAGGTCATCGCCAGCTACCCGGTGTTCGGCGAGGCCGACGTGGCGCAGACGGTCGAGCGGGCCGCCGCGGCCGCGGCCTGGTGGGCCGGCCTGGGCTGGAAGGAGCGTCAGGCCCGGCTGCTGGCCTGGAAGTCCTACCTGATCCGGTACATCGCCCGGCTGGCCGAGCTGGTGCACACCGAGACCGGCAAGCCGCTCGGCGACGCCAAGCTGGAGATCCTGCTGGCCGTGGTGCACATCGACTGGGCGGCCAGGCACGCGCGCAAGGTGCTCGGCCCCCGGAAGGTGCGCAGCGGCGTGGTGGCGTTCAACTACGCGGCCACGCTGGAGTACCAGCCGCTCGGCGTGGTCGGGGTGATCGGCCCCTGGAACTATCCCGTCTTCACCCCGGTGGGCTCGATCGCCTATGCGCTGGCGGCCGGGAACGCCGTGGTGTTCAAGCCCAGCGAACTCACCCCGGCGGTGGGCGGCTGGCTGGTCAGCTCGTTCGCGGAGGTGGTGCCGGAGCAGCCGGTGCTGCAGCTGGTCACCGGGGCCGGGCCGACCGGCGAGCTGCTGGCCCGCAGCGGGGTCAGCAAGATCGCTTTCACCGGCTCGGCCGCCACCGCGCGCAAGGTGATGGCGGCGTGCGCGCAGAACCTCACCCCGATGGTCGCCGAGTGCGGCGGCAAGGACGCCTTCATCGTGGCGGCCGACGCCGACCTGGACGCCGCGGCGGACGCCGCCGCCTGGGGCGCGCTGTCCAACGCGGGCCAGACCTGCGTCGGGGTCGAGCGCATTTACGTGGCGCAGGAGGTCTACCACACGTTCCTGGAGAAGCTGACCGAGCGGGCCGCCGCGATCCGGCCCGGCGACGACCGGGAGGCCGGCTACGGGCCGATGACGATGCCCGGTCAGTTCGAGGTGATCGAGCGGCACATCGCCGACGCGCTGGCCCGCGGCGGGCGGGCCGCGCTCGGCGGCATCGCCAGCATCCGCAAGCCGTTCGTCGGCCCGGTGATCCTGGCCGACGTGCCGGAGCGGAGCCGCGCGGTCACCGAGGAGACGTTCGGGCCCACCGTCACCGTGGCCCCGGTCACCGGCCTGGCCGAGGGGGTCGAGCGGGCGAACGCCAGCCGGTACGGCCTGGGCGGCACGGTCTTCGCCCGGAACAAGAAGGCGGCGATGACCGCGGCCAGGGGCCTGAAGAGCGGCATGACCGCGGTCAACTCGATCATCTCCTTCGCCGCCGTGCCCGGCCTGCCCTTCGGCGGCTCGGGCGACTCCGGCTTCGGCCGGATCCACGGCGCGGACGGGCTGCGCGAGTTCGCCAGGGCCAAGGCCATCACCCGGCAGCGGATGAGGCCGATGGTGGACCTGACCACGTTCGGCCGCACCGACCAGGACCTGAAGAAGATCATGAGCCTGGCCACCCTGCTGCACGGCCGCCGGTACCGCTAGCGAGCTACCGTCCCGGCGCGATCACGATCGTCGTCTGCCCGAGGCTGTGCCCGAACTTGATCGGCTTCAGCACGGTCCCGGTCGCGGTCCGGATCGGGGTCACCGGGCCCTTGCCGCCGCCGGTGACATAGGCGGTCGAGCCGTCCGGGGTGATCGCGATGGCCTGGGGACCGGGGAATGCGATCAGCTTGCCGGGCTTGTTGGTCGCCGTGTCGATCGGTGTGAGGCCGGTGAGGGACAGGGCGTAGACCGTCGCTCCGTCAGGGGAGATCGCCAGGATGCCCTGCCCGGCGCCGATCTTGATCGACCTGAGCTCGGTGCCCGTCGCGGACACGATCGGGGTGACGTGCAGCACCGGTGAGATGGTGTGCCGCAGCCGCTCCACGCCGGATGCGTAGACAGTGCTCCCGTCCGGCATGATCACCAGGTTCTCGGCCGGGTTCAGGGGCGTCGGCGCGTCGATCGGCTTGCCCGCGGCATTGGTGGCGGTGCTGATCGGGACGACTCCGTGGGCGGTGCTCACGTACACGGTCTTGCCGTTCGGCGTGAGCACCATCGGGGTCCCGCCGAGAAGGCTGAACGTCGGGCGCACCCTGATCGGCCCGGCCTTGTTCGTGGCGGTGCTGATCGGGGTCACCGTGCCCGAGCCGAAGCTCGCGACGTAGGCGGTCTTGGCGGTGACCACGATGGCTTCCGGGTCGCGCCCCACCGGGATGGCCGGGCCGGGGCGGCCGGTGGCCGTGCTGATCGGGGTCACCGTGCCCGAGTCGTAGTTCGCGACGTAGGCGGTCTTGCCGCTGGGGGTGAACGCGATGTACTGCGGGAACCTGCCTACCCTCATCGGCCTGCCCGCCCTGCCGGTGCGGACGCTGATCGGCGTTACCCCCCGCGATCCGGTTACGTAAACGGTCTTCCCGTCCGGGCTCACCGCGATGAAGCCTGCTCCCGGCACCTTGAGCTGCCGCTCGACCCGGTTGGTGACGGTGTTGATCAGGGTCACCGTGCCGCTGTCGGAGCTGGCCACGTAGGCGACCGGCGCACCTGCACCCGCACCGGCGGCCGGGCCGCTCTGACCGCTCGGGCCGGTCGGGCCGCGCTGGCCGGCCGGGACCGCGACCGCGACCGCGATGGCCGCCACCGCCAGCGCCGAGCCCGCGGCCGCCCCCGTAGCCCGGGCCCGGCGCCGCCGGGCCCGCCGCACCAGGTCACCGACCGCGAATCGCGGCATCCCCGCCTGGCTCGCCACGGCCTCCAGGCGGCGGCGCAGATCCTGCTCGCTGAACGACATCGGAATGCCCCCTTCTGCTATCGGTTTCCGGCCGGAGACAGCTGCGCCGCCAGCCGGGTCATCGCGTCACTGAGATACCGGCCCACCGCGCCCTCGCTCACGCCGAGCACGGCCGCTGCCTGAGCCACTGGCAGATCCTCGTAGTAGCGCAGCACCACGCACGCGCGCTGCCGGGGTGACAGGTCACCGAGCGCGCGCAGCATGGCGTCCCGGCTGGCCACGTCGTCGGCGAGATCCCCGGCCGTCTCGGCCCGGCCGAGCAGCGGCATCGCCCGCCGCCAGCGGGACCGGCGGCGCGCGCCGTCGATGAACAGGTTCACCATGATCGCGCGAACGTAGGACTCGGCCGCGGCCGGCCGCGGCGCCCGGATCGGCCGTGCGAACGCCCGGAGCAAGGCCTCCTGTACCAGGTCCTCTGCCTGCGAGTCGTCGCCGCAGAGCAGGAACGCGTGCCGCTTCAGCGCCACGATCCGCTCGCTGGCCAGGTCGGTCAGCGTCTGCTTCCAGCTCTCCATCGCACTCCCCGGTTGCTCGCCTGCTCGTGAGTTAGAACGAACAAGCCAGCCATCCCGTTGGGGGCCAGGGTGTCCCGCGGTACCGGCGGTAACCGCGGCGGGGCGGTGGCCAGCCGGCGGCCGCCGGCCAGCGCACGGCCGTCAGGTCAGGCGAGCCTGGCCCGCAGCATCAGCGAGACACCGGGCAGCGACCGTACCGGCAGGTAACGCTCGGCCACGATGATCGTGTTCAGCGCCGCGTTGACCAGGGGCGGCGGGTCATCCAGGTCGCTTCCGGTCAGCGAGCGCCTGCGCCAGGCCACCACCGGGCGCATCAGGACATTCCAGCTCCACACCCGGTCGATGGTCAGGCCGGCCTTCGCTACGACATCGGCCAGCCCGGCTCTGGTATAGCGGCGCACGTGGCCGCAGGCCTCGTCATGGGCCGACCACAGGCGCATGTCGCAGGGCACCGCGATGAGCGCATGCCCGCCCGGCCGGAGCACCCGGGCGATCTCGGCGGTGACCAGGTAGTCCTCGTCGACGTGCTCCAGCACGTCGAAGGCCGTCACCAGATCGCAGCAGCCGGATCCGACCGGCAGTTCCCTGGCATCGGCCCGGATCGAGTCGATCCCCCTGGCCCGGCCGATCTCGGCCGCGTCCGCCGAGAAGTCGAGGGCGAACGCCTGCCAGCCGTGTGCCCGCAGGACCCTGGTGTTGCCGCCGCCGGCCGCGCCGATATCAAGCGCCACGCCGGGGCGCGGCGCACCCGCCAGCCTGCCGAGCTCACGGCCGAGGATGGCGCGACGCTCCCGGTACCACCAGTGACGGTCCTCGACCGCCGTGAGGCGCCGTATCTCCGCGGCTTCCATCTTCTCCCCTCACGATCCGGGCGCTCACCGGCGCGACACGAGCATTATGTCGGGTCCGTGTCGGCGCGGGCTGGCAAGCCAGTATTCTCGGTTAGTCTTAGCGTCTCGCCAGCCGGGCGGTCCACGGGGCACTGGCACTCCGCCGGGCGGGCGTCTGAGCTGAGCCTGCCACCGGTGTTGCACCGCCGGATCCGGGACCGGGCAGGCCGTCAATGCGGTGAGGGAGAGTGCGGTTGGAAGCGGCCAGGTACTCCATCGTCATCCCGGTGTATAACGAGGAGGACTCGTTCCCGCGCCTGGTAGAACGGCTGCGCGAGGTCATGGACCGCCTGGACGGCCCGGTGGAGGTCGTGCTCGTCGACGATGGCAGCCAGGATGCCAGCTACCGGCTGATGACAGAGGCCAACCGCAGCGACCCCCGGTTCAAGGTACTCCAGCTCTCCCGCAACTTCGGGCACCAGATCGCGATCACGGCCGGGCTGGACGTCGCCTCGGGGCAGGCCGTGATCGTGATGGACGCCGACCTCCAGGATCCGCCCGAGGTGATACTCCAGATGGCGGCCCGCTGGCAGGAGGGCTACGAGGTCGTCTATGCCGTCCGGGACCACCGCGAGGGCGAGACGCTGTTCAAGCGCAAGACCGCCACCGCCTTCTACGGGCTCCAGCGACGGCTGGCCGAGATCGAGCAGCCGGTGGACGTCGGCGACTTCCGGCTGGTCGACCGCAAGGCGCTGGACGCCTTCCTGCAGATGCGCGAGCGGAACCGGTACGTCAGGGGCATGTTCTCCTGGATCGGGTTCCGGCAGGGGTCCGTGCACTACACCAGGTCCTCGCGTGAGGCTGGCGGCACCAAGTACCCGCTGCGCAAGATGATCGGGCTGGCCCTGGACGCCGTCACTGGTTTCTCCACCGCACCGCTGCGGTTCGCGCTGGCCGCCGGGCTGTTCATGGCCATCGCGTCGGTGGCCTACGGCCTGGTGGCGATCGCGCTCAAGCTGGCCGGGCTGCCGTACGTGCCCGGCTACGCATCCCTGCTGGTGACCATCACCTTCCTGAGCGGGGTCCAGCTGACCGTGATGGGCATGGTCGGGCAGTACGTGGCGCGGATCTACGACGAGGCCAGGGGCCGCCCGCTGTACCTGGTGCGCGAGACTCGCGGTTTCGGCGGGCACGGCCAGGAGGGCGGGCGCTCGCTCTGGCCGGCGATCAGCAGGGACACGCTCGCCCGGGACGAGCACGTTCCGCCGCTGCCGCCATCGTGACTGGCCCGCTCAGCCGTCAGGCCGAGGGGCAGGCACCGTCAGATCTGGTCGCTCCCGGCCAGCCCGTGCGGGCGCTCGTGCGCCTGGGCAGGCTCATCGCCAGCCCTCCCCTCTCGCCCGCCGCCCAGGCCCTGCTCGCCCTGGCGGCCTACCTGGCCGTGTGGACCACCACCAGGGCGCTGCCCCTGGTACAGGATCCGGCCAGGGCCCAGCTCGACCAGACCAGCATGGACCCGAACTTCTATACCTGGAGCCTGCGCTGGTGGCCCTACGCGATCATGCACGGGCTGAACCCGCTGTTCACCAGTCAGTTAGGAGCGCCGGCCGGCCATGTCCTGGCCTGGGTGACCACCATCCCGCCGCTGGCCCTGATCTCCTCGCCGCTCACCGCCGCGGCGGGCCCGGTGGCCGCGTTCAACGTGCTCACCGCCATCGCGCTGCCGGTGTCCGGCTGGATGGCGTTCGTGCTGTGCCGGCGGATCACCCGGCGCTTCTGGCCGGCCTTGTTCGGCGGCGCCGTCTACGGGTTCTCGGCCTACGAGATGAACCATGCCGCCGCCGGGCAGCTCAACCTGACCTTCAGCCTGCTGCTGCCGCTCATGGCCTACCTGGTGGTGCTGTGGCGGGACGGCGCCCTCGGCCCCCGCGCGTTCACCGGGCTGCTGACGGCCGCCCTGGCGCTCCAGTTCTACCTGTTCCTTGAGACCTTCGCCGACCTGACCGCGATCTGGGCTGCCGCCCTGCTGGCCGGCTACGCGCTGGCCGGCCGGGCCGGGCGCCCGCAGGTTGCGCGGCTCAGCCGGCGGGTGGGCCTGGCCTATCTCTGCGCGCTCGCGCTCGCGGCCCCCTACCTGTGGTACGCGCTGGCGCACATGCCGGCCAACTTCGAGCACGCATCCGGCCTCGACCTGGCCAGCCTGGTCCTGCCCAGGCCAGGTCACACCCTCAGGCTGAGCTGGCTGGCGCACATCGCCCGTCTCCCGACGCCGACTTCGGCCGAGGGCTACCTGGGCATCCCGCTGCTGCTGATGGCGCTGATCCTGGCCGTGACCAGCTGGTCTAGCAAGATCACCAGGTTCCTGTGCGTCATGCTGGTCATCGTCGTCCTGGCCGCGCTCGGGCCGTTCCTGTACCTGGACGGGCACCGGATCATCGAGCTGCCGTGGGCGCGCCTGTGGTTCCTGCCGATCGCGCGCAGCGCGTTCCCGCCCCGCTTCATGGTCTTCGCCTTCCTTGCCCTGGCCGTCATGTCGGCGCTGCTGCTGGCCGGGCTGCCCGGCCGGACGCGGGTCCGCTGGCCGGGCCTGGTCCGCTGGCTGCGCCTGCCGCTGGGTGCGCTGGCGATCGCGGCGTTCGTATTAGACACCCCGACGCTCCAGGTGACGTCGCATTCGACGCTGCCGAAGTTCATCACCGCCGGCGAGTACCGCCGCCTGCTGACGCCGGGCGAGACGGTGGCGGTGGTGTCCGCCAACGGCAACGCAGGGCTGCTGTGGCAGGCGGACGCCGGCTTCTACTTCCGGCTGGCCGGCGGGTACATCAACGCCGCGCTCACCCCGCGCAGCGCCCTGCCGGCGCCCATCCAGGCCCTGTCCCACAGCACGCCGCCGCGGATCGGGCAGTTCCGGGCCTACCTCAGGACGGCCAGGGTCGGCGCGATCCTGGTGGACATCAAGGCCGAGCCGAAGTGGCTGGGAGTACTGCGCAAGCTCGGCTTCAGTGCCACCGCGATCTACGGCGTGGTCGTGTACCGCACCGGTGACTGAGCCGCGCCACGGACAATCAGGCGATCGCTCATAATCGCATGCTTAGCGGTCCGCTATCGGGGTAGCTGGGCCGGGCAGATTCGTACCGGCACAAGGAGTGATCGACATGGCAGCGATGCTGCCGGTTCCCCGGAGCCGCGGTGCACTCAGCGGCTTGCTGCTGATCCTGCTCGGCGCCTGGGGCGCCCTGGTCCCGTTCATCGGGCCGTACTTCCACTACGCCTACACCCCCGACACCGCCTGGAATTACACCAGCGGCCGGCTGTACCTGGAGATCCTGCCCGGTGCCGCGGCCCTGCTCGGCGGCCTGGCCGTGCTGGCCAGCCGGAGCAGGCCGGCCGCCGCGGCCGGAGCCTGGCTGGCCGCGGTCAGCGGCGCGTGGTTCGTTGCCGGGGGCATCCTCGCCCCGCTGTGGCTGGCCGCGAGCTCTGCCACACCCGGCACGCCGGTGGGCGGGCCGACCACCAGGGTGCTGGAGCAGATCGGCTTCTTCACCGGTCTCGGCGTGGTGATCATCTACCTGGCCGCACTGGCCCTGGGCAGGTTCACGGTCGTCGGCGTCCGGGATGCCAGGCGGGCCGAGCGGCTCCAGGCGGCTCGCAGCGCCGAGACCGCCCCGGCCGCGGCCGACGAGGAACCCGCCGCCGACACCGAGGAGACGGCGCCGACCAGCGTCAGCGCGGCCTCGTAGAGCCTGGGGTCCCGGAGCCGGTTATCCCCCTCCGGGCCGGGCCGGTGACGCCCGCACCCCGCTCGCGGGCGTCACCGGCCCGGCCCGGCCGGCACCGGGACCTCACCCGGATCCAGCGCGACCAGCGGCGCCCGGCCGCTGATCAGATCGGCCGCCCGCTCCGCGATCGCGATCACCGGCGCGTTGGTGTTGCCCCGCGGCACGGTCGGCATCACCGATGCGTCCACCACCCGCAGGCCGTCGATCCCCCGGACCCGCAGCTCGGTATCCACCACGCTGGCCAGCCTGCTGGCGGCCAGCACCGAGTCCCCGCCCATCGCGCAGGTGCCGACCGGGTGGTAGATGGTGCTGATGTCACGGCGCACGAAGTCCCGCAGCTCGGTGTCGGTGCGCAGCTCGGCGCCCGGCGACAGCTCCGACTTGCACAGCCTGCCCAGCGGCCGCGCGGCCGCGAACTCCCTGGCCATCCGGACCGCCTTGATGAGCGGCTCGGCGTCGTCGCTGTCGGACAGGTAGGCCGGATCGATGGCCGGGGCATGCCGGGGATCGGCGCTGCGCAGCCGGACCGTCCCCCGGCTGCCCGGTGTCAGCAGCGTGACCAGCACGGACATGGCCCGGATCCGGGGATCGACCAGGCCGCCGTCCTGATAGGGCACCGGCAGCACGTGCCACTGGATGTCGGGGGCGGGCAGCTCCTGCTCGGTGCGGCTGAACCCGCCGCTTTCCGCCACGTTGGTGCACATCGGGCCGGAGTGGCGCAGCTGCCAGCGCATCAGGTTCCGCGGCCCGGCCCGCTCGGCCAGGCCACGGACCCCCGGCGTGTTCCAGATCGCGGTCACGATCGCGTGGTCGGACAGGTTCGCGCCCACGCCGGGGCTGTCGGCCAGCACCACGATGCCGTGCTCGCGCAGGTGATCGGCGGGCCCGATGCCGGACATCAGGAGCAGGTGCGGGCTGCCCACGGCACCCGCCGCGAGCAGCACCTCGGCCTCGGCCCTGGCGGTGCGCTGCTCGCCGCGGTGCCGGTAGTGCACCCCGGCTGCCCGGCCGCCCTCGACCGCGATCCCGGTGACCAGGGCGTCGGTCTGCACGGTCAGGTTGGGCCGCCCGGCAGCCGGGTGCAGGTAGGCATCGGCCGCCGAGCAGCGGCGGCCGCCGCGCTGGGTCACCTGGTAGAACCCCGCGCCGTCCTGCCGCGGGCCGTTGAAGTCGTCGTTGGCGGCCAGCCCGCACTGCCTGGCCGACTCCACGAACGCCGAGGTCAGCCGCGACTTGTAGCGCGGATCCTGCACCGACAGCGGCCCGGAGCCGCCGTGGAACGGCGAGGCCCCGCGGGAGTTGCTCTCCGCCCTGATGAAATACGGCAGCAGGTCGGTGTAGCCCCAGCCGTCGCAGCCGTAGTCGTCCCGCCAGGTGTCGTAGTCGTACTTGCTGCCCCGGATGTAGATCATCGCGTTGACCGATGAGCTGCCGCCCAGGGTCTTGCCCCTGGGCCAGTACACCGAGCGGCCGCCGGCCCGTTCCTGCGGCACGGTCTGGAAGTTCCAGTCGTAGCTGCTCTTGAACAGCAGGTTCAGGGCCGCCGGGATATGAATCTCGTCCGCGTCGTCCGGCGGCCCGGCCTCCAGCAGCAGGACCCGGGTATCGGGGTTCTCGGTCAGCCGTGCCGCGAGCACGCAGCCGGCGCTGCCCGCGCCGACGATGACATAGTCGTACAACAGCCACCATCCAGCCTCAGAAGGTCGTGCGGATAGCACCCTACTCGCCCGGATGCGTCCGCCGCGACGGCCGGCTCGCCCGGCCCGAGCAGACGCCGCTCGGGGGGGTCTGGGGGGGTCGTCCCCCCGGCGCGGTGGCCGCGACGGCCGGCTCGCCCGGCCCGAGCAGACGCCGCTCGGGGGGGTCTGGGGGGGTCGTCCCCCCGGCGCGGTGGCCGCGACGGCCGGCTCGCCCGGCCCGAGCGGACGCCGCTCGGGGGGTCTGGGGGGGTCGTCCCCCCGGCGCGGTGGCCGCGACGGCGGCTCGCCCGGCCCGAGCGGACGCCGGTCGGGGGGGTCTGGGGGGGTCGTCCCCCCGAGGCCAGCACAGGGCGCGCTCCCGGCCGCCATTGGCCGGGAGCGCGTATCCCCCCTTTTCCTGGTGCCCCGGTCGCGCTGACGGCCGGCGAAGCCCCCCAGATCCGCCGGCAGCCGCCGGGGCCGGCCTGTGCTCCGGGCCGGAGGCCGCGTCGCTACCAGGCTCGATCACCCTGTGTGTCTCCACGATGCCACATTGTGGTGCCCATGTGAATACCTGGGCCAGAGTGAGCAAAGGTAAATCGTTAAATGCCTCCAAAACGATAAACCGCCCGCTGGCCCGATCCGGCCGGCCGGTCTCGCCTGGCCCGCGCCCGCCGGTGACGCAGGGCCCGCGGCAGGCCGGGCCGGTATCGTGGCCTCATGCCCAGCGAGCGCAAGCAGTCTCCCCTGGTCCTGTCCCGGATCTACACCCGCACCGGGGACGACGGCACGACTGCGCTCGGCGACGGCAGCCGGGCCGCCAAGACCGACCTGCGGCTAGCCGCCTACGCGGACGTAGACGAAGCCAACTGCGCGATCGGGCTGGCCGTGACGATCGGCGGGCTCGGCGCGGACATCACCGAGCTGCTGGTCCGGATCCAGAACGAGCTCTTCGACGTCGGCGCGGACCTGTGCAACCCGGTCTCGGCCACCCCGCCCTATCCGCCGCTGCGGATCGACGACAGCTACATCACCGCACTGGAGCAGGCCTGCGACACCCATAACGAGGGGCTGCCGGTACTGCGCAGCTTCGTGCTGCCGGGCGGGACCGCGGGCGCTGCCCTGCTGCACGTCGCCAGGACCGTGGTCCGGCGGGCCGAGCGCAGCGCCTGGGCCGCGCTCGCCGGGCACGGCGAGACCATGAACCCGCTGACCGCGCGGTACCTGAACCGGCTGGCCGACCTGCTGTTCATCCTGGCCCGGCAGGCCAACGCGGAGCACGGCGACCTGACCTGGCGCCCCGGCGGCGAGCGCTAGCTCAGGCCGATCGTGCTCGCCGGGGGGCTGCCCGGCGGGGATGCCTCCAGCCAGGCCAGGAAGCCGGTCAGGGCGGCCTGGCCCATGGCCAGCTCGACCCGGCCGGAGCCGTCGCGGCCGGAGCCGCCACGGTTCGAGCCACCACGGTTCGAGCCACCACGGGGCCGGCCGCTCGCGCTGGTCTCCCGGCCGACCCGGCACTCGATCACCACGGCCCGGCTGCCGAGACTGGGCTCCTCGTCTGCGGTGGCCGGGCGCCGGGCCACGATCGCCATCGTGCTCCTGGTGAACACCGCCTCCGGCCGCAGCAGGACCCCGAACGCGCTGAACCAGCGCAGTTCGTCCGGGGTATAGGCGGCCAGGCCGAGACGCCAGGGCTGGTCCTGGCCGCGGCGCAGGCTGCACTCCACGCCACCGCCGCCGCGCTGCAGCAGGATCCGGCGGATCGCGATGCCGGCCGCGGCAACGGCGATCAGCAGCAGCAGGGCGGCGAGCAGCCAGACCACCACCTCGGCTACTGCGTCTGCCACCCCCGGCTCTGGCTCTGGCCGCTAACTCGGTCAGGCCTCGTCGCCGGCGGCCCGCAGCAGTGCCCGGTAGTACCGGGCGGACGCGGACTCCTGGCATCGTCACGTGACTGGGCCGCCTTCCTCCTCCGCCGCGAGGTCGGCCCGCACCGTCTGCCGGTCCACGTCGGCACCGAGCTGGGCCTGGCGGGCCAGGATCGAGACCCGGTCGTCGGCGACCGAGAAGAAACCGCCGGACACGGCCGCGGACAGCTCGTCCTGGCCAGCCGTCGGCTGGCCGTCCGCGGCACCGGTGTCAGCGAAGATGCGGACCAGGCTACCCTCAGCCAGGATGCCGAGCACCGGTGCGTGGCCGGTCAGTACCCCGATGTCGCCGTCCAGCGTCTTGGCGATCACCATCTGCGCCTCGCCCGTCCAGATCTCGCCCTCCGGGACGACCAGCTCCACGTGCAGGGTCACCGGGTCACCTCGCGCCCGCCCGCTGCCGCAGCCGCCGGCCGCTCATGACCGCTCCAGCTCCTTGGCCTTCTTCTCCACGTCCTCGATCCCGCCGCACATGAAGAAGGCCTGCTCCGGGACGTGGTCGTACTTGCCCTCGGTGATCGCCTTGAACGAGGAGATCGTCTCCTCCAGCGGCACGAACACGCCGGGGATGCCGGTGAACTGCTCGGCCACGTACATCGGGTGGGACAGGAACCGCTCGATCCGGCGGGCCCGCTGCACCGTGACCTTGTCCTCCTCGGACAGCTCGTCGATGCCCAGGATCGCGATGATGTCCTGGAGCTCCTTGTACCGCTGCAGGATCCGCTGCACCTCGCGGGCGGTGTCGTAGTGCTCCTGGCCGATGTAGCGGGCGTCCAGCAGCCGGGAGGTGGAGGCCAGCGGGTCGACCGCCGGGAAGATGCCCTTCTCGGTGATCTCCCTGGACAGCTCGGTGGTGGCGTCCAGGTGCGCGAACGTGGTCGCGGGCGCCGGGTCGGTGTAGTCGTCGGCCGGCACGAAGATGGCCTGCATCGAGGTGATCGAGTGGCCTCGGGTGGAGGTGATCCGCTCCTGCAGCTGGCCCATCTCGTCGGCCAGCGTCGGCTGGTAGCCCACCGCGGACGGCATCCGGCCGAGCAGCGTAGACACCTCCGAGCCGGCCTGGGTGAACCGGAAGATGTTGTCGATGAACAGCAGCACGTCCTGGCGCTGCTCGTCCCGGAAGTACTCGGCCATGGTCAGCGCGGACAGCCCGATCCGCAGCCGGGTGCCGGGCGGCTCGTCCATCTGGCCGAAGACCAGCGCGGTGTCGTTGATCACGCCGGACTCGGTCATCTCCAGGAACAGGTCGTTGCCCTCGCGGGTGCGCTCGCCCACCCCGGCGAACACCGACACGCCGCCGAAGTCCTTGGCCACCCGGCGGATCATCTCCTGGATCAGCACGGTCTTGCCCACCCCGGCGCCGCCGAACAGGCCGATCTTGCCGCCGCGCACGTACGGGGTGAGCAGGTCGAGCACCTTGATCCCGGTGACGAACATCTCGGTCTTGGGCTCGAGCTTGTCGAACGCGGGAGGCTCCCGGTGGATCCCCCACCGCTCCTTGACGTCCAGCGACGCGGTGGGCACGTCCAGGGTCTCACCGAGCAGGTTGAACACGTGGCCCTTGGTCACGTCGCCGACCGGCACCGAGATCGGGCCGCCGGTGTCGGTGACCTCGGCGCCCCGCACCAGCCCGTCGGTCTGCTGCATGGAGATCGCCCGGACCATGTTGTCCCCGATGTGCTGCTCGATCTCCAGGGTGAGCGTCCGCGTCGTGTCCCCGATGGTCACGTCCACGTGCAGCGCGTTGTAGATCTCGGGCATCTCCTCGGTGCCGAACTCGACGTCGACGACCGGACCGATCACCCTCGCCACCCGGCCGGTGGCCGCCGCCCCTTCGGTGCCGCCGCCTGCGGCCTTGTCCTGTGCGGTTGCGGTCATCTGCGCTCACTTACTCCCTGCGATCGACTCGGCCAGCGCGTTCGCACCGCCGACGATTTCGCTGATTTCCTGGGTGATCTCCGCCTGGCGTGCCTTGTTGGCCTCGAGAGTCAGGGTGTCGATCAGATCACGTGCGTTATCGGTAGCCGCCTTCATCGCCTTGCGCCGCGCGGCGATCTCGGCCGCCGAGGCGTCCAGCAGGGCGTGATAGATCCTGCTCTCGACATACCACGGCAGCAGCGCGTCGAGCACGTCCTCCGGCGATGGCTCGAACTCGTAGATGGGCAGCGGGCCGCCGGGCGGCTCCTCGGTCGTATCCTCGATCTCCAGCGGCAGCAGCCTGCGGATGACCGGGCGCTGGGTCAGCATGGAGACGAACTCGGTGTACGCGATGTGGATCTCGTCCACGCCGCCCGCATCGGCCGGGGTATCGAACGCCTCCAGCAGCGCCCGGCTGATCTCGGTCGCATTCGCCTGCGCTGGTATCTCGGAGAACCCGGTCCACTGCGCGGCGACATCCAGGTTCCGGAACCGGTGCCAGACCACGCCCTTGCGCCCGGCGACGAAGGGCACCGGAGTGACCCCGTGCTCCCTGAGCAGCCCGTTCAGGGCCTGAGCCTCACGCAGCACGCTGGCGTTGTAGCCGCCGCAGAAGCCGCGGTCGCTGGTGAGGATCAGCACGGCGGCGCGGCTGGGGCTGGTGACCGGCCTGGTCAGCGGGTGATCGATCTGCACCGGACCGGCTCACGACGGCGGTCACGGCGCGGGCGATCTCGCGGGCGTAGGCTTGCGAGTCGCGCACCCGCTGCTGCGCCTTGATGATCCGGGACGAGGCAATGAGCTCCTGCGCACGGGTGATCTTGGCAGTGGACTGGACCGTGCGGATCCGCCGCCTGACCGCGCGAAGCTGTGCTCCCATGCGGCGGCCTGCCTACTTCTGCCCGGCTGAGGGCTGGCCATCGGCCGGTGACTGCCCGGCCGGCTGCTCACCGGCCGGCGGCCTGCGATGCCGGGGGATCTTCTCCTGCTCCTCGCTGCCCTCTTCGGCCGGCTTGACGGACTCATCGGTCACCAGCAGCTCTCCCCCGGTGACCTCGAAGCCGCGGCGGAAGTCCCCGACCGCGTCCTTGAGCGCGGTCGTCGTGTCGTCGGTCAGCTCGCCGGTCTCCCTGATCGCGTCGAGGATGCCCTTGTGGCTGCGGTGCAGGTAGTCGAGGAACTCGGCCTCGAACCGGCGCACGTCCTCCAGCGGCACGTCGTCGAGCTGCCCGGTAGTGCCGACCCAGACCGAGACGACCTGCCGCTCCACCGGCATCGGGCTGTACTGCGGCTGCTTCAGCAGCTCGACCAGCCGGGAGCCGCGGTCGAGCTGGGCCCGCGATGCCGCGTCCAGGTCGGAGGCGAACGAGGCGAACGCCTCCAGGTCGCGGTACTGCGAAAGCGACAGCTTCAGCGTGCCCGCCACCTTCTTCATGCCCTTGATCTGGGCATTGCCGCCGACCCTGGACACCGACCGGCCGACGTTGATGGCGGGCCGCACGCCCGAGTTGAACAGGTCGGTCTCCAGGTAGATCTGCCCGTCGGTGATCGAGATCACGTTGGTCGGGATATAAGCGGAGATGTCATTGGCCTTGGTCTCGATGATGGGCAGCCCCGTCAGCGAGCCGCCGCCCAGGTCGTCGGACAGCTTGGCGCAGCGCTCGAGCAGCCGGGAGTGCAGGTAGAACACGTCGCCCGGGTAGGCCTCGCGGCCCGGTGGCCGCCGCAGCAGCAGCGAGACCGCGCGGTAGGCCTCGGCCTGCTTGCTCAGGTCGTCAAAGATGATCAGCGCGTGCTTGCCGTCGTACATCCAGTGCTGGCCGATCGCCGATCCGGTGTACGGGGCGATGTACTTGAAGCCCGCCGGGTCCGAGGCCGGAGCCGCCACGATGGTGGTGTACTCCATCGCGCCGGCGTCCTCCAGCGCCTGCCGCACCTGCGCGATCGTCGACCCCTTCTGGCCGATGGCCACGTAGACGCAGCGGACCTGGCGCTTGACGTCGCCCGACGCCCAGTTGTCCTTCTGGTTGATGATCGTGTCGATGGCGATCGCGGTCTTGCCGGTCTGCCGGTCGCCGAGGATCAGCTGGCGCTGGCCGCGGCCGATCGCGGTCATCGCGTCGATGGCCTTGATGCCGGTCTGCAGCGGCTCCTTCACCGGCTGGCGCTGCACCACCGACGGCGCCTGGATCTCCAGCGCGCGCGGCTCGGTGCCCTCGACCGGGCCCATGCCGTCCAGCGGCTCGCCGAGCGGGCCGACGACCCGGCCCAGGAAGCTGTCGCCGACCGGCACCGACAGCACCTCGCCGGTGCGCCGGACCCGCTGCCCCTCCTCGATCTGGCTGAACTCGCCGAGCACCACGACGCCGATCTCGCGGATGTCGAGGTTGAGCGCCAGGCCGCGGGTACCGTCCTCGAACTCCAGCAGCTCGTTGGCCATCACCGAGGGCAGGCCCTCGACCCTGGCGATGCCGTCGCCGCACTCGGTCACGGTGCCGACCTCCTCGGTGGAGGCCGCCTCCGGCTGGTACGACTCGACGAAACGCGCCAGCGCGTCCCTGATCTCCTCGGGCTGGATCGTCAGCTCCGCCATCTTCCTCGCGTCCTTCTCGTCGGTCCTGCTGTGTCGTCCTGCCCGGCTGGTATCGCTGGCCCGGGCTGCCTCACGCCGAGAGCCTGCGCCGCAGATCGGCGAGACGGCTGGCGGTTCTCCCGTCGATCAGCTCCTCGCCGACCTGGACCGACATCCCGCCCAGGACGGCCGGGTCGACCACGACGTTGAGGTGCACCTCATGCTCGTAGTGCGCGCGCAGCGCCGCCAGCAGCCTGGTCCGCTGCCCCGCAGTGAGCTGGGTGGCTACCCGCACCTCGGCGACCACCCGCTGGCGCCGCTGCGCCGCCAGTGCGGCGTACAGCTCCAGCCCCGCATCCAGGCTACGTCCTCGGGGGTGCGCCGCCGCCTGGGTCACCAGCCGCAGCGTCGGCCCGGTGACCAGCTCGTCCAGCAGGTCGGCCACCAGCGCGCGCTTGTGCTCGGCGTCGATGAACGGGCTGGACAGGGTGAACCGGAGCTCCGCCTGGCCGTTCACGATGCGGCCGAACCGGAACAGCTCGTCCTCCAGGTCGTCCAGCGTGCCAGCCGCGTCCGCGGTCTCCGCGATGGCCAGCACGGCCAGCTGCTCGGTCGCGTCGGCCAGGTCACCGGGCTCGGCCCAGCGGGCCCTGACCATGCCGGTCACCAGCGCCAGCGCGGCCGGGGAGATCCGGCCGGACAGCAGCTCCTCGGCAACCCCGGACCTGGCCATGGCCGCACGGGAGGGATCGGAGAGCATCCGGCGCAGGCCCGGCTCGCGGTCCAGCAGGCCGGTCACCGCGAACAGCTCGTCGCCCAGCTCGCCGGGGTCCGCGCCGCCGCCGATGGCCGCGGCCAGCTGCTCGGTGGCCTCGGCCAGCGATGCCCGGCTGGCGCCCCTCACCGCCTGGTCCCCCTCACCGGCTCGCCCCGTCGCCTGACTGCACCGCCGTCTGTTCCAGGCTGTCCAGGAACCGCTCCACGGTCCGCCGCTGCCGCGCCTCGTCCTGCAGCGACTCGCCCACGATCCGGCTGGCCAGCTCGACCGACAGCGAGCCGACCTCGGCCCGCAGCGAGGCCAGCGCCTGCTGCCTATCCGCCTCGATCTGAGCGCTGGCCGCGTCGATCAGGCGCTGCTTCTCGGCCTCGCCCTGCTCGCGCAGTTCCGCCTTGATCTGGGCGCCGTGCCTCCCTGGCTTCCTCGCGCAGCCGGGCGGCCTCGTGCCGGGCGTCGGCCAGCTGGGCCCGGTACTGCTCGAGCACCGCATTGGCCTCGGCCTGGGCGTCCTCGGCGCGCTTCAGCCCGCCCTCGATGGCGTCGGTGCGCTCCTCCAGCGTCTTGGTGATCCGGGGCAGCAGCAGTTTCCAGAGCGCGCCGAACACGATGAAGAACGAGATCCCGCCGACGATCAGCTCGGTCAGGCTCGGCGTGAGCGGGTTCGATGGCTGCTGCAGTGACCCAGCCAGGTGAAGCATGGTCGGCTACCTCTCGGCCGTGTGAACTACTTGATGAAGAACGGCACCGCGATGCCGATCAGCGCCAGCGCCTCGGTCAGCGCGAAGCCGATCCACATGTAGGTGGTGATCCGGCCGGACGCCTCGGGCTGGCGGGCCATCGCCTCGATCGCGTGCCCGAACACCAGGCCGATGCCGATGCCGGGGCCGATCGCGGCCAGGCCGTAGGTCAGCGCGCCGAGATTGATGAAGTGGTAGTAGATCGGGTTGCCGGAGGTGCCGGCGCCGTTGCCGCCGGCCGCCAGGTAGAGCAGATGATGCACCAGCAGATGCATGTGTCGTTTCCTTCTCCTCAGTCCGGCGGGTTCGCCGGATCGGTCTTAGTGCGCCGGTCAGTGCGCCGACTCCATCGCGTCAGCGAAGTAAAAGGCGGCCAGCGTGGTGAAGATGAACGCCTGCAGGGCCTGGATCAGCACCTCAAGCAGGGTCAGGATGATGGTCAGGGCGAACGAGGTAGCCGAGAACAGCAGCCCGATCGAGGCGCTGAACAGGTACCACGAGGCCAGCCCGAACACCAGCAGCAGCAGGTGCCCGGCCAGCATGTTGGCGAACAGCCGGATCGTCAGCGTGAACGGCCGGACGAAGATGTTGGACAGCAGCTCGAGCGGGCTCAGCAGCGGCAGGATCCACCAGGGCGCGCCGGCCGGGACCGCCATGTTCTTGAAGTAGCCGATCGGCCCCTGGTGCCGGATGCCGATCGTTATGTAGGTCACCCACACGAACAGGGTCATGATGAGCGGGATCGCGATCTTGGACGTCGACGGGAACTCGATATAGGGAATGATCCCCATGATGTTCATGATCCAGATGAAGAAGAACAGCGTGACCAGGAACGGCAGGTAGCGATCGCCGTTCTTGCCCATCTGCGGCCGCAGGATCTGGTCCCGGACGAACAGGATGCCCATCTCGCCGAGGTTCTGCGCGCCGCGCGGCACGAGACTGGGCCGCCGGAACGCGAACCAGAAGAAGGTCACCACGATCAGCGCGGAGAACAGGGTCAGCACGATCGGCTTGGTGATCTGGAAACCGGCCACGGTGGCGATGGGCCGGAACATGAAGTCCTCGATCGACGGCGCCGGGTAGCCGCAGCCGCTGAAGATGTGGCAGCTACTCGCGGTGATATGGGCGCTCGCGGTGGTCAGGGCCGGGACGTGGCTCACCGTGCATCCTTCCGGGCAACCGGCGGCCGGCGGCCGACCGCCACCGGGACAGCCGGAACAGTGCGGGCCGGCCGGGTCAGGTCCTGGTGACCCGCAGGATGATCAGCACGATCGAGAGCGCCAGGCCGACGATCATCCCTACCGGGAACAAGATCGGCAGCCGGGTGTAGTGCCCGATCAGCCAGCCGATGAACCCGTACAGGGCCATGCCACCGATCATGTAGCTGAGGATCTGCCAGCCGTCGCTCTCTCTTGGCTCGCGGCCCTGGCCGGTGCCGGTCATGCCGGGCAGCCTGGCCCGTGGGCCGCGATCTGCCGTCCAGGTTTAGCGTCTGCCGCACGGGTCACCGTTCCCCGTCCGGCTCGATATAAGGCACCTTGAGCCGCATCGACCAGGCGACCTGGCCGGCGCTGTAGGCCAGCACGCACACGATCGCGGTCAGCCCGAACAGCCGGTCGCTGAACGCGGTCGAGTTCTGGAACTGGCCGACCAGGATCAGCAGCACGATGATCTTGAACAGGTAGACGCCGACCGCGGTGGCCATCATGGCCTGCGGGCTCACCCGCGCGGCGCGGCCCACGGCCAGCGCGCTGATGCCGAAGAAAACGGTCACCAGCAGCACCGCGATAATGGCGCCGAGCAGGCCCTTCTCGCCGCCGAGCGCGACCGAGAGCGCGACCATTACCGCGGCCACAACGGCGGCCGTCAGGGCCGACCGTCGCGCGATCGGGGCGTAGTGGGCCATCTACAGGGCTCCGGAGGATATCGACAGGAGCTGGCAGGCCAGCTGGTTCATCGGTGTCATCAGGTTCAGTGTCATCAGGCACAGTGTCATCAGGCACAGGGCGCCGGTGTCCAGGTGACTTCGGGCCGCCGGGCAGTCACAGCCTGGCTGCGCCGTCAGGTGAGCGAAACGTACCACGGACCTCTTACATCGTCTGCGAGTGGGTGCTCGTGAAAGATATCACAAGCTCCCCGGCTATCCTTCCAGCAGGTCACCTACTGTGACGAAAGACCCTGTAGCGGGGCCCGGGCCGGACCGGCCCGGCGCGGCCCGGTGCGGCTCAGCGCGGGCGGGCGGGCGCCCCGGCCGGGGCCGGGCTGTCGGCGGACGGTGCGACAGACGCCGTCGTTCCGGTCGCCGTGGCTCCGGTCGCCGTGGCTCCGGTCGCCGCGGCTCCGGTCGCCGTGGCTGACGGCCTGCCCCGGTGCCGCCGCCACCAGCGCAGCCGGGGCATGGACATCAGCAGCAGCGCTATCACCGCGCAGACCGCGGTCACCGCGAACACGAACGCCTGGGTCCTGGCGATGGACAGCCAGACCATCGTGCCGGCGAACAGGGTCGCCCACAGGTACATGATCAGCACGCTGGAGCGGTGCGAATGGCCGATGTCCAGCAGCCGGTGGTGCAGGTGCCGGCGGTCCGGCGCGAGCGGCGACAGGCCCGCCCTGGTGCGCCGGACCACCGCGAGGACCAGGTCCGAGTAGGGGATGACCATGATCGCGGCGGGCAGCAGCAGGGGCAGGATCAGCGAGGACCGGTCCAGCGTGCCCACCTTGTAGTTCAGCAGGCTGGAGGCGTCCAGCGAGCCGATGCTGGAGATCGGCAGGTAGGCCAGCAGCAGGCCGAGCAGCATCGAGCCGGTGTCGCCCATGAAGATCCGGGCCGGGTAGAAGTTGTGCGGCAGGAAGCCCAGGCAGCAGCCGGCCAGCAGGGCCGCGGCGGCCAGCGCCGGGGCGCCCTGGATGGTCAGGCCGAGCACCTCGGTCAGCCGGTAGAAGTAGATGAAGAAGGCCACCGCCGCGATGCAGACGATCCCGGCGGCCAGGCCGTCGAGGCCGTCGATGAAGTTGATCGCGTTGATGGTCGCGACCACCACCAGGATGGTCAGCGCCACCGCCTGGTTCGGGCTGAGGAGGATGTAGCCGCGGCCCGGCTCGGGGATCCAGCTCAGCTCGGCGCCGCTGGAGACCACGATCGCCCCGGCCGCCACCTGCCCGGCCAGCTTGCTGATCGCGTTCATCCCCCACCGGTCGTCGACCGCCCCGATGATCACGATCACCGCGCCGGCCAGCAGCGGGCCCGCGGGCCAGGTTGGCACCGGCCAGGATGGTGCGCAGCGGCTCGGTCTGGCTGGCCACCCACAGCCCGGCTGCCAGGCCGGCGAACATGGCGATGCCGCCCAGCCGCGGGATCGGCACCACGTGCACGTCCCGGTCCCGCACCGCGAGGACGGCCCCGGCCTTGATCGCGCCGCGCCGCACCAGCGGCGTCAGCACGTAAGTCACCGCGGCCGTCACCAGCAGGATCAGGACGTACGGGAGGTAGCCGTGCACCGCGGCTCACCGGGTCCGGACAGGATGATCAGGCATTACGGTAACTCTAGAGCACCGGGGCAGCCGACAGGCCTGCCCGGCGGCCAAAGCCGGCCGGGCCTCAGTCGGCCCTCACCCCGGCGACCTCGCGCAGCCGCCCGATCGAGATCACGCCCGCCCGCAGCAGCCGCGGTGCCTCCCCGGTCAGGTCCACGATGGTGGAGGCGCCGGTGTCCGGGCACGGCCCGCCGTCCAGGTAGACCGACACCACGTCCGCCAGCTGCTCCTGGGCCATGCGCCATGGTGGTGGCGGCCGGCCTGCCGGTCAGGTTGGCGCTGCTGACCGCCATCGGGCCGGTCTCCTTGAGCAGGTCGAGCGCGACCGGGTGCAGCGGCATCCGGACCGCGACCGTGCCCTTCGCGTCGCCCAGGTCCCAGCTGAGGGTCCGGGTGGCGCGGCAGACCAGGGTCAGCCCGCCCGGCCAGAACTCCTCGATCAGCGCCTGCCCGTCCGGGCCGAGATCGTCGACCAGCGCGGTGGCCGCGCGGACCGAGCCGACCAGCACCGGCGGCGGCATCTCGCGGCCCCGCCCCTTGGCCGCAGCAGGGCGGTGACCGCCTCGGCCCGGAACGCGTCGGCACCGATCCCGTACACGGTGTCGGTGGGCAGCACGACCAGGTCCCCGCCCAGGACCGCGGCCGCGGCCGCGGCCAGCCCCTCGGTGCGCTGCGCCGGGTCCGAGCAGTCATACATTGCGCTCATGGCCGCTCATCCTGCCATGCGCGCGGCGGTGACGAACCGGTCCCGCCCGGCCAGGTCCCGGTGGTTGCGGGTGCGCAGCCAGCCGCGCTCCTCGGCGAACACCCAGTAGACCGCGGCGCCCTGGGGCGCGCCGTGCTCGACGCTGACCAGCCCGCCGGGGCGCAGCAGCCGGGCCGCGGTGCGCTCGACGACCCGGATCGCGTCCAGCCCGTCCGCGCCGCCCCACAGCGCCGTGGCCGGGTCGTACTCGCCGACCTCCGGCGGCACCCAGGAGCCGGCCGGGATGTACGGCGGGTTGCTGATCACCAGGTCCACCCGGCCATCCAGGCCGTCCAGGGCCATCGCGAAGTCCGTGCCGTGCAGGTGCACCCGGCCCGCGGTGTGCGGCGCCGCCGCCGCGCACCTGGCGATGTTCCGCGCGGTCCACTGCCGGGCCAGCGGGTCGGCCTCCACCGCGTGCACCACCGCCCGCGGCACCTCCTGGGCGATCGCCAGCGAGATCGCGCCGGAGCCGGCCCCCAGGTCGGCCACCACCGGCTCGGTCACGTCCATCTCGGCCAGCCGCTCGACCGCCCAGCCGGTCATCACCTCGGTCTCCTGCCGCGGCACGAAGACGCCGGGGCCGACCCGCAGCTCCAGGTAGCGGAAGTAGGCCAGCCCGGTGATGTGCTGAAGCGGCTCGCGCGCCTCCCGCCGGGCGATGTCGTCCCAGAACCTGGGATCGAACGCGGTGTCGGGCACCTGGTGCAGGGTGCCCCGGGAGACGCCGTGCAGGTGCGCGGCGATCAGCTCGGCGTCGGTGCGGGGCGAGTCCACGCCGGCCTCGGCCAGCCGGGCCGCCGCGATCGCGATCTCGTCAAGCAGCAGGCTCATCTTGCCCGCCCGCCCGAGCCCCGCCGCTCACCCGCGCCCGTGCTTCCCTGGGTCGTTGGCGCATCCCTGGCTCCCCGGCGGCCGTCAGCCGTCGCCGGAGTTCCCGGCGATCTGGCTGGCCCGGTCCGCCGCCACCAGCGCGTCGATCACGGCGTCCAGGTCACCGTCGATCACCTGGTCCAGGTTGTAGGCCTTGTACCCGACCCGGTGGTCGGAGATCCGGTTCTCCGGGAAGTTGTAGGTGCGGATCCGCTGCGACCGGTCCACGGTCACGACCTGGCTGCGGCGCTCGGCCGCGGCCTGCGCGTCGGCCTCCTCCTGGGCCTGGGCCAGCAGCCGGGCCCGCAGGATGCGCATCGCCTGCTCCTTGTTCTGGAGCTGGCTCTTCTCGTTCTGGCAGGACACGACGATGCCGAGTGGGCAGGTGCGTGATCCGCACCGCGGAGTCGGTGGTGTTGACGCTCTGGCCGCCGGGGCCGGACGAGCGGAACACGTCCACCCGCAGGTCCGCCGGGTCGATGGTGACCTCGACCGGGTCCGCCTCCGGCAGCACCAGCACCCCGGCCGCCGAGGTGTGGATGCGGCCCTGCGACTCGGTGACCGGGACCCGCTGCACCCGGTGCACGCCGCCCTCGTACTTCAGCCGCGCCCAGGCCCCGTCGCCGGTGCCGGCCAGGCTGCCCCGGCCCGCCGCCTTGACCGCGACCGTGGCGTCCTTGTACCCGCCCAGGCCGGTCAGGGTGGCGGTGATGATCTCGGTCTTCCAGCCCTGCCGCTCGGCGTACCGCAGGTACATCCGCAGCAGGTCGCCGGCGAACAGGGCCGACTCCTCGCCGCCCTCGCCCGCCTTCACCTCCAGGATGGCGTCCTTGGCGTCGAGCGGATCCCTGGGCACCAGCAGCTGCTCCAGCCGGCCCTCCAGCTCGGCCCGGCGGGCGGCCAGCTGCTCGGCCTCGGCCGCGAACGAGGCGTCCTCGCTGGCCAGCTCGAGCGCGCGGCCTCGTTGCCGCAGGTGGTCACCCAGTCCTGGTAGGCGTGCACCATCGGGCTGATCTCGGCGTACCGCCGGCCGAGCGTGCGGGCCCGGTCGGCGTCCGCGTGCACGGCCGGGTCGGCGAGGTCCCGCTCCAGCTGGGCGTGCTCGCTGGCGACGTCGGCCAGCCGCTCGAACATTCCTCACCTCCTGCTGGTGTGCGGGCAAGCACAGTGCTGGCCAAGAACAGCGCTGGCAAAGAGCAGCGCTGGCAAAAACAGTGGCCGAGACCAGGCCGGGTGATCCGGCTCAGGTCTCAGCCACCTGTGGAGCTACTTGCCGTCTGTCTGCTTCTTGCCGAACCGGCGCTCGAACCTGGCCACGCGGCCGCCGGTGTCCAGGATCTTCTGCTTGCCCGTGTAGAACGGGTGGCAGCTCGAGCAGACATCGGCGTGCATCACGCCGTTCTTCGCCGTGCTACGGGTGGTGAAGGTGTTCCCGCAGGTGCAGGTCACCGTGGTCACCACGTAGTCCGGGTGGATACCTGGCTTCACGTCATCACTTCCTGGTCTCCTGGCGGTCGCCGGGTCGCCTCGCGCTGAGCGCGGGCGTGAACCGGTACCGCATCGTGGATAGGTGGCTCACCCGCCGGGTTCATCCACCGGGTCATCCATGGGGCTGCAACGGCCGGCCGCCCCGGGTGATTCCCAGCCTAGGACCCGATCGTGGTCTTCTGGACCTGGAGCAGGAACTCGGCGTTGCTCTTGGTCTCCTTCATCCGCTCCATCAGCACCTCGAGCGCCTGCTGGGGCTCGAGCGCGTGCAGCACCCGGCGCAGCTGCCAGACGATCTTCAGCTCCTCCGGCGACATCAGCAGGTCTTCCTTGCGGGTGCTGGAGGCGTCCACGTCGACGGCCGGGAAGATCCGCTTCTCGGCCAGCTCGCGGCGCAGCCGCAGCTCCATGTTGCCGGTGCCCTTGAACTCCTCGAAGATCACCTCATCGGCCCGGGAGCCGGTCTCGATCAGGGCCGTGGCCAGGATCGTGATCGAGCCGCCGTTCTCGATGTTGCGGGCCGCGCCGAAGAACCGCTTGGGCGGGTACAGCGCGGTGGAGTCCACGCCACCGGACATGATCCGGCCGCTGGCCGGGGCGGACAGGTTGTAGGCCCGGCCGAGCCGGGTGATCGAGTCGAGCAGCACGACCACGTCGTGGCCCATCTCGGCCAGCCGCTTGGCCCGCTCGATGGCCAGCTCGGCGACCGTGGTGTGGTCCTCGGACGGCCGGTCGAAGGTCGAGTAGATCACCTCGCCCTTGACCGAGCGCTGCATGTCGGTGACTTCCTCGGGCCGCTCGTCCACCAGCACGACCATGAGGTGGCACTCGGGGTTGTTCTTGGTGATCGCGTTGGCGATGGCCTGCATGATCATCGTCTTGCCCGCCTTGGACGGCGAGACGATCAGGCCGCGCTGGCCCTTGCCGATGGGCGCGACCAGGTCGATGATCCGGGTGGTCATGATCGTCGGGTCGGTCTCCAGCCGCAGCCGCTCCTGCGGGTACAGCGGGACCAGCTTGGCGAACTCGGGCCGGGTCTTGGCCTCCTCCGGGTCCAGCCCGTTGATCTTGTCGAGGCGCACCAGCGCGTTGAACTTCTCCCGGCGCTCGCCCTCGCGCGGCTGCCGGATCGCGCCCTCCACCACGTCGCCCTTGCGCAGGCCGTACTTGCGCACCTGGGACAGCGACACGTAAACGTCGTTGGACCCCGGCATGTAGCCGGTGGTGCGGACGAACCCGTAGTTATCCAGCACGTCCAGGATGCCGGCGATCGGGATCAGCACGTCGTCCTCGGTGATCACCGGTTCGGCGTCCTGGCCGCCGCCGCGCTCACGGCGGCGGTTGCCCGAGTTCCGGTTCCGGAACCGGTCCCGGCTGCGGCGGCTGCCGGTGTTGTCCCGGTCGTCGT
The DNA here is from genome assembly GCA_963719705.1 of uncultured Actinomycetota bacterium. Classification (GTDB taxonomy): domain Bacteria; phylum Actinomycetota; class Actinomycetes; order Streptosporangiales; family Streptosporangiaceae; genus CAVRCV01. The sequence continues at coordinate 1,407,911 of CAVRCV010000013.1, forward strand.
CGCGGCCCCCGCCCTGGTCGTTACGGCCCTGGTCGTTACGGCCCTGGTCGTTACGGCCCTGCTGGTCGCCGCGGCCGCCGCCCTGGCCGCGAGTCCCTGGCGTCGCGGTGCTGGTCCGGCCCCTCGCGCCCGTCGCCGCCGCGAGACTGGTCGTCCCGCCGCTGGCCGTTGCCGCCGCGCCCGCGCCGGTCGCCGCGCTGGTTATCACGCTCGCGCTGGCCGTCACCCTGCTGGCCACTGCTGGCCGTCGCCGCGCCGGGTCGCGGGCTGCTGGCTGCCGCCGCCGGCCCCGCCGGTGCCGCCCGGCGCCTCGGTTACGGCGGGCGCTCCGGCCCCGCCCGTGCTGACCGGGCCGCCCGTGCTGACCGGTGCAGCCGCCGGAGCACCGGTCATCGTGCCGCCCGGCGCCGCAGTCCCGATCTCCCCGGCCCCGATCCCGCTGGCGCCGCCTCGCTGTGATCCGTCGCCGAATCCGCCTGCCTGGCCGCCGCCCATGACGGTCTGCGTCGATGTCTGTGGTTCCATGGCGTCCTGCTCACGAGGGCGGTGGGCGCCGGCTCCCGCAGACGCGTCCCGCTGGGCTGAGTCATCGTTCACGTCGGCGCGGGTGTCCCCGGACACCCGGATGACGGTCGCCGCGGATCCCGCGGCGCCGGTGGCGCCCCTGGGCCCGGCCAGGCCGCCGCCCGCGCGCTTCTCCTCGATCGCGGCGATGAGCTGGCCCTTGCGCATCCGGCCTGCCCCGGTGATCCCCATGGACTGCGCCATCCGCTGAAGCTGCGGCAGGAGCATGGCCGATAGCCCGGTTCCGGAGCCCGCCCGCCCCTGCGAGGTCCCTGGTGCGCTGACCGCGGCGGCGGCATCGCCGGCTCGCGGGGGCAGCGCTGGTGATTCCTCCGGCATGCCAGAGGAACCGGAGAACAGATCGATGGTTTCGCTCACGAGGGGTCCTTCCCAGGGCGCGGGCCCCGGCTGCCGCCGCCGGTGTCATCCCGCTGTCGCGTATTACCCGCATTGTTCGGCTGGCTGTCGCCGCTCGTGCCGCCCACGCGGCACGGTCCGCTCGGCCAGGTGCTATCAGGCCAAGTCAGTCGTCCTAGCTGCTGCAGCTGTCCCCGCGTTCTGCCGCTTGCGGCCTGCGCCTGCATTAGCATTCCGGCGCCCGGCAGGTGGGCCGGGACCAGACAGGCGCGATGACCTCGCGACGGGTGAATGTCAGTGAAGGCCGCCGACCGCCGGACGCGATACTGACCGGACGGGTAGCGGACGAGCACCTCTCCCCATGGCGGGGCATCTGGTGCAGCACTCAGCTTAACACCAACAGCGCCCACGGCATTCCTTCAGAGTGTTCCGTTCTTGCCGGAAGAGGTCGACAGGGCCGACGCGAACAGCCTGCGCAGGCCTGGGCATGTTCGTGCGGGTACGCTCGCGCCAGCCGGTACACGGTGCACTGGCGCCCGGTGCGGAGGTCGGGAGACCACGTCTGCGCTGTCGACGTCCAGGGGGCCTACAAGCCATGCGGTACCCGCTTAGCAGAGGATTGAACCGCATGGCAGTGAATCACTGACGCCGCCCGTGAAAGTGCAGTTGACCGGCGAACCTACTTCAACCTGGCGATTCTTACAAGTCTGCCGCGCCCGGCCGACCAGCCGCCGGGGTCGCGCCTGCGGCCCGCGGATCTCAGGGCTAGGCGCTGTTCGCGCCGAAGTCGCCGTGGTTCTGGAAGTACGAGCTGGCCGGCGCGCTGGCCAGCTCGCGCACCACCCGGATCATCTCAGCCGGGTCAAACGGCTTGGTCAGGTACGCGTCCACGCCGATCTGACGGCCCCGGTCCCGGTCATCCTCCTGGGCCCTGGCCGTGATCAGCACCACCTTGATGTCCGCCGTATCCGGGTTGCGGCGCAGCTGGGTCGCGGTCACCCAGCCGTCCAGCCGCGGCATCATGACATCCAGGGTGATCACGTCCGGCCTGGCCTCGGTCACCTTCTCCAGGCAGTCCCTGCCGTCCACCGCCGTGACCACATCGAAACCTTCGAGCGTCAGGTTCACGGCGATAAGCTGCCGGATGACCTCATCGTCATCGACAACCAGCACCCGCCCAAGTCCCTGCGTCACCCGGGTGAGGTTACCCGGCCCGGCCCCGCTCGGGGGGCAGATCGGTCTCGTGTCCGTAGATACTTGATGCTGGTACCCTTGCTGCGGCTGCGTCACCAAGCCGATGCGGCCGAGCGCGCCAGCCCCCATAGCTCAGGGGAGAGAGCAACGGCCTCCGGAGCCGTGAGCGCAGGTTCGAATCCTGCTGGGGGCGCCACCCGACGACCAGCCCTGATGACCGTCTGACCAGGCGAAACGACTCGGCCCGCACGATGACGCCGGTCGCCATCCGGACGCCACGACGCGACGCGGAACGCCGTCCTCTGACGGCTTCCGCTCCCCATACGCCCCCCATACGCCCCCCATACGCCCCCCATACGCCCCCAAAGATCATCTCCTGTCTGCGAGCCGTCCCGACCCGACTCGCTCCATGACGGCCAGGCCGCAGTGGCCTGCCATATCCAGGCTTGGTTATCCGCCATGGATGATCCGGGCGAGGTGGCGGCGATCGCTTCGCTGGTGACGGTGCCGGGCACAAAGCCGCTGGCGATCCAGATAACCCGGCGGGGCATCGTGATCTTCAGGTTGATCGTCAGCAGAGGTTCCGATTCGGCCTCGATTCCTTCTGCCGCCGTACCTGGCGGATCATGGCTTGTTCGCCTCCTTCCGCCGTGTAGCGGGCAGCCGCATCGATCGGCCAGCCGGATCTGGAGTCATGGTCAGCCCACTGGGGGACAGAGGGGCCTTCTCGTACGTCCTGGATGCCGCCGATCCCGACCTTCCGTAGCCACCGCGCCCGGCGGCTCCGGGCCCATCACGTCATCCCGGGCAGCCCATCAGCCGCCTCGGGGAGCTGAGCGTTCACGTTCGTTGACCCTGGGGTTATCGCCGGCCTTTAATTGCTACGTGAAACCGCGGCCGGTCGACGTGATCTCCGCCGACCGCGACCATTTCCTGCCGGGTTGCCTGGGTGATGGCGGTTGTTGCGTTGCTGGGAGTGGCGCTGGCCGGGGCGATCACGGTCGCCGTCCGCTACCGGGGGAGGTGGCATCGCTGCGCCGGCAGCTGCACTCGGTCCCCGCGTCTCATCCGCCCGGCACTGTCCCGCTGACGCTGTCCAGCAGGACGGTTGCGCTGCCCTCGTACGGGGCGCTTAACGGGCAGTGACTGTCGTCTGCGCCAAGTTTTCCGGCGGGCTGGCGCGGATCGTGCTGTCTGCTCACATAAGCGGCGGTAGGCCGCACACCAGCTACGCTGTGACCGGGTTTGACTGTGCGGGCAGCTCCGGCTACGAAGCCTGGGCCGCCGGTGTCACCGACGCTCACGGGGTCGGCAACCTAAGCGGTCACGCCTTGACGGTCTCCCTGAGTGATGACTACTGGCTCTATCTCAGCCCGTCGTCGCTTCCAGCGACGCCTGCCCGCGCCTGCACGGACCTCCACGGCCGCCGGGAAGTTCTCCGCCTCTCCTGCAGGGAATCCAGCGTGCCCATAGAGAGCCGTTTAGCCTCGATTCTCGGTCAGAAAATTGGGTTGAGGTTCGCCTGGGGTTGTTCAGCGGGGCGGGAACCGGTAGCGCAGGGTGCGGTGCCGTCCCACCAGGGGATGGGGACTTCGAGGTCGGCGTAGCCAGCGTCGATGAGGACGGGGTGGTGGCTGCGCAGGTTCAGCGCGCACGGTGACGGCGTGCCGGTGATGTGCAGGGTGCCGGTGGCGTCGAGGAAGTGCCGCCAGATGTGTCGGGGGTGGCGCTTTCGTAGCGCGGCAGGCTTGCGGGCGAACAGGCGGTAGAGGTTGCCGGCGATCACGGTGAGGGTGGTGTCGAGGTCGACGTTGAGCGGAGAGCCGGAGGACAGGGCGTCGAGGCTGGAAGCCGGAGATGTAGGCGTCTAGCTCGTTCTCGATGAGCATCCGCTCGGCGTAGCGGGCGAAGAGGTCTTTGGCCGGCGTGTCGTGGCCGTTGGTGATGAGCAGGGTCGGCTCGTCGCGGCCGATGTTCTTGACCGCGATCTGGCGGACCGGCGCGCTGATGTCCTTGAGCGTGACCAGGTCTTCGTGCAGCTGGGGGTGGCGGTAGCGGCCGGCGCGGTCGATGGTGTGCGGTTTCCATGCCTGGCGGGCAGGGCGGCCAGGCGGGCGAGCTCGCCTTTGCCGCGCTGGCGCAGGGTGAGCCAGTTGATGCCGCGGCCGGATAGTTCTTCGAGGATCTTGTAGGTGGTGAGCTGGGAGTCGAAGACCAGCAGGCCGGGGTCGGCGCCGGTGGCGTCTTCCAGTAGTCGGCGAAGGCGATGATCTCGGCGGCCTGCTCGGCCTTGGTGATGTCGGCGTTGGCGTAGACCATCTCGTTGCTGGCGTGGTCACTGGCGAAGAAGGTCAGGACCGAGCGGGTCCGCTGGGAGCGGCGGGCACGTAGTGCTCGTCGAGGACCGGGTCGTCGCCGTGGTGGCGGATGGCGTGGAAGTCGCAGTTGAAGCCTTCGTCGCCGGTGGCAAGGCCGAGGGCGCGCAGCCGCTGGATCAGGCCGGTGAGCAGTTTCTGGCTGGAGTCGCGGCGGGCCCGGTAGGAGTAGGTGCCCAGGTGGGTGGCCTTGGGCAGGGCGGTCAGGCCGAGGAAGAACGCCAGCCCGGCGTCGTCGGTGATGCGGTCGATGTGGTGGGCGCGGGCCGACCCGTGTGGCGGCAGCCAGCAGCAAGGTGCCGGTGGAGTGCCAGGCCGACAGCTTGCTCGGTGGCGGGGTAGCCGGCGGCGGTGATCAGCTCGTGCGACGCCGGCTCGGCTATGGCGGGGGCGAGAAGCAGCAGCCCGGCGTGGTCGCAGCGCAGGCTGGGCCGGGGCGGCGGGCCAGCCGCTGATGGCGGCGGCCTTGACTGGCGCGACCTGCCCCGCCGGACCGCGGGCGGAGTATCGACGCCGCGGCAGCCGGGGAAGCCCTCGGCCGCGCAGGACCTTCCAGACGGTCTGGGCGGACACCGGCATGCCCTGGCGGCGAGGGTCCGAGGCGATCTGGGTGACGCTGAGCCCGCGGCCGCGCATGGCCATCACCTTGTGGCCGCAGCTCGCCCTGTCGCCTTCGTCGGGCCCTTGCGGCGCGGGCCTGGAATTGCGAACAGCCGCATCCGCCCGGTCCGCAGCAGGGTCGCCATCTGGTGCACGCTGGCGGTGGAGTACCCGAAGGGCGTCGGCGACCTGCGCGGCGGGCCGCTCATCGACGAAGTAGGCGCCATGGCCTCGACCGGCGCTGGGCGGGACTGGCCGGGTCGGCGAAGAAGCCTGCCCCGGCCCGCATCCTCACCACCTCAGTGCATCTAATGAAGGCTCCGATCAGACCGTAGCGCCGTGATGGGCGAGGCCTGGGCATGGCACGCCGGATAATCGCTGAGCGGAAAATCTTCGGCAACTAACAGGCCCGCACCCGGCAGAGTCCGGATTCAGCTCTGCGGGATAGTTGAGAACCTTCACTAATACCAATGGGCTTAGGATGATCGCTGGATGCCGCAGCACCCGCGAGCAGCACGAATGCCATCACCTCAGCGCGAACGCGAACGAGGCGGACTCACGCCCGCCTCCCGAGAATCGAGGTTAGCGCAGCCTGACCATCAACTGGCGAACCACCGCCGACATGCCCGCTTCTGCATGCTCGCCGTGAATGGTGCCTTCGCGGACATCTTGGGCGCCCTGGGGCACCGAGCCAGCTCTGCAAAGAGATTCCGCTCCAGCCCGTCACTCAGCCCACGTGACGTGAACGTTTACCCCGGGAACAGCCCGGATAAGTTGCGCAACGGCCGGGCCCGACTTGGCTCAATTAGTGCGCATGCCGCGAAGTTCCGGCCTCGGAGCTGCGGGAACTGCCTGGCCCGGACAAGCGGTCGCGGCTCCAGAGCCAGGGCCGTCGTTGGCTTGGAGAGGTGCGCATGGCGTTGGTCTACTTGATGCGGCACGGCGAGGCGGACTACAAGCCGATCAGGGAGCGAGGCTGGCCGGGTGCTGCTGCGGACTTGGCGCCGCTGTCCGGTCTCGGGGTTGAGCAGGCGCGTGACGCGGCTGACGGTCTGGTGGGTGCTGGCATTACAGCGGTTGTGGCCTCGCCCATGACACGCGCCCTGCAGGCGGCTGCGATCGTCGCCGTACGCCTGGAGCTGCCGCTGAGCCTGCAGTTCGACCTACGCGAATGGCTGCCCGATAACACATTCAGCTGGCGGTCCGCCGATGACGTGCGCGCCGCGGTGGACGATTTCGATGCCCACGAAGGGGAGTGGCCTGACGGGACGACGCGTTCCTGGGAGCCGCTGTCGCAGCTGCAGGTGCGATGCTCGGCCGCGCTCCGGACTGCCATCGCCGGGCTGCCGGGGCATGAAGTGATCATCATCGTCTGCCATGGAATGGTCATCTGGTCCCTAACCGGCGAGAGGGAGACCCGGCCGGGCCAGTGGCGAACCATATCCATTCCGCGCGACCCCCCGGCCAGCCCTGCCGGACCGTAAGAGCGTCACGAGCAAGACTCTGCTGCCGGAATCAGCGCGTAGATTTGCGCGCCATGAGTCAGAAAACAGAGGTCAGCACGGTGAAAGAGCCGCCAGTCCAAGGTCGTGAGCCAAGTCAGGTAGAACAGCCCGGATAAGTTGCGGTACTGGCCGGGTCACGGCGCGGGCCAGGCTGACTGAGCTGCGGCTGCCGCTGGTGGCCGACGGCAGCTCTTCTTCGCCAAGTCAAGGTGCGCCTAAGTTGAGCAAGTCGGGTCCGGGCGTAGCCCGTTCTTGATGACTGTCCTCGTTGTTTAGCGCACGGTCGAGCTATGGGAGCTTGCGTTCGATTTCGAGCATAACACGAATGGCTTCTGGAAGAGGTTCTTGATGTGGCCGATGCTCATTATCCGGATGTGCAATCCAGTTGCGGACACTCCTTGCGAACTCTATACGCGCATTATTGATGCCAGATGCGTGAGCAAGCCAGCGGCTGATGTTGCGGCTAGACTCTGGGACGCACCTGCGAATTCTTTCCCACGTTGCAAGAATGTCCCCAACAAGCTTTTCGTATTCCCCCTGCGCTGGGAATTCAGGATTCTGTTCTCCAATGAATCCTTTTACTGGGCTACCCGTCCCTGTTCGGTAAATCGGTGCAGAGCTTTCCCTGTTCCACGTGCCGTGTGCCGTGAAGGCTGGGGGAGACGTTGGGGAGTCGTGACGGGCGGAAGGGGGGTGCTGTACCGAACCGGACGCTGTCCTGCGAATTTCTCCCTGAGCCTGAGCACTACAGGTCTTTCTACCGTAGAACTCGCCGATCGAACGAACTCACCCATTTCTCGTAGCGCCGACATTACGTCTCTGGACTCTATACCAAACTCCTTCGCGAGTTCGTGCATGCGAACCATTGCCATAGCTCTCCTTGTGCCAGATTCCCGGCATGGTTTAGGCTTGCTGAGCTTTTGTATAGCGGATCTTACTCTGTGTTTCGGTCGTTAGGTGACAATTCGTCACGCGTGGTTGCCGACGCCCGCAGCCTTGGCCGACCGACGCTTGAGCATGGCCTCGGTTGCGCCGCAGGACATCCGCTCGCCAGCCAGCGTGGCCGAAGAGGTCAGATCGCATTCTGGCGCAGGTCTTGAAAAATCGTTGCCTATACGCCATTGCACACCGGCGTACCTGCCAGCAGGCGCGGCCGGAGCAGCCGACGACTGGTACCGCAAAGCCCTCACCATCGAAGAAGAACTCGGCGACCAGCCCAGCATGGCGATGAGTTACGGACATCTGGGGCTGCTCGCAGAAGCCCGCGACCAGGCCAGGCAGGCCTTGCGCTGGACAGTCCGGTGCGTGAGCTTGTTCGACCAGTTCCCGCACCCGACCACCGGCCCCGGACAGGGCATCTGGCCAGGCTCACCCACCAACTCGGCCAGCCCGCCCTGGAAAAAGCCTGGCAGGAGGTCACCGGCGACCCCGTGCCGCAAGCGGTCCGCGACTACCTCACCCGCCATCCCGAACAGGACCAGCCCGGAGGCACGCCATGACCGACCCCGCTGCCGAAGCCGCCCGGGCAGCCGCCGAATCCTCGCCCCCGACCTCGGTCCCAGCCTGCCCGCCGAAGTCGAGGCCGCCCTGGCAGCCCGCGACACCCACCAGCGGCCAGACCTGTACCTGACCCGGTCTCGCTGGCCAGCCCGATCGTGTCCATCGCCACCCTGGCCTGGAGCATCTACACCGACCAGCGCAACCGCACCCAGCAACCACCCCAGGAGTCGATCGCCCGCCAGCTCCGCGTCACCCTGCGCGACCAGGACACCGCGCTGCCCCTCGGCACCGAGAGGATCACCGAGATCATCCGGCAGGCCGACCCGCCCCGGTAGCCCACGCTCACCTCCGCGCAACGCCGCGCTCCCCACTCGCCCCACACCGACAGGTCCGAGTGCGTTGCTCCTGGTCACGGGCGTAACAGTTAACGGTCTCCGGAGCCGTGAGCGCAGGTTCGAATCCTGCTGGGGGCGCCGCCCCTGATACCCCGCCTGACCAGGCGAAACGACACACCGGGCGGGATGCCGCTGGTCGCCATCCGCTGCCACTGTGCGACAGCAAACGCCGTCCTCTGACGGCCTCCGCTCCCCATACGCCCCCCAACAGTGATCCGCGCAGCCTCCGTCGTTGGCGGCCACGGAAAGTGTCTACGGCTTCTGTCGAGTGACAGCAGCAATTCCGTAATGTTCGGGCATGGATGCGGGGCTGCCTGGAGATCGGACTTGGCTGGCGTGATCGCAATCCCGTCGGCTGTCGTCATCGGCGTCATGCAGCTCCGCCAGGCACGCAAAGACTCGGGGCGATCCCTCCGTCTGTTTCCGGCCATGGATAGTAGGGGCTAGCCAGCCCGCTGCGCCGCCAGAGCGATGCGGCAGGCTAGTGGTGGTCGGGGAAATCCCGCAGGAGCCGCCGGGCTGGCAGTCCCGGCCGGATCTGATGGCGGCGCTGGACGCACCGGGCCGGGATCGCGGATAGTGGTCCGCGCGGTGACTGGAATGCGGGGGGTCGGTAAGACCCAGCTCGCCGCGGCATACGCCCGGGACCCGGCTCGGCCGAGGGTTACGGAGGTTGTGGCTTGGATCGGCGCGGAGACCTCTGGTGGCCTGCTGCCAGGGCTCGCCGCCACCGCCGAGGCACTGGCCCCGCCCGCCGCCGGCGCGATGCTCAGACGGCAGGGCTGGCGGTGCGGCACTGGCGGGAGGCGACGGTACGGCTGCCTACTGGTCTTCGACAACGTTACCGACCCCGAGCTCGTGCAGCCGTTCCTGCCCGCGGGTGGCGTGGCGCGGGTGATTATCACCAGTAACCAGCAGTCCGTGGCGGCCCTGGGCACGCCAGTTGGTGTAGCGGTGTTCACCGAGGCCGAGGGCCATCACCCCTACGAACGCGGTCGCGGCCGCTACCGACGAGGAGGCCACGACAATGTCGTCCACAGCAGGGCAGCTCGTCACCGAGACCCTCGAATACGACGGTGGCCGGCAGGTCACGGCGTATGTCCCGCCGGCTCCGCCCGAGGCCATCGTCTTCGCCGGCGACGGCCAGTTGATCGCGTCGTGGGGAGGCGTCCTCGAGGCGGCCGGCCTACCGCCCACGATGATCATCGGTGCACACCGCCTGGACGATGAGACGCTGCGGCTCCATGAGTACTCACCGGGCGAGAGCACGGCCGCGTTCGCCTTTGACCCTGAACGGTTCGCGGCACACGAGAAGTTCTTCGTCGAGGACGTCCGCCGATGGGCGCGGTCACGCTTCGACGTCGCGCTGCCTGCCGACCGCACCGCGGTGTTCGGTGTCTCGGCGAGTGGAGAGCTCGCGCTCGCCATGGGGCTTCGCCATCCCGACATCTACGGCGCGGTCCTCTGCGCGTCGCCGGGCGGGGTTACCGACCGCCTGCGGTGATGCCGAGCCGCTTCCGCGCGCGTACCTCGTCGCCGGCACGCAGGAGCCGTTCTTTCTCGAGAACGCGACCCGATGGGCGGACGCGCTGCGCGACGCAGGTGCGGACGTTGTCATGACCGAGCGGGTCGGGTCGCACGGCGACGCATTCTGGAGAGAAGAGTTCCCGCTGATGGTGGCGTGGGCGTTTGGACGCTGAGCATCGCAAGTCGCCCGCGGGCGGTCACCACGGCCTGCCGCGCGCTTACGTGCTGCTCATCCCCCACGTACAGGCCGACGGACTGGGCGTGCACGGGAATCCGGATAGCGACCCGCATGCCGCCGTCCGCTGCGACCGTCACAGCAGGCCGCGCTCCGCAAGGTGGGCGCGGAGCCGGCATTGCCGCGGAAGCGGATACCCGGTATCCCCGCTGCCCGGCCGCCCACGATGTTGTCGTGGGCGTCATCGACGAACAGGCACTCGTGTGGCTGGCGCCCGATTCGAGTGAGCGCAGCCTGAAAGTACGCGCGCTCCGGCTTGATGTGACCGATCTCGTACGAGGCCAGCATTCCGTTCAGCCACGGTCGTGCGGCATACAGCAGCTCGAGGAACGCGCCCGGACCGCATCCTGGTTCGTCACAGATGATGGAGTCCGCCGCCCATGGGCAGGAGATCGAGTCGGCTCGTCCCTGAATGTGATGTCCTCCGCAAGCCACCGGTCGACCGAGACCCCGGCGGGCAGCTGGACATGACGGAGGAGCACGCGCCGGACGAGCATCCGGACATCGCCGATGCCGATCAGGGTCTGCAATTCGGCGGGATCTGGCAAGTCGCGCAGAAACGCCAGATGGCCGTGTCGCCATCGGTAACCCCGCTCCATTTCCGCGACGAGACTCGGGTCAGCGAGACTCAAGAACGCCGTCCACGTCGAGCAAGAGCCTGTTGATCGCCAGGTAAGTCTCGTGCCAGTGCCACTTCAGTAGCTCGTGCTGATCATGCTCCTGTTCCGATGTTTTCCCTCACCTGGACGGGTTTATGAGCTTGATGGCGGCGGGGCTGTCGTGGCGGGTACAGTGCTGGCCGGGTTTACGACGCGGATGGAGTTGTGCCGGGCGCGCTTGACAACACGGGGATAGGTCCGTGCCGCTGTAGGCTGAGGCGTTGATGGAATAGTGGTAATGGGCGGTCCATGGGGCAGCGGGCCCCATGGGTGGCTTCGGTGACGTCGGTGCATCCGGCTCTTCCCAGGGTCCCGATGGCCAAGTTTACCGCTTTGACAAGGTAGAGGTGTGCCCACATTAGCCACCTGATGCCCGGTCCATTCTGCCGGGTCACAGCCTATGCCGATCAGTGTCACAGTTGCGTTCGAAAGTGGTTGCTCCACGGCCACTGTTCACACACAGGCCTGGACCCATGGCAGCCCGACCTCGCGTATCCGGAGGCCGGTGGCGCGGGTGATCGGCTCTGCTGACTCCGCTGGCCCTGGCCGGCGGGCGGCTGATCGCGCGAGCACGATACCCGCGCGCGTTGTGGCCGCGCGGGCCCGGCCCGCCGGCGGCCACCAGTTAGGCCTGCCCCAGCGCTCGCGACGGGAGATCCCGGTGCCGTTCGCCAGCAGAGGCACGCGGCGCTGCGACAACCCGGCGAACGTCCACGTCCCGAGGCCTGTGGCGTGAGTCAGGCCGGGCGGGGAAAGGCCGCGTTACCGCGCAGTGGGAAAGGCTTCGGCCTCCGTCGGGGTCGCTCCGGTGTCGTCGCCGGCTATGATCGCCCGGTAACCGTCGTGATTTGCTGCCCGCCCACGTAGGTCGCTCCCACGGGACTCGCGGACCACGTGGACGTGCGTCCGGACGGCGACCAGGTAAACACCTGGGTCACGCTGGTGGACCAAGCAGCGATGTGCACGATAGCGGGAACGTGCCGCCGAAGGTTCCGTGAACGAGTGGTCTCCGCCGATCTTCCCCGGGCCTGTGCAGGAGTGCCCCTTCGGGCGTTGAGGCGAATGTCACGGTCTGGGCGAAAGTTCCCGGAGCCCGGGACTGTAGCTGGCGGCGTCGCTGCCCACGCACACCACCGTGGCCAGGTCGCCGGCGTGTACCGCTGGTGCGGCGGCAGGCCGCCGGCAAACAGCCCGACTGCCGCCGCCATCGTTGCTCGCGCGTGGCATTCCTCCAGGGCGAGAAGTTAAACGAGGGATCTCTGGCTGATCGAGAGTCGGCCCTGGGCGAGACGAGCGCGCGCGAGGGTCAGGGGTGCTCGCGGTCCCGGCTATGCTGGCGCTGGCTGCGGCTGCGGTGGTCGCCGGGATGCGGGGGGCCGGGCACCGTATGTCCAGCCAGAGTCCCCGGGGAGCGTCACCGCCGCGAGCGCGCGGCCGTCAGCCTTGCGAACTGCGTCGCCGCGGCAGCCGCCCTCGCCGCCGACTCCCCGCTCGCCACCTCCGACCCGTGCTCACCGAAAGCCTGCGATCCGAGGGCGGAAAGGTCCATCGCGACCGGAGCAACGGCCAACGGCCCCAGACATCGCCGCGGAGCTCATCACGGCCACCAACGTCGTGTTCAGCCTCCCGCTGGCCGCGCCAGGGTGCCAGTGCCATCGAGATGACCCGCGGAATCGCCGGCCAGCTGGCGGCGGCCGGTGGCCCAGGGCAAGGTGGGCCACGGATCGATGATCGAGCGGGCGCGGCGGGGAACAGGCGGGCCAGGACCCGGCGGTCCAGATCGCCCGGCGGAACCCACCCAATGCCGAGCCCTCGGGCGACACGTGATGTGCACGAGAATTTCCGCGACGCCCATGGCGGCGGCAAAGCCAGTCGGATGGATGACGCCGAACCGGCTGCTGGCCCGCGAGTAGGGAACGGAAGCCCCGACCATGGTGGCCGCAGGGCCCCGGCCACCGCGGAGGCCTGCAAGAGACGAACCGGCCCAGAGTCATGGTCTCCGGAGATGGCGCCAACCGGACCTCCGGGGCGGCGAGCTTCGCCGGCGAACGGGACCGGGTTTTGAGCGACGGGCTCCTCGGGCCGAGCTGAGCCGCGTAGCAGAACAGGTCATCGCTCAGGTGCTCGACCGTTTCCCAGCAGTCCCACTCCGGCGTGCCCGCGCGGGCATGCAAGTCCATTCTCGCCACAGAGCTCATCGCGCCTCACACAAGGCTATCGCCCGTTCAGGTCGGCTGCCGTGACCGAATTGCCAGGCTTTCGACGGGTCTCGGACATGGCCGATCACCTTACTAGGTGGCTGGGTGGCTGGTATGAGACAGGGCCTTCTCCTGGGCTTGGCCAAGGCATGGTGCCTTCGGCGGCGGCATCGGAAAGTCGCGTGAGGCCACCGTTCCGGCGAGATGACGGGCTGGATGGCAGCCAGTGCCCAGCGCCTGAGAACCCGGCCGCCGCCCGGGACCTGCACGGGCCACGCTCCAGCACGCCCAAGGGGCCCGGGCCTGGCAGTGCCTTCACCCACGCGCTGACGCACTCCGCCCGCCCTGGGCCTCCGGGTGATGGCGAGATCCGCGCAGTTCTCAGCCAGAACCTGGCCGACGAAATGGCGCTTCGAAGTTACTCGGCATGTGCCCATCTAGCCTGGCGGTGCGCCGGATGTTGCCGGCCGCGAAGCTCGTGGTGGCCTGTTCCACGTCGTGCAGCTGTCCGCACCGCCCGCACTCGCGGCCACAGCCGCCCCCGCGGCACCGCTACCCGGGATCACGCCTGGTAACTGGGCCGCTACCCGTTAACGTTGAAAACCCGTCAAGGCGACAGCACTCATACCATCAGAATGTGACTAAGCGCGGGTTCCGGCTCCTGCTCATCGCCGGGACCGCGGGTGCCGTGGTGCTGGAGCCGGTGCCGCCCTGATCTGCCTCTGGCCAGCCGGGGATCCGGCGCCCCGGACAGGAACCAGCGCTGGCGGCAGGACATCGCCTACCTGGCCCGCGAGCTTCCGCTGGTTCACGTCAATGGCCTGACCGGGGTGACCCAGCCGGCCGGGAAGGCGCCGCGGCCCGGCTGCAGGCGCAGGTGCCGCGGCTGAGCAACGGCGGCGTGGTGGCCGGCCTGGCCCGGATGGTGGCGCTGCTGCATGACGACGAGACGCAACTGCAGCTCCCGCCGTCACCGGTGTACCCGTTTGATGTCCAGTGGGTCGGCGCCGACCTGTACTTCATCCTCGCGCCGGCTGGATCGCTGGCTGCTCGGTACCCGGCTGGTGCGCGTGGACCAGCATCCGGTAGCCGAAGTGCTCGCGCGGCTGCGAGGCGTCATCGACTTCCAGGATCCCGGCCTGGCCCGGGCCGAGGAAATCGGATTCGACCAGATCGGACCGTTACGCCGGGCTACCTCAACGACGCGGACCTGCTGCACTGGCTGGGCCTGACCCGCTCGCCCGCCGGGGCGGCATTCACCGTGCAGGCAGGCGCCGGACAGCTGCGGACAATCAGGCTGAGCGCAGTCGGCTCGGCAAGCCGCCCGAATCCGTCAGTAGCCATAGCCTCGGTGCCGTTCCCGTTGTACCTGCAGCACCTGGACCAGCCGTACCGGCTGCGAATGCTCACAGCCAGCCGCGCCGTCTACCTGAAGTACAACCAGTGCCTCAGCAACGACGGGTTCCAGCGGCTCGCCGCGCGGGCACTGGCCCTGCTGAGGGCGCATCCGGCCTACCGGCTGATCGTTGACCTGCGGAACAACCCCGGCGGGGACAGCGGGCCGTTCCAGGCGCTGATCAACGGCATCCAGGCCGATCCCGCCATGAACAGGCCCGGCCGCGTCATCGCTCTCATCAACGATCTCACTTTCTCATCCGCGACCCTGGACTCCTGCACCCGCAGCAGGACACGCAACGCAGCCACCCGGCGACCACATCCGGTAACTGGACGGTCACCCGATCCCGATTACAGTAACTTCGAAGAGCCCGAAATCCACCTGCTCCTAACCGAGGCGCGCAGCATCGGTGATATCGCATTCCTCCGCTGCCAGGTGCACAAATTCACTCGGTGCTAAGAACCTCCGTTGGAGCCAAGTCTGCCTAACTTAATCCTCGTCCGGGCCGCTGGGTTAATCCTTTACACGCCTAGGTAATTGCCCGCCTGGATGTGTTACCCGGAGTATGAACTGAAGATCGCGGGGAATGCTTCGGGTCACCGGCTCGCAGGCAGGCCGGGTAACTCCGTGGCCAGCGTCAGGTCGGCGCCGAGCAGGACGTCGGACGGCTCAAGCCGCATGAGATCGTCCCTGGTCCAGTGCGGTCCGAGTCGGCGGCCAGGCGGTGCGCGTGCCGGAGCCTGGCCCGCTCCAGCTCGTTGCGGACGCTGCGGGCGTTGGCGAACCTGGGCTGCCCGATCTGGCCGGTCAGGTACTCGCGGAACGCCTCCTCCGCGTCCGCGGAGAGGTAGTAATGCGACCGGCCGAGCATCTGCCGCCCGATCGACACCAGCTCGTTCAGCTCGTAGGCGGCGAAGTCGAGATGGTGCGCGACCCGTGAGCTCATGCCGGGGTTGCTGGCGAAGAACTCATCCATCCGGTCGTCGTAGCCGGCCAGGATCACCACCAGCTTGTCCCGGTCGTTCTCCATGACCTGCAGCAGGATCTCGATCGCTTCCTGGCCGTAGTCCTGCGGGTCGGACGGGCGGTAAAGGGCGTACGCCTCGTCGATGAACAGCACTCCGCCCATCGCCTTGGTCAGCACCCGCCTGGTCCGCGGCGCGGTGTGCCCGATGAACTCGCCCACCAGGTCGTCGCGCATGGCGTGCACCATCTGCCCCTGCTCGAGATAGCCGAGCCGGTGCAGCAGCTCGCCCATCCGCAGCGCCACCGTGGTCTTGCCGGTGCCCGGCGGGCCGGTGAAGCACATGTGCAGGTTCGGGCGCGGAGCCTCCAGGCCGAACCGGTTCCGGGCCCGGTCCACCAGCAGCAGCGAGGCGATCTCCTGCACCTTCCGCTTCACCGGGGCCAGGCCGATCAGGTCCTCGTCCAGGGCAGCCAGGACCTCATCGATGCCCGCCGATGCACGCTCGTCGGCGAAGGTGACAGTCGCGCCAGCCGGCAGTGCGTCGGTGCGCCGGCCGGGCTTGCGCCGGGTCGCGGCGGTGCGGCGCCGCGCGGCACCTGGCCGGCGGGGCGCCGCGCGGACTTCGGCGGACCTGGCTGCCCCGGCCGTCCAGAGCTGCGGGGCCGGTGGCGCCGCGTCGGCAGATCGGCGTCGTCATCGATGCGAAGGACGCTGACGACCGCCGCGGTCATCACGGTGCCCAGGGCGACAACCGAGATGACACCGATGATCACCAGGAACATCTGATGCGCGTGCATAACCCTCCCCGCCGCGGCCTCTCCTCTTCACCATCTCCCCTGCCTGCCTGGGACGACAGTACCCGAGGCAGGGAAACCCGGCCCAGGCCGTGTCCCGCAGGTTTCTGGCGAAGCGGTGCGCCCGGCCGCGGGCTCCGGGCCGGGTCAGCGGCCGGGCAATGCCAGCTCGAACCAGACGACCTTGCCGTCGCTGGTCCGGTTGGCGCCCCAGCGCTTGGCCAGCATGGCGACCAGGTTCAGGCCGCGGCCGAGCTCGTCCGCCACCGCGCCCGGCCGCAGCACCGGCAGGTGATGGTCATCGTCCTTGACCTCGCAGAGCAGCACGTCGGTGCGCATCAGGCGCAGCTCGATCGGCCGGGACGCATACCGGACCGCATTGGCCGCCAGCTCGCTGGCCAGCAGCTCGGCTTCGTCCGCGCAGTCCGACAGGCCCCAGTCGTGCAGGGTCCGCCGGACCATGTGCCTGGCCACCCGGGCGGCGCTCGGCCGGGGATGCAGCAGCCACCGGGCGATGTCGCTGCTTGGTATGCCGTGCAGCCGCGCGATCAGCAGCGCGACGTCATCCTCGCGGTCCTGGGTGTGCAGCTTGCGGAGCAGGATCTCGCACAGCTCGTCCGGGGTGGCGCCGGGCACGGCCGCGTTCTCGCACAGCGCGGCCAGGCCGGAGCCGATGTCCTGACCGCGCATCTCGACCAGGCCGTCGGTGCACAGCACCAGCAGGTCGCCGTCGGCGGCCGGGACCTCCATCGGCTCGAACGGCACGCCGCCGACGCCGATCGGCGCCCCGGCGGGCAGGCTGTCCAGCAGCTCGGCCTGGCCGTCCCGGTGCACCAGGACCGGCGGGATGTGCCCGGCGCTGGCGATCAGGCAGCTCCGGGCAACCGGGTCGTAGACCGCGTAAACGCAGGTGGCGAGCTGGTCGTCGGCCAGCCGCTGGGCGATGTCGTCCAGGTGCCGCAGCACCTGCTCGGGCGGCAGGTCCAGGGCGGCCAGGGTCTGGACCGAGGTCCGCAGCCGGCCCATGACCGCCGCCGACCGGATGCCGTGGCCCATGACGTCCCCGACGACCAGGGCGACCCGGCTGCCCGGCAGCGGGATCGCGTCGAACCAGTCGCCGCCGACCTGGGTGTCCTTGGTGCTGGGCAGGTACCGGTGGGCTATCTCCACGCCGGCCAGCCGGGGCGGCCTGGCCGGCAGCATGCTCTGCTGCAGGGCGGTCGCGGTGGCCGCCTCGTCCCGGTACCGGCAGGCACTGTCGATGCCCTGGCCCGCCTGCGCCGCGAGCACGGACACCGTGAGCAGGTCGACGTCGCCGAATGGCGGTCGCGGCTGCTCGCGCAGCAGGGTCACGCAGCCCAGGGACCGCCCGCCGGCCAGCAGCGGAACGGCGAGCACCGAACCGCCCCCGCCCGCTCCCGGCGCCGGGAGCTCGGCCACCACCGGCCGACCGGAGGTCATGGCCTGCCGGCCGGGGCTGGACGGCCCGAGCACCTGAACCTCGCCCTCGGCTGCGGCGGCCGCCTCGGTCCGGCCGCCGCCGTCCCGGAACGGCCCGGCCGCGCCGATCACCGCCGCGCGCCGGACCACGAAGGTCTCCGGCCCGGCGGCGCGGGGCTCCAGGCCCGCGGCCTGCTGCTCCGGGTCGAAGAGCCGGTCCAGCAGGTGAACCTCGGCCGCGTCGGCGAGCAGCGGCACGAGCGCGGAGCCGAGCCGGCTGGATGATCTCGTCCAGGCCGGAGCTGGCCCCGATCCTGGCCGTGGCTTCCTGGAGGAACCGCAGATGCTCGCGCAGCCCGCGATCACCGGCCGCCCCTGCTGGCGGCCCGGTCATTCCAGCCGGCGGCAGTTCAGGAACAGCTGGATCTCGGGCCCGGCCTCGGTGCTGGCCGGCGCGTACGAGATCGCCTTCTCCTCTGCGACCGAGAACTGCGCCGCGTGCAGCATGGACCGCAGCTCGTCCCGCATGTACCCGGTGACGAATATGCGCGAGCCGAGGAAGAGAATGGGCACGTCGTCTATATCGGCCTCGACCATGGCCAGCGAGAACAGCCCGCCGGGCGCCAGCGCGTCGTGAATGAGGCGCAATACCCGCGGAAAGACGGCGCGCGGTAAATTGAGCAGCGAGAAGAATGCCACGGCCGCCGCATAGCCGCCGGGCAGGCTGTCCAGCTCGGTCGCGTTCAGCTGGGCAAAGCTCGCCTTCGGCACGTTGCGCCTGGCCAGGGCCAGCATCGCGGGCGAGATGTCGACGCCGGTCACCGCGCAGCCGCCGTCGGCCAGCTGCCGCGCGGTCGGCAGCCCGGTGCCGCAGCCCACGTCCAGCACGCCTGCCCCGTCCGGCAGCCGGCCAAGGAGCCACTCGCCGCAGGCCAGCTGGCCCTCCTTGTGCGGGAACACCTCCCCGTACCGGTCGCTGATCCGGTCATAGGCGGCGGCCTGGCCGGCCTCTCGCGCCGACCAGCCGGCCGGGAGGTCCAGGGCCGGGTCACCGCGGGGACTGCCCATCATCGGTGATCACATCCTTCGTGCTTGATCTCGCCGCGGCAGGGCCGTCCACCGTGACCGGTCCGGCGGCTCGGCGCTCCGTATCCTACGCCAAATGTGCGATTCGCACTCTATATTTGCCTAACATGACCTTTCTGCAGAACGATCGTTTATGATAGCGTTCGCGTACCTGAAAACGGCAATGCGAGGTGACAGATGCGGTCCGGTCTCAGTCGGCGTGGTTTCCTGTCCGGGATCGGCGCCGGGGCGCTGATCACCGCATTCGACCCGGTGAGCCGCACCTGGTTAACGGCTCCGTCGGCATCTGCGTCCGCCCTGCCGCTGCCCAGGCTGAAAGGGCGGCTGCTGTTCGGCAACCCGGCCCTGTCGGCCGCCGCCGATGATTTCGGCCACATTGTGCACCGGCGCCCGTTCGCCGTGCTCGAGCCCGGCGATATCGACGACATCGCGGTCATGCTGCGGTTCTGCAATAAGCACCGGATCCTGGCCGCGCCGCGCGGGCAGGGCCATGCCACCTTCGGCCAGGCCCAGGTCCAGGGCGGCCTGGTGATCGAGATGAGCCCGCTGGACGCGATCAGCGTGGCCGCCGACTCGGTCACGGTGCAGGCCGGTGCCCGGTGGAGCTCGGTGCTGCACGCGACGCTGCCGCACCACCTGACGCCGCCGGTGCTCACCGACTACATCGAGCTGTCGGTCGGCGGCACGCTCTCGGCCGGCGGGATCGGCGGAACCTCGCCGCACTTCGGGGCGCAGGTCGACAACGTGCTGGAGATCGAGGTGGTCACCGGGGCCGGCCACCGGATGACCTGCTCCCCCGCGCGGCAGCCCGAGCTGTTCGCCGCGGTCCTGGCCGGCCTCGGCCAGTGCGCGGTCCTGGTCCGGGCGAAGCTGCGGCTGATCCGGGCGCGCACGCACGTGCGGCACTACATCCTGTTCTATCCGTCCGTCGACGCGCTCACCGCCGACCAGCGGCTGGTCCAGTCCGACGGCCGGTTCTCGTTCGTGGAGGGCGAGGCAGAGCTCAACCCGTCCGGTCCCGGCTGGACGTTCTACCTGGAGGCGGGCGCCTACTACGACTCGGTCCCGCCGGACGACCAGAAGCTGATCGGCGACCTGCACTACACCCGCGGCACCGAGCAGATCAACAGCCTCGGCTACTTCGCGTTCCTGAACCGGCTGGCCGCGCCGGTGAAGTTCCTCAAGTCCACCGGCGAGTGGTTCGACCCGCACCCGTGGTGGAACATGTTCCTGCCCGGCTCCGCCACCGACGCGTTCGTCACCGGCGTGATGGCGGGCCTGACCGAGGCCGACATCGGGGCGAGCGGGGTGATCCTGCTGTACCCGCTGCGCCGCAGCCTGCTGAAGATGCCGCTGCTGCGGGTGCCGGACGAGGAGGTCATCTTCCTGTTCGCGGTGCTGCGCACGGCGAAGCCGGACTCCGGCGGCGCGCTGCCGGTCCCCGAGCTGCTGCGGGCCAACCGGAAGCTGTTCGACCAGGTACGCAGGCTCGGCGGCTACGACTACCCGATCGGGTCGATCCCGAAGACCCCGCACGACTGGCGCCAGCACTACGGCCCGGAATTCCCGTTCCTGCGGGCCATCCGGCACCGCTTCGATCCGAACGGCATCCTCACCCCCGGCCAGGGCATCTTCCCCCCCGGCAGCTAGGCCCGGCGCGCTCCCGGCCTTCAGGTTGCGGGCGGCGGGACTGCGAATGCACATCGCGGCCCCGTCGCCCGCGCCAGCCGGAGATCAAGCGTGGCTACGCTCGCGCCCAGATACTCGGCCAGCGCGACATACCAAGCATCGTAGGGAGTGACGTTCGGCCGCAGTTCCCATGCCCGGGCCGCGAACGGGGCATAGGGAAAAAGCTCCGTCCGGAGATCGAGCAGGTCGGCGTGCGCCATCGACGCCACATCCGGGGAGATATCTCCGGCCGCGACTGCGCGGCGAAGAGTGCTGGCTACCTCGACCGGCATCAGGTGCGGAGCGCAGAGCGGAGTGCCTGCCAGGAGCGATTCCGCCCAGGTTCCGGTAAGCCCGCCGTCGGTCAGAGCGGAAACCACGACGGATGCGTCGACTACCAGGGTCACCGCCGATCCGCGTCCCGGTACGCCAGGATCCGGTCGGCCGGCAGCGCGGAGCGCGTCGCCGCCTTCCTGACCCGAATCCGTTCCAGCAACGACTCAGCGTCCGGCTGGCGAGCCAGTTCCATTAGCCGTGAGCGCAAGTACTCCTGCAGCGATCGCCCAGTCAGGGCCGCGCGCGCCGCCAGCTCGTCCCTGGTCTCGTCCGGCACATCCCGGATCGTGATCGAGGTAGTCATGCAATCATTTTGCAGCTACCGCTGCTGGTTTGCAATTCCCCCGATCGTGATCAGTGCAGGGACAGCAGGTGAGAGCGGTAGCCGCGGCCGTAGCGGGTGGGGGTGCCGGCGTAGCTGGTGATCAGGCTCGGGCCGCCGGAGCAGCTGAAGTCGGCGTTCCAGGTCCAGGCCAGGTAGCTGGCCGAGCGGGCGTCCAGCCATTTCATCAGCCGGCCGATGTAGCTGTCGGAGCAGCCCTTCTCGCCGATCTCGCCGGCGATCACCGGCACCTTCGCCAGCACCGGGCCGACCTGGCTGTTCCAGCAGGCCCGCGACGAGCAGGCGTTGAAGTTGTAGGAGTGCCAGGAGGCGGCCAGGTTGTGGTCGGGATCGGACGGCCGGTACCGCAGCCACTGGGTCAGGTCGTTGGCCCACCACAGTCCGCCCGCGATGATCACGTTCGGTGCCCCGGCAGACCGGACCGCGTGCACCAGCGACTGCAGGCCGGCCACCCGGTAGCCGAACCCGCTGGCGGCCGGGCACGCGCTGCCACCGCGCGACCAGCACCGCCAGCCCGCCGCCTCGCCCAGCGCGGCCTGCGGGAACGGCTCGTTGAACAGGTCGAAGACGACCGAGCCGTTGCCCTTGAACGCGCGGGCCACCGACTTCCAGAACGGGATCGCCTGAGCCGCGTCCGGCATCGGCTTCTGGCACACCGCCCTGGCTGATGTGCACGCCGCCGTGCGGCCGGTGTAAGCGCCGTCGGTCCACTGCAGGTCCAGGATCGCCACCATCCCGTTGCGGTTCAGCAGCCGCACGTAGGCCGCCACCGCCCGCCGGTAGGCGGGCCCGCGGTACTGGCGGCGGACATAGGACTGGCCGTTCCAGCAGGCCTCGTTCAGCGGTACCCGGACCGCGTTCACGTGCCACTTGCGCATCGCGGTGAGCGAGGCCTGGTTGACCGGGCCGTCCCAGATGCCGTGTCCCTGCACGCACATGAACTCCCCGCCGGACCGGTTCACCCCGTGCAGCACCACCGTCCGGCCGTTCGCGCCGGCCAGCCGGTTCCCGGAAACGTGCAGCCGCGGCGCGGCCGCGGCACCCGCTACCACCGGGCCCACCGCCACTGTGCTCGCTACCACCGGGCCCGCCGCCAGCAGCACGGGTGCCCACAGCACGGGCAGCGCGAGTGCCCGCCAGCGCGCCGTTCGCCGGGTACGCACCGGATCACCTCGCCGCGACATCCCCTCAGGCTAGATGACTGCGACCGCCACGGGTCTGGCGGCGGCGCTGCGCCCGTGTCACAGTGTGGGGGGCACGTCACTGGATGGGGAGCAGGTGATCTGTCATGGGTCAGAACCACGGGCAGCGAGGCGGGCTGTGGCGGGGCGGGTGGCTGCAGGCCGGACCGGCCAGGCGGGCGGCGATTGCGCCGCTCATCCTCGGCGCGGCCGGGCTGGCGGTCAGCATGCTGGTGGCCGGGCAGGCGGGCGCGGCCGTCGCCGCGCCGCGCGCCGCTGCCAGCGCGGCGCAGGGGAACCTGAACGGCGTCACCTGCGTCAGCAGCAAGGACTGCATCGCGGTCGGCCGGGCGGTCGGCAGCAACGGCCTGGGTCATAACCTGGCCGAGCGGTGGAACGGGAAGAAGTGGTCCGCGACGGTCCCGCCCGGTCCGGCCGGGTCGAGGGGCGGCGTGCTCAACGCCGTGTCCTGCACCAGCGCCAGCAACTGCATCGCTGTCGGCGCCTACGACAAGAGCGGCGATACCACCGGCGCCCAGGCTGACCGGTGGAACGGCAAGAAGTGGTCGGCGATCAAGATCGCGCCGCCCAAGGGCTCGGCCTCGCTGGGCGGCGTGGCGTGCGCCGGCGCCAAAAACTGCTGGGCAGCGGGCGCAGCCGGGAACCAGACCCTGATCGAGCACTGGAACGGCAAGAAGTGGTCGCGGTCCAGCAGCCCGTCCCCGCACCCGGCCAAGCCGAACGTGCTCAGCGGGGTGGCCTGCCCCAGCGCGCGCGAGTGCTGGGCGGCGGGCTACTCGTTCCCGACCAACTTCACCGGCTCGCTCACCGAGCGGTGGAACGGCAAGAAATGGGCCGTGGCCAGCACGCCGACGTCCAAGTCCGGCCAGCTCATCGGCGACGCCTGCGGCGGCACCTCGGCCTGCGTGGCCGTGGGCATCAGCGACAGCCTGTTCCCGCTCGCCCAGCACTGGACCGGGAAGGCGTGGAAGACGACCGCCGTTGCCAAGGTCAGCAAGGAGCAGAGCGGCGAGCTGAACGGCGCGGCCTGCCATGGCCGCACGTCCTGCGTGGCGGTCGGCAGCTACTTCCAGGGCAAGGCCACACTGATCCTGACCGAGAAGTGGAACGGATCGCACTGGTCCGCCACGAAGGCGAAGGGACCGGCCGGCACGAACTTCGCGTCCCTGAACGGCGCCGCGTGCACCAGCGCCGGCAACTGCTGGGCCGTCGGCATCTTCTTCGGCAAGGGGTCGGCCAGCTTCCCGCTGATCGAGCACTGGAACGGCAAGACCTGGCAGAAAGGGTGACCGCCGCGCCGGACCGGGAATACCGGCGCCGGCGCGGGGGTTGCCAGCCGTCGTGACAGCACAGCCGGATGCGCTTGAGGACGTGCAGTTCTGGTTCGATCCCGTGTGCCCGTGGGCCTGGATCACCTCCCGCTGGATGCTGGAGGTGGAAAAGGTCAGGCCGGTCCACACCGACTGGCGGATCATGTCGCTGGCCTACCTGAACCTGACCCAGCACGAGGGCAAGGACCTGAGCGAGGACTACCTGGAGCGGATGGGCCGGGCCTGGGGGCCCATCCGGGTCTGCGCGGCGGCCGCGCAGCAGGCCGGGCCGGGCGTGCTCGGGCCGATGTACACCGCGCTGGGCACCCGGTTCCACGTGCAGGGCCGCCGGGAGGATCCAGAGGTGATCCCCGAGGCCCTGGCCGAGGCCGGGCTGCCCGCATCGCTGGCCAGCGCCGCAGGCAGCACCGAGCTCGACGAGGTGATCAAGGCCTCGCACCACGAGGCGTTCGACGACGTCGGGCTGGACGTGGGCACCCCGGTGATCCGGATCCGCGGCCGGGCGCTGTTCGGCCCGGTCATCACCCCGGCCCCGAAGGGCGAGGCGGCCGGCCAGCTCTGGGACGGCCTGGTGCTGGTGTCCCAGGCGGACGGCTTCTTCGAGCTGAAGCGGACCAGGGACCGCAAGCCCGCGTTCGACTGAGCCGGCCCGGGAGCGCGCGGGTCAGCCAAGCTCGCGCAGGTACTGCGGCAGCATCTGCCGCCAGGTGTGCCAGTCGTGCGCCCAGTCCGGCCCCCAGCTGTCCACCCGGTTCGGTATCCCCTTGGCGCCGAGCGCCGCTGCCATCCGCCAGGACTCCCCGATGTCCTCCCAGGCGCCCTCGCCCGAGGCGAGCACGGCGAACCGCTGCCGCAGCAGGTCCAGTTCCGCCCCGTCCAGGCCGGGCAGGAACTGCAGCGGGGCGGAGAAGTACAGGTCCTGCGTCCACGCCTCGGCGTAGAACCGCTCGATCCGGTAACTGCCGCTCATCCCGATCGCGGCGCGGAACACGTCCGGGTACCGGCACAGCATGGCCACCGCGTTGAACGCGCCGATCGACGCGCCGGCCGCGATCAGCTCGATCTCCTGGCCGCCGAGGTCGGCGTGGATGGCCGGCACCACCTCGTGCCGCACGCACTCCTGGAACTGGCTGAGCAGCCACAGCCGGTGCTCGACCGGGCCTTCCTTGGCGACCATCGCCTGCCCGGCCACGCTGTCCACCGAGTACAGCTTGACCTGCCCGGCCGCCAGCAGCGGCGAGCACGCCTCGACCAGCCCGTTGCGCTCGACCTCGCCCGCGTCCCCGCCCGCCGACGGGAACACCAGCACCGGGCGGCCGAGCGTGCCCCAGCGCCGCACGGTGATCTCACGCTGGACCCGGCCTGAGTACCACCGCTGCATTCGGGTCACGTCCTCACTCATAGAAGAACTTCTGCGGTCCGGGGAAGATCCAGGACAGGCCCTCCCGCAGCCGGTCCCGCCAGTTCTCCCAGCTGTGCCCGTCCCTGGCCTCGGCGTAGCGGACGGACATCCCGGCCGCCTCGAACACCGGCACCATGGACCGGTTCACCGCGATCAGCCGCTCGTACACCCCGCAGCTGACGAACACCCGGTCGGCAACCCGCCGCGGCGCGGCCCGGTACCGGTTCATGAACCGCACCACCGGGTCGAACACCGGCCCGCCGCCGTGATCGCCGCCGATGTCGGTGAACACGAACGAGCCGGACTGCAGCAGCAGCGCGCCGTAGTTGCCCGGCGCCCGGAACGCGGCCGACAGCGCGGCCACCGCGCCGAAGCTGGCGCCCATCAGGCACCGCGCCGACGGGTGCGCGGCCAGCGGGAACTCCGCCTCCAGCCGCGGCACCAGCTCGGTGGTCAGGTAGCGGGCGTGCGCGGCCGAGTTCGCGTACTCGGTGAGCCGCTCGCCGGGGCTGGTGAACGCCACGATGATCTCGGCCACGTCCATCCGGTGGATGAGGTTGTCCAGCACGGTCCTGGCCGAGGCGTAGCCCAGGTAGTCCGCGCCGTCGTGCACGATCAGCAGCGGGTAGCGGCCGGTGCGCCGGAACCGCGCGGGCAGGTACAGCGCCACCTTGCTGTCGCGGCGCAGCGCCCGGCTGGGCACCGCGAACTCGACGATCGAGCCAGAACGGGATTCCGGATCCGGCTGTGTCCACTCCGGCACCTGGTAGCCGCGGGCATAACACACCGAGGAGCTGCCGACCGGGCTGTGCGCGAGCCTGGGGTTGAGCGGGTCGTTGATCCGCTCGCTGCCGCCGCCGCGGGTGATCTCGAGCTGGTACTCGACCCTGGATCTCTCCGGCAGCTCGAGCACCAGGTACCACAGTGCTGGCTGACCGGGGCCGGTGCCGGGCAGCCGGCGCATCGGCATCCGGCCGGGCAGCCCGACGACCCGGTGCACCAGGTGCACCTCGTCGGCCTCGCCGCGGTACACGAACGTGCACCGGGAGCCCTCGATGACCGGCACCTCATGCCGCGCCAGGAACCGGTCGACCGCGGCGGCCGGGACCGGGCCGCGCGCGGCCAGCCGGCCGATCGCCAGCCTGCGGCCGGCCGCGGGCGGCGGCGCCGCGGCGGCGTTCACGCGGTGCCCGCGTTCATGCGCGGCCCGCGTTCACCGGGCTGCCCGCATGCACGGGGGCCAGCGTGGAAAGGTGGCCGTCGGCGCCCAGTACCACGGTGCCGGGCGGGCAGCTTGCCGCCCGGTGCTGGGCCCCGTGGTCCTGAGCCCCGTGGTCCTGAGTACTGAACTCGGTATCGATCCTGGTGCCCTCCTCCAGCGGCACGCAGTACGCGGGCGCGAACCTGCGGGCGAACACGGCCATCCGGGCGGCGTCGTCCAGCAGCAGCCGCGCGCCCGCGTGCGGCAGCGCGACCAGGCCGGGCAGCAGGCTGAGGCCGGTGCCGTACACCTCGGGGTGACCGGGGCCGTGCGCGGACCGGTCGTGGAACAGCACGATCCGCTCGGTCAGCGCCATCGCGCCGGCCGACCAGGCGATCACCGGTGACCGGACCGCCGCCGCCACGTTGAACAGGTGCAGCACGTCGGCCAGCACCCCGACATGACCGCCCGCCAGCACGAGCGCGGCCGCGCCGGCCAGCACGCCGGACACCTCGGCCCGGTGCGCGGCGATCACCGGCCGGTCGTGCGGCGCCAGCCGGGCGTAGAACTCGCCGCTGGCGTGATCTACCCGGCGCAGGTGCGCCTCGTCCAGCTCGGCCACGGCGGCGATGGCCTCGGCCGTGATCGCGGCCCGGATCGCGACGCCCCGCTCGCTGCCGCGGCCCTGCGAGCTGTGCTGCAGCGCGTAGACCGCCTGCAGCGCGTGGTCGAGCCGGAGCAGGTAGCCCTCCTGCAGCTGGTCCAGCACCTCGGCCAGCGTGCGCTCGGCCGCGGCGAACGCCTGGTCCCGCTCCGCGACGTCCAGCCAGCGCTGGTACAGCCGCAGGTTGACGTCCCGGCCGCCGAGCAGCCTGCCCAGCTCGGCGTCGTCGCCCTCCCGCTCCTGCCAGCCGGCCGTGATCGTGGCCACCGGCGCGTCCGCCGGTTCGCCCTGGAGCTCCGCGGCGCCGTCGGCGATGACCCCGGCCGCGACCGCGTCCACCGTGGGCCGCCGCTGCGGCCCCAGCAGGACCACCCTCACGAGGCGTAGACGTGCAGCGTGCGGCCGACGGTGTCGAGCATGCCCCGCAGCGTGTCGTAGTCCGGGTGCCGCATCCGCACGTAGGCGTTGGCCATGTAGCCGGCCGCCACCGGCTGGGTCGGCGTGCCCGGTGGCGGCAGGTGCGCGTCGATCACCCACTCGTCGAGCCGCTGGCGCAGCTCATCGACCCCGGAGTAGCCCGTTATGGTGCCATCGGAGTCGGGCCGGAGAGCGACGATGCCGCTGGCGAACTGGCGGGACGGGGCAGCGCCGGCCTGGCCGCCGATGATCGCGTCCGCCCAGGCCCGGTAGACGTCCATGTCATTGCCCGCGGAGTACAGGTCCCAGGCGCCGACGCCGGGCGGGCGGCAGCCGATCTCGGAGAACCTCAGCCCCTTCGGGCCGAAGAACCACTCCATGTGCGTGGCCGAGGTCCCGATGCCGAGCGCGGTGATCACCCGCTGGCCCATCTCCCGCAGCTGCGCGTAGTCAGGCTCGGAGTCGATCCGGTTGGTGGAGATGAACTGCGGCGAGATCCACCGGGTCCGCATCGCCTCGAGCACGTTCGGGTAGTAGTGCGCGGCGAAGTCCACCGCCACCCGGCCGCCGGTCGTGATCGTGTCGTAGAACCCCTCGTGGCCCTCGACGAACTCCTCCACCGCGATCGAGTCGGCGCCCTGGCCGCCGAAGACCTCCAGCGCACGCTCCAGCCCGGCCGGGTCGTCGGCGCGCATGGTGTCCAGGGCGCCGGCCCCGCTGCGCGGCTTGAGGATCACCGGGTAGCCGTTCCGCCCGGCGAACTCGCGCACCTCCGCGGCGCTGCTGGCGGCCGCCGAGGCCGCGGTCGGCACCCCGGCCTCGCGCAGGGCCTGCTTCATCGACGGCTTGTCCCGGCACAGCCAGGCCGTCCGGTACGACGTGCCGGGGATCGTGCAGGCCTCCCGTACCCGGGCGGCGATCAGGGTGTGCGCCTCGATCGTGGCCTCAAGCCGGTCCACCCACAGCCGGTCCTGGACCCGGCGGACCGCCGCGGTCAGCGCGCCGGCGTCGGTCACCGACCCGATCTGCTCGTAGTGGTGCAGCCAGCCCCTGAGCTCGTCGTCCAGCGCCTCGGCCGGGTACTCGCCGATGCCGATGACGGTCGCGCCGGCCTGCGCCAGCGCCCTGGCGAAGTGGCGCTGGCTGGCCGGGAAGAACGGCTCGACGAAGACCACGTTCATGACCGGAATGGTAACCGGGCGGTGCCAGCCGCGGCAGGGCGGCGGGGCGGCGCCCGGTGCCGGGTGCGGCGCCGGGGCCCGGCCGGGTACTGTCCGGTAGGTGAGCTACGACGATTCCGCGGCCGGGCCGCTGGCGGACGCCGTGCGGCAGGTGCTGCCCTCGGTCCGGGCCGATCTTGAGCGACTGGTCGCGATGCCATCGGTGTCGGCCGATCCGCAGGCCGGGCCGCAGGTCCAGGCCAGCGCCGAGGCGGTGGCCGGGCTGCTGCGCCAGGCCGGGCTGCCCTCGGTGCAGATCGTCAGCGTGCCCGAGGGCAAGCCGGCCGTGATCGGGCACCGGCCCGCCCCGCCGGGCGCGCCGACCGTGCTGCTGTACGCGCACCACGACGTGCAGCCGACCGGCGACCCGGCCGTGTGGGAGAGCGACCCGTTCCGGCCGGAGGAGCGGGACGGGCGGCTGTACGGCCGCGGCGCCGCCGACGACAAGGCCGGGATCGCGGTGCACCTGGCCGCGCTGCGGGCACACGGTGACCGGCTCGGCGTCGGGGTGACCGTGCTGGTCGAGGGCGAGGAGGAGATCGGCTCGCCCACCCTCACGCAGTTCCTTGACGCCTACGGCGACCAGCTGCGGGCCGACGTGGTGGTGTTCGCGGACGCGGCGAACTGGACCACCGACGTCCCCGCGCTGACCACCACGCTGCGCGGCGGGTGCGGCCTGACCGTGGAGGTGGCGGCGCTGCGCCAGGGCGTGCACAGCGGGATGTTCGGCGGCCCGGTGCCGGACGCGCTGACCGCCCTGTGCCGGATGCTGGCCACGCTGCACGACGAGCACGGCGACGTGGCGGTGCCCGGCCTGGTCCGGGGCAAGGCGGATCCGATGGACCTGACCGAGGAGCAGCTGCGGGCCGACGCCGGGATGCTGGACGGAGTGCAGCTCACCGGCACCGGCGGCCTGACCGAGCGGCTGTGGGCCGCGCCCGCCATCGCGGTGATCGGCATCGACGCGCCGGCCGTGGACTCGGCCTCCAACACGCTCATCCCGGTCGCCCGGGCCAAGGTGAGCCTGCGGGTGGCGCCCGGCGACGACACGGCCAGGGCCCGCGAGGCGCTGGCCGGGCACCTGCGAGCGCATGCGCCCTGGGGGGTGCGGGTGAGCGTGCAGCCGGGCGCGATGGCCGAGCCGTACACCGCGCGCACCGGCGGGCCCGGTTACCAGGCGGCCAGGGCGGCACTGTCGCAGGCCTGGGGCGTGCCCGTGGCGGAGGTCGGGGCGGGGGGCTCGATCCCGTTCGTGACCGCCTACGCCGGGATGGTGCCGGACGCCGAGATCCTGGTGACCGGGGTCGAGGATCCCGACACCAGGGCGCACGGGCCGAACGAGAGCCTGCATCTCGCCACGTTCGAGCGGGCCTGCCTGGCCGAGGCCCTGCTGCTCAGCAAGCTCACCGAGACTGACGGGGAGGGGCCATGACCGAGCTGCCGGGGATCGACCCGACGGTGCCGCCGAGCGGGACCGGGTGCGCCGAGTGCGAGGAATCCGGCGGCTGGTGGGTGCACCTGCGCCGGTGCGCCCAGTGCGGGCACATCGGCTGCTGCGACACCTCGCCGTCGCAGCACGCCAGCGCGCACGCGGCCGCGACCGGTCACCCGGTGATCCAGAGCTTCGAGCCGGGCGAGGAGTGGTTCTGGAGCTACCCGGCGGGCGAGATGTACGCCAGCGGGCCGAAGCTGGCGCCGCCGCGGCACCGTCCGGTAGATCAGCCGGTGCCCGGCCCGGCCGGGCAGGTGCCCAGTGACTGGCGGGCGCACCTGAACTAGCGCGGCGGGTCCGCCAGGGCGAAGCTGACCGTGGCGGTGGTACCGTCGGCGGCCGAGTACCAGGTGGCCTCGTCCGCGATCTGGCGCACCAGCCAGAGCCCGTGTCCGGGGACAGTGCCCCACTGCGGGGTGACCACGGCCGCGCCGTCGTCGGTGACCTGGCAGGTCAGCGTCTGGTGGTTGCGCCAGATCAGCACCCGCCCGTGCCCGGCACCGTGCCGGACCGCGTTGGCCGCGAGCTCGTGCACGGCCAGCACCAGGTCGCCGACCCGGCCGGGAGCCAGCCCGGCCCTGGCACCCTGCGCCGACACCGCGGCCCGCAGCTGGTAGAGGGTGTCACGGTCGAATGCCTGGTCCAGGATCACGCTCTTGCCGCCGTCGGCACCGTCGGCACCGTCGGCACCGGCCGCGCCGCCGGGCCCGCCCGGCGGGTCGTGCGCGGGCGACCGCGGCGCGCGGCGGTCACCGGTCATGGACTCTGGTTATCGGCGCTCACCGACACCCGCCACCTCCGCTGCGCCCCGCCCTGAAACCCGCGGAGATTATCCCATGGACCTGGCGCCGTCCAGGGACTCCCGGATGATGTCAGCGTGCCCTGCATGCTGGGCGGTCTCCCCGATCAGGTGCAGCAGCACCCGGCGGGCCGACCAGCGCGCTCCCGGCGGGAACCAGGGCGCCTCCGGCAGCGGCTGGCTCGCGTCCAGGTCCGGCAGGCCGGTCACGACCTGCTCGGTCCGGCTCGCGGCCTGCTCGTACCCGGCCAGCAGGCCGGCCAGGGTCTCGCCCTCGGTCATCCGGAAAGAGTCCGCCCAGGCACTGGCGGCGGCCTCGCCGGCCACCGGACTCGCCATCGCCGAGGGCCCCTCCAGGATGAAGCTGACCCAGCGCTCCTCGGTCGCCGCGACATGCTTGACCAGCCCGCCCAGGGTCAGCGCGCTCGCGGTGGTGCGCTGGCGGGCCTGCTCGTCGTCGAGCTCACGGGTGGTGAACCGCAGGAAGTGCCGCTGCCTGGCCAGCGTCTGGAGAAGATCGGCGCGCTCGGCCGCCAGCCCGGCCGCGGTCACTGAGTACGTCCGGTGGTGATCTGCATGATCCAACATTAGGGGCAGGCACCGACACCTGCGGGACTGCCGCCGGGGCCCGGCTCCGGCGGCCGGCCCGCGGCCGCCGGAGCGTGTCGTCAGCGCTTCTTCGAGACCCTGGCGACGGCGCCGATCGCCGGACCGCTAGCGGGCCAGCGCGCCCATCGGGTCCCAGGCGGGCAGCACGATCGGCGGCGTGTCCAGCGCCTCGCGCAGCGTCTCGGGCAGCTCGTCCCGGCGCGCCGCGATCTCGAACACGTACTGGTCGAACCAGGAGTCGTTCATGGTGTAGAAGCCGTCCTTGCCCTTCTCCGGGCCCCAGCTGTTCTCCACCCGCCACCGGCGGGGCACGCCGTCCAGCACGTCCACCCCGGTGAACAGCATGGCGTGGGTCATCGCGCTCTCGTGGTAGATCAGCCGGTCCGCCTTGTCCAGGGTGAAGGACGTGTCGTAGACCGACGGCAGGTCGTACAGCGCGGCGTCCCAGATGCCGTAGTCGGTGCTCATCATCTTGCCGACGTCGCAGCCGAACCAGACCGGCTCGCCCGCCTGGAGGGTGCGCGCGGCGATGTCCTTGATCAGCTGCATGTCCACGTTGAGGTAGATGACCGGCGGGGCGCCGGTCACGTTGCCGAGGTACTCGACCGTGAACGTGCGGCCGATCGGGCTGGACGGGCGCGGGTCGTGCACCAGGCACACGTACTCGCTGACCGGCAGCTCGCACGTACTTCGCCGCGAACTCCTGCGGGGTGAGCACCCCGTCCCGGTGGAATCCCGGTCCTTGTCGGTCCACTGCCAGTCGAACCGGTCCGGCGGGGTGCCGAGGTGGATGGACAGCACCCGGAAGATGACCCGCAGGATGTCCGCCTTCTCGGCCCTGGCCGCCTCGGCACCGCCGTCGGCCGCCGCCGCTCGCACCGACTTCGCTCCCTGCCGCAGCAGGTTGCGCAGCACCGAGTTCATCCGGCCGGTGTTGGACGAGCTCTGCGTCTCGGGCATGACCGACTTGGGCACCAGGCCGTGCTTGCCGACGACGGCCGCGAACATGTTCCACTGACCGCCGTCGCCCGCCACCTCGCTGAGCAGGTAGGCGACGGTGCGGTCGTCGATGTCCCGGCCGGACGTCTCGATGATCGCCTCGAGGAAGTAGTTCGCCCGCTCGATCTTGTCCCAGAACATGACGTAGTTCTGGGAGAACTCGAAGTCCTTGAGCCCCATCTTCTTCATGGCGCCCACCCGCAGCAGGTTGAGCCCGGCGAACAGCCAGCACCTGCCGCTGCGTTCCTGGTTGGTCACCTTCCAGTCGTCCAGCAGCGTGGACAGCGAGTGGTCGGTGCCGTTGACGATGTCCCGGCTGATGGCCACGTCGTCGACGGCGACCCTGGTGACCGCGTTCTGCGCCATCCGGTAGGCCGGGCTCGCGGAAAAGTCCTTGCGGAGCAGCTCCAGGTCTCCAGCGGTCAGCGTCCCGTCCATGCTCGGCATATCCTGCTCCCCTCGGCCACGGTTAGGTACCTGGTCACAACTTACCAATTGCGGCCTGGATCCGTTTTTCCGAGACTGGCACCCCGGTGCCGAGCGCCTGGGCAAACAGGCTGACCCGCAGCTCCTCGATCAGCCAGGGCACGGCCCGCACCTCGGCGCGGCAGCGGCCGGGCTCGGCGAGCCCCGCGGTGACCTGCCGGAATGCCTCGGTCACCCGGTGCACGGTGGCCATCCGCTCGGCGTCGCGGGCGGCGTCCCACGGCGTCTTATCCAGCCGCGCCGCGATGCCGCGCAGGTACCGGACCAGGTCGGGCAGGCGCTGCCAGCCGGCCTCGGCGATGAAGCCGGGATAGATCAGGCCGTGCAACTGCGCCCTGGCGTCAGCGACCGCGGCGGCCAGCGCCGGGTTCGCGGCCCGGTCCAGCCTGCCTTCCGCCTCGTGCGCCGCGGTCAGCACCCTGGCCGTGGCGCTGATCACGTCCGCGGTGCAGGCGGCCAGCCTGGCCTGCGCGGCCGCCAGCAGCCGCGCGTAGCCGGCCGCGTCCCAGGCCGGGCCGCCCGCCTCGTCGATCACCCGGTCCGCCGCGCAGGCCGCGCAGTCGTCCAGCATCGCGCCGATGCTGCGGTACGGGTTGCGGCTCATGGCCAGCTTGGCCGACACCGGGAGCCGGCTGGCCACCGAGCGCACTCCGGACGGCACGGCGATCAGCAGCAGCCGCCGGATGCCCTGGTGCATCGCGCACTCGGCCTGCGCCTGCGTCTCGAACAGGGTGATGTCCACGGCGCTCCCGGTGTCGGCCAGCGCCGGGTAGGCCACGACCTGCCCGCTGCGGAACACCCGCGGCAGCGAATCCAGATTCCAGCTGCGCAGCCCGGTCCGGATCAGCTGGCCGGCCGCGTCCGCCAGCGTCTCGCGCAGCCGGGGCCGCACCTGCTGCCGCAGCTCGGCCAGGTCCTTGCCGGTCGCGAGCACCTCGTCGCCGTCGGTCACCCGGAACGAGACCCGGAGGTGAGCTGGCAGCCGGGTCAGGTCGAACGCGTCCGGCCGGCACCGGCCGGCCGGCCATCCGGCCCAGCTCGGCCGCCAGCGCGCCGGGCAGGTCGCCGCCGGACGGGCCGAGCCGCTCCAGCACCGCGCGGGCGTAGTCGGGGGCGGGCACGAACGCGGTGCGCAGCTGCTTGGGCAGCGAGCGGATCAGCTCGGTCACCAGCTCCTCCCGCAGGCCGGGCACCAGCCAGCTGAACTCATCCCCGGTCACCTGGGACAGCCGCGCCAGCGGGATGTCGACGGTCACCCCGTCGTCCGGCTCGCCCGGCGCGAACTCATACGACAGCGGCAGGCCGTCCCAGCTGAGGGGATAGTCGGCCGGGTCGACCTGGTCGGCGGCCGGGGTCGCCAGGTCACCAGCGGTGAGGCTGAGCAGGCCGGGGTCGGCCTGGCGGGCCTGCTTCCACCAGGTGTCGAAATGCCGGGCCGAGACCACCTCGGCCGGGATCCGCCGGTCGTAGAAGTCGTAGACGGCGGCGTCGTCGGCCACCAGGTCGTGCCGCCTGGCCCGTTGCTCCAGGCCGGCCGCCTCGGCCAGCAGCGCCTGGTTGTCGTGGAAGAACCGGTGCCGGGTCTGCCAGTCCCCCTCGACCAGCGCATGCTGGATGAACAGCTGCCGGGCCGCGGCCGGGTCCGCCCTGGCGTAGGTGACCTGCCGCCCGGTGACGATCGGCAGCCCGTACAGGGTCACCTTCTCCGCCGCCATGGCCGCGCCGCGGCCCGCGTCCCAGTGCGGGTCGCTGTAGCTGCGCCGGATCAGGTGCCCGGCCAGCGGCTCGGCCCACTCGGGCTCGATCCTGGCCGCGACCCTGGCCCACAGCCGCGATGTCTCGACCAGCTCGGCGGCCATGACCCAGTGCGGTGGCCGGCGGGCCAGCGCTGAGTCGGGGAAGATCGCGAAACGGGCGCCGCGCGCCCCGCTGAACTCAGCCGGGCCGCGCCGCTTCGGGCCGGCGGAGTCATCGGCCTCCCGCATGCCGATGTGCGACAGCAGGCCGGCCAGCAGCGAGATGTGCACCCGCTGGGCCAGCTCGGCCGGGAACCGGCCGTCCGGCCCGGCCGCGGTCTCGGGCTCCGGCGGCGGGCTCGCCTCCTTCCGCTCCTTCCGCGCCTTCCCGGCCGTGATACCCAGCTCGGCCGCGGCCTGCCGGAGCTGGCCGTGCACGTCCTGCCACTCGCGTACCCGCAGGTAGTGCAGGTACTCGCGGCGGCACATCCGGCGGAACGCCGAGGAGGACAGCTCGCGCTGCTGGTCGCGCAGGTAGTCCCAGAGCGCGACCAGCGCGAGGAAGTCCGAGCCCGGCTCGGCGAACCGGCGGTGCTGGGCGTCGGCGGCCTCCCGCGCGTCGGCCGGCCGCTCCCTGGGATCGACGATCGACAGCGCCGCGGTGATGATCAGCACCTCGCGAGTGCAGCCGTTGTGCCCGGCCTCCAGGAGCATCCGGCCGAGCCGCGGGTCCACCGGCAGCCGGGCCAGCTGCCGGCCGGTCGCGGTGAGCCGGGACGGGCCGCGGCCCGGCGTGATCGCGCCGAGCTCCTCCAGCAGCCGGACCCCGTCGGTGATGCTGCGCGGGTCCGGCGGGTCGAGGAACGGGAAGCCGGCCACCTCGCCGAGGCCGAGCGCCGCCATCTGCAGGATGACCGCGGCCAGGTTGGTGCGCAGGATCTCCGGGTCGGTGAACTCCGGCCGGCTGGCGTAGTCCTCCTCGGTATACAGCCGGATGCAGATGCCGTCCGAGGTGCGGCCGCACCGGCCCTTGCGCTGGTCTGCCGAGGCACGGGAGACCGGCTCGATCGGCAGCCGCTGCACCTTGGTCCGGTGGCTGTAGCGGGAGATCCGCGCGGTGCCCGCGTCGATCACGTACCGGATGCCGGGCACGGTCAGCGAGGTCTCGGCGATGTTGGTGGCGAGCACCACCCTGCTGCGGCCCGGTCCGCTGAACACCCGGTGCTGCTGCGGCCGCCGACAGCCGGGCGTACAGCGGCAGCACCTCGGTGTCCGGCTGGCCGGCCAGCGCGTCGGCGGTGTCCCTGATCTCCCGCTCGCCGCTGAGGAACACCAGGATGCCGCCGGGCCCGGCGGACCGCAGCTCGGCCACCGCGTCGCAGATGCCCTGCACCTGGTCCCTGGGCTCGCGGCCGGGGTCGTCGGGGTCGGCCAGCGGCCGGTACCGCACCTCGACCGGGTAGGTGCGCCCGGACACCTCGATCACCGGCGCGTCGCCGCTGTGTTTGCCTGATTCGGCTCCGCCAAAGTACCTGCTGAACCGGTGCGGGTCGATCGTGGCCGAGGTGATGATGACCTTGAGGTCGGGCCGGCCGGGCAGCAGCCGCTTAAGGTAGCCCAGGATGAAGTCGATGTTGAGGCTGCGCTCGTGCGCCTCGTCGATGATCAGCGTGTCGTAGCGCAGCAGCCGCCGGTCCCGCCGCATCTCGGTCAGCAGGATGCCGTCGGTCA
The DNA here is from genome assembly GCA_963719705.1 of uncultured Actinomycetota bacterium. Taxonomy (GTDB): domain Bacteria; phylum Actinomycetota; class Actinomycetes; order Streptosporangiales; family Streptosporangiaceae; genus CAVRCV01. Next base: position 1,444,339 of record CAVRCV010000013.1, read on the forward strand.
TCACCTTGACCTGCGTGCTGCCGGTGGAGCGGTCGGTGAACCTGACCTGGTAGCCGACGGTCGTGCCCAGCTCGGTGCCGAGCTCGGCGGCGATCCGCTCGGCCACGGTCCGGGCCGCGATCCGGCGCGGCTGGGTGTGCCCGATCTGGCCGGCCACGCCGCGGCCGATGGCCAGGCAGATCTTCGGCAGCTGGGTGGTCTTCCCGGAGCCGGTCTCGCCCGCGACGATCACTACCTGGTGATCCCGGATCGCCGCGGCGATCTCGTCAACGCGCTGGCTGATCGGCAGCTCAGGCGGATAGCCGACGGCCGGCACGGCCCTCCCGTTGACATGGATTCCCGTCACTGACAAGACAACAGCAGCAACGGGCCAGCCATGCTATTCATTTTTCTGCTTCGGCAGGCCGGCCGAGCGCCTGGCGGGCTGCCCGCTGCGCGGACCTGGCCCGGCGGGCCTGCGACCTGGCCAGATCCAGCGCCCGCCGGGCGCTGGAGAGCTGTTCCTCCAGCCGCACAACTTCGTCCAGCCGCGCCGACTCCGCGCTGGTCGCGGCCTCGGCCGCCTGGTCAGCCTCGGCCATCCGCTGCTCCGCCTCGGCGATGATCTGCCGCCGTCGCTCCTGGGCTGCCCGCTCCCGCTCCTCGGCTTCTGCTGCCGCTGCCGCGGCTCGTGCCGCCGGGTCGGCCTTCGCGGCAGTCCCGGTCCGCCCGGCGGAGCCCGCCCGCCCGGACTGGCCCGGTGCCCGGCGGGACCGGGATGCACCGCCCGTCGCCTGCGCCCCGCCCGGCAGCAGGGTCAGCGACGGCGGGGACGGGCCGAACCCGCCTGGCTGCACCGCCCGCACCAGCGTGCCCGCCTGGAGCTGCCCGGCCAGCTCCGGGTCGGCCAGCGCCGCGCCCAGGGTGGCGGTCACCTCGTCCCGCAGCGCGGCCGGCGGGGCCGGCAGCCCGGCGGCGCTGAACGCCTGCTGGGCCAGCTCGTCGATGAGCCGGCGCCGCCGCGCCGACAGCTCGCGCATCCGGGCCCCGTCCAGCGAGTCCTGCGCGGCCCGCAGCTCGTCCCCGAGGTCGGTGAGCTGCCCGGCCAGGCCGGGCTCGGCGCGGGCGAGCTGGTTGATCACCCAGGCGGACCGGGTCGGCTTGCGCAGCCCGCCGATCTGCCGGGCCGCGCCCGCGTCCCCGGCCGCTTTTGCCCGCGCAGCCAGCGCCGTCCGGCGCTCGGTGAAGTCCTCCGGGTCCGCCGAGTACAGCTCGCCCACCGCCTCGGCGAGATGGTCGTCGCGGTCGGTCACGAGCTGCCCCGCATCCCCCCGAGCGGCTTGGTCAGGCGCACGTCCTCTTCCTGGTAGCCCAGGGAGGCGTAGAGGGCGCGGGCGGGGTGATTCGCGGCACCGGTATCCAGGGTGAGGTAGGCAAGGCCGCGGTCGGCGGCCCAGTCCTCGGCGGAGGCCATCAGGCGGCTGGCTATCCCCCGCCGCTCCATGCCGGTTCTCGTGACGAGCTCGCCGACGTAGCCGTCGACCTGCCCGGTGAAGTGGGTCCGCTCGCTCACGCTGACCACCCCGGCGATGTCCGGCCCGGCAGCCGCCACGAACACGGCCCGGTCCTGCTTACCTGCTCCGGATACCGCATCGCTGATCCAGTCCTGCACCGCCGACAGCACGGCATCCGGATCCCGCCATCGCGCCACCCACTCGGTCAGCCGCGGCGCCAGCGACAGCACCTGGTCCCGGTCGCCGTCCTGGTACCGCCGGATGCTGATCTCGTGCTCGCTCATAGCGCCGAGCATGGCACGCGGATCCGGCCGGAAAAAACACCCCGGCCTAACGGTCCTGGCCGGGCAGGCGCCGGGCCACCTGGAGGGCGACGCCCCAGCCGCGGCGCAGGCGGCCGCCGGGGCGCTCCGCGAGCCGCCGCCTGATCTCCGCCTGCAGCCGCTCCCGCTGCCAGGCGGCCATCTCGATGTGGTTGGAGAAGGTGTCCAGCAGCCGGATGTACTCATCCGCGGTGTAGCTGACCTCCCAGTCGAGCTGGCGCACGGTCACGTCCCCGAACAGCCCGCTGGCCTCGATCTCGGCCCGGTCGTCGGGCACCCCGCCGGGCACCGGCCAGGTCTGGTCATCCGCCCGGCCCTCGCCGATCTCCTCGTAGGCATCCTGCAGCTCGGCGAAGATCGGGTCCGCGTCCGGCCCGAGCACGTGGGTCGCGCTCCACAGCGCCAGGTGCCCGCCTGGCCGCAGCACCGCGTGCGCCCGCCGGTACTTCACCGCCGGGTCGATCCAGTGCCACGAGGTCGCGGCGAACACCAGGTCATAGCTGACTCCGGCCGGCGGCCGCCAGGCCTCGAAGTCGGCCTCGATCACCTCGGTGCCGGCGAACCCGGCGAGGTTGCGCCGGGCCGCGGCGGCCAGCCCGCTGCCTAGCTCCACGCAGGTGACCCCGAACCCGCGCCTGACCAGCGGGATCGTCGCCTTGCCGGTGCCGCACCCGACCTCCAGCAGCCGGTCACCGGGCCGCAGCCCGGTCGCCGAGATCAGCTCGTCGTACAGCGCATCCGGGTAGTCCGGCCGCGACTGGTGGTAGGAGCTGGCCGCGGTCTCGAAGGTCCTCCTGAGCTGGATCCGGTCGGTTGTCGTCATCCCGCTATCTTTCCCAACCGGGATCTCCCAGCGCCGGCCCGCTGCCCAGCCTGCCGAGCCAGTCATCAGCCATCCTGATCAATGGGCCGGACAGCGGAGAGAAGCCGCATCTTTTGTTGACTTAAAGTAACTGACTGATTACGTGTAGATACCGAGGGCCCATCGGGCTGTCGAGAACCCACTGAGAACGCAGGGGGGACCATGAAACTTTCGGTGCGCCAGGTCAGCGTCAGCGCCATCGTCGTCGCACTGGCCGCCACCGGGCCGGCGCTGCGCCGGCGCCGGGACCGGGCAGGCGGCGACCAGCTCCCCGGCCGTAGCGCAGGCCGGAGCGCGAGCCGGAGCGCCGGCCGACCCGGCGGCCCTGGCCTGGCCGGTCACCAGGTTCGGCTCCAACGGCGAACGGGTGTTCGCGATCCAGTACCTGCTCCAGGCACGCGGTTACCGGATCGCCGCGGTCGGCCACTTCGGCCCGGTGACCAGGGCAGACGTGACGCACTTCCAGCGCGTGCGCGGCCTGATCGCGACCGGCGCGGTCGGCCAGGTGACCTGGCCCCGGCTGATCATCAGAGTCCGGTTCGGCAACCGGGGGGCGGCCGTGGCCGGGCTCCAGCACAACCTGCGGTTCGGGTACGGCTACCGGAACCTGCCGGTGACCGGCTTCTTCGGCCCGATCACCAGGGGCGACGTGAAGAACTTCCAGCGCCGGCACCACCTGGCGGCAGACGGGATCGCCGGAATGCGGACCTGGAACGCGATCATCAGGGGCGAGCGCTAGCGCTCCGTCCAGGCGGCTACCGGGGAGCGGCCGCGCCGCGGCGCGGCCGCTCCCCGGTGCTCCGCCGGCTCGTCCCGGCGGCCAGGCGCTACATTCGGTGCGTCCGCGCCGGGCCTCCCGGCGCGCTTCCGCAGCCGGACCAGGAGGGTGCCGTGGCCGCGCTCCCGGAGCAGCTGCTCGGCGCGCTGGAGGAGGCCGTCGCCGGGGTGCCGGCCGCCGAGCTGTCCCGCTCGGTGACCGCGCTGATCGACCGCTACCGCAGCGACCGGCCGGCCCCGACGCCGATCATCGGCTCGGCGGCCGCGGCCGCCGCGTACGCGGCCTACCGGATGCCGGCCACCTACGCCGCCGCCAGCGCGGCGCTCGGCCAGTTCGCCACGCTGGCGGCCGGGTTCCGGCCGCGCACCCAGCTGGACCTGGGCGGCGGCACCGGCGCCGCGATCTGGGCCGCGGCCCGGCTGTGGCCGTCGCTGGCCGAGGTCCGGGTGCTGGAACGGTCGCCAGAGATGCTCGCGCTCGGCCGGCAGCTGGCCGCCGCGGCACCGCAGGCCGCGGTGCGGTCGGCGGCCTGGCAGCCGCTGACCATCGGCGCCCCAGCACTCCGGGCCGACACAGCACTCCGGCACGACACAGGGCTCCGGGCCGACATGCCAGGGCCGCCCGGTGCTCCCGGTGCTCCCGGCGCTCCGGGACTGCCCGAGGCGGACCTGATCACCATGTGCTACCTGCTGGGCGAGCTGCCGGCGGCCGACCGCGAGCCGGTGCTCACCGAGCTGGCCGTGCGCGGCCAGGCCGTCGCGCTGATCGAGCCGGGCACCCCGGCCGGGTACCGGCGGGTGCTGGCGGCCCGGCAGCTGCTGATCGAGGCGGGCCTGCGGATCGTCGCGCCCTGCCCGCACGACCTTGGCTGCCCGGTGGCCGGCGGCCGGGACTGGTGCCACTTCGCCGCCCGGACCGGCCGGACCGCGCTGCACCGGCGGCTGAAGTCGGGCGCGCTCGGCTATGAGGACGAGAAGTTCTCCTACCTGGTCGCGGCCAGGACCAGCTGGCCGCGGGCCGGCGGCCGGGTGCTGCGGCACCCCCGGCTGGCCAAGGGCGCGGTGACGCTGACCCGGTGCGCGGCCGAGCCCGGCGTGGCCACCGAGACGGTGTTCAAGCGGGACCGGGAGCTGTACCGGCGGGCCAGGAACACCGCCTGGGGTGACCCCTGGCCGCCCGCCGGGTCCGGCCAGGACGCCTCCCCCGGCCCGGACGCCCCTGGTTAGGAACAGACAGTGCGTAGGATGCGAGCAGTGGAACCCAGAACGCCGGTGACCCGGCCTCGCTGGCGCACGGTCCTGCTGGTCGCGGCCGTCGTGCTCGCGCTCGACATCGCGACCAAGCTGACCGTGGTCGCCACGCTGACCGGCAGGCCGCCGATCCGGCTGCTCGGCGGCCTGCTGATGCTGCGCGAGGACCGCAACTCCGGGGCCGCGTTCAGCATCGGCCCCTCGCTCACGCTGGTCTACGCCGTGATCGCGATCTGCGTGATCGTGGTCATCGCGCGCGCCGCCCGCCGGATCGGCAGCCTGCCCTGGGCGCTGGCGCTCGGCCTGATCCTCGGCGGCGCGATGGGCAACCTGACCGACCGGATGTTCCGCTACCCGGGCCCGCTCCGCGGCTGGGTGGTGGACTGGATCCAGCTGCCGCACTGGCCGGTGTTCAACATCGCCGACTCCGCCATCGTCTGCGGCGCGGTGCTGAGCGCCCTGCTGGCCGTGCGCGGCACCCGGCTGGACGGGGCGCCGCCGCCGGCTCAGTCCACCGAGAAGTCGACGCCCTGCGCCAGCGGCAGCAGGCCGGAGTAGTTGACCGTGTTGGTGGCCCGGCGCATGTAGCTGCGCCAGGCGTCGGACCCGGACTCGCGCCCGCCGCCGGTCTCCTTCTCGCCGCCGAACGCGCCGCCGATCTCGGCGCCCGAGGTGCCGATGTTCACGTTCACGATCCCGCAGTCCGAGCCGCCGGCCGCGAGGAACCGCTCGGCCTCCCGCTGGTCGCCGGTGAAGATGGCCGAGGACAGCCCCTGCGGCACCGCGTTGTTCAGGGCAATGGCCTCTTCCAGGTCGGTGTAGCTGAGCAGGTACAGGATCGGCGCGAAGGTCTCGGTACGCACCACCTCGCTCTGGTCCGGCATGGCGACCAGGGCCGGCTCGGCGTACCAGGCGGCGGGCGCCTGCTCGGCCAGCCGCCGCCCGCCGCCCGCGCATAGCGTGCCGCCGTCCGCGACGGCCTGGCCCAGGGCGTTCTGCATCCCCTGGTAGGCGCGCTCCCGGATGAGCGGGCCGACCAGCGTGCCCGGCGCCAGCGGGCTGCCGATGGGCAGCCGGGCGTAGGCGGCAGCCAGCCGGTCGGCCAGTTCCCCGGCCACGTCCGCGTGCGCGATCACCCGGCGCAGCGTGGTGCACCGCTGGCCGGCCGTGCCCGCCGCGGCGAACACGATGCCGCTGGTGGCCATGCTCAGGTCGGCGGACCGGGTGACCACGGCGGCGTTGTTGCCGCCGAGCTCGAGCAGGCACCGGCCGAACCTGGCCGCCACCCGCGGCGCGACCTGGCGGCCCATCGCGGTCGAGCCGGTCGCGCTGACCAGCGCCACGTCCGGCTGAGTCCACCAGCGCCGCGCCGACCTCCGGCCCGCCGAGCAGCATCTGGCTAAGGTGCTTGGGGGCCTGGGTCTCGGCGCAGGCCTGCTCAAGGATCGCGGCGCAGGCCAGCGAGGTCAGCGGGGTCAGCTCGGACGGCTTCCACACCACCGGGTCGCCGCAGACCAGCGCGATCGCGGTGTTCCAGGACCAGACCGCGACCGGGAAGTTGAACGCGGTGATCACGCCGACCACGCCGAGCGGGTGCCAGGTCTCCTGCAGCCGGTGCCCCGGCCGCTCGGACGGCATGGTCCGGCCGTAGAGCTGCCGGGACAGGCCGACGGCGAAGTCGCAGATGTCGATCATCTCCTGCACTTCGCCGAGCGCCTCGGAGGTGAATCTTGCCTACCTCCAGGGTGATCAGCCCGGCCAGGTCGGCCTTGTGCCGCGCGATCAGCTCGCCGAGCCGCTTGACCAGCGCGCCGCGCACCGGGGCCGGGGTGTCCCGCCAGGCCGCGAACGCCTCCCGTGCTCTGGCCACGGCCGCGGGCACGTCGGCCGCCTCCGCCCAGCCGACCCGGGCCAGCTGCCCGCCGGTGATCGGCGTGACCGACTCCTGGTCGCCGCCCAGGCTGTCCGGCGGGACGCCGCACCGGCCGAGGCAGGCCAGTGCGCGCTCGCGCAGCTCGGCGAGGGTCGGCAGGGACTGGGCGGGTACGTGCATGAGCAGTCAGCTCCTCCGGGGGGAAGTTCAGGCTATTCGCTGAGGCCTAGGACGGCAATCAGCCCGCGGGCGGCCGCGCCGCCCGCCTCCTCGGCGACGGCCAGCGCCGCCGGGACGTCCAGGTTGTCCCGCAGTGCCGCGGCGATCGCGATGGCGGCCGCCTCCTGGCCGCCGGCGCTCCGGTCCCCCCGGCCCGCCGCCTGGTAGAGCCGGTCCAGCTGGCCCGCCGCCGCGGCCAGCCCTTCGTCTGAGTAATCCCAGGACTGCGCCCACGGCCGGTCGATCAGGTACAGCCGCAGCGCGGCCGCCGGATGCCTCGCCAGCACATCGCCGACCAGGACCAGGTTCTGAGTGGACTTGGCCATCTTCGCACCGTCCACCCGCACCACGCCGACGGCGAAGTGCGCCCTGGCGTAGGGCGTAACGCCGGTGACCGCCTCGGCCATCGCGGCCTGGCAGGCGTGGTGCGGGAAGCGCAGGTCGGCCCCGCCGCAGTGGATGTCGACCGCCGGGCCGAGCACCGACAGCGACATCGCGGCGCACTCGGCGTGCCAGCCGGGGCGGCCCCGGCCCCACGGCGACGGCCAGCCTGGCTCGGCGTCGCCGGACGCCCGCCACGCCACCGGGTCCAGCGGGTCCGTCTTGGCCGGATCGTCCGGCTGGTCCCCGTACTCGGCGGCCAGCGCGATCGCCTCGTCCCGGCCGAGCCCGGCCCGCGCCGCGGTGCCCGCGCCGCGGAAATACACGCTGCCGCCGCTGGCGTAGGCGGCGCCGGTCTCCAGCAGTGCCGTGGTGAGCCGGATCACCTGGTCGATGTGCCGCCGCGCCCTGGGCGCGAACCGCGGCGCGGCCACGTTGAGCGCCTGCATGTCCGCCTCGAACCGGAACTGCTGCACCGAGGCGAACGAGTCGAAGTGCGAGCCTGCCCGCTGGGCCGCGGCCAGCAGCACGTCGTCGACGTCGGTGACGTTGCGGCACAGCAGCGGCGCCACCCCGGCCGACTGCAGCACCCGGCCGAGCACGTCCACCCAGACGAACGCGGCGGCATGGCCGAGGTGGGTGACGTCGTAGGGGGTGATGCCGCAGGAGTAGATCCGCGCCCTGTCCAGCAGCGGCAGCGCGGCGCCGCCGAGCCGAAGCCCGGCCGGGAACTTTTGCTCGGTCATCGTCAACAGTATCGGCCCCGCCGCTGCACAAGCCCCAGATTCTCACCAGGACCGGTGGCGTACCAGCTAGCATGTTTCCGCGAACTGAAGAGTATTATCCAAATTGTGAACAGAAGCTCGGCACCCTCGCTCCTGCCAGTCCTGCGTTCCCGGCAGCAAGGCGAAATCCTAGCCCTGCTGCTGGGCGATCCAGACCTAGAGCTGAGCCTCAGCGAGATCTCGCAGCGCACGCAAGCACCGCATCCGTCGGTCTATCGTGAAGTTCAGCGCGCCGAGCAAGCAGGGCTGGTCACAACGAGGAAGATCGGAAACACCCGGCTAGTCCGGGCAAACACCGACAGCCCCTACTATGTCGGCCTGGCCGATGTTTTGACCAGGGCCTTCGGCGTTCCTGCTGTCCTCGCTCAAGCCCTCAGCCACGTCAAGGGCATCGATGAAGCCTACATTTACGGATCATGGGCAGCACGCCACGACGGACAGGAAGGGCCGCGCCCGGTAGCAGACATCGACGTTCTCATCCTCGGGGCACCCGACCGTGACCAGCTCTATGCCGCGCTCAGCGCAGCCGAGAACCGGCTCGCAAGACCTGTCCAGGCGACGATTCGCGAGGCCGACTGGCTGAGCTCGGGATCTGGATCGTTCCACGACAGCGTGACGGGGCGCCCAATGTTCCGGCTCGCTGCCGGGGGAACCTAAGCGAACCGTTCCAGGACCGCAGCCGTCAGCAGAGCGCTAACGCCAGACACCGCCGCCGCAGCCTTGTCTATCGCCCAGGCCACGTCTGGCTCGGTAATCGGTGCCGCAGAAAGATCGAAATACTGTGCTGTGTGCCTGGTACGCCGCAGCCGCTCGAATGTCGGCTTCCCGAAAGCTGGCACATCGGCCGCGAACTGAGCTGAGACGGCATCCTCCACAGCCATGTGAGAGCCCTCACCTCCAGTCGCCCGCAAGCCCTGACGCCCGAGCAATGCCTCGGCGGCTATCCGGTACGCATCGTAAGCGGCAGCATATGCGCCGTCGATATCGCCGTTTTGAAGGGCGGCCCTGGCAGTCGCCTCCAGTCGCAGTGAGGCTCGGCTCACTAGTCCATCAGCAAGGGCCTCCAGGTCGCTGGTCGGAAAGCTCTCCAGACGACCGCGGTCGATAAGGAACTGAACCGTCTGCTCACCTCTGCCCCAGCGTGCCACCGTAAGTTGTCCGCCTTCCTTGCCGCCGTCACCCTATGTCATGCCAGCCGCGGCTATGCGCCGAGCGGGCCTGCCGCTGGATTGCTCAGCCACATCAAAGGCATCGATGATGCCTATTTAGCGATTAAGGGGCTCTGGATGCACCGGACACGCGCGGTCGGCAGTGCAGCATTTCACAAGCCGCTTCCGGGCAGCGAGCAAGCTGCCGCGGCCAAGGCCACCGCCGCTGGCGGTACCGGCGCGGGCTAGGGTGGCCTCCATGGCCCGGATTCACGATGTCGTGTTCGACAGCAGCCACCCGGCGGCCATTGCCCGGTTCTGGGCCGAGCTGCTGGACGGCTACCAGGTCGCCCCGTATGACCAGGCTGAGCTGGACCGGCTGCGCGGCCTGGGCATCACCGACACCGAGGACGACCCGAGCGTGCTGGTCGAGGGCGCGCCTGGGGTCCGGCCTCGGCTGTTCTTCCAGCTCGTGCCCGAGCCCAGGACCGTGAAGAACCGGGTGCACCTGGACCTGAAATGCGCCGGGGCCGATGCCGAGGCGGACCGGGCGGTCAGGCTCGGGGCCAGGGTGCTGGAAACGTTCGACGACCACATCATGATGGCCGACCCGGAGGGCAACGAGTTCTGCCTGAGCTATGACCGCTAGCCAGCCGGAGATCGTGGAGCTGGCCTCGGTGCCCGGTTTCGTGGTGTTCGACCTGCCTGGCGCCGGCTTCAGCGCCGGGGGGACCAGGCTGGCCCCGGACGTCACCGTGACCGAGGTGGCGCTGCTGGCCAGGGCCATGACCTACAAGTTCGCCGCGCTGGAGGCACAGGCCGGCGGGGCCAAGGCGGGCCTGATCGGGGATCCGGCCGACCGGGCGGGCCGGGCCGGGCTGATGGCGAGCTACTGCGCCGAGATCCGGCCGCTGGTCGAGGCGGGCCGGTTCGTCACCGGCCCGGACATGGGCACCACCGAGGCGGACTTCGCGCCGCTGCGCGCAGGCCGCGCCTCGCCCGCCGCGATCGGCGCCGTGATCGACGGCATGCCGTTCGAGGACCTGCTCACCGGCTACGGCGTCACGGTAGCGGCGGAGACCGCACTGCGGGCGGCCGGGGCCGACGACGGCTGGACCGGCCGGACCGTGGCGATCGAGGGGTTCGGCAAGGTCGGCGGCGGCGTGGCCCGCGAGGTCACCAGCCGCGGCGGCCGGGTGGTCGCGGTCTCCACGGTCGCCGGGTGCGTGGCCGACCCGGCCGGGCTCGACGTGCCCCGGATGCTCGCGCTGCGCGGCCAGCACGGCGACGGCTGGGTGGCGCACTACGCCGGGCGGGTTCGCCCGCCCGGCGAGCTGTTCACCGCGGCCGGCGCCGACGTGCTGGTGCCCGGTGCCCGGCCGGGCGCGATCAGCCGCCGGGTGGCGCAGGCGCTGCCGCCGGAGGTCAGGATCGTCGCGCCGGCCGCGAACGTCCCCTACACCGCGGACGGTGCCGCCGTCCTGCGCCAGCGCGGCATCGTCGCGCTGCCCGACTTCGTGTGCAACGCTGGAGCGCTGATCGGTTACCGGTCGGCTCCGGACGCATCGCCCGGGCAGGTGCTGGCGGACGTCGGGCGCTGGCTGGCCGAGCTCACCGGGGACGCGCTCGGCCACCCGGGCGGCCCGCTGGCCGGCGCCTGCGAGCGGGCTGCCGCGTTCGTCCGCGGCTGGTGGGGCGAGCCGCCGGGCCCGCCGTTCGCGCCCGAACCCGGCTTAGCTACCTGACGCACCGATGGAGGCCAGCTTGACCACGACGGACACCGGCGCCCCGGACTCGGATGCCCCGAACCCGGACGCCCCGAACCTGGACACGCTGTCGGTCAACACGATCCGCGGCCTGTGCCTGGACGCGATCCAGAAGGCCAACTCCGGGCATCCGGGCACGCCGCTGGGCATGGCCCCGGTCACCTACACCCTGTGGCAGCAGTTCCTCCGGTTTGACCCGGCCGACCCGATCTGGCCGAACCGGGACCGGTTCGTGCTGTCCGAGGGCCATGCGTCGGCGCTGCTGTGGTCGCTGCTGCACCTGTCCGGGGTCCAGGCGGTGGATCCGGACTACGAGGTGCTCGGCACCGCCGCGGTGACCATGGACGACCTCAAGACGTTCCGCCAGCTCGGCTCGCACTGCCCCGGCCACCCGGAGTACCGGCTGACCAGCGGGGTGGAGTGCACCACGGGGCCGCTCGGCCAGGGGGTGGCCACCTCGGTGGGGATGGCGATCGCCGGGCAGTGGCTGGCCGCCAGGTACAACGTCGGCGGCTTCACCCTGTTCGACTTCGACGTCTACGCCCAGGCCGGGGACGGCTGCATGATGGAGGGCATCTCGTCCGAGGCGGCCTCGCTGGCCGGCCACCTGGCGCTGGCCAACCTGTGCTGGATCTACGACTCCAACCGGGTGACGATCGAGGGCCACACCGACATCACGTTCACCGAGGACACCGCGGCCCGGTTCCTCGGCTACGGCTGGAACGTGGTCACCGTCGCCGACGCCAACGACACCGGCCAGGTGGCCAGGGCGCTGCACAGCTTCCGGGCCGAGAGCGAGCGCCCCACGCTGATCCTGGTGCACAGCCACATCGGGTACGGCTCGCCGGTCGAGGACATGCCGAAGGCGCACGGCGAGCCGATCGGCGTCGAGGGGGTCCGGGTCACCAAGCGCTTCCTCGGCATGCCGCCGGACGCCGACTTCTACGTGCCGGACGGGGTCTACCAGCACTTCGCCCGGAACCTCGGCGCCCGCGGCGCGCAGGCCAGGCTGGACTGGCACTCGGTGCTGGAGTCCTACCGGGCCGCCTACCCGGAGCTGGCCGGCGAGATCGAGCAGATGCAGCACCGCACCCTGCCGGACGGCTGGGAGGCGGCGCTGCCGGAGTTCCCGGCCGATCCGAAGGGGCTGGCCAGCCGGGACTCCTCCGGCCAGGTGCTGAACGCGGTGGCCAGGGCGGTGCCCTGGCTGATCGGCGGCTCGGCCGACCTGACCCCCTCGACCAAGACCCGGCTGGCGTTCGAGGGAGCCGGCGACTTCCAGCCGGGCAGCCGGTCCGGCCGCAACCTGCACTTCGGCATCCGGGAGCACGCCTCGGCGGCAGTCGCGAACGGGATGGCACTGACGAAGGTGCGCCCGTTCTGGTCCGGGTTCCTGATCTTCTCCGATTACGCCCGCGGCGCGATGCGGCTGTCGGCGCTGATGGAGATCCCGGTGCTGCACATCTTCACGCACGACTCGATCGGGGTCGGCGAGGACGGGCCGACGCACCAGCCGGTCGAGCAGCTCGCATCGCTGCGGGCCGTGCCCGGCCTGCTGGTGTTCCGCCCGGCCGACGCCAACGAGGTGACCGAGACCTGGCGGGTGGTCGCGGCGCTGCGGCGCGAGCCGGCCGCGCTGGTGCTGTCCCGCCAGGCGCTACCGACCCTGGACCGGTCGGTACTCGGCGCCGCGTCCGGGCTGGCCAGGGGCGGCTACGTGCTGGCCGACCCGCCCGCCGGGCCCGGCGGGGCGGGTGGGCGGGCGGATATAGACGTGATCCTGATTGCCACCGGGTCTGAGGTGCAGCTGGCACTGGCCGCGCGGGACGAGCTGGCGGCCGAGGGCATCGGCGCGCGGGTGGTCAGCCTGCCGTGCTGGGAGCTGTTCGACCGGCAGGACCGGGCCTACCGGGACTCGGTGCTGCCGCCCGCGGTCCGGGCCAGGGTCGCCATCGAGCAGGCGTCTACCCTCGGCTGGGACCGGTACGTGGGCGATCACGGCGCCGTGGTCGGCATGCACACCTTCGGCGCCTCGGCACCGCTGAAACAGCTGCTGACGAAGTTCGGGTTCACCCCGGAGCGGGTAGCGGAGGTCGCGCGCGAGTGCGTGGCCGCGGCAGCGCCCGTGGCAAAGGACGGCGCCGGAAAGGACAGCCAGTGAAGCCGACACAGGCCCTGCACGAGCGGGGCCAGAGCCTGTGGCTCGACAACATCACCAGGGCCCTGCTGGACGAGGGCCGGATCCAGCACTACATCGACGCGTACTCGGTGACCGGGCTGACCTCCAACCCGTCCATCTTCGACAAGGCGATCGGCTCCGGCGGCTACGACGACGCGATCGCGGCGAAGGCGGCCCGCGGGCTGTCCGGCGAGGAGCTGTTCTTCGAGCTGGCGATCGAGGACCTGCGCCGGGCCGCCGATGAGTTCCTCGGCGTGCACGAGCGGACCGACGGGGTGGACGGCTGGGTTTCCCTGGAGGTGTCGCCGCTGCTGGCGCACGACACCGAGCGCACCGTCGAGGCGGCCAGGGCGCTGCACGCCCAGGCGGGCCGGCCGAACCTGTTCATCAAGATCCCCGGCACGCCCGAGGGCCTGCCCGCGATCACGCAGTCGATCGCCGCCGGGGTGCCGGTCAACGTCACGCTGCTGTTCTCGGCCACGCAGTACCTGGCCGCGGCCGACGCCTACCTGCAGGGGGTGGAGCAGCGGCTGGCCGCCGGGCTGGACCCGGCGGTGGCGTCGGTGGCGTCGGTGTTCATGTCCCGCTGGGACGTGGCCGTGGCCGGGAAGGTGCCCGCCGAGCTGACCGACCGGCTCGGGCTCGCGGTCGGGCTGGACACCTACCGGGCCTACCGGCAGCTGCTGGGCTCGGACCGGATGCTGCGGCTGGAGAACGACGGCGCTGCGGGTGCAGCGGCTGCTGTGGGCCAGCACCGGCACCAAGGACCCGGCGGCGCCGGACACCATGTACGTGCACGGCCTGGCCGCGCCGTTCACCATCAACACGATGCCGGACAAGACGCTGGAGGCGTTCTACGACCACGGCGAGGTGGGCGACCCGATGCCCGCCGACGGCGGCGACTGCGACGAGGTGCTGGCCGCCTTCGCCGCGGCCGGGGTGGACGTGCCGGCCCTGGCCGCGAAGCTGCAGGCGGACGGGGCCGAGGCGTTCGTCGCGGCGTGGAAGGAACTGCTGAACCGGATCAGCGAGCAGAGCAGCGCCGTTTCCTGAACGGGCGGTTTCCTGAGAGGAGCCCCGGATAGATGGCCTACCACCGCGCTCCGCCAGCGCCCGGCCTGGAAGGCGCTGGAGCAGCATCACGCCGAGATCGAGGGCCGGCACCTGCGCGAGCTGTTCGACACCGATCCGGAACGGGGGCTCCGGCTGACTGCCGAGGCGGCCGGGCTGTACCTGGACTACTCCAAGAACCGGGTCACCGACGAGACGATCCGGCTGCTGCTCGACCTGGCGGCAGAATGCGGACTGGCGGCCCGCCGGGACGCGATGTTCGCCGGGGAGCCGATCAACGTCTCCGAGCACCGCTCGGTGCTGCACGTGGCGCTGCGGATGCCGAAGGGCAGCTCGCTGATGGTGGCCGGGACCGACGTGGTGGCCCAGGTGCACGAGGTGCTGGACCGGATGACGGACTTCGCCGGCCGGGTGCGCTCTGGCCAGTGGCAGGGGTTCACCGGCAAGCCGATCCGCAACGTCATCAACATCGGCATCGGCGGCTCCGACCTCGGGCCCGGTGATGGCCTACGAGGCGCTGCGGCACTACAGCCGGCGGGACCTGACGTTCCGGTTCGTCTCCAACGTGGACTCGACCGACTTCGCCGAGGCGACCAGGGACCTGTACGCGGACGAGACGCTGTTCATCGTGTCGTCCAAGACGTTCGGCACCCTGGAGACGCTGACCAACGCCCGGTCCGCGCGGGACTGGGTGGTGTCCCAGCTCGGCGACGACGCGGCGGTGGCCAGGCACTTCGTGGCCGTGTCGACGAACGCGGAGAAGGTGACCGAGTTCGGCATCGACACCCAGAACATGTTCGGCTTCTGGGACTGGGTGGGCGGCCGGTACTCGATGGACTCGGCCATCGGCCTGTCCACCATGCTGGCGGTCGGGCCGGAGCACTTCGGCGAGATGCTGGCCGGGTTCCACGAGATGGACGAGCATTTCCGCACCGCGCCGCTGGAGTCGAACCTGCCGGTGCTGATGGGCCTGCTCGCGGTGTGGTACACCGACTTCTTCGGCGCGGAGACGGCCGGGGTGATGCCGTACGAGCAGTACCTGAAGCGGTTCCCGGCCTACCTGCAGCAGCTCACCATGGAGTCCAACGGCAAGCACGTGACGCTGGACGGCACGGAGGTGGACTACCCGACCGGCGCGGTGTACTGGGGCGAGCCCGGCACCAACGGCCAGCACAGCTTCTACCAGCTCATCCACCAGGGCACCCGGCTGATCCCGGTGGACCTGATCGGCTTCGGGCAGACCCTGAACCCGCTGGGCGAACACCACGACATCCTGTCCTCCAACGTGTTCGCCCAGGCCCAGGCGCTCGCGTTCGGCAAGACGCTGGAGCAGGTGCTGGCCGAGGGCACCACGCCGGAGGTCGCGCCGCACCGGGTGATGCCGGGCAACCGGCCGACCAACGTGCTGCTGGCCCGCAAGCTCACCCCGCGGGTGCTGGGCACCCTGGTCGCGCTGTACGAGCACAGCGTGTTCACCCAGGGCACGATCTGGGACATCGACTCCTTCGACCAGTGGGGGGTCGAGCTGGGCAAGGCGCTGTCGGTCAAGATCATCCCGGAGCTGACCAGCGAGGCCGAGCCCGAGCTGACGCACGACTCGTCCACCAACGCGCTGATCCGGCGCTACCGCAGCCTGAAGAGCTAGGAGCAGCACAATGACTACTGACAGGCCGATGCAGCTCGGCATGGTCGGGCTCGGCCGGATGGGCGCGAACCTGGTCCGCCGGCTGATGCGGGACGGTCACCGCTGCGTCGTCTACGACGTCAGCGCGGACGCGGTCAAGGCGCTGGCGGCCGAGGGCGCGACCGGCGCCACCTCGCTGGCCGACTTCGTGGCGAAGCTGGACAAGCCGCGCAACATCTGGCTGATGCTGCCGGCCGGCATCACCGGCAAGATCCTGGATCAGGTCGCCGAGCTGCTCGACCCCGGCGACGCGGTGATCGACGGCGGGAACTCCTACTACCGCGACGACATCGACCGGGCGAAGCGGCTCGCGCCGAAGCAGATCCACTACCTGGACTGCGGCACCTCCGGCGGGGTCTGGGGACTGGATCGCGGCTACTGCCTGATGATCGGCGGCGAGCCGGAGCCGGTGGCCCGGCTGGACCCGATCTTCCTGACCATCGCGCCCGGCGAGGGCAGCGCCGAGCCGACTCCCGGCCGGACCCGCAAGGGCGGCACGGCCCCGCACGGGTACCTGCACTGCGGGCCGAACGGCGCCGGGCACTTCGTCAAGATGGTCCACAACGGGATCGAGTACGGCATGATGGCCGCGATCGCCGAGGGCCTGTCGGTGATCAAGCACGCCGGCGTCGGGCGGGACGACACTGCGTCCGCACGACGCGGAGACCACGCCGCTGCGGGACCCGCAGTACTACCAGTACGACATCGACGTGGCCGAGGTGGCCGAGGTCTGGCGGCGCGGCTCGGTGGTCGGCTCCTGGCTGGTCGACCTGACCGCGGACGCCCTCGCCCGCTCCCCCGAGCTGGCCGACTTCGAGGGCCGGGTGTCCGACTCCGGCGAGGGCCGGTGGACCGTGCTGGCCGCGGTGGACGAGGGCGTCCCGGCCCCGGTCATCACCGCCGCGCTGATCGAGCGGTTCGAGTCCCGCGGCCTTGGCCAGTTCACCGACAAGATCCTGTCCGCGATGCGCAGCGAGTTCGGCGGCCACGCGGAGAAGAAGGACTAAGGCCGCTCGCGGTAAGGCACCCCGCGCCCCCCGTCAAGGCCCGCAGTACCAGGCACCCGGCGCGCGAGGTCGGCGATCATCGCGTCCGGGTAGGACAGCCGGAAGCGCTCGTAGTACCCGCCGGTGCCCCGGTACAGATCTGGGTCGAACTCAACCTCGCCGGCCATGCGACCAGCATGGCAGGGCGACGGCCTAGATCGCCTCGTCCGGCAGGCCAAGGACCCGGTTCAGGCCGGAGAACGCGTAGGCCGCGCGGCCGCCGCCGCCCAGCGCCTGGTTGAGGAGGCTGAGCGGCTTCTCGTCCAGGGGCGGCAGCGCATCCGGGGCGTGCCAGCCGACCTCGACGCACTCGGAGTCGTTGACCCGGGCGGAGCCGCCGGCCGAGCGGCACCGGAACGTCAGTTCCAGGTACTGCACCTGATCGCCGTTGCCGTAGGTGATCGGCTCGGAAACGGTCACCGAGGTCAGCGCCTCGGGAACGGCGATCACGCCGGTTTCCTCGAAGATCTCCCGGACGGCCGCGTCGGCCGGCTGCTCGGCCGGATCGATGATGCCGCCGGGCAGGGCCCATCGGCCGGTGTCGGCCCGGCGCTCCAGCAGCACCCGGCCGCCGGAGTCCAGGACCACGCCGGCCGCGGTCGACAGCCACAGCAACCGGTGGCCGATCCGCGCGCGAAGCTCGGTGATGAACTCGGGAGTGGGCATGGCCGCGACATTACCGGGCGCGCAGCGGCCACCGGCCGGCCAGCGCGCGGCCCGGCAGCGGACCCGGACATCGGCCCGGTATTCGCTGGATAGCATTCGGCCATGACAGACAAGGTTTGCGTCGTCACCGGAGCTACCTCCGGGATCGGGAAGGCGGCAGCGACCGCGCTGGCCCGGCAGGGCGCCAGGGTCGTGCTGGTCGGGCGCGACCGCGGCCGGGCGCAGGCCGCCGCCGCCGATATCGGCTCGGCGGGTACGCCGCCGCAGGTAGAGATCGCCGATCTCGCCTCGCTGGAGCAGGTGCGCGAGCTCGCCGGGCGGCTGTCCGCACTGGAGCGGATCGACGTCCTGGTCAATAACGCGGGCCTGGTGCTGGGCGAGCACCGGATCACGCCGGACGGCTTCGAGCATGTCTTCGCGGTCAACCACCTGGCGCCGTTCCTGCTGACGAACCTGCTGCTGCCGAAGCTGATCGCGGCCGCGCCCGCACGGGTGGTCACGGTCAGCTCCGACGCGCACACCGCCGCCCGGCTCGACCTGGACGACCCGAACACCGAGCACGGCTGGGACAGCTGGCGGTCGTATGCCAACAGCAAGCTGGCCAACATCCTGTTCACCCGCGAGCTCGCCCGCCGGCTGGACGGCACCGGGGTGACGGCCAACTGCGTGCACCCGGGCGTGGTGCGAACCGGATTCGGCCGCCAGGCCCGGCCGCTGCTGCGGTATGGCGTGATGATCGCCCGGCCGTTCCTGCTGTCGCCGGAGCGCGGCGCGGACACCATCGTGTACCTGGCCAGCTCACCGGAGGTGGCCGGGCAGACCGGCGGCTACTACGTGAAGCGGCGGCGGCGCGAGCCATCAGCCGCCGCCCGCGACGACGAGAGCGCGCGGCGGCTGTGGGAGATCAGCGAGCAGCTGACCGGCCTGACCCCGGCCAGGCCAGCGGAGAGCTGACCGGGCCCGGCCGCTCGATGGAGGTTTCCATGATCCTGTAAACAAAATGTCGCTGGAGCAGCATTTTGTTTACAGGATCATGGAAACCTCGCCACGAGGGAGACAACATGCGCTATCTGTGCTTGCTGGCCGGGGAGCCGGACGTAGCGGCTCCGGTGCCCGGCACCGAGGAGTTCCGGCAGATGCTCAGTGACTACGGGACGGCCACCGCGGCGATGCGCGAGGCAGGCGTGCTGGTGGACAGCGGCCCGCTGCAGCCGCCGGCCGCGACCGTGACGCTGCGGGTGCGGGGCGGCGAATCCCTGGTCACCGGTGGGCCGTTCAGCGAGCTCATGGGGGCCATCGGTGGCTACTACGTGCTGGACTGCGTGGAGCTGGACGAGGCGCTGCGCTGGGCGGCGACGATCCCGGCCGCCCGGTACGGAGCGATCGAGCTGCGCCCGCTGATGGTCCTGCCCGGTCACGACTGAGCCCGGCGACGACTGAGCCCGGCCAGGGCCGGGCCCGCAGTGAGCCTGGTCCTCAGTCAGCGGAGCACTCGCTGCTCGACTGAGTCGCCGCGGCCGATCAGGACCACGGCGACCATCTCGGGCGGGAACAGGCCGTGCGCGACTACGCCCGGCGTTGCCGACAGCCGGGCGGACAGCTGTGCCGGATCGCTCGACGGCGCCCAGATAGTCGGCGATCACTCCGCCGTCCGGGCTCGGCGGCGCCTCCCGCAGCGTCACCTCGCCGTGCTGGCGCAGCTGCCGCAGGGTGGCAGGCAGGCCGAACCCGAGCAGCTCCAGCGGGACCGGCGGGTGCAGCGCGGCCACCGGCTTGGTCGAGTCCGCGATCACGATGAACCGGTCCGCGGCGGCCGCCACCACCTTCTCCCTGGTATGCGCCCCGCCGCCGCCCTTGACCAGCCAGCCGTCCGGGGTCACCTGGTCGGCGCCGTCGATGGTCAGGTCGAGCCGGTCGACCGAGTCGGCGGGCTCCACGTCCAGGCCGAGTTCCCTGGCGGCCTGCTCGGTCCGCGGCGAGGTGGCCACGCAGCGGATGGACAGCCGCCGCCGGGCCAGCGCGGGCAGCAGGTAGGCCACGGTCGAGCCGGTGCCGAGCCCGACCATCATGCCGTCCCGCACGAACTGCGCGGCGGCCTGCGCCGCCGCCTGCTTCTCCGCTCGACGCTCACCGGGCCAGTCTCCCGCATGCCGGAGCGCCGGTCCCGCGGAAGGTGGCCCGCCCCGCATCCGCCGCCGGGCCGGTCGCGAGGTATGGAGCATGCACTCGAGCCACAGAGCTGCGCGCGAGGCGCGCCGATGACCGGGTGTCCGGGTCGTCCGGGTCACCGGTCCCGGAACGCGCTGGCGAACACGCGACCGCGCCAAGATGGCCGTGCCCCCGGCCGACCACGTGATCGTGCTGTTCGGCGCCACCGGCGACCTGGCCAGGCGCAAGCTGCTGCCGGGCCTGTTCCACCTGGCCAAGGCCGGGCTGATGCCGGAGAAGTACCAGATCATCGGCTCGGCCCCGGCCCAGTTCGCGCTCAGCGACGACGACTTCCGCCAGCACGCGCTGGACGCGGTCAAGGAGTTCGGCAGCGCCAAGCCGACCGGGGCCGCCTGGCAGGCCTTCGAGTCCTGCCTGCACTTCGGCGCCGCCGACCCGGACAACGCGGCGCCGCTGGTCGCGGCCGTGCAGGCGGCGGAGAAGGAGATCGGCGGCAGCCCCGGCCGGATCTTCCACCTGGCCGTGCCGCCGTCCGCGTTCGGGTCGGTCGTCGGCATGCTCGGCCAGGCGGGCCTGGCGGAGAACTCGCGCGTGATCATCGAGAAGCCGTTCGGCACCGACCTGGACTCGGCCCGCAAGCTGAACCAGACCGTGCACGCGGTGTTCGCCGAGGACCAGGTGTTCCGGATCGACCACTTCCTCGGCAAGGAGTCGGTGGACAACATCCTCGCGCTGCGGTTCGCCAACGGGTTCCTGGAGCCGATCTGGAACCGGGACCACATCAGCTACGTGCAGATCGACGTGCCCGAGTCGATCAGCATCGAGGGCCGGGCCCAGTTCTTCGAGGGCACCGGGACGTTCCGGGACATGATCGTGACCCACCTGTTCCAGGTGCTCGGCTTCGTCGCGATGGAGCCGCCGGTATCGCTGGACGCCAAGCCGCTGCGGGACGAGAAGGGCAAGGTCTTCGACGCGATGCGGCCGCTGGACCCTGGCCACGTGGTCCGCGGCCAGTACCGGGGCTACCGGGATCGGCCGGCGTCGCCCCCGACTCGCAGACCGACACGTTCACCGCGCTGCGGGTCGAGGTCGACAACTGGCGCTGGGCCGGGGTGCCGTTCTATCTGAGGTCGGGCAAGTCGCTGGCGCAGCGCCGCCAGGTGGTCACGCTCACGCTGCGGGAGCCGGTGATGCGGATGTTCCCGGAGGAGGCCGGGACCAGGCGGCACGGCCGGGCGAACCAGCTCGTGATCGACTTCGATGATCCGGGCTGGATCGCGACCCGGTTCCAGGTGAAGCAGCCGGGCCCGGCCATGCGGCTGGGGACCGCCGAGATGACGTTCAGCTACGCGGACTCGTTCCGCCGGGCGCACGAGCTCGAGGGCTACGAGCGGCTGATCCTGGACGCGATGCTGGGCGACCAGTCGCTGTTCACCCGGTCGGACGGGATCGAGCGGGTGTGGGAGGTATCGGCCCCGCTGCTGGACGACCCGCCGCCGGTGGAGCTGTACGAGCCGGGCTGCTGGGGACCGGACTCGATCCGCAGCCTGATCGCGCCGCACCACTGGTACCTGCCGGACGGCAAGTCGTGACCCCGGTCAGCAGCACTGTCGCGGCTGGCAGCCTGCGGTGAGGCCGCCGGTCCGGCTGCTGCTCGCCGACGTCGACGGCACCCTGGTGACCGGTGCCAAGGTGCTCACCGACCGCGCGATCGAGGCGGTACGGCGGCTGGACAGTGCGGGCATCACCTTCGCGATCACCAGCGGCCGGCCGCCGCGAGGCATGTCCATGCTGGTCAAGCCGCTGCGGCTGCGCACGCCGATCGCCGCGTTCAACGGCGGCGCCTTCGTCACCGACGAGATGGCGGTGATCTCGCAGAAGACCATCCCGGCCGACCTGGTCGCCCGGTGATCTCGCTGCTGGAGTCGCACGGCACCGACGTCTGGCTGTACCGCGGCGCCGACTGGTACGTGCGCGACCGGCACGGCTCCGCACGTGGACCGGGAGGCGGCCACGGTGCAGTTCGAGCCGACGGTGACGGCCAGCTATGACGACATGACCGAGGGCGTCGCCAAGATCGTCGGGGTCAGCGACGACCACGACGCGGTCGCCGCCGCCGCGGAGGGGGCGCACGACCAGTTCGGTGATCACGTCTCGGCGGCCCGCTCGCAGCCCTACTACGCCGACGTGACCCACCCGGACGCGAACAAGGGCGCGGTGGTCAAGTACCTGTCGGCGACCCTGCAACATCCCGGCCGCCCAGATCGCCACGATCGGCGACATGCCCAACGACGTGCTGATGTTCGCGCACTCCGGGCTGAGCATCGCGATGGGCAACGCGGACACGCGAGGTGCAGCGAGCCGCCCGCCGGGTCACCACCAGCAACGAGGACGAGGGCTTCGCCACCGCGGTCGAGCGGTTCATCCTGCCCGGCTAGCCCCGCGGGGAGTCAGCGAACCGCGGCCAGCGCCTCGGGCAACGTGAACGCCCCGGCGTAGAGCGCCTTCCCGACGATCGCGCCCTCGACGCCGAGCGGCGCCAGCGCCGTGATCGCGCGCAGGTCGGCGAGGCTGGCCACGCCGCCGCTGGCCACCACGGGACGGCTGGTCCGCGCACACACCAGGCGCAGCAGGTCCAGGTTGGGGCCGGTCAGAGCACCGTCCCTGGTCACGTCGGTCACCACGTAACGGGCGCAGCCGGCTTGCTCCAGCCCGGCCATCGCTTCGAGCAGGTCGCTGCCCCCCGCGCCCGCCGCGCCCCCCGTGTCCTCGGTGTTCCCGGTTTTCCTCGCGTCCCCGGCTTCTGCGCTGTCTCCGGCGGGCCGGGAAGCCCTGGTGGTGTGACCCCGAGCGGCCAGCCGGGTACCGCGCACGTCCAGGCCGACCGCGACCCGCTCGCCGTGCCCGGCGACCGCCTCGTGCACCCAGTCCGGCCGGGCTAGCGCGACGGTGCCGATCACCACCCGCTCGCACCCGGTAGCCATGGCCGCGGCCAGTGAGGCGTCGTCCCGGATGCCGCCGGACAGCTGGACCGCGACGTCGAGCCTGCCCACCAGCCCGGCGAGCAGCTCCGCGTTCGAGCCACGGCCGAAGGCGGCATCCAGGTCGACCAGGTGGATCCAGCGGGCTCCGGCCTGCTGCCAGGCCAGCGCCACGTCCAGCGGGTCAGCCTCACCGGTATCGGTGCCAGCTGGGTCCCGCGCCAGCCCGACCGCCCGGCCACCAGCCACATCCACGGCGGGCAGCAGGACCAGGCCCGGCCCGGCCGCCGCCTCGGCACTCCGATGCACCGGGCCAGCCTAGACGAGTGAAGCGGCGCCAGCCGGGCGGCCTGGTCTCAGACCAGCTACGCGATCACCAGCCTGATGCTGCGTAAAAGCCCGGCAACGCTCAGTGGCCGAAACTGCCTCCAGACTTCCTGTTCCGTACCTGCCCGGTCGGCCATATTACGAGTAGCGGGCGGCGCATCGAGAAGCGGTTACCGCATCACGCCGCGCTGGAACGCGAGGGGCGCGGACCATCCGAAACCGGAAGGAAGCCAGCATGATCAGAAGACTTCTGCTCACCCTCGGCGGCCTGACGCTGCTCGCAGCATTCACAGCTGCCCCGGCGTATGCCCGCCCCGCACCCGCAACCTCCCACCTCCCAGCCAGCGGCTCGCAGCGAACCTCCATTCCGGAGATATGCGCACAGGGCGGAACCGGCTACTGCCTGAACAACTGGGGCGGACTGGTGAAGATGGAGAAGGCCGGTTACACCAATGATGACTTCGGCTGGTACACGCTCACCCACTACTGCGACGGTGGATACGTCACCAACGGCGTTCAGCTCCCAGGCCCCGCCTGCCCGTTCCCTGTCGGCAGCGGGCTAAACTCAGAATACAATGGAGACCAGATAGTCAGGATAGTCTCCGGCGTCAGCAATGGCTGCATCGGAACAGACTTCAGCGAGAACGCGAATGTCGGGACATGCCCCCCATCCAGCGGCGGGACTGGCAGCAACATCTGGGTCATAGGCCCCGCGTGCTATGTCGGCTCCGGCGCTGGTAGCTATTACATCAATGTCTACTGGTCCGGCCAGCACGGTAACAGCGGGGCGTCATCACTGGAATCCGGTGGCTCGATCGGCGCTCAGGCATACGTTGCCGGGAACAACCCCGCAGCCAGCTGCTGGCAGGCTCAGGTCCCCTAAAGGGCGGTCTCAACAGGTCATAGCGACCGGAAGGAAGCCCGGCATGATCAGAAAACTTCTGCTCACCCTCAGCGGCCTGACGCTGCTGGCAGCATTCACAGCTGCCCCGGCGTATGCCCGCCCCGCACCCGCAACCTCCCCCTCCCCCGCCAGCGGCTCGCAGCGAACCTCCATTCCGGAGATATGCGCACAAGCCGGTACCGGCTACTGCCTGAACAACTGGGGCGGACTGGTGAAGATGGAGACCAGCGGCACTGGGAATGACAACTTCTCCATGCGCCCCCTCGGCAGCGGCTACTGCAACGATGGCTTCGTCACAGACGGCACAGGTGGTAATCCGGGTCCCGCCTGTCCTTTCCCGGTCGGCAGCGGGCTAAACTCAACTTATAATAACGACCAAATAATCGAGATATTCTCCGGCATCAGCAATGGCTGCATCGGAACAGATTTCGACGAGAATGCGAATGTAGGACCATGCCCTCCGTCCAGGAACGGAACCGGCAGCAACATCTGGGTCATAGGCCCTGAATGCGGGCACGATAGCACCTATCTCATCAATGTCTACTGGTCCGGCCAGCACGGTAACGCCGACGCGTCATCGCTGATATCGGGCGGCGCGATCGGCGCTCAAGCATACGTTGCCGGGAACAACCCCGCGACTAGCTGCTGGGGCCTCTAAGAGAATCAGGGTCAATGAGGCGCGGAGCTGGCCAGGGACGGGGCGGGCTGGCCGGCGGGAGTTACCCCGGTGTCCAGCCGGAGCATGTCCTCGATCGACTCGCGGCGCAGCAGGACCCTGGCCTCGCTGTCCCGGACCGCGACCACAGGCGGCCGCCCGACGTGGTTGTAGTTGCTCGCCATCGACCGGCAGTACGCACCGGTGGCTGCGACCGCGATCAGGTCGCCGGGCACCACGTCGCCGGGCAGGTGGCAGTCGCGCACCACGATGTCGCCGGTCTCGCAGTGCCGGCCGACCACCCGGCACAGCATCAGCGGGGCGGCGGACTCCCTGGAGGCCAGCACGCAGGTGTAGGGCGAGTCGTACAGCGCCGTGCGGATGTTGTCGCTCATCCCGCCGTCCACGCTGACGTAGGTGCGCAGCCCGTCCACGTTCTTCACGGTGCCCACCTGGTACAGGGTGACGGTGCCGGGCCCGGCGATGGCCCGGCCCGGTTCCACCGTCAGCCGGGGCTCGGCCAGGCCGGCGGCGCGGCACTGGCCGGCCACGATCTCGCGCAGGCCGCGAGCGATGTCGGCGACGTCGGCCGGGTCGTCGCCGGGCACGTAGGCGATGCCGTACCCGCCGCCCAGGTTCAGCTCGGCGAGCTGGATCCCGTGCTCGTCCCGGATCCGGACGGCGAGCCCGATGACCCGGTGCGCCGCGACCTCGAAGCCGGAGGTGTCGTAGATCTGCGAGCCGATATGCGAGTGCAGCCCGGCCAGTTCCAGGTCCGGGCAGGCCAGCACGTGGCGGACCGCCTCGTCGGCGGCGCCCGAGGACAGCGAGAAGCCGAACTTCTGGTCGTCGTGCGCGGTCGCCACGAACTCGTGCGCGGCGGCCTCGACCCCGGTGGTGACCCGGATCAGGACCCGCGGGCGGCGCGCGAGCACGACCGGGTCAGCAGGCGGGTCACCGGTCCGCCCGGCGATCGCGGCCAGCCGGGCGATCTCCTCCAGCGAGTCCAGCACGATGTAGCCGACGCCGGCCGCGACGGCCCGTTCCAGCTCGGCTGGCAGCTTGTTGCTGCCGTGCACGGTGATCCGCTCCGGCGGCACCCCGGCCCGCAGCGCTACCTCGAGCTCTCCCCCGGTGCACACGTCAACCCCGAGGCCCTCCTGCACCACCCAGCTCAGCACCGCGGTGCAGCAGAACGCCTTGGCCGCGTAGAAGACGCCGGTGTCGCCGCCGAACGCGGCCCGGAACGACCGGCATCGCCGCCGGAAGTCCTCCTCGTCGCAGGCGAACAGCGGGGTACCGAACCGGGCGGCCAGGTCGCGTACGTCCGCGCCGCCGATGGTCAGGGCACCGTCCCGGCGCCGGGCCGTGTACGGCCAGATCGCCGGGTCCAGCGCGTTGACGTCGCCGGGCGGGGCCGGCGGATGATCGGATGGCAGCACGTCGGCGTGACGCGGGCCGGCCGGGTGAGCGACGCGGCTCATGACTCTCCCTTGAATCGGCTGGCGGTGTCACCGGGCTGATCGTCAGGTCCATCATCGCCTCTCCGGCAGGCTACCTCCCGGCCAGCCCCGCAGCGGGCGCGGCTACCGGTAGGCTGCGGCTGCCTGCACGGCTGCTCAGCTCTCGCCCTGCAGTCCCCGCCCGGGTCCTGCGCGACCGGTGGCCCCGGCCCTGACCCCCGCCGAAAAGGAGCTCCCGATGCCGCTGTTCGGAAACCGGACCGATGACCCCTCTGCCGCCTGGGAACCGCAGGCCGCTGACACCCGGCTGGCGCACACGGCCGGCGCCGACCCGGCCGGGGTGTTCACCTCGGACCTGTCCGTGTCGGAGTACGTGCTGCTCGGCGAGGCCGGCTTCGAGCCGCTCGGCTTCGTGGTCGGCTCCTCGATCTACCACGTCGGCCTCCAGGTCGGCCGCTGGTCGCAGAACCAGGAACTCCAGGTACTGACCCAGGCCATGTACAACGCCAGGGAGCTGGCCATGGCCCGGATGCGGGCCGAGGCCGATCACCTCGGCGCGGACGGCATCGTCGGGGTGCAGCTGCGGATGCAGATGTACGCCTGGGGCCAGGAAGTGCTGGAGTTCATCGCGACCGGCACCGCGGTGCGCGCACTCGGCCAGGCCAGCGACGGCACGGCCGGCGCGCACCGGGCCCCGGACGGCCGGGCGTTCACCTCCGACCTGTCCGCCCAGGACTTCTTCCGGCTGCTGGCCGCCGGGGTCGGTGCCGGTCGCGTTCGTGCTCGGCACCTGCGTGTACCACATCGCGCACCAGTCGATGATGCAGACGCTGCGGCAGGCGGGCCAGAACCAGGAGATGGTGCTGTTCACCCAGGGCATCTACGAGGCGCGCGAGCTCGCGCTGGTCCGGATGCAGGCGGAGGCATCCCAGGCGGGCGCGTCCGGCATCGTCGGGGTGAACGTCGGGGTGTCCAATCACGTCTGGGGCGAGCACGCGACCGAGTTCCTGGCCACCGGCACCGCCATCCGCCGGCTGAGCGCGGAGCACCAGCTGCCCGCCACCTCGCCGAAGCCGACGTTCACCCTCGGCCTCGATAACTGACCTGGCCGGGCCGGCGCTGGCAGCGCCAGCCGGGCGGCTATCCGGCTGGCCTGGCTAGCCCGGCTTGCCGGACCGGGCCGGCCGGTCGTCGGGCTCCAGCGGCGGCCCGGTCACCGGGCAGTTCACCCGGCACTCCGGCACCGGGCGGCGGCGGCCCGTCGGCCGGCCGCAGCACGTTGCTGTCGATCAGGATCGCGGACAGCAGCGAGCCGAGCAGCAGCAGCCCGGCGCAGATCAGCACGGCGTGCTGGAACCCGGCGCTGAACACCGGGCGGAGCGATAGGCAGCTGGCGCCGAGCCCGACCGCGGCGGGCAGCCCGGCCACCGCGAGCAGGCCGCCGATCCTGGCCACCGCGTTGTTCACGCCGCTCGCCACCCCGGCATGCCGGACATCCGCGCTGGCCAGCACCGTCGCGGTGAGCGGGGCGACGGTGAAGGACAGGCCGAGCCCGAAGACGGCCACCGCGGGCAGCACGTCGGTGAGGTAGGAGGCGCTGGTCGCCGATCCGCGTCATCAGCAGGGTCCCGGCCGCGCAGACGGCGATGCCGGCGGTCATCAGCCAGCGGGGGCCGACGCGCTGGGCGAGTGCCCCCGCCCGCGCCGAGAGCAGCCAGCATCAGCACGCGTGACCGGCAGCAGCGCGGAGCCCGCCGCCAGCGCCGAGAACCCGGACGCCACCTGGAGCTGGAGCACCAGCAGGAAGATCATCCCGGAGAACGCCGCGTAGACCAGGAAGGTGACCATGTTCACCGCGCTGAACTGGCGCGAGGCGAACACGTCCAGCGGCAGCATCGGCGCGGGGGCGCTGTCCGCGACGGCCGGCGAGCGCCGGCCGTCGCGGACGGCCCCGACGGCGCTCGACGATCAGGAACGCCGCCGCAGCAGCCAGCCCGGCCACGGCGGCCGCCACCGGCTCGGCATACCGCCTGGCCGCCTCCGGCGCGTCGATCAGCGCGTAGGTCAGCCCGGCCAGGGCCAGCGCGGCGAGCGCCGCGCCCGCCACGTCGAACCGGCCGGCTCGCCGACGCGTCCCTGGTCTCCGGCACGTGCCGGATCGTGACCGCGATCACCACCACGGCCAGCGGCAGGTTCAGCAGGAACACCCACCGCCAGCCGGCCGCCTCCACGATCCAGCCGCCGAGCAGCGGCCCGGCCGCGCCGGCCACCCCGCCAAGGCCGGACCAGGCGCCCACCGCCCTGCGGCCGGTCGGCCTGCGGCGAAGCTGGCCTGGATGATGGCCAGCGAGCCGGGCACCAGCAGCGCGCCGCCGACTGCCCTGCAGCACCCTGGCCGCGATCAGCACGCCGATGTCCGGCGCGAGCCCGCACAGCGCCGAGGCCAGCGCGAACCAGGCGACACCGATCAGGAACACCCGGCGGCGGCCCAGCCGGTCGCCGAGCGCGCCGCCCAGCAGGATCAGCCCGGCCAGCGCCAGCGTGTAGCCGGTGACGATCCACTGCAGCCCGCCCAGCGAGGCGTTCAGGTGCCGGCCGATAGTGGGCAGGGCCACGTTCACCACGGTGCCGTCGAGCATCGCCATGCTCGACCCGAGCACGGTGGCCGCGAGCACCCAGCGGCCCGGCGGGCTGGCCAGCCGGATGTCCCCGGCCCGGTTCCCGGCGAGCGAGGTCACCTGCTGATCGTCTCAGGGCCGCAGCCGGTGGACCAGGTGTGGACCGGCTCGTTCGTGCGCATCCGCTCGATGTAGCCCTGCGTCATCATCCGCAGCGCCTCCCGCCTGCCGAAGCCCTCGTCCAGCGCGTGCACCGCGTCCACCTGCCAGTTCGCCCCGGTGCGCCCGGCCAGGCAGCGCTGCTCGATGATGCCGAGCAGCCGGTCGGCATCGGCCGGGTCCACCTTCCAGGCCCGCAGGCCGTCGAAGGCCAGCGGCAGCAGCCGCCGCAGGGTCAGCTCGGTGACCGGCACCTCGCCGAGGCCCGGCCAGTAGACCCGGGCGTCGATGCCGTGCCTGGCCCCCTGCTCCAGGTTCTCGGCCGCGGCCGAGAACGACATCTGGGTCCACACCGGCCGCTCGGCGTCGGCGAGCGCCCGGACGATGCCGTAGTAGAAGGCCGCGTTCGCGAGCACGTCGGCGACCGTCGGGCCGGCCGGCAGCACCCGGTTCTCCACCCGCAGGTGCGGCTTGCCGCCGACCACCGCGTACACCGGCCGGTTCCACCGGTAGACGGTGCCGTTGTGCAGGGTCAGCTCGGCCAGCTGCGGCGCCTCGCCGCGGTCGAGCGCGGCCGCCGGGTCCTCGTCCTCGCGCAGCGGCAGCAGCGCCGGGAAGTACCGGAGGTTCTCCTCGAACAGGTCGAACACCGAGGTGATCCAGCGGTCGCCGAACCAGACCCTGGGCCGGACCCCCTGCTCCTTGAGCTCCTCCGGCCGGGTGTCGGTGGCCTGCTCGAACAGGATCAGCCTGGTCTCCCGCCACAGCTCCTTACCGAACAGGAACGGGGAGTTCGCGGCCAGTGCGACCTGCACGCCGGCCACCGCCTGGGCGGCGTTCCAGTAGCTGCCGAACGCCTCGGGACTGACCTGCAGGTGAAACTGGACGCTGGTGCAGGCCGCCTCCGGCATGATCGTGTCGACGTGGGTGAGCAGCCGCTCCGGCCCCTCGATCGAGATGCGCATGTCCTCGCCCCTGGCCGCGAACATCTGCTCGTTCAGCAGCTGGAACCGGGGGATGGCGGACATGGTCTGGGCGCCGAGGTCGTCCTGGCTCAGCGTGGGCAGGATGCCGATCATGACCAGCCGGCAGCCTGCCTGGCAGGCGCCCTGGCCGGCCCGCTCCAGGCTGTCCCGCACCCGGGCCTCCAGCTCGGACAGCGCGTCGCCGGCAGCGGCCGCGGCGGCACGTTGATCTCCAGGTTGAACTGGCCGAGCTCGCTGGCCCAGGCCGGGTCGTCGATCGCGGCGAGCACCTCGGTGTTGCGCATGGACGGCAGGGCGGCATGATCGACCAGGTTGACCTCGATCTCCAGGCCCACCTGCGGCTCGGTCTCGAACCTGGACTCGCGCAGCATCCGCGCGAACACGTCCAGGCACTGGCGCACCTTCTCGCGGTAGGCGCGCCGGTCCTGCCGGCTGACGGTCATGGCCGGGACATCCCTGCCCATCAGACCCTCCACACGCTGGCAATGGGCGGGGCTGCCCTCCCACACTCGCATGCGAGCGGCCTGATGGCCAGGTCAGCCAGGCAGCGGCCAGGCAGACCACCTGCTGGTGGTGCTGCTGGCCGCTCCCGGCGGCATCCCGGCCCGGTACCCGGGCATCCCCTTTCCGGTAGATCCCCTGAGTGGCGGCCGGTTAAGCCCGGTGCGGCGCCGGGCCGTGCTGAGGCGGTGCTATCAGGCGGGCTATCAGGCGGTGGGATCAGATCCCGGCGGCGCCGGCCCTGGACGAGTGGGCCGGGGCCTGGCCGCCGAGCCCGATCGCGCCGTAGACCAGCACCAGGGCCAGCACCACGTCCGCGTAGAAGCCCCAGCCGAAGTTGCCGATGTGGGTCAGGAACTTGATCGCCAGCAGCGCCAGCACGGCGATGGCGGCGTACCGCTCGACCGCCCGCCAGGACAGCGGCAGCTCCGGCAGCTGCACCTGGGTGAACCGGGTCACGACCAGCTCGGCCAGCAGCGCGATGAGCACGATCAGCGCGAGCACGCCGGCCCACGCGCCGTCTGCCTGCAGCGCGCTGGCGCTGTAGCTGGCCCCGCCGAAGGTCTGGCCGTCCACGGTGAAGCCGGAGATCCCGACGTAGTACCAGGGAAACGCGATGAGGCCGATGAGGAGCAGGATGGCGGCCGCGCCGGCTATCTTGTCCGACCGGCTGAGCTGACTGAGCGCGTTCATTTCGGGCCCTTTCTGAGCTGGATCAGTTGGCCCGATCGTCGGCCGCCATCGTTGCAACGACATTGCAAAGTCGTTACGCGGCTCATACCTTCGCCGGCCCGCGCCGTCAGCGCGGGAGTACCTCGCCGGCCAGCGCGGTCAGCTGGCCCGCAGGCGGTCCCGGCCGTGCGGGGCGTCCCAGTCCAGCAACGGCCCGTCCGGCACGATGCGGCTGGGGTTGATATGCGAGTGCGTGGTGAAGTAGTGCCGCTTGATCTGGCTGAAGTTGGTGGTGTCGCGGAAGGCAGGCACCGAGTACAGGTCCCTGGCGTACCCCCACAGGCTCGGGTAGTCGCTGATCCGCCGGATGCTGGCCTTGAAGTGCGAGTAGTACACCGCGTCGAACCTGGCCAGGGTCACCCACAGCCGCACGTCGGACTCGGTGAGCTGGTCGCCGAACAGGTACCGCTGGTGCGCCAGCCGCACCTCGAGCCGGTCCAGGGTGGCGAAGATCTCGGCCACCGCGCTGTGATACTCCTGCTGCGACCCGGCGAAGCCCGCCCGGTAAACGCCGTTGTTCAGCCCGGTGTAGACGACCTCGTTGAGGGCGTCGATCTCGGCCCGCAGCGGCGCCGGGTACAGCTGCACCGACGGGTCGGCCCACTGGCCGAACTGGGTGGCCAGGTCGATGGTGATGTCAGGGAAGTTGTTGGTCACGATCGCGCCGGTCACCCGGTCCCACAGCACGGGCACCGAGACGTGCCCGGCGTAACCGGGCTCGCTGGCCTCGTATGCCTCGCTCAGGAACGCGAAGCCGTTCACCGGGTCAAGCGAGTGCCCGGCGCCCTCCCGGAACGCCCAGCCGCGGCCGTCCCGGACCGGGTCCACCGCGGACAGCGAGATGACCTCGGTCAGGCCGAGCAGCTCGCGCACGATCGCCGAGCGGTGCGCCCACGGGCAGGCCCAGGAGATGTACAGGTGGTAGCGCCCCGGCTCGGCCCGGTAGCCGCTGGAACCGTCCGCGGTGATCCGGCCGCGGAAGGAGTAGGGCGGCCGGACGAACGCGGCGGCCGGGGACGCCGCGGCGGGCAGCCCCGGCCGGTCGCCCCCGGCTGGCCGGAAGCCCCGGTAGTCGCCGTAGGTGTCGAAGTCGACCGGGCTCGCGCCGCGCGACTGGGCTGAGACGGCAGTCATGATTCCTCCTGGAATTGCCGGGCGAGGTCCGCCGCCTGCCCGGCGCTCAGGGCACGGCCCCTGGTCTGCGCGGCATCGAAGCGCTCCGCGCCGAGCGCTGCCTGCACCGCCGACTGCGCGGCACTGAGCCTGGCCTGGTCGGGCGCCGGGACCGGCGAGCCGATCTGCTCGCGCAGCGCCTGGGAGGCGCCGAACAGCTCGGCCGCGCGCTCCATCTGCCCGGCCGCCGCGTCCACGGCGGCCATCTCCTCCAGGCTTTCCGCGACCGAGCGCAGCTCGCCGGTGGCCTCGGCCAGAGCCAGGCCGCGGGCGTGCCAGGACCTGGCCGCGCCGAAGTCCTTGCGGGCCAGCGCGACCATGCCGAGGTTGGTCAGCGCCACCGTGACCAGCCGCCGGTCGCCGATCTGCTCGCCCAGGCTGAACGCCTCGGTGTGCAGCCGCTCGGCCCGGTCCAGGTCGTCCAGGTTGTAGGCGACCAGGCCCAGGTTGGTCAGCGCTCCCCCGGTGAGCTTGCGGTCCCCCATCCGGCGCGCGGCGGCCAGGTGCTCACCGAGCCGGTCCGAGGCCAGCTCCAGGTCGCCGGAGTGGATCGCCACCACGCCCAGGTTGCCCAGGATCAGCGTGGTCCGGCGCAGGTCACCGGCCTGCCGGAACCGCTCCATGCTGGCCGTGTAGTACTCGGTCGCCTGCTCCAGGTTGCCGCGGTGCAGCGCCAGCCGGCCGAGCCCGCTGTACGCGCGCGCCATCTGATGCCCGTCGCCGGCCCGGCTGGCCAGCTCCAGTGCCTCGGTGTAGATCGCCAGCGCCTCCGGGTACTCGCCGCGCACGTGCGCCGCCGCGCCCAGGTCACCCAGGCAGCTGGCCACCCGCACGTCGTCGCCGAGCTCGCGCCAGATGGCCAGGCTCTCCTCCTGGTAGCCGCGCTGGGCGTCGTGGTCGGACTGCACGTAGGCGAGCTGCCCGGCCCCGTCCAGCGCGGCGGCCCGCAGCCGCGGGTCGGCCGACGGTCCCGCCGCGGCCAGCGCGGACTCCAGCCAGCCGCGGCCGAGCCCGATGTGCCCGCGCACGATCCAGAACGGCGCGAGCGCGCCCGCGAGAGCCAGCGCCGGGACCCTGGCCTCGCCGGCGCTGGCCTGGTCGCTGTCCAGGGCCCAGGCCAGCCCGGCCCGGAAGTTCTCCAGGTCCGCCTCCAGCAGGTCCAGCCAGGCCTCCTGGTCCGGGCCGTCGACGTCGGCCTGCCGGGCGTAGCCGATCAGCCAGTCCAGGTGCCGCTGGCGGACCAGGCCGGTCTCGCCGGCCGCGTCCAGCCGGGTGCGGGCGAACTGGTGAATGGACTCCAGCATCCCGTACCGCATGCTGCCGCAGCGTTCCTCGGCGGTCAGCAGCGAGCGGTCCACCAGGACGCTGATGGTCTGGAGCACCTGGCCGGCCGGCAGCACGCCACCGGGGCCGGAGTCCGGGCAGACCGCCTCGGCCGCCTCCAGGGTGCAGCCGCCGGAGAACACCGACAGCCGCCGCAAGCAGGTCTTCTCGGCCTCGCTGAGCAGGTCATGGCTCCACTCGATGGCGGCCTGCAGGGTGCGGTGCCGGGGCAGCCCGCCGCGGCCGCGGCCGGCCAGCAGCGCGAACCTGTCGTCCAGCCGGGCCGCGACCTGGCCGGGGCTGAGCGCGCTGAACTTGGCCGCGGCCAGTTCCAGGGCCAGCGGGATGCCGTCCAGCCGGCGGCAGATCTCGCTGACCGCTATCGCGTTGTCGCCGGTCAGCCGGAAGCCGGGCCGGGCCAGCGCGGCCCGGTCGCACAGCAGCCGGACCGCCTCGGCCTCGGCGACCACCCGCGGGTCGGTGTCGCCGGCACCGGGCACGATCAGCGGCGGCACCGGCCAGCTGGCCTCGCCGGCCACGCCCAGCAGGCTCTGGCTGGTGGCCAGGACCCGCAGCGACGGGCAGCCGCGCAGCAGCACCGCGATCAGCTCGGCGGCCGCATCCAGCACGTGCTCGCAGTTGTCCACCACCAGCAGGGCCTCGCTGCCGCGCAGGCCGGTCACGATGCTGTCCGCCAGCGGGGTGCCCGGCTCCTCGCGGACCGCCAGCGCCGACGCCACCACCGCGGGAACCAGGTCCGGCGCGGTCACCGCGGCCAGCTCGGCCAGCCAGACACCGCCGGGATAACCGGGAGCCGCCAGCGCCGCGGCGCGCAGCGCCAGCCTGGTCTTGCCGGAGCCGCTCGGCCCGGTCAGGGTCAGCAGCCGGGACAGCCCGAGCAGCTCCTCGATCGTCGCCAGCTCGGTCTCGCGGCCGATGAACGTGGTCGTCTCGGCCGGCAGCCAGCTGCCCGGACGCGGGCCGGTCTCGGCCGTACCGCCCCGGCCGGTCCCGGCCGGCCATGTCAGCCGCTCGGTCAGCCCGGCCTCGGCCAGCCCAGTCTCGGCCAGCCCAGTCTCGGCCAGCCCAGTCTCGGCCAGCACCGTCTCAGCGGACCCGGTCTCGGCAGGCCCTGCAGCTGGCGACGCGGCCGGGCCGGGCAACTCGGTCAGGCGGCTCCGCGCTGCCGCTCCAGTCCAGCCCGGCATCCTGGCCCAGGATCGCCTGGTGCAGCCGCTGCAGGCCGGGATTGGGGTCGATGCCGAGCTCGTCGCCGAGCCTGGCCCGCAGGTCCCGGTAGGCCGCCAGCGCGTCCGCCTGGCGGCCGCACCGGTACAGCGCGAGCATCCGCTGGCCGCACAGCCGCTCCCGCAGCGGATAGCTGGCCGCCAGGCCGTCCAGCTCGCTGGCCAGGCTGGCGTGCGCGCCGCAGGCCAGGTCCGCTTCCACCCGGTCCTCCAGCGCACGCGAGCCTGGCCTCCTCCAGCCGGATCGCGTCCGCCCTGGCGAAGGCGAAGTCGGCCACGTCGCACAGGGCCGGGCCGCGCCACAGCCCGAGCGCCTCGCGCAGCCGGGCGGCCGCCTGGCCCGGCCGCCCGGCCGCCAGGTCGGCCCGGCCCGCGGCGGCCAGCGCCTCGAACCGCTGCGCGTCCAGCTGGCCGGGCGCGAGCAGCATCCGGTAGCCGGGCGGCTGGGTCAGCAGCAGGCCGGCCGATTCCGGGCCGAGCGCCCGGCGCAGCCGGGAGATGTAGACCCGCAGCGTGGCCATGCTGTGCGGAGGCGGGTCACCTGCCCACAAATCGTCGGCGAGCCGGTCGGCGGAGACGACGTGCCCGGCCGACAGCAGCAGCCGGGCCAGCAGCGTCCGCTCCCTGAGCCCGCCGAGGTCCCTGGCCAGGCCGCCGTCGGCTGCCTCCACCGACCCGAGGATGCGGAACTCCACGGCTGATCCCGCCTTAACTGAGGGGCTGCGGCCATCGTAAGCGCGCGGCCGCGGTGCCCGCATCGCCGGTACTGCCCGGCCGCTCCGGATGACGATGAGCTGGAATTTTCACATCTTGACAGGCAGCCCGGGGCCCTTCAGGCTGAGCCCGGTGCTATTCGCATCACGACGTCGCACGCGTCACCGGGATATCAGTCAGCCGTCGGCCCGGTCGCAGTGCCGGGGCCAGACGTCGGCACGGACCGTCATAACGCCAAGGAGGGTTGGCATGGGTCTGCTCCACCGTCCGATCCGGACAACCGGGATCGCCGCTACGGTAGCGGCGGTAACGGCTCTGACCGGCGCTTTCGCGGTATCAGCCGCGTCAGCGGCGCCGGCGCCGCATAGCACGCGCTATGTCGCGCTGCGTGACAGCCTGACCCCGACCACAGATCACGTCACCGGCAGCTATCACAGCGCGAAGATGGCCATCGAGGTGGCCCTCGCACCGCGCAACCAGGCCGCGCTGAACCGGCTGGCCCGGGCCATGTACACCCGCGGCAGCCGCCAGTACCACCACTGGCTGGCCAAGGGCCAGTTCGACCGGAACTACGCGCCGACGGCGGCCAGGCGGGCCGCGGTCGCCGGATACCTGCGCGCCAGCGGCCTGAAGCTGGAGAAGGCCCCGTCGCCGTTCCTGATCCGCGCCTACGGGACCAGCAAGCAGATCTCCGCCGCGTTCCGGACCACGCTGACCAGCTACGTGGACAGCCACGGCATCCGGTACTTCGCCAACTCCGCCGCGGTGCACCTGCCGGCCTCGCTGGCCTCCGGGGTGCAGGGCGTGATCGGCCTGTCCAGCTCGGTGCGCGAGCGGCCGACCTACGTGCTGCCGCCCCAGGACCGACAGCATCGGCTCAGGCACCGCTCCGGCAAGGTCACCGGCGCCCAGGCCAGCTGCGAGAACGGCTACCCCACCGCTCAGGACTTCTTCAACTTCGTCAACAACGGCACCCCGTTCTCGGCCGGCTACGGCGGCGCGCCCGGCTGCAACGGCCTGACCCCCTCGCAGCTGAACTCGCTGTACGGGGCGCCGAACGTGGGACCGCGCGGCAAGGGCAAGGGCGTCACGATCGCCGTGTTCGAGCTGTCCGCCTACCAGAAGTCCGACGTCGACACCTTCGCCCGGACCTTCTACGGGTCCTCCTACACCCCGCCGCTGCAGAACATCATGGTGGACGGCGGCCCGCTGAACCCGATCTGCCCGGCCGGCGACACCTGCGAGCCTGCCTCCGGGGCCTTCTCCGGTGACATCGAGGTGGACGCCGACCTCGACACCCAGGTGGCCATGTCCCCGGACGTGAAGAAGGTGGAGGTCTACGAGGCGCCCAACGACGAGCTCGGGCTGACCAACGTGGACCTGGACACCGCGATCGCGCAGCAGGACACCGCCGACGTGATCAGCTCCAGCTGGGCCGAGTGCGAGAACGACATCGGCTCCAGCGTGATCCTGGCCGAGAGCACGCCGCTGGAGCAGATGGCGCTGCAGGGGCAGAGCTTCCTGTCCTCGTCCGGCGACACCGGCGCGTTCGAGTGCATCCGGTCCTCCGGCACCACCCAGCCCAACATCCTCGACCCGTCCAGCGACCCGTGGGTGACCGCGGTCGGCGGCACCTCGTTCGAGAGCGACAACCCCGGCACCAACCCGACCCCGGCCTACCCGGCCGGCATCGAGTCGGTGTGGAACGTGGACGGCCTGTGCAACACCAGCGCCGACGAGGGCAACTTCCCCGGCTTCTTCTGGTGCGCCGAGGTCGGGGCCAGCGGTGGCGGCAACAGCCAGTTCTGGGGACGCCCGTTCTACCAGGTCGGTCCCGGCGTGACCAGCAAGTACAGCACGACCGGCAACGGCACGACCCAGTGCTCGTTCGCGGCCGTGGGCACGCCGTGCCGGGAGACCCCGGACATCTCCGCCAACGCCGACGAGTACACCCCGTACGCGGAGTACTGCACGGCGAACGCCAACACGCCGGGCAGCGGCTGCGGGTTCAGCGCGGACCAGACCCCGCCCGGCTGGTTCGGGATCGGCGGGACCAGCCTGTCCTCGCCGCTGTGGTCGAGCATCGTGGCCGACCGGGACAGCTTCCAGGGGTTCCGCAGCGGCCTGATCAACCCGCTGCTCTACCTGCTGTACAACGTGGCCCCGAACGTCTACTTCCACGACATCAACGGGGCCCAGCCGGTACACAGCAACGGCCTGGACCCGACCCTGCCGGGATTCGACCTGGGCACCGGCATCGGCACCCCGAAGATGGCCGCGCTGATCACCGGCACCTTCTGACCGGCACCCGACCCGAGTAGCGGTGCCGGGGGACGAGTTTCTCGTCCCCCGGCACCGCCGTTCTATCTGGTCGATGCCGTTGCCATCCGGCGGACGGCTTCGGCCATCAGGGCTGGCGAGGTGGCGATGTTCAGCCGGGCGAAGCCGCGGCCCTGGGTGCCGAAGTCGGCGCCGGGGTTCAGCGCCACCCGGCCGTGGCTCAGGAAGCGCGCGGCCGGGTCGTCGCCGAGGCCCAGGCCCCGGCAGTCCAGCCAGGTCAGGAACCCGGCCTCGGGCGGGACGTAGCCGACGCCCGGCAGCTGCCCGGCCAGCAGCCGGGCCAGCTCCGCCCGGTTGCGGTCCAGCTGGGCCAGCACCGCGTCCAGCCAGGGCAGCCCGTCGGTGAACGCGGCGACCGAGCCGAGCACGCCATGATGCCCGGCCAGCAGCGCCCACCTGAGGTCGGCCAGCACCGCGGCGGCCCGGTCCGAGCCGGCGACCGCGACGCCGCATTTCAGGCCGGGAATGTTCCAGCCCTTGGTGGCCGAGGTGAATACCCACGTGCGCTCGGCCGCCTCATGGTCCAGCGACAGGAACGGCACCATCCGCGCGCCGGGCAGCACCAGCGGCGCGTGGATCTCGTCCACCAGCAGCGCCGCGCCGTGCTGCTGGCACAGATCGGCCGCGGTGCGCAGCTCCTCGCGGGACCAGACCCGGCCCACCGGGTTGTGCGGGCTGCACATCAGGTAGCCGTGCACGCCGTCCTGGCTCAGTGCCCGGTCCAGGGCCGCCGGGTCGAGCTGGTACCTGCCGTCCTCCCGCCGGGCCAGCGGCGCCTCCACCACCCGGCGGCCGGTCAGCCCGAGCCGGAGGAAGAACGGGTGGTACACCGGCGGGTTGATCACGATGCCGGCCCCCGGCGGGGTGACCGCCCGGAGCACCTCGGCGATCCCCGTCATCACGTCCGGGATCGCGAACACCCTGGACTCATCCGGCGCCCAGCCCAGCCGCTTCGCCGCGAACCCGGCGAACGCCCCGGCCAGCGGGCCGGCCTGGCCGTAGCCGCAGTCGCCCACCGCCAGCGCGTTCCGGATCGCCGCGGTGATCGGCGCGGCCAGGTCGTAGTCCATCTCGGCGACGAACGCGGGCAGCACGTCCGGCGGGTAGGCGCGCCACTTGACGCTCGTGCGCTGCCGGAGCGTCGTCAGCGAGCAGCTCCCGAGCATCGCGTCCACAACCGCATGCTAACCGGGGCGGCCAGCCGGAGGCGTCATACGACGTTCTGCGTATGGCTCGTGCACAGCGCTCGAAATACCGTGAGAAAGGAGATCCGGAAAAAGCCTCGTCTGCCTGAAGGATAAGAAATGAAAGCACAGATAGCCGCTGCAAGCGCAGTTTCCGCGCTGGTGGCCGCGACACTGGGACTGTCCGCCGGGCCGGCCGCGGCGGGAACGCGCGCCCGGACCGGCATCGAAAGGCCCTGGTCTGCGGCGGTCTCCGGGAACGTGAGTCCCCGAACCCGGACTGCCGTTCCGGCGCGGTCGGTTCCGCAGAATCCGGTGCCGGTGCCGTGGGTACTTGAGGCTCCGGTTCCCGTACCGTGGGTGCTTCACTAAACCGTCCACACCAGACAGAATGGCTTGCCGGCCGGGTCGGCGTAGACACGCCAGTCCCGGCCGGCACCGTCCAGCCGGGCGGCACCAATGCCGAGGACGGCGCGTTCCGCCGCGTCCACGTCCTGGACAGTCACGTCGAGGTGGACCTGCTGCGGGTACGCCGGATCCGGCCAGCGCGGCGCGGTGTACCGCTCTACCTGCTGGAACATCACCGGCTGCGTGCCGTCCTCGCCGATCATGGCGACCTCGTCCGCCTCGTACGTCACCGGCTTGCCGAGCAGCTCCGCGTAGAAACGGCTCAGCGCCTTCGCGTCGGGGCAGTCCAGCATGACGCCCATCAGGGTGGTCCGCGGATCGCCCGGATTGACGCACAGGTCGAACGGGTGCCCGGCCGGGTCGGCCATGGTGTGCCACCGGTCGCCCCGGCGCAGCAGGCTGGCGCCGAGCTGCCGGGCGCGTTCCGCCGCCGCATCGATGTCCGGTACCCGGAAGTCGAGATGGGCCTGCTGCGGACGGCCGGAGTCCGGCCAGCGGGGCGGCATGTGGCCGGTGGCCCGTTGCAGGCCGATCTGCCAGCCGTCACCGGAGTCGAGCGTGATCCACTCCTCCTCGTCCTCCTCGTCGTCGGGGACGCGTTGCCAGCCGGCGAGCTGCTGGTAGAACGTGGCCAGGAGGCCGATGTCCGGGGCGTCCAGCGCCACGGCCCGCAGCGAGCCGATCGCCCGCCGGTGCGATTCGGAGGTCATCACCCGATTCTGCCGTCAGCCCGCTGCGTCACCAGAGGGCGGGCGGCCCGGGCCGCGCATCTTGCGGGCGTTGCCCGGCATCCGGCCCGCATCGGCCAGCGCCCGCCGCAGCAGGAACTCGATCTGGGCGTTGGTGCTGCGCAGCTCGTCGGCGGCCCACCGGGCCAGGGCGTCATGGACCGCCGGGTCCAGCCGCAGCAGCACGCCCTTGCGCTCACTCACCGGACCTCCCCCGATCCGTCCCGGTCCGGGTTCGTCACTGGTACAGCGAGCCGGTATTCACCACCTGCTGGGTAGCCTGCTCACTGCACAGGACCACGAGCAGGTTCGACACCATCGCGGCCTTGCGCTCCTCGTCGAGCTCCACGACCTCCTGCTCCTTGAGCCGCTGCAGGGCCATCTGGACCATGCCGACCGCGCCCTCGACGATCCGCGTCCGGGCGCCCACGACCGCGTTCGCCTGCTGGGTGCGCAGCATGGCCTGGGCGATCTCCGGTGCGTAGGACAGCCGGGTCAGGCGCGACTCGATGATGTGCACCCCGGCGGTCCGGACCCGGTCGGCTATCTCGGCCGAGAGCCGCTGGGTGATCTCCTCCGCGTTGTCGCGCAGCGAGAGCGCCTCGCCGCCGCGGTTGTCATAGGGGTAGCTGGAGGCGATGTGC
This sequence comes from uncultured Actinomycetota bacterium, assembly GCA_963719705.1. Lineage (GTDB taxonomy): Bacteria > Actinomycetota > Actinomycetes > Streptosporangiales > Streptosporangiaceae > CAVRCV01. The sequence continues at coordinate 1,485,119 of CAVRCV010000013.1, forward strand.
CGGACCGCGGTCTCGGTCTGGGTCGCCACGAACTGCACGAAGTCGTCCACCGCGTAGATCGCCTGGGCGGTGTCCTGCACTTGCCAGACGACCACGGCGGCTATCTCGATAGGGTTGCCGTCGGCGTCGTTGACCTTCGCGATCGCCGTCTCGTGGTTGCGCACCCGGGCGGACAACTTCCGGCGGCGGGCAAAGGCGTTCACCCAGTGCAGCCCCGGTGCCCGGACCGTGCCCTGGTACCTGCCGAACAGCTGCACCACGCGCGCCTCCCCGGCCACCACCGAGGTAAGACCGCGCACCCCGTAATCGGCGGCCAGCACCAGCAGCACGCCGAGCACAATGAGGATGACCGTGCCCGCGCCGTCGCGCAGGACGATCCCGGTCGCCAGCAGCGCCGTCGCCACCAGCAATCCGGCGATGCTCAGCAGCAGGACCGGCACGCCGGGCACCGACCAGGCGGCACGCTCGGCTAGCTGCCCGGTCGCGGGTCCCGGGCCTGCGTCAGCCGGACTTTGCGATGTCATCTCAACCCACCTCCACGGCGCCTGCGGCGCTCCTGAGGACAAGCTATTATCACGATGATATCTAATTTTGCAATCAGCCACGCCAGCAGCGGCGCCGCCGCGTTCGCGGCCCGGCCGCCGATCTGATCAGATGGGCGCATGGTCAGCACGCGTCACGGGGGACGCTGGACCCTGGAAGACCGGTTCGCCGCCGTCTGGCACTACCTGCCGGTCGAGGTGCCGCCCGGCGCCTGCGCGCTGCGGGTGCGGCTGGAGTACGAGCCGGGCGGGATCCTGGACCTGGGCTGCCTCGGGCCGTCCGGCTTCCGGGGCTGGTCCGGCGGGGTGCGCCGGTCGTTCGTGATCGCGGCGGGCGCGGCCACCCCCGGCTACCTGCCGGGGGAGCTGGAGCCCGGCACCTGGCAGGTGGTGATCGGCCTGTATAAGGTGCCGCCGGGCGGCACCGGGTACCGGCTGCTGGCCGAGACCTCGGCCACGCCGGGCGAGCTGGCGCCGGAGCCGGCCGGCCAGCCGGTGCCGCCGATGGCCGACCGGCCGCCCGCCCGCGAGCTGCCGGCCAGTGCCGGGCGCCGCTGGCTGGCCGGCGACCTGCACTCGCACACGGTGCACTCCGACGGCAAGCTGACCGTGCCCGAGCTGGCCAGGCTCGCGGTCCGGCAGGGCCTGGACTACCTCGCGATCACCGACCACAACACGGTGAGCCATCATGCCGAGCTGCCGGCCGCCGCGGCCGCGCACGGCGTCACGCTGCTGCCCGGCCAGGAGGTCACCACCCCGGACGGCCATGCCGGGGCGCTGGGCGACGTCGGCTGGATCGACTTCCGCGAGCACCCGGACCGGTGGCTGGAGGCCACCGAGCGCAGCGGCGGGCTGCTATCGGTCAACCACCCCTACGGCGGCCACCTGAGCTGGAACATCCCGATGCGGCGGCGGCCGCCGCTGATCGAGGTCTGGCACTGGTGCTGGCTGGACAAGCGCTGGACCACCCCGCTGAGCTGGTGGATGGCCTGGCACCCGGCTGCGGTCCCGGTGGGCGGCAGTGACTGGCACCAGCCGGGCTCGGACTCTCCCCTCGGCGTCCCGGTGACCTGGGCGCAGTGCGATCTGGAGCCGGGCGAGGCAGCCGGGCCCCGGCAGCTGCTGGACGCGATCGGGGCCGGCCGGACCGCGATCTCGGCCGACCGCGACGGCCCGGTGCTGCTGCGGGTCGACGGCGAGCTGCTGGCCGTGGCCGCCGAAGGCGCCATCCTGGCCGGCCCGGACGGCCCGAAAGCCCTGGTGCGCGGGCCGCTGGGCCGGTTTCCCGGCTCGCCGGGCTGCCACCGGCTGCTCGACCCGGCCGGCGCGACCCTCGCGCTGACCGGGTAGCGGCCGGGCCGCTACCCGGTGCGGCCGCGCTACCTGGCGGTGACCTTGAAGACCGGGTAGCCGGGGGCAATCTCCAGCAGCTTCGCCTCCGGTGCGTCCGGGGTCACGCCCTCGAAGAACATGCCGACCTCCCACTTCCACCGCCGCAGGTACTCGCGCAGTATCTCCGGCTTGAGCTCGTCGGCCACCTCGGTGGCGGTGAACGGCTCGGCCCGCCGGCCGACCCGCAGCTCGCCGCTGCCCGCGGCGCGCAGGTTGCGCACCCACTGGGTATGGCCGCGCGGCGCGACCAGGTACCGGCCGTCGGCCAGGGTCAGCGGGTTCACCGGCGTGGTGCGCCACTCCCCGCTCTTGCGGCCGCGCACCGCCAGCACCCGGCTGCCGCGGACGCTGATCCCGGCCTTGGTCAGGTCGGCGACCAGGGAGTTGAAGATGCGGCCGGACAGGCGGCCGAGCGGAGTGGTCGGCATCACGTAGCGGGACGTGTGCTCGGTCATCTGACTGCTCCTCGTCTGTTCCTCGCAAATTACTTGCGAGATCAGTGCTCTCTACTTAGATCAGTGTTCTACACAGGTAAGGCGCCGGGCTGGTCGCCGCGGCCATCGCGCCCGGCGTGCCCGCCTGCGGGCCTGATCCCGGGCAGCAGTAGCCCGCTACGCTTCTTCACTGACTGTTCACCCGTTGAACGCGCAGTTCACCGGGCCGGCTGGCAGGAGGAACAGCAATGACTGACAGCTCGCGCTGGGGGATCACGCTGCCGCTGCACGGGATCCCGCTGGCCGCGCAGGGCGAGATCGTCCGCGCGCTGCCGGGGCTCGGCTACACCGACGCCTGGTCGGCCGAGCTCAACGGGATCGACGCGTTCACCCCGCTGGCCCTGGCCTCGCAGTGGACCAGCGAGCTGCGGCTGGGCACCGCGATCGCCGGCTTCTACACCCGGGGTCCCGGCCTGATGGCGATGAGCGCCGCGACGCTCGCCGACCTCGCACCCGGCCGTTTCGTGCTGGGTATCGGCACGTCCTCCCAGGTGGTCGTGGAGCAGTGGAACGACATCGCGTTCGACCGGCCGTACCAGCGGGCCAGGGACATGCTGCGGTTCCTGCGCGCCGCGCTGGCCGGGCAGAAGATCAGCGAGCAGTACCAGACCTTCGCGGTGCGCGGGTTCCGGCTGGAGCCGGCCCCCGCCGTCCCGCCCGCCCTGGCCCTGGCCGCGCTCCGGCCGCAGATGGTCGCCCTGGCCGCGGCCGAGGCGGGTGCGGCGATCACGAACTGGCTGGCCCCGGCGGACGTGCCGAAGGTGCGGGCGGTGGCCGGGCCGGACTGCGAGCTGATCGCGCGGATCTTCGTCTGCCCGGTCGCCGACGCCGAGGCGGCCAGGACCATCGGCCGCCGGGTGCTGGCGGCCTACCTCACGGTGCCGGTCTACGCGGCGTTCCACGCCTGGCTGGGCCGCGGCGAGCTGCTGCGGCCGATGCTGGATGCCTGGGCGGCGGGCGACCGCCGGGGCGCGCTGGCCGCCATTCCGGACCGGCTGGTGGACGAGCTGGTCGTGCACGGCCCGCCGCAGGCGTGCCGGGAGCGGGTCGCGCAGTACCGGGCCGCCGGCCTGGACACGCCGGTCATCGCGATCCTGCCGGGACCGGGCGTCGATGCCGGGCAGATGACCCGCCTCCTCGCCGCCCCCGGCTGACCGTCGCGGGCGCCGGGTCGGGCAGGATGACAGCGTCACCGGTAGCGCGAGGAGGAGACCGGCCATGAGACTGGCGGCAGGGAGCAAGGCCGGGACCTGGACCCGGCTCGCCGCGGGCTGCGCGCTCGGCCTGGCCACGATCGGGATACTGGTCCCCGGCACGCACGCCAGCGCCGCCGGGACCGCCGGGACCGCCGGGACCGCCGCGGCCAGGCCGGCCCGCTGCCGGAGCATCCACGCCAACGTGGAGGGGTACGACGCAAGGCTGCCCAGGGCCTACGGGAATCAGGGCTACATCTACGTCAACGGCCGCGGGGCCCTTGCTCACCTGCGCAACTACGTCGCCCGCAGCCTGTTCGTGATCGGCCCGGGCGTGGCGCACGGCAGGTTCCTGAACGACGTGGAGATCGGCTGGACCGCCGGGCCCGGCCGGCTGCGCACCCCGCAGGTCTACGCCGAGTGGGTCAACCGGGGGGTGGACAGCAAGTTCCGGCGCTACCCCGGCTACCGGCTGCTGGGCGGCGCGAGCTTCCGGTTCCGGGTACAGGACCCGGGCAGGCGCTCGGTCTGGCAGTTCCTGATCGGGAACCGGTCCAGGCCGTTCGACTTCAGTCCGAGGATGGACTTCAGCCACGGGTACGTGCTCACGAACTCCGAGCACTACAACACCTGCGACAGCCTTTACGCCAGGTTCCACGGCCTGCGCTACGCCTCGGCCCCGCACCGCTGGCAGCCGCATTACCTGGACCTGAGGTGCTATCTCAACGACTCGCGCGGCTGGTACTTCCACCGGGTCAGCAATGACGCCGCCGCCGTCACCGACCGGCGCGGCTCCTGCGGCGGCCGGGCGGGCCAGGCTGACCCGCTGGTGCAGGGGCAGCGCGTCCCGGCGGCGGCGGCCGGCGCCGCGGCCGGCTTCCCGGTGCCGACGCCCCGGCCGGACCTGGCGGGGGCGGGCTCCCGGCTGAGCCAGGCCTGGGTGAACCGGCAGGCCCGGCAGGTCGCGCTGGTGCTGGACCGGGGGCGGGCCACGGTCATGATGTGGCCGGTGACCGCGGCGAACCGGAACCCGGTCAGCTACTTCCGGGCGTTCCTGGACCAGCACGCCGCGAAGGCCTACCTGGGCCGGGTCGGCGGCTCGCCGGCCCTGGTCATCCGGCCGCGCACCGACGCCGGCCGGGCGAACCCGGCCTGGGTGGAGTTCTACCGCGACGGCGTGGACATCAATATCTACAGCAGCAGCGACAGCGCGGCCGGCCTGATCCGGCTGGGCGACGCGATGAGGTAGGAGGAATAAAGTGGCAGACATGTACCAGTCGTACCCGACCAGTGGTCAGCAGCCGATGCCGCAGCAGCCGGACGCGCCGAGGTCGATCCTGACCGCGGTCCGGCTGATGTATGTCGGAGCCGCGCTGAACGCGCTCGGGCTGATCCTGACCATCGCGTTCATCCACAGCGTCCGGACCGCCATCCGCCGCGATTTCCCGCACTACACCACCACCCAGATTCACCGGGCGGAGGTCGGCTACGTGGTCGTCCTCGCGATCCTGGCGATACTGGAGGTCGGCCTGTGGCTCTGGATGGCGTGGGGCAACCGGACCGGCAAGAGCTGGGCCCGGATCGTCTCCAGCGTGCTGTTCGGCCTGAGCACCCTGCTCTTCGTCACCTCGTTCGCGCAGGCCCGCGGGGCGGTCAGCCTGCTGTTCACCGGGCTGACCTGGCTGGTGGGCCTGGTGGCCATCGTGATGCTGTGGCAGCGCGATTCGTCGGCCTACTACCAGGCTGCCGGGAGCAGCGAGAACAGGTAGCGGGCTGCCAGGAGTGCCGCAGGGCGGCTCGGGACCGGGCTGGTGACCACCGCGTTCGTGCTCGGCGGCGGCGGGCTGCTCGGCGCGCACGAGGTCGGCATGCTCCGGGCGCTGTCGGAGGCGGGCATCCGTCCGGACCTGGTGGTGGGCACCTCGGTCGGGGCCATCAACGGCGCGCTGGTGGCGGCCGACCCGGCGATCGCGGCCGCCCGGCTCGGCCAGGTCTGGCAGGGCGATGCGCTGGGCCAGGCGTTCCGCGAGACGCTGTGGGGACGGGCGGTCCGGCTGGCCAGGTCCGGCACCCACCTGCACTCGATCGAGCCGCTGCGCCGGGCACTGGCCGAGATACTGCCGGTCAGCGACTTCGCCGAGCTCGAGCTGCCGTTCCAGTGCGTCGCCGCCAGCATCGAGCACTCGTCCGCGCACTGGTTCACCGCGGGGCCGATCGTCCCGGCGGTGCTGGCCTCGTGCGCGGTGCCCGGCCTGCTGCCGCCGGTCGAGGTCGGCGGCGAGCACTTCCTCGACGGCGGCCTGGTGGACTCGATCCCGGTCGGGCGCGCGGTCGCGCTCGGCGCCACCATCGTCTACGTGCTGCAGGTGGGCCGGATCGAGCGGCCGCTGGCGGTGCCGCGCCGCCCGTGGGAGGTGGGCCTGGTCGCGTTCGAGATCGCCCGCAGGCACCGGTTCCACGAGGAGCTGGCCTCGGTGCCGGACGGGGTGGCCGTGCACGTCCTGCCCGCCGGAACCGATCCCCGGCCGCCGGATCTATCCCAGCTGCGCTACCGGGACAAGGCTAAGGTCGCAGTCAGCATCGAGCGCGCGTACACGGCGTCGGCCGGCTACCTGGCCCGGCTGGCCAGCCACTGAGCCCGCGCGGGAGGAGGCGGCCATGCTCCCGCCCAGGCTGGTGCGCCGGCTGGTGCTGGCCCCGCTGACGATCCTGGTCGCGGTGGCCATCGCGGTGCTGTTCCCGCTGCTCGCGCTGCTGGCGGTGGTTTTCGGGCTGGCCGGGCGATCGCGGCCGGGGCGGATGCGGGCGCTGCGGCTGCTCTGCTTCGGGCTCATCTGGCTGGCGGCCGAGACCGGGGCCCTGTTCATGTGCCTCGGGCTGTGGCTGGCCAGCGGATTCGGCGGCCGGCTGAGCACCGAGCCGTACCAGAGCCGGCACTACGCGGTCATGCGCTGGTTCCTGGACCGGCTGTACCACGCGGCCGTGTCCGCCTTCGGGATGCGGGTCGAGATCAGCGAGCCGCCGCTGGACGCGGCCGAGCAGGCCGCCCGGCTGGCCCGGCCGGTGATCGTGCTGAGCCGCCACGCCGGGCCAGGCGACTCGATCCTGCTGGTGCGTCACCTGCTCAGCGTGTACGGCCGGCGGCCGCGGGTGGTCATGAAGGCGACCATGCAGCTCGACCCGGGCGTGGACGTGGTGGCGAACCGGGTGCCGAACGTGTTCATCCAGCACCGCCAGGCCGGCGAGAACCTGTTCACCGAGCAGATCAGGCGCCTGGCCTCGGGGCTGGACCGGCTCGGCGCGCTGGTCATCTTCCCCGAGGGCGGCAACTGGACGCCGGGCCGGTGGCTGCGCGGCATCCGGCGGCTGGAGCAGCAGGGGCGCGGGGACCTGGCAGCCCGTGCCCGGCAGATGCCGAACCTGCTGCCGCCGCGGGCCGGCGGCGCGCTCACCGCGATCACCGCCTGCCCGGATGCCGACGTGATCTTCGTGGCGCATGCCGGGCTCGACCGGCTGGTCAGCGTGGCCGACGTCTGGCACAGTCTTCAGCTCAACCCGCTGATCCGGGCGAAATGGTGGCGGGTGCCATGCGGTGAGGTGCCCAGGGACGCCGATCGCGATGCGCAGCTCAAATGGCTGTATGACTGGTGGGCCCGGATTGACGAGTGGATCTCGCAGAACCGGCCGGATAACGATCCCGGCGCGACACTGATCGAGAAGCGCTGATCAAAGCAGGCCGGCTAGCACCGCATCGGGCAACAGAATGGAATATCCGGGCCAGGAAAGAGTGAGGCGGGCACTGACGGCACCCGGCTGGGGTTACGCTCTCTTCATGTCGCAGCACGTCGAGCTCCCCCCGCCGCTGCGACTGGTGCGCACGATGGCGTGGAGCCTGACGGAGTCGGCAGTACTTCCGATCGCCGCCTACGCGATCGCCTCGCTGCTGGCCGGGCGGGACGCGGGCCTGCTGACCGGGCTCGCCGCGGTCTGGCTGACCGCGGTCATCCGCAAGATCGCCTGCGGGACGGTGCCGAGCCTGCTGACGATCTCGGCGATCGTGCTCACCGTCCAGACCGGGCTGGTGCTGGCCACCGGCGAGCTGTGGATCTTCCTGCTCCAGTTCCCGCTGGCGAACTTCTGCCTGTGCCTGCTGTTCGCCAGGACCGCGGCCGGCCCGAACCCGATCGTGGCCCGGCTGGCCGCCGAGGTGGTCGCGCTGCGCCAGCCGTCCGTTCACCACCCCGGCCTGCACCGCTTCTTCCAGGGCGCGACCTGGCTGTGGGCCGGGATCTTCCTGCTGCTGACCGCCTGCCTGGCGGTGCTGATGTGGACCGAGCCGACCGGCATGTTCCTCACCCTGTCCACGGTGGCGACCGCCGCGCTCACGGTGGCGGGCATCGGCGCGTCCACGCTCTGGTTCTGGAGCGTGCTGCGCCGCTGGGGGCTGACCCTCCGCTTCGTCCCGGTCTAGCCTTCCGGCCCCTGACCAGGGGGCTGGTTCGCCGCGCGCGGCGGCCGTGCCGCATGATGGCCCTGATACCAGCGATGACAGCCGGAAGGGGCGCACATGAGCGTGGCCGAGGACCTTGCCGCACGGCTCGCGGCCGGTGATGTCGTGATCATCGACGGCGGCACCGGCACCCAGCTTCAGGCCGACGGGGCGACGATGGACTCTGACGCCTGGAGCGCCAGGGCCAACCTGGACCGGCCCGACCTGGTGCGGCAGGTGCACCAGGAGTACATCAGGGCCGGCGCCGAGGTGATCATCGCGAACACGTTCGCGGCCAGCCGGGCCGCCCTGGCGCCGGCCGGCCTGGGCGACCAGCTCGCCGAGGTCAATCAGGCAGCGGTCGCCGCGGCGCTCGCGGCCAGGGACGCCGTGGCCACCCGGCCGGTGGTCGTGGCCGGCGCCATGTCGTCGTTCTGCCCGGTGGCCATCCGTGACGCCGCCGCGCAGGAGCGCACTGCCGGGGAGGATCCCCGTTTCCCCGCCCTTTCCGATTTCCGCGAGCAGGCGGCGCTGCTGGCGCAGGCCGGGGTCGACCTGATCGCGCTGGAGCTGATCGAGTCGACCGGCTACGGCCGGGCTGCGGTGCAGGCGGCGACCGAGACCGGGCTGCCGGTCTGGCTGGGCATTGGCGCGGTCCGACAGGATGACGGCAGCCTCGGCACCGACCCCGTGATGGGCCGCGGGGAGAGCCTGGACGACCTGCTCGGCGCCCTGGTCAGTCCCGACCTGGCCGCGGTCACCGTCATGCACACCAAGCCGGATCTGGTGCCGGACACGATCGGCATCATCCGCCGCTACTACGCGGGGCCGGTCGGCGCCTATGCCGAGTCAGGCGACTGGGCGGCACCGAACTGGGTCTTCGACGGGCTGGGCCCGGAGCAGTACCTTGAGCACGCGGCCGGCTGGGCGCAGGCCGGGGCCCAGCTCATCGGCGGCTGCTGCGGCATCGGTCCGGAGCACATCCGCCTGCTGGCGCAGCGGCTGGGCTAGCCAGCAGGCGCCGGGCCGGCCGGCTCACGCCACCGGATGGCCGGCAGCCGTGCGGCCGGCACGTAGCCGCTGGCGGCGAACCACCGGGCCGAGTCCCAGATCGCGAGCACGGCCGGCCGGGAGGTATGGCCGAGCTCCGTTCTGGCCCGCTGGTCACTGAAGATCATCCTGGTCGCGGACATGCGGGCGGCCTCCAGCGGGATCCTGGGCTCGCGCCGCAGCAGCCTGCCCTGAACCAGCTCGCTGGCCAGGCCGGCCGCGAGCACCAGCCGGCCCGGCACCTGGCGCCGCGGTCCCGGCAGCCCGGTGCAGTCCGCCAGCAGCTGCAGGATCTGCCGCATGGACAGGTTCTCCCCGCCCAGGATGTAGCTGCGGCCGGAGCTGCCGCGCTCCAGCGCGGCCAGGTGCCCCCGGGCCAGGTCGTCCACGTGGGTGACGTTGAGGGCGGTGTCTACGAAGCCGGGCATCCTGCCCTTCAGGAAGTCCAGCACCACCCGTCCGGTCGGGGTCGGGCCCACGTCGCCGGGGCCGAGCGGGAACGTCGGCAGCACGATCGGCGCGTCCAGGCCCTGCGCCGCGGCCCGCAGCACCTCGTGCTCGGCGACGAACTTGGTCCGCTTGTACTGGCCGAACAGGTGCCCGAGGTCGGCGTGGCAGGTCTCGTCGGCCGGGCTGCCCGGCCGGCCGGTGCCGAGTCCGAGCACGCCGACAGTGGAGGTGAACACCAGCCGCTCGCAGCCCGCGGACCTGGCCGCGGCCAGCACGTTCATCGTGCCGCCGACATTGACCTCGCCGAAGACGCGCGGATCGCGGGCCCAGAAGCGGTAGATCGCGGCCAGGTGGAACGCGAACCGGGCGCCGCGGAACGCGGCCAGCACCGCGCCGGCGTCCCGGATGTCGGCCACCACCCGCCGCGCGTCGAGGCCGGCCAGGTTCCGCTCGTCGGCACCCGGCTCGACCAGCGCGACCACCTCGGCCCCGCGCGCCCGCACCGCCCTGGCCACGGCGGAGCCGATGAATCCCGAGGCCCCGGTGATCACCACCCGGTCCCCCGGCCGCAGCTGCATGTGCGCCCCTTCCTGCCCTTACGGTAGCTGGCGGACGGGTAGAGTCCGACGGGTGGGCGCCACGACCGTGGTGCCGGGCCCGGATGGCCGATGCCGGACATGACCAGCTACTGGCGGATCAGCTGGTCGGCCCAGGCGGCCGTGCGCGCCCTGCGCGCGACCATTGTCATGCCGGGCCTGTTCGCGCTCACCTTCGTGCTGGCCGGGAACCTCCAGCTCGCCCTGTTCGCCGTCTTCGGCAGCTTCGGCGCACTGGTCATGACGTCGTTCGGCGGCACCAGGCGGGACAAGGCGATAGCGCACCTGGGGCTGGCGGTGGCCGGCAGCATCGCGCTGGTCATCGGCACCCTGGTCAGCGGCTCGGCCTGGCTGGCGGCCCTGATGACCGATCCCGGTGGCCTTCGCGATCTTCTACGCCGGCATCGCCGGGCCGAACGCCGCCTCGGGCGTCACCGCTGCCCTGCTCGCCTACGTGCTGCCGGTCGCCTCGGCCGGGTCGGTCGCCACGATCCCGGACCGCCTGGCGGGGTGGTGGCTGGCCTCGGCGGTGGCCACGGCCGCGGTGCTGCTGGTGTCGCCGCGCTCGCCGGGCGACCGGCTGCGGGCGGCCGCTTCCGGCGCGGCGGCCGCGCTGTCCCGTCATCTCGCCGCCGCGGTGCGGGGCACTGCGACCCCGGCCGACCGGGCCGCGTCGGCCGCGGCCAAGCACGAGCTGATGACGATGTTCTCGGCCACCCCGTACCGGCCGACCGGGCTCGCCGCCGCGGACCAGGGACTGGCCGCCCTGATCCACATGATCGAGTGGTGCGCCTCGCTGACCTGCGATGCCATGGACGGCCACCTGGACCTGAGGGAGGCCGCACCGCAGGACAGGGCACTGCTCGGCGAGTCGGCCGCGGCGCTGGGCGAGGTGGCTGCGCTGCTGGCGGGCCGGGACGCCGACCCGGACGCCGGACGGCTGTGGCAGGCCCGCTCGGCCAGCGCCGCGCACCTGCGCGAGCTGACCGGGGATCCGGCCACGGTGGCCCGCCGGGCTGACCACGCGTTCCATGCCCAGGCCATCGGGATAGCGGTCACGGCAGCGGTCGGCGACGCGCTGATCGCCGCCCGCCGGGCCAGCCCGGAGGCCATCGCGGCCCAGCGGCAGCGGTGGCTGGGCATCACGGCCGCCCCCGGACCGGGCGAGCAGCCGGCCCGGGGCTGGCTACCACGAGTCGCCGGGATCATCGCCAGGGACGCGAGCAGCCGGTCGGTCTGGTTCCGCAACAGCGCCCGCGGCGCGGCTGCGCTGGCGGTCGCGGTCGCGGTGGCCAAGCTGAGCGGGATCCAGCACGGCTTCTGGGTAGTGCTCGGCACCCTGTCGGTGCTGCGCACCAGCGCGGCATCGACCGGTGCGACCGCACTGCGGGCGCTGGCCGGGACGGCCGCCGGGTTCATCGCCGGGGCCGCGCTTCTGATCGCCATCGGCACCAGCCCCGCCGCGCTGTGGGCGGTGCTGCCGGTAGCCGTGCTGGTCGCGTCCTACTCGCCGGGCACGGCACCGTTCGCCGTCGGGCAGGCCGCGTTCACCGTCACGGTCGTGGTGCTGTTCAACCTGCTGGATCCGGCGGGCTGGCGGGTCGGGCTGGTCCGGATCGAGGATGTGGCCGTGGGCTGCGCGGTCAGCGTTGTCGTGGGCATCCTGTTCTGGCCCCGCGGCGCCTCGGCGGTGGTCGGCGACAACCTCGCCGACGCGTTCCGCTGCGGCGCCGATTACCTGACCGACGCAGTCCGGTGGGTACTGCGGCCCGGCGGCGGGCACCGGCCGGCCGGGGCCGCCAGCGCGATCGCGGCCAGCACCCGGCTGGACGACGCGGTCCGCGGCTACCTCACCGAGCAGGGCTCCAAGCGGCTGGCCAAGGCCGACCTGTGGACCCTGGTCATGGCGGCCACCCGGCTCCGGCTCACCGCCCACTCGCTGGCCAGCCTGCCGGGCACGGCCGGAGCGGACGGGCCGGGACCGGCCGGGCCGGTCCGCTCGCCGGGCGCCGCCGGGGCCGCCCGGGCCGGCCTGGAGCGCGGCGCCGCCGATCTGGCCGGGTTCTACCTGGAGATCGCCGCTGCGGTAGCGCGGCCGGGCCACGGCAGCCCGGCACCTGCCGCGCTCGCCGTGCCCGCTGGCCTGGCCGGTCCAGCCGGGCCAGCCGGATCCGGGACAGCCGGAACCCCGCCGGTGAGCCTGCCCGGTATCTGGCAGAAGCCCTCTGGGTCGGCGATCACCTGCGGCACCTCGGCGCTCACTCGGCCGCGCTGCCCGGCCCGGCCAGCCGGCTGGCCCGGCTGCGCCGCACCCCCTGGTGGCGCGCGGCCGGCGGCTGATCCCTCGGCGGGTTTTACCAGAGATCGCCGCCGGTCAGCACGTAGATGAACGGCACCAGCGGGATCAGGCCGAACAGGGCCCAGGCCACTTTCGCGAGGCCGGAGATGTCGCTGCGGGTGATCAGGTCGATCCACATCAGCACGACGGCCAGCGGGTGGAGCAGGCAGACGAGGAGCTCGAGGATCTTCTTCACACTCCCGAATCTACTCCACCGGCCGGCGGCGGCCTGCCCGCCGTGGCCCGATTGTGTCCGGAAGGTGACGGGTCAGCCGTCGTGCTCGCGGACACTCGGGACATGACCAGAACGCTGCACCGTAACGGCCTGATCCTGCTGACCTTAGTCGCGCTGAGCGCGGCTGCCCTGGTCGCCGCCACCCTGACCCCGGCCGGCCGCCCGGCCGGGCCGCCGCGGCAACCGCCGCGCCGGCCCTGAGCAAGCGCGACCGCATCAAGGTGCTGACGGCCGTTCTCAGCCGGATGCGCACCGAGTACAAGAAGATCAACACAAGTCCGGGCGCGGAGGACATCTTCGACTACCAGATCGGCAGCCTGTGGCGGCAGGGCATCGACGGCACCGGCACCACGATCGCGGTCATCGAGGGCTGGGATGACCCGCAGATCGGGGCGTTCATCCGCAGCCAGGACAAGGTCTACGGGCTGCCGAACCCGCGGATCCGGACCATCTTCCCGTCCGGCGATCACAAGCTGCCCGCGACCTGCCCGCCCGGCATGGTCAAGCTGGGCAGCTACGGGTCCTGCCAGGGCTGGGTGGGCGAGCTGGAGCTGGACGTGCTGGCCGCGCACCTGGTCGCGCCGTACGCCCGGATCCTCATCTCGGTGACCCCGGCGGACAGCCAGGTCACCGACGACGCGGCCAGCCAGGTGGCGCCGCCGGAGATGATGCAGGCGCTGGAGTACATCAGCGCGCACCACCTGGCCAACGTGATCTCGATCAGCGACGGGACCGGGGAGGGCACCTACCGGTACGGCCGCGAGGAATCCTCGCCCAGCTGCCCGGCCAGCTGGCCGCGGCCGCCGCGGGCATCCCGGTGCTGGAGGGCACCGGGGACTGCGACGCCGCCCAGCACCTGGCCGTCGGCCCGGGCTCGTGCGATCCCCGCACGACCACGAAGACCAGGGCCACGGCGGCCTGGGACGACTCGCCCTGGGTCACCGCCGTCGGCGGCAGTACCCCCAACCTCAGCGCCACCGGCAAGCGGGCCGGGCCGGACCCGCTGTGGAACTTCGCGCCGTTCGGCTTCGCGGCCGGGGAGGGCGCCGGGTACTCGGCGGTATTCGCCCGCCCGGCCTTCCAGAACGGCGTGCGGTCGAAGACCCGGTCCCGGATGCGCTCGGTGCCGGACATCACCATGGACTCTTCGGACGGCACTTCCGAGGCCGGGCCGCTGCTGGCCGGGGTGCTGGCGCTGGCGACCCAGCTGAACCACGGCCGGGACGTCGGCCCGATCAATGACGTGCTGTACCGGGTGCTCGGCCCGGCCGGGATGCGGGACGGCATAGCCGACGTCGTGCAGGGCAACAACAACCTGATCGAGAACGGAAAGGTGGTAGTCCGCGGCTTCGCCGCGGCGCGCGGCTTCGACGTGGCCAGCGGCTGGGGCACGATCCGGGCGAACAAGTTCGTGCCCAGCCTGGTGGCCGCCACGGTGGCCGGGCACCAGGACCGCGCCGTCCGGCGCCAGGCCGCGGCCGCGCTGACCCGGCTGGAGCACCGGATCCGCCTGTCCCGCGGGCACATCGGTCCTGGCCAGACCGCGCGCCTGTCGGCCGGGGGCTTCCTGCCCCGGCATCCGGTGATCCTGCTCATCGGCGGCCGGCGATCCGGGTGCTGCACGCCAGCACCGGGGGGTCGGTGAGCTACCTGATCAACCCGGCCGCGCTCGGGCTGCCCGCCGGGCGGCACCGGCTGCGGCTGGTGAGCATGCTGCTGACCGCCAGCCGGGAATTCCGCACCGGCTGACCATCCGGCGGGCGGTGCGGGGGCCGCCGCCCGCTCCCGGTTGGCTGACCGGTGGCCTACGAGCAGGGCAGGAACGAGGCGTGGTAGCCGGGCGGCGGCGGCCCGATCAGGTAACTGCCGCCGTCCGGCTCGAGGTACAGCGTGATCCGCCAGCTGGTGCACGCGGTGCGGGTGGCGCTGTCCGCCGGGTTCTGGTGGCTGCGGAAGGTAACCGTGGCGGCCAGCTCCGGTCCGTCGGCCGACAGCCCGGCCAGTGTCACATCCGAGTCGACGGTCGAGCGGTAGCCGGACCGGAACTGCGCCGCGGTGGGAATCAGCTGCCCGTCCGGGTCGAAAAGGCCGGCGTAGGCGTGGTAGTCGTGGCGGTTAATGGCGGTGAAGTAGGACGCCAGGAATGCCGCGGCCGGCCGGGCGCCTGCCTGCCCGGCCGCACCGGCCCCGATCGCGACCAGGCCGGACGGGCCGGAGCCCGGCGGTGCCGGGGACACCGGCGGAGAAGCGGAGGCGGCCGGAGTTGTGGCCGGCCCGGTCCCGGCAGACGGGGAACTGCCGGGCGGCGAGCTGACGGGCGGCGAGCCCGGCGCGGAGGCGGCCGGCCCGGAGCCGGAACCGGCGGCGCCCGGCTGCCCCGCCGGACCGGCCTGGCCTGGCCCGGTCGCCACGGCCGGACCGTGATGACCGGCCAGGTGACCGGCTAGCTGCCAGGCGGCCACCCCGGCCAGCGCCGCCACCACGACCACGGCGGCGGCTATCAGGATGGTCCGGCGCCCTGGCGCGCGAGCCGGGCGGGGGCCAGCCGGGCCGCCGGCCAGGAAGTCGGCCGCAACCGCGCCAGGGGCGAGCCCGGCCAGCGGGGCCGCCGTCCGGGTCTGCTCCGCCGGAGGCGCTGCGGCGCCGCAGCCGGTGCAGTACCTGGCCGCGTTGTCCGCGCGGCGGCCGCACCTGGTGCAGTACTTCATCGCTGGCCACCCTCCCCGGCTAGCTGACGGGCCCGGTTAGCTGACGGGCACGGCGAGGCCGCCGGACAGCGAGTACCCGGTCCCGTCTGCCTCCCGGATGGCCTCGCTGATGCCTTCCTCAGCGCAGATCTGGATCGCGCTGACGGTCGCCCGGACCGACTCGTAGCGGAGTGTCTGGTACAGGTCATTGCCGCGGCCGCGGAGGTTCTCTATCGTCCGGCTGAACCGCAGGAGCGCCAGCCGGAGCGGCGACATGTAGATCCAGAAGGTCCAGCCCAGGTAGAGATCCCGGCCGTGCTCGAAGCAGGAGATGTAACCGGCGAAGAAGCCGCGCCGCAGCTCCAGGTACTGGCGCCGCCCCTCGCCGGGCAGCGTGAGCGGCCGCGCGCCGAACGAGTCGGCCGGGGTCTGGTGCCGGTTCAGCGCCTCCTCGATGCACTCAAACGCGCGCTGCGCGCTGCTCCCCCGGTAGCTGACCAGCTTGCTGCCGTAGGCCAGCATCGCCGGGACCGGCATCAGCAGGAAGGCCACGAACAGCCCGATCAGCACGAGCACGGTGACCACCTGGGCCAGCGCGGCCAGCGCGACGCCGCCGATCAGCGAGATGATCAGGCCGAAGAACAGCACCACCAGCTCGACCAGGATCGCGGCGAACGCGTAGAGCAGGAAGCGGCGCACCACCTGCCAGCGGAAGCGGCTGCTGCGCAGCGGGTCGAACGTCGGCTCGCCCACCAGGTCGGCGGAGCTCAGCTTCCGGTCGGCATAGGCATCCGCCGGGTCGGCCGGCTCGGAGCCGGCGGCCGCGGCGCCGCCGTCGCCGGCTCCGCCCCGTCCGCCCGGTCCGCCCCGTCTGCCCCGGACGCGGCGCCGGCCCACGGCCACTTGCGGCTCGCCGGGCCCGCTGTGACTGGCTCTGCTGTGACCGTCTCCGCTGTGACCGGGGCCGCTGTGACCGGGACCGCCGTGACCGGGACCGCCGGGGCCGGGACCGGGGCCACCGGGGCCGGATCCGCAGGGACCGGGTTAGCCGCGGCTGGGTCCGTGCCAGCGGCGGCGGGCAGGTCCGCGGTGACGGCCTGGCCGCAGTTACCGCAGAAAGCATCGCCGTCGCTGAGTGATAAGCCGCAGTTGCCGCATGTACTTGACATCGGCCATTCCCCCTCGGGTTCCCGCCCTTAGACCGACCGGACCCGTTCTCGGCCGGTCTATAACTTTCAGTATGCACGCGGATACACCAGGGTGACAGTGGCGAAGCCAGCGGGACTCATCACGGGCGGCCGGGCATGACCCGGCGCCGGCGGCGGCTATCCCGCGGCGCGCACATGGTGCGGGGCCGGCCCGCTCGGGCATCAGCTCGCGGCCCGAGCTTGCCGATGCGCTGGCCGGCCGCCCGCGATGACGTTACGGCACGCTGGCGGGCTCGACGGGGCGGGCCTCGGCTGCCGGGCTGCGGGCAAGCCGGCTCGGCCACCACATCCACCGGCCCAGGTCCAGGTTCAGCGCGGTGACCAGCACCGAGCGGACCACCAGCGTATCCAGCAGCACGCCGAACGCGACCGCGAACCCGAGCTCGGTCAGGAAGGTCACCGGCAGCGTGCCGAGCACGGCAAACGTGCCGGCCAGCACCGCGCCCGCCGAGGTGATCACTCCCCCGGTGGCGGCCAGGCCGGTCAGCGCACCGCTGCGGGCGCCGTCCCGGCTGGCCTGCTCGCGCACCCGCGTCATCAGGAAGATGTTGTAGTCGATGCCGAGCGCGACCAGGAACACGAACACGAACAGCGGGAACGAGGTATCTGCCCCGCCGAAGTGGAACACGTGATCGAAGAACAGCGCGCTGACGCCGAGCGCGGCCGCGAACGACAGCACCACGGTGGCGATCAGGATGACCGGCGCGATGATCGCGCGCAGCAGTAGCCCGAGGATCAGCAGCACCACCAGCAGGATCAGCGGGATGATCAGGGTCCGGTCGTGCGCCGCGGCATGCTGGACATCGAGGTTGATCGCGGTGTTGCCGCCGACCAGCGCGTCGCCGCCGGGCACGGCGTGCACCGCGGTCCGGACCCGGCCCACCGTGGCGTAGGCGGCCTGGCTGTCCGGCGCGGTGGTCAGGGTGCCCTGGAACCAGGCGTGGCCGTCCCGGACCAGCGGCCCGGTCACGCCGGTGATGCCTCGGGTGGCCCGGAACGCGGCGTCCAGCCGGGGCGCTGCGGCCGGGTTGCCGACGACGAGCACCGGCTGACCGGAGCCGCCGGGGAAGTGCTGGTCCAGCACCTGCTGGCCGACCACGGAGTCGGGACGGCCGCGGAACGACTCGGCGTTGGTCAGCCCGCTGGCCTTCAGCCCGATCGTGCCCAGGGCCAGCGCTCCGAGCACGACGCCGGTGGTCACCCAGACCACCCTGGGCCGGACCGCGATGGCCCGCCCGATCCTGGCCCAGATGCCGCGGGAGGTCGGCTCGGCCGAGCCGTACCTGGGCTTGACCGGCCAGAAGACCCAGCGGCCGCAGGCCACCAGCAGGGCGGGCAGCAGCGTCACCATGGCCAGCAGCGCCACTGCTACCCCGATGGCCAGCACCGGGCCCATGCCCTTGGTGGAGTTCAGCTCGGCGAACGACAGCATGAGCAGGCTGACGAACACGGTCCCGGCGCTGGCCACGATGGCCGGCCCGGCCCGCCGCAGCGCCACGGCCATGGCCGCGTGCCGGTCGGAGTGCCGCCGCAGTTCCTCCCGGTAGCGGGCGGTGAGCAGCAGGGCGTAGTCGGTCCCGGCGCCGAAGACGAGCACGTCCAGGATGCCCGCGGTCTGCGCGTTCACGGTCAGCCCGGCGTGCGCCGCCAGCAGGTAGATGAGGGCCTCGGCGCTGGCCAGCGCGACCCCGGCGGAGATGACCGGGAGCAGCCAGAGCACCGGGCTGCGGTAGGTGATCAGCAGCAGCACGATCACCACGCCCAGGGTCGCGTACAGCAGCGTGCCGTCGATGCCCTTGAACGACTTGGCCTCATCGGCCGCGGTGCCCAGCGGGCCGGTGATGTGCACGGTCAGACCGTGGCTTTGCGCCATCGCGACGCTGCGCATGGCGTCCACGACGGTTCCGGCGCCGTTCCAGCCGTTCTTGCCCAGGTTGACCGCCACCGTGGTCTCGGCCGCCTTGCCGTCCCGGCTGAACACCGGCCCGGTGACCTGGGCCCGTCCGACCGCCGGGTCGGCGCCGAGCTTCCTGGCGTCGGCGAGCACCTTGGCCCGGTCCGCGGCGGTCAGGCCGGCGGACCGCTGGTAGACCACGACGCCGGGGTAGGTGTTCGGCGACTGGAACCGGGACTGCAGGTCGAGCACCTGAGTGGACTCGGCCTTGGCGGGCAGCCAGGCCTGGGCGTCGTTCTTCTCCGCCCCGGTCAGCTTGCCGGCCAGCGGCCCGGCCACGGCCACGATCACCAGCCAGAAGACCAGGATCAGCCACTTGGTCCGGCGCCCGCCGGGAAGCGCGGCGATCGCGCGGGCTCTGCTCATCGAGATCCTCCAGGGCCTCGTCGTCTTGGCCGGGTACGCTACCGGCCGGTACTCGCAGGCGGCTGGGCGCCCGCTGGCACCATGGCCGGAAGCACGAGTCAATAAGATATATCGCGTTCGCCGGATCGGGCAACCGGGTTTCGCCGGGCGCCGCCGGGCTACGTCCCGGCCAGGCGGCCGAGCAGCAGTGCCTCGCTGGTGCAGTACTTCCTGAGCTCGCCCAGGTGCACGCTCTCGTTTTCCGAGTGCACCCTGCTCTCCGGATCCTCCACCCCGGTCAGCAGCAGGGCCATCGCCGGGAACGCGGCTGCCATTGCACTCACCGGCGGCAGCGAGCCGCCGGTGCCCGGCTGCACCGGAGACCGGCCCCAGGTGCCGGCGCAGGCCCACCTGAACGCCTCGTAGGCGGGCCCGGACGCGTCGATGCGGTACGGCTCGCCGGCCCGGCACAGCCGTACCCGAACCTCCGCGTCCCAGGGCACCCGGCGGCCCAGGTGCCGCTCGATCGCATGGAGCGCCCGCCCGGTATTGTCGCCGGGCGCCAGCCGCAGGCTGATCTTGGCCCTGGCGGCCGGCACCAGCTTGTGTCCCGCGTTCGCAACCGGCGGCGCGTCGATACCGAGCACGGCGATCGCGGGCCGGGACCAGAGCCGGTGGTTCAGCGGACCCCGGCCCAGCAGCCGCACCCCCGGCCGCAGGCCGGCGGCCGCGCGCAGCTCGGCCTCGCTGACCGGCTGAGCCTGCCGCGGGCCGGTCCGCAGCCCTTTCACCGCGACCCGGCCCCGGCGGTCGTGCAGCGTGGCGATCAGCCGGCACAGCACGGTGAGGGCGTCCGGCACCGGCCCGCCGTACATGCCGCTGTGCACGGCGCTGTCGAGGGTGCGGACCTCGACCGTGCAGTCCAGGATGCCGCGCACCGAGGTGGTTAAGGACGGCTGGCCGATGGCCCAGTTCGAGCAGTCCGCCACCACGGCGACGTCGGCCTGGAGCAGGCTGCCGTAGCTGCGCAGGAGCTCAGGCAGGTGCACGGAGGCGATCTCCTCCTCGCCCTCGACCAGGACCGTCACGCCAACCGGCGGCCTGCCCTCCCAGGCCCGGAGGGCGGCCGCGTGCACCGCGATCCCGGCCTTGTCGTCGGCGGTGCCGCGGCCGAACAGCCGCCCGTCCCGCTCGGCCGGCTCGAACGCCGGGGAATCCCAGAGCTTCGCCTGGACCCGGCGGCTGTACATCATGGTGCGCGTACAGCAGCACGGTCGGCGCGCCCGGCGGCCCGGGCGTGCTGCCGAAAACGGCCGGATGCGCGCCCGGCACCTCCAGCAGCCGCACGTCGCCGAGGCCGCACTCCTCCAGCCAGGCGGCGGTCGCCTCCGCCGACTCCCGCACGTGCTTTGGATCGAACCCGGCCGCGCTCACCGACGGTATCCGCACCAGCCGTTCGAGCCCGTCCCTCACCTCATCGAAGACAGCGTCAACGCTCGCCCGGACGTCACCCGGGTCAACCTCAGCAGCCAAGTCCGACCTCCGCTCACCGCTGTCCCGGTCGCCAGGACAGGACCCGGACGGGCCGCCTGGTTAACGGCGACGTCATCGGCGCCTGGGTTTCAGACAGCGGTAATACGCCCCTTGGCCGGTGCTCCCGCCGCTGGCAACTTGCCAGGTGATGGCTGAGCCTGGTGCGATGCCAGATCACCCGCGTGGCCAGGTAAGCGCAGCACAATCCCCCCGTCGCCTACCACGCCTCGAACCCTACGGAAATGTCCGGTTTCAGGCAACAGGCCAGATTGCCAATTTGACTCATTCTTTACGCTCGCATCAGAATGAATCAGTATCAGCAGGCGCGCGAATGCTATCCGGAATCATCAGTCACAGCCGGGCTCGGCAAGCGGGAGCGGCTAAACCGGTGCCAGTTCTCCCGCATCGCCGGACCGGCTCTACCTGCGGTTCCAGGTAAGTTTCGGGTAGTCCACGGTGCATACCATCGCGTCCCGCATCGCCCGGTCACGCCGGCGGAGCATTCAACGGCGTGGCCCCGTGCTTAAAGCGCTTGTCCTCGAAAATAAGGATCTCGCCGGGGCTGAGCTGATACCGGAAAACCGGCTCCCGGATGACCTCGCCAGACTCCAGCACATCCTCGGGCCGGTACAGATAACTCTCCGCGCCGTCCCCTACTCGGTTGACAACAAAGATCATAATGAATTCTTCTTTGTCATGATGCGGTTTAGTAACAACGTTTGTGAAAGTCCGGAAAAGGTTAATTCCGAATGTACCGGCCGGTTGCCGCCTAGATGGCGGGATAAGTCGCAGTAATGCACACACGAATTCTGCCGCCTGCAGATCCTGAAGCATCTCGATCCGCGAAGTGGTCACGCTTGCCGGGTATGTCCGCGCGATCCGTGATCGTGATCGTGTCATGCTCCCGCAGATGGACCTCTGCGCACCCTGCCACTCGATACCTGATAACGTCCCTGGCCCTTCGGCGGTCAGCTGGCCAGTCGCCTTCATCGTGACGCAGCAGGGCGTCGGTGAAGTAGGCCTGAGCCAGGTTCTCGCAGGTCTTGTCGGGAAGCCCAATGTCGCGGACACTCGTTACCGCGTAGCCACGATTCTCCAGGGCTGTCCAGATACCGGCGAGGCTGGCCGACAATGCATCGCTCACGTGAACTCACTTACGGATAGTTGCGGCGTTGACTGCTTTTCCGGAGGCGACGCTGGCTACCGGAGAGCGAATTATACGCACGTTTCCGCTGTCACCAGATTGGTCAGCATAACGTCTCGGAGGAAACAACCGGAAGCGCTCAAATGACTGTGCTCCCGAGCTGACGGCGGCAACCAGAGGGATGGCATTGTCCAGCTAAGGAGCACCTTCGTACGGCACCCTAGCGGATCATCGACTGGATCGGGGCTGGCACGGCAAAATCCAGCCGAAGTTTTTCCGTCAGCTGCGAATACGGTCGCGTGGAATGCCGTGGCGGCGCTGACTTCAGCAGCGTCTGGCCAGGTTCTCGGACTGTGTCACCACCTATCGGGCGTGCTGTCACGGACTGAGCGAATGTAGGCGCGAGAGGAGTCCTCGTCCAGGGAGGCCGCCACCAGCGCCGCGTGCGCCTCCCGGTAGTGCTCGACGTCGTCGGGATCCTCGATGCTGAGGAACCCGGCGTGCGTTTCAATATGCACGACGTCCTGTTCCGGGCTATCCGCGCCGCCGTACTCGAAGTAGGCGTACATGCAGGTCATCGAGAAGGACGGCGGTGCGGTGAACGGCAGCACATGCAGCCGCACATTGGCGGCCGCGGAGCGCTCTATCAGGGCATCAAGCTGGTCGCGCAGCGTCCGCGGGGTCCCGACCGCCTGCCGGAGCGCTGACTCGTGCATCACTGCTACCAGTTCCAGCGGGGGCAGTCCGTCCCGGCGGCGCAGCGCCTCCTGGCGCTTGATCCGCAGTTCCAGGAGCTGGCGGATCTCTTCCTCGGAGCGGTGCTCCATGTCCTTGAACACCGCCCTGGCGTACTCGGTCGTCTGGAGCAGCGCCGGCGCGAACGGCAGGGTGTAAATCCGCTCGACGGTCGCATCCGCCTCATAGGCCAGATGCACGTCCAGGTGCCCCTCCAGGACCTCGTCGTCGAAGCTGGTCCACCAGCCGGGCCGCTGTGCGGCGACGACCCACCGCTGCAGCCGGCCAGCGGCGTGTTCTCGATCTTGTAATAGCTGATGAGGTCCCTGATGTCCCTGGGCGACGGCTTGCCCTGGGCGTTCTCCAGCCGCGACAGCTTGCTCGTGGAGATCATCAGATCTCCCGCGATGTCCTCCAGCAGCTTGCCGGATTCCTCCCGCAGGTGCTTCAGGGCGGTCGCGATACCGCGGCGCGGGCCCAGCGGCCCCGTCACCTTAGACATCTGGGAATCCCACGAAGCAAATGTACCCCCTCTAATGATCTCATTAAACAGGCTTTGCCTCAGATCAACTGTTAAGTCCCACTGTTCACAGCCAGTCCCATACTCTTCGGCAAACCTCTACCTGGCCAAAGTTATCCGGTTCCAGCACGGTTCGGAAGCGTAACAGATGGGAATCCCAGATATGTGTTTGCATGGCGGGTTTGCGAGGTGAGATTCTATGGACAGCTGGACCCCAGATCCGGATCAGTACGGCCTGGCCTCACTACGCCAGGACAGCCACTGCGCCCCCCTCAGACTCGTCCCGACAGCACAGAAAGAGGAGCCATGAAAGCACCCCATGTGGCCGCAGCCGCAGCCGCTTCCCCCGTGACCGCCGGCCACGCCGGGCAGCAATCCAGCTCGGAGACCGGGCCGTGACCGCCCTGCTCATGGTGGCCATGCTGGGCGCCGGCATTTTCCTCGGCGCCCTGCTAAGGGCGACATTCTCCTGCGCGGCGATCTCCCGCTCGCAGGAGCAGCGGCACCGCGCGGACGTCATGCGCGATCTCAGGCAGCTCGTTACCACCCGCCGGACCGGGCCAGGCGGACCGGGATTCCTGATGATCAGCCGTGCCCGCGCCCCGCGCGGGCTGCGATGAGGGGGTCACAGACGACGGCCGGCCGACCCGGATGTGAGCGCCGGCCCTGATCCCCAGGCGGGTCCGCGGTTCCGCCCGGGGATCTTGGTTCCTGATCCCGGTTAGCCGCGGGTGAAGGACTTCAGCACCTCGACCGCGGTGACATGCGAGGCGCCGCCCTCGCCGAGCACGGCCTCGGACTTCACCGGGCCGACGCCGTTGGCCACCCAGGTGCGGACCTCGATACTGACCGGGAAGCCGTCCGCGGTCACGGTCATGGTCATCTCCACCAGGGTCGCCTGGTAGGTGCCGGCCGGAACGGCCACGCTGGTCGTGCCCGCGCCGCGGACGGTTATGTGCGCGGTCTCCTTGATGTGCAGGCCGTGCTGGCTGATGCGGACGTGGAGGGTTGACTTGTCCGGCTGGCCGGCTGCGAGCTGCGCCGCCGGGGGCCAGAACAGGCCGCCGCCGCTGATGGTCACCCCGTTGCCCAGCTCGTTGGACGGCAGCTCGATGGAGCCGTCCGAGCGGAAGATGTAGGTCGACTTGGTGGTGCCTGCGGCCACCCGGTGCGGTGGACAACATGGTCACCGCCTGACCGCCGGAGACCGGCGTGACGGCGGTCATGCGGTCCGTCCGGGTGCCGCCGAGGCTCTGCTGGTACACCCAGGTGTTACCCACGGCGACCGGGAAGAACGCGGGCCCGCCGGAGCCACCGCCATTGCCGGACGCCGAGGACGAGCTGTGACTGGCCGCGGGGTACTGCCGCCGGAGCTGGTCGAGCCGGAGCCGCCGGTGCTGGCAGAGCC
>CAVRCV010000014.1:0-706608 GCA_963719705.1 uncultured Actinomycetota bacterium
CCGCGCTGACGATCAGCGTGGCCGCGCTGACCTGCGGGCCGCTCGCCTGGTATCCGGCCAGCATCCGGTCATGTGCGCTGAACACACCGAACCGCCGCCGCAGCAGTGCGGCAGCCGCTTCGCCCGCGCCGCCCGCGCCGCCGCCGGGGTCATCGGCGCCCATCCGCCCGGCCAGCCAGGCAAGCTGGTCGTCCGCCGTCGACCTGGCCGGGTCGGGCGCGTCGCCCAGATCCCAGCCCAGGCTGTGCGCGGCATCGGTGACGAACCGGCCGGCCAGCACGGCCTCGTCCGGCCGGGCTGGCCCGCGGCACGGCAAACGGCGCGTCCAGCAGCGCCAGCAGGCCGACCTCGGCGCCGTCCCGCTCCAGCAGCCTGGCCATCTCGAACGCGACGACGCCGCCCATCGACCAGCCGGCCAGCCGGTAGGGGCCGTCGGGCTGGACCTCGCGGATCCGCGTCACGTAGTCGGCCACCAGCTCAGCCAGCGAGGCGGCGGTCGCACCTGCCTCGCTCAGGCCCGGCGCCTCCAGGCCGTAGACACCGAACGTGTCTGCCAGCTCGCGGGCCAGCTGCGCGTAGGCGAAGACGGTGCCGCCTACCGCGTGAATCAGGAACAGCGGCAGCTGGCCGGTGCCGGAGCCGAGCTCGACCAGCGGCCCGGCCGCGGCCGGGCGGGCGGCCCCGCTCCGGATCGAGTCGATGCTGGCGGCGAGCTCGCGGGGGGTGGCATGCCCGAAGATCGTGCTCACGCCCACGTCTACGCCCAGCTCGCGGCCGATCTCGCTGACCAGCCGCATCACCTGCAGCGAGCTGCCGCCGAGGTCGAAGAAGCTGTCGGTGGCGCCAACCCGGTCCCGCCGCAGCACGGTCGCGTACAGGTCGGCCAGCACGGCCTCGGTGCAGGAGGCGGGCTCACGGTAAGAGCCGCCGGCGCTCGTGTCGTCCGGGGCCGGAAGCGCGGCGCGGTCGATCTTGCCGCTGGCGTTCAGCGGGAACTCGGTGACCGTGATCAGGCGCGCGGGAACCATGTAGGCCGGCAGTACCCGTGCCAGGTGCGCCCGCAGGTCCGCCTCGGCTGGCTCGGTTCCCGGCTCGGTCCGCAGGTAGCCGGTCAGCTGCCGGTCACCGGCCGGGTCCTCCGCCACCGCCGCCACGGCCTGGCTGACCGCCGGGTGCGCGGCCAGGGCCGCCTCGATCTCGCCCAGCTCGATCCGCAGCCCGGCCACCTTCACCTGGCTGTCTATCCGCCCGGCGAACACGATCGTGCCGTCCGGCCGGCGGCGGGCCAGGTCGCCGGTCCGGTACAGCCGTGCTCCCGCGGGAGCGCCCGGGCAGGAGGCCCGGCGCCGAACGGATCCGGGATGAACCGCTGCCCGGTCAGCCCCGGCCGGTTCAGGTACCCCCTGGCCACTCCGGCGCCGCCGATGTGCAGCTCCCCGGTCACCCCGGCCGGCACCGGGTTCAGCCACGCGTCCAGCACGTACGCCCGGTAGCCGGCCAGCGGCCTGCCGATCGGCGGCGGCATGACGGTATCGGTGTCCAGCTCCATGAAGAGCGCGCTGACGGTGGTCTCGGTCGGGCCGTAGTCGTTGGCGAACCGCAGGCCGGGACGCATCCAGCGGCGCGCAAGCCCGGCGGGCAGCTCCTCGCCGCCGCACATGAGCACCCGCAGGTCACCGAGCTGCTGCCCGGCCAGCAGGCTGGCCACGGACGGGGTCAGGCAGGCGAACGTGACGGCGCGCTCGCGCATCAGCGCCGCCAGCCGCGGCGGTGAGTGCAGCGTGTCGGCCGGTGCGAGCACGACCCGGCCGCCGGCCAGCAGCGGCATGAAGATCTCGTGCACGGACGCGTCGAAGCTCAGCGAGGCGAACTGCAGCACCGCATCCCGCGGGCCGATCTGCCAGTGCCCGATCATGGCGTGCAGGAAGCTCATCGCCTGGCGGTGCTCGATCACCACGCCCTTGGGCTGGCCGGTCGAGCCCGAGGTATAGATCACGTAGGCCACGTTCGCCGGCCCGGCCCCGGCTCCGGTCCCGGACCCGGCCAGGCCGGCCGCACCGGGTCCGCCGGGCTCGCCGACGCCGGCCCGGCCGGCCAGGCCCGCAGCGAGATGACCTCGGCACCGGACGGCGGCACCAGCGCCGCGGTCGAGTCATCGGCAAGCACCATCGAGAGCCCGGAGTCGGCCATCATGAACGCCAGCCGCTCGGCCGGCAGCGCCGGGTCCATCGGCAGGTAACCGGCACCGGCCCGCCAGATCCCGAGCAGGGCGGCCAGCCGCCACGGCCCGGTCCGCATGCACACCCCGGCCAGCATCTCCGGCCCGGCCCCGGCCGCCCGCAGCCGCCGGGCTACCTGATCCGCCTGCCGGCTCAGCTGCAGGTAGGAGACCTGCTCCGGCCCGAACACGACCGCCACCGCATCCGGTGTGCGGGCCACCTGAGCCGCGAAGCCCTCGTGCACGCAGCCCGCGGGAACCGGCGCCGCCGTGGCGTTCCAGTCCGTCAGCTCGCGGCGCAGCTCCGCCCCGCTCAGCACCGGCAGCCGGGACAGCCGCGCGGACGGATCCGCTATCACCCCGTGCAGCAGCACCTCAAGATGCCCGAGCAGCCGGTCGATCGTAGCCCGGTCAAACAGCCCGGTCTTGTACGAGCACTCCAGCCAGAGCCCGCCGTCGCGGGGCTGCGCCTGGAAGTCAAGGTCGAACTTCGCCGCGCCGGCGCCGACCAGCGGCTCGGCGACCGCGAAGCTGACCCCGGCCGCGCTGACCGGATCCGGGGTACCGTCGGCATAGCTCAGCATGATCTGGAAGACGGGGGCACGACCCGGCTGGCGTTCCGCCTGCAGGGACTCCACCAGCCTGCCGAACGGCAGCCGCTGGTGATCGTAGGCCCCCAGGACCGCCGCCTTGATCCGCGCCAGCAGCTGCGTGAAGGCAGGGTCCCCGGACAGGTCG
The DNA here is from genome assembly GCA_963719705.1 of uncultured Actinomycetota bacterium. Lineage (GTDB taxonomy): Bacteria > Actinomycetota > Actinomycetes > Streptosporangiales > Streptosporangiaceae > CAVRCV01. Next base: position 2,957 of record CAVRCV010000014.1, read on the forward strand.
GCGCGGACCGGCAGGGTGTTGACCAGGAACCCGATCAGCGGCTCGAGCTCCGGCATGGTCCGGTCGGCGCTGACGGTGCCCACCACGATGTCGGTCTGCCCGGTGTACCGGTGCAGCAGCGCCTGCAGCGCGGCCATCACCGTGACGAACAGCGTCGTGCCTTCCCGGCGGCTCAGCTCGGTCAGGCCCGCCAGCACGCCGGGACCGGCCAGCCGGCCGGCCAGGTTTCCCTCGAAGCTCTCCACCGCCGGCCGCGGCCGGTCGGCGGGGAACCGCACGGTTGCCACGCCGTCCAGCACCCGGTGCCAGTAGTCCTCAAGCCGCGCCAGCGCGGGGCCCTGGAGCATCTCGCGCTCCCAGCACGCGTAGTCAGCGAACTGCACGGCGAGCGGCGCCAGGCCCGATGGCCCGCCGGTGACCTCCGCCTGGTACAGCGCCGCCAGGTCGGTGAGCAGCAGCCGGGCGGACCAGCCGTCGAAGACCGCGTGATGGATCATGAGCAGGAGCACGTGCTCGCGGCTGTCCAGCCGCACCAGCTGGGCCCGCAGCAGCGGCCCGTGCGCCAGCCGGAACGGCTGGCGAAAATCATCATCAGCCAGAACGCGCAGCTCCCCCCTGGCCTGTTCCGCGCCAGCGCCAGCGTAGTCGGCGAACCGCGTGATCCCTTCCGGCGGCGGGTCGATCACCTGGACCGGACGGCCGTCCTGGCCCGCCACCAGCCGCGTGCGCAGTACCTCGTGCCGGGCCGCTACCGCGTCGACGGCCCGCCGCAGCGCCCCGGCATCGAGCGCGCCGCGCAGCTCGACGGTGACCGGCACGTGGTAGATGGACTGGCCGGGGGCGAAGCTGTCCAGGAACCACAGCTGTTCCTGGCCGAAGGAGGCCGGCAGGACGGCCAGGCCCGCCGGGCGGGGCCGGATCCGCCCGGCCGCGCCGCCGTTCCCGCTGGCGCGCAGCCTTCCGGCCAGCACGCCGGGGTCCTGGCCGGCCGCGATCTCGGCATCGGTGATGCCGTGCTTGCCGCGCAGCAGGGCGGCAAGCTGGCGGGCCGTGGGAGCCAGGAAGACCGCTGCGGCGCCGAGGTCGGCCGCCAGCTCATCGCTGATCATGCCGATCAGGCGCATGGCAGCCAGCGAGTTCCCGCCGATCTCGAAGAAGCTGTCGGTGACGCCGACCTGCTCCCGGCCGAGCAGCCGGGCGAACAGGCCGGCCAGCATCGCCTCGATGAGGGTGGCCGGCTCGACGTGACTGCCCGGCGGCTCGATCTGCGGGCGCGGCAGGGCCGCCTTGTCGACCTTGCCGCTGGCGTTGAGCGGCAGCTCGTCAACCGTGATCAGGCAGGCCGGGATCATGTGCGCGGGCAGCGTCCTGGCCAGGTGCTCGGTCAGCTCCGCCGGGCCAAGGGCCGGCCGGCCGGGCGTTGCGCGCAGGTACCCGGCCAGCTGCGGCTGCCCGGCAGCGCCGGTGATCACGGTGACGAATGCCTGCGCGACGGCCGGGTGCGCGGCCAGGGCCGCCTCGATCTCGCCCAGCTCGATCCGCAGGCCGCGGATCTTCACCTGGCTGTCGATCCGCCCGGCGAACACGAGCATGCCGTCCGGGCGGCGGCGCGCCAGGTCGCCGGTGGCGTACAGCCGCGCTCCCGCGGGAGTGCCCGGGACAGGAGCGCCCGGGACGGCAGCGGCCGGGACGGGAGCGCCCGGCAGGAACTCGGCGCCGAACGGATCCGGGATGAACCGCTGCGCGGTCAGCGCCGGCCGGTTCAGGTAGCCGCGGGCCACTCCGGCGCCGCCGATGTAGAGCTGTCCGGTCACCCCGGCGGGCACCGGGTTCAGGTAGGGATCCAGCACGTAGACGCGGTAGTTCGGCCAGTTCGGCAGGCCGATCGGCGGCGGGGCCTGAGCGCTCTGGAGTTCCGCGTAGGTCGCGATGACGGTGGCCTCGGTCGGGCCGTAGGCGTTGACGAGCCGCAGGCCGGGCCGCAGCCAGTCGCCGGCCACCTCTGCCGTCAGCGCCTCGCCGCCGCTCATCAGCAGCCGCAGGTCGCCGAACTGCTCGCCCTGCAGGAGGCTGAGCACGGCGGGCGGCAGCAGGGTGAAGGTGACCCGGGCGGCGCGCATCAGGGCCGACAGCCGGGGCGGTGAGTGCAGCGTCTGCGCCGGGGCCAGCACCACCCGCGCCCCCCCGAGCAGCGGCACGAACGTGTCCATCACCGAGGCGTCGAAGCTGAGCGAACCGAACTGGAGGACCACGTCGTCCGGTCCTATCTGCCAGTTCGCCACCATGCCGTGCAGGAAGTTGCTCGCCTGGCGGTGCTCGATCACCACCCCCTTGGGCTGGCCGGTCGAGCCCGAGGTGTAGATCACGTAGGCCACGTTGGCCGGGCCTGCCTCGTTCCCGGCCGGGGCGTCGGCTGCAGCCGCCGGGCCGGCATCGGCCGGGTCGCCGGCAGCCGTCCGGACGGGTTCCAGCGAGATCACCGTCGCCCCGGCCGGCGGCACCAGCGCCGCGCCGCAGTCATCGGCCAGCACGATCCGCAGGTCCGCGTCGGCCATCATGAACGCCAGCCGGCCGGCAGGCAGCGCCGGATCCAGCGGCAGGTAGCCGGCGCCTGCCTGCCAGATCCCCAGCAGCGCCGCCAGCCGGGTCAGGCCGGTCTGCAGGCACACCCCGACCAGCACCTCCGGCCCGGCGCCCGCCGCCCGCAGCCGCCGGGCCACCTGCCCGGCCCGCAGGCTCAGCTCCCGGTAGGAAACCCGCTGCGGGCCGAACTCGGCCGCCACCGCGTCCGGCGTCCGCGCCACCTGAGCGGCGAAGCCCTCGTGCACGCAGCCCGCGGGGACCTGGCCAGCCGTGTCGTTCCACTCCGCCAGCTCCCGGCGCCGTTCCCCCGGCGTCAGCAGCGGTAGCTGCGACAGCCGCGCGGACGGAATCCGTTACTGCCCCTTGGAGCAGGACCTCGAAATGCGCGAGCAGCCGGTCGATCGTGGCCGGGTCGAACAGCCTTGTCTTGTACGAGCACTCCAGCCACAGCCCGCCCGGCCGTGCCTCGGCCAGCAGGGCCAGGTCGAACTTGGCCGCCCTGATGCCGGCCACCAGCTCGGTCAGCGCGAACTCGGCGCCGGCCGCGCGGACGCTGGCGGCGTCACGCTCGGCGTAGGTCAGCGAGATCTGGAACACCGGCGAGCGGCCGGGGTCGCGTTCCACCTGCAGCGTCTCCACCAGCCTGGCGAACGGCAGGTCCTGGTGGGCGTAGGCGCCGGCGGCCGCGTCCCGCACCCGCGCCGCCAGCTCGGTGAACGGCGGATCCCCGGACAGGTCGGCGCGGACCGGCAGGGTGTTCACCAGGAAGGCGATCAGCGGCGTCAGCTCCGCCCGGCCGCGGTTCGCGCTGACCGTGCCGACGACGATGTCGGTCTGCCCGGTGTACCGGCACAGCAGCGCCTGCAGCGCGGCCATCAGGATCACGAACGGCGTCGTGCCCAGCTGGCTGCTCAGCCTGCGCAGGTCGCCGAGCAGCTGCGGGCCGGTCATGCGCTCGGCGAGGCCGCCCTCGAAGCTGTCCACCACCGGGCGCGGCCGGTCGGTGGGGAACGGCACCGGCTCGAATCCGGCCATGACCCCGCGCCAGTAGTCCTCCAGCCGTTCCAGCAGCGCGCCGCCCAGCCGGCTGCGCTCCCAGAGCGCGTAGTCGGCGAACTGCACCGTGAGCTCGGTCAGCTCCGGCGGCTCGCCGCTGACCTCGTGCCGGTAGAGCGCGGCCAGCTCCGGTACCAGCAGCCGGACGGACCAGCCGTCGAAGACCACGTGGTGGACGACCACCAGCAGCACGTGCTCGGCCGCGGCCAGGCGCAGCAGCCTGGCCCGCAGCAGGGAGTCGGCGGCCAGCGCGAACGGCCGGAGCGCCTCGGCATCGATGATCTCGGCCAGCCGCGCAGCCCGGTCCGGCGGGCTCAGTCCGGAAAGGTCCGTCATCGCGAGCGGCGCGGGCACCGCCGGGTCGATCACCTGCGCCGGGCGGCCGGAGGCGCCGGGCACCAGCCGGGTCCGCAGCGCCTCGTGCCGGGCCCGCAGGCCATCCAGGGCCCGGCCCAGCGCGCCGGGATCTAGCGGGCCGGATACCCGCAGCGCCAGCGGGATGTTGTAGGTGGGCTGACCCGGCGCGAACTGGTCAATGAACCACAGCTGCTCCTGGCCGTAGGACAAGGGCAGCTCGGTCAGCCCGGCGGGACGGCGCGGAATGACGCTGACCTGGTCCTCCCGTCCCGCTCGCAGCCGTGCGGTCAGCGCGGCCCGCTGGGCTTCCGACAACATAACCGCTCCCCCGTCTGCATAACCGCTCCCCCGTTCGCCGTTTCGCGTCGGCAGTCTCACTCATCCGGCGGCCCCGGCGGCATCTCCCGCAACCGGAACACCGGCGAGAAGAAGATCCAGAGCAGCGGCGAGGTCATCGAGATCAGCGAGACCACCAGCGCAAGGCGCAGCCCCAGGGTGGTGCCGAGCAGGCCGCCGACGAACGCGCCGAACACCGGCGCGCCGAACAGCATCATGCGGTACGACGCGTTCATCCGGGCCAGCAGCCGCCGCGGCGTGACAACCTGCCGCAGCGTGATCGCGATGACGTTGAACATGGTCGCGCTGCCGCCGTACAGGAACTGGGCGACGATCAGCAGCGCGACCGAGGCCGCGCTGGCGCTGGCCGGGACCATGAGCAGCAGCAGCGGCAGGGACAGGCCGAAGGTGGCCAGCAGCATGCTGCGGCCGAGCCCGAGCGCCGCCCGGAGCGGCCGGATCACGATCGTGCCGGTCAGCCCGCCCGCCGCCGCGGCGGCCATCACGATGCCGAGCTCCAGCGGGCTGAGGTGAAGATCCCTGATCGCGTAGACGAGGAAGACCGGGAGGACGGCGCCGAAGGTCAGGTTGAGCGCGGCGGACTGAGTCAGCAGCGAGCGCAGCACCCGGCTGCCGTAGACGGTGCGCAGCCCTTCGGCGATGGACCGCCCGATCGACGCCTGCTCCCGCGGCACCTCGGGAGCGGGCTCGGGCTTGCTGATCAGCAGCAGGCCGGCCGCCGAGAACAGGTAGGAGATCGCGTCGGCGGACAGCGTGATCGGCGCCGTGACCAGGCCGATGAGCAGCCCGGCGAGGCCCGGGCCGGCGATGCCCGCGATTGCCTCGCTGGCCTGCAGCCTGCTGTTGGCCGCGGTGAGATGCCGGCCGTCGACCAGGTTCGGCACGTAGGACAGCGCGCCGATGTCAAAGGTCATGTTCAGCAGCCCGACGAGGGCGGTCACCAGGTAGAGCAGGCCGATGGACAGCAGCCCGGCCACCGAGGCGAGCGGCACCAGGCCGATCAGGACGGCATTGCCCAGCGCGCACGCGATGAGCACCGGCCGCCGCCGCCGCCGGTCGAGCCATACCCCGGCCAGCAGCGAGACCAGCAGCACCGGCACCAGGCGCAGCGCGTTGAGCACGCCTACCTCGAACACCGTGGCACGGAGCGTGAGCACCGCCACCAGCGGCATGGCGAGCTGGGTGATCTGCGTGCCGAGCAGCGAGACGGTCTCCCCGGCCCACAGCTTGACGAAGTCGGTGTTGGCCAGCACGCTGCCGCCGGGCTCCCGCGGGGCGGGTGCGCCGGCTGCGGCGTTCACTGTCTGCTCGGTAGCCGTGGCAGCCCTCCCCCGGCATCCGGCCGCGGCGCGGCCTGAGCTGTTACCCCTACATTTTTACCCTATGCGTACTAGAGGTCCTGATTTCTGCCGAAGTAGGAGCCCGGCCAGGCGGCCTGACCTGGAGCCGGCCGCGAGCGGAACGGACTGGCGGTGGCCGGTACGCTCCGGCCATGGCCAATCAGGGCACGTCTTGCCGGGGATCCGTGGGCTTCCGCCGGACTGCTCCAGATCGGCACGATCGAGCCCTGGGCGCTCTGGCTCGACGGCCGCCCCGGACGCGCTGGCTAGGTCCTGCGGTGGTTGCCGGGCTGCTGCCGCCGGTCTGCCCGTGTCACATCTTCCGGCCGCCCGGTGTCAGGTAACCGAAGCCGCTGTCAGCGAGCTGATCGGAACAAGGAGGTTTCCCGATGGCACGCATCGAAGGTGTCCCGAGGGCAGAGGCCGGCCTGATGGTAAGGCTCGTCTACAGGTTCGGGCCTCGCATGATGAGAAAGCTGGCGGGCCGCGATCCGCAGGCCGGCAGCGGGATGGAGCCGATCGAGATCTGGGCGCACCAGCCGAAGATGATGATGGGCATGGGCAGGTTCAACCAGGCGGTCCGCAAGGGCAAGACCGTGAGCGAGCGGATCAGGAACCTGGTCGAGCTGAAGGGCGCGCAGATGATCGGATGCGAGTACTGCGTCGACCTCGGCTCGCAGATCTGCCGCAACTCCGGGCTGTCTGACGCCGAGCTGCTCGCCCTGCCGCGCTATCAGTCCAGCGACCTGTTCACCGATCGCGAGAAAGCGGCGCTGGACTACACCGCCGCGGTGATGCGCACGCCGGTCGAGGTCACCGACGAGGTGTTCGCCCGGATGAGGGAGCACTTCAGCGACAACCAGCTGGTCGAGATCACCGCGCTGCTGACGCTGGTCAACCTGGACCGCTTCAATGCCGCATTCGGGATCGGCTCGGCCGGCTTCAGCGCCGGAATGGTCTGCGTCCTGCCGGACCGCCCAGACGACCTCGCCGGAGTCCGGCCGCCGATCACTGGCGGCTGAGGATGTCGCGGAGGTGCTGGACGGGCCAGCGCCGGTCGAACAGCGTCGGGTCGCCGGGGTCCTCGGCCCGAAGGTGCTGGATCAGGGTCACATAGTCGTCCAGGCCGAGCGTCCTGATCAGGGCGAGCAGGTCGGCTGCCTCGCCGGTGACCGGGGCGACCGGGGCGACGAGCCGGTCGTAGAGCTCCACCACCTGGTGCACCATCGCCAGGTGGCGCGGCCCGGGCTCGACGGAGGGGAAGTTCGTCGCGGCGAAGTCCTCGGTGAAGACGATCGGCTCGACCGCCAGCGCCTCCGGCCCGTAGAGCTGGGCGAGATGGACGAGCAGCTCGACGTCGAAGGTCTCGTTGAAGGAGGCCATCTGCCGGATGGCCGGGCGGAGCGCGGGCCCGTCGAAGGCCTTGAACCCGGCCTGGGTGTCGAGCACCCGGGCCAGGGACGGGATGAGCAGCGCCCGGACGAAATGGCGGAACAGCACGATGATCTTGTCCGGCTTGTCACCGGTGCTGTGCGGCTCGGTGACCGGCCCGTCGGCCCGGACCAGCACCGCCCCCTCGATCCCGTAACGCTGGCCGAGCGCGCCGGCGATCTTGTCGCCGGCCGCCACCGGCGCCGCCAGCGAGCCCAGCTGGGCCAGGTTCGCGGACAGGTCCGCGTCGGTGTAGCAGATCACATGCCGGGCGTCCGGGCGGGCCGGGCCGGTCCGCGACCGCGGCGTCCAGCCCGGCCAGTATCGATCCGCCCTTGCGGGACTGCTCGGTCGAGGTCAGCCGGTCGAAAGCCGGGCTGACCGGGATGTCACCGGCGATCACGTCGGCCAGCCGGAGCACCGTCACGCTGCGGTGGCCTTCCCTCGGGTAGCCCTCGGCCGCCGCGATGTCCGACATCAGGTCGGCGCTCGACGGCCGGTCCGGGCATCCGTCGTCGCAGCCGATGATGCTCCACGTGACGCCGGGCAGGCCGCTGGTCAGCCAGTCGAGCTGGCCGACCTTAGCCCGCACGAAGTCCTCTCCGTGCGGGTGCACCGCACGGGGGACGATCCGGCCGGTCTCGCCGTACATGGCCCACACCACGGTCAGGTGGACCGGCCCGGTGAGCCCGCCCAGCCGCTGCCGTGACCGGGCCGCGGCCATCGCCTCGGCCGCCACGGCCGCGCCGTGGCTGGCCGTGACGTCCCCGGCCGCCGCGCGGCCCTCGGCCAGGGCGGACGCCACGTCCAGCACGGCCTGGTTCTGATCGGAGTCGGTGAGGTCGCGCACGGGCGCTAACGTCTTGTCCATGGCCCGAGGATGCCAGGTGCCCGCTGGCCCCGCCTAACCTGGCACCGTGTTCACCACAGATGAGCGCGCGCGCCTGCGCGACGGGCTGCTGTTGGCTGCGCGTGGCGATGCGCGCATCAGCGGCGCTGCGATCACCGGGTCGGGCGCGGCCGGCCGTGAGGACCAGTGGTCGGACATCGACCTGGCACTGTGCCTGTCCGACGGCGCCGATCCGGGACAGGTGGTCGCCGACTGGACCGCCCGCATGTACTGCGATCACGCCGCCGTGCACCATCTGGACGTGTACCGGGGTCCCACCCTGTTCCGGGTCTTCCTGCTGGCCAGCACGCTGCAGGTGGACATCGCGTTCTGGCCGGACGCGGAGTTCGGCGCGATCTCCCCTGCCTTCCGGCTGGTGTTCGGCACCGCCAGGCAGCGGCCCGCCTCGCCGCCTCCGGCTGCGGCCGAGCTCATCGGCACAGCGTGGCTCCATGCCCTGCATGCCCGCTCGAGCATCGCGCGCGGCCGGGTCTGGCAGTCCGAGTACATGATCAGCGGGATGCGCGACCACGTGCTCGCGCTGGCGTGCCTGCGCCACGGCGTGTCACCTCATCAGGGCCGGGGCATGGACAGCCTCCCGCCGCAGGTGGCGGCGGCGCTTACCGGGACGCTCGTGCGGTCGCTCGGGATCGCCGAGCTCAGGCGGGCCTTCGCGGTAACCAGCGAGGCGCTGCTCGACGAGGTGGAACGCGTCGATGCGGACCTGGCCGGCTGGCCGGGCCGCTTCGGGAACTGGCCGGGTGAGACTTCGGTAGCGTGCCAGCCGTGGAGCTGATGACCGGCCGCATGCTGCTGCGCCGTCCGCTGGCGGATGACGCCGCCGACGCGCTGGCCATGCTGCAGGACCCCGAGGTGGCCCGCTGGAATCCGGCCCCGGACGTGGTAGATGCGCAGACGGCGCGTGCATGGTGCGCTCGCGGCGCCGACTGGAGTGACGGGACGCACGCCACCTGGCACGCGGTCGACCGCTCGACCGGCCGGCTGGTGGCGAACTGCTCGGTCTTCGCGATCGACCGCGATCATGCCGCCGCCAAGATCGGTTACCGGGTAGTTCCCTGGCAGCGCCGGCGCGGGATGGCCAGCGAGGCCGTCGGGATCGTCACCCGGTGGGCCTTCGCCGAGCTCGGCCTGGCACGCCTCCAGCTTGAGCATGCCGTGGCCAACGCTGGCTCCTGCCGGGTAGCGACCAACACCGGCTTTGTCCTTGAGGGCATCCTGCGCTCAGCGTCCAGAGACGGCCTGGGCGAGCGTCACGACGATCACGTGCACGGCCGCCTGGCCACCGACCAGGAAATTAGCTGATCAGGCTGAGGAGAGTCGTCTTGCCGGCGCCGTTCGGTCCGACCAGCCCGGTGACATGCCCGGCCGGGATGGTGAGCGTGCAGTCCGACAGCGCCCAGTGGCGGCCGTACTGCCTGCCCAGACCGCGGGCCTGGACGGCGGCGATGGTCATACTGCCTCTTCCTCGTGGACGGCAGACCGGATGGTCTGCTGGAAAACCGCTGCGATGCTCTCGCTGTCCAGGCCCGCCGCCCGCGCCTTGCGGTACCACGCCAGCAGGTCGTGGCTCAGCTGCCGGTGCACCGCTACCGACCCGTCGCTCATGGTCATGGTCACGAACGTCCCGACGCCGGGCCGGGCCGCGGCAAGGCCCTCGTACTCCAGCTCGCGATAGGCCTTGAGGACGGTGTTCGGGTTGATGGCCAGCGCGCCGGAGACCTCCTTGACCGTGGGCAGCCGGTCCCCTTCCTGCAGCAGCCCGAGCCGCAGGGCGCTGCGTACCTGCTGGATCAGCTGCAGGTAGGGAGCGACGCCGGACCGGGTCTCCAGGTGGAACTCGATCACCGAGCCTCCTATTTATCTAGGCGACTAGCACATTAGGCGGCACGGGAAGCTGACGTCAAGCTGCCGGCGCGACGGTCGTAATGCGGCGAACTGGGTACTGTTGCCCCCATGCTGAACCGGCTGCGCGCGAGCCCGTGGGTCAGGACCGGGCTCCTGCTCGTGGTCGTCGCCTGCTGCGGCTACGGCGTGTATGCCGAGTGGCCGCAGGCGCAGGCCGCGCTCGGGCGGCTGCACTGGTACTCGGTGGCCGGGGCGGCGCTGGCGGCGCTGGCCGGGGCGGCGTGCTTCATGCTGGCCTGGCGCGAGCTGCTGGCCGACCTTGGGTCGCGGCTGCCGCTGGCCGCGGCTATCCGGTGCGCGTTCGTGGGCCAGCTCGCCAAGTACGTGCCCGGCGCGGTCTGGACCCTGGCCGTCCAGGTGGAGCTCGGCAAGGACTACGGCGTGCCGCGCCGGCGCACCGCCAGCTCGGTGGTGACCGCGCTCGCGGTGACGCTCGGCGTGGGGCTGCTGACCGCCGCCGTGGCGCTGCCGCTGACCTCGGCCCATGCGGCGCGGCACTACTGGTGGGCGATCGCGGTGACGCCGCTGATCGGTATCTGCCTGTGCCCGCCAGTGCTCGGCCGCCTGCTGGATACCGCGCTCACCGTGATCCGGCAGCCGCGGCTGGAGCGGCGGCCGAGCGCGGGCGGGATGGCCGCCGCGCTGGCCTGGAGCGCGGCGGGCTGGCTGCTGTGGGGGCTGCAGGCGTGGCTGCTGGTCCGGGACGTCACCGGGCGCGGCACCGGTGTCCTGCTGCTGTCCTTCGGCGCTTACGCGCTGGCCTGGTCGGCGGGCATCCTGATCGTGGTGTTCCCCGGCGGGATCGGCCCGCGCGAGCTGGCCCTGATCGCGGCCCTGGCGCCGGTCGCGCCGCGCGGCGCGGCGCTGGCGATCGCGCTGGTCTCCCGGCTCGTGATGACCGGCTCGGACCTGGCCTGGGGCGCGGCCGGGCTGGTGATCGGGCACCGGATCCGGCCGGAACGCGGCCGCCGCGGCCGGACCGGGCCCGCTCAGGTACCCAGCCCCCAGGCGCCGAGCCCCCAGGTACTCAGCCCTCAGGTGCTCAGCCCTCAGGTGCCCAGCCCTCAGGTGCCCAGCCCGGCCGAGCTGGGCGCCGACATCCAGATCACGTAGCGGGCCGGCCACGGCGTGGTCGGCGGCTGGGTCAGCTCGTGCGGATCCTGGGTGGTGCGCAGGTCGAGTACCCGGACCGGGGCACCGCCCAGCGCGGCGAGCTGGGACGGCCGGGATCCGAGCAGCACGGGATGCCGCCCGGCGGCGGTGATCGCGGCCAGCACGGCGCGCACGGACGCGGCACTCTGCCCGACCATCCAGCCGGCCGGGACCCCGCACATGCCGCGGATCAGCTGGGTGAACTCCCGCGCGACCGGCCAGCTGACGATGACCACGGCCGAGGACCGGCCGAGCGAGGCGCACAGCCCGCGGACCGCGCCGGTCTCGCCCGCGCTGGTCGCCTGGAACGCCATGCCGCCGCTGGTCGGCCGCAGCCCGCCGGACCGGCCGGAGTGCGTCAGCCCGATCCCGAACGTGGTGGTGACCGTCGGCACGGCCAGCGCCGCGACGCAGAACAGCCCGACCACGCCGGCCGTGACCGCGCGCGCGCCGCGCTCCCTGGCCCGGCCGGCCAGCCAGGCGGCGGCCCAGAGCGCGCAGATGATCAGGCCGGGAATGACCACGGGTACCAGCCTGCGGGCCGCCCACGGCTGGTCGGGCACGATGGCGGGGTAGCCGAGCACGGCCGCCGACCCGGCGCAGATGACCGACATCGGCAGCGCCCAGTTGCGCCACGCTCCCGCCGGGTCCTGCCAGGTCAGCAGGGCCCGCAGGCAGCGCCGCACGAGCAGCGCGGCGCCGAACCCGCCGAGCAGCACGGCCGGCACGCCGACGTACCAGACCGCCCAGTACAGCGTGTCCTCCGCGTACTGCCTGGTCGGGTCGAGCGGCAGGTGCTCGGCCCGCTGCAGCAGGCCCACGTAGCCGAGCACCGCCGCGCTGGCGTGACCGCGGACGGTCTGGAAGTACGGCCGCACCGCGAACGCGATCAGCGCGGCCACGGTGAGCACGGCGCCGGCCTCGGGCAGCCACCGCAGCGGCGCCCTGGCCAGCATCCGCCGGATCGCCGCCCGCACCCGCTGCACCCGCATCAGCTGCACCACCGTGATGCTCAGCGCCACCAGCCACACCGCGGCCAGGCCGGTCAGCTCCATGGCCAGCCCGAGCGAGTCCAGGAACGGACGGGACAGCAGGTAACCGGCGGCGATCCCGTAGCCGGTCCCGACGATAACCCCGAGGCAGAACGAGAACGCGACCGGGCGCCTGCCCGCCGCCAGGACCGCGGCGAAGGGGATAACCGCCAGCAGGTACACCAGCGAGCCGATGCTGATCAGGACGGTCAGGCCGAGGGCCAGCCCGCCAAGCGCCGCCATGATCCGCGGTGGCGTGAGCCAGCCGGCCCAGGTGCTGGCCCGGCCAAGCCGCCGGACCCCGGCCAGGGTCCGGCGGCCCAGGTTCTGCCAGCTCAGATCCGGCCTGCCCGGCCGGCGCCGGCCCATATCCCGCCAGCCCATTTCCTGCCAGCGCAGTTCCCGCCAGCGCAGTTCCCGCCAGCGCCGCCGGGCGGGCTGGCCGGGCTGGCCGGGCGCAGCCCGCGGCGGACGGCCCGGCGCCCGGCCCGGGCCGGCCATCGCGAGCGCGTCGATGACCAGGCACAGGCCGCCGAACAGCAGCACCTGCACCGCGGTCTCCGGGAAGGCGTTCCGGCTGGTGTACTGCTCGGTCAGGGTGAGGCCGAGCACCAGGGCTCCGGCCGGCGCCCACTGCGGCCCGGCCAGCCGGGCCACCAGGCCGCCGAACGCGAGCACGGCCAGGCCGCCGAGTACCGGCGCGACGACCGCGGCACCGCTGATCCCGTTCGTCCAGAAGCCGCCGGCCAGCAGCATCGGCAGCCCGGACAGGAACGAGGGCACCACCGACGTGCCGTGGGCGAAGAAGCCGGTGCTGGCGAAGTGCAGCCCGGCGTGCGCGCCGCCGAAGGCGGCCAGCGACTGCGGGATCGGCAGCGAGCCGTGCTGCGCGATCCAGTAGCCGGTCTGCACGTACGCACCGGGATCGCGGGTCACGATCAGCGACGGCGAGTTCTCCGCGAACTGCCAGCCGGCGAAGCCGGCCGCGGCCACCACGGTCCCGGCCGCGCCCCACCAGGCGGCCCAGCCCTGCTGTGCCCGCGGGCCGGGCAGCACCCGCGGCCAGCGGGCCGGCAGGCTGCGCAGGCCGTTCACGATCAGGGCAACGGCCAGCGGCACCGCGATCAGCAGCACCGGGACCGGCACGAACTCCCCGGCCAGCAGCAGCGGCAGCCCGGTCAGCAGCCAGGCCATGACCAGCAGCGCCGGGACCACCGACAGGGTGCCGAGCACGGTCCCGGCGACGTCGGGGCCGGGACCTCGACGACGTCGGCGGCCGAGCCGGGAGGGCACTCCCGCCAGGCCGGACCAGGCCTGGCGGCTCGCGAGCGCGGCCCTGGCCACGGCCGGGCCGACCGCGCCCCTGGCCTTCCCGGCCGCCTGGACGGCCCCGGTCTTCCTCCCGGTGGTGCCCCGCGGCGCCGGGACCGCCGGGACCGCCGGGAGACCCGTCTCGGTGCGCGCATCAGTCTCGGGAAACTCAGCCGTCCGCGGGGCCTGGCTGTCCCCGGCCACCGTGTCTCCGGCCGCCGTGCCCCCTGGCGCCTCGTCCCCGGGCGCATCGGCGGGCGGGTCGGATGCCGCTGGTCGGCCGGGCGGCTGGTCTGGCGGACGCACGGGTTCCACTGTAGAGCCGAGATCAGGGCAGATCGGCCGGACCTGCCGCAGCGCGAGCACGATTCTGGGCTGCCGCCGGGGCCGCCAGCCCGGAATGCCGGGGGTGCCCCTGGCGATTCGTTTCGGCTTTGCCGGTTTTAGATGACCGGCGGGCGGCCGGCCCTGGTCATCCGCCATGCGGTGCGCAGCGAGATCGGCCGCCGCGGGCCGGCGTCCATCCGCCAGCCCTCGGCGAAGCCGGACAGCCAGGCTCGCAGCGGGCCGGGCGCGCGCTCGCGGGCCACCGTGATCGCCAGCCAGTCCAGCAGGTAGGCCCAGGCCAGCGGCCAGGGCAGGTTCCGCCGGGCGAGCAGGACCCGGTTCCGGCCGTCCAGCCGGTACCACTGGGCGTGCCGGGCGTTGGGCACCGCCGGGTGGCACATCCGGGCCGCGGCGTCGTACTCCAGCCGGTAGCCGAGCCCGATCAGGCGCCAGGACAGGTCGGTCTCCTCGTGCGCGTAGAAGAACTGCTCCGGCAGCCCGCCCGCCTGCAGGTAGGCCGAGCGCCGGATCGCGCAGGCGCCGCCGGCGAACGTGGTCACCCGCGACGACCGGCCCGGGTCCCCGGCCCGCAGCCTGGGCACGTACCAGCGCGCGCCAGGCCCGCCCGCGGGATCTACCACCCGGAACGACAGCACGGCCAGGCCCGGGTCGGCGGCGAACCTGGCCGCCACGTGCTCGCCCAGGCCCTCGTCGGGGTACCAGCCGTCGTCATCCAGGAACAGCACCACGTCGCCGGCGCAGGCGTCCACTCCGGCGTTCCGGCCGCCGGAGACGCCGGCGTTGCTGGCCAGCCGCAGCGTGGTCACCCCGGCCGGGACCGGCGGCACGTCCGCCCCGTTGCCGACCACGACCACGTCGGCGCCGTCGCGGCGCAGCGCCGCGGTGCTGCCGATCGCCCGGTCCAGCTCGGCGGGCCGGTTCCCCATGGTGAGGATCACGCAGGACAGCTTCACCCCGGCCGCCGGTCCGCCCGTAGCCGGCTCACCGCAGGCGCCGGGATGCCACGATCGCGCCCAGGTGCGCGATCACCATCAGGCCGGCCACGATCGCGCAGGCCACGACCAGCACCCTGGTGGCGGTCAGGCCGCCGCGGATCGCGTCGGCGATCGCGGCCAGCAGGATCAGCAGCGACAGCTCGACCGCCTGGACGATCCGGTGCACCCGCAGCACGCTGGCGGCCCGCCGGGCCAGGGCGAGCCCGGCCCCGCGCGGCGCCAGCGCCTCGTCGCCGTGCCCGGCGGCCAGGCCCGCCTTGGCCCTCGCCACCACCACGTTGTCGGTCTCGGCCTTGACCAGCACCGCGAGCAGCGCGGCGAGCAGCCCCGCCGTGACGTAGCCGCCGGTCATGGTCAGCCTGCCCTGGGCCCGGAAGCCGAGCCCGACCAGCAGCGCGGACTCGCCCAGGTAGTGCCCGATCAGGTCCAGGTAAACGCCGGTGGCCGAGCTCTGCCCGCGCCACCGGGCCAGCTCGCCGTCCGAGCAGTCGAACAGCAGGTAGCCCTGGATCAGCACGGCCCCGGCGACCGCGGTGGCCAGGCCGCCGAAGGCGATCACCACCCCGGCGGCCATGCCGCAGGCGATGAACGCCAGGGTGACCGCGTTCGGGGTCCAGCCGAGCCGGGCGAACACCCAGGTGGCCCACGGCGACAGCCGGCGCATGTAGAGGCGGCCGGCCCAGTGCTCGTCGTTGATCCGGTCCAGCACCCACTGCGGCTGGCCCTGCGACCTGAGCTCAGCCAGAGATGGCCCTGGCATACTCCTCCACTCGGTCGGCTATCTCCGCGTCGGACATAGCGAGGCGCTCCAGGATCGTG
The DNA here is from genome assembly GCA_963719705.1 of uncultured Actinomycetota bacterium. GTDB lineage: Bacteria > Actinomycetota > Actinomycetes > Streptosporangiales > Streptosporangiaceae > CAVRCV01. Next base: position 18,552 of record CAVRCV010000014.1, read on the forward strand.
TACCGGCCCGGCCGCATGGCCGGCGCGTGCGCGACCGCCTTGGCGAACTCGGCCGCGGACAGGCCGAGGTCGCCGGGGCCGCGGGGCAGGCCGTGCCGGTCCAGGCAGGCGGCGATCGACTCGGCCTGGCCGGCGTCGCCCCGCAGGTGCGCGCAGAACAGCGCGCCGACCCCGGCCAGCTCGCCGTGGCTGCCGACGCCCGGGTACAGGTGGTTGACCGCGTAGACGATCTCGTGGTCGCCGCCGCTGGCCGGGCGGCTGGACCCGGCCACCGACATCGCGATGCCGGACAGCACCAGCGCCTCGGCCAGCACGGTGAGGAACTCATCGGAGCGGGCCGGCCCCGGCTGGCGCAGCACCGCGTGCGCGGCCGAGCGGGCCATGGCCGCTGCCAGCCCGTCTACCTGCTCGCCGGTGTCGGCGGCGGCCAGCTCCCAGTCGGCCATCGCGGACAGGTTGCTGACCACGTCCCCGATGCCCGCGGTGGCCAGCGGATCGGGGGCGAGCCGGATCCGGTCCGGGTCCACGATCACGGCGACCGGCATCACCACGCCGTAGGAGCCCTTGCCGGACTCGTGCTCCAGGGTGGCGACCGGGGAGCAGATCCCGTCGTGGGCCAGGCTGGTCGGCACGCTGACCATCGGGATGCCCGCCATGTTCGCGGCGAACTTGGTCACGTCGATGGTCTTGCCGCCGCCGATCCCGGCGACCGCCTCGTACTGCCCGGCGCGCAGCCGCTTGCCCAGCGACACCGCCGCGGCGTGGCTGCCGTCCGGGATCCGGAACAGCTCGGCGGCATCGAGGTCGAGCTCGGCCGCGATCGCGTCGCCCTGGCCCGGGCCGACCGCCACCGCGACCCGGCCCTCGGTGGCGATCCGCCGGTCCGCCAGCAGGCCGCCGAGGCTGCCGATGGCACCCGCCCGGACGTCGATGACCAGCGGCGCGGCGAGCATCCTGGCCAGCAGCGGCATGCGGCTCCTTCGGTGGCCCGGCCGCCGGGAGCCCGGTGCCGGGGCCGCCGCGGGGAACGGCGGCCATCCGCGAGATTAGCAGTGGCCGGCGATCTCGCGGGCCCGGCGCAGATCGGCGTGGTTGTCGACCTCGACCCAGTCGACCGCGCCGATCGGCGCGACGGCGATCTCGCCGCCGCGGTCGGCCAGTTCCTGGTACCCGTCCTCGTAGTACAGGCCGGGATCGCGGCGCCAGGTGGCTTCCAGCGCGTTCGACAGCGCGGCGGCGGCCGCCGACTCGATCAGCGTCGCGCCGATGTACTCGCCGTGCGCCTGCGCCGGGTCCATCTGCTTGGTGATCCGGACCAGGCGGCCTGCCGCGTTCAGGACGACCTTCATCTCCTCGTCGGCGAGCTGCTTCACGTCGTCGATCGCGAGGATGACGTCGGCCGCCTCGGCCCGTGCTGCCTGCGACCGGGCCGCCTGGGACCGTGCGGCCAGCAGCGTCTTCTCCACGCTGACCGGGTGCACCGTGTCGCCGTTGACCAGCAGCACGCCCTGGCCGAAATACTCCCTGGCCAGCCACAGCGAGTAGGCGTTGTTCCAGTCCTCGGCCCGGTCGTTGTGCACCAGCTCGATCGCGAGGCCATGCCGTCGTTCCAGCTCCGCTGCCCGGTCCGCGATGGCCGCCGCGGCGTAGCCCACCACGATGACCGCCTCCCGCAGCCCGGCCGCGGCCAGGTTGCGCAGCGCTATGTCCAGGATCGTGGTGCTGCCGTGCACCGGGAGCAGCGTCTTGGGCAGCGCATCGGTGTCCGGCCGCAGCCGCCGCCCGGCGCCGGCCGCGAGCACCATGCCGATCATGCCCGGCCGTCCTCTCCGATTGCCTGGCTGCTGACCCGGATCTCCGCGCAGACGAGCACCCCAAGATACGCGGTCAGGACGAGGTAAGCGAGCATGGCCAGGCCCACCGCGGCACCGAGCCCGGCGAACAGCATCCGCCCCTCCCAGCCCAGCCCGATATCGAGCCGGGTGCCGCGGGCGCGGGCGAATGCCAGGTCGGCCTGCCAGATCGCGGTGACCGCGCACAGCCCGAACGTCACCGGTGCGGGCACGCCCGAGGCGGAGCCGAGCGAGGCAAGGTAGATGTACTGGCCCGCCTGCAGCAGGGCCGGGACCAGCCAGTCGAACCGGCCGTTGTGCGGGTGGCTGGCACCGGGCGCCGCCAGCAGCATCACCACCAGCGGGGTCAGCAGGATCACGCCGGGCAGCCCGCGCAGCCCGAGCACGGCCAGCATCACCGCCGCCGCCAGCCCGGCCAGGGCGGGCGGCAGCGGCACGAGCTGGCCGCGGACCATCCGGCCGAGATAGCACCCGAACCGGCCATCGTCCCGGCAGGCCGCGATCACCCGCAGGTACCCGGCGGCGCCTGCCGGGACGTCAGGGCCGCGGCTGCCCACGGCGAAGCCGACCGCGATGATGCCCCAGACGACCAGGCCGAACAGCGCCGCGCGCGGGCCCCACACCGGCGCCGCCACCGCGATGACCAGCACCCGCCAGCCGGCCGACAGCCGCAGCGGCCCGGCGGCCAGCTGCTCCGGCGCGTCCGGCCCGTCCGGCCCGTCTGGCCGGACCGACCCGGCCGCCAGCGCGGCCCAGCACGCGCTCATCGTGTGCCGGGCACTCACCAGCACCAGCGCGGTCACCGCGAGCACCCAGGTACCGTGCCATCCGTCCGCTGCGCCGCCAGCCGCCAGGCCGGCGTACACCGCGTACTCGGCCGCCGCCGAGCATGCCCTGGCCGGGCGGGCGAACCCGTCAGCCAGCCAGCCCCGTCCGGCCGGTGCTTGCCCGGCCGGTGCTTGCCCGGCCGCGACCGGCCCCGCCGACGACGACCTGACCGCTAACGGCGCTGTCCCGGCGAGCTGCCGGGCGCCGAGGCCGGCCAGGTAGCCGCCGCACAGCAGCAGCGCGCCCCAGATGTCATCGGTCCTGGTGCCCGCGCTGAACCAGACGGCGGCGCAGCAGCCGAGGATCAGCGAGATGCCGGTGACCGAGCCCGCTGCCAGCCGCCGCCGCAGCGCCCGGCCGACGGCACGCCCGTACCGGGCCGGCATCACATCGGCGATGCCCAGGCCCGCGTCCTGGCCGGACGAGGCCACGGCGGGACCGCTGCTGACGCTGCCGGTCCCGCTCGCCTGGCCCCCGGCCGACCGGTTCAGCCCGGTCGCTATCGGTCCTCCGCACAGAGATTTCGCTTGAGGTCAGTCCCAGCGTAAGTGCGTGCCCTGCGGATACCGGTCACCGACCCGCGACGATCCGGCTGCTCCGAAGTCAGGCCGCCCGGCCCCGCAAAGACCGCCTGAAGCGACGTGTGGTCAGAAAATGCTGTTCCCACAGCACCCTTTGAACACACCTCGCCCGGTGGCAGCCGCCGGAGGCCAGCTGGCCAGGTACTCACTAGGGTTCGGTCATGCGGACAGTCGCGGTGGTGCTGGCCGGGGGGTCTGGCCAGCGGTTCGGCGGGGACGTGCCCAAGCAGCTCCGCGAGCTGTCCGGCAGGACCCTGATCGAGCACTGCGTGGCCGGCTTCGAGCGGGCGCCCGGCGTGGACGAGATCCTGGTCGTGATGACGCCGGGCCAGGCCGGCCGGGCCAGCCGGGTGCTGGCTGGCGGCCGGTTCGGCAAGCTGACCGGGGTGATCGAGGGCGGGCGGACGCGGCCCGACTCGACCCGGCAGGCGATCGCCGCGCTGTCCGTCCCCGATCCGGCCGGCGACCGCAGCGTGCTGTTCCACGACGCTGCCCGGCCGCTGGTGGACCAGCGGATCATCGCGGACTGCGTCCGGGCGCTGGCCACCGATCGGGCGGTCGGGGTGGCGGTGCCGTGCTCGGACACGATCGTCGAGGTGCGCGACGGGGTGATGACCGCGATGCTGCGGCGCGACGTGCTGCAGCGCTGCCAGACCCCGCAGGGTTTCCGGCTGTCAGTGATCAGGCGGGCCTACCAGCTCGCCGACGCCGACCCCGGCTTCGCCACCGCGTCCGCCACCGATGACTGCGGGATCGTGCTCCGCTACCTGCCCGACGTCCCGGTCCGGGTGGTGCCCGGCAGCGAGCGAGAACATCAAGATCACCCATCCGGGCGACCTGCGGATCGCGGAGCTACTGCTGCCGGACGAGCCCTGACCTGCCGTTTCTCGCTGACCGATGACAACCGAAGGGCGTGTGCGAAAAAGGCTGCTCCAACAGCATTCTTTGAACACGACGCCGGGGTTTTCTCCGACGCTGGCGGCCTAACGCCGACCGGGCAGCGGCTGCCATCCGGTTTTGCCACCTGACTCGCCTGAGACCCGGATTAGTGCCGCCGGGTATGCCGGCCGACGCCGGGGGTACCGGGCACCAGGCGGCGCGGGCTGGTCAGGAAGCCGAGGCCCCAGCAGACGTGCATCGTGCCGATCACCACCGGCAGCCGGGCCGCCACGGCCGGCCCCAGCCGCCGGGCGGCGGCCGCCGCGACCGCGGTCATCGCCGCCGCATACAGCACCGGCGCCGCCAGTCCCGCGGTCAGCACGGCCGGCCACACCCCGCCAGCGCCGGCCGCCAGCCCGGCCACGCCCGCCAGCCCGGCCGCGGTCCCGGCGGCCAGCACGGTGACGGCGGCCGGCGGGGCCAGGTAGCGCAGGTTCATCGTGCCCGCGTGCCCGCGGGCGACCACCCGCCGCCACCGGCCGTAGCCGAGGTACTGCCGGCCGAGCTCGGCCACGCTGGCCCGCGGCCGGTAGCTGACGCGCAGCTCGGGCTGGAACCAGATCAGGCCGCCGCCCTGCAGGATCCGGTGGTTCAGCTCCCAGTCCTCGGCCCGCAGGTAGGCCTCGTCGTAACCGCCCGCCTGCTCGATCGCGGCCCGGCGGAACACCCCCAGGTAGGCGGTCTCCTGCGGGCCGGGGCTGCCGCCGGTGTGGAACCGGGATGCGCCGACGCCGAGCGGCGAGGTCATCGCCCACGCCACGGCCCGCTCGAACCGGGTGACCCCCTCGGCCGCCATGATCCCGCCGACGTTGACCGCGCCGGTGTCGTCCAGGGTCTGCACCGCAGTGCGCAGGTAGCCGGGCGGCAGCAGCGCGTGCCCGTCCACCCGGGCGATCACCTGGTGCCGGGCGGCCTTGACCGCCGCGTTCAGCGCGCTCGGCCGCTGCCCCGACGGGTTGGGCACGATCGTGACGCGGGAGTCGGCCGCGGCAAGTCGTTCCGCGATCTCCTGGGTGCGGTCCCTGGACGGGCCGATCGCCAGTACGACCTCCAGCTCGCCGGGGTAGTCCTGGGACAGCACGCAGCCGACCGACTCGGCCAGGTGCCGCTCCTCGTTGCGGACCGGCATCACCACCGACACCCCGGCGCTGACCGCCGGGCGGCCGGGTGCAGCCAGCGGGCCGGGCGATGCCAGCGGCGCCGCGGCAGCCGCGGGCCGTGGCAACGTCCGGCGGCACCGTCGGGGCGGCCGGCACCGCCGGGGCGGCCGGCGCGGACCCGGCCGGGGCATCGGGCGTTGTGCTCATGACGCTGGTCACGGTACAACGCCGGGGCCCGCGCGGCGAACCCGGCGCGGCGGCCGGAGCCGCAAGAAGCAGCACCGCGGCGCCAGGCCGCGCTTGCTACAGCGCGGTGTCCTCCAGCATCTCGGTGACCAGCGCGGCGACCGGCGAGCGCTCCGAGCGGACCAGGGTGACGTGCGCGAACAGCGGGTGACCCTTGAGCTTCTCGATCACCGCGACCACTCCGTCGTGCCGTCCTACCCGCAGGTTGTCCCGCTGCGCGATGTCGTGGGTGAGCACCACCCGCGAGCCGGCCCCGATCCGGGACAGCACGGTGAGCAGCACCCCGCGCTCCAGCGACTGGGCCTCGTCCACGATCACGAACGAGTCGTGCAGCGACCGGCCCCGGATGTGGGTCAGCGGCAGCACCTCAAGCTGGTCCCGGTCCAGCGCCTCGTCGATGACGTTCTTGGAGGTGACCGCGCTCAGGGTGTCGAACACCGCCTGCGCCCAGGGGTTCATCTTGTCGTTCTCCGAGCCCGGCAGGTAGCCGAGCTCCTGGCCGCCGACCGGGTACAGCGGGCGGAACACGACCACCTTGCGGTGCTGCTTGCGGTCGATCACCGCCTCCAGGCCGGCGCACAGCGCCAGCGCCGACTTGCCGGTGCCTGCCCGGCCGCCCAGCGAGACGATCCCGATCTCCTCATCCAGCAGCAGGTCGAGTGCCACCCGCTGCTCCGCGCTGCGGCCGTGCAGGCCGAACACCTCGCGGTCGCCCCGGATCAGCCGCACCGACTTGTCCGGCTGCACCCGGCCGAGCGCGCTGCCGGAGCCGGAGCCGCCCGACGCGCCGCCGAGCAGCACCAGGCCGGTGTGGCAGGGCAGGTCCCTGGCGGCGGGGCAGTCCAGCCGTCCCGGTCTCGTACAGCGCCGCGATCTCGGCGGCGCTGACCTCGACCTCGCGCATGCCGGTCCAGCCCGAGTCCGGCGGCAGCTCGGCCCGGTACTCCTGCGCCTCACCCCGATCGAGGCGGCCTTCACCCGCAGCGGCAGGTCCTTGCTGACCAGCACCACGCTGTCGCCGTCGGCGGCCAGGCTGCGGGCGACCGACAGGATCCGGGTGTCGTTGTCGCCCAGCCGCAAGCCGGCCGGCAGCACCGACGGATCGGAGTGGTTCAGCTCGACCCGTAGCGTCCCGCCCTGGTCCCCGACCGGCAGGTCGGCGTCCAGCCGGCCGAACTCGATCCGCAGGTCATCCAGGTAGCGCAGGGCCTGCCGGGCGAAATAACCCAGTTCCGGGTGATTCCGCTTGGCCTCCAGCTCGGTGATGACCACCAGCGGCAGCACCACCCGGTGCTCGGCGAACCGCCGGATCGCCGCCGGATCGGCCAGCAGCACGCTGGTGTCCAGGACGTAGGTCAGCCGGGCCGGGCCACCCCCCGGCCCTCCCTTGCCGCCCGTGCCGGAGCCGCCGGATCGCCGGGGCCGGGTTGGCCGGAGCCGTCGGAGCCGCCTGCGCTGGCGCGGGCGCTGGATCGCCGCGGTTCGCGGCGAGCTGAGGAAGTGGCCACTCGCTCTCCCCCTGGGCGCCACAGCGGCGCCGCGGTCGGACACGTCGGGCACAGACGTGTCGGCGGGACCGGGACCGGCCAGCGAGGGCCGGGCGCCGGCCCTTTCGCTCATCTCGCCTGCGTGCCAGGACGCGAAGCTCGAGAATCTCGAGGGCCTTCCCGTCGGGCGGCTAGGCACCGCCCGTCAGCTCTGACCGTACCCTCGGCACGCGCTTCCCGGAAGTACCGTTACAGCCTGTTAACCTGCCCGACCCGACTGTCAGGCGCCGAACCGGCGGTGCCGGGCGCCGTAGGACCGCAGCGCGCGCAGGAAGTCCACCCGGCGGAACGCGGGCCAGTAGGCGTCGCAGAAGTAGAACTCCGAGTGCGCGCTCTGCCAGAGCAGGAACCCGCCGAGCCGCTGCTCGCCCGAGGTGCGGATAACCAGGTCCGGGTCCGGCTGCCCGGCCGTGTACAGGTGCTCGGCGATGTGCTCGACGTCGAGGATCTCGGCCAGCTCCTCGATCGTGGTCCCCCTGGTCGCGTGCTCCTGCAGCAGCGAGCGCACCGCGTCCGCGATCTCCCGCCGGCCGCCGTAGCCGACGGCCACGTTGACCAGCAGCCCGGTGTTCAGCGCCGTGGCCTCGGCCGCGTCCTTGAGCACCCGGGCGGTGTCGGCCGGCAGCAGGTCGAGCGCGCCCATCGGGTTCACGTGCCAGTCCTGGGCGACCAGCTCGCGCACGGTGCCCTCGATGATCGGCAGCAGCTGATCCAGCTCGGCCGCCGGGCGGGCCAGGTTGTCGGTGGACAGCAGCCACAGCGTGACCACCTCGACGCCGGTCTCCTGGCACCACTGGAGCAGCTCGAAGATCTTGTCCGCGCCCTTGCGGTGACCGCTGCTGACGTCGGCCAGCCCGGCCGAGGCGGGCCCACCGCCGGTTCCCGTCGCACATCACCCCGACGTGCCGCGGGATCGCCCGCGGCGACAGCGACGCCTCGAGCCTGCGCTCGTACAGCCGGTAGACGAGCCTGCGCAGTCCCATCCGCGCCACCTTCCTCCGCTGCGGCCGGGCGGCCAGCTACGGCGCCCGGCTGCCTCCCGGCTGTCGTGGCGCCGACCGGTGCCGAGCAGGCCAGGACGGCAAGCCGTCCGGTTCTCTATGAGCCGCCCGGCCGCGGGGACTGCCGGGTGCTGTTAACGGTATCCAAGAAGCGGCGGCCGCGGCCGAAGATCGCCGCGGCGCGCCGCGGCGGCCTCAGCCGCCGGTGACCGACTTGAGGATCGCCTCGTCCAGGCCGGGGAACGAGCCGAGGTACTCCCGCCGCTCCTGCTTCAGCCGGGCGACCATGGCCTCGTACTCGGCCAGCCTGCCCTGGCGCTGGTACAGCTTGCGCGGCTGCAGGATCTCCGGGTCGTCCACGCCCGGCAGCGAGGCGGCGACCTCGTAGCCGAAGTCGGGGTCGGTGACCCACTCGATCGTGCCGGACACGATCGCCTGCACGATCGCCGAGGAGTACGGGATCGTCACCTTCTTGGAGGCCTGCTCGTCCTTGCCGCCGACCCGGCCGGTGTTCAGCACGAAGACCTTCAGCTCGTGGCTGTCCAGCAGCTCCAGCATCCGGTTGCCCATGTCGGCCATGTCCCGCGGGAAGAACGGGTTGGTGCCGGGCACCCGCAGGAACTTGCCTTCCTCGTCCTTGCCGCCGGCCGAGGTGCCGGTGGTCTCGCCGAGCATGAAGTAGGCGGCCGCCTGGGCCCGGTCCAGCCGGGCCACGCCGGGCACGATGTTCTCGTTCCTGTTCAGGATCAGCAGGAACTCAGCCGGCGGCACCTCGTTGCCCGGCCACGGGTGCACGTAGGAGAACGGCCAGGTGGTGCGCCCGTTCTTGGTGTAGGAGGTGTCGAAGAAGTCCACCTTGCCGCCGGCGTCCACGGAGACGTTCTCCAGGTAGGCGTCCGGCTTGGTGGTGGCGTTGTAGATGGCCGGCTCGAAGTCCGGGTCCAGGCCGAACGTCTTGGCGAAGCAGCCGTTCTCGGTGGTGTAGACCCTGGCCGCCGGGCATCAGCGCGATGAAGTCGTCCTGGGCCGGCTTGCTGTCCAGCTGGGTGGTGAACGTCGTGGTGGTCTTGCCGGTGCCGGACAGGCCGACGATGAGGACCGCGGTCGGGTCGCCGTCCAGCGGGATCACCTTGCAGCCGGCGTGCAGCGCCAGGCCGCCGCGGTTGTAGACGATGTTGTTCCACATCCGCAGCCCGCCCTTCTTGGACTCACCGAAGTAGTCCGAGTTGAGCACGCGGGTGATGTTGGCGTTCAGGTCGACGGCGATCAGCCGGTCGTCGGGGTAGCCGGGGGCGGCCAGGTTCGGCGTGTAGATGACCGTGGTGTCCGGCTGCCCAGGTCGCCGGGTCGTAGTCGTCCTCGACCGGGTAGTAGAGCTGCTGCTGCATGCCGGCCACGTTGGCGTTCGAGGTCTCCATGATCAGCCGCGCCCTGGTGCGGAACTCCGGGTGCGAGCCGATGTAGCCGTCCACCACGACCACGTCGGTCTCGGCGAGGTAGGCGTCCTGCTCGGCGGCGACCCGCTGGTACTCATCGCGGCTGATGGTCTGCTTGGTGGCGTTGGTCGAGTCGGCGACGACGAATGTCGACCGGGTGCTGCGCGAGTCGACCCTCGCCTTGACGACCACGTTGCCGAACTCGGTGACCTGGCTGTTGGGCATCTTCTCGGTCAGCTCGCGGAGCCGCTCCGCAGTCGGGTTCCACTCCACCGACGCGGCCCTTAGCTGGTACACCACGACTTGCTCCTCCTCGTTGGCGCTGGCGCGGGGCGCTCCGCTGGGCCTCGCTGACCCCGGCGCAGCACAACCTGCCCGGTGCTTGCCGGAACCCGTGCTCGCGGGATTCCTGTGCTCACGGGATTTGGGGAGTGTACCCCGAGATGGCCGGATCAAAAGAAGCGCCCGCTGCGCAGGCACCTTACCGCCCTCGGTCCGGCAGGCCGAAGCCACCAGGCCTGATGGCCGCACTGCCCCCGGGTACCGCCTCTCACCTGGGACAGCATTTCAGCCCCGGAGCCAGCGCGCGCAGCCGGGTGCGCGATAGCGGGAACGCCTAAATGCACGGCAGGAGAACGCGGCGACCCGGTATTCGGTGTCGCCGCGATGAACGGGCAATTAAAACGCGCCGAAACGGAATCGCCGGGGCGGCTCCCTCAGCCCGCCGCCGGTCCCGCCCGGCGCCAGGGCCGGGCGGGACCGCCGGGCGGTCAGGACCTCGGGCCCTCGGCGCGGACCTCCTGGACCCGCCGCAGCGCGTCCCGCAGCTCGGTCAGCCAGGCGTCCTCGTGCTCGCCTACCAGCCGCACGCACCAGGCCAGCGCGTCGCTGCGGCTGCGGGCCACGCCGGCGTCCACCAGCGTGTCCAGCACCATCCGCTCGGCCTGCCGGAGCCTGGTCATGACCGGCACCGAGAACGTGGTGAACATCACGGCGCGGCCGTCGCACACCACGCCCCAGGAGACCTTGCGGCCGAACCGGTGCTCGGCCTCCCTGGCGATCTCGATCCGCTGGTCCCTGGTCTCCTCCCGGAACCGGCGGCTGCGGCCGTCGGCCGCCGCTGCCCGCTCCGCGTCCGGCGCGCCCTCGGCCAGATCCGGGCCGGGCAGGGTGCCGGTAACGGTGATCTCCTCGCGGTCGATCCTGACCTCGGGCGCGCCGGTGAACCAGTCACCGGGCAGCCGCCCGCTGAACCACCCGCGCAGCTTGTCCGCCGCCGACGCGGGCTCCTCCTTCTTTGTACTCATGTAATTATCATTACACCAAAGTCCCGCAGCGGCAAGTGGAACCTGCCCGGGGTAACACCGGCCGTGCCGCCCGGCGGCGGCTCATGGTAGGGAGGGCAGATGAGGTTCGGACTCGACGTGCCGACCGCTGGCGCATTCGCTGACCCGATGGTGCAGCTGAAGCTGGCGAGGGAAGCCGAGCAGGCGGGCTGGGACGGCTTCTTCGTCTGGGACGTGCTGCTCGGTGAGCCGGGCGGGTTCCAGCCGGTGCTCGACCCGTGGGTTGTGCTGTCCTCGGTGGCGATCCGGACCGGCAGCCTGCGGCTGGGCGCGTTCGTGACCCCGGTGGCCCGTCGCCGTCCCTGGATCCTGGCCCGCCAGGCGGCCTCGGTCGACCTGCTGTCGGCCGGGCGGCTGATCTTCGGTGCCGGGCTCGGGTTCCGGGCGGACGAGTTCAGCCTGCTCGGCGAGGACGACGAGCCCAGGGTCCGGGCGGAGAAGCTGGACGAGGGCCTGGCGCTGATCGACCGGTTCTGGTCCGGCGAGCCGGTGCACTACCGCGGCTCCCACTACACCGCGGACGGGGTGACGCTGCTCCCCCGGCCGTGCCAGCGGCCCCGGATCCCGGTCTGGACCGCGGCCGGCTGGCCGCGGCGGGCCCCGCTGCGCCGGGCCGCCCGCTGGGACGGCGTGTACCTGATGACCGCGAACCAGCAGACCGGCAGCTACCTCACGCCGGAGGAGGTCGCCGAGGCAGCGGCCGTGGTGGCGGCGCACCGCACCGAGGCCGGCCAGTTCGACATCGCGGTGAACGGGGAACTGCCCGGTGGCCAGGACCGCGCCGCGGCGCTGGCTGCCTACGAGCGGGCCGGCGCTACCTGGTGGATCGAGCTGTCCCGTGGCACGCCGGAGGAGTACCTGGACCGGATCCGGCAGGGACCGCCAGGCACCCGCTGAGGATCACAGCGGCCGGGTGCCGTCATCCGGCCGGGTCGGCGGCGACGGCGGCGGCCACCCGCGGGTACACCTGCACGGCGCCGGCGAAGCCAGCGCCGCCCACGATGGCCGGCACGATCTGCACGTCCTCGCCCGGCTCCGGGGCCTGGAGCATCATGCCCGCCGCCCAGGTAGATCGCCACGTGCGAGATGTACGTCGGCGCGGTCGGGTCGGTGTGGTAGAAGAGCAGGTCGCCGGGCTGCAGCTGGCTCACCGGGATCTGCGGGCCGGTGCGCGCCTGGTCCACGGCCACCCGCGGCATGACCACGCCGGCCTGCGCCAGCGACCACTGCACCAGGCCGGAGCAGTCGAACGCGCGCGGCCCGGCCGCTCCCCACACATACGGCATGGCCGACCCGGCTGCGGGCCGCGGCCAGGAACCTGGCCACCTCGGCCGGGCTGAGCCCCGGCCCGTCCGCCGTGGTGACGCCGGGGGCGCCGGCCGCGCCGGAGGTCACCGGGAGGCCGGTGGAGATCGCCTGGGTGACCAGCGGCGCAACCGCGGCGCTGCGCGGCAGCAGCGTCTGCACCCTGGTCATCAGCGAGCTCAGGTCGGCGTGCGGGGCGCTGATCACCACCGCGTTGCCGGCCGGGATGCCGAGCGAGCGCGCCACCGGGTCGGAGACGACCCCGTCCACGCCGGCGATGCCGACCGTGCCGAACCCGCCCACCCGCAGCTTCTCGGTGCGGGCGCCGGCCACCGTGACCGAGCCGCCGAGCGGCAGCCGGTCCTGCCGGCCCATGGTGTAGGACACGGCGATGCCGCCGTCGGCCACCGCCTGCCACAGCCCGGTGGACCGCGCGGTCGGCCGGGCAGCGAACGCGCGGAAAGCCGACGGGTCGACCCCGAGGATCGCGGCGAACTTCCCGTTGACCTCGATCCGGGCCGCGTCCAGCAGCTGCGCGGCCAGCACGCCGGGCAGCCGCCGGATCCGGGCGGCGGTTCCGGCCGGCAGCGCCGACGGGGCGACGACGAGCAGGTCGGCCGGCAGCAGCCGGCGCAGCGGGGCGACGGTTCGGGCATCGCGCCGGATCGCAGCGTGGGCGACCAGGACCGCGCCCGAGCCGGCCCGCAGGGCGACGGGCGCTTGCGGCCCGAAGAGCAGCGCGCCGCTGCTGCCGGTGCCGAACAGCGCCCGGTCGAGCCGGAGGCTGCGGGCTACCGCGCCGCGATCGGCGGCGGTCCCGAGGCCGGCGCCGCCGTGGTCGGCGGGGCCGTGGCCGGCCCGGCCGGACGGCGCCGGGCGCCGGACGCGTGCCGGAAAGCCGGACGATGCCGGACGGCCAGACGATGCCGCAGCGGACGGCGCGTTCAGCAGCGCCGGGCCTGCCACGGCCGCGGCAAGGCACAGCAAGGAGGCGGCCCGGACCCGCAGCGGCAGGCGATCAGCACGGCCGCGCACCCGCACTCCCCTCAGCTCCGTGAGCGCCGGTCCCGCGGCGCCCATCTACCTACCATGCCCGACGAAGGCCGGTCGCGCACCTTCCGGACGCGAAGTTCTCCTGAACGACCGGTGCCGCCCGCCGACTGGCCAGCCGCGGCACCCGCTCGTGCTCATGACGTTCGTACCGATAAGACGCGGCAGCGTTCAAACCGGATGACGCCCCCGGCAGACTCAGGCGCGCAGGGCGGCCGGCAGGTCGTCCGGATCGGTCACGGGTGCGCGGCAGGCGAAGTCCCGGCACACGTAGGCAGCCGGGACGCCGTCCACCATGCCGCGCCCGGCCAGCAGCGGGATCCCGGCCGGATCCGGGCGGCCGTCGCCGAGCGCGAGCACCGCTCCCGGCGGCGCCGCCCGCAGCGCCGCCACGTGCAGGGCTGCGGTGCGCTCGTCGTCCGGCGGCCCGACGATCGCGATCTCGGCCGGGCCGCTGAGCATGGCCTCGGCGACCGCCAGGCCCCAGCCTGCCGCCCGCGGGAACCGGCCGGCGATCGCGGGCAGCAGCGTCGAGCGCGGCCGCCGCCGCGTCCCGGTGCCGGGCCGAGCCGGTCAGCGCGGAGTAGCTGAGCAGCGCGCCGGCCACCGCGAAGGTGCCGGACGGGCTCGGCCCGTCCGGCACGTCGGCGGGCCGGTAGATCAGCCGCTCGCCGTCGTCCGCGGTGTCGTAGAAACGGCCGGAACGATCCCGGAACCGCTCCAGCGCGGTGTCCAGCAGCTGCCCGGCGATGCTCACCCAGCGGGCCTCGCCGGTCACCCCGGCCAGCACCAGCAGGCCGTCGGCCACGCAGGCGTAATCCTCGAGCACCCCGGCGGCGGCCGAGACCACGCCGTCCCGCGAGGTCCGGGCCAGCCTGCCGCCGGTCAGGTGCAGGCCGGCCAGCAGCCCGGCGGCATCGCGCGCGGCCGCGGTCAGCTCCGGCCGCCGCAGCAGCAGCCCGGCCTCGGCGAGCGCGGCGATGGCCAGGCCGTTCCAGGCGGCCACGACCTTGTCGTCCCTGGCCGGGCGGACCCGCTCCGCCCTGGCGGCCAGCAGCGTGCCGGTGATCCGGTCCAGCCGCGCGGTGTCCGGCGGGTCGGCGGGCAGCTGCAGCACCGAGCTGCCCCGCTCGAAGGTGCCCCCGGCGGTCACGCCGAACGCCTCCGCCGCGTACTCCCCGTCCTGCGGGCCGAGTGCCGCCCGCAGCTGGTCCGGGGTCCACACGTAGAACCTGCCCTCTTCGCCCTCGCTGTCGGCGTCCAGGGCCGAGGCGAAGCCGCCCTGCCCGGTGCGCAGCTCGGCGATCATCCAGCCGCAGGTCGCCAGCGCCACCCGGCGCGCCAGCGGCGCGCCGGTCCGCCGCCACAGGTGCGCGTAGACCCTGGCCAGCAGGGCGTTGTCGTAGAGCATCTTCTCGAAGTGCGGCACCACCCAGCCGGCGTCCACGCTGTACCGGGCGAAGCCCCCGGCGAGCTGGTCATACATGCCGCCGCGGGCCATCGCCACGGCCGTGCCCTCGGCCAGCTCCAGCGCCCGGCGACCCCCATGGTCCTGGCCGGTCCGCTCGGCGTGCCGCAGCAGGAACTCCAGCACCATCGACGGCGGGAACTTGGGCGCGCCGCCGAACCCGCCGTGCACGCTGTCGTACTCGGCCGCGAGCGCGGTGACCGCCGACTCGCAGGCCGCGGCCAGCTCCAGGCCGGGCCCGGCTGCCTGCCAGGGCACTGCCCGCTGCGCCAGCGCGGCCGTGATCTGCCTGGCCCGCCCGGCGACGTCGTCCCGGTTCTCCCGCCAGGCCTGCGCGATTCCCAGCACGAGCCGCTGGAAGTGCTCGCGCGGGAAATAGGTGCCGCAGTAGAACGGCTCCCGCTCCGGGGTCAGGAACACGGTCATCGGCCAGCCGCCCTGCCCGGTCATCGCCTGGGTAGCCGTCATGTAGACGGCGTCCACGTCCGGGCGCTCCTCCCGGTCCACCTTGATCGACACCAGGTGCTCATTCATCAGCGCGGCCGTCGGGCCGTCCTCGAATGACTCGTGCGCCATCACATGGCACCAGTGGCAGGCGGAGTAGCCCACCGAGAGCAGCACCGGCACCCCGCGCCGGGCGGCCTCGGCGAACGCCTCGTCGCACCAGGGCCACCAGTCCACCGGGTTGCCCGCGTGCTGGAGCAGGTACGGGCTGGTCGCGCTGCTGAGCCGGTCTGCCATGTTCCTATCCTGCCCCGGCTGCCCCAGCGGTCCGCCGGCCCCGTCTGCGGCAGCCCGTCTGGCGCAGCCCCGTTGCGGCGGCGGACCTGGGCATCCGGCGCAAGCTGCTACCGTGCGATTGTGGCCACATCACAGCCCGGCGCCCAGGCGTCCGCGGCGGGCCGAGGCACCCGCGTCCGCGGCACCCGGCAGGCGGAGGCGCTCTCGGCGGTGCTGGCGGGGCTGCCGGGCTTCTGCAGCGCCCAGCAGATCCACGCCGAGCTGCGGAGCCGGGGCGAGCAGGTCGGCCTGACCACCGTCTACCGGCACCTTCAGGTACTGAGCGAGGACGGCCTGGTCGACGCCATCCGCGACGCCAGCGGCGAGACACTGTACCGGCGCTGCCGCAGCGAGGCTCATCATCATCACCTGACCTGCCGCAACTGCGGCCGCAGCGTGGAGGTGGAGGGGCGCGCGGTGGAGGTCTGGGCGGTGCAGGTCGCGGCCGAGGCCGGCTTCACCGACGTCGGCCACACGGTCGAGCTGTTCGGCCTGTGCCCGGATTGCAGTGCCGGCTGAGCTGCCGCTCGGTCCCGCCAGTCCGGCCGCCGCGGCCGCTGAGCCCGCCCTGCCCCGCAGCGCCGGTTACCGCCTGCCGTCGGCCAGGCGGGAGTCGCCGACATGGTCGGCCAGCCAGGCGGCGAGCGGCCGGGTGGCGCCGAGGAAGCCGGTCACCCGCTGCCTGGCCCCGGCCGTGGTCAGCCAGTCCTCGACCGGCCATTCCTGCCACGCCACCAGGCCCTTGTAGCGCAGCAGCTCGATCCGGGGATGGTCGGCCGGGTACCCGCGCGGCGCAGTCTTCAGCACGTCCCGCCCGTGCACCTCGATCTGCTGCCCGCGGACCCGGCCGACCACGGCGGCCAGCTCGGCGCCGGTCCGGCCGGCCGCGACCGCCTGGCGGTAGCGCTCGAGCTGGTCCGGCGCCATGCCGTACATGCCGTTGCCCGCCGCCAGCCCCCTGGCGGACAGCTGGACGTAGCCGTCCCCGACCAGCGCGCCGATCGCGGTCTTGTACGGCGACTTGTCCTTGCTGAACCGGACGTCGCGGTACGGGCGGAAGATCTTGCCCGGCCCGAACTCCGGCGCCAGCTCGTCTACCAGCTCCGACATCGGGCCCAGCACGCATTCCTCGTAGACCGCCTTATGCGCGGTCCAGTAGGCCCTGGAGTTGTCGGCCTCGAGTCCCTCGTAGAACTCCAGCGCCTCCTCCGGCCAGCCCTGAAACGACATCGGTCCGACCTCCCGGTAGCTCGGCTCGCGCGGGCTGCCCATCCTCGCGCGTGCTGCCTATCACAGCATTTTCTGAACACGACTCCGCCGTGTGCGCAGACAATATCGGGGCACCTGGCGGTAGCCCGGCCATGCCGGGCGACGTTTATGTCGTTTATGTGGGGGTCGGGGTTTATCTGTACATCGGTACATCAGTACATCGGGACAACCGGAACGGAGGTCGGGATGCGCCGCAGGCGCAGGAAGCCGGCACACGCACGCAGCCAGAGCTGGCACCGGGGACTGGACCTGACCCGGCCGCCCGGCTGGGGCCGGGCGGCCGGGCTGACCCTCGCCCTCGGCCTGATCCCGGCCCTGGCCCTGGTGCTGGCGATCGGGCTGCTGGGGCGCGGCCCGGCCCGGGCCGGGGACTCGGCCGCCGGACCGGGCCGCAGTTCGGGTTCGGCGACCGGTGGAGCGGGCTCCCGTTCTGGCTTGGCCGGCAGTTCGGGCGCGACGGCCCGCACTGCCGGGACCACCTCTGCCCGCGAGCCGGCCGGAGGCACCGGCCGGCCGCGCGCGACCGCACCGGGCAGGCCGGGCGGAGCCGGGGCGCAGCCATCCGGCCCGGCGGACCCGGCCGGCCCGGCGGCGGCGCAGACGTCCTGCCGGTCGGTGGCGCACATCGGCGACTCCACCTCGGTGGACCTGATCTCCCCGGCCGACCTGCCCGACCCGGCGCAGCGGCTGGCCGCCCGCTACCGCGCCGTCGGCGTCCGGCAGCTGCGGATCGACGCCTCCGGCGGGCGCTCGATCGTCGAGGAGCTGCCCGGCCAGGTCAACGGCTACGACGTGGCCAGCGCCTGGTGGCGCGAGGGCTACCGAGGCTGCTGGGTGTTCGCACTCGGCACCAACGACACCGCGAACATCGCGGTCGGCTCCCCCGTCGGGATGATGACGCGGATCGAGCGGATGATGTCCGCCGCGCACGGCGAGCCGGTGCTGTGGGTGAACACCAGGACCCTGCTGACCAGCGGACCCTGGTCCGAGGCGAACGAGCAGGCCTGGGACCGCGCCCTGGTCGCCGCGCTGCCCAGGTACCCGAACATGCGGATCTTCGACTGGGCGGCGGTGGCCAGGCCCGGCTGGTTCCTGCCGGACGGGGTGCACTACAACCAGGCCGGCTGCGAGCACCGGGCGCAGGCCATCGCGCAGGCGCTGGCCAGGGCCTTCCCGCTGGGCGGCCACAGCCAGGGCAGCATCGTCGGCTAGCCGCCACGCGCGGCCCTGGCCGCCCGGCGTGATGGCCAATCAGCGCCATTAACAGGGTCTATGCCCGTTTCCCCTTTCTTGCCAGCAGCGATACGTAATCCTTAGCTAATGCTGGGTAGTTCCACGCTGCCCGCAGAACCTACTCGTAGCCGGGAGGGGGCCCTGGCCGGGGACGCGGCAAGGGGGATAGATGCCGAAGCCGACGCAGGCTGGCCAGCGCTACCTGCCAGGTCTTGACGGGTTGCGCGCGCTGGCCGTGCTGGCGGTCATTGCCTACCACGAGCAGTTCAGCTGGGCGCCGGGCGGCCTGCTGGGGGTGGGGGTCTTCTTCACGCTGAGCGGCTACCTGATCACCGGGCTGCTGCTCAGCCAGTGGACTTCAGACGGCCGGCTGCACCTGCGCGACTTCTGGGTCCGGCGGGCCCGGCGACTGCTGCCCGCGCTGTTCGTCATGCTCACCGTGGTGACCGCCTGGGTCTCGATCGCGGACCGGGCCAGGCTGGCCGGCCTGCGGGCGCCGCTCGGTGCCGCGGCCACCTACTGGAGCAACTGGTACCTGATCGCGGCGAACCAGTCCTATTTCGCCCGGTTCGCGCCGCCGGCCCCGCTGGACCACCTGTGGTCGCTGGCCGTGGAGGAGCAGTTCTACCTGCTCTGGCCGGGTCTGCTGCTGCTCGGCCTGGTCGCGCTGCGCAAGTTCTTCAAGACCAGGCAGTTCGCCTGGCTGGCGCTGCCGACGCTGCTGCTGGCCGCTGCGTCCGCGGCGGAGATGTGGTGGCTGTACCAGCCCGGCTATGACCCGACCAGGGTCTACGAGGGCACCGACACCAGGGCCTTCGGCCTGCTCATCGGCGCGGCGCTGGCCATGGCCTGCCCGGTGAGCAAGCTGGCCACGGCGGGCCGGCGGGGCCGGCTGCTGCTGGACGGCTTCGGCGCGGCCGGACTGGCCGGGATCCTCTGGATGATCTGGCGGGTCGGCGAGTACTCCCCGTTCAGCTACCGGGGCGGGATGGTGGTGCTGTCGGTCGCGACCGCCGGAGTGCTGGCCGCGGGCGCGTGCCCGGCCACCCTGGTGGCCCGCGGGCTCGGCTGGCGGCCGCTGCGCTGGATCGGGGTCCGGTCCTACGGCATCTACCTGTGGCACTACCCGGTGATCGTGCTCACCTCGCCGGCCAACTCGGCCGAGGACCTGCCCAGGGCCGCCGCGCAGGTCGCCGCCAGCGTGGCACTGGCCGCGCTGTCCTGGCACTTCGTGGAGGAACCGGTGCGCCGCGGCGCGCTCGGCCGGCTCTGGCAGCGGGCGCGTGAGCGCGGCTGGCGGGCCCGGCCGGCCGGGGCGAGCGGGATGGCGGTGGTCGCGGCCGGATCCGGTGTGCTCGTCGTCGCGTGCAGCGGGCTGGCCGGGGCCTTCGGGCTCCCGGCGGCGGCGAACCCGGCCGGGCTGGCCGGCGGCACGATGCCGTCGGAGAGCATCTCCATCTCCAGCAGCAGCACCCAGCAGAAGACTGGCCCCGGCGCGCTGCCGCCGGATCCGGCCGGCCGGAGGCACGGGTCACGGCACGGGCCGGAGCACGGGTCACAGCACGGGCCGCTGCGCACCTCGTGCCGGTCGGTCGTGCACATCGGCGATTCCACCTCGGACGGCCTGGTCTCGGCCGACTACCTGCCCGACCCGCGGCAGCGGATCATCGCCCGGTACGAGGACGTCGGCGTGCGCAACGTGTACACCAACATCGTCGGCGCCCGGTCGGTGGCCGAGACGCTGCCGGGCACGGTCAACGGCTACGACGCGGCGCTGTCCTATATCAGGCACGGGTACCACGGCTGCTGGGTGATCGCGCTCGGCACCGACGACACCGCCGATGTGGCCGCCGGGTCAGAGGTTTCGCTGCAGACCCGGGTGCGGCGGATGATGTCCGCGGTGCACGGCCAGCCGGTGATGTGGGTCAACGTCAAGTCACTGCTGTCCAGCGGCCCCTACTCGGAAGCCGACATGCTGAAGTGGAACGCCGCCCTGCTGCAGGCGTGCGTCAGGTACCCGAACATGCGGGTCTTCAACTGGGCCGCGCTGGCCCGGCCCGGCTGGTTCATCCCGGACGGGATCCACTACACCTCCGACGGCTACGAGCACCGGGCCAGGCTGATCGCCGACGCCCTGGCCAGGGCGTTCCCGCAAGCAGGCCAGAGCAACGGCTGCGTGGTCAGCTAGCTGGTGCGTGCCGGGCCAGGGCGGTCCGGCACGCACCAGCGGCTACCTGGCCGTGCCGCGGCGGCAGCCGGGCCAGCTGATGCTGGCCGCGTCCACCACGTGCAGCGGCAGGATCGGCCTGGCCGACTTGCCGGTCGGGGCGTCCGAGACCAGCACCACCGAGCCGGATCCGGTGGCGTAGCCGTACTGCCGGGTCACCCTCGCGTAGGCGCCGGTCCTGGTGCTGGCCAGGTAGGTGGCCGAGGTCGTGGTCCAGGTCAGCGAGCCCGGCTGGATGGCCAGGCCGGAGAAGTCCTCGCCGGGCGGCAGCTTCAGCATCATCCGGGCCGGCTGGTCCTGTGCCGGGGAGTAGTACAGGCCGGTCAGGTCGGGGCTCAGGTAGGCGGTCTGGGCGCCGTCGGTGGCGACGAACTCGGTCCCGCGCACCGCGCGCAGCACGGCCGGCAGCGGCGCCAGCCGGCCGGTGACCAGGTTCCAGGCGGCGAGTGCGGTCTGCCGTCCCGGCCGGCCCGACTCCGGCCACACCACCAGGCTGCCGTCGAAGAACGGCGGCTGCAGGTGCCCCCTGGCGACGACGGTGACCCGGCCGGTGAGCAGGTTCGCCAGCCGGATCTCGACCAGGCCGCCCGGCCCGTACCCCTGCGCCCAGGCGGCGTAGTGGCCGCTGACCGCCGGGGCATGCCACGGGCTGGGCCAGGCGGCCCCGGACGGACCGGCCAGCGAGCGGCCGAGCCTGCGGACCGCCCCGGTAGCGGCGTCGAACGCGTACACCGTGAACTCGTCCAGGCTGCGCAGCGAGTACGTCTCCGCCCACACCAGCCAGTTCCCGCTGGCCGCGCCGTCGGCCTGGTCACTGGCCGGGTCGGCGAACGCCCGGATCCGGCGAAGCGCGCCGCTGGCCAGGTTCATCTCCGCAACCCCGGAGTAGCCGGGCGACCAGATCGACACGTAGGCGGCCCGGCCGCCGGCCGAGATGCCCAGCGGCAGCACCTCGGCCCGCAGCGACCGGCGGACGGTCCGGTCCAGCGCTGCCCGCAGGCCGCTGGCCGGCCGCCGCAGGCAGAACGTCACCAGCTGCCTCGCGGGACTGTGGCCCGCCGCGGGCCTGCGGCGGACAGTCCCCTGGTTGCCGGACCCGTGATTGCCGGACCCGTGCGCCGCGGGGGAATGAGACCCGCTGCCGGGTGGCCCGGCCGCATGCGTCCGGGCCACCGTACCTGAGCACCCGGTGAGCGCCAGGGCCGCGGCGGCCGCGATGGCCGTGGCGGCCGCGATGGCCGGTCCGGCCTTGGCCAGCGTCCCGGCCGGGCCGTGAGCCGCCCCGGCCACACCCGCGAGGAGCCGGCGTCGCACCAGCACGCCGCCGCTCACCAGATGTAACCGCGGGCCCCGAGGATCTCCGCCATCGTGGCGGAGGACATGGAGGAGTAGGCCGGGGCCGGCCAGCCCACGCTGGACGCGTCGTGCACCGAGTCCTCGTAATCGGTTACCGCACCGGATTCGGAGTAGCCCCGGAGGTCAATCCAGTGGAAGATCGTCTGGTTCACCGGGTTCCCGGCCAGGTGCGGGCCACCGGGTACCTCGTAGGCATTTCCGGCCAGCGGCACGCCGCCATCGTGGTTGACGTCGGTCACCAGGTCGGCCTCGAACGTCCGGACCTGGGCCCGGCTGGGCGACCAGGGCAGCGCCACGGCCACGTAGGCGTTCCTGCGCTGGTTGCGGTTCAGCGCGTTCGGCATCGGGTACCCGGTGGTGTCGGACCAGTCCGTGCCCGCGACCGTGGTGCCGAGTTCCCTGGCCGCGGTCACCTGGGTGACCTTCTTGCCCATCTGGGCCAGCATCTCCGACAGCGTGGCCGGGCCGCAGAAGTAACCGCGGATCTGCGCCTGCTGGGTCCCGGCCAGGTTCCGCGCGGCAGGCAGGCCATCCAGGCAGGACAGCCGGTGGCACTTGCCGGCCCGGCGCGCCGCCGCGGTGACGCTCCGCAGCACGGCGGCGGCCTCCCGCTGCTTGCTCAGGTTGGCCGCGGTCATGGCCGCGCTCATGGCCGGGGCGGGCAGGCCGGTCTTGGTGCCGCGGGCGGGGGCGAAGTCGGCGACCAGCGGGGCCGGCCGGTGCCGGCCGCGCGGGCCCGGCTGGCCCGGCTGGCCCGCGGCGCGGTGCCTGCCTGAGTGCCGGCGGCCTGCCGGCTGCCCGCGAACACCAGCCCGGCATGGGCCGCGTGCGCGGCCCGCATGGTGTGCAGGGCCCGCACGGCGTGCGGGGCTTGCATGATGTGCGCGGCTTGCGCGGCGGGCTGGACCAGCAGGCCCGCCGGGACACCCAGCGCGGCGATCGCGGCGAACCTGGCCAGCCAAGGCGAAGACAGCATGTTCCCCTCCGTTGAGAAAGCGATTTTCCGGGATTGTGCCGGAAAAGCCATTCCGGCTAATCCCTTATCCCCCTGGTTATCGCATTTACCGCGACACATGCACACGGCAAGGCCGGGTTTCTGGTATCGGTGGCAAGGATATAAGAATGCGTTCCCGCGAGCTGCCGGAATTGACTTAGTGACGTTTGCAGAACAACGGCATCCCGGCTGGTACCGGCCAGATTCAGGCAGCGGCCGGCCGGCCCGCTCACCGGCCATGGCCGGTGAAGTCGGGCATGTCATGCGGCAGCCGGGCGGCCGGGGAGCACGCGGGCGCAGCCGGCCGCCGCGGCGTGCAGTCCTGGCCAGGCCCGCGTTTGCGTTTCTTAGCCGGGGCATGGCGTTGCCGTGAGCCGGCGCCGGGTAGCCCTTCGGTGCTCGCGGGATCTGTTATGTTGCCGGACGGGAAGCTGGCCGGGACGTGACGAGGAGGAAGGGTGCGAAGACCCATGCGCGGTGGCCAGCCGAGCCGGACCGGCCGGGCCGGGATCCGGGCGCTGGCGTTACTGACCGTGATTGCCGCCGCCGGCGGCTGCGGACTGCTAGCCGGGTGCGGCGGCCGGGCCGCGACCTTGACGGCATCGTCGGCCGCTGGAGCCAGCCCCGGTCACCCGGCGCCGACCACGGCGGGCCACGCACCCGGACGGCCGGGCGCCACGCCGGGGCCGCATCCGGCAGCGACCGGCACGCTGCCCGCGTTCACCGGCCTTGGCCCGCTGCGCACATCCTGCCGCTCGGTCCTGCACATCGGCGACTCCACCTCGGACGGGCTTGACTCCGCGGATTACCTGCCGGACCGGCACCAGCGGATCACCGCGCGCTACCACCAGGTCGGGGTCCGCCATGTGTTCACCGACATCGTCGGCGCCCGGTCGGTGTTCGAGACCCTTCCCGGCACCGTCAACGGCTACGACGCGGCCCTCTCCTACGACCGGCGCGGGTTCCGCGGCTGCTGGGTGATCGCGCTCGGCACCGACGACACCGCGGATGTGGCGGTCGGCTCGGCCTACTCGCTGACGGACCGGATCCAGCACATGATGTCCGCCGCCCGCGGCCAGCCGGTGCTGTGGGTGAACGTCAGGTCTCTGGTGCACAGCGGCCCCTACGCCGAGGCGAACATGCGGAAGTGGAACGAGGCCCTGCTGCGCTCCTGCCGCCGCTACCCGAACATGCGGATCTTCAACTGGGCCGCGCTGGCGCGGCCTGGCTGGTTCATCTCCGACGGCATTCACTACACCTCGAACGGCTACGAGCACCGCGCCCTGCTCATCGCCGACGCCCTGGCCAGGGCCTTCCCGCTGAGCGGCCTGACCAGCCCGTGCGTCGTCAGCTAGCCGGCCTGCCGGGCCAGCCGTCCCGGTAGCGGCCGGGCGCGACTGCGCATCATCTCGGCTGCGCCTCGGCTGCGCCTGACGGCCGGCTGCGCTGCCGGCTGGAGCGGCGTCACCGTCTCGTTCGTGAAGAACGCGTCGGGCGCATTCACCACGTTCGCCTTCCCCGGCGCCTCGATGACCCAGGCCTTCGGCATCAACGACCACGGCGTGGTCGCCGGCGCCTACCCGATAGGCAGCGGCAGCAGCGCGCAGTCGTTCGGCTTCACCTGGCGGCGCGGCCACGGCTTCACCACGATCAGCGACCCGCACGGCATCGGCTCCACCGTGATCAACGGCATCAACAACAGCGGCGAGCGTCATGGCCGAATCGTTATCCGGAACGGCGACATTTCCGCAAGTTCCACGCAGCTTTCTCTCCCCTTACTGCGTCTGAGGGGTGGCGGCACCGAGCAGCCGCCGCCCGACTGACGACAACCGTCCACGGGAGGTAGGGCATGACGCACTCACGATGGCGACAACGGCGGGCTGCCTGGGCAGTGTCCGTGCTGGCCGCCGCGGTCACGCTGGCCGGCACCGCACTGGCCGGCGCCAGGCTGGCACCGTCAGGCTGGCACCGTGCAGGCTGGCCCCGTGCAGGCTGGCCCCGTGCAGGCTGGCACCGTCCGGGCTGGCACCGCGAACAGGGGCGCCGGCCGTGCGGGCACCGCAGCCGCGGCGGCCGCACGGCCGGCCGCGGCGCAGACCCGGAGCGCGGTGCCGGTGGTGAAGCTGATCACCGCGCAGCGCACCATCACTACCGGGGAGTACGACGGCTTCGTGTACATCGACCCCGGCATCTACGTTGCCTCGCTGAACTCGGCCCTGGTGTTCCATGTGCGGCGAGCCAGCTACGCAAGGCCCGTCACCATCACCGAGATGCTGCACCAGGCCGGGCGCACGGTGGCCCGGCGGCTGCCGGACAGCCTGATCCGCGACGGCTGGGCCGGCCTGCACCGCTTCATCCGGCTGCAGCTGGTCACCTCCCGCGGGCGGGTAGTCGCCCGCAGCACCCAGGCGTTCTGCCCGAACAGCTCCGACCCGGAGCGGGTCAGCCCGGACAGCGCGATGAACTCGCCCTATCCGCAGGAGTGCTCGGCGTTCGACCCGTTCCAGCAGGCGATCGTGTGGGGCATCGCCAGAGGCTGGGCGGTCGACCAGATCGAGTTCAGCGGCAGTCACGTCAAGCCCGGCACCTACCGGATCATCGAGACGATCATCGACCGGTACCGGCGGCTGCTGCACATCTCCGCCGCCGATGCCAGCGCGAGCGTCAGGGTCAAGGTGGTCAAGAACGAGGGCTGCTGCTACCCGGGGAACCGGCGGCCGGGATCGCGCCGGGCACACCAGGCCGGGCTCGCTGCCGGCCCTGCCGGCCGCGCCGACACTCCGGAATCCGCCGCGGGACGCGCTGCCCGACCTGATCCCGCTGCCCTCGTGGGGGATCAACATCACCGGCAGCCGGAAGGGCAAGCACGGGCCGGTCACCGACTACCTGAACTTCGGCGCCACGGTGTGGATCGGCGGCCACTCCCCGCTCGACGTGGAGGGCTTCCGCTCGGACGGCTCTCAGGTCATGCAGGCCTACCAGTACTTCTGGCGGAACGGCCGGCTGATCGGCCGGGCCAGGGTCGGCACGATGGGGTTCTCCGGCTACAACCACTGGCACTTCCGGCAGTTCGCGCAGTACCGCCTGCTCACCGCGGGCAAGAAGCTGGCCCTGCGCAGCCACAAGGAAGGGTTCTGCATCGCGCCCACCGACCCGATCAACCTGCTGCTGCGCGGGGCCGCCTGGAACCCCTCGGAAATCGGGCTGGAGGGCGAGTGCGGTGACCCGGCTGCGCTGTGGGTCCAGGAGATGCTGCCGATCGGCTGGGGCGACACCTATATCCAGAGCGTGCCCGGCGAGTCGTTCGACATCACCCGCATCCCGAACGGCACCTACTACATCGAGATCATCGCCAACCCGCTCCGGCTGCTGCACGAGACCAGGACCGGGAACGACATCTCGCTGCGCAGGGTGATCCTGGGCGGCACCAGGGACCACCGGACCGTGCGGGTACCGGCCGTGCACGGCATCGACGCCGAGCACATGGGCTACAGCCGGCCGCAGTTCGCCGGGGTCTGGCGGGCCGGCTTGCCCGGCCGGCCAGACCCGGCTGCCCGTGCCCGTCGTTAACGTGCCAAATCGTTACCGGGCATTCCCGGGAATCTGCCCGGATTACCGGTATGACAGTGATATCTGCTGATCAGGCACGTACTAGCGCCCCCGACGGCACCTGGCCGTCTGAAACTCCCCGCACCGACCTGGAGGCATGCAGGTGAGGTACACACGACTTAGGCGGTTCACCGGCCTGGCCGGCGCTACCGCGCTGGCCGCGGGGCTCACGATCGTGAGCCTCGGCGGGCCCGCCGGAGCGTCACCGCGACCCGGCGACGTCCCGCTGGCCGGCAGCTCCGTCCCGTTCGCCGTCCGTGCTCAGGCGACCGGCGCGGTGCCCGGCACGACCCGGCTGACCATCCAGGTCTGGCTGCGGCCGGACACCGCCGCGGCGCAGCGGTACGCGACCGCGGTGAGCACGCCGGGCAGCCGGCTGTTCCGGCACTTCCTCAGCCCGGATGCCTACACCGCGCGGTTCGCGGCCACCAGGGCCACGGTGCGCAAGGTGGAGTCGTGGCTGCGCGGCCAGGGCTTCAGCGCGATCACCCCGGACGCCCAGCGCAACTACGTGCGGGCCACCGGCGCGGTCTCGGCCATCGACGCCGCGTTCGGCGTCCGGCTGGAAAACTACCGGTCGACGGCCGGCGTGAACGCGGGCCGCTATCAGCTGCGTGCCAACAACCGGGCGGTGTCCGTGCCGACCCCGCTGTCCGGCCTGGTGCTGGGAGTGACCGGGCTGGACAACGCGCTGCCGAAGCTGCCGCTGCAGCGGCCGGCCGGGAAGATCGCCTCCTCCTCGGCCAGCACTGCCGCCGCCGCCGCGAACATCCCGTGCTCGAACTTCTACGGGCAGCACCGGGTCAGCGGGCTGCCGGCGCAGTTCGGCGTCACCTCGTTCCCGACCTCGCTGTGCGGTTACTCCGGCAGCCAGCTGCGGTCGGTCTACGGGGCCAACACGGCGAACACCGGCAAGGGCGAGACGGTCTCGCTGATCGAGCTGGGCCTGACCCCGGACATGTTCCTGACCCTGCAGGACTACGCCAAGGCCAACGGCGTGCCCGCCCCGTCGGCCAGCCGGTACACCGAGCTCTCCCTCGGCAAGAACACCTGCGGGGATCCGTTCGACATCGAGGAGCAGCTGGACGTCGAGGCCTCCTACGACATGGCGCCCGCCGCCAAGCAACTGGTCGTCGGCGGCGACAGCTGCAACAACGGCGACGAGGGGCTCCAGGGGCTGTTCGACGCCGACCTGGCGGTTATCGACGGCACCCACAACCACCCGCTGGCCAACATCAGCTCCAACTCCTGGGGCCCGGGCGACGACTCCCAGCCGGCCGTATTCACCAACATCATGCACGCCTACCTGGTGCGCGCCGCGGCGGTGGGCGTCGGGATGTACTTCGCCTCCGGCGACGGTCCCGGCGTGGAGACCCCGGATGACCCGTTCACGATCCTGGTCGGCGGCACCACGCTGGGCATCGGCAGCCACGGCCAGCGGCTGTTCGAGACCGGCTGGTCGAACGGCATCTCCCAGGTGAAGAACCACCAGTGGAGCCTGCTGGGCAACGACGGCGGCACCAGCGGCGGCCCGAGCCTGGTCTGGAAGCAGCCGGCCTACCAGGCCGGCGTGGTGCCCAAGGCGATGGCCACCGCGCCCGGTAACCGGGCCGGCCTGGTCAGGTCCGAGCCCGACATCAGCGCGCTCGCCGACCCGGTGACCGGATACGCCCTGGGGCTGCTGAACTTCCCCAAGGGCAAGCCGCCGCAGTACATCCAGATACCGATCGGCGGCACCAGCGGAGCATCCCCGCTGGTCTCCGGGATCGTGGCGGCGGCCCAGCAGGGGCAGTCG
The DNA here is from genome assembly GCA_963719705.1 of uncultured Actinomycetota bacterium. Taxonomy (GTDB): domain Bacteria; phylum Actinomycetota; class Actinomycetes; order Streptosporangiales; family Streptosporangiaceae; genus CAVRCV01. The sequence continues at coordinate 46,515 of CAVRCV010000014.1, forward strand.
AGGGCGTTCGGCTTCACCGACCCGGTGATCTACCGGCTGGCCGGGACCAGCGCGATCCTGGACATGCTGCCGCTCACCAGCCACAGCCCGGCGGCCTACCGGGGCACCGTGTGTCCCACGGTCGACTGCGGCCCCGGTGACTTCCTGTTCACCTCCGAGGACCAGAGCCCGAAGATGTCCGGCTACGACGGCCAGGTCACGGCCAGGGGCTACGACAACATGACCGGTGTCGGCGTCCCCAACGGCCAGGCTTTCATCAACGACCTGCGCAAGCTCGGCTAGCGCCGCGCCAGCCCGCTGGCACCAGGCTGCTATCACCCGACTGCTATCACCCGGTGGGGGCCGGGACCGGTTTAACCGCCGGTCCCGGCCTCCGCCGGTACCGCTGGCCTACTGGTGACCGAGCACGGGGTGCGGCAGGTACGGCTCCTCCAGCCGGGCCATGTCCTTCTCGCTCAGCTCAAGCTCGTCGGCCGCCAGCGCATCCTCCAGATGACGGAGCTTGGTGGCGCCGATGATCGGCGCGGTCACGCCCGGACGGTGCAGCAGCCAGGCCAGCGCCACCTGGGCCGGGGGCACCCGGCGCTCGGCCGCGACCTCGGCCACCCGGTCCACCACGTCGAAGTCGGCCTCGCGGTACAGGCTGTCGCCGAACGGGTCGCTGCCGGCCCGGACCGTGCGCCGCTCGCCGGCCCTGGTCCGGTTGCCGGTAAGCACGCCGCGGGCCAGCGGGCTCCACGGGATCACCGCCACGCCCTGGTCGATGCACTGCGGGATCATCTCCCGCTCTTCCTCCCGGTAGAGCAGGTTGTAGTGGTTCTGCATGGACGCGAACCTGGTCCAGCCGTTCCGGTCCGCCGCGTGCTGAGCCTTGGCGAACTGCCAGGCGAACATGCTGCTCGCGCCGATGTAGCGGGCCTTGCCCGCGCGGACCACGTCGTGCAGCGCCTGCATAGTCTCCTCGACCGGGGTCCGGTAGTCCCACCGGTGGATCTGGTACAGGTCCACGTAGTCCATGCCGAGCCGGCGCAGCGAGGCGTCGATGCCGGACAGGATGTGCTTGCGGGACAGCCCGCCGCTGTTCTCCCCCGGCCCCATCGGCATGTACACCTTGGTGGCCACGACGACATCCTCGCGGGAGAACATCTTCGCCAGCAGCCGGCCGGTGGCCACCTCGCTGGCGCCGCCGGAGTAGGTGTCCGCGGTGTCGAAGAACGTGATCCCGCCCTCGGCGGCGGCCCGGACGATCGGCTCGGCCGCGGCCTCGTCCAGCACCCACGGCCGCTCGCTGTCGTTGCCGTAGCTCATCATGCCCAGGCAGATCCGGGACACGCGCAGGCCGGTGGAACCGAGGTTCACGTACTTCACGGGACTCTCCAGAAGATCGCGGATTCAGGACATCTTTCCCAACCCGCCGTGCCGGGCTCCGATTCCGGCTCTGCCGGAGCGGTGCCCCGAACCGCACCCGGACCGCACCCGGACCGCACCCGGACCGTGCAGGAGAGCACCGGGCCAGGCCGCCAGCGCGGCTCGGCACTACCGGCCGGTCCGGTTACCGGGCAGCCAACCGCCGTCGGGATCTACCGGAACCCGCTGGTGCCGGGGTAGAGCATTAGATAACCTGACATCGCCCATTTCCGGGAATGAAGTACCGGCTGGGCCGAGCACGAACTATGGGGGGAGAACAATGGCGGCATCCGGCCGACAGCCCAAGGCTGGCTTAAGGGCCAGAACAGGCCGCTGGCTCACCTGGTTCAGTGGCATCCTGGCTTCGCTGGCCGCCATCGTCGCCGCCGTGGCCTCGATTATCGCCGGTCACCAGACCACGGTCGTGCACCAGCAGAGCAGGGTGATTGTCCGGCTCAACGAGACGATCAAGTCGCAGCGTGCCGCCGCGGCCGACCGTCCGCCGGACGCGCCGGCAACGGGCGCCTCAGGCGGAGCGACGCTGACGACCGGCGGTTACCTGTCGACCCAGCAGCCCACGGTCTCGAACTCGAACTATCAGACCGGCTCGGTAACCATGTCGGCGAAGGCCTATCAGAACAGCATTTCGTTCGAGTGCGAGGGGTATTTCAACCAGGACCAGCCCGACCTGGCTTATGACGTGGCCGGCAACAAGGTGTTCAGCGCCCTGGTCGGGATACCTGACAATGCCAGCAATGCGACCGGGCTGGCCGAGACGGTTACCTTCGCCACGCAAAGCGGCAGGCAGCTCGGCCGGCCGGTCACGGTTACCCTGGGCAGCCCGGCGAAGGTCTCGCTCAACATCACCGGGGTAACGCAGCTGCAAGTCACCTGCACGGGCGTGGACCAGGCAACCCATCAGCAGCAGAACGGCAACGATCTCGCCCTGGGCAACGCGGCCGTGTCATAAGCCATCGAGCCCGCAGCCGCCCGGACGCCGATCCCGGCACCGGCCCAGCCCGGATTAATTGTCATGGATGTACCGTTACTGCTGCTGTTTTAGCAGTAACGGTACATCCACGCTAATCGGCCGGGTCCCGAGGCCCCCGGTCAGGTTCCGCCGGGCCCGCGCGCAAGCCCGGCAGCCGCTCCGGCGGCCACCGCCATGCCGCTGCCGCCGCCGTCATTGCCGCCGCCGTCATTGCCGCCGCCGTCATTGCGGCCGCTCGCCTCGCGGATGCCGTAGCGGGCGTAGAGGCGGCGCAGCGGGCCCGGCGCCCACCAGTTCGCCCGGCCGAGCAGCCGCATGGTGGCCGGCACCAGCAGGATCCGGACGATGGTCGCGTCCACGATCAGCGCCACCAGCATGCCCACGCCCATTAGCTTGATGAACGTGATGCCGGAGGCCGAGAACGCGCCGATCACGATCATCAGCAGCAGCGCGGCGCTTGTGATCACGCCACCGGTCCGCTGCAGCCCGCTGGCCACGGCCGCGGTGTTGTCGCCGGTCAGGTCGTAGCGCTCCCGGATCCGGGACAGCAGGAACACCTCGTAGTCCATGGACAGCCCGAAGATGATGGCCAGCATCAGGATCGGCATGGTCGGGTCGATCGTGCCGGTGGGCGTAAACCGGAGCAGGCCAGCCAGGTGCCCGTCCTGGAAGATCCAGGTGACCACGCCGAACGTGGCCGCCAGCGACAGCAGGTTCGCCGCGATCGCCTTGACCGGCAGCAGCACCGACCCGAACGCCAGGAACAGCAGCACGAACGTGGCCCCGGCCATCACCAGCGCCATCCACGGCAGGGTGCCGGACAGGCTGCCGAGCTCGTCCGCCAGCGCGGCGGTCTGGCCGCCGACCCAGACCCTGGCGCCCGGCGGCGGCGCGACCGCGCGCACCCCGGCCACGATGCCGCGCGCCGCGGCGGACAGCGGATCCGGCGCGTACCGCAGGTCCACCCTGGCGACGTCGCCGCGCACCCCGGTCACCTCCGCGCCGGCCACGCCCGGCACCCGCTCCAGCCGGCCGACGTAGGCGGCGAGCGCCGCGCGGTCCGCACCCCCGCCGGGCGCCCCGGTCGCGGTCGCTCCGGTCGCGGTCGCTCCGGTCGCGGTCGCTCCGGTCGCGGTCGCCCCGGTCGCAGTCGCCCCGGTCACCGGGGATGCCGTGCCCCCGCTCCCGCCGAACCGCACCAGGGCCTCGATCGGGCTGGTCGCGTTGCCGGGGAAGTCCCGGCTCAGCACCTCGGTAACCTGGCGCGGCGCCGCGCTGGCGGGCAGCACCCTGGCGTCGGTGCCGCCCCAGGTGATGTGCAGGAACGGCAGGCCGAGCGCGAGCAGCAGCACCACGATCACGCCCGCGTAGGCCAGCGGGCGGCGCATCACGCTGCGGGCCAGCCGGTACCAGCCGCCGGTCTCGCCGGCCCGCGGCCGGCCCGCCGACCGGCGCACCCGCAGCGCGTTGACCCGCGGGCCGAGCACGGCCAGCAGGGCCGGCATCACGGTCAGCGCGGCCACCATGTCGACCAGCACGGTGGCTACTCCGCCGTAGCCCATGGACCGCAGGAACGTCTCCGGGAACAGCATCAGGCTGGCCAGCGCGACCGCCACGGTCACCCCGGAGACCGCGACCGTGCGCCCGGCGGTGGCGAGCGTCCTGGCCACCGCGTCGGAAACGGTGGCCTGGACGGCCAGTTCCTCCCGGAACCGGCTGGTCAGGAACAGCCCGTAATCGATGGCCAGCCCCAGGCCCAGGATCGTGGTGATGTTCACCGAGTAGATCGAGACCGGCGTGGCCAGGGTCAGCAGGCGCAGCGCGGTGAACGAGCCCAGGATGCCGATGCCGCCAATGGCCAGCGGCAGGCTGGCCGCGGCCAGGCTGCCGAAGATCACCAGCAGCAGGATCAGCAGCACCGGCAGCGACAGCGCCTCGGCCCGGCCGATGTCGCTGGTCACCTGCTTGTTGATGGCCTGCTCGGCCGGGATCTGGCCGCCCGCGATCGCTGGTCAGGCCGGAGCGGACAGGCGGCCGTAGATCGCGCTGAAGCTGGCGATCCGGGCCGCGTCGCTGCCGCCAGCCAGCTCCAGCAGCACGGCGGTCTGATGGCCGTCCTTGCTCGCCAGGCCCGAGGCTCCCGCGGTGCCCTGGGTCCCCGCCGTGCCCTGGGTCCCCGCGGCGCCGGCCGACCAGTAGGTCTGATACGACAGCACATCGGCTCGCGGCAGCGCGGCCAGGGTCCGGGTGACCGCGGCGGCGAACGCGGGCGACCGAACGGTCAGATCCGGGCTGGAGTACAGCACGATCACGTCGCCGGCGTCCCGGCCGAACGCCTTTGCCTGCCAGCCCGGCCTCCTGCTGGCTCTGGCTGCCCGGCGCGTCAAACCCGCCGGCCGACTGCAGCGCGCCGAACACGGCCGGTCCCCCATGCACCGGCGAACAGCACGCCGAGCACGGCCAGCAGCAGTACCAGGCGCCTGCGCCGGTACACGGCATGTCCCCAGGCCTCGAACACGGCTCCTCCGCAGCTAGAATCATTATCAGTCATCACATGAGTGAATGCTGTATACTCTAAACAATGTTAACTTTGCACACGGCGTTTATGCTTGTCAAGCCCGTTCACCAGCTGTTCGGGCATGGTGCGAAACGGAAGGCGCGGGCCGGCTCCGGCCGTCCGCAAGGCCCGGCCGGTAAGGCCGGCCAGTAAGGAGGTCGTCATGGTCCAGGCCCCCAGCAGACGGGACCGGGTCCGGGCGGCGACGACCGAGGAGATCAAGCAGACCGCCCGGCGGATCCTGGTGCAGCAGGGCAGCGCCGCGGTGACGCTGCGCGCGATCGCGCGCGAGATGGGGATGACGGCGCCCGCCCTGTACCGGTACTTCGACAGCCACGAAGAACTGCTCAAGCACATGGTCGCCGACATCTTCGCCGAGGCCGGCGACGCAGATCCAGGACTCGATCAGCGCAGGCGCGGTGCGGCCAGCGACGGCGACCTGACCGCGATGGTGCTCGCCGCCTGCCAGGGCTTCCGCCGCTGGTCGCTGGACCACCCGGCGGAGTTCGGCCTGATCTTCGGCACCCCGCTGCCCGGCATCGACCTCGAGCACGACGACATCACCGCGCAGTGCGGCCGGGAGTTCGGCGGCGTGTTCCTCGAGCCTGATGATCGAGCTATGGCGCAAGCACCCGTTCCCGGTGCCGGCCCCGGAGCAGATCGAGCCCGGCCTGCGGGCGCAGCTCGAGCGCTACCGCGACGAGCTCGGCGTGGACCTGCCGCTCGGCTTCATGGTGACGTACCTGCGCTGCTGGGTACGCCTGTATGGCATCGTGGCCCTGGAGGTGTTCGGTCACCTGAGCTTCGCGCTGGCAGACGCCAGCCCGATGTTCGACTACTTCCTGGCCGACACGGCCCCGCTCCTCGGCCTGGAGTTCCCGCCGCGCTAGCGTCGCCCCTGAGACCCTAAGGAAGCCATAGCATGCATGTTCCCGCGCCGGGCGGCGGCGCCTGATGCCGCCGCGCGCATCCGAGTCGGCCGCCGCCGACCTGGTGGCGGTCTTCATCGACCTGGAGAACCTGGCGCTCGGCGCCGGGGAGAACCTGCCCGGACAGGCCGATCCGATCCCGTACAAGGCACTGGAAATGCTGTGCCGCGACTACGGCAACACGACGATCCGGCGGGCTTACGCCGACTGGTCCAGGCCCGAGTTCGCCAAGTACCAGCACAGCCTCGCCCAGAACGGGATCACCCTGATCCAGGTCACCAGGTTCGGCGCGCAGCAGAAGAACGCGGCCGACATCCTGATGGCGGTGGACGCCATGGAGGTCCTGATCACTCATCCGGACGTGAGCACGTTCATGCTGGTGGCCGGGGACGGCGACTACTCGCCCCTGGTGCAGCGGCTGCGCGAGTTCGGCAAGCGGGTGGTCGGCGTGGGCACCAAGGCCTCGGCCAGCGCCCGGCTGGTAGCGGTGTGCTCGGAGTACAAGTACTGGGGCACGATCGTGGCCGCGGTCAACCCCGAGGTCCGGGCCGAGGTCGGGGCCAACTTCGACATCGCCGACGCCGAGCGGCTGGTGGTCGAGGCGATGGAGGAGTCACCGGACGCCTCGGCGTCCGGGTCCTGGCTGAAGAGCAAGATGCTGGCCCTGGACCCGGCCTTCGACGAGCGTAACTACGGCTCCCGCAGCCTCCGCGCGCTGCTGTCCCGGCTGTCCGTGGTCGAGGTCAAGAAGGACCGGTCGTCCTCCGACATGCGGGTCACGCTGACCGCCCGTGCCGCCGCGGCCGACGGACAGGCCGCGGCCGGTGCCGCCGCGCCCCGCCGCACCCGGCGCAAGGCCGCCGCGGCCGCGCCAGGGAACACCTGACCCGCGCCGCGGCCGGGCCCGTTACCCCGCCGGCCGATCCCGTCAGGCAGCCTGCCTGACAGACAGCCTGCCTGACGACAGCCAGCCGCGGTCGCCCCGGTCAGCCCGGTGCCGCGGCCGGGTTGACCAGCCGGTAGGCGACATGCGGACGGACGGGGTGGCCCAGCTCGACCCGCGGATGGTCGAAGTAGGCGTGCCGGGTCATGCCCAGCCGTCGCATGACGGCCTGCGACGGCAGGTTCACCACGGCGGTGATGGACCAGATCTGGTCCAGCCCGGCCCCGCTGAAGGCAACCCCGACGGCCGCGGTCGCGGCCTCGGTGGCGTACCCGTGATGCCAGGCGCGGGTGGCCAGCCGCCAGCCCACCTCCATGCCGCCGGCGCCGGGAACGCCGTCGGGCATCGGGTTCAGGCCGGTGAAGCCGATGAAGGCGGCGTCCTGCGTGCCCGGCGCGGGATCGGCGAGCTCCAGTGCCCACAGGCCGAAGCCCTGCCGCTCGAACCGCTCCTCGATAAGGTCGACGCTCGCGTCGCTGGCGCGGCGGTCCATGGTCGCCGGGAAGTAGCGCATCACCGCCGGGTCGGCATTCATCGCCGCGTACGGCTCCCGGTCGGCGTCCCGCCAGCGCCGCATGATCAGGCGGGCGGTGCGGATGGTGTCGAACCGGGGCACGGCCACGCTGACCGCCGGGTGGCCTAGTCTCCGGTCACGCCGTCGATCTGCTCGCGCAGGATGTCGGCGTGCCCGTTGTGCCGCGCGTACTCCTCGATCATGTGCGTATACACCCAGCGCAGGTCGATGACCATGCCGCGATGTGACCGGAACGTATCGTCCAGCGACCGTCCGGCGACTGCCTCCCTGGCCAGGGCGCACTCCCGGCCGAACGCGGCGAGATCGGCCTCGGCCTGGCCGGCGTCGGCGAGGTCGAAGTCCGCGTCCGGCTGCTCGTCGCTGCAGTACAGGGCGGTGACGCCCGGCTGCCCGGCGAACCCGGACCGGAACCAGGCGCGCTCGACCTCGGCCATGTGCCGGACCAGGCCGAGCAGCGACAGCGAGGACGGCGCCACCGCGCGCCTGGCCAGCTGCTCGCCGGTCAGCCCCTGGCACTTGAACAGCAGGGTAGCGCGCTGGTAGTCCAGCCAGCCCTGCAGCGAGCTGCGCTCGTCCGCGACCAGGGCCGGATCGGTCCGCGTTATCTCAGGAGCCTGCCACGTCACCGGACGATGGTACTGTCCGCCACCGGCAGCGTGGCAACGCATTTCCCGGCCAGCCGGCTCCCAGCACCGGCCGCGGCTCCCGGCACCGGCCGCGGCTCCCGGCTCCGGCCGCAGCTGCCCGGCGGCGGGCCGGCGGGCGGTCAGGCGACGAACGGCTCGGCGCCGGACTCCGTGGTCATCGGCCGCCCCGCCGCGGCCCAGCCCTGCATCCCGCCGGCCACGTTGATCGCCTGCCAGCCGGCCCCGGTGAGCGCCTCGGCGGCCCGGCCGGACCGGGCACCAGACCGGCAGATCACATAGACCGCCTGGCCCTGCGGAACCTCGCCGGCTCTGGTGCCGAGCTGGCCGAGCGGGATGTGCCGCGCGCCGGGGACATGCCCGGCCGCCCACTCGTCGTCCTCGCGCACGTCGAGGAGCCAGGCTCCGTCCGGCACGCCGGCGGCCGGTACCTCGGCCCAGGTCTTGTCCACGCTCGATCACTGCTCCCCTCGTGGCCCGCGTGCCACTCCGCGTCCGGTGTCCCGCCAGACAGTGTCCCTGCCGACACCTTACGGTCATCTGGCCCCGGCGGTTCAGCGATGCCGGGCCCGCGGCCGGCCCGCCGGGCGGAATCTGCGGCCCGGCACCGTCGTTGGGGAGCCATGTGATGGTTCGCGATGCTCAGGCCGACGAGTTCGCCGAGATCGGCCGGCTGCGGGTTGGCGCCTACGTGGCCGGCGGGTCCATGTCACCGCAGTCGAGGTACGCTCCGGTGCTGGCCGCGCTGGGTGCGGACGGGACCGGCCCGGTGCTGGTGGCGGTGGACGGCAGCCGGGTGCTGGGCACGGTCATGCTCCGGTTCTGGCCGGACGGCGGGCACGTGCTGCGCGGCGGCGGCGAGGCCGAGGTCAGGGCGCTGGCGGTGGCACCAGATGCACAGGGGCAGGGCATCGGCCGGACGCTGCTGCGGGCCGCGATCGGCCGAGCCGGCCGCCAGCCGGGCATACGGGACCTGCTGCTGCTCACCCAGCCCGAGATGCTGGCCGCCCAGCATCTGTACCAGCAGGCGGGATTCACCCGGCTGCCGGAGCGGGACTGGTCACCGCGCGAGGGGGTGACCCTGCTGGCCTACATCCTGCCCCTGCCCGCCGACGGCAGCACCCCTGACGGCGCTTCTGACGGCAGCACCCCTGACGGCGGCGCTTCTGGCCACGAGGGCTCCGACGGCAGCGGGGCGCCGGGTTAGCGCGCCCGGTCAGTAGCCCAGCGGGCCGGCGAACGCGTTCTGGTCCTTGCACACCGACGTGCTGCCGGTGATGCCGCTGTACTTGTGGCTGAGGCCATTCACCGACTGCTGCTTGGGCGCCTGCGCCTTGAGCGCGGTGAAACTCGAGCCGACGATCAGGTCCACGGTGCCCGGCGTGAGGCTGGGGTCCAGCTTCAGCGTGACGGAGCTCAGCTGCGCCTTGAGCGTCTCCGCGGCCGGCCGGTCGGCGGCCGAGGCATACTCGATGACCGACTTGGTGTAGCCGAAGCTGGCCGCGTCAGTCGTGCCCACGACATCGAAGCCGCGGCTGGTCAGCTTGGCGCCGACGGTCCCGGCCAGGCCGGCCACGCCGCTCCCGTTCAGCACCTCGACCTTGACCGAGGACGGCTGCGCGCTCTTCACCAGGATGGTGCCCGGCGGCTTGGCGTTCTTCTTGCCCTTGCCCGTTGTCTTGCTGGCGATCTTGCCGCCGTGCCGCAGCGCCGACTTCGGCAGCGTCTGATCGTGCGCTATCGCCGAGAAAAGCCGGCCGGACTGCGGCCGGGCGAAGTCGACCAGGTTGGCATTGCTCGGGTCCGGCGTCCAGGGTGCGGTGATGAACTGCACCGAGCCGGGCGGCAGGCCGCGCAGGCTCTCCCCGATCGACAGCAGGTCGGACAGCGTCATGCCGTCGTCCATCCTGATCGAGCCGGCGATGTCGCCGAGCACCCGCACCAGCCTGGCCGGGTCGCTCAGCAGCCCCGAGCGCTTGACCCCCTGGAGTACCGCCGCCATCAGGAACTGGTCCCGCTGGATCCGCTGCGGGTCGTCACCCAGGCCCAGCCCTTCGCGGGTGCGCCAGTACTTCAGCGCCTCGATCCCGCCGATGTGGTTGATGCCCTTCTTCAGGTGCAGGCCGGAGACCGAGTCGTAGACCCGGTGGCTCACGCAGACATTCACCCCGCCCAGGTCGTTGATGACCTTCACGAAGCCGAGGAACTGGAGCTCGATGGCGTGATCGATCCGGATCCCGGTCTGCTGCTCGACGGTCTTCCACAGGCAGGAGGGGCCGCCGGCCGCGAACACCGCGTTGATCCGCTCGGTGGCGGTCAGGTCCGCCTGCTGGCCGGGATAGCCCCTCCCGGACGGGCAGGCGTAGTACGGCACCTGGGTGTCGCGCGGGATCGAGATGACGATCGCGCCCTTCCGGCCGGGCAGGATGTGCACGATCATGACCGTGTCGGTGTTCTGCTCGCCCTGCGACCGCCCGACGTGCAGCCGGATCTGCTGGTGCAGGGTCAGCCCTTCCCGGCTGTCGCTGCCGAACACCAGGATGTTCATCGCGTTGTTGTAGACCGGCGGGCGCTTGCCCAGGTCGGTGATGGTGAACCGGGCGATGCCGTCCCACAGGTGCCGGTACTCCCAGTAGCCCACCAGCGCGCCCGCGGTGAGCACGACCACGACGAAGACCGACAGCCAGGCCATCACCCGCTTCAGCCGCGGGTGGCGGCCGCGGCCGGGAACCCGGCCTGGCCCGGCGCGGTCGGCCCCGCCCCGGCCAGCCCCGCCCCGGCCAGCACCGCCCCGGCCAGCCCCGCCCCGGCCAGCACCATCCCGGTCAGCACCATCCCGGACAGCACTGCCCCGGCCGGAGCGCCGGCCACCCGGACGAGCCGGGTCACGGCGGCCCTGGCGCGCGCCACGACGGCTCAGCCCGCGCGCATCCGGGCGCGGGTCGCCCGGCCGCGGGTCGCCGAAGCGCGGCCCGCCATGCGGCAGTTCGCCACCGTCCGGTGGCTCGCTCCCGCCCGGTGCACCCTCATCGTCGTCCATGGACACCGATCCCCAGAGCAGGGCCCGGCAGTCGGGCCTTTCCGCTCAATTCCCCATGTTACGTAAGCTCCGGCAGTGACAGGTTATTGACCCGGCAAAGATCCAGAGCCCGCGCCGTTGGCTCATCGTAGCCGTGCGGCGATGCGAATCGTCCCCACTCAGCGGCCCCGGCTAACTATTACCGGCCGGTCATTAGCGGTCCGGCGCAGCCTGATTACTCTCCGCTGACCAGCTCTTCCCCGGCGGCCAGCAGCTGGTAGGCCGGCTCGAGCAGGGCGGCCAGGTCCCGGCCGCGCACCCGGACCGCCGGCGGCGGCACGGCCCGCAGCAGCAGGCCGGGGACGGCTGCCGGGGCGGCTGGCAGGGCACGCAGCCGGGCCGGGCTGAGGCCGGCCGACCAGAAGTCATCGATCCGGTCGGCCAGCGGCACGGCAGGCACGTCCAGTACCGGGCGCTCCGCGGCCACCGGGCTGTCGGCGCCATGCCGCAGCGCGGCGAGCAGCGCGTCCCGGCCGCGTCCCCGCCAGGCCAGCATGCCGAACGGATCCGCGTCGAACTGCTCGGCCAGCACGTAGCAGACCGCCGCCAGGTGCTTGCACGGCACTCCCCAGTCGGGGCAGGAGCAGCGCATCTTCAGGTCCCCGGCCGAGCGCGGGAACAGCGGCGTGCCGCAGCCGGCGAACACCTCCTCGATCTCGGCCGGCATCTCGCCCGCGAGCAGCCTGGCCCGGAACAGGGCCTGCCCGGCCAGCGCCTGCTCGACCCGCTGCCACTGGGCGGTGGTCAGCGGCAGCACCTGGATCCGGGCCCGGTACGGCGCGGGCCGGGATCCCTGCACCCGCGCAGTCACGTAGCCGGGTGATATCTCCAGGTCCAGTACCTGGCCGGCCCTGGCGTAGCGGCGGCCGCGCTGCAGCCTGCCGCTCATCCCGAGCGACTCAAGCACGTCAATGAACCGCCGGGACCACCACTGCTCGCCGATGCTGCCGCGCTTGCTGCGGGCCCGGATCCCGCCGTCGGCCGGGAGCGGCCGGGACGCGGGCGGCCAGTCGCCTGTCCAGCCGCGGCCGCTCACTCCGACACCGCCTCGGGCGACAGCGTGATCACCTTGCGCAGGTCGGCCACGGACAGGTCGGCCAGCCAGCTCTCCCCGGTCCCGACCACGGCGTCGGCCAGCGCCTTCTTCTCCTCGATCATCTGGTCAATCCGCTCCTCCAGGGTGCCCACGCAGACGAACTTGCGCACCTGCACGTCCCGTTTCTGGCCGATCCGGTAGGCCCGGTCGGTGGCCTGGTCCTCGACCGCCGGGTTCCACCAGCGGTCGACGTGGATCACGTGGCTGGCGGCGGTCAGATTCAGCCCGGTGCCGCCCGCCTTGAGGGACAGCAGGAACACCGAGGGCCCCGTTTCGGCCCTAAATTGAGCAACCAGGGCATCGCGCCTGGCCTTGGGGGTGCCGCCGTGCAGGTAGGGCACCGGGCAGCCGAGCCGGGCGGACAGGTACGGCTGCAGCATCGCGCCGAACTCGGCGTACTGGGTGAAGCACAGCGCCTTGTCGCCCTCGGCGACGATCTCGTCGCAGATCTCCTCCAGCCGGGCCAGCTTGCCGGACCGGCCGGGCAGCCGGGAGCCGTCGCCGAGCAGGTGGGCCGGGTGATTGCAGGCCTGCTTGAGCTTGGCCATGGTGGCGAGCACCAGGCCGCGGCGCTGGATCGGTTCCTGCGCCGCCTCGATCCTGGCCATCATGTCGGTGACCGTCGCGGCGTACAGCGAGGCCTGCTCGGCGGTCAGGTTGCACCAGACCTTCATCTCGTGCTTGTCCGGCAGGTCGGAGATGATCGAGGCGTCGGTCTTCAGCCGCCGCAGGATGAACGGCCCGGTCAGCCGGCGCAGCCGCTGGGTGGCCTGCTCGTCGGAGTGCCGCTCGATCGGCACCGCGTAACCGGTCCGGAAGCTGGCCGCGCTGCCGAGCAGGCCGGGATTGCTGAACTCCATGATCGACCACAGCTCGGCCAGCCGGTTCTCCACCGGGGTACCGGTCAGCGCGATCCTGGTGCCGGCCGGGATGGCCCGGATCGCCTGGGCCTGGCGGGCGGCCGAGTTCTTGATGTTCTGCGCCTCATCGCAGACCACCCTGGCCCAGCGCACTCCGGCCAGCTCCGCCCGGTCCCTGGCCGCGATCGCATAGGTGGTGATCACCAGGTCGGCCGCGGCCAGCCCGGCGGCCAGCTCGTCCCCGGCCAGCCGCCCGGCTCCGTGATGCACGTGCACCCGCAGGCCGGGGGTGAACTTCGCCGCCTCCTGCTCCCAGTTGCCGACCACCGACATCGGGCAGACAAGCAAGGTCGGATCGGGCGGAACGGAGGCACCGGCCGGCTCTCGCTCGTGTGCCAGCAGCGCCAGCAGCTGGATCGTCTTGCCCAGCCCCATCGAGTCGGCCAGGATGCCGCCGAGCCCGATCCCGTTCAGGAACGCCATCCAGGCCAGCCCGCGCTCCTGGTAGGGCCGCAGGCTCCCGGCGAACCCGGCCGGGGTGGGCACCGCCGCCAGCCGCCGGTCGGGCTGGCCGGACAGCAGGTCACCGAGCCAGCCGTCGGCGTCCACCTGCACCACCGGCAGCTCTTCGTCGCCGCGCAGCCCGGCCAGCAGCGCGTCACCCGCGGTCATGGTCCCGGCCCGGCGGCGCTCCAGGAACCGCAGCGCCGCCTGCAGGTGCGCGTCGTCCAGCTCCACCCACTGGCCCCGGACCCGGACCAGCGGGATCTTCAGCCGGGCCAGCTCGGCCAGCTCGTCCGGGTCGAGCACCTGGTCGCCCACGGCCAGCTCGTACCGGAAGTCGACCAGGTCGGTCAGGCCGAACCGGGGCTCGGCGGCGGCGGCCGCCTGGCCGGCCGGTGCCCTGGACCGGGTGGTGAGCCGGAGGCCGAGCCGGGTCTTGCGGGCCCAGTCCGGCAGCAGCACGCCGAAGCCGGCCCCGGACAGCAGCGGCGCGGTCTCCTTCAGGAACCGGAAGGCCCCGCCGGTGTCCAGCGCCGCGCCGGCCGGCGTGGGCGTGCGCAGCTCGGCGTCCAGCTCGGGAAACAGCCGGGACGCGGCGCCGAGGCCGGCCAGCAGTTCCTCCTCGGGGTGCCGGATGCCGCCGACGGCCCAGCCCATGGCCCCGGCCCAGATGTCGGCGGCGGGCACGATCAGGCTCGGGTCGTCGGTCGACTGCAGGGCGAACTCGACGAGCCAGCGAACGGAGTCCGGCTCCGCCCCGGTGGCATTGCCCGGCCCGGCCGCCGGCTCCGGGCTCGCCCGCCGGCTCCGGGTCGCCCGCCGGCTCCGGCTCGCCGGGCGGCTCCGGCTCGATCAGGCGGAAGCAGGTGCGCACGGGCCGGCCGGCGCCTGGGCGGCGTGGTGCCAGGCGGTCAGCTCGGCCGCGAGCCGGTCCGCCTCCGCCTCATCCGGCCCGGACAGGTCAAGCTGCGCGTCGGCGGCGGTCAGCGCGGCGAGCCAGCGCTGCGTTACGGGCGTCCGGGCGGCGGCCCGGCCGCGCCGCGGCACCAGCTCGGCCTGCGCCAGCCGGCCCCGCACCGCGGCGTCGGCCAGCGCGTCCAGCGCGCTGGTCAGCACCTCGGCCGGCGGCTCGCCGGCCGCCGAGGTGGCCCGGCAGACCGGTGGCATCGCCGCCGCCAGCTCGGTGGCGCGCTGCGCGTCGGCTCCGGTGAGGACGGCCCGCCAGCGGGCCGCGTAGCCGTCGTCGGTGTCCGCGAGCACCGGCAGCACCCGCCCGCGCCCGGCCAGGTCGCTGGCCAGCCGGGCCAGCGCGGCCAGGAAGCGCAGCGAGGAGCCCAGCGCAGGCAGCTCCGCCCCGCTCATGCCGGACAGGCTGGTCAGCAGCTCAAGCGCGCCGGCCGGGCCGAGGATCAGGGACGGCACCTGCCAGGCGGCGAGGGCAGGGCGCCGCCTGGCCGGCGGGCTCGCGCCGGGCGGCCGGGACAGCTCAGGCGAGGCGGCCGGGCCGTCGGCGCAGGACGGCAGCCACAGCGTCAGCTCGCCGTCGACGGCCTTGCGCACCGGCCCGGCCGCTGACTCGGCGGACGGTTCGGTCATCGGTTCGATCAGGCTGGCCAGGGACTCGGCCAGGGTGACCGCCGCGCAGCCGAACGGATGCGGGCGCGGGGCGGCGGCCGGGTGTCCGGGGCGCCGGGGGGCGGTGGCCGGCAGGCCGGAGTCCTCGGCCCACAGCCACAACGCGCCGTAGGCCCAGATCCCGTGGATCACCCGCATGAACCAGCACTCCCCTGGACAGCCCTGCAGTGCCCGCCAGCCCGGCCCTCAGGACCGATCCGCCAGGAACCCGGCCGTCAGAACCCAGGCCTGCCAGGGAACGGCGGCCCCGGTCCGGCTGCTGGCCATCATCGCAGCTGCTGCCGACATGCGAAGCCCGGCCGCGCCAGCCGACGGGCCACAGATCCGGGGATTTAGCGTGGATGTACCGTTACTGCTGCTGTTTGAGCAGTAACGGTACATCCACGACAATCGCCGAAGCCGGGCGGTGTCGCCGGGGCGATGCCGCCCCGAGCCAGGTTCGGTGACTGCCCGCTGCCGCGGGCTAGGCGGCGAACTTCACCGGCACGGCGACCCGGTGGTACCGGTTCCGGTGCAGCAGGGCGCGTACCCGGCCTTCGATGAAGATCCCGTAGTGGTTGTGGTGGATGAAGTTGTGAATAATCAGGACGCTGATCTTGCTGGACGCGCCGACCAGGATGCCGGTGGTCCTCAGGTCCGGAACGTTCGTCACCGGCGGGCCGAGCCCGATCGGGTCGCCGACCGTGTTGTTGGTGCCGATGATGTTGTTCGCGATCACGTTCCCGTTCATGTGCTGGCCCTTGACGTGCGAGTGAATGGTCACCCCGGCCAGCCCGTTGCCGTAGATCGTGTTGCCGGTCACCGTGTTGCCGGCCACCGTCTCCTTCGGCACCTCGGTCGCGATGACCACCCCGGCACCCGACACCTTCGGGTTCGTGCCGTTGAAGGTCAGCAGGTTGTGCATGACCAGGTTGCGGGTGACGCCCGCGGTGCTGTGCCCGGCGATGATGACCCCGCAGCCGTCCGGGTTATGAGTGGCCACGCTCCAGGCCACCACGTCGTGGCTGGACGGGCCCACATCGTCGGCGATCAGGAACCCGCCGCCGGTGTTGAACCTGGACACGTCGTGGTCGGCGATCGAGTAGCTGGACCCGTTGAAGTCCACCCCGACGTCGCCGTTGTGCTGCAGCAGGTTATGGCTGACCCGGACGAACGAGCTCAGCCCGACCAGGATCGCGTCGAATCCGGCACCGACAACCCTGAACCCGCGGACGAGGACGCGGCTGGTGCCCAGCACGCCGATGCCGATGCTGCCGGGCAGCGTCATCCCCCCGATGGTGATCGGCTTCTGGCCCTTGGCGTTGACCACCGCGCCGGGCCGTCCGATCAGGTTCAGCGACTTGGACACGATCGCCTGCGTGTGGTAGGTGCCACGGCACACCACCACGGTGCCCCCGGCCGACGCGGCCGCGATCGCGGCGTTGATGTCCGAGAATTTTGCGGTCCGGCAGGATGTGCCGGAGTTGGCCGGCTGACCGTGCGGCGATACGTAGATCCTCGCCGCCGCGCTCGCGGCCCCGGATCCGAGCACCACCAGTGACGGCGCCAGGACCGCGGAAATCGCGAGCATGGTCAAGGACAGTCTCCGCATGCATTTCCCCTTCCCCCTGATCCTCTGCACGAGAGGAAAAACCCACCATAACGCGATGCGCACGCGGCAGCGCAAGGGGCGGACGTGCCAGCGGGCGGCCAGAAAGACCAGGTTGGGGGGGGTTTGCCCGCCGGGGCCAGGGAGGCCGGCTGTATGATCGGGCCGGCCGTGGCGGGCAGGGGCCGCCGGACGGCTTGTAGAGCCGTGGCGGGCAGGGCACCGCCGGACGGCGGTGTGCCAGGCCGCGTGGCGGGCAGGGCGCCGCCGGACGGCGACGTGCCAGGGCCAGCCGTGGCGGGCAGGGCTGCCGCCGGGCGGCCGGGTACTCGGGCTACTCGTGCTGCGGGTCGGTCTGCTCCGGGGCTGACGCAAGGGCCTGCGCGGCGCCCTCGGCGTCCGCCGGGGCGGGCAGGCCGGCCGCGTCCCGCCGCGAACGCTTGCCGACGCCGGACACCTTGCGCAGGTGCTTGTTCATGGAGCGGAACAGGAAGACCAGGATGATGGCCATCCCGGCGATGACCAGGAACCCGAGCGTGCCCGGCTGGTCAAAGGCACTGGTCGATGCGGCGGCAGCACGCTCACAGGCTCACCCGCTCCCTGATCCCGGCGAACAGATCGTCTTCCGGCTTCTCAGTATCCACCAGGGACCTGGCCAGGTGGAAATCCTCGGTCGGCCAGGCCGCCCGCTGCACCTCGAGCGGGCAGCGGAACCAGGAGCCCGCCGGGTCGATCTGGGTGGCGTGCGCGAGCAGTGCCTGGTCGCGGATCTCGAAGTAATCACTGCACTGCACCCTGGTGGTGATCTCCAGCGGCGGCCGGGCCGGGTCGTCCTCCCAGCGCTCCAGCCACTCGGTGTAGGGCGACTCAAGCCCGCGCCGCTGCATCTCGGCGTGCAGCGCGGTGATCCGGGCCTTGTGGAAGGTGGCGAAGTAGTACATCTTCAGCGGCTGCCAAGGCTGGCCGCAGCCGGGGTAGGCATCCGGGTCGGCCGCCGCCTCGAACGCCGCCACGCTGACGTTGTGGGTCATGATGTGGTCCGGGTGCGGGTAGCCGCCGTTCTCGTCGTAGGTCAGCATGACGTGCGGGCGGAACTCCCGCACCGCCTGCACCAGCGGCCGGGCTGCGGACTCCAGCGGCTCCAGCGCGAAGCAGCCTTCCGGCAGCGGGGGCTTCGGATCCCCCTGCGGCAGCCCGGAGTCGGTGAAGCCGAGGAACTGCTGCCGGACGCCGAGTATCTGCCGGGCCCTGGCCATCTCGGCCCGCCGCACCGCGGGCAGGTCGGCACGGATCTCCGGCCGGTCCATCGCCTTGTTCAGGATGTCGCCGCGCTCGCCCCCGGTCAGCGTGCAGACCAGCACGTCCGCGCCCTCGCGGACGTAGCGGGCCATGGTGGCCGCGCCCTTGCTCGACTCGTCGTCCGGGTGCGCGTGCACGGCCATCAGCCGGAGCTGTCCCGTGTCGTCCTGGAGCTATGTCACCAGGAGCTGTGTCACCCGAGTCTGGGGCGGCCGGGACTGGGCTCAGGGCAGGCAAGGAGCATCTCCTCGGTTAGTCGGCTGGCAGCACGGGTACCGCCGCTGGCCTGCGCCCCGCCTGTTCCGGCCCGGGCCCGCCAGCGGCCAGGGGTCATTGTCCAGCACAACAAGCCCGGCCGGCGACGGCATTCCCCCGGCGAGCCGGCCGGCCCGGCCGTGGGCCGGCGGGCCCGGCCGGCGGCGGGCTCGTTTGCGGCTGGCCAGACTGCCGTCCGCCGGGCCTGTTCGGCCAGGCCGGGCCATTGACACGGGCCGGGTAGTCGCGGAGCCTTGTTAGCCTCGAAGGATTACCCCCAGGGCCCAGCCCGGGCCCGGCGGAGCCTGAGCTCCGCATCCGCATGCGAGGAGTACCCGTGACCGAGACCCGCGATGACACCGTGACCTGGCTCACCCAGGAGGCGTACGACCGGCTCAAGGCCGAGCTCGACTACCTCTCCGGGCAGGGCCGCGTTGACATCGCCAAGAAGATCGAGGCGGCCAGGGACGAGGGTGACCTGAGGGAGAACGGCGGCTACCACGCCGCGAAGGACCAGCAGGGCATGCAGGAAGCCAGGATCCGGCAGCTTGCCCACATCCTGGAGACCTCGCGGGTCGGCGAGCCGCCGCGCACCGAGGGCGTGGTCGGCCCCGGCATGACGGTCACGGTCCGGTTCCAGGGCGGCGACGAGGACGAGGTCACGTTCCTGCTCGCGTCGCGTGAGGAGAGCGGCTCGCCGATCGACGTCTACTCACCCCGGTCCCCGCTGGGCAGTGCCATCAACGGCAAGAAGGTCGGCGAGACCGCGACCTACACGCTGCCCAGCGGGAAGGCAGCGGCGGTCGAGATCCTCGACGCGGTCCCCTACGCGGGAGCCTGAGCGGCCCCGCCGGGACGCGCTGACGCCAGACGCAGACCGGGCCCGCCCCCGATGGGGACGGGCCCGGTTATCGCGTGCCGGTCAGCCTTCCAGCGCGCGCAGCGCGTTGATGAATGCCTGGCCGTGCGGTGTTCCGACACCGGTCATGTTGTCGTAGCCCTTGAGCGTTACCTGGCCGGTGTAGCCGACCATGCTCGGGCTCTGGTCGTCGAACTGGGTCAGGGCCTGGATGCCGCAGGTGGCCTCGTTGCACGCGACGCCGCGGTACAACGCCGGGCTGCTGGAGGTGATCGGCGTCGGGTCGTTCAGCGCCGAGGTCCCGAACAGCTTGTACAGCTCGGGGTCGATGAACCCGAACGAGTGGTGCTGGCTCTGCTCGGCCGCGGTGACCATGCCAGCGACCAGCGGGGAAGCCTCACTCGTCCCGCCGAAGTCCTCCTGCACGTAGGTCAGCGGCGAGGTCGGGCTCTGCTGGATCAGCAGGCCGACCGCGAACCCGGTGAACGGGTCGGCGTCGGCGCTGACGTCCGGTACCGAGCGGACCAGGCCGCCGCGGTCACCGGGCGCCGTGGCCAGCGCCTTGGGCACGACGCCCTTCTGGTAGGACGGCTGCGCCCACAGGATGCTGGGGCCGCCGCCGGAGGCACCCTGCTCGCCCTCGAACACCCACTTCCCGCCGATGAAGAAGTTCCAGCCGGTGGACCAGCCGGTCTCGAACAGGCGCGTGAGGCCCTTGCCGATGCCCAGCGTGGTGCCGCCGACCGCGATCGCGAACGGGTCGGAGGACGGGGACAGCACGCCGGAGCCGTCGCCGGCGGAGAAGTACTCGCCGACGCCCACGGCCGCGGCCTTCACCAGGTAGGCGTGCATGATGTCGATCAGGAAGCCCGGCTCGGACTCATCGCCGGCTTTCCCACGAGTTGGACGCGACCGAGGCCAGCGGGTGACCGCCGGTGCCGTTGATGACCGCGGTGTCGGCGTCGAACAGGCCCTGCAGGCCGTCGTCGCCGTTGTTGCAGCTGTCACCGCCGACGACGAGCTGGTGCGCGCGCGGCGCCATGTCGTAGGAGGACTCGACGTCCAGCTGCTCCTCGATGAAGAAGTCATCCCCGCAGGCGGTGCCGCGGCCCAGGGACAGCTCGCTGTAGCGGCGGCTGCTCGGGGCCGGCATGCCGTTGCGCGCGGCGTAGTCGTGCAGGGTCTGGAACATGTCCGTGGCCAGGCCGAGCTCGATCAGGGCGATCGTCTGGCCCCGGCCGGTGCTCCGCGTGGTGGCACCGTAGGCGGCGCGGATCTGGTGCGCGCTGTACCCGCAGTTCTCAGTCGGGAAGGTCGACTCGCCGAAGAACGGCGGCAGCCCGGCCGCGGAGTTCTGGCCGTAGTAGCCGGAGCAGGGCGAGGGGGGCAGGTCGCTCGGGCTGGCCGTCCGTGACTTCAGGCCGGTGGCGCTCCGCCGCGCCAGCGGGAGCTCCGGCGACGCGTTGTCCAGGCCGGTCACCCCGAGCACGCTGCCGGCCAGCGAGGACGGGATCGCAATCGGGCGGCTGTTGGCCCGCAGCGCGTACCGGCCAGCGCTGGCCGCGGCCGAGGACTTGTAGGTCTTGAGCTGGGTCCGGAACGCCGCGTTGATCTTCTTCACGGTGCCCTGGGCCCGCACGTAGTCGCGCCCGATGTCGGTGTGCACCCCGGTGAAGCCCCTGCCGCGCAGCCAGGACTCGACCTTCGCGGCCGCGGCGCGGCTGGCGCCGAATCTCGCCGCGTAGGCGTTGGGGCTCAGGTAGTGGTGGAACAGCCGGTTACCTGGCGTGCTCACCGCCATCGCGTAGCGCTGCGCGGCGGCCGTGTCCGACTTCAGCCACACCTGGATGTACAGCTTCACCGACCCGGCCACGTTGCCCGTTGTCCGGGCGTGACTGGTGAAAGGAGCGACGCTACCCGGCAGCCGCATGTAACCGGGACTGGACGACGCCCCGGCCGAGCCGCTCAGGCTCACGATCGTCAGGCCCGCCACCATCGCCGTCGCGCTGGCGACGCTGGCAAGCCTCCGGATTCTGGACACTGCATCTCCTGTCGTCGTAGTGCAGGACATGACCCCTGTGTCGCGTTTATATCACCGGTCACTACCACGAAAGGCTTATGACACCGAATAGAAACCCTGTTCAGGCCAGAACCCGGCAGACACGGGATATTACCGGCGCTGCCTGGTGCGCCGGTAATATCCGGTTTAGCCGGGCCGGCTGCCGCCGGGAATGGGCAGGCCCGCGGCGGTCAGTGCACCAGCTCGGGGGCCTGCTCCGGGGTGCTGGACGGCTCGGACCGGCCACGCAGCGGGATCTCCCTGATGCACACGGCGAGCACGAATACCAGCACCGTGGCCGGGATCGTCCACAGGAACACGCCGTCGACGGCGCGGCTGATGGCGAAGAAAGCCGCGTCGCGCACGACCGGGTGCAGGCTATTGATGGTCGCCGGGTCGAACTGCCCGTCACCGGTGGCCAGGTGCACTCCCGGCAGCCGGGCCGTCATCGCGCCGGTGAGCCGCCGGATGAAGATCACGCCGAACAGCGCCACCCCGAGCGAGCCGCCGATCTGCTGGAAGAACGCGCGCGAGCTGCTGGCCACGCCCATGTCGTTCGGCCCCACGCTGTTCTGCACGATCAGCGAGGTGATCTGCATCAGGAAGCCCATGCCGACGCCGAGGACCACGAAGTACAGCCCCGAGGTCAGCCGCGATGTGTCCGGACCGAGGTGGGTCAGCAGGTACAGGCCGACGGTCATGATCACGGCACCGGTCACCGGCAGGATCTTGTACCGGCCGGTCCGGCTGGTCACCGTGCCGGCGATCAGCGAGGTGACGGTCGCGCCGAGCATCATCGGGATCAGCATCAGGCCGCTGACCGTGGGCGAGGCGTGCTGCACCGTCTGCTGATACAGGGGCAGGAACGTCAGGGCTCCCAGCATGGCCAGCCCGAGCAGGAAGCTCATGCCCGAGGCCAGCGAGAAGTTCCTGACCTTGAACACGTGCAGCGGCAGCACCGGCTCCGCCGCCCTGCCCTCCACCGCGAAGAACGCGGCCACGGCCAGCGCGGCGATCACGCCGAGCACGATGATCTGCCAGGAGCCCCAGGCGTACTGCGCTGCCGCCCCAGGTGGTCAGCAGCGCGATCGCGGTGGCCCCGGCGGCGATCACGGCCGGCGCCCAGGTAGTCGATCTTGTGCCGGACCCGGCGGCCCGGCAGGTGCAGGGTCGCGGCCAGGTAGGCCAGCGCGGCGCCGCCGACCGGCATGTTGATGTAGAAGATCCAGCGCCAGCCCCAGGACTCGGTGATGGCGCCGCCGACCAGCGGCCCGGCGATCATGGCCAGCGTCATCGCGGCCATCATGTAGCCCATGTACTGGCCGCGCTCGCGGGGCGAGACCAGGTCGCCGATGGTGGCGATGGCGCCGACCATCAGCCCGCCCGCGCCCAGGCCCTGCAGCGCGCGGAACGCGATCAGCTCGTTCATCGAGGTGGACAGGCCGGACAGGGCCGAGCCGATCAGGAACACCACGATCGCGATCATCAGCCACCGCTTGCGGCCGTACTGGTCGCCGAGCTTGCCGTACAGCGGGGTGGTGACGGTGGAGGCCAGGATGTAGGCCGTGACCACCCAGGCCAGGTGGTCAAGACCCTTCAGGTCACCGACGATGCGCGGCAGCGCGGTGGCCACCACGAGCTGGTCCAGCATCGCGATGATGATCGCGAGCAGCAGGCCGGGCAGCACGATCAGGATCTCGCGCCGCGGCCCGTTGCCCGTGCCCGCAGCTGGCGGGGCAGCCGCAGTATCCGCCATGATCTCTCCTTGATCAACAAGTGCCGGCAGTAAGTCACGGTCGACGACAGGTAGTGCCGTCCGGCAGTGCCGTCCGACTGGGCCGTCCGACTGTGCCGCCAGGCTTCTCAACCTACTTGCCGACCGGCTAGCATCCCTCGGTAACGGTTAGACTAAAGCTGTTACTAACCGGCCGTCAAGTAGAATTACGGCCGTCGGAAAGCGAGCCAGCTGGGCTCAAGAAGGCGTGGCGAAGGCGATGAGCGAGGCAGCGGGCCAGGGCCAGGCGCCCGCGATCGGCCTGCCCGATGGCATGCCACCGGAGGCACGGCATGACGGCCGCGGGCGCGGCGACACCAGGGGCCGGATTCAGCAGATCGCGGTGGAGCTGTTCACCGAGCAGGGATACGAGAAGACCTCACTGCGCGAGATAGCCGAGCGCCTGGAGGTCACCAAGGCGGCGCTCTACTACCACTTCAAGTCGAAGGAGGACATCGTCGCCAGCCTGGTCGAGGACTACTACGGCCAGGTGGACGCGCTGATCACCTGGGCGCAGGGCCAGCCGAGGACGGCCGCCACCCGGACCGAGATCCTGCGCCGGTACGTGGGCCTCATCGCCGAGGGCGACACGGTGTTCCGGATGCTGCACCAGAACCAGGCGGCCGTGAACACCCTGGCCAGCAGCAAGAGCCGGAGCGCGCTGTTCCGGGAGCGGCTGGGCATCCTGGTCGAGATGCTGATCGAGCCGGGCGGCGGCACGCCAGGAGCGGGTCCGCGCCGCGATGGCGCTCGGCGGCGTGAGCGTTGGCTGGATGCTCTTCGCCGACGAGGTGGCCGACAAGCGCGAGCTGTGCCGGATAGTGCTCGGCGCGGCCAGCGGGCTGATCGGCACCGGCGACAGCGCGGCGGCGGCAGATCCGGTCGGCTGACTCCGGTCGGCTGACCCCGGTCAGCCGCGGGGCCCCGGCGCCGCGGCGGTGGCCCGGACCAGCGGCAGCACCCGGTAGGGCACCGGCGTGGCCAGGGCGATCACCGTCGAGGTCCGGATCACCCCCGGCACCGCCACGATCGCGTCGATGACCCGCTGCAGGTCGGCGTTGGTCCGCGCCACCACGCGGCAGAGCATGTCACCAGGCCCGGTGACCGTGTGCACCTCGAGTACCTCGGCGATCTCGGCCAGCCGGTCGGTCACCGGGTCGTGTCCTTCGGCCTGCCGGATCTCCAGGGTGATGAACGCGGTGACCGCGTGGCCGAGCGTCGCATGGTCGATGTCGGGCCCGTACCCGGTCACCACGCCGCGCGCGTGCAGCCGGTCCAGCCGCGCCTGGATGGTGCCGCGGGCCACGCCGAGCCGCCGGGACGCCTCGAGCACGCCCACCCGCGGCTGGTCCGCCAGCAGCTCGATCAGCCGCGAGTCCAGCTCGTCGATCATGCCCAGCCTCCGGTCTGACGACGGCCTGACAGTACCGGCAGGATGCCCAGCGGCTCCGGCACCCGGCCATCGTTCCTGTACAAAATGTATATGAATTTTGGTGACAGTTGCACATCTTGCTCGCCTGGGCTCATGCTGCATGCAGGTCGAGAGCCCAGGGAGCCCGGGATGACAGCAGCAGCGCACGAACTCCGGATCAGCGAGGACGAGTTCCCGGTCAGCGGCATGGACGCGGTGGTCTTCGCGGTCGGCAACGCCCGGCAGGCAGCGCACTTCTACTCCACCGCGTTCGGCATGCGCTGCGTCGCCTACCGCGGCCCGGAGACCGGCAGCCGGGACGAGACCGCGTACGTGCTGGAATCCGGCACCGCCCGGTTCGAGCTGCGCGGCCCGGTCCGGGCCGGGACTGCGCTGGCCGCGCACGTCGCCGCGCACGGCGACGGCGTGATCGACCTGGCCATCACGGTGCCGTCGGCGCATGCCGCCTATGACTACGCGGTCGGCCACGGGGCCACCGGCCTGACCGAGCCGGAGGTCCACGAGGACTCCCACGGCAAGGTCGTGCTCGCCGCGATCGCGACCTTCGGCGACACCCGGCACACCCTGGTGGAGCGGCCCGACTACGCCGGGCCGTACCTGCCCGGCTACGTCGCCGCCGAGCCGCTGGTGGCGCCGGGGCGGCCGTTCTTCACCGAGATCGATCACTGCGTGGGCAACGTCGAGCTCGGCAAGATGAACGACTGGGTGGGCTTCTACCAGCGGGTCATGGGCTTCACGAACATGAAGGAGTTCGTCGGCGACGACATCGCGACCGAGTACTCCGCGCTGATGAGCAAGGTGGTCGCGGACGGCACCCGCAAGGTCAAGTTCCCGATCAACGAGCCGGCCGTGGGCAAGCGCAAGTCGCAGATCGACGAGTACCTGGAGTTCTACGGCGGCGCCGGGGTCCAGCACATCGCGCTGGCCACCGACGACATCGTGGCCGCGGTGCGCGGCATGCGGGCGGCCGGGGTGCGGTTCCTGGACACCCCGGACAGCTATTACGCCGAGCTCGGCAACTGGGTGGGCGACACCAGGGTGCCGCTGGACGAGCTGCGCGACCTGCGCATCCTGGCGGACCGGGACGAGGACGGCTACCTGCTGCAGATCTTCACCCAGCCGGTGCAGGACCGGCCGACGGTGTTCTTCGAGCTGATCGAGCGGCACGGCTCGCAGGGCTTCGGCAAGGGCAACTTCAAGGCCCTGTTCGAGGCCATCGAGCGCGAGCAGGCCCGCCGCGGCAACCTGTAGCGCGCCGGTCCGGGTCAGTCGCCGGTCCAGTAGCGGCCGGGCTCGAAGATAAGGGCGGCGGCGCCGACCAGGCCGGCGTCCTGGCCGAGGGCGGCCGGGACCACCCGGACGTCCCGGGCGAACTCGATCCTGGCGTGCGCGCGCAGGGCCTGCTCCAGCGGATCCAGCAGCAGCGGGCCGGCCTGGGACAGGCCGCCGCCGATCGCGACGACCTCCAGGTCGCACAGCGCGGTCGCGGACGCGATCGCGATGCCGGCCGCGCGGCCGGCCCGGCGCAGCGCGGCCAGGCCGACCGGGTCGCCCAGCGCGGCGTCGGCGGCCAGGTCGCTTGCGGTGGCACCGTCCTGGCCGGGCCGCCAGCCCTGCCGCCGCGCCCAGGCGGCGAGCGCGGGGCCGCGGGCGATCGCCTCCAGGCAGCCCCGGCCGCCGCAGGCGCACGGCGGGCCGTCCTCGGGCTCCACCACCACGTGCCCGATGTGCCCGGCGTTGCCGGAGGCACCGGCGATCAGGGTGCCGTCCAGCACCAGGCCGCCGCCGACGCCGGTGGAGATGACCATGCCGAGCATGTTCCGGTGACCCCGCCCGGCGCCGCGCCAGTGCTCGGCCGCGGCCACGCAGATCGCGTCGTTGTGCACCCGCACCGGCAGCCCGGCGAACCGGGCGGCCAGCCGGTCCCGCAGCGGGAAGTCCCGCCAGCCGGGGATGTTCAGCGGCGAGATCAGGCCGGCGCCAGCGCATCGGGCCGCCGCAGCCGACGCCGACGCCGGCCAGCAGGCCCGGCTCGCCCGGCCGGGCGAGCGCGGCCGGGCCGGGCATCCCGGCCTCGTCCAGCACGCTGGTGAGCAGGTGGTCCAGCGCCTGCCAGAGCACCTCGGCGTCGGGATCGCTCGGGGTCGGGGTCCGGGCCGAGGCGATCAGCCGGCCGTCCGGGGCGGCCAGTCCGGCCGCGAACTTGGTGCCGCCGATGTCTATCACCAGCGCCGGGCTCGAGTCCGTCATGCCGCGCCTCCCGAGATGCGACCTGGCCGTCATCGACATAGTGTCGAGCTGTGCAGCCAAGTAGACCAGCGCCGCAAGGCAGATCAGCCCGTCCCTCCGGCGCGGCCCGGCCCGCCGGGACGCAGCCTTCCGAACCACGGGCCGCCGAACCACCGGCCGCCGAACCACGGGCCGGCGGCCCGTCGCCGCATCCGGCCGCCGCAACCCTCGGCGAGCTGCGGGCGGCCGGGTTCCAGCCGCAGACCGTCAAGCAGGAGATCCGGCAGAACCTGATCGCCGCGATGCGGGCGGGCACCGACCCGTTCCCCGGCATCATCGGCTTCGGTCAGACCGTGCTGCCGCACCTGGAGCGGGCGCTGATCGCCGGGCACGACGTGATCCTGCTGGGCGAGCGCGGCCAGGGCAAGACCCGGCTGATCCGCGGACTGGTGTCGCTGCTGGACGAGTGGACCCCGGCGGTGACCGGCTGCGAGATCAACGACCACCCGATGGCCCCGGTGTGCGCCCGGTGCCGGCGGCTGGCCGCCGAGCTGGGCGATGAGCTGCCGGTGAGCTGGCGGCACCGGGGCGAGCGGTACGGGGAGAAGCTGGCCACGCCGGACACCAGCGTGGGCGACCTGATCGGCGACATCGACCCGGTCAAGGTGGCCGAGGGCCGCACCCTGGGCGACCCGGAGACCATCCACTACGGCCTGGTGCCGCGCACCAACCGGGGCGTGTTCTGCCTGAACGAGCTGCCCGACCTGGCCGAGCGGATCCAGGTAGCGCTGCTCAACGTGCTGGAGGAACGCGACATCGGGGTCCGCGGCTACGCCCTGCGGCTGCCGCTGGACCTGGTCCTGGTGGCCAGCGCGAACCCGGAGGACTACACCAACCGGGGCCGGATCATCACCCCGCTGAAGGACCGGTTCGGGGCCGAGATCCGCACCCACTACCCGGTCTCGCTGGAGGCCGAGCTGGCGCTGGTCCGGCAGGAGGCGCGGCTGGCCTGGGGCGGCCAGGAGCCAGGCGCGGTGCTGCCCGAGCACCTGATCCAGGTGATCGCCCGGTTCACCCGGCTGGTCCGGGCCTCGCCGGCGGTGGACAGCCGGTCCGGGGTGTCCGCACGGTTCGCGATCGCCGCGGCCGAGGCGGTTGCCGCGTCCGCGGTGCGGCGGGCCGCGCTCAGCGGCGAGGACCAGCCGGTGGCGCGGATCTGCGACCTGCCCGCGGTGGCGAGCACGCTGCGCGGCAAGGTCGAGTTCGAGGTCAGCGAGGAGGGCCGGGAGCAGGAGGTGCTCGATCACCTGCTGCGGCGGGCGATCGCCGAGACGTTCCGGGCCAGCCTGGGCAACGCCGACCTGACCGGGCTGCTGGCCAGGTTCGCCGACGGCGGCAACGTCGAGTCCGGTGACCTGCTGCCGGCCGGCGAGCTGCTGCGCCGGATCGGCGAGGTGCCCGGCCTGGCCAAGATCATGGAGCGGCTGCGGATGGACGGCAGCGAGTCGTTCGGGCAGGCGGCCGCCGCGCTGGAGTTCGCCCTGGAAGGGCTGTACCTGATGCGGCGGCTGTCCAAGGACGTGGTAGACGGCGGCGCGGTCTACCGCACCTGAGGACGTGCTGAGGAGGCGCGCGAGCGTGACGGGCTACCGGTACGGGCCGTTTCACGACGGGCCGGATCCGCTGGAGCCGCCCTATGACGTGCGGGGCGCGGTGGACGCGCTCGGCGACTCCATCCTGGACGGCACCGACCCCGCCAGCGCGCTGCGCGACCTGCTCCGCAAGGGCATGCCCGGCCGTCAGGGCCTGGATGACCTGCTGCGCCGGATCCGGGAGCGGCAGCGGGACATCCGCGGCCGCGGCCGCCTCGACGGCATCCTGGAGCAGGCCAGGGCCATGCTGGACACCGCCATCGGGCAGGAGCGGGCCGAGCTGTTCCCGGATCCGGGGGACGAGGCCAGGCTGCGCGAGGCGGAGCTGGACGCGCTGCCGTCCGACACCGCGCGGGCGATCCGGCAGCTGGACAGCTACCAGTGGCGGTCGCCGGAGGCCCGGCAGACCTTCGAGCAGCTGAAGGAGATGCTGCGGGGCGAGGTGCTGGACAGCCAGTTCCAGGGCATGAAGCAGACCCTGGCCCAGCCCGACCCGGAGGCGATGCAGCGGGTCAAGGACATGATGGCGGCGCTGAACGAGATGCTCGAGGCCGACGCCAGCGGCAGGCATACCCAGCAGGACTTCGACGACTTCATGGCCCGCTACGGCGACATGTTCCCGGACTCCCCGGCCACCCTGGAGGAGCTGGTGGACTCGCTGGTGCGGCGGATGTCTGCGGCCCAGCGGCTGCTCAGCTCGCTCACTGACGCGCAGCGGGACGAGCTGGCGGCGCTGATGTCGCAGGCGCTGGAGGACGCCGGCCTGGCCGCCGAGATGGACCGGCTGGCCGACGCGCTGCGGGCTCGCCGGCCGGACCTGGACGGCTGGCCCGCCGACCGGATGACCGGCCAGCAGCCGCTCGGCCTGAGCGAGGCCACGACCGCGCTCGCCGAGCTGGCCGACCTGTCCGAGCTCGAGGACGCGCTGCACCAGGACTACCCCGGCGCGCGGCTGGACGACATCGACGAGGAGGCCGTCCGGCGCGCGCTCGGCCGCCAGGCGGTCGACGACATGGAGGCGCTGCGGCAGATCGAGCGCGAGCTGGAGCGGCAGGGCTACCTGCAGCGCGCCAACGGCAAGCTCGAGCTCACCCCGAAGGCGGTGCGCCGGATCGGCGAGACCGCGCTGCGCCGGGTGTTCGCGCAGCTGGCCGAGGGCAGCCACGGCGATCATGACCAGCGGGACGCCGGCCAGGCGGGCGAGTTCACCGGCAGCACCCGGCCCTGGCGGTTCGGTGACGAGCAGGCCATCGACACCCCGGCCACGGTCCGCAACGCGCTGCTGCGGGCCGGCCTGCCGGGCGGCCCGGCTGGCCTGCCGGACGGCCCGGCGGTGCTCCCGGCCGGCCCGCAGAACGGCCCGGATGGGCGGCTGCCGAGGGTGCGGCTGTCGGTCAGGGACTTCGAGGTCGGCGAGACCGAGCGGCGCGCCCGCGCCGCCGTCTGCCTGCTGGTGGACCTGTCCTACTCGATGGCACTGCGCGGCACCTGGGCCGCGGCCAAGCAGACCGCGCTGGCCCTGCACGCGCTGGTGCGCAGCCGGTACCCGCAGGACGCGATCCAGGTCATCGGCTTCTCCAATTATGCCCGCGAGCTGCGCGAGACCGAGCTGGCCGGCCTAGGCTGGGACATGGTGCAGGGCACCAACCTGCACCACGCACTGGTGCTGGCGGGCAGGTTCCTGGACCGGCGGCCCGAGCACAACCCGGTGGTCCTCGTCGTCACCGACGGAGAGCCGACCGCCCATCTGCGCCGGGACGGGCGGTCCTACTTCGACTGGCCGCCGTCGCCGGAGACCCTTGAGCTGACCATGGCCGAGGTGGACAAGATGACCAGGCGCCGGGCCGTGCTGAACGTTTTCATGCTGGCCGAGGACGAGCGGCTGACCGCCTTCGTGGACGAGGTGGCCAGGCGCAACGGCGGGCGGGTGCTGCGGGCCATGCCCGAGCGCCTCGGCGAGTACGTGGTCCGGGACTTTCTCCGCACCCGGAGGGAAAGCACCAGGTAGGCGCCTATGGTGGAAAAATGATCAAGAAATCCGGCCAGGTCAGCGCCCGCGGCCGGGAATGATCCGGGGGGACATTCTGCTTTCGCCGCTTTTAGGAAGTTCTCTCGCCAGCAGGCTAGCCTGTAGTACCGTGCGGCACGCGGCTGCTGCTGGGCACTTGGCTGGATCAGCGGTTCGCGGGTTATGAACAGTGCATTCCGAGGAGGATCAAGTGAGTTCTGCAAGCGTGTCCGGTGGCGGCTCCGCCAGCAAGCGGTCACTGGTCATCATTCTGGGGATCATCGCCGTTGTGGCGATCGTGATCGGCGTGCTGTATTTCGCCGCCGGGTCCTCGCTGCCCAGCTTCATGAACGCCGGCAGCCACGTGAAGAAGGGCAACCACGACATCCGCGGCGCCGTCGCCGTCGTGATCGGCGTAGTGGCGCTGGCTGGCGCCTGGTGGAGCAACAAGAAGAAGTAGTAAGACGACGCTTGCGGGCCCTGAAGATCGCCGCGCGGCGGACATTGCCAGCCACCGCGCGGCGGCCCGCCGGCGCCCTTTCGGCAAGATCGCTGGCTCTGCCCAGGGCCGGCTCCTAGGATCGGTCCATGTCCTTCGCTGACCGGGTTGTCCTCTGGCTGCACATCGCGTTCGCGATCTTCACGATCGGCCCGGTCACGATGGCGATCATGTCCACCCCGCGCTACATCAGGAAGCGCAACTCGCAGATCGTCAGGTACCTGGCCCGGCTCACCGTCATCTACGCGATCGCGTGCCTGGGCGTGCTCATCGCCGGGCTGTTCCTGGCCGAGCTGGACAAGGACTTCAGCCACCCGTGGCTGACCGTCTCGATGACCCTGTTCGTGGTCGCGCTGTTCCTGCTGGTACTGGTGATCCGGGACCAGCGCAGGGCCATCACCTCGCTGGAGAGCGCGGCGGCCTCGGCTCCTGCCGCCGACCTGGCCGCGGCCAGCGCCGAGCTGGAGGACCAGCGGGCGGTGCTCGGCCCGGACGCGCAGCCGGAGCAGGGGCCGCAAGCCCAGGACGCCGCGGCGGCCGGGGCTCAGCCGGGTGCGGCCGCGGCCGCTACGCAGGTGGCCGCCATGGAGCACGGCCGGATCGCCATGATAGGCGGAGTGGTCAGCCTGATCTGGCTGGTGATCCTGGTCCTGATGGTCTGGCAGCCCTAGCCTCAGCCGAGTGCCGAGCGCAGGTCCTCCAGCAGGTCATCGCAGCTCTCGATGCCGACCGAGAGCCGGACCAGGTCGGCGGGCACCTCAAGGACCGAGCCGGACGCGGACGCGTGCGTCATCCGGCCGGGATGCTCGATCAGCGACTCCACCCCGCCGAGCGACTCACCGAGCGCGAACAGCCGGGTCCGGCCGCACATGGCCACCGCCGCCTCCGCGCCGGCCCGCATCCGGAACGACACGATCCCGCCGAAGTCCCGCATCTGCTTGGCGGCCACCTCGTGACCGGGGTGGGCGGGCAGGCCGGGATAGTAGACCTGGGCCACGGCCGGATGGCTGGCCAGCATGTCGGCGACCCGGCGGGCGTTGCGGCAGTGCCGGTCCATCCGCACCGCTGAGGGTCTTCGCGCCGCGCAGGGTCAGCCAGGCGTCGAACGGGCCAGGCACCGCGCCGGTGGCGTTCTGCAGGAAGGCAAGCTGCTCGCCAAGGGCGGCGTCGGCCACGATCACCGCGCCGCCGATCACGTCCGAGTGCCCGCCGATGTACTTGGTGGTCGAGTGCACCACCACGTCGGCGCCGAGGGCCAGCGGCTGCTGCAGATACGGCGAGGCGAAGGTGTTATCCACCACCAGGGTCGCCCCGGCCTCATGCGCGGCCTGCGCCATCGCGCCTATGTCGGCCACCGCGAGCAGGGGGTTGGTCGGAGTCTCCAGCCAGACCACCCTGGCCGTCCGGTCCGCCAGGGCGCGCCGGACGGCGGCCGGGTCGGACACCGGCACCGGCTGATAGCTGATGCCCCAGTGCCGCAGCACCTTGTCGAACAGCCGGAACGTGCCGCCGTAGGCGTCGTCGGGGATCAGCACGTGGTCACCGGGCTGGCACAGCGCCCGCAGCAGGCAGTCCTCGGCGGCCATGCCGGAGGCGAACGCCAGCGCCCTGATGCCGCCCTCCAGCGCGGCCAGGCACTCCTCGAGCGCCCCCCTGGTCGGGTTCGCGGTGCGGGAGTACTCATAGCCCTCGATCCAGCGCGCCGGGCCGCCTGCCGGATCGCCGGGGACGCCGGCCGGCGCCGGGGTCGCCCGCGGCACCCGGGGCACTCGCCCCGCGCGAGCCGCCGCGCACGCCGCCCACTCCGTCCTGCTTGTAGGTCGAGACCTGGTAGATCGGCGGCACGACCGCGCCGGTCTGCGGATCCGGCTCCTGGCCCGCGTGGATGGCCAGCGTCTCGAAGCCGTCTGCGTACTGCATCTGTGTCCCGCCCTATCTGGTGCCGTCAGGTCTGGTCCGGCCGGAAGTCCGGCCGTACTGCCGCGCCAGGTCGCCCGGCGCCTGGCCGCAGGGCAGTCCCCGGCCGGGCCGGAGTCTGCCCGGCGGTTCATTCTGCCGGGGAATCCGCGGCGCGGCCGCGGAATCGCCGGCGCCGGACGCGGAATCAGCCGGCGCCGGACGCCAGGAACGTCAGCACATCCTGCCGCGTGATCATTCCGGCCGGCTTGCCGTCCACCAGCACCACGGCCGCGCCCGCCCGCTCCAGCGCGGTCACCGCCGCGCTGATCGGCTCGCCGGAGCCGATCATGGGCAGCGGCGCCGACATGTGCTCGCTGACCGGGTCCTGCGGCCGGGCCCGGCCGGAGACCAGCGCGTCCAGCAGGTCGCGCTCGACGATCGAGCCGATCACCTCGGCCGCCATCACCGGCGGCTCCTCCTTCAGCACCGGGAGCTGCGACACGTCGAACTCGCGCAGGCTCTCGATGACCACCCGGATCGGCTCGTCCGGGTGCGCGTGCACGAACGGCGGCAGCTGGCCCGCCTTGCCCTCGAGTACGTCGGCGACCCGCGGACTCGGCGGTCTCCGCGGTCAGGAAGCCGTAGTCCGCCATCCACTCGTCGTTGAAGATCTTGGCCAGGTAGCCGCGGCCGCCGTCGGGCAGCAGCACCACGATCACGTCGTCCGGGCCGGCCGCCTGCGCCACCCGCAGCGCGGCAACCACGGCCATCCCGCAGGAGCCGCCGGTCAGCAGCGCTTCCTCCCGCGCCAGCCGGCGCGTCATCAGGAACGAGTCGGCGTCGCTGACCGCGATGATCCGGTCGCAGATGTTCTTGTCGAAGGTCTCCGGCCAGATGTCCTCGCCGACCCCCTCGACCAGGTACGGCCGCCCGCTGCCGCCGGAGTACACCGAGCCCTCCGGATCCGCGCCGATGATCTGGACCCGGCCGCCGGAGACCTCCTTGAGGTACCGGCCGGTGCCGGAGATCGTGCCGCCGGTGCCGATCCCGGCCACGAAGTGAGTGATCTTCCCGTCGGTCTGCGCCCAGATCTCCGGCCCGGTGGCGGCGTAGTGCGAGGCCGGGTTCTGCGCGTTCACGTACTGGTTGGGCTTCCAGGCGCCGGGAACCTCGGCGGCCAGCCGGTCCGACACCGAGTAATAGGAGTCGGGGTGGTCCGGGGAGACGGTGGTCGGGCACACCACGACCTCGGCACCGTAGGCGCGCAGCACGCTGATCTTGTCCTGGCTCACCTTGTCCGGGCAGACGAACAGGCACTTGTAGCCCTTCTCTGCCGCGACGATGGCCAGGCCGACCCCGGTGTTGCCGGAGGTGGGCTCGACGATGGTGCCGCCCGGCCGCAGCGCGCCGGACTGCTCGGCCGCCTCGACCATCCGCTGCGCGATCCGGTCCTTGACCGAGCCGCCGGGGTTGAAGTACTCGATCTTGGCCAGCACGGTGGCGGCGAGCTGGCCGCTGCCCGCCTGCCGGGTCACCCGGCGCAGCCGGACAAGCGGGGTGTTCCCGATCAGCTCGATCAGGGAATCGTGCACCTGCATGATCAGCTCCCCTAGCCCTCGGTCCCCTGCACGGTACAGTACCGACCCCGCCCCGCCCGCCCCGCCAGCCCGCGCCCCGCCCGCCCCGCCAGCCCGCCCGCGGCCGCCGGGAAGCGGGGCGGATCGCGCGGCGTTGCATAAGCTACTGTGCGGTTAACTAACGAGTGCTAGCAGGGAGCCAGCCATGCCAGAGGCAGTCATCGTCGCCACCGCCCGCTCGCCGATCGGCCGGGCCGCGAAGGGCTCGCTGGTCAGCATCCGGCCGGATGACCTGACTGCCCAGATCATCACCGCCGCGCTGGCCAAGGTGCCCGGGCTGGACCCGGCCGAGATCAGCGACCTGATGCTCGGCTGCGGGCTGCCCGGCGGCGAGCAGGGCTTCAACATGGCCCGGGTGGTGGCCATCATGCTCGGTCACGACCACCTGCCCGGCACCACGGTCACCAGGTACTGCTCGTCCTCGCTGCAGACCACCCGGATGGCGTTCCACGCGATCAAGGCCGGCGAGGGCGACGCGTTCATCTCGGCCGGGGTGGAGTGCGTGAGCCGCCTGGCGAACGGCAGCAGCGACAGCTGGCCGGACACCCGTAACCCGGTCTTCGGCGCCGCGCAGGAGCGCACCGACGAGCGGTCCGGGGCCGGAGCCGCCTCCTGGCGGGATCCGCGCGAGGACGGCGGGCTGCCGGACGTCTACATCGCGATGGGCCAGACCGCGGAGAACGTGGCGCAGATCCACGGGATCAGCCGGGAAGAGCAGGACGAGTTCGGCGTGCGCTCGCAGAACCTGGCCGAGAAGGCGATCGCGGACGGCTTCTGGCCGCGCGACATCACCCCGGTGACGCTGCCGGACGGCACCGTGGTGTCAGCCGACGACGGGCCGCGCCCCGGCACCACGATGGAGAAGGTGGCCGGGCTCAAGCCGGTGTTCCGGCCCGACGGAACGGTCACGGCCGGCAACTGCTGCCCGCTGAACGACGGCGCCGCCGCGGTGATCGTGATGAGCGACCGCAGGGCCGCCGAACTCGGGCTGACCCCGCTGGCCCGGATCGTGGCCAGCGGCGTTACCGCGCTGTCCCCCGAGATCATGGGCCTCGGCCCGGTCGAGGCCTCCCGGCAGGCGCTGGCCCGGGCCGGCATGACCATCGACGACATCGATCTGGTGGAGATCAACGAGGCGTTCGCCGCCCAGGTCATCCCGTCCTACCGCCAGCTCGGCATCGACCTCGACAAGCTGAACGTGAACGGCGGCGCGATCGCGGTCGGGCACCCGTTCGGCATGACCGGCGCTCGTATCACCTCGACGCTGCTGAACAGCCTGCAGTTCCACGACAAGACCTTCGGGCTGGAGACGATGTGCGTGGGCGGCGGCCAGGGCATGGCCATGATCTTCGAGCGCCTATCCTGACCGGCCCCCTATCCCGGCCGGCACTGAACCGGGCATAACGGAATGGTGACGACCAGGGCTTGTCAGCGGGCGTGCAGTGGTGCACTCTCGTCTGAAAGAGGTCTCACCCCTGGAGGTGCCACTTGTCCCTGACCCACTCTCCGGAGATGCACAAGAACCTGATCGCCCGCATCCCCACGGTCACCGGACGTGACCTCCGAGAGTGGTTCAAGCGACTTGAGTCCGGCCCGTACTTCGTGCGCTGCGACGAACGCGCGCACTGGCTGGCCGACGAGCACGGGCTGACCCGCGGCTATGCCAGTGCGATCGTGCACGAGTACGAGCTGCAGCGCCGGAGCCGGCTGAACAGTGCCTGATCAACCGGGGCCTGACCGACCGGTACCTGACGAGACTCGGTCCGGCTAGGCATGGAAATCTCGCGCGCGGCCGAGTTCCTGCGCGTCCACCACCGGGCTGTGCTCGCCACCGTCCGTGCCGATGGGCTGCCTCAGCTCTCCCCGGTCACCGTCGCGGTCGATGACCAGGACCGGGCGCTGATCAGCACCAGGGAGACCGCGATCAAGGCCAGGAACCTGGCCCGGAACCCGCACGCATCGCTGTGCGTCATGAACGACGGCTTCTTCGGCGAGTGGATCCAGGCCGAGGGCACTGCGGAGCTCATCCGCCTGCCGGAGGCACTCGGCCTGCTGGAGGACTATTACCGGCGGGTCTCCGGTGAGCACCCCGACTGGGACGACTATCGCGCCGCGATGGTACGTGACCGCCGGCTGGTAGTGCGGATCACGCTGAGCCGCGCCGGACCGGACCGCAGCGGCTGATGACCGAACCGCGCCTTCTTACTAAACGGAATCGCCGGGGCATATGGTCCGTCTTAAACCGGCTCAATCCGGTGCTATAGCAGGGTTACTTTGCCATGCTGTTATGCAAACTCGCTCGTCTGTCGACCGTCGACAATCCACTGAGCTGCGCGGTCAGCGCGAGCTGGAGTGCGGGCTGGCTGGGTGCGGGCTGACAGGCGTCCTGCCAGGTCAGAAGTACCCCCGGTCGGAGTCGAACCGACACTGGGGACCCTTTTAGGGGGCCGGCCTCTTCCATTGGGCTACGGGGGCTTGGTGATAATACCCCGCACCGTTCAGCTCACTCTACGTTAGCCCATTAATTGCGCGCCCGTTTACCGGTCGAAGACCACGAAACTAATTGGCCGTATGAACCTCGTAGATACGCCGAGTCACCATTACGTGATCAATATAACTCTCTGTTGCCCAAACCTGGCCGCTGTCCCGCGGCTGGCGGGTCGCAGCAGGCCGCCGCCCGGCCGAACACCGCATCCAGCATGTCGCCGGTGACCCGGCCGGTGAACGTGTTCTGCTGGCTCGGGTGATAGCAGCCGATGACCAGTAGCTCGCGGCCCTGGTCCCGGGCGGTGGCCTCGGCGGCGTGACCGAAGGCCGGGCGTGGCCGCGGGATCGTCATCCCGGCCGCGGCCAGCTGCTGCCAGGCTGCCTGCCAGGCGAAGTGACCGAGGCACACGATCGCCCGCAGGCCGCCGGCGAGCTGGGCCAGCTCGGCCGTCAGCCACGGCGCGCAGGTATCGCGCTCGGCCACCGAGGGCTTGTTCTGCGGCGGGGCACAGCGGACGGCGGCGGCCATCCGGGTCCGGATCAGCCGCTGGCCGTCGCCGGCCGCCGTGCTGGACGGCTGCGCGGCCAGGCCGCACCGCCACAAGGATGCGAACAGGACATCCCCGCTGCGGTCGCCGGTGAAGATGCGGCCGGTACGGTTCCCGCCGTGCGCGGCCGGGGCCAGGCCGATGATCAGGATGCCGGGATGCTCGTCGCCCCAGCCGGGCACCGGCCGCCCCCAGTAGCGCTCGGCCTGGTAGGAGCGGCGCTTGTCTGCGGCGACCCGTTCCCGCCACTGCACCAGCCGGGGGCAGGCGCGACACACTGACTGCCGCGCGGCCAGCTCGGCCAGGCTGCCCGCCGCGGCGGCGAGGGCGGCGACGTCTTCAGGGCGCCTGGCCACCGGCGTGGCCGCAGTGGCCGGGTCGCCCGGCCAGCCGGTGCCCGGAGCCACCGGACTTCCCGGCACTGCGCCCGCCGCGCCTGGCCCCGCTTCCGGCCCGCTCATTCGCGCCTCGCCGCCGGTCCGGTGCCGGGCGCGCCGCCCCGGACCAGGGACCAGGCGATGCCGTCCAGGATGTCGTGCTCACTGGTCACCAGCTCGGCGAAGCCGAACCTGGCCATGATCCGGTCCAGGATCAGTGCCCCGGCGCCGATCACGTCCACCCGGCCCGGGTGCAGCACGGCCAGGCCCGCGCGCTGCCTGCGGGTCTGGCCCAGCAGGCTCAGCGTCACCTCGTGCACGACCGAGACCGGGGTCCGGGCGTAGTGGATCCGGGCCGGGTCATAGGCCGGCAGTCCGAGCGCGATCGCGGTGACCGTGGTGACCGAGCCGGCCAGGCCGACCAGGGTGCGTGCGCTCGCGGCCGGCACGGTCACGGCGGCCTGCACCAGCGCCGCGTCGATGTCGGCGGTGGCCGCCGCGATCTCGGCCGGGGCCGGCGGGTCGGAGCGCAGGTGCCGCTCGGTCAGCCGGACGCAGCCGATGTTCACCGAGACGGCCTGCCGGGGTCCTGCGCTCCCGGCTTCGCCGCCGAGAACCAGCTCGGTCGACCCGCCCCCGATGTCCGCCACCAGGAACGGCGGCAGCAGGCCGGCCCGGCCGGCGCCGACGAGCTCGGCGGTGGCCCCGGTGAAGGACAGCGCAGCCTCCTCGGCACCGCTGATGACCTCGGGCTCGGCGCCCAGTATCTGCCGGACGCCGCGGACGAACTCACCGGCGTTCGCCGCGTCCCTGGTCGCGCTGGTGGCCACCATCCGGACCGGACCGGCGCCGGCGGACCGGATCGCGGCGGCGTAGTCCGCCAGCACCCGGAGGGTCCGGTCCAGCGCCTCCGGCGCGAGCCGGCCGGTGGCATCCACGCCCTGGCCGAGCCGGACGATCTCCACCCGGCGGTCGACGTCGGCCAGCTCGCCGCGCCGGGCATCCACGTCGGCGATGAGCAGGCGCAGCGAGTTGGTGCCGCAGTCGATCGCCGCCACCCGCACGGGCGCCTCCCGCGACGGCGCCTCCCGCACGGGCGCCTCCGCCGCTGGACGGCGCCTCCCGCGACGGCGCCTCCCGCGACGGCGCCTGCCGCACGGGCCCGTTCCGCTCAGTCACCCGCGCTCTCCGTTCCGGCGGCCGCAACGCACGGGCCCGGCTGCCACCACGGGCCGGCCGCCAGCATCGCCTCCCGGCCGAGCGGGTTCGACCCCGGCACCGCCAGCTCCTGTGCCACCAGCGCGTGCAGGCACTTCACCCGGTCCGGCATGCCGCCCGCGCTGCCTGCCGAGGCCGGCAGCGGGTCGGTCCCGGCCGCCCGGGCCGCCGCGTCCCGACGGGCCAGGTAGTCCCGGTGGGCGGCCAGGTAGTCCCGGCGCAGGCCGGGCTCGGCCGCCAGCCGCCTGGTCATCTCCCGCATCGTTCCCGCCGCCTCCAGCCGGCTGACCGCGGCGGCGGCACGCGGGCAGGTCAGGTAGTACAGGGTCGGGAACGGGGTACCGTCAGGCAGCCGGGGCGCGGTCTCGATCACGTCGGGCAGCCCGCACCGGCAGCGGTGCGCGACCGCGCGCACGCCGCGGGGCTGGCGGCGCAGCTGGGCCGCTACCGCGGCCAGGTCACCGGCCCCCGGGCTGGCGCAGGTCAATGGCCGGGCACCCGGTCGGCCTGCTGCACCGAGGTCCACAGCCGCTGGTACCAGGGCGTGACGGCGACCCGGCTGGCCGCCGCCCGGCGCGGCGGCGGCTGGCCGCCGACGATCGTGTAGCAGGTCTGCGACGGCAGGCACATGTGCAGCCGGTCCCGTGCCTGCTGCTCCACGTAGGCCGGGCTGCTGATCTCCCGCTGCACCGCCCGCAGCCGGCCAAGCTGCGTCGTGATCTGCTGCTGCTGCGCCATCAGCTGGTCGATCTGGCGGCGCTGGGCGATGTACTCGCGGACCGGGTAGGCCAGGCTCAGCGCGACCGCGCACACGACGACCACCAGCACGGCGGCCCGGCCGGTGAAGCCGGGGCCGCTCGGCCGGCCGTGGCCGGCTGGCCGGGCTGGCCAGTGCGGCCCGGTGATGTGCGGCCCTGTCATGTCCGGAGCGGTCATGTCCGGGCGGTCAGTCCGGCCGTGGCCCGCGGGAACGTGGCCGTGCCGGCGTAGGACGCCGCGTCGCCGAGCAGCTCCTCGATCCGCAGCAGCTGGTTGTACTTGGCCACGCGCTCGAACCTGGCCGGGGCGCCGGTCTTGATCTGGCCGCAGTTGGTGGCCACCGCCAGGTCGGAGATCATGGTGTCGTCGGTGTCGCCGGACCGGTGGCTGATGACGCAGCTGTACCGGCTGCGATGGGCCATCGTCACCGCGTTCAGGGTCTCGGTCACGGTGCCAATCTGGTTGAGCTTGACCAGCAGCGAGTTGGCCGCACCCTCGGCGATGCCCCGGCGCAGCCGGTCCGGGTTGGTGACGAAGATGTCGTCGCCGACCACCTGCACCCGGCTCGCCGAGCCGGGCGGTCAGCTCCCGCCAGCCCGGCCAGTCCTCCTCGGCCAGCGGATCCTCCAGCGACACGATCGGGTAGGCATCCAGCCAGCCCGCGTACAGCTCGGTCATCTCGGCCGCGGTCCGGCCGCTGCTCTCGAACCGGTAGCCGCCGTCGGCGTGGAACTCCGACGCGGCCGCGTCGATGGCGAGCGCGACGTCCCGGCCGGGGGTCAGGCCCGCCTTGCCGATCGCCTCCATGATGAAGTCGAGCGCCGCGGTGTTGTGCTCCAGGTCGGGCGCGAAGCCGCCCTCGTCGCCGACCCCGGTGCTCAGGCCGTGCTGCTTGAGCACGGCCTTCAGCGCATGGTAGGTCTCCGCGCCCCAGCGCAGCGCCTCGGCGAACGTGCCGGCCCCGAGCGGGACGATCATGAACTCCTGGACGTCGACGTTGTTGTCCGCGTGCGCCCCGCCGTTGAGGATGTTCATCATCGGGACCGGCAGCACGTGCGCGTTCGGCCCGCCCAGGTAGCGGAACAGGGGCAGCCGCGCCGACTCGGCGGCTGCCCTGGCCACGGCCATGCTGACGCCGACGATCGCGTTCGCGCCCAGGCGCGACTTGTCCGGGGTCCGGTCCAGGTCGATCAGGGCCTGGTCCACCAGCCGCTGGTCGTCGGCGTCGAAGCCGAGCAGCTCGGCCTGGATCTCGCCGGAGACCCCCTGGACCGCCTTCTCGGTGCCCTTGCCGCCGTACTCGCTGCCGCCGTCCCTGAGCTCGACGGCCTCGAAGCTGCCGGTCGAAGCGCCGCTGGGCACCGCGGCCCGGCCCACGGTGCCGTCGTCGAGCACGACCTCGACCTCGATGGTCGGGTTGCCGCGCGAGTCAAGGATCTGCCTGGCGAAGACGGCTTCGATGGACGCCACGGTGCGCTCCCGGCGGTGAAGTGCTGGAAATATTCGCTTTGGAGCCTAGTAGAGCGCACCCGCCCGGGCGCAGCGGCCACGCCGCCCGGGCCGGTCACGTCCGCCCATGCCGCCGGACCGCACCCCGCGTCACAGTCGCGGGAGCGGCGAGCGCGGCTTGTCAGCCGGCCCGCTTGTAGGCGCGGACGGCCAGCGGCGCGAACACGATGAAGATGGCTGCCAGCGAGGCGATGCTCTTCAGCAGGTTCGCCTGGATCGGGCCGCCGAGCGCCAGCGCCCGCATCGTGTTGATCACCCAGGTGACCGGCTGGTTGTTGGCGAACGCCTGCAGCCAGCCGGGCATCGACGAGATCGGCACGAACGCCGAGCTGAGGAACGTGATCGGGAACAGCCAGATCAGCCCGAACGCCTGCACCGACTCCTCGTCCCCGATGGCCAGCCCGGTGAACGCGGAGATGCAGCAGATCGCCAGGCCGAACACGGTGGCCAGCACGATCATGGCCACCGCGGGCACCGCCCCGTTCTGGAACCGGAAGTCGACCAGGTAGCCGACCCCGACCACGATCAGGATCGTCACCAGCATCCGCGCGGTGTCGGCGACCAGCCGCCCGGCCAGCACCGCCGAGCGCGCCATCGGCATCGACTTGAGCCGGTCGATCAC
Organism: uncultured Actinomycetota bacterium; assembly: GCA_963719705.1. Classification (GTDB taxonomy): domain Bacteria; phylum Actinomycetota; class Actinomycetes; order Streptosporangiales; family Streptosporangiaceae; genus CAVRCV01. The sequence goes on from CAVRCV010000014.1 coordinate 88,405, forward strand.
GCCCTTCTTCAGCTCCTGGGCCAGCGCGATCGCGGTGCCGAAGGTCGCGAACGCGGCGGTCTGCGCGATGATGCCGGGCATCAGGAAGTTGACGTAGCCGCCCGGCACGTTCACCTGGATCGCGCCGCCGAAGACGTACCGGAACATCAGCACGAACATGACCGGCTGGATCACGGTGAACACGATGTAGGCCGGCACCCGCATCCAGACCAGCAGGTTGCGCCGGGTAATGATGAGCGTGTCGCTCACCGCCCAGCGCCAGCGCACCAGCAGGCCGGGCGAGGCCGGCTGGGCGGGCGCCGGGTGCGGCGCGGCGATCGCGGTCATGACGTTACCCTCTCAGCGCTCTGGCTCGCTTTGCGGCGGCCGCCGCGGCCGCCGCGCCCACGGCGGCGCCCGTCCGGCTCGGTCTCCTCCTCGGCGGCGTGCCCGGTCAGGGCCAGGAACACGTCGTCCAGCGACGGCCGCCGCAGCGCCAGGCCGCGGGTCTGCACGCCGGCCCCGTCCAGGCCGCGCACCGCCTCGATCAGCGCGTCCGAGCCGCGGCCGCCGACGCCGATGCTGATCACGCCGGTCTCCTTGTCGACCTTCGGCTCGCCGTCGCCCACGTTCGTGATCGCGCCCGCGGCGTCGCTCAGCCTGGACCGGTCAGGCACGCTGAACTCCAGCACGTCCCCGCCCACCCGGCCCTTGAGCTCCTCGGCCGTGCCCGCCGCGATGACCAGGCCGTGGTCGATCACCACGATCTCGTCGGCCAGCTCGTCGGCCTCGTCCAGGTACTGGGTGGTGAGCAGCAGCGTGGTGCCGCCGGCCGCCAGCGACCTGATGATGTCCCACATACCCAGCCGGGACCGGGGGTCCAGGCCGGTGGTCGGCTCGTCCAGGAACAGCACCCGTGGTTTGCCGACCAGGCTGGCAGCCAGGTCCAGCCGCCGCTGCATGCCGCCGGAGTAGGTCTTGGCCTGCCGGTTGGCGGCGTCCAGCAGCTCGAACTGGGTCAGCAGCTCCAGCGCGCGGCTGCGTGACTGCGGCCAGCTCAGGTGGTAAAGCCGCCCGATCAGCTCGAGGTTCTCCCGGCCGGTGAGCTCCTCCTGGATCGCCGCCGACTGGCCGGACAGGCCGATGACGCGGCGCACCGCGGCGGCGTCCCGCACCACGTCGTAGCCGTCCACCCGGGCCGTCCCGCGGTCCGGGCGCAGCAGCGTGGTCAGGATCCGCACCGCGGTCGTCTTGCCGGCGCCGTTCGGGCCGAGCACGCCGAGCACGGTCCCGCGGGCCACCGACAGGTCGATCCCGCGCAGCGCCTGCACCTCGCCGAAGGACTTGGTCAGGCCCTCCACCAGGATGGCCGAATCGGTACCAGCTGCCACCACGTCCTCCTCAGGCGGTCCGGTGCGCAAACTTCCCGCGAGCATCGAACTTACCCGCAGCCGCCGACAGTGGCGAAACGGAAATCCGAGCGGCCATCCGGCGGCTCCGCTGCCGGAGGCGGCCGCTAGTTCCGGACGGGTGCCCGTGGTCGCGGCCGGCGCCCGGGCCACGCCGGTGCCCCTACTGCCCTGGCCGCTCCCAGCCCGCGACCCGGTCCCGGTAGGCGCGGGCGGCGGCGCGCAGCTCTAGCTCGGGATCCAGGCCCGACTCACGTGCCCTGGCGACCAGCGCGAACAGCGCTGCTCCGAGCTCACCTGGCGCCATCGCAGCCGCGGCCTGCTCATCAGGCCGGGACTCGCCAGCGGCGTACCGAGAGGTCGGCCAGCTCGGCGGGCACGCCCGGCCCGGCTCGCCCGGCGCAGCAGGGCGGCGGCCAGCGCCAGGGCCGGCTGACCGAACGGCACGCCGTCCAGCACCGAGCCGGGCGAGCCGCTGGCCGCCGCGCGCTCGGCCGCCTTGATCGCGTCCCAGTTCCGCTTGACCTCGTCCGCGTCGGAGACGCTCACGCCGCCGAACACGTGCGGGTGCCGGCGCATCAGCTTCCCGGCGATGCCGTCGGCCACGTCATCGATGGTGAACCCGGTCCCGTCGGTCCGCTCCGCGGCGATCCTGGCGTGGAACAGCACCTGGAGCAGCACGTCGCCGAGTTCCTCCCGCAGCGCCACCGGGTCGCCGTCTTCCAGCGCCTCAAGCGCCTCGTAGGTCTCCTCCAGCAGGTACGGCGCCAGCGAGAGGTGGGTCTGCCGGGCGTCCCACGGGCACTCGGCCCGGAGCCTGTCCATGATCGCGACCAGGCTCAGCAGCTGACCGCCGGGGAGCCGGGCGCCGGGCAGATCCCGGCCACCGGCTGGCCCGGCCGGGGTGCCCGGCCCGGCCTGAGATCCCGGCCCGGGCCGAGATCCCGGCCCGCCCGATCCGCGCGGCTCAGCCTGCACGGCCTAGCAGGGCGGCGTCAGCTGGGGCCGCGGCGAGGGCGAGGCGCTGGGTGACGGCGATGCGGCCGGCGCGGTGCCGGACAGCGCGGGCTGTGCCGGGATCACGGCCAGCTGGCCGTAGTCGAACACGCCGAACTGCGGGTTGACCTCGATGCCCAGGCTCTTGGATGCCAGGCACTGCGCCTTCACCAGCTTGGCGTTCAGCGCGTTCTGGCCGGCCGTGGTGGTCGGTGCCTTGCCTCCGTCCAGCCGGTTCACCAGCAGGGTCGCGACCTCCTGGTAGGTGGCCAGGTCGCTGAGCAGGTCCGGCGGCACGCCGCTGGACACGCCGGCCACGGCCAGGCTGGCGAAGCCGCTGGACTTGACCTGGGCATTCAGCGCGGCCATCGCCTGCTGCTGCTGCGCCGGGGTGACGCTGATGCCCTCCCGCTGGGCCAGCGCGTCCCGGATCCGGAACCGCAGCAGCCAGCTCAGCGCCTGCTGCGGGATCTGCGACACCGGGTAGGAGATCTGGACCTTCTTCTTCTTGTCCGCGTTGTAGGCCGCGCTGAGATCAGCCGCCTGCGCGGTCAGGGTGCCGGACGAGATCCGCTGGTTGCCGACGATGGCCGCGGCGCCCATCCGGACCGTCCCGCAGGCGCTGAGCGTCAGCCCGGCCGCCACCGCCGCGGCGGCCCACTTCACCACGGGCCGTCTCACCACGGCCCACTTCACCACGGGCCGCTTGACCACGGGCCGCTTGACCACGGGCCGCTTGACCACGGGCCATCTCACCACGGGCCACGTCACCGAGCTGCGGAGCACGCGATGTTCCTCCTCACGCTTGCCGTCCGGCCGGGTCGGGCGCGGCCGCCGCCGGGCCGTCCGGCGGTGCCTGCTGGTCCGGGGGGACCGACTGGCCAGGCCCGGCGGCCGGGTCCGCGCCGAACACGGCACCGACCAGCTCCTGGCACCAGGCCAGCAGCTCGGTGTCCCGCAGCGGCGGGGCGCCGAGCGGCACCGCGGCCGGGCTGACGCCGGCCCGGCTGCCGGAACCTGCCCGGCTGCCGGGCACCGCCTTCGGCACCGGTACGAGCATGGTACGCACCGTCGGCTTGAGCACCGTCCTCGGGTACAGCCGCTGCACCCGGACCTGGCGCGACTCCGGCAGCTCGACCGGCGCGAACCGGATGTGGCTGCCCTGCTGGCCGATGTCGGTCAGCCCGGCCCGCCGGGCCCTGGCCCGCAGCCGGGCCACCTCGAGCAGGCCGAGCACCGCCGCCGGCGGCGGGCCGTACCGGTCGGTCAGCTCCTCGTTCACCGCGGCGATGTCCGCCTCGGAGTCGATCGCGGCGATCTTGGTGTAGGCCTCCAGCCGGAGCCGCTCCCCCGGCACGTACTCGTGCGGGATGTGCGCGTTCACCGGCAGCTCGATCCGGACCTCCGGCCGCTCGGCAGGCCCGTCTCCGCGCAGCTCGGTCACCGCCTCGCCGATCATCCGCACGTACAGGTCGAAGCCGACCCCGGCGATGTGCCCGGACTGCTCGCCGCCGAGCAGGTTGCCCGCGCCGCGGATCTCCAGGTCCTTCAGCGCGATGTGCATCCCGGCCCCGGTCTCGGTGTGCTGGGCCACGGTCGACAGCCGCTCGTAGGCGGTCTCGCTGAGCGGCTTCTCCGGCGGGTAGAGGAAATAGGCGTAGCCGCGCTCCCTGGCCCGGCCGACCCGGCCGCGCAGCTGGTGCAGCTGCGGCAGCCCGTAGGCGTCGGCCCGGTCCACCACCAGCGTGTTCGCGTTCGGGATGTCCAGCCCGGACTCCACGATCGTGGTCGACACCAGGACGTCGAATTCCTTCTCCACGAACTTGGTCATGATCTTCTCAAGCGTGTGCTCGTTCATCTGGCCGTGCGCCACCGCGATCCTGGCCTCGGGCACCAGCTGGCCGACCCGCGCGGCCACCCGGTTGATCGAGGAGACCCGGTTGTGCACGAAGAAGGTCTGGCCGTCCCGGAGCAGCTCGCGCCGGATCGCCGCGGCTATCTGCTTCTCCTCATAGGGTCCGACGAAGGTCAGCACCGGGTGCCGTTCCTCCGGCGGGGTCAGGATCGTGGACATCTCCCGGATCCCGGCCACGCCCATCTCCAGCGTGCGCGGGATCGGCGTGGCCGACAGCGACAGCACGTCCACCTCGGTGCGCAGCCGCTTCAGGTACTCCTTGTGCTCGACCCCGAACCGCTGCTCCTCATCGATGATCACCAGGCCGAGCTGGCGGAACCGGGTGTCCGGGGACAGCAGCCGGTGGGTGCCGATCACCACGTCCACGGTGCCGTCGGCCAGCCCGGCCAGGGTCGCGCCGACCTCGGCGTCGCTCTGGAACCTGGACAGTGCCCGGACCCCGACCGGGAACGGCGCGTACCGCTCGCTGAAGGTGGCGAGGTGCTGCGCGCACAGCAGCGTGGTCGGCACCAGCACGGCCACCTGCTGGCCGTCCTGCACCGCCTTGAACGCCGCCCGCACGGCCAGCTCGGTCTTGCCGTAGCCGACGTCTCCGCAGATCAGCCGGTCCATCGGAACCGGCTTCTCCATGTCCCGCTTGATCTCGTCGATGGCCTCAAGCTGATCGGGGGTCTCGGCGTAGGGGAAGGCGTCCTCCAGCTCCCGCTGCCACGGGCTGTCCTGGCTGAACGCATGGCCGGGCGAGGCGATCCGGGCCGAGTACAGCCGGATCAGCTCGGCCGCGATCTCCCGCACCGCCCGGCGGGCCCGGCCCTTGGTCTTGGCCCAGTCGGCGCCGCCGAGCCGGTGCAGCGTGGGCGCCTCGCCGCCGGAGTACTTGGTGACCTCGTCCAGCTGGTCGGTGGGCAGGTACAGCCGGTCCGGCGGGTGCCCGCGCTTGCCCGGCGCATACTCGATGACCAGGTACTCCCTGGTGGCGCCCTGCACGGTGCGGCTGGTCATCTCCAGGTACCGGCCGACCCCGTGCTGCTCGTGCACCACGTAGTCACCGGGGGTGAGCTGGAGCGGGTCGATGCCGCCGCGCCGCCGGCTGGGCATCCGGTGCGGCTGCCGGGCGCCGGTCCGCTGCCCGGCCAGGTCCGCCTCGGACAGCACGGCGAGCCGCACCGACGGCCAGACGAAGCCGCTGTCCAGCATCCCGGTCGCCACCTGCGCGACGCCGGGCTCGGGCGCGGTGTCCAGGTCCCCCGCCCTGGCGCCCAGGCCCTCGCCGGTCAGCAGCTCGGCCAGCCGCTGGGCCGGCCCGTGCCCCTCGGTGACCAGCACCACCCGCCACCGGTCGGCCAGCCACTGCCCGATGTCACCGAGCACCCGCGCGGTATCGCCCCGGTAGGCATCGGCTGCCGTTGCATCGATACGGAACGAGAGCCGTCCGTCATTGTGCCAGCCAGAACCACCGGGCCCCCCCGAGGCGGAGTCGTCCGGGGACGGCGAGTGCGGGGAGGTTGCCGTTTCGCCTGATCGTCGGTGCGGAACGGGGTGATCGTCCACCAGCCGACCCGCAGGTCCGCCGCCGCCGCGCGCACCTCATCGACCGGCCGGAACGCGGCCGCGCCCAGGTCAATCGGCACCTGGCCGCCGGCCGCCGCGCTCACCCAGGAGGCCTCCAGGAACTCCTGGCTGGTGCGCACCAGGTCGGCGGCCCTGGCCGCGATCCGCTCCGGGTCGCAGGCCAGCACGATGCCGCCGGCCGGAACGTAGTCCAGCAGCAGCTCCATCCGGTCGGTCAGGGCCAGCGCGAGCGCTTCCATGCCCTCGACCGCGATGCCGTCGGCGATCTTGCCGAGGATCTCCGACAGGCCGGGCCACTCGCTGGCCAGCTCCTTGGCCCGGCCCCGGACCGAGGCGTCCAGCAGCAGCTCCCGGCACGGCGGGGCCCAGATGCCGTCCGCCACGGTGCCCAGGCTGCGCTGGTCGGCGACCTTGAAGGAGCGGACCTCCTCGACCGTGTCGCCCCAGAACTCCACCCGCAGCGGATGCTCCTCGGTCGGCGGGAAGACGTCCAGGATGCCGCCGCGCACGGCCAGCTCGCCGCGCTTCTCGACCAGGTCGACCCGGGCGTAACCGATGTCCACCAGGGCGGTCAGGATCTGCTCCAGGTCGGCGGACTGACCGGGGACCAGGCGGACCGGCTCTAGCTCGCCGAGCCCGCTGACCATCGGCTGGAGCAGGCTGCGCACCGGCGCGGCGACCACGGCCAGCGGCCCCGACCTGGGGTCGGCCGGATCCGGGTGGGCCAGCCTGCGCAGTACCGCGAGCCGCTGCCCGGAGGTGTCGGACCGGGGCGACAGGCGCTCGTGCGGCAGCGTCTCCCAGGCCGGGAAGCAGGCCACGTTCGACGGGCCGAGCAGCGAGCCGAGCGCCGCGGTGAGCTCCTCGGCCTCGCCCGCGGTGGCGGTGACCGCCAGCACGAACCTGCGGCCCGGCGCCGTGCCGCCGTCCGCCGGCTGTCCGTCGCCGCCAGGGCCCTGCCCGGCCCCGGCGGCCCCGGCCGATCCCGTCCCGGCCGATCCTGTCCCGGCCGATCCCGTGCCGGGCGACCCCGTGCCGGGCGACCCCGTGCCGGGCACGCCCGTGAGCGCGGCGGCCAGCACCGGGCGCAGGGCCGGCGGGGCGACCAGGTCGGCGCCGCCGGCGGCCGGCTGGCCGGCCAGCTCGAGCGCACGCTGAAGCTGCGGGTCGTCGGAAACGACCTGAAGAAGACCGGAGAGGCTCATGACATCCCTGAACTCGTGACACCCGGAACTGGCAGCCTGTGCCCGGACGGCTGGGTCCGGGCAGCACGAATGGCCCGTACCCGGCCGCAGGCGGCCGCCTAGCCGGAACCGGCGGGCGGTGCACCCCGTGGGCAGTGCACCTGTGAGCGGTGCCGCCCGGGACCGCCGCCCAGGACCGGGGTACGGTTTCCCTCTAGCTTACGGGGACGATCGGACAACGCACTTCGGGTGACGAAAGGCCGCGTATTCTAGCGACTAAGCGTATTCGGAGAGCTACGCTATGGAGCCGTGGCGAAGATGAACGGAATTCGCGGGAACGGCGTTGCCGAAGCCGCGCCGGTCGGTAGCCCGAGCGGCATCGAGGCGGCGGGTGCCCGGACCAGGTTAGCCGGACGCGTCGGGGCCGGCCTGGATGCCGAGCCGTTTACCACCTGCGTGCTGGACTACGCGGCGGCCAGGCCCGGCCAGGTGATTGCGCTGCTGCAGGCGGGCTGCACCACCGCCGGCCGCGAGCTGGACCTCGCCCGGCTCCGCGCCGAGGGGTGTGACCTGGCGGTCAGCCTGATCGACGAGGACAGCAAGATCACCAGGGCGGCGGTCGGCGCGCACCAGGACCTGTGCCGCGCAGCGCTCGGCGACCTGCGGCGGATTCCGGCTGGTGCCGCGCTCGGTCGACATCGTGCAGTGCTCGCTGCTGCTGGAGCGGATCTCGCACGCCGACCTGGTGCTCGGGCGGCTGATCGAGGCGATCAAGCCGGGCGGGCTGCTGCTGCTGCGCAGCACCGACCGGGACAGCGCGGCAGGCTTCCTGGACCGCACCACGCCGGGGGTGCTGCGCACACTGGCCTGGCGGCGGCTGCGGCCGGGACAGCCGGGGCCGTATCCCGCCGTGCACGAGCCGCTGGCGTCGGCACGCGGGATCCAGTCCTTCGCCACCCGGCACGGCCTGGTCATCGCGCACCGTCAGGTCCGCAGCCGGCTCGGCGGCCAGCGCCGCGCGGCCGGGCTGCTGGCCGCCCGCAAGCTGGTGTCCGGGCTGTCCAGGGGCAGGCTTGCCTGGGCACACGACGAACTGCGCTATGTCATCCGCAAGCCGGAGGACCAGTTCGCGCGGGTGCTGTGACCGGCCGCCCCGGCTCGCGGCACCCGGCCGGGCAGGTACCGGGCCTGGCTGGCAGTTCCGTATGCTCGGTGCCCGGCGCGCGAAATCCGGGCGGGCGGAAACTCCGAACCCGCGGACCGGGAACCCGGAGACCGGGAACCCGCAGCCGGGGTGGGTGCCATTCCTCGCGGAGGCGGACATGAGCACAAGTACCCGGGCCGGGCTCCCGGCCGGAGCGACCGGAGCGGCCGGCCCGGCCGGGCTCGCCGAGCTGCCGGCCTGGACCCTGAGCCAGCGCCAGCTCGGTGACACCGAGCTGCTGCTTTCGGGTGCGTTCGCGCCGCTGACCGGCTTCCTGCCGGACGCCGACGTCGAGTCGGTCGGGCGGGCCGGGAGGCTCGCCGACGGTACCCCGTGGCCGGTTCCGGTCACCCTTGAGGTGCCGCCGGGCACGGTGCCGGCCAGGGCCGGACGGCTGGCGCTGCTGGACCCCGAGGGCGCGCCGCTCGCGGTGCTTGACATCACCGCGCGCAGCCAGGCATCGGAGGACTCAGGCGGCGCCCGGCCCGAGTTCATCCGGCTGGCCGGGCCGGTCACCGGCGTGCGCCCGCCTGAGCACGGCCCGTTTCGCCGCCTTATGCTCACTCCGGCGCAGGTCCGGGCTCAGCTCGGGGACGGACCGGTGCTGGCGTTCGCGACCCGCGGACCGCTGACCAGCCGGCAGATCGGGCAGATCCGGCACCTGGCCGGGCAGCTGAAGGCGCGGGTGCTCGTGCTGCCGCTGACGGCCGGCCCGGCCGAGGTGGTCACCCGGCCCGAGGCCCTGGTCCGGACGGCGCTGGCGGCGGTGAGCAGCCTCCCGGCCGGGACCCTGGTGGTGCCGGTGCCGCTGGCCCCGCGCGGTTCCGGCAGCCCCGGCGGCACCGACCTGACCCTCAGCGAGGAGGCGCGCGAGCTTTCCGCCGCCGCGATCGTGGCCGCGGCCTACGGCGCGACGCACCTGATGGCGGACACCTCGCCGGCCCGCGGCGCCAGCGCCGCGGCAGCCGCCCACGTGCCCGGCGCGCCGATCCCGGTGCTGCCGTCGGGCGACTGGGCCTACGACACGAGGGCGGAGGTCTGGCGCCCGCTGTCGCTGATCGAGGCCGGCACCGAGCTGGAGGACCTGTCCCCGGGCCAGCTCGGCGACCTGCTCGACGCGGGGGCCGAGGTTCCCGCCTGGTGCATGCCGCCGGCCGTGGCCAGGGAGCTGCGCCGGGCCAGGCCGCCCCGGTCGGAACGCGGCTTCGTGCTGTTCCTGACCGGCCTGTCGGGCTCGGGCAAGTCGACCATCGCCAGGGACCTGCGGGACGTGCTGGCCGAGCGCGGCGACCGCAGGGTCTCGCTGCTCGACGGCGACCTGGTCCGCCAGCTGCTGTCGGCCGGGCTCACGTTCTCCAGGGCGGACCGGGACCTGAACATCGCCCGGATCGGCTTCGTGGCCGCCGAGATCGCCCGGCACGGCGGCATCGCGATCTGCGCGCCGATCGCCCCGTACGCGGCGGCCAGGGACCGGGTCCGCCGGATGGTCAGCGAGGTGGGCGACTTCCTGCTGATCCACGTCGCCACGCCGCTGGCGGTGTGCGAGGCGCGGGACCGCAAGGGCCTGTACGCGAAGGCGCGGGCCGGCCTGATCGGCAGCTTCACCGGCGTGTCCGACCCGTACGAGGAGCCGGACGACGCGGACCTGGTCATCGATACCTCGGCCATGACCCGCCAGGAGGCGACCGCGGCCGTGCTCAGGCTGCTGACCTCGGGCGGCTGGCTGCCGGACGACGGGCCGCGGCCCTGACCGGCAGGGCTTCAGTCCTCGTCCTCGGCCCTGGAGCCCTCGTCCAGGCGCTGCCGGAAGCCGCGCACCCGGCTGGTCAGCGCGCCCGCCATCGCGTCCCGCTGCCGGGACAGCGCGACGAAGCTGATGATCCCGCTGGCCAGCAGGGCCAGGCCGAACAGCAGCAGGCCGCGGGCGCCGACGAGGTACAGCAGGATCAGCGCGGCGAGGAAGAGCACCAGCCGCAGCAGCGTGTAGGACATCGTGGCTCGCATAGTGCCTGCCAGCTTATTCGGTGCCTGGCTATCCCCCGCCGCAGCGCGGATACCTCAGCGGACCTGGCGTATCCGCCCGCCAGTCCCCCAGGCCCGGTCAGCAGTCCAGATATCGGCATCGAGCCGGGTGCCGAGCACCAGGCACAGCCGGTCGGCAAGTGACAGCCCTTCGCCCGGCGCCCACCTGAGGGCTGCCCGTTCGGCATCATCGGCCGTCACGGCCTCGACGCGAATGCCGAAGCTGACGAGCAGAGAACGGGAAAGATCCCAGTTCCGGCCATGGGCGCGAACTTTCTGCGCTACCTCTGACCAGTTTGCAGCGCCACAAGCGCCGCCGCCCTGCAGCGCCTCCTCGACTTCAGCTGCCCCTCGCTCTCCTTGCAGGAAGGCGAGCAGGGCAGATGCGTCGAAGACATTCACGCGATGTCTTCGGCGGCGGCTTCGGCGCGACGCTCCTCGATGAGCTCGCCCACCAGGTTCAGGCCGGCGAGATCCGCCCGGACGAGCTCTTGGAGCTGCGGACGGGTCAGAAGTACCAGCCCCGCCGGAGTCTCAAGCAAGATCATCGAGGTACCCTCGGAAAGCCCCGCCCGCTCCCTCAGATCGGCCGGGATCACCAGGCGACCGCGGTCGCCCATGACGACCTGATACGTCCCACTCACATATTGACCATACCACAAAGGTTAACTGAGTGGGACAACCCGTTGAGCCATCCGCCGGACCGTTCTCAGGCACTCAGGCCGCGATCTGGCCGGCGAAAACGCGGCCTTGTGTTCAGGAAAGGCTGTGCCCACAGCCCTTAGCGAACACAGTCGGGGGCTCGCGGGGGGGCCGGCCAGACAGCACCCGGGCGAGCAGGCCGGGGTCTACGTTGCCGCCGGACAGCACGGCGACCCGGACCGTGGCCGGCGGCATCTCGGCGGCGCGGAACAGGCAGGCCGCGGCGGCCACGGCGCCGCCGGGCTCGGCGACCAGCCGCGCGCCGGTGGCCAGCAGGCGCATCGCCTCGGTGATCTCGTCCTCGGTGACCGTCACGATCGCGTGCACCTGGCTGCGCAGGTGCAGCCAGGGCAGCTCGCCCACCTGCTCGACCCGCAGCGAGTCGGCCATGGTCCGCTGGGTGTCGCTGGCAGGCCAGGCGACCCGAGTGCCGCGGCGCAGCGAGTCCCTGGCATCGGCGGCGAGCTCGGGCTCGACGCCGATCACCCTTGCCGCCGGGTTCAGCGCGGCCATCGCCGCGGCGATGCCGGAGATCAGCCCGCCGCCGCTGACCGGGCTGACCACCAGGTCCGCCGTCGGGCAGTCGGCGGCGATCTCCAGCCCGATCGTGCCCTGCCCGGCGATCACGTCGCGGTGATCGAACGGGGGCACCAGGGCGTAGCCGTGCCGGGCGATCAGCTCGCTGGTGACCGCCAGTGCGGGCCGCCATGCTCGGCTCGCAGGTGACGATCCTGCGCCCCGAGCGCGGCGGCCGCGGCCACCTTGACCCGCGGGGCGTTCTCCGGCACCACCACCGTGGCCGGGATCTTGAGCATCGCCGCCGCGTAGGCCACGGCCAGCCCGTGGTTCCCGCTGGAGTGCGCGATCACCCCGGCCGACCGCCGGGCCTCCGGCAGCGCGCTGATCGCCGCGTAGGCGCCGCGCAGCTTGAAGGACCCGGTTGGCTGCAGGGACTCCGGCTTCAGCAGCAGCCGGGGCTCGATGCCGGGGAACGGGACCAGCGGGGTCCGGACGGTCACCCCGTTCAGGCGCTCGGCGGCGGCACGGATCTCGCCGATCGACACCAGCTGCGGCACACGACCACCCTACGGCCGGTGCCGCCGTGCGGATGCGCGCGCCCGCCGGCCGCCCGGTGCCTCCCGGCGCCGCCAGGCGCCCGCCGGCGGCGGGCGAGCGGACGGCAGAATGCCGGGGACGGGTGTCCTGACGAGGCCCGGCGATTGCGGACCGCAGCCTCAGGCCAGCGCAGAGTGCGCATTGTGCCGTACCGCGGCCGGGATCCGAGATTTCCCAGATCAGATTTTACGGAATCTAGGGAGAATACCCCTGTTTGTCGCCACACTTGGGACAGGCTCTGTGCCAATCGGGAGGGGTAACCAAGATGGACGGCCACAGTGAACGCCTGCTCACGCCGGGAGAGGTGGCTGCACTTTTCCGCGTTGATCCTAAGACAGTCACCCGCTGGGCTGCCTCCGGGCGGATCAGCAGCATTCGCACCCCGGGCGGGCACCGGCGGTTCCGTGAGTCAGAGGTTCGTGCCCTGCTCGGCGGGGATGTCGGGCAGATCGAGAACTCCGCCGTCTGATCGTCCGGCCAGGGCAGCGAGCCGACCGGGAACCGCACGCTGACCTGGGCAGTAACTACCGCGCACGACACGGGGGTACACGGGGTGGACCGGGGTACCGCAGGCGCGGCGAGTCTGGCTGCCCGGCGCCGCGCTGACTGCCAGGGACGCCGCGGGGTTATACCCACGCCGGAGCGCGGCTGGATGAGCGCACCCGGCGCCGGACGCTGGCTGGCTGGGCCGCCCTGTGCCCGGTGCGGTCCTAAGCGGACCGTACCGGGCACAGGCGGAGCTGGCGGGCCTAGTCGGGCCCGCTGTCGTCCGGCGCGCCGCGCTGCCGGCCAGGATGGCCGTGCCGGGCGAGGAAGTCGAGGAACTCGCGCCGGAGCGGCTCGTCCCCCTCCTGCCAGCGCCTGCGCTGCTCGTCCGCCTCTTCCTGGGTCAGCGCGCCGCTGGCGAGACGCTCGTAGTCGGAGTCCGCCGGGCCGATCTCGACATAGGCGTCGCTGATGACCCGGCCGTCCTCGCTGGTCGCCGACTCCGGCACCAGCAGGTTCCCGTTCGGTAGCCGTATCACGTGCATCGTCTGATCACCCTAGATGCCGTAGCGCACATTGAAGTAGAGCATCACGTTCAGCGCCGCCCTGAGTGTCGCCGCCGAGCATGTCGACCAGGGCCGGACGCTGGCTGGACGCGATCGCGGCGAACGCGTCGGCAAAGAACTCGCGGCGCCCGAGCAGTCCCTGCTGCCGGTGGAAATCGCTGCGCATGGACGGCAGGCACTGCTGGTAGAGCGCGCGAAACTCATCAGTGTCCGACTGCCAGTGGCCGTCCGAGCCGTCGAGGTCGTCCAGCGCGTGACCGATCTCGTGGCACATGACGTCCGGGGTAGGCGAGGGCCGGGAGCCTACGATGATCTTCCGGTCACCGTAGGCGCCGGCGCACGCATCCCAGGTCGCCCGGCCCGACGGCAGCAGCACGCCGCTGAGCCTGCCCATGTCGTCCAGGTCCGGCACGCCGCCGGGGCCGACATGGATGGCGTCAAGCCCGGCGGCGAGCTTCTCCTTGATCAGCTGCGGAAGCTCGGCCAGCCGGTCGATGGCCAGGACCGTCTCTGGCGGCGGCGCCGCGTCGGCCGCCCACTCCCGCCGGATCACCTCCTCCAGCCGGCCGCAGTTGCGGTGGCCGGCCACCGTTCGGTTGCTCTGTGCTATCTCATACCAGGGCAGCCTGGCACCGCGGGCCCGCGCCGTCCTGGTGGCCTGGGCCGCCGGCTGCGCCCGGTCGGTTCCCGGCGCGGACCGGACGGCTGCCCTGGCCGCGCCGCGCGAGCGCGGCACGGCGCGGGCGTTCCCGGCCTGCGGTACCGGTCCGGCCGCCCGGCGTGACCGGGGCACGGTGCCGGCCTGCCCCGGAGGCGGCAGCTCCCCGGCAGGTCGCCGGGAGCCCGGCACCGGATCGCCGGCCCCGGCCCGGCCGGCCGGGGGACCGGGCCGCCCGGCGGCGGCGTACGGCTCGCCTGTCCGCCGGGATCCGGGCACGGCTCCGCCGCCCTGGCCAGGCCCGGCCAGGGCACCGCCGGAACCGCCGGCCCCGGGTGCCCGGCGGCCGGCGCCGTGTGCCGGGCCGGATGACCGCCTGGCCGGGTCACCGCGGCCGGGATCCGGCGGACCGGGTTCTGCTCACCCGCCGGTGCTGCCGGCCGGCCCGGACGCCGGCTGTGACCCGGACGGCGCATCCGGGTGCAGCCACGCCCTGGCGCTGGCCCGCCACCGCCGGGCCGAGCGACGGAGACGATCAAGTAACGGCAACCGCATTGTCCCGCGCTTCCTCGATGACGTCAGGCCGTCAGGCTACGACGGATCCGGTACGGACCATCATGTTACGGAATGTTAGCTATTACGGTCAGCACGGATGTGTCCAGCATGACTGCTCTTATTTGGCAACGTAATGCAGGTCGCACCGGCTAGGCTGCCGGCCATGCTGTTGCCCCTCGTACTCTTTGCCCTGGTGACGGTGGGTATCTGCGTGCCGTGCCTGCTCGATGTGGCGAGGACGCCGAGGTACCAGGTGCGCACCCTGACCAAGGCAAGCTGGCTGATCGTGGTGATCGTGTTCTGGGTATTCGGGTCCGTCGCCTGGCTGCTGCTGGGCAGGCCGGGCGGACGGCTGATGCTGCTGCGCCGGGACGAGGCGTGGATGGCCAGGCCGGGACCGGCGGACGCGGTCCGGCGTCATCCGGCCGGCCGGGCGGCGGATCCGGGTTATGGCCCGGAGCTGGACGGCCAGGAGCCCGGCCGTCGCTCCTGGCCGATCGGCCCCGATGACGACGAGGAGTTCCTGCTGGCGCTCGAGCGCCAGATCCGCCGGGCCGAGGAAGACTGGTAGCCGCCGGCTCAGCCCGGCCCGGTCAGCTCAGCCCGGCGTAGGAGTGCAGGCCGGTGATCCAGAGGTTGACCCCGATCAGGTTGAAGATCAGGCAGCCGAAGCCGACCAGGTGGATGTAGGCGGCCCGGCGGCCGCGCCAGCCCGCGGTGGCCCTGGCGTGCAGGAAGCCGGCGTAGACCACCCAGGTGATGAACGACCAGGTCTCCTTCGGGTCCCAGCCCCAGTACCGGCCCCAGGCGCTGTCGGCCCAGATCGCGCCGGCCATGATGCCGAACGTCCAGACCGGGAACGCGAACAGGATGCTCCGGTAGGACAGCCGGTCCAGCACCACCGGCCGGGGCAGGTGCATCATGATCCCGCCGACCGCGGACGGCAGGCCCGCCGCCTGACGGCGCTCGTGCCGGTCCGCGACCAGGTACATGACGGTCACCACCGCGCCCACGATGTACAGGCCGGTGGCGACGATCATGGCGGTGACGTGGATGGCGATCCAGTAGGACTGCAGCGCGGGCACGACCGCCCCGGCCGCGGTGTAGATGACCGTCACGTCCAGCCCGAGCGCGAGGACGACGGGCAGCAGCACGAACAGGCCGATGTAGTAGGCGCGGTACCGGACCGAGGCGGCGACCAGCACGATCACGGCCATGCAGGTGATGGCCGCGATGAACTCGTACATGTTGCCCCACGGGACCCGGTGCTCGGCCAGCCCGCGGGTGAGCACGGCCAGCAGCTGGAGCAGCAGGCCGGTGCAGGTCAGCCCGAACGCCGCGCGCAGCCAGAGCCCGGCGGGCCAGCGCGGGTTACCCGGCTCGCCCGGCAGGCCCGCGGCCAGGCCGGGCGGTCCGGCCAGGGCGGCCGCGTCATCCGGGCCGCCTGTCCGGCCGGAGCCGGAAGGGCCGGAAAGGGCGGATGGAACGGACGAGGCAGCCGCATCGGAGCGGCGCCCAGCTGCCCGGCCGCCGCGCCGATGCCGGCCGCGACGAGCTCGGGCACCTCGCTCGGGCTCGCCGCCGTCCCGGCCGGGACGGCCGCGAGCCCGGTCAGCACGCGCTCCTTGCTGAACGCGAAGTCGCAGGCGTAAGCGAGCATGGCCAGCGCGTAGATGACCAGCGAGGTCACCAGCAGGCCGTAGCTGAGCTGGGCCAGTCCGATGTTGACAGGCACTGAAGCCTCACTCCCCCTCTGAGTCGTCGAGGGACAGATGGCCGGCCGCGGGCGGCTGGCCTTGCTGCGGGCGGGTTGGCGGGGCGGGCGGGTTGGCGGGGGCGGGCGGGTTGGCGTGGGCGGGCAGGTCACTGTCCGCGGGCAGGTTAGCGGGCGCAGCCGAGCCAGCGGCGCCCGCAGAGTCACTGACCGGCGCGTCACCGGCACCGGAAGCATCACCGCCGGTACCGGAAGTCAGCCGGCGGCGGCAGGCGGGCCGCCAGCAACGGCCGGGCCGCCGGCCGCCGGGCTGCCCCGGTGCGCGTTCCGCAGCTCCGCCGCGATCTCGGCGAACTCGGCCTCGGAGCCGCCAGCCGCGTCGGACCTGGCCAGGCCGCCGACGTCGACCGTGGTCGTGCCGTCCGGGCCGGGGTAGGCGCGCACGAACACCCGGCGCCGCCGGACCATGAACGACAGGATCAGCCCGGCGAGCGCGGCAATGCCGGAGATCAGCGCCGGAATCTGGCCGGGATCATAGGTGATCGCCAGGCTGATCCACTGCTTGTAGCCGGTGAAGGTGAGCGTGCCGGCCCCGCCCGGCAGCTTCATCGACTGGCCGGGCGCCAGCGGCACCGGGCGCGACCGGCAGCCGGCGCAGCTGCGCGGTGTTGAGCTGGTACACCGACTGCGGCGGCCCGCTGTTCATGCCCAGGTTGCCGGCGTAGGCGACCAGGCTGACCCGCGGGTCCAGCGCGGCCGGGAAGACCGAGCTGCAGCCGGCCGTCCTGGTCCACCGCGGTCGGCAGGAACACCCCGGCGAAGCCCAGCTGGTCCGGGCTGGCGTCCGGGACCTTGATCACGCCCTCGGAGGTCAGCCCGGTCTCGCTCCACCGGGATGAACGGCACCGTCATGCTGAACACGTAGCCGCGGCCGTCGGTGATCCGGAACGTCGGGGCGTAGCCGTGCCCGATCAGGTAGACCCGCACGTCGTCCACCCGCAGCGGGTGGTTCACCTGAAGGGTGTAGCTGCGCATCGGCTGGCCGGGCGCGGTGTTGTAGCGCAGCGCGGCGACGAACGACGGACGGCTCGCCGAACTGGCTGCCCGAGGTCACGTACTTCGCGCTGAAGTTCTGCAGCGCCACCGAGAACGGCTGCAGGTCGGCGGCGGAGACCAGGCGGCCAGGGCGGAAGACGTCCAGCGCGGTCGGCGTGTTCGCGAACTCCTGGCCCGACCACCAGCAGCCGGTTCGCCTTGTACCCGAACAGGCCGCCGAGGCCGACCGAGCCGAGCAGTGCGAGCAGCGCGATGTGGAACAGCAGGTTGCCCGACCTCGCGCAGGTAGCCCTTCTCCGCGGCGACCCAGCCCGCTCGGCGCGCAGCCGGAACCGGCGGCCGCCGAGCAGCCGCCGCGCGGCGGCGACCGCCTCGTCTGGCGCCAGGGCGGTCTGGTAGCGCACCGACAGCGGCAGCCGGGAGATGTTGCGCGGCGCCCGCGGCGGCTGCTGCCGGGCCGACCCGACCAGGCGGAACGTCCGGGGCAGCACGCAGCCGGCCAGCGAGGCGAACAGCAGCAGGTAGATCGCCGCGAACCAGGGCGCTGCGAACACGTTGAACAGCGAGAACCTGGCCAGCACCGGGGCCAGCGCGGGATGCGCCGTGTAGTACTGGCTGACCGCCGCCGGGTCGATGCCCTCCTGCGGCAGCACCGAGCCGGGAATGCTGGCCAGCGCGAGCAGGAACAGCAGCACCAGCGCGGTGCGCATCGAGGTCAGCTGCCGCCAGGCCCAGCGCAGCCAGCGGCCGGCCTCCGCGCCGCGCCGCGCCGCGGCCGGACGACCGCGGCCCGGCGCCGCTGTCACCAGTCCCGGCGGGACCGGCCACGGCGGGTCCGGGCCCGGCCGGGACCCGCAGTCCGGTCATCGAGTCATCCCCGGCGCCCGTTTCGGCTCTGGTTTCCGGTGGTCCTGCCCGCGGCCACCTCGGTGATCAGCCTCTTCAGGCCGTCGTAGGTCACCCCGCCGACCACCCTGGCCGCGATGTCGCCCGCTGCGGTCGATCAGCAGCGTGCTCGGTATCGCGGTCGGCGGCACGGTGCCGTGGAACTCCAGCGCGATCTCGTCGTTCGGGTCGTTCAGGCTCGGGTAGCCGATCCGGAACGTGCGCAGGAACGCTATCCCGGCCGACGGCGTGTCCTGGATGTCAACGCCGAGAAACCTCACCCCGGCGAGCTGGAAGTACCGCGCCAGCGCGCCCAGCGACGGCGCCTCCTGGCGGCACGGGCCGCACCAGGAGCCCCAGAAGTTCAGCACCACGACGTGACCGCGATAGCCGGCCAGGGTCAGGTGCTGACCGGTCAGGCTGGTGCCGCTGACCGCGGGCGCGCGCGACCGGGATCCCGGCCGGGAAATAGGTGGCGCCGCTGCCGGACACGAAGCTCTGCCCGTTGCTCTGCTCGGTATCCTGCCCGATCGCGCCGCCGTCGCAGCCGGCCAGGCCGCAGCACCGCGACCGCGGCCACCGCGGCGAGCCCGGCCCGGGCCCGGCGCGGCGCGCGCGACCGTGGCGGCACGCGCGGCGGGGGAACCCTGGGGAACCTGGCTCCGGCCGCCGGGCGCGCGGTGCGCGGCAGGCGGGACACGGCGTGATCTCCTATGGAATGATCTCCTACAGGCAGTAGTACCGGGCCCCATTGTGCCGGACCAGGCCGGGCCGGCGGACGGCGGGGCGGCATTTGCGCCGTCAGGCGCCGGCTCCCCGGCCGCCCGCGCCGGACGGCTCGGCGTAGCTCACCCCGGCCAGGGCATCGCCGCGGTAGCTGAAGCTGGTCACGCTGCCGAGCGCGCACTGGCGGCGGCGCGGGTCGTGCCACAGCCGCTGCCCGGCCGCCGACCTGCGGGCCACCCAGATCGGCAGCTGGTGGCTGACGCAGACCGCCTCGTGCCCGCGGGCCGCGCGGGCCGCGTCCGCGACGGCCGCGAGCATCCTGGCGGCCACCTCGCGGTACGGCTCGCCCCACGAGGGCCGGAACGGGTTGCGCAGGTAGAACCAGTGCGCCGGGTTGCGCAGCGCGCCGTCGCCGACGCCGAACGTCATGCCCTCGAAGTGGTTCCACGGCTCGATCAGCCGGTCATCGGTCACCGGGTCCAGGCCGAACTGCGCGGCGATCGGCTCGGCCGTCTCCACCGCGCGCTCCAGCGGGGAGGTGCGCAGCACGGTGACGTCCCTGGCGGCCAGGTAGTCCGCGGCCGCCTTGGCCATGACCCGGCCGTCCGCGGACAGGTGGAAGCCGCCCAGCCGGCCGTAGAGCACGCCGCGCGGGTTCTCTACCTCGCCGTGCCGCACCAGGTGCACCACGGTCAGGCCGGCCGGGCCCGGATCCGCAGTCGCTGAGCCGGAGTCCGCAGTCATAGCGGGGTCAGGATACCGGCACCCGCCCGTTACCGCCCGGAGCGCCCGGAGCGCCCGCGCTGCTAGCCTGTGGGCAGCACGTGGCTGCGCCTAGGGTTCCGTGCCGTGCCCGCCGGCCAGCGGACCGCTGGCCCCGCACAATCAGGGCACGGCAGCCTGGACCGAGCGGCGCCAGGAACCTGCCGCGGTTACCGGCCGCCGGCCGGCCAGCAATGGCAGGCGAACACCTCACGGGATCAAAAGCCTCGAGGGCTCTGTTCGCCGTGCCCGCGAGGGCCTGCCCGGCAGGAGCCAGCCCGTTGAGCCCGACCGCCATCACCCTGATCCTGATCGCCGCCGATCGCGCACGCGAGCTGGAACCTGTTCGGCAAGCAGGCCTCGGTCACCGGCGCGGTGTTCTTCACCTGGCTGATGGCCGGCCTGGCCACGGCGGCGTACGCGCCGGCGGTAGCGATCGCGGTGATCTGGACCCGGCCGCACCTGACCACGGCGAACTGGCTGTTCATGGCCGGCACCGGGGTGCTGGAGACTGGCTACTTCCTGTTCCTGCAGACGGGGTACCGGCTCGGCGACCTGTCGGTGGTCTACCCGATCGGCCGCGGCACCGGGGCGCTGCTCGCCGCGCTGGCCGGAATCGTGCTGCTCGGCGAGCGGCCGGGCATCGTCGCGCTGGCCGGCATCGGCTGCATCGTGGCCGGCATCGTGGTGATCGGCCTGCCCGCCCGGCAGGCGGGCGGCGGACGCACGGGCAGCCCGGCAGCCGTCGGTCCTGATCGCGGTGGCCTTCGCGCTCGGCACCGGGGTATTCATCGCCAGCTACACGCTGTGGGACAAGCATGCGGTGTCGGCCCTGCACACCCCGGCGCTGCTGCAGGGGTACGCCTCGTTCCCGGTCATGCTGGTCGCGCTGGCCCCGGTCGTGCTGCGGGACCGGCCCCGGCTGGCCAGGGTGTGGCGCTCCTACCGGGCCCAGGCCATCGGCGCGGCGCTGCTGGCGCCGTTCGCCTACATCCTGGTGCTGGCCGCGCTCAGCTTCACCGCGGTGAGCGCCGTCGCGCCGGCCCGCGAGGTCAGCGTGCTGTTCGGGGTGCTCCTCGGCCGCCGCCTGCTGAACGAGGGCAGCCTGCCTCGGCGGCTGGCGGCGGCCGCCGCCATCGTGGCCGGCATCGTGGCGGTGGCGGTCGCCTGACCGCGCCGGGACGCGGAAGCCGGCCGCACGTACCCGTAACCACGGCCAGGAACGAGGCGCACGGTGCGGCCGGGGCCGCGGGCGGTACGCCCGCGGCCCCGGCCAGTCGTCTGCCGCAGGCTAGCTGCCGCCCTCGGGCAGCACCCCGAGCAGCCTCAGCCGCTCGACCGCGAGGCCGCGGGCCTGCGAGGCGGCGTCGCCGCCGGCCGGCCGCCCACTCCCGCCAGGCCGGCCAGCGGTCCCGGTCGTAGTCCTCGTGGTCGTACTCGACCGAGTCGATGGCCATGTCCCGGACCCGCTCCAGCTGCGCCCGGTCGGCCAGGCCGGGCCAGGGCAGGTAGTCGATGGTCCAGGACCACCGCGGCAGCCTGCCGCGATTGCAGGTCCGCAGGTGCGCGTGGAACGCAACCACGTCCCCCGGCTCGGTGTCCACCACCACGTGCGGCCAGTCCCACGACTCAAAGCCGGAGGTGGCCGGCTCGGCCGCCTCGTACTCGCAGATCCGGCCGGCGAAGCTGGCCAGGTGCGAGCCCGGGATGAAGCGCAGCGCCCCGGTGCCCGCCCGGCGCGGGGCCAGGTCAGCCCAGAACGTGACCCCGGCCACGCTGCGCCCCTGCCGGGTATGCCAGCCGGAGTCCCCGGTGAACCGGGTGGCCAGCCCGATCGTGGGCACGGTCGGGCTGCCCAGCAGCTCGGCCGAGGACAGGAAGGTGCGCGGATCGTCGGCGATCAGCGACATGGCGAGCGGGGCCCTGGCCACGGCCAGCGGCAGGTAATCGCCGCTGATGCCGCCCAGGTCGTCCGGCTCGCCGGAGACCGGGCCGAAGGCGCCGTCCAGCGCCTCGGTGACCTCGCGGGACAGGGCGGCCACCTCGGCCGCCGTTAGCAGGCCGGGCAGCACCACGAACCCGAACGTGCGGAAATGCAGGATCTGCTGATGAGTAAGCACGGTAAAGCTCCTTGCCGGCTCGAACGGTCACGGAACAGACGACGCGAACTAGCCGGGCAGGAGGAGCCCGGGCGGATCAGCTTCAATGTCGCACGGGCCAAGCCTACCGGGTAGCCAGTCCCGGCCGGGAGGCCGGCGGAGAGCGGAGGAGTCCGCTATCTCAGTGCGGCAGCGGCCGCGGCGGCCGCGGCGGGCAGGGCGGCGGCGATCTGGCCGATGGCCGCGTCGTCGTGCGCCGCGGACAGGAACCAGGCCTCGAACGGGGACGGCGGCAGGTACACCCCGCGCTCCAGCATGGCGTGGAAGAACGCGGCGTAGGCGGCCGGTGACTGGCCGCGGGCCTGGCCGAAGTCGCGCACCGGCTGGTCCACCCCCAGGAAGAACGAGAACAGGCTGCCGGCCTCCTGCAGCCGGAACGGTACCCCGGCCGCGGTCAGCGCGTCCGCGGCGAGCCTGGCCACCGCCGCGGCGGCCTGGTCCACCCGCGCGTACACCTCGGCAGTGCAGGCGCGCAGCGTGGCCAGCCCGGCCGCGGTGGCCAGCGGGTTGCCGGACAAGGTGCCCGCCTGGTATACCGGCCCGGCCGGCGCCAGCAGGTCCATGATCTCGGCCCGGCCGCCGAACGCCGCGGCGGGCAGCCCGCCGCCCATCACCTTGCCGAACGTCATCAGGTCGCCGGAGACACCTTCCCGGCCGTACCAGCCGGAGCGGGTGACCCGGAACCCGGTCAGCACCTCATCCATGATCAGCAGCGCGCCGTACTCGCCGCACAGCGCGGCCAGCAGCTCGTTGAAGCCGGCCGCCGGGGGCACCACGCCCATGTTCGCCGGGCACGCCTCGGTGATCACGCAGGCGATCGCGTGGCCGTGCTCGGCGAATGCCTGCCGGGCGGCCGCCGCATCGTTGTAGGGCAGCACCACGGTGTCGGCCGCCACCGCGCCGGTGACGCCGGGCGAGTCCGGCAGCGCGAACGTGGCCACGCCGGATCCGGCCGCGGCCAGCAGCGCGTCCACGTGCCCGTGGTAGCAGCCGGCGAACTTCACCACCAGGCGCCGCCCGGTCCAGCCGCGGGCCAGGCGGACCGCCGACATGGTGGCCTCGGTGCCGGAGCTGACCAGGCGGACCTTCTGCACCGGGACGCGCGCGATCATCTCCTCGGCCAGCTCGACCTCGGCCGCAGTCACGGTGCCGAACGAGGTGCCAAGTCCGGCCGCCGCCCGCACCGCGGCAACCACATCCGGGTGCGCGTGCCCGAGGATCATCGGTCCCCAGGAGCAGACCAGGTCCACGTACCGGCGGCCGTCGGTGTCGGTGAGATAGGCGCCGGACCCGGACGCCATGAACACCGGGGTGCCGCCGACCGCGCCGAACGCCCGGACCGGCGAGTTCACCCCGCCGGGCAGCACCGCGCAGGCCCGGCCGAACAGTTCGCCTCTGTGATGGTGAGCGCTGTGATGGTGAGCGCTGTGATGGCGAGCCCGCAGTCATGCCGCTATCATCCCGCCGCCTCGCAGGCGTCGGCGAGGTATTCCAGCAGCCGCAGCCCGTCCGGCAGCGACTCCCCTCGACGCCCACCCTGCGTCCCACCCTGCGTCCCGCCCTGCGGTCCGCGCAGCCAGCGGGCGGTCTGGCCGCCGCCGAACCGGGACGGCGGGGCCAGCACGTAGCTGTCCCGGCAGTGCCAGCGCAGCCCGGCGACCTGCTCCACGGCCTCCGGCTCGGAATCCAGGTGACAGGACCACCACTCGTCCTCGTCGGCCGGCCTGCCCCTGGTGGAGACGAAGAAAAGGGCCCGGCGGCCGGCGCTGAGCGCTACCGGTCCTGGCCGGACCCCTGATCGGTCCATCCGGGCGAGTGCCGTCATGCCCGCCCGGGCTGGCACGTCGAGCACGTCGAATACCCGGCCGGTGACGAGTATCACATTCGCCTCCGGGGCGGCCAGCCACCACCGGCTGACCAGCTCGCCGTCCGCGCTGGCCTCGATCTGCCAGGCGGGTGATACCGGATGGGCGCCGGGCGCAGGGCAGCCGAGCCGGTCACAGGAACAGCCGCGGCCCGCCTGCGACCGGCCGGGCGGGTAAGCGCCGGGGCATACCGGCCAGCCCATGGCCGCATACCGCTCAGCCGCAAGCGTTACCTTCCCCTCGGACCTGCGGCGCCTGGAGCGCAGCACCGTCTCGACCATCGGCCCACTCCCGCCCGGTCCCGCGTGGCTTCCCCACCCGATAATGCTCGCCGCGCCCGGGCAGCATGGCAACGGCCCCGGAGGTGAGACCTGCTCGTTGCACGACGGAGATTGCAAGGTGATTGCACGGCGAGGGTACCGGACCAGGCAGTACCGTGCGGCCGGTCGCCGCGGGCGAGCGCCGCGGGGACGAACGCCGGGGCAACCCCCGGATCCGCTGCCGGAGCATTCCCGGCTGGCGGTGCTGGAGTACCCGAAGGTGCGTCCGCCCGGCTACGCACGCAGCTGGCAGCTCCACCACCTGCCGGGTATCCGGATAGTCAGGCTGGTCGGATACCCGGCTTCCCGCTGACCGGTCCCGCCAGCCATGCGCCGGGCGCCAGACTCCCCTCTGACGCCCGGCGGTCCAGCTGCCCGTTCGGGCCCCTGTGCCGAGCGATGGCGAAGCGGATTGCATCAGCGGAACACTGATCAGGCTAAATTGGCGCGGCTCCGTACGAATCGGGGGAACCCGCAGGATTAATCCCCCGGCAGCGGGCCTGCGGGCGGGGCGTCGTCCCGCAGCCGGGCCAGCAGCTGCGCCCTGGAGCGGACCCGGTACTTAGCGTAGATCCGGGTGAGGTTCGACTCGACCGTGCGCCGGCTGACGAACAGCTCGCGGGCGATCTCGTCGTTGCTCAGCCCGTCGGCCACCAGGTCGGTGATGCGCTGCTCGGTGGCGGTCACCGTAGCGGTGGCCGGCGGCCGGCCGCCGATCCGGTCCAGCTCGGCCGTGACCCGCTGGGCCCATAGCGGCGCGGGCAGCCGGTCGAAGATCTCCCTGGCCTGGCCCAGCGCCTCGCGGGCGGCGTTCTTGTGCTTGAGCCGCCGCTCGATCTGGCCGAGCACCAGCAGCGTCCGGCCGCGTTCCAGCGGCACGGCCAGGCCGGACGCGAGCCCGGCCGCGGCCCGTGCGGCCGACCTGGCCTGCTCCAGCGCGCCGTTGGCGGCGGCCAGCAGCGCCTGGCAGCGGGCGGCCGCGGCCAGCAGCCGCGGCCGGTCCAGCTCGGCACCGCGCGACTCCAGCCAGCCGCACAGCCCGGCGGCCTCATTCAGGCGGCCGAGCTGGATCAGCGCCTCGATCTCGTCCGGCAGGAACGGCGACTCGCCCGGCTCGGCCAGCCCGGCCGCTCTGCGCTCCGCGTGCAGCCCGCCGAGCTGCGCATCGGCAGCGGCCGGGTTGTTCTCGGACAGCTCGACGAAGCCGAGCACGGCCCTGGCATGCCATTCGGAGGTGCGGTCGCCGAGCCTGCGGGTGGTGGCCAGCGCCTTGGCCAGCAGCTCGCGGGCCCGGCCGGTGTTCCCCTCGACCGCCTCGATCTGCGCCAGCCACAGGTCGGCGAGCGTGCTTGCCTGGTCGCCGCCGTGCTCGGCGGCCAGTGCCGCCGCGGTCTGCGCGTGGCCACGGGCCAGACCGAGCCTGCCCGCCCGGCACTCCAGCTGGGTCAGCCGCAGCGCCAGCCCGGACCGGTCGTAGTCGTTGCCGGTCAGCTCGGCCCGCTGGTACTCCCCGGCCAGCAGCACCCGGGCCTGATCGAGCTCGTCCGCCCACAGCAGCGCGGCGCCGAGCCAGTGCTCCGGCCGGTACCAGGGCGGGATGTCGGAGTCCGGCGGCTGCAGCGCCAGCGCCTCGCGAAGCAGCGTCAGGCCGTCCGGCAGCCCGGCGACTACGTGCGTGATGCCGCCCATTGCCATCGCCCGGACCAGCAGTGCGGTGTCCCCGCTCTGGCGGGCCAGGTCCACCGCGCTGTCCGCGGTGCCGACGCTGCCGGCCATGTTGCCGGCCCAGTCCAGCTCCAGCTTGGCCAGCAGCAGCCGGGCCCGCAGCTGCGGGTCCGGCTGCTGCTGGCCAACCTGGGTCTCGGCCATCGCCTGGGCGATCAGCTCCAGGCCGCGGGCCACCGGTCCCGGCTCCGCCTCGTGCATCGCCAGCAGCGCCTCGGCCCTGGCCCGCCCGGCCGGCAGATGGGCCACGACCTCGCTGAGCAGCTCCCTGGCCGCGGTCCCGGAGCCCGCCTCGTGGTAGCACAGCGCCGCCTGGGTGAGCCGCCGGCCCGGTCCTCGGCGCGGTCGCCGGGGGTCAGTGACCCGGCCAGCTCCAGCAGGTCGGCGGCCTCTGCCCGGGCGCCGCGGCGCCGGGCGGACAGGCCCGCCTGCTCCACCTCGGCCGCGATCGCCTCGTCCGGGCCCGACGCGGCCAGCGCCAGGTGCCTGGCCCGCTGCTCGGCGTCGTCGGTGACCCCGGCGAGCAGGCCGTGCACCCGCCGGCGCCGGGCCTGGCCCGCCATCGCGTAGACCGCCGACCCGTACAGCGGGTGCACGAACTCGATGACGTCGTCGTCCACCCGCAGCACGCCGTGCCGGACCGCCTCGCTGAGGGTTTCGTCGCCGCCGGCCCCGCCCAGCGCCCGGTGCAGCAGCGGCACCGTCGGGTGCCGGGCCGCCGCCGCGAGCAGCACCACGTCACTGGCGGCCGGGGACAGGCCGTCGATCCGCCCGGCCAGCAGGTCGCGCAGCTCGGGGCGGACCGGCAGCGGGTCGCCGGCCCCGGCCCGGCGAGCGGCCGCCGCCAGCTCCAGCGCGAACAGCGGGTTGCCGCCGGTGGCCTCGTGGATCCGCTGCAGCAGCGGGCGCGGCAGCGGGTAGCCCAGGCTGCGGGTGATCACTACCTGCAGCGCGGTCAGCGGCAGCCCGGTCACTGTCAGCCGCCGCACCTGCCCGGACCCGGCCAGCGCCGCGATGACCTGCCCGGCCACATCCTGGTCCCTGGCCCGGACCGGCGCCCCGGCTCCCGCTAACGGCAGCGGCTCGCTGCCCGGTGATCGCCGGGCGAGCAGCACCCGCACCAGGCCGGGCTCGGCCCGGCGCAGCGCGAAGGCCAGCACCGCGGCCGAGTCCTCGTCGATCCACTGCAGGTCGTCCGCCGCGACCAGGACCGGCGCCGCTGCCGCCAGGGCCCGGAACACGCCGAGCGTCGCCATCCCGACCGCCCGCATCTCGGTCGCGGCGGACTGGCGGCTGCGCAGCAGTGCCACCGCCAGCGCGTCCGCCTGCGGCCCCGGGAGCGCCTGCACGACCTCGTCCGGCACCGGGGCCAGCAGGTCGGTGAGCGCGGCGAACGACGCGGACACCTCAAGCTCGGCACCGGTCGCGGCGAGCACCGTGGTGCCGCGCTCGGCTGCCCTGGCCACGCCCCAGCGCCACAGCGCGGTCTTGCCCGCGCCGGCCGCGCCCTCCAGTACCAGGGCCGCCTGGCCCGCCGGCCCGGTCAGCGCGGTGCCGATCTCGGCGCACTCCGCCGTGCGCCCGACCAGCACGCCGCCCCCGGCTGGCAGGGTGGTCATGGCTCTTCGCGGCCGACCGCCCGCCTTCTGGCCGCCCGTCTCCCGGTGGCGCTCTGCCCGCTGGCGTGGATGGCAGCAGCGTCGCTGATGGCACGGTCGATGACGGCAGGGAGGGGCCTGCGGGTCACAGATTCCGCCATGGTCGTCTTCTCGGGACTGCTCCGGGGTGCGGCGGCCGCCACAGACTGCGGCTAGCCCGGAGGCCGGCTGAGGGATCCGGCAGTTCGCAACATACCCGGTCCGCCGGGCTGGTCCGGTGCACTCGGCACGCGTTGCTGGTCACAGGAGTGGCGCCGGCGAGTCTCGCGGCTCCGCTGCCGTGCTCAGGCAAGCCGTCTCGCGGCCTCGGCGGCCCAGTAGCTGAGGATGATGCTGGCCCCGGCGCGCCGGATCGCGGTCAGCGTTTCCATGATCACCCGGTCCCGGTCCAGCCAGCCCCTGGCCGCCGCCGCCTCGACCATCGCGTACTCGCCGCTGACCTGGTAAGCGGCGACCGGCACCCGTACCCGGCTGGCCACCGCGCTGATGATGTCCAGGTAGGCCAGGGCCGGCTTGATCATCACGATGTCCGCGCCCTCGTCGAGGTCGAGATCGACCTCTCGCAGCGCCTCGGCCGGGCTGCCCGGATCCTGCTGGTAGGACGCCCGGTCGCCGAACTGCGGGGCGCACTCGGCGGCGTCGCGGAACGGGCCGTAGAACGCCGAGGCGTACTTCGCCGAGTAGGCGCAGATCGCCACCTCGGCGAACCCGCTGGCGTCCAGCGCCGCCCGGATCGCGGCCACCTGCCCGTCCATCATCCCGCTCGGCGCCACTACCTGCGCTCCGGCGGTCGCCTGGGCGACCGCGATGGCCGCGTACCGGTCCAGGGTCTGGTCGTTGTCGACCTCGCCGTGCGGGGTCAGCACGCCGCAGTGGCCGTGGTCGGTGTACTCGTCCAGGCACAGGTCGGCCATCAGCACGGTCTGGTCGCCGATCTCGGCGGCCAGGTCGGCCAGGGCAAGCTGGACGATCCCGGCCGGGTCGTCGGCGGCCGAGCCGACCGGGTCCTTCACCGCCGGGATGCCGAACAGGATCAGCCCGCCGACCCCGGCGTCCACCGCTTCGGCGGCGGCCTTGCGCAGACTGTCCCTGGTGTGCTGGACCACGCCGGGCATGGACGAAACCGGCTGCGGCTCGCCGATTCCTTCCTTGACGAACAGCGGCAGCACCAGGTCGGCGGGCCGCACGCTGGTCTGGCTGACCAGCCGCCGCATCGCCGCGGTCCGGCGCAGTCGCCGCGGCCGGTCAACCGGGAACCCTGCGCTCATCCAGCCCTCCGGCCGCGCTTTCCATGATCCGGAAAATAAAGCATCGCTCTAGCAGTAGAAACTTTACCGGATCATGAAACCCCGGCCGCCAGCTCGACGCCGGGCAGCGGGCGGAGGCACCGGACCCGGCGGCAGGCGCCACCGGGCGCCCGCCCGGACGGCGCACCGGCTCGCCCGCTGCCGGCGCGCCGGTGCGTCGGCGCACCGACTCGCCGGCTCGCTCGCGAGGGGCTAGCGGATCCGGCGGCGGGCGCCGCGGCGGCGCTCGCTCGGGCGGCGCACCGGCTCGCCCGCCTCGACCGCTGCGTCCCGGATCCCGGCGCCGAACTCGGCCAGCGCCTCCACCAGCGCGGTGGCCGACGGCTTTGGCGCCTGCACGTCGACCCGGAGCCCGAACTCGGCTGCGGTCTTCGCGGTCTGCGGGCCGATCACCGCGATCACCGTGACCGCGTGCGGCTTGCCGGCGATCCCGATCAGGTTCCGGACCGTGGACGATGAGGTGAACAGCACCGCGTCGAAGCCGCCGCCCTTGATCGCCTCCCGGATCGGCGCTGGCGGCGGCGCTGCCCGCACCGTACGGTAGGCGGTCACCTCCTCGGCCTCCCAGCCGAGATCGGTGAGCCTGGCCACCAGGCCCTCGGTGGCGATGTCGGCCCGCGGCAGTAGCACCCGGTTGATCGGATCCAGTACGTCGTCGTAGGCCGGCCAGGCGTCGGCCAGCCCCTCGGCCGACTGCTGGCCGTCCGGCACCAGGTCCGGCATGATGCCGAAGGCACGCAGCGCCGCACCGGTCTGCTCGCCGACCGCGGCCACCTTGACGCCGGCGAAGGCCCGCGCGTCCAGGCCGTACTCCTCGAACTTCTCCCGCACCGCCCGGACCGCGTTCACCGAGGTGAAGGCGATCCACTGGAACCGGCCGGTGACCAGCCCCTTGACGGCCCGCTCCATCTGCTGCGGGGTACGGGGCGGCTCGACCGCGATCGTCGGCACCTGCTCGGGCACCGCTCCTGCCGCCCGCAGCAGGTCGGACACCCCGGCCGCCTGCTCCTTGGTGCGCGGCACCAGCACCCGCCAGCCGAACAGCGGCTTGGTCTCGAACCAGGACAGCACGCGCTGCGCCGTGACGCCCTCGCCGACCACGGCGACCGCCGGGCCGTGCGCGGTGAGCAGGCTCACCCCGGCCGCCTTGAGGTCGGCGGCCACCGATCCGAGCGTGCACAGCACCGTGTGCTGGTCCGTGGTCGTCCCGTTCCAGGTAATCGCGAGCGGGGTGGCATCCGGCCAGCCCGCGGCGACCAGCATCTTGCCGAGGTCCGCCGGGCCGGTCTCGGCGCCGAGGATGACCAGGGTGCCGGTGCCTGCCGAGATCCGGCTGACCTCAGCCGCATGCACGATGCGGACGTCGCCGCTCGCGTCGGAGGTCAGCGGGATCCCGGCATAGGCCGGGACCGCCGTGGCGGCTGGTACGCCGGGCACGATCTCGAACGTCACCCTGGCCTTGGCGCAGGCAGCCGCGTCCGCCGCCACGTTGCAGAACAGGAACGGGTCGCCGCCGAGCAGCCGGACCACTAGCTTCCCGGCCCTGGCGGACTTGACCAGCAGGCGCGGGTCCTGCTGCAGCGCGTCGGCGTCGGCCATGGCCGCCTCGGCCTTGAGCAGGTGCGCGATCCGCTCGCTGAGCCAGGACTCGGCCACCACCAGGTCGGCCTGGCCGAGCAGCTGGGCGGCGCGGACGGTGAGCAGGTCGGGGTCACCGGGGCCGGCCCCGACGAAGGCGACCCAGCCGGCTGGCTTGCCCGCCTTCGGCGCCCCGGCCTGGATTGCGGTCTTGGCGGCTGTCTTCTGCGGGTCGGGCGTCTTGCGCGTCTCGGGCGTCGGGTTCATCAGTCATCCCCGGAGCTGAGGTGTCCTGCGGACACGGCCGTAAACGTTCCCGCGCCGCGGGCGAGCAGGCTCTGCGGCCAGCTGGCTGCCCAGGCGATCAGCCTGCGCCGCCGGGCCGCTCTCGCTCGCTCGCAGCGCCGTTCCCCCGTCGGCTGCCGCGACTACAGCGTGTAGCCGAAGCACTTCTGTCCCGGCAGCATACGCGCCTACCGGGGCCGCGCAGCCAGCCTGAAGGCCGGCCAGCAGGGCGCGTTCGGCGGTCACCGCCGCCCGGCTGACCGGATCGTCAGCGCTGGCCAGCAGCTCGGCCAGGTCCGGCCTGCTCGCCAGGCACTCCACCGCGAGCGCGCCCTGGCCGGGCGCGGGCAGCATCTCCTCGCACTCGAACACCTGGGTCACCAGGCCAGGCCTGGCCGATCCGGGCCAGCCCGGCATAGGCCAGCACCACCGCGTCCAGCTCGCCGGAGCCGACCTTGGCCAGCCGGGTCCCCGCGTTGCCGCGGATCGGCACCGGCCTTACATCCCGGCGCAGCATCAGCAGCTGTGCGGCCCGGCGCGGGGATCCGGTGCCGATCAGCGCGCCCGGCCGCAGGTCAGCCAGCTTCGCGCCGTCCCGCGCCACCAGCGCGTCCCTGGGATCCTCCCTGGGCGGCACGGCGGCCAGCGCGATCTGATCGGCCGGGGCCGTGGGCAGGTCCTTCAGCGAGTGCACGGCCAGATCCACCTGGCCGGCCAGCAGGCTGCGCCGGATCGCGCTGACGAAGACGCCGGTGCCGCCGATCTGGGCCAGCTGCTCCCGGCTGACGTCGCCGAGCGTGCTGACCGGCACCAGCTCGACCCGGCGCCCGGTCAGCCTGGTCAGCAGGTCAGCCACGTGGCCGGACTGGGCCAGCGCCATCGGGCTCTTCCTGGTGCCCAGGCGCAGCGGCGGCAGGCCAGCCTGGCCGGTCATCCCGGCGCCTTCCGGCACAGCGCTTCCGGGCACGGGGCTTCCCGGCACGGGGCTTCCCGGCACGGGGCTTCCCGGCACGGGGCTTCCCGGCACGGGGCCGTCCTCGCTCGTCCTGGCGCGGTCAGTCACGTGGCTTCCTCTCCTGGCCTGGGCACCAGGCCAGCGTCGGCCCTGGTGACCGCCAGCACCGCCGCCGGGTCCAGGTCGAACAGCACCCGTAGCGCGAGCTCGTAGGAATCGGCGCCCGGTGACCCGGCGAGCTCCTTGACCCGGACCGTTGGCGCATGCAGCAGCTTGTCAGCGATCCGGCGCATGGACTGGGCAATCTCGCGATGTGACCGGGCATCGAGGCGATCCAGCCGCCGCGCCAGCCGGGCCAGCTCGGCGTCCACCACCTCCGCCGCCTTGGCCCGCAGCGCCACTACGGTCGGGGCCACCCTGGCCGCCCGGTCAGCCGAGGCGTGCACGGCGAACTCCTGCGCTACGATCCGCCGGACCGCGTCCAGGTCGGCTTCGTGCACCAGCCTGCCGCCGCCGCCGTCGTCGGCCCCGGCCTGGCCGAGGGACTCCAGGTCGATGATCGTCACGCCGGGCAGCTGCCCGGCGGCGGGTGCCACGTCCCTGGGCACCGCCAGGTCCAGCAGCACCAGCGGCCGGTCCCGGCAGCCGCGCCCCGCCTGCTCGGCGTCCGCCGTCTGCTCAGCGTGCCCCGTCTGCTCAGCGCGTACCGTCAGCGCGGCGTCTACCGCGGCCGCGGTGATCACCTGACCGGCCGCGCCGGTGCAGGAGACCACCAGATCCGCGGCGGCGATCTGGGCCGGCAGCGCGGACAGGTCCGCGGCCGAGCCGCAGACGGTGGCGGCTATCCGTTCCGCATGCTGGCGGGTCCGGTTGGCCACGGTCACAGTGGCGGCGCCCATTCGCGCGGCAGTAGCGAC
Source organism: uncultured Actinomycetota bacterium (assembly GCA_963719705.1). Taxonomy (GTDB): domain Bacteria; phylum Actinomycetota; class Actinomycetes; order Streptosporangiales; family Streptosporangiaceae; genus CAVRCV01. The sequence continues at coordinate 120,681 of CAVRCV010000014.1, forward strand.
CGTGAGCGAGCTCATCGACCCGGCACCGATCACCAGTACGGACAGCCCGGACAGGCCGTCCTCGCTGGCACTGCCCTGGTCCCCGGCGTCCGGCCCAGTGGTTGCCTGCCCTGTGGTGGCCTGCCCCGTGGTTGCCTGCCCCGTGGTTGCCTGCCCCGTGGTTGCCTGCCGGAGCAGCCGCGCGGCCTCGGTCAGGCCGACGGTGACCAGGCTGGCGCCCGCACGGCCGATCCCGGTCTCGGCATGCGCGCGCTTGCCGGTGCGCAGTGCCAGGGCGCCGAGCTCGGACAGCGGGCGGCTCAGCGTGCCCTGCTGCCGGGCCAGCCGGAGCGCGCCGCGCACCTGGCCGAGGATCTGGCTCTCGCCGACCACCATGGATTCCAGGCCGCAGGTGACCGCGAGCAGGTGCTGCACCGCCCGGTCCTCGTAGTGCACGTAGAGATGCTGGGTGAGCTCGTCCAGCGGCAGGCCCGAGTACCTGGCCAGCAGCTCGCTGACCGCGCTGACGCCGCCGTGGAACTTGGCCACGTCGGCGTACACCTCGACCCGGTTGCAGGTGCTGACCACCAGCGAGCCGGATACGTCGGCGCAGCCAGACACGTCGCGCAGCAGCTTGACCAGGGTGTCGCCGGTCACCACGGCGCGCTCGAGCGTCGCCACCGGCGCGCTGGAGTGGCTGAGGCCGACGACCAGGACGCTCATGTCGCTATCGCCCGCGCGGCCACCCCACTGCCGCCGTTCAGGCCCGCCGCCGCAGCCGGGGTGACGGTGTCCCGGCTGTCCCGGCGGCGTGCCTGGCGTGCCTCCCAGTCGCGCCCGCCGTCCCGGGCGACCCGGACCGCCGCCCGCCGCTGTGCGTGGAAGGCGAGGATCTGCAGCTCGATGGACAGGTCGACCTTGCGCACGTCGACCCCCGGCGGCACGCTGAGCACGACCGGCGCGAAGTTCAGGATGCTGGTCACCCCGGCCGCGACCAGGCGGTCGCAGACACCCTGTGCGGCAACGGCCGGGGTGGCGATGACGCCGATCGACACCGCCTTATCCGCCACCACCGCCTCGATGTCGTCTGCGCTGCAGACCGTGTGCCTCGCGATCACGGTGCCCACCACCTGCGGGTCGCAGTCCAGCAGCGCGGCGATGCGGAAGCCGCGCGAGGCGAACCCGCCGTAGTTGGCCAGGGCCCGGCCGAGGTTGCCGGCGCCGACGATGACGACCGGCCAGTCCTGGGTCAGCCCCAGCTCGCGGGAGACCTGGTAGACGAGGTAGTCGACGTCGTAGCCGACGCCGCGGGTGCCGTAGGAGCCCAGATGCGACAGGTCCTTGCGCAGCTTGGCAGAGTTCACCCCGGCCGCGGTGGCCAGCTCCTCGCTGGACACGGTGGCCACGCCCCGGTCGGCCAGGGCGTAAAGCGCCCGGAGGTAGACCGGCAGGCGCGCGATCGTAGCTTCCGGGATACCCTGCACGCCGCCTTGCGACATCGGACGTGACATGCGCCCGCACTCCTGGGGGATCGACACTGCTGGCCACGCGGTGCTCCGGCATGCCCGCGTGATGCTTTTCTGCTCTCACGCTACGCTCTTGTGAACGTTTGCACAAAGTCGGCTGGGTTGTCCGACAGGGCGCTGACCGGCGCTTTGCCGCTCCGTTACCATTTCCGGCGCACAACCGGCAGCGTGCGCGGCCACCGGAGGCCGCTAGCGGATGGTGGCCAGCCAGGTGCGGACCGCGATCGACCAGGCCGGGCCCCGGTCAGCCAGGAGAGGTACACCAGCCAGGAGAGGTACACCAGCCAGGCGCGGACCACGGTCAGCCAGGCGCGGAGTACTCCGGCCGGACACGGGGCGCTGTCAGTCTGCCGCGGACCGCTGGCCGAGCGCCTGCCGCAGCCGGTCCTCGCTGACCCGCCAGAAATCGTGCTGCACGCCGTCGATCAGCGTTACCGGGATCAGGTCCCGGTAGGCCCGCAGGTCATCGCCGGACCTGGTGATGTCACGCTCGGCCCAGCTCACGCCGAGCTCGGCGGTCACCCGGGCGATGACCGCCCTGGCCTCGTCGCACAGATGACAGCCCGGCCGCGACAGCAGGGTCACCACCGGCGCCACGGCCGTCATGGCTGACCCTGCTGTGCCCGCGGATCTGGCCCCAGTGGATCCGGCCGACGCGGATCCGGCCCGAGCGGATCGGGGCGATCCGGATCCGGGCGACGCGGGTCGGGGCCGAGCGGATCGGACCCGAGCGGGTCCGGCCGACGCGGATCGGGGCCAAGCGGGTCGGGCCGGCGCGGCCGACGCGGATCGGGGCGACGCGGATCCGGGCGACGCGGGTCGGGGCCGAGCGGATCGGACCCGAGCGGGTCCGGCCGACGCGGATCCGAGCCGAGCGGATCCGAGCCGAGCGGGTCCGGCCGACGCGGATCCGAGCCGAGCGGGTCCGGCCGGCGCGGATCGGGGCCGAGCGGGTCGGGCCGACGCGGCCGACGCGGATCCGGCCCAGGCGAGCGAGATCCGCGCCCGGCTTCCGGCTGGCCAGGTCCGGCCCGGCTGTATCCGGGGTCGCGGTAGCCCGGCAGGCTGTCCAGGTAACCGGGGGTGCGGAGGCCGGACTGGCCCGGCCCGGACGACTCGTCACCCGCCGCGCCGTAGCCCGGCTGGACGAGGTCTGGCGGGTCCGGTAGCCGCTGACCGGAGCCGGGCAGGTCGGCGGGCGGCTGGCCGGAGCGCCGCTGACCTGGGCCCCGCTGACCGGAGCCCCGCTGACCCGGGCCCTGGTGACCGGGGCCGGGCCGGGCGTCGTCGATGCGAGGCAGGGGGCGGGAGAAGTCCGGCGAGCTGATCCCGGTCTGGTCGAGCAGATCGGAGATCGACGGGAACGCGGACACCTTGGCCTGCTGCAGGCCAAGCTCGATCACGTTGGTGGCCAGTACGAAAGGCTCGCGGTCCCGCTCGAACCTGGTGACATACGGCTGCCGGCAGTGCTCGTCATACGCGGCCCGGTCCCGGTAGACCTCGTACAGGATCCGCTGCAGCGGTGCCGACGGCACCGCGTGCACGATGTAGACGAGGGTATCTGGCTCCTTCGCCTGGACCTGTGCCACGACCCGCTCGGTCAGCCGGTCGAAGTCTGCGGCCCGGTCCTCGATCAGCGTGTAGATCGCGATCTGGCCGAACATCCGCTCGCGCGGGTCGGGGACGTCTGGATCCGGCCCGGCCGCCCGGCCCGCCTGGGTCCCGGTGCCGGGCCCGGGCAGCAGGTCCGCTCCGGCAGGCAGCCATGGACCGGGGCCGCCGGGGCCGCCGGGCACCGGCCGCGCCGTCCGGCTCGCCCGGCCGCGGCGGCGCGAGATCCTGATCGTCGCGCAGGTAGCCGCCCGGGTACTGCGGATCGTCCGGGTCCACCTCGTACTCGCCGGCCGGGTAGCCTGCACCGCGATCCCGGCCAGGGCCGGGATCATCGGCGTACCGGCCAGGGAAGGAGTCGTCGGGATACCGGCCCGGGACGGGATCTTCCGGGTACCGGCCGCCGTCCCGGTACAGGCCGCGGACGTCGGTGACCGGACCGAGCCCGCCGCCGTACCCGCCGGCTCCGGCCCAGGAACGGTCCTGGTCCCAGTCGTCCTCGTAGTAATCGTCCTCCGGCCCGCGGTGCAGCTCAGCCAGCCGCACGGGGCTCAGCCGCAGGCCGCCGAACAGCGTCAGCGCCGCGGCTACCAGGCACAGGCCCGCGAACTCCGCGCCGTGGAACGGCAGCCGGATGCCGATGTTGGCGCCGAGCAGCGCGACCAGGCCGGGCACCGCCAGAGCCAGGGCGGCACAGGCTGCCCGAGCAAATCGCCGTGTCGGCGCCGCGCCAGGCCGGATTCCGCCCGGACCGGCTCGCGGCGAGCCAGAGCGAGATCAGGCCGACCGCGGCGGCCGTCGGCGCCAGGCCGAGCTGCAGCAGCTTGTTGGAGATCGTCTCGTAGTGAGCTCGAGGGATCGGGCCAGGTCTTGCTGAAGCTGCCGGTCGCGGTCAGCGCGTCGGTGGCGAGTATCACCAGCGAGATCACCGCCAGCGCGGACAGCAGCAGCCGCCCGGCGAACCGGGCGGTCACGGTCCGGCCGACCAGCTCGGCCAGCCCCAGGCAGAGCGCCAGCGGTGCCAGCACCTGACCGCCGAGCTCCATGGCGCGGAACGCGGTCGGGCCGAAGCCGCTCAGCGAGCCGATGGCCACCGCGCCCAGGCCGACGGCCAGCCCCAGCATGGCGAAGGTCCAGGCAATGAGGTCGCCCCTGGGGGCGCGGATGGCGCGCGCGGCCAGCATGCCAGTGCCGACGGCTGCTACGACGGCACCGAGAAAGGCCACGGCGAGGGTAATCATCGCTGCCTATGGTGCCTGACCCAAGCCGATGATGTGACCAGACGGGCTACCTGACCGGCCGATTCCCGCCGGAGGCAGGCTGCCGCCTGAGGCCGGCGCGCGCTGGCCGGCGCGCCCGGCCAGCGCCGGTAGGCTCGGTGAATATGAGGCGGACCGGCACCGGTAACGGCCGGCTGGGCCATCCCAGCTTGCCGCGGCAGCGCCGCCCGGCCGGGCGGCCGACCCGGGAGACCCAGATGGACCTGGCCGGGGCGGCATCCGCGGCCGCAGCCGAGGTGAGCGACCGCCGCTGATCCCGGACCCGTCGGCCGGGGCGTTCTTCGACGTGGACAACACCCTGATGCGGGGTGCCTCCATCTACTACTTCGCCAGGGGCCTGGCCGCCCGCAAGATGTTCGGCCCGCGGGACCTGGCCCGGCTGGCCTGGGGCCAGTTCGCGTTCCGGCTGCGCGGCACCGAGAACTCCGGTCACATCGACTCTGCCCGGCAGGCGGCCCTGGCCTTCGTGGCCGGCCAGAGCGTGGCCGACATCAGCACGCTGGGCGAGGAGATCTACGACGAGACGATGGCAGTCAGGGTGTGGGAGGGCACCAGGGAGCTGACCCAGGAGCACCTGCAGGCAGGCCAGCGGGTCTGGCTGGTCACCGCGACGCCGGTCGAGCTGGCGAGCATCCTGGCCCGGCGGCTCGGCCTCACCGGCGCCCTGGGCACCGTGGCCGAGAGCGTGGACGGGGTGTATACCGGGCGGCTGGTGGGCAGCCTGCTGCACGGCGAGGCGAAGGCCGCCGCGATCAGGGCGCTGGCCGCGCGGGAGGGGCTGGACCTGACCCGGTGCAGCGCCTACAGCGACTCGGTGAATGACCTGCCGATGCTGTCGCTGGTCGGTCACCCGAACGTGGTCAACCCGGATGCCGACCTGCGGGCCGTGGCACTGCGGCGGGACTGGCCGGTGTATGACTTCCGCACCGGGCGCAAGGCCACGATGATCGCGCTGCCGGTCACCGCCGGGGCCGGAGCCGTCGCCGGCGGCCTGGTGGCCGCGGCCGCGCTGCGAAGGCGCCGGTCCGGCGGCTGACCCAGGTCGCGGCTTCCCGGCGACGCACGTCAGCCGGACGCGACGTCAGCCTGCCGCGCGTCAGCCGGACGCGACGTCAGCCGGAGGCGAGTCAGCCGGACGCGACGTCAGCTGAAGGCCGGGCCGCGCTCGGCGACCAGCTCGTCCAGCTTGACCTGGATGGTGTCCCTGCACCTTGTCGAGCAGCACGGCGACCGCCTCGGGATCGTCCTGCTGGTCCGGGGCCAGGCCGTCGGTCGGCACCGGGTCGCAGAACTCGATGATCCAGTCCGACGGCAGCGGGATCGCGCCCAGCGGGCCGAGCCACGGGAACAGCGGCGTGAGCGGGAAGTAAGGCAGCCGGAGCAGCCGGGCCAGCGGCTCGGAGTTCCCGATCATCGGGTAGATCTCCTCGGCCCCGACGATCGCGCACGGGATGATCGGCACCCTCGCCCGCATCGCGGTGTGGGCGAACCCGCCGCGGCCGAACCGCTGCAGCCGGTACCGCTCGCTGAACGGCTTGCCGGTGCCCTTGAAGCCCTCCGGGAAGACCCCGACGAGCTCGCCGGCCGCCAGCAGGCGATCGGCCTGCGCCGGGTCCGCGCGCACGTGCCCGCTGCGGCGGGCCAGCGTGGCCAGGCCGGGCACCGCGTACACCAGGTCGGCGCCGAGCAGGCGCAGGTGCCGGTGGCGCGGGATGCTCGTCGAACAGGCCCGCCTGCAGCATGATCGCATCGAACGGGAGCACGCCCGAGTGGTTGGCCACGACCAGGGCGGCGCCGGTGTCCGGCACGTGCCGCTGCCCGCGCATCCGGACCCGGAACCAGTTCCGGTACAGCCCGAGCGCCAGCGGGCATGATGACGCTGGCGGTCAGGTCAGGGTCGAAGCCGGTACTCGTCCACCTCGAACTCGCCGGACGAGCGCCGCCGGACGAACTCGGCGGCCTCGGCCAGCCGCTGTCGCCAGCCACCTGGCAGGCCGGCCAGGTCAGGGCTCACCATTCCTCCCGCGGGCGCGGCACGGGCGGAGCGCGCCGCGAGCACCGCCGGCGCGAGCGGTCATCGCCGTCCCGATCTGCCTGGCGGCCCGCCGGCCTGCCCGCGATCCGGACAGAGCCGGCCCTGGGCCGCTACTTCTTGTTCCTGCGCTGCACGCTGGTCTTCCGCAGCAGCTTGCGGTGCTTCTTCTTCGCCATCCGCTTGCGGCGCTTCTTGATAACAGAGCCCACGAAACCACCCTTGCTCGATGTCCTGGCTGACGGGCATGCCTGCGCGCAGTGCGCCACGCCCGCATCGGGCGGCCGGGCATACGCCAAACTAACAGCGTACCCGCTCCGGCCAGGTCGGGCCGCCGGTGCCGCCCGCCGGGTCCCCCGTGAGCACGGATTGGCCCGTGCCGGGCTTACTCCGTGCCGACGAAAGCGTCCTTGAGGTACTGGTTAACCGCCTGCTCCGGCACCCGGAACGAGCGGCCGACCCGGATCGCTTCCAGCTCACCCGAGTGAACGAGGCGGTAGACCGTCATCTTGGAGACGCGCATGATCGTGGCCACCTCGGCCACGGTCAGGAACCTGACGTCACTGAGCGGAGTAGCGTCTGCTGCCATCAGTTGCCCTCTTCCGGCGGAGCTGGGTGCGCAGGCGTGTTGGCGCACCAGTCACGTCTGTCTCCAGCGTAAGTCCTGTACGGAAAAGGGCAACCCCGGCGAGCGGGCTCAATTCCGTGCCACTGATCGCACCAGCATCCGAGCTCGTTTGCCGGCCGATCCGGTCGCTGCTTAGGCAGTGTCCTTCCGTGAGCCGTTCACCAGGACGTTTCTTCTGTCCGGCGGGTCACTCATTGTGCGCCGGACCGGGCCGCGAGCCGACCGGTTAAACGGCGCCGGAATTCGCGTGCCCGCCCGGTCGCGGGTTACCAGGTCACGGGTTACCGGTCACGTGCGTTACCGGGTCCGTGAGTTACCCGGTCCGCCTGTTACCCGCCGCCGAGTTCGCGGCCGCGGTCGCAGGCGGCCTCGATCGCGGCCAGGAACGCGGCCCGGACCCCGTGCCGCTCCAGCTCCCGGATCGCATTGATGGTGGTGCCGCCGGGCGAGGTCACCCCCTCGCGCAGGATCACCGGGTGCTCGCCGGAGTCCCGCAGCATCGTGGCGGCCCCGTAGACGGCCTGGATGACCATCTCCAGCGCGGTGCTGCGCGGCATGCCGAGCAGGATGCCCGCGTCCACCATCGACTCGACCAGGAAGTACACGTACGCCGGCCCGCTGCCGGACAGCGCGGTCGCGGCATCCTGCTGCGACTCGGGAATGCGCGCCACCTTGCCCACCGGGCGCAGCAGCTCCTCGGCCTGGCGCAGGTGCTCCGCGGTCGCATGACGGCCCGGCGAGATCACGCTCATCGCCTCGTCCACCAGCACCGGCGTGTTGGACATGACCCGGACCACCGGCACCTCGCCGGGCAGCCTGGCCTCGATGAACGAGGTCGTGATGCCGGCCGCCACCGAGATCACCAGCGCGCCCGGCGGCATCGCCGGGCCGATCTCGGCCAGCAGCGCCGCCATGTCCTGCGGCTTGACGGTGATCACCAGGGTGTCGGCCCGCCCGGCCGCCTCGGCGGCCGGCCTCACCTCGATGCCGTAGCGGTCCCGCAGCTGGCCGCCCGCTCGTCTCGCCGCGCGGCGGCGACCACCTCGGAGGCGGCGATGCCCGCCCGGAGCAGCCCGGAGATCAGCGCCTCGCCCATCTGGCCGGCACCGAGGACAGCGATCATCCCAGGCAGCTTAGGGCACCGGGCACGCTGCGTAGCCGGTCCGGCAGCGCATAGCCGGCCGGTCCGCCGCCAGCTCCGCGCCAGACCGGCCGGTCCCTCCCGTCAGGCGGCCCGGCGAGGGATGATGAAGCATGACCAGCTACGGCCACCGGCTCGCGCCGGGTCACGGCCCGAGCCCGACGTGCTGTCCTCCGGCCGGCAGGCCCCGCCGCGCATTCGGCTGCCGTGGTGGGCCGGCGCCGGGATCGTGCTGGTCGCGATCGTCGTGCTGGCCACCGTGGCGCTGACCGCCGCCCGCGGCCGTCACGGCAGGCCGTCCCCGGTCACGGTCACCCAGATCGGCCATCCGCTGCTCGGCGTGACCGGGGACTGGCAGCTGGTCGGCCTCGGTCCGGGGCGGCTGGTTGAGATCCAGTTCGCCCGCGGCCGGATTATCAGCACCCGGCTGCCGACCCTGCGCAGCGGCGGCCCCACCAGCCTGGTCGCCGGGTCCGGCGAGGTGATCATCCGGCCGCTCGACAACGTACCCGGCTACGCCGTCCCGGATGGGCAGCCGCCCCGCGCCCTGCCGCCCCTGCTCGGCCGTGGCGGCCTGGCGATGCCAGGGCCCCAGCCGGGACTGATGTGGGTCTCTCGACGGGATCGCGACGGCGCATCTGCTGCTGTCGCTGGTCAGCCAGGACGGCAAGGGGACGGGAATCTCGGTGCCGATTCCTCCGGACGGCCCGTGGCTGCCGGTCCCTGACGGCCACGGGTACTTCCTCTATTCGGGCTCCGGAGGCGTCTACGACGCCGACTCTGGCGGCCCGCGGTCGGTGACGACCGCAACGGTGGTGGCGACCGGGCCGACCGACTGGCTGGCGTCCGATGCGTGCGGCCGTTCCGCCAGTGCGCCAACGTGGTCATCCAGCCTGCCAACGGCGCCCAGTGGGTGCTGCCAGGCCCCGCGGTCTATCCCGGCTTCCCGGACGACGGGCTGACCTCGCCCGACGGGGCCATGGCCGCGGTCTTCAGCCCGGCCCGGGCCGGGCACCTGACCCTGCGGCTGGTGAACCTCGGCACCGGCCTCAGCCGGCCGGTCGCCATCCCGGCCAGCCAGCTCACCTTCAGTGTCCAGACCATCGCCTGGTCCCCGGACAGCAGGTGGCTGTTCGTGGCCACGCTAAACGGCCGCCTGCTCGTCGTCAGCGCCAGCACCGGGCGGGTGGGCAGCCTCGGCGTCCGGCTGCCCCGGTGCAGGTCCTGACCGTGACCGGACCGGCCCGGCGCTAGCCCGGACGGCGGGCATCCGGGGCCAGCACCCGGCCGGAGTTATCTGCGTCGACAATCAGGCCCGGCGGGCGTTCAATACCCGGTGTGCGGATCGTGCCCATGACCGCTGAATACGCGGCCAACATCGTCACCTGGCGCTATCCGGAGCCGTACGACTGCTACGACATGACCGGTCGCCGACCCGGCCTTCCTGATCGATCCGGCCAGCGGCTATTTCGCCCTGACCGACGGGGCGCTGGCCCGGGGCCGCGCTGATCGGCTTCCGGTCGTTCGGTGCGGACGGGCAGGTGCCAGGCGGCGACTATGACGACTCCGCGCTCGACACCGGCGGCGGGCTGCGGCCCGAGCTGACCGGCAAGGGCCTGGGCCGGGAGGCGATCGGGACCGGGCTGGAGTTCGGGCGGCGGCGGTTCGCGCCGGCCGCGTTCCGGGTCACGGTCGCCAGCTTCAACCTGCGGGCCAGGAAGGTCGTGCAGTCCCTCGGCTTCCGCCCGGCCGGCAGCTTCGCGGCCAGCACGGACGGCCGCAGCTACGAGGTGCTGATCAGGCCCGAGGAGGCCCGGTGACCGGGGCACAGCCGGCCTTCGATGAGCTGCTGGCCGAGGGCGAGTCGGTGCCGGGGGGTGGGGGGGGGGGGGGGGGGGGGTGGGGGGGGGGGGGGGGGTGGTGGAGTGGACGGCGGCGGGGTGCTGCGGGCTGGAGGGGAGCGGGTCGGCGGTGCTGGCGGACGAGTTGGGCGACGCGGCTGGCCCGGCGCCGGCTGAGCCCGCTCGGCGGCATCGTGGTGCGGACCGACGATGACGGGGAGTTCCCGTTCCGCTCTGACGTCTTTGATCTTGTGGTCAGCCGGAGAGAGAGTGGGTGAGATGGGGTGCTGGGGGGAGTATGAGGAGGGGGGGGGGGTACGACTTCATGATGGGGCGCCAGCCGGTCGGCCAGTCCCGCAGCGCGGGCGCCGCGGTTGCCCAGGCGCGCAAGCCGGGCTGAGGAGAGGGGTACAGCGACGTCGGCGCCGTGGTCGTGTTCCTGCGCAAGGTGCTGTGGACGGTGCCCGGCTTCACCGTGGACGGATACCGCGAGCCGCTGGCCCGGCTGCATCAGCAGATCCAGGCCGACGGCCCGTTGTATGCCGCTCGCGCCGGTTCCTGATCGAGGCGCGCAAGCCGGGCTGACCATGCGACGGACGCGCGCCGGGCAGGAGGCGCGGACCCGGCCGGGCGGCGCCTAGCGCCGGGAGGCCAGGGAGCGCAGGAAGAAGGCCAGGTTGGCCGGTCGCTCGGCGAGCCGCCGGACCAGGTAGCCGTACCAGTCGCTGCCGTAGGGCAGGTACACCCGCACCGTGGCGCCGGTGCCGGCCAGGCGCAGCTGCTCGGCCGGCCGGATGCCGTACAGCATCTGGTACTCGAACGTGTCCGGCGCCCGCCCGGCCGCCCCGGCCCGGGCACCGGCGATCTTGATCAGCCGCGGGTCGTGCGTGGCCAGCATCGGGTAACCAGGGCCGTTCAGCAGGATCCGCAGGCAGCGGGCGTAGGAGCGGTCGACCTCGGACCGGGCGGGGAACGCGACGGCGTCAGGGGCGCCGTAAGCGCCCTTGCACAGCCGGACCCGCGATCCCGGCACCGCCAGCGCCTCGCAGTCACGCGCTGCGCCGCAGGTAGGACTGGATGACGCAGCCGAGGTCGGGGAAGTCGGCGCGCAGCTCGGCCAGGATCCGCAGGGTCGGCTCGACCCTGGTGTGGTCCTCCATGTCGAGCGTGACCGTGGTGCCCGCGTTGCGGGCCGCGGCGCAGATCCGGGCGATGTTCTCGGTCGCGGTCTTCTCGCCATGCTCGGCCAGGCCCAGGCCGACTGCGGTCGGCTTGACCGACACCTCGGCCCGGCCGCCGGCCGCCAGGCCCGCCACCGCTCAGCCGGCCGAGCAGGGCGACGTACTCGGCGGTGACCGCGGCCGCCTGCTGCGGGTCGGCGGTGTCCTCGCCGAGGTAGTCGAGGCTGACGCTGAGGCCGTCGGCGAGCAGCTGCCCGGTCACCGGCAGCGCGTCATCCGCGGTTTCCCCGGCGACGAACCTGGCCACCACGTCGGCGGTCAGCGGCGCGGTGGTGATGATCTTACGGACCCGTGTGCTGGCCGAGGCGGCCAGCAGCGTGCGGCGCAGCACTGCAGTGACCTCCGGGGAACGACGTCTCCTGATTCCTGCCGGCCAACGTTACTCGCGCGGCCTGCCGATCAGGTCGCCGCGCGGCCGTCTCAGCGTGATCTTCACGTTCGCGCCCGCGTCCGGCGCCACGATCACCTCCTGAGCCGCGGCGATGCCGGCCGCGCAGAGCGTCGCGTCGACCGGCACCGTCCGCTTGACCAGCGCCAGCGCGATCGGCCCGAGCTCGTAGTGCCGGGCCGCCGAGCCGACGAAGCCGACCTGCGCCCCGTCCAGCTCGACCGGGTCGCCGTGCCCGGGCAGCGCGTCCTCGCTGCCGTCCAGGTGCAGCAGCACCAGCCGGCGCGGCGGATGGCCAAGGTTGTGCACCCGGGCGACGGTCTCCTGGCCGCGGTAGCAGCCCTTGGCCAGGTGCACGGCGGTGCCGATCCAGCCCACCTCGTGCGGGATCGTGCGGTGATCGGTGTCCAGCCCGAACCGGGGCCGGTGACCGGCGATCCGCAGCGCCTCGTGCGCCCACATGCCGGCCAGCCCGCCCCCCGCCCGCCACCGCCGCCGCGGCCGCCAGCCGCCGCGCTCCAGCACGACGTCAAGGCCGAACGGGAAGCTCATCGCGGCTGCCGCTGCCGCCGCCGGCTCGTGGTCGGCGCCGGGACCCATCAGCGTGAGCACCGCGTACTCGGCGCTGACATCGGCCGGCTCGACCCGCAGCATGAACCGCATCGAGTTCAGGAAGTCAAGCAGCGGCCCGGCGGTGCCCGGCTCGACGTGCATCCAGGTCGCGGTGCCGTCATCGGTCAGGGTCAGGTGGTGCTCGACGTGCCCGTTCGGGCTCAGGATGAGCGCCTCGGCGGCGGTGCCGGGCGCCAGCTGCTCCAGGTCTGCGGTGGTCAGGCTGTGCAGCCAGGTCAGCCGGTCCTGGCCGGTGATCCTGAGCACGCCGCGGTGGACCTGTCGACCAGGCCAGCGGCGCTGGCCAGGGCCCGCTGCTCGGCATAGGGGTCGCCGTAGTGCGCGGCGACGCCCGCGTCGGGGCCCTCGCGGGGACGGCGCCGGGCTCGGCGAGCAGGGGGCTCTCCATGCCGCCAGGCTATGCGGCTGCCAGGCGCGCCGTCCCGCGGAGGCTGCCCGGCTCGGCTGGCGGCCGGGGGCGTAATGCATGGATGCCGCGTTGTAAACAGGAGTAATGGTCATCACGCTAATCGGCCGGGGCCGCGCGGCAGTCGGCGCACCGGCCGAACACGGTCAGGTGGCCCACGTCGGTCTCGAAGCCGAGGTCGGCGTCCAGCGCGCTGACCAGGGAGCCGGACCGCGGCCGGCTCACCTCGGTGACCCGCTCGCACTGCCGGCAGACCAGGTGCACGTGCTCGGCCTCGGCGGCCAGGTGATAGCGCGGCGCGCCGTGCCCCAGATGGGTGTGGGTGACCAGGCCGATCTGCTCCAGCAGCTCGAGGGTGCGGTACACGGTGGAGACGTTGACGCCGCTCGCCGTCTGCCGGACCTCGGCGAAGATCTCCTCGGGGGTGGCGTGCTCCAGCTCGGTGACGGCCTCGAGGATGAGCTGGCGCTGCGGGGTGACGCGGTAGCCGCCCGCCCGCAGCGTGTCGTCCCACGCCTGCGACATACGCCGAGTCTAGGCCCCGGCATGCCCCGTGAGGCCCGGGCGATAACATGCTTGCCTGCCCGCCGCGGCGTGACGTAGCGTTCTGGCTAACGCGGGAAAGGAGGTGGTCCAACAGAATGCATAGATGTCGGACTCGCGAGGTGGCTGTCCGCTAGCCGCCGTCCCGTGGAGCGCTTATCGCGCACTGCGCTTAACAGCGCACCGTGCGAAGCGCGCGTCACCGGTCTTGCCCGCAGGCAGTTTCGGCTGCACGCGGGCGCCGTCACGACGGCGGCCGGCGAATACACGGCAGACACCGAACCCCCGGGCTGACCGGCCTTGTCCAGCCGGTCCCCGTTGCGGTCGCCGTCAGGCTGCCCGCGGCGGGAGACGCCCGGGGGGCTTTTTCTTGCCGCTTCTCGGCCCGCGGCTTAGCCGACGCGCTTGAGCTGCGCCGACACGTGTGACTGCAGCGGCTGGCCGACCGCGGCCAGGTCGTAGGCGTAGCCGAGGTCAGTGCCGATCAGCCCGTAGAGCCGCCGCCCCGCGGTGACCTCCTTGGCGGTCGCGGTCCTGACCACCGCGTCGGTGGCCAGCTCGATCCTGGTGCCGGCGATCTCGCCGAGGTAGATCTCGGTGATCCCGGTGGGGTGCACCAGCAGCACCTCAAGCTGGCCGTCGGGCTGCGGCCGCCAGAACCCGGTCTCCATGGCCAGCGGCCGGCCGATGTTCCCCTCCTCGTCCAGCAGCCAGGTCCGGCTGGAGTAGATCAGGAACGGCTTGCCGTTATGGCCGAACGAGATCTCCTGGCCGAACTGCGCGCTCTCGATCGTCGGGTAGCCGACCACGCCGGCCCCTCCCAGCGGCCAAGCAGGAACGACACCGGCCGCAGCGCGGGATGCAGGTCCGGCCCGGAGCCGCGCCGGGGCGGCAGCCGGGTTCTGCGCAGAGTTCATCCGCCCAGGCTAGTGCCGCCCGCCCGGCTCCGGGCGGCAGCCGGGCGCGCGGCTCGGCCGGGCGGTCAGTCGCGCTCTGCCCGGCGGCTGGCCGGGCCGGACCGCCAGAGCCGGACCGCGACCCGTGCGCACCAGGCGGCCGTGACCGCGAACGCCGTGATCAGGATGATCCCGCTGAGCTCGCCCGTCATGCCCGAAGTGTAGGTTGCGCTGCCGGCGCCGGGTAACGCTCGGCCCTGGCCAGGACCAGCGTGTCGGGCCGACGGCGCAAGGTGCTCGGCGACATCGAGCCAGGCGGCGACATCGGCGCCGGTGTGCTCGCGGATCGACCAGTCGACCTGCCGCAGGCTCACGTGCGCCCAGCACGCCCTGGCCACCTCGTCCGGCACCCGGCCGGTCAGCAGCGGGTCCAGCTCGCGGCCCAGCCGGGGATGCCACCGGGCCAGGTCGAACCGGAGCAGGACCAGGTTGAGGTGGCCGTTACTTCGGCTCGCGCCGTCCCAGTCGACCACCCCGGTCACCGTGCCGTGCCGGCCGGTCAGGATGTTCCCCGGATGGAAGTCGAAGTGAACCAGGTCGTCGCCGGCCAGGCTGGCCGGCACCGCGGCGCCGATCTCGCTGACCGCGGCCAGCAGCCGCGCGGTCCGGCGGCTGTACCCGGCCATCGGCTGGTGCAGGCAGAAGCCGGGACCGTCGGTCAGCAGGTACAGCGGCGGCGGCGGCAGGTCGGCCCGGCCCGCCAGCAGCCCGCGGCAGCGCCGGTTCAGCTCGGTCATCGACTCCAGGGTGCGGCGGTCATCCGGTCCGGCACCGAGCCGGGCAGCAGTTCCTGCACGATCGCGACCGCGGACGGCAGCTCGGCGATCAGCTCATAGCGCGGCGCCGGCAGGCCCGCCGGGCCGCCTCGGTCAGCTGGCCGGCCTGCCGGGCGGCCGCCCCGTTCCCGGCCGGCTGGCAGGTCAGCACCGACCGGTGCCCGTCCGGCCAGCGCACGTACGCGGCACCGACCTGGCCGCCCCGGCAGCTGCCGTCGAAGGCCAGCGCGGTGCCGGTGAGCCGGGCCAGCTCGGCCAGCACCCGGGCCGCATCGAGCCGGCTCACCTGCGGGAACGCGGGCACCAGCCGAGGCTAGCCTCGCCCCGCCCGCCCGGCCACCGGTTATTTACTGCGATAAATGCCGGGCAATTTACTGCGGCATCGAGAGAAAACAAACTGACCCGACCCCTGGTTCGCCATTCTGGAATCAGTAGTGCGATGATTCTCGTTATGTCCCGAATTTCGCTCAGCGTGTGGCTCTCCGCAGTAAATCAAGTGCCGGCAAGGAAAACATTCCCGCAGTAAAAAGCCGGTCAGAGCGCCTGGCCAGCCGGGTTGCGGTGCTCCGGCAGCGCAACTTCCGGCGATTTTTCACCGGGTACGCGACGTCATTGCTCGGTACCTCGATGTCCTCGGTCGCGGTGGCTTTCGCAGTGCTGGATAGCGGCGACAGCGCGTCCGACCTTGGCTTTGTTTTCGCCGCCGGGATCGTGCCGCAGGTCGTGCTCCTGCTCGGCGGCGGCGTGATCGCGGACCGGCTCGGCCGCAGGCCGGTGATGCTGACCGCGGATACCGCCCGGTTCGGCGCGCAGGCGGCGCTGGCCGGCGCCGTGCTGGCCGGCCTGCCGCCGCTCTGGCTGTTCATGACGATGGCGGCGGCGGTCGGGACCGGCGACGCGTTCTTCAGGCCGCTGTCCGGGCTGACCGTCGAGATCGCGACCGGAGATGAGCTCGGCAACGCGAACGCGATGCTCGGCCTGGCCCAGTCGTCGGCCAGGGTGGCCGGGCCGGTGCTGGCCGGGCTGCTGGTGGCGACCACCAGCCCCGGCGTGGTGGTCGCCGTCGATGCGCTCAGCTACGGGGTCAGCGCGCTCGCCCTCGCCGGGCTGCGGCTGCCGGCCGGGCTGCGGGTGCAGGGCAGGTCGCTGCCGCGCGAGCTGGCCGAGGGCTGGGCCGAGTTCTCCAGCCGGGCCTGGCTGTGGATCGGCACCGTCCAGTTCGCGCTGTTCAACCTGATCGTGTGGGGCCCGTTCCTGGTGCTCGGGCCGGTGCTGTCCCGGCAGTACCTGGGCGGCGCAGGGGCCTGGGGAGCCATCACGGCATCCCTTGGCGCCGGGGCGATCGCGGGCGGTCTGCTGGCGCTCGGCCGCCGGCCACGGCGGCCGGTGGCGGCGGCGACCGTCGCGACGTTCGGCTACCCGCTGCCCTGCCTGATGTTCGCGCTGCACGCGCCGGTGTACCTGGTCGCCGCCGGGGCGGCGCTGGCCGGCCTCGGATCGGCACTCGGGATCGCGTTCGCGACCACCGCGGAGCAGCAGCAGGTCCCGGCCGAGGCGCTGGCCAGGGTCAGCGCGTTCAACACGGTCGGCGCGTTCGGCTTCGGCCCGGTCGCGTTCGCCGCCGCCGGGCCGGTCGCCGCGCTGGTCGGGGCCGGGACCGTGCTCGGCTTCGGCGCCGCCTGGGCAGTGCTGAGCGCCGCGGTGGTACTGGCGGTCCCGGCCATCTGGTCGGTCACCTGGCAGGACCCGGCGGGTTCGCGCGATGAGCTGGCCGCCGACACCGGCCGGTCACCCGCAGGGGCCGCGGGGCCCGGACGGACCGCTGACCCGGCGGCGACCCCGGGCGGGCGCAGGGGGGGGGGGGCGGTCAGCTTTCGGCCAGGCCGGGGAGACCGGCGGCGCGCAGGTCGCGGCGCAGCCGCCACGGCGTGCTGAACTGCGCCGCGGCGAAGCCGAGCGCGCGGGCCGCGGCCACGTTGCGTGCCTGGTCGTCCACGAAGAACGTGGCACGCGGGGTCAGCCCGTACCGGTCCAGCAGGATCTCGAAGATCCGCGGGTCCGGCTTGATCACTCCCTCCAGGCCGGAGATCACCAGGCCGTCGAACCAGCTCATGAAGCCGAACCTGGCCATCCGGATCGCGAACGCGTCCGGCTCCATATTGCTGAGCGCATAGCAGGGCACGCCGGATGCCCTCAGCTCGCGCAGCACCTCGACGGTCCCGTCGAACTGGCCGGCCGCCATCTCCTCGCCGCGCTCGGCCCAGGCCATGATCAGGTCCCGGTGAGTGGGATACTGCCTGGCGAGCCGCTCGCACGAGGCGGCCGTGTCCTCGCCCAGGTCGTGTGCGCGATGCCAGTCCTGGGTGCAGATCCGGCCCAGGAAATCCTCCATCTCCGCGGGATCGGCGATCAGCTGCCGGTACAGGTGCCGGGGATCCCAGTCGATCAGGACCCCGCCGAGATCGAACACGACGGCGTCGATCTTCTGGCCGGTCATGGCGCCAGTATCGCGCACACGGTGCGGAGCACCGGGCCCGTCCCGTTAGGCTGCAGCCATGACCTCCCGCTCTCTCGTCGTGAAGGTCACGGCGGGCAAGGATGATCCTGAGCGCTGCAATCAGGCGTTCACGGTGGCGACCGCTGCCGTCGCCAGCGGGGTGCAGGTATCGCTGTGGCTGACCGGCGAGGCCGCCTGGTTCGGCCTGCCCGGCCGGGCCGACGAGGTGGCGCTGCCGCACTCACCCCCGCTGGGCGACCTGCTCGCCACCATCCTGGCCGGCGGCACCGTGACGGTCTGCACCCAGTGCGCCGCCCGCAGGGAGATCACCGAGAGCGACCTGATCGAGGGCGTCCGGATCGCGGGCGCGCCCACGTTCGTGGCCGAAGTGACCGCCGACAGCGCCCAGGCCCTCGTCTACTGATCCGGCCGAGCTAGCGGGCCGCGGTCAGCCTCGGCTCTTGACGTGGTCAGGGGACGAGAGCAGATTGACTTATCGGTGCCCGTCCCCCTGCCAGGCGCTCCAGTCCGGTACACCAGGTCCCGGATGCGCGGTGAGCCCCCGGCCAGCCGCGGCCCCTGGTCCCAGTCCGAGGCCGGGCCGGAAGGGAACATCATGCACGCATCGGTGAAAGCTGCCAGGGCCGCGACGGTCCTGGGTGCCGTGCTCGTCCTCGGAAGCGCGACCGCGGCGACCGCCGGGGTGTTCACTCCCCGGTCGGGTGCCGCTAGTTCCAGTCCCTGGACCCAGACCGACTACAACGCGGCGCAGAGCCGAGCCAACCTGACCGAGCACACGCTGACTCGCGCGACAGCGGGCAAGATCCGGTATCTGCGGTCGGTCACGGCACCGCCGATTCCCCCCACGGCCTGCTTTTCCGGGCTCGCCGTCGGATCACCAGTGCTGACCGGCGGCAGCCTCTATGCGCTCGTCAGCGGTTCCCTCACCAGGTACAACGCAGCCACCGGCAGCGTCATCTGGCGGCGGAAGCCCGACCCTTCCTTCGTCCCGGGCCTCCCGCTCGCGGTAGCTGGCGGCCTGGTCGTGGTCGGTGCGGATGACTGCGGTTCGGTGAGCGACCCCAACGGCACCATCCAGGCGTTCAGCGCCGCCACCGGTGCGCGGGTCTGGTCGCAGCCCATCACGCCCGAGGGCGGCGCGCTCACCGACCTGGTGGTGTCCCACGGATATGTAATCGCGGCCGGGACCTCGCCGGGCGGCGGCGGGCTGGTCTCCGTGCACAGGCTCGCGACCGGTGCACTCGTGTGGTACCGGCTGACTGGCTCGTGCGGCCGGGAGATGTCCTGGTGGACGCCGGGATTGTCATCGCCTACACCTGCAGCTCGACCAACGTGGAGAAACTGGTCGGCAGCAAGCTGACCACCGGAGCGCGAATCTGGCGGCGTAGCGGCAACTGGCAGCTCCAGCGCGGCGACACCGACAGCACCGCTGGCCGCCACGTCTTCGTCACCAGCCCTGGCGGCAGTGTAGTGAGCCTGAACCCGCGCACCGGGCGAATCCAGTACGCGCTGGCGGGTGCGTCGGACCTCCTTGCGGTCGATAGCTCGCAGGCCTACGCGTCCTGCGGCGCCAATGGAGTGTGCGCCTACGACGGTGCCACCGGCAGCCTGCGGTGGCAGGTGAGCACACCGGTGTCCCCGTCACTGGCAGCCGAGGCGGGCGGTGTGCTCTACGTGGACCAGGGCATGGCGCTGGACACGGGACGGGCAGCTCCTGGCGGTCCTCTGGCAGGCTGTCACGGCCACCTCACTGGTGATCGGGGACGGGCGAATCGCCGCGGTCACCGACCGAGAGTGCTGGACCTCTACGGCTGTCAGGATCTGAGCCTGCTTGGAGTTCCGGGGATCAGCCGTGTGCCAGGATCAGCGGCGGCCGCCCGGGGGGCGCGCGACCGCAGGGGCCGCGGCGGCCAGGCGCTCATCGCGCAGCTGGCGGGCCCAGTCCTCGTCGGCCTGGTCCAGCGGGCTCAGCGGGCCAGCGGCCCAGGTGAGCAGCAGGTCGGCCAGGCCGGGGTTGCGCACCAGCGCCGGTCCGTGCAGATAGGTGCCGAGCACCTGGCCGGCGTAGGCACCCTCGGTGCCGTCGCCGTTGCCGGTGCCCAGGGTGACCCGCGCCACCGGCCGGGCGCCAGGCCCGAGCCTGGTCACGCCCTGATGGTTCTCGAACCCGGTGAGCCGGGGAATGCCCAGCTCCGGATCGGCGTCGGCGACGATCTCGCCCACCCCGCGGCGCTCCCCGCGGCCGCTGCTGATGTCGAGTATGCCCAGGCCGGGCACCGGCTCGCCGTCCACGCCGCCGAACTGCTCGCCCAGCACCTGGTACCCGGCGCAGACCGAGAACAGCACGGCGCCGCGGGCGGCCGCCGCGGCCAGCCCGCCGTCCGCCCGCAGCCGCCGGGCGGCCAGGATCTGCGGCAGGTCCTCGCCGCCGCCCATCAGGTAGATGTCGCCCTGCCGGGGCACGCTCTGGTCCGAGTTCACCTCGGCCGAGCTGACCTCGATGCCGCGCAGCCTGGCCCGGCGCTCCAGCACTAGCAGGTTCCCCCGGTCCCCATAGGTGCTCAGCAGGTCCGGGTATACCCAGATGAGCCGTAGCTGCCCGGCTCTGCCGCCTCCCCGGCGGGAGCGAGCCGAAGCCGCCGGGGCCGTGGGAACTGCGGCGGCAACCGGGACGGCCGGGGCCGCGACGGGCTGGGGCGAGACGGCCGGGGCCGCGACGGGCTGGGCCGAGACGGCCGGGGCCGGGACGGGCTGGGCCGGGACGGGCTGGGCCGCGACGGGCTGGGCCGGGAGTGCGGCGGGCCTGGCCGGCTCCGCACCAGGCCCGCCAGCAGTGTGCAGGCCGGCACCGTGCCTGCCAGTCCCCCGCGGGCCAGCTGTGTGCTCAGCCGCGCCGTGCTGCTCCGCGCCGAACTGGACCGCGCTGAACTGGACCGTGCCGGCCTCGGCCGGGTCCGGCCAGGCAGACCTGGCTTCCGGCTGGCTGGCCACGGCCGGTGCCGCGTGCCTGGCCCGGTGCGGGGTACTCATCGGCTGGCCCTCCTCGCTCGCTGCGCCGGCTGCTGCGTGAGTCTCACTGTGCTACCGCACCGTGTTGACCACAGTGTGTTGACCGCACTGGGCTGGCCTCACTGGGCCGGCCTCACTGGGTCCGGCCAAGGACCGCCCGGATCTGCTGGAAGGCGGTGTAGTTGGCGATCACGTCCAGGTGCCCGGGGGGTACCCGGCGCACCGCGTCGTCCACCCCGTCGGCCAGCTCGAACGGCACCTCGTCGGACTCCAGCCGCACCGCCAGGTCGGTCCGCCGCTCGCCGGTGACCAGGACCTGCCGGCCGCGCAGCACCCGGTAGTCCACGTCCCACAGCCAGGAGGTGTCCCGGCCGTCGGGCACCTGCGCGTTCACCGCCAGCAGTACCGGGCCCGGCGCGGGGCCGAGCACGTCGAACGCCTCCAGCCAGCCGGCCGGGTTCTTGGCCAGCAGCAGCCGCAGCTGCCGGCCGCCGCGCTCCACCTGGGTATAGCGTCCGGCCACCGAGCTGACCGTGCGCAGCCGGGGCAGCGCCTGGCTCACGTTGGCGCCGAAGAAGTCGGCGACCGCCAGCGCCATCACCGCGTTGGAGGCGTTGGCCCGGCCGGGCAGCGCCAGCGACAGCTTCTGCACCCGGCCCGCCGCGTCGATGACCTTGTCGTCGTCGAGCACCCACCGGGCCGGCGGGCGGCTGAAGGCGCACTCGCCGCAGCGCCAGCCCAGCTCGTCCCGGCGCAGGTGCGAGCCGCACTGCGGGCAGCACCAGGAATCCCCGTGCCAGCGCTGGCCCGCCGCCACCCAGGTGACCTGGGCGGCAGTGCCCGCCGCCCACGCGATCAGCGGGTCGTCGGCATTGGCCACTACCTGGCAGTGCGGGCACCGCCGCCAGCGCCTCCCGCCAGCGCCTGGCGATCAGCCAGATCTCCGCGGCCCGGTCCATCTGGTCCCGGCTGAGGTTCAGCAGCACGACCGCCCGCGGCCCGGTCGCCCTGATCACGGCCGGCAGGTACCGCTCGTCCACCTCCAGCACCGCATACGGCGCGTTCGGCGCTCCGGCCAGTGCCGACGCCAGCCCGGCCGCCATGTTCGAGCCGAAGACGTTGGAGGCCACCTGCTGGCCGAGCGCGCCGAGCGCGGCGGTGATCAGCCGGGTGGTCGTGGTCTTCCCGTTCGTCCCGGTGACCAGGATGATCTGCCGGTCGGCGGCCAGCAGCCGGAGCAGGTCCGGCTCCACCCGCAGGCCAACCACCCCGCCGATGACCGAGCCGTCGCCGCGCCGGGCCAGCCGGGATATCGTTCCCGCCGCCCCGCCGATCGAGGTCGCCAGGCGCGCGCGCAGCGGAAGCTTGCCCATGGCAGCCGATGTTATGCGCCCCGCCGCCCGCTCCGCGCCCCGACGCCGGGTACTCAGCTGGCTACCTCGAGCGGGCCGACGATGAAGCGGCGGGGCCAGGAAAGGACCGGCTCCAGCCAGCCCGCTATTCCCATTTCGCCGGCGGCCTGGCGGAGCTGGCCGCGATGGCTGGAGCCGATCACGACGCAGGCCAGGTCGTCGGCGAAGCCCTGCTGGTCGTCCTCGCCCAGCAGCACGGTCCAGGCCGGGAGCCGGTTGCGGTTCAGCTCCATCGACAGCGGATGACGGCGCAGGCTGCTGACCCGCTGGCCGACCGTGATATCGGGCCGGTCGGCCAGCCCGTCGAGGAAGTAATGCAGCCGCGGCGCCGGGGCGAACGGGTCCGGCGGCGGCGCGCCGAGCGGGCACACCCGCTCGATCTCGTGCAGCCACTGCACCTGCGGGATCACCCAGTCCGGCCCGGACCTGGTGCCCGCGCCCTTGCCGCCGCCGAGCATCCGCAGCGCGACGGCGGCACTGGCCTCGGCCAGCCGTTCCGGGTCATAGGACGCGCGCACCGCCAGGGCGCGGCCATGCAGTGCCCGGTCGATGGCGGTGGCCAGCAGGCATTCCCGCAGCCGCTCGCCGAGGCCGGACCAGCGCTGCCGCAGCGCGGCGGGCACCAGGGGCAAGGTGGAGTTGGTGAGCAGAGCCAGCACCAGCGCCTCGGTCCAGACCCGCAGCCAGGCGTCGTCCGGGGCGCCGGCCAGCAGGTCCGCGGCCCGCAGTTCCAGCAGCGTGCAGGCGCGGCCGCCGGTACAGGACGGGCCGCAGGCCGCCGACCGGCGGCGCAGCATCGGCGGCTGCTGGCGCTTGCTGGCCCGGCCGGCCGCGGCCCGCTCCAGGTCGCCGCCGAAGGGCACCCGGATCCGCAGCGGCCGGTCCATCCCGTCGGCGAACACCGCCGCCACCCCCGGCGCCAGCGACACCACCTGCCGGGACTGGGCCTCGTCCAGGTTCATGGCGGCGCCGACCACCTGGCGGTCGTCGGCGGCCGGCAGCCGGTGCAGCACCTTCAGCGCGGTGTTCTTCACCACGTCGGGGACCAGCTTGGCCGGGATCTGCTCGGCGATGACGATGCCCTCGCCGTAGGCCCGGATCTCGGCCAGCATGCTGGCGAACAGCTCCACCGCGTGCGCGCTCGCGCCCTCCCGGCTGGCCCGCAGCAGCCGGTGCGCCTCCTCGATCACGATCACGTGCCGCAGCCCGTCGGCCGGCCCGGTCCTGGCCCGCAGCCGCAGGTGCTCGGTGATCCGGATGATCAGGGTGCCGATCAGGAACGCCTTGTCCTCGTCGTTGGCCACGTCCTCGATGGCCAGCACCACGTTGCGGCGCAGCAGCTCGCCGATGTCGGCCGGGTGCCCGCCCTCGAAGAACCGGCCGGCCGAGCCGGTCCGCAGCGACCGCAGCCGCACGTCGACGAACCCGCGGACGTCGGCCTGCAGCTCCCGGCCGTAGCCCACGTCCTCGATGACCTCGAGCGCGGCGTCCTGCAGCCGGGCCAGGGTCGGCACGGCGGGCGGGGCCGCGGCGCCCGGCAGGCCCTCGCCGGTCACCATGTCCCAGCCGCAGGCCTCGTACGCGCGCTGCAGCGCCTGCGACATGATCTGCGGGAACGGCTCGCGAGCGTCGAAGGCGGCCAGGAACAGCGCCCGCACCATGTCGATGTGCGCCTGCACCGGGTAGCCGGGCTCGGGCGCCAGCGGGTTCACCGACAGCGGCACGGCCGCGGGGTCGGACGGGCTGATCACGGTGACCAGGCCGCGGCCCGCGATCCGCTCAGCCATCGCGGCGTACTCCGACTTCACCGGCTCGATCGCCAGCCAGGGCACGCCGGCGCCGGTCAGCTGGGTCAGCAGGTGCCGGACCGTCTGCGACTTGCCGGCGCCGGTCGCGCCGGTGACGAAGGCGTGCCGGTTCAGGGTGGCCAGCGGCACCCGGAACGTGCCCACCGGGCGGTCCTGGCCGTCCAGGATCGCGCCAAGCTCGATCGCCTCGCCGCCGCCGTCGCCGGCCCGGTCACCGGCGAACTCGCCATAGCCGACGCCCTCGCTGGTCTCGCTGGTCACGTCGAAATGCCCGGCCTCGAGTATCCGGACGCCGGGCACCTCGTGCCGCGGCAGCCCGGTCAGCGCGGCCAGCACCCCGGCGGTAGCCGGAAACGGCACCTGGGAGCCGTCGGCCGGGTCGGCCAGCTTGGCGCCGAGCGCGTCGGCCAGCTCCCTGGCCTCCTCCGCGCTGCGCAGCCGGTACGGGTGGGCGTGCAGGTCCACCGAGCCAACCAGGATCGGGGCGATCAGGCCCAGCTCCTCCCTGCTGCCCGCGCCCGCCAGCACCCGGACGTTCCACAGCCCGGCCTCGCGGTAGGCGTCCAGCTCGGCCAGGCGGCGCCTGGCCCGGTCGGCGTCGAACCTGGCGTGCTCCTCGTCGTACCGGCTCAGCACGTTGAGCTGGGTGCGCAGCTGCGCGATCTCGGCGTCGACGTCCTCGACCGGATCCGCCACGATCAGCCAGCCGAACGGCCGCCCCATGAGGGTGACCAGGGCGGACTCGAACAGCGCCGGAGCCGCCCCCGGGCGGCCGGACCGGCCGGCGGCGCCATGGCCCCGGCCGCCGGGCCAGCCCGCGTCCGGCCCCTCCGGTCCGGCCCAGTCGGCCAGCTCGCCGAGCAGTGCCGGGGCCTGCCGGACCGGGCACGGCGCCCAGACCAGGCGGTCGAGATCGGCCAGCAGGCTGTCGGTGAACGGGATGCCGCGGGCCCCCCAAGGGAACAGCAGCTCGGCGCCGCCGCGCCGGGACCACTCGGGCTGGCCGCCCGGCCAGGAACCCTGGCGGTACGGCCAGCTGCCCGGCCGCAGCGGCCCGGAGCGCTCGCCGTCCGGCCCGGTGCCGTCGCCGGCCGGACGCCCGTCCGGGCCGGAGCCCGGCTCGCCCAGCCTGGCCAGTGCCACGTCGGCCTGCCGGGTCCCGGCCTCGGACGCCGCAGCGCCAGCCCGGCCCGGCCCGGACTGCTCTCCGTCCCGGGCATCCGGCCGACCCGCCGGGCCGGCCTGGCCCTCGCGGTCGCCATGGCCGTCCTGGCCCTCGCGGATGTCCTGGCCGTCGCGGCCGTCTTGCCCGTCCCCGGCGGCGTCCTGGTACGGCAGCAGCGCCCGGCGCCGGTCCCGGCCGTCCGGATCGGCGGCCAGCTCGCCCGGCTGCGCCGTCGTGCCCCGGCCGCGCAGCTCCGGGCCGTACCGGCCGATGGCCGGCGGCCCGGCCGGGCCCGCGGCCGGCAGCGGGCCGGCGTTGGTGATCAGCTCCAGCGGCGCGCCGCCGCCGCGGGACAGCCACCCGGCCACGAACGGGCGCCGGTGCTGGGCCGCGTTCAGAGCGGCAGGCAGCACCGACGCGTAGTCGCTCTCCGCGGTCCCGCCCAGGCAGCCGGCGCTGATGGCCTCCACCCGGTACCAGGATCCGGCGGTGCCGCCACCGATGCCCGACGTCGTGCCCACGTTGCGTGCTTATCAGGCAGGTGAGCCGCGTGCTACCCGATTGGCCGGACCAGCCGGGAAACCGCCGGATGTGGCGCCCAGGTAAGGCTTATGTGGCTTCTGTCATCCGGCTGCCGCGGCCGGGAGTCGTATCAGTGACGTCACCGTCTGAACGGACTGGTGACCGGGGGCACAGGCCGGCGCAGCCGGCCAGGAAGCAGGAACGCCATGCGGCTCATTCAGCGCGCAACGGCCCTGAACACGGGGACCGCGAACTTATCCGGGCTCGCGGCGGACGCGGCAGCCGCCCGTCCACGGCGCATGTAACGCGGCATTAACTTCCGTCTTCCGTCCCGCCAGGTATCCGGGCGCCTGAGGCCCGGACCATCCCCCGCAGGTAACTCCGCTGCAGTTTCCCCGCCAGAAACCCAGGGAGAGGAATCATCCAATGAAGAGCACATCCTGGCTGGCCGGACTGGCGGTAGCAGGCGCGGCGCTGACCGCAGGCCCCGCCGCATTCGCCAGCACGCATCCAGCCATCCAGCTCAGTCCGGCAGTCACGGTCGTGCACGGCGTGCACGCGGTGGCCGGAGTCCGCCTGCCGGGTACGGTCCGGCCGCCGCTGATCCCGAACCGTCCGGTGCGCAATCCCTTCCTGAGCGGCTACGCTGCGATCGCCGACCGGGGCAAGCGCATCCGCTATGTCGCGGCCGACTTCACCGTCCCCGCCATTACCTGCTCACCGCTGGGTTCGGACGGAACCTCGGACGTCGACTACTCGGTGGGCCTGGACGGTCTCACCGACGCCACCATCGAGGCGGTCGGCGTCTGGGCGTCTTGCGACAAGACCGGCGCCAGTTACGGCGGCTTCTACGACATGGCCCCCCGTCAGCCGGTCTTCTTCGGCGGGATCAGCCCCGGCGACTCGGTTGCGGTCTCGGTCTACTTCACCGGCCACCAGTACCGGCTGATCCTGCAGGACCTGACCACGGGCAGCATCGTGAAGAAGAAGTTCCAGCGGTGTCCCCGGCGATCGAGGTGCCTGAACAAGTCCGCTGAGGTGCTCACCGAGGGCGGCGGCGACGGTTCCGACCTGGCCAGCTTCGGCCTGGTCAGCTACACCGGCGCCAGGGTGACCAGCACCGGCGGGAAGCACGGCTCGCTGCGCTCCCAGCGCAGGTACTGGAAGTCCGCCGAGTTCGTCATGGTGAACGGGTCCGGCGACCCGCTGGCCGTTCCGTCGGCACTGGACAGCGGCGGACAGGCATTCGGCGTGTCCTGGGTCGCAGGCAGCTGAGCCGGGAACCGGCCCCCGGGGACAGCAGCGGCAACGAGGCGGCGCAGCTCAGCGTCGGTCCCCGCCCGCTGCTGACCCCGGCGGCCGGGGGGCGGCAGCCGCGGCGCGGGTCTCGTCCAGGCTGCGCAGGGTCGCGGCGGGCAGGGTGACGATCGCCGGGTTGGCGTCGGCCAGCACCACCTGGCGGCCGTCCGCGGCCGGGTAGCTGACCAGCATCGCGCTGGCCGGCAGCCGCTGCAGCTCGCGCTGCTCCACCAGGAACTCGCGGGACCGCTGGAGGGTCCGGCCCGCGGACGAGCTGGTGCCGACCGCACGGGACGTGCTGATCCCCCACGAGGTGCCCGAGCTGATGCCCTCGGTCACCGAGCGCGAGTCCGAGGTGCCGGCCGAACGGCTGGCATCCCGGCTCGCGCTGCCGCCGAGGCCGCCGAACGGGCCGGCCCAGTCCTGCCTGCTGCGGCCCCGGCCGCGGCTGCTGCCCGCGGTGATGCTGGTCCCGGCCGAGTCGGCGACCGAGTTCGCGGTGCCGACCGTGCTGGTGTAGGAGTCGCCGACCGAGTCGGTCACCGAGGTGCCCACGGTGTCAGTGAGCTGGCTCAGCACGAACCGGTGCTCGGTGCCGATCTGCTCGCTGGCCAGCCGCGCGTCCTGCGCGTTGCCGAGCCGCATGAACGCGACCGCCGCGTTGCCCCGGCCCAGCCTGCTGGCCACGTGCGGCGGGATCGAGCGGTACGCGGCGACCAGGCCGGTGCCGGAGATCTCGCAGGCGTCCTCCAGCCGGTCGAGCACGTCCGCGCGCAGCTTGTCCGCGCCCAGCAGGCACAGGGTGTGCTGCCAGGCCGCGGCATCGCCCGGCAGCCTGGCCGGCTCCTGCCGCAGCAGGTGAGTCAGCGCGACGGCCAGGTAGGTGCCGAGCACCCGGCTGCCGAGCGCGCCGCAGCGCCGGTCCAGCCAGGCCACCCGGAGCCGGCTGGGCGGCAGGCTGACCCTGGCCGAGCCGAGCGCGGCCAGCCGCCCCAGCCGGGACTGCAGCGCCCAGGCCCGCTCGACCACGATCCGGTCCGCCGCGCCGCGGCCGAACAGCCCGCTGAGCCGGTCCAGCTCGGCCGCGGTCAGCGGTCCGCTGCGCAGCGCCTCGCGCGGATCGCTGGCCTGGGCCAGGAACCCGAGCGCGGCGGTCACCCGGCCGAGACCCGGCTGGTCGCCGAGGAGGTCGAGCACCCGGTCCAGGATCGCGCTGTCGGCCGCCGGCTGCGCCGCGCCGCCCGGTTCGTCGCCCGCCGCGGCGGTCTGGGCGAGCAGGTCGCCGAGCGCCTCGGTGCCGAGCCCGGTGCCGAGGTCGAGCAGCGGCAGGTCGCCGGGCAGGACCCAGACCAGGGGCTCGATACCGGTCCGACGGGCCACCGCGAGCAGGTCGCGGGCCACCGCGCCCTCGGTCAGGTCGAGCACGGTGACCTCGCCGCCCGCGCTCAGCCGGGGCGCGGCGACCATGGTCAGCATCGCGGCCCAGCCGGGCAGAGTGCCGCCGGCCACGTCGATCCGGTCGACCCCGGCCGGCAGCGAGACCGCATGCCACTGCGGCTGCCGCCGGAACTCGGCCCGCCGCTGCTGCCAGCCCCGGTAGGCGGTGGCCTGCCGGTCGAGTACCGCCTCGTGCCGCTGCTGCCGTGCCGCGGTGAGCCGGGCCAGCCGCTGCCGTTCCGCCTCGATGCTGGCCAGCAGCCGCCGCTCGCCGCGCCGGACGGCCCTGGCTCCGGCCGCCGCGGCGGCAGCGGATTCCGGCCAGCACGGCGACGGTCAGGGCCGCGGGCAGCAGCCCGGTCAGCCAGAGTGCCGCGACGGCGCAGGCCAGCACGGCTGCGGCCAGGACGCCGAGCCGGGCGGGCCGGGCCAGCAGGCGCTCCTCGCGCCGCTGCGCGGCCAGCCAGTCCCCGCTGAGCTCCTCCGGCGGCTCCGGCACCGGCCGTCGCGGCATCGGGCCCGGATCCGGCCAGGCCAGCGCGTACTGCCAGCCCAGGTAGATCCGGCCGGGATCGAACTCACCCGGCCCGGTCCGCGCCGGACCGCCCGGCGGCCAGACCGGCCCTGCTAGCCGGCCAGGTGACGGCCTGGCGGCCCGGCCGGGCGGCGGCCAGTAACCGCGGGTCGCGCTCACCGCGCTCCCCCGGCCGGGATCGCCCGGCAGGACGCCAGCAGCCGCCGCTGCGGGCCGCGCACCAGCAGGGCCAGGCCGTCCGGCCCCCGCCGCACCAGCAGTCCGGTCAGTCCGGCCTGCTCACCATCGAGCAGAAACGGATCGGCCGCACCGGCTGCCGCCGGGTACAGCCCGCCGCCGTCCGGCCAGCCCGCCCCGGCGAACCCGGCCGGTCCGGCGGCCGGCGCCGGGCCGGGCCCGGCAGCCGTCCAGCCCGGCCGACCCGGACCGGGCACTGGCGGCCAGACGGTGCGGCCGGCTGAGACCGGGCCGGGCGCGGCCCGGCCGGCCAGCTCGGCGAAGCACCGCGCCACGGCGGGATCGGCGGGCCCGCGCACGGCCAGCACCCCGGCCCTGGCGGCGAGACTAGCCGCCAGGCCGGCCGAACCGGTGCCGAGCACAGTCACGGCCCCGGTCACCGAGCCCAGTGCCATCAGCTCGTCCGCCTGCGGCCCGGGCAGCACCTCGCAGCCGTTGACCCAGATCAGGCTGTCGCAGCGGGCGGCCAGCTGCTGGAAGTCGGCCAGCAGCATGACCAGATCGGCCGCCGCCAGCCGCGCGATCATCCCGGCCGGCCTGCCGTGCCGCCCCCGGTCCAGCGAGAACAGCACGACCGCGCGCTCGCGCATCGCCCGGCCGAGCTCAATGGCCTGCTCACCGCGCGCCGGTCCGGCCGCGCGGCGGAGCCAGTGTCCGAGCGCGGAGCGGCGCAGCCGCAGGAGCTGCCCGGCGACCGCCGAGATCGCGGCCGGATCGGCCGCGAAGCTGTCCGATACCTGCCCGGCCCGGCGCACCAGGGCGTCGCGGTCCGGGTGCCAGGCCGGGATCCGGGCCGCCCTGACCGCCAGCGCACCCGGCTCCAGCAGGCCGGCCAGCTCATCGAGCACCGGCAGTGCCCGGCCGTCTTGCCCGGTCGCGCTGACCGCGAGCACGCAGCCGAGCCAGTCCGCCCAGGCCTGCCGCCGCGGGCCGTCCAGGCCCGTCCCGTCGGTCATCGCCAGGATCAGCGACGCGTCCCTGGCCGGATCCCCGCCCCGCACCGGGTCATAGCAGCCCGCCGGGTCCGGGCCGGACTCGCCGTAGCGGAGCAGGGGCGCGCCGCTGGACGCGCAGGCCGCCGCGACCGAGCCGGCTAACCAGGGGCTCCCGGCCAGGTCGAGCACGAAAACCGACTTGCGCCGCCGGATCGCCGCCCAGGCCAGCTGGAAGCCGGTCTGTGCCACCGCGGCCGGATCCGGTCCCGCGCAGAGCACGCCGTGCCCGGCCTCGGCCCAGGTAACCTCGGCCCGCCGGCCGGTCGTCAGGTCCAGTCCGACGCAGCCGCCGCCGGGCGTGACGACGCCGCCGGAGCGGATCACGGCCGCGGTGTACCGTCGCCGCACTCCGGCGATCAGTCCGGGCCTGGCCGACTGGCCCAGCGCAGCCGCCCGCCCCGGGGCCCGCGCCCAGCCGCTGCCCGGCCCCCGGTCACTGCCCGGCGCCCAGCCACTGCCCGGCGCCTGGTCGCTGCCCGGCATCCAGCCGAGGTCCGGCACCCGGCCGGGACCCGGCGGCTGACCGGAGTCCGGCGGCCCGAGCCAGGGCAGCCAGCCTGGCCGGCGCCTGCCCAGCCAGGTCAGTCCGGCCGTCTGCGCGGCCGCGGTGATCAGCGCGAGCGGTAACTGACCGGGCAGCCAGCGGCCGAGCCCGGCGAAGGCGGCCGGCAGATGCGCCAGCCGCCCCGGGTCCCCGTAGGCGCCGGCCAGGTACCCGGTGATGCGCCGCGGCCCGGCGATGAACCCGGCCGCCGCCCGGCCAGGGCCGACGGCCAGCGCCCACAGCGACCCGGCCACGGCCGCAACCGCCAGCCAGTGCGGCCGCCACCTGCTGATCCGGCCGGTTGCCAGGAAAACGGCCGTCAGCACCAGGGTCACCTGGGCCAGCAGCAGTTCCGCTAGCACCGCCGCGACGGCCAGCGCAGCAGCTAACTCACCGCGACGGGAGGGACCGGCCGGGGTAACGAAGCGGGAGCGCCGCGACCAGCGCGCCGCCGTGCCGGCTGAGGGAGCAGGCATAGCGGATCAAGGTTCCCAGTCCTCCACCACATGTGTCCACATACCGGAGAAATTGCCTGCTCCGATTTCCGGCTGTGCACCGTCCGGATGTGCACTGCCCGGCTGCACCTGAGGCTGCGGCACTTCTGGCTGCGGCACTTCAGGCTGTGACATTTCAGACTGTGACATTTCAGGCTGTGACAAGTCAGGCAGGGGCGGCTCGGCCGACTGGACCACGATCCGGAACTTCTCCGGCCGCAGCACCGCGATGGTTAGCGCGACCGGCCGGCCGCTATCGGGATCGTCGAACCGCAGGGTGACCAGCGCGGCCGGCTGGCCGGCCGACAGCCGCAAGCTGCGCGCAACCGAGGGCGGCGGCGGCTGCAGCTCGATGTGCAGTGAGCCGGGCCGGCCGGTCAGCCCGGCCTCCCCTTCCGTCCCGGCCAGCGACCCGCCGAGGCCGGTCAGCGGCATCAGGCCCAGCCCGGCGGCGCCGTCCAGGCCGCCGGCGAACCGGCTGGCCAGGTCGCCGGGCAGGTAGGTAGTCGAGAAGGCGGCCGGCTCGCCGCCGCTGGCCCACAGGAACCTGGCCACGCAGACCGGCTCGGGCCCGGAGATGCCCAGTGCCCAGCCGATGTCCTCGGGCACCCGGCGCCAGGAGACCTGGTGACTGCGGCAGGTCAGCTCGCCGCCCATCGGGTCGAGCTGCGACCGCAGGTGCGACACGCCCTCCAGCGGGATCAGGTACTCGGCCGGGCTGGCCCGGTACAGCTGCCCGTCGGCCAGGCGGCGGATCAGGTGCCGCCGGGACAGGTTCTCGATCGCCGCGTCGATCTGCGCCGTGCTGACGTTGAAGCGGCGGGCCAGCGCGGTGTGCCTGGGCAGCCGCCAGCCCGGCTCGTGGTGTACCAGCGCGGCGGCCAGCCGGTCGGCGAGCACGTCCGCGGTGGGCCTGTCGCGGTATTCGCCTACCGCGGCTAGCGGCCCGTCAGCAGGCTCGTTCGCTGCCTCGGACATCGGCCTCACTCCGCATTGCGGCGGGCCCGTGCGATGATCACCCGTCCGATAATGATGATCAGTAGCACGAAGATGAGCAGCAGCAGCGCGGCGTCGTAGGACAGATCCTGGGATGCCTTGCCGTACTGGTAGAAGGAGAAGATCGGGTAGGTGAGGTAGGCCACCGGCGAGTTGGTGAGATGCCCTGACGGGTTCTGGTCACTCCACCCGGCCACTGCCAGCAACGGCGCGGTCTCGCCGACCGCGATCGCCAGCGCGACCAGCAGCCCGGTGACGATACCGGGCGTCGCTGACTTGAGCACGATCTTGCGCAGCGTCCAGCCGGACCGGATTCCGAGCGCCTCTGCGCCCTCCCGGTAGGAGCTCGGCACCTGCCCGAGCGCGGACTCCGTCGCCTTGGTGATGTAGGGAATCGAGATGATCGACAGCACGATCCACGCAGCGGCCAGCGAGTTCTTCCAGCCCAGGCCGATGCTGAGGGCTACGTAGCCGCAGTAGCCCAGCACGATGGACGGGATGCCTGCCAGCACTTCGTAGGCGCCGCGCAGCACCCCCCGGTGCCGGCCGCGGGCGAATTCGCCCAGGTACAGGCCAGTAAGGATGCTGATACTGCCGCCGATGACGAGCACCCCGGCGGCCAGCAGCAGGGTGCCGAGTATCGCGTTCTTCAGCCCGCCTGTCACCCCGACGGTATCGGTGGTCAGCACGCTGAAGTGGAAATTCGGCACGGCCCGGACCACGATCCCGCCGGCCAGCCAGATGGTGGGCACGACCACGAGGGCGAGCCCGAGGGAGCACAGTATCCAGAACAGGGCGTTGCCGATCTTCCTGCGGACCGGTACTTCCGGCCAGCCGCCGGGACCGGTCGGGCGGGACGCGGCCGGGACCGCGGCGGCGCTGCTGGTGCTGTTCATCTGCGTCTACAGCCCCCTGCCAACCGGAAGAGCGGTGCCGGACACCCTGCGGACCAGCAGCCGGGCAACGACGTTCGTGGCCAGCGTGATGACCATGAGCACGACCGCGAGCTCGGCCAGTGTGCGGATGCTGAACCCGCTCGCGTCGCCGAATGCCGAGTCGAGGGTGTTGACGATCGTGGCGGCGATGGTCGTCATCGCGCCGTAGATGTTCCCCGGCACGGCCCCGAGCGCGAACCCGCAGGTCATCGCCACCGCGATGGTCTCGCCCAGCGCGCGGCCCAGGCCGAGCACGATAGCGCCCACGATGCCGCTGCCGACCCACGGCAGCGTGACCCGCCGCGCGCACTCGGAGTCGGACATGCCGAGTGCCACCGCGCCCTCCCGCGGCAGGATGGGCACCTGGCGGATCAGATCACGGCTGGTAGAGGCGACGATCGGGATGATCATGACGGCGAGCACGAGGCCCGAGATGAGCTCGCCCTGGCCGTTGCCGGTGTCGCCGGCGAAGTAGCTGAGTACCGGCACGTCGGGCATGTTATTGGCGACGAACGGTGCGATGTGATGGGCGATGAACGGCCCGAACGTCAGCGCCCCCCACAGGCCGATCACCACGCTGGGTATTCCGGCCAGCAGCTCAAGGAAGCCACCGACGAGGCTGGCCAGCCGCCTGGGCAGGCGCTCGACGATGACCAGGGCGGCGCCGATGGAGACCGGGACGGCGATGATCAGCGCGATGGCCGAGGTCACCAGCGTGCCGACGATCTCGGCGAGTATGCCGAACTGCTGGCCGCTCAGGTGCTTGACGCCACCGGTGGTGACGACGGTCGCCGAGTAGCCGCCGGTGGACCAGACGCTCTTGGTGAAGAAGTCCCAGCCGTTGTACTTCAGCGCCGGTATCGCCTCGATGAGGAGCGTTACCAGCACGAACGCGAGCGCGACGGCCGGGAGCAGGGCGAAGAGAAAGCCGATCCTGCGGAGCGCGGCGTCGCCGCTGAATGCCGCGCCGAGCCGGCGGGGAGCGGGCTCCTGCCCGCTTCCCCCTCCGGCGACAGCACCGATACCGGCCTGGACACGATGTCAGCTGCCGATCTTGGCAATCAGGTTGTCGGAAAGCGTCACCACGCTGGCCGGCAGCGGCTGGAAGTCCACCGCGTCCAGGTAGGTGGAGCCGCTCTGGCCGGTGGTCACGACCCAGTGCAGGAACGCCCGGATGTCCTCGGCCTGGTTCCCGTTCGTCTGCTTCTGGTTCACGATCGCGTACTCGTAGTTCACGATCGGGTACCCGGTGGGTGCCGGCCCGTTGATCATCGAGATGGCCTCGTTGGCCGGGGTCTTGCTGGTGAACGCGGCTGCCGCGGCGCTGATGGTGGCCGCGGTGGGCAGCTCGTAAGTGCCGGAACCGTTCTTGACCGACGCCTCGCCCAGCCCGGCCTGCTGCGTCTTCTGCAGGTAGCTGATGCCGATGTAGGCGATGCAGCCCTTGTTCGCGGCGCAGGCAGAGACCATGCCGCTGTTGCCGGTCTCGGCCAGCGCGCCAGGCACCGACGGCCAGCTGACGGTCGTGTTGATGTTCGACGACGGCCACGCACTCGGGTCCTGGGCGTTCAGGTAGCTGGTGAACAGGAACGTGTCACCCGAGCCGTCTGCCCGGTGCAAGGTGATGATCTTCATGCTGGGCAGCGGGACGCCCGGGTTCAGCGCCTTGATCGCCGCGTTGTTCCAGGTGGTGATCTTCCCGGTGTAGATCTCGGCGAGCACCGTGCCGTCCAGCTTGAGGTTCTTAATGCCGGGCAGGTTGTAGTTGATCTGCTGCGCGGAGATCGCCAGCGCGATGTTCTCCAGGCTCGGGGTCGCCGACATGTCCGCGCCCGACAGGTAGGCGTCGGACGCGCCGATGTTGACCGTGCCGCTGGTGGCGTCGGCGATGCCGGTACCTGACCCGGTACCGCCGGTGGTGATGGTCACATACGGCGCCTTGGCAGAGTTCTGGAACTGCTTCTGATATGCCTCCGACCAGGTGCCGAACAGCGGGAACAGCAGCGTGCTGCCGGTCTCGGTCAGGGACTCGGGCGTCTTGGAAGGCGCCGTCGGCAGGGCCGGCCCCACCATGCCCGCCGAGGAGGTCGGGGTAGTGGATGAGCTCGGGCTGCTGCTGCCGCTGCTGCTGCACGCTGCCGCAAGCAGTGCAAGCGGGACCACAGCTATAGCAGCGCCAACCAAACGAAGTCGTCTGGTCACCTGGGAATACTCCTTCAGTTATGCACGCTTACGCGTGCGCTACACGACTCGCACGCGGATGCGTGCGATGAGGGTCCGCGGTTTGCGCGGCTCTTGCCCCCGTGCGGGAGGAGTGCCGTCCTCCCGCACGGGCGGGTCTAGGTCAGCCGAACCGCCCCCCGACGTAGCGGGCGGTCTCCTCCTCGGCCGGGTGCTCGAAGATTTGCTTAGTCACACCGTGCTCGACCATTCGCCCCCGGTTCAGGAAGATGGTCCGGTCGGCGACCCGGCGCGCCTGGGCCAGGTTGTGCGTGACGATCACTACGGTCAGTTCCGGCACCAGGGTCTTGACCAGCGCCTCGATCGACTCGGTGGCGTTCGGGTCCAGCGAGGACGTGGGCTCGTCCAGCAGCAGCACGTCCGGCCGGATAGCCAGTGCCCTGGCCAGGCAGAGCAGCTGCTGCTGGCCGCCGGACAGCCGGAACGGGGAGTCCTTGAGCCGGTCCTTGACCGCGTCCCACAGGCCCACCTCGGTCAGGTGCCGCTCGGCGATCTCCTTCATCCCGGCACGCTTGACCATCCGGTGCGCCCTGGCCCCGGCCGCGACGTTCTCCATGATCGACATGGGGAACGGGTTCGGCCGCTGGAACAGCATGCCGACCCGGCGCCGCAGGGCCATCAGCTCTACTCCGGCATGCCAGATGCTGCGACCGTCCAGCAGCACGTCACCGGCGTGCCGGTAGCCGCTCACCTTGTCGTTCATCCGGTTGAACGTGCGCAGCAGGGTGGTCTTGCCGGACCCGGTCGGCCCGATCAGCGCGGTCACCGCGCCGCGCTGGACGTTGACCGACACGTTGCTGAGGATCGCGCGCTGGCCGAAGCTGAGCGTCAGGTCCACGGCCCGGATCGTGGCGGCGTCCTCCGCGACCGCGGCGGTCATGGTCGCGGCCGGGCGCGGTTCCCCGCCGGGCACCGCCACGGCGCTGGCCGCTGGCGCCGCCGAGCCTGGCTGTTCCGCCTCAAGTGACATTCGTCCGCCTCGCCTCCGCACCGTGTGATGACCACCGGGCGCTCACGATCTTTTCTAGGCGGCGAAGGTAACGAGCAGTTGAACTCCAGGTGAGCACAAAGGCAACGAGCAGATGGCAGAACGGATAACTCGGGCCCAGCCCCGCCGGCCCGACGGACCCTGACCGGAGCCAGCCATGATCACGCTGCTAGGGACTCTGCCTATTAGCATGGATGTACCGTTACTGCTAAAACAACAGCAGTAACGGTACATCCATGACAATGCCGGATCGTCGCCCCGGCCCGGCGCCCCGGCCCGGCGGTCCGGCCGGGCCGGCGCGCCGGTCAGGACGGCGCGGTCAGACGGGCACCTCGACCTCGGTGATCCGGCCGGTGGCGGCCGAGACCGTGCGCACGGCCCGGACGCCGCCGGGCGCGAGCACCAGGAGGGTCCAGTCGCCGGGGGCGGCGAAGAACCGGAAGCCGCCGTCGTCGCCGAGCGGGACCTCGGCGACGAATTCCCCGCCGGAATCGAGCAGCCGGGCATACCCGGCCGGCACCGGGGACCCGTTCTGGGTCACATGGCCCTGTACCACGGCCTGCGTGCCCACGGTGGCCGCGGCGGTCACCGGAACCCCTCCGGCCGGGGCCCCGCAACCGTCGCCGGTCGTGGCCGGCTGGCTCACGGGGCGTCCCCGACCGCGATCGGGACGCCGACCAGCGAGCCGTACTCGGTCCAGGACCCGTCGTAGTTCTTCACGTTGGGCTGGCCGAGCAGCTCGTGCAGCACGAACCAGGTGTGCGCGGAGCGCTCGCCGATCCGGCAGTAGGCGATCGTGTCCTTGCCGAGGTCCACCCCTGCCTGGTCGGCGTACAGCGCGCGCAGCGCGTCGTCGGACTTGAACGAGCCGTCTTCCTCGGCCGCCTTGGACCAGGGCACGTTCTTGGCCGAGGGGATGTGCCCGCCGCGCTGCGCCTGCTCCTGCGGCAGGTGCGCCGGGGCGAGCAGCCGCCCGGCGTACTCATCCGGCGAGCGGACGTCGACCAGGTTGCGCTGGCCGATCGCGGCGATTACCTCGTCCCTGAATGCCCGGATCGCGGTGTCCTGCTCCCTGGCGGAGTAGGAGGTCGCCGGGCGCTGCGTCACTTCGGTCACCATCTCGCGCGACTCCAGCTCCCACTTCTTGCGGCCGCCGTCGAGCAGCTTCACGTTCTGGTGCCCGTACAGCTTGAAGTACCAGTAGGCGTAGGCGGCGAACCAGTTGTTGTTGCCGCCATAGAGGATCACGGTGTCGCCGTTGCCGATCCCGCGCGCCGACAGCAGCGCCTCGAAGCCCGCCCGGTCCACGAAGTCCCGGCGCACCGGGTCCTGGAGGTCCTGCTTCCAGTCGATCTTGACTGCGCCCTTGATGTGCCCCTTGTCGTACGCGCTGGTGTCCTCGTCCACCTCGACCAGCACGACGCCGGGGTCACTGCCGTGGGCCTGCACCCAGTCGGCGTCCACGAGGACGTCGGAACGGCTCATGAGTTTCCTCCCTTGTTCTCGGTGTTCAGTTCAGCCGGCCGCTACCCGGCTGCCCGGCCAGACACGCCGGATGTACAGGTACATCTCGCAGCCGAGACAGAGCCCGAAGACCCCGTTCAGGAACGCTGCGACCAGTCCGGCGGCGGTGGCGGCCATGCCGAGCGGCACCACCCCCGCCGCGTAGCCGATGATCCCGATAATGCTGAATACCAGCCCGACGCCCTGGGCGAACCGGGGCGGTGCCTCGGCCTCGAGCTCGGCCGGCGGCCCGAGCCGCGGCCGGACCAGGACGCGGTAGATCAGCCCGTACGGGGAGTTGCGCAGGCCGAAGACGACGCTGACGGCGAACACCAGCGCCTGCGCGGCCAGCAGCCAGTAGCTGCTGGTGATGAGGACCACAGCGAGCACGACCATGGTGATGAGCGCTCCGAACCGGGGCCCCCTTGGGTCGATCTCCATCTGCGGCTTTCCCTTCGCCGAGGATGCTGACGGATCCATCTGCCGCGACCGGCGCGCGGCACTGGCGGGCGCCGGGCGGCTGCCTGCGGCGGGCAAAGCGGCGGGTCTCCCGGTCGCGCATGCTACCGGGGCCTCGCCGCGCCGCCGGTAACCGCCGGCCGGGCCGCCCGGCTAACCGCGGGCTGAGCCGGATCACCGGGCCGCTGGCAGCGGCCGGGCAGCCGCGCGCCCCGTACCCGGACGCGCCGTACCCGGACGCCCCGTACCCGGACGCGCTGCGCCCGGACGCGGAGTATCCGGACAGAGGGCGGCGGCGACGCGGCAGTAGTCCACTGCGCGCCGCTTGGTCAGGGCGACCTGATGGGTCGGGACGGCCGGCGCGCCCGGCGCCTGCGCGCCCGCGCCGGCCCGGCCCGTCTGGCCAGGCACCCTGCCGAGCCTATGCTCGGTCGCCGCCGCTGTCACTACCCTTGTTTCCGATCTGGAGTATAGGTAAAGCTCTGCCCCGGTCATGACCCGGCGGGGCGGACGGCCGGTCACGGTATCGAGCCCAGCACGGCGATCACGTCCGCCTTGCGCGGCTGCCCGCTGGCCCGCTTGCGTACCTGGCCATCCGGGCCGAGCACCAAGACCGTGGGCGTGCGCCGGACATCCAGCCGCCGCACCAGGTCAAGGTGGGACTCGGCGTCAATCTCCACGTGCACCACGCCGTCGGTCATCCCGGCCACCTCGGCCAGGATCCGGCGGGTCGCCCGGCACGGGACGCAGAACGCGGAGGAGAACTGGAGCAGCGTGGCCCGGCTGCCCAGCGACTGGCCGAGCTCGGCCACGGTTACCAGCTGGGCTGGCTGTCGGCCGGCCAGGCCATGGCCGTCGGGACCGCCGGGTTCGCTGAGGGCTGCCGTGGACCGCCCGGTGGCGAGGGCCTGCGCCTGCGCCGCCGCGGGCCGTCCGGCGGCCGGGCCGGGGCCGGGTGCCCGGGCCGGGCGCGGATCCCGGATCCGGCCGTTCCCCCGGCGCCAGATCAGGCCGACGGCGACCGCAAGCACGAGCGCTGCCGCGCAGGCGATCAGTCCGGGGGCCACGCTGGGCTAAGCACCCGACGCCGCCGCGGCATTCCCGGCAGCGCGGCGACCTGGCCCGGGGCTCCTTAGGTAGCCGGGATGTTGACCAGCACCTTCCCGGCCGCGGTGATCTGGAAGCCCTGCACGCTGGCGGGCCGCACACCGTGGACATTGACGTCGTACCAGTCGAGCTCATGCTGCGGCATGACGGTCCAGGACGTAGTGCGCCACCGGCCGCCGTCAGCGGTGATCAGCCACAGCACGCAGTGCGTGCCGTCCTGGACCCCGGTCACCCGGATCTGCAGGGCGGTGCCGGTAACCGACGGGGCATAAGACACGTCGGCCGAGACGCGGGTGACCGGATTCACCGCGTGCACCCGTTCTGGCCACGAGAAGGTGCCCGTGGCTGACGGCGGTCGCTGCTGGTGCCCGTGGCCGGACATGGCCAGGCCAGCGGCCAGCCCGCCGCCGACCGCGATGATCGCCGCCGCCGCGGCCGCGGTCAGCATCCGCCATCGGCGGACCTTACGGCGCGCTGCGACCTGGTTCAGCAGCGAGGACAGCAGCGCTGCCGACGGGACTTCCGGCCCTATGGCGTCGGCGCCGCTGCGGACCAGTCGCTCGGCGTCGGCGGTGGGCACCCGGCCGAGCAGGGCAGGCAGGCCGGCCAGCCCGGCCAGTTCCTGCCGGCACTCCGGGCAGTGACTGAGGTGCTCATCGACCAGGGCGCGCTCGGCCGGGTCGATGGCACCGACCACGTAGATGCCAAGCGCCAGCCTGGCTTCATGGCAAGTGAGGCCGCTCACGGCGCGAGCCCCCGTTCTTCGAGTTCCAGCTTCAGTGCCCGGAGTGCATAGAAGGTCCGGGACTTGACCGTGCCTGCCGGGATACCCAGCACCGCGGCGGCCTCGGCCACCGACCTGCCGTGGTAGTAGGTCTCCAGCAGCACGCCCCTGTGCTCGGGCCGCAGTGTGGCGAGCGCGTCTGCGACCGCCCAGGATTCGAGCGCCCGGTCCGCCTCGTCCGGAACTGAGAGCAGTTCCAGCGCTCCCTCCCCGACCTCGTGCGGCCGGGCCCGGCGGGCCCGGTAGGCGTCGACGGCAAGGTTCCTGGCCACCGCGAACAGCCACGGCCGGGCGGGCCGGTCCGATATGGCCTCCGGGTGCAGCCAGGCCTTGAGCAGCGTCTCCTGCACGATGTCCTCCGCGCGCTGACGATCCCCGCTGGTCAGGTGCAGCGCGTAGCGCAGCAGCGGGCCCGCGTGCTCGGAGTAGAGGGTGCGCACCAGTGCCTCGTCAGAGACCTGTCCCTGACGACGCCCTCCGGGACCCTTGCCCGAGCTGTCCAGGCCTGCCATAACCTACAGAACGAGCCGCCAGGACCCGTGGTTCACGGCAGCTCACCTGAACACCCGGATGCACGTGCAGGCTCCCATGCATCGGCCTGGCCGGGGGGCTGTTCTTCGCTCTCTAGCGGCACTCCCCTTAAGCGGCACGGTCATCCGCCCGCGAACGGGGGCAGCACCTCGACGACCGCGCCGTCGGCAAGGATCACCTGATCGGGGGCGCGGACGCCGACCGGCTGGCCGTCGACCAGGAACGACGAGCGGTCCAGCACCGTTCGCAGCCGCTCGCCAGGACCGGCCGGACCGCCCGCCGCGGCGAGGGCATCGGCGAGGGTCCCGGCCGTCACCTTCTGCTCGGCGGCACCGGCCGCCTCCTTCGCCGCTGCCCAGTAGCGGAGGGTCACGATCGCCATGTCAGCTATCCTCGCTCATGGCGACGCAGGCTGACGCCGACCCCGGGTGCCCTGGTAGCCGGGCACCCCAAGGCAGCTTCTCGCGGCAGCCGCCGCGGGCCGGAGGTGGCAGCGGTTGAGCAACGTCCTGGTGCTCACCGGCTCAGGCGAGCCGGCCGCGGCGATCCTGCCCTCGCTCAGCCTGCTGCAGCACGCGGTCCGGGTGGCGCCGGCCGAGGCGGCCCTGCGCGCCAGCGCCCCGGCGGCACCGCGCGCCAGCGCCCCGGCGGCACCGCGCGCCAGCGCTCCCCCGGCACCGCGCGGCAGCGCGCTGTCGGCCGACGTGGTGCTGGTGGACGCCCGCACCGACCTGGTCCGGGTCCGGCAGGTCTTCCGGCAGCTCCGCCGGTCCGGGCTGGACGGCCCGGTGCTGGCGGTCGTGACCGAGGGTGGCTGGGCCGCGGTCACCGCCGACTGGGGTGCGGACGACCTGCTGCTGAACACCGCCGGGCCAGGTGAGGTAGAAGCCAGGCTGCGCCTGGCGATCAGCCGGAGCCGGGGCAGCGAACCAGACCAGGCCGACGAGGTCTGCTCCGGGGAACTCGCGATCAGCGAGGCCACCTACTCCGCCCGGCTGCGCGGCCGGGCCCTCGACCTGACCTTCAAGGAGTTCGAGCTGCTGAAGTTCCTGGCCCAGCATCCGCGGCGGGTCTTCACCCGGTCGCAGCTGCTCCAGGAGGTGTGGGGATACGACTACTTCGGTGGCACCA
Source organism: uncultured Actinomycetota bacterium (assembly GCA_963719705.1). GTDB lineage: Bacteria > Actinomycetota > Actinomycetes > Streptosporangiales > Streptosporangiaceae > CAVRCV01. The sequence continues at coordinate 162,312 of CAVRCV010000014.1, forward strand.
GGACCGTCGACGTGCACGTCCGCAGGCTCCGGGCCAAGCTGGGCGCCGAGCACGAGGCACTGATCGGCACGGTCCGCAACGTGGGGTACCGGTTCGTCCCGTCCAGGGCCAGCACGGCCAGGGCCAGCACGGCCAGGGCCAGTACGGCAGGCTGCAGCACGGCCAGGGCCAGCGAGGTTAGGGACAGCCCGGACGGGACCGGACCCGCCGGCGACGCGGCGGCTGTGCCCGGCCCCGGCCGCGGTGGCACCCGCCCGGCCGGTCCGGTTGCTGGCCAGGCCCGTGACCGGGCAAACGGGCATGCCGCGGTGACCCCGCCACCGGCCGCGCACCCCCGCCGGAAGGAAGGCCGCCATGCCCACGCCGAGCCCTGACCGACCTGGCCAGGCGGCCCGCGGCAGCCGGGCACGCACCGATCTCCAGGCGGCAGCCGCCGGGCAGCCAGGTACCGCCGGGGAGGCAGGTACCGCCGGGCAGCCAGGTACCGCCGGGCAGGCAGGTACCGCCGGGCAGGCAGGTGCCGCCGGGCAGGCAGGTACCGCTGGGCAGGTCGAGATCCAGGTCAGCGGCCCGCTGGCGGCCTCGGAGGCTGACGCGGTGCTCGGACTTGTCGCCCGGGCCGCCGAGACCGACGGGGTCAGCCCGCTGTCCGAGCACGTCATGCTGCACCTGCGCTACGGCGGTGACGCCCAGGCCCGCAACCTGCGGCTCATGCTGGGCCAGCAGCTGGCAGGCTATGCCCACCTGGACCCGACCGACCCGGTGGAGGGGCCGAGCGGCGAGCTGGTCATCCATCCGGCACACCGGCGGCACGGCCTGGGCCTGCGCCTGGTCCAGGCGCTCACCGCGGAGGCGGGCGAGCGGCAGCCCAGGCTGTGGGCGCACGGCGACCTGCCTGGTGCGGCCCGGCTCGCCGCGGCAGCCGGCTTCAGCCGGGTCCGGGCGCTGTGGCAGATGCGGCGGTCGCTGCAGGCCAGGCTGGGCCGGCCGCAGCTAGCGGGCGGAGTCACGATCCGCACGTTCGAGCTGGGCCGGGACGAGGATGCCTGGGTCGACCTCAACTCCCGCGCGTTCGCCCGGCACCCCGAACAGGGCGCCTGGACCCGGGCCGACCTGGAGCTGCGGGAGCGCGAGCCGTGGTTCGACCCGGACGGGTTCTTCCTGGCCGAGCGGGCCGGGCGGATCGTCGGGTTCCACTGGACGAAGATCCACGGGCACGGCACCAGTGCCGACGGCCATGACCACGAGCCGATCGGGGAGGTCTACGTGGTCGGCGTGGACCCGGCCGAGCGGGGCACCGGTCTCGGCCGCGCGCTCACCCTGGCCGGGCTCGCCTACCTGCGCGCCCGCGGGCTGTTCCAGGTCATGCTGTACGTCGACGAGGCCAACTCGGCGGCCATCGGCCTGTACACGTCGCTGGGCTTCACTCACTGGGGCACCGACGTCATGTACGCCCGCGCCAGCGCTCCCTGATCCCGCGCCGCCGCGGCCCTCCTATCCCCCGATACCAAGGGCGGGACGGCGGTCCAGCCGGGCCGCTGTCAGCCAGGAACCGCTCGCGCGGCGGGAACAGGCGGCAGCCCGAGAACCTTGTCCAGCTCCTGCCGGGTCAGCGGGTGGTCGCTGGCCGCGACGGCGCCGAGCACCTCGGCGTAGAGATCGATCTCGTCCAGCGCCACGCGATCGTGGACACGAAGATCTGGTTGCTCTGGCACCGCGCCCACCTCCGTCACCTAGCCGACAGGCGGAAAAGATGGCACTCAGGTTACGGCGCGCCCCGTGCACTCGCATGACCCATCAGGACCATTTACCGGGCCACCCGGGGATCACCCTCGGGCCAGTTCCTACCCGGTAGCTGGCGAACAATTCCGGCATGGCGGCTGATAGTGCCGAATTGTTATGGCACCGGGTCGCCCGCATCCCACCGGACCGCCTCGTGCTGTCGCGCCCGCGCCATGTACTTCCGCGCGGTCTGCGCGAAAGTCCCGCGGTCGGCGTCGGTCAGCTCGCGGACGACCCGGCCGGGAACCCCGGCGAACAGCACGCCGGGCGGGACCACGGTGCCCGGCAGGACGACCGTGCCCGCCGCCACCAGCGAGCCGGCCCCGATCCTGGCCCGGCCGAGCACGATCGCGCCGATCCCGACCAGCGCGTCCGCCTCGACCTGCGCTCCGTGCACCGTGGCGCCGTGGCCGAGGCTGACCCGCTCGGCCAGCAGTACCGGCTCGCCGGGGTCGGCGTGCAGGCAGCACAGGTCCTGGATGTTGCACTCGGCGCCGACCACGATCTCTTCCTCGTCCGCCCGCAGCACCGCGCCGTACCAGACACTCACGGCCCGGCCGAGCCTGACACTGCCGACGATCACCGCACCCGGCGCGACCCAGGCCTCGGGATGCACGAACGGAACGCGGTCGCCCAGCGATCCGGTCCTGGCAGTCCCGGTCATCGCCTCCCCCTTCGCGCGGCTGCGGGCCGATTCTGCCAGCCCGTCCCTGGCGCCCGCGCACCGGCCGCCGACGGCCGGCTAGGGTCGGGCTGTGCGGGCTCGGGGACGACTCCCCGGAACTCCGCGCAGTGCCGCCGTGACGGCCATTCGGGCACGGCTAAAATCCAGACAAAACTGGACAGTCAGCCGTTCCGGTTGCGCGTACGGGTGCATCGGGACAAGAGTCATCCCCGTTATTACATGACGCCCACCACGCACGCATGGCAATTTCGGCGGGCTGCGGTTGCCGCCCGCTGGTTTGCGCATGACCAACCGCAGCCCTGGCCCGCCCCAGCCGGCCTAGTTCCCGCTCCAGCCGAGCCGGCCAGGGACTGCCTGAACTACCCGACGGGTGACAGATGAGCGAGCACAGCGACTATTCGGCCGGCACCGGAGAATTCGAACTCGAGCGGCGGGGCTACAGCCGCCGCCAGGTTGATGAGACCGTCGCCAGGCACCGCAGCCAGATCCGCGACCTGGAGGAGCGGCTGTCGCACGCCATGGACGGCAACGAGCAGATGCGGCTCGAGCTCTCCTCGGCCCGGCAGGCCGCGGCCGAGAAGCCGCCGCACGAGGAGATCAGCGAGCGCGTGGGCCAGATCCTCAAGCTGGCCGACGATGAGGCCAAGTCGCAGCGCAACCGGGCCAACGACGAGATCGGCAAGCTCCGCGCCGAGGTCAAGCAGGAAGTCGAGAAGCTGCGCGCGGACGTCAAGCAGGAGACGGAAAAGCTCCGCAAGGACGCGCACGAGCAGGTCGAGCGGATGCTGGGCGCGGCGCAGGAGCAGGCGGAGCACTCCATCGCCAGCGCCCGCAGCGAGGCAGAGAAGACCAGGTCAGCCGCGAAGGCGGATGCCGAGCGCACCGTGTCCGACGCCAACCAGCACGCCGAGAGCGCGGTCGCAGCCGCGAAGGCGCAGGCCAAGCAGCAGCTGGACGAGGCCACCGCACGGGCCACCGCGATCCACGACGGCGCCGAGCGCAGGCTCAACCTGCTGATGTCCCGGCACACCGAGGCGATCCGGCGGCTGACCGAGATCCGCGACGTGGTGACCACCCTGGTCGCCGGGGAGATGTCCCGCGGGTCGCTGGAGGACGAGGTGGCCAGGACCGTGGCCGGCGCGGTGCCCCCGGCCGACGGCAAGGCGCCAGCCCGCCCGGCGGCCCAGGGCGAGGGCAGGCATGCCACCGGCGGCGGCCCGGCGGGCGCGGCACAGCCGCAGGCGGCCGGCGTCGCCCCGCAGCGCCAGGGCGCCGGGCCCCGCGGCGGGTCCCGGCCCCGGGGCCAAGCCCGGCGAGCACCGTGGCGACCAGCACCGCGGCGACCAGCGTGGCGGCGACCAGCACCGCGGCGACCAGCGCGGCGACCAGCGCGGCGACCAGCGCGGCGACCAGCGTGGCGACCAGCACCGCGGCGATCAGCACGTGGGCAATGGGCGCGGCGATGCCGCCAGTCCGGCCGGCACCCGGCCCGCCCCGGCCGTGACGATGACCAGGCCCAGCGCCGGGCCGCAGGCTGAGACGACCGAGACGGCCAAGCATGCGGCTGCCCCGCAGCCGGGCGCGGCCCGCGGCCCGCAGCCGGGCGCCGACGACGACACTGCCGGGTAGCGCAGGAACGGCCCGGCAGTACCCGGCTTGCGAGGCTCCCCGCGGCACTACGCCGCGGGGAGCCTCGCCGTTTCGGCTGAGCCACCGCCAGCGCGGACAGCCGAGACCGGCCAGATCCGCAGACGGCTGAGCACGCTCGAGAGCCACGGCGTTCATGATCCGGTAAAGAAAATACTGTTCTGGCACTTTGTTTACCGGATCATGGACGGGTTGCGGGCCGCACCGCCCTGTCGGCTGGTCAGGACGCCGGCTGGTCTCGCGGGCGGCTGAGGAAGCGGCTGATCCCGGCCTGGGAGAGCCCGGCCTGCTCGACGGTGCGGGCGGCCTCGGTCTCGGCGGCGAAGGCCCGCTCGACCAGGTCCAGGGGCGGCCGGAGCAGCCGCAGGTGGGCGGTCACCGGCGCGCCCGGCCTGGTCCACCGGCGGATCAGCGCGATCGCGGCGTCGAGCAGGCCGTCTGACCCGACGATCTCGTCCAGCAGGCCGAGGGCCAGCGCCTCCGTGGCGCTGATCCTGGGCGACTCCATCACCAGGCGCATCGCCCGGGCACCGGCCAGCCTGGGCAGCAGCACGCTGGCCGCGTTGGAGATCGTCAGCCCGATGTTGCTCTCCGGCAGCAGGAACTCGGCGGCCGGGGTGCCGATCCTCGCGTCGAAGCACAGCGTCATCTCGGCCGCGCCGCCCACGGCGATCCCGTTGACCGCCGCGACCACCGGGACCGCCGTCTCCAGGGCGGCCCTGGTGAGGTCGTGAAACAGCTCGATCTCGGCGAGCATGCCGCCGGCCGGCAGCCCGGCGGCGGCCGCCAGGTCCTCGCCCGCGCAGAACGCCCGCCCGGCGCCGGTGAGCACGATGCCCCTGGCCCGCCCGCCGTCGCCGAAGTACCGGAGGATGGCGGCAAGCTCCCGGCGCATGTCCGCGGTGAGCGCGTTGAGCTTGTCCGGCCGTCGCAGGGTGATCACGGCGACGTCCTGCGCCGAGGTCACGCCGATAAAGCCGGACTCGATCCCCCAACCGGTCATCACCGCTCCTTTCGGGACCCCGGCCGCCGGCCCGGTACCTGCCCGGGGCCCTGCGCCTGCCCGGGGCCCTGCGCCTGGCCGGGGCCCTGCGCCTGGCCGGGGCCCCGCGCCTGCTCCGGACACGGCGCCTGCCTCGCTTGCGGTCCAGCAACCCGCCGTCAGGTCGAACGCTCCCGCCCGCTGGTCCCGGCCGGGCGGCAGCAGCGTGCGCTTGCGGATCCGGGCTGACGGGGTCAGCTCGAAGCCGTCCACGAACTCCAGGTAGGCCGGAACCTTGAAGCCGGCCAGCTGCCCGCGCAGGTGCCCGGCCAGGCTCAGCGCGGTCGCGGTGCCAGCCTCGTGGCCGGGCCGCAGCAGCACGAACGCCTTGGGCAGCTCGCCGAAGATCTCATCCGGGATGCCGACCAGGGCGGCGGCCGCCACCGCGGGGTGCAGGGCCAGCACGTTCTCCACCTCGGCCGCGGAGATGTTCTCGCCGCCGCGCCTGATGATGTCCTTGAGCCGCCCGGCGTGGTGGATCCATCCGCCGGTGTCCCGGTAGCCGAGATCACCGGAGTGGTACCAGCCGCCGCGGAAGGCACGCTCGGTGGCGTCCTGATGATTCCAGTACCCGTGCATCATCGGCTCGCCGCGGATGAGGATCTGGCCGGTCTCGCCGTCGGGCACGGTGCGCCCGGCCTCGTCGGCGATCCTGACCTCCTTGCCCGGCGGCGGGCGGCCCATCGCGCCGGTGCCGACCGTTTCCGCCGCTCCCGGCGGCACCGCCAGGTCGAGCCCGCTCTCGGTGGACCCGTAAAGCTCGCGCCAGGGCACGCCCCAGCGTTCCTCGAGCGCCCGGTGCAGGCCGGGCACAATGCCGGAGCACAGCACCAGGCGCATCCGGTGCCGGGTCTCGCCGGCGCCGCGCGGCTGCCGGAACAGCAGCGTGGGCATGGCTCCGAGCAGGTAGGTCAGGGTCGCGCCGTGCTCGCGGGCCGACGCCCAGAACCCGGACGCGGAGAACCGGGGCAGCACCACCAGCGGGCAGCCGCCCATCAGGCACATCACGCAGGCCCACTGCGGGTCCATATAGGAGAACGCCTGCGCCATCAGCATCACGTCGCCGGCCCGCAGCTCGGCCTCGATCGCGGTCAGCCAGCCGGTCGTCAGCCAGTACCGGTGCGACAGCATGCAGGCCTTCGGGAATCCGGTTGTCCCCGAGGTGTACTGGAAGTTGGCTATATCCGCCGGCTGCCGGGCCACCGCGACGATCACGCCCGGCACAGTGACCCCGGGCACGACCTCCGCGGCAGCGGCCAGATCGCCGGCCAGTTCCGCCATCGTCCGTACCTCGACGGGCCGGCCGGATGCCGCGGCCACGGACCGCACCAGTCCGGCCTGCGCCTCCCCGGTCAGCACGAGCGCCGCACCGGAGTCGGCGAGCACGAACGCCAGGTCGGCCTGCTGGTAACGGACGTTGACCGGGACCGCAACCGCGCCGGCTGCCAGGATCGCCAGCCAGCTCACCGGCCAGTCGGCCACGTTGTCCATCATGATCGCGACCCGGTCGCCCGGCCGGACTCCGTGCCCGGCGAGCACCAGGCCGAGCCGGCTGCTGCGCTCGTGCAGCTCGCTGAAGCTCAGCGAGATCTCGCCGAAGCGGAGGAACTCCCGCTGGCCGAACCGCGCAGCGGCATCTGCGGCGAGCTCGGGGATAGTGCGCCAGCGCGGCTCCGGGGCGGCCGTGGCCCGGTCGAACAGGATCCCGCAACCGCCGGGATCCGCGCTGCCAGTCACTCAGCGGTCTTCCGGCCAGGTGTGCACCGGCTCATTGGTGTGCATGTGCTCGATATAGCGCTGGGTCATCTGCCGCAGCGCTTCCGGCCGGCTGGCCCCGCCGCGCTCGATCGCCGCGACCGTGGCCGCCTGCCAGGCGGCACCGGTCCGGCCGGTCAGGCAGCGCTGCTCGATGATGCCGAGCAGCCGGTCGGACTGGACCTGGCCGACGCCCCACTGGCGCAGGCCCTCGTGCGCCAGCGGCAGCAGGCGGCGCAGCACCAGCTCGGTCACAGGCGTCTCGCCGGCGCCGGGCCAGTACAGCTCGGCGTCCAGCCCGTGCCGGGCGGCGGCGTGCAGGTTGTCGGCCGCGGCGGCGAACGACAGGCGGGTCCAGACCGGCCGCTCCGCCTCGGCCAGCGTTCGGACCAGCCCGTAGTAGAACGCGGCGTTCGCCATCACGTCGGCGATGGACGGCCCGGCCGGCAGCACCCGGTTCTCCACCCGCAGGTGCGGCTTGCCGCCGGTGACCGCGTAGACCGGGCGGTTCCAGCGGTAGACGGTCCCGTTGTGCAGGCTCATCTCGGCCAGTTCCGGGCAGCCGCCGCGGTCGAGCACCTCCAGCGGGTCCTCGTCCTCGCAGATCGGCAGCAAAGCCGGGAAGAACTGGATGTTCTCCTCGAACAGGTCGAACACCGAGGTGATCCAGCGCTCGCCGAACCACACCCTGGGCCGCACGCCCTGCCGCTTCAGCTCATCCGGCCGGGTGTCGGTGGCCTGCTCGAACAGGGTGATCCGGGTCTCGGCCCACAGCTGCTTCTCGAACAGGAACGGGGCGTTGGCGGCCAGCGCAACCTGCACCCCGGCGATCGCCTGGGCCGCGTTCCAGTACGCCGCGAAGGTGTCGGGCGAGACCTGCAGGTGCAGCTGGACGCTGGTGCAGGCGGCCTCTGGGGTGATGCTGTCGGCGTGGGTGAGCAGCTTCTCGGCGCCGTCGATCTCGATCCGCATGTCCTCGCCGCGGGCGGCGAAGATCTGCTCGTTGAGCACCCGGTAGCGCGCGTTGGCCGACATCGTGCCCAGGTGCGCGTCGTGCTGGCCGAGCGTCGGCAGGATCCCGATCATGACCAGGCGGCTGCCGACGCTGCGGGCCTTGGCGTCCGCCGCGTTGAGGTCGGCCCGCATCTCCTGCTCCAGGCCGGCCAGCGCGTCCCCGCCGAGCTGCCGGGGCGGGACGTTGATCTCCAGGTTGAACTGCCCGACCTCGGTCGCCCAGGCCGGATCCGCGATCGCGGCGAGCACCTCGGCGCTGCGCATGGACGGCGCGCCGCGGGAATCCACCAGGTTCAGCTCGATCTCCTGGCCGACCAGCGGCGGGCCGTCGGTGAACAGGTGCTCGCCCAGCATCCGGGCGAAGACGTCCAGCGAGCGCCGGAGCTTGTCCCGGTAGTTCCTCCGGTCCTCGCCGCTGATCTTGATTGCCTGGATGTCACGACCCATAAGGCCCTCGCTCCGCGCAACAGGGAGACCACGTATCCCCCCTCCGGGCACCTGGTACAGATTCGCACGTCACCGGGTCCGGGCGCCAGCAGCCGCCGGGCCGGCCGGACCGTCGCGGCATTGTCACCAGTGCCCCGCAGCGGGCACGATATCCGGGTGATCACCGTTTCCGGCCCGCGTTCCTGCCGACCACGGGAGTCCCATTGACAGTCACCAGGCACCTGATCGGACTGCTGCTCGGCACCGAGGAAGACTGGCCGCGGGCGTTCGAGGACATCCTCGGGCGGCTGGGCCCGGTGCCCGGCACTGGCGGCGCCCGGCATGTGTTCGACTGCGAGCGGATCACCATCGAGCCGTTCAGCCTGCGCGACCAGCCGCGCTACCACCTGGCCATCGACCGGCTGGCGTACTGGTACTACCACCCGCGGGAGTGGCTCAAGAAGATCGCGCTGATGGACGACGTGTACCTACTGAACAGCCCGTTCACGTTCCAGGCGATGGAGAAGCACGCGGCGTACTGCGCGATGATGCGCCTCGGGCTCAAGGTGCCGGAGACCGTGCTGGTGCCGTACAAGAACCCCATCGACAACGCCCGCTACGCCTACACCTCCAGCCGGTACAACAAGTCGTTCGACCTGGACGCGCTCGCGGAGCGGATCGGCTACCCGCTGTTCATGAAGCCCTACGACGGCGGGGCCTGGCGCGGGGTGTCCAGGATCAGCAACCCGGCCGAGCTGCACGCGGCCTACGACGCCAGCGGCGAGATGCTCATGCACCTGCAGAAGGCCATCGACGGCTACGACGTCTTCGCCCGCTCGCTGTCCATCGGCGCCGAGACCATGGTCATGCGGTTCCAGCCGGAGCAGCCCATGCACCTGCGTTACGCGGTGGACCACAGCTTCCTGTCGCCGCAGGTGGGCGCCGAGGTAGTGACGATCGGGCGGCTGGTCAACGCGTTCTTCCGGTGGGAGTTCAACTCCTGCGAGACCCTGGTCTCCGGCAGCGAGGTGTACCCGATCGACTACGCCAACGCCTGCCCGGACGTGGCCATCACCAGCCTGCATTACTACTTCCCCTGGGCGATGAAGGCCCTGGTCAAGTGGTGCGTGTTCGCGCTGGTCACCGGCCGCCGGGCGAACCTGGACCTGGACACCCGCCGGTTCTTCGAGATCGCCGACGACGCCGACGCGTCCTACGGCGAGAAGCTAGGTGCCTACCGCGACCTGGCCGACGCCTACTTCGAGGCGCAGCGTTACCACGACTTCTGCGAAAGCAGGCTGCCGCACCTGGATGAGATCGTGCTGGAGTGGGCGGCCGGGCCGGACCTGGACCGGCTGCTGGTCGATACGGTCCGGTCGACCTACCCGGCGCACGAGCACGACCAGTTCGTCGCGCACCTGCGCGGCCTGGTCGGCCTCTGGGTCCGGGACGAAACGGCCCGCCTCCAGACCGCCTGACCTTATATGCCTTGACGGTTATATGCCTGTGGCGTTATGTTCGGGGCATGCCGGACAGTATCTGGCCCACGCTGACCGACCCGACCAGGCGCGGGGTACTTGAGCTGCTGCGGCAGCGGCCGCACTCGGTCGGCGAGCTGGTAACGGCGCTGGCTGTCAGCCAGCCGGCCGCGTCCAAGCACCTGCGCATCCTGCGCGAAGCCGGCCTGGTACAGGTCACCGGGGCCGCGCAGCGCCGGATCTACTCCATCGACCCGGCACCGCTGGTGGAGCTGGATGCCTGGCTGGCTCCGTACCGGGCGCTGTGGAACGAGCGCCTGGACGCCCTCGGCCGCCATCTCGACCAGACCGCGCGGCATCGCGAGGCCGGGGGCCCCGATCCGAACAGGGAGACATGATGAATCACGATTCAGGCACCTACCAGGAGATCGACGGCCGTCCGGCGGTCCGGTTCATCCGCACCTACCGGCACCCGGTGGACCGGGTCTGGGCGGCGGTCACCACGCCGGACGAGCTCCGGCACTGGTTCCCGTCCGAGGTCGAGATCGACCTGCGGGCGGGCGGGATGGTCAGCTTCACCGGGGATCCGTATGACGAGGACTGCAAGGGCACCGTGCTCGCCTGCGAGCCGCCCCGGCGGCTGGCCTTCACCTGGGGCGACAACGAGCTGCGGTTCGAGCTCGAGCCGACCGGGCCGGACGCGGGCCACTGCCGGTTCACCCTCATCGACCTGCTGCACGAGCGGGACGCCGCCGCCCGGCAGGCAGCGGGCTGGCACGTGTGCCTGGCCGAGCTGGACAAGCTGATGGCCGGCCAGCTCCCGGACGGCTCGCACAGCGACACCGCCGAGCCGTGGCAGCCGCGCTACGACGCCTACGTCGCGGCCGGGCTGCCCTCCGGAGCGGCAATTCCCGGCTGACGCGAGGAAGCGGCGAAGGGCGGCCAGGTATCGCCGTACGATGGGCCCGGGTTTAACCTGATCGTCCGGGGACGGATATCTACGGGAGGCAGTTATGATCCGTCGTACTCCGGGCGCATCAGTCGCGGCGCCAATACTGCTCGCGTTATCGGTCATCACGCCGGCTGTCTTACCGGGTTCGCCGGCCGATGCGAACGCACCGGCCACCATGTTAAATCTGACCCTTAGTAGCGCCAGCGGCAGCGCGCCGATGACAGGGGCACATGTCGTGGTGTACTTCAACCCGCCCGGCTATCCCGCCAGGTACACCTACCTTCCCCAGATCGGCTCAGGCACTACCGGCTCCGGTGGCACGGTGAGCCTCGCGGTCAGCACCTCGGCCGTGCCATCCGCCGATCTCGGCGACATCGGCTCGGGAGACGACGCATTCAATGCCGTCATCCTGGCCTGGGATGCCGCTGGCCAGTACAACGTCACCGACATCGTGATAGCCGAGGGACACACGCTGAGATATGCCGCCAGGGCCGGAACTGACCCGGCGACCGGCAAGCCGGCCCTGCTGAAGTCCGCCTCGCTACGCTGGTTCAACCGGCAGTTCGCCGGCGGAGACGTACCGCTTGGCAAGTTCCGGAAGGCTTCCCGGTACCGGTACTCACCGATTACGCCCCTGAACAGCGCCCCTGGCCTGCACGCGGAGCTCACCTATACCTACTCGAAATCGACAGCCCGGCAGAGCGAGTTCGAGCTGCCAACCACGGCTTATGGCGGGGTAGCCCTCACCGGCAACCAGCTCGAGGCGACCGACCGCACTGTCCGCACCGGCTGGCAGGTAACCGGAACGTATCACCGGTGGATCTGGGCCAATTACTTCTACGTCTATTATCTTTACGCTAACCGGGGGATCTTCTTCTACCAGTGGGAACCCGACCACTTCCAGGGCACCGTTGCCGACTATAATCCGGATTCCCGCAAGCGCCACGGGAGGTCAATTGGCAAGGTCCAATTCCGCCAGCCTCGGTACAACCGGGGACCAGGCGGCGCCTGGGCAGTGAGGATATACCGGCATAGCCTTCCGTGGGAGCGCGATAACGGCACCAGGCAGGAAAACTCCATAGGCGCCGACTTCACACTCGGTTCGCTACCCGGCGGCATCGTGGGTGGTGGCCTGTTGCTTGAGGACCTGACTACTTATGCCAGCATTACCAGTGTTGCCTGGTCCTACAAGCGTGGTTGCCGGAACGGACACGTACGGGTTATCTGGGGGTATCATGCCGATCCAGTAGTGGCGAGCCGTATCTTTGCCTCATGCGTTCCTGTTAGGCAGGGGTGACGCGTCTGATGAGGAGCCGCAGTCGCGCCGGGACTGTGCGGGTCCTGGCAGGGGCGGGGGTCGCTTTTGTAGTGCTGCTGACCGGGTGCGGCTCGGCCGCGCCAAATGTCTTCAAGTACGTTTACGGCACGGGGGTTGGCCCCTGGCACGACCGGCCTGGCTGGCAGCTCGGCTATCTGTTCGGGGATGCCGACAACATCAGCCACGCAACTTTAACCGTTGACGCAGTAAGCCTTACCGGGCCCGGTGTTGGCACCGTGGTCTCGGTGCGGGCGTGGATCGCACCGCTGGGCAGGACGCGATCCATCTCCAGCGGCAATTACATCGTCAGCCCGCCCGCAAGCCATTTCGGTAGCTGCCAGAAACAGGATCTTTACCGGATTAGGGGATATCAACTCAAGCCCGGCGGGCAGTTTCAGCTCTGGGTCATCATCACGGCCCTTAAACCTGGCAGGTGGGACATCCCTCGGCAGGTCGTCACCTACACCGACGGGGGCGGCACCTATCAGCATGCGTTCCCGATCCGCTACTGGGGCACGGTCAGCCCGCATGCCGCGGTCGACCCCGTGGCCGGGTCCGGCGAGGAGCCATGCGGGGGCGCCCGCTACCTGAATTTCTACCGCTCGCCGCGACGCCGATGATTCGGCGCCGGGCGGCTAGCCGGGGAGGCTGTCCAGGCGGCGGAGGATCACGCCCTCGCGCAGCGCCCACGGGCAGATCTCCAGCCGGGGGAGCTTGAACAGGTCCATCGCCGCGTCGGCCACGATCGCGCCGGCCGCCAGCTGCGGTGCCCGGCCGATCGACACCCCCGGCAGCTGGGCCCGCTCGGCCACGGAGGTCCGCGGCAGCCGCTCGGCCAGCTCGGTGACGGCGTCGTGGTGCAGGATCCGGCGCACGTACCGGCCCTCGCTGGACGGCGCCGCGCCGCCGATCCGGGCCAGCTGCCGGAACGTCTTGGAGGTCGCGACCGCGTGGTTGGCGGCACCGTCCCGCAGCACGGCGCCGGCCGCGGCCGCGATCTCGGCCCGGACGTGCTTGCGGAGCCGGCGCACCTCCTCCGGCGACGGCGGGTCACCGGTCAGCCAGTCCCTGGTCAGGCGGCTGGCGCCGAGCGGCAGCGAGATCGCGACGCTGGGTACCTCGTCGTGGCCGGAGGCGACCTCCAGCGAGCCGCCGCCGATGTCGAGCATCAGCAGCCGGCCCGACGACCAGCCGGACCAGCGCCGCGCGGCCAGGAACGTCAGCCGGGACTCATCCGGCCCCGGCAGCACCTGGATGCTCACCCTGGTCTCGGCCTCGATCCAGGCCAGCAGCTCGTCACCGTTGGCCGCATCCCGCACCGCGGAGGTGGCGAACGCCAGCAGCTCGTGCACGCCCTGGTCCTCGGCGATCTGCAGCGCCTGCGCCACGAACGCGCGCAGCTGTACCGCGCACTCCCTGGTCAGCTTGTTCTGCTCGTCCAGATGGTCACCGAGGTGCAGCTCGGCCTTGTGCGAGTAGGCCGGGACCGGCGGAGCGCCCTGATGGGCATCCACCACGAGCAGGTGCACCGTGTTCGATCCCACGTCCAGGACACCAAGTCGCATGCCCCGACGCTACTCAACGAACACCGCAACGGCATGCGCCGCCCGGCCAAACTGTCCCCGCCGCCAGGCCAGCCTGACCGCGGGCGCCAGGGCGGGCTGACCCGGCGGCCCGGACCGGCCGGTATGTTCGCTGTCACCGGACCGCATCGCATCCTGCTATCAGATCAGCTGGAGAGCCGAATGTCGCACAGTCCAGACGCCATCCGGGTGGAGACCGGCCGCAAGCGCGTGCGCGCCTACCTCGACGGTCAGCTCGTCGCCGATACCCGCAGCCCGCTGCTGGTCTGGGAGCGGCCTCACTACCCGGTCTACTACCTGCCGGCCGGCGATGTCCGGGCCGAGCTGATCGGCTCCGGCCAGACCGAGTCGGTAGCCGGGCTCGGCGAGGCCGAGCTGCTGACGGTCAAGGTGGCCACGGCCACCGCCGAGCGGGCCGCCCGGCGTTACACCGCCAGTCCGGTGCCGGAGTTGCGGGACGCGGTTCGTTTCGACTGGGACGCGATGAGCGAATGGCTGGAAGAGGACGAGCCGGTCTACGTGCACCCGCGCGACCCCTACTCCCGGGTGGACATCCTGGCCAGCTCGCGGCACGTGCGGATCGAGCTGGACGGGGTCACCGTGGCCGAGTCGCGCCAGCCCCGGATCCTGTTCGAGACCGGGCTGCCGCCGCGCTACTACCTGCCGCTGGCCGATGTCCGGATGGACCTGCTGCGGCCATCGGACACGCAGACCGGCTGCCCGTACAAGGGAACGGCCAGCTACTGGTCGGTGGACGCGGGCCAGGGCCCGCGCGCCGACATCGTGTGGACGTACCGTACCCCGCTGCCGGAGAGCCAGAAAATCGCTGGCCTGGCCTGCTTCTACGACGAGAAGGTGGACGTGTTCCTGGACGGCGAGCGCCAGCCGCGCCCGGATTCCCCGTTCAGCTGACCCGGCCGGTCAGTCGGGCCGGGCCACCGACGGGCCGCGGCGGGCCGATATCGCGCGCGCCGCGGCCTCGGCGTCCCGCATCACCCGCAGGATGTTTCCGCTGGCCAGCTTGCCGCAGTCGGCCTCGCTCCAGCCCCGCGCCAGTAGCTCGCTGAACAGGGCCGGGTAGCAGGACACGTCCTCCAGCCCGGCGGGCACCTGGTCGGTTCCGTCGTAATCGCCGCCGATGCCGACGTGATCGGTCCCGGCCACCTGCCGGACGTGGTCGACGTGATCGGCGACCTCGGTCAGGGTGGCGGTCGGCCTCGGGTGCCCGGCCACCCACTCCGCGCGTACCTGCCGGCGGCTGGAGAAGTCCCTGGGGTCCAGTCCCTGGCGGCTCACCTCGGCCGCGAGCTCCCGCTCCCATTCCCGGCAGGCCGGGGAGACGAAGCCGGGCACGAACGTCACCATGCACACCCCGCCGTTGCCCGGCAGCCGGGCCAGCACCTCGTCCGGCACGTTGCGCGGGTGGTCGCAGATCGCCCTGGCGGAGGAGTGCGAGAAGATGACCGGCCCCTCGGCGGCATCCAGCGCGTCGGTCATGGTCGCGGCCGAGACGTGGGACAGGTCGACCAGCATGCCGAGGCGCTGCATCTCGCCGACCACCTCCCGGCCGAAGCCGGTCAGCCCGCCCGCGGCCGGCTCGTCGGTGGCCGAGTCGGCCCAGGGCACGTTCCGGTTGTGGGTCAGGGTCATATAGCGGACGCCGAGCGCGTACAGGGCGCGCAGGGTGGCCATCGAGGACGCGATCGAGTGCCCGCCCTCGGCGCCCAGCAGCGAGGCGATCTTCCCGGCCGCGGTGATCCTGGCCACGTCGGCGGCCGTCAGCGCGAGCTCGAGCACATCCGGGTACCGCGCGATGAGCCGGTGCACCAGGTCGACCTGCTCCAGCGTGGTGGCCACTGCCGCGTCGCCGGCCAGCTCGGCTGGCACGAACACCGACCAGAACTGCGCGCCGACGCCGCCGGCGGCCAGCCGGGGCAGATCGGTGTGGGTGAACGCGACCGGCGCGGTCAGGTCGGTCAGCGCCGCGTCCATCGAGTCTGCCCGGCGCAGCGCCCAGGGCAGGTCGTTGTGACCGTCCAGGACGGGGAACCGGCGCAGCAGCTCGCGGGCCGCCGCGTGCGCCCCGTTCTGGCTGGTCTGCCGGGCTGGCGGCAGGGCTGGCAGTCATTGCCCTAGCTTACGAAGGCCAACCCGGATCGCCGCCGTCCGGTATGGCAGCGGTGGTCCGGGCGGAAACGGTGAACCGCGCGGGCGGCCCGCCGCGTTACCTATCCGGGTGCCTTCCCGTATGCGGGTGCATGGTCGTTGAGCGTCAGCAGCGCGGCTCAGCGAAGCCCCCGCAGCGCCCGTCATGATGCCCGCTATCCCGTACCTGGAGCGTGCTGTTAATGAGCGTCGTCGCCCTGGTCACCTGGATAATCACCGTGTCCGCCGGGTTGTTCCTGCTGGCGATCTGGCTGATCGAGTATGACCATGACTTCCAGCATTCCGCCGCGACCCGGCTGCCCATCCCGGTGATCTCCGCGCATGCGCTGCTCGCGCTGACCGGCCTGGCTGTCTGGATCGGCTACCTGGTCCTGGACAGCGACCGGCTGGCCTGGACCGCGGCGGTCATCGTGGTGACCGGCGCGACGCTTGGCCTGATCATGGCGGCCCGCTGGATCGGGGTGTACCGGACCTTCGGCCGCCGGCCCAGGGCGCGGCCAGGCTCACCTCCGGACCGTGCAGCCGGTCCCGCCGGAGCGCAACTTCCCGCTTCCGGTGGTGGTCGCGCACGGCGCGTTCGCCCTCGCCACGGTCACCCTGGTGGTGCTGACCGCCGTCGGCGTCGGCGGCAGCTGACCGGCGACGCGGCCGACCCGGCCGGTCCTCGCCCACCCAGACCGTCAGGACCAGGCGAAACGAGAACCGCCGGGCAGCCTCCCGCCGCAGGCCGGCTCGGCCCGCTACGGCTCGAGTACCGCCTCGACCGGGGTGTCCGCGGGAATGTCGGTCATCAGGTCCTCGGCGGTCTCCATCCCGGCCCGCCAGACCGACCGGGCAATGATCTTGGAGGGGTCTACCCGGTCCCGGTACCGGGCGGCGATGTCGGTGCACTCCTCCAGCAGGCCCTCGGACAGCGTGGTCGGCTCCAGGCCCAGGGCCAGGAACTGCTCGTTGAGCACGCACAGATCGTTCTCGTCCGCCTCCTGCCGCGGGTTCGGCAGGTGCGCGATGTCCGCGCCGATGATGGCGGCGACCATCTTGGCCAGCTCGCCCACCCGGTGCGTCTCGGTGATCTGGTTCAGCACCCGCGGCCGGTCGCCCGCCTGCGGCGGGTTGGCCAGCGCGATCTCGATGCACCGCACGGTGTCGCGGATGTGGATGAACGCGCGGGTCTGGCCGCCGCTGCCGTGCACGGTCAGCGGGTGGCCGATGGCCGCCTGCATCAGGAACCGGTTCAGCACGGTGCCGTAGTCGCCGTCGTAGTCGAACCGGTTGATCAGCCGCTCGTCCCGGATGGTCTGCGGGGTCTGGGTGCCCCACACGATGCCCTGGTGCAGGTCGGTGATCCGCAGGTGATCGTTCTTGGCGTAGAACGAGAACATCAGCTGGTCCAGCGTCTTGGTCAGGTGGTACACCGAACCGGGGTTGGCCGGGTGCAGGATCTCCCGCTCCAGCTCGCCGTCGGGCGTGGGCACCTTCACGGTCAGGTAGCCCTCGGGGATCGGCGCGGTGCCGGACCAGCCGTAGCCGTACACGCCCATGGTGCCCAGGTGCACCAGCGCGGCGTCGATGCCGGTCGCGACCAGCGCGGTCAGCAGGTTGTGGGTGGCCCGGACGTTGTTGTCCACGGTGTAGCGCTTGGTGGCGGTGGTGCGCATCGAGTACGGCGCCGCCCGCTGCTCGGCGAAGTGCACGATCGCGTCCGGCCGTAGCTCCTCCAGCACCGCGACCAGCCGGTCGTACTCGGTGGCCAGGTCCAGGTCAATGAAGCCGATGTCGCGTCCGGAGACCTCACCCCAGACCCGGATCCGCTCAGCCGATCGGCCGGATCGGTGTCAGCGACTCCACCTCCAGCTCGACGTCGATCTTCCGGCGGCTCAGGTTGTCGATGATCGTGATGTCATGACCGCGGTCCGACAGGTACAGCGAGGTCGGCCAGCCGCAGAACCCATCGCCGCCAAGAACCAGAACCCGCATCTGGACTCCAATCTTGTTCTGCCTTGGTGGGTGAAGCGCGCGGCTGCCGCCGCGGCCGGGAGCCGGCCTGGAACGGTCCAGTCAGCATCCCGCAGGCCGGCAGTCTACCGGGCAAATCTCCCACACAGGCTGCTACGTCCTCACTAGGGCCCGGGCGCCCCGGTGCTAACGCCGGGCCGCCGCGCGGTGCGGACGCCCGCCGGGGACGTCCCGGCTGGCCGTGCCACACTGACCTAGTCGTACCCGCGCGCCGGCAGATTACGGCCCGATCCGGTTGGTAACTGCACGTGAAACCCGCAGAACGGCGCACCCTGGCCGCGGTCCAGGCGGAGCTGGACCGGCTGGTCCGGTATGACGATCAGTCGATCGTGCACGACCGCTGGATCCGGCAGCGCTACCAGTGCGGCTGCTACCCGACGCTCGCCCCGGCCAGGGCGGCCAGCGTGACGACGGCCTGGCATGAGGCCGGGCACGCGGTGGCCGCGCTCGCGGTCGGCGCCCCGTTCAGCTCGGCCAGCATCCACCACGGCCGCGGCAGCGAGGGCCGGGTGCACGGCATCTCCGGCGGCGGCGAGCTGGCGTTCGTGATCGACGCGGGCGGCCAGGTCGCCGAGCGGCTGATGAACTGGACCATGCTGGAGCGCGACGACGAGCTGCGCGGCTGGCTGCGGGCCTGGCGGCGGGACGGCGGCGACGCCCGGCGGTTCCGCCGGGCGATCGGGCCGCGGTTCGGCACTGACGAGGCGGCCGCCTGGCGCTACAGCGAGGCCGTGCTGACGCCGCGGCGGCTCGCGGTCCGCCAGGTGGCCAGGGCGCTGCTGGTGCATCCGCGCCACCTGCCCTATGCGGTGGTGGCGGCGATCGCGGCTGGGTTGCCGCCGGCTCGCGGCCAGAGCGAGCGCAGCTAGCACCGCCGGCTCGCGGCCAGAGCGAGCGCAGCTAACACCGCGGCCAGAGCGAGCGCAGCTAACACCGCGGCCAGAGCGAGCGAGATAACACCGCCAGTTGCTCCCAGCCGGCCCGGGTCAGCTCGTAGGCGACGTCGCCGTGCTCGGCGCCCTCCAGGTACAGCGGCCAGTCCAGGAAGAAGGTGCGGACCAGCCGGAGCCCGGCCTTCTCCAGCACCCGGCGGGAGGCCAGGTTGACCGTCATCGTGGTGCCGACGACGCGCTCGATGCCCAGCTCGGTGAAGGCCCGGCGGACCAGCGCCCGGGCCCCCTCGGTGGCGTAGCCGCGACCCCACGCGCCCGGCCGGAGCCGGTAGCCGACCTCGGTCCCGCCGTCCAGGCCGGGGCTGCTCGCCGGGGACAGCCCGAACCAGCCGAGGAACTCACCGCCGGCCCTGGCGGTCGCCACCCAGTGCCCGAGGCCGTCCGGCAGCTCCCGGTACTCGCGCAGGACCCTGGGCAGCTCCCGGCCCTCGACGTCCTCGCGCGGCACCGGGCGGACGTCGATGTAGCGCATCACGGCCGGGTCGCCGTGCAGCGCGGCCAGGTCGGCGGCGTCTTCCCCGGTGAACCGGCGCAGCCGCAGCCGCGCCGTCTCCAGGTAGATCTGCACAAGCCGAGCCGAGCACCGGCCCGCCCCGCCCCGCAACCGATTTACCGCCCCCGCCGACCTGCCCGCCGGGCCGGGGTAACCCCGCTGGATCCCATACCCATGGGGTTCGGACGCCGGGCCATTAGGCGGCGGGGGCGGGAGGCGCGCTGAAGGGGACCGGGCAGTGCGGCTGGGCGGCGCAGTCGATCAGGTCGGCGCAGCCGGCCCCGAGCACGGCCCGCAGCATGTCCGCGACCTCTTCCAGGCTGGCGATCCTCGCCTCGACCTCGGCGAGCTTTGCCGTAGCCAGCAGCCCGAGCGGGCCGGACGGGCGAGCGCCGCGAGCCTGGAGCAGCCCGGCTACCTCGTCCAGGGAGAACCCGAGGCGCTGCGCCGCCTTGATCACCCGCAGCAGGGTCACCGCCTCGTCCGGGTACAGCCGGTGCCCGCCGAGGCTGCGGCCTGGCTCGGCGAGCAGGCCGCGGCGCTCGTAGTAGCGCAGCGTCTGCCGGTTCACCCCGGCCGCCCTGGCGACCTGCCCGGTGCGCAGTGCGCTCACCGCCCGCTCCCGCCGCCGGAGGCGGCGGCCGCCCGGGCGGCCAGCGCGTCCAGGAACCCGGCGTGCGGCCCTGGCACGGTGACGTCCAGGGTCAGACGGTCGCCGGTCGCGGTGAGCGCGAAGGTGAAGAACGAGCAGCACTCAGTCTCCGCCACCATGAGCCCGGCCGCACTGGCCGCGAGTGCGCGGCCCGGCCGCAGGTCGAGCCGCAGCCGGGTCGGCCCGGCCCGGTCGATGCCGCGCACCGCGGCCGCGAAAAGCTCGTCAAACTCGGCCCCCCGCAGCGGCCGTTCTGCGGTCGGCAGCGTGCACCCGGCCGCCGCCCAGCCGCCATCCTGTCCGGTCTCGGTGAGTTCCATATCCCGAAGGTAATGCGGTACCGCAGGACCGGATGCAAGAGCCGGTGGCTGTACTAGCATCCGGCTCGTGGCCGTGCTCACCCTGCCGGACCAGCGCCTGCTGGCTTACCAGGTCATGGGCGACCCGGCCGGGCTGCCGGTGCTGGTGCTGCACGGCACGCCGGGCTCGGCCCGCCAGCTCGCCAGCCTCGGTGAGCCGGCCAGCGACCGCGGCGTCGCGCTGATCGTGCCGGACCGGCCCGGCTACGGCAGGTCGAGCTTCGACCCGGACGGCACCATCGCGTCGGCCGCCCGCGACCTGGGCGAGCTGATGCGGCAGGCGGGCCTGGAGGGCTGCCCCGTGGTCGGCCTGTCCGGCGGCGGCCCGACGGCGCTGGCCTGCGGCGCGGTGCTGGCCGGCCAGGTCAGCGCGGTCTGCACGGTGGGCAGCCCGGCGCCGATGGTACCGCGGGATCCGCGGCTGCCGCCGGACCGCCTGGCACTGCGGACCGCCCGGCGCTCCGAGGCGGCCGCGCGGGTGCTGATGTCGGCCGCGATCCTGGCCGCCGGCGCCGGCCGGAGCAGGCGGCGGACCGGTTCGCCGGGCTGCTGGCCGAGCCGGACGCCCGGCTGCTGCGCGAGCCGGGGCCGGTGCAGGAGGCGTTCCTGGACGATATCCGGCATCCGTCGGCGACCGCGGCCAGGGCGGCAGCGCGTGACCTGTGGCTGTTCGCCCGGCCGTGGCGGGTCAACCTCGGCGCGGTGCGGGTGCCCGTGCACGTCTGGCACGGCAGCGAGGACCGCAACGTCCCGGTCGCGCACGCCAGGGTGATCGCGGACCGGTGCCCGGCGGCCCGGCTGCACATCGTGGACGGCGGCGGGCACATGCTGCTCGGCCAGCTGGACCAGATCATGGCCGGCCTGCTGCCGGGCACCGGGTAAGCAGCGCGACCGGGGACCGCGGCCGGCGGACCGGACCGTGGCAGCTAGCCGTCCCGGTACTCGGCGGCCGCGTTGATCTCGGCGCCGAGCAGCACCGCCAGCCCGGTCAGGTAGAGCCAGAAGATCAAGATGACCACGCCCGCCAGGGCGCCGTAGGTCCGGCCGTACGAGCCGAACTTGGCCACGTAGAACGAGAACCCCAGCGAGGCGAGCAGGAAGATGACCGTGCCGGCCAGCCCGCCGGGACTGACCCACTGCCAGCGGGGCGCCGCCCGGTTCGGCCCGACGTAGTAGTACACCGAGAACAGCAGCGAGATCGCGGCGACCGTGGCCGCCCAGCGCAGTACGGTCCAGGCGATCACGAACGCGGTCCCGCCGAACGGAGCGTGGCCCTGGATGGCCGAGCCGATCGTGGCGCCGAACACCAGCAGCGCCGAGGCGACCCCGCCGAGCACCACGGTGGCCAGCATCAGCGGCGCCGACCAGAGCCGCCTGGCCAGGAACTTGCGGTCGGTCGGCACGTTGTAGGCGATGTCCAGCCCGGTCTGCAGCGCCGCCATGCCGCCGGACGCGCTCCACAGCGCCACCGCGATCCCGGCGATCAGCGCGGTGAGCGAGGCGGAGGCTGAATGGTGCACGGCGGAGTCGACGGCCTCGCTGAAGACGCTCGATGCTCCCGGCGGCAGCGCCTTGTCCAGGCCGTTGACCAGGCGGTGCACCGTACTCGACCCGATCCGGACCAGGCTGGCAAGTCCCAGCAGCGCGATCAGCGCCGGGAACAGGGCCAGGAACCAGTGGTAGGCCAGGCTGCCGGCGGTCAGGCTGCACCGGTCCCGGACGAACTCCGCGCCGGTGCGCTTCAGCACCCCCGTCCAGCCCGTCCTGCCTGCCCGGTCCGGCCCGGCAGGACGGTCCGGTGCCGACGGCCCGGCTTTGCCGTTCACGCTGGCCCTCCGTCCCGCCGGCCACCCCGGCATTCCCCGGCCGTCCGGCGCCGGCCGCGGCAGCTGCCCTGATCTACCCGGAGCCGGGCCAGCCTAACTCCGGCCGGCGCCATTCGGGCCGCGGGCGCCTGGCCCTGGCGGCTGAGCCATCGGGATAGGCACCCGGGCGGCCGAGTGCCTCGCGCACCAGCCGGGTCGCCCGAGTCTCACCGACCATCAGCTTGGTGCCGAACGTGGTCAGGGCCTTGCCGCGGACGGTCAGCCTGCTGCCGTTCCGGTCGGTCAGGATCAGGTAATCCAGCGGTACCCGCACCGACCTGGCCCGCCCGCTGGCCGAGACCGCCGAGACCGCCGAGGCGTGCCGCAGCCGGACCCGCCGGATGCTGGTCAGGCAGGTCAGGTCGACGGTCCTGGTACCGGTCCAGGTCTTCCGGGTGAGCTGCAGCCGCTGGCTGTCGACCTGGAGCCGCCAGCCCCTCGCCTGGTCGATCAGCCCGAGCAGCGGGATGAAGATGGCCAGCGCGGCGCCGAGGCCGAGCACGGTCAGGTTGATCCCGGCACCGGCGTAGCGCACCGCCAGCTCGCAGCCGACGATCGTGACCAGCGCCAGCGTGATCGGCAGCTACAGCGCGATCCGGGACCGGCGGGCGGAGACCTGCGGCGGGATCTCAGCGGGGGATGCGGTCTCCACGCTGGAGTCCATCGGCGGTATGCCCGGCTGCCCGGTCATCATGACGCGCTCGTCGGCAGGCTGGCGGTGGTCCGGGTGAGCTGGCAGGTCCCCGCCAGACGGCCGAACAGGACCTCGAACACGTCCGAGCCGTCCGGATGCGGGGTCAGGAACGTGACCGCGAGCGGCCCGAACTCCGTCCGGACCAGGTAACGCTCGGTATAGACGGGCACCGGCGGCCGGTCTTGCAGCAGCGTGATCTCGCGGGTGGCGCGAATCCGCCGGGCCTGGCCGGCCGTGAGGTCGACCGGCTCGCCGTCTCCGCGCTCCAGCTCGGGCTGCAGGCCGGGCCCGAACCCCAGTGCCAGGCACCAGGTCAGCAGGTTCTTGGAGGCCTTGCTGACCATCCCAGTGATCGCGAACACGTCGGCGGACCGGCAGGCCTGGCCCAGGCCATAGAGGACCTCGGTGGCGAGGGGATCCGGCCGCGGCTGGCTCAGCGCGGCCAGCACGTCGAACGCCTCCCAGTCCGGCGGCCGGGCCATGGACAGGACCAGCTCGTCCGGCCCGCTGCCGAACCGCCAGCGCAGTGCCTTCGCGTCCGTCACCGGGACGGCCTGCCCGTCCCGGCTGGGCAGCGCACTGGTGCGGCCACGGGAACGGGGCCGGCACAGCCACTGCAGCACAGGCACCAGGATCAGAGCCGACAGGAACGCGGCGCCGATAAGGCCGTAACCGAGGTTCTGGCCGGAGGCGTCGCTGGCCGTCGCCCGCACGATGATCCCGGCCACCGCGGTCAGCAGGTCCAGCACTCCCAGCACCTGCACCGGGACCGGCTGCGCGGCGCGGCGCCGGGAACGCCTAGCCATCTGCCGACCGTCCGGCGCGAGAATCGATGATCTTCAGTTGCATGGGCGGGATCCTAGGGCCAGCGCTGGCCGGCGCGGCGGCAATATGCACCATCCTGGACAGACCTGGACAGTGCAGCCTAAGAACGGTGCGGCCGCAACAGGCCGAGCTTAAGCAAGGGCCCGGGCTCGGCGGGGACTGTTACTCGGCATGCAGGGCGGTCGCGGTGCGGGTCCTTGCCGCCCAGCCGGCCGGCAGCAGGCTGGCGGCCACCGCTATCACCAGCCCGGCCAGCGCGAGCAGGGCCAGTTCCGGGACGCGGTAGACGTCCAGGATGCTCGTAGCCGGTCCAGGCCGCGTTCCCGTCGAATGCGGTCAGCTGTGCCTGCTGCGGCAGCCCGGCCAGGCCGACCTGCTGGTCAGCCTCACCCACCGCGTGCAGCGTGCCCGGCTGCGCGCGCAGCGCCGCGGCGATCGCCCGCTGCTGCCCGGCCCCGATCAAGCTGCCCGAGTTGAGGCTGAGCTGGACCTGCTCGGCCGAGTCGTGCGACAGACCGGTCACCACCCGGCCGAGCGACCCGCTCAGGCCGATCGCGAACGTCACCGCGGTCGCGCCGAGGCCGACCGCGACCAGCGTGCCCGCGGCGCGCGCCGGGCGGGCGAACGGGGCGGCCAGGCCGATCGTCACCGGGCGCGGCAGGCGCAGCCGCCCGAGCAGCCGGTGCGCGGCATAGCCGTGACCCGGCCGTGGCGCCCGGCCGGCCGCGATGGCCTGGACCGCGCTGAGCCGGCCCGCCCGCACCGCGGGGACCAGGGCGGCAACCGCGACCAGGGCGAGCATCGCTACGGGCACCGTCACGTCCACCCAGGCCGGCACCGTCAGCGTGCCGGTTCCGTACACCCGGGAGGTCTTGACCAGCAGCGGTACGGCCATCAGGTTGCCCAGCACCACCCCGGCCAGGCATCCGGTCACGGCGGGCACGCTGACCTGTCCGGTGTAGGCGGCCACGACCTGGCCGGGAGTGAAACCGACGCTCTTCAGGACGCCGATCCGGCGGTACCCGGCGGCCACCGCCCCGCTCACCACGTTGGCCACGATCAGCACCGACATGACCAGGCCGATCACCCCGAACGCCACCAGGAACGGCACGAACGGCGCGATCCGCGAGGCCTGCTGGGCGCGGACCGACAGGTAGGACTGCGCGCCGGTGACCGCTCCGGCCGGCAGCGCCGCGGTCACCGCTGCAGTGTCGGCTCGCACCGCCGCCGCGGATCCCGCACTGGCGAACCGGTACAGCATCTGCGCGCTGGCCGGGGGACGTCCCCCCGAGGTCAGCAACTGGATCTCGGCAGGGGCGACCCAGCCGTCCGCGGTGCTGGTGGCCGAGCTGGCGAGGCCGACCACTGTCAGCACCGGCCGGCCCGGCATGCCGGTGATCGTGATCCGGCTGCCCAGCGGCATCATCATGGTCTCGCCCGGAGCCGGGTCGGTGGCCAGCACCAGCTGGCCGGGCCGGGTCGCCCAGTGACCCGACTGCAAGCTGAGGTCGTCGACCGGGCCGCCCGCCGACGGGCGCCCGACCAGGGTCATCGGGCCCAGGCTGAGCCCGCCCTGCTCGGCCGTGACGTTCGCCTCGGCGAACGGCCCGGCCGCCGCGGTGACCTGCGGCAGCCGCCTGGTCGCGGCCAGTTCTGCCGGGCTGGCCAGGGCGGGACTGACGACAGCGAGCAGGTGCGCGCCGCGCTGTGCCGCGAACGCGCGGTCGAACGGGGAGCTGGAGGCCGCGATCAGGCCGAGGGCGAGCACCGCGGCGCCGGTGGACACCAGCAGCACCACGCCGATCACCAGCGTCTGCACCCGGCGCCGGGTCAGCCCGGCACGGACCGCGCGGGTAACGGGTCCTCGGCTCATCGCGGCATCACCGTGACTGCGTCACCCGCCGCCCCGTGGTTGGTCGCCCCGTGGTTGGTCGCCCCGTGGTTGGTCGCCCCGTGGTTGGTCGCCCCGTGGTTGGCCGGGTCGGTCAGCCATCCGTCCAGCATCACCGCGGTGCGGCCGGCGTACCGGGCCGCGAGGTCCGGGTTGTGGGTGACCAGCACCAGGGTCTGCCCGGCTGCGTTCAGGTCCAGCAGCAGCTGGCCGATCTGCTCGCCCGCGACGGTGTCCAGTGCTCCGGTCGGCTCGTCGGCCAGCAGCAGGTCCGGCGAGTTCACCAGTGCCCTGGCGATCGCCACCCGCTGCCGCTCGCCGCCGGACAGCCGGGCCGGGTAGGAGTCGCGGTGCCGGGCAATGCCCAGCCCCGACAGCAATTCGTTCATCCTTTCCCTGCTCCTGGACCTGGGCGCGCCGGCCAGATGGGCGGGCAGCAGCACGTTGTCGGCCACGGTCAGGTCGTCCAGCAGGTTGAAGAACTGGAAGATCATCCCGATCCGCCGCCGCCGGAACCTGGCCACCCCGGTCTCGCTGAGGGTGTCGATCCGCTGCCCGGCCACGGTGACCGTGCCGCTGGTCGGCCGGTCCAGCCCGGCGATCAGGTTCAGCAGCGTCGACTTCCCGCTTCCGGACGGGCCCATCACGGCCACCGCCTCGCCCGCCCGGACCTCCAGGCTGACCCGGTGCAGGGCCGGCTGGCCGCCGTCATATCGCTTGGTCACGTCGCTGACCCGGATCAGCGGATCCCGGGACGCGCTGGTCTGGTCGTTCATGCTGATTCCTCTCCTCAGTGGCCCTGCGCGACAATGGCCGGGGCAGGCGCGCCGCCGGCAATGGCAGAGTCGCGGATCCGGGTGCCCGGCTGACATCCCGCGGGTGCCCGGTTCCGGGGTGGTGCTAGCGCCAGGGCGGATCGGGAGGCTGGCGGGATGGGCGGCAGGCCGGGACTCTTCTAGCGTCTCCGGCAGGAGCACCGACCGGCAGCGGAGGAGCGATGGCAGAACGCGGCGCGGCGGCCGGGCCCGCGGCCGGGATGCCGCGGGCCGCGGGCCTGCTGGCGCGGGCGGTCCGGCCGGTCGGATCCCCGGCGACCTGGCTTGCGGTCATCCACCTCCTGGCCGGGATCGTCCCCGGCGTGATTGTCCTGGTCAGCGTGCTGATCTGCCTGCTGGTCGGGTTCGGCACGCTGTGGTTCTTCCTGCTTGGCCTGCCGGTGCTCGCGGTCATCCCCTGGCTGTGCCGGCAGCTGGCCAGGACCGAGCGGGCCAGGTTCGCGCTGCTGCTCGGCGCGCACATCCCCGCTCCGCCCGCCGACCTGGGCGCCGGAACGGGGCTGTGGCGGCGGGTCTGGCGGTTCGCGGCCGACTCGGCCACCCGCCGCCAGTTCGGCTATGCCCTGGTCCGGCTGCCGGTCAGCTGTGCCGAGGCGCTGGTCGTGCTGACCACGTGGTCGTTCGCGGTCGCGACGTTCGGCCTGCCGCTGCTCGGCTGGCTGAAGTACGGCGTGGTGGTGCCGGTCAGCCCGGTGCAGATGGCCGGAGTGATCATCGTCGGCCTGGTGGTCCTGCTCGCCGCGCCGCGGCTGACCCATGGCCTGGCGGTGGCCGACACCGCGATCGCCAGGTACCTGATCGGCCCCGGCGGCAGCGCGGACATGTCCGCCCGGATCGGCGAGCTGGAGCGCAGCCGGGCCAGGGTGGTGGACGCGGCGGAGGCGGAGCGCCGCCGGATCGAGCGGGACCTGCATGACGGCGCCCAGCAGCGCCTGGTGGCCCTGGCCATGGACCTGGGCCGGGCCAGGGCAAGGTTCGCCGAGGACCCGGACGGCGCCAGGACGATCATCGACCAGGCCCACGCCCAGGCCAAGGAGGCCCTGGCCGAGCTGCGCAACCTGGTACGCGGGGTGCACCCGCCGGTGCTCACCGACCGGGGCCTGGACGCGGCGATCTCCGGCCTGGCCGCACTCAGCCCGGTGCCGGTCACCGTGCGGGCCGACCTGGAGCCCCGGCCGCCTGCCGGGGTCGAGGCGATTGCCTACTTCGTGGTCGCCGAGGCGCTCACGAACGTGGCCAAGCACTCGGGCGCGAGCCGGGCCAGCGTCGTCATGGCCCGGCACGGGAACGTGCTGCGGGTGCTGATCCGCGACGACGGAGCCGGCGGCGCCGACCGGCACGGGCAGGGCCTGGCCGGCCTGGCCGACCGGGTGGCCGGGGTAGACGGGCGGCTTTCGGTGCACAGCCCGGCCGGGGGGCCGACAGTCATCGAGGCGGAGCTGCCATGCGGGTCGTGATCGCCGAGGACTCGGTGCTGCTGCGGGAAGGCCTGACCCGGCTGCTGGCCGAGGCGGGCCACGAGGTGGTGGCGGCGGCCGGGGAGGCCGAGGAGTTCCTGCGGGCGGTGGGCCGCCACACACCGGACGCCGTGGTGCTGGACGTGCGGATGCCGCCCACCTTCACCGACGAGGGGCTGCGCGCCGCGCTGGTGGTGCGCAAGCGCTGGCCGGACGTCGGCGTGCTGGTGCTGTCCCAGTGGGTGGAGGAGCGCTACGCCACCGAGCTGCTGTCCGACCGGCCGCACGGGGTCGGCTACCTGCTCAAGGACCGGGTCGCGGACCTGACCGAGTTCCTCGATGCGCTGGACCGGGTGGCCGGCGGCGGCAGCGCGCTGGACCCGGAGGTCGTCGCCCAGCTGCTCGCCCGCAGCCGCCATCCGCTGGCCGACCTCACCGGCCGGGAGCGGGAGGTGCTCGCGCTGATGGCCGAGGGCCGGTCCAACGCCGCCATCGCGGCCGCGCTGGTGGTCAGCGAGGGCGCCGTTGCCAAGCACATCAACAGCATCTTCGCCAAGCTCGGCCTGCCGCCGGCCGACCGCGACCACCGCCGGGTGCTCGCGGTGCTGCGCTACCTGGGAGCGGAGTAGACGATGACCGCCGTGCCGATGACCCGGACTCGCTGGGCCGCGCTGGCGGCCGGCCTGCCCATCGCGTTCGCCCTCATCGCGCTCGCCGTGAACAGCTGGGTGCGCGCGGCCGTCGTGCACCTGGTCAACTCCGAGCAGTTCAGCTATCCGATGTCGGTCAGCGCGCCGGCCACCGGCGGCCGGGTCCGGGTGTCGGTCATCAACGCCAACGTCACCGTCCGCCCCGGCGCCCGCGGCCCCGGCCAGCGGATCCGGGTCCACGGCAGGGTCAGCGGCACCGGCGCCCGGCCGGTGTTCCAGCACCAGGTCACGCCGGCCGGCCTGCGCCTGGGCGCCCGGTGCCCGCTGCCGATCGCCGGCTGCACGCTCAACGCCGCCATCACCGCCCCGGCCGGGCTGCCGGTCTCGGTCGGCACGTCGTTCGGCAACCTGGACGCCAGGAACCTGAGCGGCACCGTCGCGCTGTCCGACAACTCCGGTGACCTCAGCGCCTCCGGCCTGTCCGGGACCATCCGGCTGTCGGACAGCTTCGGCAGCCTGACCGCTGCCGGCCTGTCCGGCAGCATCCGGCTGACCGCTAACGCCAGCGACATCGCCGCGAGCCGGGTCACCGGTGACACCCGCCTGGCGGACAGCTTCGGCGAGGTGACGGTCACCGGCCTGGCCGCGCCCGACGTGGCCGCCACCGATCAGTTCGGCGACATCATCCTGACGTTCATCCGGGTGCCCCGGCTGGTGCAGGTCACCGACAGCTTCGGCAGCGTCACGGTGCGGCTGCCGCCCGGCCGCGCCACCTACCGGGTCCGCGCCGCTACCACCTTCGGCAGCACGACCGTCTCGGTGCCGCGGTCCCCGGCCGCAGCCCACGTGATTACGGTTGACGACAAGTCCGGCGACATCACCATCGTCGCCGGGTAGCGGATCAGATGCGGCCGACAGAAACGAGGCGAGCGTGGCCGAGCTGCGCACCGCGCATACCGGCGAGCTCGACGCCGACACCAGGGCTGCGATCCGCCGCCTGATGGACGGCGCGTTCGCCGGGTTCGGTGACGACGCATTCGAGAACATGCTGGGCGGCGTGCACGCGCTGGTCACCGAGGCCGGGCCGGGCGGGCCGGGCGGGCCGGGCGGGCCGGGCGGGCCGGGCGGGCCGGGCGGGCGGGGCGGGGAGCTCATCGGCCACGCCAGCCTGGTGGCGCGCCGGATGCTGCACCGCGGCCGGGCACTGCGGACCGGCTACATCGAGGGCGTCGCGGTGCGGGCGGACCGGCGCCGCCGCGGCCATGGCGACGCGATGATGTCGGTGCTGGAACGGCTCGTGCGAGAGGGCTACCAGCTCGGCGCGCTCGGCGCCAGCCCGGACGGCGCCAGGCTGTACGCCGCCAGGGGCTGGCAGCGCTGGCGGGGGCGGTCGTCCGTGCTGAGCCCGGCCGGGATCCGGCATACCGCGCGCTCCGACGGCCATATCTACGTGCTGCCGGTCTCCGGGCCGCTGGACCTGTCCGGCGAGCTGACCTGCGACTGGCGGCACGGCTCCCCGTGGTGACAAGCACCGTGGTGACAAGCACCGTGGTGACAAACACCGTGGTGACAAGCCCCGTGGTGACTAGCACCGTGGTAGGCACAGCGGAGGGGCCGGGATGAAGGCGCTGGTGTTCCGGCACAGCCTGGCCAGGGAGGCGGCCGCGGCCATCGGCGGGCGGATCAGCCGCCGCGCGTACGTGTCCCGGCTCGGGCCGACCCGGCTGGCCGACACCGCCGAGCCACAGTTGCCATCTGCTGACTGGGTGCGGGTGACGACCACGTTCTCCGGCCTGTGCGGTTCAGACGTGAAGCAGATCCTGCTGAACGGGTCCAGGGACAACCCGCTGACCGCGCTGGTGTCGTTCCCGCACGTGCTCGGGCACGAGGTGGTCGGCCGGCGCGCGGACACCGGCCAGCGGGTGGTGCTCAACCCGTGGCTGTCCTGCAGCCCGCGCGGCATCGACCCGCCGTGCCCGGCCTGCCGGGACGGCCGTTACCCCTGGTGCCGCAGCTTCCGGTCCGGCACCCTGCCGGCATCGATCCACCTGGGCAACTGCGCGGCAGCCAGCGGGGCGCACGCCGAGCGGTTCGCCGCGCACGCCGGGCAGCTGTTCGGCATCCCGGACGGGGTCAGCGACGAGGCGGCGGTGCTGGCGGACCCGGCCAGCGTCTCGCTCCGCTCGGTGCTGCTCGCGCCGCCGCCACCGGACGGCCGGGCCGTGCTGGTCTACGGCTCGGGCACGCTCGCGCTCGCGGCCATCGCGCTGCTGCGCCACCTGCATCCCGGCACCCCGGTGTGGGCGGCGACCCGGCCCGGTGCCAGGGCCGCGCTGGCCCGGCTCGGCGCGGATCAAGTGCTGTCCTGCTCCCCCGACGAGCTGGTCGCGCGGGTAGCGCACCTGGCCGGCGCCAGGCCACTGCGGCCGTGGAGCGGGCGCGACTGGCTGCAGGACGGCCCGGCCGCGGTGTACGACACGATCGGCTCGGCGCAGACCGTGGCCACCTCGCTGCGGCTGCTCGGCACCGGCGGCACGCTGGTGATCTCCGGCGTAGAGCCGCCGCGCCGGTTCGAGTGGACCCCGCTGTACTTCAAGGAGCTGCGGGTGATCGGCTCGAACGGGTTCGGCATCGAGGAAGTCAGCGGGGTGGCCAAGCATGCTTTCTCGCATTACTTCGACTTCGTGGCGGCCGGCCTGGACCTGACCCCGGTGATCACGCACCGCTTCCCGCTCGAGCGCTGGGGCGAGGCGGTGCTGGCGGTCAGGAACGCCCGCCGCACCGGCGCGGTGAAAGTACTGCTGACCCCGCCGGGCGGATCAGCGCACCGCTATGCCCCGCCGTGCGCGTGACTGCGCCGCACGTAGGGTCCATGCATGGGCGAAGCGACTGAGGTCAACCGGAGGCGCTGGGACGCGCTGGCCGCCCGGCACGGCCAGGGCAACGATGCCTATTACGACGTGACCGGCTTCCTGGCCGGCGGCTCGTCCCTGAGCGACCGGGTGCGCGCCGAGGTAACCGCCGCGACCGGCCCGGTCGCCGGGCGTGACCTGCTTCACCTGCAGTGCCACTTCGGCCTGGACACGCTGTCGTGGGCCAGGCTGGGCGCCAGGGTGACCGGGGTGGACTTCTCCGCCGTGGCGGTGCGCCGGGCACGTGAGCTCGCCGCGGCGGCCGGGCTGGCGGGCGAGTTCGTGCAGGCCGACGTGCTGGACCTGCCGCCGGAGGAGTCCGGGCGGTTCGACCTGGTGTTCGCCTCCTACGGGGTGCTGTGCTGGATCAGCTCGGCGCGGGCCTGGATGCGGTCGGCCGCCTCCTGCCTGCGGCCCGGCGGCGCGCTGGTGCTGATCGACCTGCACCCGCTGGTCACGATGGTGGACACGGTGCAGCCGCTGGTCGCCGATTTCCCTTATGCCGGAGAGCAGCCGCAGACGTTCTCCGGCACGTCCTCCTACGCCGTCGGCGGGCTCGATGCGGCGGTGAGCCAGACCGTTCAGTGGCCGCATGGACTGGGCGAGATCGTGACCGCGGCTGCCGCCGCCGGGCTGGCGGTGGAATCGGTGACCGAGTGGTTCGACGAGGAGCAGGATCCCAAGCTCGTCGCCGGTGCCGACGGCCGGTCCCGGTTCCCGTTCGGCGACCAGTACCTGCCTACCTCCTACGGCCTGCGCGCCCGCCGCCCGGCCGCGTCCTGACCGGCCCGGGCGGCGACCGCCGGCGCGAGGGCCGGCGGCCGTCGCTGGCCGCCCGCCTAACTCGCCACCGCCATCCGCGGAGAGACCGTCAGCACCCCGGACTCTTCCGGCACGCCCCGGAGCATGGCCAGGTAGTCGGTGATCATCAGCATGGCCTCGTCCGGGTTCTGCCGCCAGACCTGGGCCGGCACGAACGGGAGCAGGTCGCCGAGGCAGATCAGCCGCTCCTGGGCCGAGCCGTCGCGGATTGGGGTGTACGCCGCGCGTCTGCGCTGCCCGGCTAACCCGGCCTGGCGGGCCCGGTATCCCGGCCGCGGTCCGGCCGCGGCCGGTGCGTTTCGTTCCATCTATAGGGCTCCTTATCCCGAGGGAGAGATGTCAGCGGCCCCGAGCGTGCCGAGCGGGTGTGGTCACGGCTGTGACACGGTTATCCCGATGCGCCGGTTCATCCGGCCCGCCGCGACCGTAGGGTGGGCGCACCAGGCCGGATTGAGGGTCGAGTGTCGAACTCACCCGACGGCTGCCAGCTCGCCACCGCCTCCGACGATGGCATCATCCGGATCTGGGACACCGCCACCGGCGCGTGCCAGACGACGCTACTGGCGTCGTCCAAAGGCGGGTCCGCCGTACTGCTCCCCGATGGCAGATACAAGGTCACAGGTGATCTGGGCGGCATCCTGTGGTGGGCGATCAAGCTGTGCCGGTTCGAGCCCGGCGAGTTGGACCCCTACCTCGACGGCATCAGGCGCCTCCCGGCAGCCGCCAGGCTCCTCCCCTGACCCGCAGAGATCTCCACCGCCGACTCGAATCCGGCGTGCTGCGGTCCGATGCCCTGGCGGTCACCTGGGCATGCCGGGGGCGGCGATGGGAAGGCCCACCGAGTAAGCGATGTCGAGCATCCGCTTGTCGTAGCTCACCAGGTAAGCGAGTGCGTCCCCGATCGCCTGGGCGCTGGCAACGTGGATGGCATCGAGTGTCCTGACGCCACCCGGCAGGCTGGCTGCCGCGTCCCGGATCTCATCGGTCACCAGGATCTCGGTGAAGCTGGCCAGTAGGTCCCGCATGGCGGTGGGGTAACTGCCGACCCGGTCAAGCGTGCGCACCGTTTCCACGAAGCCGATCGTGGACGTTCCGATGGGGATTCCCGGTTGCCGCGCCAAGAAGTCCCCGAGGTCCCCGGCGTAGGGACGGCCGGTCACGAGAGTGACCAGGGCGGAGGCATCAAGGTAGATCATCGGCTGTCGGCTTCACGCTCGGCGAGGAGTACGTCGAGCGGTGATACATCGCCGGGGACGGCGTACCTCGGGAGCTGATCGAGGTCGCTGGTCGTGGTCGGCTTCATCCTGATAGTCCCACTGGCGATCAGCGGTGCGTACCGGCCGAGGGCTCCCGAGCCGGGCACGACCACGGCGATGGTCTTACCGTGCCGGGTTACCTCGATGGCCTCGCCTCGTTCAACCCTGGCAAAAACGGCACTGGGGTTGTAAGAGAATTCCCGTACCGAGACGGCACTCATCAGCCTGCACCTCACGTAGATGTACCTGCACTGCGTCTATTGTACCTACAAATAACCGGCTGCGGCCGTATCGGTCGTAGCGGCGATGACACGGACCGAGCAGCAGCCGTCATGCAGCAGGATGGGCTCATGCTGGTGGTTCATGTGCATGTCAAGGTCCGGCCGGAGCTGGTTGCGGAGTTCCTGGCCGCGACGCGGGTCAACGCGCGGGCGTCGCTGGGTGAGACCGGCGTGCTGCGGTTTGACGTGATCCAGGACGAGGCCGACCCGGCGCACGTGGTGCTGGTCGAGGTCTACCGGGATGAGGCGGCGGCGGCCGCACACAAGCAGACGCCGCACTATGCGACCTGGCGCGATGCCGTCGCACCAATGATGGCCGAGGCCAGGTCGGCTGCCCGGTTCAGCGTGGTGTTTCCCCCGGACGGCACCGGCTGGGCGAGCAACCCGGCGTGATGGCGGCCAGACCTGGCAGGGCTGGTGAGTCGGCCGGGGCGGACGGCTCGACCGAGCGGCCCGATCCGGTCACGGTAACCGCCGGGATCGCCGGGTTCGAGTTCGCCACCGCGGGCCGGATCATCTTCGGCACCGGCCGGGCGGCGGAGCTGCCGGGCCTGCTGGCCGGGCTCGGATCCCGGCTGCTGGTCTGCACCGGCGCGCACCCGGACCGGCACCGGGCGCTGCTGGACAGCCTGGCGCAGCCGACCGCGGTGTTCCCGGTCGGCGGCGAGCCGACGGCGGGGCTGGCCAGGGCGGCGACCGCGGCGGCCCGCGAGCACGGCGCCGACGTGATCGCCGCGATCGGCGGCGGCGCGGTGATCGATACCGCCAAGGCGGCGGCGATGCTGCTGGGCAACGGCGGCGACCCGCTGGACTACCTGGAGGTCGTGGGGTCCGGCCGGGCGATCGCCCGGCCCGCGCTGCCGTGCGTCGCGGTGCCGACCACGGCCGGCACCGGGGCGGAGGTGACCGCGAACGCGGTGCTCGCGGTGCCGGAGCACCGGGTCAAGGCGAGCCTGCGCAGCCCGCTGGTGATCCCCGCGGTCGCGCTGGTCGATCCCGGCCTCACCGTGTCCTGCCCGCCGCCGGTCACCGCGGCCAGCGGCCTCGACGCGCTCACCCAGTGCCTGGAACCGATGGTTTCCCGCCAGGCCACCCCGCTGACCGACGCCCTGGCGGCCGAGGGGCTGCGCCGCGCGGCGGCTGGCCTGCGGGCCGCCTTTGCCGACGGCGGCAACATCCGGGCCCGCGCTGACATGGCCCTGTGCAGCCTGCTCGGCGGGATGGCGCTGGCGAACGCCAAGCTGGGTGCGGTACACGGCCTGGCCGGGGTGATCGGCGGAACCGCCGCGGTGCCGCACGGCATCGCCTGCGCCGCACTGCTCGCCCCGGTGATCGAGGCCAGCGTGCGGGCCCTGCGCGCCCGCGAGCCGGGCCACCCGGCCCTGGACCGGTACGCCAGCGCGGCCCGGCTGCTGACCGGACGGGCCGATGCGGGCATCGACGACGGCCTCGCCTGGATCCGCCAGACCCTGGCCCTGCTCCAGGTGCCCGGCCTGGCCGCGTTCGGCCTGACTCCCGGTCAGGCCGGCGAGATCGCCGCCAAGGCAGTCCACGCCAGCAGCACTCAGGGCAACCCGGTCGCCCTCAGCACCGGCGAACTGCGCGCCGCGGTCCTGCAGGCGCTCTGACGCCGCTGTGCCGTGTTCAAAAGGTGCTGTGCCAGCAGCGCCTTTTGAACACGCCCCGCGCTGTCAGCGGCAGTTTCCGGCGAGCCGTCCGGTCTAACCCGTCGCCGCGATCCGCGGGCCGGGGGCGAGCGACGGGTCGGCGGGCTGCCGCCACATCGGGAACATCCGCGGCCCGTCCGGCAGCCGGATCGGCGGCCCGTGATCCGCGTAGCCACGGCGCAGGTAGACCCGCCGGGTGCGCTCATCGGCGGCCTCCAGGTAGGCAGGTGATGCCGGGTCGCGGTCGAGTTCCCGGTGATAGGAACGCAGTAACGCAGAACCGGTGCCGCGATCCTGACGGTCCGGCCGTACCGCCAGGATCGCGAGGTGGTGGTGCGCGACTCCGACCGGGTGGCTGGCCGCAAGCGCCGCATCGAAGGCGGCGAACCGGCTGGCCCACGGCCCGGTCGCGGCGGCGAGCCGGCCGGGGTAGTCGGCGGGCTCCTCCGGCCCGGCCGCGCCCACCGGGATCCACAGCGCCGCGGCGGCCCGGCCGGCCGTTGTCTGCACGACCCCCATCTGCAGCGCGAGCTCGGCCAGCAGGCGGAAGTAGCCGGGGAAGACCTGCCGGCGGGCGGTGTCGTCGGGAATCAGCCACCGGGACGGCGGCAGGTCGTGAAACGCGTCCGCGATTACCCGGCCGAGCACGTCCAGGTCGGCCTCGCCCGCGCTGACGATCCCGCCAGCCCGGTCAAGCGGCACCACGACACCCGTGTCAGTCTCGGCCGGCCTCATCGTGCCGCCTCCCCCGCCACGGCGGTCAGCTGCCCGGTCACCGCATGCGCGCCGAGCCCGATCGCGGCGTAGACCCGCGGCCGGCGGGCCCTCAGGATCAGGCCCCAGGCCAGCCCGATCACGGCGACCACGCCGTAGCTGGCCGGCAGCGCCCAGGCGGCCGGGTCGCCGGGCCCGACCCCGAGCAGGGTGGCATAGTGCAGCAGCGCGAGCACCACGATCCCGGCCAGCAGCGCCGCCGACAGCGCGGGCGCGACCAGGCGCCGCCACGGATGCTCACCGCGCGGGTCCCGGCCGAAGAACGCGATCACCGCGATCGAGGTCAGCGCGAGCAGGACGATGATCCCGAAGCCGCCGGTGGTGCCGAGCCAGAAGAACAGGTCCGCCATCGGCGGCCACCCGCCCAGCGCGAACGCCACGATCACCGCCAGCCCCATGACGCTCTGGGTCAGCGACGCCGCCTTGGGAATGTTGTTGCCGCCGGTCCGGCCCAGCGCGGCGGGCAGCACGCTCTCGCGGCCGAGCGCGTACATGTACCGCCACACCACGTTGTGGAACGCCAGCGCCGCGGCGAACAACGAGGTCAGGAACAACCACTGGGCCGCCTGGGACAGCCACCCGCCGCCGAGGCCGAACAGCAGCCCGGGACCCTGCTGCGCGGCCGCGGCCACCACCCGCCCGGTGCCGGCGTGCACGGCCATCGCCCAGCTCGCCCCGGCATACACCACGGCGATCATGCCAAGCGCCAGGTAGGTCGCGACCGGCACGGTGCGGCGGGCATTGCGGGCCTCCTCGGCCAGCACCGGCGCCTGCTCGAAGCCGACGAAGCCGAGCACGGCCACTACCGCCAGGACCCCGAAGGTACCCAGGCCGGCCGAGGTCAGATCGGACGGGGACAGCGTAGCGAAGCTGAGGTGCCCGCCCGCCGGGTGCGCCAGGCCGGTGACGGTCTCGGCCAGCACCACGGTGATCTCGGCGGTCAGCAGCAGCCCGAGTACCCAGCCGGTGATGTCCACCCGCAGCATGCCGAGCACCGTGATGATGGCCCAGGCGCCGAGCGCAAACGCCCACCACGGCGCGTGCAGGCCCAGGTGCGCGGCTGCCTCGGCCGCCGCGGCCGGCCCGAGCGCGCCGTACAGGCCCACCTGGAGGAACGAGTAGGACAGCAGCGCCACCAGCGCGGCGGCCACGCCGACCACCCGGCCGATGCCCTGGGACACGAACGCATAGAACGCCCCGCTGTTGCTGATCCACCTGGTCATCGCCACGTACCCGACCGAGAACAGCGCCAGGATGAACGCGACCACGACGAACGCAGCCGGGATGCCGGTCAGCCCGGTGGTCTGGTAGGCGGTGGGAATGACCCCGGCCGCGACCGTCAGCGGGGCGACGCCGGCGAGCACGAAGAACAGCACGGTCGGCACGCCCAGCCGGTCGGCGGCCAGCGCCCTGGACACGCTGGCGTGCCTGGTCCTGGCTGGCGGCGCTGCGGCCGCGTCGGATCGGAACATGATCAGCCTCCTGATTCGGCTAGCAAGAGAAAAGAGCGGGAGTCAGACCCGGTGCGCGAGCACGGCGCTGTCCACCGCGGCCTGGGTCTGGGCGATCAGGTAACGCAGGCCGGGCGGGAGAACGGCGACCGCCTCTTCCACCCGGCGCCGGCTGGCCGGGGCGTGGGCCAGCAGCCGCGGACCTAGCCCGCAGGCCGCGGCTAACCCGGCCAGCGCCGCACCGGGTATCAGCAGCTGCCGGGCCGGATCCAGCGCCGATGTGGCCCGGCCGATTGGCGCGAACGCGCAGTCGGAGTCCGCCGGGATCCACCGCTCGCCGCGCCAGGGACGCCGGGCTGGCCGACGGGTCAGGTAGCCGGCCTCGCCCAGCCGGCCAGCCACGTCCGAGGCCGCGGTCCGGGCCAGGAACGCCAGCCACTCCCCCGCCTGGCGCAGCTCGCGCTCGGCCGCGAGGTAGCTCAGTACCTGGCCGGCCAGCCAGTCGCCGGGCCGGTGATAGCCGGTGAGCGCGATCCTGGTCAATGCCACCCCGGCCGGGCCGGCCTGGACCTGGCCGGACAGCATCAGCTCGGCCAGCAGCGCCCCGGCCAGGCCGAGGCCGGCGGCCCGCGGCTGCAGGTACGGCCGGCCGGTCACGTCGTGGTGCGCCATCAGGTACAGGTCATCGGCCAGCCGCCCGGTCCCGGTCAGCCGCGCCGCGATCCCGGTCATGCCCCGCACGGGCGCCCCGGCCCGTCCGGAGCCCCCCGTGTTACCAGGGGGCACGGCCCAGCCGGCAGGCCCGGTGCGACTGGGTGGCCAGGGGCAGCCGGCGGCTCGCACCAGTCGTGCCTGGCCAGGCGACGTCGGCCCAGACCAGCCGCCCGGACCGGTCGCCGCAGACCCCGGTCCTGACCGCCAGGCCGGTCACCACCACCAGTCCGCGGCCGTGTTCGCCGGCCCGGTCCTCGATCAGCCGCGGGCCGGCCGGGGCGCCGAGGTCGCGCACCGCCACCCGCAGTACCGGGCCGCACGGGCTGACCTCGACCGCGAACCAGCCACCCGGCTGCCCGCTCGCGGTGTGCAGCACCGCGTTCGCGGTGAGCTCGCTGGCGATGCTCACCGCGTCACCGGCGGCCGGGCATTCCGGCAGGATCGAGGCCAGCCACCTGCGCACCGCGCCTAACTGCCTGACCTCACCCGGAAACACCCGGCGCCAGCGCGGTGCCGCAGCCGGCTCCGGCGCCCGGTCCCGCGGGCGATCCCCTGGGCGGTCACGCTGCTGTGGCGCCTCGTCGGCCGTCACGGGGGCACTCATGGCCGGCCCGCGGCGCCGCTGGTGCTGGCGGCCGCCCGGCCGCCGCGGCCGCGCCCGGCACCGGGGCGGCCCGCACCCCGGATGGTGTCAGGGCGGCGATCACGGCCCGAGCCTGCCCAGTTACCGATCTGCTCCATGGTCCAGCCCGTCTGAAGAGTCAGATGCGAATCTGTGCAACACAAATTCCGAGAAGCGAATATAGTCAGGCGAAACGGATAGCGCAAGCCCGGTGTCGCTGCGTAACAGGAGCACCATCCGCGGCCCGGTCAGGATCCACGGGCCGGCCGGTGCATGGGCAGCCGGAACAGGCCAGCGCCGGATCGGCGCTGGCCGCAGTCGCGATATCAGGGAGAGGTGCCGCAGCCGCCTTGCGGCTGCGGCACGGGCGGGCCCGCCCCCAGTGCCTCAGCGGTCGAGGCGGCCGGCCTTGACGTCGGCCAGGAGCGCGGCGAATGCGTCGCGCCGCACCACGTGCGCGCCGTCGCCGGGCCGCCTGGAGTCCCGGATCGCGGTCACGCCGGGCAGGTTGCCGGCGACCTCAACGCAGCCGCCGTTGCTGTCGCCGCTGCTGACGGCCTTGCGCCACTGGGCTTCGGACAGATCGGTCATTGCTCTCACTCCATGGGTGTCAGCGAGTTCCTCGAGATGGTTCCTGGTCGCCGCCGCGGCGAGCGCCCCGTCGCGGACGCGGGGGAAAGCCTGCTTGTAGAAGCGTCACCTGATCGGCCTTGCCCACCTCCTGGGGACCGAAGTCGGTCTCCAGGAACACGACGGCAGGCTCGTCGTCGTCGGGGAAGTCGAAGATGTTGACCGCGCTGGTCACGCCCGGGTACAGCCCGTCGGCGAACCGCACCAGCCGCAGGTC
This sequence comes from uncultured Actinomycetota bacterium, assembly GCA_963719705.1. Lineage (GTDB taxonomy): Bacteria > Actinomycetota > Actinomycetes > Streptosporangiales > Streptosporangiaceae > CAVRCV01. The sequence continues at coordinate 202,197 of CAVRCV010000014.1, forward strand.
GATGTTGGGGCGGCGGCTCATCGCGACCAGGTGCGTGACCTGTGCGTGCCGGTCTTCCTTGCTGCCCCAGCTGGTACCGTCAGCGAGCCTTCGGTGAGCACCGCGACCAGCCGCGGCGCGGTGCCGTCGGCACGGTCCAGGATCTGCTGGCGGCGCAGCCGGACCGCCACCGCCCGCTCCCGCCAGTCCGGCACTCCGGGCCGCGACCTGAGCCGAGCCTCCATGTAGGGCCTGGTCTGCAGCAGCGGCGGCACGACCTGCGGCATGTACACGCTGATCCGCGCCGCGTCGTTCTCCAACCCGGCGAACTCGCTCACGCTGCCGAGAACCTTCTCGTAGCCGCGCCACCAGTGCCGTTCCTTGGCCACCCGGCCGAGATCATCCAGCTCGGCCAGCTCCGCCTCGGTGGCGTCGTAGATCCGGGCCAGGTCCCGGATGCGGCTGAGATCGGGCAGCCGCCAGTCGTTCCGCTCGATACCGCTGCAGCCGACCACGGCTCCAGCCGAGCCGGTCGTCCGCCTCGCCGAAGCTCAGGCCGGCCCGAGTCCGCATCACGATCAGCCGCTTGGCCAGCCGCCGCTTCGCGATGGTGGCTCCGTAGGCATCGTTGGCCATCTGGCATCCTTCCCGGCACAGCTCTCAGCACTGTCCTTCCCAGCGCTTCCCGCCTCCCGGCGCTGGCCCTTCAGTGCAGCGTTCAGCTAGGCCTAACGATATGTAAATCCGTGTTTCACAGATTTGCACATCGAGAGTCACTGTGCAAGAGGCTAAGACGAACTGGCCGGCACCAGCGACCCGGTGCCGGATGCCTGCGGTCAGAAAACGCCGTCGAACTGCCCGTTCCTGACCCCGGCCAGGAAGCAGTCCCACTCGAACCGGCTGAACACGCTGACCCGCTCGTCCGGGTAGCCGTTCAGCCGCAGCAGGATCCACTCCTCCCCGGCGACCCAGGCGAACGCCACCTCGATGGCCCGCGGTCCCTCGCTGGACTGCTGCCAGACCAGCCTGCCGGTGTCGATCGCAGCCCGGCGACGGTGGGCCTGGCCGGGACCGGCGGCTCGCCTCCGGTCAGCGGCTTGCGGGCGACCGCGACATAGAACGAGCGCGAGCCCTCGCTCTCGGCCGCCTCGGGATCCTCGCAGTCCCACAGGCCAGCGGTGGTCAGGCCGGGACCGGTGCCCTGGTACGGCGGCACGATGTCGAGCCCGGCGAAGAACCGCTCGATCTCGGCCCGGCTGCGGGGCGTGTTGGACGGGATCGTGGAGGTGGCGTAGACCTCCAGGATCCGCTCCACCTTGCGCGTCACCATGTGGTCGGCCGTGGGCGCGGACAGGGCCAGGTAGGACCCGGCCGCCAGCGCGCCGGTGTAGCGCGGCCACCAGGCTCCAGGGGTCGTCGGCGTCCGGGATGAACTGGGTCACCGCGACGATCAGCAGCCCGGCCGGCTCGGTGAAGTCGATCAGCCGCCGGGTCACCGGGTGACCGAGCAGGTCGTCCGGGCGGCGGAAGTCGGCCTCGATCACGGCGGTGCCCGGCACGTCCGCCAGGATCTGCTCGCCGTGCGCGATCACGCTCGGGTCGATGTCGGTGTACAGCACCCGGGCATCGGGCGCGACCGCCCGGGCCACCTCGTGCGTGCACCGCTGGGTCGGCAGCCCGGCGCCGAGGTCGATGAACTGGCGGATGCCGCGCTCGGCCATCCAGCGCACCGCGCGCTGGAGGAAGCCGCGGTTCGCCCAGGCCGCGTCCCGGATCTCCGGGACTAACTCAAGGATCCGGTCCACTGCATCCCGGTCCGCCGCGAAGTTCGCGGTGCCGCCCAGGTACCGGTCATACATCCGGGCCGGGCTCGGCTTGCTCGCATCCACGCCGGGCGGGACCGGCTCCGTCTCGCTCATGCACGCCTCCGGGGACTGTTCCGCGGCCAGCGGGAGATCCTGGCCGCGCTCACGGTGGCGTCTGGCCGCGCCTGCAGCCGGCACCGGTACCCCGGCGCCGTAACCGCGGCAGCTCGCCTCTCTTCCGCATCTTAGGTACTGAAGTGAATCTGTGCTACATAGATTTTGTGATTGAAATACCTTGATCGGAGCCGCGCTGAGAAGGTGGGGCACACATGGGCTACGAGGACGGATACGGGGCCACCGTGGCGAAGCGTCGGCTGTCTCGCCGGCTGGCCAGCCTGCGGATGCAGACCGGTCTGAGCCTAAACGAGGCCAGTGACAAGCTCGGCTGGAGCCGGGGCAGGCTGAACCGGTTCGAGGCCAACCAGTGGCGCCAGCCCGATCCCAGCCACGTCCGCGACCTGGCCCGGATCTACGGGGCCAGCGCTCAGCGAGCGCGACGAGCTAGAGGACCTGGTCGGCCAGGCCACGGGTCCGGCTGTGGTGGCACGAGCCGGACAAGGAGAAGGACAAGGTCTTCAGCAACGAGTTCGCGGGGTTCGAGAACGATGCGGCCCGGATCAGCGTGTACATGCCGCTGGTGCTGCCGGGGCTGCTGCAGACCCCGGCCTACGCCCGGGCGCTGCTGGCGATCGGGCACCGGTCGCCGCAGTGGCGGGAGCGGGCACTGGAGGCGCGGCTGCGCCGCCAGCAGATCCTGGACCGCGCCGACGGCACCGCGCCGCGGCTGGTCGCGGTGCTCACCGAGGCGTCGCTGATGTATCGCTGGGGCACCCGCGAGGACCGCCGCGCGCAGGTCGCGCACCTGGCCGCGATGAGCCGCCGCCCGAACGTCGAGCTGCGGCTGCTGCGGTTCGCCGACGGGCCGCACCCCGGCATGATCAGCCCGGTCAACATCTTCGACTTCCCCGACGACGAGGACCCCGCCGTGGTCTACCTGGAAAACGACACCGGGATCCAGGAGGTCACCAGGGCCGACGAGGTCGCGCGCCTACCAGGAGACCTTCGCCCGGATCCGCGACGCGGCGCTCGCCAGCCGCCGCCACCAGCGCCCACCTCGACACCCTCAGCAACACCCAGGACTGAACCGAAGCCGCGGCCCGCGAACCCGCCGGCCGGCCATGCCGCGCGGACTTCACCCCGCCAGCCTGACCAGGTTCTCCAGGTACCGCAGCACCGGCTGCCGGCCGCGCAGGTCGAGTTCCATCCGGCAGCCGATCGGGAACTGGAGCTTGCGCTGCTGGTGCCCGAACCCGGCCCCGGTGATGACCGGGAACCGGCCAGGCACGCAGCGCAGCACGAGCTCGTCGGTGCTCGCGTCCGGGGCGTCCCCGGCTGCCCAGTCCGCTGGCGACCCGACCACCAGGGCGGCGACTTCGTCGAACACCCCGGCCAGCCGCAGCTGCGTGAGCTGGCGGTCCACCTCCTCGAACGTGGCGTCCACGGCCTCCAGCAGCACGATGGCGCCCGCCGTCGGCGGCATCCAGCGGGTCCCGGCCAGCGCCGACATGGCCCACAGGTTCGCGCCCACCACCGGGCCGGACACCGCCCCGCCGTCGGCCCGGTGCACCCGCCAGTCCTGGCCGGCCAGCTCCAGCCCGGCGACCGGGCCGGACACCAGCCGCCAGAACGCGGCCTCGGTCGGCTCGTCGGCATCCCGCCAGCCGTAGAACTGAAACCCGCTGACGCCATGCACGCTCGGCATGCCCGCGGCCGCCAGCAGGCTGAGGTTGAGCACGGAGGGGTCGCTGAACCCGGTGAACAGCTTCGGCTGCGACCGGATCGGCGCATAGTCAAGCAGGTCCACCAGGTGCCCGGCGCCGGTGCCGCCGTTAGCGGGCATGACCAGGCTGACCTCCGGGTCGGCGAACATGGCCCGCACCCCGGCCGCCCGCCGCTGCGCGCTGCCCGCCAGGTAGCCGTCGCGGTCCAGTACCCCGTCGGCTATCCGGACCCGGTACCCCCGGCCGCGGAGGCAGGCGGTCAGCCGGTCCAGCTCGGCAGCCGTCACCGGCGAGGAGGTGGACACGATGCCGATGCAATCGCCCGGCCGCAGCGCCCGCGGCTTGACCAGCTCCATGCGCCACACTCAACCACCGGGCTGTGACATCCTGACCTGCCGGACCAGGTATCTGCGGCGAGCGGGCCTGCTCTTTAATGCCGCGGGGCGCATCCGTGCGGGCTCGCGCGTTCATTCAGTCAGACCGGACTTCTGGAGGCGGAGGCAATGGCCAGATACGAGTTCTCGTTCGTGGTAACCGATGTCGAGCTGTCCGAGGAGCAGCGGCAGCGGGTAGGCCGGGCAGTGGCGCTGGCCGGCACCGGCGCGCTGAGCAGCGCCCTCCCGGCGGGGGCAGTGACCGCCCCGGTCGAGAACGAGGACCTGCGCTTTGTCCGGTTCTGGTGCGGCATCCCGCCGGTGTTCCGGCTGCCCGAGGGCGTCGGGTTCGGAGAGTGAGACCGGTGACGCGGCAGCATGCCGTGACCGGGTCCGCCACGGCCCCGGCCGGGGTGCCGGAACCCGCGGCCAGGGCGCCGAAGACGTGCCCCAGCAGCGCGTGCGGCGAGGGGGCGGTCGTGCTCGGCGTCATGACCGGCGGCGGCAGGCTGGCTTACCTGCACCCGCCGGTGCCGGTCGACGCCGAGTTCGCCGCCCGTGAGGCAGCCACGGGGAACCCGGAGCGCTGGTACCGGTTCGCCGGCCCGTGCGTCGAGGGCGACTGCCCGCAGTGGACAGGGACCAGGTGCGCGATCGCCGACATGGTGGCCGGCCCGGCGGCCAGGCCGGTGGACCTGGGGCTGCCGGCCCCGGCGCGCAGGCTGCCGGCCTGCTCGATCCGGCAGTCCTGCCGCTGGTTCTTCCAGCGCGGCCCGGCCGCCTGCGCGGTCTGCCCGCTGATCGTCGCGGACATGGGCGGCACCGACACCTACGCCTCGGTTCAGGCCGAGGCTGCCGCCGTGGCCCGGCATGACCCGCCAGGTCAGACCGGGAGCCTCGGGTAGCCTCGGCAGCTCAGCAACCAGCCGGGGGGCGGCTATGCGGCTGACGAGCAAGGACGGGGCCTGGCGGGTCGACCTGATCAGCCTGAGCTGGACCGGCGACGGCCGGGACGGCCCGCGGTTCCGGATAACCCGCAACGGCTACTTCGTGGCCGAGGTCCGGACGCTGGCGGAACTCGCCCGCTACGTCGATCCGGCCGACCTGGAGGAGACGTTAATCCGCCAAGCCGCAAGGTCAGTAGGACCGGCCGAAGATGAGCCGCTTCCCGTACGCGGAAGGCAGGTCGCACCGGATGCACCGGCCTTCCGCGGCCGGGCCGTCGGAGGGGATGCAGCGCGCGGTGGCCGTGGTCGCGGCCTTGATGTCGTCCTCGCACTCCTGGGTGCCGCAGTGGAACGCCAGTGCCCAGCCGGTCTTCACCGCCTCGGCGAACTCCGCCCAGGAGCCCGCCACGGCAGTGCGGGAGTCCCGGAAGTCGGTGGCCCGCTGCAGCAGCAGGCCCTGGAAGGCCGCGAGCTCGGACTGCAGCAGGTCAGGCGCCGAGTCGAGCGAGACCGCCGTCTTGCCCTCGCCGAGCCGGGTCGACATGAGCGCGGAGCCGGCGGCCAGATCCCTTGGCCCGAGCTCCAGCCGGATCGGGACGCCGCGCATTTCCCAGTCGTTGAACTTAAAGCCGGGCGAAAGCTGCGGCCGGTCATCGATGTGCGTGCGGATGCCCGCGCGGCGAAGGCGCTCGGCCAGCTCCCTGGCCGGCGGGAGCACCTGCCCGGCCAGGTCGCCGCGGCCGATCGGGACGATAACGACCTGGTAGGGGGCCAGCAGCGGCGGCAGCACGAGCCCCTTGTCGTCGCCGTGCGTCATGATCACGCCGCCCAGCATCCGGGAGCTCATCCCCCACGACGTGGTATGGCAGTACTCGAGCCCGCCGCTCTCGGCGGTGTACTGGATGCCGAACGCCCTGGCGAAGTTCGTGCCCATGTAGTGCGAGGTGCCCGACTGCAGCGCCCGCCCGTCGCGCATCATGCCCTCGACGGTGAAGGTCCGCTGGGCACCGGGGAACCGCTCGCCCGCCGTCTTCTCGCCCGCCACAACCGGCATGGCGGCTATCTCGCGCGCCACGTCGGCGTACAGGCCGAGCGCGAGCATGGTCTCCCTGGTGGCGTCGGCCTCATCGGCATGGGCGGTGTGCCCTTCCTGCCAGAGGAACTCGGTGGTACGCAGCAGCAGACGCGGCCGCAGCTCCCAGCGGACGACATTGGCCCACTGGTTGAGCAGCATCGGCAGATCCCGGTGCGAGCTGATCCACTTGGCCATCATCTCGCCGATGACCGTCTCTGACGTGGGCCGGATGACCAGCGGCTCGTCGAGCTCCTTGCCCCCGGCGTGGGTGACCACCGCGAGCTCAGGGGCGAACCCGTCCACGTGCTCGGCCTCGCGCTGCAGATGGCCTTCCGGGATCAGCAGCGGGAAATAGGCGTTGACATGACCGGTCTCCTTGATCCGCCGGTCGATGTCGGCCTGCAGCAGCTCCCAGATCCGGTAGCCGTAGGGGCGGATCACCATCGTGCCCCTGACCGGCCCCCGGTCGACGAGCTCGGCCTTGAAGACGACTTCGTTATACCAGGCGGAGAAGTCCTCGCTCTGCGGGGTCACTCCGCGTTCATCGCGCGCCACATGCAGAGGTTACGGCATCGGGCCGGCCCCGCTCTCCGCGTTTCTGCCCGCTGCGCCTCGCTCAGGCCGGCGCCGAGCCCGCCAGCGGGGTGGCGTGCACGAAGCTGTGCGGATCTGCGTGTGCGCCGGACTGGCTCAGGAACGTGGAGCGCAGGTAGAAACCGGCCAGCTCGTCAGCTGACGGGGAACGGCTAAGAAGCCGGGCCAGGGCGTCCAGCTCGGCCAGCTCATCCGGTCCGGCATCGGAGTATCTGCGCTGCTTGACAAATCCGGCGGGTGCAGGCTCGTCCCCGGTTCCGGCGATGTCGTGATTGAGCATGCTCAGGTAATCCCACAGCAGCTGCGAGCGGATGTGGGACCGGCCATCCTGCGGTTCCTCGCCGTACCGGTCGGGATCGAAGCTCTCGTCGGCCCGCATGGCCAGCCAGGCCTCATGGGCGGGCTGAAAGTACTGACGGGGCAGGAGGACATCCACCTCAATCCCGCTGTGCGCCCTCAGGAAGTCCGTATTGGCATCAAGCAGCGTCCAGCAGCCCATGGCCTTATCCCAGTACTCACAGACCCAGTGCTCGATGTGATGATCAACCTCGACCTGATGGCGAGTGAAGTCGTCGGTATCACGCTGCCAGGATCCGGAGTCGTCCTGCGTGCCCGCGAGCACTGCCTTGCTCCACTGGTGAGCTCGCCAGAACGCGACGATGTGATCGGAGTTCGTCATGACGTCACGGAAGTAACCTGCGCGGATCCGGGCCGGATGACCCCGGTACCGGAGCATGCACGCCAGCAGGTGCGACTCCAGCATGCACGCCCCGACCACCCGCTCCTCGGGTTTGCGGTACCCGGTGAGATCACCGGGCCCGGTCGCTGACAGTGCCCTCAGGATCCGGTCGGCAAAAGGCGGCCACACCCGAACCAGCGCAGCCCACCTCTCCGGCGGTATCCCGTAGTAGGTCCGCAGGTTGTGATGAACCGTGAGGCCGCTGCACATACGCGCGATGTCAGCCGGGTCGTGCGGGAGCTGAGCGAGCAACCCCGAGCACTCGCCCGGATCGGTGAACCGGCTCCTTCGCAGCCAGCATTGCGCCCCCAGCCAGGAGCTATCGGCCATCAGCCACCCCGCTTGCACGAATTGCATCCAGCAACGCAACGGACCCGGCAGACCTGCTGGATTCCAGCACGGCGGTCCTAAATTTAGTCGGCCAGGAGTAGGCGGTGCCAGGTGTCGGCCAGGAAGCGCTCGTAGCGCTGCAGGCCCCAGCCGGGCTGGGCGGCCAGCAACTGGTAGAGCTCTGTGGCGCTGGTCGCCCATACGATGGCGGCGGCATCCTCGGGGTCCAGGCGCAGCGGGGCGGCGGTGGCCAGGTCGGCGACGAACAGGCGCATGTTCGCCGCGCGGCGCTCGGCGATCTGGTTCCACAGCCGCGCTAGTGCTGGCTCGCCGGGGGCTTGCTGGATGATGTGCAGGACGGGCCCCAGGCGGGGCGCGATCGCCGCGATCGCTGCGGCATAGATGGCGATCTTGGTGCTGGCGTCGGGGGCGGCCCGGATCGCCTGCACGTAGTCGCGCTGCTCGGCGGGGACGGCCTGGCTGGTGCCGGAGATCGCGGTCTCGATCAGCAGCCGGGCCAGCTCGGGCTTGCGGCCCACCGAGGCATAGACGGTGTCGAGCGCCACCCCGGCCCGGTCGGCGATCACGGTCATCGTGGTGGCGGTGTAGCCGCGCTCGGCGAACAGCGTCCGGGCGGCGTCGAGGATGGCCGCGCGGGTGCGGGCGGCGGCCTGGCGGCGGCTAGTGGCGTCGTAGCGCCTCTTGACCTTGCCTGGCATGGACGTCATGATATCAATATTAGCCCGAAGCAAGTTCGGATAAATATCTGGGGGAAGCACCCGATGACCTACGCGCTGACCTACGACGTACCGATCTCCGCCGAGACCTACGCCCGCATCAAGCAGGGCCTGGGCAGCGAGCGGCCGCCCGGACTGATCGCCCACCTGGCCTGGCGCACCGAGTCCGGGCTCCGCTACGTCGACGTCTGGCAGTCCAAGGACGACTGGGCGGCCTTCGCCGAGGACCGGCTGCACCCGGTCGTGCATTCGGTCATCGAGGAGATGCTCGGGTTCGTGCCGCCCGAGCCCGCTCACACCGTGCTCGACCTCATCGACGCCTGGACCGACCGGCATCCCAGCTGACCGCTTTCAGCCGTCGCCGCCGGCCGCCCGCGGCGGAAATTGAGTTGGGCTTCGCGCTGGCCAGCCGCGAGTCGGTGCCCAGCCGAGGATCTGCCGCGCGGCGACGGTGTCGAACGGGCCGGGGCCGCACAGGGTGAGCCGGACATGCCCGTCCGGCTGGAAGGAAAGAGCACGAAGGACTGCCGAGGCGACATCATCGGCATGAACGAACGCGCCTAGTTCGGCACCGGACTCGGTGACGCGCAGCAGCGCCGTGTCTGTCAGGATCATGACCGGCCGCAAGACGATCGTCGGGATGCCGGTCCGCGAGGTCCACGCCGCGCACATCTCCTCGGCCAGGCGCTTGGACATCCCGTAGGGCCGCGCGGCCCGCACCGGGTGCGCATCATCCACCGGCAGGTAAGCGGGACTGCCCTCGCCTCGGCGAACCCGAACACCTGGGCTGAGGAGAAGTACACCACGCGGGACAGCGAGCAGGTCTCGGCGGCCTGCAGGACGTGCCAGGTGCCCAGCAGGTTCGATGCCACGATCTGGGCCGGGGTGCCCGCCGAGTCATGGGCGATGGCACCGGCGTGCACCCGGTCAGCAGAACCCTCGCCATGCAGCCATTGTCATCATCCAGAGCCCGAGGACCACCGTGGCGGCGAGATCGTGCCTGAGCTGGGCCAGTTGCTCCAGAGCTGCCGCCGGCGTCGCGCGGGAGCCTGGGGCGTACTGACGCACGTTGGTATCGTTCGGGCTGGCGGCGAGCGACAGGCAGGTGAAAGCGCGGATGGGTGACCGGGAGCTGATGCGCGCCTCGGACGACGACCGGGAGCAGGTCGCCGACCGGCTGCGTGCCGCCTTTGAAGACGGCCGGCTGAAACTGGAGGAGTTCACCGAGCGGATCGGACTTGCCTATCAGGCGGTTACCTACGGCGACCTGGCCAGACTGCACGCAGACCTGCCTCCTGCCAGCAAGCAGGCCGGGCCACGGCCCGCCCCGGCCGTTGCCGCCGCACCGGCTGAAGCCGTTAAGCACAGCGCTTTCGCCGACCTGCCGGTACCGCTGAAGGTGCTGTGGACGATATGGCTGGCCGTCGTGTCGATCAACGTGGTGGTCTGGGTTCTCGTCGTGGGAACCAGCGGGCACTTCGTCTACCCATGGCCGGTCTGGGTGGCCGGCCCGTACGGAGCCGCGCTGCTGGCCGTGTCCGCGCCTGTGGTGCACAGCCGGCGCAGGCACCGGCTCGCGGCGCCGCAACCGTCTCCTGGCGAGGCCGGCTCACGGCGCCAGCTGGACTCCTAGCTGGCCCCCTTTCGTCCGGCAGAGGATGGCGGGGCCCGTTCTCATTCCTGTCTGGGGCGGTCCTCGCGAGCCTTGCCGATTTCCTGGCCGATGGTGCCGCCCCATCCTGGCAGGTCCGGGTTGGGCCGTTCCTCGGCGGTCACCTCCCGGCGTGCAACCTCAGCCTGTGCCTTGGCCGTACTGGCCTGCTCCTTTAGGAGCCCGGCCGTCTTCCCGCGGTTTTTCCTGACCCTGTTGCGAAAGAGACCCATGGCGCGATCGTAGACCGGCGCCTAACCTGCGTCAGTGATCTCCTCTGCCAGGAGTCCTGGTGCCGTGGGCATACGCCCGCGGGCAGACGACCCGGCACCACACGGCGGTTACGATCGCGGTGAGCATGACCCAGCAGGCTGGAGGCGCCATGATCATGTGGGGATTCCCGGTAGCTGGCTGCGCGCTGCTGGCTTCCGCCTCGCTGCTGCGCCGCTGGCCGCTGGCGGCGCTGGCCGTGACGCTTGGCGGGTCGGTGGCGAGCATGGTGCTGCAGCCGATGCCGTCGTACCCGCTGGTCGTGCTCGCCTGCGTGGTGGGCCTTGAGGTCTGCTACACAGCGGCGACACGCAGCCGGAGAGTCTCGGTGGCTGGGGCCGCCATGGCCGCCGTCGGCCTGCTGATTCCGCTCCTGGCAGTGCCCTCCCTGGGCCCGCTCCGGGGTGGCAGCCTGGGCGGGTCGGCGATACACCTTGTCACAGTCGCCGTACCTCTCTTCACGATCATTGCCTGGCTTATCGGCCATTCGATCCGGCAGGCACAGGCCCGGGCCGAGCTGGTGCGGGCCCAGGCGGCCACCCAGGCAGCGATGGCGGAGCGGCTGCGGATCGCCCGCGAACTGCACGACCTGGTGGCGCACAGCATCGGCATCGTCGCGATCCAGGCAGGCTCGGGCCGCCGGGTCTTCGACGCCCGTCCCAGCGAGGCGCGCGACGCCCTGGCCGCCATCGAGGCCACCAGCCGGGAGACACTGTCCGGACTGCGGCGGATGGTGACCGGGCTGCGCCACGTCGAGCCGGAGCCCGGGGCAGGGCCGGCGCCGCTGGACCCTGCGCCCGGCCTGGCGGACATCGACCGGCTGGCCGCGATGACCCGGGACATGGGCGTACAGGTCGACGTGGACTGGCGCGGCAGCCGGGAGCCGCTCCCGGCCGACATCGACCTGTCAGCGTTCCGCATCATCCAGGAGGCGGTCACCAACGTGGTGCGCCACGCCCGCACGGGCCGGTGCCAGGTCGCGATCGACCAGCGGGACGGGCAGCTGTCGATCGAGGTCACCGACACCGGCCGCGGCGGCACCACGGCGGGGACGGGCTACGGGATCACCGGTATGCGCGAGCGCGCCGCGCTGCTCGGCGGCGACTTCTCGCGGCCCGCGCCCCGACGGTGGCTTCCGCGTCACCGCCCGGCTGCCGGTGCCCGAGTCGGCGTCAGCCCGGTGACCATCCAGGTGATCCTGGCCGACGACCAGCCGCTGGTCCGCGCGGGACTGCGCAGGCTGATCGAGCAGACACCCGGAATCGACGTGGCGGGCGAGGCCGGAACCGGGGCCGAGGCGGTGCAACTCGCGAGGGACACCAGCCCCAACGTGGTCCTGATGGACATCCGCATGCCAGGCATGGACGGCATCGAGGCAACCCGGCTGATCGCCGCCAGCGACACCAGCGCCCGCGTGCTCGTGCTCACCACATTCGACGACGATGACTATGTCTACGGCGCACTGCGGGCCGGGGCGAGCGGGTTCCTGGTCAAGGACATGGCACTGGAGGACCTCCTGGCCGCGATCCGCGTCGTCGCGGCCGGCGACGCCATCATCGCGCCGGGCGTGACCCGGCGCCTGATCGCGCAGTTCGCCAGCGAGCGCCGTCCAGACCCCGGGCCCCGCGAACTCATCGGGATCACCGACCGCGAACGCGAGGTGCTCCGGCTGGTGGCCGTCGGCATGTCCAACGCCGAGATCGCCGCCGCCCTCTACATCACCGCGGGCACCGCCAAGACCCACGTGGCCCGGCTGCTGGCCAAACTCGGCGCCAGGGACCGGGTACAGCTCGTCATCACCGCTTACCAGGCGGGCCTCGTCGGCACCTAAGGCAGCCCGGCGCGAGAGCATCGCGCAACCGGTAGCTGCCGGCCCTCAGGCCGTCGTGGTCGCGATCTTGTCCGTGGTAGCGTGAGGGTTGCTGCTCCGGACCTCGGTGGCTCAGGACGCTCGCTGTCGCGAGTGCCCACCGGGAGGCTCGGAGCTTTTCTATGCTGAGATTGAGAAGGGCGAGCTGCGCTCGCATCTCTGGCCCGGCCAGCGGGTTCCGCGCCCGCGACGCCAAGATTTACGATCACTACGCAGCCGGGCTGTACCGGCAGGCGCTGCTGACCCTCGACGATGCGGGCCTGGCCGAGCAGGTCGTCTGTGACGTCCTCGTGGATGAGTGCGTCAGGCCCCCGCAGGACGCGGCTGACGTAGCTAGCGCAGGCAACGCGAGTCATCGCCTGGCGGTGTCGGCGTACTGGCGCTGCCAGGAACTGGCCGGGCCCGGGCGGCGTGATCGCCCCCGCGAGCAGCGGCCGCCCGAGAGCCTGGCGGGCTGCGCCGGTCCGTGCTCGCTGAGCCAGAAGGAACGCGGCGCACTGGGGCTAATTCTGTTCGGCGGGCTCAGCTACGTCCAGGCCAGTCGCGAACTAGCGATCTCTCCACCAGAAATGGCGGATCTCTCGCGTGCCGCGCTGCTCGGGCTGGTAACTGCCGAATGGAGCTCAACTGCCAGGAAGTGCTGAGCGGTGATTTCGGGAAATCCGCAGCGCCTGCCGGGGCGGCGCTGCGGTGAGCCGGTCGCTGATCTGGCCGATGTCGGTGAAGTCATGGAGGTGCCTCCGCTGGGTCGCGGCGGCGCCAGGGCGTCGTCGCGCCGGTCGTGGTGTTCGACCCGCATCGCGCGGCCTCCGCCTGGCGGCAGGTGGAGCGGCAGCGGGCCTGGATGGATGTCGGAGTTACATCTTTAAAATTACAGTCTCTAGTCGCGAAGCCCGACGGAGCGTATGGTGAGGTTATTGCTCCGGACCCCGGCAGCTGGTTCTTGCGAGATCGAGATCGCGAGCGTGGCAGCAGGATGCCGGGGTTTTCTTTTATGCATGGACCGATGCCAGGAGGACGCCGAGGGAAACGGTGGTGAAACCCGGGGAGTTGCCTCGGCCACCGAGATCCGCCCGTCACGAGTGACTGCCGCGAGAGCTAGGTCCGGCACTTTCTGAGGAGTTTTGTTATGGCCATCGTGGCCCGGCTAGCTTTCGGCCGGGAGCAGCCATGCGGCTCCTGACTGGGCGGGAGCGGCTCGCACCGCCGCCCGCCAGGCGGCGGGCGATGAGCACCGGTATGGGTCTCTTCCTGATCGCGGCGGGCGCCATCTTGCTGTTCGCCCTGCCGACGGGTTCGTTCGGAGTGAACCTGCACATCGTGGGCGTCATCGTGATAGTCGTCGGAATCCTCGGCCTGTTGCTGCCGGCCGTCGTGCAGGGCCCGAAGCTGGACCGGCTGCGTCGCTGGGTCAACCCCAGCGGCCAGGACGGGCCCGGACGTCGGCGTGACGAGCTGTGAGTACCCGGCCAGAGACGCGCGCCAGTGCTACTCAGCCGAAAACAACCCGCCGTGACCGCGCTCGATCACCCGGACCGCGCTGCTGCGGTCCGGCTTCGGCATCCGGCAATCGCGGGGTCCCGGCGGGTGCTCAGCCGAAGGATCCTCCGCATCGCGGTATCGGCCGCTCTCGTCGCGGCCACGTTCGGCTTCGTCCTCCCGCACCTGGCGTCTTACCGCAGCGTGTGGCCCCTCATCGAGGCCATGACGTGGACGCAGGCTCTGCTCGTTGCCATTGCGGCCGCCGGGAGCATGGCGTCGTGCTGGATAGCGATCTGCGCGGTGCTGCCATCGATACGGCTGCGCGAGGCGGCGGCGGCCAACCTTGGCTCTACGGCGGTAGCCAATACGCTGCCCGCGGGAGGCGCCCTGGCCATGGGGGTCAGCTGGGCGATGCTGTCCAGCTGGGGCGTCAGCGCGGCTGACTACGTGCTTTATACCCTGGTATCGGGGATCTGGAATGTTGTTGTCCGCCTCAGCCTGCCGGTCGTCGCGCTGCTGGTCCTGGCGACGGCCAGCCGGCCTGGGGCCGGTCTGGTGGCTGGCACGGTGGTGGGTCTGGTGTTGCTTGCTGCCACGGTGTGCGGATTTGGCCTGCTGCTGCGCAGCCATTCCGTCGCGCTCCGCGCTGACCGCTGGCTGCAGCGCGCGCTGGCCATCGCCTGCCGGCTGGCACGCCGTTCGCCGCCTTCCGGCGAGGCCGCATCGCTGACTGGCTTCCGCGACCGGGCAGCCGCGCTGCTCGCCGCGCGCGGCTGGCGGATCACCGCCGCTACGGTGGCGAGCCAGCTCCTCCTGTGGCTATCCCTCCTGGCGTGCCTGCGTGGCACCGGCCTGTCCCAGGACCAGGTGCCCTGGCAGGTCTCCCTGGCTGCCTTCGCGTTCGTCCGCTTGGCCACGGTTCTGCCAGTTACCCCCGGTGGCCTCGGAGTTACCGAGCTCGGGCTGGTCGGCATCCTCGCCACCGGCACCGATCACCGCACCAGCGTGCAGGTGATCGCGGCCGTGCTCTTGTACCGGGCCCTTACCTACCTGCTCCCCATCCCCCTGGGCATCGCGGCCGGCCTCGCGTGGCGGCATGCGCCGGCCATCCTGGCGGACACCGTCAGCGCAGTCGGCTAGCAATAGGACGGCCAGGACGGGCAGCCATCGCCGCTATGCCGATACCGGGGTTTTCGGGGCGGCGTTGAGGGGCGCGGTCAGGGCAGCGTCGGCTGGCAGGCGTGCGGGCGCGGTGCGCACGGGCACTGGCGGCGGCGCGACTTGGTCCAGGGCCCTGTCGGCAGCCGGGTCGACCGGGCCGGCGGCGGGAGCTGCACGGTCGAAAAAGCGCAGTAGTTCCACCGGGACGGGCATGACCAGGGTGCTGTTCTTCTCGGCGGCAACCTCGACGACGGTCTGCAGCAGCCGCAGCTGCAGGGCGGCCGGGTCGGCGGCCATGATGGCGGCGGCCTGGGCGAGCTTCTTGGATGCCTGGTACTCGCCGTCGGCGGATATGATCCGGGCGCGCCGCTCGCGCTCGGCCTCGGCCTGCCGCGACATGGAGCGCTTCATCGACTCGGGCAGGGAGACGTCCTTGACCTCGACCCGTTCCACCCGGATCCCCCAAGGCTGCTCGGTGGGGGCGTCGATGACCTCCTTGAGATGGGCGTTGACCTTGTCACGCTCGGACAGGAGCTGGTCCATGTTGCTCTGGCCGATGACTGACCGCAGTGAGGTCTGGGCGACCTGGGATACGGCGTAGGTATAGTTCTGCACGTTGATGATGGCCTTGAGCGGGTCAACGACCCGGTAGTAGACGACCGCATCCACGCGCAGGGTCACGTTGTCACGAGTGATGGCCTCCTGGCCGGGCACCGCCGCCACGATGATCTGCATGTTGACTTTGCGAAGCCGGTCAGTAAGCGGATTTACCCAGGTCAGCCCGGCCCCGCGGATACCAGGCAGCGCCCGGCCAAAGCGGAAGACGATGCCCTTCTCGTACTGTGTGATGATCTTGAAGCCGAACATCTCGGCCGTCCTATCCCTCGGCGCAGGGCGCCGGGCAAGCAAACCGTGGACGGCGCTGACATGGCCGCCAGCGTACGAAATGCCCCTCGGCTCTCTTTCATAATTACACATCAGCGAGATTAAGCAAAATCGTCCGCTTCGGGCATCAGGGCAGGCTTTGTGTGTGATTTTGGCGCTGTCGCCGCCCGAGCAGGAGGAGTATGCTGTAAATGTCGCTCTGGACCCTGGTGACTGCCACATTTGCGTGTATAGCGGTTACGGCAGGGTCCGGTTTTTTTGTGTGCGGATGACCGCGCCACGTGGCTGCCAGGTCGCGTAGCACATCGGCAACTGCCTATTCACCAGCCACGCAGGCCTTGTGGTAATGCAATGACCTGTTCTCGGCCGTGATCGGCTCGGTCACAGCCGATCATCGGCCGCACTGGGCTTGACCAAGTTGCCGTTGGCCTGGACCCCGCCCGGCTGCTGAACGCAGGAGGGAAGGCCATGTTCAACGTGGAAATGAGCGTCGGCGGCTTCGGGGGGCACGCCGTGGTCGCCTTGCGCGGCGAGCTCGATCTAGCCGACGTCCCGGCCGTCGAGTCACATCTGATCGCGGCCGTGGCGGCCTGCGGGCCGTCGATCATCGTGGACCTGGCGGGCCTGAAGTTCATCGACTGCCGCGGCCTGGGGGTGCTGGTGCGCGTGCTGAAGTGGACCAGGAAAAGCGGTGGTGACCTGCTCTTGGCCGCCCCGCAGCAGCACGTCCGCCGACTCCTGAGCGCCACCGGCCTGAACGGCGTCTTCTCGCTGTATGCCAGCGTGAGACAAGCCGCGAGCAGCGCGAAGCTATCCCAGCCCCGGCCAGCTGAGGCAGCCAGGCGGCCTATGCCGTCGCGGCTACTCGCCCTGGCCAGCGCGCAGAACTGGTATGCGGTCCGCGCGCGGTACCCCCGAACCGCTGTCCGGGCTGGTTCCGCCGCAGTCTGCGAGGGTCGGTGTCATCGCGACGGCCCGGGGTGCCCAGATCTGTTCCTGCTCGGCCTGACGCTCGGGCACCCCGGCGATGGCCGCCAGATCTGAGCCATTGATGGTCTCGCGGTCCAGGAGCAGCTGGATGACCCGGTCGAGCGTGTCGCGATGCTCACGGAGCAGCTGCGTGGCCCTGGTCTCGGCCTCCCGGAGCAGCCTGGCTACTTCCTGGTCGATGGAGCGTTGTGTCTGCTCGGCATAGGGACGGCCGGCGAAGGGATTGTCCCGGCTGGGTCCTTCGGGCCCGTAGCCGACCGGCCCGAGCTCTGCCGAGAATCCCCACTCCCGCACCATCCGGGTGGCAAGCTCGGTGGCGCCGGTGAGGTCGTTGGACGCGCCGGTCGAGGGTTCCCCCAAGACGATGATTTCCCCGGCACGGCCGCCCAGGCGAACGGCGAGGGAGTCGGTGAGGTAGCTCTGCGGGTACAGGTGGCGCTCGGACTCCGGCAACTGCTCGGTCACGCCCAGGGCGGCGCCGCGGGGCAAGATCGTGACCTTGGCCACCGGATCGGCGTGCTCGGACAGCACGGCGACCAGCGCGTGACCGGCTTCGTGCACGGCAACGGCGTGCTTCTCGTCGGGCAACAGCGCGTTCGACGCGTCACGCCGCCCGATGAGCAAGCGATCCCGGGCGGCATCGAAGTCGGCCGCGCGCAGCACATCTCGATCGTCCCGCACCGCGTTGATCGCGGCTTCATTGACCAGGTTGGCCAGGTCGGCGCCCGAGAAGCCGGGAGTGCCCCGCGACACCGCATCAAGATCGACATCCGAGCCGAGCTTCTTGCCCTTCGCGTGGATACCGAGAATTGCCGTCCGTTCCTTCTGGTTCGGCAGGGGAATCTCCACGGTCCGGTCGAAGCGCCCGGGCCGCAACAGCGCCGTGTCGAGGATCTCGGCTCTGTTCGTCGCCGCCATGACCACCACGCTGCCGCCGGGCTCGAAGCCATCCATATCGGATAGCAGCTGGTTGAGCGTCTGCTCCCGCTCGTCGTTGGAGCCGAACCCGCCGGGACCGCGACGGCCCCCGATCGCGTCGATCTCGTCGATGAAGATGATCGAAGGGGAACGCTTGCGAGCGTCGGCGAACAGCGACCGGACCCGGGAAGCGCCGACTCCGACGAACATCTCGACGAAGCTGGAACCGCTGAGGGCGAAGAACGGCACGCCAGCCTCGCCAGCGACGGCCCTGGCCAGCAGGGTCTTGCCGGTCCCGGGCGGCCCGACCATCAGCACGCCCTTCGGGCCGACCGCCCCGGCCCGCGCGTAGCGTTCTGGATGCTTGAGGAAGTCCACGACTTCGGTCACCTCAGCCTTGGATCCTTCGTAGCCCGCGATGTCGGCGAACCGCGTCGATGGCTTCTCCTCGTCGTAGACCTTGGCTCTGGACCGGCCGATGCCCATGATCCCGCGCGAGCTGCTTGCGGCTGCGACGGCTTATCCAGACGAAGGCACCGACGATGAAACCAATCCACAGGATGAGGAAGAGGTAGCTCAGCACCGATGTGGTGCCCGGGCTGGAACCCGTCACCGTAACCTTGTGCCCGAGCAGGAGAGCCGAAAGGGAGCTGTTGTTCAGCGCGGTCGGTATCTGGGAGGTATAAGCGGTGCCACTGCGCAGCGTGCCGGTCACCGTGCCCGCCGAGGTGATCGTCGCCGTGGAGATCCTGTTCGCCGTCACTTCGCTGACGAAGCTGGTGTAGCTGAAATTCCGGGTCGGCGTTCCGCTGGCCCCCGGGTGGACGAAGAACAGCAAGGCCGCGACCGCGAGCCCGGCTGGCAGGAGCCACAACCGCCAGCGCGGCGGCGGCGCGGCCGCCGGGCCCCGCCCATTCGGCGGCCCTCCCCGCACCGGGCCTCCCCGCACCGGGGCAGAGCGGTGTGACGTGCTCACCAGCGGAACCCTGAGCAGGGATGCCGCACCCGCCGGATCAGAACGACCGCAAGCGAGGCCCTCTTAAGAACCGTCATCAGCCAACCGCCCTTCCCTCCGCACTGCTGCAAAGACTACCACAAATTCTAGAAATATATTGCTAGTTTCTTGCTACCTGCGTACGGTGCGGAGCGGGCAGCCGCCACGCTGCCGGACGTGCAGACAGGCAGGCGCCCGGATCCGCACGCACAACGAGATACTGGACCGCATGGTTGACGACACCGCACGGGACCGGGCTATCTACCACGCGCTCAAGGCTGCCGATGAGGTCGCCGCCGCGATTCAGGCACATCTCCTTGAGGAACACAAGGCGGATCCGGAGCGTGCCGCTGCTCAGAGCACTTCCACCAACTCGCTCAAGCTACTGCGGCAGGCTCGCGAGCGTCTGGGCGAAGGACTACGAGCTGTCGAGGCTGACAGCATTGCCGAGTCTGACGAGATCTCTCTGCGCAATCCTTGACCCGGCGTGATCCCCAGTCGCGCTGCTACGAGATTTCCGGATGCTCCTCGTGATCCGCGTCGCCGGTGCCGGCCTGCTGGTGACCAGCGGCTGGCACGCGAGGTTCCCGTACCGCGTCGCCGCCCGCCAGCAGGGCCAGGACCTCGCCGATGGCGGGTTCCCGGCTGACGGGCTCGGGCAGCGGGAGGTGCGCCTGGATGTGGTAGCGGTTGCGGCGGCCGTGCTTGTGCTTGACGACGTACCCGGCTGCGGCCAGGTCGGTGATGATCGCGTGGGCGCTGCGCTCGGTGATGCCGAGGCTGGCCGCGGCGTCACGCAGCCGTACGCCGGGGTCGCGTGCGATGCACAGCAGCACCCGGGCGTGATTGGTCAGGAAGCTCCAGCTCTCCATCTTCAGAAAGCTATCACACAATTCTAGAAATATATTGCGCGTAACTCAGTTCATGTGTAGTCTGAGAGCAGATCCGCGGAGCCGCAGCCAACGGCCGCGACCAGCCGGGTCACCCCAGGGAGCACGGCCCGGATCACCACGCCGCTCCCGCGAAGGAAGCACCGCCATGACCGAGCAACCACGCGCACGGGCCGCGACCACCACGCTGCCGCCGCAGTCCGCCAACGGCTCCTCCCCGCAGCTGCCCGCTGCGCCAGCACCCGCCAGGACCGGGCGGACGCGTACCCGGATCAGCGGCATGCGGGCCGGGCTGATCACCGCCGCCGTCAGCCTCACGGTAGTGATGATCTTCATCATCCAGAACGCGCATGCGGTGAACATCAGCTTCCTCGGCGCGCACCTGCGCCTGTCACTGGCCGTCGCGCTGCTCCTCGCCGCCATCGGCGGCGCACTCATCATGGCCGCCGCGGGAACCGCCCGGATCACCCAGCTGCGGCGGATCATGCGCCGCGACCGGCGCACGCCACCGGCCAGCTGACACCAGCCCGCCGCAAGACCCGGCAGCGGGACCATGCGCGCCGGAAGCAGGAGCCTGCTGCCCGACCGCCCTGACCGCCGCCGCCGCTACCAGCTCATGCGCAATCCCACCCACGTCACCGACTTAAGGAGCCGGTTATGGGCATCATCGCCTGGATCATCCTCGGGCTAGGCGCAGGCCTGCTCGCCAACATGCTGATCCCCGGCAGGAGACAGCAGGGCCTCATCCTCACCTGCCTGATCGGCATCGCCGGAGCCCTCGGCGGCGGCTGGGCCGCCACCAAGCTCTTCCACATCCACAGCCTGCACGGGTTCTTCAACGCCTCCACCTGGCTCACCGCCATCGCCGGGGCAGCGGTCCTGCTGCTCGCCTACCACCTGCTCACCCGCCAGTCCGGCCGGTCCGGGTCCGGCAGATCCAGGACCAGGTCCCGCCGCCGTTACGCGCACCGCTGACCACCACCACCGCCAGCCGGGATAGCGCTCCCGGCACCCGGCCCGGCGGGCAGCCACGCGATGAGCCTCCTGGGCCGGGCGGTGCACTGCCCGTCGACGAGCGCCGGCTGGCCGCGGCGGATGACAAACCGCGGCCAGCCGGTTACCACGTCAAGAATCGTGGCGCCTCGGCCAGGGCGTAAGCCGCCTGGGCGATGGCCGCGCCGGTGACGGCGCGGCGGACACCCGCGGCCGACAGCTCCGCGACAAGCGGCGCGCCGGGCATAGCCCCGGGGATGCCCTCAGATGCCGGTCACGAGCTCGTGGTCGATCTCGACGAACTCCGTGATCAGGCCGGCGAACCGGCCGGCGATCAGCTCCTTGTAGGCGTCCGAGCCGGTGTGCGCGTCGTAACCGGCCTGGTCGGCGAAATGCTCGACAAACAGCAGGTAGTCGGGCCGGGCCGGGTCGCGGTAGACGCGGAACGACAGCGTGCCCGGCTCCCGGCCGGCCCCTGGGCGCGAACTCCTCGACGATGGCTTCGACCTCGGCCTGCCTGCCGGGCTTGAGATTGATCGGGAACACCTTTGCCAGCACGAACAACTCCTCCTGAGTCAGGCGCAGCACTGCGCATCCGATGCAGCCCACGATGCCGCCGCGGCGCAGGGATGTCTGGCCAGATCCGGACACGATGGCCGGCGGCCGGGCCGCGGCCGGGCGGAGCATGTCCGGATACGGCCAGCACCAGGGCTGCGCAGCGCCTATACCTGGGGATGTGACCACGTACTCGGCAGTGGTGACGACCGGGATCTACTGCCGGCCAGGCTGCGGCGCGAAGCCGCTGGCCGAGAACGTGCGCACCTTCGAGCTTGCCGCGAGCGCCGAAGCGGCTGGGTTCCGCGCCTGCCTGCGATGCCGCCCGTACCGGGTGGCGAGCCCCGTCTCGGCCGGGGCGCCCGAACTCATCTGCCGGGCGATCCAGCTGATCATCGACGGCGTGCTGGACACTGGCACCGAGACAGCGCTCGGGGCGCGGCTGGCGGTCTCGCCGCGGCACCTGCGGCGGATCTTCAACGACCACCTTGGCGTCACCCCAGGTCAGCTGGCCAGGTCGCGGCGCGCGCACTTCGCCCGGCGGCTGCTCGACGACACCGACCTGACCGCAGCAGAGGTGGCGTTCGCCTCAGGATTTGCCAGCATCCGGCAGTTCAACAGGCAGATGCGCGAGGTATTCCGGGCTTCGCCCGGTCAGCTGCGAGACCGCCGGCGCCGGACCGACCGGCTCGCTGCCGACGGCGGGCTGACGATGCGGCTGCCATTCGACCCGCCATTCGACTGGGACGCGATGGCAGCGTTCTTTGCCGATCGCGCAGTTCCGGGCGTGGAGTCAGTGTCCGGCGCCGTATACCGCCGGACGATCAGTCTCGATGGCGCCCCCGGCATGCTGGAAATTTACCCGGGAGGAACCGATCACCTGCTGCTCCGGGCACACCTGCCGTACTGGGAAGGCCTGATACACCTGGCGGAACGAGCGGGCCGGATGGTCGGCGCAAGCGCCGACCCTGCCGTCCGGGCCCCAGGCGCCTGGGGCCCGTTCGAAGCAGCCGTGCAGGCCATCGTCGGCCGGGAATGCGGCGACCTCGGCGAGGCGAGAAGGCAACTGGGCGGGATCGTGCGGCGGTTCGGGCCGCGCATACCCGGCCTGGGCCACGAGCTGACCCACCTGTTTCCGTCCGCCGAAGTCCTGGCGGCAGGAGATCTTGCCGGGCTTGACCTGCCGCCGGCGACCGTCGGCAGCATCGCCGCTCTCGCAGCAGGCATAGCCTGCGGAGACATCGTGCTCGATCACGCCGCCCGGCCGGCAGACCTGATAACCTCCCTGACCGCGATGACGGGAATCGACCTCGCCACGGCGCACCAGATCTCCCTCCGGCTGGGCCTGCCCGCTGAAAAGACTCTTGTCGGTCACACGGCGCTTCACACGGCCGGGCGGGATCGTTTGGCGAACGGGCGTCGATAACGAAGGGAGAACCAGGATGCCGATGGTGACGGTGAAGGTGATCGAGGGAGTCTTCACTCAGGAGCAGAAGGGGGAGATGATCCGTAAGATCACTGACACGATGGTCGAAATTGAAGGCGAGAACCTGCGGCCGGTCACCTGGGTCCTCGTCGAGGAGGTCCACAGCGGTGACTGGGGTATCGCGGGCAACGGCCTCACGACGGCCGATGTGCATGCTCTGCAGGCTCAGCCGGCGGCGGCCGCCGCCGGCTGAGCCCGGCGGCCGGTGACCCTGCGGGTACGGCTGCTCGGGCATCCGCGCATCGAGGACGGGACCGGGCAGCCGTGCCAGCCGCCGCGGGGCCAGAAGTCCTGGGCGCTGCTGGCCCGGGTCGCCCTGGCTGAACGGCCGCTGACCAGGGTCGAGCTTGCGGCAGAGCTGTTCGGTGAGGCAGATGACCCGCTGGGGGCGCTGCGATGGTGCCTGGCTGACGTGCGCCGCTGCTGCCAGGACCCGCAGCTGCTGCGCGGCGATCCCGTCCGTGCGGCTGAGGCTTCGGTGTGGGTTGATGTCCGGGCCCTGTGGGACGGTTCGCTGCCCGCTGCCGAGATCGGCGGAGCGCTGCTGGAGGGTGTGGAGCCGCGCAACTGCCCGGCCTTTGACGTCTGGCTCATGCTGGCCCGCGGCAGGTGCGCGGCCCGGTCGATGGAGGAGCTGCGCCGGGCCGCGCTGGGCCTGCTGACCGCGGGCGATGCCGAGGCGGCCATCGAGCCGGCCGGACGCGCCGCGGGGCTGGATCCGCTCGACGAGGGCGCGCAGGAGCTGTTCTTGCGCACGCTGGTCGCCGCCGGTCATCCCGCTAGGGCCGCCGTGCATCTGGCGTCGTGCGAGGCGCTATTCGGCCGGGAGGGCCTGGTGTGCTCTCCGGCGTTGCGGTCCGCGGTGCTGGCCGCAGCCGCGGCCTCGCCGACGGGGCTACGAGCCGGTGTGGTCGCCAGGTCGCTGCTGCGAGCCGGGAAGGCGGCCCTGGACGCGGGATCAGCTGACGCCGGCGTCGAGACCCTGCGGCGCGCGGCCGAGGAAGCCGGGCGCGCCAGGGATCCGCTCGTGCTGGCCGATGTGCTGACGGCCCTGGGCTCCGCCCTGGTACACGCCGTACGCGGCTTCGACGGCGAAGGAGCCGTGGTACTGAACCGGGCGCTCGCGGCCGCCAGGTCCGCAGGCAGCCAGCAGCTGACCGCCGAGATCCTGCGCGAGCTCGCGTTCGTCGATGTGCAGGCCGGGCGGCACGCATCCGCGGGGCGGGCGCTGGGCGAAGCCTGGGCGCAGGCCGAGGCTGCCGGCGATCCAGCCCTCACCGCCCGGGTGCTGGCGATTCGCGGCATGAACGAGGCGGACCAGGGCCATCACGACGCCGCGGTGGGGCTGCTTGCGCGCTCCGTGCAGATCGCGGCATCGGCGGGCAGCCGACGGCAGGAGGCCTGGTCAGCCGGCGTCATGGCGCGGTCGCTGCTGCTTGCAGGGCAGGTCGAGGAGGCCAGGACGGCAGCAGAGCACAGCATCGGTATCTGCGACCGGGAACGCTGGAACGCGTTCCTGCCCTGGCCGCAGGCGCTGCGGGCGGATTGCCTGGCCGCTGCCGGGCGGTGCGGCGAGGCACGCGACGACGCGGAGAACGCGTTCGCGCTGGCCTGCCAGCTGGGCGACCCGTGCTGGGAGGGGATGGCCGGGCGAGCCCTGGCCCTGCTGGCCCTGCGCGCAGGCGACGGGGCGGCGGCCATGGAGTGGATCGCCGACGCCCGGCGGCGCTGCGACCGGCTGCCCGACCGCTATGTCTGGGTGTCCGGATTCGTGGGGCTCGGGCAGCTGGAGATCGCGGCACGCCAGCAGCGTGATGTGGTCATGCTGCTGGCGCGGCGCCTCTACCAGGATGCGCTGCGGGCGGACCTGCCCGAGTTCACTGCCTGGGCGCTGGTCTATCAGGCCGAAGCGGGCGACCTGGCGAACCTCCCGCTGGCCCGCGCGCTCGCCGCCAGCATCGCCAACCCGGATCTCCAGGCCCGGGCCGCCGCGCTCGGAGGCTCACGCGACTGATCCGCCCGCGGCGACGGCGGGCGGGCGAGCCATCAGGCGCCGGATCGGTAGTCGAAGTCGGTGGCGAATGCGGCGTTCCGCCGCCCTCGCACCTCGAAGCGCAGGGCCGGGTCGGTGGACCGCAGCACCTGGCCGTGAAGTTCGGTGCCCGGGTGGTCGAACCCCGGGATGCCGCACCGGACATCGCCTGGCTCAGAGGCATCACCCTCGGCCTCGACCGTCAGATGGCCGACGACGCCGATCCGCTTGCGGGGCGCCGCGTGCTCCAGGCTGATCCGGGCCGGGCGCACGGCATGCACCTGGCCGATGGCCGGGCCGTAGAGCTGCGCAACGGTTCCGCCGGCCCGGCCAAGGAAGATATCGGCCAGCGCGGCGCGCTGGCCGTCATTGGCGAAGTGGTCCACATACAGCACGACCTCCCACGGAGTGCCCGGCTGTACCTGGTCGAAGAAACGCAGGACCATGACCACCTGCAGGCCCGACAGATCGATGCCATCCGCGTGCCCTTCGCGGACATGCCATGACAGCCCGCCGAAGCACTCCCCGAAGCTGGATGGCCCGCCCGGGCGGCCTCCCACGCTGCGGCACGGGCAGATCGCCTCGCAGTTGCATGCCTCGAAGTAGGACCCGCGCACCCGCCAGTTCGCCCTGGCCAGGGCAGATCCGGCCATCACATGCCGCCCATCCCGCCAGGCACGGCCATGGGATGCAGGCCGGGAGCGAGCCCCGGCACGAAGACGACCGCGACCGCCAGGGCGAGCGCCGCGATACCCAGGCCGCGGCTGAAGAGCTGGCCCCGGGCCCAGGTTTTCTCGACCAGAACGGCCACGGCCAGGACCACCATGGCGGCCACGTTCATCAGCCCGAAGGCGACCAGGATCGCCATCAGAGCCCAGCAGCAAGCGAGGCAGAAGGAGCCGTGGTACAGCCCGACCCGAAGATCCCGGCTGCGCCCTTTGTAGCCGCCCAGCTTCAGCACGAACCCCAGCGGTGAGCGGCAGCGGGCCAGGCACCGGTCCTTCAACGGAGTGAGCTGGTAGATACCGCAGGCGGCAAAGATGCCCACCGCCAGCGCGGTCGCCGCAGTCGCGTGGGCGCCGGTGAGCCGGTCAGCCAGCCACGCCAGCCCGTACGCGGGCAGCGCCGCCAGGGTCCACACGATCAGGTATCCCGAAGCGAACCCGGCCAGCCGCAACCCGCCGCCATCGCCGAACGTGCGCCCGTACAACGACGCGAACGGCGCTACGGACGGCAGCATCATGGCGGCCATCATCAACGCCCAGACTGCGACAAACGAGCCGACGCCCAGGCCCATGGTCCCCGGCATCGAACCCATCCCGCGGGCCAGCACGGCCACGCCAGCCCAGGCGCCGGCCGCCGCCACCAGCAGCAGCGAGGTCTGCGGCGTCAGCTGCCGCAAGCCAGGCGCGACGAAATCTGGCCCCATGACATACCTCCGCTTCTATCTGCCCGTCACCTGAACCACCGGCCGCGCCCCGTTGCCACGCAGAGCCCGGATCATGGCGGCCGGCCTTTCAGCCAGCAGTGTCACCGCCAACCGTTTGAGAAGTCGTTTGAAGCGCCAGCCCGGGGGGGGTGTATCGGGGGGTTCGCGGCGGGGCCGGTGAAGGGCGCCCGGTTTGATGGTGGCTCGGTTCCGGCGTTGCTGCGATGATTCGCTTATGCGGCCGCTGCTGGTTCCCCGTTCCGGTGCGGCCCGGCCGGTCGGGGTGGTTCTCGCCGCGGCCGGGCTGGCAGTCATGGCTGCCCTGCCGGCTCGGTCAGCGTCCGGCGCTGTGGCCGCGGCGTGGCGCGCATCGGAAGTGCTCAGCCCGGCTGGCGGCAGCTACGGCGTGCTGTACGGCATGACGTGCTCGGCGCGGGCGGCCTGTATCGCGGGCGGGTCGTTCTACGCTGCCTCGCGCAGCGAGCTGCCCATGATCGCGGTGGAGTCCGCCGGCAAGTGGGGGCGGGGGCGGGCGCTGCGGCTGCCGCCCGGCGCTAACGCGCTGGACCAGGACGCGCTTGCCGCGTCGGTAGCGTGCCCGGGGGCCAGGGGCCCGGATAGATGCGTGGCTGCTGGCTACTATGACGATCGGGCTGGCATGCAGGGGTTCATCGCGGAGGGCAACGGCGCGCGCTGGGGCCGGGCGGCCAAGGTGCTGCTGCCGCCGGGCGCGGGCGCGGCCGGTACCGGTGCGCTGTCCGGCATCCGGTGCACCGGTGCCGGGGCATGCATCGCTGTGGGTGGCTATGAGACTGCAGCCGGCGCCGACGCGGCCCTGATCGTGACGCAGTCCCGCGGGCGGTGGCGGCGCGCGGCGCGCGTCCTGCCGCCGGGCAACGCAGCGAAAAAGAACTCCGGCGCGCACCTCTCGGCGGTCAGCTGCCAGGCGAAGGGCGAGTGCGTCGCTGTCGGCGCGTACTTCACCAGGTCCGGCGCGAGTGAGGGCATGGCGGTGGCCGAGGCGAAAGGCCGCTGGCGCAAGGCCGTGCAGACGCCGCTGCCCGCCAACGCGCCGAAGGTACCGCAGGCGGAGCTGTACTCGGCGGGCTGCACACCG
This sequence comes from uncultured Actinomycetota bacterium, assembly GCA_963719705.1. Lineage (GTDB taxonomy): Bacteria > Actinomycetota > Actinomycetes > Streptosporangiales > Streptosporangiaceae > CAVRCV01. The sequence continues at coordinate 229,341 of CAVRCV010000014.1, forward strand.
CACCGTTACTGCGTGGCGGTCGGCACGTACTTCACCGCCCGCGGCAACCAGGCCGTGATGGCAGTCATGTACGAGGGCGGCCGCTGGCGGCGGCCGGTCGACATCACCGCGCTGCCGGCCAACGCCAGCACGCCCAACCCCGGCGCATCCCTGAACGCGGTGAGCTGCGCCGCCCTGACCTGCCTGGCCGCCGGCAACTATAAGGACAAGCAAGGCGGCCAGGTGGGCATGTCGGTCAGCGAATCAGGCGGCAGGTGGCAGCGCGCGGTGCAGGTGAGCCTGCCCGCTCACGCTGCCCGCCAGCCGGCGCAGCAGGCATACCTGTTCGCCGTCACCTGTGCCCCCGGCTGGTGCGCGGCTGGCGGGCAGTACACCGACAGCGCGGGCATCCCGCAGGCCATGGCCGCGCACCGGCCCGGCGTCCGGTAAGCCCGCCAGCCTGCACAGGCCGACCACGGGCACCGGTGCCACGACACGACCCGGCACGACACGGATGACCCTCAAAAATGAGGACGGCCATCCGGGTCCGGCCGCCTTGCGGCCCCGGCCCTCATCGGCCACGCTCCACCCAGCCATCTCGGCGCCCGTTGCCCTGCTGCACCAGGCCCGGCGCTCGCGCCTGTAACCAGCCAGCCGCGGCCGGCCGCACAGCCGGCGCGGCGCCCGGGACCTGGGCAGCCGGCAAGACGAACCAGTGGCGGACAGCGCAGTACGTCCGGACGTGCGCCACCGGCCCTGAAGTGCTGTAGAGCACCCCGGCCGGCCGGACCTCCGCGGGGGCACCGCAGCCAGGCTCCGGACAAAAGGCCAGCGTCAGCGGGGCCAGCGTCAGCGGGGCCGGCGTCCTGCCCGGATCCTCCTCGCGCCGCGCCTCACCGGCACCCTCAGCATTCATCGTGGTGTCCCCCTCCCGCCAGCATCGGTGCTACGGCCGCCAGCATGCGCTGCAGGCGTGTGCGCAGGCGTGTGAGCAAGGCCAGGCGAATGCCGGCCCGGCGCCTTCCACCTCACAGCGGGGTTGCGCGGGCTGTGAGCGGCTGGCGGCAGCATGCTGCCGCTGCTGCCTGTACGGGCAGCCGTGGAGCGGGCGTACTTTCTTCGGTGCGGAAAAGCTGGGAGATGGTTCCTGGCCGGGTGTCGTGTCGGGGCGGGTGCGTTCGTGGTGAAGGTGAGTGGCGGCTGTCCGGGGCTGCCGGTGAGCGGAGGGGCCTGTGATGGCGCTGTACCTGATTGCGTTTAACGATGAGTGGGTGCCCGGGCTGACGGTGGAGGAGCTGCGGGACCGGGGCGCGTCGGGCAGGGCGCTGATCGGGGAGATGACGGCTGCCGGGGTGTTCGTGTTCAGCGGCGGCGGGCTGGATGCCTCGACGGTGGTGTGCAGCGTGGCGCCGGGCGGCGGGTCGCCGGTGTTCACTGACGGGCCGTTCGCCGAGACTAAGGAGCATCTCGGCGGGTTCACGGTGGTGGATGTGCCCGGTGATGACCAGGCGCGGTACTGGGCGGGCCGGGTCGCGGTCGCGGTCGGCTGGCCGCAGGAGGTGCACCGCTTCCCGCATCGCACCGGGCCGCGCGATGACCCGCAGTCCGGCGCCCCGAGCGCTTGATGGTAGGAGTCGCTTACGGACCGTCCGGTCGGCGCATCACGACGTCGAGCGACGGCCATGGTGGACCCATGCGCAGGGCGCTGAGCAGTGCGCGAGCTGCTCGTTGCCGGTCCGGGAACTGGTCGCCCAGGTCCCAGCGCCAGGCGGCGACCATGGCAAGAACAAGGACCCGGCACTGGCTCAGCAGGTCTTGATCAGCGTCGGCATAGCGCTCGCTCACATCTTCGGGGACATGGGCGAGGTCGAACTCAACCGGTCCACGGCAGCACGTCTCGAAATCGATGAACAAGAGTCCGGACTTCGTCCTGAGCACGTTGCCCGGGTGCGGCTCGCCGTGCAGCAACTGCTCGGCAGCGCCACGGTCGACGATCGCTTGTCTCCGGCTCCTTAGCGTGGTGAGGAGAAGCTTCCGATCCGCGTCGGCAAGATCCGGGGTGAGGTGAGTGGTCTCCACAAGGTGCTGAGCCTCTGCCACCCGATCGGTGAAGTGCGGCGTCCTGAGATCGAGCTTGCGCATGCCGGCATGCAATCGCTCGAGCGCATCCGCGTAGTCGACTGGTGAGACCTCCCGGGGCATCGCCGACTGGTAGTAGGTCCACAACGTGACGACGAAGCCATCACGCTCATAGACGCGCGGCTCCGCTCGGGGGTCTGGAACAGCCACAGGGCTCTCGGATTCGGCGAGCCGCTGGGCAAGCCCAATCTCGAACTGTGCGACCTGATGCGCTATTGGCGCGACCCGGGCAACGACGTCACAAGGCAGCAGGCGCACAGTGAGCTTGTTCGAATCATGCAGAACGATCACGTCATCGACGGCCAGGCCAAGCGCCGAGACAGTCGACGTAGCCGCAGCCAGCGCGCGTTGAATCTCAGCTGGCTGCATCCAGCTGATCTTCTCACCGTCGATGCCCTCCGACACTGGCAGGGCGACTGCTCAGCAGGCAGGGAAAGATCTCGCGGGCGATGGAGCGCTGGAGGCAGCGCGGGATCTCTTTCTTGGTTCGGCCCTCGGCGGTGTGTCTGGCGACGTAGTCCGTGGTGGGATGGCACGCACCTGCTGGCCGTCGGACCCGTGAACCCGGCCTCTTGCCCAGGCCGGGCAGATCAGCCGACTGCGCCGGTGGGTGCCCGAACCTGGGACTCAAAACCGGGGAAGCGTAGCCGTGCCGGACGCAACCTCATCCTCCCTGCCGATTCTGAAACACTGACGACTTGGCCGAGCGCTCAGGCGAAGCCGCGCAGATCGTCTGGTTGTGCTGTCCGGGCGCTGTGCCGGGCCGGCGCCATTCGGGTTGGCGGACGGAGTCGCCAGTGGCAGGGTCTCCAGCTGGAGCAAGTGGAAGCCCGCAGTCGCACGTTCTTGCGATCAGCGCGAGAATCATTTATACATGGAGCCCGAGACGCACTATGCCAGGTCGGAGGGCCTTCGCATCGCCTACCAGGTGATCGGTGAAGGGCCCGATCTGGTGATGGTGCCTGGGCTGACCTCGCACCTGGAGATTCAGTGGCGAGATCCGGGTTACCGCCGGTTCGTGCGGGCGATGTCGTCGTTCTGCCGGCTGGTGCGCTTCGATAAACGCGGCACTGGGCTGTCGGACCCGGCGGCCGAGCCGCCGACGGGCGGTGAGCGCCTGGCCGACCTGAGGGCGGTTATCTCCGCTGCCGGGTGCAGGCGGCCGATCGTGCTGGGCTATTCCGACGGGGGGCCGATAGCCATTGCCCTGGCCGCCGCTCATCCGCGATCGGTCCGGGCGCTGATCCTTTACGGCACCTCGCCGCGCCGGCCGCCGGGCCCGGTGATGCGGCAGCTGCGGGCGATGGCGCGGCAGTGGGGTCAGGGGGCCTCAATGGCGATGTTCGGCCCGACGCTTGCCGGTGACCGCGAGCGCCACGACCGGGCCGCCTTCGAACGGGCCTCGGCGAGCCCTGCCATGATCAGGGCGCTGATCGAGTCGCTGACCGGCACCGATGTCCGGGACTGCCTGTCCTGCGTCGCCGTGCCCGCGCTTGTGCTGCACCGGCGATCGGATTTCGTGCCGTTCGCCGAGGCCAGGCTACTGGCCAGGGGTATCAAGGGGGCCCGGCTGGTGGAGCTGGAGGGCAGCGACCATCTCCCCTGGGTTGGCGACATCAGCGGTGTCCTGTCACCCATTGCCGAATTCGTCGGTGAAGTCTCGGGGCGCCCCGCAGTGCGCGCGTCAGCAGTGCGGGCCGTCCGTCCGCGACGCCCCGCCACCGGCTGGCCGGCGCTGACCGGTGCCGAGCGTCAGGTGGCCGAGCTGGTGGCCGTCGGCCTGGCCAACCGCGAGGTAGCGGAGCGCCTGTACCTGTCCCGGTACACAGTGGAGACTCATCTCAAGCACGTGTTCGCCAAGCTCGGCGTGTCCTCTCGGGCCGAACTGGCCGCGCTGGCCCCGCGAGATACCTGAACTCAGGGATGCCAGGCCACCCGGCACCCGGCACAGTTCCATGCATGGACAGCATGACTGACGACGTTGTGGTGGTCGGCGGCCGGTGCGCGGGAGCCCCGACGGCCATGCTGCTGGCACGGGCCGGATTCTCGGTACGCCTCCTGGAGCGGTCTGCGTGCCTGGGCGATGTAGTGTCCGGCCATCTGATCAAGCCTGCCGGAGTTGCCCGGCTGCGCCGGTGGAACGTGCTGGACGCCGTGCTGGCCACCGGCTGCCCCCGGCTCGAGGACCGGGTGCTGTGGCTGGGCGGCCAGCCCCGGCTCGCCCCGGCGCCCGCACCCGGCACTGCCCCGATAGCGCCGCGGCGGACGGTGCTTGACTCGATCCTGCTGGCCGCGGCCGCGAGTGCGGGAGCCGAGGTCGAGATGGGCGTGTCGGTGCACGGCCTGCTCCGCGCGGGCGGGCGCGTCACCGGAGTCACGACCTCGGCCGGGGAGCGCCGCGCCCGGCTGGTGATCGGCGCGGACGGCCGGAACTCGCGGATCGCCCGGCTGGCAGGGGCCACGACCTACCATGACCACCCGCCGGTGACGTTCGGGTACTACACCTACTGGCGCGGCTGCACCGTCACCGGCGTGCACGCGTGGCTCGAACCGGGCCGCTTCTTCGGCGTCTTCCCGGTCGGGGGCGGGCTCGCACTCGCGTTCGTGCAAGGACCGCGCGGCGAGTTCCCCGCGTTCCGCAGCAACCCTGACACGGCCTACGTCAGGGAGCTGCGGTCGCGTCCCGCGCTGGCCGGCCTGCTCGCAGACGCGGTCATCGCCGAGCCGCTGCGCGGCACGGCAGCCCTGCCGACATTCTTCCGGACGCCGTCGGGGCCGGGCTGGGCGCTGGCCGGTGACGCCGGCCACCACAAGGACCCCCTCATCGCCCGAGGGATCGCCGATGCCTTTCGCGACGCGGACCTGGCGGCTGCGGCTGTCATCGACGGCTGGCACGGCGACCTGGACGCAGCGCTGGCTGAGTACGGGCGTCAGCGCGACCAGTGCGCCATCCCGCTGAGTGACGCAAACATCGGCGTCGCCCGGCTGGACATGCCGACCGATGCGCTGGGCGCCGCCTGGTTCCAGATGGCCGACCTTGAACAGGCACTCGACACCCCGGCGGCCACCCGCGACTAAGCTCCGGAGAAACTGCGTAGCAGCCGCAGCCGCAGCCGCAGCCGCAGCACGGGCCGAGCCAGAGCAAGCCCCTGCTCATCGGCGCTGGCCGACCACGACGCACAGAGCGACCGTGATCTACGCGCCTCTACTGGTGTTCGGTAAGAGCTCGGAATGCGTACCGAACGGCGGCTCCCGCGCGCAGGTCGCCGACCAGGGGTTCTGTCGCCCTTAAGTCATGATCACTTCGAATCCGCCTTCGCCCAGCTAACCGGCATTCCTGCTGGTCAGTGGCTGTGTCCTGCCAGCGTAGCAGTCATGCCAGCATGTGCCGGGGAATGCCGTTTGGCCTGTGGGATACCTGTGGGCGCCATCCACAGACACCGGCTTGTGGGCCATTTGTGGGCCTCCGGACGGGCGGAGGCAACCTATGCCCAGCGGTGGTGCACCGCGCATTCCAGGGACGCGGTTGCCGGGTGCCTCAGGCTGGCCGCTGTTCGAGGTGGGCGGCGTCGTGGAACCGCCCGAGGTCCAGCTCAACCTTGTGACCGTGGACAGTGACCACGATGCTCGCGGTATCGGCACCGGTGGCGGTCAGGTAGTCGTGAAGGGTAGACAGCAGCATGTCCCCCCGGTTTTCCAGCCGGGAGATCGCGCCCTGGCCGATGCCGAGCTTGCGGGCGACCTCCACCCGAGGTGCTCGATAACGGGCAGGCCATCCATGACGACCAGCCGTTCGACAACGCCAGGGTGGTCCAGGGCCGCGCGGAAGGCCACCAGCGATCCCCGGTCATGACCCACGACCGAGAACCGGTCATGGCCCAGATGGCGCATGAGCGCCACCACGTCGCCGGCCATCGCCCGCTTGGATGACTGCGCATGCCCGGGCGCGTCCGGCGGCAGCATCGACTGGCCGTAGCCGCGCAGGTCGGGACAGACCACGAACAACGACCGCGAGAGCTGGGGTGCCGCCCGGTGCCAGGTGGTATGCGTCCGGGGATGGCCGTGCAGCAGTACCACAGGGTTCCCCTCGCTGTTGTACCGCACGCGCAGTGTCACCTCACCGACATCGACACGATCCAGCCGGAAACCGTCGAACATGAAGGCGCAGCTACCCATGCGGCGGTCCTTATCCATGCGGCTGGCCACGTATCGTGATCTTGCCGGGCAGGTCGGATACGCCTGGCATGCATCTTCTGCTGGCTGGGTCATGCGGCCGGCCGGCCGCTTGTCAGCGCCTCTCTGGCAGGCAGGGCGGCTGGCTGCGACGCGCTGCTGGCTGCAAGCATGCCGGCGCCGTTGCTGGGTAGCAGGTACGTTCCGCGTGCCCGGCGTCGGCGGGCGCGCCGCGGACGGGAGGTGGGTCCATGCCGGGTGAGCTTGCGGGGCGGCGGGTCGCGTTCATGGTGGCCAATGAGGGGATGGAGCAGGTCGAGTTCACCAGCCCGTGGCAGGCGGTGCAGGATGCCGGGGCGGCGCTGGAGCTGCTGGCGCCCGAGCGGGGGGCGGTGCAGGCGTTCCATCACCTGGACAAGGGGGAGGTGTTCGTCGCGGACCGGGCGATCAGCGATGCCAGCCCGGCGGATTATGACGCGCTGGTGCTGCCGGGCGGGGTAGCCAGCCCGGATCAGCTGCGGACGGTGGCTGCCGCGGTTGACTTCACCAGGGCCATGTTCGGGGCGGGCAGGCTGGCGGCGGTGATCTGCCACGGGCCGTGGACGCTGGTCGAGGCGGACCTGGTCCGCGGCCGGACGCTGACTTCGTGGCCGAGCCTGCGGACCGATATCCGCAACGCGGGCGGCACCTGGGTCGACGCCGAGGTGCAGTGCTGCGCGTCGGGGCCAAACGTGCTGCTGACCAGCCGCAAGCCGGATGACCTGCCCGCGTTCTGCCGGGAGCTGGTCACCCGGCTGGGAGCCGGGAACGGTCAGTGAGCAAGCAGGAACGGCGACAGCGGAGGCCGCGGTGACGGCTAAGTCAGCAGGCGGCGGCGTGATCTTCGACGTGGACGGCACTTTGCTGGATACCAACTACCTGCATGTCGCGGCCTGGTGGGCGGCCTTCCGTGAGCGCGGCCACGACATCCGCTGCGCTGATGTGCACCGGTCGCTGGGGATGGGCTCATCCGACCTGGTCGAACGGGTACTGGGCCACCCGGATCCCGCGGTGATCGAGGCGCACAGCCGTTACTTCGGGCCGTACCTGGGCCGGATGCGGCCGCTGCCGGGCGCGGCGGACCTGCTGCGGGCGACGGCCCGGCTGGGGCTGCATGTCGTGCTGGCCACCAGCGCCAAGGACGCGCAGGTAGAGCTCATGCTGGACGCGCTGGGGGCCAGGGACGCAATCGGCACAGTAGTGAGCTCGGGGGACGTGGAACAGGCCAAGCCCGAGACGGACATCATCGACAGGGCGCTGAGCGAGTCCGGAACCGATCCGGGCCGCGCGGTCATGGTCGGGGACGCGGTCTGGGACATGATCGCGGCCAGGCGGGCCGGAATCGGGGGCATCGGCCTGCTCTGCGGCGGAATCGGCGAAACGGAGCTGCGAGAGGCCGGCGCAACCGAGATCTACGCCGACCCCGCCGCCCTGCTCGCCAGGATCCCGGCGAGCGCCATCAGCCGGCTTAACGGCAGCGCCCCGGAGGACAACGAGAGGGCGGGTGAAGTATGACGATCTCGAAGCAACCACAGGCTCTGTGGCACACCGTCCGGCAGCAGGCGCGCAAGGCGCTGGACGAGGCGGGCAAGCCGCGGTCCCGGCACCGGCTGCTGGGCATCTATCTCAACGACCACCTGGCCGGGGCTACCGCCGGCACCGAACTGGCCCGCCGGGTTGCGGGCAGCGGCCAGGAGCCCGGCGACCCGGCCGTGCTCCAGCGCCTGGCCGGGGAGATCAGCGCCGACCGGCAGTCCCTGCTCGACCTCATGGACACGCTGGATGTGCCGGTGCAGCGGTATAAGACCGGCCTGGCCTGGTTCGGGGAGAAAGCCGCCCGGCTGAAGCTGAACGGCCAGCTGGTGAACCGGTCCCCGCTGAGCAGCCTGGAGGAGCTGGAGATGCTGCGGCTGGGTGTCGAGGGCAAGGCAGCCGGGTGGCGGACGCTGCGGGAGCTGGCCGGCCTGGATCACCGCCTGGACCAGTCCCGGCTGGACGACCTTATCGGCCGGGCCCGCGACCAGGCTGACCTGCTGGAACGGCTTCGCGTGGAAGCCGCGTCCCAGATCCTGCAGCCCTCAGCCTGAGGCGTTCCGGCAGCCGTGCCGCCGGTCAGCTCGGGTTCCGCGGTGCTCCGGAGACGGTGCGGGCTGACCCGCCCCGATAAGCTCCCGCCCGCGCTCGTAATCGCGGTCGGCCTCATGGGTCAGGACGCCAACCGCGGCCCCGTCCCGTTCGTACCAGACGGTGAATGCCTCCCCGTCGTGCTCGTCCAGCCGGGCCCGGTCATAGCCGTCGCCCCGGGCGGCGTACTTCAGGGTCCGGTCCCCGATGGCGGACCAGAAGCCAGGGACCCCGGCCCAGGCGGCGTCCCGGCCGGCGGCGGTCTGGCCAGCGATGCGGCCCATCGTTACCGCGTCGCCCCAGTGCTCGACCATCAGGGGGCGCCCGGCAGCGGTGTTGACGGCATACGTCACGTCGGCGGCGGTCAGGACCGCGGGATCGCTGGTGCGCATGGCGGCGTCGGCGGCGAACCGCTCGTGTTCGATCTGCAGCCCGCTGCCGGCCGACCGCCGTGTCCGGGTCACCCCGCCGGCCACCAGGATCAGGTCCGCCTCGGTGCTGTCTCCGCCCGCCAGCACGATCCGGCATCCGGCCTCGATCGCCGTGACCTGGGCACCGGGCCGCAGCGTCACGCCCTCCCCGGCCAGCCAGGAACGCAGCCGCTCGCCGGCCGCGGTTCCCAGCCGCCCGGCCTGGGGAGCTTCCTCGGTGGTGACCATGGTGACGCTCAGGCCGCGCCGGGCCAGCGATGCAGCGGCCTCGCATCCGATGAACCCGGAGCCGATCACGATCGCCGACCTGGCCCGGGCTGCTGCCTGCCGCAGGGAGCGGGCATCGCGCCGGGAGCGCAGCAGCCGGATGACGGGGTGATCGGCCCCCGAGAACGGGCAGCGGTGCCGGAGCAGCCCCGGTGGCCAGGATGCACCAGCGGTAAGTGATGGTCCCGGCGTTCGCCAGCGTGAGCGTCCGGCGGCCGCAATCCAGCCTCTGCGCCCTGGTCCGCAGCCGGACCTGGATCCCCTTCTCCCGGTAGAAGCCAGCTGACTCAAGCGGCAGGTCCTTTTCTTCGGTCTCGCCGCGCAGGTAGTCCTTGGACAGCGGCGGCCGGTTACAGGGCAGGTGCTCGTCGGCCGAGATCAAGGATCACCTCATCCTCGCCGCCGGCCTCCCGGTAGGCCTGGGCCGCCGCCAGGCCGGCGGGACCGCCCCCGACGATGAGCAGGCGCCCGTCGGCCATCTGGCTGCGCCGCTCCCGGCGGCTGGCACTGCACCGTGCCGAAGTTGACCAGGTCACTGGAACGCTCACCGTGCTGCCCGTCAGGGGATGATGGCGTCGACCGTCTTTTTCAGGGTGCTGGGCTGGGCCGGGGACCTCGGCGCTTTCTTCCGGGCCAGCCCCAGCCTGCCCCGAGTTCCCGCAGCTGTTTACGGCCGAGGCCGGCCCGCACCTTGGGGAACCAGTCCTGTTCTTCCTCCTCGATGTGATGGGTAACGCTCTCGATCAGCACCGTGGTCTTGGCATCGAAGCGCTCCGCCCCGGCCGGCATGCCGGCCAGCTCCATGCACAAGACGTCGGCCACGTGATGTTCTTCGTAAGACTCCAGCACGTCGTCCTTGAGTTTGGGCAGCAGCGCGCAGACCTCGGGGTACATCACCTCATTCTCGATATAGGTGTGGACCGTCAGCAGTTCGATGATCTGCCCGACGATCTTGGCTTTCTGCTTGATCGCCTTGTCACCGGCGGCCTGGAACTTCCGGAACAGCTTGCGGATCTCCTTATGATCGGCCTTCAGCACAACGATGGCGTCAGATGACGTGCTGGTCCTCTAGCTGAGCTGGCATCCAGCGGCGGCTACCCGCCGGCCCAGCCATCAAACCCCGGGCAGTCCATGCCAGACGGCCCTGGTGCCCCCGGCGATGCCGATGCCGCCATGTTCGAGGGATCCGGGCGGCGCATCCGTGCGGCCGTTGCGCCGCCTCGGCTGTCTTACCCGCCGGTGAGGTCGGCCGCGGTGCGGGTGTTGATTACTCTGTCCGGGGTGATGCCGGCCCGCTCGGCTCGTTCGCAGCCGTTGTCGAGCCAGTCGAGCTGGCCCGGTGCGTGCGCGTCGGTGTTAATGGCGAACAGGCAGCCCGCGCCGGCTGCCTGCCGGAGCAGGTCATCGGGGGGATCCTGGCGCTCGGGGCGGCAGTTGATCTCCACGGCGACGCCGCGTTCCTGGCAGGCGGCGAACACGGCGCCTGCGTCGAACTGGGACGCCGGCCGTGCCCGGTTGTCTGTCGTCATCCGGCCGGTGCAGTGCCCGAGCACGTCGACGTGCGGGCTGGCGATGGCCGTGAGCATGCGCTCGGTCATCGGTCCGGACGGCATCCGGAGCCTGGAATGCACGCTGGCCACGACGACGTCCAGCCGCGCGAGCAGGTCCTCATGCTGATCGAGGCCGCCGTCATCGACGATGTCGACCTCGATCCCGGTCAGGATCCGGAACGGCGCCAGGTCCGCGTTCAGCTGCCCGATCAGCGCGAGCTGCGCCGTCAGCCGCCCGGCCGTCAGCCCGTTCGCCACCGTCAGGCGCGGCGAGTGATCGGTCAGCGCGATCCACTCATGGCCGATCCCCCGGGCCGCATCGGCCATCTCCCGCGGCGGGCTGCCTCCGTCGGACCAGTCCGAGTGGGTGTGGCAGTCACCGCGCAGCGCGGCCCGCATGGCGGTCGGCGGCGGCGGCTGGTGCACAGCCTCGAGCCGGACCAGGTAATCTGCCGGCTCGCCCGCCGCGGCCTGGGCGATCACGCTCGCGGTTGCGGTACCGATGCCGCGCAGGTCCTGCAGCGTCCCGTCAGCAATCCGCCGGGCCAGCTCGGCCGCGGGCAGCGCTGTGACCACGGCAGCAGCCTGGCGGAACGCCCGCACCCGGTACGTCGGCGCGCCGGCCCGCTCCAGCTCGAAGGCGATCCGCCGCAGCGCCTGCTCTGGATCCATCTCTCCTGGATACACCCAGCGCGGCTGCGCCGGCAGTCACGGTCAGGGCAGCGAGCGCACCCCGGCTCGGCGCGGCTTCCCCCGGCTGATCACTCCTTCACCGGAGCCGGGCCCGGGCCATGGTTCGCCGCGGCCGGTGTTATACCCGCGCATGACGGGGTAGCGCGTGGCTTCGTTCTGCATGAAGGGAGGAAACGGCGGTGGCTGAATCACGTGACGGTACCAGCACGCGCGGAGAGGAGATTCCCCCGCGGACTAAGGATGCGCCCGGCCCGGATAACCCGCTTGAGCTGGGCAAGTCCGGCTGGCATGACATCCTCAGGCGCAGCTTTAAGGAGTTTAAGAACGACCGCGCCACGATGACTGCCGGTGCCCTGGCTTACCACTGGTTCCTGTCCCTGTTCCCGGCCATCATCGCGCTGCTGGGCCTTGCCAGCCTGGCCGGGCTGAGTACCGTTACCGTCCGCCATCTGCAGCACGGAGCGGACAAGGCGCTGCCCGGCGGCGTGGCAAGCGTGTTCAACACCGCGATCACCACCGCGCTGCACCGGTCCTCGGTCGGCTCGCTGACCGCCGTGATCCTCGGGGTGGTGATCGTGCTGTGGAGTGCCTCGTCCGGGATGGCCGCGCTGCAGACCGGCCTGGACGTTGCTTACGACGTGCCCGTCGACCGCAAGTTCGTGGCCAGGCGGCTGTACGCGGTCCCCCTGATGCTGGCCACCGCGGTACTCGGCGGGATCGCCTCCGCGCTCATCGTGTTCGGCGCGCCGCTGGGCTCGGCGGTAGAAGGGCACGTGGGGCTTACCGGGATGGCCTTTACGGTGGCATGGACGATCGTCCGCTGGGTGCTCACCCTGATCGCCATCACCATCTTGTTCTCGGTCTTCTACTACCTGGGGCCGAGGCGGGAGTCCCCGCACTGGCGGTGGGTCAGCCCGGGCGGCCTCCTCGGCTCGGCCATCTTCCTGGCCGCCTCGCTGGGCTTCTCGTTTTACGTGACGAAGTTCGGCAGCTACGGCAAGACCTACGGCGCATTCGCCGGCGTGATCGTCCTCATTTTCTGGCTCTACCTCACCGGCATAGCCGTCATGCTCGGCGCCGAGATCAACGCCGAAGCCGAACGACAGGCAGCCGCCGACGCCGGCCACCCGCAGGCCAGGGCCAGCGCACGGCAGGTACAAGACGCGCCGTAGCGGTGTCGCGGCGCCGGCGCCGACAGCCTTCCGGATCACCTCCGCGTGACGCCGCAGGTCCGGGCCGCAGGGCGGCAAGGATGCCGGCCGGATGTTTCGTGTTCGCCCTGGAACTGGGGCGTGGTGTTAAGGGCGGTCCGGAGCACTGGGGGGGCCCGTGGTGCGGCGGTGGGCGGCTTTGAGCCGGTTGATCTCGGCGTGGAGCTGGCGGGTTTCTTCTTGCAGGGCCAGGACGCGGCGGATGCCGGCGAGGTTGAGTCCGTCGCCGGTGAGGGCGGTGATCTCCAGCAGGCGGGTGATGTCGTTCTGGCTGTAGCGGCGGGTGCCGCCGGCGCTGCGTCCGGGGTCGAGCAGGCCTTCGCGCTCGTAGATCCGCAGGGTCTGCGGGTGCAGGCCGGCCAGCTCGGCGGCGATCGAGATGCTGTACAGGCCCCGGGCCGGGTCGGCTTCCCAGCGGGGGCTTACCATCGCAGATCCCGGGGGGCTGCCAGCAGCCGTTCCAGGATCCAGGCGAGGTCACCGTGGCCCGGCTGGGGGGGTGCCAGCCCGGCGGTGCCCGCTGCGCCGGGTGCGGGTTCGACGTGCACCGGGCCGGCCCACAGGGCGGGGCGGGGGGGCGGGGGATTCGCCGCAGCAGGGGACAGCGGCCAGATCTGCGGCCCGGCGGACCCCCGGGCGGGAGCTGAGCGGCCCGCCGCCCGCTGCGGGCTGCTGGCCTGGCGGGGGTGGCGGCGGTCCCAGTCGGTCCGCCGGGCAGGGTCAGACAGCAGCTCGTAGGCATCCGAGACGGCCCGGAACTGGTCTGCCGCGGCGGCATCGCCAGGTTGTGAGTCGGGGTGGAGGACACGCGCGAGCCGCCGGTAGGCGCGGGAGATGTCCGCGGTGCTGGCGTCAGCGCCGAGACCCAGTGCCTGGTAGGGGTCGCGTTCGCCGCGCATGGCCGCCTCCCTGGGTTTCCTGTGGGCACGCACTGTGCGCTTACCTTCAGTATGCATGGTGGTTAAATCTAAGTCGAGTCTTGTCAGGTAAGAGGATGGCATGTTATATACATGAGCGGGCACCGCGCCCAGGACAGACGACGATCACCGCTGGCGAGGAGGCTTGCAGCAATGCTTGTGCGTACCGACCCGTTCCGCGAACTCGACCGGCTCACCCAGCAGGTACTCGGCACCGCTGCCCGCCCGGCGGCGATGCCGATGGATGCCTACCGCAAAGGCGACACCTTCTATCTCCACTTCGACCTGCCCGGCGTCAGCGCCGACTCGATCGAGCTGACAGTGGAGCAGAACGTCCTGACCGTCCGGGCCCAGCGGCGGCCCGAGCAGGTAGAGGGCGCCGAGATGCTGGTCGCCGAGCGCCCGGCCGGGATATTCACCCGGCAGGTGTTCCTGAGTGACACCCTGGACGCCGACAGCATCGCCGCCGACTACAGCGCTGGCATCCTCACCCTCACGATCCCGGTGCACGAGCAGGCCAAGCCCCGCACCATCGCCGTCACCGGGCACGAGGACCACAAGCAGGTCACCGCCTAGCCCGCGCGCCGGGAGCGCCGCGGGGCCGCCAGCCCGCGGCGCTCCCGGCGCTGGCCGGGTGCTCTCGACGGAACCGGCCGGAAGGGCTCGCCAGCGCAGTTCCCGCCCGCGGGCATGCTTGCGTGCCGCGCCGGCCGCGCCCGGGAGCGCTGTGCGTCCTGGTACTGACCGCACAGTCGTGCCAGAAGGAACATTGGTGCCAGAAGGAGACGAACGTGACTTCCGCAGAGCAGGATCCGGGCCACGGGCTCGACGGTGCACGACGTCACCGGGAGGAGCAGCGGCACGCCGACCAGGACCGCACACTGCTGGCAATGCAGCAACTGGAAGCCGCGCTCGGGTCAGCCGCTCCGCACCGCGAGGAGGCCTGGCTCACCGAGGTACGCCGCGCCCTCGGCGTGCTCAGCGAGGCGGCCCGGGACGAGGCGGACAACGCCGCTCAGCCCGACAGCCTGCTCTCCGACATCGCGCGCACCCAGCCCTGGCTGCGCAACCGCGCCCGCGGCCTGCGCGTCCACTACGGCCAGATCCGCGACGCGATAGCCGCGCTGCGGAAAGAACTCGACAGCAAGGCGGGCCGCCAGGCGGACTTCACCGACATCCGGCAGCGGCTCACATGGGTACTGGCCGGGCTGCGGCACCAGCGAGCCCGCGAATCCGACCTGATATACGAGGCTTACTACGACGCTTTCCGCTCTGACCTGGCACAGGACGCGGTCAACCCGAGCGGCCCAGCCGGCCCAGCCGAGGCAACGGCCGAATGACACGGGCCGCAGAGCATCTCAACCCCAGGCCGTCCCTAGACGGCGATAAGGTCGCGAAGGGTCCTGGCGTTGCGTACGGCGTTGGCGTCACCGTCGTTGTTGAAGTAGGCGAAGGCGGTCGCGCCGCCTGCCTCCCATTCCCTGAGCCGGTCCGCCCACCAGCGCAGGTCGGCGTCGCTGTAAGAGCCCGCATACAGGCGGCGGTGATCTGGACCGTGCAACCGCGTGTAAGCGAAGTCGGTAGTCACCCGCAGGATGCAGGGCAGACCGGCGCCGCTGATCACGCAGTAGGCAGCCCGGTGCTCGGCCAGCAGCTCGAAAACGGGCTCGCAATGCCAGCTCGGATGCCGGAACTCGCACGCCACCCGCATCCAAGCCGGCACCCGCGCCAGAAAGTAGGCAAGACGAGCGTCGTCACGTTCCAGGCCGGGCGGCAGCTGGACCAGCAGAACGGCGCGCTTGTCCGCCAGCTCGCGCAGGCCAGCGGCGATGCGGCCGAGCCACGCCTCGGGACCGTAGAGGCGCCGTCCGTGAGTGAGCCCGCGCGGTGCCTTCACTGACAGGCAGAAGCCAGAAGGCAGCCGACGGCGCCAGCTGCCGAAGGGGCCGCCGGGGCCACCGGTAGAAACTGCTGTTCAGCTCGGCCGTGCCGAATTCCGCCGCGTAGTGTCCGAGCCGCTCTCGCGGCAGTAGCCCGCGGGGGTACAGCTCAGGCTGCCAGTGGTCATAACTCCACCCCGACGTCCCGATCATGACAGTCACCGGCGATCACCCCTTCGGACGCAGCCAGCAGGCGCGCTGTCACGGCCATCCCGGTAGCTAACCGCAACCAGGGGCTGCAAACAGCGAAGCTGACGAGGGCTGCGGAATCCAGCTAGCCCGCTACTGACTCGGATGGCTCGCTGTGGGCGGGCCGGTCAGCGCGGCTTGCAGGCTGGGTTAGATCCGCAACAGCGGGTCGACTCCCATGTCCCCGCGCGATTCCCATGCCCCCGCGCGATCATCACCGTCCGCAAGAACGCATTCAACATCGACACCCTCATGGCGCTGGGACCTGAACGCCGACCTGGCTGGTGCCCTTTGCTGGCTCCTGCGCCGCAACAAATGGCTCTAAACCATCAGCCCCCGGCCGTCACTTCCGCGCCGAGTTCTGCGGGCGCGCGGATGGCAGCGCACCTCGAGGGTTAAGGGCTGGCATTCCGGGTAGCCGCAGCATCCCGGGTAACCGCAGCGTGTATTGATCATTTTCAGGAACGGGGGCGGAGCAGGGGCAATGGCCGATCACGAGCAGGTGCCGGGTCCGGTGCGGGTCCAGGACCGCCCGGCTGGCGAGCTGGTGAAGGATATGGCGGAGCAGGTATCGCACCTGGTCCGGGACGAATTGCGGCTGGCCCAGCTGGAGATGACCCGCAAGGGCAAGCAGGCCGGGCTGGGCGCCGGCATGCTGTCCGGCGGCGGCCTTATCGCCCTGTACGCCACCGGCTGCCTGATCGCCAGCGCGGTCATCGCGATCGCCGGGGTGCTGCGGCCGTGGCTCGCGGCGCTCATCGTGGGCGCCGCACTGCTGCTGGCCGCCGGGATTGCCGCCCTGCTGGGGGCGGGTCGGCTGAAGAAGGCCGTGCCGCCGGTTCCGCAGCAGGCCATCGGCAGCGTAAAAGCCGACGTCGACGAGGTGAAAGTGAGGGCACACCGGTGACCACGCGACAGTCCGGGGGGCCGGGCACTCCGACCTCACCCGAGCAGCTGAGAGCCGACATCGAGACCACCCGCCAGCAACTCGGTAACACGGTCGAGGCACTGGCCGCCAGGGCCGATGTCAAGGCCGCCGCCCGCCGGAAGGTCACCGAGACCAGGACCACGGCCGCCGCGCAGACCGGCCGGCTGACGAGGCGGGCCGTCGCCAGTGCCAGCCAGGTCAGGGGCCAGGCGGCGGAGGCACCGGGGAGCAGCAATGTGTCGCTCGTCGCGGCCGCCGTCGCGGTGGTGTTCACTGTGGTGGCGATCGTGGCCTGGCGGCACCGGTGATCAGGCTGCTGTACCGGGTGCTCAGCCTGCTGGCCGGGGTGCTGGGCGGCGTGCTGGCCGGGGCGGTCTTCAAGGAGATCTGGAAGCTCGCCGCCGGGGAGGACGACGCGCCCAGGGCAACCGACGCCGACCGGGGCTGGCGGGAGATCCTCATCGCAGCCGCCCTGCAAGGCGCAATCTTCGCAGCGGTCAAGGCCGCGCTCGACCGGGCCGCCGCCCAGGGGACGCAGGCTCTCACCGGAACCTGGCCAGGCAAGGGCGGCAGCTAGCTAACGACAGCCTGCCCGGAATGGTTGGCTTTCTCGACCACGCCCTTGCGCCAGCCCCGCCGTGACGGGCAGACGCTGACACTCACCGCGTAGTACTTCGCGGCCTCGGCAAACGAGGCGGTCAGCTCCCCGGACCCGGGATGGCACACGGTGGCCATCCGGTCGAACCGCCAGGACCGGGTCAGCCCGCCTAGCTGGCTGCTGACCGCATGCAGCGCGGCGATCAGGTACGGCTGCTCCTCAGACTCCGCCAGCACACCGCGCCATCTGCCCGAATGGGCCAGCGCGCCGACCAGCAGGTGCGCCTGAGCGCCCCACCCCCAGCCCGGCGGCGGCCCGGGCAGCTCCAGCCAGTCCCACTGAGTCTCCTCACTCGGCGGGTGGCCGATGACCGCGAACTCACCCGGAGTGCCCGCCGCGGCGCACCGGTCGCACACCGGGCGGAGCTCCCGCTCGCGCAGCGCCCGGGTGAACGAGGAATACCCGCCCGGGTAGCCAAGCCCGGTGATCTCCTCGAACAGCGCGGTGGCCCACAGATGCGGATCATCAGCCAGCCGGAGCCGGCAGTACTCGGCGAACTGGCCCGGCCCGGCCGGGGCACGGCGGCCCGGCACCCGGTCCCGGGCCAGGTAAGCCCGGACCGTCTTGCGGTCCCGCCCCAGGTGCCGGGCTATCGCCGACACCGTCCAGCCCTTATCGCGCAGCGCGTGCGCTTCCACATCTTCCCCCCGTGTGAGCATGGTTGCCGTGGCTCCCCCCGAGCAGCGGTACGAGACACCCGCACACTCGGGGGGAGCCCGCCCGGACTGGAAGAACCCAGGCGGCGTGTCGCCCCAGGTGGGGAATTCAGTGAGCAGGTCTGGGGAGTTTCAGCTGAGCGCCGTCACTGGCACCTGGCAGCCGTTCTGCAAGGGCGTCAGTAAATGATCGCCAGTGCCAGCGTTAACAGGCACCCGCGCTGCACCAGCTTTGCCGCCTTGTGCCAGTCGATCCAGTCGGCCGTCAGCTCAGCCAGCAGCCCGGACAGGCCGAGGCCGGCCAGGCGGCCGACCCGCCAGGAAATGCACGGCTCGCCTGTCCGAGCCGTCCGGCGGCAGGCCATCTGCCGGGCGGGCCGTGAGGGCTGGCGGATGTGGAATACAGAAGACGCTGGGCGACGCTGGCTCCAGGATCGTCAGTCGGCCGACTGATGCCGGCCGGAGGGCTGTCGGCCAGTGGCCGCCCTGACATGTCGCTCAACATGTGTTTCCTGAACTAGAGCTGATCCTGCACCTCAGCCCGTCAGCGCGCTCCATCACTCATAGTGATCAAGCAATTCTCTTAGGTGCCTCCCGCTCGGGCGTGTCGCAAGGTGTGCAGCGGTTAGTGACGGTCGAGCCGGTCTGCGGCCTGCCGCCCGGCAGGCGGCCTGGACCGTGGAGCATCAGCCAGCCCGAGGCCACAGGACCGCGATACTAGGCTTGCTAGTCGATGAAAGGGCGCAGCGTGCGGGCGGCGATCTCGAAGCCCTTCTGGATCTTGTCGGGCGAGCCTCCCCACACGGGATCCTCGTGCTCGACGGCGATGTCGCCTTGATACCCGGCAGAGTAAAGCGCGTCAATGATCTGATTCCAGTTCAGCTGGCCCCGGCCTGGTACGCGGTACCGCCACCAGCCGGTGTCGGTGGGCGAAGCGCGTCCGATTGTCTTACCGAGGATGCCGTACTCGTTGAGTGCGTTCTTGTCGATCTCGATGTCCTTGGCCTGGACATGGTGGAGCATGCCGGACTTCAGCGCGCGGTTGAGCGCCACGAGCGGGTCGATGCCGAGCCAGGGTAGATGGGAGGGATCGTAGGTGAGGCCGAAGCCGAGGCCAGCCATCCAGTCCCATTGCTCGGGGGCGTAGCCAAGGTTGCCAGGGCCGCCGTCGGGATGCCACCCTTCCATCGGGCAGTTCTCGGCAAGCAGCTTCACGCCGTGGTCGGCCGCGTACTGGGTAAGTCGGCGCAGGGGCTTCTCAGCCGGCTCAGCGTTGTCGTGCAACGACCGCGTGATGTCTCGGCCGATGAAGGTGGTGACGTACGGGACGCTGAGCAGTTCCGCGGCGTCGATGCAGGCTCGCAGGTGCCGGTGGATGCGGTCGCGCTCGTCGGGGTCGGCGTGCAGGTTGTTCTCGCAGTAGGTGATCGCGGAGATAGTGAGGCCGTGCTGGCCCATCAGTTCCTGGACGCGGGTGACGTCACTTGCCGTGAAGCTGGCGGCGTCAAGGTGGGCGGCCTGGTGGATGTGCTGGCTGCCCACTGGCCAGGCAGCTATCTCTAGCGCCTCGTATCCTGCCTGCGGTGCCCATGCGGCGATCTCGGAGAGCGGCAACTGGCCGAGGGCCGCAGTGAGGAGGCCGAGTTTCATGACTGTGTGACTACCTTTCGGTGAGCTGGCGTGGGGTCTGTACCGGGAGCCGGGAATCCGCTTCGGGTCGGGAGCGGCTCGCCAGAGCGGATGGCTTATCGGTTCCGGCGAAGCCAGTCGAGCCAGCCGGCGGTGTCGCGGCACATGGGATAGTCCTCGCCGTGTCTCGATACCTGGTTCTGGAAGATCTCCTCCAGGGCGATGACCGCGTCCCGCCGGGCGCGATCATCATGCGGTTCCTCCTGCACTTGGGCCAGGTGAAAGTACTTCACCGATTCCAGCGTGTCGGAATGCCGGTCCCCTTGGACGCGGGCGCGATCCTCGGCAACGGCCCGTAGGATAACGCTCGCCTGCGTTCCTGCTCCGTTGGCGACGAGCATCTTCCCCTTCGAGTGCCGGGCATCCAGAGAGTCCGCATGGTCATGGCCCAGCCGCCGGGACCGGTCGTTGATGACGCTGTCGTAGCCGCTGGCGGATTCGCTTACCCTCCGGTCCTGACCCCACACCCAGTAGTGCCTGCACTGCACGTGCAGGAGCATCTCGACATCGGCGGGCGACTTGGCCAGGCATGCGGCCAGTTCGCTGAATCCTTTGTCGGCCAGCGCGACATGGCCCGCCATCGCCTGTGTCCAGAGCAAAAGCATCGCTGTCTTCGGGGTAACCGCGCCGAAGGCCTGCTTCTCCTTGTCACTCAGCCCGCGCAGCAGCCGCATGGCCACCTTAGGGTGGCCAATCTCGCACAGGGCCTCGGCGTGCGTGCGCTGCAGGTCGAAGGCGGCCGGATGGGGGCCCGCGAACTCCAGGTGCGGGCGCGCTACCTGGATCAGCTTGAAGGCGGCCCGCTCATCCCGGTCCGAGACCCGCTCTCTTGCCAGCGAGGCGACGCTCTTAAGGACCGCGACCGAGGCTTCGGCGCCGAAGGCCACGGGTCGGCTGCCTCGCAGGAGCCTCTCTAGTTCCCGCACCCTGGCCGCAGCTTCCGCACGCTCACCGGGTTCCATCGATCGCAGGTCCCGAGGAGGGGCCGTCAGCGACTCCGCGGCGGCCACGGCGCGCTCGGCGGCCCGGCTGAGGCTTCTTCTCTGAACCGCCGCAAGGGCGCTGGGATTACAGTACTGGCCATCTGGCAGAATGATCTTGCGCAGAGACTCACGGGCGGCGCTCCGGCTCTTCCGGACGGCTTCCTCGGACATGCCCAGCGTCCGGGCGGTCTTGGTGTCATCAAAGTCCGCCGCGAAGCAGGCCATGACCTCACGCTGCTTCGGGGGAAGCCTGCTAAAGACCTCGTCACGCCACAGGGCGCCTTCGAGTTCGCCGAGCCGGGGATC
Organism: uncultured Actinomycetota bacterium; assembly: GCA_963719705.1. Classification (GTDB taxonomy): domain Bacteria; phylum Actinomycetota; class Actinomycetes; order Streptosporangiales; family Streptosporangiaceae; genus CAVRCV01. Next base: position 250,213 of record CAVRCV010000014.1, read on the forward strand.
TTCCCCACCCCAGGCACGAGAGCCATCGTCGTGGTCATCAAGACGGATAGGCGGCCGGCCGCCGTTCCGGAACTTCTTCTTCTCCTCTTTCTCCTTGTGTTTGAGCAAGTTGGAGATCGCCGCCTTGCTGAGCCAGGCGTACGAGTACCCGTTGGGCTCCAGCGCGCGGACCATGTCCATGAAGGCGTCCATCACGATGTCCTGAGCATCTTCGAGGGTCAAAACAGCCGAGTTCCCGCGCCGCACCTTTCGCACGGCCATGCGGAACCAGGTGCTGAACAGCTCGTTGACTTCTTGAGACCCCCGCGGGCCGGTATTGGCCGCCGGGAAGGGGGCAGACTGCGGAGCAGGTCGCCGGGGGCCCATCGACACGGCTCGTCCTCCTGTCGGTCACCGTCCTTACATAAACGTAAGTCTGGAAACAGGCCCAGGTGTGAGGTGTCTGCCGCCAAGTTTTCCTGGGCTACTGCCCGCACCCGGGCGTCGCGGTTACCGGCGGAGGAGAAGTGCGGTCACGGTGAGCGTGACTGCTACGAGCGCTGCCACCACAGTGATGAGCGCCGAGTTCGTGCTGATGTAGACGCCGCTGATTCCAGCCAGGATGCCGTTGACGAGAACCAGGATGCTCCCGGAGCCATCCCGCCGACTGCCCGGAGGAAGGCTGGCGGGTGGCACCGGAAGCGGACGCATGACTTCCATGACGCTGATCCCTTCGTCCAAGGTAGGGCAGAGCCTCACCTAAGAAGAGGCCCTAGGCACTTCCCGCTGTGAGGCCCCGCATCACCTGGCCTTCTTGACTCCTCAGAACGGCGCTAGGGCGTCCCGGGAGGCTGGCCTACCCCGAGCCAGGTGAGGGCGTCCCGGAGATCGGCGGGGATGCCGTCAGCGAGGCTCGCGGTGATCTTCAGCATCCGCTGCTCGCCTCCGGGGCAGGGCAGACTGGCACCCAGGGCCTCAATTGCGGCGGGCCGGGACTGCGGTGGACGGTGATGAACCGGCTGGTGAAGTCGGCCCGGTGCAGCCAGGGCAGAGCGATGAGGAGCTCGGCGGCGGCTGCGAGGCAATACCTGCCTTCGACGTGGTTGCGCAGCGCGGCGGCGATGCTGGCGGGCGTGGTCACGCGCGGTCCTTTGAGGCAGGGATGGCGGCGCGGTCGGCGATCTCGCCGAGGGCCAGCATGCCGAGGAAGGTGGCGTCGGGCCGGCGGGCCATCTGGTCGATCTGGGCGAGCTTGGCGTCTGCTCCGGCGAGGCTGACTCTCAGGCATTCGGCCTCGCCGTGCCATCCTTCGCGTTCGGCTTCGGCGATGCGGTCGAGCAGGTTGCCGCGGATCTCGGTGATCCGCGGCCGCTGGGGTGGGGAGGGGCGCAGGAGGGGCAGAGCAGGCAGCTTTCGGTGCACGCGGTTCTATGTCCGCAGGCAGCTCTGTCTGCCGACACCCCGCTAGGCCTCATGGCCTACGCTTTAGGGGAAGACCTTCGGTTGCCCTCTCGGGAATGAGGTCAAATGAGGCCGCTTCGCTTGCTATAAACGCAGCGAGCGTCTCTTCCGCCAGCAAATCCCTTGCTAGTTCGAAAACAATCGTTGGCACGCTGACGATCGGGGGAAGTCTTTCTTTGAAGAACAATCGAAGCGAGTGGTCAACGCCTCGTCGACTAGATCCACTCAGGAGAACTAGAATGTAGCCATCCCCGCTCAGCTGGCCAATTAAGGAGTTGAGTCCATTTTTGAAGGCGTCTACAAGCAAGGGCCTGAGAGGATGGAAAGTCCAGTGTCGACCTTAACCTACAACTCGGCCTGAAAGGTGTCCACTAGGAAGGAAATGTAATCCTCGTCACTATACTCATCAGGCGGAACAATCAGCTTTTCACCCGCGGCTTCCCGCTGAAAGGCCGCGAACTCCTGGGTAATTTGAATCTTGCTGTCGGATGTGGCGACAAAGATACCCAGATCGATCAATATGTTTCTAATCGCTCGCAGCGCTTCATTCCCCGAGCCGAGACCGATGGGCGGCGTCACACCGGTATGAGAGCTTCCCGGTCGACCGGGACGTCAAGGTGTGGCACTCCTATGTGGAGAACCGGACGCCCTCAGCCTGGGGGATCTTCTGGTGCTGCGGCCCGGATGAGGGAGAGATACGGGTGATCACCGTGCTGGCCATCCCCCCGCACCCCTAGACCGAGCATGATCAGCCACGACCAGGCCGACAGCCACGCTGGGCGGGTTGCCAGCGGGCATCTTGTTCATGCGCCCAGGGCTATGTCCATTCCGGCTCACCCGGTTACAAGCGGTACGCCCATTGTGGCTGGGCGGGTTACTGGGTGGCCTGGCGGACGCGGTTGAGGATGCCTGCGGTGGCGCCGATGTACATGTCGAGGGTGATGCGGTAGTTGGCGTGGCCCGCCATGCGGGACACGTCGGTTGCGCTGAGTTTCCAGGTGAGCAGGGCGGTGGTGCAGAACACGTGCCGTAGGCTGTGCCAGGTCCAGCCGCCGTGGCCGTACTCGTCGCGCCACCCGGCCGCGCGGTAGGCCGGGGCCAGGATCCGGCGGCCGAAGTTGGAGGATCGCCAGTACCCGGACCGGGGAGTGGGGAACATCAGCCCGAGCGGGTTGCCGCCCGCGTCCTGCTCGGCGCGGGCCTGCTCGATGCGGGCGGCTAGCTTCGCCGCCAGCGGATACCCGTCCGGGGTGCGGACGGGGTAGATGGTGGCGCGGTACTTGCGGCACTTGGGTGCCTCGACGTACAGGTGCCCGGCGACCTCGGCCAGCTTCCGGTCTACGGTGATGACCCGGGCCGCAGCATCGATCTGGGAGGAAGTGAGGGCGAACAGTTCGCCCAGCCGCAGCCCGGCATAGGCCGCGATATGGGCCATCAGCTCATCGAGCTCACCGCGTCGGCCCAGGGCAAGCGCCTGGCCGAGCGCGGCAACGTCGTCGGCGGCGGGAATCTCGGCCGGGTCGACCCACAGTGCCGACTCCCCGGCCGTGCTGGCGCGCGGCTCGGGCACCGGCCGGTCTCCGGCTTGCCAGTGCACTTCCCGCAGCCGGGGATTCGTCAGGTACCCGCCTTTCAGGCCCGCCGTCACCATCGCCGACAGGCACCGGCGCAGCCGGTCACCCTCCCCGGCAGTCGGCGCGGCGTTGACGACCTGCTGCATGTGCGCCGGAGTGATGTCCTGACAGGTAACCGCCGCGATCACCGGGGCGGCGAACCGCTGGCACAGCCGCCGCTGGGTGTCGGCGTGCTTGCGCGACCATCGCTGGCTGACCGGCAGCCGATCCGGATCCAGGCAGTGCGCGATCAGGTCCGCGCCGGGCCGTTCCATGTTCGGCGCCTGAGCGCGCAGCCGCTCGGTGACCCTGGCCAGCTTGGCCGCCAGCGCCGCCTCGGTGCGCGCCTGCCGGAACCGCCGCCGCCCGTTCTCGGTGAAGGCCGCCCGCCACACCCCGCCCGCTGTCTCCGGCGGGTACACCACGATCCCGCACTCCGCCTCCACCACCACCCGAGCGGGGTCGCGGACGGACTCGCGCGTGTCCCCTGTCACCCGGGCCAGGCCGCGGCCGCGACCGGCCGCCCTGGCCTTACCAGGGCCACGCCGCGGCGCGCGGTCGCGGCCGAGTTGTGTTGGAGTTGTGTTGATCTTGGGCTTCGCCGGGGCCGGGACGGCCATGGGGAATCCCCTCTTCCTGCTGTTAGTGCAGGTCAGAGGGCTGATCAGGCTGCAGAGACTGGTGGTCAGGGGCGGGGTCGAACCGCCGACCTTCCGCTTTTCAGGCGGACGCTCATACCAACTGAGCTACCTGACCTTGACCGGGCTCCGAGAGGCCATCCAGGCCCCAGGCGGCCCGAGCGGTCCTGACGGGATTTGAACCCGCGACCTCCACCTTGACAGGGTGGCGAGCACTCCTAGCTGCTCTACAGGACCTCGCTGTGCCGACGGTCGCCGGTCTGACGGCTGCCAGCTGTGCCCCCAACGGGATTCGAACCCGTGCCGCCGCCTTGAAAGGGCGGTGTCCTAGGCCACTAGACGATGGGGGCTCGACGGCTTCCGCCGCCGTGGCCCTCGGCGCCCGCCGTCGGGGACCGCCCCAGCATAGGGGACGGACGGCACTGCCGGCAAAGCGCATCCCGGTCCCGCGCGGCGCCGCACGGGACCGCCGACGGTCACCCCTGATGGCGGCGGCTCACCGGGCGCGGGCGGCACCGGGCGGGCGGGCCGGGGTCAGGGCGGGGATCCGTTCTGGTGCTTCTTGATGAAGTTCTCGGCGATCGATCCCTGTTCGCCCTGTTCCGGGATGATGATCCAGGCCAGCAGGTAAACGAGCACTCCCCCGCCCGCGGTGAAGGCGGCGATCACGGCCAGCAGCACCCGGACCAGGACCACGTCCACGCCGAAGTACTCTGCGACCCCGGCGCAGACTCCGGCGACCAGGCGACCCTGGAGGGGCCGGACCAGGGTCTTAGGCGCGTTGCCTTCGCTCATAACTACCATCATGCCCCATTCGCCGAGCCGCCGCTGGAGGCCGGGCGGGGCGCGCATACGCTGTCGGCGAGGCAGCAGAGAGGACCAGCCATGCCGCGCAGCACCGTACCCGCAGACTCTGACCTGCTCCGCATCGACGACGAGCTGACCGACGAGGAGCGGCTGATCCGGGACACGGTACGCAGGTTCGCCGCGGACCGGATCCTGCCGCACATCGGGGACTGGTTCGAGGCGGGCACGCTGCCCCGCGACCTGGCACCCGAGCTCGGCAAGCTCGGCCTGCTCGGCATGCACCTTAAGGGGTACGGCTGCGCCGGCCTGGGACCGGTCGCCTACGGGGTGACCTGCCGCGAGATGGAGGCGGCCGACTCCGGGCTGCGCAGCCTGGTCTCAGTGCAGGGCTCGCTGGCCATGTTCCCGATCTGGAAATACGGCTCGGACGAGCAGAAGTCGGAATGGCTTCCCCGGATGGCGACCGGCGAGGCGATCGGCTGCTTCGGGCTGACCGAGCCGGATCACGGCAGCGATCCGGCCAGCATGAAAACCACGGCCAGGCGAAACGGAAAAGACTGGGCTATCTCCGGCACCAAGATGTGGATCACTAACGGGTCGATCGCCGATATAGCCGTCGTTTGGGCAGGCACCGAGGACGGCATACGAGGCTTCCTGGTGCCGCGCGGGACGCGCGGGTTCTCGGCCCGGAACATCCACAAGAAGATGTCGCTGCGCGCCTCGGTGACCTCGGAGCTGCACTTCGACGAGGCCCGGCTGCCCGCGGACGCCGTGCTCCCCGGCGTGACCGGGCTGAAGGGGCCGCTGTCCTGCCTGTCGGAGGCGCGGTTCGGCATCGTGTGGGGGGTGACCGGGGCGGCCAGGGCCTGCTTCGAGTCGGCCGCGGAGTACGCCAGGACCCGGGAGCAGTTCGGCCGGAAGATCGGCGGGTTCCAGCTGACCCAGTCCAAGCTGGCCTGGATGCTGGCCGAGCTGCAGCGCTCTCAGCTGCTGGCGCTGCACCTGGGGCGGCTCAAGGAGGCCGGGAAGATCACGCCGGAGCAGGTGAGCCTGGGCAAGATGAGCAACGTGCGGGCCGCCATCGAGATCGCCAGGCAGGCCAGGACCGTGCTCGGGGCCAACGGGGTCACGCTGGAGTACCCGGTGATCCGGCACGAGAACAACCTGGAGTCGGTGCTGACCTACGAGGGCACCGAGGAGGTGCACGCGCTGGCCCTGGGCCAGGCGATCACCGGCATCTCCGCTTACCGGTGACGGCTCCCGGTGACCCGTCTGGCGCGCCTGGCGCGGCTGGCCAGCCCGGATCCGCTGGCCCATCTGGGCGGCCCGGCCGGGCCGGAGACCGGTCCCGGCTGCCAGTTCCATGATCCTGTAAACAAAGTTGCGCCATCACAGCACTTTGTTTACGTGCTGACCGAATCCGGGCCGGAGGGCCCGGGTGACTGAGGCAATTCTGGCCGGGCTGCTGGCCGACGTCGCGGCCGGGCGGTTCCCGCCGGCGGACGGCTCGGTGCGGATCCTGCCGCAGCCGTCGCCGCGGGATGCCGGGGTGATCGCGTTCACGGCGCACTCGGTGGTCTTTACCGACGCCGATCCGGGGTGGGTCCTGGGGCTGCTGGCGCCGGGAGACCTGTCCGGGCCGCTGACGCCGGCGTTCCTGCAGGCGCTGTGCTGTCGGTCCGGCCGCACAGCGCACAGCGTGGACATGCTGAGCGTGGCGGCCCCGCTCGCGGGGCCGCCGCCGGTCGAGCTGACTCTCCTGACCGGCACCGCGCCGGGAGCCGGACAGGCGCCGGGAGCTGACCCGGTGGCGGAACCCGGCCGGGCGCATCCGAGGGTCGCCAGGGCCCTGGGATACCGGGACGACGTCCGGGTCTGGCAGGCGGACGGCGGCGTGCTGCTGATCGGCCGGGGCGTGGCCGGGCGCTGGGAGGTAGCGGTCGAGGTCGACGGCGGCCGCCGGGGCGAGGGCATCGGCCGGGCGCTGGCGACGGCCGCCCGGCACCTGGTGCCGTGCGGCGCGCCGCTGTGGGCCCAGGTCGCTCCCGGCAACGCGGCCAGCGTCCGGGCGTTCCTGGCGGCCGGGTTCCGGCCGGTCGGGGCCGAGGCCCTGCTGGTGGACGGACGGCCGGAGTGACCGGACCGGCGGGCCAGGACGGCCCGGCAGACCCGGCGGTCCCGGCAAGCCCGAGCGGTCCGGCAGGTCCGGCAGGTCCGGCGAGCGCGTCCGGGCCGGATCCGCCGGCCGCCAGGGCCAGCGGGAGCACGGATCGCGACCAGCTCGCGCTGCTCCGGCTGCTGCTGGCGCTGACTCTAGTCAGCGGGCTTATCGACGCCGTCTGCTACCTCGGGCTCGGCCGCGTCTTCACTGCGAACATGACCGGCAACGTGGTCGTGCTCGGCTTCGCCGCCGCAGGGGCGCCCGGCTTCTCGGTCACCGGCAGCCTGATCTCGCTCGGGGTCTTCCTGGCGGGCGCGGTCGCCGCGGGGCGGGCCGCCCGGCGGATCGCCGGCCGCAGGCGGCTGCTGCTGGCCGCCCTGGTCACCGAGGCGGCGCTGGTCGGTGCCTCAGCCCTGGTGGCCTCCCAGGCGAGCACCGCAGCGGCCGGCTGGCCCCGGTACACCGTGATCGCGATCCTGGCGTTCGGCATGGGGGTGCGGAACGCGGCCGTCCGCCATCTCGCCGTCCCGGACATGACCACGACCGTGCTGACTCAGACCCTCACCGGCCTGGCCGCCGATTCCGGCCTGGCCGGCGGCACGAACCCGAGGGCCGGGCGCAGGTCGGCGGCCGTGCTGGCGATGCTGGCCGGGGCGATCACCGGGGCAGCGCTGTTCCTGCACCTGCACGCCGCGCTGCCGCTGGCCGTGGCCGCGGCGCTGACCACGGTCGCGGGCGCGGCGTTCCTGCTCAGCCGCGGCTCTCAGGCCCTGGATGCCGCCCGCACGGCGCGGTGAGCCGAAGCGAAGCAAAGGCGCGAGGATAGACAGCATGACCGAAGCACCGCAGGTGACCGACAACCAGGCAGCCAGACGGTTCGAGCTGACCCGAAACGGTGAGCTGGCGCTGCTGCAGTACCGGCTGCACGCTGGCCGGCTGGCGCTTATCCACACCGAGGTGCCGCAGGCCCTGGGCGGCCGTGGCCTGGGGGGCGCCCTTGTCCACGCCGCGGTGGACCGGGCCGCGCGGGACGGCCTCACGCTGGTGCCGCTGTGCCCGTTCGCGCGCAGCTGGCTGGAGCGCCACCCGGACGCGGCCGCCGGCGTGACGATCGACTGGGGCCAGCCCTAGCCCGGCGGCGGCGCTCGGGGCCGCGGCCGGGCCGGGGTCCGGATCAGGGGCCGGGCCAGGGGCCGGACCGGAGAGCGGGTCAGTGATCGCTGCCCCGCAGCAGGACGTCGGCGACCAGGCCGGGATCGTCGGTCATCGGCACGTGCCCGCAGCCGGGCAGCGGCAGGATCCGCGCGGCCGGCAGCCGTGCCCGCGCGACCAGCACCTGGCGCTGCGGCAGCAGCCGGTCCCTGGTGCCCCAGGCCACGGTGACCGGCACCCGGTCCGGAATGATCGCGGTGCAGACGGTGATCCCGGCGAGCACCGCGTTCAGCGCAGGGGCGGCAGCCACGAACCCGGCTACGTCGCCCGCGGCCTGCTCCGGGCTCAGCCGGGACGGACGGGCCACGATCGCCGAGTACAGCAGCGCCCGGCCGGCCGTGCTGCGGGCCAGGACCGGCGCGTACGGCAGCAGGAGCCGGCCGAAGACCTGCATGACTCCGAACACGGTCCGGGCGTAGCCGAGCTCCCGGTCGCTGGACCAGAACCCGGCGGGCGACAGCGCGGTGACCGATGCGGCCCGCCCGGCCGCGCCCGCCTCCAGCGCCAGCCTGCCGCCGAGTGAGTTGCCGGCCACGTGCGGCCGGTCCAGGCCGAGCTCGTCCAGCAGCCCGGTCACCGCGGCCAGCAGTGCCTCGATCACCGGCCGCCCGGCCAGCTCCAGCGGCGGGCTCTGGCCGTGTCCCGGCAGGTCGACGGCGATGACGTCGCGGTGCGGCGCCAGCCGCGGCAGCACGGCATCCCAGGCCTGCCTGCGGTGCCCGACGCCGTGCAGCAGAACCAGCGGCGGCCCGGAGCCCGACCGCTCAAAGGCCAGTCCCACCAGCGCCTCCCCGTCAGCCAGACCGAGTCGTCCAGCGCGAAGCCGAGATACCGGTCCGCCGACCTGCGCACGGCCGCGGCGCCGTCGGTCCGAACGTTGCGCTGCCACCAGCCGCCGTACACCCGGTCGAACCGGAACGGCTCGATCAGCTCCAGTGCCCGGCGTATCGTCCGCGGCCGTTCCGGGATGAGGTTGGGGTAGCTGTACATGAAGCTGACGAAGCGCCGGTCCGGCACCACGGTGAAGATGTCGCCGGAGAACAGCGCGCCGCGGCCGTCCCCGCCGTCGGCCCAGTGCAGCACCTGACCGCCGTCGAAGTGCACCCCGGCGTTGACCAGGGTCAGCCCGTCGCCGACCGGCCGGGTGTCGCCGTCCCAGAACACGACGGCGTCGTCGGGCCTGGCCACCCAGTCCCGGTCCTTGCGGTGGATGTACACCGGCGCGCCGAACGCGTGCGCCCACTCGACCATGGAACCGTAGAAGTGCGGATGGCTGACCGCGATCGCGCTGACCCCGCCCAGCGCCGTCACCTGCCCGACCAGCTCGTCATCGAGGTAGGAGATCATGTCCCAGAGCACGTTGCCGCCGGGTGCGCGGACCAGCAGGGCGCGCTGCCCGATCGCGGTCGGCGGATCCGCGCCGATGCCGGTGACGCCGGGGCCCTCCTCGGCGACCCGCCCCCGGTGGCCAGCCGCGCGCAGCTCGGCCAGCGTGGTCCACTGCTGCCCGGCCCAGCCGACGTACTGGCGCTGGTCCAGGCAGATCGGGCAGTCCGGCCGTGGCGCACCGTACTGCACGCCGCAGGTCCGGCAGATCGGCAGGTCGTCTCGCATCTCATCACGGTACCGGGCCGCGGCCGGACGGCCGTTTTGTCGGTACCAGGTAGCAGTATCACTGTCATGAGCATCACCGACATCCCAGCCGACCGCGGGCCGGCCTGGGTCAGGGAACTGCCTGACATGCTCACCAAGAACGGCCCGGTCACGGTGATCCGCGCCGCCGGGCTGCTGAACGCTGCGGGCTACCGGGTCACGGGCGAGGAAGTCGCGCTCGAGCTCGCGGGCCGCCCGGACGCGCACAAGACGCCAGCGGGCTGGGTCAGCCTGCCCGCCTTCGCCGAGGGCACCGTGCTCACCACGCTGCTGACCCCGCGTGCCTGCCAGACCGGGGTGATCCCGCCGGGCGACGCGGACCTGTTGGCCCGGCTGGCCGACGGGGCCGTGCTGCCGCTGCGGGCCGGCCGCCGGGACGGCCCGGACCGGCCCGAGCGACCGGAACCGGGCAACCGGGGAGATACTGCGGGCCTGGCGCCCGCCCGAGGCCGCCGGGCGCAGCGGCCGGCCCGGAGGTCCGCCGCGGCCGGCCTGGCCGGCCGCCGTGACCGCGCTGGCGCCGGGCGGGCTGCCCGGCCTGGCAGGGCCCGGCGGCTGGCTGGCCAGCTTCGGCCCCGGTCACATCGTCGGGCTGCGGCTGCACGGCGGTCAGCTCGACGTGTTCCCCGCCGACCGCCTGCTGGACGGGCAGAACCACGGGGCGCGCTTCGGGCAGCGGCTTGCCGCCCTGATGGAGGTCTGCCTCCCCCTCTGCCAGCAGGCCCTGAACGGTTACGTCCGGGCCGCTGCCGCCGGGCAGGCCGGTCAGCTCGTGCCAGGCCGTGCCGCTGAGCGAGGTGACGCTCGAACTGATCTGGCAGCGGCCCGGCCTGCTCACCGAGCCGCTGCCGCCGCTGTCGGCCGTCCTGCCCGCGCTCGGCCTCGAGGTCCGCGGCGGCCTGGTCGGTCTGCCGGGGACGTTCTGGGACCCGGCGGAGGCGGCCGAGCTGACCCCGCGTGAGATCGCCGCCTCAGTGGCCGGAAACTGCCTGCTGCGCCGGAAGTTCCAGTGCGGGGCACCGGGTGAGTGGCAGCAGGACTTCTGGGACCTGATGGAGCTGGGGCCCGGCGTGATCGGCCGGGTCGCGGACATCGCGGAGCGGTCGGGGGTGGACCCGCAGACGCTGGCGGTGCTGGCCGACTCGGCCAGCACCGCCCGGCAGCGCTCGGTCGTCGGCCTGCTCGCGGCCCGGTGCCCCGGCCTATCGCCGGCCCCCAGGCGGCAGTAACTCGCCTGGGCAGGCCCGGCGCAGACGTGCCGGGGTGCCACGGACCAGCCGTGGCACCCCGGCATTTCCAGCTCGCGGCCAGCCCTGACCCCCCTGGGTATGGGATCCTGCGGGCTGGCGCGGCCGGTCAGCGGCCGAGCAGGCGGGCGAGGCTGCGGGCGGCCCGGCTCATCGGGCTGCCGAACGGGTCGTCCTGCACCAGGTAGGTCCAGGTGGCGTTCGGCCGCTTCAGCCCGGCCGCGGCCAGGTCGGCGCCGTCGGCGGTGATCTGCGCGGTAGCGAGCGTCTCGGCCGATCGCTCGGCGACCTCGTCGATCATGGCGCGGAAGTGCCGCACCGCCTCGGCGTGGAACTGGTCAAGCGGCGTTCATGCCGCGGCCGAGCGAGCGCAGGTGGATGCCCTCCCGGATGTGCGCCATCTGGGCCAGGTAGTCCGCCCAGCCGCGGTCCAGGTGATAGAGCACGATCTGGCGCGCCGCCCCGGCCAGGATGTCGTCGTCCAGGCCCTCGTTCTCGCTGAGCTCGAGGTACCGCTCCGGGCAGCGCTCGGTGAAGGCGTCCAGCGCCTCGTCGGTGCGCAGCACCTGGTCCCGCTGGGCCAGCACGATCTGCCGCTGGTCGTCGATCAGCTTGTTGTAGCGCCAGGTGTTGCGGTGCATCTCCAGGTGCACGCCCTCGGCGACCCGCTGGGCGTGCCCGACCAGCCAGTCCGCCCGGGCGTCCTGGATCCGCCCGTCCGGCTGCTCCACACCGCCGGGCCCCTCGTGCCCGGCGTGCTGCACGATCAGCTCGTCCTGCATGCTGAGGAAGAAGACCGAGCCGCCCGGATCGCCCTGGCGGCCGGCCCGGCCGCGCAGCTGATCGTCGATCCGGCTGCTGAAGTGCCGGCCGGTGCCGATCACGTACAGGCCGCCGAGACCGGCCACCCGGTCGCGTTCCGGGTTGCCCTCACCGTCGTCTAGCGGCTCGGTACCGGGGTCGGCGGACGGATTCCGTTCTGTCTCGCTGTTCTGTTTGGCATCGTGGCCGGAGTCCGGCGTCGCGGCGAGACCGGGACGGGCGGCGGTGCCGCCGAGCCGGATGTCGGTGCCGCGGCCGGCCATCTGGGTGGACACCGTGATCGCGCCGTGGCTGCCCGCCTCGGCCACGATCGCGGCCTCCTGCGGCGTCGTTCTTGGCGTTGAGCACGACGCACTCGACGTCGGCCCGGTGCAGCCGGCGGGCGACCCGCTCGGACTCGGCGACGTCCAGCGTGCCGATCAGCACCGGCCGGCCGGTCTCGTGCGCTGTGATCACCAGCTCGGCCAGCGCGTCTTCCTTCTGCTGGACGGTCGCGTACAGCCGGTCGGGCTCATCCTCGCGCACGCACGGCCGGTTCGGCGGGATCACCGCGACCTCAAGCTCGTAGAACTCGCGCAGCTGCTCGCCCACCGCGACCGCGGTGCCGGTCATGCCGCAGACGGTCGGATAGCGGCTGACCAGGGACTGGATGGTGATGCTGTCCAGGATCTCGCCGCTGTCGCTGGCGGCCAGGCCCTCCTTGGCCTCGACCGCCGCGTGCAGCCCGTCCGGCCAGCGCTGCAGGCTGGCCACCCGGCCGCGGGACTCGTCGATCAGCTGCACCTTGCCGTCGGGCACGATGTAGTCCACGTCCCGCTGCAGCAGCGCATGCGCGTGCAGCGCCACGTTGAGCCGGGTGAGCGTGTCCAGGTGCTCGTCGGTGTACAGGTCGATGCCGCCGAGCGCCTTCTCCGCGATCCGTGCGCCGGCGTCGGTCAGCCGCACGTTGCGGGCGTCCTCGTCGATCTCGTAGTGCACCCGGCGGCTGCAGCCGGCGGACGATCTCGGCCATGCTCGCGTCGGCGTCGCCCTGCTCGACCGCGCCGGCCAGCACCAGCGGCACCCGCGCCTCGTCGATCAGCACCGAGTCGGCCTCGTCGATCAGCGCCACGTCGGGATCCGGCGCGATCAGGTCGGCGACGTCGGTCGCCAGCCGGTCGCGGAGCACGTCAAAGCCGATCTCGCTGACCGGCGCGTAGGTGACCTGCGCCGCGTACGCGGCGCGGCGCTGCTCGCGGCGTGGAGTCCTGGCCGATCCAGCCGACGGTCACGCCGAGCAGGTCGTAGACCGGGCGCATCCACTCGGCGTCGCGCCGGGCCAGGTAGTCGTTAACCGACATCACGTGCACCGACCGGCCGCGCAGCGCATGCCCGGCGGCGGCGATCGCGCCGGACAGGGTCTTGCCCTCACCGGTGGCCATCTCGGCGACCAGCCCGGACAGCATGGCCAGCGTGCCGAGCACCTGGACGTCGTAGGGCGTCTCGCCGAGGCCGCGCCGGGCCGCCTCGCGGCCGAACGCGCAGATGTCGGCGTCGCTGATCGGCCGTCCGGCCTTGTCTGTTTCGTCGGCGTCCAGCCCGGCCGCGTCCCGCACGGCCGCGGTCAGCTCGGCGTCGGTCAGCTCGCGCAGCCGGGATCCCTGCGCGGCTATCTCCGGCAGCATGCTCTGAAAGCGCGCCAGGTCGGCGGTGCCCGGCTTTTGCAGGAACCGCTGGATCCGGCCGCGCAGGCTACTCACCACAATCTCGATCCTGGCACGCTGGCACAACGTGCCGGACCCGGCACCCGTTCCTGGGCCGGGGCAGTCGGCGGCCCGGCCCGGCCCGGCCTTCCCGGCTGCTCGCTCAGCGCGGTTCTACCAGGAGCGTCTGGAGCACCGTGCCGCACCGGCCGCCGGCGTCCGACAGGCTGGTCCGGGTCAGCCCGGTACCCTGCCCGCCGATCATGGTGTCGGCTTCGAGCAGCAGCCACTCCCCGGCCGGATCCCGCGGCAGCACCACCGTGAGGTCAACGTTGATGGACAGGAACCTGGCCGGGTCGAGAGCCATACCGACACCGCTGCCGGAGTCGCCGAGCAGCAGGGCCTGGCTCATCGGGGATGGTTTCTCGCCCGGCAACAGCGGGATCCGGGGCCGCAGCCAGGCGCTGCTGGGACGGTAGTCGCCGAATCCGCCGGTGACGAAGCGCCACTCGACCGCCGCCAGGTACCCGTCGGCGTGGCCGCCGCCGGGGAACCGCGGCGTCACGTCCTCGGCGGGGATCGGCGGCAGGGCCGCGTTCTGCGTCACTTCCGGCACCGGGCCGGCCGGCCTGGCGATCCGCCAGCCGCGGGCATGCAGGACCTCGCGGCCGTCGGCTTCGAGCGCGCCCTCCAGCAGGCTCACCCGGCGGCCGGGCCGGACCGTCCGGGTCCTGACGGAGACCTTGCCGACCGGCACCGGTCCCAGGATGTCCACCGTGACCCTGGCCAGCCGCTGCCCCGCCGCGGGCTCGTGCAGCTCGAAGGCCCGCCCCATCAGCGCCGACGGCGGGCCGCCGTGCTGGGACTGCGCGCTCCACGGCCCGGCCGTGGCCGGGGTGGCGATGAACTCTCCCGGTCCGGCGGGCTCGAAGAAGGAGCTGTGCACGAGCCCGACGGTACCGGAGGACCGGAAACGCCAGCGAGCCGTGGCTGCGGCGGCGTCGCGACCTGGGCTCCGGGGGGCACGCTGTCTGGGTGCGGCACCCTGCTGACCGGGGGCGGAAGCGAACTGGGCCGCGGACTCGGTACGCTTCCTGCGATGGCGTCGCCTGCTGATCGCATCGTGCCGCTCAGGCTGGCTTGATCACACACCGGTCGGTCACGCTGGGCTGATCACACGCAGCGGGTCATACTGGGGGGCGCCGCCGGGGCGTTAGCTCAATGGTAGAGCAGCGGACTTTTAATCCGTGGGTTCTGGGTTCGAGCCCCAGGCGCCCCACTCCAACGTCTTCACATTCACCAGGCTCCATGCTCACATTTGGGTCTGACATTCCCGGGCGTGGCGTGAGCGGGCCCTGGCAGGGCATGCGGGGGTGTCGTGCGTGCCGTTTCCGGGTGCGTGAGGTCGTGCGGCATGGTGCAGGCTGGTGTGATGGTGGCTGGTGGCGGGCCGTGGCGCTGGGTGCCTGTGCTGGTTAGGGCGGGGCTGCGAGCTGGGTGAGGGTGGTCCGCCGGCGCTTGCGGGTTCGGGGCGGCAGCCCGTTCGCGGCGCGGCGGGCGTTGTCTTCCTGCCGGTTGCCGTAGGCGGTGAGGATGCGCTGGTTGCGGACGGCCAGGGCGCAGGCGAGCCAGAGCGTGAGCGGGGTCAGGCCGAGGAGGCGGCACCAGCCGCGGGCGATGCTGGTGGTGGCGGTGTCCTTGATGGTGGAGTTGGCTCGCTCGGCGCTGGTGCGCCGGGTGTAGGAGTGCCGCCAGGCCGCTGAGGGGTAGTCGTGTTTCTGCCGGGTCTTGGCCGCGACCGATGGCGGGACGGTGATGGTCTGCCTGGTGCAGCAGGCTGGCGGGTGGTCCGGGGGTGACAGGATCTCGGGCCGGTCGCGGGGCAGGTTCAGTGACTGCGGGCGGAGCGGGCAGCGGATCTTGCCGGTGGTGGCGGGGCAGGTGACGCGGTGGTAGCCGTCGGCGTCGTCGCTGGTGTGCCTGCCGAGCTTGTGCCGGGCGAGCTCGGCGGTCTGCTGGTCGTGGGCGGCGGTGTCCTCGGCGGACGCTCCGGGCGGCAGCGGGCCGAGTTCCAGCAGCGGTTTGGGAGTGGCGGGGCAGTAGAGGCTGCCGTTGGCGATGATGGCGCCCTGGTGGGTGCCGCGGGGGCCGCGGTCGTGCGGGTGCAGGTCCTGGACCAGCTGCGCGCCGGCCTGGCGCATGGGGATGGCCCACGCTTGTGCGTCGCGGTGGGCGTAGCCGGAGTCGGCGAGCAGGTCGCCGAGCGGGATCCCGCCGGCGGGCAGTGCTTGCAGGACGGGGACCAGGGCGCGGACGGGATCATGGTCGCATCCGGCGACCGTCATCCGGCGGGCGAGCTCGGGGACGGGCGGCCCGTTTTCCTCGCGCGTCATCACGGCGAGGGTCAGGTAGTAGCCGAAGAACAGCTCGCCTTTGGGTCCGGGCAGGTTGGAGTTGCGGTGGCCCCGGGATGCTTCGGGGTCGGCGCACCGGGTGCTGCCGTGGCGGGGCGGCCGGGACCAGGTTTCCACGTCGGTCCAGTCACCGGCCAGCGCGGCGCTGGCCTTGCACGCTGGGGGGATGCTGGCTTCCAGCAGGGCGTCGCAGACTGATTGCAGGGCGTCCGACGGCACGCCGTCGGGTTCTTCCTTGCCGGTCGCCCTGGCGATGAGGCGGGCGGTGTGCTCGGTCTGCCGGTAGGTGAGCTGGTGCGGGCCGGTCTTCCAGGTCACGGTGACGCCGAGCCGTTCCTGGTCGGCCCCGGGCAGGCTGGTCAGCGCCTGGCGCGCCCGGGTCAGGTGCGCGGGCCGGCCGTCTGCCAGCGCCAGCAGCATCCCGGCCAGCAGGGTCCGTGCGGTCAGCTGCCGGCGGCGGGCTGCTGCCGGCAGCAGCGCCTGGATCCGCTCCGCCGCGCCCGATGCATCGATGATCTCCTCGATGGCAGCGAGCCTGGCACTGCTGTCCACCGCGGTGACCGGTTCCCGCCGCCGAGCAGGGCGACGGCGCCGGCTTCCCCGCCGGGGTCCAGGCCGGCGGTGATGTCGCCGAGCCGCTGGCAGCAGGAGATCCCGGCCGCGTGCAGGAACGCGGGCAGGCCGATCAGCGCTGCGGTCTCGGCCAGCCAGGTGGCGCGCAGCCGGGAGGTGTCCAGCGGCGGCAGCCCGGTTCCGCCGGCCAGCGACCGGGTCAGCGGGTTAGCGATGTTAGGCCGCCTTGCGTCGTTGCCGCCGGTGAGCAGCCGGTCGCCGGCGAAGCCCGCTGCGGCCAGCAGCGGGCCGTGGTAGCGGGCCAGCACCGGCACGGCGCGGGCCCTGTGGCCGTGCACCTGCACGATCACGCCGCCGGAGCGGGCGGTGACATCAGTGCCCCGCACGGCGCGCAGGTCGGAGCGGATCAGCCCGGCGCCCGCGCCGAGGCAGACCAGGCCAGTGACGCGCGAGCACCGCGCCGGGGTGGGCTGCGCGTCGGCCAGCGCCAGGAACCCGGCGATCTCCGCGGGCGTGTAAGGCGCCTTGGCGCGCTCGCGGGGCAGCGGCGCGTCCGCGGGCAGGAGCTGCGGCACCACGCGGCGGGCCAGGAACCGCAGGTTCGTGCGCAGCGTCCGCCGTGTCACCCCAGTCAGGCCCGGGGCGTGCGCGGCGAACCGCTCGATCACCGACGGGTGCAGCAGCACCCGTGGAACCGGCTCCAGCCCGAGCGGGATCGCCCAGCCCGCGAGCCTGCCCGCGGCCCACAGCAGGTTCTTCGCCCGGTCCCGTCCGGCTGGCGCCGCCCGGGTTACCACGGCCCGCGCGAACGCGGCCGCCTCCGGCGGCACCGACGACGGGAGCCAGGCAGCGATGTACCCGGCCATCTCAGCATCCATGCAGTAATTAATACTGTAAGACACTGCCGGGATCACGGACCCCGCATGCCACCATGGACAGCGTGTCGCCCACCACCAGCCAGTACGCCCGTGCCGCGCGCATCGCCGCCGAGCTCGCCAGCCTCGGCCTCGCCCTGCCCGGCACCCTCATCCAGCGGCGCGTCCGCTGCGGCAAGCCCGGCTGCCGCTGCCACGCCGACCCGCCCGTCCTGCACGGCCCCTACTGGCAGTGGACCCGCAAGGTCGCCGGCAAGACCATCACCAGGCTCGTGCCCGACGAGCAGGTCGCCGACTACCGCCAGTGGATCAGCAACGACCGCCGGCTCCGCGAGCTAGTGCCGCATCAAGCTACGTTTGCCCGGTTAACGACACGGCGGAGTCGTTCGTCGTAGGCGTGGTTGTTGCGCCAGATGATGTAGCGGCGGATCATGCTGCCCTGCTCCTCGTGGCTGGCGTGGTCGGTGCCGTCGAGGGCGAAGTACCGCAGCGCGGTGAACTGTGCCTCCACGCGGTTTAACCAGGACGAGTTCGTCGGCGTATAGGCGATCTCGACGTTGCTGGCCGTGGCCCACTGCCCGACGCGCTGGTCCTTGCGGGTGGTCAGGTGCGGGCTGAAGTTGTCGCAGATGATCGCGATCCGGACGCCGGGCGGGTACAGGGAGCGCAGGTAGCGGCAGAACTCCAGGAACCGGGTCCGGGTCTTGCGCGGCTTGATGTGCCCGTACATCTTGTCCTCGCCCAGCTCGTAAGCGGCGAACAGGTGCCGCACCCCGTGAGTGCGGGTATAGGTGGCACGCCGGCGGGGCCGGGGCTTGCGGCCGGGCTCTTTGTTCTTGCCGCTGACCGCGGCCCACTGCCGGCCCGGATGCGGCTGAAGGTTGAGCGGCCCGAACTCGTCCACGCAGAAGATCACCTCCGGCTCGCCGGGCTCGGGGATGACTTCACGGTCAGCGATCGCGTACAGGTGCTCGACCCTGGCCTTCTTCACCGCATAGTCCGGGTCTTTGGAGGTCTTCCAGGTTTTCAGCCGCTGAAAGGTGACGCCCTCCTCGCGGAGCAGCTGGCGCAGGCCCTCGTGGCTGATGTCGTCGACCACCCCCTCGGCCACCAGGAACTCCGCCAGCTTCGACAGACTCCAGGCGGAAAACGGCAGGTCATGCTCACCCGGCCTCGACCTGGCGATCTTCTTGATGTCCCGCCGCTGCGGCAGCGTGAACTTCGGCGGCCGCCCGCCCCGGTACCGGGGATACAGCGAGCTGAACCCATCGGCGTTGAAATTGCGGATCACATCGCGGACCCGGTCCTCGCTGGTGAACGCCACCTTCGCGATCGCGGCGGCGTCCATGCCCTGAGCTGACAGCAGCACCATCTGCGCCCGCCGCCAGGTCACCACCGACCCGCTGCCCCGGCGCACGATCCGCACCAGCCGCCGGCCCTCATCATCATCGATCTCACGCACCCGCACACGTTCAGCCACCGGCCCAGTCTGGAGGATCAGTACTCACCCGGCCAGTGCCAGACCGCAAGGCAAACGTGGTCGGTTACGGCACTAGTCGCGGAACTGGAGACGCTGACCCTGGCCATCGCCGACGCCAGGCCAGGCTCCCGGCGCAGCCCGAGGCCGAAACCACCAGCTACCAGCCACACCACCCCATAACGCCGTGGACTCCCGGCGCTTAACCCGTGACCGCAACCAGCATCAGCGACCGTTTCCACAGCTCAAAGGCAAATGTGAAGACCTGACTCCTGACCTGCAGTTACTTTATCCTGATCTCTTCGCTTGCCAGTCAGGCTCCAATTCCTCGGTCAACGATTGAGTCGGCAGCAAGTTCAGCAACAGCCGGGCAGCCGCACGGAACCAAGGATTACAGAGGCGGCGGAAGCGCGCAGAATGCAAGATCATTAAGAGCGCGAAGCGGGGACTGCGTCACGCCGGGTCGCCGACCTGTGAACGGTCATTGTTACGGCAGGGTGCGCTTACTTGTAGTGGAATCGGGCTTGCAGGATGACGACGTCGTCGCCGTCGACCAGGTAGACCAGGCGGTGTTCCTCACTGATCCGCCGGGACCAGGCGCCCGCGAGCATGTGGCGCAGCGGCTCGGGCTTGCCGATTCCAGCGGCGGGGTCGCGCAGCGCGTCGTCGATCAGCCGGTTGATCCGCTTGAGGGTGGCCCGGTCGGCGGCCAGCCAGTAGGTGTAGTCCTCCCAGCCGTGAGGGGTGAAGACGAGCCTCACCGGGCCAGGTCGCGCTCTTCGATCTGGCCGGAGCGGGCCTGCTGCAGGCTCTCGATCAGCCGCCTGGCGTTGGCCGGGACCCGCAGTAGGTGCGCGGTTTCCTCCAGTGCCTCGTAGTCCGCGCGCGCAAGGAGCACGGCATCCCCGCGACGGGAGGTGATCTCGATCGGGGTGCGGTCGTCGTTGACCTGCTCGATGAGCGGGAACAGGTTCTTACGCGCCTCGCTGGCGGTGATGGCCACCGGCAACCTCCTCAGGTACTGGTACCAGATATTGTACCAGTACTCTGGGTGCTCGGTTACGGCTGGGCAGTCGGGTCAGCAACGACCGCCCGGAACTGATGCGCGCGTTCGACATTGCCACCAGCACCTGGCTTGCAGAACGGCACCGCCGCCGAACTGGTCAGGCGCGGATTCCGCTCGACGAGGGACTCGGCGGCCCGGCGCATGCCAGGGTTCCCTTGATCTTTCACCGCAAGTAGCTTCATGGGAGAGGCTGTTCTCGGTTCATTAACAGGGAGCAAGAGGCATGACCCGAAGTAGTAGCCGCTCACAGTGGGAACGTGACCAGGCTGCGTTACGCCGCGAGATGGAGCGGCAGACGCGGGAGCAAGCAAGGCTTGCGAAGGAACAGGAGAAAGCCCGGCAGCAGCAGCATGTTGAGGCGCAGCAGCATACTGCTGAGGGGAGGAGCGCTGCGGTCGAACGGCAGATCAGGATGCTCGACGAGATAATGACCGGTATCTTGTCGCTTCCGGCGTTAACCTTCGTCGGACTGACGGTGACGCCCGAGATTCCGCGCTTCGACCCTGGGCCGATGGGCATCGCAGAGCCCGCTCCGGATTGGAATGACTACGCGGTTCCCGAACCCGGCATGTTGAGCCGTCTGTTCGGTGGGACGGCCAGGCATGAGCGGCAGACGGCCGAGGCACAAGTCCTGCTTGATGCAGCCACCTCAGCCCACCGCCAGCGCGAAGCCGGCCGCAAGCGGTCTCTCGCCGAGGCCAGGGCCAGGTATGAGCGCTTGGTCGCGGATAATCTCGCCAAGGCTGCGGCCGAGAATGCCGACATCGAAAAACGGAAAGCCGGGTTCGCCGCTGGTGATCCAGAGGCCGTGGAATGGTTCGTCAGCCGCGTACTGCGGGCGTCCCGCTACCCAGATGACTTCCCTCGCCAGTATCAGGTCGCCTACCGCCCGGAGAACCGCGACGTTGTCGTGGAGTTCGAACTCCCATCACAGACGGTTGTCCCGGCAATCCGTGGATACCGGTACGTCAAGGCCCGGGATGCGATCGACCCGCTGCCGCGCCCTCCGGCCGAGGTCAAACAGCGTTACGCAAGGCTCATCGCATGCGTTGCATTGCGCACCCTGTACGAGGTCTTCGCCGCCACCTCTCGGGATGTGGTCGAGGCGATCGTGTTCAACGGGCGCGTCAGCACGATTGACCGAGCCACGGGCAAGCCTGCTCGCCCGCACTTGCTGAGTGCGGAGGCCGAGCGGGCAACGTTTGAGGACCTGGTGCTGGCTGCGGTGGAACCAGCGGCCTGCCTGAAGCGGCTCAACGCGCTGGTGTCTCCCAATCCTTTCGACCTGGAAGCTGTTGAACCATTCATAACTTTCGACCTGAAGCGATTCCGGTTCACTGATGACATGGACGTGGTCGCGGGTCTTGACTCACGGCCAAACCTGCTCAAGTTGTCCCCGACGGAGTTCGAGCACCTCGTCCGACAGTTGTTCGCCGCGATGGGAGCGGAGGCCTGGACCACCATCCCGTCAAAGGATGGTGGGGTGGACGCCGTTGCCACCAGTAAGAATCTCTTCTTTGGCGGGGTCTGCTTGATCCAGGCCAAGCGCTGGACCAGCGTTGTCGGGTTGGAAGCGGTGCATGCCCTGAGCGGCGTCATGGCTGACCACAACGCCACGACGGGCGTGCTGGTGACCACGTCCTGGTTTGGCCGCGCAAGCGAGCAATTCGCGAACAGAAACCGGATCACGCTGATCAACGGTGCCGAACTCAAGCAGCTGATCAAAGAACATCTGAACAGGGACGTCATACCTGGGACGAGCCCGCCTCGCCGCCCGCGTGCCTCCGACAACACCCAGACCGGCAGACCCGGCCCGGGCGGTCCCGGGCCGGGCACGTAAACCGGCCGCCTTGACAGCAGCCTCACAGTTCCGGCTTTAATGCCGGAGCCATGTCATGGGGGCAACGACAGAACTCGCTGACCAGCGAGGTCCTGGTTATGGAGCGGGCGCCGACAGGCGGCGGAGACCCTGGGCCGTGCCGAGCCTGACCGATCCCGGCCCGCTGCCTACGGCACCCCAGGGTGCCCGAGCACGAGGCGGTCAAGATCCGGCGGGCGCTGGAACAATGCGAGCACGCGGGGAGGGACACAGAATGAACGTGTACTGGTTCGACCTGGAGGTGGCGGGCCCGGTCACCGGGGACCACGTCGAGGCCCTGGGCGATGACGGCGCTCAGCTGAAACTCCCCGGACCTGCTCACTGAAATTCCCCACCTCGGGCGACACGCCGCCTGGGTCGTTCCGGCCTGGGCGGCTCCCCCCGAGTCTGCGGGTGTCACGTACCGCTGCTCGGGGGGAGCCACGGCAACCATGCTCACACGGGGGGAAGATGTGGAAGCGCATGCGCTGCGGGAGAGGGGCTGGACGGTGTCGGCGATCGCCCGGCACCTGGGCCGGGATCGCAAGACGGTCCGGGCTTACCTGGCCGGGGACCGGGTGGCGGGCCGGCGGGCCCCGGCCGGGCCGGATGCGTTCGGGCGGTTCGCGGAGTACTGCCGGATCCGGCTGGCCGATGACCCGCATCTGTGGGCGACGGCCCTGTTCGAGGAGGTCACCGGGCTCGGCTATGCGGGCGGGTATTCCTCGTTCACCCGTGCGCTGCGCGAGCGGGGGCTGCGCCCGGCGTGCGACCGGTGCGCCGCGGCGGGCACGCCGGGCGAGTTCGCGGTCATCAGCCACCCGCCGGGTGAGGAGACGCAGTGGGACTGGCTGGAGCTGCCCGGCCCGCCGCCGGGCTGGGGGCAGGGCGCTCACGCGCACCTGCTGGTCGGCGCGCTGGCCCATTCGGGTAAATGGCGCGGGCTGCTGGCCGAATCGGAGGAGCAGCCGTATCTGATCGCCGGGCTGCATGCGGTCAGCGAGCGGCTGGGCGGGCTGACCCGGTCCTGGCGGTTCGACCGGATGGCCACCGTGTGCCACCCCGGGTCCGGGGAGCTGACCGCCTCGTTCGCCGAGGCCGCGAAGTACTACGCGGTCAGCGTCAGCGTCTGCCCGTCACGGCGGGGCTGGCGCAAGGGCGTGGTGGAGAAGGCTAATCATTCCGCCGCGCAGCGGTGGTGGCGGACCCTGCCCGATGACCTGACCCCGGCCCGGGCGCAGGCCCGGCTGGACGCCTGGTGCGCCCGGGAAGGCGACGCCCGCACCCGGATCCGCGACGGCCGCAAGGCCGTGGTCGGCGAGCTGGCCGCCGCCGAGCCGCTGCGGCCCGTGCCGGCCCGGCCGTTCCCGGCCGTGATCGAGGACCGGCGGATCGTGTCGGCGCAGGCACTGGTCGCCTGGCACGGCAACTTCTGCTCCGTCCCGCCCGGCCACGCCGGGCAGGCCGTCACCGCCCGCCACCAGCTCAGCACCACGACCCTGGACATCGTCACCGCCGCCGGGACAGTGCTGGCCCGCCACCACCGCGAATCCGACCACGCCGGCGCCGTCATCCGCGACGCCGGGCACGTCGCCGCCCTGGAAACCGCGATCCTGGCCACCCGCGGCGCCGGTGCCGCGCCATGCCACCGCAAGGCCCGCCGCCCGCCCTCGGCCGCCGCCCGGGCCGAGGCCGCCGCGATCACCGGCCGCAAGCCCGGCCCGGGCGCGGCCGTCACCAGCTTCGCCGACTGGGCCGCCGCCGCCCGCACCCTGCGCCCGGCCCCGCCCGGCCAGCCAGGCCAGCAGGACTGGCCCGCCAGACCCGCCACCACGCCAGAAGAAGGGACGACCACGCCATGACCACCACGACCGCGCCGGCCAGCGAACCGGCCGCGACCTTCGGCCGGCTCCGCGATCACCTGGCCTACCTCCGGCTGACCGCCGCCGCCGAAGCCCTGCCGTCGGTCCTCGACGCCGCCCGCGACGAGCACCTGCCCGTCCTGGACGCCCTCGAGCGCCTGATGGGCATCGAGGCCGATGCGACCGCCGCCCGCAAACTCGCCTCCCGGCTGCACTTCGCCGCGCTGCCCGCCCCGTGGACCATCGACGACTACGACTTCTCCGCCCAGCCCGGCGCTGACGAGCACCTGATCCGCGAGCTGGCCACCCTCCGGTTCCTCGGCGAGGCCGCCAACGTGGTCCTGATCGGCCCGCCCGGCACCGGCAAGACCATGCTCGCCACCGGCCTGGCCCGCGCCGGCGCCGAGGCCGGGCACAAGGTCGTGTTCACCACCTGCGAGAACCTGATCCGCCGCCTCCAGATCGCCGTCGCCGAGCACCGCTTCCCCACCGGCCTGCGGTTCTTCACCCAGCCCCGGCTCCTGGTCATCGACGAGCTCGGCTACCGCAAACTCGACGAGGACGGCCGCTCCCTGCTCTTCGAGGTCATCAACGCCCGCTACCTCAAAGGCTCCATCGTCACCACCTCCCACGTCGGCATCGCCGACTGGGCCGCCCGCCTCGGCGACCCCATGCTCGCCGCCGCGCTCCTCGACCGGCTCCTGCACAAAGGCGTCATCCTCGTCATCGACGGCCCCTCCTACCGGATGCGCGCCCACCAGCAACGAGCCGACGCCATCCGCCGCGCCGCCACCCCGGCCCGGCCATGACCGCCCAGCAGCGCGCCTGCCCCCGCTGCGGCCGCGCCTTCACCTGGACCACCGCCGCGCCCCGCCAGAAATTCTGCGGCAACCGGTGCCGGTCCGCCTACAACCGCAACCCCGCCCCGCCGGCCCCGTCCCGCCCGGACCGGCCAGCCACGCCGCGACGACCCCCGGCACGACCGGCGGCACGGTGCCGAACGACGCCACCATCACCGCCGTCCGGGCCTGCCCGCACTGCGGCAAACCCGTCACCGCCATCACCTGGATCGTTCCGCCCGCCGCCGCGGCCGTCACTATGCCATTACCAGCGGCGACACGCCGGCACGGTCCGTGACTTACACCAGAAAACCCAGTAGTTTAATACTCAACCAAGCGGGGAATTCCGCCGAGCACCACTGGGGATTTTCGGCGAGCGCCATCAGCGATGCGCTGTCCGCATCGGGGGGCATCGACGCGATGGTCCAGGGTGATCACCGCGGTGGGCGGTCATGTTCTCGCGGGAGGCGGACGACGCGGTGCAGGCCATCATTTCCGCGATCGAGGACACCGAGGCCGCCGGGATGACCGTCACCGGGGTGGCAGAGGATCAGGTCAGCGCCGGGGAGATCGCCGAGCGCGCAAGGGTGACGAGTTCCTCGGTGCGCTACTGGGTGACCGGCGAGCGCGGCCCGGGAGGCTTTCCCGAGCCGACAGTCAGGCGCCAGCGCGGCAGCCTGTACTCCTGGGCCGAGGTATCTGCATGGCTGGCCGCCTCCCGGCTCGGCGAGGTCAATCACCTGGCCGCCGAGGCCGCCCGGGCCTGCGCGCTGATCGGCGCAGCCCTGACCGTCCGCTCGGGACTACGCGACCTGCCCCAGCACAACCGGCCACTGCTCGCCCGCCTGGTCGCCTGAACCCTTCGCAGCACCCCGGGCCCGGCTCGCCTCCTAACCGGCCACTGAGACAGCGACCCGGCTACGCCTGGTAACGGAGATCGCGGCACGTAGCGCGAGTTCCGTGAGACGAGTACTGGCGGCAACTGTGTGCAGTACGCGGTTCCTGGGCTTATCTGCGGGACATCGGCGCCGGCAGTGCGCATGGTGTAGGACAGCGGTCTAGGAAGTGCTTCGCAGCAAGGCGCGGGCGTCCTTGAGCAGTAGCACCATGTGCAGCGGATCAGTCGGGGACGGCTTGAAGTCGTACCGGGCATAGAAGTCCGCAGCTGCCTGGTCCAGAGCATGAGCCAGCAGCGCCCGCACGCCAACATGGCCAGCGACCTGCAACGTCCTTAAGACGGCGTCCCGCAGCAGGCGCCAGCCCAGCCCACGGCCCTGAACAGCTCCGTCTACGGCCAGGCGGGCCAGGAGCAGGACCGGGACGGGCTCTGGCATGGCCTTCGCAACCCGCGCTGGCGCGCAGGCCCTCGACACCGCCCCTGAGGCCAGCGCATAGTAGCCGACCACCCGGCCATCCAGGCAGGACACGAACGTCCGGGCCGACCCGCTCGCCTGGTTCGTCAGTGCAAAGCGGCGCAGCCACTCATCCAGGCTGTCATCCCCGCAGCGGAATCCGCTGACATCATGCTCGGCGGTCAGCGGCTGCGGCTCGGTGAACTTCTCGCTCACCCGGCCCAGCCAGGATCACGGGCCAGTAGCTCAGCCAGCCGCGGCCGGTCCAGCACCGGCTGGTCCAGGAGCTCTGTGAACCGGTCCCACTGCTCGCCATCGAGCGGGAAGACCCGGCGGTCAGCCAGGACGTGCCCGGCGCGCTCCGACAGCGCAGCGATTGCGAACTCGGTGACCGTGCGGCCCTCAGCTGCCGCGGCCTGATCGACGCGCGCCCGCTGATCGCTGGTCAGCCGCACGGCAAGGCGGCTCTCCTTCGTCTGTGTTCTCGCCATGACACAAGTGTACGCCTAATAGGCATACATCGTGAACCACAGCATCGCGCAGATCTGGGTGTGCGTCCTGCCCTCGCCGAGCAGGTCGTGGGCCGCGGTGTGTCGTTCCCGGGCCCGGACCGCCAGGCGGCCTCGCCGGGATCTGGACCGGTGGCGGGCCCGGCCGTCTCGGCGGGTACACCGGTCCCCGGCGGGGCGG
This sequence comes from uncultured Actinomycetota bacterium, assembly GCA_963719705.1. Classification (GTDB taxonomy): domain Bacteria; phylum Actinomycetota; class Actinomycetes; order Streptosporangiales; family Streptosporangiaceae; genus CAVRCV01. Next base: position 276,494 of record CAVRCV010000014.1, read on the forward strand.
CCTGCGGATCGCCTGGCTCTTTCAGGTCAGCGCGGCAGGAGATGACGGTCTTCTCCACCGCATCGCACAGGTTCTGCCACAGGTGGAAGCGGTCGGCGACCTGGATGGCCTTCGGTGCGCCCTCGCGGGCACCTTCTAACGGCACAGTTGGTTATCAGAACTGTCCGAATGCCTTTCTGCCGACAGCGGGGATGGTGGCGGCTGATGGCCTGGTGCGCCGGTCAGGGGTAGTTTCGTGCCTGCTGGCGGAGTCCGTGCTGGGGTGACCAGCGGGTGCTGATCATCTGCCCGTGTTCCAGGTCCCACTCGATGAGCACGGCTTGGGTCAGACTCAGGACGAAGACGTCGGCGGTCATATGTTGCTGGCTGTGCCACCACGCCTGAGGGCATGTGCTGCGCAGTGGGGTGGTGGCGGTTGCGGCCGTGCCGTAGAGCTTCAGTTCGGGCTCGCCAGCGTCGGGGTTGCTGATCGTGTTGTGGAGCACGCACCGCGGGTCGTGGTGCAGGTCACGCGCTTTGCCGGACCAGGGCATGACGCCGAAGATCAGCTGGCCGTGGGTGAAGTATGGCTCGACCGGGCTGATCCTGGGCGAGCCGTCGGGCCGCAGCGTGCCGAGCATGGCCATGCGGGTCCGGCTGAGCAGTTCGTGCCCCTGGCTGGTGATGTGCGGGGCTGCCTGCTCCAGATCGAGCCACGACGTCATCGGGGCTGTCCTGCGGCGATGGCCGAGCCGGGGGTGTCGTGCCGGTGGCTGATGTCGGCGGCGTAGGCGGCCCAGTCTCCGGCGGAGATTTTCTGCCACTGGATGGCGACCTGGACGTGGATGCCGAGTGTCTTGGCCAGGATGGCGGCGGGGACCTCGGCGGCCAGGGTGAGCAGGGCGGTGCTGCGGCTCTGCCGGGGGCTGATCCCGAGTGCGTGGAGCCGCAGGCCGAGCGCATCTGGGGTCAGCGCTGTTCCCGGCTGGCGGCCTGGGAACAGCCATGGCGAAGGGACCTCGAGCAGGCTGCTGCCTGGTCGTCTGCGCCTGGCCGCGAGCCCGGCGACGAGGCCGTCGAGCGGGGCGGGCAGGATGATCGGGCGGCTGCCCAGGCGAAGCAGAGTGCGGCTGTCCTCGGGCTGGACATGCTGGGCCGTCAGTGCGGTGATGGCGGTGAGCTTCTGGGCGTAGAGCAGGACGAGCAGGCCGGCGACGCGGTCGTCTGCCGGGTAGGTGCCGTTGTGGAGGAGCCGCCGGGCGTCGGCCCAGCGGCGGTCCTGGTCGAGCGGCCCGGCCGGGCCGGTCCAGCGGGTGGCGGGGGCGGTGAGACCGGAGGCGTGCCGGCGGGTGACCGCCCAGCGGGCGAAGTTAGCCGATCTGGCGAGGTGGCTGGAGGTTCCGGTCAGCCATTGGTCGAGCTCGGCCTGGGTGCAGCTGGCCAGGGTCAGCCCCTGTGCGGTGAGCCAGTTCAGGAACGCCGCGGCAGCGGTGACCTGGTCGCGCACGTTCTTGGCCTGGTCGCGGGAAGCGGGCCTGCTGCCGAGGCGGCCGCGCAGGCGGCGCAGCTGGTGCCAGAGGGCGTATCCGCGCAGGGCCTGCCGGTGCCCGGGATCCGCCAGCGTGGCGATGACCTGGTTGATCCAGGTTTCCAGGGCGGTGAGACGCTCGTCCCGCGGCGGGAGCACGCCCGCTGCTTCGGGGTTGAGGCACGGGGCGCACAATGGCTCCCGCAGCGTTCCGCCTTTCAGCGGTGCACCGGTTCCGCAGCGCGAGCAGGTGATCCAGCGTTTGCGGCACCGCTGGCAAACCGGGGTGCCGGTGGCCCGCGAGATTCCGATCCGGCCGCCGTCGCCGGACCGGCAGGTACTGCAGGGAAGATCAGGACCCGGGCGGCAGCTCTGGCAGACCGGCCCGGCGTCGGTGACCGCGGCGACACGGCGGTTGCTGCCGCATTCCGCGCAGGGTTTCCAGCTGCGCGGGTCGCGGTGCCAGCAGTTCTGGCAGATCGGCTTGCCGCCGTCGTCGCGGCGGGCAGTTGACCTTACTTTCCCGCACCGGCCGCAGCGCAGCGCGCGGGCTTTGCTCCTGCACCCGCCGCAGACCCGCAGCCCGTCGACCGGGTTACCGAGCTGACGCTGCATGCCGCAGAGGGGGCAGGGCGGCTCGACCACGGTGGTGGCCCCGGCGCGGGTCAGCGCGCTGATGTACCGCAAGACGCCGGGGATCGGGGCGCGGGCGCCCTCGCCGGTGAGCAGCTCAGGCTGGCCCGTCACGGCGGCTGCGATGCGGCGCCGACCGTCCGGGCGCGCTGCCGCCTGGCCCAGCGCCGCCAGGACCGCTTCGGGGGCGAGCGCGGGCTCGAGCCTGTCCATCAGGGCGAGCAGGGCGCCGGCCGGATCGCCGGGACCGGGTCGGGGACCGCCGTTCACTGCGGCGTGCCGGTGATCCGTGCCCGCTTCGGCCGCCGGGTGCCGATGCCCGAGGCGTCCCCGGCCCCGCCGACGGCTGTCTTCCGGGTCCGCCGCGCCGTGCCGGCCGCGGCGACGGGCTCGATGAGGTCGTCCATGGTGCAGTCCAGGATGTCCAGCAGCGCCATCAGGATTTTCAGGCTCAGCCGCTCGGGCCGCTCGACGACCAGCCGGTAGACCTGGCTGGAGGACAGCGTGATCCCGCGTTCGGCCAGCGGCCCGATCAGGTCAGTGGTGGAGAACATGCCGCGGTCTGCCATGACGTTGCGCAGGTGCCAGCGGTAGTCGAGCCTGACGGTCATCGGCGTCCTCGCTTCCTCACGCGCCGGCGAACGCCGGGGACAGCGCCCGGCTCAGGGCAGTGTTCATGAAGTCATCGCTGACATGGGTGTAGACGGCAGTGGAACTGTCGCACTCGTGGCCGACCTGCTCCTGGATGAACCGCCGGTCGGCCCCGTCCTCGGTCAGGTGCGTCACGTAGGCATGCCGCTCCGAATGGACGGTCAGCGCCCTGGGCAGGCCCAGCGCGTCCCGGTAAGCGGTGAACCGGGCGTTGATCTCCGCCGGCTTGACCCGGCCGCCCCGCTCGGTGACCCACAGCGCCGGATTATCGGCGAACCCGAACTTCGGGCGGATGTTCTCGGCGTAATCGGCGACCGCCTCCACCGCCCAGCCCATCACCGACAGCACGTTCCGGCGCCGCGGCGGCTGGCCCCTCTTCGCCTTGCCATAGCGGACGTTCAGCGTGCCGTACCGGCCGAACTGCGGCGCCCGCGGGTGGCGGCCGAAGTCAGCCACGTCCAGCCGGGCCGTCTCGGTCCGCCGCAGCCCCCACCCGTAGATCACCTTGAACATCGTGGCATCACGGTAGGCCGCCAGGGCGCCTTTGCGCCTGGACCGCACCGCCCGGGCGACCTGCTCATCGGCATAATCAAAGAACCGCTGCAGTTCCTCGCGGGTGAATGGCCGCGCTTCCGGGTTTCCCTCGTACTGGTTCAGGTGCGCGATGGTGTTCCACTCATGGCAGATCGCCACTGGGTGCTGCCCGGCGCCGAACGCATCCTCGCACGCCACCGCCCAGCCATACCGCGCGTCCACCAGGAACTCGGTGAACTGCCGCAGCGTGCACTGGCAGGCGCGGATCGTCGAGGGCGCTAGGTGCTCCTCGGCGGTCAGGTGCAGCGACCACTCGTCCATGTGCGCTGGCGACCACTGCCACGGGTACTCACTGGTGAACTCCCCGAACCGCCGCACCAGCTGCCGCCGCGTCGCGATCGTGTCCTCCCGCAGGCCCCGGGCAGCCTGCTGGGCACGCCAGCCCGACAGCATCGCCTCGAACATCGCGTCTTCCGGGCGCAGCTGCGCCACCCCGGACACCAGCTCCAGGCGCGCAGCGCCCGCCAGAACCGCCCGCCCCATCCGACCTCCGGACATCCGAAACGTCAGCCCTCCTGACAGGAGGATCATGCATCCAACGGGCGCAGCATGCAATCACCGCAGGCAGCGTGCGCGCACGTGTCGCACTGCCGAGGTATCGAGACAGCCTGGATACCGGCCAAAACAGGCAGACGACGCCCATCAGATGCAATTCCCGAGACTTGGCGTAGGCGCCGGCCCGGTCCCGGCAGATGACCTGGACACCGGGGTGGTCTTTCAGCCACTGGGCCAGGGTGCTGGCCTGGCGGTCGTCCAGCACGTCGACAGGCCGGCGGGTATCCATGTCGATCAGGATGGTCGCGTAAGAATGGCCGCGCCTTTTGGAGAAGTCGTCCACGCCCAGGACAGTGACCTGGGCGGTCCGGGGATCGGGTAAGGCGTGGATCAGCCGGATCAGCGTGGTCCGGGAGACTTCGGTGCCCAGTGCGCTGGCCAGCCGCGCCCCCGCCCGCCCGGCCAGGGCGAGCGCGATCGCCTCCAGCTGGCTGCGCAGCAGCGGTGTCCGGCGCTGGTGCCGCTGTGTCACGGCGGGTACCTGCTCGGCGAAGGTCCGCAGCTTGCACTCCGGGTTGCCGCAGAAGAACCGGCGCACCTCCAGGTCGATCATCACGGCCCGGCCGCCTGCCGCCAGGTCCTGAAGCCGCCGCCGGTACCGGCTATTGACCTGCGCGGACGCCAGCCCGCACCGGTGACAGGCCGCCTCTGCGGCACGCGACCGCGCCGTGATCAGCACGGCATTCCCGGCGTCGTCGACCCTGTCGACCTGCAGGCCGTCCAGATGCGGGAAGAGCAGAGAAAGGCAGCAGGCACCCTCGCCCGCCAGCAGATGCTGCACAATGACCCTCGCGGCCGCCGACCGAGCTCATAGCCCGAGATAGACCCTGACTGCTTGTTCGACACTGGCCATCTCGGCCAGCGCCAGGCGGCCCCGGCGGCGGTGGAACCGAGGCTTGGGGATCGTGTGCAGGTCGGTCGCGTTAGCGTAGCTTTCGCGGTATTCCGTCAGGCCAGCTTCGCCGCCGAGCGGTATGTGGGTGAGCCGCGGCCCGGCGCTGCCGGTCACCAGGGCGGCGGTCACTGCGCCGAGCCGCCCGATCATGGGGTTGACCGTGAGGATCACGAACGGGTGCGTGCCCGCGCCGCGGACGTGGGCATCCCACACCTCACCGCGCAGCAGCTCCACGCTTACTCACGCCACAGCGCAGCCGTCACCGGCGATACCGGGGCCGGGCTGTCGCCGTAGAACTCCTCATAGGATGCCGCCATCGCCCGCTCACTGGCCTGCTTGTGCACCAGGCGCAGGCCCTCGCGCACTAGATCGGACGTGCTCTGCAAGCCCAGGGCCGCAGCATCGGCCTCCAGTTCGCGCGCGAACCTCGCGTCCACCCGCGCCTGCATCGTCACCGTGCCCTGCACCGCGCCGCCCGGCTGGGCCGCCGCGCGGCCGCGCGTGGGCCGTTTCCTGGGCCTGCGGCCGCCGCGAGCCGCCGGGGTGGCCGGTGCGGCGACGTGAGTTGCTGGCTCTGGTTCGCTCATGTCTTTAGTTTGTCATACACGAGGCTCTGAGTCACAACCCAGCCGCTTGCCTGGCGTGCCGGGAGGCCAGTATCGCGGCCCAGCAGGTGGTGACCTTAGGTGACGAGCAGGCAGTGGACCGGCATCCATCCCGTGGAACGAACCGTGGAACGAGTGCTGCGTGATCGTGGTGCGACCAGTGCTCTCTGAGCGTCCCCGACACCGCATCAGTGCAGGCAGATCGACTAGGACGACCACGCGGCCCACTTTTAATCCGTCGGTTCCGGGTTTCGAGCCCGGGCGCCCCACTCCTGACCTGCGGTTACTTTATCGTGATCTCTTCGCTTGCCAGCGCGGATGCGGAACGGCGCCCCGAGGCTGACGATGAGCAACGCCGACAGCATCGGCGGCAGCGTCAGCCGAGCGTACGGCGGCGCACCCTCCAGGTAGTAAAGGTCGTCGATCAGCCCGTCCAGCGGAGGTCGCGGCACTCTGGACACGTACTACACGCCCACAGCATCGCCGACGCCCCGCCCCGACTGCCGACTCAATCGTTGACCGAGAAATTGGAGCCTGACTGTTTGGGTCCGGCCCGCCATTGCTGAGCTGCGGGACCGGCTGGTCACGGCGGACGGACCGCACGAGATGCTGACGCTGCTCGAGGAGGAGCTGATGCGACGGCTGTGCGAGGCCGCCGGCCTGGGGCTGGTCTGCCATACGAGCTGTGTCATCGCGGCGGCCAGCGGGGCGGTGGCGATCGGCGACCTGAGCGTGGCAGCCGGTGTCAGCAGCACTCATCTGGCTCAGCGGTTCAAGGAGCTCATCGGCGTGACGCCGACGCGGCTGGCCCGCACCTGCCGCTTCGCCGCCACCGTGTTCTCGGTCAGCCCGCCGGGCCGATCGGCTGGGGCGACCTCGCCGTTGGCGCAGGCTACTTCGACCAGGCCCGCTTCGGCCACGAGTTCCGGGCGTTCACCGGGCTCACGCCGGCCCGGTACGTCGAAGTCCGGCGGCGGTTCCTGCGCGAGCATCCCGGCCACGTGCTGGACGGCTGGCCGCTGCCGGCCGGTTGATTTCTTACCAGAGCGAACAGCTCACGACACGCTAATTTGGGGGCACCCCGAAGCAAAGGAGAGCCCCGTGGGCAAGGTGGTCATGTACGCCTCGGTGTCGGTGGACGGCTTCGTCGCGGACGAGAACGACCAGCCCGGACCGCTGTTCGACTGGTTGTCCGGCGGTGACGTGCCGTTGGACGAGAGCGGCGAGTTGAAGGTGTCACAGACGTCCTACGACTACACCCGGCCGTACTGGGACCAGATCGGGGCGACAATCGTCGGCCGCCACGTCTTCGACATGACGGACGGCTGGGACGGGAAGCCTCCGGGCGGGGTCGACCACGTGGTCGTCGTGACGCACCGGCCGGAGCCTGAGGGCTGGGACCCCGAGGCGCCGTTTCACTTCGTCGACGGCGTCGAGGCAGCCGTGGCCAGGGCGCAGGAGCTTGCGGGTGACCGCATGGTCGAGGTCGCCGCCGGCGATATCGGTGGCCAGGTGCTTGCCGCGGGCCTGATCGACGAGGTGCGCATGGACGTCGTACCCGTCGTGTTCGGGTCCGGCAAGCGCTACTTCGGGTCGGTCCGCGCACAGCACCTGCTGGAGGAACCTGAGGTGGTGATTCAGGGCAACCGGGTGCTTCACCTGCGCTATCGGGTGCGTCGTTGACCGATCTGAGCGGGCACGCGAAGAAGTCCGCTGCGAACGGTGACACAAGATCGGGCCTCCGGCTGCGTTTGCGCTTCGCTGTCCCTGGCCGGGCAGCCGGCGCCGATCCGCCCCAGCACCTCACCTGCGGCAAGTTCAACTCAAGATCACTGGTTACCGGTTTCCGTCCTATCTTTGGCCGGCCCCCCGGGAAGAGCGGCTCTTCACCAAGGCAGGGTGCAGCCGGGGTCTGAATCCGCCTGTCCCGAGTAGGGATCAGGCGATGTAGCTGGTGAGGTTGCGGAAGCGAGGGCGGAGCCGCGCAGGTGCTCCAGGCGGCCGTTGATCGCTTCGGCTGGACCGTTGCTGGTGCCGGGCCGGCCGAAGTAGGCCAGTATGTCAGCGGCTCGCTTGCTCAGGGTGCGGCCGAGCTTGGCGATCTTCACCAGCGGCCGGGGGACGTCGGCGCTGAGCGACTCGATCAGCCTGGCCATCAGCTCGCGGCCCGCGGCTGGGCCGGAGTGCCGGCAGGCGGCGATCATCGGCTTGGCAGGTGCCCCAGGTGGCCTCGACCTCGACGTGCTCATCGATGGCGAACAGGGCCGTGAGCCGGGCGGCCTGCTTGCCGGTGAGCAGGCCGGCGCCGGTGTGCAGGGTTCGCCGGGCACGGTAGGGCGGGTCGTTCTTACGGCCGCGGCGGTCTTGACGCCGGTGAACGCGTCCATCGCGACGACCTCCACGGCCTCGCGCCACGCCTGAGGGCGCTGGCTAAGCCAGGCCCTGAACGCGGCTTGGAGCGGCCCGGGATCATGTCCAGCAGCCTCGCTGGACCCCTGCCGGCGCGCACCGGCGTGAGGTCGATGATCACGGTGACGTACTTGTCCCCGCGACGGGTGTGGCGCCACACGTGCTCATCGACCCCGATGACCTTCACACCGTTCAACCGGCCGGGATCGTTGATCAGCACCCGTCGGCCCCCGGCCAGGACCGCCATGATCACCTATGCGCCGCCAGACTAGCAGCGGATCTCCATCCTCGGTCTTATCAAGATGAAAGGTCGCCCTTCCATCGGGGGAGGCGAAGTTCCAGGTCAGCGAGTAAATCTCGGTATTAGCAAGCCGGTGGATCCGCAGCCGCTCCGGCCAGGATGGCGAGCCACCGAACGACCCGGCGGCTATCGCGGGCAGGAAACACTTCCGCAGGATGTCCTGAAACGTCCGCTGGTGCTCAGCGGGCAGTCTCCGGAAGTCATTGCGGAACGACTCAGCGGACCGGTACTTCACCGGCCATGCTCGTCCCCGGTCGCCGCCAGCTCCGCAAGGTCAGCCAGAAACGACTCCTCGTCATCGAACGTGCGGAACCGGCCCCGGCGAAATGCTCGGGCTGCCTGCCCGGCCCGCCAGCAGGCCAGTATCGCGACCTGGCAGGTGGTGACGTTAAGTGCCGAGTAGGCAGCGACGCATGATGCGGCCTCCGTGGAACGGCTCTGGAGCCGGCCTACTGGATATCCTGGATAAATTCGGATTGCTCAGCTCCGGTAAGCGACCACTCAGCGCCGGAGTCGAAGTACAGCAGAACCGCTGCATTTACTGACTGAGCACCGGCAATTAAGTTCTCGATTTGCGCGATATTATTAGAGTCACTCGAAGGCACGCCAGCCTCGGCAACGACAAACGGGTAATCGCCACCGCTGGCTGACTCGACATCCGCAACGCTTTGAGCAAAGGTGTTTGCCCAGGTGGAACCCGTGGTCCGGAAATAGCCATCGAGTGCGACGATGCCCACGTTCGGGTTCGAGTAGCCGATGCCCGGCCAGTAGCTCGACACCGGCGCCGCGCCCTGCTCGATGTTAGGCGCCCATACCCAGGTAACGTTCGGCGCGATGGAACTGATCAGCGAGGTTACGTGCTGCCAGGCGGCGATCCACTGCGTGGGCGTGATCTCAGTATCGCCCCATGGGTACCAGCTGCCGTTCATCTCATGATCGAACGTGATCATCACGGGATCGCCGAAAGCCTTGACGGAGTTGGCGAAGTTCGTCAGGTACGTGTCGTACACGCCATTGATCACGTTGTTGATCGAGATACCAGTGGAATCGCACGGGTTGCCGCACGTCTGCAGCTCCACGAACGTCTCGGTGCCTGCGTTCCATGCTGCCTGGGCATCAGCGGCCTGAAAGCCCTCCTGCCAGCTGTAATACTGGACTGCATAGTCAGGCGTGACCGGGAAGGAGTACTGGAGGTTGTTGCTGCTCTGGAACAGCCCGAACGGCAGTGCTGCGGTCGAGGCTGAGGCCGAGGCCGGGATGGCTAATCCCGTGCTTGCTGCTAGCAGCGCCGTCAGCACCATGAGCTTCGTCGTCATACTGGCCACCCATCCCATCATCCGGCCGGCTCAGCGACTAGGAATGTTCCTGGGCATACTTGAGCCGGGCATCGGCTATAGGTGCGGCCACGACATCTGAGTTTCCACCAAGATAACGCCACCTCATCTGTGGGTGCAAGCAGGCAGCTTTAAACGACCGCGCTCATGGCGAGCCCCACACTGCGAACTCGATGACGGAGACCGGCCGTGCCGGTTCAGGATCAGTGCGGTGAGCCGCGTCAATACGAGCCGCAGAGCGCGTGCGCCGGATCTCCACCCGGCGGCATCAAGGATGAAGCGTTGTCCGCACCCTGGTACCCGCGCGGCGGGTCCGCTCGCGCCCTCGCACTCTCGCGCGCGAGCCGGGCTGACGTACCTAAGAATTAAGACGACGCGCTGATCTCGGACATGAGCCGCCGGTGCTAGGCCAGCAGCGGCTCAGGCGGGGGCCGTCCGCTAGATGTGGACGATCGGGCAGGTCAGGGTCCTGGTAATGCCGTCGACCGCCTGGATCTGGGCGACTACGAGCCTACCGAGGTCATCAACGTTGGCCGCTTCCACTCGGACGATCACATCGTAAGGCCCCGTGACGTCGGCAACCTGGGTCACGCCGACGATGTCCCCGATGTGCTCCGCGACGTCAACGGCCTTGCCGGCTTCAGTCTCAACGAGGATGTATGCCTGAATCATGCAGTCCTCCCAGACATCAGCGGAAGAGTCCACCATACCGTAGGTATTTGCCATTCGGCTCAGGGCAAGGGCCGATAACGCCCGTCGCCTTCAACCAGGGCCGTGGTCTCCGCGCAGGCCTGGCCGCACAGGATGTTCTGCACGCCGGGATCGATCCGCTTATGCCTATCTATCAGATAGGAGTTCGAGATTGGCTATAAGTTGCCGTAGAAGGCTAGGCGCCTGCCGTACCACAACGTAGTGATGACGTATCCGTCCAGGAACCCAAGTACCCGGCCGTTCCATGGGTGCCCCGGTTCTGCTAGCCGTCGGCGACACCTGAGCCTGGACCTCATGACGGAGGCCACCGGATGAGACGAAGCGGGGAATACCGGCAACGAGCCGATCAGGCAACCACTTGCAAAGGCGGCGCATGCAGTGAGCCATCCGACCCCAAGATAGCGAAGATGGGATCCGCTGGTGGCAGCTGCATAGAATGCAATGAATACCAGGCCGAATTAAAATAATGTCATAGAAGCTATCGCGAGCACGCTCCCCACGGAGCGCGGCGCCGGACTCACCGGTCAGCCTCGAGTCGCTGAGCCGAGCCCTGGATGCCTACCAGACGCTGTTCGCCAGGATCGCCGACGGGATCCGCGAGGCGGGGCAGTTCAGCGAGCCGGAGCAGTGGCAGTTCGACTCGGAGCGCACCTACACCCGGGACGAGTGGCTGGACCCGGGTCTGCCGGGTTCAGCCTGCGTGGCGGTGCACGTTTTCTGCCTTGGACGGCCCAGGCTGGGACTCGGCGATCCATGGCCCGGGTGCTGACGGGTCGATGATGCCGTCCTCCAGCCAGGTGTAGCGGCCGGTGAGTACCTGGCGGGCCAGCCCGGAATCGGCGGCATCGGTGTTCGTCCACAGCTGGCCGAACAGCTCGTCGGCCCGCAGCCGGGCCTGGGCGCAGAAGAGGCCGGCGAGTTCGCACGCGGCCGCGGCGCGCTCGGTTCCGGCGTCGCTCCCGTCCAGCTGCGCGCGCACGCAGACGGCGCTGATGGCGAACAGTTCCGCGCCGATGTCCACGATCCGGCCGAGGAAGCCCTGCTTGCGCTCCAGCCGGCCCTGCCAGCGCGCCATCGCGTAGAAGGTTGCCCTGGCCAGCTTCCGGCTCGCCCTTTCCGCATACCGCAGGTGCGCCGCCAGCGGGCCGAACTCGCCGTAGGCCCCCGGCCGCTGCCCCTGGCCGGCCATCAGCGTGGGCAGCCACCGGGCGTAGAACCCGCCGGCCCGGCCAGCTGCGCGGGCCCGGCGGCCCGCCGGCAGGCCGGGATCGATGAGCTCGCCGGCCGCCGACAGGTGCGCGTCCACCGCCTCGCGGGCAATGAACAGCCGCATGATCTCCGAGGATCCCTCGAAGATCCGGTTGATGCGCATGTCCCGCAGCATCTGCTCGGCGGGCACGCCCCGCTCACCGCGGGCGGCGAGAGACGCGGCGGTCTCATAGCCGCGGCCGCCGCGGATCTGCACCAGCTCATCGACGATCCTGCTGCCCATTTCCGAGCAGTACAGCTTGGCCAGCGCCGCCTCGATGCGGATGTCGTTGCGCTTGTCGTCGGCCAGCTGGCTGGACAGCTCGACCACCGCCTCCAGCGCATAGGTGGTCGCGGCGATGAAAGCGATCTTCTTGGCCACTGCCTCGTGCTCGCCGACCGGCCGGCCCCACTGCACCCGTTCACCCGACCATTCCCGGGCGATCTTCAGCGCCAGCTTCCCGGCCGCGGCACAGCTGGCAGGCAGCGACAGCCTGCCCGTGTTCAGCGTCGTCAGGGCGATCTTCAGCCCCTGGCCCTCCTCGCCGATGCGGTTCGCGGCCGGAACCCGGACCTCATGGAACCTGGTCACCCCGTTTTCCAGGCCGCGCAGGCCCATGAACGCGTTCCGCCGCTCGACGGTGATCCCCTCCGCCGCGCCCTCCACCACGAAGGCGGTGATCCCGCCGCGGCGTCCCTCGTCCTGCGGCACCCTGGCCATCACCACGAGCAGGTCGGCGATCACCCCGTTCGTGGTCCACAGCTTGACCCCGTTCAGCACGTACTCAGACCCGTCCCGCGACGGCGCCGCCGACATGCTCAGCCTGGCCGGATCCGAGCCGACATCGGGCTCGGTCAGCAGAAACGCGCTGATCTCGCCGCCCGCGCACCGCGGCAGGTACCGCTGCTTCTGCGCATCGGTCCCGAACAGCGCCAGCGGCTGCGGCACGCCGATCGACTGGTGCGCCGACAGCAGCGCGGCCAGGGCCGGCGAGACGGAACCGGCGATCATCAGCGCCCGGTTGTAATACAGGTTGCTGAGCCCGAGCCCTCCGTACTCCGGCGCGATCTTCATTCCGAACGCTCCGAGGGCAGCCAGGCCCCTGACCACCTCACCGGGTATCAGGGCGTCGCGCTCAATGGCCGCACCGCTCACCGAGGCCTCGCAGAACTCCGCCAGCCGGGCGCAGAACGCCTCGCCGCTGCGGCGCGACTCCTCGTCCGGCTGCGGATGGGGGTGGATCAGGTCCAGCCGGTAGTCACCGAGGAACAGCTGCCTGCCGAAGCTGGGCAGCTGCCACCCGGATTCCCTGGCCTCCTCCGCGGCCTGGCGTGCCTCGCGCTCGCCGACATCCCGGACACGATTCGGCGGAGAAGTACTCATCCGCCGTCCTGTTCATGGGTCACGCCACAGGTACTGCCCAGTCCTACCCGCCGGTAACACAAAACAGCCTGGCGCCACCCGCCGGATCAAGATGAAGGCCATGGCCGTGACCTGCCCCGGCCTGCCAGGGACCGCAGGATCGCCCTACGGTCCGGAAAGTGACGGGGCTGGCGGGGGCGTCGCAGTTGGCGTGGGAGCGATGATTACGCCGATGTTCTCTAAGAACTTTATTGCCGTCTGCGGGCACCCGGTCGGAGCGCATCCCTTACCGCGCGGCGGCGGCCACTTGCTCGCGTTGAGCCAGAAGCCCGACGCACCGGCGGATATCGCGTAGCGATAGGACTGCGTCATCGCGCCGCCCGTTACCGGGGCGCCGGCGCCAGCAGTATTGATCATCGCCGATTTGCTCGCTACGGCGCTGACCGGGGTACCGCCTGCGTCGGTAGCGATACCAGCGAGGATAACCACTCGCCTGCTAACCTTGCGCAAAGTAGCGATGGCCTTGTCGATAAAAGGCCTGAAGACAGCCTTAGGATGCCCGACTCCGAACTGGCTTTGTATCGAGACCACGGGCGAGCCGCTTCTCGCCGCGGTGACATCCTCATTGATGAGCTGAGCCTCGGTCCGCCGGCCGCCGGGTGACTCGATGGTGAAGATGTGCTGGCGCGGGTGCGCTCGCACCAGCTCCTGCGTGCGCTCAATCCAGAGGTCAGGGTCCCTGGCCTGCTGCCTGGGGGTATAGGACCAGGTTCTCGTAGTCGATAAGCACCGGGCCGGTCAGGCCGCGGAGCACCGCGGCGCGAAAGGCAAAGAAATCTGTGAAGATGGGAACCTGTCGCGGCAGGCAGGCCAGGGAATCGCTCTTGCTTCCGCATGCCACGTACTGGAATGACGGCAGCGTAACGCCGTCGGCCTCGGCCTGAGCCCCGATCCCGGCTAGGTCGTTGCTCTTGATGATCCAGTTGGGCAGCGGAAGCCCCCGCCCCGGTGCTGCCGACCTGGCCGGCTGGAGCGCCGTGGCGGCCCCGTTAACACCGGCCAGCCCCGCGGCAGCCAGCAGTACCGCCGGCAGCACCGCTCGCACGCCGTGGCCTCCGAATAAACCAGCCATCGGAACCTCTTTCCTGCCACATGCGTCACTCCCGTTACCCTCTTCTCGAAATCAGAAGATAGGCAGGCACCAACCTGGTCCGCCCGAGGCGGCCTGCCACCGGCCGGGCCGGAAGGGGCTAAATTTCCGCATATAAAAGACGCGCCAGGTTCCGGTCTCGTTGACATGCAACGGTGCTGATTCCGCGGCGGCCAGGACACGATAACCGTGCTCAAAGCCCGTGCGCTGGCTCAAAACGGGCGCCAGAACGCGGCGGCGGGCGCCGGCCGCAGGCAAGCGAGGCCCGCCGCAGAGATCCGCGCCAGGCCGGTCAGCGGGGCCCGAGCCCGGTCCGGCCGTCCATCAGCTCCCTGGCGATGTCCAGGTGACCGGCATGTCGCGCGGTCTCCTCGATCATGTGCAGCACCACCCAGCGGACGTCCGGCGGCTCCGTCTCCGGATCGCCGTGCTTGCCGCGTGGCGGCGCCGACAGCGGCGTCTTTGCCAGCACCGCGTCCGAGAGCGCACAGGTGTCCCGGTACTCGGCGATGACTTCCGCTCCGGTCAGGTCGGAGACGAACGCTGCCGTTGGGTCATAGGGCTGCAGGTCCTCAGCCCCGGCCGGCTCTGCGACCGCGCCCGGTCATGTCCGTCCTCCTGCCGTGTCGGTCACGCGTTCACCGGGATAGCTGTCGTGGTGAAGCAACTCGACGCTCTCGTGCTGGCGCCCCAGCGGCGTGAGGTCGAGGAGGAGGTCGGTCCCGGAGCACAAGGAGCTGACCGGGCCGTAGCCTGACCAGGTACGCAGCACGGTGTCGCCGTCCCGGCGGAAGACGCTGACGCCGCCCTGCTCACCGGGCCGGGCGAAGTAAGGCTCGCCCATGTCGATCAGCTCCCGGGCGCTCCGGAAGTTGTACTCGACGGGCGCGACGCTCTCGTCGTGAGTCACGTGGAAGTCGTAGTTGAAGTCGCTTCCGAGCGAGGAGTACCACGGGAAGGTCCAGCCCATCCGCTGCCGGAACGGCTCGATCTTGCTGATCGGGGCCCTGGATACCGCGGCGAACGTGGTATTGCGGGCATGCAGGTGGGCCAGGTGACCGACGCTGTCGGCCTGGAGGGAGCAGACCGGGCAGCCCTCGTCCCAGGCCGGGTCGAACATGAAGTGCTGCACGATGAGCTGAGTCCGGCCCTCGAAGAGATCCAGCAGGCTGGCCTTCCCGGCCGGGCCCTCGAAGACGTAGTCCTTCTCGATCTTGACAGCCGGCATCTCCCGGCGCCTGCTCGCGATCTGCTCGAGAGCGCGCACCGCCTCCTCCTCGGCAGCCTGCAGCTCCTTGCGCGCGGCCAGCCACTCGGCGGCCGAGACGACTCGCGGACCCATTTGACCTCCTGCGTCCCGATGGCGAACTCCGTACCTTACCGCTCAGAGGTTGGACGGACCGGGTCCCCGGAACTAACCGCCCGCCAGGGCATTGCTTACAAGGCGGCAGGGAAGCCGAAGTACCTGAACAGTTCGGGAAAGACAAAGCAGTGCAGGCCGGTGATCAGGCTGCCATCGGTCTCCAGTACCTGCATCGCCCAGGGGTGATAGCCGCCGCGGCCGTCCGGTCGGTACTGCGCGAAGGCGGCGCAGCCGTTCGCCGCGGTGGGCAGCAGCCGGGAACCGCGGCACTCCGAGCCCGGCCCCAGCATCCACGTCCGGATCTCGTCCTGACCGCGCAGCCACAGCGGCAGCGGCGGCATCGAGTTCACCGCGTCGCTGCGCAGCAGCGCGGTCAGCCGGAGCACGTCGTATGCCTCGAAGGCGGTGACGTATTCCTCCAGCAGGGCCGGGTCGGCCCGGCCCAGAGCCGGGTCGTCCTCGTCGATGGACGGCGCCGCGGCGCGGGCACGCTGCAGCGCACTGTTCGCCGAGGCCACCGTGGTGCCGAGCTGTTCCGCGGTCTCGGCGGCGGAGAGCTGCAGCACATCGCGCAGGATCAGCGCAGCGCGCTGGCGCGGCGTCAGCCGCTGCAGCGCCGCCACGAACGCGAGCCTGACCGTCTCCCTGGACACCACCTGCTCGGCCGGATCGGCGTCGCCGCCAGCGAGCCTGGCATCCGGGATCGGCAGCACCCAGGTGCGCTCGCCCAGCGGCGGCGGGATCTGGGCACCCTCCGCCCTGGTGGGCGGCTGCAGATCCATCGGCACGGTGCGGCGGCCGCGCTTGCGCAGCATGTCGATGCAGACATTCGTGGCGATCCGGTACAGCCAGGTGCGCAGCGACGAGCGGCCCTCGAACCTGCCGAACTCCCGCCAGGCGCGGACCATCGTGTCCTGCACCGCGTCCTCGGCGTCGAACGGCGAGCCGAGCATCCGGTAGCAGTACCCGGTCAGCTCACGGGTCAGCCGCTCGTACTCGGCCCGCTCCAGCCCGCCGAAGATGGCACCGGCCTCCGTCTCCCGCTCAATCGTCATGCCCCAGAGCGTATGCCCGGGCACCGACGCGCCAGCTGCGGCGGTGCCGCGCTACGGCGGCGCCGCGCCGGCCGCGAGGGGTGTCAGCGCGGAGCGTCCCGGATTCCGGCCTCGGCGGGGTAACGGGTCATGATCTCGGCCACGGTCTCGGCGACGGTCTGGCCGGAGGTGTCCAGCCACAGGCCGATGCGGGGGGTCTGGCGCCGGAACGCCCCGTCGAGCTCGGCCGGGGTCTGGTCGCCCGGCTTGTAGGCGACCTTGCCGCGGGCGGCCCGCCGAGCGTCCTCGCGGGCCTGGACCACGTCGGCCCGCGGGGCCAGCACCACCACGTACCGCGGCCGGCTGGCGATCGCCGCCACCAGCTCGGCCAGGTACGGCCCGATGATGATGTCCTGCAGCACGACGGTGAACCCGGCGCCGGCGTAACCGTCCGCCGCTGCCGCGGCGAGCTGGTACCGCAGCCGAAGCTGCCGGACGGCCTCCGGCGGCGGATCGGCCGCGCCCATCTCGGACCGGCCGCTGACGATCATCCGGCGGAACACGTCGCCGCGCAGGTGCACCGAGCGGTCCAGGCGCTCGGCCAGGGCCTGCGCGACCGCTGACTTGCCGGCAGCCTGGATCCCGGTCACCACGATCACGGTCACGGCCCAACCGTGCCGGGACGCAGCCTCGCGAGGCAAGCCAGTTCGGCGCCCGGTGACCGGGACCGATGCCAGCAGCGGCGGGGAGAATCAGGGTTCATGACCGCGAAGCCCGCGACGCCGCCGGCCGCAGGCCTGGAACGGCCGGACCGCAGCGACGGCCGCTAGCCGACGGTCAGCGCGACCGTCACCAGGTCGCCCAGGTCGAGCCCCTCGGCCCGGCGCACCCGTTCCTTCACCGGCACGATGTACCCGCCGTCCTTGGGGAACAGCGACGTCTGCCACGCCGTCTCCCCGATCCGGGCGGTGACCGGGATCATGCCCCAGCCGTAGCTCACGAACGCCGCGGCGGCCTCAAGCTCGCCGCACTCCTCATCGGGGACCGTGATGAAGTGAAAGGGCGACGGGCCGCGCCAGAACCACATCTCGCCGCTGAACTTCAGGTCCACCCGATCAGGATAGGGACCGGGCAGGCCCGGCGGCCCGGGTTTCCGGCCGGTTCCGTGACCGCCGTCGGTCACACGGCGGTGACCCTGAGCAGCACCACGATCAGGGGTAGCGGAGCAGGCCCCGGCTCGGGGAGTCTAGGCACTGCAAAGTCCAGGCAAAGGGGAGGGAACGCTGATGAAGCTCGTCTCTAAGCCGGGCCGGTTTGCTGTGGCGACGCTCGGGGTTGCGCTGGCCGCGGCCGGCCTGCTGGCGGCCAGCGCGCCCGCGATCGCGGCCGGCCGGCCGCACTCCTCCAACCACGGCGCCGCCAACCAGGGGGCCGCCGCTCCCGCCACCTGGGCCAGGCTGCCCGGCCTGCCCGGGCTGCCCGGGCTGACCTGGCCGCAGAACGTGCCAAGGCCCGGCAGCAGCAGCGAGCTGGAGGGGATCTACTGCCCCAAGGCCAGGGACTGCTGGGCCGTCGGCCAGTACGACCAGCGCGCGGTCGACTTCAACCAGATCCTGCACTGGAACGGCAAGCGCTGGTCCCAGGTCGCCGCGCCCTCGCCCGGCGGCACCAAGACCGGTGACTCCAGCGAGCTGTTCGCCGTCCGCTGCTCCTCAGCCAGCAGCTGCTGGGCCGTCGGGGAGTACGAGAAGAACGATGCCGAGCTCGGCGAGGCACTGCACTGGAACGGCAAGCACTGGGCCGAGGTCACCATCCCCAACCCGGCCGGCACCGGCAACGGCGACTTCAACCTTCCGATCGATGTGTTCTGCACCTCAGCGAAGAGCTGCTGGACGGTCGGAGATTACGGGTTCATCGGCAGCGGGAAAGAGACGTTCCTGAACCTGGCACTGCACTGGAACGGCAAGCACTGGGCCAAGGTCAACATCCCCGACCCCGCCGGGATCGGCGCCGACAAGGGCAACGGGCTGGACGGCATCCGCTGCCCGAGCGCCAGGGACTGCTGGGCCGTCGGCACCGACGGCACGCTGATCCCCGGCCCTACGCTGCGGGACGAGGCGCTGCACTGGAACGGCAAGCACTGGTCAAACGTGAAGGTCGTCAGTCCCGGCGGGGGGGTGCCGGGCGCCTTCAGCGAGCTCAACGGCGTGGCGTGCCTCTCCGCCAGGGACTGCTGGACGATCGGCACCTTCGGCAATATCAGCGGCCCCTCGGAGAAGACCCTGAGCCTGGCACTGCACTGGAACGGCAAGCACTGGGCCAGGATCACGATCCCCGATCCCGAGGGCACCAGCGGCGGGGCAGACAACGACCTCCTGGCGGTCACCTGCTTCTCGTCCGCCAACTGCTGGGCGGTGGGAGACGCCGGGATGTTCGGCGACCACGGGACCCTGAACGAGGCCGTGCAGTGGAACGGCCACAGGTGGTTCCTGCGCAAGCCGCCGAACCCGGCCGGCACCGCCAACGGCGACAGCAACATCCTGAACGCGGCCCGCTGCCTGTCCCCCAAGGACTGCTGGGCAGTCGGGGCCCAGCAGACGTCCGGCGGCGGGCAGGAGCTCAACGAGCTGCTGCGCTGGAACGGCACCAAGTGGGTCACCGGGTAGCGCCCGGGTGAGTCGAGCCACACCAAATCCAGGCATGGGGAGGGACGCTGATGAAGATGGTCGCTAAGCCGGGCCGGCTTGCCGCGGCGGCACTGGGGATGGCGCTGGCCGCGGTCGGCCTGCTGGCCAGCGCCCCCGCGATCGCCGCCGCCCGGCCGCAGCCCGCCGGGCACAGGATCGACGCACCCGCGGCCCTGCCCGGCCCCGGCGCGCCATGGCAGCGGGCCCTCAGCGATGACGGGCTGACCGGCCCCGGCTGGCCGCAGAAGGTGCCACGGCCCGGCAGCAGCAGCGAGCTGAACGCGATCTACTGCAACACGGTCAAGGACTGCTGGGCGGTCGGCGAGTACAACCTGCACGGCGCCGGGCTCAACCAGGTACTGCACTGGAACGGCAAGCGCTGGTCGGAGGTCACCGCGCCGCAGCCCGGCGGAACCAGCATGAACGACTCCAGCGAGCTGTTCGGCGTCCGCTGCCTGTCGTCAAAGAGCTGCTGGGCCGTCGGGGACTACGAGAAGAAGCAGGCCGAGCTCAGCGAGGCGCTGCGCTGGAACGGCAAGCACTGGGCCGCCACCGGCACCCCCAGCCCGGCGGGCAAGGCCTTCGGCGACTTCAGCGACCTGTTCGAGCCGTTCTGCGCCTCGGCGAGCAGCTGCTGGGCGGTGGGCCAGTACGGGACCGCCACCATCGGCTCCGAGACGTTTCTGAACCTGGTGGTGCACTGGAACGGCAGGCACTGGGCCAAGGTGACCGTGCCCAACCCCGGCGGCACCGGCTCCGGCAACGTCAACACGCTGTCCGGCATCCGCTGCACCAGGGCCAGCAACTGCTGGGCCGTCGGCACCGAGGGCACCGAGAGCACCGTGACCATCCTGCTGAACGAGGCACTGCACTGGAACGGCAAGCACTGGGTCGTTGCATCGATTCCCAGCCCGGCCGGGTTCGGGCTCGACGCCTTCAGTGAGCTGCAGGGCCTGGCCTGCCTGACCGCCAGGGACTGCTGGGCGGTCGGCTCCTACGGCGACGCTTCCGTCAGCTCGCCGGTCACCCTGAACCAGGCGCTGCACTGGAACGGCAAGCACTGGGCCAAGGCCACCACTCCCAACCCCGAGGGCACCGGCACCGGGGCGGACAACAGCCTCGTGAATGTCACCTGCTTCTCGTCCGCCGACTGCTGGGCGGTAGGGGAGATCTCGGATAGCGGCAGCGGCCCGTTCCTGAACGAGGCCATGCAGTGGACCGGGCACAAGTGGGTGCTGCGCAAGACGCCGGATCCCGGCGGCCTCGCGGCCGGCGACACCAGCAGCCTGAACGCGGTCCGCTGCCCCGCCCGCAAGGGCTGCTGGGCGGTCGGCGACCAGCACGGAGTCAGCGGCCCCAACCTCAACCAGCTGCTGCGCTGGAAGGGCACCAAGTGGGTCACCGGTTAACGTCGGCCGCCCGCCGGGCCAGCCCCGCGCAGTCATAGGCGGCCTGGTGCGATAGGGCGGCCGAAGGCGACGGCCTCGCGCACCTCAGCCGGCGCCTTTGCCCGGAGCTGGACGTCCGGCAGCACCCCGAGCGCGTCGTTGACCGTGCTGAACGCCAGGCGCAGCGCGACATAGGCGGTCATCGCGAAGATGTCGGCGTCGGCGAAGCCCGCGTTCCTGAGCTGCTCCACGTCACCGGCGGTGGTTCCGTTCGGATCGCGGGCGACCCGGCGCGCCCAGGCCGCCATCGCCCGCTCGGCCTCGGTGAGCTCGTCGTCCTTGCCGCGCAGGATCCCGGCGGCGAGCCGCGGCCCGGCCACCTCGGCCAGCCTGGTTCCCCAGACGAGCGAGCAGCAGGAGTCACCGAGCGCCGAGGCGCAGGCGGTGACCAGGATGCCGCGCTCCCGCAGGGTGAACGGCCGTCCCGAGGTGACCGCGTCCATCAGCTCAAACAGGCGCCTTATCGCCTCCGGCTGGTAGGCCCACAGCCGGGATGCGTTCATCACGAACCCCATCTGCTCGCCGTCGTCGTCGAACAGGCGCCTGACCGCCTCGCTCTCCTCGGCGCTGTCCAGGAACTGCGTGGCGGCAGGACTGTCACCGCTGCTTGCTCTCACCGTGCCTCCTCGCCGACCCGGGCCTGGTGGCGCATCCGGCGCCCTCGATGACAGTCTGCGCGCCAGGCGTGTGCGGAACCGTGTGACCGGCCAGAGAGACGACGATCAGGGGTAGAGCAGGCCCGGCTCGGGGATTCTATGCACTGCACAGTCCAGGTAACGGGGAGGGAATGCTGATGAAGCTCCTCACTAAGCCGGACCGGTTCGCCGCGGCGACGCTCGGGGTTGCGCTGGCCGCGGCCGGCCTGCTGGCCGCCGCCGCGGACAGCAATGGCCTGAACGGGGTCCGCTGCCCGTCTCCCAATGACTGCTGGACGGCCGGGGACCGGCAGAAGTCCGGCGGCTCCGAGTTCAACCAGCTGCTGCGCTGGAAGGGCACCAAGTGGGTCACCGGTTAACGTCGGCCGCCAGCCGGGCCAGCTCCGCGTAGTCGTAGACGGCCTCCGGATGCGCCCGCACCATCTCGTCCAGCTTCCTGGCGTCCTCGCCGACCACGATCCGCCAGCTGCCCGAGCGCACCCCGTCCAGGATGATCGTCGCGGCCCCGGCCGGGCCGAGCGGGGCCTTGTCCCGGAAGTCGGTGCTCATCCGGGCCACCATCGCGCGCAGGTCCCCGGCCGACGCGTCCGGCGGTAGCAGGCCGTACTGGACCAGCTGCTCCCGGCGGTCGGCCGGGATCAGCTCGTCCAGCTGGGCCTGCGTCATCTGCTCCGGCTCCGGCAGGCCGTGGGCGCGCAGGGTGTTCGCGACGATGTCGGTGCCCACGTGGCCCGGCATGACGACGGCGACCCTGACCTGCGGCGCGTTCGTGCGCAGGTCCTCGATCAGCGCCTCGGAGAAGCCCTTCACCGCGAACTTGGCAGTGCAGTAGGCCGAGTTCGGCATGCCGGGCCCGAGCGTGGCCCAGAACCCGTTCACGCTGCTGGTGTTCACCAGCACGCCGTCGCCGCTGGCGATCAGCAGCGGCAGGAACGTCCGGGCGCAGTAGTAGACGCCCCACCAGTCGACCGCGAACGTACGCTCCCAGTCCTCCCGGCGGTCGCGGACGAAGCTGCCGGCACCGCCGATGCCCGCGTTGGCGAACACCAGGTCGACGTGATCGGTCTCGTGCGCGGCCAGCAGCTCGTCGCGGAACCGCAGCACCTGCGCCTCGTCGGAGACGTCGCAGGCGTGGCCGGTGACCCGGACGCCGTCCGGGGCACCGTCCCCGGCCGCTGCCGCGGACTGCGCCAGCGTCTGCGCGTTCCAGTCGCAGGCCGCGACCGAGCAGCCGTGTCCGGCCAGCTGCCGGACCAGCTCCCGGCCGATCCCCGAGCCGCCGCCGGTCACCACCGCGAGCTTGCCGCCGAAGTACTCCCCCGCCGTCCGGGCCGCTTCCGGACCCGGACCGGCGGCGGGAGCCTGCGTTACTCCCATCGGAACAGGCGCGCGGCCAGGTAGCTCATCACCACCGCGTACCCGGCCAGCACCAGCAGCGGCTGGGCCGGCGGGAAGCCGGTCAGCATGGAGTCCTGGATCGCCGCCACCGCCGCGCCGAGCGGGCTGTAGTTGCTGATGTCCAGCAGCACGGTCGGCATCAGCGCGCGCGGCAGCCACAGGCCGGCGAAGAAGATCAGCGGGAAGAACAGCAGCCGGCCGATGACGCTCGCCGCGTTGGCGGTCTTGGCCACCGAGGCCACCAGCAGCCCGATCGGGAACAGCCCGGCGATGGACAGCGCGATCGAGAGCACCAGTCCGCCGATGCTGTTCGGGGCAGGCGCCCCGAACGCGGTGATGCTGAGGACCAGGATGACCAGCATCGCGCCCGCCGCCACGCACAGCTGCACCAGCCCCTGCGCGCCCAGCAGCCAGGACGGCGGCACCGGGGTGGTGGACAGGCGGCGCAGCACCCCCAGCTCGCGGTAGGAGGCGAGCGGGATCGGCAGGCCCAGCAGCGCGAGCATGGCCAGGCTGAACATGATCAGGACCGGCACGTAGGCATCGAACACGGTGATCCCGCCGAAGCTGGCCGGGTGCTGCTGGAACGCCGGCAGCTTGCCGAAGAGGAGCAGCAGAAAGAACGGGATGCCCACCCCGGCGATCAGGCCGATAGGCCGCCGCCAGGCGAGCCTGGCCTCGTTGAGCACGATCTTGCCGAACGCGGTGCGCCGGCTCCAGGCCGGCAGCGCAAGCGAGCTCATGTCACGCCTCTTCCTTTTCCTTGTGCTCGGGGCCGAGATGCCTGCCGGTGAGCCGGACGAAGGCGTCTTCCAGGTTCGATGAGTCGAGCTGCACGTCGCGCGCGGCCACTCCGGCCGCGTCAAGGGCGAACAGGACAGCATTAACGAGCTCCCCGGTGCCGGTCACGACCATGTGCACGCCATCCCGCTCCACCCTGATCACCTCGGGCAGCTTGGTCAGCACCGTGTCGTCGAACGGCCCGGACGGCAGGAACCGGACGGACTTGCCGCCCCTGGCCTGGGCCGCCAGGCTGACCGGGGTGTCCAGCGCGACCACGCGCCCGCGGTCGATCAGCGCTACCCGGTCGCACAGCCGCTCGGCCTCCTCCATGAAGTGCGTCACCAGCAGGATCGTCACCCCGCGGGCCCGCATGCCCTCGATCATGTCCCAGGCGTCCCGGCGGGCCTGCGGGTCCAGGCCGGTGGTCATCTCGTCCAGCACCGCGACCTTCGGCCGGCCGATGAGCGCGAGCGCCACCGACAGCCGCTGCCGCTGGCCGCCGGACAGGGACTTGTAGGAGTCGCGCAGCTTCCCGGCCAGGCCGAGCGCCTCGGTCAGCTCGCTGACGTCGACGGGGTCGCGGTAGAACGACCGGTAGACGTCCAGGATCTCGCCGACCCGGAGCTTGTCCGGCTGCGCGCTGGACTGCAGCTGCACGCCAACGAGCTGGTGAATCTCGTCGCGGTCGGCCTTTGGATCCAGGCCGAGCAGCCGGATCGTGCCCGAGTCCGGCGACCGGAGCCCGATCGCGCACTCGACCGTGGTGGTCTTCCCGGCCCCGTTCGGGCCCAGGATGCCGAAGATCTCTCCCTCGGCGACCGAGAACGAGATGTCGTCCACCGCGACCAGGGAGCCGTAAGTCTTGCGCAGGTGCGTGATCTCGACCGCTGGCCGGCCGGCCGCGCCGCTGGCAGCTGCCGCGCTTGCCCGCAGTTCCATGCGTCCTCCTTGAGTACCTACCGCCCGTCTCGGTGTCCTCCGGTGCACTGCAAGCTTCTCGCAACGACGGCGGTTCCCGCGACTTAAATTGATATCATAATGCTAGACCGGTAGTATCAGATCCGTCAACCTGAGGCGGAGGTGACGATGAGCACACAGGTGAGGGGCCATCGCTGCGGGACAGTTCAGCCGAGACCCGGGCAGCCGAGACCCGGGCTGCCGAGACCCGGGCGGCCGGGCTGAGGCCGGGCACGGCAGTCCGATGAGCGAGCGCAAGGGCATCCTGCTGCGGCTGGATCATGCCGTGCATGACGCCCTGACCCGATGGGCCGGCGACGATCTGCGCAGCACCAACGCCCAGATCGAGTTCCTGCTGCGGCGCGCACTGGCCGAGGCCGACCGCCTGCCCGGCCGGGATCCGCCGGAGTGACGCCGCGAACTGGTCCGGCTACTGGTGGCCGTCCCTGATCATGCTGCTGGCGGCCGGGTTCGGCTGAGCCGGGACGGGCGGCGGCGCGGCCGCCTCCGGTACGTCCGGGCCGCCAGTGTCGTCCGGATCGCCCGCCGCGTCTTCGCCGAAGACGACCGCGGGCACCGGGAGGAGGCGGGCGGTCAGCCCCGCCGCCAGGCACGCCCCGCCCGAGATCAGCACCGCAGCCGGGTCCATGAACGCCGGGATGACCAGCAGCACGGCCGCCTTGGCGGCCAGCAGGACCCCGATCAGCGCGGCCAGTGACAGCAGGTCGGGCGCCATCCGGCAGGCCAGGCCGGTCAGCACGGCGAGCACGATCGGGCCGAGCCCGAGACAGGCCCAGACGATCCCCCTGGTCTCGGCGGACGCCCCGGTAGCGTGCACCAGGGCCGCGGCCAGGCCCAGGGCCGCCGCCACCGCGCCGGCGATCACGGCATCGCCGCGCAGTGACGCCGTTAAGGCCGGGACCGCGCTCGCGGGCGGCGGATTCTCCTCGTAGACGTTGCCGATCGCCGCCAGCAGGCCCTTGAGGACCGACCAGACGAAGACGTAGATGGTCACCGCCGGGATCACTGCCGTCCCGAGGCCGCGGCTGTCCGCCGCCGGCACCACCGCCCACAGCACTGCCACCAGCGCCCACGGGGCAGCGAACGGGCTCAGCATGAGCAGCATGCCCCGGCCCAGCGACTGGGCCCGGATACCCGGCACCATCAGCCGCAGCACGCCGAAGATGCCGGTCACCGAGCACACCGCGGCCGCCGCCGAGGCGGCCATCCAGCGGTCCAGGGTGAACCCGGCCGCGCCGACGGCCATGGCCGCGGTCCCGGCCACGGCGGCGCAGACCGCCGTGACCCGCCAGCCGCCGCGCAGCGACGTGGCGGACAGCCCGCTGGACAGCAGCAGCGTCCCGGTCAGCGCCGCGATGACGCCGGTCACGCGGGCGTCCGGCAGGTGCACGGACGCCGACGCGGCTCCGGACGCGGCAAGCACGACTCCGGTCAGCACGACCCCTCCCCCGGCCCTGGCCGCCGTGGCGAGCCCGGCCCGCTGCCACCCCGGCGCCAATACGCCAGGGGCGTCAAGGCCATGGTCTACCAGAACCTCGCCGCCGGCCACCCGGCATGCGGTGTACCCGGTACATGCACCAGCAGCCGCGCACGATAGGCCTGATGCCGGGGATGCTGCGCCGCTACCTCCCGGAGTAGTCCCGGCCTAGCCGGTGAAGTACCAGTACTCGGGCGTGAGCGAGGACTGGGTCATGTTGGCGAACGAGGCAGGCGGCCCGGACAGGGACTTCTTCCATACCACCACCGTGTCGCCGTTCGGCTGGAACAGGCCGGGCTGGTTCTCGGTCAGGTAGGACGCCTCGGCCTTCACCGCAACCGGGTTGCCGCTGTTCACCGAGTTGTTGATGAGCCGGTCGGCGACCGGGCTGTTGTAGGTGCCCTCGTTCAGCGGTCCCGGCCCGTTGAAGACTCCGAGCTGGGTCGGGTAGGTGCTGTCGGTGAACCCGCCGAAGTCCTCCGTCGCCCACTTGTTGATGTACGACTTGCCGCTCGGCACCGGGTTGTCGTAGTAGGTGATGATGTAGTTGAAGTTGCTGCTTGACAGGTGGATCGCGATCCCGGCGCTGGTCGCCTCGGAGGCGAACGCGGTCACCATCTCACCGATCACGGCCGGCGAGGTGCTGTAGATCAGGTTGAACGCCAGCTTGGTGCCGGCCGGGATGCCCGCGCCGCACTCGCCGGCTCCGGCGCCGGCCTTGGCGCAGACATCGGTGCCCTGCGGGTGCACCGTCCAGCCGTGGCTCTTCAGCAGCGCGATCGCGTCGGCCACGCTGAACGGGTAAGGGTCGGTGACCGCGTTGGCTGGGGTGTACGGGCTCTTCGGCACGGTCGGCACCGGCCCGTAATCAAGGCCGCCTGCCCCGCCGAAGAACGCCTTGATGTAGCCCCGCTCGTCCTCCAGGTGCGCGAGCGCCTGCCGGATGTAGAGCTGGCCGATGATGTGATTGAAGTCCCCGGTCTTGTCCAGGAAGTTGTAGGTGATGTAGCCGAACGAGAAGCCCGGATAGCCGAACACGTTGTAGCCGCCCGACTCCACCGTCTTCACCTGCTTGAGGTCGGTCAGCGGCAGGTAGCCGACGTCCACGCCACCGGCCCGGACCGAGTTGAACTCCGCGGTGTCGGAGGTGAACGGCACTGCCTGCAAGGTAGATATCTTGCCGGCGTGCGGGCCGTCGTAGGCCGGGTTCGGCGTCAGGGTGAACGCGCCGGTGCTGCTGCTGAACGCGGTCAGCGTGTACGGGCCGTCCACCACCTTCCAGAGCGGGTTGGTGGTGTAGGTGGTGAGCGACATCGCCGACTTGGACAGGAAGTTGTAGATCTTCTTGGCGTTGGCCGGGACGGCGAAGTTCAGGATCGGGCCGCCGGCCGAGGCCCTGGCCCAGGAGTGCGCGGGGATCGGGATGACCGCGGACAGCTCGTCGTCCCAGAACCAGGTCGGGTTAACCGACTTCTTCATGGTGAACACCACGGTGCTCGCCGACGGCGCGGTCACGCTCGCGACCTCGTCCGGGATGCCCAGGCCGGGGCTGTACGGGCCCCAGTTCGCCGGATCCTCCGCGACCGCGGCCTTGACCTCGTCGAAGAAGAACAGCACGTCCTTTGAGGTGACCGGCTGGCCGTCCGACCACTTGTAGGTGCCCTTGAGCGTGATCGAGACGGTCCTGTCGCCGTTGGACCACTTCGGCGGGTCGGCCAGGTTCATCGACGTGGTCTCGAGTGGGCTGGACCCCGTTGCTGAACCAGTACAGCGGACGCCACATCATGGCGGAGAAGTCACTGGTGTTGTTGACCGCGAACGCCGCCGAGGTGACCAGCGGCAGGATCCAGGTCGGCGCGGTGCCCGGCGACTCGGCCCAGGTGACCGTGCCGGCGTGCTGCGCACCGGTAGCCGCGGGCGGGATCTTGCCGAAGGAGCCGCCGATCCCGGTCGGCTGCGAGCTGCTCGCGCTCTTGCCGCAGGCGGCCAGCGCCGTCGCGGCGGCGAGGGCCAGCACTGTGATCATGACGGTCGGGCGGGGGGGTCTGCGCATCGATCCGTTCCTCTCCTGGTCGCCGTTGGTATCCGGCGCCGGCGTCGGGGCCGTCTTCCGGCACTGGTCCGGCGGTGCGGCACGCGCCATGTATGCCGAAGCGTAACTCAGCCGCAGATGGCTGCTAGGGGGCAATACCGTCACAAGTTGCTATCGGCCGGCTGAGGATTGCTATCGGCCGGCTGAGGACTGCTATCGGCCTGCTGGAGCGGGAAGTGGCAGGCGGCCACGTGACCGGGGCCGAACGAGCGCAGCTCCGGCTCCACCTCAGCGCACATTTCCTGGGCGAACGGGCACCGGGTGCGGAACCGGCAGCCGGTCGGCGGCTCGATCGCGCTGGGCAGCTCGCCGGCGATGACGGCCCCGGCCGCGGCCCTGGCCGCCTCGGGATCCGGCACCGGGATGGTCGCGATCAGGCCGGCCGTATACGGGTGCGCGGCACGCTGGTAGATGTCCTCGCCCGAGCCCTGCTCCACCAGCTTGCCCAGGTACATGACGCCGATCCGGTCGGCCATGTACTTGACCACGGCCAGGTCGTGCGAGATCACCACGTAGGTCAGGCCGTGATCGGCCTGGAGCCGCTTCATCAGGTTGAGCACCTGCGCCCGGATCGACACGTCCAGCGCGCTGACCGGTTCGTCGGCCACGATGACCTGCGGGTTGAGGGTCAGTGCCCGGGCCAGCCCGATGCGCTGGCGCTGCCCGCCGGAGAACTCGTGCGGATAGCGCTCGACCGCGTTGCGCGGCAGCCCGACCTCGTGCAGCAGGTCGAACACCCGCTGCCGCTGCTCGGAGTGGCTGCCCTGGTGCTGGATCGCCATCGGCTCCCGGATGATCGTGCCCACCCGCATCCGCGGATCCAGGGAGGAGTACGGATCCTGGAACATCAGCTGCAGGTCGCGCCGGTAGCGCCGCAGGTCACCGCCGGACAGGCCGGACACGTTCCGGCCCCGCAGCAGCACGTTCCCGGCGGTGGGCCGCTCCAGCGCGACGATCACCCGGCCGATCGTGGTCTTGCCGCAGCCGGACTCCCCCACCAGCCCGTAGGTCTCCCCGGCCCGGACCGTGAACGACACCCCGGACACCGCGTGCACCTTTGCCACCCGGCGCTGCAGCACCAGCCCCGAGGTGACGGGGAACTCCTTGACCACGTCCCGGATCTCGAGCAGCGCCGCACCGTCGCGATCGCCGTCGGCCCCGGCGGCCCGGTCCGGCTGACCGGGGGCACCGGGGGCACCGGGCCAGCCGCCCGGCTCAGGCGGCGGCTCGGTCACGGCCGCTGCGGCGACCGGGCCCTCGACCGGGTGCCAGCAGGCGAACAGGTGATCCATCTGGTAGCCGATGAGGTGCGGCTCCTGGCCGCGGCACTTGTCGGTGGCGTGCGCGCACCGGGCCGCGAACCGGCAGCCGGGCGGCGGGCTGGACAGGTCGGGCGGCAGGCCGGGGATGTTCAGCAGCCGCTGCCTGCCGTCCTGGCTCAGCCGCGGGATGGAGCCGAGCAGCGCCTGGGTGTAGGGGTGCCGCATCCGCCGGAACAGCGCGGTGGTATCGGCCGTCTCCACCAGCCGGCCCGCGTACATCACGTTCACCCGGTCGGCGTGCCCGGCGATCACCCCCATGTCGTGCGTGATCAGCAGCATGGCCATGCCCAGCCGCTCCTTGAGGCTGTCCAGCAGGGTCAGGATCTGCGCCTGGATGGTGACGTCCAGGGCCGTGGTCGGCTCGTCGGCGATCAGCAGCTTCGGCTCGCAGGTCAGCGCCATCGCGATCATGACCCGCTGCCGCATGCCGCCGGAGAGCTGGTGCGGGTAGTCTTTCAGCCGTTCCTTCGGCCGGGGCAGGCCCACCAGGGCGAGTACCTCGGCGGCCCGTTCCATCGCCTCGGCCTTGCCCGCGCCCCGGTGCAGCCGGACCGGCTCGGCCACCTGGTAGCCAATGGTCTTGGTCGGGTCCAGCGAGGTCAGCGGGTCCTGGAAGATCATCGTGATCTCGTTGCCGCGGATCCTCCGCAGCTCGGCCTCCGACAGCCCGGTCAGCTCCCGCTCCCCCAGCCGGATCGAGCCGTTCTCGATCCGGCCGCCGGGCGGCAGCAGGCCCATGATCGAAAGACCGGTCATGGACTTGCCGCAGCCGGACTCGCCGACCAGCCCGAGCGTCTCCCCCGCCTCGATCTGAAGGTCGATGTTGCCCACCGCCTGCACCACGGACTTGGTCAGGTGGATGTGCGTGGACAGGTCCTTGATCTGCAGGACGGGGGGCATGTGCTGCTCCTGGAGTCAGTGCCGGGTAACCGGCGGGAGGGCGGGCACGGCGGGCCGAGGGCAATTCACCGGCGCCGCAGCCGCACGTCCAGGGCGTCGCGCAGCGCGTCCCCGATGAGGTTGCAGGCCATCACGGTGGCGATGATGCAGAACCCGACCGGGTAGATCAGCCACCAGTAGCCGTCCAGCATGTACTGGGTGCCGTTGGACAGCAGGTCGCCCCAGTCGTAATTCGGATAGTGCAGTCCGAAGCCGAGGAAGCCGAGGTAGGCGACCGCCAGGATGGCGTCGGCGATGTTGAACGTGACGTTGACGATGATCACGCTCAGCGCGTTCGGCAGCAGGTGCCGGTTGATCAGCCGCCACTGGCCCGCCCCGGCGGTGCGGGCCGCCGAGACGAAGTCCCTGACCCGCAGCGTGAGCACCTCGCCGCGGACCAGCCGGGCCGGCACCAGCCAGGTGAACGCCCCGATGATCACGCTGAGGGACAGCACGGTGGCGCCGAACCTGACCGCCACGATCAGCACCACGAACAGGAACGGGATCGACAGCAGCACGTCCACGATCCGCATCAGGGCCGCGTCCGCGAACCCGCCGGCCAGCCCCGAGATCGCCCCGTACAGCGCGCCGATCACGATCCCGATCACGGCGGACAGGAAGCCGATCTCCAGCGAGGCCTGGCCGCCCTTCATGAGCTCGCCGAGCACGTCGATGCCCTCGTTGTCGGTGCCCAGCGGGTGCCCGGCGCCGGGCGGCGAGTTCGCCGCGGTCAGGTTCGCGGTCAGCAGGTTGGCGTGGTAGACCAGCGGGCCGCAGAAGGAGAACAGGACGAAGAACGCAAGCGTGGCGAGCCCGATCACGGCGAGCCGGTTCCGGGAGAACTCGCGCAGCGCCAGCCGCCAGCCGCTCTGCACCGGTCCGATCTCGCCGCCCTCGGGCGCGCGGGTGATGTCGAGCGGCGGGAGTGCCGGGTTCATGCCGGACACTGGTGCCTCCTCGGGCGTCGGGACGGCTGCGGCCAGGTCAGGCCAGCCGGATCCGGGGATCGGCGACGGTCAGCGCGACGTCGGCCAGCAGGTTGCCCAGGACCGTCAGCACCGCGCCGATCAGGGTGTAGGCCAGCAGCACCGGATAGTCCTCGGTCTGCAGGCTGTTGTAGAAGAGCAGGCCGAGGCCGTTGAAGTTGAAGACGGTCTCGGCGATCAGGTTGCCGGCCAGCAGCGCCGGGATGGACAGGCCGACCAGGGTGATCATCGGCAGGCAGGCGTTGCGCAGCAGGTGCCGGTACAGCACCAGCCGCTCCGGCAGCCCCTTGGCCCTGGCCGCCTTGATGTAGTCCTGGGCCAGCGTGTCCATCGCCGATGACCGCATGTACCGGGAGTATCCGGCCACGATCAGCAGGGTCAGGCAGACGATCGGCAGTGTCATGTCCCGCCAGTCGATCATCATCGAGAAGACCGAGCTGGACTGGCTCGCCTCGTAGCCGAACACCCGGAGCGTGAGCGCGAAGATCTGGATCGCGATCAGGTAGAGCAGGAAGTCCGGCATGGCGTAGAAGGTGAAGGACAGGCTGGTGGCCACGTTGTCGCCGATGCTGTTCCGCTTCACCGCCTGGTAGATGCCGAGCGGGATCGCAACCACCACCGACAGCACCAGCGAGGTGCCGGACAGCCAGGCGCTGCGGGCCCAGCGCTCGTCGAACAGCGCCGCCACGCTCTGGTTCAGCTTGAAGCTGTAACCGAGGTTGCCGTGCAGCACGCCGTCCACGTACTGCCAGTACTGCGACACCACGGTCCCGCTGAACCCGTGCGCCTTGTTCCAGGCCGCGATCGCGACCAGCGAGGCTTTCGGGCCGAGCACCACCCTGGCCGGCGACGGGTAGACCGCGTGCAGCAGGCCGAACACGAAGATCGAGATGCCGACGAGGATCACGACCGAGGTGCCGCACCGGCGGATCAGGTAAGCAGTCACGGGACCCTTTCCTCCGCGAAGGCCCAGGCTGGGCGGCCGGTGCCCCTTTGCGCCCGTTTGTATCACCACGGCTGACGGAGCGTCTAGGCCGGGTGATTACAGGCTGGCAAAGGTTCGGCCGGGCCGGCCGGGCTCGGAGCCAGCCGCAGGGCCTCGCGGCTAGCGCCGGACGGGCGGCGGTGCGTCGATCCAGGCGGTCGGGGCGAGCGGGCGGCCCGGCCGCCGGGCCGGGCTGGTCTGCCCGGCAACCGCGAAACCGAGCGAGCGCACCGTGTCCGGGGCCGGGTGGCTGCCGTCGTAGCCGCTGACCAGCAGCCGCCCGGTGCCCGGCGTGACCGTGCCGGCCAGGTGGTGCCGGATCAGGTCGGCCCAGCGGGCCGCGGGCACGCAGTCGAGCAGGACGTGCACGTAGTCGAACCGCTGCCGCCCGGGCGGCAGCCAGTCGATCGCGTTGCCGACCCAGATCCTGCCCGCCCACTGCGGCAGCCGGCGGCGGGCCTCGGCGGCCAGGCCGGCCCCCAGGTCGACGCCGTACGGCTGGACCGTCAGGCCGCGCTCGGCGCACCAGGCCGCGACCGACTCCATCAGCAGGCCGTTGGCGCAGCCGACGTCCAGGAACGTGCCGTCGGCGGCGATCGCGTCGGTGATGTGATGGCGGGCCAGCCGCCACTGCCGCTCGTCCCCGCCGAAGCCCGAGCCCTCCTGCGCGGTCTGCCCGCGCAGGTAGGAGCGCTCCAGCGTGCGCAGGTTATCGGCGTAGTAGGACTCGTCGGACTGGTCACGGTACGACGCGGCGGCGGCCGTGACAGCCGCGGCCGCGGCGAGCTGCCCGCAGGCGCGCAGTCGCGCGGCCGCGCGTTCCGCTGTCATCTCGGTCAGCTCCGGACTGGCGTGCGGCCGGTCGCCGGTGT
Source organism: uncultured Actinomycetota bacterium (assembly GCA_963719705.1). Lineage (GTDB taxonomy): Bacteria > Actinomycetota > Actinomycetes > Streptosporangiales > Streptosporangiaceae > CAVRCV01. Next base: position 309,470 of record CAVRCV010000014.1, read on the forward strand.
ACCGGTCGCCCTCGATCCAGGCGTACAGGTGACTGCCGTCCAGGCCGAACGGGCGGAACCGCTGATAGCGGAATCCCGCCGCGTGCAGCGGGACCCGCAGCACGGTGTCGGTCAGGTAATCCTCGCCGGCCAGCACCTCGCCGTGCGGCAGCCGCGGGCCGTCCGCGGTCTCGACCAGCACGCACCGGCCGTCCGGCAGGAACGGCACGAACGTGATCCGCCGGACCAGTTCCGGGGCCGGGTCCGCCTGCACCGGGCTGAACTCGGGCCGCAGCTTTACCGTCGCCCGCCGTGCCCACGGCTCAGCCCGCGGCCAGCGCGATCAGCTCGGCCATCAGGGCCGGGGTGGGCAGGTTGGCCAGGCCGAAGGCGATCTCGGTGGCCGCGAACGCGCGGTGCCCGGCGCCCGCGGCCGGATCCAGGTCCGAGGTCAGCTGGCGGTGCAGGAAGTTCAGCCGGCAGGCGACCATCATGCCGAAGGAGCGCTCATCGGTCAGCCGGCCGGGGCCGCCGGCCGCCCGGTAGGCGGCCATCGCGCGCCGGACCGCCGCCGCGTCCACCGGGCCGTCGCAGCCGAACCAGTCGGCCAGCATCCGGGCCAGCTCGCGGTCCGGGCTGGCCGGCCCTACGTCATCCCAGTCCAGCAGGATGAGCTCCGGGCCGGGGCTCACCAGGACGTTCTCCGGATGCATGTCCCGGTGGCAGGTGACCAGGCCGGCCCGGTCTGCCGGGACGACCAGCCCGGTCAGCTCGCGCAGCAGGCCGCCCGAGCGGGCCAGGTCCGGCGCCCAGGCTGCGGCGGCGGCCAGCCCGGCCTCCGTCAGCCGGTCCCAGGACGCCAGATCCGGTACCGTCTCGTACCACGACTGGTCGTCCGGCCCGCCAGGCTCATCCCCCGGCTGATCGTCCGGGGTGCCAGGCGGCGGGGCCTTCGCGTGCAGCCGGCCGAGCAGGTCCCCGGCCAGCCCGGCCACTGACGGGTCGGCCAGGTCCACCGGGCTGCCGTCCACCCACTGGTAGTACCGCAGCCACCGGCCCCCGGCGCAGGCCGGCAGCCGGACGAGCAGCCGCCCGGCCGGCCCCGGCAGGCTGCGCGGCAGCCGGATGCCGGCCGCGGCCATCCGCTCGGCGCAGGCCGCCTCGCGGCGGATGGCCGCCTCGTCGGCCTGCCAGAACAGCTCCTTGACGGCATAGCGCACGGTGCCCAGGTCCAGGCACCACACCTGGCCCATGGCGCCGCGCGCCACCGGCCTGATCGTGACCCGCGGCCCGAACGGCAGTCCGAGCGCGGCGCAGAACTGCTCGCCGGTCGCGGGGCTGGCCTCGATCACCCACCGAGGCAATCAGCCGCCCTGCCCGGTCGCAACCAGTTATCGGCCGACCATCCGCCCGGCGAAATTCTCTGACTATAGTCAGAGAATCTGGCGAGCATGGCGAGGCACGGCGTGATCGGACAGCAGGACACGACCCGGAAGCAGGGCATGATCGAGCAGGTCCGGCGGTTCAACCGGACCGTCACCCAGCGGGTGGGCGCGCTCGATGACGCGTTCCTGGACCGCGGCCGCCCGCTCGGCCAGGCCAGGCTGCTGTGGGAGATCGGCCCGGACGGCTGTGACCTGCGGGACCTGCGCGCACGCCTGGACCTGGACTCCGGCTACCTGAGCCGGCTGCTGCGGGCGCTGACCGCCGACGGGCTGGTCGCGGTCGAGCCGAGCCCGGCCGACCAGCGGGTGCGCACGGCCCGGCTGACTCCCGCCGGGCTGGCGGAGCGGGCCGAGCTCGACCGGCGCGCGCAGGACGCGGCGGCCGGCCTGCTGCAGCCACTCAGCCGGGGCCAGCGGGACCGGCTGGTCGCCGCGATGGCCGAGGTCGAGCGGCTGCTGGTGGCCTCGGCCGTGCGGGTCGAGACGTGCGAGCCCGCCGACCCCGGCGCCCGGTACTGCGTGCTGAGCTACTTCCGGGAGCTGGACCAGCGCTTCGACCGCGGGTTCGACCCGGCACTGAGCATCTCCGCGGACGACCGTGAGCTGACCTGGCCGGCCGGGCTGTTCCTGCTCGCCACCCTGCACGGCGAGCCAGTCGGGTCCGGCGCGCTGAAGCTGCACCGGGACGGGACCGCCGAGATCAAGCGGATGTGGGTCGCGCCCGCCGCCCGCGGGCTCGGGCTCGGCCGCCGCCTGCTCGGCGACCTGGAGGCACGGGCGGCGGCGGCCGGGGCCAGCCGGGTCCGGCTGGAGACCAGCGGCACCCTGACCGAGGCGGTCAGCCTGTACCGGTCGGCCGGCTACCGCGAGGTAGCCGCGTTCAGCGACGAGCCCTACGCCCAGCACTGGTTCGAGAAGCCGCTGCGGCCCAGCGAGCGGGCCGCGAATAGCGTGAATGTACCGTTACTGCTAAAACAACAGCAGTAACGGTACATCCATGACAATCGGCGCCCGTCGGCGCGCCGGGCAGGCGGGACCGCAAACGGCCGAAACCGGGCCGCGGGCGCCGGACGGGCCGCGTGTGCCGGGCAGGCGGTCAGGATGGCGCACCGCGGCTGGTCAGCAGCGACGACGGCGGCCGTAGTGCCAGATCAGCAGGGCGAGCAGGCCGGCCAGCAGCCACCACGGGGTCAGCGCGGCCACCAGGACCCGGCCCAGCAGCACGGCGACCAGGATGACCAGGGCGATCAGCACCAGGTGGTGCTGCGGCCTGGCTGCCGCCCGGCCGGGCGTGGTGTCCGGCTCGTCGTCCTCCGGCAGGTCGGCGCACAGGCCGTGCAGGTCCGACTGGGTCTTGGCGTTCATGGCCTGCTCGATCCGCTGGTCGTACTCCTCCTGATCCAGCCGGCCCTCGCTGAAGTGACGGGCCAGGCGATCGGTGACCTCGGCCCGCTCGGCGTCGGAGACCCGCCAGTCAGGGCCGCCGAAGCCGACCCGGCGGCCGAATGAGGAACCGCGCATCCACGGCGGGCTGCTCTGAGTTGGCATGACGATGTGACCTCCCTGTCCGGCCTCCCCGGACCGGACCGAATGCGATGCCCGCGGCGGGCTGCCCGGACAACTTCCAGCCTGCGCCTGGCGCCGCGCGCCGGGTATCGGGAAGCCGCCGGGGCCGACCCTGGTATCGACCCTGAGACCGGCCGCGCCCGGATCGGGGTTAACCCGGATAGCCAGGCTGGTAGTGCCGGGCGATGATGGACGGGTGGACAGGCACCTGCGGATCGGCTCCGGCATGCTGCGGCGCGGCCCGGCCGGTTCCGGCCCGCTGCGGCGCAGCCGGGAGGACCGCCTGGCCGGCGGGGTGGCCGCGGGGCTCGCGGCCAGGACCGGCTTCGACGTCACCGCCGTCCGGCTGGTTCTCGCGCTGGCCGCGGTCGTGACCGTCGGCTGGGGCCTGGTGGCCTACGTGCTGGCCTGGCTGCTGACACCCGCGGACGGAACGGACGAGAGCATCGCGAGCAAGGCCCGCAGCGACGGCCGCGGCATCTCGCTCGCGATCGCGATGGCCTCGGTAGCCCTGGTGGCGTCGATCATCCTCTCGCTGCTGAGCAACGGCTGGTTCTCGTTCGCCTGGCCGCTGATCATCAGCGCGGCCGGCCTGGTGCTGATCTGGCGGAACGCCCCGGCGGACGAGCAGGTGCTCATCCGGGGCCTGCGGGAGCCGCTGCTCGGCCTGGCCGAGGGCAGGACAAGGTCACGGATCGTGCTGCGGGCCTCGGTCGCTGGCGTGCTGCTGATCGCCGGCCTGGCGGTCCTGCTGTCCGGGCACGACAGCACGGCCATGCTGGAGCCGCTGAGCGGCCTGCTGCTGATCATCGCCGCGGTCGTGGTCGGACTGGGTCACTGGTGGCTGCGGCTGGCCCGCGACCTGGTGCTGGAGCGCCAGGCCAGGGTGCGGGCCGAGGAGCGGGCCGACATGGCCAGCCGGGTACACGATTCGGTACTGCAGACGCTCGCCCTGATCCAGCGCCGCGCGGACGACCCGCAGCAGGTGGTCGCACTGGCCAGGGCGCAGGAACGGGAGCTGCGGTCCTGGCTGTTCGACGGGCGGGCGCCCGGTTCGCTGGACGGCGAGGGCATGACCCTAGCCGCCGGGATCCGGCTGTTCCAGCGGGAGATCGAGGCACAGCACGGGATGCCGGTCGAGGCGGTCACGGTCGGCGACTGCGAACTCACCGAGGACCTGAGCGCGCTGATCGGCGCGGCCCGTGAGGCAACGGTCAACGCGGCCAAGTGGTCCGGTGCCGACGTGGTCTCGGTGTTCGCCGAGGTCGAGCCGACCGAGGTGTCGGTGTACGTGCGGGACCGCGGCCGCGGCTTCGATCCGGCGGCGGTGTCCGGCGACCGCAAGGGGCTGGCCGAGTCCGTGCACGCCAGGATGGCCCGCCGGGGCGGCTCGGCCGCAGTCCGCAGTGCCGCGGGCGAGGGCACCGAGGTGTCGCTGCGGATGCCGCGCGCTGCCAGCAAGCACCAGCCGAGCCGGGCATGAGCACGCCGGAGCCGACCGCCGCGGCCGGGGCGGGCCCACGGCCGGGGGAAGCAGGCCGCGGGTAGTCCTGGTTGATGATCACGGGCTGTTCCGCTCCGGGGTCCGGTCCGAGATCGGCGACCGGTTGACGGTGGTAGGTGAGGCCGACGGACGTGGCGCCGGCCATCGCCCTGATCGCCAGACCCGGCCGGACGTGGTGCTGCTCGACGTGCACCTGCCCGGCGGCGGCGGGCAGGCGGTAATCAGCGCGATCAAGCCCGGCCAGCCGCAGGTCCGCTTCCTGGCCCTGTCCGCCTCGGACGCGCCCGAGGACGTGATCGCGGTCATCCGGGCCGGCGCCCGCGGCTACGTGACCAAGACGATCTCCGGCACCGAGCTGGTCGACGCGGTGCACCGGGTGGCGGCCGGGGACGCGGTGTTCTCGTCCCGGCTGGCCGGGTTCGTGCTGGACGCGTTCGCCGCGCTGCCGGAGGCCGGGGGCCAGAGCCCGTCCTTCGACCCGGAGCTGGACCAGCTCACCGCCAGGGAACGCGAGGTGCTGCGGCTGATCGCGCGCGGCTACACCTACCGGGAGATCGCGCGCGAGCTGTTCATCTCGGTCAAGACGGTGGAAAGCCACGTCTCCTCGGTGCTGCGCAAGCTGCAGCTCTCCACCCGGCATCAGCTGACCCGCTGGGCCGCCGAGCGGCGGCTGAACTAGCGAGTATCGATGACCTCCGACAGGTGGATGGGAGCCTGGTTAACGGGGCCCGGCGGCGCGCCGAGGGCCCCGCCGTGACCGGGCGCAGCGGGCAGCCAGCGCTGACTAATATCGGAAGGCGACATTAAGGCCGGGCCGGGGGGGCGCCCGATCCGGACGCCGGGCAGCCAGGCATCGGCGGCCTAGCTAGAGCGAAGGGCAAGCCCGGACAGGGCTGACCCGGACTGGGTGAGCCGGCGCAGTGCTGGCCCAGGGCGGTGCTGGCCCGGGCGGTGCGCTGCGCCGCTCCCGGCTGGTTCGCCATGGTCATGGCCACCGGGATCGTGTCCACCGCGCTGCTGCTGCGCGGGCAGCCCCCGGCTGTCCGGCGTACTGCTCGGCATCGCGCTGGCCTGCCTGGCGGTACTGACGGCGGCCTCCGCCTGGCGCGCCACGACCTTCCCGGCCGGGCTGCGCGCCGACCTGAGCACCCCGGCCCGGGCGTTCACCTGCTTCGCGCCGGTCGCCGCCTGCGACGTGGCCGGGGCGCGGCTGGCCGCGGATGGTCACCAGGCTGCGGCCGGAGCGCTTGCGGCGGCCGCGCTGGCGGCCTGGCTGGCGGTGACCTGCCTGGTGCCGGTGCGGCTGGCGGCCTGGCAGCTGAGCAGACCGCCAGGGCCGGAGCCCGGCGAGCCGGTCACCCGGCTGTGCCGCCGGGCGGTCATCGCCGACGTCGGCGGCAGCTGGTACCTGTGGCCGGTCAGCACCCAGTCGCTGGCCATCGTGGCCACCTTGCGGGCGGGCGGGCGGCCGGGGCCGGAACGAGCCGCGGCGATCGCGGCCGTCGCCCTCTGGCTCGCCGGCGCGGTGCTGTACCTGGCGGTGACCGCGCTGGTGGCGGCCCGGCTGCGGCTGGCCGGCCTGGGCCCGCGGGAGCCCACCGCGCCGTTCTGGGTCGCCATGGGCGCGGCCTCGATTACCGTCCTGGCCGCGGCCCGGATCCTGATCAGCGGCACCGTTCAGGCCATGCCCGGCGGCCGGGCGGTATGCACCGGCCTGGCGGTGGCGTTCTGGCTCGCGGCGACCTGCCTGATCCCGCCGCTGGCCTGCCGCAGCGCCTGGCGGCACCTGCGCTGGCACGCCCCGCTACGCTACCGGGCGGACCAGTGGATGATCATCTTCCCGGCCGGGATGTACGCGACGGCCAGCATGCAGCTGGGCACCGCGGCCCGGCTGCCTGCGCTGCACGGCACCGGGGCGGCGGCCGCCTGGATCGCCGCTGCCGCCTGGGCGCTGGCCTTCGCGACCATGATCGTTTCTGCGCTGGGCCGCTCCGGCCGGACCCGGCCCGGGCCAGCGGGCCGGGACAGCGGCTCGGCGGGAACCAGCAGGTTTATATCGTGATACGATTGACCCACCCGAGGAACCGGGAGAGGAACCGGAGGGTGGCATGTCAGGCAGTCGGTGCAAGTTCCAGGCCATGGTCGAGCTGGACGCCACGGCGGGCGGCCCGGCCGCGCTGCCAGCCGGCCAGGCGCGCCGGATTATCGTGAAAGGCAGCCATCACCAGACCCACCGCAGCCAGTTCTTCAGCGCCCTGATCAGCAACAACGGCGACAGCCTGCCCGGAGCCGGGTGCGGGCCCTCGATCATGACCGTGGTGCTGACCGGTAACCATCTGCCCGATTACTTCGCCGTCGGCGACCAGTTCTCGCTGTGGCTCGGCGGGGACATCGGGCACGGCGTGCTGACCCGGCGGCTGTTCGTATGACCGGCTGACCCGCGGCCTGGCCGGGGCCAGCCAGCCGCGGCGGCCAGCCGGGCCGGGTCCGGCGGGGACCTGCCCGCCGGACCCGGCCCGGGCACCCCCGGAACCCGGGTATCGCTACGGGCCGTGAGCTCTGTCCTGGCCGGGGTCAGCTAGCTCGCTGCCGGATGCCGAGCCGCGGCGCCGAGCTCGACGCAGCAGCAGCCCGGCCTGGGCTGCAGCGACGCCTGTACCCCGCGCGCCCCGAGCCCGTCGATGAACCCCGCCAGGAACGCGTGGTTAATCAGGCAGACCAGGCCATCTGAGCGGGTCGCGTACGGGTGGAACGGGCAGTTCCGCAGCCGGACCAGCGCGGGCGAATCCCGGACGGGCTCGAAGCCGTGCTGCTCCAGCACCCGCTCGGCCAGGGCCAGCGCGCGGCATGGCCCCAGCCTGCCGCGTGCCTGGCCGCGCTCGGCCTGACCGAGGCGGCGGCCGCGCGATCCCGCTGCCTCGACTGCCGCCTGCCGGGCATCTTCCTGGCCGCCCCCGGCCAGCACCGCGTCCAGCAGGATGTCCGCCAGCAGGCCGGCCTCGCGCGGCGGGATGCTCAGCTGGACGTCCACCGCGGCCGGCTGGTACACCTTCGGCACCCGGCCGACCCGGCGCAGGCCGGTGAGGTTGGCGTAGTCCGCCTCCAGCAGCCCGACGGCCACCAGCTTGTCCAGGTGGAATGCCGCCAGCTTGCGGGATATCCCGGCGCTCGCGGCGGCCTCGTCCCTGGTCACCGGGTGCCCGGCGCGGCGGATGAAGCCGTACATGCGCCGCCGCAGGTCATCGCTGAGCGCGGCGACGGCGGCGAAGGCTTCGTCGGTCGGCATACATCCAGGATAACGCCATCAGCAGCTGGCCCAACTGTCGTGACGCTCAGGGCATTCGCGCGTGAGCTGGAGTGATTTGACGGATCTCGTTGATAACGCTAGAAGTAGTTAGTCAAATAGTGAGGTGATGCGGGTGCGGTCAGGCCCTCGGAGTAGGCACCAGGGATGAGGGCCTGCGCGACACCCGCGCCGGATAGCCAGGGCCTACCTTGACCTGTTCACTGCCAGCCCGTTCGACCTGACCACATTCCCCAACGACGAGCACTACGACGAGCTCGTGCTGGCCAGGGGCATCCCGCTGCGCTCGGTGTGCGAGCACCACCTGCTCCCGTTCTTCGGCACCATCCACATCGGCTACCTGCCCGCCGAGCACATCCTCGGGCTATCCAAGCTGGCCCGGCTGGCCGAGCACTTCGCGCACCGCCCCCAGGTGCAGGAGCGGCTCACCAAGCAGATCGCCGACTGGCTGGTGGAGCACCTGAACCCGCGCGGCGTCGGCGTGGTCATCGAGGCCGAGCACACCTGCATGACCATGCGCGGGGTCCGGGCGATCGGCTCGTCGACCGTCACCTCCACCCTGCTCGGCATGCTCCGGGACGACGCCCGCTCGCGCAGCGAGTTCTTCGCCCTGACCGGCGTCAATCCCTGACCGGCGGCAGCTCCCGGCCAGCGTCGGCGCCGCACCGGGCGCACCGCCGCGGCGCTCATCTGGCGGCAGCCCCGGCGAAGCGCTCATGCCCGGCTACCGCGGTTTCAGCTCGAGCGCCTCGGCCGCCATCGCGAGCGCGGCCAGGTGATCATCCACCCTGGCCAGGCCCGCGTCCATGGTGCTGACCGACAGGTGGGTCGCCCCGGCCTCGCGCCAGCGCGCCGCGTGCTCGGCCAGCTTGTGCTGCCCGCCCTCGCCCCAGCTGATCCGGCCCTCCATGCCCAGCTCGGCGGGGTCCCGGCCGGCCTCGGCGGCCGCCCGCTCGACCACCGACCTGGCCTGGTCCAGCCGGGGACCGGGCGGCATCTGCGGGAACCAGCCGTCGCCGAGCTGCCCGGCCCGGACGTAGGCGCGCCGGGAGTGCGCGCCGAACCACAGCGGGATCGGCCGCTGCACCGGCATCGGCGCCAGCCCGGCGCCGGTCACGGTCTCGTAGCCGCCGGCAAACGTGACCGTCTGCTCGGTCCACAGCCGCCGCAGCAGCGCGACCTGCTCGGTCATCCGGCTGCCCCGGTCGGCGAAGTTCTTGCCCAGCGCCTCGTACTCCACCGGGTTCCAGCCGAGCCCGATGCCCAGCCGGAGCCTGCCCCGGCTCAGCAGGTCCACCTCAGCCGCCTGCTTGGCCACCAGCGCGGTCTGCCGCTGCGGCAGGATGATGATCCCGGTGACCAGCTCCAGCGAGGTCAGCGCGGCCAGGTAGCCGAACAGCACCAGCGGCTCGTGGAAGGTAGACCGCACGTCGTAGTACCCGTTCCAGCCCTGATGCACGGCCGGGTCGGCACCGAGCACATGATCAAAGGCCAGCACGTGGCCGAACCCTAATTCCTCCACCCGCTGCGCGTAGGCACGGACAGCACCGACGTCGGCACCGATCTCGGTCTGGGGGAACACGACACCAACGTTCACGAACGCGACCTCCGCCTGATCCGCTCCCTACCGCAGTATGTCCGGTGGCGGGGAGCCAGCGGACATTCTTCAATATGACTTTACACATCGGTGAAGCAGGAAACTGCCAGGCACGCATCAGACGGCGACCAGCACGATCCCGAGCGCCGCCAGCCCGAGCCCTGCCTGCTGCACCGGGCGCAGCCGCTCGCCGAGCACCAGCCGGGCCAGCAGGACGGTGACACCCGGGTACAGCGAGGTCAGCACGACCGCCAGGCCCAGCATCCCGGCCCTGGCCGCAGCCACGTAGCAAATGTTCGCGATCGCGTCGATGGCGCCGGAGCCGGCCGCGGCCAGAGCCAGGCGGCTGTCTATTCTGCCCCCGCCCAGCCCGCCCAGCCCGCCCGCCGCGCTGCCCGCCGCTCCCGCGCTGCTCGGCAGCCGTCCGGGCCTGACCGCCACGGCCGCGATCGCCACGACCACCACCTCGACCAGCCTGGCCGCGACTATCGGCCAGAGCGCGCCCGACCCCGTGCCCCCGGTGCCGTCATGCAGGAAGAGGAAGAACGCGCCGAACGCGGCACCGGACAGCACCCCGCAGCCAACGGCACGAGCCCGGCCGAGCTGCCCGGCCCCGTGTCCGCCAGCCCCGTGGTGCCAGCCCCGTGGTCGCCAGCCCCGTGGTCGCCAGCCCCGTGGTCGCCAGCCCCGTGGTCGCCAGCCCCGTGGTCGCCAGCCCCGTGGTCGCCAGCACCGCGCTGCTCGGCCTGCCTGCCCTCGCTGGCCGCCTCGCCCGGCCCGGCGCTGGCCAGCACGATCGCTACCAGGCAGGCCGCCGCACCGGCGTAGACCAGGGCATGCGGCCGCTCGCCGCCGGCCAGGGCCACCCCGACCGGCAGGATCGTGGATACCAGGCCGGAGACCGGGGCCACGACGTTCATCGGCCCGGCGGCGAGCCCGGCAAAGAAGATCACCAGCCCGGTCCCGCCGACCGCGCCGGCCGCGGCGCCCCAGGCCAGTCCCCCGGTGTTCACCGGCTGGCCGGAAACCAGCGCCGCGATCAGCACGACGACCGCACCGGCCGGGCTGGCCAGCAGGAGCACGGACAGCACGTGCGCGCCGCGGCTGGCGGTGCCGCCCAGGAAGTCGCCGCTGCCGTAGAGCACGGCCGCGGTGAGTGCGAGCAAGATCACCATGATCCGAACCCCCGGTCATCGGCTGCGTGCCGCTTGATTGTGTGACTACTAAGTAGATTTTAGAGGTCACTCAGAGACCAGTCAAACTAGCTAAGTGGTCACTGCCGAGATATCCTGGCGGTATGCCACTGCCACCGTGGGTGTCACCAGGCGAGTCCAAGCCGGCCCCGATGCCCCTGCTGCAGGTGCAGGCGTTCGTCAACACCTGGGATGCCGACCACGGAACTGACCTGCTCCTGGAGCCAGGAACCGCCCGCGACTGGCTGACCGCCGCTGGGCTGTGGACCGGCGCGGAGCCGCCGGGGCCGGCCGAGCTGCAGCTAGCCCGCGCGGTGCGGGAGGCGATCAGGGCGCTGATCGGGACGAACGACGGCGGGGTGACGGTCGGCGCGGACAGCCTGCGGCCGCTGCAGGACCTGGCGGATGCCTGCCCGGTCCGGATCGAGGTCGGCCCGGCCGGGACGATCGGCATCGCCGCCGGAACTCCCGGCGCGGCCGGGGCCACCGGGACGGCCGGTACGGCTGGGGCTACCGGGACGGCCGGGGCTACCGGGACGGCCGAAGCCACCGCGGCCACCGCGGCCGCCGCGCCCGCAGCGGCTGCCGGCCGGATCGCGGCACAGCTCATCCGGCTGCTGCTGGTGATCCGGGATGCCCAGCGGGACGGCACCTGGGCCCGGCTGAAGACCTGCCACAACCCGGACTGCCGGTGGGCCTTCTATGACCGCTCGCATAGCCGGGTGGGCGCCTGGTGCGACATGACCACCTGTGGCAACCGGATCAAGAACCGCAAGCTCAGGGAACGCCAGCGGTGAGTGCGGGCCAGCGGCTGTCCGCCGCGGCTAGCGGAGGCTGACCTCCACCTTGACCGGGACCCGGATGGCGGCGCCGGGCGGGTACTCGACCGGGCCGATGACGGCGGCGCACCGGTCCCGGACGGCCTGGACGACGCCGGCGGCGAGCATCAGCGCCTGGCTGGCACCCGGGCACGGGCGCAGGCCGTAGCCGAAGGTAAGGCTCGGGCTCTCGTCCCGGTCCGGCTCGAAATCCTCCGGCGCGCTGAACGAGGCGGGATCCCGGTTGGCCGAGTCCAGCCGCAGCACCACCAGGCGGCCGGCCTGCACCGGGCAGCCGTCCACCTCGGTGTCCGCCACGGCGATCCGCCGCAGCCCCCTGGCCGGCGGGTTCAGCCTGGCCACCTCGGCCACGATCGCGTCGGTGGCGGCGGCCAGGTCGTCACCGGCGCCGGGCGGCAGCACGGCGCATACGGCGGTGCCGATCAGGGCGGCGGTGGCGTCGCAGGCCTGCATCATCACCGCGATACGCGCAGCTATGACCTCCTGGTCGGCCGGACCGAGCAGCCGGACCAGCTCCGCGGTGGACTCATCGCCGGCCCGCTCGCGCTCGGCATCGGCACCGGGGAAGTAGGCGGCGGCCGTGGTCATGGCCAGCTCCGCGGCCCGGTCGGCATCGGCGATGCCGAGCGCGGCGGCCAGCGTAGCCAGCGGCACCCGGCGGGCCAGGGCGGCCATCACGTCGATCCGGCCGGCTCCGGCCGCGGCGTCCAGGATGGTCAGCGCGCGCCGCAGGGCATCCGCCCGCAGCATGGCCGGCGACAGGGCGTCGGCCTCCCGGATCGCGATGGCCCGGCGGCGGGCGTGCGCCTCGCCGTTGGCGAACCGGGAGACCGACCCGCGCAGCCAGGCAACCGTGCCGACCGGAGCGGTGCCGGTCACGCCGGGGATCTCGTAACCGGGATCGGACAGCACCGAGCACACGTCCCGGTGCCGGGTCACGATCACGCCGGTGTCGGCCCCGTCGGCGGGCGGCCCGAGCTCCGGAACGGGCGCCGGGTCGGCCGGGCGCTGCTGTGCTGTCTCGGTATCGGCCATGGTGCCGAGCCTAGCCCGAGTTCATTTCGGCGACGGTCAAAGGATCCCGGCGGCGGCGCGCACGACGGAAGCGCCGCGCCGCCGGGCCCAGTACCCGGCGGCGCGGCGCTTCACGGTCAGGCTGGTCAGGCCGGCACCAGCTCGGACTCGGCGCCTGCCGCGGCATCGGCGCCCGTCCCGGCCTCGGTAACGGCCTCTCCCAGCGGGGCCGATGGGACCGGCACGGCGGCCCGCTCGTCGCGCCGGCGCGGCAGGGCGAAGACGGCGGCGACCGCGGACACCAGCGCCACTGCGACCGCTACCCGGATGCCCAGGTCCATCGACCGGACGAAGGCGCTGTGCGCCGCGCCGATCAGCTCACCGCCGCGGGCCCCGCCGACCGAGCCGCCGACCAGGTTGGCCGCGGCCACCGAGCCGGTGGCCGCGTGCGCAACCGGGCCGGGCACATGCGCCGCGGCCAGCACGCTGGTCAGCCGGGTCCGGTACAGGCTCGCGGACAGGCTGCCGATGATCGCGATTCCCAGGGCGCCGCCGACCTCCCGGATCGTGTCGTTGATGGCGCTGCCCGCGCCCGCCTGGTGGCCGGGCACCGCGTTCATGATCGTGGTGCTGGCGGGCGCCATGACCAGGCCCATGCCGGCGCCCATGATCGCGACCGCGACCGCCAGCGGCGGGTAGCCGGTGTGCACGCCCGCGGTGGCCAGGTCAAGCAGGCCCAGTCCCATCATCGCCATCCCGGCCGGGATGATCACCCGGCCACCCAGCCGCCGGGCCAGCACCGGCGACAGCGGCGACACCGCGCCCATGGCCACGGCGAACGGCAGCGCGCGCAGGCCGGCCGCCAGCGGGCTGTAGCCGTGCACCAGCTGGAGGTACTGGGTGAGCACGAACAGGCTGCCGAACAGGGCGAAGAAGATAACGGTGACCGAGGCGGCGGCAGTGGTGAACGCGCGGGAGGCGAACACCCGCAGGTCGATCAGCGGGTGCGGGCTGCGCAGCTCCCACCAGGCGAAGGCGGCCAGCGCGGCCAGGCCGGCCGCGAGCTCGCCCAGGGTGACCGGGGTGACCCAGCCGCGGCCCGGCGCCTCGATGATCGCGTCCACGATGGCCACCAGCGAGCCGGCGATCAGCAGCGTGCCGGGCAGGTCCAGGCGGTGGCGGCCGGGCTCGGCGGTCTCCGGCACGATAAGGACGATCCCGGCCAGCGCGATCGCCACCAGCGGGACGTTGATCAGGAACACGCTGCCCCACCAGAAGTGGTCGAGCAGCAGCCCGCCGAGGGTCGGGCCGACGATGATGCCCACCCCTGCCACGGCGGACCAGGCGGCGATTGCCTGCGGCCGCTCTCTCGGCGGGAACACCGCGTTCAGGATCGACAGCGTGGCCGGCATGACGAACGTGGCACCGAGGCCCATCACCACCCTGGCCGCGATCAGCGGCCCGGTGCCGTCCGCGAACGCCGCCGCCATGCTGCCGAGCGCGAACACGGCCAGGCCGGCGACCAGCGAGATCCGGCGCCCGTACCGGTCGCCGAGCGCGCCGGCCGGGATCAGCAGCGCGGCGAAGCAGAGCGTGTAGGCGTCGGTAATCCACTGCAGCGAGCTGGTGCCCGCGTGCAGCACCCGGGCCAGCGTGGGCAGCGCCGTGTTCAGGATCGTGTTGTCGATGACCACGACCAGCAGGCTGAGGCAGAGCACCAGCAGGATCTGCCGCCGCCGGGGATGTCCCTGCGGCCAGCGCGAGTCTCCCGCCGCCGTCGTTGCGCTCATCGCACTTCTCCTAACGCTCACACACTTACCGGTCTGCACTTACGCTCGTTGACTTACGACTGTAACTATAACTCAGTGAGCTAACGCGTGTAAAGTAGCTGGCATGAACACATCGCTTGCCGCCCCGCAACGGCCGGTGCCGGCCGGACAGGGCCGGGCCCGCCGGCAGCGGAACGCGCGCGGCCAGGGCGCCCGCCTGACCGAGGAGATCGTGTCCGGCGCGCTGGCCCTGATCGAGCGGGAGGGCACCGACGAGGCAGTGACGCTGCGCGCGGTGGCACGGGAGGTCGGCATCGCCGCGCCGTCGATCTACCCGCACTTCGCCGACCGGGACGCAATCGTGCTGGCCGTGGTCAGCCGGGTCTTCGACCAGCTGACCGAGGCAATCGAGGCCGGGATGCGCCCGGCCGGGCCGGACCCGGCCGGGCGCCTGGTAGCCGGCTGCCAGGGGTACGTGGGTTTCGGGCTGCGCCACCCGGCCCGCTACGGCGTGCTGTTCTCCGGGCGGCGGCTGGCCGCGGCACAGGCCGATGGCTACTGCGAGCCGGTCGCGGCCGGCCCCGACGGGCGGCCGCGGCTGCAGCTCGGCGCCGAGTCGTTCGAGCTGCTGCTGGACTCTGTGGAGGCCTGCGTCCGGGCCGGGGTGTCGGCCAGCACCAACGTGGTGGCCGACGCCACCGCGATCTGGGTGGCCCTGCACGGTACCGTCACCCTGCGCATCACGCTGCCCGGCTTCCCCTGGCCGCAGGCCAGCCAGTTCGTCCGCGACCTGGTCCTGTCCCTGGCCAAGGTGACCTCCGCCCCGCCCTCCGCCCCGGCCCTGCCCCCGGCCAGGGAACCGGCCGGCTGAGCAGCGGCGGGGCACCCGCCGGCCCTGCGCGCCGGCCAGGCAGCAGCGCCGGCCAGGCAGCAGCCCCGGTCAGGCAGCAACGCCGGCCAGGCCGCAGCGCCGGCCAGGCAGCAGCGCCGGTCAGGCCGCGGCGCTCGGCAGCCCGGCGATCGCCGCGGCGGCGGCCGCCCCGATCACCGCGTCGATGGCGGACTCGTTCTGCCATGGCCGCAGCGCCCTGGTGAAGACGGCCGCGGCATAGCCGCGGCCGTCGCGGTAGGAGATCACGCCGACCTCGTTGCGCACGACCCCCACCAGGCTGCCGCTCTTGGCCGCCACCCTGGCCGGCGGCCCGAACGCGGACGCCAGCCGGTGCCGGGTCAGCTGCCGGCTCATGACCTCGCGGACCCGCTGGCACGCCGCCGGCGGCCCGGCCTGATCCGACCAGATCAGCCGGAGCAGCCTGGTCATGTCCCGCGGCGTGGTGCGGCTGGTGCGCAGGGGATCCAGCGCGCCGACGGCCAGCACCCGGCGGGCCAGGTCATCCCGCTCGTCCCGGCGGTGCGGCTGGGCGGCCCAGGACGCGAGCGCGGCCCAGTCGGAAAAGCCGGCGTCCCGCCCGATCGAGTTGATGATCTCGTCGAGGTCGGCGGTGATGACGGTGCCGGCCAGGCCAAGGCGCGCTGAGGTGGCGTTCACAGCGTCGGTGCCGATCCGGTGCAGCAGCGCGTCGGTGGCCGGGTTGTCGCTGATGGTCAGCATCGCCACCACCAGGTCGCGCAGCGACACCACCACGTCGTCGCGGTACAGCGAGAAGCCGCTCGGGCCAGGCGTGCGGGCCGCGGCGGGCAGCATGATCCGCTCCCGCGGATCCAGCCGCCCGTCGGCGAACTGCGTCTCGGCCTCCAGCGCGATGCAGACCTTGATCACTGACGCGGCGACCGCCGGCTGGTCCGCGCCGAGGGCCACCTCGGCGGCGCCGTCCAGGGTCTGCACGCACAGCTGGCCGGTGCAGCCCGCCCGCGCGAACAGGTCCGCGATGCCCGCCGGATCCGGGCCGCGCGCGCCCGACCCGGCCACTCAGGACGCCGGGCCGGGCGGCGGTGCCGTGGTGCCTGGCGGCGGTGCCTGCGGGTCAGGTGACGGTGCCTGCGGGCCAGACTGCCAGGCGCCGGCACCCGCTATCCCGACGATCCCGGCCGCGACGTCGACGCTGACCTGCCGCAGCGGGCCGCCAGCAGCCCGGCGGTATGAGTCAGCAGGCTCTTGCGGTCGGGGTCGGGCTCGGCGTCGGCGGCCAGGCTGAGCCCGTCGGCCAGGCGCGCGATCATGCCCTCCGGCGTCGGCCACTGGCCGATCGCGCGGCGCGCCTGCGACGTCGCCTTCAGCACGTACCAGAACCTGGGATCGCCCCCGGTCTCGGTCTTGCGGAAGTCGACATAGTCCGGGCCGAGCGCGTCGAGCGCCCGCGCGACCTCGGCTTGCTCCAGCCCGGTCCGGTCCGCGATATCACTGACAGTGACCATGTAGCTGTACTCAAGCAGGCTGACCGTCGCGTCGAGCACGGGCAGGTCCCTGCCTGCCCAGGTGTCTTCCACTCGCTGCCTCACCGGGCACCGGCGGGCAGCCCGCTGACCTGGGCCCCCTGCGGTCCCCTTCTCCTCAGGTCCGGCCGGGCCGCGCCGGGCCGGCATGCTGGGCGCAAAACAGGAGACTATAAGCCGCGCGTGCCCGGCGGCCACCGATCCGCCGTCGCGGCAGCCGCGGCAGCGGTCCTGACCGGTGCCCGGCCTGGCTAGGATATGCGGGCAATCTCATCGGAGAGGATCAACATGAGTGACGTCACGGGGATCGAGCGGACCCTGGTCCTGCTCAAGCCCGACGCGGTGGCGCGCGGTCTGGTGGGGCGCGTGCTGACGCGTTTCGAGGACGCACTGCTGAAGATCGTCGGCAACAAGATGGTCTGGATGGACGCCGACCTGGCCCGCCAGCACTACTTCGACCTGGAGGAGCGGTTCGGCCCGGCGGTGTACAACTCGGTGGCCACCTTCATGGAGACCGGCCCGGTGATCGCGCTGGTGATCGAGGGGGTGGACGCGGTGGCCTGCGTGCGCAAGCTGGTCGGCTCGACTTACCCGGACCAGGCGGCGCCCGGCACCATCCGCGGTGACTTCGCGCACCAGAGCAAGGCCTACGCGAACGCGAACGGGCTGGCGGTGGCCAACCTGGTGCACGCGTCGGCAAGCGCCACCGAAGCCGCCAGGGAGATCGACGTCTGGTTCGACAAGACCGAGCTGTACGACTACGGACGGGCCGCGCGACTCGCCGCGCCCGATACGAGCCGGCTCGGGCGCACACTCTTCTGCCCGCCGGCGTACTCGGTGCACGCTGACCGGGGCGCTTACCCTGTGGCACATGTACGTACCTCAGCATTTCGCCGCCGACGACGAAGACCAGGTTGTGGCGTTCGTCGAGCAGGCCGGGGCGGCGGACCTGGTGACGTTCGACGGCACCAGGCCGGTCGCCACCCTGCTGCCGGTGATCTGGGACCGGGCGGCGGGCGAGCACGGCCGGCTGCTCGGCCACATGGCGCTGGCCAACCCGCAGTGGCGCTCGGCGCTGCCGGACGCCCCCGCCCTGGCGATCGTGCACGGCCCGCAGGCCTATGTCTCCCCGTCCTGGTACGTCGAGCTCGGCCGGGCACGGCCGGGCGGTGCCGACCTGGAACTACACCAGCGTGCACTTCACCGGGCCGGTCCGGTTTCACTCCGATCCCGGCTGGCTGCGCGAGATCGTCACCGCGCTGACCGAGCGGTACGAGCAGCACCTGGACAACCGCTGGTGGATCACCGACGCGCCGGAGTCCTATATCGCCGGCCAGCTGCGCGGCATCGTCGGCGTGGAGATGCTGATCACCGAGGTGGAGGCCAAGGCCAAGCTCAGCCAGAACCGCAGCCGCGAGGACCGGGAGTCGGTCATCGGCGCGCTGCGCGGCTCCGACGACCCGCAGGCACATCAGATAGCCGCCCTGATGGCCGGCCGCGAGCCGGAAGGCTGATCAGCGGGCGGCAGTCATCAGGGCCGGGGCCGGTCAGTTCGGCCGAGCAGCCGCCGTCGGGTCAACTCGCCGGCCGGGACTGGTCAGTTGGCGCTGTAGGGCGAGTTGCGCAGGTGCGGCGCCGGCACGGAGGTCAGCGTCCGCATCATCGAGGCCTGGGCGGCCAGCAGGGTACGCTCGGCGGCCAGCCTGCGCACCGCGTCCGGCGCCGCGAGCAGCGCCTGCCGGTCGCTCAGGTCGATCACCATCGAGGCCGCCACCAGGTACGACAGCGCCACCGGGTCGTCGGGCAGCTCTGGCGTGGCGACCTTGGTGCCGGTATGCCCGGCCAGCGCATCCAGGTAGGCCGCGAACGAGCGCCGCACCTCGCGCACGGCCGGCCCGGCCGCCGGGTCGTCGCCGCCGGGCTCATCGAGCAGTTCCGCCTGGCCGGTCAGGTACGGCCGGGAGTAATCCAGCCCGTCCAGCGTGAACCGCTGCGTGCCCAGGGTGACCAGGTCGTAGCGGCCGTCCGGGTGCGGGGTGACCTGGCGGATCGTGGCCGTGCAGCCGACCCGGTGCAGCGCCGACACCCCGGTCACGCCGGTCTCCCGGCCCTTGCGGATCGCGATGACGCCAAAGCACCGCGGCTCCGGTTCCGCCAGCAGGTCGCGGACGAGCTGCCGGTACCGCTCCTCGAATACGTGCAGCGGCAGCACCAGGCCGGGGAACAGGACGGTGCCGAGCGGGAACAGCGGCAGCGTCCGGGGCATAACGGCAGCCTATGCCAGCCGGGCCGGGCTCCCGCCCGGTCAGCACCGCCGGTCAGCACTGCCCGGTCAGCGGCCCGGCAGCCAGCGCTCCAGCCAGGCGAGCTGCTCGGCCAGCACGTGCAGCACCGACTCGCGGGCCAGGTAGCCGTGGCTCTCGTGCGGCAGCAGCACCAGGCGCGCGGTCCCGCCGGTGCCCTGCAGGGCCTGGAACAGCCGCTGCGACTGGACCGGGAACGTGCCGGAGTTGTTGTCGGCGAGCCCGTGCACCAGCAGGATCGGCGCGGTGATCCGGTCCGCGTAGCGGAACGGCGAGACCCGGTCGTACACGCCGGTGGCCTCCCAGAAGCTCCGCCGCTCGGTCTGGAAGCCGAACGGGGTGAGGGTCCGGTTGTACGCCCCGCTGCGCGCGATCCCGGCCGCGAACAGGTCGGTGTGCGCCAGCAGGTTGGCGGTCATGAACGCGCCGTAGCTGTGCCCGCCGACCGCCACCCTGGCCGGATCGGCGATGCCCATCTCGTCCAGCGCCCGGATGTGCGCCGCGGCGGCCGCGGTGATCTGCTCGATGTAGGTGTCGTTCATCGTCTCCGGGTCGCCGATCACCGGCATCGTCGCGCTGGACAGCACCGCGTAGCCGCGCAGCACGAACCAGGCGGGCTCGCTGGCCGACAGCCAGGTGAACCGGTTGCTGTTGCCCCGGACCTGCCCGGCGGTGGCGGCGCTGCCGAAGTCCAGCGGGTAGGCCCAGATGACCAGCGGCAGGCGGCCGTCGCGCTGCGGGTCGTAGCCCGGCGGCAGGTGCAGCAGGCCGGACAGCTGCACCCCGTCGCCGCGATCGTGCACGACCAGCCGCTTGCCGATGCCGGTCAGCTGCGGATGCGGGTCCGGCCAGTGAGTGAGCGGCCGCCGGACTCCGCCCGGGTCCCCCGTGCCCGGTGCGGCTGAGCCCAGTGCGGACAGGGCCAGGTTCGGCGGCTCGTTCTGGCTCTCGTGCCAGAGCAGCACCTCGTCACGGCCGCCGAAGGCGAACCCGAGCACCAGGTCATAACAGTCCGCCGGGCTGCGGAACAGCCGCGAGGAGGCACCCGTTTCGGTGTCAAGGCGATCGAGGAACGGACGGTCACCGTCCGGGGAGGCACCGCCGCCGCGCAGGTAGATAACGGACTGGTCCTGCAGCACGGTCCGGGTGCCGTCCGGGTGCACCTGCAGCACCGGGGTGCCGGGGTCGCCGTAGGCATCCTCGGCGTCCAGGTCGAACAGCACCCGGTTGCGCTCCGGCGCGCCGAGATCGCACAGCCAGATGGTGTCCCAGCGGCGGTCCCGGTCGTGCTCGGTGACCAGGAGCTGGTGCGGCTGGTCCATGGCGAGCCAGTCGACGAGCCGGTGCCGCAGCCGGAAGGCCGGATCCGGGTCGCCGGTGAACGGCGCGTGCAGCCGCGTCACCTGCTCGCGGTGCTCGGCCGGCACGGTCGGGTCGCCGCCGTCGAGTGCCTCGGTCCAGACCAGGCTGGCCGGCGCCCGTTCCTCCCAGGACACATGCCGCGGCCCGGTCGGCACCCCGTGCCGCGGCACCTCGTCGCTGACCGGGTAGTCGGCCAGCACCCGGACCGGCTCGCCGGCCGCGGTCCAGATCTCGGTGCTCCGGGCGAAGTACGGATAAGGAACGCGGAACGAGAACGGCCGCTTGAGCCGGTGCACCAGCAGGTAGCGGCCATCCGGCGAATCCTCGAGCAGCCGGTACATCCCGGCCGGGCCGAGTTCCTTCGCCGCGCCGGTCACCGGGTCGACCCGCAGCGGCACCGTCGTCGCCAGCGACTCGAACGCGGCGGAGTCCGCCTCGGTGCGGAGCAGGTCAGTGTAGGTCGCCATCTGGGACCGCTTCCCGGCCGTCTCCTCAAGCTGCGGCTCGGCCGGCGTCACGGGCAGGTCCGGCCGCTCGGCCGGGGCGCCGAGCACGATCAGCGAGCCGCCGTCGCGGGCCCAGCGGACCGTGCTGCCAGCCGACGGCGGGTCGGCGCCGCCCAGGATGTCCCTGACCCGCAGCCCGTTCAGCGGCGCCGCGGTCGCCAGCTCCGCGTCGGCGACCCAGACCCCGATCCCGTCGCTCTCATCGACGGTGAACGCGAGCCGGCGCCCGTCCGGCGCCCAGGCCGGCATGCCGAGCTGGGCGCCGGCCGGCGCGGCCAGCGGCCGGACCGAGCCGTCTTCGATCCGCAGCACCGACAGCGAGGTGATCCGCCGGGTCCGCTGGCGCCCCGCTATCGCCGGGTCCACCCGGATGCCGCCGAGCGAGAGATACGGCCGGGCCAGCACCGAGACCGGCGGGTGCGACTCGTACTGCACCAGGGCGGCCAGGCGCCCGCCCGGTGCCAGCACCACCAGCGGCGTGGGCGGGGCGTCGATGATCGCGACGATGTCGCGGTCCGGGATCGCATACGGCACGGCGGGTCCTCTCCGTTCGGTCAGTCCTAGCTTTGGCGCCGGACCGGCCCGGCGCAATCCCGGCCACAATAGAGACGTCCGGCCACCGAGGAGGTCCGTCATGCAGCACGCGGCACCGGCCGGGCCGGTCGCGGTACCCGGCCTGGTCGACAGCCACGCCCACCTGCTGCGCGACAGCGCCGGGCTGGCCTTCCCGGCCACCGCGGCCGCGGTGCGCGAGTTTCACCACCGGGTCGCCGCCGACGGCAGCAGCCCGATGGACGTGCTCGACCCGCCGCCGCCGGTGCCGCCGGACCAGGTCGCGGCCCGGCTGCAGGCCGGCCTGCGGCGGGCGGCCGCGGCCGGGCTGACCGAGATCACCGAGATGGGGCTGCGCGAGTGGTGGTACCTCGATGCGCTGGCCGGGCTCCAGGCGGCCGGGCCGCTGCCGGTCCGGGTCCGGGTCTACCTGGCCAGCGGGCTGGCCGGGCAGGCGGGCCTGGCCGGGATCGGGGCCCGGCGCTCCGACGGCGGCCCGTGGCTGCGGCTGGACGGCATCAAGTTCTACGCCGACGGCTGGCTCGGCCCGCGCACCTGCGCGATGTGCCGGAACTTCGACGACGAGGAGTCCGGCGGGCTGCTGTTCCAGGGCCCGGCCGCGCTGGCCCGCCGGATCACCCCCTACCTCGGCCAGGGCTGGCGGATCGCCACCCATGCGATCGGGGACCGGGGCATCGGGGCCGTGCTGGACGCCTACGAGCTGGCCTGGGACGGCGATCACGCGGCGATGGCCGCGGCGGCGCCGCGGGTCGAGCACGCGAGCCTGCAGTCCGCCGAGCTGATCGCGCGGATGGCCGCGACCGGGGTGACCGCCTGCATCCAGCCGTCGTTCGCGGTGACCGACGCGGCGCACGTTGCGGCGGCGCTGGGCGGCGGCCGGTCCGCCACTGCCTACCCGTGGGCGGCGCTGGCCGCCGCCGGGGTGCCGCTGCTGGCCGGCACCGATTACCCGATCGAGGTGCTGGAACCACTGGTCGGGCTGGCCCGGCTGGTCAGCGGCCGGTCCGTCAGGGACGGCTTCGGCACCAGCCGGGCCGCGCCGCCGCACTCCCGGCTGCCCGCCGCCCTCGCGTTCGGGCTGCTGTCCGACCCGGCGGCCGGCACCACCCTGCTGTCCGCCGACCCGCGTGCGGTCCAGCCCGCCGCGATCGACCGGATCGAGGTCCGCGGCACCGCCCCCGCCCCGTTCCCGTCCTGACCGCCGTCCCCCGCCAGCGCCACCGCCGGCCAGACGGGCCCGCGGCGCCACTCCCCGCGGAGGCGGCAGGGCGGGTGGTTCGCGGCTGAGGTGGGCCGATAACGTTGGGCATCGTGATCGATGAGGTGACAAACCGGCAGCTGAACGCACGGCTCGCGGCCGAGCAGTCCGGTGAGCGGCTGCCGTCGGTGGCGGCGGGCCTGGTCCGCGGCGGCGAGCTGGTCTGGTCGCACGGCTGCGGCCGGATCGGGCCGCCCGGCCAGGCGCCCGCGGGATCGGCCGGGACCGGAGGGCCGGCCGGAGCGCCGGGCAGTGCGCCGGACGCAGATGTGCAGTACCGCATCGGGTCCATGAGCAAGACGTTCAGTACCGTCGCCGTGCTGAAGCTGCGGGACGAGGGCAAGCTCAGCCTGTCCGACCCGGTCGGCAGGTACCTCGACGTTCCGGCGGTGGCCGGGCTGACCATCGGACAGCTGCTGTCGCACACCTCGGGCGTCCGGTCCCAGACCGCCGGGCCGTGGTGGGAGCGCACGCCGGGTTCGGACTTCGCCGGCCTGGCCGGCCGGTCGCTCGGCGAGGACGCGCGCCGCTGGCGGCCTGGCCGCCGGTTCCACTACTCCAACGTCGGCTTCGCCATGGTCGGCGAGATGCTCGCCCGGCTGCACGGCAAGCCGTGGTACGAGGTCATCGCCGACCAGGTACTCGGCCCGCTCGGGATGACCAGGACCACCGCCAGGCCGCAGCCGCCGCACGCGGCCGGCTACGCCGTGCACCCGCACGCCGACCTGCTGCTGCCCGAGCCGGAGCACGACGCCGGGGCGATGGCGCCCGCCGGGCAGCTGTGGACCACGGTGCGCGACCTGGCCCGGTGGGCCGCCTTCCTGGCCGGCCAGTCCGGCGGCCTGCTGGGCGACTCGACCCTGGCGGAGATGCGCGAGCCGCTGACCGTGGCCGACCTGCCGGGCCAGCCGTGGACCAGCGGCTACGGTCTCGGCCTCCAGGTTTGGAACACGACGGCCGGGGTGCGGACCTACGGTCACGTCGGCTCCATGCCGGGGTTCTTCGGCATCATGCAGATCTCCGGTGACAGCGGGGACGCGGCGGTCGCGCTGTCGAACTCCACCGCGGGGTTCGGCCGCAGGCTGCCGGTCGACCTGCTGCGCATCCTGGCCGACAGCGAGCCGTCCAGCCCGGCCGAGTGGGTGCCCGCCGAGGTCAGCGACGAGCTGATGGGCCTGCTCGGCACCTGGTACTTCGGGCCTTCGCAGCTGACCATGCGGCTGTCCGGCACCGACACCCTGGAGCTGGACTGGGGCGGCGACATCGTCCGGTTCCGCCGCGACGGCGGGGGCACCTGGACCGGCCTGGACGACGACTATGCCGGCGAGGCGCTGGTCCCGGTGCCGGGCCCGGACGGCGGAGTGGTCGCACTCGACCTCGCTACCTGGATCTTCACCCGGACGCCCTACGACCCGCAGGCTCCCGTCCCCGGCGGCGTCGACCCGGCCGGCTGGCACGCGCCGGACCGGTGACCCCGGCCTGCCTCTCGCCCTGCCGACCGGCCGGCGCGCGGCGGCACCAGGCATTCGCCGAGGGGATCCGGCAGGGAGACTCGACGACTTGCTGTGACCGACGGCACTTCCGCGGCCGGCCGCCCGGCATGGCGTGCGGTGCCCTGGACGGCCGACCGGTCGCGGCGACCCGGCAGACACCCGTCCCCCGGCACCGTAATGTTGCTGATCACCCCCCGGCACGAGGAGGACCAGAGCCGGCATGTGCATCGCTTGCGTCATGAGGCTGGGCGACCAGGAACATCAGGGTCTGGTGCCGGGTGATGACGAGCGGCCGGGCGTGCTGGCCGGCTGGTCCCCGGATGACGCGGCCAGGGCGGCGGTGGTGTACCGGCAGCTGCCGAGCTGGAGCCGCAGGCTGTTTGACCTGCTGGCGGCCGAGCCGGACCGGATGTTCCCGATCGCCCAGCTGCGGGCCGCGCTGGCCGAGCCGGGCGGCCCTGGCGGCCCGGGCGTCCCGGTCGGCGTCGAGGAAATCTGCGAGTGGGCCGCCCCGTTCTGCCTGGCCGTCGGCCGGCACCTGCCGGTGCTCATCCGGCTGTCGGCATCCGGCGAGCCGGGCTGCCAGATGGAACCGGCGGCGGCCCGGCTGTTCCGGCCGCTGGCCAGGCCCGGCCTGACCGCCGAGGGCGGCACCGGGGCCGGGTGACGTGCTGACCCGGCCCCGGTGCCTGCCTACCGCCGGTCAGTACCAGCCGTAGGCAACCTCGTGATCCCACGCGCCGCGCGGCGATCCGTAACGCTCCTTGATGTACTCCAGGCCCCAGCGGATCTGCGTCCGCGCGCTGGACTCCCAGTTCGGCCCGGCGCTGGCCATCTTGGAACCGGGCACCGCCTGCGGGATGCCGTACGCGCCCGAGTAGGGGTTGGACGCGTGCACGTTCCAGCTGCTCTCCCGGTCCCACAGCCAGTTCAGGAACCTGAACTGGCGCTTCGACCAGCGGAAGCGGTGCAGCATGGACCTGGCGATCCCGTGCGAGGTCAGGCGGCGGTGCGCATGGTGCCGGCGAGCATGATGCCGGCGCCGATGGTGCTTGCGCGGATGATGAGCCCTGACCAGCGGGGTGGCGGAGCTGTCCAGGACAGCCCTCGCCGGGGCACCGGGCCCGGTGCTGGTCTGGGACTGGGTGCCGGCCGCGTGAACGGTACCCGTCACGCCGGCGGGCTGGGCCTGTGCGCTGGCCTGCGCCGTGCCCGTGATGCCGACCGCAATGGCGAGCAGGGCCGCGGCCGGGCCGGTTACTGCGATGGTGAGTAGGGATGATCCAAGCTTGCGAGTCCTGTAGGCGGACAAGTCGAGCCTTAGGTCGGGCACGCGAGCGTGCTCGGCTTTCACCCTGGTCGACTGCCCGGCGACCCGGAACCCGGGAGCGAGGCAGCGGCGCGCGCGACGTGACGCGGGATCAGGGCGGCAGGTGTTGCGCAGTGGCAACCACCGCGCGCGCAGGGTGCTGTCGTTCCCCCACCATGCACGAAACGGAGTCGCTCGTTGCCGGAAAAGCCGTTTTGCACGCCGTAAGCTGAATAATGCGAGTCGCGCCATTGCCGGATTATTTGCCCCGGAAACCATCAACTGCCTGCGGAAATGGCGGAAGGGTCAGGCCTGGTTCCAGGCAACGTGAGCTATATCACAATATAGTCATGTGTCGATGGCTGACTACACTCCGTAGCTGGATGCACGGGGGAAATGCGTGCCGCAGGCGGCCTGCCCCGTGATCTGATGCCCGCACCAGGCACCCTGCCGGCGGCCAGAGCCGGCGAATCGGCCACTCCGCCAGCCGCCGTGACCGGGTGTCGGCGGGCGGGTGCAGGATGGCCTGACGGCGGGACGGCCGCCGCCGAAGGAGCCGGAGGGAATTCTGATGACCGTGCCAGCTGGGCTGGTGACCGAGTCCGTCGCTCAGGCGCGGCGGGTCCTTGGTCCGTACCGGGACGCCGACTGGAGCGTCCCGGCGCTCGACCTTGACTGGAGCTGCTGGCAGGCGGGCGTGCATATCGCCGACTGCCTGGTGTTCTACGCGTCCCAGATCATCGACCAGGAACCAGGCAGCTGGGTGCCGTTCGAGCTGGTGATGGACGGCGACGCGACACCGGACGGGCTGCTGCGGATGATCGGCGTCGGCGGGGCGATCCTGGAGCGGACCGTGGCCGCAGCCGGTCCCGCCGACCGCGGCTATCACGTCTACGGCACCTCCGACGCCGGCGGCTTCGCCGCGATGGGAGCGATAGAGACGCTGATACACACCTACGACATCGCGCGGGCGCTCGGTGCCGACTGGCGCCCGCCGGGCGAGCTGTGCGCGCCGGTGCTCGCGCGGCTGTTCCCGGCTGCACCCGGCGGCGACCCGCAGGCAGTGCTGCTGTGGTGCGCCGGGCGCAGCGAGCTCGGTGACCGCCCGCGCCGCACCGAATGGCGGTGGGACGGCACGGTCCGGGACTGAGCCGTCCCGGACCGGGTCACCGTTTCGGGCGGTAACGCAGCCGCTTGCGGGCCGCCTCGGACCGGCCGCTGCGCTCGTTGGCCGCGGCGGCCTGGAGCGCGCGCTCGAGGTCGGCCTGGCCCAGCAGGCCGCCGGACAGCAGGAAGTCGGCCAGCTCGCGCTGGTGCCGCTGCTCGTTCCAGATCCGGCGCTGGAGCTGCTTCTTGTAGTCCGACACCGCGCCCTCGCCCCGCAGGTCAAGTGCGATCGCGACATCGATCATCGGCACCTCCTGCGGGGCCACGGCGCCCAGGATGAACTGCTGGTAGTAGTAGGCCATGGCCAGCCTGGCCGTATCGTTGCGCTTGAAGAAGGCCCGGACCTTGGCCGCCGCGCCGGGCAGCGGCGGGCTCGCCTGCCCGGAACCGCCCTCCAGCCGGACCCGCTTCTGCTGGGTATGCGGCTCGCTGGCGCGATGCGGCACCGTCGGCTCGCCGCGGTGCTGGGCCGGCACGTCGATGCACAGCGGGAGGACCCACCGGCCCACGCTGACCAGCCAGGCGCCGCCCTCCAGCCGGACCGGCACGGTCTCGTACCGGTCCGGTGCGATCGGCAGCACATGCCGGGCCGCGCCCTGCACGCTGCGGTGGTCCAGCGCGACCCCGGCGTAAGGGGCCACGTACACCCAGTGGGTGGTGTCGCGGCTGAACAGCTCCCACCGGTAGTGCACGAACCGCAGGCCGGGACAGCGCGGCGGCCGGTGCAGCGTGGTGTCCTTGCCGGCGCTGAGCAGCTTGCGGTCCAGCCAGGTGATCTCGTCCGGCGGGCAGGACAGCCATTCGCCGCGGGCGGCGGACCAGACCACGAGCTGCCCGCCGGCCATTCGCTCATCGCCGCGCATCGATCATCCACTGTGAGTCACCGGCCGGCAACCTGCCGACATGAGAAACGGTACCGGCTCGGGCCGACGTGCGGTTGTGCCCGACGCGCGGGCTCTGCTCCACCCGCGGCTGCCCGCTGCGTCGCCGGTACCGGTCAGGGCCGGGCGCCGGACGGCAGCGCCCGTTCCCAGCCGATCTCGACCCTGGACACCAGCGCGTCTGCCTGGTGACCCCAGCTGATCGTGTCGCCGTCCCGGACCGGCTGCGAGCCGGCCAGCGGCTTGCCGTTCAGCAGCACACCGTTCCGGCCCAGGCTGGTGATCTGCCAGTGCCCGTCGGCATAGGCGAATGTGGCATGCACCCGCGACACAGTGGGCACCGCCGGCAGGCCGAGCTCTGCGGCACTGCCCCGGCCCGCCCTGGCACCGGAGATCCTGGTCTCGGCGATACAGCCGTTCGACACCAGCCGCAGCAGCGGGACCTGCGCCGTCTCGGCCACCGTCACCGAGCCCGCCTGGACGGTCTGCGCACCGACGGCCGCCGCGGGCCTGGTGGTCAGCACACTGGTGCCGCCGGGGCGGCCGACGGGTTCATGGCCCGCGCCGGCCACGGCCCGGCCGGCCAGGGAGGCACCGGCGGGAGCGATCCCGGCGCCGAGGGGGCGGCCCTGCCGGATGCGGTAACGGCCGGCCGGTACCGCCGGGTCGGCCAGCACGGTGACCGTGGCCGGGCCCGGGCCGGCCAGCGCGACCCCCCGGCCGGTCACCTGCTCCCGGTACACCTCGGTGGCGCTGGAGTTAATCAGGGACAGCTCCATCATCTCGGTCAGCGAGGACAGGTCATCGGGATTCATCCGCAGCTCGACCGCGGTCGGCGCGAGCAGCGAGCCGCTGGGCGACACGATGAACACCTCCGGCAGGTGCCGCAGGGCCAGCCGCAGCACGTCCGACCCGTTCCGCCACGGGCGTACCGCCAGCTGCCGGATCCAGGGGTGATCGCTGGTCAGGCCCAGGCACCGCGCCGCGATCCAGAACCCGGTCGCGGCCACCGCGAGCATCAGGAACAGCACGCTGCCGGCGATCATCGATCCGGTCATGGTCAGCAGGAACGCCCAGACTGCCGCCAGGCCGCCCACCATCGCCCAGCGCCGGAGGCTGCGCGGCCGCACCGGGGGGCGGGGCGGCCGGGCTGGCGAATAGCCGGGAACAGCCAACTGTCACCGTCCTTGATGTCCGGGCCGGCCCCTGACAGCCCGGCTCGCCTGACGAGGATGCGGCCTGGTTCCGGCGCCGGTCAACGAATCCGAGCCGGTTTCCAGATTCCTGGAAACGGCCCGGCAGTTGCCCCCGCGGCCGGCCGACCTAGGATCGGCGCGTCGGCCGCACGATGCGGCGCAACCGGCCGGGAAGGAGGCGCCGATGTCTGCCAGGCACCAGGCGCCTGCCGGGATCCGGCCCTGACCGATTCCGGTCGCGCCTCTGCCGCAGATCGCGAGCGCACGGGACCGCTCACCTGCCTCATCGCCCGGTCGGTGCGCGGCCTGGAATGGGTGGCCGCGGACGAGATCAGCTCCCGGCTGCCCGGCGCTCGCGACATCACGCTGTCCGGCCGGGAGGTCTCCTTCCGGCTGCCCGCGCTGGCCCCGGCGGTGCTCGCCCTGCGCACCGTAGACGACGTGCTCGGCGTGGTCGGCCGGGTACCGGATGCCGGGCCGGGCTGGGACGCACCGCCGCTGCTGGCCCGGCGGCTGGCCGGACTGGACTGGGCCGGCGCGCTGGCCGTGCTCGGCGGGTTCCGCCCGCTGCCCGGTGCTGACCCGGGCAAGGCGCCGAGGCTCGATGTGGTGGCGAGCCTGGACGGCGGGCGCCGGTACAACCGCTTCGCGGTGGAGCAGGCCGTCGGCGCATCGCTGGCGCAGCTGACCGGCGGCTGCTATCTCGCCCGGACCAGCGCGGGCCAGCCAGCCGGGCAGCCAGACCTGACCGTACGGGTGCTGATCCGGGGTAGTGAGGCGGTGGCCGCGGTGCAGCTCGCGCCCCGGCCGCTGCACCGGCGCGGGTACAAGACCGAGGCCGGGCATCGGCACGCTGCATCCGCCTGCCGCCGCCGCGCTGGCCCGGCTGGCCGGGCTGGCCGACCGGCGGACCCGGCCAGCCCGGCCGCCGCCGGGTCGGCGAGATGGCCGATCCGTTCTGCGGTGACGGGACGATCGTGATCGAGGCGCTGCTGGCCGGGCCCGGCGGGCGGATGCTGGCCGGCGACCTCGACCCGGTGCGGCTCGGCCAGGCCGGGCGCAACGCGGCAAGGGCCGGGGTGGCCGGTTCCCGGCTGGCCTGGTGCCGGCTGGATGCCGGGCTGCTGCCCTGGGCCCCGGGCTGCGGTCGGCACCGTGATCACCAATCCGCCGTGGAACCTCGCGGTGGACGCGCGCGGCCTGCTACGCGGCTCGCTGGACCGGTTCTGGGAGACAGCTGGCCGCCGTGCTCGCCGCAGACGGCCGGCTGTGCCTGATCGCCGATGCGGGGCTGGACCTGCCGGGCATGCTGCGCGGCGCGGGCTACCAGCTAGCGCTGGCGACCCGGGTGCGGCTGGCGGGCCGGGTGTCGCACGTGCTGCTGGCCGGGCCGCCCGGCGGCCCCGTTCCTGCGGTCCCGGCGGGGCTGGCCGCCTGGCGGCAGCAGGCGCTGGCCGATGGGGTGATCCGGCCGGACGGCTTCTGAACCGGCCCCTGACCGGCGTTCCGGCGGCGTCATGCGTTCGCGGTCGCGGGCTGCGTCCTGGCTCCCCAGGTCAGCTGCTGGTACAGGGCCGCGGTGTCCGGGTGCGGCTCACCGCCCGGCGCGATGTCGGCGATCGCCTGGAGGCACCGGTTCCAGGCCTCGCGGACCCCGGCCAGGTTCCCGGCCGCGTGCTCGGCCCGCATCAGCGCCCGCCACAGCTGCTCGGCGCACGCGTCCCCGGCCAGCCCGGTCCTGGCCGCCCGGATGGCCGCGGACGGGTTGCCGGTGCCGATCTCGATGTCGGCCAGCAGCCCGGCGGCATCCACGATCTGGGCCCGGGCTGCCTCGGCGAAGGCCGGGTCCAGCCACCAGTAATCCGCGCCGGTGAACGGCAGGCCGCGGACCAGGTCCAGGGCATCGCGCAGGTCCTGGCGGTCCTGCGTGCGCAGGCCGCGCTCGGCCAGCGCATCGAGCTCGGCCAGGTCGAACCGGGTATCTGGATGCAGCGCGTACTGGCCGCTGCCCAGGTGCGTGATCCATTCCCGGCCGTCGGCAGCCCGGCCGAGCTGGCGCCGGGTCCTGGCGATGAGCTGGCGCAGCGAGTCGGTGGGCTTGGCATGATCCGGGTCGGCGCCGAGCAGGAAGCACAGCTGCGAGTTCGACAGCCCGGTACCCAGGTGCAGCGCCAGGGCCAGCAGCAGCTGGCTCTGCGCGGGCAGCAGTGAGCCGGGTGCCCCGTTGACGGTGAACGGGCCGAGCACACCGATCCGCAGCGAGCTCAAGCTCGCCGGGGCCGGCATCGGCGGAACCGCGTCCCCGGCCGGCTCGGTCCAGGCCAGACTGGCACCGGCCGCATCGTCGGCTCCGTCGAGCGCACCGCCGCCGGCGTCACCGGGGAACAGCTCATCCCCGGCGAACCCGTCCTGGCCATCCGGCAGCACAGCCTCATCCGGCAGCACGGCCTCACCCGGCAGCACACCCTCGTCCGGCAGCACGTCATCGTCCGGCGGTGCGTCCGCCCCCGGCTCCTCGTCATCGAGGGGCGGTGGCAGCCAGACCGACTGCCGGTACGGGGGCGCGTCGGCGGGCACGTCGTTCAGGTCGGCGGCCACCGTGAACAGGTTCACCAGGTCCTGGTAGTCCTCCTGGCCGAGCGGCTCCGGGGACACTTCGAGCTGCAGCGGCAGGATCCGGCCAAGGATGCCGCCGGGCTCGGCCGGATCCTCGGACAGCTCGAACCTTGCCGGAGCCCGCTCCTCGCCGTCCGCACCGGCCGCGATCAGGATGGCGATCCCGGCCGTGTCCGGTCCGCAGGCCAGGTCGAGCAGCTCCTCCATCTGCTCCGGGTCCGGCGCTATCCGGCTGACCAGCAGGGTCAGGGTCCAGTCCTCGTCCAGCGGCTCGGTGATCCGGCGGTAGCGGATGTCCGCCGGGCCGCCGTCGCCCAGCCGCCACCGGACCGAATCCGCCTTGGCCGTGAGCAGGCTGATGGCCTCGTCCAGGCTGGCGCAGGCGGTGCCCCGGCCGCCCGCCACCTCCAGCTCCGGGCACCCGCACAGGATGAGGTCGTACCAGCCGGACAGCTGGCTGGTAGCCAGCTCGGCCGCGGCCGTGGCGACTACCCGGTCGACCAGCTCCGGCGGGCCCTGCACGGCGGTGACCATCAGGTGCTCAAGGTCGAGCAGCAGGTAGCCGTCACCGGCCACCCGGCCGGCCGTGAACAGGCCGGGCATCAGGTCGGCCCGCTCGCCGGCCCCGCGCCAGGCGGCCGGGGCTGGCAGGGCAAGATGCCAGGCCATGCCCTGCCGTCCGCCGGGAATCGTGAACGGCTCGGGCGGCGGCTCGCTGGCGGGCGAGGTCAGCAGCAGCTCCATGGCGTCGGGGGTGAGGTGCACCCCGGCGATGCCGGGCAGCTGCTGGCCGGAAACGGTCAGCGCGGCACCGAGATCGCTCAGGGCGGCACGCAGCGTGGTGGCGGGCAGCGCGGGCTCGGCCGCCACCCGCAGCCGCTGCTCGGCCGTGGCCACCGGCGCCGCGCAGGGCAGCGCGATCCGCCGGCCCGGCCGCCTGGCCTGCCGCTGGCTGTGCCGCATCCGGGACAGGGTGACGGCGGCCCCGCCGGCCAGCATGCCAGCGCCGAAGATCGCGGCATCGGCCACGGCCGGCAGGGCGGAGCCGTGCTGGCCGGCCGGGCCGGCCGCGGAACTGGCGTCCACGACGGTCCCGGAGTCCACCGGAGCCGCGGCCGGGTGCGCCACGGCCGGACCGGAGTCAGCTCCCGCGCCCGCCGCCGGGTCGGTCCAGGCCGGAGGTGCCTGCACGCCGGACGGGTCGGCGTGCGAGCCGGAACCCGCCTGCGCGCCGGAACCGGCCTGCGAGCCGGAGCCGGCCTGCGAGCCGCTGGCGCGGGCGTGCCGCCCGGCCGGGGCGGCGGGATCGGCGTGGCCGGCGGCGCGATGCGGATGCCCGAAGTGCGGGCTGCCGGACCGGTGTCCGTCGTGGTGGGAATGCCAGCCAGGCCCGGCCGCCGGGCCGCCCGGCCCGGCCGTCCCGGCGGGCAGCCGCAGCATCCAGCCCGGCTGGATCACCGAAGGATCGGTGAAAACCTCGCCGTGGCCCATGTCCCGGCCCAGGTTCAGGGCGGTGATCTCCGGGTACTTGTCGCCGTCGCCGAGGTAGTGCTGGGCGATGGTCCACAGGCACTGGCCAGGCTCGACGATCGCCACTCGCTGCGCGGCCGTGGTCAGCGTCCCGGCATCATCCGGTGCCCGCTCGGAGAGCTGAGGCGACCGCCCGGACAGTTCCGGCGAGCGGTCTGGCAGCCGCGGGGACTGCTCCGGGCGCACGCCAGGCGCGTGCGTCGCGGCCATCGCGGGCGCGCTGACCAGCATCACCGCGGTGGGGCTGCTGAACGCGAGCGCGGCCACCGCGACCATCTTGCCGACCGCGACCTGGAAGCCGCCGAGCAGGTGCGGAGCCTGGCGCCCGCGAAGCGCGGCCTGGGCCTCGGTGAGCACCGCGATCGCGAAGGCAGCCCAGGCCAGCCAGGACACATCGCGCACCGCGGCGAGGAACAGGCTGCCGTTGTCCCGGCGGCCGAGCGCGCCGGCCACATGGTGCCAGCTGCCGAGGTGCTGCGGGATCGGCGAGCCGCCGAGCCGGTACAGCAGGAACGGAAGCCCGGCGGTGAGCGCGGCCAGGGCGGCCAGCGCGGCGATGCCGCGCGCGACGGCGCCGGTGCGGCTGGCCCTCATGACGTCGGCCTCGTGATCCCGGTCACCAGCGAGGCGCTGGCCGAGCTGGTGGCGCTGATGTGGTCGATGCCGATGATGGACAGCACCTTGGTCGGCGCGCTGATCGTCACGGTGACGCTGATGGACGTGCTGCCCTGGGGCGCCACCGTGCCGTGCACCCCGGCGGTGGCGAGGTAGGCCCTGGCGGCGGCCAGGGCCGCCGACTGGTCCACGGTGAAGGTGCCGCCGGAGTAGGCGGCGGAACGGTTCACCTGGCCCGCGCCCGCCCTGGCCGCCTCCTGCGCGAAGGCGAAGGCGTTCTCGGCGTCGTTGAGCTTGGTGCCGCCGTCGATGACCAGCCCGGTCAGGGCGACCAGGACCGGGAACAAGATGGCGACCATCAGCGTCAGCGCGCCGCGGTCGCGGTCGCCGCGAGGCCTGCCGCCAGGCCAGAGACGTCTCATCTGGGCCCCTCCATCGGGGATCGCCGGCCGGCGCCTCGCTCGGGCGCCCGCCGGTCTCGGCTCAGGGTGGACTGGTGCTGTGACGATGGCTGTGACTACCTGCCGTCGGGGGCTGCCTGTCATCGGG
This sequence comes from uncultured Actinomycetota bacterium, assembly GCA_963719705.1. GTDB lineage: Bacteria > Actinomycetota > Actinomycetes > Streptosporangiales > Streptosporangiaceae > CAVRCV01. The sequence goes on from CAVRCV010000014.1 coordinate 343,432, forward strand.
CCCGGTACGGGTCGAGCGGGGAGGCGAAGTACCCGGTGAGCTTCTTGCTGCCGGGCATGCCGGGCACCACCAGGTCGGACAGCGGGACGACGCAGACGACCGTGGCCGAGACGCTGGCCGGCTGGCCCGGCTGGGTCGCGAACCCGGAGACGTCGACGTTGACCAGCGGATCGCAGCCCAGCCCGTCGGCGCGCAGCGCGGTCAGCGCGCTGGCCCGGCCGTCGGCGATGGCCGCGGCCGGGCTGACCGCGAGCGAGGCCTGCCTCGCGGCGTCCCTGGCGGCCGCGGCGACCGAGCCCTGCGCGGCCGAGGTGCGCCCGGCCGCGATCACCAGGCCGATCAGGAACAGCAGCACCGGCGCCAGGATGACCAGCTCGAGCGCCGCGTTGCCAGCGTCGCTCCGGCCGGAGGCCCCGGCCGGACGCGGCCGGGCAAGCTGGAACCGGGCCAGCGGCTTCACGCCGCGCGGCACGGCAGGGCCGCGACCGAACCCGGCGCCAGTCCGGTCCGGTCCGGGCCGCCATCTCATCGCCTGCTCCGCTTCGTCGTCACGGGGTGAGTAGTCATGGGTAAGTAGTCACGGGGTGAACTGCTCCACCGGTTCCTGCACGGTCTCGGTGACCCGGATCGGCAGGCCAGGGATCAGCGCGGGGGCACTGCCGCTCACCGCTATCTGCACGGTCGCCGCGGTGCTGCCCGCGGCGGTGGCGGTGGCCCTGGCCAGCAGGCCCGAGCCGTGTGAGCTGACGAAGGTCAGCGCGGCCCCCGGCCCGGCATCGGGCGGGGCGCCGAAGGCGCGGGCGGCATCGGCCCCCTGCCGGGCGGCGGCCAGCGCGATGTCGCGGGCCAGGAACCACATCGAGGCCTGCACGATGACCAGGAGCGCGAACAAGAACGCCGGGAAGATGATCACGTAGCTGAGCGTCAGGGCTCCGGCGTCCGGGCGCTCCGGCTGTGGCCCTGGCCGCCCGGCGCGGCCGGGAGGCCAGGACCGCCGGCCGGGCCCGCCCGGCCGGCGCACGGACTGCGGCAGCCGCATGGTCAGGGCAGCTGGCTGACGTAGCTGGTCACCTTCGCGCCGAAGACCGCGGCCGCGGTAACCGCGGCGCCGGCGATGAGCGCGGCGATGATCATCCATTCCAGCGTGAGCGCGCCGGCCTGCGGATCGCCGCTGCGCACTGCCCGCGCCCGGCTCCTCGCCTGGCCGACCAGGTAGCTGACGGCCAGCCACACAGGACTCAGGTTCATCGGGGCCTCCTTGTTCTCGGTTCTCGGTGCCGCGGGCTATCCCGCGATGAAAGTCCGGTAGATGATCGGGAAGACGAGCAGCAGCAGGAAGCCGAACCCGAGCAGCGCGATCGGCACCACCATCGTGGTACTGCGTGATCCGGCCTTGCCCCTGGTGGCCGCCATCGCCTCGGCCCGCATCGAGGCCGCCCGCGCGGCCAGGGTGTCGATGATCTTGCCGCCTTCCTGCCCGGCCACCCCGGCGATGTCGGCCAGGTCGCCAAGCTCGGCCACCCCGGTCTGGGCGGCCAGCTCGGCCAGGCCGTCCCAGGGCGGACGGCCCGCCTTGCGTGCCTGCTCCAGGGCGCCGTCGATCCGCTCGAACGCCCAGCCGCCGCCGATCGCCGCCGCGGCCTCCAGCGCCTCGGTGGGTGCCGCGCCGGCGCCTCGTTCCAGGCTGACCAGGTCCAGGTAGCTGGTCAGCGCGTGCCGGAAGTCGTCCCGCTTCCGCGCCGCGTTGCTCCTGGTCACCAGGTCCGGGACGAAGAAGAAGGCCACCCCGACGGCGAGCGAGCCGACCACCGGGAGCGCGACCGGCAGCTGGTGCCCGGCCGCGGCGAGCAGCGCGTCGAACACCGGCAGCGCGGCGAGCCCGACCAGCCCGCAGGTCACCTTGCTGACCAGCCAGCTCTCCCGGTCCTGGCCGAGCAGCGCCAGGTCGGCGGCCGGCACCGGAAGCCATGGCGCGGCCCCGCCCAGGCGCCGGGCCAGCCTGGCCCGCGGCGTGACCGCGACCGCGGCCGGCCCGGCCTCGGCATCCAGCCGGGCCAGCGCCGCGTCCAGCCGCACCCTGGCCGGGATCAGCTCGCGGACGGCCAGGAAAACGCCGAGCCCGGCCAGCACCCCGGCGGCAATCGCCCACAGGCTCATCGCGGGCTCCCGGCCTGCTCCGGGCTCCTGGCCCGGGACCCGGCCCCGGATGCCTGGCCGAGGAACCGGCCGGGCACCGGGATCGAGCCGAGGTGCTGCAGCCAGGCGAGCCCGCCGGCGTACAGTCCGGCCACGATCGCCAGCACGACCTGCCCGTCGGCGGTGCCGAACGGCGCCGAGTAGGCCCGGTTGAAGATCGCGAAAACGGTGAACGCGCCGACGATGCCGACGATCCAGCGGACCGTGGTCCGGTGCTCGGCCTGCTCGGCCGCGATCTCACGGCGGGAGGCAACGTCCCGGGCCAGCATCTCGGCCAGCGCGGTCAGTACGCCGCGCACCGCGCCGCCGCGCCTGCCGGTGGCGATGATCAGCGCGGCCGCGATCCGGTCAGCGGCCGGGTCGTCGATGTCGTCGGCGAAGGCGCGCAGTGCCGCCTCCGCCCCGGTCCTGGCCGATAGCTGCCTGGCCAGCCGGGTGACCGGCCCGGCGATGGCCGCAGGCGCCGACCTGGCGCTGTTCTCCAGCGCGTCCTCCAGCCCGCGGCTCGCGGTGAGGACGTCGCTGAGCCTTCTGGTCCACTGCTCCAGGCCCTCCAGGACCGCGGTGCGCCGCTTCGCATCGCGCCCGGAGCCGAGCCGCGGCAGGAAGAGCACCCCGCCGGCCACCGCGATCGCCAGCACCGGCCAGCGGGTGATGGCCAGGGCGGCCAGGCCCGCCGGGACCGCCAGCAGTACCCGCTTCCGGACGGCCGGCGCGAGCCGCCCCGTCCCGCGCGGCGGCGTCCCCGGCGGCGGCACCCGATGAAGGAACATCTCCCTGATCAGCAGAACGAGGCCGCCCGCGAGCATCGCGCCGGCCACCGCGGCCAGCAGCGTCATCGCCAGGCCCCCATTGCCGCCTTGTGCTGGGTCAGCAGCGCCGGGCTGAAGCCCGCTGCCTCCAGCCGGGACAGCATCCGCGGCGACGGGCTGTGCGCCGCCATCGCCCGGCCGCCCGGCCCCTCGGGCAGGAACAGCCGGTTCACGGCCGGCCGGTCGGTGTCGCCGGGCGGCATCACCTCGAGGATCTCGGTGACGAACCGCACCGTGCGCTGGCCGTCATAGGCCTTGCGCACGTGCACGACCAGGTCCAGGGCCATCCCGACCAGGATGTGGATGGCGCGCTCGGCCAGGCTGAGGCCGCCGCGCAGGGCCAGGATCAGGATCCGGTCGAATGCCTCGGCCGGGGAGTTGGCGTGCAGCGTGCACATCGAGCCTTCCTGGCCCGAGTTCATGGCCTCCAGCATCGGCATGATCTCGGACCGGCGGACCTCGCCGACCAGGATCCGCTGCGGGTTATGCCGCAGCGCGTGCGCGATCAGGTCGTGCAGCGTGATCCCGCCCGCGCCCTCGGAGTTGGCCTCCCTGGTCTCGAACGGGATCACGTCCGGGTGCCGGGCCAGCTGGTGCAGGTACAGCTCGTACTCCGACTCCAGCGTGGCGATCCGCTGGTCCGGCGGGATCTCCCCGGCCAGCGCCCGCAGCAGGGTGGTCTTCCCGGCATTCACTCCCCCGGTGACGATGATGTTGCAGCGGCTGCGCACGGCCGCGGCCAGGAACGAGGCCACTACCGAGTCCACCGTGCCGAGCCGCACCAGCCTGGGCAGGTCGACGTCGATCTGGCCGTGCCGGCGCAGCGAGACGCACGGGCGCGGGGTGACCGACATGGTGGCGGTCAGCCGCGCGCCGCCGTTCAGCGCGATGTTCACCAGCGGCGAGGCCGCGGAGAAGTCCCGAGCGGTCTGCCCGCCCCTGGTCGCCCAGGTGCGGATCATCTCGGTCAGCGCGTCGTCGCTGGCCGCGATCGGGGCCACCGCGACCCGCTCGCCGGTCGCGTAGGTGACCCAAACCTGGTCGCACCCGTTGACGTCGACGTTCTCCACCTCGGGGTCGCGCAGGTAGGCGGCCAGCGGGCCGAGGCCGTACCGCTGGTCGTAGACCGCCTGGGCCAGCGCGTCGCGTTCGGCCGGGGACGGCACCGGGGCGCCCTGGCGGACCTGGCGCTCGGTCCAGGCCCGGACCGCGTCGCCGATCAGCGCCATGGCCGCGTCCGGCGCCGCGTCATCGGCCAATTGGGCGGCGACCAGCTCGAGGATGGCGGGCACCGCGGCCACCAGCCGGGGATCGGTCAGCCCGGACAGCCGCGGCGCGGCCAGGGCGGACGGCGGCAGGGGGCTGGCCGGAGGCGGGACCTGGCCGGGGTACAGGGCCTGGGCGGAGTACTGAGCGTGCCCCGGGTACTGAGCCTGGGCCGGGTGCTGGGCGAGGTATTGGGCCTGGCCGGGGTGCTGGGCCTGCGGCTGCCGCACCGGGAGGGCGTTCTGATGCCCGCCCGACCCACCCGACCCGCCCGACCCGCCCAGCCCACCCGACCTGCCCAGCCCACCCGACTGCCCAGCCCACCCGAATCGCCCAGCCCACCCGACCTGGCTGGCTGGCTCAGCCGGGGCGGGCGGCCAGCGTAGCTCGGTCACCGGGGCCCGCCGTTGAGCGGCGTGCTCAGCGCGGGCGCGGCCGGGGCGGTGGCACCGCCCGCCTCGCGCAGCGATCTGGCGGCCGCCTGCGCGGCGCGCAGCAGCGGCCGGCCGGACAGGCCGCGGCGGCGGCCCTCACCGTCGGACAGCACCTGCGCGGTGGCCGGGTCCTGCGGCAGCGTCCCGGCCACCGGCCTGGCCAGCGCCCTGGCGATCTCCCTGGTGTCGTGGCTGCCCTTGCCGACCAGCAGCAGGGCGACCCTGGACGTCCCGCCCAGCAGCTGGGACAGCATGTCGACGCGCGACTTGGCCCTGGCTACCTGGCGCAGCGAGGGGCGCATGACCAGCAGGATCCGGCTGGCCGCGGTCAGCACGCTCAGCGGCTGCCCGTCCGCGGCGTCCAGCCTGCCGCAGTCGGCGATGACGTCGCCGGGGTAAGCCGCCAGCGCCGCGGCCAGGGCCGGCCAGGACGGCGCGAGCAGCGGCGCCTGCCGCGGGTCGGTCAGCCCGGCCAGCAGCATCCGGGTGCCGGACTCATCCAGCGCGACCAGCTGCCGGCCCAGCTCGGCCGCGGCGGGGGCCGGTCCCCGCCCGGCCTCGAAGGCCAGGTTCAGCAGGCCGGTCCTGGCCGGCAGGTGGCCGGCGAACAGGCCGGGCAGGACGTCGCCGCCGCTGGGATCGCACTCGGCCAGCAGCACCGGGGACGGCCAGGCCAGGGCCAGCGCCAGGGCCGTGGTAGTGACGCCGGGCGAGCCGCCCGCCGAGACCAGCGCGTACAGCGCCATCACGGGCTCCGCTTGGTCACGACCAGGTAGATCTGCCCGGTCGATGCCTGCTTCGCGATCAGCGGGCCGGCCGAGTCGGCGACCAGCAGGTCCACCACGTCATAGCCATCGGAGTCGGTGGCCGGGTCAATGGCCGCCACCACGCCGGCGATCGGGGTGGTGAAGACCGGCGGGAAGTTGGTCTGGCCGGGCTGGCCCTGATCTCCCGGCGTGGCCACGACCAGGACGTGATCGCCGGCGGCCAGGCCGCTGGCGGGCAGGATGGCCGGCTTCACCGGGACCGGGACCATCTGCTGGCCGGGGCCGGGCGGCAGCCGGGTGGTCAGCTCCGACGCCACCAGCAGCATGCCAGGGTGCAGCGCGGTGCCGGCCACCTGCCCGATCACCTGCTGGAGCTGACGGGCCGGGATGAGCTGGACGCCCGGCCCGGCGGCCACGGTGGCCGTGCCCACGTCGCCGGCCGTGATCACGCCCCCGGACGGCACGCTCGCAGTCACCATCACCACCGGCACCTGGTGGTCGGCCCGCTGGTACAGCGCCGCGCTGGCCAGGATCCCGGCCCCGACCAGGGCCGCGGACAGCGCGATCATGGCCGGCCTGCGGCGGCGCGGCAGCGCCGGGAGCTGACCGGGCCTGCCGTGGCCGGGCCTGCCGTTGCCGAAGGCCGGGTCGGGCTGGGGGTGATAGGCCGTGCCGAAGACCGGGCCGGTTCCGCTGCCGCTCATGGGCTGGTCACCAGTGCCTCTCCCTGCGCGACCGGGACGTTGAACGGGAACGACTCGGGCACCGTCCCGATGTGGCCGCCCGCGCCGCCGGACCCGTTCCAGTTGACGCTCCAGGTGACGGTGACCGCGGCCGGGTAGGCATTGCCGGGCTGGCCGGTCGACGGCTGGTCGTAGATGTAGGAGCAGCTCGTGTGCTGCGCGCTGGCGGCCAGCCTGCGGTTGTAGGGCGTGCCGGGGCCGTGGCAGGACGCGCCGGGCAGGCCGGGGCCGGGGCTGAAGCTGACCTGTCCCGGCGTCGCCGTCACCGTGGCCCACACCGGTCCGACCGAGACGGTCGAGGACACCGGGTGCCATTCGGAACGCGGTATCCAGAACCACTCCGGCAGGCCGACCAGCCCGTCCCGGCCCCGCGGCGGCGCGGTCGCGGCGGCGAGCTGGGGTATCTGCAGCTCCCGCTCGGCCTGGGCAAGCAGGTCCTGCGGGGTGATGCCGGGATTGGCGGTGGTCGCGTTCTTGCCGACGAGGGCGAAGCCCGCGGTGCCGGGCACCGTGGTGCCGCCGACCTTGTAGGTGCAGACCTCCCACACCCACCGGTCTCCCTTGGGCGCCGGGTAGGGCACCACGGAGCCGGGCGGCATCGGCGTGAACGTGCAGGTACCGTCCGAGTTACCGCCACCCGGCCCGGTGCCGGGGCTGCCGCCGCCCCCGGATCCGGTGGAGCAGACGGTGACCGCTATCCACTTGCCGTTGACCAGTTCCAGCACCACGTGGCAGCCGCCGGCGCTGCTGGCGGCCACCGCGGTGACCGCGGCTGGCCTGGCGGGCGCCGCCGGCGCCGCGACCGAGACCGCCTGCGCGGTCAGCATGGCGACGGCCGCGGCCGCGGACACCGCGGCCAGGCGAGTCAGTAGGCGCACGGGACCTCCACCGGAGTCTGGGTGGCGACCAGCCACCGCCCGTGCCTGCGCACCAGCGTGGTCGCCAGGTTGTCGTGGCCGGTGCCGACGGTGCCGGGCACCACGGTCCCGGTGCGCACGTACTGAAGGCCGGAATGGGTGGTATTCAGGCAGTCGTCGATGACCGCCTCGCTCCGGCCGATCAGCCGGACGTGCAGGATATGGCTGACGGACCCGCCGTAGCCGATCTCGCCGTGCGCCCATTCCTGCCGGAATGCGGTCACGTAAGCCGAGACCGAGCTGGCCGGCACGTAATTCGCCATGATCGCCCTGACCTGCGCGGCATTGCGGGTGTTCTGCGCCTGCTGCACCGCGTTGTTATAACCGGTGTAGACGGTGACGACCTGCTGGCGCGGGCTCGCCGGGGCCTGGTGCACGGCGTGCAGCGGACGGGTGGCGGCATCGGGCTTGGCCGGCAGCCGGACCATCGCCGCTCCCCCGGAGCAGGCGGCGACCGGGACGGCGGCGGCCGTCATCGCGGCCGCGGCCAGCCAGCCCGGCCGGGAACTGAGCCCGGCCGGGAACTGAGCCCGGAGCCGGGGAAGGCTCCGGGCCACCTGACCGAAAGGGCTGCTAGAGTGCCGAGGCCGGCCGGGGCGAGCGTCGCCCAGATGCCAGCCGCCGGCAGGCCGGTCTCGGCTCAACCGCCGCTGGCGGGCAGGGCCGCAGCATGGCAGGTGACTGGGAAGTGCGTGCATGCGCATGTCATGCTCCTGGGCGACGGGTGCCGCCTGCCGCCGAGGGGGAGTGGGCTGGCAGGCCTGCGAACGGTGACTATATGGCCCTAAGCGTGAGCGCTGCGTGAGCAGCGCGTGAGTCCGCAGGCCAGGCCCGGTATTGCGTTATCCGTGACCCCGTGCCCGCGGGTAATGCCAGCCAGCGGGAACCGGATCTGAAGCCGGGACTTACTAACGGGTAATTAAAAGCCCGCTGCACGTGCAGTCGCATGCGAATCAGAGCGGTCCGTAATAGCCCGGCGGAAACTCAGCCGGATCGGATTGCCCTGGCAATTGCTTCGGCAATGCCGCCACAATTGCACGCCGACGGCATAGCCGAAGCTCCGGCCGGCCGAAAGTCGCGGTCCCGCCGGAGCGGCATCAGGTCCGGATCCGGTAACCGGTCCCGCGAGCTTGCCACATCGCCAAATAGTGACAATTGATGCATCCGGGCGATACCCGGCTCAGAACGGCCCGAGCTCCGGAAGTCCGCCCAGCCGCGGCGCTGTCCTGGCGGGCCCGGCCCGCCTGGTCACCCGGTCGGACGGGGGCGGCTGGCGCGGCGGTCGCCCGGTTCCCGGCCGCAGCGGGTCACCGGCCTGCCCGGCGACTGGTACTGGCGTGACTGGTGCTGTCCGAAGTGATAACCGGGACAACTGGTGCCGGTTATTTGAAAAACGATTGCATCCGGTCGCGATAGGCCGCTTTCCGGCTCCGGGCATGACTTAGAGGCTAATCATCACGAGTTCGCCCGTCGCGCATGACTGTTGGCTAAGATGAGCCGTTGTGCTCCGCCGAAGATTGACGGACTATTAGCCGCAGAGAGATTCAAGGACTGCCGTGAAGTTAGCCCGTCCTGGCGCCCGCCGTGCGCCACGGCGCCCAGCGGGCCGCTGATGGAATTCCGGCTCCTGGGCCCGCTGGAAGTCTGTGGTGATGCCGGGCAACCGGTTGAGCTCACCCAGCGACTGCACCGGCGGCTGCTTGCCCAGCTGCTGCTGCACGCGAACCAGCCGTGCGCGCGCCGCGAGCTGGCCGAGGCGCTGTGGGGCGATGAGCCCCCGGCCGGGCCGGCCACCGCGCTGCGCACCTGCGTGCATGGCCTGCGCAAGGCACTGGGCGAGCACGGCGCCCGGCTGCAGACGCACCCGGAGGGGTACCTGCTGCGGGTCATCGCCGGGGAAAGCGACCTGCCATCCTTCCGCGCCATGGCCGGGCAGGGCCGGGCGGCGCTGGACCGCGGCGAGCCGGCCGGCGCGGCCGAGCTGCTGGCCAGGGCGCTGGACCTGTGGCGGGATCCGCCGCTGGCCGACCTGCCGCTGACCGCCGAGCGGGGCCGCCTGCTGGACCGGCACCGGGACGCCCAGGAAGCCCTGATGGACGCGCGGCTGGCGCTCGGCCGCCACCACGACACGCTGCCGCACCTGCGCCGCATCGTGGCCGCCGACCCGCTGCGCGAGCACGCCTGGGCGCAGCTCATGCTGGCGCTGTACCGGTGCGGGGCCCGGGCCGACGCACTGTCCGCGTTCCGCACGATCCGGGGCCTGCTGTCCGACCGGCACGGCATCGACCCCGGGCCGGAGCTGCTGGAGCTGCACGGCCAGATCCTGAACGACGACCCGGCGCTGGCCGCGCCGGCCCTGGCGGCACCGCCTGGCCCGGCCGACGGGCAGGCCGGGCCGTGGATCCCGGTGTGCCAGCTGCCCGCCGCCTTGCCGGACTTCACCGGCCGCGGCGAGGAGATCACGTCACTGCTGGCCAGGCTGCCCGGCCGGGGCATGGCGGTGACCGTGGTCAGCGGCATGCCGGGTGCCGGGAAGACCGCCCTGGCGCTGCACGTCGCCCACCTGGCCAGCCCGTACTTCCCGCACGGCCAGCTGTACGCGCCGCTGGGCGGCTGCGACCGGCCGCGGGACCCGCACGAGGTGCTCGGCGAGCTGCTGCGCGGCCTTGGCGTGCCGCCGGGCGGGGTACCGGACTCGGCCAGCGAGCGGGCGGCCAGGTACCGGTCCCTGCTGGCCGGACGGAAGATCCTGGTGATAGCCGACGGCGCGAGCACCGCCGCCCAGGTCCGGCCGCTGCTGCCCGGCTCGGCCGGCTCCGCGGTCCTGGTGACCAGCCGGGCCAGGCTGGCCGACCTGGACGGCGCGCACCAGCTCCCGCTCGGTGACCTGACCGTCACCGAGGCGGTCAGCCTGCTGACCAGGATCGCCGGCCGGGACCGGATCCTGGCCGAGCCGGAAGCCGCGCGGGCCATCGCCGGACTGTGCGGCGGCCTGCCGCTGGCGGTGCGGATCGCCGGGGCCCGGCTGGCAAGCCAGCCGGGCCTGTGGCTGACCGACCTGGCCGGGATGCTCGCAGACGAGCGGCGGCGCCTGACCGAGCTGGTGATCGGGGACCAGTCGGTGCGGGACCGGATCGCCAGCAGCGAGCGGACCCTGGACGAGCGCGGCCGGCAGGCACTGGCCCAGCTCACCATGCGCGCTCTCGCCGCCGATACCCCGGTCTGGCTGCTGCCGTTCGAGCCGGACCAGCCGCCCGGCACCGACGTCGGCAGCCAGCTCGCCGACGTCGGGCTGCTCTGCCTGGTGTCCGGCCGGGATGCCACGGCGGTCTACCGGGTGCACCCGCTGGTGCGGGCCTACGCCGCCGAGCTCGCGGCGCCGGCGGCCGCGCCGGGTCAGTGCCGCAGCCCCGGCGCGGCATGACCACCGCCCTGACCGGCTGAGCCCGGCCGCCACCGGCGGCCCGGCAGGCGGGCCAGCGAGCGCGGGCACGGGCGGCTGCCGCCCGTGCCCGCGTGCCGATCCGGCCGGTGCCGACCCGGTCAGCCGGGGAGCGACTCGAGCAGCTTGCGGCGCTGCTGCTGGCCGAGCCCGCCGACCCGGCGGCTGTCATCGATCCCGGCCTGCTCCATGACCGCTGCCGCCTTGGCCGGGCCGTAGCCGGGCAGCGCCCGGAGCACCTGGACGACCTTGGTCTTCCTTGCGACATCGTTGGTGCGGTCGAGCAGCTGCGAGATCGTCACCCGGCCGGCCTTCACCGCGGCCAGCAGATCGCTGCGCTCCTTGCGGGCAGCCTGCGCCTTGGCCAGGGCCTCGGCCCGCTGCTGCGGGGTCAAAGTAGGCAGAGCCATGTCCGTTCCCTTCGTTCGGCCTGATCAACTGTGCCACAGCGCAAGGACAGTGCCGTGCAGGGGCGGCTATTTGCGTCATAACGGCGACCCTGCGGCACCGGCGGCAGTAGGCCTGCCCTTTCGTTCTGGCCTTGAATGGTCGCCGGGACGGATGTGCGGCCCGGTCGGGAATGTGTGCGAAAAGTGCTGTGGGAACAGCTATTTTCGCACTCAGGCCGGGTTACGGAACCTAGCCTGGCGCTCCCTTTTCCGCTGGCTTGCGGGCGACGCCGCCGAAGATGGAGACGTCGGCGTCGTAGCCGGAGTCGGTGACCCGGGAGCCGGGATCGGGCCGCCAGCGGTGCACGATCTCCAGGCCGGGCGGCACCAGGTCGAGCCCGTCGAGGAAGCGCCCGATCTCGGCCGCGCTGCGCGGCACCAGGATCATGCCGCGCTGCCGCATGGTCTGCGACACCGCCCGGATCCGTTCCGGTGCCAGGTCGTCGGTGAGGTGGGTCAGCACCAGGTAGCTGCCCGGCGGCATGGCGGCCACGTATTGGCGGCAGCACTCGTAGGCCTGGTCGAGGTCGTCGATCAGGTGCAGCACCGCGATCATCAGGAGGCCGACCGGCTGGCTCAGGTCGAGCACCTCGCGCAGCGCGGGGCTGTCCAGGATGCTGTCCGGCTGCCGCATGTCGCCGTCGATGTAGACGGTCCGGCCCTCCGGGCTGCTGCTCATCAGCGCCCTGGCGTGGGCCAGCACGATCGGGTCGTTGTCGGCATAGGCGATCCGGCAGCCGGGCGCTATCCCCTGGGCGACCTCGTGCACGTTCGGCGAGGTGGGAATGCCGGTCCCGATGTCCAGGAACTGGCGGATGCCCGCCTCGGCCGCCAGGTAGCGCACCGCCCGGACCATGAACGCACGGTTGGCCAGCGGCCCGGCCCGGCCGGTGGGGTTGGCCGCCAGCGCGTGCGCGGCCGTGTTCCGGTCGGCCTCGAAGTTGTCCTTGCCGCCGAGCATGTAGTCATACACCCGGGCCGGATGCGGGATATCGGTGTGCAGGTCAAGCGGCGCGTCATCGTCCGCCACGGCCTGCTCGGGCCAGTCCGCTGTCTCGCTCATCCGCTGCTCTGTCTGCCTCGGTCTCGTTGCCGTCTCAGTCCCTGGCCGCCTCGGCTGCCTCAGACTTCCTTGGCGATTTCCTTGAGGAACCTAGTGGTGCGGGCCGGGGTCAGCGCCTCGGCGCTGAGATGGCTGAGCACCTCCAGGTAGTGCTCCACGTCGGCTCGCCGTTCCAGGTAGAGGGCGCTGGTGAGCTGCTCGATGTAGACGATGTTGGGCAGCTCAGGCCCGGCGAACCTGAGCACCGTGAACGAGCCGCTGGCCCCGGCGTGCCCGCCCCGCCGGAACGGCACCACCTGCAGGGTGACGTGCGGCAGCGCGGACATCTCGATCAGGTGCTCGAGCTGCTCCCTGATCACATGGCGGCCGCCGACCGGGCGGCGCAGCGCCGCCTCGTCCATCACCGACCACACCCGGCACGGATCCGGGCTCACCAGCAGGTCCTGGCGCTTCATCCGCAGGCGGACCCGGCGCTCGATCTCCTCACCGGACGCGGCCCGGTGGCTGAGCCCGGTGACCGCCCTGGCGTAGGCCTCGGTCTGCAGCAGGCCGTGCACGAACTGGAGGTCAAAGCTGCGCAGCAGGGTCGCGGCCGCCTCCAGGCTCAGGTACGACTCGAACCAGTCCGGCAGCAGGTCGGCATACTGCGCCCACCAGTCCTGCGCGTTGCCCTGCCGGGCCAGCGCCAGCATCTCGTCCCTGGTCTGCTGGTCGGTGACCCCGTACATGGTCAGCAGGTCGGCCACGTCCCTGGTCTTGAACCCGACCCGGCCGTGCTCCATCCGGCTGATCTTGGACCGGGACGCCCGGATCTCGTACCCCGCCTCGTCCGGGGTGACGCCGGCCGCCTCGCGCAGGGTGCGCAGCCGGGCACCGAGCATCATCCGGAAGACGGTGGCGCCCATCCTGGACCCGCCCAGCGCCTCGCCGGGCAGGCCCTCGCCCGGCTGCATCGCGCTCATTCCGCTCCCCTAGCCGGTAAGTCGGCGCTCAGTGCCCGCTCCCGACCGAAACAAGCCGCTGATAGCTGCGCCGCGGCACGCCCGCAGGTCCAGGCGATAGCCAGGCGACCCGCCGCCGCTGGCGCAGAACGCACGATATCACCATGCGATCGTGCCACCGCAAGACTAACCGCGGCAATTGCGCTAAGAAAGTGGGCTTGCACCCGCGAGATCTGGATGCACCGTGTCCGCATGCACCGTGTCCGCAAGCACCGCACCGACGCGCGATGCCCGTGCCCGCGGGTGCAAGCCCGGACCCGCGGCGATCAGCCGGCGACGGCACCGCGGTACAGGTCATCGAACTCGCCATTCTTCACGCCGGTCAGGAAGGCGGTGACCTCGGCCCTGGTGTAAATCAGGGCCGGGCCTGCCGGGTGGCGGGAGTTACGGACCGCGATCGCGCCGTCCGGCAGTTCGGCCACCTCGACGCAGCTTCCGGTGGGGTTGCTCTCCTGGCTCTTGCGCCAGCGTGCCGCCAGCTGATCAGCCGGGATGCCGTTCTCGAACTGCATGGTTGCCGCCTCCTGGGCTGCTAGGACTGCGATCCGGCCAGGTCAGGGCCAGTCACCGCTCGTTGCTTATGCACGTGCATTCTAACAGGGCACCTGCACGGTGTAACGGAGGATTGCATAAGCTATCTTCTGAGGCACTTGCAGAGGTGATGTGCATGCGGCAAGATCGGGGCGTAACGACCTTTGCCACCGGTATCCGCGACCGTTCGGAATGCGATGACAACACACTCCCTGGGCCTGCTGAGCAACGGAGCCAGCGGCGTGGGCTGGCGCTGGCTGAAATCAGCCGTCGAGATGGCCGCCAGCCAGACCGGGAGCTGGGCGCTGACCGCGGACGAGGCCGCCGCCGACGTGACCGCGTCGGAATGGGCCGGCTGCGACCGGATGGTCACCCGCAAGCCCGGTACCACCGCGGGAGCGGTGCGGGCCGCCCGCCACTTCACCATCGCCACCCTGCGTCAGTGGGACGTGAGCGGGCGCAGCGAGGACATCGCGCTGGTGGTATCCGAACTGCTGACCAACGCGGTGCGGCACGCGGCGCCGGCTGCCAACGGGGCCGCGTCCCGCAGCCCGATCCGGCTCGGCCTGATCCAGCCGGGGCCGTGCATCCTGTGCGCGGTAGCCGACCCGAGCGATCTGGTTCCGGTGCCGCGGGAGCCGGACTACCTGGCCGAGACCGGCCGCGGACTACACGTGATCGGCGCGCTCAGCGACAAGTGGGGCTACACCTCCCCCGGCGCGGGCGGCAAGGTCGTCTGGGCCATGTTCCGCCTTTCCTCCTGATCCCCCGGCCCAGAGCTGCGGGCTCGCGCGCCCGCGGCCGGTCAGGGCAGGTTGGCGCGCAGCCGGTCCAGCAGCGCCCGGAGCTGGCTCAGCTCGCCGTCTGACAGGCCGGTCCGCAGCCGCCGGTCGAACGCCAGCGCGGCGTCCAGCTGCCGCCGGAACAGCTCCTCGCCGGCCGCGGTGAGCTCGACCACGTGGTTGCGCCGGTTCGCCGGGTCCCGCCGCCGGGTGACCAGGCCGGCGGACTCCATCGCGTTCAGGTGATGGGTGAGGGTCGCGCCCTGGATGCCGACTGCCTCGGCGAGCTCGCGCTGGGTGGCCGCCTGCCTGCTCTTCACCGAGATCAGCACCAGCCAGGTCGGCAGCGACCCGCCCGCCTGCGCCAGCACGTCGTCAAAGGCCCGGCTGGCGACCTTGGCCACCCTGGCCAGGTGCAGGCCGATCGGCTCGGCCGAGGGCTGCGACACGAGCCCAGCCTACCTCGTTCCGGATAGAGTCTAACAGTTTGACATCTGACAGTTAGATATCTAATAATTAGAGCAAGACGACAGCTCACCGGAGGTGCTCATGCCCGAGACAGCCAATGCGCGGCAAGGTGGCGCTGGTCGCCGGCGCCAGCAGGGGGATCGGCGCGGCCACGGCCGAGGCGTTCGCGGCGGCCGGAGCCGCCGTGGTGCTGGGTGCCAGGGACACCGGGGCGCTGGCAGCCGTGGTCAAGCGGATCGAGGCGGACGGCGGCCGGGCGATCGCGGTGCCGACCGACGTCGCCGACGCCGAGCTCGGCCGAGAACCTGGCCGAGGCGGCGCTGCGGGAGTTCGGCAGGCTGGACGCGGCGTTCAACAACGCCACCGACGGGCCGCTGCCGGCCCCGCTGGCCGAGATCGACCCCGCCGAGTTCGACCGCGGCATCGCCACCAACGTCCGCGGCACGTTCCTGGGGATGAAGTTCCAGGTCCCGGCCATGCTGCGCAGCGGCGGCGGCGCGATCGTGAACATGGCCTCGATCGCCGGGGTGAACGGCACCGCCAATCTCGCCGCCTACGTGGCCGGGCAAGGCCGGCATCATCGGCCTGACCAAGGTGGCCGCGCTGGACTACGCCGACCAGGGCATCCGGGTCAACGTGGTGGCGCCGGGCCCGATCCTGACCCATCACCTGGAGGCGGCCGGGCCCGGAGGCGCAGCGGCTGGCCGGGCTGTCCACGCCGATGCGGCGCACCGGGACCGCCGCCGAGGTGGCGCAGGCCGTGCTGTGGCTGTGCTCGCCGCAGTCCTCGTTCATCACCGGGATCGTGCTCCCGGTCGACGGCGGCCAGTCCGCCGGGAACAAGCCGCCGCAGATGTACCGGCAGGGCCAGCCGATGAGCCGCCCGGCCGGGGAAATGCCGGACCGCGAACAGGAGGAATCCCGATGACCAGTGACACCAGATCGCAGATCATGGCGCTCGGCGCCCGGTGGGCCAGGGCCGAGCAGGACGGCGAGGTGGCCGTGCTGGACGAGCTCGCGGCGCCCGGCTTCCGGCTGGCCGGCCCGGCCGGCTTCGTGCTCGACAAGGCGCAGTGGCTCGGCCGCTACCAGGGCGGCCTGTCGATCAGCTCGCTGACCTGGGATGAGGTCGAGGTGCGTGACTTCGGGCCGGTCGCCGTGTCGATCGGCCGCCAGACCCAGGAGGCCACCTACCAGGGCCACCCCGCCAACGGCCAGTTCCGGGTGACGCACGTGTTCGTCCGCGACGGCGACCGGTGGGCACTGGCCAGCCTGCACCTGAGTCCGGTGGTCCGGATGGGCCCGGCCAGGCCGGAGTCCTCAGCGGCGCCGACGGCGCCGGCCGCCCGGCCGCGTTAAGCGAGGTGGCAACGGCCAACCGCCCGGGCTCAGCGAAACGGCAGGCAGGCACTGAGCGCAGCGCCGTTGCACTTGAGCCGAGCGCCGTTGCAGTCAGCGCAGCGCCGGGCGCGGTCAGCTCGGCTCGGCGCCAACGTCGAAGGACTCCAGCCGGAACCGCAGGTGCAGTTCGAGGCCCTCCAGGAAGTGCCTGGCCTCGGCGTCCTCGGCGTCGTAGACGATGTCCCACTGGTGCGTGGTGCCGCCGGGGTCCTCCCAGCTAACCCGTGCCTTCATGGCACTCCCCTACCCGGCCAACCGGAAATTACCGGCCATCCGGGCCGACGTCGGCCGGGTCCAGTTGTCATGAATGTACCGTTACTGCTGTTGTTTTAGCAGTAACGGTACATTCATGACAATCGGCGGGGCGGCAGCGCGGCGGGCGGCGGGGCGGCGGGCGGCCAGGCGGCGGCGTGGCCGGGCGGCGGGGCGGCGGGCGGCCAGGCGGCGGCGTGGCCGGGCTGCGGGGCGGCCAGGCGGCCCAGCCCAGCCGTCAGCCGGGCCCGCGTCAGCTGGGGATGGCGGAGCGGCGGGTGGCCAGGAGCACCGCGTCATGGATCGTGATCACCTGATCGTCCGAGCCGTCCGGGCCGGTTGTCTGGCGCGGCCTGGCCTGCGCGGCGATGATCTGCCACTGGCCAGGTTCCAGGCAGGCGGCGACCTGCTCGGCGGTGAAAAGCAGCTCGGGATCCGGCCGGTGCACGCCGCTGTCGATGTCCGACGGGTCGTGGCCGACGATGAGCAGCGTGCCGCCCGGTGCCACGGCGTCGGCCAGCCGCCGCTGCAGCGGCTCGCGCACGGACCGCGGAAAGTGCAGGTACTGGGCCGAGACCAGGTCGTAAGCACCGGCAGGCGGCGCCCAGGCGGTGAGGTCGGCGTGCTGCCAGGTGATGCGCCCGGCGACATCGGCACCAAGTCGCCTCGCCTGGTCGGCGGCCCGCTGCAACGCCACCGGCGACAGGTCGGCTGCGGTGACCCGCCAGCCGCGCCGGGCCAGCCAGATCGCGTCCGCGCCCTCGCCGCAGCCGGCGTCGAATGCCGTGCCGGGCGGCAGCGCGGCCGCCTCGGTCACCAGCTGCGAGTTCGGCTTGCCGCTCCACAGCGTGCTGGCCGACTGGTAGCGCTCGTCCCAGAACGCCTGGTCCCGGACGATCTCCGGCTCTCCCGCCGGGCCGTGGTCGTGATCTTCCCGCTGGCAGTCGAGGCCGGTGCCGGGATGCTGGCCGGGGTGAGCACGGCCGCCCGCGGCCGGATCTGCTCCGCTGTCCGCCACGATGATCACCTCCGCCGGGATCGGCTGCGCGGATGCCCGCGGCCGCCGGATTCGACCCTAGCCTGGGCAGCGTGCTGCGCCACGGCCGGAGACAGACGTTCAGGCTCCGGCGGCGGTCAGGGTGGCGATGGCGCGCTGCGCGGCCTGCCGTACCCGCGGGACCGGGTCGCCGGTCAGGCCCGCGACCGCCGACAGCGCCTCGCCGAGCAGATGGCGGGCGACGACCTTGGCGGCCATCTCCCTGACCCGCCAGTGCTCATCGGCCAGAGCGGCCAGCGCCGCCGGGCGGACCGCGTCGTCCCAGGCGTACAGCAGGCCCCTGGCACCCCAGACCCGCAGCCAGTACCGGTGGACCGGGGCCGGGCCGGTGTCCAGCACGTAGCGGGCGGGCGGGCCAGCCAGCGCGATGATGAGCGCGTCGTCGGCGTCTTCCCCGCTCAGCAGCGCGGCGCAGCCGGCCGCGACAGCGGCGGTGCCCCGCCTGGCGCATTCGGCCTCGACGCTCTGCCTCGGGGTCATCCCCCAGTCCGACCGGCTCGACACGCTTCAGTGTGGCACCCGCCGGGCGGTTCCCCGGCAGCCGGGACGCGCTGGCGAGCCACCGGCTCGCGTGGCTCCGGCCGGGCTCAGCCGCCGGGTGGCCCGGATGAGCCGGATCGGCCAGTCGGGCCAGTCGGGCCGGACAGGGCAGGGGTGCCGGACAGAGAAGTCGGGCCGGACAGAGCGGGCGGCCCGGAGTCCGGGTCCGGCTGACGCGGGCGCCAGAGACCGACCAGCAGGCCGTAACGCTGCTCGCCGGGACCGGCGTCCTGCAGGCCGTCGGCCAGCTCGGTCAGGGTGCGGGCCAGCTTGCCGGCCTGCGCCTCGGTGAGCCGCAGGTTGCGCAGGGTCAGCACCGGCTCGGCGGTCGCACCGGCCAGCTCGCCGGCCACCGCCCGCAGCAGCACCGCGGTCTGCTCGCCGCCGGTGTCGTCGCGGACCACCAGCCTGCGGGCGGTGCGCTGGTAGTACTGCTCGGTCCCGCCACGCACCTGCCGGGTCTGCGTCACCGCCACCAGGCCCGCCTCCCGCAGCACCTTCAGATGGTGCGCGACGCTGCCCTTCTTGCTGTCCAGCGCCACCGCGAGCTGGCTGATCGTGGCCGGGGCCTGGCCCAGCGCGTACAGCAGGCGGTGCCGGGCCGGATGGCCGAGGGCCCGGTACTGGTCCGGGCCGGAGATCGTGAGCGCCTCGGCCGGCGCCTGGTCATCACTGGCCATGGATTAAGTGTCTAATTTTCTTGACGCTTAATCAAGGAACTGCTGTACTGCAACGGAGCAACCGCCGGCCGCCGGGAGCCGGCCCGGCCGCCGCAGCGTCCGGGCCGGGGAGAAAGCGATGAACCAGGCAGCAGCAGACGAGATCGTCCGCCAGGTGGCGGGACTGGCCGAGGCGCACTACGTGTTCGGTGACATCGGCGGCCAGATCGGCAAGCTGCTCACCGAGCATGCGGCCGCGGGCAGGTACGCGGGCCAGGCCGACCTGGCCGGGCTGGCCGCGCTGGTGACCGAGGACCTCCAGGCCATCAACGCGGACCAGCACCTGCGCCTGATCTACAGCGCAGAGGAGCTCACAGCCGGGCCGGACGACGATGCGGAAGTCGCGGCGCTGGCCCGGATGGCCGGGGCCACCGCCGGCGGCGTGGCCAGGGTCGAGCGGCTGGACGGCAACATCGGGTACCTGGACCTGCGGCCGGTGCTGTTCCCGCCGTCGATGGCGGGCGATGCGATGGCCGCCGCGATGTCGCTGCTGGCGGCGACCGACGAGCTGATCATCGACCTGCGGCGGTGCCTGGGCGGCGAGCCCGGCATGGTGGCGATGGTGTGCAGCTACCTGTTCGGCGACGAGCCGGTGCACCTGATGGATCTCTACGAGCGGGAGGGCGACCGGACCCGGCAGTCGTGGACGATGCCGTACGCGCCTGGCCGGCGTCCCGGCCCCGCCGTGCCGGCCAGCGTGCTGGTCAGCGCCACGACGTTCTCCGGCGGCGAGGAACTCGCCTACGACCTGCAGCAGCTCGGCCGGGCCGCCATCATCGGCGAGCGCACCAGGGGCGGCGCGCACCCGCGGCGCGCCTTCACCGTCCACCCGCACCTGCAGGCGACCATCCCGGTGGCCCGCTCGGTCAGCCCGGTAACCGGGGGGAACTGGGAGGGCACCGGCGTCACCCCGGACATCGAGGTCCCGGCCGGCGAGGCCTTGACGGTCGCCTACCGGCGAGCGCTCGAGCACGTGCTCGGCCGGGCCGGTGCTGGATCGCCCCGGCGGGCCGGTACCGAGGCAGAGGCGCGGGCGGCCCTGGACCGGCTGACCGGCGCCACGCCCCAGTGAATGACGCCTCCGTGACGGCGGCCGGTAACTAGCGGCGCCGGGCGAGCAGGGGGTCAGGCGAGAGCAGCGAACCTGACCTCGTGCCGCGCTCCCTCCGGGCGCGGCGAACGCCAGCAGCCGCCCGGCCTCGGCCTCGATGGCGTCCCGGTCCGGCCCGCTGACCGGGCCGAACATCTCTATCGTCAGGCTGGCCGCGGTGCGTGACGCGGTGCGCTTCCAGGCTCCGGCCACGAACCCGTCCACCAGGACCAGGCCGGGAAAGGCCGCGTTGCTGGTGAACACGCGCGCGCGGGCGGCCTTGCCGATCACCCGGCTGCGGTCGGCGTGGGACAGGGTCAGGTTGTCGAACTCGGCCACCAGCCGCACCGGGGCGGGCGTACCGGGATCCGGGCGCGGCGCCTCGGGCAGGTCGAAGAACTCGGCACCGTCCTCGCCGCGGAACGCCCGCAAGCCGGGCCGGAGCCGTTCGGTGACTTCACGCAGCCGGGTCAGGCCGAACCAGGTCTGGATGTCCCGGACGGTAGCCGGGCCGAACGCGCCCAGGTACCGCAGCACCAGCCTGTCCCGGTTCAGCCCATCCCGGTTCAGCCCATCCGGGTCAGGCCGGTCCGGGTCAGGCCGGTCCGGGTCAGGCCGGTCCGGGTCCAGCCGGGCGGGCAGGTCCGCGCCGAGCCAGTGCCCGGCCGAGGTGTGCGCGGCCGGCCCGGCGCGGCCCCAGACCGCCCGCGGCGGTACCTGGACCAGCGGCACCAGGGCCCTGATGGCCTGCGCCAGCGCGGCGGGCGGGTATCCGGGCCAGCGCTCCGCCAGCAGCGCGCCGAGCCCGCTGAACGTCTGCGGCCCGGCCTCTACCAGGGCCCGGCCGACTGCGGCCAGCTCGTCGAGGTCCAGGCCCGGGAGCTGCCGGCCGAACCCGCTGGCAAAGCCCCGGTCCAGGACCGGCTGGAGCAGCGGCCGCAGCAGCAGGCAGTCCCTGGCGGACACCAGGTGAATGGTGCCGCGCATGAGCGCGATCCGGACCACCTGCCTGCTGAGCAGGAGCCGGGCCAGGTCGTCCGGCCGGAATCCCTCCAGCCGGGACCACAGCCCGTAATACGGCGGGAACGGCGCCTGTGCCTGCAGCCCGACCAGGTGCTCGATCACCTCGATCAGCCGGGCCGCGCGCTCTCCGGGCGGCGCCGAAACGGGCACCGGCCGCCGCCGCAGTAGCAGCTGGCGGTCGAGCAGGGCGCGGTTCAGCGCCCGCCGGCTCAGCACGTCCGACGGCAACGGCACCTCCCGCGCAGTGGCTCCCGGCGCTAGCCCCGGTCCGGACCAGGTCCCGAGGATAGCGCCGGCCGGGGCGGACATGGCCGCGCCAGCCCCGGCCGCGTCGGCAGCGACAGTACCGGCAGCAGCGGCGTCGGCAGAGACAGTGCAGGCAGAGACAGTGCCGACCGGGGCAGTGCCGACCGGGGCAGTGCCGACCGGGGCAGTGCCGGCCGGGCTGGGGGCGTTCGGGTCGGGCAGCGGGGTCAGGCTGGCCAGCGGCTGGTCCAGGATGTCCAGCGACCGGGTCAGGTGCGGCCAGATCGCGAACGGGATGAACGCCGCCAGCAGGGCCAGCGCGCCGGCCGGCGGGCCGAGCAGGTCGGCGAGGAACCCGGCCAGCAGCGGGCCGGTCCACTGCAGCGACTGCGAGCCGAAGCTGTTCGCCGCGCTGACCCGGCCGATCAGGGTATCCGGCACCAGGGGGATCATGTAGGACTCGATCACGATGTTGATCGGGCCCAGGCCGATCATCCCGACCAGCAGGGCCACGCCGATCAGCCACGGCCTGGGCGCCACCGCCACCGCGGCGAACGACGCGACGAAGGCCCACAGCGCGACGTAAATCACCAGCCTGGCCCGCACCTTCCGCAGCAGCAGCGGCGAGATCAGCGCCCCGGCCACGCCGCCGACCAGCGCCACCGCGGTCACGAACCCGACCTCGGTCGGGCCGCCGCCGCGGTACCTGACCAGCGCGATGAACACCAGGAAGAAACCGCTGCCGACGATGTTGATCAGCGCCGACCAGATAAAGACGAAGCGCAGGAACGGCTGGCGGCGGACGAAGCGGATGCCAGCGCCGATGTCGTCGAGCATGCTGGCCTGCTGGCTCCGGGCAGTCCGGTCCGGGCCGAGCGGCCGCCGGATCACCGCCGCGCCCGCCGAGGCGAACAGGTAGGAGACCGCGTCGGCGCCGAACGGCAGCCAGCGGGCCAGCGCGAACAGGAACCCGCCGAGCGGCGAGCCGATGATCTCCGCGGCCATGTCCCTGGTCATCATCTGGCTGGACGCGGTGGCCATCTGCGACTTCGGCACGATCCGGCGCAGCGCCGCGGTCCCGGCGCCCGAGGCGAAGCCCCTGGCCAGGCCGCTGGCGCAGGCCAGCGCGGCCAGGCCGGCGATCGGAACGCGGCCCGAGTGGGCCAGCACGGCCACCGCGCCGAGCGCGGCCGCCTGGATCACCGGGCCAGTGATCATGATGGCCTTGCGGGAGACCCGGTCTGCCAGGGCGCCGCCCCACAGGGTGGTCACCACCGAGCCGATCAGGTTGGCCGCGGTGATCAGGCCGGCCTTCGCCACCGAGCCGGTGCTGAACAGCACCAGCAGCGGGAACGCGATGCCGGAGATGCTGGTGCCGAAGGCCGAGACCGTGTTCCCGGTCCACCAGCCCAGGTAGTCCCGGTTCAGCAGCAGCGACCTGGGCTTGCCGGTCTCTGCCTGCGCAGGCTCCCCCTGCCCAGTCTGCGTCGTCACGGGCAACAGCCTGAGGCAGCCGGCCGGGCAAAGTCAAGATGTATCTCGATATTCCACGGAACTCGTTATATCGCGAGTATCCGGCCGCCCGGCGCCGCGCGGAAGGTGCGGCGGTAGGTGTGCGGCGTGGTCGCGCACCAGGTCCGGAAGTGGTGCCGCAGCACGGTCGCGCTGCCGAAGCCGGCCCGCTCGGCGATCGCGTCCACGGTCTGGTCGGTCTCCTCCAGCAGCTGCTGGGCGAGCAGGATGCGCTGCCCGGTGAGCCAGCGCTGCGGGGTGACCCCGGTCTCCTGGACGAACCGCCGGGCGAATGTCCGCGACGACATCGAGGCCAGGCCGGCCAGCTGGCCGACGGTCACCGGCCGGTGCAGGTTCTGCTGCATCCAGCCGAGCACCTCGCCGAGCGTGTCCGCGGACGGCCCGGCCACCAGCCGCTCGACGTACTGCGCCTGCCCGCCGTCCCGGTGCGGCGGCACCACCATCCGGCGCGCGATCGCGTTGGCCACCCGGCTGCCCTGCTCCTGGCGCACCAGGTACAGGCAGGCGTCGATGCCGGCGCGGTCCCCGCGCTGGTGATCACCGGCCCCTCGTCCACGTACAGCACCGACGGATCGACCTTGGCGGCCGGGTGCATATCGGCCAGCTCCTGCGCGTGCCGCCAGTGCATGGTGCAGCGGCGGCCGTCCAGCAGCCCGGCCGCGCCGAGCACGAACGCCCCGCTGCACACACTGAGCACCCGGCCGCCCCGCTCGACCGTGCGCCGCAGCGCGGCCAGCAGCGGCTCGGGGTACTGATCGCCGCCGCGCAGCGCGCGCCGGTCGCTGATGGCCGGCACCGCGACCAGGTCGGCCGATTCCAGCCGGTCCAGGCCGTGGCCTGCAGGCTCCACCCCGCCGCGCTCCGCAGCGGCCCTGGCTCGCCGGCCACCACGGCGAAGTCGTAGCCGGGCAGCCCGTCATCGGTCCGGTCGAGCCCGAACACCTCGCACAGCACCCCGAGCTCGAACGGCATGAAGCTGTCCAGCACGACCACGGCCACGTCACGCAGCATCCATCCATCATCCGGCACAACTGGCAGGATGTCATCTCTGTATGGCGTTACTGCCACTGTCGGAGCCGACCGGATCCCGCCGATACTGAGACCATGAGGAGGAACGAGAACCGCCGGGGCGTGCTTCGCAGCCTGGTGCGCCGACTCGGTGCCGTCATCGCCGAATGTAATGAGGCTCAGCGCAGGCTGACCATCCTCCGGACCGCACCGGACCGATTCATGGCCGATCCCGACCGGGTGCCCGACACCTACGCGGAGTTCATGTACCGCACCTCGGGGCTGCTGGCGCACGAGCCGCCGGCCCGGGCCCGCATCAAGCGGCACCGCCCGGTCCGCTAGCCCCGCTCCGCCTCGCCATCGCCCGGCTCGCGACGGCCGGATCAGCGGCCCGCCCGGTAACTGAGCAGGGACGGCATCGCCTGCCAGCCGCGATCCGGTCAGCAGCCCGGCCGCGATCCGGTAAGAATGGTCCTGCCGCGGGCCGGAGGCTCCGCCGGCACCATGCGGCCAGCCTGCTGAAGGGACCGGATGACGCAGACAGCACGGACGGACGGCCCGGCGGAGCCGGTCGGGCTGGTGGTCGGGACCGTGGCGGCGACGCCGCTGCAGTTCTCGGTGGGCCTGGCTCCCGGTCAGTACCTGCAGCTCGACGACGTGGTGGTGACCCGGCGGGAGCTGCCCGGCCATCCGGGCGTGCAGATCGCCGGGGTGGTGACGAACGTCGAGGCCGTGCACGAGGGAGCCAGGTTCGCCTCCGACGTGTTCCTGATCGAGCAGGGCGCGCTGCCCGCCGAGGTGGCCGAGGTAGCCGAGGTGGCGGTGACCCGGGTGGAGCCCGAGGTCTACGTGCCGCCGCTGCCGGGCGCCGCGGTGTTCCGGGCCACCGGGCCGCAGCGCGAGTCCGCGCTCTACTTCGACGAGATGCGCGAGGCCAGGATCCCGGTCGGGTTCGGCCGGGACGGGCAGCCGGTCTACGTCAACTTCGAGTTCATCGACGGCAGCCGGGGCGCGCACGTGTCCATCTCCGGGGTGTCCGGGATCGCGACCAAGACCTCGTTCGCGCTGTTCCTGCTGCACTCGATCACCAGCTGCGGGGTACTGGCCGGCCAGGCGCACAACACCAGGTCGCTGATCTTCAGCGTGAAGGGCGAGGACCTGCTGTTCCTCGACTACGCCAACAACCGGCTGACCGGCGCCCAGCGGGACCGGTATGCGGCGCTGGGCCTGCCCGCGGCCCCGTTCGGCAATGTCCGGGTCTTCGCGCCGCCGCGCCGCGGTGACCCGTCGGGCACGCCGGACGTGGCGGCCAGGGACCGGGCGGTCAGCCCGTTCTACTGGACCCTGGCCGAGTTCTGCGAGCTGGAACTGCTGCCGTTCGTGTTCGCCGACGCCGAGGACGAGCGGGCCCAGTACACGATGCTGATCGGCCAGGTCGCGGCCCGGCTGCGGCGGGACGCGGTGCCCGACGGCCCGGACGGCGCGGTCCGGGTCAAGAACACCGGCCCGGCCGGCGAGACCGCCATCCGCACCTTCGACGACCTGGTCTCGCTGCTGGAGGCGGAGCTGGGCGACGACTCGCTGCGGTCCTCCTGGGTGGCCGGAAGCGCGGTCACCGGCAGCATCAACGCGCTGCTGCGCCGCCTGCGGTCCGCGGTCCGGCCGTTGTCCGCGATCATCCGGGGTGACCTTGCTCATCGCGGCGAGCGGTCGATCACCACCTCGCGTGCCCAGGTCACCGTGGTGGACCTGCACAACCTGCCGGACCGGGCACAGCGGTTCGTGGTCGGGGTCACGCTGCGCGGCGAGTTCGCCCGCAAGGAGCGCCAGGGCACCGCCCGGCCGCTGATGTTCGTGGTGCTGGACGAGCTGAACAAGTACGCGCCGCGGGAGGGCGACAGCCCGATCAAGCAGATCCTGCTCGACGTGGCCGAGCGCGGCCGGTCGCTCGGGGTCATCCTGATCGGCGCGCAGCAGACCGCCAGCGAGGTCGAGCGGCGGATCCTGGCGAACTGCGCGATCCGGGTGGCCGGGCGGCTGGACGCGGCCGAGGCCGAGCGGCCCGAGTACGGCTACCTGCCCCCGGCCCAGCGGCAGCGGGCGACACTGGCCAAGCCGGGCACCATGTTCATCGCCCAGCCGGACATCCCGGTGCCGCTGGCGATCGACTTCCCGTTCCCGGCCTGGGCAACCAGGCCGAGCGAGAAGGGCGCCTGGGCCGGGCACGACGACGGCCCGTCGGCGCCGGCCGACCCCTTCGCCACCATCCCCGGCGCCGACGACGACGTGCCGCCGTTCTGACCTGGCCGTCCGGCGGTGGATAACCGGCCGACTCACCAGCTGAGCGATAGACCGCGCCGTCAAGCGCGCGCCTTGTGTGCGAAATGTGCTGTGGGCACGACACTTTTCGCACACAAAGGCTGCATTCGCAGCCGCGTTCCTCGCTCCGACCGCCGCGAAGTAGCCGGAAGCCCGCGGCGCACGCAACTGGGGCCCAGCGGGCGCCGGAATCCTAGTCTTCCTGCGGATCTTCCTGGGTCAGCAGGTGCGACATGCGGCGGGCGGTGCGGGACCGGGGGAAGGTCTTCGTCTGCCAGCGCCACTCGGGGTAGCCGGCCGCCTGCCGGTCCGAGGTGGCCCCCGCGCCCGCCTGATTACCGAAGACCGACTGGTTGTTGATGATCGCGTAACCGCCCTGGGCGATGGTGAACGGCGCGGTGAGCGCACCCAGGTGATCGAACGGCGGCTGCCCGGCTGCCTCGAAGAACGACGGGTAGACGAAGTCGCTGACAGCGACCTGGCTGCCGTCGGCGAGCGTGACGCCGTAGCTGGCGGACTCCACCGGGTCGCTGACCTCCAGCGCCCACACATCGCCGTTCGGCGCGGTCGCGGTGGCGGTGCAGGACGGGTCCGCGGCCTCCTCGTCCGCCTCGTGCCCGGCGCAGACCGACACCGAAAGGCTGCCGGTCAGCGTGGTGCCGCCGTTGCTGAGGACCGTCTCCACGAAGACCCGGATGAACGGGTTCCCGTGCGGGTCGGTGTCGTGGTAGCCGAGCGCGCCGGCCACGTCGGCGTTGTAGAGGAAATAGGCCAGCACCGCCCCGGCCGGCGCGCTGCCCGCGTCGGCCACCAGCACGTGCGAGGCCCGCTTGGCCTCCCCCCATGCCGCGACCATGTCCTTGTTCTGGAGGTTCAGCGCCTCGACGATCTTCGCGGCGTCGGCGGCCGGTAATGCGGTCGCGCCGCCCGCCCTGCGGTAGGAGTTATTGATCCAGGCGACGGTGACGCCGCCCTGACCGGATGCTGCCGGAGTTGTCATGCCCTGCCCCTCCCCTTGGCCGGCTTGCTACAGGCCGCCTAGCCTTTACCCTCCGGCCGACCGCAGCCAAGTAACCGGAACGCCGGTCTTATATAACCAAAAGGCAAAATGGGCAGGCAGGAGCGCCTAACTGTAGGCGCGGGCCTGGATGCGGTAGAGGTCGGCGTAGGTGCCGTGGCGGGACATCAGCTCGTCGTGCGAGCCGACCTCGGTCACCTCGGCGTCCTTCAGCACCATGATCAGGTCGGCCATCCGCACGGTGGAGAACCGGTGCGAGACCAGCACGGTGATCCGGCCGCTGGCGCTGTTGACCCGGCTTTGCTCGGCGTACCGCTCGAACAGCGCGTGCTCGGTCTCCGCGTCCAGCGCCGCGGTCGGCTCGTCCAGGATCACCAGCAGCGGGTCGTCCCGCATGAAGCCGCGGGCCAGGGCGAGCTTCTGCCACTGGCCGAACGAGATGTCGGTGCCGCCCGGCCAGCCCGCGCCGAGCTGGGTTTCCAGGCCGTCCGGCAGCCGGTCAAGCACGTCGGTGGCGCCGGCCCGGTCCACCGCGGCGGTCACCGCCGCCTGGTCGTCCCGGCGGTCCAGGTCACCCAGGCCGACGGTGCGGCTGGCCCGGAACTCGAACCGGGCGAAGTCCTGGAACGCGCCGGCCAGCCGGGTCCGCCAGGCCAGCGGCGCGAGCTCGCCCAGGTCGGTGCCGTCCACCGTGATCGTGCCGGCGGTCGGCTGGTAGAACCGGCACAGCAGCTTCACCAGGGTGCTCTTGCCCGCGCCGTTCTCGCCGACAACCGCGACCACGGTGCCCGGCGGGATCCGCAGCGACACCTCGCGCAGCACCCAGGGCTCGGTGCCGGGGTAGCGGAAGCTGACCCGGTCGAAGCAGATGCCGGTGCGCAGCCGGTCCGGCACCGGCAGGCCTGCCTCGGCCCGGCGCGCCGCGGCATAGTTCTCCAGCCAGCCAAGCCGCTGGGAGGCGTCCAGCCACCGGCGCAGGAAGTCCACCTCGGTGGCGGTCAGCGCCACGTACTGGCCGAGCCTGCTGCCCGCGGTGACGATCAGCAGCACGTTCCCGGCCGAGGTGTGCAGGCCGTACAGGGCGTACGCGACCGCCGCCGCGTAGCCGGCCGCGAACACCGCCCACGCCCCGGACTGCCAGGCAGCGCCGCGCCACCAGGCCGAGGCCAGCGTCCGGTACCAGCGGTCGTTCTGCTCCCGCCACCGGTCCATGAGCTGTCCGGCGTTGCCGGTCAGCCGCACCTCCTTGGCGGGCCCGGCGGTCGTGACCAGCGTGAACAGGTGCCTCGCGAGACGGTGCGCGGGCGCGGCCCGTTCCTCGGCCTGGCGCTGGGCGGCCGAGCGCCAGGACGAGACCACCACGATCGGCACCGCGAATACCAGCAGGAACGCCATCGTCCCGCTGACCGAGACCAGCAGGCTGACCGTGATCAGCAGCAGCACCAGCGCGCTCAGGGTCGAGAAGATCGACATGTACATGTGGTCGAGGTAGAACGTGGAGTCGCGCAGCACGGCCAGCCGGTCCAGGTACTCCGGCCGCTCCTGATGCTCGATGCCGGGCACCGAGGCCTGCAGGTCGGCCACGTGCATCTCCAGCTCGGCGGCCAGCCGCATGCGCAGCTTGCGCTGGATCCGGCCGGCGGCCAGCTGCAGCAGCCAGCTCAGCACGGCCGACCCGGCCAGCGCGGCGGACGCCCCGGCGATCAGCGCGGTGCTGCGGGCGGCCACCCCGTCCGCCAGGTACTTCAGCCACAGCGCGATCAGCGCGCCCGGCGCGGTCGCGATCAGCGCGATCACCAGCGAGACCGTGATCAGCCCAGGCTCGATCCGGTAGCCGCGCACCATGGTGCGCCACATGGTCGGCAGCGCGCCCGGCATCGGGTCGCCGAGGCCGGCGGCCGGGTCAGGTTCACCTGGCTCTCATCACTGTGCTCGCATCATGGGGCGAACCTGGCGGCTTGCAGGTCGAACATGGTCCGGTACCGGCCGCCCAGGGCCATCAGCTCGTCGTGCGAGCCGAGCTCGGCCACCCGGCCCTCGTCCAGCACGCAGATCTGGTCGGCGTGCCGCACGGTGGAGAACCGGTGCGAGATCAGGATCGTGGTCCGGCCCCTGGCCGCGGCCAGGACGGCCTCGAAGATCTCCGCCTCCCCGCGCACGTCCAGCTGGGCGGTGGGCTCGTCCAGGATCACCACGCCGGCCCCGGCCCGCACCGCGCACATCACCCTGGCCAGCGCGACCCGCTGCCACTGCCCGCCGGACAGGTCGCTGCCGCCGGCGTAGGACCGGGACAGGATGGTGTCCAGCGCGGCCAGGTCGTCGGCACCGACCGCGCGCAGCGCCCAGCTCACGTCGTCGTCGGCGGCGCCGGCCGGACCAACGTTGTCCCGCAGCGGCAGCTCGTACCGGATGAAGTCCTGGAAGATCGCGGTGACCCGGCGCCGCCAGGCGGGCAGCTCCAGCTCACGCAGGTCGGTCCCGTCCACCTCGATGCTGCCCTGATCCGGGTCGTAGAACCGGCACAGCAGCTTGGCCAGGGTGGTCTTGCCGGCCCCGTTGCTGCCCACGATGGCCAGCGACCGGCCCGCCGGGATGGTCAGGTCGAGCTGCCGGAACACCGGCCGGCCGGGGTCATAGCCGAAGCGCAGGCCACGCAGCGTGATCTGCCGGGCAGGCAGTCCGTCGGCCGGCCGGGTGCCGCTGCGCAGCTGGGCGTAGCGCGGCATCTGCTGCTCCAGGCTGCGCACCACCGGGACCGGCTGGGCCGCGGTGTTCAGCCACCAGTCGAACTCGGTCACCCCGATCACCGCGGCGCCCACCGCGGCTCCGGCGAACACCACCAGGCGGGCCAGGCTGAGCCGCCCGGCGGCCGCATCGCTGGCCATTGCCGCGAACACGATCCCGTTCCCGGCCACGATGGCCAGCAGGGCCCAGACCAGCGAGCGCTCACGCAGCCGCATCGCGGCCAGGGACAGCTCGAGCAGCCGGTGCCGCCTGCTGCCGAACCGGCGCACCGCCCAGCCGGCCAGGCCGAACACGCGCAGTTCCTTGGCCGCCGGGGAGTCCACCGCCATCCGGTAGGCGTAGTCGGCGTGCCGCTGGTTCTCCATCACCTCATCGGACCGCCAGTCCCGCCAGACCGTGCTCTCCCGCAGCAGCCAGTGGCTGACCGCCCAGGAGCCGGCCAGCACCAGCGGCGCCCACCACCGGTACCCGAACAGGACCATCGCCAGGGCCAGGCCGCTGCCCAGTTCGGCCAGGCCGTCGGCCACGAACGGCATCGCCATCAGGATCGGCGGCGAGGTAATGCCCAGGTCGAAGTCCCTGGCCAGGGTGAAGTCATCCATCAGCGACGGCTCTTCGAGGTGCGCCAGGCCCGGCGGTCCGGCCGCGGCGGTCATCAGCCGGACCTGCAGCCACCGCGAGACCCTGGCGCCCAGGTTGGTGCTCAGCGCCCGGTGCAGCGGGCTGAGCACCTGCATGCCGAGGAAGGTCAGTGCCACCGCCGCCAGCGGCCCGGCCACCGGCCGGTGCTCCTGCACCGCGCCGGTCAGCACGCCGGTGGCCACGACCAGGGCGGTGGGCAGCAGAACCCGCAGCGCCAGCAGCACCCACCAGCCCACGGCCAGCTTCCGGTCGGCCCGCGGCAGCGCCCGGACCAGCAGCTCCCATTCCGGCGACCGCCACGGCCGCCACGCTCGCAACCTGATGCCCACCTGCCCACGGTAAGCCCTGGGACCGACGGTGCCCGGCTGACGCGGGGCCCGGCTGACGGCGGATGACAGCGGGCTGCGCGATAGTGGGACGATGCGGATCCTGCACACCAGTGACTGGCACGTGGGGAAGGTGCTCAAGGGGCGGGACCGGCACGACGAGCACGTGGCCGTGCTCGGCAGCCTGGTGGCAGCCGCCGGGGCCACCGGCGCCGACGTAGTGCTGGTGGCCGGTGACCTGTTCGAGACCGCGGCACCGAGCCCGAAGGCGCAGGGCCTGGTCATGCGAACGCTGCTGGCGCTGCGCGAGGACGGCAGGCACGTGGTCGCGATCGGCGGCAACCACGACAACCAGAGCCTGCTGGACGCGGTGTACCGGCCGGTGCTCGGCCAGCTCGGGATACACGTGCTCGGCACGCCGAAGCGGCCGGACTCGGGCGGCACGCTGCGGCTGCGGACCAGGTCGGGCGAGAGCCTCGCGATCGCCGCGCTGCCGTTCCTGTCCCACCGCTACGCCGTGCGCGCGGCCGAGGTGCTACTGCACGAGAGCGCCGAGCACACCCTGGACTACTCGCGCCGGATGGCGCAGCTCGTGTCGCTGCTGACGGCCGGGTTCGCCCCGGACGCGGTGAACGTGGTGATGGCGCACGTCACCCTGCTGGGCGGGCGGCGCGGCGGAGGCGAGCGGGACGTGCAGACCGCGCTGGACTACGAGCTGCCGGCGAGCATGTTCCCGGCGAGCGCGCATTACGCGGCGCTCGGGCACCTGCACCGGCAGCAGGAGATCGCCGCCCCGTGCCCGGCGCACTACAGCGGCTCGCCGCTGGCCATCGACTTCGGCGAGGAAGCTAACGACAGCGCGGCGCTGCTCGTGACGGCAGCGCCGGACATCCGGGCAGACGTGCGGCCGGTGCCGCTGGCCGGCGGCCGGGCGCTGCGCACGCTGCGCGGCACGATGGACGAGGTGATCGCGGCCGGAGAGCAGGCCGGGGACGCCTGGCTGCGGGTGATCCTGGCCGAGCCGAGCCGGGCCGGGCTCGGCGACCTGGTCCGGGACAAGCTGCCGAACGCGCTGGAAGTGCAGCTGGACGAGGCGCACCGGCCGCGGCCGGGCGCGGCCGGGCGGTCCGGCGGACCGCGGGCCAGCCGGGCCGGGCGCAGCCCGGTGCAGCTGTTCGGCGACTACCTGGACGAACGGTGCGTCGACGACCCGCGGATAACGGCGATGTTCGCCGGGCTGCTGGACGAGGTGACCGGCGGGCCAGGCGATGCGGCAGACGACACGGGCGGCACGGGCGGCACGGGCACCGCGGGGTGAGTGTGCGGTCCGGCGAGCCCGGGCAGGCAGATCCAGTCCGTTGGTCCGGTGAATGACCGGATCATAGGCTGGCGCAATGGTTACCTCGGCGGTCACTGAGGCCGAATCCAGGCAGCGGGCGGCGCTGCTCGACATCGAGTCGTATGAGCTGTTCCTGGACCTGGCCGGGGAACCGGACCGGTTCCGGTCTCGCAGCCACGATCCGGTTCCGGTGCCGGCAGCCCGGCGCCGCCACGTTCGCCGACCTGGCCGCGACCGAGGTCGGCCGGGTGATGCTGAACGGGCAGGAACTCGATCCGGACCTGGAGTGGTCCGGCGGGCGGCTGCGGCTCGCCGGGCTGGCCGAGGCCAACGTGCTCGAGGTAGATGCGGTGTGCGATTACCGGTCCGACGGGCGCGGCCTGACCCGGTTCACCGATCCTGCGGACGGCGCGGTCTACCTGTTCGCCATGTGCTACCCGACCGAGGCGCCCAGCCTGTTCTGCTGCTTCGACCAGCTCGACCTGCGGGCCGAGCTGACCCTGACGGTGTCGGCACCGGCCGGCTGGGACTGCGTGAGCAACGGCGCGGTGACGCAGCGCCCGCCGGAGGGCCAGGCAGGGGTGTGGCGGTTCGCTCCCGTGGCCGGGCTCAAGCCGTACGACTTCACGCTGTGCGCCGGGCCCTACGTGCTGACGTCGCAGGAGGATTACCAGGGCACCGGCGGCAGCGTCCGGCTGACCGTGCGCTGCCGCGCCAGCCTGGCCGGGTCGGCCGGGCTGGCGCCTACCAGCGGCGCGGTGCGGCAGGCGCTGGCCTGCTACGAGCGGCTGCTGGGGGTGCCCTGCCCGTACCCGAAGCTCGACATCCTGTTCGTGCCCGATCTTGCCGCGGGCGCGGTGCAGCTGCCCGCGGTGATGGGCGTCAGCGAGGCCACTGATGCAGCGGGCCGCCGAGGCGGCCGAAGCAGCCGACCGGGCCGGGGCGGCCACGGACGCCGGGGATGAGTTCGCCACGATGGTGCTCGCGCACGAGACCGCGCACCTGTGGTTCGGCTGCCTGGTGGAAGGCCGCTGGTGGGACGATCTGTGGCTGGCCGAGGCGATGGCCACCTACCTCAGCTACCTGGCCTGCGCCTCCGACCTCGGGCACGATGCGCCGTGGGCGCAGTTCTGCATGCAGGGGAAGGCGGACGCCTGCCGCCAGGACAGCCTGCCGGGCACGCTGCCGGTGTCCTCGCCGGTGGCCGATGCGGCGGACGCGCTGGCCCGGCCGGCCGCCATCACCTACAGCAAGGGCGCGGCCGTCATCCGCCAGCTCGCCGCGCTGATCGGCGACGAGGCGATGCGAGACGGCCTGCACCGCTACCTGACCAGGTTCGGTGGTGCCACCGCCAGCCTGGCCGACCTGGCCGGGTGCTGGTCACAGGCCAGCGGCCGGGACCTGACCGGGTGGTCGCGGACAGTGGCTGCAGACCGCCGGGGTGAACCTGCTGCGTGCCCGAGCTGACGCTGGCGGCCGACGGCTCGGTAGCCACGGCAGCCGTCTGCCAGGAACCCCCGCCGGCCGGGGTGACCAGCCAGGACCCGGCCGCCGGCGGCGGGCTGCGGACGCACCGGATCACGGTCGGCGCGTACCGGCAGGACGGCGACGGGCGGCTGCGCCGCTACCGGGTGATCGGCGCCGAGCTGGACGGTCGGCGCACCGTGCTGCCCGAGCTGGCCGGGTCGTCTGCCCCGGACGCGCTGGTGGTCAACGACGGCGACGAGACGTTTGCCCGGATCCGGTTCGACGACCGGTCGCTGCGCGCCCTGACCGGCTGCGCCATGGACACCGGCGACCCGCTGACCGAGGCGGTGTGCTGGAACGCCGCCTGGGACATGACCACCTCGGCGGAACTTACCGTGACCGCCTTCACCAACCTGGTCATCGCCCGGCTGAGCCGGGCGGGCCGGGACGGGCGCTGGCCGGCCGGGCTGGCCGAGCTGCTGGCGCACTCGGTCACCGGCGCGGACCTGTACGCCCTCCCGGCGCAGCGCCCTGACCTGCGGCAGCGCCTGGCGGCGGCCGCGCTGACGGCGGCCGGGCAGGCCCGGCCGGGCAGCCGGGACCAGCGCGAGCTGACCGCCGGGTTCGCGGCCAGCGCGCAGGACCAGGACCAGCTCGGGCTGCTGCGGTCCTGGCTGATCGGGCGGCCGCTGCCCGGCGGCGGGACCGTTGACGCCGGCCTGCGGGCCGTGATCGTGGCCACGCTGGCGGCGGCGGGCCAGGCCAGCGAGGCGGACCTGGACGCGCTGGCGGCCGGCGACCCGGTCGGCGGCCAGGCGCACCGCGCAACCTGCGCCGCGCTGCGCCCGGACCGGGCCGCCAAGGAAGCGGCCTGGGCGGCCGCGCTGGACGAGGGCCAGTCACCGCGGATGGCGCGGGCCTGGGCCAGCGGTTTCTGGGCGGCCGGGCAGGAGGAGCTGCTGGCCGGGTTCGGGGACCGGTTCTTCACCGAGGCGCTGCCGGCGCTGCGCGACCGCGACCGCCAGAGCGCGCAGCGGCTGATCCGGTGCCTGTACCCGGGCCTGCTCGCGGACCCGGCGACGATCGCCGCCACCGAGGCCGTGCTGCCCGGCCGCGGGCCGGCCGAGCATGCGGCGGCAGCCGGGGACAGGCAATCCGGGGACGGGCCGATCCGGGCAGGCAGAGCGCCGGGGACGAGCTGGCGGGGGCGCTCCGGCTGGTGCTGGCCGAGCAGCTGGCGATCCTGCGCCAGGTGATCACGGCCCGCGCCGCGCAGCAGACCATGATCCTGTAAAAGGTGACTGCTCCAGCAGGTACTTTGGTTTACAGGATCATGAAACGGCCGGCCGGCGGTGCAGCGCCGGGCGGCCGGCGCCGATCCACCTGTGCGCCGAAGCCGCGGTGTCCGCTGCGCGTTTACTGTTGGCGCCATGTCCAGCAATCGCAACCCTGCCGCCAGCGAGGTGGCTGGCGAGAGCGAGCGGGTGGCGAGAGCGGGCTGGCTGCTGACCAGGCGGGTCTGTCCTGGGCCGGGTCAGGCATGAGCCGGGTCACCACGCCCGCCTCGGTCGCCGTGCTCGTCGTTGCCGCGGCGGGGGTCACCTCCGCGTTCCCCGGCCGGTCCGCCGCGGTCGTCGGCGGCGCCGTGGCCGCGCTCGCCGCGGCGGCGGCGGCAGCCTGGCCTTCATCATCTTCCGGCGCCCCAGGCCGGCCGGCCCCGACCTGGCCGCGTTCGGCACCATCGGGCTGGCCGGGGCGGCGCTGGCCGGGCTGCTGCCGAACACGCCGGGCTTCGTGCGGGCATCGGCTGCCGGATGGGTTCGCGTTCGCCAGCTCGCACGGTGCCGGGCCGGCCATCGCCCGGTTCTCGGCCGCGCACAGCATCACCAGCGGCGACGCCTGGGGGCGGCGCTGGTCATGATGGCCCTGGCCGAGGTCACCGCGCGGCTGGTAGTGCTGCGGGTGCGCGCCAGCCGGCTGCCCGCGGTCACCAGGACCAGCACGCCAGCCCCCGCCGGGGTCCGGGCCTAGCCCGGCCAGCCTGGCCTCCCGGCGCGACAACATCCTGTGAGCCGCGCCGAGCGCGGAAGCCGGGGAAAGTGTCCGGCCCCGGACGTAGGCTCCGCAGCAGCGAGCCGACCGCCGGCCGGCACCTCCGGCATCGGCGCGGCAGACGCGCAGGCAGGGCTGGCGCAGGGATGGGGAGGCACGGATGCGGCCGTTGCGGCTGGTGCTCGACGGGTTCGGCAGCTATCGCCAGCTGACCAGCGCGGACTTCTGCGACGTGGACTTCTTCGCGCTCACCGGGCCGACCGGATCCGGCAAGAGCACGCTCATCGACGGGCTGTGCTTCGCGCTCTACGGCACCGTGCCCCGCTGGGGCCGGGAGAACGCGATCGCCCAGGCGCTGGCCCCGTCCGCCGCGGCCTGCCGGGTGTGCCTGGTGTTCGAGGTGACCGGCCGCCGCTACGCCGCGGTCCGGTCCCTGGCCAGGGACGCCAGGGGCCAGGTGCACACCAGGGAGGCGCGGCTGGAGCGGCTGGACCCGGCGGTGCCGCCGGACGCTCCCATCGAGCAGTTGCTCGCGGCCAGCTCGGAGCAGCTGGCCGAGGGCCCGGACCAGGTCAAGGCGGAGGTCACCGAACTGCTCGGGCTCAGCTACGAGCACTTCACCCAGTCCGTGCTGCTGCCGCAGGGCAAGTTCGCCAGGTTCCTCCAGGCCGCGCCGGGCGACCGGCAGAAGCTGCTGGTCGAGCTGCTCGCGTTCGGCGTGTACGAGCGGATCGGCCAGCTGGCCCGCGAGCGGGCCAGGATCGCGGCCGAGCAGCTCCGGCACTCGCGGCGGGAACGCGGCGAGCTGACGGATGTGACCGAGGCGGCCGAGGCGGCGGCGGCGGACCGGCTGAAGACCGCGGACCGGGC
This sequence comes from uncultured Actinomycetota bacterium, assembly GCA_963719705.1. Taxonomy (GTDB): domain Bacteria; phylum Actinomycetota; class Actinomycetes; order Streptosporangiales; family Streptosporangiaceae; genus CAVRCV01. Next base: position 379,950 of record CAVRCV010000014.1, read on the forward strand.
GGCCGAGGCGGCCGACGGCCTGCTGGCCGAGCTGACCGGGCTGCGCCAGCGCACCGAGACGGCAGCCCGGCAGGCCAGCGTCAACCGGGAGGAGTCCGCGCTGCTGGCCGGGCTCCGGGTGCCCGCCGAGGTGCCCGGACTGGCGCAGCGGATCGCCAGGGCCGATCAGCTCGCCGCCGGGACCCGCCGGAAGCTGGACGACGCGCAGCGGGCCGAGAGCGAGGCCGAGCTGGCCAGGGCGGCCCTGCCGGACCGCACGCTGATCGAGCGGGCGGTCGCCGCGCACGGCGAACGGCGCCGGCTGGCCGAGCAGCACACCAGGCAGGAGACGGCGCGCGCCCGGTGCCAGGCTGCCGAGGAGCTCCGGGCCACCGAACTTCAGCGGGCAGAACGGGAACTCGAGCTCACTCAGGCCCGGCAGGCACAGGCCGAGCGGGCGGAGGCGGCCGCGCACCTCGCCGGGGGGCTGCGAGCCGGCCAGGACTGCCCGGTATGCCTGCGCCCGGTCACCGAGCCGCCGCGGCACCCGGCTCCGGCCAGCCTGCGCGCGGCCGCCGCGGCGGTGCGGGCCGCTGCCGCGGCCGGTAAGCGTGCTCAGGCGGCACATGCGCGGGCCGCGCAGGAGGCTGCGGTGGCGCGCGGGGCCGCCGAGCAGACCGGGCAGCGGCTCACCGAGATCACCGAGATCCTGGCAGCGGCGCCGGCCGAGGCCGACGCGGCCGGCTCGCTCGCCCGGATCACCGGTGCCGACCAGGTGCTGGATAAGACGCGCAGCGCTGCCTCGGCGCTGCGGGCCGAGGCGGCGGCCGCGGAGAAGGCCAGGTCCGGGCTGGCCGGCGCCGAGCGCCAGGCCCGCACCGTGCTGACCAGGGCCAGGGACCGGCTGGTCGGGCTCGGCGCCCCGGCGGCCGGTGACGGTGACCTGGCCAGCGCCTGGGATGAGCTGGCGGCCTGGGCCGGCGCCCGGGCCGCCGAGCGGGCCAGGCGGCAGGGCGAGCTGGACGCGGCCGAGCGGGACCTGCGCCAGCAGGTTTCGGCCCAGTCGGCCGCGCTGGCCGGGCTGCTGGCCGAGCAGGGCATGACCGGGGTTACCGACCCGGCCAGGGTGCCCGCCGCGCTGGCCGAGCACCGGGTGCGGGCGCAGAACCAGCTCGAGACGGTGCGCGGCAACCGCAGGAAGGCGGCCAGGCTGGACCGGCAGATCGCGGCCCAGCGCGAGGAGGAACAGGTCGCGTCCGGGCTCGGCCAGCTGCTCCGGTCGGACTCGTTCCAGCGATGGCTGTGCAGTGAGGCGCTGGACTCGCTGGTCGAGGAGGCATCCAAGACGCTGATGGAGCTGTCCGGCGGCCAGTACCAGCTCGACCGGGGCGAGCGCAACGAGCTTGAGGTGATCGACTACGAGGACGCCGGCGCCCGCCGCCCGGTGCACACCCTGTCCGGCGGGGAGACCTTCCAGGCCTCGCTGGCGCTCGCGCTGGCGCTGTCCCAGCAGGTAGTCGGGCTGTCGGCCGGGCTGCGCGACCTGAACTCGATGTTCCTGGACGAGGGGTTCGGCACGCTGGACGCGGACTCGCTGGAGACGGTCGCGGCGACGCTGGAACGGCTGGCGGCGAGTTCCGACCGGATGGTCGGCATCGTCACGCACGTCGCCGCGCTCGCCGACCGAGTGCCGGTCCGGTTCGTGGTGACCCGCACCGGCACCGGCTCCGCCCTCCGCAGGGAGACCGCCGGATGACCCCGGCGCCCAGCGCGGCCGGGCGGCCGGCGCCGGTACGACAGCCGCCGGGACGGCGGCGCGGACCGGTGTCTCGTTCACCGTCGATCCGTGGGATCCGGGTTACGGGCTGGCGTTCGGGGAGGGCGCGGACGGGTCAGCACTGCAGGAGTCAACCGCCGAGCTGGTGCTGGACCTGGAGCTGCCGGCGGACCGGTGGCGGCCGGTCGAGCCCGACCTGGCACCGCGGCTGCCGCGGGCCGTGCTGTTCCTGGACGGGGTGCGGCGGATCGACGCGAGCATCTGGGTACACGGCACCGGACCGCAGCCAGCAGCCGGGATCGCCGCCTCGTTCGCGGCCGGCCTGGTGGCCTGCGACGGCGCGGCCCGGATCACCGATGTCATCGTGGAGCGCGGCCTGTTCACCACCGCCGCCGAGGCCACCGGCCTGGTTACCCGGCATGCCAGCTACCCGGCCAGGCCGGTCGCCGGGCCGGGCGGCAACGGGGCCGGCCGCAACGGGGGCGGCCGCGGCGGGGCCGACCTGCTCTCGCTCGCGCTGCAGCACCAGCTGGCCGATGCCGAGGCGCGGCTGGCGGCGGCGTTCCGGGCCGGCCAGCCCGGCTCCGACGACCTGCTGGTAGTGGACGGGCCGCTGCGCGGCCGCAGCACTGGACCGGACCGTCGGCTACATCAAGTCGCATCACGCGTCGTACCTGCCGGCCGCGCAGGCGGCCGTGGTCGGCGCGCTCGCGCCGGGTCAGCGCACTCCGGTGTTCACCCTGGGCACGACCTGGCGGCGCACCTCCTGGTACCTGGCGCTGCCCGGATCACAGCAGCCCGGCTCACAGCAGCCCGGATCGCAGCACGCGCCGTGGGCAGGCGTGGTCCGGCTGGAATGCCCGGCGGACCTGCCGCCGGCCGGGGCCGCAGCGCTGGCCGACCTGACCGCCCGGCTGCTCCCGCCGCTGGGCAGCGCGCCGCACAAGGACCCGCGGGCGCCGCAGAACCTGGTGCCGATCGGCGGCCTGGAGCGTGAGCTGCGCCGCCGGCTCGGCGACCAGCAGCTGCTCTACCGCTCGCTGCGCGCCGCCGCGGCAGGCACCGGCGCGGGCCGCTGACGCGGCAGATCCGGTACCGGTTAGCCGGGTCGCCTGGCGGTGACGAGCAGCGAACGCCCCGGTTGTGCCTCCGGCGCCAGCTGCGCCGCGTCGACGGCGGCCGTGCACTGCCAGCCCGCTCGGTCAAGCAGGCCGAGGTGGGCGGCGGCCGGCAGGATCGTCCGCCAGGGCTCGCTCTGCCCGGTCCGGCGCCTTGAGTTCGCCGCAGCCAGCACTTGCCGCGAGTCCAGGCCGTCCGGGTGAACGGCCAGGCTGGCCGCCAGCGTGCTGCCCGCCGCCGCCGCGGCGCACAGCCCGGCTAGCAGGCCGGTGATGGCCTCGGTGTCCAGGTAGACCAGCAGGCCCTCGCAGAGGAACAGTGACGGCTGGCCGGCCGCATGCCCGCAGCCGGCCAGCACCGCGGCCACGTCAGCGCGGGTGAAGTCGGCAGCCGCGAGCATCGGGCCATCCGGGCCCGCGCCCATCGCCGCCAGGCGGCTCGCCTTGTCCGCCTGCGTGGCCGGGTGGTCAAGCTCGTAAAAGCGCACGCCGGGCGAGCGGAAGCGCAGCGCGCGGTCGTCATAGCCGGCCCCGAGTATCACGATCTGCGGTAGCCCCGCCGAGATCGCGTCCAGGACCTGGCCGTCGAAGAACCGGGTCCGGGCGGTGAGGCTCGCCAGCATGTCCGGCAGCGGCCTCGTGCGCAGGCCAGCACAGAGCCGCGCCTGGGCCTGCGGATCACCGCCCGGGGTGTGCGGCCGCGCCATCCCCGACCTGGTCAGCGCGACGGCCTGGCTGGTCCGCGACGGACCGCCTGCGTCGCCGGCACCGCTGTCCCGCACCGGTGCGTTCACAATTCAGCCGACGCCCAGCGGCTGGAGCACGCAGAACTCGTTGCCGTCCGGGTCGGCAAGCACGTGCCAGCGCATGCCGTCCTCGCTGATCGGCTCGCTGGTGACCAGCCGGGCGCCAAGACCGGTCACCCGGTCGACCTCGGCGCCGAGATCGGCCGTGCGCAGGTCGAGGTGCAGCCGGCTTTTCGCCCGCTTGGCCTCCGGCACGCGCTGCAGCAGCAGCTCGATGCCGTTGCCGTCGGCCGGGAGCAGGGTCCGGTAGGGTCCGGCCGACGAGCTGGCCTGGACGTAGCCGAGCACCCGGGTCCAGAACCGTGCCGAGCGGTCCAGGTCACCGCAGTCCAGCACGATGACGAGCTCGCCATGGAGGTAACTGTGCGGGCGCCGGTCCATCTGCGCGTGCTGGCACGCGCCTGATCCCTCCTGCACCGCCCGGCTCACCCCTGAGCCGCCCGGGATCCGCTCCGGGCCGCCTGGGATCGGGCCGCCTGGGGTCACCTCCCCTGATCCGTCTGGGGGTGGAAGCGGCGGGAACCGGGTCTCGTTGCGCTCGATCGTCGAATACGCAGCCGCCCGCAGGTCGACGCCGCAGATATCGGCGAACCGGACCAGGTAGATCAGCACGTCGGCGATCTCGCCGGTGAGCCTGGCCCGGGCGGCGGGATCCCGCAGGTGCGTGCCGACCTGCTCGTCCGGTACCCACTGCAGCTCGGCTGCCAGCTCGCCGACCTCGCCGACCAGCGCCAGCGCCAGGTTCCTCGGGATGTGCGCGTCGCCCCAGCCGCGCGCAGCGGAGAAATCCCGCAGCCGGTCGCGCAGTTCCTCGAACTCACCCGGCACCCCAGCAGGCTACGCCTGGCTCCCCTGGTAACCCCATGGGTATGGCATCCAGTGGCACCGAACCCGGCCGGAGACGCCAGCCGACAGCGCCCGGTCGCCGGGCCGGGGCAGGTGGCTCGCCAGAGCGGGAGCTAACTCGCTACCGGTGGCCGCCGGCTGGCGACCGCGACGGTGACCGGCTGCGCCAGGGTTGCCCGCGGGTACCGTGAAATCATGGGCGGGCTGCGGGCGAGCCGGGTGACCGGCAGGCTCGGCGGCCTTTCGCCGCGGCGCCGGATCCTGGCGGCCGCTGCCGCGGTAGCGGCCATGGCCGGCCTGGCGGCAGCGGTGACCGCAGCCGTGACTGCCGGGCCGTCCGGGCCGGCCGGGCCAGGCTCGTCCGGTCTCCCGGCGCAGGACCGGCCGGGGCCGGTGCTGATCGTGCCCGGCTACGGCGGCAGGACCGGCGGCCTGGCCGTGCTGGCCGCGCGGATCCGGGCCACCGGCCGCCGGGCCACCGTGCTGCGGCTGCCCGACGGCGGCACCGGCAGCCTGATCGCCGAGGCGTCCGTGCTGAACGCAGCGGTCAGCCGGGCCCTGCGCGGCGGGGCGCCGTCGGTGGACGTGATCGGTTACTCGGCCGGCGGGGTGGTCGCGCTGGTATGGGCCCGCCGGGACGACGGCGCGGCCAGGGCGCGGCGGGTGGTCACGCTCGGCGCCCCGTTCCATGGCACCTCGGTCGCGGCCGGGGCCGAGGGCTTCGTGCCCGGCGCCTGCCCGCTCGCCTGCCAGCAGCTGGTGCCCGGCAGCAGCCTGCTGGCCAGCCTTGACCCCGGCGACCCGGCCGGCCTGCCGCGCTGGCTGTCGCTGTGGACGACCGACGACGCCACGGTCGTCCCGCCGGACTCGGCCCGGCTGGCCGGTGCCGTCAACGTGCCGGTCCAGTCGGTCTGCCCCGGCCTGCGCCTCAGCCACTCGCAGCTGCCGACCAACGCCACGGTCGCCGCGATCGTGCTGCAGGCGATCGGGCCCGGCCCGATCGCCGACCCTGGCACGGCCGACTGCCACGGCTGAGCCCCGGCTTGCCGCGGGCGGCCGGGCGGACCCGGCCGGACCCGGCCGCCCGGCAGGTCAGCTGGTGATGTCCTTGGTGGCGAAGTTGGCCCAGGCGGCGCCGAGGAACACCAGGACGTAGACGCCCTGGACCGCGAAGCCGCGGTCGATGTTCCGCCACAGGATCGGCTGCCGGAAGAAGTCCACCCAGGCCAGCCAGTACCGGGTCGGCAGGTACGGGCTGACCGCCGCGGCGGCGTTCAGCGCGACCAGCACCTCGCTGGTGACCAGCGCGGCCAGCGCGCCGAGCGCGGCGCCGAGCGCCGAGTCGGTGAGCGGTGGACAGGAACAGCGCGATGGCCCCGACCCCGAGCATGGACACCGCGATGAACGCGATCGCCCCGGCGGTCCGCAGCCCGATGTCCAGCGGGGTCAGGCCGGTGCCGGACAGCGTGGTCGGCGCCCAGCGAGGAGGCGGGCACCCCGGTGGGCCCGCCCGAGGTCACCGCGACCGGCCTGGTGCCGAACAGCAGCGTGCCGGCCGCGTAGGAGGTGAGCGCGACCGCCAGCACCGCGAACAGCACGTACACGATCAGCGTGACCAGCTTGGCCACCAGCAGCCGGGTCCGGCCGACCGGACGGGCCAGCAGGTAACGCAGCATCCCGGCGCCGGCCTCGCCCGCGATCGCATCGCCCGCCGTCACCGCCACGGCCACCGGCAGGAAGATCGGCAGCACGATCGCCAGCGCGGCCGCGGGGTACAGCGTGCCGCTGGACAGCACCGCGGACAGCAGCACCGGGCCCTGACCGGGCGGCGGCGCGAGGTGGGTGACCGCGACGAACACCGCGACGGTCACCGGCAGCGCGCACAGCAGCCCGACGCTGACCCAGCTCCTGGGCCGGCGCGCCAGCTTCGCCAGCTCCACCCGGATCACGCGGGCCTCGCCCGGTCCACCCGGTCCACCCGGTCCGAGCCGGAGCCGGTCACGGCCAGCACCACCTGCTCCAGCGAGCGCCGCTCGGGCACGATCTGGCTGACCCGCACCCCGGCGGCGACCAGCCGGGCGTTGACCGCGGCCGGCTCGGCCGACCCCGGCCGCCACGATCAGCTCGTCCCCGTCCCGGTGCTCGACCTGCCCGTCCAGCAGCGCCGCGGCCCGGTCCGCGTCCGGGCTGTGCACGATCACCCGCCCGGTGCGGCCGCGCAGCGCGTCGAGGTCGTCCTGCAGCACCAGCCTGCCCCGGTCCACCACGCCGATCCTGGTGCACAGCTGCTCGACCTCGCTGAGCTGGTGGCTGGACAGGAACACGGTGGTGCCGGCCGCGTTCAGCCCGGCCAGCAGGTCGCGCACCTCCCTGATGCCCTGCGGATCCAGGCCGTTGGTCGGCTCGTCCAGGATCAGCAGCCGGGGCGAGCGCAGCAGCGCCGCGGCCAGGCCGAGCCGCTGCCGCATGCCGAGCGAGTACTTCTTCACCGCGCGGCTGTCGATGCCGGCCAGGCCGACCCGCTCCAGCGCCGTCTCGATCCGGTCGCGGCGGGTGCGCCGGCTGCCGCGCGCGCCGCCCGTCCCGGCCGCGTCGAGCAGGGCCAGGTTCGCCCGGCCGGACAGGTGCCCGTACGACGACGGCCCCTCGACCAGCGAGCCGATCTGCGGCAGCACCTCGCCGGCCCGGCGCGGCACCGGCCGGCCGAGCACCTCGATCTCCCCGCTGGTCGCGAACACCAGGCCGAGCAGCATCCGGACCACCGTCGTCTTGCCGGAACCGTTCGGGCCGAGGAAGCCGTACCGGTCCCCGGCCCGCACGTCCAGGTCGACCTGGTCCACCGCGAGCACGTGCCCGTACCGCTTGGTCAGCCCGCGGGTGACGATCACGGCTAGCCCATCTCATCGGCGAGCAGGTCTGACCCGGCCCGGCGGAGCAGGGCCGGGGTCACGGTGCCGGCCAGCAGGAACACCTGACCGAAGGCTTGCGTGCCGGCCAGCAGCACGGTGAGCAGCGGGGTCGAGATCAGCACCCCGGTCCCGTCGGTCAGCCGCACGTTCCCGGCGCCCGCCGCGGCGCTGCTGGCGGCCGACATGGCCGACGCGCCCTCGGAGGAGGGCAGCGGCAGCACCACGAACCTGGCCAGCCCGCGGCCGTAGGCGGCCAGGTCGGCGAGTCCGAACAGGCTGGCCGGGGACGGGATCTGGGTCAGGCCGGCCAGGCTGCCGGGCAGCGGCGGGCCGAACCCGCCCAGGATGCGCGGTGATGTCGGGCAGCCGGGCCTGGCTGACCGCCACACCGGGAGCCAGGTCCGGGGTCACCGTGGCCAGCGCCGGGCGGTGCAGGCTGACCTCGAGGAACCGGGCGGACAGGGCCGGCTGGCCGCACCCCGGCCGAACACCTCCACCTGCACCGGCAGCCCGGTGGCCGGGTCAGCCCACACGTCGATCTGGCCGATCGTGCTGCCGGAGTCCGCGGGCACCAGCCGCAGCCCGGCGGCGTCCACCCCGCCGACCCGCTGCGACGGCAGCCGGTACAGCCGGTCGGCGGGCGAGGCCAGGCCGAGCAGCCTGCGGGCGAGGGCCGGCGGCAGCAGGTCGGCGGCCCTGGGCAGCCGGACCGGCTGGGCGCCGGTGAGCTGGGTCAGCAGGCCGCGGGCGTAGTCCCAGACGAAGGTGCCCCGGCTGGTCTGGTAGATGTCGTCCTCGCCGGCCGCGGTGAGCTGGTCGGCCCGCCACCGGCCGGGCGAGCGGTACCACGCGTACTGATCGGTGGTGCCGTCCAGCAGCGTGATCACGTCACCGAGATCGGGCAGCTGCGGCAGGCCAAGGCTGGCGGTGCTCTCGGCATAGCCCTGGTAGGGCACCGGCGCCGAGGCCATGATCCGGGCCCGCAGCTGCGCCGCGGTCAGGGCGGATCCCGGCACCGGCAGCGCGCCGATCACCGCGGGCAGCGCGCACAGCGTGGCAACCCCGGCGGCGACGACCGACCACCGGCGCGCCGCCTGGCCGCGGACGACGCTCACCGGCGCGCCTGCCTGGCTGCCATGTTTTCCACAGTACGTCGGCGGTCACCGCGGGGGTACCTGGCCGGATCCGGGCCGGCCTACCGCCGATGCGGTAGCCGGCATCCGACCGGCGGCTGACGACGCCCCGCGCCGCCCGGCGCGATGATGGGTGCCGTGCCGGTCAGGGCCAGTCCCCGGGCCGGCCGGAAGAGGCAACCTCGGAGGCGGCCATGAACCAGACCGGGAACGTCATCGCCAACCCGCTGAGCGGGGAGCAGATCGTGATCCGGCAGCCCGGGGCCGCGGGTGACGCGGGTGATGCCGGCGACGACGTGCTGACCTGGGAGCTCACCCTGGCCCCCGGCGGCCGGGTGCCCAGCAGCCACGCCCACCCCGAGCAGGAGGAGACCTTCACGGTGCTGGACGGCAGGATGCGGTTCCGGCTCGGCTGGCGGAGGGTCATCGCCGGGCCGGGCCAGACGGTGCGGATCCGGCCGGGCACCGTGCACCATTTCGCCAACGCCGGGCCGGCTCCGGCCAGGGTCCTGGTCCGGACCAGGCCCGCGCTCGGGATGGCCGACCTGCTGGCCACCGCGGCGGCGATGGCGCGCGATCAGCACGCGGCGGCCAGGGCCGTGCCGCGGCCGCTGGACCTGGCCCTGTTCATGCGCGATTTCGAGCGCGAGGTCGCGGCGCCGTACCTGCCGGCCGCGCTGGTCCGCTGGGTGACCGGGCCGCTGGCCCGGCTGGCGGGCCGCCGGGGCCTGGACGCGCGCTACCGGCGGCTGCGGGCGGGCGGTTGACCGCGATCGAGGTCCGGCACCTGGTCAAGCGGTACCGCCGGGCGAACCGCAACGCGGTCGACGACGTGTCCTTCGACGTGCCGGACGGCCAGCTGTTCTGCCTGCTCGGGCCGAACGGGGCCGGGAAGACGAGCATCGTGTCGATCCTCACCACGGTGCTCACGCCGACCGCCGGGCAGGTCCGGATCGCCGGGCTGGACCTGGCCGCGCAGCGGCCGCTGATCCGCCGGGAGATCGGGGTGGTGTTCCAGCAGCCCTCGCTGGACCAGAACCTGACCGCGGAGGAGAACATCCGGCTGCACGCGGTGCTGTACCGGCTCTACCCGTGGCGGCCGTCGCACCGGCTGATGCCGCGCGGCTACCGGCAGCAGGTGGCCGGCCTGGCCGGGCTGCTCGGCATCGACGGCCAGCTCGGCCGCCCGGTCCGCACGCTGTCCGGCGGCACCCGGCGCAAGCTGGAGATCGTCCGCGCGCTGCTGCACCAGCCGCGGATCCTGTTCCTGGACGAGCCGACGACCGGCCTGGACCCGCAGAGCCTGGCGCAGCCTGTGGGCGCACCTGAAGCAGGCCAGGGCGGTGCACGGCACCACGGTCGTGCTCACCACGCACTACCTGGAGGAAGCCGAGACGGCCGAGTCGGTGTGCATCCTGTCCGGTGGCCAGATCCTGGACTCGGGCAGCCCGGCGGAGGTCAAGGCCAGGTACCGCGGCCCCACCCTGGAGGAGGCCTACCTGCGGCTGCTGGGGCGGACCGGATGACGTCCGCCCGGCTGCGCACCCGCCGGCTGCGTACCCGGCCTGCCTGCCCAGCGGCTGTGTACCGGGCGGCCGGAAGGCCAGCCGTACAAGGCGGCCGGGCCCGCGCCGGGCCGGACAGCGGCCTGGCTGTGGGCGCTGCTGGCCATCGCCCAGCGGGACCTGACCAAGCTGCTGCGCGACCGGGTGCGGCTGGCGGTGAACCTGGCCTTCCCGGTGCTGCTGATCGGCGGCCTCGGCGGCGTGCTGCAGCCGCTGGTGGGCCGGGTCACCGGGCTCAGCGCGATCACCCTGGCGTTCACCGGGGTGCTGGCCGCCACCTTGTTCCAGTCCGCCGCGGCCGGCATGATCTCGATCGTCGAGGACCGCGAGAACGACTTCTCCAGGGAGCTGTTCGTGGCCCCGGTGCCGCGGCTGATCCTGGTCGCCGGGAAGGTGGCCGGGGAGACCCTGGTGTCGCTGGCTCAGGGCGCCTGCATCGTGGCGTTCGCGCTGGCGTTCGGCGTCCGGGCGTCGCCGGCCCGGCTGGCCGGGCTGCTGCCGCCCGCGCTGGCCTGCTGCCTGCTCGGCGGCGCGTTCGGGCTGGCGGCGCTGGCCGCGATGCCGAGCCAGCGCACCGCGATGCAGGTGTTCCAGTTCCTGATCATCCCGCAGTACGTGCTGGGCGGCGTGCTGCTGCCGCCGCGCGGCCTGCCGCCCTACCTGAGCGTGCTGAGCCGGGCCATGCCGCTGCGTTACCCGGTGTCACTGCTGCGCGCGGCGTTCTACCTGGGCACGCCCGGCTACCACCGGGCAGTAACGGATAGCCCGGCGGTTGCCGCCGCCGTGACGGCCGGGCTGTTCGTCGTGCTGCTCGCGACCGGGGCCCTGGTGTTCGACTACCGCGAGCGCAGCCGCTGACGGGCCCGGCGGGTGTGCGGCCCGGGCCGGACGACGCCTCCGGCCGGTGTCTAGTGCGGGCCGTCAGCCTCCTGCAGCACCCGGCGGAATGCCGCCAGGTAACGCGGGTCGCCCTGCCGGTCCCGCAGCAGCCAGTACTCGGCGCCCCAGAACAGGTAAGCCCACAGCCCGACGTCCTGCTGCCAGACACTGCCCGGCGGCCGCACCCAGCTCAGGCACTGGCTGTAGGTCTCGATCAGGTGCTCGGGCAGGCAGCTGTACATGGCCCGGCCGCCCGGGCTGGGCGGGACGGTGATCGCCTCCCACGGTTCGGCCTGGCCCTCGGCGATCAGCACTCGCTGGCCGCTGGCCGCCGCCTGGCGCAGCAGCCGGCGCCGCCGTTGCTGCTGCCACGGGCTGCGGCTGCCGTCCAGGTACAGGCTGCGCCCGGCCGCCGCGATCAGCGCGTGCCGGGGGTAGAAGTCGATCCCCACGATGTCGGCCAGCCGCCGCGCCACGGTCAGCGAGTCGCCCTGGTCCCTGGTCCGCCACCACTGGCTCGCGGCCACCGGCAGCGACGTCGGCAGGAACCCGTTCATCAGCACCGGCCGGTCTGGGTCGGCGGCCCGGACCGCCTCGACCTCGGCCCGGGCGAAATCGGCCGACAGCCGCCAGGAGTGCTCGGTCCCGAGCGGATCCACCGCCTCGTGCTCGACCTGCCAGGCGATCACGCACCGCCGGGCCCGGTACCGGCGCACCACCCGGCGGGCGAACCCGGCGCCCGCCGCCAGCAGGTCCGGGTACCCGGCCGGGCCGATCAGCGCGCCCTCGGGCAGCGGCGCCGCCAGCCGGTGCGACGGCACGAAGAACTCCGGGTAGCCGAACGCCTTGATCGGGCCGACGCACAGGATGACCTGCTTGCCTGCCTGCTCCGCGGCCGCCACCATCCAGTCCAGCTCGCGCCATTGGTAACCGGCACAGTCATCGCCGGCGCAGTACTGGTCACCACGGGGCTGGCACAGGGCGGTCACCACGGCCCTGGTCACCACGGGGCTGGTGACCAGAGGCGGGTGCCTGCTCGATCCGGTTCCAGTAGGAAGCCAGCCGGATCAGCGGGTACGGGTAGGCCAGCAGCTCGGTCAGGGCCTGCCGGGGATCCAGCCCGAGCGCCTCGGCCTGCAGCGGCCGGAAGCTGATTCCGAGCAGCGTGCCGCCGGCCGGCTCGACCGGGACGTGCCGCCAGCGATCGGACGGCGGCTGGCCCGGGCGGCGGATCCTGACCTGCGCCGCGACGGGTCCGAGCATCGCGGCGGCGCCGGCCGCGATGAGTGCGTTCCGCCGCCTGTGGTTCTGGCCGGCCGCGGGATCACGGGCGGTCATGCAGGCTCCCGCCAGGGCCGCCGGCCGTGGCCGGCTCCGCCTGACCGCCGGCCCGGCAGGCCAGGGTGGCCAGCACCGCGGCGGCCCGCGCGGCGGCATCCGGGCGGCCGAGCCGGATCGCGGCGGCGCGCATCGCGGCCAGCGCGCCGGGATCATCGCGCAGCCGGCCGATCTCGCCGGTCATGGCGCGGGTGCCGCGGGCGGGCCGGCGCTCCGGCCGCGATGACCAGCCCGGCGTTGTCCCGTTCCTGGCCCGGCAGGTGCGAGGTGAGCAGCAGCGGCGTGCCGCAGCAGGCGGCCTCGGCGATGGTGCCGGGCCCGGCCTTGGTCACGCACAGGTCAGCGCAGCGCAGCCAGTCGGCCAGGCCGGGCACGAACCCGCGCACGGTCGAGCCCGCCGACTGCCCGGCCGGGCCCGCAGCCGATCGCCTAGCCGATCGCCCAGTCGATCGCCCAGTCGATCGCACTGCCAGGCGGCCGAGCCGGCGCCGCAGCCGCTGGTTGCGGCCGCAGATAACGGCCACGTGCACCCCGTCCAGGTGGTCCAGGATCGCGGCGGCCCGGCGGGCCAGGCCGCCGCAGCCCTCGCCGCCGCCGGCCAGCAGGACCAGGAAGCCGTCGGCGGGCAGGCCGAGCGTCCGGCGCAGCGCGGCGCGCTCGTCCGGCCGGGCCGGGCCTGGCCGGTAGCCGGAGGTCACCGGCAGGCCGGTCACGGTGACCGGCGGCGACCCCGGCCGCCGCCGCCCGGCCGGCCAGCGGCGGCGCAGTGCCGGAAGCGATGCCGCAGACGGCGCCGCGATCGCGTCCGGCGGGCCGCACCGCCAGGACGCATGCGGCCGGCCCAGGTCGGTGACCACGGTCAGCACCGCCGTGCCGGGGGCGCAGCGGCGCCGGGCGCTGACCGCCGCGAACCCGGTCAGCGGGTGGCACGAGACGATGACGGCGGGCTGGTGCCGGGCCGCTGCCCGCCCGGCCGCCCGGCTGGCCGACCGCAGCAGCAGGTGCCGCAGCAGCCACATGCCCGCGCCGGAGTCGGTGAGGTACCAGGCGGCGGCCCAGGCAGGCCTGGCCAGCCGGGTGGCCGGGCCGTACAGGCCGGTGACCAGGCGCAGCAGCCGGGACGAGCCGGGGCCGCGCAGCGGGTCGCACAGGACCGGGGCGAACCTGCCGGGGTAGCCGAGGCTCAGCGCCTGGCCGACCGCGACCGCCGCGGCCCGGTGCCCGCCGCCGGTGTCGGCAAGCAGGAACAGGACCGGCGCCGCACCGGCACCGGGCAGGGCGGCGGCCGGGCGGGCCGGGTGGGCAGGGCGGGTCGGGTGGGCAGGGCGGGTTGGGTGGGCAGGGCGGGCCGGGTGGGCAGCAATCCCGCCGGTGGCGCGGGCCTCATCTGCCTATCGTGGCCCGGTCGGCCGGGCGGTGTCGTCAGCCGGAGGATGACCCGGCCGTACCGCGGTACTCAGGCCTGCCGGGCGGCGGGCTACCGCGCCTGATGTAGCAGGCAGCCGGCGCCCGCCACGCCCACGGCCGCCGGCTGGCCGCACCATCAGGCCAGCAGGTTACCCGGTCCGGCTGGGCGGGCGAAGCGGGCTGGTTTCCGGCTGGACCGCCGTCGGGCCGGTCAGGACCGGGTCCGGGCCGGTCAGCACGGTCAGGACCGGGTCCGGGCCGCCAGGCACCGGCTCGCCCTGATCGGTCCCGGCTGACAGCAGACCGCCAGTGTCCGGACCGCCGAGTGCCGACGCGCTGATGTCCGCGCCGCCGAGCAGCGGCTGGCCAAGGTCCGGGCCGCCCAGCAGCGGCTCGCCGGGCTCGGCACCGGCAAGCTGCGGGAGCGGCGCCGCCAGGATGTCCGGGCCGGACGGGCGAGCCGGGCGGCTCAGGATATGGCTCGGCCGCAGGCTACTGAGGGCGGGCGCGCGGGCCACCAGGACCACCCCGGTGACCAGCGCGGCGAGCCCGGCCGCCTGGAACGCGAGCATGCCGGTCGAGATCCGCACCACGTCGCCGAAGACCACGATGCCGAGCAGTATGCCGGTCACCGGCTCGGCCGCGGTGATCGCGGGCAGCGAGGCATGCAGCGGCGCCGCGTTGAACGAGTTCTCCATCAGCCACAGGCCGATCAGGCTGGCCGCCAGCACGCAGTAGGCGGGCCAGCTGGACAGCGCGGTGAGCAGCGAATGGCTGCTGATGATCTCAACGGTGCGCCGGGTCAGCGCGTCGGCGATGCCGAAGATCAGGCCTGCCGCGATGCCGGTGAGCGTGGCCCGTTGCCGGCTGGTGCGCCGCAACCCGGCGCGGACCAGCAGCAGGGCAATCGCGCCGATCGCGGCCGCGGCCCACCAGTACTGGCCGGAGCCGAAGTGCACGCCCTCGGAGTTGACCGAGCGGGAATAGGAAATCGCGCTCACGCCGAAGATCAGCAGCAGCGCGCCGAGCAGCTCGGACTTGCGCGGTCGCTGGCCGGTCAGCGGCACCGCGACGATCAGGGCGAAGATCAGCTCGGTGGCCAGCAGCGGCTCGGCGAACGTCAGGTCGAGGTGCCCGAGCGTCCAGGCCCACAGGATCTGCCCGACCGCCATGATCGCGATGCCGGCCAGCCAGCGCCGCTGGTGCAGCAGCTCGGCGATCAGGCGCAGCCGCAGGAAGCTGGACTTCGGCACCCGCTCGGCAGCGTGCTGCTGGAGCACCAGGCCGGTGCCCACCAGCAGCGCCGCCACCATCGCGATGACAATGGCGATGGTCACGAGCCGGAACCTGATCCCGTGCCGAGCTGGCTCATCATCCCCTCACCTGTGCCTGCGCCTATCTCCCCAGTGTGCACTCTCGCGTGCCCAGAATGCATCGGCACCAGGTGCTGTCGCGCGTCACTCGTTGGCTGCCCCGGATCTGAAGGTATATGCCGGTTGAACGTAGCCAGCTCCCGGCTGGTTCCGGGGGCCGCCCGCCCGCCGCGTCCCGGAGCGCATCCGGATGTCGGCGCGTCGGGCGGCCCAGCGGGGGTAGAGCGGTCCCGTGATCCAGTCAGACACCCGCCATCGCGAGCCCGCCGGGCAAGCACGGTGAGCGAGTCCACCCGGCGCACCGTACTGGTCGCGGGTACCGCCAACCTCGTGATAGCGGTCAGCAAGCTGGCCGCGGGCATCGCGGTCGGCTCCAGCGCGATGCTGGCCGAGGCCGCGCACTCGGTCGCGGACACCGTGAACCAGGCATTCCTGCTGGCCTCGCTGCGACAGGCGAAGCGCCCGGCCGACCAGCGGCACCCGTTCGGCTACGGCCAGGAACGTTATTTCTGGTCGCTGCTGGCCGCGGTCGGCATCTTCGTCGCCGGGGCCGGCTTCTCGGTCTTCGAGGGCATCCTGACCATCGTCAGGAACACGCGCACCGACCACGACTTCCTCCTCGCGTTCATCGTGCTCGGCGTGGCATTCGGGGCCGAGGGCAGCTCGCTGGCCAGGGCCGTGTACCAGATGGCCGGCGAGGCGCGCGGCCGCCGCCGGGAGCTGCTCGAGCACGTGCAGCGCAGCCCGGACACGACGGTCAAGGCTGCGCTGTTCGAGGACACCGCGGCGCTGGCCGGGCTGGCGCTAGCCGCGGCCGGCCTGGTCCTGGAGCGCCTGACCGGATGGCCGGCCTTCGACGGCGGCGCATCCATCGCCATCGGGCTGCTGCTGGTGACGGTCGCCTACCGGCTCGGCCGGGACAGCAAGGACGGGCTCATCGGGCGCGCCATCGATCCGGACGAGCAGCGGCTGATCGCGGACGAGATCTCGGCTACGGACGGCATCGAGTCGATCCTCACGCTGCGCACCATGCACCTCGGCCCGGAGGACGTGATCATCGCGGCCGAGGTCGCCTTCAGCGACGGCATCAGCGCCGACCGGGCCGAGGACATCGCCGGGGACATCGACCAGCGGCTGCGCAGCCGCCTGCCGGTCACCGCGCACGTGTTCCTGGACCCGACGCAGGCATCGCGGTGACGGCCGGCCTGCGCGGCGGCGTCATGCCCTTGGACTTGGTGCCGAGCTGAAAGCTGCCGAACAGCACCGACAGGATGATCAGCAGCACCAGCACCCCGACCAGCCACAGCAGGCAGCCGAGGAGCTGCTGCCGGCGCGACCGGCCGCGCGCACGGCGCCTGCCCCAGGATCTGGCCATCTGTCCTCCAGCCCGGCCGCGCCGCCCGCGCTGGTGCCGGCGCCGCGCCGCCTGCCATCTGCCCGCCCGCTATCTGCCAGCTCTGCGTCTGCCCCGCTCGGCGCCGGTCAATCATGCGGCTGCTTGGATGGGGCGATGAGCGATGGCCAGGAGGGCACCGGCGCCAGCCCGCATGCGGCGACCCCGGCCGGGAAACCGCGGGCCAGGTCGCTTGGCATCCCGTTCGGCGGGCAGCCGGGCCGGTGGAACGCGATCACCGACGTGCCGGGCGTGCAGGTGGGCTACCGGACGATCATCGAGGGCGACTCGGTCCGGACCGGGGTGACGGCGCTGCACCCGCGCGGCCGCGGCGGCGCCGGCGACCCGGTGGCGGCCGGCTACTTCGCCCAGAACGGAAACGGGGAGATGACCGGCGTCTCCTGGATCGAGGAGTCCGGCACGTTCAGCGGGCCGGTCGCGATCACGAACACGCACGCGGTCGGCATCGCGCACGCGGCGATCATCGCCTGGACCGTCCGGCACCATCCCCGGCTGGCGGAGGCGTGGCTGCTGCCGGTGGTCGCGGAGACCTACGACGGCTACCTGAACGACATCAACGGCCGGCCGGTGACCGAGCAGGCGGTGATCGAGGCGCTGGAGTCGGCCGCGGCCGGGCCGGTCGAGGAGGGCTCGGTGGGCGGCGGCACCGGGATGAACTGCTACGGGTTCAAGGGCGGCTCGGGTACCGCTTCCCGGCTGGTGCGCTATGCCGGGGACAGCTACACGGTCGGCGTGTTCGTGCAGGCCAACTTCGGCTCGATGATGGAGCTGACGCTGGCCGGGCTGCCGCTCGGCGAGCGGCTGGCCGCGGACGGCCCGGCGGCGGGCGAGCAGGCGCCCGGCCCGGCAGGAGGCGGGCTCGGTGATCGCGGTGGTGGCCACCGACGCCCCGCTGCTGCCGCAGCAGTGCAAGGCGCTGGCCCGGCGGGTCACCATCGGGCTGGCCCGCACCGGTACCAGCGGGTCGCACTTCTCCGGCGACCTGTTCCTGGCCTTCTCGGTCGGCAACCCGGCCGCGATCACGCCCGGCGGGGCACTGCTGGCCGGCGAGCCGGTGCCCAGGTACAACCAGCTCCGGTTCATCCCGTGGGGCTGCCTGGACCCGTTCTACGCGGCGGTGGCGCAGGCCACGGAGGAGTCGGTCGCCAACGCGCTGACCGCCAACGAGGCGATGACCGGCCGGGACGGCCATTACAGCCCGGCCCTGCCGAGGGACCGGGTTGCGGCGATGTTCCGGGCCAGGACCGAGCCGGGCGCAAGCGCGGCTGGCTAGGCGCGGCGAGCGGCCTTGGCCGAAGACGCGCCAACCTCGTTCAGTCCGGCGCGCTCGCGGCCGCAGCCGCCGTCGGCCCGCCGGGCGGACCTGCCGCTGGCCAGCAGCCGCAGCTCGCGGCGGCGCCGGGCGCGGCGCAGGTTCCGGCGCTCCTCCTCGCTCAGGCCGCCCCACACGCCGTGGTCCTGCACGGTCTGCACGGCGAACTCCAGGCACTCAGCCCGCACCGGGCAGCGCGCGCAGATCACCTTGGCCTGCTGGAGCTGGACGATTCCTTGCCCCTGCGCCATCGGGAAGAACAGCTCGGGATCCTCTTGCCGGCAGGCACCAAGCGACCGCCAGTCGCCGGGTGCGTTCCTGCTGACTGCTGGCTCACTCATCTGCGGCCTCAACGCCCCGTGAAATCGGACTGGACGGCGGCTACCGCCCCGGAAGCTACCGCACTTCCCCGCGGCCCGGCCTTTACACATCCGGCCGGACCGCTCACCCGGCCGGCCCAGCCTGGCGAATGAACCGGCCGGCACCGGGTAGCTGGCCACGGCAACGAGCCGGGCTGCTGCAACTTTCATGGGCGCAACTTCCACGGGCGCAACTTCCATGGGCGCGGCCCGGCGGCCGGCGCTGACAGCCGGCGGGGTACCAGCGAGCGGGCGGCGCAGGTTCGCCGCAGGACCGGGGAGGCAATCGGTGAGCACTGTGCAGACCGGAACCGTGACGACGAGGGTACCGGCCCGGCTGGACCGGCTGCCCTGGTCGCGATGGCACTGGATGATCGTGATCGGGCTCGGCACCGTCTGGATCCTGGACGGCCTCGAGGTCACGATCGTCGGCAACATCTCCGGGGTGCTCGGCACCAAGGGCAGCGGCCTGGCCATCACCCAGTCCCAGGTGACCGGCTTCGGCGCCGCCAGCTACGTGGCCGGGGCCTGCATCGGGGCACTGTTCTTCGGCTGGCTCACCGACCGGTTCGGGCGCAAGAAGCTGTTCATGATCACGCTCGGGGTGTACCTGCTGGCCACCGCCATGACCGCGCTGTCGTTCGCGTCCTGGTGGTTCTTCCTGTTCCGGTTCCTCACCGGCCTCGGCATCGGCGGCGAGTACGCCGCGATCAACTCGGCCATCGACGAGCTGATCCCGAGCCGGCACCGCGGCATGATCGACATCATCATCAACGGCACCTACTGGGCCGGTGCCGCGGCCGGCGCGCTGATCACCGTGCCGGCCACCAACGACCTGCCGGTCAACCTTGGCTGGCGGCTGTGCTTCGGCCTGGGCGTCGTGCTCGGCCTGGTCATCCTGCTGGTGCGGCGCAACGTGCCGGAGAGCCCGCGCTGGCTGTTCATCCACGGCCGGGCCCGGCAGGCCGAGGAACTGGTCGACGATGTGGAGCAGCGGGTCGAGCAGGAAACCGGGACCCGGCTGCCGGAGGCCAGGCAGGAGATCACCATCCGGCAGCGCCGGACCATCGGCTTCGTGACCATCGCCAGGACCATGGTCCGGCTGTACCCCCGGCGCACCGTGCTCGGCCTGTCCCTGTTCATCGGGCAGGCGTTCCTGTACAACGCGATCACGTTCGGCTACGCGCAGATCCTGACCACGTTCTTCCATGTCAAGACCAACCCCGGCTACTACTTCGCGGTGATCGCGGTCGGCAACCTGTGCGGCCCGCTGCTGCTCAGCCGGCTGTTCGACACCCTCGGCCGCAAGACCATGATCGCCGGTACCTACCTGCTGTCCGGCGTGCTGCTGCTGGGCACCGCGTACGCGTTCGACCAGGGCGCGCTGAGCGCGACCACGATGACGCTGTGCTGGGTGGTGGTCCTGTTCTTCGCCTCGGCCGGCGCGAGCGCGGCCTACCTCACGGTCAGCGAGGTGTTCCCGATGGAGACCAGGGCGCTGGCCATCGCGTTCTTCTTCGCGGTCGGCACCGCGGCCGGCGGCATCACCGGCCCGCTGCTGTTCTCGCACCTGGTGAGCAGCGGCAAGGTCGCCGATACGGTGCTGGCCTTCAGCATCGGCGCCAGCCTGATGATCCTGGGCGGGCTGGCCGAGGTGCTGCTCGGGGTCCGGGCCGAGCGCAAGAGCCTGGAGGCCATCGCCCAGCCGCTGACCGCCAGCGACGCCGGCCCGCCGCCATCCGGCCGCGCCCAGCCGCAGGCCGCCACCTGACAGGCCCCCCCGAGTTACCGGGGAGCGCCGGGTACCGCGGCGAGGCGGGCGGTGAGGTCAGCCAGCGGCAGCTCACAGGTCTGCGTGATCTGGTCGACCGCGAACCCGAGCTGCCGGTTGACCCGCAGCATGTGCTCGTTGTCCACCGCGGTGCTGGTCCTGACCTGCCGGACGGCCGGGTAATCCGCGGCCACCCAGCGCAGGTTCGCCGCCTTCATCGCCAGCCCCAGGCCGTGACCCCGGTGCCCGGACAGCACCACGGTGTCCCGCTGCAGCGCGACATCCGGCCGGGCTTTCCCGGTCACGATCTCGGTGAGGCCGGCTACCTCGGCGGACCGGGCGGCGATCGCGGCCACGATGAGCAGGCCGCGGCCGCTGGCCCGCAAGCTGGCCTCGTTCCCCCGGAGCAGCTGCGGGGTCATGGCCGGCGCCTGGGCCGACATCTGGCCCATCGGGGCATCCTGCATCGCGCTCTTAGCGGTCGCGTACGAAGCAAGGTAGTCATCCGGTACGGCTCCGGCCCACCGGGCCAGCCGGTACCCGGCGGCGGCATCCAGCGGCCAGGCCGACTGATCCGCGACCGGCATCGCGAGAACCAGCCGGGCCGAGCGCTGCGCCACCGCGAACCCGTGAGCGGCGGCCCAGGCCTGCCCGGCGCCGCCCTCGATGACCGTCTGCAGCATGACGACGGTCCGCCCGGCCGCAGCCGAGACCGCGGCCAGCTCCCGCAGCAGCGCGGTGCCCAGCCCGCGGCGGCGGAAGCCGGGATGCACGGTGATGTCGACCACGGCCACGGCGGCATTCTCGTCATCCATCAGCACGAGCAACCCGGTACCGGCGATACGGTCGCCATCCCTGGCGGCCCAGTAGCTCAGCCGGATCAGCGGCGGCGGAACCGCCCGGAGCAGCGCGGTTACCGACTCCGTAGTCGGGGCCGGATCCTGCGGACGGTCGGCCGCGCTGGCGGCGATGGCCACCGCCGCGTATCCGGTTAACTCTGCGGCCGTGGCAGTCGCCGGGTCGAACGGCGTGACGATCATGCTGGCTCCCCGCCGGATCCGGCACACCCGGCTCCGGCCAGCCCAGGATACGAGCTTCACCAGGAACGGCGCTGTCCGCGGCCCCCGGACGGGGGCCGCGGACAGCGCAGCCGATAGCTAGTGCGGCCACGGGGCCGGGGCACGCGCACCGACCCTCAGTCAGGTGTCGAGGGGCATGGCCTCCAGCCGCTGCCATAGCTCCCGGTAGTCGTGCAGGGCCAGCCGCAGCTGCTCGGTGTCGGCGTCGGGCCAGGCGGCCTGGAGCGTGCGCTGCTTTTCCTTGACCGAGGCGACGATCCGGTCCACCGAGCTGACGAAGGCCTCGATCCGCTCTTCCACCAGCACGTCGGCCTGAGTGACCGAAGCGCGCGGGTCGTCCACGAACGTCGCCTGGATCTCCTGCCAGGCCGCGCTCATGCTCGCGCCCCGGCCCCCCGCCGTGTCCGCCCCGGCAGTGCCCGGCACGGTCGTGTCTGGCCGCGCCGTGCCCGGCCCGGCAGCAGGCACCGGACCGGGCCCGGCTGCATCGGGCCCGGTCGTATCGGCCGCCGCCTCATCCGGGGCCATCTCCTCGTCCTCCTCGTCGTCGTCCAGGACGGCCAGCTGCTCGTCGTCGTCCCGGACGATCTGGCCTTCCCGGACCACCAGCACTACCTGGTCGTCTTCGGGCTCCGCGGACAGCCGGTCGGTGGCCGGCTCCTGGCCAGCCGCGGCGGGCTCGTCCTGGCCGGCCTGGTCCCGGTCATCCCCGGCGACCACCCGGCCCACGACCGGTGCGCCCCGGCCGTCCGGCGCGGTATCGTCCGGCGCACCGCCCTCGGCTGCGTCGCCGTCCGGCCCGCTGCCGCCGTCCAGCACCGCCGTCCGGCGCACGGTCCTCGGGGGCACCGTCCTCGGGGGCAGTGTCCTCGGTCACGCTGCCGCCCGGCTGGCTGCCTGCCGCGCTCTGCTCGTCATCCTGCGGCTGGCTGCCACCCAGCCTGCTGACCCACGATGTCATCTCGTCAACCCCTCCGCGTTCTCTCGTCAGCCTCGCGGCGTCCGCCGGGCGGAACCTGGACCGCTTCGTCATCGCCGGTATCCAGGTCAGCCACATCCGGGCCAGCCGGCTCGGTGCTCGTCATCTCCGGCTCGTCAGCGCCCGCCTCGTCAGCAGGCTCCGCCCCGGCAGGCTCGCCCAGCAGGTCCCGGAACAGGGCCCGGTAGTGGATCATGGCCTGGCGCAGATCCTCGGTGGAGGCGCGGCCGGCCGCGGCGGTCGCGCTGACCTGCTCGGCGGCCCGGTAACGCTCGAGCGTCGTGGCATGATCGACCGACAGGTCGGCCAGCACCTGGTCGTGATCGTCAGCCGGGTAGCCGCGCTCGGTGATCACCTGGGTGACCAGGACCTGCGAGGCCGCCACGACATCCGCGGGCGAGTCCACGAACTGTTCCTGCAGCTGGTTCCACTGCTGCGCGTAGCGGGCCCTGACCGGCTCGCTGAGCGGACGGATGTCCAGGTCCCTGACCCGCCGCTCGCGCTGCGCCAGCTCGGCTTCCGCCTCGCGCCTGCTCTCGTGCTCGCCGACCGCCCGGTCGTACTCGGGCCCGAACCGGTTCCTGAGCCGCCGCCGCCGCTGCGCAATGGCGAGCCCTGCCGCCGCTACCGCAACCAGCACGACGACGACGACCAGGATCACGATGGCCGTTGCTGACATTCCGATCACCTTGCTTTCCGCCTGGCCCGCCGGCGTGCGGCGGGCCAGGGCTTCAGGTAACGCGGCCGGGCAGGTATCCCGATCGCACTCGCGGGATACCGCCCGGTGCGCTCACTTGCTGGGCTTCGGCGCCGAGCAATTGGTCTTGGGATTCACGCCGAAGTAGTTCAGCGGTCCCGCGGCAATTGTCAGGGCGATCGTCCCGGCCCGGTGACAGGTCGCCACCCGGCCGGTGTAGTAATGGCGCTGGCCCGCCGCTATGGCACCGATGACCAGCCAGATCACGAGTATTGCTACACCAATACGCATTGCGCCCTCCGACAATCCTCATTTTTGGAATCGTGCCCGGGGAGATCAGCCTGATGATCATGATTTCGGCCGCACGGCCAGGGCCATGGATGCGATCTGTGCCACCGGGCGGCCTCCTTTGTCCGGTTCCGTGGGCGGCGGCTGGCCGCCCCCTGCCTGGCTCATTGAGTTCGCAGATCCTGCTGTCCGGAAGCGGGGATTCCAAACATGCCGACCGCGGTCGGCACGGCACCGCGAGCCAGCCGCGAAGTCGCTGTCCGGAGGGAGTTTGCGGCACCGGGGCACGGGGTAGCCGACAACCCGCAACCTGCGGCCAGACCGGCCATATCCGAGCCCTTGTGACCGGCTGCCGGCCTATCGGAGCTGGCGCATCGGAGGGATGACAGATGAAAACCGCTACCAGCCTCACCTTGGTGGCCATCGGCGCGATCCTGGCCTTCGCGGTAACCGCGCACCCGCACTGGCTGAACTTCCAGGTGGCGGGCGTAGTGATCCTGCTGGTCGGAGTGGCCGGGCTGATCCTGAACCGGACCGGCTACAGCTGGCTGCGCCGCCGGGTCGTGCTGCGCAGGGGCAGCAGCCGGGGACCCGTCATTGGCCACGTCGACCAGACCAACTACCCATCGTCTTACGCCATGATCGACCCGGCCGCGCTGCAGAACGTGCAGCCAGCCCCGGACGCCGAGGAGATCGTGGAGCCGTCCCCGACGGTGCCGGACGTGCCGGCCACCGGCGAGTCCGCGGCCGAGTGGGCAGCCGGGGAGGCGCCGCTGACCAAGGACGACACGGTGGTGGAGGAGTACATCGAGGAGTAACCCGCAACGCCGTTGATCAGGGTGCCGATGGCCAGCCCGATCACCAGGCCGACTGCGGTGGCGGCGACCTTCTGCTGCGCCAGCGCCTGCCACATGCGAACTCACCAGACCACGGGGATCCAAACCTGGCCGCCGGGCGGCGCCATGTGTAAGAGCCGCAAGTCAGGGCAGTTTCGTGCGTCGGCGTCCCCAGGGCACAAGGTGCTCCCCGAGGCCATGACGCCGCCAAAGGAGCCGACCATGCTCGCTGTCATCGCCGCAGTGCTGTTCGCGGTCGCGTTCGTCATCAACGCGGCCGGCATCGCCACCGACGCGGTGTTCGCGCCGCTGAGCCTGACCTTCGCCGGGCTCGCCTGCCTGGCCTTCCATCTCACCGGGATCGGCCCCGGCCTGCCCGCCTACCGCCGCGGGCGCGGGCGCCGCCGCTAACGGACGGCCGCGGCCAGGCACGGGCGGCACCGTGACCGCGGCGAAACCCCGGCAAGCGGCGAAACGGAACATCCCAGGGGGTCAAGTGTCGGTGGACGAGCACCAGGTAGAAGACGCCGAGAGCCGGATGCAGGAGACGGTCGAGCAGGCAGCTGCGCTGGCCGAGAAGACCGGCGGGCTGGGCCAGCCCGGCAAGCCGGTGAACCGGCGCTCCCCGTTCTTTATCGGCATGGCCGCCGCGGCCGGCGTCGCGGTCACCTACGGCCTCGCTGAGCTGCTCATCCGGGCCCGCTCGGTACTGATCCTGATCGGCCTGGCCCTGTTCATCGCGGCCGGGCTTGATGCCATGGTGGGCTGGCTCACCCGGCTGCGGGTGCCGCGCTGGGCCGCGGTTACCGTGGTCCTGCTCGGGGTGGCCGGCGTGATCACCGCGTTCGTCGCCGCGGCGGTCCCGCCGATAGCCGCCCAGGCCGCCCAGCTCGTGCACGAGCTGCCGCGCTACCTGCACAGCCTGAAGGACCACAACTCGCAGCTGGGCAGGCTGAACGTGCGCTACCACATCCAGCAGCGGCTGAGCAGCGTGATCTCGGCCCACGGCAGCGACCTCATCGGCGGCGTCCTCGGCGCCGGCGCGCTGGTGCTGAGCGCGGCCACCTCCACGCTCGTGGTGGTGGTGCTGACCAGCTACTTCCTGTTCAGCATGCCGCGGATCAAGCTGTTCGCCTACCGGCTGGCCCCGCAGTCCCGCCGCACCAGGGTGATCCTGATCGCTGACGAGATCTTCACCAAGGTCGGCGGCTACGTCCTGGGCAACGTGCTGACCTCGGTGATTGCCGGGCTCGGCAGCTTCATCTGGATGGTTGCCTTCGGCGTGCCCTACCCGCTGCTACTGGGCCTGCTGGTCGCGCTGCTCGACCTGATCCCGGTGATCGGCTCCACCATCGGCGGGGCCATCGTGACGCTGGTCGCGCTGACCGTCTCGCTCCCGGTCGCGATCGCCACGCTGTGCTTCTACATCGGCTACCGGCTGGCCGAGGACTACCTGCTGGTGCCCCGGATCATGGGCCGGACCGTGCAGGTGCCGGCCGTGGTGACGGTGGTGGCGGTGCTCATCGGCGGGGCGCTGATGGGCATCATCGGGGCCCTGGTGGCGATTCCCGCCGCGGCTGCGCTGCGGCTGCTGCTGCACGAGGTCACCTTCCGCCGCCTGGACGCCAGCTAACCCCCGGGCCAGCCGGGCGGTCCTGGGCCAGCCGGACGGCCGGGCCAGCGGGCGCGCCGGGGCGGGCGCCCGCCGCTCAGTGGCCGGTGCCGATGTGATAAGCGGCCGGTGCCGGCTGGGCATCGCAGCCGGCCGCGTTCCGGGCGAGCTGGACGGGCACCCGGCAGGCCAGCACTGCCCCGCAGCTGCGGGCGCCGCCGGATGACGGGAACACCACCACGCAGCAGATGACCGCGACCAGGACGGCCGGGATAAGCAAGATCGCGGGCGTCCGCCTGGCCTGCGCGCAGGCCAGGCGGACGCGCTCGGCGGTCCGGCGCGCCGGGCCGCTGTCCAGGTGCTCGGCCGCTGGCATCGGTTCCTGCCGGTTCAGCCTGGTGAAGATCGCGAACATCCCGGCCAGGCGGGGATCGCGCCGCTGGAGCGCCCCGGCCATGGCGTCGAGTATCCGCTGCTGGCAGTCGGGCAAGCTCATCACGATCTCCACATCGGTCCGGTCAAGTCCCCGCGCCCTGGCCGGTGCCCCCGGTCATCTGACCGGGCGTGCCTGGCCGGCCGGGGCAGCCTGGTTGCTACTACCCGGCCCGCGCGGCTGAAACAGGGCGGCGCAGCGCCCGGCAGGGCAGGCCCTGCCGGGCACCGGGCGCCGGTCGCGGCGGTCAGGCGGCACTGACCTCGGCCTCCTCCGGCTCCAGCAGCCGGTACCGCAGGTGCCCGAGCGCGTGCGCCAGCAGCCTGGACACGTGCATCTGGGAGATGCCGAGCTGCTGCCCGATGTCCGCCTGGGTCATGTCACCGAAGAAGCGCAGGAGCAGGATCCGCTGCTCGCGCCGCGGCAGCTCATCCCAGTGCGCGGCGACGGCCTGCATGTTCAGGGTGCGCTCGACTGCCGGGTCGTCCGCGCCGAGCAGCTCGGCCAGGGTGGCGGCGCCGGACCGGTCCGCCACCGGCGCGTCCAGCGAGCAGGGCCGGAAGGCCAGGTCCGCCTGCCGGGCCTCGCGCAGCTCCTCCTCGCCGACGCCCAGGTGGCGGGCCAGCACGTCATCGGCCGGCGCGCGGCCGAGCTCATGGGTCAGCTGGCTGCTGGCCTCGCGCGCCTGCAGCACCAGCTCCTGCACCGACCGGGTGACGTGGACCTGCCAGCGCTTGTCCCGGAAGTGCCGCTTGATCTCGCCGACGATGCACGGCTGCGCGTAGGCGGCCAGGCTGCCGCCGACGGCGGGGTCGAAGTTGTTGATCGCCTTGAGCAGGCCGACGTATCCGACCTGCATGAGGTCCTCGGCCGGCTCCGGGCTGCCCTGGTAGCGCCGCACGCAGGACCAGACCAGGTTGCGGTGCCGGGAAACGAGCACCTCGCAGGCCGCGGCCCGCCGTTCGCTGTTGCGCGGCTCGGTCCTGATGACCTCGAGCAGCTCCTGCTCCGGGCACCGGGCGAGCTTCCGCAGCACCAGGCTGGTGGGCTCGGGACGCGCAGCAGCAGCCGGGCGCCGCGCGACGGACATTTTCCTTGCGGTAACTGTTTCCACGGGGAAAGAGTCTCACCGATGGCCCGATTATGCAAGCCCCGCACAGTTCACCCAGGTCAGGCGGTACAAGCCGATCATCTGGCGAGCCGGCTACCCGGCCGCTCCGGCGCCCCCGCCGCCCCGGTCGCCCCGGTCGCCCCGGCTCCCCCGGCCGCGCCTGCCAGCTCGGTGAGGCCGCGCGCCAGCGCCTCGCGCCCGGCCGGGCTCATCGCCGACAGCAGGGTGGCAAGCACGGTGCGGCGCTGCTGCCTGACCCATTCGGCCAGGCGCCGGCCGGACTCGGTGGGCAGCAGCACGATCTCGCGGCGGCTGGCCGCGGCACGGTCCCTGGTCAGCAGGTCGGCGGCCTGCATCCGGTCGCAAAGCCTGCTGGTGGCCGAGGCGGACGCGCCGAGCGCGGTGGACAGCCTGCTGAGGTTAAGCCCGCCGGCCCGGTCGATGATGAGCAGCGCTCGCAGCTGGGCAGGCGGCACCGTCGAGCCGAGATCCTCCAGCGCGCGCTCGCTGGCCTCGAGCAGGGCAGCGAGCCCGGTCTCCGCGGCATCAACATCCCACTGGCCGTTGCCGGAGGGATAAGCCGCGTCATCTCCCATCCTGCTGCTACTCTCCCCTGGCCGTCACTGGACCCGGACCGGGCATCCCGCGACGGGACCACACCGGGCTCCGGGACAGGCAGCCGTGACCAGCGCCCGGCCCTGCGGATGCGCCGCCGCTCAAGTCTTGCGCCGCCGCCGGCACCCGCATCGATGCGCGACACCGCGCCTAGCTTACAGCGGGCCGCCGGCCGGCCTTGAGCCTGGCAGGCTCAGCTTTCCGGCCAGCCGGACCGGCCAGGCAGGTACTCAGCCGGGGGTTGCTCAGCCGGGGGTGCTCAGCCGGGCTGGGTGACCGGCGGCCGGGCGCCGCCGCCGAAGCTGGCGAAGTAGGTGGCGGTCATGTCCTCGGCGCCATGCCCGGTCGCCGCGGCCCGGCGGAACCGCTTGGCCGCGGCCGCGATCGCGTCCAGCCGGATGCCCACCGCGGTGGCAGCCTCGCTGACCAGCCGGGCGACCCGGCCGGCCAGCTCCACGGTAAAGCTGGGCGAGAAATTACGGTCCAGGATGGCCGGCACCTTGTCGTGCAGGTAGGCGCAGTCGAGCGGGCCGCCGGCGACTGCCTCGAGGAACAAGCCGGGATCGACGCCGAGACCCTGCGCCAGGGCCAGTGCCTCGGCCGCGCCGGTAGTGAGCGCCACCATCCAGGTGCTGACCACCAGCTTGAGCCGGGATGCCGAGCCCGGCCGGTCCAGCCAGAGCGCGCGCTGCCCGATCGCGCCGAGCACCGGCGCCGCGATCCGGCGGGCTTCGGCCGGGCCGGCGGCCAGCACGGTCAGCTCACCGGACTCGGCCGAGTCCCTGGCGCCGAGCACCGGGGCATCGATGAGCAGCAGGCCGTGCAGGCCGGCCTGCGCGCCGAGCAGCTCGATGCCGGCCACCCCCACCGTGCTGGCCTGTACCCAGACCTGGCCGGCCGCCAGGCCTGGCGCGGCCGCCGCCATCACGCTGGTCACCGCGTCCGCGTCGGCCAGCACCGTGACGATCACGGCCGCGCCCCGGACCGCCTCGTCCGGCGTCGCGCAGACCCGCGCGCCCTGCAGCCCGAGCGGCTCGGCCTTGGCCGGCGTCCGGTTCCAGGCCCGCACCGGAGAGGCCGGCCCGGAGCATCGAGCGGGCCATCGCAGCGCCCATGATCCCGGTGCCCAGCAAGGCGACCTGCGGCGAGCCCGCTGTCTCGGTCATGATGAGTTCTCCGTTTCCTGAACCGCGGGGCCGGTCCGGGGCCCGGCCGGGTAGCCGCCAGGGCAGCCAGGCTGACTAGCGCCTGAAGCCGGACGGATGGTGCCATGCCATGATCCTTACCCGCAGGCCGGCAGCTATCCCGGATCCGCGGTCTGCCCTCGCCGTTCACCCGGCCGGCCGCGACCCCGGCGGCAGCAGGCCAGTCAGTCAGTCAGTCAGGGCGTTCCCGGCCGCGTTCCTGCCGGACCCGGACCACGGTGCCTTCCGCCGTGGAGCGGATCTGGACCAGATCACACAGCTGGTTGGCCAGGTACAGGCCGCCGCCCGGCCCGCCGCGAGCCGGCCAGCAGGCCCGCCAGCGGGGCGGTGAAGCGGCCGCGGTCGGTGACCTGGCAGACCAGCCACCGGCCGTCGGTCCAGGCCCGCAGTTCTCCCTCGCCGCCGCCGTGCTGGAGGCTGTTGGTGGCAACCTCGCTCACCGCCACCGTTATCGCGGCGGTCGCCTGCTCATCCAGGCCAGCCCGGCGCGCGTGGCCGACCGCGAACTGCCGCACCGCACGAAGCTGGCCGGGCCCGAAGATCAGCGTGTCGGCTCCCGCCGGGACGGCGGTCAGTGGCCGGCCGTACAGGCTCGCTATGCCGGCGGGCGGCCAGACGGTGCCCGCCGCGGCGAGCTGACTACCGGCCGCCGCATGGTGCGGTCCTCCGGCCACGAACTGGTGTGTCCGGTACACCTCGTCAACGACGTCGGCGGCCAGGACCGGCAGATCGTACGGGCACAGCAGCCAGAGCGGAACCGCCGCCTCGAAGGCGAGGTTCAGCAGCGCCTCGTGCAGCTGGCACTCGGTGATCTCGTCCGGGGACCGGCCGGGATAGAGCGGCTCGGTGATCCCCCGCAGCTGCGCCGCGCCGGGATGCGCCTCGACGAACGACTGCCAGGCGGCGATGATCCGGCCCGGGTTGCGGCCAACGCCGGCCATGTCGGCAAGGCTTACCCGGTCCGCCTGCGCGCCAAGCTCGCGGCGCAGCAGGCCGAGGTTCGGCTCGGCCAGCATGACCAGCACCGGATCGCCGGCCTGAACCGCCGGGCGGATGAAGGACATCGCGCCGGCCAGGAACTCGGCCGGTCCGGAGTACAGGAACGCCTCGTGCCGGTACCGGCCGAGGGTGCCGTCCGCGGTCGCAGCCGCCGGGTTCACCTGGACATCACCAGCACCTCACGGTCCGCCTTGCGGCATGTCCGGCTCCAGTACCAGGCCGGGGGTAGCGTCCCAGCCGACGATCTGCAGCACCTTGTGCATCTGCCGCGGCACCCGGTGCAGGACCAGCCGCCGGCCGCCGCCATCGCCCGGCTCGGCCAGCCGGACGATCGCCCGCAGTCCCGCCAGGTCGCAGAACGCCACCCGGGACAGGTCCACGTGTATCTCGCCGATCCCGTTGGTCAGCCGGTCCAGCGCGTCCACCAGGCCCGGGTAGTTGGACTCGTCGATCTCCCCGGCGATCACCAGCACCGGCGGGCTGCCGGAGCAGGCGACCCGCAGCACCCCGTCGTCGTAGACGTCGGGACCGCCTGCCATCTTGCGGACCTGCCTTCCGGACGTGCCCAGTAACCCCACGGTGCCGCGTCAGCGGCACCCGGAACAACAGCGCCGGGCCGGCCGCACCGCGCAAGCGGCGGGATCAGACCGCGCCTGCCGATCAGGCTACCGGTGCCCGGCGGCCGGCGCAGAGCACCTGGCGCAGAGTGCGGAGCACCGGCGCAGAGTACGGAGCACTGGCGCAGGTTGCGGAGCACCGGCGCAGAGTACCGTGCACAGAGTGCCCGGCCCGCGGCACCCGGCACCGGCAAGCCAGACCGGTGAGCGGCGGCCAGGCCCGGGCACAAGGATCCGCGCCCTGCCGTTTGACGTTCCGGATTCTGGTAACCACCAGGCGGTACGCCAGAGGACTGCGGTACGCCGGAGGACTTAGGCCAGGGCATCCCAGCGACCACCGGGGAGGAGGAGCCGAACGTGACTGAGGCGGCTGCGGTCAGCGGGGGGTTCCGTCATCTGGCGCTGCTGTATCAGGACACGGCTGAGTACCTGGCCGCGGCGGCCGGGTTCGTCCGGGACGGGCTGGCGCGGCACGAACCGGTGCTGGTGGCCGTGCCCGAGAGCACGATGACCCGGCTGCGCCGGGAACTGCCCGAGGCCGGCAGCCTCACCTTCACCGACATGACCGAGCTGGGCCGTAACCCGGCCCGCATCATCCCCGTGGTCCTGGGCTTCGCCGCCCGGCACGCCCGCCAGCAGGTCCGCTACCTCGGCGAGCCCGCCTGGCCCGGACGCACCGCCGCCGAGCTGCGCCAGACCGTCCGGCACGAGACCCTGATCAACACGGCCTTCGCCGCCGTGCCCGCCACCTTGCTGTGCGCCTACGACGCCACCGGGCTGCCCGGCCCGGTCATCTCCGACGCCGGCTGCACCCACCCCGCCCTGCTGCAGGCCGGCCGCGAGCAGCCCAGCCCCGGCTACCTGCCCGACGGCCAGCCCGCCGCGCCGTTCCCCGCGCCCCCGGCCGCCGCCGCCACCCTGGACTACGACCGGGACTTGCGCCCGGTCCGCGTCATGGTCACCGATGCCGCCCGGACCGCCGGGCTGTCCCCCGACCGCGCCACCGACCTGGTCATCGCGGTCAGCGAGGTCGCCGCCAACACGCTGCGCCACACCACCTCCGGCGGAACCGTCTGGCTGTGGCACGACCGCAGCGAGGTCATCTGCCAGGTCCGCGACACCGGCCAGATCACCGACCCGCTGGCCGGCAGCCACCCCCCAGCCCGCGACCTGCCCGGCGGCAAGGGCCTGTGGCTGGTCAACCAGGTCTGCGACCTCACCGAGCTGCACACCACCGCGGCCGGCACCACCATCCGCCTGCACATGCGCCTGCCCTGATGCGCCCCGGCAGGCGCCGCGGGCAGGCGGGCCGCAGCGCGCCGGGAGAACGCGGGCGGCCGGGCAGGCGGCCGCGTTCCGGAGCACGGCGGAAGTAAGCCAGCGCGCCGGGCGGGCCGCGGCGGGTCAGTGGCCGGCCGCCCTGGCCAGCGCCTGCTCGGCCTGCGCGGCGAGGATACCGACCAGGTCGGACCCGGACGGCAGGTCGCTGATCAGCTCGACGGCCTGGCCGGCCCACACCGGCTGCGGCGGGAGCTCGCCCCGTCGCACCCCGTCGCGGTAGGCCTGCCGGGCGGCCGGGTCCGCGGCGAGCTCGTCCTCCCGGCCCCGCCACTGGTCCAGCACCGGATGGCCGAGGGTGCGGGCCGGGTACCTGGCGGGCCAGCGGGAGCCGCGGACGATGTCCAGCACCCGGCTGCGCTCGGTGTCCTCGCCCCGGCCGCCGACGAGCGCCTTCTTGACCGCCGGACCGGCCAGCGCCTCGGTGGTGGCCTGGAACCGGGTCCCGATCAGCGCCCCGGCCGCACCGAGTGCCAGCGCCGCGGCCACCCCGCGCCCGTCGGCGATCCCGCCCGCCGCCAGCACCGGCACCGGCGCCGCAAGATCCGCCACGACCGG
This sequence comes from uncultured Actinomycetota bacterium, assembly GCA_963719705.1. Taxonomy (GTDB): domain Bacteria; phylum Actinomycetota; class Actinomycetes; order Streptosporangiales; family Streptosporangiaceae; genus CAVRCV01. The sequence goes on from CAVRCV010000014.1 coordinate 412,303, forward strand.
CACGAACGGCAGCGTCGCCCAGCCGCGCTCGGCCCCGTGCCCGCCGCTCTCGGTGCCCTGAGCCACGATCACGTCGGCGCCGAGGTCCACCGCCTGCCTGGCCTCTTCCAGGTCGGTGACCTGGAGGATCAGCATCACCGCGGCCTGGCGGATCAGTGCCGCGAACGGGCTGGGGTCGCCGAAGGACAGCATGACAGCACTCGGGCCGTGATCGAGCGCGCGCTCGATCACGGCCGGGCCGACCGCCCAGCTCTGGAAGCCGACGCCCCACGGCTGGCCGGTGCCGGCCGTGACGACCGGCAGCTCGCGGTCGAGCCAGGCCAGGTCCCCCTGGCCGCCTCCGAGCAGGCCGAGCCCGCCGCCGTTGGAGACCGCCGCCGCCAGCGCACCGCCCGCCGACCCGCCCATGGGCGCGAGCGCAATCGGGTACCGCACCGAGAACAGCTCCGTGAACGCCGTGCGCAACGTCATACCGCCATCATCGCCCCGGCCGCCCGGCAGTGTTCCGCTGCCCGGCCGGTGCGGCCGCCGTCCGGCGGGCTGCCGCCTGACCGGCTGTCAGCGGACCCGGCTGTCCTTTGACCAGGCGCCGTCTGACCGGGACACCGTTTGACCGGGACACCGTTTGACCGGGACGACTGCGGGCAGCTTGAGGCGGTGGCGGTCCGTGCCGGGCACCGTACGGCCGGTCCGATTCCAGCGCGCTCCAGGGGAGGGCTAAGTCACTCATGGTCACGGTTACCCCTCAGCTTGCCGACCAGATCGCCGAGCTGGCCCGGCTGCTCATCGACGACGACGACTCGGCCTCGCCGCTTGAGCAGCTAACCGAGCTCGCAGTCGAGCTGGTCCCCGGCAGCACCGCCGCGGGCATCGTCGCGGCGGGCAGCACCTCCTGGACCTTCGCCGCGTCCGAGCCGGCCGTCAGCGAGCTGCACCAGCTTCAGTTCGACAGCGGCGACGGGCCGCTGGCCGAGGCGCTGCGCCACGGCGAGCCGCGCCGGGTCGACGACACCACGGACGAGCCGCGCTGGCCCGCGTTCTGTCAGGCGGCAGCGCGAGCGGGCCTGCGCAGCTGCCTGGTGCTGCCGCTGCGGACCGACCCCCAGCCGGGCGGCGCGATCGCGCTGTACGGGCGGGACTGCCAGTCCTTCTGCGGCGCCGACCACGACATCGCGCTGCTGCTCGCCGCCCAGGGCGGGGTGGCGGTGCACAACGCCGGCATGTACCGCAGCTGCCGCGAGATGGTCGCCAACCTGCACACCGCGCTGGCCTCGCGGGCGGTGATCGAGCAGGCCAAGGGGATCCTGGTGGCGGAGTACGGCTACCCTCCCGAGGTCGCGTTCAAGCACCTCAGCCGACTCTCTCAGCACACTAACCGCAAGGTCCGCGACATCGCCGCGGACCTGGTGGCCGGCCGGATCCAGCACGGCCAGCTCAACCAGCCGGACGAGTAGGAGGGCCAGAGAGCCCGCCAGGCCGGCCCCTGCCCGGCCTGGCGGGCGTCAGCAGCCGGTATCCCGGCAGCTGCCCCTGGGCTGGCCCTGTCCCGCGGCGCCCCGGCTCACTGCGGCCCTGTCTTACCGCGGCGCGCGAGCCGGATGTGACGGCCGGCCGCGAGCCGGGCCGCATGCACGGCCCGCCACCAGTCAGCCGAGCCCGCCCGGTGCCCGGCGGCCAGGGCAACCGCCGCGCGCATCCGGTTCAGCGACGCGGCCAGCCCGGCAGCCCGCAGGCCGGCCGGATTCTGGCCGGGCGGGCCGAGGGCACCCAGCTGCTCCTCGGCATCGGCGTGCGCCAGCAGCAGGTCGCTGATCCTGGCCCAGGCCTGGCCAACCTGGCCCGCGGTGTCCGGACCCGGCAGGTAGCGCCCGATGTCGTCGAGCGCGCCGAACAGCCGCTCGATCCGGTCGTGCTCGGACCGCAGCTCGCTCGGGCTCGTCGGCGCCGGACCCGGCTGCGTGCGCGCGGGACCCGGCTGCGTGCGCGCGGGACCCGGCTGCGTGCGCGCGGGACGCCGCGCAGCCGCGCTGGGGGAAGACATGCCAGTCACCTCTTCGGGCCGGCGCTGGCAGTCTTCCAGAGCCGTAAGTGTGCGTTACGCGGGAAGAGACCGGGACCGCGTGCTGGGTGCCGGCCGGGCCCGTCCGTTTTCCAGGCCCGGCCGCGCGCGGTCGCCGGTCGGGTGATCAGCTACCCGGCCCGCCAGGGCCGAAACGCGATCATGCCGTGGCCGCCCGGGTCGCGGGTTTCCGTCTGCGGGTTTCCCGGTCGCGGGGCGGTCATTCCGGGACCGGCTCGGGCGCTGGCTCCGATCCGGCTCGCGCCGCGGCCAGGGTGGGATACAGGGAGATGAGCTGGCCGACTCCGGTGATGCTCAGCACCCGCAGCACGGCCGGGGCGGTGGCAACCAGCCGCAGCCGGGCACCGGCCGTGGCCGCCTGCCGGTGCGCGACGATTATCGCGCTGAGCGCGGCGGAGTCACAGAACTCGGTCGCGGACATATCCACGATCAGCACCGCGGGGCCGCCGTCGATCGCCGCCAGCAGGACCTCGCGCAGCAGGTCGGAGGTGGAGATGTCGACCTCGGCGGGCAGCGTGACCACGGCCACGTCGTCATCTCGCAGCACGGGAAACTGTTCCAGGCACACGTCGCACTCCCATGTCGATCCGGGTAGCGCGGGGCCGCTTTCTTGACCCGCAAGCCGGCCAGGCCCGGGCTGGACCGCCGGCAGAGATGATATTGATAGCACCCGGTGGCGATCCCACGCAAGCACAAGCCCGATAAATGAGGACGAGCCGCGCATGTCCCCCGGTATCTGGTTACGAGCGCGGCAGCTTCACCACGGTCAGGAAGAACTGGTCGATCTGCCGGACCGCCGCCATGAACATGGCCACGTCCACCGGCTTGGTCACGAACGCGTTGGCGTGCAGCTTGTAGCTGCGCAGCACGTCCTCCTCCGAGGATGAGGTGGTCAGGATCACCACCGGCAGATGGGTGAGGCCCGGATCGGACCTGATCTGCTCCAGCACCTGGCGGCCGTCGTACTTCGGCAGGTTCAGGTCCAGCAGCACCAGGTCGACCCGGGGCGCACCGGCGTGCTTGCCGCGCTGGTACAGGAAGTCCAGTGCCTCCTCCCCGTCCCTGGCCACGTGCAGCCGGTTGGCGATCTTGTTGTCCGCGAACGCCTCGCGGGTCAGCATCTCGTCGCCGGGGTCGTCCTCGACCAGCAGGACCTCGACCGGCAGCAGCGGGTCGGACGCGGGGGTCATCTGGTGTTCCCTTCGGCAATGGTTGAGCTGGCGCCGGGCGAGCTGGCACCGGCTGAGCTGACGCCCGGCAGGGTGAAGCAGAACCGGGCGCCGCCGGTGTAACCGGTGTCCAGGCCGATGTCGCCGCCGTGATGCTGGATGATCCGCCGGCACAGCGCCAGGCCGATCCCGGTGCCCGGGTAGGCATCGCGGCCGTGCAGGCGCTGGAAGATGACGAAGACCTTCTCCGCGAACTCGGCCGGGATGCCGATGCCATTGTCCTGCACGCAGAACTGCCACATCTCGCCGGAGGCAGGCGCCGCGGTGATCCGCACCACCGGCGCCTGGCCGTCCCGGCCGAACTTGACGCCGTTGCCGATCAGGTTCTGCCACACCATGGCCAGCAGGGTGGCGTCGCCCATCACCACCGGCAGCTTATTCGGCCGCTCGATGATCGCGCCCGCCTCCTCGATCGCCGGCCCGAGCCCGGCCAGGGCCGAGTCCAGCGCCACGTCAAGCGGCAGCGGCAGCCGGAACCGCTCGTCCTCCACCCGGCCCACCCTGGAGAAGGTAAGCAGGTCGTTGATCAGCACCTGGAGCCGCTTGGCGCCGTCCACCGCGAACTCGATGTACTGGCGGCCGCGCTCGTCCAGCTGCTCGCCGTAGCGCTTCTCCAGCAGCTGGCAGAAGGACGCCACCTTGCGCAGCGGCTCCTGCAGGTCATGCGAGGCCACGTAGGCGAACTGCTCCAGCTCGGAGTTGGACCGCAGCAGCTCGGTGGCCTGGGCATCCAGGCTGGCCGCCTGGCGGGCGGACACCTCCTGCGCGGCCGTGGCGCTGGCCAGGGCGGTCAGCAGCTCGCTGCGCATCGCCTCCACGTCGGCAGCGACGTCGCGCAGGTCGGCCGGGCCGGTCGGTCTCGATCCGGTGGCCGAAGTCCCCGGCCACCACCTTGCGCGCGTCCGCGCGCAGCTGGCCGAGCGGCAGCACCACGGCCCGCCGCAGCACCAGGCTCAGCGCCGCCGGCCGCGAGCAGCACCGCGAGCAGCACCGCGGCATAGCCCCAGTCGATCAGGTTGCGGCCGTTGCGCACTTCGGAGCTGTCCCGGCTCGCGGTCGCCGCCAGGCCAGCGTTCTGCGCACCGAACAGGGTCCGCAGCTGGTCGAACGAGTGCTTGCTCTGGTCCAGCAGGGCGGCATCCCCGCTGGACAGCGGCCCGCGCCGGGCCAGCGCGATCAGCGGCATCGCATAGGACCGGCGCCAGGCGCCGGCCGCTGCCTCGATCCCGGCGACCTGGGCCCACAGCCTCCGGTTGCCGCCGATCAGCGTGCGCAGCCTGGCCACGGCACTGGTCTCGGTGGCCAGCCCGGCGGTGTATGGCTGGAGGAAGGACGGGCTGCGGGCCAGCGCGAAGCCACGGACCCCGGTCTCCTGGTCCACCAGGGCCCCCTGCATCCGGTAGGCCTGGGCCTGCGCGGGCAGCACCGAGTTCTCCAGATCGGCGGCCTCCCGGCGGCCCTGGATCAGCAGCCAGGCGATGACCACGGCCGCGATCACCACCAGCACGGCCAGCGCGGCGAACGCCACCCGGAACCAGCCGAGCACGGTGAGCCGCGGGAAGCGCGGCAGCTCCGCCTTCCGCCTGGTCGTCGTCATGCGCCGGCCCGCCAGCCCAGGTGCACCAGCGCGATGTCGTCGGCCAGCCCGCCGTACGGCGCCGCCGCCGCCTCGATCTGCTCGATCAGGCCGTCCACGAACCCGGCTGCCGGGCATCCGGCCAGCCCCCTGGCCAGGTCGAGCAGGCCGGCCTCGCCCAGCCGCTCGTTACCGGGACCGGTCCGGCCCTCGAACAGCCCGTCGGTGAACAGGACCAGGCTGGCTCCGGCGGGCAGCCGCAGCTCCTCCTCCTGCCAGCCGCTGCCGGGCATCAGGCCGAGGGCCGGGCCGCCGGCCCCCTCGACCAGCTCGACCCGGCCGCCGGCCGCAGCAGCAGGCCGGGATGGCCAGCCCGGAGGAACCGGACCGTGCCGTGATCCGGGGAGACGGTCAGATGCGTCAGGGTGGCGAACATGTTCTCCACGTCCCGCTCGGCCACCAGGATCTGCTCAAGCAGGCCCGACCAGGGCCGGCGCACCGGTGCCGGCCAGCACCAGGGAGCGCCAGGCCACCCGCAGGCACACGCCCATCGCAGCCGCGGTCGCGCCGTGCCCGGCCACGTCCCCGATCACCGCCTGCACGCTGCCGTCGGCGGTCTCCACCACGTCGTAGAAGTCACCGCCGAGCAGTGCCTGGGCCCGGCCCGGCCGGTACCTGGCCACTACCTCGATGCCGTCGCCGCTGACCAGCGGGCTGGGCAGCAGCCCGCGTTCGAGCCGGGCGTTCTCGGCCGCCCGCAGCGCGCTGATCTGCAGCTCGGCCGACGCCCGCTCGACCTGCTTGCGCTGCACCGCGTACCGGATCGCCCGCCGGAACACTTCGGCCGCGATCTGCCCCTTGATCAGGTAATCCTGCGCCCCGGCCGCGACCGCGGCCAGCCCGGCGTCCTCCTCGGCCAGGCCGGTCAGCACCACCACCGGTGCGCCGGGCGCGGCCGCCAGCAGCGCGGTGACGGCCTCGAGCCCGTGCGCGTCCGGCAGGTGCAGGTCCAGCAGGACGCAGCCGGGCAGGCCCTGGCTGATCAGCAGCTGCCGGGCCTCGGTGATCGTGCGGGCCCAGGTCAGGGTGGCCGTCAGGCCGCTGTCTGCGAGCAGTTCCCGGACCAGTAGCGCGTCCCCGGCATCGTCCTCGACCAGCAGCAGCACGTCCGGCTCGGCCGGCGGGGCAGCCGCCGCCCGCTCCTGGGCGGCCCGGGCGGCCGGGGGTGCCGGGGAGCCGGGGAGCCATGGCCGGCCGCCAGCGAAGAGGCGGGCGGGCCGGACGGACTGACCACGGTCTCCTCCTCACCGCCGGGACCCGGCACCGGCCGGGCCGCTGACTCGTCACCGCACACTACTGACTTTCTACCTGGTCCTGGTGGCTGCCCGAGGAGATCGCGATCACCGCCGGAACCAGCCGGGTTAGCCGGACGCGCTCTGGTGTACTTACTACATCAGGAGCGATCTGCTCCCCGCCCAGCGAGCACAGTGCAGGGAGTGCCGTGACAGCCAGCACGCCCGGGCCTGTCCCCTGCCCCCGGACCGCTACCTACCGGGTGCAGCTCAACGCCGGGCTTCACCTTCGACGATGCCGCCGCGATCAGCGGCTACCTCGCCGACCTGGGGGTCAGCCACCTGTACTGCTCGCCCATGCTGCAGGCGGCCGCGGGCAGCACACACGGCTACGACGTGACCAGCCACGGGCGCCTGAACGCCGAGCTCGGCGGGGCCGACGGCTACCGGCGCCTGGCCCGGCGGCTGGCCGCGGCCGGACTGCGCCTGGTGCTGGACATCGTGCCCAACCACATGGCGCTGGCCGGCCGGGCCAACGCATGGTGGTGGGACGTGCTGGAGAACGGGCAGTCCAGCCGCTACGCCGCCTACTTCGACATCGACTGGAACCCGCCGCAGCGCAAGCTCGCCGCCACCGTGCTGATGCCGGTGCTCGACGACCAGTACGGGCGGGTGCTCGAGGCAGGCCAGCTCACGGTGGAGCGGGACGGCGGGTCGTTCACCGTGTACTACCGCGACCATGAGGCGCCGGTCTCCCCGCGCACCCTGGGCGGCCTGCTGGCCAGGGCCGCCACCGCGGCGCAGTCCCCGGAGCTGGCCAGCCTGGCCGTGGCCTTCGGCCGGCTGCCGCACGCCCAGCGCACCGACTCGGCGGCCGTGCACGAGCGGCACCGGGACAAGGAGATCCTCCGGGCCCGGCTGGCGGCCGCCTGCGCGGAAAGGCCGGAGCTGGCCGCCGCGGTGGACGCCGAGCTGGATGCGCTGAACTCCGATCCGGATGCGCTCGGCCAGCTGCTGGACCAGCAGAACTACCGGCTGGCGTACTGGCGCACCGGTGCCGAGGAGCTGTCCTACCGCCGGTTCTTCGACATCGAGACGCTGGCCGGGCTGCGGGTGGAGAACGAGACGGTCTTCGTAGACACCCACCAGCTGATCCTGGACCTGATCGAGGCCGGCACGGCGGACGGGCTGCGGATCGATCACGTGGACGGGCTTGCCGACCCCGCGGGCTACCTGGACCGGCTGCACCGGGCCACCGGCGGCACCTACCAGGTGGTGGAGAAGATCCTGCAGCCGGGCGAGGAGCTGCCGGGCTCCTGGCCGGTGGCCGGGACCACCGGCTATGACTTCCTGAACCTGGTGAACCAGCTGTACGTGGACCCGGCCGGTGCCCGGGCCCTGCAGGATGCCCATGCCCGGTTCACCGGCCGCCGGGACGGCTACCCCGAGGTGGTGCACGCGGCGAAGATCCAGGTCATGCGCGAGGACCTGGCCGCCGAGGTAGAGCGGCTGACCGGCCTGCTGGCCGAGGTCTGCGAGGGTCACCGGCGCCAGCGCGACCACACCAGGCGCGAGCTGCGGGACACGCTGCGCGAGGTGATCGCCGGGTTCGGCGTCTACCGCTGCTACCCGCGGCCCGGCCACCCGGTGACCGAGGCGGACCAGGCCCGGGTGACCGAGGCGGTGGCGAGGGCGGTGGCCCGCCGCCCCGACCTGGATGCCGAGCTGGCCGCGTTCATCGGCGAGCTGGTCATGCTGCGCCACCCCGGCGCCGCCGAGGCCGACTTCGCCATCCGGTTCGCCCAGCTCAGCGCGCCGGTAATGGCCAAGGGGGTGGAGGACACCGCGTTCTACCGGTACCAGCCGCTGGCCTCGCTGGCCGAGGTGGGCGGCAACCCGGCCAGCCTCGGCTGCCCGGTCGGCGATTTCCACGCTGCCATGATCAGGGCGGCGGCGCACTGGCCGGAGGCGATGCTCACCCTGTCCACGCACGACACCAAGCGCAGCGGCGACGTGCGGGCCAGGATCAGCCTGCTCGCCGAGCTGCCGCTGGCCTGGGAGCGCGCGGCGGAGCAGTGGTCGGAGCGGAACGCCGGGTACCGGCAGGACGGGCTGCCGGACCGGTCCGCGGAGCACCTGCTCTACCAGACCCTGATCGGGACCTGGCCGATCGGCACCGACCGGATCGCCGCCTACCTGCGCAAGGCGGTCCGGGAGGCCAAGCTGGCGACCTCCTGGACCGACCCGGATCCCGGCTACGAGGATGCCCTCGCGGCCTTCGTCACCGGGGTCCTGTCCGACCGGGGCTTCACCGGCTCGCTGGCCGCGTTCCTGGCCGGGCACCGGATCGTCGAACATGGCCGGGTCAGCTCGCTGGCTCAGACCGCGCTGCTGCTGACCTGCCCCGGCATCCCCGACCTGTACCAGGGCTGCGAGGTCTTCACCGAGTCGCTGGTGGACCCGGACAACCGCGGGCCGGTGGACTACGACTTCAGGCGGCAACTGCTGGCCGGGCTGGCCGCGGCCGGGCCGGAGGAGGCACTGGCCAGGGCAGCCGCAGGCGGCCCGAAGATCTGGCTGATCCACCGCCTGCTCCGTTACCGGCGCCGGCACCCGGAGGCGTTCTGCCCGGGTTCTGGTTATCAGCCGCTGCCGGCCGCCGGGCCCGCCGCGGCGCATGCGGTGGCGTTCAGCCGGGACGATCGCGTGGCCGTGGTGGTGCCCCGGCTGGTGGCCGCGCTGGACGGCCGCTGGGACGGCAGCACGGTGACGCTGCCGGCCGGCCGCTGGACCGACGTGCTCACCGGCGAGCAGGCCGACGGCGGCGAGCAGCAGATCGCCGGGCTGCTGCGACGGTTCCCGGTCGCGGTTCTGGGCAGAGAAGGCTGATGCACGAATTCTCGGTCTGGGCCCCCCGGCCCGGCCGCGTGGACCTCGTCCTCGGCGTCCGGCGGCTGCCGATGAATCCGGATAGCGGGGGCTGGTGGCGGCTGGCCGTGCCGGACGCCGGGCCCGGCACCGACTACGCGTTCAGCCTGGACGGCGGCCCGCCGCGGCCGGACCCCCGGTCGCCGTGCCAGCCCGAGGGCATCGACGGCCCGTCCCGGCTGGTCGACCATGCCGCGTTCGGCTGGACCGACTCGTCCTGGACCGGCCTGGACTGGCCGGACACGGTGCTGTACGAGTGCCACGTCGGCACCTTCTCCGCGGCCGGGACCTTCGACGGAGCCATCGCCCGCCTGGACCACCTGGTCCGGCTCGGCGTGGACGCGATCGAGCTGATGCCGGTGGCCGAGTTCTCCGGCCCGCGCGGCTGGGGGTACGACGGGGTGGACCTGTTCGCGCCGCACCACGGCTACGGCGGCCCGGCCGGGCTGGCCCGCCTGGTGGACGCGGCGCACGCGCGCGGCCTCGGGGTGCTGGTCGACGTGGTGTACAACCACCTCGGCCCGGCCGGGAACTACCTGCCGGAGTTCGGGCCCTACTTCTCCGGCCGGCGCCGGACCAGGTGGGGCCCGGCGGTCAACTTCGACGGCCCGGACAGCGCCGAGGTCCGCCGCTTCGTGCTGGACAACGCGGCGATGTGGCTGCGCGACTATCACTGCGACGGGCTGCGGGTGGACGCGGTGCACGCGATCACCGACTCCTCGCCGTCCCACATCCTGGCCGACCTCGCGGCGCAGGCGCGCGACCTGGGTGCCCGGCTCGGCCGCCGGCTGGTGGTCGTCGCCGAGAGCGACCTGAACCAGGCGGTGTTCGTGCGGGATCCGGCCGACGGCGGCTATGGCCTGGACGCCTGCTGGGCCGACGAGTGGCATCACGCCCTGCACGCGGTGCTGACCGGCGAGACCGACGGCTACTACGCCGACTTCGGCCCGCTGCGGCTGCTGGCCAAGGCACTCGCGCAGGCCTGGGTCTACGACGGCTGCTACTCGCCGCACCGCGGCCGGGTCCACGGCGAGAGCCCGGCCGGGCTGGACGGCGGCAGGTTCGTGGTCAGCGCGCAGAACCACGACCAGATCGGCAACCGGGCCATGGGCGAACGGCTCGGCGCCCTGACTAGCCCCGGCCGGCTGCGGATCGCGGCCGCGCTGCTGCTCACCTCGCCGTTCGTGCCGCTGCTGTTCCAGGGCGAGGAGTGGGGCGCGGACACGCCGTTCCAGTTCTTCACCAGCCACGCCGATGCCGGGCTCGGCCGGAAGGTCAGCACCGGGCGGCGGCAGGAGTTCGCCGCCTTCGGCTGGGCGGACCTGCCCGATCCGCAGGACCCGGCCACGTTCGAGCGGTCGAAGCTGGACTGGGCCGAGCCAGCGAGGGCGGGCTGGGCGGGCAGGCAAGGCACCCTGCTCGGCTGGTACCGGGAGCTGATCGCGCTGCGCCGGGCCACCCCGGCGCTGCGCGACCACGACCTGAAACGGGTCACCGCGGACTGCGACGAGCGGGCCGGCTGGCTGACCGTCCGGCGCGGACCGGTGCTGGTGGCGGCCAACCTGGGCGTTAGCGCCTGCCTGCTTCCGGCCGGGAGCGGCATGGCCCTGCTGGCCGCGTCCGGCCCGGGCATCGGGCTGACGAGGGCCGGGCTGACCCTGCCGCCCGATACGGTGGCTGTCCTGACCGACCGGGCCTGAGCGGGCCCGGCCGCCGGAGTGGCACGAGAACGGAGCACCGCTTGACTGAGGGTATCGAGAACTGGCCGGGCCGCCCCTACCCGCTGGGCGCCAGTTACGACGGCGGCGGCACGAACTTCTCGCTGTTCTCCGAGGCCGCCGAGGGGGTCGAGCTGTGCCTGTTCGACGCCGACGGCGGCGAGCGGCGGATCCGGGTGGAGGAGATCGACGGCTTCTGCTGGCATGCCTACCTGCCGGGGATCGGGCCGGGGCAGCGGTACGGCTACCGGGTGCACGGGCCCTGGGCGCCTGCCCGCGGTCAGCGGTGCAACCCGGCCAAGCTGCTGCTGGACCCGTACGCCAAGGCGATCGAGGGCCACGCCGACTGGCGCCAGGCCTGCTTTCCCTACACGTTCGGGAACGAGGACGAGGCCAACACCGAGGACAGCGCGCCGTACGTGCCCAAGTCGGTGGTGCACAACCCGTACTTCGACTGGGGCAACGACCGGCCGCCGGATATCCAGCTGAACGAGTCGGTGATCTACGAGACGCACGTCCGGGGGTTCACCGTCCGCCATCCGGGCATCCCGGAGGCCCAGCGCGGCACCTACGCCGGGCTCGGTCACCCGGCGATCCTGGACTACCTCACCGATCTCGGCATCACCGCGGTGGAGCTGCTGCCGGTGCACCAGTTCGTGCACGACCCGCACCTGGTCGAGCGGGGGCTGCGGAACTACTGGGGGTACAACTCGATCGGGTTCCTGGCCCCGCACAACGAGTATGCGGCGGCCGGGCAGCGGGGCGAGCAGGTGGCCGAGTTCAAGTCGATGGTGCGGGCCCTGCACGAGGCCGGCATCGAGGTGATCCTGGACGTCGTCTACAACCACACGGCCGAGGGGAACCACCTGGGTCCCGTTCTGTCCATGAAGGGCATCGACAACGCGGCCTACTACCGCCTGGTCGGCGAGGACCCGCGGTTTTACTACGACACGACGGGCACCGGCAACAGCCTGAACGTGGGCCACCCGCACACCCTCCAGCTGATCATGGACTCGCTTCGGTACTGGGTGACCGAGATGCACGTGGACGGGTTCCGGTTCGACCTGGCGGCCAGCCTGGCCCGGCAGTTCCACGAGGTGGACAAGCTTTCGGCGTTCTTCGACCTGATCCAGCAGGACCCGGTGGTGTCGCAGGTCAAGCTCATCGCCGAGCCGTGGGACGTGGGCGAGGGCGGCTACCACGTGGGCAACTTCCCGGCGCTGTGGTCGGAGTGGAACGGCCGGTACCGGGACACCGTCCGCGACTTCTGGCGCGGCGAGCCCGCCACCCTCGGCGAGTTCGCCACCCGGCTCACCGGCAGCCCCGACCTGTACCAGGCCGACACCCGCCGCCCCGGCGCCAGCGTGAACTTCGTCACCGCGCACGACGGCTTCACCCTCGCCGACCTGGTGTCCTTCAACGAGCGGCACAACGAGGCCAACGGGGAGGACGGCGCCGACGGCGAGCGGCACAACCGGTCCTGGAACTGCGGCGCCGAGGGGCCGACGGACGACCCGGAGATCCTGGCGCTGCGGCGGCCGGCAGCAGCGCAACTTCCTGGCCACGCTGCTGCTGTCACAGGGGGTCACCATGCTGCTCGGCGGCGACGAGGTGGGCCGCAGCCAGGGCGGCAACAACAACGCCTACTGCCAGGACAACGAGATCTCCTGGCTGGACTGGGAGCACGCGGACGCCGGGCTGCTGGACTTCACCCGCCGCCTGATCGCGCTGCGCCGCGAGCACCCGGTGCTGCGGCGGCGGCGCTGGTTCCAGGGCCGCCCGATCCGCGGCACCGTGGACCTCGGCTGGTGCCGGCCGGACGGCGAGGAGATGAGCGACGAGGACTGGGAGGCCGGGTTCGCCCGCTCGGTCGGGGTGTTCCTGAACGGCGAGGCGATCACCGACCGGGATCCGCACGGCCGCCGGGTCACCGACGAGTCGTTCCTGCTGCTGTTCAACGCGCACTCGGAGACGATCGAGTGGACCCTGCCCAAGCAGTGGGGCAGCTGGTGGGAACAGGTGCTGGATACGGCCGGGGAGGACCGGGACGGCACCGTGCTCGACAGCCCGGCACAGCTCCCGGTGGCCGGCCGCTCCCTGGTCATGTTCCGCCGCCGCGACGAGCCCTTCCTGCCCCCCGCCCCGGCCGCATCGCACTGACCCGACCGTGTCGCGGTGGCCCCGGCCTGGCCGTGCCGCGGTGGCCCGGCCTGGCCGTGCCGCGGTGGCCCCGGCCTGGCCGCGCCGCGGTGGCCCCGGCCTGGCCGCGCCGCGGTGGCCCCGGCCTGGCCGCGCCGCGGTGAGGATTCTCATGAATGTACCGTTACTGCTGAAACAGCAGCAGTAACGGTACATTCATGACAATGCCGGGCGCCGGGTCGGCGGGCTAGCGCAGCCAGTGGCGGTAGCGGCGACGAGACGCCCGGTGCCAGATGGCGCGTGCCCGGTGCTGAAGTCGCGCCGCCAGGTCGGCGTCGCGCTGCCAGAGCAGGCCGTAGCTGAACGCGTTCTGGCCGTCCAGGTGTGCGGCCATGCCGAGCTGCCGCTCCGCCTGCCGCGCGATCACGGTGTCCTGGTGGTCGCCCAGCACCGACTGGACCTTCTTCATCTGCCGGGCGAACCGGCTCGCCCTGGGTCCGGCCGCGAGGGCCGCCGCCTCGGCGGCGAACCTGGCCCGGCGGGCCGCCTTGCGGGCCTGGTGCAGGGCGGCGTCCCGGCCCGGGCCGGGCGGCTGGTGCCAGGCGGCCCGCATCCGCCTTCGGGTCCGGCGGTAGGCGCGCCGGGTCGCCGCGGCCAGCGCGGCCCCGGCCGGGCGGGCGGCGGCGGGCCCGGACGACGGCTCGGCGACCAGCCGGTCCAGCTCGTCCAGCAGCGCGAAGTACCGGCCGGAGCCGAGCGCGGCCAGCACTTTCGCCTTGGCCGCGGCTCCGGCCGGGGCGAAGTGCTCCCGCAGCCGTGCCTGCACCGGGCCGATGACCTGCTCGGGCGGCGTGTCGCCCAGCGCCGCTGTCAGGTGCCCGGCCAGCACCTCGGCGTCGCGGGCCTGGCCGAGCAGGTCACCGAGCCACTTGCAGCTCGGCGGCCAGCCGCTCAGTGCTGTCCGGCCGCTCAGTGCCCTCCGGCCGCTCAGCGCCATCCGCACCGATGACTTCCGGGAACGACCGGAGCGTGCTGCGCAGCCGCCGGATGGCGACCCGCATCTGGTGCACCGCGTCGGGCTCGTCCTGGCGCACCATCGGATCCAGCGCGAGCAGCAGGCCGGCCTGGCCTGCCAGGTAGGCCTGGACCACCTGCCCGGCCGTGGCGGAGCGGCCAGCAGGCCCGGACCCTGACGCTCCGGTGCCCGGCGATCCGGCGGGCACCGGCTGCTCCAGGCCGAGCGCGCGCTCCAGCTTCGCCGACCGGGCGGCCGGGATCAGGCCGTGCCGCCGCAGCAGCTTGTCCGCGGCACGCAGCAGCCGGCCGTCGCCGCCGGTCAGCTCCACCTCCACCTCCTGCCACCGGGTGGCCACGGTGGACTCGCCGAGAGTATGCGCGGACACGTCGTCGGCGGCTACCTCGGCCAGTGACTCCCCGGCCGGGCCAAGCAGCAGCTGCCGGCGCCTGGCCGTGGTCATCTGCACCACCAGGCGCAGCGTCTCGGTCCTGGTATGCGCCCGGACCAGATCGGCCAGCTCCCGCGGCACCCGGCGGCCGGTCCGGCCCAGCGGCAGCCGGATCTCCCGGCGGGTGTTCTGGCCGGCCGGCAGCTTCAGGTGCCAGCCCGCGTCGTGGCCGCCGCGCCGCCGCCGCAGTGTGATGCCCGCCCGGATCAGCCTCAGGTCGGCGGTGTCGTAGTACTCGGCTTCCAACCGCTCCTGTTCCGGCTCGCCGGTCGCGGCGACCATGGGCAGGCCGTCCAGCGGGGGCAGCGCGACGCCACCGGGCAGGTCGTACTTGATCTCTGTCTCGTGCGCGGTTACGGCCATGCCGGGTTTGCTACCCCGGCATGCTCCGGCCGACGCACCGCTTCCCGGTGATCCTCCTTGTCTCACCGGGCGGCGCCGGCCTGGTCCGTTCCGTCAGCTGGATGCCGAGGCGCTCGGCGTAGCGGTCGGGGTCGGTGCTGAGGTCGTCGGGGAGGGCGAGGGAGTGGTGGGCACCGGAGTCGGCGAGATGGTCGGCGTCGGGCTCGGCGTACTAGGCGTCGGACTGGGCGAGCTGGGGCTGGGGCTCGGCGTCGGGCTGGGCTTTGCCGAGTGGGTCTGGGCCGGCTGGACCAGGTTCGGTGTCTGGACCGGGTGATGGCTCGGCGCCAGCAGCAGCGCCACCGCGGCTACCACCACCCCGGCCACCACGACGGCCCCGCCGGTGGCCGCGCCGGCCGCGAACGAGCGGCGGTCCCGCCGGTACTCGGTGCGCCGCCGGTCCCGCAGCCACTGCGGCAGGGCTGCCCGCTGCGCGGCCCAGCTGTTGAACGGCGCCGCCGCCATGCCGAGCGTCGGGAACAGCAGCAGCGCGGCCAGCAGCGGCCCGCTGAGATGGCTGAACTTGCTGAGCGCGCCGGCGATGCCGGCCAGCCCGAGCACGGCCAGGGTGGACTCGGCCCAGTTGGCCCGCAGCGCCTCCCACCACCGGGCCCGCTCGCTGGTCTTGGGGGTGCGCAGGAACGCCGCCTTACGGGCGAACAGGCCCACCACCGAGGCCCTGGCCACCACCAGCGAGGTGGACTGCCAGATGAAGAACGCGCCGATCGCGTCCCGCCAGGACGCGCCGGTGCCGCGGCGCAGCAGCGCCACCGCCCGGACCAGCCCGAGGCCCACCAGCACCGGCACCGTCGCGACCAGGAACGGGGTGAGCTTCCGGAACAGCTCGCCGCCGCCGGTGGCCAGGTTGACCGCGCCGGCCAGCAGGAAGACCAGGAACACCAGGCCGAGCAGGTCGCCGTACCACTGGAAGGCGCCGGCCAGGTAGGACCAGCGCTGCGCGGTGCTGAGATGGTTCTCCCGGCTCTTGCGGCCGGGGATGAGCCAGCGCCAGTGCATCCGCAGGATCTGGATGCCGCCGAAGCACCACCGGTACCGCTGGCCCTTGAGCGCCTCGAAGGTCAGCGGCATGATGCCGCGGCCCCAGGTCTGGTCCACGTGCAGCCCGTGCCAGCCGGCCCGCAGCAGCCGCAGCGACAGCTCGGCGTCCTCGGTGATGCACCACTCGTCCCAGCCGCCGAGCTCGTCCAGCGTTACCCGGCGGATCAGCCCCATGGTGCCGGCGAAGATGGCCCCGTCGTGCTCGTTGCGGGACGGCTGCGAGATCGCGAAGAAGTACTTGTAGGAGTAGTAGAGCCGGCGGTAGTAGCGGGCGTGCTGCCAGTCCCGGTAGTCCTGCGGGGCCTGGATGAACCCGATCCAGGGGTCGGCGAAGGCCGGGGCGCAGCGGCGCAGGAAGCCGGGCTCGATCTGGTAGTCCGAGTCGACCACGCCGACGACCTCGGCCCGCGGGTCGGTCAGCTGGCGCAGCGCGTAGTTCAGCGCGCCCGACTTGTAGCCCGGCCAGTTCGCCAGGTGCGCGAACTTGACCCGGTGCCGCTCGCACCAGGCCTCGACCGGCCGCCACAGCTGCTCGTCCTCGGTGTTGTCGTCCACCATGACGATCTCGTAGCGCGGGTAGTCCAGCCGCGCCAACGCGCGCAGGGTGTCGATCACCATGTCAGGCGGCTCGTTGTGCGCAGGCACGTGCAGGCTGACGAACGGCAGCTCGCCCGACCCGACGTCGAATCGCACCGCCGGGGTGATCCGGCGGCGCCAGTGCTCGGTGCCCAGCGCGTCGCAGATCTCCCACAGGTAGGCACAGCACAGGCCGGCCGCGACCACCTCGAACGCCCACAGCAGCACTCCGCCCACGGTGCTCGCCGCGCCCAGGTGGTCGACCAGCGTCCAGTCCAGCGCGAAGACCAGGTAGACCACGAACAGGAACACGCTGGAGGCCCAGCACAGGTGGGCCCGGCCGTTCCAGTGCCGGGTCGCGGGCAGCCAGACCAGGCTCGCGAACACGAGCCCGGCCACCCCGGCCTCGGTGTTGCGCCCGGTGACCCCGAGCAGCCGCAGCGCCACCGCCACCACGGCGGCCAGCACTATGGTGCCGAGCACCGCGAGCGCCATCCGGCGGCTGGCCGGCCAGAACCCGGCACCGCCGTCGCGCGCGCGGACGGGCACGAACAGCGCGGTCGAGCCGAGCGGAGCCGCCAGGATCCCGGCAAGCAGCAAAGCCCCGAGCATTCCTACCTCGCCCTCCTGTTAGACCGATGGCATGAACACCGATGGCCGTCAGCTCAGCCCTGGCTATTGTCTCCGTCCCGGCTGCCGGGCCTGTGCCCAGGCCCGCTAGCGCGGCTCGGCTGGCGAGGCCGACTGCGGCGCTGACCCGGCCGACGGCCCGGGCCTGGCGGCCTCTTCCGGCCTGGCCTGCTCCTCCGGCCTGCCCGGCGGCGTCACCTGGGCGGGCGTCTGCGGCGTAGTGACGGCCGCCCGCTGGCCGCGCGGCCGGTCGCTGAATGTCACCTTCACGTCCTGCTCTGGCCGCCGCTGGTTCTGCAGCGCCTGGAGCGCGGCCGAGGACCGGTCCGCCTCGGTCAGCGGCGGCTGGATCAGCGCCCGCGGCCACAGCCGCCGGGCCAGCACCACATTGACCTCGGCCGCGTACACGGTCAGCTCGACCGCGAGGTACAGCCAGGCCAGCAGGCCGAGCACGGTCGCGAAGACGCCGTAGACCGAGTCCGAGTGCAGGTAGTGGTGCACCAGGTAGCTGCCGAACGCCTGCAGCCCGGTCCAGGCGACCCCGCCGGCCACCGCGCCGGGCAGCAGCGCCCGGCCGGGCACTCCCTTAGGTGTCAGCACCCGGAAGCTGATGAAGTACAGGCCCACGTTGGCGCCGAGTGCCAGCAGCTCGGCCAGTACGACGATGATCACCGTATGATGCCCGAAGGTGTCCAGGGCGGTCAGCAGCGTGGTGACGATCACGCCGAGCAGCAGCACCAGCAGGAACAGCCCAGCCCGGCCCAGGCGCTGGACGTAGCCGGGCCGCGCCGGGCCAGGCAGGTTCCACACCTGGGCCATCGTGAACAGCCCGGCCTGGGCCAGCCCGGATCCGCCCCAGAGCATCCCGAGCAGGCCGAACACCAGCCCGATCACGCTGGACCGGCGCAGCGCGTGCAGGTTGCCCGCGAGCTGGCTGCCGATCAGCGGGAACTGCCGGGCGACCGCGTTCAGTACGTCCTGGCGCAGCACCGGGTCGCCGGAGGCGACCAGCCCGAGCGCCGTGATGAGCACGAGCAGCAGCGGGAACACCGAGACGAACGCGGAGTGCGCCAGGCTGGCGGCCAGGGTGCCGCCGTTGTCGTCGCCGTATTTCTTGATCACGCCGACCACGAAGCCCGGCGTCCGGTGCCGCTGCTGCAGCCGGTCCAACCGCCGCAGCCCGCCCTCGACCGGGTTCACCGGCCTGGCCCTCCGGCCGCTCCCAGCGCGGCGAACCGCAGTGCGCCAAACCCCAGTGCGGCGAAGCCGAACTCGGTCAGCCCGTCGGCAAGCTCGGCCTGGCGCAGCGGCTGCCGGGCCGCCGCCAGCGCGAGCATCGAGACGGCATGGGCCAGGTCCACCCCGGTGCCGGCCAGCAGCACCCGCTCGCCTGGCGACCAGGCGGTCACCGCGGCCTGAGCCAGGTGCCGGGCGCCGAGCACCCGGACCACCGTGCGCGCGGCCGGGCTGGCCGGACGGCCGGTGCAGACGCCGATGACCGCGCCCGGCGCGCAGAGCAGCACGGCGCCGTAGCCGGCCCGCAGCGCCGCGAACGCGCGGCTGACCAGGCTGAGGCTGCTCACCGGCCGCGCCCGTGCCGAGCCAGCCGACCACGCGCCGCGCGTGACCGGCCGAGCGCCGCGCGGGCCGCCGCCAGGCCGCAGGCGATCGCGCCGCCGGCCACCGCGCCGGCCACTAGCCGGGCGTGCTGCGACAGCCAGACCTGCTCGCTGCGGCCGTGCGACCGGTCGTCGAAGCTGCCGTGCGCGCCGTGATCCTGGCCGGGGCCGGAATCCACCGGCTGCCACAGGTTGTCCGGCCGGCCCGGCTCGATCGGCTGCCCGGTCTGCTGCGCGTCGTACCCGGTGCGGGCCAGGTAGCGGTCCAGCAGGGCGGGCACCACCCGGTTGGCCGCCAGCGTGGCCGCGGTGCTCGCGCCTACCCAGTACTGCCGGCGGCGCGGGTGGTCGGCGGCGTAGACCACGCCGCGGGCGGCCACCTCCGGCTGGTAGATCGGCGGCACCGGCTGCGGGTGCCGGGGCAGCTTGGCCCGCACCCAGGAGAACTGCGGCGTGTTGACGGCCGGCATCTGCACCACGGTCAGCGCGATCGGCGACTTGTCGTGCAGCAGCTCACAGCGCAGCGACGAGCTGAACCCGTTGATCGCGTGCTTGGCGCCGCAGTAGGCGGACTGCAGCGGGATGCTGCGCTCCGACAGCGCGGAGCCGACCTGGACGATCGTGCCCCGGCCGTGCTCGCGCATCCGCTCCAGCGCCACCATGGTCCCGTAAACGAAGCCCAGGTAGCTCACCTCGGTGACGCGCCGGAACTCATCCGGGGACATCTCCCCGAACGGCGCGAACACCGACGTGAACGCCACGTTGATCCAGACGTCGATCGGGCCGAAGCAGTCCTCGGACTGCCGGGCGGCGGCGCGCACCTGCTCGTAGTCGGCGACGTCGGCGCTGACCGCCAGTGCCTTGCCGCCCGCGCTCTGCACGTCGGCGGCCGCGCCGTCCAGCCCGGCCTCGCCCCTGGCGATCAGGGTGACGCTGGCCCCGCGCTGGCCGTACAGCCGGGCCGTGGCGCGGGCGATGCCCGCGCTGGCCCCGGTGATTACCACGTTCTGGGTCATCGTCTGGTCCGTTCTCCTCGGTACTGGCGGCCCGGATCGCTCGGGTGCTGTCTGGTCACTGCCCGGTTACCGCTGGTTCCAGGGGGCGAGCCGAGCCGGGCCGCGCACTCGAGCATCAGCGCGTGCACGAACGCCTGCGGCAGGTTGCCGCGCAGCTGCCGCTCGGATACGTCGTACTCCTCGCAGTACAGGCCGGAGGTGCCGCACGCGGCCCGGTTCCGCTCGAACCAGCGGGCCGCGTCCACCTCCCGGCCCTGCTGGTGCAGGGCCAGCGCGAGCACGAACCCGGCCAGCAGGAACGCGCCCTCGGCGGCCTGCAGCGGCCGGTCGTCGTGCCGGAACCGGTAGGCATAGCCGTCCTGGGTCAGCTCGGCGATGTAGCCGCGCAGGGTCTCGGTGGTGCGGGGGTCGTCGGCCGGGACCGCGCCCCTGATCGCGGGCAGCAGCAAAGCCACGTCCAGGCCGGTGTCAGCCGGGGAGCGCTGCCACCGGCCGGACGGGTGCCCGGCGTGCGCGGCCGTGTCCGCCACGATCTTGTCGGCCAGTGCGGCCCAGTCCGTGGCCAGGGACGGCGACGCGATCGACCTGGCCGCCGCGCGCAGCCCGGCCGCGCAGGTCAGCCTGCTGTGGGTCCACGCCTGGTCGTCGATCTCCCAGATCCCCGCGTCCGGCTCGGGCCAGCGCGCGGCCACCGCGTCGGCGGCGATCTGGGCCGCCTCCCGGCCGGCCGAGTCCAGCCGGCCGTGCCGGGCCGCGGCGGCGAGCAGCAGCAGCGACTCACCGAACGCGTCCAGCTGGAACTGGCGGTTCACCCAGTTGCCGACCAGGTCGAAGCCGCCGGGATAACCGGGCAGGTCCAGCCGGCGCTGGTCGGGCACCCGGCCGCCGGTGACGGTGTAGGCCGGCCGCAGGCGCGGCCCGTCGGCGTGCAGCAGGCCGGAGATGAAGCGCGCCGACTCATCCAGCAGCGGCCAGTACCCGGCTGCGGCCGCGGCCTGGCCCGCATAACACTGGTCCCGGACCCAGGCGTAGCGGTAGTCGTAGTTGCGGCCGGCCTCGGCCCGCTCGGGCAGGCTCGTGGTCGCCGCGGCCACCATCCCGCCGGCCGAGCTGGTCAGGCCGCGCAGCACGGCACAGGCATGCCGGGCATCGCGTCCGGCGGTCACGCCCGCCAGCGGCGGCACGGCCTGCTGCCAGGCAGACTCGGTGGACCGCCAGGCATCGCCGGGCTCGGGCAGGTCCCGGTCCAGCGGGCGGTCCGAGATCTCCAGCACCAGGTCCTGGCTGGTGCCGGGCGGCACCGTCAGGTCCAGAGTCAGCCCCCAGCCGCGGCCCGCCCGGTCGGCTCGGGCCCGGTCCACCGCCCCGGACCAGCGCAGGTACAGGCGCGCCGACCCGGCCGGACCACCAGCCCTGCCCCCGGCGCAGTGAACGCAGGCCCTTGCGCCCGAACTCGGCCCGCGGGTCCAGGCTGACCCGCAGCCGCGCCGGGCAGTCCCCGGCCATGATCCGGCGCAGCAGCACGGCCCGGTGCGGGTCGCCGGGGAAGGCCAGCGCCTCCCGGCACTCGATGAGGCCGTCGTCGGTGATCCAGCGGCTGCGCCAGATCAGCGTGTCCTGCTCGTAATAACCACCCCAGACGAAACGGGACCGCGGGCTTACCACGTAGCAGCCGGCTCCGCCGATCAGGCTGGCGAACACCGCATCGCTGTGCCACTGCGGCGCGCACAGCCAGACGATCTCGCCGCGCGGCCCGACCACGGCCCCGCGCTCACCGTCGGCCAGCAGCGCGTAGTCGCGCAGGGCGTGCGGGACGGCCCGCTCACCGGCCTCGATCACGCCGCTGCTCACTCTGCTCGCGCCCTTCCCGTTTCCGTCTGCGGTCCCCCGTCCGGTCCCGGCCCGGCCAGCGGCCGCTGCCTGCGGATGCCCAGGACCGGCCGGTCTGCCTGCGGGGTAATACGCCAGCATCCGGCTACCCGGTCTGTGCGGAGCTATGCGTGCCCCGCCGGGCGAGCCGGGGAGGTATCGTCGCGCGGATGGCGGGTTCTCGCAGACGGCCCTCATGAGCGAGGGCAAGCCCGGCGAGGGCAGCATGGCCGGCGACGGCCAGGACCGCCGCACCGGGCGGGGGATGACTGGCGACTGCCGCACGAACCTATAACGGCCCGTTCCGGTCGGCGCGGGACCGGCGGTACAGCGGCAGCGCGAACCACAGTCCGGCGAATGCCGTTAGCGTGCAGATGGCGATCACCACAGACGGCAGGCCACGGTCCACGTACCCGGTCACCAGCAGTACCGCGGCGCAGATGGCTAGCCCGACCGAGATCAGGCCGCACAGCGTCATCACGTTGGCCGCCCGGATCAGGTGGTCCTTCTGGCGGCGCCGGAACACCAGCCGGTGGTAGGCGACCGGCGCGACCAGCAGCGCCGTGGACAGCGCCGCCAGCAGCAGGCAGGTGACGTACAGCTGGCGCTGGCCGGTGCTGAGCATGCCGAACCTGGCCGTGAACGGCAGTCCGAGCAGGAAGCCGAACAGCACCTGGACGCCGAGGCCGGTGATGCGGAGCTCCTGCAGCAGCTCGGCCACGTTGCGGTCGTCGCGCTGGGCATCGGTCTCGTGCCGCGGCTCGTAGTCGCCGCCGGACTGGCCGGGCCGGGCCGGCTGGCTCATCCCGCTGCCGCAGCCATCCTGGCCTGCCTCACTGCTCGGCGACGGCCTGGTCCAGGCTCGGGTAGATGCGCAGCATCTGCTCCAGCCCCATCACGCTGAACACCCGCCGCACCGCCGGCGCCCGGACCACCAGCCGCAGCTGGGCATCGCTGGCCACGGCCGCATCGTGCGCGCCCACCAGGTTGCGGATGCCGGAGGAGTCGCAGAACTCGGTGGCGGTCAGGTCGGCGACCACCACGGTCACGCCGGGGCCGAACGCCGCGCGCAGCTGCTCGCCCACGTGGTCGGCGTTTGTGATGTCGATCTCGTCCGGCAGCGTGACGATGACAGGCTGAGTGTGCACCTGAGAATCACGCATAGCCAAGCCGTTCCCGTCGACTACGGGCCCGCGTTCCCGCGGGCCGCCAAGGTAAGTCATTGATCCCGGAGGTGCGCGAGCCGACGTCAGGTTGGCGGCCGGGGCGACAACCGTCCCAATCCAGTCTTGTCCCCCGCGGGCACCGGTGTCCAGGTCTCACCGCCTGACATTATGCTGCCGGCGGACCGGATACAAATGGTCACGGCTGGCCGGCGCCAGCGCGCCGCCGACCGGGCCGGGACAGCTAGCCCCGGCCGGCCTGCCTAGCCATCGCCCCGCAGCCCGGCCGCCCGGCCACCGGCCGGCCGAGCCGAAAAGGATCACCAGCGCGGGCACGAGCACCGAGCGCACCACGAAGGTGTCGATGACGATGCCGAGCGCCATCGCCACCGCGATCTCGCGGAACTGCGCCAGCGGCACGATCGCCAGCATGCCGAACCCGGCGGCCAGCGCCAGGCCGGCCGTGGTGATCGCGCGCGATGCCCGCGGCACCGCGGTGGCCACCGCCTCGCGCAGCGGCCGGCGGCGGGCCTCCTCCCAGATCCGCCCGACCACGAACACGTTGTAGTCGGAGCCGAGCGAGACCAGCAGCACGGCGACCGCGAACGGCACGTAGTACACCAGGCCGCCGTAGCCGAGCAGGTCCTGGAAGATCCACGTGGTCAGGCCGAGCGCGGCCAGCAGCGCCAGCACGCTGGCGGCGAGCAGGTACACCGGGGCCAGCGCGGCACGCAGGAAGAGCGCCAGCAGGACCAGGATCACCAGCCCGATCACCAGCGCGATCCGCCACAGGTTGGCCACCGTTGCCTGGATCGCCTCGCCGGCCAGCGCGGTCTCGCCGCCGACCTCGACCCGGACCCCGGTCAGCCCGGCCGCCCGCGCCATCGACGGCAGATCCCGGCTCAGGGCGCTGACCTGGCTGATCGCGGTGGCCCCCAGCGGGTCGCTGCGCTCGATCACCGCGTACCTGGCCGCGCGGCCCGACCTGGCCAGCATCAGGTGCAGGCCGGACTGAGACTGCAGGGCCGGGTAGTCGGCAGGCCCGGCCACCCCGGCCACGCCCGGCCGGGCGGCGATCGCGCGCTGCAGCCGGTCCAGCGCGGCCTGCTGGCTGGTCACGCCCGGCCCGAGCAGCAGCACCTCGGTGGGAGACAGGATGCCGGGCACGAACCCCTGGTCGGCGGCGGCCTGCGCCCTGGCCGGCTGGGACGCGGCCGGCAGCGCCCGGATCAGCGGCAAGCCGAGCCGGACCTGGCGCAGGCCCACGGCAGCCAGCAGCAGCCCGAGCACGCAGGCGGCCACGAGCACGACGGCCACCGGGCGGGTGGTGGCCAGCCGGGCCGAGCCGTCCCGCCACCCGGCGGCCAGCCGGGCCGGGGCCTCCCGCCAAGGGGCGGGCAGAGCGGCGGGCAGACGACGGGCGGGCGGGCGGCAGGCGGGAGACGGCCTGCGGCGCGGCCTGCCGCCCGGCCGGGCCCGGCCGGAACAGCGCGCGCCCGAAGACCGAGATGAGCGCCGGTGCCAGCGTGACCGCGACCAGCAGCGCGATCAGCACGGTGATGGCCAGGGCCGGGCCGAACGCCCGGAGCGAGCCGAGCCGGGCCGCGGTCAGCGAGGCGATGCCGGCGGCCACCACCAGGCCCGCGGTCACGATGATCGGGGTGTACTCGGCGGTCGTCTGCCGGGCGGCCGGCCCGCGGCGCAGCCCGGCGGCCAGCCGGGCCCGCATCCCGGCCAGGTAGAACACCGAGTAGTCGGTGGTCACCCCGAGCAGCAGCACCACGAGCACCGGCACCAGGTCCGGCGGCACGGTGAAGCCGAACCGCTGCCCGGCCC
This sequence comes from uncultured Actinomycetota bacterium, assembly GCA_963719705.1. Taxonomy (GTDB): domain Bacteria; phylum Actinomycetota; class Actinomycetes; order Streptosporangiales; family Streptosporangiaceae; genus CAVRCV01. The sequence goes on from CAVRCV010000014.1 coordinate 436,901, forward strand.
AGGCCACGGCCCGCACCGCCACCAGGTAGGCGACCGCGGCGCAGGCCAGCGTGGCCAGCGGGGCGCCGACGGAGCGGAAGTGCAGCCCGACGATGAGCCCGATCGCGAGCACCGTGGCCAGCTCGACCCAGGGCAGGTAGGAGGTGATGATGGCGCCCTGGGCTGCCTCGGCGGGCACCGGCCCGGTCACCCCGGCCAGGTGATCGGCCGGGGCGCCCAGGAAGCGCCGTGCGTACTGCAGGGCGCCGTCGGTCTGGGCGGCGATCGCGGTACCGGGGCGGAAGTACAGGAACGTGATGATCGTGGTGGAGCGCTCGCGCGAGCCGGGGAACCTGCCGTCGGTGTTCGCCACCGGAAGCGCGCCGGCCAGTCCGGCGATCCCGGTCACCCTGCCCTGGTCCACCGCCAGCGCCCGGCGCCCGGCCCGGACCTGGGCTTGCAGGCTGAACCCGCGCGGATACCGCTGGACCACGTCGACCTGCGGGCTGAGCGGCAGCCCGAACTGGGCCGCCGCGTCATACTCGGCCCGGACCGCCGGCGCGCCCGCCGGGATGAGGTCCCCGATGTTGCCGGCCGCGGCCAGCGCGGGCAGCAGGGCGGTGGCGGCGGCCGCGGCGGCGATCCAGGCCAGCAGGATCGGGTAGCGCAGCGCGACGATCGCGAACGCGAACGCCCGCCAGGGCCAGCCCACCGCCGGGCGGTCCGGCTCATCCGTCACGAACCCGCCTTCTGACGCTCGGGCGCCCGGTGACCGTAACGCGGGCACCGGGCGCGGGCTGAGCGCCTGGCCGCGGCTCAGCCGCGGCCGGGCGTTCCTACCAGCGGTACCAGCGCCTGCGCCGGCCGCCGCCCTCCACGCTGCGGAACAGGAACCCGACCAGCCAGATGGCCAGCACGATGAGCGCGATCCACCAGAGCACGTGCACGGCGAAGCCGAGCCCGAACAAGATCGCGGCAAGAATCAGGACCGCGAGTATGAGCAACATGTGGCACTCCTCCTTTAAAGACCAAGCCCACAGGTGTCCCGATCCGGGGAAATTAAACCGGCGGCGGGCCGCTGACCGAGGCACGCAGCAGCAGGCTCATCGGCTCGCGCACCATCACGTCGGCCGCCGGACCGCGCTCGATCCGGGTGATCAGCGCGTCCACCGCCGCGCTGCCCAGCTCGGCCAGCGGCATGCTCACGCTGGTCACCGGCACATCGAGGTAGGCCAGGCACTCGTCCTCGTCGAAGCTGACCACCGACATGTCGCCGGGCACCGCGACACCGCTGTCACGCAGCGCGGCCAGCACCCCGAACATCTGGTTCAGGCTGCCCACGGCGCAGGCGGTGGGCCGTGGCCCGCGGCGCAGCACCGCGGTGGTGGCGTCCCAGCCGCCGTCCTCGGTCGCCGCCGCGTGCCGGACGATCAGCCGCAGTCCCCGCGCGGCGCAGACGCGCCGGGCCGCGGCTACCCGGCGGTGCACGGTGTCCACCTCGGCCGGCCCGTCGATCAGCAGGATGCTGCGGTGGCCGAGCCCGGCCACGTGGTCGACGAACAGCGCCACCGCGCCTGCCTCGTCCATGACCACGTCGTCGCCGCGGCGCGGCCCGCGCCGGTTGACGTAGACATGCGGCACCCCGGCCAGCCCGCCGGCGTGCCCGCTCACCCGCAGCGCGGTGGCCAGCAGCAGCCCGTCCGCGCGGCTTTCCTCCACCAGGTAACGGTAGTCACCGGGCGGCTTGGGATCCTCGCCCGGCTCCTCCATGATCATCACGACGTAACCGCGCTCGCTGGCCCGCTGCAGCGCGCCGCGCTGCAGCCGCACCCAGATCGGGTTGCGCAGCAGCGGGATGACGAACGCGAAGGCGCCGGTCCGGCGCCGCTTGAGCGCCCTGGCCAGCGCGTTGGGCCGGTAGCCCTGCTGCCGCGCCGCGGCCAGGATCCGCTCGTAGGTCTCCGGCCGGATCGACTGGGCCGGATCCGCGTTCAGCACCCGGGACACCGTCGACACGTGCACCCCGGCGGCCGCGGCGATGTCCACCAGCCGGGCCGCCCGCCGCTGCGGCACCGGTCCGTCGGCCGACGGCTCCGGCCCGCCGGCCGACGGCTCCGGCCCGCCGGCCGACGGCACCGGCACCTCCTGGCTGGCCGGACCGGCCGGGCTTGGCGCCCTGGCCCCGGTCACGCGGCGGCCCCCGGCGCCGGGGGCGCGGTCAGGCCGCAGCTCCGCCATCCACCGTGAGCACCGCCCCGTGCAGGTAATGTGCCCCGTCGGAAGCGAGGAACGCGACGCCGTCGGCGATCTCCTCGGGGGTGCCCATCCGCCGGGCCGGGATCCTCGAAGCCCACTGGCTCAGCGCCTCCTCGTCGTGGCGTATCCAGTCGGCCATCTCGGTATCGATCAGGCCGGGGCACAGGCAGTTGACCCGGACGCCGTCCGGGCCGTGATCCACCGCCAGGCTCCGGGTGAGCAGCACCAGGCCGCCCTTGGACGCGCAGTAGGCGGCCCGCTGCCGGCCGCCGCGCAGGCCAGCGGTGGATGCGACGTTCACGATACAGCCGTCGCCGGCCGCCACCATCGCGGGCAGGAACTCACGGCAGGTCAGGTACGGCCCCTTCAGGTTGGTGTCCACGATGCGGTCCCACTCGGCCTCGGCCAGGTCAGTGATCCGCTGGATGCTGAACACCCCGGCCGCGTTCACCAGCAGCCAGGGGTCACCGAGGTCGGCGCGGATCCGCGCGGCCGCGCGGCGCACCGACGCGGCGTCGCTCACGTCGGCGGCATAGGCGCTGGCTGCCGGGAGTTGCGCGGCGATTCGTTTCGTCTCGCTTTCCCTGACGTCCAGGCAGGCGACAGTGAAGCCGCCGGCGGCCAGGCGCGCGCAGACGGCCGCGCCGATGCCGCCCGCCGCGCCGGTCACCACCGCGACCCGCCCCCGGCCGTCCGGCGCCCCGCCGGCGGTCACACGGCCTCCGCGACCGTGCGGGTGAGCAGGATCGCGGCGCAGAACGAGCGGTACACGGCCAGCAGGTCGCTGCCCTCGATGCGCAGCTCCCTCGGCCCGGCCCGGTCCACGCCGCGCACCCAGCTGGCCGCCTCGGCGATGTCGGTGGTGCGGACGGAGACCTCCAGCGTCACCGGGGTACGCAGCGGCGGCGGGCCTGCCTGCCCGGCCGCTGCCACCGCCCGCTGCGCGGTGTCCCGGATCAGCGCGCAGGCGCGGTTCGGGTGCAGGCTGTGCGCGGCGAGCCGGCTGACGTGCTCCTTGACCACCGCGGCGTGCACGCCGGGGATCAGCGCGGCGGTCTCCTCGCAGGCGCACCGGTCCCCGGTCACCAGCACGACCGGGACCCCGTAGTGCGCGGCCACCAGCGCGTTGATGCCCGCCTCGCCGGTCACCGTGCCGTCGATCCTGGCCTCGATCACCGCCCTGGGGTTATAGGTGTGGGACAGCCCGGCTGGCGCGCCGACCGAACCGTGGTAGGACACGAACAGCACGGCGTCGAAGCTGGCGTCCAGGCCCTGCATCATGTAAAGCGGCTTGTGGCTGCCGGAGATATAGGAGGCTTCCCCGGCCAGCTCGTCGGCGGGCAGGTTGCGCATGGTCGAGTGCGAGTCGTTGACCACTATCTCGGTGGCCCCGCCGGCCATCGCGCCGGAAATGGCCGCGTTGACCTCGGCCAGCAGCAGCCGGCGCCCGGCCTGGGCCTGCGGGCCGTCGCCGACGCACTGCTCCCAGTCGACGACCCCGGCCGTGCCCTCCATGTCGCTGCTGATGAACACCTTCACCGTGCTGTCCCCTCCCTGTCCGCGCCTGCCCTGGCGCCCCCGGCGGCTGAGCTGACCGCTCTCACTTCCCCGGTGACGCCGATGCTGACGGTACCGGCGCGAAGGCGAAGTGACAGGCGGCGGCGTGCGCGGGAGCGCCCGGGACCGGGGCACCCGGCGACGCCGTCAGGACCGGGTCCTCCTGCTCGCATACCGGCTGCGCGATCGGGCAGCGGGTGCGGAACCGGCACCCGCTCGGGATCCGCAGCGGGCTGGGCGGGTCGCCCTGGATCGCGGGCGGCGCGTCGGCCGCGGCGGCGGTCAGCCGCGGGATGGCGGCCAGCAGGCCCTGGGTGTAGGGATGCCGGGGGGCGGAGAACAGCTCCTGCGTCGGCGCCTGCTCCACGATCCGGCCCAGGTACATCACCGCCACCCGGTCGCACAGGTGCCGGACCACGGCCAGGTTGTGCGAGATCAGCATCAGCGTCAGGCCGAGCTCGCCGCGCAGGTCGCGCAGCAGGTTCAGGATCGTCGCCTGCACGCTCACGTCCAGCGCGGACACCGGCTCGTCGGCGACCAGGATGTCCGGCCGCAGCGCCAGCGCCCTGGCGATCGCGACCCGCTGCCGCTGCCCGCCGGAGAACTGGCGCGGGTAGGCCGGCAGTGCCTCCGGGCCGAGGCCGACCAGGGTGACCAGCTGCCGGCTGAACGACGCCACCTCGCCGCGCGGCACCACATGGTGCACCCGCAGCAGCTCGGCCAGCATGCTGCCGACGGTCAGGCGGGGGTTCAGGGAGGAGTACGGGTCCTGGAAGACCATCTGGATCCGGCGCTGGTCGGCCCGCCGCCGGCAGGCCGGCAGCACCCGGCCGTCGAACCGGATCTCGCCGCGGTCCGGGCGGCGCATCCCGGCCAGCGCCAGCGCCAGGGTGGACTTGCCCGAGCCGGACTCGCCGACCAGGGCAAGCGCCTCACCGCGCCGGAGCTCCAGGTCGACTCCGTCCACCGCGCGCAGCACCCGCTCGGTGTGCCGGAGCCGGGCGCCCAGCGCCGACCCGACGCTGAATGACACCCCGATGCCGGTGGCCGCCAGCAGCGGCTGGTTCTCCTCGGCCTGGCCGGCCGCGGGCAGCTGGGCGGTGGTGTTCATGTCCGGGCCCGGTCCGCGGCCACTGCTTCGGCGCAGCGCTCGTAGTGCAGGCAGGCGGTGGCCCGGCCGCCGGCCAGCAGCCGCAGCGGCGTCGCCGAGGTGCGGCAGTCCGGCTCGGCGAACTCGCACCGCGGGTGGAACCGGCAGCCGGACGGCGGGGTGACCAGGCTCGGCGGCGAGCCGGGGATCGGGATCAGTGACTCGCGCACGTACTCGAAGTCGGGTGCCGAGCGGACCAGCCCCAGCGTGTAGGGATGCCGCGGATCCAGCAGCACGTCCCGCACCTCCCCCGACTCGACCAGCTGCGCACCGTACATGACCGCCACCCGCTGGCAGACCTGGGCCACCACCGGCAGGTCGTGCGTGACGAAGATCAGGCTCGCGCCGGACTCGCGGCACAGCCGGGCCAGCAGCCGCAGGATCTGGTCCTGGATCGTGACGTCCAGGGCGGTAGTCGGCTCGTCGCACAGGATGATCTCCGGCTCGCAGGACAGCGCGATCGCGATCATCACCCGCTGCCGCATGCCGCCGGAGAACTCGTGCGGGTAGGCCCGGAACCGCCGCTCCGGATCCGGGATGCCGACCCGGCGCATCAGGTCGAGCGCCCGTTCCCCGGCCCTGGCCCGGCTGAGGCCCAGGTGCACCTGCGGCCCCTCGGCGATCTGCTGGCCGACCCGCATCACCGGGTTGAGCGCGCTCATCGGCTCCTGGAAGATCATCGCAATCCTGGGCCCGCGGATGTGGTTCAGCGCCGGGGTGCTCAGCGCGGTCAGGTCAACTCCGTCCAGCAGCACCTGGCCGGAGGTGACGCGGGCCTCGGGCGGCAGCACTCCGATGATGGCCCGCAGCGTCATGCTCTTGCCCGAGCCGGACTCCCCGACCAGGCCGACCGCCTCGCCCCTGGACACCGCGAGGGACACCCCGTCCACCGCGCGGACCAGGCCGCGGCGGCTGGCGATCTGCACGTGCAGGTCGCGGACCTCCAGCACCGGCCCGGTGCCTGATTGTCCCGTGGCCGGCTGCCCGGTGGTTGATGGCCCGGTGGTTGACGGCCCGGTGGTTGACGGCCCGGTGGTTGACGGCACTGTCATGCCTGGCCCGGCCGGATCAGGTCGGCGAGCCCGTCGCCGATCAGGGACAGGCCCAGGCCGACGATGACGACGGCCAGGCCGGGGAAGGTGGTCAGCTGCCAGTGCGTGGTCAGGAAGTTCTGCCCGTCGTTGATCATCGAGCCGAGGTCCGCGGTCGGCGGCGGGACGCCGAGGCCGAAGTAGCCGAGGGTCACGATCGCCAGGATGTCCTGCACGATGTCGGACATCGCGTAGATGATCGCCTGGGTGATCACGTTAGGCAGCAGGTGCCTGGCCATGATGCGCACGCTGGACAGGCCGCCGGACTGGGCTGCCAGCACGTAGTCCTGCCGCTTGGCCACCAGGATCTCGCCGCGGATGATCCGCGCGTAGGACACCCAGCCCACCGCGGTGATCGCGATCACGATGCTGCGCACGCCCGGCCCCAGCACGAACACCAGCGCGATGACCAGCACATAGAACGGGAACGCGACCACGATGTCGACCAGCCGCATGATGATCACGTCCACCCAGCCGCCGAAGTAGCCGGCCAGGCTGCCCAGGATCACGCCGAGGCAGAACGGGAACAGCACCGCCAGGCAGGCCACCTGGAGATCCAGCCGCAGCCCGTAGAGCAGCCGGGTCCAGACGTCCCGGCCGAGCTGGTCGGTGCCCAGCAGGTGGAGCGAGCTCGGCCCGAGCAGCGAGTTGCTGAGGTTGATCGTCACCGGGTTGTAGGAGGTCCACAGCGGGGCCCCGGCGGCCAGCACGACCAGGATCAGCATGATCACCAGGCCGGCCAGCAGCGCTGGCTGACGGTACCAGCGACGGGCCGCGCGCGGCTGAGCGGACCGCTCGGCCGGCTCGGCCTCCAGCTCGGCCAGCGCGCTGCCGCCCGGCACCCCGTACAGCTCGGAGGCGCTCACCGGTCGAACCGCACTCTCGGGTCGAGCCCGGCGTAGGCCATGTCGGCGAGCAGGTTGACCAGCACCACCAGGACGCCGAACACCAGGGTCACCCCCTGCACCACCGGGAAGTCCCGCTCGAAGATCGAGTTCAGCATCAGCTGGCCGATGCCGGGGATCGCGAACACGTTCTCGATGATCACCGTGCCGCCGATCAGGAAGCCGATGTTGATGCCGAGCACGGTGACCGCGGGGATGACCGCGTTGCGCAGCACGTGCCGCAGGTACAGCCGGCGGCCCGGCACGCCCTTGGCCCTGGCGGTGGTGATGTACTCGGCGCCGAGCACGTTCAGCATGCTGGCCCGCAGGCTGCGGATGACCACCGGCGCCAGCGCGATGGCCACGGTCAGCGCGGGCAGGAACATCGCGTGCAGGTGCCCGCCGAGCCCGGAGCCGTAGCCGCTGACCGGGAACAGCCGGAACTTGATGGCGAACGCGTAGATCAGCAGGATCCCGACCCAGAACGGGGGCATCCCCAGGCCGAGCAGCGGCACCACGCGGACCACCTGATCCCGGATCGCGTCCTTGCGGCTGGCCGCGATCATCGCCAGCGGCACGCTGACCAGCACGGCGAGTACCGCCGCATAGCAGATCAGCCACAGGGTGGCCGGCAGCCGGCTCCAGATGAGCCCGCCGGCCGACACCCCGTAATACAGGCTCTGGCCCAGGTTGCCGTGCACGAGGTGGTCCATGAACAGCCAGTACTGATCGACCAGCGGCCGGTTCAGGCCCCACTGGCGGTGCAGGATCGCGATCGCCCGTGGCGTGGCGTGGATGCCCAGGATGGTCCTGGCCGGGTCACCGGGGATCAGGTGGATCATGAAGAACACGATGATCGTGATGCCGATGGCCACCGGTACCAGCATCAGCAGCCGCTGGAAGACAAAGGTCATCCGTCCCACAGTGGATCACCGTCCCCGGCAGTCCCGGCGTCGGGCCATCTCAATTGCTGAGCCTCACTTGCTGAGCCAGACGTTCTCCATGTGCATGTTGCCCAGCGGCGTCACGAAGAAGCCGTGCACGTTGCTGGTGGTCGCGTAGGGGTAGGGCGAGTAGTACAGGAAGGCCATGAACGCGTCCTTGGCCGACTGCGCCTGGACGAAGTTGTACAGCCGCTGCCGGACCGCCGGGTCGGTGGTGGTCTCGGCCTGGTGGGTGGCCCGGACCACGGCCGGGTTGTCGTAGGCGGTGAAGAAGGACTTGGCCCCGGAGGTCGGGTCCAGGCCGAACGTGGCCAGCTCGTCCGGGTCCGGGATGTCCATCGTCCACAGGGTCAGCGACATGTCGTACTTCAGCGACTGGAAGTTGGCGTTGGCCGTGTTCGGGTCCAGCTGCTGGATGTTGACCTTGATGCCGAGCGGCTTGAGCTCGGCCTGGACGATCGTGGCGATGGTCAGGTAGTCCGAGTTGCCGGCCGCGATCAGCATCGTGGTGGTGAACCCGTGCGGCACGCTGGACTTGGCCAGCGCGGCCTTGGCCGCGGCCATGTTGTACTGCAGGCCGGCGGTGGCCGGCTGGTAGAACGGCACCTGCGGCGGGAACAGCGAGTTGGCCGGCTTGCCGTTGCCGAACAGCACCGCCCTGACCAGGGCCTCACGGTTGATGGCCAGCGAGATGGCCCGCCGCACGTTCACGTCCTGGAACGGCCTGACGTGCTCGTTGAAGGCCAGGTAGTTGGTCTGGGTGGACGGGAACAGGTCCATGTCCACGCCGGGGGTGGACTTCAGGCTGGCCACCGTGGACCAGGCCGGGGTCTGGTCGATCTGCGCCTGGCCGCCCTTGAGCTGGAGCTCCCTGGTGTTGTCACTGGGCACGTCGGTCCAGGTAACACTGTTCAGATAGGGCTTGCCCTGCTGCCAGTAGTACGGGTTGCGGACCAGCTTGAGCGCCGAGCCCTTGTGCCAGTAGTCCCACATGAACGGTCCGGTGCCGATCGGGTGGGTGTAGAACTCGGTCTCGCTCTGGCCGTCGTAGTTGTTCGGCACGATGCCGTTGGCGAAGATCGACAGGTCGGCCAGCAGCGGCGCCCACGGGTACTTGAGATGGATGACCACGGTGGCCGGGTTGGGATCGTCCACCGAGGCGATGGCGGTGTCCAGGTAGGCCCAGCCCTGCGTGGCCTTGCGGTTCTGGTCGATGGAGAACTTCACGTCCGCGGAGGTCATCGGCTTGCCGTTGGAGAACCGGACGCCCGGCCTGAGCTTGAACGTGTAGGTCTTCTTGTCCGCCGACATGGTGTAGCTGGTCGCCAGCCACGGCATCACGCCCTTGCCGTTGTTGGTCACCGTGTAGAGCGGCTGGAAGATCTGCTCGAAGATCCAGATCGAGTTGTTGTCGAACACGGTGGTGTTGTTCATGGACTGCGCGTCCTGCACCGCCGCGAAGATCAGGTTGCCGCCGTGCACCGGCTTGCCGCCGGAGCCCGAGCCGGAGCCTGACCCCCCCGAGCCCGATCCGCAGCCCGCCACCACCGTCAGCGCGCTGGCCACGATCAGCGCCTTCAGCCCGAGTCTCCTGACTGTCATGCGAGCTCCCCACGGTCATAGTGCAGGTCAGCGCGGCCCCGGCAACTGAGAGTGACTGCCGGGAACGCAACCAGAGCAAACCTTTGTCTAGCGAGGATGGCGGCAAAATCTCCGGTTGTAAATACCTGGTCACGGCCTATGCCGCGCGCTTTGCCGTGTTGTAACGTTTCGCGCCGTGCGCTACGTGGTAGTTGGCTCCGGTGCCATCGGCGGGACGGTCGCCGCCGGGCTGGCCCGTGATGGCCATGATGTGCTGGTCAGCGACTCGGACCCGGCGGTCGTCGCGGCCATCCGCGAGCACGGCCTGCGGATCACCGGGCCGGTGGAGGACTTCACCGTCACGGTGCCCGCGGTTACTCCCGGTGACCTGCCGCCCCGGCTGGACTGCCCGGTACTGCTGGCAGTCAAGGCCCACCACACCGCTGCAGCGGCCGCCGTCCTGGCCGGGCGGCTGCAGGGCGACGGCTTCGTGGTATCGCTGCAGAACGGGCTGAACGCGGCCACGCTGACCGGGCTGCTCGGTCCCGGCCGGGTGGTCGAGGCCCTCGTCAACTTCGGCGCCGACGTGCTGGAGCCGGGCGTGGTGCTGCGCGGCAACCGGGGCGCGTTCCTGGTCGGCGAGCTGGACGGCCGGGTAACGCCGCGGGTCGAGGCACTGGTCGCCGACATCGCCGACGCCCGGGTCACCGGGAACGTCCTCGGTTACCTGTGGGCCAAGGAGGCTTACGGCGTGATGCTGGCCGCCACCGCGGTCAGCGACCTGACCATCGCCGATGTGCTCGGCGACCCGGCCTGGGCCTCGATGCTGACCGAGCTGGCCCGGCAGGTGCTGGCCCTGGCCCCGGTGCCGCCGATGGCGTTCGACGGCTTCGACCCGGCCGACCTGGATGGCTCGCTCGGGCGGCTGGCCGACTTCAACCGGCAGTCGGCGAAGGCATATTCCGGCATCTACCGTGACCTGGCCGTCCGGCACCGCCCGACCGAGGTCCCGGCGATACTCGGCGGCCTGGACGGGCCGCTGGTCCGGCGGGTGGCCGAGCTGGTGGCCGCGATCGAGCAGGGCCGCCGGACCTGCTCGCGGGCCAACCTGGAGCTGCTGGCCGCCTACGAGCGGCTGGACCGGCTTGGCCGGCCGCTGAACGCGGTCGCCGCCGTGATCGGGGCGCCGGACCGGGCGCCCGGCGGCCCGCTGGCCGGCCGGCCGGTGGCGGTCAAGGACATCGTGGCGATCGCCGGGGTGCCGACCAGGTGCGGCAGCCCGGCCAGCGACGAGCGGCCTGCCGACCGGGACGCGCCGCTGGTCAGCCGCCTGCGGGCAGCCGGGGCCGAGGTGTTCGCCGCCGCTCAGTGCCTGGAGTACGCGGCCGGGTTCGCCCACCCGGAGGTCGGCGACACGCGCAACCCCGCCGATCCGTCCCGCACCTCCGGCGGCTCTTCCGGCGGGTCGGCGGCGCTGGTCGCGGCCGGGGTATGCGAGCTGGCCGTCGGCACCGACACCGGCGGGTCGGTGCGGATCCCGGCCGCCTACTGCGGCGTGGTCGGGCTCAAGCCGAGCTACGGCCTGCTGCCGCTGGACGGCGTGTTCCCGCTGGCCCCCGCCTGCGACCACGCCGGCACCCTGACCGCGACCGTGGCCGGCGCCGCCGACCTGCTCCGCGTGCTGGCAGACACCGCCCGCCCGGCCGCCGGTCCAGCCGCCGCTGATGCCGGTCCAGCTCCCGGCTACACCGTCGGCGTGCTGGCGGCGCAGCTCACCGACCCCTCGGTGACCGCCGAGGTGCCGGCGCGGTCCGCGGCGCCCTCGCGGTCCTGGCCGCAGCCGGGTGGCGGATCGTCCAGGTCACCGATTCCTGGCTGGACGAGCTCGGAGCCTGGGAGGAAACGCTGGCAGTGATCGTGGCCCGGCAGGCCAGCCAGGTGCACGCGGGCCGGGACACCAGCCGGTACGCGGAGGGCACCAGGGCGCTGCTGGCGTTCGGCGCCTCGGTCAGTGACGAGCAGTACCAGGACGCGCTGGACCGGCGGTCCCGGCTCAGTGCCGCGATCGATGCCAGCCTCGGTGGCGTGGACGTGCTGGCCGGGCCGACCGTCGGGTACACCGCGCCGGAGCAGGACCCACCGTTCGGGGTCGGCGACGACGCGGGCGAGGGCCGCTTTACCGGCCCGTACAACCTCACCGGTCATCCGGCGATCTCGCTTCCGGTGCCGGCCCCGGCCTTCCGGCCGGCCTGCAGCTGGCCGCCCGCCGCGGCGCGGACGGCGTCCTGCTCCGGGTCGCCGCCGCAGCCGAGCGCCTGCTCGCCGGATCGGCTCCGCCGCCAATCCGATCGGCCCCGGCACCGTTACCACCAGGTCAGCCGCGGCCGCCCCGTCATCGCCCCGGCTTACCGCCACCCCGGCTACCGCGAAGGAGAGCTGACTATGTCGTCGCAGCTGACCCGATCCACCCTCCGCCTGGCCGGCCTCGACGTCCCGGTGGTCGAGCTGACCGGAGCGCAGGACGGCCCGCTGCTGACCGTCATCGCGGGCGTGCACGGCTGCGAGTACGTGCCGATGGCCGCGGTCCGGCAGTGGACGGCCGGCCTGGCCTCCCGCGAGCTGCGCGGCCGGGTCCGCGCGGTCCCGGTGCTGAACCTGCCCGCGTTCGCCGCCCGCAGCCCGTTCGTGGTGCCCGACGACGGCAAGAACCTGAACCGCTGCTTCCCGGGCAGCCCGGACGGCACCCTGGCCGAGCGGCTCGCCTACGACACGTTCACGCAGCTGATCACCGGCTCGGACGCGCTGGTCGACGCGCACTGCGGGGACCTGGTCGAGGCGCTGGAGCCGTTCGCGCTGTATGAGGCCGGGCCGGCCGAGGCGAAAGCCAGGGAGCTGGCCACCGCCTACGGACTCGGCTACGTGATCCGGCAGGAGCCGGGCCCGGATCGTGCGGTGGCCGGCACCACCAGCTCGGCCGCGGCCGAGATCGGCATCCCGGCCATCACCGCCGAGGCCGGCGGCTGCGGCCTGGTCCAGCGGCACCCGGTCGGCCAGCACGTCGGCGGGCTGAACCGGGTGCTGGCACAGCTCGGCATGACCGACGAGCCGGACGGCGAGCCGGCCCGGCACCGCCCGGCTACCTCAGCCGGTTCATCTGGCTGCGCTGCGCCGACGCCGGCTGGTGGGAGCCAGCGGTGGAGACCGGCGAGGCGGTGACCGAGGGACAGGTGCTGGGCACGGTCAGCAGCCTGGACGGCGGGGAAGTGCTGGAGACCATCACCGCCCCGGCCGCCGGCGTGCCGCTGTTCCTGACCAGCTCACCCGCCGTGGCCGCCGACGGCCTGCTGCTCGGCCTGGGCGCACCGTAACGGACGGACCGCGCGAGCCCGGACCGGCCCGGTCGCGGCGGTCACGGCTCAGTCCGAGACCGCCGCCAGGTCGGCCAGCGACCGGGTGACGATCGACCGCGCGGCCGGGCCGTACCGCGCCGCGTCGGCGAGCTCGCCGAAGATGCGGGCGTAACTGCCGATGTCGCCGATCCTGGTCAGGCTCTGCGACCCGGTGAAGGTCTCTACCACCACGACCCGCTGGTCCATCAGCCAGAATCCGTGCGCGGGCGCCAGCGGCAGCTCGGCGTCGAACGGGATCACCCCGAACCGGATGGCCGGCGGGGTCGACAGCGCCACCAGCCGGTCGAGCTGACCCGCCATCGCCTCGGCCGGGCACAGCCGGGCCAGCCAGGTCACCGCGCTAGCCCAGCGGTGCCCCGACCCGCTCGCGGATCTCCTGCACCGCCCAGTTGTTGCCGTCGGGATCGGTGAAGAAGACGAACTTGCCGCCATCCCGCGGATCCAGGGTCTGGATCTCGGAGACCCCGACGCCCCGGCCGGCCAGCTCGGCCCGGGCCGCCTCGATGTCGGTGACCACCAGCTGCAAGCTGGCGCCCGGGCCGCGTCCGGCATCGGCGGCGACCACGACCGGGCCGACGACGACCGAGCAGGCCGAGCCGGGCGGCGTCATGTGCACCACCCGCATGGCGGGCGTGGGCTGGGTGTCGGCGTCCAGCCGGAAACCCAGCTTGTCCAGGTAAAAGGCCTTCGCCCGGTCGATGTCGGTGACCGGGACCACCACGACTTCCAGCTTCCAGTCCATGATCGGTATCCTCTCGTTTCCGCGCCCGGCTGGCGCCCTTCACACCGAGGTCACCACCGCAGCCCGGTTTTCGACATGGACCTCGGGCCCCGGGTCCTTGACTTCAAGCCAGGTTGAGGTCGTAGCGTCCAGGCTGACAGCGGACCGGAGCAGCAGATGACCTGGAGGGCAGATGACACTGACCGCGGCAGAGATCGAGTACCTGGGCGGGCAGCGGCTCGGCCGACTTGCGACCATCCAGTCGGACGGAAGCCCGCAGGTCAAGCCCGTGGGCTTCCGCTACAACCCGGAGCTCGGCACGATCGACATCGGCGGCTTCGCGATGTCGACCAGCCAGAAGTACCGGAACGTCCGCCGCAACGGCCAGGCCGCGCTGGTCGTCGACGACATCGCCTCGCACGATCCGTGGCGGGTGCGCTTCCTGGAGATCCGCGGCACCGCGGAGGCGGTCCCGCCGGCCGACGGGAACCCGGACCCGGCCGACACCGCGGTCATCCGGCTGCACCCGGGCCGGGTCCTCAGCTTCGGCATCGAGGAACCGCCCCGCGACCCGCACCGTACCCAGCTGACCGCCCGGACCGTGACCTGACGGCCCGGGCCGTAACCTGGCGGCCCGGCTGTCCCTTCGGCCAGTATTGAGGCTGGGCTGGCAGTCCGCTGCCCGGACCGGCTCAGCGCGTTCCCGGGAGGGCGAGTGGCCGACTCATCAGCGCGGCAGCCGCTGCCGGTGCGCAGCCCGGATCCGGCATGACCGCCAGCCAGGACGTGACCACCGCCATCGGCCTGGGCTGGCAGTTCGCCGACCTGTACGCCGAGGCCCAGGTCCGTGGCGACGACGCCCCGCAGGACCCGCCTGACCTGCCCGGCCTTAGCGCGCTGAGCTGGCGGCAGCTGCTTGAGCTCCGGTTTCACCAGGTTTCCTCGGGCCTGAGCCGGCTGACCCCGGCGGTCGCGGCAGGCGGGCTGTCGCTCGACGATCTGCGCGATTCGGTGGCGACCGCAGCCCGGAACCCGGGCACCGCGGGTTCGCGCTGGCCGGAGGCTGGCGAGCAGCGCGAGGCCGAGCCTGCCGGGCACGGCGCCGAACCGGCAGGGCAGGCGGGGGACGGCGCCGGGGCGCCGGAGCCGGCCGCGATCCGGCGGCAGGTACTCGCCTGGCACGTGCAGGTCCTGGAGACCCTTACCGCGGCCGACGCGACCGTCGGCAAGGCCTACGGGCTCGGCCGGGCGCTGGCGGACCTGACCATGCGGCCGGCCTCCGGACTTGCCGCGCTCCAGGCCGACTTCTCCGGCCGGGTCGACACCATCAAGGGCTGGCTGAACGACCTGCGCAGCGTGCTCCCCGATCACGCCGGTGCCGTAGTCGGGGCCTCACTGGACTCGTGGCAGCGGTGGATCGAGAGCACCGGGGACGCTGCCGCCATCTGGCAGGAGCCTGCCGGGTGGCAGGATCCGCTGCACCCCGCGGCCAGCCGGTCGCTGGTCGCCGAAACGCTTTTCCGCCAGGGAAACCTGTGGTGCGCGGTGCTCACCGGCGAGAAGCAGGCGGTGGACCTGCTCAGCGCGGACGAGTACGTCAGCGCCAGCGAGGCCCTGATTCAGCGGCTCGGGATGATCGGCCGCCGGTTCTGGGCCCAGTACTGGCTGGGCATCAGCCTTGGCGTGCTGGCCCTCGCCGCGGCGGTCACCGGGCTGGTGCTGGTGCCCAGCGGCACCGCGGGCGGCCTGGGCGCGCTGGGCGCCATCCTCGCCGCAACCGGCATCACCTGGAAAGGGGTCGGCTCGACGCTGGGCACCGCGATCCGCAAGGCCGAGCCAGCGTTGTGGGGAGCCCAGATCGACCTGGTGGCCACGGCGGCGATCACGCTCCTGCCGGGCACCTCAGCGCTGACCCTGGACGTGTCAAAGCCAGCCGGCCTCAGCCGCAGCAAGGAACCGCCCCGGCTGATGCTGCACCCACCCGCCGGGCAGGCCGGCAGGCCAGGCGGGGCCGGGCGGCCCTGGCGGCGGATCAGGCCGGGCCGGGCGCGCCAGGCGCGCCGCTGACCTGCCTGGCCTGCTCCGGCCCCCGGCCCGGGCCCGGCCGCGCCGGGCTGGTCAGTAGTACCAGGCCGGCAGGCCGTGCGGGAAGAATTGAAGGGCACCCGAGGCCAGCCCGGCCACCTTGTGCGCCAGGCTGAAATGCAGCCGGGTGAAGTAGCGGTGACCACGGTGTGTACGGACCCGGTAGAAGTGCAGCGTGGTGCGCTCGGTCTTGTACCTGAAGCAGGTCCCCCAGCAGGACCGGACGTGCACCGTGGCCGAACCCCAGGCGTTCCGGCGTGACCAGCTGCGGTAGGAGTGAATGACAAACCACGCGCTGCCGTCGCCGGTCCAGACCAGCAGGCCGGTCGGGCGGACCTTGCCGTGCACGAAATTGCTGCCGGAATGGCCGTAAGGAACGCCGTAGACCACGGTCCTGGCCGGCCCTGCTGACGCCGATGCCGGTGACGCCAGCGCCTGACCGCCGGCCACGCCAGCGACCGCCGCCATGGCCAGCGCGGACGCCAGAGCCGCTGCGATACCTACCCTCACCTGTACCTCCTCGCGCGGCCGGGCGGCCGGGTCCTCGGGGTGCCCGCGGAAATGGCGCCAGGCGGCTGCGGCTGACGCTCGTCATCGCCGAAAGCCTGCCATTCCGGCGTGCTTATCTCCAGATGGGACGCGAAAGGCCGCCCGGCCGTTTACCGGGTGAGCTTCCGCCCGGCGCCGGCCGCTCGCGCCTGCCGCACCCGGGCAGGTCAGGCCCCGGCGCTGCCGTCGATCCGTTCCCGCAGCAGATCGGCGTGGCCGTTGTGGCGGGCGTACTCCTCGATCATGTGGACCATCACCCAGCGCAGCGAGAACTGGGTGCCGCCGCGCATGCCGGTGACGTCGAGCGATTCCGCCGCCTCGACCAGCGCCCTGGCCCTGTCGCACTCGGCCTGCCAGGCGGCGAACGCGGCCGCCACGTCGGCGGTGGCAACCTCGTCGAAGGCCGCCTCGGCGTTCAGCTTCGGCCCGGCATCCCACAGGCCGCCCATGTCCTCGCCGGCCAGCAGCGGGCGGAACCAGTTGCGCTCCACCTCGGCCAGGTGCCGGACCAGTCCGAGCAGGGACAGCTTCGACGGCGGGACGGCCTTGTCCCGCAACTGGTCATCGGCCAGGCCGTCGCACTTCACCGCCAGCGTGGCACGGTGGAAGTCCAGCCACGCCACCAGCATCTGCCGCTCGGCCGCCTCCAGCGGCGGCATTACCCGCTCGATTGTCACACCCCGACGCTAACAACCGGCGCCGCGCGAGCCGCGCCGGGTGGCAGCGGTCCCCGGTGCAACGGCCCCCGTGGTGTAACGGCCCCTGTGGTGTAACGGCCCTGTGGTGTAACGGCAGCGCGTGCAGCGGGACTGAAGTAGGCACATCCCTGACGCAGCGCAAGAGGAGCATGCATGAGATCACTGATCCGCCTCGGTGCGGCGGTGGCGATCGCTACCGCGGCCGCCGCCACCATCGCCGGGCCGGCCAGCGCGTCCGGACGGCCAGGCACGGCCCGCCCGGACGGCCGGGCTCACCGGCAGCTGTCCGGTCACCGACTCGGCTGGCAGGGGCATGGCCGGGCCGTGTTCGTGCAGACCGACAACACCGCCGGCAACCAGGTCGTCGCCTATCACCGGACCCGGCACGGCGCGCTGACCTGGGCGGGCACCTATCCCACCGGCGGGCTTGGAGGGGTGCTCACCGGCTCGGTGGTGGACCATCTGGCCTCGCAGGGCTCGCTCGGCTACGACCGGCGCCGCAACCTGCTGTACGCGGTGAACGCGGGCAGCAGCTCGGTATCGGTGTTCGGAATGCACGGCGACCGGCTGTTCCTGCGGCAGGTACTCCCCTCCGGCGGGACGTTCCCGGTCAGCATCGCCCGCCGCGGCGACCTGGTCTACGTGCTGAACGCGGAGAAGGGCGGCTCGGTGCAGGGCTACCGGGTACGGCGGCACGAGCTGGCACCCATTCCCGGCTCGAACCGGGCGCTTGACCTGAACCCGGTCGCGACACCACAGTTCACCAACACGCCGGGGCAGGTCGCATTCTCGCCGGGCGGCTCGCAGCTGATCGTCACCACCAAGGCCAACGGCAACGACATCGACGTCTTCGCGGTCCGGCCGGACGGCCGCCTGTCGGCCAGCCCGGTGGTGAACCCCGAGCCCGGCACGGTCCCGTTCGGGGTCGCCTTCGACCGGGCCGGGCACCTGGTCGTGGCCGAGGCAGGCCCGAACGCGCTGGCGACGTTCGAGCTGCTGCCGGACGGCAGCGTGACGCTGATCGACTCGGTGCCGAACGGCCAGGCCGCCACCTGCTGGGTGACCCCGGCAAACGGTTACCTGTTCGCCTCGAACGCCGGCAGCGGCACGGTCAGCGGCTACTCCTCCGGCCGCGGCGGCGCACTCGCACTGCTCGGCGAGACCGGCACCGATGCCGGCACCGTCGACTCGGCCGCGACACCGGGCGGGCGGTTCCTGTACGTCCAGGCCGGCGGCAGCGGGATCGTGGACGAGTTCGCCATCCGGGCCGGCGGCTCGCTGGCCGAGATCGGCTCGGTCACCGTGCCGGGCGCCGCGGGAGGCGAGGGCATCGTCGCGGCATAGGCAGCGGCGGCCGCCGGCCGCCCGTATGCTGCCGCCAGTGGAGGACGAACGTGAGCTGATCGACCGCCTGCGGGCGGGCGACGAGGCGGCGTTCGTCCTCCTGGTGCACCGGCACCACGAGACGATGCTGCGCCTGGCCTGCTCGTTCGTGCCGAGCCTGGCCGTGGCCGAGGACGTGGTCCAGGACACCTGGCTCGGCGTGCTGCGCGGGCTCGGCGGGTTCGAGGGACGGTCCTCGTTCCGCACCTGGCTCTTCCGCATCCTGGTGAACCGGGCCAGGACGGCGGGCGCACGCGAGCGCCGGACCGTGCCGGTCGGCCCGGCGGACGCCATCGGCGATGCCGGAGCCGGCTGCGGGCCAGCAGTCGACCCGTCCCGGTTCACCGAGTCCGGGCAGTGGCTCACGCCGCCCGAGCAGTGGGTCGAGGATGCCGACGACCGGCTGCGGGCCGGACAGCTGGCCGGCCGGATCCGGTCCGCCATCGGCGAGCTGCCCGACCGGCAGCGCGCGGTGGTGACGCTGCGCGACGTCGAGGGGCTGAGCAGCGCCGAGGCCTGTCAGGTGCTGGGAATCACCGAGGCCAACCAGCGGGTCCTGCTGCACCGGGGCCGCAGCCGGGTTCGCCAGGTGCTCGAGTCCGAGCTGGGGAGGGCCTGAGATGCCGCGAGGCCTGAGCCTGTCGCGCCTGCTGCCACTGCGCCGCCCGGACCTGGCCTGCCAGCAGGTGGTGGAGCTGGTGACCGATTACCTTGAGGGCACGCTGCCACGGGCCGAGCGCCGCCGGCTCGAGCGGCACCTGCCCGCCTGCCCGCACTG
This sequence comes from uncultured Actinomycetota bacterium, assembly GCA_963719705.1. Classification (GTDB taxonomy): domain Bacteria; phylum Actinomycetota; class Actinomycetes; order Streptosporangiales; family Streptosporangiaceae; genus CAVRCV01. Next base: position 455,967 of record CAVRCV010000014.1, read on the forward strand.
CACCGAGTACCTTGCCCAGATGCGGGCCACCATCGCGCTAGCCGGGCGGATCACCCCGGCCGACCTGACCCCGCAGATGCGGACCGAGTTCACCGAGCTGTACCGCCGCTGGCAGGCGGACTCCGGCCAGGACCGGCAAAGGGGGACAGCCACCCCCGAGGGCTGAGCACGGCCGTGCCGGATCGAGCGGATCTGGACAGCTACGTATGATGTGTAATTACAACTGACTTGCAATATGATCCTGAACTGGCCAGCCCCCTTCCAGCGCGCAGGCCGCCGCGCGCCCGCGGACCCGGGGACCGCGGGTGATGCCCGGACGGAAGGTGTCACCGGATGGCAGACCCGCTCGGCCGCCTGGTCAAGGTCCGCGACGGGCTGACGCCCGCCGAGTGGGCCAGGGCCGGCGCCATGACCGCGATCGTGATCGGGCTGAACGTGGTCGGCTGGAGCATGGTCGCCGCCGCGGCCGGCCGCACATCCAGCTGTCTCACGGGAACGTCTACGGGTTCGGCACCGGCGTGCTGGCCTACACCCTGGGCATGCGGCACGCGTTCGACGCCGACCACATCGCCGCGATCGACAACACCACCCGCAAGCTGGTCGGCGACGGCAAGAAACCGCTGTCGGTCGGGTTCTTCTTCTCCCTCGGCCACTCCAGCGTGGTGTTCGTGCTGGGATCCCTGCTGCTGGTCGGGATCAAGGGGCTCGACCAGCAGGTCCGCAACGGCGGCTCGCACCTGCAGTACACCACCAACATCGTCGGCACCCTGGTGTCCGGCGTCTTCCTGTTCCTGATCGCCGCGCTGAACATCGCGGTGCTGCGCAGCATCCTGAGGATCTTCCGGGAGATGCGCTCCGGCGCCTACGACGACCGGGCGCTGGAGGAGCAGCTGGCCAAGCGCGGGCTGATGAACAGGTTCCTCGGCCGGATCGCCAGGGGCGTGGACACGCCCTGGAAGATGTTCCCGATCGGGTTCCTGTTCGGGCTCGGCTTCGACACCGCGACCGAGGTCGGGCTGCTGCTGCTGACCGGCGCGGCGGCGGTGGTCGGCGGCCTGCCCTGGTACGCGGTGCTGGCGCTGCCGATCCTGTTCGCGGCGGGCATGAGCCTGTTCGACACGATGGACGGCGCGTACATGAACTACGCCTACAACTGGGCCTTCGCCCGGCCGGTCCGCAAGCTCTACTACAACATCACGATCACCGGGCTGTCGGTGTTCGTGGCGGTCTTCATCGGGGCGGTCGAGATCCTCGGCCTGCTGGCCCAGGACGGCGGCCTGAGCGGGCCGGCCTGGAGCTGGCTGGAAAACTTCAACATCAACACGGCCGGCTTCGTGATCGTCGGAGTCTTCGTGCTGACCTGGGTCATCGCGCTGTCGTTCTGGCATTTCGGGAAGCTTGAGCAGAAGTGGAGCCCGCCGGCAGCTCCGGCGGGCGACTAATCCCGCCGAAGCTGCCGGGAAACGGCTCAGCGCAGTACCTTGCGCCGGAACAGCCACACCGCGGTCGGCGCGAACACCGCGATCAGCGCGACCGACCAGGCCAGCACGGCCAGCTCGGGATGCTGCATGGGCCAGGCCTGCACCGCGGCGGACGGGTTCGGCCCGCCGAACAGCGACCGGCAGGCCGCCGCCACCGCGCTCATCGGGTTCCAGTTGGCGAAGTCGCGCAGCCAGGACGGCATGCCCTGGGTCGGCACGAACGCATTGGACACGAACGACAGCGGCAGGAAGATGATGAAGCCCATCGCCTGCGCCGCCTCCGCACTGCGCAGCACCATCCCGGCGCACGCGCCGGCCCAGGTCATCGCGAACGCGAACAGCAGCGACAGCGCGACCGCCGCCAGCGCGTCACCGATCCCGTTGTGGATCCGCCAGCCCACCAGCAGCCCGGTCGCCATCAGCACCAGGATGCCGAGCACCTGCGTGAGCAGGTCGGACACGGTGCGCCCGGCCAGCACGGCGGCCCTGGACATGGGCAGGGCCCGGAACCTGTCGATCAGGCCGCTGGTCATGTCGGTGGTCATGCCGACCGCGGTGCCGGGGGCGCTGCCCGCCATCGCCATCCCGAACATGCCGCTGATCAGGTACTGGTGGTAACTGCCGCCGCCGGGCAAGTGGATCGCCGAGCCAAAGACATACGTGAACAGCAGAACGAATATCACCGGCTGGACCGTCACATCGGAGAGCTGCTCTGGCTCGCGAGCGATCCTGGCGATGCCCCGCTTCGCGAGCACCCAGGTGTCCTTAACTGCCCACCAGGCACGGGCCAGCGGGGACTCGGCCGGGCCGGCGGACGATCCGGCGCCGTAAGACAGGGTTGCGGATGTCATGCCGCCTCGCTTTCGGTCGCTTCGGAACCGGTATCGGCACCAGTCGCGGTGCCGTGGCCGGTCAGGGTCAGGAAGACGTCGTCCAGGGACGGATGGCGGATGCCAAGGTCGTCCAGCAGCAGCCCAGCCGTGTCGAGATCACGGACGATCTCCGGCAGCCGGCGGGCCGCGGCGGTCACCGACGCCTCGACCGTGCGGGCGGCCGGGTCCACCTGGGGTGCGGTGTCCGCGTGCCGTCCCAGCAGGCCCGCGGCGGCCGCGAGGTCGGACCCCGCGGCCAGGGTCAGCTGCACCCGCTCGCCGCCGACCTTGGCCTTGAGCTGCGCCGAGGTTCCCTCGGCGATCACCCTGCCCTGGTCCACCACGGCGATCCGGTCCGCCAGCTGGTCGGCCTCCTCCAGGTGCTGCGTGGTCAGCAGCACCGTGGTCCCCTCGGCGGCCAGGGCACGCACCGCGCCCCAGGTCACCATCCGGCTGCGCAGGTCAAGCCCGGTGGTCGGCTCGTCCAGGAACAGGATGGCCGGCCGGGTGACGAGGCTGGCGGCCAGGTCGAGCCGCCGCCGCATGCCGCCCGAGTAGGTCTTGACCCCCCGGTCGGCCGCCTTGACCAGGTCGAACCGGTCCAGCAGCTCGGCGGCCCGGCTCCGGGCCCCCCGCCCGGTCAGCCGGCTGAGACGGCCGATCATGACCAGGTTGGCCCGGCCGGTGAGGCTCTCGTCCAGCGCGGCGTACTGACCGGTGAGCCCGATCCGCCTGCGCACCTGCGCGGCCTGGCGGACGGCGTCGTAGCCGGCTACCCGAGCCGAGCCGCGATCCGGCCGCAGCAGCGTGGTCAGCACCCGGACCGTCGTGGTCTTCCCGGCCCCGTTCGGGCCGAGCATGCCGAGGATCGCGCCCTGCTCGACGTCCAGGTCAAGACCGGCCAGCGCCCTGGTGCGCCCGTAGGCCTTCTCCAGGCCCCTGGCCTCAATCGCGAGAGTGTCGCTCATCCCGCCTCCTCCAGTACACCGTACGACTATTACTCGTACGCCGTACTGTACAGTACGATGTACGAGTGTCAACCCGGCAAGCCCGGAAAGAGGATCCCGATGGCGAGCGAAGACGAGATGGCGGGTGGAGACGACCTGTGGCCGCCGTGGGGATCCGGCCGGCCCGGCGGCAGGCCGACCGCGCGAGGCGGCGGGCGAACCGGCGTCAGCCCGGCAACCGGCGGCCGGAACGCTGGCGGCCGGGCAGGCGCGGGCCGGGACAGTGCTGGCCGGGACGGTGCTGGCCGGGATTGGCGGACCCGCGAGGAGCGGGGCGCCGAGCGGGCGCACCGGCTGCTGCATGAGGCGCCGCCGCGCGGGCGGCGGGCGCCGACGCTGAGCCGGGACGAGATCGTGGACGCCGCCATCGCCATCGCGGACTCCGACGGCGCGGAGGCGATCAGCATGCGGAAGATCGCCCAGGTGCTACGGGCCGGCGCCATGTCGCTGTACTGGCACGTTGCCAGCAAGGAGCGGCTGCTCGAGCTGATGCTGGACACCCTGATGGGGGAGATCCAGGTGCCCGAGCCGACCGGCGACTGGCGGGCCGACCTGCAGGCTCAGGCCCGCAGCACGAGGGAGATGCTGCTCCGGCACCGCTGGGTGATGGACTTCATCGCGGCCCGGCCCGCGTTCGGCCCGAACACGCTGCGGATGACCGACCGGTCGCTCGCCGCGCTGGACAACGTGCGGATCGACACCGCCACCGCGGTGAACATCCTGCAGGCCGTGAGCACCTATGTCTCCGGGGCCGTGCTGCGCGAGTTCCAGGAACTGCGCGCGCAGCGGGAGCAGGAGCGGATGGGCATCGATGAGCAGGACTTCAGTGACGGCCTGGCCGCCTGGCGGCGCAAGCTCGCCGCCACCGGGCAGTTTGACCATTTCCTGCGGATACTCAGCGACAACGTGGACCCGGACGCGGCCGAGACCAGGAACGAGCGGTTCGAGTTCGGCCTGGAGTGCATGCTGGACGGCATCGCCGCGAAGCTCGCCCGGCTGAGCGCGAATGGCTGATGCGGCACAAGGTACCCATTTAATATGGCCGGTGACACTTGTCCCGAAGCGCGCAATCTGCTGCCAGGAGGATTGGAAAGATGCTGATCGGCGGTGACGGCGGGGGCCCGGCCTGGACCGGCTCGATCCAGGTCTGCCCCGGCAGCCTCGGAGCATCCTCACCGGCCTTCGCCGCGGCCGGCAACCAGGTACTGGAGTCGTTCGCCTCGGTGTTCCCGTGGAATGACGCGGGAGGCACGGGCATCACCGACCCGTCAGCCGGGCACGCGTGGAGCCGGCTGGTCACGGTCTGGTCGGCGGACCTGCAGAACCCTGTCGAACGGCCTGACCGGGCTGAGCGAGCGCCTGTTCGCGGCCGACAGTTCCTACCAGGCCACCGACGCCGGCGTGATGGGCTGCGAGGAGGTCAAGTGACGCGCCGGGGGCCCCGATGCTGATGCCCGGCGGCGGTGGCGGGGACATCCTCGGCCCCGGCACGGTCGTGGTCACGCCCGACCCCGGCCTGATGGAAGCCGAGCCCGCCATAATGGCCGCCGCGGCCGCCAGCTTCAAGTCGGCCGCGCACCAGGTCTACTCGGTGGCGACGGCAACCAGGGACGCCGCGGCACAGCTGGTGGCCGGCTGGCGCGGCAAGGGTGCCGAGGGCTTCAAGGAAGCGGCCAGTGACACCAACTGGTACTCCTCCAGCGCCGCCGAGGGCCTGATCGGGGCCTCGATGGCGCTCGGCACGCTGGCCCGGTCCATCGAGGCGGCGCAGACCCTGGCCAAGGCCGCGATCGCGCTGGCCGGCCAGACCAACGACGCCTCGGGCACGCTGAACCGGGACTTCGCCAGCTCGCAGGCCAGTGCCGTGTCGGCGCTGCCGGCCTCGGCCACCCAGGAGCAGGTGGACCAGGCACTGGCGCCCACCGCCAGCGAGTCGGCCAGGGCGGGCATTCTCGCCCAGGACGCCGCCCGGGCGCAGCGGATGATGCAGGCGGCGAACACCAACGCCCAGATGGCCTGGCGCGCGGCCGCCGCGGCGTTCGACGCGGTCACCTCGCAGTCTCCCTCGGTGCAGCTGGCCGGCATTGACGTGCGGGTCAAGGACTTCTCCACGAGCATCGACGCGGCCGGCGTGGATGCCCTGCTGCTGATGGCAGCGGGCATGGCCTCCGGCGCGCTGCCCGGCGGGGACGACGAAGACGAGGACGTGAGCCCCGAGTTCCTCGCCGCGGAGGAAGGCGACCCCACGTTCGCCGCCGACCTGGCCGGCGAGGAGAAGATGAGCGTCGACGGCACTCCGATGGATCCGGGCGTCGCCGCGGACATCGAGGGCGGGGTGGCGGTCGGCTGGACCAACAACGTCACTGTCATGCAGGCATTCGAGGACGCGGAGCTCAACCCGGCTACCTCAGGCATGATGACCGGGTCCGACCCGCTCGGCGGCCTGAGCCCGGCCGAGTACCAGGCGACTTACTGGGATCCGACGGTCTCGACCTCGGCCGGCAAGGGATCGTGGATCTACCCGCCGGACAACGGCGCAGACCTCAGCGCGCCGACCGTGACCAAGACGTTCGCGCCCGGCGACACCTTCGACCGGTTCGGTCCGCCATCCGGGACGTTCGCCTCGCCGGAAGGCACCCCGTATGACGAGCGGTCACTGCCTCCCACCAGCCTGGTCAGCTCGAGCGGCGGGTCGACGTACCACGTCTACGAGGTCACCGCGAAGTGGGAGACCGACCCGCCGCCGGTTGTCGTGACGCAGAACAAGGTGGCGCCGGCCTTCGGCCAGCCAGGCGGCGGCATCCAGTACCAGTTCGAGGCCATGCCGGGGAGTAGCTTCAAGGCATCGATGCAGTGGCTGATCGACCACGGCTACGTCACGGAGGTGGCACCGTGAACCGGCGGGAGCTGAAGGACCGCCTGGTCACCGCCGGCGTGCCGGAGGACAACTACTTCATCGTCGGCATTGACAGCCAGACGACTCCGGGCAAGGGCGGCGGCTTCGGCGAGCTCGTGCTCACGCGTACCGAGGACGACCGTGCCTGGCGGCTCGTCTCCGAGGAACGCGGCCAGGTCCAGTACCAGCAGGTCTACGCCACCGAGGAAGAAGCGTGCGAGGCGGCCTGGGACGCGCTGAAGCCGCGGGACCAGACGGTCAGGCAGCGCACACCCGAGGAACGGGCCGCGGCCAGGGCGCGCGCCCGCGAGGCGGTCGCCGACTACGAGAAGATCAGCCAGGACTACCGCGACCGCGGCACCCAGTCCTGACCCGGCCCGCTCCCTGGTCCGGCCCCGGCGGCGGTCATGGAGTAGGCGGCGGACGGCAACGCTGCCAGAATCGCTGAGATGACCGAGTGGACTTTCACCGCCGCCGACGCCCTGACCGCCGCTTACGCCGGCGTGACCGCCGTGGCCGACCAGCTCGGCGACGCGACCGTGATGCTGCCGAGCCGCTGTGCCGGCTGGGCCGTCGGCGACGTGCTGTACCACCAGCTGCTCGACGCACGGCGGGCGCTGCGCACCTTCGCCAGCCCGGCGGCGGGCCCGCCCGATACCGATCAGGTGTCCTACTGGCGGCATTACGGGGCGGGCAGCGGGTCGGATGCCGAGCCTGGCAGCCCCGGAGCGGCCCGGCATGCCCGGCACGTGCGGATCGCCGCGTCCGCCTACGCTCCGGACGAGCTGGCCTGGGACTGGCGCGAAACGTCGGCCGCCGCCTGCCGCGCCGCGCTGGACTGCCGGCACCAGGCAGTGGCAACCCAGGGCCTGGTGCTGACCACGGCCGACTTCATCTCCACCCTGGCCGTGGAGGCGGCCGTGCACTACCTCGACCTGACCGTCGCCCTGCCTTCCGCGCCGCCTCCGCCCCCGGTACCGCTCATGCTGGTCCGGTGGGTGCTGTCCGAACTGGCCGGGACGCCGCTGCCAGGCCGCTGGGACGACGTCAGCTGCGCGCTCAAGTTCACCGGCCGGATACCGCTGGATCCGGCCGACCGCTCGGCTCTGGGCGATCTGGCCGACCGGATTCCCCTGCTCGGTTAGCACTGCTCGGGCTCCTCAATAACGCCAAGCAGCCGCGGACCGGGCGCCTAGCTTCGAAATATCCCGGTAGCGCGCGTTTAGTCAGGAGCATCTCGCTGAACTCCCCGGACCGGGAGCAAGCACTGGCCGGATAGTGATTGGATAGGCCTGGTTGCATCCGTGACACGAGCACGCGTGACTGCGGCTGCCAGACGGCGGCGGAAATCCCGGACCCGGGATGGCTGACTTCAGGAAAGAAGCACGCGATCGCGGCAACCCGGGTTCCTCGTCCGTGGATCCCGCAGGTCGTTCACGTAGGAGAAAGTTCATGCCTCAGGGCACCGTGAAGTGGTTCAATGCCGACAAGGGTTACGGATTCATCGCTCCTGACGATGGCTCTGCCGACGTATTCGTGCACCACTCCGCGATTCAGATCGATGGCTTCCGCAGCCTGCAGGAGAACCAGCGGGTCGAGTTCACCGCCGGCCAGGGCGCCAAGGGCCCGCAGGCGGAGCAGGTACGTCCGCTCTGACCTGGCCGTCTGACCGCCGTCCGGTGGCGGTGGCTATCGCGCCGCCACCGGACGGCCGTGATCACTGGCGGTTCGCAGACTGCGCGCCGCTTCCGCGCCGCGGCGGCCATCCCGAAGCAGCGCAGGCACGGCCGACCGGTGCATCACCGGGCCGCGCCGCTCTCATCTCCCGGCGGGCGAGCTATTATCGCTCTATCGCAATTGCGCCGTGGAAGTGCGTGGATAACTTACGGCACGGCATTCATGCGAGCTATCCCGACCACAAAGAACGACCGGAGTGAGCCGTCGGCGGGACACGTTCCCGCCGATTGCCGGACTCCTCACCGGACATGTCCCGCAGTTCCGTCTTAGTCACCGGGAAAAGGGCTCTGTCTAGCTAAAGTGGCAGATAGCAGACCATATCGAGAACGGGAAAAACTGGCCCGTAGCTCGCATCTAGCATCATCCGTTTCGGATCGCCTGGATTACTGCCCGGTAAGGACTCATCAACCGGTCACCGGCATGCTATATATCGCTCTTATAGCGCAGACTCGCGCTAGGAGGAGCCTTATGCGGGTTAAAAGTGATGAGCCGGCTGGCTGCCTGCACTTGGCAACTGGCAGGCCGGGTACGAGCAGCCGTCCTGCCCTGGCCGGCCAGGGACCCTGGCCGGAGCCGGGATCCGGGCCCGATCCCGCCGGGCCATTGCGCGATCCTGCACCCGGCCGGGCACCGCTGGACGACGTGCTGCCGCGGCTGGGTGCCGACGCGGAGCGGCTGCTGATCGGGATATCCGTCTACCGCGGGCCGGCCGACCACAACGCCGTCTTATTCCAGGTAGGCGAGCATGACTGGACTGCGGCGCGAGCACCGGACCGGCGCGGTCCCGCACCGCCTTACCAGCCGCCGGCGCACCTCGACCGGTCGCTTGCCGCCTGCGCCGCCGCCGGGCTGATCGAGTTCGGTCCGGATCTGGCCGCGTATTCCGCTCCGGGGAAGCCCCCCGATCCGGCCGCTGCCCCCGATCCGGCCGCTCCCCCCGATCCGGCAAGGCACCCCGGCGGGCAATCCGGCCCAGGCGGAGACCCCGGCCCAGGCGGAGACCCCGGCGCGGGCGGGCACCCTGATCCGGGCGGGCACCCCGCTCCGGCTGGTACTGAGCCCGGCAGCCAGATCGTGCGGGTCGAGCCGTGGCTGGCCGCCGAGCTGCACCGGCTGCTGCTGGCGACAGGCCGGCAGCCCGAGCTGGTCCGTGCGCACCAGCAGGCCGCCGAGTACTGGCAGTGGCGGTCCGCTGCCTGGCCGCAGGGGCGCCGGGCCGACCTGCACGACCTGCTTGAGGCCCGGCATCACACGTTCGAGTGCGGTGACATCGAGCAGGCGAGCGCGCAGACCGGGGCGATCTGTGCCCAGCTGCATGCCTGGGGAGACCTGGGCCGCGAGGCCGCGCTGATCCAGGAGATCCTGGACCGGCTACCCGCGCGGTCGTCCTGGCGGGCCGGCTGGGTGCACGAGCTGGGCCGGATCGCCGAGGTCCGGGGCGACCACGCCGACGCCGGGCTCCGCTACCAGCAGGCGCTCGACCTGTACGCCACCGCGGGCGACCTGAACGGGATCTCCCGGTGCTATCACAGCCTCGGGGTGCTGGCCCAGGCAAACGGGGACTACGCCGCGGCCGAGCACCGCTTCCGGCAGTCCGAAGCGGCCACCGGCCGGGCCGTCCAGACCGCACCGCCGGGCGCGGCGGCACCGGAGGACCTGGCAGCGCCGCCCAGTCAGGTCGCACCCCCGGACCCGTCAGTGCCGGCGGCTCCGGCAGCACTGCAGGACCTGGCGGCATCTCCGAGCCCGGCCGCGCCACCAGGCCCGGCCGCGCCACCGGGCTCCGCCACATGGCCGGCTCCGGCGGCGGTGCTGCCAGATCCGGCAGTTCCGGCCGCACCAGCGGACCCGGCTGGACCAGCGATCCCGATCCCGCCGATCCCGCCGATCCCGCCGTTCCCGGTGGCGGCCGCACCGGGATCCGCTCAGTTGCCCGGCTACCGGGAACCAGGTCTGGCCGGGCAGTTCGGGCCGCCCGGGCAGGCGTGGTCTGCGCTCTGGTACCGGCAGCGCGAACGGGGCCAGCGGCAGCGCAGGCAGGCCGGCCGCGGCCGGCCCTGGCGCCGGTGACCGTGCCAGGCGCGCCGGCCTGCCCGGGCGCAGCCGCTCCGGCCAGGTCCGGCCGGGTCCGGCCCCGCCCGGGCACGGCCGCGGCCGCCGGATCCGGCCGGATCCGGCGGCACGGCCGCAGGCGGTCCCGGCCCGGCTGGTGGCTGCCGGTGCTGGCGGCGGCAACGGTGGCCCTGGCCACGATCGCGGCCTGGCAGATCTCCCGGGTTGCCGGTCCCGCGAGGCCGGCCGTCCGGGTCGCCTACCGCACCCCGGCACCCAGCGCTGCCCTGGTGCGCCATCAGGCTGCGGCCTGGGTGCGCGGGCAGGTGTCGCGCAGTGCGATCATCGCGTGCGACCCGGCGATGTGCTCGGCCCTGGCGGCCGACGGCATCGCCACCGGGAGCCTGCTGGTGCTGGGGCCGGAGGGGTCGGCCAGTCCGCTCGGCTCGAACCTGGTGGTGGCGACCGCCGCGGTGCGCGGCCTGCTCGGCACCCGGCTGGCCGGGGTCTACGCGCCGCTGGTCCTGGCCTCCTTCGGCGCCGCAGGCACGCTCATCCAGGTCCGGGTGGTCGCGCCGGACGGCTCGGCCGCCTACCTGCGGGCGCTGCGATCGGACCGGCTGGCCCGCCGGGCGGCGGCCGCGCAGCTGCTGAGCAACCGGCACCTCGTAGTCACCGCGGCCGCCAGGCGCCAGCTCAGTGACGGCTCGGTCGACGCCAGGGTGCTGACCACGCTGGCGGCGCTGGCCCAGTTGCGACCGCTGCGGGTCGTCGCCTTCGCCGGGCCGGGGCCCGGCGCCAGTGCCGACGCACCGCTGTCCACGGTCGTGCTGACCACTGCCGGGCCGGCCAGCGGCGGCCCAGCCACCGGCAGGCAGGCCACCAGCGGTCCAGCCGCAGCCAGCCCGGCAACAGCCAGCCACGTGACCGGCGGGCAGGCCACCGGCTGGCCAGACGCCGGCAGTGCAGACACCGGCGGTCCAGCCACCGGCGGTCCAGCCACCGGCGGTCCAGTCACCGGCGGTCCAGTCACCGGCGGTCCATCCGCCGGCCGGGTCGCCGGGAGCGGCAGCGGCGGCGGGCTGCCGGGGCTGCGCAGCCTGCTGGCGTTCCTGCGGGTGCAGCAGCCGCCGTTCCGCGCCGCGAGCGTGCGGACGGAGCGGCTCCGCGGCGGCCAGCAGGCGTTACGGATCGGGTTCGCCGACCCCAGCCCGCTCGGCCTGCTGCCGACCGGCGGCAGCCCGCTGCCCGGCGGCACCGGCCCCTGACTCGCTTCATGACACACCTCACGTCTCCACCCCCTACTACCCCCGCCCGCCGGTTCGGCCGGGCAGAAGGCAGGAACCGATGAAGTTGCTGATCAAGGTGCTGCTGATCACGGGCCGGCGGCTGGCCAGGCCGACGGCCACGGCCGTGCTCGCGCTTGGCCTGCTCGGCCTCGCGGCGCCGGCCACCGCCGCGGCCTCGGCCGCTGGCTACGGCTGGCTGCGCCTGGCGCACCTGTCCCCCAACACCCCGGCCGTGGATGTGTACCTGTACTCGTTCGGCGATCCCAGCGCCCGGATCGTGCTCCGGCACGTCAGTTACGGCACCGTCTCGCCGTACGAGCGGGTCGCCAGCGGCGAGTACACGGTGGCGATGCGCTCCGCCGGGGCGGCCCCGGCGTCCAGGCCGGTGCTGTCCGCCACGGTGAGGGTCGCCCCCGGCGCCGCCTACACGGTGGCAGGCCTGGGCCCGCTGAAGGAGCTGCGCCTTCAGGTGATGCGCGACCGGCTGATCACACCCAGGAACAAGGCCCTGGTCCGGGTGATCCAGGCCTCGCTGCAGCAGCCGAGGGTCACCGTGGTCGCTGGCCGGCAGGTGCTGGGCAGCGAGCAGGTGCTGGGCGCCGTGTCGCGGTACCAGGTCATGTCACCGGGAACCTGGACCGTGCGCGCTACCGGGCAGTCCAAGAGCGCGGTGCAGCGGATAGCGCTGCCAGCCGACAGCATTCACACGATCGTCGTACTCGACGATCACGGCCGCCTGGTCCTGCGGGCCCTGGATGACGCGGCCGGCAGCACGGTGCAGCCGGGCGGCGGCGCCGCCACCGGCTTCGGCGGCACCGCGCCGCGTCCGGCGCCATCGCCGCGACCCTGGCTGGTGACCGCGGCAGCCGGCCTGGCGCTGGCGCTGGCCGGCGGTTCCCGGCTGATCCGTCCCCGGCTGAGTCACCACCGGCGACCGGGCCGGTCATGGCCTGGCCAGCTAGGGCGGGGCCGCGCCGGGCCAGCCCGGGCGCGCGAGCGCTGACCCTGCCGATGGGATCCAGGCACGGCCGACCTAGACGACCTAGACGACCTAGACGACCTAGACGGCTCAGACGGCGCGGGCAGCCCAGACGGCCCGCCGGGCGCCGCCCGGCGCTGGTCGTCACCGCGTGCGGGGTCCTGACCTGCCTGGCAGGCGCGGGCGGCCTGGTACTGGCCAGCCGGGCCGCCCGTGGCCCGTGGCCGTCCGGCCAGGTCCCGGTCGTCGCGGTGCCGGACGGCAGGCTGGCGGCCCCGCTCGGCGCGGCCGCGATTCAGGTCGCAGCCCGGCCGGTGCGCCTGTCTATCCCGGCGATCGGCGTCCGTACCGCGCTGATCCGGCTGGGCATCACGTCGTCGGGCGGCCTCCAGGTACCGCCGACAACGGCGGTGGCCGGCTGGTTCGACGGCAGCCCGCGGCCCGGCGAGATCGGCTCTGCGGTGATCGCCGGCCACGTTGACTCGTTCCGGGGCCCGGGGTTTTCTTCCGGCTCCGGCTGCTGCACCGGTCGGACCGGGTCTACGTCCGGCGGGCCGACGGGAGCCTGGTGGCGTTCCGGGTCACGGCGGTGCGCGAGTACCGCAAGGACCGGTTTCCGACCGCCGCCGTCTACGGCCCGGTGCCGGACGCGCAGCTGCGCCTGATCACCTGCGGCGGCGCGTTCGACCCGGCGCTGCGTTCCTATCTGAGCAATGTGGTGGTGTTCGCGGTCGCGGTCGGCGGCGGGGCATGAGCCGGGTATTGTCGCGCCGACGGGTGCCGCCACCGTAACGGCCGCGGCGCTGCCTGACGACACTGCCCGACGGCACTGTCTGGCGGCACCGCCCGAGGACACCGAAGGTGCGCTGATGGAACGACCCCTGCTGAACCGCCGGATGGCCGGCCTGACGACGACGATCTTCGCGGAGATGTCGGCCCTGGCCGCGGAAACCGGCTCGATCAACCTGGGCCAGGGCTTCCCGGACACCGACGGCCCGGAGCAGATGGCCGCCGCCGCAGCCGACGCCGTGCTGGCCGGGCGGGGCAACCAGTACCCGCCCGGCGCGGGCGTGCCGGAGCTGCGCCAGGCGATCGCCGCCCACCAGGAACGGTTCTACCGGCTCCCGGTCGACCCGGACACCGAGGTCCTGGTGACGGCCGGGGCCACCGAGGCGATCGCCGCGGCCATGCTGGCCCTGCTGGAGCCGGGGGACGAGGTCATCGCGTTCGAGCCGTACTACGACTCCTACGCGGCCTGCATCGCGCTGGCCGGCGCGACCAGGGTGCCGGTTACGCTGCGGCCGCCGTCGTTCCGCCCGGACCTGGACGCGCTGCGGGACGCGGTCACCGGCCGCACCCGGCTGCTGCTGCTCAACTCGCCGCACAACCCCACCGGGATGGTGCTGTCCCGGCCGGAGCTGACCGCGATCGCCGAGCTCGCGGTCGAGCGCGACCTGATCGTGGTCACCGACGAGGTGTACGAGCACATCGTGTACTCGGGGCGAGCACATCCCGATCGCCACCCTGCCGGGCATGCGCGAGCGCACGGTGACGGTCAGCTCGGCCGGCAAGACGTTCTCGTTCACCGGCTGGAAGGTCGGCTGGGTGACCGGGACCGCAGAGCTGGTCGCCGCGGTCCGGGCGGTCAAGCAGTTCCTCACGTTCGTCGCCAGCGGGCCGTTCCAGTACGCGGTCGCGGGCGGACTCGGGCTGGACGACGCGTTCTACGCCGGGCTGGCCGACGGCCTGCGCCGCCGCCGGGACCTGCTGGCGGACGGACTGGCGGCGGCCGGGCTCGACGTGTTCTCGCCGGACGGCACGTACTTCATCACCACCGATATCTCGCCGCTCGGCCGCAGCGACGGGGTGCAGTTCTGCCGCGACCTGCCACTGCTGTGCGGCGTAGTGGCCATCCCGAACGGGGTCTTCTACAACGACACCGGGAGCGGCCGCAGCCAGGTCCGGTTCGCCTTCTGCAAGCAGGAGGCGGTGCTCGCCGAGGCCGCCAGCCGCCTGCGGCAGCTCAGTGCACCATAGGATCATGGCTGGGCCGCAGCCGAGGAGCACGGGAGGAATCGTGACGCGCGCGCAGGACGCCGGCCGCCCGGATCCGCCATCGCCGCAGGCACGGGTGTACCGGGCCGCCAGGCAGGACAAGCCGTGGGGGCACGAGCTGATCTTCGCGGCCTGCGACGGGAAGTACGTCGGGAAGATCATTCACGTGACCGCCGGGGGATCCCTCAGCCTCCAGTACCACCGGGAGAAGGAGGAGACGATCAGCGTGCTGTCCGGGCAGGCGCTGATCCAGCACGGCCCGGTCGGCGGGGAGCTCACCGAGGCCCTGTTCGGGCCGGGCGACACGATTCACCTGCCGGCCGGGGTGGTGCACCGGATCACGGCGGTCGCCGACGTAACGTTCGCCGAGACGTCGACCGCGGCGCCCGGCTGGCGCGAGGACGTGGTCCGGCTCGAGGACGCCTACGGCCGGGCCGGCACCACCGCCCCCTGACCGGTCTGCCTGGCCTGGCTCGCCAGCGGTCAGCCCTGTCAGCCTGGCCCTTCAGCCGCCCAGCCCCTGTCACTCGGCCAGCACTTCAGTCGGTCGGCACTGCCGCCAGGTCGGGCTCGGTGATCGTGAACCGCGCCTCCACGCTGGCCCGCACCAGCTGCCGCGCCGGGGCCAGATCGTAGCCCGGCTCCGGCCCGGCGGACCTGGCCCGCTGCGGCAGCCGGGCGCCCGCGATCCCGGCCCGCGGCTCGGCCTGCCCGCGCGGCTCGGCGAGCATCCTGGTGTCGGTGAGCTCGACCAGCCCGGCCAGGTCGGCGCCCAGCGCGGACGCGTAATCCCGGCCGCGCCGCACCGCATCCCTGGTGGCCGCGACCCTGGCGGCACGGTAGACCGGGCTGCCGGGCCGCAGCTCCCACCACGGCCCGCCGACCTCGGTCAGGTCCTGGTCGGAAAGCTGCGCCATCAGCTCGCCGAGCTGGTCGAACCCGGTCACCGTGATCACGTGATGCACCGCGCCGTGATACCCGGCGTCCTCGTCCCGCTGACCCCGGCCGGGCCGGGGGCTGATCCGCGCGCCGGAAACCTCGGTCCGGTCGATGGCGTCCGGGAAGCTGGCCAGTATCTTGTCCACGGCGGCAGCCTGTTCCCGGAGCAGCCGCAGGGTACCCGCCCGGTCGGCACCCGCCGCCGCCACGCTGACCTCTACCCGGGCAATCTCGGGCTCGACCTCGAGGACGGCCTCACCCCGGACCGAAAGCAGCGGATTGTGCGACATGTGGACTCCAGAGGCGTATTGAGGCGACGTTACCCCGTGCGCTGACGGCCGGCACGCAAAGCCGCAAGACCGCGGTCCGCCACCGCCGGCGTCACCGGTCACCCTCCGCGTCGCATCGCCCCCGGCCGCTCAGCTTGCGGCCGGCGTCCCGGCCGGGTCCCGGCTGAGCGAGAACAGCTCCAGGGTGACCCCGTAATAGCGGTCGCTCTGGCCGTGGTGCGTCATGCCCAGCCGCCGGCACACGGCCAGCGAGCGGTGGTTGTCCGGGTACACCACCGCGAGCACCCGGTCCAGGCCGTAGCTGCCGAAGGCCAGGTCGATGACGCCCCGGCCGGCCTTGGTAGCGTAGCCGCGGCCCCAGTGATCCGGGTTCAGGTGCCAGCCGATCTCGTAGTCGTCCTCGCCGCCGCCCTCGATCGGTACCAGCAGCACGGCGCCGGCCACCTGGCCGCTGCCGCGCAGTTCCAGCGCCCACAGCCCGAACCGGGGAGATCCGGCGGGCCGGGCGATCATCCGCTCCAGCCGCTGGCGCATCTCGGCCACCGAGCCGACCGGGTCCTGCGGCGGCGCGCCCAGCCAGCGAACCACCTCCGGCCGGCCGTAGATGCCGAACGCGCCCTGGTCGTCGCCGACTGTCCAGTCCCTGGCGATAAGCCGGTCGGTCGAGAAATGCTCCATCAGCCCTCCGCGGCAAGACCGGGGCCAGGAACGAGGGCCCCGGAAGGCGGCGGGCCGCCGCTTGCGCGGCGGCCCGCCGTACCGGCCTGGCCCTGCGGGTCCCTCCCTGGGGTTGCCCGCGGGGACGGGCCGCTACTTAATCGTGTACCTGTACGGCAGTGCGGCGAGCTGGTCGCCACTGGTCTCGTCGTACGGCGGCACCGCGCTGGCGAAATCGTCAACGTAGAGCTTGCCGCGCACTACCGTGCCCGACGACCCGGACGGCGTGATGGTGACGTCGATGGTCGCGCTCTGGCCGGGGTTGATCGTGATCGGCGAGAACGGCTCGGTCGGGTTCACCGCCTGCAGCCACAGGTCGTCAGTGCTGGAGGTGACCGCCGGGTCGAACGCCTTCATCGTGGCGGTCACCGACATGTTGAAGGTCCCAGCCGCGGCACCGGCCGGGTACGGCCCGATCTCGGCCGGGGTGGCGGCCCACACGCCCGGCTCGACCTGCCCGCCGGACGGGCTGTAGGTCAGCGCCGCGTTATCGGGTGTGGTTGGCGCTCCGAACAGCTGCGGGTCGCCCAGGTTGGGGTTGAACGCGAGGGTGAAGTTGATCGGCAGGGTCGCGCTCGCCGATGCCTGCAGGCTGGACGCGTCCGGCGGGACCAGCCAGAACGGCTCGTTGCTGGTGATCGGCAGCGGGAACGGCCCCGGCCCGGACAGGTCGGCCAGCGTCACGTTCTGCGTCTGGTCCAGGCGGGCGTCGACGAAGAAGTCCTCCGGCGCCGCGCCGTTGTTATGGACCGTGACCGGCACGGTCACCGGGGTGCCGGCCGCCAGCTTCGTCCCGGCGCTGTCCGGAAGGCCCGCCGCGCTCACCCGGACCTGGTTGAACGCGATCGTGCCGCTGAACGGCTGGGACACCTCGTCCCCGACCACCGGCTCGGCGAAGTCCACGATCAGGGTCCAGTCGCCCGGCCTGGGCCGCAGCGCCCAGGCGGACAGGGACAGGCCGCTGGTGCCGTTGACGCTGTTCTGGCCGAACCCGAGCGCGTTGCCGTCCGGGCTGACCAGGTAGGCACCCACCGGGTCGCCGGGGTCGCTGGTCAGGGACACGTTGGCGGTGATGTTCCGCACCCCGCGCGGCACCCTGAACTCGTAGTAGTCGATCGCGCCCTCGCCGTCCGCCCGGCCGTTGCCGCCGGTCAGCACGCCGCTGAAGGCACCGCCGTGCGCCACGTTCACCAGGCTGCGCAGGGTGACCGGGATCGAGTTGCTCTCGTGGCCGACCCAGGCGTCGGTGCCGCCGTGGTCCGAGTTCACCACGATCGAGCCGGCCGAGTCACCCGGCTGCGCCGGCGTGGTGGCCGAGACCCTGACCGCCCGGCTCGCGCCCGGCCGCAGGAACACCGCGTGCGGTGACACCGAGCCGAACGGCACGAACCGCTCGGTGGCCACCCGCCACGGGATGGTGCCGTTGGTGCCGTTGTCGGCGGCGACGTCGCTGAAGATGACGCCGGTCCAGGTGCCGGGTACCGGCTGCCGCACGTCGGCGTTGCCGAAGTTGCCGACCCCCTGCGGCAGCGAGTGCGCGGCCAGCCGGCCGAGCGGGTCGATCAGGATCAGCCGGACCCTGGCGTTGTTGCCGTTCGCCGGGTTGCCGGGGTAGGCGATCGACGCGTCCAGCCGGTTCTGTCCGGCGGGCACGGTGAAGTGGATGACCGCGTAGTTGTTCGGCAGGCCCTGGTAGTTGGTGAACTGCGGGCTGCCGGTGTCGCTGAGCGTGACGCTGCCGGTCTGCACGTGCTGGTCGGGCCCGAAGGTCCGGCCGTACAGGTGCACCAGCTGGGCGCTGCTGCCGGTGTTGGTGATGCGGACCCGCCAGCTGTGGCTGCTGCCGCCGGCCCCGGTCGCGCTGAGGCTGTTGCGGGACAGCAGCAGGGTGTTGCCGACCGGCGCGGGCGAGCCGGCGCCGGTGCGGATCGACTCGGCCAGCTCGACCGCCTTGTAGCTGTTCAGCAGGCCGGCGCCCTGCTCGGTAGCCGGGGTGCCGAGGTCGGTGGCGGTACTGGTGAGGATCTGCTTGACCAGCGCCGGGCTCGGGTTAACGCCGCCGTGGGTCTGCCGGTAGGCCTGGATCACCAGGGCCGCGGCGCCGGCCACGAACGGGGACGACTCGCTGGTGCCGCCGCTCTCCTCGATGTCGGAGGACTGGCCCTGGAGGTTGACGCAGCCGGCGAACGTCGGGCTGGCGTCGCACGAGGCGAAGCTCAGGTCGCCGGGCGCGACCAGGCTGACCGTGCCGCCGGTCTCGGTGAAACCGCCCGAGCTGAGCGAGCTGATGTTGTCGTCCAGCCAGCCGGTGGTGGCGAAGTAACGGGCCGCCGCGTAGTTGGTCTGGGCATAGAACCGGAAGTCGGTCGAGGCGCCCACCGAGATCAGCTTCGGGTCGCTGGAGGCCGACTCGATGGTGTTGGTCGAGCCCGCGTCGCCGCTGGAGACGGTGACCGTGACGCCGGCGGCCACCGCCGCGTCGTCGAACTGCTTGGTCGCGTCCAGCGCGGTGACGTCCGGGAACGGGTTGCTGCCGAACGACTCGTTGATCACGTTGAC
Source organism: uncultured Actinomycetota bacterium (assembly GCA_963719705.1). GTDB lineage: Bacteria > Actinomycetota > Actinomycetes > Streptosporangiales > Streptosporangiaceae > CAVRCV01. Next base: position 474,840 of record CAVRCV010000014.1, read on the forward strand.
GTGATCGGTCTCCACCGCGTAGTCGATCGCCTCCAGGAAGTTGGACTCGACCGTGGCCTCGAACGTGCCGAACGCGTCCAGACCGACCAGCGAGGCGCCGGGCGCCACGCCCTCGATCCGGATGTTGCACGCGGCCGGGTCGGCCTGGGCGCTGAACCCGTTGACGTCGTAGACGTGGGCGCCCTGGCCGGCGATCGTGTTGGCGTCCAGGAACGCCTCGTCGCCGCTGGTCGGCTGGCCCGGCCCGTCACCGCTGAAGTCCTGGTAGTCGCCGCCGGTGGCGGGATCGAAGACCGAGGTCCCGGCGTTCGGCCCGGACGGCCGGATGAAGTTCACGTTGCCGGTGTCGATCCCGTCGGCGATCCAGGCCACCTTGACCCCGGCACCGGTGATGCCCAGCGACCTGGCGGTCTGCGCGCCCGCGCTATCGGAGTCGGTGTGGGTGGTCATCAGGCCCTCGGGATCGAGCTGGACGGCGCCGTTCGCGCCGCAGGCGCCGGGAATCACGTGCGGCGTCAGCGAGCTGCCGGCCGCGGCCTTGCCCGCCCTGGCCGGGTTCACCTCCGGCTGCGGGGAGGCGCCGTGGATCACCTCGTCGGGGATCACCTCGGCCACGCCGGGGGTCGCCTTCAGCCGGGCCGCCTCGCCCGGCGAGACCATCGCGGCGACGGCGTTGACCAGCCGGTAGGCCTGGAGATGGGTGGCGTGCACCGCGCGCAGCTCGGACATCATCGGCGCCTGGGCGCTGGCGATGGCGGCGGACCGGCGGGCCGATGCGGCGGTACCCACGCCCGCCGCGGCCGGCTGGTCCCGCATGATCACGATCACGTGATCGGTGACGTTCCGGGAGAGCTGGGCGGCCAGTGCCGGGGTCAGCCGCGGCAGCGCGCCGCCGGCCAAGCTCGCGGCGGCCGGCCCGGCAGGAGCTGCCGGGGCGGCGGTGGCCACCGAGGGCAGCAGCGCCAGCGCGGGCACGGCTGCCGCTGCGACCAGAAGGGGAAGGTTCCTGCTCAAAGACCGCGCCGTCGGCGCGCGTCCCTGCCTGCGTACGCGCATGCTGAAAGCCCCATCCTCATTCGCGGCCGCGCCGGCCGCGCCAATGGTTTGTGGCCCTGTCCGGGACGCTAGCAGTCCGCCGGGGCTGCGGGGATTTACCCGGAAATAACTATTGCGTAACAAGATCAGCTATTTCGCGGTAACTGCGCAAACGTTAGCCCCACGGGGGTGCAGGGCTATTCGTCGGCCGGGCGGCGGAGGCGCTTGATCTCGGCCCGGCGCTGCTTGTCGGCCAGGCGGCGCTCCCGGGCCGCGCGGCTGGGGCGGGTGGGCCGGCGTCGCGGCCGGGGCGGGGCGGTCGCCTCGGTGAGCAGCGCGGCCAGCCGCTGTGCCGCAGCCTCCCGGTTGCGCAGCTGCGAGCGGTGCTCCGCTGCGGTCACCGTGATCACGCCGTCGGTAAGCCGGCCTGCCAGCGCCCGCATCGCCCGCTCCCGCAGCGTCGCGGCGAGCGCCTGCGACCCGGCCAGGTCGTAGGACAGCTCGACCCTGCTGTCGGTGGTGTTCACCGACTGCCCGCCCGGACCGGGCGACCGGGAGAACCGCCAGGACAGCTCGTCCGGCGGGATCACCGTGCCCCGTACGCTCACCTCAAGGCTCACGCCGCTGCCTGTCCGCCGCTCCGCGGTGCCTGCGCGCGCCCCGCGCCGCCTCGCCGCGCACCGCCTCGCCGCGCCCCGCGATGCCGCGCCCCGCGATGCCGCGCCCCGCGATGCCGCGCCCCGCGATGCCGCGCCCCGCGATGCCGCGCCCCGCGATGCTGCGCCTGGCGGTCATAGCTCGGCGAGCCATGGATGACCGGGGTGAATCCGCTGCATCGCCCAGCTCAGCCAGTCCCTGGCCCGGCCGCTCAGCAGCGGCCGGGCGCCGGCGAAGTCCGCCTTGTTCTTGTCCAGGTCGGAGTACTTGGCCTTGAACAGCAGCACGATCTCCGGCGCCAGGTACGGGACACCGGCCGCGGTGCGGCAGATGACCTGCCGGTACGGCAGGGTAATGGTCTCGTCCCGGCGGCAGGCCCAGGCGCCGTCACGCTGCGGCTCGCGGAAGATGTCCAGCCGGTACACCCCGGTGACCGGGTCGCTGACCCAGGTCTGGTGCATCATCCCGAACGCCGGGCTGTCCAGCGGCCAGGCCCGGCCCTCCCCGATGACCTCGAAGATGTACCCGGCCAGCGCCGCGTGCACGGCACCGAACGCCTCCGGTGTTTCCGGTATCGCGATCTCCAGGTCGCCGTGCTCCCTGGTCTGCCCGCCGCGGAACTCATCGAGCGCCCAGCCGCCCGCGACGCACCACGGCACGTCCACCCCGGCCAGCATCCCGGTAACCTGCTCTGGCCGCCACGCGTCCCAGGGCGGGTCATCGACCACCCGGCCGCCGGGCGGTATCTCGTCCTGTGTCACTCCTCGTGCCTACCACGCCGGGCGGGTGCGTCCGTACCGCGGGGGCAATGCCCGGCGGAAAGCTGCACGGCGGCCACGGCAGCCTCGGCAGCAGCCACGGCAGCCTCGGCAGCAGCCACGGCGCCCGCCGCCCGCCGCCCGGCCACCGCCCGCGACCGGGGCCGCCGCGGCGATCGGGCCGATATGGTGGGGCGGGGTCGCGCTGGACCGGCGGTCAGGCCTGCACTGGCCGCCCCGAGGCGAGGGGAGCCCGCCGATGAGTGCCGTCCGGAGCGCATATGCCGAAGCCGCGGCGGCCGCGGTAACGCTGCTCACCGAGCCCGCCGTGGCGGCCGCCTGGGACCAGCCGAGCGCGCTGCCGCACTGGCGAGTCGGCGGCCTGGCCGGTCACCTGGCCCGGCAGGTCACCTCGGTCCCGCTGGTACTCGGCCAGCGCCGGCGAGGCGCCGATCACCCTGCTGGATCACTATGCCAGGGTGAGCTGGCTCGGCAACGAGCCGGAGCATGAGGCCAACGTGGCCATCCGCCGGGACAGTGACGTGGCCGCAGCCGACGGACCGGCCGTGCTGGCGGCACGGGCCGCGACGACGCTGGAGGCACTGCGCCGGACCCTGCCCGCCGAGCCTGCCGACCGGGTGGTGCACCTGCCCTGGGGCCCGTGGTCGCTGTCCCTGGACGACTTCCTGATCACCCGGATGATGGAGATCGCGGTGCACTGCGACGACCTGGCCTGCAGCGCGGCCATTCCGGCGGCGGAGCTGCCGCCGGAGGTCACCGGCCCGGTGCTCGCGCTGCTGTCCCGGCTGGCGGTGCGCCGGCACGGATTCCCGGCAGTACTCCGCGCGCTGAGCCGGGCCGAACGGGCCCCGGCGACCATCGCCGCGTTCTGAAGCCGCCGGGCCGACACCCGCGGCCGAACCGCTGCAGGACCCGGGTGCACGGGACATTCCGCTGGTAACGTCCCGGTAAAGCCTGGCGACTTACTAGAACCGGATCCGGAAATCGGAAAGAGGGGGCGCGGTGAGCGGATTCAGGAAGTTCGTGTTCCAGGGCAATCTGATCAGCCTCGCGGTGGCCGTGGTCATCGGCCTCGCGTTCAACACGGTGATCCAGGCACTGATCAGCGACATCATCACCCCGCTCATCGCGGCGGCTGGCGGTAAGCCCAACTTCGGCAGCCTGACCTTCACCGTCAATCACAGCCACTTTCTCTACGGCAGCTTCCTGAACGCCCTGATCTCATTCGTGATCATCGCGGCGGTCGTCTACTACCTGCTGGTGGCGCCGTCGGTGCGGGTCACTACGAGGCTGGAGCGCAAGCAGGAGGCCGCCGACCGCCAGTGCCCGGAGTGCCTCAGCCAGATCCCGATCGGCGCCCGGCGCTGCATGTACTGCACGGCGACGGTGCCCCCGGTGAACGAGCCCGCCAGCCCGGCCACCCCGGCCAGCTAGCCTGCCGCCAGCCCGGCCAGCTAGCCGACCCACGGTGGGCTGGCTGGCCGGTTCTGTGCCGGGTCACTGGGTTCCGCTGGATGACCAGATGTACGGCGTGGTGATGGCCAGGCAGCTGAAGCCGATCCGCTCCAGGATCGGCCGGCTGTCCGGTGACGCATCGACCTGGAGGTAGCGGTAACCTCGCTCGGCCGCCAGCGCCGCGCGGTAACCGACCAGGGCCCGGTAGATGCCGCGCCCGCGCCACTGCGGCAGCGTGCCGCCACCCCACAGGCCGGCGAACTCCGAGCCGGGCACGAACTCGATCCGCCCGGCGCAGACCGGCTCGTCGCCGGCCAGCGCCACGACCATGGTGATGACCTCCGGCGCGTCTCGCAGCTGCGCCAGCAGGCTCTCCCGCAGCGAGGACTCGTCCTTGCCGAACACCTGCTCATGCAGCGCGGTCAGCCGGTTCAGCCCGGCCGCGTCGGTGACGTGCTCCAGTCGCACCCCGTCGGGCAGCACGACCTGCCGCGGCACCCCGGACACCTCGGCCAGCATCAGCGCCTCGGGCTCCTCGGGCTCAAATCCGGCAGCGAGCAGCCGCTGGGCAAGGTCTGGGGGCTGGTCATAGCTGTACAGCTTCCACTCGAACCGCCGGACCCGGCTGCCGAAGAAGGCCACCTGGTCGGCGATCACGCCGCTGGCGCTGCCGGAGTCCAGCTCGGACCAGAACACCCCGGATCCGCCGGATCCCTCCTGGGAGCTGTCTACGACCCGGCGCACCACCGGACCGGCCCACTCGATCAGCGCGCCGGTCCCGTCCGGCCGGGTGCTCTGCCGCACCTGGGTGTTGAAGTCCTGAAGAACCGCTGCTCCGTCCACCCGCGGAGACAATCACACCGGGCGCGGCCAGGCAAGTCACAGGCCGACCGGGGGCTTCCTGATCGCCCCGGGCCCCAGGCCCGGCCCAGCCTGCACCCTTCGCCCGCTGGCCGCCGCACCTTTATTAGCGTGGATGTACCGTTACTGCTAAAACAACAGCAGTAACGGTACATTCATGACAATAAAGTCGGCGGGATGCCCGCCCGTCAGGGTCACTTCGCGTCGGCATAGCAGCGGACCACCGTGGTCGTCATGGGAAAGACCACCGTGGTCGCGCCGAACACCAGCCTGGCCGCTTCGCCTGCCGCCGCGCCGACCGCGGCCACCACGGCATCGGCCTGGCCTTCCGGGCAGTGCACGATGACCTCGTCATGCTGGAAGAACACCAGGTGCGGGCCCTGGGCAGCGCGTGCCGTGGCGGCGGCGCCAGCGGTCTGCTGGCCAGCCTCACCCAGCCGGGCCAGCCGGGCTCGCAGCCCGGCTAGCAGCACCAGGGCCCAGTCCGCGGCGCTGGCCTGGACAACGAAGTTGCGGGTGAACCGGCCGCGCGCCCTGGCTGCGCGGCCCGCCTCCGGGTCCCGTTCTAGCTCGGGATCCGCGGCCTCCTCGGTGAGTGCCCGCCAGCGGGCCGACGGTGCCGGGCAGGTGCGGCCGAGCACCGACCGGACCTGCTTGCCCTCCTCGCCCGCCCTGGCCGCCGCCTCCACGTACCGGGCCGCGAGCGGGAACCTCCGCCGGAGCACCGCGAGCAGCTGGCCCTGCTCGCCGCCCGAGCCGCCGTACATGGCCGAGAGCAGGGCCAGCTTCGCCTTCGCCCGGTCGCCGCCGAACGCGCCGGCCAGCGCCGCGTAGAGGTCGCCGCCGGCGGCGGCCTCGGCGAAGGCGCGATCACCCGCCAGCGCCGCGAGTACCCGCGGCTCGAGCTGGGCCGCGTCCGCCACCACCAGCACCCAGCCGGGATCGGCGATCACCGCGCGGCGCAGCACCTTGGGGATCTGCAGCGCGCCGCCGCCGCGCGAGGCCCAGCGCCCGGACACGACCCCGCCGACCACGTATTCCGGCCGGAACCGCCCGCCGGACACCCAGGTGTCCAGCCAGGCCCAGCCGAACGCCGCGTGCAGCCGGGACAGTTCCTTGTACTCCAGCAGCAGCGGGACGGCGGGGTGATCGACCTGACGCAGGACGGAGAACCGGGTCGAGTCGACCCGCACCCCGTTGGCCGCCAGCGCGCGGATCACCTGGGCCGGCGAATCCGGGTTGACCGGACGGCCGGAGCCGAGCACGGCGGAGATCTGCGCCGCCAGCCCGGCCAGCCTGGCCGGGCGGGGCGGGGTGGCTGCCGACCGTGCGGCCAGTCCGGTCACCGCGGCCGGCCGCGGTCCGAGCAGGCCGGTGAGCAGCTCGTCGTGCACGGCCGGCTGCCAGGGCACGCCGGCCGCGGTCATCTCCGCGGCAGCCAGCGCGCCGGCCGACTCCGCCGCCGCGAGCATGCCGAACCTGGCCGGGTGCTCATCGGCGGCGATCCGGGTCAGCTGGTCGGCGTGCAGGGTGATCACGGCAGCCAGCGTCGCCTCGGCCTGAGCCGGGTCGCCGACATCGGCCTCATCCCCGAACAGCGCCTCCTGCGCCGGCGGCGGCCCGGCCCGGCGAGCGTCGTGGAACGCAGCGGCCGGCTCGGCACCCTGGCGCATGGCCGCACCGGCCTCACGCAGCAGATCCCACGCCGCGGCGGCCGCCGCGGCCTGAGCGGGTGTGCCGTCCCTGCCCAGCAGCAGCGACTCGGTCAGGGCCACGTCATGGCAGCGCGCCACCCGCACTCCGGCCCGGAGCAACGCCGGATAGCCGAGCCCGGTGTCCGCCCATACCCACCGGACGCCGGCCGACAGCTCCCGCTCCCGCACGACGGCAGCGAGATCACCTACCAGGACCTGCTCGCCCTGGCGGCTGCCATCGTCACCGAGCGAGCACACCAGGCCAGACCCGCCGGGTCCCGGCACGACAGCAACCCGCACAGACCTGATTGTGCGACAGGGGTCCGACGCTCTGCGCTGCCCGCCCCCGGCCAGTCCGCCTGACCGGCCCCGTCCGGGCTCATCCGAGGGCCTGCACGGCTCTCACCGCAGCTCGCCCGGCTGCCGGGCCGGTCTGCGAAGGAGGGCGCGGAGCGGGGGGACTGCGCTAGTGCACGGGCGACTGGTGTCTGGGTGCCCGGCCCGGTAGCTGGGCGGGCCGGGCCCCAGACGCTTTTCCAGCTCAGCGCGGCTTTCCCGGTTTACCGCCGCTGGCCGGAGATGCTATCGCGCCGCGCTCCGCCGCGGCTGCCGAGCGCGCCACACCGCGGCCGGCCTGCCGTGGCGTGGTGCGGCCCACGGCCCGGTGCCCGTTCCGCGCCTCCCGGCCGGTTCGCAGACACCTGAGCCTGTCCCTTCCGGGCACCAGGACCCGGTGCCCACGACGATGCTCCCGCCGACACCTGAGCGGATCCTGAATTCCTGCCCAGTGCTCGCTCCCGGCCGCCTGTCCGCCAGCCGGCCGCTAAAGCCGAGCGCACCGGAACCCGGCACCGCCCGGCTCGCCCGCGCGGTTACCCCGGAGCGGACTGGCCCGGCGGGCTGCGGCAGCCACCGGGTCAGCCGTCGAAGGTTCCGCTCGGGCGGTCTCAGCCGGGCTCGCCGGTCCGGCTCCGGCCCGCCTCGGCGGCCGCGGCCCACCTGGCGGCCTCGGCGGCCATCGAGGCCAGCGTCCTGCGGTCGCCGGTGCCCGCCGTACTGTCCGCCGCGGCGGACAATGCCGCGCCCGGCAGTGCAGCACCAGGCAGCACAGCAGATCGCGGCGCGGCCGATCGCGGCGCGGCCGATCGCGGCGCGGCCGGGTCTGGCTCCGGCACCCAGGCGGCCCGCGTCTGCCAGGTCAGCCTGGCCAGGGCCGGGGCCGAGGCGCCGGGGCGCCGGGGCGTGCCGACCGGGTACCCGGCCTGCTGCCGCTCGGCAGCAGGCCGGTCGCGGTCCTCCAGCAGCAACCCGACGGCAGCCTCCTGGCCCGCCGCAGCGGCCTGCTCCGGCCTGGCCGGCAGCGTCACCACTCCGGGCTCGGCGCGCTCGGCCAGCGGCCGGGGTAACCGGAACCGGCCGGAACGAGCGGGTCGGCCGAGGGCTCCGGCGTCCCGCGTCCGCCCGCGTGGCTGCCGGCCAGGCGGGCGGACGGCGGCCCGAAGCTGCTGGCCTGGGCCGAGGCGGCCCAGGCCGGAGAATCCCAGGCAGTGCCGCGAGCACCCGGTGCATCGGGTGCCTGCCATGCCGCTCTGGCCGACGGCGCCGGGGAGCCCGCAGTCCCCGGGCCCGGCACGGTACTCCGGCCCGGCACGGCGGCCGGGTCCGGCACGGCGGTGGTCGTCCCGGTGGTGGATCCGGTGGTGGTCCCGGCCGCTGGTGCCGCCGGTGAGGTCACCAGAACCGTGCCGTTCTGCGCTCGCGAGCCGTCCTGTGCCTGCGGACCAAACGGCGTCTTCGACTTGCCCTGTGCCTTCGAGCTGTCCTGCACCTTCGGACTGGCCACCCCCTTCGAGTTGCCCGGTGCCTTCAGGCTCTGCTGGGTCTTCAGGCCCTGCCGTGCCTGCTCAGCGTCCTGGGCGTTCGGGCTGGGCCGCGCCGCCGCGGCGGCTGCCGCAGCCGGGCTCCCGGTGCCTGTAGCCGGGTCGGTGCCAGCGAGGGCTCCTGACCCGGCGGGCTGCTGGTTCCCGGCGGAAGCCGCCGGAGCCTCGACGGTCGGATCCCCCTCGGCTGCCGGGGAGACCGGCCGAACTTCGGCGGCGGGCCGGGCGCCAGCGGGCCGGGCCCCGGCAGGCCGGGCCCCGGCAGGCTGGGCGCCAGCGGGCTGGGCCGTGCCGTCCTGGGCGGGGCTGTCCTGGGTACCGGCGCTCTGGGCCCCGGCGCTCTGGGCTGGCGCCTGAGCCTGGGTCAGGGCCGGGGCGGCCTCGGCGGTGGCCGGGGCAGTGGCCGCGGCCCTGGCCTTGTGGGCCCGGCTGGCCTGCCGGAATACCGGGGCGTTGTGCCCGGCGGACAGCTCCGCGCCCGGCTGGCCCGAGGACACGGCCGCAGCGTCGGCGTCCACGACGGCGGCCGGGTCGAGCGAGTCCGGCGAGTCCGCGGGCTGCGAGTTACTGCGGTGCTCGCCCGCCTCGTTACGCGCCGCGCCCGGCCCGCTCTGCGCCGGAACGTGAACCGTGCCAGATGACCGTCCGGCTCCGGACCCGGCGGTGCCGGGCGTGGCTGCGGCAGCCGCAGGGTACGGCGGCTCCCGGCCCGCCGCCTGCCCCGGCAGACCCGCCGGGCCCGGCAGAAGTTCCGGCGCCGGGCGAGCCGGCCGTCCCTGACGAGATGGCTGCCCCGGTCGCGTCAGCCGGGCCCGGCCGCGGCCGGTCAGTCTGGCCGGGCAACTCCGGACCCCGGCCGGCCGGGGCCGCCGCCGGCCCGGCCCCGGTCACCGAACCGTCGCTGTCCTGCTGGTCCAGAAGCTCGGCAAGCTGCTCGGCCTCCTCGGCGTCGATGCCGAACACGACCCTGGGCTGGCCCCACGGCTCCTCCAGCGAGTAGCCCACGTAGCTGGATATCGGCGGCAGCGGGGCGGAGCCGTCTCCGTTGCCCTGGCGCCACCGGTTCCAGGACAGCTCCAGTGCCGCCGCAGCCCGCTGCGCCCGCACGACCAAATCTGGATCACGCATGCGATCCTCCCCTCAAAGCGACGGCACGCTTCCGCCGGTTGGCGGCCCCCTGGGCGTGGCACACAGCACCGACCGCTCATCGCGCGATCGCGGGCAAGCATGGCTGATGCACGGACGCCTGTCAGCCGCTGCTGCGCCGGCCAGCGGCGGCTGGCGATAAGTATTACGCAGGCCTAGCGCGAGCAGGCGAGATTACGGAAAGTCGCCAGCCGAATGCGCGCAGCCATGTACCGCCTGGCTGGCCCGGCCGCATCCGGGCATGCCGAAAACCGGGCCTGGCCGCCTGTGCCGACCGGCCCTGCCTGCTGCGGAAGTCAAAGACGCGCCGTCTTCTGGCCCCTGAACCACCGGCCCAGGAGGCCGGATCGACCCCGGCTATGTGTTCCCGGCCGCGCTCACCTGGCGCTTCCGGCGAACTACGCCCCCCTATGCGGCGCCATCGCCGCCGGGGCCGACCCCCCCTCGCTCACTGCATCTGGCCGCGTAGCGTGCGCGCCACAGCGCGCCCGCGCTCCTGACTGATGCGTCGGAGGCGGCCAGAACTCACTCGGAGCGCTGCTGCGGGATACCCGCCAGCAGAGCGCGCACCTCTGTCTCCCGGTACCTACGGTGACCACCGAGGGTCCGGATCGATGTGAGTTTTCCGGCCTTGGCCCATCTGGTCACCGTCTTCGGGTCAACCCGGAACATGGTCGCGACCTCTGCTGGTGTCAGCAGAGGCTCGGCCTCTGGCGTACGTGCAGACATTTTTACGGCCTCTCCTCCTGGACCGGTACTGCGATCCTGCGTTTTTCTACTGTTCCTGGCTCCATTAGGGAGCCTGCCGTGGATGTCCCATATGGTCTACTCAAACCATATTGCCATCACCAGCGGTGACAAGTCGACCACCCGGAGCAAAGTTTCTGATTCGGATTGCCCCGCTGCCCCCTGAAACTTGAGTTACGTTGCGTGATCCTACTGACACGCATCGTCGCAACGGGCGGATTCGGAAAAGTCATCCGCGCCTCCCTATCAGCTACTAAGCTCGGCCGCTGCCCGCCCGCCGTCTGGCGGGCGGCCGCTGATGCCCGGCCCCCCCGGCCGCCGTGGCCTGCTTCGCGAGGTGGCAGGGACGGAACCCGCCGGGCAGCGGCCGGTCTCCCCCAGCGGCCGCTGGCCCCCGCGGTGCCATCCCGGCCGTCTCCGGCGGCCAAGGGCCACCTGCGCCGCCTTGCGGCGGCCAGGGCCCTCCGGGACTGCCCACGAGCAGATCTTGATGCGGACCCGTATAGATCCCCCTCTCCGCCGGCCACCCGGCCAGCACGGGCCGGGCCGGGCGGCCATGGTGAACAGGCCGCGCTGACCAGCGGGGCCCGCCCGGGTCGACAAGCCCGTGCTGGCCATCAAGCCCGCCCCGGCCAGCTGCCACGGTGCCGTAGCGTCAGGCCCGGCTGGCCTGCCGCCTCGTCCGCCAGGGACACGCATGCGTGCTCCCGTCCGCCCACCGCAGATACACCTCTAGGAGTCCAACAATGGGTGGTAGGGCAATAATCCTGCGAAGTGCCGCAAGATGCTCTGATTCTAGAGGAATTGTCTATTTACCCTGCCTGGCCGCTCCCGCCCGGACTGTCCCGCCGGACGGCATCTGGCACGATGCGGCGGCAACAAGGCAGAAAGTCACCTATATACCCCCAGACTGGCAGCACGCGGCCACCGCAGGAGCACGGATCGTAAGATCGCCGCGAACTACCCTGGTGCCCGCCCGGCAGGCTTACCCTTGTCGCAGATCCTGGGTCAACGGGGACCCAGGGCGGACGCCAGGAGCCCAGCATGACCACTGTGTTCGGGAACGCCGAGCAGGCAAGCGTCGGTGACGGCGCCGATGTAGCCCAGCCGGGCACCAGCGGGAACGGCCAGCCGGGACATGAGCAGGTGATCTTCTGCCAGGACGCCCCGACCGGCCTGAAGGCGATCATCGCCATCCACTCCACCGCCCTCGGCCCGTCACTGGGCGGGACCCGGTTCTACCCCTACCCGAGCGAGGACGCGGCGCTCGCCGACGCGCTGAGCCTGTCCAGGGCGATGACCTACAAGAACGCGCTGGCCGGCCTGGACCTCGGCGGCGGCAAGGCGGTGATCATCGGCGACCCGCAGCGGCTGAAGTCCGAGGCGCTGCTGCGCGCCTACGGCCGGTTCGTGCAGTCGCTGAACGGCCGCTACACCACCGCCTGCGACATCGGTACCTACAGCGCCGACATGGACGTCATCGCCAGGGAGACCAGCTATGTGGCCGCCCGCACCGAGGCGTACGGCGGCGGCGGCGACCCGTCTCCGATGGCGGCCTTCGGCGTGTTCCAGGGCATGCGTGCCGCGGCCGAGCACGTCTGGGGCACCCCGAGCCTGCGCGGCCGGACGGTCGGCATCGAGGGCGTCGGCAAGGTGGGCCGCGCGCTGGTCGACCTGCTGACCGCCGACGGTGCCCGGCTGGTGATCTACGACGTGAACGCCGCGGCGGTCACCGGAGTGCACGCCGCCCAGCCAGAGGTCAGGGTGGCGCCGAGCCGGGACGAGCTGCTCGCCGCCAGCCTGGACGTGTACGCGCCGTGCGCGCTCGGCGGCACCGTCGACGACGCCACCGCGGAGACGCTGCAGGCCCGGATCATCTGCGGCAGTGCCAACAGCCAGCTGGCCCACCCGGGCGTGGAGAAGCTGCTGGCAGACCGCGGCATCGTCTATACCCCCGATTACCTGGTCAACTCCGGCGGCGTGATCCAGGTCGCGGACGAGCTGGCCGGGTTCCGGTACGAACGGGCCAAGGCAAGGGCTGAACAGATTTTCGCCATAACGAAGAACCTGCTGGCGACTGCCGACAAGGAGGGAGTGCCGCCCGCAGTCGCTGCCGACCGGCTCGCCGAGCGGCGGATCTCCGAGGTGGGGCGGCTGCGCCGGTTCTGGCTGAACGGCTGACCGGCGGCTGGTCCCGCCGGGCGGAGGCGCCAGTGGGCCAAAACAGGTACGGTTATGTGTGTACGAAGGCAGTGAACACGCTGCGCTCCGGGCGGTGGAGCGACGGCGGGTTAGCCTGTCGTGCGAGAAACCTGCCAGAATCGGAACATCGAGAGCATAGTCAGACGCGGTGACCACGGGCCCGACGGGGCCGCAGGACGTTCGAGGGGGTCGAGCCAATGGGGCGCGGCCGAGCCAAGGCCAAGCAGGTAAAGGTGGCCCGCCAGCTGAAGTACAGCGGTGGCGGCACTGACCTTGACCGGCTGCGGGCTGAGCTGGGTGTCGGCACGGACGAGCAGGAGCCCGATGGGCAGGACGCCTACGCGGACCTCAGCGATCGCTACTCCGTGGCTGACGAGGACGAGGATGACGACGAGGACGACGAGGACCTCGGCGACCTTGAGGAGAGCTTCGGCGCTGACCCGGTGACCGGCCACGCCAACGGGAACGGGAACGGGAACGGCAGCGTCAGCCCGGGATCAGGACTTGTCCGGGGTCACTGAGTCCCGGCGGTCGCTCGTTCCTGTTCTTTCCAGCAGGTGCTTTCCCTGCTCGGCCTCGGTGACGGCGATCGGGTAATCCCCGTCGAAGCAGGCCCGGCACAGCCGGGCGGACGGCAGCGTGGTGGCCTCGATCAGGCCGTCGAGTGATACGTAGCCGAGCGAGTCGGCGCCGATGCACCGCTGGATCTCCGCTACCGGCAGGCTGCCCGCGATCAGCTCGGCCCGGCTGGCGAAGTCAATGCCGAAGAAACAAGGCCAGGCGACCGGCGGGCTCGAGATGCGCACGTGCACCTGCGCGGCGCCCGCCTCCCGCAGCATCGCCACGATCGCCTGCTGGGTGTTGCCGCGGACGATCGAGTCGTCCACCACCACGACCCGCTGGCCGGCGATCACCTCGCGCAGCGGGTTGAGCTTGAGCCGGATGCCCCGCTGCCTGATGGTCTGGCTGGGCTGGATGAAGGTCCGGCCCACGTAGGAGTTCTTGACCAGCCCCTGGCCGTAGGGGATGCCGCTGGCCTGGGCGTAGCCGATCGCGGCCGGGGTGCCGGACTCCGGCGCCGGGATGACCAGGTCCGCCTCGGCCGGGTGCTCGGCGGCCAGCCTGCGGCCGACCGCCACCCTGGTGGCGTGCACGCTGCGGCCGCCCATCGTGGTGTCCGGCCTGGACAGGTAGACGTACTCGAACAGGCAGGCCCTGGGCTGCGGCCGGGCGAACGTGCGGGAGCGGACCCCCCGCTCGTCGATCGCGACCAGCTCGCCCGGCTCGATCTCGCGGACCATCGAGGCGCCAACGATGTCCAGCGCCGCGGTCTCGCTCGCCACCACCCAGCCGCTGGCCAGGCGACCCAGCACCAGCGGCCGGAAGCCCTGCGGATCCCTGGCCGCGTACAGGGTCCGCTGGTCCATGAACACCAGCGAGTAGGCGCCGCGCACCAGCGGCAGCGCGGCAAGGGCGCCGGCCTCGACGCCATGGGGGTCCTTACCGCCCGCCCCGCCTGCCCCGCCTGGCATCCCGGCCGGGCCGATGCCCGGCAGCGGGTCCTGCAGCCCGTCGTCCGGCAGCGCGGCGCCGGGGTAGGAGCCGGGCGGCGCGGCGAACAGCGCGGTCAGCACGTCGGTGTCGGAGGTCGCGGGCACGGTGCCGCCACGGCCCGGGCCGCCATGATCTGGGCTGCCACGGCTCAGGCCGCCGTCCGTCCGGCAGCGCGCCGTGGTCAGCGCGGCCAGCTCCAGCGTGTTGATCAGGTTGCCGTTGTGCCCGAGCGCCAGGCTGTCCGAGCCGGTCGCCCGGAACGTCGGCTGCGCGTTCTCCCAGGTGGACGCCCCGCTGGTGGAGTAGCGGCAGTGCCCGACCGCGATGTGCCCCGGCAGCGTGCCGAGCACCCGCTCGCTGAACACCTGGGGCACCAGGCCCATGTCCTTGTAGACCACGATCCGGCTGCCGTCGCTGACCGCAATGCCGGCCGATTCCTGCCCGCGGTGCTGGAGCGCGTACAGGCCGTAGTAGGCAAGCTTCGCCACGTCCTCGCCGGGAGACCAGACGCCGAACACGCCGCAGGCATCCCTGGGCGGCGCCTCGTCCGGCTCCAGGTCGCGGGCCCCGTCCGTCCGGCCGCCGTCGGGCGTCAGCACCCGGTCAGTGTAGTGGCCGGTCAGGGGACTCCCATTACCGACCATCAGGGCAGGCGCCGGCCGGTCCGGCGGCGGCCAGCGGCAGGTAGCCGGACAGGTCGGCCCTCGGGCCGCTGACCCGCAGTCTCGGCCCGGCCGCCCTGGCCCAGTCCAGCCGCCCGGTGGCGAGCAGGATCCAGGTCACCGGGTCGGTCTCCACCACGTTCGGCGGGGTGCCCCTGGTGTGCCGCGGGCCGGCCACGCACTGCACCGCCGCGTACGGCGGCACCCGGACCTCGACAGCACGGCCGGGGGCCCGCTCGGCCAGCAGGTCGAGCAGGTACCGGACCGCGGCCCGCAGCGCCGCGCGCTGCGGCTCGGCACCTGTGTCCAGCGCGGCCAGCACGGCGGTCAGGCAGCCTCGTGCCAGCGCCGCCTCGGTGCGCCCGCCGGTCCACGGCGGCCAGCCCAGGGCCTCTCGCTGCGCGCTGACCGCGGCGAGCAGCCGCTCCGGGTCCGTTCGTCGCGCTGGCATCGCTGCGAGCCTAGTGGCCGGCAAGGGGGACGGGTGCCGGGAATATTCGCGGCAATTCGCGTATCTAGCTGCACGGCGACCGCTTTACCGGGTAATCGTTCGGTATGCCAGGCCAGCGCAGCCGGGGTGCCCGCCGGGCACGCGGCTCCTGGCTGCCCAGGCTGGCCGGGATGGGCCTGGTCGTGGTGCTGGCCGCCGGCGGGGTTATCGGGTACCTGGCCGCGGCCAGGCCCGCCAGCCACCGGCCAAGGCCGCTGCCGACCCAGCTGCTGGGCCAGCAGACCGTCGGCCTGGTGGCAGCGGGGCCACCGGGCTCGGGCGCGGCCGGGCCGCAGTCCCTCCTGGCCTCGCCGGCCGGGCTGGGGTTCAGCCCGGTGCCGCGGTCCCGGCTGGTCACTGGCCTGCCGCAGTGGACCGCCAGCCAGATGGCCGGCGCGACCTACATCTTCATCTACGCGCCGAGCGGCCAGTGCCTGACCGCGGCGGCCCGCTCGCGGCTCACCCTGGCGCCGTGCAACCAGGGTGCCGACCGCCAGCGCTGGCGGCCGGTGCCGGGGACGGTCACCGCGGCCGGCCATGTCTACCGGCAGTTCGCCAGCCTGAGCAGCGGGCGCTGCATCTCCGTCGGCGCCCCCCGGCCGGCCGCCGGGCCCGGTGAGCATGCGGCGGCCCTGGCCGGCTG
Source organism: uncultured Actinomycetota bacterium (assembly GCA_963719705.1). Classification (GTDB taxonomy): domain Bacteria; phylum Actinomycetota; class Actinomycetes; order Streptosporangiales; family Streptosporangiaceae; genus CAVRCV01. The sequence continues at coordinate 490,645 of CAVRCV010000014.1, forward strand.
CGCCCGGCACGGGTCGTGGAGCCAGCTGATCTCGTTCTGGTGGGGTGCCTGACTGCCGCGAGCCTGCGGGCGGGGCCCCGGCCCGGCCTCCCCCTCTGAAGCCGGGCCGGGGCCGCCCGCATCAGGCGCGCACCAGCCGGAAGGTTCCGCCGCCGACGGAGATGCCGTTACCGTTACCGGTCGCGCCGAACCCGGTGGACGTCGGGGCAAGGCCCTCGAACGCGAACAGGTACAGCGGCCTGCCCCGGTAGCTGACCTGGATGCCGTCCGGGTTACGCAGGGTGGCGAGCCGGCGCGGCGACAGCCCGCCGGACAGGCCGGGCAGGCCGCTGGTCAGCACCGGCGGCCAGGCCCTGGCGCAGGCACCGGCGCACCTGCTGTGCCGCGCGGTGTCCTTGCTGTAGCTGTAAACCGGGAAGTTGATCCAGCCCACGCCGGTGAACATGGGGGTGGCCAGCACGCTCTTCCCCTTGATCTTCATCGTGGTCAGCGTGCCTGCCCAGGGCAGCGCCCGTCCGGACGGCGCCATCAGGTACCAGACGCCGTGCCACGGCGGCAGGCTCGGCTCGTCCCAGCCCTCGCCGGTCACCTGGCCGGGGCTGTCCTCGAACAGGTAGAGCGGGTGCCCGGCGTAGGTGATCTGGCTCGCCGATGCCGGCCCGGTGCACGGTGCCCAGCAGCTTCTGCGACACGCCCGGCCCGGCCACCGGCTTGCCGCTGGTGGTGATGGCCGGCCATTCGGCCTGCTTGTCGCCCGACGGCCCGGTGCACAGCAGGGTGCCGACCGGGGTCTTCACCGGCTTGCTGGTGCAGCCGAAGCTGCTGCCATGATCGCTGGTGATGTAGTAGAGCGTGAATCCGGCGTACTTGCCGGAGCCGACCACCAGCGCCCGGCCGAACGCGGTCACCGCGGTGGCGATCTCGGTCCCCTTGGCGGCGCCCGGCTGACGTGACCCGGCCGGCGCCGCCGACGCCTGCCCGGCCAGGGCCGGGATGCCGGCCACGGTCGCGAGCGCCGCGATCGCGGCAATAGCCCGCATTCTGGACCACGTTCGGGCCGGCCTGCCGGAACCGTCCCCGCCATTGTTGTGCTGTGTGCCTACTTCCACGTTTCCTCCCCTTACGCTGTAGCAGCAGATGCCGTCCTGCCCGCCCCCGTGGTGCAGGAAACTGTGCGGCAGGGCACCGTAGCTGCACAGTGTTAGCTGCACAGTGTTAGCCGCGTTAGCTGCACAGTGTTAGCCGCACGGGCCGGGCCGGACAGCAGCCACTGTCGGCCGGCCGCGTCACACGAGCGTCACACGGGCCGGAGTGCGGCCGGCGGCGCCGGGTAGGTCACCTGGCGCCGGCCGCGCGCTCCCGGCCCAGCCGGCCACCGGGAGCCGGCCGCACCGGACGAGGGAATGCGCATTGGGCCATTTGCCGCCACACCACATCCGACGCCAGCGGCTGACCTCGCAGTGCCTGGATGCCGGCGTCGTCGTGGTGGAGGCGGGAGCCGGCTACGGCAAGACCGTCTTCGGTGCCGAGCTGGCCGACGCGTGGCGGGCGGTGCCGATCGACGTGGTACTGCATGAGGGCGGCGTGCCGGCCCGGCTGCTGGCCGCGCGGGTCCGCGCGGCGGTGGCATCGGCCGGGTTCACCGAGGCCGCGGCGAGCATGGCGGGCGCCGCGGAGGACGCGGCCGGCGCGGTCGACGCGCTGCTGGCGGGCCTGGCCGGCGAGCGCTGCGCGTTCATCATCGACGACGCGCACCACGCCGAGCGGGAGGCCGGGCTGATCATCGAGCGGATGGCCCGGCGGCTCGATGCCGACCAGCACCTGATCGTGCTGGCCCGGCACCTGCCGGAAGGCGCCTCCAGGCTGCGCCGGGCCGACTATCTCCAGCTGACCGCGGCCGACCTGGCGCTCACCGAGGCGGAGACCGGGCAGCTCTGCCGGGACGGCTTCGGCCTGGACGTCGGCACCGCCGGGGTCACCGCGCTCGGGCGGGCCACCGGGGGATGGACCGCGGCCGCCGCCCTGGCCGCGGCCAGGGCGGCGCGGACCGGCGAGGATGTGGCCGCGCTGGCCGAGGCGGCCGGGCGGCCGGACCAGCCGGCCAGCGCGGTGGCCGCGATCCTGGACGAGGCCCTGGTCACGCTCTCCGCGCCGGAGCGCCTGCTGCTCGCGCAGGTGGGCCGGCTGCCGCTGCTGGACGGGCCGGTGGTGGACGCGGCCACCGGCATCGAGGGCTACTTCGCCGCGGCGCTGGCGGCCGGCCTCCCGTTCACCCCCGGCCAGGACAAGTGGTGGGACCTGCCCGGCCCGGTCCGGGACTATCTCGCCACCCTGGCCGCCCCGGATCCGGTGGTGCTGCGCCGCGCCGCGGCCCAGTACGGGCGGCGCGGCCAGCTCGGCGCGGCGCTGCAGCTGCTGATCGCATCCGGCGACCCTGATGCCGCCGCCGAGCTGCTCGCGGACGGCCCGCTGACCTCGATCGAGGCGCTGGATGCGCTGGAAGTCCAGGCGGTGGTGGACCGGCTGCCCGCCGACGCGATCCGGGCCCACCCGGTGCTGCTGCTGCACTTCGCCCGCAGCTGCGAGACGGCCGGGTTTTTCGACCTGCGGGAGGAGACCCTGGGCCGGGTCGCCGCGATCGCGGCGGCCGGCCGCCAGCCGGTGCTGGACCGCGCGATCGAGGTGGAGCGGGCCAGCAACCTGGTCAAGGACAGCCGGTACTTCCCGGCCGAGACCGTGGCCCGCCGTGCGCTCGCGGCCGCGTCCACCGACGAGCACCTGACCAGGGCCAGGGCGCTGTCCGTGCTGGCCCGGGTGACCACCAGGCGGCTGGATTCGAAGGGCCGCCAGGACCCGGCCGCGCTCGCCGAGGCGGAGCGTTACTTCACCCAGGCGTCCCGGATCTACGGCCAGCTCGGCATGCGGGGCGCCCAGGCCGGCCTGGTGCCCTACCGGGCGATGTGGATCGAGTACGCCCGGGGCGAGGCAGCCGCCGCGCTGCGGCGGCTTGAGGAGGGCCTGGGCTGGGTGGCGGACCGGCCCCGCCGGTGGGCCTACCTGCTGCTGTTCCACGCCGAGGCGTCGGTCGAGCTCGGCCGCTACGAGCAGTGCGAGGCCGACATCCGGGACGTGCGGCGGGTGGCCGACGACCTGCACGACGAGATCCTGCGCGGCTACAGCCACTGGCAGCTTTCCATCGTGGCCTCGCACCGCCGGGACCCCGACGAGACCCTGGAGCAGATCCGGCTGACCGAGGCGCACAAGGCGAACTGGTGGGGGCCGGGATCGGCCGACTTCCTCGCCGATGCCGCCGACAACCTGGACCGGGCCGGGCACAGCGCGCTGGCCGTGGAGTACCTGCGCCGGGCGCAGCTAGAACCCGCTGGACGGCGAGCCGGTCATCGCCATGGCCGAGGGCGCGCTGCTGGCCAGGCACGGCGACCCGGTGCGAGCCGAGGAGGTGCTGCTGGCCGCGCCCGGGCACCGGCTCGACCTGCGCGAGTACTGGCGGGTCACGCTGCTGCGGGCGTATGCCGCGTTCCGGCGCGGCGACCAGAACGCGGGCGCCCTGGCCGCCAGGGCATTCGAGGAGGCGGCCGGGCTCGGGCTGGCGCACCTGCCGCTGACCAGGGAGGGCGCGGTCACCGAGGAGCTGCTCGGGCTGGCCGTGGAGACCGGCCAGCCCGCCGCGCTGGCGCTGGAGGCGACCGCGCTGCCGGTCTCGCTGTCGGTGCTCGGCCGGTTCGCCCTGACCAGGGGCGGCAGGGCGGTCCCGATCACGGCCGGCCAGTCGGTGCAGCTGCTCAAGCTGGTGGCCGTGTCCGGCGGCCGGATCCCGGTGGACATCGCGATCGAGGCGCTGTGGCCGGACGCGGACCGGGACGCGGGCCGGAACCGGCTGCGGACCGTGCTGAACCGGCAGCGGGCCGAGGCCGGCGAGGTCATCGTGCGGGCCGGGGAGCTGCTGACGCTGAGTACCGAGATCCGGGTCGACCTGGCCCAGTTCGAGGCCGAGGCCCGCCGGGCGCTCGCGCTCGGCCGCACCGAGCCGACCCTGGCGGTCGCGGTGGCCCGCTCGGCCATCGCCCGCTACCGCGGCGACGTGCTGCCCGACGACCCGTACGAGGAGTGGGCCGAGCAGCCGCGGGAGCGGGCCCGCCGGATGATGCTCCAGCTGCTCGACCTGTGCGCGGACGCCGCCGCCGAGCGGGGTGACCTGGACGAGACCCGCCGGGTCATCGAGCTGGCCATCGACCTGGCGCCCTATGACGACGACCGGTACCTGCGCGCCGCCACCGCCCTGCTGGAGCAGGGCCGCCGCGGCGCCGCGCTCACCGTGCTGCGCCGGGCCAGGGTGGCCCTGGCCGAGCTCGGCCTGCAGCCGCCGCTGCACCTGATCAGCCTGGAACAGGCCATCGTGGCCTAAGCCGGTCCCGTGCCCGGCCAGCACCGTGGCTAGCCAGCACCGTGGCTAGCCAGCACCGTGGCTAGCCAGCACCGTGGCTGGCCGGTACCGTGGCTGGCCGGTACCGGACTGGGCGGCCCCGGCGGCCACCCCGGTCGCGGCGGTCAGTCGTAGAGCGCGGCCAGGGTGCCGCCGCGGGCCTCCGCCAGCTCGTCCAGGCCGACCGAGAAGCAGCCGTCGATGCTCAGCCCGGTGCCGCCGGTGCTGCCGATGCGGGCGGCCGGGACGCCGGTGCTCGGCGCACAGCCGGGCGAAGCCCGCCTCCGCGCCCGGCCGCACGGCTACCACCGCGCGCGCGGCCGACTCGCTGAACAGGAACGTGAACTCCTCGCCGGGCAGCCGGACGGCGGCGCCGCAGCCCCCGGTCAGGCAGCCCTCCGCCAGGGCCACGGCCAGGCCGCCGTCGGACAGGTCGTGCGCGGCGACCAGCAGGCCCGCCGCGGCCCCGGCGGCCAGCACCGCGGCCAGGCCGCGCTCGGCGGCGAGCCGGACCGCTGGCGGCCGTCCGCCCAGGTGGCCGTGCGCCTGCCAGGCCCACAGCGACCCGCCGAACTCGGCCGAGGTCTCGCCGAGCAGGAAGAGCTCCGCGCCGTCGGGGAAGCCGGCTGGCAGCCGCCGCCGCACGTCGTCGTGCACCCCCAGCACCCCGATGACCGGGGTCGGGTGGATGGCCGCGGCGCCGGTCTGGTTGTAGAAGCTCACGTTCCCGCCGGTCACCGGCAGGCCGAGGAACCGGCACCCGTCCGCCAGCCCGCGCACCGCCTCGGTGAACTGCCACATCACCCCGGCGTCCTCCGGCGAGCCGAAGTTGAGGCAGTTGGTGACCGCGAGCGGCCGGGCGCCGGTGGCGGCGACGTTGCGGTAGGACTCGGCCAGCGCGAGCTGGGTCCCGGCGTAGGGGTCCAGCCTGCAGTAGCGCCCGTTCCCGTCGGTGGCCAGCGCGATGCCGAGGCCGGTGCCGGCGTCGACCCGGAGCACCCCGGCGTCGTGCGGCGCGGCCAGCACGGTGTCGCCGCGCACGTACCGGTCGTACTGGCGGGTGACCCAGCCCTTGTCCGCCGCGTCCGGGCAGCCGAGCACCGCGAGCAGTGCCGCGCGCAGCCCGGCGCCGGACGGCCGGGGCAGCCTCGCGGGGTCGTCGGCCTGCAGCGCGTCCTGGCTCGTCCGGGCGCCGGGCCGGGCGGTGATACAGCGGCGCGTCGCTGGCCGCGCTGCCCGGCGGGATGTCCACCACCTGCTCGCCGTGCCAGCTCATGACCAGCCGCCCGGTGCCGGTGACCTCGCCGATCACTGTCGCCGGGACCTCCCAGCGGGCGCAGATCGCCAGCAGCCGGCCCACGTCATCGGGCGCGGTGACCACCATCATCCGTTCCTGCGACTCGCTCATCAGGATCTCGGCCGGGCCGAGGGAGGCATCCCGCAGCGGCACGGCGTCCAGCCGCACGGCCATCCCGGTCCCGCCGCCGGCCGCCAGCTCGGTGGTGGCGCAGGCGATGCCCGCCGCGCCGAGATCCTGCACGGCGATCACCAGGCCCGCCGCATACAGCTCCAGGCAGCACTCGATCAGCAGCTTCTCCCCGAACGGGTCGCCGACCTGGACGCTGGGCCGCTTGGCGCCCTCGCCGGTGCCCGCGAACGACGCGCTGGCCAGCACCGAGGCCCCGCCGATGCCGTCCGGGCCGGTCCTGGAGCCGAGCAGGACCACCTGGTTGCCCGGCCCGCTGGCGCTGGCCAGCTTGAGGTCGGCGTGCCGCATCACGCCCACGCACAGCGCGTTGACCAGCGGGTTGCCCGCGTAACAAGGGTCGAAGGACAGCTCCCCGCCGATGTTCGGCAGGCCCAGGCAGTTGCCGTAGAACGAGATGCCGCCGACCACGCCGGGCAGCACGCGGCGGGTGTCCGGCGCGTCCGCCGGGCCGAACCGCAGCGAGTCCAGCACCGCGACCGGCCGCGCGCCCATGGCCAGGATGTCGCGGACGATCCCGCCCACGCCGGTCGCCGCGCCCTGGAACGGCTCGACGTAGGACGGGTGGTTGTGCGACTCGATCTTGAACGTGACCGCGTAGCCCTGGCCGATGTCGACCACGCCGGCGTTGTGCCCGATGCCGGCCAGCAGCGGCCCGTCCTGGCCGGTGGCGGCGGACACCGTGCCGGCCAGCTGGCGCAGGTGCGCCCGGGACGACTTGTAGGAGCAGTGCTCGCTCCACATCACCGAGTAGATGGCCAGCTCGGCGTCGGTGGGCCGGCGGCCGAGCAGCCCGGTGATCCGGTCGTACTCGGGGCCGGTCAGCCCGAGCTCGGCATACGGCTGCGCCCGCTGCGGCGTCGCGGCCGCCACGGTTACCGAGTCCGCCGGGGTTACCGGGTCGCTCATCCGGCGGCCGCCAGGGCGAAGAACCCGAGGCCGTCGGCGCCGGGGCCGGTGAGCGGGTCGATCGCGTGCTCGGGGTGCGGCATCAGGCCGACCACGCTGCCTGTCTCGCTGGCGATCCCGGCGATGCCGGCCGCCGACCCGTTCGGGCTGGGGCCGGCGTAGCGGGCGACTACCTGCCCGCCCGCCTCCAGCCCGGCCAGCGTGGCCGGATCGGCGACGTAGGCGCCCTCGCCGCTCTTGAGCACCACGGTGATCTCCTGGCCGGCCGGGTACCGGCTGGTCCACGGCGTGCTGGCGTTCTCGATCCGGATCGTGACCTCGGCGGCGACAAACCGCAGGCCGGCATTGCGGGTCAGGGCGCCGGGCAGCAGCCCGGCCTCGCACAGGATCTGGAACCCGTTGCAGATGCCCAGCACCGGCAGGCCCGCCCTGGCGGCCGGCACCAGCGCGGCCATCACCGGGGCGAACCGGGCGATGGCCCCGCAGCGCAGGTAGTCGCCGTAGGAGAAGCCGCCGGGCAGGACCACCGCGTCCACGCCCTTCAGGTCCCGGTCGCCGTGCCACAGCGGCACCGGCTCGCCGCCTGCCCGGCGCACCGCCCGGCAGGCGTCGCGGTCGTCCAGGGAGCCCGGAAAGGTGATGACGCCGACCCGGGACATGCAGGCAGGCTACCGGCGCTCGCCGGTGCCTGCCGTGCTATCAGCCGGCCTCGCCGGTCAGCGCGCGCTGGCCTCAGCCGGCGTCCCTGAGCTGAGCGGCCGTGAGGTGGGTGAGCGGCGCGTCGCTGCGCCACTCGATCCGCTTGCGCAGCGAGACCACGGTGCCCCGGCCCGGCCCGCTGCGCAGCTTCACGTCGTCCACGCAGGCGCGCATGATCGCCATGCCGCGGCCGGACTCGGGCAGCTGGGCGATGCCCGGCCCGGCGTCCTCGGCCTCGGCCTCCGCCCGCCGGGCCCGGCCGATCCGGCCGAGCAGCTGCGCGGGCGCCGGCGCCGGGCTCAGGTGACGGCGGCGCAGCCGGGACGCTGCCCTGGCCGGCGCGCGCACCGCGGGCCGGGTGCCCGGCACGCCGGCCGGGTCGAAGCCGCGGCCGCTGTCCAGCACCTCCAGCAGGCAGCGGTTCCGCCCGACGCTGGCCACTACCTCGTAGCGGCGGCCGGGGCCCGCGTGCCGCAGCACGTTGGTGCACGCCTCGGTGACGGCCAGGAGCAGGTCGGCGATGCACTCCTCGTCCACGCCCAGCCTGCTCAGGGTGTCACCGAGCACCCGGCGCATCACCGGAACGCTCAGCGACTCCCGGGGAAAAACCAGGCAGAACCGGAAATCTTCGGCCTGCTCCCCGGAAGGCATCACCCGAGTTCGCATCCGCTCCTCAGTCCCCCATGGAAGCCAGTCACGCTGGACTACATTGTGAGCGTTTCCCGGGTCAGGGCCCGGTAATCATGAACTCGGGCGATCTCTGGACGAACAGCGCGGTTCGGCAAGCGTCCGGTCACCGTCCGTGATATTTATGCCGCCCTGCGCGGGTTCAGCCGGGGCGGACCGAGTACTCCTCGATCACCGGGTTCGCCAGCAGCTCCGCCGCCAGGTCGGCCACCCTGGCCAGGATCGCCGGGCCGGCCTGGTCCGCCGTCACCCCGGCCGGGGTGCTCAGCTCGACCTCGAACCGCTTGCCCTGCCGGACCGCGAGTACCTGGCCGAATCCGAGGCGGTGGCAGGCGCTGGCGATCGCCTCGCCCTGCGGGTCGTGTATTTCCGGCTTCAGCATCACGTCCACGATGACTCTGGCCACGTGCGGCAGCGTACGCGACCGGCGGCGGCGGCCGGCGTCGGAAGCGGCCGCTGCTACCAGCGCCGCTTGACCGCAGCCGCGTAAAGGCGGGTACTGTCACAGCGAAAGCGACGGACAACCGGCCGGTCTCGGGACGCTCCCCGGACCGGTCCTGAGCATGCAAGGAGTGGCACGTGGCCGTCAAAGCTGCCGGACGGGCTGCCTCCCGCGCCCGGCCGATCAGGCGGAATCGCCCGAGCTCATCCAGCTCCTCACCCCCGAGGGCGAGCGCGACCGAGCATCCTGACTACCCGCTCGAGCTGTCCGCCGAACAGGTCAAGGGCCTGTACCGGGACCTGGTCCTCGTCCGCCGGATCGACTTCGAGGCGATCGCCCTGCAGCGCCAGGGCGAGCTCGGGATCTGGGCGTCGCTGCTCGGCCAGGAGGCCGCGCAGGTGGGCTCGGGCCGGGCGCTCGGCCCGAGGGACATGGCGTTCCCGACCTACCGCGAGCACGGGGTGGCCTGGTGCCGCGGCCTGGACCCGATGAAGCTGCTCGAGCTGTTCCGCGGCGTCAGCCACGGCGGCTGGGACCCCAAGGCGCACAACTTCCACCTGTACACGATCGTGATCGGCAGCCAGACCCTGCACGCCACCGGCTACGCGATGGGCATCCAGCGGGACGGGGCGCGTCGGCGAGGACGGCGAGGCGGTGATCGTCTACTTCGGCGACGGCGCCACCAGCCAGGGCGACGTGAACGAGGCGTTCGTCTGGGCCGCGGCGGTCAACGCGCCGGTCGTGTTCTTCTGCCAGAACAACCAGTGGGCGATCTCCGAGCCGCTGGAGCGGCAGAGCCGGGTGCCGCTGTACCGGCGGGCGGCCGGGCTTCGGCTTCCCCGGCATCCGGGTCGACGGCAACGACGTGTTCGCCTGCCTGGCGGTGACGCAGGAAGGCCATGCAGGCGGCCCGGGAGGGCCAGGGCCCGACCCTGATCGAGGCCTACACCTACCGGATGGGCGCGCATACCACGACCGACGACCCGACCAGGTACCGGCTGTCGGCCGAGCTGGAGTCGTGGAAGCTGAAGGACCCGATCGAGCGGGTGAAGAAGTACCTGGTCCAGCACCGGCCAGGCGGACACCGAGTTCTTCGAGGCGGTCGACGCCGAGGCGGACGAGGTCGGCACTTGGGTCCGCAGGTCCTGCCTGGAGATGCCCGATCCGCAGCCGCTGTCAATGTTCGACCACATCTACGCCGAGCCGAACGCGCTGGTCGAGCGCGAGCGCGAGCAGTTCGCCGCCTACCTGGACTCCTTTGCCGACGAGGAGGCGAGCCGATGACCGCGCTCACCCTGTCCAGGGCACTGAACGAGGGCCTGCGCAAGGCCATGGAGGACGACCCCAAGGTCATCATCATGGGCGAGGACGTGGGCAAGCTGGGCGGCGTGTTCCGGGTCACCGACGGCCTGCAGAAGGACTTCGGCGAGGACCGGGTGATCGACACCCCGCTGGCCGAGTCCGGCATCGTCGGCACCGCGATCGGGCTGGCGCTGCGCGGCTACCGGCCGGTGTGCGAGATCCAGTTCGACGGCTTCGTGCTGCCCGCGTTCAACCAGATCGTGGGCCAGCTGGCCAAGATGCGCTACCGCTCGCTCGGCCAGGTCAGCCTGCCGGTAGTGATCAGGATCCCGTGCGGCGGCGGCATCGGCGCGGTCGAGCACCACAGCGAGTCGCCCGAGGCGTTCTTCGTGCACACCGCCGGGCTGCGGGTGGTCGCCTGCGGCGACCCGGCCGATGCGTACACGATGATCCAGCAGTCGATCTCCTCCGACGACCCGGTGATCTTCTTCGAGCCCAAGCGCCGGTACTGGGACAAGGCGGACGTGGACATCGCCGGCGGGCTGGCCGGCGCGCTGCCGCTGACCCAGGCGCGCACGCTGGTCAGCGGCACCGACGTCACCGTGCTGTGCTACGGCCCGATGGTCAAGACCTGCGCGCAGGCCGCGGTGGCGGCCGCCGAGGACGGGCACTCGCTGGAGGTCATCGACCTGCGGTCGCTGTCACCGCTGGACACCGGCACGATCTTCGCCTCGGTCCGGCGCACCGGCAGGTGCGTGGTCGTGCACGAGGCGCCGGTCACGGCCGGCCTCGGGGCCGAGATCGCGGCCCTGGTGATCGCAGGAGTGCTTCTACTCCCTGGAGGCCCCGGTGCTGCGGGTCGGCGGCTACTCCACGCCCTACCCGCCGTCCCGGCTGGAGGAGCTGTTCCTGCCGGACCTGGACCGGGTGCTGGACGCCGTCGACCGCACGTTCGCGTACTGAGAGGGCCGCATGTCAGAGCTCAGGCAGTTCAGGCTCCCCGATGTCGGCGAGGGCCTGACCGAGGCGGACATCGTGAAGTGGCTGGTGCAGCCGGGCGACAAGGTGACCGTCAACCAGATCATCGTGGAGATCGAGACCGCCAAGGCCGTGGTCGAGCTGCCCAGCCCGTACGCAGGGCGTGGTGGCCGACCTGCTGGTCGCCGAGGGCACCACGGTCGACGTGGGCAGCCCGATCATCGCGGTCGACGTCGGCGCCGACGCCGCTCCACGCCCCGGCGGCCCGGGCGGCCCCCGGGCCCCCGCGGCCCCGGCGCCGCAGCTCAGCGGCGCCGGCCGGCGCGCGCCTGCGGCGCTGGCCGCAGGACCTGGTCCCGGAGCCGCCCGCCGAGGGCGGCGTCGAGCCGGGCATCCACGGCACGCTCGCCCCCAAGCCGGAACGCCAGGCGGTGCTGGTCGGCTACGGCGTCAAGCTCGGCTCCACCACCCGGCGGCCGCGCAAGGACCGGAACGGCGGCGCGGCTACCGCCCGCGGCCGGGCAGCCGGAGCGGCTCCCGGCGGCCCGGCAACCGCGACCGCGACCGCCGACGTGACCGCGGCGGGTACCCGCGGCCGCCGGAGCCGCGGTGCTGGCCAAGCCGCCGGTCCGCAAGCTGGCCAAGGACCTCGGGCGTGGACCTGGCCGGGCTGGCCGGCACCGGCCCGAACGGCTCGATCACCAGGGACGATGTCCAGGCAGCGGCCGCTCGGGCGCGCGCCGAGGCACGGCGGCAGCCCAGCCGGGCGGTGCCAGGCCGCCTGGTCCCGGTCTCCTCGCTGCCGCGCGAGGAGCGGATCGCCATCCGCGGCGTGCGCAAGCACACCGCGGCGGCGGTGACCGCGAGCGCCTTCACCGCGCCGCACGTCACCGAGTTCCTGCAGATCGACATCACCGAGACGATGCAGGCGACGGAGCGGCTGAAGGCGCTGCCGGAGTTCGCCGATGTCCGGGTGTCGCCGCTGCTGCTGGTGGCCAGGGCGCTGCTGGTCGCGGTGGCCAGGCACCCGATGATCAACTCGGCCTGGGACGAGGCGGCCCAGGAGATCGTGATCAGGAACTACGTGAACCTGGGCATCGCGGCCGCCACCGAGCGCGGGCTGGTCGTGCCGAACGTCAAGGACGCGCACGTGATGTCGCTGCCGGAACTGGCCCGCGCGCTGACCGGGCTGACCGCGACCGCCAGGGCGGGCAAGACGACGCCCGCCGACCTGTCCGGCGGCACGATCACGATCACCAACGTCGGCGTGTTCGGGGTCGACACCGGCACCCCCATCCTCACCCCCGGCGAGGCCGCGATCCTCGCGTTCGGCCAGGTCAAGGACGCGCCCTGGGTGCACGAGGGACAGCTGGCCGTGCGCAAGGTCACCACCCTGGCGCTGTCGTTCGACCACCGGATCGTGGACGGTGACCTGGGCTCGGCCGTGCTGCGCGATATCGGCGCGATGCTGACCGATCCGCTGCGCATGCTCGCCTGGTCCTGACCCCGGCGGTCCGGGCGCCCGGACCGGCTCCGGGCGCCCCAGACCACCCGCCGCCCCCGCCCCCGCTGCCCCGAAGGGAGCATGATGATCAGGCACGTCGTGCTGTTCACCTGGACCGCGGAGGCGACCCCGGAGCAGAAGGAGAAGGTCGACCGAGCTGAGGACGCTGCCGCCGCTGATGCGCGGGCTGCGCGCCTACCACGCCGGCCCCGACGCGGGCCTCGTCGAGGGCAACTTCGACTACGCCGTGGTGGCGGACTTCGAGGACGCGGAGAGCTACCTGGCCTACCGCGACCATCCGGCGCACCGGGCGGTCATCGAGCAGACCATCACGCCGATCCGGCAGCGGGTGTCGGTCCAGTACCAGATCTGACGGCGGCACCGGCCTGACTGGCGTCAGAACGCGTCCTCGGCGACGTCCATCAGGTCGAGCGTGGTCGCCTCCGCGATCTCCCGCTCCGCGGCCAGCCGGGGCAGCACGGAGCGGCGAAGAACCGCGCCGCGGCCACTTGCCCTGGTAGAACGCCAGGTCCGGGCGCGACAGCCGCGAACTGCCCGCCCGCGTCGAGCCGGGCCTGCGCGACCTCGGCCTGCCGGGCCAGCAGCCAGCCGATCATCAGGTCGCCGAGCGCCAGCAGCAGCCGGGTGGTGTTCAGGCCGACCCGGTAGATCTCCGCGGGCTGCTCCCCGGCCGCGGCCAGGAACCCGTGCATCGCGGCGACCATCGCCTCGACGTCGTCGGCCGCCGCGGCCAGCGCCGCCCGCTCGGCCTTGAGCCGGCCGTTGCCGCCGTCGGCCGCGGCGAACTCCCGGACCTGCCCGAGCAGGTAGGCCAGCGCCCTGCCCTCGTTCCGCACGATCTTGCGGAAGTACAGGTCCATGCCCTGGATCGCGGTGGTGCCCTCGTACAGGCTGTCGATCTTGGCGTCCCTGACGTACTGCTCGATCGGGTAGTCCTGCAGGTAGCCGGAGCCGCCGAGGGTCTGCAGCGACTGGCTCAGCAGCTCGTAGGCGCGCTCGGAGCCGACGCCCTTGACGACCGGCAGCAGCAGGTCGTTCAGCGCCGTGGCGTCCGGCGTGCGGCTCGCCGCTGGCCGCGGCCACCTGCACCGCGTCCTGGAAGCTCGCGGTGTACAGCACCAGCGCCCGCATCCCCTCGGCGTAGGCCTTCTGCAGCATCAGCCTGCGGCGCACGTCGGGGTGGTGCAGGATCGTCACCCGCGGCGCCGACTTGTCGGTCATCTGGGTGAGGTCGGCGCCCTGCACCCGGTTCCTGGCGAAGTCGAGCGCGTTCAGGTAGCCGGTCGACAGCGTCGCGATGGCCTTGGTCCCGACCATCATCCGGGCGAACTCGATGATCATGAACATCTGCCTGATGCCGTCGTGCACGTCCCCGATCAGGGTGCCGACCGCCGGGGTGTCGCCGCCGAAGGTCAGCTCGCAGGTGGTGGAGGCCTTCAGCCCCATCTTGTGCTCGACCTCGGTGGCGTAGACGCCGTTCCGCTCGCCGAGCTCGCCGTCCGGCGCCGATCAGGTACTTGGGCACCAGGAACATCGACAGGCCCTTGGTGCCGGGCCCGGCGCCTTCCGGCCGGGCCAGCACCACGTGCAGGATGTTGTCGGCCAGGTCGTGCTCGGCGCTGGTGATGAACCGCTTGACGCCCTCGATGTGCCAGGTGCCGTCGTCCTGCCGGATCGCCCTGGTGCGGCCGGCGCCGACGTCGGAGCCGGCGTCCGGCTCGGTGAGCACCATGGTGTAGGCCCACTGGTGCTCGACCGCCTGCTCCGCGATCCGCTGCTGCGCGGCGGTGCCGAGCAGCCACAGCGCGTGGGAGAACGAGCCGACGCTCGCGTACATCCAGACCGCCGGGTTGGCGCCGAGGATCAGCTCGGCGACCGCCCAGCCCAGCGAGCGCGGCACGCTGGTGCCGCCGAGCTCGGGCGGCAGCTCGAGCCGGAACCACTCGGCGTCCATGAACGCCCGGTAGGACTTCTTGAACGCCTCGGCGATCAGCACCGAGTGGGTGGCCGGGTCGAACACCGGCGGGTGGCGGTCGGCCTCGGCGAACGACTCGGCGACCGGGCCGGCGGCGAGCTGTTGACCTCGTCCAGGATCCCCCGCGCGGTCTGCTCGTCCACGTTCCGGGTAGGGCTCGGCGCCCAGCAGATCCTGCCGCTTCAGCACCTCGAACAGGTTGAACTCGATGTCCCGCAGATTGCTCTTGTAGTGCCCCATGGCGCCGCCTCCCGCCAGTCACGGCAAGTTGTACTCGCCAGTAACTTACATGTACTACTCGCAAGTAACCGGAGCCAGGCTAGAGCGGGGAGCGAAGCGGCCTGGAGCACCGGGCAACCAGCGCAGACGGCCTCGGTTTACCTCAGGATGTTGACCGCCCGGGCGATGACCAGCGCCCCGACGACCAGGGACACCGCGGACTGGACCAGCATGGTGAGCTTGGCCCAGCGGGCCAGCGGCATCACGTCGGTGGGGCTGAACGCGGTCGCGTTCGTGAACGACAGGTAGAGGTAGTCGATGTAGTGCGGCTTCCAGTCGCTGCGAGCCAGCTCGGGCGAGGCCATCTGCGGGAACATCAGGTCCGGATACCGGACCATGCCCTCGTTCCGGTTCAGCGGCCCGCGGCTGTCGAACTCCCAGTACCACAGCGCGAACGCGATCACGTTTGTGGCCCAGACCGACGCCCCCGAGGTCAGCAGCAGGGGGGCCGTCCCGGCCCCCGGCAGCAGCTCGATGATCGCCCGGACCAGCAGCACCGCCGAGGTCGCGTTGGCCGCGGTGATCAGGAGGATCAGCCCGATGCTGGCGGCCCGGACCGCCTTGCCGCCGCGCTCGATCCGCACCGGGTTCGCGATCGCCAGCCCGATCAGCAGCACCCCTTCCAGCGCGGGCAGCAGGTAGTGCGGCAGCGGCTCGGTCAGCCGGTTGGGCAGCAGCAGCTGCAGCACGATCGCCAGCACCACGCTGCCGGACACCGGCAGGCGCGGCTCGCCTCTGGTCTTGCGCCGCCAGCCCGGCAGCCGCGCCGGCCTGCTGGCCCACCGCCACCTGCCGGGCCAGCCGCACCAGCTCGTGCAGCGGGTCGCCGCCGTGATGCCCGGCAGCCCCCGGCCCGGCCACGGGCTCCGAACCAGCGGGCGGCTCTGGACCGGGCGAGCCGGCAGCTGGCCGGGACCGGCTTGCGGCCCGGCCTCCGGCCGCTGCTCCCCGGCGCCTTCTGATGTCGCCATCTGCCCATTGTCGCCACATCTGCGCCTGCGGGACGCTCTTCCAGGCCGGCCCGGTACCCCTCGGCCCGCGGCAGCACGGGCGGCCCGGCCAGTCCCGGTCAACTGGGCAGAAACCGAATCTCGTTCTAGAGTGTTGCTCGGCATGAGCGCTGATCAACAGGGACGGTGTGGCGATGGCGCTCGGCCTGACCGAAGAGCACCTGGAGCTCGCCGAGGCGGTCCGCGGCTGGGCGCAGCGCAACTGCCCGCCTGAGCTGGTCCGGGCGGCCGCCGACGGCGCCGACGGCGGCTCCGCGCGCTATCTCGAGTCGCTGGCGCCCGGCCTGGCCGAGCAGGGACTGCTCGGCCTGCACCTGCCCGAGGAGGACGGCGGCCAGGGCTACGGCCTGCCCGAGCTTGCCGTGGCGCTGGAGGAACTCGGCCGCGCGCTGGTGCCCGGCGCGTTCCTGCCCACGGTGCTGGCCAGCGCGGTGCTGGCCAGCGGCGCTGGCCGGGACGCACGGCAAGCTGGTGGCCGGCCTGGCCGACGGCTCCAGGCCCGGCGCGGTGTCGCTGGCCGCCGGCCTGGCCGGCCAGCCCGGCGCGGACGGCGGGCTGGTCATCAGCGGCGAGTCCGGCCCGGTGCTCGGCGGCCGGTTGCCGACCTGGTCATCGTGGCGGTGGCGACCGGCAGAGGGCGAGGCGTGGGTAGCGGTGGACGCCGCCGAGCCTGGAGGTCACCGCCGTGGACAGCCTCGATCTGACCCGGCCGCTGGCGCAGCTGCGGGCCGATGGCGTCGCCGTGCCCGCCGACCGGCTGCTGCCCGGCCTCAGCCGGGAGGCGGTCACCGGCCTGGCCGCGATCCTGTTCGGCGCCGAGGCGTGCGGCATCGCCGACTGGGCGGTGCACACCGCCGCGGAGTACGCCAAGATCCGCCAGCAGTTCGGCCGGCCGATCGGCCAGTTCCAGGCGGTCAAGCACCGCTGCGCGCGGATGCTGACGGCGGCCGAGCAGGCCGCGGCGGCGGTCTGGGACGCGGCGCGTGCGCGCCGCCGGAGGCGGCGCAGACGCCGAGCGAGCGGGAGTTCGCCGCGAGCGTCGCCGCGTCGTCGCCATCGACGCCGCGGTGACCTGCGCGCACGAGTGCATCCAGGTGCTCGGCGGCATCGGCTACACCTGGGAGCACGACGCGCACCTCTACTACCGCCGGGCGATGTCGCTGCGGGCGCTGCTCGGCCCGACCGCCGAGTGGCAGCAGCGGGTCGGCCGAGCTGGCGCTGGCCGGCGTGCAGCGGCCGGTCCAGGATCGAGCTCCGGACGGCGAGGCCGCGCTTCGGGCGCAGATCAGGGCCGAGCTTGCCGAGATCGCCCCGCTGGCAGGGAAGGAGCAGGCAGAACGGATAGCCGCGGGCGGCTGGGTCATGCCGCACATGCCTCGGCCGTGGGGCCGCGGCGCCGGCGCGCTCGAGCAGCTCATGATCGACGAGGAAATGCGGGCCGCCGGGGTCCGGGCACCCAGCCTGGCCATCGGCGCCTGGGTGGTGCCCGCGCTGATCCAGTACGGCAGCAGGAGCAGCAGGACAGGTTCCTGCTGCCGACGCTGCGGATCGATTACCTCTGGTGCCAGCTGTTCAGCGAGCCGGGGCGGGCTCCGACCTGGCCGGGCTCAACACCAGGGCCGAACGGGCCGACGGCGGCTGGAAGATCACCGGGCAGAAGATCTGGACCTCGCTGGCCCGCGAGGCGTCCTGGGCGATCTGCATCGCCCGCACCGACCCGGCAGAACCGCGGCACGACGGCATCACCTACTTCCTGCTGGACATGCACTCGCCCGGCGTCGAGGTCAGGCCGCTGCGCGAGATCACCGGCGACCAGGTGTTCAACCAGGTGTTCCTTGACGGCGTGTTCGTGCCCGACGACTGCGTCGTCGGCGAGATCAACAAGGGCTGGAAGATCGCCAGGACAACGCTGGCGAACGAGCGGGTCGCGCTGTCCCAGTCCTGGACGTTCGGCTCCGGCGTCACCGAGTTGCTCGCGGTGGCCAGGGTGGCACCGAGTTCGACGCGGCCGAAATCGGCGAGCTGGTCTGCGATGGCCACGCGATCGACCTGCTCTCGCTGCGCGTCGCGCTGAAGCAGCTGTCCGGCACCGAGCCGGGCGCGACCGGCAGCGTGCGCAAGCTGCTCGGCATGCGGCACGCCCAGCGGGTCTGCGAGAAGAGCTGGGAGCTGGCCGGCAGCAGCGGAGCGCTCGGCGGGCAGGGCGGACCAGCGGTGACCGAGTCCGGCGAGCCGAACGGGGCGCACTGGGCCAGGCAGATCCTGCTGACCGAGGCGCTAACCATCGGCGGCGGCACCACCGACATCCAGCTCAACATCATCGCCGAGCGGATACTCGGCCTCCCCCGCGACCCCGACCCGCCCGTCGCCTGATCCAGCCCCCCGGACCTGGTATTGCTTAGATTCGTTTGCGCGAATAAAGCGCAAACGAGTCCACTGTCGCAAATGAGTCCACCGAAGGCGGGCGGGGCGAAGGCCGGGCGGCGGCCCGGCTCCTGCACCGGGTGCTGTGCGGCGCCACCCGGGGCTGTGCGGGCCGGGGCGCGGGACGCCTGTAAGTAGCGGGCTGGCCCGGCCCGCCGGGCCGGGCCAGCCGAGACTATCAGCCCTGCTGGCCCGCGTCCGGGAACGACGGCGGCGCATCCTCCGGCGCTGCCGGTGCGTCCGGGAAAGCGGGGCGGCACGCCGGTGCCGGGGAACGAGGTGGCGGCCGGGAACGACGTGCCGGGCCCGGCATCCGGGAACGATGTACCGGGCGACGGATCACCGAATGCGGGGGCAGTGCCCGGGTCGGGGAACGAGGCCGGGGTCCCCGGCATCGGGGAAGGAGGTGCTCACCTGGCCAGGGAACGCGGTGCTGCCGGTGCCGGGGGACACCGGCGCCGCAGGCGCCGCGGGCGCCGGGGCACCGGGCTGCGGCGGTGCCGGGCCCGGATCGGTGAACGTGGCGGACGGCTGCTCGCCGCTGCCCGGCAGGAACTCCCGGGCCCGGTGCGGCCGCGCCTTCATCATCGGGCTGTTCAGGAACCCCTGCAGTCCCTGGTCGCTGCGCTTGGTCAGGTCGACCCCGTTCTGCGACTCGTACGCGGACAGGTCGGCGATCAGCTTGTCGATCTGAGCCTGCGAGTCGGCGGCGCCCCGGCCGGTCCGGTCGGCGAAGACCAGCGCGCCAAGGTCGCGCAGCATCGCATCACTGCGCTTGCAGCCTGCAACTGGTCGATCTTGGCCTTGGCATCGCGGCGGTGTCCTGGGCCTGCTGTGCGAGCTGGGCCGCCTGCGCCTTGACCTTGTCCATCAGACCCATGGTCTGCCTCCAGATGCTGCGAGGGAGTTGGTGACCCAGGCGGCGTGCCACGGCACTATCCGCGCGGTGCTGGCCCAGGCTGTCAGTCGTCATTGTGGCCCACGCCGCCGGATCTGGCCAAGGTACCGGCCGGGCGGTCAGCCGCGAGCGGTCAGGGCCGACCGGTCAGTCGCGGGCGGCCGCCAGCTTGGCGGCGGTGCCGCGGGCACCGCGGTCGCGTCGGCCACGGTGATCATCCGGCAGCCGCTGTCGCGGTACAGCCGGGCGGTCGCCCCGTCCGAGGCGCGCACCCTGCCGGCTTGCCCGCCGCCGCGCAGGCCGCCCAGATCCGCTCCAGCTGCGGCCGCAGCACCGGGTCGCCCGGGTCCGGCGGGCAGCCGAGCGAGAACGAAAGGTCGCGCGGCCCGACATAGATGCCGTCCACGCCGGGCAGCGCCAGCGTCGCCTCGAGCTCGGCGAGCGCCTGCCGGGATTCGGCCATCACCATGCAGAGCGGGCGCTGCCCGGCCATGGACCCCGCCCGCTCACCGGTAGCCGGCCGGCGGGTACCGGCACGCGCCGGCCACCGCCCCGGCCTGCTCGGCGGAGTCCACGTTGGGCACGATGACGCCGGCGCAGCCCAGGTCCAGAGCCCGGCCGATGTCCGCCGGGTGGGCGTAGCCGGACCCGGCCCAGCGGGGCGGCGCCCGCCCGCCGGATCGTCTGGTCAGCTCCGGCAGGTCGCGCTCCGCGGCCCCGCCATGCTGCAGGTCGATGACAGACGTAATCCAGGAAACCTGGCGAGGGACTGGACGCTGGCCGCGGCCGGGATCACCGACCAGGCGCCGTACACGGTCTCGCCGCGAAACGGCTGCGGAGCGATTCTGCGGTCACGGGGCAAGCCAAGCAGCACCGGCCCGCGGCCGGGTCAGCCCGCAGCGCGCCGGCGGCCCGGCG
Source organism: uncultured Actinomycetota bacterium (assembly GCA_963719705.1). Taxonomy (GTDB): domain Bacteria; phylum Actinomycetota; class Actinomycetes; order Streptosporangiales; family Streptosporangiaceae; genus CAVRCV01. The sequence continues at coordinate 510,621 of CAVRCV010000014.1, forward strand.
ATGCTGTTGGATGGGCTGCGAACGCGCGCTTTCCGTGTCCCGACTGGTGGAGGCCAGGTGAACCAGGCCGAGCTTCTGGAACCGTCTGCTGGCGCTGCCGGGAGCCAGCGAGGAGTTCCCGTTTGGCGATGAGGTTTCGGCGTTCAAGGTCGGCGGCAAGATCTTCGCGATCTGCCCGGCCGACAGCACGCCGCTGCAGTCAGCCCGCAGTGCGAACCGGAGGTCGCGGTCGCGCTGCGGGCAGCGCATCCCGCCATCGCGCCGGGCTATCACCTGAAGCAGCCGGCACCGGAACACGGTGACGCTGGACGGCTCGGTGCCGGAAAAGCTGCTGGCGGAGCTGATCGAGGACTCCCATGCCCTGGTGGTGGCCTCGCTGCCGAGATCGCGCCAGGCAGGCCTAGCCCGCGGTCGCGCCGGGGCAGGCCGTCCGGCCGGCGTCTCGTAGCATGACGCGATGCGGAAGCACGTCAAGCGGCGCGGCCGCCCGGCACCCGGCTCGATCCCCGAGGCGCTGGACATGTTCCGGGCCGAGGTCCGGTTCTACCGTGAGATCGCGCCGGTCGCCGGGGTCCGGGTGCCGGCCTGCTACCAGGCCGAGGACACCGCCGAGGGGCCGGAACGGGTGGTCCAGGCCGAGCTCGCGGCCGGCCAGGCCGGGCCGGTCACGCTGGTGCACGGCGACGCCTCGGCGGACAACATGCGGACCGGGCCGGACGGCGAGATCGCGCTGCTGGACTGGGAGGACGTCTCGGCCCTGCCGGGAGTCACCGACCTGGCCTGGTTCCTGGTCTCCTCGGTGCCGCCCGCCCAGTGGGAGGACGCCGTCGCCGCCTACGGCGAGGCACCCGGCGCCCCGGACGCCCCGGACGCCCTGGACCTGGTCCTGCCGTCAGCGTCGGTCCGGGGCCTGCTCAGCCTGGCCGACACCGAACCCGGCTCGGCGGACGCGATGGCCCTGGCGGCCAGGCTGGAGCAGGCGGGCCGCCGCCTGGACAGCCTGAAGCCCGGCAGGTCAGCGCGCCGGACACGCTCGGTCATCGTCCGGGCTGCCCGCGGCCGCATGCGGTAGCGTTGGTCGGGGTCGCCCGCAGAGAGCGAGCGGCCGGGAAGGGGGAACCTGACTGTGCCGCGATATCGGCAGGGTCGTCGTCAAGCTCAGCGGCGAGGCGCTGGCCGGGACGCCGGCTGGGGCGTCGACCCGGACAGCCTGGCCACGTCGCCAAGGAGGTGCTGTCGGTCCGCGACCTGGGCGTGCAGGTCGCCGTGGTGGTCGGCGGCGGCAACTACTTCCGCGGCCGGATGGCCGACGGCTGGGGCATCAGCCGGGCCGAGGCCGACAACATCGGCATGCTCGGCACCGTGATGAACGCGCTGATGCTTCGCGGCGCGCTGACCGCCAGGACCGAGGCGGACGTCCGGGTGATGACCGCGGTGCCGATCCAGAGCGTGGCCGAGCCGTTCATCCGGCTGCGCGCCGCGCGGCACCTGGAACGGGGCCGGATCGTGCTGCTGGCCGGCGGCATCGGCCAGCCGTACGTGACGACCGACTACCCGGCCGTGCAGCGCGCGCTGGAACTGGATGCGGACGCCCTGCTGGTGGCCAAGCGCGGCGTCGACGGGGTCTACGACAGCGACCCGAAGATCAACCCGGACGCGGTGCGGTACTCCCAGCTGACCTACGACGAGGCGCTGGCCGTCGGCGTCCGGGTCATGGATACCAGCGCGTTCGTGCTGGCCAACGAGCAGGCACTGACCATGCACGTCTTCGACGTGGCGGCGATCGGGGTGATGCGCCAGATCTGCGAGGGCGCCGACCTGGGCACCCGGATCAGCACCAAGGCATAACCCGCCGGTCCGGCGTCCGGCCGGTGCCAGGGCTACCCCGGCCGGAAGGCTTACCCGGTAAACGGCGCAACGATAGCCAGCACCGCCGCAAGGCGCTGCAGCAGCGCCTCGCGGTGCCGCAGCGGAACCGGGTCGCCGCCGCTCCATTCCAGCCGCACTCCCCGGTCGGCCAGCAGGTACACCGCGCGCAGCGTGCGCATGGTGTTGGAGGCGTGGGCCGGCACCGGGCCCGGCTTGCCCGCGGCGAAGTCCGCGCCGACCGGCTCCAGCCAGCCCACCGCCTGGGCCTCGGACAGCTCGTCCCTGGTCAGGGTCAGCCCGATCGCGTAGGCAAGCCGGTCGTCCTCCTGGCAGCCGAACAGGTAGTCGGTGCTGGCCAGCAGCCGGGCCGCGGCCAGGTCCAGCAGCGGCGCCGGATCTACCCGCAGGCAGCGGCCGAACGCGCCGAGCAGGTCAGCGCCGTGCGCCACCGCGTGCAGCCAGCCCAGCGCCGCGTCGTAGCCGCGCAGGTCGGTCTCGGACCGGTACCAGGAGGTGAAGGCGGTCAGCCAGCCGGGCTCGAAATCGCCCTGCTGCACGATCGCGGCGATGATCAGCGCGGCGAAACTGCGGGCCTGGATCTCGCCGTCGCCGAACCGCGCCGCCATCGTGTCGCCGAGCCGCCGCCGGGTGCCGGGATCCAGGCTGCGGGATCCACTCGGCCGCGACCGTGAAGGCCTGCTCGTCGCGCAGCACCGGATCCGGCGACCGCAGCGCCTCGCTCAGCTCGGCGATGGCGTCGGCGAGTTCCGGCCTGGCGGGCAGCGGGAAGCCGCTTTCAATCACCTTCTGCCAGCCGGTCACGATCGCACACACTAGCCCGGCGGGCCGAAGTGTTCCGGCTGCGGCACCGACAAGCCGGGCGATATCGTCACAGCCGCCCGGTACCGTGATGCGCATGTTCGCTGCCGCACTGGTCAACCTGTACACCAACGACATCGAGGCCGGGATCCGGTTCTACCGCGACCTGCTCGGCTTCGCCGAGACCTTCCGGACCCCGCGGGAGGGCACCCCCGAGCACGTCGAGCTCCAGCTGAACGGGTTCACCATCGGCCTCGGCACGGTCGAGGCGGCCCGCCGGGTACACGCGGTCGAGGCCGCGCCGGGCAGCCCGGCCATGGTCCTGGTCGTGTGGACCGACGACGTGGACGTGGCCTACAAGGACCTGGTGGCCGCGGGGGTCCCCGTCGCTCCAGCCGCCGCACGACACCGGCAGCAACAACCGCAACGCGCTGCTGCGCGACCCGGACGGCAACCTGGTGGAGATCGTCGCCAAGAGATCGTAGCCAGTCCCGCCGGCTTACCCGGCCGGTGCTGGCGGGGTCCGGCCGAGTCCGGCGTCCCTGGCCACGATGATGGCTGCGCCCCGGTCGGCCACCTGGAGCTTGGCGAAGATGGCTGAGACGTGGTTGGCCACGGTCTTGGGCGCGATCGACATGCGGCGGGAGATCTCGGCGTTGCGCGCCCCGGCCGCGATGAGGTCGAGCACCTGCCGCTCCCTGCTGGTCAGCTCGGCGAACGGCTCCGTGCGGGGGGTGCCGCGAAGTGGCGGAGCAGCCGCCTGGCCACCGGCGGGCCGAAGATCGCCTCGCCCGCGGCGGCGGACTGGATCGCGCGGATGATCTCGTCCTGCTGGGCGCCCTTGAGCAAGTACCCGCGCGCCCCGGCGCGCATCGCGGCGAACACCGAGTCGTCGTCGTCGAACATGGTGAGGATCAGCACCGCGACCTCCGGCGCGAGCCCGGGCGATCTCGGCCGTGGCCGCGATGCCGCTGAGCTCGGGCATGCCGATGTCCATCACCAGCACGTCCGGACGCAAGGTCACCGCCGCGGTGACGGCGGGCGCCGTTGCGGCCACCCCGACGACGTCGATCGCCGGCACCGAGGCCAGCAGGGCCGCGAGGCCGTCGATGACGATCGGATGGTCGTCGGCCATCACGACTCGTATGGCATGGGTGCTGGTCAGGCGGTCAGCCCGCCGCGGCAGCGAGACGGCCACCCGGCCGCCGCCCGCCGGGTCCGGGCCGGCCAGGCAGCAACCGCCCAGCTCAGCCGCGCGTTCCCGCATCGAGGCCAGCCCGACCCCGGCCGCCACTCACCGGGCGGCGCCGGGCCGTCGTCCGTGACCTCGATGGTCAGGCCGGTACCCTCGGCCAGCGTCAGGCTGACGGTCGATCGTCGTGGCCGCGGAATGCCGGTCGCATTGGTCATGGCCTCGGTGATGATCCGGTAGGCGGCGACCTCCACGGCGGCGGCAAGGGCGGCAGGCTCGTTTGGCACATCGATGCGGATCAGGACGCTGGCCCCCGCCTCGCCCGGCCAGCCTGGCGGGACTGCTCGCGCAGGGAACCGATCAGCCCGAGGTCGTCGAGGGACGGCGGCCGCAGGGCGTAGACGAGCCGGCGGATGTCGGCGATCGCGGTCGTGATGCCGGTCCGCATCTCGCCCAGGAGCTGGTCGGCCCGCTCCGGCTCGCGGGTCAGGGTGTTGCGCGCCGCGTCGGCCTTGAACGCGATCCCGGTCAGCGCCGGGCCGAGGCCGTCGTGCAGGTCGCGCCGGAGCCTGTCGGCGCTCTTCCTCGCGGGCGGCGACGATGGACAGCCGTGACTCCTGCAGCGCGACTGACAGTGCCGTTGAGTGCAGGGCAACGGCCATCGGGGCCGCGAGCAGCTCGAGTACGGCGACGTCGGCGGCGCCGAGGCGTCCCTGCCCGTGGCGCAGGCCGACAATGAGCTCGCCGATGGTCGCGCCGTCGTAGTGTCAGGTAACGCCGTGCCGGAGCTCGGGGACGGCCCGTAGGCGGCCGCCTCGAGCGGTCCGAACCTTACCGCCGCAAGGGCAGCCGGAGGGACTCGCAGAGTGCTTCGAGCACGCCCGCCAGCTCGTCGCCCGATCCGGTGAGCCGCTCGCCCACCCGTGATACCGCGCGCACCGGTCGCCCCGGTCGCCATAGAGGCGCGGTCGACCAGCTGCTGTAGCCAGACCCGGGCCGGGTTGAACGCGATCGCGACGATCAAGCTCGCCACCACCGCGGAGGCCAGGCTCACCCTGGTGCACGAGGGCATCAAACAAGGCCAGAAGGCCGACGTAGGAACCCACGCACACCGCCGTCAGCAGGCCATACAGCAGCGCGCTGGACACCACGAGCCGGATGTCGAGCAATTGGTGACGCAAGATCGCGATGGTGATCGCTGCCGGGATGAGCGGGATCACCAGCAGGCCCAGGATGGGGCCGGTGCCGAAGATCCCCCACGGAACGGTGAACGCCCCCGCCGCCAGGCCAGCCAGCAGCAGCCAGAGCAGCTGCCTGCGCAGCGTTGTCGTCGCCACGGCGGTACCGCACCGCCAGCGACGCGATCGCCGCCGAAAAGACCGCCCACCCGAACTCGGGGGCGGCCCAGAGCGGGGTGAGGCGGGCGTAGAGCGCCGATGGTCAGGTACAGGGTGACCCGGTACGCCGCGATCTCCATGCGGCGCCGGGGAGGCGAAGCTCAGCACGAACAGGGCGCCGTCGATCAGGGCGGCCCAGATCAGCCACCGCCAGGGGCGGCCAGCGCCGTCCGTCCGGGAACAGCAGCAGCGCGATCGGCAGGAAGATCCCGATCGAGAAAGCCACGGGTACGCGGTCAGGGTGCCGATCAGCCGGAGCGCGCCCAGGCTCCAGCCGCGAGGCTGGCCAAGCGCCAGCAGGGAGCTGGCGGCGGTCGAGGTCGCCTGGGCGAGTCCCGCGGCGAGCAGCAGCCAGCCGATCGGGTTCTTCGGCCGGTGCCAGGCCAGCAGCGTGCCGCAGGCGGCGAATGCCAGTCCCATCGCCCCGTTGGTCACCGTATAGGTGCCCGCCGCGCCGCGAAGGAGATCCGCCGCCAGCGCGAATCCGAGGCGGCCGCGAGTTCGGCCATCGCGAGCCAGAACAGGGCCGCCGCGGAGGCCTCCTGCGCTGGCCCGGCGGTTCCGTCTCTCGGCCATGTACCAATAATGCCCGGGCGGCCTCCCGATGTCATGGGTGCGCGCACCCAGGAGACCCGCCAAAAAACCCGGCCGAGCAGCCGAGCCGAACCCTGCCGGGCGGGTGCCGGGCGGCCCAGGCTGAGCGGCGTCAGATTCACTCCACGTCAGCGCCGGGCCGGCCCTGCTCCGCCGGGCCGAAGGGAGCCAACATGGCTGCCACCTCTGACCCACGCTCCCGATCCCGCCCAAGCGGCCGGGCTGGCCGGCAGCGCTGGCCGTCCTGCTGCCGGTCGGGCCGCTCGCCGTCGCGATCCTGCGCGGCATCCTGCCGTACTACACCAACGACTCGAACACCGTCCTGGCCGCCAAGGTGGCCGCGCACCAGGGCGCCGAGCAGCCGTCCTCTGGCTGACCGTGATCGTGGCCCTGACCCTGATCCCGGCAGTGATCACGGCCGGGATGCTGGCCCGGCGCGGCGCACCCCGGCTGGGCACCGCCGGGCTGGTGCTGTCCTTCGCGGGCCTGATGTTCCTGTGCTCGCCCAGCATCGCCGGTCCGGACACCGTCGCGCTCGGCGCGGCCAGGATCGGCATCGCCCCGGGACCACCGGCCCCCTGCTGTCCAGCATCGGCGCGCTCGGCCCGGTCAGCTTGGGCTCGGACCTCTTCGTCGCGGGCCACGTCATCGGCCTGATCCTGCTCGGCATCGCCCTGTGGCGCGGCGGGGTCGTGCCGGCCTGGGCCGGGCTGGCGATCGCGGTATCGCAGGTCGGCCACGTCGTATTCGCCATCGGCGTACCGAAGCACCTGCTGGACGGCTGCTCCTGGGGCCTGACCGCGGTCGGCTTCGCCGCCGTAGCGGTGGCGCTGGTCCGCCAGCCCGCCGCCGGCCGGCCAGGCAGCAGTCGCCGGCCCTGCCGCCTGATCCCTGCCTTCCCGGAGAGCTGCTACCGCCAGGAACCACTCCGCCCGGAACCAACGCTGCCAGGAACCACTCCCGTCACGAACAGTCCAGCCAGGAAGAAAGGTGATCAGCATGTCCGCAGTCAGCAGGATCCGCAACGCAGGAACCGTCATCGTCGCCGCCGTCGCGGTGGCCGGGCCTCGCCGGGGCGGCCATGAGCGCCGCGAGCCCGGCGCACTCGGCCCCGCGAGCCGGGTCCGCCAGCACGCTCCGGATCAATGTCCATGGCGGATCACTGACCATGATCAACGTCCGGCACAGCAAGGGGATCGGGGTCGGTGACGAGATCATCATCGCCCAGCCGGCCTTCGCCGCGGCGCATCCGGCGGTGGTAGCCGGGCACAGCTACGTGACCGTGGTGTTCCTGACCGGGACCGTCGCCAGGGTGACCGCGGACCTGGTGCTCAAGGCTGGCGATATCGAGCTCAGCGGGATTAACGCCAGCAACCCGTTCCGGCTCGCGGTCACCGGCGGTACCGGCAGCTACGCCAGCGCGCGCGGCCAGGCCACGGTGCGGACCGGCAGCGGCAAGTCCAACCCGGCCACGTCACCATCCGCCTGCTCCGCTAGGACCGGCACCGGAATGGCGCCGCCGCGCCGCCCCTGGGGATCCCCAGGCGGCGCGGCGGCGCCGTCCGGTCACGCTGCGGCGCGTCGTAGGGTGGCCAGGTGGTGACTGGGGCTTACCGGGATCTGTTCGTGGCGATCGCCAGCTCTTCCGGCGCGCTGACCGGCCTGCTGTTCGTCGCCTTGTCGGTAGGGCCGCGCAGCGGCCTGCCCGCCGGGCCGCCCGTCATCCGGCAGGTCCGGTCGGCCGCCGCGCTGGTGGCGTTCACCAACGCCCTGGCCATCTCCTTGTATGGCCTTGTCCCCGGCACGCGGCTCGGCTACCCGGCGGCCATCCTGGGCAGCGCCGGAATCATCTTCACCCGCGGCGCGATCCGCTCGATCCTGGCCAGCGAGGCCACCTCAGGCCAGCAGCTACAGCAGCTGTGGCTGATCGTCTTGCTCTTGATGATCTTCGGCGTGGAGGTCGCGGGGGGCATCATCCTGCTCGTCAGCTCTGTCGGTATCGGCGCGATGGAGGACATCAGCTACGCCATGGTCAGCGCGCTGGTCGTCGGCATCGCGCGCGCCTGGGAGCTGATCGGCAAGCAGGACACCCGGCCTCATAGCTTCCGTCGCGGCCCTGGCCGGCCACTCCCCCAGGCCGGGCGGCGACGACGGCAGCCCGGCCCGGCCTGCCGGTCCCGGCTCCGCCGGTGCCGGTGACGACGGTTCTAGGCCTGACCGTCCCCGGCCCGGCCAGCCTGGTCAGTGACCGCGCTTGTCGGCATCCTGTTCAACGGGCGTGCCTACTCTGCCGTGACCTCCGTGGCCTCCGTGACCTCCGTGGCCTGGGACCAGACCACTTGCCAGGTCCCGCCCCGAAGCTGGTAGCAGTCGGTATGCCAGCAGATGAAGCCAGGTCCGCCGGCAAAACTGATGCGAGCCCGGTAGCGCAGAACCACGACTCCCGCATTGCCGAGTACGTCCATTTCGGAGACGGGCTCAAACACCTGATACCTCAGTTGTCCTGACTCAATGGCACCAACGTAATCGGCCTTGGTCATTTCCGAGCCGTTCGGGGTAATCAGCCAGTAATCCTCCGCATGAAACGGAGCGGCGGTGGCTACATCGCCACTCGCCAGCGCCCGGAGCCGCTGCCGCTCGACATCCCGCACAAGCGCGAACACAGAACTCATTGGCTTCACCCTCTCGCACGCCTGCCGGGAGGGTCCCGGCTCGCGATAATCTAGCTGAGGGGCGATCATTCAGCAGGTCAGGAGGCGGAGTGCAGCGCTTCAGCACCGGTGATGTCATCGTCCTTCGCGGCTTGCATCAAGATGGCAGGATCGCGACTGCCGAGAGCGCGCGCGTGGTCAGCGACGACGACCGGGGCTTGCTGGCATGGATCGCCCGTGGCTCGCAGGTAATCCGCCGGGTCAGCCTGACGGGTGTGCCAACCCGGAAGATGCCGCTGGCAGAGAAAATCCGCATGCCGACGATCCATGGCGTATCTACCTGGGCTGAACGGGATGTGCTCTGGCTGACTCCGCCCCATTCCCGGTATGCGGTCTCCTTTGGCTTTGCCGGCGATGGCGAGTTCGAGGGCTGGTACATCAACCTGCAGACGCCCGCACGCCGCTGGTGGGGCGGCATTGACAGCCGCGATCACGCGCTCGATGTGCTCGTCGCGGCCGACCGCACGTGGCGCTGGAAGGATGAGGATGAGTTCGCCGAGCGAACCGGTCACCCGCTGTTCTGGGGCGAGGCCGACGCTGCCGCCATCCGGGCGGAAGGCGAGCGCCTGATCAGCATGGCGGAGTCCTCGGCGTTCCCCTTCGATGGCACGTGGTGCGACTTCAAGCCCGATCCCTTCTGGCGGGAAACCGAGCTTCCCTGGTGGTGGGATCAGCTGCCACCGGGCGAGGACGGAAATGTGGATCCGCCAGATGACCTGGCCGGCTGACGGCAAGGCGCCCTGCCGATCCGGATCAAGGCGAGAACGCGTCGATGTAGGCGACGACCTCGGCATGCAACGCGGCTGTCAGCATCTGCCGCGCGCAGGTCAAGTCAGGGTCCGCACAGCCTGAGCAGCTTGCTGACCGTCGCCCAGTTGCGCGCCGTTCCGGCCACTGCGGCCGAGGTCGGTCCGCCCGCCCTGGCGAGCACCCGGCGCAGTTCGCTGGGCGGGTACCCGTCCGGGGTGTGCAGATAGACCGTGCGGCCGAGCACCTGGGCCTCGTCCCGGCTCCCTTTCGCCCGCACCTGCCGCTCTGCGTCGGCCACCCAGGCGGCCAGGCCAGGTCCGGGTACCTCGGGCAGGAACACCGCATGCAGCAGCCTGGGATCCGTCTCACCCGGATACGGGTTGTCGTGTACGCAGCGGGCAAGTTCCTCGCGGGAGAGCACCACGGCGCGGGCCCGCACGCCGGTGCGGCCGGCGATGGCTCGCTCCAGCTCAGCGGCGAGCGCCGCGGTGTCCGTGCGGCCCGCCGTCCCGCCGCCGGTCAGCCGCGGAGTGAGGAGCACGTTTCCGCTCTGGATGTAGGTCATGACATCGGTATGGCCGAGCGAGGTCGCAACCTCCCGGAGTTCCGCCATCGCGACCTTCTTGCCGCCGAGGTTGTTGACCCCGCGCAGCAGCACAACGTGAGTCGGCACGCCGGCATCGTCTCAAAGCGGAGGAACCACCCGCCCGTGACCCTACTTGGCCCTGGTGACCTTCGGGCGATCCTGCCTGTTCGGCCTGGTCAGGCAGCGGCTCCGCGGCCTGTATTGGGCCGCTCGCTGCTGGCGCCCCGCCGGAGGCATGCTGTGCCTGGTGTGGTTTGCTGGCCGCGTGTCTGAGGATGACCCGGCGACCGGACGGCGGATGCTGACCGGTCCGCGTACGCCGACGACCGGCACCTCCGTTCACGCATGGCATGCACATGCTTTATCACGTGCCCGATATCCCGGCCGCGATCGGGGAACTGCGCCGCATCACTAAACCGGGCGGGACCGTGCTGGCGTCCACGAATAGCTCCGTCCACCTGGCCGAGATCCATCACCTGCTGGACGCGGCGGTCTCCAGCCGGCGCGGCCGCCCGGTCCAGGCGGTACCCGCCCTCAGCTTCACCACGCAGTCCGGCACGGCCATGCTGAGCCTGGCAATTCTCCAGGCCCAGGGCAGTTCCGGGTCACCACCCACAGGGGCTATTCATCTGCCGCTAAGCCGCTGCCTCAGGCTGGTGCAACTGAAGCGAGGAGAAGCCGGTGCCGCAAGCGCCAGCACGGCGGAATACCAGCGAGTCATCGGATGTTGCCAAGCTCGTCAGGCTGCATCACCGGCGGCGCGGGTGGGCCTGGGTGGCGACAGGCAGCGTAATTGGCCTCGTGGCGTACGCGGGGATCGGCCTAAATCTGTCCGCGAACCTCGCCGGGACGGCGGAACCCTCCGCGTTGTCCGGTCTTCGTGCTGCTCGCTCTGGTCCTGGTGGGGCTGGTCCCCGTACTCCTCGATACATCACGCATTCACCGCGCCAACGCGGCCGCCCGGGTCAAGGCGAGGGCACGTTTCGCATTACCCGCTGTACGCTGACGCGTACCGCTATCCGCCGCGCCACCATGGCGGCTGGGTACCGCGCTCGTCATGCTCGCCACGATGAACGGTATCACCGTGTTCGTCATGCCCGCCGAAGTGAACTCGTGGGCATATGTGGTCGGCGCGGAGCACCAGGACACCTTCAACCCGGTGTCGTATAGTCAGTCCTGCGGCGGACGTGCGGCAGGGGCGGCTGCCACATGGTGACGAAGGCTACCTTTCCCAAAGCCGCGCGGACGTCACCTGGGGCAGCCAGGTGCCACTAGGCCAGCCGTTCAGCGTCCGCGACCCGCTCTGGACCTGGGGCACCGGGCGGGCTCACACCAACGGCGACGGCACGGCGATCCCGACGATCATCGCGGGCCTGTTCTTCGATGGCATAACGCTCCTGCTGGTATACGCCCTCGTCGTGGTAGTGCGCGAGACGCGGCCGTGCCGAGGCGAACCCAGCGGATGTACGTGCCCGCTGGCGCGGACCCGGCGGAGTCCACCAAACACATCATCCCGATCACGGTCACCACGGAAGCGGCTCTCGCCGCCCTGTACGCCGCAGAGGAGGCAGGCGCTGACGATCGCGCGTCCCTGACCTGGCCCTGCACACTGCGAGCGGGTGACGGGAATCGAACCCGCACTATCAGCTTGGGAAGCTGACGTTCTGCCATTGAACTACACCCGCGCTGCGGGGCGGGACCGGCAGGATACTGCCGTAGCGCCCGGACCGCGCGGGATATCCTACCGGACCGAGCGGAAGCGCCGGACCAGGGCCGTGCCAGCCAGGTCCGGCGCCGGAGGCGGCCCGCGCCGGCCAAGGACAGCCGGATGCCCATCGCAGGCGCATGCAACCCGCTGGTTGCGCCAACCACGGGGTACGCACGCAGGCGGAAGCCCGGTAGGTTGCCAGGGTGCTGCTCTCCGACCGGGACATCAGGGCCGAAGTGGAGTCAGGCCGGGTCAGGCTCGACCCTTACTCGCCCGAGCTGATCCAGCCGTCGAGCATCGACGTGCGGCTGGACCGGTACTTCCGGGTGTTCGAGAACCACCGCTACCCGCACATCGACCCGGCGGTCGAGCAGCCGGACCTGACCCGGCTGGTGCAGACCGACGGCAACGAGCCGTTCGTGCTGCACCCCGGCGAGTTCGTGCTGGCGTCCACCTACGAGGTGGTCTCGCTGCCCGACGACCTCGCCGGGCGGCTGGAGGGCAAGAGCTCGCTGGGCCGGCTCGGCCTGCTCACGCATTCCACGGCCGGCTGGATCGACCCCGGCTTCTCCGGGCACGTGACGCTGGAGCTGTCCAACGTGGCGACGCTGCCGATCAAGCTCTGGCCGGGCATGAAGATCGGCCAGCTGTGCCTGTTCCGGTGCAGCTCGCCCGCCGAGCACCCGTACGGCTCGCCGCTCTACGGCTCCCGCTACCAGGACCAGCGCGGGCCCACCCCGTCCCGGTCGTACCTGAACTTCTACCGGACCAAGGTCTGACTCAGCCCTGGCCCGGCGGGCGCCGCCGGAGCAGCTCGTCCCGCTCCGCGACGGCGGCCCGGAGCAGGTCGCGTTCCCGTTTCCAGCTCGGCCACCCTGGCCTCGAGCGCCAGCACCCGGCGGATGGCGGACAGCGTCATCCCGTCGTCCACCAGCCCGACCACGTACTGGACGACGGTGATCTCCCGGCGGGTATAGCGGCGCTGGCCGCCGGTGGACCGGGACGGGCGCACCACCTGGTGCTCATCCAGCCGGCGCAGGAACGCCTGCTGGACCTCCAGCATCGCCGACACCTGGCCCACCGTGAACAGCGGCAGGTTCTCATCGTCAAGAGGCAGCGATGCCACGGCTCACCTCCGCGAAGGCTCTATCTGTCATCCAGGTACCAAAGGCTCAGGGCCCGCACGGCGGGTAGCCGCGCGGGCCCTTCGCAGGGTACCTCTGGTCAGGCCTCGATCTCGGCCTTGGCCGCCGGTCTTGACCTCGACCTTGCGGGGCAGCGCCCGCTCCGCCAGCGGGGCGTGCACGGTCAGCACGCCGCGGTCGTAGCTGGCCTCGATCTTCTCCGCGTCACCGCGTCGGACAGCCGGACCCGCCGGACGAACGAGCCCATCAGCCGCTCGCGGATGAACGGCTTCTCGGCCTCGGCGTACTCCTCCGACCGGCTCGCGCTGACGGTCAGCACGCCCTGGTCCACGGTGACCTCGATGGTCTGCGGGTCGATGCCCGGCAGGTCGAAGCGGAGCTCGACGCCGTCCTCACGGCGGATGCCGTCCATGCGCATGGCCGGGCGACCGGAGCCGGCGGAGCCGAAGGCCCGCCAACCAGCCGGTCGAACTCAGCGGCGAACGGGTCGTACCTTGTCAGCAGCATGTGCCCACCTTCCTGCGAAGTACCTAGATCCTGTGACCCAGGTAAGCTCTCTATCTTGCTATCAGAGAACTTATAACTCAACTATATATTTCCTCTGAGCCCGAGATCCGGGACGAGGTATCCCGGGGTTGCAGGGCGGACAGCAGGCCGCCGGGGCGCGGCGCCGGGGCCGGACGGCCGCGACGACGGCAGCGGCGGGCAGGCTGGTGCCGACTGCCGGGAGAGGCTGCGGCGGGCGGAGCGGTCAGGTCAGGCGCTCGATGATGGTGGCGTTCGCCTGGCCGCCGCCCTCGCACATCGTCTGGAGGCCGTACCTGCCGCCGGAGCGCTCCATCTCATGCAGCAGCTTGGTCATCAGGATCGGCGCCGGTTGCCCCGAGCGGGTGCCCGAGCGCGATCGCGCCGCCGTTGGGGTTGGTCTTCTCCAGCGACGCGCCGGTGTCGGCCGACCAGGCCAGCAGCACCGGCGCGAAGGCCTCGTTGACCTCGAACACGTCGATGTCACCGATGTCCAGGTGACCGCGGGCCAGCGCCTGCTCGGTCGCCGGGATCGGGCCGGTCAGCATGAACACCGGATCGGAGCCGGTCACGGCCATGGCGTGCACGCGAGCCCGCGGGGTGAAGCCGTGCCTGCGCACGGCGTCCGGCGAGGCAACCAGCAGCGCCGCCGCGCCGTCGGAGATCTGGGACGCGGTGGCGGCGGTGAGCTCCCAGCCATCCCGCAGCGGCTTGAGCCCGGCCATCTTCTCCAGCGAGGTGTCCCGGCGCGGCCCCTCGTCCGTGGTGACCCCGCCGACCGGGGTGATCTCCCGGTCGAACCTGCCCTCGTCGATCGCGCGCACCGCTTTCTCGTGGCTGGCCAGCGCGAGCTCCTCAAGCTGCGGCCGCTTCAGGCCCCACTTCTCGCACAGCAGCTGCGCGCCGCGGAACTGGGAGATCTCCTGGCTGCCGTACCGGTCGTGCCAGCCCTGGCCGAACGGCGGCGCCATCCCCTTCTCCAGCGGCAGCGTGACCGTGGTGCCCATCGGCACCATGCTCATGCTCTCCACCCCGGCCGCGATCACCAGGTCCTGCGTGCCGGACAGCACCGCCTGGGCGGCGAAGTGGACGGCCTGCTGGGACGATCCGCACTGGCGGTCGATGGTGACGCCGGGCACGTTATCCGGCAGTCCGGCAGACAGCCAGGCATTCCGCCCGATATCGATCGACTGCGCCCCGATCTGGGACACGCAGCCCATGATCACGTCATCGATCGCGGCCGGGTCGGCGCCGGTGCGCGCGATCAGCTCGGTCAGCACATGCGCGGCCAGGTCGACCGGATGGACGGAGGACAGGCCGCCGCCGCGCTTCCCGATGGGAGTGCGCACCGCACCGACGATGTATGCCTCAGACACCGCGACCTCCCACTGGGCGCCCAGCTGACCAGCCTGTGCCGGGCCTGGTGCGGCGGCGGACGGGCCGGTCGATTCGAGATTACCCCGCGCGCGGCCGCTCGCCATAGGCGTGACGGTCGGTCACCGTTACCGCGTGGATACCGCCCACAGCACCAGCACAACTATCACGAAGCCGGTGATCACTAAGACCCAGTGCCGCCCGGTCGAGCCCAGGCCGAGGCGACGGCGGGTCCGCACCGTGAAATAGGCGGCGAGCACGGCCAGGAACCCCAGCAGGATCAGCCCTTGCGCCACCGTGACCTCCTTGTTAGCCGCGGGGGACGACCCCCGGACCCCCGGCGGAACCATGCTGACCGGGAACCGTGCCGACCAGGAACCATGGGCCCCTACCGGCCGCCCCTGATCGGGACCTCGAACCAGACCGCCTTGCCGTCCTTGGTCGGCCGTGACCCCCACCGGGTGGCGAGCTGGTCGACCAGGTAGAGGCCGCGGCCGCCCTCGTCGGTCTCGCCCGCGCTGCGGATCCGGGGCAGCCGCAGGTCGGTGTCGAAGACCTCGACCCAGACGGCTGCCTCGCCCCGGCGCAGCCGCAGGGTGAACTCCCGGCGGACCGGGCCGGGAAGATCCGCGGCGAGCGAGACGCCGTCCCAGTCCGCGCCGTCCCCGGACGGCCCGGCCAGGTCCAGGTCCAGCTGCGTCCGGCGGTCCCGGCGACACCGCGGCGTGCAGGACCACGTTCGTGACCACCTCGGACACCAGCAGGCAGGCCAGGTCCGCCTGCTCGAACTCCATCCCCCAGGCCGCGAACGTCTCGTGCGCCAGCCGCCTGGCCTCGGAGACCCTGATCGGCTCGGCCGAGAAGTGCCCCTCCCAGGACGCCAGGTCATCGGCCGACGTGCGGACCACGACGACCGCCATGTCGTCGTCGATCTCGCCGGGCACGGCCTGCTCGGCCGCCTGGGCGACCGCGTCCACGCTGTCGCCGGCCGCGGCCCGGACCGCCTGGCGCAGCATCTGCTGCACCTCGGTGTCGGTGTAGTGCCCGTTCCCGTCCGCCCGCTGCCGCCGGTCGGTCAGCCCGTCGGTGTAGAACACCAGGGTGGAGCCCGGATCCAGGTTGCGCGTCTCCTCGCGGTAGGTCGGCACGCCCGGCATGCCCTTGCCGCGCATGCCGAGCATCAGCCCGCCGTACTCGATGTCCAGCTGGCCGACCTCGCTGCCGGTGACCAGCAGCGGTGGCTCGTGGCCGGCGTTGGCGAAGGACAGGGTGCGGGACCAGGCGTCGTAGACCAGGTACAGGCAGCTCACGATCGGCGCGTCCGGCGGGTCGAGGCCCGGCTTGCCGGAGGATGCCGGGTCCAGCGTGCGGCACCAGTCGTCCAGCCGGCGCAGGATCTCCGCGGGCGGCTTGTCGTCCTGGGCGAAGGCCCGCAGCGCGGCCCGGAGCTGGCCCATGATGGCCGCGGCGCGCGCGCCGCGGCCCTCCACGTCGCCGATGACGATGCCGACCCGGCCGGCCGACAGCGGGATGATGTCGTACCAGTCGCCGCCGACCTGGGTCTGGATGCCCTGGCCATGCGTCACCAGCGGCTTGGCCGGCACGTACTTGTAGGCCACCTCCAGGCCGTCCAGGGGCGGCGGGTCATGCGGCAGCAGGCTGGTCTGGAACGCCAGCGCGGTGCGCCGTTCCTCCTCGAACAGCATCGAGTTGTCGATCGCGATCGCGACCCGGCTGGCGATCGCGCCGAGGAAGTCGCGGTCGTCCGCCGCGTAGTGCCGCTCCGCGCGCTCGGTCAGCCGGGACAGCGCCAGGCTCATCACCCCGAGCAGCTCGCCCCTGGCGATCAGCGGCGATGCGATGACCGAGGTGAGCTCGACGTCGTTGCACGCCTCCAGGCTCGCCGGGCTCGGCGCCGGGAAGGTCTCCTCGGCCATGTCCTCGACCACAACGGTGTCCAGCCGGGACATCGCCTGCTCGCAGAAGTGACCGGCCGGGTAGCGGATCTGCTCGCCCTGCATCGCCCAGGTCCCCGGCGCCGGGGTCCAGCCCCTGGAGTGCGTCATCGCGCGCCGCACCAGCTTGTCGCCCTCGAGCAGGTCGATCAGGCAGTGATCGGCGAACTGCGGCACGAGCGTCTCGGCCACGTGGCGCAAGGTGACGTCCAGCTCCAGCGAGCCGGACAGCCGCTCGCCGATCCGCTCGAGCAGCGCGATCCGGTCGGCGGCCCGCTCGCCGCCGCGGGTCGCCTCGCTGGCCATGATCACGATGCCGGATACCTCGCCGGCCGGATCGCGCAGCGGGGCGGCCTGGGCCCGGACGAAGACCCGGGACCGGTCCAGCCGCATGGTGGCCAGCGTGCCCTCCCAGGTCCGGCCGCGCAGCACCTCCCTGGCCAGGTCCCTGGCCTTGCCCGCGTCGCCCTCGTCGAAGCCGAAGGACAGCAGCGGCTGGCCGACCAGGTGCCTGGCGTCATCGGGGAAGCCGAGCAGCGAGACCGCGAACGCGTTCGCGTACAGCAGGCGGCCGCTGCGGTCTACCACCACGACGCCGGTGTCGACCTGGTCGAGCACGGCCTGGGCGCCAAGCATCGCCTGCACCGCCAGGTCGCCGCTCACCGGACGGCCCGGCCGCTCTGCGCACCTGCCGCGGTCACTTCACGGCCTGGTGACGAATACATGCGCGGCAATCTGGCGCGGCAGATCCGCCGCACCACCGCCGACCCTGTCTTCACCTGTCACCCGCACACCATCGTCGCTGAGCGCAAGTGTTATCTCACGCCCCGGTTGTATCCCGATGTTCTTGAGTTTAAGCATCAAAGCGGCATCACTTTGGACTTGTTCACTGATCCGCCGCACAACCACTGCCTCATCGCGCCGCGAGGCGATCGTGGTCATGGCCACCGCGCCATCGTGACCAGCGGCGACCGCCCGCCTGCTGGCCTCGGCAGGCACGCCGAGCTCGGCCAGGCCGGGGATGACGTTGCCGTGCGGGCAGCGGACCGGGTACCGCAGCAGCTCGACCAGCCTGCGCTCCACGCTGTCGGAGATGACGTGCTCCCAGCGGCAGGCCTCGATGTGGACTTCCTCCCAGGGCAGCCCGATGACGTCGACCAGCAGGCACTCGGCCAGGCGGTGCTTGCGCATCACCCTGGTGGCCAGCGACTGCCCGGTGCCGGTGAGCGAGAGCTGCCGGTCCCCCTCGACCCGGAGCAGGCCGTCCCGCTCCATCCGGGCGACCGTCTGGCTGACCGTCGGGCCGCTCTGGGACAGCCGCTCGGCGATCCGGGCGCGCAGCGGGACGATGCCTTCCTCTTCGAGCTCGAAGACCGTGCGAAGGTACATCTCGGTCGTATCGATGAGCCCGTGCGCTGTCATGGGCCTCCCTTACCTGACCGATGCTATGCTGCCGCGGCGCCAGAACGCACTGGCGTGCGCCGGCCCGGCCAGGCCCGGCGGGAGTCAGGGAGCGAGCCGCTCGATCAGCCAGCGTCCGCCCTGGTGCCGGTACCTGAGCCGGTCGTGCATCCGGTTAACCCGCCCGTGCCAGAACTCCACGCTCTCCGGCGTCACCCGGTAGCCGCCCCAGAAGTCCGGCATCGGCACCTGCGTGCCCTCCGGCCACCGTTCCGCCAGCTCCAGGTAGCGGTCCTCGAGCTCGCGCCGGGAGCCGATGACCGTGGACTGCCGGCTGGCCCAGGCGGCGAGCTGGGAGCCGCGCGGCCGGGAGTGGAAGTAGGGCTCGCTCTGCCCGGTGGTCAGCGCGGTGACCGGGCCCTCGACGATCACCTGGCGCCGCATCGGGTGCCAGGGGAACAGCAGGCAGGCCCGCGGTACCTCGGCCAGGTCGGTGCCCTTGCGGGAGGACCGGTTGGTGTAGAAGGTGAACCCGTCGGAGCCGTAGCTCTTCAGCAGCACGGTCCTGTTCCTTGGCCGCCCGCTGGCGGACACCGTGGCCAGCACCATGGCGGTGGGCTCGGGCAGCGGCAGTGCCTGCGCATCGGCCATCCAGCGCGCGAACTGGTCCAGCGGGTCGGCGGCCAGCATCGCCTCGTCCAGGCCGCCCGTGCTGTCTGGCCCGGTGTCATCCGGCGTCTGAAGCATCCTGTCCACGGGTAAAGATCCTCACACACCCGGCCCGGCCAGCAGAACTCCGGCCGCCCGGATCGGGGCCGGGGGCCTACCGGGAAGCGCTCGTCACGCGGTTGAATTGGGTCGGACCGAGGGACGGAGAACAGCAGATGCCGGTGTTTGTGCCTGGCCTGGAGGGCGTCGTCGCGTTCGAGACCCAGATCGCGGAGCCCGACAAGGAAGGCGGCGCGCTGCGGTACCGGGGAGTGGACATCGAGGAGCTGGTCGGGCACGTGTCCTACGGGCACGTCTGGGGCCTGCTGGTGGACAACTCGTTCGCCCCCGGCCTGCCGCCCGCCGAGCCTTACCCGATCCCGGTTCACTCCGGCGACATCCGGGTGGACGTGCAGAGCGCGCTGGCGATGCTGGCCCCGGCCTGGGGCATGCGCCAGCTCCTGGACATCAGCGACGAGCAGGCCAGGGACGACCTGGCCAGGGCCTCGGTGATGGCGCTGTCGTTCGTGGCCCAGTCGGCCCGCGGGCCCGGCCTGCCGATGGTGCCGCAGCGCCAGGTGGACTCGGGCAGCACGATCACCGAGCGGTTCATGATCCGCTGGCGGGGCGAGCCGGACCCGCGGCACGTGAAGGCCATCGACGCCTACTGGTCCTCGGCCGCGGAGCACGGCCTGAACGCCTCCACGTTCACCGCCAGGGTCATCGCCTCCACCGGCGCCGACGTGGCCGCCGCCCTGTCCGGCGCGGTCGGCGCGATGTCCGGCCCGCTGCACGGCGGGGCGCCGGCCCGGGTGCTGCACATGATCGAGGAGGTGGAGAAGACCGGGGACGCGCTGGAGTACGTCCGGCGGACGCTGGACAGCGGCGAGCGGCTGATGGGCTTCGGCCACCGGGTCTACCGGGCCGAGGATCCCAGGGCCCGGGTACTTCGCCGGACCGCCAGGGAGCTCGGCGCGCCGAGGTACGAGGTGGCCGCGGCGCTGGAGACGGCCGCCCTGGCCGAGCTGCAGGCCCGCCGGCCGGACCGGGTGCTGGCCACCAACGTGGAGTTCTGGGCGGCGATCATCCTTGACTTCGCCGAGGTACCGGCGCACATGTTCACCTCCATGTTCAGCTGCGCCCGGACGGCAGGCTGGGCGGCCCATATCCTGGAGCAGAAGCAGACCGGCAGGCTGATCCGGCCGAGCGCCAGGTACACCGGCCCGCCGGCCCGCCCGGTGAGCGATGTGCCCGGCGCCGCGGAGGTACTGGACCGAGATGCCTGAGGACACCCGCCCGATCGTGATCCCGGCCAGCCTGCGGCCGGTGGACGGCCGGTTCGGCTGCGGCCCGTCCAAGGTCCGCCCGGAGCAGGTCGCCGCGCTGGCCGGGCCCGGAGCCGAGCTGCTGGGGACCTCGCACCGGCAGGCCCCGGTCCGGGCACTGGTGCAGCGGATCCGCGAGGGCATGGAAGCCTTTTTTTCCCTGCCAGACGGGTACCTCGTCGTGCTCGGCGTCGGCGGCACTACCGCGTTCTGGGAGGTAGCCGCGTTCGGCCTGGTCGAGCGCCGGTCCGCGCACCTGTCGTTCGGCGAGTTCTCGGCCAAGTTCGCACAGGTGACCGCCGCCGCGCCGTGGCTGGACGACCCGGCGCTGACCACGTCGGAGCCGGGCACGCACCCGCAGCCGCGGGCCGAGGCGGGGGCCGATGCCTACGCGCTGACCCACAACGAGACCTCGACCGGCGTGGCCATGCCGGTCCAGCGGGTCGCCGGGGCGGATCCCGGCGCGCTGGTGCTGGTCGACGCGACCAGCGGGGCGGGCGGCCTGCCGGTGCAGGCCAGCGAGTTCGACGTGTACTACTTCGCGCCGCAGAAGTGCTTCGGCTCCGATGGCGGGCTGTGGCTGGCGCTGATGTCGCCGGCCGCGCTGGACCGGGCCGAGCGGATCGCGGCCGGCGGCCGGTACATCCCGGAGTTCCTGTCGCTGCGGACCGCGATCGCCAACTCGCGGCTGCAGCAGACCTACAACACCCCGTCGCTGGCCACCCTGATCCTGCTGGACAGCCAGCTGGCGTGGCTGCTCGGCCGCGGCGGGCTGGCCTGGGCCACGGCCAGGACCGGCGAGTCGTCCCGGCACCTGTACGAGTGGGCGGAGAAGTCGCCGCACGCGACCCCGTTCGTGGCCGATCCGCGGCAGCGCTCGCAGGTGGTGGGCACGATCGATTTCGAGGCCGGGACCGATGCCGCCCGGCTGGCCGCGATCCTGCGGGCGAACGGGATCGTGGACACCGAGTCCTACCGCAAGCTCGGCCGCAACCAGCTGCGGATCGGCATGTTCCCGTCGGTCGACCCGGCCGATGTCCAGGCGCTGACCGCCTGCATCGACTTCGTTGCCGAGCGGATGTAGCCGGGACGGGCTCAGCGCGCCGCGTCCGGCGCGCGGCCGAGCGGCCAGCTGCCGACCGCCTCGTACCGGGGCGACGGGCCCAGGTAGCTGCGCATCAGGTCGATCTGGCTGGCCTGCCAGGAACCGCCGCGGAACGAGGCGAGTTCGGCCGCCAGCGCGGTCACATCGGCTGGCTCCCGGCAGCGGGCCAGGGTCAGGTGCGGCCGGTAGCGCCGGCCCTCGTCGGGCGGCGGCGCCCCGGCCCGCCGCGCGGCGGCCGCCACCGACCGGGCCAGCCGCTCCAGCCCGGCCAGATCGGCCGCCTCGATACCGGCCCAGAGCACCCTGGCCCGGCGGGGGGCGGGGAAGGCGCCGGCCGCGCCGATCGACAGCCGCATCGGCTGGCTCCGGCCCGCGGCCCGCTCCAGCCGGGGGCTGAGCTCGGGCCAGCTGTCCTCGGCTACCTCGCCGAGGAAGGCCAGGGTGAGGTGCCAGCCGTCGCGGCGGGTCCAGCGCAGGTCCGGCCGGGCCGGCCGGGCCTGCGCTACCGCGGCCTCAAGCTCGGCCAGCGCCCGGTCCGGCGGCCTGATGGCAACGAACAGCCTCATGACGCGTCATTGGTAGCAGCCACCGGCCCGCAGCGGGAAACCGGGGCCGGGCTCAGGCCACCAGCCGGGCCAGCCGCTGCGGGCGCAGGTACGGCCGTACCCGGACGCCGCTGCTGCGTACCAGCATGGTGCCCACCACCAGGGTGGCCACGACCGAGACCAGCCCGCCGAAGATCATGCTCATCCGCGGCCCGTACTCCTCGGCGAGCCAGCCGGCCAGCGGCGCGCCGAGCGGCGTGCCGCCCAGGAAGATCATCATGTAGATGCCCATCACCCGGCCGCGCATCTCGGCGCTGGTGCCGAGCTGGGTGGTCGAGTTCGCGGTGGTGCTGAACGTGAGCAGGGCCAGCCCGGTCGGGCCGAGCAGCAGCAGGAACGTCCAGAAGTCCGGCATCGCCGCGGTGGCGATCTCCAGCACGCTGAACGCCATCGAGGTGACCAGCAGCAGGGTGATCCTGGGCCGGCGGCGCCGGGCGGCCAGCAGCGCACCGCCGAGCGCTCCGACCGCGAACACGGTCGAGGCCAGGCCAAACGAGCCCGCCCCGGTGTGGAACACCTCGCGGGACATCAGCGCGTTGGTGACCTGGAAGTTCATCCCGAACGTGGACACGAAGAAGATCAGCACCATCGGCATCCACAGGGTGGGACGGGCTGGTCACGTAGGCCAGCCCCTCGCGCAGCTGCCCCTTGGCCCTGGGCACCCGCTCGGCCGGATGCAGCTCGGACTCGCGCATCAGCTTCAGGCTGATCAGGACGGCGGCGAACGACGCCGCGTTGACCAGGAACGCGGACGGCGTGCCCACCGCGGCGATGACCAGGCCGGCCACCGCGGGCCCGGCGATCCTGGCCAGGTTGAACACCGCGCTGTTCAGCCCGATCGCGTTCGGCAGGTCCTTACGGCCGACCATCTCGACCGCGAACGCCTGCCGGGTCGGGTTGTCCACCACGGTGGCCAGGCCGAGCGCGAACGCCAGCGCGTACACGTGCCAGATCTGCACCGTGCCGGTCAGCGCGAGCACGCCCAGGATCAGCGCCAGGCCGCCCATGACCGACTGGGTGACCATCAGGATCTTGCGCTTGGAGTAGCGGTCCGCGAGCATCCCGCCCCACATGCTGAACAGCATCGGGAAGAACTGCAGCCCGGTGGTGATGCCGAGCGCGGTGCCGCTGCCGTGGGTCAGCTCGAGCACCAGCCAGTCCTGGGCCACCCGCTGCATCCAGCTGCCGGTGTTGGAGATGACCTGCCCGGTCGCGAAGAGCCGGTAGTTACGGGTGCTCAGCGAGCTGAACGTGCGGGAGCCGCGCATCCGGCCGAGCCGCCGCGACCGCGGCCTGGCTGCCCGGGCTGGCCAACGGGATCCGGCGCGCCGGTCAGGACTGGCTGAGCTTCTCCAGGATCGGCGCCGCCGCCCGCAGCGTGGCCCGCTCCTGCGGGCTCAGCTCCCGCAGCCGCCTGGCCAGCCAGGCGTCCCGGAGGCGGCGCAGCTGGTAGACCAGCTCCCGGCCCTCCTGCGGTCACGGTGAGCGTCACCTGGCGCCGGTCGCTCGGATGCGGTGCCCGCGTTACCAGGTTCCAGTCCTCCAGCGCGGCGATGACCCTGGTCATGGACGGGCGGCTGCACCTTCTCGTGCTCGGCCAGCTCGCCCGGCGTCATCGCAGGATGCTTCTCCAGCGCGGCCAGCGCGGCGAGCTGCGTGTCGGAGAGCCCTGGCCGCAGGCCCGGCGCGATTCGCTCGGCGCGCAGCCTGCGCGCGAGCCGGCTCACCGAGATCCGGAGCACCGTGGCCAGGCCCGCGTCGGACCTGGTCTGCTGTGTGGTCATTTTCGTTAGCCTGAGTCATTACTCTTGCTAACCGTAGGCGGCGCGGCTGCATTCCGTCAAACGGCTAGCGGTGCGAACGGGCCTCGGCCCGCATGGGGCACCCTAAGTACACCACGGGTCGCGGCCTGCGATGGCTCACAGCAGCCCGGAAGGCTGGACTAGCCTGGCAGCGTGCCGAAGCCGAGCCGCCCGGCGCCGGAGCCGCTTGAGGGCAATGACGCGCTGATCACCGGCGTCATCAGCGCCGGGTGGGCCGTCGCCCTGGTAGTCCTGCTGATCCTGCGCGACGATCTGGCCCCGGCCAGCCGGTGGTGGATCTGGACCTGCGCGGTCGGGCTCGGCCTGGGCCTGTTCGGGTTCTTCTACGTGCCGCGGCTCAAGCGCGCCAGGGACCGTGCCGCGCGGCGGCGGGCAGGGCGGCGGCCTCAGGACGTGCCGTGATCCAGCGACTCGAACTCGGTGTCGGCCATCGAGACGCCCGGCGCGTCCACGAGGTCGAAGCCGACCTCGTCCACGGCCGGGACTCCGGCACCGTGGCCGCCCGGCCTGGCGATCGCGTCCGAATGGCCGCCGCAGCCGTGGTCGAGCGAGACCACCCGGCCGTCGTCGGGCGCGAACTCATTGGCGCACACGCCGAAAATCCGGCCCAGCGGCCCGCTCAGCCGGACCAGGAACCCGCAGCTGAGACAGGGCCCGGGCGCGGCGCTGGCCAGCGGTGTGCCCGGCCCGTGCTCGCTGGCATACCAGCGCAGGGCCGCCTCGTCCCGGCCGATGGCCGACAGGGTCCGGGAGCGGTCCGCGGTGGCCCCGGCGGCCGGCCCGGCCGCGGCCAGGCTGGCCCGCCGCGGCAGGCGCCGGTACCGCCAGCCCGGATCCGGCGGCGGCCGGGTCGGTACCGTCGTCCCAGTCCAGCATCCCGTCGTCGCCTTCCAGCGCGACCACGGGGACCAGCCGCTCGTCGTCGGAGTCGGCGGGCAGCAGGTCACCGACGCCGAGATCGCCCGGCCGGACCCGGCTGCTCCAGGGCACCCAGGCCGGCGCCAGCAGCGAGCCGGGGCCCGGCAGCAGCACGGCCTCGCTGACGGTGGCCACCCTCGCCCTGGATGCCCGGCTGACCGTCACCGCCCACTGCCATCCGGCGTAGGCGGGTTCCAGGCAGGCGAACAGGTGGGTGGCGATCCGGTCGCCCTCGGCCTGCACGCCGGCGTGCGGGCCAACCCGGTCCGGCCCGGCTATCTCCGCGGCGGCGCTCCGGGCCAGGTCGACCGCCTGGGCACAGATCTCGTCGAGGCTCGCTTGGCGCTGTCGGGTCGGGCTCACGGTCAGTAATTGTTCCTCATCTGACGGCCATCACGCATGCTGACGGCCGGTCTCGCTGGGCCGGCGGGCGAGGCAGGGTCGCAACTGTCCTGCCGAGGCAGAATACTGGCTTTATGGCAGAGCCGGGCACGGGGGCACGGACCGGGCCGGAAGACGGCCCGTTCAGCTCGGCCTCGCACTCAGCGGCGAAGGCGGGCCGGTCGTTCGTGTCCGCCTCCCGGACGACGGCCAGGGCCAGTGCCGCCGTCGCGGGCGGCGCGGCCGGGATCGTGCACCGGATGACCAGGGCCTCGGGGGCGGGCCGGACCGGCCTGGCCAACCTGATCGAGCTCACCGCGGCCGGCAACCTGGGCGATGCGTTCGTGGCGGTGGCGCTGGCCGGCACCCTGTTCTTCAACACCTCACTCAACCAGGCGCGCAGCGAGGTAGCGCTCTACCTGCTGATCACCATGGCGCCGTTCGCGGTGCTGGCCCCGTTCATCGGGCCGATGCTGGACCGGGTGCAGAACGGCCGCCGCTACATCCTGGCCGGCACCCTGCTCGCCCGCGGGCTGCTGTGCTGGGCCATGTCGGCAGCGCTGCACCACGACCCGGTCACGCTGTTCCCGTCCGCGTTCGGGGTGCTGATCCTGCAGAAGGCATACGGGGTGACCAGGGCCGCGATAACACCGCGGCTGCTGCCGGCCGAGCTGACCCTGGTGTCGGCCAACGCGCGCTCCACCCTGGCCGGGCTGATCACGTCCTCGCTGGGGGTGGTGATCGCGGCCGGGATCAGCTTCGTCGGCGGCGCGGCCTGGGTGCTGCGCTTCGGCGCACTGGTCTACCTGGCGGCCACCATCCTCAGCTTCCGGCTGCCGGACAGCGTGGACGCGGTCGCCCCGGCAGGCCGCGGCGCCGCCGGGAGCCCGGAGGACGCCCGCCAGACCCAGCCGGAGCGACCGGTCCGGCCCGGAACGGCACCGCACGGCCAGCAGGCGCACGGGCAGGTGCCGCCTGGCCAGGCACCGCCGGGGCAGCAGCCGTACGGGCCCGGTTACGGCCCGCCGCCGGGCCAGCCGCCGCCGGGCCAGCCGCAACAGGCCCGGCCGCGGCAGGCCCGGTCCCGCCCGGCCAGCCATGGCGGCCTGCGGGCGCTGCGCAACGTGGGACCGGTCGTCGGCGAGGCGATGCGCGGCAACGCCGCGCTGCGCGCCTTCTCCGGCTTCATGCTGTTCTTCCTGGCGTTCCTGCTGCGGGCCGATCACTTTCACGGGATCTCGCACGACACGGCCCTGGCCGCGCTGGCTGCCGCGGTGGCCGGCGGCGGGTTCGTCGGCACCGCACTCGGCTCCCGGATGCGCTCCCGGCAGCCGCACCTGATCGTGTTCGGCATGCTCGGCCTGGCCATGGTGATCACCGCGGCCTGCGCCTGGTTCTTCGGCCTCTGGGCCGCGCTGATCGTGGCGTTCGTCGCGGCCAGCGCGCAGGCGCTGGTCAAGCTGGCCCTCGACTCGACCGTGCAGCGTGAGATCGGCGAGGACATCCGCTCGTCCACGTTCGCCGTCTCGGAGACCCTGAACCAGCTTTCCTGGGTGCTCGGCGGCCTGGCCGGCCTGGCCCTGTCGCTGACCTCCAGCGGCATCGCCGGCCTGACGGTTGCGGCCATCGGCCTGGCGGCCGCGCTCGGGCTGCTGGTGGCCGGGCGGCGGCACCGGATAGTCACCGCGCGCCCGATGGCACCGTCCGGCTCAGTGGCCTGAGCCCAGGCTTGTCGCCGGGTGGATGCCGGCTGAGGCAGCTGGTCAGGCGTCGATGTCGTCGGCCACCGCGCGCAGCACTGCGGCGATCTTCTTCGCATCCCGGCCGTCGGGGTGCTTGCCGCGGCGGTAGGTGTTGGACACCTCGTCCAGCAGCTTGATCAGGTCCTCGACGAGCAGCGTCATCTGCTCCGGGTCCTTGCGGCTCGACTTGGCCACCGTGGCCGGCGGCTCCAGGGTCCGCACTTGCAGCGCCTGGCTGCCCCGGCGGCCTTCGGCTACCCCGAACTCCACCCGCTGACCAGCACGGAGCACGGTACCGGCCGGCTCGACCGCAGACGAGTGCACGAACACCTCGCCCCCGTCATCCCGGGTGAGGAAGCCGAATCCCTTGTCGGCGTCATACCACTTGACCTTGCCAGTGGGCACTAGCGGGACCCTTTGCGCGAAGAGGAACATACCGATGCGTCATGCTGACGCTGCATAAGGCTATCCTGCGCTGGCTGATCTGCCGGCTTAGATCTTTCCGGCCTGGTCGCAGCCGGTGCCCAGCCGGGCGGGCCGCCTCACCGGAGTCAGATCCGACGGGAGCGGTCCCACGGCGGCACCGGCGGCTGGCGCCGCTCCGGCCGGGCCCGCAAGCCAAGGAACACCGCGCTGGCCACTGCGACGATCCGGCTCAGGTAATCGGCCGCCACCCATGCCTCGTGCGCGTACGCGCCGATCGAGCCGTGCTTGCCCCCGACCGCGACCACCACGATGGTGCCGGCGATCATCAGCAGCGGCGGCCCGGCCAGCCCCAGCCACTTGTCCCGGAAGTCCCACAGCCGGGACAGCAGCGCGACGACCACGCCGAGGAGCCAGATCGGGGGGAAGATCAGCCCGCCCAGGCCGAGCAGCACGAGCGCGGCCGCCTCGACCGGCTGCCGCCGCGCGAAGGCGACGGCGCCCCGGCCCGCCCGGCTCGCGGCGGCCGCCAGGGCGCCCGCCGCGCGTGTCACCGTCCATCGCGGCCCCTGACCCGGTCCCTGGCACCCCGACCAGCCGGCGGGTACCCGGCGGCGGCCCGACGCGCCCGGCCGGCGTGTCAGGCCGCTCAGGGCCGCGCGGCCCGGCGGCCGGTCCGGCAGGCTCTGCCGGAGCCGGCTTGCCGCCCAGCATGCCCACGAAGCGCTCCCAGTTGCCGTCGGCGGGCCGCCCGGCCGGGCCGGGTTCCTGGCTTGCGCCCGATGCCACTCCGCTGCCGGGCCCAGCCCCCGCCGGCCCCGCTCCGGCCGGCTCGGCGGTTCCGGCCGGGGCTGTCCCGGCCGGCCCGGTCCCGGCCTCGGCGGTTCCGGCCGGCGCCGTCCCGGTATCCGGTGCTGCGTCGCCGGGCGCGCTTCCGGCCTGCTGGCTGCCGGTGCCGCCCGGTGACCGGGCAGGCCGGCGGGCGGCGCCGGTCCGGCCGGACGGGCGGGACGGGCGCGGCTGCAACGGCTGCGCTGGCCGCCGCCGGGCCGTGATCGGGCGGCTGGTGACCTTGATCTCGCCGGTGAGCGGCAGCTGGCTGATCAGATCCTGTTCCGGCGGTGGTGGCGGGGACTCGTCCGGGCGCCGGTCCGGCCGGCTGGCCAGCCAGGCGGCCGGGCGGGTCACCAGCCGGCGCAGTCGCCGCGCCGCCGGAACGGGCTCGTCCTGCACCAGCGTCAGCCGCTCGCGCTCGAGCTCGACCAGCGCCTCCGGCAGGCCGAGCCCGTCCAGCAGCCGCGCGACGGCCGCCGTGTCGGCGCCGCCGGGGTAGCGGGTCTCTCGCTCAAGCTCCTCGCGGGTCCGGGTGATGAACTCGCGCCGTTCCTCTGAGCTGAGCCGCCCCAGCGCCGCAACCGACACCCGGTTGAGGTAATCGCGGATGAGTTGTTCGGTCGGGGGGTTCATAGCGCCGATAATCCCTCCTCGGCGGCATCTTATGGATCAGGTACCCGGAATCGGCACGAGTTCACCTCGCCGGAGGCGATGACCGGCCGGGCAGACGTTACCGGCACGGCAGAAAGCGGCAGAAAGCAGCCTGGCCCGGCGGTTCGGTGAACCGCCGGGCCAGGCTGTGGACACTCGGTCAGCGTTGCTCCGGCCCGCCGCGAGCGGGCCGGAACGGCCGGCTAGAAGTCCATGTCGCCGCCGCCAGGGGCGGCCGGCGCCTTCTCCTTCTCGGGCTTCTCCACGATGACTGCCTCGGTGGTGAGGAACAGCCCGGCGATCGACGCCGCGTTCTGCAGCGCAGAGCGCACCACCTTGGCCGGGTCGGGGATGCCCGCCTTGAACATGTCCACGTACTCGCCGGTCGCGGCGTTCAGGCCGTGACCTGCGGGCAGCGTGCGGACCTTCTCGACCACCACGCCGCCCTCGAGGCCGGCGTTGACCGCGATCTGCTTGAGCGGCTCGTCCAGCGCGCGGCGCACGATGGTGGCACCGGTCGCCTCGTCGCCGGTCAGCTCGAGCTTCTTGAACGCGTTCTGGCCAGCCTGGATGAGGGCCACGCCGCCGCCGGCCACGATGCCCTCCTCGACCGCGGCCTTGGCGTTGCGGACCGCGTCCTCGATCCGGTGCTTGCGCTCCTTCAGCTCGACCTCGGTCGCGGCGCCGGCCTTGATGACGGCGACGCCGCCGTGCAGCTTGGCCAGCCGCTCCTGGAGCTTCTCCTTGTCGTAGTCGGAGTCGGATGCGTCGATCTCGGCGCGGATCTGGTTGATCCGGCCGGAGATCTGCTCCGCGTCCCCGCCGCCGTCCACGATCGTGGTCTCGTCCTTGGTCACGACGACCTTGCGCGCCTTGCCCAGCAGCTCAAGGTCGGCGTTCTCCAGCTTGAGGCCGACTTCCTCGCTGATGACCTGGCCACCGGTGAGGATGGCGATGTCACCGAGCATGGCCTTGCGCCGGTCGCCGAACCCTGGCGCCTTCACCGCGACGGACTTGAACAGGCCGCGGATCTTGTTGACCACCAGCGTGGCGAGCGCCTCGCCCTCGACGTCCTCGGCGATGATGACCAGCGGCTTGCCGGACTGAACCACCTTGTCCAGCAGCGGCAGCAGGTCCTTGTTCGCCGACACCTTGGTGTTGACCACCAGGATGTAGGGGTCGTCGAGGACGGCCTCCATCCGCTCGGGGTCGGTGGCGAAGTAGTGCGAGATGTATCCCTTGTCGAAGCGCATGCCCTCGGTGAGCTCGAGCTCAAGGCCGAAGGTGTTGCTCTCCTCGACGGTGATGACGCCTTCCTTGCCGACCTTGTCCATGGCCTCGGCGATCATCTCGCCGATCGAGGTGTCGGCGGCGGAGATGGAGGCGGTGGAAGCGATCTGCTCCTTGGTCTCCACGTCCTTGGCCAGCTTGGAAAGCTCCTCGCTGACCCGCTCGACAGCCGCCTCGATGCCCCGCTTGAGCGACATCGGGTTGGCCCCCGCGGCCACGTTGCGCAGGCCCTCGCGGACCAGCGCCTGCGCCAGCACGGTCGCCGTCGTGGTGCCGTCACCGGCCACGTCGTCCGTCTTCTTGGCTACTTCCTTGACCAGCTCGGCGCCGATCTTCTCCCACGGGTCCTCGAGCTCGATCTCCTTGGCGATGGACACGCCATCGTTGGTGATCGTGGGGGCTCCCCACTTCTTCTCGAGTACCACGTTGCGGCCCTTAGGCCCAAGGGTGACCTTCACGACGTCGGCCAGCTGGTTCATGCCGCGCTCGAGGCCGCGCCTGGCGTCCTCGTTGAACGCGATCATCTTCGCTGCCATAGGCTCCAGTCCTCCGGAACTTTATGCCTTGTGTGAGCCGATCGAGCCGACGCCCGCGACGGCCGGCCGCACCAGCGGGCAGTCCCTGCCTGCCGCCGGATCGGCCTCATCGCTCGATCACGCCACTGCGTTGTCACTCTCACTGCGAGAGTGCCAACGACCTGTTTAGCACTCTCGGAGGGAGAGTGCAAACCACAAGGCTGCAGGCTGGATGTTTGGCCGGACAGCGGCCGGGTCAGCGCGTGCCGGAGGGCCCGGTCCCCACGGGGACCGGGCCCTCCGCGTGCTGTTCCGGAATCTTAGACCGTGCGCACTGCCTCGGCCTGAGGCCCGCGCTCGCTCTGCGTGATCTCGAACTCGACCCGCTGGCCTTCTTCGAGGCTGCGGTAGCCATCCGCCTGGATGGCCGAGAAGTGGACGAAGACGTCCCTACCACCGTCGACCGCGATGAAGCCGTAGCCCTTATCCGCGTTGAACCATTTGACGGTGCCCTGAGCCATTCCCAACAACTCCCTAACTTTGCTCGGGCCTCGGTTCCCGCCCTTGCTACTGCGGGAGCCGTTGATCGCGGAGCGGGCCTGACGTGCTGCGCAAGCTGAGCTTGCCGTTCTCGCCGTACCGACAGCGACCGGACATGACACTACATCGTAGCGCGGGCCGCTGTGCCCAGTTAACCGCCCAAATCGAGTGTGCTAGCCGGGGGGACGACCACCCCATACCCACCGAGCCGGGGCTAGTGCCCGGCCACCGCAGCCAGGCCGGTTGAGGCTTCGAGCTGCTCGAACGCTTCCAGGGTCGGAGGGATCGCGGTCAGCTCCGGGAGGCCGGGGGTTACCGCGTCCAGGGTCTTCAGGCCGTCGCCGGAGTTGATGATCACGGTCTCGGCGTCGGGATCCAGGGCGCCGTCGGCCAGCAGCCGGCGCAGCACCCCGAGGGTGACGCCGACCGCGGTCTCGCCGAAGATCCCCTCGGTCCTGGCCAGCAGGCGGATCGAGTCGACCGCCTCGTCGTCGCTCACGTCGGCGATGGTCCCGCCGGTCCGCCGGACCGCGTCCATGGCGAACAGGCCATCGGCCGGGTTCCCGATCGCCAGCGACTTGGCAATGGTGTCCGGCCGGACCGCTGCGATGACATCGGTCCCGGCCCGGAACGCGGCGGACACCGGGCTGCAGCCGCTGGCCTGGGCGCCGAACATGCGCCACGGGGTGTCCTCCACCAGGCCGAGCCGGGCCAGCTCGCGGAATCCCTTGTCGATCTTGACGAAGTGCGAGCCGGAGGCTATCGGGCCGACCAGCTGCCGCGGCAGCCGCCAGCCGAGCTGCTCGGCGATCTCGTAGCCGATGGTCTTGGAGCCCTCGGCGTAATAGGACCGCATGTTGACGTTGACGAAGGCCCAGTCGGCCCTGGCCCTGGCGATCTGGGCGGCCAGCCGGTTCGCGTCGTCGTAGTTGCCGTCCACCGGTATCACGGTGCCGCCGTAGACGGCCGAGCCGATGATCTTCTGCGGCTCCAGGTCGGCCGGCACGATGACGGCGGACGGCAGGCCGGCCCTGGCCGCCGCGGCCGCGCAGGCGTTGGCCAGGTTCCCGGTGGACGGGGTGGCCAGCACCCGGTAGCCCATCTGCTGGGCGGCGGTCAGGGCGGTGGCGACGATGCGGTCCTTGAACGAGTGGGTGGGGTTACCCCGCTCGTCCTTGACCCACAGGCTGCGCATGCCCAGCTCGCGGGCCAGCCGGTCACAGCGGATCAGGCGGGTCCAGCCCGGCTCCAGATTCGGCCGGGCGGCAACGTCCGGCGGGACCGGCAGCAGGCTGGCGTACCGCCAGATGCTCTGCGGGCCGGACTCGATCATCTTCCTGGTGATCGGCGGCAGGTCGTAGACGATCTCAAGCGGCCCGTGCGTCCATACGTCCCGGTCCCCGAGCGGGAAGGCCTGCCCGCACTTGCGGCACGTCAGGCCGCTGGCGTGGCCGAACCGGGAGGAGGTCGCGGTGGCGGAAGAAGTCACAGGGGCGAGGCCTTTCTCCTTATGACCATCACCATTGATGGCTCCCGGCGCTGCACCGTGCACAGCAACTCTAACCGCCCGGCATCCCGGACCCGTGCGGGCGGTCAGCGGCCCCGGCCGGTAACCTGTCGGTGATGCTGAGTGATGCAGCGGACCAGCGGATACTCATCGCGTCCAACCGGGGGCCAGTTTCCTTCTCGCTCGACGATGCCGGGCGCCTGCGCGCGCGCCGCGGCGGCGGCGGCGTGGTCTCCGGGCTGTCCTCGGCGGCCGGGCGCCAGGACGTGCTGTGGGTCTGCGCCGCGCTCAGCGACGCTGACCGGGCCGCCGTCCGCGGCTCGCCCGGCGGGCTGCTCGGCCTCGACGGGGACAGCGGCGGAATCCGCGGTCCAGATGCTCGACATCCCCCCGGTGATCTTCCAGCGGGCCTACAACGCGGTGGCGAACTCCACCCTGTGGTTCGTCCACCACATGCTCTACGACACCCCGAACCGGCCGCACTTCGGGCCGACGTTCCGGCGCGAGTGGGAGTCGTTCCGGGCCTACAACAGCGCCTTCGCCGACGCGCTGGCCCAGGCGGCAGCCGGCGGCGGGCAGCAGCGGGCGGTGATCCAGGACTATCACCTGACGCTGGCCCCGCGGATGCTGGCCGAGCTGGCGCCCGGCATCCCGATCGCGCACTTCTCGCACACGCCCTGGGCGCCGCCGGACTACTACCGGATGCTGCCGGACGCCGTCGCCAGGGAGGTGCTGGACGGCATCCTCGGCGCCGACCATGCCGGATTCCTGTGCCAGCGCTGGGCCGATGCGTTCCTGGACTGCTGCGAGCAGGTCCTCGGCGCGCAGGTGGACCGGGCCGGACAGCGGGTCACCCACCGGGGCCACGTGACCGGCATCGGGGTGCACCCGCTGGGCGTGGACGCGGCCGAGCTGATCAGCCGCACCGCCGAGCCGGATGTGCAGGCCAGGGTCGCCGCGCTGGCCGAGCAGGCGGGCGGGCGGCGGCTGATCGTCCGGATCGACCGGACCGAGCTGTCCAAGAACATCGTCCGCGGCCTTGCCGCCTACCGGGAGCTGCTGCGCGGCTATCCGCAGTGGCGCGGCAAGGTCATGCACCTGGCCTTCGCCTACCCGTCCCGGCACGACCTGCCCGAGTACCGCGAGTACACCGCCGCGGTGCAGCGCCTGGCCGCCGACATCTCCGACGAGTTCGGCACCTCCGACTGGGAGCCGCTGGTACTCCAGGTCAACGACGACTACGCGCGGTCGCTGGCCGCCTACCGGCTGGCCGAGGTGCTGCTGGTCAACCCCATCAGGGACGGCATGAACCTGGTCGCCAAGGAGGGCCCGATCCTGTCCGCCGGCGGGTGCGCGCTGGTGCTGTCCACCGAGGCAGGCGCCGCGGCCGAGATGGCCGGCGATGCGCTGATGATCAATCCCTACGACATCACCGGCACCGCGCAGGCGCTGCACGAGGCGCTGATGATGACAGATACAGAACGCAAGCGCCGGTGCGCGGGTCTGGCCGAGGCGGCAGCCGCCCTCCCCCCGGCTCAGTGGTTCGCCGACCAGCTCGCCGCCCTCGACCAGCTAGCCTGACCCGCGGGCGGAGAAGGCGTCGGCGAGGGAGCCGAGCAGGGCGACCACGCCGGGCGGGCCGTCCACTACCAGGTCGGCCTCGCCGGCCAGGGCCGCCGCCTCGGCCGAGGCACTGCACACGGTCAGGCCCGGTATCCCGGCCGACCGCAGCTCGGCGACGGCGGCAAAGGCCGGCCGGTCACCGAGATCGTCGCCGCAGAACAGGGTCGCGGACGGATTCCGTTCTGCGCTCAGGCTCTTCATGGCCAATCCCTTGTCCGAGCCGGCCGGGCGCAGCTCGATGACCATGCGGCCGGGCTGGACCGTCAGGCCGGTCCGCTCGGCCAGCTGGGCCAGCGGGCCGCTCAGCCGTTCCAGCGCGGCGGCGGGCCCGGTGGCCCGGCGGGTGTGCACGGCCAGCGAGTCGCCCTTGTCCTCGGTCCAGGTACCGTCCGGCGCCCTGGCCGCGGCCAGCACGGCGGGCAGCTCGCGGCGGGCCTCGGCCAGCCCTGCCGGGGCGGGCGGGGACTCCACCGTGCCGTCCTGCCAGCGCTGCCGGCCGTACTCGCCGAGCACGATGATGCCCGGCACCTGGTCCAGGCCGCCGTACTCCACCGCGCGTAGCGCCGGGCGGCCGGTGATCACCGCCAGCGTTCCGGTCAGCGGCGCCAGCCGGCACAGCACGGCGGTCGCGCCCGGCAGTGCCCTGGCATCCGCCGGGTCCGGCACGATCGGCGATAGCGTGCCATCGAAGTCCAGGGCGATCAGCGCCCGCTCCGGGGCGCGCAGCAGCGCGGCGAGGCCGGCCTGGCCCGCCGTCGTGGCCGGCCGCGGTAGCCCGGGTACGCCGCTCATTCCGGGCGCCCCCGTCATTCCGGGCGGCCCGTCATTCCGGGCGGGCAGAGCGCAGCCCGCGCCTGGCCCGGCGGCGGCGGCGCAGCCGGGCGACCAGGATCGGGTCGAACTCGGCCGCCTCCGGCCGGTCGATCAGGATGTTGAGCAGCTGGTAATACCGGGTGACCGGCATGCCGAGCACCTCCAGGATCTGCCGCTCCTTCGCGCCCGGGTACCGCCACCAGCTCCGCTCGAACGCCAGGATGCGCATTTCTAGCTCAGACAGCGCCGCCACCTGGCCTCCCGCCTGGTTCGCCAGCTGGTATCCCGCCCTTTTTCCGCTCTCCATGGTAGTCAGGCCTTTGCGCAGCGCCGCTGGCAACGTACGCTCACAATTCGTGACCTCCTTTGACTGCGTGAGCTTCCTGACCGACTACGGCCTGGAAGACGGGTTCGTGGCGGCCTGCCACGGCGTAGCGGCGCGGATCGCGCCGCAGGCACGGCTCATCGACATTACCCACGCGGTCCCGCCCGGGGACGTGCGGCGCGGCGCGGCCGTGCTGGCGCAGACCATTCCCTACCTGCCGCCCGCGGTGCACGTGGCAGTGGTGGACCCGGGTGTCGGCACGGCCAGGCGCGGCCTGGCCGTGCAGGCCGGCAACGGCATCCTGGTCGGCCCGGACAACGGGCTGCTGTCCTGGGCGATCGCGGCCCAGGGCGGGGCGCAGCGGGCGGTCCAGCTGACCAACGGCGACCTGTGGCTGAGCCCGGTGTCCTCGACCTTCCACGGGCGGGACATCTTCACCCCGGTGGCCGCACGCCTGGCGACCGGTACCGACCTGGCCGAGGCCGGGACCGAGATCGACATCAGGGAGATGATCACCCTGCCGGCACCCACCAGCCGGGTGCACGACGGGGAGGCCGAGGGCGAGGTCATGTCCATCGACCGGTTCGGCAACGTGCAGCTGTCCATCCCGGCCGCGGATGCCGGGCGGCTGGGGATCAGCTTCGGCTCACCGGTCGTGGTCCGCTGCGGCCGGCGCCAGCTGACCGTGCCCTACCTGGAGACCTTCGCCTCGGTGGCACCCGGCGAGATCGTGGCCTTCACCGACAGCGCCGGCCTGATCTCGCTGGCCGTCAGCGCCGGGGACGCGGCCCAGGAACTGGGGCTGCCGCCGGGCGCGCACGTCCGGCTCTCCCCGGCGCACCCGTCCTGAGGCCGCCCGGACGGGCCAGCCTGCGATCACGAGCCGGAACAGCACCGTGACGTCAGTCAAGAGATCGCCAAATGCCCTCAGACAGCACATAACTGGCCCGAACATGGCACAATCTGGGTTACCCACCCGTTGAAAGGCAGCGAAGGCGTGCCGCTGAGGTCCCACCGCCCGGTCACGGCCCGGATTGCCACCGGCCTTGCTGCCCTGCCGGTCGCGGCTGCCCTGTCCGTAGCGCTGACCGCCGCGCCCGCGCTGGCCGCCACCGCGGCGCCACAGCAGGGCGCCCGGTCTCAGCAAGCGGGGCACCAGCAGAATCAGGTCCGCGCGCAGGAATGGTGGCTCGGCCAGCTCGGCGTGCGCCAGGCGTGGCGGATGGCCAGCGGCTCGGGCATCACCGTGGCGGTTCTCAGCGACGGCGTAGACACAGCGCAGAGTGACCTGGCCGGCTCGGTGATCAGCGGCCCGGATTACCTCCAGCCTGGCGCGGCCGCCGGCGGGCACTACTTCGGCCGGTCCGGCACCATGGCCGCCAGCCTCATCGCCGGGCACGGCCACGGCACCCGCGGCGCGAAGGGGATCATGGGCATCGCCCCGGCCGCCCGGATCCTCTCGGTCCGGGTCACCCTGAGCCCGCCCGACCCGCTGCTTCGCCGGGCCGGGGTCGCCGTCGCGGTGCCGGCCGCGATCGCGGCCGGCATCCGCTACGCGGTCGCCCAGGGCGCCAGCGTGATCGACCTGCCGCTCGACCCCGGCCAGCCGGGGATAGCGAGCACCGGGGTGAAGAAGGCGGCGGGCGGCAGCGCGGCCGAGCGGGCGGCGGTGGCGTTCGCGCTGCGCCACGGCGTGGTGCTCGTCGCGCCCGCCGGTGACGACGGCGCCACAACCGATGCGGCGAACTACCCGGCCGCCTACCACGGCGTGATCGCCGTCGGCGCGTTCAGTCAGGCGGTGGTGAAGGCCAGCTACTCAAGCCGCCAGCCGTACGTGACGCTGACCGCGGCCGGCCAGGGCGTGATCGCGGCCACGCCCAGCGGCTACGCGACGGTCGGCAGCACCGCCGCGGCGAGCGCGATCGTGGCCGGAATGGCCGCGCTGATCCGGTCCGCCTACCCCGAGCTCACCCCGGCCCAGGTCCGGCTGGCGCTTATCCGCGGCACCAGGATCCGGCCGCCGGGCGGGCTGCGGAACGGTTCCGGGTACGGCACGGCCGACGCGGCGGGCGCCCTGGCCAAGGCGGCGGTGCTGGCCTCGGGGGTCCAGCGGGCCGGCGCGCGGACTGTGCAGCGGGCCGATCCGTCCCCGCCCGCGGTGAAGCGGCGGGCCAGCAGCATCGCGCCGGAGGTGCTCAAGGCCGGGGTGACGGCCGCGGGGCTGCTGGTGCTCCTGCTGCTTCTGATCGCGCTCTACGCCGCGGCGCAGCGGCGCCGGGCGCGCCGGGCAACGGCCGCGGCGGCCGGGTGGGATCGCCCGGCGGCAGCCAGCGCCGCAACTGCCGGGGCGGTGAAGCCCGATCCGATGCTGGCCTACTTCTCCTCGCCGACCGACGGCGAACCCGGCGGGCCGGACGCTGGCCTGCCCGCTAGCTGGCGGGTCCCGGGCGGCATCACCGGCCTGCGGGCGAAGCCGGCCGGGACGGCCCAGGCAGCTGGGGCAGCCGGGCTGGCCGGCCCCGGCGGTCCGCCGGGCGGCCCCGCGGGCGGCCCGTTCGCCCGTGCCGGGGGAAGTCACGTCGGGGGAAGTCACGTTGGGGGAAGTCACGCGGCGGCCGGCCACGCGGCTGGCGGCCGCGCCATTCCCGGTCGCAGCCGGATGGGCAGCCACGCCGGCTCCCAGGCCGGACCGGACGGCCACCCCGGCCACGGCCAGCACGCCGGCCGCGGCAGCCACGCTCCTGGCCCCGGTTACGCTCCCGGCGGTCAGGCCGGCCCGGTCGGCCCGGCCGGCCCCGGCAGTCACGCCGCCCAGGGGAGCCACGCTCAGCAGGCCGCGGCGGCAGCAGGTTACCCCGGCGGCCCGGGCGCCCACGGCGGACCCGGCGGACCGGGCAGCCTGGCAGGCTCTCCGGGTGCTGGCGCCTTCACCGGCGCGGACGACCCGTTCGCGGCCGCGGCCGGGCTGCCGGACACCGGCGGCCGTAACAGCGCTGCCAGGGTCGGGCGGCCGGCCATCGGGCCGGCGCCGCGGTCGGTCAACCGCCCGAAGGTATCCGGCTCCCCGCCCTGGGAGCCCGCGGAGAAGCCGGACAGCCTGGACGCCGACCTGCCCTGGGCCACCACCTCCACGGCCCCGCCCGGCGGCAGCCGCCTGGCCGGGCCGGGCGCGGCGGCGGTAACGGCCGGCCCGGGCCAGCGGGAGAACTCCCCCTGGCTGGCCGCGCCGGTGCCGTCAGCCACGGGCCCGGGCTCGATCTGGGATGCCGTGGCGCCGGACCAGGGACGGCCAGGCACCGGGAACCCGGCGGCCGACGCGGGCCAGGAACCTGGCGGCCGCCCGATCTACGTCTGGAACCCCGGCGCCTCGACCGACAGCTTCCCGGCCGTACCTGACGGCGGCTAAGCAGGCCCCGGCGCCGGCCTAGCCATTGCCTCGCGCCGGGGCGGCCAGTTCCTCTTTCCGAACCGATGCGTAGACCGGCACGTACTCCTGTCCGGACAGCTCCCGGATGGCCCGCATGACCTCGTCCGTCACGGCCCGGCGCTGCCGGGCTCCGGGCGGCTGTTCCCGGTAGGTGTCGAAGGTCAGCGGCCTGCCGATGCGGATCTGGATCCGGCCGGGCCGCGGCAGCGTGCTGCCGGGCGGCAGGACCCGCTCGGTCCCGATCATCGCGACCGGCAGCACCGGGACGCCCGAGTGCAGTGCCAGCCAGCCGACGCCGGTCCGGCCCCGGTACAGGCGGCCGTCCGGGGACCTGGTGCCCTCCGGGTAAATGCCGAACAGCGCGCCGTCGCGCAGCAGCGCAAGCGCGGCATCCAGCATGTCCTGGGCGGCCCTGGCCCCGGCCCGGTCGGTAGACAGCTGGTTGGTGGCCCGCAGGTAGGCACCGGCCACCCGCTGGCTCAGCCGGGTGCCGGTGAAGTACTCGGACTTGGCCGCGAACGTGACCGGACGGGTCACCATCAGCGGGAGGAAGATCGAGTCCACGATCGACAGGTGGTTCGACGCCAGGATGGCGCCACCTGTCTCCGGGATGTGCTCGGCGCCGGTTACCTTGGTGCGGGCGAGCACGCGCAGGAACGGGCCGGCCACCAGCCTCGACAGCCGATACTGCACAGGCCCTCCAGTCTGCACGGTGCGCGGTGGTTCGTCACAGACTAGAGCACCTCCCGCCCGGCCGGATCGGCCTGGCGTGCCTCGAGCCGCGGCTGTCCGGGGCCTGGCGGGGATTGCGGCGGCTGCTCCTCGCCGGCCGCGGCGATGCCGGTCACCAGGACCACGGCCAGCGGCAGCGCCACCGGGATTGCGGCGGCAGCGACGCTGATGCCGGAATCGTCGGCGAACCAGCCGAGCACCGCGGCCAGCCACATCGCCACCAGGGCCGGGCGCAGCAGCCGGCGAAGGCGGCAGGACCGGGCCAGCGTCCGCAGGCCAAGTCGGGACGGCCAGGCCAGCATCGCCCCGGTCCCGGCCGCGACCGCCGGGACGAGCGGGGCCAGCCAGCTCTCGGCCAGCGAGTGCAGGTTCGAGCTGACCTTGCGGTGCAGGATCGCGCCGGCTCCGCCGTGCAGCACGTGGCCGACGAACGCGCCGATGTCGGACGGGCCGACTCCCGGCAGCAGGTAGTCGAGCACCGCGAACGCGGTGACCAGCGCCAGTCCGCTGATAGCGATGAACAGGCCCCGGCCGGCCGTGACCCGCAGTCCGGCCATGGCCGCGAGCAGGACTCCAAACGCGGGCACCATCGCGATCGTGCCGCCAACCTTGGCGCCGAAACCCGGCCAGCCGGAGGCGAGCACCACAAACGCCGCGACCATCCCGGCCGCCGCCACCGCCCGGCCCCGGCCCGACCGGCGCATGACCGTGTGACCGGCCCAGGCGGCGGCCAGGATCCCGGCCGTCCCGTAGACGCCGAGCGCGTTGTTGCCCACGCCGTAGAACCGCCCGCCCAGCAGCAGGAACAGGCCGAACGGCGTGTCCAGCTGCAGGTGCGAGCCGGTGATCACGTCCAGCCCGATGACCGCGACGGTCACGGCGGCGACGAAGCCGGGCGGGCCGAACGGATCCCGGCGCCAGGGCCCGGCGAGCGCGGCCAGAGCGATCACCGCGGCCCAGCCGGCCGCCAGGCCGTAGAGCACCGGCACCGGATGCGCCAGCAGCGGCCACGGCACCAGGCTGGCCAGGAACGTGCCGGCCGGCACGGCCGCGGCGCTGACTCCGGCGGTCCGGTAAACGGCCCTCCTGCGGCGCCTGCGGGCCGGATCGCCCCCGCGCAGCAGCAGGGCGGCCAGGCCGAATATCCCGATCTCCAGCCCCGCGTAGATGCCGAAGAAAACGGTCAGGGTGGTGCGGTACACCTGGGCCGCGACGTCCAGCCCGGCCAGGCCGCGCACCGCGCCGGCCAGCGCGCCCCGCGGTGCGGCCGTGATCAGCGTGCCCACGTTGCTGGCCGGCGCCGTCCGGCCCAGCCAGGTCAGCACGCTGCGGGTCAGGTCGGTGATCTGGACCAGCCCCGGCTGGCGGGTCGAGGCGGCGGTCAGCAGCCCGGACCGGTACCCCGGACCGGACACGATGATCGCCTGCAGGTGCGGTGCGGTGTCGCCGAGCCCGGCCACCACCACGATCGCGCCCGGCGGTGCCAGCGCGGCGATCCGGCCGGCCTGCTGGTCCGCGGCCCGCAGCGCCCGCGCCCTCGCACTGGTTCCGGCCGGTCCGGGCAGCGCGCCGAGATCGGCCACCGTGAGCGCGCAGGCGCCCAGCACCGGGCGGCTGGCCCGGCCCGGATCCGGCAGGTACGACTGGACCTGGCCGGACCGGCTGGCCGCGGCCAGCGCGGCGCCCGGCCCGATAGCGGTAACGCACTGCCCGGTGCCGGACCCGCCGAGCAGCCCCCAGTCCGGCTGGTAGGAGAACGGCCGGTTGGCCCGGACCAGGGCGGGCATGGCCGGGATCCGCGCCGGGCCAGGGGGCGCCGAGCTGGTCCCGGCCCGGCTGGTCCCGGCCGGGCTGGTGCTGGCTCCCGGCAGCACGGCAGGCAGGCCGGGACAGGGCCCGGTCGCCGGATGCGGGTCGAGCGCCCTGGCGCCGCCGTTCAGGCTCAGCCAGGCGTCGGCCGGACAGGTCAGCGTGTCCACCCCCGTCACCGACAGGGAGCCGACCGAGCCCGCCTGCGCCAGCCGCCACAGCACCGGGGTGGCCCGCTGGCTGATGTCGCTCCAGCGCAGCCCGCCGATCCCGATCAGCACTACCGCGCCGGGCCTGCCCGCTCTGGCGTCCCCGGCCACCCCGCTGCCAGCCGCCCGGTCCGCCACGGCGCGCGCCGCCGGCGCCGGGAAGATGGCGAGCCCGGCCAGCACCAGCCCGGCCAGCAGGCAGGCTCCGGAGAGCCAGGCGAGCCTCGCTGTCCGGCCCGCTGCCTCGGCTGCGGTTTGCCTCACGTCGTCAACGGTATCCACTTGGCCCGGGCTCTACCGGGCATGTCCCGGCCTGATCAAGGGCAGCCCGCAGGCTTTCAGTCAGCAGGCCCAGATGCTCTCCGGCCAGGTGCCGGACCGGACCGGGAACTGCGTAATGATCAGGGCAATCGGGATCGGTGAAGGTAAGCCCGCGCAGCTCGCGGTCCGCCGCATACCGCGGGATGACATGCGGGTGCACGTGCCGGTCCTGGTTCTGCAGGAAGGCGTAGTTGAGGATCAGCCGCCAGTGCTCCGACTCCCCCAGCACCGGCCCAAGCGCGGGTGCGCAGAGGCCGCAGGAGGTCGTCGTCCCGGACTGCGCGGCCGGGCCGTCGGCGATACCGCTCATAGCCAGCTAGTTAACTACACCGGCCATCATGGCGAAGGCGAGCCGGTGAGCGGGGTCGAACCGCTGACCTGCCGTTTACAAGACGGCCGCTCTGCCACCTGAGCTACACCGGCGGGCGATGCGGGCATGTTAGCAGGCACGGGCGCCGGCGTGCACAGTGCAGCAAGCACGGGGCCGTCAAGCACCGGGCAGGCAAGCACGGCGGCGGCGGTGACCCGCCGCGCGCCGGGCCCGCCAGCGCCCGTGACCGAGCTGCTACTACGTGGCCGCCCCGGCGGCCGGGGCCGTGGCACTGGACACGCCGATCGGGGACTGCAGCGGGAAGTGGCAGGCGCCCAGGTGGCCCTCGCCGGCGAACGGCACCAGCGGCGGCTCCTCCTCCGCGCAGATCTGCTGCGCCAGCGGGCAGCGGGTACGGAACCGGCAGCCAGACGGCGGGTTGATCGCGCTCGGCAGCTCGCCTGCGATGCTGGACTTGACCTTGGCCTTCTCCGCCTCCGGGTCGGCCACCGGGGCAGAATCCAGCAGCGCCCTGGTGTACGGGTGGGCCTGCGAGGTAGACCTCGTCGGCCGGGCCGACCTCGACCAGCTTGCCCAGGTACATGACCCCGATCTTCTCGGACAGGTAGCGCACCACCTGGAGGTCATGCGAGATGAACAGGTAGGTCAGCCCGAGCTCGCGCTGGAGCCGCTTCATCATGTTCAGGATCTGGGCCTGGATCGAGACGTCCAGCGCCGAAACCGGCTCGTCCGCGACGATCAGCTCCGGGGACAGGATCAGCGAGCGGGCGAACCCGAGCCGCTGCCGCTGGCCGCCGGAGAACTCATGCGGGTACCGCTCCGTCGCCGACCTGGGCAGGCCGACGTGGTCCAGCATCTCGGCGACCTTCTGCACCTGCTCCTGGCGGTTGCCGATGTGCTGCACCACCAGGGGCTCGCGCAGCACCGTCCCGGCTCGCATCCGCGGGTCCAGGGAGGCGTAGGAGTCCTGGAACATGAGCTGGATGTGCTGGCGCTCCCGCCGGTACTCCCGGCCCGTGCTCTTGGACAGGTCCTTGTCCCTGAAGTTGATCGCGCCGCTGGTCGGCTTCTCCAGGCCGACGATGAGCCTGCCGATCGTGGTCTTGCCGCAGCCGGACTCGCCCACCAGGCCGAACGTCTCGCCCCGGCGGATGGCGAAGCTCACGTCGGCGACCGCGCTGACCCAGCCGATCCGCCGCTGGAGCACCGCGCCCTTGGTCACCGGGAAGTTCTTGACCAGGTGGTCGACGTTCAGCAGCGTCTCGCCGATGTGCGGCGAGAACCCGTCTGAGTCAGTCTTAGTCTTAGCCGAGGTGTCGTAGCCGGCCAGCCGGCCGGTCTGGCTGCGCTCGGACGGCCCGACCGGGAAGAAGCAGCGGAACTTGTGCCCCGGCAGCTCGCCGGTCAGGTCCGGCTCCTCCTCCCGGCAGCGGTCGGTGACGTACCGGCAGCGGGCCGCGAACCGGCACCCGGTCGGCGGGTTGGTCAGGTCCGGGGGCAGGCCGGGAATGGAGTACAGCTGCTCGCCCGCGTCGGCGGCCTTGTCCGGCAGCGCCTGGAACAGGGCCTCGGTGTACGGGTGCCGCGGCCGGTCGAACAGCGTGGCGGTGTCCGTCGTCTCGGCGATCCGGCCGGCGTACATGACCGCCACCCGGTCCGCGCGGCCGGCGATGACCCCGAGGTCGTGGGTCACCAGGATGACCGACATGCCCAGCCGCAGCCGCAGGTCGTCGATCAGCCCGAGGATCTGCTTCTGGATCGTCACGTCCAGGGCGGTAGTCGGCTCGTCCGCGATCAGCAGCTTCGGCTCGCAGGCCAGCGCCATCGCGATCATCACGCGCTGGCGCATGCCGCCGGAGAACTGGTGCGGGTACTCCTTGATCCGCTCCTTGGACCTGGGCAGGCCCACCAGGTCCAGCACCTCGGCCGCCCGGTCCATGGCCTGCTCGTGGCTCACCTCCCGGTGCAGCCGGACCGCCTCGGCGATCTGCTTGCCCACGGTCATGGTCGGGTTCAGCGAGGTCAGCGGATCCTGGAAGATCATGCCGATCTCGTCGCCCCGGATCCGGCGCATTTGCTCCTCGGAGAGCCCGGCCAGGTCCACGCCGTTGAGCTTGATGCTGCCGCCGGCGATCGATCCGCCGGTGGGCAGCAGCTTCATGATCGACAGCGCGGTCATCGTCTTGCCGCAGCCGGA
Source organism: uncultured Actinomycetota bacterium (assembly GCA_963719705.1). Taxonomy (GTDB): domain Bacteria; phylum Actinomycetota; class Actinomycetes; order Streptosporangiales; family Streptosporangiaceae; genus CAVRCV01. The sequence continues at coordinate 554,801 of CAVRCV010000014.1, forward strand.
CTCGCCCACGATGCCGAGGGTCTCGCCCGGCTCGACGTGCATCGACACGCCGTCGACCGCATGCACGACCCCTTCGCGCAGCTTGATTTCCGTGCGCAGGTCGTCGATCTCAAGTAGCGGCGCCACTAGGTCACCTTTCCTACCGGCGCTGCAGCCGGGTCTCGAAGGCGTCGCGGAGCGCGTCGCCGATGAAGTTGAAGGCCACCACGGTCAAGATGATCATGATGCCCGGCGGGTAGATCAGCCACCAGTAGCCGTCGTTCACGTAGGTCAGGCCGTTCGACAGCATCGAGCCCCAGTCGGTGGCCGGCAGCTGGAGGCCGAAGCTCAGGAAGCCGAGGGTGGCCAGGATCAGGATCGAGTCGGCGACCGCGAACGTGGCCTGCACGATGATCGTGCCGATCGCGTTCGGGATGATATGCCGGATCACCGCGCGCGAGTCCCGGCCGCCGACCACCTTGACCGCCTGGACGTACTCCCTGGTCCGCAACGTCAGCGTCTCGCCCCGGACTAGCCGGGCCACCCCCAGCCAGTAGAACACCGCGATGATGAAGATCATCGTGATCGGGTTCGGGTGGAAGATGACCGCCAGGATGATCAGCACCATGATGTAGGGGATCGACAGGCCGGCGTCGACGAACCGCATCATGCAGGTGTCGGTGAAGCCGCCGATGTAGCCGGAGAACGCGCCGTACAGGGTGCCGAACAGCACCGCGACGATGGCCGCCGCCACGCCCACCTCAAGCGAGGCCTGGCCGCCGACCATCAGCCGGCCGAGCTCGTCGTAACCCAGGTCGTCGCAGCCGAGCAGATGCGAGCCGCTGGGCTGGCACAGGTACAGGCTGAGGTTGGTGTTCACCTGGTTGGTGCGGTAGATCAGCGGCCCGACGAAGCAGAACAAGATCATGAAGACCACGATGCCGAGGCCGATCATGGCCAGCTTGTTCTCGGCGAACACTTCCCAGCCGCGGGCGAACATGCTGCGCGGCTTGGCAGCGGCGATCTGGCCGCCGCCCGGTGCCCCTTCGGGTATCTCGGTGAGAACCGTGCCCGACTCGCCGCTCAGGGCGGCCGGATCCAGATGCGGCACTATGGACATTAGCTGTACCTCACCCTCGGGTCGAGCACTGCGTATCCGATATCGGCGGCCAGGTTGCCGAGCACGGTCACGATCGTGGCAATGACCGTGATACCCATCATCATCTGGAAGTCCACGTTCAGCGCGGCCTGGTAGAACAGCAGCCCCATGCCGGGATAGTCGAAGACCACCTCGATGACGACGGCCCCGCCGACCAGCGCGGGCAGCCCGAGCCCGAGCAGGGTCACGATCGACATCAGCGAGTTGCGGAACACGTGCCCGAACAGCACCCGGCGCTCGCTGGCGCCCTTGGCCCGCGCGGTCCGCACGTAGTCCTGCACGATGTTGTCCATCACCGACGACCGCATGTACCGGCTCCAGATCGCGTACTGCAGGAAGGCAATCGTGACCACCGGCAATATCAGCGCCTTGGGCTGGGAGAGTACCTGGCCGACGGTGGTGCCCTGCGGCGCGAACGGCGGGCAGCACCTTCAGCTCGACCGCGAACCAGTCGACCAGCAGGATCCCGATGAAGAAGGTCGGGGTGGAGTAGCCGATGAAGGAGATGCCGGTCAGCACGTAGTCGCCCGCGGTGTAGCGGCGGACCGCCTGGTAGATGCCCAGCGGGATGCCGAAGACCAGGGACACGATCAGGCCGATGCCCAGCAGCACCACCGTCTTCGGCAGGTCCTGGGCGATCTGGCTCCAGACCGTCACGTTCAGCTTGAGGGAATAGCCGAGGTTGCCGTGCGCCAGCTGGTCGATCCACTTGCCGTACTGCACGTACAGCGGCCGGTTATAGCCATAGAGAGCGTTGTAGTGCGCAACTTCCTGCGGACTGGCCTTGAGCCCGAGCAGCGCCCGGATCGGGCCGCCGGGGACCAGGTGCAGCAGCAGGAACGTAATGATCGTGACCAGGATCGTGACGATCACCAGCTGGATCAGCCGCCGGAACAGGTATCCGGTCACCGGGTCCACCCCCGTTCGCCCGGCCGTGCGGCGGGCCGAGCCTGGTTAGCGGTCATCGTCGCCCGGGCGGCGGTTGCCGTCAAGCCCGGCCGCGGGCAGCCAGGTCGCCTCTGATCCCGGCCGGCCAGTCTGGCTACAGATTGCATCGGGCTCCTTCCGGTCATGCGCCCCGCCAGTTCCTGCCTTCAACCCTCACGTGCTCATTCACGTGGTCCTGCGGGTGGTAGTTCAGGCGGCCCGGACTCGGCCGCCTTCGCGGTCCGGTCCGGCCGCCGCGCTGGCCCTGTGCAGAGCCGGGCCAGCGCGGCGGCCGGAGCCGTAACGCCCTGAGTTACTTGGTGAAGTACCAGTACTCGGGGTAGATCATCGCGAGCGGGTTCTGCGCCACGTTGTGCAGCTTGTTCTGCACTGCCTCAGACCCCGTAGGTCTGCGGCAGCCACAGCGACGGCTCCTGCGTCGCGGTGTAGTTGGCGTAGTTGTGGAACACGGCCACGCTGTTGCTGGTGTGGGTCGCGTTGATGAGGCTGTCCATCTGCGAGTCCGAGTAGCCGCCGGAGTTGTTGGGCGCCCCGGTCTGGAACAGCGGCTCGCCGGTGGGCTCGAAGCCGGGACCGTTGAAGTCCCAGCCGCCCAGGAACAGGAAGTCCCAGGTGCAGGACTTGCCATGGCACGGGACCGTGTCACCGAGCAGGGTGTCGAAGGTCTCGGCGTCCGGGGTCAGCTGGATGCCAGCCTGGCCGTAGTCCGACTTCAGCACCGCAACCTCGTTGGCCTGCGCCTGGATACCCGAGGTGTACAGCATGTTGAACTTGGCCTGCGTGCCCTTGGCGATGCCGGCCCCGCACTTAGCGGCGGTCTGGCAGGTCAGCACGCCGCCGGACTTGGCCCAGCCGTGCGCCGACAGGATGCTCTCGGCCTTGGCGACGCTGAACGGGTAAGCGCCGGCGCCGCCGTTAGCGGTCATCTCCGAGGAGATCCACTGGCTGCTGGGCTCGTTCGGCACACCTGAGGTGGTCGGGTAGCCGTAGCCGCGGTTGATGCTCTTGGTGATGCCTTCCTGGTCGGTCAGGTAGGCCAGGGCCTGCCGGAAGTACAGCTGCTTGAACATCGGCCCGGCGACCGGGTTGTTGTAGTTGATGTAGGAGTAGCTGATCCCGAAGGCGTAGCTCGGCTGCAGGAAGTCGCCGGCCGTGGCCAGCGGGTTCGCGCTCGGCAGCACCTGGCTCAGCGGCTTGGCCGCAAGGTCAGCCGCCGGGATCGGGCCGATGCTGAGGCTGCCGGTCTTCAGCGCGGTGTAGATCGCGGTGTCGCTGGTGTAGGCGACGAACTTCAGCGCGGAGATGATCGGCTTCTGCGGGCCGGAGTAACTCGGGTTCGGCACGAAGGTGTAGTTGCCGTTGGTGTTGTAGGACGACAGCCGCCACGGCCCGTCCACGACCTGCCAGATCGAGCCCGGCTGCGCGTAGCTGGCGGTGTTCTTCGCCTGCGCGGTCAGGTAGTTGAAGACCGCCTTGCACTTGGCCCAGTGGTCAGCAGCGGTGTCGGTGGTGCACCCGCCGCTGCCGGCCTTCGCGCCGGTCTTGGAGATGTCCCAGGCCATCGGGAACGGGTTGATCTGGGCCAGCTCGTTGTAGGTGTACCAGATGCTCGAGAACGCCTGCTTGAGCTGGATGACCACCGTGTCCGCGCTGGTCTTCTTGTAGCTGACGATGTTGTTCGGCATGCCGCCGGGCGAGTAGCCGGCGAAGCTGGTGAACTCCGCCTCGTCCAGGTTCAGCCAGAACATCAGGTCGTTGGCGTCAACGGTCTCGCCGTTGGACCACTTCCAGCCCTTCATCGTGATCGTCAGCGTCTTGCCGCCGTTGCTGTACACCGGCGCGTTGGCCGGCGACTCGGGCACGTTGACCAGGATCGAGCTGCCGTTATTGCCGAACATGTACAGCGTGCGGTCCATGAGGTAGATGAAGTCCTCATAGTTGACGACGCTGTAGTAGGCGCTGGAGGCGAACGGGAAGATCCAGTTCGCGCCCGCGCCGGAAATGTTGGCCAGGGTAACGGTTCCCCCTGACACCTTCGTGCCCGTGCTCGGACCACCCGAGCTCGAGCTGCTGGTACCGCAGCCCGCGGCCAGCAAGGCGACCGCCGCGGTCGCGGCAACACCCGCGAGCCGCAGCTTACGTCTGCTTTGGAACATATGCACTCCTTCGTCGTGGCGCGCGTAGCGCCGGTATGCCGAACCGGTCCGTCGGGCACCCGATGAGGCGGGCGCGCGTTTCCGGCCGCCAAGCGCTGGCCAAGGCTATCCGTCCTCGCACGAAGCGAGTCCGGGTAGTTGACGTCACGCGTTTCAGGCTGGCCGCCCGCTCGCCTCGTCAGTCAGTCCCCGATGACCGGATGCCGACCTAGGTCGCCGGCAAGGTGAGCCCTGCGCCAGCAACTACGCCGTCCCGGCTACGGTTCGCTGCGAGCGTAGTTACAGCGGGGTGTAGATACGAGGGAGGATATGTCACAAGTTCCTATCGATGTCACTGTCGGACAGGATGGCTTTGGTAGCATATAAGCCCATTTGTCATTTCGCCAGCCCGGCCGGTTGTCCATGATTTCAGTAGGATGACCTGCCCGTGACCAGCGGCGTGGCAACCATGTGATCGATCCCGGCCGGCGGAACGTAATCGCCCGGTAACCAGCCAGGCAGCCAGCGGTCAGCCGCTGGTCAGCTGCCGAAGGACAGGTCGCGGCCGGACAGCCGGCCCGTCACGCCCGCGGGGCTGACGGCCAGACTGGTCAGCCTGACCCCGAGCGGCAGCGATGACAGCGGGATCGTGACGTTGCCGATCGAGCCGCCCAGGCCGGAGAACAGGCCGCTGCTCGCGACCAGGCGTGCCCGGATCCTGTTGCCGCTGAGCCTGCTGATCCGCCAGGTGGCCGAGCCGCTGACCAGTACCAGGTTGATGCTGGCCCGGACCTCGTCCGGGCCAGCGGCGGACAGGGTCAGGCCGACTCCCTGCAGGGCGCTGGCCATGGCGCTGCCGCCCTGCGAGGCGAGCGCGCTGGCCAGTTCGGGGAAGGTGATGAACGCGGTGCCGGTGAGCCGGCTGACGGTCGCGCTGTTGAAGCCGGAACTGACCCGGACCCCGGTCAGCACCGCCGTTATGGTCTTTATGGTCACCGGCCCCTCGGGCACGTCGCCGGAGCTGATGTCGATGCGCTCGAAGCGACGGCTGATCAGCTGGGTCAGGAACGGGAACCCGGCGATCGACACGTCCGGCTTCTTCGGGAAGCCCTGGCTCTGGATCTCAGCCGCGACCCTGTCCTGTGCCAGGGCCCTGGCCACGAAATCGGCCGCCACCAGCAGGCCGATCAGGATCACCAGGACGACCCCGATCGTCCTGGCCCGCCGCCAGCCCGGCCGTCTGGGCGGCGGCGCCTGGTAGGGCAGGGCCGGCTGGGGCGGGTACCCGTCCGCCGGGCCGGGCGGATAAGCTCATCGCTGCTCTCCTCGCGGGCACCGGTCCCGGCCGGGCGGCCGGGCGCGCTGCCGTGACATCGCGCCGGTCACGGCAGGTCACTCAGCCGGACAGCCCGGAGCTCATGCGAGTCCTGGACGGTCACCAGCAGGGTCTTGCCGCCGCCGGACACCGCGAACTGGCGGGGCACCTGCCCGGAGGGCAGCGGGCCGAGCAGGGCCGGGCGGCCGTCCAGCGCGTCGGCCACGCTGACCACGGCCGTCCGGGGATTCCGCGATGCCGACCGGCTGGGCGCTGAACGGAACCTATCCGATGAAGTCAGATGCTCCGAACCCGCGGGTGAGCGCGCGGTGCAGGTTGAAACCATAGGGCCGCAGGTAGCGGGCCGGCTGGTAGCGCAGGAAGGCCGGCGGCGTCGCGCAGGTCCCGTTCACCGGGGAGCCGACCGGGCAGGTCGGGCCCTGCGCGGCGAAGATGTTGTAGGCCGGGCCGAGGCCCGCGGCCGCGGCGTTCAGGCTGGCCGGCCGCAGTGCCCGGCGGTCCCAGTGGCCGGTGGCCAGCCGCCGGAGCAGGGTCCGCGCCGCGGTGATGGTCTCGGCCGGGGTGAACGCGCAGTGCCCGGCCCGGTGCACGAAGACCTGGCGCAGCAGCGATGAGTCGCCGGCCCGCCGGACCACGCTGCGGTAGGCCTGCTCGTTCTCCGGCACCACCAGGCCGTCACCGGTGGTGTGCATGGTGAGCACCGGCACCCGCAGCCGGCCGTTGAAGGTGATGTACCTGGTCAGGTACGCCACGGCGGACGGGTCGGCCTTGATCCGCGTCGCCCGGTCCAGGGTGCGCAGGTCGCGGCGCAGGCTGAGCCCGGCCGACCGGTACAGCGCCCGGACCTCGCGCAGGTCGGCGGACTTCAGCAGGTCGCGGACGTAGTTCACGCCGGTGTTCCAGGACACGTTGCCGCCGGCCCTGGCCTCCAGCTCGGCCCGCAGCGCGAACACGAACGGGAACGTCACCTGGGTGGCCCACAGGAACTGGTTGGCCTCCTGCCCGGCGAAGTCGGTGGGGGCCGGCTCGGCGGACAGCGGGGTGAACCAGCCCGGCGTGTCCGCCAGCGCGGACACCAGCGCCAGCCTGGCCCGGCCCTGCGCGGTGGCCTGGGCACCGGCCGCGGCCTTCTCGGCCGCGGTCAGGTTGGCGGTCGGGTCGGTGATGTTCACCAGCTGCAGCCCGCCGGACGGGTCGATCAGCTGCTGGAAGGCGAACTCGGCGTCCAGTGCGGTGTTCCAGGTGGCCACCCCGCCGGACAGCACCCCGCACATCGGCAGCGCGGCGCTGAACCGGCCGGGGTAGCGCTGGATCAGCCCGGCGGTGATGATGCCGCCCAGCGAGTGCCCCCAGGCGATGGTGGCGGCGGGCCGGCCGAACTTCCGGTCGAACACGTTCAGGGTGTGGATCTGGTCGGGCAGCGCCTGCTGGATGGCCCAGCCGGTGCTGGCGTAGGACGAGCCGGCCAGCGCGAAGCCGTGTGCCAGCAGCCAGCCGCCGGTCACCGGGTCGCCGACGTCGGTGGCCGGGTTGGGCGAGCCCGGCGTGACGTACCCGTGGCTGTACAGGAACAGGGTGCGGTTCCAGTGCGCGGGCACCTGGATCTCGTAGCTGGCTCCGTCGTAAAGCTGCCGGTCACCGTGGTGACCGCGCTGGCCGCCGGGGCACGGCCGGCCCCGGCAAGGGCCGGGGTGACGCTGGCGCTGATCCCGGTGGCCAGCAGGGCGGCGCTGAGCGCCACGGCGACCCGGCGGTAGCCCCGCGCCGGCCGGGCCGGTCAGAGCCTGGCCGGCGGCCGACGATCCGGCGCAGGAACCGCCGGGTCCGCTCGTCGGCGGGCGCGGAGAACAGCTGCGCGGGCGGGGCCTGCTCGATGATCGTGCCCTCGGCCAGGAAGCACACCCGGTCCGCGATGTCCCTGGCGAACCCCATCTCGTGGGTGGCGATCAGCATCGTCATGCCGCCCGCCGCCAGCTCCCTGATCACCTCGAGCACCTCGGCGACCAGCTCCGGGTCCAGCGCGCTGGTGACCTCGTCCAGCAGCATGATCTGCGGCCGCATGGCCAGCGCCCGGACGATCGCCACCCGCTGCTGCTGCCCGCCGGACAGCCGGTCCGGGTACTCGCCCTCCTTGTCCGCCAGGCCGAACCGGCTGAGCAGTGCCCGGCCCTCCGCACGCGCCTGGTCCGGCGGCAGGCCGAGCACCTTGACCGGGGCCAGCGTGACGTTGCGCAGCACGGTCATGTGCGGGAACAGGTTGAACGACTGGAACACGATGCCGATGTAGCGGCGGACCAGGTTCTGGTTCACGTTCTGCCCGGTGACCGGGCGGCCCCACAGGCTGATCCGGCCGGCGTCGACCGGCTCGAGCAGGTTCAGGCAGCGCAGCAGGGTCGACTTGCCCGACCCGGACGCGCCGATCAGGCAGATCACCTCGTGCGTGGCCACCTCCAGGTCGATCCCGCGCAGCACCTGGTTGTCGCCGAACGACTTGCGCAGCCCCTCGACCCTGATCGCCTCGCCCGCGGGCTGGCGCGCCAGGGCAGCTCGGGTTCCCGGCCAGGCTCACGGCATCGCCCCGGCGAGCCGGCGCCCCGGTCCCGCGCGATCAGCCGGTCGGTGAACCTGGCCAGCGGGATCGTGAGGACCAGGAACAGGATGGCCGCCACGGTGAAGCTGGAGAAGTTGAACACGGTGCTGGCGTAGATCTGGGCCGCCTGATTGGCCTCGATCGCGCCCAGCACCCCGACCAGCGCGGTGTCCTTCTGCAGGCTGATGAAGTCGTTCAGCAGCGGCGGGATGATGTTCCTGACCGCCTGCGGCAGGATCACGTAGCGCAGCGCGGTCGGCTGTGACAGCCCGAGCGACCGGGCCGCCGCCACCTGGCTCTGGTGCACGGAGTTCAGCCCGGCCCGGAACACCTCCGACACGTAGGCGGAATAGGACAGCACCAGCGCCGCCACCCCGTAGACGCCTGCGGACTGGAAGGACACGACCGGCAGCCGAAGCGCGGGCATGCCGAACCCCACCGCATAGACGACCAGCAGCAGCGGGACGCCGCGGAAGAAGTCGACGTAGATCACGCAGAGCACGCGCAGCGGGAACAGCACCGGCCCGGTCGACACCCGCACCACCGCGATGATGAGGGCCAGCGCCAGGATCAGCACCTCGGCGGACAGGAACATCCTGATGTTGAGCCAGATGGCCTCGCCCACCGAGTAGTAGCCCCGGCCCGGGTTGCCGATGAACGACTGCCACATGTCCCGCGGGTCGAAGAACGTGTGCCGGAACACCGCGCTGCCCGGCGCCAGCAGGAACACCGCGACCAGCGCGCGCGACCACGACCAGGGTGCTGATCGTGGACACCGCGGTGGCGCCGCGGTCACCGGACAGCAGCCGCGGGCCGCGGCGCGCGGCCAGGAAGTCATCCGGGATCGGCTGGCTCTCGTACATGCCCTGGCCTGGCCCGCGGGTGCGCCCGGTCAGGGCTTGATGGTCGGGACGGACAGGTAGATCTGCAGGTACTTGCGCTGCAGCGCGGCCAGCGTGCCGTTCGCCTTCAGCTTCGCGATCGCCATGTTCACGCAGCCGACCAGCGGGTTGCCCAGGTCAAACAGCAGCCCGTAGTGCTCGCCGGTGCTGGCGAACTGGGCCACCATGACGGAGTGCGGGATCTCCGAGGAGGAGATGTACTGCGCGGTCGGGGTGTCGGTGACGAACGCGGCGATCTGCTGGGTCTGCAGCGCCTCTTTCACGTCGTTCAGCGTGCTGAACACCTTCGGCCGCGCGGACGGCTGGATCTGGCCGGTGATGAAGGCCAGGCTGGTGGTTCCGATCTGGTCGCCGTAGACGTAGCTCTTCAGCTCGGCCGGGGTGTGCCGGGTCGCGATCGGCGTGCCCTTCAGGGCCACCAGCGCCTGGCTGACGTCGTAGTAGCTGTCCGAGAACGTCACCGCGGTGGCCCGCTGCGGGGTGTAGGAGATCTCGTTGATGTCGAAGTCGAACTTCTTCGGGCCCGGCGCATAGGACGCGTCGAACGGCTCATAGGCCCAGTGCACCTGCGACCTGGAGAAGCCGAGCTGCCGGGCGATGGCGTAGGCGACGCCGCTCTCGTAGCCCTTGCCGTTCGCCGGGTTGTTCCCCTCGAACCATGGCGGGTAGGCGGGCTTGTCGGTGGCGACCGTGAGCGCGCCCTTCTGGTAAAGCTCGGGCTGGATCGCGGCGTAGCTGCAGCTCGCCGGGCCGCCCGCGCCCGCGGTGACTCTCGGCGCGCCGGTGCTGCCGCACCCGGTCAGCCCGGTGCCAGCGGTCACGGCCGCCGCGGCCGCCGCGGCCAGCAAAATCCGTCGCATCCCAGCCCACCCCACCTCGGACCGCAGACCCGGCTGTCTCGGGTATGCCCCGGTCAGCCTACCGACGGACGTCTACAGGTAGTAGTGGGCGGTGCCGCGGATATAGATCCGGGTGCCGTGGGTGTAGCCGATCCGGATCATCTTGTAGAACCAGGTCGCGATGTCCATCGGGATCCGGACGCAGCCGTGCGAGGCCGGGTACCAGGGCACCGGGATGTCCCCGTGGATGGCGTAGGCCCCGCCGATGAAGAACACCGGGTTGTACATCTCGCCGAGCGGCACCTTCAGCCAGCCGCTGGCGAACCAGTTCGCGCGGTAGTTGCCGTCCGGGGTCACCGCGGGGCCGCAGGTGCCGCTGCCGGGCGGCGGGCAGGGGTAGTAATAGCCGCCGCCGCTGGACACGTGGCTGATCAGGCTGATCCGGTTGTGCTTGTACAGCACGAGGACCTGGGTGCGCAGGTTGACCTCGATCCGCTCGGAGCCGCCGTGGCGGACCAGCACCTGCGGCGGCCGGGGGTGCACCATGGCGCGCTCGGTCTGGCGGGAGATCTCGTTGGCGTTGCCCGCGTTGGTGCGCAGGTGCTGCACGGCCTTGAAGGCCCAGATCGCCTCCATCGTGTCCAGCCCGAGCCGCCCGTCGACCTTGCCGGGGTAATAGTGCAGGGCCCGGAGCCTGGCCTGGATCCGACGCACCGCGGTGCCGTGAGCGCCCACCCACAGCACCCGCGACGGCGGCACCCACGCCGCCTTGACGCCGATGACAGCCGCGGCCGCGGCCGGGTGCGCTCGGGCCGAGCGGGCGGGCGCGGCCGGAGCGGCCTGGCTAGCGACCGCGACGCCGCCCAGGCTGACGGCCATCGCGCCGGCACCGGCCAGCGCGACCGTGCCGAGCACCAGCCGCCGGACTGATCCCGCTGCTCGCCTCATACCGGACTCCTCAGTGCAATCTCAGCCGCCGGGCGCACGCAGGCCAGGTCAGCACGACGTGACTGGAATAGAACGGTCGCCCGGAAAAGGGCCACCGCATACCTAGACGTCTAACTCTCCTACCTGGTTGCGTCCCGGGCAAGACCCCGCCAGGCGGAGCCCGCCCCGGCTGCTGAACCATCCCGCGCCCGCGGCCGTTCCCCGGACGTCGCCGCCGGGGCGCCTGCACCCGGCGGCCAGGCGGGAGGCTGCGGATGAGATACGCGTTGCTCGTCGTCCTGGGCGTGCTGCTGACCGCGGCCGGGGTCGTCTGGGCCCTGCAGGGCTTCAGCGTCATCGGCGGCAGCTTCATGTCCGGCAACAGCACGTACCAGATCGTGGGGCCGGTTGTGGCGCTGGTCGGCCTGGTGCTGGCCGGCCTCGGGCTGCGTGGCCGCCGGTCCGCCTCGCCCTGACCGGGCAGGCCGCTCCGGCCGGGACTAATCGGTCCCGGGTGGTGCCGTCACGCTAGCCGCGGCGGAGCTGAGTTACCTGGTACAGCGCGATCCCTGCGGCGACCCCGGCATTCAGCGACTCGGCCCCGCTGACCGGGATCGCGGCCAGCACGTCGCAGCGCTCGGCGACCAGCCGCGACAGCCCGCTGCCCTCCGAGCCGACGACCAGCACCAGCGGCCCGTCGGCCAGCTCAAGGTCGGCGATGTCCTGCTTGCCGCGCGGATCCAGCCCGACCGCGAACAGCCCGGCCCGCTGGTACCCGTCCAGCGCCCTCGCCAGGTTGGTGGCCATGGCCACCGGCACCCTGGCCAGCGCCCCGGCCGAGGCCTTCCAGGCACCGGCCGTCACCCCCGCGCTGCGGCGCGCCGGGACCAGCACCCCGTGGCCGCCGAACGCCGCCACCGAGCGCGCGACCGCGCCCAGGTTCCTCGGGTCGGTCACCCCGTCCAGCGCCACGATCAGCGGCGCGTCCGCGCCGTCCCTGGCGGCCTGCACCAGGTCATCGGGATGCGCGTAGGCGTACGGGCGCAGCCGCAGCGCGAGCCCCTGGTGCACCGCGCCGCCGGTAAGGCGGTCCAGCTCGGCCCGGCCGGCCTCGACCACGGGCAGGCCGGCATCGGCGGCCAGGGTGATCGCGGCGCCGATCCGCTCATCGGCATCCAGCCGCGGCCCCACATGCAGCGCGATCGCGGGCACGCGCGCCTGCAGCGCCTCGAGCACCGAGTTGCGGCCAGCCACGATCTCCGCCGCCTGGCCAGCTCCGCGCGGCACCGGCCGCGACGGCCGGCTTGCCCGGCCCGAGCGAACGGCGCTCGAAGGGGAAACGGGCGAGGCGCCCGCCCGGCCCGAGCGGACGTCGCTCTCAGAGGTCCTTGGGGAGCCGGTGGCGAAACGATCCTCGCCACGCCGGGGCGAATCCGGCTGGGTCCGGCCAGCGCCGCCCGCCCGGGCAGCCCGGCGCTGGGCCGGGTGCCCAGGGCGCAGCTCGGCGGGCGGAGTCGGGCCCTTGCCCGCCAGCTTGCGCTTGCCGTACCCGCCGGTGCCCGGACGCGGCTTGCCGGACTTAGCCCGGCCGCCGGGCCCCGGCTTGCCCTGGCCGGCCGCGCGCCCGGTCACCGGCTCAGCTCCCAGCGCGGGCCGGACGGCGTGTCCTCCACCTGCACCCCGGCATCGGCCAGCCGGTCCCTGATCGCATCGGCGGCGGCGTAGTCCTTGCGCTCGCGGGCGGCCTGCCGCTGCTCGAGCGCCAGGCCGGCCAGCGCGTCGATGACCTGGCGCAGCCCGCCGCCCTGGCCGGCCGCCGGGCCCGCCTGCCACTGCCGGGACAGCGGGTCCAGGCCGAGCACCGACAGCATCGCGCGGACCTCGGCCAGCCGCTTGAGTGCCCCGGCCGAGTCACCGGCCGCGAGCGCGCTGTTGCCGTCGCGTACCGCCTCGTGCACCAGCGCCAGCGCCTGCGGCACGCCGAGGTCATCATCCATCGCGGCGCAGAACGCGGCCGGGTGCCCGCCGGCCTGCGGACCGTCCTCGGAGCCCGGCGCCGGGGCACCGGGCAGCTCGGCTGCCCTGGTCACGAAGCCCTCGATCCGCCGGTAGGCGGCTGCCGCCTCGCCCAGCGCCTCGGGACTGTAGTCGATGGTCGACCGGTAGTGCGCCTGGCCGAGGTAGTACCGCAGCTCGGCCGGGCGCACCCGGGTGATCATGCTGTCCACCAGCAGGGAGTTACCGAGCGACTTGCTCATCTTCTCCCCGGCGACCCGGACCAGGCCGTTGTGCATCCAGTACCGGGCGAACCCGTCGCCGGCCGACTTGGACTGGGCGACCTCGTTCTCGTGGTGCGGGAACAGCAGGTCCAGGCCGCCGCCGTGGATGTCGAAGGTCTCGCCCAGGTACTTGGTGGCCATGGCCGAGCATTCCAGGTGCCAGCCAGGACGGCCAGGCCCCCAGGGCGTCTCCCAGGTCGGCTCGCCCGGCTTGGCGCCCTTCCACAGCGCGAAGTCCCGCGGGTCGCGCTTGTGATCCGCACCCTCGGTGTCGTTCGCCGGCCGCATGTGCTCGGGCCGCTGCCCGGACAGCGCGCCGTACCGGTCGTAGGAGCCGACCTCGAAGTAGACATCGCCGCCGGCCGGGTAAGCGTGACCGGCCTCGATCAGCCGCCGGATCAGCACGATCATCTCGGGCACGTGCCCGGTGGCCCGCGGCTCGACGTCCGGCGGCAGGCAGCCGAGCACGTCGTAACCGCGGCTGAACGCGCGCTGGTTCCGCTCGGCCACCGCCCACCAGGCGGTGCCGTCGGCCGCGGCCACGCGCAGGATCTTGTCGTCGATGTCGGTCACGTTCCGGCAGAACGTGACCGCGTAGCCGGTTGCGGTCAGCCAGCGGACCAGGATGTCGAAGTTCACCCCGGACCGGATGTGCCCGATGTGCGGCGGCGCCTGCACGGTGGCCCCGCACAGGTACAGCGAGACCCTCCCGGCGGATAGCGGGATGAACTCGCGCACCGAGCGCGTGGCGGTGTCATGCAGGCGCAGCGTCACCCGCCAAGGTTACTCGGCGGCCTCAGCTGACACTGCCGCGCGGCGGGATGGTCCCCGGCCCGCTGGTGTTGCACTTCAGCGCGCCGTGGTCGACGTCCAGCAGCGGCCGCGCCAGCTTCGGCGGGTGCCTGAACGCCGGCGTCTTCGCGTCGATCATGTCCAGCATGTTGTTCGCCCTGGCGTCCCGGTGGGTCATGGCCCGCAGGTTCCACTTGGCCTCGACCAGCGCGCAGATGCTGGAGTGGTCGAACACCCGGTGCGAGACGTAGTTCTTCCTGGCCCAGGGTGAGATCACCGCGCACGGCACCCGGAAGCCGTACTGCTTGAAGCCGGTGTAGGCGGGGCTGCCGTCGGTGTCCGGCCCGATGTTGTCGGGAGCCGGGGCGGCCGGCGGGACAACGTGGTCGTAATACCCGCCGTGCTCGTCGAAGGTCCAGATCAGCAGGGTGCTGCCCCACTGCGGGCCGGTCATCACCGCGTCGACAACCTTGGCCGCGAACTGCTCCCCGTAGGCGATGTTCTGCGGATCTTCCTCGGAGCTGGACAGGTAGTTCGGCTCGACCAGGCAGAAGCCGGGCAGCCTGCCGTTCTTCGCGTCGTCGAAGAACTGGGTGATCGGCTTCATCTGGCCGTGGTACTTGATCAGCAGCTCCGGGTAAAGGCCCGCGGTCGGCACGGGCAGGAAGCCGACCAGCGGGGAGTAGTAGTCGGCGAACGAGACGCCCGCGTTATGCAGCCGGTCGAAGATGGTGCCGCCGGCCGGATACTGGAACGGATCGGGCACGCCGTCGTTGATCATGCCCATCGAGGTCGCGGCCAGCAGGTACCGGCGGTTCGGGAAGGTCTGGCCGAGCACCGAGCAGAAATACCGGTCCGCGATCGGGAACGTCGAGGCCAGGGAGTAGTAGAAAGGCAGGTCCGCCTTTTCCCAGTAGCCCATCGCGACCGGGCCGCTGCCGGACTTGACGAACCCGTTCATCTTGCCGCCGGCCAGCTGGGTGTGGCTGTCGGTCCAGGTCTGGCTTGGCTTTTCCGACAGCTGGCAGGTCGTCGGCATCCGGAACGCGTGCTGGATCCTGCCGTTCGCGTAGGGGTTGGTGGCCGTCGGCTTGCCATTGCTGCCGAGGGTGAAGCCGTCCGCGCCCTTGCGGCCCAGCATGCCGAGGTGATTGTCGTAGGAATGGTTCTCCATCATCAGCACGACGATGTGCTTGATCTGCGGGAGCGTGTCGGTGCCCTCGGGCAGCCCGGGATAGGGCAGGCTGCCGGGGTAGCGCACCGCTGATGCGGCGGTCCGGCGCGCTAATCCGGCCGGGCGGTGCCCGGTCGGCCAGGCCCAGCCGCCCGCGCCCAGCGCGGCGCCTGCCGCCAGCCCGGCCTGCAGCACCCGGCGCCGGCTGGTGCCGGTACCGCTCGCCTCCCGGTGCTCCGGCTGGTTCCGGCCTGCGTCATCGCCGCCAGTGATGTCCTGGGTCTGGTCCACCGTGCCTCCCGACGGTCCGACTGCATTGCTGACCTCAGCCGTCTGCGTCTCCGGCCGCCCGGCGGACCGGGCGGACCGAGTGCGGACGTTCCTGGTGCAGAATCCCAGCCGCCGGCCGGTGCCCGCAAGGCTCTTCGGGTGAACTTCGGCCCGATCAGTCCTGGTACAGCACCACGTGGTCCGGCCGGACCCGCACGATCACCCGCTGCTCGCCCGGCCGCGGCCCGAACGACTGGCCGGTGTACTTGACCGCCAGCTCCTCGATCAGCGCGGCGGCCGGGTCGTCGGTCACCGAGGCCCGGCCGCGCACCTCGGCGTAGCAGTACGGGTTGGCCGGGTCGAACACCAGCACGCTGAGCCGCGGATCCCGGACCAGGTTCGCGTACTTGCGCCGGCCCCTGATGGTCGAGAACAGCACGTCGTCGCCGTCGGTCCTGGCCCAGACCACGCTGGACTGCGGCCGGCCGTCCGGGTCGATGGTCGACACCACCACATGGTTTCGCCCGTCGAACAGCTCCCGCGCCCGTTCTGGCAGCCGCGCCATCGCACCCTCCTTCCGGCGGGCCCGGCGGCCAGCCCGGCGGCCCGCGCATCTGCGGTCTAGTGTCCCGGTACGCTCCGGCGCGCCGCTGCCGGGGCGGTACCCTCGCCCTCGTGCCGATGACCCCGGATGAGTTCTATGCCCGCGTCCAGCATGCTGCCGACGCCGGGGGGCGGCTGCCGCTGCCCCCGATGACCGGCTGGGAGACGTTCCCGTTCGAGCCGGACGGCCTGCGGACCGTGCCGCTCGCCCCGCCGCAGCTGCCCGAGCCCCCGAGGCACGGGGAGGGCGGCACCGACTGCGGGGCCTGCGCCGCGGACCGGCCGGCGGTCTGGTCTGACGAGCACTGGCGACTGTCCGCGCTCGGCCAGCCGTCGGGAGTGCCGCTGGTGCTCTTCCTTGAGTCCCGTCAGCATTACGACCTGCCGGCGCTGCCCGATGACCTGGCCGCCGGGCTCGGCCTGCTGACCGTGCGGATCTGCCGCGCCATCGAGGCGCTGCCGCACATCGCCAGGGCGCACGTGTCCCGGTGGGGCGACGGCGGCGCGCACCTGCACGTGTTCTTCTTCGGCCGCCCGGCGGGGTTCCCGCAGCTGCGCGGCACCTGCCTGGCCCTCTGGGACGACGTGCTCCCGGCCGTGCCCGCCGGGCAGCGGGATGCCGACGCCGCGCTGGTGGGCCGGGCGCTGGCCGAGTCCTGCGGCTAGCTCCTGGCGCCCCTGGACCAGCTCCAGGCATACTCCGGGTCCTCGGCCCGGCCGGCCGCCGGGGCCAGCAGCAGCGGGCGGAAGGTGTCGATCATGACCGCGGTCTCGTCCGTGCTGGTGCGCCCCTCGGCCAGGCCGCGGATCACGGCCTCGACCGCGCCCGGCTGCGGGCCGTGGGTGAAGCCGCTCGGGTGCAGGGTGATGGACCCGATGCCGACACCCGAGCCCTTGCGGGCCGAGTAGTCGCCGGCCACGTAGTACATCATCTCGTCGGAGTCCACGTTGTGGTGGTTGTACGGGATCGGCACCGCCTCCGGGTCGAAGTCCAGCGGGCGCGGGCAGAACGAGCAGATCACGAAGTTCGGCCCCTCGAACGTCTGGTGCGCGGGGGGCGGCGCGTGGGTCCGCTTCACGATCGGCTCGAAGTCGGCGATGTTGAACGCGTACGGGTACAGGCAGCCGTCCCAGCCAACGACGTCGAACGGGTGGGTGGCATAGGTGAGCATGGTCAGCCCGTCCCGGTTGCGCACCAGCACCGGCACGTCCTCTCCCGCGGCCACCAGCGGCCCTTCCGGCCCGCGCAGGTCCCGCTCGCTGTACGGCGCGTGCTCAAGGAACTGGCCGAACTGGGACAGGTAGCGGCGGGGCGGGCGGATATGCCCGCGCGCCTCGACCACCAGCGCGTGGGCCTGCTGGCCGGGCTGCCCGCCCGGCACCGGGAGCCACCGGTGGATGGTGCCGCGCGGGATGACCACGTAGTCCCCGGCGACCGCGTCGATGGCCCCGAACACTGACTCGAACCGGGCGGCCCCGCTGCGCAGGTAGACGACCTCGTCCCCGGTCGAGTTCCGGTACAGGCCGGACTCGGCGTCGGCGGCGGCGAAGTAGATCCGGATGTCCTCGTTGGCCAGCAGCAGCTGCCGGCCCAGCACCAGGTCCCCGCCGGGCGGCAGGTCCTGGGTGCGGAAGTGCCTGGGCAGCAGCGGATGGTTGGGCTCGATCCCGGCCGCCACCGCATCGGCCAGGCTCTCGCTCTTCACGATCGCGGTCGGCAGCCCGGCGTGGTAGAGCAGCGAGGAATCGGAGACGAATCCTTCCTCGCCCATCAGCTCCTCGGCGTACAGGCCGCCGTCTGGCCGCCGGAACCGGACATGGCGCTTTCTGGGAATCTCCCCGGCTACGCGGTAGTACGGCATATCGTCTCCCTTGACGCCCTGATCCCGAGATCGGACTGCACGCCAGGCTCCCGCCTCCGCCCGGTCCCGGTACCGCTGCGGCGACGCCCCGGCCCGGCGGCCGACGGCGGCCGCTGGCGAGGGCGTCACTCCCGTTCCTGACTATAGGCCGACGGCCCGCGAGTCAGCATCACGCAGGAGGGCTGCCGGTGGCGCAAGGATGGGCGAGCGATGAGTGACCAGCCGGCAGCCCGCCTGCCCGGGCCCGCGGCCGCCGACCAGGCCGATGCGCACCGGGGGCTGCGGATCACCGCGCTGATCGCCGTCGCCGTGGGCGTGCTGCTGCTGGCCGCGGCCGCGTTCGTGCTCTCCTACGCCGGAATCCACGCGATCGCGCTCAAGGCCGGCGTGTCCGCCCGGCTGGCCAGGCTCTACCCGCTGATCTTCGACGCGATGCTGGTCGTGGCCGGGGCCGCGGTGCTCGCACTGCGCGGGGCCGGCCTGATCACCCGCTGCTACACCTGGCTCACCATGCTGGTGCTGCTGGCGGCGGTGGCCGGCGCGGATGCGCTGCACGCCACCGGGACCCGCATCCCGCACCGCCCGGCCGCGGCAACCGTGGCAATCGTGCCGTGGGCACTGGTGCTGATCAGCTTCGGCCTGCTGATCGCCATGCTGCGGCACGCCAGGCAGCGCCGCACCGGCAGGGCCGGCAGCCGCCGGAGTCGCGGCGCCCGGGCCGTACCAAGGGTTGCACCGCACGGCCAGGCGCGGTCGCACTGGCAGCCCGGCTCAGGCCAGGCGCTGCCGGCTCGCCGGCCCCGGTGGCCACGCAGGCCGGCGCCGAGGCCGCCGGCTACCACCAGCCGCCGTACCACGAGGACACCGAAGCCGAGCTGGCCGTGGATGCCGAGGACTACCAGGACGACCCGACCAGCGATGAGGCAAGCGCGGGCGGGACCGGGACCGGCGGGTTCTGGCTACCGGAGGAGTCCGGCGCGGAGGAGCCGGACCAGCGGGGCGGTGCGGGCGGTGCGGGCGGCGAGGACGATGCGGACGCCGAGCCTGAGCCGCCGGGGATGCCGTTCGACCGGAAATGGAGCCCGCCGACCCCGCCCGGCAGCTGAGGCTGAAGTCCGGCTCAAACCGCGATTACCGGCGCGAGACACCGGGTTGCTGCCGGTGCTCAGCAACGGCGTGAGTAGAAGCCGAGTGCCGGCTGTCGCCCGCTGCCTCGGTGAGCTGAGCGCGCACCTGGTCGGCCTCGGGAGCGCCGGTCGCGGCGTACATGGTCAGGGCCTGCCGCCAGTGGTGGCGGGCTTGCCGCAGGTCCTGGCCGGCCTGATGAGCGCGGGCGAGGCCGTCGTGAGCGCGGGCTTGCAGGTGGGTGTCACCGGCCTGGCTAGCCAGTGCGAGCGCGGCGGCATGGTGACGGCGGGCCTGGCTGCGATCACCGGTGGCGAGCGATAGCTCGCCGAGGAGGCTGACCGCGTCGATCTCCGTGCTGCGCGCGCCGACGTCCCTGGACATCGCCAGTGCCTTGCGGAGGCGGCGAGCCGCCTGCTGGTAGCGGCGTTCGCGGAGGTCGGCCTCGCCAAGGCCGGCCAGCGCGGCTGCCTCGCTGATGCGGTTGCCGGTGTCCCGGGACAGGGCCAGGGCCTCGCTGAGGTAGCCGGTGGCCAGCTGGTAGCAGCCCCGCCGCAGGCTGGCCTCGCCGAGATTGACCAGGACGAAGGCCTCGCTGTCCCGGGCGCCGGTGGCGCGGGACAGGGCAAGAGCCTGCTGAAGGTTGCCGGCCGCCTGCTCGGGGCGGCCCAGCCGCATCTGGGCCCCGGCCAGGTTGAACAGCGCAGTCGTCTGGCCGGTCTGGTTGCCGGTCTTCCGCTGCAGGCTCAGCGCCTCCTGGTAGTAGCTGACGGCCTGCTCGCAGCGGCCCTGGTAGAACGCGAGGACGCCAAGGTTGCCCAGAGTGCGGGCCTCGGCGTCGCGGTCGCCTGCCTGGCGGCTGAGCGGCAGTGCCTGCTCGAAGTGAGCGGCCGCATCCTGGTCGCGGCCCTGCCGGACCTCGGCGGCGGCGAGGTTGGCCAGTGCCCTGGCCTCGGCGGCCGCGTCGCCGGCCTGCCGGGCGGCGGCGCAGGCGTGAGTGTGGACGGCTACCGCCTCGGTCAGGTAGCCGCCGCCGTCGAGGTAGCGGAAGATCGTCGCTGCCAGCCGGATGGCATGCCGGGGCCAGCCGCGGGTGGCAGCGTGCGCGACGACGGCTACCAGATTGGCCCGTTCCGATTCGAGCCAGGACCTGGCCTCGCCCGCCGCGGCCAGCCGCGGTGCCGTGACCGCCAGCGGCGGGAGCGAGGGGCGCAGGTGCCGCTCTGCCGGATACAGGATGTCGCTCGCCGCCGAGGCCGTGTACAGGTAGTAGTCGTGCAGCCCGGTCAGCGCCTGGGCACGCTGGCCGCTGCTGCCGGGCCGGCCGCCTGCTCGCGGGCGTAGGCGCGCAGCAGGTCATGCATCCCGTAGCGGCCCGCCCTGCTGGCCTGGACCAGGCTGGCCCGGTGCAGCCGGCCCAGTACCCGCCTGGCCTGCGCGGCGGGCGTGCCGGTCAGCGCGGCAGCCGCGTAGCTGTCCAGGTCCGGGCCGGGGTGCAGGCCAACCAGCGCGAACGCCGCCGCGGCGTCGGCAGGGAGCTGGCGGACCGACCAGGAGAACACGGCCCGCATATCGGCGCGCTCCTCCCCGGCATCCAGGCTGTCCAGCCCGGTCGTCGCCAGCTCGGCGGCCAGATCCCGCAGCGAGCTCTCCGGCCGGGACACGGCCAGCTCCGCCGCGATCCGCAGGGCAAGCGGGAGGCGGCCGCACAGCCCGGCCAGCGCGGCGGTCGCCGCCGGGTCTTCATCCACCCGGCTGCCGATCAGCTCGCGCAGCAGCCCGGCCGCGTCCGCCAGCGGCAGCACGTCCAGGCTCAGGCGCCTGGCACCGTCGACGGCGACCAGCCCGGCCAGCGCGTCCCGGCTGGTCACCACCGCGGCACAGCCAGGATCGCCGGGCAGCAGCGGCCGGACGTGCTCGCTGTCGCGGGCGTTGTCCAGCACCACCAGCACCCGCTTCCCGGCCAGCATGCTGCGGTACAGCAGGGCCCGGTCGCCGGCGTCGCCGGGGATCTGCTCGCCGGGCACGCCCAGCGCCCGCAGGAACCCGGCCAGCGCATCGGCGGCAGCGGCTGGCTCACGGGAGTCATAGCCGCGCAGGTTCACGTAGAGCTGCCCGTCCGGGAACCACTCCGCGGCCTGATGGGCCCAGCGCACGGCCAGGGCGGTCTTGCCGACCCCGGCCGTCCCGGCGAGCGCGGAGATCACCACGGCCCTGGTCTCGCCGGCCTCACCGAGCAGGCCGGTGAGCGCATCGAGCTCTGTCACCCGGCCGATGAAGTGGCTCACCGCCATCGGCAGCTGCCGCGGAGCAGTCCAGGCGCGCGGCACTGGCCGGCCGGGCCTGGTGGCCGGCCCGGACAGCCGGTCGCGGCGGCGCAGCTCCTCCCATACCCCCGTCATCACGGCGTGCCGCCGCCGCCATGCCCCCAGCGCACCGGGATCACCCTGCGTGCAGGCATCCACCAGCGGACGGACCACCCGGTCCCAGTCGGGCGGCCGGGTGATCCGCCCGGCCAGGATCTCGTAGAGCTGTGTCCGGCTCAGGCCCAGCTGTTTTGCCAGGAACGGTACGTCCGCGGCCGCCTCCCGCCGGAGCGCGTCCAGCTGCGCGCAGAAGTCACTGACCGGCCCGGCGGGCGGAGCGACAGCCACGAGCCACTCCCGCCTGGTGAGATCGCGGAAATGCGGCACTTGCGGAGACCAAACTCTAGCGGGCCGCCTGCCGGAATCGTCAGTCACCGGGACACCTCGTGTCCTGGCGCACGGCCGTCCGGTGTCCGCCGCAGTCCGGCCCGGGCTTCCTCAGCAGCACCGCGACCAGCCAGGACAGCGACCCGGTCCGGAGATTGCCTGCTAACCCGACATCAGCACCGCCGCGGCCCACACTGGCCGGTAAGGAACGCAGGCGAAGCAGGACCGAATCACAAAGCAAAACGGCAGCCGAAGGAAGGGAAAGGTGAACAAGTGAAGAGACTCGGTGTAGCGCTGACCGCCCTGGCCAGCGCTGCCGTCCTTACCGCCGCCGGAACGGCGAGTGCATCCACGGCCGGCGTCCGCATGGAAGCGGCGGCCCCTGCCGCGACGCCATGCGCCTCCGGGGCAAATCCGGTCTGGATCCAGAACTCGGACCCCAACGGCGCCGGCGATTACGTGTTCCCTCCCGGCGGCGGTTCAGATCGCTACACCCAGAACAACACGGGCTCTCCTGCGGAGTTCTGCCCCGTGAAGGTGAGTCCCGCGGTCAACGGGATCTACTATTACTATTACTTCGAGGTGAATCCCAGTAATGACCTGTGCCTCACGGCAAACGTGAATAACAATCAGGCATACGCCGCGACGTGTACGGTGTTCCCCGCCTCGCAGCAGTGGCATTACTACGGCAGTGGCAATACGCTGGTAAATAGAGACGCCGGTGACTGCCTCTGGTTCGCGGGACAGCCGCCCAAGCCTGGCGATTTCGTTAACATAGGCGGCCCGGACTGCACGAAAAACCAGAATGACGTGATTACCCAGATATCCGTCGGCTAATCCAGCGCGATTCTCTTCGCGCCTGCGCCGACAGCTCAGCAGGTCTGAGGGCCAGCCCGATAACGCGGCTGGCCCTCAGCAGTCCGGCCCTGCGTTCAGGGCGGCTGAGCGCCGGCGGTCATCAGCCGGTGACCGCAGTGATCACGATGGCGGTGGCGATCGCCGCGATTCCCTCGCCCCGGCCGGTCAGCCCGAGGCCGTCCGTGGTGGTCGCGGACAGGCTGACCGGAGTGCCGTCGAGCGCGGCGGACAGCGCCGCCTGCGCTTCCTCCCGGCGGGGTGCCAGCCGCGGCCGGTTGCCGATCACCTGGACCGCGATGTTGCCCGGCAGGAACCCGGCGGCGCGCACCAGTCGGACCGTCTCGGCCAGCAGGGCGGTGCCGCTGGCACCGGCCCACTCGGGCCGGTCAGTGCCGAACTGACCGCCAAGGTCGCCCAGCCCGGCGGCGGATAGCAACGCGCTGCAGGCCGCGTGCGCGGCGACATCACCGTCGGAGTGACCGGACAGGCCGGGCTCACCTGGCCAGTAGAGCGCAGCCAGGTAAAGCCCGCGGTCCGGGCCGAACGGGTGCACGTCGACCCCGACCCCGACCCGCGGCAGCGAGCCAGACATCGCAGTCCCGGCCACCGCGGTCCCGGCCACCGCGGTCCCTGGTGTCGTGGTTCCGGGCATCATGGCTCCGGTAGCTTACGCACCACGCAGCTACCACGCGCCACCCTCTGCTCGGGCGCACCCAGCTCAGCGCGCCCGAGCGGCGGGTCAGGACGCGAGGATCTCGTCGAGCAGGGCCTCGGCCTTGTCCTCGTTGGTCTTCTCGGCCAGCGCCAGCTCGCTTACCAGGATCTGGCGTGCCTTGGCCAGCATCCGCTTCTCGCCCGCGGAGAGCCCGCGCTCGCGGTCCCTGCGCCACAGATCCCGTACCACCTCGGCGACCTTGTTCACGTCGCCGGAGGCAAGCTTCTCCAGGTTCGCCTTGTACCGGCGGGACCAGTTGGTGGGCTCCTCGGTGTAGGGGGCGCGCAGTACCTCGAACACCTTCTCCAGGCCTTCCTGCCCCACCACGTCCCGGACGCCGACCAGCTCAGCGTTGTCGGCGGGCACACGCACCGTCAGGTCACCCTTGTCGACCTTGAGAACTAGATAGGCTCTGTCTTCTCCTCTGATCGAGCGAGTCTCGATCTGTTCGATCCGAGCAGCCCCATGGTGGGGGTAGACGACGGTGTCGCCGACCTTGAATGACATGTGGCATGTACCCCTTCCGCTGCAGCTATGTTATCACGCCGAAGCCGGGCGATTAGCCCTCCTTACCGGCATACATGCAGGTCAATGGCGCAGTTTGACAGCGCGTTATCTGCCCTGGCGGCCGGGCGGGCCCGGCCGGCCAGCGCGGCGGGCCGCCGCGGCGGCCGCCTGGCTGCCCGGCCGGGCCTGCGAACTCGCGGCGAGACGGGCGGGTAGCCCATACTGTGGATGAACGTTGCGCTGATGCCGGAGTGTGTGCGTGAACCCAGGCGGCGAACCGGAGCGGGACGACTTCAGCCTCCCTCCGGTGGACATCCAGGTTCCCGATGATGCGCGGGAGCTTGACCGCGACGTGCAGGCGTATCACCGGGAGCAGCGGGCGCTCCGCAGGCATCTGCGCAGGCGCCGCCTGAGCGGGCCGCTGGCCGCCGACGGGATGGTCATGCCGCTGCTGGCCGGATGCCTGGTCTTCGCCCTGGTCGCCGCCGTGCTGCTGACCGTGTTCGCGGCGACCGGCGACGTCGCGCTCAAGCCGCCCGGCCGACACGGCCTGCACCGCACCTCCGGCCCGGACCAGATCGGCCCCCGGGCTACGGCGCCGTCCGGCTCCGGGGTCGTCCCGCTGGCCGGCCAGCTGCCGGACAAGACCATCGTGGTCAGCGGCCGCAGCGTGCGGCTGCGCAGGCTGACCGACTCGGCACTGGCCCTGGTGCCGCCGCGCTGCGCCTGCCTGACCGCGCTGCGCCAGCTGGCCAGCCAGGCGGCGCAATCCAGGGTGCGGCTGTACCTGGTGGCCGCCATGACCGGGGCCAGCCTGCGCGCAATCGCGGCCCGGCGGTCCGCGGTGCTGCTCGCCGATGACCGCCAGCACGTGCTCGCCAGGACGTACAAGCCGAACGGGCTGACCGTGATCCTGGTCAGCGCCAGCGGCTCGCTGTCCCTGGCGCACAGCCTGCAGCCGGGACTCCAGCTCGGCAGCGAGCTGCGCGGGCTGCGGCAGCCCGGCAGCCCCGCTGCGTCGCCGAGCCGCTGAGGACCGCAATGGCCGGGCCGGCCCGTGCCAGGCCGGGCGCGGCGGCTACGCTGTGCGGCGTCCCAATCGCGTAAGACGAGGAGAGGCGCGTGATCCTGAGCCGCCGCGCCAGAACCCGGAACCGTCGCGGGAGAACGCTGTCGCGCCGCATGCTGGTAGCGGCCGTGGCCGCCCTGGTACCGGTGCTCGCGGGCTGCGAGGCCGGCGGCAACGCGCCGACGCTCAGCTGGCACGCGCCGACCGACGGGGCGGAAGCGACCGTGGCCGGCATCTCCATCCGGGACGTGTTCGTGCTTGGCGCCAAGCTGAACGGCACGCTCCCGGCCGGGCACTCGGCCAGCCTGTTCTTCGCGCTGGTCAACACCGGGTCACCGGACCAGCTGGTCAGCATCACCGCGCCGGGCGCGGCGAAGTCGGTCACGCTGCCGGGCGGCAGCATCGAGCTGGCGCCGCAGCAGGCGGTCCTGCTGACCGGGCCCCGTCCGCTGGCCGTGCTCAACGGCCTGACCCGCAGCGTGCCCGGCGGCTCGTTCATCCGCCTGATCATGACGTTCAGGAACGCGGGCCGCGTGACCATCGACGCCCCGGTGATGCCGCGGGCCCAGTACTACTCGACGTTCTCGCCGCCAGCACCCGCGCCGTCCTCGCCGTCGCCGTCGCCGAACCCCGGCCCGTCGCCGACTCCGACCCCCTCGCCGACCCCGTAACCGGACCAGGCAACCGGGCCGGGCAGTCCGGCCGGGCTCAGCCGAGCGGCTCGAACTTGTAGCCGAGGCCGCGGACGGTCACGATGTGCACTGGGCTGGCCGGGTCCACCTCGACCTTCGCCCGCAGCCGCTTCACGTGCACGTCCAGCGTCTTGGTGTCGCCGACGTAATCGGCGCCCCAGAACCCGGTCGATCAGCTGCATCCGGGTGAGCACCCGGCCCGCGTTCCGCAGCAGCACCTCGAGCAGCTCGAACTCCTTCAGCGGCAGCTGGACCTGATCGCTGCGAACCGTGACCACGTGCCGCTCCACGTCCATCCGGACCGGCCCGGATTCCATGATCGACATGCTCGGCTCGTCCGGCTCGCCGCGGCGCCGGAGCACCGCGCGCATCCGGGCCACCAGCTCGCGGGAGGAGAACGGCTTGGTGACGTAGTCGTCGGCGCCCAGTTCGAGGCCCACTACCTTGTCGATCTCGCCGTCCTTGGCGGTGAGCATGATCACCGGCACGTTGGACCGCTCGCGCAGCGCGCGGCACACCTCGCTGCCCGGCAGCCCCGGCAGCATCAGGTCGAGCAGCACCAGGTCAGCGCCGCTGCGGTCGAAGCTCTCCAGCGCGTCGGGCCCGGTCGCGCACACCGCGACCTCGAACCCCTCCTTGCGCAGCATGTAGGAGAGCGGGTCGCTGAAGGACGCCTCATCCTCCACCACGAGCACGCGTGTCACTTCACTGCCTCCCTGGCAGAATGCCCGAACGCCTGGACGGTGCCCCCGCTGCCGGAGGCATGCGGCCGCAGCGGCAGCCGCAGCGTGAAGGTCGATCCGGCGCCCTCCTGGCTCCACACCAGGACCTTGCCGCCGTGCGCGGCCATCACGTGCTTGACGATCGCCAGCCCGAGCCCGGTCCCGCCGGTTGCCCTGGACCTGGCCGGGTCTACCCGGTAGAACCGCTCGAAGATCCGCTCCAGGTCGCGCTCGGGGATGCCGATGCCCTGGTCGGTCACGCTGATCTCGGCGGTATCGGTGTCCAGCCGCCGGGTGGACACCACCACCCTGGTCTGCTCCGGGCTGTAGGCGACCGCGTTCTCCAGCAGGTTCCGCAGCGCGGTGACCAGCAGGTCCTCATCGCCCTGAACCGCGATCCTGGCCGACCCGGTGGCGGCCAGCTCGATCCCGCCCGCCGCGGCCTTCATCCGGCAGCGGTCCACGGCCTCGGCCACCACCGCGTCGAACAGGACCGGAACCGGATCCGGCACCGGCTCGGCGGCCTGGATCCGGGACAGCGTGATCATGTCCTGGACCAGGTTGGTCAGCCGGGCTGCCTCCTGCCGCATCCGCCCGGCGAACCGCCTGACCGCCTCCGGATCGTCGGCGGCGTCCTCCACCGTCTCGGCCAGCAGGGCCAGCGCGCCCACCGGCGTCTTGAGCTCGTGGCTGGTGTTGGCCACGAAGTCCCGGCGGACCTCCTCCACCCGGCGGCTCTCGGTCTGGTCCTCGGCCAGCAGCAGCACCAGGCCGCCGCCGCCGACGCCGGGGCCGAGCGGCGCCACCCGGACCGCGAAGCTGGTCGCCCTGCCGCCCAGGCTGCTGGTCGAGATCTCGATCTCGCCCTCGCGGATCTCGCCGTTCCGGCGGACCTGGCGGACCAGCGCGAGCAGTTCGCCCACTACCAGCCGGTCGCCTTCGACCAGGCCGAAGTCCTGGGCGGCCCGGCTGGCCCGCAGCACCCGGTCGTCCCGGTCGAGCACCACCGAAGAAGATGACAAAACGGAAAGAACGGACGCGATCCCGGCGGGCAGACGCGACGGCAGCTGGGCCTCGGCTGCCTGGTCATCGGGCCTGGCCGACGTCCGGAGCTTCATGCCGCAGTCGTTCCAGAGGCCTCGTTTACCCCCATGTCCACGCTTTGATGGTATGTGGCGGCCGGTTGCCGGTGCACTAGCCGAGTGCCCGGAGCGCACACTTATTCGCTCAGTGTTCACGCGGGCGACAGCGCGGATCCACGTTAGGTCTGGCGCCAGTTACCGAGAGAGCCGCTCAGCGCCCCTGGTTGCGGACGGCTTCGGCGGAGGCGGCGGCGGCTTCAGGGTCGAGGTAGCGGCCGGCCGGGGTCACCGGGCGGAAGTCGTCGTCGAGGTCGTAGACCAGGGGGATGCCGGTGGGGATATTGAGCTCGGCGACCTCCGCCTCGCCGAGGTCGTCCAGGTGCTTGACCAGGGCCCGCAGCGAGTTGCCGTGCGCGGAAACCAGCACAGTCTGCCCGGCCGCCAGGTCCGGGATGATCGCGTCGTGCCAGTACGGCAGCAGCCGGGCCAGGACGTCGCGCAGGCACTCGGTCCGCGGCAGCAGTTCCGGCGGCAGCAGCGCGTACCGGGGATCGCCGGCCGGCGACAGCGGGTCCTCGTCGGGCAGCGGCGGCGGCGGTACATCGTAAGACCGGCGCCAGAGCATGAACTGCTCATCGCCGTACTGCCGCCGGGTGCCCGCCTTGTCCTTGCCCTGCAGCGCGCCGTAATGCCGCTCGTTCAGCCGCCAGGACCGGCGCACCGGCAGCCAGGACAGGCCGGCCGCCTCCAGCGCCAGGCTGGCCGTCTGGATGGCCCTGGTCAGTACCGAGGTGTGCACGATGCCGGGACGCAGGCCGGCCTCGGCGAGCAGGGTGCCTGCCCGGCTCGCCTCGGCCATGCCCCTGGCCGACAGCCCCACGTCGACCCAGCCAGTGAACAGGCCCTCGGCGTTCCACTGGCTCTCGCCGTGCCGCAGCAGCACCAGGGTTCGCATGGGCGTGAGCCTATCCCCGGGCCGGCCCGGCCGGGACGCTCCGCTGGGAACACCGGGGACCGGTCCGGGGTTCTCCTCCTCCGGAGGTGCATGCCCGTGCCGCGACGCTTTCCCCGGCGGGTCGCGACTATCAGCGTCCACACATCGCCGCTGGAGCAACCGGGAACCGGTGACGCCGGCGGCATGAACGTCTACGTCGTCGAGGTGGCCAGGCGGCTGGCCGCCCGCGGCGTCGAGGTCGACATCTTTACCCGGGCGGTGTCCCGTGACCTGCCGCCGGTGGCCGAGCTCGCGCCCGGCGTACTGGTCCGGCACCTGGCCGCCGGCCCGTTCGAGGACCTGGACAAGGCCGACCTGCCCGGCCAGCTCTGTCATTTCACCTTCGAGGTGCTGCGCGCCGAGGCGGCCTGCGCGCCCGGCCGGTATGACCTGGTACACGGGCACTACTGGCTGTCCGGGCAGGTCGGGGCGGTGGCCAAGGAGCGCTGGGGGGTGCCGTTCGTGCAGTCCATGCACACCCTGGGCGCGGTCAAGAACGCGGCGCTGGCCAGGGGCGACGCGGCCGAGCCTGCGATCCGGCTGCGCGGCGAGACCGAGGTGGTCGCGGCCGCCGACCGGCTGGTGGCGAACACCGACGAGGAGGCCAGGCAGCTGATCGGCCTCTACGACGCCGACCCGGACCGGGTTTGCACCATCAACCCCGGCGTGGACCTGGCCGTGTTCCGGCCCGGCTCGCAGCGGCTGGCCAGGCAGCGGCTCGGGCTGCCGCCGGACGGGGTGGTGCTGGTGTTCGCCGGGCGGGTGCAGCCGCTGAAGGCCCCCGACGTGGTGCTGCACGCTGCGGCGCAGATGATCCGGGACGACCCGGCCCTGGCGGGCCGGCTGACCGTCGCCTTCGTCGGCGGTCCGAGCGGCACCGGCCGGGCCGACCCGGACCGGCTGGCCGGGCTGGCCGGCCAGCTCGGCATCGCCGGCGCGGTCCGGCTCGAGCCGCCGTGCCCGCAGTCCGAGCTGGCCGAGTGGTACCGGGCCGCGACCGTGGTCATGGTGCCGTCCTATTCGGAGTCGTTCGGGCTGGTCGCGGTCGAGGCCCAGGCCTGCGGCACGCCGGTGGTGGCCGCGTCGGTGGGCGGCCTGCGGACCGCGGTGCGGCACGGCATCTCCGGCCTGCTGATCGACTCGCACGACCCGGCGCGCTATGCCCGCGCGGTGCGCGACCTGATCGCCGGGCCGGCCGAGCTGGCCCGGCTGTCCCGCGGCGCCCGCGAGCACGCCTCCCGGTTCAGCTGGTCCGCCACGGTGGACAAGCTGCTCGGCATGTACGGTGCGGTCATGAGCGAGGTCGCCGCCGCAGTGGACGCGTGAGCGTCGGCGATTCGGCGGACGCGCCTGGTGAGCCCGAGGCCGCCCGGCGGCTTGAGGCAGCACTGCGCAGCCTGGGCCTGGACTTCGAGTCCCCGCGGCCGGGCGCCTGCCTGGTCCGGCTGGAGGGACAGCACAAGCTCGCCACCATGACCTGGCTCATCGCCGGAACGCACAGCCTGCACGTGGAGGCGTTCTTCTGCCGGCGGCCGGATGAGAACGAGGCCGAGTTCTACCGGTTCCTGCTGGAGCGGGGCAGCCGGATGTACGGAGTCCACTTCGCCCTTGATCCGGTCGGCGACGTCTACCTGACCGGGCGGCTGCCGCTCGGCTCGATCTCCACCGCCGGGATCGACCGGCTGCTCGGCTGCGTGCTGAGCTACTCCGACGAGAACTTCGACCCGGCGCTGATGCTCGGCTTCGCCTCCGCGATCCGCCGGGAGTGGGCCTGGCGCACCAAGCGCGGCGAGAGCGTGGCCAACCTGCGCGCGTTCGCCCGGCTGGCCGGGCCGGACCAGGAACTGACCGGGCCAGGAACTGACCGGGGCTAGGACCTGACCAGGCGCGCGATGGCCGCCGCGGCCTCGGCCACCTTGTCCTGCGCCTCCGGGCCGCCCTGCTCGATGGCCTGGGTCACGCAATGGCCCAGGTGGTCTTCCAGCAGCCCGAGCGCGACGGCCTGCAGGGCCTTGGTCACCGCGGAGACCTGGGTGAGCACGTCGATGCAGTAGACGTCCTCGGCCACCATCCGCTGCAGGCCGCGCACCTGCCCCTCGATCCGGCGCAGGCGCTTGAGGTAGGCGTCCTTGTCCTGGGTGTAACCGCGCATGCTCAGACGATACGCGGTACGCGGCGCGCGGGCCGGCCGCCGCAGTTGCCCGGACGCGGTAGAAAGGAAGCGCTGACGCCTGGCTCCGGGCGCAGGCATGGTGAACCCAGCGCGCGCCCGCAGCGATTCCTTAGGTGAGGTTGGCACGCTTGACCGGCCAGGTGCAGGGGAGGGACCGCGCGGATGGGCCACACCGACGAGCGCTACGCGGCCGCCGTCCGTGACCACGGCCTGCGCACGGTCACCCGGATGACCTGGCGCGCCGGGGTGATCGGGGTGGTCTGCTCGGTGCTGATCGCCGGTGCGCTCGGGCACGGCAGCAGGCAGGCCCAGGCCCGCCGGGGCCGGCCGGGCACGGTCCTGATCCCCGGCCAGCCGCCGGCCCCGGCCCAGGGCACTGGCCAGGTGACATCGGGGGCCTCGTGACGACCGTCACGCCCGCCAGGGACAGCACGGGCAGGGACAGCACTGGCAGGGACAGCTTCGCCGTCTTCGGCACCACCGCTGTGCTGCTGGTGACCGAGCCTGCCGCGCTGCGGGCGGCCAGGGAGATCCTGGATGCCGAGCTGGC
Organism: uncultured Actinomycetota bacterium; assembly: GCA_963719705.1. GTDB lineage: Bacteria > Actinomycetota > Actinomycetes > Streptosporangiales > Streptosporangiaceae > CAVRCV01. The sequence continues at coordinate 585,776 of CAVRCV010000014.1, forward strand.
CGCGGTGGACCTGGCGTGCAGCCGGTTCCGGCCCGACTCCGAGCTGTCCGCCCTGAACCGCGCTGACGGCGCCGAGCTGCCGGTCAGCGAGCTGTTCGCGGAGCTCATCGAGGCCGCCCTGCGGGCGGCCAGGCTCACCGGCGGCGCGGTGGATCCGACCTGCGGCCGGTCCCTGGCCGGCCTGGGCTACGACCGGGACTTCGCCGAGGTCCGGGCGGGCGGCGGCGCGGCGCTCCGGGTGGCCGGAGGGCCCGGTCCGGTACCTGGCTGGCACTGCGTGCGGCTGGACCGCCGCCGGCGGCGGGTCCGGCTGGCCGGCCGGGCTCAGCTGGACCTGGGCGCGACCGCGAAGGCGCAGGCGGCCGACCGGTGCGCCGAAACGGCGGCCGGCCGGCTCGGCTGCGGCGTGCTGGTCAGCCTCGGCGGGGACATCGCCGTGGCCGGCCTGGCGCCGCAGGAGGGCTGGCAGGTGCGGGTGACCGACGATCATGCGGCGCCGCCGGACGCGGCCGGGCAGACCGTCACGATCCGGTCCGGCGGCCTGGCCACCTCCAGCACCACGGTCCGGGCCTGGCAGCAGGACGGCCGGCCGGTGCACCACATCATCGACCCGGCCACCGGCGAGCCCGCCAGGGTCTGCTGGCGCACCGTGACCGTGGCCGCCGGCACCTGCCTGGACGCCAATACCGCCAGCACCGCGGCGATCGTGCGCGGGGAGCCGGCCAGGCGGTGGCTGGCGGAGGCCGGGCTCCCGGCCCGGCTGGTACGCCCGGACGGGTCGGCCGAGACGACGCCGGGCTGGCCGGAGGAGACCGGTCCCGGCGGCGCGGCATGACCCACCCGGCCGCCGTGGCGCACGCGGCCGCGATCGTGGTGAACTCCGCCACCCCGCTGTGGTACGCCACCAGGGCCACCGGGCTGGTCGCGCTGCTGCTGCTGACCGTCAGCATGATCCTCGGCACCGCGGCCTCGGCCGGGTACTCCCGGCCCGGACTGCCCCGGTTCGTGACGGCCGGGCTGCACCGCAACTCCTCCCTCCTCGCGCTCGCGTTCACCGGGGCCCACATCATCACCACGCTGGCCGACGCCTACGCCCCGATCCGGCTCGCGGACGTGGTGGTCCCGTTCATCTCCGCCTACCGGCCGCTGTGGCTCGGGCTCGGCACGATCGCGTTCGACCTGATGATCGCGCTGACGGTGACCAGCCTGCTGCGGACCCGGATGAGCCGCCGCAGCTGGCTGGCCGTGCACTGGACCGCCTACCTGTGCTGGCCGGTCGCCGTGCTGCACGGCCTGGGCACCGGGACCGACACCCAGGTGCGCTGGGTGCTGCTGCTGACGCTGCTGTGCGTGGCCGCGGTGACCGGGGCGGCCGGGTGGCGGCTGGCTTACGGGTGGCCGTCGCACCGGGCGCTGCGGGTGGCCGGCGCGGTCGCGGTGCTGGTCGCGCTGCTGGCCGGCGGCGCCTGGCTGGCGGCCGGGCCGCTGCGGCCTGGCTGGGCCCGCCGGTCCGGTACCCCGCCGTCCCTGCTGCATGAGGGAGCCGGGCGGCGGTCCGCCGGGATCACGGTCCCGGCGGACGGCGGGGGGACCGTACCCGGCCCGGTCCCGGCGAACAGCCGGGATATCGATCGCGGCTCGGTCCTGCGGCTCGTCGCCGGGTACTCGCGGTGAGCGCGCCTGGCGCCGCTCCGGGGCCGGCTGGCGGCCTCCGGGCCACCGGACCTGCCCCGGCTGATCCCGCCGGACGGACCGCTGTCCCTGGCGGATCACCTCGGCAGGTACGGCCCGCTCCCCCGCTACGGGCCGGCTGACGGGGCAGAAACGGGCGCCGCGGCGCTGATCGCCGAGGTGGAACGGTCCGGGCTGACCGGCCGCGGCGGGGCAGGCTTCCCCTGCGGCCGCAAGCTGCGCGCGGTGGCGCAGGCCAGCAGGGCGGGCACGGGCGGCCTGGGCAGGCTGAGCAGCCTGGCCGGCCGACCCCAGCGCGACCGGGCCGCGACGGTGCTGGTGGCCAACGGGGCGGAGTCCGAGCCCGCCAGCGGCAAGGACCGGATGCTGCTGGACCGCGCGCCGCACCTGGTGCTGGACGGGGTGGCGCTGGCCGCGGAGGCGGTCGGCGCCGGGCAGGCCTACCTGTGCGTGCATCCCGGCGGGCCGGTCCGCCAGCTCCGGGACGCGGTCGCGGCCAGGGGCCTGGCCGGCCTGGACCGGGTGCCGGTCCAGGTGCTGACGGTCCCGCCCGGCTACCTGACCAGTCAGGAGAGCGCACTGGTCAGCTACCTGAACGGGAGCCCGCCGCGGCCCGCGTTCGTGCCGCCGCGGCCGTCCGAGCAGGGCGTGCACCGGCGGCCCACCCTGGTGCAGAACGTGGAGACGCTGGCGCACGTGGCGCTGATCGCCAGGTACGGGGCTGGCTGGTTCCGCCAGCTCGGCACCGCGCTGGCGGCGGGCACCGCGCTGGCCACGGTCACCGGCGCGGTCGGCCGGCCGGGCGTCTACGAGATCGCGCTCGGCATGCCGCTGGACGACCTGGTGCGCCGGGCCGGCGGGCTGACCGGGCCGGTGCAGGCGGTGCTGGCCGGCGGCTATCTCGGCGGCTGGCTGCCGGGCGGGACGGCGCCGCGCCTTGGCCTCAGCGAGCCCGAGCTGCGGGCGGCCGGCGCGGCCTTCGGCCCCGGCGTGCTGGTGCTGCTCCCGGCGTCGGCCTGCGGCCTGGCCGAGACGGCCAGGGTGACCGGCTACCTGGCCAGCCAGAGCGCCGGCCAGTGCGGCCCGTGCCGCAACGGGCTGCCCGCGCTGGCCGAGGCGACCGGCCGGGTGGCCTTCGGGCAGCCGGGCAGCGACCTGCTCGGCTGGACCCGGCAGCTGGCCGACCTGGTGACCGGGCGCGGGGCCTGCCACCTGCCGGACGGCGCTGCCGCGCTGGTGACCAGCGCGCTGCGGGTGTTCGACGACGAGGTGCGCGAGCACGCCAGGTTCGGCCGGTGCGAGCGGGCCGCCCGGCCGCCGGTACTGCCGATTCCCGCGACACCGGTCCCGGCCGGGCAGGAGCAGCGGCGATGAGCCGGGGGCAAGACGCCGGGCCGGGCCGGAATCCCCGGCCGGGCCGGAGCCGACCGCGCGGGCCGGGTCAGGAACGGTCGCCCGAACCGGGCCAGCACTCCCGCCCGGCCAGCGGGGACGGACAGCTCACCCTGCGGGTCAACCCGATCGCCTGCGATGCCCGCGGGCTGTGCATCGAGCTGCTGCCCGAGCTGATCGCGGCCGATCCCTGGGGCTACCCGATCATCCGGCCGGGCCCGGTGCCGCCCGGCCTGCTGCCGCTGGCCCGACGCGCCGTCCGGGAATGCCCGACCCTCGCGCTGCTCCTCACCCGCGACCCGGGCAGTGCCGTTTAGCGTGGATGGAGCGTTACTGCTGAAAACAACAGCGAGTAAACTCTCCATGGTGCATGACCGAGCGGACGCGACGGTCCGCGGAGGCGGCGGATGGGACCGCTGGACGGCGTGCGGGTGATCGAGATCGCCAGCCTGGCACCGGCTCCGTTCGGCTGCATGATCCTGTCCGACCTCGGGGCCGACGTGCTGCGGGTGGACCGGGTAGAGCAGTGCGGGCCGCAGGCCGCCGCACGTCAGGATCCGCTGAGCCGCGGCCGCCGGTCGATCGGGCTTGACCTGAAGGACCCGGCTGGGGTCGGGCTGCTGCTGCGGCTGGCCGAGTCCGCCGACGTGCTGGCGGAGGGGTTCCGGCCGGGCGTGGCCGAGCGGCTCGGGTTCGGCCCGCAGGTATGCGCGCAGCGCAACCCGGCGCTGATCTTCGCCCGGATGACCGGCTGGGGCCAGGACGGCCCGCTGGCCGCCACCGCCGGGCACGATATCGACTACATCGCGGTCTCCGGCGCGCTGTTCCCGGTCGGCCGGGCAGGCCAGCGGCCGGTGCCGCCGGTGAACTTCGTCGGCGACTTCGGCGGCGGCGGCATGCTGCTCGCGCTCGGCGTGCTGGCCGCCCTGGTGGAGCGGCAGCACTCCGGGCTCGGCCAGGTGGTGGACGCCGCCATGGTGGACGGGTCGGCGCTGCTGACCTCCTTCCTGCACGGGCTGCGGGCGGCCGGTGCCTGGCGGGACGAGCGCGGGGTGAACCTGCTGGACGGCGGTGCGCCGTTCTACGACACCTACCAGACCGCTGATGGCAGGTATGTCGGCGTGGGCGCGCTCGAGCCGAAGTTCTATGCCGAGCTGCTGGCCGGGCTCGGGCTGGCCGACGCCGGCCTGCCCGGCCAGCACGACCGGGCCGGCTGGCCGGTGCTGCGGCAGCGGTTCGCCGAGGTGTTCGCGACCCGGACCAGGGACGAGTGGGCCGAGGCATTCGCTGGCACGGACGCCTGCGTGGCGCCCGTGCTCGGGCCGGCCGAAGCTCCGGATCACCCGCACGCGCTGGCTCGCGACTCGTTCGTCGAGGTAGGCGGCCTGGTGCAGCCGGCCCCGGCACCGCGGTTCTCGCGTACCGCCGCCGGGGCGCCCGCCGCGCCGCCGCGGCCCGGCGCGGACACCGACGCCGTGCTGGCCGACCTCGGCCAGTCCGCTGCCGAGATCGCCCGCCTGCGGGACCGGGGGATCGTCGGCTGACACCGATCCCCGGTCCCGGTCCCGTCGCGGAGAGCGCCCCGTACCGGGGCCGCTCCCGGCCCAGGGCGTTACCCCCAGGCGGCGGCGATCAGGGCAGCGATATTCGGCAGCGGGGTGAATGTGCCGCTGGGGCCGAGCCAGCCGAGCCGGGCGCAGGAGATCAGCGCGTGCTGGCCGACCGCATCCAGGCTGTAGGCATTGCACGTGCTGTCGGCCTCATCCATCTGCAGCAAGGTGCGGTAGGGGACGGCGCGCCGGACCAGCACCTTGATCACCTTGCCGGTGGCCGACAGGCGGACGGTCCGCAGGATCGCGGTGCCGCTGGCATGGCCGGACGGGATGTTGCGGTAGGTGGTCACGAGCAGCGGCGAGTTCCCGCGGCCGGCCAGCATGCCCTGGATGAACCCGAGCCCGCCACCGCCGGTGACGAGTGCCTGGGAGGAGAGCAGGCTGCGGCCCGGCGCCGCGGTATCGAGGACCCGGACCTGGGTGCGGCCGGTGTAGCCGATACCCCCCTTGAGGTGGGTCACCTTGATGTGGTCCATCCAGGCAAAGGTCAGCTGGTTACCGCCGGTCCAGGACAGGTTCCCCGGCGTGGCCAGGTCGGCGGGCGCGGTCCAGACCTGCTTCGCGCCGCCAGTCAGCGAGTACACCGCGATCTCGGCGTGCGGCCGGAGGGCGGCGCCGTAGGGGTTCAGCACGATACTGGCGGCGAGCCTGGTCCCGTCCGGGGACAGGGCGAGGCTGACGACCGCATTCGGCGAAGAGCGGGGCAGCAGCGCGAGCTTCAGCCGCTTCAGGCTTGCCGTGTGCCCGCTGGCCGACACGCGCAGCTGGTAGAGATCCACTTCCGGGTTGGCATAACTGCGCGGCAGGGCGAGCAGGAAGGCACGGTCGGAGCCGTCAGCCGTTACGGACTGCCCCATGAAGAAGGCCCTGGTGGGCGCCGTCCGAACCGCGGACAGCACGCGCCCGGACGCCGAGTCACGGACCGCCACGTAGAACCCCGGCTGGACGGGATCCTTCCCGCTGTAGGTGACGGTGACGTAGAACCTGGGCAGGTGAGCGCCGCCGGCCAGCGCCCCGGTGGCTGGCCGGCCAGCCGATGATCTGGCCAGGGTCAGGCCGGTGACGAGGCCGGCCACCGCCAGGGCGGCCACGGCCGGCGCGATCAGTCGCCAGGCGAGATGCCTGCGCGGCCGAGCGGGACGCGGCTGGCCCCGGTCCGGCCGACGTGGCCAGGGCGGCCAGGCGGCCCGGACAGCCGGTCCGGTGCCAGGCCGGGTAGCGGGCCGGGAGCGGCGTCGCGTGCCTGTGCCAGCACCCGCTCGCGGATCTGGGTTGCCTGCGGGTCCTGCCAGTTACCCACGGTGGTACTGCGCGGCGCCGGGTTGCCCGGCCCCATCATCGACTGCACCTGGCGCACCAGGTCATCCCCGTACTTCATGATGCCTCCTGACTGACTTTCCGGCCTGCCCGGCGGCCGGGCTGGCCTACGGGTCCGGGGTCGCCCTCGTCGGCCGCGAGCACCCGCGCGAGCCGGCGCCGGGCCCGGTGCAGCCGGACCGTCATCGTCGGCCGCGAGCAGCCCATGGCCAGCGCGGCCTCGGCCAGGCTGAGTTCCTCCCAGCCGACCAGCCGCAAGGCCTCCTGATCGATGGCGGGCAAGCTGGCCAGGGCGCGCTCCAGCCGGGTTCGCTCGGCGACACCGCGGGCGATGTCGGGGGCCTGGCCGGCCCGCTGCTCGCCGCCGAGCCGGGCAGCCACCCGGTCCAGTCGGCGCCGGGACCGGTCGGCGTTAGCCAGCACCAGCCGGGCCACGCCGAACAGCCAGGGCCGGGCCTGCGCCGGATCGGCCGGCACGGCGCCCAGCCGGCGCCAGGCCACCAGGAACGTCTCCGCCACCACGTCCCGCGCGGCCTCCGGATCTGTCCGGCACAGCGCGTAACGCAGGACGGCCTCGTACTGCGCTCGGTACAGCTCGTTGAACCGGTCCTGGGGATCCATCGGACCCGCCTCTCGCCGGACTGACTAGGACATCGTGCTATGTCCGGCACGAGCCGATCTATTACCGGTCAGTGGGCCAGTGCTACCTGGGTGATCTTGACGGCTACCAGCACCATGGCGACCAGCACGTAGACCCACATGGCCGACAGGCCGAGCTTCCTGGTCAGTGAGACCTGCGGTGCCGACAGCAGTGCGAGCGTCGGCATGCGCCAGTGCTCCCGGCCGGCGCGGTCAGGAGTTCTTTCGAGCGGCGTCCGCTGTGCTGGCCCAGGGGGGACGACCTCCCCCAGACCCCCCCGGGCTGTGCTGGCCCGGCGGGGACGACCCTCCCCAGCGGCATCCGCCCGGGCCGGACGAGCCGGCCATCGCGGAAGCCGCGCAGGAGCAGGCAGGCGCCGGCAGCCAGGGCAGCGGCGGTGCAGCCGAGCAGGATCGCCTTGATCTGGCCCGCGGTGATGTGCGGGTCCAGGACCGAGGCGGTCAGGATCACCGACAGCGTGATCAGCAGGGCGATCACCACCGAGGTGAACGCGTTGGTGCCGCGCCTGTTCACCCAGGGCCCGAGCACCGCCCGGTCGTTACACAGCAGCAGCAGGAACACGGTCGCGCTGGGCAGCAGTACCCCGGCCAGCGCCTGCACCCCCTCGGTGAGCAGGCCGAGCGGGGAGCCGGGGATCAGCACGATCGCGGCGGCGCAGCAGATCAGCGCGGCGTACATGGCGTAGAAGCCCTTGGCCTGCCGCACCCCGCGGTGCAGCGAGTGCTTGAGCCCGAGGAGGTCGCCGACCGCGTAGGCGGTGGACAGGGAGACCGCGAACGCGCCGATCATGGACGCGTCCAGCAGCGCGACCGCGAACAGCGCGCCGGCCAGCTTGCCCGCGTGCGCGGCCAGCCCGGCCGCCAGCCCGGCCGCGTCGGTGAAGTGGCCGTGCGCCGCGGTGCCGGCGAACGCCGCGCTCATCGCGCTCATCAGCGCGCTGCCGCCGACGATCACGATCGCGATGCCGATCACCAGGTCGGCCCTCTCGTACCGGATGAACCGGGGGGTGATCCGCTTGTCGATCACGTAGGACTGCTGGAAGAACAGCTGCCAGGGCGCGACCGTGGTGCCGACGATGCCGATGACCAGCAGCATGACCGTGGCCAGCTGGCCGGAGCCGCCGGGCATGGACGGGCTGAAGAAGCCGCTGGCGACCTGCCCGGCGGACGGGTGGGACAGGAAGCAGACCGGGATCAGCAGCAGCGAGCCGACGCAGAACGCCATCGCCACCCGCTCGAACCGGCGGAAGCTCCCGGTGAACGCGGCGGCGATGATCACCAGCCCGGCCAGCGCCACGCCCGCGATCTTCGGCACGCCCAGGTAGCTGGCCGCCAGGGTGATCCCGATGAACTCGGTCACCAGCGTCAGCGCGTTGAGGATGACCAGATCGATGACGCTGAACGCGCCCCAGAGCCGGCCGAAGCGCTCCATGATCAGCCGCGCGTGCCCGACCCCGGTGACCGCGCCGAGCCGCAGCACCATCTCCTGGTTCACGTACAGCACCGGGATCAGCAGCAGGAACGTCCACAGCAGCCGGGTGCCGTACTGCTGGCCGGCCTGGCCGTAGGTGGAGAACGCGCCGGCGTCGTTGTCGCCCACCATCACGATCAGGCCGGGCCCCACGATGGCCAGCAGGGTCTTCAGCTTGGCCGGCATGGTGGTGCGCAGCCCCACGTCGTCGTGGGAGATCGTGCCGAGCGCGCCCCGGATATCACCGACGTGCGCCGAGTCGAGCGCGGCGCCGCGGTCCAGGCGCAGGTTCGCGGTCGTGCTGGTCATACCACACCCCTTTCACCGCCAGCAGTCATGGCGGGATCGGGGGGCACTGCCGTGCCGCAACGGGCCGGCGGGGAGTGGAGGTTACGGCGTCAGGGCGTGCCCGGAACAGACAGGATTTACCGGCGAGCAGGGCCGTTGTCGGCCCGGACTATCGTGGTCCATGGCTCGCCTCCCTCCGTCCTGGCGCCAGGCGGCGCCAACTGCCGGACACCGGTGGAGAGGTGACGCGCGGTCAGGGCGCCGAGCCCTGGCAGGCACCTCTCTCGTTAGAGCTTTGGCACTTCACGGCGTAGCGCGGCCCGATTGCCCGCCTGGCGCAGCCACTTGGCCTCACCCCTTAGGCCGGGGAGAGGTGTCCTGATCCGGAGCGTCTCTCGACGGGTGGGATCAGTGGCCTGTGTCCGTGAAGACGCCTCACCGAACGAGGTGTCCCGAATGCAACCTTTACGAGCATGCATGATCACCGACGGTTATGTCAATTCCGGCACGCGGTCACCACCGCCGAGCTGGACCGCCTTGACGATCAGCAGCAGCACCGAGATGACCAGGTAGCCGCGCAGCGTCAGCACGGCCAGCTTCGTCCCGGCGGACCACTGCACCGGTTTGAGCAGCGCGAGCGGCGGCATCCGCCAGTTGGCCCGCTCGGCCGCGGACATCGCGGCTCGCGGGTGCGGCGCGGCCGGCGGGCGGCGGGACCGGGTGGCACGCAGCCAGCCGGCCACCGCGAGCGCGCCTGCCGCCATCGCGGCCAGCAGCCAGATCGCGGTCTGGCTCGCGTTGACCCCGGCGAACAGGGTGGTGATGACCAGGGTGCCGGACAGCACCAGCAGTACCGAGATGATCACCCCGGCCAGCACGTTCAGCCAGCGCGGGTTCACCCACGGGCCGAGCACCTCCGGGTCGTTGCACAGCAGCAGCAGGAACACGCTGGCGCTCGGCAGCAGCACCCCGGCCAGCGCCTGGACCGCCTCGGTGAGCAGCCCGAGCGGCGCGCCGGGGATCAGCACGATGCCCGCCGCCACCGCGATCATCGCGGCGTAGGTGGCGTAGAACCCCCTGGCGTCGCGGAAGCTGCGGTGCAGCGAGTGCTTGAGGTTGAACACGTCGCCGAAGGCGTAGCTGGTGGACAGGGTGACCGCGGCCGCGCCGATGATGCTGGCGTCCAGCAGCACGATCGCGAACAGCGCGCCGAGCGGGTAGCTGCGCGCGCCGAGCGCGTCGGCCACGCCGAGCGCGTCGGTGAAATGCCCGGCCAGCCCGGTCCCCCGGACCGCGTACACGGCCACCACCAGGATGGCCGCGGCCCCGCCGACCACGACCAGCGCGCCCAGCGAGGTGTCGGCCCGCTCGTACTTGATGAACCGGGGCGTGATCCGCTTGTCGATCACGTTCGACTGCTGGAAGAACAGCTGCCACGGGGCGACCGTGGTGCCGACGATCGCGATCACCAGCAGCACCGCGGTGGAGCTGACGCCGCCCTGGATGCCCGGCACCACGAAGTGGTAGGCGATCTGGCCGTAGTGCGGCCCGGACAGCAGCGCCAGCGGGATCAGCACCACGCTGGCCGCGATGAACGCGAACATGGCCCGCTCCCAGCGGCGGAAGCTGCCGCTGGTGGTGATCGCGATCAGCAGCAGCGCCGCGACCGGCACCGAGATGTAGTCGCGCACGCCGAAGTAGGTCAGCGCCAGCGACACCCCGATGAACTCGGTGACGATGGTCAGGAAGTTCAGCAGGAACAGGTCGCCCACGCTGAACCAGCCCCAGAACCGGCCGAACCGCTCGTTGATCAGCCGGGCATGACCGACGCCCGTCACCGCGCCGAGCCGGACCACCATCTCCTGGTTCACGATCAGCACCGGGATCAGCAGCAGCAGCACCCACAGCAGGCTGTAGCCGTAGTCCTGGCCAGCGTTCGCGTAGGTGGACACCCCGCCGGCGTCGTTGTCGCCGACCATGACGATCAGCCCGGGGCCGACGATCGCCAGGAACGTGACCAGCCGCCGGCGCCAGCCGCTGCGGTACTCGTCGCCGGCCCGGATCCGGCCGAGGGCACCCTCGATGTCCCCCAGGTGCGCCTCGTCCAGCACGGCCGACGGCCGGGACAGTGCTGGCTGAGACGGTGCCGGCTGAGACGGTGCCGGCTGAGGCGGTGCAGGCTGAGCCGGGCCGGACCCGGCCGGCGGCTGGCCCGGCCCGGGTTGCGACCGCGGGTCGGTCACGTCGGCTCGCCGCGGTGGGCGTCCGGCGGCTCGGCCGCCTCCCGGCGCCGCCAGTCGGCCGGCAGCGTGGCCTCCAGCACGTCGTCGACCGTGATCAGGCCGATCATCTGGCGGCGCTCGTCCACCACCGGGATCGTGATCAGGTTGTAGTCGCTCATCAGCACGGCCACGTCCACCACGTCGGTGTCTGCGCCCACCCGCACCGGATCGTCGTCGTAGATGCCGGTCAGGCTGGCGCCGGGATCGGCCTGCACCAGCGCGACCAGCCTGGCCACGCCGCACAGCCTGCCCTCCGGATCCAGCGCGTGCACGCTGGTCAGGGCCTCCGGCTGGAGCGCGGTCGCGCCGGCCACAGCGGCCAGCGCATCCCGGACCAGGGCATCGCCGGGCACGGCCAGGAAATCCACGCCCATCAGGCCGCCCGCGCTGGCCGGGTTGAATCCCATCAGGGTCAGCACCTTGGTGCGCTGGCCGACCGGCAGCAAATCGATCACGCTCTGCCGGCGGCGCTGCGGCAGCTCGGCGATGGCGTCGGCCGCGTCGTCGGCCCGCATCCGGGCCAGCACCTGCGCGATCTCGGTGTCGGTGCGGGCGCCGAGCAGCCGGGTCGCCAGGTCCTCGTCCAGTTCCTCGAAGACATCCGCCTCCAGCTCCGGGTCGGCGTGCACGTGGCCGAGGATCTCGGTCTCCTCCTCCTTGGACGCCTCCTCCAGCAGGTCGGCGATCTGGGCCGGCTTGAGCCTGCGGATCCGGGCGAACGGGCCGCGCAGCAGCATGCTGGAGGAATGCCCGATCAGCGGCTCGAACTCGGACCAGTCCCGGTACGGGTAGCCGTCCGGCTCGCGGTCGCCGCTCCCGCGGGCAAACAGCCGCCGCGGCCGGTGCCGGGTGTCCGCCCCGGCCAGCACCCAGCTCCCGTCCGTCAGCTCCCGCAGCTCCAGGTCGGCCGCCCTGGTCAGCCGCGCGCGCTCGACATCGATCAGCCGGTGCCCGAGGACGTCGGCGCGCAGCAGCACCTCGCCCTCGCGCCGCTCGAACCGGCGCAGGTCCAGCCTGGGGCTGGTGAGCCGGAGCACCTCGTCCTGCACCGCGCTGATCTGCTCCACCGGCGCGTAGACGTCGCGGCCGCCGACGCTGGCCACCAGCCCGGTGACTAGCGGCGGCTCGGCGCCGCGCAGCCGCACGATGACATCGGATAGCCGCCCGATCGGCTCGCCCCCTACATCGGTCAGCGGGCGCCGGAGCAGGTCGGACAGGTGCAGCGCGCGAACGGTGCCCGCGGGCGGTTGCGACGCGGCCGGTGTGCTGGTCATGGCTCTGCCTTCCTGATAGCGGCCGGGCCGGGCCTGCCTGCCCGGATCACCCCCCGGAATCACCCCCGGTTCACCCTGGCACGACCGCAGCGCCATGTCCCGGGCTTACCCTGGGCCGGGCCGGGCAAGCGCCCGGCTGCCGCAGCGGGGGGTCTCGATGGTATGAAGGCCACGTCAGCAGTGCCGGACAGCGGAGGAAGCGGCGCCGTGGCCATGCGCAAGACCGTGGGACTCCTGGGCAGCCCGAGCGACCTGGCCGAGGGCTTCGGCTACGCGCTCAAGCGGCGCCTGCTGGGCCGCCCGCTGGTGAACGAGCAGCTCGGCGAGCAGCGCCTGTCGAAGCGCGCTGGCGCTCGGCGTGCTGGCCCCGGACGGGATCTCCTCCTCGGCCTACGGCACCGAGGAAATCCTGATCGAGATGCTCAAGGGCGGCCTGGCAATCACCGCGTTCACCCTGATCCTGCCGCTGACCGGGGTGGTCCTGTTCGTGATGGCGCTGGTGGTGCTGTCCTACCGCGAGGTGGTCACGGTCTACACCAGGGCCGGCGGCTCCTACGTGGTGGCGCGGGAGAACTTCGGCCCGCGGGTGGCGCAGGTGGCCGCGGTGGCGCTGCTGATCGACTACGTGGTCACCGTGGCAGTGCAGATCGCGGCCGGCACCGCTGCGGTGGCCTCGGCCGTCCCGGCGATCAGCAACCCCAACGTGCTCAAGCTGATCTCGATCGGCGTCGTGCTGCTGATGTGCTACGGCAACCTGCGCGGCATCCGCGAGGCGGGCCGGTCGTTCGCGATCCCCACCTACCTGTTCTCCGCCGTGATGATCCTCATGATCGCCGTCGGCCTGCTGCGGGAGGCGCTCGGCTCGCTCGGGCACTACCACTATCCGCTGCCCGGCCAGTACGGCTACGGAGTCCCGCACAACCAGAGCGCCCTGATCACCTTCGGGCTGGTGTTCGTGCTGCTGCGGGCGTTCGCCAACGGCGGCTCCTCGCTGACCGGGATCGAGGCGGTATCGAACGCGGTCAGCGCGTTCCGGCCGCCAGAGGGCCTGAACGCCCGCCGGGTGCTGATCGCCGAGGGCCTGATCCTCGGCTCCCTGGTGGCCGGGATCTCCTGGCTGGCGCACGTCACCCACGCCGCCCCGTTCACCTCCGGCGTGCCGACCGTGATCTCCCAGGAAGCCAGGATCGTCTTCGGCCACTCGGGTTTCGGCACCGCGGTATACGTGCTGGTCCAGGCCGCGACCGCGCTGATCCTCTACACCGGCGGCAATACCAGCTTCAACGGCTTCCCGTTCCTGGCCAGCTTCGTGGCCGAGGACGCGTTCCTGCCCCGGTGGCTGACCAAGCGCGGGCACCGGCTGGTGTTCTCCAACGGCATCGTGGTGCTCGCGGTGCTGTCCTGCACCCTGCTCGCGGTCGTCGGGGCGAACGTGAACAGGCTGGTGCCGTTCTACGCGATCGGGGTGTTCACCGCGTTCACCATGGCCGGGTTCGGCATGGCCAAGTATCACCACCGGGTCCGGGAGTCGGCCTGGCGGCGCCGGATGGTGATCAACTTCTCGGCCGGGGTGACCTCGCTGGTGGTCGTGGTGATCTTCGTGATCGTGAAGTTCAGCGAGGGCGCCTGGCTGGTGGTGCTGCTGTTCATCGTCGGGGTGCCCGCGCTGATCCGGCTGAACCGGGAGTACCGGATGGAGGCCGACGTCCTCGAGCACATCGAGGCCAGGCGGAGCAGCGGGCCGCCGGACCCGCCCACCTACTCGCGCCGCACCGTCTACGTGTTCGTGGACGACCTCGACCTGGCCACCCTCGCCGCGCTGCGGTATGCCCGCAGCCTGCGGCCGACCAGCCTGCGCGCGGTGCACTTCGTCATCGACAGCGCCCAGGCCGACACGCTGCGCCAGGACTGGGTGCGCGCGAACACCGGCGTGGTGCTGGACTTCGTCGACTGCCCGGACCGGCGGCTGGCCAGGGCGGCGGCCGAGATGGTCAGCGCCGAGGCGGCGCTGCCCGGCGTCGGCGTGACCGCGATCCTGCCCCGCCGCGGCTACTCACCGCTGCTCGGCCGGCTGCTGCACGACCGCACCGCGGACCGGATCGCCAGCGTGGTCAGCCGGATCCCGCACTCGGCGGCGACCATCGTGCCGTTCGACGTCCGGTCCAGGGTGCTGAGCCTGCACCAGCGCAAGGCTGCGGCCGACGCCGGGACCGGGATGGCTGCCACGGCAGGAACTGCCGCCGCCGGCGGCGGCGAGTCGCCCGGCAGTGGCGGGCCTGGCGAGGGCCAGCCCGCCGGAGGCGGCCAGAACGAGCAGGCTGCCTCAGACGGCCCGCTGACCGTGCCGTTCACCGGCGGCCAGGACGAGGCGGACTACAACCGTCCGGCCCCGCCGGCCGACTGCACCCCGATCGGCTCGCTGACCCGGCCTGGCCGGGCCGTGGTGGTCGGGCGGGTGCACGCGGTCGAGATCCGGCCGGTCGAGCGGAGCACGGTGCTGGCCTGCGAGATCGTCGACTCCACCGGCCAGCTCACCGCCCTGTTCTACGGCCGCTCGCACATCGCCGGGCTCGATCCGGGCGCCAAGGTAAGGCTGCGCGGCCTGGTGGGCCGGCAGGACGGCCGGGCCATCATGATCAACCCCGCCTACGAGCTGCTGGCGCCCGGCTCGGACAGCTCGCCGCCAGGACGATGAGCGGACCAGGGCACCCGGACCACGGGCACCCGGACCAGGGGCACCCGGACCACGGGCACACCCATCACGGGCACACCGCGGCCGGGCAGCACCGCGGGCCGCTGACTGCGGTACTGGTGATCACCGTCTCGATCGCGGCCGCCGAGATCATCGGCGCGGCCCTGACCGGCTCGCTGGTCCTGCTCGCCGACGCCGCGCACATGGCGGCCGACGCGGCCGGGGTCGGGCTCTCGCTGCTGGCGGTGCGCTTCGCGGCCAGGCCGCCGACCGCGCAGCGCACCTTCGGCTACGCCAGGGCCGAGATCCTGGCCGCGATGGCGAACTCGCTGCTGCTGCTCGGCATGGCCGGGTTTATCTTCACCGAGGCGGTCCGGCGGCTGATGACCCCGGCCGTGGTGAGCCCGGAACTGCTGCTGATCTTCGGCGCGATCGCGCTGGCCGGCAACGCGGTGTCGCTGGCCCTGCTGCGCCGGGGCCAGGCGGAGAGCCTGAACGTGCGCGGCGCCTTCCTCGAGGTCGCCGCCGACTCGCTGGGTGCCGCCGCGGTCATCGTCACCGGAGTGGTGATCGCCGCCACCGGCTTCGACCGGGCCGACTCGATCGCCTCCCTGGCGGTCGGCGCGCTGATCCTGCCCAGGACCTGGCACCTGCTGCGCGAGGTGATCGACGTGCTGCTGGAGGCCAGCCCGAAGGGGATCGACCTGAGCGAGGTGCGGCGGCACATGACCGGACTGGCCGGCGTGCGCGAGGTGCACGACCTGCATGCCTGGACCATCACCTCGGGCCTGCCGGTCCTGTCAGCGCACATCGTGGTGGCGCCGGAGGTGCTGGCGGACGGGCGCAGCGCGGTCATCCTGGACAAGCTCCAGGACTGCCTGCGCGGGCACTTCGACGTGGCGCACTCCACCTTCCAGCTCGAGCCGGCCGGGCACGCCGAGCACGAGCGCCCCATGCACGGCTAGCTACCCCCGTGCCGCCCCTGGAGCGAAAGGCTACTAGCAAGTAATATCGGCCCAGGACCACCGGGCCGGACCGGCCGGGCACCGCCATCTCCGGGAGCCGCCGTGAGTACCTACGACCACTACACGATGCCGGTGCCGCCCGGCACCTGGGATGTCCCCGCGGCCGGCGCCACCCGGTTCAGCTGGGAGTACGACAACGGCCGGACCCGGCTGCTCGACCTGTACCAGCGCGGCAAGGACAAGCAGTGGGACGCGGCCAAGCGGATCGACTGGCAGCTGCCGGTAGACCCGCAGAACGTGCTGGAGGCCTCCGACGAGCTGTGCCCGATCTACGGCTCGCGGCAGTGGGACCTGCTGTCGGAGTCCGAGCGCGGGGAGCTGAGCCACCACCTGTCGGCGTGGCTGTTCAGCCAGTTCCTGCACGGCGAGCAGGGCGCGCTGACGGTCGCGGCCCGGATCGTGGCCTCGGTACCGGACATGGACTCCAAGTTCTACGCCGCCACCCAGGCCATGGACGAGGCCAGGCACGTCGAGCTGTTCGGCCGGTTCATGCGGGAGAAGATCGGGCTGTACTACCCGGTCAACGACGACCTCGCCCGGCTGCTGGCCGACGCGCTCTCGGACTCCCGCTGGGACCTGCCCTACCTGGGCATGCAGGTGCTGATCGAGGGCCTGGCCCTGGCCGCGTTCGGGGTGCACCGGGACGTGTCCAACAACGAGCTGGTCACCCAGCTGCTGGCCTACGTGATGCAGGACGAGGCCAGGCATGTGGCCTTCGGGCGGCTGGCGCTGCGGGACTACTACGCCGAGCTGACCGCCGCCGAGCGGGCCGACCGCGAGGAGTTCGTGGTCGAGGGCTGCTACCTGATGCGCAACCGGTTCCGGGCCCAGGAGGTCTGGGAGCGGATGGGCTACGACGTCGCCGAGTGCCTGGAGTTCACCGATCACTCGCCGGTGCAGCAGGCGTTCCGGACCCTGCTGTTCAGCCGGATCGTGCCGTGCGTGAAGGACATCGGGCTGTGGGGCCCGAAGGTGCAGCGCGCCTACACCGACCTGGGCGTGATCGAGGCGGCGCAGACCGACCTGGACGCGCTGATGCGCGACGACGAGCAGCTCGCGGAGAAGCTGGACGAGCAGCGCTACGCCGCCGAGCTGGCCGCCCGCCGGGCCGAGGTGGACGAGGTCATCGCCGGGGCCGCCGAGTAGGCCAAGGCGCGCGAGTACTCATATTTGAGCAGTCGTGGTTTACTGGTCCGGTGAACCCGACCCGCCTGTTCGTGCTCGGCATGCTGGCCGCGCGCGGCCCGATGTACGGGCACCAGATCCGCCGGGACGCCCGGGTGGACCGCACCGAGCTGTGGTCCCAGGTCCGGCCCGGCTCGCTGTACGGCGCGCTGCACCGGCTGGAGGCCGAGCAGCTGATCGAGGCGGTACGGACCGAGCAGCAGGGCAGGCTGCCCGCCCGGACCGTGTACGCGATCACCGAGGAGGGCCGCCGGGAGCTGAGGTCGCTGCGGGCCGAGGCGCTGCGCGAGGCCGGGCTGCGGCCCGACCCGGTGGACCTGGCCCTGGCCATGAGCGCCGACCTGGACGCCGAGATGCTGACCGGCTTCTTCGCCGACCGCCGCCAGGCGCTGGCCGGCCAGGCCGCGTTCTTCGCGCATGAGCGCGAGCGCGGCTGGCCCGACTCCGGCTGTGCTGGCGAAGCAGGCCGGGCCGGATGGGCCGACAGACCTGATCATGGAGCACGCCATCGGCCGGATCGAGGCCGAGCTGCGCTGGCACGACGCGGTGCTGGACCGGATCGGCAAGCCGGGCTGGCATAGCCCCGGGGATGCGGCCCGCTCCCCCGCTGACTCACCCGGTACCCGAAACGAAACGGACCGGGGCCGGTGACCGTCCGGCCGCTGCGGCTGCTCGGGGACCCAATCCTGCGGACCCCGGCCGAGCCGGTGACCCGGTTCGACGCCGCGCTCGGCCGGCTGGTCGACGACCTGCTGGAGAACGTGCTGCCGCCGGGCCGGGCCGGGCTGGCCGCGCCGCAGATCGGGGTCAGCCTGGCGGTGTTCTCCTACAACACCGGCGGGCAGTACGGCTACCTGGTCAACCCGGAGATCACGCTGACCGAGGGCCGATACGACGGGCCGGAGGGCTGCCTGTCGGTGCCGGGCATCACGGCCTGGACCCCGCGGGCCATGCGCACCGTGGCGCGCGGCGTCGACCGGCACGGCGAACCGGTCACGGTGGAGGGCACCGAGGAACTGTCCCGGTGCCTGCAGCACGAGGCCGACCACCTGGCCGGCATCTTGTACATCGACCGGCTGGACGGCGACCACCGCAAGGAGGCGCTCAGCCAGATCCGGCATACGATCGCCAGATGAGCGACCTCGATCTGCCCCGCTTCCCGGACGGCTTCGCCTGGGGCGTCTCCACCGCCGCCTACCAGATCGAGGGCGCGGTCGCCGAGGACGGCCGGGGCGTGTCGGTGTGGGACACGTTCTGCCGCAGGCCGGGCGCGATCCGGGACGGCCACACCGGCGAGGTGGCCGCCGACCACTACCATCGCTGGCGCGAGGACGTCGCGCTGATGGCCGGGCTCGGGGTGACCAGCTACCGGTTCTCCATCGCCTGGCCGCGGGTGCAGCCGGACGGCAAGGGCCCGGCGAACCCGGCCGGGCTCGATTTCTATGACGCGCTGACCGACGCGCTGCTGGAGCGCGGCATCGCCCCGGTGCCCACGCTGTTCCACTGGGACCTGCCGCAGCCGCTGGAGGACGAGGGCGGCTGGCTGGCCCGTTCCACCGCCGAGCGGTTCGCCGACTACGCGGAGCTGGCCGCGGGCGGCTCGCCGACCGGGTGCCGATGTGGATCACGCTGAACGAGCCGTTCGTGGTCACCGTGCTCGGCTACGCGCTCGGCATGCACGCGCCGGGCCGCGAGCTGATGACCGGTGCGCTGCCGGCCGCGCACCATCAGCTGCTCGGGCACGGCCTGGCCACCGCCGCGCTGCGCGCGGCCGGCGCCGGGCAGGTGACGCTGGCCAACAACTGCGCCCCGGCCTGGCCGGCCAGCGGGTCCGACGCCGACGTGGCCGCCGCGGATGCCTACGACACCCTGCACAACCGGCTGTTCTGCGACCCGCTGCTGCTCGGCAGCTATCCGGACCTGTCCGCCCTCGGCGTCGGGCCGGGCGGCCTGGACTGCGTCCTGGACGGTGACCTGAAGGTGATCTCGGCCCCGCTGGACGCGCTCGGCATCAACTACTACGCCCCGACCCGGCTGTCGGCACCGCCTGAGTCAGCCCGGGCCGGATCGGAGCTGCCGTTCCAGCTGGAGCCGGTGCCCGGCTACCCGGTGACGGCGTTCGGCTGGCCGGTCGTCCCGGCCGGCCTGACCGAGCTGCTGACCCTGCTGCGGGACCGCTACGGCGACGCGCTGCCGCCGGTGTACATCACCGAGAACGGCTGCTCGGCCGCCGACGAGGTGGCCGCCGACGGCACGGTGGACGACCAGTTCCGGATCGGCTACCTGGACGCGCACCTGCGGGCGCTGCACCAGGCCATGACCGCGGGAGTGGACGTGCGCGGCTATTTCACCTGGTCGCTGATCGACAACTTCGAGTGGGCCGAGGGCTACCATCAGCGCTTCGGCCTGGTCCACATCGACTACCCGACCCAGCGCCGCACCCCGAAGTCCTCCTACGCCTGGTACCGCGACCTGATCGCGGCCCAAGCGCGCCGCCCGCGCCCAGTAGGCAAATGACATCGTGCCGGTCAGCCGGCGGCGGGGATACCGCGGGCGGGACGGCGGCGCCGCCGGGCCAGGTGGCTGGGCAGTGACTACTCGGCATGCAGGGCGGACGCGGTGCGGGTCCTGGCCGCCCAGCCGGCCGGCAGCAGCGCGCCGGCCACCGCGATCACCATGCCGGCCAGCGCCAGCAGGGCGATCTCCCCGCCGCCGTAGACGTGCAGGTAGCTGCCCGGCAGGACCAGGCCTGCCGCGGCCGCCATGGCGGGCAGCACGTACTGGTGCAGCGCCATCCCGGCCGGGACCGCGATCAGCCCGGCCACCAGCCCGGTGCCGGCCACCCAGCAGGTCACCATCGCGATGGCCTGCCGCGGGGTCATTCCGATCGCCTTGAACACGCCCAGGTCGTGTACCCGCTCCCTGGTGTGCAGCACCACCGTGTTCAGCACGCCCAGGCCGGCCACGATGGCCAGCAGCAGCGTCAGCATGCCGATCAGGCCGAGCAGGACCGGCACGAACTTGCCGCCGGTGTCGATGCCCATCCCGTAGCCGGGCCCGAGCCGGCTGCTCAGCTCGTTCGCGTAGGACATGACCGGGGTGCCGGGCCGCAGCCCGACGTCGTACTGGTCCGCCGTCAGGCCGTGGTCGGCGCTGGCCAGGGTCTGCCAGCCGGTGAGCAGGTCCAGGCCGTTGTTGTCGTTGTCGAAGACCTGCCCGACGATCCGCACGGTGACCGGCCGCCCGTTCAGGGTCATCGTGATCGTGTCGCCCACGGTCGCGCCGGTCGCGGTCAGGAAACCGGTGGCCGCGTCCACCTGGCCGGGTCCGGCATACCAGTGCCCGCTGACCATGCCGTAGCCGATCCAGCTGGCCGAGCCGCGGTAGGCGGTGACCATGGCCTGCTGGCTGCCCAGGGCCACCACGCTGACCGGCTGGTCCGCCTGCGCCACGTAGTGCAGCGTGCCCGGCTGCGACCGGAGCGCCGCGACCACCGCCCGCTCCGCCCGGGCGGCCGAGGGCAGGCCTGCGGCAGTGCCCGGCGTCGGGCCTCCGGCGGGTCCCGGGGTCGGGCCCTGCGCGACGGGGCCCTGGCCGCCCGGCCCGGCGCCAGGCAGCAGCACCCGCACCGGCTCGGTGTTGGAGTGGGACAGGCCGTAGGCCACCTGGTCCAGGGACCGGGTCAGGCCGACCGCGAACGTCACCGCCGTGGCGCCCAGGCCGACCGCGATCAGGGTGATCGCCGTGC
The DNA here is from genome assembly GCA_963719705.1 of uncultured Actinomycetota bacterium. Taxonomy (GTDB): domain Bacteria; phylum Actinomycetota; class Actinomycetes; order Streptosporangiales; family Streptosporangiaceae; genus CAVRCV01. The sequence goes on from CAVRCV010000014.1 coordinate 606,415, forward strand.
GGGCCGGGCGGGCGAACGGGGCGGCCAGCCCGATCGTCACCGGCCTGGGCAGCGGAGCCGGCCGAGCAGCCGGTGCGCGGCATACCCGCGGCCGGTGCGCGGCGCGCGCCCGATGGCGATCGCCTGGACCGCGCTGAGCCGCCCGGCCCGCATCGCCGGGATCACCGCGGCGATCCCGACCACCGCGCACATCAGGGCAGGCACGGCCGCGTCTACCCAGCCGGGCACGTGCAGCGCGCCAACCTGGTACACCGCGGCGGCCTGCCCGAGCAGCGGCACCGCCAGCAGGTTTCCCAGCGCCACCCCGGCCAGGCAGCCGGTCACCGCGGGCACGCCGACCTGCCAGGTGTAGGCGGCCACGACCTGGGCCGGGGTGAAGCCGATGCTCTTCAGCACGCCGATCCTGCGGTACCCGGCCGCCACCGCGCCGCTGACCACGTTGGTCACGATCAGCACCGACATGACCAGGCCGATCACCCCGAAGGCAACCACGAACGGCACCCATGGCGCTATCCCCGAGGTCTGCTGGATCCTGACGGTCAGGTAGGACTGGGTAGCGATGACCGCCCCGGCCGGCAGCGCCGCGGTGACCGCGGCGACGTCGGCGCGGATGGCAGCCGCACTGCCCGCGCTGGCGAACCGGTACAGCATCTGCGCGCTGGCCGGCGTGCCGGGCGGGAGCAGCCGGGAAACCTCGGCGGGCGCCACCCAGCCGCCCGCGGAGCCGGTAACCGAGGCAGCCAGGCCGACCACGGTCAGCTTCGGCTTGCCCGGCGCGCTGGTCACGGTGACCCGGGCGCCGGCCAGATTCGGCCAGCCGGGCCCGATCACGGACTCATCCAGCACTACCTGCCCTGGCCTGCTGGGCCAGTGGCCGGACTGGAGGACTACCTGATCGACCGGGCCGCCGGGCGAGGTGCGCCCGGCCAGCGTCATCGGCGGCAGCGTCAGTCCCTGGCCGCGCGGGCCAGGCCCAGGTCCAGCGAAGCTGCCGGGCACCTCAACGGTGGCGGTGACCTGGGGGAACGGACCATTCGCCGCGGTCACGCCGGACAGCCGCCCGGTCGCGGCCAGCCGGGCCGAGCTGGCCCTGGCCGCGTCGACGGCCGCGGTCACATCGGCGCCGCGCTGCGCCGCGAACGCGTGGTCGAACGGCGCGTTCGAGTCCACCAGCAGGGCCAGCGCCAGCACCGACGCAGCGGTCGATACCAGCAGCACCACCCCGATCACCACGGTCTGCACCCGGCGGCGGGTCAGTCCGCCCCGCGCCGCGCGGGCCACCGGTCCGGGGTTCATGACCGCACCTGCGCGATCCCGTAGTTCTCGGTCCCGTAGTTCTCGGTCCCGTGGCCGGCCCCGGCGATCCGGCCGTCGGCGATGTGCACCGTCCGGCCGGCGTACCGGGCCGCGAGGTCGGGGTTGTGGGTGACCAGGATCATGGTCTGCCCGGACCGGTTCAGCTGCAGCAGCAGATCGCCGATCTGCTCTCCGGCGGCGCTGTCCAGCGCCCCGGTCGGCTCGTCGGCCAGCAGCAGGGCGGGCCGGTTCACCAGTGCCCTGGCGATCGCCACCCGCTGCCGCTCGCCGCCGGACAGCCGGGCCGGGTAGCCGTTGCGGTACCGCCCGATCCCGAGCGCGGCCAGCAGCTCGTCCGCCCGCGCCCTGGCCCTGGCCCGCGGCTCCCCGGCCAGCTGGGCCGGCAGCAGCACGTTGTCCAGCACGGTCAGGTCGTCCAGCAGGTTGAAGAACTGGAAGATCATCCCGATCCGCCGCCGCCGGAACCTGGCCACCCCGGTCTCGCTGAGGGTGTCGATCCGCTGACCCGGCCACGGTGACCGTGCCGCTGGTCGGCCGGTCCAGCCCGGCGATCAGGTTCAGCAGCGTCGACTTCCCGCTGCCGGACGGGCCCATCACGGCCACCGCCTCGCCGGCGCCGACATGAAAGCCAACTCCGTCCAGGGCGGGCCGGCCGTCGTGGTCGTAGCGCTTGGTTACGTTGCTTACCTGCACGAGAGTGTCCATGCCGGGGACGCTAGGCGGCCCGGCCGCGGCCGGCATCGGCCGCCGGATGCAACCCGGGTACCCCGCCAGGCGCAGGGCCGGCGCCCGTCATCCGGACGATGTAGGCAGGTACATATCACGGCCGATGCTGCCCGGACCTGGCCGGGCGATAATGAGCCGGTGAGCGTGGACCTGCGCGGAACCGCCCGCGCCCGGCTGGACCAGGTGCTGGCGTTCGCCAGGACGGCCGGGCCGCGGGTCGCGCCGTCCCGGCGGGCCGTCGTCACCGACAGCCTGGTCGCGCTGGTCGTCTTCGCCGCCGCGCTGGCCAGCGCGAAGCTGACGGACAACGGCAGTGCGTCCGTACAGGTGTTCGTGCACGGCCACGCGGTCACCGACCTGGCCGGCGGACGGCTGCGCGGCCTGCCCTGGCAGGTGACCGCGGCCGCCCTGGCCACCTCGGTGCCGCTCGCCGCGCGCCGGTGGCGCCCGCTGACCGCGCTGTTCGTGCTGATCATCGGCGTGATCGCGTTCCGGCGGTACGCCACCGACGTCATCTTCCTGGCGATCGTGTTCGCGGCCTACTCGGCGATGGTGCACAGCCGGTACCAGGGCGCGGCCGTGCTCAGCATGCTGCCGGCCGGGCTGCTGGTGACCATCGGCTTCTGGACCGCCGGACCGAGCCCTCAGTACGGCATCGCGCCGGCCCCGGTCGGGCCGGTCTCGCCGGGTGCCTGGCGGCTGCCCGCGGTCATCGTGATGGTCTCCCTGGTACTGGTGGCGATCGTGGGCAACGCGATACATGCCGGGAACCGGATCCGGCTGCTGCAGGCCGAGCATGAGCTGGCCACCCGCCGGGCGCTGGAGCTGGAGCGGGCCCGGATCGCCAGCGAGCTGCATGACGTGGTGACGCACAACGTCAGCGTGATGATCGTGCAGGCCGGGGCTGCCCGCCAGGTGCTGGCCGACGCGCCGGACCAGGCCACCGCCGCACTGCTGGCGGTGGAGTCCAGCGGCCGGGCCGCGATGGCCGAGCTGCGTCACCTGCTCGGCCTGCTCAGCCCGCTGACTCCGGCCGGGCCGGACGGGCCGGACCAGGCGGCCGGGGCCGGTCCCGGTACCCGACCCGCTGCGGCCGGCCAGGAACTGCGGCCGCAGCCCGGCCTGTCCCAGCTCCGCCCGCTGGTCGACCGGCTCACCGCCGCCGGTCTGCCGGTCGAGCTGCGGGTGGGCGAGCTGCCGCCGGGCCTGCCGCCCGGCGTGGACCTGGCCGCGTTCCGGGTGGTGCAGGAGGCGCTGACCAACGTGCTCAAGCACGCGGGCAGGCCGGACACCAGCGTGAGCGTCGGCTGCCAGCAGGGCGACCTGGTGATCGAGGTGGCGGACATGGGCCGCCCGGTGCCCGCCGCGGCCCCGGCAGTCGTGCCGGGCGCCGGGCGCGGGCTGATCGGCCTGCGCGAGCGGGCCGCGGTGTACGGCGGCAGCCTGACCGCCGGGCCCGCCCCGGACGGCGGCTGGCTGGTCCGGGCCCGGCTGCCGGTCGGCCCGCCCGGCGCGGTCCCGGTGCCGCCGGGGGCCGCGCCGCTGCCGGCGGGCCGGCCATGACCGAGACCACGGCCGAGGCCCCGGAGCCCGCCGCGCCGCCGCGGGTGGTGATCGCCGACGACCAGACCCTGGTCCGCAGCGGTTTCCGGATGATCCTCGGCGCGGCCGGGCTGCCGGTGGTGGCCGAGGCCCCGGACGGCGCGCAGGCCGTGGCCGCAGTGCTCCGGTACCGCCCCGACGTGGTGCTGATGGACATCAGGATGCCGGAGATGGACGGGCTGGAGGCAACCAGGCGGATCCTCGCCGCGCAGGCCGGCCGCGACTGCCGGATCATCATCCTCACCACGTTCGACCTGGACCAGTACGTCTATGCCGCGCTCGCCGCGGGTGCCAGCGGCTTCCTGCTCAAGGACGTCACGCCGGAGCAGCTGGTCGCCGCGGTGCGCCTGGTCCGGTCCGGCGACGCCCTGCTGGCGCCGTCGATCACCCGCCGGCTGGTGCAGCGGTTCGCCCCGGCCGCGGCGGGCGCCGGAACTGCACCGCGACCTGTCCGAGCTGACCCCGCGTGAACTCGAGGTGCTGCGGCTGCTGGCCCGCGGGCTGAGCAACGCCGAGCTGGCCGCCGAGCTGACGCTGAGCGAGGCGACGGTGAAAACCCACGTCGCCCGGATCCTGGCCAAGCTGCACCTGCGGGACCGGGTGCAGGCCGTGGTACTGGCCTACCAGACCGGGCTAGCGGACCAGCCGGGACCGGCCGCGGACCCGCCGGGCTAGCGGATGCCCAGGTCGGCGAGGGCGGTCCTGGCCGCCCACCAGCCGCACATGCCGTGCACCCCGGCCCCCGGCGGCGTGGACGACGAGCAGAGGTAGACGCCGGGCAGCGGGGTCCGGTACGGGTTCCACCGCGGCACCGGGCCGAGCAGGATCCGGCGCAGCGTGGCCAGGCCGCCGCCGATGTCGCCGCCGACGTAGTTCGGGTTGCAGGCCGCCAGGTCGGACGCCGTCCTGGTGGCCCTGGCCAGGATCAGCTCGCCGAAGCCGGGCGCGAAGCGCTCGATCTGCGCCTCGATCCTGGCGGTCATGTCCACGGCCGACCCGGCCGGCACGTGGCAGTAGCCGTACAGGGTGTGCTGCCCGGCCGGGGCCCTGCCCGGATCGACCACGCCGGGCTGCGCCACGATGCAGAACGGCCGGTCCGGGTGCCGGCCGGCCGCCACCTCGGCCTCGCTGCGGGCGATCTCGGCGAGCGTGCCGCCCAGGTGCAGGGTGCCCGCCCAGCGGGCGGCCGGAGCGGTCCAGGGCACCGGGCCGCGCAGCGCCCAGTCGATCTTGCACACGCCGGGGCCGTACCGGAACCGGCTCAGCGCGGCGGCGTACCGGCGCGGCAGGCGGCCCGGCGCCAGCGCGGCGAGCTGGCGCGGCCCGGTGTCCAGCAGCGTCACCCTGGCGTCCGGCAGGTCGGTCAGCCCGCGCACCGGCAGGCCGGTGCGGACCGAGCCGCCGAGCTCGGCCAGCCGGGTGGCCAGCGCGGTGGTGATCGCCGCGCTGCCGCCCTCGGCCACCGGCCAGCCGGCCCAGTGCGCGATCATCGCCAGCAGCAGCCCGTATCCGCCGGTGGCCGGCGCGGTCAGCGGCCGGATCGCGTGCGCGCTCAGGCCGGCCAGCAGCGCCCGGCCGCCGTCGGTGCGCAGCCGCCGGGCCAGCAGGACCGCGGGTGGCAGCCCGGCCGCGGCGAACCTGACCGCCGCGGCCGGCCGGGCCGGGACCGAGCGCAGCGGGCCGAGGAACGCGGCCAGGATGGTCTCGGCGTCGGCCGTCAGCGGACCCAGCAGCCTGCGGTAGGCCCCGGCGTCGGCACCGAGCCCGGCCGCGGTATCGGCGACCGAGCCGGCCAGCACCACGGCCCGGCCGCCGTCCAGCGGATGGGCCAGCGCGACCGGCGGGGTCAGCAGCCGGAGCCCGGCGGCCGCCAGTCCGGCCTGGCGGAAGAACGGCGACGCGGCGGCGAGCGGGTGCACCGCCGAGCACACGTCGTGCCGGAAGCCGGGCAGGGTGAGCTCCTCGGTCCGGCAGCCCCCGCCGATCACCGGGGCCGCCTCGATCACCTCGACCCGCAGGCCGGCCGTGGCCAGGGTGAGCGCGCCCGCCATCCCGTTCGGGCCGGATCCGACCACCACCGCGTCCGGCGCCGCCCCGGTCATCCGGCGATCACTCCCCGAAACGGCTTTCCCGCCCGGCTCATATCAGGGACGCTACTCCCGGCACGGTGCGCGGCCCAGCCAGCCCGCGGCCGTCCGGGGCGGCCGGGCCCGTCGCAACAGCGCTCGCCCTGGCCGGGCTTGCGCCCGGCCAGGGCGAGCTAGATGAGCCGGATCCCCCGTTTCATCTCTTGGGTCCCCCAGGTACAGGATCGCACCCTGGATCCGGGACCTCGGCAGGGGGGTGCCACATGGTGCAATGGCGGCATGCGGCGGCTAGACCAGCAGATGCGCTTTGTCACCGAGGCCGGACTGCTCAAGCGGGTGCTCCGGCAGACCATGCTGACCGATCCGGCCCGGCGGGAGAACTCTGCCGAGCACTCCTGGCACCTGGCCGTGATGGCGCTGGCGCTGGCCGAGTACGCGCCGCCGGGCACCGACCTCGGCCGGGTCATCGCCATGGTGCTGGTGCATGACCTGGTGGAGATCGACGCCGGGGACCTGTTCGCCTACGCCGGGCCGGATCAGCAGCAGCGGCAGGAGGCGGCCGAGCGGGCCGCGGCCGACCGGCTGTTCGCGCTGCTGCCGGCCGGGCAGGCGGCGGGCACCAGGGAACTGTGGGACGAGTTCGAGGAGCGCCGCAGCCCTGAGGCCAGGTTCGCCAGGGCGCTGGACCGGCTCCAGCCGATGCTGGCCAACATGCAGGCCGGCGGCGGCACCTGGGCCGAGCACGGGATCACCGCCGACCAGGTGCTGGCCAAGGTGGCGCTGATCGAGGACGGCTCCGCCGAGCTCGGCGGCTACGCCAGGGACCTGGTGGCCACGGCGGTGCGCACCGGCCTGCTAGCCGCCGCGCCTGATACCAGGGGGCCGGATAGCTAACCCGGTCCACCGGACTTGCCGGGCGCAGCCCGCGGCGGCCGCGACGGTCGGTTCACCCGGCCCGAGCGGACGCCGCTCGGGGGCGTCTGGGGGGGTCGTCCCCCCGAGGCAGACACCGGGTGCTCGACCAGGGCGATGACCCGGCTGACCATGAACCGGGCCGTCCGCACCGCGGTGCCGCCCCTGGTCAGCTCGCTCACCTCGACCAGGCCGCGCCGGGTGACCACCTCCACCCGCCGTCCCGCCCTGGTGGCCGTGACCTCGTAGGTCCTGGTGGTATCGCCAGCGTCGACCACGATCTCGACCCGGTCGCCTCGCATGCCTGCTGTGTGCCCAGATTGCGTCCTTCCGACGCACCCGCCGGAAAACGTACGCGCGGCCGAACCGCAAGTTACCATCCGGTCAACACTCTCCCTTTTGGGTTAGGAGATCAGATGCGACGTCGAACCGCCGCTTTCGCCGGGACCTGCGCGGCCGTCACCCTGGCGGCCACGCTGGCCGTCACCGGTGCCGGATCCGCCCTGGCCAGCCACAGCAGCATCGCGCCCGCCCCGGCTCACGCCTACTACCTGTCGCTGGGCGACTCGCTGGCCGCGGGCGTGCAGCCCAACTCCAAGGGCGCCGACATCAGGACCAGGTTCGGGTACGCGAACCAGCTCTATACCGCCCTGCACCTCGGCAACCCGTTGCTGAAGCTGGAGAAGCTGGGCTGTCCGGGCGAGACCACGGGCACGATGATGAAGGGCGGCATCTGCAAGTACAGCCACAAGACCCAGCTGGCCCAGGCGGCGGCGTTCCTGCAGGCGCATGCCGGGCACGTGCAGCTGGTCACCATCGACATCGGTGCCAACGACCTGAACCCGTGCCTGGTCCTGACCAGCCTGCCCAAGCTGGTCGCGTGCCTGAACAAGGTGATCCCGCAGGCGGCGAAGAACCTGGGCACGATCCTGGGCACGCTGCGCAAGTTCGATCCCAAGGGCAAGATCATCGGCATGGCCTACTACGACCCCGAGCTGGCCGACTGGCTCAAGGGCACCAAGACCGGCCGGACCTTCGCGCAGGACAGCATCGCCCTGGCCGAGGGCTTCAACGGCGCCCTGGGCGCCGCCTACAAGCACTTCGGCGTGCCGGTCGCGAACGTGTTCAAGGCGTTCGGCAGCTCGCTGTTCAAGCAGCACTCGACGCTGCCCGCGTTCGGCTCGCTGCCCAGGGACGTCGCGCTGATCTGCTCCTACACCTGGGAGTGCGCGGCCCCGCCGGTGGGCCCGAACGAGCACGCCAACATCCTCGGCTACGGCGTGATCGCCAACACGTTCCTGACCACCGACCTGGGCTGAAATCTGGTGGCCGCGGTCCGGCTAGAAGAAGATCAGCCGGACCGCGGCCACCACGCCCACCGCGACGATCACCCACCGCAGCGCGACCGGCGGCAGGCGGCGCCCGTAGCGCGCGCCGAGCAGGCCGCCGACCGTCGATCCGGCCGCGATCACGGCCACCACCAGCCAGTCGATATGCGCGAACACGATGAACACCACGGCCGCCGTGCCGTTGACGATCATGATAAGTACGTTCTTGGCGGCGTTGACGCGCTGGAGGTTCTCGTTCAGGAACGTGCCGAGCAGCCCGATCACCAGCACGCCGTTGGCCGCGCCGAAGTACCCGCCGTAAGCGCCGGCCAGCAGCATCCCGCCCGGCAGCACCGGGCCGGGCCGCCCGCCGCGGCCGGCCTGCCGTGCCGCTACCCAGCCGCTGAGCCGGGGCTGCAGCAGCACCAGTGCGCAGGCGATCAGGATCAGGGCCGGCACGATGAGCCGGAACGCGCTGGCCGGCAGCGACAGCAGCAGCACCGCCCCGGCCAGCGAGCCGGCCATGGACACCACGCCGAGACCGAGCAGGCGGCGGCGCTGGCCGCGCAGCTCCCGCCGGTAGCCGTACACCCCGCTGACGTTGCCGGGCACCAGCCCGACGTTGTTCGACACGTTCGCCACCACCGGGGGGACGCCGAACGCGAGCAGGGTCGGGAAGGTGATCAGGGAGCCGGAGCCGACGACCGCGTTGATGGCCCCGGCGGCCAGGCCAGCCGCGAGTACCGCGGCCGCCTCAGCCGGGCCCACGCGCTGCTCTCACCGCAGCTGGCCGGCTCGCGCCGCCCGTGCCATCCAGCGCGCCGACCGGCGCTCGATGAGCAGCGGAACGCCGAAGCACTTCGACAGGTTCCGCTCGGTGAATACCTCGTGCACCGGGCCGGCCGCCTGCACCGTGCCCTTGCGCAGCAGCATCGCATGGGTGAAGCCCTCGGGAACTTCCTCCACGTGATGGGTGACCAGCACGATCATCGGCGACCTGGGGTCGGCGACCAGGCTGGCGACGCGCCGCAGCAGGTCCTCCCGGCCGCCCAGGTCCAGCCCGGCGGCCGGCTCGTCGAGCAGCAGCAGCTCCGGGTCTGCCATCAGCGACCGGGCGATCTGCACCCGCTTGCGCTCGCCCTCGGACAGGGTGATGAACCGCCGCCGGATCAGGTGCGCGCAGCCGAGCGCGTCCAGCAGCTCTACCGCCCTGGTCACGTCGAACGAGTCGTAATCCTCGGCGTCCCGGCCGATCACCCCGTAGGCGGCGGTCAGCACCAGGTCGATGACCTTCTCGGCGGGCGGGACCCGGTCCGCGACCGCCGCGCTGGCGAAGCCGATCCTGGTGCGCAGGTCGCTGAGGTCGGCGTCGTCGAGGCTCTCGCCCAGCACCTCGGCGCTGCCCTCGGTCGGGAACAGCATGGCCGCGGCGATCTGGAGCAGCGTCGTCTTGCCCGCGCCGTTCGGGCCGATCACCACCCAGCTCTCATCGCTGCGGGCGACCCAGTTGATGTCCCGCAGCAGCATCGACCTGTCGTGCTGTACCCCGACCCCGCGTAGCCGCAGTACCTCAGTCGGCATGCGCTTGCCTCCCACGCCACCACCCCTCGTCAGCTCGAACCTACGGCATGGGCGGGCCGCGCTGCCCGCCCATGCCCAGTCCCGGCCGCAAGATCGGGCCGCGGCGGCGTAGAGTGGCCCGCCAGGCGCGGTTCAGGTCCCCGGCAGCGGAGCATTTATGCACGGCACGGGCAGGCGGCCGGCTGCCGGGCGCCAGGCCGGGCGCCGGGCAGCAGGCCGGCCGCGGGCGCCGGGCCGGTGCCCGCGGCGGCGCCGCCATGTTCGCCAGCTGCCTGCCGGGGCTCGCCCAGCTGGTCGCGGGCCAGATCGATGCGCTGCCCGGCCTGCGCACCACCGGCAGCGGCTGCGACGGCCGGTCGGACCTGGTCCTGTTCGAGGCCGCGGCCGGGCACCGGGAGCCGGCCCTCGGCCTGCGCACCACCGAGGACGTGTTCGCCGAGACCGGCCGGGCCAGGCGCGGCGCGGCCGGGACCGCGCGGCCGGGCGCGGCCAGCACCGCCCGCCAGGGCGCGGCCAGCACCGCCCGGCCCGGGGCCGCCGGGGCTGCCCGGCTGGTGGCCGTGGGGCTGTGGCAGCCGGAGCAGGTGGCCAGGGCGCTGTCGGCGTGGGCCGGGCCGGGACGACCGCTAGCCGGCTCGATGACGTTCCGGGTGATCGCCCGGGTACTGAGCGAGCAGGACTTCCCGCGCACCGAGCTGCGGCGGCAGCTGACCCGGCTGATCCAGGCCGGCAAGCCGCGCTGGCGCCAGGCCGATCCGGCCCAGCTGGAGGTCTGGGCCAGCGAGTACCGGCCGGGCAGCTTCGTGGCCGGGCTGCGGCTCACCGACGCGGCGATGCGCCAGCACGGCGGCCGCGAGGCGGAGCGGCCGGGTGCGCTCCGCCCGACCCTGGCCGCCGCCATGGTCGGCCTGGCGGGCCAGCCGTCCGGGCTGCTGCTCGACCCGTGCTGCGGATCCGGGACCATCCTCGCCGAGGCGGCAGCGGCCGGCTGGACCGCGCGCGGGATCGACATCGACCCGGACGCGGTGGCCGCCGCCCGGCTGAACGCGCCCGCAGCGCAGACCGTCACCGGCGATGCCCGTGCCACCGGCCTGGCGGCCGGCTCGGCCGCCGCCTGCGTGACCAACCTGCCGTTCGGCCGCCAGTACCTGGTGCCTGGCGATCCCGCCCGGTGGCTGACCGCGGTGCTGGCCGAGCTGGCCAGGGTCACCCGGCCGGGCGGGCGGGTGGTGCTGCTGGCGCCGGGCATCCCCGGCCGCTGCGTTCCGGCGATGCTGCGGCCAGACCGCAGTCTCGGAGTCCGCCTGCTCGGCACGGCCACCACCGTCTGGACCTACCAGCGGCGGGCGGTAGCGTAGGCGCGATGTCCGGTCCGCCGATCACGATGCTGGTGACCGTTACCGGCCGGGACCGGCCGGGGGTCACCTCCCGGCTGTTCTCCGTTCTCTCCGCGCACGACCTGCGGGTGACCGACGTGGAGCAGGTGGTGATCCGCGGCCGGCTGGTGCTCGGCGCGCTGCTGTCCTGCGGCGCCGACCCGGACCTGACCGCGATCCACCGCGACGTCACCGCGGTCGCCGGGGACCTCGGCCTGGACGCGGAGATCACGATGGGCTCCGGCGAGCCGCCGCGCCGTAGCGGCCGCCTGCACGTCACCGTGCTCGGCAGCCCGCTGGTGCCCGCGGACATCGCCGCGATCGCCGGGCGGATCGCGGCCGGCGGGGCGAACATCGACCGGATCGGGCGGCTCGCGCACGGCCCGGTGACCTGTATCGAGCTGGATGTCTCCGGTGCCGACCGGGCCGCGCTGCGGACCGCACTGGCGCAGGAGTCGGCCGCGCTCGGCATCGACGTCGCGGTGCAGCGGGCCGGCCTGCACCGGCGGGCGATGCGGCTGGTGGTGCTGGACGTCGACTCGACGCTGCTGCAGGACGAGGTGATCGAGCTGCTGGCGGCCAGGGCGGGCTGCGCGGCCGAGGTCGCCGCGCTGACCGCGGCGGCCATGCGCGGCGAGACCGACTTCACCTGCTCGCTGCGGCAGCGGGTCGCGCTGCTGGCCGGGCTGGACGCGGGCGTGCGTGGACGAGGTCCGGGCCGGGCTGCGGCTGGCCCCCGGCGCCCGCACGCTGATCGGGACACTGCGCCGGCTCGGTTACCGGTGCGCCGCGGTCAGCGGCGGGTTCACCCAGGTCACCGACTGGCTGTCGGCCGAGCTCGGGCTGGACTACGCGGCCGCCAACGTGCTGGAGATCGACGGCGGGGTGCTGACCGGCCGGCTGACCGGGCCGATCATCGACCGGGCCGGCAAGGAGGCCGCGCTGCGCGATTTCGCGGCCGCCGCCGGGATCCCGGTCAGCCAGACGGTCGCGGTCGGGGACGGCGCGAACGACCTCGACATGATCGCCGCGGCCGGGCTGGGGATCGCGTTCAACGCCAAGCCCGCGGTCCGCCAGGCGGCGGACACCTCGGTCAGCGTGCCGCACCTGGACGCGATCTTGTACCTGCTCGGCATCCCCAGGGACGAGGTGGAGGCGGCCGAGGCGGAGGACGGCGGGTTACCCGCCAGGTCCGGCGGAGCCGCCCGGCCAGCCCGGCCCGTCTGACCCCGCCGGGCCGTCTGACCCGCCGGCGGCGGGGGTCCAGGACGCGGCCAGGTTGCCGGTGCCGGCCCAGGCCTGCGGCCACGGTCCTGGCAGCTCGATGACCGCGATCGCGCAGGTAGGGAACTCCAGCTCGAGCCCGGTGAGCGCGGCGGCGAGCTGGCCGGCCGCCGGGTTGTGACCGACGTACATCAGCGTCGCCGCCTGCGCCGGAGCATCCCGGATGATGTCCAGCAGCTGACCGGCGCCGGCCAGGTAGAGCCGCGGATCCTCGCGCATGGGCGGCCCGGCCGGCAGCTCGGCGGCGACCTGCGCCCAGGTCTGCCTGGCCCGCCGGGCGGGAGAGCAGAGCACCAGGTCCGGGCACAGGCCGCGGTCCCGCAGCCACCGCCCGGCCGCCGCCGCGTCCCGCCGTCCGCGCGGGCGCAGCGCGCGCTCGGCGTCCGGCCCGCCGGGAAGCTCGCCGGCCTTGGCATGGCGCATCACGATCAGCCGGGTCTGGTGCATGTCATCCATCGTGCCACCGGCCGCGGCGGTGCCGGCGACCGCGTCGCCGGTGTCCCGGCCAGGGACACCGGCGACGGGCACGCTGGTCAGACGGTCGGTGTCCCGGACCCGGCGGCGGTCTTCCCGCTGTCCGCGGCCGGAGGGGCCTGGCCCGACCCGGTCGGCGCCGGGTCCGCACCGACGCCGGTGCCGACCGCGCCGGATGCGCTGGTGCCGGTGCTGCCGCCGTGTCCGCCCCGGCGATGCTGGTGGACCGGCGCTTGGACACGACCACCGCGGCTACCACGATCACCACGGCGGCGATCGCCACCCCGGCGCGCAGCCCGTTGTTGTGGTCGTAGCGCACCACGCTGGTCGCGATCAGCAGCGAGACCAGGTTCATCACCTTGATCAGCGGGTTGATGGCCGGGCCCGCGGTGTCCTTGAACGGGTCGCCCACGGTGTCGCCGATCACGGTGGCGGCGTGCGCCTCGGAGCCCTTGCCGCCGTGGTGGCCGTCCTCGACCAGCTTCTTGGCGTTGTCCCAGGCACCGCCGGAGTTGGCCAGGAACACCGCCATCAGCACCCCGACGCCGATCGCGCCGGCCAGGAAGGAGCCGAGCGGGGCGTAGCCGATGGCGAACCCGACCGCGATCGGGGTGAGCACCGCGAGCAGGCCGGGCGTCACCAGCTCGCGCAGCGAGTCCCTGGTGCAGATGTCGACCACCGCGCCGTAATCCGGCTTCTCGGTGTAGTCCATGATCCCCGGGTGGATGCGGAACTGGTTGCGTACCTCGAGCACCACCCGCCCGGCCGCCCGGCCGACCGCCCTGATCAGCAGGCTGGCGAACAGGAACACCACGGCGCCGCCGATGATCAGGCCAACCAGGTCGTTGGGCTTGTCGATGGACAGGCTGAAGCTCCCGGCCGCCTTGCCGAGCGCCTGACTGGACCTGGGTACGGAACGCGCCGAACAGCGCGGTCGCGGCCAGCACCGCGGTCGCGATCGCGATGCCCTTGGTGATCGCCTTGGTGGTGTTGCCGACCGCGTCCAGGTGGGTGAGCACCTGCGCGGCCTCGCCTTCGATCTCGCCGGACATCTCGGCGATGCCCTGGGCGTTGTCGGTGACCGGGCCGAAGGAGTCCATGGACACGATCACGCCGACCGTGGTCAGCAGGCCGGTGCCCGCCAGCGCGACGGCGAACAGCGCGATCGTGGCGTTGCCGGTGCCGAGCAGGAACGCGCCGTAGACCGCGGCGCCGATCAGCAGCGCTGAGTAGACGGCCGACTCCAGCCCGGTGGCTATCCCGGACAGGATCACCGTCGCCGCCCCGGTCTCCGATGCCTCCCCGATCTCGCGCACCGGCTTGCGGTTGGTCTCGGTGAAGTAGCCGGTCAGCAGCTGGATCGCGCTGGCCAGGACCAGGCCGATCAGCACCGCGCCGATGGCCAGCCAGCGCGGGCTGCCGCCGTGGCTCAGGACGCCGGTGTCGGTCACGCCCTTGAGCTGGCTGAACTTCGCCGGCAGGTACCAGAACGCGGCCCCGATGACCAGGATCAGCGAGAACACGGCCGAGATGAAGAAGCCGCGGTTGATCGCGGTCATGCCGCTCCGGTCGCCCTTGCGCGGCGCCACCGCGAAGATGCCGACCACCGCGGTGATCACCCCGATCATCGGCACGATCAGGGGGAAGACCAGCCCGGCGTTGCCGAACGCCACCTTGCCCAGGATCAGCGAGGCCACCAGCATCACCGAGTACGACTCGAACAGGTCGGCCGCCATCCCGGCGCAGTCGCCCACGTTGTCGCCGACGTTGTCGGCGATCGTCGCCGCGTTCCGCGGGTCGTCCTCGGGAATCCCCTTCTCGACCTTGCCCACCAGGTCCGCCCCGACGTCGGCGGCCTTGGTGTAGATGCCGCCGCCGACCCGCATGAACATCGCCAGCAGCGCGGCGCCGAAGCCGAAGCCCTCCAGCACGCTCGGCGCGTTCCCCTTGTAGATGAGCACCACGATCGCCGCGCCGAACAGGCCGAGGCCGACGGTGAACATGCCGGCCACCCCGCCGGTGCGGAACGCGATCCGCATCGCGGAGTGCTCGCCGGTCTCCTTGGCCGCCGCGGCCACCCGGACGTTGCCGCGCACCGTCAGGGACATCCCGGTGAACCCGGTCAGCGCCGAGAACAGCGCGCCGACCAGGAAGAACGCCGACCTGCCCCAGCGCACCCCGGAGCTGTCGGCGGGCAGCAGCAGCAGCACGAAGAAGATCACCACCACGAACACGCCCAGCGTGCGGAACTGGCGCCGCAGGTAGGCAGCCGCGCCCTCCTGCACCGCCAGCGAGATCTCCCGCATCTTCGGCGTGCCCTGGCTGGCCGCCAGCACCTCCCGGACCAGCACGCCGGCCACGCCGAGCGCGCAGAGCGCGATCACGGCGACCACGATGACCCAGGTGAGGTTGGAGCCGCTCACCGTCGCCGCGCCGCTCGCCAGGGCGAGGTTGTGCCTAGACATCTGTCCTCCTTGACCAGGGCAGGCTGCTTCGCGCGAGGCCGCTGCCCAGATAGCAGCATCAGCGCAGCTGTACCGGGCATCGTCCAGGCACGCGGCGGACGATGGCAAGGCGCCGTCCGGTGAAAGCCACCGCCGCAGTGCCGGGGAGTCTACGCATCCGGGTCACCGAATGGTAATGCGGGCTCGGTTGTCACGTCGCCGGACGCGCTCGTATCGAACGGTAACCCGGGAACCTCCCGAGCGGCTGCGCTGCGGCAGCGGCGGCCGGCACGACATGCGGCTACGGCCGTTAGGCTCCCGGGCCGGCCGAGGGCCAGCTCATCCGGATGCTGGTGCCGGACTCGGTCTCGCTGACCTGGACATCGTCGGCCAGCCCGGAGATGACCGCCACGCCGAAGCCGGGCGGCAGGCCGGCGCCGTCCCCGGCGCCGCCGGCCGGAGCGGCCCGGCGGACGCTGCCGGGCCGCCGATCCGGGCGGCCCGGCATAGGCGGGCCCGGTGTCGGTTACCTCTACCTCGAACCGGCCGCCCTGGCTGGTCAGCGCGATCCGGACCGGCTCGGCCGGGCAGTGCAGCCGGTGCGCCTCGACCGCCCGCGAGCAGGCCTCGCCGACCGCCAGCCGGACCTCGTCCAGCAGTGCCTCGGCCACGCCGCTGCGCCTGGCCACCGCGGTCGCGACCAGCCGGGCCGTGCGGACGTGCGCGGCCAGCGGGGTGAAACTGACTTCAACCGTCGCCATATCGGGGGATCAGCCGATCGAGCCTACTTTTCGGCTTTTCTGGCCGTGATGGCCTCGTCCACGGTGTCGTGTATGCCGAATACCTTCGTCAGGCCGGTGATCCTGAAGATCTTCAGAATCCGCTCCTGGGTGCATACCAGATCCAGCGACCCGTCGTGCGCCCGCACCCGCTTGAGCCCGCCGACCAGCACCCCGAGCCCGGTGGAGTCGAGGAACTCGACCTTCTCCATGTTGACCACGAGCTGGTAATAGCCGTTGTTCACCAGCTCGATCAGGAGCTCGCGCAACCGCGGCGCGGTGTAGACGTCGATCTCGCCTTCCACGTCGACGATCTCGATCCCATCCTTGGTATGGTGATCCAACTTCAGATCCACAAATCCTCCAGCGCCTTACGGCCATCGTCTGAGCGGGTGCGCCCAGCCATTCTGTCAGGTCTGCGGCAGGCCTGCTCCCGTCGCGCATTCAACCACGCTCTGAAGTCATGTCTATACCAGATCGCAGTTCGGGGCACCTCAGGCGAAGATGACACACTGAGACCCGATGCCTGCGATCACGCCCCTCGTCCCGGACCAGCAGCCGGCGGCCGTCCCGGCCGGATCCGGCACCGCGGCGCTGCGAATACTACGGCAGCGAGCCGACTCGGGCCAGCTCACCCACGTGGAGCGGCTGCCAGGGCGGCCGGGCCAGCCGGTCCCGTGGCCCGGCTGGGTGCCCAGCGCAGGTGGCCGAGGCGTTCCGGCAGGCAGGCGTGCCGCAGCCGTGGCGGCACCAGGCCGCCGCCGCCGAGCACGCCAGGTCCGGGCGCAGCGTGATCATCGCCACCGGCACCGCGTCCGGCAAGTCGCTCGGCTACCTGCTGCCCGCGCTGACCGGGGTGCTGGAGGGCGGCACCGCCCTGTACATCTCGCCGACCAGGGCCCTGGCCGCCGACCAGCTGCGGCTGGTGCAGTCGCTGGGCATACCTGGCGTGCGGGCCGCGGTGGTGGACGGCGACACCCCGGCCGCCGAGCGGTCCTGGGCCCGGGCCCATGCCGCCTACCTGCTCACCACGCCGGACATGCTGCACCACACCCTGCTGCCGCGGCACGCCCGCTGGGACGGCTTCTTCCGGCGGCTGCAGTACGTGATCGTCGACGAGTGCCACGGATACCGGGGCGTGTTCGGCTCGCACGTGGCGCACGTGCTGCGCCGGCTGCGGCGGGTCGCCGCGCATCACGGCGCCAGCGGCGGCGCAGGCCCGGTCTTCCTGCTGGCCTCGGCCACGATCAGCGAGCCGGACCGCTGTGCCCGGCTGCTCACCGGGCTCGACGCCGAGGCGGTCACCGCGGACGGCGCGCCGCGCGGCCCGATGACCTTCTGCCTGTGGGAGCCGCCGCTGACCGCGCTGCGCGGCGAGGCGGGCGCGCCGGTCCGCCGGACCGCCACCGCGGAGGCCGCCGGCGCTGCTCGCCGACCTGGTGCTGGCGGACGTGCCCGCGCTGGCGTTCGTCCGGTCCCGGCGCGGCGCCGAGGCGGTGGCGCTGGCCGCCCGGCGGCACCTCGCCGACGCGGACTCCGGCGGCCTGGCCGCGCGGGTGGCCGCCTACCGGTCCGGTTACCTGGCCGAGGACCGGCGGGCGCTGGAGACGGCGCTGCGGGCGGGCGAGATCACCGGGCTGGCCACCACGACGGCGCTGGAGCTCGGCGTCAACATCCCCGGCCTGGACGCGGTGCTGATCGCCGGCTGGCCGGGCACCAGGGCCGCGCTCTGGCAGCAGGCGGGCCGGGCCGGGCGGGACGGGCGCGGTGCGGTGGCCGTGCTGATCGCCAGCGACGACCCGCTCGACACCTATCTCGTGCACCACCCGGAGGCACTGCTGCACCGGCCGGTCGAGGCGACCGTGCTGGACCCGGGCAATCCCTACGTGCTGGCGCCGCATCTGTGCGCGGCGGCCGCCGAGCTTCCGCTGACCGAGCCGGACCTGGACCTGTTCGGCCCGGCCGCCCGGCCGGTGGTGACCGACGCTGGCCCGCCAGGGCATGCTGCGGCGCCAGGGGCAGCAGGTGGTGCTGGACCCGGCCGCGGCCGGGCCGAGCTGCACCGGGCTGCGCGGCACCGGCGGCCCGCCGGTGCGGATCGTCGAGGCGGCGACCGGGCGGCTGGTCGGCACCGTGGACGAGCCGTCGGCGCACGTGCTGGCGCACGCCGGCGCGGTGTATCCGCACCAGGGCGAGATGTACCTGGTGACCAGCCTGGACCTGGCGGACTGCGTGGCACTGGTCGAGCCCGGCGATCCCGGCTACGCCACCTCGGCCAGGGAGCTGACCGGGATCGAGATCCGGGCCGAGCTGCGCCGCGCCCCGCTCGGCGCGTCCGCGTGCACTTCGGCGACGTGCTGGTGACCCGCCAGGTGATCTCGTTCGTCCGGCGCCGGGCGGACACCGGCCAGCCGCTCGGCGAGGTGCCGCTCGACCTGCCGCCGCGCACCCTGCGCACCAGGGCGGTGTGGTGGACGGTACCGGACGGCCAGCGCGCCGAGCTGGCCGGGCTCGGCGTCGACCTGGCCGGTGCCGCGCACGCCGCCGAGCATGCCGCGATCGGGCTGCTGCCGCTGGTGGCCGCGTGCGATCGCTGGGACGTCGGCGGCGTCTCCGCCGACCTGCATCCGGCCACCGGCAAGCTGACCGTGTTCGTCTACGACGGGCACGACGGCGGGGCCGGCTTCGCGGAGCGGGGCTTCGGCGCCGCCGCGGAATGGCTGCGGGCGACCGGCCAGGCCATTGAGTCCTGCGAATGCGCGTCCGGATGCCCGTCCTGCATTCAGTCGCCCAAATGCGGGAACGGCAACCAGCCACTGTCCAAGCCCGGCGCGGTCGCGCTGCTGGCGCGGCTGCTGCGAAGCGATGACTGACCCGGCCCGCACCGGACGCGGCCGGACCCGGGGCAGTGCCAGCCCGGGCCCGGCCCGCCGGGGGCAGCCGCGGCGGGCCGCCAGGCGGTCAGACCGTAACCGGTGTTTCGGACTGGCTATATCATCCCGCTCCGGACCGGATCGGCAGACCGCTCGCCGCGGCCGGGCACGGCGCCGAATCCGACCCGGTCGGCCGGGGGCATACCCCGCCAGACCGGCAGAACCCGGTCCTGCCTGCGGCGGACACTTGTGACCAGGGCCAAAGAAATGCCCGGCCAGTTCTGCCTAGGCTCTCGACGCGGGCCCCTGCTGTCCGGCACCATAGGTGGCGGTACGATGAACCGAATCGGATTCGGCATGACCGACTGGTGATTCAGGCTCACTGCACGTAGGCTTTCATGGGTAACGGTGCCGGCTCTGCCCCCCCGGAGCCGGACCGTACGGCGACCCCCGCTCTCCCCCCGGCGGGGGTCGCCCCTTTTCTGTCGTCTTTCCGGCACCGGCATGTCCTCCCCCGGCTGGCACGTTACCCGCCGTTCCGCCGCCGCCGTTCCCGGCCGGGCAAGTGCGTAGCGCAAATGCGCAGGTCACTCGCGTTCCCCCCGAGTCACACCCGACGGTCCGCGCGGCACCGGGAGGTGCCTGCGCCGCGCCCGGCGCGCAGCCAGCCGGCCGCCACATCACCGCCGGCGGGCCTGCCACTGCCATCATCAGTGCCCGGCGGACGCCGGCCCGGCGCCGGCGTAACACCGGCGCGGCGGCCGCCGGATCCGGCCGGATGCGGCGCGCACGGCGCCGTTGCGGCGGCCCCGGACATGTGAACGGGCAACAGATCGAGATAACAAATTGATCTCGGTCAGGGCTTCCCAAGCCCGCTGATCCGACGTACAAAGGTGCTACGGACCCAGCGTCCAGACACGGCAACCGGGCACCCACGTGCGACCAGCCGCGCGAGGCGTGCCGAGGCAGGGCGTCCAGCAAGGACGGAGCGCCGGCAACGGCGCCACCGACGGGCACCCTGTCCGGCAGAGAAGGTGCACGCCTGGTAACCCGGCTTGACGTGGTGCGACGGCGCCCCCCCGCGGGGCGCCGTTTGCTGTCCGGCCACGGCCCCCGGCCCGCTCAGCGCCGGGCCGGACCGGGCCCGGCCCGGCCGCGGCCGATCTATCCCGGTTAGCCGCCGGATCGGTGCCGGTTTGCGGGAAACTGTGCGGGCGGGGGGCAGCCACGCCGCTGACACAGGACCCGGCCGGCGCCCAACCGGCCAGGGCCGATGATGCAGTGCGTATGCCGCGAGCGGGTATGAGCGAGACTTGATCCACCGACAGTGCAAGAGGGGAGAGCACCGATGGCCGAACCTACGGCCCGCCAGCCGGCGGCCGGCGCCGATGACCAGTCCCTCGGCGACCTGGTATCCGCGGCCGTCAAGGACGTTTCCCAGCTGGTCAGGTGCGAGCTGGACCTGGCGAAGATTGAGCTCAAGGCCGACGTGCGGAAGCTAGGCGTGAGCGGGGCGCTGCTCGGCATGGCGGCGTTCGTCGGCTGCCTGGTACTCGTTCTGCTGTCCTTCGCGCTTGCCTACGGGCTGGTCGCGCTGGGCATCTGGACCTGGGCCGCGTTCCTGATCGTGGCCGGCAGCTGCGTGCTCGCCGCCGGGCTGGCCGTGCTGATCGGGATCGCCACCGTGCGCAGGCTCAGCGGGCTGCGCCGCACCCGCCGGACCGTGCAGGACGACCTTGCCCTGATCCGCCGGGAGGACGGCTCGCCGGTTCCGCCCGCCGTGGGCGCGGGGTGAGCGTGGCTACCCGCACGGACGCCTCGGTCTACCTGGACGGCCCCTGGACGCACCGGTCGGTCAGCGCCAACGGCACCCGGCTGCACGTGGCCGAGAGCGGCGACGGGCCGCTGGTGCTGATGCTGCACGGCTTCCCGGAGTTCTGGTGGACCTGGCGGGCCCAGCTGGCCTCGCTGAGCCAGGCCGGCTTCCGGGCCGTCGCCGCCGACCTGCGCGGCTACGGCGGCAGCGACAAGCCGCCGCGAGGCTACGACCTGGTCACGGCCGCGGCCGATGCGGCCGGCCTGATCCGGTCGCTGGGCGAGGCCAACGCGGTGGTGGTGGGGCACGACTGGGGCGGCCTGATCGCCTGGACCATGGCCAGTTACTTCCCCAAGGTGCTGCGCAGGCTCGCGGTGGTGTCCGCGCCGCACCCGCTGCGGGCCAGGGCGGCGGTGCTGGCCGATCCGTTCGGCCAGGGCCGCAGCAGCAGCTACGCGCTCGGCTTCCAGCTCCCGCTGCTGCCCGAGCGGCAGCTGCTGGCCGGCGACGCCCAGCGGGTGGGCCGGATGCTCAGCGCCTGGTCCGGCCCCGGCTGGCCGGACAGCCAGACCGAGCGCCGGTACCGGGCCGCGATGTGCCTGCCCTCGGTCGCTCACTCCGCGCTTGAGTATCACCGCTGGTTCGTGCGCTCGCGGCTCCGGCCGGACGGGGTGCGGTACGCGCGGACCATGCGGGCGCCCAGCCAGGTGCCCACCCTGCACCTGCACGGCTCGCTGGACAGCTGCGTGCTGCCCACCGCGGCCCGTGGCTCCGGCGCCTACGTAGAGGCGCCGTACCGGTGGCGGCTGATCGACGGCGCCGGCCACTTCCCGCACGAGGAACAGCCGGACCGGTTCGATGCCGAGCTGTGCGCCTGGCTCGCCGATCCGGAACCGGAGCGTTGACCGGCGGGCTGCGACCGGCGATGGACGGCGACAGTGCTGACCGGCGGACAGTGCTGACCGGCGGGCAGCGTTGACCAGGGGCGAGGGCCGGGACCGGGACGCCGCCGGGCGGCCCCGCAATGCCCGCCCCAGGGACGGGCTCGGACGGCCGCTGGACCGTCAGGCGGCGGGCGAGCCGACCATCGGGGACGACCCCGCGCTGCCCCCGGAGGAGTCGCTGGCGCTGGCGCAGCGGCTGCTGGACGCCGGCCGCCCGTTCCACGCGCACGAGGTGCTCGAGGCATCGTGGCGGGCCGCGCCGGCGGGCGAGCGCGAGCTGTGGCGCGGCCTGGCCCAGCTCGCGGTCGGGCTGACGCATGCCGAGCGCGGCAACCGCCGGGGCGCCGTCGCCCTGCTGCGCCGCGGCGCCGCGGCGGTCGGCGGATACGCCGGGCAGGACTGCCACGGTATCGACCCGGCGGCGCTGGCCGCGGCGGCCGGCACGCTGGCGGACCGGATCGAGGCGGACGGCCCGGCCGCGAGCACCGCGGGCGCCGGGAGTGCCGCGAGCCCCGGACTGCGGCTGGTTACTGGCAGCCCTGGGTAGAAACCGGGCGGGTATCCCGCTCGCCGCGGACGACGTCCGGCGCCACCTCGGACGCGGTCAGCGCGTAGCCGGTGTCCGCTACCGAGGTCGCGGCCGCGAACACCACGCCGTACACCTGCCCGTCCGGCGCCAGCAGCGGGCCGCCGGAGTTGCCCTGCTGCACCACTGCCCGGATCGGGTAGATCTGCCGGGTCACCCTGGTGCGCTGGTAGATGTCCGGCCCGATCGCGGTCTCGACCGGGCCGATCCTGGCGGCTACCGCGGTGAAGCCGCCGTCCAGCGGGTAGCCGACCACGATCGCCGGGCTGCCGGACTGCGCGGCGCCGGCGAAGGACAGCTGCGGGGCGGTCAGGCCGGGCACCGCCAGGATCGCGATGTCGCGCTCGGGATCGTACAGCACCACGTGCGCCGCCAGCCCCCGGCCGCCGGCCGCCGGGGTGATCTCCTCATGCTGCGTGACCCCGGCGACCACGTGCGCGTTGGTGAGCACCCGGCCCGGCGCGATCACGAATCCGGACCCCTCGATCCGGCGCGAGCAGCCCGGCGCGACCCCGGCCACCTTGACCACGCTGGCCCTGGCGATGGCCAGTCCCCTGGACTTCAGCACGGCGGCGTCAGGCGGCGGGACGTCCAGCGCCCGTTCCGCCCCGAGCGCGCTGAATACCTGCGCGTACGGGGCGCTCGCCAGCAGGCTGCGCAGCTGCGAGAACTCGGGCACCGCCAGCGGTCAGCATGACCGCGTCCACGCCCTTCAGCACCGTGGAGTTGTTGACCTGCCGGGAGATCACCGGATAGGGGGCGTACGCCACGAACGAGGCGATCAGCCAGGCGACCAGCAGCACGGCCGCGATGTTCACCACGCCGCCGCCGACCGAGTCCAGGAAGGTGGCGGGCCGCCAGTGCAGCCTGGACCGCACCGCCACGCCCAGGCCGGAGGTGATCAGCATCCCGATCACCGCGACGCCGAACACGACCACGATGGCGACGAACGCCTGCCAGTTCAGGCTGGATGCCAGCGCCCGGGAGATGCCGGGGGCGAACACCGCGCCGATAGCCACCCCGCCCACGAAGCCGATGAAGCTCATCACGCCGATGATGAAGCCCTGCCGGTACCCGGCCACCGCGAAAGCGGCGATCAGCACCAGCAGGATCAGGTCCAGGTAATCGCCAGGCACGAGCTAACCGTACCGGCCGATGGTGCCGGTCACCCTCCGGTCACCTTGGCGTCAAGGTCCTGCGGGTGCCGCGCGTCCCAGGGCCGCTCCCAGCCGCCGAGCGCGACCAGCCGGTCCAGCAGCAGGGCGGTAAACCCCCAGATCAGCATCCCGCCGGCGCGGAACGCCGGCCCGGTCTGGCCGGACGGGTAGCGCAGGCTCAGCCGGTTGGCCGGATCCGCGAGCTCGGCCACCGGCACCCTGGCCACCGAGCTGACCTCGGCCGGGTCGCCGGGCCCGACCGGCCCCGGCCGCCGCCACCAGGCCAGCACCGGGACGACCAGGAACCCGCTGCGCCAGATATACAGCTCTGGCAGCACCGCGAGCACCCGCACCCCGGCCGGGTCCACCCTGGCCTCCTCGGCCGCCTCCCGCAGCGCGGCGCCGACCGGCCCGTCGTCGGCGGGGTCGATCGCACCGCCGGGAAAGGCGGGCTGGCCCGCGTGCCGGCGCAGCCGCTCGGCCCGCTGCAGCAGCAGCACGTCCGGCCCGTCGCTGCCCGCACCGAACAGGATCAGCACGGCTGAGCGGCGGGCGCCGGTCCCGGCCGCTCCGGCCGCCGGCGGGCGCAGCGGGAGCGGCACCGGCATCCGCTCGGCCGACCGGGCCAGCTCCGCCAGCCAGCCGGGCGGGTCAGCGCCCGCGTCCTGGCCGGCCGCGGTCACGAGAACGGCCCCGGCCGGACCAGCTTGCGCGCCGTTGCCTCGTCGGTCGGGCCCTCCCCGAACGCCGGGCACAGCCGGGCCAGCGGGCAGGCCCCGCAGGCCGGCCTGCGGGCATGGCAGATCCGGCGCCCGTGCCAGATCAGCCGGTGCGACAGCATGGTCCACTCCGCCTTCGGGAACAGCGAGCCGACCTCGCGCTCGATCTTCACCGGGTCGTCCTGGCTGGTCCAGCCGAACCGGCGGGACAGCCGGGCGAAATGGGTGTCGACCGTGATGCCGGGCACCCCGAACGCGTTGCCCAGCACCACGTTGGCGGTCTTGCGGCCGACGCCGGGCAGCGTGACCAGATCGGCCAGCCTGCCGGGCACCTCGCCGCCGAACCGGTCGCACAGCGCCTGGCCTAGCCCGATGAGGCTGGTGGTCTTGGCCCGGAAGAACCCGGTGGTCATGATGATCTTCTCGACGTCCTCCCGGTCGGCCGCCGCGTAGTCGGCCGCGGTGCGGTACCTGGCGAACAGCACCGGGGTGACCAGGTTGACCCGCTTGTCCGTGGTCTGGGCCGACAGGATGGTCGCGACCAGCAGCTCCAGTGGGCTGGTGAAGTTCAGCTCGCAGTGCGCGTCCGGGTACAGCAGGGCCAGCTCCCGGTTGATCCGGCGGGCGCGGCGGACCAGCGCGGTCCTGGACGGAGGTTCGGGGGGCACGCGCACAAGCTTATGTTCGCGCGCGGGTCAGCGGCCGCCAGGTTGAGCGGTGGCGTGGCCAGCGATCCCGTGGCCAGCGATCCCGTGGTCAGCGATCCCGTGGTCAGCGATACTGTGCACGGCGCACTGATCCAGCCGGAAGGGCAGTCCGGCCAGGGTGGCGGGCGAGCTGCCGGGTGGCCCGGCCGCGGACAGGTGCCGTCCGAGCACCAGCACGGCCACCCATCGCGCCCCGGCCAGCCGCAGCGTCATCGCGGCCGACTGCGCGCTGGCCCCCGAGGTCCAGGTGTCGTCTAACAGCAGTACCCGTGCACCCGGCAGCCGCGGCACGGCGAACCGTTCCGGGTCCAGGTCACGGACCGGGTGCCGGGCGCCTGGCCGGGCGGTCAGGCTAGCCCACGGCAGCGCCAGGCAGCCGGACAGCAGCGCGCGCAGCGGATGGGTGCCCTGGCGCCCGCGCCCGCTCGGCACCACGGCCAGGTGGCTGGGAACGCCGCCGGGCCCCCGGCGCCACAGGCAGGGCCCGTGGTCGCGCAGGAACACCAGGAGCAGCGCGCGCAGCGCGGCCCCGGCCGCGGCGGGCCCGTCCTGACCGGAGCTGTCCTGACCGGGCCTGTCCTGATCGGGGCTGCCCTGACCGGGGTCGTCCCGGCCGGACTTGTACCGCCACAGGTTCTGCGCGTGCTGGCCGCCCTTGGCAGCGTAGGCCACCGGCACCACCAGGTCCGCGAGGCTGCCGGGAGCGCACTGCTGGTGCAGGCGGCACTGGTAGCAGCGGCTGCGGCCCGGCCCCGCGGGCCCGAAGCAGGAAGCGCACAGCCCGGCCAGTCCCGGCCGCGGGCCAGTCAGGTACCGCGCCTGGGCCGCGGCCAGGTCCCGCAGCTCCCGCCAGGCGCGCAGCTCCCGCCAGGCCCCCGGCGGGTCGCCCCCGGCCGCGGCGTCCATGCCTGCGAAGCTACGCCGCCCGGCTGACGTTCTGGCCCAAGTCCGGGGTCAGGGGGTCACGCCGCGCGGCTGCGCTCCCGGCCGGTCATGACCGCGCCGGCCCGGTGCACCAGCACGTCGGCCGCCTCGCTGACCGAGCCGCCGAGGCCGCCAAGGCCCTGGCTGGCGGCCCGGCGCGCGACCGCCTCGCCGAGCGTCAGCGCCTCCCCGGCCAGCCTGCGCACCTCGGCCGAGGTCACGATGGCCTTCACCGACTCCCGGAGGCGCTTCAGGCCGTCCGGTCCTTCCTGGGCTCCGGTCAGGTACCCGGCCACGAATCCGAGGACTGTCTCCATTTGCTCCACCCCTCAAGGGATCGGTCAGCAGGCCGGCCGCTCGCGGGCCGGTCACATCTCGCGGATCTCGAGGTACCGCTTGATGTCGGGAATGGACTGCACGATGGCCGCGAGCACCACCGCAAGCACCGCCGCCTTGACCAGCCTGGTGATCATGTCGTTCCTCCGGTTGTGCGGATGCGGGTACCGGCCATGGCAGTGACCAGGCCGGGGCTCTAGGGGTCGGCGGCCGGGCCGAGCGGCTCGACCTCGTCCGGGGCGAAGTACAGGAACCTGCCGTGACTGCGCTGCAGGTCGGCGGCGGGATCGTCGGTCACGGTCACGGCCAGGTGGACCTGGCCGTCGACATCGTGCAGCACCGCCTCCACCACGGCCGTGCGCCCGGCCAGGAACAGGTCCTGGGCGTCGGCCCGCCGGCCACTGCTCGCTGCCCGCCCGCCCGGCCGCATCAGCACCTGGCTGCCCCTGGCCACCGGAACGCCGCCGATCACGACCTGATCGGTCTCCGGCGATACCGAGGTGTCGGCACCCGGGTCCCACCAGGGCACCGGCGGCCTGGCTGTACCCGGCGGTCCCGGCTCGGTGTCCGCTGCGGTTAGGCCCGGTTCCTGCGGTACCGGCCGGGGGGCGGGCGGCTCGTTCAGGTAGCGGATCGCCCCGTGCATCCGTTCCAGCATCTCCGGCGGCATGCCGTCGACGCGGTCCATCAGCTCCGCCGCCAGCGGGTCGGTGGCGCGCGCCTGGCGCTTCTCCGCGTCGGTCAGGGCCAGCGTGCGCAGCGTGAGGATCTCGTCGATCTCGGTGGCGTCAAACAGGTCTCCGGCGCTCTGCGCCGCGATCTGGGGGTGGTCGTAGAGGATCACCGGGGAGGACAGCAGCAGGTCGCCGCAGTCCTCCGGGCCGGCCAGCACCGGCCAGGTGCCCTCGTTGACGCACTCGGCGACCAGCGGCGCGGCCCACTCCGGCGGGTCGGTCATGGACAGGAACCTGCCACCGGGCACGGCGATCAGCGCGTGCGCCGCGATCAGCGCGTGCCGCAGCCCGTCCGTCCGCCCGGTCATCCGGTCGCCGGGCACCGAGTGGTTCTCCACCCGCAGCCGCAGCCGCAGCGCGCCGTACGGGCCGCCGACCCGCGCGGCGTGCAGCCGGATCATGCCGTCCAGCGGCTGCCAGCGCCGGATCAGCCGCCCGACGGTACTGCCGCCGGCGCCGGCCAGGTCCTCGGTCGTCTCGCCGCTGCCGACATGGAACTGCACGTTCCGGTCCCCGGCCAGCAGCCCGGCCACCCCGGCGGTGACCCACTGCTCCCGCTGGGTGGCCTCGTCCCAGCCGGTGTACTCGGTCCCGTCCAGGTACAGCGTGCCGACGGTGTACATCTCGCCGTCGTCCGGCGAGCGGCCCTGCACGGTCCGGCGCTGCAGGTGCAGGAACCGGACCAGTACCCGGATCTCGGCGTCGTCGGCGCACTCCAGCAGGCACTCGGTCTGGCTGGCGGACCGCTCGCTGTCGTCGACCTCGCGGTAGCCGGGCGGCATCAGGACCCCGAACTGGAACCTGACCTGGTTCTTGCGCGCCGCCTTGTGATACGGGTACAGCAGGTAGCCCTCGTACAGGATGGCGTCGGCCACCTGCCGGGCCTGGTCAAGGTGGGCGGAGTCGAGTCTCACGGCCGCTCCTGCGCTGGCTCCGGGCCGGCCAGCACCGGCCTCGGCCAGCCCGGCGTCGGCCGGCCCGGCCTCGGCCAGCAGCGCGCTGATGGTGGCATCCCAGGTCGGCAGCGCCCGGCGGGACTTGAACCGCTGCAGCTGGTCCAGGGTCGGCAGGCTCATCCTGATCCAGGAGCTGTTCGGGAAGTGCGCGTCCACCGCCTCCCGCCACAGGCTGACCGGCAGCCGGTAGCTGGCCTCCTTGCTCCACGGCACCTGCTGCACCCCGAACGTGCCGCCGGCCAGGGCGAACACCGTGCCGCTGAACAACAGCAGCAGCGGTACCTCGCCGCCCTCGAGCCCGGCGAAGTACCGGGTCGAGCCGATCTCCAGGTCGTAGGTGAGAGGAACCGGCAGGTCCACGTCGGTGCTGCCGGTGAAGCCGGGCACCATCAGCGCGATGTTCGCGAACTGGACCGGCTTGAGCGTGTCCGCCCAGCGCGCGGTGTCGCCGAACAGGTCGTTCAGTCGCTCCGCCTCCGCATCGCTGTACCGGCGCCTGGCCGGCTCGATCCGGATCTGGCAGCGCAGCGCGATCGCGTCCACCCGCTGCCCGGTCGTCTCGCTGATCCGCAGCGTCAGCGTCATGGCCGGCGCGACCGCGAACCTCTCAGCGCGCGCCCCGGTGCAGTCAAAGGTCAGCTCAGCCACCGGCGGTCTCCGGCTCGCGGGGGGTGTGACGGGGGTCGGCCGCCGGGCTGGCAGTGAGCTGCCTGGCCCTGGCCCGTACCCCGGCCAGGAACTCATCGATGCTCCGTCGCGCCTCCTCGCCGCCGTCGAACCCGCGCCACAGCAGCCGCATCCGCCCGGCGAGCTCATAGCAGGCGTCGACGGGCACCAGGAAGCACTCCACGCCGGAGTCACCGCGGCAGATCAGGGCGGCCTCGACGTCCGGTTCGGCCGCTGCGAGCAGCGGGTGCCCGGCGGTCAGCCGGTCCCACGCGGCCAGGTCCAGGATGCACTCGGTGGCCCCGGCCGGGCTGGGATAGAACCCGGCCACCTCATCCCGCCGGGAACTGCGCAGGAAGAACGCGAGCCCGACCGGGATGTCGAACTGCTCCCACTCGGCCCCGGTCAGCGGCCGGGCGGAGTCGGTCAGGTACCGGTCCGGCACCGAGCGGTACCGGCCCCGCACCGCCCTGGCCTGGGTGAACAGCAGATAGCAGGCCCGGCAGGCACAGACCAGCGAGGAGTTGTCCAGGTCAGCGATGTGCCCGTGCTCAGCGCCGATCCTGGCCGAGCACATCTCGCACTTCTCGGCCTGGTCATCGGCCGGCAACGCGGGGACCGCGGCGGCTGCCGGAGCCGCCGGCAGCCCAGGGCCTTCGTCCGGCCGGGCCGCCGGGCCTCCGGCGGGACTGACCAGGCCGGTGCCGCCGCCCCAGAGCCGGGCTGGCGGACGAACCGGCGCAGGCCGGCGGGCTGGCTCATGATCCGGCCGCTCCCGTGTCGGCAAGCACGGGAACCGCCACCCGGACACCGTGGCTGTCGGCGAGCAGCGGGAGCGGGTCGAGGTGCCGGTCCGAGCCGTCCAGGGACCGGCCGGCCAGCCGCACGTCGAAGCCGGCGCCGCAGGCCGGGCAGGTCAGCCGCTCACGGTCCAGGGCGCCGTCCGCCATCGACGCTCCGCACGCCGCGCAGGCGTCCCGGTAGGCGTACAGGGTGCCGCGCACCGCGCACACCAGCACTGCGGTCCCGTCCGCGGAGATGCCGACCGGCCGCGAGCTGGGCGGCCCGAGATCGGGCAGGGTGACCCAGCCCGCCCCGGCCTGATCCGCGCCCGGAGCGGAGCGGTCGCCCTGGTCCGGCGGCCGGCGGCCGATCTGCAGCAGGGCGGGCTCCGGCGTCGTGGTCATGCCCTCGACCACGACCTCGGTCACCTCGGGCGCCGCGTCCTGCACCGCGCCCTCGATGGCCAGCTGCACCGTGACGGTGGAGGACGGGCAGCCGTGACAGCTGCCCTCAAGCCGCAGCCGGGCCACGCCGTCGGTGACGCCGAGGTACTGCACCCCGCCGGCATGCGAGCCGAGGTAGGGCCGCACCTGGTCCAGCGCCCGCTGGATCCTCTCGTCCACGTCCAGCGGGTGCAGGTCGTGCAGCAGCAGCAGGCCCTCGACCTGCGGGTCGGCGGCAAGCTCGGCCAGCACCTCGCGGCCGGGCTCACCGTGCTCGCGCAGCGTGGCGACGATCCGCTCGAGGCCGTCGCCGTACAGCCCGACCAGCAGGCCGACCAGTTCCTCGGCCGCGGCCGCCTGCTGCCCGCGGCCGGCCGCCAGCAGCGCGAGCAGTTCCTCCACCCGTGCCCCGGTGGCTGCTACCTTGCCTGGCCCTCCGGTCACGTCTGCAGCGTGATGTTCATCGGCGTGTGCACCTTGTCCAGCACCTTGCCGTTGCCCAGGAACATGTGCACGCCGCAGGGCAGGCACGGGTCGAAGCTGCGCACCGCCCGCATGATGTCGATGCCCTTGAAGTTCTCCGGCGAGTTCTCCTCGAAGATCGGCGTGTTCTGCACCGCGTCCTCGTACGGGCCCGGCGTGCCGAAGCTGTCCCGCACGCTGGCGTTCCACGGCGTCGGCGGGTACGGGTGGTAGTTGGCGATCTTGCCGCCGCGGATCACCATGTGGTGCGACAGCACGCCGCGCACCGCCTCGGTAAACCCGCAGCTGTTCGCCTCGTCCGGCACGGTGAACGGCTCCCAGGTCTTGGTCCGGCCCGCCCGGATCTCGGCCAGCGCCTTCTCCATGAAGTGCAGCGCGCAGGCCGCCGCGTAGGCCTGGAAATAAGTCCTGGCCCGGTCCCGCTCGATCGCGTTGGACAGCGGCCGGCCCTGGCTATCGACCGGGATCTTCCATTCGAACGTGACCTCGGGCCTGGTCACCGTCCGGGGCAGGTTGATCTGCACGCTGCTGCCGGTCGACTTGACGTAGCCGAAGTCGACCAGCCCGCCCTGCGCGGTGGCCCACAGCCGGGCGATCGGGCCGCCGCCGGTGTCGGCAGCCAGGTGGTCGGTGCCGTCGAACCAGCGCGGCGACATCACCCAGCTGTACTTGCCGTCGAAGTCGCGCTTGGCCGGCCGCGGGATCGTGTGCTGGTTCCACGGGTGCCTGCGGTCCACCGGGTTGCCCAGCGGATCGCGGGTCACGAACATCTCCTGGTCTTCCCAGTCCTCGTAGTAGGAGCTGCCGAGCAGGATCCGGATGCCGAGGTTGATCTCCACCAGGTCGTTGGTGAGCAGCTGCCCGTCCCGGATGACGCCGGGGCTGACGAACATCTTGCGGCCCCAGTCGGTCATGTGGTCGTACCGGAAGTCGCAGTGCTCGGGGTCGTTCAGGCTGCCCCAGCAGACCATGTCGGCCCGCCGCCGGCCGACCTCCTCGTAGCCCGGCAGCGCGGTGTAGAAGAAGTCGAACAGGTCGTCGTGCATCGGCACCACGCGCTTCATGAACTCCACGTAGCGCATCAGCCGGGTCAGGTAGTCGGTGAACAGCTGCACCGTCGGGGTGGTGCCGACGCCGCCGGGGTAGAGCGTGGACGGGTGCACGTGCCGCCCCTCCATCAGGCAGAACATCTCCCTGGTGGAGCGGGAGACCTGGAGCGCCTCCCGGTAGAACTCGCCCTCCAGCGGGTTCAGCGACCGCATGATGTCGCCGATGAACTTATAGCCGTGATCCGCCGCGTGCGGCGCCTCGGTGCGGTTGGCCAGCTCGAGCACGCCGGGGTTGGTCTCGCCGACCATCCGCTCGCAGAAGTCCACCCCGACCAGGTTCTCCTGGAAGATGTTGTGGTCGAACATGTACTCGGCGGCCTCGCCCAGGTTGATGATCCACTCACCCAGGTGCGGCGGCCGGACCCCGTAGGCCATGTTCTGGTTGTAGACCGAGCAGGTGGCGTGGTTGTCACCGCAGATCCCGCAGATCCGGCTGGTGATGAAGTGCGCGTCCCGCGGGTCCTTGCCCTTCATGAAGATGCTGTAGCCGCGGAAGATCGAGGAGGTGCTGTGGCACTCCACCACTCGCTTCTGCTTGAAGTCGATCTTGGTGTAGATGCCGAGACTGCCCACGATCCTGGTGATCGGGTCCCAGGCCATCTCCACAATGCCGGTGTCATCGACCGTCGTCATCGCGTTATCCCTCTCACCAGGTCTTCTTGTAACCGGTCAGCAGCTCGCTGCCCTTCGCCCGCCACTTCGGCTCCTCGTCGGCGGTCTTGGCGGTGAAGCTGCGCAGTGCCCGGATCACCGTGCCGTACAGGCTGCTGGCCGCGGTGGAGACGCGGGCGCCCGGCGGCTCGTCCATGAACGGCATGAACTTGTCCGGGAAGCCGGGCATGGTGCAGGCGATGCAGATGCCGCCCACGTTCGGGCAGCCGCCCACGCCGTTGATCCAGCCCCGCTTGGGTACGTTGCACTTGACCACCGGCCCCCAGCAGCCCAGCTTGACCAGGCACTTGGCGGAGCCGTACTCGGTCGCGAAGTCGCCCTGCTCGTAGTACCCGGCCCGGTCGCAGCCCTCATGCACGGTCGCGCCGAACAGCCAGGTCGGCCGCAGCGCCTCGTCCAGCGGGATCATCGGCGCCTGGCCGGCCACCTGGTAGAGCAGGTAGAGGATGGTCTCGGACAGGTTGTCCGGGTGGGTCGGGCAGCCGGGCACGCACACGATCGGCAGGCCCGCCTTGGACCGCCAGTCCCAGCCGAGGTAGTCCGGCACGCCCATGGCGCCGGTCGGGTTGCCCGCCATCGCGTGGATGCCGCCGTAGGTGGCGCAGGTGCCGGCCGCCAGGATCGCGGTGGCCTTGGGTGCCAGCCGGTCCAGCCACTCGTTGGTGGTCATCGGCTGGCCGGTTGCCGGGTTATTGCCGAACCCGCACCAATAGCCCTCTTCCTTGATCGCCTCGTTCGGGATCGAGCCCTCGACCACCAGCACGAACGGCTCCAGCTCGCCCCGGTCTGCCTTGTGCCACCACTCGATGAAGTTGTCGGCCCCGGTCTCCGGGCCGCACTCGAAGTCGATCAGCGGCCAGTGCACCGCCACCTTCGGCAGGCCGGGCAGCGCGCCGAGCGCGATCTCCTCGATGCTGGGCTGAGTGGCCGCGGTCAGCGCCACCGAGTCCCCGTCGCAGCCGAGGCCTCCGTTCATCCACAGAATGTGGACGACGGGCTCTTCGGCCTCCGTGCCTGAGTTCGCAGCAGTGCCAGCGGTCATAGCTGGCCACCTCCTCGCGTCTGATCGGACTGGATGACGAGCGGTAGCCGGCCTTGGCGGCACGGCCCGGTGCAGGCAGCACAGTGCGGGCGGACGGCTGCGGCTGGCCCGGCCATGGCGCACGGCCGGGCCTGGCTAACCGCCGCTCGGCGGCCCCCGGTCCGGCAGGCCCCGGCACCGGAAAGTTCCTGCTCACGACCCACCTCGTTGCGTGATGCACGGACGTGTGGCCATGCTAGACCTGGGACGTTGCCCGGACAAGACTGAATGGACGTTTCGCAGGACACTAATGTCTGCCCGGCAGGAGAAGCCGACGGAACTGTCCGTTCTGTCATGACGACGAACAGTGACCCAATTCCCGGATAGAGGGTTCCGGTTTCGTATTGATGCACGTACCCTGGCGTGAGCCCGTCCGTGCCGCGGCGAGCCAATGGAACAGGAGTGACCGGTGGCTGAGCCCATCCACGGGCCCGGAGGGGACCCCATCGAGGTCCTGCCGGTCGTTGTCGTTTCCCAGGTCTTCACCGCGCGCCCGTCATCCATCCCCGATATCCGGGACTTCGTCCGCCGCTGCCTGGCCGAGTCGCCGCTGACCGAGGAGGGCAACCGCGAGGTCAGCGAGACGGTGTTCCGCGCGCTGCTGGACGCGGCCGGTCCTACCGGGTCGATCCAGGTGGCCTTCCGCATCTTCCCCGAGCACGTCGAGGTCGACGTGCTGCACTCCGACCGCGCGATCCAGTCGCCGGTGCAGCCGGGTCCTCCGGTCACCCTGACGCTGCCGGGCAGCCAGGCGGGCCCCGGCCACCCGCCGGAGGCCGCCAGGCCGCCCGCCGGAGCGCAGCCGCCAGTCACCGCGCCGTCCGCGGCGCCGCCGGGCAGGCTGGCCGCTGTCCCGGCACCGGGTGGCCAGGCGCCCGGCGGGGCCGCGGGGCCGCCGCAGACCGATGCGCAGGGCCAGCCCGCCACCTTCGCCGAGTGGATGTCCAGCGCGCTGCGCCGGGAGGGCCTGACCCAGGAGGCGGCGGCGCGGCAGCTCGGCGTCTCGGTGAAGACCGTGAGCCGCTGGGTCGGCGGCGCGACCGAGCCCCGGATGCGCGACCTGCGCCGCATCCAGGAGATCTTCGGCGAGGTCCCGCTGCCGTAGGCAGCACTGACCGGCCAGGGTCATCCCCCGTGGGGGATACACCTCTGTCTCGCCAGAGCACTAGACGTCCCCCCACATGTGTCCTAGCGTGCTCCCATGGCGCTTCATCCCGGCCGGACCGAGCTCGGTCCCGCGCACGGCCGGATCCTGTTGCGCACCTTCCGCGAGGGACTGG
Organism: uncultured Actinomycetota bacterium; assembly: GCA_963719705.1. Lineage (GTDB taxonomy): Bacteria > Actinomycetota > Actinomycetes > Streptosporangiales > Streptosporangiaceae > CAVRCV01. The sequence continues at coordinate 640,594 of CAVRCV010000014.1, forward strand.
CCGCATCGGCCGGTCATGACCTGATCATCGAGGCCACCCGGTGGTCCGGCGAGCTTGAGGTCGGCGACGACCTGGCCCCGGTCAGCCTGGCGGTGAAGATTGACATGACCGCGCTCGCGGTGCGGGAGGGCAGCGGCGGGCTGAAACCGCTGACCGACTCCGACCGGCGCGAGATCGGCGCGACCGCCCGCAAGGTGCTGGCGGCCAGCCGGCATCCCGAGGCGAGCTTCGCGGCCACCAGCTTCCAGCCGGGCACCGACGGCGGCGGCGTGATCGGCGGCGACCTGACCCTGGCCGGTGCCACCCGGCCGGTGCGGCTCCAGGTCACCGGCACCGGCGGCGACGGCTACCGGGCCACCGTCTCGATCGTGCAGTCATCGTTCGGGATCACCCCGTACCGGGGGTTCTTCGGCGCGCTCAAGGTGCGCGACGCCGTGGACGTCGAGATAGCGGCCGACCTGTCCGGCGGCGGGCAGGCCGGGCCGTGACCGCCGCCCCGGACCCGGAGCAAGTCGGCGCGCTGTTCGAGCGCCGGGTGGCGCCGGCGCGCGAGTTCGCCGGCCAGGCGGGCGCGGTCGCCGACGCCTGCCATGCCATGGCCGAGCGGTTTCACCGGGGCGGCAAGCTGATCGTGTTCGCCTCCGGCGGGGCAAGCTGCGACGCCCAGCACGTGGCGGTGGAGTTCGTGCACCCGGTGATCGTGGGCAAGCGCGCGCTCCCGGCGATCTCGCTCACCTCGGACGTGGCCACGGTCACTGAGGTGGCCGCGGCGGAAGGGATGGCGGGCATCTTCGCCCACCAGCTGCGCTACCTGGCCGAGCCCGCCGACATCGCGCTCGGCATCTCGGCCGACGGCGACTGCCCGAGCGTGCTGGCCGGGCTGCGCACCGCCAGGGAGCTCGGGCTGCTGACGATCGCGCTGGCCGGCGGCGGGGGCGGCCAGATCGCGGCCAGCCCGGCCGTCGATCACCTGCTGGCCTGCTCCGCGACCGATCCCCGGATCGTCAAGGAGATGCACGTGACCACCTACCACGTGCTGTGGGAACTGGTGCACGTGTTCTTCGAGCAGCCCGGCCTGCTGGCGCCGGAGGTCGTGGCATGACGGGGGCAGAAGGTCAGCCGGGCAGCCAGGCCGGCAGCCAGGATCCAGCCGGAGCGCCGTGCCAGGACGACGTCTGCATCACCTGCTCCGACCAGGCGGTCGCGGTCCGGGTGCTGCGCCTGCTGCCTGACGACCTGGCCCTGGTCGACACCGGGCCCGGCCAGGAGGAGGTCAGCGTCGCGCTGATCCGCGCCGCCGTCGGCGACACCATCCTGGTGCACGCCGGGGAGGCGATCGCGGTGGTGGCGGGATGACGGCGCCGGGCGGGAGCGCTCCGGGCGACGCAGGCACGGTGGAGTCGCTGTACCCGTTCCTGTACTCGGGAAAGTCCGACCTGCCCGCGGTGCTGGAGCAGGTGCGCCAGTCCACCGTGGCCAAGGCGGAGGAGATCATCGAGCTGCGCGCCGCGGTGCTGCGACGGCACGGCGCGGACCTGCTTGCCTGCGCACGCGACGCCGCCGCCAGGTTCGCGGCCGGCGGCCGGCTGCTGGCCTTCGGCAACGGCGGCAGCGCCACCGACGCGCAGCAGCTGGTGACGCTGTTCCTGGCCCCGGCCGGCCGGGCTGCCCGGAACGGCGCTGGCGGTGCCGGTGCCGCCGGGAGCGCAGGAGGCGCAGGCGCGATCCGCCCGCTGCCCGCGTTCGGGCTCGCCAGCGACCCGTCGGTGCTGACCGCGCTGTGCAACGACATCGGGGTGGACGTGGTCTTCGCCCGGCAGCTTGCCGCGCTCGGCGGCAAGCGCGATATCGCGGTCGGCCTGTCCACCAGCGGCAACTCCGAGAACCTGCTCCGCGCGTTCGACGAGGCCAGCCGCCGGGGCATGCTGACCATCGGCATCGCCGGCTACGAGGGCGGCAAGATGGCCGAGCTGGACAGCATCGACTACCTGTTCGTGGCCCCGTCAGCCTCGGTGCACCGGATCCAGGAAGCCCAGACCACCATGTACCACGCGCTCTGGGAGCTGACGCTCACGGCGCTCGCCGCCGGGAGAGCACCGTGACCGGGCGGATGCTGGTTGCCGGGGTGGGCAACATCTTCCTCGGCGACGACGGCTTCGGGGTCGAGGTCGCCAGCCGCCTGACCACGGGGCACCTGACCACGGGCCACCTGACCACGGGCCACCTGCCGGACTGGGTCCAGGTCACCGACTACGGCATCCGCGGCATGCACCTGGCCTACGACCTGGCCGACGGCTATGACGCCGCGATCCTGGTGGACGCGACGCCCCGCGGCGGCGAGCCGGGCACCGTGTACGTGATCGAGCCGGACCGGCCGCAGCCGTCCGGTGACCGTGCGCTGGAACAGAATCCGCTGTTCAACGCGCACGGCATGCAACCCGATGTCATCCTCGGCATGCTGGACATGCTCGGCGCGAAGGTGGGCCGGGTGCTGATCGTCGGCTGCGAGCCGGCCAGCGTGGAGCACGGCATCGGGCTGAGCGAGCCGGTGGCCGCGGCGGTGGACGAGGCCGTCCGGGTCGTGCTCGGCCTGATCGAGCAGCACTCCGCCGAACACGCGGGCCGCCGCAGAACCAAGTGCCACCGAACCAAGTGCCACCGAACCACAGGCCGCCAGGAAAGGTTGAGCCCATGTGCCTCGGCATCCCCGGTGAGGTGATCGAGTTCCTCCCCGACCAGCCCGACCTGGCCAGGGTGAACGTGAGCGGCGTGCGCCGGGTGATCAACGTCGGCCTGCTGACCGACGAGAACCTCGCGCCCGGCGACTGGGTGCTCATCCACGTCGGCTTCGCGCTGTCGAAGATCGACGAGGCCGAGGCGGCCGCGGCCCTGGAGTTCCTGGAGGGCATCGGCCAGGCCTACGAGGACGAGCTGCTCGCGCTGCAGGAATCACGGATCGAGTAGGGGAGCGTGCCACGATGCGATTCGTTGACGAGTTCCGGGACGCGGGCAAGGCGCATGCGCTGGCCGCGAAGATAGCCGGGCTGTGCGAGCCGGGCCGCCAGTACAAGATCATGGAAGTCTGCGGCGGGCACACCCACACGATCTACAAGCACGGGCTCGAGGACTACCTGCCCGAGCAGATCACCCTGGTGCACGGGCCCGGCTGCCCGGTCTGCGTGATCCCGATGGGCCGGGTCGATGACGCGATGGCCCTGGCCACCGCGCCCGACGTGATCATGACCTCGTTCGGCGACATGATGCGGGTACCCGGCAGCAACGGGTCGTTCTTCGACGCCAAGGCCCGTGGCACCGACATCCGGATGGTGTACTCGCCGCTGGACTCGCTGAAGATCGCCCGGCAGAACCCGGACCGCCGGGTGGTGTTCATGGCCATCGGCTTCGAGACCACCGCCCCGTCTACCGCGATGACGCTGCTGCGCGCGGCCAGGGAGAACCTCACCAACTTCTCCGTGTTCTGCAACCACGTGACGATCATCCCGGCGATCAAGGCCATCCTGGATTCCCCGGACCTGCGCCTGGACGGCTTCCTCGGCCCCGGCCACGTGTCCACCGTGATCGGCTGCCGGCCGTATGAGTTCATCGCCCGCGACTACGGCAAGCCGGTGGTGGTGGCCGGCTTCGAGCCGCTGGACATCCTGCAGTCGATCTACCTGCTGATGCTCCAGCTATCCAGGGGCGAGTCCAGGGTCGAGAACCAGTACTCGCGGGTGGTGCCGTGGGACGGCAACCCGGTAGCGCTCAAGGCGATCGGCCAGACCATGGAGCTGCGGCCCTATTTCGAGTGGCGCGGCCTCGGCTTCATCTCCCACTCCGCGCTCAAGCTCCGGGAAGGCTACGCGGCCTACGACGCCGAGCTGCAGTTCGCGGTGCCCGGCGTCCGGGTCGCCGACCCGAAGGCGTGCCAGTGCGGCGAGGTGCTCAAGGGCGTGCTGAAACCGTGGGAGTGCAAGGTGTTCGGCACCGCGTGCACGCCGGAGACGCCGATCGGCACCTGCATGGTCTCGCCCGAGGGCGCCTGCGCCGCCTACTACAACTACGGCCGGCTGACCCGCCAGCGGGTCAGCGAGGCTGCCCGGTCATGACCGCCCGGCCCAGCGAAACCACCGGCCCGCCAGCACCGCCCGGCCAGGCTGGCTGGGTAGACGCGGCCCTGCGCGAGCACGAGCAAGCACTGCGCGAGCATGAGGAGCAGGAGCGCCGCGAACACGAGGCGGAAGCCGGCGGCGGCCGGACCGGGCACCCGCACCGCGGCTCGCCCCAGCCGCTGCCGGGCACCGTGCGCGAGGAACTGGTGCTGGAGCGGATCGACCGGGCGCGCCGGGCCAGGGCCAGGGTCCGGGAGGACCGGATCACGATGTCGCACGGGGCGGGCGGCAAGGCCAGCCAGACCCTGATCGAGGCGATCTTCCTGGACGCGTTCCGCAACCCGGTGCTTGAGCCGCTCGAGGACGCGGCGCGCACCCAGATCGGCGACAGCAGGGTGGCCATGACCACCGACTCCTACGTGGTCCGGCCGCTGTTCTTCCCCGGCGGCGACATCGGCGACCTGGCGGTCAACGGCACCGTGAACGACCTGGCCTCCTCCGGCGCCGTACCGCTGTACCTGTCCTGCGGCTTCATCCTGGAGGAAGGGTTCCCGGTCGCGGACCTGAGCCGGATCGCCGCGTCGATGCGGGCCGCCGCCGACGCGGCCGGGGTCCAGGTAGTCACCGGGGACACCAAGGTGGTGGAGAAGGGCAAGGCCGACGGCTGCTACATCAACACGGCCGGCCTCGGCCTGCTCCCGCCGGGCGTGGAGCTGGGGGTAGCCAGGGCCAGGCCGGGCGACGTGATCATCGTGTCCGGCCCGATAGGCGATCACGGCATCACGATCATGCTGGCCCGCGGTGAGCTCGACATCGAGGCCGACGTGCGTTCCGACACCGCGCCGCTGAACCATCTCGTCGCCGACCTGCTGGCGCAGGCTCCGGGAGTACGCGCGATGCGCGACGCCACCAGGGGCGGGGTGGCCACGATCCTGAACGAGATCGCCACCGCCGCCGGGGTCGGGGTCGCGGTCAGCGAGGACGACATCCCCGTCCGGGACGAGGTACGCGGCGCCTGCGAGCTGCTCGGCATCGACCCGATGTACGTGGCCTGCGAGGGCCGGATGGTGATCGTGACTGACCCCGCGGCGGCCGATGCCGCGCTGACCGCGCTGCGCGCCCACCCGCTCGGCGCGCAGGCGGCGATCATCGGCCGGGTGACCGAGGGGCCGCCGGGAATCGTTCAGCTCAGGACCGCGTTCGGCGGTACCCGGATCGTGGACCTGCTGGTCGGCGATCCCCTGCCGCGAATCTGCTGAGCCGCGCAGCTGCCGACCGTAGATCAGCGAAGTACCGGGAGGGGAGGGACAGTGCACGAGCTGGCGATCACCGAGAGCGTGGTGAACGCGGTGACCGGGCGGCTGCCCGACGCGAAGGTCACCTGTGTCTGCCTGGAAATCGGGGCGATGTCCGGCGTGGTCGCCGACTCGGTGCGGTTCTGCTTCGACCTGGTCACCGAGGGCACCAGCCTGGAGGGCGCCCGGCTGGAGATCAGCGAGCCGCCGGCCAAGGCCCGCTGCCTGGCCTGCCAGGCCGAGTTCGAGCCCGATGCCCTGATCGCGCTCTGCGACTGCGGCAGCACCGACGTCACCGTGCTGGCCGGGCAGGAGCTCAAGATCACCTCAGTTCGGGTGGCCTGAGCCATGTGCGCGACCTGCGGCTGCTCGGGCACCGCTACCATCCGGCCGATGGACCCTCCGCGAGCCCACTCGCACCTGCACCCGCACGGCCACGATCACGATCACGACCACGCGGCACGGGCACGACCACGGGCACGACGACAGCGGCGACGCCGAGCAGGTCCGGGTGCTGGGCACCGACCCGGCCAGCCGCACGATTGAGCTGCAGCAGAAGGTGCTGGCCAAGAACGACGAGCTGGCCCAGCGCAACCGGGAGTGGCTGCACAAGCGCGGCATCACGGCGGTCAACCTGATGAGCTCCCCCGGCGCTGGCAAGACCACATTGCTAGAACGAACCGCCAGGGAGCTGGCCGGGCAGCTGACGATCTCGGTGATCGAGGGCGACCAGGAGACAGCGCTGGACGCCCGCCGGATCCAGGCAGCGGGCAGCCGGGTGGTGCAGATCAACACCGGGGCCGGCTGCCACCTGGACGCGGACATGCTGGCCAGCGGGCTGAACGCGCTGGACCCGCCGGGCGGCTCGATCGTGGTGATCGAGAACGTCGGCAACCTGGTCTGCCCGGCGCTGTTCGACCTGGGCGAGGATGCCAGGGTGGTGCTCGCCTCGGTGCCCGAGGGCACCGACAAGCCGCTCAAGTACCCGCACATGTTCCGCCAGGCCGACCTGGTCCTGCTGAACAAGATCGACCTGCTCCCCTACGTGGAGTTCGACCAGCAGCGCTACGCCGCCAGCCTGCGCAGGCTGAGCCCGCACTCGCTGCTGCTGCAGACCTCCGCCACCACCGGCGAGGGCCTGCAGGCCTGGTACGACTGGCTCCGCCGCCGCACCCCCGCCCCCAACGAGTAGCCCGCCGTTTCGCCTCCCGCGCCGGATCGCGCTATACCTGTGTCAGGCGTAGCGGCTCGAATCCAGCCAGACCGGACAGCATGCGGGGAACCCTCATGTTTGAGCGATTTACCGACCGGGCGCGGCGGGTGGTCGTCCTGGCTCAGGACGAGGCCAGGGAACTGGACCACAACTACATCGGTACCGAGCACATCCTGCTCGGCGTCGTCAGCGAGGGTGCGGGCGTGGCCGTCAGGGCGCTCGAGTCGCTGGGCATCAGCCTGGAAACGGTTCGCCAGCAGGTCGAGGACATCATCGGCCGGGGCCAGGGCTCGCCGTCCGGGCACATCCCGTTCACCCCGCGAGCCAAGAAAGTGCTGGAGCTCTCGCTGCGCGAGTCCGTGCATCTCGGCCACGGCTACATCGGCACCGAGCACATCCTGCTCGGGCTGATCGGCGAGGGCGAGGGCGTCGCCGCCCAGGTGCTGACCGACCTCGGCGCGAGCCTGGACGTGGCGCGCCGGCAGGTGGTCCAGGTGCTGGAAAACTACCAGGCCAGAAAGCCCGGCCCGCCGTCACCCGATCAGTGATCGGCACATCAGTGACCCCCGGCGAGTAGCCGGCCGTTCACCGTTCGCGCCGGATCGCGGCGGCGTCCCTGGCCGCGGCGATCACGGCCTGGCCCAGGCTGATGCCGCCGTCGTTGCAGGGCACCCGGGAGTGCACCAGCACCTCGAAGTCCTGCCGCTCCAGCCGGGCGGTCACGTCGCCGAGCAGCAGCAGGTTCTGGAACACGCCGCCGGACAGGGCCACGGTGCCGAGGCCGGTCTGCTTGCGCAACTCGGCGCAGAGGTTCTCGATCGCGGCCGCGACACCGTGGTGGAACCGGGCCGCGACGACCGGCCGCGCCACCCCTGCCGCCAGGTCCGCGCAGACCGCCCGGATCAGGTCGGCCCCGGCGATCACGAACGGCGGCTCGGTCTCCCGGTCCGGCGGGCCGGGCTGGCGGAGGCCGGCCCGGTAGGCGCCGGGCTCGGCCGGGTCGGCGAGCTGCTCCAGCTCGATTGCGGCCTGGCCCTCGTAGCTGATCGAGTCCCGGACGCCGAGGATCGCGGCCACCGCGTCGAACAGCCGCCCCGCGCTTGAGGTCGGCGGCGAGTTCAGCCCGGCCCTGGCGATCGCGAGCACGTCGGCCCACCGGCGCCCGGCGCGCTCGGCGACTGCCAGGCCGGGCGGCGGACCATCCGGGTAGGCCGCGTCCAGGTAGGCGGCGGCCATCCGCCACGGCTGCCGGATCGCCGCCACGCCACCAGGCATCGGCACCGGGGCCAGGTACCCGGCCCGCCGGAACGAGGCGAGATCAGCGATCAGGAACTCCCCGCCCCAGATCGTGCCGTCGGTGCCGTAACCGGTGCCATCGAAGGCCACCCCGATGACCGGGCCAGGCACCCCGTTGTCGGCCAGGCAGGAGGCGATGTGCGCGTGATGGTGCTGCACGCCGACCAGGTCCAGCCCGCCGGAATCGGCCAGGTCGAGCGCGTACTTGGTGGACAGGTACTCCGGGTGCAGGTCGTGCGCCACTACCTGCGGCTCGATCCCGAACAGCCGCCGGAAGTGCTCGATGCCCTCGGTGAACGAGCGCAGCGTCTCGGCGTTCTCCAGGTCGCCGATATGGTGCGAGATCACCGCATGGCGCTCGCTGCCCAGGCAGAACGTGTTCTTCAGCTCGGCGCCGCAGGCGAGCACCGGGCGGGCGAAGCTGGCCGGCACGGTCAGCGGCTCGGGTGCGTAGCCGCGGGAGCGGCGGATCAGCGAAGGGCGGCCGCGCAGCGACCGCACCACCGAGTCATCGGTCCGGATGTGGATCGCCCGGTCGTGGGTCAGGAACGCGTCCGCGATGCCGCCGAGCCGTGCCAGCGCGTCGGCGTCGGTGTAGGCGATCGGCTCGTCCGAGACGTTGCCGCTGGTCAGCACCAGCGGCCGGGCCACCTCGCGGAGCAGCAGGTGATGCAGCGGGGTATACGGCAGCATGACCCCGAGCTGCCGGTTGCCCGGCGCGACCGACGGTGCGATCGACGGGGCGACCGACGGGGCGACCGGCCCGGCCGGCTCGCGCCGCGGCAGCAGCACGATCGGCCGCCTGCCGCTGGTCAGCAGGGCCTCGGCGGTCTCGTCCGGCTCGCAGATCACCCTGGCGGCGGCCAGGTCGGGCACCATCACCGCGAACGGCTTGTCCTCCCGGTGCTTGCGCTCCCGGAGGGCCGCGGCGGCCGCCTCGCTGCCCGCGTCCACCGCCAGGTGGTAGCCGCCGAGCCCTTTGACCGCGAGCACCCGGCCGGCCCGCAGCAGCCCGGCCGCCGCGGCCAGCACCTCATCAGAGCCGGCGCCGGACAGTTGCGTCCCGGCCGCGTCCAGCAGGCGCAGCCGCGGCCCGCAGGCCGGACAGCAGACCGGCTGGGCGTGGAACCGGCGGTCACCGGGATCGCGGTACTCGGCCGCGCACCGTGCGCACATCGCGAACGCCGCCATCGTGGTCATCGGCCGGTCGTAGGGCACGTCCTGGATGATCGTGAACCTCGGGCCGCAGTTGGTGCAGTTGATGAACGGATAGCGGAACCTGCGGTCCGCCGGGTCGTCGAACTCGGCCAGGCAGTCGGCACACGGCGCGCTGTCGGCTGACACCAGGGTGCGCCGCGGGCCGCTGGGATCACTCGGGGCAATGATGAAGTCCGAGGATCCGTTCGGGCGAATGGTTCTTGTGGTGATGCGCTCGATTCTGGCCAGCGGCGGGGCCTGCTGTTCCAGCCGGGCCAGGAACTCCGACACCGCCGCCGCCGGTCCCTCTACCTCGGCGAACACACCGTCGGTATCGTTCCCGACCAGGCCGCCGAGGCCGAGCCCGGTGGCCAGCGAGTACACGAACGGCCGGAAGCCGACGCCCTGCACGATCCCGGTGACCCGGACCGCCGTCCTGATCCGCTGCACCTACCCAGTGTGACCGCCGCACGCGCCGCGGCGAGCCGCACCCCGCCGGTCAGCGGCGGGCCGGCGCGGCGATCAGGAGCCGGTCGCCGGCGCCGACCACCGGATCGTCGCCGATGCCGAGCGAGAAGCTGCCGTCGTGGACCAGGCCGAGCACCAGTACCGAGCGCGCGTCCCGGACCGCGCTGAGCGGCTGGCCGACCTCCTGCGGGCTGGCCTCGGCCTCGGACAGCGAGTGCTGGTTCGACTCCACCAGGTGCATGAGCATGTCCGCCGCGTGCGGCGCCTCCAGGCTCTTGGCCAGCATGTGCGCGATCAGCTGGTCCGCGGAGATGGTCTGCTCGACACCGAGCTCGCGCAGCGCCTCGCGGACCGACGGCGAGTGCACCAGCGCGGCGACGGTCAGGTCCGGCGCCTGCTTGCGCAGCAGCACGGCGCTGACCAGCACGTCACCGTCGGACGCGCCGGTGATCAGGGCCTGCTGCGCGCCTTCCGGCTTGGCCGAGGCGATCGCCCGCAGCTCGGTCGGATTCCCGCGCACGAGGTGTACCCGCGAATTGACCTGCGATGGGTCGACGTCGGCGACCAGGACCACCGCCTCCCCGGCCCGGACCAGCTCGTCCAGGATCGCGGGCACTGCGGCGTTCATCCCGATCACGAGACGGTAGGCGCCCGCGGGGAAGCGGTGTTCCATGGACAGGATCCTCCGGATACCTCGGGCCGCGGCCGCGCCGGTCACCAGCGCGAAGACCGAGGCGAGCAGCGGGATGGTGGTCAGCATCACCAGCGAGGCGACCACCCTGGCCGCCGCTGTATGCGGTGTCACGTCGCCATAGCCGACGGTCGTCGCGGTGGTGATCGCCCAGTACAGGCCCGTCGTCAGCGGAACTCCCGGCTGGACGGCGGCGAACAGGCTCCCGCCGGCCAGCACGCAGGCGATCGCGGCACCGAGCAGGATCGCGATGTGCCGTCGGTGGCCCGCGCCGAACACGCGAACGAGAAGCGCGATCATGGGGTATATGTTCTCGCATCGCGCGACCCTGGCCATCCGGTCTGGCGATTGGAGTCAGCCGCAGCCCGTCCGCAGGCCGGGCCAGACCCCGGAGAGTGCCAGCCCGCATGACCCGTAACGGGGAGCCTGCCGCACCGCCGCCGGGGATGGAACTGTGGCTGTGCAGCACGAACCCGGCCAAGCTCCGCCAGCTCGCCGCCGCACTGGGGGCATCGGGCCCGGCTGGGGTACTGCTGCGCGCGGTAACCGACCCGGCCGTGCTGCCGGAGGTCATCGAGGACCGCGCGGATGCGCTGGGAAACGCGAGGAAAAAGGCGGCCGCATTCGCGGCGGCGACCGGGCGGCCATGCCTGGCCATGGACGCGAGCCTGCTGCTGCCCGGCCTGCCCGCGGCCGAGCAGCCGGGGGTTAACGTGCGCCGGCTGCCTGGCACCGCGCACCGCCCGGATGACGGCGAGGTGCTCGCTTACTACACCCGGCTCACTGAGCGCAACGGCGGCAGGCTGCGCGCCTGCTGGGTCTTCGGCCTGGCGATCGGGATGCCGGACGGCCAGGTGCTGGACGCGACCGCGGTGACCGAGCGGATGCTGGTCGCGCCGCCATGCGCGGCCCGGCAGCCCGGTTACCCGCTCAACTCGCTCCAGCTGGACCCGGCCACCGGCCGGTACCTGGCCGAGCTGACCGAGCCCGAGGCAGCCGTGCTCCAGGCCGAGTCCATGGGCGGCCCGCTGCGCGACCTGGCCGGCCGGGCCGTGCGGGCCGCTCTCCCGCGATGGCAGACTGGGCCGGGTGCCAGCCCAGCAGCCCGCGACGGGGCACGGCCCGGCACCCGCCGGCCGTCAGCCGGATAGCGGAACGCAGGCGGCCGGGGTCACCGCATTCTGGCGCGAGCTTGGCCTGCCCGGCCTGATCGACATCCACGTCCACTTCATGCCGGCCAACGTGCTGACCAAGGTCTGGGCCTATTTCGAGCGCGGCCGGTCCGGCCAGCCGTGGCCGATCTACTACCGGCAGCCCGAGGACGAGCGGGTCGCGCTGCTCCGCGCGTTCGGCGTGCGCAGGTTCGGCGCGCTGTGCTACCCGCACAAGCCGGACATGGCGGCCTGGCTGAATTCGTGGGCAGCGGGCTTTGCCGCCCGGACGCCGGACGCGCTGCACAGCGCTACGTTCTTCCCCGAGCCTGCCGCGGACGGCTACGTGGCCGAGGCGATCGACGCAGGCGCGCGCCTGTTCAAGGCGCACCTTCAGGTCGGCGGCTACGACCCGAGGGACGAGCTGCTGGCTCCGGTGTGGGGCCTGCTGGCCGAGGCCCGGGTGCCGGTCGTGGTGCACTGCGGCTCGGGCCCGATGCCGGGTCCCTACACCGGGCCCGGGCCGATCTCGCAGGTACTGGCCCGGCATCCGCGGCTGGTCCTGATCGTCGCGCATCTTGGTACGCCGGAGTACCGCGAGTTCCTGGACCTCGCGGACCGGCACCACGGCGTTTACCTGGACACCACGATGACGTTCACCGACTTCAGCGAGCGCACCGCGCCGTTCCCGGCCGCGCTGCTGCCCCGGCTGGCGGCGGCCGCCGACCGGATCCTGCTCGGCACCGACTTCCCCAACATCCCGTACCCCTACCTGCACCAGCTGGAGGCACTGGCCGGGCTGGGGCTCGGCCCGGGCTGGCTGCGCGCCGTCTGCTACCAGAACGCGGCCGCCCTGCTCGGCCTGTGACTCAGCAGGCCCGCTGCCGGGCCTTACTCACCCCGCAGCCCGGCGAACAGGTCGTCCTCCGGGATGGCGGCGCCAGAGGTATCGGACGCCCGGATGAAGGTTTCCTGGCCGAACACCTCCGTCGCGATGTCCGGCGGGATCTTGCTGAACCAGGACTCGCGGATCTGGCTGGCGTGCGCCATCAGCGCGTCCCGCTTGCGGTCGATCACCGGCGTGATGTCGACGGTCGTGGTGATCCGCTGCTCGGCCTCCTCCATCTGGCGCAGCACCTCGGGCGGCGTGTCGCTGAAGTCGGGCACCTCCTCTCCGGCCTCCCGCAGCGCCGCCCAGATCTTGCGCCAGGAACTGGGCCGCAACGCGATGAGGTACAGCTTGGCCGGGATCCCGGTGGCGGCCACCGCGGCCTGCGCCGCCCGGCTGGCGTGCACGTGGTCCGGGTGCTGGTAGGCGCCCTTGTCGTCATAGGTGATCACCACCTGCGGCCGGTACCGCTCGATCAGTGCGCCGATCCGCGCCGCCACGTCCGCCTCGGGAACATTGCAGAACGCATCGTCCCGCGACTTGTACTCCCATTCGGGCATGCCGGAGTCGTGGTAGCCCAGCAGCTCGAGGTTGGTCACGCCGAGGATCTTGACCGATTCCCGCAGCTCGGCCAGCCGGATCTCGGCTACCTCCGTCTCGTCATGCCCGTCAGCACCCGGCTTGATCCCGCCGGGAGTGTCCCCGAACTCCCCGTTCGTGCAGGTCACGATCACTGTCCGGACGCCCTCTTCGGCATACCTGGCCAGCACGCCGCCGGTGCTCGACGCCTCGTCGTCGGGGTGGGCGTGCACCGCCATCAGGGTCAGATTCTCTGTCATCCCCCCAGCCTGCCCGATCACCGCGCCTATGCCCAATCGAAATCCACAGGGCCATGCCGGCTTGTCCACCGGCCGGCGTGTTGGCGGTAATTGTCGTCGCCACGTGCTAGTCTTGGAACAGATATTCGAGAGAGACGGTGCACCGGGGCCGTGACGTGGAGGCCGCCCAGCGGGCGGTCGGCTGACTATCAGCCTTATGGACCCTGTGACAGCCCTTAGGGCCGTGTGACAGGGATGTCGCCCCGGACAGCAGCCCCTCCATCTGGAAGCGCTCGCGTCGCAGGACGCTCAACTGGCATAGCCGATCGAGCCGATCGAGGAGGCGCCCATGTGTGTTCCCGGCCAGCCGGCCGAGCCGTCGTGCGCTGCGGATGCGGTGGCGATGGCGCGGGCGGCGCTGGGCTGGCTGGCTGAGGCGGACATCGCCTCGCTGCCGGCCGCGTTACAGGCGGACTGCCTGCGCGGGCTGGGGCGCATCACCGCGGTGCACACCGCGGCCTGTGCCTCGGCCCTGGCCGCGTTCACCGGGCAGGCGGGGTTTGAGCTGGACGGGCACGGGTCGGCGCGGACGTGGCTGAAGTGGCAGTGCCAGATGACGCCCGGCGCGGCGGCCGGGGCGGTGGGGTGGATGCGGCGGCTGGCCGCGCACCCGGCGGTGCGGCGGGCGCTGGCCGCCGGGGATGTGTCGGAGTCGTTCGCGCGGGCGATCTGCGGCTGGACCGGCGAGCTGCCCGAGGCGGCGCGGGCGGATGCGGACGCGATCTTGCTGGAGGCTGCGGGGGCCGGGGCGGGGCTGGGTGACCTGGCCGCGCTGGCGGAGGAGATCCGCCGCCGCACCGCCGGGCCGGACCGTGACGGTGACGGGTTCGGGGACCGGTGGGTGCGGCTGGCGGAGACGTTCCGCGGGTCGGGCAGCCTGGCCGGGGAGCTGACGCCGCAGTGCCAGGCGGCGCTGCGCGCGGTGCTGGACTCGCCTGGGGAAGAAGGCCGGGCCGGAGGACACCCGCAGCCGGGCCCAGCGTGACCATGATGCTCTGGCGGAGGCGTGCCGTCGGCTGCTGGGCAGCGGGTGCCTGCCGGACCGGGCCGGTCAGCCGACCCAGCTGCACCTGTCTGTGACCCTGGACCAGCTCCGCCGCCAGCACGACGCTGGCCAGCACGGGACCGGCGGTGCAGCCCCGGCCCCGGCGGCCGCGGCGGGGCCGTGGCCGCCGGCCGGGCCTGGTGATGACTGTGACGCGGCGATCGTGCCGATGGTGACCGGTCATGTCGACCGGGAGGTTCTGGACCGGCTCGCCGCCGCCCTGGCGGGCGGCCAGACCGGCAGCGCCGCCCGGCCGGGTGACACCGGCAGCGCAGCGGGCCCGCTGCCCGGTGATGGCACCGATCGCGGTGCTGAGGGCCCGCGGGCGGCGGCGCGGCGGGAGCGAGCCGGGCGGGCGGCCCGGTGGCAGCTGCTGCAGTGGGCAACCGACGTGCTGTCCGGTCCCGACGGCGTGGCCGCCTACCTGCGGACCGGGCTGCCGGAGGACCTGGTCGCGTCGGTCAGCCTGCCGCTGGACGTCGGCGCGATCACCGAGACCATCCCGGTGCACCTCCGGCGGGCGGCGGCCCGCCGGGACCGCCGGTGCCGTTTCCCGGGCTGTGACCAGCCGGTGATGGCGTGCCAGGTGCACCACATCGTGCCCAGGGCCGAGGGCGGCCCGACCCGGCTGACTAATTTGCTTAATTTGTGCGCTTTCCACCATCTTATAGCGATTCATCGGTGGGGGTGGCAGATCAGGCTCCACCCGGACGGCACGGTGACCGCCATCAGCCCGGACGGCACCCGGCACCTCCGCAGTCACGCCCCGCCCGGCACCGCCGCCTGGCCGACGGCGGCTACCCGCTCCCGCTCAGCGACTGCGAGGGATCATAGCCGGGGGCTGGTCATGGGTTAGTCCGCCGTAGCCGTCCGCGCGTCCAGCCGCGGCGGCTGCGCGGCCTTGGTGCCCAGGGTTCTGATCTCGGGGCGGCAGAGCGCGAGGATGACGGCCAGCGTCAGCACGACCGCGCCGGCCGGGAAGAACGGCACCGGGCCGAACCTGCTCACCAGGAAGCCGGCGACTGCGACGGAGACCGGGAAGGCGCCCATGCTCGCCAGCATGATCATGCTCATCACCCGGCCGAGCAGATCGGGCGGCGCCCACTGCTGCAGCAGCGTGATCAGGATGATGTCGCCGTAGGTGATGCAGACGGCCAGCACCAGGATCGCTGCGCAGGCACCCGGCAGCCCGCCGAGGTACGGGATGACGGCGACGCCCACCCCAGCCAGGACGAGTGCCCGGCAGGCAGTCACGGCGGGCACGCGCAGGGCCTTGCGCCGGGCCGCGGCCAGCGCGCCGACGACCGCCCCGGCCCCGAAGCAGGCCAGCATGGCACCGTACCCGCCGGCCCCGAACCGCTCGTGGGCCAGGTCGGGCATCGCCACCTCGAATGTGCCCGTGATCAGCAGGTTCGCGACCAGGGCCACCACCATCGTGGTTTGCAGCACAGGCTCGCGGAGCAGGCCGCGCAGCCCTCGCCGGCTCGGGCCGCCTGACCCGGAACCTGATCCGGCCGCAGGCACCGCGCCCCCGGACGGGGATGGCTCACTCCCGGCCGGCGATGGCTCACCGCGGCCGGCGGATGCCGCGCCCCCGGCCAGCTGGCGGCACGGCCTGATCAGCGCGAGCGTGATGGCCGACACCGCGAAGGTGGCCGCGTCGGCCCCGAAGGCGGCAGCCGCGCCGAGCGTCGTGACCAGGGCTCCCGCGAGTACCGGCCCGGCGAACGCGCCGAGCTGATTGCCTGCCGATGCGATTGCATTCCCCGACTGCAGGTCGCCGGGCGGCAGCAGTTGCGGCAGCAGCGTGTAGGAGGCGGGCATGAACAGGCCGCCGCACGCGCCTACCAGCGCCGCCACCGGCCCGAGCGCCGCGAGCGTCACGTGGTGGGTGGCGTCAAGGTAGACGAGCGCTCCTGCCAGCCCGCAGCGCACGGTGTCAGCGGCCAGCATCACTACCCGGCCGCTGATCTTGTCCGCGAGGATGCCGCCGACCGGGATCAGCGCCGTGCGCGGGATGCCGTAGCACGCGAGGACCAGTCCCAGCACGGCGACCCCGCCGCCGCGGGCTGACAGGACCATCCACGGCAGCGCGACCGCGTAGCAAGAGTCCCCGATCGTCGAGGTCGTCTGGCCCGCGGTGAGAAGCCGGAAGTTGCGGTCGGCCACCGGCCCGGTTCGCAGCGACGCTCGCAGGCCCGTCACCCGCCAGCGGATCCCGCCCGGACCGCCCGCGCCGCCCGCGGTGCCCGCGCTGCCTGTGGTGCCCGCGCTGCCTGTGGTGCCCGCGCTGCCTGTGGTGCCTGTAGCGCCTCGGCCTGGCGACGCGGCCTGGATCTTTGTCGTCATCGGGAGCTCCGGTAGTGGCCGTTCGGCTACAGCGACGAGATATATCTCTAAGCGCGGACGGGAACAAGATATATCGCAATCTCAGTGCTCGCAAGGCTCCGCGGTGAACACTGGCTGCGGCCGGGTGGTCATGCGGTGCGGAGGGCTTCGGTGGGGGACAGGCGAGCGGCGCGGGTGGCGGGGTAGAGGCCGGCGATGGCACCGATGGCGAGGGCGGCGGCGAGGCCGCCGTAGAGGGCCTGGCCGGGGACGGTGAACGGGGTGCGCTGGGTGGCGGCGTAGGCGGCGGTGGCGGCCGCGCCGATGACCGTGCCCGCCAGCCCGCCGAGCAGGGATAGCAGCAGCGATTCGGTGAGGAACTGCTCGGCGATGTGGCGGCGGGTGGCGCCCAGGGCGCGCCTGAGGCCGATCTCGGAGCGGCGTTCGAGGACGGAGATGACCATGACGTTGGCGATGCCGACGCCGCCGACGAGCAGCGCGACCGCGCCCAGGCCGAGAAACAGGCCGTTGTAGGCGCCTTTGGCGGCGATCTCGGCCTGCAGGATGTCGGCGGGGTAGGACACCGCGGCGTCGGAGGGGTTCTGCGGGTCCACGGTGGCGGGCAGCACCGCGGCTACGGCGCTGACCTGGGCGGGATCAGCGCGGACGAACAGCTCGGTGGGATGGCCGTCGAACGCGAAGTACTGCTCGGCGACCGCGAACCCGATGAACGCCATCGTGTCCATCGGGGACTGCAGCGGGACGTCGCCCAGGATCCCGGTCACGGTGAACCAGTGGCCGCCGAGCCAAACCTGGGGGCGGCCGGCGAGGCTGTCGATGCCCAGCAGGCTGGCCGTCTCCGACCCCAGGACCACGGCTGGGTACCGGGCGGTGGCCGGGTTGAGGAACCTGCCGCGGGCCATCTTCGCGCCCACGGCCGCCGGCAGCGTCGGGCTGGCGGCGGTCACCACGATCCCGCTGGTGTTGATCGCCGGGACATACGGGGAGCGGTACACGTTCACCCCGGAGATCTCGCCGATCGACGCGACCGAGGTGACCGGCCCGATCCGCGCTGCCATGCCCTGCGCCGTGGTAGGCAGCTCGGCCTGCTGGCCGGACAGGGTCGATGAGGGCTGCACGGTCGCAAGGTTCCCCAGCGCCCCGAGCTGGGCCAGCAGGCTGGCCTTGGAGGCCTGCGAGATCCCCAGCACCCCGACGATGGCCGCGATCCCGATGCTGATCCCCAGCGCCGACAGCGCGGCTCGCATCCGCCGGCTGCGCAGCCCGAGGCTGCCCACGCGCAGCAGGTCGGCCCCGGTCAGCCTCGATCCGCCGCCGGTGTCCCGGCCGCTCCGGCGGGTCACCGGGGGTCGCTGGTCACGAACCGGCGTGCGTGTCACGGATGATCCTCCCGTCGCGGATCTCGATGCGCCGCGGTATCGACGCGGCGATCTCCAGGTCGTGAGTGATCACCACGATCGTGGTGCCGTCGGCGTGCAGCTCCGCCAGCAGCTCCAGGATCGACGCGCCGGTCGCGGTGTCCAGGTTCCCGGTCGGCTCGTCGGCCATCACCAGCGCGGGACGGCCCGCCAGCGCGCGGGCGATCGCGGTGCGCTGCCGTTCTCCTCCCGACAGCTGGTTCGGCCGGTGCCGCAGCCGGTGACCGAGCCCCACCCGCTCCAGCGCCGCCCGGGCCAGCTCGCGCCGCCCGGCGGCCGTCCCGCCCCGGTACAGCAGCCCGTTAGCCACGTTGTCCAGCACGCTGAGCCCGTCCAGCAGGAAGAACTGCTGGAACACAAACCCCAGCCGCCGCGACCGCAGCCCCGACAGCTGCTTGTCGGTCATCGCCGAGGTGTCCTCCCCGGCGATCCGCACCACACCGCGGGTGGGCCGTTCCAGCGTCCCCATCACGTGCAGCAGCGTGCTCTTGCCCGACCCCGACGGGCCCACGATCGCCGCCAGCTCCCCCGCGCCGACGCGCAGGCCCACCCCTGCCAGCGCGACCACCGGCGGGTCACCGGGATACTCCTTCACCACGTCAATCAGCTCAAGAACCGGTGCCGGGCCGGCCGCTTGGCGCCGGGCCGGGAACGGGACGGTCTGCGTCACGACGCGGGCACTTCCACCCGCATCCCCGCCGCCAGGCGCGGCGCGGAGACCTGCACCATCGTGTCGGAGTACAGCCCTGTGGTGACTCCGACCAGGTGACTGGTGCTGTCGGACACCACGTCCACGCCGAACCCGCCGCCCTGCAAGGCCAGCAGCGCGCTAACGGGCACCGCCAGCACGTTGTCGGCCCGCTGCGAGGTGATATTCACATTGACCGGCGCCTGATCCAGCCCCGCCCCCGGCGGCGTGGAATCCAGCGTGATCGTCACCGTCACCGCCGCGGAGGAGTTGCTGCCGCTGCTGCCGCTACTCCCCGACGACGAGCACGGTGACTCGCCCGCCGACCCGCTGCTGCCGCTGCCGGTCCCCGTGGTGCCGCCCCCCGGGCACATCGCCACGCTCCCCACGCTCTGCACATGCCCGCCCACCGTCGTCGTCCCGTCCGGCAGCGTCACCGACACCGCATCACCCGGCTTCACCAGGTACTCCTGCGACACTCCCAGCGTCAACGACACCACCGGCGTCGTATCCGTCGCCGTCAGAACAGCCCCGCCACTACCACCCCCGCCGCCGGAACCGCCGCCACCGCCGCCAACCGGCGACCCGGCCGCCGGTGTCACCGACGTCACCCGGATCGGCCCCGGCTCGAACACCACCTCACCCAGCAGGATGTCCCCCGTCACCGGCAACCCCCGCGCCCGCTGCCACCGCTGCACCGCCGCCGCCGTCGCCGCCGAATAATGATCACTCTGCGTCAGCCCGCCGCCGTAACCCAGCGCCCGCAGATCCCGAGTCAGCTCCGCCACATCCGGCCCCGCCGACATCCCCGGATAAAACGCCCGGTATGCCGCGACCGGGCCGTACAACAACGGCACCGGCACCCCGCTCACCGCATACACCCGCTGATCCTCCCGGATCACCGCCCCCACGCCCGGCAGCCACGTATACGTCGTCCCCGGATTCACTTCCGTCTCCTGCAACGACGCCAGCGTCGCCTCATCCCCCTGCAGCTTCACCTCATCCGCGCCGACCTTCTCCGTGGCCTGGTCATCACCCGACTTCGCCGCATCCTGCGCCCCCGCGAGCTGCTGTTCCGCCTGGGTCAGCGCTGACTCATCCGATGTCACCTGCTGAGTAGCGGTACTGCATGCCGACGACGACGACCCCGGCCCCGCGCACGCCTTCCGCTCTGCCGTCTCAGCCGAGCTCAGCGCGGACCGGGCCTTGCTCACATCCGCCTGATCCGCCGACACCGACTGGCTCCCCGACGCCGACGCATCCGACGCAGCCTGCTCATCGGCCGACAGGGCCTGCTCATCCTCAGCCACCGCCTGCTGCATCTGAGCGACCTGCGACGCGCTCGCCCCTGACGGGACCGACACGGTATACGAACCGCCGTACCCCAGCGACCCGCCCTCCTGCACCGTGTTAACCAGGTCAGTCCGCACCACCGGAGCGGTAGCAACCGACCCGCCGCCACCGCGCGACGCCCCGGCACCACCGCCGCTCGCCGCCAGCGCCGCACCGCCGACCGCCCCCCCGGCCAAGACCGCGGCAGCCACGGCGTACACCACGGCCCGCCTCGACAGCACCCGCCGGGCCGACAGCGCCCCCCGGGCCAGGAACTCAGCCATTGGCACCCGGTCCGCTACCCGGACCGTCATCGATGATCGTTCCCGGCGGAGGCGCGCCTTCCCCCGGCAAGCCCTGCACGCCGGTCTTCTGACCGCACAGCTTTTCGGCGTTCTTCATGGCCGGGTTATTCAGGCTCACATCACCCCCGTTGAGACGCATCACAAGCGCGCCCCCTGATGCCCGCAGATCGGGGAAGTCCGGGATCCCGTTCGCCCGCACGCACGCCGAGAACTTATCCAGCTTGGCCTGATCCGGCGTCTTCACCGGAGAGAACCCCTCGCCCAGCACATTGGCGGCCTCGTTCAGGTAGGTCGCGCAGTGCGAGGCAGGCCCTCCGGAGCCGTACTGCCCGTTCGTCCCGGTGTCACCGCCGGGGAGCGAGTGCGCCAGGATGATGTGGATCACCTTGTTGGCGTCCACGGTCGGGTCGGTCTGGCCGGGGTCATCGCCGTGGATGCGCATGCACGCGGCCCACTCGTCCAGAAGCTGGGTCGCGTTACCGTCCGACCCGGAGGCCGCCGAGTTCCCGCCGCTGCCGGTGCTCGCCGAGCTCGCGGCGCCACTGCTGCTGTGCCCCAGGCTGGCGACCTGCGGGGTGCTGGAGCCGCCGCCGCACGCTGCCGTCAGCACACCAGCGCCGGCCACGATGGCCAGCAGCCCTGCACGTCGCGACCACCTATGCCGCAGTGCCCGGCGTACGCCGCTAACGTCGTCCATCCTGTTTCCTCTCACTCATCTCGACAGTTCGTGATGCTGTCGGTAGTTCGTGCTGCCAACAGCACGACGTCGCCCGCTCTTGCGGCCGATGCGCTGGCCCGGACGGCGTCACCTGGACTACGGCGGCGACCCCGGCAGGATCAGCCCCGGACCCGGCCCGGCGACCTCGGCAAGCGGGAGCTCGCGAAATCCGCCGGGGATGGGCACGGTGAGCCTGGCCAGGTTGTGCCCGGTCGGCGGGAGCCAGCTGATGTCGGCCGTCTGCCCCGAGCCTGGCTGCCCGGGGACCGGCCGGGTGACCACGCGCACCGGCAGGTACGTGCGCGGGCTGACCCAGACCGTCTCGGCGAGCAGGCTGCCCGGCGGGCTGGTCAGCTTGATGGCCTCGATCCCGTCGACGCGCTGCCGGCCAGCCATGGCCAGCGATCCGTGCGAGACCGCGTTGCGCAGGAACCCGGTCACAGTCACAAGCGAGCCTGACCGCAGGCCAGGGCCTCCCCCCAGGCCCGACGGGAGCAGCGGAAGCAGCCGGAGCAGCGGAGCCACTTGGCCAGCTCCGGCCTTCCGGGCCCATGCCCTCGTCTGGTAGCTGACGACGGTAAAGACAGACGAGGCGCTCACGCCTTCGTCGTAGACGGGACGCCCGGCCGCCGAGTACGTCACCGTGCGCCACCGGCGGCCGAAAGACCACTCCTCGGCGGTTGTCCCGCCGCCGGATGTGACAGCGCCGCGGGTCGTGACCGTCATATGCGCGATCTCACCGGGCTCAGCCGCCTTCAGCGCGCCATTGACCTGCCGCACCACATAAGCGGCACTGACCGCCGGCGTCTCGGTGCCGACGGGCCGGGCACCAGGCGCCACGACGACCAGGAGGGCGACGGCGCCTGCGGCCAGCGCCGCCGTCACTACGGCCGCCGAGCGCAGCATCAGCCGCCGACGGGATCTCACAGTCCCTCGCGCGCGGCGTGTGGTGATGGCCGGTCCGAGCTCGGATCCATGGCCGGCCGTCGTTCCGGCAGGCCGGCCCGAGGCTTCGACGGACATGCTGGTGCCGAGCGCAGCGTAAATGCGTCCTAGCGCGGCGTCATCGTCGACCACGCTGTCCAGTGCGGCCAGCACCTCGGCCATGCCGCGAGCAACCGCGGCGTCCGCGGCCTGCCGGCTGGCCCGGCCGCCGAAAGGATCCCGCAGCCGCCTGATCATGGCCTCTTCTCCTGTCCGTAGAACCGGCCGAGGTTCTTGCGGGCCCTGGCGTAGCTCTGCCTCGCTGACTCCGGGCTGATCCCCAGCTCACGGGCGATCTCGGTGGCGCCGAAGCCATCGATGATCCACGCCATGACCTGGCGCTGTCTGGGCGGCAGTGCCTGCAGCGCCGCGAGAACCTGCCGGGCTTCTTCGGACAGCTCCACGGCCAGGGCCGTGCAGACCGGCACCGGCGCGTCCGGCAGCGTGGCCTGCGGCGTCTCCCGGCGGGCAGCCTGCCGGGCAGCCGTCAGCTCGTTCACGGCCACCCGCCGGATCCAGGCGCGCGGCGCCCGAATCGCATCCCAGCCCTCAAAGGCCTTGAAGAACGTCGCCTGCGCGATCTCCGCGGCCTCGTCGCCGCCTGCGCCTACTGCCATGACGAACCTGATCAGCTTCTTGTACTCGGCGCGGAAGAACTCGGCGAACGCGACGTCCTGCACCCCGCCGGAGCCTGCAGGCAATGCCCCGGCCTCACGGCCGACAGTCACGGTAACCACTTTGCCTCCGCATCCGCCCCGCGCGGCCACGGCGCGGGCAGCACATCTTTGCCCCGCACGGCTCCGATTCTCGGCACACAGACCGCATAAACGACTGGTTCCTTACCTGGCTCGAGGGCACATGCGCCGCTCGGGGGGCGGGCGTCACTTACTAGAGTGGTAAGTGGCCCCGAACGTGACCTGGCCCGGAAAACCGCTTGGAAAGTGCCTGTGTGCTGGCCCGCCGTGGCATGGCGGGCAGCGCCGCGTTACCGGCGCCCCAGCCGGCTGCGGACCTCGGCGAGGATGCCAGGGGCGGCGGCTTCGATCAGGCTCAGGACCCGCTCGTAGTCGCGGGCGTCGCCGCCAACCGGGTCGGGAACGTCGAGAGCGCCGCCTGCCGCCGGGTCGAATGCGCGCAGCAGGCTGAGCTTCGCTGCCGAGTCAGGGGCATGCTGCCGCAGCAGTCGCTCGTGCCCGGAGTCCAGGGCAATGATCATGTCGCACCGGGCGAGCAGCCCCGGGTCGCACTGGCGGCCTCGGTGGTCCGAGGAGTACCCGGCGGCCCGCAGCACCGCGACGGCGCGCGGGTCGGCCGGGCCGCCGGGGTCACGCACCCTCAGGCCGCAGCTGGCCACCCCGACCGCGCCGTCCAGGCCGTCGTCCGCCAGGTAGCGCCGCAGGATGTGCTCGGCCATCGGCGACCGGCAGGTGTTCCCGGTGCAGACGAACAGCAGCGAGATCGCGCACTCACCTGGCACGGGTACCGGGCCGCGGGAGCGCAGGGAGCGCAGGGAGCGCAGGGATCTCCGGGACCGCCGGGAGCGTCAGCGCACGTGCCGGACGAAGAAGCGAGTGGTGCGCAGGCCCTTCCCGCCTGACTGCCGTTCAAATCCGCCGAGGATGCTTTCCCAGTAGACATCGGAACGCATTATACCTAGCCGGACCGCATAATCAGCAAACTCCCGGACATTAAGCGCACGGGTACGACGGCGCATTATCACCCGAGCGAAGATCAGCAGCGGCCAGCTCTTGCCGCCGTGCGTTCTCGGATTGGTCAGCCACCAGTCGAAATGCCAGCGCTGGCCGTCTATGTGCACGATCGGCGAGCGGTACAGCGGCGATCCGCGGTAGCCGCGGGCCGACAGCCAGACCATGATCTCCCCCGCGGTGGCCTGCCCGGTCCTGATCGGCCTGCGGCTGAACCAGATGTCCAGCGCCCGGTTGTAGGCACCGGCCGGATTGCCCGCCGTTTCCCAGGTGACCAGCGGCCAGCCCGCCCTGGACAGCCTGCGCGGGAACCGCGTGCCGGGCGAGCTCGCCCCCCAGCTCCAGCCGTATCCGATGTAAGGGAAGCTGACGACGCCGCCCGCGTGTGCGGTGGCGGTCGTGGCCACGGTGAAGGTAGCGCGGCCGGGATCGATCAGCAGGCACTGTCGTTCGGCCCACCAGTCATTGCGGACAAACGCGCCGGTTACCTGAATTTCCCGGTCCCGGTTGCAGATCTCCTGAACATTAGGACTGAATTGCGCCCGCACCGGGAACACGCTCGCACTGAGGAAAGCGGCAGAAGTCAACATGACTGCGAGTAGGCGTTTCACGGCACCCGAAGGTAACGGCACTTAACCGTAGTATCAACTAAGGCCACGCTCTGGTTAAGAAATCGCAGACAGCCTCGGGCCGGGACTCGGC
Organism: uncultured Actinomycetota bacterium; assembly: GCA_963719705.1. Taxonomy (GTDB): domain Bacteria; phylum Actinomycetota; class Actinomycetes; order Streptosporangiales; family Streptosporangiaceae; genus CAVRCV01. The sequence continues at coordinate 665,028 of CAVRCV010000014.1, forward strand.
CGCGCCGCCATGAGGTCGGCGCCCCATCATGGAGGCATGACCGCAGGACCGTTCGCCAGCGGGCGGACCGTGAACTGGGCCGGGAACGTCCGCTTCGGCGCGGCCAGGTTCTCCCGCCCGGCCAGCGTGGGCGAGCTGCAGGACCTCGTCGCGGGCAGCGGCCGGGTGCGTGCCCTCGGCACCGGCCATTCGTTCAGCCTGGCCGCCGACACCAGCGGTCACCTCATCGCGGTGGACCGGCTGCCGGCGAACATGGAGATCGACTCCCGGCGGGCCGTGGTCCGGGCGAGTGCCGGGCTCAGCTATGCCGAACTGTCCGGCTACCTGCACCGGGCCGGCTGGGCGCTGGCCAACCTCGGCTCGCTGCCGCACATCAGCATCGCCGGGGCCTGCGCGACCGGCACGCACGGTTCCGGGGACCGTAACGGCAGCCTGGCCACCGCCGTTGCCGGGATGGAACTGGTGACCGCGCCGGGCGAGATCGTGACGCTGAGCCGGAACGCCGACGGCCGGGACCAGCTGCGCGGCGCGGTGACCAGCCTCGGCGCTCTCGGCGTGGTCACCCATCTCACGCTGGACCTGGAACCGGATTTCGAGATACGGCAGTACGTCTACGAGGATCTCCCGGCGGGCCGGCTCGGCGAGCACCTAACGGAGATCTTCGCCGCCGCCTACAGCGTGAGCCTGTTCACCGACTGGCGCGGCCCGCGGATCCGCCAGGTGTGGCTGAAGTACCTGGCCGGTGCGCCCGGCCAGGTACTTCACCCCCCGCCGCGGCGCTGGCTCGGCGCCCGGCTGGCCGTCCGGCCGCACCATCCGGTGCCGGGCGGGGACCCCGGTGCCTGCACCACCCAGCTGGGCGTGCCCGGTCCGTGGCACGAGCGGCTGCCGCACTTCCGGCCCGGCTTCGTCCCCAGTGCCGGCGCCGAGCTCCAGTCGGAATATCTCGTCCCCAGGGAGCTGGCCGCCGAGGCGCTGGCGCGGATCGGCCGGATCGCGCACCTGGTGGCCCCGGTGCTGCACATCAGCGAGCTGCGCACCGTGGCCGCGGACCAGCTCTGGCTCAGCCCGGCTTACCAGCGGGACAGCCTGGCCATCCACTTCACCTGGGTGGCCGACGCCGCGGCGGTGGCGCCGGCCCTGGCCGCGGTCGAGCGGCAGCTAGCCCCGCTGGACCCGCGCCCGCACTGGGGGAAGCTGTTCGCGATCGGCCCGGACCAGGTGGCCGCCAGTTACCCGCGGCTGCCGGACTTCCAGCGGCTGCGGCGCCAGCTGGATCCCGGCGGGAAGTTCCGCAACGACTTCACCGACACCTACCTCCCGGCTTAGACCGGCTTCGACCCCGGCCGCGCCGGAACCTGAACCGGGACCGCCTGCGGTACGTGATGACATGGGGCCGCAGCGCTAGCGAGAGGCGGTAGAACCGATGGGAACTTCCGTTCGGGGGGGCGGCCGTCGGGCCGGCCTGGGCTGGATCAGCCGGGTGACGCTCGCGGTCACGCTGGCCGGGGCATCGGCCGCGGCTACCGCGGGGGTGGCGGTTGCCCAGACAGCCGGAACCGGCGTGGCGGCGCATCACCCGTCCAAGGCGGTCTTCGTGGTCCACCAGGCATCCCGCCCGCACTTCGGCCGGATTCTGGTCACGCCCAAGGGGGGCCACGCGCTGTACTACATGCCGACCGGCCCCTGCACCGGCAGCTGCCTGAACATCTGGCCGCGCCTGGTCATGCCCAGGGGGAAGACCATGCCGAGGGGCGTTCGCTGCCTCGGCACGGCCAGGTTCGGCAGTCATCACCAGCTTCAGGTCACCTATCACGGCAAGCGCCTGTACACCTTCGTCGATGACAGCGGGCACAGCGTGAACGGCGACGGGGTGGCCGGCTTCAAGGTGGCGAAGGTCACCGTCTGCAGGAAGAAGTAGGCCAGACAGCCAGGACCGGCGGCGTCCCTCGCCAGCCTCGGGGGGCGCCGCCGCCGTCTGAGCGCGAGGCTCAGCCCGGTCGCCCGCCCGCATCGTCGTCACCGGCGTCCTCGGGCTCGGTGACCCAGGCCGAGAACACCGGCAGGCCGTGCCACGGCCCGGCACCGCCGTCCGGCTGACGGGCGGCCGCGTCCTCGGTCACGGCCACCACCGCGAACGGGTGGCCGAACCGCAGCTCGGCGATCCGCCGCAGGCCGCGCGACGGCCGCCGCAGGCTCGCCGCGACGGCCATGGTCGTGATCGCCGCGGCCTCGAACCCGAACCGGCTGTAACGGGCGACCGCCGCCTGCTCCGCCCGCCACGGATCCAGGTCATTGGTCAGCGCCCGCTTGGCCACGTCGAAGCCCAGGCCGGGTCGGCTGAGATCATGCTGCGAGGCGGCCGACCAGGCAGGCAGCACGGCGCTGCACAGCTCGGCCCGGTCGGTGTCTGACTTCTCCTCCCGCACCGTCCACAGCGTCCCCTCACCCGCCGGTCCCTCGCCGAGCGGCAGGTCGAACAGCGACCGCCGCGGCATCGCGATCCCGGCCGCCCGGCCGCAGCCGAGCCAGTGCGCCGCGGCCAGCACATCGGCGGCGGGCACGCCGGGCGCGGCTGCCACGCTCGCGACCAGCAGGCCGCCGGCCGCCCGGCCGAAGTGCACCACGACATCCCCGGCGTCCGGCGTCACCGCGATGAACTGCTCGTGCCCCCGATCCTGGTGGTGCTGCCGCGGGGTCCGCAGCACCTGGCGCAGCCGGCCCGCCCACGCGCTCGCCCGCCCGAGCGCGCTGGCCGGGGCCAGGTCGAACGGGACCTGCCAGGAAACCCTGGTCGCCAGCGCGCTCGCCAGCACCAGGTAGACGGACTCGTCGAGCCGGACCGGAAAACTGTCGATCATCCGGAACGAATGGCTGCGTGCCCAGTCATCCGCCGTCGCCTGATCCGGCACGGGCCCGGTCGCCACCGCGGCCGGCAGCCCGGCCAGCCAGGCGGCGCTGACCGAGCCAGGGCGGCTCCACGCCGCGGCCGCCGCCGCTACCAGCGGATGCGGGCTGCCCAGCAGATCCGGCGGCGGCGCCAGCGGCGGAGCCGGTGTCACAGCCCAGCACCTCGGTCAGCTCGGCCAGGCTCTCGCCGGTCGCGGCCGGGCCGCACAGCGCGAGCAGCAGCCAGGCACCGAGCGGCGAGGCGACGTAATGCCTGTCCCCGATCGCCGCGTGCAGCCGCCCGGCGTAGGCCGAAACCGGCCCGGCCAGCCCGGCCGGTCCGGGCACGGCGGTCGTCATGCCCTCATTGTCGCCGGTGACCCCCCCGGCTGGGTCAGCACGATCAGGTCGCTGATGAGCCGGTGCGTCAGTCCCGCGCCGGCGGCCTCGGCCAGGACCTGCTCCTCGGTCACGACGAACTGCTTGCGGCGGGTCGAGAGCTCGGTGACGACGGCGCCGTCTCGCAGCGTCAGGTAGGTGTTCGTGCTGTACAGCGAGTCAGGACCGGACGGCTCCGCCTCGAACCACCGCTGGTAGGTGTTGGCGCCAGCGGTAGTCTCGGCCGACAGCTTGCGCGGCACCCGGTCGGCCGACTTCGGCCCGAAGCAGCGGTCAATCACGGCCGCGCCGCCTGGCGCCAGCCGCTCGCGGAGCAGCCGCCAGAGCCGCTGCCTGCCCGGCGGGTCGAGCTGGCAGACGAAGTGATATCCGACTGCTGCGGACCAGACCGGCGGGAGCGTGACCTGAAACAGGTCACCGGCCACGACCGTGATCCGGCGTCTGGCGCTCTCGTCGGCGGCCAGCCGGGTATTGAGCACGCAGCGCATGGCCGCTGACCGCTCGACGGTCACGATCTCGGCGGACGGCAGCACCGCGGCCAGTTGCAGGGTGGCATGGCCGGTACCGCCGCCAAGATCGAGAACTGGATAGCTGGCCGGCTCATCCCGCAGCACCGCAGCCAGGCTGGCCGCCAGGCCGGGGTCGGGCTTGCCGGGACGGAACAGCTCCGCGAATTCGGCGAAGGCGGCTTCCTGATCGTCCAGGCTGAACCGCCTCCTGCTAGCTCCGGCAATGCAACGCCCAGTGTAGCGACCGGAGCGGTCAGGCAGGCTCGGCCGGGCGGGCCGGAACCGGCTGCGGCTGGCCCGTCTCGTCCGGCTGGAGCAGCACGCGCACGAGCTGACCGGGCGGCTCGGTCTCGACGTACTTGTGGATCCGGACCCGGCGGGGCTCGGGCCGCTCGGCGTCCGCTGGCTGGGCTGGCGCAGTTCCGGTCTCGCGTGCCTGCATGGTTACGTGACATCTCCCCCGAGTCGTCGCTTAACCCCTGGCTCGCTACGTAATGCTTTCCGTCAACTACGTTTCGTAAACAAGCGCGCTGCCCGGGAGCCCGTGCGGGCCCGGCTCGGTAACTGCTTGCGCGAAGTCCGAGCGGACGGCCGCGCGATCTGGTAAATCTCGCGCCAGATAACTGACATACGGTGCTGGCGGCCGTTTCGCGAAGGAGCGTGGCGATGCACATTAGCGCTGGCGATACCGCATGGATGCTGACCTCGACCGCGCTGGTGCTGTTCATGATGCCCGGCCTGGCCCTGTTCTACGGCGGGCTGGTCGGCGCGAAGAACGTGGTCGCGACGATGGTCCAGTCCTTCATCGCGATCGGCGTGATCAGCCTGCTGTGGGTCATCGTCGGGTACTCGCTGACCTTCGGCACCGACCATGCCGGGATCATCGGCAGCCTGCAGAACGCGATGCTGGCCGGGGTCGGCGCCAAGCCCAACAGCTTCGCGCCCACGATCCCGGCGCTGGTGTACATGGCGTTCCAGATGAAGTTCGCGGTGATCACCCCGGCGCTGATCGCCGGGGCGTTCTGCGAGCGGATGCGCTTCCGCGGCTACCTGGTCTTCATCGGCCTGTGGTCGCTGCTGGTGTACTGCCCGTTCGCGCACGCCGAGTGGGGCGGCGGCATCCTCGGTACCGGCGGCCTGCATGCGATCGACTTCGCCGGCGGCTCGGTGGTGCACGAGCTGGCCGGCGCGGCCGCCCTGGCCACCGCGTTCTACCTCAAGCGCAAGCACCAGCTCGAGCGCCCGCACAACATCCCGCTGGTGCTGCTCGGGGCCGGCATCCTGTGGTTCGGCTGGTTCGGCTTCAACGCCGGCAGCGCGGTGTCGGCCGGGTCGGTGGCGGCCTACGCCCTGGTGAACACCCAGCTCGGCGCCAGCACCGCGATGATCGCCTGGATGGCGATCGAGTGGTGGCGCAAGGGCAAGCCGTCCGGCGTCGGCATCGCGGCCGGCTGCGTGGCCGGGCTGGCCGCGATCACCCCGGCGTCCGGGTACGTGCCGCCATGGGCCGCGATCATCATCGGCGGCGCGGCCGGGCTGCTCTGCTACGGCGCGGTGCACCTGAAGGACATCCTCCACTACGACGACTCGCTGGACGTGGTGGGCGTGCACATGGTCGGCGGCGCGATCGGCGTGATCCTGACCGGCGTGTTCGCCAGCCTCGCCGTGAACGCGGCCGGGGAGGCCGGCGGCTGGACCCAGCTCGGCCGCCAGCTGGTGCTGGCGGTGTCCGGCATCGTCTACCCGTTCGTAATGACCTGGATCATCCTGTGGATCACCGACAAGACCGTCGGAATCCAGGTCAGCGCGGAGGACGAGGCGACCGGCCTGGACCTGTCCGAGCACGGCGAGCCCGGCTACGAGGTGCCCGCCGCGGCGACGGTCGCGGCGGCCGGGAACGGTGCCGCGGCGAACGGAGGCACTGCGTAGCCGTCACCCGCGCAGCGCCTGTCACACGGGGCCTGTCACACAGCACCGTCACACGGGGCCGTCACACGGGCAGCTCAGGCCGCTTGCCAGCGGATTCCCCGGCGGCTGGCTGGCCCGGATCCGGCTGCTTCCTGGGGCGCAGCGCCACCAGCGTGAACGCGCCGGCGGCCAGCACCAGCGCCGCGGACAGGAACAGCGCCGCGTGCAGTCCGGTGTAGAACGCGCTGTAGGCGGCGCTGATGACCTCCTGCACGAGCTTGCCCTCGCCCGCCGGGCCGACGCCCTTGGTACGGCCGCTGGACGGGACCGTGCCGGTCTCCACCGCGTTGATCACGATGGACTGGAACGTGACCGGGATGTGCAGGATGTGCAGCCGGTGCACCAGGTAGGACCGCAGCTGGGCATTCACCAGCGCGCCGAGCACCGCCACCCCGGTGACCACGCCGATCTCCCGGCTGGTGTTGGCGGCCGAGGCGGCCATGCCGGACCGCTCGGGCGGCACCGCGGACAGCGCGGATGAGGTGGTCGGCACCACCGTGGCGCCCATGCCGATGCCGGTCAGCGCGAGGCTGGCGGCCAGCGGCAGGTAGGCGGGTGACGGGCTGAGCGTGCGGGTGGTCAGCAGCAGGCCGGCCCCGAACAGCAGGCTGCCGATCACGATCGACCAGCGCGGCCCGAGCGCGGCCGACCACCGGCCGGCCAGCAGCGAGGCCACGATCATCAGGGCGGTCATCGGCAGGAACACCTGGGCGATCTGGTAGCCGGTGTCGCCGACCACCTCATACAGGTACAGCGCGGTGAAGAAGAAGATGGCGAACGTCGCGAAGTAGGCGCAGTACGCCACCACGTTCGCGGTGGCGAACTCCGGCACCCGCAGGAAGCGCAGGTCCAGCAGCGGATGCGCGGCCCGGCGCTCCCAGTAACCGAAGGCCGCCGTCGCCAGCACGGCCAGGCACAGCAGGGCGATCACGGGCGGCGCGGCGAACCCGGCGGTCTCCGCGTTGATCAGCCCGAAGGTCAGCGCGGCGACCGCCGCGGCACCGAGCACGAACCCGGCGATGTCGACCCGGTGCGCGTCCGGATCCGCGCTCTCCGGCAGCACGATCAGGCCGGCCACAGCCGCGATCACGCCGAAGAACAGGTTGAACCAGAAGATCGCGCGCCAGTTCCACAGGCCGACCAGCGCGCCGCCTACCACCGGGCCCATGGCCAGCGCCAGCCCGGTGACCGCGGTCCAGACCCCGAGCGCGCGCGAGCGGATCCGCTCGTCGGTGTACATGTGCCGGAGCATGGACAGGGTGCCCGGCTCGCTGGCGGCGGCGCCGAAGCCCATCACCGCGCGCCCGGCGATCAGCACCCCGGCATTCGGCGCCAGTGCCGACAGCACCGAGCCGGCGCAGAAGATGCCGGCCCCGATCAGCATGACCTTCTTGCGGCCGAACTCATCGCTCACCATGCCGAACGCCAGCATGGCGCCGGCGAAGGTCAGCGCGTACGCGCTGACCACCCACTGCAGCGCGGTGACCCCGGCGTGCAGGGTCGCCTGCACGCTGCCGAGCGCGACACTGACGATCGTGTTATCGAGGAAGGTCAGGAATAGCACCGTGCACAGCACGGCAAGGGCGAGCGCACGGCCGCCATGCCGCGCCAGCGCGGCCTGCTCCGCAGCCGCGCCATCCGGGCTCGCCACCGGCTAGCTCGTGCCCTTGCAGGCGGCCGGCAGCTTGGCCGCGCTGCCCGCGTTCTCCTGGACCAGCAGCCCGCAGAAGCTGGCTATCCCGACCTTCCAGGTGCCGTCCTGCAGGACCGCGACCCCGGTCTGGGTCAGCGCGGGCTGGCCGCTGATCAGGATCGAGTAGGCGACCTTGGCCTGCGACGCGGACTCCACGGTCACCTTGGTGACCTTCGCCGTCGCCAGGGCGGCCAGTCCCGAGCCGGCCTGGGCCCTGATGATCGGGGCGAACTCCGAGCCGTCCTCGAGCAGGGCCACCCGCCGGTTCACCGGCGTCTTGGCATTGAAGAACGCGACCCAGTTAGCCGCGATCGTCCTCATGGTGGCCGAGCTGCCGCCGGAACTGCCCGCGGGCGTAGATGAAGACGAGGAGGATGGCGCACCGGAACCTGAGCCGCCGCAGGCGGCCAGGCCGGCACCGAGCGCGCAGGTCAGAAATATCCGCGCAAACTTCCCGGGAACTCTCATGTGATCATTCTCCAAGCTGCAGGACATCGCGCCGGAGTCAATATATTCCTGCCAGCCAGCGCGGCTAAGCAGGAAAATGACGCTTATGTCAGATCACCGGCCCCGGTGAGCGAGCGTCAATGAGCCACCTGGCACTCACGCGGGCAGCCTTGAGGCACCCGGCACCGGGTCCGTCCCTGCGCCGGATCGGTCAGCTCCAGCCGCACCTGCCGGCCCAGACATCCCTGGTGATCGCGGTCGCGGCGGCGGTGGTCACGCTGTCCGCGGCCTGGCCGCTGGTGCGGCACCTCAGCCTCGTCGCGCACGAGGGTGCGCACGCGATGATGGGGTCCGGCCTCGGCCACAAGGTGGCCGGCGTAACGCTGTCGCGGGATGGCACCGGGGCCACCAGCATCCCCACCATCAGCACCCGCGGTTCCGGCGTGCTGACCGCCCTGATCGGCTACCTGGGCCCGAGCCTGTTCGGGCTCGCCGCGGCCGGGCTGATCCGGATCGGCCACATCGTGGCCGTGCTGTGGCTGGGACTGCTGGCGCTCCTGGTGGTGCTGCCGCTGCTGCGCAGTGCGTTCGGCTGCCTGGCAGTCCTGGTCACCGGCGGCCTGCTGTACCTGGTGGCGTGGCGGGCCAGCCTGGGCGTGCAGATCGGCCTGGCGTACGGCATCGCGTGGTTCCTGCTGCTGGCCGGGGTCCGGGTGGTACTCCAGCGCGGGGCCGGCGCTGCCGATGCCGACCTGCTCAGGCGGCTCACGCTGATACCGCGCGGGTTCTGGTCCGGTCTCTGGCTGGCCGGTACTGCGGCCGCGCTTGTCTTCGGCGCTAGGCTCCTGCTCTGACCGCAGGCCCGAGGGGAGCAGCCGATGAACACCGCCGACCTGCTGGCTGACGCGTTCGGCCGGATCCGCGCGGAAGTACACGCCGCGGTGGACGGCCTGAGCCCGGCCCAGCTGGCGTTCCGGCCGGACAGCCGGGCGAACTCGATCGCCTGGCTGATCTGGCACCTGACCCGGATCCAGGACGACCACGTGGCCAGCGCGGCCAGCACCGACCAGGTCTGGATCTCGGCGGGCTGGGCCGACCGGTTCGCGCTGCCGTTCGCGAAGTCGGAGCACGGCTACGGGCACGACGCCAGGCACGTGGCCGCGGTCACGGTGAGCTCGGGCGCGATGCTGACCGACTACCACGACGCGGTGTACCAGGCCACGCTGTCGTTCACCGGTGGCCTGACCGATCCCGACCTGGACCGGATCGTGGACCGGTCCTGGAACCCGCCGGTCACCCTCGGGGTACGGCTGGTCAGCGTGATCAGCGACGACTTGCAGCACGTCGGGCAGGCCGCCTATCTCCGCGGGCTGATCGAGCGCGGCCTGATCGAGCGCAGTACTGGTTAACCACGGGGCTGGTTAAGCACGGGACCAGTTAGCCCGGCCAGGCTCAGCCCCAGAGCGATTCGAGCGCGCTGTCCACCGCGGCGGCCAGCGACGCGATCTTCGGGATCACCGGCTCCGGCGGCTCGGCCTCGGCGGTATCGCACTGGTCCAGGGCGGCCCGGTCCAGGAACCTGGTCAGCTGCGCGTAGCCGTGCCGGTCGTCCCGGCCGGTGCGGTGATAGTGCAGCCGCAGCGGCGCGTACAGGTAGAGCTGGTCACGGGCCCTGGTCACCGCCACGTAGAACAGCCGCTGCTCCTCGGCCAGCCCGTCCGGGCTGGTCAGGGCCATGTCGCTGGGCACAGCGCCGTCGGCCAGCTGCGGCAGGTGCACGACCGGCCACTCCAGCCCCTTGGCCGAGTGCACGGTCGAGATGATCAGGTAGTCATCGTCGAGCCGTGGCTGGCCGGCCAGGTCGCCGCCGGACGAGGGCGGGTCCAGCGCCAGCTCGACCAGCGCCTCGTGCAGTGAGGGCCGCGCAGCGGCCGCGTCGGCCAGCCGTTCCAGGTCCGCGATCCGGGCGCCGGCGTCGGCGTACCTGGCCCGCAGCGGCGCGATCAGCGCGGCCAGGATCGCGCCCGCCTGGTCACCGGGCCGGTCCAGCGCAGCCGACCCGATCAGCGCGCCCACGGTCGCGGCCACCGCCGCCCGGCACCGCTGCGGCACCGCCAGCGCCGCGTCCGGCCAGCGGTCCAGTGGCGCCGCGTCGGCCAGCCGGAGCGCGCCGATGATCCGCCGCGCGTGCACCGGGCCGATGCCCTCGTGCAGCCGCAGCAGCCGGAACCAGGCGATGTCGTCGGCCGGGTTGGCGACCACCCGGATCGCGGCCAGGAAGTCCTTGACGTGCGCCGCCTCGGTGAACTTCAGGCCGCCGTACTTGACGAACGGGATGCCGCGGGCGGACAGCTCGATCTCCAGCACGTCGCTGTGGCTGGCGGCCCGGATCAGCACCGCCTGGTCCCGCAGCGCCAGGCCGGCCTCGTGCGCGGCCAGCACCCGGCGGCAGATCTCCCTGGCCTGGGTCGCCTCGTCGTGGCAGCGCACCAGCAGCGGCCGCTGGCCGCCGCCGCGGCTGGCCGCGAGCTGTAGTTCCAGCCCGCTGGACTGCGGGCGGACGGCGTTGGCCAGCGCCAGGATTTCCCGTTTTGATCGGTAGTTCGATTCCAGCCGGACGACGGTCAGCCCCGGGTAGGCCCCGGCCAGCGCCCGCAGGTGGGCCGGGTCCGCGCCGCGGAACCCGTAGACCGCCTGCGCGTCGTCGCCCACGCAGGTCAGCCCGGCGCCGTCCGGCCGCAGCAGCCGCACGATGTCCGCCTGCACCGCGTTGACGTCCTGGTACTCATCCACCAGCACCGCGTCGAACAGCCCGCGCAGGGCCGGCCCGGCGGCCTGGTCGGCCAGCGCCGCCCGCCACAGCAGCAGCAGGTCGTCGAAGTCGACCAGGGCGTGCTGCCGCTTGTGCGCCACGTAGCCGCGGAACAGCGCGGCCAGCCGGGTGGTGAAGTCGGCGCACCACGGGTAGCCGCCGCGCACCACCTGCTCCACCGTGGTCTGGGTGTTCACGCACCGGGTGTAGATGTCGGCGCAGGCCGGCGCCGCGGCGCCCGGCGCTGGGTGCCGACCAGGTCGTGCTCGGCCCGGAGCGAGTCGAGCACATCGGCGGCGTCGGCCGGGTCGATGACGCTGAAAGCGGGCGGCAGCGAGAAGGACTCGGCGTGCGCCCGGATGATGCGGTGCGCGATGGCATGAAAGGTGCCGCCGCAGATCCGCTCGGCCGCGCTGACCGCGCCGGCGTCGGCCCGCGCGACCATGTCGTCGGCGGCCCGCCGGGTGAACGTGAGCAGCAGGATCCGGCTGGCCAGGATGCCGCTGGCGCGCAGCCAGGCGGCCCTGGCGACCAGCGTGCCGGTCTTGCCGGTGCCGGCCCCGGCCAGCACCAGCAGCGGGCCGCCGGAGTGGGTGGCTGCCCGCCGCTGCGCGTCGTTCAGCCGGCCGAGCTGAGCATCGAGGCCGCCGCCGGGCGGAATGGCCGGTTCGAACATGGACACGAATGTAGCCAGGTTCGCGCCGCCGGGCCATCGCCCGCACCGGTTAAGGCCGGCTAATCCGTTTTAGCCGCCCGCCATCGCGCCCACGATCATGAACGGCTCGGCACCGGTGGCGACCGCCTCGGGCAGCGGGGTGTCCGGCGGCTCCTGGGACAGGTCCTGCTCGCAGGCGAAGTACCGCACGAACGGCCGGCGCTGCTGGGTGAAGTGATCGCGGATCGTGCCGCGCAGCACCGGGTAGCCCGCCTCCAGCGCGTCCAGCACCTCCCGCTGGGTCACCGGCCCGTCCAGCTCCAGCCGCACCTCGCCGTCCACCCCGGCCAGGGTGCGCAGGTGCGCGGGCAGCACCACCCGGATCATGACAGTGCTGCCCTGGCTCATGGCAGTGCGTTCCGGATCACAGGGTCTGCACCTCGACCGACAGCACCGCGGGGAGGTCGCGGACGATGGGCGACCAGCTGTCGCCGGCGTCCGGCGACACGTACACCTGCCCGCCGGTGGTGCCGAAGTACACCCCGCACTCGTCCAGGGAGTCGACCGCCATCGCGTCGCGCAGCACGTTGACGTAGCAGTCGCGCTGCGGCAGCCCGCTGGTCAGCGCCTCCCACTCGTCGCCGCCGGACCGGCTCCGGTAGACCCGCAGCCGGCCGTCGGGCGGGTAGTGCAGCGAGTCGCTGGTGATCGGGACCACGTACACGGTGTCCGGCTCGTGCGCGTGCACGTCGATCGGGAAGCCGAAGTCGGTCGGCAGGTTCCCGCTGATCTCCCGCCACGACTCGCCGGCGTCGTCGCTGCGCATCACGTCCCAGTGCTTCTGCATGAACAGCACGCCGGGCCGGGACGGGTGCAGCGCGATCCGGTGCACGCAGTGCCCGACCTCGGCGTCCGGGTCCGGGATCCCCTCGGACTGCAGGCCGTGGTTGACCGGCTGCCAGCTCTGCCCGGCGTCATCGGTCCGGAACACCCCGGCGGCCGAGATCGCGACGAACATCCGGTCCGCCTTCGCCGGGTCCTGCACGATCGTGTGCAGGCACATCCCGCCGGCGCCGGGCTGCCAGGACGGCCCGGACTTGTGCGTGCGCAGCGCGGGCAGCTCGTGCCAGCTCTGCCCGCCGTCGCCGGACCGGAACAGGCCGGCGTCCTCGACCCCGGCATAGACGGTCTCCGGGTCGGTCAGCGACGGCTCCAGGTGCCAGACCCTGGCGAACTCCCAGGGATGCGGGGTGCCGTCGTACCACTGGTGCGTGCCGGTCGTCCCCTCGTAGCCGAACTCGTTGCCGGCCGGCTGCCAGCTCGCCCCGCCGTCGTCGGACCGCTGGATCTGCTGGCCGAACCAGCCGCTGGTCTGCGAGGCGTACACCCGGTCCGGGTTCACCGCGGACGCCTTCATGTGGTAGATCTCCCAGCCGCCGAACAGCGGGCCGCTGACGTCCCACTCCTTGCGCTTGCCATCCGAGGTCAGCACGAACCCGCCCTTGCGGGTGCCGACCAGCACACGTACCGAGCTCATTGCCAGGTTCCTTTCATTGCGTCCGGCTCGTCACCGTCCGGCGGGCCGGGACTTCCCCCAGGACTGTCCATGGTGCTACGGCCAGCCGACAGTCCGGCGCTGATCGCGCGATCGGGTCCGGTTTTTGCTCGGGCAGCGCAGCAGGAGCCGTCCGGGCCGGACGCTGATCACCAGCTCGCTGGCGCTGCCCATGGCCTCGCCGTCCAGCTGCCAGGGCTGGGCCGGATCCAGGCCGATGCGCAGGGTCCGGAACCGGAGCCCGGCGACCTGGCGGTCGTCAAGGTCCGGCTGCCGCCGGGCCAGCAGCCGGGCGCCCACCGCGATCCAGCCCGGCACCCCGCCGGCGGTCAGCAGCACCGCGTCGAGCAGCCCGTCGGCGGGGTCAGCGGCCGGCAGCAGCGGGAAGCCGCCGGGCAGCGTGCCGACGTTGCCCACCACCAGCGCGCTGGCCAGGCGGCGGACTTCGGCGGCGCCGTCGGCCTGCAGGCTGACCCGCATCGGCCGGTCCCATAGGTGCGGCAGCGCGGCGAGGTAGTAGGCGGACCAGCCCAGCCGCCGCTTCAGCGCGGCACTGCTGTCCAGCGCCCTGGCGTCAAAACCGGCCCCGGCCATGACCAGGAACGGCCTGCCGTTCGCGACCCCGATGTCCAGTCGCCGGTCGGTCCCGGTCAGGGCCACCGCCAGGGCGGCGCGCAGCCGCAGCGGCAGGCCGAGGTTGCGGGCCAGCAGGTTGCCGGTGCCGGACGGCAGGACGGCCAGCGGGACGCCGCTGCCTGCCAGCGCGCCGGCGCACGCGGTGACCGTGCCATCGCCGCCGCTGGCCAGCACCAGGCCTGCCTGCGCCGCGATCGCTGCCCTGGCCATCTCCGTGCCGGGATCGTCCCTGGTCGTCTCCAGCCAGAGCGGCTCGGGCCAGCCGCGCCGGGCTATCGCCGCGCACACCGCGGCCCGGAACCGGCCGGGGTCGCGCTGGCCAGACCGGAGGGTGACCGGGTTGGCCACCACCGCCACCCGGACGGCCGGGCGCCGCGCCGCGCTGGTCGCCGGGTGCTGCGTGCCCACGTGGCTATCTTGCGTGTTTCTGGCCCCGAGCGCCCAGCCTGTCGCCGTCAGGCCGCCGCCGGGCCAGGCGCCGCGCCACCAGGCCCGGCGCTAGGGTGTGCTGGTGGCGCAGGCGAGGCCGACCGCAGCCGACCTGGCCGCGGCCAGGAACACGACCATTCCCGACGTGACCGGGTCCGGCCTGCGGGTGCTGTTCTCCGGCATCAATCCCGGCCTGTACTCGGCCGCCACCGGGTATCACTTCGCCCGGCCTGGCAACCGGTTCTGGCCCGCCCTGCACCAGTCCGGGTTCACCCCGGTCCGGCTGCGCCCGTGCGATCAGGGCCAGCTGCCGGGCCTGGGCCTGGGCATCACCAACGTGGTCGCCAGGGCGACCGCGCGGGCGGGCGAGCTCAGCGACGCCGAGCTGCGCGAGGGCGGCGAGGTGCTGGCCGCCAAGACGGCCCGGCTGCGCCCGGCCTGGCTGGCCGTAGTCGGCGTCACCGCCTACCGCACCGCGTTCGGCCGGCCAGGCGCGACGGTCGGGCCGCAGCCGGAGACCATCGGCGGCACCCGGCTGTGGGTGCTGCCGAACCCGAGCGGCCTGAACGCGCACTGGTCCGCCGCCGGGCTGGCCGCCGAGTTCGCCCGGCTCCGGGCCGAGGTCAGCGGGCGACCTGCCGGGCATCCGTGAGCCGGGCAGCGTGAGTCGCACGGGCGAGCCGGCCGGCGCTGCCGCCGTGCGGCCGGACCCGGCACCGCGCGGGAGCCGGCTGCTGCTGTGGTACGTGTGCGTGCTGGTGCTGGTGGACACCGTGTTCTTCACCGCGCTGACCCCGCTGCTGCCGCACTATGTGCACACGGCCGGGCTGTCCAAGGCCGGCGCGGGCGTACTGGTGGCGGCGTACCCGCTGGGCACCCTGGTGGGCGCGCTGCCGGGCGGGATGGCGACGGTCCGGCTGGGCGACCGGGCGGTGGTGCTGCTCGGGCTCGCGCTGATGAGCGGGTCGACGCTGCTGTTCGGCTGGTCCGCGAGCGCCGTGCTGCTGGATGCGGCGCGGTTCGTCCAGGGCCTCGGCGGCGCCTGCACCTGGGCGGCCGGGCTGGCCTGGCTGGCGAACGCGGCCCCGGCCGGCCGCCGCGGCCAGATGCTGGGCACCGCGATGGGCGCGGGCGTGGGCGGCGCGCTGCTCGGCCCGGTCGTCGGGGCGGTTGCCGCCGAGACCGGCACCGGCCCGGCGTTCTCGGCCGCGGCGGTGGCCGGGGCCGCCCTGCTGGTGGCGGCGCTGCTGCTGCCCGCCCCGGCGGACCCGGTGCCGCAGCCGCTGCGGGCCGCCTGGACTGCCAGCCGGGACACCGACGTCCGGGCCGGCATGTGGCTGATGACGCTGACCGGCCTGGCGTTCGGGGTACTGGACGTGCTGGCGCCGCTGCGGCTGAGCCGGCTGGGCGCGCCCGCGCTGCTGATCGGGGCGACGTTCCTGGGCTCGGCGGCGATCGAGGCGGGCATGTCCCCGCTGGCCGGGAGGCTGTCGGACCGCCGCGGGCCGCTGGTGCCGGTCCGGGTGGCGCTGCTGGGAGCGGTCGCGGTCAGCCTGCTCGCGCCGCTGGCCGAGCCGGCCGGGCTGCTGATGGCGGTGCTGATCGCCGGCATGCCCGGCGTTCGGCATCATGTTCACCCCGGCCGCGGCGCTGCTGAGCGTCGGCGCGCAGCGACTGCGGCTGAGCCAGGGGCTGGCGTTCGGCCTGGGTAACCTGGCCTGGGCGGCTGGGCAGGGGGCCGCGGCCGCGGCCGGCGGCGCGATCGCGCAGGCGACCAGCGACCTGGTTCCCTACGCCCTGCTGGCCTGCGCCTGCCTGGCCACGCTGATCGTGCTGCGGCCCGCGTGGTTGCGGCCTGGCCGGCCGCGGGCTGGCCGGCCGCGGGGCCCCCGGCCGCGGGCCGGCGGGTCCGGCCGGGCCAGCCCGTTAGCCGTCGTCTCGCCGGTGAGGTGCGCAGTATGCCTGAGATCCTGATCGACCGGCCCGGCTGGCTCGACTGGAGCTGGGCGCTGAGCGTGCTGGACCAGGAGGTCCGCCTGCCCGGTGAGGAGGTGCGCGCCGCCGATGGCCTGATCGCCACGCCCTGCCTGCTGGGCGACCAGCCGGTGCCGGTCACCGTGCGGTCCCGCGGGCCCGGCCTGGCCGTGACCCCGGCGCAGCCCGCGCTGGCCGGCCAGGTGAGCGGCCGGTTCCACCTGGAGCTGGACCCGGAGGCGGTCAGCGTGGCACTGGCACGCACCGGGCTGTTCGCCGACGGAGCGCCGGTGCGCTGGGTACGGCGCCCGGCCGCGGCCGGCCTGTGGCCATTCTGCCTGGCCTACCTGTGCGGCGGGGATCCCGACGCCGCACCGGTCCGGCGGCTGCTGGCCGGGCTCGGCAGGCCAGCCGGGACGCTGCGGCTGCTGCCGGAGCCGGCCGACCTGCTCACGGCCGGCGCTGACCGGCTGGCCGGATACGGCCTGGCGGCGCACCGGGCGGGCCATGTGCTCGGCCTCGCGCAGGCGTTCGCGGCGAACCCGGACCGGTATGACGAGTCGGTGCTGCTCGGCCTGCCGGCCAGGCAGGCCGTCGCCCGGATCACCGAGCTGCCGCACATCGGCGCCAGCCGGGCCCGGCTGATCTGCGGTACCGCGCTCGGCCATGACGACGTACTGCCCGACCTGTCCCGCCGGGGCGAGCAGCTTTACCGGACCCTGGGCGTGACCTGGTCCCGGCTGCAGTCGATGGCTCGCGCGGCCGCACCGTACCGCAGCGTCCTAGGCGACACGCTGGCCGAGCTGATCGCGGACTGAGGACGCCCGCCACCCCGGCGCCGACCGTTGCGCAACGATCGGAGTACGGCGATCCCAGCCCCCACCGTCGGCACAGGGCAGTCCATGATCCGGTAAATAAAGTAGCGCTGGGGCAGTACTTTCTTTACAGGATCATGAAACAGAGTCCGGCGCGCACCCAGCTCCCACCGCGAGCACTGCCAGGATCGCCAGCAGCGCCGACGTGGCTCTCGCCCGTTTCCGCTGGTCAGATGGGTTGGAGCCGCCTGTCGGAATCGAACCGACGACCTATTCATTACGAGGGTAAATCTAACCCTCGAACACCTGTACGTCCAGTGCCACTGACCGGCTGGAACAGTCCACTCGCGTCCAGCGGTGTCCGACGGCGTGCTGAGCGAGTGACACTCAGTTAGACACTCCGCCGAGCGCCATGAACCGGTGCAGGCCGCTCTACAAAGTTCATGAACCATGCCTTCAAGGCCGAAAGATATCACATCAGCGGAAAACGCTCAATTGTTATTAATATGGGACAATAATCGAACTTGATGACCGTCGACTCCGAGGTGGATATCATGTAGCCCCTGTATAAACATATATCATAAACTATTACGGGTGGCATTAATTGAGTGATGTAGTCGGCGAGAGAAACAACGAAGTACGCAAGGTTCGAGAGTTCTTGTATGTCGACCTACAGCGCATCCGCTCCTACTATGCGCAGCTGAATCGCGGCGTAATTGAGTCTGTTATTAGCCGGGATATAAACGCGAAGGAAGGTGAAGCTCAGGCCAAGCTATTTGGCTTCGGCGGATCTGCGGGTGTCTCCCGCGAACGAGAACGCCAAGAGTCGCGTTCGCTGCAAGACCTAAATTATGTGATCCTTGAGGAGCTACTTGAACAGGAAGGCCTGATTAAAGATGTCGACGACCTCGTCGATGACGTCGATGCCTGGACGGGTGGCAGGGTCCATGAATCGCTCAATGAGGGCGAGGTAGTTCGCTATACCGGATTGGTGCAGATTCTGGACCCGGAGTTCGCTAAAAGCAGGATAGAGCAAGTAATTCGGTTCGCAGCGGCGGTCATGGGTATGCAAGTAGGGAATGCGCCCACGGTCCCTGGAAGCCCTCCGGTCAGAAAGGGTGGTAGCACAAAGCCCGGCCGACCGGCGAAATCTGCTGAAATGGTTAGAAACGAAATTAAAGAGAGGATGCTGGAAGCCGCATTTGGTGGGATCACCCTCGCCCAGATTAACGACATCGCTGACGCCGTGGGAGCTTTCACTAATGAGACTATCTCCGTTCGGGTCTTTCCTCTTGGCACTCAACAACTTGACTACCATTTTGCGGGAACGCTACTAAGTCGCAGCGACTACATCCAACAAGAACGGGAAGCGCTGTTCGCGCGGTACGGGTCTGTGCTTGAAGATTGGACCGTCGTTATGCAGATTGCCCGCATTCCTAGTCGAGACGATGCTCAGCCTCAAGTCGATGGATCCGCTATGATCAGAGACGATAAGGTGAACCGCCCCGCATTCGAAGGCACTGTCCTAAATCTCATACGCTTCTTCGAGAATCAGGGATTCGCCGAGGGTCCACGGTTTCCGGCCATCTCTACGACGATACTGGCCATTTACAGAGAATTTGCGTAAGCTGGGCTAAAGGAGCTGGTTTCCATCATGCTGGCGGATAGCTGCGGGAACCTGACCGTGCAGGGCGTCCAGGACTCGGACGGCGTAGGCTTCGGTGGCTAGCTGGCGGACCTCGGTTTCGGTGGCCCACCGGAACGCTTCTGTCTCATCGCTGGTGGTTGGCTTCCGCCGGTGGCCTTGCAGCGGAAGACCAGAGCGATGATGCCGCGGTTCATGTTCTTGTAGACGCCAGTAAGGGCGACCGGCTCGACATCGAGGCCAGTTTCCTCGCGGACTTCGCGGCGAACGCCATCGTCGATGGATTCGCCCAGTTCGAGGACTCCGCCGGGTGGCTCCCAGTGCTGGTTATCTCGCCGTTGGATAAGGAGTGCCCGGCCGTCATCGTCGACAATGACGCCGCTTACGCTGACGGAATGGCGGGCTTGGCTGGTATCCATCTGGTGATCCCTTGAGTAGGCTTGTGCACCAACAGTAATAGACGTGTGCAGGAGTCGAGGAGCGATCCGTGAGCGGCGCTGGCGTGCTGACCGAGCACATCGACCATGCCAGCGATCGGGCGGTCTACCGGCAGATCGCCGACCAGCTCCGGGCGGCAGTGGCCAAGGGCGGGCTGCGCGAGGGCGAGCAACTGCCTTCCGAGACGCAACTGATGGAGCACTACGGCGTGGCCCGGATGACGGTGCGGAACGCGCTGCGGATCTTGCAGGATGAGGGGCTGACGACTGCTGAGCATGGGCGCGGGGTGTACGTGCGAGCCCGGCCGCCGGTGCGGCGGCTGGCGTCCGATCGGTTCGCGCAGCGGCACCGCAAGGAGGGCAAGGCCGCGTTTGTCATCGAGTCAGAGCAGGCGGGCGCGACTCCTTCGGTGGACATGATCCAGGTGAGCGAGGCTCCGCCGCCCGGCGAGATTGCCGATCGGCTCGGCCTGGCCGACGATGAGCCGACAGTGATCCGCAGCCGCCGGTACTCGCTTGATGGCAGGCCGGTAGAGACGGCCGTCTCGTACATCCCCGCCGACCTGGCTCGCGGTACGCCGATCACCGAGCCGAACCCTGGTCCTGGTGGCATCTACGCTCGGCTGGAGGAGGCCGGGCACACACTGGAGCGGTTCACCGAGGAGGTCTCGGCTCGCATGCCTACGCCGGATGAGGCGCGCTTGCTGGCCCTGCCGCCCGGCGTTCCGGTGTTTCGTCTGATCCGGACCGCATACGACAACGACGGCCGGGCCGTCGAGG
The DNA here is from genome assembly GCA_963719705.1 of uncultured Actinomycetota bacterium. GTDB lineage: Bacteria > Actinomycetota > Actinomycetes > Streptosporangiales > Streptosporangiaceae > CAVRCV01. Next base: position 684,671 of record CAVRCV010000014.1, read on the forward strand.
TATGCGACACGATCATGGCCACGGACGCCTACCTGCTGTCCTACGATCTGCCCGCGCGTTAGTTCTTGACGCTCCCCTGTAACTCCTCTATACAAGCAAGTAACTGCTCTACACGAGTAGGCATGTGGTGCGTCCAGATCCCCTGCTGGACGCACGTGAGGAGATGGCATGGCTTCCACCCCCGACCAGATGACCACCGAACTCATCGCGCGCCTGGACGGGCCGCACTGCGACGAGGACACCGCAGCTGTCGCGCAGCTCGCGGCTGAAGCGATCAGGTACCTCAACTACGCGACTGCTGGCGGCGCCGAGCTGAAGTACCCGGCCACCGTGTACACCGTCACCGGCCAGCTGAGCAGCATGGCCGCCCGGCTGGTGCAGCTCAGCAACCAGCTCGGCGAGTTCCTGACTCGCGAGCTGGCCGCCGGGCGGCTAGGCGAGGACTCCGGAGCTGACCCGGCGGCCAACACGGCCCGCGCTGACGACTACCTCGCCATGTCGGCAGGCATCGCCGCCGCCCTGGCCGACGCGCTTCAGTGCTGCCCAGAGCTGCCTGGCCAGCCTGCACCAGGCGAGCCTCGGCCGGGCGTCGGCGCCAGCCGACCGCGCAGAGCGGAGTGACGGCATGAGGCCCGCGATCCCGGCGTCCGACTGCCGCAACGCCTGGACACTCCCTGGCGAGCCGCGAGTCAGTCGGCAGGTTCCGCCAGCTGGCCCGCGCGATGGCGGGCGATGACGACCAGGCCGAGGCGGCCGCGCTATGCGTGTCGGAACTGGTCACCAACGCCTTACTGCACACCCGCTCTGGCCTGCCCGGCGCCACGGTGACGGTGAGCTTCGAGACATTGCCTGGCTGCGGCACGCTGCGCATAGCCGTGAGCGATGACGGTGCCCGCGTCCTTGTTCCTGCTCGTGTCTGCACCGGCCTGCCCGGCATGCCGGAATCCGGTTACGGCCTGGGCATCGTCGCAGACGGTGGCCGCTGACTGGGGCGTTGTCCCCGGCGAGGACGGCCGGTCTGTGACATGGTGCCTTATCCCGGCTCGGCGGCCTGCGATGAGTCCGCACCCGGTGCGGCGCTGGCCGCTGGTCCTGATAGCGGCCCCGGCCGCGGTCGCCGTATGGTCCGGGTGGGTTGGGCTGGGCACGCTGTGCGGGTTCGGGATCGTTCACCCGCTGCCCGGCATCGCGTCTGGGTTCAGGCTGGACACCGCGATCACCTTGCCGGTCGGTGTAGAGGCCTACGGCGCTTATGCGCTGGGAGCGTGGCTGACGCCGGGCGCCGCACCGGCAGCACGGCGGTTCGCCCGCCGGTCGGCCCTGGGCTCACTGGCCCTGGGCATGACCGGACAGGTCATCTTCCACCTGCTGTCCGCCGCGCACGCAGTTCGCGCGCCGTGGCCGGTGGTCATGATCGTCGCCTGCCTGCCGGTGCTGACCCTTGGGTTCGGCGCTGCGCTCACGCATCTGCTGCGCGAGGGACAAGACGCCGCCGCTGTTCCGGCTGCCGACATGCCACCGGACGAGAGCCCGGCCATCACGGCGGACACGCCTGCGGCCATACCAGCGGACACCGGGACGGACGCGGCGCGGCCACGGCAGCGGACACCGCGCCGGAACGGACGAACGGACACCGGCACGGCCGTAGCCCGGATACGGCAGCGGCACCCGGACATGACCACGGCCGACATCGCCCGGCGGCTGGGTGTCAGCGACCGTACGGTCCGCCGTCACCTGGCCGCCCGGCCCGACCTGGACACGGCCCCGGTCGCCGCATGAATCACCAGTCCGGGCCAATCAGCCCTGGAAGGTGCCCGCCACGCGAGGAGGAACGCTCATCATGACCACCATCGACATCCCCGGCCAGGCCACCGGCCCGGCCGATGGCGCCAACGTCGCGGACCTGGACGCCGCCCGCGTCGCCCGGTCCGCCGCCCTGCCCATGCCGCCAGCAGGGGACGGCGCCGATACCGTGCCAGGCTCGGACGCTGCGGCACTGGAGGGCACCGTGGTCCGGGTGGACCAGCCCGGCCCGCCAGCAGCGGGCGACTGGCTGGCCGATCTGGCGGCCCGCACATCGAGCCGACGCCCGATCATCCCGCTGTGGCTGCGGACCCGCCGCGAGGCGGTGGCCACGCTGAAGTGGGTGAGCGCGCACTACGCCCATGTCGGTGGCTACCACGCGACCAGGGCACCGAAGTACGGCAGCAAGCTCGCTATCCGCGCGCCGCGCGGCCTGGCCCGGCTGGTCGGCGGCACGATCCGCTGGACATTCGACATCGAGGGCCACCCGGTGCGGATGGCGGCCGTTACCCGCGCAGATCCGGAGGCCTACCTGAAGCTGTCCCGGCAGCGGGACTCCCGCGTTCGGCTTCGCGTCTGGATCGCCAGCCTGGCCGCCGCGGCTGGTCCTGGCCGGGCTGGCGCTGGCTATTGCCAGCCCTGGCGCCATCCGCTGGGGCGCCGTCGCGCTCGCCGTGGCCGCCCTGGGCATCCTCGGCGCCCCGGCCGACCGGCCGCTGATCGACCGGGCCGTCGTGCCCACCTCGCACGCGAAGCTGACCAGCGACATCGTGATCCGAGGCGCTGGGCGCGCTGGGCATCGCCGCGATCAACCAGGCCATCGCGAAGAACCCGCGCGGCGCGATCGAGTTCAAGGCCCCGATCACCCGCGACGGCCCCGGCTGGCGCGCCGACGTGGACCTGCCCTACGGCGTCACCGTCGCCGAGGTCATGGACCGCCGCGACAAGCTCGCGTCCGGGCTGCGCCGCCCGCTCGGCTGCGTGTGGCCCGAGGCCGACCACGACCAGCACACCGGACGGCTGATCCTCTGGGTCGGGGACCAGGACATGACCGCAGCCCGCCAGCCCGCCTGGCCGCTGGCCAAGCACGGCACCGTGGACCTGTTCAAGGCGGCACCGGTCGGCACCGACCAGCGCGGCCGGATCGTCACCGCCACGCTCATGTTCGTCTCGATCGTGATCGGCGCGATCCCGCGCATGGGCAAGACGTTCCTGCTTCGCCTGCTGGCCCTGATCGCCGCCCTGGACCCGCGCGCCGAGCTGCACCTGTACGACTTCAAGGGCACCGGCGACCTGTCCCCGCTTGAGCCGGTCGCGCACCGGTACCGCGCCGGCGACGACGACGAGGACATCGACTACGCCCTGGCCGACTTCCGCAGCCTGCGTGAGGAGCTGCGGCGCCGGACCAAGGTGATCCGCGGCCTGCCGCGCGACATCTGCCCGGAGAACAAGATCACGCCCGAGCTGGCCAGCCGGAAGTCGCTCGGCCTGCATCCGGTCGTGATCTGCGTGGATGAGTGCCAGGTCATGTTCGAGCACCGCGCTACGGCGACGAGTTCGAGGAGATCGCTACCGACCTGGTGAAGCGCGGCCCCGCCGCCGGCATGGTCCTGGCCCTGGCCACCCAGCGGCCCGACGCCAAGTCGCTGCCCACCGGCATCTCCGCGAACGCCGTGCTGCGGATGTGCCTGAAGGTCATGGGCCAGGTCGAGAACGACATGGTGCTGGGCACGTCCGCCTACCGCAACGGCACCCGCGCAACCATGTTCGCGTTCTCCGACAAGGGCATCTTCTACCTGGCCGGAGAGGGCAACCGCGGCCCGCATCGTCCGCGGCTTCGGCCTGGACGGCCCGGCGTCGGAGAAGATCGTGACCCGCGCCCGGCTGCTGCGCGAGCGGGCCGGGACGCTCACCGGCCACGCGCTCGGCCAGGAGCCCGACACCGCGCCATCCTTCGACCTGCTGGCCGACCTGGCGGCCGTGGTCACCGAGCCCAAGATGTGGTCCGACACCGTCGTGACCCGGCTGGCCGAGCTGCGGCCCGGTGCCTACCAGGCGTGGGCGGACCTGGAGCCCGACGCCCGCTCGGCTCAGCTCACCGCCGCGCTCAAGCCCTACGGCGTGCGCACCGGCCAGGTCTGGGGCACGACGGACGGCGGCCGAGGTGCGAACCGGCGCGGAATCTCTCGCGACGACATCATCGCAGCGATGACCGAGCGTAATCGAAAGGGGGTTCCGACAGCCACCCCATGACACCTGCCGCACTGCTAGGCCTAGCAGGCCATCCCGCTAGACCTAGCACTACTGCTAGCGCCTGGCCCGCACCGTGGCCTGCGAGCTAGCCGCTAGCGGCTGACCTGGCCAAACCCCGACCCTGGCCTTGGAGGCATCCGTGACCCCCGTCCTGGTCCTGCTAGGACTCTGCCTAATCGCAGTCACTCTCGGTTACGCCTTGCTGTGCGCCGTCTCGCCCTGGGGACCGTGCCTGCGCTGCCGTCCGGCCGGCACGAACCGCACCTGCCGGGCCTGCAAGGGCACCGGCATGCGGCCCCGGCTGGGCTGGCAGCTGTGGACCTACACCCGCCGCGCTTACCGCGACGGCACGCGATGACCGCCGCCTTGCTGCGCGCCGGGCTCGGCTACATCGAGCGGGGATGGCCGGTGTTCGTGCTGGGCAGGTCCAAGCGGCCGGTGGCCAACTGCCCGGCCTGCCGTGACGCCGACTCAGGACATGACCGGGCCGGATGCGCATGCCTGACCTGCCACGGTTTCTACGCCGCCACCACCAGCCCGGCGCGGCTGGCCGCGATGCTCGCGGCGGTTCCCGGCGGCCTGCTGGCGATCCGCACCGGCCTGGCCGCCGGGCTCCTGGTCGTCGACATCGACCCGCGCAACGGCGGCCAGCTCGACAAAGCGCTGATGGCCCCGACCGCGACCGTCGCCACCGGAGGCGGCGGCTGGCACCTGTACTACCGCCACCCCGGCATCCCGACCGTCACTGCGCTGCCCGACCGGGCCGGGGTGGACGTGAAGGGCGAAGGCGGGTACGTGGCCGCGCCGCCTTCGGTCCACCCCGGCACCGGTCGCCCCTACCGATGGGCTGGGCGCGGGGGAGTGGCCGAGATGCCCCCCGCGCTCCGCGCGGCCGTTGCCCTCCCGCCACCGTCCGCGCCGCCGCTCAGCGGCCTTGTGGCGACCCGGTCGGCGGGGGGCATCTCGTCGCCTGCTGCGCTGCTGGCCGCGCATCTGCGCGCCGTGCAGAACGCCCCAGAAGGCCGCCGCCGCGTGACCCTGTACGGCGCTGCGCGCGGCATCGCCCGGATGGTCACCGCCGGTGCCATCAGCCAGGCCGACGCCATCGCCGCCCTCACCGCCGCCGGGACCGCAGCGCAGCAGACCCCCCGCGACATCCGCGCCGCGATCAGCGGCGCGTTCGCCGACGAAGGAGCCACCGCATGACCCAGCAGGACACCGCCGCGCCGGTCAACGGTGCCGCCGCGCTCGGCCAGCTGCACGCGATCCTGACCCGGTACGTGATCCTGCCCGCCCCCGAGGCCGCCGTTGCCGTCGTGCTCTGGACCGCCGCGACCCATGCACAGCAGTCCTGGGCGCACGCGCCCCGCCTGGTCATCCGCGCCCCCGAGAAACGCTGCGGCAAGTCCCGGCTCTTGGACATCATCGAGGGCACCTGCCACGCGCCACTGATCACCGTCAACGCCAGCCCGGCGGCGGTGTACCGGGCCATCGGCTCCGACGTGCCGCCTACGCTCCTGGTCGATGAGGCCGACACCATCTTCGGCGGGAAGAACGCCGAGGCCAACGAGGACCTGCGCGGCCTGCTGAACGCCGGGCACCAGCGCAACCGGCCCGCGATCCGTTGGGACTCCGCGACCCGCCGCCTCGAACGGATCCCGACGTTCGCAATGGCCGCGCTCGCCGGGATCGGCACGATGCCCGACACCATCGAGGACCGCGCCGTAGTCATCCGCATGCGCCGCCGCGCCCCAGGTGAGACCGTCGCGCCGTTCCGCCATCGCCGCGACCGGCCGACGCTCACCACGACGGCCGAAACGCTTGCCCGCTGGCTATCCCGGCACCTGGCCGAGCTCGAAAAGGCCGAGCCGTCCATGCCCTGGAGGACCGGGCCGCCGACACCTGGGAGCCTCTGATCGCCGTAGCCGACCTGGCAGGCGGTCGCTGGCCCGAGCTGGCCCGCCATGCCGCACTGGTACTCACCGCCGACCGCGACCAGGCCGCCGCCGTCTCCGACCGCATCCGGCTCCTGACCGACTGCCGCGCGGCGTTCGGGGACGCCGATGCGCTGCCGACGACGACGCTCATCACCAGGTTGCGGGCCGATCCGGAGGCCCCCTGGTGTGACCACGGGCCGGACGGCATCACTGCCCGGCGGCTGGGCATCCTGCTGGCCGACTATGACATCCGGTCGGCCAACATTCGGTTCGGAGAGCCGATCGGCCAGGTCAAGGGCTACTACCAGGCCGACTTCACCGACGCATGGGCGCGCTACTGCCCACCGCCGCCGGGGCACTCGTCCCACCCGTCCCAGCCGTCCCTGCCCAGCTCAGAACCGGGACGGAAGATCGCCCGGGACGGAGCCACTCGTCCCGGGTCAAGCGGCGAAGGCGAGCAGCGGGACGGGTCGACCCGTCCCGGCCATCCACCCGTCCCAGGGCTGACCTGCGACGGGACGGGTGGGACGGCGGGGACGGGTACCCCCGGTCTTTACGGCATCGACGGTGGTGCCGCGTGACCGCCGCGCCCGTCGCAGACCGCCAGCTCTACCGCATCCCGGACGCCATGCGGCTTCTGTCGATGAGTCGCAGCGTCATCTACGAGCAGCTGCGCGCCGGGCGCTTGCGCTCAGTTCGCCAGGGCCGGACCCGCCTCATCCCGGCCGCCGCCATCACCGACTACATCGCACTTCTCGAACACGAAGCCCAGGGAGCCGACCGGCCATGAGCAAGAGACGCAGTAAAGGGGATGGCTGCCTGTTCTGGAACGAACGGCGTCAGCGCTGGATCGGTGAAATCACCATTGGCTACGACGGGCGCGGTAAACGTGTCATGCGCCGAGTCAGTGACGCGACTAAGAGCGGCGCTCTGGCAAAGCTCAAGGAAATACAACGCGACCACGACGACGGGCTACCCGTCGGGCCGCAGAACTACACCGTGGCCGACGCGATACGAGACTGGCTAGAGTTCGGTCTCAGCAATCGAGATCCGGCGACCGCCAAGAAGTGTCGCATCCTGGCCGCTAGCCACATCATCCCAGCGCTGGGAGCACGGAAGCTGCGGGAGCTGTCGGCGGACGACGTAGACCGCTGGCTGGCGGCCAAGGCGAAGCTACTGAGCACTGACACGCTCCGCCAGCTCCGGTCCATCCTCAAGCGCTCAGTGTCTCGCGCCCAAGCACGTGACAAGGTGAAGCGGAATGTTGTACTGCTCTGCGACGTGCCCGCAGGCAGAGACGGCCGACCGTCGAAGGCATTCACTCTGGACCAGGCCGAGGCCGTGCTGAACGCCGCAGTCGGCACGGCGATGTACGCCTACATCGTCCTGTCCATCCTTATCGGCGCGCGAACCGAGGAACTGCGGGCGCTCACCTGGGACCATGTAGATCTAGAAGGCAATCCGGCCGCAAATCCGCCGGTCCCGCCGTCAATCATGGTGTGGCGCTCTGTCCGAGCACGCGGCGAGACCAAGACCAAGAAGTCGCGCCGGACGCTGAAGCTGCCGGAAAGATGCGTGGAGGCGCTGAGATTCCACCTTGAGCTACAACAGGGCCAGCGAAAAGCAGCCGGAAAGGCATGGCAGGAACACGGCCTGGTATTCGCGTCTGCGACAGGGACCATGCGCAACGCGAATAACGTCCTTCGGTCCTTCCGCGCCATCGTTGCCAAGACGACGCTCACGGCCGGGGACTGGACGCCACGAGAGATGCGGCACAGCTTCGTATCACTGCTCTCTGACTCTGGCGTACCCGATCGAGAGCATCGCCCGCCTGGTCGGCCACGCCGGCGGATCGGCGGTCACGGAGACCGTCTACCGCAAGCAGATCCGCCCCGTATTGCTGGAGGGCGCCGAGGCGATGGATCAGATCTTCGGCGGGCCGAGCGCCGCATAGACACCCACATAGACACTCAGCAGCCGCGAAGGCCCCTCGCCGGTCACCGGGGAGGGGCCTTGAGCTGGGAGCCGCCTGTCGGAATCGAACCGACGACCTATTCATTACGAGTGAATCGCTCTGCCGACTGAGCTAAGGCGGCGCGCCGCTGCGGGCGGCGGCCCAAGGAGTCTACCGGGCCAGGGCACCTGGTGCTGGACCGGTGCCCTGGCCAGCGGGCCGCGAGGGCTAGCGGTGCTGCAGCCGGGTCTCGAACGCGTCGCGGAGCGCGTCGCCGATGAAGTTGAAGGCCACCACGGTCAAGATGATCATGATGCCCGGCGGGTAGATCAGCCACCAGTAGCCGTCGTTCACGTAGGTCAGGCCGCTGGACAGCATCGAGCCCCAGTCGGTGGCCGGCAGCTGGATGCCGAAGCCGAGGAAGCCCAGGGTGGCCAGGATCAGGATCGCGTCGGCGACCGCGAAGGTGCCCTGCACGATGACCGTGCCAACCGCGTTCGGGATGATGTGCCGGATCACGGCGCGCGAGTTCCGGCCGCCGGCCACCTTGACCGCCTGGACGTACTCCCTGGTGCGCAGGGTCAGCGTTTCACCGCGCACCAGCCGGGCCACGCCGAGCCAGTAGAACACCGCGATGATGAAGATCATCGTGATCGGGTTCGGGTGGAAGATGACCGCCAGGATGATCAGCACCATGATCGGCGGCACGGACAGGCCGGCGTCCACGAACCGCATCATGCAGGTATCGGCGAAGCCGCCGAGGAAGCCGGCGAACGCGCCGTACAGGGTGCCGAACAGCACCGCGACGATGGCCGCCGCCAGGCCGACCTCGATCGAGTTCTGGCCGCCGGACCATGAGCCGGCCGAGCTCGTCGTAGCCCAGGTCGTTGCAGCCGAGCAGGTGCTGCGCGCTCGGCGTGCAGAGGGTGTTGTCCAGGCTCACCGACACCTGGTTGGTGTGATAGACCAGCGGCCCGACGAAGCAGAACAGCAGCATGAACGCGAGGATGCCGAGGCCGACCAGGGCCAGCCGGTTCTCGCGGAAGACCTCCCAGCCGCGGGCCAGTGCGCCGCGCGGCTTGCCGGCCAGGTTCCCCGGCAGCAGGTCAGTGCCCAGTGGCACGGCCACGCCGACCAGGTTAGCGGCCGGTTCCAGGCGCGGGATCATCGACATCTGCGGCACCTCGCCTTTCGGGACCGGTCACCGTGCCGACCGGCAGGTACCGTCCATTCTCAGTTTGGCGAGTGCGACATTCCGTTAACTTTAGGCATCGATCAGGCCACAACGGTCACAATCCGTAATTAGTCGGCTCCGGGCCCGCCGTCCCGCCGGGTTCCGTGCATGGCCTCGTAGGCCTGCCGGGAGCCGCACACGCTGGCCTTCGGGCAGGAGTGCCGCCGGCCGTCCTCGGCCAGCTTCACCACCACCTGGTCGGACGGCACGTTGTGGCCGATCACGGTGCCCGGCCCCTGATCGGTGTCCACCGCGGCGCCGATCTTCGGCGCCTCCGCCCGGAACTTCTGGTACAGCGGGTGCTCGTACTTCAGGCAGCACATCAGCCGCCCGCAGGCGCCGGCGATGCGCAGCGGGTTCACCGGCAGGTCCTGGTCCTTGGCCATCCGCACCGAGACCGGCTCGAAGTCCTTGAGGAACGTGGCGCAGCACAGGTCGCGGCCGCACGGCCCGATGCCGCCCTGCAGCCGCGCCTCGTCCCGCGGGCCGATCTGGCGCAGCTCCACCCGGCCGCGCAGCCGCCCGGCCAGGTCCCGGACCAGGGCCCGGAAGTCGACCCGGTGCGGCGCGCTGAAGTAGATCGTGAACACGTTCGGCGCGTCCAGGTAGTCCACCGCGATGACCTTCATCGGCAGCTCGTGCTCGCGCACCAGGCGCCGGGCCGCCACCCGTGCCTCGGCCCGCCTGGCCCGGTTCGCGGCGTCCCTGGCCAGGTGCTCATCGGTGGCCAGGCCCGCGCACACCGGCAGCCCGCCGATCTCGTCATCCACCCACTGCGGCGCCCAGATGCACTCGGCCACCTCGGGCCCGGCGTCGGTGGGCACGAGCACCTTGGTCCCGACGGCCGGCTGGTGCGGCCCCGGATCCAGGTAGTAGAGCCGCCCGCTGCGCTGGAAGCTGACCGCCATCATCATCCCCACGCCCCCACAGTACGGGACGTGCCAAGATCCGCCTCGGCCCGCTGATGTCCCAAGACCCGAAACGAACCGCTGTGCGCTACCGGGCCGCCAGGGCAAGTGTCAGTTCCTCGACCGCGAGCAGCGGGGCGACGCTGGCGGCCAGCCGCTCCCGGCACTTCATGATCGCCTCGATGCTGCGCAGCGAGGCCCGCGGGCTCAGCGTGTCCGCGAACTCGCGCAGCTCGCCGGGGTCGCTGGCGTTGGCCAGCTCGACCCGGGCGCCGAACTGCACGGCCAGCACGTCCCGGTAGAACCCGGCCAGGTCCAGCAGCGCCCGGTCCAGCGAGTCCCGCTTCAGCCTGGTCGCCCTGGACTTCTGCCGGTCCTCCAGGTCCTTCAGCGCGCCCGGCCCCGCCGCGGATCGCGGTGGCCACGCCCTTGCCGGTGGAACCCTCGCCGAAGGCCCGGCGCATCGCGTCGGTCTCGGGCTGGTCCAGCTCGGCGGTGACCGCGGCGGCCTCCAGCTCGGCCGCCTTCACCAGGGCGGCCGCCGCCCGCAGCGCCGGGCCGAGACTGCCGCCGGGGCGGCCGAGCTGGCCGGGGATCCGGAGTACCTCGGCCCGGCGGGCCGCCGCCTCCGGATCGGTGGCCAGCCGCCTGGCCCGCCCGATGTGGCCCTGCGCCGCCCTGGCCGCGGCCAGCGCGCGGTCCTCGCTGACCCCCTCCCGAACCAGCGCGGCGGTGACCGCGGCGGTGGCCGGGATCCGCAGCGTGACCAGCCGGCAGCGGGACCTGATCGTGGTGGGCAGGTCGTCCGCGGACGGCGCGCAGAGCAGCCAGACGGTCCGCGGTGCCGGTTCCTCGATGGCCTTGAGCAGCGCGTTAGCGGCCTGCTCAGTGGCCCGGTCGGCGTCCTCGAACAGGATCACCCGCCAGCCGCCGAGCACCGGCGCGGCGGCCGCCCGCAGCACCAGCTCCCTGGTCTGGCGGACCCCGTAGGACAGCCCGTCCGGCCGGACCAGCAGCAGGTCGGGATGGCTGCCCGCGGCCACCTGATGGCAGGACGGGCACTGCCCGCAGCCGCCCTGGCCGCACAGCAGCGCGGCGGCGAACGCACGGGCGGCGACCGAGCGGCCCGAGCCCGGCGGGCCGGTGAACAGCCACGCGTGCGTCATCCCGGCGGCCGACGACGAGGCCTGCCGCAGCTGCTCGACCACCGCGTCCTGCCCGGTCAGGTCGCCGAACACCGCGCTTGTCGTCACAGCACCGTCATATCAGCTGAGTCCGGCCCCGTGCTGCCCGTCCGCACCGTCAGTCCCGCACTGCCGGGAAGCTGCCGGTGGTCTCCTCCGCGGTGTCCGGCACCGGGTCCGGCAGCAGGCCGCGCACCCGGAACTGGATCTCCCGGCTCGAGCTCGCGGGCGTCCCTGGTCGCGTCCAGCACCAGGTAACGCTCCGGTGCGGCGCTGGCCAGCGTCAGGAAGCCGGACCTGACCCGGTCGTGGAACTCGGCCGGCTCGGCCTCGAGCCGGTCGGCCGACCTGGCCCGGCGGCCGAGCCCGGCGGCGGGCGCGAGGTCCAGCAGGATCGTGAGGTCGGGCACCAGGCCGCCGGTAGCCCACTGGTTCAGCTCGGCGATCTCGGTCACCGCCAGGCGGCGGCCTGCCCCCTGGTAGGCCAGCGAGGAGTCGACGTAGCGGTCGGTGACCACGATCGCCCCGCGCTCCAGGGCGGGGCGGATCACCGAGGCGACGTGCTCGGCGCGGTCCGCGGCGTACATCAGCGCCTCGGCCGCCGGGTCCATCCCGGTGTGCGCGGTGTCCAGCAGCAGCGCCCGCAGCCGCATGCCGATCTTGGTCGCGCCCGGCTCGTGCGTCGCGATCACGTCGAAGCCCTGGTCCCGCAGCCAGATGGCGAGCAGCCGGGCCTGGGTCGACTTCCCGGCGCCCTCGCCGCCTTCCAGCGCGAGCAGCAGCCCGCGGGGAGGCCGCCGCCGCGCCGCGGCCTCGGCGGCCGCCGAGGCCGCCGACGTCCCGTTGCCCGGCGCCGGCACCGGGTGGAACTGCTCGCCGCGCAGCACCGAGGTCAGGTCGGACAGCAGCGGCACGCCGCTGCGGTCGTCCATGTGCCGGTAGGAGATCACGCCCAGGATGATGGCCACCGCGGCGGCCAGCAGCAGCACCACGTTGTCGCCGATGCCGCCATAGCTGACGCCGCCGATCGTGACGGTGCTGGACCCGGTCATGGTCCGGATCAGCTCGCTGATGCCGCCGGCGATGGCCGCGGACACCGCGATCACCATGAACAGGATCACCCGGATGGCCGACTGCAGGAACGCGAACGTGCGTCCCCTGGTGGCGTCGTCCACCTCGCCGCCGATGATCGTGTACCCGGTCACGTAGGCCATCCCGGCAGACGCGCCGAGCAGCACCACCAGGAAGGTGACCACGGCCAGGTTCGGGATCAGCGCGATCAGCGCCAGCGGGATCCCGGCGAACGCGATCGACAGGCCGAACAGCCGCCGCCGGGAGAAGCCGCGCAGGATCCGCAGGCCGAGGAACATGCCGGCGGCCAGGCCCACGAACACGGCCGAGAACACGATGCCCCAGCCGGCCTTGCCGCCGCCGAGCGTGTGCGTGACGTAGACCTGGCCGAGGCCGACCACCACCCCGGCCGCGGCGAACGCGCCGACCATGCCGATGACGATGCCGCGCACCACCTGGGTCTGGCCGATGAACCGCCAGCCCTCCAGGATCGTCTTGGCCACCGATGGCGCCGATATCTCGCCGCTGGCCCGCCGTTTCGGGATCTCCCGGAGCGACACCACGGTAAGGGCGGAGACCACGAAAGTGGCCACGTTGAAGTACAGCGCCAGGTTGACCTGATCGGTGCTGAGGTAGATGCGAGATCGAGGTCAGCGCCTGGCTGATCCTGGCCAGCAGCGCGAACAGCAGCCCGGCGATCGGCGCGGTGCCGTAGGTGGTCATCAGGCTGAGCTGGTTCGCCTGCTCCAGCCGGTCCGGCGGGACCAGGTTCGGCACCGTCGCGTCCTTGGCCGGGGTCCAGAACAGCGACGCGCACGAGGCCAGGAACTGCACGGTGTACATCCAGGTCAGCTCGTCGACCGCGTGCAGCTTCAGGTTCAGCGGGATGGACAGGTACAGCACCGCGCGCAGCACGTCGCCGACGATCATGTTGATCCGCCGGTCGAACCGGTCCGCGACCGCCCCGGCCAGCGGGCCGAGCACCAGCGCGGGCAGCAGCGAGGTCAGCCAGACGGCGGCTACCGCGGCGCCCTGGGCAGCCGCTCCGTGGCCGGCCAGGTCGGAGGCCAGCGCGGTCAGCGCCAGCAGGGCTCAGCCAGTCCCCCAGGCTGGACAGGGAAAGCGCGATCCACAGCCGCCGGAACGGCCGGATGGACAGCACGCCGACCCGGCGCTCGCCCAAAGGGGATCTAAAGTTCACTGCGCCAGGGTATAGGCAGAACCGCATTTTGGCTGCTGAGCGCGGGCAAGATCCGATCTGCCCACGGCAAGATCAGCCGCGGTGTACCGGTGCGGTCAGTCCTTCCTGGCCCGGCCCCGTCCGGCCGAGCCGGATCTGGGGGTCCTGGCGGTGCTACGGGACTGGCCCGCCGCCCTCCGCTTCGGCCGCGGGGCGGCCGCCCGGCGCTCGGCCAGCAGCTCGATCGCCCGCTGCTGGGTGATCGTCTCCACCGCGTCGCCCTTGCGCAGCGAGGCGTTGGTCTCGCCGTCGGTGACGTAGGGGCCGAACCGGCCCTCCCGGACCACCATCTGCTTCCCGGACGCGGTGTCCTCGCCGAGTTCCCGCAGCGGCGGCGCGGCGGCGGCGCGGGCGCCACGGCCGCGCGGTTTCGGCTGTGCGAGCAGTTCGGTGGCCTGCTCCAGCGTGACCGTGAACAGCTGCTCCTCGGTCTCCAGGGAGCGACTGTCGGTGCCCTTCTTCACATAGGGCCCGTACCGCCCGTTCTGTGCCGTCACCGGCTCGCCGTCGATCTCGCCGAGCGTGCGCGGCAGCGTCAGCAGGCGCAGCGCGTCGTCCAGCGTGACGCTGTCGGTGTCCATGGACTTCAGCAGCGACGCCGTGCGCGGCTTGGCCGAGGCGGGCGCGTCTTCCTCCAGCTGCTCGGTCACGTACGGGCCGAACCGGCCCGCCTTCGCCACGATCGTCCTGCCGGTGTCCGGGTCGGTGCCCAGGATCTTGTCGCCGCTCGGCCGGCTCAGCAGCTCGGCCGCGACCTCGGGGGTCAGCTCGTCGGGGGCCAGGTCCTCGGGCAGGTTCACCCGCTGGCCGTCCCGCTCCAGGTACGGGCCGTACCGGCCGACCCGGACCACGATGTCGGTGCCGGCCAGCGGGAACGAGCTGACCTCCCTGGCGTCGATCTCGCTCAGGTCGCTGACCAGCTCCTTGAGGCCCTCCTCGGTCGGCTTGGCGCCGTCCGCGCCGTCGGCGCCGGTGCCGAAGTAGAACCGGCGCAGCCAGGGCACCCGCGCCGCCTCGCCCCTGGCGATCTCGTCCAGCGCGCCTTCCATCCGCGCGGTGAAGTCGTAGTCGACCAGGTGGGTGAAATGGCGTTCCAGCAGGGTGACGACCGCGAACGCCACGAACGAGGGGACCAGGGCCGAGGCCTTCTTGAAGACGTACCCCCGGTCCAGGATCGTTCCGATGATCGTGGCGTAGGTGGACGGGCGGCCGATCTCCCGGTCTTCCAGCTCCTTGATCAGCGATGCCTCGGTGTAGCGGGCCGGCGGGCGGGTCGCGTGCTCGGCCGCGGCCAGGCTCAGCGCGGCCAGCGGGTCGCCCTGGGCCAGCGGCGGCAGCCGGCGCTGGTTGTCGTCCAGCTCGGCGTCCGGGTCGTCCGAGCCCTCCACGTAGGCCTTGAGGAAGCCGTAGAAGCTGATCACCTTGCCGGACGCGGCGAACTCGGCGTCCTCGCCCGCGCTGGACCGGCCGATCACCCGGACCGAGACCGACTCGCCGGTCGCGTCCTTCATCTGCGAGGCCACGGTCCGCTTCCAGACCAGCTCGTACAGGCGGCGCTCGTCGCCGGTCAGCCCGGTCCGGTCCGGGGTGCGGAACCGGTCCCCGGCCGGCCGGATCGCCTCGTGCGCCTCCTGCGCGCTCTTGACCTTGCTGGCGTACGTCCTGGGCTGGTCGGGCACGTACTCGGCCCCGTACAGCTCCCTGGCCTGGGTCCGGGCCGCGGTGATCGCGGTCTGGGACAGCGTCACCGAGTCGGTGCGCATATAGGTGATGAAGCCGTTCTCGTACAGCCGCTGCGCCACGCTCATCGTGTACTTGGCCGAGAAGCCGAGCTTGCGGGATGCCTCCTGCTGCAGCGTGGTGGTGCGGAACGGGGCGTACGGGGAGCGGCGGTACGGCTTGCGCTCGACCGACCGGACCGAGAAGTCCGCCGACGACAGCCGGTCCGCGAGCCCGGCCGCGGCCTCGCCGTCCAGGTGCAGCAGCGCGGCGTCGCGCAGTTCCCCGGTGGCGGCGAAGTCACGGCCCTGGGCGACCCGGCGGCCGTCCACCGTGACCAGGCTGGCCGGGAACGAGACGTCGGCGTCGGGTGCGGTAGCCGCGTCGCCCGCGTCGCGGAGCTTGGCGAAGACCGCCTCCAGGTCCCAGTACCTGGCCGCGCGGAACGCGATCCGCTCCCGCTCCCGGTCCACCACCAGGCGGATCGCGACCGACTGCACCCGCCCGGCCGACAGCTGCGGCATGACCTTCTTCCACAGCACCGGCGAGACCTCGTAGCCGTAGAGCCGGTCCAGCACCCGGCGGGTCTGGTACGCCTCGACCAGGCCCTCGTCCATTTCCCGGGGGTGCGCCACGGCCTGGGCGATCGCCTCCGGGGTTATCTCGTGAAAGACCATCCGGTGGACCGGGACCCGCGGCTTCAGCTCCTCCCGCAGGTGCCAGGCGATCGCCTCGCCCTCCCGGTCCTCATCAGTGGCGAGCAGCAGCTCGTCGGCGTCCCGCAGCAGCGACTTGAGCTTGGAGACCTGCTGCCGCTTGTCCGAGTTCACCACGTAGAGCGGCTCGAAGTCGGCGTCCACGTTGACGCCGAGCCTGGCCCACGGCTCATTGCGGTACTTGACCGGGATCTCGGCGGCCTTGTCGGGCATGTCCCGGATGTGACCGATGCTGGACTCGACCACATAGCCGTTGCCCAGGTAACCGGCGATCGTGCGCGCCTTGGCTGGCGACTCGACGATCACGAGCCGCCGCAGGCCGTTCCCGGCCGTGCCGCCGCCATCGGCCTTCTGGTGTCCTGGCGGTCGTGCCCTTCGTAGCTGCCACGCCTCATCCTCACATCCCGCGGACGCCCAGGAGGCTACCGCAGGCGCTCCGCCGACGAACCGCAACTGCCGCGCGTCCGGCGCCGGGCGGGCCGTCCGTCCGGGCACTGCGCTACCCGGCGATACGCAGTGTTCCCCGCAGATACTAAGGGCAGCCGCCAGCATTCTGGCCGCTGCGCCGGTTCCGGCACGGTCATTAGAACCAGCCGCCGGGACCTGTCTGTTCCCGCGTCCCGGTGACCGGAGCCTGAACAGCGGATTTCCGCAAGGTGATTGAACCACCGGGTGAGTCACGGACAATAGGCGGTGATGACGGAGTACTCCTACCTCGTGCTCTACCTGCCGCGCGGGATGTCGAGGGATGCCGCGCGGCGCATCCTGACAGAGCATGCCGAGTACGGCCACTGGGAGCTGGACCGGCTGCGGCTGAACCCGGACGGCAGCAGGAAGGCCACGCTGCGGCGGCAGATCATCCGGCCCCGCCGCACCCCGCTCTCTTGTTGCCATGAGTTCTCGGCTACATACGGAAAGTGACCAACCCGATAGCTCCGGGTGCCCGCCGATGCGCCCCTAGCTGGGACGACGCGCTAGCAGCGGTCCAGGAAACGATCTAGTACCCGGACCCCGAACCGCAGCGCGTCGACCGGCACCCGCTCGTCCACCCCGTGGAACATGCGCGGCGAAGTCGAGCTCGATCCGGCAGCCGCAGCGGCGCGAACCCGAAGCAGCGGATGCCCAGCCGGCTGAACGACTTGGCGTCGGTCCCGCCGGACAGGCAGTAGGGCGCCACGGCCGCCGCCGGGTCCTCGGCCGCCAGCGCCTCGGTCATCGCGGCCACCAGGTCGCCGTCGAAGGTGGTCTGCACCGCGCTGTCATGGTGCACGAACTCGCGCCGCACGCCGGGCCCGATCAGCTCGTCGACCGTGGCCAGGAACTCGTCCTCGTAGCCCGGCAGGA
The DNA here is from genome assembly GCA_963719705.1 of uncultured Actinomycetota bacterium. GTDB lineage: Bacteria > Actinomycetota > Actinomycetes > Streptosporangiales > Streptosporangiaceae > CAVRCV01. Next base: position 702,034 of record CAVRCV010000014.1, read on the forward strand.
ACCGGCCGTCCACCTGGGCGCTGGCCGCCTGCGGCACCACGTTGACCTTGTAGCCCGCCGTCAGCATGGTCGGGTTGACCGTGCAGGTCAGCGTGGCCCCGATCATCCGGGCGATCGGGCCCAGCTTCCCGACGATCTCCCGGCCGTCGCTGCGGTCGGGGTCGAGCCCGAGCGCCCGGCTGGCCTCGCGCAGGAACTCCTGCACGGCCGGGGTCAGCCGGACGGGCCATTCGTGCCGCCCGAGCCGCGCCACGGCCTCGGCCAGCTCGGTGACCGCGTTATCCGGCTGGAGCATGGACCCGTGGCCCGCGGTGCCGCGGGCCGTCAGCCGCATCCAGGCGATGCCCTTCTCGGCCGTCTGGATCAGGTAGATCCGGTGCCCGCCGATCGTCGCGCTGAACCCGCCGACCTCGCCGATCGCCTCGGTGACCCCGTCGAACAGCTCCGGGTGCCGGTCCGCCACCCAGCGGGCGCCGTAGCTGCCGCCCGCCTCCTCGTCGGCCAGGAAGGCCAGCACGACGTCGCGCGGCGGCCGCCGCCCCTCGCGCAGCCGCTGGCGCACCACCGCCAGCGTCATCGCGTCCATGTCCTTCATGTCCACCGCGCCCCGGCCCCAGACGCACCCGTCGCTGATCTCGCCGGAGAACGGATGCACCCGCCAGTCCGCCGGGTCCGCCGGGACCACATCGAGGTGCCCGTGGATCAGCAGCGCCGGCCGGGACGGATCCCGCCCCGCCACCCGGGCCACCACGCTGGTCCGGCCCGGATGCGACTCCAGCACGGTCGGCTCGAGGCCGACCTCGGCGAGCAGGGCGGCGACGTGCTCTGCCGCCGCCCGCTCGCCGGGGCCGGAATTGTCGCCTGCGTTGGTGCTGTCGATCCTGATCAGGTCGCTGGCCAGGGTCACCACCTCATCCTGAGCGGTGACGCCGTGCTCGCTGCCCGTGCTGCTTGGGGCTGAGCTGCTGAAGCTGGGCTGTCCGGGACTGGCCTGTCCGACGCTGCGCTGTCCGTCATAGGCCCATGCTGTCACCTGGCCCGCCATCCGGTCCCCTGCCCTGCCGCCTGGTCGCCCGGCTCCGGGCCGGGCACTCGCCCCGTGGCCAGGCAGCGGCCGGATTTGCTATCGTGAGGCGGCCGGCCCGGCGCTCAGCCGGCCCGCGCACGTCCGGGTGGCGGAATTGGCAGACGCGCTAGCTTGAGGTGCTAGTGCCCCAAAAGGGCATGGGGGTTCAAGTCCCCCCTCGGACACGAACCATTTGCCTATATTGCCTGGCTCCGGGCTCGCAGTTGCGTAGACAATTTGGCGGTCCGGCTGGTAGGTGAGCCGCACTCCCAGCTTGTCGTAGATGCGTCCGCCATGCCGGCCGGGTCGGCGTCGTCCAGGGTGGCCGCGACTTCGGCGGCGGTGCTGATCAGGTCCTGGATCTGCTGGCGGGCTCAGGCGGGATCTGCTGGCGGCCTGGCGCATCTCGGCCTCGGCCTGGACGCGCTGGGCCTTGGCCTCGCTGATCCACGCGGCCGATCTCGGCCGGGTCGCCGCCCGCGTCGATGGCGGCCTTGTAGCGGGCCATCCGCTGCCCGGCGTCGGCGATCCTGGCCCTGGCGGCCTCGGCTGCGATGTCGTCGGACCGCGTCGTCCTGGGCGGCGGTGAGCTGGTCGATGGTCTGCTGCACATGGCCGGGCGCGAACAGCCCGGCGAGCCAGGCGTTGACCTGGGCGCCGAAGGCGTCCTCGCGCAGGTAGACGTTGCGGGGGTGGTCGATCTTGTTGGCCAGGGCGTACTCGGTGGGGAACCGGCACCGGTAGTACGGGGCCTGGTTGACCCAGCTGGCCCTGCATCCGCCGCTGGCAGACGCCGCAGAAGAGCAGCGCCGACGAAGGCGTAGGCGCGGCGGGCGTGGTGCGGCTTGTGCTGGCAGGGACCGCGGCCGCGGGCGGCCAGGACGTCCTGGGCCTGGCTGAAGGTGGCCGCGTCGATGATCGGCGGGTGGGCGGGCTGGTCGGAGTAGATCCACTTGCCGGCCTCGTTCCAGCGCATCTTGGTCGTGTGGCCGAGCGCGACGTCGTGGACGTCGAGCAGGACCTCGTCCTTGCGCTGGCGGTTCCAGACCTGGCGGCCGGTGTAGCGGGGGTTCATCAGGATGGCGCGGACCGCGCTCTTGGACCAGGCGATGCCGCAGCGGTGCCGGTTGCGGCCCGGGTCATGCGCGGACGGGCAGGGGATGCCGTCGGCGGTCAGCCGCTCGGCGATGGCGAAGATGCCGCGCCCGGCCAGGAACTCGGCGAAGATCCGCTGCACGACCACCGCCGCGGGCTCATCAATCGCCAGCGTGTGCAGCCGCTTGCCGTCGGCGGCCTTGGCCGGGTTGGGATGCGGTCCGGCGTCTACGAGCCGGTAGCCGTAGGGCGGGCGGCCGCCGAGGATAGCGGCCCTCGAGCTGCGCCTGCGCGGCCATCGCGGTGCGGACCCGGATCTTGATCCGGTTCCGCTCGCCCTTCGACACCCCGCCGAACACCGACATGATCAGGTCGTGCGCCTCGTTGTCGGGGTCGATCGGCCCGCCGACCTCCGGCACCCACAGCGGCACGCCGTAGTGCGCGAACAGCGGGAAGGTGTTGCCGAACTGGTTGCCGTAGAACGCCCGCTGCGGCTCCCCCACCACGACGGCATCGAAGCCGCGTGCCGGGTCGGCCAGCGCGGCCAGCAGCGCGGCTGGCCTCGGGCCGGCGCTGCGGCGGGATCGAGCGGGACTTGTCGATGTCGAAGAACTCGGCCACGATCTCCCCGCCGTGCGGCTCGATCAGGGTGCGCGCGCGGGTGATCTGCCACGCGCGGGAGGACTCGGGGTCTTGGTTGTCCTCGGTGGACACCCGGCCCCAGAACGCTAACCGGTCTCGTTGTCATGGGGACTCCTTTCTCTCCGCTGCCCGGCGGCCTGCCGGTCCTCCTTCGGCTGAGCCGCGAGCAGGATGCGCAGCAGTGCCCGCGCGGCTGCCGGGGTGAGCCGTGGCGGCTCGTCCGGCACGATCACGCGGATCTGCGGCCGTCGGGTGCCGCCGTGTCCGGGCGCGCCGGCCGGTGCGTCCCGGCCCTGGTGCGGGCCTGCGATCGTACGCTGCGCCGCGTCGTTTGGGAGGGTGTGAGCAGGCAAGATGTGGCTTGCCGGTAACAGGCCGATGCGGCATGCCGGTCACCGGCATACCGCCGCTCACTGCCGCCCGGCTGGGGACCGGCGGCATGCCGCAGCCGTTCGGCCGCAAGCGCGGCAAAGGCGGGGTTGATCTCGATGCCGGTGAACTGCCGACCAAGTGCCAGGGCGGCAATACCGGTAATGCCGGTGCCGCAGAACGGATCCAGTACCGTGCCGCCCGGTTTGCACCCGGCCTGGATGCAGCGGAGCGGGATCTCGACCGGGAACGCGGCGAAGTGCGGCCCGCGGTAGGGGTGGGTGGGGATCGACCAGACGTCGCCGGGGTTGCGGCCGTTGGGGTGCGCCCGGCGTGCCGCGGCCGGTGCCATATCGCCGCGCGGCGATGACCTGCCGGGTATGCGGCCCGTACTTCTGCGGCCGGGTGCCACCGCGGCGCCGGTCGCCCGGATGCCGCCCGGTAGCCGGAGCGCCCGGCGGCCGGGTGCCGCCTGCCGGGTGCGCCGTGGCGTGCGGCAGGCGGATGGGGTCCAGGTCGAACCAGTAGTGCCGGGACCGGACCATGAGGAAGATCAGCTCGTGGCGGCAGTTGAGCCGGTCACGGACGGACTCGGGCATGGCGTTGGGCTTGTGCCACACGATCGCGTTGCGCAGGATCCACCCGTCGTCCTGGAGTGCGAGCGCGGTGCGCCAGGGCAGGCCGAGCAGGTTCTTGGTGCCCAGCCCCGGTGCCTGCCGCCCGGCCAGGCCGGCCCCGATGTACTGGTGCAGCCCCGATGCCGTGGCGCCGCCGGCCGAGTAGGAGTCGCCCAGGTTCAGCCAGCACGTCCCATCGACGGCCAGCACGCCGGCCTCGCGAAACCGCGGCGGGCTGGGCTCGAGGCCGTACTGGCCAACACGCCGTGTCGCGCTTGGCCCATACGGCGGGCTGGTACATGAGTCGGCCGACTGCTCGGGCATCGAGGCGAGCACGGTGCGCGCGTCACCGATGTGAATAGTCGCGCGGTCGTTCGGTTCTGTCGTGGTGACCACCTTCTTTCTCGGACTCGGGATTGCTGGCAGGCCGCAGGACCTGGGCAGGACGGGGGCGTTGTGCATGTGCACGGCGTGCACGGATGCGCCTTTACGTGCAGACACGCGCGAGGCCGTGCACGTGCACAAGATCGGTAGAGGCTCACCAGGGGTCATGTCCGAGGCTGGCGGTGCGCCAGGTGCCGCGATCGGTCTGGATCACCCGGCCGGAGTCGGCCAGCTCGCGCAGCCGGTAGTAGACCCACCGCCGGCCCATCCCGGTGGCGGTCATCAGCTCGGGCACCGACAGTCCCTCGTCGGGTGCCAGGGACAGCGCCGCCCACAGGATCGCCTCCGGCGCGTCCCGGCCGCCTTCCGGGACACTCCCGTTCCGGGCCTGGTCAGCGGCGC
>CAVRCV010000015.1:0-649454 GCA_963719705.1 uncultured Actinomycetota bacterium
CGAAGGGCGATCATGATTCAAGAGTGGCAGGACAGCGAAACAAGATCAGGAAGCGAAGATCAGGAAAGGCAGTCGAGCTGAGTCAGCGACTGACATCGACCTTCGAACGAATCACGCTGAGTGGTTGAACAGCAAGAACGATCAGCGAGCCTTTCGTTTGGAGGCCGCTTACGAGAGCCGTCACTTGCATGGGGACTGCAGAGTTGCCCCGAACCGGCGCAGCGAGGAAGAGGATGCCACGGCCCCCCGGCTCGATCCGCAGCTACCCGAGCCGCGAAGGTCTGGCACACCAGATCACGCGCCGGGTCATCAGCTAGAGACCCGGCCGCGGCGGCTTCCGGTCCCAGTGGGGTTCCCGCACCAGAATCGAAAACTGCACAGCCGTGGCTTCGCGACTCCAGGACGCGTGTCTTACTCGCCGTCGTCGCGCTGCTCACGGTGCTGGCGGTGGCGATACTCGTAGTAGTGATCATGGAGCCATCTGGCACCAGTAAGAATGCCCAGCCATCCGCGGGGAGCAGCACCAGCGAGACCGCAGAGCCCCCCCCGGCGCGGCGCCATCTCGCCGACGCCTGCTGCCACCACCCAGGCTCCAGCCACGCCTGCTGCAAGCGGGAATCCAAGCTCCAGCGCAACTGGCCTGACGAGTGCGGTGAGCACTGTTACGGCGGCTGTAGTTCGTTGTGATCATGTTGTGGTCTCGGCGTAGGCGTTCCAGCGCTGGTGGGCCTGGCGGGCGCGGTGCTGGTGGCGGCGCCGCCACCATGACCAGTGCTGCCGGTGGGCCCGGTCCCGGCGGGGTGGCGGGATGACGGTGCCGCGCAGGAGCCGCAGCAGTTCCGGGGCGGTGACCGGGATCAGGCCGGCGTCTCCGGGCCGGGGTCGTGCTGGCGCTGGATGGTGGTGGCGACGGCCAGGTAGATGTAGGCGAGCAGGCAGATGGCGGTCCAGCGGTGCCAGGACTTCCACCGGATGACCTGCCCGGCGTCCAGCCCGGCGGCCTGCTTGGCCAGCTGGTGATCTTCCTCGATCCGCCAGCGGGTGACCGCGGCGGCGATCAGCCGGGACAGCGGGACGGGCCAGGGTGTCCAGCAGCGGTAGTACGACCGGGTGCCGGTGTAGCGGTGCCGCCGGATCAGCAGCGCGCTGTGCCCGTCGTCGTTGCCGTCGGGGGTGTCGTCGCTAGTCACCTGCAGCATCGCCCAGTCGTAGTGGCGGACGCCCTTGGTTCCGTGCCCGGTGCGCATCCGCTGCCAGCCGCGGGCGGGGATCAGACGGGCAGCCGCGGCGGCTGTCACGGCGCGGCCGGGGCTGGTGGCCAGGACATGATTGGCGCGGACCGCCATCACATAACCCATCCCCAGCTGGCGGATGCGCCGACGCAGCTCACGGCCGCCGTAGACCTCGTCGCCGACCGCGAAGGCGGCGCGGATCCCGGCCGCGTGCGCGCGTTCCAGCAGATCGCCGGCCAGCTGCGGCTTGGTGGCGAACTGCACCTCCTCGGGGACGCCGGCCAGCTCACGGTGCTCCTCATCGGCGGCGCGCCCCTCCGGCAGGTACAGCGCCCGGTCGATCAGCACATGACCGCGGCCGGTCGCATACGTCAGCGTGACCGCCACCTGGCACAGCGCCACGCCGCCGGTCGTGCCGCTGTACTGGCGGGCCGCGCCGGCCGCGTCAGCCGAGGACTTCTCATCGGCGGTCTCATCCACGACCAGCACCGCATCCCCGTCATCAAGCCGGCTGACCGCCCACGACGACGCGGCGTCCAGCACCCGCCGCTCGTCCCAGACCGCGCGCGACAGCAGGTGCTGCAGCCGGTGCGGCCCGCGGTGCCCGACTGCCTCGGCGATGGTCCAGCAGTTGTGATCCTCCAGCTCCATCAGCAGCCCGCTGACCATCTGCCGGCACGACTGGCGGGTCTCCCGCCGCGGGAAGCACCCCGCCACGCAGCCCAGCAGATCCTCCAGCAGCCCTGAGTGAACCTCATCAGCTACCGTGGCAGCAGCGGCTGCCGCGTCTTGATTGTGTCTCACAACCCGTCATGATCGCGGCAGCCGCGTCCCTGCGCCGGCATATCCGTCTGACCTGCGCCAATACCCCCACTATCACGAACTACGGCTGCCGTAACTGACACGGGCGGCGTGCGCCATGTGAGAGTGACCTTGAAATTGGCCTGCGCCGCAGTAGTCGCGATGACCAGGTTTGCGTCAGCGGAGACTGAGAGCCCGTATTCGAGGCCGATCTCGTCTGGCGCGTTGGCCATGCCGACGAACGCGTCGAGGAAGCTCTCCGCTACCGGGCGAATGCTGACGAGCATCTCCCCGAGCGACCGCGTGGCCCGCGCGACCGCCTGGCCAGGCCGGGACACGTCCACCAGACCGTCGGCGACCTGCTCGATCTCGACGCTCACAGTCTGTGCCGGTGACTGCGCCGTGCCAACTGGCAGTTCAACCAGATGTCTCAAGTCCTTCCCCTGTTCTCCCCATCATGGTCTTGCGTGCATCCCGCACGACTCCACCTCCGCACCGGTCGAGGCAGCCGCCTCAGGCAGCCCTGCCCAGGCGCTATGCAACACCAATCACCTCACGATGCGCAGCCAATTCATCACAAATCCATCTGCGAATAGGGCGGCAGCGTCCGCAGCGAGAGGAGGCAGCTTGCATCCGGAACCCGGCCAGAAACATAACATCCGATATCTACAGTCCGGATTGGGTGTCTTCGCTGTCAACGACTGGGCGTTTTGTGGGCTTTTAGCCTCAATCGGTCAGCGTTCCTGAGGTCGGGTTACTGATTGTGCTGGTGCCCGGTTTCGGGTGTGGTGTCTGTTTGGCTGGCGGGGGTGGTCGCGTGGTGGTGCCCGGTGTGCCCGGGTGCGCACCGGCTCCGACTGCGCCGGGTTGTGCCTCCTGTCGTGTCGCTGGGGTGGTTCGTGCTGGTCAGGCGGGTGCTGGCAGGGCGCAGAGCCGCTGCCAGCAGGTGAGGAACGCGTCTGTCCAGGGCCAGTCGGGGCTGATCTTCAGGACGCGCTCGCGGGCGTGGCGGGCGAGCCGGGCGGGGATGTGCCAGATCCGGTAACGGAGCGTGTCCGGGTCGGCTTCCCGCAGGTCCGGGTCGTCGCAGAGGCCGAGGAGGCGGGTCCAGGCGGTGAGGTCGGCGGCGATGTTCGCGGCGATGACCCAGCCTTTGTTGACCTGCCAGGACTTCGACGGGAGGTTCCGCAGGCCCATGGCTTTGGCGGTCCGGACGCCGCCGGTCTCGACGACGGCGTGCTGGCGGTGGGCGACGTCGATGTACTGGGGGTGGTGGCTGCCCGGGACGCCGGGCATTCCTTTGTCCGGGGATGTTCGTGCAGGTGATGGAGTACCGCCAGCCGGTCTTCCTCTCGTAAGCGGTGAGGTTGCGCATCTGCCGGCGGGACGGCTTCACTCTGCGGGCGATCCAGCGCAGCCCGCCGGGCCATTTCCCGGCCCGGGTCATCAGGCCGGTGATCTCGGCGATGTCCTTGTCCTCCTCGACGGTGCCGTCCTGGCCGGCACCCGGCTTCCACGCCAGTTCCGGGACGCCCATGATCGCCGCCTCGTCGGCGCCGGTAATCATCCAGCCGCAGGTGAACAGGACCTTCCGGCGCGGGGAGGACATGCCCAGCAGGTGCTCGATGAGCTCGTGGCTGGCGCCCGCGCCGTCAACGCGGACCAGGATCTTGCCCCGGAAGCGGGCGGGGACCTGGCGCAGGGCCGCGGTCAGCACGTCCTTGTGATCGGTGAACGTGTTCGACCCGGCGTTGCCCGGCCGGAGCAGCATCGCCAGGCATTCGCGCGTATTCGCGCACCACGCCCCTAATGGGTGGAAACCATAGCCTTTCTTCCAGGTCGGAGCTGCTCCCTGCTTGTCCGATCTGGCGGTGACCAGGGTGGCGTCCATGTCGATGACGAGCCACCCTGCCAGGGTCTTCCCGGCGATGGCCAGCCACGGGAACCCGGCCGGGCGCCTGCTCGATCAGCGTCCACACGTGCGCGCGGGCCCTCGCGCGTGCGCGGGCGATCCGGTCCAGCGTGGCCGCCGTGCCGGCCAGGTCCAGTGCCCGCCGTATCGTCGGCGCGCTCGGCGCGTCCCCCAGCACCGGGGCCAGGTGCGCCAGTACCGCGATATCGCTCATGCTGGTGGCCCCGAGCGCGATCGCCGCCGCCATCGACACCAGGACGACCCCCCGGTCCAGAACAGGCGATTTCCCCGCCTTCCGCAGCGCCGCGCTCAGGGCGGCGGTCAGTCCCGCCTGGTCGGCGGCCTTGCGGAGCAGGACCGCGCCGGCGTGCCCGACCAGGCCCGGCTCCGCCGCCAGTGACCTTCAGGGCATGGTCCCACCGCGTATCCTGCATGACGAAGAGCGCTCCAGTCCCGGGAAAGTTGCATAGGTGTGGTGACCTGCAATCTCCCAGAACCAGGGCGCTCTTCGCCCTTAAACCAGCAAGGACGGCCGCTTCGCGGCCGTCCTTGTCATTCCAGCGCCCCGCAGATCGCCCCGCACCCATAAGGTGCACGCGCATCCCAGCCCGCCGCGGCGCGAAACCCCAGCTCACAGCGACAGGCAAGCCCTCGAACCGCTCAACAGGCCATCAGCGCTGAATAGCGGAGGTTAGCTACGCCATCGAGGCGTCACCTGCACACTGTCTCCGCCCCAGATCGAGCGCAATCCATCTTGTCGCCGCGATTTTTCGAATTTAGCAGCTACGGTGCGAATGTCGTCCGGCTACATGTCTACGCCGCAGATGTCCTGGTCAGGTGCGGCGGCGACAGCGAGGGCTTCAGATAACCGCCTAATTCGGGGTGATCATCGGCACAAGGCCGACGGGAACGTGGCCATTCAGAACTTGGTGGTCTGCAGTCGTGCGTTCTGCGTGATCCCGCGACACTTGCCGCGGAGCACGTCGGCGTCCCACAGGCCGACGCATGATGATCAATGCCCGGCGCACCCAGATCAACCTATGCTGCCCTCGCCACGCGATCTGCTACAGCCACCGGCCCTCCTCATCAGGAGCCGTCACGCCGGCACCGGCTCAGCCATCCCCTCTCCTGGCGCCCGATTCCGTCATGACAAATCGAGTCTGGGAGCAGGGCGCTATGGCGTATTGTCAGCTGATCCGGCGAACATTCGCGGACAGCGCACTAGCAAGGCCGGCAGAGGAGGCCTTGGTGGAGACGTCCGGTCCTCGCTCACGAGCCGGAGGCCCTGAACTGTCACACCGAAATAGTACAGATCAGCACCAGATGTAGGCGGGCGATGTAAGCTTCAATGACCGATTACCGTCCTCTCGCTTGATCGCAAGCGTTGAGTGTGCGGTCCTGGGTTTCCTGATCGCCGAGGTGTCATGAAGCAGGGGCGGTCAAAAGATCTATTGGCTCAAGGGAGCTGATCCATGGTACTTAAGACTGCCCGACTCGCGATTGACCGCAGCATGCTTCCGCAAAAGTGGGATGACCTCGGTATTCGATTTGAGCGTCATTCTGTTACCAAAATCAAAACTGCCAGCCCGCCCAGCGATATGATGCTAATAAAACCTGCTGGAGCGCTGCTTAGCGCGGAAGACGCAGTCGGACCGGAGCCGCGTTGGAATAGTATTCTCTGCGGGATGCACCTCAAAGCGGTGGGTGGAACAGAGGTTCAGGGAGGGGGGCAGCTGGTAATCACGGCCCAGAGGTTAATCGGCATGATTGATAGCGAAATGACATCTGGCGGGCGGCCTCTTTCGGCCGCAACAGCTGGGAGCGTATTCTGTTTCACCTGCAATCGAGATGACCTGTGCCCTGTACAGGTGAAGAAACATCGCCTGACGCCTTCTGACTTCTCATTTCGGAGCAGGGAGGGGCAGTCCGTCGCTTTCCAATTGCGCGTCATCGCATCCGCGGTATACGTCGCCAATAACAAGATGGGCTATTGGCATGACAAGAACATGCTGCACTCCTTGTCTGAAGAGGGCCGGAAAGGGCTGCTCAGGACCTGACCTCCAGACACACGATGGCGAGCAGGATGACGCTGCCATGGTTGGAGGGGAGACTTGATCCAATGTCCCTGACAATGGCGCTTGTTGAGGTGCACACCTCCGCCAATCGCGTCATGATCGAGCAGGCGCGCGCCAGGATGGCGCCGGCATCGACGATAGACATTCCTCAGAGCCGCTACCGGTTCAGGCAGATGCTCAGCGGCGTGAGTCTCGCTCCTGAGCACACGGCTACCATAGAGGAAGAACTTGAGGCCACGGCCGAGAGCCCGGAGCGGACGTCGGCTGCGGAGCTGGCGCATCTGTGGTGCGCGGAACGCGCATCACGCAGCCGGGTGGTCGTCGACGCGGCAGCTGCGTCCGGCCTCGCGCAGCAATGCACGGCAGCTCGCTCAAACTACAGCCCTGATATTCGGTAGATGAAAGCAGTTGGTTCTTTTTATCCATAACTGCATGCCGAAGCGACCCGAAGCTTCTCGGCGCGAAATGGTAGCGCTGATAAGTTTAGCGTATAATGGCCCGTCACGGTCGGCATTTACTCCTCCTGCTGGCAGTCCATCGTGGCGTGCAAGCGAGCTATTCCTGAATCCAGCTTATGATTGAGCAGGCGGGGTTAAGGGTGGCCCGCACGGTGACTCCGCTGTGGGTGAACTGTGCGTACCAGCGCCCGTCATCGAGTTTCTGGATTGCGGCAGCAGACAGCTCCGCGGGGACAGATCCGGTGATCTGTGCACATACCGTCTTGAGTCGTGCTACCACGGTCGTCATGTCGCTGACGGCAGGTACCTGGCGGCGGCTGCGCAGGTATGCCCTAGTGGCTGTGCACATCGCGGTTATTCCAGCCCAGGCCGCACCGCCCACGATCCCGGCCGTCCCGTCGCTGATGAGCGTATCGACAAGGCCGCGTGTTGCGGCATTCCTGCCGTGACGTGCCGCGACGCGCAGCTCGCGTCGTACGCCGTCCCCTGGCAGGCCGCTCTCGTGCGCGGCGAGAAAGACGATGAACTCAGTGCCCTTAACTAGCTCGAACGCTCGCACAGCGGGCAGTAAGGCACTGCCGAAGCCAGGGGGCGTTTCGGCATCTGTCATTTCATAGCAGCCTTCCGGAATGGCCACGACTATAGACTCCCCCCTTGGGGAGGCGGTACGTGACCATGAAATCGCAGGGCAAGGATACGACATATAGTGATCCGAGTCTGTTTGTCCACTCTTGGGGATATCGCGCTGTCCTGGCCATCCGCAACGCATGCGCGGACGCTTGCCTGACCGCGGGGTTCTTGGCTCTGGCATTGTGGTGGGAAGCCGTATTCAATCATGCCAGGCCGTCTTACCTGCAGCTAGCCGCCTCAAGCGGATGGCTGCGCTGGTGGGTGGAGCACGGCCTGGTCCCAGTGCCACCTGCGGCCACTGCCGGGGTGCTGTTCGCCGTGGGCTTGCATATCGGCGGGCGTCGCAGCCGCAGCGACCTCACATCGCCTGAGCGGATCAAAAAAGCGACACTTGGTGAGACGTTGTGGCCCGATGGTGAGCCGTCGCTCGGGCGGCTCGCCAGGCTAGCGGCCCTATACGGTGCCGCCGTTCTCTTGGCCGCGTCTGTTCTGGGCAAATGCCCGGGTGGCGTGCTGGCGTGCTACGTCCCGGCTCTGGCAGCCCTGCTGATTGCATCGCGGTTCCGCCGCTGGCGGTCCCGGCGGCGCGTGCACCAACTGAGGCGGCCGACGCAGGCCGGCTTCAGGCCTTCGCGCCGTGCGATGCTGCCGCTGCGGGGATGGGTGGCGCTGGAAAACGTCGACACCGCTTACCCGCAGGTGTCTTTGGTTACGACCAACATCGCCGACACGGTGATGGACGAGAGCGCTGCCCGTTTCCGGCGCCGCGGAGACTACCGGTCAGTAGCATACTGCCTGGCACGCGGCATCGAATACCTGCTCACTCGCAACAAGATCGCGGATGCTGGGGCCCGGTCTCGTGCCGCCATCGAGGATGAGCGGCTGGGCCGCCAGCCCGCGATCATGGCGGTCCGGGCTCAGTTCCTGACGGTGGTAGGACAGCATGCCGAGGCACTGCAACTACTCCTTGGCGCACGCGGCGCCACGCGTCGGCCTCCTGCGCAGCTGGAAGCGCTCATTCTCGGCGCCGCCATCGACTCTGGCCGCTACTCCGGTACCCGGCAATGGCGCTGGTCCGGGCGGCGCCGCGCCGCCATGATCTGGCGCGGGCAGCCATCGGCGGTGCTTCTCGGGTTAGCCGCCGACGTCCGGCTCCTTGAACATGCCCATCCCGGTGCAGCACTCGAACTCGCCTACCGGATCTGCCGGCTGCCAGGCTGCCTCACTGCGCAGCTCAAGCCCAACGACTTCGGCGTTGCTGATCATCAGCGGGCGCGGCTGGCCAAGGGCATCGCCCTTGACGTCGCGGCGCGCATCTATCAGCGCCGTGGCCAGCACCTGGATGCGTGCACAGCGTACATGGATGCCTACGGCGAATTCGAGAGCATCAAGGACCGGGCTCGGGCAGGCCCGGCCCTCGTACGTGGCCTTTCTAGCGCGCTGGCCGCAGGCCATGCCGAACCCGGCCAGGAAAGCCACGCCCTGGACCTTATCCGCGTCGGGCTGCAGGTCGTCGAGGACGACCGCGGCACTCTTCGCGGCGAAGACAGCCGCGCAAGCTGGATAGCTTCACAGCGACAGCTCTACGCCACCGTCTTCAGCGGGCTATCCAGCGTGAAGTATATGGGCGCGAAAGCAGGTGAGCTGGGCCTGTGGCTGCTGGAATCATTGCACCGGACGATGACCGCGAGCCTCATGCGCAACGAGGGAGCCCTGGAATCTGATCCCGAACTGCTGGCGGCACTTGCCGAACTCGCCCGCCGCGAGTACGACACGCGGCTGGCCTGGCGCCAGGGCAAGGAGGCTCAGCCCGCCACCCCGCAAGACCAGGAGCACCTGGCCGCGGTCCGCAAGCAGGTCCGCGCCCGGTTCAGCGCGGTGCGTGAAGCATCCCTGGTCGCAGAGCCCACCGACGTCGAGGCGGCACTATCCCGGCTTGGCGACCGGGTGGCGCTGCTGTATCACTGCTGGCGCGAAGACACCGGCTGGGTCATCCACAGCGTGCTGGTATCGCCCAGACACGCAATCCGCGTACGCACAACAAACCTTGAAGCACCTCCGGACAGCGAGGTCATCAGCCCGTTGCTGACCCCGGCTGGCGCTCTGGACGCCCTGGAAGCTGGCGACCCCGCGAGCATTACCTTCTTGTTCAGCACCCCACTTGACGAGCAGATGTGGGAAGACCTCGCTCAGGCCATCCTGCCACCTGCCTGGTGGGACGTGCTATGCCCGTCCAGCGGCAGCCCGATCGACCTGCTAATAGTCCCCGACGGCCCGATCGCCAGCCTTCCCCTGGCGGCGCTGCCGGTCAGGAACGGCAAGCTGCTCATCGAATACGCCTGCGTGGCCTTAACACCTGCGCTCAGCCTCCTGCAAGGGCGCGAATGGCGCCGTCTCGCGCCAGAAGGCCAGCCGGTCGCTATCGTGCACCTCGACCATGACGCCAGCCTGCCCGCAACGGCCCATGAAGCAGAGCACTGGCGTCTGGCAGCGCAGCGCATGCAGGTCATCGAGACAGCTGACCAGGCTGGCATCGAATCTGCACTGCACGGACCACCACAACCTGACGTTGTCATGATCTCGGTTCACGGCACCACTGGGAAGGACGACGGCAGCCCGGATGCACAGGTCTTCGGAACGGCGGTGCGGCTCCGTGATAGCTCCGTCCTTTCGGCTGTCGCAGCATTGCGGCTGCGCTGGCCCTCGACGGTCATCCTCGGCGCCTGCTGGGTCAGCGCGGTCAGCATCCGCGCCGGGCGGGAGCCGTTCGGCTTCCCTCTGGCCTGCCTCATACGCGGCGCACCACAGTGTCGGCGGGATGGCACCCATCCCGGACGGCGAGACAGCGACATCCTCGGCCAGGTCATCGACAGCCTTCCAGACCGCGGCCCGATCCTGAACGACCTGCGCGAAGCACAGATGCGGCACTAGGCCGCGCCCCGGCTGGCGACCTTACTCCCGGCCAAGTCGGCGGATTGATCGCTGGACCACCGCTGCCACACGCACCACCTGGGCCGCACCGGCCCGGACGCTGCACTGGGACGCCCAGCGGCTGCCTCGCAGCGAGATCCCGGCAACCGGGGTCCTGGCCGCAGACGGCCTGATGGCGAGGCCACCCGGCGTGTCCTGCACTATGCCAAGCGCCTGGCCAAGGACCGTCCCGTCGGCACCCTGGAGTTCCTCAGCGCCACGTTCTCAGCGGATAGCGCTGACTGGACCGGGTTCACCGTCGCTTGCGAAATAGGCGAGCCGAGCCTGCCAGGGCCGTCGATGAGACCGCCCACGGCACATCACCGTCCTACTCGGCGAGGACTCCGTACCTGTTACAACTGCGCTTGCCAGGGCACTGGGCAACGGAGAGAACGCGACTTCCTGCCTGCACGATGAGGTCATGCTCCCGGCGCACGTGATCCTCGCATCGCTTTGCGATGACGGCACCGCAGCCGCCCGGTGGCTGACAGGCACCAAGCACCCGGCGGCACGTAACTGGGCCCGGCATCTTGGCGACCGGATCTTCGGTGCAGACCTCCCGGCGACGCACATCATCCTCGGGCTCCACGAGACCGCGATAGCTGATCCAGGACACCAAGAACGCATCGCCCACGCCACCCGCGCCAAGCCGACCGCATCCAGAACCAGTCCGACGAAATGGCTGGCACCCGCCATCGTCGCCGCCATCCTCCTGCTCCTTCCCGGAACCATGAACCTGGCCTACACCATCCAGACCTGGCTCAGCGGCCGCGGGGCTCTCGGCCTCGTCCTTGGCACAAGCCCCCGGCCAGGCGCCCTCATCATCACCGTCCAGCCAGGCAGCCCTGCATCCCGTGCCGGGCTGCGCTCCGGCGACACCATCACCGCGCTGGCCGGCACGCCGGTGAAATCTGCCAACGCCGCCATCCTCGCCATCCAGGCCCATCCTCCGGGAACGCATATCTCCCTCACGATCGTGCGCCACGGACGGCACATGACCGTCTCGGCCGTCCTGGCCAAGCCCACGCCAGCAGCCGACCCGGGCTATATCGGCGTCACCATGCATAGCGACCCACCAGAAGGCGCCCTGGTCATTTCGGTAACGCCCGGCGCCCCCGCCGCGACCGCCGGACTGCTCCCCGGCGACGTCATCACCGCCGTCTCCGGAATAGCCGACGGCGGATCCTCAGAAGGCACCGTGATGCTCATCCAGCACCATCACCCAGGCCAGATTATACGCCTTTCAATCCTGCGCAACGGCCAGCCAGTAAACCTCAACGTAACCCTCAGTTCTCCGCCAGAGGCCAGGAAATGAGAATTCATCCCCTTCGACCTGCTCGTGCTCGACCTTTGGCTCGACCATCTCCAGGGCAAAATGAGCTGCAGCTCACCGCGCCCGCGTGACGCCCCGCCGAGGACATACAGCTAAGCGGGAACTTCTCGCGCGATGAGGGCAGTCCCCTGCAGTACCAGCATGCGTAGCCGAACTGGATAATCTGCGCACAAGCACATGCGCTCACAGAGCGATTGTCAACCCGCCGTGCAGAACCGGCAGGGAGTATGAGGCATATTACTAACGTTACTTGATCACCCGACGATCACGATGCGCAACCGAGCTGGCGGCTGTTGATGGACTGCCGGTTGGTGTAGTTTTCCGGGATTTCGGCGTGGCTGACATGTCATGCTTCCGGTACGGGAGCCGGCGCTTGGCGTGGTGATCGGGAATCGGGTGAGTCCAGTCCGGCTACTTGGGGTGGTCGGCGGCGGTGATTGGGATAGGCGGGGCTGAGGGCTGGCTGGGCGTCCTTGGCGACGTTGCGCCGTCGGGTCTTGGCGGTGGCCTGGTCGATCAGGTTCTGGGTGGCGCTGTCGATGGTGGCGGCCTGGGTGAGCATGGCCGGGTCGCTGACGTGGAGGGCGCGGAGCGCTTGCTCGACCCGGCCGGATTCGGGCAGGAGTGCCTGTAGTGCCCACTGGTCCCGTCGCCTGCTGGCGTGGTGCTCTTCCGGCTCGGTGATGGCTGCTGCTGGGTCGCGTAGGCGGGTGGCGGCCAGGTGGGTGGTGGTGGTGCCGAGGGTGGTGGCCAGGGTGTCGAGGGCGGTGACCAGGTTCTGGGTGGTGCGGGTGGCGGTGGTGTAGGCGGTGAGCAGGTCGTCGAGCTGGGCTGGGGGGATGCGGCCGTAGCGGTAGGGGATGTCGTCGTGCGCGGGCAGCAGGCGGGTGCGGACGAACAGGCGGCGGCGGGCGGCGGCGTCGATGAGGGCGTCTTTGTCCGGGGGCACGACCTGGAGGACGGCGTCGGCGGCGTGGTGGACCGCGGCCACGGCCTGGGCGATGGCGTCAGGGCCGGGTGCGAGGTTCTCGGGGGTGCGCGGGGAGGCGGCGGCGCTGACGGACGGTGTCCAGCAGGGGTGGTCGTAGGCCAGGCGGCCTAGCCGCACGGTCAGGTCGGCCAGGTCGGCGGTGAGCGGGGAGGAGGTTTCGCGGTTGTCTCCGGTGCGGATCAGGTCCAGGGCCTGGGCGACGGTGCGCCAGGCGGGCCAGGTGTGCCCGGCTGTGCTGGCCGCCTGGCTGAGAGCGATGTGGAGGGATGAATCGGGGGTGAGCTGGCGGGCGCGGTGGGCCAGGGCGTCGAGCAGGAGGTGGCTGGTGTGGCTGATGATCGCGGCGGCGAGCGCGCTGCGGCGCCAGGAGGTGGCGGTGATCGCGGGGGAGAAGGGCCGGTGGGTGCCGGGCAGGTGGATGGGTGCATGGCGCAGGCGCTGGGCGGTCACCGCTATGCCAGCGGATAGCTCGCTGACGGTCTGCCCTTGGCTGAGCGCGGCGCGGGGCGGGGCGAAGTTCGCCGGGATGGCGAGCGCGAGCAGGCGGTCGGCGGACAGGCGGAGGGTGGTGCGCCAGGGCGGTGGTCATGGTGGAGCTGGCGGTCCACAGCCACCGGCTGGTGGTGTGCACCGACAGGCAGGCCAGCGGCGGCAAGGTGGTGTCGCCGGGCCGGGCCATGGACAGCTGCGCGGCCCAGGGTGCGAGCTGGCCTGCGTACCGGGCCAGGTCGGCGAGCACGACGGTGGCGGTGGCGGGGGACCAGATCAGCGGAGCCCAGCGGGAGATGCCGGTCTGCAGCCCGGTGCGGCTGGTGGTGAAGTGGGTGCTCAGCAGGTCGCCGGCGGCGGCCAGGTGATCGGCCGCCGAGGACAGATGCCGTATCCCCGGGTGCGTGGTTGCGGGCTGGCGGGTGCTGGCCGTGGTCGCGGCCCGGCGGGTGCTGTCGGCGGCGTTCTGCAGTGCCGTCCGGGTGCTGGCCCTGGCCTGGCCGATGCCGTTGACCGGGGTGTCTGCCGGGATCGGGCTCGCTGATGATCGTGACGGTGGCGGCGCACCGGGCCAGCGCGGCGGTCAGGCGGTCGAGCTGGGCGATGGCGGCGGCCCGCGTCAGATCGTCGCCGGGTACCGGGCAGCCGGCGGCCAGGTCGATCTGCCCGGCGGCAGCGGCCAGGAACTCACCGAGAACGGGCGTGGTCATCGGCTCGGGCCATCAGGCGGTGGATCTCATCAGCGGCGCGCCCGGCGAGCCGGCATGCATGACGGTCGCCGTCAGCCGGGGCGAGGGCCGCTGCGCGGGTCAGCTGACGCGACAGGACCGCAGCTAGAGCAGCCAGGGTGTCAGCGACGGTGCCGAGGTCGGCGTCCGTGCTCGGCGGGATGCCGGTGATGACCGTGGCTCCGGGCTCGCCAGGAGCGGGCAGCGAGTCGGAGAAGGCGAGGGCGTCGAGGCCGTCGGCTGCGGCGGCGGCCGTGGTCATGAACGCGGCGAACAGCCGGGGATCGCGGTCCTCGCACTGACGCGCCAGCAGCCGGATGAACTCGAACGCGTCATAGCTGGCGGCCAGTACCTGCGGCATCGTTTCGCCGCGCGCGAGGCGGGCCGTGATCACACCGGCCAGGGTCTGGCTGCCTGGTGCCGGGGGCGGGGGTTCAGGCCGCATCGCGGGTCAGCCCGATCGTCTGGGCGATGTGGCGCAGGTGATCGTTGCCGAAGTGGTGGCCGTGGCCGCGCAGCTCGCGGGCCAGAGTGCGCTGGCTGAGACGCTGGCCGCGGGCCGATGCGTTCTGAAGGATGATCGTCGCGTCCCGCAGCAGGCCAGGGTCGGGCCCGGCCCCAGGTGACGGGGCGGGTACCAGGACTGGCCGTACCGGCAGGACCACGGCGTCGGGCGGCGGGGCGAGCATCAGCGCGGCCGCGGGATGCTGCCGGGCGGGCTGGCGGGTCATCTTCACCACCAGCAGCCCGACCGACAGCCCGGCGAACGCGGCCAGCGGGCTGGTCGCGGCGGTGAGCCGGTCGGCGAGGGTGACGGGGTGACCGGGCAGGGCCTGGATGTGGCCGATGTTCCCGGCGACGCTGACGGCCAGGCCGGTCAGCGCGGTGGCCCAGGGCCAGATCCGCTGCCGGGCGGGCCAGCAGTCCAGGTAGGCAACGTACAGGGCGAGTTCCCCGATGGTCAGGAACACGTCGATCTCCGCGGGCCACGACCGGGCCTGCCAGCCGGACAGGCGGTGGTGGACCGCCCAGTCATACAGCCCGGCGTAGCTGTGCGCGAGCGCGTTGATGCTGGCCAGGATCGCGATCACGCCGATCGCATACAGCGCCGCGCGCCGGGTCCGCGGGTTCATCCGAGCCTCCCGGCAGGCTGGTCGCCGTGGCCTGTAGCAGAGGGACCGGCCGGGCCGACGGCGCGCAACGGGAGGGTGCCGGATGGGCGAGGGTCTGACAGTAGGGGGTGTGGTGGGGTGCTAACGGCCTGTGCACTGGCCGTGCGGGCAGTATCTTGTGGTATGCACTGCCTGGCATTGCGCTGATACCGCGTATGCGTTCGAAGCTGGATGCGGCTGGAGCGGTAAGCCAGGCGGCACGCCCGGCTGGTTACCAAACTGGTTACCGTCCGCGGTGAACTGTGGTGAACGCAGGCGACGTGACCGGGACGAATCCCCAGTTCAGCCGGGTCCACGGTGAACTGTAGAGGGCTATCGTGAACGGAGCGACGCTCCATGGCATGCAAGAGGCCTGGGGTTCGAGTCCCCATAGCTCCACTGTTCAAAGGATTAATTCGAACAGGTCGATAGTGGGTACAGCAGGAAAATACAGCAGCCGGGACGCGCAAGACGCCGCAGACGCCTTCGAGTCGGCCTTCATCGGTGCCAGACCCGCTGCGGGGTTCGGGCACTCAGATCCCTGCCCCTCAGCCGCATCCTGACCGCTGACCAGGGAAGGACGCTGTCCCGGGCCTCCTCTGCGCCCTGTCTCGGCGTTAGCGGTCAACGCTCTGGGGGTTGCCGTTCAGGGATGACATTTGTCGGCGGTGCAACGGCTCACCCAGGTGATGGGCGTCAGCGCCGCTGGTGAGCTCTGGCGGCGCAGGGCGGGTACGGGAAGCCTGTGCTATGACGCATTGGCTGGCGCCCTGGCGCTTCAACGGCTCGGTCGCCTTTCAGCCGTGTAACCTGACTTCGGCCACGATCTGGGCTTGATGGTTTTGGCAGGTGGCTGACCTGCGGGTTCGCTGTTGGTGGTTGCTGAAGTTGCGCACTAGCCGAGGCCTTTAGACTGGGCCGGTGTCCCCGTATCTGCGGACAGTGAAGACCATCTCGGGTGCGACGGCCGTGCAGATCGTCCATTCATCGCGGCGCGGGTCGCGGGATATCGAGCACCTCGGCTCGGCTCATGACGAGGTGGAGCTTGAGCTGCTCCTCCGACTGGCCATGATTTCAAGCCTTGCCGGCAACCCGCTTGGATTATGCGCTCGGCGACGATCCACCGCCCCGAACTTGGCCCTGTTGAGTTCAGCCCACGGGTGCAGCGAAGAGTAATTGTCATACCTGTGGTTCAAGATCTTTAGGCGACTTCCAGTCGGCCGGGGATGATCCTGCCGTCCAGGATCACGTGAGGGAATCCCTCATTTTTACCCGCTCCGGCGCTTGGTGCAGGTCAGGAGCCCGCGCGAGCAGTTCGATGACCTCGTCCAGATACCGGTAACCCGGCCGCGACTGAGAAGCGGCGCGAGACGTTGGAGGGCCTGAACCGGCGGATCTCCTGCATTCCACCGGATGTACAGATCCAGGTGCAGCCGCCGCGCTGCCAGCGGGTCCAGGCCCCGCTCAGCGCACCGGGTCAGGAAGCAGCGCAGGTCCGAGTGGAAGCTGCGCATCTGGGCACGTCCCGGCACCTTAGGGGACTGCCAGACGAGCGCGTCCGGTCTCCCGCGTACATCGCGGGAGACCGGACTATAGCCTCTTAGCAGAGATATGATCCGCAAACCGCTGGTATATCCGCCTCCGATGTCAGTGTGGTCTGTGTGCCGTCCTGCGTGAGGACAACGGACACGAACAGGTCATGTTCTATCTGGGTGCCGCGAATCAGCAGTGCACAACCGCTGCTGGTCGATGTGCAGCCGCTGCCGATCTTTCCCCACGTGCCCAGATTCGGCACGGTCCAGGCATACGAGTAGGTGCCTGATCCGCCCTGTACCACAAAAGAGACCGAGTACGAGGGTGCGGCATAGGGGGTGGAGCAGGCACCGGAGAAGACATCGTTATTGGACGGCTGGATATTGCATACGAGCGTCGGGCTGCTCGCAGCATTTGCGGAACTTGCCGGGAGAGCCAGAACACTGAGCGCCATCGTAGCAGCGGCTAGCGATAAGAATGCCTTGCGCATATTCCTTCTGCTCCATTCTCTTGCGGGCGATACTAGTACTACGCGTGAGGATACAGGTGAGTGCCCTACGCTTGAGTTGATCGGCGGGCGAGCACTGGCCTCTCAGGCATTGTTATCACCTCCTAAATATCAGAGGTCAGAATAGATTCTGCGCAGCCCGTAGCTGTATCCGTTTCTGCCGATCGTGAAAGCCGGGAAGAAGAGGGTGGCTGCCCCGGCGGCGCCGGAGCGCGAACCGGGTGCCGGGTTCGCCTTCGCGTCGGGCCGGCATGCTTGGAGCAGGTGGGCGAGCTGGCGCGGCGCATCAGCGGGTTCCTTCAGGCCGGGTGTGGTGCTGGTAACTCGGCGCTGGTGCGCGGAGAATCGTTCTGCTGCCAGGTGCCTGGCGTGGCCTGACAGGTGTCAGGATGACGGGGGCCGGTTGATTCTGGTCTGCCTCGTGGTTGACTATGCTGCGCTGCTGGCCGCCTGGGTCCTTTGCCTGGTGGTGCTGGGAGGCATCGTGTTATGTCGTCTGCTGGGTCCGCTGGAATTCCGGGCTGGCGGCGGCTGGGCCGGGGTGAGTGCGCCGAAGGTACGGGCGCTGCTGGCCGTGCTGCTGCTGCGTGCCGGTCAGGTGGTCCCGGCCGGGCAGCTGGTCGATGAGTTATGGGGGGATGATCCGCCGGCGGCGGCGCGGAAGCTGGTCAGCGGTTATGTGTTACGGCTGCGGCGGCTGACCGGCGACCCGGGTGGCCGGGTGCTGGTGACTGCGGCGCCGGGGTACCGGCTGCTGGTGGCCTGCGGCGATGTGGACGTGTCACGGTTCGAGGAGCTGGTGACCGCGGGCCGCCGGGAGCTGGACGGCGGGGACGGCGCGCGGGCGGCAGAGCTGCTGGACGGGGCGCTGGGATTGTGGCGGGGCCCGCCGCTGGCGGATGTGCCGCCCGGGCCGCTGGTCGCGGCTGAGGTGGCCCGGTTGCAGGAGCTGCGCCTGGACGCGGCGGAGCTGCGGGTGGAGGCTCGGATCTGCTGCGGCGGCGGGGCTGAGCTGGTGGCGGAGCTGCGTCAGCTGACGGCCGGGCATCCGCTGCGGGAGCGGTTGTGGCATCAGCTGATGCGGGTGCTGGAGCGCCTTGGCCGCCCCGCTGAGGCACTGGAGGTGTACGGGCAGGTCCGGGCCGTCCTCGCCGATGAGCTGGGTGCCGATCCCGGGCCTGACCTGCAGCAGCTTTACCGACAGCTGCTGGCCGGCGGCGCGGCGCCGGTCACCCGGCGGTCGGCTGGCGGCTCCGGGCGGGCCGGGGCGGCGCTGCGGCAGCTGCCCGGGGCGGTCACCCGGTTCACCGGGCGGGCTGCCGAGCTGGCGGTGCTGACCGGGCTGCCGGCCCGGCCTGGCGGCCGGCTGCCGGGGACGGTGGTGATCTCGGCGATCGACGGAATGCCCGGGGTCGGCAAGACGGCCCTGGCGGTGCAGGCCGGGCACCTGCTGGCCGGCCGGTTCCCGAGCCGGCAGCTGTTCGTGGACCTGCGCGGCCACACCCGCGGCCAGGAACCAGCCCGCCCGGCGGACGTGCTCGCCGAGTTGCTGGCCGCCGACGGGGTGGACCCCCGGTACCTGCCCGCCGGGCTGGCGGGGCGGGCCGCGATGTGGCGAGACCGGACTGCCGGGCAGCGGGTCCTGCTGATCCTCGACAACGCTGCCAGCAGCGCCCAGGTCGCGCCGCTGCTGCCCGGCACCACCGGGAGCCTGGTGCTGGTCACCAGCCGCCGGTTCCTGGGAGACCTGCCCGCAGCCGTGCAGATGTCCCTGGATGTCCTGCCGGCCGGTGATGCCGCGGCTATGTTCACCGGCCTGGCACCCCGCGCCGCCGCCGAGCCCGCCCGGGTAGCCGAGCTCGTGGCCTTGTGCGGGTACCTGCCGCTGGCGATCTCGCTGCTGGCCCGCCTGCTCACCCGCCACGCCTCCTGGGACATGGCCGACCTGATCGGCGAGACCCAGACGCGGCTGCTCACCGTCACCGCGGAGAACCAGACGGTCGCCGCCGCCTTCGAGGTCTCCTACCAGAACCTCGACGCCGGCCAGCAGCGGTTCTTCCGGCACCTGGGCCTGCACCCCGGTGCGGACATCGACGCCTATGCCGCCGCGGCCCTCGCCGGGCTGCCGCTGGCCGAGGCCACCGGGTATCTCGACGGGCTGCACGGCTGCCGGCTGCTGGAGGAACCCGTTCCCCATCGGTACCGGATGCACGACCTGATCCGCCACTACGCCTGCGCCCTCGCCGCCGATGCAGCCGACGGTGAACGGGAACTGGCCGTCGGACGGCTGCTCGACTACTACCAGCACACCGCCGACGCCGCCGATACCCACCTTGCCCGCCATACCCGGACGCCCGCCGCCACCCCGGTCCCGGCACCAGCGGCCGGGCCCAGAGTGCCTGGTCAAAGCCAGGCCCAGGCCTGGATGACCGCCGAGTGCGCGAACCTGATCGCCTGCATCGGCCACGCCGCCGCCCGCCACGACCACGGCCGCGTCGTCAGCCTGACCGCTGCCATCGCCGCCCACCTGCGCAGCGACGGCCCCTGGTCACAGGCCGCCGCGCTGCACACCGCCGCCGCAGCAGTAGCCCGGCGCATCGGTGACCAGCCCGGCCACGCTAACGCCCTGCTCGACCTGAGCGACGTTCTGCAGCTGACCGGCGACTACCCCGGCGCGGCCGGCCTGCTGGAACAAGCCCGCGACATCTACCGCGGCACCGGCAGCCGACTCGGCGAGGCCAACGCCCTTTTCTATCTGGGGTACGTGCGGCTGCTGACCGGCGACCTTCCGGCCGCGGCCGGCGTACTGGAACAGGCCCTGACCATCTACCGCAGCATCGGCAGCCGGCTCGGCGAGGCCAGCGCCTTGCGCACTCTGGGAACCGTACGCGAGATCACCGGCGACTACCCGGCCGCGACCGGCGTGCTAGAACAGGCCCTGGCCATCTTCCGCGGCATCGGTTACCAGCTCGGCCAGGCCGACGCCCTTCTCTATCTCGGGAACATACGGCAGGAAACCGGCGACTACCCAGGCGCGGCCGACGTGCTGGAACAGGCCCTGAGCATCTCCCGCGGCATCGGTTACCGGCTCGGCGAGGCCAACGCCCTGCTGTATCTAGGGGCGGGACGACAGGAGACCGGCAACTACCCGGCCGCGGCCGCCCTAGCGGGACAGGCCCTGGACATCTACCGCGGCACCGGCAGCCGGCTCGGTGAGGCCAACGCTCTGCTGATTCTCGGCGCGGGACGGCAGGTGACCGGTGATTATCCGGCCGCGACCAGCGTGCTGGAGCAGGCCGGGGACATCTACCACGACATCGGCAGCCAGATCGGCGAGGCCAACGCTCTGCTGTATCTAGGGGCGGTACGGCAGGCGACCGGCAACTACCCGGCCGCGGTCGGCCTGCTAAACCAGGCCCTGGAAATCTACCGCGGCACCGGTGACCGGCTCGGCGAGTCGGTAGCGCTGATCGAAACCGGGGCAATGCACCTGAACCGCGGCGATCCGCAACAGGCCCGCAATCACTACCAGAGCGCCCTGCAAATCGCCCGCACAATAGGCAGCCAGCTGGAAGAAGCCCGCGCACTGGAGGGAATCGGCAAATGCGCCGCGACGACACCTGCCACCGGCCCCGCCGACGACGCCCAAAGGCAAGCACTGAAGATCTACCAGCAAATCGGGGCCGCAGACGCTACGCGGCTCGCCGCCGAAATAAACAGCCCCCGTTAAGCAGCCAGCTACCAGCCACAGGATCAGGACCCAGTGACCGCCAGCGAGACACGAGACAGCGCGGACTATGGCCAGCGAAGACGCAGAACCGAACCTTCTGCGCGGCTCATTTCCCCCCGCCTAGAAATCGTCCGGCAGACCGAATCGGCCCTCGGCATGCCCTGGAGCCGTCAGCCACACCGATCGGCGGAACTGCGGGTACTCCCATAATGTTTACCATCACCTTAGTGTGATCACCAGTTGACTGGTAGCTGATCCAGATTTCAGCTCCAGCAGAACACACAGGGAACCGCCACGCCTGGCATGCCAGACCGCCAGGAGGATGCATCGTCCGGGGAGTGCTAGAGCCTGCTGCCTTCGGCAACTGCGGTAAACCACTGATCACCTTTAACCGCGTGCAGCCAGAGCAGGACATCGTGCAGCCGGGGCAGCCCGGGGCAACGGGCGTGTCCTACCGGCTGTGTAAATGACGTGGCCCGACGATGAGTCGCAGTAACGCGGCTCGCGGAAGGACACGCGATGACAGACACTGCGATGGTGGCCCGCAAGAACGGTGACCGGCCCGATGGCGCGGCGTCGCTGGTTGATGAGCAGCTGGCCGGTCAGCTGCTGGGCAGGGCGCAGGCCGAGGGCGTGGAGCTGCTGGGTCCGGACGGTTTGCTGTCCTGGGTCACCAGGGCCGTGCTGGAACGGGCGCTGGCCGAGGAGATGACCGGGCACCCGGGCTATGAGAAGCATGCCCCCGCGGGCCGCGGATCGGGCAACAGCCGAAACGGCACCACGGCAAAGACGCTGCTGACTGATGTCGGCGCGGTCGGCCTGGCGGTGCCGCGCGACCGCAACGGCAGCTTCGATCCGAAGATCGTGCGCAAGGGGCAGACCGGGCTGGAGGGGTTCACGACCGGATCATCGCGTTGTACGCGCGGGCATGACTACCCGTGACATCCGTGCGCACCTGCGCGAGATGTACCAGGTCGAGGTATCGGAGGACCTGATCTCAAGGGTGACCGACGGGGTTCTGGAGGAGCTCGCCGAGTGGCAGTCCCGGCCGCTCGATCCGGTCTATCCGGTGGTCTTCATCGATGCGCTGATGGTGAAGATCCGTGACGGGGTGGTCACCAACCGGGCGGTCTACCTGGCTATCGGCATCGACTGCGAGGGGAGCAAGCAGGTCCCGGGCCTGTGGATCGGGCCGACGACCGGTGAGTCCGCCCGGTTCTGGCTGAGCGTGCTCAGCGACCTGAAGAGCCGGGGCGTGGCCGACGCTTGCATCGTGTGCTGCGACGGGCTGACCGGCCTGCCGGAGGCGATCAGCGTGGTCTGGCCCCGGGCCATCGTGCAGCTGTGCGTGGTGCATTACCCCGACACCGCCGTTATGCCGATACCGGGTGGCCCGGTGCTGGCCGGCGGGGTGACCGGGTCCGGGATATCGGCATAATCGAGCGCGCCGCGGCGTGACGCTGTCCTCTCCGACTACCGGGAGAGGACGGCGAGCGTGGATGTTCTGTATGGGGTCCGTATGACGGGCCCGCTGGCGCCGCACGCAACGGGGCTGGCCGGTGAACTGGCCCGGCTGGGCTTCACGGAGATGTCAGCGCGGGCCCAGCTGGGGCTGGCCGCTCACCTGAGCCGATGGCTTGCTGCTGGCGGGCTGGGCACGATGGCGCTGACCGCGCCGGTGGCAGAGGAGTATCTGGCGGCACGCCGGGCGGCCGGGTATAGCGCCTATCTGACGCCAAAGGCGCTGGCGCCGCTGCTGGGCTACCTGCGAGAACTGGGCGTGGCTCCTGAGGCGCAGATCGCCGGGCCGGCGACGCACGCGGAGGCCTTGCTCGAGCGGTACCGGCGCTATCTGCTGGCCGAGCGCGGGCTGCGGGAGAAGGTTGTCCGCGGCTATGTGGACTCGGTCCGGCCGTTCGTTGCCAGCCACGCCGCGGCCGGCGGCGCGGACCTGAGGTGGCTGACGGCGGGCGATGTCACGGCGTTCCTGACCGGCGAGTCGCGACGGCTCGCCCCGAAGACCGCTCAGCGGCTGGCGACGGCACTGCGCTCGCTGCTGCGGTTCTGGCACGTGGAGGGCCTGATCAGCGGGCCGCTCGACCGGGCGGTTCCCAAGGTGGCCAACCGGCGGCCGGGGCTTCCGCGGCCGCTGGAGCCGGCGCAGGTGCGGGCACTGCTGGCCTCGTGTGACCTTGGGACCGCAGGCGGGCGCCGGGATCTGGCGATGATGACACTGCTGGCACGGATGGGGCTGCGCGCGGGCGAGGTCGCCGGGCTGCGCCTGGACGACATCGGCTGGCGGCGCGGCGAGATCACCATCGCCGGCAAGGGGAACCGCCGCGACCAGCTCCCATTGCCCGCCGACGCAGGCGAGGCAGTCGCGGACTGGCTGCAGCATGGCCGGCCGCCCGCGGCCCTGGACCGCAGTGTGTTCATCCGGATCAAGGCACCGCACCGGGGCCTGACGGCCAGCGGGGTCACGATGGCTGTGTTCGCGGCCGGGCAGCGGGCCGGGCTGGGCACGATCTACGCGCACCGGCTGCGGCACAGCGCCGCCACCGCCATGCTCGCCGAGGGCGGGTCACTGGCCGAGATCGGCCAGGTGCTGCGGCATCGGCGGCCCGCGACCACGGCGGCATACACCAAGGTCAACATCGAGGCACTGCGCGCGCTCGCCCGCCCATGGCCGGGAGCCTCGTCGTGACCGGGCTGCGCCCGGCGCTGGCCGGCTACCTGGACCTGCGCCGCAGCCTGGGGTTCAAGCTGGACCGAGACGCCAAGCTGCTGGACCAGTTCATCACCTACCTGGAACAGCGCGGGACCGGCACGGTCACCGTGACCGGCGCGCTGGCCTGGGCTACGCTGCCCGCAAATGCCAGCCCGGGCTGGCTGCGGATGCGGATGACGGTAGTCCGCGGCTTCGCCGCCTACCTTGCCACCATCGACCCCTCTGCCGAGGTGCCCCCGGCCAGCCTGCTGCCCGGCGGAACCCGCCGTGCCGTTCCCTACCTGTACTCCGCCGCCGACATCGCGGCGCTGCTCACCCAGGCGGGCCGACTCAAGACGCCACTGCGCCAGGAGACGATCAGGACGCTGATCGGCTTGATGGCAGTCACCGGCATGCGGGGCGGCGAGGTCATCGTGCTCGATGATGAGGATTTCGATCCCGGCCGTGGCGTGCTGCTGGTGCGGCACGCCAAGCTCGGCAAGCACCGGCTGTTGCCGCTGCACGCCAGCACCGTCATGGCGCTGCAGGCCTACCGGCAGCTACGTGACCGGCGGTTCCCCCGCCCGGCCAGCCCGGCGCTGCTGGTATCCAGCGCCGGAACCCGGCTGTTTTATTACAACGTCGGCCAGACATTCGCCAGGCTGGCCCGGCAGGCAGGCCTGCCGGGCCGATCAGGCAATTGCCGTCCCCGGCCGCATGATCTAAGGCACTCGTTCGCGGTCGCCACCTTGCTGGACTGGTGCTGCGACGGTGGTGACATCGCCTCCCGGATGCCGCTGCTATCGGCCTACCTGGGCCACGCATCGCCAGAGCACACGTACTGGTACCTGAGCGCCTCCCCGGAGCTGCTCGCCGAAGCCGCCCGCAGGCTCGCCGCGCCGGGAGCACCCCGGTGACGGCGGCCGCCGGCACCGTGCAGGCGTTTTTCACCGAGCGGCTGATCGGCCAGCGGCGGGCCAGCCCGCACACGGTCGCCGCCTACCGCGACGCCATCCGGCTGCTCCTTAACTTCTCCGCGAAGCGCGCCGGCGCCGTGCCGTGCCGGCTCGACTTCACCGACCTGGACGCGCCAGTGATCAGCGCGTTCCTCGACCACATCGAGCGCGAGCGGGGCAACACCATCCGCAGCCGCAACGCCAGACTGGCCGCGATCCACTCCCTGTTCAGCTTCGCCGCCCTGCGCCACCCCGAGCACGCCGCTGACATCGAACGTGTCCTGGCGATCCCGCCCAAGCGGGCTGACCAGACGATCGTCACGTTCCTTACCGCCACCGAGACCCAGGCCCTGCTTGCCGCCCCAGACCGGGCAACCCGGACCGGCCGCCGTGACTACGCCTGGATGCTGCTCGCGGTCCAGACCGGGCTGCGGGCCTCCGAGCTCACCACCCTGACCTGCCGGGATGTCTACCTCGGCGGCGGCGCCTACGTCGCCTGCCACGGCAAAGGCCGCAAAGACCGGATCACGCCGCTGAGCCCGGGCACGGTCACCACCTTGCGGGCCTGGCTCGCCGAACACGCCCGGACACCCGACGACCCGCTGTTCACCACCATCCGCGGCGGGCCGATGAGCCGGGACGCCCTCCAGCAGCGGCTCACCCTCCAACGCCACCGCAGCCGGGGAATGCTGCCCCTCCCTGGCCAGCAAAAACGTCACCCCGCACGTCCTGCGGCACTCAGCGGCCATGGCCTTGCTGCACGCCGGGAACGACATCACCGTCATCGCACTCTGGCTGGGCCACGAATCAGTCACCACCACGCAGATCTACCTGCAAGCCGACATGGCCCTCAAGCAGCAAGCCCTCGACCGGACCACCCCGCCAGCAGCCCAGCCCGGCCGCTACCAGCCGCCCGACCAGCTGCTGGCCTTCCTCGAAGCCCTGTAATTATGCCGATATCCCGGACCCGGTCACCCCCGCCGGCCAGCACCGGGCCACCCCGGTATCGGCATAACGGCGGTGTCGGGGTAATGGATGTTATGCCGATATCGGCATAACATCCACCTGATCCGCGCGAGCCTGCGATATGCCTCCAGGCGCTACCGGGTGCCGCTGACCAGGGATCTGCGGCCCATCTACACCGCTGCAGACGAGACCGCGGCGGCAGCAGCGCTGGAGGACTTCGCCGCCGCCCGGGGCGAGCGCTACCCGGCCATCGTCAAAGTGTGGCGGGCGCACTGGGCCGAGTTCTCCGCGTTCCTGGCCTTCCCGCCCGAGGTCAGGCGGGTGATCTACACGACGGATGAAAATGTCAACCTGCTCAGGGTCCTGGGGCTGCGGGCTGGGGTGCCTGGCCGCAGCTGCCGGATGAACCGCGGCCCGCGGCCCCGGTCAAGGTGGAGCGCCCCGAAGGGCCGAACGACCTTGGCCGGGATGAGGGCTGCGGTAGCGTCGGGGCTGGTGGCGGGCGCAGCTGACCGCCGTGCGAAGAGCAGGACACGGGACTGGGAGTCCTGCCGCGCTGCTTAGCCTGCGGGCCTGATGAGTCGCGTCCCCTTGTGGCGGCTGCGCCTGCCATCTTCTTGCCTGGTGCCGGCCGGACGGGCTGCCAGGCGGCGACCATGGTGCGGTAGGCGGCCTCAGAGGTCTGTGCTGGCCCGGATCATCTCGCCTAGCGGGGTGCGGGATGGCTCGCCGGTCGCCCGGACCTGCAGCCCGGCGGCGGCGAGCCGCTGGCTGACCAGTGCCGCGGTGGTGGTCGAGGCTGACGAAAATCCCACGGGCTGCTTGGCTCGATGGGCACTGTCGGTGATTGTTATGACAACAATGCGATGACGGAATCGTTCTGGCACACGATGCAGCTGGAGCTTCTCGACACCCGGGCATGGGAAAGCCGGGAAGAGTTTGCGAATATCATATTCGAGTGGATAGAATGCTGGTATAATCCATGGAGACGTCATTCCAGCATCGGAATGCACAGCCCCGTCACGTTCGAGATCCGCTACCGCCCGCCAGACCCCAGCGTCTGACCTCACGCCAGCGGTGTCCGTGCTCCGGGGGAAGATCATCGATGGGCTACGCTGGCTTGGGCCAAAAAGGTCATACATGCATAAATCATGGTAGGCGAAACGGTTGAAGGATCAGCCGGTGGCCGCTTCGCGTTCGGGCGCCACGCCCGTCAGCGAAGCAGCACACTCCATCGTGAAGATCACCCTTACACCACGCCCGTGGACGCGTCCCCGCGAGTGCTCGCGCATCCGCAACGTCGGGGGCGCCGGGACCTAGGTCCTATTCTGACCGGGCCGGTCCCATGCGAGGCTGTGGCAGCGCGAACAACGCGTTTGGGGAACCACCACCCGGTGGTTCGCCAGGACCGATTCCGTTCACCGGCCGACTGATTCTCGCGTCCTTCGGCCTGGGCGTCAGATCTTGAGCGATCGGAAGGTGCGATCTTGGTCGTCAGCGGCTTGTCAAGCCAACGGCACTCAGACTCGAATGAGCTGAGAGTGCACTGGAACTCGCCGCTCAGTGGGCAGCGAAAGGCATCGGGGAAATACCAGGTCGGCCAGCTTGACTTCGGCGAGATAGTCGACTTCGCGCAGGAAGCGGACCGCCTGGGTGTGGACTCGCTCCTCATGGGGATCGGCTTCCACATGCCTGATCCGCTCCCGATGCTCGGCGCCCTGGTCCGCGAGACCCAACGCGTCAAGTTCATCCTCGCCTATCGTCCCGGACTGCTGTCACCGACGCTCTTCGCCCAGGTGGTCAACACGGTCTCGTGGATGTCGGACGGGCGGATATCCCTCAACCTGGTCGCCGGCACCTCCCCAGCCGAGCAGGCGTATTACGGAGACTTTCTCGCCCACGACGAGCGCTACGCACGCTCTAACGAGTTCCTGGATATTCTCCACCGATTCTGGCGCGGTGAGACTCCGCTGTCCTTCGAGGGTGAACATTATCGCATCAAGGATGCGCAGGTCGGTCTGGGATACAAGGGCGGAGGCCGTCCCGAGATATACATCAGCGGGGCCTCAGAGGTGGCACAGCAGACCGCCGTGGACCACGGCGACTGCTGGCTGCGATATGGCGATACTCCCGAAGGAATGGCCGCGGCGGCGAAGTCCGTCCTTACGCAGGGCGGCCGTGTGGGAACTCGCATGCATGTGTTAGCGCGGGAAACCCGTGAGGAAGCGTTGGCGGATCTCGCTGAGATGATGGGCGATCCCGACGAAGAACACCGGAAACGGATCGCAGATGCTGTGGCCTCCTGCGATTCCGTGGCAGTGAAGACTTCCTTCCATCTGGCCGAGACTGCGGAATCCGACTGGATCTCTCCCATGCTGTTCTCCGGTGCCGTGGCATATCGCGGCGGGCAGGCCCTCTGCGTGGTGGGCAGCTATGAGGAAGTTGCGGCGTATCTCTACGAGTACAAGGTGGCTGGGATCAGCGAGTTCATTTTCTCCGGCTGGCCGACCCAGGATGAGATGCGGATCTTCTACACCCGTGTACTGCCGCTGTTGCGCCAGCACGAACGCACTTCCGTGCGGCTGGGCTTCAAAACGGACTGAATTTCGCGGGACGGGGGGGAGGTGCTGTGACGGAGGGGACGGAGAGGGTACGGCGGGCGAGCTCCGAGGAATTCCTGGCGGCGATGGCCCGCTTCGCGGCCGGGGTCGTGGTGGTGACGACTCTGGACGACGGCGGGGTGCCGCGCGGCTTCACGGCGAGTTCATTCTGTTCGGTGTCGCTTAACCCGCCGCTGATCCTGGTCTGTCTGGCGAACTCGGCCGACTCCTTCGCGGCGTTCGCCTCCTGCGGGCATTTCGCGGTGAGTGTGCTGGGTCCCGAGCACAGGCCGCTGGCACAGCAGTTCGCGACCAAAGGCGCCGACAAGTTCGCATCGGACGGCCTGTCCCGTACGCCCGGCGGACTGCCGGCTGTCGCGGGCGCGCTCGTTGAGCTGGACTGCGAGATGTACGCCAGGCACCGGGCCGGGGACCATACGATCCTGATCGGCCGGGTATCGGGCGCACGCCTGGGAGAGGGCGCGGTGACCCCCATGGTCTATTACGAGCAGTCCTTCCGGTTCCTTGCCTGAGCGAGGGCCAGGATGCCCCGAGGCATCAGGACCGCCGCCTGTCAGGTGACCTGCCGGCGCTCACCGCTTAGCGCCGGGAGTGCCGTGTGAATGAAGCCCTTGGACTCTTTGAGGGAAGGAAACAGGAGGCAAGACGTGGAAGAAGTACTGGCCGTAAAACTCACCTGCCGGGAGTTGGATGTGCTCCACTTGTTGGCCCGGGGGTTATGTAACCGGCTCATCGCTCGAAAACTAGACATATCAGAGAAGACCGTGAAGAATCACCTCAGCAGCATATTCTTGAAGATCGGCGCCGCCGACCGCACTCAGGCCGCGCTCTACGCTAGACACGTCGACCTGACCGACCCCGGGGAAACGGCTCCGTTCGCTCCCCTCCCCGAGAAAGACGCGCCGCCCGCCCTCACCGCACGCGAGCGGGGCGTACTCCGATTACTGGCCCGGGGGTTAAGTAACCGGATCATCGCTCGAAAACTAGACATATCAGAGAAGACCGTGAAGAATCATCTCAGCAGCATTTATTTCAAGATCGGCGCCACCCACCGCACTCAGGCCGCCCTCTACGCCCAATACGTCGGCCTCACTTCCTGAGCGGCCCGCCAGGACCGCGACAACATCGTCCGCGAACTGGCGGATGAAGTACGGCCCCTCGGGCTTGTCGCTGTCGCCCGTGCCACGCAGGTCCGGGTGACGGTGGAGCGCACGGTGTGGAAGTCCTCGCGCACGCCGTCCCACCAGTGGTGGTCGTTCGCCTGCCCGGCGAGCAGCACCAGTGGCGGCCCCCTCCCTGACCGTCGGCGCCGTCGAGGCGGTGAGCCCGGACTCGGTTTGCCCCGCCTCGTAGCGCTCCACTGCTGGAACGCGGGGGCTGCGGCGGAGGCCTCACACCCGCCAGTCGCCCGCGATCTTCAGCAGATGGTAGTTCTCCTCGGGAGTACCGATGGTGATCCGCACCCCCTCGTCGCCGAAGGGGCGCACCATGACTCCCGCCGCCCCGCACGCGTCGGCGAACGTCGGCGTATGCGAACCGAGGCGCAGCCAGACGAAGTTGGCCTGGCTGTCAGGAACGCTCCAGCCCGCGGCCCGCAGAGCACGGGTGACCCGGGCGCGCTCGGCCACCAGGGTCTGTACCCGCTCCAGCAGTTCGGGTCCCGCCTTCAACGAGGCCAGCGCGGCGGCCTGGGCGAGTCCGTTGACGCCGAACGGCACGCTGCAGGCCCGCAGCGCGGCCGCGACCGGCGGATGCGCAACCGCGTAGCCGACGCGCAGTCGCGCCAGCCCGTACGCCTTGGAGAAGGTGCGCAGAACGGCGACGTTGGGACGGTCGCGGTAGAGCGCGATGCCATCGGGTACGTCGGTGTCGTCGACGAACTCGCGGTACGCCTCGTCGAGCACCACCAGCACGTGGCCCGGCACCCGGTCGAGGAAGCACTCGAGCTCACCGCGGTGCACGGCCGTGCCGGTCGGGTTGTTGGGGTTGCACACGATAATCATGCGAGTGCGGTCTGCCACCGCATCGGCCATGGCCTCCAAGTCATGCCGCTCTTGACGCAGCGGAATCTGCACAGGGGTTGCCCCGGTGGCCCAGACGAGCAGCGGGTACGCCTCGAACGAGCGCCAGGCAAACAGCACTTCGTCCCCGTCGCCGGCCGCGGCGCGTAACAGGTCCTTGGTGACCCCGAGGGATCCGGTGCCGAGCACGAGGTGCTCCGGGGGCACCGCGAGGGCTGCGGACAGCTCCGTGACCAGTTCACTGCTCTTCGAATCGGGATAGCGGTTGACGCGCCCCAGCTCCTCGCGCATCGAGGCGACGACCGACGGCAGCGGGGGATAGGGGTTCTCGTTCGACGACAACTTGTCCACCAGGTCGCTGGGAGCGGCTCGGCCGGGGACGTAGCGAGGCAACCCGGAGACATTGGCGCGCAACCGGGGGGCAGGCGTAGAGGGCATCGAGGGAACTTCCTTAACGGGGGAGCGGACGGTCGTGCGGGGGTGTCGTTCATCTGGGGCTCCGGGGGCCATGCGCGCCGACATCTCTGCCATGGTCAGCTGCGCGTCTCGCTGCCCTCTTGGGTCCGGCGGCGCGCGCCACTGCGGCACAGCGGACCGCCGGGCTGCCGTGGGCAGGGTCAGCCGACGGCCTCAGCGGGCGCGTTCTCCTCCTCAACGGCCTTGGTCCGTACCCCTGCCTTGGCGAACTCCTCCATGAAAGTGGGAAAGGACAGCCGGGCATCCTCGAAGCCCGAGAATCGGTTGGCGGACTGCATCCGCAGACCTGCCACGAACAGCGACATGAAGATGCGGTGGTCGCCCCAACTGGACAGTGTCACTCCGCCGGGGTACGTCCGCGCGCCGCGGACCTCGAAGCCGTCGCAGATCCCTTCGTCGTACAGGAGCTCGATGTCCACGCCCGCGCGGGTCAGTTCGGCGGCCATAGCCTCGATGCGTGACGTCTTGTGGAAGCGGGTGAGGCGTCCGCCGGTCAACCGCAGGCTGCCCTGCACGAACGCCCCGAGGGCGGCGAGCGTGGGCGCGATGTTGGGGCAGTCCCGCACATCCACCTCGAAGGCGCCGCACAGACTGCCCGACGGATTGTCGACGGTCAGCGACAAGGTGGCCCGGTCGAAGGTGACGCTCACCCCGAGCTGCTCCAGGATCGGGACGATCGCGAACTCGCCCTGCAAGCTGTCGCCATACACGTTGGTCAGGACAGTCCGGCCCGGGAAGAGCGCGGCGGCGGCCAGCAGGTACGAGGCCGAGGTGTAGTCCTCGTGGATGGTGACGTTCTGGGCCTGGTAGGAGGAGGGCTCCACCTGGTAGTGACGCAGGTCGTCCGACGCGGAGACCTTGATACCCGCGTCAGTCAGGCTGGCCAGCGTCTGCCGGATGTACGACTGGGAATAGACCTCGCCCGTCACCTCGATTTCCACCGAGCCGTCGGCCAGCGGCGCGGCGAACAGGATGGCGGTGATGAACTGCGAGCTGATGTCGCCCGGCAGCCGGCATGTGCCGCCCTTCAGGCCGCGTCCCCAGTTGACGACCGGGGCCTTGTTCTCGCCGACGATCGACTCGATGTCCGCGCCGAGTTCGCGCAGCGCCTGCAGCAGGGGCTCCATCACGCGGTTGCGCAGGGTCACGTCGCCCGTCACCACGACCGGCGACGGCAGTGCGGAAGCCAGCGCCGTCACGATGCGGAACACCAGACCCGAGCCGCGGGACTGGATGACGTGCCGGATGTGCGGGAGCGACCCTCCGATGCCCTCGATCTCCAGGAATCCGTCGTGCTCGGTGATCTTGGCACCGAGGGCACGGCAGGCGTTCTTCATGGTCTCCGTCTCGTCGCAACGGAGATCGTTTAAGACCCGTGACCTGCCCTCGGCCAGTGTGCCGGTCAGAATTGCCCGTTGCGTCTCCGGTTTCGAAGAAGGGACTCGGAACGTTCCGGAAAAGGAATCGACCGGATCAACCTTCAACAGCATCCTAGTATCTCCCATTTCGCCGTCTGATACCTTTGCAAGCGATGTCGCTTTGAGTCCGGGCTGACGATATCCGCGGAGTGAGAACATGTCATCCCACCGCTTGGCGCTTCGATGCCGGGCGGCAGTTCGGAAAAGCCTCTGGCACGCACGACAGCCCTCCTCTGGCGGTGGGCGCACGATAAGAATTCTGTGTCCCGTGCGGCGCGCGGGCAATAGGTCCATCTACCCATGGCGTTTCCGGCGCCCATCTAACTCGCCGCGACCCAGAACGCCCATGTGGCACATGGCCAAGGAAGCCAACCGCCTCGGACTCACCGTCCGCTTGACCAGCACAAACTCAGCTACTCGTGCCAGAGTCCCGGTATTGACGCCGGCCTGGCAGCACGTGCCCTGGGTGCTCGCGCACCTGCGACGCCGGGGGGCGCCGGGACCTAGGTCCTATTCTGACCAGGCCGGTCCCATGCGAAGCTAAGGCAGCGCGATCAACACGTTGGGGGCCTTTCCGGGATTGAGGTTCGGGTTCATTCTTCGGTTCCGGAAGGCCCGCCGTCGCCGTCAACCGGCCGCCCGGGCCGGGCACGTCCATGCAACCTGTGAACCGTAGGACGATATCCATGTCCGGAGCAATCCTGTTCTTGAACCGCTGGCCCTTGTACGAGGACGAGCGGCGCTGGGAGAATCGCCTCGCGGCTCCCGAGTTGGTCTTCCACCCGGAGGCCGACCGCGTCACGTACATTTGCGACGAGGGCGGCCGCAGCGGAGTGCCCGCCGACCTTGAACGGGTCCATGTCGTAACGGACTTCGGCAACGTGGACGACGTGCTGCGGCTCGTCGACGCCGTCGTTCGCGACGAAGGCCCGTTCAACCACGTCATCGGCTTCTCCGAAATGCTCCTCGACCTCGCGGCGACCCTGCGCGAGCGGTACGGCATTCCGGGCTCCAGTCTCGAGGAGACCTCCCGGTTCCGCGACAAGACCGTCATGAAGGAGATGGTGTCGCGGGCCGGCCTCCGAGTGCCGCGTTGGGCGTCCTGCCGCACCGAGGAGCAGGTCCTCGCGACCGCTGAGGAGTTCGGCTACCCCGTGATCGTCAAGCCGGTGCGAGGGGCGTCCAGCCAAGGTGTGCGCGAGATCGCCTCGACCGAGGAGCTCCGGGCCTTGTGTGCCGAACGGAGCCTGCATGACCTCGAGATCGAGGAGTTCGTACGGGGCGAGATCCTGCACGTCAACGGCGTCCTGGACGCCGCGGGCAAACCGCTGTTCCTGTGTACCTCGCGCTACATCTCCACCTGCCTGGACTTCGAGCTCCTGGGCGAACCGCTCGGCTCCGTCTTCCAGACGGACCCCGCGGTGCGCGGTCGCTGCGAAGACTTCGCCGTGCGCTGCCTGACCGCGCTCGGCCTGCGGAGCTCCGCCTTCCACCTCGAACTCTTCGACACCGGCGACGAGCTAGTGTTCCTGGAGGTCGGAGCCCGGGCGCCGGGCGCCGAGGTGCCGTACGTCATCAACGACGTCCACGGCGTGAATCTTTTCCGGCTGTGGGTCGACGTGCTGCTCGGCCGCCCGGTGGACCCGCCGGTCCCCGACCCGGAGCTGAGCGGCGGCTGGCTGATAGTCCAAGGTCCCAAGCCGTTGCCCCAGAAGGTCACCGCCGCCACCCCGCTCCTTGGTCACGTTCCTTACATCTATCGCGAGTTGGTGCCGAGGGCGGGTGAGGTTCTGGTCTCCCGGCCCGGCTCGTATGCCACGCTCCAAGGCGGCCGCTTCCTTTTCCGGGGCGGCACCCAGGAGCAGATCGAGGAGGCCGTGCGCCAGGCGCGTGCGCAGTATCGCCTGACGACTGAACCTGTCCCGTAGTCCGCACGAACCATCTCGTGCCATCGGCAATCGAACCGTCGAGTCCGTGGAGGAGACATGGATCAGTTGAGCCATGCGGAGTTGGTCGACAAGAACTTCGTGCTGTTCGCGGAGGGGTGCTTCGGACTCTTCACGAGCAAGATCGCCGCCTCACTGGTCCGTTACAACGGGGACCGCTGCGTCGCCGTGATCGACAGCCGAAAGGTCGGCCAGACCGTCCAGGACGTCCTCGGCTACGGCGGCGCGATCCCGATCGTCAGCCGCGTCGAGCACGCTTTGCACCTGCGCCCCGAGGTCATGGTCATCGGCAAGGGCCTGCATTCCGCCGATCTGCCCTCTGCCTGGAGGCCGCACATCCTCGCGGCCGTCCAGAACGGCCTCCACCTGATCAACTCGATCCACTACCGCCTCATGGACGACCCGCACATCGCCCGTGCCGTCCGTGACAAGGGCCTCACTGTCTGGGAGACCAAGGACGCCCCGGCAGTGCAGCTCAACAGGGCCCGCGTCCTGGACCTGGACACCTGGGTCATCCACACGTGCGGCAGCGACTCCAACATCGGCAAGAAGACCGCCGCTCTGCAGATCTGGAAGGAGGCCAACCGCAGCGGCATCCCCACCGGCTTCGCTGCCACCGGCCAGAGCGGCATGCTGATCTCCGGCCATGGCATCGCGGTCGACGGCGTGCCCGGCGACTTCATGGCCGGCGCCGTCGAGCAGGTCGTCATGGAGGCCGCCGCCCGCAATGAATGGGTCGTCGTCGAGGGCCAGGGTTCCCTCAACCACATCGGGTTCAGCGGCGTCGCCCTCTCCATCCTCCACGGCGCCTTGCCGCACGCTCTGGTCTTCTGCCACCACCTCGGTGCCGAGCGCACCAAGGTCTGGGAGACGCCCATCATCCCCATCCCCGAGCTCATCCGCATGAATGAGGAGCTCACTGTCTTCGAACGGCCCGCCAAGGTCGCCGCCGTCAGCGTCAACAGCGTCGGCTACACCGAGGAGGACTACCGCCGGGAGGCCGAGAAGCTGGAGGCCGATACCGGACTGCCTGTCGTCGACCCGATCCGCGAGGGCGGCGCCGCCCGGCTTGTGGACATCCTGCGCGACCACCAGCTCGAGACCGCAGACCGGCAGGCGGGCCGCCGGCGCTGAGGGCGGCCCCGGAACGAGGAGATGCACAGATGAAGAGAGCAATCCTGCTCCTCATGCATCAAGGCAAGTCGTACACCGAGGAGATCGCCGCGGCCACCGCCAAGCTCGGCCTGACCCTGGTCGCGCTCAGCTCCCGGCCGGAGACGCCAGAGGTCCTGGACTCGAGCCGCCGCCACTTGGCGGACTGCGTGGTCACCGAGGAGCCCGAACTGTACTCCGGCGACCGCGACAAGGCCGTCTGCGAACTCGCCGACCGGGGCTACCAGGTTGAGGCCGCCCTCGCCACCTTCGAGGGCTACCGGTTCCTGATGGCAGAGCTCAATGAGCGGCTCGGCGCGCGCGACTCCGCCAAGGCCGCGTTGCGCCTCTGCCTCGACAAGTACGAACTGCGCCGCTACCTCCTCGCCGAGGGACTGAGCGAGGTCCGGGTCCACCGGCTCACCCCCGGCGTGGCCCCCGAACTCGACCCCTCCGCAGGCTGGTTCGTCAAGCCGGTGCGCGGTGCCTCGTCCTTCGCGACCTTCGTCCTGGACGATTTAGACGACCTGGCCGACCTGCCCACGATCCAAGAGCAGATGCGCGCCGACCGGCGCATGAAAGCGATCTTCATGGACCGGTACGACTTCCTCGTCGAGGAGTACGTCGAGGGCCCGGAGTTCAGCTTCGAGACTTTCGTCCTCGACGGCCGGATCCACCACCTGTGCGTCCACGAGAAGGCTCGCGTGGAACGCCTGAAGCGGACCACCCTGGAGGGGATGTCGGTCAGCCCGCCCGTGAGCATCGACCGTGAACTCGTCCTGGAGGGAGCCGATCACGTCACCCGCTGCCTCGCCGTGCTGGCGGGGCACGGGCTGACCGCCGGCGCCTTCCACGTCGAGGTCAAGTACTGGGAGTCGAAGAAGCGCTGGGAGATCATCGAGATCAACCCCCGGATGGGCGGCAGCCTCATCAACGCTAGCGTCCAGACCGTCACCGGGCACTCCCTTCTCGACCTGTGGACCGAGTCCCTGCTGCTGCCCGACAGCGAGCGGGACGCCTTCCACGACCGGCTCACCCGCGCCTCCCAGCTGGAGGCCCTGCGCACGGGCGCGCCCAGCCGGGCGACCGTGTTCCTCAGCAAGTACGGAGAGAAGGGGCGGACCGTCGATGCGATCCGCTTCGAGCCGCCCACCCGCCCGCCCCGGATCCTGCGTGTCCACGTAGCGGAGGGAACCGAACTTGAGACGTCCGACCGGGGGATCTGCCTGATGGACGCCCTGTGGGACGTTGCGGCCGACGACCTCTACGCCGAGACCGCATTCCTCGACCGGCACGCGACGGAGCATTTCCATGTCCGTTACCGCTGACCCCGACGACCCGATCACGTCCTGGGTTCACCCGGGGTCCGGGCGCACCACACTCTGACCGTGAACCCCCCTGCGAACCCTCTTGTGAAGGAGAACGCGATGAACCGCGTGCAGAACACCGGGATCAACCACCCGAAGCCGTTCTACAACGAGGAGCAGAGCCGTCTGAAGAAGGCCGAGCTCGACCGCTACATGGACAAAAAGATGGAGGAGTGGAAGGCCACCGTCCCCTTCGCGTCCCACCTGACCGAGCCTGAGCTCCACCAGGCGTACTACCGCCGCACCCTCATCGAGCACGTGTGGCGGATTCGCCTCTCCCGGGTCAGCCAGTCCAAGGCCATCTACAAGATCGCCCAGGTCGCGCCCAGGGCCGCCCGCGACTACGCGCAATACCAGGCCGACGAGATGCTCCACGACAAGCTGTACATCAGCGACGCCGCGGCCGCCGGCGTCACCGAGGAAGAGATCCTCGCCACTGAGCCCTACCTCTCCACCCGTCTTTTCGAGGGCTTCTTCTACTACGCACTGGAGCACGAGTCGGCCCTCGCCCCGATCGTCTCCAACTACCTGGTGGAGTACACCCAGGTCAAGCTCCAGCCGGCCATCGTCGAAAACCTCCAGGCGCGGCTCGGCAAGGAGAGCGTCAAGGGGCAGGCCGCCCACCTCCACGTCGACACCACCGAAGACCACTCACAGGAGATG
The DNA here is from genome assembly GCA_963719705.1 of uncultured Actinomycetota bacterium. GTDB lineage: Bacteria > Actinomycetota > Actinomycetes > Streptosporangiales > Streptosporangiaceae > CAVRCV01. The sequence continues at coordinate 36,836 of CAVRCV010000015.1, forward strand.
TGGGACATCCTCCGCCAGATGATCTTCAGCGAGGAGGACTTCCAGAAGGTGTTCAAGTACATCGACGACGTCCAGGAGATTCTCGCGATGTTCTTCCGGGAGATCTACGAGGACACCGTCGCCAAGCACGCGGCGACCGCCGTCACCGTCTGACCCGCACGTCCCGGCCCACCCCGACGCCAGGACCAGCACGCGGATCCTGGCGAGCGCCCTGGCTGGGGGACGTTCACGGGTCGCCCCCACCGCACCACCGTCACCCAGCAGAGAGGAACCCCGCGAATGTCCGCAACCGACACAGCCGCGTTCGTCAAGGAGTACCGCGAGAACGGCTTCGCGGTCACTGAGCGTCTCTTCGGTGCGAGCGTAGTCGCCGAGCTCAACACCGCCATCACGGAGATCCTGAGCGGCCCCGACATCGGCTCCGTCGCCGAGGTGGAGCCGGGCGACAACAGCATAGCCCGCCGGATCTGGTCGCCCACCAAACAGCACTCCGCGTTCGAGCGAGCCGCCGCCCACCCCGAACTGCTCGACCAGGTCGAGGCACTCATCGGCCCCGACATCCTGTTCCACTACAGCAAGCTTCACCTCAAGGCCCCGCAGGTGGGCAGTGTCGTGGACTGGCACCAGGACTTCGCCTACTACCCCCACACCAACACCGACCTGGTGACGGCCCTCGTCTACCTCGACGACACCACCACCGAGAACTCCGCCCTCCAGGCCGTCCCCGGCTCTCACCAGCACGGCCTCGCCGACCACTACATCGACGGCTACTTCCGCGGCAAGGTATCGGGTGCCGACGCCCCCGACCTAGCGCTCGCCGTGCCCATCGAGGCGCCCGCTGGCAGCGTGATCTTCATCCACCCCCTGCTCCTGCACTACTCCTCCCCGAATCGCTCCGACCGGTACCGCCGCGCCTTCCTGCCAGCGTACCGGGCGGCCGACGCCTACCCGATCCACTTCGGCGCGCACGCTGGCCACAACGAGCCCGGAGTCAAACTGCTGCGCGGCAGCGTGTCGGACTCGGCACGTGTGGAAGCCGGGGCGTGGCGTCTCCCGCTCGCAGAGCGCCCCTTCGGCTCGCTCTTCCAGCTTCAGGAGGGCGCCAACAAGACCGAGACCGCGGCGACCACCGGGTACGCAACGCTGGAGGAGGCGAAGTGACAGCCCCATGAGCACGCCGGACGTGACGGTCGTCCGCGCCTGCCTGCGGGGCGGCGCGGGCGGCAGCCCCACGACGTTCAGCCTCGCCGTTCCCGAGGAATACGGCGGCATCCCATCCCCACCGTCTGCCGCGGCATTGTGACCGAGGAACTCGTCTGCGGCCGGATGAGACTCATGGGTCAGCGAATCAGCTGGCGGGCTCGGGCCGCCTCGACATCCGGGACATGCTCCTCGGCCCAGAGTCGTACGGCGCGGAGTGGGATGAGCAGAGAGCGGCCCAGCGGTGTCAGGGCGTACTCGACGCGGGGCGGATTCTCGTCGTACTCGTGGCGGCTGATCAAACCGTCGACTTCCAGGGAGCGCAGTGTTTCGGTCAGGACCTTCGGGGTGATGTCCCGGATATGCCTCTTCAATTCGCTGAAGCGGCAAGGTCCGTCCTCAAGGGCGTTGACGACGAACACGGTCCATCGGGCGCCGATACGGTGCAGCACCGTGCGGCTCGGGCAGGTCGCCGCCATCACGTTGTACGCCTTGCCCATCGCTGCCCCCAGTTTCGTTGAAGATACCGGTATCAAATCCATACTGTTGCACCCGATCCTACGAGACGGAGTGAGACACATTGGAACCGATCTTGGTCATCAGCGGTGCACGGGCGCTCGGCGCGGCCATCGCGAGGCGTGCGGTGAAGGACGGGTACGACGTTGTCGTCGGCGCCCCGCGATCTGGCTGCGGCCGACACGCTGGCGAGCGAGATCGGCGCCACGGCGGTGCGGGTCGATCTGCGGGACGAGTCGACGCTCTCGGCCGCGGCGGAACGGCTGAAGGATGGAATCGACCACATCGTGACGACCGGTTCGGCGCCGCACGATGTTCGCGCGACCGGGCTGGATCGCGACAGGCTGCTGGCTGCGTTCAGGCCGAAGGTGGTCGGCCGTTGCTGGTCGCCAAGCGCTTCACGTCGGTGCTGCGGCCAACCGGGTCGATGGTGCTGGGACCGTGATCACCGCCCAGTTCGTCAGGTGTGGAGGCCTCGACGCATGGGGGGCACCGGAGCACACGCCATCACCCAGAGTCGGAGGGGCAGCCAGTTGAACACCAGGAGACAGCGCCAGCAAAGAGAACGGACCGAGACGGCAGCCGGGAAGGGCACCGAAGGAGGGTTACCGGCCTGGCTGGTGGCCCGCGGCCTCATACCCGAGACGAGCCCTAAACGCGCCTTCGCCGCCGCGACCTTCGTCAATCAGATCGGCAAGGGCCTCTTCATTGCCGGGTCCGCGTTGTTCTTCACCCGCTCCGTGGGCCTCCCGGTCACCCAGGTCGGGTTCGCCCTGGGCGCCGCCGCCCTGATCGGACTCGCCGCCGGCGTTCCCGTGGGCCACCTGGCCGACCGGCGCGGCCCGCGCGAGGTCTTCCGGATTGCGGTCGTCCTGCAGGCCCTCGCCGTGGCGGGACTGGTGTTCGTACGCTCCTTCCCTTCACTGATCGCGTTCATGTGCGTGGCCGAACTCGCCGTCTCAGCCGGCACAGCCGCCCGCGGCCCGCTGACCCGCGCCTTGGGTGCCCCGAACCCAACCCGCTACCGCTCCTACCTGCGCGCTCTCAACAACATCGCCGTCGGCGCCGGAGCCCTCGCGGCCGGCGTCGCCGTCCAGGTGGATACCAGGACCGCGTACGTGAGCCTCATCCTCGGCACCGCCGTCGCCTTCCTCGTCTCCGCGGCTGTCGCCTCCCACATTCCGTCCGTGTTGCCGGTGGCCATCCCGACGGGGGGCGGCCGCTGGCCGGCCCTGAAGGACAGACCGTACGTGGTGCTCACCGCCCTGGACGGCATCATGTCCATCCAGAACCAGGTGCTGATCTTCGCCCTGCCGCTGTGGATCGTCGGGCATACCGAGGCACCGCGGTGGTTCGTCGGCGCGAGCGTGGCGGTCAATACCGCCCTCGTGGTCTGCCTGCAGGTGCGGGTCAGCCGCGGCGTCGACAACAACACGGCGGCCGGCCGCACTGCGCGCCGCGCGGGGGCGGCGTTCCTCCTCGCCACTGCCCTCATCGCGGCGGCGGGCGGCGCGCCCGGATGGGTTGCCGTGGTCGTCGTCGTGCTCGGCGTAGTCGCCCTCACTGTGGGCGAACTGTGGTACACCGCCGCCTCGTTCGAGCTGTCCTTCGGCCTCGCCCCGGAGCACGCACAGGGCCAGTACTCGGGTCTGTTCGCCATCGGCCAAAGCCTGTCCAATGCGATCGGCCCGCCGGTACTCGGCCTGGTCTGCATCGGCTGGGGCGAGCCGGGCTGGCTCGCCCTGGGAGCTCTCTTCCTCGTCGCCGGCCAGGTCATACCGCTCGTCGTGAACTGGTCCGACCGCGCGCGCGTACACAGCCCAGGCTGATCCGAAAATAACCGGCTCTCCTGTCGCTTCCGTGGGTCGCTGACCTGGGCTGATATGCAGAACCGACTTGCAGTAAGGCATCCCGGTCGTCGATGATCGGCGTCTCGTGTGCCTGCGCTTCGTGTTCCTTCTCACCGTCCAGATACCCGCGTGGCTGCGACTGTCCAGGCGTCCGCCGGCGCCGGGGAGATCGCCACACTGGATCGTCGGCATTTCTCGGCGGTGCGCCCGGCCCATGTCCCGGCTCCCGGCACCACACGCCGCTGGCTGGGACTGCATGACTTACGTATTGGTGGATGGCTGAATACAGATCAGCCGTTTCTGTCCGGCCTGGCCTCGTAGAGTGACCGGTCGTTGGGATCATCTGGCGGGTCAGGGTCAGGGTTCCAGGTAGCGGAAGGCCGCGAGGACACGCCAGTTATCGGCCGGTGCGCGTGTTAGCCCGAGCGGCGTGCCTGAGGGCTGGGCTTCCGGGTGTCAGCTGCCTCGCGGCAGGCCTGGACGAAGTCCCGGACCGGGGGCCTGCGGTCGCTGCGCCGCCAGGCGATCGCGAGCCGGGCTGGCTCGAGGCCGCTGACGGGGATGCAGGCTATCCCCTCGCGCGAGTAGATGTCGGCGTTGCCCTCGGCCAGCAGCGTTATCGCCGTGCCGGACGAAACGATCTCGAGTTTCTCATCGGCGGAGCTTACCTCGGCGACTACTCGCGGCGGCCGGCCCGCACGCGCGTCGACGGCCAGCCAGAAATCGCGCTGTGAGCCCGCTGAGGCGGGCAGCGCGGCCACCGGCTCGTTGATGATCTCGGAGAAATCGATGGCCTGGCGGTCGGCCAGCGGATGGCGGGCGCTGATCGCGACGCACAGCCGCTCGGTGGCGAGCACTTCGGTGTCGATCTCGGCGGCGTCAACGGGCAGCCACACAAACGCGGCGTCCGCCGCGTGGTCCCGCAGGCCCGCTGTCGGGTCGTCCCATCCGTGGGCATGCAGCTCCACCCGCCAGCCCGGCTGCCGCTTGGCGAACTGGTCGGTGATCGCGGGGTACAGCCCCCGCCCGATCGAGGTCAGCGTGCCGACTCGCAGCACCCGCGCGTCGGCTGCGGCGGCGTCGCTGACCACGGCGACCCCGTCGTCCCAGTCCTGGAGCAGCCCGCGAGCCACCGCGTGCAGCGCGGTCCCGGCGGCGGTGAGCTCAACCTGACGCCGGTCGCGCCGGAACAGCTGCGCGCGCAGTGTCGTTTCCAGCCCGCGGATCTGCTTGCTGAGGGCCGGCTGCGACAGGTGCAGGCGCTCGGCGGCTCGGGTGAAGTTCAGCTCCTCGGCCACGGCCGCGAAATACCGGAGATCCCGGAGATGGGCATCCATAGCCAACAGTTATCACAGCTTGTCTTGGACGCACGGCCAGCCGGCAACTGATGATCAGTAGGCAATGCGGTCGCCGCCGGGGCGCGGCCGCCCCAGCAGCTCAGCCAGGGAGCAGAAATGGCCGGACCCGTAGTGCACACCTACCGGGCAGCCGAGCCGGGGCTGCACGTCAACTCCTACCTTGTCGAGGGCGAGTCAGGCGTCGTGGTGGTCGACACCAGCCTGCTGGTCTCCGACATCGAGGCACTGCGTGCCCGGCTCCGCGCACTGCGGAAGCCGCTGCTGGCGATCGTGGTGACGCATGCTCACCCGGATCATTTCAACGGCGTCCTGGGCCTGGTGCGTGACCGGGAAGTGCCGGTGTACGCGACGGCCGGCGTCGGCCGGGTCATCGAGGAGATAGCTGGCGTCAAGCGGGCTCAGTGGTCCCCCGTCTACGGCCCGGAGTGGCCGGCCGAGACGTACTACCCGAACTCACTGCTGGCCGACGGCGGCCGGGTTCAGCTCGACGAGATGAGCTTCACTGTCCGCGACATCGGCCCGGCAGAAAGTCACGCCGACAGCTACCTCGTCCTGACCGCGGACGAGGGTGCCGCCGTGGCGTTCACCGGCGACCTGGCGTTCCACGGCATGCATCCCTATACCGCCGACGGGCATTCCGGTGCCTGGCTTGCCGCGCTCGATGTCCTCGGCGGCGATCTTGCCGGCGCCGCCGCCTTGTACCCGGGGCACGGTGACCCGGCCGGGCGGGGTCTGCTCGCTGATCAGCGGCGTTACCTGCTGTACTACCGCGAGGTCATCCGGCGGCTATCCGGGGGTGAGCCGCAGCTATCGGAGGCGGCGAAGTCCGAGCTCAGCACCGCGCTGCAGGCGTTCCTCCCGGACGCGCCGCTGACCTGGATGATCGAGCTAGGCGCCGACGCCGTGGCCGCTGAGCTAGCTGCCGCCAACGGGAGCTGAGAGTGGACCTGCAGCTCAGCGGCCACCGGGCCATCGTAACTGGCTCCAGCGCCGGCATCGGCGAGGCTATAGTCAGGAGGCTCGCAGCCGAGGGCGCGGCGGTAATCGTGCACGGCCGCCGGGCCGATGCGGTCAGCGCGGTGACACAGGCCATCAGCGCTGACGGCGGCCAGGCCGTCGGCCTGACGGCTGACCTGGCCGACCCCGGCGACTGCGCCGGGCTCATCTCCCGCGCGCTGGCCGGCGGAGACATCGATATCCTGGTCAACAACGCTGGCGCGTTCGCTAACCGCGGCTGGGGCGATGCGGCACCGGAGGACTGGCTTGCGCTGTACGCCGCCAACGTGGTGACAGCGGTCCGGTGCATCCAGGGCTTCCTGCCGTCCATGCGCGCGTCAGGCTGGGGGCGGATCGTGCAGATCGGGACAGGCGAGGCGATCAATCCGTTTCCAGCCATGCCTGATTACGCGGCGTCCAAGGCTGGGCTGCTCAACCTCACGGCGTCGCTGGCCAAGCATCTGGACCGCACCGGCATCACGGTCAACACGGTCAGCCCGGGGGTAGTCGTCACGCCAGGCGTGCGGGAGTTCTACCACCTTGAAGCCCGCCGCCGCGGCTGGGGCGAGGACTGGCCGGCGATCGAGGCAGCCATCCTGGCCGAGGTCCTCGACAACCCGACCGGCCGACTCGGCCGCCCGGAAGAAGTGGCAGACCTGGTGGCGTTCGTCGCCAGCCCGCTGGCCGGCTACGTCAACGGCGCCAACCTGCGCGTCGACGGGGGCAGCACCGCCGTCGTATGACTGGCCCCGCACTCAGAAACCAGCAAGGAGCTCAGCACACATGCGTTACACGTTGCTAGGCAACTCCGGCCTGCGCGTCAGCGAAGTAGCCCTTGGCACCATGACCTTCGGAACCGACTGGGGGTGGGGGGCGTCGGCGGGTGAAAGCGCCAGGCAATTCGAGCTGTTCGCCGACGCCGGGGGTACTCTCATCGACACGGCCAACAAGTACACCAACGGCACCGCCGAGTCGATCCTGGGCGAGTTGCTGGCGACCGACCGAGACCACTTCGTCGTCGGCACCAAGTACTCGCTCAACGTCCGCGACGGCGACCTCAACGCCGGCGGCAATCACCGCAAGAGCCTGGTGCAGGCACTTGAGGCATCGCTGCAGCGGCTGCGTACCGACCACGTTGACATCCTGTGGCTGCACGCCTGGGACTACCTGACTCCGCCCGAGGAGGTGATGCGCGCCCTCGATGACCAGGTCCGGCTGGGCAAGGTCCTGTACCTGGGGGTCTCTGACACCCCCGCCTGGGTGGCGGCCCAGATGCAGACCCTGGCTGCAGGCCGCGGCTGGTCCACCTTCACAGGACTGCAAGTCGAGTACTCCCTCGTCCAGCGCGAGGTCGAGCGGGAGCTAATCCCGATGGCCCGCGGCCTGGGCCTTGGCGTACTGGCCTGGGGACCGCTCGGCGCGGGAGTCCTGTCCGGCAAGTACGCCACGCCGGGCACCCCAGGCAGCGAGCGTCGGCTCGCCGACGTGGACCCCGGCCGCCTCGCTATCGCGCGGACCGTCGCCGACGTCGCCGACGGGCTGGGACTCAGCTCCTCCGTCGTGGCACTCTCCTGGCTACGCGCCCAGGGCGGCGTCATCCCGATCCTCGGCGCGCGGACCGCACAGCAGCTCGCCGACAACCTCACGTGCCTGGACGTCAGCCTGCCACCTGACGCGCTGGCCCGGCTCGATCAGGCCAGCCACATCACCCGCGGCTTCCCGCACGACTTCCTGGCCAGCGCCGACTTCATCCTCGGTGGAAAGTCCGGCCAGCTAGACCTGCCACCAGGCCGGTCAGCTCACGGCTGAGCACAGCCCGCCAAACCAGACTTAATTAATTATGGGAGGCCGCCAAGCCGTGGGCAGATACCGGGCCAGAATGAATGATCTGAGCGCCTCCTGGTCGCCGGGGACAAGGCCGGGCAGTGGAACCGCTGTTTGAGATAACGCCTGAACATGAAGGCGCGTCATTGGTGATGGCCGTGTCGGCCGAGGGTCTGTGCGGGGGTCGCGCCGGGGCGGGTCCACTGCGGCACGGGGCGGCTGGCCGGGCCCCAGGTGGCGTTCCCGTCTGAGTCCGAGCGCCAGTACCAGCACGGGTCGTGCCCTTCGGGCCAGCCCTCGGGGTTGTCCTGCCAGGCCTCACGGCGGCCGTAGGGCGTCATGTCGAGCAGGCTGAAGGCGCCCATGACCGGCTCGTTGCCGCGGCCCGTCGTGGAGTAGGTGAGGAACGCGCGGTCGCCGTCGCGCAGGAAGCAGGTGGTGTATCCCATGTCGCCGCCGACCGGCTCGGCCAGGTCGCGCACGGAGTACCAGGGCTGGGTGTAGCCCATGAACTCGACGGTAGGGGGCCACCTCCTGCCAGCGGCCCGTGGTCAAGATGGCGAACGAGACGCCGCGGGCGTTGAGGTAGACGGCGTTTTTCAGGACCCAGGCCGTGGTGGTGCAGCCTTCGCACTGCCCCTGGTACGGCGCGCCGTCCCACCACATGTGCTTGTAGACCACGAGCTCGTCGCGGCCCTGGAACACCTCCAGGAACGGGACCGGCCCGTCCGGGCCGGTGACCTCGACCGCCGGATCGAACTCCACCATCGGCAGCCGGCGGCGGACCGCGGCGATGGCGTCGCCTTCACGGGTGTGGGCCTTCTCGCGGACCAGCAGCTCGTCCCGGGCGGCCTGCCAGGTGGCCAGGTCAACGACGGGCGGGCGGCCGGGCAGCGCAGTGTCCTGCGGCGTGGTCGGCATGGTGTCCTCCGTGGTGTCTCGTCCGGGCAGCAGCGTACGACCCCCCGCCGACAGCGGTCACCAGGGCAGACGCGCGACCTGCCCGGAATCATCGCAGCAGCGGGCGATGTAGCCGAGGTGGTATTCGCCGGCCGCCTGGCCGCATCCGCTCCGACATTGGCGGGCCGGTCCCGGCTGGTGTCTGATCAAGCGTCGGTGCGGTGATAGTGGTTCAAATTTTCCGGCTTCGCGCCGCGGGGGTGTCCTCTCCGGGCGGGCCCGTCCGTCCTTCCCCCGGGTGGCCCTCGCCACCACGCGGAGAGAAACGAGGAGACCGATGACCAGCAAGACCACCACGGCAGGGTCCGACGCCGACCGGCAGGCCGTTCTCGATGTGCTAGCGCGCTTGTACCAGGCGTGGGAAGCCGGCGACGCCGAAACGTTCGTGGCCGACTACACCAAGGACGCCAGCGTGATCCAGCCCGGCGTCTACGAGAAGGACCGCGAAGAGATCCGCACCAACATGGCCGCGGCGTTCGCGGGCCCGCTCAGCGGGTCGCGGGTGGCCGCCCATCCGGTGGACGTCCGCTTTCTTACCGGCGACACGGCCATCATGGTCAGCGAGGACGGGATCATCTTCCCCGGGCAGGACGCTGTCGCGAGCGAGCGCCTGGTGCGCGCGACCTGGGTGCTGGTCAGGCACGACGGCGGCTGGCGCATCGCCTCCTACCACAACAGCCCCGCCAGCTAGGGTGTCGTTTTCCTGGATCCCCTGAACGGAAGGAGCCTTGACGATGGCGCTGTATGTGGCCTTGTGCTACTACGACCGAGACCAGTACTGGGACTCGCCGCCGGAGACGGAGTTCTCCCCCGAGTACACCGAGTTCGCCCGGCGGGCCACCGAGGCCGGGGTCATGCGCGGCGGCGAAGCTCTGCACCCGGTGACCATGTCGACCACCATCACCGTCTCGGGCGGCAAGGGCGGCGACGTCCTGGTGACCGACGGCCCTTACGCCGAGGCGAAGGAAGTTTTGGCCGGGTACTTCCTGCTGGAGGCGGCCGACCTGGACGAGGTCATCGCGTGGGCGGCACAGATCCCGGCTGCCTGGCGGGGGAAGATCGAGCTTCGTCCGGTAGCGCCGGCACACGCCTAGGTGCGCCCTGGCATGGACGCCGCCGACACTCTGGCCGAGGTGCTGAAGGGCGAGGGTCCCAGGGTGCTGGCCACGCTGGCCAGGACCATCGGCGACCTGGCCGTCGCCGAGGATGCGCTCTCCGAGGCCACGATCACCGCCCTGGATGCCTGGCCCAAAACGGGGATCCCTGACAACCCGCGGGCCTGGCTGGCGGTGGTCGCCCGCCGCAAGGCGCTTGACCTGCTGCGACGCGAGTCAGCCCGGGCGGCCAAGGAGACTGCCGCGTTCCGGTGGGGAACCGGGTCCGCACCGGACCAGATCGAGGAGGCGATCGAGGCGATGGAGCCAGAGACGTCTCTGCGCGACGATATGCTGCGCCTGATCTTCACCTGCTGCCACCCGGCGCTGAGCCGTGAGGCCCAGGTGGCCCTCTCGCTGCGCACGCTGGCCCGGCTTGAGGTGCCTGCCATCGCCCGCGCCTTCCTGGTGCCTGAGGCCACCATGGCCAAGCGCCTCGTACGGGCCCGCGCCAAGATCGCCACGGCCCGCATTCCCTACGCGATCCCCGCCGACACCGAGCTTCCCGGCCGGCTGGCCGCGGTGCTGGCGGTGGTGTACCTGATCGCCACCGAGGCCCACGCCCCGACCGGCGGGCACGCGGTGGCCCGGGTCGATCTCGAGGCCGAGGCGATCCGGCTGGCTCGCTTGCTGGCCGGGCTGATGCCCGACGAGCCCGAGGCGCTGTCCCTGCTTGCCCTGTTGCTGCTGACCTCGGCCCGCACCTCCGCCCGCACCGACGCCGACGGTAACCCGGTGACCCTGGCCGACCAGGACCGCACCCGCTGGAACCGAGCCGCGATCGCCGAGGGTTCGGCGTGGCTGTCCCAGGCGGTGACCCGGTCCGGCGGAGTCGCCGGGCCCTATCAGGTCCAGGCTCACCTCGCCGCGGCCCACTCGACCGCTCTCAGCTGGCAGGAGACAGACTGGGACCGGATCGTCGGCCTCTACGACTTGCTCGGGTCGATCACGGCCAGCCCGGTGGTGGCGCTCAACCGGGCGGTCGCGGTGACCGAGCGCGACGGCCCCGAGGCGGGGCTGGCTGCCCTGAAGACCATCGCCGGCCTGGAGTACTCCCATCTGTGGCACGCTGCCCTGGCGGACAACCTGTGCCGGCGCGGCCGTACGAGCGACGCGGCCGGAGAACTTCACGCTGCGGTGACCCTGGCGCCCAGCGAGGTCGAACAGCGCCTCCTGCAGGGCCGTCTGCGCAAGGTGCGGTCCGAGCCCGGCTGACCGCGTTCTGGTTTTCCCGCTTCCCGGGCTCTGCCCGGCTTTCTCCCCGGATATGTCCTCCACCCGCTTCACCGTTCGTCCTTTCCCAAAGCGGTCCCCGATCCCGCGGATCGCCCAGGGAAGGAGAAGCAGATGACTGGCAGCACCATGACTGACGAAACCATCAGCGCAACCACGATCATTAACGCCCCGGCCGAGGCGATCTTCGCCGTACTCGCCGACCCCGCCAGGCACGCCGCGATCGACGGCACCGGGTGGGTCCGCGAGCCCCTTGACGGCCAGCCGCTGACCGCGGCGGGTCAGGTGTTCCGGATAGCCATGTACAACGACAACGTCCCGGGCGGGCACTACCGGATGGCCAACCGGGTGCAGGTGTTCGATCCGCCACGCGCCATCTCCTGGGAGCCAGGCATGGACACCGGCGATGGCAACCCGCGGATTGTCGGCCACATCTGGCGTTACGACCTGGCCCCTGCCGGACCATCCGGAACCAAGACCACCCTCTCCTATGACTGGTCGCCGGTCCCCGACTCCCTCCGCCAGCGACTCCCATTCCCATTCCCCCCGTTTGCCGCAGATCATCTGAGCAACTCTCTGGCCCACCTCGCTGAACTGGTCACCGGGTAACCGGCCAGCAGGCCGGCCAGTCCCTGCCTTTGTTGCCTGCTGGCTGCGTCCCCGGCCCGTCGGCGGTTCGTTTACGCGGCACCGGCCAGCTCGGTGTCCTTGCCTGCTTTGGTATAGGTTCCGCGGGCCGCGCCCGGCAGGCAGGCCGGCAGTCGGCCCGCGTAGCCGATGCTGCACCGGGCGATCACGAGCCGCACGCGGTGTACTTTACTGAACCTTTTTCAACCTGATGTCACCCTCACGAATCGAAGATCGCGCGCAGACCGGCCACGACGCCGAAAATGGCGACGGGGATCGCGACGAGGCTCCACATAACCCAGAAGAGGTGGCCGAGTGCATCACCGGTGTTGGTCGCCAGATAAGCGTGCCACGGTACTCCGCAGAAGATGGCTGTAAAGATCAGGACAGTGATACCACCGCCGACTCCGATAGAGTCGCTCGTGGCCGGCTGGGGGGTTGAGGCCGCCTGCTCTGGCTCGCGGGGCGTCCAACTAGGGCCGAGCCCCATGACGGCAGAAGGCGGCAACGGCACGCCAGTGCCGTCATCCCACGGCCAGCCGCCTGTGCCACCACCACCGCCTGATCCACCGCCGGATGTGCGACGACGCGCGAGATCGGAGGCAGCATAAGCAGCTGATCGGCGAATTTCATCATGGGCGACCCGTTGTGCCCATTCCTCAGCCGTCATCCGGGCAGCCTCTGCGCCGCCGCCTTGACGTGCACGTCCAGCTTCCTGCTGGGCGGGAGTTTGACCATAGAGCTCGGCTTGTCCGCCGGCATCGGTAATGCGCTGTTGGACAGTTGGGTTATAAATCCGGGATGGAGGGATCGGGGAAGGAACGAGGGGCTCTTGCGGCATCATGAATTGCTGCCTCCTCTCAAGGTGCGAAAGTGGCCACAGTATACACACGGACGGTGCCACGCTGACCAGTGAGCCTTTTCATCTGGGCCGGCCGGTGTATGCCTTGAGCAGGTGCGGTGTGTCGGCTGACGAAGCCGCCGGTAAATGAGGTGCGGAGGCGGCCGGGGAGTGGTGCCAGGATCGGAGGATGACCTGGCCGTGGAGGATCGACGAGCTTGCGCATGCTGGTCCTGAGCATCTTGATCCCGGCCTTGTCGCCGGGTTCGACCGCAAGCAGGGATGTCCGGATCCGCTGGCGTGAGTCGCCGCGCAGTGTCGGCTGCGCTTGCGGGGGTAGCGCAGCCGGAATGGCTGCGCAGTCCCGGTTGAGGTGGTGTGCTGTCAGCGCGTCCGCGCGGTGCGGGCCATGGCAGGGATCAGGGCGGCTCCGACGGTCAGGTGCATCACGATAAGCCCGGCGACGGCTGAGGTGGTCGTCGCGACGGCTGCCGGCAGCGCCAGCGACGCAGCCAGTGCCGCCAGGGCGATGGTGGTCCACAGGAGCCGGGCACGCGGGGTGCGCCGCTCGAGCTGGGCGAGGAGCAGCCAGCCGAGCAGCGCGGCCGCCACGGTGACGCCGATGACCTGGCCGACCGCGATCGTCTGGATGTGACCGGCGCCGAAGCGGAAGTTCAGGTGGATGCCCAGCAGGGGGACTTCCACGATCCAGGCGAGGGCAGCGGCCAGTGCGCCGCCCGCAGCGCACAGCGAGCGAGCGCGGCCCTGCTTGATGTCCGGCACGGCGGGGGTGGCGGTGGTGGTGGAGAGCATGTGCGTACTCCTTCATAGGGCTCGCGGCGCCCGGTTGCGCCGCTGATCACGAGGCTCTCCTGGGCTGAGGTAATCGGGCATCGTCGTGCTGGCGTCCGGTGAGCTACTGCACCGGCAGCAGCGGGTACTCCCGGCGCAGCAGTTCGCCGGCCTGCGCAGCGACGATGGCGCTGGCCCGTTGCCGGTATACGCTCCGGGTGATGGGGCTCCAAAGGGTGATCAGGCTGCCGCAGCGCTGGCTGGGCGCTGCGGGCATAGCGCTGGTGACAGCGCTGGCCGTGGTCGGTGCTTACGTCGAGGCCAACCCGGTGCACCGTTACGGTGGCCTGCACCTGACCAGTCATCCGCCGCTGGCCGCTTACCTGCTGCTGGCGGTGCCCGCCGTCGCCCTGATCTGGCGCAACAGCCGCCCGGTCGAGGTGCTCGGGCTTGCCGTGGGCGGCGCAGTCGGGTGGGCGGCGCTCGGCCAGATCGACGGTGCCGCTCTCGTTCCGGTCATCGTCGGGGTGTACTGGGTCGCACTGACGCGCGGGCGGCGCATCGCGATTGCCGCTGGGCTTGCCGGGGCGGCGGCTATCTTCGTGACCGAAGGGCTGCTCGGGCCGTTCGGCTGGTTCGGCGGCCCGAACGCCACGATGTGGCCGGAACTGCTCGCAGCCGGCGCGGTCGGCGCATACGTGGCGGCGCGCCGGCAGTGGCTGGCCGCCGAATGTGACCGGGCGGCGCGGGCCGAGCAGGCTCAGGAGGTAGAAACCCGCAGGCGCGTTGACGCCGAGCGAATGCGGATCGCGCGCGAGCTGCACGACGTGGTCGCGCACTCGATGGCGGTGATCAACGTTCAGGCCACGGCGGCGAGCATGCAGCTGGCCGCCGATCCGGCGAGCGCGGCAGAGGCGATCCAGGCGATCCGCAGGGCCAGTAAGTCCGGGCTGCGTGAGCTGCGGGCCATACTTGAGGTGCTGCGGCAGGTCGACGGCGGGAGCCCGGCGGTGCCGGTGCCGGACCTGCGCGCTATCGCCGCACTCGTCGAGGCGACCAGCGCCGCCGGCACGCCGACCACGCTGGAGTCGGCCGAGCCGCCGGCCCCGCTGCCGCCACCGGTTGCGCTGGCCGTCTACCGCATCGTGCAGGAGTCGCTTACTAACGTGGTACGTCACGCTGGCCGGGTCGCCACGTCCGTGGGCCTGCGCCAAGACGGCGGATGCCTGTACGTGGACGTAGTCAACGACGGCGGGGCCGCGCCTGTGGCCTTCAGTGACGGGACCGGGGCGGGACTGGCGGGAATGCGAGAGCGGGCGGCCGCTCTGGGCGGCACCCTGGATGCCGGGCCGCGTCCCGGCGGCGGGTTCGCCGTCCACGCCCGGCTGCCGGTGGCAGCAGCCGCCGTGGCCCGGGAACCGCAGGCCCCCGCCGCGGTCCCGGACGGCGGCGCCGCGGGCCGCGGGCCGGCAGCTGTCAGCCACGACGCCAGCGGCACAGGAAGTGCTGGCGGGCCGCGGGCCCGGCCGATCGCGAGCCGGCCGTGATCAGGGTCCTGCTCGCCGACGACCAGGCTCTCATCCGGGCCGGCTTCCGGGTTCTGGCCGGCTCGGCGCCCGACATCGAGGTCGTCGGAGAGGCCGCAGACGGGGCGGTTGCGGTCGATCTGGCCCGCTCGCTGCGCGCCGAGGTAGTGCTGATGGACATCCGGATGCCCGGCACCGACGGGCTGGAGGCCACCCGGCAGATTGTCGCCGATCCCCAGCTGAGCGACGTGCGCGTCATCATCCTCACCACCTTCGAGGCGGACGAATATGTCTTCGAGGCGATCCGCGCCGGGGCGAGCGGCTTCCTGGTCAAGGACACCGAGCCGGAGGATCTCATCAACGCCATCCGGGTGGTCGCCCGCGGCGATGCCCTGCTGTCGCCGAGCGTCACCCGGACGCTGATCTCCAGCATCGCCGGGCGTGGCCCGGCCCAGCAGGTCGACGCATCCGCGCTTTCGGTGCTCACCGACCGAGAACGGGAGGTGCTCGCCCAGGTCGCCGCGGGCATGAGTAACGACGAGATCGCCGCGGCCCTGTTCATGAGCCCGCTGACCGCCAAGACCCACGTCAACCGGATGATGCCCAAGCTCGGCGCGCGCGACCGGGCTCAGCTGGTCGTGATCGCCTACGAGACCGGCCTGGTCCGGCCGGGCCTGTCCTGAGGCCGTGGCAAGCCCGGTGATCCCGGACGGCTAACGCCGCAGCAATGCGCGTTGCTCCGGCACCAGTGTCAGGTCTGCAGCCAGGCCGCGTAGAAAATGGCGAGGCCCACCGCCACGCACAGTCCAGAGATCAGCCAGAACCTGATCACTATCGTCGTATCTGTCCAGCCGCTCAGCTCGAAGTGAAATTGCAGCGGCGCCATCTTGAACACTCGCTTCCCCTTGCCGGTTCTGATCCTGGTTACCTTGAAGACGCCGATCTGGATCACGTCCGACATCGTGATGATCACGAACAGGCCGCCGAGTATCCCAAGCAGCAGCTGGGTCTTGGTGCAGATGGCCAGCCCGGCCAGCGCGCCGCCGAGAGCCAGCGACCCGGTATCACCCATGATGATCTTGGCTGGGGGCGCGTTCCACCACAGGTACCCGATACAACCGCCCATCACCGAGGCCGCGACGACCGCCATGTCTAGCGGGTCGCGCACCTGGTAGCACTGCTGGGTCAGGAAACCGGTGCAGTCGTTGCGCTCCTGCCAGATCCCGATCAGCACGTAGGCGGCCAGCACTACGATCGTCGATCCGGTGGCCAGGCCGTCGAGGCCGTCGGCGAGGTTCACCGCGTTGGACGCGCCGACCGTCATGATGACGGCCCAGATCACGAACGGCAGCGTGCCGATGACCGGGCCGAAATCCCGCAGGAACGACAGCCGCGCGTCGGCGGGGGTCAGGTCGAACCGGTCAGGATGCTGCAGCACTTCCAGCCCGAACACTGCCGCGACGATCACCTGCCCGGCCAGCTTCGCCCTGCTGCGCAGTCCCACGCTAGTCTGCCGGAAGATCTTCAGGAAATCGTCGGTGAACCCGACCAGGGCGAAGCCGGTCATCATCAGGAGAACCAGCACGCCCGACGCTGTCACCCCGGTGTGGGTCAGGGTGTGCCCGGCCACGTAGCCGATCCAGGAGGCGGCGACGAAGACCGCGCCGCCCATCGTCGGCGTGCCGCGCTTGGTCTCGTGCGACTTGAGGCCCTCGACCCGGATGGGCTGGCCGTAGCCGAGCCGCCGCATGAGCTTGATGAACAGCGACGTTCCCAGCAGGGCGGTGACCAGCGCTACGCCGCCGGAAAGGATGATCGTCTTCACCGTCGCGGATCCCCGCAGTTGCACGCCGGCTGGCACTTGCCCCACGCACGCTGACGGCGGTTCACGCTGAGCAGATTATCCAAGAATGTCCAGTGCCCGCAGAACCGGCGTGGTGGTGCTCAGACGCTGTTCGGGACGCCTGGGTGCAGCCGGGGGAACTGGATCGCGAGGAAGCTATGGATGATGTGCAGTGCCTGCTCGGGGGGGACCTCAGCCTTGGGATCGGCGGGTAGTCCTTCGATCTGGATGTTGTTTTGCTCGGCGTATGCCCGTATGCCGTTGAAGGCGGCTCTGCCAAGGGTGGACAGGGCCCGGCCCAGGCCGAGTGAGTCCTGGAGGTACTCGGGTACCGGGCGAGGTTCGGCTGCGGGCCAGGTGCCGGGGTCGCGGGGGGTGTCGAGGGCGAAGGCGCAGGAGAAGGTCCGGGCGCCCCCGTCGCGTGCGGTGAGCGGGTCTCCCAGTGCCCACTGCTCGCGCAGCGTGGCAATCAGGGAAGTGTGCCGGTGCTCTTCGTTGAACACCTGGCCTTCGGCCACCCACGGTGATACCAGGACGGCCGGGACCCGGTAGCCGGAGCGGTCGAACCTGAACCCGAGCTGGCCGGCCGGAGCCGACGGGTCGGGCGGCGGCACCGGACCGGGCGGGACGTGGTCGAAGGTGCCGCCTGGCTCGTCCCAGCCGATGAGCAGGGCCGTGTTCCAGACATTGGTCCCGGTGGGGGACTGCATCTGCTGATAGGCGTTATAGATCCGGGCCAGGAAGGCCTCGCCGCCCAGAATCGAGGACGGCGGGTCCAGGCCGGGGACCACGATGCCGTGCCCGAGAGCGCGCGCGGCGGCTGGATGGTAGTCCGCGTGCCCGAGGACCAGGCACGGCTCGATGAACGAGAGATCGGGCAGACCGCCGCTGGCGGCGTCGGCCTCGAACTGGGAGAACGGCACGAAGTGCGTCTCGAACCGGTCCTTCAGCCGCGGATAGTGGATCAGGCCGGTGAATGAGAACCGGTCCGGCTCGGCGACGTATACCTTCCACGTCTTGCCGCACTGCTCAAGCCGGTTGAAGATCGTCTCGGCGGTGTTTCCCTCCAGCCAGTTCTTGACCGGCAGGTTCACGACGAGCGACGACGAGGTTGCCGCGGTCCAGAACGACCGGTTGGCGAATGTCTGCGACGGGACCTCGCAGAACCAGTGATCGAACACGCCGAACCCGCGGGCCAGGCCGCTCAGCACGGGGATCTGCTCCGGGGTGAATCCGGTCATCACCTGCGAGTACTCCTCGTAGGTGGGCTGGCGGCCCAGCTCCGCGGTCAGGGTGCTGATGTAGTCGGTGACGAAGCCGTCCATCGTGGGCACCTGGCCGGGCGCGGGTGCGTTGTAGGGCGCGGAGATCTCCTCGCCGAGCTTGAACCGGTTCTGCTCGGCGAGGATGTTGTACAGCTGGGTGTTGGTATGCGGGTACTCCTCCCCGGTGTCGGGGTTGGGGCTGTCCATGTCGGTGGCCACCGTGTACGGCACCGCCTTGCGGTCGGCGCCGTGCTCGGCCCAGTCGGGGATCGGATTGGTGAGGTCCTTGCCGAGCACGCCATCGAAGGCCTTGCCATCGCCCGGCCCGTACAGGCGGCCGAGCACGTTATCCAGGGACCGGTTCTCGAATACCACCACGATCACGTGGTCCAGAGCGTTATCTCTGGTTTGACCGGCCATCCTGAGCCTCGATCCTCCGACACGGGCACTTCTGCTTGCTGCCGGGGCAAACGTGAGTACAGCAGGTGAGCCCTGCTGTGCGTATCATCCGCCAAGGATGACGACCGCAGCACGACGTCGTCTTTCCGGAAGCGGGCCGTATCGAGCCCGCCGGAAGCCCGGTATCTAACGCATGACGAATTTCCTGTGAGAACCTACCGGATTCACCCGAGCAGGGTGAGGTGCGCAAGATCCAGGGCCGGACAGAGTGGACAGAAGCAACGTCCAGCAGGCGCGGCGATGACCACTGGGCCACCGAAAACCGGCGCTGCGATAAGGAACGCGGAGGTGGCCTTGCCTGACACCGGCGGTACTCCGCAGCCGGTTCCCGAGGACCCGGAACTCAGCGCGAGCGAGCGAGCTGAGCTGGAGCGCCTGCGTGCCGAAACGGCCGAGTTGGAGCGTCTGCGTGCCGAGGCAGCCGAGGTTGAGCGCCTCCGCGCCGAGACAGCCCAGCTCCGCAGCGAGAGGGCCGGCGCGGCGCGCCGACGGCGGGTCAGCTGGCGAACCCCGGTTGCCGTTGTGCTCATCGTGCTCGGCTGCGTGCTCGCCCCGCTGTCGGTGCTGGGTGTCTGGAGCGCCAACGAGGTCTCTAGCACCAGCCGGTACATAGCGAATATCGAGCCGCTCATCCACGACCCGGCTATCCAGAACGCCCTGACTGACAAGCTCACGATCCAGATCACCGATCACCTCAACATCGCCGGGTACACCAGTCAGGCCGCCGCGCTGCTCACGAGCAAGGGGCTGCCCAGGGTCGGCGCGCTGCTCCAGTCATTCGGCCCGTCGATCGCGAGCGCGGTGGCCGGGTTCATCCACAGTCAGATACACAAGATCATTACGAGTCCGCGGTTCGCCGCCACCTGGATCCAGGTCAACACGGTTGGCCATGAGCAGATGGTGCAGGTGCTCTCCGGGCAGGGCGGCGGCGCGATCAGCACCAGCAACGGCCAGGTCGTTATCGACCTTGCCCCGTTCATCAACATCGTCAAGCAGAACCTGAGTGCGCGCGGGTTCACGCTGGTGAACAGCCTTCCGCCGATCCACCCGACGCTGGCGCTCTTCTCGTCCAGGGACCTGGTCAAGGCGCAGAGCCTCTACCGGCTGATCAACGATCTCAAGATCATATTGCCGATACTGGCGCTCCTGCTGATCGGCCTGGGGGTGTATATCGCCCGCGGTCACCGGCGTGCCCTGATCGGGGCCGGGCTCGGCTTTGCGGCATCCATGCTGGTCCTTGCCCTCGGTCTGGCATTCTTCCGGACCATCTACCTGAACAGCGTGCCTCCGGCTGTGCTGCCTAGTGATGCCGCGGCCGCCATGTTCGACACGTTTGTCCGGTTCATCAAGGAAGGGCTCCGTACCCTGCTCGTGGCCGGGCTCGTCGTCGCCGCCGGCGCGTTCTTCTCCGGGCCGTCGGTCACCGCGGTCCGCAGCCGGTCGGCAGTCAAATCCGGGCTGGGCTGGATCCGGGACAGCGGCGAGCGCGCTGGGGTGAGCACCGGCCCGCTTGGCCGCTGGACCTACGTGCACCGGAAGGGCCTGCGGGCCGGCGCGGTAGCGCTTGCCGCGCTGATATTCGTCTTCTGGGGCCGGCCTACTGCCCTCGTCGTCATTCTCATCGCCGTCCTGCTTCTGGTGGTACTCGGGCTGATCGAGCTGATCGGCAGGCATCCCCTGCAGCCGGCGACTATGAGCCAGCCATGACGGCGGCACGGCCGGACGGCGTGAGGCCGCAACCCGGTTTCGCCCGCCGGTAGGCCGGGCCAGTGGTCGCACAGGCGGCTGGACTGGCGCTGCTGTCAGCACTGTCCCCGACGGCGCTGCTGATCGCCGCCGTCTACCTCGGCTCGGCAAGGCCGGGGCTGATCAGCATGTTCTACCTGGCGGGCGCGACTGTCATGAGCCTTGTGATGGGAGTCGTGCTTGTCTTCGCGCTGCGCAGCGCTGGCCTGAGCCATCCAGATCAGCACGCGGCACGTTACGGCCTGCGGCTTGGCCTGGGCATCCTGCTCCTCGCGGCGGCCATGGTGGTCGCGGCACGCTACCGCAGGCCGCCCGACCCGGCCCGGCGGCAGCGCGGGCTTGTCTCCAGGATGGTGGCCGATCCGGCACCGCTGAGCGCGTTCGTGGTGGGCCTGCTGGTGTTCGCTCCCGGCATCACGTTCATCGCCGCACTGCAGGTCATCGCGACGGCACGGCCGGCCCCGACATCACCGTCCTGGCTCTGATCCTCGTCGTGGTCATCAATGTTGTACTGGTGTGGCTGCCGATCACGCTCCACCTGGTGGCGCCCACGGCTACCGAACGTCGTCTCAAGGCATTCAACGGCTGGCTGCGCGCGAACGGGCACACCATTCTCATCGGAGCGATGGTGGCGGCCGGAGGAATCATGGTCTTCGATGGCATCTACGGACTTGCCGGCGGCGTATGACTGCTGCATGACGACGACCCGTGGATTTTACTCTCGCCCGGATTTTTCCAGCTCATCCCTGGCGGATGATTCCGGCAGTCCCGGCGCGGCCATACTGGGTGCCGTGGACCCGCTCGACCGGCTGCGCGCGGCAGGCAAACGCATGACCGACCCGGCGGATTCGCTTGCCCAGCACATCGCCGAGCATGTGGTGGACCTTGTCGTGCGGGCAGTGGATGTCAATTCCCTGATTCGCCTGGTCGACCTGAATGCGATATTCGACCGGGTCGACATCGGCAAGGTCCTGGCGCGGGTGGATGTCAACGCACTGCTTGCCCGGGTAGACGTGAATCCGCTGCTGGACCGGGTGGACGTGAATGAGCTACTCGGCCGGGTGGACGTCAACGACCTGATGCGGCGTATCGACATGGACGAGCTGGTCGGGCAGACCGATCTTGGTGCCGTCATCGCCAGGTCGACCGGCGGGGCGGCAAGCGAGGCGCTCGATGCGGCGCGCAGCCAGGCCGTCGGGCTTGATCAGTTCATCGACCGCTGGGTTGGCCGGCTGCTGCGACGCAAGCAGCCCGCACCGCCACGGCCGACAGCGCAGCTGGACGCCCGGGCAAGGTCATGAGCGCCCGAACGCCGGCCGCTGACTGGGTGAGCTCGCAGGGGAACTACGCAGGCTCGGTGTCGCGGTTCCTGGCGTTCGTGATCGACCTCGCGGTCAGCTGCGGCCTGTTTGCCCTCGGCCTGGCGGCCACATCTCTCGTGGTGCAGGTCGTGACCGGCCATTCGGTCGCCTGGAACCGGTCCAATATCGTCGTCGCCATCGTCTTCGTTGCCTGGGAGTTCTTTTACTTCGGCTACTCATGGGCGATGAGCGGCAAGACCTTCGGCATGGCGGTGCTCGGCGTGCGCGTCGTCCGCGCGGATGGCGCGGGTGCAGATCCGTGGCGGGGGTTCGTGCGGGCGCTCGCGTTCCCGCTCAGCTTCCTGTTCCTCGGCCTCGGGTTCCTCGGCATCCTGGTGCAGCGCGAGCACCGCGCTCTGCACGATCTCATCGCCGGCACCGCGGTCGTCTATGCCTGGGACGCGCGAGCTGCCCGGCTCCGGTTCCTGGCCCGTGAGGCAGAAACCGGAGCCGGCGCAGGCCGGTCCTCCCCGCCGGGAAAGGCGGCGGCAATGACCGGCGGAACCGGGCCTGTGCCCTGAGCTCAGGCCCGTTCTCGGCGGCCCGCGAGCAGCGCCCAGATGATGAAGATGTCCAGGGCGATGATAATGATGGACCAGAACGGGTAATACGGGATGAACAGGAAGTTCGCTACTGCGCTCAGTACCGCGATGATGACCCCCACGACCCTGGCCCAGGTCTGGCCGAGGAACAGGCAGAGGCCGGCTACCGCCACCACGATGCCGAGGATGAGGTGGATCCACCCCCACGTGGTTACATCGATCTTGAAGGCGTAGTTCGACGTGACGACGTAGAAGTGCTTCTTGATGACCGCAGCCAGGCCCTCGAAGAAGCCCCAGATGCCCGCCAGCAGCATAAATGTCGCGGCGAGATAGGTAAAGCCAGTCGCGGCAGTGCTGTGCCGGCCAGCACCCTCATAGGTTCCGCTCATAAGCCAAGCTCCGTTTCGTCGGCGTTCCCGGGCCGCGCCAGCCGTTTCGTGGCACCCTCCGGGCACCATTTCCCGGGCGTCGCCCCAAAGGGACGGTATGCAGCCTTCGGGTGGCCGGCATCCCTCGGAGCGGATGATGCGATCGGCTGCGAGGCTGCCCGCCCGGCGGCGGACGCCCGGCGTCATGACACCGTCCGCCGCGGGTGATGCCGTGCACCCGCGCAGCCGCGATCGTTTGGCCCGTGAGCCGGTTGCCTTCAGCAGCCGCAGTGCCACGGCAACCGGAAGGACTCATCATGGGCATGCCAACCAGGATTACCGTCGACGACGCCACGACTAAGGCGCTCGCCGAACTGGCCCTCGGCGATCCAGAGCTCCTGGGCGAGGGCCTGGAACTGCGGGCCGAGATGCAGCGCAAGAGCGGCCTGGATCCTCGCACCTTCGCCCTTGTCAAGGTTGCCGCCCTGATGGCACTCGACGCGCCTCCGGCCTCCTACCTCTGGCAGGTGGGCAACGCGATAGACGCGGGCGCCACGGCACAGGATCTTGTCGGCCTCCTGCTCGCCCTCGCACCCCAGATCGGCGGCCCGAGGGTCATTGCGGCCGCACCCGAGCTGATGGTGGCTCTCGGCCTGACCCTGCCTGACGGGGTGTAGGCCTCCAGGACCAGCGTGGCCAACCTTCAGGAGGCAGTCATGTTCATGCGGCGACGCCCGCTCCTGCGCGCAGCGGTAGTGGGCGGTGGCGCCTACGCCGCCGGCCACCACATGGCGACGAGATCGGCGGGGCAGGCACAGCAAGATGAAGCGCAGAACGAGCGTCTCAGCAGTCTCGAGCAGCAACAGCCGGCGCCCGCGCCTGTGCAGGCACCGGCGGCCGCTGGGCCGTCGATGACTGATCAGCTGAACGAGCTCACCACCCTGCACCAGCAGGGCGCCCTGACCGATGCCGAGTTCACCGCCGCCAAGGCCAGGCTGCTCGGCAGCTAGCGCGGATTTCCGTGCAGCTTATTCGGCCCTGGGTTAGCTGAACTCGAAGTGCAGGCGCCGGCCGTGCCACCAGGGGATGGTGGTGTCGGCCGGGAGGGTGGCCTGGCGCAGGACAGGTGAGTAGGCACGGCGGTCGATGCGGACGGTCACCTGGTGGCGGCTGACGCTGATGGTCCCGGAGCTGTTGAGGAAGCGGCGCTGGAGGGTGTCGGGGGTGGCGGCGTGGTAGCCGGCGCCGAGCCGGGTGCGGAACGCGGCGAGCAGGGCCTGGGCCAGGACGGCGAGCATGATGTCCAGGTCGACGTTGAGGTTGACGGTGGAGGACAGGGCGTCGGCGCAGAAGGCTCTGATGATCTCGGCGAGGCGCTGCTCGATGGTCATCCGGCGGGCGTACTGGCTGACCAGGTTGCGGATGGTGGCCTGGTGCTCGTTGGTGATGATGACGGTGGGCTGGTCGCGGCCCAGCCCGGTGACGACGATCTGGCGGACGGTGCCGGGGTAGCTGGTCAGGCGCGCGGCCTTGTCCTCGTGCACGCGGGGCTTGTTGTGCGGGCCGGGCCGGTCCAGGGTGATGGTTTTGTAGTCCTTGCTGGTCAGGGCGCTGATGTGGCGGAGCAGCGCCGGGGAGCGCATCCGCAGGGTGAGGAACTTGACGCCGCGGCCGTCGAGCTCGCCGAGGACGTCCTGGGTGGTGACCTTCTGGTCCATGACCAGCATCGCCGGGTCCTGGCCGGAGACGGCCTTCCAGTGGTCGCAGAACGCGATGACCTCGCGGGACTGGCTTGCCTTGGAGATGTCGGCGTTTGCGTAGACCAGGTTGTGGGTGCCCGAGTCCTGCGCGAAGAAGGTCAGCACGGAGCGGGCCCGCTGAGACCGGGTGGGCACGTAGTGCTTTTCCAGCACCGGGTCGGTTCCCCAGTGCATGACGGCGTGGAAGTCCAGGTCGAAGATCGCCTCGCCGGCGCCGGCGAGCCCGGCGCCGATCATCTGCTTGTCCAGGGCTGCCAGGAACCGCTGCTGGTGGTCGTGGGACAGCCGGTAGGAGTAGTCGGTCAGCGCGGTTTTCTTCGGCAGGATCGCCAGCCCGGCGAACAGGGCGCTGGCCGGGTCGTCCAGCAGGTCATCGACGTGGCTGACGCGCCGGGTGCCGGTCAGCTTCAGCGCCAGCAGTGACAGCAGCCAGGACACGGCCGGGACGATCCGGGTGCCCGGGTAGCCGGCCTTGCGGGCCAGGGCGGGCAGGTCCAGGGCGACCAGGTCGGGGACGGCCAGCAGCAGCCCGGCCAGGCGGGTGTCGGCGCGGGCCGGGAACGCGTCGAAGTCGATGACCGACACGCGGGGCAGGCGGGTGTCGCGGCCGCGGGTGGCCGGGCTGGCGCTGGCCTCGGGCCCGGGGTGGCGCAGTAGCAGGCCGAAGCCCTCCTCGGCCAGGATCTGGCCTGCCCCCGTGCGGTTCAGCGGGGTGCCCTCGGCGCGGAGCCGGGCGGAGATCTCGTGCACCGACAGGCCCTGGCGGCGCAGCTGGATCACCCGGGCGCGGGCGCGGTCCTTGGCCGGGGCGCTCTTGGGGCCGGGCTTGCCCGGCGGGGCGAACAGATGCAGCTGCCCGGCCCGGAAGTCGCGGATCAGGCTGGCCATGCTTGCGCGGGTGTAGCCGGCCCGCGTGCCCGCTTCGGCGACGGTCAGATCCTCGGTGAAGTAGGCGCGCAGCGCCTCGTAGCGACGCTGGTTCGGCTCCGCGGGGCGGGTGAAGTACTCGCGGCTGGGGGCCGGTTCCGCTGCCATGAGCCCGGTCTATCAGAACCAGCCGCCGGGTCGCCGGTAAGTCCCGCAGGGCGTGTCCCTTCCTGTGTGGCGTGTTTGCCCTGTTCAGAGGATCAGGTCCGGGACTCGGGCAGCGATTCCAGCCAGGTAACGTATCCATAACACTTGTGGATGGCTAGCTAGAATGCATCTAATCCGGCCTCCCGCTTGACGCGAGCCTCAACCGCAACAGGGCACATCGCGGCCGCTCAGAGCGGCACAGTCAGCCAGGGCAAGACTCGCAGCCCGCCTCGGAAGGGGCCAGATTATTCAGCGCGGAAGTCCGCGCTAACCCGCGTTCGGGCTCTGCGCCGGTTCCGCGGTGCCCGGAGGTACCCTCAGGCCGGCGGCGAGGATGTCGATGCTCAGCGCCAGGATCCACGCCGGGAACAGCAGCTCCACCCAGGGCGAGACGCCGATGCCGACCAGCAGCACCAGCGCGCTCACCAGGCCCGCCACGGTCAGCCATCTGGACACGATCTCGGTGCGGCGCGCGATGGTCACCGTGGTCAGGGTGAATACCGCCGCCATCCGCATCGCGTAGACGTTGATCAGGACGACGGTAACGTTGCGGCCGAGCGCAAGGCTGCCCGCAGCTGGCGGGCCTGACGTCATGTCCGCGATGAGGCCGCCGCCGATCGCCGCGGCCACGAACATCATGGCCACGAACAGCAGGCCGCTGCCCAGGAACACCGTCGCGAAGAAGCGGTCCTCGCGCTCGCCGATCCGGTCCCTGAGCACCCCGATGAACCAGAGGAACGCGATTCCGGCGAACGGGACGAGGTTCAGCGCGATCGCGACCGCTGCCCGGCGGTGCGCATCGGTCAGCCATCCGCCCGGCACCTCGGCACGGGCCGGGACAGAGACTCTGAGCAGCACCAGCGCGCAGATCAGGAGCACGGAAAAGATGATCCCGGCGAAGGCGGCCGCGCGGGGTGTTCGCAGCGGGCTCCCGGCCCGCAGCGGGCCGGGAGCTATCGGTTCTCCGGTCACTGGCTTCCCCTCTGCCCGGTGATCGCCCGGGGCATCACTCCGTTGATTCACTCCACCGGCTGCGGCTGCCGGTCGTAATCATCCGGGGCGGGTGAGGAAACTGATGACCCGTCCGCCGAGCATGGCAGAGCGGGCGCCCCTGGTCACATTTGGTGCGGGCCGGCACCCTGAGGGCCCGAGCCCTTCAGGAACGACAAAGGAGCGCTGATGCTATCCACCGAAACTGACGCCCAGCCGGCACTTCCTGTGCTGGCGGGATCGTGGCAGGCGACACTGGTTCTGGGCGTGCTGACCCTGGTCCTCGGGATCGTCGTGAGCTTCCATCCGACCGGCTCACTGAACGTGGTCGCCGTGCTGCTCGGCGTCGCCATGGTCCTGTCCGGGATCTTCCACCTGATCCGGGTATTCGGCCCGAACGAGATGCACCGGGTCTGGGTCGGCATCGCGGGCCTGATGTTCATCGTCGTCGGTGTCATCCTGATCCGTCATCTGCACCTCACCAGGGCGATCGTCGGCCTGATCATCGGCATTACCTGGATCGTTCAGGGACTGGCCGCGCTCATCGGCGGAATCGCCAGCGATGTCCGCGAAGGAAAGGCCTGGTGGATCGCCTTCGGCGTGGTAAGCCTCATCGCCGGGATAGTGGTCGCGACGACGCCCGCCTCATCGCTCACGGTGCTCGCCGTCCTGGTCGGCATCTGGTTCATCATCATGGGCATCTTCGAGATCATCGGTGCGATCCTGCTCCGGCGCGCGCCCCGGGTCACGGTGACGACGCTGACCTGATCGCTCATCCGCGACGGGTGATTCCCGGCCGGCCCGGCTGCTGCCAGCATGATAAGGCGGGCTTTGGGCTGAATCTTGTCAGCAGTTCCCGGAAGGTCACTTCCGAGATCGGGCCCTTCCTATGCCGGGTACGGGCGCGAGGAGCATGAAATGAGCGAGCCGTTCAAGGGCACGATCAATATCGACATCCGCGATTCGGAACCGGACTGGACCCCGTTCGAGCCGCCCAGGGCGCCGGACGGCGCGGCCAACGTCGTCTACATCGTGCTCGATGACGTCGGCTACTCGGCCCTGAGCTGCTACGGGGGCCCGATCGAGACACCGAGCATCGAGCGGATCGCAGCGGACGGCGTCCGTTACACGCAGTGGCATACTACGGCGCTGTGCTCGCCGACCCGCTCCTGCCTGCTGACCGGCCGTAACCACACCCGCAACAGCATGGCGTGCATCACCGAGGCGGCTGTGGGGTTCCCGAACGCCAGCGGGACCATCCCGGCGGAAAACGGCATGCTGTCGGAGATCCTCGGCGAGCTGGGCTGGAACACCTACATGGTGGGCAAGTGGCACCTGTGCCCGACGGTCGAGATGAACGTCGCCTCAACGCGCCGCAACTGGCCGTCTGGCCGCGGGTTCGAGCGCTGGTACGGCTTCCTTGGCGCCGAGACCAACCAGTGGTACCCGGACCTGGTCTACGACAACCACCCGGTGGACCAGCCTAAGCAGCCGTCCGAGGGCTACCACCTGACCGACGACATCACCGATAAGGCGATCGAGTTCATCCGGGACGCCAAGACGGTCGCGCCAGACAAGCCGTTCCTGCTGTACTACGCGCCCGGTGCCTGCCACGCGCCGCACCATGTCTCGAAGGAATGGGCCGACATGTTCAAGGGCCGCTTCGACATGGGTTACGAGGCGATCCGCGAGCAGACGCTGGCCAGGCAGAAGCAGCTGGGCATCGTGCCGGACGGCACCGAGTTGCCGCCGGTCAACCCGATCGGCACCTCGCAGACCCGCAAGGGTCCGGATGGCCAGCCGTTCCCGCCGCTGGACGTCACCAGGCCGTGGGACTCGCTGTCGGCCGAGGAGCAGCGGCTCTTCGCGCGGATGGCCGAGGTCTACGCGGGCTTCCTGGCGCACGCCGACCACCACATCGGCCGGCTGCTCGACTACCTGGAGGAATCCGGCCAGCGGGAGAACACTCTGGTGCTCGTGGTGTCCGACAACGGAGCGAGCGGCGAGGGCGGCCCGGACGGGTCGGTCAACGAGATGCTGTTCGCCAACGGCATCCCCGACAGCATCCAGTCGAACCTGGCGATGATCGACGAGCTCGGCGGGACGAAGACCTACAACCATTACCCGAACGGGTGGGCGATGGCCTTCAACACGCCGTTCAAGATGTGGAAGCGGTACGAGTTCAACGGCGGCACCGCCGACCCGTGCATCATCTCCTGGCCGCCGGTCACGGCGGGCAAGGGCGAGATCCGGCACCAGTACCACCACGCGATCGATCTCGTGCCCACCATCCTGGATGTCCTCGGCGTCGAGGCGCCGGCCACCATCAAGGGCCACGTGCAGAGCCGCTTCGACGGGGTGAGCATGCGCTCGAGCCTCGAGAGCGCGTCGGCGCCGTCGGCCCGCAAGACGCAGTTCTACAGCATGCTCGGCTCCCGCGGTATCTGGCATGACGGCTGGAAGGCAGTTACCACCCATCCCACGCTCAGCGGCTGGAGCAACTTCAACGACGACACGTGGGAGCTGTACCACACCGAGACCGACCGCGCCGAGGTGCACGACCTGGCGGCGGAGCACCCGGACAAGGTGCGCGAGCTCGTTAACCTGTGGTTCGCCAAGGCCGGCCAGAACGACGCCTTCCCGCTCGATGACCGGTCCGCGCTGGAGATCATCACCACGCAGCGGCCTCAGCTGGGCGCTGCCCGCGACCGGTACACCTACTTCCCCGGTACCGCGGAGGTGCCCGAGGCGCAGGCGGTCAACGTCCGCAACCGTTCGTTCACGATCGGCGCGCTGGTGGACATCCCCGCACCCGGCGCGCAGGGCGTGCTGTTCGCGCACGGGTCGCGGTTCGGCGGGCACGCCCTGTACATCAAGGACAACCGGCTGCACTACGTCAACAACTTCGTCGGCATGATGGAACAGGCGATCGCCGGCACTCAGGATATGCCGACCGGGGAGAACCTGATCCTGTCCGCGTCCTTCGACAAGGACGGCGAGGATCCGCCGCACGTGTCCACCGGGATGCTGTCCCTGTACCACGGGGACACGAAGGTCGGCGAGGGCCGGATCAAGACCCAGCCAGGGATGTTCTCGCTCGCGGGCGAGGGCCTGTGCGTCGGCCGTGACAGCGGTGAGGCGGTGACCGGTGACTATCCCAACGGCCACCCGCACGCGTTCACCGGCGGCACCATCAAGCGCGTCGCCGTCGACGTCAGCGGCGATCCCTACGTGGACCTGGAGCGAGAAGCCCAGGCGATGCTGGCACGGGAGTAAGGCGTCGGGCAGCTCAGGGAACCTGACGGCGCAAGCCGCCGTCAGGTTCCCTGCTGGCGTCAGGTTCCCTGCTGGCCCAGTGCCCGGAGCGAGCGGAGCGAGGCCTCGAAGGCGGTCAGCCGGTCCCTTGCCACCGTGGCCTGCTGCGCGCTGGCGCCCCCCGGAACCCGCTCGGCATCCATCGCGGAACGGACAGCTCCCAGCGAGGTGAGCGCATCGGCGACGCCGGACCGGCCTGCGTCATCCGGGGCGGCCTCACGCAGCGTATAGAGCGCCTGCGTGAGGTCATCCGCGCGGCGCTGGATGTCGGACCAGCGAGCGCCCGCGTCGGCCGCGGTCAGCGCGCCCGGTGCCTGCGCTACGCCCATCGCGTCCTGCAGGACCGAGCCCTGCGCATAGGCGTCAATGACCTTTGACCGCCAGCCGGCCGCGGCCGCCGACCGGCGGCCGTGTGCCCTGGCGATCAAGATCCACGCGATCACGCCGGCCAGGACAACGACGCCCAGCAGGACCCAGAGCCAGATGAGGCCCGAGCCTGACCCGGCGGCCGGCGCCGGGGAACTGCTCGACCCGGCGGCTGGCGGCGGCGCGGCGGCGCTGCGAGTCGCAGCCGGCTGGCTGGCAGGCGGTGCCGCCGCGCTCTGGCTCGGCGAGAGGCTGCGGGTCGGGCGTGGCGAAGGGCTGCGGGTCGAGCTCGGCGCAGGGCCCGCGCTCGGGCTGGCTGACGGACCGGTGCTCTGGCCGGGCACGGAGCTGGCGTTCCGGGAAGGCGAGAAGTTGCTGATCGCGTTCTTGGCAGTGCTCCCGCATCCCGCCGCCAGAAAGGCCGCGACAAATATCGCGGCCAGCAGGGCAAGGCTCCCAGTAAAGCGCCGCATGCCTGATCCTTTCGGCCTTGCCGGAAAGGGCGGCCAGTGCCCCGGCCTCCCGTTTAGATCATCCTGCTGACCGGATCACCCTGGCCTCACCCGCCATGGAGGAATCTCGCAGCCAGCCATCGCGTTTATGGCACGCCGTTCAGCGGATCTTCGTCGGCCTCATCGGTAAAGGACGCAGCGACCCTTTCCTCCGGGCGCACCGGCGCCGTCTGCCCGCCGCCCGCGGTCATAGGTACTCGCGGCGCCGCATCCAGGCGAGCGTCACCCACCCCCAGATCGGCGGCAGGTAGGCGGTGAACAGCCGCTGGATGAAGACGGCAGCTACGGCCTGCTGCTCGGGCACGCCGGCGCTGGTAAGCCCGGCGATCAGGCCCGCCTCGATGACGCCGGCCCCGCCGGGTACCGGGACAGCGCCGCCGATCAGTGAGGACATCGTGATGACGACCAGCAGGGTCGAGATGGCCGCCCTTTCCCCCACCGCATGCAGCGCTGCCCCGAGGGCCATGGCCACCAGGAGCTGGCACAGCACGGAGCCGGTCGCGATATAAACGATCTTGCGGGGCTGGCTGGCGACAGCTTTGAGGTCCGCCCAGATGCGCGCCAGGTGCGGGCGGACGCGTGCGCTGGCCAGCCTGCGCAGCCGCGGGATCACGGTGATCAGCGCGGCCGCGAGGCCGGCCGCGAGCACCACCCCGACGACGATCCAGATCGCTTTCTGGTGGCCGCCCGAGCCTTCAGGCGCGCTGAAGGTCCCGGCGGCGAAGCCGATGGACACGAGAAAAAGCAGGCCCTTCGCGACCCAGCTGGCCGTTGACGCGATGGCACCTGAGCTGAGCGCGGCGGCCGAGTCGTATCCCTGGCGCTGGAAGAACCGGACCCGGACAGCGAACACGGCAACGTCGCCGCCCGCCAGCGAGGTGAACGTGTTCGAGGTCTCCAGGGCGAGGCACCGCCCGAACGGAATCTGCCCGGTAACAGAGCCGATAGTGGCCAGCGCGTTCGCCGCGGCCGGCAGCTGAGCGAACACGAACGCCAGCGCCACCCAACCCCAGCGCGCCCCCTTGATGACATCGAAGGAGCCCGCGACGTCGGCAAGCACTCCGAGTATCGCCCAGATGCCGATCAGGCTCCCGATGCCGAACAGCAGGTTGACCCAGCTGATCCGCTTTGCCTCGGCCAGCTTGGGCACCTCGATGCCGGTCGCCTCGGCCACCGCGGCGCGCAGTTCCGCAAGCAGGCCCTTGTGCTGCCGGAGGAGCCGGCCGTGACGGGATCCAGCGCCGAGCGCTGCAGATGGACAAGGGCGCCACTGGCCGCCGCGGCATCCAGTACCCGCGCGGCCGTCGCGGCCGCGCGCTCGATGCCGCAGCGTACGGCGACCGCCGCCAGGACCGCCGCGAGGTCGTCGTCAAGGCGCCCGGCCGGAGACGACGCGGAGGCGCGGCGGAAGTCCCTGATGCAGAACGCCGTCCGCGGACAGCAGGATCGTCTCGGACCCGAGCCCGCCGTGGGCGATGCCGGCCTGGCGCAGCCGGAGCGCCGTCCGCAGCAGCTCGTCGAGAGTCCCGTCCGGGATAGCCGCCGGGTCGGCTTCCCCGAGGGCCGGGCCGGCCGGCAGCCTGCTGACGATCGCCGCATCCCCGCTTGGCCCGAACCGGCCCGCGGCGAGCAGTTCTGGCACCAGCACACCAGCCCGCGCCGCCATGAATGTCAGGTATGCCTCGTGCTCGACCTGCTGGATGCGGTCAAGGATGAGGGTAGGCCCGGAATCCCGGTAAAAGCAGAAACGCCATAGCTTGGCCAGCACACGGGCATCGGCGGCATCGCGTCCGTAAACAGACAGGTCGATCCCGGCGCCGTCGGTATCGTGTCCGACGAGCCTTTCCACCCCCCAGGCCTGGTGCGGTGCGCGGGCGATATCGCCGACCTCGACGTTCAGGTCGGCAATCCCGGTTGCCACCTCCCGCGCTGATGGCAGGCCAAGCGGTGACCCCGCGACCAGGTGGAGCAGGGCGGCGATGCCCCAGCCGAGCACCAGGCTCGAAGCCGCGTTCACCGGAAGAGCCGAGCCGTCGATAACGGCGGCGATCGCCGCCAGGGCCACCAGCAAGGACACCAGGCGGTGCAGCGGGCGGCTGAGGTAGGGCAGCGCGGTTGCCGCGACGGCGATAGTCACGGCCAGCTGCGTCACGGGATACCCGGTGCTGACGCCTGACAGCGCGCCGGTCACCGGCAGGCCGGCGGCAGGCCCGAGGGCCGCGCCGAGCAGGCCGCAGGCAGCCCAGGTCACGGCGGCGGCCACGGCGATCCAGCGCACCGCCACCAGCCGCGGCACCAGCAGCGCGGCGGCTGCCAGGCAGCCGGCCAGCCCAGCGGAGCCAACCCAGAACGTGGCCGTGACCAGCCACTGGATCGCCGCTGGCGGCGGATGCAGGACATGGACGATGCCTAGTTCCACCGCCGAGTTGGCCCGCATGACCGGGATCGACGCGGCGACCGCGAGCACGGCGAACCCGAGCCGGAAGGCATCCGACGCGCGCCGACGAGTGGTGCCGCCACCGCGCGGGCCAAGGACAACGGCACGCAGCCGTTCCGCCGTCCTGGAGCCACTACCGGGTGGCTGGGGGGTCACCACGGCTGATACACCGGAAGCCGAGGTGGCAGGTGGCACTGTCGACGGTCTCGCCCTGGCGCGCGGCCGGCCGGTAGCGCAGGCAGTAGCTGGGCGCGCACAGGTGCGAGCCGCCCTTGATGACCTTGCGCGGCAGGTGCGCGCCCGGCTGGCCGGCCATCCTGCTGCGCTCCGGCGAGGTGACCCGCGGGTTACGCGGCCCGCAGCAGGCCTGCGCGGGCCCGGCCGGATGGCGGGGAGTGAAGTAGTCGCACGTCCACTCCCAGACGTTGCCGGTCATGTCGTACAGCCCGTAGCCGTTGGCGGGGAACGATCCCGCCGGGGAGGTTCCCTGGTAGCCGTCGGCGCGCAGGTTCTGCCAGGGGAACGCGCCCTGCCAGGTGTTGGCCATCAGGTGCCCGCCGGGCGCGAAGTCATCGCCCCATGCGTACACGGCGCCGCTGAGGCCGCCGCGGGCCGCGTATTCCCATTCGGCCTCGGTGGGCAGTTGCTTGCCGGCCCACGCCGCGTAGGACTGCGCATCCGCATAGGCGACGTGGGTCACCGGGTGGCGCGCGAGGCCGCGGCAGTCGCTGCCGGGGCCCCGGGGGCGCCGCCAGGAGGCACCGGGCACGTAAGCCCACCAGTTACGGTAATCGCGCAGGTCGACCGGGCCGGACGTGCGCTGGAACACCAGCGATCCCGGCACCAGCAGTTCCGGGTCAGCGTCGGGGTAGTCGGCCGTCGCCAGCGGCCGCTCGGCAACCGTCTGGTACCCGGTCGCCGTCACGAACCGCCGGTATTCCGCTATCGTCACCGGACTGGTATCCATCCAGAAGCCGTCCACGGTAACCCGGTGCACCGGGCGCTCCTCCGGATAAAAGTCGGCCGAGCCCATCAGGAACGTCCCGCCCGGAATCCAGGTCATGGCCCTGAGCGGATCTTTGGCCTTTCTCCTGGCCGCAGTCCTGGCCCGGGCCGGCTGCGGTCCCTGGTCTGTCGTGGCGGCTGGCGGTGCAGAACTCGTAGCGGACATGCCGTGCAGGCCCCCATTCCTCCAGACCATTGCCCCGAGGCTAGGGCCGCCCGATGCGGGCGGCACCACCCACGGCGGATGAGGCCGGCCGGTACCCGATCGGAGATCATTTGTGGTGCATCGGCCGACAATTCCCCGGTAGTCCGGCTTGATGCAGCCGGACGGAGCAAAGCCGATGATGCGGAAAGTCAGCGCCTCCCTGGCCATGGCTGGTCGCTGGCTGGGCTCGATCGGGCCGGAGCGGGCACATCTGCGCGCGGACATCGTGGCTGGCCTGCCGGGGGCGATCAGCAGCGTGCCGGACGGGATGGCTGCCGCGGTCCTGGCCGGCGTCAATCCGGTGCAGGGGCTGTACGCGAGTTTCGCCGGGCCTGTCGCCGGCGGGCTCAGCTCGAACACCCGGATGATGGTGATCACGACGACATCCGCGGCCGCGCTGGCCGCGGGCTCGGCGCTGCAGCGCGTGCCGTCGGCCCAGCGGCCTGAGGCAATCCCGCTGCTGGTGATCATCGTCGGTATCGTGCTGGTCGCGGCCGGGCTCCTGCGGCTCGGCCGGTACACGCGGTTCGTCTCCTACTCGGTGATGATCGGCTTCCTGACCGGCATCTCGGTCAACATCGTGTGCGGCCAGATCGCCGATCTGACCGGCGCTTCGGCACGGGGCAGCTTCCCCCTGGCCAAGGCCGTCGACGTGCTCATTCATCCGGGTCACATCGATCTCGCCGCACTGCTCGCCGGGCTGGGCGCCCTGGCCATCCTGGTGATCCTGGCCCGGACCCGGCTGGCCGTGATCAGTGCCCTGATCGCCCTGGTCATCCCTACCGTCGTGGTGGTGCTGGCCGGCGCGGACAGCGTCGCCAGGGTCGGGGACCAGGGGGACATCCCGCGCGGCATCCCGCTCCCGCACCTGCCTGACGTCAGGCTCCTGTCGTTCAGCCTGGTCACGGGCGCGCTGGCGATCGCGGCCATCGTCCTGGTCCAGGGTGCCGGGGTCGCCGAAGCCGCTCCGAACCCCGGCGGTGGCCGGCCGGATCCGAACCAGGACATCATCGCGCAAGGCGCGGGCAACCTGGCCTCGGGCTTGTTCCGCGGCATCGCGGTCGGCGGCTCGGTCGGCCAGACCGCGCTCAACGTGACCGTCGGCGGCCGGACCAGGTGGGCGGCGATCTGGTCCGGCGTGTGGATGCTGGTGATCCTCGCCGTCTTCTCCGGGCTGGTCGCGAAGATCGCGGTGCCGACGCTCGGGGCGATCCTCATCTTCGCGGCCGTCGGCTCGCTGCGGCTCGGGGAGGTTGCCTCGATCCTGCGCACCGGGCGCATCTCGCAGGTCGCGGTCATCACGACCTTTGCCGCCACGCTGTTCCTGCCGGTCGCCGCCGCGGTCGGCATCGGCGTGGCCCTGTCGCTGCTGCTGCAGCTGAACCAGGGAGCCATGGACCTCACCGTGGTCGAGCTCATTCCGCTCGGCGACGGGCGCTTCGAGGAGCGGCCGCCCCCGGCCGTGCTGGCCAGCCGGCACGTGACCATCCTGGACGTGTACGGCAGCCTGCTGTACGCAGGCTCGCGCACCCTGCAGGCTCACCTGCCCGAGATCGGCGCAGCGCAGGCGCCGGTCGTGGTGCTGCGGCTGCGGCGCCGCACCTCGCTCGGGGCTACCTTCGTGAAGGTGGCCGCCGACTACGCCGGCCGACTGGCCGGCTCCGGCGGGCGCCTGTACCTCACCGGCCTGGACCCCAGTCTCACCGAGCAGCTGCGGCGCACCGGGCACGTCGACGGACCGGTGCGCGCGTTCGAGGCGACGCCGGTGGTCGGCGCGTCAACCCAGGCCGCCTACCTGGACGCCGAGGCATGGCTGGTCACGAGGCACGGCGAATGAACTAACCGGCTGACGGTACTAGCCCGTCAGCCGGTCCCCTCCGGTCCCCTCCTGCCGAGCCCGTTACCTGCGGCGGCGTGAAGTGCGCCGCGCAGTTCGCCGTCCCGTGCGCCGGGCCACCCTGCGTGCTCCGAACATCTCATGCCTCCAGATCATGGCCTTCGAGGGGCGGATTTCAGCGGGCTGCGGCGGCCGTTTCCAGGTCGTGCAGTTCCCGGGCCTCATCGGCCGAGGCGAGCCCGATTCCCACCAGGTCGAGCGGGCTGATGAACCCGTCGCTGATCCGGAAGCCCCCGGCGCGGATGATCGCGTCGCGAAGCGGCACCGCCCAGTGGTGCTCGATCAGGACCAGCGCCGCTGCGGAGTCGTTCGGGATGTCATCGAGCACATCCCAGGCCTCCTCCTTGGTGAAGACGTGCACGCCGCCCTCGCCGGCGACCTCCGCGGCGCCCGCGGCCGCGCCTGCCTCGATGCCTTCCTCACCCTCGATGCCGAGGCCGATCAGCGCTCCGATCTTGGTACCGACCTCGATCGCCTCCTGCTCAGAGAGGTTGCTGAGGTGCTCCACCTCCAGCTCGCCGTCGGCGTCCTTGTAGACGGCCAGCGAGTCGATCACGCGGATCGTGTCGCTTGCGCGGAGCCGCTCGATCTCGGTGATGATCTCACCGTGGAAATCGGGATGGCTGAATCCAAGGACGATGAGCTGTACGGGTCCGATTGCCATTATTCCAGCCCTCTTTCGCGCGATGAGTCCGATCTACCCTGGAAGCCTCTGGCCGGGTCGGGGCATGCCGCATCACCCGCGGCGGATGATGCCGCCTGCCCGTGGCGGCATTGACTTGGATTCAGGACACAGGCGCGGCACGGTGGAGGACTGACGATGGCCCTGAGGGAGTACGAGCCGGGCACGGCGTTCCCCGGCGTGATCGGCCGGACGACAGATGAGTCGAGCCCGGCGTGGCCGCGGCCGCTGCGGGCGAAAGCCGGATCACCGAACGTGCTGTTCATCGTGCTGGATGACACCGGCTTCGGGCAGCTCGGGTGTTACGGCAGCCCGATCGCGACGCCGAATCTCGACGAGCTGGCCGCCGGTGGCTTGCTGTACACGAACATGCACACCACGGCGCTGTGCTCACCGTCGCGGTCCTGCATCATCACCGGGCGTAACCATCACGCCAACGCGACGGCGGCGATTAACGAGCTCGCGACCGGCTACCCCGGCTACAACGGCCAGATCCCGTTTGAGAACGGGTTCTTGTCGGAGATGCTGCTGGCCCATGGCTACAGCACCTACATGGTCGGCAAGTACCATCTGCTGCCGTCGGAGTTCGAGTCCGGCGCCGGCCCGTTTGACCGCTGGCCGCTGGGGCGCGGTTTCGAGCGCTTCTACGGGTTCCTGGGCGGCGACACCAGCCAGTGGACTCCGGACCTCGTTTATGACAACCACCAGGTCGAGCCGCCGCGCACCCCGGAGCAGGGGTATCACCTGACCGAGGACCTGGTGGACAAGTCGATCGAGTTCATCGCCGACGCCCAGCAGGTCGCCCCGCACAAGCCCTTCTACCTGCATTTCTGCACCGGCGCGATGCACGCCCCGCATCATGTGGCCAAAGAGTGGGCCGACCGGTACGCCGGCCAGTTCGATGACGGCTGGGACGCCTACCGGGAGCGCGTGCTGGCCAGGCAGAAGGAACTGGGCGTGATGCCGGCCGATGCGGAGCTGTCCCGGCACGACCCGGACGTCCCGGACTGGGACTCGCTGACACCGCAGGCGCGCAGGCTGGCGGCGCGGATGATGGAGGTGTTCGCCGGGTTCCTGTCCCACACCGACCATCACATCGGCAGGCTGCTCGGCTTCCTGAAGGAAACTGGCCAGTTCGACAACACGCTGATCATGGTGGTGTCCGACAACGGGGCCAGCGCCGAGGGCGGTCCCACCGGGACGACTAATGAGCTGCAGTTCTTCAACAACGCGCCGGAGTCCCTGGCGGAGGGCCTGGCCAAGATCGATGAGCTGGGCGGTCCCGCCACCTTCAACCACTACCCGTGGGGCTGGACCTGGGCGGGCAACACCCCGTTCCGGCGGTGGAAGCGGGAAACCTACCGCGGCGGCTCCGCCGACCCGTTCCTGGTGCACTGGCGGGCCGGCATCACCGCCCGCGGCGGCGTGCGCACCCAGTACGCGCACATCATCGACATGGTCCCCACCGTCCTGGACGCGTTCGGCCTCGAGCCGCCCGCCGCGGTCAGGGGAGTGACCCAGTCGCCGATCCAGGGCGTCAGCTTCGCCCGCACCTTCGATGACCCGGCCGCCCCCACCCGGCACCGCACCCAGTACTTCGAGATGTTCGGTCACCGCGCCATCGACCACGACGGGTGGCGGGCCGTGTGCCCGTGGCCCGGTCCCTCGTTCGCCGAGGCGGGGAAGCCGTTCGGCGCGCTGATCTCGGCGCAGGCGCTGACCGACCTGGACGCTCACCACTGGGAGCTGTATCACGTCGCGGCCGACCCGGCCGAGAATCATAACCTGGCCGACCAGCACCGGGACAAGCTCATCGAGCTGATCGCGATGTGGTACACCGAAGCCGGCAAATACAGCGTCTTCCCGATCGACGGCAGCGCTACGGAGCGGCTGATGACCGAGCGCCCCCAGGTCGCCGAGCCCCGGACCCAGTACGTCTACCGGCCCGGCACCCAGACGATGCCGTTCTGGGTGAGCCCGCGGGTGCTCAACCGGCCGCATGCCATCACCGCCGACGCGCAGATCCCGGCTGGCGGCGCCGAGGGCGTCCTGCTCTGCCAGGGCTCAGGGGTCGGCGGGTGGTCGTTCTACGTCAAGGACAACAGGCTGCAGTACGCGCACAACTACGTCGGCCGCGCGACCTACCAGGTGTCCGCACCGGACCCGCTGCCTGCGGGCAGGCATCAGCTGCGCTTTGAGTTCGAGCCCACCGGCCAGCCCGACATCGCTCAGGGCAAGGGCTCCTCCGGCCGGGCGCAGCTGTACGTCGACGGCCAGCTCATCGCCCAGGACGAGTTCCCGGTCACCACGCCCATGGTCTTCAACCCCGGCGGGCTCACCTGCGGCGCCAACCCGGGCTCCCCGGTCACCGGCGACTACCAGGCCCCGTTCCGCTTCACCGGCACGCTGCACACCGTCACCGTCGACCTGTCCGGCGACCTCATCACCGACACCGACAGCGAGATGCGCGTGGCCATGGCCCGCCAGTAAGCCGCCGTCACGTGGTCGGCCGGCGCCCGGAGACCAGCTTGGCGCTCATCTTCACCGCCTTGACCGCGCCGGTGGCGCCTGCCTGCAGGGTTAGCCCGATGGCGAGCGCGATACAGCCGGGGATGAACAGCGTGTGCGACCCGAGCATGACCAGCCCGACCCGGCCGAGGAGGTAGGGAGGGGTGCAGACCACCGCTCCGACTGCCCCGCCCACCGCGCTCGCGGCCAGCTTGTCGCGCCTGGAGTAGGTGGTCTTCATGCCGATGAGCCGGGCCGGGATGGCCACATAGCAGATCATCATCACGCCGATGACGATGCTCAGCGACAGCCCGAACCACAACGGCCCCCACCGGACGAAGACCACGGTCGACAAGCCGAGGCACAACCCCACCGCGGCGCCCCATCCCAGCACGACCGCCAGGTGCGACCGGGCCTGCGTGAACGCGGGCCGGATCACCGGCGGGCCGTCGCCGGCGATCGCGAACGCGAACACGGCGTTCAGGAAGAAGCTCGCCGCCGTGATCGCGGCAGCGGCCAGCACGAGCGGGATCACGACCGGCCCGGTCAGCACATGGAACGACTTCCCGTGCAGCACGTGAGCCTTCAGGTCGATCATGGCGGCCCAGATCCACATCGCCGGCAGAACCTGGATCAGGGTCAGCCGCCAGTTGGTGAACAGCAGCTTCACGCCCTCCAGCAGCATGGCAAGAGCGCCGACGGCGAGAGCTAACGGCGCAAGCCACCGCCGGGAGCGGCTCAGCCGCAGAACCCACTCCTGCGCGGCCGCGAGATCACTGTCCCGCACGGCGCGGATCAGGCGTCCGGCCCGGCTGCCGTCAGCGGAAGCATCCCCGTCGCCGGGCGATGCTGTCGGCAGTTGCGGTCCGTTTCCTTCGATCGCCACCGGGACTGCCCATCTGCGAGGGTCGTGCGCTGAGCGGATCGATGCCCGGCCGGCCGGGACGAGCCGCCCATGCGCTGGCACCGGCAGGCTCCGCGCCCCTGGTGAGGGTAACCCGGCCAGCTGGCCCGCCAGCTCATCCCGCCGGGGTGAGGCAGACAGCCGGCCCGCGCGGAATCGTTGAGTAGTGCCGTATGCCTTCGGCCCGCGGCGGAACGGCCGGCAGCGCCTCGGTGCGGGTTGCTCGAATGGCGTGCCGGGAGCGGAAAGGGAGCGACGATGAGCGTGCAGACGGCTGAGGCTCCATCCCGGACCACGCAGCGGTATCAGCTCGATTCCGGCGTGGGGCGGCTGACACCGTCCGAGCGCACGGCCCGTGGCAAGGCGGCGCGGGCTGAGGTGCCGCGGGACAGCCACGCGGCGTTCGACCCGCCGCCGGACCGGCCGGACCCGATCGGCCTGCTGGAGGAGCAGGGGAAGTCGCGGGTTCCCGAGCTGGTACCGGTCAGGTACGGCCGGATGATGGTCTCTCCGTTCACGTTCTTCCGCGGCGCGGCCCTGCCGATGGCCAGCGATCTGGCCGCTACCCCGGCATCCGGGCTGGCTGTCCAGGCGTGCGGCGACGCGCACCTGTCGAACTTCGGCATTTTCGGCTCGGCCGAGCGCCGCCTGATGTTCGACGTCAACGACTTCGACGAGACGCTGCCCGGCCCGTGGGAATGGGACGTCAAGCGGCTGGCCGCCAGCCTGGAAGTCGCCGCCCGCGGCAACGGGTTTCCCGGCAAGCAGCGCCGCGAGATCGTCACGGCCGCGGTCACCCGTT
Organism: uncultured Actinomycetota bacterium; assembly: GCA_963719705.1. Classification (GTDB taxonomy): domain Bacteria; phylum Actinomycetota; class Actinomycetes; order Streptosporangiales; family Streptosporangiaceae; genus CAVRCV01. The sequence continues at coordinate 77,754 of CAVRCV010000015.1, forward strand.
ACCGGCAGGCGATGCGCCGCTTCGCCGGGATGACCGACCTGGACGTCTGGTACGCGCACGCCGACATGGACGAGCTGCGGGCGCAGTTCGACTCCAAGCTTGCGCCGCGGCAGCGCAAGCTGGTGGACAAGGGCCTGGCCAAGGCGCGGACCAGGGACAGCATGCAGGAAGTGGCCAAGCTGACCCGGATGGTCGACGGCAGGCCGCGGATAATATCCGACCCGCCGCTGCTGGTTCCGATCGACGAGCTGGTGCCCGGTGAGGCAGACCGGACCGCCTTCGAGACGCAGATCGGCGCCCTGATTGCCAAGTACCGGCGCACGCTGGAAACCGACCGCAGGTTCCTGCTCGAGCAGTTCGAGTTCTGCGACATGGCCCGCAAGGTCGTCGGCGTCGGCAGCGTCGGCACCCGGTGCTGGATCGTGCTGATGCTCGGCCGGGACGACTCTGATCCGCTGTTCCTGCAGGTGAAGGAGGCCGAGACATCGGTGCTCAGCCGGTTCGTCGGGGCCAGCAAGTACGCCAACCAGGGCCAGCGGGTGGTCGCCGGCCAGCGGCTGATGCAGGCGTCCAGCGACATCTTCCTGGGCTGGCAGCGGATCGAGGCCGGGCTGGACGGGCGGCAGCGCGACTTCTATGTCCGCCAGCTGCGGGACTGGAAGTTCTCCGTCGACATCGAGAACATGCTGCCGCAGGGCCTGCGGCTGTACGGCGAGCTCTGCGGCTGGACGCTGGCCCGGGCGCATGCCCGCTCCGGGGACCGGATCGCCATCGCCGCCTACCTCGGCGGCTCGGACGTCTTCGACCGGGCCATCGCCCAGTTCGCCGCCGCCTACGCCGACCAGAACGAGCGTGACCACCAGGCGCTCGTCGACGCTGTCGCATCGGGACGGATAACCGCCGAGCGCAAGGCCTGTGAGATGCCCGGCCTGGCCCGGGCCGGCGAGTTCCGCCGCCAGTCGCGGCGCTAACGGCGAGAGCGTGCCGGGATGGTACTTGACCTCTTGCTCATCGGGCTCGCGATCACGCTTGAGCCGTTCCCGCTCACGGCCTTCATCCTGATCCTGAGCGCCGAGAAGGGCACCAGGAAGGGCCTGGCGTTCATCCTGGGCTGGCTGGCCTGCCTGGTGGCAGTGATCGCCGCCGTCGTCCTGACGACCGGGGCCAGCCCGCCCAAGCCGCAGACCGCTCCGTCGACCGCCGGCCTGGCCATCAAGCTGGCCCTTGGCGTCGTGCTTGTCCTGCTCGCCGTGCGCCAGCGGCGCCGGATGGGCCGCCCGCGCAAGCCGCCGGGCTGGATGGCGAGGCTGGACCGGCTCTCGCTGGGATCCGTCGCCGGCCTCGCCGCGTTCCTGCAGCCCTGGGCGCTGGTGGCGGCAGGCGCCGCGACGGTCCTTCAGGCCAAGCTGTCCACCGCCGGGGACTACGTGACGCTGATGGTCTTCTGCTTGCTGGGCACCTCCAGCTTCCTGTACCTGGAGCTCTACGCGGCCTTCGCACCCGCCGCGGCCGGCGCCCGGCTGGATCGGCTGCGCACCTGGCTGGACACGCACCGGGACCAGGTGGTCATCATCATCTTCCTGCTGCTCGGCTTCTGGCTGGCAGGTAAAAGCATCTACCTGCTGGTCACCTGACCGGCATGACTGCGATGCCTGCCAGTAGCAAGGATGCGCCCCCATCGCCAGGGGCAGCCGAGAGCCGGTGGCCGATGGCGCTGGCGGTGCTGGCGGCCGGGGGACTGCGCGCGGTCTTGCCGGCTGAGCTGCGGAACGGAGATGCCCGCTGGGCCTTTATCCTGGTCGTCGTCGCGCTGCTGGCGGTCATCATCATCGGCGATCCTGGCCGCATCGACCGCGACTCCACCTGGCTGCGGGTCACGACGGGCTCGCTGATCGGCCTGATCTCGGTCGTGAACGCCTCCTCCGCCGTCCGCCTGGTGGCCGGCATCATCGGCGCGGCGAGGTTCAGCGCCGATGCCAACGTCCTGCTGGCCAGCGGCGGCGCGATCTGGCTCGCCAACGTGATCGCGTTCGGCCTGTGGTACTGGGACCTGGACCGCGGCGGCGCCGCTGCCCGCGCGCGCGGCGGGGGGGGCCAGCCGGCCTTCATCTTCCCCGAGATGTCCCACCTGCAGTACGTCGGGGCTGACTGGTACCCGAGGTTCCTTGACTACCTGCACCTCTCATTCACGGCGGCCACCGCGTTCAGCCCGACGGACGTGTCGGCAATCAGGCCATGGGCGAAGCTCATGATGATGGCCGAAGAGGCGATCTCGCTGGTGGTCGCCGTGCTCGTGGTGTCCCGCGCCGTGAACATCCTGCGGTGATCAGCTTCCTCGACGACCGGGAGAACAAGGTGACAACGCCGCCTGATCCGATTGCGCTGCTGCGGTCCCGGAGTTACGCAGGGCTGCTCGTGCTTGCCACCGTCATCGGCATGCCGGTCGCGGCCGCGGCTTATTTCTTCCTGGCGGCGGTGCACTGGCTGCAGGGGTGGGTCTTCACCGATATCCCCCGGGCGCTGGGCTTTCACTCCGAGCCGCTCTGGTGGCCGATCCCGCCGCTGGTACTGGCCGGGCTGCTGGTCGCGCTGGCGATCAAGTACCTGCCCGGCACCGGCGGCCACTCGCCGGCCGACGGGTTCAAGTCGGGGGAGGCCGCGCCCACGCCGGTCGAGCTTCCCGGTGTCATCCTCGCCGCGCTGGCGACCCTCAGCCTGGGCGTTATCCTCGGGCCCGAGGCACCGCTGATCGCCATCGGCGGCGGGCTTGGCGTCTGCGCCGTCCGTCTGGTCAAGCGGGATGCGCCGGCCAAAGTCAGCGCCATGGTGGCCGCGGCGGGCAGCTTCGCCGCCATCAGCGCGCTGCTGGGCTCGCCGCTGCTCGGCGCCTTCCTGCTGATGGAAGCCTCCGGGCTGGGCGGCGCCATGCTGGAGCTTGTGCTGGTGCCCGGCTTGCTGGCGGCCGGCGTCGGCTTCCTGATCTTCATTGGCCTGGGCCACGCGACCGGCCTCGGCACGTTCTCGCTGGCCATCCCCGGCCTGCCGCACATCGGGAGCCCCACCATCGCCGAGTTCGGGTGGGCGATCGCGATCGGGCTGCTGGCTACCCTGCTCGGCTCCGGGATCCGGCGGCTTGCCGTGACGATCCGTCCCCTGGTCGAGCCGCGGATGGTGCTGGTCACCCCGGTAGTGGGCCTGGCCGTCGCCGGGCTGGCGATCGCCTTCGCGGCCGGCACCGGCAAGGGCACCTCGGAGGTCCTGTTCGACGGCCAGAACGCACTCGGCCCGTTCATCACCCACAGCGCCAACTACACCGTCGGGGCGCTGGTGCTGCTGCTCGCGTGCAAGGGGCTCGCCTACGGCGCATCGCTGAGCAGCTTCCGCGGCGGACCGGTGTTCCCGTCCATGTTCCTCGGGGCAGCGGGCGGCGTAGCGCTAGCGCACCTGCCGGGACTGCCGCTCGTCCCCGGCGTGGCCATGGGCATCGGCGCGATGTGCGCGGTGATGCTCAGGCTGCCGATGACCTCCGTCTTGCTGGCCACCCTGCTGCTGGGCGCCGACGGCCTGGCCGTCATGCCCGAGGTGATCGTGGCCGTCGCGGTCGCGTACGTGGCCTCGGCATGGCTCACGCCGGAACCGGTCACGGCACCGGATGCGCCGTCCCCGGCTGCCCGGCCGGCTCCGGCCCATCCGGCGCCCGCTCGTCCGGCGGCCGGACAGGGCGGCTGAGACGTGCGGCCAGCCTGGCGGGATTCCGCGGGTGCCGGGAGCGCGAGCGCTCACCCCGACCCGCCCAACGTGCTGTACATCGTCTGGGATGACGCCGGCATCGCCGGGTGGGACGCCTTCGGCGGACTGATCGAGACCCCGAACATGAGCCGGCTCGCCGCGCGCGGGCTGCGCTACACGCAGTGGCACACGCCGGCCCTTTCTGCCTCGACGCGTTCCTGCCTGCTCACCGGGCATGAAAGTGACGCCACCGGCGTGGCGGGTTCCGGGCAGGGGAGCGAGGACTGGCGCGGGCAGGGCATGGTCATCCCGCCAGAAACGGCCACTCTGGCGGAGATCCTGGCCGGGAACGGCTACCGCACGTACTGCGTCGGCAAGTGGCATCTCAGCCCGGCAGAAGCCGCCGGCCGGGCCGGGTCGCGCCTGGCCTGGCCGCTCGAGCGCGGCTTTGACCACTACTACGGCTTCCTCGGCGGCCAGACCAGTGACTGGTATCCCGACCTGGTCTACGACAATCGGTACGTCGACCCGCCCTATTCCCCCGCCGATGGCTACCACCTGAGCAGGGACCTGGCCGATATGGCCATCGAGTTCATCCATGAGGGGGTACGGGCCGGGCCAGGCCGGGCCTGGCTCTGCTGCCTGTCATTCGGACCGAACGATGCCCCGCACGCCGCACCGCGGGAATGGGCCGACAAGTACCGCGGCAGATTCGAAATGGGCTATGACCGATACCGCGATATCGTTCTCGGCAGCATGAAGCGGCTCGGTACGGTACCTGGCAACGTCGCGCTGGCCCCGGCTGGCCAGCATTCCGTGACTGAAGCGCAGGGCGCAGTCAGCACCCCGCGACCGTGGCGCTCTCTTACCCGTGAGCAGCGCGAGCTTTGCAACTCCGAGGCTGAATCCTACGCCAGCCTTTGCTCTTGCATCGATTATCAGGTCGGGCGGCTGGTGGACTACCTGGAAGAGTCCGGGCAGCTGGACGACACCATCGTGGTCGTGTGCTCCGCCAACGCGACCGGAGCCGACCGCGACAGCGATCCGTCCGGGTGGGCCTGGGCGTTCAGGACGCCCTATAACGTACTCAGACAGCGCTCGCACGGAGGCACCGCGCCCAGCCCGCTGATTATCAGCTGGCCGCGGCAGCTGGCGGATGTGGCTGGCGGCGTGCGTGACCAGTACCATCACGCGGTCGATCTCGTGCCCACCATTCTCGGCTGCGCTGCTATCGGCCGGCCACAGCTGGTGAAGGGTCACCCGCAGGCGCCGATGGACGGCGTGAGCATGCGTTACACCTTCACGGCCGCCGATCCGCCCAGCACGCGGCTGATCCAGCGATACGAGGTGCCCAGCGGCCGCGCGATCTACGCCGATGGCTGGAAGGCCATCGCCGCAGACCATGCCACCGCCGCCCGGACGGACCGGGAGCCAGGCGCCTGGGAGCTCTACCACGTGGCTGCCGACTGGACCGAGATCGACGACGTGACAGCCGCCTACCCGGCAAAGACCGCAGAGCTTGCCTCGCTGTGGGCAGCGACGGCCCGCCACCCGCCTGCGATGCTGGTCGGGCCCGGGCGGTTTACTTCTGCGAGGCGGCAGGGTCCTCAGGTGGCACTCGGAAGGCGGCAACGAGCCGCGCCACCAGGGTCGCCAGGAACACCTGGCCGGTCAGCGCCTCCATGACCGCAAGCGCCCGGCCGCCGTTGCCTGCCGCAGTGAAATCCCCGTAGCCGAGAGTGGTGAGGGTGGTGAAGCTGAAGTACTGGAATGTCTGGGTGCTCGCGGCCTTCCCGCTGGCGAAGAAGTGCCCGGCACCGAGGTGCTCTATCGCCGCGTAGAAGGCGGCGAACATCAGCCCGATGATGATATAGGCGCTCAGCGCGCCGTAGATGCTCTGCACGGTGACTGTCGGCCGGGCCAGGACGCGGCGCACGATGAGCCCCGCGGTGAGGAGCAGGATCAGCCCCTTCCATATCTCCGAAACGCCCTCACCGCCCGCGGTGCCCGTCAGCGACGCCCAGAAGGCCGCCACGGAGCCGATCAGCGCTGCGGCACCTGCCACCGCCGTCCACTGGCGGGGCAGCGGCGACGTACGGAGGGCGAGCAGCAGAACCACCACGAAGAGCAAGACCTGGATGTCAGCGACCGTTTTTATATTGAACGAGGAAAGCAGGTAGGTCGAGATCAGCACGAGCAGCAGCAGGCCGTACCTGCCGCCGCGTTCCGGCGGACGGGCACGGCCACTGCTGCTCGCTGCCCGGCGGCCGGGCCATACCTGCATGGTGCCCCCGTCAGGCCGCGCTCGTCCGGGACGGCCGGGTCAGTGCTGACCAGGCGCGTTACGCGGCGGCCTGGCCGTGCAGGGCGTCCTGGAGTTCCTGCTCGCCTTCCTTGGACAGGGAGGTCTTCAGCACGGTGCCGCCGTACTTGCTCATCGCCTCGACGGCCTTGTCCGGGGTGACCTTCTCCACCATCAGGAACAGCGCGGAGGTGCCCGGCTTGAGCATGCCGCGGACCTGGTCCTGGAACTGCCTGTCGATGCCGGACTTGGTGACCTTGCCCATCAGGGCGCCCAGCCCGGCCCCGATCGCTATCCCGAAGACCGGGACGAAGAACAGCACCCCGAACAGCAGTCCCCAGAACATGCCCCAGGTCGTCCCGCGGCCGACCATGTGGTGGCGGGTGTGCACATGGTAGTCACCGCCGGCGTCCCGCACGATGACGGCGATCGCGTCGGGCTCGATGATGAGGTCCCTGGCCAGCTGCCGCGCCTCCTCGGCGGCGGCCTCGGCGGTGGTCGTGTCGGGGTATCCGATCGCGATCAGATCAGCCATAGCGTCCTCTTTCTCCTCATGACAGTAAAAGTCAGCACTAGTTCATCAAGCTGGCTGCACGCCGTACCCACCCGTGGCGGGTGATTCGGCCGTGGACGGCCAGCTGTCAGGTGGAACGTCTAGACCCTTGCCGTGCAACCCGTAGTGGCGCAGTATCGGACAGGTGGGTGACGGCGGTCTCCGGGGGGAGCGCGGTCAGCGGGCGGTGCCCGCTCCGCCCTCTGGCGTGCGGCCGTACGCGCCGATCGAGACCAAGCTCGATGCTCCCGGCCCGCGCCTGGAGCTGGTGGAGCGAACCGAGCTCATCAGCTACCTGGCGGGCGCCGCCGCCAAGCTCATCCTTGTCGGCGCTCCGGCGGGTTTCGGCAAGACCACTCTGGTAGCCCAGTGGCGGGCCAGCACGATCGAGAACCGGCCATTCGCCTGGATCTCTCTCGATGGCGGTGACGATGACCCGGTCCGGCTGTGGCTGCACGTTGTGCATGCCCTGAGACGAGCCTGTCCCGGCCTTGACGTCGATGACATCCTGCGGGCTCTTCGGGCCCAGGACCCTGATGTCACCGACACGGTGCTCACGAGCCTGGTCAACAAGCTGGCCGCCTTCTCGGCACCTGTTGTTCTCGTGCTTGATGACTACCATGTCATCCGAGAGCGCAGCATCCACGATCAGCTCGCATTCCTGCTGCTGCATCTCCCGTCGTCTGCCGTGATCGTGATAACTACGCGAGCCGATCCGCCGCTGCCTGTGGCGCGCTTGCGCGCGGCCGGCGAGATGGTGGAGATCCGGATGCCCGAGCTGCGCTTCGGGCTCGCTGAGGCGGCGGCACTCGTGCGCAATGCCTCCGGCCTTGAACTGAGCGATCCTGACCTGGCTGTACTCCTTGAGCGTACCGAAGGATGGCCCGCCGGACTGTACCTGGCGGCGCTCTCCCTCAGCGGCCATCCTTCCCCGAGCGCGTTCATCCGCCAGTTCAGCGGCAAAAACCGGCTCATCCTCGACTTTCTCGCCGAGGAAGTGCTCAGCCAGCAGCCGGATGACATCCGGCAGTTTCTCGCCCGGACTGCCATCCTCGACCGGTTCTGTGCGCCGCTCTGCGATGCAGTTGCCGGGTCCGCTAACGCGGCGAAGATCATCGGCCGCCTCGAGCGAGAGAACCTCTTCCTGGTGCCTCTCGACGACAATCGGCGCTGGTACCGCTATCACCATCTCTTCGCGCAAGCGCTTCGCGGTCAGCTCGCCAGGATCGAGCCGGACATCGTGCCGGTCCTGCACGAGCGCGCGAGCGCCTGGCATCTGCTGTACGGATCGCCTGACGAGGCGATCGATCACATGCTTGCCTCGGGCGATACCGCCGGCGCTGTTTACCTCATCGCGCAGCACTGGCTCAGTTACCTTAGCTCGGGCCGGGAAGTGACGGTTCGCCGGTGGATGCAGTCGCTCGGAAACGATCGGATAGCCGCTCATCCGCTGGCAGCGCACTGCGCAGCGTGGGCAGCGGCCTTCTGCGGCGACCGGGGGCTGGCGCGGCGCTGGGTTCAGGTCGTCAAGGCCGGAGGCTACGAAGGCCCTCTTCCCGACGGCATGCGGTCGCTGGAGTCTTCCGCCGCGCTGCTCGGCGGCGTCTTTGGCTTCGACGGCATCGGGGCAATGCGAGAATCAGCAGCCAGGGCAGCCGAGCTGGAACGCGACCCGGCGTCGCCCTGGTTTGTGCTGGCGCGGTACGCGCTCGGCTTCAGCCTGTACCTTTCCGGAGACCTCAAGGCGGCGGCGCGGCCGCTCGGGCAGGCAGTCATGAGCGAGAGCTCTGCCCCGCTCGTGCGGCTGATGGCCCTGGCTGTCGCATCGCTCGTGGCGACCGAGGAAGGCAGGCTCGTGCAGGCAAGGGAGCTTGCTAGCGACGCTCGGCAGATCGCGGACGAGGGCGCTCTCAGCAATCTTCCGCAGTACTCCCTCGCCCAGACGGCCGCCGGGGCGGTTGACGTGCTGGAGGGGCAGTTCGAAGAGGCTCGCGACGAGTTCAGTGGTGCGCTCCGGTCACGTCGGCGCCGGCCCGGGCTGAGCCCGTGGCCCACCCTGGAAGTCCTGCTCAGGCTTGCGTCGCTGCTGATTGATACGGGCGACCGTCGTGCCGCCGCCGCGCTTATCGAAGAGGCCAGGAACATACTGACCTCGCTGCCTGACGGCACGACGGCTCAGCGGGCCAGGCTTGCACGGCTTGAACGACGAGTCGCCGCACGGCAAGCACCGGTGATTGCGTTTGCGGATCAGCTCACTGAACGCGAGGTGGCAGTGCTGCGTCTGCTCAGGGGCACGCTCTCACTTCGAGAGATCGGGCAGGAGCTGCATCTGTCGCGGAACACAGTCAAGACCCATGCACGGGCGATCTACCGGAAACTCGGTGTTTCCACCCGGAACGATGCTGTTCAGAAAAGCCGTGCGATCGGCATCTTATAAACGCGGGCTCAGATCAGCTCGAGCTGCCTTGCGCGCCGGACCGCCTCACCGCGGTGACCTGCGGACAGCTTACGGTAGATGCTCCTGAGATGGGTCTTGACGGTGTTCACCGAGATGTACATCTCGGTGGCGATCTCGGCGGTGCTGAGCATTCCCGACAAGCGCTGCAGAACCTCATGCTCGCGTTCGCTGAGCCGCTCGACGATCATCGGTGCCGCCTGGTCCGGATCGGGCCGCCGGACCGGGAGCCGGCGACTAGTGGCCGGCTGTCCTGGCTGCAGCAAGTCCTGGTAGACGTGGGCAAGCTCAGCATCGCGTCGCAGCACTGGGCGAATCCAGGTCCGCTCCATGGCGAAGGCCAGCCGCAGGCGCTCAGGTTTGCCCAGCCGCAGCGCGTGCTCAAGCGACCGGCGACCCCGGACTCCGTCGCCGCCCCCGTAACTGATCCGGGCATCGACCAGCCACCCCTCCAGGCGAATCTGCTCGGAGGGCTCACCCGGGTTGGCCACCCCGGTCGCCAGAGCCCGCCTGGCAGCTTGGTGATCCCCTGCGGCCAGCCATGCTTGCGCAAGCGTCACGGCCACCTCGAGCGCCTGCTCCGGCTCGGCGTGTCCGGCCGCATCGACCGCGGATTCGGTGTCTCCGGCCGCAGCGTAAGCCCGCGACTGAACGAGTGTCAGCCTGCGTTCTAGCCAGCGTGGCGGCGACCAGCCCAGTCGCGCCCGGCCGGCCATCTCCGAAGCCGCTCTGGTGTCGCCTTCGGCCAGCTGGCAGCGGGCCGCCACCAGGCAGGCGATGGCGCCGGTCAGCTTGTCCGGGGTAAGCCGCAGCGCCCGGTCCGCCAGCTTGAGCTGGCGATGCACCTGCCGTAGCTCGTTACGTTCCAGGTGTACGCAGGCGAGGGCCACAGGCCAAGCCGGGCTGACGGACTCAGCAATCACATCGCCTCCCTCGGCCGCCGCTTGGGTGGCCAGCTCGGTGACCTGACTCAGCCGGCCACGGAGGGCTTCCACCAGGGCGAGATACCCCAGGCAATCGGCCCGCTCGAAGGTGCTCTCCGGATCGGGCACGGCGATAGCCGAACTGAAGCTGGCGGCTGCCTCCTTGAGATCGCCCGACCAGAACTCGACCACTCCGCGGCCGGACTTTACCTGCGCGTGAATCTCGGGATGCCGTGCGACCTGGCTGCCGGGAACCTCTGCCAGCAGGGTCTCGGCCCTGGCGACCGCGGCCCTGGCGGCATCGAGATCCCCGATGCGGCGAGAAACGGCCAGCCTGACCAGCGCTGCGGCCAGCCGAGTCGGGATTTCGTCGCCGGCGGGAAGCTGGTCGAGGATACCTTCCGCCGCGTCGAGCGCGCTACCGTCCGGGATGCCCTCGCTGCGGGACAGCTCAATCGCGGCTGTTACGAGCAGGGGTCCCGGTTGCCTCCAGGCTGGGTCCACCGGCATGCGCCGGAACCCCTCGGCCAGCGACTGATTGCCCCGCGTCTCGATGAGCTGCCCGATCGCGAGTTCATCCATGGCAATCCGGGCCGCGAACGGCCAGTCACCCGCCTGCGCGGCATGCTGCACAGCTTCGGTAAGGAATCCGCCCCGCTGATACCAGTGAGCAGCCCGCCGATGCATCTCGGGCACCTGGCCGGGGTACTCGCGCCGAAGCTTCAGGCGCAGCACCGTCGAGAGCAGCGAGTGGTAGCGGTACCACCCGTGCCCGATGGGCCGGACGAACGCGTTCGTTCGTGCCAGCGCCGGTAGTATGTCCGTCGCTTGCTCGTCATCGCTTAGCTCGCGTGCGATGTCTGCGCTGACCTGGCTCAGGATGCTTGTCCGCAGCAGAAAGTCTCTGATGGAGGCGGGCTGGGCGTTCAGAACTTCGTCCACGAGGTAGCCGGTGATAGCGCTCTCCTCGGCGTCGAATTCCTTAACGAACTGCTCAGGGTCCGGGTGACCGTCCAGCGAGATCGCGGTCAGGCGAATTCCAGCCGCCCAGCCCTCAGTCCGCGCGACGATGCGGTCGAGCGCCGCGGCGGACACCGTGACGCCATGCTGGGCCAGCAGCACACTCGATTCGCGCAGGCTGAAGGCGAGGTCGTCAGCTCTGATCTCGGTCAGCTCCCCGTTGAGCCGGTACCGGTGCATCGGCAGTAGCGGGTCCATGCGGGACGAAACCACCAGGTGAAGACCGGGTGCCCCATTCTTCAGCACGTAGGCGAGCCCATCCAGCGTGTCGTGTTCGGTCAGCAGGTGGAGATCGTCGAGGACTATCACAACCGGCGGGACCTGTGCTGCCAGCACGGAGGCAAGCCGCAACAGGAATACATGATCGACGGTCCCGCGCGGTGCCGTCGCCGGAATCCGCGGAACTGCGATACCGGCTCGCCGCAAGGCGGCCACGACGTAGGACCAGAAGACTTTAGGCCGGTTATCATAGTCATCGATAGTGATCCAGACCATAATGCCAGGATCGGAGTTAGCGGCGGACCACAAGGCAATGGCCATGGTCTTGCCGGAACCTGGAGGACCGGTGATCGTGGTCAGCGGACCTCGAGCGCCCGCAGCGATGAGATCCTCGATATACGGGCGCTTGACCGTCCAGGCGGGCAGGCTGGGCACGGTGATCTTGGAGATCAGGACTGGATCCTCAGCACCGTCCGCCCGCCCTCGGGGGCGGAGCTTCCCGGGCCCACCGTTGCTCAACATGTCCCCTGACTGGCGCGGGCTGCCCGGATCGCCTTCCAGCGCGTCTCCGGCACGTCCGCCGGACTAGTCCGCCCATATCATCTCTGCCGCGGATGAGGGTGGTTTGTCATCACCCTCTGCGGAATCTCACCAGGGTGACGGTTCACCCGCGGTGCATGGTGCGCAGTCCGACCAGAAGGCGGGATGGTTGAGATCCGGCTACTGCCCATCGCGACAGGCTGGGGGCTGCGGTGCCACTGTCCTACTACGAGATCCGCATCACTGGGGTCATTCCACCCGAGGCGCTGCTTGATTTCGACGCGCTTCAGGCCACGGTGGAGCCAGTAGAGACGGTTCTGCACGGCCCGCTCCGGGACCAGGCGGCCCTGCAAGGACTTCTCGCCAGGCTCGAGACGTTCGGCGTGCAGGTCGTGGAGGTACGCCGGGTCCATGGCACAGGCTCGTCCGCGGGTTAGGGTCAGCTGGCCCCGGCGGCAGGCTGCCGCCCGAGAGGTCAGGAAATGCTTGCCGGACGGGCCGGACGACCGTTCTGCCAGGCGGCGGTGCCAGCAGTGGCTGCGGCCCTGGCCTGTGCCCACTTGAGCTTGGCCAGCTCGCTGGGCGGAACTTCCATGTCCTTTATCCACTGCCGGGTCGCTGACAGCAGATGGGAACCGCCGACGGTCAGGCCCGCCATAACGAGCATGGTGCCGACTCCTACCAGCGCTGCGCTGGTTATCAATGTGCCAGCACTGAATTGTGGCCCGGTACCGCGATTCGCGCTGTTAGTCATGGCACCATCCTCCGTATCGCCCGTTAGTCGTTACTATCAGTGCGACGAATGGGATGAGGCATCATCCGCCAGGGATGATGCGCGGACGTCCCCTAAGCCCCCATTGTGGGCTTGTGTCGGCACACTGTGGCGTCATCACCGTGGACAGTTGCCGGAGAGAGCGAGATAAGTTGATGGTCAACCCCGCTGTGCGGCGTCAGCCGAAGGCAGCCCTGGCCATCATCGGCCTAGCTGCGGCTGCGCGCCTAGTGCGGAATCACCGCACCCGCGAAAACGTGATCATGCTCGTCATACTGCTGGCCGTAGCGGTAAGCCTGGCGCGTGATGGCCAGGCTCGCTCGCTAGCACGCCTGGCTGCCTGGGACAGGCGGCGCGCTCAGGCCGGACAACGCCGGCCTGAGCGCACCGCGAGCTGACTGAAGGTTCAGAGCGGCAGGGCGCCGCCCTCGGCTGCCTCGATCTCAGCCTTGTCCGGCAGGCCGCGGACCAGGATGATGATCACCACGGCGATAGCGGCGCCGATCAGGTCGCCGAAGACATAGACCCACCAGCCGACGAAGTGGACGGCCACGATATCAGGCCCGAGCGTGCGGGCCGGGTTCATCGACGAGCCGCTGATAGGACTGGCGAACAGGCCGAGCAGCGCCACCGTCGAGCCGACCGCGATCGCGGCGTTGTGGCCGATGCTACGGCCGCCCGTCGCCGTGTGCAGGATCACGCTCACCAGAATTGTCGTCAGGACAATCTCCATGAGGAACGCTCGCCAGTCTCCGCCTGGCCGGGAGATCGGGTAGTTGCCGCCCGCGCTGACGTGACCGAAGGCGACCTGCAGGAACAGCGCAGCGCCGATGGCGCCGGCGAACTGAGCCACCCAGTACGGGACCACCCAGCGCGGCGGGAATACCCGCCGGCTGGCGAACGCGAAGGTCACCGCTGGGTTGATGTGCAAGCCCGACAATGGGCCCCAGGCATAGATCAGGGCCATCACCAGGGCGCCAGGCGCGATCACCGCCGCGGTCCTGCTGATCGGGCCGCCGCCCGCATACTGGTTGATCACTCCCGATCCGGCGGCCACGGTCACCAGCAGGAAGGTGCCGAGAAACTCGATGATCAGCCGGATCCACAGCGGCCGCTGCTTGAGCGTGTCCTCCTCGAAACGCAGCAGGTAGCGACGGCGCACGGCAACGGCGTGCTCGTCCTCCACTGTGCCCACCGCATCAGCCATTGTGCGCCCTCCGGGATTGGCCAGCCTGCAGCACGATCGCCTGCCGTCGGTTGCTGGCTGCCTTAGGCCAGCACCCTGGCCTTCGCACGGTCGAACTCCTCGCCTGAGATGACATTGCGGTCACGCAGCTCAGCCAGCGTTGCCAGCTGGTCCGCGGAGCTGTCCGCGGCAGATGGCTGGACGTGGCTGAGGTAGGCATCGTTCTGTGCCCGAGTGCGCCGCCCGGCCCGCTCGTGCATGGTGCCGCCGCGGACGATCAGGTAGACCAGCACGCCAATCAGGGGGATGAACAACACGAACGTGAACCACAATGCCTTGGCCCAGCCGGACAGATCGTGACTGCGGAAGATGTCGGCAAACACCATGATCAGGACCCAGATCCAGATCACCCACAGAAAGAACTCGAACATAGTCCAGAAGATGTTCAATAGCGGATAAGACGTCGACGCAGCGGCAAGTGGCATTATTATTTCTCCTTCGCGGCAATGAGGTTGCCTTCTGGCACCTGGCTGTGTTTTCGTTGTGAGTAACGCACCCTTCAGCGTTGCCTGACCTCGCGGCAGGAGCATCACCCCCCGCGGATGAGCCAAACCGCTCATTTCAGCCTGACGACAGGCAAGCCCGGATCCCCGCTGGGTCGTGGGGGAGCAGTTTCGGAGACGCGTTTCGTTGCCTTGAGGTATGCCGGGTTTTAGCTGGTTTGCGCTAGTACGTTTACCTGGAGGCTGACTGAAGGTACAATCACGTCAGCTGTGTGATAGTGCAAAGGGATGTATGACGCTGCTCCAGACCCTGGCAGTGCAAGCGACCGCTGGCCTGGGGGTCGAGGTGAGTAGCACAAGATCGCGGGTCCCGGCAGGCCTGCCGGGTGTTCCTCCTCCGGTGCCGCAGCGGGGGAGTGTCGGCGCGCTGATCGACACAAAGCTGCATGCTCCCGCGGTTCGTCCGGAGTGGGTGGAGCGCGAGGAACTCGTCAGCTACCTGGCGGGGTCCTCGTCGTGCAGGCTGGTGCTGGTGGCCGCGCCCGCGGGTTCCGGCAAGTCGATTGCGGTGGCTCAGTGGGCTGCCAGCACGGCCGAGGACAGGCCGTTTGCCTGGGTCTCCCTTGACCGTGCCGATGATGACCCGGCCAGGCTGTGGCTGCACGTAGTGTCCGCTTTGCAACGGGCCTGCCCGCAGTTCGCCAGCGAGGACATGCTGCGGGCGCTTGGCGGCCCGGTGCCGGATATCTCCGGGACCGTGCTGCCGCGCCTGGTCAACGAGCTAGCCGCGCTTGCGGCCCCGGTTGTTGTGGTGCTGGACGACTATCACGTGATCACCGATCACAGCTGTCATGACCAGGTCGCCTTCTTGCTGTCCTACCTCCCGGCCAGCGTCCAGCTCGTGCTGGTGACCAGGGCTGACCCGCCGCTGCCGCTGGCCCGGCTGCGGGCCGCCGGGGCGATGGCCGAGATCCGGGCGCCCGAGCTGCGGTTCACGGCTGATCAGGCCGCCGCGCTGGTGCGTGCTGTTGCCGCCGTAGATCTGCCCGGACCCGACCTGGCCGATCTTGTCGAGCGCACGGAGGGATGGGCCGCCGCGGTGTACCTGGCGGCGCTTTCTCTTCGCGGACATTCCTCGCCGGGTGCCTTCGTCCGTCAGTTCGCCGGCGACAATCGGTTCATCGTCGACTTCCTGGCAGAAGAAGTGCTGAGCCGTCAGCCCGCCCAGATCCGGCAGTTCCTGACGCGGACCGCCATTCTGGGCCGGTTCTGCGCGTCGCTGGGCGATGCTGTCGCCGGGTCAGCTAACGCGGCGGAGCTGATCGAGGTCATTGAGCGTGACAACCTGTTCCTCGTGCCACTCGACGACACCCGGCAGTGGTACCGCTACCACCATCTGTTCGCGCGTATGCTCCGCGGCGAGCTGGCCAGGACCGAGGCCGCCATTGTGCCTGCCCTGCATCAGCGGGCGAGCGCCTGGCACCAGCGATCAGGCTCGGCGGATGAAGCGATCGATCACGCGCTAGCCGCCGGTGACACCGCCACAGCGGTCGACCTCATCGCCGGTCACTGGCCCGCCTACCTGAGCATTGGCCGGATCAGCACAGTCCGCGGATGGCTGCGCTGGCTCGGTGACGATCACATCGGCACTGACCCCGTGGCGGCGCACTGCGCCGCGTGGTGCGCGATCAACACCGGGGACCCGCAGTCCGTGCGGCGCTGGCTCCCGGTCATCGAGTCAGGTGACCATGACGGCCCGCTTCCGGACGGCTTCAGGTCGCTGAAGTCCTCAGCCGCGCTGCTACGGGGTTCGGTCGGATTCGACGGGATCAGGTCGATACGCGAGTCGGCCCGGGCAGCGGCCGAACTGGAGAGCGACCCCCAGTCGCCCTGGTACGCGCTGGCGAGGACAGTGCTGGCCGCGGCGCTCTACCTGTCCGGTGAGCCGGACGCGGCGGTTGCGCCGCTGACCCAGGCGCTCGCCAGCACTACGTCCGGCACCGCGGCCAGGGTCGTGCTTCTTTCCATGCTGGCCATCGTGCGGGTCGAGCAAGGACAGGCCGCGCAGGCACAGGAGCTTGTCCGCACCGCTCGCCAGCTAGTACGGGACAATGACCTCGGCGATACCCCGATGGGCTCGGCTGCCTGCAGCGCTACCGGGACTCTTTACGCCGAGCAGGGACGGACCGAGGAAGCGCGCATGGAGTTCGAGCGCGCCATCCAGACCCGCCAGCAATGGTTCGGGATCAGCATCTGGCCCACCATTGACAATATGTTCAGGCTGGCCCCGGTCCTCGACAACCTAGGAGAACGCCACGCAGCGACCGCGCTGCTTCGCCAGGTCAGGGAAATGCTCACCGCGTATCCGGACGACGCGGAGGCCCCGTGGGCCCGGCTGCTCCGGCTTGAGCAGCGCTTTGCCCGTTCGCCGCGAGGTGCGGCTGGCGATCCCCTCACCGCGCGCGAGATGACCGTGCTGCGCCTGCTCCGGGGCAACCTGTCCCTCCGGGAAATCGGGCAGCAGCTTTTCGTATCACCGAACACGGTCAAGACCCACGCCAAGGCCGTCTACCGGAAACTGGGCGTCTCCACCCGCCAGGACGCCATCGCCAGGGCGCACGAAATCGGCGTCTTATAGCCCGTCGTCTTGCCGACCGCGGCGGGTTTCCAGCAGGCCGCGGCGGAGCTGCGCTGGTCGCGGCTGTGCGGCGTGGGACCCGGGAGAGGGCAGGGCAATGATCCTCATCGTCGTGTTCGCCGTTGCCGCCGCCTTCTCCAATGCGGTCAACCTGATGACGCAGCACGCGGCTAGCGCCGGCGCCCCCAAGCGGGAGAAGGGCTGGCGCCTGGTCGGCTACCTGTTCCGGCAGCCGCTCTGGCTGCTCGGCTGGATCGCAGCGGTAGCCGGATTCGCCTTCCAGGCCCTGGCTCTGCATCGTGGCCAGCTGTCGGTAGTCCAGCCCATCCTGGTCACCGAGCTGGTGTTCGTGCTCGTGCTGCGCCGATTGTGGATCGGCCAGGACGTGGCACGCGCCGCGTGGGCCGCAGTCCTGGCCGTCTGCGTGGCACTGGCCGTCTTCCTCACAGTGGCCGAGCCTACGGGCGGGCATCCCGCTCCCGAGACGGCGGAATGGCTGTCTGCCTTGCTGGCGTTCGGCGGGGCCATCGTCCTGCTTGCCGTGCTGGGGAGACGAGGTTCCCCAGCACGCCGGGCCGCCCTCTTCGCGGTCGCGGCGGCGCTGGCGTGGGCACTGATGGCAACGTTCATCAAGACGGCGACCCGGACTCTCACCGAGTTCGGCACTGGCGGCATGCTGACCCGCTGGCCCGTGTACGCCCTTGCTGCCGCCGCGGTAACCGGCACGCTGCTCGAGCAGTCCGCTCTTCACCTTGGGCCGTTGAGCGTGTCCCAGCCGCTTCTCGTCGTGATCGACCCATTCGCCAGCATCATCTTGGGCATCTGGCTGTTCGACGAGCGTTTCACCGACAGCCCGGTGAAGATCGCCATCGCAGTCCTGGCCTTCGCCGTCATGGCCATAGGGGTTATCGTGCTGTCGCGTACGGCGCCGAAGGATCTCATTCCGTCTAGGCATCCCGGGTCGTGAGCGACGCCTGCACGAAAGCCGGCTCATGGCAGCTGCGACCACAACCTGGCGAACGCGCCCCGCCGGACCGTAGGGCCGGGGGGTGGCCTAGCCCGGCGGGGCGCGCTCTTAGTCCCTCCCGGACTGGTCCGAAACACAGCGCAAGAGGAACAATCTCCATAATCACCAAAGAAGCTGAAGACCTGCTGTATATTACCAGCAGGTAACCTGCAGGTAATATCTACTTTTCCTGATAGCTGCCGGTGCGCCAGCTGGAGCCTGCCGCCGCTTGCGTCGGGGATCCCCGGTCGGCCCGCGGCGTCCGTGCAGGCAGGCCGCCGAGAGTCGCCCGGCTCATCCGTGCCGGGTGATCCCGCAGCGCAGGCTCCGTGGTTACGGTCGCACTGTCCGCCAGAGCTGGGCGTTCAGTCTTGCGAAAGGTCGCGCCCATGAGCACGTTCCCGCCCATTGCTGATTACGGGTTCCTATCGAACTGCGAGCAGAGCTGCCTGGTTGCGCCGGACGGGTCGGTCGAATGGATGTGCCTGCCGCGGCCGGACTCCCCAAGTGTCTTCGGGGCGCTGCTGGACCGGGCGGCCGGTATGTTCAGGTTCGGTCCCGGCAATGTCCGGGTGCCCCAGCATCGCCGGTACGTGCCGGGGACAATGGTGCTGGAAACGACCTGGCAGACCCCCACCGGCTGGATGACCGTGCAGGATTTCCTGGCCGTCGGCCGGGTTCAGCACAAGGGCCGACGGCCGGATTATCATCGCGCTCCGGCTGATTTCGGCGCGGTCGGCGCACTGATCCGGATCGCGACGTGCATCAGCGGCCGGGTAGAGGCGGTGGTGAACTGCGGCCCGCAGTTCAATTACGGGACCGCTGGCGGGACGTGGAGTTACCCCTCCGACGGCTACGACGCGATGACGATCACGCCGGCCGAGGGGGACGTGCGGCTGGAGCTGGCGGGCAGCATCCCGCTCGGCGTCCTTGGCGCTCGCTGTTACGGCCGCACCACGCTCGCCGAGGGCCAGTCGGCCTTCATCGCGCTGTCCTGGGGCGAGGGCAACGTTCCGGCCAGCCAGGACGAGGCGTTCAGCGCGCTGAGCACCACGGTCGATTTCTGGCGAGACTGGCTGAGTTCCGCGAAGATCCCCGATCATCCGTGGAAGACCTATCTCGACCGCAGCGCGCTGACCCTGAAAGGGCTCAGCTACGCGCCGACCGGCGCCATCATGGCGGCGTCGACGACCTCCCTGCCGGAGACCCCTGGCGGGGCGCGGAACTGGGACTACCGGTTCACCTGGATCAGGGACTCGGCGTTCATGCTCCGCTCGCTGTACCGGCTGGGGTTCGCTTGGGAAGCGATCGAGTACTGGGGCTTCGTCGTCAACGCGGTCAGCGGCGGCGACCTTAACCGCCGGCTTGAGCTGCAGATCATGTACGGCATCGGCGGCGAGCGCGACCTGACCGAGCGGACCATTGACCACCTGTCCGGGTACCGGGGGGCGCGGCCGGTCCGGGTCGGCAACGGCGCCTGGAATCAGCAGCAGCACGACGTGTGGGGAATGATCCTCGACGCCCTGGACGTCCAGTTCCGGCAGGGATCTGCCGAGATCGTGGCGCCGGTGTGGGAAGGGCTGGCCGGGTTCGTGGACACGGCGCTGCAGCGCTGGCAGGAGCCCGACCAGGGCATCTGGGAGGTCCGCGGCGACCCGAAGCACTTCACCGCCTCCAAGGTGATGTGCTGGGTGGCGGCCTCGCGCGGCGCCGATCTCGCCGCCGACCGGGGCGCCGATGAACGCGCCAGGCGGTGGCAGGCCGGCGCCGACGAGATAATGGCCGAGGTGCTCGATAAGGGCGTGTCCGACCGCGGCGTGTTCCGCCAGCATTACGAGACCGATGATCTCGACGCCTCGCTGCTGCTGCTGCCCATCATGGGATTCCTGCCGCCCGACGACAAGCGCGTCCGCGCGACGGTCCTGGCCATCGCCGACGAGCTGACCAAGGACGGCCTGGTGCTGCGCTACCGGGTCGAGGGCACCGATACCGGGTTCGACGGCGAGGAAGGCACCTTTACCATCTGCTCGTTCTGGCTGGTGAGCGCGCTGGCCATGATCGGTGAAACGGAACGCGCGCGTGCCCTGTGCCAGAAGCTGCTCTCGTTCGCCGGACCGCTGCAGCTTTACGCCGAGGAGATCGATACAACCACTGGCGAGCACCTCGGCAACTTCCCGCAGGCCTTCACCCATCTGGCCCTGATTGAAGCCGTCTCGCTGCTCATCCAGGCGGAACCGGACAGCGGCGCGGCCGCTGTGGTCTGACCGGGAAAGGCATCCGGACCCCAGCTCCGGTTGTGCTCCGGCACGAGGGGAATGCACGTGACTGCCCAGCAATTACTGACTGCGCTGTTCAACGCTGGCATCGCCATTTCGATCGGTGCCACTGTCTTGTCGCTTGGCATGACCTATACCGTCGGGCAGCTGGTGGCTCCGCTGCACCGTGTCGTGCTGGTCATCGCCATGGTGGTGCTGAACGCGGGCGTGATTCCGGCTGTCGCATGGGGTCTCGCCGAGATCCTGCCGGTGGATTCCAGGTACGTGCCGGGCCTGGTGCTGGCCACCATCGGTGCAGGTAGCGCGGCAGGGCTGAAAGCTGCTCAGCTAGCCAAGCGGGCGGACCTGCCGCTGGCTGTGTCGGTGGTCGTGGTGCTCCAGCTGGTCA
Organism: uncultured Actinomycetota bacterium; assembly: GCA_963719705.1. Classification (GTDB taxonomy): domain Bacteria; phylum Actinomycetota; class Actinomycetes; order Streptosporangiales; family Streptosporangiaceae; genus CAVRCV01. The sequence continues at coordinate 98,264 of CAVRCV010000015.1, forward strand.
ATATCATCTCCGTGCCGCTGTGGGCCGGGCAGGTCGTCACCGGCGTTTCGATCAGCGCCTGGCAGATCATCAAGAGCCTGCTTCTGCTGGTGCTGTTGCCGCTGGTGGTCGGCTTGCTCATCCGAGCCCGCTACACCGACCACGCCAAGGATTGGCGGGCGGAGCTGGTGAAGGTGGCCAACCTGGCGCTGGTGGTCGCACTGGCCGCGGGCATCTCGACGAACTGGAGCACGATCGTGTCGATGTTCGGGTCGTGGGTGATCGGCGCCACGATCATCATCGTCATCGTGGCCGCCGTCCTGGGCCTGCTGCCGGGCCTGCTGTTGGGGGGCGAGCGGGTTGTGGTCGGCACCACGACCGGCACGGTCTCGGCGTTCCGCTTCGCATCGCTGGGGCTGATCATCATCGGTGCCCAGCTGCACGGCAATCCGGTCTACCTCGGCCCGGCGATCACCTTCGCTCTGGTCGACTTCATCCTGCCCCTCGCCCTGGCTATCGAGATCGGCCACCGGGTCGGAACCAGGCAACCAGCGCCGGAACCACTTCCGGCCCAAGTACCGCATCCATGATGGGCGGTCAAGCCTATTCACAGTGAGCAACCGGAACGACTTATACAAGGAGAGAGCAAGATGAGCGAATACGACACGCTGGGTCGCGAAAAGGACACGCTGTTGATACTGGCCGCATCCTACGACAGCCTGGCTGCGGCAGAGGCCGACTATGAGGCGGTCAAGGCCCTCTATCGCGAAGTCGCCACTTCGCACGATTTCGACGCGGCCGTTATCGAGCGCGACGCCGAGGGCAAGGTCCGCGTTGTCCGCAAGCATGAGCAGCCGACCCGGCACGGGGCGGCCAAGGGCCTGGGCTGGGGCCTGGCGATCGGCGCGGCCTGCGTCCTCTTCCCGCCGATCGGCCTCGGCGCGGTCGCGGTCGGAGGCGGCGCAGGAGCAGTGGTCGGTGCTGTGACCGGCCACGTCAAGGGGGGCCTGGACAATATCGACCTCAGGCTGCTCGGCGAGGCGCTGAACCGCGGCCAGGCTGGCCTGATCGCGGTCTATGCCACGAACCTGGCCGCCCAGGTTGCCGCCAGCGTCAAAGCGGAGAACAGGCACGTGAGCAAGGAGATGGACGCGAATACCGGCGAGCTCGCGATGCAGATCAAGGCCGCCGAGGGCAGCTAATACCGCACCTCGGCAGTTCAGGCTCCGTCAGGCCCAGGCCAGAAGGACGGCGTCTGGTGCAGCTGACGATACGGGCCGTTGACCCGGATGAGCTGCTCATGAGTGCCGCGCTGGGTAACCTTGCCATGCTCTAGCACGATGATCTCGTCTACCTGGTCGAGCCCCTCCAGCTCGTGCGTGATGAGCAGGGTGGCACGGCCCTCGGTGAGCGCGAGCAGATCGGCGGTGAGGGCGGCGCGGGCCTCGGGATCCAGGTGCGCGGTCGGCTCGTCGAGGATGAGCACGGCCGGGTCCGCGAGCAGCGCCCTGGCCAGCGCGAGCCGCTGCCGCTCACCGCCGGACATGGCCGTCCCGTGCGCGCCGACCAGGGTGTCCAGGCCCAGGGGCAGCGACTGGATCCATGCCGATAGCCGGGCCCGCGCGGCCGCAGCCGCCAGCTCATCCTCGGTAGCGCCGGGCCGCGCCAGCCGCAGGTTGGCGCGGATGCTGGCATCGAAGATGTGCGGATCCTGCGGACACCCCCCGATCACTGTCCGGACCGCATCTGCGGCGTAGCTGGCCAGGTCGGCGCCGTCCAGGGTGACGGTCCCGCCGTCCGGCTCGCGGAACCGCAGCAGCACCGCCGCCGCGGTGGATTTGCCTGCGCCGCTCGGGCCGATGAGCGCGACGCGCCGGCCCGGCGGCAGGTCAAGGTCGAGCCCGTCCAGCGCGAGCGGCCCGTCCCGCTCATACCGGACCTGCACCCCGGTCAGTCGCACGTGCCAGGGCCCGGCCGGCAGCGGCCGCGGCACTTCCGGCTCCGCCATCGGGTCCGGCGCGTCCAGGATCGCGGCGATCCGGCTGGCCGAGGCGCGCGCCGACCCGAGCTGGAGCGCGGCGGCCGGCATGACCGTGACCGCCTCGAACGAAGCCAGCGCGGTCAGAGCCAGGACCGCCAGCGGCACCCTGGTGAGCGAGCCGTGCCCCACCGCCGCCACCCCGAGGATGAGCACTCCCCACAGGGTCAGTCCGGTCAGGCCGGCGATCAGCCCGCTGCCCAGGCCTGCCGCGCCGGCAAAGCGCCTGGCCAGTGCGGTCAGCTTCGCGTCCGCCTCGGCGGCCTCGGTGAGCGCGGCGTCCTGTGCGCCGAACGCGTGCAGGTCCGCCGCGCCCGACAGCACGTCGGTGATCGTCGCAGCGAGCTCGCCGCGGGCCGTCGCGGTCGCCCTGGCGGCCCGCCGGGAGGCAGCCACCGCCAGCGGGGGCGCCCCGGCCCCGGCCGCCAGCAGGCCGAGGGCCAGCACGCCGCCGGCTGGCGCCAGGATCAGCAGGCAGAGGGTCACCGCGCCCGCGCCGACCAGCGCGGCGGCCAGCGGCGGCCCGATGCCGCGGATGAACAGGTCCTGAGTGGCGTCCACGTCACTGATCAGCGCGGCCAGCAGATCACCGGACCGGAACGCGGACAGCCCGGCAGGCGCAAGCCGCGCCAGCCGGCGGTAGCTGGCCACCCGGATGTCGGCAAGCACCCGGAACGCGACATCGTGCGAGGTCAGCCGCTCAAGATAGCGCGATACGCCGCGGCCGACGCTGAACACGCGCACCGCCACGACGGCCGCGGAGATCGCCAGGATGCCCGGATGCTGTGAGGCGCGGGCGAGCAGGAAGCCCGATGTGGCCAGCAGCGCCACGCCGCAGCCGGTGGCGGCCGCGCCGGCCAGGACCGATAGCGCCAGCCGGCCGCGCAGGGGACGGGCCAGCCAGATGAGCCGAAGCAGCGGCCGGCGCCCGGCCGTCATGCCCGCGGGCCTGCCCGCGGTCACCGGCTCGCTGCTGTCGTGAGCGCCGCCGGTGACATCAGCCGCCCCTGGTCCAGCCCGATGACCCGGCAGCCGCCGCCAGCCCAGCCCTGGCCGTGGCTGACCAGGATGACGGTGCGATCGGCCAGGGCAGTGTCGATGGCCGTGCCAATCAGCCGGGCACTGGCCGGGTCCAGGTGAGCGGCGGGCTCGTCCAGGAGCAGCAGGGGCGCGTCCCGCAGGAACGCGCGGGCCAGGGCGATCCGCTGCCGCTGGCCCGCGGACAACCGCAGGCCGCGCTCGCCGAGCGGCGTGTCGTACCCGGCCGGCAGCTGCTCGATGAAGCCGGCGGCGCCCGCCAGCTCGGAGGCCCGGCAGATGGCGCGGCGGCTCTGGCCGGCCCGGCCGAGGGCAATGTTGTCCGCCGCGCTGCCGGCGAACAGGTAAGGCTGCTGCGGCACCCAGGCGATCTGCGCGCGCCACTGCCCGACATCGATGGCGGCCAGGTCAGTGCCTGCCTCCGTGCCTGCCTCAGCCCCGGCCCCGGCCCCGGCTGCGATTATCTCGATTTTGCCGTCGGCCGGTGCGATGAAGCGGAGCAGCAGGGCCAGCAGCGTGCTCTTGCCCGCACCGCTCGGGCCGGTGAGCACGACCCGGTCGCCGGGCGCGATCCGCAGGCTCACCCCGTCCAGCGCCGGCCTATCCCGGCCGGGGTAGGCCGCGGTGACCCCGTTCAGCCTGATGTCCTGCGTCCGCAGGTCGGCGCTGACGCTGCGGCGGGCGGTTCCCCTTGGCCTGGCCGCATGCTCGCCCGGTACCGCGGTGTCCAGGATCTCGGCAACCCGCCCGGCTGCGGCGGCGCCTTCCATGCTCGCGTGGAACTGCGTGCCGACCGCGCGCAGCGGCAGGAAGGCTTCCGGGGTGAGCAGCAGCACCAGCAGTGCCGTCTCATAACCGATATGCCCGTACAGCAGCCGCAGCCCGACCTCGACCGCGACCAGGGCGGTCGCGATCGCGGCGGACAGCTCCAGCACGAGCGCGGACAGGAACGCGACCCGCAGCGTGGACATCGTGGCGGCCCGGTAGTCCTCGGTGACCCTGGCGATCACCTCTTCCTGTGCCCTGGCGCGGCCGAACACCTTGAGGGTCGCCAGGCCCTCGACCACGTCCAGGAAATGACCGCCGAGAGCTGCCAGCAGCCGCCACTGCCGCCGCGTCTGCGCCTTGGTGTGCCAGCCGACCAGCACGGTGAACACCGGGATCAGCGGCAGCGTCACCGCTATCAGCAGCGCGGAGATCCAGTCCGCGGCCGCGACCCTGGCCAGGACGGCGATGGGCACCAGGACCGCGAGAACGAGCTGCGGCAGGTAGCGGGCGAAATAGGAATCCAGCCCGTCCAGGCCCCTGGTGGCCAGGGTGGTGATCTCGCCTGCCCGCTGACCACCCAGCCACACCGGGCCCAGCCGCAGCGAGCGGGCCACGAGCGCGCGGCGCAGCTGCGACTTCACGGTGGCGGCCGCGCGCAGCGCAGCCACCTCCCCGCCGTAGCTCACTGCTGCCCGGGCCGCCAGCACGGCCAGCAGCGCCGCCAGGGTGCCCGACAGGTCCGTGGCCAGGTCACCGCGGGCGGCGGCCGTGAGCGCGCGGGCGAGCAGGCCTGCCTGGGCCAGGATCAGCCCGGTTCCGGTCAGCCCGAGCGCGACGGTGACCACCAGGTGGGCGCGCGCTGCCCCGGCATAGCGCAGCAGCCGCGGATCAACCGCGCGGGCACCGGCCTGCGTCCAGATGCCCATGCGGCAGAGCATGCAGGCAGACGGTGACGATTGACTCACCCCTGCCGGATGATGTCATCGTCGCTCCGCCCGCTGCAGGGACACGATGGTGTCGCCCGGCTGCGGCGTCGGGGTGCCGGCCTGGGTGATGGCAGCGACCTGGCCGTCTTCGCGCACGAGCAGCAGGGGATCGTGCCCGGTGGTGGGCATTCCGTCGGCGTGGCGCGCGACGATCCGCGCACCGTCCCGGTACCGGCTGCTGATCACCGACCTCGTCACGCCGTTCCCGAACAGGACTTCCCCGGTGGTGTAGGGGGCGACCACCCCGTGGCTGCGGTGCGGCGGCGCGAGCCGGTACACGCGGCCCTCGACGCTTCCCGCCAGCACCACCGCGGCGAGCGCGTTGAAGTCGTCCTCGTTGGTCAGCAAGAGCACGGCCGTGATGCCCTCGAGCCGGGCGCCGCGGCCGGTGGCGGCGGCGAGCAGCTCACCGGGCGCCAGCTCGAGCCCGGCCTGCCTGATCCGCTCCCGCTGCTGGTCCAGGCCCGCCCACATCAGCACCTCCAGCCCCGCGGACCGAAGCGCCAGCCCGAGGTCGATGACCCACGCCTCCCCGCCGACCAGAAGCGGCCGGGTGCGCGCCGGGCGGCCGACGCGCAGCCGCCGGGCCACCGGCACCGCGGTCAGGCTGTACAAGGTCACCGTGGCCACGATGACGATGAAGGTCGCGGGCAGGATCCTGGCCGCGCCGCCGATGCCCTTGGCGACCAGCCCCGCCGCGAACGTCGAGGCGGTGGCGGCGGCGACGATGCCGCGCGGGGCCATCCAGCCGATGAACGCGCGCTCTCCTTTCCCCAGGTCCGTTCTCAGCGCGGACGCGAACGCCGTGATGGGCCGGGCGACGAGGACCAGGACAGCGACCAGGGCGAGCGCGGGCAGCAGCAGATGCCGGAGCGAATGCGGGGTAATGGTGGCCGAGATGGATATGAACAGGACGCCGATAATCAGCTGCACGAGCGTCTCGAAGAACGGGCGGCGCGCCGGGATGTCAAAGCCGGGCCTATTGGCCAGGGCGAGCCCCATGACGATGGCCGCGATGAGCCCGGTGTCCGCGCGGACCACGTCGCACCCCGCGGCCACCGCTATCACCGCGGCGAGCTGCGCGGTGGTGCCGAGCACCTCGCCGAGCCTGAGTCTGCGCAGCAGCAGCCAGAGCAGCGCGGTGCCGAGCACCCCGCCGGCCAGGCCCACGCCGACGCTGACCGCGAACTGCCCGAGCTGGCTGGCCGGTCCCTTGCGGGTGCTCGCGACAACGGCATGGAACACCAGCGCGCCGAGGATGCCGCCAACCGGGTCGATCAGCGACCCTTCCCAGATGAGGACCTGCTGCAGTCGCTCGGTCGGCCGGACGAAGCTGAGCAGCGGGCCCACCACCGTCGGGCCGGAGACCACCAGGATGATCCCGAGCATCACCGCCGCGCCACTCGACATCCCGAGCAGCGGCGCGGCCACCCAGGCGGCGAGCGCCCACGTGATCAGCACGCCGAGCACGATCAGGCGGATCACCACCTTGCGGGTGTGGCCCTTGAGTTTCCGCAGGTCCAGGCCCAGGCCAGCGTCGTAGAGGATGACCGCCACCGACAAGGACACCAGCGGCTCGAAGGCTGGCCCCAGCAGGCGCTCCGGGTTGACGTCGGTGGTCAGCGCGCCCGCCACGAAGCCGGCCGGCAGCAGCACGATGATCGCGGGCAGACGCAGCCTGCTGGCCAGCACCTGAGATCCGACCGCGAGCAGCAGGATCAGGCCGACCCCGATCAGGATCTGGTTGGTCGTCAAGCCATCCTCCGGTAATGCAAGATTCGTCATTAGTTTGCGAGCCATTCACCGACTCACGGCACGCGTTCCGGCTCGGGTCGGGTACTCGATCCAGGGAATGCCCGTCACCCTCCCAAGATGATTGAGCGGGCCGGGATAATTCATCACCCGCCCTAGGTGATGAACCGCTGCCAGCCGCCGTATACAAAAGGCAGGGAGGCCGAGCGACAGGAGCTATCAGTGGGTGCTGAGCGGGATCGGGTGGCTGGCTTCGGGCGGCTGGAGGACGGACTGCGCCAGGCCGGGGAATGGTACCGGTGGGGGCCCTACGTCAGCGAGCGCCAGTGGGGCACGGTGCGGGAGGACTACAGCGCTGACGGCGAGGCGTGGGATTACCTGCCGCACGACCACGCCCGGTCGCGGGCCTACCGGTGGGGCGAGGACGGCCTGGCCGGCTTCTGCGACGTCGAGCAGCGGCTGTGCCTGGGCCTGGCGCTGTGGAACGGCCAGGATCCGATCCTGAAAGAACGGGCGTTCGGCCTGACCGGCGCGCAGGGCAATCACGGCGAGGACGTCAAGGAATACTGGTGGTACCTGGACGCGCTGCCGAGCCATGCGTGGAACCGGTGGCGGTATCACTACCCGCAGGCCGCGTTCCCGTATCAGGATCTCATCGAGCAGAACGGGTCGCGCAGCCGCGAGGAGCCGGAGTACGAGCTGCTGGATACCGGGGTATTCGACGGCGACCGGTACTGGATCGTCGAGGTGCACTACGCCAAGGCCAGCGCCGACGACCTGCTGATGACGGTGCAGGTGACCAACGCGGGCCCCGAGCCGGCGACGCTGCACGTGCTGCCGACCACCTGGTTCCGCAACACCTGGTCCTGGGAGGACGGCGCGCCCAAGCCGGCGATGCGGGCGGTGGGTGATTCGGCGGCGGGGATCGGCCATCCGTTCGTTGGCCCGCTTGAGCTGCTGGCCGGGCCCGGCCCGGACGGGACGGCGCCGCAGCTGCTGTTCTGCGAGAACGAGACCAACGACCAGCGGCTGTTCGGCGCCGCGCCACTCACGCCGTACCCCAAGGACGGCATCAACGACCACGTGATCAGCGGGGCGGCCACCGTCAACCCGGAGCGCACCGGCACCAAGGCCGCGTTCTGGTACCAGGTCACCGTGCCGTCCGGCGAGACCGCCGAGCTGCGGCTGCGGCTGCGGCCGCCGCCTGCGAAGGCCGCCAGGGGACCGGCCAGCGACCCGCTCGGCGCACTGTTCGACCAGGTCACCGCCCAGCGGCGGGCCGAGGCCGACGAGTTCTACGCCGAGCTGACTCCGGCGACGGCCAGTGCTGATGAGGCGATGGTGATGCGCCAGGCATTCGCCGGGATGCTGTGGAGCAAGCAGCTGTACTACTACGACGTGGCCCGCTGGCTGGACGGCGATCCGGCTCAGCCGACGCCCCCGGCGCAGCGGCTGGGCGGCCGCAACTCGCGGTGGCGCAACTTCGACGCCTTCGACATCATGTCGATGCCGGACAAGTGGGAGTATCCCTGGTTCGCCGCGTGGGACCTGGCGTTCCACTGCGTCGCGCTGGCACATGTCGACCCGGCCTTCGCCAAGTACCAGCTCATCTTGCTGTGCCGGGAGTGGTTCCAGCATCCGAACGGGGCACTGCCCGCCTACGAGTGGGACTTCGGTGACGTGAACCCGCCGGTGCAGGCGTGGGCCGCGGTCGAGGTTTTCGTGATCGACGGCGCCCGTGATATCGAGTTCATCAGCCGGGTCTTCGACAAGCTGCTGGTCAACTTCACCTGGTGGGTGAACCTGGAGGACGCCGAGGGCAACAACCTGTTCGAGGGCGGCTTCCTCGGGCTGGATAACATCGGCCCGATCGACCGCTCGCACCTGCCGGTCGGCGGCGTCCTGGAGCAGTCCGACGCCACCGGCTGGATGGGCTTCTACGCCATCGCGATGGCCTCCATGGCCGTGATCCTGAACCGGTCCGGCCAGCGGCCTGGCCGGGATCTGGTGCTGAAGTTCATGGAGCACTTCGCCGCGATCAGCGAAGCGCTGGACGGCCTCGGCATGTGGGACGAGACCGACGGGCTGTACTACGACAGGCTGGTGACGCCGAGCGGGGCGGTCGTGCCGGTGAAGGTCCGGTCGATGGTCGGCATCATCCCGATCCTGGCAGCGGCGGTCATCGGCGAGCACGACCTCGAGCGGTCGCTGGTTGCCGGCAAGCAGTTCGCCGGCTTCCTGGGGCGCCGGGACCTGGCGGACCGGGAGAAGCTCGGTAAGATCGGCCTGATCCGCGGAGCGCCTGGCGAGCAGCGGATGCTGCTGAGCCTGGCGGGCGTGGAACGGCTGGAGAAGCTGTTCGCGAAGCTTTTCGACGAGAGCGAGTTCCTGTCCCCGCACGGCCTGCGCGCCCTGTCGGCCTACCACCGCGAGCATCCCTACGAGCTCAACATCGAGGGCATCCGGGCGAGCATCGACTACGAGCCGGCCGAGTCCACCACCGCCATGTTCGGCGGGAACTCCAACTGGCGCGGCCCGGTCTGGTTCCCGCTGAACTACCTGGTCATCAGCGTGCTGGAGCGTTACCACCGGTTCTTCGGCGACGAGTTCACGATCGAGTACCCGACCGGGTTGGGCAGGCATCTGACGCTGGACAAGGTGGCTGCCGATCTGCAGGACCGGCTCATCTCGATTTTCACCCGCGGCCCCGCGGGCCTGCGGCCTTGCTTCGGCGGGACCGGGCGGCTGCAGCACGATCCGGCCTGGCACGACAACCTGATCTTCAGCGAGTACTTCCACGGTGACAACGGCGCCGCCATCGGCGCCTTCCACCAGACCGGCTGGACCGGGCTGATCGCCGACGTGATCCGCCGCCGGCACGGAGCCGTCGAGGCCGTTGGCGATGCGGTCCGCCGGATCGGAACGCAGCCCGGCCGATGACCGCCGGATCGAGGCGGCCCGTTACCGCGCTGCCCGGCAGCCCGTTCCCGCTGAGTCCAGGCTGCCGCGTTTAGTGCACACAAACCAGGTCCGCTTCTCGCTGCCGTCGCCGACGAGGCTACCCGCACTGTCGATTACGCTGGCACTTGAGAATCTCTCACTCAGCGCCTTCAGGATGCTGTCTCGCTGGAAGGATGCCGTCCTGATCACCGCCGTAAGCAGCAAGCGCCCACGGTCTCCATAACCTTCGAATACTTCGATGTTCCAGTCAAATATTACACCCTCACTCGCCCTGACTCTTATCACGAGATAATTATCACCATACTGCTGCGCTATCTCCGGGATACTGGCCATCGCCTTTAGGTCGTTAATAGTAAGGATGTCGAAGATGAGCATGCCGCCTTCGTTGAGATGCATATGAGCGCAGCTGAAGAAGCTTTTCCAGGCCCGGAAGTCAAGCAAGTGATTTATGCCATGGTAGACGCAAATAATGGCGTCGAAGTTGACGCCTAGTTCGAAATGCCTCATATCGGCCAGGTACAAAGGTGTTCCCGGGGGCAATTTCTCGCGTGCAATAGCCAGCATGCCCGGCGATATGTCTAGACCGCTCACCTGGTATCTGCCTGCTAGCGGCGCAATGATACTGCCAGTTCCGCAGGCAGTCTCAAGCAGCGTGACAACCCGGCTGGTAGCGCGCCTGATAAGGCTGTCAACGAACGCCGTCTCGCTAGCCGAGTCGCCCGTAACGGCATCGTAGTGCGAGGCCAGAAAATCGTAAACCGCCATGTTTCGAATCCTATATCGGCAAGGGTGTGCTGCCGATGTCAGCGGTGCGCCGCCTGGTCAGTCTTGACCAGCGTGCTGGTCAGCAGGCCATCCGGCTCAGCAGGTGCTCGCCGACGCGGATCGCGTTGGCCATCGCGGTGAGGGCGGGGTTCACCGCCCCGATGCTCGGGAAGAAGCTCGTGTCGACGACATACAGGTTGTCGACGTCGTGCGCCCTGCAGTTGACATCGAGCACCGAGCTCGCCGGATCCGTGCCGAACCGGCAGGTACCCGACTGGTGGGCGACGCCGGCCACGGGCACGTCCATGCTCGCGTAGAAGTTCTTGCCGAGTACGTGATGCGCGGCGATCCCGATGTGATTCAGGACCTTCCTGAGCTCGCGGTACAGCCCGTCCGCCTCGGTGTCGTTCGTCTGCCGGTAGGCCAGGTGCACGTGGCCGTCGCGGTCGAGGGTAACCCGGTTATCTGGCAGCGGCAGGTCCTCGGTCGTCAGCCAGAAGTCGACGGCGTGCTCGGCGACCTCCTGCAGGCTCCACCTCGGGGCTAGCTTGGTGAGCTTGGGTTCCTCGCCGCGCATGGCCATCGCGTTGGACTTTCCGAGCATCTGGATGTTGCCCAGCGGCCACTTCCGGCCGTCTCCCGCGAGATAGAAGTCGTTCAGGCCGAGCGTCTTCTGGAACACCGTTGCGTTGCGCTCCTTGTCGAGCGCCACGATGGCCTTGCTGTTGTGGTACATGTAGTTGCGGCCGACCTGACCGGAACTGTTTGCCAGGCCGGCCGGGTGCTGGTCGGAGGCCGAGCGGAGCAGGATCTTCGCGCTGTTGACCGCGCCGGCCGAGACCACCACGATGTCGCCCTCGTAGACTTCCCGGCCGCCCTCGCGGTTGACCAGCACCCGGCTGACTGTCCGGCCAGACGGGTCCGTTTCGAGGCTCTCCACTTCCGCGTTGACCAGCAGGGTCACGTTCGGCTGGTCCAGCAGCGGGCGCACGGCGATGACGTCAGCGTCTGACTTGGCGTGCACCATGCACGGGTAGCCGTCGCACCAGGCGCAGCGGACGCACGCGCTGAGCGGTGCGTTGGCCTCGTTCAGCAGGATGCCGACCGGAGCGTGGAAGGGGTGGTAGCCACCCGCCGCCAGCGCGTCCGAGATCTGCTGGACCCGCGGCTCATGCGTGACCGCGGGCCACGGGTACTCCTTCGAGCAGTGACCCTCGGTGGGATCCTCGCCGTGATTGCCGTGTACCTGGTAGAGCCACTCGGCCCTGGTGTACCAGGGCTCGAACTCGTCATAACTCAGCGGCCATGCCGGGGACAGGCCGTCCGCGTGCTTGATCTCGCCGAAGTCCGCCGGGCGCAGCCGGTACAGCGCAGCCCCGTACAGCTTGGTGGCGCCGCCGACGAAGTAATGCACCTGAGGCCGGAAAGGCTTGCCGTCGGCGTCGTACCACCGGTCCGGCGACATGTACTTGCCGTCCACGAAGACCGAGCCGGGATCCCAGTTATCGGTCTGGCGCGGCAGGAAGTCGCCTCGCTCCAGGAGCAGTATCCGCTTGCCCGAAGGCGCGAGCTCGTGCGCCAGCGTGCCTCCGCCCGCGCCGCTGCCGACAATGATCACATCGTAATGTTCGGTCACGTGCTCACGATCGCGGCTGCGGCGCCGGGGCGCATCACGCCCGGCGGGTGACTTCGGCGGCGAGCCCGGCCCAATCACCCCTGAGGGGTGATCCCCGGCGATTCCCGCACGGCGACAGTAACGATATGTGAGCCAGGTCGCCGGTTCGTGACCCAGCGGCTGCCGTAGGGCCAGACACTCCTGAAAGCTATTCTTCACCAGGGGAAATAGAGATGACGAACGTCGATCTCGCGCGGTGGCAGTTCGCGTTTGTTACGATAAATCATTTCTTTTTCGTCCCGGTAACGATCGGGCTGGCGTTCCTGACTGCCCTGCTGCAGACGGCCTGGTATCGCAGCAAGCGCGATGAGTACCTGCGGCTGACCAGGTTCTTCGGCACGCTGCTGGTCATCAACGTGGCGATCGGCGTGGTGACCGGCATAGTGCAGGAGTTCCAGTTCGGGATGAACTGGGGGGCGTACTCGCGGCTGGTCGGCAACGTCTTCGGCGCGCCGCTGGCGATGGAGGGCCTGGCCGCGTTCTTCCTGGAGTCCACGTTCCTCGGCCTGTGGCTGTTCGGCTGGGACAAGCTGTCGCGCCGGGTGCACCTGGCGACGATCTGGCTGGTCTGCATCGGCAGCGTCCTGTCGGCGGCGTTCATCATGGCCGCCAACTCCTGGATGCAGCATCCGGTCGGCTACGTGATGGTCCATGGCAAACCGCAGCTGAACGACATCTGGGCGCTGCTGACCAACCCGGTGTTCACCTGGGGGTACTCGAAGGTCCTGCTGGCGTCGCTGGTCACCGGCGCCGGGGTCATGCTGGCGGTGTCCGCATGGCAGCTGCGGCACGGCGGTGCCAGGGACGTCTTCATCCGGTCGGCCAGGCTCGCGCTGATCGTCCTGGTCCCGGCGATCCTGTTCACCATGCTGGTCGGCGATGAGCTCGGGGTGATCGAGGCCAGGTACCAGCCGATGAAGATAGCGGCCGCCGAGGCGCAGTGGACAACATGCCAGCCGTGCTCCTTCTCGCTGATCCAGATCGGTGGCGGCAACCGGGATCAGACCCCGACCCAGATCCTGGAGATCCCGCACCTGCTGTCCCTGCTGGCCACCAACCACTGGGACGGCAAGGTGATCGGCCTCAGCCCGCTGCAGTCCCAGTACGCCAGCAAGTACGGGCCCGGTTATTACGTGCCTAATGTCTTCATCCAGTACTGGTCCATGCGGGTCATGGCCTACGCCGGGGTCCTGGTCTTCGTGCTGGGACTGTGGGGGCTCTGGCTGATCCGGCGCAAGAAACTCGCGACCTCCCGGCTGTTCCTGTGGGTGGCGGTGTGGGCCGCGGTACTGCCGTTCGGCATGAACACCGCAGGCTGGCTGCTGACCGAGAGCGGCCGCCAGCCCTGGATCGTGCAGGGCATCCTGCTGACCAAGAACGGGATCTCGCCGACGGTCAGCACCACCACGCTCATCATCGGCCTGGCGGGTTTCGTCGTGCTGTACGCGGTGCTGGCCACGGTGGACCTGCTGCTGATGCTGAAGTACGCACGCGAACAGCTCCCGCCTGCCCGCGCCGAGGCCGACGCGGGCGCACCCGTACCGGCCATCCAGTATTGAGGTCCCGGTGAACACCTTCATCCCGTTCTGGTTCATCGTCATCGCGGTCTTGTGGACTGGCTTCTTCATCCTCGAGGGCTTCGACTTCGGCGTCGGCATGCTGCACAGCCTCGTCGGCAGGGATGAGGCGGGCCGCAGGGCGGCCATCAACACGATCGGGCCGCTGTGGGATGGCAACGAGGTCTGGCTGATCGTGGCCGGGGCCGCCATGTTCGCCGCGTTCCCCGGCTGGTACGCGACGATGTTCTCGGGCCTTTACCTCGCGATGGTCCTGCTGCTGGCGTCACTGATCGTCCGCGGCGTGTCCTTCGAGTACCGGGGCAAGCGCGACGCGCTGCGCTGGCGCCGCACCTGGGACGGCCTGCTGACCGCCGGGAGCCTGCTGGCACCGCTGCTGATCGGGGTGGCGCTCGGCGACCTGCTGCACGGGCTGCCCATCAACGCCAGCCAGAACTACACCGGGTCGTTCTGGGACCTGCTGCAGCCGTACGGGCTGCTCACCGGGGTCACCCTGGTGCTGATCTGCCTGCTGCACGGTGCGACGTTCCTGGCTCTGAAGACCACCGATGACATGCGCGACCGGGCCGGCCGTCTGGCCCGCCGGGTGGCCCCGCTGACCTGCGCCGCCGTCGTGGCCTTCGCCATCTGGACGCACGTGATCTCCAGCAGCACCTTCTTCCTCAGCCCGATCGAGCTGCTGGCGATACTCGCCGCCATCGCGGCCGTCTGGCTGGTCTACGAGCGCCGCGACGGCTTCGCGTTTGCCGCGACCGCGGTCACGATGGCGTCCTGTATCGTGTCGATCTTCACCGGCCTGTATCCCAACGTGATGGTCTCCAGCACCAGCCCGGCGTTCGACCTGACCGTCCGCAACACGGCGTCCGGCGCGTACTCGCTCAAGGTGATGACGGTCGTCGTCATCTGCTTCCTGCCGTTCGTGCTCGCCTACCAGACCTGGACCTACTACGTGTTCCGGCGGCGTGTCAGCCGACGCGATTTCCTGCCAGACCCCCGGCCGGGTGCGCCGGACGGCAGCCCTCCCAAGCCGGCGGTTACCCCCGGCGCCGGCCCCCGATGACTATGGCGATCGAGCAGATCGGAAGAGGAAACTGACATGGCCGCTAACTCAGTCGATGCGCTAGTGATCTTCGGCGCGACCGGTGACCTGGCAAAAATAGAGACGTTCCCGGCGCTGGTGGGCCTGGTCCAGCGCGGCGTGCTCGACGTGCCGGTCGTCGGGGTAGCGAAGAGCGGCTGGGGGCTTCACGCAGTTCCGCGATTACGCGGAGGCCTCGCTGCGGCTGAACCACATGGACACCAGCAGCCCGGCCGCGCGGAAGATGCTCGGACTGCTGCGGTATGTGGACGGGGACCTGGATGACGATGCCACCTACAAGGCGATGTCAGATGCCATCGGTCCCGGCGCCAGTGTCCTGTTCTATCTCGAGGTGCCGCCCCCGCTCTTCGGGCGCATCGCGCACGGGATCGCGACGGCCGGCCGGGCGCAGGACGCGCGGGTGATGGTGGAGAAGCCGTTCGGGACCGACCTGGCCAGCTCGCGTCAGCTCAACGACACCATGCACCGCTACTTCCCGGAAGAGGCGATCTTCCGGGTGGACGACTGGCTGGCCTTTGACCCGGTGGAGAACGTGCTCTTCGTCCGGTTCGCCAACTCGGTGCTTGAGCCGCTGCTCAACCGGACCTACGTGGAGCGCATCCAGATCACCATGGCCGAGGCGTTCGACGTCGCCGACCGCGGCCGGTTCTACGACCGCACCGGGGCCATCAGGGACGTGGTCCAGAATCACATGCTCCAGGTGCTGGCCACCGTGCTGGCCGACCCGCCGGACGGGCCGGGCCTGGAGTCCTGGCGGGACGCCAAGTCGCGGGTGGTGGCAGCGCTCCGGCCGCTGACCCCCGACGACACGGTGCGGGGTCAGTACGAGGGCTATCACGAGGTGGCTGGCGTCGACCCGAAGTCGACGACGGAGAGCTACGTCGCGGTCCGGCTCGCCGCCGACACCTGGCGCTGGGCGGACGTGCCCATCCTGATCCGGGCCGGCAAGTGCATGCCGGTCACCGCCACCGAGATCGACATCCGCTTCCGGCAGCCCCCGCATGACGTGTTCGGTATCAGGCCGTTCACGGTCGCCAACTCGCTGCGGTTCCGGGTCTGGCCGGAAACAGCCGTCGGCCTCGACCTGGCCGGCAAGAAGCCGGGCGGCGGCCTTGAGCCGGTGCTGGAGCGGCTGACGTTCGCCGGACAGCCGGGGTCGGACATGCGGCCCTACGACCGCCTCATCGGTGCGGCGCTGGACGGGGACCGCTGGCTGTTTGCCCGGCAGGACACCGTAGAGGCGGCGTGGCAGGTCGTCGAGCCGGTCCTGGGCGACGTCACGCCAGTGCACCCCTATGCCAGGGGCAGCTGGGGCCCGGCGGAAGCCGACCGGCTGCTGCCCGGCGAGGACACCTGGCACGACCCGGCTGCCTGAGCAACGAACCGGAGCATGCGATGACAGATCAGCCTGGCCGGCGCCGTGTGGTGATCGTCGGCGGCGGTTTCGCCGGGTTGTTCGCGGCGCGGACGCTGCGGCGCAGCGAGGTCTCGGTGACCATGATCGACCGTGCCCAGCACCACGTTTTCCAGCCGCTGCTCTACCAGTGCGCGACCGGCATCCTGTCCGAGGGGAAGATCGCCGTTCCGCTGCGCGACCTGCTCAGGAAATACAAGAACGTCGACTGCGTGATGGCCGAGGTCGTCGACTTCGATACGGCCGGCCGCCGGGTTCTCGCCAGGCGGGTCGGCGGCGACAGCCTTGAGTACGGCTATGACGACCTCATCGTCGCCGCGGGGGTCCGCCAGTCCTATTTCGGCCATGATGAGTTTGCCCGCTGGGCGCCGGGCATGAAGACGATATCGGACGCGCTGGCCATCCGCCGCCGGATCTACGGCGCGTTCGAGATGGCTCAGACAGCGGTGACCCCGGCGGAACGCAGCGCCTGGCTGACGTTCGTCCTGGTGGGGGCCGGCCCGACCGGCGTGGAGCTGGCAGGCCAGCTCAGGGAGGTCGCCACCAAGACGCTCCGCGCCGAGTTCCGTACTATCGAGCCGGAGGACGCGCGGGTGCTGCTTTTCGATGGCGGCAGCGCCCCGCTGGCGGTATTCGGGCCGAAACTGTCGCAGAAGGCCTCCGCCAGCCTGGACAAGCTGGGCGTCGAGCAGCACATGAACTCGATCGTCACCCACGTCGACCAGGGCTGGGTGCTGGTCCGCGACCAGGCTGGCGAGCAGACCCGGTATGAGGCCAACACGGTCCTGTGGACCGCCGGGGTGGAGGCGCCCCCCGTCGCCCGTGCCCTCGCTGCCGCCACCGGCGCCGAGTGCGACAGGAGCGGGCGGATCATCGTCGAGAAGAACCTCACGATCCCCGGCCACCCCGAGATCTCCGTGCTCGGCGACATGATGAGCCTGGACAAGCTTCCGGGAGTCGCCGAGGTGGCGATGCAGTCCGGCCTCTATGCCGGGCACCGGATCCGGCGCCGGACCTCGGGAAATATGGAGGAGAAGCCGTTCCGCTATCACGATCTCGGCTCGGCCGCCTACATCTCCCGCGGCCGTGCCGTGATCTCGGCCGGGCCGCTGGAACTCGGCGGGTTCCCGGGCTGGTGCATCTGGCTGTTCATCCACATCGCGTTCCTGACCGGCTTCCGCAACCGCATCGGTGCCGTGCTTACCTGGTGGCTGGCCTTCACTCGCGACGTCCGCCGCGAGCGGGCCTTCACCACTCAGCAGATCGAGACGCTGCGCGACGTCTACACGCTTCCGCTGGGCTCCGGCACCGATGCCGCCGCGCCGGGGAAAGGGTGATCGCCGCACTCGGCCATGGGTGTGCTCGTCGCCCACGGGTCCAGCTCATCCTGGCTCACCTCTGGTCGCGTCCCGCCAGATCAGCGGGAAATTTCCGGCCGCAAGCTCCTGGGCGTGCTCGAGCCGCCAGGCTATCGACGAGCGGCGCTGCGGCGGGGCTGCGCTCAGCAGGCTGATGAGCAGTCCCCGCACCCGCAGCAGCGCCATGGGGCACCGGGTACTTGACTCGATGAGATCGTCCAGTGCGGTCCGCAGGTAGTCATCCCAGGACGGGAACGCCAGGACCACCCGAACGGCCCCGCTGCTGTCGGACACTTCGGCCGCGTCCAGGTCACGTGATACCAGGGAGCCCAGGAGGCCCTCGATCGTGTCCAGCGCCTGAGCGGCGGTGGCCGGATCGTTGACCGCAGGCGAAAGGGCCCGCAAGCCGATGTCGGCCAGGAGCCGGAAGGCGAACAGGGGGTCTTGATGGAACGTGCGCTCCTGTCCGGTCACCAGCCCGCCGAGTACCGCCTCGTCGGTCGCATCGCCGCCGTGCAGATCGGCGACCGGGGCGCCCTGCTGGAGCGTGTCGCCTATGCCGGCCCGCAACACGATGACCGCGCTGCCAGCGGCACGGAGCAGCAGGCGCAGGTCGAGCTGCTGCAAAGTCGCCTGCCGGCGTGACCATGCCACGGTCCGGCGCAGCGGCGGCAACGAAGCGGCGGGACGCCCCCTGTCGTGTAGGGCCAGCGGTACAGGTCATCAATGACGCTACGGCCCTGCTCGGCGATGGCAGCCAGCGTCGGCGCCAGCTGAATGGACTGAAAGGCCTTCACCTGCAGAGTCCGAATCAGGGCCACCGCGGCAAGTACCGCCGCCACCTCCGCCGCCGGCACGACCACCGACACCTTCTGGCGGTCGCCGATGGCCAGCGTCGCGGTGACCGAGTACACGAAAACGCCAACCGCAAACCCGAACGTCCGCCAGACGATCGGGTCGTCGCGGAACAGGTTCAGCCGGGGCGAAAGACTGCCGAAGGCCCACTGCACGACCAGGAAAAGCAGCGAGAAGATGACGCTGACCAGCCCCAGCACGGCGAAACCGACCATGACCAGTGCCTCCGTCACCCGGCTGCTAACGACAGTTGATTCAAAGGTCAGGCGAGGCAGCAGCAGCCCCAGCACCAGCCCGCCCAGCGCGCACAGCAACTGCACCAGTCCCGCCCGGAGCCGGCGCCGGGGCCGGGTCAGTCTGCCTCGTTGGCTGGCCGCGAGCTGCGGCATCACCGCGGGCCATGCGAACTGGGGCAGCCTGCCTCAACGCCGGGACCAGGCGCACGGCGGATGAGCCTGCGCGCAGGCAGCTGGCCGGCGTCATCAGGTCCGCCGGTGGGGGTGGCCAGACGCGGCCCGTAGCGGCGTGCGAGGGGGTTGGCGGTCAGGCCGTGCGCGACCACGCTGAGCAATATGGTGAACGCGATCACCGAGACTGCGGGTCTCGGCAGGCCGGCCTAGGTCTTCCAGTGCCAGCAGGGCGAATACCACCGAGGCCAGCCCGCGGGGCCCGAACCAGCCCACGAAGGCAACGGCAGCATGGCCGAGCCGGGTACCCGCCAGCGCCAGCGCCACCGGCACCATCCGGATCACGGTCAGGCTGAGCACGGCGTAGAGCACCCTCTGCCAGGTCAGGCTCTCGAACGCGGGCACGACCGCGATGGCCCCGAACGCCAGCCAGACCAGCAGCGACACCAGGGCACCGGTCTCCTCCACGTAGGGCACCAGCCGCTCGCCGTGCTTGCCGCTGGCGGCGCCATAGGCGAGGCCGCCCACGAACGCGGCGATAAACCCGTTTCCGTGCAGCGCCAGAGCGCAGGCGTAAGCGCAGATCGCCAGGGCCAGCACCGCAGAGCCAGCGAAGCCGCTTTCGGCCCACCCGCGGCGGCGCGCCACATTCACGATATAGCCGCCCGCGCCGCCGACCAGTACGCCGACCAGTACGCCAAGCGCCAGCTCCGCGACCGCCGCGCCAGGACCGGTACTGGCCGCGTGCTCCGCCGTCGCGGCTCCGGCTATGGCGACCAAGACGACCGGGGTGGCGATCCCGTCGTTGAGCCCGCTCTCGATGTTGAGCAGCCGGCGGATCCGGCCGGCACCGCCGGGTTCACCATCACCCCTGCACCCAGGGCCGCGTCCGTCGGCGCGAGCGCCGCGCCCACCAGCAGGGCGAGCCAGACGCTCATGCCGCTGAAGAGCGCTATCGCCAGCAGCATCCCCAGGCCGATCGTCAGTGGCAGCCCGATCCCCAGCAGCCGGAGATACAGGGCCAGGTCAGCGCGCAGGTCCGGCAGCCTGACCCGGGACGCGTCCGAGAACAGCACCAGAACCAGGGTGATCTCGGCCAGCCCCTTCACCAGCTCGCGGGAAGGCGCGAAACCCAGCGGTGCCAGCACGCCGTGGGTAAGCAGCAAGCCGGCGAGCACGAAGATGACCGGCGCGGTCACGTCGTACCGCTCCAGCCGTGCGGACATCGTCCCCCACACGAAAACGATCGCCGCCACGATCGCCGCATCGGAAGCACTCACCGAGTCCGGCCTCCAGCTGTCTGGTCTGGGGCTGGCTGGCCGTCGGTGGTCCAGTTGGCGCCGGTTTCGTCGCGGAATGCGGCCACGGCGGCCGCGATCGTCGGGAAGAAGTGCTGCGGGTCGATCGTGCGGGTGAGCCCGTAGCGTTCGATCTTGCCCCGGACGGGGTCCTTGAGCTCGGCGAATACCAGGCTGATGCCCTGGGCGTTGAGTGCCTCGTCGAGTTCGGTCAGCACGTCGGAGGCGGTGGTGTCCACATCGGTCACTGGCTCCGCCGCGATCAGAATCCATCCGGGCCGGCTCGGTCTTGGCCATCCGCCTGACCTCGTCGCGGAAGGTCTTGGCGTTGGCGAAGAACAGCGGCGCGTCGAACCGGTAGATCACCAGGCCAGGCAGATGCTCGGCAGCCGGGTAGGAGCGGGTGTCGTGGTAGCCCTCCAGCCCTGCCACGCGCCCGAGCACCGTGTCGTAGGGCCACCACGCCCGCCGGAAGACGTTGAGGATGGACAGCGCCACCGCGATCGCGATACCGGGCAGCACACCCAGCAGCGCGACGCCGAGGAAGGCCGCGATCGACAGCAGGAACTCGGCCTTGCGCTGCCGCCACAGCCGCACCGTTGCGGGGATGTCGGCCAGGGAAAGTGATGCGGTGATCACCACCGCGGCCAGGGCGGGCTGGGGCAGGTTCCGGAACAAGCCCGGCACCAGCACGATCATGAGGATGATCAGGATGGCCCCGGTGACCCCGGCCAGCTGCGTCTTCGCACCGATCGTTCTGCCACCGCGGTCCGCGACCCGCTGGTGCTGACCGGGAACCCCTGGAACAGGCGGGCGGCCAGGTTCGCCGCACCGATGCCGATCATCTCGCCGTTGCCGCGGACCTCCTGCCCGGTGCGGGCCGCGAACGCCGAGGCGGTGGAGATCGTGTCGGCGAGGGAGACCAGGGCGATCCCCAGCGCCCCGGCGAACAACGGACCGAGGTCGGACAGGCGGACGGACGGGATCGTGAACGGCGGGAAACCCTTGGGGAGCACCCCGACCAGGCTGACACCGTGGTCGGCCAGGTGAAAGACAGAGGTCGCCGCGATCGCCAGCACGACCGCTATCAGCACGGCCGGGACTTTCGGCAACCAGCGCTGCAGCACCAGGATCAGCAGGACGCCCACTATCCCGACCGCGGCCGCGGCCGGAACCGCATCGCCGTTCGCTAGGCCCTTGGCGAGACCGGCGATCTCACGGATAAGCCTATCGGCCTCGATCTTGAACCCGAACAGCTTCGGTAGCTGCCCGATCAGGATGGTCAGCGCCAGGCCGTTCATGTAGCCGATCATCGTCGGCTTGGAAATCAGGTTGGCGATGAAACCGAGCTTTGCCACAGCCGCCAAGGTCATGATCGCCGCGACCATTATGGCCAGGATCGACGCGAGCGCGACCGCCCGCTTGGCGTCTCCGTTGGCCGCCATCAGCGGCAGGATCGTCGCGGCGATCATCGGCCCGAGGGAGGAATCCGGGCCGAGCACCAGGATCCGCGACGGGCCGAACACCGCATAACCGAGCAGGCACAAGATGGATGTGTACAGGCCGGTGATGGGCGGCAGGCCCGCTAGTTCCGCGTACGCCATGCCCTGCGGGACCAGCAGTGTCGTGAGCACAACCCCGGCAATGACGTCCCTGAGCAGCCACCGGCGGCGGTAGGACGAAATCACCTGAAGCCCGGGTACCCACTGGAACACCGGCACCTCCAGGCCCGGTCATCTGCCGTATCTCCAATCTCGCGCGCCTGGACCAGCCCGGCCTCACCCGCGCCGGGTGAGGGCCCACGTGCTGGAGCACGTGATCCTGGCGGAATGACTCCCCCCGTCAGAAGGCCTGCCCGGAGGTCACGGAAGCCCGGCAACGCCCGTTGCCGAGCCAGTTGAGGAGCGGTGATGGGCCAGGCCATCGGAGGGTCATTGCCGCTGGCGGTCGGGATCGCGCTCAGCCCGATCCCGATCATCGCGGTGGTGCTCATGCTCACCAGCCGCCGGGCCAAGGTCAACGGCCCGGTGTTCGTCCTGGGCTGGCTGATCGGCCTGGGCGTCGTTGGCGCCATCGTCCTCGCCCTTGCCGGGCCTGGCGGTGCCAGCAAGTCCGGCGCCCCGGCGACCTGGGTGAGCTGTGTCAAGATCGTCCTGGGTGTCCTGCTGCTGCTGATCGCGGTACGCCAGTTCCGCTCCCGTCCCCGCGGGGACGACGAGCCGAAGATGCCCAAATGGATGACCACAATCGACAAGACCACCCCGGCCGCGGCGCTTGGCCTGGCCGCTATCCTTTCCGGTGCCAACCCCAAGAACCTGCTCCTGGCCGTCGGCGGCGCCGCGACCATCGCCCAGACCGGCATCCCCGCCGGACAGCAGGCCATCGCCTACCTGGTCTTCGCGCTTATCGGGACGCTGGGCGTCGGCATCCCAGTCGCTATCTACTTCGCGATGGGTCCGCGGTCGAAGAAATTGCTCGCTGCGGTGAAGGACTGGATGACCCAGCACAACGCGGTCATCATGACCGTTTTGTGCCTGGTAATCGCGGCCAATCTCATCGGTGACGGAATCAGCGCCCTGGCCGGATAGAACCGGCAGGCCATGATCCCGCTTCAGCGGGAGCCGGTCCGTCATCCCGGCCACGGCCTGCCCCGCGGCCGCGCCGATCAGCGCGCCGATCACGACGTCGCCCGGGTAATGGACTCCCGAGTGGACCCGGGAGTACGCGACAGCCGCTGCCAGGAACCGCAGTCCGAGCCCGAGCCAGGGCTGGTCCCGGCCGATGGCCGAGGCGAACGCGAATCCTGACGCCGCGTGACCGGAGGGGAACGACGTGGAGTCTGGCATCCGCACGTTCCGCTGACCCGGCACTCCGGCGCCGGCCCGGTCTGGCCGCTGCCGGGACCAGGCGGACTTGACAGCGAGGTTCACCACCGCGGAAGTGACGCCGATGGCCAGCGTTCCCCGGACCGCGGCACGCCGGCCGCCGCTGCCCCCTGCGGCGGCGAGCCCGGCCGCGATGACCAGCCAGAGGCGGGAGTTATTGGCGGCGTTGGAGAGTCGTCGCAGCGGCTCGTCGAGCGACGGAGTGGGTGTGGAGGCCACAGCAGAATAGATCGCCTGGTCCACGGCACCCAGCTGACGCAGGTCTTCGGTAGCGTGCTGACGAGCCGGGTCGCCTAGTCGCGCGATCCTGTCAGCGAGCCGCTCCGCGGCGTCAGCAAGCGGCCCGCGGGCGGCATCCCGTTCTGCCACTAGCGCATGGTAACACCCGGCTGAAAGGGACACGTAGATCATCTGGATGCCGGCTGATGGCCGGTTCTCCGTGCAAGTGAATGATCAGTGCAGGTGAATGAGGAGCACGTCCTTGAGGATGATCATCAGCAGTCCCAGGGTGGCGGCGATCGATGTGATGACAAGCAGCTGCATGCCCCGCAGATGGGCGGCACGGCCGGAGGACCAGCCATAGATCATCAGGAGCACGATGGCGGTGACCAGCCCGGCGTTGGCGGCATCGGGTGGCGAGGCGCCAAGCAGCCGCGCGAGTACGAGCGACAGCAGCGGGATGTAGGAGGCGCTGACCATCGGCCAGGTGGCTGCCAGCGCCGCACGAATATCCCGCCAGGCTGGCACCCGTCCGCCCGCCAGCTGCTCCCCGAGAAGCTCGGCGTATTCCTCAGCTACCCAGTACACCAGCAGCGTGACCAGGACGGAGACGGCCAGCGGCAGGGTAGGCACCTGGTCTCCGGCGGCGGCGAGGACCGCGGCGGTGATGATCGTGCCGTAGATGCCGGCGGCGGGTCGCGGTCCGGGGGTTCTGGCGGACGGCGGGGGGTGTGCACCGCTAACCGAGATTCCCGCCACGGCCGCTCCTTCCGTCGAGGAGCCGGAAGCCTCACGTGGTCGGCCCGCGGTAGAGAGCGCAGGGCGGCCCGGTCACGCCGGGGGGGTCGAGCCGCAGCAGGCGCCCCGCGTCGGGCTGCCGGGCAAGCGCGGCTTCGCCGAGCCCTTCCCTGGCGGTGGTGACGAACAGGGTTCCCGCGCCGGTGCCACCGAATGCGCAGGATGTCGGCCGGTCGACCGGGAGCGGGACGGTGGCCAGCAGTAACCCGTCCGGGCGGTAACGCGCGAGTGCCCCGCCGTTCCACAAGGCGACCCAGAGGTCTCCGTGGTGGTCAACGGTCAGCCCGTCCGGCACCGCGTTCGCCGTGGCGATGTGCACGACCGTGCGCTGGTGGCTCAGCTCGCCTGCGGCCGGATCGAAGTCGAAGGCGCTGATGTCGCCGGTGCCGCTGTCAGCGAGGTACATCGTGGCGCCGTCGGGGCTCCAGCCGATCCCGTTGGAGATCGTCAGGCCGGTCAGCATCTGCGTGCAACTGCCGTCAAGTCCCAGCCGGTAAAGGCAGCCGGCGCCGGGTGATTCGTCGTAGGCCATGGTGCCGGCCCAGAACCGCCCCTGCGGGTCGCAAGCCCCGTCGTTCATCCGGACGCCGGGCCGCCTGGCTTCGGGCTGCGCCAGCTCGCGGACCACGCCCGCGTCATCGATGTGCAGGAAGCCAGGACCGGCGGCCAGCACGTATCCGCCGCCGGCTGCGGGGGCCGCGGCGCCGAGGTGGCAGCCGACCTGGAACGTCTGCAGCACCTGGAGCTGGCCGTCTGCGCCGGGACGGGCGCGGTGCAGTCGCCCGGCCAGGACGTCCACCCAGAGCAGCTCGCCCCGGCCCGCGTCCCACCGCGGCCCCTCGCTGAGCAGCCCCGGCTCGGCCGAGCAGGGTGTCACGGTCCACAAGTTCCCGGCGGCGGACTTCATGTGACCTCCCGGAACTGGCGGCACCGCTGCAGGCGGGCCGGTCAGCCCTTCCCGCCGTGAGTCTCCGCCGAGGCCTGAGATACGTGGTCACCCCGCACGGGTGATCCGCGTGGCCTGCGCTGCCGCAGAGGATCACCACAGAAGCGCCTGAGGCTGGACGGAGGTCAGGCATGCCTTCCGGCAGTGATGACATGACCGGCCGTTACGACGTAGTGGTGATCGGCGGGGGCCCGGCCGGTGAAGCAGCGGCGGAACTCGGCGGGAGCCTGGGCTACTCGGTCGCGCTGGTGGAGCGGGATGTCGTCGGCGGCACCGTGGTCACCAGCGGCGGCGCGCCGACCAAGACCTTCCGCGAGGCCGCCGTCTACCTCAGCTCCTTCGAGAAGGAGAAGGTTTACGGGGTCGCCCTGTCTGCGCCGCCGCAAGTGATTTACCCGGCCATCCGGGCGCGGGCCCGCGAGGTCAGCGAGCGGCTGCGGCAGGTGACGCTGGAGCGGATCCGTGAGCGTGGCGTGCACCTGGTACATGGCGAGGCGCGGCTGGAAGCCGAGCATACGGTGGTGGCCACGGCCGACAGCGGCGCGCAGACGTGGCTGCACGCCGGCCGGGTCATCATCGCGACCGGGTCGAGGCCACTGCGGCCGGTCGGCGTTCCCTTCGATGATCCGTGCGTGTTCGACTCCGAGACGGTCATGGACATCGCCCGCGAGCCACGAGAGCTGCTGATCGTGGGAGGCGGTGCGATCGGGGTCGAGTACGCCAGCATTTTCTCCGCGCTCGGCGTGCCCGTCACCATTCTCGACGGTGCTTCCCGGCTGGCCGCGATAATGGACGAGGAGATCTCCGCCCGGCTCGATGCAGGTGTTCCTGACCAGGGGAAACCGGGTAATCCTCGGCACCGGCATGGTCTCGGTGCGCAGGGAAGGCGACGACCTGGCCGTAGGGCTGGACGACGGGCGGCAGCTGCGTCCCGACGCGCTGCTGTTCGCCGCCGGCCGCAGCGTCAGCACCGCTCGGCCTCGGCCTCGGCCAGGCCGGGGTCCAGGCCGACGCCCGTGGCCGGATCATCGTCGACGCCGAGCGGCGGACCAGCTGCCCGTGGATCTTCGCCGCCGGCGACGTGATCGGCCCGTCGCTCGCCTCGGTCGCCACCGACCAGGGACGCCAGGCGCTCTGCGGAGCGCTCGGCCTCGACTTCTCCGCACACGTCGACCAGATACCGGCCGCGGCGGTCTACGGGCTGCCCGAAGTGGCCCGCGCGGGAAGAAGCGAGGATGACTGCGCCGCCGAGCAGATCCCGTACCAGGTCGGGCGCTGCGAGCTCGGCACCACGCCCCGCGGGATCATCGCCGGCCAGGAAGGCCTGCTCAAGCTGGTTTTCCACGCCGGCACCGGAGTGCTCATCGGCGTCCACATCATCTGCGAGATCGCCTCGGAGATCGCCGGCGCCGGACAAGCAATGATCCACAACGAAGCGACCATCGAGGACGTGGTCCGGATGGCCTGCAACACCCCGACCTACACCTACGGCTACAAACTGGCCGCCGCCGATGCCCTGGCCCGGCTGCACCCCGACGTCCTGCGAGCCATGCGCCTGCCGTCCCGTGCCCACCGGATCTGAGCAAGCCGGAGCAAGAGCAAAATGGACCTCGAAACGCTGAACGCCACCTTCGTCATCGACACCTTCCTGCTGCTCCTGATCGGCATCGGGCCCAAAATCGCGCTGGTGCCGTTCCTCGAGGCAACCAGGCAGATGCCGGAGGCCACCAAGCGCCGCGTCCTGCGCAAGATGCTGACTACCGCCTCCATCGTCGCCGTGCTCCTGCTGATCCTCGGCGGCCTGCTGACCAGGCTGCTGCACTTCTCGCCGGGCGCGCTCGGCGTCGCCAGCGGCATCATCCTGCTCATCATCGCGGTCACCATGGTGCTCGGGCAGCACGATCAGAACGGCGGCAGCCACCCGGCCGAAGACAAGGACCCGATGCAGATCGCCGTCTTCCCGCTGGCCGTGCCCTACCTGCTCAACCCAGCCGGGATCGTTGTCCTGGTCACCGCCTCCGCAGAAGCCGCCTCGATCTCAGTGACCGCCGTCGTCATCGGCATCCTCATTGTGATAATCGCGCTCGACATCGTCGTGTTCCGCTGGGCCGTGCAGGTCAGCAACCACCTGGACGCCAGCCGGATGCTGATCACCGAGAAGGTATTCGGCTTCCTGCTCGCCGCGCTCGCCGTGCAGCTGGCACTCAACGGATTGTCCGATGTCGGCGTGATCCACCTCACAGGCCACTGAAGACAGCCAGCCCGCCTCACCCCTCGCGGGTGAGGTGTGCGCCGGGTTCGTGCGGAACCATGAGGCCTGCTGATGCCTCAGCCCGCGGTGATCGGATCGGGCAGGCCCAGTGCGCATGCCGCCGGGTTGCCGGCGGCGGCCGGACGGTAGGAGGCGACGGGCCCGTGACAATCGGCGGCAGTATCGCGCTCATCGTCATCGGCGCGATCCTCCGGTTCGGCATCACCTGGAAGCCGGCGCACGTGGACCTGCACGCCATCGGCATCATCCTGATGGTGGCCGGCGCGGTCGGCCTGATCATCGCGATGGTGCTCCTCGCCACGCGGCGCCGCGGACGCGCATCGGCTCAGGTATATGAGGAGCGCCGCTACACCGATCCGCCCGCCTGACCAGGCTGACGCGCCGTGACCCGGCGCCCCGGCTCATCCGTCCGCACCGGGGCGTGGCTCACAACCAGCCTGGCTAGCCAGATCGATCACCAGAAGATCGAGAAAGAGGACGCTATGGCTGATCTGACTTTCCGTCTGCCGCGTCACCATGCGTGACCTGCTGGGCGCCTTCCTGCTGAACGGCTGCTCCGGAGATGCGCGCGAAAACCGCGGGAGATAAGCGGCATGGCCAAGAAGACCAGGCAGGAGCAGCACGACGCGGACGGAGCATACGCTCGGGTCACCCTGGGCCAGCGCTGGCTGGCCCGGCTCGCGTTCGCCGCCGCGCTCGCCGCAGTGGTGGTGCTCCTGCTGTCTGGTGCGCTGAAAAGCGTTACCGCGCTGCTCCTGGGCTTCGCGGGACTGGCCATCGCCTGCGCCTCGGCATGGTGGTTCCTGGCTAACCGCGGCATCGTGCGCTGGCTCGCGGTCGTGCTGCTTCTCGCCGCGCCGGTGGCCGTGATCGTGGTGTACGTGATTGCCGGGCTGCTGTGGGAGATCGCGCTCAGCGTCGCGCTCGCGGCAGCGGCCGTAGCGGCGGGACGCGCGGCGCTCAGCAGCGGCCGTCCGCCGGCTGAACCCGCGCGAAGCTGCGGCGAGGCCACAGCGGCAGCCCTTTGTGATCATGAACCCACGGTCGGGCGGGGGGAAGGTCGGGAAGTTCGGGCTGAAAGACAAGGCCGTCGCGCTCGGCGCCGAGGTGGCCCTGCTCGAAGGTCCAGGAGTTGTGGATGTAGCCGCCATGGCGAGCCAGGCAGTAGACGCCGGCGCCGACCTGCTCGGGGTCGCAGGCGGCGACGGGACCCAGGCTCTCGTCGCGGGCATAGCCGCCGGGCGGGACGTCCCGATGATGGTTATCTCGGCGGGCACCCGCAACCACTTCGCCCTCGATCTCGGGCTGGACCGTGACGACCCGGCCAACTGCCTCAACGCCCTTACCGACGGCGTGGAACTGCGTATCGACCTTGGCCTGATCGGCGGCCGCACGTTCGTCAACAACGCCTCGTTCGGTGCCTACGCCCAGGTCGTGCAGAGCCCGGCCTACCGCGACGACAAGCAGGGCACCGCGCTCCAGATGCTCCCCGACCTGCTAACCGGCCACCAGGGACCACACCTGGCGGTCCGGGTCGACGGTCAGGTGGTGCTCGACGGGCCGCAAGCGGTGCTGGTGAGCAACAACCCGTATGAGACCGGCGACATCGCGGGCCTGGGTCGGCGGGCACGGCTCGACCAGGGCGTGCTCGGCATCGTCGGCGTCAAGATCGAGACCGCCGCCCAGGCGGCCGGGCTGCTGCGCCGGGCCCAGCGTTCGCGCAGCGTCACCGTCCTCACCGCCCGCGACGTCGTCATCGACGCCGACCAACCGCAGATCCCGGTCGGGATCGACGGCGAATCGGTGCTGATGCCCACACCCGTTCACTGCACGATCCGCCCCTTGTCGCTACGGGTACGCCTTCCGCGTGACCGGCCCGGCGTTCCCGAGCCGCGGCCGCCCATGGACTGGACACGGCTGCGCCACCAGGCACTCACCTTCACCAGGACCAGGGGCGGTATTTCGCCCTAGGCGGGTGAGGCAAGAGCGGCTAGCACTCGGGCATCCGGCGCACTGCCGAGTGGCCAGTCAATGGGCCGCTGGGTCACCATCGTCTGGGCGGCGAGCGGGCACGTACTCTCCGCGCGCTTCCCGTGGCTGGCAGACAGCGACTCCAGCGGCACTAGCCGGAAGGCAGTCGTGATGGTCGCTCGGCACGACAAGCCGCTCGTTCTCGCTGGCCAACTCCTCCCATCGACCCTGGTAAGGCATCGGTTCTCCCAAATGCTAGCTGCACCAGCCGGTGAACGGCTCAAACGTGCTGTCCTACGCCAGGCGGTGCGACCTTCTGCCATGCGTCGGCGCCCGCGGCCGCCGCGGCCTTGGCTTGCGTCCACTTCAGCTTCGCTTGCTCGGTCGGCGGCGTTTCCATTGCGCGGACCCATCGCCGGGCGGCAGCCAGCACATGCGAGCTGCCGGCGGCGAGGCCAGCTAGGAAGAGCAGAGCGCCTGCTCCGGCGATCGCCGCCCCGGTCATCAGCGGCGCCGATCTCAGCTGCAGACCATTACCCGGATTGCTCGTTTCTGACATGGCACCGTCCTAGGGGGTCTGATTGCCGGTAATTACTCCCACTGTGCGCGTGGAGAACAGTCCGGCCATCACCCGCCAGGGGTGAGTGCGGCAAGGTCTCAATGTCTCAGACGTCGTGGCCGGGCCAGCGGATGTGCCGTGACCGCCCCGGTCAGCCAGTTGGAGGTAGGTCTTTTACTTGCTCTTTCGTAATGCTGAGCCGTATGCCGTCGTCTACCCCGGTCACGGCGCTGATCGGGATGGCGACCTTCTTATGCCCCCACAGATGCCCCTCCTCGAGCAGCACATGGGTAACATGGTTATCACCGGTGACTAGAAAGCCCCGCACCTTCCCAATCTGACCGTCGAGTGCATGAACATGTTCTCCACGGCCTACCTCCGTTTCCCCCAGCGGAACAACATCATGGACTATGGTCCGGACATGATAGTCTGCGCCTACTTCTAGGCCAGGGACCGAGCCGCCGACTGCCATGTTTCCGTAGCCAACAAAGCCGTCCATTTGCTGCATCGTGGTGTCATATCCGAGATCTTCCACCACTTCGCTCTCCTCGGCGGGCACGAGGCGGACGAACTCGGCGAGGGTGCAACGCAACGTGACGTCGTGGTCTGCGGATTCGACCAGGTCGAGCGGGACTAGCCGCCTGGGCTCGTCCCGGTGTTTCGGCTCAATGACCAGGTGGGTGACTGTACGGGTCATTGGGTCGATGACCAGACGGCTAACTTGACCGCAGCGTCCATCTGAGCAATCTGCCGTAGCACCGATCGTGATCCCGTCGCCTCAGCCATTGATGCCTTCCGTGGTTCCAGAGCCGGCCTGCTTCGTGGACAATCGCACGGTAGCTGCCCCGGTCAGGTTGCGCCCTCACCCCTGGGGGATGAGCCTGGAGGCGTCGGCAGGAACCTGATGGCAGGCATCAGCAGACATTGCCGGCAAGGCCGGGCAGCGGAACCGGCATGTAAGCTTGAGAGCTTGACGGTCGCTATGATCGCCGAACTTGTCTGGGTCATTTCGATATAAGGACGAGCCGCGCAGGTGGGGGTAGGTCTCGCGGGCGGCATAGCGCTTGAGTTCCCTAAGTCAAGTCCTCATGCGATAGAGCGTTGCTGGGGCGCGGTGGGTGTCGGGGTCGTATGGGATGCCGGCGTGCCCGCCGCCAAGGAAGAACACCACCGAAGGATCGCAATCAAGCACGTCTTCATCTGCCGCCGACCGATCGCCGGGAGTTCTTGAACCCACCTGGGTAAGTCACTCCTCGGCGCCAGGCCAGGTGTCCTGATCCCGGGCTATCGCTGTTGCTCGGTGGGGCGGATGAGCATCTCGTTGACCGCGACGTGCCGGGGGCGGGTGACGATGTAGCTGATGGCATCGGCGATGTCCTCGGCTTCCATCCGCTGGCCGAACTGGTTCCGGATGCCCTCCAGCACCTCCGGCCGGTTGTGGCTGGCCAGCTCGGTCGCGGTGGCGCCCGGCTCGACCAGGGACACCCGCACGTACTGCCCGGCCAGCTCCTGGCGCAGCGACTCGCTGAACGCGCCCACGCCGAACTTGGTCAGCGCGTAGACCCCGTTGCCGTTCCGCGCGAACCGGCCCGCCACCGAGCTGATGTTCACCATGTCGGCGACCTGGCGCGGGCCGTCCGCGGCGGCCCGCCGCAGATGGGGCAGCGCGGCGTGAGCGCAGTACAGCAGGCCGAGCACGTTGAGCTCCACCATCTGCTGCCACTCGGCCAGCGGCGCCCCGGCCGCCGGGCCGAGCAGCATGACCCCGGCGTTGTTGACCAGCGTGTCCAGCCGGCCCAGGTCCGTGGCTGTCCGCTCCACCGCGGCCGCGGCCTGTTCCTGGCTGGTGACGTCGCACTCCAGCACCAGCGCGGCGCCGCCCTGGCTCCTGATCCCCGCGGCCAGTTCCTCCAGCCGGTCCCGCCGCCGCGCGGCCAGCGCCACCGCCGCCCCCTGGCCGGCCAGCACGGCCGCCGTGGCAGCACCGATGCCGCTCGACGCCCCGGTCACCAGCGCGACCGTGCCCTCCAGTACCGGCTTCATCCGACGCTCACCACCCCTTACTCGTTAAGCCCGCTCACCTAACTCGATACCACAGCCGCCGGCCCTGCCAGTGAGCCGACCCGCGCGACCATACCGACAGTCGGCCACGTGAACACGCGCACATCGCCACCGGCACCCCGGCGGCTGACAGCCTGTTCTACGCCGAGGCCCCGGACGGCTCCACCCTGAACCTGCAGGTCGCCGGGTAGTCTCGCTGGCCGTCCGGCTGGCCGGGCACAGGGACGGCGTTATCCAGTCGCCCGCCGCTAGCCCCTGGCCACTCCCACGCGAATCACCGCGGTGTCACCGGCGCGGGCCCGGGGTTTCTGTGCCCGGTGACCCTGCAGGGCCGACCGGCTCATACTTTGCTGCATGGCCCGGCAACACTGATGATCACCTTCCTCGCCGCGCTCGTCACCTTCAGCGCATTCGGTGCAGCGATCATGGCGTTCCTGGCAGGCGGAGGACTGGGCAGCATCGCCGACTTCTGGGTTGCCCGCGGCAGGAAAGAGGCCGCCAGGCAGGCAAGGAGCGCCAGCGCGCGATGGAAGCCCGAGGCCCGCAAGCGCACCGTCCGCGGGGTCAGCCTGCTGTCAGTAGCGGTGATCCAGATCGTCAGCGGCGCTGCCATGGGGTATCGCAAAGTTGATCATCAGGTCGGTGCGGTGAAGGGCGCCAGTTTCTGGATGCGCGCCACGATGTCCTCGTGGACGGCATCCGCCAGGCGGGCACCGTTGACGGTAAACATCCATTCCCGGCCTGCGTAGTACTCAAGCAGAGGCACGGTGTTTTCCAGGTAGACCTGCAAACGGTGCTTGACAACAGCCTCGGTGTCGTCTGAGCCCCGGCCGCGGGCCAGCAGCCGGCGCACTAGCTCCTCGCGAGGCACGTCGAGATGGATCGCGGCCTGCACCTCAGCTCCGAGGGGCCGGACCACGGCGTAGGACGCCTTTGCCTGCCCGACGGTTCGCGGGAAGCCGTCGAGCACGTAGCCGCTGGCTGCGGCCAGGACAGGCTTGCGCAGCATGTCCATGACAATGCCGTCCGGGACCAGATCACCGTTGTCGACGTAGGACTGCACCTGCTGCCCCAGGGACGTCCGGTTCCTGACGTGCTGGCGCAGCAGGTCACCGCTGGAGATGTGCGCAATGCCGAACCGCTCGGCCAGCCGCCCGGCCTGCGTTCCCTTGCCCGCACCCGGAGCACCGATCAGCAGCAGGCGCACCTGATCACCTGCTCCGTCCGGCGACCGCCGGCCAGCATCCGCCCCACGGCCCGCTTCTCGTCGCTGCGGGGACTCCGCATGTACGCTCCGTTCCTCCGCGAATACAGCGAGGCGCTCCGCACTGACCACCATTCGGGCCGCCTGGCATGACTTTCGCCGCTGCGGCGGCACCTTGTCAACGCCCGCGTCACGGCCACTGTCACGGCGCTCTGAAGACGGCCGACCTGACGGTGCGGCCATCCATGAGAGTCCCCCAGGCGGGCAGAACGATGCCAACCCGCACTCTCCTGCCGCTCTCCGAGCGGTGCCCGGCGCGGCGTATGGTCAGCGACCGGGCTGGGCGGCGGAGGCCAGGAGAGCGCAGAAACGGCGGCCGAACAGGTAGGCGTCGCCGGGCCAGCGGGCGGACAGGTAGTTGCGGTCGGTCACGGCAAAGGCTGGCCTGTCGTCGGTGGCAGTGCCGCGCGCGCCGAGCACGACCGGTCCGCGCTGGAACTGGCTGCCCGGGTCATCCAGGGCCGTCTTCACCTCGGCCTCCACGTAGGCGGGATAGGTCCGGTAGTAACGGCCGAGCCGCCAGGCGGTGGCCAGCCAGGCCAGGCGCTCCATGTACTTAGGCAGGCAGGTCGTCCGGCGGTCGGCCAGCACGCTCCGGCCGGTGGCCGGATCGCGGGTCCGGGCCAGCACCAGGACGCCGTGGCAGATCGCGGCGACGGGCCTGCCCAGCGCCCAGAACCGGGCCACCTGGTCCTGCAGCACCGCCGAGCCCAGGTACTGCCGCATCCCCGGGGCGTGCCCGCCGGGCAGCAGCAAGCCGTCGAAGGCAGCCGGGTCCAGCTGCTCCCATCCCTGAGTGCTGGTGAACTCCGCGGCCCCGGCCAGCTCGGCGTACAACCGCCTGGCCTCGGCTGCGGCGCCCAGCTGCCCGAAGATCACCCCGGTCAGCAGCCGGGGATCGGCGGCCGGGACCGTGCCGGCCCGCTCGGTGGCGAAGACGACCTGATGCCCCGCATCGCACAGCAGCCGCCACGGCACCGCCACCTCGGTCACGTCGAAATCCCGGTCGGGCAGCGGAATCAGCACACGCACCCGGCCATCATCGCCCATGCGCCGCAGCACCAGCCAGCGACGCCGCTTCAGCGCACTGTGTAGGCAACGACCTGCGGGTTGCCGCCGCCGCCCGGCTTCCCGGTGAGCGGGGGCCCGGTGAGCGGTCCGCCCGCGGAGACGATCACCGTGTTGCCCATGACCACCAGAGGGGCATTTGTCGACGTCGGGAGCTGATGGCGGTAGACGATCGCGCCGGTCGCTGTGTTCATGGCGATCAGCTCGCCGCCGTAGAGGGTGGTGAAGACCAGGTTGTTGGAGACGGTGGCGGCGCCGAGCGCCATCTGCGGCAGCTTGGTGTCCCACTCGACCTTGCCGGTGGCGAGGTTCAGCGCCTCGAAATCGCCGGTGGGCGGATGGAGGATCCCGGAGCCGAGGATGTCGGTGAGCTTGGAGTAGATGATGGGCTCGTCGACGGTGGACACATACACGGTGCCGCCGGCGACTGCCGGGTTGCTGAGGACCCCGCCGAGCTCCCCGGGCTCGATCGTGAAGGGCGCCGTGAGGTGCAGCTTGTGCTCTAGGGCGAGGACCGAGTCGTTGTCGTGGCCGTTGTGCTCGCCGACCGGCGTCTTCCAGAGCAGCGCTCCGGTCTGCGCGTTGATGGCGTACACGTAGCCCATCTTGCCGGCGTTGATAAGCACGGAAGTTCCGTTGATGTTCGCCGCGATCGGCGAGGTCTGCAGGTCGTGATCCTGGAAGTCGTTGGGCACCGCCTGGTAGTACCAGCGCAGCGTGCCGGTCGCCGCGTCGAGGTTCACCGCGCTGTCGCTGTAGCGCAGCGGCTCGGGGTGCGCGATGGCGGTCGCAGCCGACTCGTACGGGTTGCCGATGCCGAACGTCACCGATCCGTCGGTGCCGACGAGGGGCGATTCCCAGGCGCCGCCGGCGCCTGCCTGGTCCGCCCGCACTGCGGTGTCGGATCCGACCATCGTGTTGAACTTCCAGATCACCTTGCCGGTCCCGGCGTCCAGGGCCAGCAGGATGCCGCCGCCTGGTCCGTTGGCCAGGGAGCTGGCCAGGTAGACCCGTCCGCCGACGGTCTGGGGCTGGATACTGAATGCGCCCTGGCCACTGTTGAGCAGGCTCCGGTCGACCCAGAGCGGCTTGCCGGTTGCCGCGCTGAGCGCGAAGGCCGTGTGCGGTGTGTCCCCGTACACCCGTCCGTCCGCGACCGCGACGCCGTCTGGCCCGGGCCCGCCGAGCTCCTGGGTGTTGACCTGGTACTCCCACCGCAGCTTGCCGGTGGCGAGATCAAGGGCGTACACGTTCGCCTGCATGTCCTGGATGTAGACGACGCCGTTGACCACGACCGGCGACATGGCCAGCGTGCCGACACCGCCGTCCGGCTTGCTAGTGATCCGGAATGCCCAGGCCTGCTGTAGCTGCGAGACGTTGGCCGATGAGATCACCGAGCCCGGCGCCTGCCGGGTGTTGGCGAGGTCGGCGTTCGGGTAAGGCCACGAGCCGGACGGCTGCGTGGCCCTGGGGTTAATGGTCGTGGCGGACTGCGTGCGCGTCACCGTCGGCTTACTAGAAGTACTGCAGGCTGCGGCGAGCAAGGCCACCAGGACTGCGAGCAGGCTGATCGCGATGCGGGTGCGCCCGGTGTGACGTGAGGCCGGCATGGCACCTCTCCCTTGACTCAAAAAACTGATATCAGAATGATAAGCGTATGAAATCAGCTCCGTCAACCCTCAGAGCGCCTTGCGACGGTCAGGCGCGGCCGCCCGCGGCCGCCCGTGGCCGCCAGGCGGCCGCAGTCGCCCGCCGACGACCTCGCGGCACCGGCGTACGACAGCCTGACGCCGGGCGAGCTCGACCACCTGCAATGGCGCGTGATTACGGACGATCACATAGAATTAAGTGTAGAAAGGGCGCCTGCGTGTCTGATCTGGGTGGTCTGATCTGGGTGGTTTCTGAGATGCCCGTTAACTAGAACTGATCTTCAGCCCTTTCGAGGGCCCATCACCCAGGGAGGCACCAGATGCCGGCACCGGCGCCCGCCAGGCCAGCCCCTCAGTCACGCGCAGCACGCGGCGATGCTGCAACCGGTTCCAGCGTGATCGAGATCAGCGGTGGCGGTCGCACTGCCGTCGGCGATCGCCGGCCAGCTGCCAGGCGTCCAGCTCCGCCGGTCAGCCCCGCACCTGCACCGGTAGCGAAGCCCGCCAGGATGGGCTGCTCTGGCTACCGGATCAAGTACGGGACCTCGGACGAGGCGATCGTCAAGGCGATCAGGGAGCACGCTGCCAAGAGCGTGGCCGAGACCGAGGACTCGCCGTGGATCGCTGCGAGCAGTCTCACCGACGAGCAGCTGCTAGCCGTCATCGGCTGGAGCGTCATCGCCACGACGGCATGCGCCAGGGTGGCCCGGTACCTGAGCGACATGAGCAGCTAAGCCAGCCCGCAGCCCTGGAGACTGCGGCCCGTCACATTGCCTCGTTGCATTTCTCCGGTCCGGTTTAACAGCCTTTCACCGAGCAATCATCTGTAGAGGCGGCACTCAGCTCCCTGCTCTCTCGGCAGCCAGTGCGGAAACCGCGCGACTGCGCGCCTATTCGGCCTAGGGCGGGGCGCTCATCATGAGGATATGGACAGCGACAGCGACAGAACTCCGCGTCGCCGGGACGTGAGGACACTCAAGCAGGAGCTTCCCTATCCGTACAACCAGGACCTGTCCAAGGTCTTGCGCGGCCTGAACCGGCGGACATCATTCTCCCGCCGTAGGCTGGCCAACGATCCGGTCACGGCCGCCTATCTGGCCGCCGCGGTCCGGCTGATCCAGCGACACCTCGGCCCGGGTGCGAGCCGGAGAACGGCTGACCCGGACGACCGTGATTCCATCGAGCGCCCGGTGCTGGGGTTCCTGTCGCAGCGCGCCGTGGCGGCCGAGGTCGGCCGCAACCCCCCGCCGTTCCATCGTGTGGGCCGCGTCTCTACCATGCGCGAACGATGGCCGCATCAGTCCGCCTTCGTCGCCGACGTGCTGCGGTTCGGCCTGTCGGCGTCGCACTATTACTCCGGCGTGCACGAAGACGAGGTGACCGACGCGATCGGCCAGATCGTCAGCGGCCAGAACGCGGTGCGAGGCATCGATCATCTCAGCTCGCTGATGATGGCCAGGCTGATGACAAGCCCGATGTTCCGCCTCGGGCTGGTAGCGGCGGCTGAGGCCGAGGGCGACCCGGTGATCCGCGAGGCGATATCTGAACGGCACGGGGAAGCCAGGCCGATGTGGCGGAAGAGGTGCGAGGATTTCCTCCGCTCCCGTGACCTCCGCATCAGGCCGGGCATCACCATCGACGACTGCATCGTCTTGCTGTCTGCGCTCGCAGACGGCCTGGCCATGCGGGCACTGGCCGACCCGTCCGCGCACCCGCTCGATCATGGCGGCGAGCGCTCTTTGCTCGGCATGGGCGCGCTCGCCCTGATCGTCGGCTGTCTGCAGAACTGCGGTGGTGATGAGAGCAGATCGGTGGAACAGGCGGTGAGCGATCTGCTCGGCGGTCCGGCAACGGCCGCGGACCGCGGGATGACCTGAAGTGGGGCTGTTCGCGATGCTCGCCGGGATACTGATCGGCGCCGCGGCCGCGTCCTTAGTCGCGTTCGGCTGGGCGGCCAGCCAGCTCCGGTGGCTCGGCGCACACTGCAATCAGCAGATCGCCTGCTGGCAGGATGAGGCCAGGCGGGCCATGATGGCCGCGGAATGGCTTCGCGAGCAGCACGCGACCGACAGGCCGGGTCCCCGGGCCGGCAAAGGCGACGAGGCGTGATCACTACGTCCAGGAACTCTCCGCCCAGCCGCCCGGATGCCGAGGTCTAGCGAGGTGGCGCTCTATGAAGGCTGATGAGAGGCAATCCATCATCAAGGTCTGGATCGCCGAGCGCCTTGAGCGGGACAGGTCCGCTGCCTGACCCGCCGCTGGACGCTCACCCGGTCCGTGGCCTGCGCAAACGCACCGGCAGCAGATCACCTTCGATCGGTATCGCCTAGCGCGGGCAGGTCAAGGGCGAGCGTATGCCCGGAGCTGAGGGTGTCGGGGTGGTTGTGGCCGAGGACGTGGCGGCGGCGCTCCAGCGTGTCCTGGTCCAGGTCGCGGGCGGCCCGCGCCTCGCCCAGCGCGCGCAGGTCGGCGGCCAGGTTGCTCGCGGACTTGAGGGTGTCGGGGTGGTTGTGGCCGAGGAGGTGGCGGCGGCGCTCCAGCGTGTCCTGGTCCAGGTCGCGGGCGGCCCGCGCGTCGCCCAGCATGCGCAGGTCCATGGCTAGGTTGTGGGCGGAGTTCAGGGTGTCGGGGTGGTCGTGGCCGAGGACGTGGCGGCGGCGCTCCAGCGTGTCCTGGTCCAGGTCGCGGGCGGCCCGCGCGTCGCCCAGCGCGCGCAGGTCGGCGGCCAGGTTGCTCGCGGAGCGCAATGTGCTGAGGTGGTCCTGGCCCCGCGAGCGGCGATAGCGGCCCAGGGTGTGGCGGTCCAGGTCGCGGGCGGCCCGCGCGTCGCCCAGCATGCGCAGGTCCATGGCTAGGTTGTGGGCGGAGTTCAGGGTGTCGGGGTGGTCTTCACCGAGGACGCTGCGATGACGCTCCAGCGTGTCCCGGTTCAGGTCGCGGGATTCGGCGTAGCGGCCCAGTTCCCAGAGTGCCCAGGCGAGATAGTGCCCGGCCATCAGCGTGTGCTGATGATCCGCGCCAAGCCGGTCGCGCCACCGCTGCCGCAGACTGCTCATGAGATCCCGCGCGGTAAGGGCGTCGCCGCGCTCGATCAGATACCAGCACGCGCGGCGAACTAGCTCGCGCAGTGCCGGGTTATCGGTGGCGGCCAGGTCGGCGGCCAGCAGGTGCGGCATCAGCTGCGCCCACCCCGCCCAGGTGCCAGGATCGGGCGGGTCGCCGGGATCCCTGGCCGCCAGGATTGCCTCGGTGCACCGGCGCGTGGCGGCGGCGCGGGCCCGGGACAGCCGGTCGCGGAGGATGGCCTGGGTGAGCCGGTGCATCTGCAGCCCGCGGTGATCGATGCGGGCCAGCGACTGTCTCGACACGCTGGCCAGGGTCTGCCGCCAGGCCAGCGGGTCGGCGGCCCGCGCCGCCAGCTCGCCAGGCAACACGCCGGCAGCGCCAGTGAACAGGTAATCAGGAATCGGTTCTGGTGCCAGGAATGCGCACAGGCTGGCCAGCTCCGCGGCGGCTGGGTCGTGGCCGGACAGCCGGTCAGCTATCAACGCGGTGGCGGCGGCCAGCGACCGCGGGTAGGAGCCCGGCGCGCCCCGGTCAAGCAGCTGCCCGGCCTGGGTCTGCAGCAGGCCCAGGTACTGACCCGCCAGCGTGCCGGTGTCGGCGATGAACCCGGCGGCCTGGGCGATGGCCAGCGGCAGGTCGCCTAGCTCGGCGGCGAGCCGGTTTGCGTCGGTCTCGGTGAGCCGGGTAACCCGGCGCCGCAGCAGCTCGATCGATTCGGCCCGGGTGAGCACGTCGATCTCGATCGGCGCGGCGACCTCGTCCCAGCCACGCTGGCGGGACGTGATCAACACGTGCCCGCCGCCCCCCGGCAGCCATGGCGCCACATCCGCGGGCGCCTGCGCATTGTCGAAGACCAGCAGCCATCGGTCACGCTGCCGCAGCTCGGCCAGCACCGCGGCCCGCACCGTCTCGGTCCCGGCTCCGGCCGGAACGCATCCGAGCACCAGCCCGACGCTTGCGACCTGGTCCCCGATCAGCCCATCTTGCTCGGCGTCGATCCACCAGGTCAGGTCATAGCTTGACGCGAAACGGTGCGCGTACTCGGCCGCCAGCTGGGTCTTGCCCACCCCGCCCATCCCGTGCAGCGCCTGCACGACCGCCGCGTGCCCGGCCTGCAGCCTCGCCCGTACCGCGGCCAGCAGGTCGTCGCGGCCGGTGAAGGCCGGATTACGAGCCGGGATGTTCCACACCCGGGGCATCGTCTCGGCCGGTCGCCGCCCGGAGCCTCGCAGGACGGCCAGCAGTCTGCGGCCGGAGTGCGCCCGCGGGCGGCCGCCACGAACAGCACTGCTCCCGACTCGGTCATACCCAGCGCCCCGGCCAGCAGCAGCGCGGTGTCCTTGCGGGCGGTGCGGTGGACGCCGCGCTCCAGGTCACTGACCGCCCGCAGGGAAAGGCCCGCCGCCTCCGCCAATTCCTCCTGCGTCAGCTTCGCCTCGCCCCGAAGCCGCCGCAGCAGCCCGGCAAACGAAAGGGAACCCTGCTCCTGCTCCGTCAAGGCCCACGCCCTTCGCAAGCCGACAGACCTGCGGCTCGCCACCACCGCTGAGGTAGAGCACGCTGCGCCAACACTACGGCGGACCTGCGCTGCTCGTCATCATGTGGGCGTTCATGTGGGCGGCTGCGTATGGTGCACGATCCGGCCGCCCGCGAGCCTGGGACCGCAAGCCGGCGAAGGGGCCCTCAGCGCTGCACCATGTCCCTGCGCTAAGCCAACGTCCAGTTTCATAAGGTTCGTAACCCTTTGGGGGAAGGAAGGTTCCATGGGGCAGCATCCAGCGTCGGCGGGACTCCGTCCTGCCAGGACAATTATGAGTCGCTTTGTGATCGCCGCGGTCGCGGCCGTGATCACCGTTTCTACCGGATCGATATCAGCGGCTACGGCCGCCTCCCAGCCATCAATGCTCACCGATGGCGGCAATGTCAACGTCACAGGCCATGGCGCGAACAACTCACTACGTTTCTTCTGGGTGGTGAACGGCTCGTCGACCTGGCATCCGGAGACGGTCGCGGGCAGGAACACGACCTACTCGGCACCGTCCATGACCAACGACGAAAACGACGTCAACATCTCGGTCGCAGGCGCTGGTAACAGCCTCCGCTTCTACTGGGCGGTGAACGGCCAGAAGACCTGGCACCGGGAGACCGTCGCCGGCCGGAAGACGACCTACTCGGCGCCGTCGATGACCACCGACGGTGACGACGTCAACATCGCCGTCGAGGGCCCGAACCACTCCCTGCTCTTCTACTGGGCCGCGAACGGGTCGTCGACCTGGCACCGGGAGCAGATCGCGGGCAGGAACACAACGTACTCAGCGCCGTCGATGACCACCGATGGCAATAGCGTCAACATAGCTGCCGAGGGCGCGGGTCATCGTCTGCGGTTCTTCTGGGCGGTGAACGGGTCGAACACCTGGCATCCGGAGACGGTCGCGGGCCGGAACACGACCTACTCGGCGCCGTCGATGACCACCGATGGCAATAGACGTCAACATAGCTGCCGAGGGCGCGGGTCATCGTCTGCGTTTCTTCTGGGCGGTGAACGGGTCGAGCACCTGGCATCCGGAGACGGTCGCGGGCCGGAACACGACCTACTCAGCGCCTTCGATGACCAACGATGGCAACAGCGTCAACATAGCTGCCGAGGGCGCGGCCCATCGTCTGCGTTTCTTCTGGGCGGTGAACGGGTCGAGCACCTGGCATCCGGAGACGGTCGCGGGCCGGAACACGACCTACTCAGCGCCTTCCATGATCACCGACGGCAATAGCGTCAACATCACCGCTGTGGGCGCCGGCAACGGCCTGCGTTTCTTCTGGGCGCTGAACGGGACGAATACCTGGCACCCCGAGACAGTCGCCCCCAGGCACAGCATGGCATAGCATCGTCCATCCCCGGCCCGGGCTCCGCTTCCTGCCTGTCGGCTTACCGGCAGCCTGCGAATGAATTCCGGAGTGGTGAGTGCCCCGCCGCCCATGAGGGTGGCGGGGCGCCTCCGTCCCTGCTTTCCTCCGAGACAGCATGGGTGAAGGATGCTGTAGTCGCCGGGGTCGATGGGACGCCTCAGGCAAAGGCACTGATCGAGGCATGGCCCGGCCCGCTGCGCGCGACTGTAGTTCAGGAATCGCACGAAGTAGCCGAGACGGCCGTCAGGCTACTGGAAAGAATGCTCCGGAAAGAGACAGTTCCGGTGCGGATGTCAGTACGGGCTGACCAACCTGGGCGGCATCGGGGCCCCGAGAAATCCGTGCGGTTTAGGCTGCAGAGATGGCTGCTCGCGATGATCTGGCGGAGGACGATGCTTGAGGCTACGGCCTGGATCGACATCACGGCAGGCGCGCTCATAGCGATCTATGCGCTGGTCAGGCTCGGCACTGGCAGGAGAGCCGCTAGTGCTACCGAGCCGAGCTCATGGCGCGTCCTGCTCTTTGGGCTGCTCCTCGCCACGATCGGAGCCTCGCAGCTGGCAGCCGGGGCGTCCAATGACCTGCTTCAAGGGGCCGGAGTCGCAGCAGCCTCGGTAATAATAGTCTGGATGGTTGTCGGGTGGACCAAGGAGCTGAAGCGCCG
The DNA here is from genome assembly GCA_963719705.1 of uncultured Actinomycetota bacterium. Classification (GTDB taxonomy): domain Bacteria; phylum Actinomycetota; class Actinomycetes; order Streptosporangiales; family Streptosporangiaceae; genus CAVRCV01. Next base: position 140,560 of record CAVRCV010000015.1, read on the forward strand.
TAAGCCTCATAAACGCTGACCAGCCCGCGGGTGGAGCCCGGTCCTGAGTCAGCAGTGCGGGCCGGGGGCGATTACGGTTGATGGCATGGCTGTTCATCTGACGCACTGGGGGGCCTTCGAGGCGGTCAGCGATGGTGAGCGGCTGACCGAGGTGCGGCCGTGGCGTGGTGACCCGGAGCCGGTGCCGCTGATCGGCAACGTCGCCTCGGCCCAGCATCACCCGGCCCGCATCACCCGGCCGCACGTGCGCAAGGGCTGGCTGGACCATGGCCCTGGTGCGCCGGGGCGCGGCGACGAGCCGTTCGTGCCGGTTCCGTGGGACACGGCACTGGACCTGCTAGCGGGGGAGTTGCGCCGGGTTTACCGGGACTACGGGGCGCAAGCGGTGTACGGCGGCTCGTACGGCTGGGCCAGCGCAGGACGGTTCCACCACGCGCAGAGCCAGGCGCACCGGTTCCTGAACTGCCTCGGCGGCTACGTGCGGCACGTGAACAGCTACAGTCTGGGCACCTCCACGGTGCTGCTGCCCTATGTGATCGCCGACGTGGACCTGCTGCTCAACCGGGCCACGGCCAAGTCCGTGGTCGCGGAGCACAGCGAGCTGGTGGTCGCCTTCGGCGGGCTGTCGCCCAAGAACGCGGCGGTCTCACCGGGCGGGGTGTCGCGGCATAATGCCCGCGGCTGGGTGAGTGCCGCCCGGGCCCGGGGCTGCCGGTTCGTCTCGGTGAGCCCGATCCGCGACGACACGCCCGCCGGGGCACAGGCCGAGTGGATCGCGCCGCGGCCCGGCACCGACGCCGCGCTGATGCTTGCGCTCGCCCAGGTGCTCGACGCCGGCGGCCTGGCAGACACCGGCTTCCTGGACCGTTACACGGTCGGTTACCCGCGGTTCGCCGGTTACCTGCGCGGGGAGGCAAACGGCGTCGTTAAGGATCCCCGGTGGGCTGAAGCGATCACGGGCGTGCCGGCGGCGCGGATCCGGGAACTCGCGCACGAGATGGCCGCAGCGCGCACCCTGGTGACCGTCAGCTGGTCGCTGCAGCGCGCCCGCCACGGGGAGCAGCCGCTCTGGCTCGGTGTGGTGCTCGCTGCCATGCTCGGCCAGATCGGGCTGCCGGGCGGCGGTTTCGGCCACGGCTACGGGTCCGCGTCCGGAGTCGGCGAGCCAGCACCCCAGGTGCCGGTGCCGCGGCTGCCACAGGGCCAGAACGCGGTTTCCGCGTTTATCCCGGTAGCGCGGATCGCCGACATGCTGCTCAACCCCGGTGCGGCGTACGACTATAACGGGCAGCGGCTGACCTACCCGGACATCCGGCTGGTGTACTGGTGCGGCGGTAACCCGTTTCATCACCACCAGGATCTCGCCCGGCTGCGCGAGGCGTTCGCCCGGCCGGACACGGTAGTGGTCCATGACCCGTTCTGGACGGCGACCGCCCGGCACGCCGACATCGTGCTGCCGGTCACCATGACCATCGAACGTGACGACTACGGCTCCGGGCAGAACGACCGGATGTTCTTCCCGATGCCAGCGCTGACCCGGCCGCACGGCGAAGCCCTGGACGACTACGCCATCTTCGCCGGGCTGGCGGACAGGCTCGGCGCGGGCAAGGACTTCACCGAGGGCCGCAGCACCATGGACTGGCTGCGCCACCTGTACGACGAGTGGCGGGACCAGCTGGCCGAGCGCGGGCAGGCAGTACCGGGGTTTGACGAGTTCTGGGCAGGCGACGGCCTCGAACTGCCGGTGGCCAGCGAGCCGCAGGTGGCGCTTGCTGATTTCCGCGCCGACCCGGAGGGCCACCCGCTCACCACGCCGACCGGGAAAATCGAGATCTTCTCTGAAACCATCGACAGCTACCAGTATCCGGACTGCCCGGGCCACCCGGTCTGGCGCGAGCCGGAGGAATGGCTCGGCTCGCCCGCCGCCCGGCGCTTCAGCCTGCAGCTGGTCGCCAACCAGCCGCGGTCCCGGCTGCACAGCCAGCTGGATGTCGGCGCGCACAGCCAGTCGCTCAAGATCGCCGGGCGTGAACCGGTGCGGCTGCATCCCGCCGACGCGGCGGCCCGCGGCCTGCGCGACGGCGACCTGGTACGGATCTTCAACGACCGGGGTGCCTGCCTGGCCGGGCTGGCCGTCGACGAAGCGATGCGGCCCGGGGTCGCCCAGCTTTCCACCGGCGCCTGGTACGACCCGGACCCGGCCAACCCGGGCTTCTGCCGTCACGGCAACCCCAACGTGCTCACCGCCGACCGCCCCTCGTCCACCCTCAGCCAGGGCTGCACGGGCCAGCTGGCCCTCGTCGAGATCGAGCCCTACCGCGGCATCCCGCCGGAGCTCTCGGTCACCCGGCCGCCCGCGACCGCCTGAAGCCTCGTACTCGCTCGCCGCAGCCAGGCTGACGGCGGCCGGTCCCGGCGTGCCGGGAAGCTTGACATATTCCGATAGTGGAATATATTGGCCCGATGGCCCGCGCTGCCACGACGTCGGACGTCTTCAACGCCGTTGCCGATGCGCACCGTCGAGAGGTACTGGACGCGCTGATGGCAGGCGAGAAGGCGGTCGGGGCGATCGTGACCGACCTCTCGATGTCGCAGCCCCAGGTTTCGAAGCACCTGCGGGTGCTGAGCGAGGTGGGACTCGTCAGCTGCCGGGCGGAGGGGCGTCGCCGGCTGTACCGCCTGGAACCGGCGCGCCTCCGGCCGTTGCACGAGTGGCTGGCCAGGTACGAGCAGGCGGTGAATGACCGGCTGGATCGGCTGGATGACTACCTGCAAGAGCTACAACAGCGAGGAGAGCGGCAGTGACACCACATCGGCACGGATCGGCAGTCATCGAATTCCCGAACGATCTAGAGATTGTCACCACCCGGGAGTTCGACGCTCCGATCGGGCTTGTCTTCGACGTAATGACGAAGCCGGAGCATGTGCGCAAATGGTTCGCGCCATTTGCGGACAAGGTGACGGTCTGCTCGATCGACCTGCGCGTCGGCGGGGACTACCACCAGGTCTTCGTGACCGAGGACGGAACTGAGTGCTCGTTTCGCGGAACCTACCTGGAGGTCGAGCCGCCGACCAGGACCGTCGGCACATGGCAGTTCGAAGGGTGGCCAGGTGTGGAGGCCGTCGAGACGGTAGAGCTGCACGAGACCGGCGGAGTGACGAAGCTCACGACGAAGCTCTCGTTCCGAGACCAGGCTGGCCGTGACCACATGACCAAGTTCGATGGTCAGGAAAGCAGCTGGGACAAGCTGGAGGACTACCTGAGGTCACTCCTGGAATCAGATGGAACTATCTCCGGTAGCTGACGGTCGAGACGCCCGCAAGGGCAGCCCAAGGTGGACCAGGGGCCGGTGCAGGTCGTGCACGACGCGGGCCGCCCGGCGACGCCGGTCGCTGGCGCAGCAAGCCTGCGACCACCATCACAGACGCTGCATTGACGCGGACCGCCGTCTACCCGAATCTGATTAAAACCTGGGCCACTTGTCACCCGAGCCCTAATTTCTGAGCGTTCTTCAGCTACCTGCCGGGGCCCGGAGGGAGAGGCTGAGCAGTTCCAGGCCGCCTTCCGGCTGGAAGCCGGCCGCCGTGTAAAGCCTGAGCGCGGGGCCGTTATCGGCCTCGGTTTGCACTGACACGCGACTGGCCCCGGCGGCGCGGGCCTGGTCGGCGACATGCAGGAGCAGGGCGCGCGCGATACCGCTGCGACGCTGCTGCGGGGCGACGTACAGGTCGCGGACCGCCCAGGCGGTACCGAGCATCAGTGAGGCCGGCACGACCATGGCCGTGATGAACCCGCAGGCCTGCCCGGCGCGGATGGCGGCGGCGATCGTCATCCGGCGCTGAGCCAGCTGCCCGTGCAGCCACTCGCGGGCGAGCCCTGGGGACCGTGGCTGGCCGTAGTGTGCCCTGTAATCGTCGAACAGGGCAGCTGCCTGGCCGAACGCCTGATGGGATGGTGTCAGCTGTACGACTGCTATCGCCACCAGATCAGTCTCCCTGACGGCGCAACCAGGGACGGCGTCCGCTCCAATAAACTGCCGAACTGCAGACGCTCCGCGGACGGGCTGAGGTGTCCGGATGTCGGCTAAGATCCCGCGCCATGACATGGATCGCGCCGGTCCCCGAGCGGAGTGATCCGCCTTATGCGGCCGATGAGCGCCGCAGGTTCGACAGCTGGCTCGACTTTCACCGGGCCACGCTGCTGACCAAATGCGCCGGCCTGACCGCCGAGCAGCTCGTGCAACGCCCGGTGGCGACATCAACGCTCTCCCTGCTGGGCCTGGTCCGGCATATGGCGGCCAACGAGCGGATCTGGTTCCGGATCCGGTTCGCTGGCGAGGACGTCGAGGGGCTCTACGAGTCGCCCGACTACCCTGACGGCGCCGAATTCGACCTGACCGATGCGACGCGAGCCGAAGCCGACCTCCAGATCTACCTGGACGAGCTTGAGGAGGCGCGCCGCGTGACCCGGGGCAGGTCGCTGGACGAGACCTTCGGGGACGAGACCGTCACCGTGGATCTGCGGTGGCTCTACGCCCACATGATCGGGGAGTACGCCCGGCACAACGGCCATGCGGACCTTATCCGTGAGCTTGTCGACGGCGTTACCGGGCTCTAGGCCGCCGTCCGCTACGGGTAGGTTGCAAATCGGCGCCGCAGACGCTACGCGGCTCGCCGCTGAAATCAACGGACGTTAGCCGTATCTCACCCTGGGGTCGAGCACCGCGTATCCGATATCGGCGGCCAGGTTGCCGAGCACGGTCACGATCGTGGCGACCATGGTGATGCCCATCATCATCTGGAAGTCCACGTTCTGCGCGGCCTGGACGAACAGCAGCCCCATGCCCGGGTAGTTGAAGACCACCTCGACGACCACGGACCCGCCGACCAGGCCGGGCAGCGTGATGCCGAGGATGGTCACGATGGACATCAGCGAGTTGCGGAACACGTGCCCGAACAGCACCCGGCGCTCACTGGCGCCCTTGGCCCGCGCGGTCCGCACGTAGTCCTGCACGATGTTGTCCATCACCGACGACCGCATGTACCGGCTCCACAGCGAGTACCCGAGGAGCGCGATCGTGATCACCGGGAGGATCAGCGCCTTTGGCTGGGACAGTACCTGGCCGACGGTGGTGCCCTGCGGCGCGAACGGGGGCAGGATCTTCAGTCCGACCGCGAACCAGTCGATCAGCAGGATCCCGGCGAAGAAGGCCGGGGTGGCGTAGCCGAGGAAGGAGATGCCGGTCAGCACGTAGTCGCCCGCGGTGTAGCGATGGACCGCCTGGTAGATGCCCAGCGGGATGCCGAAGACCAGGGACACGATCAGGCCGATGCCCAGCAGCACCACCGTCTTCGGCAGGTCCTGGGCGATCTGGCTCCAGACCGTCACGTTCAGCTTGACCGAGTAGCCAAGATTGCCGTGCAGCAGCTGGTCGATCCACTTGCCGTACTGCACGTACAGCGGCCGGTTATAGCCGTAAAGAGCGTTGTAGTGCGCAACTTCCTGCGGACTGGCCTTGAGGCCGAGCAGCGCCCGGATCGGGCCGCCGGGGACCAGGTGCAACAGCAGGAACGTAATGATCGTGACCAGGATCGTAACGATCACCAGCTGGATCAGCCGCCGCATCACGTATCCGGTCACTGGGTACCCTCCCGTCCGCCCGGCCGTGCGGCTGGCCAGGCCCGGTCAGCCGTCAGCGTCACCCCTGGGTGGTCATCAGCGCTGGCCCGGACCGCAGGCCGGGGAGCGGCGCCTGGGTTCAGCTTGTACTGGCTGCCAGGCGGCGGGCTGGCCGGTGGCTGGCCGGGAATTCCGGTACCTGGCGGCCGGACATGGCGGGGTTATGCCTGCTCGCGGGCGCCGGGATGGGCATACCGGCGGCAGGGCCCGGTCGTGCGGTACCGCTTGGTGGTCGTTTCGCGGGACAAGCGGGACAATGGGCGCGGCGGTTACGGGCTGGCGCGGTGCGACCGGGTGCTGCCACGCCGGGCTGGCCCGCGAGTGAGACGGGGAGCGGCGATGGATGGCGGGAGGGACGCGGCGGGGGCGTGGCTGGGCGGGTTAGTGCGGGGGTGGCGGCGGGCGGCGGGGCTGACACAGCGGGAGCTGGCTGCCCGGTCGGGTCTGAGCGTGACGGCGGTCCGGGATCTGGAACAGGGGCGCAGTCAGCGGCCTCGGCCGGGGTCGCTGGCCGCGCTGGCCGGGGCGCTGGGCCTGGATGCGGGGCAGGCGGCCATGCTGGCGGGGGCAGCGGCGGACGCGGGCTCGGTGCGGGCGGGCGCGGTCCCGGCGGCCGTGCCGGACAGCGGGCTGTGGGTGGCGGTGCTGGGGCCGGTGACGGCGTGGCGGGACGGGGTGGCGGTAGCGGTGGGGCCGCCGGGCCGGCGGGCGGTGCTGGCGCTGCTGGCGCTGTCGGCGGGCGAGCTGGTGCGGCGGGAGACGGTCATCGACATCGTGTGGGGGCAGCGGCCGCCGGTGACGGCGGCGGAGCTGGTGGCGGCGCATGTCGAGCCGGCTGCGGCGGGTCCTGGATCCGGCGGGCGACGGCGGGGTGCTGGCCGGGGACGGGGTGGTCGGGTACCGGCTGCGGGCCGGTGCCGGGGAAGTGGATGCGGTGGTGTTCAGGGAGCTGGCGCGGCTGGCCGGAGCGGCCGCAGCGGCGGGCCAGGCAGCGGCGGCGTGCGGGCTGTATGAGCAGGCGCTGGGGCTGTGGCGGGGGGAGCCAGCCGGGGACGTGGCAGTGCTGCGGGGGCATCCGCCGGTGACAGAGCTGCTGCGGCGGCGGACGGAGGCGGTGGCCGGGTACGCGCAGGCGGCATGCGGGCTGGGCTGGCATGAGCGGGTGATCCCGCTGCTAGAGGCGGCGGGCCGGGCGGAGCCGCTGAATGAGCGGGTGCACGCGCGGCTGATGGTGGCGCTGGCCGGGACCGGGCGGCAGGCTGCCGCTGTCGCGGTATTCGAGGGCCTGCGGCGGCGGCTGGATGAGGAGCTGGGGGTCTATCCCGGCGCGGAGCTGGCCGAGGCCCATCAGCGGGTGCTGCGCCAGGACATCCCGGCCCCGGCCGTCGCCCCGGCGGCTCCGGCGGCGGCGATGCGGATGCTGCCGCCGGAAGCGGCGGCGCTGACCGGCCGCGAGGCCGAGCCGGGCAGGCTCGTCCCGCCGGTGAAGGCGGCTGGCCTAGTGCTGGCGCTCTGGCGGAAGATCCTCCCGGCCAAGCCGCCTGTTGACATGAGCATGGACTCCTTTAATAAGAGCCCGTTGATTGATTTCCGTCGCGCGGACCTAGCTTCGGAACAGCTGCCTAACCCATTCGAGGTAGGGCTGGGAGCGCCACTACACAATCTGCCGCGACCTCCGGTGCGGGTTTTCGTGGGGAGGAGGACTGCGCAAAGGCTGCTGGCACAGGCACTCGCCGCGCACCGGGAGGCAGTGGTAACACAGGCGGTCTACGGGCTGGGCGGAGTCGGCAAGTCGGAGCTGGCCCTGCAGCATGCGGAGGCTCACCGCCGAGATTACCGGCTGATCTGGTGGATCCCCGCCAGCGCGCCAGCGCAGATCAGCGCCGGCCTGGCCGCCCTGGCTGAACAGCTCTGCCCTGGTATCGGCGCCCATAACCTGACGCAGGATGTGGCCGGGTGGGCGCTGAGCTGGCTACAGGCTCACAGCGGATGGCTCCTGATCCTGGATGACCTCGGTGATCTTGCTCATGCCGAAGCGCTGCTGGGCCGATTGACCGGCGGGCATATCATCCTCACCAGCCGACGGGATCTGGACTGGTGGCGGATTGCTGACCCGGTTCGCCTGGATGTGCTTGACCCGGCCGATGCCGCACAGATCATTACGCTGAGGACCGGTTACGGCACAACTGCTGATGCTAAGGCGGCGGCCGAGATCGCTGATGAACTCGGGTACCTGCCGCTGGCTCTCGACCAGGCAGCCGCCTACATCGCTCAGCAGCACATCACGCCGGCAGAGTATCTAGCGAGCATCCACCGCCATTCGGCAAGCACGTACCCCGGTACCGGGTCTAGTGGTCAGCAGGCCATCGAAAGGCTGTGGAACCTCAACATCGAGGCGATCCGTAACCAGAATGCAGGCGCTACCCGGCTGCTGCTCGTTCTGGCCCAATACGGATCTGACCGGATCCCGCGCACAATGCTCGGGCCCAGTGATTCTCGGGAATCCACTGACAAGGCTCTCGGCCTACTGGCTTCGTACAGCATGATCACACTCACAGCCACTGATGTAAGCATCCATCGGCTGCTCCAGGCCGTAGTCCTGAAAACCAATAGTGAGCCAGGGCTAAGTAACGGCCAGGCTCGCGATAGCGCACTGGACTGGCTGGAGGCTAGCATTCCGGCCGATCCGAGCGACGCCGCCACATGGCCGCACATGCGAACGCTCTTGCCGCACGCTGAGGCGCTGACCCGCCGCTATTCTTCTGCCGACCAGCCTGAGCAGCTTGGCCGGGTGCAGAACCAGATCGGGCTTTACCATCAGTCGCAAGCCGATCATGTTCGCGCGCTCGCCCGCTACGAGTCGGCGCTGACCATCACCGAGAAAGCGCTCGGCCCCGAGCACCCAGACACAGCCAGGACGCTGTTCAACCTGGCATCCGTCTATATAGACCTAGGTCAGCCGTATGACGCGCTGCCGCTAGAGCGGCGGGCGCTGGCCATCACCGAGACAGCGCTAGGACCTGACCACCCAGACACAGCCAAGGCACTGGGCAACCTGGGATCCACTTACCGGGCACTTGGCCAGCCGTATGACGCGCTGCGGCTGGAGCAGCGGGCGCTGGCCATCACCGAGACAGCGCTGGGGCCTGACCACCTGGACACGGCCAGAGCCCTGGGAAACCTGGCCCTTTCATCAAGAATCCTGGGACAAGCCGGCGATGCGCTGCGGCTGGAGCGGCGGGCGCTGGCCATCACCGAGACAGCGCTCGGACCTGACCACCCGGATACGGCCAGGGCACTGGGAAACCTGGCTGCGACCCGCTTCGCTCTCGGAGAAGCTCAAGATGCCCTGGACCTGGAGCGGCGTACGCTCGCCATCGCTCAGAAAACGCTGGGATCCAGGCACCCTACTACGGCTAAAGCGCTGGGCAACCTGGGTTCTACCTACAGAACTCTGGGACGCACACGGCGCGCGCTGAGGCTGCAGCGACGAGCGCTGGCCATCACCAAGACAGCTTTGGGGCCAGATCATCCAGATACTGGCAAGATACTGGAAGAAATGGCCATCAGCTACAAGGCCCTGGGGCGCCTGCGCCGAGCATTGAAGGTGGAGCAGCGGGTCATGATAATTAACGAGACGGCGCTCGGCCCGCACCACCCGGATACCGCCATGACGCTGGGAAACCTCGCTGCTATCTTCCTTGCACAGCGCCGGGCTCGCGAAGCGCTGCCCCTCGCTCAACGCGCGTTGCGGACGGCTAGGGCCGCGCTGGGCCCTGAGCACCCGACTACAGCCGTATTGCTGGCAACTGTCGGTGAGGCCTGGCATGCCATGGGAAGCGACGCTCGGTCCCTGTTCGAGCAGGTCGGGCAGATCGCCGCCAAGGCAATCCTGAACTCTCAGCAGCCGATAGCAATTAATACGCTAAGGCAACTAGCCGCGAGCTATGGTGAGGCAGGCAGGAGTGCGACCGTAATCCGAAGCTGGCTAACTAGCACACAGCGAGATCAGCTGGCGCTGGCAGGCATAAAGCTATACGGTGATGGGCGTTTCGCCTGGAGACGGAGACCTGATAAGCCAGGCTAACCGCCGCCAGTACCGCGGCACGGCTTGTCGTTTTGGTCAAATCGCGCGGGCGCGCAGCGCCTTGGCGGCTACGTCCCTGCCCTCGATCACGGCCCTGGCAAGGCCAGGGTCAAGGTCGCCGGCGGCCAGGAACTCATCCGCCTGCCGCAGCAGCTCGGGCGAGGCCGCGGTGGCCGGGAACAGCAGGTGGCCGAGCATGATGCGCAGCATGCTGGGCCGGGTCTTCCAGATGACCGGCAGCTGCTCGAAGTACCTGTCCGCGTACGGTGCGAGCAGCGCGGCATGCTCAGGCTGACGGAAGCCGGCCGCGACGGCCAGGATGCCGTCGGTGCCCAGCTCGCCGGACTCGGCCAGCAGCCGCCAGGCCTCGGCCTTGTGCGCCGCGTCGCCGATCGCGGCGCGGCAGCCGCGCGCCTCGTGCCGGCCCGCGTCGGTGCTGTCCCGCGCCAGTTCGGCGTCGATCTGCTCATCCCCGGCCCGGCCGGTCACCGCTAGCCGGCGCAACACCGGCCAGCGCAGCTCCTGGCCGACCGGCAGCCCGTCGAGCCCGGCGCTGCCGTCCAGCAGGCCGGCCAGCACGTCGAGCTGTGCCGGCGTGACCGCGGTCCAGCTCAGCAGCTGCGCCCACGCCAGCTGCCAGTCGCTGCCCGGCTCGGCGCCGCGCAGCAGGGCGAGCGCCGGGCCGGCCAGCGCCGCCCGCAGTCCTGGCACCCCGGCGGGATCCGCTGCCGTCTCGATCAGCCGCTGGGTGAGGCTCAGCACGGTCTGTACGACCTGCACCGAGGTTTCCGCGCCCATCCCGGCCGCGACGATGGCGACCAGGCCGGGAACCGGCAGCTCGGCCTGGTTCGCCATGTCCAGCGCGGCGCTCCAGCACACAGCCCGGGCAAGTGAGTCGGTGATGTCGCCGATCGAGGTCATCAGCGTGGCCAGCGAGCGCTCGTCGAACCTGCCGATCACGAAGTCGAGGTCATCGTCGTTGAGCAGGATCAGGTCGGGCCGCGGCAGGCCCGCCAGCTCGGGCACTACGGTGCGCTCGCCCGCCACGTCCAGCTCGGTCCGGTGCGCACGCACCAGCCTGCCCGCCGCGTCCCGGTGGTACAGCCCGACCGCGATGTGGTGCGGCCGCAGCGTGGGGTGCTCGCCCTGAGCCTCCTGCAGCACCGCGAACTCGGTGAACGTGCCGTCGGCCGCAAGCTGGAAATCCGGGCGCAGCGTGTTCGGCCCGGCGGTCTCCAGCCAGGCCTTCGACCAGGCGGTCAGGTCGCGGCCCGAGCTGGCGTGCAGCGCCGCGAGCAGGTCGCCCAGCGACGCGTTGCCCCAGCCATAGGCGGCGAAGTAGGCCCTGATCCCGGCGAAGAACTGCCCGCGGCCGAGGTAGGCGACCAGCTGCTTGAGCACCGAGCCGCCCTTGGCGTAGCTGATCCCGTCGAAGTTGGAGATCGCCTCGGTCAGCGTCGGCACGTCGCCGGCGATCGGGTGGGTCGTGGGCTGCTGGTCCTGCCGGTATCCCCAGACCTTACGGCCCGCGCAGAAGGTGCTCCACGCGCCGGTGAACCTGGTCGCCTCGGCCGCGGTCTGCGTGCCGCAGAGCTCGGCGAACGACTCGTTCAGCCACAGGTCCTGCCACCAGCGCATCGTGACCAGGTCACCGAACCACTGGTGGGCCATCTCGTGCAAGATCGTCACGGCCCTGGTCTCGTATCGCGACTGCGTCGCCTTCGACCGGAAGATGTAGCCCTCGGAGAACGTCACGCAGCCGGCGTTCTCCATCGCCCCGGCCTGGAATTCCGGCACCATGACCTGGTCGTACTTAGGAAACGGGAACGGGCTCCGGAACAACTGCGTGTAGTAGTCAAGCCCCTGCCCGGTGATGCCGAGCATGTCGTCCGCTTCGAGGTAGCTTGCCAGCGACTGCCGGCAGGCCAGGCCGAGCGGGACCAGCTGTCCGGCCGGGGTGGTGTGCGATCTTGTCACCAGGTGGTATTCCCCGGCCACGACGGCGACCAGGTAGGTCGGGATCCGGGGCGTCGGCTCGAACCGCCAGACCGCACTGCCGTCGCCGCCAGGCTCGGCAGCAGGCGCCGGCATGTTGGACAGCACGACCCAGCCAGCCGGCGCGCTGACGGTGATGCCGAACTCGGCCTTCAGGTCGGGCTGGTCGAAGCAGCCGAACACCCGGCGGGCGTCGGCCGGGAACAGCTGGGTGAAGCAGTAGACCTTCCCGTCTGCCGAGTCGGTGCTGCGGTGCAGCGCCGAGCCGTCGCCGGTGTAGCCGAAATCCGCGACCACCCGCAGCTCGTTGCTGGCGGCCAGGTCCGGCAGCGTGATCCGGCCGTCAGCGCACGCCTGCACCGGGTCGAGGGCGACACCGTTGAGCGTGATCTCATGCACGGTTGAGGCAATGAGGTCCGCATAGCTACCCGCGCCCGGCTCGGCGCAGTCGAACCGGATCACCGCCACCGAGCCGAATCCGCCGTCGCCGCGGGTCAGGTCCAGCGTCACGGCATAGGAATGAACGCTCAGCAGGCCGGCCCGCTGCGCGGACTCGGTCTTGGTGATCTCTGCTATCGCCACGTCTTCCGTCCTCGGTCTCGGGGCAGTCCAGCCGGCCGCGCGCGCGGCGCCTTGATCACGATGTCACAGGCCTCGATCCCGGCCGTTGCCCGGTGGTTCAGGCCGCGCGGCGCCGGTACTGTCGCCGCTGTGGTGAGTCCCCCAGACCCGGCGCGCCGCGGCGCAGGCGCTGACAGCACGTTCGGTGATGGCCGCCCGGCCTGGCTTGGCCGACTGGGTAACGTGCGCAACGTAGTCCGGCAAGAGATGATCTCCCGTCAGCTCGCCAGGCACCTGCGGACGCCTTCCGCGCGGGTCCTGGATGTGGGCGCGGGGCAGGGAACGCAGTCGATCCGGCTGGCCCGGGCCGGCCATCGGGTGCTCGCGATCGAGCCCGACGCCGGGATGCGCGGCGTCTTCCTGGCCGCGCTCGACGCCGAGCCTGCCGTGGTCCGGGGCCGCGTGACACTGCGCCAGGGCTCGGTCGGCAGCCTCGGCGCGGTGACCGGCGGCGAGGTTTACGACGCGGTGCTGCTGCTCGGGGTGCTGATGTATCTGCAGGCAAGCGAGCCGGTCATCGCTGAGCTCGCCGCGCACGTCGCATCGGGCGGGTTTCTCGCGCTGGCAGCACGGACCACGACCTCCGCTCTCTGGCGCCCGGCCGCCCGTCAGGACTGGCAGGCGGCGCTCGCGGCATTCGGCGAATACGACAGCGCCCTGGCTGAGGGGCGTGACATGCGGTACGTCAACGAGATCGGCGCGCCGGCCCGTGCCGACGATCTCGGCGCCCTCACGAGGTCCGCGGCCGACTGCGGGCTGGTGCTGGAGCACTGGTACGGCGTCCGGATCGCCGTCGACCCGGAGGAGCTCGACCCGGCTCCGCCGTCCGACCCTCGTGAGCTGGCCGCGCTTCTCGACACCGAAGAGCGCCTGGGGGCGACCGACCCGTACCGGCAGCTTGGCCAGCTGGCGCACGTGATCCTGCGCAAGACGCCGACGGCCACGGTCGCAGCGGGGTAACGGGAGCCGCTGCCCTACCGTGGACGTATGACCGCATGGCGCAGCCTGCCGCCCGCGCTGCCCCCGCACGGCACGGTGCTGGCCTGGACGCGAGGCTGCCGGTGTGATGAGTGCGAGCCTGAGTACCGGCGCTTCCTGTCCGAGCTCGCACGGCGAGGGCCGCTGAGGCTCCCCGCGCAGCCGGAGCCCCGCAAGCTGGACGCCGACACCCTCGCCCGGCTGGAACCGGCAGTGAGCCAGTCTGAGTGCCCCGTGTGCGGCGCGCCGCGCCATCAGCGGTGCCGCAACCTGGCGTTTCCCCAGCATTTCGCGCCGACGCATGGTGAGCGCAGCAGCGGCCCGTAAGCCGGAGGGCTAGGCCGGCCGGATCGCCTCGGCCTCGATTTCCACTAGCCAGGCGGGATCCAGCAGCCCGGCCACCACGACCGCGGTCGCGGCGGGCCGGATGGCGGCGAACACCTCCCCGTGCGCGCGGGCGACATCGGGCCAGTGCCCGGCATCGGTGAGGTACATCCGGGTCCTGGCCACCTGATCGAGGCTCGCGCCGGCCTGGCGCAGCGCCTCGCCGATCAGGCGCAGGCACAGCCGCGCCTGATCGTAGGGGCCAGCCGGAGGCGGCCCGCCGCCGGCCGGGATGGGCGCCGTGCCGGCCACCAGGACGCGGCCGTCCACGGCAACCGCCCGCGAGAACCCGAACGCCGGCTCGTAGGGCGAATGGCCGCTGATCAGGTGACGCTCCATCCCGGCAGTGTCCTCTCGGAAGCCGTCAGCCGTCGCCCGGATCGCGCAGCCAGCGGGTGAACCAGGCGCGGGTGCGCTCCAGGACGTCGATCTGGTGGGCTCGCTCGGTGAAAGAGTGATTCTCGCGCGGGTAGATCACCAGCTCGTGCTCGGTGCCGAACTGGGTGAGCGCCCGGTGGAAGTACATCGCCTGGCCGACCGGGACATTGGTGTCGTTCTCGCCGTGCAGGATCAGCACCGGGGCGGTGACCTTTGCCGCGTAGGAGATCGGGCTGAGCTGATCGTGGCGATGCGGCCCTGGCCCCTCCCAGCCGAAGCTGCCGCACAGGTCGGCTTCTGCCCGGCCCTGCTCGCCGGCGCCGACCTGCATGGACCAGTCGGCTATGCCCGCGCCCATCACAGCAGCGCGGAAGCGGCCGGTCTGGGAGACCGCCCAGGCGGCCATGAACCCGCCGTGGCTCCACCCCGCGATGCCGAGCCGGGCGGGGTCGGCGACGCCGTCAGCCACCAGGGTGTCGAGGCCTGCCAGGATGTCGGTCCACTCGCCCTGGCCGACGGCGCGGGCCACCGTGGCGGCGAACGCGTGGCCGTGTCCCTGGCTGCCGCGCGGGTTGGGATGGAACACCGCGAAGCCGGCGGCGGCCAGCCACTGGCCCCACGACCACCAGCTCGCCATCAGCTCGTCGGCCCACCGGCTGTAGGGACCGCCGTGGATCATCGCCACCAGGGGGAACGGGCCGTCCGCCCGGCCCCGGCCCGGCGGCAGGATCAGCACGCCGTCGAGCTCCAGCCCATCAGATGCCCGCCAGGACAGCCGCTCCTGGGTACCCCAGGCGATGCCGCGCAGTTCCGGGCGGGTATCGCTGACCCGGATGAGGCCATCCGGCGGCCCGGCGCTGACATCGCGCGGCGCGTAGGTCGTGCTCGCCAGCACCGCGATCGCGGTCGCGCCGTCGCTGGCGCTGACCGCATCGGCCCGGCCGCTCCAGCCCGTCACCCGCCGGAACGACGGGCCCGCCGGATCCAGCCGGTACAGGGCGGTGTCCAGCCCTTCGGCGAACAGCGCGACCGGCGGGCCGCCGGTCACCTGGGCAAGATCGACCGGGCAGGCGGTCATCCCGGCGGTCAGCACGCCAGGTTCGCCCGCGGCGGTCCCGTCCGCGGGGACGGCGAGATCGAGCACTGCCGCGCCTTCACCGGGCGGCACGCCGGCCCGCCAGGCCACATGCCAGCCGTCGGTGCCCTGCCACCAGGTGGGGGAGCACGACTCAAAGCCCAGCGGGCCCAGGTCCGCCGCGGTGCCGTCATCAAGGTCGGCGATGTGCAGCCGGCTGGTGAAGGCGCCAGGATCGTCCTCCGGGCAGTCCCAGCTGATCACCGCCAGCGGTCCGCCGTCCGGCCGCTGCGCCATGTCGGTCACGTGCCGCCCGGCCAGCCCGGAGACCACGCTGAGCTCACCGGAGGCCAGGTCGAGCAGGCGCAGCCGGTGCCAGAGCCAGTGCTGGCGTAGCGGGCGCTCGGACCACGCCATCGCGTCGTCACCCGCGGCCCGGCGGCGCTCGTCCGCACCGGTCATCTCGTCGGCGGCCACGACGGCCGCCAGCCGTCCGCCGGCCAGGGGAGCCAGCCCCGAGATCTCGCCGCGCCAGCGCAGCACCGTCTCGCCGTCTCCGGCTGGGCCGCTGGCGGTGACCCGGACCCGGCGAACCTCCTCACCGGCGGTGCAGAACAGCCAGGCCGAGTCCGGCGACCAGCGCGGCAGCCGGACACTGCCGCCGGTCACCAGGACCGCCGTCGCGGCCTGCCCGACCGGCGCGAGCCACAGCTCCCTGGCCCGCGGCCCGGGACCGCCTGCCGATGAGGTCGTCCAGGCCACCCAGCGGCCGTCGGGCGAGATCACCGGGTCGGCCGCCGCCGCACCGGCCGCGATCAGTGCTGAGGTCAGGCTTCCCACTGCTTCGCTTACCTCGCTCACCCGGACATCCTGCCCCGGGCCCCCCGCGGCGCGCGGCTACCTAACCAAAGATGGCCCCGGCACGGGTGCGGCCAGGCGTCAGTTCCACAGCCGCAGGTGCTCCGCCTTGTTATACCGCCAGTTCATGGCGAGCTTGTGATGACGGCCGTTGGCGGCCCTCCACACAATGATCAGATGTGAGAAGTAGCGCCGCCCCTTGTGCAGCCGCACCCTGGACAGCGTGATCGTCGCCGGACGGTTGTTAAAGCCGAATCCGTTGAATAGCAGGAAGCTGCCATGGCCGAACGCGGAACTCCGGCGCCAGTCACGCCACCGCATGCGGTGGATCCCCACCTCGCACGACAGGCCGAAATGAGCCTGGCCCGGCCGGACCATCGGATGCGCCCAGGAGACATGCTGCAAAGCCGGGCAACCCGGCCCGAAGCCATACACGACGGTCTTCGTGGCTGAGCTGGCATCGGCGGCAGCGCTCGTCAGGACTCCCGGTGCGGCCAGGGTCGCCACGCTCGCCAGGATGACAGCTAGCATCTTGATCGTTTTCATTGTGAGCCTCCCTGGGGCCTCTTCCGTGCCGACGCCGGCTAGGTCCGGCTCGCGACGAACGCCAGGCCAAGATGCGAGCCGTCGTGGCCGGTTCCGGCCGCGGCGCAGTAACCTGCCGACGGGCACGACACCTGGTTGACGTCAGAGTCGCCGCCGGGTGACAGGCTGGTGATGCCCGGCACCGGCTGTGTCTTGCCCCAGTGCCCGCCCGACTCGGTGATGACGTAGGCGAATTCCCGGAACGAGCTGTTCTCGTAGTAGCCACCGCCTGAGCAGTTGCAGGCTGAGCTGCACGAGAGCGAGTAGACCTGGGAGCTGGAGCCCTTGTTCAGTGCCAGCAGGCCGGGCATGTTCCCGGCCTTGCCCCAGTGGCCGTTGTGCTGGCTGACCAGGAACAGCTCCACGTGCCCCGAGCTGTTCAGGTAGAAGCCGCCGGCCGCGCACGCGCCCGCCGCGGGGCACGAGGCCGCGGTGACCTGCGCGCCGCCGCCCTTGTTCAGGCTTGCGGTGCCCGGCACCTCGGCCGCGCTGCCCCAGTGGCCGTTCTCCTGCACCGCCAGGTAGGCCTGCGAGTGCGTGCTGCCGGGGCTGGGCCGGTAGGAGCCGCCGGTCACGCAGTTGCCCGCCGACGCGCAGGAAAGCGCGTCGACGCCGGCGTTGCCGCCGTGATTGAGCCCGGACATGCCGGGCAGCCGCTGCGCCTTGCCCCAGTGGCCCTTGCTCTCGCTGAGCACGAACGCGGTGTAGCCATCCTTGCTGCGCTCGGTAAAGCCGCCCGCCGTGCAGTAGCCGGGCTTGCGGCAGGAGAGGTCGCTCACCTCCGCGTGCCCGGCGGCGTTCAGGCTGGCGATGCCGGGAACCTTGACCGCCGCGGCCCAGTGCCCCTTGGCCTCGGTGGCCAGGAACGCCTGGAAGCGATCGGAGCCGTCCAGGTAGCTGCCGCCCAGGGTGCAGTAGCCCGCCGCCGCACAGGAGATCGACGTCACGTCGCTGAAACCGCCCGCGTTCAGCGAGCCGAAGCCGCGGACCTCGGCTGCCATGGCCCAGTGTCCCTGGTGCTCTGCCGCCACGAAGGCTTCTATCGCACCCGAGGCAGCCTCGTACGTGCCGGTGGCCGCGCAAGCGCCGGCCGACGGGCAGGAGACCGCCGCGACCTCGCCGTCGCCGTCGCCGTTCAGCGACGCGGTGCCGGGGATCTCGAACGCCTTGCCCCAGCGGCCCTTGCTCTCGACCGCCAGGAAGACCTGATCGTGCCGCATGGCGTCGGCATAGAGGCCGCCGGTGACGCAGTTCCCGGCCGACGAGCACGAGATGGCGGTCGCGTCGGCGTCGCCGCCGAGGTTCAGCGTCCCGGTGCCGGGGATCTTGCCCGCCTTGCCCCAGCCGCTGTGCGCCGCGACGGCGGGCCGTGCCGCCGCGGCCTGGCCGGCCGCCGCCGCGCATACGCCGGCCAGCAGCACGAGGGCGGCCCCGCCGGTGACCGCCGAAGTAAGCCTGGTCAGATGCCGTCGCATCATCGTTCCCCCTCGCCGGGCACCGCCCGCCGGGCGTGCGCAGCTGACGTCTGTGCGCAGATCATCGCATAACCCCCAGGGCGGCGCACAGCATCCTGACTTCAGTCCGGTTGACCTGGGCGAGAAGGCGTAATAACGTCTTAGGAGCCTAAGACACTGGAGCATCGGCATGATCAGATTCCGGATGGACGGTCGGTCCGCGGTGCCGCCCTACCAGCAGATCGCGCAGCAGGTGCGGCAGGCGCTGCGGATGGGAGCGCTCACCGTGGGCGATCAGCTCCCGAGCGTGCGGGAGGTGGTCGCGGTGACAGCGATCAATCCCAACACGGTGCTGAAGGCCTACCGCGACCTGGAGCGCGAGGGCCTGGTCGAGGCGCGTACCGGGCACGGCACATTCGTGCGGGCCCGGCCGCCAGGTCCCCCGCCCGGCACGCACTCGCGGCTGGGCCGCGGGCTGGCCGCATGGGTGCGCCAGGCGCGCGCCGCCGGGCTGGACGACGAGGCGATCGAGTCACTGCTGCGGGTCACGCTGCAGGCGCCCGCCGAGGAGGACATCGCATGACCGCCGTGATCGAGACCAGCGGGCTGACCAAGCGGTACCGCCGGGTCACCGCGCTGAACGACTGCACGGTCAGCGTTCCGGAGGGCCGGATCTCCGCACTCGTCGGACCGAACGGCGCGGGCAAGACGACGCTGCTGCGGCTGCTGGCCGGGCTCGCCGCGCCGACCGCGGGCCGGGCCGTCGTGCTCGGCGGCCCGCCGCGCCAGGACCCCGGCTACCTGGCCGAGATCGGCTTCCTGGCACAGGAGAGCCCGCTGTACCGGCGGCTGACCGCGCGGGACCACATCGGCATCGGCGCGCACCTCAACCCGCGCTGGGACGACGAGTCGGTGCGGGACCGGCTCGGCCGCCTGAAGATACCGCTGGACCGCCCGGTCGGCACGCTGTCGGGGGGCCAGCGCGCCCAGGTCGCGCTGACGCTGACACTGGCCAAGCAGCCGCGGCTGCTGCTGCTCGACGAGCCGCTCGCCGCGCTCGACCCGCTGGCCCGGCGGAACTTCCTCGGCACACTGGCCGAGGGGGCGGCGATGAAGGGGGACCTGACCATCGTGCTGTCCTCGCACCTGATCGCCGACGTCGAGCGGGTCTGCGACCATCTGATCCTGCTGGCCGGCTCCCGGGTGCAGTTGTGCGGCGACATCGACACGCTGCTCGCCGAGCACCGGGTCCTTACCGGCCCGCGCCAGGACACGACGGCGATCGCGCGGACGCACTCCATCGTGCAGGAGGAAACCACCGCGCGGCAGATAACGCTCCTTGTCCGGCTCAACAGCCCGGTCATCGACCCGGCCTGGGCGGTCGAGGAACCGGGTCTGGAGGAGATAGTGCTGGGCTACATGAGCCAGGACGACGGTGAGCACGGCACCGCCCAGCGAGCTGCTCACCTGTCAGTGGCAGGAGGAGGCCGATGACCTGGGTCACCTGGCGGCAGTACCGTTACCAGGGCGCGCTCGCCGCCGCGCTGCTCGCCGCGCTGGCCGTCCTGCTGCTGCTGACCGGGCTGCACGCGGCCTGGGTATGGCATTCCGCCCTGGCGAGGTGCGCGAAGGACGGCTCGTGCGGCAGCCTGGCCGGCTCGGATCTGTCCCTCGGCAGCCCTGTCGTCGCGACGATCGTCGTCGCCACGGCCGCGGTGCCGCTGCTGCCCGGGCTGTTCTGGGGCGCCCCGATGGTGGCGAGTGAGCTGGAGACCGGCACGAACCAGTTCGCCTGGACGCAGAGCATCACCAGGCGGCGCTGGCTGGCGGTCAGGACCGGATGGCTGCTGCTCGCCGCGGCCGTCCTCGCCGGGGCGGTCGCGGCCGTGGTCACCTGGTGGTCCGGCCCTTTCAACGCGCTGCAGGCCGGCGCTTTCCAGGTCAACAGGTTCGACATCACCGGCATCGTGCCGGTGGCCTATGCGGTCTTCGCGATGGCTCTCGGCATCTGCGCCGGCGCCCTGCTGCGGCGGACCCTCCCTGCCCTCGCCGTCACGCTGGCCGGGTTCGTCGCGCTCCGGGCCGGGATCGCGCTGTGGCTCCGGCCGCGCTACCTGACCCCGCTCACTGCGTATTACAAGCTCACCGCGCCTTTCACGCCAGCAGGTTCCTATCTGGGAGTCAGCCAGGGCATCGTCGGCGCGAACGGCAGGCCCCTGGCGGCCGGCCCTTTCGGCTACGCCTACGACGGAGCGCCGATCCCGGCCGGCTGCCTGCGGTTCACGAGCAGTCCTAACCCCCTCAGGCTGCTGCCTTGCCTGACAGCGCACGGCTACCGGGGATACCTGGCCTACCAGCCGGCCAGCAGGTTCTGGGACTTCCAGGGCATCGAGACCGGCATCTACGTGCTGCTGGCCGCCGCCCTGCTCAGCGTCACCCTCTGGGTGCTCAAACGGCGGGACGCATAGCCGAGTACCTATCAGTTTCAGGACCGGGTCGGGTAGCCGTGGCGCCAGATGGCGTACTCGGGGCAGAGCGGCAGGCCGGCCTGCGGTCGGCTGATCCACAGTCGCAGCAGGTGCCGTTGCCGCGCTGGGTCCTCGGGGTCGTCGGCGAACGCCGTGCGGTTGTGCACCGTGACGAAGTTGCTGAGGAACTGCACGTCGCCGGCCTGCAGTTGCATGCCAAGAGCGACGCCTGGCCGCTTGGGCAGCGACTCGAAGTACAGGAAGCAGGAGACTTCTTCCGCGGTGAGCCTGGGCACCTCCGGGAAGCGCATGGCGGACATCGCCCGGCCGGTCCTGACGGTCGCCGAGAGCGCTCCGCCGAAGCACAGCGGGCCAACGAAGTCGGTGGAGTCTGTGTGGAACCCCAGATCCTCATTGGTTGCGTACGCCCGCTCGTACGGGCCGCGCCTGCCGAGGTCCCGGATCTGGCCTATCAGGTCGCCTTTGCGGTTTTGCGGCACGAGACTTCCCATGTGCCGGCCCATTCCCCAGTAGATCATGGTGGCCTCGTCCACGCTGAACCTGTCGTAAATGGGCAGCCCGCGCAGCAGGACCAGCCCCGGGCCGTGTTCCAGCCGCTTCACGATGTCATCGATCCGCTGCCGGAAATGCGGAAGCGGGAAATCTTCTGCCCGGATCTCGGTGACGTTCGTGGGGTGCTTCGCGGCCACATGCGCCAGCGCTCGCTCGAAATCGGCGAAGTCGTCTTCGGTGAAACGAATGACCCAGTCACCGGCACCGGCGATTTCGTCGCCCCGCCACACATCCGGAGCCGACACCGGCTCGGTGAGAATCTCGGCCACCGAAGACGCTCCTTCGCCGCGCACGCCCGCAGCTCATTGTAGGGCCGGGGGATTCAGGTGGTCAGGGAGCGGCACCGCGCTCCACTTCGACCTGGGCGGACCTGCTGTTCGCACGGGCCTGAACGTACGGCGCGAGCAGCTCATTCAGCTTCGGCGTCCCCCGGCGGGCAATCCCGGCCAGCAGGTCAGCCACCTGCACCCGCGGGTCATCCCTCGAATCGACCTGCCGGAACGAGCGCAGCGGCGGAGGCGCCGGAGACACGGCGCCGGCGAGGAAGCTCCCCAGCCGAGCCACCCGGCCCCTGGTCAGGGCGCTCTGCTCGTCATGCACCACGGCGACCGACCGCTGTCCAGCGCTCCAGAACAACAGCGTCTCGGCGAGCGCAGGCACCAGAGGCTCCAGCGGGGGCGGAAACGCGCGATCCTCCTCGATCAGCCGGGCCATCACCCCCTCGACCCGCGCCCGCGTCACCTCCTGCAGCGCGGGCAGCCCGGCCGGCATCGTTGCAAAGAACCGATCGATCGCATCGTGGCTGATCAGCCGGACCCGCTTCGTCCGGGTCAGGTCCACGAACGCGGCCAGGAACCCGGTGTGCCGCCGAAGCGCGAGCACGGCACCGGAATGATCCCGGCCCAGGCTGGTGCCCGCACCGTACGACGGTTCCTCGGTGAACAACTCAAGCACCCGGGCGGCCACGTACCCGGTCTTGTCGAGGACGTGGACGTGCGCCCGCCCGCGCAGAGAGGTGAGGACCCACTCGAGCGCGGGCCGCTGCCCGGCTCGCAGCAACTGGCCGGACTTGTATTCCGAACGGCGGCGAAGACCCGATCGCAGAACGGTGACCACCTCGGTGGCCTCCGGCACGGCGAGATCGACGCTAGCGTGGGTGATCACCGGCGAGGCGGGGTCGAGGAGGTTGCTCCCGGAGAACCCGGACTCATCACACGCGATCTCGACCCACGACGACTGGATGGTCATCAGTCAGGAGCTCCCAGCTGAAGGACTGCACGCTAGGTGGCCCGTCGTAGCGACGACGGGCGTGATCAGGCGAAGAAACGCGTGATCAGGCAGCGGCAGCGGCAGGAGCAGACATGCGACCCATGATGACCCGGCACGGGCAGAACCACCAGTGGTTTGCCGGCCCCAGGGCTATGGTCGCTGGGGCAGCTGCTGCAGTGCCCAGGTGTTGCCGTCCGGGTCGCTGAACGTGACGAACGAGCCCCATGGCTGCACGTCCACGTCGCTGGCCTGCACGCCGTGGGCGAGGAGATGCTGCCGGGCGGCCTCGACGTCGGCGACCACGACCTGCACGCCTTTCTGCGAGCCCGGCGGCATCTGGGTGATCCCCGTGCCCATCACGATGGAGCACGCCGAACCGGGAGGAGTGAGCTGCACGAACCGCAGCGCCTCGCTGACCTGATGGTCGTGATCGGCGTGGAAGCCGACCTTGTCCACGTAGAACGCCTTCGCGCGGTCGACATCGGACACCGGTATCGCCACGAGCTCGATCTTCCAGTCCATGCCGGCAAGCTATACCCGTGGCCGGACACGGGTTACCTGACCGACGCTCTAGCTGATGTGGGGGCCGGGGGTGGCCGGGTAGGTCCGGCCGGATGGTGTGGTCCACTCGAAGGTGCCGGGGCTGGTCTGGCGGAGCGCCCAGTCCCGGAGCTGCTTGAGCCGATGCGGCCAGGCCACGGTGTGGTCCAGGTCGCCGCGCCAGGCCGGCTGCCCGCAGCCGGGAAACCGGCAGGTCAGATCCCTGGCGACGACAAATTCCTGCAGCCGGGGCGGCGGCCGGCAGGACTGGCTCTGACGGGCGTGCGCAGACCCGCCCGCCGCCGCATCGGCGCGGGCCTGCTCCCGGGCGCGGGCCAGGGCGCGCCGTGCGGCCCGCAGTGCCGCCGCCACGATCCCGCCAGCCGCAAGCCCGGCGGGCAGGTCCTGGCCGGGCGGGCTGGTCAGGTCGTCCTCGCTGATGATCAGGGTGATCCGGCCGGTCAGCCCGGCGCCGGTCGCGGGGCCGTCCCTGGCCAAGGCCCGCCGCGGAACGCGGCTGACCGCTATAGCCTGCCCGGCCGGGGTGGTGACGATGATCCGCCATTGCGCGGCCGGGTCGGCCGCTGCTGCGTCCGCGAGGCGGGCGGCCTGGGTCGCGGTGATCGGGCCGATCCGGCCCAGCAGGCCCGGGCCGGTGCTGAGCAGGGCGAGCACGGCCCAGGGCAGGGTCAGGTCGAGCAGACCGGACACAGGCCGTCCCGCCTGTCCCGGCCGGAGACCCGTTCCGGTATCCGGGCTTCATCGCGGTCGGCAATGACGCCGTGGAGTTCGGGCTCAGCCGCCGTCCTGGCGCTGATCCAGCGGCGTCCGGACTGACCTGGCAGCTGGGCGTCCGGGATGTGGATGCCGCGATTACAGCGTGCGAGCAGTCGGGTCTGGAGTACGAGGTGACGACCGAGCGTCCGCGCGAGGACTGGACCTACCGGATGGTCAAGGTTCAGCCCCCGAACGGAATGGAGGTACTGCTCGAAGAGCAGCCGCCGCAGGACTGAGGCTCTGCCGGGCCCGCGCTGGCCCCGCTCCGCGCGTGCCCCGGCCCGGTGAGCTGGGGCGGGCCAGGGCACGCGCGGAGCGGGGGCGCTAGCCTTTGTAAGTGAAGGTTGCCTTCGGGTTGGAGGCGCTCTTCCCGGTGCCGGTGACCTCCGACTCGAGGGTGACGACACGGATCTCGACCTTGGAACCGGCGCTCTGCGGCGGCGCAACGGCCGTGACCTGACTGGTGCTGCCGCAGTCCAGCAGCGCCGGCACGTTGGCGAAGACCTTGGCCTTGACCTTGCCGAAGTAGACGGCCTCGACGAAACCGAGATTCGCGCCGTCGATCGTGATCTTCGTGCCCGTTTTCCCCTTGGCCGGCGACACCGAGCTGACCCGCGGTGTGCCGGGCGGGTAATAGGTGAACGTATCGCCTGAGGCCAGCGGCGCTGAGCAGGCTGAGATGTCGCAGGCCGAGACCTGATCGATTCCCGGCAGATCGCCAGGGGTCGTCAGCGTCACCGCGGTGGCGGTCACCCTGGTCAGCGTGAAAGCCGTCTTCGTCGACAGGCCAAAGGGGCCTCCGGCCGCCCCCACGTCGGTGAGCTGAACCGAGCTCGTGGCCTGCAGGCCCGTGCCGTTGATCACCAGCCTGGTACCGCCGGCGCTCGGCCCGGCGTGGTACCTGGACACCGATCCGTTGCGGAACACCTTGATCGAGCTCACCACCGGAGTGGGCGCGTAGGTGACCGGCACCGCGTTGCTCGGAGCGTGGCTGTCCAGGTCGCGGTTGTTCGGGCTGCCCTCGGTCTGAACGGTGACGTCAGGCCTCAGGTAGCTCGTGGTCGCCGGCTCTGCGGGCAGCGCGACCTGGACCTGGGTACCGCTGTAGTACTCGAAGCTGAAGTCCTCCGAGTTCAGGTCCCGGAAGGGACCGACGTTCGCCCAGTCCAGGCCGAGCTCGCCGAGGCCCGCGCCGGTGATCGTGGCGATGCTGCCGCCCTGCTCGGAGGCCAGTCCTCCGGATACCGAGATGCTGCTGATCTTCGGCGTCGGAACATAGTCGAATTCGGTCGGGGCCGGCAGTTCCTCTCCGCTGCCGTCCGCTGCGGGGCCGGTGAACTCGGGCAGGATCTTGCTCTTGGCGCTTACTCCGTTGCTGTTCCTGACCTGGACCTGCACCTGGCAGATGTCGGTGGCCGGATCGAGCTTGGTGGCGCACGCGGTGGTCCCCGCCGAGTAGGCCGGAACGGTCACCTTCAGCTCGCTGTCACTGAGGACCTTGACCCCGCTGCCCGGGACGCCGCCGAAGGTCACCGACGGCGCGTGAGTCCCGGCCGAGAACCCCGAGCCGTATACGGTCACGACCTGCCCGCCAGCGTCGTTGCCGCCGGGGATGCCCACGCCGACGACCGAGGGAAGTCCCTTCGCGCTCCCCCTGGCCGCGAGGTAGGTCACCCGGCTGGCCGGGCCGGGCCTGCTGGTCTGCCCGTCGGTGAGCGTCACCAGCACGGCGTAGGTGCCGGCGCCGGAAGCGACGTCTCCGGTCCCGGCCTCACCCGCGGACGACGGGAGGTGCGCGACGATCGTGCCGGGGCCCTTGACCGTGAAATCGGCCCTTGGCAGGCTGATGCTCCCGGCCTGGACGGCGGCGACATCGGAGGCGCCCTTCGCGGTCTCGAAGCCAGAGCCGGTGATAGTCGTCGTTCCGCCGCTGTTCGGTATGGCTTCGGGGGAGACGCGGGTCACCACCGGCACGGTCCCGCCGGCCGAAGCGCACAGGTAATGTGCCAGGCCGTTGCGCCCGCCGGGCGCGGTCACCCGCGGCGACCCCAGCCCGGAGGCCATGTCGTAGCCGGCCGTGGTGGGGAACAGCCCGCCCGCGTCATCGAAGATGTCGTTGTTGCCCTTGGTGATGTCGTTGAACGACGCCGCGTATTTCGCCGGGCTGGCGGCGATCGCGTACAGCTTGGGCGGCACGAAGCCGAGGCCGCCGGCGGCCTTGCAGGCCGGTGTCGAGGCAATGTCGGTCAGCATCGACGCCCACAGGGGGGTCGACGATGAGGTGCCGCCGAACGTGGTCCAGCCGCCGAACTGACTCTCGTAGACGGTGATCGCCCCGGTGAACTCGTCCGCCTGCGCGGTCACGTCGGGGACCTCCCGGCAGACGGCGGCCCCGCAGAAGTCGCTGCCCGCCACCGCCTTCGCGCGCCTGACGATCGCGGCATTGCCGAACCCCGGTACGTGACTGCCGGTCTGCCAGGACGGCGCCGCCCACACCTGGGAGATGCCGCCACCGCCGGCTCCCCAGTCTGAGCCGTCGTTCCACACCTGCTCGGCAGGCGGGAAGGCCGGATCGGTGATCGTCGTGCCGCCGACCGAGAGCACGTACGGCTGGTCACCTTCCACGTTCTGGGACAGGATCGGGGGCACCGGGCTGGAGCCGTGACCCGCGCAGCCGTCCGAGCCGTCATCGCCGGCCCATTCGAGCACGGTCTGGCCCTGGATCGCGGCCTGCTCGAAGATCGTGTTCTCGAGCGGCTCAATGCCGGGCGCGAAGGACTGGACGCCGGCCTCGCAGCCGGAGGCCCACGACGAGGTTGCGACCTTGGCGTTGTCGTCCTGGACGATCGCGTTGAACTCGTCGACCAGGCCGTAGAAGGTATTCGGGGCCTCGTAGACCTCGATGTGCGCGCCGGGGGCGACAGCCGAGACGTCGTCGATGTCCAGCTCCGACTCGCCCGACCCGAACCCGGTCTGCTGGCCGCCGTCGACCGTGCTCACGGTCAGGCGCTTCAGCATCGCCGCGGCCCTGCTTGCGCCGAAGTAGCAGGTGTCGAAGATACGGATGTCGTTACGGCTGAACGGCTCGAGCTCGTAGACGGCAACGGTCTGCCCGGCCCCGTCCGCACGGGCGTCATACAGCCCGTTGACGCCGTAGGAGTAGGCGATCTGCTGGTCGGTCAGACCGCCGAACTCGGCAGCATCGGCGCGGGCGGCGGAGCACGCCTTCGGCCCGACGGGCGTCGCCGACGGCCGCACCGAGGGCTCGGAGCCCCTGCCCCGCCGACCGTGCAGGGGCTCGGCCATCGGGCGCGAGGTGGTGTCGAGCCCGAGCACGGTCTGCACGGCCGGGGCGATGCTCGCGGGCAGTGTGACCGCCGTGACCGGCGCGAGGGCCGCTGCGCCATCCGCCAGGCGGTATCGCTCGAGCCGGGTCCCGAATGCCGCCTGCGCGCTGGCGGCCGTTGCGGTGAAGCTGACGAGCAGCCCGTTGCCGGATACGCCGGTCACCCGGACGCCGTCGGCCCGCAGATGGCCCGCCACGGCCGCGATCGTGGCAGGCGCCGGCCCGAACCGGGCGGCGAACTGGCCCGCGCCCAGATAGTGCTCATAAAGCGGCGAGCCGGGCGCCGTCACCGCGGCCGTATACGCCGCCAGCGCCGCAGCGTCACGCGGCCTCAGCGCGACGGCGCCGTGCAGCACGGTCGAGCCCGGCAGGCTGCCGACAGCGCGTGACCCGGCCGGAGCGGCCGGACGGGCGAACACCGGCGACCAGCCCGCCGACCGCGCGGGCGCGGCGATCGCGGTCGCCGGCACGGCGACGAACAATGCGGCCAGCGAGATCACGGCGCCGGGCGCCAGGCGGCGCAGCGCAGCCGGCGGTGAGGAACGAAGCATGATGCGGAACCTCCTCCTTGGGCTACCCAGGCTGGTGGCACCCGCCCGGATAGCTCATCGAAGCACTCCGCGGCTAGCCACGGAAAGCACCTGATACGTGAACGCGTCCGCCTCAGCCGCCCTCGGGCGGAGCTTCCACAAGAACCACGGCCCGACGGTCAGCCTTTCGCGCGGTTCCTGGCGGCGAGGATGATCTGCGTTGCTGTATAGCTGCCGACGCCGGGCCTGCGCGCGGTCTCATCTGGCCGAAGTCCCTGCTCGTTGTACAGGAGCGCAAGCTTCTCCTGGCGCCTGGATCCCGGCTGCACTTGCTGGGCCGGGCTTGCGGATGTACCGATAGTCGGTATATACCTGACGCATGACTGATCTGCCGATGCGGGAACCGACGTTCCTGATCCTGACGGCGCTGGCGGCCGGCCCGCAGCATGGCTACGGGATCATGACTGACGTCGCCCAGATTTCCGGCGGCCGCGTCCGGCTGCGCGCAGGGACGCTGTATGCCGCCCTGAACCGGCTCGCCGGCGACCGCCTGGTCGAGTTCGACCGGGAGGAGATCGTGGACGCCCGGCTACGGCGGTACTACCGGCTGACCCCCCACGGCGCGCGGCGCCTTGAGGAGGAGGTGGACCGCATGCGCAGCACCACCGCGGTGGCTGCCCGGCGGCTGAGGCTGCTCGGCGGCACGCCATGACCGGCGCAGGCGAACAGGCAGCAGGCAGGGCCATGGCTGATCGCTTCCGGGAGTCGGGTGCCGGCCGGGACCGGGGCGGGCTGGAGCGCCGTTACCGGCGGCTGCTGGCCTGCTACCCGGTCGCCTACCGCCGCGTCCATGAGGAGGAAATGCTCGCCGTCTTGATGACCGCAGCACCTGACAGACAGCGCCGACCGCAGGTCGCCGAGGTCGCAGACCTGATCTGGGGCGCGCTGCGGGTCAGGTGCCAGCCCTCCCGCAACGGCACCGAGCCTGCCTGGCGGGACGCGCTGGCAGTACTGAGCGTCATCCTGCCGCTGATCGCCCTGCTGATTTTTGCGGTCTGGCAGATCCGGATGCTCCAGTCCATGCCGGGGGTTCTCAGCTACGGGTTCCCGTGGTGGGCCCTCGAGGGGCTCACGGTCCCGCTGGCCCTGGTGGCCATGGGAGCAGTGGCTCTGCAGCGGCGGCGGCGCGTTACCGCGCTGGCAGTTGCGGCGTTGCTGATCGGCCTCGTTTACCGGATTGGCGCGCCTGGCTTCAGCTACGCCTGGGGGACTGCTGACGCTGACATCCTCCTGGTACTGGGGCTGCAGATGGCCGCGGTGACCGCATCACCAGGGCCGCGACGCGGACTGCAGCTCCTGACCTGGAGGCACGCTGCGCTCTCCGTCATCGCAGCGCTCACGATCGGCGCCACCATCGGCCCGGTAACCCTCGTCGTGATAGCCGGAGCTGTGCTCTGTGCCGCAATGGCACTGGCCTCATCGCTGGCCAGGTGGCTACTGATACTGCTGGCGATCCCCGCCTGGCCCTTCCTCTTCCCGCCCGGCGCCGCCACCGTAGCTGCCACTGCCTGGGCGCCGCTGGTGCGTCTTCACCCCGAGCTGGGCTTCATCACCCAGGCCTACCTCCCGCCCGCGGTACTCCTGGCCGTGCTCGTCATCGCCGCCTGCCGCGACTCTCATCGCTCGCCCCGGCTCCCTGCGGCTTCCCGGTAGCCACACCGAGCGGCCGTCGCAGCCAGGGCCGGCCCCGAGCAGATCTGACATTTCGCAACCCAGAAACAAGGAGACCGCTGTGCCCAGTCCCTTCCTTCGTACCGCCGCTCTGGCGGCGGCGCTGCTGGCAGTCCTGTCGGCCCCCGCCGCCGCGACAGCGTCCGCCCGAAGCCGTGCCCGGAGCAGCAGCAGCACGGTGCCAGCCCCGACGAAAGCCGCGCTGGCGCTGGCGATGGGCGGCCGGGTACTGGCTGGCTCAGCTCCGGCCGGACAGCCAGGCGCCGTCCTGGTGCCGGCGCCAGAGTCCGGCCAGGCAATCTCGGTGACGAGAGTCGGCCTGGGCGGCCACGCCATCGTGATCTCCGCGACCTCGCCGCATCATCGCGGCCTGAGGCTTGCCGTCCGCAGCGCGAGCGGACGCCAGGTCGCCCTCGGCCCGGCCGGCCGCCTCGGGACCCACACGCTGGTTGTTTCCGGCACTGACCTTTCCGGCCGGCCCGATACCAGCGGGTACGTTCTGGTCGGCAACGTGGCTGATTCCGACGAGCCCGGCACCGGTATTGCCGGTTTCCGCCATGGCATCGCGAAGTTCCAGGTCACGTCCGGGACGTACTGGGCAACGGCCGTGTTCCTCCAGATCACCAGCGGCAAGCTGACCGCGATCCGCATGGATGTGCTGCCGCAGTTCAGGGTCTCCGGCAACACGACGGTGCGCACCAGCGCCAGGGCCGCGACCAGCAGGGTCACGATGCGAACCCCGCGGCCCGCGATCACCCAGAGCTCCTCGCTGACGATCGTGCGCGCCGCGCCGCACGCCCCGGCCAACGCGCTGTCGCCGAAGATCGACAGCCTGAGCGAGAACACCAGCACCCCGCTGTGGATCAGCCCCGTCAGCCATCGGCCGGGCTACGGCACGATGCGGGTCTTCACCTCGGCACAGGCCACCCCGGCACGAGGGCAGCCGGTCCCGTACGCCTACACGCTGGACTTCGCCGACCCGACGGGCACCATCCCGGCCCAGCATTTCACCGCGCGGCCATCCGGCCTGGCCACGGTCTCGGAGCGCTACTTCCAGGACGTGCGCTCGGTCGCTGGCTGGGCAACGGTGGGCGGGACCCCGTACCAGATCGACACGAGCGGCTACGGGGGGCTGACACTTCCGCTGCAGCTGCCCGCGCGTCAGATTCAGTACATCTCGGCCCGCCCGGCCATGCTGTGGCAGACCACGTATGCCGAATACCGGACCATCGCCACCGGGCAGACCCAGGGCGGTCAGACCAGCGCGTTCCGGCTTCTGCACGCGGGCGAGCACCTGACGCAGGACTGGAACGCCTACCCGCTGCACCCCGGTCCCAACGTCAGCTTCCCGAGCACCCGGACCTTCGTGGTACAGCCATCGGCCGGTCGCGCCGGAAACAGTCTCAGCCTGGATATCACCCCGTTCAGCGACAACCAGACCGGTCACACCGGAGGCGGGCTCCTCGTTCCGTTCCCCGGCAAGGTCAATGACGTCAGCGGCAGCTACGCGGTCTACCAGGACGGCGCCAAGATCGCCGGCGGCAACGCGGTCTCGGCCACCGGTGGTCTCGGTGATCTCTTCGTCACGGCAAGGCTGAGCCCGCGGCCGTCACTGATCAGGTTCGTGCTCAGCGCATCGCGCGCCGGCCGCCAGTATCGGTTCTCCGCCGCCAGCCGCGATGTCTGGACCTGGCACTCGCGCCGCCAGCCCGGCTCCACCGTCCCGGCACCCTGGCTCTGCGATTCCGGCACCGGGCCGCCGCAGCGGCACTGCGCGGTACAGCCGATGATCACGCTTAATTACCGCGTGGCCGGACTCGGCCTCAACGGGACTGCCAGGCCAGGACGCCAGACGGTCACCGTTACCGTCGGCCACATCCAGCTCGCGCCGCGATACCTCATCACCCACGCCGTCATCCGGGTGTCGTTCAACGGCGGCAGGACCTGGCGGAACGCCAACGTGACAGCTTTCGGAGCGGACAGGTACTGCGCCGTCTTCACCGCCCCGCGATCCGCCCGGGTCAGCTTGTCTGTCACCGCCCGGGACGCCGCCGGGAACAGCCTGTCCGAGACCATTCAGCGCGCCTACCAGACCACGGTCTGACTGCGACACTGCCAGCTGCGTAAAGCGCTGTGACGCTCAGTGGCCGAAACTGCCACCAGACTTCCTGTTCCGTAACCGCCCGGCCGGCCATATTGCGAGTACAGCAATAGGAGGAATGTCTAGTGATAATTTCCCCAAAGATGTGCTCCATCATGGTGGCCGCGAGCTGCGCCATCGCGTTGAGCCTCGGCGGCGCGGCCGCCGCAGGCCCCGCCGCCGCGGCCACCGCCGCCAGACAGGCGCCGGCGGCGGCCGGTCTCCACAGCACAGCGAGCACCGGCACGATCCACGGCTACCAGAACGCCAACGGAGATCCGTGCGAGACCTACGAGGGCGAAGACAATCTCTACAGCGGTTCCACCCTGCTGGCCTTTGTCCTTTACACCACGAGCTTCTGCTACAACGGCGTGATCGTCACCTCCCATGCGAATTCGTTCGATCCAGTTGTCACGTCGGCAGGTGCCAACCAGAACTGGGAGTACCTCGACGGCCAGTTTTCGTGGCACTGCTATGACGCCGCCGGCACCACAAGGACCTGCTCGGGAAACGTGGAGTATGAGACCGAGTATTTCCAGAAGTGCGTCGAGTTCCGCGGCTGCAGTTCGGTCTGGTATCCCGAGATCCAGCAGGACCAGAACTACAAGGGCCAGACCTTCATCTTCTACTACTCTTGATCTGACCCGAAGACGGTGTCACACCCTGACTGATGCGGAGGGTGCGGGCTCCGGAACCTCGCCGAGCTGCCGGAGCCTGGCACGGACCTGGTCGGCCTGGGGGTGGTGCAGCTCGGTGAAGATGTCCAGGGCCTGCTGCCATGCGTCGCGGGCGTTGCTGAGCTGACCGGCGGCGTGGCAGGTGCCGCCGAGGTCGGCGAGTGCATAGGCCTGGCTGGGACGGTCGCCGAGGTCGCGGAAGATGGCGAGGGCACGCCGGCAGCACCTGGCGGCCTCGGTCAGGTTGCCCAGGTTATGCTCAGCGTCGCCCAGGACCGCCCAGGCGTGTGCCAGGCCCGCGCGGTCGCCGGTCCGGCGGTGCAGGCCGATGGCCTGCCGGCAGGACGTCCGGGCCTGCTGGTAGTTGCCGACCTGGTTGTGGCTGTAGCCGACGTTGGCGAGGGCGGTGGCCTGTCCGGCCCGGTTGCCGGTGGCCTGGTACAGGGCGAGTGACTGCTCGTCGTGACGGAGCGCATCGGCGTGCCGGCCCTGGTCGGCTGCCACGCAGCCGAGGCTGCGGTGCGCGTGGGCCTGGCCGCCCCGGTCACCGAGCTCCCGGTAGAGCTCCAGGCACTCGGTCAGGTGGGCGCGGGCCTGGTCGTAGTCGCCGAGCCGGGTACAGGAGGATGCGAGCAGCCGGCTGGTCACCGCATGTCCGGCCGTGTCGCCGAGTCGGGCGGCGGCGGCGAGAGCGGCGCGCTGGATCGCGGCCCACTGGTGCCAGTGCCCGCTGCGGTCCAGGTAGTCGGCCATGGCCCAGGGCAGCTGCCAGGCGCAGGCGTCCCATCCGGCGTCGGCGGCCAGGGCGGCGGCGGCGAGCAGGACCTGGTGCTCGGCCGTGAACCAGGCCTGCGCCTGCTGGTAGCCGCCGGGGTGCTCCGGCATGACGCCGGGCCGGGGCGGGGCGAGGGCGATCGGATCCCGCTCCGGGTTCAGCAGCAGGGCGGCGGCTACGGCGGTGCGGGTGTAGTGGTCGAGGATCCGGCTCCGGGCGTCGTGCCGGGCCGCCGGGTCGAAGGCGGCTGCGGCGCGCTCGGCAGCGTAAGCGCGCAGCAGGTCGTGCAGGCTGTACCGGCCGGTGGCGTGCTCGGTGATCAGGTGCGCTTCGGCGAGTTCGCGCAGCGCCCGGCGGGCCGGCGGTAGTGGCAGGCCGGCCAGGCTGGCCGCCGCCGGGATCGTGATGTCGGGCCCGGCATGCAGGCCCAGCAACCCGAACATGCGGGTCGCGTCGGCGGGAAGGCCGTCCAGGGACCAGGAGAAGACCGCGCGCAGTCCGGCATCCGCGTCGCCGGTCTCCAGCGCGTCCAGCCTTCCGAGCGCATCGTGGAGTTCCCCGGCCAGCGCGGCCAGCCGCAGCCCGGGGCAGGCCAGGGCGCGCGCGGCGGCGAGGGCCAGTGCCAGCGGCAGCCGGGCGCACGACCCGATCAGCGCGGCTGCCGCGCCCGGCTCGGCGGCCAGCCGGGTCGCGCCCAGCCGTCCGGCCAGCAGCTCGCGCGCTTCGGGCTCGGTCATCGGGCACAGGTTCAGGGTCCGCGCGCCCTCGGCAGCCACCAGCCCGGACAGCTGGCTGCGGCTGGTCACCAGCGCCAGGCAGCCAGGGCCGCCGGGCAGCAGCGGGCGGATCTGCGCTGCATCGCGGGCGTTGTCGAGCAGCACGAGCATCCGGCGGCCCGACATCAGGCTGCGGTACAAGCCCGCCTGCGCGTCCAGGCCTGCCGGGACCTGCCTGGCCGGGACCTGCAGCGCGTCCAGGAGGCCGCGGAGCACCTCCGCCGGCGGCACCGGCCTGCCTGACGGGCCGAAACCACGCAGGTTCAGGTACAGCTGCCCGTCCGGGAACCGGTCCGCCACCTTATGGGCCCAGTGCACTGCCAGCGCGGTCTTCCCCACCCCGGGTGGCCCTCCGATTGCCGCGATCACCGCTGCTGGCGCGGTGGCGGCCTGGTCCAGCAGGCTGGTGAGCGCTGCCAGCTCGCCCTGGCGGCCGGCGAACTGCGCCACCGGAAACGGCAGCTGCCGGGGAACCACGTAGGCGTCGTGGGCCGGCTGCCGGCTGGCCGCGGCGAAGAACTGGACCCGCGCCTGGCCGCGCAGCCCCAGCGCGTCGGCGAGGCGCCGGGCCGAGTCCGGGTGCGGCCACCTGGCGCTGCCGCGCTCCAGGTTGCCGATCGCGCGAGCGCTCAGGCCCGACCGCTCGGCGAGTTCTTCCTGAGACAGCCCGGCCCGCCGGCGGCACGTGCACAGCAGGTTCCCGAGCGCTCCGGCGTCGTCGGTCATCGCGAGCCTCGCGGATAGGGGGCGGCCAGTCGTCGGATGAGAAAATGCGATCGGGCGGGAGAGAGCGGAGGGAGCCAGGTTACATGGTCGTTGTCGGGAGGAGACCTTCCTCCGGCTGGACACCTGACGCCTGGCTCGGGGCTGACAGGCACCGGCTGCCGCGCGTGCGTGCGAGTACCGTGGATTGAGAGCGGCCACCAGCCGGACTGGCTACCTGTAGTCATTAGCAGGTGCCGGGCCCGCCCGGCCGTCAGCCGGGCGGTTTGCAGATCCCGAGGACGGAGCCGAGATGGCGCGAGTTCTTTACACGGCGGAGGCGACCGTCACGGGCGGCCGGGCAGACGGCCACGGGCGCACCAGTGACGGAGCCCTGGACGTGCAGCTCCGCTCGCCGGAGGAGATGGGCGGCGAGGGCGGCGGCACGAATCCGGAGCAGCTGTTCGCCGTGGGCTATGCGGCCTGCTTCGAAAGCGCCCTGGGCGTGGTCGGCCGCCGGGAGCACGCCGAGGCGGGAGATGTCTCGATCGACAGCCGGGTGAGCCTGCTGCCCACCGAGGAGCGCGGCTTCAGGCTCGCCGTGGAACTCGACGTCACCCTGCCGCAGGTTCAGGACCCTGATCAGGCGGCGCGGATCGTTACAGCCGCCCATCAGGTGTGCCCGTACTCCAATGCCACCCGGGGCAACATCGACGTGACGCTGACCGTGAACGGCCGGGAGATCCGCGCATGACACGGATGCCCGGTACCTCCACCGGCGCGACGACGGAGGAGTTATCCTCCGTCGATGAGCACTCCCACGCCCGCGACGGATCTGCGTCTTGTCGTCGGCTATGACGGATCGCCTCCGGCTAGCCGCGCCCTCGACGCCGCGGTCCGCCTGCTGCAGGGCCGGACCGGCCGCATTGAGGTGGTGTACGTGGCTCACCTGCCCAGCATGGCCGCGCTGTCGCCCGGCGCCGTCAGCGAGCTGGAAACAACCTTTGATGACGTCGAGCAGGAACTCCGCACGATGGCCGCCGCGCAGCTGGGCGACCGCGAGCAGAGCTGGGGCTTCGAGCGGCGCCAGGGCCTGATCGCAGAGGAACTGATCGCGGCCGCCAGGGATCTCGGCGCTGCGAACCCCGGCGCAACCGTTGTCATCGTGGTCGGCAGCTCTTCTCTCGTCACGCACCGTGTGGTGGGCTCGGTCGCCGTGAGCCTGGCCCGCCACTCTCCGGTACCCCTGATAGTCGTGCCCTAGAACCGCCGGGTGTGCCCGTCCAGCCCGGTCAGTCCGTCACTCGCTCAGGATGACCGCAGACTGGACCGTGGGGAAGATCCGGAGCAGCCGGTCCAGGCCGGCCACGCGCAATGCGCTGGCTACGGCGGGCGTAGCCGCGGCCAGCCGAAGGGACCCGCCGAGCAGCCGGGCGCGGCGCTCGGTGCCGACGAGGAGGGCAAGGCCGCCGGCGTCGATGCGGCTGACCAGTGACAGGTCGATGACAAGCTGGCTGTTATCCGGGCGGAGAACGCGCAGGAGCTGCTCCCGGAGAGCAGGCGCGTGCGAGCTGTCGAGCGCGCCGCTGACGGCGGCCACCAGGTAGCCGCGGTCGGTCCGGACGGTCAGCGCCGGATCATCAATCCGGTAGGTGACCGCATCGGCTGCGGGGCTCCGGTCTGGGTTTCTGCGCGCTGGCGTGCTTCTGGTGCCAGTGATCACGTGGTGCCTCATTCCCCGGCGGCCTCGGCTGCGACATTATGCCTGTCTTGTGATACTAGCAAATTATTTCTGGTACTGAGGTTCGATAGCCAGGCGGACCCGGCCAGCAACGGGCCGGGGACCGCGGTTGTGCTACCGTCGGCTTATCCGCTCTTGCAGCCGGTACGAGTCCCTGACCCGGTCCAGACCTCGCCCGTTTTGAGATCCGCCTTGCTGCATCCTTAGACGGCGAGGGCGAAACGATGAGCGCGGACCTGACACTCGTTCAGTATGACGGGACCACTCCCTTCCCGGCCGCTGCGGTGCCCGCTGCGGCTCCGGCTCAGCGGGTCTTCCAGCTGACGGTGATGGGCGTGCTCGTGGCGATGCCGTTCGCCGGCCTGGTCGCCGCGTTGTGGCTGCTGTGGGGCCACGGCGTCGGATTCGCAGACCTCGGGCTGGCAGCGTTCTTCTACTTGCTCACCGGGTTCGGGGTGACGGCGGGGTTTCACCGGTGCCTGACCCACCGGAGCTTCACGGCGCGGCAGGCCCTGCGCGCCGCGCTGGCCATCGCCGGCTCGCTCAGCTTCCAGGGCGACGTAACCGGCTGGGTAGCCGTGCACCGGCGTCACCACGCGTTCTCCGACCGGCCAGGCGACCCGCATTCGCCCTACCGGTATGGCACCGGGCCGGCGCCAGCTGCGCGGTGTCCTGCACGCCCACGTTGGCTGGCTGGCGCGCAACGACCCGACATCACGGCCGACCTACGCCCCGGACATGCTCGCTGACCCGGCCATGCGAGCGATATCAGGCGCGTTTCCCGCGCTGTGCGCCGCCTCGCTGGCGGTGCCGTTCGGCATCGGCTGGGCGATCGGAGGCCTCCGGGGCGCGCTGCTCGCGCTGCTGTGGGCCGGGCTCGTGCGCATCTTCCTGCTGCAGCACGTCACCTGGAGTGTCAACTCCCTGTGCCACGTGCTCGGGAGCAGGCCCTTCACCACACGCCGGCACGACCGGGCGACCAACCTCTGGCCGCTGGCCGTGCTGTCGCTCGGGGAGAGCTGGCACAACATGCACCACTCCGATCCGACCTGTGCGCGGCACGGTGTCGACCGCGGACAGCTCGACCTGTCGGCCGAGCTGATCCGGGTGTTCGAGTGGGCGGGATGGGCCACGGGCGTCCGCTGGCCGAGCAGCGCCCGGCTCGAGCGGCGCCGCCGCGCCGTCGCCGGAGCTGCCGGGTAGCAGCCTCCGGCCGCGGGCCGGCAATGGCGGACCCGCTCTCCGCAAGGCCACCGCGACGACAAGCGGGAACAGGCCCTCAGCCGCCGATGTCAGCCGCTCGACCATGCCCAGGTCACCGCCGTGGTCTCGGGCTGCGACCAGGAGCCAGCAAGACAACCCGGCGAAGATCACGGTTACCGTCGCGCAGCCGCAGATTCCGAGGATCCGTGATTGCGCCGGTGCGCGCCTGGCGACAAGCGCGGGCCAGAGCATCGCCGTGAGGATGCAGCTCACCGCGAAGGCGAGGTGGCGCGACGTCGGGCCCGTGACCGGTTCCGGGGTGGCGGCGATGCCGAGCGTAGACAGGCCGGTCACGATCAGCAGGATGCGCGCGGGCATGCGGACCGGGGTCAGGCCCGCGCCGGTCGCGACCTGACAGCTGCCCACCAGCAGCAGGGCCGCGGTCATAACCCACCGGTCGGTTCCCGAGTGACCAGCCAGCACGCTCATCGTCTGGCGCATCGGGCTGTAGGCGGCCGGCTGAAGCGCGCCGGCCACCACCCAGCCTCCGACCAGGACGGCAGGCGCGAGCAGGGCCGTAGCTACCGCCCAGCCAGGGACTGGCCGGCCAGCCCGCAGCCCTGAGCGGCGGGCCGGCCATGGCTCAGCGGCGGCCGAAGCCTGGCCGGTGCGTTGGTGCTCTTGTCCTGATCTCCTGCGCGCGGGGTCTGGACGCGCAAGCTGAGTCATGGCGCCTCCAGGGCCACATCTACTAGCCAGCCCTTGCGACAGCACGGCACAGGTTCGGGCTATTCCAAGGTGACCGCCGGGTCGCTGGGGTGGGGCGATAGCGGCGTGGCAGCCACGGTCATCCAGGGAGCCAGCGGCAGCGCCGCCAGGATCGCCTCCAGCTGGGCGGCATCGCGGGCCCGGTACAGGCCCAGCGTGCCCCCGGCACCCGGCAGGGCCCACAGCCGGAGCAGGTGTCCCTGGCCGGCCAGGTCATGTGCGGCCTGCGCCTCGCGGGCCCTGGTGTCCCGCACGGTCTGGTCGGGTGTGCCCGGCGGGACGGCCAGGGTGAAGGTCACCAGGAACTCCGTGGCTTTGTGCCCTGGTCCGGGTGCCGGGGGAGGGTCGTTCGGATGCGGCGAGAGCGGGGTGACCTCATCGGTGCGCCACACCCGCAGCGGCATCGAGGCGAGGACTTCCCCGAGCTGGCCGCCGTCGTCGGCGGCGAACAGCCCGAGGGTGCGCCATTCGCCTGGCTGCAGCGGCGGGCGCCACAGGCGCAGCAGGTGCCCCTGCGCCGCGAGCTCGCGGGCCCGGGCGGCCTCGCGGGCGCGGATGTCCTGAACCGCTTCCTCCGCCGTTCCATCCGGCACATGGGTGGTCATGCTGACGAGATATTCCACGATCAGGCTCAGTGGCTCCTGACGGGCGGGCCGAGGTAGGGGAACGCGGCCAGCAGGTTGTCGTGCGGCTTGAGCCCGGTCGGCGGGATCTTGCCGTTGCTCAGCCAGGCAAAGCGCAGGCTGTAGACGTCATCGGTGAGAATGCGGCCGTTGGGATAGGTGGCGGGCCTGGTGCGGTCGTAGTGCAGGATATCGGGAAGCACCTCCAGCGCCGCCGCCCTGGCCGCCTCGGGCGAGTAGCCGCCGGCCTTCTCCAGGGTCGCCGACCACGGCCCCAGGTAGTTGGCCACGTCGTCGGCCGGCTGCCGGGAGTTGTAGAGGTTCTTCTCTCCGTCGGGGTTGATGAACGGGTTGATGGTCGGGTTGCCGCCGCGGTCCAGCTGCTCGAGCTCGTCGCCGGTATAGCGGCTGACCGTGGCCCAGATGCCGATCACCGGGCCGCCGAGCATGTCGGCTGGCACCTCCAGCACGATCGAGTCGACATTGTTGCCGGCGAAGTCGTCGTGCCCGGTCCAGACGAAGCCGTGCAGGGCCCCTCGACGTCGGCGAAGAACGGGTCGCTGCGCAGCCCCGCGCACAGCCGGATCCGGCCGGCCAGCACGGGCTGCGCCGTGCCGTCGAAGCTGACCGGGATGTCGTCGGCCAGTACCTCGCCGGCCGGCTGCGGCTGGCGGGCGTCCGCGCCGGTGGCGTACCAGGCGGTGCCGGCCTGCTTGCCGTTCTCGACTTCGGAGAAGGCAAACGTGAACGCGACGTCGGCGTGGTTGTCGCCGTCGTTGTCGATGTTGATCCGGTAGAACGCGCCGGGGTAGAACTCCGGGCCGGTCACCGGCGCCGGGATCGGGGGCGGGGCACTGGTCGGGTTCGAGTTCATGATCAGGACGGTCTTGCCGGGGTCGTCGGCCGAGGCGAACAGGTACACGTCGGTGAGATCCAGGCGCCGGTCGTCGCCGGGGAACTTGATGTTGTCGGCGCTGAAGTGGTTAGACATTGCGTGACTCCTCTGGTGGTGATGCGGGGACTGGCGGTGCTGCGGTACCTGCCTCAGCGTCGCGCTCCGGGGGAGCGTGCCGCGCCCGTGGTAGCTACCGGCCGGTGCCCTGGTCTGCGGTCCGGGCCGCGCCGGTACTCGCCCGCGTTGCCGCGGCAGACGGTGCCGTCGCCATGGTTGCTGTGTAGCGTCGGGGCGGTGACGGCACATTCTGGCGAGCCCGCGGCAGGGCTGACGGGCCGGCTCCGCGAGCGTGGCGTGCTGGACCGGTTCGTTGCTGGCGTGCGGGCCGGTGCGGGCAGGGCACTGGTGGTGCGCGGTGAGCCCGGCGTGGGCAAGACCGTCCTGCTTGACTACCTGGCCGGGCGGGCCTCGGGGTGCCGGGTCGCGCGGGCGGCGGGCGTGCAGTCGGAGATGGAGCTGGCGTTCGCGGGGCTGCATCAGCTGTGCGCGCCGATGCTGGATCATGCTGAGTCTCTTCCGGGTCCGCAGCGTGAGGCGCTGCGGACCGCGTTCGGCCTGAGCGCGGGTCCGGTGCCGGACCGGTTCCTGGTCGGCCTGGCCGTGCTGGGCCTGCTGTCGGAGACGGCGGGGGAACGCCCGCTGGTGTGCGTGGTGGATGACCAGCAGTGGCTGGACCGTGCCTCGGCGCAGGCACTGGGGTTCGCGGCCCGGCGGCTGGCGGCCGACCCGGTGGGCCTGGTGTTCGCGGCGCGGGTTCCCGGCAGGGACGTGGCCGGGCTGCCAGAGCTCGTGGTGGAGGGCCTGGCGCCGGACGATGCGCGGGAGCTGCTGGAGTCGGTGCTGACCGGGCCGCTGGACGCGCGGGTCCGGGACCGGATCGTCGCCGACACGCACGGGAACCCGCTGGCGCTGCTCGAGCTGCCGCGGGGGCTGACGCCGGCGCAGCTGACGGGCGGGTTCGGGCCCGGCAGCGCGGTGCCGCTCGACGGCCGGATCGAGGAGAGCTTCGGGCGGCAGCTGGAGACGCTGCCAGCGCAGACCCGGCGGCTGGTGCAGCTGGCGGCAGCCGATCCGACCGGCGATCCGGTGCTGGTGTGGCGGGCGGCCGGCCGGCTCGCGATCGGCGCCGGGGCGGCGGGGCCGGCCGCGGAGGCGGGGCTGGCAGAGCTGGGCGCGCGGGTGCGGTTCCGGCATCCGCTGGTGCGCTCGGCCGCCTACCGGTCGGCATCGGCCCAGACGAGGCAGGAGCTGCACGGCGCGCTGGCCGAGGCCACCGACCCGGCCGTCGATCCGGACCGGCGGGCCTGGCACCGGGCCCGGGCCGCACCGGGCCCGGATGAGGACGTTGCCGCCGAACTTGAGCAGTGCGCGGGCCGGGCACAGCGCCGCGGCGGTCTCGCGGCGGCGGCCGCGTTCCTGGAGCTGTCGGCCGGGCTGACGCTCGACCCGGCACGCCGCGCACAGCGGGCGCTGGCCGCAGCGCAAGCCAAGCACCAGGCTGGCGCGCTGGACGCCGCGCTCGGCCTGCTGGCCATGGCAGAGGCCGGGCCGCTGGACGAGCTTCAGCGCGCCCGCGGCGGCCTGCTGCGCGCGCAGATCGCGTTCGCCATGAGTCACGGCCGTGACGCGCCCCCGCTCATGCTCAGCGCGGCCAGGCAGCTCGAGGCGCTGGACGCCGGGCTGGCCCGCGAGACCTACCTGGAGGCGTTCACCGCCGCGCTGTTCGTCGGCCGTCTTTCACCGGCCGTCGGCGAGGTGGCCAGGGCCGCACGTACGGCGCCCGCCGCACCTGGCCCGGCCCGCGCCCCCGACCTGCTCCTGGACGGCCTGGCACTGCTGGTCACGGAGGGCTATGCGGCCGGGACGCCCGCCCTGCGCCGGGCGCTGCTCGCCTTCCGCGGTCAGGACATCTCGGCGGCGGAGGGGCTGAGCTGGCTGTGGCTCGCCGGCCGGGCGGCCATGGCGGTATGGGACGACCAGACCTGGCACATCCTGGCCAGCCGTCACGTCAAGCTCGCGCGTGCGGCGGGAGCACTCAGTGAGCTTCCCCTCGCGGTCCGGTCCCGCATCCTGCTGCACTCGCACACGGGCGAGCTGGAGCAGGGCGCGGCGCTCATCGCGGAGGCGCAGGCGGTCGCCGACACGACCGGCAGCCAGCTCGGGCCCTACGGCGCCACCGGCATCGCCGCGTTCCGGGGCCGTGAGACCGAGGCCACCGAGTTCATCCAGGCCAACCTGGACGGCGTGACCAGCCGTGGCGAGGGGAGGGGAGTGACCAGCCAGTATGCTGCCGCGTTGCTGTATAACGGCCTCGGCCGCTACGGCCAGGCCCTCGCCGCAGCCGAGCTGGCGTGCGAGTACGACGACATAGGCGTCCTCGGA
The DNA here is from genome assembly GCA_963719705.1 of uncultured Actinomycetota bacterium. Lineage (GTDB taxonomy): Bacteria > Actinomycetota > Actinomycetes > Streptosporangiales > Streptosporangiaceae > CAVRCV01. Next base: position 182,631 of record CAVRCV010000015.1, read on the forward strand.
TGGTCGCTCACCGAGCTGGTCGAGGCGGCCGTCCGCAGCAGCCAGGCAGCGCGCGCATCCGACGCCCTGCAGCGGCTTTCCGAGACGACCCGCGCCAGCGGCACCGACTGGGCGCTGGGCACCGAGGCGCGCTCGCGTGCCCTGCTGAGCGAGGGCGAGATCGCCGAGAACTGCTACCGCGAGGCGATCGAGCGGCTGGGTCGTACCCGCATGCGCCCGGCCGCAGCCCGCGCCCACCTCCTGTACGGCGAATGGCTGCGCCGCGAGAACCGGCGCCGGGACGCCCGCGCCCAGCTGCGGACCGCCCACGGCCTGTTCACCACGATGGGCATGGAGGGGTTCGCCGAGCGGGCCCGGCGGGAGCTGCTGGCCACCGGCGAAACGGTCCGCAAGCGGACGGCCGGGAAGGTCAGCGAGCTCACCGCCCAGGAGGCGCACATCGCCCGGCTCGCCGTTGCCGGCCGCACCAACGCGGAGATCGGGTCCCAGCTATTTCTCAGCATCCGGACCGTCGAATGGCATCTCAGCAAGGTGTACACCAAGCTCGGAGTCGGCTCGCGCCGGGAGCTGCGGCGGGCCCTGGCCAGTCCCGGCCAGGCAGATCCACCGGCCTAGCGGCCGGCCACGCTAGCCCGGCTGGCCTGGACTGGCCCCGCCACAGCCAAGCCTGACCGCAGGCTCACTCTCGCGCGACTGCTGCCGCGGATCCAGCGGCGCGGCCATCCGCATCATGTAGATGCTGGTGGGCACCCAGGTCAGATTGTCGATCAGGCGCGTCTCCAGCTCCCCGAAGCGGGCCAGGGCCAGGCTGTCGTAGGACTCCGGGCGGCGGACGTACCCACCGCGGTCGTTCTCCGACATCCAGCGCGAGAACCGGCGCTGGCCCTCGTGCACGGCTGCGTCGCAGCTGACCACCCGCCCGCCCGGCGCGAGTGCCGTAGCCGCGAGGTCCAGCAGGGTCGCGCAGGCGGCGTCGTCGAGGTGATGGAGCAGGCCCAGAAGGAGAACAGCGTCGAACTGGCCCAGCTTGCTCAGGTGCTCGGCGGTGAGCGTCTCGCAGTGGAAGTCGCCTCGATCGCCGTACCGCCGTCGAGCATAATTCACATATCGCTCAGACGTATCGAAGCCGACGTATTCCACCTCGGTGCAGCTGGTCGAAGTAGTAGGCCGGGCCGCAGCCCACATCGAGGACCCGGTCGCCGGGCTTGCAGCTCCGCCTCGCCAAGGCAGAAGTAGCGGACCCGGTCGGCGCCGATGGCTTTCTGCAGGGCGATGTACAAGCTGACGTTGTCAAGCGCCTGCCTCAGCCGACCGAACACGTCTGGTAACTCCCCTGAGTTGCCACGGTATGCGTGGATTAGTCAGTGTGGTGGGGTGGATGGTAGTAGATGCCGAGCCGGACCAGCCAGACATGCAGGGAAAGGGGCCCGGCGCGCAGGTCACCGGCGCGTATCAGGGTCGGCTGGAAGGCGGCCAGCTCGCGCATCGCCTGCGGGAAGGATCGCGCGGGAATGTCGAACAGCAGCAGCTCGGGCGCCTGCCTGATCGCGAGCTTCTCGCGGTCGACGATGGTGAGGTGCGGCGGGTCCTCGCTCGGCAGGGTGTTGAACGAGCCACGGTACATCCCGCTGTAGGTGAAGCTGTTGCCGGTGGGTGGCTGCCGCCACATGAGGATCTGCTCGCCGCGGTAGGCGGCCGGGCCGACGAACCGCGGCAGGTCGGTGGCGATCCGGTAGGCGTCAATGAGGTCCGCCGAGCTGCCGCCGAGCGCGGAGGAGTAAGCCGGGGCCGGGTCGCCCACGGTACCGGGCAGGGGGGAGTGGCTGGGGATGGGCGTGACCGCGAGCACCAGGAGGCCGCCGGACAGCGCAGCGAGCGCCAGCCCGATCACCGTCGCCGCAGCCGCCGGGCGGCGGAGCCTGGCACAGCTGCGCGCCGCGGCAGCCGCGACGACCACCGCTGCCGCCAGGATGGCGCCGATGGGCAGCCAGCCGAACGGCGGCACGTGCGGGTCGGCCTCGTAGCCAAGAGGGACGGCGAGCAGCACCGCGGCGGGCAGCCACCGGGCGAGCGGGCGGCCCCACAGCGGCCGGGCCAGCTCCGCGATCGTGACCGCCGTCGCCAGGCACAGCCCGGCCCACAGGGTGGAGGAGAAGAAGTGCTCCTCCAGGACCTCGGTCGTGCCGGCGAACTGCAGGCAGACGTAGCCCGCGACCTGAACCGTGACCATCGCCCCGATCAGCAGCACCGGAGTCGGCACCGCGCGAAGCCGGCGCGCGGCCGCGACCGCGAATGCGCCCAGCACGGCGGGCAGGATGAGCAGGTAGGCCAGGTACGGCGCCCACTCCCAGTTCGCCGAGTGGAATTTCGCCGCCACCGAGGGCCGTGACAGTTCGCGAGACGCCTGCCAGGTGAGGCCGATGAAGTTGGCGCGGCCGAGCAGCGCCGCGGAGGCCACCATCAGCAGCCCGGTCACCGCGGCCGCGACCCCGGCCAGCAGCACCAGGTCCACCGGCAGCCGGCGCCGGTCGCGGACCAGCCGCACGATCAGGTAGCCGACGAGCGTCGCCGCCACCAGCACCGCCCCTATCGTGTGCGACCAGACCGCCAGCACGAGCAGCACGCCGCCGCCGGCCAGCCACCCGCGGCGCCATCGCTGCGCGCAGGGCATCGCCAGGCACGCCAGCGCCCCTGCCACATAGGAGACGACCGCGGAGTCCGGGTAGTCGGTACCCCATGCGGTCACGATCACGGGGCAGGAAACGATCACCAGGATGCCGGCCACCCCGGCGGGACGACCGTAGAGGCGGCGCAGCAGCAGATAGACGGGTCCCACCGCGACCAGCGCGAACACGTACCGGGTGACGAAGAAGCCGGGCACGGCGCCGAAAGCCAGGTAGGCCAGCCGGGCCGGCACGAGGAAACCGACCCGGGCGCTCTCGCGCAGCTGAACCGCGGTGTAGACGTTGGCGAAGCGCAGGAGCACGTCGCGCGGAGCAACGATGAAGGCGGTATGCATCGTCGGATCGGGCAGCCCGGTCGGGGCCATCAGCCGGAGCCGCAGCACCAGCGCGGCGACGGCCGGGGACAGCGCCACCCCGAGCGCCTCAAGCCATCCCGTCCACCAGAATCGCGCCCGGCCTAGCCGGGGCGTCGCCTCGGGCCGGGACAGCGCCTCGGGCTGGGACGGCGTCTCGGGCCGGGACGACACCGACGTCGGCTGGTCGGTTCGATCGGAAACTTGATCCATGCCGTCACCGTGCGGGGGTCAGCGTGCGGTTCCCGGCCGCGTTATTTATCCGGCCGGCCTGCTGGATGGCGATGGCCAGCAGGGCGACCTCCAACCGGGAATCCTCTCGGTTCGCTTCCACCATCAATCGGTAACCCGGCGAGGGCAGGAAGTGACTCTTCTTTGTCATGCGCAGGACGGCAACGGAGTACCTGCCGGTCTCCTAGCGCATCGCAGCCCGCCTGCACCCGAACCAGGTGTGGCTGACGACGATCAAGCCTATCGCGGGCACCGAAGTGCTGCGGCCGGGGCCCGGCGGCCGGTCAGGACGCCTTGTCCCCTGGCGGGGTGGCCTCCTCGCCGAGCTGCACCGGCCGCGCCCGCAGGTCAGGGTGAGCCAGGAAGCAGTCCACCAGGCCGGCGGGTCCGCCGACGCAGGTCCAGTCGTCGTCGCACAGCCTGGAGACCAGCCACGAGCGGTCGGCGGGGAACATCAGGTCGGGCCGGTGCTGAGATACCCCAGCCACCATCGCTGGCCCGGCGGCTGCCCGGTCAGCAGGGCGAGCATGGCCCGGTTATGCCGTTCGGTGTCCTCGCCGCCCTCCGGCAGGACGACGGTGGCGTAGGCGCTGAAGACCGGCGGGATCGCGGCGGTGATCCGGCCGCATCTACCCGGGCAGATGAGCCTCAGCCGCAGCCAGAGATCCGGTAGCCGATGCCGGGGGTCGTGGCGATGACCGGCGGGTCGCCGAGCTTGCGCCTGAGCCGTCCGATGGTGACCGTGACCGTGTTGGTGAACGGGTCCGCCTGCTCGTCCCAGACCTGCTCAAGCAGGTCCTCGGCGCGCAGGTAGGCCGGCGCGGCGAGCAGCAGCGCCTCCAGCACGCCGAACTCCTTGACCGACAGGTCTACCGGCCGGCCTTCCCGGGTGACGGTGCGCCGCATCGCATCGAGCTCGATCCCGGCCGCGCGCAGGATCCGGGCCCGTGCGGCGGGCTTGCGGCGGGCCAGGGCGCGGATCCGCAGGACCAGCTCGGGAAAGTGGAACGGCTTGCCCAGGTAGTCGTCGGCGCCGAGGCCGAGTCCGGTCACCCGGTCGCCCGGCGCGCCGGACGCGGTCAGCATGAGGACCATGGCCCGCTGGTCGCGGTCGGTGATCATCTGGCAGAGGGAGTCGCCGTGGATGCCGGGCAGGTCACGGTCCAGGACCACGACATCGTAGGGATTGAGATCCAGCTTGGCCGCCGCCTCCAGGCCGTCGTGGGCGGCGTCGACCGCCATGCCCTGGTCGCGCAGGCCCTCGACCAGCACCTCGGCCAGGGACCGCGAGTCCTCGACGACCAGGACTCTCATGCCGGGGCACCCGCCGGGACGGACCTCGGTCCGGGCCGCGGACGCGGGCAGGCTGATCGTGACCCGCAGGCCGCCCGCGGACCGCGCCTGCAGGTCGACCGAGCCGCCGTGGGCCTCCGCGATGGCCGCGACGATCGACAGGCCGAGTCCCGATCCCTTGTCCGAGCCGGTGCGGTCCGTCCCGATCCGGCGGAATGGCTCGGACAGCCCGGCTACCTGCTGCTGGTCAAGCAGGGGCCCGCCGTTCTCGACGATCAGGCTGGTCCGGTCGCCCGCGGTGCGGGACCCAATCCGGATCCAGCCGCCTGCTGTGTTGTGGCAGACGGCATTGTCGATGACGTTCTCCACCATCCTCGTGATCAGTGCCTGGCTGCCGGTCACCCACGCGCTGCCCAGGGAGTCGGGCTCCTGCACGGTCAGGCTCATGGCCCGGATCGCCGCTGCCTGATCGGAGAGGGCGGCGCAGACGACGTAGTCCAGCGGGACGGCCGCGCGGCCGGGCAGGGCCCGGTGCTGGGCGCGCGCCAGCAGGAGGAACGCCTCGAGCAGCCTGTCGATCTTGTCCAGCTCGGCCCGCAGCCGCCCGGCCAGCGCGACGGTCTGCGGCGGGGCAGGTTCCGGCTTCGCCAGTGCCACGTCCAGCGAGGCTCGCATGGTGGTCAGCGGGGTCCGCAGTTCGTGAGACGCGTTGGCGACGAAACGGCGCTGGGCGCTGAAGGCGGCCTCCAGCCGCTCCAGCAGGCCGTCGATGGTGTTTCCGAGTTCCTTCAGCTCGTCTTCCGGGCCCTGCACCGCAAGCCGCTCGTGCAGGCTGTCCTCGGAGATCCGCTGGGCCGCGGCCGTCATCTGGCGGACTGGCCTGAGCGCGCGGCCGGCCACCAGCCAGCCAAGCCCCACCGAGATCGCCGTCATGATCGCCAGCGCGATCAGCGAGGAGATCAGCAGCACATGCGAGAGCTGGCTCTGGTCCGGCCGGACGGCCGCCGCCTGGGACTGGAGCTGACCGATCTCGGCCTGCAGCCGGTGGATGCGAGCGTTCGCCTCGGCCAGCGGCGAACCGGAAGCGGAGTTCCTGACGGACGGCACGGCCTGGGATGTCGAGCGTGCCGACGGCGACGCCGCTGGCGATGGTCAGCAGCAGTGCGCCGGAGAACACGAACAAGATCCCGTAGAGGATGGTCAGCCGCGTCCGCACCGTGCGGCCAGGCAGCCGTACCCGGCCAGCGGCCGACGCGGCAGGCGACGCGCGCAATGTGCCCCTCCTCCCGTCGGCGATGCCTCTGATCAGGGATTTCGGCTCTGCCATCCCACTTCAGCATGTCCGGCTGGACCTAACAACGGGATAACAGCATCCGTGCGGCCCATGTTATGGCCGCACCCGTAGAACTCAGGTCACGGCAAGTTTCCGCAGCCGAACGAGAAGGACTGGGAATGCAAGCCACGATTGAAGTGAACGGCCTGCGCAAGCGGTTCGGGCCGACGCTGGCGCTGGACGGCATGTCGTTCGCTGTCCAGCCTGGCCAGGTGACCGGCTTCGTCGGCCCGAACGGGGCCGGCAAGTCCACCACGATGCGGGTCATCCTCAGCCTGGACGCGCCCGACGAGGGCAAGGCAACCATCGGCGGCAGGCCGTATGCGAGCCTGCCGGCAGCCGATGCGGGTGATCGGGTCGCTGCTGGACGCGGGCGCGCTGCAGCCGAGCCGGTCCGCGCGCAACCACCTGCTCTGGCTGGCCCACTCGCAGGGCCTGCCGGCCAGGCGGGTGGACGAGGTGATCGGGCAGGCGGGCCTGGAGGGCGTTGCCAGGCGGCGGGCCGGCGGGTACTCGCTCGGCATGCGGCAGCGGCTCGGCATCGCCGCGGCGATGCTCGGGAAACCCGGTCGCGATCATGCTGGACGAGCCGTTCAACGGGATGGACCCCGAGGGCATCGTGTGGGTGCGGGGCTTCCTGCGCTCGCTGGCCGCGGAGGGCCGGGCGGTGCTGGTGTCCAGCCACCTGATGAGCGAGCTTCAGGACACGGCGGATCACCTGGTAGTCGTGGGCCGCGGCAAGGTCATCGCCGACACGACCGTGGCGAGCCTGCTGGCCGCCGCGTCCGGTGACCGGGTGGCGCTGCGCACGTCCGCCCGGCCGGAGGCGACGGCGGTGCTGGAGCGGGCGGGGGCCACCGTCGTCGCGTCCGGCCAGGACGTGCTCACGATCTCGGGGCTGCCCGCGGAGCGCGTCGTCGCGCTGCTGGGCGCGGCGGCCGTGCCGTTCTCCGAGGTCTCCGCCCACCGGGCCACGCTGGAGCAGGCCTACATGGAGCTGACCAGGCAGGCAGTCGAGTTCCGCCCGGCCGGATTCGACGCCGGCGCGGGGCAGGAGGTGCCGCGATGACGACTCAGGCGATCTCGGTGCCGCGGCCGGACGCCGGCGCCGAGGCCGGCCCCGGCTGGCGGCGGTTTCGGCGGGCTCGTGCGGGCCGAGTGGACCAAGTTCCGCAGCGTGCGCGGCTGGGTGATCGGCATGATCCTGGCCGCGCTGCTGACCATCTTCCTCGGCGTGTTCGCGGCCGCGAACGCGAACGTCGGCTGCCAGATCAACGGCGGTCCGCTGAAATCCGGCAAGGCCTGCCTGCCCTACATCCCGCACGGGCCGGGCGGCGAGATCGTGACCGACAGCTTCTACTTCGTGCGCCAGCCGCTGACCGGGAACGGCACTATCACCGCGGAAGTCACCTCGCTCACCGGCGAGCACGCGAACCTCAGCTCGGGGCCCGTGCAGGTCGGGAACGGCAACATGGTGCCCGGCCTGGTGGAGTGGGCCAAGGCGGGGATCATCATCAAGCAGAGCACCCACCAGGGCTCGGCCTACGCGGCGATGATGGTGACGGGCGGTCACGGGGTCCGGATGCAGTACAACTTCACCGGGGACACCGCCGGGATGCCTGGTGCCGTTTCCGCGGCGCATCCGCGCTGGCTGCGGCTGACCCGCTCCGGCGACACGATCACCGGCTACGACTCCGCCGACGGCACGCACTGGACCCAGGGTTGGCACGGTCCAGCTGACCGGGCTGCCGTCGACCGTCCAGGCCGGCATGTTCGCGACCTCGCCGGGCTACACGGTGACCCAGGACTCGTTCGGCGGCGCCAGCAATAACGGCGGCCCCGCCCAGGCCACCGGGGTCTTCGATCACGTCAGCCTGACCGGCGGGGCACCCGGCGGCACCTGGACCGGCACCGCGGTCGGCGGCGGGGGCCCGGCCGGAGGAGGGCCGGGCCCAGGGGCCAGGCGGCGGCGGCTCGGTGCCGTTCACCCGCAGCGGCGGCACGTACACGCTGACGGGCTCTGGCGACATCGCGCCGGTCACGCCGGGGCCGGGCGGCGGGTTGCCGACGGTGACGATCGGGCAGAGCCTGGTGGGCGCGTTCCTGGGGCTGATCGCGATCGTGGTGGTGGCGGCGATGTTCTTCAGCACCGAGTACCGGCGCGGCCTGATCCGCACCACGCTGGCCGCCACCCCGCGCCGCGGCGCGGTGCTGGCCGCCAAGGCCGTGGTGATCGGCGCGGTGGCCTTCGTCACCGGGCTGGTGGCCGCGGTGGTCTCGATCGGCGTCGGTGTCCCGAAGGAGGAGAACCACGGCCAGGTACTGCTGACCGCGCCCTTGCTGACCGAGGTGCGGGTCATCGTCGGCACGGCGGCAATGCTGGCCGTGGCCGCCGTCTTCGCCGTCGCCCTGGGCGCGATCCTGCGGCGCAGCGCCGCCGCGATCACGATCGCGGTCGTCACGGTCGTCATGCCGTTCCTGCTGGCCGCGCTCAACGTCGTGCCCGCCGGGGTCGGTGACTGGCTGCTGCGGCTGACCCCGGCCGCGGGCCTGGCGATCGAGCAGAGCATCCCGCGGTACGCGCAGGTCACCACCGTCACCTCGCCCGTGCAGGGCTACTATCCGCTGTCGCCCTACGCCGGGTTTGCCGTGCTGTGCCTGTGGGCGGCGGCGGCCCTTGCCCTCGCGCTGGTCATGCTGCGGCGGCGGGACGCATGAGCGCCGCCGTGCAGAGCGCAGCCAGCGGCGGCGATCGCCACGGCGGCAGCGCGAGGGGCGAGCCTGCGCCACGCGCTGCACGCCGAGTGGACCAAGCTGCGCACGGTGTCCGGGCCCGCCTGGCTGCTCCTCGGGATCGCGGCGCTGACCATCGCGGTCAGCGCCGCGGCGGCCGGGGCCACGCACTGCCCGCAGAACCTGACCTGCCCGGTCGACCCGACCAAGCTCAGCCTGACCGGGATCCAGTTCGGCCAGGCCGTGGTCGCGATCCTGGCGGTGCTGGCGTTCTGCAACGAGTACAGCACCGGCATGATCCGCGTCACGCTCGCGGCGATGCCGAGGCGGCACACGGTGCTGGCGGCCAAGGCCATCCTGATCGCCGGCCTGGTGCTGGTCGCCGGGGCGGTGGCCGTGTTCGGCTCGGTGCTGGCCGGGCACCTGATCCTGCCCGGCCACGGCTTCACCGCGGCGCGGGGTTTCCAGCCGGTGTGGCTGAGCTACGGGCCGACACTGCGAGCCGCGTGCGGGTCGGTGCTGTACCTGGCGCTGATCGCGCTGCTGAGCCTCGGCGTGGCGGTCATCGTGCGGGACTCGGCGGTGGCCATCGGGACCGTGCTGGCGCTGCTGTACCTGTTCCCGATCATCCTCGCGTTCATCGGGAACGAGCACTGGCAGCAGCGGCTCGAGCGCTGGACGCCCACGATCGCGGGGCTGACCATCCAGGACACGACCGGCCTGCGCGGCCTGCCGATCACCCCGTGGGCGGGCCTTGGGGTGCTCGCGATCTGGGCCGGCGCCGCGCTGCTGGCCGGCGCCCTGGCGCTCCGGCTGCGCGACGCCTGACCGGTCCGGGTCATCCGGGCTGGGCCGCCGTGGTCCGCCTGGCGACGGCGACGGCGGCGACGGCGATCCAGAGCAGCTCCAGGCCGAGGAAGATCCGCTCGTAGAGGCCGCCGGGGGGGTGGGGGTGCTTGAGGGCGGCGCCGAGCAGCAGGTAGGCGATGGCGCCGGCGACCGAGATGGCGAGCAGCACGGGCGCGGCCGGGCGCCACGCCGGGTCGGACATGAGGCCGGCGGATATCAGGATGGCGCCGGCCGTGATGCAGGTGAACGCGATGAAGGCCAGGATCAGGTGGACGACGCCGCTGCCGTGCTGGGGGGTGCCCTCGGGGTCGTCGGCGAAGAACGCGAGCAGGCCGGAGCAGATCGCCCAGGCGGCGAGCAGGGCCAGGCCGCCGCGGGTGGCGCCGTCGGGGCGGGCGACCCGGTACAGGGCGGCGGCGATGGCCAGGGACACCGCGCAGCGCAGCAGGAAGTTCAGGTCCATCACCCAGTACCACGGGCCGCGGCCGTAGTCGCTTTCCGCGTTGTAGATCAGGCTGTAGCCGGGCCGCAGGAAGGCCAGCAGGACGTCGACGGCCAGGTAGACGGCGAGGCCGGCGAGGGCGAGGCGGGCCAGCGGCCGTGGCGCGATCACGCTGGGGTGGCGCGCTGCTCGGCGATCGAGTTGCCGCCGTCCACGACCAGGTACTGCCCGGTGATGTAGGACGCGCCGGGGCTGGCCAGCCAGGCAATCGCGGCGGCGACCTCGTCGGGCGAGCCGCTCCGGCCAGCCGGCGTGGCCTGCCCCTGGCCGCGCTCCTCCTGGGTCTGGGAGCCGGTCGCTATCCAGCCCGGGGCGACGGCATTGACGGTGACCCCGTGCCCCGCGGTGTCGACGGCGACCGCGCGGGTGAGCCCGACCATGCCCGCCTTGGCGGTGGCGTAACCGACGTCCGCGCGGATCGCCATCACCGGGCCGGTCACGCTGGCCACCATGACGATCCGCCCCCAGCCGCGGCTGGTCATGACCGGCACCGCCGCCTTGGTGACACCGAAGGCGGAGGTCAGGTTGCGGGCGAGCGCAGCCTGCCAGGTCGCCAGGTCCATGGACGCCACGGTGCCGGACTCGAACACGGGATCGGCGGCGGAGACCATGCCGGCGTTGTTGACCACGATGTCCAGCCGGCCCCACTGCTCAACCGCAGCCGACACCAGCCCGGACGCCACGCCGGCATCGGTGAGGTCGCCGATGATCCCCGCAGCGTCGAAACCAGCGCCGCGCAGTTCGCTGACCCGGTCCTGGATCCGGGCCGTGGTGGCGCTGATCATCACGGCGGCGCCGAGCTCGGCGAGCAGCCTGGCGGTGGCGAAGCCGATGCCGCCGGGGCTGCCCGCCCCGGTGACCACCGCCACCCGGCCGGACAGGTCAAACGCCGCTGGGATGGGCATGGCAGCACGGTAGCCTTCGGGCCTATGGTGCAGCGGCCTGACCCCCTGGAGATCGCGCCGCCGGCCTTCGGTGAGCAGGCAGCCGGGCAGATCCTGCGGGAAGGCTTCGGCGTCGGGCCGTCGTCCCTCACCCTCCTTGCGGGCGAACGGGACCAGAACTTCCGAGTGGACACGCCCGCCGGGCAGCGCCTCTTGCTCAAGATCTCTAATCCGGCGGATGACGGGCCCGTCCTGGCAATGCAGGCCGCGGCGCTGCGCCACATCGAGCGAGTGGATCCGGGCCTGCCGGTGATGCGTGCCCTGCCGACCCTGGCGGGGGGATCCTGGGTCGAGGTGCCGGGGCCCGACGGCCGGACCTATCCGGCCCGGCTTTTCACGTTCCTGCCCGGCCAGGCGGTCGCGAACACGGCGCTCAGCACCGGGGCGATCTGGTCCCATGGGCAGGCCACGGCCCGTCTGGGCCGGGCGCTGCGCGGTTTCTTCCACCCCGCGGCCGACTACGAGATCCTGTGGGATATCACCCGCTTTGGCGGGCTCCGGCCGCTGCTCGCCCACGTCGGCGACGGCCACCGCCGGGCTCAGCTGGAGCGGGTCCTGGACCGGTTCGAGGCCAGGGTCGCCCCGGCGCTGGCCGGGCTTCGCGCGCAGGTGATCCACGGCGACATGAGCCCGGACAACGTGCTGTTCAGCGATGACCTTCAGGTCAGCGGGATCGTGGACTTCGGGGACATGACCCATGCGCCGCTGGTCTGCGACCTCGCCGTCGCCATCGCTGATGTGCTGCACGGCCGCGACGACGCCATCGAGGCAGCCGACGCGATAATCGGCGGCTACGTCTCGGTGACGCCGCTCGAAGCGGAGGAGGCCGGGCTGCTCGCGGACCTGGTGGCGGCCAGGCTTGCCACCGAGGTGATCATCACCGCCTGGCGGCGCGGGCTCTACCCGGACAACGCCGCGTACGCCGCGAGCGGCGAGCCGGGGGCCCGCGCCTTCCTCGATGCCATCGCGGCGGCGGGGATTGACGCCGTCTCGCGGCGCTTCGGCGAGGCCGGCCGCGGGCTGCCGTACCGAAGCTCTGCCACCAGTGCCCTGCTCGAGCGCCGCCGCCGGGCGCTGCCCCGGTCGCCGCTGTTCTACTCCCGCCCGGTGCACCTCGTCCGCGGCGAGGGGGTCTGGCTGTTCGACCCCGACGGGCGGAGGTACCTCGACTGCTACAACAACGTGGCCGCAGTGGGGCACAGCCACCCAAGAGTCGTGCAGGCGGTGACGCAGCAGCAGCGGCTGCTCGCCACCCACAGCCGCTATCTGCACGAAGCGGTCGTCGAGCTCGCCGAGCGGCTCCGGTCCACCCTGCCCCCCGAGCTGGACGCCGTCATGGTCGTGAACTCCGGAAGCGAGGCCAACGACCTCGCCTGGCGGATCGCCCGAGCGGCCACCGGGCGGGCCGGCGCGGTCGTGACCGCCGGCGCCTACCACGGGCTGACCGAGGCCACCCACGCGCTGTCCCCCGAGGAGTGGGCCAGCGGGGAGCGGCCTGCCCACGTCGCGACGATCCCGGCACCCGACGGGTACCGCGGACCGTACCGCCGGGGAGACGACGGGTCATATCCCGACAGCTGGGTGCAGCGGTACGCCGCCCACATCGATGACGCCGCCAGGGCGCTCGGTGACCGCGGATTCGCCGCCATCTACCTGGATCCGGCCTTTACCGCCGATGGCATCCTGTCGCCCCCGCCCGGTTACCTGCGGGAGGCAGCCCGGCGGGCGCTGGCGCTGGGCGGGCTCGTGGTGGCCGACGAGGTGCAGGCCGGCCACGGCCGGTCCGGGACGCACCTGTGGAGTTTCCAGGCGTCAGGAATCGTGCCTGACCTGGTGGTCATGGGCAAGCCGATGGGCAACGGCTTCCCGGTCGCCGCCGTGGTGGTCAGGTCCGAGCTGCTCGGGGCCGTACCCGAGGAGGTCGAGCTGTTCAGCACCTTCGGCGGCAACCCGGTAGCGTGCGCGGCCGCGCTCGCGGTCCTGGCCGTCATCGAGGAGGAGGGCCTGGTGGCCAGCACCGCGACGGTCGGCTCCTACCTCCGTCACGGCCTGCTGGCACTCGCGGAGCGCCACCCCCTGATCGGGGACGTCCGGGGCGAGGGCCTCCTGCTCGGCGTCGAGCTGACCGATGAGGCGCGCGGGCCGCGGCCGGGATCGCCCGCAGGGTAACCGAGGCGATGCGGGAGCGGGGAATACTGCTCGGCGCGACCGGCCCGGCCGGAAACGTGCTCAAGATCCGGCCGCCGCTGGTATTCCAGCACGAGCACACCGACCTCTTCCTCCAGGCCCTCGATGAGGTTCTCGGGTCGTCATGACGCTCGGCCGGCGCCGTCGGCCGAGCCGGGCAGGAAGCGGGGCGCATATTCTTTCTTCATGCCGGGCCAGCCGCGTGATGCAGGATGGCTGAGGCTCGGCGCAGCGGCCGGGCTGTGCGGAGGCTGCAGGCATGCGAAGGTCAGCGAGACCCGGCGGGGGACCGCCTACCTGCGATGCATGCGTGCCGCATGGGACACCGCCCTGGCCCGCTATCCGCGTCTGCCGGTAACGCAGTGCGCGGGATTTGAGCGGCGGGAGAGCGAGCCCTAGCCGGGGTACCCTTGGCCGGTGTTCTCGCCCCAGGGCCCGTCGGTGCGCGAACTGGCCAGGCAGGCGCTGTCCTCGGTCGAGGGCGGTTACGACCTGCTCGCCCCGAAGTTCGACCACACGCCCTTCCGCACTCCCGATCGCGTGCTGGACGCGACCGCCGGCGCGCTGCGGCCGCTCGGCCCGTTCGGCCCGGGGCTGGACGTGTGCTGCGGCACCGGCGCGGGCATCCGGGTCCTGCGATCGGTGTGCCAGGGACCGGTCACGGGCGTCGACTTCAGCACGGGCATGCTCGCGCAGGCGCGCCGTGCGCACCCGGATGCCAGGCTGGCACGGGCCGACGTCCGGGCGCTGCCCTTCGCCGGGGCCTTCGGCCTGGCGGTCAGCTTCGGGGCACTCGGGCACTTCCTGCCTGCCGAACGGCCAGCGGTGTTCGCCGGGGTGTACCGCGCGCTGCGGCCGGGCGGTGCCTTCGCCTTCGCGGTCGGTGCGCCGCCGCCCGTCACCTCCGGCTGGTACTGGGCGCTGGCCGGGTTCGATCTGGCCATGCGGGCGCGCAATGCGCTGTGGCGTCCCCCGTTCGTCATGTACTACCGCACCTGCCCGCTGCCCGCGGTCCGCGGCGACCTGACAGCAGCCGGATTCACCGTGACCACCGTCCCGCTGACGGCCCTGGGCCTGCGCCAGGACGGCAGCCCGCGGTACCGGCTGATCCTGGCACGCACGGCCGGCCCGTCATGCCGTCGCGGCGGCGGGCACGTCGATCGGGATCCCGGTCTCGCGCTCGGAGACCTGCCATAGCGCGGCGATGGCCCGGTGCATGCCGGGCCTGCGCATGATCGGCTTGCGCACCGGCGGCCCGGTGTTGACGAACAGCGGGCCGTAGAACTCGCCGCCCCTGGCCGCGGGGTCGGTCGCCGCCCGCAGCTGTGACAGCGCCCCGCTGGCCGCGGACATCCCGGTGCGGTCGGCGAGGAACCGGAAGAACCGCTGGCTCGTGCCGCCGCCGGTCTGCTGCACGCTGACAGTCTGCAGGCCGGTGTCCGACAGCCCAGGGTGCGCGATCAGGCTCGCCGTGCTCACGCCTGCCTTCTCCAGCTCGCGCTGCAGCCCCAGGCCGAAGTGGAAGTTCGCCAGCTTGGCCTGGCCGTAGGCGCGCCACGGCCGGTAGCGGCCGCGCAGATGCGGGTTGGCCGGGTCGACGGCACGGCCCATCAGGTGAGCGGTGCTGGTCACGGTGATGATCCGCGCGCCGGGCGCACGCAGCAGGGCGGGCAGCAGCAGGGCGGTCAGCGCCCAGTGCCCCAGATGGTCCACTCCGAACTGCATCTCGAACCCGTCAGCGGTCTTGGCCTCAGGTATCCCCATCACCCCGGCGTTATTGACCAGCAGGCCGATGCTGTCGTGCGCGGCCATGATCTGCTCGGCGGCGGCACGCACCGACGCCAGCGAAGCCAGGTCCAGCGCCACCAGCTCCAGCGCGGCATCCGGCGCGCTGGCGCGGATCTCCGTGACCGCTGCCGCCGCCTTCTCCCGGTTGCGCACCGCCATGACGACATGCGCGCCGTGCACCGCCAGCTGCCGCGCGGTCTCCAGCCCGAGCCCGCCATTGGCCCCGGTCACGACGGCTATGCGGCCGTGCTGGCCAGGGATGTCCGCCGCGTTCCAGCCCACGATGATCTCCCGGGGGTGACTCTTCATTCGGGCACCGTCACCGTACTACCACGTGTCCCATGCCCCGCCGGGCCTTCGCCAGCCACCGGTGATCGGTAGCCTTCGGTCATGACCGTTACCGTTGTCGACGCGGGGCTGCGGAAGATCAGCCGCTCGGCGGAGGTGAGCGCGCCGGCCGGGGAGATCTTCGAGCTGGTCGCCGACCCGCGCCGGCACGGCGAGCTGGACGGCTCGGGCACCGTCATGGGCACCGTCGCCGGGCCGCGGCGGCTCAGCCAGGGCGCCAGGTTCTCGGTCCGGATGCGGCAGTACGGCCTGCCGTACCGGATCACCAGCCAGGTCACCGGTTTCGCCGAGGGCCGCCTGGTGGAGTGGCGGCACCCGCTGGGCCACCGCTGGCGGTGGGAGCTGACCCCGGTGTCCGAGCGCGTCACCGTGGTGACCGAGACCTTCGACTACAGCCACATCGGCGCCGCCAAGGCGAGCGGCCTGCGGTTGTCCGGCAGCCTGCGGCACAACGCGGCCGGGATCGAGGCCACGCTGTGCCAGCTGCAGGCACGGTACCCGGGCACCTGAGCGAGCCGGCCGGGCACGCGAACCGGCCTCAGCGCAGCTCACCGGGCGCTTCCGTGCATGTATCCATGACCCTGCTGTGTGCTCCTTTACTGTTCCTCGACCGGACCAGGATCACGGCACGATTCTGCGAATGCGACGGGGTACTCACTCTCGCCTCCGGCTCGACCTTCACCTGCGCGGAGGACCTGGCTGACCAGCTTGCGATCTCCGGCGGATCGGTCGGCTGGCAGGATGGCGTGCAGGTGGTGCGGGTCGAGGCCGCGGTGGCGGTGATCGGGATCCCCAGGGCGAGCGGCGAGATCCGCGTGATGGAAGCCTCGCTGACGCTGGCTCATGGCACCCCGTCCGGCGCCTACCGGGTCGTGGTCTCCCAGCGGAACATCTCCGGCCAGACCGTCGGCGGGGTGACCTACCAGGTAACGGTGAGCTGATGCAGGTCGCGGTCACGCTGGCTAGGCTCGCCGGTATGGCCTACGACACCGAACTCGCTGACCGGATCCGGTTCCTGATCGGCAGCGGGCAGGGGGTCACCGAGAAGAAGATGTTCGGCGGCCTGGCGTTCCTGATAGGCGGCAACATGGCGATAAGCGCGAGCGGCCGGGGCGGTGCCCTGGTCCGGGTCGATCCCGCCGATGCCGACGCCCTGGTCGCGAAGGCGAACGTCACGCCGGCGGTGATGGGCGGCCGCACAATGCAGGGGTGGCTCCGCGTCAGCTCCGAGGACCTGGAATCCGATGAGCAGCTGACCGAGTGGGTCAGCCGGGCTGTCGGATACGCCCGGTCGCTTCGGCCCAAGCGCTAGCCAGGCGTCTGCCACCCCGGCCCGGTCGCCTGCCCCCGAGGCAGCCGCCTGCGCCTCATCGGCCGCGGCGCACAGGCTGCATTCCCGGCTGAATCGCCATAAACACCAGCATAATTACCGCGCCAGGCGGGCCGGGTGATCAGGGTCGCACGATCTGGCAGACTGCGGAAATGAGCGACGCCCCGCCCGACCTGCACATGCTCAACCTGGTCGTGACCGACATGACTGCCAGCCTGGACTTCTATCGTCGGCTGGGGGTCACTGGCGGGGACCGGGATGCGGCCGGCCTGCACGTTCAGCTGAGGATGCCCGGCGGGTTCAGCCTGGAGCTCGACACCGCGGAATCGGCGCGGCTGTGGCACGCTGGCTGGCGCGCCGACCCGGCCCGCACGCGCGTGGTCATCGGGTTCTCGCTGCCCACCCGGGAGGCCGTGGACCAGCGGTACGGCGAGCTGACCGCGGCCGGCTGACCAGGGCCGCCAGCCCCCGTTCGACGCCTTCTGGGGAGCCAGGTACGCGATCGTCGCCGATCCCGACGGCAACGACATCGGGCTGATGAGCCCTGTCGACGACGCGCGCCGCAGCTGGCCTCCCGGGCAGTCCCCGGACCCGGAGTAAATCCCTGGACGGGAGGCGGGCGGCCGGGCGACCCTGTCCCCGGATGGACCTCAGCAGCGGGGACGGCAAGGCCGGCGGGCGCGGCGCCGCGGCCAGGCTGCGCCGGGGCGTGACCGGGCTCGGCCCCGATCTCGCGCCGTTCCGGCACTCCCGGCAGTTCCTGCTGCTCTACGGCGGGCAGGCGACCGGGTTCGGCGGCACGATGATCGGCCTGGTGGCGATGCCGTACCAGGCCTACCTGCTCAGCCGCTCCTCGCTGGTGGTCGGCCTGCTGAGCTGCACCGAGCTGGTGCCGCTGATGGCGGCGGCACTGGTCGGCGGGGCGCTGGCCGACGCCCTGGAGCGCCGTCGCCTGATCCTGGTCACGCAGGCCGCGCAGTGCGCGGGCGCGGGCGTGCTGGCCGTTAATGCCCTGGCCTGGCATCAGCTGTGGGTGCTGTTCGCCCTGGCGGCGCTGATCACGGCCGCGGCCGGGCTGCAGCGGCCGTCGGTTGAGGCGCTGGTGCCCAGGCTGCTCAGCGGCGATGACCTGGGCGCCGCCGCCGCGCTCAGCGGACTGCTGGGCAGCGCCGCCGGGATCGCCGGGCCGCCGGCCGCCGGTCTGCTGATCGCGGCGGCCGGGCTGCCGGTGGCCTACGTCGCGCAGGGCGCCGGCTGCCTGGCCGGGCTGGCCCTGTTCGCCCTGATGCGGCCGGCCCCGCCCGGAGCCGGCGCTGGCCGGCCGAGCCTGGCCGGGACCGTCGCCGGGCTCAGGTACGCCCGGAGCCGGCCGGACCTGCTCGGCACCTACCTGATCGATATCGGGGCGATGCTGTTCGGGGCGCCCTACGCCCTGTTTCCGCAGATAGCGACGGGACTTGGCGGACCGGCGGTGCTCGGGCTGCTGTACGCGGCACCGTACGCCGGGTCCATCGCGGTGAGCCTGACCAGCCGGTGGACCGGCCGGGTGCGCCGGCACGGGCGCGCGATCGTGCTGGCCGTCTGCGGCTGGGGAGCCGCCATCACCGCGTTCGGCTTCGCCCCCGACCTTCCGCTCGCGCTCGCCGCGCTGGCCGCGGCCGGCGGCGCCGACATGGTCAGCGGCGTGTTCCGCACGATCATGTGGAACCAGACCATACCGGCCGCGCTGCGCGGCAGGCTGGCCGGCATCGAGATGATCAGCTACACCACCGGCGAGCCGGCGGGCAACCTGGAGGCCGGCCTGGTCGCGTCCGTTACCGGGTCGGTGCGGATCGCCGTGGTCTCGGGCGGCCTGCTCAGCGTGGCCGGCGCCGTGCTGGTGGCCGCTGCGCTGCCAGGGCTCTGGCGCTACGACTCGCGCCCGGCCCGCGGGCCCGATCCGGCGGCCGTGCTGGTCAGCGACGGTTCCTGATGATCTTCCTGCGGTAGGCGATGCTCCCGGCGCCGGCCAGGATCGCCGCCGCGCCGAGGCCGAACAGCCCGGTGTCCTGCAGCCCGGCCGTGCCGCCGCCGCCGGTAGCCGGGGCGCTGCTCGGCAGCGGGTGAGCCGACTGGTGCGCAGGTGGTGACGGAGACGGTGACCGACTCGGTGACGGTGACGGTGATGGCGACCGGTGGACCGGGGAGCTGGCGCTCGCGCTCGGGCTGCGGGGTGCCGGGCTGCTGCTCGGCGTGCGGGCAGGTGTAGCCGAGTCGCTTGCCGGGGTCGGGAATGGCGTCGGCGTGGTCGACGGCGAAGAACCGGAACAGGCGGAGACCGACGCGGCAGCCAGAACGGCCCAGATCGCGCAACTGGCGGCTGTCAGCCTCGCGGACAGACCCTTTCTCCTGATGGCCGCGCGAAGCCAATAGACGGCACAGACATGCAATGGCCTGTTCATCACTGGAACATTAGGCTACGTGACGAGAGCGTCATGGGGAAGGTGGAGGGAGGCGATTGTATTTAGGGGAAGCGAGTGGGGACGGATAGCCGGGCTCCGCGTGGTCATAGCCTGGCCGCAGAGCGGGTACGCCCCCCAGCCCCGGAGCCTTCGCGCCCGGGTAGCCGGGCTGGCCGGCGTTCTGCTCATCGCGGGCGGGGCCGCCGCGGTCGGCGTCGCGATCAGCGCGCAGGTGCACGCGCCGCAGCCCGCCGCGGCCGCCGCGGGCGCCACCGGGCCGGCGGGCAGGGGCCGGGGACCGTCGCTGCGGCGCTCGCTGCCGGTGTCGGTCGCGATACCGGCCATCGGCGTGGACTCGAAGCTGCTGCACCTGGGGGTCAACCCCGACGGGACGATCCAGGTCCCGCCGCTTCGCACCAGGGCCGGCGAGGCCGCCTGGTACAAGTACTCGGTAACGCCCGGCCAGGTCGGGGCGTCGGTCATCGAGGGTCATCTCGACAGCTATGGCGGGCCCGCCGTCTTCTTCCGGCTGGGCGCCGTGCGGCCGGGGGACCGGATCGACGTGAGGCTTGCCGACGGGACCACGGCGGTTTTCCGCGTCACCGGCGTGCGGCTGTACAGCAAGTCCAGGTTCCCGGCGCGGGCCATCTACGGCCCGGCCCGCTACGCGGCCCTGCACCTGATCACGTGCGGCGGCGCGTTTGACTACGGCACCGGCCATTACCTCGGTTCCACGGTCGTATTCGCCTCCCTCACCTCGGCACGCCCGCGGGGCCGCAGGCACGCCGGCCGAGACTAAACGGCGGCGATCAGGCCGCGGCGGCAGGGCGGATGCGTGCGGACTGGATTGCGCGGGCATATCGCACTGGTGCGGTACGAACGCCCTGACGAGGCGGTATCCCGGCAGGCGGCGCCAGGGTATCGTCTTTGGCAGGAACAGGGGGAAAAGTGATCTTCTCGCGCCGTTCGCCGATGGTGCTCCGCCGGCTGATCGTTCTGGTGGCCATCCCGACCATGCTGGGCCTGGCGCTCGCCGGGCTGCAGGTCAGCGACGAGATGCACAGCGCGGCGGCGTACGCCCAGATAGACAAGCTCGCGGTGCTGGGCCAGCAGGCTGGCGGTTTAGCGCAGGCGATGGAAGACGAGCGGGCGGCCGCGGCCGCGTTCATCGCGGCTGGCCGCCCGGCCTCGGGCCTGGCGGCCCTGCACCGGCGGGAGGCAGCCACCGATGGCTGGGCGGCCACGGTGCGCCGGCTGGCCTCAGGGCCCGGCCGCGGCCTCCCGGCCCGGTCGCAGGCCAGCGCGGCCGGGATCCTGGCCAGCATTGCCGAGCTGCCTGGCCTGCGCCGGCAGGCGGTGCGAAGCCAGGTTCCCGCAACGACCGTGATCAGCGGCTATTCCGCGGCGATAGCCCGCCTGTCCTCGGTTGATGACGGCATCGCCGATCTCAGCGGCAGCTCAGCGCTCAGTACCGGCGTGCGCACGCTCGGCTCGCTGTCCGGGATGAAGGACCAGGCCTCGCAGCAGGAAGCGATCCTCGGCGGGGCGCTCGCCCAGGGCCGCTTCGGGCCGGGTGCGCTGACCGCGCTGACCATTGCCCGGGCGCAGCAGGCCAGCGACCTCGCGTCGTTCCGCAGCTCGGCGACGCCCGAGGAGAGCGGGGCCCTCACCGACATCCTGGGCCGCCCGCTGCCCCGGCAGGCCAGGGCGCTGGAGCAGCGTGCGGCAGCGGCAGGCGACGGCGAGCTGGCACTCGGCAGCCAGGCCGGCCAGCACTGGCGGGCCGGGATGTCCTACACGATCAGCTGGATGCAACGTGCCGAGCAGCAGCTGGCAACCTGGATCGCGGCCTACGCCCAGGCCCTGCAGCGCACCGCGATGCGGTCCGCGATCATCACCGGTGGCGCGAGCCTGGCCGTCCTGATCGTCGTCATACTGATCACCCTGATCATCGCCAGGTCCCTGGCGCGGCCGCTGCGGCGCCTCCAGGCAGCCGCGCCCGGTTCCCCCGGAGTGCGCCTGCCCGCGCGGGCCGGGGCGCTGGATGCGGCCGCGGCCGACCTCGGGCCGCCGTTGCTGGCGACGCCGGTCGAGGTGCAGTCGGCCATCGGCGAGACCGGCCGGGCCGGCCGGGCCCCCGGCTGGATGTCCCGAGAAGCGGTGCGGCCCGCCGGGGAGGAGGCCCGGCGCGGTGGCACCGGTGCCGTCTACGGCAGCTTCTTCTGGCGCAGCCATTCCCTGCTGGAACGGCTGCTTGGCCTGATCGACCGGCTGGAACTCGGCGAGGGTGACCCGGAACGGCTGGCCGGCCTGTTCCAGATGGATCACCTGGCCACCCGGCTGCGGCGGAACTCAGACAGCGCGCTCGTGCTCGCCGGCCACGAGGCACCGCCGCGGTGGACCGGGCCGGTCGCGCTGGTCGACCTGCTCCGCGGCGCGGTGTCCGAGGTCGATCAGTACGACCGGGTCGCCGTCAGCGTGCAGCAGGATGCCTGCGTGAGCGGGAGCGCCGCGGCCGACATCGCGCACCTGCTTGCCGAGCTGCTGGATAACGCCATCACGTTCTCGCCCGGCACGACCCCGGTCATCATGTCCGGGCATGCGGTGGCCGGCGACGGCTCCCTGATCAGCATCGCGGACAGCGGCCCGGGGATGTCCGATGAGCAGCTGCGGCAGCTTAACTGGCAGCTGGCTCACCCGGAACTCGCGGACCTGACGGACGGCCGGCACATCGGCCTGCTGGCGGTCGCGCGGCTGGCGGCGCGGCACGGCATCAACGTGGCGCTGGGGCCATCGCCGGCCGGCGGTACCGCCGCCGAGGTGCACCTTCCCGGCGCGCTGGTCGTGCCGGACGCCGGGACCGGCGGCTGGCCGGGGCCAGACGGCGAGACCCCGTGGGCGCGGGACGGCCAGGAAACCGTCGCCGGCCTCGATCCCGAGCCGGCCGCGCCGGCCCGCTCGGCTCGCTGCCCATCTTCGAGTCCGTCGAGTCTGACTACTTCCAGGCTCGCAGCCAGCCCGGCTGGCCCGCCGCGGCAGCGGCCAGTGCCGCAGCCGCCGCTGACCTGACCTCCGCCGGGCTGCCGCAGCGGATCCCGCAGCCAGGCCCGGCCTCCGGCGACGCGGCCGATCCGGAGGTCCGGCAGGCCACGGCGGCCGAATCGGCGCAGATCGCACTGGACCGCCTGGCCAGATTCCAGCGCGGCTCCCGGCGGGCCCGGGCAATGACCGGGGCCGGCCGCGCCGCGAAGCAATCGCCGCCGGACGGCTGAGGGCCAGGCAGGTGGATCCGGCCCTCCAGCCGCAGGACCTCGACCGGCTGATCACCGAATTCACCGAGCGCGTCCCCGGCGTCGTGCGCGCCCTGGTGACGTCCTCGGACGGCATTCCGGTGGCAGCTTCCGGCGGCGTGCAGCCCGATCCCGCGGACCGGCTCTCCGCGATCACCTCCGGCCTCATCGGCCTGGCCGCCGGCGCGGCCAGGGTAGCCGACGGTGGTGCCTTCACTCAGGCCCTGGTGGCCATGGAGCGGGGCACTCTCGTCATCATGGCGATCGATGACGGATCGAGCCTCGCCGTGCTCACCACTGCCGCGGCCGACCTGGACGAGGTGGCATACGAGATGACAATCCTGGCAGAGCAGGCCGGCCGCATCCTCGCCCCGCCGGTCCGCGGCGCGGTCCGCTGCACTAAGGCCTGACCGGCCTTACTCGGGAGCCAGCCGGAGATGTTTCTCGATTCCGGCGGCGTCAAGCTGACCTGCCGCCGCCGAAAGCGTGAGGTCAAATGCAGCGTCGTCGGGGAGGTCCAGGCGGTAGCCGTTGATCCGCAGGAAAACGACCGTGGCGAGCAGTGCGAGCCGCTTGTCGCCATCGACAAGGGCATGATGGCAGGCAATCGAGTGCATGAGCGCGGCGGCTTTTCCGGCGAGCGTCGGATAGGCCTCCCGGCCGAAGAATCTAGCCTGCGGCCGGTGACAGGGTCTCGTACCTGGCGGCTCGACGGGTCCGGCCGGCGCCTTGCGCCGGGCGCCGGCCGGACAGCGGAGCGGGACGGGCGAGGTTAGCCGTCGCTCTTGTAAGTGTCGATGAACGCGTTGCCGTCACTGCCGGACCGGGCACCAGGCTGGACCATGACCGTGCTGCCCGGGTACTCCATGGTGATCTCGTTGGCGCTCCAGAGGGAGTTGCCCACGAGCCCGCCGATCGTGCCGTTGTTGCTGATTACCTGGGTTTCGCTGAAATCGACGTTGCGGAAGTTCGCGAGATAATAGCCCTTGGCCGCGCCGCCGCCCGGATCCTCGGCAACGACCTCGGCCGAGGACCTGTTACACGGCCCGCTGGGACAGGGCAGGTTCACGTTGAAGTTGGCGTTCGGGTTGGTCTTGTCGTCTACCTCCAGGTAATACCTGCTGTTGGCGGAGTCGTAGGAAACCGACGCGACGACGGTGTCTCCCCGGCTGACAACGAATTCTGCGACTGGCTTATTCGGGTACATTTCATACCAGTCGTAGTATTCCGGGGTCGTGCCGTTGCACTGGACTGCGATGCCTGCCTGCTCCACGGTGCCGTCGGTCCAGCCGTCCAGGCCCACCCAGAAGTAGGCCACCGCCCCGGATCTCGGGCAGGTCGACGACGGGACGTTGAACTGCGACGCCACGTCGTACAGCTTGACATTGCTGTCGGCCAGGTCCATCCAGCCGCCCCACACCGTGCTGGTCTGGTTCGTCGCGCGCGGGCGGACAAGGTTGGGGCTGACCGGGGTAAACGTCACCCGCCGGCCGTGTCCCATCATCGGGGTGAACCGGCCCGGCTGCGGCGGGCTCGCCGCAGCGGACGCGGACACCACCGGAACGGCAGCGACCAGCGTGACCAGGGCCATTGCCAGCAACAAGCGCCTGACTCTCATCATCAGACCACAACCTTTCTATATCTCATGAATTCATCAGATTATCAGATAACTCCATAGAATATGGACATTACGTACGTAAGTCAATACTCGAAGGCGTGCCACGAGCTCCGAACAGGACGGCAACTGGGTGGCAGTCCGGGACCGGTAAGGCTAGCCGTCGCTCTTGTAAGTGTCGACGAATGCCGTGTAGCTGTTCGTACGGCTGCCAGGCTGGACCATCACCGTGCTGCCGGGGTATTCCATGGTGATCTCGTTGGCGCTCCAGATGGAGTTGCCCTCGAGCGAGCCGATGGTGCCGTCGCGGCTGATCACCTCGCAGTTGCTGAAGTCAACGTCGTGGAAGTCCGCGAGGTAAACGCTGTGGGCCGCGCCGCCGCCCGGATCCTCGGATACCACCTCGGCCGACGATTTGTCGCAGGTATGCCCGCTGGGGCAGGACTCGGCGACGCTGAAGTTGGCATTGGGGTTGCTCTTGTCGTTTATCTCCAGGTAGTACTTGCCGTTCGTGGAGTTGTAGGAAACCGATGCGATGACGGTGTTCCCC
The DNA here is from genome assembly GCA_963719705.1 of uncultured Actinomycetota bacterium. Taxonomy (GTDB): domain Bacteria; phylum Actinomycetota; class Actinomycetes; order Streptosporangiales; family Streptosporangiaceae; genus CAVRCV01. Next base: position 207,102 of record CAVRCV010000015.1, read on the forward strand.
GGGCTGACATAGAATTCTGCGACTGGCTTATTCGGGTACATTTCATACCAGTCGTAGTATTCCGGGGTCGTGCCGTTGCACTGCACTCCGATGCCTGCCTGCTCCACGGTGCCATCGGTCCAGCCGTCGAGGCCCACCCAGACGGCGGCCACTGCCCCGGACCGCTGGCAGGTCGTGGCCGGGACATTGAACTGCGCCGCCACGTCATAGAGCTCGACATTGGTGTTGGCCAGGTCCATCCAGCCGCCCCAGACCTGACTGGTCAGGCTGGTCGCGCGCGGGCGGACAAGGTCGGGGCTGACCGGGGTGAACGTCACTCGCCTGCCGTGCCCCATGAACGTGGTGAACCTGCCCGGCTGCGGGCCCGCAGCCGCGGACGCGGATGCGACCGGAACGCCGGCGATCAGCGTGATCAGCGCGACTGCCAGGAGCAAGCGCTTGACTCTCATGGATCAGGTCACAACCTTTCCGGGGTTCATCCTTCATAATTCATTAGATAAATGTAAAAATATGGATATTCAGCACAATAGGACGCCGTTCGAGGGGTGTCAAGAGCTATGTCAGGCCGGGTTCTGGCTGGAGGGGCGGACTTCCAGCTGGGGGTCGAAGATGACCTGGCGGTGCAGCCCGCAGGCATCCGCGGTGAGCTGGCACAGCAGCTCATTGCGGCTTCCGCCGCCAACAATGTCCTGCGGCACTCGCCTGCGATCCGGGCCGGCATGTCGCCGGCGGCCAGGAAGGCCGCACTTCCGGCATCGACCACCGCCGCGAGCGGCCGGACGGCCGCGGCCTGGTCCAGCAGCGAGCAGGCTGCGCCTGCTCCCCCTCACGCTCACGCTGAGCGGTCAGCGAGGACCAACCGTGGCGCTGACTTGCCATGCTGCCGCATCGCGGCGGGCCGCGCTCAGCGGTAGTCCGCGATCCCCTCGCCGTCCTCGCGTTCCCATCCGTAGGCCGCCAGGTAGCCCCAGCAGTCGGGCCTGCTGCCGTCGGTGTCGGTGAACCCGTAGGCGTCGGCCAGCTGCCGGGCGCTGACGATCGTGCCCGCCCGCCGGCCGGCGTCGGCCGCCAGGGCGAGCGCGGCGACGCCCCGGCCGACGTAGGACGGTGACTCCGAGATCCCGAAGCCAGGCGTCCTGGCGCAGGCATCGCGCCAGTTCTCCTCGGTGACGCCGAAGTTCTCCAGCATCTTCTCCGACCGCAGCCAGCCCGGCGTGACACCCACGGCCGTCACCGGGTGCTCGGCGAGCTCTGCGGCAAGGCCCGTCACGATCCGCTCGATATTGGCCTTGACCAGGTCGTAATAGAAGCCGACGTTGCGCCGGAATTCCGCGTTGGCCGCCGAGGTCCCGTCGGTCACCTCGATCACCAGGCCCTGGCCGCCGTGACCGGCGGCCGTGCGCAGCATCAGCGGGATCGCCGCCCGGCAGGTGATCAGGTGCGTGTGCACGCCCATCTGCAGCATCCGGAGCCCGCCCGCCCAGTCGTGCTCCCACAGCGGCTTATCCCACTCCGCGTACCGGTCGCCGCCGAAGATGTCGTTGACCAGCACGTCCAGGCGGCCGTGCTCGCGCTCGACGGTCGCGACCAGCCGGGCGACCGCCTCGGGATCCTCATGATCGACGACCATGGCGCGGCCGTCCCCGCCGGCCGCCCGGATCTTCTCGCCGGTCTCCTCGATGGTCTCGGGCCGGTCCATCTCCGACCGCCCGGACACGACGCTGCTGCGGCCGGTGGCGTACACGAACATCCCGGCGCGGGCCAGCTCGACGGCGATCGCCCGCCCCGCGCCACGGGTCGCGCCCGCCACCAGCGCCACCCGCGCATCGCTATCCGCTTCCGTGCTCATTCAGTCAGTTAAGCACCGCCACCAGCCTGTGCGGGGCCGCGGGGAGTGGGCGATGATGGGGGCATGGGGCCGGGGGAGTTCACGAACGGGCACCCGGCGCTGACCGAGTTCTGGCACCCGGTGGCGCTGTCGGATGAAGTCGGGCCCGAGCCGCCGCAGCCCGGCTCGCGGGCCAGGGCTGGGTCCTGGCCCGGTTCGGCGGCGCGGTGGCCGCGTTCGCCGACGAGTGCCCGCACCGGCGGGCCCGGCTGTCGGCCGGGCAGGTCAGCGACGGCGCCCTGCAGTGCATGTACCACGGCTGGCGGTTCGCCGCCGACGGCAGGTGCGTGCAGATCCCGGCCCTGGGGGAGGACGGGCTGATTCCGGCACGGGCGAAGCTGAGCCGCCCGGCGCAGGTCACCGAGCGCTACGGCTTGATCTGGCTGGCCCCGCAGTCGCCGCGGGCGCCCCTGCCCGACTTGACGCTGCCCGGCCTGGCACTGCCCGGGCTGGCACTGCCGGAACGGGCGCCGGGCGCGCCGCCGGGCGGCGAGGGCATCGCGACGGTGCTGCTGCCCGTGGTCCGGGTCGAGGCCAACGCGGCGATGCTGGTGGACAACTTCCTCGACGAGGCCCACCTGCCGTTCGTGCACGCCGCCACGATCGGCGGCGCGGGCCCGGAGCCCATTCCGCGCGCGGAGGTCGTCCGGCAGGGGCTGTCATTCACCGCGGTGCGCGAGCATACGTTCACCAACCTCACCGACCCGGCGGTGCGCGATGGCGCCCGGCCGGCAGTGCAGCGGCGCCGGATGACCTACCGGTACCAGGCCCCGCTGACCGCGACGCTACTGCTGGAGTTCCTCGACGCCGGCGGCTGGCAGTTCCTGGCGTTCACCGTGACGCCCGAGGACGAGTCCGCGTGCCGGGTGTACCAGAGCGTGACCGGCCCCTGCCTGGCCGACCCCGAGCAGGCCGTCAGCGCGGCGAAGTACGAGATGTCGATCTTCGAGGAGGACCTGGACCTGCAGCGCCGGGCGCTGTCCGGCCTGCAGTTCCCGCTCGACCCCGCGGCCGAGCTGCACACCAGGGCGGACCGGGTCTCGGTCGAGTTCCGCCGCGTGCTCGCTGCCGCAGTCAGCGGCTGACACGCGGTAGACACCCTCGCGCTGGCCCTTGCGACCGAGCACGGTCACATCGCGGTGCCGCCGGCCGACACCCGCCCGTCCCGGCCTGCGCACCGGGGTCCTGGCCCGGCTGAGGGTCACGAACCTGCCCAGGTGGTCCGTGAACGTGGCCATCGCCTACCGGCGCGGTTCGCGGAGCAGCAAGCCGCCGGCATCATGCGGATCCTCGCCGGGATAAATCCGGGATAAATGCAGCGCGGGCCGATGATGTCTTCTGCCGACAGGTCCTACTAGGTAGGCTCAGAACGCTATACATCAGGCTCTTGTGCGGGGAGGGGCTGTTGCGACAGGAGCTTTCTCACGGTGCCTGATGATGCGGCTTTAGACTCGGGATTCAGGTCGTATTTCAGGTTAATGCGCGTCCCAGGTGCCGGGACGCTGGTGTTCTGGGGAATGGCTGGACGGCTCCCGATCGCCATGCGCTCGATCAGCTGCCTGATCCTCATCTCGGCGGTCACCGGATCGCTGGGAGACGCCGGGGCGGTGTCGGCGGCGATGCTGATCGCGCAGGGGGCGGCGAGCCCGGCAACCGGGTGGCTGGCCGACCGCTGGGGCCAGCGGCGGGTGCTGCTCGCCGCTGGCCCGGCGCAGGCGGCCGGGATCGCGCTGCTGGTGGCGTCGATCATGCTCAGGGCCCCGCTCTGGCTGCTGATCGTGGTGGCGGCGGCCACCGGCTGCACCGCGGTCTCGTTCGGCTCCTTCATGCTGGCGCGGTGGGCGGTGCTGGTCGGCGGCAGGATGCTGCGGACGGCCTACGCGGTGGAGTCCATGCTGGAAGAGGTCGTCTTCCTGGCCGGGCCGCTGCTGGTCGCCGTGCTGGTGTCGGCGATTCACCCGGCCGCCGGCCTGGGCGCCTGCGGCGTGCTGACCGCGGCCGGCTGCACCGCCCTGGCCCTGAACCGCCGCTCCGAGCCGGCCCCGCCCGCGCGGGCGGACCGGCCCCCGGCCGGGACAGCGGGCGGCCGGTCGCGACAGCTGCCAGTCGCACAGCTGCCAGTCGCACGGGCCGGGGTCCGGGTGCTGATGGCCTGCTACGCCGGGATGGGCTTCCTGCTCGGCTCGGTCGACGTCACGATGATCGCGTTCGCCAGGGAGCGGTCGGTGCCCTGGCTCGGCGGGGTCCTGCTCGCGCTGACGGCGGCGGGCAGCTTTACCGGTGGCGCGGTCTACGGCGCGGTGGACTGGCGGCTGCCGGGGGAGCGGCTGCTGGCCGCCACCACCTGCCTGCTGACACTCGGCGCGGTGCCGCTGGCCTTCGGCGATTCGTTCCTCCTGATGGGCTTTCTTGCCTTTGCCGCAGGGCTGGCCATCGCGCCGGCGCTCATCGCGGGGACCACCTTGCTGGAGTCGATGGTGCCGAAGGGCGCCCTGTCGGGCGCGTTCTCGTGGCTCACCAGCACCGGGTCCGTCGGCATCGCGCTGGGCACCGCCGTGGGCGGCCGGCTGGCTGGCCAGGGCGGCTTCGGGCACGCGGCGTGGTCGGCGGTCGGCGGCGGCCTGGTCGCCCTTGGACTGAGCGTCGCGGGTCAGCCCGCGATGCGGCGAAGCGGCACGGCGGCGCAGCCGGCCCCCGGAATGGACTGAGGAAGGCGAGGACAGCGGCTATGCAGACGGCACATCCGGCAGCCATCGGGGAGGGCCTGGCGGGATCCCCCGTCCCTCGGCTCTCATTCGACCAGTTCACGGCCTTCGGGCTGCGGGCGCTCATCCGGGCCGACACCCCGGTAGTGATCACCTTGCCCCCCGCCGTCCAGGGCCTCGGCCCGCGCGGCGTGGCCGAGCGGCTCGGGGACATGGAGGTGACCGTGTTCACCGAGCCGAGCAGCAAGCAGAACTCGCAGCGGTGGACCACCAGGCAGATCCCGCTGCGGGAGTTCTTTGAGGACGAGCGGTACCGCAGCGACCCGGCCACCTGGAACCGGATCGTCTCGAACATCCGCAACAGCCCGGCAGACGTCAACGCGGTGCTCGGCTTCGACGCCGCGAAGCTGTTCGACTACCAGCGGCTGATGAACGCGGCCAACCTGTGGGTCAGCCATCGCGGCGTGTTCACCCAGAGCCACTTCGACGAGCTGGAGAACTTCAACATCGCGCTGACCGGCCGCAAGCGGTTCGTACTGGCGCCGCCCGGCTTCCGGGAGTACTACCCGCGGTCGGTCCGGCGCGGGTTCGGCGACAAGTCGCAGGCCTGCGACTTCGACGAGGTGGACCCGGCGCGGTTCCCGAGGCTGGTGCCCGGCTGGCACAGCGGCGGGAGCTGATCCTGCAGGCCGGCCAGATGCTCTACCTGCCGCTCGGCTGGTGGCACCAGGCCGAGTCGCTGGAGGAGATCAACATCAACGTGAACTTCTGGCTGCGCGATCCGAAGATCTTCCGCCGGCCGTACGTGCTCGGCGTCGCGCTCTACACGGCCATCTACCGCAAGGCCAGGGGCGTCTACAACTACCAGCCGGCCAAGGCAGCGTCCGGAGAGACACCGTGACCGGCCGCCGGACCATCACGCCGGCCCACCGGTACCGCAACAACGACAAGGCCGTCGGGGTCGGGAACGCGTTCTGGGACGCCTCCGAGCGCAGCGGCCTGGCCGGGATCGTGGCCGAGCTCGACGGCGGCGTGCTGCGTACCGCGGCCGGGCACGAGTTCGTCAACTTCACCTGCTGCTCCTACCTGGACCTGGACTCCCACCCGAGGGTCATCGAGGGCGCGGTCGCCGCGCTGCGCCGGTTCGGCGTGCTGGATCACTGCATCCCGCGCAGCCGGGTGCAGATCCCGGCGCTGCTGGAGCTCGAGGGCTCGCTCGGCGAGCTGTTCGGCGCCCGGGTGGTCAGCGCGATCTCCGCCGGGGTGGCCAGCGCCGGCCTGCTCCCGCTGATCGCCTCCGGGCACCTGGGGAACGGGGTCCGGCCGCTGATGCTGTTCGACAAGAACTGTCACGTGTCGCTGGCCAGCGCCAAGCCCGCCTGCGCGGACGAGACCGAGGTGATCAGCTGCGGTCACCACGACCTGGCGTTCATCGAGGACATGTGCCGGCGGTACGAGCGCGTCTGCTACGTCACGGACGGCTCGGACAGCCTGGGCGGGTACGCGCCGGTGCCGGAGCTGGCCGCCTTGCAGGACAACTACGGCCTGCTGGTGTACTACGACGACTCGCACTCCCTGTCGGCCTACGGCGAGCGCGGCGCCGGCTACGTCCGCTCGCACTGCCCGGTGCTGGACGAGCGGACGATCACCGTCGCGACCCTGAACAAGGCGTTCGGGACCAGCGGCGCGGCGATCATGCTCGATGGCTACCCGAAGCGGACGCTGCGGGTGATCGAGCGGTTCGCCGGCGCCCTGTGCTACTCGCAGCCGATGAACACCGCCGCGGTCGGGGCGTCGCTCGCGTCGGCGGAGATCCACCGCACCGAGGAGCTGACCGCGCTGCAGCGGCGGCTGCAGGCCAATATCGGGCTGTTCGACGCGCTGATAACGACCAGCACAGGCAGGAACGGAGTACCCGATCCGGGTCATCCCGGTCAGTGACGAGATCGTCATGGACGCGGGCCGCCGGGTGTTCCAGGCCGGCTTCTACGTCTCCCCGGTGTTCTTCCCGATCGTTCCCCGCGGCACCGCGGGGCTGCGGGTCATGCTGCGGGCCGGCCAGACCGGCGAGCAGATCCGCGGGCTGCGCCGCGGCGCTGGTCGCGGCGGGCGCCTGCCCGGCGGCCGGGGCGGCCGGGGCGGCCGGGGCGGCACGGCAGGCCAGCGGGCCGGCGCCCGGCCTTGCGGCGGAGGCAGCCCGGTGACCGGCCCCGTGGTGAGCGGCCCCGTGGTGAGCGGCCCCGTGGCGAGCAGTAGCGCCAGGGCGATCCCGCGCAGCATCCTGTACACGCCGGCGCTGTCGCTGGACCGGGTGGTGAAAGCCTGGTCCTACGACGCGGACGTGCACCTGATCGACCTGGAGGACGGCGTCCCGCCACAGCGCAAGCCGGCCGCGCGGCAGGTCTGCCGGGCCGCGCTGGAGAAGGCACCCGAGCCCGCGAATGCCGGCGTGCGGGTGAACGAGCTGGGCACCATCGATGCGGTGCATGACCTGGAGCTGCTCGCCGGGTGCCCGGTCAGGCCCGGCTTCATCGTGATGACGATGGTGGAGTCGGCGGCCGAGGTGAGGCTGCTGCGGGGCATGCTTGCCTCGGCGGGAGCGCACCCGCAGATCTACGTGACGCTGGAGACGCCGGCGGCCGTCATCGGCATCGACGCGATCGCGGCGAGCGCGGACGGGCTGGTCTTCGGCTCGGCGGACCTGGCCGCCAGCCTGGGCATCGAGATCACCTGGGCGGGCCTGCTCGCTGCCCGGCAGGCGATGGCGCTGGCCTGCGCCCGGCACCGCATCGCGCTGCATCGACACCGCCAACTTCCGGCTGGCCGAGCCCGCGGCGCTGGCCGAGGAACTCGGCCTGGTGCGCCAGCTCGGCTTCCACGGCAAGGTCGCCGTGCACCCGGCCGAGCTGGACGCGATCAACCTGGCGCTGCGGCCGAGCCAGGACGGGCTGCGCCAGGCCAGGCGGGTGTCCGAGGCGGTCCGGGCGGCGAATGGCGGGATCGCGGTCCTGGACGGGCACATGGTCGGGCCGCCGTTTGCCCGGCTGGCGGACGCGACGGTGGCGCTCGGGGACGCGTGGGCCTCGCGGTTCGGCCGGCACCGCGGCAGCGGCGAGAGGACGAAGCCATGATGATCACTGAGGCCCGGGGCACGATGCCGTCCGTCCCGCTACCGTCGCGGTGATCGGCACCGGGGTCATCGGCCAGGACCTGGTCAGCAAGGTGCACCGGTCGGCGGTGCTGGACTGCGGGCTGGTGGCCGGGCGGAACCCGCAGTCCGCGGGACTGCGGCATGCCAGCCCGGCTCGGCTACCCGGTCAGCGCGGACGGGATCGGCGCGATCCTCGCCGCGCCGAGCCCGTTCGACGTGGTGTTCGACGCCACCAACGCGATGTCGCACGCCGAGCACTGGCGGCTGCTCCGGCCGCTGGACACGCTGCTGATCGACCTGACCCCCAGCCGGACCGGGCAGATGGTGGTGCCGACCGTGACCGGGACTGCGCGCCCCGGCGCAGCGCAACGTCAGCCTGATCAGCTGCGGCGGCCAGGCGTCGATCCCGGTCGGTGCACGCGCTTGCCCGCCGGTTCGAGGTGGCCTACATCGAGGTCGTCTCCACCGTGGCCAGCACCATCGCCGGGCCGGGCGACCCGGCTCAACCTGGATGAGTACGTGGCGACGACACAGCACGCCATCACCGCGTTCTCCGGCGTGCGCGAGGCCAAGGCGATCCTCAACATCAGCCCGGCCGTGCCCCCGGCGATCTTCCGGACCGCCGTCCACGCGATCATCCCCGCCGCCACCGCCGAGGCGGTGACCGCGGCGGTCGACGGCGCGGCCGAGCAGGTGCGCGCGTTCGCGCCGGGGTACCAGATCATCTCCGTCGCGGTGACCGGGGACCGGGTCGTGGTTTCCCTGGAGGTCATCGCGGACAGCGACGTGCTGCCCCGGTACGCCGGGAACCTGGACATCATCAACGCCGCAGCGATCCTGGTCGCCGCGCAGCATGCTGCCCGGCGCGGGCCGCCGGCCGCGGCCGCCCGGGCGAAGGCGGCACGATGAGCACCGTGCTGATCTACGACCCCACGCTGCGCGACGGCCAGCACGCGGTCCGGCACCAGCTGAGCGCCGCCGCGCTGCGCGGGTACGCGGTGGCGGCCGACGCGGCCGGGATCCCGGTGGTGGAGGTGGGCCACGGCAACGGCCTGGGTGCCTCGTCCCTTCAGGTCGGCCGCAGCGCGGTGAGCGACGAGGAGATGCTGTCGGTGGTCCGGGAGGCCCTGCCGCACAGCAAGATGGGCGTGTTCCTGCTGCCCGGCTGGGGCACCTCCGAGCGACCTGCGGCGGGCGATCGCGCACGGCGCCGACGTGATCCGGATCGGCGTGCACTGCACCGAGACGTCCCTGGCGGAGCGTCACCTGGGGTTCCTGCGGGAGGAGGGCGCGGACGCGCACTGCGTGCTGATGATGAGCCACATGGCGACCCCCGCCGAGCTTGCCGAGCATGCCGCGGCGGCTGTCGGGTACGGGGCGCGGGCGGTGGGCATCATGGATTCCTCCGGCTACTTCCTGCCCGTCGACGTCACCGAGCGGATCGGCGCGATCGCCGCTGCGGTCGACGTGCCGGTGATCTTCCACGGGCACAACAACCTCGGCATGGCGGTCGCGAACTCGGTCGCCGCGGCGGCGGCCGGGGCCGCGGATCATCGACGGCTGCGCCCGCGGCTTCGGCGCCGGGGCGGGCAACACCCAGCTTGAGGTGCTCGTGCCGGTGCTGGAGCGCACCGGGTACCAGACCGGCATCGACCTGTACGCACTGCTGGACGCCGCCGACTTCGCCGGGCGGGAGCTGATGCCCGCGCCGCCGGTTACCGACTCGATCAGCATCGTCAGCGGCCTGGCCGGGGTGTTCTCCGGCTTCAAGCACCAGGTGCTCGATGAGTCCCGGCGGGCCGGGGTGGACCCGCGTGACGTTTTCTTCGAGCTCGGCAGGCGGCAGGCCATCGCCGGGCAGGAGGACCTGATCATCGACGTGGCGGCGGAGCTGAGCGGCCGTAAGGCCGCAGGTGAGCCGGCACCGCCCGGCCCGGCACCGTCTGGCCCGGTGCTGATCGGCCCGGTGCTGATCGGCGCCAGCGAGATGGCGGGGGACGGCGCGCTGGAGCTGGTGATGGACGCGCTGGCCGACGCGTTCGCGGACCTGTCGGCGGGCCGTACCCGGTCGCCATCGCGCACGGTCATCGAGCACGGGGGTGGCAGGCAGCTCGTGGTCGGCCCGGCCGTCTGGGCGCGGCGGGGCGTCGCCAGCGTCAAGATCACCACGCTCACGCCCGGCAACCCCGGTCGCGGCCTGCCGCTGATCCACGGCGTGGTCGTGCTGACCGATACCAGGACCGGGCAGGTCACCGCGCTGCTGGAGGGCGGGGAGCTGACCGCCGTGCGCACCGGCGCGGTCGCGGGCCTGGCAACCCGCCTGTGCGCCGCGCCGGACGCCGCGGACCTTGCCGTCATCGGCGCCGGGGTGCAGGCCCGGGCGCTGCTGCGGGCCATGCTCGCGGTGCGCCCGATCCGGTCGGTCCGGGTGTTCTCCCGCACCCCCGCGCACGCGGAGACGTTCGCCGGCTGGGTGCGCGAGGCCGCAGGCCGCCCGGCGCGGGCCGCCCGGCTGCGGGCCGCCCGGCTGCGGGGCGCCCGGTCCGGGTCACGGTGTGCGGCACGGCGAGGTCTGCCGTGGCCGAGGCGGAGATCATCTGCACGGCGACGTCCACCAGTGACCGGGCGCCGCTGCTGGCGGCCGACTGGGTGGCAGCGGGCGCGCACGTCAACGTGATCGGCGGAACCCATGAGGACGCGGTCGAGGTCGACCCGGCGCTGCTGGCCGCCGCGTTCGTGGTGGTGGAGCAGCGGGCCGCGGCGCTGGCGGAGGCAGGCGAGGTGCGGGCTGCGGTGGCCGCCGGGCTGATCAGCACGGACCAGCTGCAGGAACTGGGGAGCCTGGTGACCGGCGCGATCAGGCCGGAAGGTGCGACCGGGCCGGAGGGTGCGACCGGGCCGGACGGCGCGGTCGCGAGGGTTCGGCGGACCTCGGTGTTCCGCAGCGTCGGCATGGCAATCGAGGACACGGCCGCCGCGGCGGCCCTGCGCGAGGCCCTGCATGCCGCCGGGTGATTGTCCCTGCGGGGCAAGCTCGCCGGGCGACTCGGGCGGACATGAACCAGCTGCGATCCCGCGGCCTGCTCGGCTGTGTGAAGTCAGCGGTGACGGGGGTATTCTTGAGCCGCTAAGCCATTCGGGCTGGCCGCGCGTCATTGCGGGACCGCCGCCTGGCAGCTGTCGCTCAGGACCCTGGCGGCACATCACTTTCCCTTTGCCACGATGTGCGCCCAGGAGCCGCCGGAATGCAATCCCGCGAAACGGCAGTCCTTGCGGCCGGGCGAGTCCCGCCATCCGCCGCGCCGGCGCGCGGCAGCGACTACGCCGAGCTGTCCCGCCTGGTCAGGCAGGCGGGTCTGCTGGCCAGGCGCCCCGGGCGTTACGCCTGGCGGACCACGGTCACCGTCATGCTGCTGGGCGGCGGATGGGCCGCCTTCGTCATCATCGGTGACTCGTGGTGGCAGCTAGCCGTGGCTGCGTTCCTGGCGGTCATGTTCACCCAGGTGGGGTTCCTGGGGCATGACGCAGGGCACCGGCAGATCTTCGGGTCCCGGCGGGCCAGCTACATCCTGGGCATCCTGCTGGGCAATCTCGGCATCGGGCTGAGCTACGGATGGTGGGTGAGCAAGCACAACCGGCACCACGCGCACCCCAACACCGAGGGCGCCGATCCCGACATCATGCCGGGGGTCCTGGTGTTTACCACCGGGCAGGCAGGCGCCGGGCGGGGCGTGTCCGGGTTCATGCTCCGCTGGCAGGCGTACTTGTTCTTCCCGCTGCTGCTGGCCGAGGGGATCAGCCTGCACGTGGCGAGCATCCGTGCCCTCGCGAGCCGGGCCGGGCGGCGGCGCCGGACGGAGGTGGCCCTGCTCGCCGCGCACTTCGCCGGATACCTCTTGGTCGTGATCCTGGTCCTGCCGCCAGTCAAGGCGATCGTGTTCGTCCTGGTCCAGCAGGGGCTGTTCGGCCTGTACCTGGGCGCCTCGTTCGCGCCCAACCACAAGGGCATGCCGATCCTGGCCGCCGAGGACGACAGCGATTTCCTGCGCCGCCAGGTACTCACCGCACGGAACGTCCGCGGCGGCTGGCTGACCGATCTGGCCCTGGGCGGCCTGAACTACCAGATCGAGCACCACCTGTTCCCTTCCATGCCCCGCCCGAACCTGCGCCGGTCCCAGCCGCTGATCCGGGATTTCTGCCAGCAGCGGGGACTGTCTTACGCCCAGGCGAGCCTGGCAGGCAGCTACGTGCAGGCGCTGCGCCATCTGCATGCCGTCGGCAGGCCGCCCGGTCCGGCCGGGAGCCAGGGTCCCGGCCGAGCGCAGACGGCATCCTCGCCAGCCGGGTAAGGGCAGCCCCGGTGCGGGTCACTCCGGGTCGCGGCAGCGGACCAGGAAGGAGCGCTCGAACACGATGACGGCCTCCCCGGTCGATTTGCTGCCGGTCGTCTCGACCGTGATGATCCCCTGGCCGGGCCGGGACCCCGACCGCCGCCTGCCGAGGATCCGGCTGGTCGCGTACAGCGTGTCGCCGACGAACACCGGGTCCTTCAGCCGGACCCGGTCCCAGCCGAGGTTGGCCACCGCCCGCGCGGACAGCGCCTGGACGGTCATGCCGCCGACGAGGCAGAGCGTGATCCCGCTGTTGACCAGGATCCTGCCCGTACTCCGCGCCGGCCGCGTACTCCCGGTCGAAGTGCAGCGGGTGCTGGTTCATGGTCAGCAGGGTCAGCCAGGTGTTGTCGGCCTCGGAGATCGTCCGGCCCGGCCAGTGCCGGATCACCATGCCGGGCTCGAAGTCCTCGTAATCCCCGCCGTGCTCCTCGACGTACTCGTTTCCCTGAACGCGGCGTAGCGTCATGCGTCCTTCTCCCGGTATCGGTGCTTCAGCCGACGGTTGCGTCAGCCGCAATTGTCCGTTACTGAGGTCGCAGCGCATATTGACCGGCGTGCGTAGTGGCGGCGTACTGACGGGCGGGGGCGGATGGGCGCAGTTGAGGACATCGGCACTCCGGCGGCCTCGGGGCACCCGTGGTTCGGCAGGCACCGGCTGGTGCCCGCCGCGGCCGCGGACACGATCCGCCAGCTGCTGCGCACCGAGATCCGGGATACCGGCTGGCCGTATCAGCCGGTGCTGCCCGCCGCGCCGGTGGCGCTGCCGCGCGCGTCCTACGCCGAGCTGTTCCGGGTCGCCGCGGCGCTGCTCGACCTGGTGCGCCGGACCGCGCTGGAAAGCGCGGACAGCACGGCCGGGCGGCTGGCGGCGTATCGCATGCCGCACAGCGAGTACCAGCTATTCGTTCATGACCCCTTTACCGAGGAGCGGTACGCGGACTGCGTGGCCCGGCCGGACGTGGTGATCGGGCCGGACGGGCCGCAGTTCCTGGAATTCAACGTCAGCGGCGCGCTCGGCGGCCCGGTGGAGACCCGCTGCCGCCTTGAGGTGTGGCGCAGGCTCTACGCCGACGACCAGGGCCGGGTGCCGTTCAGCTCTACCGGACCCGTTTGCCGTGCGCGCCGCGATGTTCAGCGGCCTGTGCGCGGAACTGGCCGTCCCGCCCCGGATAGCGGTGGCGGGCAGCGTCCGGGACCAGGGCGTCGAGTCCACCCGGTACTTCGACCTGGAGGTCGAGTACCTCAACAGCCACGGGCTCACCGCGCGCTTCTTCGAGCCCGAGGACCTGCACCAGGCCTGGGACTGCCCGCCGCACCTGCGCTACCGCCTGGGCCTGCGGAACTTCACCATCCCGGACTGGGCCGAGCTGGGCATCGACACCGCGCCGGTGCAGGCCGCGCTGGACCACGGCTGCCTGCTGGTGGGCACCCAGACCAGCACGTTCCTGTCCAGCAAGCTGACGATGGGCCTGCTGTCGGAGGGGCGGCCGTGGATGAGCGCGGCCGAGCGGGCACTGGTCGCCAGGTACCTGCCGTGGACCCGGATCCTGACCGGCCGGCGGACTACCAGGGCCGGCCGGACGGTCGACCTGATCCGGTTCAGCGCGGGCAACCGCGAGCTGCTGGTGCTCAAGCACGGCCTCGGCATGAGCGGCAAGCAGGTCATCATCGGCCGGGAGGCGGGCCAGGCGGAGTGGGAGGCGGCGGTTGCCGCGGCAGCCGGGGAGGGGACCAGCGTGGTGCAGGAGTTCGTCGCGCCGCGGACGTGCCGGCTGGCGCTGATCGCCGACGGCGCGGACGAGCCGCACGACGCCGACGTGGCCCCGGTGCTCGGGCCGCTGCTGTTCGGCGGCCGGCCGGCGGGCATGTTCGCCCGGTTCCACGGCGACGGCGCCGGGCCGCCGGGGTCGTCAGCGTCCTCGGCAGCCGCAGCTGCGACGACTGCGTGGTCGCGATCTGACCGCGGTCGCGGCCGGGCGCCATCAGGGCCGGGTCGCCGTCAGGCGTTAACCGCCGGCTACCTCGCCGCCCACGGAAGACGCGGGCCGCCCGGCGATAGCTCACCCTAGGAGATGAGCCCGGCCCAATACTGGCCGGATTCATGCGACTATCTACGGCGACCGGCACCGGGCCGGGCCAGAATCGCCGCGCCGGAATCAGCCGCCGGACGGCAGGCAGCTAATGCCGCGCACTCAGCCACCTCACTGGGCTATCCCAGTGAGGCAAGCCGCCCGGCTATCGAACTCAGCTATCGCACCCCAGCCGCGCCCATCGGGTCAGCTGGGCGCGGCTGGGGTGCGCTAATGGGCTGCCTCGTACTGCCGGATGATGTCGGCGCTGATCCGGCCGCGCTCGGAAACATTCAGGCCCGCTGTCCTGGCCCAGGCCCGGACAGCGGTGCGGTCGGTCGACCCGTTGCCGCCAGCCCGGCTCGCTGCGCGGGCCCGGCTGCGGCGCGGCGCCTTGCGGCCGGCCTCGATGAACGGGGCCAGTGCCTTTTCCAGCCGCGCCCGGTTCCGCGCACTGAGATCGATCTCGTAACTGGTCCCGTCAAACGCGAACGAGACCGTCTCGGCACCTGCCGAGCCATCCATGTCATCGGTAACAATCACCGATACGCTCTGTACCATGCCCAAGATAATCCAGCCCGGCATCAGAGCATGTCAACGCGACGCGCGGCAAAAAACCAGAAACGCGCACGGCGTGACTGGCCGCTCCCGCAGCGTCACTGTGCCCGGCCGCTGCCCGGGTTTCTGAATTCTTTCCTTTTCTGGTACGCCGGGTCAGGCCCGGTTTCCGGCGGCGCCATTAGGCGGGCCAGCGGAAAGCATTACCTGACGCGCCGTTAGGGGCCCGGCAGGGCCGGCGAGGCCGGCGGCTCCGGACGGCACCGCGGGCCGGGTTACCGGTGCGCGTCCAGCAGGGTGGCCGACAGCCGCGGGTTCTCGACGTGGGCGTTGTGCCCGAGGGCGGCCAGCGTGACGGTGCGGACGCCCAGCCCGGCCAGCTGCTCGTCGGTGCTCATCGGGTCGTGCTCGCCGCGGGCGAGGGTCACCGGCGCCGCCGACATGGCCAGCAGCCGCGCCATGTCGGGTGCCCCGACCGCGAACGCGGCCGGATCCATGGCCAGCCGCCATCGCCCGTCCTGCTCCCGCAGCCCGGCAGTCACGGCCGGGTCACCGGCGGGCACCAGCCCGGCCAGGCCGGACACCCGCAGGTAGCGGGCGGCGGCCTCATCCCGCGAGGCGAACCAGGCCGGCGGCCGCGCGGCCAGGGCGCTGGCCCGGTCCAGGTCCGCTCTGGTCCAGCTCACCTTGATGCCCAGGCCGATGACCGCCCGCACCCGTACCGGGAAGCCGCCGCCGGCCAGGGCCAGGCCGACCACGCCACCCAGCGAGTGTCCCAGCACGACGACCTCGGCGCCGGGCTGCAGCGCCCCGGCGACCGCGGCGGCCAGGCCGTCGAAGGTGTACCCGGCCAGGGGCGGCGAGCCGCCGTGACCGGGCAGGTCGGGCGCGAGCCAGCGGCCCGGCCACCGCCGGGCGAGCAGGGGCCGCCACGGCTCCCAGACGTCACCGGTCGCGCCGAGGCCGTGCAGCAGCACCAGCAGCGGCTCCCCGGTGCCGCCCTCGCGGGCCCGCAGGCGCGCCTCCATGGCCGCAGTCTGCCACCACATCGCGCCCGGACCCGGCAGCTGCCGGGGCAGCCGCCGGCGCCGCACCGGGCGGTTAGAGTCGGCAGCAAAGGCTGCGGAGACGGGGCAGGCGTGGCGCTGGCGGGATCTACCGGGAAGCTCCGGGGGCGGCGATGACACCGGCACGGCCTGCCCGGCCCGACACCGAGGTCGTCTTTGATCCCGCCAGCTATGTCCAGGGCGTGCCGTTCGAGGCCCTGGCCCGGCTGCGAGCGCGGGCTCCGGTGGCCCGGGTGGCCGAGATCCCGGTGCTCGGCTGGCCGGCCGGGCCCGGGTTCTGGCTGGTGCTGCGGCACGCTGACGTCGCATCGGTGCTGGCCAGGCCGCAGCTCTTCTCGTCCTGGCTGGGTGCCACGCAGACCCGTGACCCCGCCACACAGGCGCGCTGGATTACGTCCGGCAGATGATGCTCAACATGGACCCGCCCGGTCACTCCCGGCTGCGGCGGCTGCTCGGCCGGTCGCTCACGCCGCGCGCGGTCGCCCGGCTTGAGGAGCAGATCCGCGGTCACGCCAGGGCCATCTGCGAGCGGGTGTTCACCGGCCAGCGCGGGGACTGCGACTTCGCCAGGGACGTGGCCGCGGACCTGCCGCTGCTGCCCTGGCCGACGTGCTTGGCGTGCCGCGGCAGGACCGCTGGCTGCTGTTCGACTGGTCCAACCGGGTGATCGGCTACCAGGACCCCGACTACGCCGCCTCCGCGGAGTTCGACCCGGACCTGGGCACGCCGATGGCCAGGGAGGCGCTGGCGCTGCGCCCGGTGCCCGGCAGTGACGGCCGGATGCCCGATCCCCGCACCCGCGAGGGAATGCCCGACCTGTACGCCTACGCCCACCTGCTGGCCGAGCACAAGCGGCGTCACCCCGGCGACGACGTGATGTCGATCCTGCTGGCCCAGGTGGACGACGACGGCGGCCAGGTGTCGGTGGCCGAGTTCGAGAACCTGTTCTGGCTGTTCGCCGTGGCCGGGAACGAGACCCTGCGCAACGGCCTGCCCGGTGCCTGCATCGCGCTGCTTGACCACCCGGCCGCGCAGGATGACCTGCGCGCCGACCCGGCGCTGATGCCCGCCGCGGTCGAGGAGATGCTGCGCTGGTGGACGCCGGTGATGACCTTCCGCCGGACCGCGACCGCCGACTGCGAGATCGCCGGGCAGCACATCGGCGCGGGGGACAAGGTGGTCGTCTCGTTCACCTCGGCCAACCGCGACGAGGCCGTCTTCGCCGAGCCCGGACCGCTTCGACATCCGCCGCAGGCCCGGCCAGCACCTGGTCTTCGGTCACGGCCCGCACTTCTGCCTGGGAGCGCACCTTGCCCGCACCCAGATGCGCGCGCTGTTCAGCGAGGTTCTGGCTCCGCACGTCCGCCCTGAGCTACGCGGGCCAGCCGTCCTACCTGCGGTCCAACTTCCAGCGCGGGGTGAAGCGGCTGCCGGTCCGCTGGACCGCCTGAGCCCGGCGGGCAGGCGTGCGAGCCGTTCCGGCATGGTCAGCCAGTGGCGGCCGGGCGTTACGGGTCGTAGCGCAGGATGGCGGCTTTCTGCGTGCCCGTCCCGACCGGGATGAGCGTGGCGGCCGCCCAGAGCGAGCGAGTGCCGGGGATCGCGGCGATGCCGCTCACCAGGTCCGCATAGCCCTTCGGCGCGGGAGCCGGCTGGCTGGTGAGCCGGCCGTGCCGGTAGTCCACCAGGTCGCTCGCGCCGGTGCTGCCCCGGCCGGCGGCGATGAGCCAGAAGCCGCCATGGCCGTCGGGCGCCAGGCCGGAGGCACCCCCGACCGTGCGGCTCCTGACGAGGGTCGCCCAGCGGGAGCCGTTCCAGTGCAGCAGGATCAGGCCGGCCGGGCCGAGCCCGGTCTGCTGGCTGACCGCCGGGGTCTCGGCGACCCAGGCATTCCGCGGGCCCGCCGCCCAGATCGCGGTGGCCACCCACGGGTATCCCTTCCGGGCGGGCCGGAACGCGGGCAGCCGGGGCGCGGACCAGGCCTTGCCGTTCCAGTGCATGGCGATCATCACCTGGCGTGACTGGTGCACGGTGGCCTTCGACACCCCGAGTGCCCAGATGTCGCCGGCGGCGACCGGGTCGATGGTGACGGGCGTGCCGACGGGTACCGTCACGGTGCGCCAGGTCCTGCCATTCCACCGCCGTACGACCGCCGGACCGTAATCCGGGAACGAGCCGCCCGACTCACCGAACGCCCAGACATCACGGGCGCCGAATACCGCCGCGTCCAGGACCGTGTCCGGGCCGGTGGTCACCCTGGAGGTCCGCCAGGCCGAGCCGTTCCACCGCAGTGCGTACTGCACCGGGACCAGGCGGTCCGGCAGGACCGGGAAGAACCAGGTGTTCCTGGCCGACGTGGTGTAGATACCCGAGAACAGCGCCCACGGCCCGATCACGCCGTGCAGCCTGGCTGGCAGCGGGACCGGGGCCCAGCGGCGGCCGTTCCACCGCTGGGTCACGAACGTCGGCTCGGGATCCGGCACCAGCCCGAGCAGCCAGGCGTTACGTGCTCCGCTGGCCCCGACCGCCTGGACATCAAGCCCGCGCAGAGCCTTCTCGACCCGCCAGCCGGCCGCCGGGCGGGCACCCGCCGCAGGTGCCGCGGCCGCCGGAGCTGCCGCCGCCATTGTCGCTGTGACCGCTGCCGTCGCCACCGTCGCTGTGGCCAGCGCCGCCACGGCGATCGCTGCCCATCCCGGCCCGAACCGCATGCCGCCCCCCGTCGTCGCCCGCCGCACCGTGCTGCACACATTATTGGGGAGTCCCGTGTGCAGTATCTGCACACGGGACTCCCCAATAACCGGGCAGGCCAGCTCGGTGGGGACCAGATCCGAACCGGGGACCGGCAGGGTGCAGCGCCGGGCCGGACGGTGCCGGCCCGGCGCTGCGGTGAGGGGGCTGAGTGGCCGCTAGTGCCCGCGGACCTCGATCAGGTAGGTGCCCCAGTTGTCGAGGACCGCCTGGTCGGCGGCGGCGGAATGTACTCGGTGGCCAGCCAGATCCCGTCGCTGCCCGGATCCGGGACCGCGAACGAGTAGTGCGACCGAGAATCGTCGGAGGGCTACTGGCCGGATTCGGGAGCGGATAAGCCCGACGTTCGGGTGGGTTCTTGGCGCTTACGCGCATTGGCTGGTGCCCGTGCTGCTCGGAGAGGATGGGACGGAGTCCTGAGCTGGGGGTTGTGCTGGCGGGGGGCGGTTTACTTGCGGCGCAGGTTCAGGCCCTGGCCGTCGATGACGAGGGTCAGGATTCCGCCGGTTACTGAGGCGCCGATGACCATGGGGGTGCCCATGACGTCGGTGTGGACCTGGCCGGCGGAGTCGAGCGACCAGCGGCCGGACTGGGCTGGCTGGCCGCCCATGGCGGCTGAGAGGGTGCCGTCGGCGCGGATGCTGACGGTCAGGAACGGGCTGGTCCAGTCGCCGATGACGGCCTGGCGGAGCTGGTCCGGCGGCTGCGGCGGGGTGGCCATCTGCTCCGCGCTGGGCTGGTAGTCCGCCACTTCCCGGCCGATCGCCGCCATCTCGGCCTCGGCCTCCGCCTTGCCCACCGCGTCCCTGGCCCGGAACGCGGTGCCCAGGTCCCGCAGCGCCTGCCAGCCACGCTGGTCGAGCGGCTGGCTGGACGGCGCATCCGGCAGCAGCTCGAAGTTGACCGCCCACCTGCTGTGCGGCAGGAAGTACAGCCGGACCAGCCCGGCCGCGGGCGCGTGGTCATAGAACTGCTGGTCGCACTTGAACTCCTGGTTGCCGGCCTCCCGGCTGGCCACGTAGACCCGGTACGACGGCGGTGCGGCGGATGAGCTGCCGTAGTCGTTCCAGTGGATGAGCTTCTTGGTGACGGCGCCGTCGGCGGCGCTGACCTGGCCGCTGGCCACGTCCTGAGCGAACGAGTCATTGGCGTGCAGCAGGTGCCTGACCAGCCCGCGACTGCGGTGCCGGACGCTGGCCTGCAGGCTGCGCAGCTGGTCCGGGCCGAGCCGTCCGGCCCGGTTCGCGTCCAGGGAGCTGTTCGAGTACGCCGAATCCCTCATGGCGGCACCATCCCGGCAGTCGCAGCCGGGTCCGGCTGCCCTCTGACTGGCCTCAGACTAGCCGGGACAGGCGGCTTACTATGACGGCATGGACGCGGAGCTGGCCAGCGACGTCGAGCCCGCTGACGGCCGCGCGGCCCGGTCGCACCGCACCCGCAGGGCGATCGTGGACGCGATGCGCGCGCTGCACGCCGAGGGCAACCTGCGCCCGACCGCGCCGCGGGTGGCCGAGCGGGCCGGGGTGTCGCTGCGCACCGTCTGGCAGCAGTTCGCGGACATGGAAACGCTGCTGGTCGAGGCTACCCGGCGGGATCACGAGATCCTGCGGTCGCTGGTCCGCCGGATCGACCCGGACCAGCCGCTAGCCGACCGGATCGCGCAGTTCGTCCGCCAGCGGGCCCGGGTGCTGGAGCAGATGACGCCGAGCTGGCAGGCCGCCCGGCTGCACGGCCGCTCTGAGGAGCTGCACCGCAACACCGGGCGGGTGATCGCCGCGGCGAGGGCCGAGCTGGAGGCGGTATTCGCCAGGGAGCTGTCGCAGCTGGACGGACCGCGGCGGCAGCACCTGGGGGATGCGCTGCACGCGATAGCATCTGGTCGTTCTGGGAGTCTCTGCGCACCGAGCTGGCGCTCAGCCCGGAGCAGGCGGCCGGTCTGGTCGCGGCGACATTTACCGCGCTGCTGGCCGAGGCCGGATTCCGGGCCGCCATCTGACCTTTCAGGTCATTGAACTTGCATCTGTAGTGCGGTTATCGTGACCTCACGCAAGTGCCGACATGAGGGGCCATAACCGACGAGGTTGGCGAGGACCGTATGAATGCCGCGACCGCAGAAGTGGCTACTCAGCGCACAAGCGGGGCCTCCTGGCTCTGGCGGCGGCAGCTCGCGCATTATCCCGACACCCTGCCGCGGACCGGGTACCTGGCGATTACCGTGCTCGCCACGATCACGCTGTACTACGAGCTGTACGTGGGCGGCTCGGTTTCCACGCTGATCCTGGCCAACCTGCACATGAGCTTCACGTTCTTCGCCGTGATGACCGGGTTGGGCAGCCTGATCGGGGCCTTCGGCTCCCTGCTGGCCGGGCCTCGCCGACCGGTACGGCCGGGCCAACCTGGTCGTGTTCGGGCTGCTGTTCGCCGCCCTGTTCGTGGCGATTCCTGATGCCGGCCGCGCACAGCAAGTGGGTCTTCGGCCTGGAGTCGCTTCGTGGTCGGGTTCGTCGAGGGGATGTGCCTGGTGGCCACCCCGGCCCTGATCCGGGACTTCTCCCCGCAGGTGGGCCGGGGCACCGCGATGGGCTTCTGGACCAGCGGGCCCGTGCTGGGCAGCCTGATCGTCGCGGTCGTGGGCAGCGCGACCATTCCCGCGGTCGTGCATGACCAGCGGTTCTGGACCCACGAGTACCGGATCTGCGGCATCGCCGGGCTGGTGGTGTTCCTGATCGCGCTCGCCGGGCTGCGGGAGCTGTCGCCGCAGCTGCGCGACCAGCTGATGGTGACGATGCGGGACCGGGCGCTGATCGAGATCAGGGCCAGGGGGCTGGACGTGGCCGCGGCCCTGCGGAACCCGTTCCGCCAGCTGCTCAAGGTCGACGTGGTCGTCTCAGCCCTGGCCATCGCGCTGTTCCTGCTGGTCTACTACGCGGCCGTCGGGTTCCTGGTCATCTACATGACCACCGCGTTCACGTTCTCCCTCAAGCAGGCCAACGGCCTGGGCAACTGGGAGTGGGGGGCCAACGCCGCCGCGGTGATCCTGATCGGGCTGCTGTCCAACCTGGTCCGGGTGCGCAAGCCGTTCATGCTGATCGGCGGCGTCGCCGGTGCGGCGATGACGGTGGTGTTCCTGTCCCAGTTCGGCCGCCATCCCAGCTACTACACGATGGCGATGATCTTGCTGGTGTCGTCGATCTGCCTCGGCATCGCCTACGTCACCTGGATGGCCAGCTTCACCGAGACCGTCGAGGCCAGGAACCCCGCGCTTACCGCGACCGGGCTGGCCATCTGGGGCTGGATCATCCGGATCGTGGTGTGCGCCTCGTTCCTGATCATCCCGGCCGTCGTGACCTCGGTCACGCCGCTGGTCAACAACGGGACCACGGTGTCCGCCTACGTCGCTAAGTACAAGACCGAGCTGGCCTTCGCCCAGGCCCATCCGGCGATCGTGGCCACCGCGGAGAAGTACGCCGACCAGCTCGCCGACGCGCAGCGGTTCGCGCCGGAGCTGGCCGTACTGCAGGCGCACACCACGCTGTTCGCCAAGCTGAATTCTTATCCCAACCCGGCCAAGGCCCCGGCCAGGCTGATCAGCCAGGCGATCGCCGCGGCCGGCGGCGGTACCAAGGGCGTGGACATGCTCGACGTGATCAGCGCGAACGGGCCGGCCATCCAGGGCGTGATCGCGGTGTCGCCCCAGCTGAACACGCTCAAGCCGTATTCGGCGCAGCTCACCGCGCTGTCCAAGGTGCCCCCGTCGGTGCAGGCATACCTGGCCGCGTACGCCTCCTCGGTGCAGAAGGCCGCCGCCGACACGGCCAGCCAGTGGCGGAACTGGTTCTGGGTGTGCTTCGGCGGGATCGTCTTCTTCGTACTGTGCATCCCGCTGCTGCGCGGCCGGTGGCGGCCGCGGTCCGCCCGCCGGGACGAGGCTGAGCACGAGGCCATGGTCGCGGCCGAGCTGGCCAAGCTCAGCCGGCCACATCTGGCTGAGCGCCTGGCCGGCCGGTAACCTCGGGCCCAGGGAAAGGCCGTGCGGCCAGGGAGAGGCCATGGCCGGAACGCTGGGCATCGTGACGCTGGTCAGCTGGCTGCTCACGGCGTGCATCGGCGGCTACATGCTGGCCGCGCTGATCCGCGACGGCCTGAGCCGGGGCCGCTCCGGCCCGCCCGCCGGCGGTGCTGATCGGGCATTTCTGCCTTGCCCTCGGCGGGCTGTCGGCCTGGATCCTGTTCGTCGCGACCGGCTGGCCCGCGCTGGCCTGGACAGCGCTCGGCCTGCTCATGCCGGCTATCGGGCTCGGCGTGTCCACGGTGACGATCTGGACCCCGTTCCCCGGCCCGCGGCATGAGCCGGGCGCACGGGCCGAGCCGGAACCACGGCATGAGCCGGAACCACGCGCTGAGCAGGGGCCGGGGGCCGGGGCTGGACCGCGGGCCCGGCCGGACCCGCAGGCGGACCTGGCCAGTGCGCTGGCCGACCCCGCCCGCACCGAGCAGCTCATCGACGAGCTGCTGGCCGGCCTGCTGGCCGGGCCGCGGCGGCCGTCCCGCCGGTTCCGCTGGCCGGTGCGGACCCTGATCCCGGTCGGCCACGGCATCGCGGCCGGGATCACGTTCGTGCTGGCCGTGCTGACCGTGGCCGGCGCCAGGTAGCACCGTGGCCGGCGCCGGGTGTGACCGTGGCACCAGGGTGGCGCGGCCGCCGGCGCTAGCTGGCGCAGCCGCCGGACCGGCCGGGCGGTGCTAGCCCATCGGGTAGCGGCGGAAGCCCACCGCGTACTCGCAGCCGGCCCCGAGCCCGACGTACCCGGCCATCTTGCGCAGGAACTCGTCCGGGTCGAACTCGCGGCCGAGCCCGTCGAGGTAGGCGCGGTGCTCCCGGAGCGAGGCGATGCCGAGCTCGATCGTGCCGGTCACGTCGGCGAAGTGGGTCGGGCTTGCGGTGCCGGCCACGTACGCGTCCCGGATCCCGGTGCAGGGCGGCCCGGCGTCCGGGAACACCCACTCGTTGGCCGCGTCCCGGCAGGCGTCGAGCACGGCCAGGCCGAGGGCCCGGTGATCGCTGTGGTTCACCGGCCCGTCCTCGCCCCAGGTGTGATCGAAGCTCATCGTGACGACCACCTCGGGCGCCAGGCGCCGGAACGCGGCGGCCAGGTCGCGCCGCAGCGGCAGGCCGTACTCCAGCAGCCCGTCCGGGTGGCTGAGGAACTCGACCTCGTTCACGCCGACCACCGCCGCGCTGCGCCGCTCCTCCTCGGCCCGCAGCGGCCCGGCCTGCTCCGGCCGCAGGCCCGCGATGCCCGCCTCGCCCGTGGTGGCGAGCAGGTAGGCGACCTGCTTGCCCTGGGCGGTCCAGCGGGCGACGGCCGAGGCGACCCCGTACTCCAGGTCGTCCGGGTGCGCTACCACCGCGACCGCCCGGCTCCAGTCCTCCGGCACCGGCTGCACGGCTACCCCCTCTGCTCGCTGGCAACCTGCCCGAGTGTACGGCGCCCGTTACCAGGACTCGATCAGCGGTGCCAGCTCCGACAGCTGGCTGATCACCGCGTCCGGCGCGGCGCCGCCGAACGGCGGCACGCTGCTGCCTGCCAGCAGCACCGCGCGCAGGCCTGCCTGCTTCGCCCCGTAGATGTCGTCGTAGGGCCGGTCCCCGACGAACACGCAGGCGGCCGGGTCGTCGGCGCCGACCGCGGCCATCGCGGCCGCGAACGCCTCCGGGTGCGGCTTGGTCCAGGCGATCTCGCTGCTGTAGACGGCGCCGTCGATCAGCTCCAGCACCTGGTCCCGGCGGAAGATCTGCTCGTGCTGGTGCCGCGGCCACATGGTGTTGGACAGCACGCCGATCCGCCGGCCGGCCGCGCGCAGCTGCCGCAGCAGCTCCGGGGCCTGCGGGTCGGTCAGCGTGTGCGGCTCCCAGGCCTCGAAGTAGCTGGCCAGCAGCGCGTCGGTGACCGGTACCCCGGCGCGGAGGAATACCTGCTCCAGGGTCGCCGAGCGGCTTTCCCGCTCGGCCTCGGTCCAGAAATGGCGCTCGGCGGCGTGCACGGCAGCGGCATGGGCGGCCGCCCGGGCGGGGTCGAAATGCAGGGCGCAGACATCCCGCCAGAGCAGTTCGCTGTCCACCGAGTGCCACGGGGTCAGCGTGCCGCCCCAGTCGAAGATGACCGCCCGCACCGACATGGGGCGCATTGTAGGGCGCCGGACGCCGACCGGCGGCGCGCGGCCAGGGCAGCCCCGGCCGTTATCGTTACTATTAATGCATGTCCGGCATGCAATTCCTGGTCGACTTTGCCGGGGCCCTGGCCTGGCCGGCCGCGCTCGTGGTGGTGGTGGCCTTCCTGCGCCGCCCGATCATCGACATCCTGATGCAGCTGGCCTCCGGCCTGCGGCGGCTGCGCTCCGGGCAGTCCGACGCCGAGTTCGACCGGATCGTCAGCCTGGTGAAGGCGGAGCTGACCGCGACGGTCTCCGCCGACGTGGGGCCGCCGGTGCCCGCCCTGCTGCGGTTCGCCACCCTGGCCGAGGACGAGCCGGCCGCGGCGATCGCGCAGTCCTGCGCCGCGGTCGAGGCGGCGCTGCGGGACCTGCTCACCTCCAGCGGCAAGCTGGTCCCGGCCGGCGGCGGGGATCCCGCCGCGGTCGCCAGGTTCGCCAGGGACCAGCGGCTGGTGCCCGAGTCGGTGGTGCAGGCGGTCGACGGTGTGGTCGCGCTGCGCAACCAGGCCGCCAGCGATCCGGCCAGGGTCACCCGGCAGCACGCCCGGCAGTACCTGGCCCTGATCGACGCCGTCGTGTTCGCCATCGGCCTGCCGTCCGGCCGCATCCTGGCCAGCCAGCCGCCGGCCGGGATGACTTGATCTGCCCGGCCAGCCCGCCCTGCCCGCTGACCAGGGCCGGTACTCGCCGGCCATTGCGGGCCTAGCTGGGCGGGTTTAGGCTAACGGCCGCCAAGCGGCGCGGAAGGTTGGCATCACCGTTGCCTGCCCGTCGCCAGGAGTTAGCTCGGCGCCCTTAGCGTCGCCCTCTGAACCACACGCCTGCCGCTCAGGCGGCTGAGAAGGAGGATCGGATGCGAATGCAGCACCAGCGCGGCCGGCGGCGGGTGACCGGCAAGGCCGGTGCCCTCGCGGCGAGCGCGGCGATGGCCGGTGCGCTCTGCGTGGTCGGCCTCGCGGCACCGGGCGCGGCATCGGCCGCCCGGCCGGCCGTGGCCGGCCACCACGCGGCCGGCAGCGGCTGCCGCCTGGCACACGGCATCAGGCACATCGTGCAGATCGGCTTCGACAACGTGCACTTCTTCCGGGACAACCCCAACGTCCCCTCCGACCTGCAGCTGATGCCCAACCTGCTGCACTTCATCAAGAGCAACGGCGTGCTGCTGTCGAACAGCCACACGCCGCTGATCGCGCACACCGGCGATGACCTGCTGACGACCGCGACCGGGCTGTACGGCGACCGGCACGGCGACCCGATCGCCAACGACTACCAGAGCTACAACACCGACGGCACGACCGACCCGGCCAGCGTGTTCGCCTACTGGAACGACGCCATCGACGACACCGCGTCGCACCCGAACGCCGGCCACGACACCAACCCGAACCTGGTCTACTCGCCGGTCCCGCCGGCCACCTCGCACCCGGCGGTGAAGCCGGACACCATCACCCCGGCGCCGTGGGTGCCCTACACCAGGTCCGGCTGCAACGTCGGCGAGATCGCCACGGTGAACCAGGAGCTGGAGAACCCCAGCCCGGACATCCCGGACGTGTTCGGCCCCAACTCGCCGGAGGCCAAGCAGCTGGCCAGCGACCCGGACTCGTTCAAGGATCCCGAGGTCGCCGACTACGTCGGGCTGGCCGTGCACTGCGCCAGGCACAACGCGTTCTGCGCCAGCGCGGAGGCGGTCAAGTTCGGCGAGACCACGCCGTCGCACACTGCGGTGGCCGACCGGCTGCCGGACGAGCCGGGCGGCTACCACGGCTTCCAGGCGCTGTTCGGGAGCAGGTACATCGCCCCGCAGCTGGGGGCCGGAACCGACAACCTCACCCATAACGGGTACCAGGTGACCGATGCCGCCGGGAACCTGGTGGACCTGGACGGCAACCAGATCAACGGCGCGTTCCTGACCGATCACCCCGGCTTCCCCGGCTACGACAGCATCAACGCCGCGCAGTCCCTGGCCTACGCCGCCGACATGCTGGAGAACGGGGTGCAGGTCACCAACATCTACATGTCGGACCTGCACGGGAACGAGTTCATCCCGAGCCTGTCCGGGCCGGGTGAGCCGTGCAACGGGGCACCGGACGCCCTCGGCAGCGGCAGCGCCTGCTACATCGCCCAGGCGCAGTACTACAACCAGGCGTTCGGCACCTTCTTCAAGCGGCTGGCCTCGGACGGGATCACGACGAAGAACACGCTCTTCGTGGTCAGCTCGGACGAGGGCGACCACGAGGCGGGCGCGAACGTCGGCCGCGCGATCCAGCCCACCCCGGCGACCTGCGACGGCGCCACGGTCAGCGGCGACACGGTCACCCCGGACGTGCCGTGCACCTACCCGGCCGGGTCGTTCGGCGAGCTGGACGGCAACATCCAGGGCCTGCTGGCCACGCAGGAGGGCGTCACCACGCCGTACAGCATCGAGGAGGACACCGCGCCGGAGTTCTACCTGACCGGTGATCCCGGCCCGGACACGCCGGCGGTGCGCACGTTCGAGCGCGGGCTGGGCAGCGTGACCGCGGCCAACCCGTACACCGGCACCACCCAGAAGATCGACAACTACCTGGCCGACCCGGCCGAGATGGCGATCCTGCACATGGTGGACGCGGACCCGGCCAGGACGCCGACCGTGGCGATGTTCGCCAAGCCGGACTACTTCCTCGTCAACGGCGGTGCGAGCTGCGGCGGCCCGTGCGTCACCCAGAACACCGGGTTCGCCTGGGACCACGGTGACTATGCCGCCGAGATCGACACCAACTACGTCGGGTTCGCCGGGCCCGGCGTCCGGCACCTCGGCCTCGACGGCCCGGCGGCCAACGCCGGCACCACCTCGTCCGGGCCGGACAGCGGGCAGATCGAGGTCTACCAGGACCACTTCCGCGGCCCCTGGGCGGACGAGACCGACATCCGGCCGACCATCATGTACCTGACCGGGCTGCGGGACGACTACGAGCACGACGGCCGGGTGATCACGCAGATCCTGAAGTTCCCGAACCGGGCGCTGCGGGCCCGCGGCGTGACCGCGCTGGGGGAGTGCTACAAGCAGATCAACTCCAGCGTGGGCGAGTTCGGCGCCTACACGCTCCAGGCCGACACCAGCGCGATCGAGAGCAACACTTCCGGCGACGCGACCTACCTGCGGGTCGACCGCGCGCTGCGGGTGCTCGACGTGATCCGGGACCGGCTGGCCGGGGCTATCAAGGGCGAGCTGGAGGCCGCGGCCTTCCGGGACCAGCCGGTGCGGCACGTCGCCGCGCAGCACCTGGCCTGCCACCTGCTCATCAGGGCGGCACACCGGCTGGCCAGTGCTAGCTGACCGGGCTAGCTCGCCGGGCTAGCTGCCGGCCCGGTCCCGGTTGCCTGGCGGTCAGGGGCGCACGCGCCCCTGACCGCCAGGTGCGTTCCTGGCCCAGCGCGGTCCCGTCGCGGTCCGTCGCGGTCTCGTCGCGGTCCCGTCGCGGTCCCGTCGCGGTCCCGGCCTGGCCGATCGCCGGGCCGGCCGCGCGCGGCCCGCCCGGCCCTGGGAGACTGGTGCCCGGTAAGGGCCGGGCGGCAAGTCCGCCGCGCGCGAAGAAAGGACGCCTCCGATGGCCGATCCGGGGAACGCGGTCGAGGTGCACGACCCCACCGCGGTGAACGGCAAGACGGGCGGGCGGAGCGCGGAGGCGATCGTCGCCGATATCGAGCGGACCAGGGAGAACCTGGCGCGCACCATCGACAGCCTGGCCGAGCGGGTGAGCCCGGCGACCAACCTGCGGCGGCTGCGCGAGCGCGGGCTCGAGCAGGTCAGCCGGCCGCAGGTGCAGCTGGCCGCGGCCGCGGTCGGCCTGGCGGTCATCGGCCTGGCGGTCTACCGGATCTGGGGCCGCCGCCGCAAGTAGCACGCCGCCCGGCTGCGGCCGTCGCGGCCGGAACGGCCGGGGCGCACGCGGTCCCGGCGCCGCCCGCCAGGCTCCGCCGGCTCCGCCGGCTACAGGAAGGCCTTGCCCTCGCCCCGGTAGGTCGGCGCGGTGGCCACCACCGCGTCGCCCTCGACCAGGTGCAGCTCGTTGAACCGCTCGCACAGCTCGCCCGCCTTGGCGTGCCGGAACCAGACCCGGTCCCCGATCCGCAGCCGGTCGCCGGCCTGGCCGAGCAGCGGGGTCTGCACCTCGCCGGCCCCTTCCCTGGCATCCAGCCGCAGCCCGGCGGGCAGGTACGGGCCGGGCAGCCGGCCGCGGTCGGCCGGGCCCGAGGCCAGGTAGCCGCCGCCCAGCGCGGTGACCACGCCGGGGCCGGGCCGGCGCACCACCGGCAGCACGAAGAACGCGGCCGGCCGCCCCCGGAAGCCGCGGTAGCCGTCGAACAGCAGTGGCTGGTAGAGCCCGGACCCCGCGCCTATCTCGGTCACCGCGGCCTCGGCTGCGGTCTTCTCGACCGAGCCGGTGCCGCCGCCGTTGACGAACTCCAGCGGGGCCACCGACTGCACCGCGGCCACGATCGCGGCCCGCCGCCTGGCCAGCTCGGCGCCGGACTTGCGCTGGAGGTAGCGGATCGTCCTGGCAAAGGCGGGCCTGCCCGCCGGGTTGTCGCCGACCCCGGCGATCTGCGCCTCGTAGGCCATCAGCCCGGCCAGCCGCAGTCCGGGCCGGGCCGTGATCGCCCTGGCCAGTTCGGCGGCCTGGGCCGGGGTGCGGACTGGCGAGCGCAGCGCGCCCACCCGCAGCCGCCCGCCCAGCGCCAGGTAGCCGGCGTCGATGTCGATGGCCACCCGGACCGGGCGGGGCCCGGCCACGGTCGCCGCCGCCTTCTCGATCAGGTCCAGGTGCTCGGGGCAGTCGACCATCACGGTCACCGCGGCAGCCGCCGCGTCCGCCCGCCAACTCGGCCAGCGCGGCCCGGTCCGCCGTCGGGTAGGCGACCACGATGTCCCGGCTGGTGCCGCAGCCGGCCAGCCACAGCGCCTCGGGCAGGGTGAAGGCCAGGATGCCGGTGAAGCCATCCAGCGCCAGCATCTGGTCGAGCACCGGCCGGCAGCGCACCGACTTGCTCGCCAGCCGGATCGGCTTGCCCGCCGCCCGCGCCGTCATCGCCGCCGCGTTGGCCCGCAGCGCCGCCAGGTCGGCGACGGCGAACGGCGGCTCCAGGTGCGCCGTCGCCGCGTTGAGGCGCTCCTCCTCGGGCCCCGCCCCGTGGTGTTCATACGGCGGTGCTCATACTGCGGTGCTCATACCGTGGTGTTCATACTGTGCCGGTCATTCCGGCGCTTCGCTGGTGAGCTGGGCGTACTCGGCAGCCGACATCAGGCCGGGCGGCTCGGACTCGCCGTCGGCCAGCCGGACCCGGAACAGCCAGCCGGACTCGTACGGGTCGGAGTTCACCAGGCCGGGGTCGGTGTCGACCTCGCCGTTGACCTCGGCCACCTCGCCGCTGACCGGGGAGTAGACGTCGCTGACCGACTTGGTGGACTCGACCTCGCCGCATGGCTCGCCCGCGGTGACCTTGGTGCCGGGAGCGGGCAAGGACACGAAGACGACATCGCCGAGCGCGCGCTGGGCGTGGTCGGTGATGCCGACGGTGGCGATGGCGTCGCTGATGGCCACCCACTCGTGCTCGGCGGTGTAGCGCAGCTCATCCGGAACGGTCATGGTCGCCCTCTCCTGTGCACGACGAAGTTCGGTGCCCGGCGGTCAGGCCGGGCGGCGGTAGAACGGAAGCGGTACCAGGTCGACCGGCTCGGCCTGGCCCCGGACGTCCACGGCCAGGCCGCCCGCGCCGTCCTGGCCGCCCGGGCCGTCCTGGCCACCCTCGGCGGCCTGGGCCGGACCGCCGTCCCGGCCGGCCGCGGCCGCGACGTCGCTGTCGAGGTAGGCCATCGCGATCGGGCGGCCCAGGGTGGGGGACGGCGCGCCGCTGGTGACCGTGCCGCACGGGGCGGCGTCCCAGAGCACGTCGTACCCGTGCCTGGGCACCCGCCGGGACCGGCCGGCCAGGCCGGCGAGGATCCGCCGGGGCGGCTGCTGCGCCGCGCGTGCCAGCGCGTCCCGGCCGACGAACCCGCCGGGCTTGTCGAGCTTCACCACCCGGCCGAGGCCGGCGTCATAGGGGGTGATGTCGCGGCTGAGCTCGTTGCCGTAGAGCGGCATCCCGGCCTCCAGCCGCAGCGTGTCGCGGGCGGCCAGGCCGGCCGGCACCAGCCCGCTGGCCGCTCCGGCCTCGCTCAGCGCCGCCCAGATCGGCTCGGCGTGCTCCGGCCGGGCGAAGATCTCGAAGCCGTCCTCGCCGGTATAGCCGGTGCGGGCCAGCAGCACGGGGTGCCCGGCCACCGTGGCCCGGTAGCCGGAGTAGTACTTCACCTCGTCCAGGCTGGCGTCGGTGAGCGGGCCCAGGATCCCGGCCGCCCGCGGGCCCTGGATCGCGACCAGCGCGTAGTCGTCGGTCCGGTCGGTCACCACGGCTGCCTCGCTGCCCGCCCCGCCCGCCCCGGCCGCCCCGCCCGCCCCGGCCGCCCCGCCCGCCCCGCCCGCCGCGACCGCCCGGCCTGCCTGTTCCGCCCGGTCGGCCAGCGCCCGGAATACGGTCCCGGCGTTGGCCGCGTTCGCCACGACCAGGTACTCCTCGCCGGCCAGCCGGTAGACGATCAGGTCGTCCAGCACGCCGCCGTCGTCGGCGCAGATCATCGTGTACCTGGCCCGGCCGGGAGCGAGCGCCGACATGTTCCCGACCAGCGCGTAGTCCAGCGCGGCGGCGGCGCCGGGCCCGGTCACCGCCAGTTCCCCCATGTGCGACAGGTCGAACAGGCCGGCCGCCGTGCGCACCGCCGTGTGCTCGGCGGTCTCGCTGCCGTAGCGCAGCGGCATCAGCCAGCCGGCGAAGTCGGTCAGCGTCGCGCCGAGGCTCTCGTGCACCGCGGTCAGCGGCGTGCGCCTCGGTGCCGGTGCGTGCGGATCGGTCATCTGCGGGACTCCAGGGGGTGAGGCAACTCCGAACCGGCTGGCCCGGCCGGAACCAGCAGGACCGGCGAGGCCCGGACCGGTGCGTGCTCGTGGTGCTGGCCAGCCTACCGGGGCCGGCCGCCGGGACGGCTGCCGGGCGCTGACGCGATAATCGGGGCATGGAACTGCTCACCGAGGACGAGATCGCCGCCCGGCTGGCGGCCGTGCCCGGCTGGACCCGCGACGGCAGCAGCATCACCGCCACGGTGACCCGCGGTGACTTCCGCGAGGCGATGCTGTTCGTCGGCGCCGTGGCTTACCTGGCCGAGTCGGCCAATCATCACCCGGACATCCTGATCCAGTGGAACCGGGTCACGCTGACCCTGTCCACGCACTCGGCCGGCGGCCTGACCGCAGCCGATTTCGCGCTCGCGGAGCAGATCAGCGGGCTGGGGTAAGGGCGCCCGGATGCCGGGCGCGCTGGCGTTCCCGGCCGCGGGCGGCGCCACGCCCCCGGGTGGCGCCGCCCGCAGCCGGAGTTTCCCGCCCTGGTCGCGATCCTCGTGCCTGCGGCGCGGCAGGGCCGGCACGGACGAGGGTCCCCCTCCGCGACATGCGGTTCCCCGTGTCCCTCGCGACGCCCGCCCGGGCCCGGCCGGGCCCAGAGCGCCGCGTGGGGTTTCAGTTATACACGGTGCGTCACTTCGATTACAGCTTGTTACAGGATTGAGGTCAGAGGCGGTATTCCACGGGTCGCGCCGGACCACGGGGTGGCTGCCCGGCAGCCGGAAACCGCCGGCCGCACCTGCCCTGTCGCTCGCGTCAGCGCTCAGCCGAGATCACAGGGCAGGTGCTTGATCCCGTTGATGAAGCTGGACAGCAGCCGGTCCGGTTCCCCGGCGGCGCGGATGCCGGGCACCCGGCTCAGCAGCTCCCGCAGCATGGCGGTGATCTCCCGCCGGGCCAGGTGCGCGCCGAGGCAGAAATGCGGGCCGGCGCTGCCGAAGCCGACGTGCGGGTTGGGCGAGCGGGCGATATCGAAGCTGTCCGGGTCGGCGAACACCGACTCGTCCCGGTTGGCCGACCAGTAGATCAGCGCCACCTTGTCGCCCTCGCGGTAGGCGTGCCCGTTCATCTCCGTGTCCCTGGTGACCGACCGGCGCATCCAGATCACCGGGGAGACGTACCGGACGATCTCCTCCACCGCCCCGGCGATCCGGCCGTCCAGGTCGGCCAGGAGCAGTTCGCGCTGCCGCGGGAACTCGGTCAGCAGGACCAGCGCGTGCGAGATCGCGGTGCGGGTGGTCTCATTGCCCGCGACGACCAGCAGGATGAAGAACGAGGCCAGCTCGGCCGGCGTGAGCTGCTCGCCGTCGACGTTGGCAGTGGCCAGGGCTGAGGTCAGGTCATCGCCGGGGTCGCGCTGCCGCCGGGCCGCGAGCTCGGTCACCAGGCTGGCCAGGTCGCCGCCCGCGGTGAGGAGCTGGGTGATCGCCTCGTCCATGTCGTCGCTGATGAACTCCGGGTCGGCTCCGGACAGGATGATGTTGGTGTTCCTCAGCACCATCGCGTAGTGCTCGTCCCCGATGCCCATCATGTCGCAGATGATCTTGAGGGGCAGCCGGGCGGAGACCTGCTGCACGAAATCGCCGGGGCCGGCCGCCAGCAGCTCGTCCGCGATGGTGGCCGCGACCCGCTGCACGTCCTGCTCGAACCTGGAGATCATCTTCGGGGTGAAGGCCCTGGAAACGATCCGGCGCAGCCTGGCGTGCCGGGGGTCGTCCATGCTGATCATGGAGCCGAAGTACTCGTTGAACTCGGTAGGCAGGTCGATCAGGCTGGTTGCGCCGCGGGCCGAGGAGAACACCTCCGGGTTCCGGCTCGCCGCCGCCACGTCGGCATGCCGGACCAGGGCGTAGTAGCCGGCTCCGTCGGTCTGGAACGGGTTTTCCGGCTCGGCGAAGTAGGGCGGTGCCGGCAGCGCCCGCAGCCGGGCGAATGCCGACTGCCGCCAGGCCGGGGGGTGCTGCCAGAACTCGTTCTGCGACAGGTCAAGCTCGCCGGTAACCTCGGCCGGGCGCGCAGTCGTCACCGGATCACCCGCCTTCTGCCAGAACCGGGTTCGGTCGGTTCCATGCTGGCAGACCGGCCGGGCGGGCGAAAGGCTCGCCAGAGGCGTGAGCGACCTCCCGGCGTCAGGCCGCCGCAAAGGCGTGTGCAGAGATTGCTGCGGTAACAGCATTCTCTGCACACAACCTCAGCCTGCCCGGCACGGTCAGGCCCTGGCAGGTGCCTTCTGGTCCCGGCTTCGACCCGGCCTGACCGGCGGGGAGCCGGAGGCGGGCGGCCGGCCCGGCATCCCGGTCATGATCGCGATTGCCACCGGGACCGGCGCCCCGCTGATCTGAGCCACGGTGCAGCCCAGGCGGGCTCCCGGCAGGCTCAGCAGCACCCAGTCATCGCCGGCCTGGCCGGCATCCAGCGTGACCGCGCTATCGGCCCGCAGGCCGGCCGCGCTCAGGCAGCCGGCGATGGCCCTCATCCGGGCCGCGGTGACAGCCGGCGGCTCGGCGGGTCGGCCTCGCAGCCAGGCGCTGATGCCTGCCGGGCCGCTCCCGGCGGCCGGGGCACGGCCGGCCGCCGACCAGCAGCAGGCCGCGGCGGCTGCTCCCCGGACCCGGAGGGTGAATCCGGAGAGCTCGCCGGACCCGGCCACGCTGGCCGACCACGCGCTGTGATGTCCGGCTCGGCCGTCCGGCACTTCCGGCACGCCCGGTACTTCCGGTGTTCCCGGTACTCCGGGCACGCGGTCAGGCTGACCGCATTCGACCTCGACTCGCAGGCCCGGATCGAGGCCGAGCAGCGCCAGGCTGCGCTCGAGGTGGACCGAAAGCAGCGACGGCGGCCAGGCCGCGGGGCGTGGCAGCGGCCCGGCATCGGTGAACCGGAGCCTGCGCCAGGTGACCAGAACGCGGCCGGACGCATCCACCGCCTCGACATTCCACGCCTGCCCGGCCGCGGTCCCGGCCGCGGTCCCGGCCCGGCCGTCCGCCTGGCGCGGGACGACCGGCCCGGCCGGGACCGCGACCGCGCGGATCTCCACCGCGCCCACCGCGGCCCGGCCGCTGAACGTCACCGACTCACAGCCGGCCGGCAGCAGCCTGCGATCCGGCACGCACGCCTGCAGCATGTGCACGGCCGCGTCGCTCAGGCCGGGGCTGCCGAGAACCGGCTCGGCCGTGCCGGGTGCGAACCACGGCTGGTCGTCGCTGCCGCGGGCCAGGGCCTTGCAGGACCGCGAGGTGACCTCGGGCAGCATCGCCACCCGGCGGAACCGGCCGGACTGGAAGCACAGCAGCCCGTAGAGCTCCGCCCCGTCGACCAGCCCGGTGATGCCCGGCGTGATTCCGGTGAAGCCGGAGATCAGCCGTCCGGGACGGCCGTCCGCGCTGGTCCGGGGCGCGTCCGCGCCGCAGCCGAACGAGGCCCGGAAGTGATCGGTCTCGAAGCCGCTCTCCTCGCAGCGCAGCGCGACCGTCACCGCATCCGGCTCGCGCAGCGCGCAGAGCCTGATCACCACCTCGCGGTCACCGGTCCCGGCCGGGATCACCACCGGCGCCTGCACCGACACCCCGGTGGCGCTCCGCAGCGGCCGTCCGGCCAGTGCCGAGGCCGCCTGCGCCATCGCCTCCAGCGCCATCGCGAGCGGCAGTACCGGCATCCCGTCCACCTGGTAGTCGGCCAGGTAGGGATCGGTGCGCAGGGACAGCCCGGCCTCGCAGACCAGCTCGGCACCGGGGTAGTGCACCCGGATCCGCTCGGTGAAACGGCCCTCGATCCGGTCCGGTCCGGCCGCGCTGACCGGGGCGGGTGCCGGCACGCCGACCCGGCCGTGTACGGCCAGCCGGGCGGTGCGGGCCGTGCACGTCGGCGTGGTCAGCGCCCGCAGCAGGAGCCGGGCGGCCTGGCCGGTCGGGACCGGGCTGATCCCGGCCCGGTCCATCGCCGCCACGACGGCCGGCTGCTGGCCCAGTCCCTGGCCGGCCCAGGCGGGCCAGTCCACGTGCACGGCCCGGCAGCCGGGAACGCTGCCGGCCAGCCGTTCGCCGTGCCCGGCCAGGACCGCGCTGGCCAGCCCGGTCGGTCCCTGCCCGGCCACGGGATAGCGCCCGGCGACCGAGCCGAACGTGGCGATCAGCCGCAGCCGGGGCGTTCCGGCGCCGCTGACCAGGTTGTCCAGGCCAGCGGTTGCGGCAGTCAGGCACTGCCGGAGCGCGGCCTCGGTGAGCCCGGCGAGCGGCACGTCCTGGCCGGCGACCAGGGCATGCCCGATCGCGGTGACCGGCCCGAGCCGCCGCTCGACGCGCCGGATCGCGGCGGCCCAGCCTGCCGGGTCGGCCCAGTCCGCCGGGACAGCCCCGTCTGCCGGGAAAGCACCGCCGACCGGGTAAGCACCGTCGGCTGGTTCGTAGCTGATCCTGGCCCCGGCCGCGCGCAGTTCCTCCAGCCCGGCCACGACCTCGCTGTCGTCGGCCGGACCGGGCGGCCCGAGCACCGCGACGGCCGCGCCGCAGCAGGCGAGCACCTGCGCGAGCACCAGCGCCCCGCCGCCGGATGCCCGGCTGACCAGCACCACGTCATCCGGGCCGAGCGGGAACGGGCCGTCCCCGGCCAGCGCGGCCGGTACCATCACGGGCTCCTGCGGCTGCCCGGCCGCGTCGATCACGATCTCGCGCAGCTCGCCCGGCTCGGTGGCCGCCAGCTCCCGGGCAGCCCGCAGCCCGTCGGCGCCGGCCGGCACCCGCAGCACGGTAATGCCGAGGAACGGGTGCTCGGCGTGCAGCGTCGCCCAGAACCCGGCTAGTCCCGGCTCCTGGCTGATGACCACGAGCCGTCCGGTCCGGATCGCATCACCGGCCGCGCGCAGCGCGGCGGCGCAGGTGCCGGGATCGGCTGGGCCGCCGATGATGGCCAGCGCGCGGTCCGCGTCCGGGTCATGCCGGAAAGGACCATCAAGATCGGCTCTGAACGAGACGTCTCCGGCAACCGTGACCCGCCACGGCCGGTCATCCCCGGCCCGGCTCACCGGCCGCCGCAGCGGCCGCAGTTCCTCGGCGTAGCAGCGCGCCCAGTCAGCCAGCCCGGCGACTGGCTCGCCGGTGGCTCTCGGCAGGTCCGGCCCGCCGGGGGAGTGGTGCGAGCCGCCGGGCTGCTCCGGCTGGCCCGGCTCAGCTGGCTGGCTCTGCTGATCTGGCTGGTCCTGCTGGTCTGGCTGGTCCTGCTGGTCTGGCTGGTCCTGCTGACCTGGCTCGTCCTGCCCGCACCGCCTGGTCAGGAATACCTGCTCGCGCCGGATGTCGAAGGGGCGGGCCGGGAGCCCGGCGTAGACCCTCTCCGCACTGGCCAGCGCGCCGGCCGCGAACAGCGCGGCGACCGCGCGCGCGATCTCGGCCTCGCCGCCGGGGTGGCCGGGGCGCCCGGCCGGGATCCGGACCACCGGGATTGCGCCGCTCCGGCGCGCGACGCTGCTGAGCGCACGGCCAGGCCCGATCTCGGCCAGCAGGCTCGCCCCGGACGCCCCGGCCATGATCGCCTGCTCAGCCCGGGCCGCCGGGCCTGACCCGGCGCACAGCAGCTCCGGAATCCCGGAGCCGCAGGCCAGCTCGCGACCGGAGGCCGCCGAGATCAGCCGCCGCCGCGGCGGGCTGAACCGGAACCGCGAGGCCGCCGACCGCAGCGCCGCCGCGGCGTCCCGGCCGGTGTCGGCCAGGATCTCGGCCCGCAGCAGGGCCAGGGCGGCGGTATCGGCCGGGCTGAGGCAGTCGGCCCAGGCCAGGCCAACCAGGTCGCCGAGGCCGTGCCCGACCGCGGCGTCGGCGCGGACGCCAAGGTCGCCGAGCCAGCGCAGCGCGGCCAGCGGCCGGGCGATGGCGTCGGACAGCTGCCGCATCCGGTCCCCGGCGGCCGCGCACCTGGTCTCGCCGGGATCGGCCGCATCGGAGATCAGCAGGGTAACCCGGCCGTCGGCGCCATCGGCGGCGAAGATCCCCGGCCGCTCGGCCATCGTGCCCGCGGTGAGCCGGAGCAGGACCGGCACCGCCGCGCTGGCGAGCTGGGCCAGCTCGGTGGCATCGCTCGCCACGAGCGCCACCCTGGCGGGCCGAGCGGTTCCGCCTGCCGTCGCCGCCCTGGCCGCCCCTGCCGTCTTCGCCTCGCTGGCCAGCCGGGCAGGCCAGGTCGCCGAGCTCGGCATCGGACAGCCACGGGGCGATGTCGGCCAGCCGGGACAGCACCGCGGCCACCGCGAACCGGTCCGGCCCGGACATCAGGAACGCCATCGTCCGCGGCGCGGCGGCGGGTGCCGTCGCGGCCGCCGCCGCGCCCGCGGCACTCCCGCCGCCGGGCGGAACGCTGCCCGGCGGGACGCTGCCGACAGGGACGCTGCCGGCAGGGACGCTGTCTCGGCGCGCGGCGCCCGGCAGCGGCCCGGCAGCAGCCGGGGCGGCATGGTGAGCAGTCCGCGGCCGGGCCGGGCCGCCCGGCCCGGCTCATGCCGCAGCACCAGGTGCGCGCTCAGGCCGCCAGGGCTGCTCGCGCTGACGCCGGCCAGCCTGGTGCCCTCCGGCCAGTGCTCTGCCGAGCCGGGCAGCCGCACGCTCGCCCCGCCCAGCAGGGCCGGATGCGGCGAGCCGGCCCCGGTGGCCGGCGGGATCACGCCGGTGCTGGCCGCGAGGACTGCCTTGATCAGCCCGGCCGCGCCGGCCGCGGCCCCGGCATGACCGATGTTGGCCTTGATCGAGCCCAGCGCCGCAGTGCCGCGCGCGCCCGCGCGCAGCCGGGTCAGCGCGGCGATCTCGGCCTCGTCGCCGACCGCCGTGCTGTCCCCGTCGCCCTCGATCAGCTGCATATCCGCCGGGTCGGCCCCGGCCCGGTCGCAGGCCTCGCGCATGGCCGGCAGCAGACCCGCCGGGCTCGATGCCCAGCCGGCGATCTCGGCGTAGACCGGGAGGCCGCGGGCCCTGGCCTCGCGCGTCCGCATCAGGACGACCATGCCGCAGCCCTCGCCCGGCAGGAAGCCGGTCGGCTCCCGGTCGTAGATCCGCACTTCCCCGCAGGCCGGGCCTGCGCGGGCCAGTCCGAGCGGCCGGAGGCTGAGGTCGACGCCGCCTGCCACCGCGACGTCGACCTCCCCGGCCGCGACTGCGGCGCACCCGGCCGCCACCGCGAGCAGGGACGAGGCGCCGCCGTCACCCAGGGCCAGGCTGGCGCCGCCGAAGCCGAAGTGCGCGCACAGGCCGCCCGCGACGCCGCCCGGTCCGGAGCCGCTCCCGCCGCTCCCGCCAGTCCCGCCAGCCGGGCCGGTGCCGATGATCAGCCCGGTCCGGTCCGCCGGCAGGCCGGTCCCGCCGGGGAACCCGGCCCCCGCGAGGGCCCTGGCCACCGTCTCCAGGGCCAGCCAGTACGCGTGATCCGCGGCCAGGTAGGCGGGCCAGGACACGCCGAACGCGGCCCGGTCGAATTGCCAGCCCTCCAGCACTGCGGCCCGGTCCTGGCCGGCGGTAGCAGCGGCACCCGGAACCTCAGGGACATCGGGGACATCAGGGCTGACCTGGCGCCCCGGCCCGGTGCCGTGGTAGCCGGCCAGGTCCAGCCGGCTCGGCGGCACGCGCCGGAACGCCCGGCGCCCGGTCAGGACCAGGTCCAGCAGCTCCGGCGGATCGCCGGCGTCCGGGAACCGGCAGGCGAGGCCGATCACCGCGATCGAGTCCCGGCCGGCCCAGGCCGGGTACCGCGCGGTCGCCCGACGGCCGGCGACTCCCGCGGGCCAGGCTGCCTGAATTGTGCGGAGAAATCCCCGCGAATCAGCAGCCGCCGGGTTATCACATGGTCCAGTGCGTCGCCTTGCAACCATTATTCCCCCGAAACTGGCCTGACGTTCCCCCGGCCCATCTGGATAGCCGCTCTCCTGATACTTCCCCAGGTCAGAGACCTATGGCCGTCCTGTTCAGTGATGAGCAAAAGCAATACTGACTCGGTGCCGCGGCATTAACGGGGTCGCCACGCCGAAGGTCAGGGCAGATTTCTTGATGCGCTGAGGGTTGTCCGCCAGGCCAGCCAGATCGATACTGGAAGGGGCAGACAGGGCGCCGTGCGGACATAGCCGCATTACCCTCGGGAGGGACGACATGCTCAGGATCAAGGGCAAGCCGGAAGTCCAGCAGGGCCTGGCGAAACTGCTGGAGGACGCGGCGGCGCTCGGGCAGTTACGGCTCGGCGATCCGGTCACGGTCGACCATCCCAGCTCGGCGACGCTGCACCGGTGCCTGACGACCATCATCGATGATCCGGTGCGCGACTCCCTGGTGAGCCTCGTCGAGAGCGACAAGTTCGATTTCGGCAACTTCAACGAATGGCAGCTGCTCAATGCGGTCAACGCGATCCATATCAATGCCAGAGCACCCGGCATGGGCGTGGCGATAGCGATCCACGAGATCTGGGAGAACTACGCAAGCCGCGACGAGTCCGGCAAGCGGGGCCGGTACGGCCCGGCCCATGCGCGTGCGCTGGGCGTCGAGCGGGATGTCGCCTCCGAGCTCACCGGCAGGAAGGGCGGCCGGGTGGCGGCCATCACGCTCGGCAAGGACGCAGTCAACGGGTGGGTACTCGACTACGAAGATTATTTCCTGGTCCTGATAAGACGGCCGGAGATTGACTGGCCGACTGGCCACCTGGCGGCCGCCTTCCACGACCGCCAGTTCGTCGAGGACTATACGATCGGCAGCATCACCGCGGGTCAGCGGGTTCCTGAGGACCGGCTCGGCGATGTGCTCCAGACGCTCCGGGATAACCCGAGAGCCAGCGCGCGGGTGGACGGTCAGCGGACCGGAGGCGAGTCCCTGGAGCAGGCGGCGCTGCGCGCCACGGCCGTGCGCAGCGCGATCGTGATCGGGCTGGACCCGGACCAGGAATACGCCGACAACGGAAGCGTGGAACTGGAGCGGGACGCCAATTCGCCGGGCACTACGCTGGGGGCGCTGCCGGCCTGGGTCGGCCCGGAGCAGGTAACCGGTGCCGACCCCGGCGCAACGGTGGTCATAGAGCGGCCAGACGAGGGCTAACCCGGCACGGCCGCGGTACCGGTGCGCTACCCTGAGGGCGTGCAGTACGCCCGGCTGCTCCTTGCCTAGCCGCGCCAGCCAGATTGCCGGTGGCGCGGCTGCCCCTCGTGATCGAGGGGCATTTTGTTTGGATCCGCAGTCCGGGCTCACTGCACGCCCTCAGGCCAAAGGGGGCCGAGCCCGGGTCGACATATCGTGAGGAATAGATGACAGCCGCTGAGAACGCGGGGCATTCGGCAGACCGCGATCCGGGCGCAGGCCCGTCACCCGGCGGCCAGGACCGGTGGGACCCGCGCACCATCCAGGACAAGTGGCTGGCCCGCTGGGACGCGCTGCAGGTGTTCCGGGCCAGCGATGACCCCGACGACCAGCGGCCGCGCAGCTACGTGCTGGACATGTTCCCCTACCCCTCCGGCGACCTGCACATGGGTCACGCCGAGGCGTGGGCGATCGCCGACGCGATGGCGCGGTACTACCTGCAGCGCGGGCACAACGTGCTGCACCCGATCGGCTGGGACGCGTTCGGCCTGCCGGCGGAGAACGCGGCGATCCGCGGCAACTCCCACCCGGCCGACTACACCTACGCCAACATCGAGACCCAGGCGGCCTCGTTCCGCCGGTACGCGATCTCGGTCGACTGGTCTCGCCGGCTGCATACCTGCGACCCGGAGTACTACCGCTGGACCCAGTGGCTGTTCCTGCGCCTGTACGAGCGCGGCCTGGCCTACCGCGGTGACGGCTATGTCAACTGGTGCCCGGTGGACCAGACCGTGCTGGCCAACGAGCAGGTGATCAGCGGCAAGTGCGAGCGGTGCGGTGCCGAGGTCATCCGGCGGACCCTGACCCAGTGGTACTTCAGGATCACCGAGTACGCGGACCGGCTGCTGGCGGACTCCCGCGCGCTGGAGGGCACCTGGCCGGACCGGGTGCTGGCGATGCAGCGGAACTGGATCGGCCGCAGCGAGGGGGCCGAGGTCGCATTCGAGATCGAGGGCCGGGCCGAGCCGGTGACCGTGTTCACCACCCGGCCGGACACCTTGTACGGGGCGACGTTCTTCGTGGTCGCGGCCGACTCGCCGCTGGCCGGGGAGCTGTGCGCGCCGGGGCAGCGCGACGTGCTGCGGGACTACGTCGCGCAGGTGGGCAAGCTCACCGACATCGAGCGGCAGTCCGCCGAGCGGGATAAGACCGGGATTTTCCTGGGCCGGCACGCGGTCAACCCGGTGAACGGCGAGCGGATCGCGATCTGGGCGGCCGACTACGTGCTGCCCGACTACGGTACCGGCGCGATCATGGCCGTGCCCGCGCACGATCAGCGCGACCTGGACTTCGCCAGGAAGTTCGGCCTGCCGGTCCGGGTCGTGGTGGACACCGGCCTGCCCGACCCGGCGCAGACCGGGATCGCCACCTCGGGGGACGGGAAGCTGGTGAACTCCGGCCCGCTGGACGGGCTGGCCAAGGCGGAAGCGATCGCCCGGATCACCGAGATGCTGGCCGGGCGCGGCCTGGGCCGGGCCGCGGTCAGCTACCGGCTGCGGGACTGGCTGGTGTCGCGGCAGCGGTTCTGGGGGGCGCCGATCCCGATCGTGTACTGCGAGTCCTGCGGCGAGATGCCGGTCCCCGACGACCAGCTGCCGGTCCGGCTGCCCGACCTGCGCGGCCAGGATCTCGCGCCGAAGGGGGTCTCGCCGCTGGCCGCGGCGACCGACTGGGTGCGCACCGAGTGCCCCAAGTGCCAGGGCCCGGCCCGGCGGGACACCGACACGATGGACACGTTCGTCGACTCGTCCTGGTACTTCCTGCGGTTCTGCTCGCCCCGGCTGCGGCACGGCCCGTTCGACGTGGAGGCGGTGCGCCGGTGGTGCCCGGTCGACCTGTACGTGGGCGGCGTCGAGCACGCGATCCTGCACCTGCTGTACAGCAGGTTCTTCACCAAGGTGCTGCACGACATGGGCATGCTGGACTTCACCGAGCCGTTCCGGCGGCTGGTGAACCAGGGCCAGGTCATCAACCAGGGCAAGTCGATGTCCAAGTCGCTGGGCAACGGCGTGGACCTGGGCCAGCAGCTCG
Source organism: uncultured Actinomycetota bacterium (assembly GCA_963719705.1). Lineage (GTDB taxonomy): Bacteria > Actinomycetota > Actinomycetes > Streptosporangiales > Streptosporangiaceae > CAVRCV01. The sequence goes on from CAVRCV010000015.1 coordinate 250,001, forward strand.
CCGAGCACGGCGTGGACGCGATCCGGCTGACGATGATCTTCGCGAGTCCGCCGGAGGACGACATCGACTGGGCCGACGTCAGGCCCGACGCATCCGTTAAATTTCTTGGCCGGGTCATCCGGATCGCGGCGGAGGCCGGTGCGGTCGCGCCGCGCGAGCCGGCCGCCGAGGGTGACGTCGGCCTGCGCAGGGTGACCCACCGCACGATCGAGGAGGTCACCCGGCTGGTCGAGGCGTCCCGGCTGAACGTCGCCGTGGCCCGGCTGATGGAGCTGGCGGGCGCGGCGCGCCGGGCGATCGACTCCGGGCCGGGCGCGACCGACCCGGCGGTGCGCGAGGCGGCCGAGAGCCTGGCGGTCATGCTCTCGCTGTTCGCGCCCTACACCGCGGAGGAATGCTGGGAGCGGCTGGGCCGGGAGGCCCCGGTGGCCGTGGCCGGCTGGCCGGCCGCCGATCCGGCGCTGCTGGTGCAGGACGAGGTGACCTGCGTGGTCCAGGTGAGCGGCAAGGTGCGGGACCGGCTCCAGGTGCCGCCCGGCATCGGCGAGGACGAGCTGCGCGAGCTGGCGCTGGCCGCGCCGGGGGTAAGCCGGGCGCTGGCCGGCCGGGGCATCCGCACCGTCATCGTGCGCGCGCCCAAGCTGGTCAACATCGTCCCGGCGGGCTGACCGGGCTCACCTCAAGCTCGGCTACAGGACGTCGCCGGGCCCGAGATACCGGTAGGCAGGGCCGGCCGCGGCGGCGAGCCAGGCGCTGGCCCCTTCGATCCCGCGCTGGTTGAGCTGCCCGTCATGGATCGCGATCAGCCGTCCGGGCCTGATCGCGGTGATGAAGTCCAGGGCCTCGGCCAGCTTGAGCCAGGATGCCTGGACCGGGGCGCAGAGTGTCTGGACCGGCTGGCCGGGCGGGTACAGGCTGTCGCCGGGGTGGTAGAAGTCTCCGTTCACCAGGTAGCCGAGGTTCGCGCAGTCCGGCTTGTCCTGGTAGACGAGCGCGTGCCGTCCCCCGACGGCACGGACGGCGAACCCGGCCGCGGTGAGCTCCTGGCCCGGCGCCAGCCGGGTGCAGTCCAGGCCGCCCAGGTCGGCCCCGGCCGGGGCAAAGATGTCCGCCGCCGTCAGCCCGGCCAGCTTGGCCGGATCGAAGTGGTCGGGGTGCTCATGCGTGATCAGCACCGCGTCGGCGCCCGTCACCGCGGCCGCCTCGGTCCACTCGCCAGGGTCGATCACCAGCACCCGGCCCTCGTGCTCCAGGCGCACGCAAGCATGGGTGTACTTCGTTACTCGCATCCGGGCAGCCTAGCCCGGTCACACCCTCTGCAGCACCGCCGCACTACACCTTGCACGGCACCGCCGCACTACACCCTGCGCAGCACTGCCACGACGCGGCCGAGGATCTCGGCGTCGTCGCCGGGGATCGGCGCGTACGACGGGTTGTGCGGCATCAGCCAGACGTGGCCGTTGGACCGCTTGAACGTCTTGACCGTGGCCTCGCCGTCGATCATCGCGGCCACGATGTCGCTGTTCTCGGCGACCGGCTGCTGCCGGACCACCACCCAGTCGCCGTCGGCGATGGCGGCGTTGATCATCGAGTCACCGACGACCTTGAGCAGGAACAGCGTGCCCGTGCCGACGATCTGCCTGGGCAGCGGGAAGATGTCCTCGATCGACTCCTCGGCCAGGATCGGGCCGCCGGCTGCGATCCGCCCGACGACGGGCACGAACGCGGCCTCCTGCGAGGTGATGTCCATCGGCGCGGCCTCGTCGGTGCCCGGCCCGGACTCGGGCCGGACCGCCGGGTGGCCGGGCAGGCGCACCTCGACCGTGCGCGGCCGGCCGGCGTCGCGGCGCAGGTAGCCCTTGCTCTGCAAGGTGGACAGCTGATACGACACGCTGGAGGTGCTGGTCAGCCCGACCGCCTCGCCGATCTCGCGCATGGACGGCGGGTAGCCGCGGCGCTGCACCGACTCTCGGATGACCTGGAGCACCTTGCGCTGCCGCCAGGTCAGCACGTGGCCGGGATCCGGCTGGTCGGGTACCTCGGTCACGATGGCAGGCACGCTGCCCTTCGGCTTGCGCCCCGGCCGCCCCTTTGGCCTGCCGCCGGCCGCTGCGGTCTCAGCTCCGGCTGCTGAACCCGGGTCGGTGACGGCCGAGGCCCCCCGTGTTCCCCCGGATTCGGTCGCGTCGTTCATCTTCGGGCCTCCGGCTCGGTGGTTGTCGTCAAGGCCGACGCTAGCGGTTTCGGTGACAGATCTCAAACATCTGTTCGACGGTTGTCGAAAGTGTCGCACCCGTGCGGTAGAACAGTACCGTAACTTCGTTCGATCGAACCTGTGGACGATAGAACGCGGTGTCGATAGAACGCGGTATCGATGCACATTGGTGGCAGGAGGCAGCGATGAGCCTGATGAGCGCCGCGCCGGCGAGCCCGGCAGATTTCGCCGACCCTGAGGCCCCGGCTCCGTTCCTGGTGCCGGAGCCGGCCGCCGTTCCGGCCGGGACACCCGCCGGGAACGGCGGGACAGGCCGCCCTGGCGCTCCCGGTGCGCCCGGGCCAAGGTCCCGGCCTGCCAAGCCCGCGTTGCGGGTCACCGAGCTGCACGTCCGTGAGCTGCGGGTCAGCACGCGGCAGCTGAGCTGGCATGAGGCCGGTGCGCGGCCGTCCGGGTCCGGGGGCAGCGCCGCCCGGCCCGTTCCTGCCCGGCCCGTTCCCTCGCGGCCTGTCGCCGTGCGGCCCGTCCCGGTCCGGCTGACCAGGCGGGGCCGCGCGGTGGTGACGGTCGCGACCGTGCTGGCGGCGTGTGCCGCCGCGATGCTGCTCTGGCTGGTTGCCGCCGGGGGAGCCCAGGCGTCGAGCCACGGCCAGCCGGGCAGCGCCGGGCTGCGCGGCATGACCAGGGTCGTGGTGCGGCCCGGCCAGACGCTGTGGGCGCTCGCCGCGGCGGCCGAGCCGACCGCGAACACCCAGACCGTGGTGCAGCAGATCATCGAGGCCAATGCCCTGGGCAGCAGCACGATCCGCGCCGGACAGGAGCTGTGGGTGCCGGCCGCCTGAGCGAACCGCCGTGCCCGGCGCGATGACGCCCCGGCTCATGCCCGCCCGCGACACGCCGGCCCGCGTCAGCAATCACGCCGGTACCTCTGCCGGAGCCGGATCGCCTACCTGCGGCTACGCCGCAGCGGCCAGGCCGATGAGCGATGCCCGCCCTGAAAACCACAACATGTAGAGTTACAGTGCTGTAGTTTTCCCTACCAGTTGTGCTTCACCGAGCCACTGCGAGGTAGCACCGAGGGAGGTGATCGCGTGTACTGCCCGTATTGCAGGCATCCGGACTCCAGGGTCATCGACAGCCGGACCGCCGAGGACGGGGCCGCGATCCGCCGCCGCCGGTCCTGCCCGGAGTGCGGGCGCCGGTTCACCACCCAGGAGACCGTGATCCTCATGGTCGGCAAGCGCAGCGGGGTGACCGAGCCGTTCAACCGGGACAAGATCGTGCGCGGGGTCCGGCGGGCCTGCCAGGGCCGGCCGGTGACCGAGGACCAGCTGGCCATCCTGGCCCAGCGGGTCGAGGACGCGATCCGGTCCCGCGGCCTGGGCGAGGTGCCCTCGCACGAGGTCGGCCTGGCCATCCTGGGCCCGCTGCGCGAGCTGGACGAGGTCGCCTACCTGAGGTTCGCCTCGGTGTACCGGGGCTTCGAGTCGCTGGCGGACTTCGAGGCGGAGATCGCGGCACTGCGCTGCGAGCACCAGGACTCCTGGGAGCCGCCGGCTGGTCAGCAGCGCCTGGCCCGTCAGGATGCCAGGCGCCGTGACGAGCCGGGCGCCGGGGGCGGCGGGAGCGGCGGGCACGACCCGGCGGGCCACCGGGTCAGCGCAGTGCCGCAGGAACAGCACGTATAGGCCCGGCAGGACCGGGCCGCAGCACATCGGGACAGCGTTCATCGGAATTGGGCCGCCAGGCCCGCTACGGGGTCCACGCGGATCCTCGAAGGGGGAAGAAATGACGGAGACGGCGAGCGGATCGAGCAGGTCAGCGGCGGACGACAGCCAGAGCCGCGCCGGCCAGGGCCTCACCATCCGCCGGATCCATACCCGCGAGGGCGCTCACCCCTATGACGAGGTCACGTGGGAGCGCCGGGACGTCGTGATGACCAACTGGCGGGACGGCTCGGTCAACTTCGAGCAGCAGGGCGTGGAGTTCCCCGACTTCTGGTCGGTGAACGCGGCCAACATCGTGACCACCAAGTACTTCCGCGGCGCGGTCGGCACGCAGCAGCGGGAGTGGAGCCTGCGCCAGCTGGTGGACCGGGTGGTCGGCACCTACACTGCCGCCGGGCGCGAGCACGGCTACTTCGCCACCGAGCAGGACGCCGAGATCTTCGACCATGAGCTGACCTACGCGCTGATCCACCAGATCTTCAGCTTCAACTCGCCGGTCTGGTTCAACGTCGGCACGGCGTCCCCGCAGCAGGTGTCCGCCTGCTTCATCCTGGCCGTGGACGACACCATGGACTCGATCCTGGAGTGGTACCGCGAGGAGGGCCTGATCTTCAAGGGCGGTTCCGGCGCCGGGGTCAACCTGTCCCGGATCCGGTCCAGCAAGGAGCTGCTCTCCTCGGGCGGGACAGCCAGCGGGCCGGTCTCGTTCATGCGCGGCGCCGACGCATCGGCCGGGACGATCAAGTCCGGGGGCGCCACCAGGCGGGCGGCGAAGATGGTCGTGCTCGATGTCGATCACCCCGACGTGGTCGAGTTCATCGACACCAAGGCGCGCGAGGAGGAGAAGATCCGGGTCCTGCGCGACGGCGGCTTCGACATGGACCTCGGCGGCAAGGACATCACCAGCGTCCAGTACCAGAACGCGAACAACTCGGTACGGGTCTCCGACGACTTCATGCGCGCGGTCGAGGCCGGCGACTCGTTCGACCTGTGCGCCCGCCGGACCGGCGAGCCGGTCGAGCAGGTGGAGGCCAGGGACCTGTTCGGCCGCATGGCCAAGGCCGCCTGGGAATGCGCGGACCCGGGAATCCAGTACGACGGGACCATCAACGACTGGCACACCTGCCCCGAGTCTGGCCGGATTACCGCCAGCAACCCCTGCTTTCCGGCCGACCAGCGGGTCGTGACCGACCAGGGACTGATCCGGATCGGCGACCTGGTGGCGCGCGCGGCAGACGGAGAGAGCTTCGGCGTCTACACCAACGACGTCACCTCCCAGCTTGACGCCGCGGAGCGCGTCGTCGCCACAACGCCGGTCAGGTACCTGGTGACCGGCCGGAACGAGATCACCGAGCTGCGTTTTTCCGACGGCTCGCGGCTGCGCTGCACGCCCGGTCACCGGGTCTGGACGGCCAACCGCGGCTGGGTTCACGCCGAGGAGCTGACCGGGGACGACAGGGTGGTGCGCTCCCTGCAGTTCGCCGCGCGCTCGGCGGCCGACCTGCGGATCCCGGCGGCCGCGCTGGCCGCGGCGCGTCAGGCGCGGGCACGCAAGGCGCTGGAGCTGCCGGAGAAGTGGGACGAGGACTTCGGGCACTATCTCGGCTGGCTCGTCGGCGACGGCTGCGTGACGGACCAGAACGCGGTCACGGTGTACGGCGGGGAAGACGACCTGACCGAAGTGCTGCCGCGGCACCGCGAGCTGATCGCCGCGATCACCGGCTTTGACGCCAAGCCGAGCATTCAGTCCAACGGCACTCAGCAGCTGCGGGTGACCAGGAACGGCTTCATCGCCTTCGTCCGGGCACTCGGCGTCTGCTCCGGCCGTGCGCCGGTCAAGCGGGTGCCCGAGGCGATCTTCGAGGCGCCGCAGGATGCGCTGACCGGGTTCCTCCAGGGCCTGTTCGACGCCGATGGCTGCGTGGTCAGCCAGCCGAACGGAACCCGCTACGTCGGCCTGGGCAGCAGGTCCGAGGAGCTGCTACTCGATGTGCAGGAACTGCTGGGCTCACTGGGCATCGCCAGCCGGGTCAGCTACGGCTCCGACGGCCCGAGCTTCGACCTGCGGATCACCGGCCAGTCGCTGCGGGAGTTCGGGGCCAGGATCGGGTTCAGCCTGCCGGCCAAGGAGCGCAAGCTGCTGACTGTCATCGTCTCGACCACCTTCTACCAGAAGGACGAGACGGTGCGCCTGGTCTCCCGTCAGCCCGCCGGGTTCGAGACGACCTACAACCTGACCGAGCCGCGTAATCACTCCTATGTCGTCAGCGGCCTGGTCGTCGCCAATTGCAGTGAGTACGTCCACCTCGACAACTCGTCCTGCAACCTGGCCAGCATCAACCTGCTGAAGTTCCTGCGCGACGACGACACGTTTGACACCGAGCGGTTCCGGCAGCTCACCGAGCTGATCATCGCGGCAATGGACATCTCGATCTGCTTCGCCGACTTCCCAACCGAGAAGATCACCGCCACCACCAGGGCCTACCGCCAGCTCGGCATCGGGTACGCCAACCTCGGTGCGCTGCTAATGGCCACCGGCCACGCCTACGATTCCGAGGGCGGCCGCGCCATCGCCGCCGCGATCACCTCGCTGATGACCGGCACCGCCTACCGCCGCTCGGCGGAGCTCGCCGCGGTCGTCGGGCCGTATGACGGCTACGCCCGCAACGCCACCGCGCACAAGCGGGTCATGCGCAAGCACGCCGACGCCTGTGCCGCGATCAGCCCGCAGGGCGGCATGGACGAGGAAATCCTGACCGCCGCCCGCCTGGCCTGGCAGGACTGCCTGAAGCTCGGTGAGACAAATGGGTACAGAAACGCACAATCCAGTCTACTCGCGCCTACCGGAACTATAGGACTTATGATGGATTGTGACACAACTGGGGTCGAACCGGACCTCGCGCTGGTCAAGTTCAAGAAGCTGGTCGGCGGCGGCTCCATGCAGATCGTCAACCAGACCGTGCCGCGGGCGCTGAAGAACCTCGGCTATCAGCCCGAGCAGGCCGAGGCGATCATCGAGTACATCGCCGAGCACGGGCACGTGGTCGACGCACCCGGCCTGCGCCCCGAGCACTACGAGGTGTTCGACTGCGCGATGGGCGAGCGCGCGATCAGCCCGATGGGACACGTGCGGATGATGGCCGCCGTCCAGCCCGCGCTCAGCGGGGCCATTTCCAAGACGGTTAACCTACCCGAAACCGCCACGATAGCCGACGTCGAGAAGATCTACTTCGAGGGCTGGAAGCTCGGCCTCAAGGCGCTGGCGATCTACCGGGACAACTGCAAGGTCGGCCAGCCGCTGTCCGCGTCCAAGCGGAAGACCGAGCAGGCACCGGCGGCCAGCGCACCGCATGAGAACCGGCCGGTCCGGCGGCGGCTGCCCAAGCAGCGGTCGGCCACCGTGACCCGGTTCTCGGTGTCCGGCGCCGAGGGCTACATGACCGCCTCCAGCTACCCCGATGACGGCGTGGGCGAGGTGTTCCTCAAGCTCGGCAAGCAGGGCTCGACCCTGGCCGGCGTGATGGACGCGTTCTCGGTGGCGATCTCGGTCGGACTCCAGTACGGCATCCCGCTGGAGTCCTACGTGGCCAAGTTCACCAACATGCGGTTCGAGCCCGCCGGGATCACCGACGACCCGGACATCAGGATCGCCAGCTCGGTGATGGATTACATCTTCCGCCGCCTGGCGCTGGATCATCTGCCCTACGAGCAGCGTGCGGAGCTGGGCATCCTGTCCACCAGCGAGCGCTCGGCCGCGCTGGACGGCGGCGACGCCGCGACCGGTGACGAGCTCGACCCGGAGGAGATGGCCCAGTCGGTACCGGTGGAGAAGGCGGCCCTGCCGCAGTCAGCCAGCCCGGAGGCGAAACGGGACGACCCGCCTGGCTCCGTGCCCCCCGCGCCGCACAGCTCCACCGAGCTGATCGAGTCGCAGCAGGGCCGCAGTGCCGATGCCCCGCTCTGCCTCGTCTGCGGCACCAAGATGCGCCCGGCCGGCAGCTGCTACGTCTGCGAAGGCTGCGGCTCCACCAGCGGCTGCAGCTGAAAGTGAGCGGTATTGCATCAGATGCAACAGTGGCGGTTGACCGATTTGCGCAGATGTAGGGCTGATGCGAAGCATCAGAGTTGTCGCTCGGCCTAAGGGGTACTGCAGCCCTGGCCAAGCCTGCTGCGCCAGTAGAGTGAGGCTAAGAGCGGCAGATCGGCCAGGAGGCGTGCGGCAGATCGCGCGCTCAACTAGCGGCAGATCGGCCATGTAACTGGTCTAGCTGCGGTAATGTCGGTTCGTGAGCGAGAAAGCTGGCCTGTTCCAGCGGCATGCCGAGCGGATGGTTAGCGAAGCGCTAGCGGACACCCGCGTCGTGGTGATCAATGGTGCCCGGCAGGTCGGCAAGAGCACCCTGGCGGAACTGATGGCTGCCGGGTCTGCTGGCGCACGTGAGCTGTTCCTGGATGACCAGGCAGTGCGCGCCGCCGCGGAAGCCGACCCTAGCGCTTTCGTCCGGCATGACGGCTTGCTGATGATCGATGAGATCCAGCGGGTGCCGGAGCTTCTGCTCGCTATCAAGCGCGAGGTCGACCGCGATACGCGACCCGGCAGGTTCCTGCTGACGGGCTCGGCTCGGCTGCTGGGGCTAAGAGACCTGCCGGACGCGCTGCCAGGACGCACCGAGACCATCGAGCTGTGGCCGCTGTCACAGGGGGAGATTGACACCGCTCCGGATGGTTTCGTGGATGCCGTCTTCCGGCAGGACGAGAGCGTCAGGATGCCGCCATGCTCCCTGACCAAGCGCGACTACGTGGCACGGGCGCTGCGCGGTGGGTACCCGGAGGCCGTGCGCCGTGACCCAGGACGCCGCCGAGCGAGGTTCTTCGACTCTTACGTGACCGACCTGGTAGCCCGTGACGTCCGGCAGATATCTGATGTTGAGCGGCCGGCGGAGATGCGCCGCCTGCTGAGTGTCGTGGCGGCCCGGATGGGGACCATGGCGGTTGCCCAGTCGATGGCGAACGACGTTTCCCTGCCGCCGCGGACGTTGTCGCGCTACCTGGATCTGCTGGAGCTGGTCTTCGTGATCAGGCGCATCCCGGCGTGGTCATCGAACCTGACCACGCGTGCGATATCCACGACGAAGCTGATCGTCACCGATTCCGGGCTGGGCGGCAGGCTTATCGGCATGTCGGATGAGCGCGCGAAGGATCCGATAGCCCCGGTCGGACCGCTGCTAGAGAACTTCGCGATTGGCGAGGTCGCGCGTCAGCTCACCTGGGCCGAAGAGCCGGTGCAGCTTTTCCACTATCGTGACCGCGATCAGGTCGAGGTGGACATGGTGCTGGAGCACGCAGGCGGCACCGTGATCGGCATCGAGGTCAAGGCCGCCGAGACCGTCCGCGGCGAGGATTTCCGCGGCCTGCGCCACCTGGCTAAACGACTCGGCGGCCGCTTCCGGGCCGGAATTGTGCTCTACTGCGGCGAACAGCAGCTCTCATTCGGGGACCGGCTGACCGCCCTTCCGATGGCCGCCCTGTGGACTCTCGACGCCTCGGCGCCCTGAACGGAGCACTATCTGGGCGGCGTGAAACGGTAGATGGCGCCGGCGGTGTCGTCGCTGACGTACAGGGCGCCGCCGGGGCCGGGAACGGCGTCGACGGGCCGGCCCCAGCGGCTTCCGTTCGGATTCTGGAAGCCGGTGATCAGGGCTATGGCCGGCCTCAGGGTGCGCTTCGCGGCGTCCCACGCCATCCACAGCACGGCCGGGGCACGGGGCGGCTCGCGGTTCCAGGAGCCGTGCACGGCCACGACGGCACCGCGGGACCACGGGGCGGGGATCTTGCTGCCCTCCAGGAAGGCCAGGCCGAGCGGGGCGCTGTGGGCCGGCAGCCCTACCTGGAGCCTGCGCAGCCTGGCGCAGCTGAGGTGGCGGCCGCCAGGATTGGTCAGCGCGTCGGCAATGAACGGGACTCCTGCCAGCGAGCCCGCCGGATGGTTCAGGTCCTGGTCCGGGTTGCAGTACGGCCAGCCGAGATCCCGGCCCTGGGCGACCGGCAGAACCTCGTCCGGCGGGTGGTTGTTCACGTACTTCTGGATGACCCTGCCGAAAGCGTGCTTGAACCCGCCATAGGCCCGGTGGAACGGGTAAGGGATGTTGTCGCGGTTGTTCACGGCCGTCCACACGACGCCGTTGGGGGCCACGGCCAGTCCCTCGCCGTTGCGCACTCCCCGCTCCACCACGTGCAGGTCGCGGCCATCCGGCTTGACCGCCATGATCACGGCTCGCTGCGGCTTCATGGTCCGGTCGCCGGGACTGGCGTTCGATGAGCTGCCGACGTCGAAGTAGACCATCCCGTTCCTGGTCACAGCGATGTCCTTCTCCGGGTGAACGTCATCGCCGGAGGGATCGAAGCCGGGCAGGTGAGCGGCGATCACGGTGCGACGGCCGCTGATGCCGCGGGCGCCCCAGGGATACCGGTCGATCTGGTCGGCCTGGCCGACGTAGAGGACCCAGTGACCGGACCGGCGGGCGAACGCCATGCCCTGCGGCGAGCTCAGCCCGGACAGCAGAGTCCTCGTGCCGCCCGACCGCCGGGCACCAGGCTTCAGCTCGACGATGCGGCCGTTGGCGGGCTCGCTGACCAGCAGGTCACCCGCCGGAGTCCAGGCTTCCATCCGGGCGCCGGGCACTCTGGCCCACACCCGCGCCGTCCACCCGGCTGGCACATACACCTTCCGCGGCCTGGCGAACGGCCCGCCGCCCAGGCCACGCGGAACGACGAGAGTGACCCTCGACCGGGGCGCGGCCGCCGTGCCGGGCGCGGCGGTCGGTGCAGTCGCCGGAGTGCGGGCAGTCCCGGCAGCCGCAGGCTCCCCGCAAGCCGCGACCGCCAGGCCGACGGCAGCTACGAGCACTGTAAGCAGACGGTTGCGCATGGGCTAAGTTCATCAAGTTCGCGGACGCTGCTCAACGGGAAAGCCCGATCCCGCCATTGGCGGGATCAGGCTCGGCTCATCCGGCGGGCGCAGACGGCCGCGCGCCGGGCTCCGATGACGGCCAGGGACAGCCCCGCGATCATCAGCACGCCGACCGCGATCAGCGCGGGCGGGGCCGCGGTCTGCCGGGCGGCAACCCCGCTACCGCTGAGGAACGAAGGTGCCCGGGACGCGACCGCCGCCCACCAGAGCCCGGTGCCGCCGGTAATAACCGTCATGGCCCCGGTCAGCGCGACGGCCAGCTCGGCGCAGCGGTGCAGCACCTCGGCGGGGAACTCGATCCGCCGGGCGGCGGCACCCGCCGCCGCGGTCCAGGCCGCGATCGTGGCCGTGATCAGCAGCGCGACCAGGTCGGCGTAGGCGGAGTAGGTCCACAGCGCGCCGTTGCGGTCCTGAGTATCAAGGCGGTGCGCCCAGGCCACCATGACCGCCACCGCCGCAACCGTGACCGCGGTCACGGCCGCGGCCGCCAGCACCCGGCGGCGCACCTGCGGCCAGCCGCCGCGGCGCAGGAACCCGGCCACCGCCGGCGCGCAGACGCAGCCGGCCAGCAGCACCAGGGCGCCGCCGGCCGCGGCCGCGACGTACACCAGGCCGTAGCCCGTCGCTGGCAGCGCGCGGGCACGGGCCGGCACGGCCCGGTACCAGCCGTCGGCCAGGTTCGCGAACCCGGCCCCGGCCACTCCGAACACCGCCCAGGCCCACAGCACCAGCAGCGACCCGGCCCTTGCCCCGGCCGCGGGGGATGCCGTGCCGAGCAGCCCGCCGGACCGCAGCCGCTCCGTCAGGCCCGAGCGGAGCAGCGCCAGACGGCACCGCGGCGGGAGCCGGCCGTCCGGGTAGGTGTCCTCGATCAGCGCGGCGAGCTCCTCGCCATAGCGCTCCCGCCAGGCCTTGGGGTACCAGCGCAGCAGGCGCCCGGCACCGGCGCGGCGGGTCACGACGCACCGCCCAGCGCGGTACTGCCGACCACGGGCCCGGCCGGGCCGAGGCCGCGCAGGCCGAGGCGGGCGGTGCCCTCGTCGGCGATCGCCCGCATCTGGCGGACCGCGCCGGCCAGCGCGGTCCGGCCGGAGGCGGTGATCCGGTAGGGGCGCCGGCGCTGCTCCTGGCCGGCGCTCGATGAACCCGGCCTCTTCCAGCCGGGTGATGGCCCCGTACAGCGTGCCCGGCCCGAGGGTTACCCCGGCGAACCCGGCGATGTCCCGGGCCAGGGCGTATCCGTGCTTCGGCCCCGAGGCCAGACTGGTCAGGATCAGGACGGCGGGCTCGTTCGGCCGGCCGAGCTCTCCGTCCGGGCGCGATCTGCGGCTCATGACCGGGCACGTTACTACGTCCAACGTAGTAACGCCAAGCCGGGGCCGCGGCTAGCCCGCACCCCGCCTGCGACCGCGGATCCGGGTACCGCGCCGGTATGGCATCCTGGCCGTCATGACGACAGGGCCACGCTCCCGCGACGGCAGCGAAGTCGCCGCCCGGCAGCTGATCAGCAAGGTCCCGCAGATCACCGCCTTTTTCTGGATTATCAAGATCCTCACTACCGCCATGGGCGAGGCGACGTCGGATTACCTGTACTTCAGTCACGGTGTGGTCATCGCCGGCACGATCGGCGCGGGCGGCCTGGCGATCGCGCTGATCCTCCAGTTCCGGGCCCGCAGGTACAACGCATGGCTTTACTGGTTCGCCGTCGTCATGGTCGCGGTTTTCGGCACGATGGCCGCCGACGGCCTGCACGTCAAGCTGGGCGTCCCGTACGCGGTTTCCACGTCGCTGTTCGCGATCTGCCTGGCGATCATCTTCGCCGTCTGGTACGCGACCGAGCGGACTCTGTCCATTCACAGCATCTACACGATGCGCCGGGAGGCGTTCTACTGGGCCACGGTGATGGCCACGTTCGCGCTCGGCACCGCGCTCGGCGACCTGACCGCCACCACCTTCCACCTCGGCTACCTCGGCTCCGGGGTGATGTTCACGGTCATCATCGTCATTCCCGGCCTCGCCTACCGCGGCCTCGGCCTGAACGCGGTGCTGGCGTTCTGGTCCGCCTACGTGGTGACCCGGCCGCTCGGCGCCTCGTTCGCCGACTGGCTCGGGGTGGCGCACAGCGCGGGCGGCCTCGACTGGGGCCGCGGCACGGTGGCCGTCATCCTGACGATCCCGATCGTTGTCCTGGTCGCTTACCTGGCGGTGACCCGGCTGGACGTCGGTGAGCCCGGTGACGGGGCCGCCGGGCCGGGCTTGCAGCCGGCCAGGCACCGGCGCCAGCGCCAGTCCGCCTGATCATCGCCTGGCTGCCCTTTCCCCCCCTCGTCGCCCTCCCCGCCCTTCCCGCCCTCGCCGCCCCGCCTACCTGGCCATCCACGCTGCCGTGGCCCGCTGCGCCAGCAGCGGAATCGTCTCGACGGAAGCCCGCCCGCGCCCTTAGGCTCGGCGAGATGACCGAGGTGCGCACGGCAAGCGAGGCGCGGGCAGCGGCCTGGCGCGCCGACTGGGAGAACCGGCTGCGGTCGGCGTACGGGCAGTCGTTCGGGACCCCGGCCTGGGCCGCCCGGCAGGTGGAGCGCCGGCTGGCGGGCTACGACCAGGCAGCCGAGCTGGCCGTACGCACGCTCTGGTCCGGCCCGGACGAGGTCGGGACGCTGGTGGCCGCCATCATGGCCCAGGGTGGCCAGCACACGGCGGTCATCACCGACATCTGGGTAGATCCGCAGCACCGGCGCCGCGGCCACGCCGCCGCGGCGCTGCGCTGGGCGCAGGACTGGGGTGCTTCCCGCGGCGCGACCACGGCATGGGCCGTCACCAGCCCGGCCGACCCGGCGCACGCCGCGCTGTTCGCCGCGTACCCGGTGCGCGGCCTGCAGATGATCAAGGAGCTGTCCGGGCGGCCGGGCCCGCCGCCGGACGGCCTGACCGTCGGCCCCATGACCGAGGCGGAGTTCATCCCCTGGCGGGCGGCGGCCGTGCGCGACTACGCCGCCGATATCGCGGGCTCCGGCATACTGTCGGAGGAGGCCGCGGCCGCAGCCTCCGCGAGCCAGTTCGACCAGTTGCTGCCGGACGGCCTGCGCACCGCGGACCACGTCTTCCTGAGCCTGCGGTCCGGCACGCAGACGGTAGCCACCAACTGGATCTGCTTCCACCGCGACCCCGGCGCCAGCTGGGTATACGGGGTCGAGGTGAGCGAGCGCCACCGCGGCAAGGGCTACGGCCGGGCCGCGATGGCGGCCGGCGAGCAGGCCAGCCTGGCCGCGGGTGACACGCACCTGGCGCTGAACGTGTTCGGCCAGAACGCGGTCGCGATCGGCCTCTACCAGAGCATGGGCTACCAGGCATTTGACCATGGCAGGTCGCTCGCTCTCTGACCCCCGCCTGGCCCGGAAACGGCCGTCAAGGGCAATTTTCTGCGTGGTATCCGTTTGTGCGTCTCCGCATGCAGTCAGTAATGCGCTATACAGGTTCAGTACGAGGGAGTGAGATGCGGACGCAGGAGCGATCGGTATCCCTGCCCGGCTGGCGAGCGGTGCAGGGGGGATGGAGCCGCATTCGCCGCGTTTTCGCTGCCGCGCCGCTGCCCGTCAAGATCCTCGTTCTGGCGCTCCTGATCTTCCTGTCGCCGATCTCGCTGTCGATCGTGCTGGTTGCCGCGCTGGCGTACGCGCCCTATGCGGTATGGGCGGCGCACCGGTCGGTGATCGCCTCGCTCGCGGTCGCCCTGTGGGGCGTGGCCGTGGTCTTCCTCCTGGCCAAGGCGCCCGGCGGGCTCCCGCCGTTAGCCCTGCTGGCGCTGCCGTTCCTGGCCATCCCGGCCGCCCACCTCGGCTCGCTCGGGCGCGGCTTCGCGCCGTGCCGGACCGTGGCCTGGACCCTGGTCTTCGCCCTGCCGCCGGGCGCACTGGCCTGGCACTTCCTGCCGCACGCCTTCAAGCTCACCGGCCCGGCGCTGGCCTGGCTGATCGCCCTGGTGGTGCTGGGCTGGCGGCTTGCCAAGTCGCTGCAGGACGGCCGGCAGTACGGGCGCCAGCAGATCCGCGGCGGCGCGCTTGCGGCCCCGCCATGGCCGCCGCCGGGCGCGAGCGGTGGCGGCCGCCGGCCGGGCGTGCCCCGTCCCGGCAGCCAGGCCGGGCCAGGCCGTGGCGGCAGGCTGCCGGCCGGCCGGGTCGCGGTGGCCGCCGAGTCCGGCAGGCCCGGCTACCCCGGCGAGGGCCAGCGCGGGCCGCAGGCGGCGACCCGGCGCCGGCCGGGCCGTGCCGGAGCAGCCGGATATCACCATCGACGAGGCGATGGCCGAGCTGGACGGCATGATCGGCCTCACCGCGGTCAAGGACCAGATCCGCTCGATCGCCGCGTCGATCGAGGCGGCCCGCAGGCGCGCGCTGGCCGGGCACGCTGCCGAGAAGCCGATGCAGCACTTCGTGTTCCTCGGCCCGCCGGGGACCGGCAAGACCGCGGTGGCCCGGATCGTGGCCCGGATCTTCTACGCCTTCGGCCTGCTCGACACCCCGGCCGTGGTCGAGGCGCACCGGGCCAACCTGATCGGCGAGTACCTCGGCGCCACCGCGATCAAGACCAACGAGCTGGTCGACTCGGCGCTGGGCGGCGTGCTGTTCATCGACGAGGCGTACAGCCTGGTGAACGAGGGCGACGGGCAGGGCGACAGGTTCGGCAACGAGGCGGTGCAGGCGCTGCTCAAGCGGGCCGAGGACGACCGGGACAACCTGGTCATCATCCTGGCCGGCTACGAGCGGCAGATGGAGTCGTTCCTGGCCAGCAACCCCGGCCTGGCGTCGCGGTTCGCGATCCGGGTGAAGTTCCCCGGCTACACCCCCGACGAGCTGATGTCGCTGGCCGACCTGGCCCTGGCGCGCAAGGGCGAGCTGCTGGACCCGGACGCCCGGCCGGTGCTCTGGCACATGTTCACCGACGTCGGCCGCCGGCGGCTGGCCGACGACCTGGGCAACGGCCGGTTCGTGCGCAGCCTGCTGGAGAAGGCGGGACAGGCCAGGGACGTGCGGGTGATGGGCGCTGCGGCCGAGCCCAGCCCGGCCGACCTGGTCACCCTGGTCGGCAGCGACCTGGAGCAGGCTTACGGCGAGCTGACCACCTCGTACCGCGGCTACGGCGAGACGCCCAGCCTGGAGAGCGCGCTGGCCGAGCTGGACGCGCTGGTCGGGCTGGAGCCGGTGAAGCGGCAGGTACGGGAGATCGCCGCGCAGCTGCGGGTGGCCAGGCTGCGGGACTCCCGCGGGCTGGCCAGCCAGCCGCCGGTGCGGCACTTCGTGTTCACCGGCCCGCCGGGCACCGGCAAGACCACCGTAGCCCGGATCCTGGGCCGGATCTTCGCCGCGCTCGGCCTGCTGGTGCGGCCCAGCGTGGTCGAGGCGCACCGGGCCGATCTGGTCGGCGAGCATCTCGGCTCCACCGCGATCAAGACGAACAAGCTGATCGACTCGGCGCTCGGCGGCGTGCTGTTCGTGGACGAGGCGTACTCGCTGCACAACGACGGCTACTCCGGCGGTGACGCGTTCGGCGCCGAGGCCGTGTCGACGCTGCTGAAACGGGCCGAGGACGACCGGGACCGGCTGGTGATCGTGCTGGCCGGGTACACCGCGGACATGGACCGGCTGCTGCGCAGCAATCCCGGCCTCGCGTCCCGGTTCGGGGTGCGGATCACGTTCCCCAGCTACAGCCCGCAGGAGCTGACCCAGATCGCGCAGAGCATCGCCGGGCAGGCCGGGGACTACTTCGACGCCGAGGCGCTGCCGGTGCTGACGGAGATCTTCAGCCAGGCCTGCGCCGAGCAGCGGATCGACGAGCTGGGCAACGGGCGGTTCGCCCGGTCGCTGTTCGAGCGGGCCTGCGCGGCCAGGGACGTGCGGGTGGCCGGCCTGGGCGAGGAGGCCACCCCGGAGGACCTGACCACGGTGGCCGCCGCCGACCTGGTGGCCGCATACCGGGCGCTCAGCAGCTGACCGGCGGTTCCGGCCGCGCCGCGGATCATTCCGGCGGCAGGTCACTCAGCGCGATCGCGATGTCGTTCTCGTTGTCGCCGGCCGCGCGGATGGCCTCCATCAGCAGGTGCACCACGTCATGCCGGTCCTCGCCGAGGTCGAGCAGCCGCTGTGCGGCCTCCCACAGCTCCGGCGGGTCACCGCGCCACAGCCGGTCGGCCATCCGCAGGTGCGCCTCGATGTGCTCGCCGGAGGCGTCGACCGGCGGCTGTCCGTGGTCGGCGACCAGCAGCTTCCGCCGGTCCTCGGGCCTGGCCGGGTCCAGCGCGCTCAGGTCGGTGCCAAGGAACGTGCCCTGCAGCACCGGGAACGCGAACGCCCGGCGGGGCAGCGCCTCCAGGTCGTGATCCGGCAGCAGCCGGGCGACCAGGGCGGGCTCCAGGCCGAAGGATGCCGGGTCCCGGTACACCCGGCCGAAGGTCTCCATGGAGTCGAACACCGCATCGAGGCACTCACGGACCGCGGTGCCGTCCTGCCCGGACCGGCTGCCCGCCCAGCGCACCCAGGCGCTCAGCACGTGCGGCATGGCGTCCTGCTCGGCCGGGGACAGCATCACCTTCCTGGGCAGCCAGTCCAGCAGGAACGTCTCCGCTTTCACCGGGCTCATCCGCAGCGGGCGGCCGAAGTCATGGTCGCAGCCGTAGTCCACGATGTGGTCGGCGCACCGGCTGGCCGCCTCGCGGTCGGACAGGTCCTCGGCCTCATCCGAGGCCAGGAACTCGGCGACGAGCATGGCCCGGCGGTCCCGGCGCCAGGACTGGCGCCGTCCGGCCGGCCCCGGCTGCAGCCCGCCGGGCCCGTGCTGGGCGCCCGGCCGGCGTCCCGAGCCCCCGGTCCTGGCCGGCGGCAGCGTGCGCACCCTGGCCCTGATGAACGCGTGGTAGGAGGGGAAGGACTCGCTCACCGCCGGGCTCACCGCCCGCTCGGTCACGGCCAGCGCCGCCTCCAGCATCCGCCGCGCGTGCGGCGGCTCCACCTGGGCGAACGCCGCAGCCCGCGGTTTGCGGCTGGCCTGGCGGCAGACGTCGAGCAGCTTGGGCACCTGCGAGGTCACCCAGCCGTCCCGCACCATCCCGGCCGCGTTGTAGTCCACCACCGCGACCAGGGCGTGCTGTTCCTGGCCGGCGTAGCTGAAGACGCAGATCACCTCGTCCCGGTCGCCGTAGGGGTCGGAGTTCACATAGCACTCCTCCGCCGCGACCGCGCCCACGTGCTCGGCCCAGCCCGGCCGGGCCACGCCGCGCTCCATCAGTGCCAGCGCCGCCCATTCCGCCCTGGCCGCCTGCCGGGTGGTGCCCAGGCAGGCGATCCCGGACAGCAGCGCCAGCGCCGCCGGGCTGCCCTGCTCGGCCGCGTAGGCAACCAGGCCCTCGCCGACCAGTTCCTCGATGTCGGCCCGGCGGCGGCGGACCTCCCGCAGCCCGGACTTGCCCGGCCGCTGGCCCCACCAGGTGCCGAGCAGCTCGCTCACCATCAGCTCGGCATCCAGCGGGCTGCGCACGGCGAGCAGCTCCCTGGCCGCCCGCAGCATCTCGGCGAAAAGCGCGTTGGGCGGCGGCGCGAACCGGCCGGGCTTCCCGCGCGGCTGCTGCGGCGGGCCGGATGAGCCCGAGTGACCCGAGGAGCCTGAGCGGCCCGAGCCGGAGGAACCGGAGGACCCCGAGGAACCGGAAGACCCTGAGGAGCCTGAGGAACCGGAGCGGCCGGCCCAGCCAGGTGGTTCTCTGCGTCGGCTCTGCGGGCTCACCACGCTAGCCTTTCAGATTCCCGCCCGGCGATGCCATGCCTCGCGGCGGCGAGCCGCCTGTTTCTCCTCATCCCAGTCAGATTTCTCAGCTCGGCAGTCAGCTTCGCAATCCGGACCCCCGCCTGGCCCGGATCCCCGGTGGCAGGCCAGATTGCGGGCCATGAGGCTAGCCGCGGAATCAAGTTCCGCGGGCCACGGCTTATATCCGGTATTCGGCCTATAATTTCCCTGACGTCGCCACCCGGGACGGTCCCGCCCATGCTGCCGCCGCGGCCGGCTATCTGCCGGAACCGGTCCGCAGCCAGGCCGGGCCCGTAAGCCCTGAATGCCGACGGACCTACGAAGAGGTGGACTAGCCTTCTTTGTGTCCGCTGTCAGGGAGGAACGTTCCATGTCATGCGCTCGCGCTCGGGCGAGGAGTTGGCGATGAGCACCGGAACCTCCGTGCCGGAGCCGCGCCTGTCCGGCCTGGATGCCTCCGATTCCGCGCTGCTGGACACCCTGCTGGCGCAGGCGCCGGTCGGTTTTGCGTACTTCCGTCCCGATCTGCGGTTCCACCGGGTCAACCAGGTGCTGGCCGGGCTGACCGGGCTCGCCCCGGCCGAGCATGCCGGGCGCACCCCCGCCGAGGTGTGGCCGGACCGGCTCGCGGCCATGGCCGAGGCGGCCATCCGGCAGGTGCTGGCCTCCGGCCAGCCGGTGACCGAGCCGGATCTCGTGCTGCCGGCCGTGGCGAGCGCGGCCCCGGCGGCAGACAGCGAGACCGGCACCGGCACCGGGACGGCGGACCGGCCGGGCGCTGCCGGGACCGGCCAGGGGCTCCCCGGCCAGCCAGAGGTCGGCCAGCCAGAGGCCGGCCGGTGGCGGCTGTCCTGGCTGCCCGCCCGCGGCCCGGACGGAGCGGTCGCCGGGGTCGTCCTGATCGCCGCGGACGAGACCGAGCGACACCGCCTGCTGGCCGCGGTGCGCCGCAGCGAGGAGCGCTACCGCTCGCTGGTGCAGGCCGGGGACCAGGTGGTCTGGGTCACCACGCCCACCGGGGAGGTGGCCGAGGACTCGCCGGAGTGGCGCTGGATCACCGGCCAGACGGTGGCGGAGTACCGGGGCAGCGGCTGGCTTGACGCGATCCACCCGGAGGACCGGGAGCGGGTCGAGCGGCACTGGCAGGACAGCATCTCCTCCGGCACCGTGTTCGACGGCCGGTACCGGGTCCGCACCAAGACCGGCTCCTACCGGCACTACGACGTCCGGGCCGTGCCGATCGAGCGGGACGGGAAGATCATCGAGTGGGTGGGGGCGAGCACCGACGTCACCGGCCAGCGCGAGGCCGAGGAGATGCGCGGCCGCCTGACCGAGCAGCTGTCCGCCGCGGCGCTGCGCACCGCCCGGCTGCAGCAGGCGACCTCGATGCTGGCCGAGGCGCTCACCGTGGAGCAGGTGGTGGAGGTCATCACCGAGGTGGGGCGCTCGGCGATCGGCGCGGAGCGGTCCGCGGTCGGCGGTGCTGGATCCGGAGCGGCTGCGGGTGCGCACGGTCAACCCGGGCGGCCTGCCGGACAGCCTCGGCGCGCCGAGCGGCGACATCCCGCTGGACACCGTCAGCGTGATGACCGCGGCCATCCTGGCCCGGCGGCCGCTGCTGTTCGAGAGCCGGGACGACCTGCGCCGGTATTTCGCCGACGAGGTGAATCTGGACCTGTTCCTGACCCACAGCGACGAGCACGCCTGGGTCGGCCTGCCGCTGATGGCCTCGGGAGCGCCGCTGGGCGCGCTCCGGTTCTCCTTCACCAAGCCCCGCCAGATCACCGAGGAGGAGCGGGTCTTCCTGGAGGCGCTGGCCGGCCAGTGCGCGATCGCGCTGGAGCGGGCGTCGCTGTTCGAGCGCGAGCACAACACGGCCGAGACGCTCCAGCGCAGCCTGCTGCCGGACACGCTGCCGACGGTGCCCGGCATGGTGCTGGAAGCCAGGTACCTGCCGGTGGCCAGGAACATGGAGATCGGCGGCGACTGGTACGACGCGTTCCGGCTGCCGGACGGGAAGCTGGCGGTCGCTACCGGCGACGTGATGGGCAAGGGGCTGACCGCCGCGGCCGGGATGGGCCGGGTCCGCAACGCGCTGCGGGCGCTGGCCCTGACCGACCCGCGGCCGGCCGCGGTGCTGGCCGGCCTGGACCGGCTGTTCATCGCCACCGAGCTGGAGGAGCAGGTGACCACCGTCGCCTACCTGGTGATGGACCCGGAGACCGGCGAGGGCATGGCCGGCAACGCCGGCCACCTGCCGCCGCTGCTGATGACCCCCGGCGTCCAGCCCTGGCTGGACAAGACCGAGGCCGGCACGCCGCTGGGCTGGGCCAGCCCGCGGCAGCAGTACGCCTTCCGGCTGCCGCCGGGGCACACGGCGGTGCTCTACTCCGACGGGCTGGTAGAGAACCGCAAGCGCGGCCTGGACGCCGGGCTGGACGAGCTCGTGGCGGTGGCCGCCCAGGCTCCTGCCGATGTGGCGGAAGATCCGGCCGGGCTGCTTGGTTACCTGGTGGACCGGATGCTGACCGGCTACGAGCAGGACGACGACGTGACCGTGCTGGTGCTGCACCGCCCGGCCGCCGGGGGGACCGGAGGACCGGGCGCGGTGCGGAGCATGCCGGGGCGTGCGTAACCGAGGAAGGGCGGGGCATGACAGTTGCGGGTACGATTCCCCAGCGTGTGCTCGCGGTCACGGACCAGCGGGCGGGGCTGCCCGCCGCGATGGTACGACCCACTCACGGAGTCCGCCTAAGGTGGTGGACGGGACAGACGCTGGCACGGCCCGGGCTCGGGGCGGCTGCGCCCGCGATCCCGGCACGGCCATAGCATCAGGGCCCGCGCGATAGGGTCCGTTTCTCGCCATACGTTCGCAGGAGAGGTGCCTGTGTCGCCTGCTAGTCCGGTCAGTCAAGGGCGGAACCCGTGGTGGTGTGCCGTCCAGCGAAGGAAGGGGTGACCGTGGTGGGAGGCGCTGCCGGATCCGCAGCGCGGCGGCAGCCAGGGCCGTCCGGCCAGGGCCCCGGCGTCCCGCAGCAGGGCCGTCCCGGCCGCGCCGACCGGCCGGCCGCGAGCCGGGCAGGTGAGGATGAGCAGAAGGCCGCCCGCCCGTCCCGGTCCCGCCGCGCTGCCCGCAAGGCCGACGCGGCCGCGGCGCACCGGACCGAGGCGAGCCCGGCCCGCAGGTCCGCCACTGCGGTGAAAGACCGCGCGGCGGACGCGAAGAGCGCGCAAGATGGGCCAGGTAGGGGGATCGACGCTGATGATGGACGTACCGACGTGAGCGCTGACACCGACTTCGGCGACAGGACCGGCGCGGGCCTGGACGGCGAGGCTGACCCGGCTGCGGCGGATGAGCTGGACGGCGGCCTGGCGGCGGTCGGCGAGCTGGACGGCGAGCCAGACCTGGCCGCGGTGGATGAGGTGGACGTCGAAGCCGACCTGGAGGACCTCGAGGCACTGGCCGACGATGACGTCGACGGTGCGGCGATCGGCCTGGAGCTGGACGAGGCCGCGGTTGATGCCGCCGAGGACGACGCGGAGACCGCGGACGGGCCGGCGCCGGCCGGGCCGGCCGTCGATGCCGCCGCCGGTGCCGCCGAGGGCGCGGCCGAGCCGGCCGCGAAGTCGCCCGGCGAAGAGGGCGATGACGAGACCTTCGTCTACGGGGACGACGACGAGGACCTGCCTGCCGCGCAGGTCGCCGTGGCCGGCGCCACCTCCGACCCGGTCAAGGACTACCTGAAGCAGATCGGCAAGGTCCCCCTGCTCAACGCCGAGCAGGAAGTCGAGCTGGCCAAGCGGATCGAGGCCGGGCTGTTCGCCGAGGAGAAGCTGGCCGACGGCAGCGGCGCACTGCGCCCGGAGGCGCGGCTGGACCTGGAGTGGATCGCCGACGATGGCAGGCGGGCCAAGAACCACCTGCTGGAGGCGAACCTCCGGCTGGTGGTCTCGCTGGCCAAGCGCTACACCGGCCGGGGAATGCTGTTCCTGGACCTGATCCAGGAGGGCAACCTGGGCCTGATCCGCGCGGTGGAGAAGTTCGACTACACCAAGGGCTACAAGTTCTCCACGTACGCGACCTGGTGGATCCGGCAGGCCATCACCAGGGCGATGGCCGACCAGGCCCGGACGATCCGGATCCCGGTGCACATGGTCGAGGTCATCAACAAGCTGGCCCGGGTGCAGCGGCAGATGCTGCAGGACCTTGGCCGCGAGCCGACTCCCGAGGAGCTGGCCGCCGAGCTGGACATGACCCCGGAGAAGGTCATCGAGGTGCAGAAGTACGGCCGCGAGCCGATCTCCCTGCACACCCCGCTCGGCGAGGACGGCGACAGCGAGTTCGGTGACCTGATCGAGGACTCTGAGGCGATCCAGCCGGGCGAGGCGGTCAGCTTCACGCTGCTGCAGGAGCAGCTGCACTCGGTGCTGGACACTCTGTCCGAGCGCGAGGCCGGCGTGGTCTCGATGCGGTTCGGCCTGACCGACGGCCAGCCGAAGACGCTGGATGAGATCGGCAAGGTCTACGGGGTAACCAGGGAGCGGATCCGCCAGATCGAGTCCAAGACCATGTCCAAGCTCCGGCACCCGTCCCGGTCCCAGGTCCTGCGGGACTACCTGGACTGACCAGGCCCCGGCTGGCCGCTGGCCCGGCCGGCGGCAGCCGGGTTTAGCTGCTGGCCGCGCCGGACAGCCGGGCGGTCTCGTCCTGGATCCGCACGGCCACCTTGGCCAGCGCCTCCGCGTGCTGACGGTTGTGGTGCGCGCAGAACAGCAGCTCGCCCGAGCCGGGCAGGACGACGCGCACGTAGGCGGTGGCGCCGCAGCGGTCGCATACGTCGGAGGCATTCAGCGGCTTAGGTGGGGCAATAGCTCCGGTCATGTCGCCTCCCTCGTCAGGGCCCGGCGGCGGGGGCCGCCGACGGGCCGTGCTCCCTGCCGGCGAGGCCGGCAGGCCGTGCAGCCCGTTCCCTTCTACCGCATCACAACAACTAGCCCGCCATCCGCCATCCCATGCGCTGGCCGGATACGCCGTGGGCGAACACGTTGGCGGCCCCAGAGCGGGGTCCGCGCGTCTCGCCCTTTGCTGCGCACGTTATACCAGGTCGCCGGGTATGTCAGCGGCGTGCCTGCGCCGGGCTGTCGGATCCTGCCGCTAGCCTGCGTTACAGGAATATTTCGTCCCGCCACCGGACATCGGATCAGACACCGCATCAGGAGATCGCCCACGGTGACCGCCGCCCTCAGCACCGCACCCGCTAAGCCCGCGTCGCCCGGCACCGGATCATCCAGGTGCCGGGCTCGCGCGGTACCGGATCACGCAGTTCCGCGCCGCCGACCGCCAGCGCGGCGGACGGCTACACCGCCCGCCACCTCACCGTCCTGGAGGGCCTCGAGGCGGTGCGCAAGCGGCCGGGGATGTACATCGGCTCGACCGACGGCCGCGGGCTGGAGCAGTGCCTCCGGGAGATCTTCGACAACGCGGTGGACGAGGCGCTGGCCGGGGTCTGCACCCGGATCGAGGTCATCCTGCACGCGGACGGGTCGGCCGAGGTGCGTGATAACGGCCGCGGCATCCCGGTCGACGTGGAGCCGAAGACCGGGCTCACCGGGGTCGAGCTGGTGATGACCCGGCTGCACGCGGGCGGCAAGTTCGGCGGCGGGTCCTACACCGCCTCCGGCGGGCTGCACGGGGTCGGCGCGTCGGTGGTCAACGCGGTGTCCGCCCGGCTGGACGTGGTGGTCAGCCGGAACGGCCAGGAATGGGGGACCAGCTTCCGGCGCGGCGTCCCCGGCGAGTTCGACGGGGACGGCCCGGAGGCGCCGTTCACGCCCGTGACCGGCCGCCTGCGCAAGCTGCGGCGGGTGGCGAAGACGGTGACCGGCACGCGGATCCGGTTCTGGCCGGACCGGCAGCTGTTCGTGCCCGGTGCCCGGCTGAGCTTCACCGCGCTTCAGCAGCGCGCCCGCCAGACCGCCTACCTGGTGCCTGGCCTGACCATCCGGGTGGCCGACGAGCGGCCCGGCGGCCAGGACCCCGCCCGTGAGCCGGACGAGGCCCGCCGGGCGCGAGCTCACCGACCTGACCGACCTGACCGGGCTGGCCGGGAGCACCGGGCCGGGGGCGGCCTGGGCGGGCCGGGCGGGCCGGGCGGGGCGCAGGTGAGCGGGCCCGCCGGGCCGCGCGAGGCGGAGTTCCGGTTCGCCGGCGGGATCAGCGAGTTCTGCACCCACCTGTCGTCCGGCACCCCGGTCACCGACGTGGTCCGGCTGGTCGGCTCCGGCCAGTTCACCGAGACGGTGCCGGTACTTGACGACCGCGGCCACCTGACCCCCACCGAGGTCGAGCGAGAGCTCTCCGTCGACGTGGCGCTGCGCTGGGACAGCGGGTACGACTGCACGCTGCGGTCGTTCGTCAACGTGATCGGCACGCCCAAGGGCGGCACTCACGTGACCGGCTTCGAGCGGGCCCTGGTCCGGACGCTGAACGAGCAGCTGCGCGCGGCCCGGCTGCTGAAGAACGGCGACGAGCCGGTGATCAAGGAGGACGTGCTCGAGGGCCTCACCGCCGTCATCGCGGTGCGGCTGCCCGAACCGCAGTTCGAGGGCCAGACCAAGGAGATCCTGGGCACCCCGGCTGCGGCCCGGCTCGTCGCCCAGGTCGTGTCCGCCGAGCTGCGCGGCTTCCTTGAGGGCCGGATCCGGGGCAGCAAGCAGCAGGTCAGGGCAGTGCTGGAGAAGGTGTCCGCGGCGGCCAGGACCCGGATCGCGGCCCGCGAGCACCGGGAGAACCAGCGCCGCAAGTCGGTCCTGGCCACTTCGGCGCTGCCGGCCAAGCTGGTCGACTGCAGGTCCGCCGATGACCGCAGCGAGCTGTTCATCGTGGAGGGCGACTCGGCCCTCGGCACCGCCAAGCTGGCCAGGGACTCGGAGTTCCAGGCGCTGCTGCCGATCCGGGGCAAGATCCTGAACGTGCAGAAGGCATCGCTGACCGACATGCTGAAGAACGCCGAGTGCGCGGCGATCATCCAGGTGATCGGCGCGGGCTCGGGCAGCGCCTTCGACCTGGACTCGGCCCGCTATCAGCGGGTGATCTTCATGGCCGACGCCGACGTCGACGGCGCGCACATCCGCACCCTGCTGCTGACCCTGTTCCACCGGTACATGCGGCCGATGGTGGCGGCGGGCCGGGTATTCGCCGCGGTGCCGCCGCTGCACCGGATCGAGCTGGTCAGCCCGCGCAAGGGGCAGCCGAAGTACCGCTACACCTACTCCGACGCCGAGCTGCACCGCACCCTGCTGGAGCTGGAGCGCAGGAACCAGCGCTGGAAGGAGCCGCCGCAGCGGTACAAGGGCCTCGGCGAGATGGACGCCTCGCAGCTGGCCGAGACCACGATGGACCCGCGGCACCGCACGCTGCGCCGGATCCGGATCGAGAGCGCCGCGGCCGCGGCCGAGATGTTCGACCTGCTGATGGGCAGCGAGGTAGCCCCCCGCCGGGACTTCATCGTGGGCGGCGCCGCCGAGCTTGACCCGTCCCGGATCGACGCCTGAGCCGCCGGCGGGCGGCCGCCGCCACGGCGAGGCACGCCAGGGCAGTTAACGAGGCTGCCCCGGCGTACCGCGGGCCGCGACGGCGGCCGCCGCGCCAGGCACTGTCAGCTGGCCGCTGGTCTAGCTGGCGCTGGAGTGCGAACTGCCGCTCATGTGCGTGCAGTGGTGCGTCCCGGTCCCCGGCAGGCCGGCCGGGCCGGACCCGGCCTTCGGCTGCGCCGATGGCGAGGCCGGCGATGACGACGAGTGCGATGCCGTCACCGAGGCCCGCGGCGCAGCGGTGCCGCTGCCGCTGGTCGCGGCCATGGCCACGCCGGCCGCGCCGGCGCCGAGTCCGGCCGCCAGGAACGCGGTGAGGATCAGGCGCCGGAGCCGGCTGCCCGTGGCGGACGTCATAGGGCTTCCTCCTTTCCCGTGCCGCGGGCCGCGGTCCGGCCCGCGCTGGACTCCAGCCTGCGCGCCCGGCCCGGCCGCAGCCCGAGGCCCGCCTCTCAGCCCGCTCTGCACTCGCCGTCCTGGCCGCCGTGCTCCGGGTGATCCTTGTCCTCGGCGCCGACCTGGATGCCCACGCCATCTCGGTCCGGTGCGGGCTCAGTCCGGCGGTGCGGTGCCGCCGAGCGTGGCCAGCGGGTGCCGGACCCGGCTGCCCGAGCCATCCCGGCGGCCATCAGGCGGCGGCAGCTCGGCCGGGGTGCCGGCCGCGGTCGCGCCGCGGGCGGGACCGGCCCCGGCCCAGGCCAGCACCAGCACGTCCTCGCCCTTGAGGAACCGGTGACAGCGCACCCCGCCGGTGGCCCGGCCCTTGGCCGGGTACTCCGCGTACGGCGTGACCTTCGCGGTCAGCGCCGAGGTACCCGGCAGCGCCGCGGCGCTGCCGGCCACGGTCACCACGACCGGCTCGCTGCTCGGTGCCCCGCCCGCCCTGACCCCAGGCGGGTCCACCACGCCGAACCAGACCACCGCCGCCCGCGGCGACAGCCGGATCCCGGCCATGCCGCCGGCCGCCCGGCCCTGCGGCCGCACCGCGGCCGCGCCGAACCGCAGCAGCTGCGCGTCGCTGGTGATGAACACCAGGTCAGGTTCCTCGCTGGCGAGCTGGACCGCACCCACCACCCGGTCGCCGTCCTTCAGCGAGATCACCTCGAACTCGGCGGCGTTCTGCGGGTAGTCCGGGGCCACCCGCTTCACCACGCCGGAGGCGGTGCCGATGGCCAGGCCGCCGCCGGCCGCCTCGGCGGCGACCAGGCCAGCCACCGACTCGCCGGGCCGCAGGTCGACGAACTCGCTCACCGGCGCCCCGCCGGACAGGCCGGGGGAGTGCGCGCTGGGCGGCAGCGAGGGCAGCTCGAGCACCCCGAGCCGGATCAGCCTGCCATGCGAGGTCACCACGCCGACCGTGCCCCGCGCCGTGCATGGCACGGCCCCGGTAATGGCGTCGTGCGCCACCCGGCTCCCGGTCCCGGCGGCACCGGCTGCCGCGGCGGCAGTCGCCGCGGATCCCCGTTTCGGCTCCTGATCTTCGGTGCCGTCGGGCAGCGCCTGCTGGGCCGGCATCGGCTGCACGGGCGCGGTGCGGGCCAGCAGGCCGGAAGAGGACAGCAGCACCGTGCACGGGTCGTCGGCGACCTCCAGCGGCACGGCGGCGGTCCTGGCCGCGCCGCTGCTCTCCAGCAGCACGGTCCGGCGCGGGGTGGCGAACCGCTCGCCGACCTCGGCCATCTCCTGCGACACCAGCTCGCGCAGCCGCTGCTCGGAGTCGAGGATCGCGGTCAGCTCGGCGATCTCGCGCTGCAGCGTGTCCCGTTCGCCCTCCAGCTCCAGCCGGTCGTAGCGGGTGAGCCGGCGCAGCGGGGTGTCCAGGATGTACTGGGCCTGGATCACGGACAGGTCGAACACCGACATCAGCCGCTCCTTGGCGGCGGCCGCGTCATCGCTGGTGCGGATCACCTGGATAACCTCGTCGATGTTCAGCAGCGCGATCAGCAGCCCGTCCACCAGGTGCAGCCGGTCGGCCCGCTTCGCCCGCCGGAACGCGGTGCGGCGGCGCACCACCTCGATCCGGTGGTCGACCCAGATCCGCAGCAGCTCGCGCAGGCCGAGCACCCGCGGCTGGCCGTCGACCAGGGCGACGTTGTTGATGCCGAACGTCTCCTCCATCGGGGTCAGCCGGTACAGCTCGGCCAGCACCGCCTCGGGGTGGAAGCCGCTGCGGACCTCGATCACCAGGCGCAGCCCGTGGTGCCGGTCGGTCAGGTCCTTCAGGTCGGAGATGCCGGCCAGCTTCTTGGCCTGGACCAGGTCCTTGATCCGGGAGATCACCTTCTCCGGGCCGACCCCGTAGGGCAGCTCGGTCACCACGATCCCGGACCGGCGCGGGGTGATCTTCTCGATCCGGGCCGTTGCCCTGGTCCGGAACGTGCCCCGGCCGCTGGCGTAGGCATCCCGGATCCCGTCCAGCCCGGCGATCTTCCCGCCGGTGGGCAGGTCCGGGCCGGGCACGAACCGCATCAGCGTGGCCAGGTCGGCGTCCGGGTTCGCGATCAGGTGCCGGGCGGCCGCGATGACCTCGCCCAGGTTGTGCGGGGCCATGCTGGTGGCCATCCCCACCGCGATCCCGGCGGTGCCGTTGACCAGCAGGTTGGGGATCGCGGCCGGCAGCACCTCGGGCTGGGTATCCTGGCCGTCGTAGTTCGGGATGAAGTCGACGGTGTCCTCGTCCAGCGACCGGGTCATCGCCATGGCCGCCTCGTCCAGCCGGGCCTCGGTGTACCGGTATGCGGCCGGGGAGTCATCGCCGCCGAGCGAGCCGAAGTTGCCGTGCCCGTCGATCAGCGGGACCCGCATGACCCACCACTGCGCCATCCGGACCAGCGCGTCGTAGATCGCGTCGTTGCCGTGCGGGTGCAGGTGCCCCATCACGTCGCCGACCACCCGGGCGCACTTGACGTGCTCCCGGTCCGGGCGCAGTCCCATCCGGCTCATCTGGTACAGGATCCGGCGCTGCACCGGCTTCATGCCGTCCCTGGCGTCGGGCAGGGCGCGCTGGTAGATGACCGAATAGGCGTACTCGAGGTAGCTTCCGCGCATCTCGTCGGTGACGTCGATGTCGACGATGTTTTCCTCGAAGTCCTCGGGCGGCGGTGTTGTCGTGGTGCGTCTGGCCATGACCGTCATTGTGCCGTCACGACGGGCCCGATGCCGTCCTTGACGGACCCGTGTCGCGGTCCGGTGGCTGGGGGAGCGGCGGCCGGGAGATGATACGTTCACCGGCTATCGGTCTAGTTACCACAAACGCCCGGCAGCCGCGGCCGGGGAGAGGGCGGGCACGTGAGCAATCCGCAGCAGCCCGGCGGCCAGCAGCTCCCTGTCTGCGCGAACGGCCATCCGATCACCACGGTCGACATATCCTGCCCGCTGTGCGGGGCGGGGCGCGCGCCGGGTACCGGGCCGGGCTCAGCGCCCTACGGGTTCCCGGCCGCGGGTTCCCCGGCTACCGTTTCCCCCGCCAGCGGGACCACGACCCAGCCCGGTTTCCCGGCGGCCGCAGCGGCCTCGGCGCCCAGGGCCGCACCGCCGCCGGACGGCGGCTACTCCGGCTCCTTCGCCCCTTACGGGGACGAGTACGCGCCGCCCGGCGGCGCGGGACAGGCGCAGGGGGCGCCGGGCTATCAGGCGCAGGCGTCCGGCTACCCGGCCGGCGGCTACTGGCAGCCGGCCTACCAGCCGGCCAGGACGAACGTGCTGGCGATCGTGTCCCTGGTGGCGGGCATCCTGTGGTTCTTCTGGCTCGGCTCGATGGTCGCGCTGGTCTGCGGGGTGCTGGCGCTCGGCCAGATCAGGGCGCGCGGCGAGGCCGGCCGCGGGATCGCGATCGCCGGGATCGTGCTCGCCTGCATCGGCCTGGTCACCCTGGCCGGGACCATCGCCGCCGGGGTGCTCCTGGCGCACTCCGCCTCGGTGCAGCCGAACTCGCCCTGACCGGCAGCGCCGGGCTCGTCACATCCGTCACACTCGTCACGGCCCAGCCAGGCTGTGTGCGGAAAATGCTGTCGGCACAACCATTTCTGAACACAGTTGCGAGCCAGGAGGCAAGCGGCGCCGGGAGCCGGGTCAGGTGGCCGAGAAGCCGCCGTCGACGAAGATGAGCTGACCGGTCACGTAGTCGCTGGCCCGGCTGGCCAGGAAGACGGTGATCCCGGCGAAGTCGCCGGGCAGGCCGTTGCGGCCGGTCATGGTCCGGGCGGCCAGTTCGGCCGAGCGGACCGGGTCGCCGGCCACCGCGGCGGTCAGCGGGGTGGCCACGAACCCCGGCGAGACCGCGTTGCAGCACACCCCGGACGGCGCCCAGGCCTCGGACTGGGACCGGGTGAGGGACACCAGCCCGCCCTTCGCCGCGCCGTAGCCGCCGCTGTGGCCGAACGCCCGTACCGCCTGCTGGGAGGCGATGTTGATGATGCGGCCCCAGCCGCGTGCCGCCATCGGCGGCCCGAACCGCTGCCCGAGCAGGAACGGGGCGGTCAGGTTGACCGCCATCGTATGGTCCCAGTCGCCGGCGGCGAGGTCCGCCAGCGGCGGGCGGATATTGACGGCCGCGCAGTTGACCAGGATGTCGGGCTCGCCGAACGCCGCCGCGGCGGCGCTGGCGCCGTGTCGCAGGCCAGACCGGTCGGCCAGATCGGCCCTGACTGCGGCGGCGGTGCCGCCAGCGGCCCGCAGCCCGGCCACCGCCTCGGCCAGGGCGGCCTCGCGCCGGGCCAGCAGCACCACCCTGGCGCCCGCCGCGGCCAGCGCGCCGGCCATGGCCCGGCCGATGCCCGAGCTGCCGCCGGTGACCAGCGCCACCCGGCCGTCCAGACCGAAAAGCTCGCTCAGGTAGCCCGTCATCCGCCTGCCTGGCAGGTCAGATGGCGGGCAGGCCGCATCCGGCTACAGGGCCGGCCGCGCGCCGACCAGGCCCAGTGCCCTGGCCGCGAGGCGGCAGCCGCTGGCCAGGGCCTCGCCCGGCGGTTTCTTGTCCAGCCAGGCGGGCAGGAAGCCGGCGCAGAACGCGTCTCCGGCTCCGGTCCCGTCCACCACCATCTCGACCGGCGGGCCGGACACCCGGAGCGGCTCCGGGCGGCCGTTCAGGTAGAACAGCGCGCCGTCGGCGCCCAGCTTCATGACGATCTGCGGGTACCAGGCGTTCAGCACCCTGGCCGCCTGCTGCGGGTCCTCCCGCCCGGTCAGCACCGTGCCCTGGTCGGCGTTGACGAACAGCAGCGTGGCGCCGTTGGTCATCTGCAGGAACGGCTCGGCGCCGACCCGCTCCAGCGGTGCCGACGAGGCCCCGTCCACCGACACGGTCATCCCCGCCCGCTGGGCCAGCGCGATGGCGGTCAGGGTGGCATCCCTGGAGCCCTCGTTCAGCAGCGTGTAGCCGGAGACGTGCAGGTGGCCGCCCGGCGTGAACAGGTCCTTGGGCAGGTCGTCGGGGGACAGCGCGGCGTTGGCGCCGGGGTCGGACAGCATCGTGTGGTCGCCCTTGTGCGTGACCATCACCACGCAGGTCCCGGTCGGCCGCTCCGGATCCATCACCAGCCGGGCGTCGACGCCGTAGCCCATCAGCTCCATGTCCCGGTTCCGGCCGGCGATGTCGGCGCCCCGGCGCCCGACGAAGGCCACCTCGGCGCCGTCCACGGCGAGCCAGGCGGCGATGTTCGCGCCGGATCCGCCGCCGTGCATCGTTACCGTGGCCGGCGTATCGCTGCCCCTGGCCAGCGGCAGGGCCGCGTGCGCGACCGTATCCGTCATCAGATCACCAACGACGACAACGCGCGTCAATGTCGTCACCACCTTGATTACCGTGCTGGGCCTGCCGCGCAGTGCTCGGGCGCCCGGCTTACAGACCTAGCGGATAGAACTTAACAGTTCCGCAGGCCCGTCTCGTACCGTTCGCTTTCCGAATACGTGAATCCGTCCGGATCGGGAACACGGGTCACCGGCCAGGGGCTGACCTGCCGGTAGGCTACCCGCCATGACCTGGACCTGGCAGTTCGAGAAGGAGGACGGGACCGCGGCTACCGCGCGGGGCCTGCCGAAGGAGTCCTTCGCCAGTCAGGGCGATGCCGAGAGCTGGATCGGCGAGCACTGGCGCAGCCTGCTGGAGGCCGGCGTGGACCAGGTGACGCTGCTGGCCGACGGCAAGGCCGAGTACGGCCCGATGAGCCTGCACCCGGCCCAGGAGTAGGGGACGACTTCCCTGAGCCGCCGCGTCAGGGGCGGTTCGGCGGGCTTGCCGTCTGCGTGATCAGGGACGGCTCGGCGGGCTTGCCGTCTGGCCGGGTCCCGCTCGACCACCGGGCCAAGGGTCTCGTCGATGCGGCGCATGACCTCGGCGTCCAGGCGCACGCCGGCCGCCGCTGCGTTCTCGGTGACCTGCTCGGGCCGGGTGGCGCCGACGATCGCCGCGCTGACGCCGGGGTTCTGCAGCGTCCAGGCCACCGCGAGCTGGGCCAGGGTGAGCCCGGCCTGGTCCGCGACCGGCCGCAGCTGCTGCACCCGGCGCAGGATGTCGTCGGTGAGGTAGTCCTGGATGAAGTGCGAGCCGCGCTCGTCGGTGGACCTGGTCCCCGGCAGCCCGGCGGCGCCCGGCTGGTACTTGCCGGTGAGCACGCCCTGGGCGATCGGTGACCAGACGATCTGGCCGATGCCCTCGGCCTGGCACAGCGGCAGCACCTCGGACTCGATCACCCGCCACAGCATGTTGTACTGCGGCTGGTTGGACACGATCCGGTCCAGCCCCATCTCACCGGCGATCTTCAGCGCGGCGGCGATCTCCTCGGCCCGCCATTCCGACACCCCGATGTACAGCGCCTTGCCCTGCCGGACCAGGTCGTCGAACGCGCGCATGGTCTCTTCCAGCGGCGTCTCGTGGTCGTACCGGTGCGCCTGGTACAGGTCCACGTAGTCGGTCTGCAGCCGCCGCAGCGAGGCGTGCGCGGATTCCATGATGTGCTTGCGGGACAGGCCACGGTCGTTCTGACCGGGCCCGGTGGGCCAGTAGACCTTGGTGAAGATCTCCACCGATTCGCGGCGCATCCCGTGCAGGGCCCGGCCGAGCACTTCCTCGGCGACCGTGCGGGCGTACACGTCCGCGGTGTCGAAGCTGGTGATGCCGGCGTCCAGCGCGGCGGCGACGCAGGCGCTCGCGGCGTCCTCCTCCACCTGCGATCCGTGCGTGAGCCAGTTTCCGTAGGCGATCTCGCTGACCTTCAGGCCGCTGCGGCCCAGATGACGATGCTCCATGCCGCCCGACCCTAGCGCCGTGCCCGGACCCGGTCGGTCCCGGCCGCCGGGCGACAGGCGAAGCCCGCCTAGATCTTGTCGCCGCGGCTTACCCGCGGGGCGGGCATCCGCAGCCTGCGCATCTGAGTGCCGCGCATGGCAGCGTAGATCCGGACCCCGCGGGTGCTCTCGCCCGGATAGCGCTGCCGGGCCAGGCTGATCACCCGCTGGCCGATGAAGTAGGCCTCGATCATCAGCACCGCCAGGATGCCGAGGACCAGGTAGTCGATCAGCAGCGACTTGTGCAGCGCGGGCACGAACAGCGCCGCGATCAGCAGCACCACGGCGTACAGGTAGTACTCGCTCATGGTGCGCCTGGAGTCCACGTAGTCCCTGGCCAGGGCCCGGACCGGGCCCTTGTCCTTGCGCGCCAGGGCCCATTCCTCGCCGCGCCGCATGGCCGCCATCTTGCGCTGGCGCTCGGTGGCGTCCCGCTGCCTGGCGGTCTTCCGGTCGGTCGGCGCGTTTTGCGGCTGGCGCCTGCGGCCCTGCGCCTCGCTCCGCTTGGGGGTGGGCCTGCCCTTGGCCGCGGTCATGCCGGGACGCGGCGGGGCCGCGGGCTCGGCCTCGTCCCGGCCTGCCGCCGGGGCAGGCCGGCATCGGTCACGCCTGGGCCGCCGGGGGAACGTCGTCGGAACACGCCCATAGCCTACCGGGGCAAACCTTTCCGGCAGCATCTCTTCCCGGCAGGCTCGAAGTGCCCGCCCCGTATGATGGACTCCCCGGCCCGTCGTAGGCTGAGTTGCAGCACGTGCCCACAATTCCCGTTGCCTGGCTAGCTTGGCGGCTCGACGGCCTGGCCGCGCGTGCGCAGCGGTGTTCTGGATGAAGGGGATGGTCGCGCTTATGGGCGTGATGAAGCGGGTTTCGCTGGTCTTCAAGTCCAAGGCCAATAAGGCCCTGGACCGGATGGAGGACCCGCGGGAGACCCTGGACTACTCCTACCAGCAGCAGCTTGAGCTGCTGCAGAAGGTCCGCCGCGGCGTCGCCGACGTGGCCACCTCGCGCAAGCGCATCGAGCTGCAGATCAACCAGCTCCAGCAGTCCTCCGACAAGCTGGACCGGCAGGCCAGGGACGCCCTGGCGGCCGGGCGGGAGGACCTGGCCCGCGAGGCGCTCGGCCGCAAGGCCGGGGTGCACCGGACAGCTGAACGACCTGAACACCCAGTACGCCTCGCTGCAGGGCGAGGAGGAGAAGCTGACCGCGGCCTCCCGCGGGCTGCAGGCCAAGGTGGACGCCTTCCGCACCAGGAAGGAGACCATCAAGGCCACCTACACCGCGGCCGAGGCGCAGACCAGGATCAACGAGGCCTTCACCGGCATCTCCGAGGAGATGGGCGACGTCGGCCTGGCCGTCCAGCGGGCCGAGGACAAGACCGAGCAGATGAAGGCCAGGGCCGGCGCGCTCGACGAGCTGATGGCGTCCGGCGCGCTCGACGACATGGTCACCGGCCCGCGCGACGACATCCAGGCCGAGCTGGACCGGATGGGCGCCAGCCACGACGTCGACGCCGAGCTGGCCAGGATGAAGGCCGAGATCACCCAGAACGCGCCGCGCCAGATCACCGGTGCCCCCGAGACGGCGGACGACGGCCAGGCCGCCACGGCCGGGCAGCCGGCCAGCGCCGGCCAGCCCGCCGGGCCCGGCCCGTCGGCCACCTCGTTCCCGCCGGCTGCCGCCGAGCCGCCGCAGGCGGGTGAGGGCGAGTGATAGTCCGGATCCTCGGCGAGGGCCAGCTCGAGGTCGACGACTCGGCCGCGGCCGAGCTGAACGAGCTCGACGCCCAGCTGGAGGCCGCGTGCGAGCGGGGGGACGAGCCCGCGTTCCAGACCGCGCTTACCGCCCTGCTGGACCGGGTCCGGGCGATCGGCACCAGTGTGGACGCCGACGTGATCAAGCCGTCCGCGCTGATCCTGCCGTACGCCGGCGCCACCATGGAAGAAGTGCGCAAGCTGCTGTCCGACGACGGCCTCATCCCTGGCTGACGCACGCCAGGCCGGCGGCCGCCCCGCCCGGCCCTGGAACGGTCCGGCGAGCTCGCCCGTTGCCAGGTTGGCCAGCCCGGTACCGATCACCGCGTACCGGACCGGCCACCTCGGGGCTGGTGCTGCGCAGACCACTGACCCGTCTGCGGTGTAATTGAGGCAGACGGCTGGTCCGCGCAGCCGCGACGAAACGGAGGCGCCGCAGATGGCGCGCACTCGCTATGCGACCGACAGAGGCCTGATCGCGCGCATGGGCGCGACGATGTTCCTGCTCGGACTGGTCTTCACCGGGTTCATCGTGGCCCTGTTCTTCCTCCTGTTCGCCTACCAGAGCCGCAAGAGCGGCAACGCGGGCAGCAGCGACGGGATCGTGGTGATCGCGGTACTGATCGGCGTGGCGGTCGCGTTCGGCTCGTACTACTGGTCCGACAAGATCGCGCTGCGCACCTCGGGTGCCCGGCTGGTCAGCCCGAATGACTCCCAGCAGGCGGCCCGGCTGCACGCGATCGTGGACCGGCTCTGCGCGCTCGCCGACATGCCCAAGCCCAGGGTGGCGATCGCGCCCGTCGCCATGCCGAATGCCTTCGCGACCGGACGCAGCAGCAAGGTCGCCGTCGTCTGTGCCACCCAGGGCATCCTGGACAAGCTGGACAACGAGGAGCTCGAGGGCGTGCTGGCGCACGAGATGTCGCACGTGGCGCACAAGGACGTCGCGGTCATGACCATTGCCTCGTTCCTCGGCATCATCGCGGCGCTGCTGGTCCGGTTCGCGTTCTACTCCGAGCTGTTCGGCGGTGGCGGCGGTGGCCGGGGCCGGGGCGGGAACAACAACCAGAACGCCCTGCCGATCATGCTGATCGTGATGGTGGTCGGCATGATCACCTACGCGGTCAGCTTCCTGCTGATCCGGCTGCTGTCCCGGTACCGGGAGCTGTCCGCGGACCGGTCCGGCGCGCTGCTCACCGGCAAGCCGTCGGCGCTGGCCAGCGCGCTGGTGAAGGTTACCGGCGACATGGCCAGGATCCCGACCAGGGACCTGCGCGCGGCCGAGCCGCTGAACGCCTTCTACTTCGCGCCCGCGCTGCACAAGCGGGCCGGCGAGATGACGCTGTCCACCCTGTTCTCCACCCACCCGACGCTGGAGAAGCGGCTGGCCCAGCTGGACCGGATCTCCCAGCAGCTCAGCAAGTAGCCGTGGGCTTCCTGGACGCGCTGCTCGGCCGGACCAAGCCGGTGGCGCCGAAACTGGACGCGCTGTTCGCGCTGCCGTCGGCGGCGATCACGCTGCAGGCGGCGGCCGACTTCGTGCCGACCGGCACGCGGCTCGGTCTGCTTCAACTCCGCCGAGGGCAGGGCGCTGAGCGACATCGAGAAGGACCTGAGCGACCTGCTCAACATGGGCGAGGGCAAGACCCCGGTCCAGCTCACCACCGACTCCTACGGCAAGACCTGGCTGGTCAGCCGGCACCCGGCGGACGACGTCGAGGGCCTGGTGACCGACCTGCACGCGGTGAACACCTCGCTGGCCGACGGCGGCTTCGGCCCGCAGCTGCTGTGCACGCTGCTGAGCTTCTCCGACCCGCGCGGGCGCCGGCTCGGGCTGGTGTACCTGTACAAGCGCGGCACGTTCTACCCGTTCGCGCCGCAGGGCGGCCAGCGCCGGGACAACTCGCTCGAGCTCCAGGTGCGCGGCTGCCTGACCGACGACCTGAAGATCGAGCCCGACCTCGGCCGCTGGTTCGCGCTGTGGGACGCGCCGGGGATGTAGCCGCTAGGGGAGGGCCAGCATCTGGTCCAGCGCCACTCTGGCCTGGGCGGCGACCCGCGGATCGACGCTGATCTGGTTCACCACCGGGCCGGCCGCCAGCGACTCCAGCGCCCAGACCAGGTGCGGCAGGTCGATCCGGTTCATGGTGGAGCAGTAGCAGACGGTCTTGTCCAGGAACACCACCGTCTTGTCCGGGTTGGCCGCGGCCAGCCGCTGCACCAGGTTCAGCTCGGTGCCCACGGCCCAGGACGACCCGGACGGCGCCCGCTCGATGGTTGAGATGATCTTCTCGGTGGAGCCGACCTCGTCGGCGGCCAGGACCACCTCGTGCCGGCACTCCGGGTGGACGATGACGCGGACGCCGGGGATCCGCTGGCGCACGTCGGTTACGCAGCCGGCCTGGAACCGGCCGTGCACCGAGCAGTGCCCTCGCCACAAGATCATCGTCGCGGCGCGCAGCTCCCGCTCGCTGAGGCCGCCGCGCTCGGCGTGCGGGTCCCACACCACGCAGTCCTCCAGGTCCAGGCCGAGTTCCAGCACCGCGGTGTTGCGGCCCAGGTGCTGGTCCGGCAGGAACAGCACCTTGCTGCCCTTCGCCAGGGCCCACCGCAGCGCCCTGGCCGCGTTGGAGGAGGTGCACACGGTGCCGCCGTTGCGCCCGGTAAATGCCTTGATGTCGGCCGAGGAGTTCATGTACGTGACCGGGATCACCTGGCCGGCCAGGCCCAGGTCCTCCAGCGTCTCCCAGCAGTCCTCCACCTGGTCGAAGGTGGCCATGTCGGCCATCGAGCAGCCGGCCGCCAGGTCCGGCAGGATGACCTGCTGCCGGGCCGAGGTCAGCATGTCGGCGGACTCGGCCATGAAGTGCACCCCGCAGAACACGATGAACTCGGCCTCCGGCCGGGCCGCGGCCTCGCGGGCCAGCTTGAACGAGTCCCCGGTCACGTCGGCGAACCGGATGACCTCGTCCCGCTGGTAGTGGTGGCCGAGCAGGAAGGCGCGGTCGCCGAGGGCGTTCCTGGCCCGGCGGGCGCGCTGGACCAGCGCGGGATCCGAGGCAGGCGGCAGCTCGCCGGGGCAGGACACGCCGCGCTCGGCATCGGGGTCGGCGCCGGTGCCGAGGACGAGCAGCGGGAGCGATCGCCCGAGGGACTGTCCACGGGGTCGCCCGCTGGTTCCGGTAGCGGCGTCCTGACCTGCGGTGGTAGTCATCGTTGCCTCACATCGCCGGTGATTTATCGTCGGAGTGACGATACTGATCATAGGCCACCGGCCGACCCGGAATGTTGCCAGGGGGCTTATCGTTGCACCAGCAGATAACACCAGCCAGCCAGGCACGGCGGCGCCTACCGGGTGCCGGCCCGCCGGATGCAGGAGCCAGACGCAGATGACTGTTGAGCAAGACGTGACCGCGCAGGGGATCAGCCTGACCGAGCCGGCCGCGGCCAAGGTGAGCAGCCTGCTGGCCCAGGAGGGCCGGGACGACCTGCGGCTCCGCATCGCCGTGCAGCCTGGCGGCTGCTCCGGCCTGCGCTACCAGCTGTACTTCGACGAGCGCCAGATCGACGGCGACGTGGTGCGCGACTTCGGCGGCGTGCAGGTGGTCACCGACAAGATGAGCTATCCCCTACCTGATGGGCGCGACCATCGACTTCGTGGACACGATCGAGAAGCAGGGCTTCACGATCGAGAACCCGAACGCGACGGGGTCCTGCGCCTGCGGCGACTCCTTCCACTGATGATCGCCGGACCGCGATACCGCGGCCCGGCGACGCGGTAACCTGTGGGGCCTGCCCGCCGCCAGCCCCCGCGTGAAGGACAGCCGTGCGCATAGCCGTGACCGGGTCGATCGCGACCGACCACCTGATGAACTTCACCGGCCGGTTCACCGACCAGCTGGTGCCGGACAAGCTGGACCGGGTCTCGCTGTCGTTCCTCGTCGAGGACCTGGAGATCCGCCGCGGCGGGGTGGCCGCGAACATCGCGTTCGGCCTCGGCTGCCTGGGCCTGCGGCCGCTGCTGGTCGGCACCGTCGGCGCCGACTTCGGCGAGTACCGGGCCTGGCTGGACCGGCACGGGGTGGACACCAGCGGCGTGCGCGAGTCGGCGAGCCGGCACACCGCGAGGTTCATCGTCACCACCGACGCCGACCTCAACCAGATCGCGTCGTTCTACTCCGGCGCGATGGCCGAGGACCGGGGCATCGACCTGGGCGAGCTGGCCGGCCGGGCGGACCTGGTGCTGATCGGTGCCAGCGACCCGGAGGCCA
Organism: uncultured Actinomycetota bacterium; assembly: GCA_963719705.1. Taxonomy (GTDB): domain Bacteria; phylum Actinomycetota; class Actinomycetes; order Streptosporangiales; family Streptosporangiaceae; genus CAVRCV01. The sequence continues at coordinate 289,607 of CAVRCV010000015.1, forward strand.
TGCTGGCCTTTACCGCTCAGTGCCGCAAGCACCAGATCCCGTTCGCCGCTGACTCGTCGCAGCAGCTGGCCACGCTGACCGGCGAGCAGATCCGCGAGCTGGTGGACGGTGCCGCCTACCTGTTCTGCAACGAGTACGAGGCCTCGCTGATCACGCACAAGACCGGCTGGACCGAGGACGAGCTGACCCGGCAGGTCGGCATCCGGGTCACCACGCTCGCGGCTGAGGGGGCCAGGGTGGACCGGGCCGGCCAGCCGCCGGTCTGCGTCCCTGCGGTACCGGACGCCGCGCCGAGGGAGCCGACCGGGGCCGGGGACGCGTTCCGGGCCGGGTTCCTGGCCGCCATCGCCTGGGACCTCAGCCTGGAGCGGGCCGCCCAGCTCGGGAACCTGCTCGCGGTGCAGGCGCTGGAGACGACCGGGCCCCAGGAGTACCGGCTGGATCCAGGCCCGCTGACCGGCCGGCTCAGCGCCGCCTACGGCCCGCAGGCCGCGCGCGACCTGGCGCAGCACTATCACTGAACGGCGGCCGGCCCTCGCCGTCGGCCGGGTCAGGCGCCCGCGGCCGGACGGCTGATCCAGGAGCACTCCTGCATCCGGGCGGGCAGCGCCCCGAGGTTCTCGACCCGGCTCGGCCGGGACGGCCGCCAGAGCCCGATCTGTCGCTGACTACGGCGCATGACCAGCAGCGTGGTGCCCGCTGGGTTCCAGCATCCCGCGACCCACCCGGCGGGGAGCCGGTCGAGCACTCGCCCGGACAGGCTGAGGATCTCGTTTGGGCCGGGGGACTGGAAGTTCCCGATCGCCAGCCTGGGCGGACCCCATGCGTAGATGTCCGGCGCACCGGGCAGGGTCACCAGCCGCCGCACGACGCGGTCACGAGTGTCGACGACGAACAGATGCGTGAAGGCCAGGTCATCGGGTCCGTCGATGGCCAGGATCTGGCGGCCATCCGGGCTCCAGCTGATGGTGATCAGGTTGCGCGGTCTGGCTTGGTAGATCGTGTGGTACCGGGCCGTGGGGCTTGGCCACAGCAGGATCCGGTCCCTGGACCAGGGGCCGCGCCGGACTCCCTGCTCGTTGTCGGCGGCGACGGCGATCTCGCCCGCCTCGCTGATCTGCGGTGAGTTGCCGATCCCGCCGCCGAGCGAGCGCGGCCTGCCACCTTGCATGACCTCGGTCATGTCCACGCCGGTGGCCGCGTCGCCCATCACCAGCCCGGCTGGGGAAGCGCTGAAGTTGGATATCCCGTATTCCGGCCGGTTGAAGGTGAGCTGACGAGTCCGCCCAGAGGAGACATCCACTTGCCAGAGGTTGGCCGAGATGTTCTGGTTGCCCAGCAGCAGGTACAGCGTGCCCGAGCCGAGCGCGGCATAGGCCCGGCTGGACAGCACCGCACTGTCCGTGTGGCCGGGCCGCGGGTCGCCCGGTGAACAGGACACGAGGCCGGCCAGGGCGGCGCAGGCAGCCCCCAGCGCCGCGCCGCGCCGCCACCTTCTGCCCCCGATCATGGCCTGGCCTTCGCGGTCACGGTTGCTCATGCCTTCACGCAGTTGCCGAAAACTCTCGCGCAGAGGAGCTGGATCTGCACTGCAACCGCGTATCCGAAGCGAACGGTGCCACCGGTATCAGCGGCCTCGTGTAGGAGAGCATCATCGCGCCGCCGTCGAACCACTGGTGCCAGTGATTCCAGGAATGCCCGTTCCCGGTCTCGCACAGCTGGACCTGAAATGTAAATCTTCCGTCGACGACTCGCGCGTGGCGGACCGAGTAGGGAGCGAACAGCCAGTGGAACTCGTAGGAGTTGGCCTCCCTGAATAATGTTGTCGGCTGGTAGGCCTCAAGCCTGGCGTGGCGCTTGGTCTGGATAACACAGGCGTAGCCGCTGCCCTTGGCCGGGATGCCTATGCGTATCCCGGTGCCAGAGCTAGCCCAGTCCACGTGAACAGTGCCGTTAGCCGGGTTCGCCGTCGCGGTGGCGCTGGCGCTGGCCGAGGCGCTGGCCGAGGCGCGGGTCGCGGACGGAGCCGCCAGCGCGGTACCGCCGGCAGCAACGAGCAGCGTCGCCGTGGCCAGGCCGACCGTGATGACGGATAAGCTGCGAGTTCCGCGTGACCACCTGCTGAGCCATGACATGACCTACCTCTTTCCTGCACGCTGTCATCCGGGCACTCAGGCACAACGTGCCTGAGTGCCCGTAGGCCTACGGAATTCCTGGCCCCGTCCAGGCGTATCGCCCCTATACGCCCGCGCGGGCATGATATTCCCCCGGAGTAGTCGGCAGCAAGGCGCTGGACGCAAACTTGCGGATGATTCCGATTAGTGAATGCGGGCGACTCCGGCTCGCGAATTCGTCGCCCGTGAGCCCTGTCGGCCCGGCCCGATAATGCAGACCGGGCTAAGCCGCCCGTGCGCGATGGGGGCGGCCGCGGCCGGGGGCGGCGGAGGCCCGGCCAGCCCGCCGCGGATCGGGGCGGTAGCGTGACGAGCATGCCAGCCGTGCTCGCCGCCGCGCATCTCGGCTACCACGGGCCGCCGGAGCTCACCGTGGCCCGCGCGTTCACCGAGTGGGCACTGGACCCATGGGCGCTCGCGGTGATCGTCGCTCTCGGGGCCGCGTACCTGGCCGGGGTCCGGCGGGTGCGGCGGTCCGGTGAGTCATGGCCGGCCGGGCGGGTGGTGGTGTTCTGCGGCCTGGGCCTCGGGTTCGCCGTCGTCGCCACGATGTCGTTCGTCGGCGTGTACGCCGGCGTGCTGTTCTACGCCCGCAGCGTGCAGACCATCCTGCTGCTGCTGGTCGTCCCGCTTTTCCTGGCCCTGGGACGGCCGCTGAGCCTGGTCATCGCCGCCGCGCCGAAAGCCGGGCCGCGGCTGGCCGCCGCGATCGCCAGCCGGCCGGCCAGGATCGCCACCTTCCCCGCGATCACCACCGCGGTCCTGGTGCTGGTCCCGTTCGTGCTGTACTTCAGCCCGTGGTACGCGGCCGGCCTGCGCAGCGGGCTGGTCCGGCAGCTGACCTACCTGGCGCTGCTGGCGCCGGGGCTGGTGTTCTTCTGGACCCTGCTGCGGGTGGACCCGGTGCCGAAAAAGTACCCGTACCTGGTCTCGCTGTGGATCACCGGCGCCGAGGTGGTGGGCGACGCGGTCCTCGGCCTGGCCGTGATCGCCGACCAGAGCCTGATCGCCGGCGGCTATTACCACGCGCTGGCCCGCCCGTGGGGGCCGACGCTCAGCAGCGACCAGGTGCTCGGCGGCGGCGTGCTGTGGATCCTCGGCGACGTCGTGGGCCTGCCCTTCCTGGCCGCCCAGCTGATCCAGATGATCCGCGAGGACGAGGCCGAGGCAAAGGTCGTGGACGCCGAGCTGGACGCCAGGGACGCGGTCAGGGCCGCAGCTGCCCTGACCGCGCCCGGACCGGACACCGGGACCGCGTGCGCTGCCGGGAGCTGCGACTGCCGGGAGCTGGGCTGCCGGCGGGACGGGCCGCCGCCCGACCGTCCGTGGTGGGAGTCGGACCCGAGGTTCACCGGCCGGTTCCGGTCGGCCAGCCGGGACGGCCCCGGCCAGTAGCCGCCGTCAGTAGCTGCGGCGCACGACGAACGACCAGCCGTGCGGCCGGTCGGTCAGGCTCACGAACTCGTGCGACTTCATCGCGCACCAGGCGGGCACGTCGGTCTTGGCCGCCGGATCGTCGGCGAGCACCTCGATGGTCTGGCCGGTCTGCACCTCGCCGATCCGCTCGGCCAGCATGATGATCGGGATCGGGCACTTCTTGCCCAGGGCGTCGATGCTGAGCGCGGGGGCCGGGGCAGGAGCGGGAGCAGGAGCGGCCGCTCCGGCGGGGGACGGGGGGGGCACGCGGTTACCTCCTGTCAAAGCGGCGCTGTCTGTGCGGGCGGGGCGGGTCGCGGCGGGTCGGGCGGGTCGGGCGGGTCGGGCGGGTCGGGCGGGTAGCGAACCGTCCGCCGCGCTCATAGTGTGGCGCAACCTGGCCACGATTCCGGGCAGAGCCGCAAGGAATCCCTGCACGGCCGGCCGGGTGGTGCCACCAGGAAGCGATACCCGCACGTTGCCGTGGGTAAGCACGCCCATCGCCGCGAGCACATGGCTCGGCTGCCGCGACTCGGCCACGCATGCGCTGCCGGACGACACCGAGAACCCTGCCCTGTCCAGCTCGCTGACCAGCGCCTCGCCGTCTATGTACAGGCAGGAGAAGGTGACGATGTGCGGCAGCGCCGCCGCCGGGTCGCCATGCACGGCGCAGTCGGGGACCAGCACTGGCAGCTGAGTCCGGATCTCGGCGGTGAGCGCGCGCAGCGCGGCGCCGGTGGCTTCCCGTTCCGCCTCCATGGCGGTCAGCGCGGCCGCGGCGGCCACGATCGCCGGCACGCTCGGGAAGCCGGGGGAGCGGCCGGACTCGCGGCCGTCGGCGGGCAGCGGGGGGCGCCACCGGGTGCCCTTGCGGACCACGAGCACCCCGACCCCGGCCGGGCCGCCCCACTTGTGCGCGCTGGCGGTCAGCAGCGACCAGCCAGGCGGCACCGGCAGCCGCCCGGCCGAGGCGGCCGCGTCCACCAGCAGCGGCACCCGCACCCGCTCGCACAGCCCGGCCGCCTCGGCCACCGGCTGGAGCGTGCCCACCTCCGGGTTGGCCGCCTGCAGGCAGGCCAGCAGGGTGCGCTCGCGCCCGGCGGCGGCGCCGAAGGCGGCCGCGTCGGCCCGCCCGGCCGCGTCGACGCCGGTCACGGTCACCGCGGTGCCCGAGCGTTCCAGGTACTCCGCGGCGTTCAGCACGCTGGAATGCTCCACCGCGCTGACCACTACGTGGCCGGGGCCGCGGGCGGCCGACTGGCGGGCCCGGACCGCGCCGAGCACGGCCAGGTGCGCGGCCTGGGTGCCGGAGCCGGTGAAGGACAGCTCGTCCGGGCGGCAGCCGAGCACCGCGGCGACCTCCTGCCGGGCGGCATCCAGCAGCAGCGCGGCCCGGCGGCCCTCCCGGTGCAGCCGGGCCGGGTCGGCCCAGCCGTCGTCCATCGCTGCCAGCAGCGCCTGCCGGGCCGCCGGGTGCAGCGGCTCGGCCGAGGCCGCGTCGAGGTAAGTCACCGTTCCGACAGTAGCCCGCCAGTGTCGGGGGGTGTCGGCACGGCGCGGGGCCTTGCGTTGTACTGTTTCCACGACAGGCTGTAGGACGTGCCAGGAACCGGCCCCCGCGGGCCGGGGTGATCCGCTGGGAAGGCAATCGGTGAGGTTCATTCGCAGCGTCCCGCGCCGGGGCGAGCGGCCACGGCAGGTACGGCGCTGGCTGCCGCGCGCGGTCCTGCTCGCCGGAGTTCTCTTCCTCACGACCGGCTGCAGCTCGGCCTGGGAGAACCTCGGCATGCGCCAGCCGGTCACCAAGCAGGGCCAGGTGGTGCTGAGCCTGTGGCAGGGCTCCTGGATCGCCGCGCTCGCGGTCGGGGTCGTGGTCTGGGGAGCGATCGTCTGGGCGATCGTCTTCTTCCGCAAGCGCTCCGACCAGGTGCCGCACCAGGTCAGGTACAACATGCCGATCGAGATCCTGTACACGGTGCTGCCGTTCGTGATGATCGGCGTGCTGTTCTACTTCACCGCCAAGGACGAGAACTACATCGACAAGCTCTCGCCGCACCCGCAGGTCGTGGTGAACGTCACCGGATTCCAGTGGAGCTGGGCGTTCCAGTACCCGCAGTACCCGGTGACCAGCAAGGACCCCAACTGCACCGGGGCCGGGGTGTGCGAGCTGGGCAAGATGTGGACGCCAGGCACGCCGGACACGCTGGGGGCGACGGAGCAGGGCCTGCCGCTGCTGGAGATCCCGGAGCACGAGACCGTCCGGTTCAACCTGTACTCGATCGACGTCATCCACTCGTTCTGGATCGTGCCGTTCGAGTTCAAGCGGGACGTCATCCCCGGCCATCCGAACCACTTCGAGGTGACGCCGATCTCGACCGGGACCTTCCTCGGCCGCTGCACCGAGCTATGCGGCCTGTACCACAGCCGGATGCTGTTCACGGTGAAGATCGTGACGCCGGCCCAGTTCCAGACCTGGATTAAAGGCCAGCAGACGATCCAGAACGCGCAGACGCTCAGCGCTAACGGGGGTGCCTCGTGACCGCGATTGACTCGGGTGGCCAGTCGTTCCAGCAGCCGGCCGGCGGCTGCGCCGCGGCCGTACCGCAAGGGCAACGATCCTGGCCGACTGGCTGTCCTCCACCGACCACAAGATCATCGGGCACCTGTACCTGATCACCTCGTTCTTCTTCTTCCTGGCCGCCGGCGCGATGGCCATGCTGATGCGGGCCCAGCTGCTCGGGCCCGACCTGAGGGTGGTCACCGACCAGCAGTACAACGAGCTGTTCACCATGCACGGCACGATCATGCTGCTGCTGTTCGCCACCCCGCTGTTCGTCGGCTTCGCGAACGAGATCATGCCGCTGCAGATCGGCTCGCCGGACGTCGCCTTCCCCCGGCTGAACCTGCTCAGCTACTACATGTTCGCCTTCGGCGGGCTGATCCTGCTGTTCAGCTTCCTCACCCCGAACGGCTCGGCCGCGTTCGGCTGGTACGCCTACTCCCCGCTGACCAGCGCGCAGTACTCGCCCGGCCTCGGCCCGGATATGTGGATCATGGGCCTGACGCTGTCCGGCCTCGGCACGATCCTGTCCGGCGTCAACTTCGTCACCACGATCTTCTGCATGCGCTGCCCCGGCATGACCATGTTCCGGATGCCGATCTTCACCTGGAACATCCTGCTCACCTCCATGCTGGTGCTGCTGGCCTTCCCGGTGCTGGCCGCCGCCCTGCTGGTACTGGAGATCGACCGGAAACTCGGCGCCCAGGTCTTCGCCGCCAACAGCGGCGGCGCGATCTTGTGGCAGCACCTGTTCTGGTTCTTCGGCCATCCGGAGGTCTATATCGTGGCGCTGCCGTTCTTCGGCATCGCCACCGAGATCCTGCCGGTGTTCAGCCGCAAGCCGCTGTTCGGCTACAAGGGCCTGATCGCGGCCACGATCGCGATCGCCGGGCTGTCGCTGACCGTGTGGGCGCACCACATGTTCACCACCGGCGCGGTGCTGCTGCCGTTCTTCTCCTTCATGACGTTCCTGATCGCGGTCCCGACCGGGGTGAAGTTCTTCAACTGGGTAGGCACGATCTGGCGCGGGCAGCTCACCTTCGAGCCCGCCATGATCTTCATCCTCGGGTTCCTGGTGGTGTTCCTGTTCGGCGGGCTGACCGGGGTCATCCTGGCCTCGCCGCCGCTGGACTTCGCGGTCAGCGACTCCTACTTCGTGGTCGCGCACTTCCACTACGTGCTGTTCGGCACCGTGGTGTTCTGCATGTTCGGCGGGTTCTACTTCTGGTGGCCGAAGTGGACCGGCAAGATCCTCGACCACACGCTGGGCAAGTGGCACTTCTGGTCGGTGTTCATCGGCTTCAACATGACGTTCCTGGTGCAGCACTGGATCGGCATGCTCGGCATGCCGCGCCGGGTGGCCAACTACCCCGGCCTGCCGCACCTGGTCACCACGCTGAACCAGGTATCGAGCATCGGCGCGTTCATCCTGGGCGCGTCCAACTTCATCTTCTTCTACAACATCTACAAGACCTGGAAGTACGGGGAGCGGGTGACCGCGGACGACCCGTGGGGGTTCGCGAACTCACTGGAGTGGGCGACGTCCTGCCCGCCGCCGCGGCATAACTTCACCTCGATTCCCCGGATCCGGTCCGAGCGGCCCGCCTTCGACCTGCACTACCCGCACATCAGGACCGGACGGGACCGCGAGGCGGACCGCGAGGCGATCGGCGCCGGTCACACCGGCGGCCACTGAGGAGTCAGCATGAGGGTCGAGGGATTCCTGCTCCTGGGCTGCGCGCTGTTCTTCGCCGCCGCCGACCTGGTCTACTGGTACTTCTCGCACGACCCGACCGGTACCACCGCGCTGGCGCTGTCGGTCGGTCTGGCCTTCCTCAGCGGCTTCTACCTGCTGTTCACCGGGCGCCGCCTGCCCAAGCGGCCGGAGGACGACGACGAGGGCGAGATCTACCAGGGCACTGGCGAGCTGGGCTTCTTCAGCCCGCACAGCTGGTGGCCGCTGTTCGTCGGGCTGGCCGGGGCGACCGCGGCGCTGGGCGTGGCGGTCGGCTGGTGGATGTTCCTGATCGGGCTGCTGGCCATGCTGCTCGCCACCATCGGTTTCGTGTTCGAGTACTACCGCGGGCACTACGCGCACTGACATAATCCCGCCCGTGGACCTCTACGAGGCGCTGTACACGACCAGGGCGATGCGCCGGGTCCGGCCGGACCCGGTTCCGCCGGACGCGCAGGCCCGGATCCTGGACGCCGCGATCCGCGCCCCGAGCGGCGGCAACGCGCAGAACTGGCGGTTCCTGCTGGTCGACGACCCGCAGGTCAAGGCCAGGCTCGGGCCGTTGTACCGGGACGCGATCAGCCAGCTATGGGGCACGGTCTACGCCGAGCGGCTGGAGCGGGCCAGGGCCACGCCGCAGGACCCGGCCAGCGCGGCCACGCTGCGGACGACCGCGTCCGCCCAGCACCTCGCCGACCATTTCGAGCAGGTGCCGCTGTTCCTGCTGGCCTTCGCCCAGGGCGAGATGACCGGCGGCGGCTCCATCTTCCCGGCCGTCTGGAGCGCTCAGCTCGCGGCCAGGGCCGAGGGCATCGGCAGCGCGCTCACGACCGTGCTCGGCGCGTTCCACGGCGCGGAGGCGATGCGGATCCTCGGCGTGCCCGAGGGCAAGGGCTGGGCCATGGCCTGCTGCGTCTCGTTCGGTTACCCGACCGGCCGGTGGGGGGTCGCGCCCCGCCGGCCGGTAGACGACGTCGCCTACCGCAACTCCTGGGGCACCGGCATCGGCTTCAGCGTGCCCGAGCCGCTCTGGCGCCCTCGACCCGGTTCCTGAACCGGCCCCGTAGCTTAGAGATCTTCTTCGGCTGGCGGCCCGGACGGGGCGGCAGCGGGGGAGTGCTCGCCGTGGCCGTTGCCCAGCGCGGCCTGGTGCCCGTTCCCGTGGCCAGCACTGCCGTGCTCGCCATTCCCGTGCGCGCCGTAGCCGTGCCCGCCGTCCATCGGCACGCTCTCGTTGAGCACCTTGTTCGCCCGCTCCCGCGACCCGGCCCACCGCGCCGCGCATGCCGGGCGCCGGCACGTCGGTTGCGCCGCTCGCCGCGGACTCGCCCGGCGGCAGGCTGACCGGCACGTGCCGTGATTCCAGCACCGCCAGGGCCTCCTCGTCGACCGGCCTGGTCTCCTCGATGTACTCGCCGCTGGGCAGCTGCCGGATGATCCCGGTCTCCACCCCGTGCTCCAGCAGGTGCAGGTCCTTGCGCTGCAGGCCCAGGCAGATCCGCTTGGTGAGGATGTAGGCGACTATCGGGACCGCGAAGATCGCCACCCTGGCGATCTCGGTGATCGTGTACAGCGGCACGTCGAAGTGGTCGGCGAGCACGTCGTTGGCGCCCTCCAGCCACAGCACGCCGTAGAACGAGACGGTGGCGATGCCGATGGCGGTCCGGGTGGGCGCGTTCCGCGGCCGGTCGACGACGTGGTGCTCGCGCCTGTCCCCGGTGATCCACTGTTCCAGGAACGGCCACAGGGCGGCCCCGGTCATGATCAGCCCGAGCGGCAGCAGCGCGGGGATGAACACGTTCCAGGCGATCGTGTGTCCCCACAGCACGGTCTGCCAGGGGAACATCATGCGCAGCGAGCCCTCGAGGAAGCCCATGTAGAAGTCGGGCTGCGAGCCGGCCGAGATGCCCACCGGGTTGTAGGGACCGTAGATCCAGATCGGGTTGATCTGCGCGAACGTGGAGGCCAGCGCCAGCGCGCCGAAGATGAACAGGAAGAACGCACCGGTCTTGGCCATGAAGTACGGGTACATCGGCGCGCCGACCACGTTCTTGTCGGTGCGGCCCTTGCCCGGCATCTGGGTGTGCTTCTGGTGGAACATCAGGAACAGGTGCACCGTGATCAGCGCCAGGATCAGGCCGGGGATCACCAGCACGTGCAGGATGTACATCCGCGGGATGATGTCGTGCCCCGGGTAGGGCCCGCCGAACAGGAAGAACGCCAGGTAGGTGCCGACCACCGGGATCGACTGGAGCACGCCCTCGGTGATCCGCAGGCCGGCGCCGGACAGCAGGTCGTCCGGCAGCGAGTAGCCGAACAGGCCCTCGACCAGCGCCAGCGTGAACAGGATGATCCCGATCAGCCAGTTCACCTCGCGCGGCTTGCGGTAGGCGCCGGTGAAGAAGATCCGCAGCATGTGCGCCAGGATCGCGGCCACGAACAGGTCGGCGGCCCAGTGGTGGATCTGCCGCATCAGCAGGCCGCCGCGGACGTCGAAGCTGATGTTCAGCGTCGAGGCGTACGCCTGGCTCATGCTGACGCCGTCGAGGTTGTGGTACGAGCCGTGGTAGACGACCGGGCTCATGCTCGGCTGGAACCACAGCGTCAGGAACGTGCCGGTCAGGAGCAGGATGATGAACGAATACAGCGCGATCTCGCCGAGCAGGAACGACCAGTGGTCGGGGAAGATCTTGCGGAACAGCACGCGGAAGCCGCGCGCGCCGCGGAACCGGTCGTCCAGCCAGCTGCCAGTGCCCTCGAGCACCCGGTCGACGCTCATACTGGCGAGGGCCCCCTCTCCCAGTAGCTCGGGCCTACCGGCTGGTTGAAATCGCCCGTCGCGATCAGGTACCCCTGCGCGTCCAGGCTCATCGGCAGCTGCGGCAGCGGCCGGGTGGCAGGCCCGAAGATCACCGCGGCGCCGCGCGGCGCGTCGAACGTGGACTGGTGGCACGGGCAGAGGATGTGCATGGTGGTCTGCTCGTACAGGGCCGCCGGGCAGCCGACGTGAGTGCAGATCTTCGAGTAGGCCACGATGTCGTCCACGGTCCAGTTCGGCACGACCGCGCTGGGCGTGACGTCGGTGCTGCCGGGCGGGGCGGCTTGCCGTAGGTGATCTGGCCGGGGCGGAACTTGATGATGATCACCGCCGCCTTGGCCAGCGCGTCGAAGTTATCCTGGTAGCCCTCGGGGATCACGGTGATCATCGAGCCGGGGGAGCTGAAGTCGGCGGGCTTGAGCGGGCGGTTGCTGGCGTAGGTGATCAGCCGCAGGCCCTTGCGCCAGACCGTGAAGTCCAGGCTCTTGCCGGGCAGCGGGCCCATGTCGCGCAGCAGCAGCACCGGGGCCAGCGCGGCCGGCAGGCTCGCGGCGATCAGCGTGCGCCGCAGCAGCGGCCGCTTGGTGAACTGGCTCGCCTCGGCGCCCTCGGCGAAGGTCTGGGCGAACGCGGCCCGGTCCTCGTCGGTGGACCGCAGCGGGTGCCGCTCCTCGGTCAGCTCCACGTTGGGCATCAGGTGCCGGACCCAGATCGTGGCGCCGACGGCCAGGGCCAGGAACACGCAGGCCATGGCGCCGCCCAGGGCCATGTTGGAGTGCTCCACGTTGCCCGGCGAGCCCACCGGGAGCACCAGGTAGGCCACGATGAAGCCGATGCCGGCCAGGAAGGAGAGCATGAACAGCGCGGCTACCAGGCGCTCGGCCCGCTTGGCCGCGGCCGGGTCCGGCGGGTCGGCGGGCAGCTCGCGCGCGGCGGGCGCACGGGCGCCGGGCTCGCTGTCCGGCAGCAGGGCGCTCGCCTGGGCGGGCGGCGGCGTGCCGATCACCCGGTGCGGAACACCGGGCGACTCCCTCGGGCTGGACTCATCGGCGGGCGAGACCCCGCCGTCGATGGACTCACTCATGGCCTTCTTCCTGGGCCTTCCCGTGCTTCGCGGTGATCCACAGGGCCGCCAGCACCATGAACAGCAGCAGGCCGAGGAACGCGACCAGGCCCTCGGTCACCGGGCCGACCCGGCCCAGGCTGAGCCCGCCGGGGTTCGCCTGCGACCTGACGCCGGTGACATAGGCGATCACGTCCCGCTTCTCGTTCGGCGTGATCGTGGTGTCGTTGAACACCGGCATGGCCTCCGGGCCGGTCAGCATCGCCTCGTAGATCTGGGTGGGCGTGGCGTTGGTCAGCGCGGGGGCGAACTTGCCGTCGGTCAGCGCGCCGCCGGCCCCGACGAAGTTGTGGCACTGCGCGCAGTCGGCGATGAACAGCTGCTGGCCCAGCCCGATGTTCGCGCCCGTGCTGCTGACCGCCGCGGCCGACGGGATCGGCGGGCCGCCGCCGAGAGCCTGGATGTAGGCGGCGACCGCGAGGGTCTGCTTGCGGTCCAGCCGCGGCGGCTTCTGGATGTTCTCGGCGCCGTTCTCCGCGGCGGGCATCCGGCCGGTGCTGACCTGGAAGTCCACGGCGGCCGCGCCGACCCCGATCAGGCCGGGCGCGATGCCGGTCTGGCCCTGAGCGTCGAAGCCGTGGCAGGTGGCGCAGTCCTTCTCGAAGATGGTCCGGCCGAACGCGATCTGGGCCTGCTGGGCGGCGGTGGGCGCCGCGGCCGATGCGGGGCTGCTGCCGGACGCGGTGAGGACCGTGTACAGCCCGCCGACGAACAGCAGCCCGAGCAGGATGACTGCGTAGCCCGCTGCCTGGCGCCGCCGCCGCCGTGCGGTGATCCAGCTCACTGAAGTCCCCAGTTCCCGGTCAGTGGATCAGGTAGATGGTGGTGTACAGGCCGATCCACACGACGTCGACGAAGTGCCAGTAGTACGACACGACGATCGTGCTGACCTGCTGCTCCTGGGTGAACCTCTTGGCCGCGAAGGTGCGGCCGAGCAGGAACAGGAACGCGAGCAGGCCGCCGGCCACGTGCAGCCCGTGGAACCCCTCGGTGAGGTAGAACACCGAGCCGTAGTTCGACGAGGAGATGGTCACGTGCTGGTCGTGGATCAGGGACAGCCATTCCCAGCCCTGGCCGCAGTCGAAGTACAGGCCCATCAGGAAGGTGAGCACGATCCACTCGCGCAGGCCCCAGGTGGCCGGGTTGAAGACCGAGCCGGTGCGCCTGATCTGGCCGCGCTCTACCGCGAACACGCCCATCTGGCAGGTGACGCTGGACAGCAGCAGCACGAGCGTGTTGATGGTGGCCAGGAACAGGTCCAGGTGCGCCATCGGCCAGTGCTTGCCCAGGCCCTTGTCGACCGAGCGGATCGTGTAGTACATGGCAAACAGGCCAGCAAAGAACATGAGCTCGGACGACAACCAGATGATTGTCCCGACGCTGACCAGGTTCGGCCGGCTGGCCGGAGTCCGAGGGGCGACCTCGGCTGTTGCTGACGCCACGGGGCCATTATTACGACACCGCGTAGGGGTGCGTCGGCCGACCCCCGGGTTTCCGGCACGTGTCGGTAGCATCCAGTGCCATGAAGGTCGTCGTTTACAGCCATGATGCCGACACCAGGGCTCAGATCAAGCTCGCGATCGGCCGCCGCCCGCCCCTGACGTGCCGGAGGCCGAGGTCATCGAGGTGGCCACGCACCCGGCCCTGGTCCGGCTGCTGGACGCCGGCGGCGCCGACGTCATGGTGCTGGACGGGGAGGCCCAGCCGGCCGGCGGGATGGGCGTGTGCCGCCAGGCCAAGGACGAGGTGTACAACTGCCCGCCGGTGCTGCTGGTCATCGGCAGGCCGGACGACGGCTGGCTGGCCACCTGGTCGCTCGCCGACGCCGTGGTCAGCCACCCGATCGACCCGGCCGCGCTGGCCGGGGCGCTGGCCGGGCTGATGCGCCAGCGCGCGGCCGGGCAGCCGGCCGCGGCCAGCTGAGCGGCCCGATGGACTCCCTTACCGCCTGGCCGGCGCTGATCGGGGCGCTGGTGCGGGGACAGTCGCTCACGGCCGAGGAGACGGCCTGGGCGATGAACGAGATCATGGAGGGGGCGGCCACCCCGGTCCAGATCGCCGGGTTCGCGGTCGCGCTCCGGATCAAGGGCGAGACGCCCGCCGAGGTGAGCGGGCTGGCCGACGCGATGATGGCGCACGCCGCCCGGCTGAGCATCCCCGGCCGCCTGACCGACCTGGTCGGTACCGGCGGCGACGGCGCCCGCACGGTCAACATCTCGACCATGGGCACGATCGTGGCCGCCGCCGCGGGTGCCCGGATGGTCAAGCACGGCAACCGGGCGGCGTCGTCGGCCTGCGGTGCCGCCGACGTGCTCGAGGCGCTCGGGGTGGTCATCGACCTGCCCCCGGCTGCTACCGAGCGGCTGGCGCAGCGGGTCGGCGTCGCGTTCCTGTTCGCGCCGCTGTATCACCCGGCGCTGCGGCACGCTGCGGTGCCCCGGCGCGAGCTCGGCGTGCCGACGTTCTTCAACTTCCTCGGCCCGGTGGCGAACCCGGCCAGGCCGGCCGCCCAGGCGGTGGGCGTGGCCGACCCGAGGATGGCCCCGATCCTGGCCGGCGTGCTGGCCGGCCGCGGCTGCTCCGCCCTGGTGCTGCACGGGGACGACGGCCTGGACGAGCTGACCACGACGGCGCCGTCCAGGGTCTGGGTCGTGCACGGCGGCACCGTCAGCCAGACCAGCTTCGACCCGGCGGCGCTGGGGATCGGCCGGGCCAGGCCGCAGGACCTGCGCGGCGGCGACGCCGCGCACAACGCCGCGGTGGCCAGGGCGGTACTGGCCGGGCAGCCAGGCCCGGTGCGCGAGGTCGTGCTGCTGAACGCGGCGGCCGCGCTGGCCGCGGAAAGGGGCGTGCCCGGCCCGGAGAGCCTCCAGGACGCGCTCGCCGACGGCTACGCGCGGGCAGCCAGCGCGGTGGACTCCGGCGCCGCCAGCGACCTGCTGGCGCGCTGGGCGCAGGAGAGCAGCCGGCTGGCCGCCGGCTCGGGCTGAGCCATTGTCATGAATGTACCGTTACTGCTGTTGTTTTAGCAGTAACGGTACATTCACGCTAAATCCGGCTGGCGTCGGTCAGGACGGGTCGGGGTAGCCGATCGCGAACGCCGCCTCGAGGTCGTGCCGGGAATAGGTGCGGAACGCGATGTGCGTCTCGGTGTGGGTGACGCCGGGAACCTTGTTCAGGGTGCCGGGGATAACCTCGCCGAGCTCGTCGTGCTCGCGCACCCGGACCATGGCCACCAGGTCGAACTCGCCGGTGACCGAGTACACCTCGGTGACCTGCGGTATCTGGGCAATCGCCGCGCCGGTGTCCGGGATGTCGGCCACGGCGCACTTGATCAGGACGATAGCGGTGACCACGGTGCCTCCTTCTCGGCCGCCTGCCTCGGCTGCGGCTGTAGCGTACCGCCGCCGCCGGCCGGTCAGGTGCCGATGTCGGCCAGCGTGCGCGCGCCGGCCTCGGCGAGCCGCCCGAGCAGGCCGCCGAAGACCTCGGCGGTGGCCTTGGCGTCGGCCAGCGCGCGGTGACACGGCCGGGTCCTGGCGCCGAAGTAGTCGGCCAGCGTGGCCAGCTTGCAGTCCGGCACGTCCGCGCCGTCCAGCACCAGCCGGGCCAGCACCGCGGTATCGACGATGGCGAAGGCCGGCCACGGGATCCGGCAGCTGCCGCAGGCGGCGGTCAGGAAGCCGACGTCGAACGGAGCGTTGTGCGCGGTCAGCACGCAGTTCCCGGCGAAGGCGAGGAACTCGGGCAGCACCGCCGCCATCGGCGGCGCCTGGCGCACCATCTCGTCGGTGATGCCGGTCAGCGCCGTGATGTCGGCCGGGATCGGACCGCCGGGGTTGACCAGCGCGGAGAACTCCGCGGTCACCTCGCCGCCGGCGAACCGCACCGCCCCGATCTCGGTGATGGCGGCCTGCTCGGGATGCCAGCCGGTGGTCTCCACGTCAACGATCACGAAACTCGTGCTGGCCAGCGGGGACGCGGCGATCCGGCGGGCCGCCCCGGCGGCGCCCGGCGGCGGCACGAAGGCGGCCGCCGGGCGCGGCAGCCGGGCTGGCGGGGACCCGGCCTGGCGGTCCGGCCCGGCCGGCCGCCAGGGCCGCCACCGCAGCAGCCGGGCGAGCCCGCCAGGCCTGGTGCCAGACGGCGGCGCTGGTGCCGGGGACTGCCTGCTGGCGGGGAGATCCGGGCTTGGTCCGATCACGATTTCACGCTAGGGCCGGGCACTGACAGTCCGGCCAAGGCGCGCCGGAGCCGGGCGACACGAGGTGCGAGTGTGGCCGAAGCGGTTGAATCCGGTGCCTGACCTTCACTAAGGTCAGGCAGCGAGCCGCATTGCTTATCAGCCGCCAGGTAGGCGGTGGCGATCGGCCGCTGCCGAATTCCCGCGCTGACCGCAACCGCGAGATCAGCCGGGGAGCCGGGGACCCACCGGAGCGATCGCCGGGCCGCAGCCCGGCCGGGCGCTCAGGGGTGAATCGGCCGGGACGCTGAGCCGGACCGGCCGTAGGGCGACTTCCACAGCCCGAACCCGTCAGCTCACCCGGCAGGCGGACAGTGGGAGAAGGAGCGTGTCACGCCCGTGCAGACGCCAGCGGCAGTTCGGGGGCCGTGGGTTCGCAGGACCGGGGGGTACCGTGGCGTGGCGGTCGGCATCAGCCTGATCACGGCGGCCGGGCTGCTGCTCGGCCTCAGCGGGTCGGCCGGGGCGGCGCCCCAGCCCACGATCGCCCAGGTGCAGCAGCGGCTGAACCGGCTGGACAGCGAGGCGAGCAAGCTCGGCCAGCAGTTCGACCAGGTGCAGCAGGAGCTCGCGACCGCCAACCAGCAGCTCAGGCTCGTGAACCGGCAGCTCGCGCGGAACCAGGCGCATTTCAGCTCGATGCGGGCGGAGATCGAGAAGATCGCGGTGGCCGCCTACGAGGACGGCAGCCTGAACTCCGCCGAGGCGCTGCTGACCTCGAACAACCCGCAGCAGATCCTGGATCAGTCCTCGATCCTCACCGAGCTGTCGTCCGCCAACAGCGCCGAGATCAGCCAGTTCATCGCGGCCGCGCGCCAGCTCACCCAGAGCCAGCTGACCGCGCGGCACGCCAGGGCGGCGATCGTCGCGCTGAAGAACGGCCTCACCAAGCGGCACCGGGTGCTGGACACGCTGATCGCCCAGCAGAAGACGCTGCTGGCGGACCTCACTCCCAAGCAGCAGGTTGGCGTCGGCGGCGGCTCGCCGCCGGCCGCCCACGGCGGCGGCGGCCACTACAAGGGCCCGACCGCGACCCAGGGGGAGAAGGCGGTCGCCTTCGCCTACGCTCAGCTCGGCTGCCCGTACGTGTTCGGCGGCATCGGCCCGTGCGCGGACGGCTTCGACTGCTCCGGGCTGGTCATGGAGGCCTGGGCCTCGGCCGGCGTGTCGGTCCCGCGCACCAGCTACGAGGACTGGGACGAGTTGCCGCACGTGTCCACGTCTGACCTCCAGCCCGGCGACATCCTGGTCTTCAACGGGGCCTCGCACGTGGCGCTGTACATCGGTGACAACGAGCTGATCCAGGCACCGCAAACCGGCCAGGACGTCGACAAGGAGCCCCTCAGCGGCTGGTTCACCGAGACGCTGGACGGCGCCGTCCGGCCGTAGGCCCGTCCGCTCGGATACTCAAGGGTGATCCCGGCTGGCCGACCGGCTGGCAGGCGGACCCGAGCACCACAATGCCGGCATCTTCCATCAGGTTCGTATTACCGGCGGCCAGCTCCGGCAACCGGCCGCGTGGCTCCCGTCCCGGTCGGCGGCCTGATCCAGCACTAGGATTCCTAGGTCGCTGCCGCACACGGGGGAGCACGATGCCGGGCGTCCTGATCGTCACCAATGACTTCCCGCCGCGCCGCGGCGGGATCCAGTCGTTCGTGCACGCGCTCGCGTCCCGGCTGCCCGCGCCCGAGGTGACCGTCTACGCCCCGGCGTGGCCGGGCGCGGCCAGGTTCGATGCCCGGCAGCCGTTTACCGTGGTCCGGCACCCGACCTCGCTGATGCTGCCGGTGCCGTCGGTCGGCCGCCGGGCCGCGGCGCTGCTGTCCGGCCGCGGCTGCGACACCGTGCTGTTCGGCGCCGCGGCGCCGCTCGGGCTGCTCGCGCCGGTGCTGCGCCGGGCCGGCGCCCGGCGGATCGTGGCGCTGACCCACGGGCACGAGGCGGGCTGGGCCGCGCTGCCCGGTGCCCGGATGCTGCTGCGCCGCATCGGCGACCAGGTCGACGTGGTCACCTACCTGGGCGAGTACTTCCGGGCCCGGCTGGCCAGGGCGCTGTCCCCGACGGCAGCCGCCCGGATGGTCCGGCTGGCGCCCGGCGTGGACACCGCCGTGTTCCGGCCGGGCAGCGGCGGCGCGGCGGTCAGGGACCGGCTCGGCCTCGGCGGCCGCCCGGTCGTGGTGTGCGTGTCCCGGATGGTGCCGCGCAAAGGCCAGGACACGCTGATCCGCGCCTGGCCGGCGGTACGGGCCGCGGTGCCGGGCGACCCGGTGCTGCTGCTGGTCGGCGACGGGCCCTACCGCGGCCGGGCTCGGCCGGCTGGCCGGGCAGGCCGGGGTGGCGGGCTCGGTCATCTTCACCGGCCCGGTGCCGGGGGAGGACCTGCCCGGCTACTTCGACGCCGGGGACGTGTTCGCGATGCCCTGCCGGACCCGGCGCGGCGGCCTGGACGTCGAGGGCCTGGGCATCGTGTACCTGGAGGCGTCGGCCACCGGGCTGCCGGTGGTCGGCGGCGACTCCGGCGGCGCGCCCGAGGCCATCCGGCACGGCGAGACCGGCTACGTGGTGCCGGGCCGCGACGTGGGCGCGCTGGCCGGGCGGCTCGCCGGGCTGCTGGGCGACCCGGCCGCCGCAGCCGCCATGGGAAAGCAGGGCCTGGCCTGGGTGGACCGGGAGTGGCGCTGGGACCTGGTGGCCGCCAGGCTCGGGCGGATCCTGGCTGGCTGAGCCGTAGCCTGCTAGCCATACAACCTCTGCTAGCTATACAGCGCCTCGATGTCGGCGGCGCAGTCCTTGACCACGACGTTCCTGCGCACCTTGAGCGAGGGCGTCAGGTACCCGTTGGCCTCGGTGAAGTCCGTGGCCAGGATCCGGAACCTGCGGACCGACTCGGCCCTGGACACCGCCGCGTTGGCATCGTCCACGGCCCGCTGGATCTCCGCGGTCAGGTCGGCATCGTCGGCCAGGTCGGCCGGGCCGGATCCGGCCGGCTTGCCGTGCTGGGTCTTCCAGTGCTCCAGGGCCTCGGTGTCCAGGGTGATCAGGCAGGCCACGTACGGGCGGCCGTCGCCCACCACCAGGCACTGGCTGACCAGCGGGTGCGCCCGGATCCGGTCCTCCAGCACGGCCGGGGCCACGTTCTTGCCGCCCGCGGTGACGATCAGCTCCTTCTTCCGCCCGGTCACCCGCAGGTAGCCGGCGTCGTCCAGCGCGCCCATGTCGCCGGTCCGCAGCCAGCCGTCCCCGGTCAGGATCTCGCTGGTGGCAGCCTCGTTCTGCCAGTAGCCGCCGAACACGTTCGGCCCGGAGATCAGGATCTCCTCGTCGTCGGCGATCCGGACCGAGACCCCGGGCAGCGGCGGGCCGACGGTGCCGATCCGGTTGCGGCTCGGCAGGTTCACGGTCGCGGCGGCCGAGGTCTCGGTCAGCCCGTAGCCCTCCAGCACGGTGATGCCGGCGCCGCGGAAGAAGTGCCCGAGCCGCTCGCCCAGCGGCGCCCCGCCGGAGACCGCGTACCGCACCCGGCCGCCGACCGCGGCCCGCAGCCGGGCATAGACCAGCCGGTCGAACAGGCCATGCCGCAGCCGCAGGGCGGGGCCCGGCCCGCGGCCGGAGTCCAGGGCCCGGCTCCAGGCGATCGCGGCGGCCACCGCCGCGGCGAAGATCCTGGCCTTGGCCGGGCTGGCCGATGCCTGCTGCTCGGCGCTGTTGTAGACCTTCTCGAACACCCGCGGCACGGCGAGCAGGAAGCTGGGCCGGAACTCCGGCAGGCCGGCGGCCAGCGTGGCGGCGTCCGGCCAGTGCCCGAGCACCACCCCGGCCTCCAGGCAGCCGACCTGGATGATGCGCGCGAAGGAGTGCGCCAGCGGCAGGAACAGCATGGTCGAGCTGCCCGGCATCTCGACCACCTGGCGCAGCGAGCCGCTGAACGCGTTCCGCACGTCGGAGAGCAGGTTGGCGTGCGTGATCTGGCAGCCCTTCGGCCGCCCGGTGGTGCCGGAGGTGTAGATGATCGTCGCCAGCGCGGTCCCGGTTCGCGCGGTGCGGCACCGTTCCAGCTGCTCGTCGCTGACGCCGGCGCCGCCTGCGCTCAGCGCGTCCAGCTCGGCGAGCTGCCACAGATGCTCGAAGCCGGGCAGGTCCGGCCGGGCGGCGCCGATGAGCTCGGCGTGGCGGCCGGTCTCGGCCACCGCGGCCCGCGCGCCCGAGTCGCCGAGGATCCAGCTGACCTGCTCGGCCGACGAGGTCTCGTAGATCGGCACGGTGACCGCGCCGGCGGTCCAGATCGCGTAGTCGGTCAGGGTCCACTCATACCGGGTCCGGGACATCAGCGCGACCCGGTCACCCGGCTCGATGCCGGCCGCGATCAGCCCCCTGGCCAGGGCGTAAACCTCGTCCCTGAACTGCCGCGCGGTCACCTCCTGCCAGCTGCCGCCGGCGTCACGGCGGCGCAGCATGACCGAGTCCGGGCCCTGCTCGGCCCTGGTCACCAGGACGTCGGTCAGGCTGGCGGTGCCGGGTACCTGGATCAGGGCCGGGGTGCTGTACTCGCGCACGTGATCTCCTCGGCTGCGGGCTAGCTGGATCTTCCTGGACCGTACCGCGATCCGGCCGCCGCAGCCCAGTTTCACAGCCCGGGCCGATCTGCCTACTGTGTGGGCATGCGGGTCCACGTGGTCAGCGACGTGCACGGCCGGGCCGAGGCGCTGCGGGCCGCGGCCGACGGCGCGGACGCGCTGATCTGCCTGGGCGACCTGCTGCTGTTCGTGGACTACGCCGATCCGGCCAGCGGAATCTTCCCTGACCTGTTCGGCGCGGAGGCCGCGCGGGAGTTCATCGCGCTGCGCACCGCGCAGCGCTTCGACGAGGCGCGGGCGATGTCGGCCCGGCTCTGGACCGCCCGCGGCGGCAGCCCGGCCGAGCACCTGGAGGCCGCCGCGTCCCGGCAGTACGCGGAGCTGTTCGCGGCGCTGCCCACGCCGTCCTACCTGACCTACGGCAACGTGGACATACCCCGGATGTGGGCCGAGCACCTGCGGCCCGGCCAGCACGTGCTGGACGGGGAGCGGGTAGAGCTCGGCGGCTGGACCTTCGGTTTCGTCGGCGGCGGGCTGCGCTCGGTCTACCGCACCCCCTACGAGCTGGACGACGAGGTCTACGCGGCCAAGGTCGATGCGGTCGGCGGGGTGGACGTGCTCTGCGCGCACATCCCGCCCGCCGTGCCCGAGCTGCTGTTCGACACCGTGGCCACGGCGGATGGAACGGGGCAGCGAGGCGCTGCTGGATGCGGTGCGGCGGACCCAGCCGCGGTACCTGCTGTTCGGTCACGTGCACCAGCCGCTGGTCCGCCAGCTGCGGATCGGCGGCACCGAGTGCGTCAACGTCGGCCACTTCCGCGCCACCGGCACGCCCCACGTGCTGGAGTGGTAGCGGCCCGTCCGGCACGGTCCGGCGAGCGCCGGGCTGGGGGTACGCTCCGAGCATGGCGGACAGGACCACATCGAGCATCGTGATCGCGCAGCCGGGCCCGGCTGTCATGAGCGTGATCGCCGATTTCGCCGCCTACCCGCGAGTGGGCACGGCGTCCGGTCCGCCGAGGTGCTGGAATCGGCCGCGGACGGGCGGGCGCGCCGGGTCCGGTTCGGCCTGGATGCCGGGATCATCAGGGACAGCTACGTGCTCGGCTACCACTGGGACGCCGATACGCGCGGTGCACTGGGACCTGGCCGAGCCGGGCTCGGTGATCTCCGAGCTGTCCGGTGCCTACCTGCTGGCCGGGCAGGACGGCCAGACCGAGGTGACCTACGAGCTCGCGGTCGGGGTCCGGATCCCGATGATCGGCATGATGAAGCGCAGGGCGGAGAAGATGATCATCGACCACGCGCTCAAGGGCCTGAAGTCGCGTGCCGAGTCGGTCGGCGGAGGTCGGGGTGACTGAGCAGTCCGGGCAGCGAACCGCCGGGCGGGCACGAGCAGGCGGGCCAGTGCGGCCGGGACTGCCAGTCCGGCCGGTGACGGCCAGTCCGGCAGGTCGGGCCAGCAGGGCAGGTCCGGCCAGCAGGGCAGGTCCGGCCAGCAGGGCAGGTCAGGCCAGCAGGGCAGGTCCGGCCAGCAGGGCGCCGACCTGATCGGCGACCTCCAGCGCTGGCTGATCAGGTCGGGCGCGCGGAACGTGCGCCGCGAGATCGGCGGGCAGGTGCGCCGCAAGCTCGGCGGCGGCGACCGGACCGAGCCGCGGGACGTCTGGGACAGCGCGACCACCGAGCCGCCGCCCGATCTCGGCGAGGCACCGGAGTGCGCCTGGTGCCCGGTGTGCCAGGCCGCGCGCCGGATCCGGGAGTCGGGCCCCGGCCTCGGCTCGCAGCTGTCCGGCGCCGGCGAGGCGGTGGCGGCGGCCGTCCAGGCCGCGCTGAGCGCGTTCGAGGGGGTCATGTCCAGGACCGGTCCCGATAGTGCGGCCCCGAGCGGGACGACCCGCCCAGACCGCCCCCGAGCAGTGCTGGCCTGGGCGGACGATCCGAGGGGCCGGGCGATGCGCCTGACGATCGGGGTTGATGTCGGCGGGACCAAGGTCGCCGCGGGCGTGGTGGACGAGCACGGCGGGATCGTCGAGAAGCTGAAGCGGTCCACCCCGGCCGCGAGCCCGGACCGGACCGCCACGTCATCGGCGATGTGGTGACCGAGCTGCTCAGCCGTCACGCCGCCACCGCGGTCGGCATCGGCGCCGCCGGCTTCGTCGACGAGACCGGCGAGAACGTGCTGTTCGCGCCCAACCTGGCCTGGCGCAACGAGCCGCTGAAGAAGCAGGTCCAGGAGCGCACCGGGCTGCCGGTCCTGGTCGAGAACGACGCGAACGCCGCGGCCTGGGCCGAGGTGACGCTCGGCGCCGCGCGCGGTCACCAGGACGCCGTGCTGATCAGCGTCGGGACCGGCATCGGTGCCGGGTTCGTGCTCGACGGCGAGCTGTACCGGGGCACGGTTCGGGGTGGCCGGCGAGCCCGGGCACTACCGGGTAGTGCCGGACGGGCGGCTGTGCGGCTGCGGCAACCGGGGCTGCTGGGAGCAGTACGCCAGCGGCAGCGCGCTGGTCGCGGAGGCGCGCGAGTTCGCCAGGCGGTCGCCTGACGCCGCGGTCCGGCTGCTCCAGCTGGGCGGCGGCGCGCCGGAGGGCATCGGCGGGCCGGAGGTGACCGCGGCCGCCGCCGAGGGCGACGCGGGCGCCCGGCGGTGCTTTGACATCGTCGGGCGCTGGCTGGGGGAGGGGCTGGCCGACCTGGCGGCGATCCTCGATCCCGGCTGCTTCGTCATCGGCGGCGGCGTCTGCGATGCGGGGGAACTGCTGCTCGGCCGGCCAGGGCGGCCTTCGAGAGCGGGCTGACCGGGCGCTCCTACCGGCCGTTCGCGCAGATCAAGCGGGCCGAGCTGGGTGCGGACGCGGGCCTGATCGGGGCCGCCGACCTGGCCCGCAGGCAATTCGGCTGACCGCCGCCGTCACCCTCGTCCGGCCCTGCACGGACTCCGGCCCGTGACGCACTGGACAGTCAGACCACCGCGCCGTTGTCCGGGCCGTCGCCGCGGGACGGGCCGTCGCCCATCCGGAAGATCATCACCGCGAAGCCGCCCACGAACGCGGCCACCGCGAGCCAGCGCGGCCAGCCCGGACACCTGCCAGCCGAGCAGCGTGGCGAGCAGCAGGTACAGCGGCCCGCCGATCAGCGCCGCCCAGGCGCCCTTGGCGACCGAGTCCAGCCTGGGCAGCGGCGGCGGGGGCGGCGGGACGTAGCGGTCGTCCTCCTCGTCGTCCGCGGCGGCATCGCGTGGCGGGCCGCCACACCGGGCTGACGTGCCGGATCACCCTGGTCCGGTCGCTGCCGCGCCGGGGCCTGCGGGTCGCCAGGCGTCGCTGCGGGTCGTCGGGCGGCGCGGCTCCTGGCGAGTCGGTCCCGGCGGCACCGGCGTCGGGACGGTCGCTGGCCTCGGGCGATTCCGTTTCGTCGTCTGTGTCGGTTTTCGCCGGGGCGGGCTGACCGGTTCCGGTCGGCCACAGGCCAGCGGGGGGAATGTCCAGGTTCTCCCGCTCCGGCCACGGGGCCGCCGCCGGGTCAGGGCTGGCGGGCACGTCGTACTGCGCGATCAGCTCCCGCCAGGCCGCGTCATCGCCGCTCATGCGCACCTGCGTCCCCCTCGGTCCGGTCGTCCGCCAGTCTCATTCTCGCTCCGCGTGGCTGTGCGCGCGAACGAACTCCAGGCTGCCAGTGAAGATGGCCTGCGCGTCGTTGTCCAGGGTGGCCACGTGATAGCTGTCCGGGCAGGCCCTGACCTCCAGCTGCCCGGCCGGCAGCGCCGCCCGGAGCAGCTCCAGGCTGGCCGGGCCGACCACGTGATCGGTGCCGCTGCGGAACGCCAGCACCGGCTGCGTGACCTTGCCGAGCTCGGCCCTGGTGAGCCGCCACAGGCCGGGCAGGGTCGCCGCCGCCTTGAGCGGGACCCGGCGGTAGCCGGCCTCGGTCACCCCGGCCTTCTTGATGTCGCTGGCGATGCCCTTGACCGAGGGGACCACCAGCTTCAGCGCCGGCAGCAGCGCGAACAGCCGGGTATCGGCGGTGAGCGACGGGTTGACCAGGACCAGCCCGCTGATCGTGTCCCCGCGCAGCTCGCCAAGCCGCAGCGCCAGGCAGCCGCCCATGGACAGGCCCATCACGAAGATCTGGCTGGTGTGCTCGCGGAGCTGGTCGAAGGCCCGGTCGACCTCGGCGTACCAGTCCTCCCAGCGGGTGTGCGCCATCTCCTGCCAGGTGGTGCCGTGGCCGGGCAGCCGGGGCAGGGACACGCTCAGCCCCGCGTCGGCCAGGAACTGCGCCCAGGGCCGCAGCGACTGCGGGCTGCCGGTGAACCCGTGGCACAGCAGCACCCCGGTCGGGCCGCCGCGATGGCTGAACGGCTCTGCCCCTGGCAGCACTGGCATCGGCCCTGAGTCCTTCCCGGTCGCGCTCGCCTGTCAGCATCGTCGCACGGCAGCGGGCCCGGCGGCACCCCCCTTACCACTGGGGGAACGACCCCGGGACCCCCCGGGCCCTGAGGACGCAGGAGCCCCGGTACCCCCCGTTCGGATACCGGGGCCCCCGGCGCGGTTGTGTCAGCCGTTCGGACCGCGCCGGCTTGCGGCACCCTCCAGCACGGCTGCCGCACTTCGACGGTTCACCTGTACTTGCGCCGGGTAGTCGTTCACGGCACGCTAGCGATCACGCGGGTACCCGTGCGCCCGCCGTCGCGCCGAGCTGAGGAACTGCGGTGTTCTACTGGGTGGTGAAGGCGATCCTCAAGCCGGTGCTCCAGGTGCTGTTCCGGCCCTGGGTGGATGGCGCGGAGAACGTGCCGCGGACCGGCCCCGCCATCCTGGCCAGCAATCACCTGTCGTTCTCTGACCACTTCTTCGCACCGCTGCCGATTCCGCGCAAGGTCGTGTTCCTGGCCAAGTCCGAGTACTTCACCGGCCGCGGGCTGAAGGGCCTGGCCCAGCGGATGTTCTTCAGCGGGGTCGGCCAGATCCCGGTGGACCGGTCCGGCGGCGAGGCCAGCGAGCGGGCGCTGCGCACCGGGCTGCGGGTGCTGGCGCAGGGCAACCTGCTCGGCATCTACCCGGAGGGCACCAGGACCCCCGACGGGCGGCTGTACCGCGGCAAGACCGGCGTGGCCCGGCTGGCGCTCGAGGGCCGGGCGCCGGTGGTCCCGACCGCGATGATCGGCGGGTTCGAGTTCCAGCCGCCGGGCCGGATCACGCCGCGGCTGCGGATCCGGCCGGGGGTGAGGTTCGGCCAGCCGCTGGACTTCTCCCGCTACTACGGGCTGGCGGACGACCGGCTGGTGCTGCGCGCGGTGACCGACGAGATCATGTACGAGCTGATGAAGCTGTCCGGCCAGGAGTACGTGGACCAGTACGCGCCGCGGGGCAAGAACCGGCTGGCCGTGCTGCGGGCCGCGCAGAACGGCAGGGCTGGTCCCGCCGGTTCCGGTCCGGCCGGCTGCCGGTCCGGCCGGGCGCCCGGCGATGGCCCGAGGCTGACGGCTGCGCCGGCGCCGGGCAGGACGAGGACGAGGCTGACTGGGCTTAGCGGGCCCAGTCCCTGGTGCACCGGATGGCGCTGCGCCAGCGGGCGTAGCCGGCGTCGTCCCGCTCGCCGGGCTCGAACCGGCGGTCCAGCCGCCAGGTCGCGGCGAGCTCGGCCGGTGCCGACCAGACCCCGGTGGCCAGGCCGGCCAGGAACGCGGCACCGAGCGCCGTGGTCTCGGCCACCACCGGCCGCTCCACCGGCGCCTGCAGCTGGTCCGCCTGGAGCTGCAGCAGCAGGTCGTTGGCGCTGGCGCCGCCGTCGACCCGGACCGGCTGCGCGGATGCCCCCGCGGTTCCCGCGGGCGTCCGGGCGATCTCCGCGGTGATCAGGCTGGTCACGTCCCTGACCTGGTAGGCGATCGCCTCCAGCGTGGCGCGGACCAGGTGCGCCCGGCTGGTTCCCCTGGTCAGGCCGAAGATCGCGCCGCGGGCGTCCGGGTCCCAGTCCGGCGCGCCCAGGCCGGTCAGGGCGGGCACGAACACCACGCCGCCGGAGTCCGGCACCGAGCGGGCCAGCGCCTCGCTCTGGGCCGCGTTGTCCAGCAGGCCGAGGCCGTCGCGCAGCCACTGCACCGCGGCGCCGGTGACGAACACCGAGCCCTCCAGCGCGTAGGTCAGCGCGCCGGACGAATCCATCCAGGCCACCGTGGACAGCAGCCCGTCCGGCGAGCGGACGACCGACCGGCCGGTGCTGGACAGCACGAACGAGCCGGTGCCGTAGGTGCACTTGACCGATCCGGGAGCGAAGCACGCCTGCCCGAACAGCGCCGCCTGCTGGTCCCCGGCCAGCCCGGCCACCGGCAGGGACAGCCCGAGGAACGCCGCCGGGTCGGTGTGCCCGGCGACCCCGGTGGACGGCACGATCTCCGGCAGCGCCCGCCGCGGCACCCCGAACAGCTCGCACATCGGCGCCGACCACTGGCCCGCCTCGAGGTCGAACAGCAGCGTCCGGGACGCGTTCGATGCGTCGGTGACATGCCGCCTGCCGCCGGTGAGCCGGGCCATCAGATAGGCGTCCACGGTGCCCACGGCCAGCGAGCCGTCCTCGACCCCGGCCCAGGTACCCGGATCGCTGCGGGCCAGCCAGGTCAGCTTGGTCGCGGTGAAGTAGGGATCCAGCCGCAGCCCGGTCACCGCGCTGACCTGGTCCTCCAGCCCCTGGCCGCGCAGCTCGGCGCAGAGTCCGCGCGGTCCTGCGGTCCTGCCAGACGATCGCCCGGCCGCGGCGCGGCCAGGGTGGCCCGGTCCCAGATCACCGCGGTCTCCCGCTGGTTGGTGATGCCGATGCAGCTCACCCGGCCCGGCCCGCCGGGCCCGCCCTGGCCAGCCGGGCGACGCTGGTCACCCGGCCCGAGCGCCTGGCCGCAGGCGCCGAGGGTCGCCTGCCAGATGTCCTCCGGCAGGTGCTCCACCCAGCCGGGACGCGGGAAGAACTGGCGGAATTCCCGGTATCCGCGGCCCGCCACGGTACCGTCCTCGGCGATGATCAGCGCGGTGACGCCGGTTGTCCCGGCGTCGATCGCGAGAACGCTCATGGGCACTAGGTGTGGCGGGCGAGCCAGATCTGGCGGGACATGCCAGCGGAAAGGGAAGCTTCATGCGAGTCGGAGTACTCACCGGCGGCGGCGACTGCCCTGGCCTGAACGCGGTCATCCGCGCGATCGTGCGCACCGGGGCGGCCGACGAGGGTTACGAGTTCGTCGGGTTCCGCGATGGCTGGCGCGGGCCGCTGGAGGGCGACACGATCCCGCTGGACGTGCCCGCGGTGCGCGGGATCCTGCCGATCGGGCGGCACCATACTCGGCTCGTCCAGGACCAACCCGCTGGCCCCGGAGGCGTCGGCCGACGGCAAATCCGGCCTGGACCGGATCCGGGAGAACCTGTCCGCGCTCGGCGTGGACGCGCTGATCGCGATCGGCGGCGAGGACACCCTCGGCGTGGCCGGCCAGCTGCATGCGGCGGGCGAGCACGTGGTCGGCGTGCCCAAGACCATCGACAACGACCTGGGCGTGACCGACTTCACCTTCGGCTTCGACACCGCGGTGAACATCGCGATGGAGGCGATCGACCGGCTGCACACCACGGCGGAGAGCCACCACCGGGCGCTGATCGTGGAGGTGATGGGCCGCAGCGCTGGCTGGATAGCACTGCACGCCGGGATCGCCGGCGGCGCCAACGTCATCCTCGTCCCGGAGCAGCCGTTCGACATCGAGCAGGTCTGCGGGTGGGTGGAGCACCGGTTCCAGACCAGGTACGCGCCGATCGTCGTGGTCGCCGAGGGCGCGCATCCCAAGGCCGGCAGCGAGGCGGTGCTGACCGCCGAGACCGACTCCTTCGGCCACGTGCGCTACGGCGGCGTGGGCCAGATGCTGGCCGAGGAGATCCAGAAGCGCACCGGCAAGGAAGCCCGGTGCGCGGTGCTCGGGCACATCCAGCGCGGCGGCACCCCGAGCGCGTTCGACCGGGTGCTCGCGACCAGGTTCGGGGTGCACGCGTTCCGGGCGGTGCGGGACGGCGCGTTCGGCACGATGGTGGCGCTGAGCGGCACCGAGATCATCCGGGTCCCGATCGCGCAGGCCGTCAGCGAGCTCAAGCGCGTCCCGGTAGAGCGCTACGCCGAGGCCGAGCTCTTCTTCGGCTGACTCCGCCGCCCGGTGGGTGCGGGATCCACGGGGCTGGCGGCCGGGTGGCGGGTGCGGTCCGGCGGCTACGATGACGCCAGGTGTGACCGGGAGCGAGGAGGCGCGGGAAGTGCCGGGGCCACGGGACCGGATCCGCCAGCCGGCGCTCGACTACGACCCCGATGCTGGCCGGGAATCCGGGCCTGACCGCGGATCCGCCGCCGACCTGCGGCTGCGCCTGGACCGGCTGCCGCCCGGCCATCCGTCCGGCCCGTCTAGCCCGTCCCGCCCGGCGACTGGCGACCGGCGGTTAGCCGGCCAGCCGGCCCGGCATGACCTGCCCGAGCGGCCGGACGCAGCTGCGGACCGTGACCGGGCAGCGGGCGGTGCGGGAGACGGCGCTGTCCGAGCCGAGCCAAGCCAGGAATCCTGGCAGCGGGAGCTGCCACGCTTCCGGGCCAGGTGGGCGGAGATCAGGGCGCGGTGGTCGCGTCCGGACAGCACGCCGCCGGACCGCGGCAGGGACGAGCCGGGCGCGTGGCGCGGGGACAGCGGCCGCACCCTCGGCCCGGAACAGAACCGCCAGGTCGATGCCTACTGCGACGACCTCGGCGACCGGGAGCAGCAGATCACCGCCCGCCTGGAAGCCCTGGAGCGCTCGTCCAGCGGCCATCTCGTCGGCAGGGAGTTCCGCCGCAAGGGCCCCGACCGCCTCAAAGACAAGGTGGCGGCCGTGCTTGAGCACGACGTCGGCGCTGGTGTCTGGCAGGTACTGGCCGACGTACCCGGACGCGCTCCGCTACACAATGCAGTACGCGAGCGGACTATACGCGAGGCGTGCGCACACGATATTGCCTGCCTGAGGGCTCAGGGCTTCGAGCTGGTCAAGTTGAGGAACCTCTGGGGCGGTCCGGAGTACAAAGGAGTCAATTCTCAGTGGCTCGACTGCGAGTACCGGCCAGCGCCTTGAGGTGCAGTTTCACACGCCGATCAGCTTCGAGGCGAAGCAGATCACGCACGTGGCCTACGAGCGACCTGCGCAACCTGCGGACCATGGGCACTGAGGTGGCGGAGCTGAGGTGTTCCAGGAGGAGGTCACAGCGGAGATTCCGATACCGGCCGGGGCGCTGGCGATCCCGGACTTCCCCTGACAGGAGAGCTATGCCGGAGAAGATCACCTATTACGCGATGTACCTGGGGGGATGATACTGACCAGGAGCCGACGGGCCTAGTCCGCCGCCGTGAACAGGATGGCATGCAGGCCGATGAAGGTATCAGGCGGGACATGACGTGGAGTCATACGCCGCTGATCGCTGGCTGGGAACGCGGTGACACGACTATCGACTTCGTTGAGGTCAGCGAGGCTGAGGCGGAGCGGGTGATCGAGCGGTTGCGGGAGCGGTGGGGGAGCGGCTGAGCTGGCCGCGGCCGGGGGGTCCGGGAGGTGCGGGCAGGACGGGACGGCCGGGCTGGCGGGCGCGGAACGCGGCGGCCTTGACCCGGTTCTGGCAGGCGGTCGAGCAGAACCGGCGGGTGCCGTTGCGCGATCCGTCCACGTAGACCCGGTCACACCGGTCGGCGGTGCAGACCCCGAGGCGGCCGCGCAGGTCGCTGCCCAGGACCACGGCCAGCCCGGTCGCGCAGCCCGCCGCCCAGCCGGTGACCAGCGAGTTCTCGGTGCCGTGGAAATGCAGGTGCCACGGCTCGCCGTCGTGCCGGTCCAGCTGCGGGTGCGCGCCGGTCCGCGCCAGCAGCTCGTTGACCTGCCGCGCCGCCGCGTCCATCTGCCCGGTCGCCACCAGGTCGAACACGGCCCGCAGGGACGCCGCCACGCCGCCGAACGCGCTCGCTTCCGCCAGCGTGACCTCGCGGGAGTCCGGCAGGCCCGCCCTGATCGCCGCGGTCGCCGCGGCCGGCAGGTCGTCCCCCTCCGGCGGCCGGTACGGCCGGCCGCCGGCACTGGCCCGGGGTCAGCGCGTTCACCAGCCGGACCGCCACCGTCACGATGGCATCTACGTGACTGTTGAAATTCACTTGACCAGTTATCTCCGGGTATCTTAGGTTGTGACTGTCTAAATTGTAGTCGCCAGTGACGAGGAGGACGCGCGTGGGCTGGCAGGCACCGGCATGACGACGGGACCGGCCCGCACGGCCCGCGCGAACCGGTGGCTGCGGCTGCGCGCGGGCGAGCAGGACAAGGAGATCCTGCGGCTGGCCGTGCCCGCGTTCGGCGCCCTGGTGGCCGAGCCGCTGTTCCTGCTGGCCGACTCCGCGATCGTGGGCCGGATCGGCACGATCCCGCTCGGCGGGCTCGGCGTGGCCAGCCAGGCGCTCACCACGCTGGTCAGCATCTCGATCTTCCTGGCCTACGGCACCACCGCGGCGGTCGCCCGGCAGCTGGGCGCCGGCCACCGGCCCGAGGCGATCCGGCTGGGCATCGACGGCTTCTGGCTGGCGGCCCTGATCGGCGCCGGGGTGCTGGTGCTGGCCTGGCCGCTCGCACCGGAGATCGTCCGGGTATTCGGCGCCTCCCCGGCGGTGAGCCAGGGCGCGGTGACCTACCTGCGGATCAGCCTGTTCGGGGCGCCGTCGATGCTGATGATCCTGGCCGGCACCGGCGTGCTGCGCGGCCTGCAGGACACCAGGACGCCGCTGCTGGTGGCGGTGGCGGCCAGCACCGTCAACGTGATCCTGAACGCGACCTTCGTGCTCGGCCTGCACTGGGGGCTGGCCGGATCGGCGAGCGGCACGGTCATAGCGCAGACCGGGGGCGCGGTCTGCTACCTGGCCGTGGTCGCCCGCGGGGCGCGCCGCGCCGGAGTCCGGCTCGGCCCGGACCGGGCCGGGCTGCGGGCCGGGGCCACCGCGGCGGCCGGGCTGCTGCTGCGCACGCTGGCCCTGCAGGTCGCCCTGGTCGTCACCACCGCGGTCGCGGCCAGGCAGGGCAACGCGGCCATCGCCGCGCACCAGGTCGCGTTCCGGATCTGGAACCTGCTGGCGCTGGCGCTGGACGCGATCGCGATCGCCGGGCAGGCGATCACCGGTCGCAGCCTGGGCGCCGGCGATGCCGCCGGGGCCAGGGCCGCGACCCGGCGGATGATCGGCTGGGGCGCGGTCTACGGCACCGGCTTCGGGCTGCTCTTGCTGCTGGTCCGGCCGCTGGTGCCGGCCGTGTTCGCGGTCACGCCTGCGGTTCGCGGGCTGCTGCTCGCGGTCCTCGTGGTCGCCGCGCTGCAGCAGCCGGTGGCCGGCGTGGTGTTCGTGCTGGACGGCGTGCTCATCGGCGCTGGCGATCAGCGCTACCTGGCCATCGCCGGGATCATCTCGCTGGCCGTGTACCTGCCCGCGGTCGCGCTGGTCCGGGCGCTGCACGGCGGCCTGGTCGCGCTGTGGCTTGCCTACAGCCTCTGGCTGCTGGCCAGGTTCGTGACCCTTACCCTGCGGGCCCGTGGCAGCCGCTGGCTGGTGACCGGCGCCGTCCGGCGGTGACGGGAGCCCGCGGCCGCGAGCCCGGAGCGGAAGCAACCAGGAACCGAAGCCGAGACAACGGAGGCACAGTGCAGAGCCCGCCCGACCCGCCGATCAGCCGCGAGCACGCACAGCGGTGGCTGGACCGCTGGGACCGCCAGCAGGAAAGCTCCATGCCGGACCGGGAAGAGCGCTTCACCGCGCTCATCGACGCGATCGAGCATGCCGCCGGGCGGCCGGACCCGCTGGTGATCGATCTCGGCTGCGGCCCCGGCTCGCTGTCGGTGCGGCTGCTCCGCCGCCTGCCGGCCGCCCGGGTGATCGCCGTGGACGCCGACCCGCTGCTGCTGGCGCTGGGCGCGGCCGCCGGGCCGGCCCGGCCCGGCATCCGCTTCGTCGATGCTGACCTGCGGGTAGCCGGCTGGTCGCGGCGGCTGGAACTGGACCGTCAGGCCGACGCGGCGATGAGCACGACCGCGCTGCACTGGCTGGAGGCGCCCCAGCTGGCCGCGATGTACGCAGAGCTGATCACCGTGCTGCGGCCCGGCGGGCTGCTGCTGAACGGCGATCACCTGGAGGAGGACCCGGCGTCCGCCCCGGTGCTGGCCGGAATCGGCCGGGCGATGCGCCAGCGCGAGGACCGGCGCCGGTTCCCGGGCGGCCACGCCGA
Organism: uncultured Actinomycetota bacterium; assembly: GCA_963719705.1. Classification (GTDB taxonomy): domain Bacteria; phylum Actinomycetota; class Actinomycetes; order Streptosporangiales; family Streptosporangiaceae; genus CAVRCV01. Next base: position 322,543 of record CAVRCV010000015.1, read on the forward strand.
GAGCTGGGCCGGCTGGTGGGAGGCGGCGACGGCGGATCCGGCCCTGGCCGGCCCGGTCGCCGAGCGCGAGCGGCGGCGCTATACCGCCGAGCATCACGGCAGCGAGTCCAGGCTGCTGCGGGTGCACGCCGAGGCGCTGCGGCAGGCCGGCTTCAGCGAGATCGGCACCCTGTGGCAGCGCGGTGACGTCCGGCTGCTCTGTGGCGTCCGCGGCGGCTGACCGCCGGCGCCCGGCTAGCCGCAGGGCCGGTAGGAAGCCTGGTGACCGGGCGGCGGCCCGCCGATGAGGTAGCCGCCCTGGTGCGGCACCAGGTCCAGCGTCACCCGCCAGTCGTCGCACCAGGACCGGTCCGGGCTGTCGGCCGGGGCCTGATGGCTGAGGAAGGTCACGGCGGCCAGCAGCCGCCCGCCGCCGGAGGCGGTGAGCCGGACCACCGTCACCCCGGAGTCGGCCGTGCTCTGGTAGCCAGAACGGATCCGCTCCGGGGTCTCGATCCGCCGCAGCCCGGTGGTCAGCAGGTTCCGGTAGGCGCGGAAATCGCTGTGGTTGATATCGGCGAAGTAGTCGGTGAGCACAGCGGCCACGGCCGCCGCGTGCGGCTGGTAGGCCGCGCCCGGCCCGATGGCGACCACGCTGGTGCCGGTGGCCCGCACCGGCGACGGGCCGCTGCCGCCAGCGGCCCGGACTGGCCCGGGCGGCCGGGCGGCCGCGGCGAGCGGCCGTGGCCTACCGGGACCGGGGGAACGGCCGGGGCCGACGGTCCGTGCGGCCGCGCTGCCGCCGGGCTGCCCGGCAGGCCGAGCCGGAACGGCCGGGCCCTGGCCCCGAAATGCGCCACGGCCACGAACGCGCCAGCCGCGACCGCTGCCAGGACGGCAAAGGCCGCCGCGACCACGATCCGGGCCGGGTCGGACGGCAGCCGGGCAGCAGCCTCCGGCCCTCGCTGCCCGGTCCCGCTTCCCGGACCGGGTTCCGGCTCAGTCCGGCTCCGGCTCCGGCTCACGTTCCGGCTCCGGCTCACGTTCCGGTTCCGGTTCCGGCCGCGCCTGCGGCCCGGACGCCCGATCCGGCGGGCCCGGCTGGCCGGTATCCCGGCCCGCGGCCGCCTGCCCGCCGAGCAGCCGGACATGCCCGTGCCCGCCGCCTGCCGCCCGCGCATACAGGTAGCCATACGGATCCGCGATCCCGGGCGGCGCAGCCCTGCCCGGCGCGGCGCTGCCCAGGGGCGCTCCGCACACCGGGCAGAATCGCGTCCCCGCCGCGGCCCGGTCGCCGCACGACGTGCACAGACCCATGACGCTGTCGCCTCGTCCCCCTCTGCTGCGACCAGGTTAATATCACGCACTGAAGTTGCGCCATCACCCTCCGCAGTTACTAGGCCCGGCGCCGGGCGATCGGCCCGAAATGCCCGGAGGCGCAGGTGCCCGGCGGCATGGCCAGGGGGGCGGGTGCTGGCACACTGGAGGCATGTCCGTGCTCCCGCTGACCGATCAGGCAGGGTCATCGCCGGACGCTGCCCTGCATGAGCCGTGCGTGCTGCTCAAGCTCGGCGAGATCGTGCTGAAGGGCAAGAACCGCCAGCACTTCGAGCGGCTGCTGGGCGACAACATCAGGCGCGCGGCGCGGGACCTCGGCCAGCCGGTGCGGATCTGGCGGCGCGAGGGCGTGATCGTGCTGCGGGTTCCCGACGGCGAGTCCGGCGGCGCCGGGCCGGAGGCCGCTGCCGACGCCCTGGCCGAGCGCATGCGCGACGTCATGGGGCTGGCCAGGGTCTGCCGCGCGGTCCGGGTGGCCAAGGAGCCGGAGGCGGCGCTCGCCGCCGCGCTCGAGCTGTCCGCCGGGCTGCCCGGCGCGTTCGCGGTCCGGGCCCGGCGCCGGGACAAGCGGTTCCCGCTCACCTCGGCCGAGCTCGCGATCCTCATCGGTGCCCGGATCCAGCAGGAGCACGGGAACCCGGTGAACCTCAGCCGCCCGGACTTCACCGTTTACATCGAGGTGGACCAGGCGGAGGTGTTCGTGTTCACCGGCGGCCAGCCGGGTCAGGGCGGCCTGCCGGTGAGCATGAGCGGGCACGCGCTGGTGCTGATGTCGGGCGGCATCGACTCCCCGGTGGCCGCCTACCGGATGATGCGCCGCGGGCTGCGGTGCAGTTACCTGCACTTCTCCGGGATGCCGCTGACCGGGCCCGAGTCGGTCTACAAGGCCTACGGCCTGGTCCGCGAGCTGGACCGGTTCCAGTGCGGCTCGCGGCTGTTCGTAGTCGCGTTCGGCAAGGCGCAGCAGCGGCTGGCCTCCTCCGGCGCCGGCCGGCTGCAGATCATGGCACAGCGCCGGCTGATGCTCAAGACCGGGGAGGCGCTGGCCCGCCGGATGCGGGCGGCCGCCCTGGTCACCGGTGACTCGCTGGGCCAGGTCAGCAGCCAGACCCTGACCAACATCACCGCCCTCGACGACGCGGTGCAGCTGCCGATCCTGCGCCCGCTGATCGGCCTGGACAAGGCCGAGATCATGGCCGAGGCGCGCCGGATCGCCACCCTGGCCATCTCCGAGCTGCCGGATGAGGACTGCTGCTCGCTGATCGCGCCGCGCCAGGTGGAGACCAGGGCCAGGATCGAGGATCTGCGCCGGATCGAGGCCCGGCTGGACGCCGACGACCTGGCCGAGGAGCTGGCCGCCGCGGCCCAGGAGCACTCGCCGTCCCGCGGCTGACAGGACATTTACCCGGAACGAATCGCCGCCAGCCGCCCGGTGCCCGGTCTAGCCGGTCTTGCCATGGGCCAAGATCACCGCGCTGGACTGGGTGCCGGTCTTGCTGATGATCAGCCCGGCGCCCCACATCGCGCCGGCCCGCCCGGCGGGTGCCAGGCCGGACACCTGCTCGCCGCGCCGCACGGTGATCAGCGTGCGGCTCCACTTCCCGGCGCTGGACAGGTGCATCAGGTACTGCGGCCCGCTGAATCCGGCCAGCAGCCACAGCCCGCCGTGCCCGTCGGAGATCAGGCTGGACGGCAGTACCGGCCACGCGCCGTGCGGGATGGCCTTCCTGGTCCACCGGCCGCGGGACAGGCGGAACAGCACGTTCGCGGTCCTGCCGCCGCTGGCCGGGACCACGCCGGCGGCCCAGACATCACCAGGGGACTCGGCCACCACCGCGGTGAACGTGCCCGCGTCCCGCAACGCGGGCGAGGACACGATCCGCCACCGGCGGCCGTTGTAGTGCTCCACATGATTGGGGACGCCGATGCCCCTGGTCACGCCCCAGATGCTCGCCGCGGACAGGGCGCTGCCGGCCAGCAGGTCCGGGTAGCCGCCCGGCAGGGCCACCTTCGCCCAGGTGCGCCCGTTGTAGTGCCAGGTGCCGATGCCGCCCCAGGCGCCGCTGGCGCCGAACACCCACACGTCCCTGCTGCTGACCGCGGTGATGCCGGTGATCTCGCCGGGAAGGTCGGCCTTCGGTACCAGCCGGTGCGCCGACCAGCGCCTGCCGTTCCAGTGCAGCACGTACCCGTCCAGGCTGCTGGCCGCCCACACATTGTCCGGCGCCGAGGCACTGGCCGCGATGACCGACCCGGTGAGCCCGGCCGGCAGCGGCGAGGCATGCCAGCGGCGGCCGTTCCAGTGCACCGCGACCGGGTAGCCTGCGCCGGCGCCGTCGGTCTGCGTGGCGCTGCCGCCCAGGGCCCAGGCGTCGGTGCGGCTGATTGCCACGATCGCGCCGAAGCCGCTGAACGCGTTGCCGGACACCGGGTAGTGGCGGCTGAGCACGACCCGCCAGCCGGGTGCCCCGGCGGCCAGGACCGGCGGGGCCGCCAGCAGCAGCGCGCAGGCGCAGGCGGTGGCGGCAGTCGCCAGGGACAGCAGGGCGCGGTGCGGTCTGGTCACGGGGGTCTCCGTCCGCCGGGCACCGGCCAGCCCTGGCCGGCTGGCAGCATGGTAGCCGGACCTGCGCCGGCCGCTAGGTTCCGGCCGAGGGCAGCGTCTCGCGCAGGAAATCGAGCTCGTGCAGCATCAGCTGGGTGACCGAGGTCTCGTCGGTCTGCATGTGCGTGCCGGACAGCGGCAGCACCCGGTGCGGCCGCCCGGCCGCCAGCAGTGCCGCCGACATCCGCAGCGTGTGCGCGACCACCACGTTGTCGTCGGCGACGCCGTGCACCAGCAGCAGCGGGCGAGTCAGCTCGGCCGCCTGCGTGATCGGGGAGCTGCGGTCGTAGTCGTCGGGGTGGTCCTGCGGCAGGCCGAGAAACCTCTCCCGCCAGTGCGTGTCGTACAGCCGCTGGTCGCTCGGCGCGGCGCCGGAGACCGCGCTGTGGAACGCATCAGGCCGCCGGATCACGCAGGCCGCGGCCAGCGAGCCGCCGAAGGACCAGCCGCGGATGCCGACCCGGCCCAGATCCAGATCCTGGCAGTGCGCGGCGGCCGCGTGCAGCGCGATGGCCTGGTCCTCGACCGCCTTGGACAGGGTGTCGCCGAAGACCTCCTTGTCCCAGGCCGGGCCGCGGCCAGGGGTGCCGCGGCCGTCCGCGACCACCACCGCGAAACCGTTCTCGGCGAACCACTGCGCCTCGCAGAGGTGCGCGGTCCTGGCCCGCAGTACCGTCTGGCCGGCCGGGCCGCCGTACGGGCTCATCAGCACCGGCAGCCTGCGGCCCGGCTGGTGCCACGATGGCAGCAGCAGCGCAGTGCGCAGCTGCCTGTCGCCTGCCTCCAGCCAGGTGATCCGCAGCGTGACGGCGGGCTCGGCATCCAGGCTCGTGATCGGCGCCGGCGGCCGTCCCTGCCTGGTCACGCTCACCGCGCGGCCGGCCATGGTGTGCGCGGTCTGCACCAGCGTGCCGCCGGCCTCACTGCCGGAGTGCAGCCCGCTCTGCTCGGTCAGCCGCACGCAGCCGTGCCCTGGCTGGTACCGCCACAGGTGCACCTCGGTGGGTTCCTCGCTGGCCGTGAACAGCACCGACTCGCCGTCCGTGCCGGACACCCCGCGCACCTGCACCCCGTCGGCGGTGACCGGCGTGCCGCCGACGACCAGCCGCCGGGAGCCGTTCAGGTCGGATACTCCGATCAGCACTCCCGATTCGGTCCTGGCCGGCACCCCGGCGGTGAGCTGCACCCAGGCCGGGTCGCGCTCGGTGCGCAGCAGGCTGGTGGCCCCGGTGGCCGGGTCGGCGGCCAGGACCTGCACCGTGCGCTGATCGCGGCTCTGCACCGACAGCAGCGGGCCGTGGCTGTCCCAGCCGGCCGTGACCAGGTACTCAAAGGCGGCCCGGTCCCAGCTCACCTCGGTCCGGCCGCCGTGCAGATCGAGCACCAGCAGCGAGACATCGGCGTTGGCCGTGCCGGCCATCGGGTAGGCGATCCGGCGCGGCGCCGTCTGCGGGTTGGCCGGGTCGGCCAGCCACCAGTGCTGCACCGCGCTGTTGTCGACCCGCGCGACCAGCAGGTGCTCCCCGTCCGGCGCCCACCAGAAGCCGCGGGGACGGTGCATCTCCTCGGCCGCCACGTGCTCGGCCAGGCCGTAGCTGACCTCCTCGTGTTCGGGCTCGGCCAGCGCACGGCCGGCGCCGCCGTCCAGCTCGGCAACGTGCAGCGCGCCGCCGGTCACGTACGCGATCCGGCGGCCGGCCGGGTCCAGCCGCGGGTCGACCACGGGGCCAGCCGCGGGCACCGGCCGCGGCCCGCCGCCGTCGGTGCCCGCCGTCCACAGCCGCCCGCCGAGCGCGAAGGCCACGGTGCGCGCGTCCCGGTCGGTGCTGTAGGCCACGATGCCGGTGCCCGCCACCCTGGCCCGCTCCCTGCGCACCCGCTCGGCCTCGGGTTCCGGCTCCGCCGGGCCGAGCGCGGCTGGATCGGCGACCAGGTGCTCGCCGTCGCCGTCCTGCAGCCACAGGCAGCCAGCGGTGTCCTCGCCGCCGCGGGTGCGCAGGAACAGCACCCGCTCGCCGTCGGGCGAGATGGTGAAGCTGTGCGGCACGCCGAGGCTGAACCGCCTGGTCCTGGCGAACTGCCGGGGAAACGCGCTGACACCGTCATCTGCGGCTGTGGTCATAGGGGTCGGGCTCCTCGCACTCGATGGCTGCAGGCTGACCGCGGCCCAGCTTAGGAGGCGGTGTGGCAGGCTGTGCGGCGGAGGTGATCACGTGCAGATCGGACTGCAGATCCCGGATTTCACCCGGCCCGCCGGCCCGGCCACGCTCGGCGCCGACCTGGCCACGGTGGCGCGGACGGCGGACGAGGCGGGGTTCAGCCACCTCGCGGTGATGGACCACTTCTTCCAGATCGGCGTCATCGGCCCGCCCGAGCACGAGATGCTCGAGGCCTACACCACGCTCGGCTACCTGGCCGCCTGTACCTCGCGGATCCAGCTGCTGACCCTGGTCACCGGCACCGTCTACCGGCATCCGGGCATCCTCGCGAAGATGGTGACCACGCTGGACGTGCTGTCGGCCGGCCGGGCCTGGCTCGGCATCGGCGCCGCGTGGAACGAGGAGGAATCACGCGGCCTCGGCATTCCGTTCCCGCCGGTGGCCGAGCGGTTCGAGCGGCTGGAAGAGACGCTGCAGATCTGCCTGCAGATGTGGCGCGGCGACGAGTCGGCCTACCAGGGCAGGCACTACCGGCTGGCCCGGCCGCTGAACTACCCGAAGGCGATCTCGGCGCCGCACCCGCCGATCATGATCGGCGGCGGCGGCGAGCGCAAGACGCTGCGTTTCGTCGCCAGGTACGCGCAGGCCTGCAACCTGTTCCCCGGCCCGGACCTGCCCCGCAAGCTCGACGTGCTGCGGGAGCACTGCGCGGCCGAGGGCCGGGACTACGACGAGATCACCAAGACCTGCTACTTCATCTTCGACGTGGGCGAGCGGGGGGAGAACGCCGGGCAGGTCATCGACCAGCTCGGCGAGCTGGCCGCGATGGGCTTCCAGGCCGCGATCGGCGCCGTGGCCAACGTGTGGAGCATCGCTCCGCTCGAGGTCATCGGCACCCGGGTGATCCCGGCGGTCGCCGGGCTCTGACTGTGGCCGGCGGCGCCCGCGACCGGCGGCCCGTGGTCAGCGGTACTGCGGCCGTCCTCAGCTCACCCTGGCCGGCTGCGGTGCCGGGGCCAGCGTCCGCCCCATCAGCGCGGCGAGCGCGCTGACCTCGGCCCCGAGCTTGCGCAGGTCCGCGTCCACCAGCGCCTGGTCCCCGTCGCACAGGGCCATGGCCGGCTCCGGGTGCACGTCCACGATCAGCCCGTCGGCGCCCGCCGCGATCGCGGCCCGGCTGAGCGGCAGCACCAGGTCGCGGCGCCCGCCGGAGTGCGACGGGTCCACGATCACCGGCAGGTGCGACTGCCGCTGGGCCACCGGGACCGCGCTGATGTCCAGGGTGTTGCGGGTGGCGGTCTCGAAGGTGCGGATGCCGCGCTCGCACAGCACGATGTCGAGGTTGCCGCGCTGGGCGATGTACTCGGCCGCCATCAGCCACTCCTCGATGGTCGCGTTCATGCCGCGCTTGAGCAGCACCGGCTTGCCGGCCGAGCCGACCGCCTGCAGCAGCGCGAAGTTCTGCATGCTGCGGGTGCCAAGCTGGAGCATGTCGGCGTAGGAGCAGACCAGGTCCACGCTGGCCGGGTCGATGACCTCGGTAACGACCGGCAGCCCGGTCTCCTCGCGCACCTCGGCCAGGATCTTCAGGCCGGCCTCGCCGAGCCCCTGGAACGCGTACGGCGAGGTCCGCGGCTTGAACGCGCCGCCCCGCAGCAGCGAGGCCCCGGCCGTCTGCGCCATCCTGGCGGCGGTCAGGGTCTGCTCCGGGGTCTCCACCGTGCACGGCCCGGCGATGAGGGTCACCGTGCCGGGACCGATCGGCACGTCGCCCACCCGTATCACCGACCGGTCGGGATGGTGCTCCAGGCTGACCAGCTTGTACGGCACCGAGATCCGCATCACGTCGCTGACGCCGCTGCGGCTGCGCAGGTTGAGCGCGCCGAAGTTGTCGACATCCCCGACCAGGCCGATGATCGTCCGCGACACGCCCCGGCTCACGAACGCCTCGCCGCCGGCCGCGTGCACCAGCTCAACGATCACGTCAATATCGGCTTGCGTGGCCCTGGGGGCCATCACGACCACCATGTCAACCTCCTGGTTCCATCATGACGAAAGCCCCGGGCCAGTCCGGCCCGGGGCTCTGGTTCGGTGCTCGCGTCAGCGCAGGGACTGGCGGGCGACCGGGCCGAGTCGGAGCCGGTAGCCATAAAAGAACCAGTACTGGTGACGCACGGTCAGCAGCTTAGCGCACCGCCCGGCCGTGCTTGCACGGTAGCCGCAGGTCGGCCGCCGGGCCCTGGATGGCAGGATGGCTGCACCCCGCGGGCGAGGCCGGGCGGGCCGGCGGGCGGGCAAAGGCCGGGCGGGCACAAGGAAGGCAGGGGCCAGCTGGACATGGGGCAGCAGCCGGAGACCGGGTCGCCCGGCGCTGCGGTGCGCGAGCAGGCTCGGCGGCCTGCCCGCCCGCCGGTCCTGCCGCCGGGCCAGCGCATCCCGGAGTCACTGCCGGTGCTGCACTACGGGCCGGTGCCGTTGTTCCGCCCGGAGACCTGGGACCTGCGGGTCTTCGGTGCCACCGAGTCCGGCGGCGGGCACGGCTGGACCTGGGACCAGGTCCGCTCGATGCCGCGGCGCCGGGTGGTGGCCGACTTTCACTGCGTGACCAGGTTCACCGTTCCCGGCGTCGAATGGCTGGGCGTGCCGGCCGCCGAGGTACTCCGCGCGGTTCCGCCGGATCCGGCGGTGACCCACGTCATGGTCTGGGCCGACGTCGGCTACAGCGCCAACATGCGGATCGGCGACTTCGCCGCCGACGACACGCTGCTGGCCACCCATCGCGACGGCCGCCCGCTCACGCCCGAGCACGGCTTCCCGCTGCGGCTGGTGGTGCCGTCGCTGTACGCCTGGAAGAGCGTCAAGTGGGTGCGCGCGATCGAGTACCTGACCAGGGACCGGCGCGGGTTCTGGGAGGAGCGGGGGTATCACAACACCGCCGATCCGTGGCGCGAGCAGCGGTACTCCTACCAGGAACAGCCCGGCGAGGGCCCGCTCCCGTGACCAGACGGCACCGCGGCGGGCTACAGGGTGAGGCCGACGTTGATGGTGATGGTCGTGCCGGCCGGGGACGGGGTGTTGGGCGAGTAGCCGGTCACCGAGTTGCCGAGGCCCTTGTTGATATTCACGTTGAAGCCGGCCTGCTCTAGCTCCCGGATCGCCTGCCGGACCGGCAGCCCGTCCACGTTCGGCACCTGCACCAGCGGCGGGCCGGGGGACACGTAGACGGTCACGACCTCGTGCGGGGAGATCGGCGTGCCCGCCGCGGGAGACTGGCGCACGATCGTGCCGGCCGGCGCCTTGCCGCTCGCGTCCTGGACCGGGTTGATCGTGTACCCGCCGGTCTGCGCGGTGGCCTGTGCCTGCTGGACGGTCTGGTTGACGAAGTCCGGCAGCGGCGGGCCCGCACTCACCGTGATGCCCACCGGCCGGTTCTTGGGCCAGCTGGTCCCGGCGACCGGGTTGGTGGCGGTCACGATCCCGGCCGGGACCGTGGTGGACGGGACGTTGCTGACCGTGCCCGGCGTCAGGCCGCTGTGCGTGAGCGTCGCCTGTGCCTGAGCCAGCTCCATGCCGGTGACCTGCGGGACCGCGATCTTCACCGGGCCGAGCGACTCGATGATCGTCACCCTGCCGCCGCTGGGAATCCTGGACCCGGCGGCCGGGTCGGTGCGTATCACCTCGCTGCGCGGCAGCGAGCTGTGCTGCCCGGCCCCGATCCGCACGCTGAGCCCGTCGTTGACCAGCTCGGTCCGGGCCGTGCCCGCCGCGAACCCGTTGACCTGGGGGATCGTGGTATACCGGCCGGCCGACAGCCACCAGGCGAGCAGCACCGCGCCGAGCACCGCGACGATCAGGATGACCAGGTAGCCGAGCCGGCGGCTGAACAGCCACCGGCCGAGCCGCGGCTCACGGCGGCGGCGGTAGCCGCGGCCGTGAACCTCCGGATAGCCGCCCTGGCCCGAGGTCGGCACGATCAGCGTGTGGTTGGTGCCGTGGTGCGCCTCCGGCGGCAGCACTGCGGACGGCAGGACTGCGGACGGCAGCACCGTGTTCGGTACTGCGGTGTTCGGCAGCACCGGAGACGGCATCAGGCCGGCTGGCCTGCCGTGCTCCGGCCTGCCGTGCTCGCCAGGCGGAGCCAGGGCAGCGGTGTCCGCGCCGGGCTGCCCGTGCGGGGGCGGCGGGCCCGCGGCCGGGGACGGCGCCGCGCCCGCGTCCTGCCGTGCTGGCGGCCAAGAGTGCTGGCCAGAACCCTGCCAGGGCACCTGTGACCAGCCGGCCTCGACGCCGGGACCCGTCCGGTAGCCGCCCGCGGAGCCGACCGGGTACCCGGGCCCGTACTGGCCAGCACCGTGCTGGCCAGCACCGGGCGGCAGGCTGCCCGGCGGCGCTGGCGGATCCTGGCGGGGCGGCGCGGCGTGCTGGCCGCGCGGGCGCAGGCCGCTGATCGGCAGGCCCTGCCGGGCCTCGCCCACCGCGAGCAGGAAGTGGCCAGCGTCGGCCGGACGCAGGTCCGGGCTGCGGCTGGTGGCCAGCGCGACCAGCGCGTCCAGCGCCGGCGGCAGCCCGGCGACCAGGGCGGACGGCGGCGGGACGATCTCGTTGACGTGCTTGTAGGCAACCGCGAGCGGGGTCTCGCCGGTGTGCGGCTGCCGCCCGGTGATCAGCTCGAACAGCATTACCCCGGCCGCGTACACGTCGGTGCGCATGTCCGAGGTGCCGCCCTGCACCTGCTCGGGCGCGAGGTAGGCGGCCGTGCCGATGATCTGGCCGCTCTTCGACTGATCGGCCCCGGCTACCGCCCTGGCCAGGCCGAAGTCGGCGACCTTGACCGTGCCGCCCGGCGCCAGCAGCACGTTCTCGGGCTTGACGTCGCGGTGCACGATGCCCGACTCGTGCGCCGCGGCCAGGCCGGTGAGCACGCCTTCGATGATGTCGAGCGCCTCCCGCGGGCCAAGCATGCCCCGCTCGGCGAGCAGCGCGCGCAGCGTGGGACCGGGCACGTACTCCATGGCCAGGTAATGGATATCCCCGGCCGAGCCCTGGTCGTACACGGCGACCACGTTCGGGCTGGACAGCCGGGCCGCGGCCCGCGCCTCGCCGATGAACCGGCGGACGAACTCGGCATCGCCGGCCAGTTCCTGGTGGGCGATCTTCAGCGCCACGGTGCGGTCGAGCCTGGTGTCGGTACCCAGGTAGACGGTGGCCATCCCGCCGCGCGCCAGCCAGGATTCGATCCGGTAGCGGCCGTCAAGCAACTGCCCGGCAGGCGGCGAAAGGGTCGTATCCATCGGCGCAAGTGTAAAGGGAGCACCGGGTCGTGCGCTGTGCTAACAGCGCCCCGGAGCCAGGCGGTCACACCTAGCTACCAGTGTGTTACCGGCGGTGACGAGGCAAGTGCGTGCCGTCGCTGCGGCACCCGGCCGGCCAGGAACGCCTGCCGCCCGGCGAGCACCGCCGAGCGCATCGCCCCGGCCATCAGCTCCGGGTCGCGGGCCCTGGTCACCGAGGTGGCCAGCAGCACCGCGTCGCAGCCGAGCTCCATCGCGATGGCCGCGTCGCTGGCGGTGCCGATGCCCGCGTCCAGGATCACCGGCACCGAGGCCGCCGCGACGATCAGCTCGATGTTGTGCGGGTTGCGGATGCCCAGGCCGGAGCCGATCGGCGCGCCGAGCGGCATCACCGCCGCGCAGCCCGCCTGCTCCAGCCGGGCCGCCAGCACCGGGTCATCGCTGGTATAGGGCAGCACCGTGAAGCCGTCGGCCACCAGCTGCTCGGCGGCGTCGAGCAGCTCGACCGGGTCCGGCAGCAGGGTGCGTCTCGTCCGCGATCACCTCGAGCTTCACCCAGGTGGTGCCGAGCGCCTCGGCCGCCAGCCTGGCGGTGCGAACCGCCTCGGCGGCGGTGAAGCAGCCGGCCGTGTTCGGCAGCACCCGGATGCCGCGCTCGGCCAGCACGTCGAGCACCGACCCGGCGGCGGCCGGGTCCACCCGGCGCATGGCCACGGTCGTCAGCTCGGTGCCGGAGGCGATCCAGCGCCCGGCCCAGCACGTCCAGGCTGGGCGCGCCGCCGGTGCCCATGATCAGCCGGCGAGTGAAGGCCTCGCCGGCGAGCACGAACGGGTCGTCCACGTCAGCCTCCCTGCACCGCGGTGATCACCTCGACCTGGTCGCCGGCCGCCAGCAGGGTCGACTCCCAGGCGGCCCGGCGCACGACCTCGCCGTTCACCGCCGCGGCGACGCCGGTGGCCGCGGTGGTCAGCAGCGAGACCGCCCGTGCCAGGGACGAGCCGTCCGGCAGGCGGCGCGGCACGCCGTTGATGATCGATCTCCACGGTCTCCCGCCCCGCCTGGCTCTGGCCGGTCACCGGGTGCCCGCCCTGGTTCCCTGCTGCCCGGCGAAGCGCTGCGGCGCGAACGGTTCCGCCTCCTTGGCCAGCTCTCCGGTGGCCAGGTAGTCGGCCACGATCGTCGGCCGTTACCGGGGCCAGCAGCACCCCGGACCGGAAGTGGCCGGTGGCCAGCACCAGCCCGGTCGGCCCGTCCGGCCCGGCCGGGCCGATCACCGGCGCGTTGTCCGGCGTGCCCGGCCGCAGCCCGGCGGCCGCCTCGGCCAGCTCCAGCTCGGTGATGCCGGGGACCAGGGCGCGCGCGTCCCGCAGCAGCTCCCAGACGCCGCCCGCGGTCACGGTCCGGTCCGGCCCGAGCTCCTCCTGGGTGGCGCCGATGACCAGCTCGCCGCTGAGCCGGGGCACCAGGTACACCGATGAGCCGCGGACGATCCCGCGGACGGTGCGGGTGAGCAGGCCGGGCGGCAGCCCGGCCTGCTCACCCCCCGCCTATCTGCCGGGCCCGGCCGCAGCCGCAGGATCTGTCCCTTAACCGGCCGTACCGGCGGGGCGAGTCCCGCTGGCAGCCCGGCGAACCCGCCGGACTGCCAGCCAGCCGCCAGCACCACCTGGCCCGCCCGCAGCTCGGTGCCGTCCGCCAGCCGAACCCCGGCCACCCGCCCCTGCTGGCCGGCCACGACGATCTCGGCCACGCTCTGGCGGACCAGCCGGGCCCCGGCAGCGGCGGCGGCCGCGAGCAGTGCCCGGCTCAGCAGCCGCGGGTCGACCGAGCCGTCGTCGTCGGCCAGCAGCCCGCCGCGGACCGAGGGGTCAAGCATCGGCTCGGCGGCGCGGCACTCGCGCGCGGTCAGCGGCTGGGCGGTGACGCCGAGCGACTCCTGCAGGACCCGGAACTCCGCCAGCACGGCCAGGTCGCTGGCGTCGTAGGCGATCTGCAGGGTGCCGCACTGCCGGAATCCGGTCGGCTCGCCGGTCAGCTCGGTCAGCTCGGCGGTGAAGTCCGGGTAGGCCAGCAGCGCGTGGCGGCCGAGCCGGAACAGCTCGCGCTCCGCGTAGGCGGCCTCGGCCACCGGTGCCAGCATCCCGGCGGCGGCGTGCGTGGCGCCGCTGCCGGGGTCGGGGTCGGCTACGGTCACCCGCAGCCCGCGCTGGGCGGCTCGCCAGGCGATGCTGAGCCCGATCACCCCGCCGCCGATGATCAGGACATCGGGACTGACGGCGGCCGGTGCCTGCATGGTCCGCTCCCTTCGCCGGCATGACCCGGATCAGGTTCCTGCGGTCGGCGGCTCGCTAGCCGCCCTCTCAGTCCGGTTGCACCAGACTCCCGCGCGCTGCGGCAAGTTTACCGTCTCGTTACCGGAGCTCCGGACCGCCCGCCTAGCTGATGTGGGGGTCGGGGGTGGCCGGGTAGGTTCGGCCGGACGGTGCGGTCCACTCGAAGGTGCCGGGGCTTGTCTGTCGCAGCGTCCAGTCCCGGAGCTGCTTGAGCTGATGGTGAAGGCGGCAGAGGCCGCCGAGGTTGCAGCGGCACGTCGGGCCGTGCGGCCAGGCCACGGTGTGGTCCAGGTCGCCGCGCCAGGCGGGCTGCCGGCAGCCGGGAAACCTGCACGTCTGATCTCGGGCGATGATGTACTCCTGCAGCCGGGAGGACGGCCGGTAGCACTTGCTCTGACTGGCGTGTGCGCACCCTCCCGCCGCCACATCGGCGCGGGCCTCCTCCCAGGCGCGGGCCAAGGCGCGCCGTGCGGCTCGCAGCGCCGCCGCCACGATTCCGCCAGCCGCAAGCCCCGCGGGCAGGTCCTGGCCGGGCGGGCTGGCCCGGCCTGGCGGGCCAGCCGTGCCTGACCATCTGGTCAGGTCGTCCTCGCTGATGATCAGGGTGATCCGGCCGACCAGCCCGGTGCTGACCGCCGGGCCGTCCCTGGGACGGGTGCGGCGCGGGACCTTGCTGACTGCTATGGCCTGCCCGGCCGGGGTGGTGACGATGATCCGCCATTGCGCGGCCGGGTCGGCCGCTGCTGCGTCCGCGAGCCGGATGGCCTGGGTTGCGGTGATCGGGCCGATCCGGCCCAGCAGGCCCGGACCGGTGCTGAGGCCGGCCAGCACCGGCCAGGGCAGGGACAGGTCGAGCAGCCCAGACGAAGGCCGGCCCGTCCCGGCCGGAAACAGGCCGGCTCCGGCGGTTCCCGCGGATCCGGGACGGGTGAACGCGGGCGGTATCAGGCCGGGCGGAGTGTTGGCGAACGGTGCCGCGGCAGGCAGCTCCGGCCAGGCCGGGGCAGGCTCGCTCACTTCTGCGAAGTCTTCGTCCGGGTCCTCACTGTGCTCGTCTGAGCAGGTCTCGCCCGTCCTGCTGTCGTCAGGCGGGGCGTCCTCGTCGCCTGGGCAGGGCACGACATCCCGCCGCCCAGCCGGCCCAGAGCCAGCTTCAGGGTCAGCGGGGCCTGAGCCAGCCGGGCCGGGCGGCGGTGCGTCGGGCGGGAGGTCGGGCGGAGGTTCGGTAGGTGCTCCGTCGGCGGGCGGGATGAACGGCAGGGTGCCGAGTAGCAGGCCGATGAACACCTGTGCCCGGTGCAGGTCGATGCCGCCGGGTGCGCCGGAGGATTTCACCGCGCGGGCCAGCGCGGTGATCCGCGCCATCGCCGCCGCGGCCTGCGCGGCCGGCAGCCCCGACCCGGCCAGCGTGGCGGTGTGGTCCTCATCGCCGTACAGGCACACCTTCGCCCGCCTCTCGGCCTCCTCCCGCCGCCGCTCGGCCGCCTGCGGATCGGCCGCGATCACCGCTCGCCGCAGCACCGCCCGCAACTGGCTGGTTGTCTGGTCCCCGGCCCGCGGCAGGACCCTGGCCTCGACCGCGCGGGCCGTGTCCTGGTCCAGGACTGCGGTGTGCTCGGCGATCAGCCGGGCCTGGGCAAAGTCGATCCGGCCCTCGTGCAGCGCTGCCCAGGTCGCGGCCAGCCGCCAGGCCAGGGTGACGCCCAGGCCGGTCCACCAGGCGGCACCGTACTCCGATAGCGCCAGCCCCAGCGCCACCTCCGAGCACGCGCTCCGCGGCACCCGCACCGGCCGCCCATCCCCCGCCACGCCGATCTTCGGGTCACGGGCCGCGGCGCGGGCGGCGATCTGCGCCACCACCGCTAGCTCCCCGGCCTGCGCCCACGACGCCAGCCGCCGGAACGACGCCGCGACCCCGGCCAGCGCACCGTCCTCCAGCTCACCCGGCTCCGCCAGCGCCAGCCACCCGGCCAGCTCCGGACCCGGCGGCAGGCTCTCCACAACCCGCCCCGCCACCACGCTGTCCGGCAGGGGCGCAGCCACACCAGACCAGGCATCCTCATCCACCGCCGGGTCATCAGTCTGCGCTGCATCTTCGGCTCGCGCCCCCGGATCTTCCACTGCGGCAGCAGCCTGTGATCCGCCAGCCCGTGACCCGCCAGCCTGCGAGTCAGCCTGTGCACCAGGCGCCCCGGCGGTGCACTTACGGCCGCGGGACCAGGGCGGCGGGCTGCTCAGCGCGGCCTGGAACGCCTCGAAGTCCAGCGGCCACGACCAGAACATGCCGGCCGGCGCGTCCCCGTCGCCGGGGTAGTACTCCGCGTCATCGCCTGTTGGCGGCCTGGGGGGAGCCGGCGGGGCAGGAGGAGTGCGGGCCGCCGGGAGGCCAGCAGGCTCGCAGGAGCCAGCAGGCTCGCAGGAGCCAGCAGGCGCAGAGGCGACCGAGCGCACCGGGCTGACGACAGCTGGCATCCGGTCACCTCCCTGACACGAGTTCCTGACCCTCGTCACGGTCTATGTTCGAGTACATTTTCGACCAGCATAGCGACCGGTACCGACAAAACCCCGCGTCCCGGGCTCAGGAATGCGCGTCAGCGGCGTGTTCGCATGCGAGGCACTGACCAGCAAGTTCCCGCCTGGTTGTGAGCGTGCCCCAGCTCGGCGGCCGGGTCAGGATCAGCAGCACGGTGCCGCGATAGCGTTACCAGCGGCCCGTCACCGGTGGCGGGCCGACGACCCGGCCGGGCAGGCAGGAAGGCTGCAGATGACCTCCGACGATGCCGCGTACCGGTCCGCCGGGGTCGACTACGAGCTGCTGGACGCGGGCAAGCGGGAGGCGATCGCGGCTGCCCTGGCCACCTCGGCGCTGGCGGCCGGGCACGGGGCGGAGGCGGTCGACGCCTCCCGCGGCGAGCCGGCCTTCGTGCTGCGGCTGGGCCGGGAGCAGCTCGCGATGGTGATGGAGTGCCTGGGCACCAAGTCGGCCGCTGCCAGGGAGTACCAGGAACTGACCGGCACGGACCGGTTCGAGTGGACCGGCTACGACACGGTGGCGGCAATCGTCAACGACCTGTGCAGCGTCGGGGCGAGGCCGCTGATGGTCAGCGCCTACTTCGCGACCGGGTCCCCGGCCTGGTACTCGGTCCCCGGCCGGTTCTCCTCCCTGGTCCGCGGCTGGCTGCGGGCCTGCCGGGACGCCGGCGCGGTGTGGGGCGGCGGTGAGTCGCCGATGCTCGGCGGGCTGGTCGAGGCGGCGGAGATCGACCTGGCCGGGTGCGGCGTCGGGCTGATCCCGCCCGGCCGGGACGCGCTGCTCGGCAGCGGGCTGCGGGCCGGGGACGAGATCGTCCTGATCGCCAGCACCGGCCTGCACGCCAACGGCGCCTCGCTGGCCCGCCAGGCCGCCCTCCGCTGCGGCGGCCTGACCACCCGCCTGCCGGACGGGCGTACCTTCGGCGACGCGCTGCTCGCGCCGGGCGCCATCTACGCCGCCCTGCTGGACCGCCTGTACTCCGAGCAGGTGCCGGTCAGCTACCTGTGCCACGTGACCGGCCACGGGCTGCGCAAGCTGATGCGGGCGAACCGGGAACTGACCTACCGGGTGACCAGCCTGCCGCCGGTGCCGCCGGTGCTGGAGTTCATCACCGGAGTGCTCGGCCTGTCCGCCGCGCAGGCGTACGGCACGTTCAACATGGGCGCCGGGTTCGCCGTGTTCTGCCCGCCGGGGGAGGGCGGGCGGGTGGTCTCGGCGGCCCGCGGCACCGGTCACGCGGCCTGGGTCAGCGGCGGCGTGGAAGACGGGCCGCGGCGGGTGATCCTCGAGCCCGCCGGGGTGGAGTTCGGCGGCGAGCAGCTGAGGCTGCGGTGACCGCCGGCGACGGCGCGCCCGGCCGGGTCGTGGTGGCCGGCGGCGGCCTGGCCGGGCTGCGGGTCATCGAGGAGCTGCGCTCGCGCGGCTATGACCGGCCGGTCACGCTGATCGGCGCCGAGGCCAGGCCGCCCTACGACCGGCCGCCGCTGTCCAAGAAGCTCATGCTCGGCGTCCTGGACGACACCACGCTGCGCGATGACCTGTCGTCCCTCGGCATCGTGGCGCGGCTGGGCGAGACCGCGACCGGCGTCGCGCTGGCCGCTGCCGGACCGCGGTGCGCGGGGCCGCACGGCGCCGGGCCGCACGGAACCGGGCTGCAGGCCGCCGGGCTGCAGGGCGGCGGGGTGCTGCGCACGGACCGCGGCGAGTACCCGTTCGACGCGCTGGTGCTGGCCACCGGGGCCCGGCCGGTGGCGCTGCCCGGCACCGGCAGGCAGCGGTTCCTGCGCACCGCCGACGACGCGCTTGAGCTGCGCCAGCTGCTGCGGCCCGGGCTGCGGCTGGCGATCGTCGGGGCCGGCTGGATCGGTGCCGAGCTGGCCACCGCGGCCGCCGCGCGCGGCTGCCAGGTGACCGTGCTGGAGGCCGGCCCGGCGCCGCTCGCCACCGCGCTGGGCGCCGCGGCGGGCGGGCTGACCGCGCCCTGGTACGCCGCGGCGGGCGTGGAGCTGCGGCTGGGCCAGGGCGTCGAGTCGGTCGAGCCCGGCGGCCTGGCCCTGGCCGGCGGCGGCTGGCTGGCCGCCGACGAGGTCGTCACCGCGGTCGGCGTGCGGCCCGAGGTCGGCTGGCTGGCCGGCTCGCCGCTGGCCCTGGACAACGGTGTCGCGGTGGACGGGCAGCTGCGCGCGTCCGTGCCCGGCGTGTTCGCGGTGGGGGACTGCGCCGCCTTCGAGTCCGCCCGCTACCGGCGCAGGCTGCGAGTGGAGCACTGGGACTCGGCCCTCCGGGGACCAGCCGTGGCGGCGGCCAACCTGCTGGGCGGCAGTGAGGTGTATGACCCCGTTCCGTATTTCTGGTCTGAGCAATTCGGGAAGATGGTGCAGTATGCCGGGCACCACGGCCCGGCCGACGAGATGATCCTGCGCGGCGACCCCGGCGCCGACCGCTGGGCCGCCTGCTGGCTGGCGGCCGGCCGGCTGACCGCGGCGGTCACCGTGGACCTGCCGCGCGACCTGGTCCAGGCAAGGCGGCTGATGGCGGCCGGCGGCCTGGTGGACCCCGTCCTGCTGGCCGACCCGGCGGTCCCGGTGCGGGCCGCGGCCGGGTGACCCGGCGCGGCCGCGGCCCGTGTTTGACCGGCACCGCGAGATGGGAAAGTCTGTCCCCGTGGCACAGATCGACCCCCTTGTCGACGCTATCGTCGGCAACTGGCTCACCGTTCCCGAAGTCGCCGGCCTGCTCGGGCTCCCCGTGAGCCGGGTCAGGCAACTGCTGCGAGACCGCAAGCTGCTCGCCGTGCAGCGCCCGGACGGCACCTACTCGGTGCCGGCCGCGTTCCTGGACGGCGGGCAGGTGGTCAAGGGCCTGCCCGGCACCCTGACTCTGCTGTCGGACTGCGGCTTCTCCGATCCCGAGGCGCTGCGGTGGCTGTTCACCGCGGACGAGTCGCTGCCCGGAACGCCGATCCAGGCGATCGCCGAGCACCGCAGCACCGAGGTGAACCGGCGGGCCCAGGCGCTGGCGTTCTAGCCACTCCGGACGGCTGACCCGGGCGGCTGCGCGCCGGGCCCGCGTGGCAGGCTGGCCGGGTGAGCGACGAACCGCGGGCCCGGCTGGCGGCGGCCCGGCTCTACCTGTGCACGGACGCACGGCGGCGGCAGGCAGACCTGGCCGCCTTCCTGGACGCCGCGCTCGGCGGCGGGGTGGACATCGTCCAGCTCCGGCACAAGGGCCTGGAGGCGGGCGAGGAGCTGCGCTACCTCGAGGTGTTCCGGGCCGCCTGCGACCGGCACGGGGCGCTGCTCGCGGTGAACGACCGCGCCGACGTGGCCTACGCCAGCGGCGCGGACGTGCTGCACCTCGGCCAGGACGACCTGGCCCCGGCGGTGGCGCGGCAGATCCTCGGCCCGGTGCCGGTCATCGGCCTGTCCAGCCACGCCGAGGCGCGAGACCGCCGCGGCGGCCGTCGACCGGTCGGTGGACTACTTCTGCACCGGGCCGGTCTGGCCCACGCCCACCAAGCCCGGCCGCCCGGCACCCGGCCTGAGCCTGGTCAGCTACGCGGCCGGGCTGGCGACGGACCGGCCGTGGTTCGCGATCGGCGGCATCGACGAGGCAAGGATCGGCCGGGTGCTGGCGGCCGGCGCCCGGCGGGTGGTAGTGGTGCGGGCGATCACCGAGGCGCCTGACCCCGCGGCCGCGGCTGCCCGGCTGGCCGCGCTGCTGCCGCAGGCGCCCGCGGTTAACCTAGGGTCATGCCACCCAGAAACTCGATGGCCGCCGGGTACCAGGTGCCCGCGATCAGGGACCTGCTGGCCCGCGGCGGGCAGTCGTTCTCGTTCGAGTTCATGCCCCCCAAGACCGAGGAGGACGAGCGCAAGCTCTGGCTGGCTATCCGGCAGCTCGAGCCGCTGCGGCCGACGTTCGTTTCGGTGACCTACGGCGCGGGCGGCTCTACCAGGGACCGGACAGTCCGGGTGACCGGCCGGATCGCCGAGGAGACGACGCTGACGCCGGTCGGGCACTTCACCGCCGTGAACCACTCGGTAGCCGAGCTGCGTCACCTGATCGGCTCCTACGCTGCCGTCGGCGTGCGCAATGTGCTCGCGCTGCGCGGTGATCCGCCCGGCGACCCGAACGGGGAGTGGATCCCGCATCCGCAGGGGCTGAACCATGCCGACGAGCTGGTCCGGCTGATCAAGGCGTCCGGCGACTTCTGCGTCGGGGTGGCTGCCTTTCCCGAGCGGCATCCCCGGTCCCCGGACGAGGAGTCGGACATCTCCTATTTCGTGGCGAAGTGCCGGGCAGGGGCGGACTTCGCGATCACGCAGATGTTCTTTTACCCGGAGGATTACCTGCGCCTGCGGGACCGGGTGTCGGCCCGCGGCTGCGACGTCCCGGTGATCCCCGGCATCATGCCCGTGACCAGCCTGCGGACGCTTGAGCGCATCGTCGTCCTGTCCGGGGCCAGGTTCCCGGCCAGCCTGGCCGACCGGCTGCGGGCCGAGTCCGGGGACCGGGCCGCGATGCGGAAGATCGGGGTGGAGTACGCGGTGGGCATGTGCGAGCGGCTGCTCGCCGAGGGCGCGCCCGGGCTGCACTTCTGCACCCTGAACGGCTCCCGGGCGACCAGGGAGATCTACACCGAGCTCGGCCTGGACAGCCGCCTCGGCTCCGGCGGTCCCGGCGCCGCCGGCCAGCCGCTGCCCGGGCCGCTCCGCCGCCGGGTGAGCCCGGTGGGTCAGGGGTGCGCCCGGCTGAGGCCGGCTAGCGCTGCGGCGCGCCGCCGAGCGGCAGCACCGCCCCCATGACCGCGTAGGCAGGCCCGCCGCCGGGGAAGATGTAGCCGGTCAGCAGGTCGGTGAAGCCGAGGCCGCGGTACAGCCGCCGTGCGGTCGAGTCGGTGTCCCTGGTGGACAGCACGGCCGTGCGCTCGGGCCGTCCCCCGGTCAGCGCGAGCAGCATGCCGCGACCGGTGCCGCGGTGCTGGTGCTCCGGGCGGACGTGCACCTCGGCTATCTCCATCGCATCGGCTAGCCAGGCGGCCGCGTGCTGCTGCCCGCCGGCCGCGGTGACCCCGGACAGCACGACGTCGTGCCACCACTGGCCGGGCGCGCCGTGGAAGCCGTAGGCGAACCCGACCACCGGTCCCGCCGGGCCGTCCAGCGCGGCGAGCGCCCGGAAGCCGGGATTGCCCGAGTGCCGCTGCATGATGTGGCGCCGGCCGAGGACCTCGGCCGGCTCGGGCCGCATGGCCGCGGTGTAGATCGCCACCAGCGCGTCCAGGTCGCCGACGAAACCGTCCCGGTCCAGCTCGCATATCACGGCGGGGCTGCGCACGGCGGCAAGCGTATGCCACCCGCTCCGCCCGCCGGGCGCCCGGCGGGCCAGCGGCGGCGTGATCCGGGTTTGTCAGACCCGTCCGGTAACTTCGAACTCAGTTATAAGACGTCGACAGCGACCAGAATCTGTGTTCGAATAGGGATGCAGGACGGCCTGCTGGCTCGCTCAGGCGGGCAGGCAGGCACCCGGCCGGGCGTGGCGTGGGGAAGCGTCTCGCCCGGCCGGGCCCAGCGGATGTGAGGAGTTGCGATGAGCGCGGTCACGCAAGTTCGCCCGGGCGGGCACCGGTGCCGGGTGGCTCCCTCGGCGCTTGCCCTGCTGGAGTCCGCCCGGCAGGGGCTGGCCGCGGCCGAGTGCGAGTCCGCCGCGAGCGCCCGGTACGTGGGCGCCCACCTGGCGGCGCTCCGGGCCGCCGCGGCCGTGGTCGCCGCCCGGGCAGAGCCCGGCGCCAGCACGCGCCGCAAGCGCCCGCAGAGCGTCTGGGAGCTCCTGCCGCGGGTCGAGCCCACGCTGTGCGAGTGGGCGGCGTTCTTCGCCGCGGGGGCAGGCAAGCGGGCGGCGGCCGAAGCCGGGCTGCCGCGCGCGGTCTCCCTGCAGGAGGCCGACGACCTGCTGCGCGACGCCGACGTGTTCGTCTCGATGGTCGAGGGCGCGCTTGGCGCCCCGGCCCAGCCGCTGCTGCCGCTGCGGCACGCCGGCTGACGCTGCGGCAGCCGGGCTGACCCTGCGGCAGCCGGGCTGACCCTGCGGCAGGCGGGCTGACGCTGCGGCAGCCGGGCTGACTCTGCGGCAGTCGGACTGACTGCGACGGGGCTGGCGCGCTTCCGCGCGATCTGATCGAATACCTGGACGGGGTGCAAGCTGGGGATGCCCTGGCCGGGATGCGGGCTGACGTGCGCCTTCGCTGGCGCGTCCGCGCGATCCCGGCGCTGCGGCGTCCCGGCCGCCGGGGCGGCTGGATGCAGGCTGACGGGCTTGGGGCAAGCTGACAGAGTTACGGGCGGTACCGCGGTCCTGAGCGCTCAGGAGGAGGGCAAGCGCTGAGGCTGCTCGCGGCGGGTCCGCGGGCGGCAGGGCTGCGGCTGGCAGAGCTGCCGCTGGCAGGCCGGGCCCCGGCTAGAAGGTCTCGATGGCCCCCCGTGCGTCGGAGTCCAGGATGCCCCAGCCGATGAGCTCCTCGGTCAGGTCAGCGGGCGTCTTGTCGTAAATGACGGCAAGCGAGCGCAGGTCCTCCTGGCGGATCGACAGCACCCGGCCGTTGTAGTCGCCGCGCTGGCTCTGGATCGTGGCCACGTAACGGGCCAGCGGCCCGGCCTGGTCCTTGGGCAGCTGGGACATCCGCTCCAGGTCGATCACGAGCTTGGGAGCCGGGGCTATCAGGGTGGGCAGCACGTCGCCGGGCAGCAGCTCAGAAACCGGGACGCCGTAGAACTCGGCTAGCTCAGCCAGCTTCTGGACCGTGACGGATCGGTCTCCGCGCTCATAGGAACCCACGACAACGGCTTTCCAGCGTCCCCTGGACTTCTCTTCGACCCCATGCAGCGAGAGACCCTGCTGGGTACGGATGGCACGCAGCCGCGCGCCCAGGGTCTTGGCGTATTCAGATGGCATCTTCCTTGGCCCCCTGGCCTGTCGGTACAGCTAGTGGTGGTTACGGACAGTGACGGTAGGCCGCGAGCGCGACAAGGTCAAGCCGAATGGCCAAAAAGCGGATCAACTTACCCGCGATGGCGTATCCCCGCATCACCTCGCCGGCCTCTCGCAGTCCGGCTGCCGGCCGCCGGAAACCCCGGTAACTACGGCAATCCGGAGCCCGCCCGCCCGAACCAGGCAACCTGATATGCCATCTTATGACGGAAATCGTATGATGAGATCACGCACCGTAATACCGGCGCGAGCAGTGCGCCGGGGCCGCGGGACGCCGCGTGTCACCTGGGGTGGCGAGCACCGCGCGCCTGGTACGGTAACCGGGACCGACGTCCTTTAAGGCCCGTCCCGTGAGGCGGGGA
The DNA here is from genome assembly GCA_963719705.1 of uncultured Actinomycetota bacterium. Taxonomy (GTDB): domain Bacteria; phylum Actinomycetota; class Actinomycetes; order Streptosporangiales; family Streptosporangiaceae; genus CAVRCV01. The sequence continues at coordinate 346,131 of CAVRCV010000015.1, forward strand.
AGGGGGTCCCTTTTGATGCATGCAGTCCAGCCTGCCGACGGCGATCCTGGCCGCGGCGACCGCACCCGCGCTCATCGGGCCCCGCCGGGCCGCCGGGCCCGCCAGCTCGGGCGGCTCCGGCGGCTCGGGCGGCCAGCGGCGGCCGCGACGGTCCCGGCGGGCAGGCCGCGCCGGGCGGCAGGACAGTTCTCGAGGCGACCGAGATCCGGCGGGCGCTGACCAGGATCGCGCACGAGATCCTGGAGCGGTCCGACGGCGCCGAGGATGTCATCCTGCTGGGCATCCCGACCAGGGGAGTGCCGCTGGCGCACCGGCTGGCCGACTGGATCGCCAGGGCCGAGCAGCACGCGGTCGGCGCCGGCTCGCTCGACATCACCATGTACCGCGATGACCTGCGGCTCAAGCCGGCCAGGGCGCTGGGCCACACCGATGTCCCGGCCAGCGGCATCGACGGCAAGACCGTGATCCTGGTCGACGACGTGCTGTACTCGGGCCGGACCGTCCGGGCCGCGCTCGACGCGCTGAGCGACCTCGGCAGGCCCCGGCTGGTCCAGCTCGCGGTGCTGGTCGACCGCGGCCACCGGGAGCTGCCGATCCGGCCCGACTACGTGGGCAAGAACCTGCCTACCTCGCAGCGCGAGGTGGTCCGGGTGCTGCTGACCGAGGTGGACGGCCAGGACGCGGTGACGCTGGAGGAGGCCACGGCCCCGCCAGGCGGCACGGCGGCCGGGGCCGCCGGGGCGGCCGGGAGAGCCGGGGCGCGGCGGAGGGCGGGCGCATGATCCGCCACCTGATCTCCGCCGCCGACCTCAGCCGCGATGACGCCCTGCTGGTCCTGGACACGGCCGAGGAACTGGCCCAGATGGCCGACCGGCCGATCCGCAAGCTGCCGACGCTGCGCGGCCGCACCGTGGTCAACCTGTTCTACGAGGACTCCACCCGGACCAGGATCTCGTTCGAGGCGGCGGCCAAGCGGCTGTCCGCGGACGTGATCAACTTCTCCGCCAAGGGCTCGAGCGTGGCGAAGGGGGAGAGCCTGAAGGACACCGCGCTCACCCTGGAGGCGATGGGCTCGGACGCCGTGGTGATCCGGCACGGCGCCTCCGGCGCCCCGCACCGGCTGGCCGGCTGGGTCCGGGGCAGCGTGGTGAACGCCGGCGACGGCACCCACGAGCACCCGACCCAGGCCCTGCTGGACGCGTTCACCATGCGGCGCAGGCTGGGACGGCTGGACGGGCTGCGGGTGACCATCGTCGGCGACGTGCTGCACAGCCGGGTGGCGCGGTCCAACGTGCTGCTGCTGCACACCCTCGGCGCCGAGGTCACCCTGGTGGCGCCGCCCGACGCTGCTGCCGGTGGCGGTGGCCGGCTGGCCCTGCTCGGTCGGCTACGACCTGTCCGCGGCGCTGCCGAAGAGCGACGTGGTGATGATGCTGCGGGTGCAGCAGGAGCGGATGAACGCGGCCTACTTCCCCACCGTGCGGGAGTACAGCCGCCGCTACGGGCTGGACGAGGACCGGATGGCGCTGCTGCCCGAGCACGCGATCGTGATGCACCCCGGCCCGATGAACCGGGGCGTGGAGATCGCGGCCGGGGTGGCCGACTCGCCCCGCTCGACGATCGTCGAGCAGGTGACCAACGGGGTCAGCGTCCGGATGGCCGTTCTGTACCTGCTGCTCGGGGGATCGGAGGCACGCCAGTGAGCGCCAGCGCAGCGAACGCCAGCGTACCGAACGGCAACTGGGTCATCCGGGGTGCCAGGCCGCTGGGCGGGGACCCGGCGGACATCGTGATCAGCGGCGGGTTCATCGCCGGGATCGGCGGCTCCGGCGACGGGGCGCAGCCGGGCGCTCAGGTGCTGGACGCGGCCGGGCTGATCGCCCTGCCCGGCCTGGTGGACCTGCACGCGCACCTGCGCGAGCCGGGCCGGGAGGACGCCGAGACCGTGGCCAGCGGGACCGCGGCAGCGGCCCTCGGCGGGTACACCGCGGTGCACGCGATGGCCAACACCGAGCCGGTGGCGGACACGGCCGGCGTGGTCGAGCAGATCTGGCGGCTCGGCCAGCAGGCCGGCCGCTGCGACGTGCAGCCGGTCGGGGCGGTCAGCACCGGCCTGGGCGGCCGCCAGCTGGCCGAGCTCGGCGCGATGGCCGACTCGGCGGCCCGGGTGCGGGTGTTCTCCGACGACGGCCGGTGCGTGTCCGACGCGCTGCTGATGCGGCGCGCGCTGGAGTACGTCAAGGCCTTCGACGGCGTGATCGCCCAGCACGCGCAGGAGCCCAGGCTGACCGAGGGCGCCCAGGTCAACGAGGGCGAGATGTCCGGAAGGCTCGGGCTGGCCGGCTGGCCGGCCGTGGCCGAGGAGGCGATCATCGCCAGGGACTGCCTGCTGGCCGCGCACGTGGACTCGGCGCTGCACGTCTGCCACGTCTCCACCGCGGGCTCGGTGGAGCTGATCCGCTCGGCCAAGGCCAAGGGCTGGCGGGTCACCGCCGAGGTGACGCCGCACCACCTGCTGCTCACCGACGAGCTCGCGGTCGGCTACGACCCCGTGTACAAGGTCAACCCGCCGCTGCGCACCGCGGCGGACGTGGCCGCGCTGCGGGCCGGGCTGGCGGACGGGACCATCGACTGCGTGGCCACCGACCACGCGCCGCACCCGGTAGAGGACAAGGAAACCGAGTGGTCGGTGGCCGCGGCCGGCATGACCGGCCTGGAGACGGCGCTGCGGGTGGTGCACCAGGCGATGGTCGAGACCGGCCTGCTGGACTGGGCGGGGGTTGCCGACCGCATGTCCGCCCGCCCGGCCGAGATCGGCCGCCTGTCCGGCGCCGCAGCCGCCGGGGCGGGACCGGACGGGGCCGGGATCGGGCGGCACGGCTGCCCGCTGGTGCCGGGCTCCCCGGCCAACCTGGTGCTCTACGACCCGGCGCCGCGGCGCCCGGTGGACCCGGCCGAGCTGGCCTCCCGCAGCCGGAACACGCCGTTCGCCGGGATGACCCTGCCCGGCCAGGTGATCGCCACCTTCCTGCGCGGCTGCCCGACCGTGCTGGACGGGAAGTCGGCCCGGTGACCGGGCCCCTGCAAGCCGGGGAACTGCCAGCCGGGACGCTGGCAGCGAGGACGGGCGCCGCCGGACCGGGCCGCCGGCCGGCCCTGCTGGTGCTGGAGGACGGCCGCGCGTTCCGCGGCGCCGGCTACGGCGCCGCGGGCGAGACGTTCGGCGAGATGGTGTTCAGCACCGCGATGACCGGCTACCAGGAGACCCTGACCGACCCGTCCTACTGCCGGCAGATCGTCGCGATGACCGCCCCGCACATCGGCAACACCGGCGTCAACGACACCGACGCCGAGTCCGGCCGGATCTGGGTCAGCGGCTACGTGATCCGCGAGCCGGCCAGGATCACGTCAAGCTGGCGCGCGGTCCGCGGGCTGGAGGAGGAACTGCGCGCCCAGCACGTCACCGGGATCGCGATCACCGGCACCCGGGCGCTGACCCGGCACCTGCGCGAGCGCGGGGCCATGCGGGCCGCGATCAGCACCGAGGAGGCCGACCCCGGCCGGCTGCTGGAACGGGTCCTGGCCAGCCCGGTCATGACCGGCGCCGACCTGGCCCGCGAGGTCAGCACCGCCGGGCCCTACCTGGTCCGGCCGCCGGACGGCGTTCCGGCCAGGTACCGGGTCGCAGCGGTCGACCTCGGCATCAAGGCGGCGACGCCCAGGGCGCTGGCCCGGCTCGGCTGCGAGGTGCACGTACTGCCCGCCGCCGCGACCTCGGCCCAGATCCTCGCGCTGCGCCCGGACGGGGTGCTGTTCTCCAACGGGCCCGGCGACCCGGCCGCGGCCGGGTACGCGGTCGCGGCGATGCGCGGCATCCTGGCCGCCGGGCTGCCGGTGCTCGGCATCTGCCTCGGCTGCCAGGTGCTCGGCCTGGCCCTCGGCCTTGAAACCTACAAGCTGCGGTTCGGCCACCGCGGCGTCAACCAGCCGGTCCGGGACCTGCGTACCGGCCGGGTCCAGATCACCAGCCACAACCACGGCTTCGCGGTCGCGCTGCCAGCCCGGCCGGCCAGCTTCGGCACCGAATTCGGCCCGGCCGAGGTCACTCACGTCAGCCTGAACGACGGGGTGGTCGAGGGCCTGCGGCTGACCGGCCGGCCCGCCATCGGGGTCCAGTTCCACCCGGAGGCGGCGCCGGGGCCGCACGACGCGGCCGGTGAGTTCGCCGGATTCTGCGCGCTGATGGGAGCCGGGCATGCCCAGGCGCGCTGACCTGCGGTCGGTCCTGGTGATCGGCTCCGGCCCGATCGTGATCGGCCAGGCCTGCGAGTTCGACTACTCCGGCACCCAGGCGTGCCGGGTGCTGCGGCAGGAGGGGATCCGGGTCAGCCTGGTCAACTCCAACCCGGCCACGATCATGACGGACCCCGAGTTCGCCGACGCCACCTACGTCGAGCCGATCACCCCGGACGTACTGGCCAAGGTGATAGCGATCGAGCGGCCGGACGCGATCCTGGCGACGCTGGGCGGCCAGACGGCACTGAACGCGGCGGTGGCCCTGCACGATGCCGGGACGCTGGCGGACTACGGGGTCGAGCTGATCGGGGCCGACATCGAGGCGATCCGGGCCGGGGAGGACCGCAAGCGGTTCAAGGAGATCGTCACCGGCCTCGGCGCCGACGTGCCGCGCAGCCGCGCCTGCCGCAGCCTGCCCGAGTGCGAGCGGGCCGCGGCGCAGCTCGGCTACCCGGTCGTGCTGCGGCCCTCCTACACCCTGGGCGGGGCCGGCTCGGGCATCGCCGCCAGCGAGCCGGAGCTGCGCCGGATGGCCGCGGCGGGCCTGGATGCCAGCCCGGTCACCGAGGTGCTGCTGGAGGAGTCGGTCCTGGGCTGGAAGGAGTTCGAGCTCGAGCTGATGCGCGACCGCAACGACAACGTGGTCGTGATCTGCCCGATCGAGAACGTCGACCCGATGGGCGTGCACACCGGCAACTCGGTCACGGTCGCCCCGGCCATGACCCTGACCGACCGGGAGTACCAGCAGATGCGCGACACCGCGATCGCGGTGCTGCGCGCGGTGGGCGTGGACACCGGCGGCTGCAACATCCAGTTCGCGGTGCACCCGGCCACCGGCCGGATGGTCGTGATCGAGATGAACCCGCGGGTGTCCCGGTCCTCGGCGCTGGCCTCCAAGGCCACCGGCTTCCCGATTGCCAAGATCGCCGCGCGGCTCGCCATCGGCTACACCCTGGACGAGATACGCAACGACATCACCGGGCAGACCCTGGCCTGCTTCGAGCCCGCGCTGGACTACGTGGTGGTCAAGGTGCCCAGGTTCGCGTTCGAGAAGTTCCCGGCCGCCGACCCGGCGCTGACCACGCACATGAAGTCGGTCGGCGAGGCGATGGCGATCGGCCGCAGCTTCGCCGAGGCGCTGGGCAAGGCGCTGCGCTCGCTGGAGCAGCCGGGCGCCGCGTTCAGCTGGCAGGACCTGCCGGGCGACCAGGCCGCGCTGACCGCCCGCTGCGCGGTGCCGCACGACGGCCGGATGGCCACCCTGCACCAGGCCATCCGGGCCGGGGCCAGCGTGCCGGACCTCGCCGCGGCGAGCGGCATCGACCCCTGGTTCATCGACCAGATCGCCGGAATCGAGGAACAGGCGAAACGGATCGCCGCCAGCCAGTCGCCGAACGCGGAGCTGATCCGCGCCGGGAAGGCGGCCGGGCTGTCCGACTCGCAGCTCGGGCAGCTGACCGGGCGGACGGAGGCACAGGTCCGCCAGCTCCGCCTGGACCTGGGGGTCCGGCCGGTGTACCACACGGTGGACACCTGCGCCGCCGAGTTCGCCGCCCGCACGCCGTACCTGTACTCGACCTACGACGAGGAAACCGAGGTGCCGCCGGGCGGCCGCCCGAAGGTGATCATCCTCGGCAGCGGGCCGAACCGGATCGGCCAGGGTATCGAGTTCGACTACGCCTGCGTGCACGCCTCGTACGCGCTGTCGCAGGCCGGCTACGAGACCGTGATGGTCAACTGCAACCCGGAGACCGTGTCCACCGACTACGACACCTCGGGGCGGCTGTACTTCGAGCCGCTCACCCTGGAGGACGTGCTGGAGGTGGTGGCCGCCGAGCAGGCCTCCGGCCCGGTGGCCGGGGTGATCGTGCAGCTCGGCGGGCAGACACCGCTCGGCCTGGCCAGGGCGCTGGCCGCGGCGGGAGTGCCGGTGGCCGGAACCCCGCCGGAGGCGATCCACCTGGCCGAGGACCGGCGCGAGTTCGGCCAGGTGCTCGCCGCGGCCGGGCTGCGCGCGCCGCGTTACGGCACCGCGCTGTCGGCCGGGCAGGCCGCCGAGGTGGCCGGGCAGCTCGGCTACCCGGTGCTGGTCCGCCCGTCCTACGTGCTCGGCGGCCGGGGCATGGAGATCGTCTACGACGAGGCCTCGCTGGATGAGTACGTGCGGCGGGCCACACAGGCCGGACCCGAGCACCCGGTGCTGATCGACCGGTTCCTGGACGACGCCATCGAGATCGACGTGGACGCCCTGTTCGACGGCCGGGAGCTGTACCTGGGCGGGGTGATGGAGCACATCGAGGAGGCCGGCATCCACTCCGGCGACTCGGCCTGCGCCCTGCCGCCGATCACGCTCGGCCGCGAGCAGGTGGACCTGGTCCGCTCCTGCACCGAGGCGATCGCCGCCGGCGTCGGCGTGCGCGGGCTGCTGAATGTGCAGTACGCCCTGGCCGCCGGGGTGCTGTACGTGCTGGAGGCCAACCCGAGGGCGTCGCGGACCGTGCCGTTCGTGTCCAAGGCCACCGGCGTGCCGCTGGCCAAGGCGGCCGCGCGGATCATGCTCGGGGCGACCGTGGCCGGCCTGCGCGCCGACGGCACCCTGCCGGCCGCCGGGGACGGCGGCACGCTTCCGCCGGACGCCCCGGTCGCGGTCAAGGAGGCGGTGCTCCCGTTCGGCCGGTTCCGCGATGCCGGCGGCGAGGGGGTGGACACCCTGCTCGGCCCCGAGATGCGCTCCACCGGTGAGGTGATGGGCATCGACGAGGCGTTCGGCACCGCGTACGCCAAGTCCCAGGCGGCCGCGTACGGCCCGCTGCCGGTCAAGGGCCGCGCGTTCGTCTCGGTGGCCAGCAAGGACAAGCGCTCGATGATCTTCCCGGTCAAGCGCCTGGCTGACCTGGGCTTCGAGATCTGGGCCACCGAGGGAACGGCCGACGTCCTGCGGCGCAACGGGGTCCGTGCCACGATCGTGCGTAAGCACAGCGACGGACCCGGGCCGGACGGCGAGCCGACCAGCGTGCAGCGGATCCTGGCCGGCCAGGTGGACCTCATCGTGACTACCGTGGACGGCGGGCCGCCCGCCCGGTCCCGCGCGCAGTCGCAGGGCGTGGCGGGCAGTTGTGCGGGCACGGGCCGCGCCGGGACGGCTACGAGATCCGGACCGCCGCGGTGCGGCGCGGCATTCCCTGCGTCACTACCGCGGCCGGGCTGGCCGCCGCCGTGCAGGGCATCGAGGCGATCATCGGAGACGAGGTGGGCGTGCGCTCGCTGCAAGAGCACTCGGCCCGGCTGGACCAGCTGGGCATGGGCGGGCCGGGCGCGGGCCGGCCGGGCGCGGCGGGCGCGGGCCTGCCGGGCACCGGGCCATGACGCCGGCCGAGGCAGAGGCCGAGCCCGGCCCGGTGCAGGTGCGCGGGACCGTGCTGACGGTTCGCCGGGTGGATGCCTACCACGCGATGACGATCGTGGCGCCCGGCATCGCCGCGCGCTTCCGGCCCGGCCAGTTCGTTGCCCTGGCCGTCGGCGGCCCGGATACCTCGATGCTGCTGCGCCGGGCGTTCTCCATCCACGATGTGCGGCCGGACCACGGCGGCACGGTCGAGTTCGTGTTCTCCGCCGCCGGGCCTGGCACCCGGTGGCTGGCCGGCCTGCGGGCCAGGGACGTGCTGGACGTCACCGGGCCGCTCGGGCGGCCGTTCCCGGTGCCCAGGGATCCGGTCAGCTGCCTGCTGGTCGGCGGCGGCTACGGCAGCGCCCCGCTGTTCTCGCTGGCCGCGCGGCTGCGCGAGCGGCGCTGCTCGGTGGACTTCCTGCTCGGCGCGGCCAGCGGGGACCGGGTGTTCGGCGCGCTCACCGCCCGCCGGACCGCCCGCTCGGCCACCATCACCACCGAGGACGGCTCGCTGGGCGCCCGCGGCCTGGTCACCGACATGCTCGGGCAGGTGATCCACGAGGCGCGGACCGACGTGATCTACGCCTGCGGCCCGATGCCGATGCTGCGCCAGGTGACCGCGCTGGCGGGCCGGTACGACATCCCGGTGCAGGTCGCCGTGGAGGAGGCGATGGCCTGCGGCTTCGGGGTCTGCATGACCTGCGTGCTGCCGGTGGTGGGCAGCGACGGGATCACCCGGATGGTCCGTTCCTGCGTGGACGGCCCGGTGTTCCGCGGTGAGCAGGTGCGCTGGGACGACGTGGGCACGATCCCGTTCGACGCGTTCGGCGCGCCCGGCTGGGAGCCCAGGTCCCGCCGGGCCGCGGCGGCGGGCGGCGGGCCGGCCGCCGGCCGCGCGGTGGCTGCCGGGACCGCGGCGGCCGCCCGGGACCGCGGCCAGGCCAGGCGGAGGCCGGTCAATGGCCGCTGACCTGAGGACCAGGCTGGGCTCCGCCGAGCTGCCGAACCCGATCCTGACCGCGTCCGGCTGCGCCGGCGCCGGGCGCGAGCTGGCCCAGTTCTGCGACGTGTCCAAGATCGGCGCGATCGTCACCAAGTCGGTCATGCTCTCGCCCAGGGCGGGCAGGCCCACGCCGCGGATGGCCGAGACGCCCAGCGGCATGCTGAACTCGATCGGCCTGCAGGGTCCCGGCATCGACGCCTTCCTGCAGCGGGACCTGCCCTGGCTGCTGTCCCGCGGAGCCAGGGCGGTGGTGTCGATCGCGGGCAGCACCGTGGACGAGTTCGCCGACCTGGCCGGACGGCTGTCGGACGCGGCCGGGGTGACCGCGATAGAGATCAACATCTCCTGCCCGAACGTGGCGGACCGGGGCCAGGTGTTCGCCTGCGACCCGGCCGCGGCCGCGGCGGTGATCGAGGCCGTGCGCGGCCGGACCCGCTATGACATCCCGGTGTTCGCCAAGCTGTCCGCGGACGTCACCGACATCGTGGCGATCGCCAGGGCCTGCGTGGCGGCGGGCGCGGACGGCCTCTCGCTGATCAACACGCTGCTCGGCATGGCCATCGACACTCACGCGATGCGGCCGGTGCTGGCCGGGGTCACCGGCGGCCTGTCCGGCCCGGCCATCCGGCCGGTCGCGGTGCGCTGCATCTGGCAGGTCCGCGAGGCGCTGCCGGACGTGCCCATCATCGGCATGGGCGGGGTGCGGACCGGCCGGGACGCGCTGGAGCTGATCCTGGCCGGCGCGTCCATGGTCAGCGTCGGGACCACGATCTTCCACGATCCGTCCGCCTGCGTCCGGATCCTGCGCGAGCTGGACGCCGAGCTCACCGAGCGCGGGGTGGAGCGGCTGGCCGACGTGGTCGGCCTGGCGCACGAGCCGCGCGCGGCGGCGCGGCGCAGGCTGACCGGTAACGTGCTCTGAGGCGGCTCAGGCAGCAGGAGACGAACGGGAGCTTGGATGGTGAACTACCTGGCGCCGGTCGCGGTAGCGCTGGACGCGCCCGACCTGGAGACCGCAGCGCGCTGGGCGTCCGTGATCACCCCGCATGTCAGCACCGTGAAGATCGGGCTCGAGCTGTACCTGAGGTACGGCCCGGAGGCGGTCGCCTCGATCCGGGGCGCCAGCGGCGTGGACGTGTTCCTCGACCTGAAGCTGCACGACATCCCGGCCACGGTGGCCGCCGCCGCCCGTGCCGTCGCCCGGCTGCGGCCGAGCCTGCTGACCGTGCACGCGGCGGCGGGGGAGGGGGCGATCCGGGCCGCGGCCGAGGCCGCGCCGGCCACCACGATCGTCGGGGTCACCGTGCTCACCTCGCTGGACGCCGCCGACCTGGGCCGGATCGGGATGACCGGGCCGGTCAGCGACGCGGTGCTGCGGCTGGCCGTGCTCGCCGTGCAGGCCGGCGCCCGCGGCCTGGTGTGCTCGCCGCGGGAGGTGGCCGCGGTACGGGCCGAGGTGGGGCCGCAGATCACCCTGATCACTCCCGGCGTGCGGGCGGCCGGCGCCCAGGCGCACGACCAGGCCAGGATCGCCACCCCGGAGGACGCACTGCGGGCCGGTGCCGACCTCCTGGTGATCGGCCGCCCGATCACCAGCGCCGCCGATCCCGGCGCGGCCGCGGCTGCGCTCGCCGCCTCGCTCCGCCGCATCGCCCCCGCGGCCCCCGCCTAAAGCCCGGGCGGCCAGGGAGCGCTCGCGGCCGGTGCTGACCGGGGCCGCCGTCACCGCACGTAGTGGCCCCAGTGACCCCCGATCAGGCCCTATCTGGCTACTCTGCGTGTACGGAGATGTTCGTTCGGTAATAGTGGATAATTTGTGATGTCACAAACGCGGGTTTGCGTTGCCGAGACCGGGCGAACTCGCTAGTTTCCCCTCGCGGAGCGAGTTTTTCGATACGAAACCCGAGGTGACCACGCGTGGCTCTTCCTCCACTGACCCCCGATCAGCGCGCCGCAGCGCTTGAGAAGGCTGCCAAGGCACGCAAAGACCGTGCGGAGATCAAGAACAAGCTGAAGCAGGGCGCCGCCAAGCTGCCCGACGTACTCAAGGAGGGCCAGACCGACGACGTCGTCGGTAAGATGAAGGTGTCAGCATTGCTGGAGTCCATGCCCGGCGTTGGCAAGGTACGCGCCAAGCAGATCATGGAGCGGCTCGGCATCGCCGAGTCACGCCGGGTCCGCGGCCTTGGCGCAAACCAGCGCACCGCGCTGGAGAACGAGTTCAGGGTCGATATCTGACCGGTCAGGCAGACGCCGGGGACGGGGGCGCAGGACAAGTGTCCGTGGCCGCTCCGTCCGTGCATCGCGGTTCGGTCGGCGATGCTCCCGTCCCGGCCCGCCTGACCGTGCTCTCCGGCCCGTCCGGCGTCGGCAAGAGCACCGTCGTGGCCAGCCTGAGGCGGACCTGGCCGCAGATCTGGCTGTCGGTCTCGGTCACGACGCGCAGTCCGCGTCCTGGCGAGTCCGACGGCCGGGAATATCGTTTCGTCTCGGAACGGGAATTCGCCGGCCTGGTTGATCGCGGCGAGCTGCTGGAGTGGGCGCGCTTTGCCGGCCACTGCTACGGCACCCCGCGCGCACCGCTGGCGGCCAGGCTCGCGGCCGGCGTGCCCTCGCTGCTGGAGATCGACGTGGCGGGCGCCCGGCAGGTGCGCCAGGCGGTGCCCGGCGCGCTGCTGGTCTTCCTCTACCCGCCGTCCTGGCGGGAGCTGGTGCGCCGGCTCACCGGCCGCCGGACCGACCCGCCCGAGGTGATCCGGCAGCGGCTCGAGGCGGCCCGTGCCGAGCTGGCCGCCTGCGACGAATTTGACATCACGCTGGTGAACACGTCCGTCCAGGACGTGTGCGGGCAGCTGGTAGCCTTGATGTCGGCCCAGCCGGTCCGGTGACGGGCCCAACCCGGAAGGTATCCAAGTGGCAGGTACTAGCGCGGCCCCAGAGGGCATCATCAACCCGCCGATCGACGACCTGCTGGACGTCGTGGACAGCAAGTACGGCCTGGTGATCATGGCATCAAAGCGGGCCCGCCAGATCAACGCCTACTACGCGCAGCTCGGCGAGGGCCTGCTGGAGTACGTCGGCCCGCTGGTGGAGACGCGGGTGCAGGAGAAGCCGCTGTCCATCGCGCTGCGCGAGATCAGCGAGCGGCTGCTGACCGCCGAGGCGGTGGAGCCGCCGCCGGCCTGAGCCGCCGGCCGCGCAGCCGCCGATGCGGATAGTCCTCGGGGTAGCCGCGGGCATCGCCGCCTACAAGGCCTGCGAGCTGCTCCGGCTGCTCACCGAGTCCGGTCACCGGGTCCGGGTGGTGCCTACCCCGGACTCCCTGCGGTTCGTCGGCGAGGCGACCTGGGCTGCCCTTTCCGGCGAGCCGGTGACCACGACCGCCTGGGCCGGGGTGCACGAGGTCGAGCACGTCCGGCTGGGCCAGGAAGCCGATCTGGTGCTGGTCGCACCCGCCACCGCCGACCTGCTGGCCAGGGCTGCCGCCGGGCAGGCCGGGGACCTGCTGACCGCCGTGCTGCTCACCGCGCGCTGCCCGGTGCTGTTCGCGCCCGCGATGCACACCGAGATGTGGCAGCACCCGGCCACCCGGGCCAACGTCGCCACCCTGCGCGGCCGCGGGTCGCTGGTGCTGGAACCCGCCGCCGGGCGGCTCACCGGCCGCGACAGTGGCCCTGGCCGGCTGCCCGAGCCCGCCGAGCTGCACCGGGCGGCCGAGCGGGTGCTGCGGCGCGGCGCCGCCGGGCTGGCGCCCGACCTGGCCGGACGGCAGGTCGTGGTGTCGGCGGGCGGGACCAGGGAGGAGCTGGACCCGGTCCGGTTCCTCGGCAACTGGTCATCGGGCCGGCAGGGGTACGCGCTGGCCGCCGCGGCGGCGGCTCGCGGCGCGGCGGTCACCCTGGTGGCCGCCAACACCGCGCTGCCCGACCCGGCCGGCGCCCTGGTGGTACCGGTGAAGTCGGCCGCCGAGCTGGGCGAAGCGGTAACCGCGGCGGCCGGCCAGGCGGACGCGGTCGTGATGGCCGCCGCGGTCGCCGACTACCGCCCGGAGACCAGGAGCGAGACGAAGATCAAGAAGACCGGTGCCGCGCCTGAGCCGCTCCGGCTGGTACGCAACCCCGACATCCTGCGCGAGCTGTCCCGGCACCGGCGGCGGCCCGGCCAGGTCGTCGTGGGCTTCGGGGCCGAGACCGGCGACCTGGAGGCCAACGGGACGGCCAAGCTCGCCGCGAAGGGATGCGACCTGCTGGTGGTCAACCAGGTCGGCAACGGGCTCGCCTTCGGCACCGCCGACAACGAGGCGCTGATCCTGGCCGCGGACGGTGCCAGGGTCCGGGTGCCGCGCGGGCCCAAGGAGGCGCTGGCCGACGTGATCTGGGACCTGGTGGCCAGCAGGCTGGCCTAGCCCGGTGGTGCCGGCACAGTCGGCCGGTTTGCCCGATACACTTCGGCGAGGCTTTCAGCGCGGAAGAAAAGGTTGCCAGGTGGCTCGTCGTCTTTTTACCTCTGAATCGGTTACCGAAGGCCATCCGGACAAGATGGCCGACCAGATCAGCGACTGCATCCTGGACGCGATGCTGAAGGGGGACCCGCGCAGCCGGGTCGCGGTCGAGACGCTGATCACGACCGGCCAGGTGCACGTGGCCGGCGAGGTGACCACCGACACTTACGTCGACATCCCCGGCCTGATCCGGGACAAGATCCTGGAGATCGGCTACGACTCGTCCGCCAAGGGCTACGACGGGGCATCGTGCGGCGTCTCGGTCTCCATCGGCGCGCAGTCGCCGGACATCGCCATGGGCGTGCACGAGGCCTTCGAGCACCGCGAGGGCGAGGGCTCCGACGAGCTGGACCGCCAGGGCGCCGGCGACCAGGGCCTCATGTTCGGCTACGCGTGCAGCGAGACCCCGCAGCTCATGCCGGTGCCGATCATGCTCGCGCACCGGCTGGCCCGGCGGCTGTCCCAGGTGCGCCGGGACGGCACCGTGCCCTACATCCGGCCGGACGGCAAGACCCAGGTGACGATCGAGTACGCCGGGCCGGAGGCGGTGCGGCTGGACACCGTGGTGGTGTCCACCCAGCACGCTCCGGCGATCGACCTGAAGGAACTGCTGGCCCCCGACATCCGCGAGCACGTCGTGGTCCCGGTGCTGGCCGGCCTTGAGCTGGACACCAGCAGCTACCGGCTGCTGGTGAACCCGACCGGCCGGTTCGAGATCGGCGGGCCGATGGGCGACGCGGGGCTGACCGGCCGGAAGATCATCATCGACACCTACGGCGGCATGGCCAGGCACGGCGGCGGCGCGTTCTCCGGCAAGGACCCGTCCAAGGTGGACCGCAGCGCCGCCTACGCGATGCGCTGGGTGGCCAAGAACGTGGTCGCGGCCGGCCTGGCGGACCGGTGCGAGACCCAGGTCGCCTACGCCATCGGCAAGGCCAAGCCGGTCGGGCTGTTCGTGGAGTGCTTCGGCACCGAGAAGGTGCCGGTGGAGCGGATCCAGGACGCGGTGCTCGGAGTCTTCGACCTGCGCCCGGCGGCGATCATCGCCGACCTGGACCTGCTCCGGCCGATCTACACGCAGACCGCCGCCTACGGGCACTTCGGCCGCGAGGAGCCGGACTTCTCCTGGGAGCGGACGGACCGGACAGACGCGCTGAGGTCCGCCGCGGGCCTTTGAGCACGGGCCGATCCAGCCCGGGCCGATCGGGCACTGCTCGCCCCGCCGCGGCGTCGCGGGCGGCCAGGACCGCCCGCGGAACCCGGTCGTCCCGCCAAGCCGCTTCCCGCCAGCCCGCTTCCTGCCTGCCCGTCGCCAGGGTGGCGGTCGACGTCTCGCTGCCGCACCTGGACCGGCCGTTCGACTACCTGGTGCCGGAAGCACTGGACGCGGCCGCGGTACCCGGCTGCCGGGTCCGGGTGCGGTTCGCCGGACGGCTCACCGCCGGGTTCCTGCTCGGGCGGGCCGCGGCCAGCGAGCACCAGGGCCAGCTCGCCTACCTGGAGCGGGTGGTGTCGGCCGAGCCGGTGCTGTCCGCCGAGATGGCCGGGCTGGCCAGGGCCGTCGCCGACCGGTACGGCGGGACGCTGGCCGACGTGCTCCGGCTGGCCATCCCGCCGCGGCACGCGGCGGCCGAGCGGGCCGTGCTCGCCGCCAGTGCTGCCGGGACCGCCAGTGCTTCCGGGACCGCCAGTGCCGCCGGGCCGGTAGCCGCGACCGCCAGTGCCGCCAGTGCCGCCGGGACAGCCGTGGCTGCGGAGCTGCCCGGGCCGTGGTCGCGGTACCCGGCCGGGCCGTCGTTCCTGGCCGCGCTGGCCGACGGGCGATCGCCGCGGGCGGTCTGGTCCGCGCTGCCGGGCCAGGACTGGCCGGAGGAGATCGCGCTGGCCGCCGCGGCGGCCGCGGCTTCGGGCCGGGGGGTCGTGGTGGTCGTCCCGGACGCCCGGGACCTGGACCTGCTGGACGCGGCGCTCGGCCGCGCGCTGGGCCCGGCCAGGCACGTCAGCCTGGCCGCCCAGCTCGGCCCGGCCGAGCGGTACCGGCGCTGGCTGGCCGTGGCCAGGGGCGAGGTCATGGTGGCCGCCGGGACCCGCTCGGCCATGTTCGCGCCGGTGCGCCGGCTCGGCCTGATCGTGCTCTGGGATGACGGCGACGACCTGCACGCCGAGCCACGCGCCCCATATCCGCACGCCAGGGAGGTGCTGGCGGTCCGGGCGCACCGCAGCGGCGCCGCCGCCCTGCTGGGCGGGTTCGCCCGCACCGCCGAGGCGGCGCAGATCCTGGCCACCGGCTGGGCCCGGCCGCTGGAGCCCGGCCGGGCCACGGTGCGGCGGCACGCGCCCCTGATCACCGCCAGCGGCGGCGACGACGAGCTGGCCAGGGACCCGGCCGCCCGCACCGCGCGGCTGCCCAGCCTGGCCCTGCGCACCGCCAGGCAGGCGCTGGAGCACGGCCCGGTGCTGTTCCAGGTGCCGCGGCGCGGCTACCTGACCGCGCTGGCCTGCGAGCACTGCCACGCCAGGCTGCGCTGCGGCCGCTGCGGCGGGCCGGTGACGCTGCCCCGCCAGCAGGCCGCGCTGCGCTGCGGCTGGTGCGGCAGCCCGGTCGGCCAGCGGTGCGCCGAGTGCGGGTACGGCGGGTTCCGCGCCCTGGTCACCGGGGCCCGGCGGACCGCCGAGGAACTCGGCCGCGCGTTCCCGGCGGTGCCGGTGCGCACCTCGGGACGGGCCGAGATCATCACCGAGGTGCCCGGTACGCCAGCGGTCGTGATCGCGACGCCGGGCGCCGAGCCGCGGGCGGACGGCGGCTACGCGGCCGCCGTGCTGCTGGACGGCTGGGCGCTGCTCGGCCGGCCCAGCCTGAACGCCGCGCAGGAGGCGCTGCGCCGCTGGCTGAACGCCGCGGCGCTGGTCCGCCCGGCCGGGCAGGCCGGGCGGGCAGGGCGGGCGGGCGGCGGGCGGGGTGGGCGGGCAGGGCGGGGTGGGCGGGGTGGTAGTTGTGGTGGCCGAGGCTGGCCTGCCCGCGGTGCAGGCGCTGGTCCGCTGGGATCCGGTCACGCACGCCGAGCAGGAGCTGGCCGAGCGCCGGCAGCTCCGGCTGCCGCCCACGGTCAGCATGGCCGAGCTGTCCGGCCCGCCGGAGGCGGTGCGGGAGCTCCTCAGCCTGGCCGAGCTGCCGGACCGTGCCGAGGTACTCGGCCCGGTGCCGGTCGCCGCGGCGCCCGGCCGCCCGCCCGCCGCCGGCCCAGCCGCCGGCCCGGGGCACGGCCCGCCCGCCGCCGGCCGGACGGACGACGGCCCCGCGGAACGGGCCAGGTTCCTGATCCGGGTGCCCCGCCAGTCCGGCCCGGCGCTGGCCGCCGCCCTGCGGGCTGGCCAGGCGCTGCGCAGCGCGCGCAAGGAAGCGGGAACGGTCCGGTTGCGGCTCGACCCGGCCGAGCTGATCTGACTATGCGCGGCTCAGGCCGTAGGGTGCTGGGGTGACTAGCTCACGACGGAACCCGGATGCGGGTCCGCCGGGCCAGCGCGGCCCGCTGGCGGGCCACGGCAGCCAGGGCGGCACCGGCGGTGGCCTGGCCCCGCCGGGAGCAGGCCGGAGGCTGCCCCCGGTGCGGCTCGCGCCAAGGGAGGAACTGGCGGCGGCAGCCAGGGTCGCACCGTTGCTGCGGGCCGCCAGGGACCTGTGCCGCTGGGCCGGCGGCCGCCGCCGGGCCGCGGCCGGAGCCGAGCTGTCCCGCCGCGACGCTGCCGCGGCCGCCGCCGCACTTGATCTCGCCCCGCGCGAGGTCGACGCCGCCTGGCGGGTCGCCGTCGGCACCGCGATGATCGCGTCCAGCCCGCTGGAAGACCCCTGCTTGCCGGTGAACCCTCGCTCGCCGGAAGACGCCAGCGCCGCGGATGACCCGGCGGCACCGGGACCGGCGCCGGGCGCTGCGGCCGGCCCGGCGGCGACGGCCGGCCCGGCGGCAGCCGAGATCCTGGCCTCCGGCGATGCCGAGGAGATCCTTGCGCTGTGGGACCGGGCGCTCGCGGCCATCCTCAGCGCCGAGGACCTCGACGGGCTGGCAACCGCGCTGTACACGGTCGGGGCACCGGTCCGGATGGACAGCCTGTTCGAGGCGTACGCGGCCGCGGCGGGCGGGCGGCGGCACACCGGGCCGGGCGAGCCGGACGGCGACGAGGGCACGCTGTCGCACTCCCTGGAGACGCTGGCCGACCTGGGCGTGGTCGAGCTGGATACCGACGAGTCGGCCGGCGGGCTGACCGTCGCGCTGTCCCCGCTGGGCATCTGGGGCGTGCACCGCAGGCTCCGGTCGCAGGGATGGCACGTCCCGGTGCTGGGCGCCGCGAGCCGGCGCGGCGCCGAGGGCCTGCTGGTGACGCTGGCAAGCTGCGATGCCGAGGACGGCGAGGCCGAGATCGGCACCTGGCTGACCGCGCGCAGCCCGTCCCAGGCGGCGGCCGAGCTGATCGCCGCGGCGGCCAGCGGATCCCCCGGCCTGCGCGGCGCGGCGTTCGCGGTGCTGGACCGGATCGGCGAGAACGCGGCGGCCGAGGTACGCGCCGCCCTGGCCGAGCCGGTGCTGCGCGCGCACGCCGCGGTCTGGCTGCACGAGCACGGCGAGGAAGCGGAGCTGCGGCCCGAGGACCGGACCTGGCTGCTGGTCGACCTCGGGGCCGGCCTGCTCGAGGAGGCCGATCCCAGGGACGTGGTGGCCGAGCTGCTGCCCGAGGTGCCGCCCAGTGCCCAGGCCGAGATCGTGGCCGGGCTCTGGCAGGTCAGCCATCCCGGCGTGACCGACCTGCTGACCGCGCTGAGCGATCACCATCCCGATCCCGCGGTCGCCAGGGCGGCGCGCAAGGCGGCCTTCAAGGCCCGCTCGCCCGCGGCCGGCCAGGGCCGCACGAGTCCATAGACTGGGTCCGGCGCGTCCCCCCGTGTGAACTGCCGCCGCCAGGAGGAACTGAGTGAGCATCAGGCCGATACGGCTGTTCGGTGACCCGGTGCTGCGCACCCCGGCCGAGCCGGTCACCGACTTCGATGCCGAGCTGCGCCGGCTGGTGCAGGATCTCACCGACACCATGCTGGACGCGCCGGGAGTCGGGCTGGCCGCCCCGCAGATCGGCGTCGGCCTGCGGGTCTTCACTTACAACGTGGACGACGTCATCGGGCACCTGATCAACCCGGTGCTCCGGCTGTCGGCCGAGGAGCAGACGGACGACGAGGGCTGCCTGTCGTTTCCCGGCCTGGCCTACCCGACCACGCGCGCGTTCGGGGTCGTGGCGGAGGGGTTCGACCTGCACGGCGAGCCGGTCCGGCTGGAGGGAGACGGCCAGCTGGCCCGCTGCTTCCAGCACGAGACCGACCACCTTGACGGGGTGCTGTTCATCGACCGCCTGGATCCAGCACAGCGGAAGCTGGCCATGAAGGAGATCCGCGCCGCCTCCTGGTGGGGCGAGCCGGTGCCCGAGGTCCGGCTGTCGCCGCATCCGACCCACGGCAAGGCCGACCTAGCCGATGCGCCTGGTCTTCGCGGGCACTCCCGCGACGGCCGTGCCCTCGCTGGAGGCCCTGCTGGCATCCCGGCACGAGGTGGCGGCGGTAGTGACCCGCCCGGACGCCCCGGTCGGCCGGGGGCTGCGGGTGGCGGCGAGCCCGGTGGCGAGACGGGCCGGGGAAGCGGGCATCGAGGTGCTCAGGCCGGCCCGGCCCAGCGAGCCGGAGTTCCTGGCCAGGCTGGCCCAGATCGCCCCGGACTGCTGCCCGGTGACCGCTTACGGGGCGCTGATCCCGCAGGCCGCCCTGGACATCCCGGCACACGGCTGGGTGAACCTGCACTTCTCGCTGCTGCCCGCCTGGCGCGGCGCGGCGCCCGTGCAGCACGCCATCCTGCACGGCGACCAGATCACCGGTGCGACCGCGTTCCGGATCGTCGCCGAGCTCGACGCCGGCCCGGTGTTCGGCGTGGTCACCGAGCCGGTCCGGCCGTCCGACACGGCCGGCGACCTGCTGGAGCGGCTGAGCCGGTCCGGTGCCGGGCTGCTGGCCGCCACCCTGGACGGGATCGAGTCCGGTGAGCTTGAGGCCCGGCCGCAGCCCGCCGACGGGATCAGCCGGGCACCCAAGATCAGGCCGGAACAGGCACGGGTGGACTGGACCCGGCCGGCCGTGGCGGTCGACCGGCTGGTCCGGGCTTGCACCCCGGCGCCCGGCGCCTGGACCGTCCTGGACGGCGCGCGGGTCAAGCTGGAGCCGGTGACCCTGGCTGAGCCGGACGGCGCCAGTGCGGGCGGTACTGATGCGGCCGGTGGCGGTGCGGCCGACGGTGGTGCGGGCGGTGCCGTTTCGGGCGGTGGCGGGCTCGCGCCCGGCGAACTGCGGGTGCTGCGCACCGGGGTGCTGGCGGGAACGGGAACCCAGCCGGTGCGCCTCGGTGACGTGCAGCCGGCCGGGAAGCGCCGGATGCCGGCCGCAGACTGGGCCCGCGGCCTGCGCCCCGGCAGCCAGGCCGTGGTGCTCGGCTGACATGGCCAGGACGGCGGCCGGGCGGCAGGGCCGGGCGGACCCGGCCAGGCAGGCCGCCTGCGACGTGCTGTGCGCGGTGGCCGAGCGGGGCGCCTACCCGAACCTGCTGCTGCCTGCCCTGCTGCGCGAGCGCGGGCTTGGCGGCCGCGACGCCGCGCTGGCCACCGAGCTCACCTACGGCACGCTGCGCGGCCGCGGCACCTACGACGCGATCCTGGCCATGTGCGCCGACCGCGACCTCGCCGCCATCGACCCGCCGGTGCTCGAGGTGCTGCGGCTCGGCGCGCATCAGCTGCTCGGCACCAGGGTCGGGCCGCACGCGGCGGTCGCCACCTCGGTGGACCTGGCCAGGTACGCGGCCGGCCAGCGCCCGGCCGGGTTCGTCAACGCGGTGCTCCGCCGGGTGTCCCAGCGCGACCTGGGCGCCTGGCTGGAGATCGCCGCGCCGGGCCGGGACGCCGACCTGGCCGGCCACCTGGCCGTCCGGTACAGCCACCCGCGCTGGATCGTGTCCGCGCTGGCGCAGGCCCTGGGCGAGGAACCGGGAGGATCCGGCAGCCTGGCCGAGACCGAGGCGGCGCTGGCAGCCGACGGGGTCAGGCCCGCGGTCACCCTCTGCGCGCTGCCTGGCCTGGCCGATCCGGCCGAGCTGGCGGCTGCCGGAGCGGAGCCGGCCCGCTGGTCCCCGTTCGGCGGATACCTGCCCGCTGGCGATCCCGCCCTGCTCCCGGTGGTCGCGCAGGGCCGCTGCGGGGTGCAGGACGAGGCCAGCCAGCTCGCCGCGCTGGCGCTGGCCAGGGCCGGGCTGGCGGGCAGCGACACCGCCTGGCTGGACCTGTGCGCCGGTCCCGGCGGCAAGGCCAGGCTGCTGGCCGGCCTGGCCGCCGCCCGCGGAGCCCGCCTGCTCGCCGCGGACGTGCGCCTGCACCGAGCCCGGCTGATCGTCCGCGGCACCGGCGACCGGCACCGGCACCGGCGGCGGCGCGGCCGACGGCCCGGGGGGCGCGGCCCCGGCCGGGCCGGCCGTCGTGGTGGCCGACGGCACTGCGCCGGCCTGGCGGGCCGGGGCCTTCGACCGGGTGCTGGCCGACGTGCCCTGCACCGGCCTTGGCGCGCTGCGCCGCAGGCCGGAGGCCCGCTGGCGTCGTTCACCCGGTGACGTGGCCGGACTTGCCGCGCTGCAGCGGCGGCTGCTTGCCGCGGCCCTCGACTCGGCCCGGCCGGGCGGCATCGTGGCCTACGTGACCTGCTCGCCGCACCTGGCCGAGACCAGGGACGTGGTTGGCGACGTGCTGGCCGGGCGCGATGACGCGGAAGTCCTGGACGCGCCCGCGGTGCTCGCTGAGGTTCCCGGCCTGCGCTGTCAGGGGCCGTTCCGCCGGTACGCGCAGTTCTGGCCGCACCGGCACGGCACGGACGCGATCTTCCTGGCGCTGCTGCGCCGCACCGGCTCCCGGCCGCCCGCGGCCGGGGCGCGACAGTCAGGTAGGGCCTGAGGCGTTCCCGCTGGTAGCGGACTTGATCTGGCTGTGCGGTCACGTTCAGATGGAGACTTACCAGTCAGCGCCTCGAATGCGGGTCAGGCCACTCTGAGTACCCCGTCCGGAAGATTTGCGGAAGCCGAGGGCGGAGCCGCGGAGGTGTTCGAGCCAGCCGCCGGATCACGGTGTCGCGTGCGATGCCCTCGCAGCCGCAGCGGACCGGCGGTGGTTAGCGAAGCGCGTTCAGCTCGTCGAGGGCGCGATGGCCGCGCTTGACCACTCCTGCAACGACATCGTGGCGCCCGAGACGGATGGGCCACTCGAGCTGCAGGAGGATCTGTGTCGCTGCGAGCAGCGCCGCCCCCTCCCAGCCGACCAGGGCGAGGATTGTCGTCCACAGCCGCCTTCGGGCACCGTCCAGCGGATCGGCGAAGGTGTGCCACTGGAGGGTTGTCAGATCAGTCGCCCGCGTGCCGCTACCTGCGTTCCCGATATCCACGACCGCCACCACCGCTCCGTCACGGACCAGGACATTGCCCGGGATGATATCGGCATGGACCATGTCCGGTGCCTCTCGTGGCGGTGGGACGCCGGCACACATGAGCCGCAGGCGCTCGACCAGGGCCGACACCGCGGACGAATACCCCGAGAGCCTGGCCACGGACTGGCGGAGAAGCGACATCTCGGGCGTCTCGCTGAAATCCAGCCCGGCGGCAGCCGGTTCCTGACCGGTGGCGACCAGCCAGGCGTACGACCAGTGGTCGTAGGGCTCGGAGGCCTGGCCAGCCTGGAGTTCGATGATCTCTATCAGCTGCTCAACGATGGACGGGGTCAGCTCTGGCACGGGAGCCGCGTCAACGAAGTCCATCAGATGCCATACATGAGTGGCTGTGGCCCCCACTCCGAGCCAGGCCGGGGTGGGATAGCCGCGCCTGCGCATGTGCTCGACCACTCTCTGGGCTCGCAACCAGCTGTCCAGGTAGTCGAGGTGTGCCCGGGGCACTGCTTTGAGCACTGCATTTGACCTTCCAGCCAGCTGGACGCGCAGGGCGCCCACATGGAGGCCTCCGGGTAGGCGACTGAGAACAGTGACCTCTGCCCCGACCACCCTGGCCACGTCGTCCAGGACCTCGGCCGGCAGCTCTGCGGGATGGGCGTCCTGGTTCATGCTGTCCTCCCAGATCCGGCCTGTCAGCGTATGCGAGCTGCTGGTCCTGTCGTCAGTTGTGGCCAGGGTGTTCGTATCGAACCTGTGTCAGTGGCAGGCTACCGAGGCCAGGAACACCAAGCGCATAACGGGCTCATCGCTTACGAGGGTGCAGGTCCGCCTCGCGGCATAGAGCGGGTCACCAGCCCGGCCGCGGTGGCCGTGCAGGGTTTGCTGGATCCGCTGGCGGCACTGGTCGAGGGCATCGCCGGCGAGCCGGACGACGTGGAAGGGGTCCATCACCGTGACCGCGTCGGGGAGTTCCTCGGTGGTAGCGGTCTTGAACCCGGTGAACCCGTCCATCGCGACGACCTCGATGGCGTCGCGCCAGGCTTGCGGCCTTTCGGACAGCCAGGTCTGGAAGGCTTGCCTGGACCGTCCTTCGACCATGTCGAGCAGCCTGGCAGGGCCGGTCCTGGCCCGGACAGCAGTCAGGTCGATGATCACGGTGACGTACTTGTCGCCGCGCCGGGTGTGGCGCCAGACGTGCTCGTCGACCCCGATGGCAGTGACTCCGCCGAAGCAGTGCGGATCGTCGATCAGGACGCGCTGGCCCTCAGCCAGGACCGCGTTGTTCGCGGTGTTCCACGACACGGCGAGGCCTTCGGCGACCCGGGCCACGGTCAGGTGCCGGACCACGATCGCTTCCAGCGCCCACCCTCAACTGTGAAGAGCCGGTTTTGTCAGTACCGGCCACTATGCTGGTCGAAAATGAACTCGAACATACAGCGTGACGAGGGACAAGGATCTACGCCAGGGAGGTGACCCGATGCCCGCAGTCCTCAGCCCGGTGCGCTCGGGCGCCTCGGCGCCTGCTGACGCCTCCGGTCCGCCCGCGCCTCCCACACCTCCCGGGCCGCCGGTCTGCGATGAAGCGGAGTACCACGCCGGCGGGGAGGGCGTGCCGGGCGGCATGTTCTGGTCGTGGCCGCTGGACTTCGAGGCGTTGCAGGCCGCGCTCAGCGGCCCGGCGCCCTGGTCCCGCAGCCGCAAGGACAACGCCGGGGCACCCGGTGCGCAGCCCGGGTCACCGGCTGGCGGCTCACTGGCAGGCTCTGCGCAAGATCGGGAATCGCTGCCGGGGGATCTGGTGCAGGCTGACGATTCCGCGGCCGGAGCGGAAGGCCCGGCGGCCCCGACGGAGAGCGCGGCGCAGGCCGGAAGCACACCGCAGCCCGGAAGCACGCCGCAGGCCGGGAATGCGGCGCAGGCTGCGGATGCGGCGCTGGCTGATGATGGCCGGGCTGGTGCGGGGGGTGTGCGGCTGTCGGACAGTGTGGTGGCGGGGCGGGTGGTGGAGGGTCTGCCGCCGGGGCCCGGGCTGGCGGGGTGGCTGGCGCTGGCGGAGCCGGGTGGAGCTGGAGGATGGTGCGCTGGCCGGGGTGGCGGCGTCGTTCCGGCGGCTGGCGTCGTGGGCGCAGGCGGGGGAGCTGGCCGTGGTGGCGCAGATCGCCGCCCGCGCCGCGGGCCGCGACCCGAAGGCCGGCGTCGCCCGTGACGGGCGGCCGGTCCAGATACCGCGGAGCGCGTGCTCGGAGGTCGCCTTGGGGCTGGCGCTGTCGGAGTACGGCGCGGCCTGGTGGACCGGGCTGGGCGTCACGCTGGGGTGGCGGCTGGCCGCGACCTGGGCGGCGATGCACGACGGCCGGATCGACCTGGCCCGGGCCCGGCTGATCGCCGAGCACACCGCCGTCCTGGACCAGGACGCGGCCCGCGCGGTGGAGCAGAAGGTGCTGCCCGGTGCGGGGGAGCAGACCACCAGCCAGCTGCGGGCCGCGTTGCGGCGGGCGGTGATCGCGGTGGACCCGGCCGGGGCGGAGCGGCGGCGGGAGGAGGCCGAGCGGCGGGCGAAGGTGTGCCTGTACGGGGATGAGGACCATACCGCGACGCTGGCGGGGTCGGGGCTGCCGGTGGCGCAGGCGGCGGCGGCGATGGCGCGGATCACCGCGCTGGCCCGCGCGGTGAAGTCCTCCGGCGCACCCGGCGGCATCGGCCTGCACCGGGCACAGGTGTTCATCGGCCTGCTGCTGGGCACCCTGC
Source organism: uncultured Actinomycetota bacterium (assembly GCA_963719705.1). Classification (GTDB taxonomy): domain Bacteria; phylum Actinomycetota; class Actinomycetes; order Streptosporangiales; family Streptosporangiaceae; genus CAVRCV01. The sequence goes on from CAVRCV010000015.1 coordinate 370,570, forward strand.
CGTTCATCCCGCCCCCCGACGGCGCACCCGCCGAACCCCCACCCGACACGCCCCCGGACCTGCCGCCCGACCGCCCGCAACCCGGCTCCGGCCCGCCGCCCGCCCCGCTTGCCGAGCCCGGCCCGGCCGGGCCGTTGGACGAGGTGCCCTGCCCCGGTGACCAGGACGCTCCCCCCGAAGATGACCCGTACCCAGCCGGGCAGCCGAGCCCGGACGAAGACGACGCGGACTCCTGCAGCGCAGATCCAGGCGGCGCAGCGGACGAGGATCTCAGCGACGACGATCCGGCGGACTTGAGCAGGCCCGCCCCGGCCTGGCCGGTGATTCCGGCGGTGACACCACCCGGTGAGGTACCGCCCGCGCTCACCCGCCCCGGACCAGCCGGGCCAGGCCGTGCCCCGGCCGGGCTGGCCCGGTCGGCTGCGGGGCTGGTGGACCTGACCGTGCCATGGACAGTGCTGGCCGGGCTCACCACCGGCCCGGGCCTGCTCGGCCGGATCGGCCCGGTCACCGCAACCCAGGCCATCCGCCTCGCCGACGCCGCCGCAGCCGATCCCGCCGCCCAGTGGCGGATCATCATCACCACCCCCGACGGCCAGGCCCTGGCCGTCACCCGCATCCCCCGCCGCCCATCCGCCCGCGGCAGCCCCCCGGCCAGCCCCGGACTGACCGGCCGGATCACCCTCACCATCACCGAAGACGATCTGACCAGCCAGCCCGACCGCGCCAGCCCGCGAGCCCCGGCCAGCGGCGGCGGGAGCAGGGCAAGCCCGCCGGACCAGGCCAGCCCGCCGGGGCACGGCCAGCTCGCCGGGATCCTCGCGGCTGCGCTGCGGGCCGCCCGGCGCGCCGCCGCCCGCGCCGCCGAACAGGCCCGCGCTGATGCGGCCGCGGGCGGGTGCGCCCACGACGGCCAGAGCGAGCACTACCGCCCGCCGCCCCGGCTGCAGGAGTTCGTCACCGCCAGGGACCTGACCTGCCGGTTCCCCGGCTGCGGGCAGCCCGCCTGGCGCGGCGACCTGGACCACACCCAGCCCTGGCCCGGCGGCCCCACCTGCCGCTGCAACCTCGGCGGCCTGTGCCGTGCGCACCACTTGCTCAAGCAGCACCCGGACTGGTCACTCCGCCAGCTAGCACCCGGCATCTTCGAATGGGTCACCCCGTCCGGCCGGACCTACCGGGCCACCCCCGACCTCCACCTCAGCTAGGGCGTCAGCCGGGCGGGCGCCGTATCTCAGGGGCCGGGCGCTCAGAGCGGCCTGGCCCGCATCCGAGGCGCTGAATAGCCAGGTGTTCCATGCCCTGATGCCGGGTCCGCTCGGGCCTTTGGAACTCGGGCTAGTCCGCATGGCCATGAGACGACCAGGCGGCGATCAGTGCCGGTGCCGTCGTGCCGGGCCGCGGGCCTGGGTACCCGGCCCGCGGGCGTAGTAACGGCTGCCTGCCGGCACCGGCACGAAGGAGGCCGGCGGGCTGCCCAGGCTGGCCCGGTCGAAGGTCGCCTGCCAGATCTGGCCCGCGTTCGCCCCGTATACCGCGCCCGGGCAGTCCAGCGCCCCGGACCCGGCGCGGTAGCAGGAGCTGGCCCCGGTCATCGGGTGACTGGCCGGCCCGGCCGGGTTGAACATGGAGACGTAGCCGGCCAGCCGGGGCGTGTACCCGCCGAAGGCGGCGAACTGGAACCCGTTGGCGGTCCCGGTCTTGCCGGCCTGCGGGATGTAGCCGCCATCCCGGCGGACGCCGTTGCCCGCCGCGGTCCCGGTGGTCAGCACCCCCTGCAGGATGTGCGTGGCGGCATCGGCCACCGGGGCCGGGATGACCCGGTGACAGCCGGCCGGCCGCACCGGCAGTGACCGCCCGCCGTCGGTGGTGATCGAGCTGACCGCGATCGGCCTGGCAGTAGATCCCGCGCGCCGCGACCGTGGCGTAGGCCGCTGCCATCGTCATCGGCGACACGCTGACCGAGCCGAGGGTGAACGAGGGCAGGTCGTCGGCGGGCGGTTGATAGCCAGGGCTGCCCGGCCTGCCGACCCCGGCGAGCAGGGACCTGCCATCGGCCCGGTGCACGCCGAGGCTGACCGCGGTCCGCACCACCCGGCACAGGCCGACCTTGCGCTCGAGCTGGGCGTAGAACACGTTGATCGACTGGGTGGTCCCGGTGTACAGCGTGTAGGTGCCCGAGCCGGGACCTTCGGCGTTGCTGACCAGGAACGGGCCGGCCTGGCCCCGGCAGCTGGTATAGCCGCTGATCGTGGCGGGGGAGACGACGTGCGCGCGGTAGCCGAACGGCATTCCCTCCCGCAGCGCGGCCAGCAGCGTGAACAGCTTCGACGAGGAGCCGGTCTGCACGCCGAGACCGCCGTCGTCCCTGGTGTCCGCGGCGTAGTCGATGCTGTCCTGGCCCAGCGCCCGGCTCTGCCCGTAGCGGCGGTCGACGGCGATCGCCCGGATCCAGCCGGTACCCGGCTGGATCAGCACCTCGGCGGCTGCGTTGCCGCCCGGGTTGTACGGCGATGGCGGCGGGGGCAGCAGGAAGCTCACCGCATGCTGGGCCGCCAGCTGGTCCGGCCGGCTCATGGTGGTGCGGATGGTCAGGCCGCCGACCGTGGTCATGGCCCGGTAAGCCGCCGCGTAAGCCGGGTCGGTCCGCAGCACGGCCAGCACATAGTCGCAGAACCATGCCGCGGCGGCCGCGCCGCCGGCGCAGCCGCCCTGCGCCGGGCCGGACAGGCGCAGGCCCAGCGGCGACCGCTGGGCCGCCGCTGCCCGGCCCGCGGTGATGTAGCCGAGCTGGGCCATCCGTGCCAGCACCACGTCCCGCCTGGCCCGGGCCGCGGCCGGGTGCCGGACCGGGTCGTAGCCTGCCGGGTTCTCCACCAGCCCGGCCAGCAGCGCCGACTGGACCAGGTCGAGGCGGCGCGCGGAGGTCGAGAAATACCGCTCGGCGGCGGCCTGGATGCCGTAGGCATGATTGGCGAAGTACGCCACGCTGAGGTAGGCGGCCAGCAGCTCGGGCCGGGACATCTCGTGCTCGACCTGGGCGGCCATCCGCAGCTCGCGGATCTTGCGGGCCGCGCTATCGGTCTGCGCTGCCTGCTGCTGCGTGCTGCTCGTCGCGGTCAGCAGCAGCGCGTTCTTGACGTACTGCTGGGCCAGGGTGGAGCCGCCCTGCACCGAGCCGCCGGCCAGGTCGCTCAGCAGCGCCCGGAAGGTGCCGCGGAGGTCAAGCGCGCCGTGCTGCCAGAACCTGGCGTCCTCGATCGCCACCGTCGCCGTCCGCATGACCGGCGCGATCTGCCGGTAGCTCACCGGCACCCGGTCGATGTTGTCCGGGTAGTAGTAAGCGAGCAGCCGGCCCGAGCTGTCCAGGATCGCCGACCGGGACGGCAGCTGGCCCAGGGCGGGCACCGGCAGCGCGCTGAAGGTCTGGGCCGCGTCCCTGGCGGCGATCCCGATCACCCCGGCGGCGGGCAGGACGACGCCTCCCAGCAGCAGGCCGGCCACGCAGGACAGGGCGGCAAGCGCCGCCGTGACACCGACCCCGCGCCGCGCGGTCGCGAGGGTCCCCGGTGTCACGCCGGGCGCGGGGCGGCGGCCAGGCCGTCCTGGCCACGGCCCGATGGGGCGGCGCAGGCCAGGTCCTCCTTGCGGGCCAGGAAGAACAGGCTCGGCCCGAAGTAGACCGCGGCGAGCGGCACCTGCAGCGCGTACTCGACGGCCAGCATGAGGCGCCGCGGCAGTACCCGCTTGAGCGCGGGGCTGCGCAGGTTGGACACCGACAGCACCCGCTCCACCCGCAGGCCGCAGACCGCCAGCTGGAGCATCAGCCGCTCCGGGTGGTGGTTGACGAACGGGATGCCGCCCTGCTCCCTGCGCTGCGCCGAGCGGATGTCCACCGCGGACTCCCCGATCGGCCTGCGGCGGGCCAGGTAGCGGAGCCGGTTGACCGCGTGCAGGACGTTGGCGGCCTCGATCACCGCGTACCCGCCGGGCCGCAGCACCCGCGAGATCTCCGCCAGCGCATCGGCCGGGTCGGGCAGGTGGTGCAGCAGCCGGACCAGCACGGCCAGGTCGATGCTGGCGTCATCGAAGTCCAGGTGCGCGGCGTCCATCAGCCGGGCCTGCACGCCGGGCTGCCCCCTCAGGTACCGCTGGGCCAGCTCGAGCTGGCGGGTGCTCGGGTCGGCGACGGTTACCCGGTCGGCGTACCGGCGCAGCACCGCGCTGATCCGGCCGAACCCGCCGCCGACGTCGACGGCGTGGCTGAACCTGCGCCCGTGCAGCAGCCGGGACAGCGCCATGACCTCGGCCCGGTGCTCATAGCTCCGCCCGGTCCAGTAAGCCAGGTAGTCGATGCCGCTGTCGTATGGGCTCGCCACGCCGTCGGCGCAGCCCACCGGCTGCCCGCCGTGCGATTCGGAGTGCCGGAACGCCGACCGCGGGAAACTCATTGCCTTATCGCTGGCCATAGCTGCCCATCAGGCCTTTCTGAATTGATTGCCCGGCCGTATTCCCGGCCTATTGATGCGCAGCCCTGATACCCGCGATCTCTTCAAGATAGAGCGGGACCGTCGTTAAGGAAAAGCAAAGTCGGCTATGCCGTGCGGGCGTTACCGGGCGGAGCCGGACAGCGCCCGCGCCCGCGGCTGGGTCACCCGGCCGTGGCCGATGTCGGCCCGCTGGCCCTGGGCGTAGCCGTCCCGGTAGCCGGTGCCGCTGTAGGTCAGCCGGGCGGTGCGGGTCAGCGGGTAGGCCTGCTCCGCGTTCTGGCGGATCACCAGGGCACGGTCGGCCAGGACCAGGGCGGTCCGCGAGCTGTCGCTGGCCGACCGCGAGGTCGCCTGGCTGGCGGCGGCGTGCTCGGCGGCACGCACCCGGGACACGACCGCGGTGGCGAAGCCGAGCAGCCAGCTCCGCCGCCACGCCCGCGGGCTGCTGGCCCAGTCAGGTACCCGGGCGCCGACCAGGCCGTGCCACATCTGGATCAGCACCGAGGTGTACAGCAGATCCGCGCGCTCGAGGTCGGAGGCGTAGCCGAACATGTGGATCCGCGCCCCCGTCCGGGATCCGGGCAGCAGGATGCACTGGCATCGCAGCGCCGAGCCCAGGCCGCACAGCAGGTGCGCCTTCACCCTGGCCCACGGGTTGTCGATGTCGACCATCCGGTTGTCCGGGCGGTCGGTCTCCGGCCGGTCGGCGGCCAGCAGCGCCCGGTCGATGCCGTACTTGGCCATCAGCTCGGCCGCCTTCGCGGTCAGCGCCTGGGCCTCGGGCGGCAGGACGCTCTCATCCTCGGCCTTGGCCAGCAGCTTGCGGACCCGGTCCAGCAGCCGGCCCGATGCTTCAGTATCCAAGCGTCCTCCTCGCCATCGCTTCTTCGAATACAGCATCGAACCTAGCCGGGAACTATGACAGTTTCGCTGACCGTCCTGGCCGTGCCCGCCGTCGGCCGCCGGGGCGGAGCCGGTCACCGCGGCGGGCCGTCGTCCCGCCAGTGTGCCAGGCCGCCCCATAGACTCGCCCTGACATGGCCCTGCAAATCTCGCCCAGCATGCTCGCCTCGGACTTCGCCAGGCTCGCCGACGAAGCTGCCACGGTGGCCGGCGCGGCCGACTGGCTGCACATCGACGTCATGGACGGGCATTTCGTGCCCAACCTCACGATCGGCCTGCCCGTCGTCGAGGCGCTGCTGCGGCACGCGGCGCTGCCGCTCGACTGTCACCTGATGATCGAGGACCCGGATCGCTGGGCTCCCGAGTACGCCAGGGCCGGGGCGCGGAACGTGACCATCCACGCGGAGGCCGCCGCCTCGCCGGTCCGTACGCTGCGGCTGATCCGGGCCGCCGGGGCCAGGGCCGGCTCGGCATCAACCCGGTCACCCCGGTCGAGCCGTACGCCGACCTGATGCCGGAGATCGACATGCTGCTGCTGATGACCGTTGAGCCCGGCTTCGGCGGCCAGCACTTCCTCGACCTGGTACTGCCGAAGGTGCGCCGGGCCAGGGACCTGATCACCCGGCACGGCGGCACGGTGTGGCTCCAGGTCGACGGGGGGGTGAGCGCGGAGACCATCGGCCGCTGCGCCGAGGCGGGCGCCGATGTGTTCGTGGCCGGCTCGGCCGTGTTCGGCACCGACGACCCCGAGCAGGCCGTCAAGTCGCTGCGCGCCCTGGCCGCCGCGGCCCTGCCGGGCCGCTGAAAATACCTCCGGAGGCTGTCGATTCCGGCCCGGCCCGGCCGTCGTAGTTAGCACAGTGGCAGTCACACTCACGACGGGGGCGGCCAGCCGTCGCGGCACCGCCCGCAACGACAGACCAGAGGAGAGCAGCATGGCTCAGTACATGATCCTCATCTACGAGGACGAGAGCGCCTACGGCAACAACCCCGGGCCCGAGGCGTGGCAGCAGGCGATGGAGGCGCACGGCCGGTTCGCCGGGCAGGTCGGCGAGAAGGGCGGCAAGATCCTGGGCGGCGAGGCGCTCCAGCCGGGCAGCACGGCCACCTCCATCCGCGGCGACGTGGTCACCGACGGGCCGTTCGCCGAGACCAAGGAGGGGCTCGGCGGCTTCTACCTGATCGAGGCCCGCGACCTGGACCACGCGCTGGACATCGCCAAGCTGTGCCCGGCCCCGTTCGGCGGGGTCGAGGTGCGCCCGGTGATGGACACCTCGGGCGGCTGAGCGGGCGGTCATGACCGACCCGGCCGCGCGGGACGCGGTAGCCGACGCGCACCGTCGTGAGTGGGCCTTCGTGCTCGCCGCGACGGTGCGCGTCGCACGGGACCTCGACCTGGCGCAGGAATGCGTCCAGGACGCCTACGTGGCCGCGCTCGACGCATGGTCCCGGCAGGGGGTGCCGGCCAGCCCGGGGGCCTGGCTGACCACCACGGCCCGGCGCAAGGCGCTCGACGCGCTGCGGCGCGACCGGACCCTGCGGGCCAAGCTGCCGCTGCTGATCGAGCCCGGCTCGCTGCCCGAGCCGGGCTCCAGCGGCGAGGATGACCCGATCGAGGACGACCGGCTCCGGCTGGTCTTCACCTGCTGCCATCCGGCTCTGGCCAGGGAAGCCCAGGTGGCGCTCACCCTGCGGCTGGTGTGCGGGCTGAGCACGGCCGAGATCGCGGCTGCCTTCCTGGTGCCCGAGCCGACCATGGCCGCGCGGGTCACCAGGGCGAAGAAGAAGATCTCCGCGGCCCGGATCGCCTACCGGGTGCCCGGCGCGGCCGAGCTGCCGGACCGGCTCGATGCCGTGCTGACCGTGGTCCACCTGCTCTACACCACCGGTCATGCGGCCCCGGCCGGCGACGACCTGGTGCGCGGCGACCTGGTGGACCGCGCGACCGGCCTAGCCCGGATGATCTGCGTGCTGATGCCGGACGAGCGGGAGGCGCGCGGGCTGCTCGGGCTGCTGCTGCTGTCGGATGCGCGCCGGCCCGCCAGGACCGCTGCCGACGGCAGGCTGCTGCTGCTCGAAGAGCAGGATCGCGGGCTATGGGACCAGTCCCTCATCGGCGAGGGGACCGCGCTGGTGGTCGGCGCGCTGCGCGGAGGCAGGCCGGGCCGGTTCGCGCTGCAGGCGGCCATCGAGGCGGTGCACGCCGAGGCGCCGAGCTACCGCCAGACCGACTGGCCGCAGCTGGTCCAGCTGTACGGCGAGCTGCTGAAGGCGTGGCCGTCGCCGGTGGTCGAGCTGAACCGGGCCGCCGCCGTGGCCATGGCGGAGGGCCCTGCCGCCGCGCTGGACCAGATCGGGATGGTGGAGCGGGACGGGCGGCTGGCCGGCTACCGGTACCTGCCCGCGGCCAGGGCGGAGATGCTGCGGCGGCTCGGCCGCCGCGCCGAGGCCGAGGACGCCTACCGGGCCGCGCTCGAGCTGACCGAGAACGCGGCCGAGCGCGCGTTCCTGTGCCGCCGGATCGCCGAGGTCGCCGGGCCGCCGGGCCCCGGCCGGGAATAGCCGCTGTGACACACTGGTTGCGCAACTGACAGCGTGCTCCGGGGTCGGTGAAACTCCGAGCCGGCGGTGACAGTCCGCGACCCGGCCGAGGCCATCGGCCGGCTGACCCGGTGGAATCCCGGGACCGACGGTTAAAGTCCGGATGGGAGGCAGCACGCGCGCGGCCAGGCCCGTGACCGGGCCCTGCGGCCGCGCCGCGCGTTCGCGCGCCCGGAGCCCCCTGTGCCGAGGCCGGCCATGACAAGGCCGGCCGTGACAGGGCGACCAGCTCCGGAGGAGGAGTCGGGTGTACACCGGCATCGTGGAAGAGCAGGGCGAGATCGTCGCCCTGGACCAGCTCGCGGACTCGGCCCGGCTTACCGTGCGCGGTCCGCTGGTGACCGCGGGGGCGTCCCGCGGCGACTCGATTGCGATCAACGGCGTCTGCCTCACCGTCACCGGAACCTCCGGCGGGGACTTCACCGCGGACGTGACCGGGGAGACGCTGGCCCGCTCCAGCCTGGGCACGCTGGCGCCGGGCAGCCGGGTCAACCTGGAGCGGCCGATGCGCCTGGACGGCCGGCTGGGCGGGCACATCGTGCAGGGTCACGTGGACGGGACCGGGACGATCCTGGCCCGCAGGCCGGCGCCTGGCTGGGAGGTGGTCCGGATCGGCCTGCCGCCGCGGCTGGCGAGGTACGTGGTGGAGAAGGGCTCGGTCGCGGTGGACGGGGTGAGCCTGACGGTATCCGGGCTCAGCGGCGCCGCCGAGCAGCCCGGCTGGTTCGAGGTCAGCCTCATCCCGGAGACCCTCCAGCGCACCACGCTCGGCAGTAAGCAGCCGGGCGAGGTGGTCAACCTGGAGGTAGACATGATCGCCAAGTACGTTGAGCGGCTGCTCGCGGGGGAGCGGGGATGACCGCCGAGCCGGAACGGGTCCCCGCGGCCAGCCAGGCCCCGGCCATGATGGGCGGGATCGCGCTGGACAGCGTGCCGCGCGCGGTCGCCGACATCGCGGCGGGCCGGGCGGTGGTGGTCATCGACGACGCCGACCGGGAGAACGAGGGCGACATCATCTTCGCGGCCAGCAAGGCCACGCCCGAGCTGCTGGCCTTCACCATCCGGCACACCAGCGGGGTCATTTGCGTGCCGATGCTGGGCACGGAGCTGGACCGGCTGCAGCTGCCGCTGATGACCGCGCAGAACTCCGAGCGCATGCGCACCGCCTTCACCGTCAGCGTGGACGCCAGGGACGGCGTGACGACCGGGATCTCGGCCGCGGACCGGGCCCGCACGGTCCGTGCCCTGGTGGACTCGGCGACCGAGCCATACGAGCTGGTCCGGCCGGGGCACATCTTCCCGCTGCGCTACACCGACGGCGGGGTGCTGCGCCGGCCGGGGCACACCGAGGCCGCGGTCGACCTGGCCCGGCTGGCCGGCCTGCCGCCGGCCGGCGTGCTCGCCGAGGTGGTCAACGACGACGGCACGATGGCCCGGCTGCCCGCGCTGCGTGCCTTCGCCGACGCCCGCGGTCTCGCCCTGATCTCGATCGCGCAGCTGATCGAGTACCGCAGGCACCACGAGCAGATGGTGCGCCGGGTGGTCGAGACCAGGGTGCCGAACCAGTACGGTCAGTGGCGCGCGCTCGGCTACCTCAGCGCGGTCGACGGCACCGAGCACCTGGCCCTGGTCTTCGGTGAGCTGGAGCAGGCCGGCGATGCGGGCGGCGACATCCTGGTGCGGATGCACTCGGAGTGCCTGACCGGTGACGTGTTCGGCTCCCGCCGCTGCGACTGCGGCGCCCAGCTGCACGCGGCCATGGCCGCGATCGCCGCCGAGGGCCGGGGCATCGTGCTGTACCTGCGCGGGCACGAGGGCCGTGGCATCGGGCTGCTCAGCAAGCTGCGCGCCTACCGGCTGCAGGACGGCGGCGCGGACACGGTGGACGCGAACACCGAGCTCGGCCTGCCGGTGGACGCCAGGGAGTACTCCACCGGCGCGCAGATACTCGCCGACCTGGGAGTCTCGTCGCTGCGCCTGCTCACCAACAACCCGGCGAAGGTGGCCGGCCTGGCCGGGTTCGGCATCAAGGTCACCGGCCGGGTGCCGATGCCGGTCGCGCCGACCGCCGACAACCTGCGCTACCTGATCGCCAAGCGGGACCGCCTCGGCCACCAGATCGACGGCCTGCAGACCGGCGGCGCGCAGACCGCCGGCGGCGCGCAGACCGACGGCCTGCAGGCCGGCGGCGCGCAGACCGACGGCCTGCAGGCCGGCGGCGTGCTGCCGGAAGCACGGTGAGCGGCGCCGGCCGCCGCCCGGCCGCGTCGTCGACGCGGCCGGGCTCACCCTCGCCATCGCCGCCACTCGCTGGCACCACCAGGTCACCGACTGCCTGGTCGAGCGGGCCGTGACGGCCGCTTCGGCCTGCGGCGTGGCGCAGCCGCTGGTGGTCCGGGTGCCGGGCGCGGTCGAGCTGCCGGTGGTCGCCGCCGAGCTGGCCCGCCGCCACGACGCGGTGGCCTGCCTCGGCGCGGTGATCCGAGGCGGCACGCCGCACTTCGGCTACGTCTGCGACGCGGTGACCTACGGCCTGGCCCGGGTGGCCCTGGACACCGGCACCCCGGTGGGCAACGGCGTGCTCACCTGCGACAGCCTGGAGCAGGCCATGGACCGGTCCGGCTCCGAGGCCAGCGCCGAGGACAAGGGCTGGGACGCCGTCCTGGCCGCCCTGGAAACCGCCCTGCTGCTGCGCGCGCTCCGTGCCCCCGCCAGTCCGTCTGCCAGCCGTTAGGGCGCGAATACCACCATTTCTGGTCGGCCGGTGACCTTGATGGTGCGCCTGGCCGAGCCGGACCGGAGGTCGACCTGGGTCAGCAGTCCCTGGGTGCGGGAGTTGACCACGTCGGACCCGTTAATGGCGTCGGCGATGTAGGCGGTCCTGCCGTCCGGCGCGATGGCGGTGAAGCCGGGCAGCGGCCCCGCCTCGATCGGCGGCAGCACCGAGCTGGTGGCGAGCCGGATCGGGACGACCGCATCCGGCTTGGGGATGGCGGTGACGTAGGCGGTCTGCCCGTCCGGGGCGAGCGTTATCGTCATCGGGTCCCTGAGGCCGGCCGGGCCGATCGGGATCGGCCTGAGCTGCCTGCCGGTGGCGATATCAACCGGGATCACCGAGGCCGTGGCGGTCAGGCTTGCGATAAACGGGGTGACATAGGCGGTTTTGCTGTCGGGCGTTATGACCATGCTGCGCGGGGTGCCGCTGAGCCGGATCGGCCTCTGCACGGTATTGGTGGTGGTACGGACCGGGATCAGGCCGTGATCGACGGCCGCGTACAGGACCTCCCCGTCCGGCGTGATCGTCAGGAAGACAGGCGCGCCGGTGTTGACCGGTGCGAGCTCGGTGTTCGTGGCCGTCCTGATCGGGATGACGTCGTGGCCTGCGCTGACGTAGGCCGTTCTGCCGTCCGGGGTGATGACGATATGGCTAGCTCCGGCGATATCGAATGCCTTCTCGATCCGGCCGGTGGTCAGGCTGACCGCATAGAGCCTGGCCCGGCTCACCACATAGGCGACCTTTCCGTCCGGGGTGACCGCCATCGTGACAGCGCCGCCGGAGAGCCTGATCACCCTGCCCGGCCTGCTGGCGGCGGTGCTGATGGGAACGATGCCCCGCGCGGCGGTCACGTAGACGGTGCGGCCGCCGGGGGCAACAACGACGTCCGGGCCGCCCGTCGGATAGATCGGGCCCTGCGGGATCCGGATCACCCGGACCCGTCTGCCGGTGGCGCTATCGATCACGGTCACCACCGCCGTGACGAGTATTGGCTTTCTGATGCCAGTCATGGTGGAGGTGGTGCTGAGCACGTAGGCCAGCTCCGGGTGAGCTGGCGTGGCCGGGGCTGCCGTGCGCCCGCCGGTCAGGCTGGCGGGCAGGGCAACGGCCAGGACGGCGGCGGCGCTGAGCCCGGCCGCGGCCGTGACGGTCCCGCGGCGCTGGCGCCGTGCTGTGCGGCGAACCCGCTGCCCGGCGTCCGGCCATGGCGACAGCGACCATCTCGGGTCGCGCAGAAGGCGTCGGAGCATCTCTTCTTCCCTTTCGTCAGGTTTCATGAGAGTCCTTCTCTCTGGCCTGTACCAAGTTCTGGGCCAGCAGGGGCCGCAGTGCGGCCAGGCCGCGCGCCGCCTGGCTGCGGACGGTGCCCGGCCGGCAGCCGAGCAGAGCGGCGATCGCCGGATCCGGGAGGTCCTCGAGGTAGCGGAGCACGAGCACGGCCCGCTGCCGGGCGGGCAGGCTGGCCAGCGCGCGGCGCAGCGGATCCCATTCCTCGCGGCGCAGCAGGCTGACGTCGTCGGCCGGGATCTCGGGCACGGGCCCGAGACTCACCCTGGCCTCCCATCGCCGCCAGCGGGTGACATGAGTGTTGATCATGGTCCGGCGGACATAGGCGACCGGGTCGCTGACGCTGACCCGGCGCCACCGGCGCAGGCACCTGGCCAGTGCCTCCTGCACCAGGTCCTCGGCCTCGGCCGGGCTGCCGGTGAGCACGTGCCCGAACCGGAGCAGCCCGGGCAGCGACCTGGCCAGGAACTCGTCGAAGCCGTCCCGGTCGCGGTCATCCCCGGCCACTGGTGGCTGTTCCCTCACATCACCTTGACTCGCTGCCGGGGCTGGCTGTTGCAGCCGGCACCGAGGAAATCGCGGTCAGGAGGCAATCCTCGCCATCGGACGGCGCTGCCCGCCGTGGGATCTAGCTGGCGCGTGACCAGGCGAGCACCGGGCCGCGGGCGGAGAGGGTCACCGGCGAGCCGGCCGGCAGATGGTGCCCGCCGAGCGTGCGCACGATGATCGTCTGGCCGGCGGCGGCCGAGTCCGGGCGCACGTGCACCACCGAGTCGTGCCCGTGATAGCCGTAGGCGACGACCCGTCCGGCCAGGCTGGCCGGGCGGACCGGGCCTGCCGCGCCGGCAGGCCGCAGCTCGACCTGCTCCGGCCGGACCAGCACGGTAACCGGCCCGCCGGCGGGCTGGCCGGCGCGGCCGGCGCCGTTACCGGCCGGCGCTACCGGCAGGCTGCCCAGGATCGTGTCCACCACCCCGCCGTCGAGCACGCCGTCGAGCAGGTTCGCGTCCCCGATGAACCTGGCCAGCTCGGCGTCGGCCGGCCGGGCGTACAGGTCCTGCGGCGCCGCGCACTGCGCGATCTTCCCGTCCCGCAGCACCGCTACCCGGTCGGCGGTGGACAGGGCCTCGTCCTGGTCGTGGGTGACCAGCACCGCGGTGGTGCCAGCGCGCCGGAAGACCTCCTGCACGTCGGTCCTGATGCTGGCTCGCAGATGGGCGTCCAGGGACGCGAACGGCTCGTCCAGCAGCACCACGGCCGGCTCGATGGCCAGCGCCCTGGCCAGCGCCACCCGCTGCTGCTGGCCGCCGGACAGCTGGTGCGGGTAGCGCTTGGCGAGCCCGCCCAGGCCGACCGACTCCAGCAGGCCGGCGTGCGCCGGCCGGCACCTGCGCTGGGCCCGGGGCAGCCCGAAGCCGACGTTGGCCTCGACCGTCAGGTGCGGGAACAGGCTGCCCTCCTGCGGCACGTAGCCGATCCTGCGGCGCTCGGGCGCCAGGTGCACCGACGGGCTGTCGACCACCGTGTCGCCGATCGTCACCGTGCCCGCGTCGGCCCGCTCGAACCCGGCGAGCAGCCGGAGCAGCGTGGTCTTCCCGCTGCCGGACGGGCCGAGGATCGCGGTGAGCGAGCCGGCCGGTACCTCCAGGTCGACCCCGGTCAGCACCGGGTGCGCCCCGAAGGCCTTGTGCAGGCCGGTGACGGCAAGCTGCCTCATGCCCTCATCCTTGCGTGCGTGCCGACCGGTCGAAGAACCGGCCGAGCACATAACTGGGTACCGCCGCGACCGCGATCATGACCAGCGCGAACGGTGCCGCCTGACTGTAAGACAGGTTCTGCTCGTACTGCCAGAACTGGGTGGCCAGCGTCTGCACGCCGGTCGGGATCAGCAGCAGTGTCGCGGTCAGCTCGGTCACCACCGACAGGAACACCAGGCAGAACGCGGCGGCCAGGCCCGGCGCCGCCAGCCGCAGGGTGACCCGGCACAGCGCTGACAGCCTGCGCTGGCCGAGCGACCTTGCCATCTCATCCAGGCTGGCCGGTGCCCTGGCCAGGGACGCCTTCACCCCGACCAGCGCGAGCGGGAAGAACATGATCGCGTAGCAGAGGACCAGCAGCGCCGGCGTGCCGTACAGGTAGCCGCCCGCGTACACCTCGGTGAAGTAGGAGAGCGCGAACGCGATCACCACCCCCGGCATGGCCAGCACCAGGTAGGTGCTGCGCTCCAGCAGCAGCCGGACCCGGCCGGTCTCGCGCAGGGCGAGCAGCGCCACCGGGATGGCAAGCACCGTGGCCAGTGCCGCCGCGGCGGCACCGTAACCGGCCGTGTGCCCGGCGGCGTCGATCAGCGGCACGCCGGTGATCGCTGCTGGCGCGCCCGCCTGGATCCAGTAGATGCTGGCCGCGACCGGCACGCCGAGCGCGAGCAGCACCAGCAGCGCGAAGCCGCCCAGCACCGGCCAGCGGGCCGGGCCGAGCCGCAGCGGCGCCGCCGGCCGCGGCGTCCGCGGGCCGGGCTGGCTGGCCCGGCTGCGGCCGCGCAGCATGCCCTCGCCGGCCAGCACGATGAGGCTGAGCAGCACCAGCACCAGGGACAGCGCGCAGGAGGCGGCGAAGCTGCTCAGGCCGTTGAACTCGGTGAAGATCTCGGTGGTGAACGTCTGGTAGCCGAGGATCTCGAACGCGCCGAACTCGGCCAGCAGCACCAGCGCGACCAGCAGGCAGCCGCCCGCGATCGCGCCTCTGGCCTGGCCCAGGGTGATCCGCACGAACGTGCGGGCCCGGCCCGCGCCGAGGCTCCGCGCCACCTCTTCCTGGCCGGGATCGGCGCTGCGCAGGCTCGCCGCCACCGGCAGGTAGACCAGCGGGTACACGGCCAGGCTCATGACCACGACCGCGCCGCGGAAGCCCTGTACCCAGGTCCACAGCGAGCTCCAGCCGAAGCTCACCACGAAGTCTGGTATGGCCAGCGGCACGACCACCAGCACCGCCCAGACGCGCCGTCCGGGCAGGTCGGTGCGCTCGACGCACCACGCCGCCGCGGTGCCGATCACCGCGCAGATCGCGGTGACCACGACGGTGAGCCGGACCGTGTTCCACAGCAGCTGCCAGGTCAGTGACCGGAAGATCAGCCTGCCGACCTCGGCCGGGCCGGCCCCGTGCGCCTCGATCAGCAGGAACGCCAGCGGCAGCGCGAGCAGCGCCGCCACCAGCAGGCTGAGCACCAGCGGCCCGGACGGCGCGGCCGGCCGCCGGCGCCCCGCCGGGCTCCGGGCAGCGGCCCCGGCCCGCCTGGCGGCCCGGCCGGCCGCAGCGTGGTCCCGGTAGCGGTCATCCCGGCCGCCTCGCCCGGCGCCGCGGCCAGCGGCTGTCCGCCGGGCAGATCGGCGTCACAGCAGGCCGGCCTGCCGGAGCAGGGCGATGGCGGTCGCGCCGTCGCCCAGGTCGGCGATCGTGATCGGGTTGGGCCGGAGCTGGCTGAACGGGGTCTCCGGCGCGGTGGTCTGCACCCCGGAGGCGATCGGGTACTCGAAGCTGTCGGAGTGCACGATGATCTCCTGGCCCTTCCTGCTCACCAGGAACGCGAGGAACTTCTGCGCATCGGCCTGGTGCCTGCTGTACTTCAGCACCGCGGCGCCGGACACGTCCAGCACGTAGCCGGGGTCATGCGGAGCGAAGTAGGCCAGTCCTGGAGTGCATCGCCCCGGCGCCGATCTCGGCCCGCATCCGGTACCAGTAGTACTGGTTGATCACGCCGAACGCCACCAGCCCGCGGTTCACGTCGCTGGCGATGGTCTCGTTGTCCGGCACGATGTGGCCGGCCGCGTTCGCCTTGATGCCCGCCAGCCAGCTGAGCGTGGCCGCCCGGCCGTAGCTGCGCAGCACCGAGGTCACGATCGGCTGGAAGTCGGTCTCGCCGCGCGGCGAAGGCCAGCTTGCCCCGGTACTTCGGGCTCGCGAGCTGCAGCACGCTGGTCGGCAGCTGGCTGGCCGGGATCAGCGACGGGTTGTAGATCATGATGCTGACCCGCGCCGACACGCCGACCCAGTCGCCCTGCGGCGAGCTGAACCTGGCCGGGGTGCGGGCCAGCGTCGCCGGGCTCAGCCGGTGCGAGCAGGCCCTGCTGCTGGAGGTACTCCAGCGCCGGCGAGTTCTCGGTGTAGAAGACGTCGGCCGGGGTGTGCGACTTCTGCAGCGCGATCAGGTTGGCCAGGGTGTCCTCGTCGTCCGGCCGCACGTTCACGGTGATCCCGGTCTGCCTTCTCGAACGCGGCCACCAGCTTGTCGGTGGTCTGCTCGTGCTGGCCGCTGTACAGCGTGATCGACGGCCCGGACGGCCCGTCGCAGGCGCAGAGCAGGGTACCGGCCAGGCAGGCGGCAGCGATGAGGGCGGGCCAGTGCCGCAGGGTCATTGAGAGAGCCTCGTCCGGTAGGGGTTCCGGTTGCGGCTGATTAGCTTAGGCTAACCTAACAAACCATGTCAAAGACCCGGCGCGGCGGTTGCCGCTCCGGCCGGCCGGGCCGGCCGGGACCGGGCCGGACCGGAGGGTCCCGGCGCGGGCGGCAGCGCTCGGCGTCGCGCGCGGTAGCGCTCGGCGTCGCGGCACCGCGGTCGCCGGAAGTAGTCTGCGGGCAGAAAGTGACAACGTTTTCCGAGGTGACTGGCTGTGCGAGAGATCCTGACCCCGATAGCCAAGTGGTGGGACGCCGGGGAGACGTTCGGCCTGGCGACGGTGGTGCGCACGTTCAGCAGCGCGCCGCGGGATCCCGGCGCGGCGCTCGCCGTCTCGGCCGGCGGCGAGGTCATCGGCAGCGTGTCCGGCGGCTGCGTGGAGGGCGCCGTCTACGAGCTGGCCGGCCAGGTCATCGCCTCCGGGCGGGCCGTGCTGCAGACCTACGGGGTCAGTGACGACGATGCCCTTGCCGTGGGCCTGACCTGCGGCGGCATCATCGACATCTTCGTCCAGCCGGTCAGCAGGGAGCAGTTCGCCGAGCTGGGCGGGATCGCCGCCGCGGTCGGCGGCGGCCGGCCGGTGGCGGTGGCCACGGTGATCGACGGCCCGGGCCGGATCGGCGCCCGCCGGGTGATCTGGGCCGGTCCGGGCAACGGCGGCGACGGCGGTGACGGCGGTGACGGCCTGGACCCCGCCGCGTCCGGCACCCTGGCCAGCGGGGACCGGCTGGACCAGGCGGTCGATGACGACGCGAGGGGGATGCTCGCCCAGGGCCTGACCGGTGTCCGCCGCTACGGCCCGGAGGGGCAGCGCCGGCAGGACGAGCTCTCGGTGTTCGTGCAGTCGTTCGCGCCGCCGCCGCGGATGCTGGTGTTCGGCGCGATCGACTTCGCCGCCGCGGTGGCCAGGGCGGGCAAGTTCCTCGGCTACCGGGTGACGGTGTGCGACGCCCGGCCGGTGTTCGCGACCGCGGCCCGCTTCCCGGATGCCGACGAGGTGGTGACCGACTGGCCGCACCGCTACCTGTCCGGGATCAGCACCGACGACCGGACCGTGATCTGCGTGCTCACCCACGACCCCAAGTTCGACGTGCCGCTGCTGGAGGTCGCGCTGCGGATGCCGGCCGCCTACATCGGCGCGATGGGCAGCAGGCGCACTCACGACGACCGGCTGGCCCGGCTGCGGGAGGCCGGGCTGACCGACGGCGAGCTGGCCAGGCTGCGCTCGCCGATCGGGCTCGACCTGGGCGCCAGGACGCCCGAGGAGACCGCGGTGGCGATCGCCGCCGAGCTGATCCAGCTGCGCTGGGGCGGCACCGGACAGCCGCTCACCGCGACCACCGGCCGGATCCACCACCGGTAGGCCAGCCCGGCCTGAGCCGCCGTAGGCTGGCTGCCGTGCGGTCCGCAGTCGCCGGGATCCTGCTCGCGGCCGGCCAGGGCAGCAGGCTCGGGCAGCCCAAGGCCCTGGTCCACCTCGGCGGCCGAGTCGCTGGCGGCCAGGGGCATCGCGCTGCTCACCGAGGGCGGCGCGCGATCCGGTCATCATCGTCACCGGTGCCGCGCGGGTGCCGCAGGCCGGCGCGACCGTGGTGCACAACCCGGACTGGCGCACCGGCATGGGCTCGTCCCTGGCCGCCGGCCTGGCCGCGGTGCCGGCCCGCTGCCCGGCCGCGGTGATCGCGCTGGCGGACCAGCCGCTGGTGGGCGCGGCGGCGGTCCGGCGCCTGATCGACGCGTTCGGGGCCGGCGCGGCTGTCGCGGTTGCCGCCTACCACGGCCAGCCGCGCAACCCGGTGCTGATCGCCCGCCCGCACTGGGCCGAGGTCATCGCGCTGGCAGCGGGCGACCTCGGCGCCCGGCCGTTCCTGCGCGCGCATCCCGAGCTGGTCACCCGGGTGGAATGCGGCGACACCGGCCGCCCGGACGACATCGATACCCGGGCCGACCTGGACCGGATTGCCGGGCTGGACCGGATCGCCGGGCCGGGACCGGGAGGGAGGGCCGGGACCGGACAGCGCGGCCGGTCCCGGCTAGCCAGCGGCGGTGCGCCGCACCTGGATGCCCCAGTCGTGGCTGACGCTGGCGCCCGGCTCGAGGACCAGCAGGTCGGTCCCGCTGGCGAACGCGTTCGGCGGGCAGGTCATCGGCTCGACCGCCAGCGCCCGCCTGCGGCGCTCCGGCGCCAGGCCGTCCCCGCTGAACACCTGGAGCCAGCGGTAGCCGGGGCCGGCCCACAGCGCCACCTGCGTGCCCGGCCCGGTCAGCCGTGCCCAGGCCCGGCCGTCGGCGTCCCTGGCCAGGCCGGTCAGCGCGTGGTCCATGCTGGTGCCGCCGACCGGGCGCGGCACCCGGAAGTCAAACGGCGTGCCGGCGATGTCCTGCGGGGCGCCCGCCGGGATGCCGCGCTCGCCGGCCGGCAGCCACTGCCCGGCGGGCAGCTCGAGCTCGCACTCGTCGATGACCGGGGCCCCGGCCGTCAGGTAGGGATGGCAGCCGGTGCCATACGGGGCCGGCCGCGAGCCCGCGTTCCTGGCGGTGATGGTGACCTGCAGCCCGGTGCCCGGACTCAGCCGGTAGGCGGCGGTCAGCTCCAGGCAGAACGGGTATCCCGGCCGGCCGTGCAGCAGGTGCGCCAGCGTCACCGCGGCCCCGGACCGCCCGGCCTCCTGCCAGCCGGCCCACCGGGTCAGCCCGTGGATCGCGTTGCCGGCGGCCGGCTCGCTCAGGTCCAGCTGGTAATCCGAGCCGCGGAACGAGTACCGCCCGCGGTCAATGCGGTTGGGCCAGGGTGCCAGCAGCTGGCCCGCGCCGGCCGGGGGAAGCTCGTCGGGCTGGTAGCCGGCCAGCACCGGCTGGCCGGCGTGGCACAGGCGGCGCAGCCCGGCCCCGAGACCGGTGACGGTTGCCTCGTAGTCGCCGGCCCGGATCTGGTACTGCGCCCCGGTCAGCGGGATCACGGTCAGCTCGCTCATGCCGACCATCTTGCTACCTGCGGGCCGGGGGCGGCAGAAGTGCCGGCGGGGCTGCTTGGGGAGCGGGGGACCTTCAGCCCCGCCGGCAGTTGCACCTTAGCGGCCTTGGCTGCGGATACGGGCGAACTTCCCCAACCCTGCAGGTAGTTGGGCCGGTGCCGACGCTGCCGGGCGCTGGCCCGCGTAGCTGGCGAACACCACGATGTTGCCCAGGTAGTGGCCGGTCCGCGGGTCGAAGGTGCCGCCGCAGGTGATCAGGCGCAGGGTGGGCCAGGCGGTATAGCCGTACACCCGGTCGGTGGGGAACGCGGTCTTCAGGTACAGCGCCACCGAGGAGACGCCGAAGGCCGCGGTGCGGCCGCCGGCCAGCCGGATCAGGATCCGGTCGCCCGGCCGCAGGTCGCCCAGGTCGTAGAACACCGCCGGGCCGACCGAGCGCGCGTCCGCGTGGCCGAGCAGGACCGCGGCGCCGCGCTCGCCGGGCGCCGGGCCGCGGTCGTACCAGCCGGCCAGGAACGGGGTGCTGAGCGGCGGCACGGCGACGCTGCCGTTCCGGTTCAGGCCGAGCGGGATCACCCTGGCGCGCACGCCGATGGCCGGGATGTCGATCCGGACCGGCCGCGACCTGGGCAGCGGGGCAGGCAGGCGGCGGCCGTCCCGGCCGCGACGGGCCAGGGCGGCCGGCGGCTCGTTGACCCGCCGGCCGGATACCGCGGCCCATGGGGGCGGCAGCGGCGGCGGGGACCAGCGGAGCGTGTCATGTCCCGCGCAGGCGATCGCGATCCCGGCCCCCATCAGGACCGCGGCGGTGACGTTGAGCAGCCAGATCTTGCGCATCCCCGGCGGAGTGTGCCCGGCCGGGGCCCGGCGCTAACCGCGCGGCATCAGGCCGCCGGTCCGGACCGCCTCCGCGGCGAGTACCCCGAACAGGTAGAAATAGGCTGATTCCTCGTCGGCGAACAGGCGGACCTCATGCCGGGCGCCGTCTGCCGCGTGGAACACCTCGAACCCGCCGGCCGTGGGCACCAGGCACATGGCGCCGTCAACCTCGGCGCCGACCGCGTAGGCGGCGGCCGGGATGCGCGCCAGCTCGGCCAGGTCGGTGAAGTTCCGCTGGGTGGTCAGCCGGGGCCGGTCCGCGCGGCGGCGCGGCGCTGCCAGCGGCGCGGCGGCCAGGTCCGGGTGCGCCAGGTCCGGGTGCCGGGCCAGGTCCGGCAGTGCCGGGCTGGCGGCGCGGGACCTGCGGCGGGCGGCCTGCGACGCGGCCCGCATTGCCGCTGCCTCCAGCGGCAGCGGGGGCTCGCGGTACTCGGCGGCGGGCACCGGCTCGGCACCCGGCGGCAGGCCCGGCTGGGAGGCGCCGCGCCTGGGCAGGCCGGGCTGGGACACCTCCGGGCGGGACGGGCTGGCTGGCGGCCCGGCGGGGACCAGGCCGGGCGCCGGCAGCATGGACTGCGGCACGATCGGGTGCGGCGCGGTGCGGTACGGCGCCGAGGGGTGCGCGGCCGGGGGATACTGGTCCGGCCCGGCGGCCGGGGCCGGCGATGGCGCCGCCCCGCCCGGCCAGGACTGCGGCCCGGACCAGGCCCTGCTGGCCTGGGCATCGCGGTGCGGGTAGTCCGAGCGCTCCTCGGTGACGTCGGTCACTTCCTCCCGCGGCGCGACGAGCTCGAACACGCCGCGGTCCACCTGCCAGTAACCCAGCTGCTCCGCCTGGTACGAATCGTGGCCCAGGTAGGCGATGTGCAGCCGGTCGCCCATGTCATCCAGGATGATGCAGCGCTCGCCGCGGAAGGTCCCGGTGGGCCTGGACTCCCACAGCGCCTGGATATCGGACATCCGCAGCTGCTTGCGCCAGTGCCCGGTGGCAGGCTCGAAGCCCAGTTCCTCCGGCGGCGGGCAGGCGGCGAACAGCACCACGTCATCCTCGGACGGGCCGACGCCTGCCTCGTACGGCACTCCCTGGTAGGTGGCCATCAGCCGGTAGCGCATGTGTCAGATCCCCTCGGCAGGGCGGAGCCAGACCTGCCCGTCGTAACGGGCGATGAACTGAGCATGGCCAGGGCTGATGCGGTAGATCTCGGCGCCGACCGGCACCGGCACCGGGTCGGTGTAGAACTCGGCCACCTGGTGGCCGGCCGATGAGGTGTAGCCGGTCCCGGTGAACGGCGGCCTGGCGGACCAGTCGCCGCCGCGCTCGGCCGAGTAAGGGATCAGGTAGGTCTCCGAGCCGACCGCGGTCCAGCGCAGCACGTAGACCTCGGTCATGTCCGGCCCGAACTCCGACCCCTCGTAGCCGAGGTCGAGCACCCGGTAGAAGTCGGCGGGGTCGGTGAACGAGCTGTCCTGCGCCCGGTAGACGAACCCGGCAATGACGGATCTACGGCCGGTCAGGTAAGGCTCGACCAGCCGGGGAGGGATCACCTTCTGCATCAGCGTTCCCGGCCGGATGGCCGGGAGACCGGTGTCGGCTTGCCGCACGTGCTCCCCTGAGATCTGACTGCGACGCAGTGGCAAGAGAATCTCATATTGCGAAATAAGTCCTCAACTGCTTCGGCTGACCTAGCGCATTGCGGGCAAGGCTACCCGTATCTCCCCGCCTGCCAGGTCGTTCCCGGGTCATGGCCGCGGGCCTGGCCGCCGCAACTACAGTTGGCGCGTGCCCGGGCTCAGCGCTGGCGACGGTCGCTACCGCGATGACGACGGCTCCGCCGACCCGCGGGTCGCGGCCGCGCTGGCCGCGTTCGCGGCGGGGGAGGGCAGCGAGCAGGCCGCGCTGACCGCACTGGCCGCCTCCCGGCTGCTGGTGCCGCTGGTGACGACAATGGCGGGCGGCGATCCCGCGGGCGGCGAGAAGGTCAGCGAGATCGCCCTGCCTACCCTGGTCGGCCGGGATGGCCGCACCGCGCTGCCCGTCTTCACCAGCCTGGCCGCGCTGTCCCGGTGGCGGCCCGGCGCCCGGCCGGTGCCCAGGGCGGCGGAACTGGTCTGGCAGGCCGCCGTCCGGGACTCGCACGCCGTGATGATCGACGTGGCCGGGCCGGTGCCGCTGCCGGTGGAGGGAGCGCGCCTGGCCGCGCTGGCCCGCGGCGAGCCGGTGCCCCCACCGCACCTGGACCCCGACGTCAAGGCCGCGGTCGCGGCGCTGGCGGCCCGCCATCCGGCCATCCTGGGTGCCCGGCTCGGCCCCGGTCAGGACGGTACTGACCTGCTGATCCAGCTCACGCTGCGGTCCGGCGGCGGTACCGGCGCGGGCGGGGCGGGCCGGGAGCTGGCCGCCGCGTTCGGCGCCGAGGTGATGAGCGCGCTCGGCGGCCGGCTGCGCCGTGGCGCCGGGGTCGCCGTCCCTTCGGGCTGAGCCGTCCGGGATGGGCTGAGCCGTCCGGGATGGACAGCCGGGCCCGGCGGGCGGATGGTGAGTTGGGCGGGTCCGGCGCCGGGGTCGTGGTGGCCGGAGCGGGGCCTGCGTCACGACCGATCGGAACGGCTATGGGGAGGCCAGGCATGACCACTGCTTCACTGAGCGGGGACTTCGACGGCGACGGCAAGGCCGATGTCGCGTTCTGGGTGCCGGGCACCGGTACCTGGAACATCACCTACAGCTCGGACGGCAGCCAGCACTCCCAGCAGTGGGGCCAGGACGGCGACGTCCCGGTGCCCGCCGACTATGACGGGGACGGCAAGGCCGACCTGGCGGTGTGGCGGCCGGGCACGGGCACCTGGTACATCATCCACAGCTCGGACGGCAGCCAGCACTCCCAGCAGTGGGGCCAGGCCGGGGACATCCCGGTGCCCGGCGACTATGACGGGGACGGCAAGGCCGACCTGGCGGTGTGGCGGCCGGGCACGGGCACCTGGTACATCATCCACAGCTCGGACGGCAGCCAGCACACCCAGCAGTCGGGTCAGCCGGGCGACGTGCCGGTGCCCGGCTCCGCCGCGGCCATCGCCACCGCCAGCGCGGCTGCCCCCGCGGGCGCCCCGGCTGGCGGCACGACCTCCGGCGGCACGCTCAGCGCCGAGGCAGGGCAGGCCCTGGCGATCAGCCAGGCGATGGCGGCGGTGGCGAAGGGCATGCTGCCGGTGATCGCCGAGCTCCAGGGCGCTGCCGGGGCGGCGCCCGGCGGACCGGATGCGGTCAGCAGCGCGCTGGCGCCGATGAGGGGCAGTGCAGAGCAGGGGCGGACCTGCTCAGAGGCCGAGATCACCGGCGGGGTCCGGCACGGGCGCACGCTCGGCGGCCCGGTCGCGATCCGGGTCGCCAACACCGAGTGGCCGAAGTGGCAGTCGGTGATGTCACCGGACCCGGTCGATCCCGGCGTGCTGGCCGGCCAGGCCAGGAACGCCCCGCTGACCCGGCCCCGGCCCGGCCACGCCGATCTGGCCGGCATGCAGAAGTACCGCCACGACGACGCCCGCCCGGTGCTGGAACGGGCCAGCGCCAGGGAGACCGCGGCCAGGGTGGCGCTGGGCGAGCTGGCCCGTAGGTTCCTGAGCCAGGCCCTCGGCGCGCAGATCGTCAGCCACGTGGTCGCGATCGGACCGGTCAGCGCCCCGGACGGCGTGCTGCCCGGCCCGGCCGACTCTGGGCCGGGTCGACGCGGACCCGGTGCGGTGCCTGGACCCGGCGGCCAGCCGGGCCATGCAGGCCGAGATCGACCAGGCACATAAGGACGGCGACACCCTCGGCGGGGTGATCGAGGTGGCGGTCTACGGGCTGCCGCCGGGGCTGGGCAGTCATGTGCACTGGGACCGGCGTCTGGACGCGCGGCTGGCCGGCTCGGTGATGAGCATCAACGCGATCAAGGGGGTCGAGATCGGCGACGGCTTCGCCACCGCCCGCAGGCGCGGCTCGGTGGCCCACGACGAGATCTACCGCGACGGCGAGGCTGGCGAGGACGGGCAGATCCGGCGCCGGACCGACCGGGCCGGCGGGATCGAGGGCGGCATGAGCACCGGCCAGCGGATCCGGATCCGGGCCGCGATGAAGCCGATCTCGACCGTGCCGCGGGCGCTGGCCACGGTGGACGTGCGCACCGGCGAGGCCGCCAGGGCGATCAGCCAGCGCAGCGACGTGACCGCGGTGCCGGCCGCCGGAGTGGTCGCCGAGGCGATGACCGCGCTGGTGCTGGCCGACGCCGCGATCGAGAAGTTCGGCGGCGACTCAGTCGAGGAGACCAGGCGCAACCTGCGCGGCTACCTGGACACCCTGGTGATCGCATGAGCAGCGGGGCGGTGGCGATCCTGATCGGGCCGCCAGGGGCCGGGAAGTCGACGGTCGGGCCGCTGCTGGCCGAGCGGCTCGGCGGTCGGCTTCCTGGACACCGACTCCAGCGTCGAGGCGATCGGCGGGCAAGCCGGTCAGCGAGATCTTCATCGAGGATGGCGAGCGGGCATTCCGTGAGCTGGAGCGCCGGGCGGTAGCGGATGCGCTTGCCGGGCACCACGGGCGTGATCAGCGTCGGCGGCGGCGCGGTGCTGGACCAGCGGACCCGGCAGCTGCTGGCCGGCCGCAGCGTGGTCTACCTGGAGACCGGGTTCGCCGCCGCGGCGAAGCGGGTCGGCCTGGACCAGGCGCGCCCGCTGCTGGCCGGCAATCCGCGGGCCCGGCTGAGGCAGCTGCTGGAGCAGCGGCTGCCGATCTACCAGGAGCTGGCCCTGGATCACGGTGCGCACCGACGAGCGCGAGCCCGCCGAGATCGCCGCCGAGATCGCCGCCCGGCTCGACGCATGACGCCGGGAGCCGCGCGCCGCGGCTGAGCCGTGACCACCCGGATCGCGGTCGGCGGCCAGCGGCCGTACGAGGTGGTCGTCGGCACCGGCGTGCTGGCCGAGCTGCCCGCCCTGGTCGGCGAGCGGGCCAGCACCGTCGTGGTGATCCACGCGGCCGGCCAGGCCGGCGCTGGCCGGCCGGCGCGATCGCCGAGCTGACCGGCGGCCGGCTACGCGGTGCACGCCGAGCCGATCCCGGACGGCGAGGCGGCCAAGGACATCGCGGTGGCGGCCGAGCTGTGGTCCAGGCTGGCCGCGGCACCGGGTTTCCCGTTCCGATGCGATCGTGGCAGTCGGCGGCGGGGCGGTCACCGACCTGGCCGGGCTTCGTCGCCGCCACCTGGCTGCGCGGGGTGCGCCTGGTGCTGGTGCCGACCACGCTGCTGGCCATCGTGGACGCGGCGATCGGCGGCAAGACCGCGGTGAACATCCCGGCCGGCAAGAACCTGGTCGGCGCGTTCCACCCGCCCGCCGGGGTGCTGGCCGACCTGGCGGCGCTGGCCACCCTGCCGCCGGCCGAGTACGCCAGCGGGCTGGCCGAGGTGATCAAGGCCGGGTTCATCGCCGACCCGGCGATCCTCGGCGCTGATCGAGGCCGGCCCGGCGGCGCGGCCCGGCCCGGCGGGCCCGCACGAGCGCGAGCTGGTCGAGCGCGCGATCCGGATGAAGGCCGCGGTGGTCACCGCCGACCTGCGCGAGGCGGGCCGCCGGGAGATGCTGAACTACGGCCATACGCTCGGCCACGCGATCGAGCGGGCCGAGGGTTACCGGATTCGGCACGGCGAGGCGGTAGCGATCGGCATGATCTACGCGGCCGCGGTGGCCCGGCTGGCCGGCCGGCTGGACCGCCACGGCGCACCGGCACCGGCAGGTGCTTACGGCCGTCGGGCTGCCGGTGGGCTACCGGGCCGGCGCCTGGCCGCAGTTGCGGGCGGCGATGGCGGTGGACAAGAAGGCCCGCGCCGCGCGGCTGCGGCTGGTCGTGCTCGACGGGCTCGCCCGGCCGGGCATCCTGGCCGACCCGCCGGAGGAACTGCTGGAGCAGGCGTATGCGGAGGTGTGCTGAGCGATCGGGACAGTGCTGGTGCTCAACGGCCCGAACCTGGCCAGGCTGGGCTCCCGCGAGCCCGAGGTCTACGGCTCGCGCGACCCTGGCCGACCTGGCCGCGCCTGCCCGCAGGCCGGGCGCGAGCTGGGGCTGGATGTGCAGGTCCGGCAGACCGATGACGAGGCCGAGCTGGTCGGCTGGGTGCATGCCGCGGCCGATTCGCGGATGCCGATCGTGCTGAATCCGGCCGCCTTCACCCACTACTCCTACGCGCTGCGGGATGCGCTGGCGATGCGGACCGCGCCGCTGGTCGAGGTGCACCTGTCCAACCCGGCCGCGCGCGAGTCGTTCCGGCACACCTCGGTGGTGGCTGGGGTGGCCGACGGCACGGTGGCCGGGTTCGGTGTGCTGTCCTACCAGCTCGCGCTGCGCGCGGTCGCGGCCTTGTGTGCCGGGGCCTGAGGACGACGCCCCGCCCCCGTACCATGCCCTTAGCTGCGAAACGGGATGCCCGCGGCGGCTCCGGCCGCGCCAGGGCCGGTGACTCGCCGCGGAAGGGTCGGTACCGCCGATGCGCATCGGGATGTCACTGAGCTACGCGGGCGGGTTCGCCGAGACCGCGGCCGAGCTGGCCGACTACGAGCAGGCCGGGCTGGACATCGTGTTCGTGCCCGAGGCCTACAGCTTCGACGCGGTCAGCCAGCTGGGCTACCTGGCCGCCCGCACCAGCCGGGTGCAGCTCGCCTCCGGCATCCTCCAGCTGTACTCGCGCACGCCGACGCTGACCGCGATGACCGCGGCCGGCCTGGACTACGTCTCCGGCGGCCGGTTCGTGCTCGGCATCGGCACCTCCGGCCCGCAGGTGATCGAGGGCTGGCACGGCGTGCCGTACGACGCGCCGGTCGGCCGGACCCGCGAGGTGATCGAGATCTGCCGCCAGGTGTGGCGCCGGGAGCGGGTCAGCTACCAGGGCCGGTACTACACCATCCCGCTGCCGCCGGATCAGGGCACCGGCCTGGGCAAGGCGCTGAAGCTGATCAACCACCCGGTCCGGGAGCGGATCCCGATCGTGGTGGCCGCGATCGGCCCGCGGAACGTGGCGCATGGCGGCCGAGCTGGCCGAGGGCTGGGAGCCGATCTTCTACTGGCCGGAGAAGGCCGGTGAGCTGTGGGACGGGCCGCTCGCCGCAGGGCCGGGCCCGGCGGGATCCGTCGCTCGGCCCGCTGGAGGTCTACGCCCAGGCGCCGCTGGCCATCGGTGCGGACGTGCGGGGGATGCTGGACTTCGTCCGGCCGATGCTGGCCCTGTACATCGGCGGGATGGGCGCGAAGGGGCAGAACTTCTACACCAGGCTGGCGGCCAGGTACGGGTTCGAGCAAGAGGCGCTGGCGATCCAGGATGCCTATCTGGCCGGGCGCAAGGACGAGGCGGCGGCGCTGGTCCCGGCGGCCCTGCTGGAGGGGATCTCGCTGATCGGCCCGCGCTCGCACGTGGCCGAGCGGGTGGCCGCGCTCCGGGAGGCCGGCGTGACCGTGATCAACGTGCAGCCGCTGGCGGCCACGCACGCCGAGCGGGTGGCCCAGATCGAGCAGGTCCGCGAGATCGCGGCCTGATCCGGTGGGACCGGCAGGTGAGAATCCGGCGCGGCGGGGAAGCTAGCCACGTGACCCAGAACCAGAAGCCAGCCGGCCGGGCCGGGTGGTGATCGTCGGGGCCGGGTTCGCCGGGCTGTCCGCGCTCGGCGCGCTGCGCCGCAGCGGCGCCAGCGTGACGCTGGTCGACCGCAACCCTTACAGCACCTTCCAGCCGCTGCTGTACCAGGTCGCTACGGCGGGGCTGACCTCGGCCGACGTGGCCTACCCGCTGTGGGCGGTGACGCACAAGCAGGGCGGCCGGTTCCGCCGCGGCGAGCTGGCCGGCCTGGACCCGGCGGACAGGTGCGCGCTGCTGGCCGACGGCACCCGGCTGGAGTACGACTACCTCATCCTGGCCAGCGGGGTGTCCGCCGCCTACTTCGGCGTGCCCGGCGCGGCGGAGCACACCGTCGGCCTGTACACCCGGCGCGACGCGGTGACGCTGCGGAACCGGCTGATGGACGAGCTGGACCGGCGCAGCCTGCCCGGCGCCGACGCCGATGCCGCGCACCGGCACCGGGGGCCGGGCGCCGGCCGGGCGCCGGCGGCGACCTGAACATCGTCATCGCCGGCGGCGGGGCCACCGGCATCGAGCTGGCCGGGACCCTGGCCGAGCTGCGCAATATCGCGCTGCCCGCGGTGTTCCCCGAGATCGACCCGGCCAGGCTGAACGTCCGGCTGGTGGAGCAGGCCCCGGAGCTGCTCGCGCCGTTCCGGCCGTCACTGCGCGCCTACACCCGCCGCCAGCTGCTCGGCCGCGGCGTCGACGTCCGGCTCGGCACGGCCATCAAGCAGATCCGCGCCGACCGGGTGCTGCTGGCCGACGGCACCGAGCTGCCCAGCGACATCACCGTCTGGGCGGCCGGGGTGAGCGGTCCGCAGGCGCTGGCCGGCCTCGGCCTGCCGACCGGGCGCGGCGGCCGGCTGACCGTGGCCCGGACCTGCGGGTGACCGGGCAGGACCGGATCTTCGCGGTCGGCGATGTCGCGCTGACCGAGGCCGATCCGCTCGCCGCAGCTGGCCCAGCCGGCCATCCAGCAGGGCAGGCACGCCGCCCGCCAGATCCGGCGGCTGGCGGCCGGGCAGGCCGCGCAGCCGTTCCGCTATCACGACAAGGGCATCATGGCCACGATCGGCCGCCGGTCCGCGGTGGTGCAGCTGCCCGCCCGGCATCCGGGTCCGCGGCACCCTGGCCTGGCTGGCCTGGCTCGGCCTGCACCTGGTAACCCTGCTGGGCCACCGGAACCGGATCTCGGCGCTGGTCAACCTGTCCTGGCGGTACCTGACCTGGAGCCGCGGCGGCGGGGTCATCATCGGCGACGACCTGCCGGATAGCTGAGGGCTGTCGGCCGGGTCCGGCTGGCGCTCCAGCAGGCCCTGCCCTCCAGCAGCGCCGCCCGGATCGAGCGCTGCCAGGACAGGGTGACCCGCCAGGGCAGGTAGCCAGGACTCTGCCCGCAGGCCAGCGCGGGACGTTCCGGTGGCAACCCGTACAGTCGGGGACATGCCCGAGACGCACGAAGCGCGCCGTGCCCGGGCGCGGCAGCAGGTCGCCGCGCTCGGCGCCGACGCCGCGCTGATCACCAGCCTGGTCAACGTCCGCTACCTGTCCGGCCTGGCGAGCTCGAACGCCGCGCTGCTGCTGCCCGCCGACGGGCCGGCCGTGCTGGGCACCGACTCCCGGTATGCCCCGGCCGCCGCCCGCGACTGCCCCGACCTGGAGCTGGTCGACCGAGCGGTTCCTCGAGCCGGCCCTGGCCAGCCTGGCCGCCGACCGCGGGCTGGGCACGGTGGCATTCGAGGCGCACGAGATGACCGTGGAGCGGCACGCCGAGCTGGCCGCGGCGGAGGCGGGGCTGACCTGGGTCCCGCTCGGCCGGATGGTGGAAGAGCTGCGCATGGTCAAGGACCCGGCCGAGATCGAGCTGCTCGCCCGCGCCTGCGCGATCACCAGCGAGGCGTTCTCCGTGCTGCTGCGGCCATGCGGCCGGGCATGACCGAGCGGCAGTTCGCGGTCCTGCTGGAGCGCGCGATGACCGACCGTGGCGCCGAGGGCCTGGCCTTCGACAGCATCGTCGCCAGCGGCCCGAACGGCGCGATCCCGCATCACTCGCCACCGGCCGGCCGTTCGAGGCCGGCGACCTGGTCACGGTGGACTGCGGTGCCCGGTTCGGCGGCTATCACGCCGACATGACCAGGACCGTGGCGATCGGCGAGCCGGCCGGCGTGGCAGCGGGAGATCTACGAGCTGGTCGCGACGGCGCAGCGGGCCGGGGTGGCGGCGGCCACGGCCGGCGCCGAGCTGGCCGACGTCGACGCGGCCGCCCGCGGGCTGATCACCGAGGCCGGTCACGGCGAGCACTTCCAGCACGGGCTCGGCCACGGCGTCGGCCTGGAGATCCACGAGGCGCCGATGATCGGGGACGGGAGGACGGGTAAACTTGCAGGACCGGGTTCCCGTCACCGTCGAGCCAGGGGTCTACCTGCCCGGCATGGGCGGTGTCAGGATCGAGGACACCCTGGTGGTGCGCGCAGGCGCCGGGGCGGCGGGACCGGCCGAGATGCTCACCACGATCACCAGGGAACTGCTTGTCCTGTGACCAGGGGTCACAGCTCCCGCCCGCATGCAGGAGACGCGACTGACGTGGCCACCACGAACGATCTCAAGAACGGCATGACCCTCAGCATCGACGGCCAGCTCTGGAACGTCGTGGACTTCCAGCACGTCAAGCCGGGCAAGGGCGGCGCCTTCGTGCGCACCAAGCTGAAGAGCGTGCTGACCGGGAAGGTCGTCGACCGGACCTTCAACGCCGGCGTCAAGGTCGATGTGGCCAGCGTGGACCGGCGCGAGATGCAGTACCTGTACCGCGAGGGCGAGGACTTCGTCTTCATGGACACCCAGGACTACGACCAGCCGCGGATCCCGGCGGACACGGTCGGCGACGCGGCGAACTACCTGCTCGAGGAGCAGATGGTCGTGGTGGCCTTCAACGACGGTGTGCCGCTGTACGTGGAGATGCCGGCCGCGGTGGAGCTGACCGTCAGCCAGACCGATCCTGGCCTGCAGGGGGACAGGTCCACCGGCGGCACCAAGCCGGCCACCCTGGAAACCGGAGCGCAGATCCAGGTCCCGCTGTTCATCACGACCGGCGAGAAGATCAGGGTGGACACCCGCACCGGCGACTATCTCGGCCGGGCCTGAGCCCCGGCCTCGGCCGCGGCAACTGACGGCCCTGTCCGCGCGCAGTAAGGCCCGCAAGCGGGCCCTGGACATCCTGTTCGAGGCCGAGCTGCGCGGCCTGCCGGTGCTCGGCCTGCTGGCCGAGCGCAGCGAGTCGGCCGGCGCTACCAGCCCGCCGGTCTCGGCCTACGCCGCCGAGCTGGTCCGGGGCGTGCAGGAGCATCGCGACCAGATCGACGAGATGCTGGCCGCGCACTCGGCGGGCTGGACCCTGGACCGGATGCCCGCGGTGGACCGGAACATCCTGCGGATCGGCGCCTACGAGCTGATCTGGGCGGCCGACGTGCCGGACGCCGTGGCCATCAGCGAGGCGGTGCTGCTCGCCAGGGAGCTGTCCACGGACTCCTCCCCGGCATTCATCAACGGCCTGCTCGCCCGCCTGCTCGAGCTCAGGGATTCGACCGGCGCCTAAGGTCAGACCGGGTAGGGCTCGGGCTGGGTGGGGTAGCTGCGGCCGTGCGGCAGGGTCCAGACCAGGGTGCCCGGCTCTGGCTGATCGACGCTCCAGCCGGGGGCCTGCTTGGCCTGGTGATCACGACGGCACGCGGGGTGCACGTTGCAGCTGCAGGTTCTGCCGCCCTGATCGCAGGGGATCCGGTGATCCAGGTCGCATCGCGCTGCGTGGCGGCGTGCAGCCGGGCCGGGTGCAGGCCGGGTGGCGGATGGTGACCAGGTGCCGCAGCCTTGCCCCGGGCCGGTAGCCGGGAGTTTCCAGCTGGTGGGCGCAGGTCCCGGTGTCCAGCCAGGTGATCTTCAGCCGGGCCAGCCAGGCGGCCGGGCTGGTGCCCGGTGGTCCGGGTCCGGCGCGGCTGCAGGCGTGGCCGACGGCGCGGCCGTGGCGGTCGGTCAGGGTGAGGCACCACCGGGTGGCCGGGTGGGTGGACAGCTCGCTGATGACCGCGAGCCGGATCGCCGCCTGCCAGGACTCATTGCGCTGCGCGGCCAGGCCCACGCCGAGCAGTTCATCGTCGGACAGGCGGCCAGCCTGTCCCGATAGGCGCGGCCGGTCAGGGTGGCGAGCACCGCACCGGGCAGCATCGCATCGGCCACCCCGCCCGACCCGAACCCTCGCCCGGGACCGCCACCGGCGCCCGTCGCAGTCGACCGTGGGTGAACCCCGCCGGGAACACCTCAGCCGCGCCCGGCTGTCCGGTCAGCACCCGGTCCGCCGGGGACGCCGGGTCGGCGAACTCCCCGGCGCTGAAGTCGGCGAACTCCGGGTCGGCCGGGTCCAGGTCGGCCGGATCCAGGTCCGGGTCGCTGTCCAGCATCCTCAGCCAGGCCAGCTCCATCGGGGTCAGCACGTCCCCATCCGGGCCGAACCCCCAGCCCGGCCACGCCTCACCCGGCTCGCCGTCACGCCGCTGCTGGTCGCCATCCATGCCGTTACCGGGACGCTCAGGCGGTCCGGCTGGTGGCTCGGACACTATGACCTCCCTGGCTTGGCTGGCGGGCATCTTCGTTTCGAATACTGTATCGAGTAGCTCTGACAGCCTGGGATCCGAAGCCATGGCGGCGCTTGCGGGGGCGGATATGTCGGAGGCATCGGCGTTACAGTCAGCTTGGCTGGCCGAGTAGCCTGGCCCGGCTACGGGCCCGGCCAGCGAGGCGGAGGTGTCGGTGGCCCAGGCAGCGGGGAGCGGTGGCGACGGCATCCCGGATGACACGGGCTGCCACATCCTGCACGTTGACATGGATGCCTTCTACGCCAGCGTGGAGCTGCGGGAGCGGCCTGAGCTGGCCGGCCTGCCGGTGATCGTCGGCGGCACCGGGGGCCGCGGCGTGGTGCTCTCGGCCACCTACGAGGCCCGCGCATTCGGCGTCCGCTCGGCCATGCCGGTGGGCCGGGCCAGGCGGCTGTGCCCGCAGGCGGTCTTCCTGCCGCCGCGGCACGGCCGGTACGGCGCGGTGTCGAAGGAGGTGATGGCGCTCTTCCGCACGGTCACCCCGGAGGTCGAGCCGCTCGCGCTGGACGAGGCGTTCCTGGACGTGGCCGGCGCGCTGCGCCGGCTCGGGTCACCGGCCGCCATCGGCAGGCTGATCCGGCGGCAGGTAGCCGGGCAGCAGGGCATTACCTGCTCGGTGGGAGTAGCGCCGACCAAGTTCATCGCCAAGCTCGCCTCGGTCCGGTGCAAGCCCGACGGCCTGCTCGTGGTCCCGGCGGACGGCGTGCTTGAGTTCCTGCACCCGCTGCCGGTGGCGGCGTTGTGGGGAGTGGGCGAGCGGACCGGCCGGGTGCTGGCCCGGCTCGGCCTGCGCACGGTCGGCGACATCGCGTGCACCCCGCCCGGCGCGCTGGAGCGCGAGCTCGGCCGCGCCGTCGCCGCGCACCTGACCGCCCTGGCCCGCGGGCAGGACGACCGGAAGGTCGTGCCCGGCGTGCACGAGAAGAGCGTCGGCGCCGAGGAGACCTTCGGCACCGACATCACCGACCCCGAGCTGATCCGGCGCGAGCTGCTCCGGCTGTCCGGCCGGACCGCGCGCAGCCTGCGCTCGGCCGGCTGCGCCGCCCGGACCATCGTGGTCAAGCTGCGGCTCGCCGATTTCACCACGATCACCAGGTCGCGCACGCTGCCCGAGCCCACCGACGTGACGCAGAAGATCTACGCCACCGCCTGCGCGCTGTACGCGGGCTCCGGGATCAGCGACCGGGCCCGGCTGCGGCTGGTCGGCGTGCGTGCCTCCGGCCTGATCCCGGCCGCCGCCGCGGCTACCCAGCTGGAGTTCGGGGAGCGGCCGGTCTCCTGGCGCGAGGCGGACCGGGCGGTGGACCGGATCGCCGGCCGGTTCGGCCCCGGCACCGTCCGGCCCGCCACGCTGGTCCGCGGCGAGCCGGAGTGACCCTGGACCGGGAGGCACCGTGCGGGGGACGGCACCGTGCGGGAGACGCCGTGCCGGGCTTTCCCTGAGGTACCCGTGTGGCCGGAGTGCCAACGGGTACCGGAGCCGCGGGCAGCTTGCGGACCCGGCGACGGTGTACCCTTCCACATGACGCACTCGCACTCGTATTCTGGGCATAAGCCAAGGCTGCGAGGCGATGGGCGAGGGCCCGGCCCCGGCGTGAGTCATGGGAGGCACAGTGCCGCTCTCCGAGCACGAGCAGCGTCAGCTCGAGCAGATCGAGCAGGCGCTTTACGCTGACTATCCGCGGTTCGCCAACGCCGTGCGCGCTGCCGACCCGCGGGTGCACTATAAGCGCCGGGTCATCTTCGCCGCGATCGGCTTCCTCATCGGGGTCGGGCTGCTGCTGGCCGGGGTCGTGATCAATCACGCCTGGATCGGCGTGGCCGGGTTCGTGGTCATGCTCGCCTGCTGCATGTGGGCGGTGACCAGCTACCGGCACATGACCGGCGTCACCGCCAAGCGGGTTCCGCTCAAGGACCGCCGGGCCAGCCGCAAATCGGGCATCTCGATGATGGAGCGGATCGAGGAGCGCTGGCGGCGGCGCCAGGAAGGCGACCGCTAGCCAGGAAGGCGGCCGCTAGCTCCTCGGGCGGCCGGGACGCTCAGGCTCCTGTCGCACTCACCAGGCTCCCGTCACGCTCCCTGCTGGTAGGACGGCTCCCGGGCCAGCCGGCGGCGGACCTGCCGGGCGGCCGCGTCCAGCCAGCCGAACAGGTCGAGCGAGTGCTGCAGGCCGGCCCGTATCGGCGCCAGGGTGGACGGCGGCAGCAGCCGGGACCGCCACCGGACCGCCGGGGCGGCCTGCCGGGACAGCGCCCGCCGGACGACCGACACGTCTGTGCGCAGCGTGCCCGCCGCCTCCGGCCTGGTCGAGTAGCAGGCCCGTTCCTGCGCCCTGGCCACCCGGTCCAGCGCCGCGCGGACGTCTGGGTCCAGCCCCTCGGCCGATCCGACCCGCCGGGCGATCGCGCGCGGCGACTCGCTGGCCCGGCATTCCAGCCCGAAGTCGTGCAGGTCGTCGCGCAGCTCGTGCCAGGCGGCATGGGCCAGTGCCACATCGCCGGAGGCACGCCGCCAGCGGCCGCGCCGGACCAGCAGCCGGGTGATGCCCGGCGCGATGGCGGCCAGGGCGAGCACGATCGCCACGATCGGCAGGATCGGCACGCTGCCCCGATGAGCCAGCGGCAGGGCACCGCCGCCGCTCACGCTGGGATTCGGGATCCGCCGGACCGAGTTCTTCCCGCTGGACTTGCCGGGGCCGGTGGAGCCTCCCTGGCCCGGCAGATGGGTCTGGCTGCCCCCCGGCTGGGCACCCGCCGGGCCGACGGTCGAGTAGTCCGGCTGGGTCGCCGTCTGCTGCCCGGTCGTCCCGCTGGGGGTCGGCTCGAACCGCGTCCAGCCCACGTCCTTGAAGTACAGCTCCGGCCAGGCGTGCGCGTCGGCCTCGGTCACCTCGTTGGTGTGGTGCCCGATCGGGGTGCCGGCGGTGTAGCCGACGGCGATCCGGGACGGGATGCCGAGCAGCCGGGACAGGATCGCCATCGCGTAGGCGAACTGCTGGCAGTAGCCGACTTTGTCCTTGTCCTTGGTCAGGAAATCGACCAGCTGCTGCGTGTCGCTCAGCAGGCCGCCGGACGCCGACAGCCAGGCCGGCTGGAGACTGTAGGTGAACCCGCCGCTGCTGGAGAACCAGGTCGCCAGATCCTGCGCCTGCTGATAGGCGGTCTTCGCCCCCCTGGTGACCGACCTGGCGATGCCGGTCAGCTGGCCCTGGTCGGGCCCGTCGTAGGCCAGGTACTGCGTCAGCCCGGGCGGCAGGCCCTTCTGCGAGATGTTCAGGTCGGCGGCGGTCGGCTCGGCCTCGTTGCTGGTGACCTGGTAGCTCAGCCCGGCCAGCTTGGCCGAGCTGGACCAGATCGTCAGGGTCGCGTTGTCGGCCTGCCAGGCGGTCGGATCCGAGCCGGGCGGGATCGAGACCTCGACCGGGGCGTAGGGCACGGGCAGGAAGGTCAGGCCGCCGGAATACCCGCTGACCGACTTGCTCATGGTGATCTGGGTGTGGATGATGCTCTCCGGAATGCTGGCATCCATCCCCGGCACGGGCGGCAGCAGGCGGCTGATCTTGGTGGATGAGCCGGGCGGCACGACCGCGAATTCCTGGCTCCTGGTGTCATAGTTCGTCACCGCGAGCGGCAGGTACTGCTGCGCCGGTTCCCGGTTGTTCGTGGTGTAGGTGAGCACGACCTGGCGCGCCGCGGTCGCGCTGGTGAGCTGCCGGTGCATCTGGTCGATCGCGGCGGGCAGGCCGACCACGCCGCCGGTTCCGGGCAGGTCGTGCTTGGCGAACAGGCCGTGCAGCCGCAAGCCGGGGATCAGCAGCGGCACCACCAGGGCGACGCAGACCGCGGCGGCCCCGATCCGGCGGCCGGCCGCGGCCAGCCCCCTGGTGTCCGGGCCCTTCGACTGCTCCTCGGGCTCGGTCCCGTACCAGACCGAGACCAGGCGGCCCCAGATCCGCAGCCGCTCCCGCCCGTCCGCGGCGAGCAGGGCCAGGAAGCCGATCACGGCCAGGCAGAATGTCACCGAGCTGCCCAGCGCCGGCTTGGCGCTGGTGGTGATCGGCACGCTGAACAGCACGAGCAGGGGCAGCCCGGCGATGGCCGGGCTGCGCAGCCGGACCGCGATCAGGTCGGTGATGATGGCCACCGCGCCGATCCCGGCCGCGGCCAGCAACTCCACGCCCGGCGTGGACGAGACCGGGGGCGCGGAGGCACGCATGGACAGGCCCTGGTTGGCGACCTGCCACAGGTGGTGCAGCGAGGAGCCGGTCGGGATCAGCCCGGCCAGTGCATGGCCGGCGGCGAAGGCGGTGTCCAGGTAGATGAGCAGCGCGGCCAGGTAGGTAACGGCACCGGCGATCAGCGGCAGCGCCTTCAGCCGGGTCAGGCTGGCCGCGGTGACCGCGATGATGGCCAGGCCCGCCACCTTCAGGCCCCAGGACTGCGCGGACAGCAGCGGGAACGAGCCGGCCAGGGCGAGCACGGTCGCGGCGATCGCGGCCCGGACCGGATCCAGCCGGGTCAGGGTGCCGGCCAGGGCGATGACGATCGCGGCCCCGATCCCGGCGAGCAGCCAGCCGGCCCCGCTCAGCACCGCGAACAGGGACAGCGACGCGAGGATGACGGCGAGGGCCGAGGTCGCCGTGAGCTTGTGGTTCATACCGCTTCCCGCTTCCCCCGGTTCACCCGGCCGCCACCGGGCGCTGGCCACCTGGCTGAGCCCGCTGGATCCGGGCAGCCGCAGCCAGGCGACCGGCAGCGGGGTCCTCGCGTCGATGGACACCACGCGCCATCCCGCTGCGCGCAGCACCGACGCCGCTGGTGCCGTTTCGTCTGGTCTTGCTTGCTGTTGGACGGCCGGCTTCCCGTTCCCGTTCCCGCCTTCGCCGAGCGGTTCGGCCCAGGTGGAGACGGCCAGCAGCACCGCTATCGCGCCGCGGCCGTCATGCCGGGCGGAGGCGAGCAGCCGGGCCTCGGTCACGGTGAGCCGCCCGGCGACCACGATCACCAGGCCGGTCTGGCCCCGGCGCAGCGCATCGGCGCCGCGGGACAGGTCACCGCGGCTAGACGGCCTGATCACCGACAGCGCATCCAGCAGCACGTCCTCGAACACGCCGGTGCTGGTGATCGGGCCGGTGTCGGTGATGAGCTGGCCATCCAGGCCCTCGTGGGCCATGTGCACGCCGATCGAGGCGGCGGCGCTGACCGCGAACTCGAACGAGGAGCTGGCCCCGGTGCCCGCGTGCGCGCTGCGCCGGGTGTCGAGCAGCAGCATGGTCCGGTTCCGCCAGCGCTGCTCCTCCCGGCGCACCATCAGCTCGCCGTAGCGCGCGGTGGAGCGCCAGTGCACCCGGCGCAGCTCATCCCCGTCCCGGTAGGCGCGCGGGATGACATCGTCCTCCCCGGCCGCGGCCACGGCCCTGGACCGGCCGTCGCCCTCGCCGACCCAGGTGCCGCTGATCACCGAGCTGGCCAGCGGCACCACCCTGGGCGTCACCAGGAACGTCGTCTTCGAGGAGAACGACCGGCCCACCTCGACCAGGCCGAACGCGTCGGCGATGCGGATCTCCAGCGGCCCGATGGCGAACTTGCCCCGCAGGTCCGACCGCAGCGGGTAGCTCAGCTCGCGGGTCCCGCCGCGCTCGATGCCGTCCAGCACGAACCGCGGCCTGGTGCCCAGCGCGTAGGGCACGGTGTCCTCGGCCAGCAGCAGCCCGGTGGGCAGCCGGGAGACGTTCTCCAGCCGCAGGGTCACCTTCGCGGTGTGGCCGGCCGGGATCCGGGCCGGGGTGATGAGCCGCACGCAGCTCAGCCGGTACCTGGCCCGGCCCGCCGCCAGCGCGGCCAGCAGCGGCAGCGCGATCAGCAGCACCCCGACGCTGATCAGCGCGCTGTCCCCGAGGATAAGGCCGGCGATGGCCGCGGCCACGCCAGCGGCCAGGAACGATGTGCCGCGGGTGGTGAGACCTGCGAGCAGTGTCCGCACTGGCGGCTCCCTTCGCCTGGCCTTCTCGGTCTTAGCAGTGCCGGACGACGCTACCGGGCGGGCAGCGGCAGTCTTTCCACGATCTTGGCCAGGACCTGCTCGGGCAGCTCGCGGCCGACCACGGCCTCGGCGGTCGGCAGCAGCCGGTGCGCGAGCACCGGGCCGGCCAGCGCCTGGACGTCGTCGGGGATCACGAAGTCGCGGCCGTCCAGCGCGGCGTAGGCCCGGCTGGCGCGCAGCAGGTGCAGCGCGGCCCGCGGCGAGGCGCCGAGCCGGAGCGCGGGGGACATCCGGGTCGCGTGACCAGGCTGATGATGTACTGCTTGATCTGGTCGGCGACGTGGACCTCGCGGACCGCCGTCGGTCAGCTCGCGCACGTCGCTGGCGTGCGCGGCGGGCTGGAGGCTGTCCAGCGGCGAGGCCGACCCGTGGGTGTCGAGCA
This sequence comes from uncultured Actinomycetota bacterium, assembly GCA_963719705.1. Taxonomy (GTDB): domain Bacteria; phylum Actinomycetota; class Actinomycetes; order Streptosporangiales; family Streptosporangiaceae; genus CAVRCV01. The sequence continues at coordinate 409,643 of CAVRCV010000015.1, forward strand.
TGGCCAGCTCGGAGGCGTTGTCCGGGTAGCCGATCGAGATCCGGGCGGTGAACCGGTCCCGCTGGGCCTCGGGCAGCGGGTAGGTGCCCTCCATCTCGATCGGGTTCTGCGTCGCGATGACCATGAACGGCCGCTCAAGCGGGTAGGTGCAGCCGTCGACCGTGACCTGCCGCTCCTCCATGCACTCCAGCAGCGCGGACTGGGTCTTCGGGGAGGCCCGGTTGATCTCGTCGCCGAGCACGAGGTTGGCGAAGATCGGGCCCGGCTTGAACTCGAACTCGCGGATCTCCTGGTTGAACGCGCTGACCCCGGTGATGTCGCTTGGCAGCAGGTCAGGCGTGAACTGGACCCGCCGTACCGAGCAGTCGATCGACCTGGCCAGCGACTTGGCCAGCAGGGTCTTGCCCACGCCAGGCACGTCCTCGATCAGCGCGTGGCCCTCGGCGAGCAGCACGGTGAGCGCCAGCCGGATCGCGTCCGGCTTGCCGACGATGACGGTCTCCACGGCCGCGCTGACGCGGCGGGCGACCTCCACGAGGTCCTCGAGCTCTCGCTCGGCCTGATGCCCGGTGTCAACAACCACGTGTCCTCCTCGCGTCGGCTGTCGGCGCGATGGTCGAGTCTGTCCATGCGGCGTCTGTCGCCTTTTCATTGTCCGGCATGAGCGTCGTGCGTTCAGACAGTACGTCGTGTCATAGGCAGGTTGCGATCCCGGCTAGGTATCGGCGGAGTAACGCTCTAGCCGGCACGGCAAGGCGCTCTGCTGACCATTGTGCCCCGCTGCCAGCCCGATTGCAGCTGCCGGGTTACCGGATGCGACTACCCGTCGGCTGCGGAGCCCCGGACCTCGCCGGCACTTTCCGGCTCCACTCCGCTCCACCTCCCTGACCTTGTAACTCTTCCCGGCGATGTCCGGTTCACGGAGTTGTCGTGATTGACGGTGGTGGATTGTGGAGTACAGTGGTGCGCTGTGGGGCCGAGCGGGCCGCATCGCGCAGCCGGGTGGGGGACTGGGGAGGTGAGGGCCGGTGTTTCTCGGCACTCACACGCCGCGCCTGGATGACAAGGGGCGCCTGTTCCTGCCCGCCAAGTACCGCGAGGAGCTCGCCGGCGGCCTGGTGCTGACCAAGGGCCAGGAGCGCTGCCTGTACGTGTTCCCCGAGCCGGAGTTCGGCCGGATCACCGAGGCGCTGCGGGCGGCCCCGGTGACCGCCAAGGCGGTGCGGGACTACAGCCGGGTGTTCTTCGCCAGCGCCTCCGACGAGGTGCCGGACAAGCAGGGCCGGATCACCATCCCGCCGGGCCTGCGCGACTACGCCGGGCTGACCGCGACTGCGCGGTGATCGGCGCCAACACCCGGCTGGAGATCTGGGACGCCGCTGCCTGGTCCACCTACCTGGAGCAGCAGGAGGACGCGTTCTCCGACGCATCCCAGGAGGTGCTGCCCGGAGTGCTGTGAGCGGTCAGGGCCATGGCCGTTGATCCGGTGGCCGGCGATGCTGCCCGGCGAGGTCCCCACCCGCGCTGGACGCCCCCCACCTGACGCCACTTCCCCGGCGGCAGGCGGCACCAGGGCCGTCAGCGCATCGCGCGGATGGGGACCTGGCCGGGCACCGGTAGCCAGCCGGGGACCGGTACCAGGCCAGGAAGGAACGGCGGGAGGCGGCCGGGCGGTGCCCGGCTGCCGGGCGAGGCAGGGAAGGGGGTCCCATGGAAGCAGCACCAGCCGGGCACGTGCCGGTCATGGCCGACCGGGTGCTCGCGCTGCTCGGGCCCGCCCTGGAGGCCGGCGCAGCCGGTCCTGGTCGACGCCACCCTCGGCCGGGCCGGCCATGCCGCGTCGCTGCTGCAGCGGCACCCGGGCCTCAGCCTGGTCGGCATCGACGCCGACGACGCGGCCATCCGGGCCTCCGGCGAGCTGCTGCGCGCCTACTCGGCGAGGGTGACGCTGGTGCACTCCCGGTACGACGAGATCCCGGCGATCCTGGCCCGGCTCGGCCTGGCCAGCGTCCAGGGCGTGCTGTTCGACCTGGGTGTGTCGTCACCCCAGCTGGACGAGCCAGGCCGGGGCTTCTCTTATGCCAGGGACGCGCCGCTGGACATGCGGATGGACCGGACCCGGCCGCTCACCGCGGCCGAGATCGTCAACACCTACCCGGCGGGCCGGCTGGCCCGGATCCTGCGCGAGTACGGGGAGGAGCGGTTCGCCAGGCGGATCGCCGAAGCGGTGGTCCGGGAGCGCTCCCACGGCCCGCTGAATTCCACTACCCGCCTGGCCGAGATCGTCACCGAGTCGATCCCGGCCCCGGCCAGGCGCACCGGCGGCAACCCGGCCAAGCGCACCTTCCAGGCGCTGCGGATCGAGGTCAACGGCGAGCTCGAGGCGCTGCACGCGGCGCTGCCGGCCGCCCTGGACGCGCTGGCCCCCGGCGGCCGGCTCGTCGCGCTCGCCTACCACTCGCTGGAGGACCGCGAGGTCAAACGGGCCCTCGCGCAGCGGGTCACCGATACCACGCCGGCCGGGCTGCCGGTATCGCTGCCCGCCCGCCGGCCCCAGTTCCGGCTGCTGACAAGGGGCGCCGAGCGCCCCTCGGCCGGCGAGCTGGCCGGTAACCCGCGGGCGGCGTCAGCCCGGCTGCGGGCGGCCGAGCGAGTGCGGGCAGCCGCATGACCGGCAGCACGATCACCAGGAACCCGGGGCGCAGGGAGGAGCCGGACAGGCCGATGAGTACCGACGTCAGAACGCGATCCAGGGTCCCCGTCCCGCCCGGGTCAGCACTGCGCGCGGCGCCCCAGCGGCCGCTGGCGCCGGCCAGGCCCGGCCGGGGACCGGCCGTCCGCCGGGACCCGGGCCGGCGACCCGCCCGGCCCAGTTCCGGTCGGCCCAGTTCCGGTCGGCACAGTCCCGGCTGGCACAGCCGCGACCGCAGCCGGTCGCGGCTGGCCGGGCAGCGGCGGTGCCCCGCACCCCGTTCATCCTGCTCGTGCTCGGGCTGCTCGGCGGCGGCCTGGTCTGCCTGCTGGTCATCAACACCACGCTGGCCACCGCCACCTTCCGGATCAACAACCTGCAGCAGCGCAACGTCACGCTGTCGCAGCAGGAGCAGGCGCTGCAGCAGCAGGTGGCCGACGAGCAGTCCCCGGCCCGGATCGAGCAGCGGGCGCTCCAGCTCGGCATGCGGCCGCAGCGCCAGCTCAGGTTCCTGAACGCGCGGACCGGGCGGGTTTACCAGCCAGGCCGGGTCGCGGGGCTGATCGACGTGCCGCCCGGGTACGTGCCGTGACCGGCGGCGACGGGCGGGACGAGCCGCCGCGGCCGCGGCCAAGGCGCGCCCCGGCCGGGCCCGGCGGGCCGTCCGGGCCCGGCCGGACCCCGCCGGGGCCGGGCCGTCCGGGCAGCCCGTCGCGCCAGTCAGGTCCGTCCCGTCAGTCAGGTCCGTCCCGTCAGTCAGGTCCGTCCCGTCAGGCTGGTCCGTCCCGCCAGGCTGGTCCGTCGCGCCGGCCGGACTCATCCGGCTCCTCCGGCCGCGCCGGCTCCTCCGGCCGCGCCGGTGCCCGGCGTGGTCCCGGCGGTCCCGGCGGCGCCGCAGCGCCCCCCGGCCGACGTCCGCCGCGCCCGTCCGCCGCGGCCCGCCCGCCGATCCGCCGGGGCAGCCCGGTCCGCCGCCTGAACGCGGCCCTGCTGTGCCTGGCCATGGTGATCTCCCTGTTCGTCGCCCGGATGGTCCAGCTCCAGGGACTGGAGTCGGCGACCTACCGGACGCTGGCGAACCGCCAGCGGCTGGAGACCGTCTCCATCCCGGCGGTCCGCGGCTCGATCACCGCGAGCGACGGCACCGTGCTGGCCATGACGGTGCAGACGGACCTGGTCTTCGCCGACCCGGCGCAGCTGCCGTCCCAGTCCGCGCGGCTGCGGGTGGCGACCGCGCTGGCCGGCCCGCTGCGGATGGCGCCGCTGGCCATCATGGTCCTGCTGAACCACCCCAGCTCGCCCCAGTACGTGGTGCTCAGCAGAAGCGTCTCGCTGGCCACCGCCAGCCACATCACCGGCCTCGGGCTGCCCGGCATCGCGATGACCCCGACCTACACCAGGGCCTACCCGGACGGCAACCTGGCCGCCGCCCTGCTGGGCTTCACCGATGTCCGGAACGGCGACCTGACCGGGGCGGCCGGGCTCGAGCAGAAGTACAACTCGCTGCTGACCGGCCGGGACGGCAGCGAGCAGGTCGAGACCGGGCCGGACGGCCAGCCGATACCGCTGAGCCAGGGCAAGTACCGGCCCGAGGTGCCGGCCAGGAACCTGCGGCTGACCATCCAGCCCGACCTCCAGTACGAGGCACAGCAGCAGTGCCGGCTGCGGGTGCTCCAGACCAAGGCCAGGACCTGCACGATCGTGGTGATGCAGCCGCACACGGGCAAGATCCTGGCGATGGCGCAGTGGCCCACGTTCAACCCGGCCGCGCCGCCGAGCTACGCCGCCACCGCGAACCTCGCGGTCTCTGACCTGTTCGCGCCCGGCAGCACGGCCAAGTCGATCACGGTGGCCGCGGCGCTCGAGCGCGGCGGCCAGACCCCGATGAGCGCCTACACGATCCCGTACCAGATCGTCGTCGACGGGTACCTGTTCCACGACGCCGAGTTCCACCCCACGGTCCGGTACACCATCGCCGGCATCCTGGCGCACTCAAGCAACGTCGGCATGGTCCAGGTGGTTCAGCACGTCAGCCCCCAGGTGCAGTACCACTACCTGCGTGCCTTCGGCCTCGGCTCGCCCACCGGGCTCGGGCTGCCCGGCGAGAACACCGGCATCCTGCCGCCGCCGTCGCGGTGGACCGTGGCCGACGGGAACGGCGCCGAGCGGTACGAGCTGGCCTTCGGGCAGAGCATCGCGGTGAACGCGGTGCAGATGGCCAGCGTGTACGCGACGATCGCGAACGGCGGGGTACGGGTGCAGCCATCGGTCGTGGCCGGGACCACCAGCGCCTCGGGCGCGTTCAGGCCGGCCCCGGCGCCGCCGATGCGCCGGGTGCTGCGGCCCAGGACGGCCAGCCAGCTGCTGGCGATCCTGCAGCAGGTCCCGCTGGTGGACGAGGCCGCGGGCGAGCCCTGGGGGCTGATCGGCGGCTACTCGATCGCGGCCAAGACCGGCACCGCCCAGGAACCCGACCCGGCCAAGCCGAGCTGCCTGTGCCAGTACGGGTCGAGCTACATCGGCATCGCGCCGGCCCGCCATCCCCAGGTCGTGGTCGCGGTGAACATCCAGGACCCCACCGCCCGCGGTTATTTCGGCGACGAGGTGGCCGGCCCGGTGTTCTATAACGTGATGAGGTTCGCGCTGCAGACGCTGAAGATTCCGCCGGACGGCGGCAAGCCTCCGCGGGTGCGGCTCACGGCCTGATGATCGGGGGTAACCTCAGCCCCGTGCAAGCCGAACCGCGCCCGCAGCGCCTTCCGGCCCGCCCGCTGTCCGGCCTCGCGGCGCTGCTCGGGCTGCGGGCGACTGCCCAGGTCACCGGCGCTACTGTCACCGCCGGGGTAACCGGCATCACGCACGACTCGCGCCGGGTCAGGCCGGGTGACCTGTACGCCGCCCTGGCCGGGAGCAATTACCACGGCGCGCGGTTCTGCGCCCAGGCCGCGGCGGCCGGCGCCGCCGCGGTGCTCACCGACCCGGCCGGCCGCCACCTTGCCCAGCGCACTGGGCTGCCGGTGTTCGTGGTGGCCGAGCCGCGGGCCAGGCTGGGCGAGGTCGCCGCCTGGATCTACGGCCAGCCGTCCGCCGCGCTGCTGCTGATCGGGGTGACCGGGACCAGCGGCAAGACCACGAGCACTTACCTGCTGGAGTCAGGGCTGCGGATGGCCGGCCACCGCACCGGCCTGATCGGCGGCGTGCAGACCCGGATCGGGGACTCGGTCCAGCCCAGCCAGCTCACCACACCGGAGGCCACCGACGTACAGGCGCTGCTGGCGGCGATGGCCGAGCAGCAGGTCAGCGCCGCGGCGATGGAGGTGTCCAGCCACGCGCTGGCGCTCGGCCGGGTCGCCGGCACCCGGTTCGACGTCGCGGTGTTCACCAACCTGTCCCAGGATCACCTGGACTTCCACGCCGACCTGGACGACTACTTCGCGGCCAAGGCGCAGCTGTTCACGCCGGGATACGCGCAGGCCGGCGTGGTGAACATCGACGATAGCTACGGCCGGCGGCTGGCCAGGGCACCCCTGATCCCGGTCACCACGTTCTCCGTGGCCGGCCGCCCCGACGCCGACTGGCGCGCCGCCGACCTGCGGGCCGGCGCCGACGGCAGCACATTCCGGATCATCGGGCCCGGCGGCGTGGAGGCCGACGGCTCGGTCAGCCTGCCCGGCCCGTTCAACGTGGCCAACGCGCTCGGCGCGATCGTGGCGCTGGTGGAGTCCGGCGTCTCGCTGGCCGCCGCGGTGGCCGGGGTGGCGGCATGCCCCGGCGTGCCCGGCCGGCTCGAGCGCGTCGAGGCCGGCCAGGACTTCACCGTGCTGGTGGACTACTCGCACAAGCCGGGCGCGGTGCAGGCAGTGCTGACCGGGCTGCGGCCGGTCACCCAGGGCAGCCTGGTCATCGTGCTGGGCTGCGGCGGCGACCGGGACAGCGCGAAGCGGCCGCTGATGGGGGCCGCGGCCGCCGGGCTGGCCGACGTTGCGATCCTGACCAGCGACAACCCGAGGTCGGAGGATCCGCTCGCGATCCTGGCCGAGATGCTGGCCGGCGCGCTGACGGTGCCGCTCGCCGATCGCGCCCACGTGATCATCGAGCCCGACCGCGGCGCGGCCATCGACCTGGCTATCGCGAGCGCCGGCAAGGGGGACGTGGTGCTGATCGCGGGCAAGGGCCACGAGCGCGGCCAGTACACCGCCGCGGCCGTGCTGCCGTTCGACGACCGCGAGGCCGCCGGATCCGCCCTCGCGCGCCGGGCCGAGCTCGACAATGAACCGGGAGGTGCGACGATAGCTCGCGCCGACCGTCCGGGAACGATGCCCGGCGCCGCCGCGGCGGATCTCACCGCATTCGATACGGAGGACGATTGATCCCGCTGTCCGTGGCGGAGCGCTCGCGGTGAAGACCATCCTGGTCTCCGCGGGCGTGTCCATGATCCTCGCGCTGTTCGGCACGCCGCTGGCGATCCGCGCCTTCGCCCGGCGCGGGTACGGCCAGCTGATCCGGGAGGACGGCCCGGCGGCGCACGCCACCAAGCGCGGCACCCCGACCATGGGCGGCACGGTCATCGTGGTGGCCGCGCTGATCGGCTACGTGGTCGGGCACGCGGTGACCTCGGATCCGATGTCGGCGACCGGGCTGCTGGTGCTGATGCTGATGACCGGGCTCGGCCTGGTCGGCTTCGTGGACGACTTCATCAAGATCTACAAGCAGACCAGCCTGGGGCTGCGCAGCGGCGCGAAGCTGGCCGGCCAGGCGGTGATCGGCGCCATCTTCGCGCTCGAGGTGCTGCGCCACCCCGACGGCTACGACCTGACCCCGGCCGACGCGCACGTGTCGTTCCTGCGCGATGTCGGGCCGGCCATCGGCATCCTGCCGTTCGTGCTGTGGATCGTGATCATGATCGCCGGGGCGTCGAACGCGGTGAACCTCACCGACGGCCTGGACGGCCTGGCCACCGGCGCCGCGATCCTGGTGCTGGCCGCCTACGTGCTGATCTCGATCTGGGAGGAGCGCAACGACTGCACCAACTTCCTCGCCCCGCACTGCTATGCCGTCGCCAGCCCGCTCGACCTGGCGGTAGTGGCCGCCGTGGTGCTCGGCGCCTGCTTCGGCTTCCTGTGGTGGAACGCCCCCACGGCCCGGATCTTCATGGGCGACACCGGCTCGCTCGCCCTGGGCGGCGTGCTGGCCGGGCTGGCCGTGTGCACCAAGACCCAGCTGCTGCTCGGCGTGCTCGGCGGGCTGTTCGTGATCATCGCGGCCTCGGTGATCATCCAGGTCGGCTCGTTCAAGATGACCGGCCGGCGGGTGTTCCGGATGGCGCCGCTGCAGCATCACTTCGAGATGCTGGGCTGGGAGGAGACCACGATCGTGATCAGGTTCTGGCTCGTCTGCGGCCTGTTCGTGGCGCTCGGCCTTGGCATCTTCTACGTGGAATGGCTGCCAGGATAGGCGGGTGCAGATGCCGCCCGGCCCGGCTGCCCTGGCCGCCCGCGGGAGGCCAGGGCCGTGAAGACGATCCTGGTGACCTCCGGCGTCTCGCTGCTGGTCGCGCTGTTCGGCACGCCGGTGGCGATCTGGGTCTTCGGCCGGCTCGGCTACGGCCAGCCGATCCGGGAGGACGGCCCGGCCGGCCACGCCACCAAGCGCGGCAAGCCGACCATGGGCGGCGCGGTGATCGTGATCGCGTCGCTGATCGGCTACCTGGCCGGGCACGAGCTGACCTCGGATCCGTTCTCCGCGTCCGGTGTGCTGGTGCTGGCGCTGATGACCGCCCTCGGCGTGGTCGGGTTCGCCGATGACTTCATCAAGATTTCCCGGCAGACCAGCCTCGGCGTGCGCGGCAGCGCCAAGCTGGCCGGGCAGGCGGCGATCGGCGCGGTCTTCGCGCTGGCGGTGCTGCGCTACCCGGATCGCTTCGACCTGACCCCGGCCGATGCCCACCTGTCGTTCCTCGCCGACTTCGGCCCGGCCATCGGCGTGCTGCCGTTCGTGCTGTGGATCGTGTTCATGATCGCCGGGGCGTCGAACGCGGTGAACCTCACCGACGGCCTGGACGGCCTGGCCACCGGCGCGGCCATCTCGGTGCTGGCCGCCTACGTGCTGATCGCGAACTGGCAGCTGCGTAACCTGTGCACGTCAGGGCCCGTGAGCATGCACTGCTACGCGGTGCGCGACCCGCTGGACCTGGCGGTGGTGGCGGCCTCGGTTCTCGGTGCCTGCATCGGCTTCCTGTGGTGGAACGCGTTCCCGTCGAAGATCATCATGGGCGACACCGGCTCGCTGGCCCTGGGCGGCGCGCTGGCCGGGCTGGCCGTGTGCACCAGGACCCAGCTGCTGCTGGCCATCCTGGGCGGGCTGTTCGTGATCGTCGCGGCCTCGGTGATCATCCAGGTCGGCTCGTTCAAGATGACCGGCAGGCGGGTGTTCCGGATGACGCCGCTGCATCACCATTTCGAGCTGCTGGGCTGGGAGGAGACCACGATCGTGATCAGGTTCTGGCTGATCAGCGGGCTGTTCGTGGCGCTCGGCCTGGCCATTTTTTACATCGAGTGGCTGCCGGGCTAAGCATGGCTGACATCCTCGACGGCGTGGCCGGCGACTCGAGCGGTCCGGGCAGGCAGCCTGGCCGGGCTCGGTGTCTGCGTCAGCGGCCTTGGCGTGTCCGGCCCGCCGGTGGCGCGCGCGCTGGCGGCCAGGGGCGCCGTGGTCACCGTGGTCGATGCCCGCGACGACGCGGCCAACCGGGAGCTTGCCGGGCGGCTCGCCGGGCTCGGCATCACCGTCCGGCTGGACCCGGTGCCGCGGCTGCCGGACGGGACCGGCCTGGTCGTTACCACGCCGGGGTGGCGGCCGTCCGCGCCGCTGCTGACCTCGGCCGCGGCCGCCGGGATCCCGGTGGTCGGCGACGTCGAGATCGCCTGGCGGCTGCGGCCGGCCTTCGCGGCCGGGGCCCGGCAGGACTGGCTGGCGGTGACCGGGACGAACGGCAAGACGACCACGGTGCGGATGCTCGCGGCCATGCTGGCCGCGGCCGGGCTGCGCAGCAGGGCGGTGGGGAATGTCGGGGTGTCCGTCGTGGACGCCGTGCTCGATCCCGAGCCCTGCCGGGTGCTGGCGGTCGAGCTGTCCAGCTTCCAGCTGTACTGGAGCGTCTCGGTGCGGCCGCTGGCCGCCGCGGTGCTCAACGTCGCCGCGCACCACCTGGACTGGCACGGCGACATCGACTCCTACGCCAGGGCCAAGGGCCGGATCTTCGCGCCGGGCACGGTAGCGGTCTGCAACGCCGACGACCCGCGGTCGATGCGGCTGGCCGCCGCCGCGCGACAGCCGGCCAGGGTGGTGCCGTTCCGGCTCGGGCCGCCAGGACCCGGCGAGCTGGGGGTGGCCGACGGGGTGCTGCTCGACCGCGCGTTCCCCGCCAGCGGGCCGGATGGCTCCGGCGGGCCGGACGCGCGGGGCGGCGATGGCATCGCGCTGGCGCCGGCCGCCGCGGTACGGCCGCAGGCGCCGCACAACGTTGCCGACGCGCTCGCCGCGGCGGCCCTGGCCAGGGCCTACCGGGCCGGGCCCGGCGCGGTCGCGGCCGGGCTGGCCGCGTTCCGGCCCGATCCGCACCGGATCAGCCTGGTCGCGAGCGTCGGCCGGGGTGGACTACGTGAACGACTCCAAGGCGAGCAACCCGCACGCGGCCGCGGCCGCGCTGGCCGCCTACCCCAGCGTGGTCTGGATCGCCGGCGGGCTGTTCACAGGGCGCCGACCCGGACCTGGATGAACTGGTCGGCTCGGTGGCGCGGCGGCTGCGCGGCGTGGTGCTGATCGGCGCCGACCGGGCACTGGTCCGCCAGGCTCTGGCGCGACACGCGCCAGATGTCCCGGTCGTGGAGGCGGCCGGCACCGACACTGGAGTCATGGATCTCGTGGTGGCGGAGGCCGCGCGGCTGGCCGCGCCGGGCGACACGGTGCTGCTCGCCCCGGCCGCCCAGTCCTTTGACATGTTCCGGGATTATCCGGCGCGCGGGGATGCCTTCGCGGCGGCGGTGCGGCGGCTGGCGGACCGGCGGTGAGCGCCGGCCCGCTCCAGGCAGGCCGCACGACGGCCAGGCCGGAGCAGGCCGAGGCCGCGCGGTCCGGGCTCACGCTGCGGGACCGGGTGGCCGGCGCGGCCGCGCTGCTGGACCGGCCGCTGGCCTCCTACTACCTGATCGTCGGCATCACCCTGCTGCTGCTGGCGCTCGGGCTGGCGATGGTGCTGTCCACCTCGTCGGCCAGCCAGCTGGACACCGGCAACCCGCCCTACGCGGTGTTCCAGAAGCAGCTGGTCGGCGCGACGCTGGGGCTGCTGGTGATGTGGCTCGCGGCCAAGGCGCCGCCGGCCCTGTTCCGGGCGCTGGCCTACCCGCTGCTGCTGCTCTCGCTGGTCGGCCTGCTGCTGGTGCTGGCGGTGGGGCAGACGGTGGACGGCGCCGAGCGGTGGATCTCGGTGGCCGGGTTCGCGCTGCAGCCGTCGGAGTTCGCCAAGCTCGCGTTCCTGCTGTGGGGCGCCGACCTGCTGGCGCGCAAGGAGCGGCTGGGCCAGCTCACCGACCTGCGGCAGCTGCTGATCCCGCTGATGCCGGTCGCGGTGATCATCTGCATGCTGGTCATGCTGGGCAACGACCTCGGCACCACGTTCGTGCTGCTGGTGATCTTCCTGGCGCTGCTGTGGGTGATCGGCACGCCCGGCAGGCTGTTCATCGGCATGTTCGGCCTGCTGGCCTTCGCGATGCTGACCCTGATCCTGGTGGCCAGGTACCGGCTGGACCGGCTCACCTGCTTCGTGCACCCCGGCGCCCAGGCGGCCGGCAACTGCTGGCAGCTGGTGCAGGGCAAGTACGCGATCGGCTCCGGCGGGTGGCTCGGCGTCGGCCTGGACGCCAGCCGGGCCAAGTGGGGCTGGGTGCCGAACGCCTCGACCGACTTCATCTTCGCCATCCTGGGCGAGGAACTCGGCCTGGTCGGCACCGCGTGCGTGGCGCTGCTGTACGGCGGCCTGGCCTACGCCGGGCTGCGGATCGCCCGCCGGATGACCGACACCTTCATGCGGCTCCTCGCCGCCGCGGCCACCGCCTGGATCGTGGTGCAGGCGCTGGTGAACATCGGCGCGGTGCTCGGCCTGCTGCCGATCACCGGGGTGCCGCTGCCGCTGATCTCGGCCGGGCTGTCGTCGCTGCTGGTCACGATGGCGGTGCTGGGCATGCTGATGGCGCTGGCCAGGCGCGAGCCGGGTGCGCAGCAGGCGCTTGCGGCCAGGGGCCCCGGCTTGCCCCGGCGCGCTCTAAGCTGGCTTGGCCTGCCCGGCCGGGCGCCAGGGCGACCGCCCGCAGGATCGCCTGCCGGGCGGCCCGGGCGCCCGCCGGCCGGACCGCGTGCCGCCGGACCGGCCCGCGTGCCGGACGGACGGCGGCCCGGAAGCGGCCCGGAAGCGGGCGCTGACGCGCCAGAAAAGCGAGGCGAGGAACGAATGGCCAGGAGCGTAGTGCTCGCAGGAGGCGGCTCAGCCGGGCACATCTCGCCGGCCCTGGCAACTGCCGATGCGCTGCGCGCTGCCGACCCGCAGATCCGGATCACCTGCCTGGGCACCGAGCGCGGGCTGGAGACCAGGCTGGTCCCGATGCGCGGCTACGACCTGGCGCTGATCCCGGCGGTGCCGCTGCCCCGGTCGCTGACGCCGGAGCTGCTGTCGGTGCCCGGGCGGCTCGGCGACGCGGTGCGCGCGGCCGCCGACGTGCTGGACCAGGCCCGCGCCGACGTGCTGGTCGGGCTCGGCGGCTACGTCGCCACGCCCGGCTACCTGGCGGCCAGGCGGCGCCGGGTGCCGATCGTGGTACACGAGGCGAACCCGCGGCCCGGCCTGGCCAACCGGCTGGGCGCGATGTTCACCCGGCACGTGTTCACCGGCCAGCCCGGCACCCGGCTGCCGCACTCGACCTGCATCGGCATCCCGATCCGGCGCGAGATCGCCGGACTGGACCGGCTCGCGCTCAGCGACACGGCCAGGTCGCAGTTCGGGCTGCGGCCGGATCTCCCGGTGCTGCTGGTCACCGGCGGATCGCAGGGTGCCAGCTCGCTGAACCGGGCCGCGATCGGCGCCTCCGGCTGGCTCCGGGAGGCCGGCGTGCAGGTGCTGCACATCGCCGGCCCGCGGGCCGGCGATGACCTGCGCCCGGCCGACGGCCCGGTGCCGTACGTGGTGCTGCCGTACCTGGACCGGATGGACCTGGCCTACGCCGCGGCGGACTTCGCGCTGTGCCGGGCTGGCGCCAACACCTGCGCCGAGCTCACCGCCGTCGGGATGCCCGCGGCGTACGTGCCGCTGCCGCACGGCAACGGCGAGCAGCGGCTGAACGCGGTGCCGATCGCCGCGGTCAGCGGCGGCATCATCCTGCCGGATGCCGAGCTGACCCCGGCCTGGATCGCGCGGACGCTGCTGCCGGTGCTGCTGGACGCGGAGCTGGTCGCGGCCATGTCCAAGGCCGCCGCCTCGCTCGGGTACCGGGACGCCGATCTGCGGCTGGCCGACGAGGTGCTGGCCGTCGCCGAGAGCCGGGACCGGCCGCACCGTACATCCCGGCCGTCCCGTTCATCCTGGCCCGGCGGCATGGCGGCCGGGCGCGGCCAGCCGGGCAGGCGGGCCAGGCCTTGACAGCGGGCCAGCAGGCGCTGCGCCGGGAGGCGGGCTGATGGGCCTGGTCGACGCCGGCCGACCCGGTGCCGCTGGGCGACCTCGGACGGGTGCACTTCGCCGGCATCGGCGGCGCCGGGATGTCCGGGATCGCGCGCATCATGCTGGCCAGGGGAGTGCCGGTGTCCGGCAGCGACTCGGCGGACTCCGAGCAGCTGGGGCAGCTGGCCGGGCTCGGCGCGCGGGTCCGGGTCGGTCACGCGGCGGCCAGCCTGGCCGAAGCGGACACGCTGGTGGTGTCCAGCGCGATCCGGCCGGACAACCCCGAGCTGGCCGAGGCGCGGCGGCGCGGCCTGCCGGTGCTGCACCGCGCCGCGGCGCTCGCCTCGCTGATGCTGGGCCGCCAGGGCATCGCGGTGGCCGGCACCCACGGCAAGACCACCACCACCTCGATGATCACCACCGTGCTGCGCTGCTGCGGCGCCGATCCGAGCTACGTGATCGGCGGAATCCTGGCCGAGACCGGGCTCGGGGCCGCCGACGGCGGCGGCCGGGCGTTCGTGGCCGAGGCGGACGAGAGCGACGGGTCGTTCCTGCTGCTGTCCCCGGACGCCGCCGTGGTCACCTGCATCGAGGCCGACCACCTGGACAACTGGGGGAGCCTGGCCGAGATCCGGGCGGGCTTCGCCGCGTTCGCCGCCAGGATCAGCCCGGCCGGGCTGCTGGTCACCTGCGCCGACGACGCCGGGGCCCGCTGGCTCGCCGCCGCGGCAGCGGATCTGCCGGTGCGGACCGTCAGCTACGGCGAGTCGGCCGGCGCCGACTACCGCGTCACCGGCGTGACCCCGCGCGGCATGGCGACCGCGCTGACGGTGGCCGGCCCGGCCAGGGGGAACCCGGCCGCGGCCGTGGGCACCCCGGTCCGGATAGCGGTGCCCGGCAGGCACAACGCGCTGAACGCGGCCGCGGCCTTCGCGACCGCGGTCGAGCTCGGCTTCGCCCCCCGCGACGTGGCGGCCGGGCTGGCCGCCTACCAGGGCGCGCGCCGGCGGATGGAGCCGGTCGGCGAGGCGGACGGGGTCCGGGTGCTGGACAGCTACGGGCACCATCCGACCGAGCTGGCCGCCGACCTGACCGCGGCCCGCGACGTGGCGGCCGGCGGCCGGGTCATGGCGGTGTTCCAGCCGCACCTGTACAGCCGCACGCAGTTCTTCGCCGCCGAGTTCGGCGCCTCGCTCGGCCTGGCCGACGAGGTGCTCGTGCTGGATGTCTACGCCGCCCGCGAGGATCCGGTGCCCGGCGTGACCGGCAGGCTGGTAGCCGACGCGGTGCCCGGCGGCCTGGCCCGCTTCGTGCCGGACGGCCAGGACGTGCCCGCGGTGCTGGCCGGCCTGGCCAAGCCCGGTGACCTGGTGCTGACGATGGGCGCCGGTGACGTCACCCGGCTCGGCCCGCTGATCCTGGCCGCCCTGCGCGAGCGCTCCGGCGGGGTCGGATGACCGGCCGGCAGCCCGGGCCGCCGGCCGGGTCCGGCCCGGAGGTGACCGGCCCGGAGGTGACCGGCCGGCCGGCCGGGCGCAGGCCGGATCCGTGGAAGACCGCGTTCTTCGGGGTGCTGGCCGTCGCCATCGTGGCCGCGGTGGCCTGGGCCCTGCTCGGATCCAGCCTGCTGGTGGTGCGCTCGGTGCGGGTCTCCGGCACCCCCCTGGTCTCCAGGTCGAGGATCCTGGCGGCATCCGGCATCCGGCTCGGCACGCCGCTGATCAGGATCAACCCGGCGGCGGTGGCGCACCGGATCGAGCAGATCAGCCAGGTGCAGTCGGCCAGCGTGACCAGGGACTGGCCGGACACGGTGGTGATCTCGGCGCGGGACCGGGTGCCCGCGCTGGCACTGGCCCGCGGCGGCCGGTTCGCCCTGGTCGACGCCTCCGGCGTGATCGTGCGCTGGGCCGCGGCCGCGCCGCCGGGGATGCCGCTGCTTGAGTACCCGGCCGGCCCGGCGGCCGCGCTGCGCGGCAGCCCGCTGGTCCGGGCCGCGGTCGCGGTGCTGCACCAGGTTCCGGCGGCCTGCGGCGCAGGCTGATCGCGATGCGGGTCCCGGCCGCGGACCGGGTGACGATGATTCTGCGGCACCGCGTCACTATTGTCTGGGGCGGTCCGGGGCGGTCCGCCGCGAAGGCGCGCGAGCTCGCCGCCCTGATGCGCACGAATGCGTCGTATTACGACGTCAGCGATCCGGAAACAGCGGTAACCGGGAAGTGACCGGTAGGTGACCAGATTTCCTGCCCTGAGCCGGTGCGTCCGGGCGGCCGGCCGGACGCGGGCCCTGAGCTGGCCCTTGCCTGACACGCCGGGCCGGATAGGCGGCTCCGGACGGCCGCGGTCCCGCGACACGCCGAGTAGCGTTCGCGGGCAGTTAGTTGACCACGGGTATCGTCCACCCTACTGTCCCTATCAATCGGCAGCTTGACATAACTCTAAGTCTCAACTTGAGGGTGAGAGTTGACTTGCTGGAAATCGCGGAGCGCCCGGCCGGATTTAGTCGGGGGCATTTCTCGGCAAACTGCGATAACGGAGTTTCCGAGCATGGCCGGGCGGCTGGCCGTAAAGGCGGCTGTTAATACGCGATAGAGCAAACGAGCGGAAAGGTTCCTCCTCGTGGCAGCACCGCAGAACTATCTGGCGGTCATCAAGGTCGTCGGTATCGGCGGGGGCGGCGTCAACGCCGTGAACCGGATGATCGAGGAGGGGCTCAGGGGCGTTGAGTTCATCGCGATCAACACCGACGCCCAGGCGCTGCTGATGAGCGACGCCGACGTCAAGCTGGACGTCGGCCGGGAGCTCACCAGGGGCCTTGGCGCGGGCGCCAACCCCGACATCGGCGCCAAGGCCGCCGAGGATCACCGCGAGGAGATCGAGGAGGTGCTCAAGGGCGCCGACATGGTCTTCGTCACGGCCGGCGAGGGCGGCGGCACCGGCACCGGCGGCGCGCCCGTGGTGGCCAGCGTGGCCCGCTCGCTCGGCGCGCTCACCATCGGCGTGGTCACCCGGCCGTTCGGGTTCGAGGGCAAGCGCCGGGCGGCCCAGGCGGACAGCGGCATCGACCGGCTCCGCAGCGAGGTGGACACCCTCATCGTGATCCCGAACGATCGGCTGCTGTCGATCTCCGACCGCCAGGTCAGCGTGCTGGACGCGTTCAAGGCCGCGGACCAGGTGCTGCTGTCCGGTGTGCAAGGGATCACCGACCTGATCACCACGCCCGGCCTGATCAACCTGGACTTCGCCGACGTGAAGTCGGTCATGTCCGGGGCCGGCTCGGCGCTGATGGGAATCGGCTCGGCCCGCGGCGACGACCGCGCCGTCGCCGCGGCGGAGATGGCCATCTCCAGCCCGCTGCTGGAGGCGAGCGTGGACGGCGCCCACGGCGTGCTGCTGTCCATCCAGGGCGGCTCGGACCTGGGCCTGTTCGAGATCAACGAGGCGGCGCAGCTGGTGGCGAACTCGGCGGCGCCGGATGCCAACATCATCTTCGGCGCGGTGATCGACGACGCGCTCGGGGACGAGGTGCGGGTCACGGTGATCGCGGCCGGCTTTGACGAAACCCAGCTGAGCCGGCCGCGGCTGGGCCGCGGGACCGGCTACGGCAGCAGCGGGTCGGACAGCTTCAGCCAGGGCGGCAGCTGGCGGTCCGAGACCCCGCCGGATCACCGCAAGTCCGCCGCGGCCCAGCCGGAGCCGCTCGCATCCGCGGCCCAGTCGGCCGCGGCCCAGTCGGCCGGGGCGCAGTCGGCCGGGGCGCAGTCCGGGGCGCAGTCCGCCGGGGCGCTGGCGGCCGCGGGCTTCCAGGCCAGCCCGGTGGCCGAGTCGGCGTTCGCGGCCGGGCCCGGTCCCGCCGCGCCTGCCGCTGCCGCGGACCGCGGCCAGGACGGTCAGGCTGGCCAGGGCGAGCCGGCGCCGCAGCCTGCCGGGGCCGGTCAGCCCGCCCCCGGGTCCGACGCTGGCCCGCAGGCTGACGGCATCCCGCAGCCGAGAGCCGGTCACGGCGACCCGGTGCCGGGCAGCGAGCCGGGCCGCAGGCCGGGCGGACGGGGAGCAGACGCCCCGGTGATCCGGGTGCCGGAAAGCAGCAGCACCCGGCGCAGGTCGGTGGTCTTCGAGGAGGACGACGAGCTCGACGTGCCCGACTTCCTCAAGTGAGCCGGGCGGCCAGCCAGGCCGGTGCCAGCCAGGCAAGCGATGGCCAGGCCGGGGCCAGTCAGGCCGGTGCCAGCCAGCACGGTGTCGGCCAGCACGGTGTCGGCCAGCACGGTGTCGGCCAGCACGGTGTCGGCCAGCACGGTGTCGGCCAGCACGGTGTCGGCCAGCCCTTCGAGCTCGGTCCCGGCGTGCTCGGCCTGCTCACCAGCCGGACCGGAGGAGTGAGCACCGGACCGTACGCGTCGCTGAACCTGAGCCGCTCGGTCGGCGACGATCCGGCCGCGGTCCGGCAGAACCGGGAGCTGCTCGCGGCCGCCTGCGGCGTTCCCGTCCCGGCGATGGCGTGGATGCACCAGGTGCACGGCCGCGAGGTACTCAGGATCGCGCCGGATGAGCTGCCGATGGACGTGCTGCCGCGCTGCGACGCGACCTTCACCGACGTGCCGGGAACGGCGCTGGTGGTGCTGGCCGCCGACTGCGCGCCGGTGCTGCTCGCCGACCCGGCCGCGCGGGTCATCGGGGCGGCCCACGCCGGCCGGGAGGGGATGGCCGCCGGGGTAGTGCCCGCGCTGGTCGCGGCGATGACCACGGCCGGCGCGAAGGCCGGGCGGATGACCGCGATGATCGGTCCGGCCATCTGCGGCGGGTGCTATGAGGTGCCTGGTTCGCTGCGGGACCGGGTGGCCGCGGCCGAGCCGGCCGCGGCCTGCGTCACCAGGTCGGGAACGCCTGGCCTCGACATCCGGGCCGGGCTGCGCGCCCAGCTGGGCCGGCTCGGCCTGCACCGGGTCAGCTCGGACCCGCGCTGTACCGCGCAGTCCGCCGAGCTGTTCTCCTACCGGCGCGATGGCCGGACCGGCCGGTTCGGCGCGCTGGTCTGGCTCACGGCATGATGTGCCGGTGACCACTTTCCCCGGCGACGCGGCCGGGCCGCAGGCGGATACCGGGGCGGTGGCGGCCGGTCCTGAGCGGCTGGCGGAGCTGCGGGCGAACCTGGCGGACGTGCTCGCCCGGATCGCCGCCGCGGCCCGCGCCGCAGGCCGCGATCCCGGCGAGATCACGCTGATCGCCATCACCAAGACCTTCCCGGTTTCCGACGTCGCCGGGCTGAGCGAGATCGGCGTGACCGAGGTGGGCGAGAACAGGGACGCGGAGGCGGCGCCGAAGGCGGCCAGGTGCGCAGCCCTCGGCCTGCCCCTCACCTGGCACTTCGTCGGGCAGCTGCAGACCAACAAGTGCGCCAGCGTGGTCCGGTACGCCGACGTGGTGCACTCGGTGGACCGCCTCCGGCTGGCCCGGGTGCTCGGCTCGCGGGCCAGGGCGGCCGGGCGCACGATCACCTGCCTGGTGCAGGTCAGCCTCGACGGTGACCCGGACCGCGGTGGCGTGCTGCCGGACCAGGCGCCCGGCCTGGCCGACGCGGTGGCGGCCGAGGGCGGCCTGATCCTGGGCGGCGTGATGGCGGTGGCGCCGCTGCCGGGCCGCCGCCGGCCCGCCCCCGGCTGCCGCCCCCCGGCTGCCGCCCCCCTGGCCGCCGGCTGCCGCCCCGGCCGCCGGCACTGCCGCCGCCGCGTTCGCCCGGCTGCGCGAGGTGGCCGGGGTCATCCGGGCGGCGCACCCGCGGGCGCTGGTGATATCGGCCGGGATGAGCGGTGACCTGGAGGACGCGATCGGGCAGGGCGCGACACACGTGCGCGTCGGTACGGCGTTGCTCGGCGGCCGGCGGCCCTTAGTCAGGTAATGTCCGACGCGTGGCACCCGGCGTGGGCGGGGCAGCACGGGCACGACGGAGGACAGAAGATGGCCAGCGCTATGCGCAAGATGGCGGTCTATCTCGGCCTGGTCGAGGACGACCATCGGTACGACGACCACTACCAGGACGAGTTCGGCGCCGAGGAAGGCTATCCGGAGTACGGCGGTGAGCTGGCCGAGTCCGGCGAGCCGGGCGCGGTCCAGGCCAGCTATGCGGAGAGCCATGCTGGCTACTCGGAAAGCCGCATTGGCTACTCTGAGTCACCAGCGCCCGCGGCGACGGCCACAGTAGCGCCTGAGCCGCGCAACGGGCAGGTTCAGACCGCGGATCTGGCCCGGATCACTACCCTGCACCCGCGCACCTACAACGAGGCCAGGGCGATCGGGGAGCACTTCCGCGACGGCACTCCGGTGATCATGAACCTGACCGAGATGGTCGACAGCGATGCCCGCCGGCTGGTGGATTTCGCGGCCGGCCTGATCTTCGGCCTGCGCGGGAGCATCGACCGGGTGACGAACAAGGTGTTCCTGCTGTCGCCGGCCAACGTGGAAGTGGCGGCCGAGGACAAGGCGCGCATCGCGGAGCGAGGGTTCTTCAACCAGAGTTAGTCACAGCGCGACGTAAGCTACCGAGCACGGCAACTGCGATGGCCATCGTGGCCTCGGTCGTGAAGGCAGGCGGAATGTCGGAGTTCGCGTAATGTCTGATATAATCAAGACTGTCCTGGTTTACATACTTTCGCTCTACCTACTCCTGCTCATCGGCAGGCTGATCTTCAGCTGGATCCAGCAATTCTCCAGGTCATGGCGACCTTCCGGGTTCGTGCTCGTGCTCGCCGAGATGGTCTACACGGCCACGGATCCGCCACTGAGATTGCTAAGGCGCTACATTCCGTCGCCAAGGATCGGTAGTGTGGCCCTTGACCTCAGCTTCATGCTGCTGTTCCTGGTGATCATCGTGCTGCTGCAGATCTTGTGACAGCACCAGATCCCGTGACAGCGATCTTGTGACAACATGGCCGGCCGCAAGCCACCATAGGGGACCCGCTCCAAGGAGACGACGACATGCCACTGACGCCCGCGGATGTGCGGAACAAGCAGTTCAGCACGACCAGGCTCAGGCCCGGCTACGACGAGGAAGAAGTCGATGCCTTCCTTGACGAGGTCGAGGCAGAGCTCGACCGGCTGATCCAGGAGAACGAGGAGCTCCGGGCCAAGCTGGCTGAGGTCCTGCGCGGTGGCAAGGTGCCCGCGGCGGCGCTGAACGCGCCGCACATGGACGCCGGTCCCGACCTCATCCCGCCCGAGCCGATGCGGCACGAGCCGGACCGCCGTCCTGAGCCGGTGATGATGAAGCCAGTCGAGGACAACATGGACACGGCGGCCCGGGTGCTGGCCCTGGCGCAGCAGACTGCTGACCAGGCTATCGCCGATGCCCGGCGCGAGGCGGACGAGACCCTGAACCGGGCCCGCCGGGAAGCCGATGACCTGCTGACCAAGGCCAGACGGCAGTCGGAGCAGATCACCAGCGACGCCAGGGCCAGGGCCGAGAGCCTTGAGCGGGACGCCCAGGAGCGGCACCGCCAGGCGATGGGCTCGCTGGTCCAGTCCCGCGAGGAGCTGGAGCGCCGGGTGGACGACCTGCGGGCGTTCGAGCGCGAGTACCGCAGCAGGCTGAAGGCTTACCTGGAGGGCCAGCTCCGTGACCTGGAGGCGGGCGCCGCGGACAGCGGCGTGTTCCCGGCCGTCGGCACCGGCCCGCAGCAGGCCGTTCCCGCGGGAATGGGCCGGATGGACCGCAACGGTGCCGGGCAGTCGGCCGTGTCGGGTTCCTACGCAGGCGTGCCCGAGCCCGTCGGGCACAACGGCGGATTCCACCCCTCGGACGCCAGCCAGCACGACCGGCGCTAGCGCCGCACCTGCCCTGGCCCCGGCCAAGCTCTAGCGGAGCCTGCTCGTGTTCCGGTTCGGTGCCGTACTCACTGTCGTTCTCATCGCTATCGGGCTGCTGGTGACCGGTTCGGTCACCGGCAGCCTGACGGTTGTCTACGCGGCGATCGGTGCCGCGGCGCTGTCCGGGATCATGCTGATCATCGGCGTGGCGTTCCGTCGCGACGAGATCTTCGGAACCGGGGCGGCCGACGAGCGGCGCCGCCGCCCCGCCGAACAGGAGACCGGCCAGCCGGAATCCCGGACCGCGGACCAGCCGGAGCGCTGGCCAGCGGACCAGGAGCCTGAGCAGCCATGGTCCGGGCGTCGGCCCGCGGAACGGGATGCCGGCAGGCCTCGGCGTGCGGACCGTCCGGCGGCCGTCGTCTCGGCCGCCAGGGCCGGCGAAGCGCCCGGCCAGGCCGTATCGGGACCGGCGATCCCCGGACCGATGGTGCCGGGCCAGCCGGTGATGCCGGGCCAGCCGGTGATGCCGGGCCAGCCGGTGATGCCGGGCCAGCCGGTGGTGCCGGGCCAGCCGGTGGTGCCGGGCCAGCCGGTGGTGCCGGGCCAGGAGGTGCCGCAGCAGGCCGTGCCCGGCCGCGCGACCGAACCCGCCGGTCCCGCGCGCCCGGCGGCACGGGACCGGGCCGGCCGCCGCGCGCCGGCCGCGTCAGGACCGGACCGGATCCGCCCGGGCCGGCCGGAGCCGGACCGGCCGTCGGACGCGAGGCCGGATGCGCGCCAGTCAGGCCAGCCGGACCTGGCGCCCCTGCCAGGCCCGGACCAGTTCACCGCCGCGATCCCGCCGCAGCAGCAGCCACGCTGGCCCGAGCCCGCCGACTGGCCCGAGCCGACCGACTGGCCCGAGCCGACCGCCTGGCCGGGCGAGATCCGCCCAGCCGGTGAAGCCCGGCCTGGTGGAGCCCGGCCCGGTGATGGCCGCCCAGGCGGTGAAGCCCGGCCCGGCGATGCCCGGCCCCGTGAAGCCCGGCCCGGCGATGTCCGTCCCGGCGGTGAAGCCCGGCCCGGTGCTGCCCGGCCCGGTGCTGTCTGGCCCGATGACGCCCAGGGTGATGACGTCCGGCCCCGGGAGGTCCGGCATGAGGATGCCTGGCTGGGGGACGGCCGGGATGCCGGGCGTGGTGACGCCGCCCAGCGCACAGGCGACCGGCGCGGGGATGTCCGGCGCAGTGATTCCGGAGGCAGGGATGCCGGCCGCAGGGATGTCCGGCCCGAGCCCGCCGACCCGCTCGGGACATCTGCCCGGACCCCGGAGCCTGTGCGCGAGCCTGCCGACCCGCTCGGGACATCCGGCCGGATCCCGGAGCCCGCGCGGGAGCCCGCCGGCTGGCTGGGGCCGGATCACCAGGAGCCGGCCCAGCGACGGCCGGAACAGCCGGAGCCGGCCCAGCGGGAGCCGGTCCAGCCGGATCCATCACGACAGGCCACCAGTGCCGCCGAGCGGGCCGCCGGGTCCGCGGCCCCGGCCCAGCCGGACGCCGCCGCGCAGCCCGAGCGCCCGGCCGCGCCGCCTGAGCGCCCGGCCGCGCCGGCCGAGCCCCAGGACCAGGACGCCGACGACCTGAGTTACCTGGCCAGGCACCGCCGGATGCGTGAGCTGCTGGAGCGCTCCCGGCAGGCAGCGGCTTCCGCACCGGCAGCGGAGGCCGGGCAGGCGACGGATGAACCGGGGAGCGCTGCGCTGTCGGAACCGGCAGGGCCAGCGGGACCGGCACAGCTGGCAGGACCGGCAGGGCCGGCCGGACTAGCAGGGCCGGCGGGACCGGCACAGCCGGCGGGACCGGCAGGGCCGGCCGGACCAGCAGGGCTGGCGGGACCGGCCGCCGGTGCCGAGTCCGGGGCGCGGTCAGCGGCCGGCCGCCTGGCCGGTTCGGCGCCACCGCGGCCGGCGCCGGGCGCCGGGTCGGTGACCGGGAGTTCCGGGCGAGCGGCTCGCGAAACCGGCACTGCCACCGGTGCTGAGTCAGCGGCGGCGGCGGATGCCGACCCGCAGGACCGGCCCGAGGCGCCCGGCTCTGGCCAGGCCGGAGCCGCCGGAGCCGGGCTGGCCGGACCGGACCAGGCTGCCTCCGGCCAGGCTGAGCCGGGCGGGGACCAGCCGGCCGCAGCCGGCCAGTCAGATGACCGGACGCGCGGGCAGGTGACGGTGGTTCCGGGCATCCCCAGGTACCACCGGAACGGCTGCATCCTGATCCGCTTCCTGGGCCAGGACGACCTTGAGTCGACGACCAGGGAGGCGGCTGAGTCGGCGGGCTGCGTGCCCTGCCGCGCCTGCCAGCCGGACCAGGCCGGGCCGGACGGCCCGGAGTAACCGGGCCGCCCGTCAGGGCTCAGCCCGTCCGGCCGAGCCAGAAGCTGAGGCCCAGCCCGGCGTCCCCGTGCTCGGTGCCCCCGGCCGCCGCCCCGGCCGCCGCTCCCGGCCCAGCACCGGCGGGGGCCTGGCCGTAATCGGCCGCCAGGACCTCGGCGCTGATCATCTGCCCGTGCTCGGCCAGTGCGTCGGGCGAGCTGCGGATCCGCCGTCGCCCAGCGCAGCCAGATCCGGTCGCTGACCGCCAGGCCGTCGTTCTTCCTGGCCTCCTGCACCAGCCGGATCACGTCCCTGGCCAGGCCCTCGCGGCGCAGTTCCGGGGTGATCGCCACCTCGAGCGCCACCGTCTCGCCGCCGTCCGCGGCCACCGCCCAGCCCGATCGCGGCGTCTGGGTCACGATGACGTCGTCCGGCCCCAGCTCCGCCACGGCCCCGTCTACCTGCACCGGAACGCTGCTCCCGGACCGCAGCGCCGCCGCGAGCGCGGCCGGGTCTGCGGCGGTGATCGCCGCGGCCACCGCCGGGGTGCCGCTGCCGAACCGGCGGCCGAGCGCGCGGAAGTTCGGCTTCACCGTGTAGTCCACGAGCTGGTCGCCGGCCGCCTCCAGCGGCTCGAGCACGCGCACGTTGAGCTCCTCGGCGACCTGGGCGCGCAGCTCGTCCGGCAGCCCGGCGAAGCCGGCCGCGCCGACCAGCGCCCGCGCCAGCGGCTGCCGGACCTTGATCACCGCCGCCGCCCTGGCCGAGCGGCCGAGCTCGACCAGCCGCCTGGCCAGCGCCACCTGGCCGGCCAGCCGCTCGTCCACCAGCGTCAGGTCCGCCACCGGCCAGCTGGCCAGGTGCACCGAGTCCGGCGCGCCATCGGCCCGCAGGATCCCCCACACGTACTCGGTGAGGAACGGGGTGAGCGGCGCCATCAGCCGGGTCAGCGTCTCCAGGCACCTCATGCAGGGTGGCGAACGCGGCCGCCCCGCCTGCCGTGCCTGCGCCCTCCCAGAACCGGCGCCTGGACCGGCGCACGTACCAGTTGGACAGGTCGTCGATGAACCCGGAGATCCGGCGGCCGGCCACCGCCGGGTCGAACTCCTCGAACGCCGCGGTGACGTCCCGGACCAGCGCGTGCAGCTCGCTGAGCAGCCACCGGTCCAGCACCGGCCGGTCCGCGGCGGGAGCAGCCCCGGCTATCCGTTCCGGCTCCCGGCCGGTGCCCTGCGCGGCGGCGGCGTTGGCGTAGAGGACCAGGAAGGAGACGGTGTTCCAGTAGGTCAGCAGCACCTTGCGGACGATCTCCGCCAGCACCCCGTGGCCGATCTTGCGGTTGGCCCAGGGCGAGCCGGCCGCCGCGAAGAACCAGCGGACCGCGTCCGCGCCGTGCCGGTCCATCAGCGGGATCGGCTCCAGCACGTTGCCCAGGTGCTTGCTCATCTTCCGGCCGCGCTCGTCCACCAGCAGGCCAAGGCACAGCACGTTCTGGTAGGCGGACCGGCCGAAGACCAGGGTGCCGACCGCCATCAGCGAGTAGAACCAGCCCCTGGTCTGGTCGAGCGCCTCGGCGATGAACTGGGCCGGGTAGGCGGCCTCGAACTCGGCCGCGTTCCGGTGCGGGGCACCGAACTGCGCGAACGGCATCGAGCCCGAGTCGTACCAGGTGTCGATCACCTCGGGCACCCGGCGGGCCGGCTCCGCGCACTGCGGGCAGGTGATCACGACCTCGTCCACGAACGGCCGGTGCGGGTCCAGGCCGGCCAGGTCGCGCCCGGCCAGCTCCGACAGCTCGGCCAGCGAGCCGACGCAGGTCAGGTGCCCGGCCGGGCACTGCCACAGCGGCAGCGGGGTGCCCCAGTACCTGGTCCGGGACAGCGCCCAGTCGACGTTGTTCGCGCAGCCACTCGCCGTACCGGCCGTGCTTGATCGTGGGCGGCTGCCAGTTGGTCTTCTCGTTCTCGGCCAGCAGCTGGTCCGCGATCGCGGTGGTGCGGATGTACCAGGACGGCAGCGCGTAGTACAGCAGCGGGGTGTGGCATCGCCAGCAGTGCGGGTAGCTGTGCTCGTGCGGGTGCGAGGCGAACAGCAGGTCCCGGTCGGCCAGGTCGCTGACCAGGACGGCGTCGGCGTCCTTGAAGAACATCCCGCCGACCAGCGGCACCTGGTCCTCGAACCGGCCGTCCGGCCGGACCGGGTTCACCACCGGCAGGCCGTGCGCCCGGCCGGTCTCCATGTCGTCGGCGCCGAAGGCCGGCGCCAGGTGCACCAGGCCGGTGCCGTCCTCGGTGGTGACGAACTCGCCGGTCACCACCCGGTGCTGCGGTCGGCACGTCGACCAGCTCGAACGGGCGGCGGTAGGTGGCCCCGGCCAGCTGCGCCCCGGTGACCCGGCCGGTGACGTGCCAGCCGTCGCCGAGCACCCTGGCGGCCAGCGCGTCCGCCACTACCACCCGGTCGCCATGACCGGACCGGCGCGCGATCGCGTAGGTCTCGTCCGGGTGCACGGCCACCGCGGTGTTGGAGACCAGGGTCCACGGCGTCGTGGTCCATACCAGCAGGTCGGCGCCGGCCAGCTCGGCGGGCGCGCCGGGCGGTGCGGTCAGCACCCGGAACCGCACGGTCACCGACGGGTCGGCGACCAGCCGGTACACGTCCGGCTGGCCGAGCTCGTGGTCGGACAGCGCGGTGCCGCAGCGCGGGCAGTAAGGGCTGATCCGGAAGTCACGGACCAGCAGGCCCTGGTCGAAGATGACCTTGAGCGACCACCAGACCGACTCGATGTAGGACGGGTCCATGGTCCGGTAGGCGCTGGCCAGGTCGACCCAGTAGGCCATCCGCTCGGTCAGTGCCTCGAACGCGTCCACGTGCCGCAGCACCGACTCCCGGCACCGGGCGTTGAACTGCTCGATGCCGTAGGCCTCGATGTCCTTCTTGCTGGCCAGCCCGAGTTCCTTCTCCACCGCGACCTCGACCGGCAGGCCGTGGCAGTCCCAGCCGCCGCGGCGCGGCACGTGGTACCCCTGCATGGTCTTGAACCGGGGGAACACGTCCTTGAGCACCCTGGCCTCGATGTGGTGCACGCCCGGCATGCCGTTCGCGGTTGGCGGCCCCTCGTAGCAGGTCCAGGCGGGCCCGCCGGCGGTCTGCTCCAGCGAGCGCTGGAACACCTTGCCGTCGGCCCAGGCGGCCAGCACCTGGTGCTCGATCGCGGGCAGGTCCAGCACCGCGGGCAGGTCAGGGAACGGCCGCGGAACTGCATGGTGCTGGTGCGGCATGCTGTGCGGCCTCCCGCCGGGTCGTCGGCCGGCGGCTGGTCACCGCCGTGCCGGTCTCGCCGGAGGGACGAGGTGCGCCGTCGGCGGCCCCGCGGTACCACCCTCCTTGGCCGCCTGGCGTGCGGCCCGCTCAGTTCGTGCCTGCTGCCGGTTCTACCGGGCTCCTTGAGTCCGCCGGCCTGGCCGGGCCGCACCGGGACTTGGCCCGCTGCGGCGCCCGCGGCGACGGGGAATGCCGTTCTTCCGGCGGCTCCGGGGTGATCTGGTCCGCTGCGGCGCCGCCGGGCTCGCACCGTCCCCGGCTCGCTGCGGCGCCTGGCCGTCCGCGGCAGCTGTCCCCTTCAATGCCGTGCAGGAGGCCAGGATAGCCGATCCGGGCTGGCCGGGCCGGTCTGCGGGGTTGCGGTGCCACTCGCTCAGGTGTTTGCGGATCGCCCCGTCACCACTTATCCTCCGGTGACTGCCCGCATACAAGATCATTTGCTCACAGACCGCCGAGGGAGGCCGGAGATGACTTCTGCGGCGCGCTCAAAGGCTGCCGCCCTGCCGGTCCGGCCGGGCGAGCGGCGCTGGACCGAGGCCGAGCTGGCCAAGGTGCGCGATCAGCTGGCCACCGAGGCTGCCGAGCTGCGCGCGGACATCGACCGGGCCGAGTCGGACATCGCCGACCGGCTGGGCGATGCGGTCGGTGACGCCGGCGACGACCAGGCGGACGTCGGGGCGAAGACCTATGAGCGGGAGCACGAGCTGGCCCTCACCCACAACGCCAGGCAGACCCTGGCGCAGGACGAGCGGGCCCTGGACCGGATCGATGCGGGCACCTACGGCGTGTGCGAGTCGTGCGGCGAGGCGATCGGCAAGGCACGGCTGCAGGCCTTCCCCAGGGCCACCCTGTGCGTGCGGTGCAAGCAGCGCGAGGAGCGCCGCTGAGCTCGCCGGGCCTGCGCCGGGTTCCCGTTCCGGAAGGCCTCGACGGCGAGCGCCTGGACGCCGCGCTGGCCCGGATGTTCGGGCTGTCCAGGGCCGCGGCGGCCGGGCTGATCAGCTCCGGCGCGGTGCTCGTGGGCGGCCGGGCCGGCACCAAGTCTGACCGCGTGCCGGCCGGGGAGTGGCTGGAGGTGACCCTGCCCCCGGCCGAGCCCGCCGGGCTGCCGCGGCCCGAGAAGGTGCCGGGCCTGACCGTGCTGTACCAGGACGCGGACATCCTGGTCGTGGACAAGCCCGCCGGGGTGGCCGCGCATCCCACGCCGGGCTGGACCGGCCCGACCGTGCTGCAGGGGCTGCTCGCCGACGGCTACACGATCGCGACCAGCGGGGCGGCGGAGCGGCAGGGCATCGTGCACCGGCTGGACGCCAGCACCACCGGGGTGATGGTGCTGGCCTCCAGCGAGCGCGGCTACAGCGCGCTGAAGCAGGCGTTCCGCGACCGCACGGTGGACAAGCGGTACCACGCCCTGGTGCAGGGGCACCCCGACCCGCTCCGCGGCACGATCGACGCCCCGATCGCCAGGCACCCCTCCGGCGACGGCCGGTTCGCGGTGGTGGCGGGCGGCCGGGACTCGGTCACCCACTACGACACCATCGAGGCGTTCCGGGCCGCCAGCCTGACCAGGGTCATCCTGGAGACCGGCCGGACCCACCAGATCCGGGTGCACATGGCCGCGATCCGGCATCCGTGCGTCGGCGACCGGCTGTACGGCGCCGACCCGGTGCTGGCCGCGCGGCTCGGCCTGACCCGGCAGTGGCTGCACGCGGTCAGCCTGAGCTTCGCCCACCCGGCCGACGGCCGCCGGGTCGAGTTCACCAGCGACTACCCGGCCGACCTGCGCCGCGCCCTCGACCTGCTCGCCGCCCAGTCGTAACCGCCCCAAGTCCCGACCGCCCCAGTCCCGACCGGCTGACTAGGCGGTTCGGTCACCCGAGCCGGCCCGATGGCGGACCGGCGCGACCAGCAGGTGGCCATCCGTCGCCGGGTACAGGTCCATGAACGCCACGACCGAGCTGTCAGCATGGACAACCTGGTCTCGCTCGGCTCCGCTTGCTATGTCGCAGAACGGGCACTGCTGACCGGTCATGAGCCGGGATTCTAGCGAGTCCGCTACGCCTGGCCGTTTGCGATCAGGCCAGGGCTGCCGGTGATCAGCCCGGCCTGAACCACCCGGCCCGGAACCCCGGCCCGGCTTGCTCTGGCGCCGGACTTGGCCAGGAGCCGGGGTAGCCCGGTGTGTCCTTCGGCCGCGGCCGGGCGGGGGGCGATATGGTCGGAGGACCGGGCCGGAACCGGCTCCCGGCGGGCTGACTCACCCCGAGATGGCCCGCCACGCGCCGGGCTCCGGCACCTTCCCCCCGGGTTCAGTGGCAACAGCGCCCGGCGCGGCAGCAGGCAGTGCCTGACTCGCAGTGCCCGACTGGCAGCGCCAGGGCGCGCGGCAGCATGCCTGAAGGAGGCGGCACTTCATGGCGGCAGCCCCGGCGGGGAGCCAGGCAAGGGGTCACGGCGGCTCGTTCGCCCACCTGCACGTGCACACCGAGTACTCGATGCTGGACGGCGCGGCGCGGCTGAAGGACCTGTTCGCCGAGTGCCAGCGCACCGGCATGACCGCCATCGCGATCACCGACCACGGCAACCTCTACGGCGCCTACGACTTCTGGGCCAAGGCCAGGGCGGCCGGGATCAAGCCGATCATCGGCATGGAGGCCTACGTCGCGCCCGAGCACCGCGGGCACAAGCAGCCGGTCCGCTGGGGCACCCCGGCGCAGAAGGACGACGACGTGTCCGGCGCGGGCGCCTACACCCACATGACCCTGCTGGCCGAGACCACCGAGGGCATGCACAACCTGTTCCGGCTGTCCTCGATGGCCTCGCTGGAGGGCTACTTCCGCAAGCCCAGGATCGACCGCGAGCTGCTGGCCAGCTACGCCAAGGGCATCATCGGCACTACCGGCTGCCCGAGCGGCGAGGTGCAGGTCAGGCTCAGGCTCGGGCAGGAACGGCAGGCCCTGGAGGCGGCCGCCGCCTTCCGCGACATCTTCGGGCCGGGGAACTTCTTCGTCGAGCTGATGGAGCACGGCCTGGACATCGAGCTGCGCACCAGGAAGCAGCTGCGCGCCATCGCCCGCGAGCTGAAGCTGCCGTTCCTGGCCACCAACGACTCGCACTACTCCCGGCCGGAGGACGCCACGGCGCACGAGGCGCTGCTGTGCGTGCAGACGGCGACCAACCTGGCGGACCCGAACCGGTTCCGGCTCGAGGGCACCGGCTACTACATCAAGAGCCCGGCCGAGATGCGCGCGCTCAGCACCGACGAGGAGTGGCAGGAAGGCTGCGACTCCACCCTGCTGATCGCCGAGCGGGCCGACGTGGAGTTCGCCAAGTCGAACCTGATGCCGGTGTTCCCGCTGCCCGAGGGCGAGACCGAGTTCGAGCTGGTTCCGCAAGGAAGTCTGGCGCGGGATGGACCGCCGCTACCCGGATGGCTACGACGAGCAGCGCAAGACCCAGGCCGAGTACGAGATCGGCGTGATCGAGTCGATGGGGTTCGTCTCCTACTTCCTGGTCGTCGCCGACTTCATCATGTGGGCCAAGAACAACGGGATCCGGGTCGGGCCCGGCCGCGGCTCGGCGGCCGGCTCGGTGGTGTCCTACGCCCTCGGCATCACCGACCTGGACCCGATCGCGCACGCGCTGGTGTTCGAGCGGTTCCTGAACCCCGAGCGGGTGTCCATGCCGGACGTCGACATCGACTTCGACGAGCGCAGGCGCGGCGACGTGATCCGGTACGTCACGGAGAAGTACGGCGACGACCGGGTGGCCCAGATCATCACCTACGGCACGATCAAGGCCAAGGCGGCGGTCAAGGACGCGGCCCGGGTGCTCGGCTTCCCGTACGCGCTCGGCGACCGGATCACCAAGGCCTTCCCGCCCGCCGTGCTCGGCAAGGACATGCCGCTGTCCGGGGTGTTCGACGCCGAGCATCCGCGGCACGGCGAGGCCGGCGAGATCCGCGCCCTGTACGAGGGCGAGGCCGAGATCAAGCAGGTGATCGACACCGCGCGCGGGCTTGAGGGCCTGATCCGCCAGGCCGGCGTGCATGCCGCCGGGGTGATCATGAGCAGCGAGCCGCTGCTCGATCACATCCCGGTGTGGAAGCGCGAGGCCGACGGCGCGGTGATCACGCAGTTCGATTACCCCGCGTGCGAGGAAATCGGCCTGCTCAAGATGGACTTCCTCGGCCTGCGGAACCTGACCGTGATCGACGACGCGATCCGCGGCATCGCGGCCAACCGCGGCATCGAGATCGACCTGGAGACCCTCGGCCTGGACGACCGGCCGACCTACGAGCTGCTGGCCCGCGGCGACACGCTGGGGGTGTTCCAGCTGGACGGGAGCCCGATGCGGGCGCTGCTGCGCTCGATGCGGGCGGACAAGTTCGGCGACATCTCCGCGGTGATCGCGCTCTACCGGCCCGGGCCGATGGCCAGCGCGCCGGTCTACGCCGACCGCAAGACCGGCCGCGCCCCGGTCACCCCGATCCACCCGGAGCTGGCCGAGCCGCTGCAGGACATCCTGGGCGAGAGCTACGGCCTCCTGGTGTACCAGGAGGACGTGATGTTCGCCGCGCAGCGGCTGGCCGGGTACTCGCCGGGCAAGGCCGACCTGCTGCGCCGGGCCATGGGCAAGAAGAAGAAGGAGATCCTGGACGCCGAGTACGAGCCGTTCGCGGCCGGGATGCGGGCCAGCGGGTACTCCGACAGCGCGATCAAGACGATCTGGGACGTGATGGTCCCGTTCTCCGGGTACGCGTTCAACAAGGCGCACGCGGCCGGCTACGCGCTGATCTCCTACTGGACGGCCTACCTCAAGGCCAACTTCCCGGCCGAGTACATGGCCGGCCTGCTCACCTCGGTGGCTGGCGACAAGGACAAGTCGGCGCTGTACCTGAACGAGTGCCGCCGGATGGGGATCAAGGTCCTGCCGCCGGACGTGAACGCCTCGACGGCGATGTTCACCCCGGTCGGCGGCGACATCAGGTTCGGGATGGCGGCGGTCCGCAACGTCGGCACCGCCGTGGTGGACCACGTCGTGGCGGCCCGGCAGGCCAAGGGCGCGTTCGAGAGCTTCGCCGACTTCCTGCGCAAGGTGCCCGCGAACGTGTGCAACAAGCGGGTGATCGAGTCGCTGATCAAGGCCGGGGCGTTCGACTCGTTCGGGCATCCGCGCAAGGGCCTGCTGCTCATCCACGAGCAGGCGATCGACAACGTGATCGACTCCAAGCGCAACGAGCTGATCGGCCAGTTCTCGCTGTTCGAGGACGACGCCGAGGCCGCGTCGGCGGTGTTCGATGTGCCGGTGCCGGACGGGGAGTGGGACAAGCCCGCGCTGCTCGGCTTCGAGCGCGAGATGCTCGGCCTGTACGTCTCCGACCACCCGCTGCTCGGCCTGGAGCACGTGATGGGGGAGAAGACCGACTGCTCGATCGGGCAGCTCATCGGCTCGGCCGAGGAGGACGCGCAGCGCGGCCAGCGGTCCGACCGCGCGGACAGTCAGGTGGTCACGGTCGGCGGGATCCTGTCCGGCGTCCAGCGCAAGGTGACCAAGCAGGGCGCGGCCTGGGCGGCGGCAACGCTGGAGGATCTCGAGGGCGCGATCGAGGTACTGGTCTTCCCGGCCACCTTCCAGCAGTGCATGGCGATCGTCATCGAGGACGCGATCGTGGTGGTGCGGGGGCGGCTGGACCGGCGGGAGGAGGTGCCCAAGCTGGTCGCCATGGAGGTGAGCGTGCCCGACCTGGCCACCGGCGACCAGGGCCCTTTCGTGCTGTCGATCATGGAGGCCAGGTGCGTGCCGCCGGTGGTGGACCGGCTGCGGGAGGTGCTGCGCACCCACCCGGGCCCGACCGAGGTGCACCTGCGGCTGCTGACCGGCTCGAGGGCCAGGGTGGTCAAGCTGGATGACAAGCTGCGGGTCCGGCCGTCGCCCTCGCTGCTGGCCGACCTCAAGCAGCTCCTCGGCCCGGCCTGCGCCGGCTGATTCCTCATGAATGTACCGTTACTGTCGCTGTTTTAGCAGTAACGGTACATTCATGAGCATTGGCGGGGGCGACGGGTCAGAGGGCACTGCGTCGGCGCCGGGCGGGGCGGGAAGACTGGTGCCATGATCGGACGGCTGCTGCGCGGCTCGCAGTGGCGCAGCGAGGTGCTGCGCACGAACCTCTGGCTGGTGCCCGCGATCGAGGTACTGGCCGCCGTGCTGCTGTTCATCGGCACGTACGCGCTGGACCTGGCCGCCTACGATCACGTCTTCACCGATCCCGGCTGGGTCATCAGCGGCTCGCCGGATGCCGCCCGGCAGATCCTCACCACGATCGCGGCGGCCATCATCACCGTGGTCGGCCTGGTGTTCTCGATCGTGATCGTCGCGCTGACACTGACCTCCACCCAGTTCGGGCCGCGGATGCTGCGCAACTTCATCCGGGATCGCGGCACTCAGGTCACCCTGGGCACGTTCGTGGCCACGTTCATCTACGCGGTCCTGGCGCTGGGCTCGGTGGGCCAGGACGGTCACGGGAACTTCGTCCCGCACATCAGCATCACGGTGACGCTGGCCCTGATGGTGGCCGACCTCGCGGTGCTGATCTACTTCCTGCACCACATCGCGGTGCAGATCCAGCTGCCCCAGGTGATCGCGGGCATCGCGGCCGACCTGGCCGGGGCGATCGAGCTGGTGGCCGGCGACCCGGCCGCGGGCACCGACGCCGGCCAGGCGGCGCAGGTGATCGCGGCGATGAACGGGCCCGGCGGCGAGGTAGCCGCGCCGCGCAGCGGCTACCTGCAGTACATCCAGCACGGCACGCTGGTCCAGATCGCCGCCCGGGTGAACGCCGTGATCCACCTGCGCTACCGGCCGGGCCACTTCCTGGTGCAGGGGCACCCGTACGCGACCGTGTGGCCGGCCGCCGCGGCCGACCAGGTGGCCCGCGAGCTCGGCCGGGCCCATGTCACCGGGCCGTACCGGACGCTGGCGCAGGACGTCGCGTTCGGCCTGGACCAGCTGGTGGAGATCTGCATCCGGGCGCTGTCGTCCGCGGTCAACGACACCTTTACCGCGCTCACCTGCATCGACTGGATCGGCGACTGCCTGTGCAAGGTGACCGGCCGGTGGCAGCCGACCCGGGTTTACCGGGACGGCTCTGGCACGCCGCGGCTGATCGCCACCCAGATCAGCTACGAGCGGCTGGTCCGCCGGGCGTTCGAGAAGGTCCGCCAGTCAGGGCACGGGATGCCCGCGGTCATGATCCGGCAGCTGGACGCGCTCGCCAAGATCATGGAACGGGCGGCCGACCCGCGGGACCGCCAGGTGCTGCTGGACCAGGCGGCCATGATCGAGCGGCTCAGCGCCGCGTCGGTGCCGGAGGAGTCCGACCGGGCCGACGTCACCAGCGCCTACCGGCGGGTGACCGGCGCGCAGCCCGGGCCGGCCGCGGCGGCGACGGCCAGGTAGCGCCCGCCGGTCAGGCGTCCCGGCGGCGCAGCAGGTAGGCCGCGGCGCCGAGCAGCACCGCGGTCCAGATGCAGAACACCCCGAAGCCCTGCCACGGCGTGAGCAGCGCGCCGCTTTGCGCGTGCGCCTGGTAGACCAGCGATCCGGCCTGCTCGGGCAGGTAGGCGTTGAGGTGCGCGGCCCACCACCAGTCGCTGGGCAGCAGACCGGTAAGGATAGGCAGAACGAAAACCGCCCCGATGACCGTGGTAACTGCGCCGGCGGTATGCCGGATCAGCCCTCCGATCGCGAGCGCGAACAGGCCGAGCACGGTCAGGTAGAGGCCGGCCCCGACCACTGCCCGGGTCACGCCGGGATCGCTCAGTGCCACCGGGACCCTGCTGTGCAGCAGCGTCGAGCCGACGAAGAACGAGCCGAACGCGACGATCTCGCCGCACACGATCATCAGCCCGGCGAACACCGCCGCCTTCGCGGCCAGCATCGGCAGCCGCCGCGGCACGGCAAGCAGCGAGGCCCGGATGACCCCGGTGGAGTACTCGGTGGTGATGACCAGGACGCCGAGCACGCAGATCGTGAGCTGGCCGAGGCCGATCCCGGCGCCGAGGATGAAGCTGACCGGGTCGGCCACGATCCGCACGTCGCGCGGGCCCGCCTTCGGGCCGTTCCAGCTGGACACGATCAGCGCGGTCAGGCCGGACGTGAGCCCGACCGTGATGATCACGAACAGCAGCAGCGTCCAGACCGTGGACCGGACCGAGCGGATCTTCGTCCACTCGGCCAGCAGCAGGCCGGTCACGCCGGCCCGGTGCGCCGGGGCCGGGACGCCGCCGCCGATGACGGCGGATGCCGGGGCCGGGGTAGCGGGCGCCGGGGTGGTCATCGCAGGCTCCCTTCCACGGCGGCCTGAGTCTGCTGCTCGTGCTGGCCGAACTCGAGGCTGTCCGCGGTCAGCTCCATGAACGCCTCCTCCAGCGACCCGCGCTGCGGGGTGAGCTCGTGCAGCACGACCGAGGCCGCGGCGGCGAGCTCGCCGATCCGCGGCGCGTCCACGCCGGTCACGGCCAGCGCGCCGGTCCACGCGCTGCCGGAGTCGGTGACCTTGCCGCCGGCCGCGGTGATCAGCTCGGTCAGCCTGGCCGGGTCCGGGGTGCGCACCAGGACCGACTTCTCCGAGCTGCGCTCGATGAACTCCTGCGTGCTGGACGCGGCGATCAGCTTGCCGCGGCCGATCACGATCAGCTGGTCGGCGGTGACCGCCATCTCGTTCATCAGGTGGCTGGACACCAGGATCGTCCTGCCCTGCGCGGCGAGGTGCTTCATCAGGTTCCTGACCCACAGCACGCCCTCCGGGTCGAGCCCGTTCACCGGCTCGTCCAGCAGCAGCACGCTCGGGTCGCCGAGCATCGCCGCGGCGATGCCCAGCCGCTGGCTCATGCCCAGCGAGAACGCGCCCGCCCGCTTCCCGGCCACCTCGCGCAGTCCGACCAGGTCGAGTACCTCATCGGCCCGGCGCCGCCGGCAGGCCCTGGCTCTGGGCCAGGAACAGCAGGTGGTTGCGGGCGGTGCGGCCGGGGTGAATGGACTTGGCCTCCAGCAGCGCGCCGACCGTGCGCAGCGGATCGGTCAGGTCGCGGTACAGCTTGCCGTCAATGGTCGCGATGCCGCTGGCCGGCCAGTCCAGGCCGAGGATCAGCCGCATCGTGGTCGACTTGCCGGCCCCGTTCGGCCCGAGGAAGCCGGTCACCTTGCCCGGCTCGACGGTGAACGTCAGGTGGTCAACCGCGGTCTTGTCGCCGTAGCGCTTGGTCAGCTCACGTGCCTCGATCATGTGGCTTCCTCGTCGAGTGGCCCCGCAGGACAACGGCGGGCCGCGGATGCCGGTTCCCGGCCGCCGGCGGCGCCTGCCAGCCCGGGCCCGGCGGGGAACCGGGGCTGCCCGCCCCAAGTTAGCAAGCGCCGCCGGCCGCAGCGGTGATCGCCCCTCCGCGCCGCCGGTCCCGGCCGGGGTCACCTACCCTGGTCGCAGGATGGCTGACTCCGGTACTGAATTCGACCCACCCGCCCGCCCCTGCCCACCCGCCCGCCCCTGCCCGCCCGCCCGCCCCCGCCCGCCCGCCCGCCCCGGTCCGCCCGCCCGGCCTTTGCCGCCCGCCGCGTCCTTGCCGCCCGGCCCGCCCGCCGCGCCCGGCCCGCCCGGCCGTTCCCGGCCGGGCAGTCCCCTGCGCGCCGCCGTGCTCGCCTTCCTGGCGGTGGCGGCCGGCAGCGTGCTGCTCGGTCTGGCCGGCGGCCTGCTCTGGGCCTGGCTGGCGCCGCGGGTGGTCTACGTCGCGGTCGGTCACCGCACCGCGCAGGTGGCGAGCCCGGAGACCAGTGCGTTCATCGCCGCCGACGGCTGGTTCTGCGTAATCGCGGTGGCCGGCGGCGTCGTCACCGGCCTGCTCGGGTACCTGCTCGCGGTCCGCAGGCACGGCGCGCTGGCGATGGCCGGAGTGCTCGGCGGCGGGCTGGCCGCCGCGTACGCGGCCGTGTGGCTCGGCCAGCGGGACGGCCGGGCGCACTTCTACGCCCTGCTCGCCGCGGCCAGGCGCGGCGAGCTGCTGCGCGCGCCGCTCAGCCTGGGCGCGCACGAGGCACTGGTGTTCTGGCCGCTGGCGGCCGGCCTGGTGGCAGGCGGACTGGAGGCCGTCGCCGTGCTGCGGCTGCGGGTCAGGACCCGGGGCGCGCACGCGGCGGGCCGGCCGGGACAGGTCACCCCGGCGCCCATGCCGGTCCCGCGGAGCCACGCCGCGGGAGCCGCCGTGGCCGGAGTACCCGGCGCCGGGCGGATCGCCGGGACACGGCGACGCGTACTGATCCGGCGCTGCGCCGTGCTGGCTGCCCCTGGCTCGCTACCCGGTGCTCGCCATCCCGGGCCCGCCGCTACGTGGTGGCCATGGCCGCGCCGACGATGCCGGCGTCGTTGAGCATCCCGGCCGGCACCACCTTGGCCCGCAGGCTGGTCAGCCGGGGCAGGAACTTGCCGGACTGCTTGCTGATGCCGCCGCCGATGATGATGAGGTCGGGGGACAGCAGGGCCTCCATGTGCATCAGGTACTCATCCACCCGCCCGGCCCACTTGCCCCAGCTCAGGCCGTGCTCTTCCCTGGCGTGCTCGGAGGCCCGCCGCTCGGCGTCCTTGCCCCGGATCTCGATGTGCCCGAACTCGGTGTTGGGCACCAGCTGCCCGTCGATGAACAGGGCGCTGCCGATCCCGGTGCCCAGGGTCAGCATCAGCACCGTGCCCTTCTGCCCGGCGCCGGCGCCGAACCGCATCTCGGCCAGGCCGGCCGCGTCGGCGTCGTTCAGCACGGTGACGGCCAGCCCGGTCGCGGTGCCGAACAGCCTGGCCGCGTCCACCCCGACCCAGGCCGGGTCGAGGTTGGGCGCGGTCCGCACCGTCCCGCCGGTGACCACGCCGGGAAAGGTGATGCCGGCCGGCCCGGTCCAGCTGAAGCCGGTCGCCAGCTGGCGCACCACCTCGGTCACGTCATCCGGCTTGGCCGGGTGCGGGGTATCGAGCTTGACCCGGTCGGCCGTCAGCTTGCCGTGCGTCACGTCGACCGGCGCCGCCTTGATCCCGGTGCCGCCGATGTCAATGCCGAGTGCCTGCGTCATGACGCCTCCGTCGCGGTTGCTGCCCGGTTGCCGTCTGCATCCGGCAGGCAGGTGCGGCACCAGCGTAGGCGGTCAGCGCCGGCCCGCGGCCCCGTTGCCTGGTGCTCCCGATATATCCGGGATACTGCCGGTCCGGCGGCCGAGAGGAGGCACCCGCCGATGAACCGCATCTCGATCGCCTGCCTTGACCTGGCCGGGACCACGGTCACCGACGACGGCAGCGTGCTGACCGCGTTCTCCGCCGCGCTTGAGCAATCCGGCCTGGCGCCTGGCGGGCCAGCCTCGGAGCAGGCGATGGCGATCGTGCGCGCCAGCATGGGCCAGTCCAAGATCGAGGTGTTCCGGCGCATCCTGGGCAGTGACCCCGGCGCCGCGGCCGCCAATGCCGCGTTCGAGCGGCACTACGCGGCGCTGGTCCGGGCGGGCGGGATAGCGCCGCTGCCCGGCGCGGCCGAGACCATCGTCGCGCTGCGGGCGGCCGGGATCCGGGTCTGCCTCACCACCGGGTTCTCGCCCGCCACCAGGGACACGGTGATCGAAGCCCTCGGCTGGCGGCCGCTGATCGACCTGGCCCTCTCGCCCGCCGATGCCGGCCGGGGGCGGCCGTGGCCCGACCTGCCGCTGACCGCGCTGCTGCGCCTTGGCGGCGGAGCGGTGCGGGAGCTGGCCGTGGCCGGCGACACGGCCAGCGACGTCGAGTCCGGCCTGCGGCCGGCGCCGGGCTGGTGGCCGGCGTACTGACCGGCTCGGGCAGCCGCGAGGAACTTGAGCAGGCGGGCGCGCCGCACATCCTGGCGGCGGTCTCCGGCCTGCTGCCGCTGCTCGGCCTGGGGGCCAGCCCGGCTAGCACCGCCCGGCTAGCACCGCCCGGCTGGCACGGCCCGGCTGGCACGGCCCGGCTGGCACGGCCCGGGTCAGCACGCCGGGCTGGCGGGTGGCTCAGATGCGCCAGGTCGCCTGGCTGAGCGCCCGCACGTCTGCCTCGCTGCCGTCCAGCCGCACCCTGGCTGCCGAGGTCCGGCCGAGCGCCCACATGGTCAGCTCGGCCGGCGCGCCGGTGACCGTGACCACCGGTGCGGCCGCCTTGGCGGTGATCCGGACCGGACTCGGCGCTGTGCTCGCCCCGCCCGCCCCGCCCGCCCCGCCCGCCCCGCTCGCCGCGCCCGCCGCGCCCGGCGGCTCCTGGCGGGCGAACTCGACCCCCACCGGCGCCCGCCGCAAGATGAACCTGGCCATCCGCAGCCCCTTCCAGAGCGCCTCGGACAGGCCGGGGTCCAGGTCGCGGGGCTGCCAGTCGCTGCGCGCCCGGCGCACGTCCTCGTGGTGCACGAAGAACTCGACCAGGTTGGCCCGCTCGTCCACGCCGGGCAGGCCGAACACCGACATGCGCGGCGGCCCGGTCCGGACCGCCTGCACCAGCTGGGGGTAGGGCATCCGCCCGGTCAGTCCCTGCTGCACCCGGCGGGTGTACCGGGCCAGCGGTCCGCCGAGCATGCCGAGGCCCGCATCGGGCCGGCGCTCCCGCAGCACCAGGTGCGCGGCCAGATCAGCGGTGCGCCAGCCCTCGCACAGCGTCGGTGCGCCCGGCCCGACCTCATCAAGCAGGGCGCACAGGGCAACGCGCTCATCGCGGGCATACGTCATCAGGCGATCCTAGTGGCCGCTCAGCAGGCCCAGACACCACTGCCGGGCAGCGACAACCGGTGCGGCCGGACCGAAACCCGGCCGGCGAACGGCTCAAGCGGCCGGGAGCGCGGCAGGCCGGACCGGGCCCGTGCCCTCGTTCCGCCTATTGTTGACTTTCCAGCGTTGCGTTCCGGCATCGCGCAGGCCCTCGGGCCGACGGCAGCACCGGAGGGAGTCCCCATGCCGGGCAGCCCTGTGCCGGGCAGCCCCGTGCCGGGCAGCCCAGTGCCGGGCAGCACCGTGACCAGCGACGGTGATGCCGCGCGGCGGCGGTCGCGCCGCGAGCTGTGGCTCGTGCTGCTGCTCGGCGCTGGCCGGGGCCGGCCTGGTGCTGCTGGCGCTGCGGCAGGGCTGGGGCACCGTCACCTCGGCGGCGCCCAGGCCCCTGCCGGCCGGGTCGGTCGCGGTGACCGGCGAGCAGCTCGTGCCTGCCGCCGACGCGCTGGCCGTGGCGGCCATCGCCAGCCTGGCCGCCGTGCTCGCCACGCGGCGGCTCCGCCGGCGGATCACCGGGATCGTGCTGGCCGGGCTCGGGGCCGGGATCGCGGTCACGGCCGGGCCGGCCTGTCCGCGGCCGACGTGATCGCCGCGGCGGCCGGCAGCGCCGGCCAGTCGGTCAGCACCGGGGCCGGGTCCGGGCCGGGTTCGGTTACCGCCGGCGCCGGCCAGCCGGGCCCGGGCGCCCCGCTGGCCGGTTTCGCCGGGCATGCCACGCTGTCCGCCCTGGGCTGGCGGGACGCCGCCGTGGCCGGCGCGCTGGCCATCGTCGCGGCGGGAATCCTGGTCGCCTGGCGGGCCAGCCGGCTGCCGGTGATGTCCAGCCGGTACGACCGCGCGCCTGATCCTGCCCCGACCGATCCTGCCCCGCTCGATCCGGCCGCACTCGATCCGGCCGCGCCGGATCCGGCCGCAGCTGACCACGGCCCTGGCCGGGCCGGGACGGCGGCTGCCGCCAGGGGAGATGGCCAGCCTGTGGGAGTCGCTGAGCCGGGGCGAGGATCCGACCGGCCCGCCGGACCCGGCGTCCTGACCGGCGGGCTGCCGAAGTTCATCACCGCCTACTTCCTCGGCGGCACCCTGTTCGCACTGGTCACGCTGGGCGTGCTGATGCACCCGGCGGTGGCCAGGGCGTTCGGCGTTCTGACCGAGCCGCAAGGCGGTGAGCTGCGAGAAGGCCGGTTCGGCGAGGTCGGCGACACGGTGTCCGACGCGCTGGGGGGCCAGCCGGCGGCCGGCCGCGGCGCACCGTGACCGCAGCCCGGCCGGAGGGCCGGAGGCGGCGCGAAGGCAGGGGGGCCGCGAGCCGCCGCCGCGGCGCTCGGTACCATCGGGAATCGCAAGGCATCCCACCCCGAGGGGGCAGCAGACCGCGTGAGCGTGCTCCACGAGATCCTCGAGGGCGTGCGTGCCGACCTTGCCGCCAGGCAGGAATGCGTGCCGCTGGAGCGGCTGAAGGAAGCGGCGAGGCGGGCGCCGTCACCGCGTGACGTGATGGCCGTGCTGGCCGGGCCCGACGTCGGGGTCATCGCCGAGGTGAAACGGGCCAGCCCGTCCAAGGGCGCGCTCGCCGCGATCGCCGACCCGGCCGCGCTGGCGGCCGACTACGAGGCCGGCGGCGCCTGCGTGATCAGCGTGCTGACCGAGCCGCACCGGTTCGCCGGCAGCCTTGAGGACCTGACCGCGGTGCGCCACTCGGTGCGCGTGCCGGTGCTGCGCAAGGACTTCGTGGTCACCTCCTACCAGCTGTGGGAGGCCCGGGCGCACGGCGCGGACGTGGTCCTGCTGATCGTGGCCGCGCTGCCGCAGAACGCCCTGGTCTCGCTGGTCGAGCGGGCCGTCTCAATCGGCCTGGTGCCGCTGGTCGAGGCGCACACCAAGGACGAGGTGTACCGGGCCATCGACGCCGGGGCGCAGGTCATCGGCATCAATGCGCGCAACCTGGCGACGCTGGAGGTGGACCGGTCGGTGTTCCCGGCGCTGGCGCCGCTGATCCCGGACGGCATCGTGAAGATCGCCGAGTCGGGCGTCCGCGGGCCGCATGACCTGCTCGCCTACGCCGCGGCCGGGGCCGATGCCGTGCTGGTCGGGGAGAGCCTGGTGACCGGCAAGGATCCCCGCTCGGCGGTCGCGGACCTGGTCACGGCCGGCTCCCATCCGGCGCTGCGCGGCGACCGCGGCAGCACGTCTTGACCAGCCAGCCTGCCGTCACCGGCCGGCCCGCGGCAAGCCTGCCGGACGACGCCGGGTACTTCGGCCGGTTCGGCGGACGGCACGTGCCGGAAGCCCTGATGGCGGCGCTGGCGGAGCTGACCGATGCCTACCTCGCGGCCAGGTCGGATGCCGGGTTCCAGGCCGAGCTCGCGGGGCTGCTGGCCAGCTACGCGGGCCGGCCGACGCCGCTGACCGAGGCGCCGAGGTTCGCCGCGCAGGCCGGCCGGTGCCGGGTGTTCCTCAAGCGCGAGGACCTGGCCCACACCGGCTCCCACAAGATCAACAACGTGCTGGGCCAGGCCCTGCTGGCCAGGCGGATGGGCAAGAGCCGGGTAATCGCGGAGACCGGGGCCGGCCAGCACGGGGTGGCGACCGCGACCGCCTGCGCGCTGCTCGGCCTGGACTGCGTCGTGTACATGGGCGAGGAGGACACCCGGCGGCAGGCGCTGAACGTGGCCCGGATGCGGATGCTGGGCGCCGGCGTCGTGCCGGTCACGACCGGCAGCCAGACGCTGAAGGATGCCATCAACGAGACCTTCAGGGACTGGGTGAGCAGCGTCTCGACCACGCACTACTGCATCGGCTCGGTGATGGGCCCGCACCCGTTCCCGGTCATGGTGCGGGACTTCCAGCGGGTCATCGGGACAGAGGCCAGGGAGCAGGTGCTCGGCGCGGCCGGGCGGCTGCCCGATGCGGTGGTCGCGTGCGTGGGCGGCGGCTCCAACGCGATCGGCGCGTTCCACGCCTTCATCGGCGACCCGGGCGTGGCCCTCATCGGCTGCGAGGCCGGCGGGGACGGCCTGTCGGCCGGGCGGCATGCCGCCACCGTGGTGGGCGGCTCGCCCGGGCTGATCCACGGCATGCGCACCTACCTGCTGCAGGACTCCGACGGCCAGACACTGCCGACTCACTCGGTGTCGGCCGGGCTGGACTACCCGGGGGTCGGGCCGGAGCACTCCTGGCTGCACGAGACCGGCCGGGCCAGCTACCGGGCGGTCAGCGACACCGAGGCGATGGACGCGTTCGCCCTGCTCTGCCGGACCGAGGGGATCATCCCGGCGATCGAGTCGGCGCACGCGCTGGCCGGCGCGCTGGCGGCAGGCCGGGAACTGGGCAGCGACGGAGTGCTGCTGGTGAGCCTGTCCGGCCGGGGCGACAAGGACATGGACACCGCGGCCCGCTGGTTCGGGTTCCAGGATGAGAACGGCGGCGGCGGTGCCCGGTGAGGCCGTGAGCGCGGTGTCCGCCGCGTTCGGGAACGCGGCGGCCCGGGGCCGGGCGGCGCTGGTCGGCTACCTGCCTGCCGGGTTCCCCTCGGTGCCCGGCGCCATCGAGGCCGCCGTGGCCATGGCCGAGGCGGGCGCCGACGTGGTGGAGATCGGCCTGCCGTACTCCGACCCGCTGATGGACGGCCCGGTCATCCAGGAGGCAGTGCACCGGGCGCTGGCCGGCGGCGTGCGCGTCGCCGACGTGCTGCGCACGGTCGAGGCGGTCGCCGGGGCCGGGGTCCCGGTCCTGGTCATGACCTACTGGAACCCGGTCGACCACTACGGCGTGGCGGCCTTCGCCAGGGATCTCGCGGCTGCGGGGGGCAGCGGGCTGATCACCCCCGACCTGGCCCCGGAGGAGGCACAGCCGTGGCTGGCCGCGGCCGCCCGGCACAGCCTGGACCCGGTCTTCCTGGTGGCGCCCAGCTCGTCAGATGAGCGGATCGGGCTGATCACCTCGGCGTGCCGGGGATTTGTGTACGCGGCGTCGCTGATGGGCGTTACCGGCGCCCGGCAGAGCGTCGGCAGCCAGGCGGCGGGACTCGTCCGGCGGGTGCGAGAACGCACCGGGCTGCCCGTCGCCGTCGGCCTCGGCGTCCGCGACCAGGCACAAGCCGCCGAGGTAGCCGGGTTCGCCGACGGGGTGATCGTCGGTTCCGCCTTCGTGCAGCGGCTGCTCGCAGCGCCGGACGCGGTGACTGGCATTGCCGGGGTGCGGGCCCTGGCCGCGGAGCTTGCCGGGGGAGTGCGCGGCGGCGCTCTCCGTCAGCATGCGGCCCCGGCCGCGCCGGGCAGGGCGAGCACTCCCGGCGGCTAGCCTGCCGACCGCGGGCCGCTCGGGTAACGTCACCTGACATGCAGGCCGCATTCCTCCCGAGTCCTGCGCGCGGAGTCTGGAACCTCGGCCCGATCCCGGTCCGGGGCTACGCGCTGTGCCTGGTCCTCGGCGTCGTCGTGGCGCTGTGGGTCACCGACCTGCGCTACCGGGGCATCGGCGGGCGGCCGGGCCGGATCCTGGACATCGCGACGGTGGCGGTGCCGGCCGGCCTGATCGGGGCCCGCCTGTACAGCGTGATGGT
Source organism: uncultured Actinomycetota bacterium (assembly GCA_963719705.1). Classification (GTDB taxonomy): domain Bacteria; phylum Actinomycetota; class Actinomycetes; order Streptosporangiales; family Streptosporangiaceae; genus CAVRCV01. The sequence goes on from CAVRCV010000015.1 coordinate 453,873, forward strand.
CAACTACTCCCGGTACTTCGGCGCCGGCCGCGACTGGGCCGATGTCCTGCGCATCTGGGACGGCGGGCTCGGCTGGCCAGGTGCGATCGCGGCGGGTGCGCTGGGCGCCTGGGTGATGTGCCGGCGGGCCGGGATCGGCCTGCGGCCGGTGGTGGCCGCCGCCGCGCCGGCCCTGGCCATCGGGCAGGCGATCGGGGTCTGGGGCAACTGGTTCAACCAGTCGCTCTACGGCCCGCCCTCGATGCTGCCCTGGGCGGTCGAGATCGCGCCGGTGTACCGCGTGAACGGCTACGAGAGCGTTGCGACCTTCCAGCCCATGTTCCTGTACGAGTCGATGTGGGACGTCCTGGCCGCCGTGCTGGTGGTCTACGCGATCCGGCTGCTGCTGCTGACCGGCGACCGGGCCTTCGCGCTGTACGCCGGGCTGTACGCGGCCGGCCGGTTTGCCGCCGTGGGCCTGAGCCTGGGCGGCTCGCCGCGCCTGCTCGGGCTGCGCACCGATCAGGCGCTGATGCTCGCCGTGTTCGCCGGGGCTGCCGGGTACCTGTACCTGACCAGGGCCAGGCGCGGCCCGGACGTGGTGGTGCCGGCCGACACCCAGGATCCCGGCAGCGCGAGCGGCACCGGGATAGTCCGGGCCGGCCGCAGGGACGCCGATGACGCCGTTGCCGAGTCCGCGGCCTCCGGCCCGTGAGCCGGGCCTGCCGCGGGTTGCGCCTCCCGAGATCACGGACTGCCCGGGTGCCCCGGGTGGGAGTCGAACCCACACTGCACGGTGTTTGAGACCGCGGACTCTGCCTGTTGGTCTACCGGGGCTAGTGCTGGCCGGCCGGGCCGGGCTGCCTGGCTGGCCATAGCCGAGTGCCAATGTACCGGGGTTAGGTAGGCTCGGCGAGTGAGCCAGAGCCCTTTTCGCGTTGTGATCGCCGAGGATGAGGCGCTGATCCGCCTCGACCTCAGGGAGATGCTCGAGGAAGAAGGACATCACGTCGTCGGCGAAGCCGGCGACGGCGAGACCGCGATAGGCCTTGCCGAGCAGCTCCGGCCCGATCTTGTGATCATGGATGTCAAGATGCCGATTCTCGACGGCATCTCCGCCGCCGACCGGATCACCGCCCAGAACCTGACCGCGGTTGTCATCCTGACCGCGTTCTCGCAGCGGGAGCTGGTTCAGCGGGCCAGCGACGCCGGGGCGATGGCGTACCTGGTCAAGCCGTTCACCAAGGCCGACCTGCTGCCCGCCATCGAGATCGCGATGAGCAGGTTCCAGCAGATCTCGGCGCTGGCCACCGAGGCGGTGAGCCTGCGCGAGCGGCTTGAGGTGCGCAAGCTGCTCGACCGGGCGAAGGGCCGGCTCCAGGCGGAGCGGCAGCTCACCGAGCCGGAGGCGTTCCGCTGGATCCAGAAGACCTCGATGGACCGCCGGATGACCATGCGCGCGGTCGCGGAGGAGATCCTGGCCGGCCCGCAGCCGGGCACCGCGCCGGAAGCGGTCCGGGCACCGGGCCAGGCACCGGGCGGGAGCCAGCCGGAAGGGCCCGGCGCGGCCGGGGCGGCCGGGGCGGCAGCGGGAGGCGCAGCGGATGCCGGCGGCGGCAAGGCCGGTGACAGCGCCGCCGCCAGGAAGGCCGGGGCCTGACCCCGCCCCCTGACCACGCCCCCTGACCACGCACGGGCCTCGGCAGCGCTTGACCGTGGCCCGCTGTCCTCGCCTGCTGACCTGGGCGCGCGGCAGACGGAGCTAGCGCGGGCAGGCGGTGCCGGGCGCGCAACCCCCAGGTGCAGGTCCGGCGCCCGCTTGCCCGCGACCGCCGGCCACTGAAGCCAGGGCCGGCGGTCATGAGCCCGGAGATCCCTTTGGTGCCGTGTCGGCCTTCCCCGGACCGGCACGTTCTCTACTCGGCCTCGCCGGGCTCTGCCCACCACGGTAGCGACGCCGCGGCACGCCGCGCAAAGACACGGCGATTCCCCTGCCGGTATGAGCAGAACGTCCCCATCACCGGCCGCCGCCGGGCTGTGTGCCGTCGCCGGGCTGTGCGCCGTCGCCGGGCTGGGCGCCGCCGCCGGGCTGGGCGCCGCGGCGGGGCTGGGCGCCGCGGCCGGGCACGGCGTCACGCAGCAGGCAGCTGAGCCGGCTGGTGCAGACCCGCCTGCCCTCGTCGTCGGTGATGACGATCTCGTAGGTGGTCATGGTCCGGCCGCCGTGCAGCAGCGTGGCGACGCCGGTGATCAGGCCGGCGGTGACGCCGCGGTGATGGCTGGCGCTGATCTCGATGCCCACGGTGACCCGGCCAGGCCCGGCATGCAGGGCCGAGCCGAGCGATCCAAGGGTCTCGGCCAGCACGCAGGAGGCGCCGCCGTGCAGCAGGCCGTAGGGCTGGGTGTTGCCGGCCACCGGCATGGTGCCGACCACCCGGCCGGCCGACGCCTCGGTGATCCGGATCCCCATCCGCGCCACCAGGGTGTCGTCGGCCGGCGGATCGAACGCCTGCCGCACCTGCCGTGCCTGGTCATCGTCCACGGGCACCTCCGGGCTCGCCCGCGTGCCTTGTCAGCGGCATCAGGCAGCCTAGCGTCCGGCTGGGCGGCCCCCTCTTGCGCCGCTGGCCGGCGGCTGTCGGCACCGGCTACTAGAATCGCCGGGTGGCTGCCACGAACCCGGCCCGGCCGGGCGACTCCGAGCCCCGGCGGGACCGGCTGCTCCTGCTGGACGGGCACTCGCTGGCCTACCGGGCCTTCTTCGCGCTGCCGCCGGAGAACTTCGCCACCACTACCGGGCAGCCGACCAACGCGGTGTACGGCTTCACCGCGATGCTCATCAACGTGCTGCGGGACGAGCACCCGAGCCATGTCGCGGTGGCCTTCGACCGGGGCGAGCCCACGTTCCGGCACGAGCAGTACGTGGACTACAAGGCCAACCGGCGGGAGACCCCGGCGGACTTCCGCAGCCAGCTCAGCCTGATCTTCGAGGTGCTGGACGCGCTGGGCATCCGGCGGCTGTCGGTGCCCGGCTACGAGGCCGACGACATCATCGCGACCCTGGCCACCGAGGCGACGGCCGACGGCATGGGAGTCCTGATCGTCACCGGCGACCGGGACGCCCTGCAGCTGGTCACCGACGACGTGACCGTGCTGATGACGCGGCGCGGCATCAGCGACATGACCAGGTTCACGCCCGAGCAGGTCACCGAGAAGTACGGCCTCACCCCGGCCCAGTACCCGGACTTCGCCGCGCTGCGCGGCGACCCGAGCGACAACCTGCCGAGCATCCCCGGCGTCGGCGAGAAGACCGCGGCCAAGTGGGTGATCGAGTTCGGCTCCCTGGCTCACCTGGTCGATCAGGTCGATCAGGTGAAGGGGAAGGCCGGGGACAGGCTGCGCGAGCACCTGGGGGACGTGCTGCGCAACCGGCAGCTCACCGAGCTGGCCAGGGACGTGCCGGTGGAGGTGGCGCTGGCGGACCTGAGCCCGCAGCCGTGGGACCGGGAGCAGATTCACCAGCTCTTCGACACCCTGCAGTTCCGGGTCCTGCGGGACCGCCTGTACAGCACGCTGCCGAACGGGATCGCCGGGGCCGCCGCGGCCTCGGGCCAGGCTCCCGCCGGCGGGACCGGCTTCGACATCGAGGTGCGCAGCCTGGGCGCCGGGGAAGTGGCCGCCTGGCTGGCCGGGCACGCCGCCGGCGGCCGGGTCGGGATCGCCGCCAGCGGCAGCTGGGGGCGGGGCACCGGGGTGCTGGACGGGCTCGCGCTTGCGGCACCGGACGGCACCGCCGCGTTCATCGACCCGGTGCAGCTGGCCGAGGCCGACGAGCAGGCGCTGGCCGCCTGGCTGGCGGACCCGGCGGTGCCCAAGGCGCTGCACGACGCCAAGGGGCCGATGCACGCGATGGCTGCCCGCGGCCTGGAACTGCGCGGGCTGACCAGCGATACCGCGCTGGCCGCCTACCTGGCCCTGCCCGGCCAGCGCTCGTTCGACCTGGCCGACCTCGCGCTGCGCTACCTGAACCGGGAGCTGCCGGGCGCGGCCACCCCGTCCGGGCAGCTCGCGCTGGAGATGGACGCCGAGGTGCCGGCCGCCGAGGGCCTGGCCCAGCGTGCCGCGGCCACCGCGGAGCTGGCCGACGCGCTCGATGCCGACCTGGCCCGCCGCGGCGCGACGGAACTGCTCGCCGATGTCGAGCTGCCGCTGGTCGGGGTGCTCGCGCAGATGGAGCGGGCCGGGATCGCCGCCGACACCGACCACCTGGCCGACATGTCGGCCAGCCTGGCCGGCGAGGTCAAGGCGGCGCAGGACGGCGCCTACGCGGTCACCGGGCACGAGTTCAACCTCGGCTCGCCCAAGCAGCTGCAGGAGGTCCTGTTCACCGAGCTCGGCCTGCCGAAGACCAAGCGGATCAAGACCGGCTACACCACCGACTCCGAGGCGCTGACCAGCCTGCTCGCGCAGACCGAGCACCCGGTGCTGGTGCACCTGCTCCGGCACCGCGACGTGGCCAGGCTGAAGACCATCGTGGACTCGCTGATCCCGATGGCCGACGCCGACGGCCGCATCCACACCACCTACAACCAGATGATCGCCGCGACCGGCCGGCTGTCGTCCACCGACCCGAACCTGCAGAACATCCCGATCAGGACCGAGGAGGGACGGCGCATCCGCCAGGCATTCGTTGTCGGGCAGGGGTTCGAGACGCTGCTCACCGCCGACTACAGCCAGATCGAGCTGCGCATCATGGCGGACCTTTCCGGCGACGAGGCACTCTCGGCCGCGTTCGGCAGCGGGCACGACTTCCATGCCGAGACCGCTTCCAGGGTCTTCGGCGTGCCGCCCGAGGCGGTCACCGTCGAGCTGCGCAGCAAGATCAAGGCGATGAACTACGGGCTGGCCTACGGGCTGTCCGCCTACGGCCTGTCGCAGCAGCTGCGGGTCACCCCGGACGAGGCGCGCGCGTTCATGGAGGACTACTTCCGGCAGTTCGGCGGGATCCGGGACTACCTGCACGAGGTGGTCGCGAAGGCGCGGATGGACGGCTATACCCAGACCATCCTGGGCCGCCGCCGGTACCTGCCCGACCTGACCTCCGACAACCGCCAGCGCCGGGAGATGGCCGAGCGGATGGCGCTCAACGCGCCGATCCAGGGCTCGGCCGCCGACATCATCAAGGTGGCCATGCTGGCGGTGCACCGCGAGATCGCCGCCCGCGGGCTGCGCTCCAGGATGCTGCTGCAGGTGCACGACGAGCTGCTGTTCGAGGTGGCAGCCGGCGAGCTCGATCAGCTCCGGGAGCTGGTGTCGGCGCAGATGTGCGGCGCCTACGAGCTCACCGTGCCGCTGGCGGTGTCCATGGGCACCGGCCGCAGCTGGGCCGAGGCGGCCCACTGACCCCGGCGCTGGCGCGGCCGGCCGTGGCCCGCGGCTGCCGTGACCGGCCGGACGCGCCGCGCAGCGGGACGCCAGCAGATTGACCGGTCGGCTGGCCTGAAATATGCTGGCCGCTGCGCTGTGGTTTCGTGCAGTCCGCCATGGCCAGGCAGCCTGCGGGGCCGTCTAGGGCAGGCCGCGGCCGGTCACTTAAGGCCAGGCAGGTCAATGTCACGCTGGCAATCCATGTCGGATGCGCGTGCCATCGCGCATGCCCGCAGTTCCCTGTCCGTACCCGGAGCCCACCTACACATGACGATGAGCAGCACCGAGGCCACCTCGACCCCCAAGGTAGCGGTCAACGACATCGGTTCCGAGGAGGCCTTCCTCGCCGCGATCGACGAGACCATCAAGTACTTCAACGACGGCGACATTGTCGAGGGCACTGTCGTCAAGGTCGATCGAGATGAGGTCCTGCTCGACATCGGCTACAAGACCGAGGGCGTGATCCCGTCCCGCGAGCTCTCGATCAAGCACGACGTCGACCCGCATGACGTCGTCAAGACCGGCGAGCGCATCGAGGCCCTGGTCCTCCAGAAGGAGGACAAGGAGGGCCGGCTGATCCTGTCCAAGAAGCGCGCCCAGTACGAGCGCGCCTGGGGCACGATCGAGAAGGTCAAGGACGAGGACGGCGTGGTCACCGGCACCGTGATCGAGGTGGTGAAGGGCGGCCTGATCCTCGACATCGGCCTGCGCGGCTTCCTGCCGGCCTCGCTGGTGGAGATGCGCCGGGTCCGCGACCTGCAGCCGTATGTGGGCAAGGAGATCGAAGCCAAGATCATCGAGCTGGACAAGAACCGCAACAACGTGGTGCTGTCCCGCCGGGCCTGGCTCGAGCAGACCCAGTCCGAGGTCCGGCAGAACTTCCTGAACACGCTGCAGAAGGGCCAGATCCGCAAGGGCGTGGTCTCCTCCATCGTGAACTTCGGCGCGTTCGTCGACCTGGGCGGGGTGGACGGGCTGGTGCACGTCTCCGAGCTGTCCTGGAAGCACATCGACCACCCCGGCGAGGTCGTCGAGGTCGGCCAGGAGGTCACGGTCGAGGTGCTGGACGTGGACATGGACCGGGAGCGGGTCTCGCTGTCGCTGAAGTCGACGCAGGAGGACCCCTGGCAGCAGTTCGCCCGGACCCATCAGATCGGCCAGGTCGTGCCGGGCCGGGTCACCAAGCTGGTGCCGTTCGGCTCGTTCGTGCGGGTCGAGGAGGGCATCGAGGGCCTGGTGCACATCTCCGAGCTGGCCGACCGGCACGTGGAGATCCCCGAGCAGGTCGTTCAGGTGGGCGACGAGATCTTCGTCAAGATCATCGACATCGACCTGGACCGGCGGCGGATCAGCCTGTCGCTCAAGCAGGCCAACGAGGGGGCGCTCGGCGACGCGGTCGGCGACGACTTCGACCCGGCCCTGTACGGCATGCCGGCCACCTACGACGAGCAGGGCAACTACGTCTACCCGGAGGGCTTCGACCCGGAGACGAACGAGTGGCTGGAAGGCTACGACACCCAGCGCGAGGAGTGGGAGCGCCAGTACGCCGAGGCCCGGTCCCGGTTCGAGGCGCACCAGCAGCAGGTCGCCGAGGCGCGCAGCCGGGCCAGCGCGGGTGATGACGGCGAGGGCCGGGACCGGCGCGAGTCCAGTAGCCGCGAGCCCGCCGCCACCGGCACGCTGGCCTCGGACGAGGCGCTCGCCGCGCTGCGGGACAAGCTGTCCGGCGGCCAGAGCTGACGGCCCGGCCCGCGCCGGCCGGGCGGGCGGCCCGCGGTCCGGGCCGGGGCTGGCGAGGTGTTCCGGGTCGGGCTCACCGGCGGGATCGGAGCCGGCAAGAGCGAGGTCACCCGGCGGCTGGCCGCCCAGGGTGCCGTGGTCATCGACGCCGACCTGATCGCCAGGGAGGTCGTCGAGCCCGGCACGCCGGGGCTGGCCGAGGTGGCGGCCGCCTTCGGCCCGGGCGTGCTGCGGCCGGACGGCAGCCTGGACCGGGACCGGCTCGGCGGCATCGTGTTCGCCGACGCCGGCCTGCGCGCCCGGCTGAACGCCATCGTGCACCCGCGGGTGCGCGCCAGGATGCGCGAGCTCGAGGAGGCGGCCGGGCCGGGGCGATCGTCGTGCACGCGGTGCCGCTGATCGCGGAGAACAACCTGGCCGGCTCCTACGACCTGGTCGTCGTGGTGGACGCGCCGCCGAAGATGCAGCTGGACCGGCTGGTCCGGCACCGCGGCCTGAGCCGGGAGCAGGCGGCCGCCCGGATGGCCGCGCAGGCCAGCCGGGAGCAGCGGCTGGCGATCGCCGGCATCGTGGTGGACAACTCCGGCTCGCTGGCCGAGCTGGACCGCCAGGTCGGCGAGCTGTGGGCCGAGCTGCGCCGCCGCGCCCTGGTCAGCGCACGGCGGCGTAGCCGCCGCCGCCGCCACGCCGGGCCGGCCCGGCGCTGTCGGCGGCTCCGCCTACAGTGGAACGGTGAGTCCACGCATCAGAGCACGCCGCCGTGGGAGGCGCGCATGCGCCCGGTAACCGACCTGCAGCGCCGCGTCGCGCCGTTCGAGGTCGTCACGGACATGGTGCCGGCCGGCGACCAGCCGGCGGCGATCGCCGCGATGGAGAAGCGGATCAGGGCGGGCGCCAAGGACACGGTGCTGCTCGGCGCGACCGGCACCGGCAAGACCGCGACCGTCGCCTGGCTGGCCGAGCGGCTGCAGCGGCCGACCCTGGTCATGCTGCCGAACAAGACGCTCGCCGCCCAGTTCGCCAACGAGCTGCGCGAGATGCTGCCGCACAACGCGGTCGAGTACTTCGTCTCCTACTACGACTACTACCAGCCCGAGGCGTACGTCCCGCAGACCGACACCTACATCGAGAAGGACTCCTCGATCAACGACGAGGTGGACCGGCTCCGGCACTCGGCGACGAACTCGCTGCTGACCCGGCGGGACACGATCGTGGTGGCGTCGGTCTCGTGCATCTACGGCCTCGGCACCCCGCAGGAGTACGTGGACCGCATGCTCAGGCTGCGGGTCGGCGACACCGATGGACCGGGATCAGCTGCTGCGCAAGCTGGTCGGCATGCAGTACACCCGCAACGACCTGGCCTTCACCCGCGGCACGTTCCGGGTGCGCGGCGACACCATCGAGGTCATCCCGCAGTACGAGGAGCTCGCCGTCCGGATCGAGATGTTCGGCGACGAGGTCGAGCGGCTGATGACGCTGCACCCGCTGACCGGCGAGGTGATGAGCGAGGACGACGAGCTGTACGTCTTCCCCGCCTCGCACTACGTGGCCGGCCCGGAGCGGATGGAGCGCGCGATCGCGGGCATCGAGGCCGAGCTCGGCCGAGCGGCTGGCCGAGCTGGAAGCGGCTGGGCAAGCTGCTGGAGGCGCAGCGGCTGCGGATGCGCACCACCTACGACATCGAGATGATGCGCCAGGTCGGCAGCTGCGCCGGCATCGAGAACTACTCCCGGCACATCGACGGCCGCGAGCCCGGCAGCCCGCCGAACACGCTGCTGGACTACTTCCCCGAGGACTTCCTGCTGGTCATCGACGAGTCGCACAGCACCGTGCCGCAGATCGGCGCGATGTACGAGGGCGACGTGTCCCGCAAGCGGGTGCTGGTCGAGCACGGCTTCCGGCTGCCGAGCGCGATCGACAACCGGCCGCTGACCTGGGAGGAGTTCTGCGACCGGATCGGCCAGACGCTGTACCTGTCGGCCACGCCCGGGCCCGTACGAGCTGCAGCGCGTCGGCGGCGAGGTGGTCGAGCAGGTGATCAGGCCGACCGGGCTGATCGACCCCGAGGTGATCATCAAGCCGACCAAGGGCCAGATCGACGACCTGGTGCACGAGATCAGGGAGCGGGCGGAGAAGTCCGAGCGGGTCCTGGTCACCACGCTGACCAAGAAGATGGCCGAGGACCTGACCGACTACCTGCTCGAGCTCGGCATCCGGGCCAGGTACCTGCACAGCGAGGTGGACACGCTGCGCCGGGTGGAGCTGCTGCGGGAGCTGCGGCTCGGCGAGTACGACGTGCTGGTCGGGATCAACCTGCTGCGCGAGGGCCTGGACCTGCCCGAGGTGTCGCTGGTCTCGATCCTGGACGCGGACAAGGAGGGCTTCCTGCGCTCCGGCACGTCGCTGATCCAGACCATCGGCCGGGCGGCGCGGAACGTCTCCGGCCAGGTGCACATGTACGCCGACAAGGTGACGCCGTCGATGCAGCGGGCGATCGACGAGACCAACCGGCGGCGGGCCAAGCAGGTCGCCTACAACACCGAGCGCGGCCTCGACCCGCAGCCGCTGCGCAAGCGCATCGCCGACATCCTCGACCAGCTGGCCCGCGAGGACGCCGACACCGAGCAGCTCCTCGGCGGCTCCGGCCGGCAGCAGAGCCGGGGCAAGGCGCCGGTGCCCGGGCCTGTCCTCGCGGGCCAGGGCCGCGCGCGTCCGCGCGGCAGGGCGGACGCGACGGCGCGACGGGCCGGACGGGCGGCGGCCCGGCCCGCGAGGACCTGGTCGGCCTGATCACCGAGCTGACCGAGCAGATGCACACCGCCGCCGCCGAGCTGCAGTTCGAGATCGCGGCCCGGCTCCGGGACGAGATCAGGGAGCTCAAGCACGAGCTGCGCGGCATGCAGGCGGCCGGCGTCTAGCCAGCGCCGGCCGACCAGGCCGCGAGGCTGGGCCAAGCGCCGGCCGCGGGACCGAGCGGACCGAGCGCCTGCAGGACGGAGACTCGGACGGATGGAACCGGCAGCGGGCACGGGCCGTCCGAGCGGTGACAGTTCGTCCGGAGAGCCTGACCAGCGGGCATCTGAGCACTGCCGGGCCCGCCGGTCAGGCCGGAAGCGAGGCAGGCATGCCAGTACATCCCGCGCGGGAATCAGCCGGCCCCGGCCGCCAGCGCCCCGTGGTTCGCCGCCCGTGGTTCGCGGTGCTGCGGTCCTTGGCGCGGCTCGCTGCCCGGCGATCGCTCTTCCGGCGGTCCTGCTGGCGGTGCCTGGCGCTGGCCGCCTGCGGCGCATGCCCGCTGGCCCGGGACCGCCACCGGGTCGCCCTGCCGGCAACGCCGGCAGGCTCCAGGCCTGCCGGTGCCGGTGAGCCAGCCGTCGTCCGGCGCCAGCCGGTCTCGCCGGCGGCGCTGTGCGCCGACCCGGCCGCCCCCGGCCGGGTGGTGATCGCCAGGTCGCCGACGATGGAGCGGCTCCAGCCCCAGCACGTGGTGCTGGGCGCGCAGACCACGGTGACCGATGCCGCCCTGGTGCGCGCGCTGGCCAGGGCGCTGTGCGCGCTGCCGCCGGATGTCCACCCGGGTGATGTGCCCGATGCTGGTCGAGGGCGTGTACACGCTGTGGTTCGGCGGCAGCGGGCGCCCCATCCCCGAGGTGCGGATCCAGGAGAGCGGCTGCCAGGTAGTGACCGGTCTCGGTACCAACCGCACGGTGGCCACGTCGCCCCGGTTCTGGCAGGTCCTGGCCCGGACCGCGGCAGCCGGCGTGACCATCTCGCCGCTGCCGGTCTACCTGCCGGAGACCAGGGCCGGCACCGGCTGCGAGCCCGTCTCCCGCCAGAACGGCGGCACCATGCGGCAGTGCCCGGCCCGGCCAAGCCCGGCGTCAACCCCGGCGGCCCCATGCATACGCCCTGACGCCTGACCGGCCAGCCGCGCCGGATGATCGCCGCGGCGACCCCTGGGCGTAGGGTCGGGATCATGCTGGCGAGCCTGGTCGCCGCCCTGGTCGCGGCGTTCTGCTACGGGGTCGCCTCGGTCATGCAGGCGATCGCCGTCCGCTACGCCAGCCGTCAGCCGGCCGCACGCCGCGGCCGGGGAGGCCGGCGTGCCGGTCGACCCCGGCCTGGTCATCCGGATGCTGCGGCAGGGGCCGTTCATCGCCAGCCTGGGCATCGACCTCGTCGGCTTCATCGCCCAGCTGGTGGCGCTGCGCCGGCTGCCGCTGTTCGCCGTGCAGGCGATGATCGCCGCCAATGTCGCCGTGACCGCCGTCTTCGCCGCGCTGCTGATGCACATCGTGCTGAGCTGGCGGGAATGGCTCGCGGTCGCCGGGGTGGTCTGCGGGCGTGGGAATGCTGGGCTCGTCGGCGGGCGCTGAGGGCGCGGCCAGCGTCGGCCCGGCGTTCAAGCTGGGCCTGATCGTCGCGGTCGCCGGGGTGGCGGTCGCCGGGCTGGCCGCGGCCCGGCTGCCCAGCCCGGCCCGGACGCCCGTGCTCGGCGCGGTGGCCGGGCTGGGCTATGCGGTGCTCGCGGTCTCGGCCCGGATCCTGCCCGGCTTCTCGCCGGCCGAGCTGGTGCGGGATCCGGCCGCCTACACCCTCGCCGCGGCCGGGATCATCTCGTTCATGCTCTACGCGTCGGCCCTGGAGGGCGGCAGCGTGACCGTCGCCACCGCGGGCGTGGTGCTGGCGGAGACCACCCCGGCGGCGATCGTGGGCGTGATCTTCCTCGGTGACACCACCCGGCACGGGCTGGCCGCGCGTGGCGGTGGCCGGGTTCATCCTGGCCGTGATCTGCGCGGTGGCGCTGGCCAGGTTCGGCGAGGCGGGCGACCGTGACCCCGGCAGTCCCGGCGCCGCAGGCGCCGGCCGGAGAGCATGCTCAGGAACCAGACATAACGATGATCTACGCGGCATCTCACGCCGACCCGGCGAGTCCCGGCCGTGGCGAGCCCGCCCGGCGGCGGCCGGCTGATATCCTGATGGCCCGTGGACCGGCGGGATATTCGCTGGCACTGACCACGGGAGCCTGATCTTGGCGACGCCACTGCACGCATCACGGCCACTTCCCACCAGGCATCTCTTCGTTACCGGGGGCGTGGCCTCCAGTCTCGGCAAGGGCCTGACCGCCTCCAGCCTCGGCCGGCTGCTCAAGCTGCGCGGGCTCCGGGTGAGCATGCAGAAGCTCGACCCGTACCTGAATGTCGACCCCGGCACCATGAACCCGTTCCAGCACGGGGAGGTCTTCGTCACCGACGACGGGACCGAGACCGACCTGGACGTCGGGCACTACGAGCGGTTCCTCGACACCCGGCTGCCGGGCTCGTCGAACGTGACGACCGGGCAGATCTACTCCAGCGTGATCGCCAAGGAGCGGCGCGGCGACTACCTCGGCGACACCGTCCAGGTCATCCCGCACATCACCAACGAGATCAAGGCCCGCATCCTGGCCATGGGCGGCCCCGACGTGGACGTGGTGATCACCGAGGTCGGCGGCACCGTGGGGGACATCGAGTCGCAGCCGTTCCTGGAGGCGATCCGGCAGATCCGGCACGAGATCGGCCGCGACCGCTGCTTCTTCCTGCACGTCTCGCTGCTGCCCTACATCGTCCCGTCCGGCGAGCTGAAGACCAAGCCGACCCAGCACTCGGTGGCCGCGCTGCGCAGCATCGGCATCCAGCCGGACGCGATCGTGTGCCGGTCCGACCGGCCGATCAGCGACGGGCTCAAGCGCAAGGTCAGCCTGATGTGCGACGTGGACGAGGAGGCGGTGGTATCGGCCCCGGACGCCCCGTCCATCTACGACATCCCGAAGGTGCTGCACGCCGAGGGCCTGGACGCCTACGTGGTGCGCAGGCTCGGGCTGCCGTTCCGCGACGTGGACTGGAGCGACTGGGACGACCTGCTGCGGCGGGTGCACCGCCCGGCCTCGATCGTCACGATCGCGCTGGTCGGCAAGTACGTGGACCTGCCCGACGCTTACCTGTCCCCGGCCGAGGCGCTGCGCGCGGGCGGGTTCGGCAACGACGCCAGGGTCAACATCCGGTGGGTGACCAGCGACGACTGCCAGACTCCCGAGGGCGCCGCACGGCAGCTCGATGCGGTGGACGGGGTGCTGGTGCCCGGCGGCTTCGGGGTGCGCGGGATCGAGGGGAAGATCGGCGCGGTCCGGCATGCCCGCACCCACGGCATCCCGCTGCTCGGGCTCTGCCTGGGCCTGCAGTGCGTGGCCATCGAGATCGGCCGCGACCTGGCCGGGCTGCCGGACGCCAACAGCGCGGAGTTCGATCCGCGGACCCCGCACCCGGTCATCGCCACGATGGCGGATCAGGAGGACGTGGTGGCGGGGGAGCGGGACATGGGCGGCACCATGCGGCTGGGGCTGTATCCCGCCGTGCTGGCCGAGGGCAGCCTGGTGCGCGAGCTCTACGGCACCGACGAGGTGGCCGAACGGCACCGGCACCGGTACGAGGTGAACAACAGCTACCGGGAGATCCTCGAGGCCGCCGGGCTGGTCTGCTCCGGGCTGTCGCCGGACGGCCGCCTGGTGGAGTTCGTCGAGCTGCCCAGGGACGTGCACCCGTTCTTCGTGGCCACCCAGGCGCACCCGGAGTTCCTGTCCCGGCCGACCCGGCCGCACCCGCTGTTCAGCGGCCTGGTGCAGGCCGCGATGGAGCACTCGCGCCGGGCGGCCGCGGGCGAGGCGGCCGCGGCCGCCGGCCGCCGGGCCGCGGTGAGCGCGTGACCCGTGATGAGCTGGTAAGCCGCCAGGCCCGCGACGCTGCCGGATACGACGGGCACGAGTTCCGGGACGTGCCGGACCGGTGGCCGGTGAGCTCCTCCGAGGAGGTCATGCGCGGCGCGATCATCTCGGTCCGCCGGGACGTGGTGCAGATGCCGGACGGCGACGCGGCCGCGCGTGAGGTGGTCGAGCATCCGGGCGCGGTGGCCGTGCTGGCCCTGGACGAGGCGGGCCGGGTGCTGCTGATCCGGCAGTACCGGCACCCGGTGCAGGCGCTGCTGTGGGAGATCCCGGCCGGCCTGCGGGACGTGGACGGCGAGCCGCCGCTGCGTACCGCCGAACGGGAGCTGCGGGAGGAGGCCGGCTACCAGGCGGCCGACTGGCACGTGCTGGCGGACTTCTTCACCTCGCCGGGCATCAGCACCGAGCGGCTGCGGGTGTTCCTGGCGAGGGGCCTGCGCCGGGTTCCGAGGGCCGGGCAGGGGTACGTGCCGAGGCATGAGGAATCACAGCTGGTCGTGGGCTGGCTGCCGCTGGAGCAGGCGGTGACCGGATTTCTGGCTGGCGACCTGCGCAATGGCGTCACCGCGGTGGGTATCTTGTCAGCGTATGCCGCCATGAAAGATGGGTTCACCCGGCTGCGCGGCGCGGAGGCGCCAGAGTGCTGGTGAGCTGATCGAGACCGCGACATGCGCACCAAGCCCGGTCGCCCGGCAGCGTGGTCAGGGGGCCGAGCGGACTAGGAAGGACTCCAGGGTATGAAGGTCGGCGTTCCGACGGAAGTCACCAAAGAGGAGTACCGGGTCGCGATCACCCCGGCAGGCGCACACGAGCTGGTCCGCAGCGGGCACAGGGTTTTTGTCCAGCAGGGCGCGGGGACCGGCTCGTCGATCCCGGACGCCGACTTCATCGCCGCTGGGGCGGAGATCCTGCCGGACGCGGATGACGTGTGGCAGGTCGGCGACCTGATCCTCAAGGTCAAGGAGCCACTGGAGGAAGAGTTCCCCCGGATGCGCAAGGACCAGGTGCTCTTCACCTTCCTGCACCTGGCCGCGTCCCGTGAGTGCACCGACGCAGTGCTGGAGTCCGGCATCACCTCGATCGGCTACGAGACCGTCCAGCTGGCCGACGGATCGCTGCCGCTGCTGGCCCCGATGTCGGAGGTGGCCGGCCGGATGTCGGCCCAGGTCGGCGCGCACCACCTGCAGCGCGACGCGGGCGGGCGCGGGGTCCTGATGGGCGGTGTCTCCGGCGCCTACGCGGCCAAGGTGGTGGTGCTCGGAGCCGGCGTCTCCGGCATGAACGCGGCCGCGATCGCGCTCGGCATGCAGGCCAGGGTGCTGCTGGTCGACAAGAACCCGGCCCGGCTGCGCGGCGCCGACGCCCTCTACCAGGGGCGCCTGCAGACCGTCGCGTCCAACGCCTACGAGATCGAGGGCGCGGTCGTCGACGCGGACCTGGTCATCGGCGCCGTGCTGGTGCCCGGCGCGAAGGCACCCCACCTGGTCTCCAGTGACCTGGTGTCCCGGATGAAGCCCGGCTCGGTGCTGGTGGACATCTCGATCGACCAGGGCGGGTGCTTCGAGGACTCCCGCCCCACCAAGCACGACAATCCCGTCTACCGGGTGCACGACTCGCTGTTCTACTGCGTCACGAACATGCCCGGCGCGGTGCCGCACACCTCGACCTACGCGCTCACCAACGTCACGCTGCCATACGCGCTGGAGATCGCGGGCCGGGGCTGGCGCGCGGCGATGCAGGCCGATCAGTCCCTCGCCCTCGGCCTGAACACGCACGAGGGCGTGATCACCTGCGGGCCGGTCGGCGAGGCGTTCGACCTGCCCTGGACGCCACTGGACGAGGTGCTCAGCTGACCACGGTGGCCGGGGCGGTCCGCCGCTACCTCGACCACCTGACCGTCGAGCGCGGCCTGTCCGCGCACACGCTCCAGGCCTACCGGCGTGATCTGGAGCGCTACGCCGCCACCCTGGCCGCGGCCGGCCGTACCGAGGTCGGCCAGGTCACCGCCGGGGACGTGGCGGGCTACCTGGCCGGGCTGCGCGAGGGCGACGCGGACCACCCGCCGCTGGCCGCCAGCTCGGCCGGCCGCGCGGTGGTCGCGGTGCGCGGCCTGCACGCGTTCGCGCTGGCCGAAGGGCTGGCCGCGAGCGATCCGGCCAGGCAGGTCCGGCCGCCGGCCCCGCCGCGCCGGCTGCCCAAGGCGATCTCCCTGCCGGAGGTGGAGAGCCTGCTCGGGGCGGCCGGCGGCGGCACCGCGGACGCGCCAGGCCCGCTGCGCGACCGTGCCCTGCTCGAGCTGCTGTACGGCACCGGCGCGCGGATCTCCGAGGCCGTCGGCCTGGACGTCGATGACGTGGAACTGGCGAGCCGGGACGGCGGAGGCCGCATGGCGTCCGGTACTGCAGTGCCCGGTACCGTGCGGCTGTCCGGGAAGGGCGGGCGGCAGCGGATCGTCCCGGTCGGCAGCTACGCCCGCAGCGCGCTCGACGCTTACCTGGTCCGCGGCCGGCCTGGCCGGAGCTGGCCAGGCGGCCCGCCGTGGTGCCCGCGCGGCCAGGCCGGTCAGCCCGGCTGTGTTCCTGAACGCCCGCGGCGGGCGGCTCACCCGGCAGGGCGCCTGGACGGTGCTGCGGGCCGCCGCGGGCCGGGCCGGGCTGTCCGGCGTCTCGCCGCACACCCTGCGGCACTCCTTCGCCACCCACCTGCTGGACGGCGGTGCCGACGTCCGGGTCGTACAGGAGCTGCTCGGCCACGCCTCGGTCACCACCACCCAGGTCTACACCCTGGTCACCGTGGACCGGCTGCGCGAGGTCTACGCGGCCGCCCATCCCCGCGCGTCCGGCTAGCCATTTCCGCGCAAACGGTGAGTCGGCTTGCCCGGCCGCAGGCCAGGCCCTAGAGTCCGGGTCTTGAGCGGGCGTGTACCTGCGGCCGCGGGGAGGTGCAGCTGTGGCAGCATCCAGAACGCTGGAAGTGGGGCCCGGCGTGATCGGTCCCACCGGTCGGCCCCTACCCGTCTTTCCTGATCCCGAGCCGCTGTTCAGTCACGGCCCGGCCAGGATAGTGGCGGTCTGCAACCAGAAGGGCGGGGTCGGCAAGACGACCACGACCATCAGCCTGGGGGCAGCGCTGGCCGAGTTCGGGCGCAAGGTCCTGCTGGTCGACTTCGACCCGCAGGGCGCGCTGTCGGTCGGCCTCGGCTTCCAGCCGCACGAGCTCGACGTCACCGTCTACAACCTGCTCATGCAGCGCGGCATCACCGCCAGGGACGTGCTGTTCAAGACCAGGGTCGACGGGATGGACCTGCTCCCGAGCAACATCGACCTGTCCGGCGCCGAGGTCCAGCTGGTGCACGAGGTCGGCCGGGAGTTCGTGCTCGGCCGGGCGCTGGAGGCGATCCGGTCCGAGTACGACGTGGTCCTGATCGACTGCCAGCCGTCCCTGGGGCTGCTCACCGTCAACGCCCTGGCCTGCGCCGACGGCGTGATCGTGCCGCTGGAGTGCGAGTACTTCGCGCTGCGCGGGGTGGCGCTGCTGATGGAGACCATCGACAAGGTGTCCAGCCGGCTGAGCCCGAAGCTGACCATGGACGGGCTGCTCGCGACCATGTACGACTCGCGCACGCTGCACACCCGCGAGGTGCTGTCGGGCGTGGTCAAGGGATTCGGCGACAAGGTGTACCACACGGTGATCAACCGGACGGTGCGGTTCCCTGACGCCTCGGTTGCGGGGGAGCCCATCACTCGCTTCGACCCGACGTCCGCTGGGGCGAACTCCTACCGGGAGCTCGCCAAGGAGGTGCTGGAGCGGTGGCGGCAGGCCGAGCTGGCGGGTCACGTTCACGGCGGGTGAGCCTGCCCGGAGTGGCCGAGCTGCTCCGCCCCTCGGTCAGGACCTGGGTCCCGGAGGACCAGCGCCAGGCCAGCGGCCGGGAGAGCCACGCCCAGAAGATCACCGTGTACCTGTCCGGCGGCGAGCTGCTCGACCTGGAGCGGGCCAGGCTGGCCCTGCGCGGCTACGGGATCAGCGTGGACCGCGGCCGGATCGTCCGCGAGGCACTGGCGGTCCTGCTCGCCGACCTGGACGCGACGGGTGACCGGAGCCTGGTGGCCAGGCGGCTGCGCACGGAGCAATGACGGTAACTGTTCCCTTAGGCTGCTCCAGTATGGCGAGCATGGGGACCCCGAAGGCCATGGCGGGCCGACGGCGGGACGGCGATCCCGGCCGGTCCCGCCGACGGCCCGGTCGGCGGCCGCCGGCGCCGCCGCCCCGGCTTCCGGCGGCTTCGAGGTGCACCTGGAGCAGTTCGAGGGCCCGTTCGACCTGCTGCTCGCGCTGATCTCCAAGCACAAGCTGGACATCACCGAGATCGCGCTGTCCAGCGTCACCGACGAGTTCATCAGCTACATCCGCGCCCTGGCCGGCGGCTGGGACCTGGACCAGGCCAGCTACTTCCTGGTGGTCGCGGCCACCCTGCTTGACCTCAAGGCGGCCCGGCTGCTGCCGTCCGGCGAGGTGGAGGACGAGGAGGACCTGGCCCTGCTGGAGGCCAGGGACCTGCTGTTCGCCCGGCTGCTGCAGTACCGCGCCTACAAGGAGGTGGCGGCGGTGCTCGCGGCCACGATGGCCGGGCAGGACCGCAGGTTCGCCCGCCGGGTGCCGATGGAGCCCCGGTTCGCGGCGCTGCTGCCCGAGGTGCTGCTCGGCCTCGGCCCGGCGGAGTTCGCCGCGATCGCCGCCCGGACGCTGCGCCGCAAGCCGTCTCCGGTGGTCTCCACCGCCCACCTGCATCTGCCCCGGACCAGCGTGCGGGAGCAGGCTGAGATCCTGGCCGGGCGGCTGGCCACGCTGCGCCGGGCCTCGTTCCGCCAGCTGACCGCCGACTGCCGGGAGACCTACGAGATCGTGGCGCGGTTCCTGGCCCTGCTCGAGATGTACCGGGAGGGCAAGATCTCCTTCGACCAGGTGGCGCCGCTCGGCGACCTGTTCGTCACGCTGGACGAGCGCCGCGCCGTGACGACCGACGACCAGGAGAACCCCTGAGATCATGCAGAACGGACACCACGTGCCACTCGCCGACCTGACCGCGATGCCGTCCGGGGACGGCCAGGACGACGGTCAGGACGTCGGCCAGGACGGCCAGGAACCGGGTCCCGGCCTGGTGGCCAGCCTGGAGGCGATCATGCTGGTTGCCGACGAGCCGGTACCGGCCGATGTCATCGCCGAGGCGGTGCAGCGGTCGCCGGACGAGGTGACCGCCGCGCTGGCCGAGCTCGCCCGCGGCTATACCGAGCAGGGACGCGGCTTCGACCTGCGCGAGGTGGCCGGCGGCTGGCGGCTGTATACCAGGGATGAGTGCGCCCCGGTGGTGGAGCGGTTCGTATCCGACGGGCTCCAGGTCCGGCTGACCCAGGCGGCGCTGGAGACCCTGGCCGTGGTCGCCTACCGGCAGCCGGTCAGCCGGTCGCGGGTCTCGGCGGTCCGCGGGGTCAACTGCGACGGGGTGATGCGCACGCTGGTGCTGCGCGGGCTGGTGGAGGAGGCAGGGGCCGACACCGAGTCTGGTGCCACCCTGTTCCGAACCACGGGCTACTTCCTGGAGCGGCTCGGCCTGGCTGGCCTGGAGGACCTGCCGGACCTGGCTCCCTTCCTGCCCGATCAGCTGGACGACGAGCAGGAGCTCGGGTCATGACCCCGCGCGGTCATGACGACGGCCGCGACTCGCTGACCGACGTGCCCGGCGGCGTCCGGCTGCAGAAGGTGCTCGCGGCAGCGGGCGTGGGCAGCCGCAGGCACTGCGAGGAGATGATCGGCGAGGGCCGGGTCGAGGTCGACGGCGAGGTGGTGCGCCGGTACGGCGCCCGGGTGGATCCGCGCAGCCAGGTGATCAGGGTCGACGGCAGGCGCATCCCGGCCAGCGAGGATCTGGTCTACCTGGCGCTGAACAAGCCGCCAGGCGTGCTCACCACGATGTCCGACACCAGGGGCCGGGCCACCATCGCCGACTTCCTCGGCGATCACGCCGAGCGGCTGTTCCACGTCGGCCGGCTCGACTACGACACCGAGGGCCTGATGCTGCTGATGAACGACGGCGACCTGGCGCACCGGCTGGCGCACCCGCGGTACGGGGTGCTGAAGACCTACCTGGCCGATGTGCCCGGCCCGGTGCCCAGGGACCTGGGCCGCCAGCTGATCACCGGCATCCGGCTGTCCGACGGGGTGGCCAGCGCGGACCGGTTCCGGGTGGTGGAGCGGGCCGGAAAGCGGGCGCTGGTCGAGATCAGCCTGCACGAGGGCCGTAAGCACATCGTCCGGCGGATGCTGGCCGAGGCCGGGCATCCGGTCAGCCGGCTGGTGCGCACCAGGGTGGGCCCGGTCTCGCTCGGCCCGCTGCGCTCCGGTACCACCCGCAGGCTGACCACCGCGGAGATCGGCGAGCTGTATGCGGCGGTCGGCCTGTGACCGGGCTGGCCCGTGGTCGGCTGGCCCGTGGTCGGCTGGCCCGTGGTCGGCTGACCCTGGTCGGCTGGCACCCTGGTCGGGCAGACACCATGAGGGTCCGGGCGGTGCGCGGCGCGGTCCAGGTCGAGGCCAACCTCAGGCCCGCCATCCTGGACGGTACCTCGGAGCTGGTCACCGAGGTCATGAGCCGGAACCGGCTCACGCCAGACGAGGTGATCAGCGTCATCTTCACCGCCACCGCCGACCTGGACGCGGAGTTCCCGGCGCTCGCAGCGCGCCAGCTGGGGTTCGGCGAGGTGCCGCTGCTGTGCTGCACCGAGATCGGCGTGCCCGGCTCGATGCCGCGGGTGGTGCGGCTGCTGATGCACGTCGAGACCGAGCTGGCCAGGTCCCAGGTGCAGCACGTGTACCTGCGCGGCGCGGCAGCGCTGCGGCTGGACATCGCGCAGTGACCGCCCGGCCGCGGCGGCAGCCGGGGCGCCCGGCCCGCACCACGCCCCCGCCAGCCCCGCCGCCCCGGCGGCGCAGCCCGCCGCCGCCCGCCGCGGGCCTGCCGCCCCTGCCGTAGGCCCTCGTCGGCTAGGCCCTCGTCGGCTAGGCCCTCGTCGGTGACGCCTTCGCCGGTGACGCCCCCGCCGGCTGGCCTGCCGCTCGCCGCTGGCCCGGCTCCGCAGTCGCCCCCGGCGGTTCCGGCCGTCGTGGTGGTGATCGGCACCGGGCTGATCGGCACCTCGGTGGCCCTGGCCCTGCGCGGCCAGGGAGCAACGGTCTGGCTGAGCGACCGCGATCGGGCCGCGACCGCCCTGGCCGCCGGGATGGGCGCCGGACGGCCGCTGCCGGACGGCGGGCTGCCGGACGGCGGGCTGCCGGACGGGCCTGCCGACGTGGCGGTGCTGGCCGTGCCGCCGGCCGCGGTGGCGCCGTGCCTCGCGGCGGCCCAGCGACAGGGCCTGGCACGCTGCTACACCGACGTTGCCAGCGTCAAGGAGCTGCCGCTGGCCGCGGCCCGGCAGCTGGGCTGCGACCTGAAGACCTACGTGCCCGGCCATCCGCTGTCCGGCCGGGAGCGGGCGGGCGCGGCCAGCGCCAGGGCCGACCTGTTCCTCGGCCGGCCGTGGGCCATCTGCCCGTCCCCGGAGACCGCGCCGGATTGCGTCGAGGCGGTGCGCGAGCTGGCCGGGGCCTGCGGCGCGCAGCCGGTCGTGCTGTCGCCGGCCGATCACGACCGGTGGGTTGCGCTGGTCTCGCACGTCCCGCACCTGGTCGCGGCGGCCGTGGCGGCCGGGCTCGAGCCCGCCCCGGACGGGGCGCTAGCGCTGGCCGGGCCCGGGCTGCGCGACGTGACCAGGATCGCTGCCGGTGACGCCGGGCTGTGGACCCAGATCCTGGCCGCCAACGCCGCCCACGCCGGCGTGGTGGCCCGGGCGGTGGCCGCCGAGCTGCAGGAAGCGGCGCGGGCGCTGGACCGGATCGCGGCCGGGAATGAGCCTGCATGTGCGGGAATGAGCCTGGCGGGAATGAGCCTGGCGGGAATGAGCCTGGCGGGGACGGGACCAGCGGCGACGAGGCGGCCAGCGACGAGGCGGCCGGAGACGAACCGGCCGGAGACGAGGCGGCCGGAGACGAACCGGCCGGGGGCAAGCCGGGCGCGGATGAGCGGGCCGCGGGTGATACCGCCCGCGGCGCGCTCACCGGGCTGCTGCGGCGCGGCAGCGCTGGCGTGGCCCGGCTGCCGGGCAAGCGCGGCGCGCCGGCCCCGGCCTACGCGGTGGTGCAGGTCGTGATCGGGGACCGGCCGGGCGAGCTGGCCCGGCTGCTCCAGGCCGCCGGAGAGGCGGGCGTCAACATCGAGGACGTCGGGATCGAGCACTCGCCGGGCCTGCCGGCCGGCGTCGCCGAGCTTTCGGTGCGGCCCGAGGCGGCCGCCGTGCTCACCGGCGCGCTGGCCGCGCAGGGCTGGCCGGTTCGCCCGGTAACATCGCCACCGTGACAGATTTCGCCACCAGCGGCCCCGGTACCGCCGCCGGCCCGGCACCGGGACACGGCCACGGGCTGGTCGTGGCGGTGGACGGCCCGGCCGGAGCGGGCAAGTCCAGCGCGGCCAGGGGCGTGGCCAGGGCGCTTGGCCTGCGCTACCTGGACACCGGGGCCATGTACCGCGCGCTGACCTGGTGGCTGCTGGCCCGTCAGGTCGACGTCACCAGCCCGGAGGCGGTCGCCGGCCAGGCGGGCCGGGCCCGGATCGAGGTGGGCACCGATCCGTATGCCCCGGCGATCGCGGTGGACGGCGCGGACGTGTCCGGCCCGATCCGGTCCCGGCAGGTATCCAACGCGGTCAGCGCGGTGGCGTCGGTCCCGCAGGTGCGCGAGCGGCTGATCGCGATGCAGCGGGAGATCATCGCCGCGGCGGCGCAGGGCAGCGGGATCGTCGCCGAGGGCCGTGACATCGGCAGCGTGGTCGCCCCGGACGCCCCGGTGAAGGTGTTCCTGACCGCGAGCGAGGAGGTCAGGGCCGCTCGCCGGACCGCCGACCTGGCCGCCGACCCGGCCGCGACAGCGGCCCTGACCCAGCAGGAGGTCGCCCGCCGGGACCGCCGCGACGCCCCGCAGACCACGATGGCCCCCGACGCCATCCAGATCGACGCCACCTCACTCGGCCTGGACGAGGTCATCGCCGAGATCGTGAGCCTGGCGCGCCAGCTGGACCCGACGTGGACGAGCTGACCGGGGCGGCCGCGCCCGCGGACGGAGCACCCGGCCAGAACGCGGCTGCTCCCGTGCTGGCCGTGGTGGGCCGTCCCAACGTGGGCAAGTCCACGCTGGTGAACCGGATCCTGGGCAGCCGGCAGGCGGTGGTCGAGGACACTCCGGGCGTGACCAGGGACCGGGTCGCCTACGACGCGGCCTGGCGGGGGCGGGCGTTCGTCGTGGTGGACACCGGCGGCTGGGATCCCGCCACCGAGGGCACGCCCGCGCTGGCGGCCCGGGTCACCGCGCAGGCCCGGCTGGCCGTGGCGGCGGCCGACGCGGTGCTGTTCGTGGTGGACGCGGTAGTCGGGGTGACCGACTCCGACGACGCGGTGGCGGCAGTGCTGCGCCGGTCCGGCAAGCCGGTGGTGCTGGCGGCGAACAAGGTGGACGACGCCCCCGGCGAGCCGGCCGCGCACGCGCTCTGGTCGCTCGGTCTCGGCCAGCCACAGCCGGTCAGCGCGCTGCACGGCCGGGGCAGCGGTGACCTGCTGGACGCGATACTTGACGCGCTGCCAGCAGCGCCGGCCGAGCCGTTCGGCGCCGAGGGCGGGCCGCGCCGGGTGGCCCTGATCGGCCGCCCGAACGTGGGCAAGTCCAGCCTGCTGAACAAGCTGGCCGGCCAGGACCGGGTGCTGGTGGACCCGGCGGCCGGCACCACCAGGGACCCGGTCGACGAGCTGATCGAGCTGGGCGGCCGGACCTGGCGGTTCGTCGACACGGCCGGGATCCGGCGGCGGGTGCGGGAGGCTCAGGGCGCCGATTACTTCGCCGCGCTGCGTACCGAGCGCGCGCTGGAGCGGGCCGAGGTCGCGGTCGTGCTGATCGACGCCAGCCAGCCGCTGGCCGAGCAGGACCTGCGGATCGTGTCCATGGTCATCGAGGCCGGCCGGGCGCTGGTGATCGGCTACAACAAGTGGGACCTGACCGACTCCGACCGCCGGTACTTCCTGGACCGGGAGATCGACCGGCAGCTGCACACCGCCCGCTGGGCACCGCGGGTGAACCTGTCGGCCGCTACCGGATGGCATACCGACCGGCTGGTCCCTGCCCTGGAGCTCGCGCTGTCGGGCTGGGAGACCAGAGTGCCCACCGGGCGGCTGAACGCCTGGCTGTCGGCCCTGGTCGCGGCGACGCCGCCGCCGTCGCGCGGCGGCAGGCAGCCGAAGATCATGTTCGCGACGCAGGCCGGAGTCCGCCCGCCGCATTTCGTTCTTTTTGCCACCGGCTTCCTGTCGGCAGGCTACCGGCGCTTCGTCGAGCGGCGCCTGCGGGAGGAATTCGGTTTCGGCGGCACCCCGGTCCGGGTCACGATGCGGCTGCGAGACCGGCAGGCGGGGCGCTCTCGCAGCCCGGCAGGCCGGTAACCGCCGCCGGGCACCGGGTCGCCCGTGCTTACTAGCACCGTGCTTACTAGCACCGTGCTTACTGGGGTCGTGCCACCGGAGCTGTGCTGCTGCGGCATGCGGACAGGCTGAGCCAGAACCAGACGGTGGTCCCGGTCTCGTCCCGGACGTAGCCCCACTGGTCGGCGAGCGCCTGCACCAGCAGCAGCCCGTGGCCTTCCGAGGCGTACGGATCGCCCTTGACTACCGGGGCGCTCAGCTCGGAGCCGCCGTCGCAGACCTCGATCCGCACGCCGCCTGTCATCTCGGCGAGCACGATCGTCACCGTCCCGCCGGGGCGGCGGGAGTTGCTGTGCACCACCGCGTTGGTGACTATCTCGGAGGTGAGCAGGACCGCCGCGTCGGCTAACCGCCGGGCTAACTGACGGTCACCGATGGCCTTGGCGACGAACCGGCGGGCCTCGCGGACCTGATCCGGTCGGCCAGGAATGGTCAGCCTGCCGAGAACCGAGGCTCCGGCCATCATGGCCAGGTCCTCGGCGGCATCGCCGGCCCGGGTAGCTGAGGCCATCGGGGCTCCTTCCCAGATGCGCGTGAACAGCGTGGCCCCCGCCCGAGTCGGGGAGTCCGCGGCTGCGCGGGATGCGGGCCTGGTGCCTTTGCTCCATGATGATCTGGGAATGCACCAGGCGCAAGTGCGTAGAGCAAGTATCGCTGACGAAATCTCAATTGGGATCTCATCAGGATACAGTTTTTCCTGTATGGTGATCGGTAAGCCAGCAAGCAGGCGACAGAACGGCGTTCTGGCAAAACGAGCGTTTTTGTTGCTTGCCCTCCGTAAAGGGGGCGAAACGCCCATGCCTATCGGCCCCACCGTTCGCCGCCGCCGCCTTGGCAGCGAGTTAAGGCGGCTGCGCGAGCTGCATTCATTCAAGCTCGAAGAGGTCGCGGAAAGACTCGGCCTGGCGCCGTCGACGCTGTCGAGGATCGAGACCGGCAAGGCGCCGACCCGGACCGCCTACCTGACGGCCATGCTGGACATGTACGACGTGGCCGAGTCGGTGCAGCGCCAGGGCCTGCTCAACATGGCCCGCGAGGGTCACCGGAAGGGCTGGTGGGCGGCCTGGGAGGACGTGCTGCCGACCGGGTTCGACGTCTATGTCGGGCTCGAGGCGGAGGCTGCGTCGGTGCGGGCGTATGAGTCGCTGGTGGTGCACGGCCTGCTCCAGACCGAGTCCTATGCCCGCACCGTGATGACCACGGTCCGGCGGCGGCAGACCGCCGACCAGATCGAGCGCCTGGTAGACCTGCGGATGCAGCGCCAGGCGGTGCTCAGCCGGGAGGATCCGCTCGACCTGTGGGTGATCCTGGACGAGGCGGTGCTGCAGCGGCCGATCGGGTCGCCCGAGCTGATGCGCCGGCAGCTGATGCACCTGGCGGACGCCTGCCAGCGGCCGAACGTGACGATCCAGGTGCTGCCGTTCTCCAGCGGCGCTCATGCCTGTCTCAACGGCCCGTTCGCCATCATCAGCTTCCCCGAGCGCTCCGACGCCGATGTGGTCTACGCCGAAAGCGTGGCCGGCCAGGCCTACGTCGAGCGCGAGGGTGACGTCCGGTTCCGGGCCGAGGCATTCGACCTGCTGCGCGCGGCCGCCCTTTCACCCGCCGACTCAGCCGACCGGATCAAGGAACTTGCCGCCTACATCTATCTCGAGGAAAGGAAAGTAGGATGAATCCCGAATTCGGACACCCCGCCTGGATCCGGAGTCGCTACTGCAGTACTGATGGCTGCGTGGAGGTGGCGCACCTGCCCGGCGGGATGGTCGCCGTACGTGATTCCAAGGACGTCACCAAGCCGCCGCACGTATTCGACCAGCAGGAATGGCAGGCATTCGTGACGGGCGTGCGCAATGGTGATTTCGACCGTTAAGGCGCCTGCTCTTCCCGCGCAGCCGCTCCGGCGGTAGCGCGGGCCCTTCCGGAGCAGCGCGACGGCCCCCGTCCCCGGCCAGCAGACCGGGAACGGGGGCCGCGGCTCAGCCGAACTCGCCGTCCTTCGCGCCGCCGAGGAATGCCTCCCACTCGGACCTGGTGAACACCAGCGCCGGGCCGGCCGGGTACCGGGAGTTGCGCATCGCCACCTCGCCGTCGGTGAGGAAGGCGACCTCGACGCAGTTGCCTCCGTTCGAGCCGCTGCGGCGGCTCTTGATCCAGGTCGCGCCGTCCAGGGTGACAGCGCTGGTTCCGTTGCGGGTGCCGCTCATCGGAGCCCCTCCATGTCATCGAGCAACGCGCAGATCATCTGCCGTGATCCGTCCGGGGAGGCGCTGGCAGCGCTGAGCCTGTCCATCGCCTCGGTGTAGCGGTCCACGTCCGAGCGCTTGTCCAGGTACATCGCACTGGTGAGCTGCTCGATGTAGACCACGTCGGGAAGGTCCCTGGCCGCGAAGCTCAGGATGCTGAAGCTTCCTTGCGGCGCGTATGCCGTGCTGAATGGCGTGACCTGCAGGGTGAACCCGGGCTGGTCGCAAACCTCGTACAGGTACCGCAGCTGGGCGCGCATCTGGTCCGGGCTGCCGACCGGGCGGCGCAGCGCTGCCTCGTCGACGATCGCCCACAGCCGCAGGCTGCCGGAGATGAACCGGCGCTGCCGTTCCTTGCGCAGGTAGACCAGCCGATCGACCTCGTGCGGCGCGACCTCGCCGCGAGCCAGGACGGCGGCCGCGTAGTCCTCGGTCTGCAGCAGGCCGGGCACGAACTGCGTGTCGTAGCTGCGGATGGACTCGGCCGACTCCTCCAGCCCCACATAGGCCTGGAACCAGGTCGGCAGCACGTCCTGGTAGCGGTGCCACCAGCCGGGCAGGTTTGCCTGGCTGGCCAGCGAGAGCAGCTGCTCCCGCTCGGCGATGTCGGTCACCCCGTACAGGCTGAGCAGGTCGGCGATGTCGACCTCGCGCACCGCGTTCCGGCCCAGCTCGATGCGGCTGATCTTGGACTCCGAGCCGCGGATCGCCTGCGCGGCCTCCTGCGCGCTGATGCCCCTGGCCTCACGCAGGCGCCGTAGCTGAGTGCCGAGCAGGATGCGAAGGACCGTCGGGCCGCCTGCCCCCTCGATCATGAGTTGCTCTCCTCCGCAGCTCTGTCGGGACCGGCAGCTCCCGGCGGCACCGGGCGGTAGCTCACGCGTTTCCGGCCAGATTGCCGGATTGCAATTGCGTTATGAACGTTACCCGTGCCGCTGCGGTATGCCAGCCTGTCCCTTACTTGATGATATCGCATATGCGATTTCACGCCACCCCCATTTTCGGCGGGCGCCCCGGCTGCGCCGACGCCGGAAGCCGGACCGGGCGCCGGTCGCCGCCTATCCCGAGGCTACGCGCGGTGCCGGTCCGGATACTACCGGCCTGGGCCGCTCGGGGTGGCAGTGGCTGGACGGACGGTCGGTACTATCGGGGCCAGGCGGACATCGGCACCGGCAGGGAGAGGGCGGCGCTGTGCGGTACAGATCGCTAGGAAATTCCGGGCTTGTCGTATCGGTGGCCGGGCTGGGCTGCAATAACTTCGGTCGGCGCCTGGACGCGGCGGCGACGCGCGCGGTGGTGGACGCGGCGATCGAGGCCGGGATCACGCTGCTGGACACCGCGGAGTCCTACGGCGGCGGCGGGCGCAGCGAGGAGATCCTCGGCGAGGTGCTGGCCGGCCGGCGGGACCAGGTGGTGCTCGCGACCAAGTTCGGCCACGGGGGGAGCGACCTTGGCTACGGGGCGGCCGCCGGGGCGAAGGGCGGCCGTGCCTACCTCAGGCGCGCGGTCGAGCAGTCACTGCGCCGGCTGCGGACCGACTACATCGACCTGTACCAGATCCACACGCCGGACCCGGTGACGCCGATCGAGGAGACGCTCACCGCCATGGGCGAGCTGGTGACCGAGGGCAAGGTGCGGTACCTCGGCCATTCCAACTTCTCCGGCTGGCAGCTCGCGCACGCGGCCTGCGCGGCCCGTGAGCTCGCCGCCGTCCCGTTCATCTCGGCGCAGAATCACTGGTCGCTGCTGGAGCGCGGGGCCGAAGCCGAGGTGGTGCCCGCTGCGCGGCACTTCGGGCTCGGCGTGCTGCCCTACTTCCCGCTGGCCAACGGCCTGCTGGCGGGGCGGATCCGGCGGGGCCAGGGCCCGGCGGAAGGCACCAGGCTGGCGGGCCGGGCCAGTTACATCACCGAGCAGAAGCTGGCCACGGTGGAGGCGCTGATCGAGTGGGCACAGCCGCGCGGCCTGAGCCTGCTCGAGGTCGCGGTCGGCGGCCTGGCGGCGCAGCCCGGCTGCGCATCGGTGATCGCCGGGGCGACCTCGGCGGAGCAGGTGCGGGCGAACGCCGGGGCGTCCGACTGGATCCCGTCCGCCGACGACCTGGCCGAGATCGACAAGATCGTCCCGCCGCCCGGCTCCTGAGCGCTACCTGCGGGCGTTGGCGGTGTTGTACAGCTTGCGGATCCCGGTGCGGTACTGGGGCGAGTAGGAGATGTAGGAGACATCCCCGCCCTCCTGGTAGCCGCCGATGTCACCGATCACGTCCCCGGTGCCGGTCTTCGAGCTGACATTGACCAGGAACGGCCCGCCGCTGGTGCCGTCGGGGTAGCCGCCGCACCGGAACTTGATCTGGTGCAGCTGGCTGGTAACGAAGGCGCGCGCGGCGTTGGTACAGGTGACCGGCTGGTCAGAGCGGTCCGGGTAGCCGATCACCTGGGACTGGACCGGCAGCGACTGGAACTCGCGCAGCGTCTCGGCACCGGTGTGCTTCTGGAGTTGGGTGCCGGCCCGGTGCGCGACCAGGATCGCGAAGTCGTCGTTGGGATTCTGCTGTGCCGCCCACGCCTTGTTCACGTAGACAGTGGTGACCGGCCAGGTCCCGTACGGGAACTTGCCCTTGTACCAGCCGGGCGCGAACACGAAGCTGCCGATCTTCAGCGTGTAGACGCAGTGCGCAGCCGTGAGCACCAGGTCGCCCAGGCGGCTGCTGATCACCGTGGCGGTGCAGAAATGACGGACCGCCTTGCCGTTCACCCAGGTGAACAGCGCGCCCACCGGGGCCGGCGGCTTGAAGTGAACGCCCTCCCGGTTGCTCCCGACCGACGCCGTCGCGCCCGGCACGGCCAGCAGCAGCACCGAAAGCGCCGCCAGGCCCAGCAGGCCGAGTCGCAGGCCGGTGCCGCGACCGGCCCGGCGCGCTCGCCGCGATCCGTCCGCCGTGACCAGCGAAGATGGGGTATCGGTGCCCTGGACGGCCGTGCCAGGCTCCAGATCCCGGCTGCCAGGCCCGGTTTCGGGTAGCGGCGGCCCGGTCCGGGTGGTCTGGCTGGTTTTCGGTCGCTTATCCCGGCAAATCCGCATACTCACACCCTTCACCAGTAGCGGCCTGCTACCGGGTAGGACACTCCGTGCAGGCCAACTTTGCGCAATCGGCACGGCCGATTGTGGCGTCCCGGCCCGGGAGATCCATGCCGGGAGGGTTGGAGATTCCTGAGACCGGCCCATCGGTCCAGGCTCACCCGGAGGTCGCGGCTGGGCCATGAGGGCAGGCCTGAATGTCCGCTGCCGGCTACCGCCCTGGTGGTCGTGGTGGGGTTCAGGCCCATTCGGTGCGCATGGCTACTCCTTGCCGGCTGGGTGGCGTGGTGCCAGGGTGGCTGGTGGTCGTGGTGGGGTTCAGGCCCATTCGGTGCGCATGGCTTCTCCTTGCCGGCTGGGTGGCGTGGTGCCAGGGTGGCTGGTGGTCGTGGTGGGGTTCAGGCCCATTCGGTGCGCATGGCTTCTCCTTGCCGGGTTAGGTGGCGTGGTGCCGGGCGTGGCTGGTGGTGCCAGTGGTGCGGTTCAGGCCCATTCGGTGCGCATGGCTTCTCCTTGGTGGTCTTCCGCCGGGTCGGCTGGGACGGGTAGTGGCTGGTTTCATCGTTATTCAGCGCGCATAGCTCTCCTTGGCATTATTCTGCCGGTTCGCGTTCCTCAGGACGCATACGCTGGGATACCGCCTGATCAGTTTGGCTCTGGTCTTGACAGCGGCGTGGGGTAGCTGTCACGATGCGGCATTAGTTCCCTACGAACCGTTACGTGCTGATTGAAAGAGTCAGCTGGTCTGGCTGTTTGTCCCTCAACGCTCCAGGGGTGACAGTGACTGGTCCCGCGCGACGTGCGACGGGCGTCGGCGCGTCAGCCCGGCGGAGCCTGGCAATCCGGAGCTGGCAGGTGTGGAAGGTTCCGCAGCCGCTCCGCAGCTACCTGGTAGCCATTCCGCTACTGTCGGTGTTCGCCATCGGCATGTCCGCGACCATGGTGCACTGGCAGGCCAGGCAGCTTCTCATCTACGTTGCCCTGCTGTGCTGTGGCGTCGTCGCCATCGAGGCGACCCGGACGGTGAAGGAGCCGCAGGGGAGACCAGTCCGGGACCTTCAGTCGATCTGGTACCTGGCTATCGCGATCGGCCTGGCGCCTTTCTTCGCGTTCCTGGCCCCGGCGCCACTGACTATCTACAAGATTTACCGGACCCGGCCCGCCGTTCTCTATCGCCGCGTCGTTAGCAATGCCACCATAAGCCTCGCCTACGGGTGCGCTTCACTCTTGTTTCACGCAGTTCCCGCCTCGGTAGCAGGTCCCCACCCGGGCACCCAGAGTCACGCGCTCACGTGGACCGCCACGGTAGCCGCCTGCGGTGTCCTCGGCTGGGTGATTAATCACGGCCTGCTGCTGGCGGCCATCAGGCTCTCCGACCCGACCGCTAAGACCCGCGAGCTCATCGGAACCCGCGAGTCCGTCATGTCGGACAGCATCGAGCTGAGCCTGGCGGTCTCCGTGGCGCTGGTGGTCGCCATCAACCCCTGGCTGATCGCGCTTGCGCTGCCGACGGTGGTCATGCAACGGCGTTACCTGATGCGCATTCATCTGGTTACCAGCGCTCGGATCGATGCCAAGACCGGGGTGCTGAACGCCAGCACCTGGCAACGTGAGGCCGGCGCCGAGCTGCTGCGGGCCATGCGTTCCGGCGCTCCGCTGGCGCTGGCGATGGTCGACATAGATAACTTCGAGGACATCGATCAGACTGCGGGCATGCTGGTACGGGATCAGCTGCTGCGGGACATTGCCGGAATGCTGAAGGAGCAGGTGCCGGAGCACGATCTGATCGGCCGGTTCGGCAACGAGGAGTTCGCCGTGCTCCTGCCCCGGACCAGCATTGACGAGGCGCGTCGGCTGAGCGAGCGGATCAGGGATCATATTGCTGCCGAGTCGATCGCGATCGAGTCCGGCGACCAGGCCGGGTTTGTCTTCCGGCTGACCGTCTCCATCGGCGTGGCCGTCATGAATGAGTCCCGGCGGGCGCTGAGCGAGCTGATCGGCGCTGCGGACTTCGCGCTGGACCGGGCCAAGAAAACCGGGTGGAACAAGGTCTACGTGGTCAACGGAGAGGTCGTCTAGCTGGCTAGGCGAGCGCGCCGATACCGGGCCGGGTTCAGCCGGCAGGCGGACCGCCAGTACAGCCATATAGCCCGAGCGCCCGCTCCAGCGGTGCCTGGCCCGCCCGCGCACCCGGTCCGCTGGGACGGAGATCACCGGTCGGCGCGGGCGGGCCGGCCGATACAAGCGCCGCCGGTGAGGGCGCACCGGCCGCGCTTTCTCGCCATCGAGCATGCGCCATGGTGATAAATATCCGCTAAACGATGGCTAAGCAGTGCGCCCCGGGCCTTCCCGGTGGCGCGGTGAGAGGATAGGCGCGTCCCGGTGGGCGATTGCGGAGGCGGGCCTGATCGATGAGAGCTGCGTGGTACGACCAGTACGGGCCGGCGAGCGAGGTGCTGCGGGTCGAGGAGACCGGCCGGCCGGAGCCGGGCACTGGCGAGGTCAGGGTCAGGATCGAGGCGTCGGGCGTCAACCCGACCGACTGGAAGTCCCGGGCCGGCGCGACGCCCCGGCCGATCGATGAGTTCCAGGTCCCGCATCATGACGGTGCGGGAGTGATCGACGCCGTCGGCGAAGGGGTGGATCCGGATCGCGTCGGCCAGCGGGTCTGGGTCTGGCTGGCCGCGGCCAGCCAGCGCTGGGGGACAGCGGCGCAGTGGTCGGTGGTCCCGCAAGAGCAGGCTTCCCCGCTGCCCGACAGGACGTCGGCCGAGCTGGGCGCCAGCCTCGGCGTCCCCGCGATGACCGCGCACCGGTGCCTGTTCGCCGACGGGCCGGTGGACGGGAAGACCGTGCTGGTGTCAGGCGGCGCCGGCGCTGTCGGCCACTACGCGATCGAGCTGGCCAGGCGGGCCGGGGCGCGGGTGGTCACCACGGTCAGCGGCCCGCAGAAGGCCGAGCTGGCCGCCAGGGCGGGCGCCGACCTGGTAGTCAACTACCGCGAGGCCGGTGCCGCGGACCAGATCCGCGGGTTCGGCCCGGTCGACCGGGTGATCGAGCTTGCCCTCGGCGCGAACCTGGCCCTGGACCTGGCCGTGATCCGGCCGCACGGCCAGATCGTCACCTACGCGGCCGAGCCGTCCGACCCGCAGCTGCCGGTCCGGGCCTGCATGACCGCCAACGTGATGCTGCGCTTCGTGCTGCTGTACGGCGTGCCGCGGGACGCGCTGGCGCTGGCAGCCGGCGACATCACCGCTGCGCTGGCCGACGGGGCGCTGACCGAGCTGCCGGTGACCAGGTTCGGCCTGGACGACATCGCCGCCGCGCAGGACGCCGTCCAGGCCGGCACGGTCGGCAAGGTCCTGGTCATCCCGGACTGAGTACCGGGCGCGCTGCTGCGGCCGTCGGCCCTGCGACTGCTACGGGATCAGCGGGGGATGGTCCCTGGTCAGCATGCCGTGCTCGCTGAGGAACCCGTACAGCGGCGTGGTCCGCGGGTAGTGGCCCCACTGGTGATCACCGGGGATCTCGCCAGGCCGGCCCCGACCCCGCCGAGCAGCTGCCGCTGCACCGGGCTGAAGCTGTCGAACACCGGGTTCGCGTGCAGCGCCTCGAGCTCGTCCCGGATCGCGATCCAGCGCAGCGTGTAGCCGAAGAACATCGCCTTGCGGGTGATCTCGGAGTAGTTGTTGGACCGGGCATGCCAGATCCGGCGGTCGAAGAAC
Source organism: uncultured Actinomycetota bacterium (assembly GCA_963719705.1). Taxonomy (GTDB): domain Bacteria; phylum Actinomycetota; class Actinomycetes; order Streptosporangiales; family Streptosporangiaceae; genus CAVRCV01. The sequence goes on from CAVRCV010000015.1 coordinate 487,441, forward strand.
ACCACGTCGCCGGGCGCTACCTGGACCTCGATCGCACCGGGCGGGTCGGGCCACTCGACGTCGCGCCTGGGCGGTCCGTCGATCCGGTTCTGCACGTGGCTGCGCGGCACGACCTGGAGGTTGCCCCGCCCGGTCTGCGACACGTCGGACAGCCAGTAGGCCAGCTTGACCGACATCCGCGGCCGGGGCACGCTCTCTATCTCGCGGTTCTGCCGACCGCCGTCCTGGTGCCACTCGAACCGGAACGGCTTGCGCACCCGGATCGGCGGGTGCACGTCCAGGTGCGAGTGGTAGATGTGCACGTTCCAGCCCAGGATGGACCAGACCAGCGGGAATGTCCGGGGATGGTCGATCAGCCCGACCGCGTCCGGGCAGTTGGTCACCGCGCTGAGCAGGTGCATGGCGTTGTCGGCCGAGAGCCGCCCGGCGGCCTGCTCGGCCGCGTATACCCGGTCAAGCGCATCGACATAGAACGCGACCTCGGACTCGGTCAGCGCGCCGCGGATGATCAGGTAGCCGTCCCGGTCGAACTGATCGCGCTGCTCGGCGGTCATCGCGACGGGCTGCGCGTCCACCTGACTGGTCATGGCAGGTCCTCTCGGCGAGGGTCTCGGAGCCGACCGGGCCCGGGACCGCGACGGGCGGGCCGTCGGCCGGGACGGCAAAGGGCTGAGCCGGAATAGATTTGCTGATGAAGCTGAGCAAACGACTGATTCCGTAGGCTACCTGCTCGGGCGGCGGCCGGGCGCCAGCTTCGGCTACGCCGGGCCGGCCTGCCGCCCGACCTTATGGGCTGAGCCGGTGCAGGTCCCGGGGGAACAGGGTGACCTGCCGGACGTTGGCCGCGCCGGTCAGCCGGGCGGTCCAGCGCTCCAGCCCGATCGCGAACCCGCCATGCGGCGGCATGCCGTGGGTGAAGACCTGGAGGAACCCCGCGTACGGCGCCGGGTCCGCGCCGATGGCGGCGAGCGCGGTCAGGTAGTCGGCGTGCTGGTGCAGCCGCTGCCCGCCGGTGACCAGCTCCAGGCCGCGGAAGATCAGGTCGAAGCCGTTGGTGTAGCCGGGCCTGGCCGGGTCCGGGTGGGTGTAGAACGGCTTGGCCGCCGCCGGGTAGCCGGTGACGTACAGGAAGTCGCTGCCGTGCTCGCGCCTGGCCCACTCACCCAGCCACCGCTCGTGCGCAGGGGCGAGGTCCTTCTCGCCCCTGGTGTCCTCGCCGGTGTGCCGCGCGATCAGCTCCATCGCCTCGGTGAAGTGCAGCTGCGGGATCTGCGCGGGCACCTCCGGCAGCACCACGCCGAGCAGTTCCAGGGCGGAACGGGCCCGCTCCCGTGCTCCCGCCACCATCCCGGCGATCGCCTCCCGCAGCAGGGCCATCACGTCCTGGTGGTCGGTGATGAAGCCGAGCTCGGCGTCCAGGCTGGTGTACTGGGCCAGGTGCCGGGCGGTGTCGTGCGGCTCGGCCCGGAAGGCCGGGCCGACCTCGTAGACCCGCTCGAACACCCCGACCAGCGCCTGCTTGTAGAACTGCGGAGACTGGGACAGGTAGGCCGGCCGGCCGAAGTATTCGATGCCGAACACGTTCGCGCCCGACTCGGTGGCCGACTCGACGATCTTCGGCGTGAACACCTCGGTGAATCCCAGCCGGTCCAGCGCGGCCCGGAAGCCGGCCACGCTGGCCGCGGCGATCTCGAAGCCTGCCGTCAGCCGGGGGTGCCGCAGCGTGGCCGGGGCATGGTCCAGGATCGTCGGCAGGCTGGCCGTGACCGTGGGCCGGTACACCTCGACCGGGGACGGGACGGCCAGCCCGGACAGCGGGGTGATGACCGGCCCGGTGAGCTCGGCGCCGCCCGGCGCCTGCGGGTTCGCGGTCACCGTGCCGCTGACCGCGATCACGGTTTCCTCGGTCAGCTCAGCGGGACCGGCGCCGTGATGCTGCTGGCCGGGCAGCACGGCCTGGGCAAGCCCGGACCGGTCCCGGACGATCAGGAACGTCACCGACTTCAGCTCGCGCCTGCGGTGCAGCCACCCGGCCACGGTGACCTGCTCGCCGACGTGCGCGGGCAGGTCGGCGGCCAGAACTCGAGAGATCATCGCACTCCTCCTGAGGGGATATGCACGACCCCTTGGGAGTGCGGGCGAGAAGGGAACTCGCGGTACCACCGCACCTTCGCCGCCGCCGGTCCGGCCGGCCGCGGCCTCGGTCTGCCCGTCACGGGGGCAAGGCGGCGGGGCATCGGGCGTGCCGCCGGCTGCGGCCGCCGTTCCTCCCCGCACTCGGGAGTGTCTTCGCCGTCCGGGCCGCGAGGCCACCTTTCCAGCTACCGGCGGCTCTCTGTGTTCGCGTGTCGCTGTGTTTGCGTGTCGCTGTGCTCGCGTGCTCCGGCGCTACTTGTCTCCGTCAGCGCGTTGCCCGCCAGGATAGCGCCGCCGCCCGGTCCCCGCCTCGCAATATCGGCCGCCTGCCGTGCCGCCCCTGCCGCCCCGCCCTCCTGGCGCCGGCAGTCGCTCAAGACCCCGGACTCGTTTCGGAGTCCGGACTGGCTTGTGCGGTATGTGCGAAAAGAGTCCGGGATCATGGCCCGCAGGAGCCGGTGGCATGGGGGAGCGCGGGGTCGGCGGCCGCGGCGACCGCCTCGCTGATCGCGCGGAGCTGGCCCACCTGCTCGGGGCTGAGCTGGTCGATGAGCGAGCGGCGGACCTGGTCCACGTGACCGGGCGCGGCGGCGGCCAGGGCGGCCATGCCAGCGTCGGTGAGCTGCGCGATCTGGCCGCGCTTGTCGGTCGGGCAGGTCATCCGCCGGATCCAGCCCCGCTCCTCCAGCCGGGCCACCGCGTGTGACAGCCGGCTCTTGCTGGATGTCGACGCCTCGGCCAGCTGGGTCATCCGCAGCGCCCGGCCGGGTGCCTCGGACAGCCGCACCAGGATCTCGTAGTAGCCGTGCGGCAGTCCCGCGTCCCGCATGAGCTGCGCGTCGATGGCGCCGAACAGTGTCTGGCAGGCGGTCAGGAACGCCCGCCAGGCCTGCTGCTCCTCGGCCGACAGCCACCGGCCCTGCGATGTGCTCACCCCACCAGGATACCCGGGTTATGGTTGAGCGTTTGACAAGCCAGCGTCCGGAGTGATATTACTTGAACATTCAACCACCTGTCATCTACCCAGGGAGCGACTGATGACCTCGCCAGCCACGTCGACTGTTATCCCCGGCTACGTCGCCGGCACATGGACCATCGACCCGGTTCACTCGGAGGTCGGCTTCTCGGTCCGGCACATGATGGTGAGCAAGGTGCGCGGCCGGTTCACCGGCTTCACCGGCGAGATCGTCACCGGTGCGGACCCGCTCGGCTCCGCCGTGACCGCGCAGATCGACATGGCCTCGATCAACACCGGCAACGAGCAGCGCGACGCGCACATCCGGTCCGCCGACTTCTTCGAGGTCGAGACCTATCCGACGATGACCTACCGGTCCACCGGGGTCCGCGCGGAGGACGGCGACTACGTCCTGGACGGGGAGCTCACGCTCAAGGGCGTGACGAAGAACGTGCCGCTGAAGCTGGAACTGAACGGTTTCGGCCCGGACCCCTTCGGCGGCACCAGGGCGGGCTTCACCGCCACCGGCGAGATCAACCGCCGCGACTTCGGCGTGAACTTCAATGCCGCGCTCGAGACCGGCGGCGCGGTCGTGGCCGACAAGGTCACCCTGCACCTGGAGATCGAGGCGGTGCTGGCGGCCTGATCCCGCCAGGCACCCGGCCTTACCTGCGGGCTGGGACCGGTTAGCGCCGGGCCCAGCCCGCGAGCAGCTCCGCCTCCCGCTCCGCGGACACGCCGGTGCCGTCCGGCACCGGCATGGGTGAGCGCAGCTCCTGCTCGTGCAGCTCGGCCGCCGAGTCGCCCACCGGCCGCGGCCGCAGCCCGGTCGCGAGCGCGGCCGCCGGGTCGGCCGCGTTGATGTCGCTCTCGGGATCACCGGCCGGCCACAGCGGCAGGCACTCGCCCATTCCCTCGGCCAGCAGGTAGTCCTGGCCGACCCAGGTCAGCGTGGTCCCGGCCGGGGCCACCCGGGCAGCGATCGCGGTGAGCAGGTCGCCGAACCCGAACGGCGGCGCGGGACTGACCGCATGGAAGGGCCCGGCCACTCCCTGCTCGGCCAGTTTTACCACCCATGCGGCCATGTCCCTGGCGTCGATCACCTGGATCGGGTCATCCGGGTTGCCCGGCGCGAGCACCTCGCCGCCCCTGGCCAGCCGCTCTACCCACCAGGTGAACCGGTACGACCGGTCGTACGGCCCGATCACGTAGGTCGGCCGGACGATCGTCGTCTCCGGCCCGTGCAGCTGCGCGGCGGCCTGCTCGCACACCACCTTGAGCCCGCCGTAGGTCTCCAGGGTGACCTCCGTCGCGTCCGGGTCGGCCAGGCTCGACCAGCGGCGCGCCCTCGCCGAAGCCAGGCGCGACCGGCGTCCGGTAGACGGAGGCGGTGGAGATGAAGATCTGATGGCCGCCGCGCCCGCTGAGAGCCTCGGCAAGGGTCCGCACCTGCCGGGGCAGGTAGGCGCAGACATCGATGGTGACGGCCCACTCACCGGACCGCAGCGCGGACAGGTCCTCGTCACGGTTCCCGGTGAGATGGGTGGCGGCGGGAAACAGGTCCGCGCCGGTACGCCCGCGGTGAAACAGGGTCACGTCGTGCCCGGAGTCGATTGCCGCCTGGGCGATGTGCCGGCCAACGAAGGCGGTTCCGCCGATGATCAGGATGCGCACTCTGGCATGATCTCAGATCGGTGGCGCCGCGGGACCGGCCGGCCAGCAGCAGCGCCACGCAGGCCAGCACGATCGCGCCGCCGAGCAGGGTGGCCGGGGTCAGGCGCTCGCCGAGCAGCGCGGCGCCGAGGCCGACCGCGATCACCGGGTTGACGTAGGCGTAGGTGGAGACCACTGCCGTCGGCAGCGCGCGCAGGGCCACCACGTAGCAGGTCATGGCCAGCAGCGAGCCGGGCCCGATCAGGTAGAGCAGCGCCAGCAGCGAGCGGCCGCTGACCAGGCCGGGATGCAGGCGGCTCAGCTCGCCGGTGGCCGCCGCGGCCACGGTGAGCAGCGTGCCGCCGGCCAGCATCTGCATCGCGCTGCCGAGCAGCGGCCTGGCCGGGCCGGGCAGCCGCCCCGCCAGCACCGATCCGGTGCCCCAGCTCAGGCTGCCGGCCAGCACGATCAGCACCGGGATCAGGCTGCCGTGGCCGTGCGGCCTGGCCAGGATCGCGATCCCGGCGATCCCGGCCAGCAGGGCCAGCCAGGCGGCCGGCCGCAGCCTCCGGCCGTTGAGTACCCGGTCCGCCAGCACCATCCAGATCGGCACGGTGGCCACCAGCAGCGCGGCCAGCCCGGCCGGGATGGTCTTCTCCGCGACGGTGACCGCTCCGTTGCCGAAGGCCAGCAGCATGATCCCGATCACCGCCATGCCCAGCCACTGGCGCGTGCCCGGCCGGTCCGCCGCCCTCGCCGCCGGGCCGCCTGCCCGCAGGGCGACCGGAAGCAGCACCGCACCCGCAGCCAGGTAGCGGACGCCGGCCAGCGCCAGCGGGGGGATGCTCTCGTCGCCGACCCGCAGCGCCACGTAGGTCGAGCCCCAGACGAACCAGACCACGATCAGCGCGGCCCAGGCGGCAGGGAACCTGATCCCGGCCGCTCGTGACAGCCGCGACCCGGCGGCTCCGGCGCTCGCGGCGGTCCCGTTGGTCGCCGGCGCCCTCGCCCTGGTCGCCGTTACCGTCGCCATCGACGGACTCTCCTGCCTCATGAGTCCATCCTCGTCGCCCGGCGGCCGGATCGTGAGTGGCAGGATTGACAAACTAAGGTACTTTCCTGCCACAATGGCCGTATGCTCTCCTCGGTGGCAGTGCTCGCCTACGACGGGGTGTCCACCTTCGGCCTGGGCGTGACCGTGGAGATCTTCGGCTGCGACCGCAGCGCCGAGGGCCTGCCGAAATATGACTTCTCGGTCACCGCCGAGGTGCCGGGGGCGATCCTGACCGACGCCGGCCTGCCCCTGCTGGTCGAGGCCGGCCTGGACCGGTTCCGCGCCGCCGACCTGGGCATCGTCGTGTGCTGGAACGACATCGGCATCCGCCCGCCCGAGCCGGTGCTGGACGCGCTCCGGGCCGTGGCCGGCCGGGGCGGCCGGCTGCTCAGCCACTGCACCGGCGCTTTCGTGCTGGCCGAGGCCGGGCTGCTGGACGGCCGCCGGGCGACCACGCACTGGCGCCACGCGGCCGACCTGGCCAGCCGCTACCCAGCAGTGACCGTGGATCCCGGCGTGCTGTACGTGGACGCGGGCCCGGTGATCACCAGCGCGGGCACCGCGGCCGGTATCGACGCCTGTCTGCACCTGGTCCGGCAGGAGCACGGGGCCGCGGTGGCGAACGCGATCGCCCGCCGGATGGTGGTGCCGCCGCACCGGGACGGCGGCCAGGCCCAGTACGTTCCGGTGCTGGTCGAGGAGCCCGGTGACCCGGTCCGCCTGGCCGCGCTGCACGAGTGGGTGCTCGGGCACCTGGACCAGGCCATCACCGTAGATGACCTGGCCGCGCGCGCGTTCATGTCCCCGCGCACGTTCGCCCGCCAGTTCACGGCCAGGACCGGCTCGACCCCGCATCAGTGGCTGACCAGGGCCCGCTTGCTGCGGGCGCAGGAACTGCTGGAGACCACCGACCGCAGCGTGGAGCAGATCGCGGCGTCATGCGGGCTGACCCCGCTGGTGCTGCGGCGGCACTTCGCCCGCCGGCTCGGCACCACGCCGCAGGCCTACCGCCGGACCTTCAGCCAGGCCGCCGATACCGCAGCTCAGTCGTGCCGGCGCAGGAAGTCATCCACCGCGGCCATGTAGGCCGCCCGCTCCTCCCAGAACGACAGGTGCGATGACTCCTCGAGGATCACCTGCTCGGCGCGGGGCAGACGCGCCATCAGGTCCGCCTGCAGCCGGGGCGTTGCCTCGTCGTGCCGACCGGAGATGAGCAGCGCGGGGACCTGGACCCGGTCCAGCCGGTCCAGTGCGGACCAGTCCCGGAACGACCCGATCACGTGGAACTCCGACGGCCCGTTGGTGGTGTGGTAGACCGTGGGGTCCGCCTCCAGCAGCTCGAACGTGCGCACCACCTCGGCCGGCCACTCATCGAGCCGGCACAGGTGCCGGCGGTAGAAGACCTCGCACGCAGCGGTGTACTCCGGGTCGCTGGTGGTCCCGGCCGCCTCGTGCCTGCGCAGCGTCGCCTCGACGTCGGCAGGCAGGTCCGCGCGCAGGGCATCGGCCTCGGCCGCGAAGTCGGCGAACGAGCCGGTGGTGTTGGACAGCACCACGCTGCGCAGCCCGGGCGGCTGGGTGATCGCGTGCTCCTGGGCCAGCATGCCGCCCCAGGACTGGCCGAGCACGTGGTACCTGCCGCCGATGCCGAGATGCTCGATCAGGCTGGCCAGCTCCCGGACGAAGAGCTCCACGGTGTAGTAGTCAGCGCCCCGGCCGGGGAAGTGGGTGGAGTTCCCGTTTCCCGTCTGGTCGTAAAAGATGACTGCCCGCCCGTCACGCGCCAGGTCGGTCATCGCGAGCAGGTAGTCGTGCACGGCACCGGGCCCGCCGTGCAGGGTCACCAGCGGCGCCGGTCCCCGGCCGGACGCGCGCGGCGTCCAGCTCGCCTACCACCTGGTACCAGGTCTGGTGGCCGTCGAAATCAGCGAGTCCCTCGGTCACCGGCTGCGTCATCGCACCAGGTTACGGGCGTGCGGCTAGTTCGAGAAGTCCTGGGTCATCCACACCGTACCCGAGCTGTCCTCCTGGATGGTGATGCCGATGTGAGTGAAGGTGCTGCTGAGTATGTTCAGCCGGTGCCCGTCGTCCGGCGGCTTCTCGTTCAGCATGTCCCTGGTCAGGGCCAGGGCCATCTGCGCGATGGCGGATGCGGTACCCGGCTCGGGACCGCCCTCGCCGATGTTCTCGCCTGCCGCCGTCCAGCGCACGCCGGCCGCGGTCTCCCGCGCGCCGAGGTCCGGCTCGCCCGGGCACTGGTGGGACAGCCCGCAGCCGCTGGCCATCCGCTGGTTGTGCGCCGCCGAGCTGCGGTCAAGGCCGGCCGTGACGGTATAGGCGGGCAGGCCTGCCCTGGCCCGCGCCTGGTTGATCAGCGCCAGCACCTGCCGGACGGCCGGCTGCTGCACCGGCGCGACAGGCGTGGGAGACGGCCCGGCTGAGGGCGTCGGCGACGGGCCGGGGGAGTAGCGCCGGGATGAGCCCGGGCTGGGACGTGGCGACGCCGGGTGCGGTGCCGGGCGCCGGTGCGGGCCGTGACGGTCATGCCCCGGCCGGGACGACCGCGGCGTCACTGCCGGTGTCGGCGTCACGCAGTCGTCCGCGGTCCCGGCTGTTCCCGTGGCTCCGGTCGTCCCGCTGGCACTGGTTGTCCCCCTGGTCCGTCCCGTCCCGGCGGGGGAGGGGGCGCAGGCGGGCAGCGTCCTGGCGGTGTCGTCGGCCTGCCCGGCCGATGGCCGGCCGATCGTGTGGTCATAGAGCAGGTACAGGCCGCCTAGCGCGAGCACCGGCACGAGGATCGCGGCCAGCAGCACCCGGCGGCTGGCACGCCGGGGCCGCTGTCCCGGGGCGTGCCCGGACTGCCACGGCAGCTGCCGCCTGGCCCGGTGCCGCGCTGGCATCACACCACCTCGTATCGCCTCGCCGGTGCGACAGTCCGTGGTACGCCGGGCTTCCGCCGACGGCGCGACAGTATGCCCCAGACGCCCTGGAAAGCCCCGCGCTCGCCACGTATCCGCCAGGTATGGTACCGATGCCCGGTCTCGGCAGCAGCCCTATCGCGAGATGCCGCCGACGAGCATCGCTGGGGCGGGCCGGGACGGGGAATCCTGCGGGCGGCATCTGCGCAGGGCGCTCCTGGCCGGCCGAGTGCCGGGCCGCGCTCGCGCGCCTGCGCCCGGTATGCGCTATCATTTGAGGGCCGCAGTGGCAAACGGGACGTGGCCCAGCTTGGTTAAGGCGCTTGACTGGGGGTCAAGAGAGCGGCGGTTCGAATCCGCCCGTCCCGACTCGTTAAATGGCCGCCAGAGAATCCTGGCGGCCATTTTGTCGGTGCCGCTTGCTAGCGTCGTGTCATGCCCGAGAATTCGGCTGGCCAGCGTACCTGGTCCGACTCTCAGCTAACCGACGCCGTGGCGGCATCGGTATCCTGGCGCGGCGTCATGCGCGAGCTCGGATTATGCGTGACCTCGGCCGGGGCGATCCGCGTCGTGCGGCGGCAGGTCACCCGGCTCGGCCTGGACACCTCGCATTTCACCGGTCAGCGCCGATGGTCGGATGCGCAGCTCCGGAAGGCCGTCGCCAGCGCGTCGTCGTGGCCTGAGCTCGTTGCTGAACTGGGCCTTTCGCCGGATGGCGGCAGTCAGCGGGTGCGGGTGAAGGCGCACGCGGCCCGCCTGGGGCTCGACCTGAGCCGGCTGGCGCCGCCGGCTGGGCCGGCCGCCGCACAGCGCGGGCTGAAGCTGGACCTGCGGCGGCTTCGTGACTCAGGCAGCGCCATCGCGGCCATGTGGTTCATGCTCTGCGGATGTAATTCCGCGTTCCCGGTCGAGCCAGCACATTATGACCTGCTGACGGCCATGCCAGACGGAATAAAGCGAATACAGGTGAAGACGACGACGTACCGCGGGAAATCCGGCTGGCTGATTCAGGTAGGCAGGCGGCCTTACTCGGTCGGTAACCGCGGCCTGCTGATGCCCTACGATCCGGACACGCTGGACTTCTTCTTCATTATCGACGGCGATCTCACCATGTACCTGATACCCAGTGGCGTGCTTGCCGGACGGGTCCAGATACTGCTGCGCCACTACGCGTCCTACATCGTCGGCGGCATCGGGTCGCTGCTGGGGACGCCGGGCACCGTCGGCGGGTCCTGGTCGTTGTCGGATGCGAACGGCTAGCGGCCCGTCCCCGGAGACGGCAGCACCCGCTGCGGCCGGAGACCACAAACTTGGCGGCAGCAGAAGGTGAGCGGGGGTCAGGTGGGCGAGGGCAGGCCGGCAGGCGACCCGACCGTGCCGCTGCCGACATCGGGCTCCGGCTACGGGCCCGGATATGGCTCCGGCTACGGGCCCGGTGACAGGTCCGGCTATGGCGGCCGGGACTACGCCAGCCCCGGCTACCCGCCCGGCGGTGCCGTGCCGGGTTACCCGCCGGGCTATGACCTGCCGGGCTACGGCCCGCCGGGTTATGAGCAGCCACGCTATGACACGGCCGGCCGCCGGGGGGCTGGCCGCGGCGGCCGGCCCCGGCGGCGGGCCCTCCGGCTGCTGCGGCGGGCCGTCCTGGTGCTGCTGGCGCTGATCCTGGCGGGTGCCGGCGCGTTCGGCGCCCTGCTGGTGGTCACCCCGTCGGTGGGCAACGCCAGGGCGCTGGTCCGGGCGGATAACCGCAGGCACCACGCTGTCTACCCGGGCCCGCCGGTGCCGCCCAGGTTCGCCGCCGCGCTGGAGGCCACCGAGGACCACCGGTTCAACGAGGAGCCGGGGGTTGATCCCATCGCGGTGGCCAGGGTCGCGCTCGGCTGGCTGACCGGCCACGGTGACCAGGGCGGCGCGACGCTCTACCAGCAGCTGGCCAAGGTCCTGTACACGCCGGGCCGCTCCGGCCTGGCGATCGAGGCCGAGCAGGTGGCGCTCGCGGTCAAGCTCAAGTTCAGCTACAGCGGCGCGCAGATCCTGCGGATGTATGCCAGCGTGGTCTACTTCGGTCACGGCTTCTACGGCATCGCCGCCGCGAGCTGCGGTTACTTCGGCACTACGCCGGCCGGGATGTCCTGGCCGCAGGCGGCCCTGCTGGCCGGCCTTGTCCAGGGCCCCACGGTCGACGACCCGCTCGACTTCCCGGCCGCGGCCAGGGCGCGCGAGGTGCACGTGATCGGCAGGCTGATCGCTACCGGCGCACTGACCAGGGCACGGGCGGCTGAGGCACTGGCGGTACCGCTGTCCGGGCTGGTGGCCAGGGCGGGTCAGGGCTGCCCCGCCTGACGGTCGCGGATCGGGCCGGGCCCGCTGAGGGCGTCGCCGCTGCGGACGTCAGGGCCGCGGTGCGGGCGGCACGGTCTCGGGCTCCAGCTCTTCCTGGCCGGGCCGCGCTGAGCGGCCCGGGCCGGGCCCGGCCGGAGCGTCGCCGGGGCGGGACGACCCGCGCCACACCCACTTGCGGTAGGACCAGAACCGGAACACGGTGCCGAGCACCACGCCGACGAAGAGCGCCGAGTAGTCGGCGACCGGGCCGTGCAGGCCGAGCGCGTGCTCGCTGAACAGGATCACGGCCTCCTGGATCAGGATGCCGACCCCGTTCAGCACGAAGAAGACCACGGTCTCCCTGGTCATGGCGGTGCGCTGGCGGTGCCGGAAGGTCCAGTACCGGTTGCCGAAGTAGGTGACGAAGGTCGCGATGATGGTCGCGATCACCGAGCTGAGGATGATGCCGAGGCCCGCCTTGTCCAGGGCGGCGGTGCCGGCGAAGGTGACGATGAAGCCGACCGCGCCGACCGCTCCGAACTTGGCCACCTCGTGGATCAGGTGCCGGAACTGCTCATACAGCCCGCGGGCAAACCTCACCTGGCTGACCTTCCTCTCGTGGGCGGGCATCAGCTAGCCTGCGCCGCAGCGTACCTGAGAGAGTACCGCCAGCGGTGGCACACTCGGTCAGTCAGGGCGGTTTTCCGGCATAAGGCCGGCCAGCCCGGCGGCCCGGTGCCCGGAAATGCCGTTCGGAAATGTCGGCAGGGGCAGGTATGGTCGCTGAGTGCCTGGTCCCGAGATCCTCATCCGCGCGCGGGGGCTCACCAAGAAGTTCGGTGACTTCACCGCTGTGGACGCGATCGACTTCGAGATCGGCCGGGGCGAGGCTTTCGGCTTCCTCGGCCCGAACGGGGCGGGAAAGTCCTCCACCATGCGGATGGTCGGCTGCGTCTCCCCGCCGTCCGGCGGCGAGCTGGCCATCCTGGGCCTGGATCCGCTGGCCGACGGCCCGGCGATCCGGTCCCGGATCGGGGTGGTCCCGCAGGAGGACACCCTGGACATCGAGCTGACCGTGCGGGAGAACCTGCTGATCTACGGCCGCTACCACGGCCTGCCGAGGGCAGTGATCAGCGAGCGCACGGCCAGCCTGCTGGACTTCGTGCAGCTGTCCGACCGGGCCGGCGACCAGGTCGAGCCGCTATCCGGGGGGATGAAGCGCCGGCTCACGATTGCCAGGTCGCTGATCAACGAGCCGGACATCCTGCTCCTGGACGAGCCGACCACCGGACTGGACCCGCAGGCCAGGCACCTGGTCTGGGACCGGCTGTACCGGCTCAAGCAGCAGGGCGTCACGCTGGTGCTGACCACGCACTACATGGACGAGGCCGAGCAGCTGTGCGACCGGCTGGTGGTGATGGACGGCGGCCGGATCGCCGCGCACGGCTCGCCGCGCGAGCTGATCGCCCGCTACGCCACCCCGGAGGTGCTCGAGCTGCGGTTCCGGATCTCCTCGCACGAGCAGGCGGCGGAGAAGCTGGCGGCGGTGCCGGCCCGGCGGATGGAGATACAGCGGATGGAGGTGCTGGCGGACCGGATCCTGCTGTATGCCGCCGATGGCGACGCCGCGCTGGGCGAGGTCCGCGCGCTCGGCCTGGAACCGCTGACCTCGCTGGTCCGCCGCAGCACGCTGGAGGACGTGTTCCTGCGCCTCACCGGCAGGCGGCTGGAGGACTGATGGCGGCGCTGGCGGCGCGGGAGTTCCGGTACTGGCTGACCAACTACCGGCGCACCTGGCGCGGCTCGATCTACACCAGCGTGGTCACCCCGGTGCTGTACCTGGCCGCGATGGGCGTGGGCCTGGGCAAGCTGGTGGACGCGCACGGGGTGGCCCGCCTGGGCGGGGTGAGCTACCTGGCCTTCCTGGCTCCCGGCCTGCTCGCGGCCGCGGCCATGCAGACCGCCGTGCACGAGTCCAGCTACCCGGTGCTCGGCTCGGTGAAATGGCGGCGCACCTACTACGCGGCGGCGGCCACGCCGATGCGCCCGGCCGACATCTTCCATGGTCACCTGCTGTTCAGCGTGATGCGGCTGGTGATGAACAGCGCGATCTTCCTGGTGGTGATGGCCGCGTTCGGCGCGGTTGGCTCGGCCTGGGCGATCGCGACGATCGGCGTCGGCGCGCTCACCGGGCTGGCGTTCGCGGCGCCGCTGGAGGCCTGGGCGGTGACCCGGACCAGCACCCAGTCGTTCAACCTGGTGTTCCGGTTCGGGATGATCCCGCTGTTCCTGTTCTCCGGCACGTTCTTCCCGGTCACCCAGCTGCCCGGCTGGGCCCGCGTGATCGCGTACGCGACGCCGCTGTGGCACGGGGTGGCGCTGTGCCGGGAGCTCAGCCTGGGCACCGCGACCCTGGCCGCCGCGCTGGGCCATGTGGCCTACCTGGCCGCGCTGGCCGCGGCCGGGATCGCCGCCGGGAACCGGACCTACCGGCGGCGCCTGCATGTCTAGCCAGCACAGCATGTGTGACCATCGGCGGCGGACGGTGCGGCGGTGAGCGCTCAGGCGCTGCGGGAGATCCCGCTGCGGATCCTGCCGGTGCCGATGCTGCTGGCCCGGCGCTCGGGCCTGGGCGGCCCGGCCAGCGCGCACCTGATCGAGCGGCACGCCAGGGTCTACCGGCACACCTGGCTGGTGCTGCTGTCCGGGGTGTTCGAGCCGGTGTTCTACCTGCTGTCCATCGGGCTCGGCCTCGGCGAGCTGGTGGGGCGGGTGGCCGGGCCAGGCGGGCACCTGGTCGGCTTCACCAGCTTCGTCGCGCCGGCCCTGCTGGCCTCGTCGGCCATGAACGGCGCGATCTACGACTCGACCTACAACGTGTTCTTCCGGATGCGCTACGACAAGCTCTACGACTCCGCGCTGGCCACCCCGATGCGGCCGGGTGACGTGGCTCTCGGCGAGATCGGCTGGTCGCTGATCCGGGGCGGGCTGTACGCGACCGCGTTCCTGGCGGTGATGCTGGTCATGGGCCTGGTGCATTCCGCCTGGGCGATCGCGGCACTGCCGTCGGCGCTGCTGATCGGCTTCGCGTTCGCCGCCGCCGGGCTGGCCGCGACCGCCTACATGACCAGCATGCAGCACCTGGAGTTCGTGTCCCTGGCCACGCTGCCGATGTTCCTGTTCGCGACCACGTTCTACCCGATCGGCATTTACCCGCGCGCCATCCAGATCGTGGTCGAGTGCACTCCGCTGTACCAGGGCGTGGCGCTGCTGCGCGGGCTGACCCTCGGCGTGACCGGCCCCGGCCTGCTCTGGCACGTGCTCTACCTGGTACTCATGGGCCTGGCCGGGCTGCTGGTGGCCGGGCGCCGGATCGGCCGCCTGCTGCTGCGCTGAGCGGCCGGAGCAGACCCGCCCGGCGGCAAATGACGCGGGCGAGTTGTCGGCCGAACAAGCACCAACTATCATTACCACCCGTAAATGCAGCCATTCCTTAAGGTCCGGACAATAGCTGCGAGGACGCAGGTGATTGACCGCGGAGCCCTTCGGTACCGGGAGGTATTCGCTGATCCAGTGGGGTGGCGGATCTGGACCGCGGGCACCGTCTCCTACGTCGGCGACTTCATCGGTTTAGGCGCACTGCTGCTGGCCGGCTACGAGCGGTCCGGCGGGCACGCACTGGGCTCTGCCGCGGTGTTCGGGGTGCAGGCGATTCCCGCCTTCGCGGTATCGGCAGGCATCGGGCCCTGGCTGGACCGGATCCCGCGACGGCGCGGCCTGATCACCCTGTGCCTGGCCGGGGCGCTGGCGGTCGCGCTGCCGGTCCTCTTCGCCGCCGGGCTGTGGCCGGTGCTGACCGCCGCTGCCTGCCTGGGCGGGATCAGGACCGCCTTCAACTCGCTGCGCACCGGGGCCATCGCCGACGGCATGCCGCGCGAGGTGCGGGGCCGGCTGGTAGCCCTGCTCTCGGTGTCCAACCAGGCATCGGAGGTCCTCGGCTACCTCACCGGGTCGGCGGTCGCGATCGTGATCGGCGCGAGCCCGGCGCTGACCGCGGACTCGGCCACGTTCGTGGCCGCGGCCCTGGTGCTCAGCGGGCTGCGGCTGCCGAAGCCGTCGCAGGGGCGCCAGCGCGGGTCCATCACCACCGGGATCCGCACCATCTTCGGCGACCGGACGCTGGCCGCGCTGGTGCCGGTGGTCTGGGTCGGCCTGTCCATCGGCGCGGTGCCGCAGACGCTGGCCACCGCCGCGCTGATCCGCAGCGACCGCGGCTGGGTGCCGGGAGCGCTGGCCGCCATGGCGGCTGGCCAGGCCATCTCCGCAACGGTGGTCGGCCGGACTCAGCTGAGCGAGCGGATCCGCGGCCAGTTCGGCTACATCGCGCTGTGCGGCCTGGCCTTCCTGGTCGCCGCGGCCGGGCTGCGCCTCGACCCGCTCACGCTGGTCGGCGGCAACCTCGCCATCGGCCTCGGCATGGGCTGGGTGGTGGCGGCGCAGACCACGTTCATCCACGTGCTGCCCGCCGAGCGGATGGCACACGCCACCAGCACGATGATCGGCAGCCTGATCGTGCTCGAGGGGGTCGGGGCGATCGCGTTCGGCGCCATCGCCGGGGCGGCCGGGGTGCCGGCCTCCTACCTGGCGGCCGGAGCCATGCTGGCCATCGCCGCCCTGGCCGCGCTCGGCTACGCGCGGGCCCACCCGCAGGTGCTCGACCTGCGGCGGGAGCCGCCGCCCGCCGAGGTTCCGTCCGCATCCGGCAATCCCGCCGGGGCGGCCAGGCCATAACCCGCCGGCCCGCGGCAGCCTGTCCGGCCTGCTGGCCCGGCCGGCTGGCCCGGCCGGCCACACTGGTCTCAGCAGCATGCCGGGCAGCTCAGAGCAGCGTGCCAGGCCCGCGCCGCGGATCGGAGGTCGCCATGCGGGTCATCGTCATCCGGCATCACCGGGAGGACTCGGCCGGGTTCGTCGCCGACGCGTTCGCCGCCCGTGGCGCCGACGTCAGCACGCACCTGTTCCCGCAGGACGGCCCGCTGCCCGCGGCGGACGGCGCGGACCACATCGTCCTGCTCGGAGCCTCGTTCTCGGTGAACGACGACGGCCAGCTGGCCGGCCGGGTCGCCGCCGAGCTGGACTGGCTGCGGCAGGCCGACCGGGCAGGGGTGCCGGTGCTGGGAATCTGCTACGGCGCACAGGCGCTGACGGCCGCTCTCGGCGGCCGGGTCGAGGCAGCGGCGAAGGAGATCGGCTGGCAGCTCGTCGAGTCTCTCGATGGCGAGCTCATCCCGGCCGGGCCGTGGCTGGAGTTCCACGGCGACTGGTGCCTCCCGCCCCCGGGCGCTCGGCTGCTGGCCCGCAGCGAACTGGGCGTCCAGGCGTTTTCCGTGGGCCCGCACCTGGCCGTGCAGTTCCACCCCGAGGTCGACGGCGCGCAGCTGCGGCGCTGGCTGGACGCGGGCGGCCAGGCCGAAGCCGAGCGGGCCGGACAGGACGCGGAACGGCTGCTGGCACGGACCGTCGCCGAGGAGCCTGCTGCCCGGCTGCGGGCCGATCAGGTAGTCGGCGCCGCACTGCGCATCGCCGGACAGCAGTAGCCCCGCACCGGCCGGGGGCGCCGGGCGCCGCTCCGGCCTGCCGCGCCCGCCCGGCCGGGTCAGGTTGCGGCCAGCCGCTCCAGGCGCTGGTGCAGCGCGGTCACGTGGCCGCGGGACTCCGGCTTCATCAGCACGCTGCGCAGGATCCGCGCCTGGTCCGCATCGGTCGCCACATCCGGGTGCCGGCCATCGCGCCGGCGCTGACCTGCAGCGTGCTCAGGAACACCGGGTCGGCGCGGTCGGCCATGCCGTCGGCCAGCATCCGGGCGGTGGCCTGGTCGATGCCCGACATCCGGGCCTGGCCGCCGGCGAAATAGCACACGATGTCCAGCTCCGGCTGCTGGTAGAGCCGGAGCGGGCCTGGTGACCCGGCGAGCAGCCCGGCCAGCTTCAGCGCGGCCTCGCGCCCGGCCGCGAGCACCCGGCCGAGACCGTCCGGCTCGGGCGGCAGCACCCGGAACGTGAGCCAGAGCGCGGCCGCCGCCGCCCCGGCGCGCGAGCATTCCAGGCTGATCTCGCCCAGGTGCAGGTCGCCGGAGGTGAAGTAGGTGTACGGGGAGTCGTGCAGGTAGAACCGGCCCACCGAGGGGTCGGCGAACAGGATTGCCCCGCAGCCGTACGGCTGCAGGCCGTGCTTGTGCGGGTCCACCACCACCGAGTCGCAGTCCGCTATCGCGCGCCACGGCGCCGGATCCAGGCCCGGCCCGTCCTGCCCGGCCAGCAGCGTGAAGAAGCCGCCGTAGGCGGCGTCCACGTGTACCCGGACCCCGTGCCGCCGGGCCAGCGCCAGCACCTCGTGCACCGGGTCGATCACGCCCAGGCCGGTGGTGCCCGCGGTCGCGACCACGGTGCCGATCCGGCCGGTGGCCAGCAGCTCGTCCAGGGCGCCGAGATCGATCCGGCCCGCGCCGTCCGCGGCCACCTCGGTTCCGGTGATCCCGAGCACCCGGCACATCCGGGCATGGGTGTAGTGCGCCTCGGCGCTGAACGCGATCCCGCGGCCCGGGTGCAGCTCGCGCGCCACATACAGGGCCTCCAGGTTGGCGATGGTGCCGCTGGTGGTCAGGTGGCCGAGGTGGGCCCGCAGGCCGAACATCCCGGCCAGCCGGGCGGTCACCTCCTTCTCCAGCTCCGCGGTGGGCGGCCCGCCGTCCAGCGCGTGATTGTTCGGGTTGATCAGCATCGCGGTCAGGTAGCCGACCACGGCGGCCGGGTGCGGCGGCTTCAGCATCTGCCCCGCGTAGCACGGGTGGAAGAACGGGTAGTTCCCGGCCAGCCGCCCGGTCAGCTCGGCGAACGCCCCGGCGAAGGCCTCGTCGCTGACACTGGCCGAGGAGTCGGGCAGGAACGGCGCGAACGTGTCCTGCCAGTCCTGGACGGCGGCCACGCCGCTGCTCAGCCAGCGCTGCAAGTCCACCGGGCCGCTACAACCGTGCCAGCGCCTCGGCCAGCGGGTCCAGGCCGATCGAGCCCAGGGCCAGCGCCTGCCGGTGGAACTCGCGCAGCTCGAACCGGTCGCCCTGGCGGGCCCGGGCGTCCTCTCTGGCCCGCAGCCAGATCCGCTCGCCGAGCTTGTACGACGGGGCCTGGCCGGGCCAGCCCAGGTACCGGTTCAGCTCGAACCGCAGGTCCTCATC
This sequence comes from uncultured Actinomycetota bacterium, assembly GCA_963719705.1. Taxonomy (GTDB): domain Bacteria; phylum Actinomycetota; class Actinomycetes; order Streptosporangiales; family Streptosporangiaceae; genus CAVRCV01. Next base: position 505,716 of record CAVRCV010000015.1, read on the forward strand.
GGAGTTGTGCACCCGCGAGCGCAGGAACTCCCAGGCCAGGTCCGCGTTCCAGGTCTTGCCGTCGTGCCAGCCGGTGCCCGCCGGGATGGCCAGCTCCAGGTGCACGCCCAGGTCGACGACCACTCTGGCGGCCCGCAGCAGCTGCGCGTCCAGCATTCCGAGCAGGCCGCCTGGGTCGTCGAAGTAGCCCAGCTCCTCCATCAGCCGCTCGGCGTACAGCGCCCAGCCCTCGCCGTGCCCGGATACCCAGCACATCTTGCGCTGCCACCGGTTGAGGGTGTCCCGCTGGAGCGCGGCCAGCGCGATCTGGAGATGGTGACCCGGCACGCCCTCGTGGTAGATCGTGGTGATCTCTTTCCAGGTGGAGAACTCGCTGATGCCCTCCGGCACCGCCCACCACATCTGGCCGGGCCGGCTCCAGTCCTCGCTGGGCGAGGTGTAGTAGATGCCGCCGTCGGCCACCGGGGCGATCATGCACTCGACCCGGCGGGCCGGCTCGGGGATGTCGAAGTGGGTGCCGTTCAGCTGGTCCACCGCGGCGTCGGTGAACTCCTGCATCCAGGACCGCAGGTTCTCCCGGCCGCTGATCCGCCGGGCCGGATCGGCGTTCAGCACGGCGACCGCGTCCGGCAGGGTGCCGCCCGGCACGATCCGGTCCGCGGTGGCGGCCATCTCGGCCTCGATCCGCCGCACCTCCGACCAGCCCCATTCGTACGCCTCGTCCAGGTCGATGACCGCGCCGAGGAAGCCGCGCGAGGCCCTGGCATACCGGTCCCGGCCGGCCGCGTCCCGGTCCGGCGCCAGCGGCAGCAGCTCGGTCTGCAGGAACCGGCCGAGCTCGCCGGTGGCGGCGACAGCGGCCGCGGCCGCCCGTTCCAGGTCTGCAAGCAGTGCGCCGGACGCGCCGGCCCTGGCCACCAGCCCGTGGTAAAAGTCCTGTCCCGGCTGTGACCAGCGGGCGCACTGCCGCGCGCACTCGGCCACCTGGCGCCTCGGGGCGACCGCGCCGCGCCCGGCCGCCTCCGCGTAGGTCTGGCGCAGGCCCCGGTAGGCGGCCGGCACGGCGGCCATCCGGCGGGCCAGGTTGCGCTGCGCCTGCTCGCCGTCGGTCGGCATCAGGTCGAACGTCTCCCGCACGGCCTGGATCCAGCTGGCGATCACGTTGATGTCGCTGACCGTGTCGCCGGCCTCGTACTGCTCGACGGCCACGCCCAGGCGCTCCAGCAGGCCGGCCCTGGCGACCCGCTCGCCCTCGCCGTCGGCCGTGGCGGCGTCCAGGTCCGCCATGGTAGCCCGGTCGAGCTCGGCCCTGGCGGCGAAGCCGGCCGGGCTGAGGTCGGGCAGCTGGTCGTCATGCCCGGCGATCCCGGCCTCGGTGGCCGCGACCGGATCCAGCTCGGCCGCCCTGGCTAGGTACCGGTCGGCGATTTCATCGACAGCGCTCATGCGGATGACCCTACGCGGGCGCCGGCCCCGGCACGGGCCGCGGTCTCGACCGGCACCGGGTGCGGACCGTAGCGTTGGCTGCGTACCGGCCGGTAGGTAATCTGGCCAGGACCCGCCTGGAGGCAGCAGATGGACTTCGCGTACGACGAGCGCACCGAGGAGCTCAGGGTCCGGCTGCTGACCTTCGTGGCCGAGCACGTGCGGCCCGCCGAGAAGGTTTTCGCCGAGCAGGCGGCCGAGCTGGCCGCGGCCGGCCAGGGCTGGCAGCGCCCGGCGGTGATGGACGAGCTCAAGGCGGAGGCGCGGGCGCGCGGCCTGTGGAACCTGTTCCTGGCCCGCCACCCCGAGGGCGCCGGGCTGACCAACCTCCAGTACGCACCCCTGGCCGAGATCACCGGCCACTCCGGGATCATCCCGGAAGCCCTTAACTGCGCCGCGCCCGACACCGGCAACATGGAGCTGCTGGCCGAGTTCGGCAGCAAGCCGCAGCAGGACCGGTGGCTGCGGCCGCTGCTGGACGGCGAGATCAGGTCCGCGTTCTGCATGACCGAGCCGGACGTGGCCTCCTCCGACGCCGCCAACATCGCGACCCGGATCGAGCGCGACGGCGGCAGCTACGTGATCAACGGCCGGAAGTGGTGGTCGTCCGGCGCGATGGACCCGCGCTGCCAGATCCTGATCGTGATGGGCAAGACCGATCCGGGCGCCGAAAGGCACCGGCAGCAGTCCATGATCCTGGTGCCGAGGGATGCCGCGGGGATCACCATCCGGCGGGGCATGCACGTGTTCGGCTACACCGACGGCACCCACGGCGGGCACGCCGAGATCGAGTTCACCGGCGTGCGGGTGCCCGCGGAGAACCTGATCGCGGGGGAGGGGGACGGGTTCGCGATCGCTCAGGCCCGGCTCGGCCCCGGCCGCATTCACCACTGCATGCGCCAGATCGGAGCGGCGGAACGGGCCCTGGAGGCCATGTGCCGCCGGGTCACCGAGCGGGTCGCCTGGGGCCGGCCGCTGGCCGAGCAGGGCGTGGTCCAGGACTGGATCGCCGAGTCCCGGGTGCGGATCGAGTCGGCCAGGCTGCTGGTGCTCAAGACCGCGTGGCTGATGGACACGGTCGGCAACAAGGGCGCGCACACCGAGATCCAGGCCATCAAGGTGGTGGTGCCGCGGACCACCCAGTGGGTGATCGACCGGGCCATCCAGGCGCACGGCGCGGCCGGGGTCAGCCAGGACTTCCCGCTGGCCCAGATGTGGGCGGCGGCCAGGGCGGTCCGGCTCGCCGACGGGCCGGACGAAGTGCACAAGCGCTCGCTGGCCCGGCGCGAGCTGCGAAAGTACACCTAGCCCAGCGAGCAGGAGGAACATCGATGTCACAGGCGTCCCAGCGGGTTGCCATCGTCACCGGCGCCGCCCGCGGCATCGGCGCGGCCACGGCCTGCCGCCTGGCCGCCGACGGCCACGCCGTCGCCGTGCTCGACCTGAAGGAAGGCGACTGCGCCGATACCGTCGACGCGATCACCGCGGCCGGCGGCCGGGCGCTCGCGGTCGGCGCCGACGTCAGTGACTCCGGCCAGGTGGCGGCCGCGGTGGACCAGGTCGCGGCCGAGCTCGGCCCGCCGGCCGTGCTGGTCAACAACGCCGGCGTGCTGCGGGACAACCTGCTGTTCAGGATGACCGACGACGACTGGGACACGGTGCTCGGGGTGCACCTGCGCGGCTCGTTCCTGATGAGCCGGGCGGCCCAGAAGCACATGGTGGACTCCGGCTACGGCCGGATCATCTGCGTGTCGTCCAGCTCCGCGCTCGGCAACCGGGGCCAGGCCAACTACTCGGCGGCCAAGGCCGGCCTGCAGGGCTTCACCAAGACGCTCGCGATCGAGCTCGGCAAGTTCGGCATCACCGCGAACGCGGTCGCGCCCGGCTTCATCGCCACCGACATGACCGCCGCCACCGCGGCCCGCCTCAGCGTGCCGTTCGGGGACTTCCAGCAGGCGGCCGCGGAGCGGATCCCGGTTCGCCGGGTCGGCCAGCCCGCCGACGTCGCACACGTGGTCTCGTTCCTGGCCAGCGAGGGCGCGGGGTTCGTGTCCGGCCAGGTGATCTACGTGGCGGGCGGCCCCCTGTGCTGAAGACGGAGCGCTGACCGACGGAGCGCTGACTGACGGAGCGCTGACCGACGGAGCGCTACCTGACGTCGGCCCGGAGGAGCTGCGCGGCCAGGTGCGCGCGTTCCTGGCCGGGCACGACCCGGCGGCGACGGACCGGCTGGAGTTCCTGCGGGCCAGGTTCGACGCCGGGCTCGCCTGGGTGCACTACCCGGCCGGGCTGGGCGGCCAGGGCCTGCCGCGCAGCCTCCAGCAGGTGGTGGACGCCGAGTTCGCGGCGGCCGGCGCGCCCGGCAACCGGCCCGAGCGCAACGGGATCGGGCTGGGCATGGCCGCCCCCACCATCCTCACCTTCGGCAGCGACGAGCAGCGCCGCCGGTGGCTGCGGCCGCTGTGGACCGGCGAGGAGGTCTGGTGCCAGCTGTTCAGCGAGCCGGGGGCCGGATCCGACCTGGCCGGGCTGGCCACCAGGGCGGTCCGGGACGGCGACCACTGGGTGGTCAACGGGCAGAAGGTCTGGACCTCGCAGGCGCACCAGGCCCGGCGGGCCCTGCTGGTCACCAGGACCGACCCGGACGTGCCCAAGCACCAGGGCCTGACCTACTTCTCGGTCGACATGACCGCGCCCGGCGTCGAGGTCAGGCCGCTGCGCCAGCTCACCGGCGAGGCGGAGTTCAACGAGGTGTTCCTGTCCGACGTGGTGATCCCGGATGCCGACCGGATCGGCGCGGTCGGCGCGGGCTGGCAGGTCTCCACCGGCACCCTGATGGCCGAGCGGGTGGCCATCGGCGGGGCAGCGCTCGCCCAGGGAGGGCGGCCCGATCGAGCCGGTCGCCCGGGCCTGGCGCGAGCATCCGGAGCTGCGCACGCCGGGGCTGCACGACCGGATGCTCCGGCTGTGGGCCGACACCGAGGTGGCCCGGCTGGCCGGGGCGCGGCTGCGGCAGCAGCTCTCGGCGGGCCAGCCGGGCCCGGAGGGGTCGGCGGCCAAGCTGGTGTTCGCCACGCTGAACCAGGCGGTGTCGGAGTTCGGCCTGGAGCTGGCCGGCCAGGACGGGCTGCGTTACGACGACTGGTCGATGCGCCGGCCCGAGGGGTCCAACTTCTTCGGCCGCGGCCCCGGCTACCGGTACCTGCGGGCCAGGGGAAACTCGATCGAGGGCGGGACGTCCGAGATCCTGCGCAACATCATCGCCGAGCGGGTGCTCGGCCTGCCGCCGGAGATCCGGATGGACAAGGACGTGCCCTGGAAGGACCTGCCGCGATGAGTCAGACGACGGATGCGACGGCTGGCTCCCCGGCGGCTGGCTCCCCGGCGGCTGGCCCCTCTCCGGCTGGCCCCTCTTCGGCTGGCCCCTCTTCGGCTGGCCCCTCTCTGGCTGGCACTGTGCTGCCTGACCTGCTGTACGGCGAGGCGGAAAACGAGCTGCGGGCCGCGGTGCGCGCGCTGCTGGCCGACCGGGCGCCGTGGCGGGAGGTGCTGGCCAGAACCGAGTCCGGCGAGCCGTACGACACCGGGCTGTGGCGGGCGCTGGCCGCCGACGTCGGCTGCGCCGGCCTGCTGGTGCCCGAGGCGGCCGGCGGTGCCGGGGCATCCTGCCGGGAGGCTGCCGTGGTCGCCGAGGAACTCGGCCGCGCCGTCGCCCCGGTGCCGTATCTGGGCAGCGCGGTGCTGGCGACCGTGGCTGCGGTCTCGGCCGGCGACACCGAATTGCTGGCCGGTCTGGCCGGCGGAACCACGACGGCGGCGCTGGCGGTGCCGTTTGCCACCGCACCCGGTGCCCGCCCCGCCCCGGCGGTGCGCCTGACCGGAGCCGGAAAGGGCGCGGCGGGCGGGGGCGAGACCGGAGCGGGCGGGGGCGAGACAGCGGGCGGGGGCGAGACAGCGGGACGGGACGAGACAGCCGGCTACCGCCTCACCGGCACGGTCTCCGGGGTGGCCGACGCGCTGCCCGCGGACGTGCTGCTGGTGCCCGCCGACGGGGTGCCCTATGGCCTGTACGCGGTCCGGCCCGACGGTCCGGGCGTGACCAGGACGCCGCTGGTATCGCTGGACATGACCCGCCAGCTCGCGGACGTGACCCTGGCCGGCGCCCCGGCCCGGCAGGTCGCTGCCGGGCCCGCCGCCGAGCGGGCGGTGGCGGCCGCGCTCATGGCCGGCGCGGCGGTGCTGGCCAGCGAGCAGCTCGGGGTGGCCGAGCGGTGCCTGGAACTCACCGTGGCCTACGTCAAGGAGCGGCGCCAGTTCGCCCGGCCGGTCGGCTCGTTCCAGGCGCTCAAGCACCGGCTCGCCGACGTGTGGGTGGCGGTGACCCAGGCCAGGGCCGCGGCCAGGTACGCGGCGGCGTGCCTGGCGGCCGGTGACCCGGACACCCCGGTCGCGGTCGCGCTGGCCAAGTCGGCGTGCAGCGAGGCGGCGCTGCTGGCCGCCCAGGAGATGGTGCAGCTGCACGGCGGCATCGGCTTCACCTGGGAGCACCCCGCGCACCTGTACCTGAAGCGGGCCAAGAGCGGCTCGATCGCGCTCGGCACCCCGGACCGGCACCGCGCGCTGCTGGCCGAGCTGGTTAACCTCCCCGACCCGCCCGCCCGACCCCGCCACGCCCTCGCGCGGGCAGGCCGGGAGCGGGTGATGCGCTCGGTCTCCGGTGCCGGCATCGTCGTGACCGGCGGCGGCAGCGGTATCGGCGCCGCCCTGGCCCGCCGTTTCGCGGCCGAGGGCGCACGGGTGGTGGTGAACGACATCAACGCCGAGGCTGCCGGGGCAGTCGCGGCATCCTGCGGGGCGGCCGCGGTGGCCGGCGACGCGGCCAGCGAGCCGGGCGTGGCCGCGCTGATCGGCGCGGCCAGGGCACAGCTCGGCGAGATCGACCTGTACTGCGCGAACGCGGGCATCGTCCGGGACGGCGGGCCCGAGCTGCCCGATTCCGACTGGGAAGACTGCTGGCAGGTCAACGTGATGGCGCATGTCCGCGCCGCCCGGCTGCTGCTGGGTCCCTGGCTGGAACGCGGCAGCGGGCACCTGATCTGCACCGTGTCCGCGGCCGGGCTGCTGGCCATGCCCGGCACCGCGCCGTACTCGGTAACCAAGCACGCGGCGCTGAGCTTCGCCGAGTGGCTCGGCTTCAGCTACCGGCACCGCGGCATCACGGTGCAGGCGATCTGCCCCCTGGGGGTGCGGACCGGCATGCTGGACGGCACCAACCCGGCCGCGGAGAAGGTGCTCGGCGACTCGGTGATCCAGCCCGAAGCGGTCGCCGACGCGGTGATCGAGGGCATCGCCGACGGCCGGTTCCTGATCCTGCCGCATCCCGAGGTGGCCGGCCTGTACGCGGGCCGGGCCGCCGACCCGGACCGCTGGCAGCACGGCATGAACAAGATCCAGCGGCACCTGGAAGAAGGCTAGCCACCCGCGCTGCCCGGCCGCGGGCCCGCCCGCCGGGCGCCGGGTGCTGCGCGCCGGCGCGACACGGCCGGATACGCGATCCCGTTCTTCGACATATGACCATCCGGCTGGCCCATACTTGCCCTCATGGTCAGCGACGGGAACCCCGTGCCGGGCGGCGCGCCCCTGGGCACGCTGCATCACGTCGAGCTGTGGGTGGCCAACCTGGACCGGGCCACGGCGAGCTGGGGGTGGCTGCTCGGGCAGCTGGGCTACCAGAAGTTCCAGGACTGGCCGGAAGGCCAGAGCTGGCTGCTGAGCGGCAGCTACATCGTCATCGAGCAGTCACCGGCGCGCACCGCGACCCGGCACGACCGCTGCCGGCCGGGCCTGAACCACCTCGCCTTCCACGCCGGCGACCGGCGGCAGGTGGACGGGCTGACCTCGGCCGCCCAGCAGAACGGCTGGCGGCTGATGTTCGCCGACCGGCACCCGCACGCCGGCGGCCCCGACACCTACGCCGCCTACCTGGAGAACGACGACGGCTTCGAGGTCGAGCTGGTAGCCGGGTCGTAACAGCATGGTGGCGGAAGTGCTGCGGCTCTAGGTCCCGGCCGGGGCGAGGGCATCCAGGTCGGCGGCGACCTGGGCTGCCTCGACCGCGCCGCTGCGCTGGAAGATCGCGTGCGCCTGCCGCAGCCGGGCGGATGCCGCTGCCCGGTCACCTGCCGCGAGGGCGCAGCGGCCCAGGCCCGCCAGCGCATGGGCTTCCTCCACGGGCATGGCGAACTGGCGGGCCAGGTCCAGGGCCTCCCGATGGCAGTCCGCGGCCCGGCCGAGGTCGCCACGGGCCAGGTGGAGCGCCCCGGTCTCGTTCAGTGTTTCCGCCACATCGGTGCGGTAGCCGACGTCGCGGCCGACGGCCAGCGCCCGGGTCAGGATCTGGGCGGCGGCAGGGTAGTCCCCGGTCAGCCGCCGCAGGCGGCCGAGCCGGGTGAGCGCGAGGGCCTCCCCGAGCCGGCTGCCGATGGCCCGGTAGATGGCCATCGTCCGGGCCAGCGTCCTGGCCGAGTCAGCGTAGTCGCCGACTCGCGTCTGCGCCTCACCCAGGCGGAGGAGGGCGTTAGCCTCGCCGTACCTCTGCCCGACGTCCCGGTAGGTGCCAAGCGCCTCGGTCAGGACCTCGGTCGCACCGGTGTAGTCTCCGGTCCGCAGCCGCACGCCACCCAGCTCATACAGGGTATTGGCCTGGCCAAGCCGACTGCCCAGGCCGCGGTACATGGCCAGCGCGCTGGCCAGGCTCTGCGTGGCGGCCAGGTAGTCACCGGCCTCCAGCCACAGGTGCCCCAGCGCCAGGTGGGACCAGGCCTGGCCGGCCCGGTCACCGAGGTCAGTGAAGGTGGCCAGCGCCTCGGCCAGGACCTCGGCAGCACCGCCGAAATCTCCGGCCCGCGTCCGAGTCTCACCCAGGCGGGTGAGGACGCTGGCCCGGCCGAGCCGGTCACCGAGGTCAGTGAAGATGGCCAGCGCCCCGGCCGCCGCCTGGGCCTCGCCGGCGTAGTCCTCGGTCAGCCTCCCGGCGTCTGTCAGGTTCACCAGAACGCTGGCCTGGCCGGCCTGGTCACCCAGGTCACGCAGGATGCCGAGCGTTTCGGTCAGTGCCTCGGTCGCGGCCGGGTAGTCGCTCGTCCGCAGCCGCACGACTCCCAGGATGCCCAGTGCGCTCGCCTGCCCGGCCCGGTCACCCAGCTCACCGAAGATACCCTCGGCCTGCGCCAGGATCTCGGCCGCGCGGGGGTAGTCACAGGTCATCTGGCGCATGCGCCCCAGGTGCAGGAGCGCACATGCCTGGCCGCGGCGGTCACCCAGGTCGCGTGCCGCCCTGGCGGCGACCGCGTGCCGGGCGAGGGCCTCAGCCCACGGGCCGTCCCGGCGCAGCAGCTCGGCGATCCCCGCTGTCAGCGCGACCAGCCGGGCCTGCTGCCCGGTTGCGGTGACGTGGTTCAGGCAGGCCAGCAGCGTCGGCCGCTCGGCCCGCAGCCAGGCCAGTGCCTGGCCAGTATCCGCGAGGTCCGGCACCGCCCAGCGCGGCACGGCGGGACCGGCGACCGGCATGCCGCGGGGCTGCCCGGCTAACAGCGCCTCGGCGCGGCCCGCGGTGTGCTGGCAGTAATCCAGCAGCCGCGCTACCGCCGTCTCCCGCTCCTGCTGCGTCATCGTCTCGACGGCACGGTCGGCGGCATACTGGCGGATCAGGTCGTGCATGCCGTACCGGCGGTAGCCGGTCTCGGTCAGCAGTCCCTCGGCGTGCAGCCCGTCCAGCAGCCGTGCCGCATCCTCCAGCCCGGCCGCGGCCAGCGCGGCGGCGCCGTACGCGTCCGTGCTGGGCCCTGGGTGCAGTCCCAGGCAGCTGAGGAACCGCCGCCGGTCCGGCTCCAGGTGCTGCCAGGACACCTCGAACGCCGCCGCGACGCTGACATGCTCGGCGGTCAGCGTCAGCAGCCTGGCCCGGGTTTCGGCGGCCAGGTCCGCCAGCGTCCAGACCGGATGCCGGGCATACACCCGGGCCAGCAGGCTGATCGCCAGCGGCAGGTACCCCGCCATATCCGCCAGTTCCGCCACCGCGGCCGGGTCGGCCCCGGCCCGGGGAGCCAGCCGCACGAACATCTCCTGCGCCTGCTCGGGCGGCAGCACCTCCACCAGCACCGGCACGACCGCGCCCGGTAGGTCAGCCAGGTGCCGGCGGCTGGTCACCAGCACCAGGCAGCCCGCGGACCCCGGCAGCAGCGGCACGACCTGCGCGCTGCTCGCGGCGTTGTCCAGGACCAGGAGCGCCTTCTGCCCGGCCATCCTGTCCCGCCACAGCGCGGCCCGGGCCGCCAGGCCGTCCGGCAGGTGCCGCGGATCCACGCCGACCGCCACGAGCAGCTCGGCCAGCGCATCGTCAGGCCGCACCGCGTCCCGGCCAGGCGTGTGCCCGCCCAGATCCACGAAGAGCTGCCGGTCCGGGAACCGGCTCGCCAGCAGATGCGCCGCGTGAACTGCCAGCGCGGTCTTGCCCACCCCCGGCATCCCGTGGACCGCCCGGATCGGCACCACGCCTGCCGCGGCGCTGTCGCGGGCATCGGGCAGCGCCGCGGTAATCCGGTGCAGCTCTCCGTCCCGGCCCGTGAACGCCGCCGTGTCCGGCGGCAGCGAGTACCTGACCCCTGGTGCCGGCCGCGGCGCGTGAGCTCCGGCGGCCGCCACCTCGCCGGACGGCGCCGGGCCGGGCGCCAGGCCAGTACCGGTCGTCGGGCGGGACGCGCGCATCAGCTGATCCCGCTGCGGACCGGCCAGCGCGAGCGCATCGGCCAGCGACCGCACGGAACGGCGGTACGGCCGGATAGTCCGGCCGCGTTCCATGTTCGCGATCGTCGCCACACTCAGCCCGGACCGCTCCGCGAGTTCCTCCTGGCTGAGTCCAGATGCCAGCCGGTGCCGGCGTAGCAGCCCACCGAATCCGCCGCCGGCCGGTGCCAGGTCTCCGCTCACCGCTCACCCGCTCTCGCCCTGCCCCCCGGCCGGTGTCTTGTCCGGTTATGGCAGTCAGGGAAATGAACTCTGCCGCTAAGTCTAACGGTAAGTCTAATGGTCAAAATGTCTGGTCTGAGGCCCGCAGCTGCAGCAGGCTCCTAGCAAGCGCGAGCTCCCGGACAGGCTCGCCGGGGACGACGGAATCAGCGAGCGGAAAAGGAGAAATAATGTCATTACGCAAGATCGCTATAGCTGCTGCCGGGATAGGTGCAGCGGCTACCATTCTCGCAGCAGGCAGTCCGGCGGCATCCGCTGCGACGGCGGGCGCGGGGCCACAGGTTCAGCACAACGCAAGCGCGAGCATCAGCTGCGCTGGCGCGTGGTTCGAGAACTCTTACGGCGGCGGTAACGGACAGTTCTTCTACGCCGACGAAAGCAGCCCGCATGAGCTGCTTGCCAACACTGCTTCCACCAATTTCTGCGCAGGGCCGGGTTCTTCCGGCAACGTGGCCCACGTGGCCCAGGACGATTCGAACCTCTGCCTTAGTGTCGAAAGCGGCGGGGGAGGCGGAGCTCGCGTGGATGAGACAACATGCAGCGCAAGCAGCAACCCGCAGGTCGTTCACTTCATCTGGAACAATTCCTACGGCGGTCCTTATGCCGAAGGTGAACTGCAGTTCGTGAATGACGGCAAGAACTGCATATACCAGGACGGCAGGGATTCTGCAGTGGATGTAGAGCCATGTAACCCGAACGTCACAGGCGACGAGTGGATTACTACCTGGTGAGCGAGGCAGCGAGGAGAGTCCTGTTGGGAGACATCGGGAACTTCGCGAGCTTCTGATATCCGAGACGGGAATGGGCGGGCGCCACCGCGTGGCACCCGCCCATCGCCGCGCCGGTCAGCCTGCCGGCACCAGCAGGGAAAGCGGCAGGTCCCGGCTGGACCGGCCGACACCGACGGTGAACTGGCCCGGGATCCGGACCCAGCTTGCCGCGGTCGCGTCGTAGCGGTCGAACGCCCTGGCCGGAATGCGCAGCCGGGCCGGTACGGCCTCGCCCGGTGCCGCGGTCACCACCGCGAACGCGGCCAGCGCGCGCACCGGGCGGGCCGCGGCGCCCGCGGCGCCGCGGCGCCCGCGGCGCCCGGGTCGGCCGGGTCGCCCGGCGGCCCGGCCAGGTAGGCCTGGACCACCTCCTTGCCCGGCCTGCCGCCGGTGTTGCGCACGGTCACGGTCAGCTCCAGCTCGCCGCCCGGATCCGGCGCGCGCAGCGCTCCGGTGCCTGGCACTCCCATGACCGACTCGTAGGCCCAGGTGGTGTAGCCGAGCCCGTGCCCGAACGGGTACAGCGGCTCGATGCCGCTGCGGTCATAGCCCCGGTACCCGATCAGCAGACCCTCGTCGTAGCTCAGCACGTCGCCATCGGGCACCGCGTGCAGCACCGGGCAGTCCGCCTCGGCGGCCGGCAGCGTGACCGGCAGGCGGCCGCCGGGCTCGGCCGCGCCCAGCAGCACGTCGGCCAGCGCCTCGCCCATCGCCTGACCGGGCAGCCAGGCCTGCAGCACCGCCGTCACCTGCCCGGCCCAGGGCATGAGCACCGGCGTGCCGGAGTTCACCACCACCACGGTCGCCGCGCTGACCGCGGCGACCCGGCGGATCAGCTCGTCCTGCCGTCCCGGCAGCGCGAGCGTGGCGCGGTCGAAGCCCTCGCTCTCGGTCAGCGCGGCCGAGCCGACCACTATCACCGCGACGTCGGCCGATGCGGCGGCCAGGACCGCCGCCTCGATCAGGTCGTCGTCGGCGACCGCGGGCACGATGCCCAGCCGCAGCCCCATCGGCCCGGACCCGTCCGCGGCAGGCCAGAACTCCAGCCGCAGCCGCACCTCCCGGCCCGCCTCGAACCGGGCCCGCGCCCGCACCTCGCCCGGCCGGGTCATCGCCTCCACCGGGTCCGCGGGCAGCGCCGTCGGCTCGTCGGCCAGCAGGACGTCGTCCGCGCTCAGGGCGAGCCGTCCCACCCCGGCCGCGCCGATCAGGTGCTCGCCGCTCTCAGCGGGCTGGTAGTCCGTGGTCACCACGATGCTGCCGCCCTCGCCCCAGCCGACCCCCGGCGGCATGCCGTCCCACCAGGCCAGGGCCGCGCTGTCGCGGTGCTCGGCGGACAGCAGCGAGCCGCCGGCGGCCAGGAACTCCAGCCGCAGGCCGGGCTCGCCGGTCGCCGGGTCCCGCAGCGACCCGGCCGCCGCCTGCGGCACCAGCGCCCAGGTCTGGCAGCCGGGCGCGGCGACGACCTCGGCCCGGCCGTCCAGCGCCGCCGCCAGCGCGTCGGCCGGCCGGGACACGCTGACCGGCGATACCCCCGCGCTGCCGCCGCCCTGGATCGTCGGCCAGAACGCGTTCGGCCCGGTCACCGCCACCCGGCGGAGCCGGTCCGGCCGCAGCGGCAGCAGGCCGCCCTCGTTGCGCAGCAGCACGCAGGACGCGGCCACCGCCCGCCGCAGCAGGCCGGGGTCGACCAGAGCCAGAACGGGGCTGCCGCGGCCAGCGTCGCCGGCAGCAGCCGGGCCGTCCGCCGGGCCGTCGGGAGCGCCGCCGCGATCCGGCGCGCTGTCCGCCACGGAGTCGAGCGCACCGACCCGCTGGGCCAGCCGCAGCAGCCGCAGCACCTTGTCGTCCAGTACCTGCTCGCTCACCGTGCCGTCGCGTACCGCCTCGGCGAGCCGGTTCCCCCATGGCCCGTCCGGCCCGGGCATGATCAGGTCCAGCGCGGCCAGCGCGGTGGCCGTGGTGCTGCGCGCCGCGTGCCAGTCCGAGGTGACCACGCCATCGAAGCCCCACTCGTCCTTGAGCACCTCCCGGAGCAGCCGGCCGTGCTCGGTCATCCGGGATCCGTTCACCTTGTTGTAGGCAGCCATCACCAGCGCCGCGCCGGCCTCCCGCACACAGGCCTCGAACGGCACCAGGTACAGCTCGCGCAGGACCTGCTCGCCGATCCGGGCGTCGTAGGTCCAGCGCTGGGTCTCGGAGTCGTTGCCGATGTAGTGCTTCACCGTGGCGGCCACGCCGGCACCCTGGAGCCCGCGCACGTAGGCGACCGCCAGCGCGGCGGTGAGCACCGGATCCTCGCCGAAGAACTCGAAGCCGCGCCCGCCGAGCGGGGTGCGCAGCAGGTTTACGGTCGGGGCCAGCAGGACGTCGACGCCCTTGGCCCTGGCCTCGGCGCCGAGCGCGGCCGCCAGCTGGCCAGCCAGCTCGGTGTCCCAGGTGGCGCCGAGCGCGGACGGGCAGGGCAGGCTGGAAGAGGGGCGGCGCTCGTCCAGCGACACGCCGCGGACCCCGGCCGGGCCGTCCGAGGTGATCATCGCCCGGAGCCCGATGGCCCCGGCGGCCCGGGTCCGCCACGCGTCCGCGCCGGTGAGCAGCCGGATCTTCTGCGCCGTCGGCAGCGCGGCCAGCAGCCCGGCGAGGTCGTCGCCTGCCTGGCCGCCCGGCCAGCCATCCGGTGCGGGATCAGCCGGGGAATCCGTTCCTGTTGTCGTGATGGTGTGCCCGGAGGCCGGGCCGGCCGCGGTCACGGCCGGCCCGGCGTGCTGTTAGTCATCGGGGCGGCGCCGGGTCAGGCGGCCGGCCGCAGGTGCAGCACGGTTTCCTCCAGGTACGGCGAGTTGGTGCTCGGGTTCATGAACGGGTCGCTCGCCGACGGCCAGCCCACGTAGTCCCTGGTCGAGTACTCATACCAGTCCGCGCCCGCCAGCAGCGGTGCCACCGGGACCTGACTGGTCATGATGTTCTCCAGCGTGCTGATCGCGGCCTTCTGGCCGGCCAGCGTGCCGCTCGCGGCGTACCCGGCCAGGGCCGCCTGGGCCTGCGCGTTCTTGTAGCGGCCGAGGTCGCCGCGGCCGGCTGCCCGACCGGCGCGGTCAGCGAGTCGTCCAGCCAGTTGTCGTAGATCTGGTAGGGGGTCGGGCCCTGGTTGCTCCAGTGGATCGCCGCGTCGAACGTGCCGTTGGTGACGTCGCCGTCCCAGACCGTCGGGATTGCCGATGCCGTCCACGGTCACGTCGAAGCCGAGCGCGTCCAGCTGGTGCGCGATGTCCTGGGCGTCCAGGTAGTAGTCGGAGTAGGGGATCGGGTCGGCGATCGCGAAGCTGATCGTCTTGCCGCCCTTCATCCACTTGCCGCCGGTCATCTTCCAGCCGTCCGCGGTCAGGATGTCCTTCACCTTCGCCGGGTCGCCGCCGGCGGGCAGGTTGTTCGCCAGCGAGGGGTTCAGGTAGCTGCCCGCCGCGGGCAGCAGCAGCCCCGTGGTGGAGGTCTCCGGCAGCTCATAGCCGGTCTCGCCCTGCGCGGACAGCTGCTGCCGGTTGATCCCGTAGCTGACCGCCTGGCGCACCGCCGGGTCGTTCAGCGGCGCCTTGGTCACGTTGAAGAACAGCGACACCACGTTGTTCGCGACCAGGTAGGGGGCATGCGGGAACCAGGTGTGGTTGTCGGTGCTCTTGGCCAGGTAGACGCTCTGCACGTTGGCGATGTCGTTGCCCGCGTAGTCGATCTGGCCGGCCGCGAGCGGGCTGACGATGTTGAAGTTCTGGTTGTAGGAGGGGTAGGAGATCTCGGGCACGTGCAGTGAGGCCTTGTCCCAGTAGTACGGGTTCTGCTTCAGCGTGAAGCCCTGCGGGCTGAACCGGTCCAGCATGAACGGGCCGGTCCCGACCGGGTCCGGGTCGGCAAACGTGGCCGGGTTCACCTTCGACCAGACGTGCTGCGGCACGATGAAGGTCTGCGCGATCAGGAACAGGTTGGCGTACTCCGGCTGGCTGAAGGTCAGCACCGCCGTCGTCGGGTTCGGCGCGGTCGCGCTGACCGGCACCGGGGTGCCGTCGGTCTGCAGGCCCTTGACCGTCCTGATCATGTTGAACGTGAAGGCGACGTCGCTGGCGCTGAACGGCTTGCCGTCGTTCCACTTCACCCCGCTGCGGATGGTGAAGGTCAGCGTCTTGCCGCCGGCGGACCAGTGGTAGCCGGTGGCCAGCACGTCGAACGGCGGCTGGGTGGCGTTGAGAGTGTTCCAGATCATCAGCGGCTCGTTGTACAGGGACTGCGCGTTCACCACGTAGCCGGTGGAGGTCGCCGAGTACGGGCTGAACGTGTCGGTCATGGGAGACAGCGGAGTGTCGTCGATGACCAGCGGCTTGCCGGACCCGGCGGAGCCGGGGGAAGATCCGGACTTCGGGCTCGAGCTGCATGCCGCCAGGGCCAGGCTCGCGATGGCGGCTACGGCCACGCTCTTCAGGATTGCATGATTCATTGCTTAAACTCCGAGTGCCCGGCCGGCTCGTCGCCGGCCTGTTGTTTCGACCGTGTTGGGGTCTGCTGACAGTGGGGGGCGCAGGGGTCGGCCGGGCGCGCTGCTCGTCCGGCTGCGCATTTTTGTCGGGCTGGGCTACCGGGTGTCCGGGTGCATCACCTCTCCTCTCCCGGATCGGGGACGAACGGGCCTGCCTGTGCCGGCCTTGCCTGTGCCGGCCTTGCCTGTGCCTGGCCTGGACTCTGCCGGTCTGGACTGGGCCGGGCTCAGGCCGGCCGCGTGCAGCCAGCAGGCGCTCAGGTGACCGGCCGCGACCTGCGCCGGCTGCGGTGCGGTGGTGGTGCAGACGGCCATCGCGTGCGGGCAGCGCGGGTGGAACCGGCAGCCGGACGGCGGCGTGATCAGGCTCGGCGGCGAGCCCCGGCCGGCCAGCACCGGGCCGGATCCGTTCGGCCCGGCCTGCCCGGCGTTCCCGGCCTGCCTGGCCAGCACGGTGGCGGCAGGGTCGGGCGCCGCGCTCAGCAGCAGCTGGGTATAGGGGTGTGCCGG
This sequence comes from uncultured Actinomycetota bacterium, assembly GCA_963719705.1. GTDB lineage: Bacteria > Actinomycetota > Actinomycetes > Streptosporangiales > Streptosporangiaceae > CAVRCV01. The sequence continues at coordinate 522,030 of CAVRCV010000015.1, forward strand.
GGCGTCGGTGACCAGCCCCGACGGCCCGGACTCGACCACCTGCCCGGCGTACATCACCACGATCGTCTCGGCCAGGTACCGGGCCGAGGCGATGTCGTGGGTGATGTAGAGGATGGCCAGCCCTTCCCGGTCGCGCAGGTCGCCGAGCAGGTTGAGCACGTCCAGCCGGATCGACACGTCCAGCATCGAGACCGGCTCGTCGGCCAGCAGCACCCGCGGCTGCACGGCCAGCGCGCGGGCGATCGCCACCCGCTGCCGCTGCCCGCCGGACAGCTCATGCGGGTACTTGGCGACGAACTGGTCCGCCGGGCTCAGCGCGACCCGCTCCAGCAGCTGGCCGATCGCGGCGTCCAGCCCGCCCCGGCTGGCCATGCCGTGCACCAGCAGCGGCCGGGCCAGGTGATACCGCACGTCGTGCACCGGGTTCAGGGAGGAGAACGGGTCCTGCAGCACGAGCTGCACCTGCCGCGCGTAACGCCGCCTGGCCGCGGCCGAGCGCGGCACCGGCTGCCCGTCCAGCAGCAGCTCGCCGCCGGTCGGCTTCAGCAGCCGGGCGAGCAGCCGGGCCAGCGTGGACTTGCCCGAGCCGCTTTCCCCGACCACGGCGGTTACCCGGGCCGCGGGCAGCGCCAGCGAGACGCCGTCCACCGCGTGCACCACGGGCCTGCCGCCGGTCCCGCCGGTCCCGCCGGTGCCGCCCGCCTGGTTCGCGCCGGACCGGGCGCCGCGGGTGCCGCGAGCGGCGCGGGCCGTCCTGGCTGCCCGCAGCCTGGCCTCGCGCCCCTGCCCGCCCCGGTACACCGGGAAGTGCCTGGTCAGGTTCCTGGCCTCCAGCAGCGGGGCCCCGGTCGCCGGCGGCCGCGCCCCGGCCCGCGGCTCAGTCATGCCCGGCCGCCCTCCGGCTGGCAGCCCCGTGACTGGACCAGTCACGGGGCTGGCTGCCCGTGGCCGGACCCACTGGGTTGTGGCCAGGCCCGGCCAGCTCGGCTGGCGGTTGTACCGTGCCGTCCTGCAGCCAGCAGGCGGCCAGCCGCCCGCCGTCCTGCTCCAGCTCGATCAGCGGCGGTGCCTCGGTGACGCACCGGTCCATGACGAACCGGCAGCGCGGATGGAACACGCACCCGGCCGGAAGCTGCCGCAGGTCCGGCGGCGAGCCGCTGATGCCGGTCAGCCGCTGCCGCGGCCCGTGCAGGGCCGGGAACGAGCCGAGCAGTCCCAGGCTGTACGGGTGGCGCGGGCCGCGGAACAGCGCCGTCGCCTCGGCCTGCTCGACCAGCCGGCCCGCGTACATGACCGCGATCGAGTCGGCGATCTCGATCAGCAGCGACAGGTCGTGGGTGATGAACAGCACCGCGAAGCCGAGCTGGCGGCGCAGCTCCATCAGCTCCTGCAGGATCTCCCGCTGGGTGACCACGTCCAGCGCGGTCGTCGGCTCGTCCATGATGACGACCTGCGGCGTGAGGGCCAGCGCCATGGCGATCATCACCCGCTGCCGCATCCCGCCGGACAGCTCGTGCGGGTAGCTGGCCAGCCGGTCCGCGGCGATGCCGACCAGGTCCAGCAGCTCGGCCGCGCGGGCCCGGCGCCCGGCCTTAGTCATGTCCGGCAGGTGCGCCTGCAGCACGTCGGTGAGCTGGACGCCGACCGGCAGCACCGGGTTGAGCGCGTTCATCGCGCTCTGCAGGACGACCGAGATCGCCGACCAGCGCAGCCGGCGCAGCTGGGGCTCGCCCGCGGCCAGCAAGTCCACTGTGTGCGCCGGGGCCAGCTGACCCGCGGCCGGACTGCCCTCGGCCGGACTGCCCGCGGCCGGGAGAGCCGCAGCCGGGTGGTAGCGCACGCTGCCGCCGGTGATCAGGCCGGGCGCTCGCAGCAGCCGGGTGATCGCGTAGGCCAGGGTGGACTTGCCGCTGCCGCTCTCGCCCGCCAGTCCCAGCACCTCGCCGCGGTGCAGCACCAGGTCGGCGCCGACGACGGCATGCACCGCGCCGGGGCCGGCCCCGTAATCCACGCGCAGGCCGGCCACCTCCAGCAGCGGCCCGCCGCCCGGCGTCATGGCCTGCCCCCGCGCCGCAGGTCCTGGCCGCCCGGCTGGCTCAGCACCGGGGTGACGCCGAGCACGAACCGCCGCGGCAGGCCGCTCATCCCGGCCCGCCGGGCCCGGCGCCGGGACAGCCCGGCAACGCGCAGCCGCGGGTTGATGAACTCGTCGATGCCGAAGTTGACCAGCGCCAGCGAGGTGCCGAGCAGTGCCACGGCCAGGCCGGGCGGGATGAACAGCCACCAGTAGCCGCTCTGCTCGGCGCCGGCCACCTGGGCGTAGAACAGCATCCCGCCCCAGCTCCAGTTGTTCGGGTTGACCAGGCCGAGGAATGCCAGCGCGGTATAAGTGCCGACCCCGTAGAGCACGGTGAACAGGAACGACGAGGCGACGATCGGGACCAGGTTGGGCAGGATCTCGGCGTAGATGATGCGCCGGCGGCGCTCGCCGATGATGCGCGCGGACTCCACGTAGTCCCGGCTGCGCAGGGACAGGGTTCTGGGCCCGCAGTACCCGGGCTCCCCAGGCCCAGCCGGTCAGCGCGATGATCAGCCCGATCAGCACGTCATCGCTGCCCTGCGAGGCGGGCAGGAACCCGAAGATCACGATGAGCAGCGGCAGGGCCGGCAGCACCAGGAAGATGTTGGCCAGCATGGACAGCAGGTCATCGGCCAGCCCGCCGGCGTACCCGGCGGTCACGCCGATCACGACCGACAGCACGGTCGCGGCCAGCCCGGCCAGGAACGCCACCAGCATGGTGCTCCGGCCGCCCGCCAGCAGCTGGGACAGCACGTCCTGCTGCTGCTGGGTGGTGCCGAGCAGGTGCGCTGCGGACGGGGGGAGCGGGAAGCTGACCGTGGCGGAGAACGTGCGGCCGGGGCTGTACGGGGCCAGCCACGGCCCGATCGCGGCCAGCACCGCGAAGCCCGCCAGCATCGCCAGGCCGGTCAGCACCTTCGGGGACCGGGGCAGCCGCAGCATCCGGCGGCCGGCGGCGGCCTCCGGCCCGGCCGCCGGGTCCGGCCCGGCGCCGCCAGCGCCGCCCGGCCCGCCCGGCCCGCCCGCACCGGCCGGTCCCGCCGGGCCGCCCAGGGTCGTGCTGGTGCCGATGGCCATGGCTCAGGCCTCCTGCCTGGTGCGCGGGTCGAGGAACACGTACACGAAGTCGGCGGCCAGGTTGGCCAGCAGCACGGCCAGCATGATGACCAGGAAGATGCCCTGCAGCAGCGCGTAGTCGGCCTCCTGCACGGCGGTGAGCAGGATGTAGCCGAGCCCCGGGTAGCTGAATACGATCTCGGTCAGCAGCGCCCCTGACACCACGAAGCCGATCGCCAGGGAGAAGCCGGAGATGCTCGGCAGGATGGCGTTGCGCGCCGCGTACCAGATCACCCGCCGCTTCGGCAGGCCCTTGGCCTGCGCGATGAGCACGTAGTCCTCGTCCATCGTGGTGACCATGACGTTGCGCATGCCGATGATCCAGCCGGCCGTCGAGGCGACCACGATCGTGGCCGCGGGCAGGATGGCGTGGTCCAGCACGTCGCCGATATAGGTCAGGTTGAGGGCCGGGAAGTCCAGGTCGTTCCTCGCGCTGCCGGCCGGGAACCAGCCGAGCTTGATCGCGAACAGGTCGATGGCCAGGAAGGCGAGGAAGAAGTACGGCGCGGCCTGGAAGAACGTGGTGGCCGGCAGCAGGCTATCCAGCCAGCTGCCGCGCCGCCAGGCCACCCCGATGCCGATCAGGGTGCCGAGCACGAAGCTGATCAGGGTGGCGGTGCCGACCAGGCCGAGGGTCCACGGCAGCGCGCCCCGGATGACCGTGGTGACAGGCACCATGCCGTTGCTGGTCGAGGTGCCCAGGTTGCCGTGCAGCAGGTTGTTCCAGTAGTGCAGGTACTGGCCGGGCAGGCCCTCCCTGGTGTTCGCGCCGAACTGGAGCTCCAGCGCGTGCAGGGTGGCCCTGGTGATCACCTGGCCCTGCATCCGGGCGAGCACCGCGTCGACCGGGTTGCCTGGCATCACCCGCGGGATGAAGAAGTCCACGGTGACCGCGGCCACGGCGGTGAGCAGGTAGAACCCGATCCGGCGGAGCAGCGTGCGCACGCTGTCCTCCCCTCAGGCGTCCAGGCCGGCGCCCGGCGGCCCGGCCGCGGGCGGCCCGGACGCGGCCGAGCGGAGGTCGGCCGAGCGGAGGTCGGGCGGGCGTGGGGCGGGCGGGCGGAGGGTAGGCGGGCGGAGGGTGGGCGGGCGGAGGGTGGGCGGGCGGGCAGCAGGTGCGCAGCCGCAGCTCTCGCGCAGCACCAGCCGGGCGGGCAGGACGATGTCCCGGCCGCCCGGCTCCTGGCGGCTGATCATGGCGTGCAGCACCTCGAAAGCGGTGGCGCCCAGATCCTGGATGGCCTGCCGGACCGTGGTCACCGGCGGGCTCAGGTGCCGTGCCACCGGGATGTCGTCGAACCCGGTCACCGCGACCTCGCCGGGCACGGCGATGCCGTGCTGCGCCAGCGCGTAGAGCACGCCGATCGCCGACTGGTCGTTGGCGCACATGATGGCGCGGGGGAGTACCCGGCCGGAGGCGACCAGCCGCTCGATCGCCCGGGCCCCGCCGGCCGCCGAGTAGCTGCCCCGCCAGTGCGGGCCGGCGGCCAGCTCCGCGCCGCACTCGGCCGCCTGCGCCGTGGCGGCGACCAGCCGGGCCTCGTTGTCCGGGCTGTCCGGGTGACCGGCCAGGTAGCCGAGCGTCCGGTAGCCGTGGCCGGTGACCAGGTGCCGGACCAGGTCCCGCATCCCGGCCTGGTTGTCGCCGCGCACGTTCACGGTGGTGCTGGTGGGCTGGCCGGCCAGGGTGACCACCGGGACCTGCCGGGACAGCCGGTCCAGCTGCTGCGGTTCCAGGATCCGGTCGTGCAGGATCAGGCCGTCGCTCTTGCGCGCCAGCGCGAAGATCCGCCTGCCGTGATCGTGATCGCTCAGGTCGACCGACCGGACTAGCAGGTCGAACCCGTAGCGCTGGGCCACCAGTTCCATGCCGCGGTTGATCATGTCGGGGAACTGGAGGTTCTCGTCCTCGTCCGCGAAGACCCCCTCGCTGGCCAGCCCGGACGGCCGCCGCACGACCACGCCGACGACCTCCTTGAGCCGGACGCTCAGCGCCCTGGCCGCGCCGTCGGGGACGAAGCCGAGCTCGGCGACCGCCCGGAGCACCCGGTCCCTGGTCTCCTGGCGGGGGTTGCGCTGGCCGTTGAGCACCCGGGAGACCGAGGCGATCGAGACGCCCGCCGCCCGCGCCACGTCGTAGATCGTGGGCGGCGCCGTTGGGGTGTCGGTCACCGCGGTCCTCCCGGTTAGTCCAGTCAGTCCAGGTCAGCGGTACAAGTGCCCCGGTAAGCGCTTTCCAAGATCGCCGACCGGCAATCCCTGCCATTAGCGGGATTGTCTGGAAAGCGCTTACCAGATGCTCTCAACGGAGAGTAAGTCCTCCATTTCGGATGCTCAAGGGCGACCGTCCGCACTGTTACCGGACCGTGACCTGAACCTGACCCGTCGGCTGGCCGTATAGCTGGGTGTGCGTGATCACGAACTCGTGCGATCAGACCCGGACCCGGGCCGGGGGCAAGCTTGACCGCGGTTGCCGACCGGGCCAGGGCGCGCCGCGGGCGCAGTAACGCGCGCAGCAGCCAGTCCCGGTACCGCGGCACCCGGCTCTACCTGCCGACGTTCGCCATAGCGAGCCTGGCCGGGTGGCTGGCCTGGCGCGGCTGGACCATTCTCGGCCGGGACGGCGTTGGCCCGTCCGTCCACGCCGGCCGGTACGAGCTGGCCGGTCCCGCCGTGCTCGCGTTCGTGGCCGTTGTCTTCGCCGTCGAGCAGCTGCGGCCCGCTCAGCGCCGGCCGCTGCTTGCCCGCGGGCACCGGCTGGACGTCGCGTACCTGCTGTTCTACGCCGTTGCGGTGGTACCGCTGATCGTGCTGCTCGGTGCCGGGTTCGCCACCCTGCTCGCGCGGCTCGCGCCGTGGCTGGTGCTGCCGAGAGTGCCGGGCGTACCTGGCTGGTGCTTCGTCGTGCTCGCCGTGGTCGGGATTGACGCGGTCGACTGGCTTGCCCACCTCGGCAACCACAAGATCACTACCTTGTGGCGGCTGCACGCGGTCCATCACTCACAAGAGGAGCTGAGCATCCTCACTACCTACCGGGCGCACCCGCTGGTGCACGTCAGCTTCCTGATCTCGGCCATCCCGATCCTGGCAGTTGCGTCCAACGCGGCGACGCCGGCCGTGGTGCTGACTGCTTATGCCTGCCTGGGCGCGCTGCCGCACGCCAATGTCCGCTGGACCTACGGCCGGGTCGGGCGGGTCCTGATCAGCCCTGCCTACCACCGGATTCACCACGCGGCCATCGGTCGTCTGGATATCAACCTCGGCACCGTGTTCCCGTTCTGGGATATGGTCTCGCGCCGCGCCGTCTTCCCGGAGCGCCGCGGCGCATCCAGGGCAAGCCGCACCGGACTGGAAGGCCGGCCGGTGCCGGTCGAGCAGTCCGGCTCGCGCGCCCGCCTTGGCCGCACGATGCTGAGCCAGCTCGTGGAGCCATTCATCCCGACCAGGACGGAGCCATGGTAACCACCAGGAACTTCCTGCTGCAGCGGGCGGCGCCGCGCAGCGGCGGCCTGCTCTGGCTGCTCTGGGTATGCGACGCAGGCCTGCTCGTGGCCTCGGGGCTGCTGCACCTGCACCTGTGGGACATCGCCTACCGGCACGTCGCCGTGCTGGACGTGCTCTTCCTGGTCCAGACGGCGGCCTGCGTGCTGGCGGCGGTCCTGCTGCTCGCTACCAGGGCGCTGCTCGTCGTGCTCGGCTCCATCCTGCTGATGGCCGGGACGCTCGCGGGCTTCATACTCGCCCGGACCGTCGGGATATTCGGCTTCCATCTCACCTTCAGCTCGGGCCTGGCCAATACCGTGCTGGTGGTGGAGATCGCCGCCGTGGTCCTGCTCGCCGTCACCGGCCTGCAGATGTCCCCTCGCCGCTCGTAGGCCGGGCTGCAGTAGCATGGCGTCCCGCGAAACTGATGGGAGCGTCATGAACGCTGGGCCCGGTCCCACCGCCCGCCGCCGCGCCGGAGTACGCCGGTGATCCGCGCGGACCGGCAGTCGCTCACCGCCGGCATGATCATGCTGCTGGCCCGGCGCACGCCGTACCTGGAATCGGAGATGCTCGGCCTGCGCGGCCTGGTCCGTCCCGGCAGCGTCTGCCTCGACGTCGGCGCGGCCGCCGGGCTGTACACCGCGGCGCTGGCCCAGCTGGCCGGCCCGGAGGGGCAGGTGCACAGCATCGAGCCGCTGGCATTCGCGCACCCGGTGTGGAGCCGGGTGCTGCGGGCAGGCTCCGGGCCGAACGTGCGGCACTACACCGAGGCGCTCGGTGCCGAGCCTGGCCAGGGCATGATGAGCGTCCCGATGGGCCGGTACGGGTTCGTGACCGGCCGGTCGTTCCTGGACTGGAAGACCCGCGGGCTGGGCTCCAACGAGGAGTTCGCCGGCCAGATCTCGGTCGCCGTCGAGGTCGAGACCCTGGATGACTTCCGCACCAGGGTCGGGCTGGACCGGCTGGACTTCGTCAAGATCGACGTAGAGGGCGCCGAGCTGCGGGTGCTGGAGGGCGGCCAGCGCACCATCGAGGAGTTCCGGCCCGCGATGCTGATCGAGATCGAGGCCCGGCACACCGCGCGGTACCAGTACTCGCCCGACGAGATCGCGGACTGGCTCACCAAGCGCGGCTACGTCATGCACGTGTGGCAGGACGGCTGGCAGGAGACCGGCACGGTCTGCACGCACGCCCGCAACTACCTGTTCCGCCAGCCGACAGCGGGCTAGCCGCGCCCCTCCGGGGTGCGGCTAGCCCTTACCGGCGGCCGGTCTCCTTCGCTACGAGAGCTTCTCGATCCATCGGTCGCCGGTGTTATTTATGTTGCATGAATGCCAGGCCACTGGCGAATCTGTCCCGCTCTGATATATACAGCCCCCGGTATCCTGATCGAACTCCCACTGGCCGATGAAAGTGGAACCGTCGTACCCGGTGAAGTGAAGTGCCTGGGCCTTGCTGTCGAAGTCGCATGTGGCCCCATCGACACCGCCACTGCTCTCGACCTGAAGGCAGATGTCGTTACTGCCATCTATAGCTATTTCTACATCGTGGGAATAATTAGAGCCCTCCAGGCAGTAGCCGGTGTGAGCGGTATTGGCAAGCAGCTGGTACGGGCTGCCGACCCGGCTGTACCAGTACTGGCCGTTACCGCCGTTATAATCATTCTGAAATGTATTTACCTCGCCTGAGCAGCTGATGGTGGTCCTATAGACGCCGGGGCGCGCGTCCGGCCCGCGGTGAATAACGGATGCCGCGGCCGCGTTTGCCGCCGTTGCGCTCCCGGCAGTGAGCGCGCCGACCGCAAGGAGGCCCGAGGCGATCACGGCGATTCGCTTTAGCACATTTCCTCCGATCCCGTTCGTTTTACTCGTGTGTGTTACTGTCCCAAGCGGCGGTAACGCGGCTGGTAACGCCGCGGTAACGTGGCCCTGGAGGCTCGATGCCAGCTGGCACTGAGATCCGCCTGCTCGGCCCGCTGCAGGTGCGCTGCGGTGGCGCGGTCGTGGCGATCCCGGCTGCCAAGCAGCGGGCCCTGCTGGTGGCGCTGCTGTTGCAGGAAGGCCGCCCCGTTCCGGCCGACCGGCTCGCCGAGCTGCTGTGGGCGCCGGATCCGCCGCCGCCGACGTCGGCGGTCGCGCTGCGCAACTACGTGCTGCGGCTGCGGCGTGCGCTGGGAGCTGCCGGCCGGCAACTGATCCAGACCGTGCCTGGCGGCTATGTGATCGAGCTCGACGACTGCTCGGTGGACCTCGCCCGGTTCGGACACGAGCTGGCCGGGGCGCGGGCCGCCGCCGCAGACGGCGACTGGCAGCAGGCGCGCGCCCACGCCGACGCGGCGCTGGGCTGGTGGCGCGGGGAACCGCTGTCCGATGTGGACCTGCCCGCGGTCACTGCCCAGCAGGTTCCGCGGCTGGCCGAGATGCGGCTGCAGGCACGCGAGCTGCGGATCGAGGCCGACCTGGCCCTGGCCCGGCACGCCGATGCGGTGACCGAGCTGCCACAGCTCATCGCGGCCAACCCGGTCCGTGAGCGGCTGTATGCGCTGCTGATGCTCGCGCTCTACCGGTCGGGGCGCCGGGCCGAGTCCCTGGACACCTACCGGACCGCCCGCGATGTCCTGGCCGAGGAGGTCGGTGCCGACCCCGGCCCCGAGCTGCAGGCACTGCATCAGCAGATCCTGCACGATGACCCGGCGCTCACCCCGCCGTCCGCGCCGGGCGCGACGGCAGGACTACCGGGACCGGCGGCTGCTGCGGCGCCAGGCACGGTCCCACGGCAGCTGCCCGGGCCGGTGGCCGGGTTCACGGGTCGCGATAACGAGATGGCCGCGCTGACAAGCCTGCTCGGGACGGAGCCGGGCGTGCACGCTCCTGCCCTGGTGATCTCGGCGATCGCCGGAATGGCCGGGGTCGGCAAGACCGCTCTGGCGGTCCACTGGGCGCATCAGGTCGCTGACCGGTTCGGTGACGGGCAGCTGTATGTGAACCTGCGCGGCTACGACCCGCACGAGCCGGTCACGGCTGCCGATGCGCTGGCCGGGTTCCTGCGAACGCTGGGCGTGCCGGGGGAGCAGATTCCCGATGACCTCGGCGAGAAGGCCCGGCTGTACCGCAGCAAGCTGGCCGGCCGCCGGATACTCGTAGTGCTGGATAATGCCCGTGACGGCGAGCAGGTCCGGCCGCTGCTGCCTGGCAGTCCGGGCTGCGTCGCGCTAGTAACCAGCCGGGACACGCTGGCCGGGCTGGTCGCCACCGACGGCGCCCGGCGGCTGGACCTGGACGTGCTGCCGCTGGCCAACGCGGTCGCCTTGCTGCGGTCGCTGACCGGCGGCCGCGTTGACGAGGACCGGGATGCAGCGGCGGCGCTGGCGGAGCTGTGCGCCCGGCTTCCTCTTGCCCTGCGGATCGCTGCCGAACTGGCGGCCGCCCGTCCGGAGACCCCGCTGCGGGAGCTGGCGGCCGACCTCACGGCCACCCGGCTGGACCTGCTGGATGCCGGCGAAGACCGCGCCGATGTCCGGGCGGTGTTCTCCTGGTCGCTCCGGCAGCTGCCCGGCGACGTAGCGGCGGCGTTCGCGCTGACCGGCCTGCATCCAGGCGAAGACCTGGACGCGTACGCCGTCGCCGCGCTGAGCGGTACGCCCGCCAGGCAGGCCCGCCGGGTACTGGACTGGCTGCAGCGGGCCAGCCTGCTGCAAGCCGCCGGGCCCGGCCGCTACGGCATGCACGACCTGCTGCGCGCCTACGCCCGTGAGCAGGCCGCCGCCCAGCACACCGGCCACTCAAGCGATCAGGCCCTGACCCGGCTGTTCGACTACTACCTGGCCGCAGCCGCCGCCGCCATGGATGTCGTCTTTCCGGCCGAGGCCCGGCGGCGGCCGCGCGTCCCGCCGTCCGCTGCAGTCGTACCGGAGATGCCCGGCCAGGCTGATGGACGGGCGTGGCTCGACCAGGAGCGCGCGAACCTGGTCGCGGCGGTCGTCCACTGCGCCGATCATGGCTGGCACCGGCATGCCGCCGACCTGGCCGGCATGTTGTTCCGCGACCTGATATCGGGGAGCCACCTGACCGAGGCTCTCATCGTCTACGGCCACGCGCTGCAGGCCGCCCGCCGGTCCGGCGACCTCGCCGCGGAGGCAGCCGCACTGAGCGGGCTTGGCGGAGCTCACTTTAAGGCAGGCCGGTTCGCCGGCGCCGACGGGTATTACCAGGCCGCACTGGAGTCCTATCGCCGGCAGGGCGACCGGGCCGGCGAGGCCCGTGCCCTGCACAACCTCGGCTTCATCGAGTACCAGACGCACAACTACCGGTCAGCGACCAGCTACTACCACCGGGCCATGAGTGCCTACGAGGACACCGGAGATGGGTACAGCGTGGCCATCGCGCGATCCAGCCTCGCGGGTGTACTGACCGAGCTGGGCTCTTACGATCAGGCAGCTGAGCACCTGCAGCTCGCCCGGGCTGTATTCGGCGAGCAGAACGACCATCTGCGTGAGGCAGAGGCACTATCGCAGATGGGCAGCCTCAGCGCCCGCCACGGCCAGCCTGCCCGAGCCGCCGCCTTCCACGAGCAGGCCCTGGCCCTCTTCCGCCGCATCGGCAATCCCGGCGGTATTGCGGCCGAACTGGCCAACCTGGGCGAAGTCAGCCTGCGGCAGGGTGCCTGCCAGCAGGCAATCGGCTACCTCCAGCAGGCGCTCGCCCTGCATCGGCAGACCGGCTACCAGCACGGCGAGACCCTGACACGGCGCGCCCTGGCCAAGGCCCTGCACGGGGCCGGCCAGCTCGACGCCTCCCGCGCTGAGCTGGAGATGGCTCTCCGGATAGCGACCGAGACCGGCAGCACCTACCAGCGGGCCTGCGCGCATGGCGACCTGGCCGAGAATTTCCGGTCCGGCGGCGAGGACGAGCGGGCCCGGCAGCACTGGCAGCAGGCGCTGGACCTCTACACCCAGGTCGGCGCACCCGAAGCAGACCAGATTCGGTCCCGGCTAGGAAATTCCTGACTGCGGGGTCAGCACGGCCTTCCGCGATGCGCGCCCGGCGTGCACGGGCACCAGTGTCCAGGGTCCGCCTGGGGCAGATCAACCGGGTATCGGGCTGGCCTAGTGTCCGCGGAACGCCTCCTCCAGCCACCAGGACCCGCGGTCCGACGTCACCTTCGCGTCGATGACCAGCGGCCGCCTGCGCTTCCCGGCGAGCCATCGGGGCACCGGGCTGAGGTCATCCAGGCAGCGCACGGTGATCCCGTCACAGCCGAACCCGCGCCCGATCTTCGCGATCTTCGCGGGCGGGAACCGGACGATGTCCACCGGATGGCCCTCGGGGCCGAAGTGATGCACCTCTGCCCCGTATGCCTCGTCGTCGTAGATCACGATGACCATGGGCAGGCCGAGCCGGACCACGGTCTCGAGCTCGCTGATGCCCATCAGCGCGCCGCCGTCGCCGAGCGCGGCCACGGTGAGCCGGTCCGGCCGTGCGATCGCCGAGCCGATCGCCGACGCCAGGCCGAGGCCGACTGACTGGAACGCCTGGGTGAAGCAGAACCCGTCGCTGTCCGGGACCGACAGGTACATGCTCGGGTAGCCCATGAAGTTGCCCGAGTCCACCGCGACGATCCGCTCGGCGGGCAGCAGGTCGTCCAGCGCGATGGACAGCGTGCGCGGGTCGATCCGCCGCTTGTCGCTCTCGTCCGGGTAGGGCACGTCCCGCCACCTGACCCCGGCTGCGATCCGGTCCGCCAGCGCGGCCGACCGGTACCCGGTACCGCCCCCCGCCGGGCCAGGTCCGGCCGGGCCAGGTCCGGCATCGAGCAGGCCGGCCGCCGCGGCAGCGGTGCGGCCCACGTCGCCGACCACGCCCAGGTCGACCGGCCGGTGCCCGCCGATCGCGGCCCGGTCGGAGTCCACCTGGGCCACCGCCGCGCCGGGGCCGATCAGGGCCCCGTGCCGCAGCGTCCAGGCGTTCAGCGAGCTGCCCCAGCCGACCACCAGGTCCGCGCCGGCGATCAGCTCGGCGGCCAGCGGCGAGGCGAACCCGCCGCTCACATCGAGGTCCCACGGGCTGCCGCGGAACAGGCCCTTGGCCGCGGCCGACGTCGCCAGCAGCGCGCCGCAGGCATCAGCCAGCCGCTCCAGCGCGGACCCGGCCCCGGCGATCCTGGCGCCCCGGCCGGCGATGAACACCGGGCGGCTGGCCCGGGCCAGCGCCTGCGCCAGGGCCGCGACGGCCCGCGGGTCGGGTTCCGGCGCCGGGCCGGCGGCCGCCGGGTCCACATGATCCGGCATGACGCACTCGCCGGCCTGCACGTCCAGCGGCAGCGCGAGCACGACCGTGCGCCGCTGTGCGACGGCGGTCCGGTACGCCCGTGCGGTGTCGTCCACGGCGAAGCCGGGGGAGTGCAGCCGGGCCGGGGTGGCGCCGACCGAGGCGGCCATCGCGGCGATGTCCATCCGGAAGTTCGAACGCAGGTCGCCGGCCGGCATGTCGGCGGTCAGCACCACCAGCGGGGTGCGGCTCTTGGCCGCCTCGGCGATGCCGGTCATCGCGTTGGTCAGGCCGGGTCCCTGGTGCACGCACAGGATGCCGGGCCTGCCGGTCATCCTGGCCCACGCGTCGGCCATGGTGGCCGCGCCGCCCTCATGCCGGGCGGCCACGAACCGCACCCCCCGCGCGGTCAGCGCGTTGATCACGTGGAAGTTGCCGCTGCCCGCCACGCCGAACGCGGTGTCCGCGCCGAGGGCCGTCAGCGTGGCGGCGACCGCATCACTGACCCGCATCAGGACCGCTCGACCAGGGCAATCACCCGGCACGGGCTGCCGGAGCCGCCGGTGATCGGCAGCGGGCCGGCGATCACCACCGCGCCGGTGGCCGGCAGGGCGGCCAGGTTCTGCAGCTGGGTCAGCCCGTACTTGCCGGCCCCGAGCAGCGAGGCGTGGCACGGGAACGGCGGGTCGAACGAGTGCGCCGTGCCCGCGTCGGTGCCCACGGTCTCCACCCCGAACCCGATCACCGGGGCCTGCTCGGCCAGCCACCGGGCGCACTCGATCGACACCCCCGGCGTGTGCGGGCCGGTCTCGTTCGCGTTCAGGAACTCCTCCTGGCTGGACGAGCGGGCGTCCCAGCCGGTCCGGTACAGCAGCCAGCCGCCGTCCGGCAGCGGGCCGTGCTCGGCCTCCCACTGCCGGATGTGACTGACCTCCAGCAGGAAGTCCGGGTCGGCGGCGGCCTGCGCGCTGAAGTCCAGCACCACCGCCGGGGCGATCAGCCGGGTCACCGGGACCTGCGCGACGTCCTCGCCGTCCCGGCCGGTGGCCCAGTGCACCGGAGCGTCGAAGTGCGTGCCGGTGTGCTCGCCGGTGCTGATGTCGTTCCAGTACCACGCCGGGCCGCGGTCGTCGTACCGGCTGATCTCGTGCAGGGTGAACGGCCGGGTGTTGCCGAACGGCTCCGGCAGCCTGATCACCGGCGTTTCCGGCTCCAGCCGGGCGGTCAGGTCGACCACCTCGATCGTGGCGTTGCGCAGTGCGGCGATGAGCGCGTCCAGCACGGGCATGAGAGTCCTCCAGCTAGCCATGGGGCCGATCTTGCGAGACCAGCAACAGCCTGCCGCAGGCCGGGCACCGCCGGGAAGGCCCCGGCGCAAATGCCGGCCGCCCGTGCCGGACCAGCGCGGGCCGGCCAGCAGAATGGAACCATGACGAAGCCCGTGACCAGATCCATCACCATCGTGACCGACGACGGCGTCCCGATCGACGCGGTGCACCTGCCCGGCGGCACCGGCCTGGCGATCGTGATGGCACACGGCTTCACCCAGAACTGGCAGCGCCCGTCGGTGTGGCGGACCGCCAGGGGCCTGAACCGGTCGGCCGGCGTGGTCACCTTCGACTTCCGCGGGCACGGCCGCTCCGGCGGGCGCTCCACCCTCGGCGACAAGGAGATCAGGGACCTGGACGTGGCCGTCGGCTACGCCAGGGAGCTCGGCTACCAGCGGATCGCCACGGTCGGGTTCTCCATGGGCGCCTCCATCGTGCTGCGGCACGCCGCCCTGATCGGCGGGGTGGACGCGGTGGTCTCGGTCAGCGGCCCCGGCCGCTGGTACTACCGGGGCACCAAGTCGATGCGCCGGGTGCACTGGGCGGTCGAGCACCGGGCCGGGCGCCTGGTCAGCCGCAGCGTGCTGCACACCAGGATCAGCGGCGGGCGGTGGGATCCGGTGCCGCTGCCGCCCGCCGACGCCGCGGCCAGGATCGCCCCGGTGCCGCTGCTGATCGTGCACGGCGACGCCGACAAGTACTTCCCGGTCGAGCACGCCCACCAGCTGTTCCAGGCCGCGCGCGACCCGAAGGACCTGTGGATCATCCCCGGCTTCGGGCACGCCGAGCGGGACGCAACGCCGGACCTGCTGGACCGGATCGGCCGCTGGGCCCGCGAGGCCACCTCGACCGACGTCCGGCCCAACGCGGTCGCCTAGCCCACGCCTAGCCCGGGTCCGGCCGAACGGGGTCGCCTGACCTAGCCGTCCAGGTGCTTGAAGTGACCAGGCGGCGGCTTCTGCGGGCTGCCGTCCCAGCCGCTGGTCAGGTGCAGGGTCGCGCCGGCCAGGATCAGGCCGCAGGCCAGCGAGGCGGCCAGCAGCAGCCAGCGCGCCCAGCCGCTGGCCAGCGTGCTCCTGGCCCGCTCGGCGGCCGGCTGAGCAGCAGCCGGGGCAGCCGCGGGGCGTAGGCCAGCACGTGGATGGTCATGCACCCGAACCACAGAATGAACGTTGCCTTGTGCAGGAACAGCCACTGGCTGTCCGGCCCGGTGAAGGCAAGCGCGATCCCGGTGCCGAGCACGCCCAGCGAGGTGAGGATGACCATCGGTCCGAGTACCCGCAGCAGCGGCGCGGGCGGGCCCTTGCGGACATAGTCCGGCGAGCCCGGCATAGTAGCGGGCAAACCGGAACACCGTCGAGCCGATCTTGAGCAGCACCGGGCCGACCAGCAGCATGCCAAGGAAGAAGTGCAGCGTCAGCAGCTCGTGCACGCGCAGGATCGTGACGCCCTCGGCGGCGAACAGCAGCAGCAGCACGGCGCCGGTCAGCGCGGTCAGCCGCTCGTTCCCCGCCGGGTTGCCCCGGCTGCGGGCAGGCCGGCGGTGCCGGGCCCTGGTGGTCACGGTCACCGGCGGGATCACCAGCCGGCCGGGGTGGGCATGCCCTCGGTGAACCCGGCCGCGCCCTGGATGCCGATCACCGCGCGCTCGTGCAGCTGGTCCAGGTCGCTGGCGCCGACGTAGGTGCAGGCGCTGCGCAGCCCGGCGCTGATCGAGTCGATCAGGTCCTCCACGCCGGGCCGCTGCGGGTCCAGGTACATCCGCGAGGCCGAGATGCCCTCCTCGAACAGCTCCTTGCGGGCCCGCTGGAACGGGGTGTCGGCGGCGGCGCGCAGCCGGACCGCGCGCGCCGAGGCCATGCCGAAGCTCTCCTTGTACCGCCGCCCGTCCGGCGTCCCGGAACACGTCTCCCGGCGACTCGCAGGTGCCGGCGAACCACGAGCCGATCATGACGTTCGCCGCGCCGGCCGCCAGCGCCAGCGCGACGTCCCTGGGATGGCGCACGCCGCCGTCCGCCCACACCTGCGCGCCCAGCTGGCGGGCCTCGGGCGGCGCACTCCAGCACGGCGCTGAACTGCGGGCGGCCGACCCCGGTCATCATCCGGGTGGTGCACATCGCGCCGGGCCCGACGCCCACCTTGACGATGTCCGCGCCCGGCCGCGCACCAGGTCGGCGACCCCGGCCGCGGTCACCACGTTGCCGGCCGCCACCGGCACCGCCGGGGCCAGGCCGCGCACCGCCTGCAGCGCCTGGATCATCTTGTCCTGGTGGCCGTGCGCGGTGTCGACCACCAGCAGGTCGGCGCCGGCGTCCAGGAGCAGCTTGGCCTTGCCGGCCACGTCGCCGTTGATGCCGATGGCGGCGGCGATCCGCAGCCGCCGCCGGCGTCCGCGGCCGGGCTGTACAGCGTCGCGCGCAGCGCGCTGGTGCGGGTCAGGATCCCCACGCACCGGCCGGTGCCGTCCACCACCGGCGCCAGCCGGTGCCTGCCCTCATGCAGCAGGCTGAACGCGTGCTCGGGGTCGGTCCCGGTCGGCAGCGTCAGCAGCTCGGTGGACATCACCCGGCGCAGCTGGGTGAACCGGTCCACGCCCTGGCAGTCGGCCTCGGTCACGACGCCGACCGGGCGGCCGTCCTCGACCACGACGACGGCCCCGTGCGCCCGCTTGGGCAGCAGGCCGAGGGCATGCCCGGTGGTCGCGTCCGGGGTCAGCGTCAGCGGCGTGTCGTACACCAGGTCGCGTGCCTTCACCCAGGAGATGACCTCGGCCACCACGTCGGCCGGGATGTCCTGCGGCAGCACGGTCAGGCCGCCGCGGCGGGCCACCGTCTCGGCCATCCGGCGCCCGGCCACCGCGGTCATGTTCGCCACCACGACCGGGATGGTGGTGCCGCTGCCGTCGCGGGTGGCCAGGTCGACATCCAGCCGGGAGGTCACCGCGGACCGGCTCGGCACCAGGAAGACGTCGCTGTAGGCCAGGTCATGAACGGGCTCGGTCAGGAATCGCACCTGCTCATTCTGCCCTGCGGACGCCTATTGTGCTGATGATGACCAGGTCACGCGGACGCTGCGGCTGCGGGGCCGGGAGTGGCCGCCCGGCTCGTTCGCGATCATGGCGGTGGTCAACCGGACCCCCGACTCGTTCTTCGACCGGGGCGCCACCTACGGCTTCGGCGCGGCGCTGCGCTCGGTCGGCCGCGCGGTGGCGGCCGGGGCGGACATCGTGGACATCGGCGGGGTGAAGGCCGGGCCCGGCGACCCGGTGGACGCCGCGGAGGAGATCCGCCGGGTGGCGGGCCTGATCGCAGCGGTCCGGGAGCGCCACCGCGACCTGGTGATCAGCGTGGACACCTGGCGGGCCGAGGTGGCCGACGCCGCCGCGGCGGCCGGCGCCGACCTGGTGAACGACGCCTGGGGCGGGGCGGACCCCGAGCTCGCCGCGGTCGCGGCCAGCCGCGGCACCGGGCTGGTCTGCGCGCACGCCGGCGGGCTGGCGCCGCGGACCGGCCCGCACCGGCCGGCCTACCCGGACCTGGTGGCCGGGGTGATCCGGCAGGTCACCGCGGAGGCGGAGCGGGCGGTGGCGGCCGGGGTGCGCCCGGACGCGATCCTGATCGACCCGGCCCCGGACTTCAACAAGACCACCTGGCACTCGCTGGAGCTGATCCGCAGGCTCGGCGAGCTGTGCGGCACCGGCTGGCCGGTGCTGGCCGCGGTGTCCAACAAGGACTTCGTCGGGGAGGCGCTGGACCTGCCGGCCGCGGACCGGGCCGAGGGCACCATGGCGGCGCTGGCGATCTGCGCCTGGCAGGGCGCCAGGGTGTTCCGGGTACACGACGTGCCCGGCGCCCGCCGCGCGCTGGCGGTGGTCAGCCGGGCCGCCCGTGCTCTGGCGGCGCCCTGGCTACGAGCGGAACGCGGCGTAGATGATCGCGGTCAGCCGGTCCACCATCTCGTCCCTGGGCAGCCGCACCTCGACGCTGAGCAGGTAGTTGACCCGCTCCAGCATCATCAGGCAGGCCACCGCGGTGAGCTCGGCATGCTGCTGCTGGCCCCTCCCTGGCCGTCGCCGGCCGGGTCATCCGCCGCGCCGGGCCTGGCCGCCGCGGTCATCCCCCTGGTCATCGCCTCGGCCAGCCGGAACATCAGCTGCAGCCCGTCGCCGTAGACGTCCTCGCCGACCACCTCGGCCTGTGCTCAGGATCCGGATCACCGCGGCGTGCGCCGCGTAGGTGTCGCAGAACCGCGCCACCCAGCTGCGCAGCGCGGCCCGCCCGGCAGCGTTGCTGGTCACCACCGGGAACTCGTCGGTGATCGACCTCCATGTCGACCAGCGCGTCCCGCAGCAGCGCCCGGAACAGGTCGTCCTTGTTCGCGAAATACAGGTAGAAGGTGCCGTGCGAGATCTTCGCCCGCCGTACCACGTCGTCTACCCTGGCCGCCTGGAGCCCGCGCTCGTCGAACTCGGCCAGGCCGGCCTCGAGCAGCTTGCGCACGGTCTGCTGGCCCTGGGCGCCGAGCGCCCGTTCCTGCGCCGGGGTGCCGCCGCCGAGCGACGGGCGCCGGTGGTGCGCCGCGGCCGGCCGCGCGGCGCGCCGGTCTTCTTCGGCGGTGCGTCCTGGCCTGCCGCCTTCGCTGCCCCGCTGCCGCTGCCGGTGACGCGCAGCCCTGCTCCCGGCTCCGGCCGGCTTCCCGGTTCATGGTGCGAGACTAGTCGCCGCCGCGGCGCCGCGGCCCGTTATTGCCGCCGCCTCGCCGCTACCGGCCGAGCACCTGCTCCAGGTACGGGTTGCCGAACCGGCGCTCGGGGTCGAGCGCATCGCGCAGCGCGAGGAAGTCGCCGAACCTCGGGTAGCTGCCGTTCAGGTAGCCGGCCTGCCGGGTGTGCAGCTTGCCCCAGTGCGGGCCGGCCGCCGAGCCCGGTCATGCACCTCCTCGACGCCGCGGAAGTACTCCTCGATGCGGCGAGGCACGGTACACGTGCACCGCGATGTAGGCGCTGTCCCGCTGGTAGGCGGTGGACAGCCACGGCTCGTCCGGCGGGGCCACCCGCACCTCGACCGGGAAGCTGATCCGCCAGTCGTGCCGTCGCAGCAGCGCCCGCAGCTCGCCAAGCGCGTCGGCCAGCGCGGCCCGCGGGATCGCGTACTCCTGCTCGGTGAACGCGGACCCGGCGCGGGCTGGTGAACACCCGGTAGGCGGCGTCGGTGTAGGTCCGGGCGGCCAGCGCCCTGGCCGCCACCGAGTTGACCGTCGGGATCAGGCCGGGCGCCCGGTGCCCGAGGCGGCAGGTGAGGCCGAACACGGTATTGGACAGGAACTCGTCATCCAGCCAGTGCCGCCAGCCGGGCAGCGGCCTGGCCGGGCCGCCGACGGGGTTGTTGCGCTTGGTCAGGCAGCCCTCGGTGTGCGGGAACCAGTAGAACTCGAAGTGCTTGTTCTCGCTGGTCAGCTCGTCCAGCCGGGCGATGACCTCGGCGTAGCGCATCGGCTGCTCGCGCGCTGCCAGCCAGAACGCGGGCACCACCCGGAACGTCACGGCGGTGAGCACGCCGAGCGCGCCAAGGCCGACCCTGGCCGCATCGAACAGGCCGGGCGCCATGGCCGTGCCGTCGGCCGTCCGGGGCCGACGCTGAGCAGGTCACGATGCGCCCGTCGGCCAGCACCAGCTCCAGGCCGGCGACCTGGGCCGCCAGGCCGCCGAGTGTCCCGGCCGGTGCCGTGGGTGCCGGTCTGGATCGCGCCGGCCACGGTCTGGGAGTCGATGTCGCCCATGTTGGCCAGCGCCAGGCCGCGCGCGGCCAGCCTCGGCGTTCAGCGTCCGCAGCGGGCAGCCGGCCTCCACCGTGACCAGCCCGGCCCGCTCGTCCGCGGACCGGATCGAGGTCAGCCCGTCCGGCCGCAGCAGCACCCCGTCGGTGACCGCGGCCGGGGTGAAGGAGTGCCCGGCGCCGGTCATCCGGACCGTCAGCCCGTCCGCGGCCGCCCGGCTGACCTCATCGGCGACCTCCCCGGCCGACCGGGGCACGGCCACCCGGCGCGGCCGGGCGGTCACGTTGCCCGCCCAGTTGCGCCAGCCGTCCGTCCCGGTCACCGGCTATCGCTCCGGCTGCGCATCTGCCCATTGTGCCGCCGCCCGGGGGCCGGGGGATGTCGTCCCGCCGGGGCTGGCCCCGGCGGGACGTTCCGGCGGCGCCGGACGCAGCCTGGACAGCCCGGCCAGGCAGATCAGCGCGGCCATCAGGCCGGACCCGGCCGCGTAGAAGTACCCCAGGCGGGCCCCGCCCACGTCGATGAGGTACCCGGCGATGGCCGAGCCGGCCGCGACGCCGACCGAGATGGTCGAGGACAGCCACGCCATGCCCTCGGTCTGCCTGGCCACCGGGGCCTGCCGCTCGACCAGGCCGTAGCCGCCGATCAGGGTCGGCGCGATGGCCAGCCCGCAGACGAAGATGACCACGGTCAGCCAGGCCAGGCCGGGCAGCGCCCAGAACGTGGCCACCCCGGCCGTGGTAATGCACAGGGTCAGCGCGAACCGCCGCTCCAGCGGCGCCCGCCAGGGCCGGGATCCGTACCACAGGCCGCCGCAGGCGCTGCCCAGCGCGTAACAGCCGAGGATGAGGCCGGCCAGCGGCTTGTGCCCGTGCTCCTGGGCGAAGTCCACCGTGCTCAGCTCGATGCTGGCGAACATCTGCCCCACGAACAGGTACACCGGCGCCAGCGTGACCAGACCGGGCGCCGGGATCCGGGGCCGGGCCGCCCGCCCGCCTCCGGTGCCCGGGCCGGGCCGGGCCGGCCGCGGCGTCACCGGCGGCTGGGTCCGGCGCTGGGCCGCGAACAGCAGCGTGCCGGTAACGCCGAGGCCGGCCGCCGCGATCACCCCGGCGGCCGGGTACACCTCGGTCGCCAGCAGCGTGACCAGCGTCGGGCCGATGACGAAGATCAGCTCGTCGGCCACCGACTCGATCGCGAACGCGGAATGGATCAGCCGGCTGTCGCCGCGGATCAGCGTGCTCCACCTGGCCCGGACCATGGAGCCGAGCGACGGCATCGCGGCCCCGGCCAGGCCGCCGGCCGCGAGCAGCGCCCACAGCGGCGCGCGCAGCAGCGCGCAGGCGACGAAGACGGCGGTGTCCAGGCCGAAGAAGACCGCGAGCGGCCGCAGTACCCGGCGCTGCCCGTGCCGGTCGGCCAGCCGGGCGACTTGCGGGGCACAGACCGCATAGCACACCGAGCCGGCCGCGGCGACCAGGCCGGCCAGCCCGTACCGGCCGGTCATGGCGGTGATCAGCAGCACGGTGCCGAGGCCGAACATGGCCATCGGCATCCGCCCGACGATCCCGGCCGCGCAGAACCCGGCGGCTCCAGGCGTCCTGAGCAGCTCCCGGTAGGGGCCGATCCCGCTCGCCGCCATCGCCGTCCCGACCTCCTGACAGGACGATATCCGCCGGTAACGACATAACGGCGGCCCGGACGGCACGCACCGGGCAAAGGCCGCCGCGGCCCGGCAGCCGGCCGTCCCGCCCCGGCCAGGCGCGGCCGTGCAGGGGCAAATGTTCGGCCGGCCGATGGCATCCGTTCCGGCGCGCGGCTTGGGACCGGCCGGCCCGTCCGGTTATGGTGGGGATCGTGATGAGAGGCATGCTGCAGCGCCTGATGTCGCTGGCCCGCCCCGCATCCCGGTCCCGGCTGCCCGCGATCAGCGGCGTTGCCATCGTCGGCGGCCTGGCCCTGCTCGCGGCCGGCCTCCAGCCGCTGATGCGCCCGGTTCCGCCGGGTGCCGGGTCCGGCCCGGCCCGGCGGGCCACGGCCGGCCACGGTACTGCTGAAGACCACGGGGCTGCCGACCACGGGACGCGGCACGCGCCGGGCAGTTCGGCGACCGACCGCGACGCCTCCGCGTTCCGCCGGATCATCCTGCCCGACCTGCTCATCGTCACGCCCCAGGGCCTGTCCGCCGGGCAGGTCGCCAGGCTCCGGGCGATCACCGGGGTCCGCAACATGATCACCTTCGACGGCGCCGAGATCACCGCGGGCGGGCAGCCGGTCAGCGTGATCGGCGTCAGCGCGGCCCAGTTCCGGTCCTGGGTGCCCCTGCGCACCGCATCCGACCAGGCCATCTGGACCGACCTGGCGAACGGCGGCTTCGCCGCGTCCACCGCGGCCAGCCGGCGGCTGCGGCTGCATGCCGGGGACAGCTACCAGCTCACCGGCAGCGACCAGCCAGGTGCTGAGGTTCGGCGCGGCGGCGCAGTTCGGCGTGGCCGGGGTCGACCTGCTGGTGAACACCGCGCAGTCCCGCGCGCTCGGCCTGGTGCACCGGGTGGCCGGGCTGATCAGCGCGCCCGGCGCCGGCCTGGCCGGGCTGATCCGCAGCGTCCGGGCGGTGCTCGGGCCATCCGGCAAGATCATCAGCCTGCGCACCGAGCAGCTGCCGCAGGCCCCGGCGCGGCCCGGCCAGCTGCCCGGCAGCTACCTCCAGCTGTTCCAGGATTCCGCGGCGCAGTACTGCCCGGGCCTGTCCTGGACCGTGCTGGCCGCCATCGGCCAGATCGAGAGCGCCGACGGCACCAACGTGGGGCCGTCCACGGCCGGGGCACTCGGCCCGATGCAGTTCCTGCCCTCCACCTGGGCGGTGTGGGGCATCGACGGGTTCGGCCTGACCGGGCCGCCGGACGTGATGAACCCCTACGACGCGGTGCCGTCGGCGGCCAGGCTGCTGTGCGCGGACGGCGCGGCGGCCGGGGGCCAGTCGCTGCGGCAGGCGGTCTTCGACTACAACCACGCCGGGTGGTACGTGAACGAGGTGCTGGCGCTGGCCGCGCAGTACGCGGCCGACTACCGCTGAGGCCCGCGGGATCGCCGGTACCGGCGGCGCGGTCTCCGCCCGCCCGCCGGTCGCGGGCTGCTGCCCTGCTTGGATGGTGACATGCCGCCTGTCCCCGCCAGTCCCCGTTACGACGCGTTCCTGCTGGTTTCCTTCGGCGGGCCGGAGGGGCCCGACGACGTCCTGCCGTTCCTGCGGAACGTGACCAGTGGCCGGCCGGTGCCCCCGGAGCGGCTGGCCGAGGTGGCCGGGCACTACTACCAGTTCGGCGGGGTCAGCCCGATCAACCAGCAGTGCCGGGACCTGGCCGCCGCGATCGAGAAGGACTTCGCGGCGGCCGGCATCGGCCTGCCGCTGTACTGGGGGAACCGGAACTGGCATCCCTACCTGGCCGACACCCTGCGGGAGATGGCCGCCGCCGGGGTGCGCCGGGCGCTGGCGTTCGTCACCTCCGCCTACAGCTCGTTCTCCGGCTGCCGGCAGTACCTGAACGACATCGAGGCGGCCAGGCAGGCCGCCGGGCCCGGCGCCCCGGAGGTCGACAAGATCCGGCCCTACTTCAGCCACCCCGGCTTTATCGAGCCGTTCGCCGCGGCGGCCACTGCAGCCGCGCGGTCACTGCGGCGATCCGTTCCGGCTGAGCCTGATCTTGTTTTCGTGGCGCACAGCGTGCCGGCCGCGATGGCGGCAGCGAGCGGGCCCGCCGGGGGCGCCTACCCGGCGCAGCTGGCCGAGGCGTCCCGGCTGGTCGCCGAGCGGGTGCCGGGCATCCGGTCCTGGCGGCTGGCCTACTCCAGCCGCAGCGGCCCGCCGTCGCAGCCCTGGCTGGAGCCGGACGTCAGCGACTGCCTCACCGAACTGGCCGCGGCCGGATCCGGCGGCGCGGTGGTGGTGCCGGTCGGCTTCATCTCCGACCACATGGAGGTCAGGTTCGACCTGGACGTGGCGGCGGCGCAGACCGCCCGGCGGCTCGGCCTGCCGTTCGCCAGGGCGGCGACCCCCGGCACCGACCGCCGGTTCGTGGCCATGGTGACCGAGCTGGTCCGGGAGCGCGCCGGGGGACTGCCGCGCCGTGAGCTCGGCAGCATCCGGCTGACCGGCTCATATTGCCAGAACGGCTGCTGTGGGGCCGGTGCCGCCCGCACCGCCGGTCCCGGCGCGGGAACCGGGCCGGGGACCAGGCGGGAGACCGGGTGAGCCAGCCGGACCCGGCCGGGCTGCTGGACCTGGCCTGCTCGGCGGCGCTGGCGGCGGCCAAGCTGCTGGGCTCGCAGCACGGCAGGCCGGAGGTGGTGCAGACCAAGTCCAGCCCCACCGACGTGGTGACCCGGATGGACCGGGCCGCCGAGGAGCTGATCCGGGACGCGGATCCTCGCGGAGCGGCCCGGCGACGTGATCCTCGGCGAGGAGGGCGGGCAGGTCGGGCGGGCCGCCGGCGGCTCCGGCGGCCCTGGAGCGCGGGTGCGCTGGATCGTGGATCCGCTGGACGGGACCGTGAATTACCTGTACGGGCTGCCGGACTGGTCGGTGAGCATCGCGGCGGAACTGGACGGCCGGGTGACCGCGGGCGTGGTGTGCGTGCCGCGCCGGGCCGCGGTCTACACCGCGGTGCTCGGCGGCGGGGCCTGGCTGCGGCCGCTGGTCACTGCGACGGCGGGCTGGGCGACGGCGGGCGGGCGCGGCGGCTGCGCTGCAACGCGGGAGTCCCGCTGGCCGAGGCGCTGATCGCGACCGGCTTCGGCTACGCCGCCGCCCGCCGCCGGGTGCAGGGCCGGGTGGTCAGCGCGGTGCTGCCCGCGGTGCGGGATATCCGGCGCGGCGGCTCCTGCTCGGTCGACCTGTGCTCGCTGGCCGGCGGCCAGGTCGACGGCTACTACGAGCGCGGGGTGCAGTACTGGGACATCGCGGCCGGCGGCCTGGTCGCGGCCGAGGCTGGCGCGCACGTGGCCGGGCTGGCGGGTCGGCCCGCCGGGCCGTCGATGACCGTCGCGGCCGGGCCCGGCCTGTTCGGCGAGCTGCACGACCTGCTGGTCAGCCTGGACCCGGAACGGGACGACTGACCCGGCGGCTCCGGTCCGGTCAGTCCCGCAGGGTGCCCCGGGCCTGCGGCCCGGCGGTGCCGCGGAACGTGAACAGCAGCGCTCCCGGCGACTCCAGCCGCATCGTGACCGTTCCGTCCGCGCAGGTCCGGCGGCCGGTGATGATCTGCTGGCGCAGGCCGAGCTGGCTCGCGCCCGCCGAGGTCACGGCCAGGCTCCCGGTGCAGGTGAAGCTGGACCCGGTGTAGGCGATGGTGCCCGAGCTCGCCCCGGCCCGCAGCACGATACGGACCCCGAACAATCCGCCGTCCGCCTGCCGGTCCGCCCTGGCTGACCCGGCCGGACCAGGAGCCCGCCAGCGCGCGCGGGATCGCCGCCGCGGCCGGCGGTGCCGACCCTGCCGGTGCCGATGCGGGCGGTGCCGATGCGGGCGATGCCGGGGTGGCCGGCGGCGATGTATCCGGCGACGACGGCCGGGCCGCGGCGCTCGCGCTCGGGTGGTGGCCGGGCCTGGCGGGACCGTCCGTCCGGCTGTCGTTCAGGATCTCCCGGATGCCGGCCGCGGCGACTGCCAGCACGACGACGACGGCAGCGGCGGTCCACCAGACCCGGCCGCCGCGCCCGGCCGGCGACGGTGGCTGCCCGGCGGCCGCGGCCCCGGACGACGCGCCCGCCGCCCTGGCCAGGGCGGCCGCCGCCGAGGCGCGCCGCGCTCCCTCGGCCAGCAGCCCGGCCGGCGGCTCGCCCGGCCCGAGCAGCTCCCTGAGCACCTGGCGGGCCTGCGGCCGGGCCGCCGGTGCGGTGCTGAGGCAGTCGGTCACCAGCCGGCGCAGCCGGGGCGGCAGCGATGCCAGGCCGGCTGCCATGCCCGCTCCGGCCGCCCGGGCTGCCCCGGCCGCCCCGGCCGCCCCGCCTCCCTCGCCCGCCGCCGCGGTGCCGGGCGCCGCAGCCTCCGGGGGGCTGCCGTCCGGCGGCTGCCCGGCCGCCGCGAAGCCGACCGTCCGGGCCCAGGCCAGCAGGTCGGCCGACGGGGTGGCCGGGCCGTACGGCGGGGTGACGCCGAACGCGATCACCCGCGGCCCGTCCGGCCCGATGACCAGGTGCTCGGGGCCGAAGCTGCCGTGTACCAGGCCCGCCTGGTGGATCGCGGCCAGCCCGGTCACCGCCCCGATCGCCACCAGCTCCAGGTCGGCGGCGCCCAGCGGCCCGGCCGCGGTGACGATCTCGGTCAGTGAGGGCCCGGCCACGTACTCGCTGACCAGGAACGGCTGGCCGCCGTCGAGCCCGGCGTCCAGGATGCGCGCGGCGCAGAACGGGGCTACCCGCCTGGCGCCCGCGGCCTCCTCGGCGAACCGGTCAATGGCCGCGCTGCCCGCGGCCAGCTCGCTGCCCATCGGCAGCACGGTGACCTCGCCGCCGCCGGGGGAGCGGGCCAGGTAGACCGGCCCGGCGGCGGGCAGCCCGGTGACGCGGCCGGCCAGCTGATAGCGGCCGATGCTGCGGGGATCGCTGTCGTGCAGCGGCGTGACGTGTGGCATGCGCCCGGCTCCGCTGGGGTAACGGAGGTGACATCGTGCGATTCGCACCATACGCACCCCGTGCCCGGCGGCGCTGCCGATCGGCTAAGTTACCTGCGGGCCGAGACCGGGAACTTCCGATGCGACACGAACCACCGGGGCTGCGTGCTGCGTGTACCTAGCGCCGGGACGTGACAGAATTCCCCGCCGGAATCGGGCACAACTGAGGCTTCCCGAGCGTTACACCCGCGCGACAGGTCATGAAGGAGGGGTAAGAGCCACGATGGCTACCGACTACGACAGCCCTAGGAAGACTGACGACGAGCTTAACGAGGACAGCCTGCAAGAGCTTCAGGCCCGCCGGATGGACAAGTCGTCGACCGCGATCGACCTTGACCCGGACGACGTAGCCGAGTCGCTGGAACTGCCGGGGGCGGATCTTTCCAACGAGGATCTCTCGATCAAGGTGATCCCGCGCCAGGCCGACGAGTTCACCTGTTCCAGCTGCTTCCTGGTGCACCACCGGAGCCAGCTCGCCGACGACCGGGGCGGCCAGCTTGTCTGCCGGGAGTGCGCGGCTTAGACCCGGCGTCCCGGCCGTGCCCGGCAGGCAGCCCGCGCAGCGCGCCCCTGGTGGCGGCGCGCTGATATGTGCCTGCGCCCGTTCAGGCCCGGCCAGGCCCGGTTAGACCGTCCCCGCCAGCCGGGCCAGCAGGTCATGGCTGCCATCGGCGACGGAGAACGTGACGAGCTTCTGCTCGGGGGCGTCGGTGACCTGGAGAACCAGATGGTCGAAGGTGACCTCGCCGAGCAGCGGATGACGAAGCCGCTTGGTCCCGCTGGCCGGGAGAAGTACCTCGTGCTGACTCCACCACCTGCGCGCTTCCGGGCTCTGCCGGCGGAGTTCCTCGATCAGCGCGGCGAAATCAGGATCGTCCGGCCTTCGGGCCGCGGCCAGGCGGAACCTGGCCAGCATGGCGGCGGCATCGGTTTCCCAGTCGACGTAGATGTCCCGCGCCGCCGGGTCGCAGAACATCCACAGCAGCTCGTTGCGCTGCCCGGCCGGCAGGGCCAGCCAGTCGGTGAACAGCGCCCGGGCGGCGCGGTTGGCCGCCAGGATGTCCCAGCGGCGGCCCTTGACGAAGGTGGGATGGGGGTCCAGGCGCGCGACCAGCGCCGCGAGGCCGGCGCTCAGGGCCTCCGGCGCATCCTCGCCTCGCGGCGTGCTGCCCTGGGCCAGGACGTAGAGATGGCCGCGCTCTGCCGGACTGAGCCGGAGCGCATGGGCAAGAGCGTCGAGTACCTGGCCGGAAGGGCGGACATCGCGGCCCTGCTCCAGGAACGCGTAGTAGGTATGCGAGACGCCGGCCAGCTGGGCGATCTCCTCCCGGCGCAGGCCGGGAGTCCGGCGGCGGGTACTGTCGGGCAGCCCGACGTCGGCGGGCTGGAGCCGGGCCCGCCGCGATCTCAGGAACTCGCCGAACTCACCGAGCCGCCGGGCGCCCGGTGCGCTGCCCGCCGCGGCCATGGTGCCTCCAGTACTAGTAACAGCATCCTGTGGTTACTAGCTTACGCCCGGGATAGCGTGCGGGCATGAGGACCACATCACTGGGAGGCGAGGGGCTGCGGGTTCCCCCGGTTGGCCTGGGGTGCATGGGCATGTCGCAGGGTTACGGCCAGGCCGACGACGATGAGTCGCTCGCCACCCTGGACCGGGCCGCCGAACTGGGCGTGACCTTCTGGGACACCGCCCAGAGCTACGGGGCCGGGCACAACGAGCGGCTGCTGGCCAGGGCGCTCCGGCAGCACCGGGACGAGGTGACGCTGGCCACCAAGTTCGGCATTATCCGGGACGGGGACGGCACCCGCCTCGAGGCGCGGCCCGAGCGGGTCCGCGGCTACTGCGAGGCGTCGCTGGCGCGTCTGGGCACGGATCACATCGACCTCTACTACCTGCACCGGGTGGACCCGCAGGTTCCGGTGGAAGAGACGGTGGGGGCGATGGCCGAGCTGGTCGGCCGGGGACTGGTGCGCTACCTGGGGATCTCCGAGTGTGACGCCGGGCAGCTGGAGCGGGCCGCCGCCGTTCATCCGCTGAGCGCCGTTCAGCTGGAGTGGTCACTGTGGTGGCGGGAGCCGGAAGACGACGTCATCCCGGCTGCCCGCGCGCTCGGGATCGGCCTGGTGGCGTTCAGCCCGCTCGGCCGGGGGTTCCTGGC
The DNA here is from genome assembly GCA_963719705.1 of uncultured Actinomycetota bacterium. Lineage (GTDB taxonomy): Bacteria > Actinomycetota > Actinomycetes > Streptosporangiales > Streptosporangiaceae > CAVRCV01. Next base: position 550,911 of record CAVRCV010000015.1, read on the forward strand.
CGGCCCGGTCGGCCCCGCCGACCTGGCCGCCGGCGATTTCCGCCATCGCGACGCACGCTTCCAGGGCGCGAACCTGGAACGCAACCTGGAGGCGGCCGGCCGGGTCCGCGAGCTCGCCGCCGAACTGGGCGTCACCCCGGCCCAGCTCGCGCTGGCCTGGCTGCTCGGCCAGGGTGACGATGTGGCCGTCATACCGGGGACCAGGCACGCCGGGCGCGTGGCGGAGAACGCCGCCGCGGGCGGCCTCCGGCTTTCCCCCGCCGACCTGCGCCGGCTGGAGTCGATCGCCCCCCGCGCCGCCTGGGCCGGGAGACCGGGACGCCTTCGCGGCCCACCGCACGGCCCGGGCCGGGTCACGGGTGGCCGGGCCCGAGACGGCAGGACCTGTCACATGACCGCGGGGGCGACGCTTGCCGACATCGGCACCGCCGCTGGCACCCTGGTCCTGGCCGGCGCCACGTTCGTCGCGGTGCGGGCATCGGCGCGCAGCACCCGGATCGCGGAGCGGGCGCTGCTGGCCGGCCAGCGTCCCGTGCTCGCGCCGGCCGGGCCCGACGACCCGGCCAGCAGCGTCCAGTTCGCCGATGGCCGGGTCTTCCCGCTGGGAAACGGCCTGGCCCTGGTAGAGCGGCACGCGGGCGTCATCTACCTGGCGATCCCGCTGTGCAACGCGGGAGCCGGCCTGGCCCTGCTCGGCGGTTACCACCTCCAGGGCGAGCCGGCCCGCCAGGTCGCGCAGGACCCCCGCGGCCCGGCGCGGCACCTGCGGGGCGACCCGCCGCCCCAGGCCCGGACGTTCTCGCGGCAGCAGCGCGACCTGCTGATCAGCACGAGGCGGCCCGGGTTCTGGCAGGCAGCCCTGCGGGATCCCGCAGCCCAGCGGTACCAGGAGGTGGCGCAGGCCATCGAAACCCGGGGCCGCGTCATCGTCGATGTGCTCTACGGCGACCACGAGGGCGGGCAGCCCGCCATTACCAGGTTCGTGCTGATGCCCGAGGCGGGTCGTCCTGGCGCTGCGACGCCACCCGCCACTGGAGCCTGCCGCCCGGCAAGGAGCTGCGCGACTTCGGGTTCAGCCTGATCCGGCAGGCCTGTGATCATGACCACCGGCGCTGGCCGCTAGGCTCGGCAGGGTGCCCGGCTATACGGCGCTGCTGCGGGGGATCAACGTGGGCGGCCGCAACAAGGTGGCGATGGCGGACCTGCGGGAGATAGCCGTCTCGCTCGGGCACGCCGACGTGGCCACCTACATCCAGAGCGGCAACCTCGTGTTCACCAGCCCGCAGGCCAGCGCCGCCCGCCTGGCGCAGGACCTGGAGCTGGAGATCGCCCGGCGGCTGGACGTCAGGCCGGCCGTGGTGGTGCTGTCCAGGGCCGAGCTCGCGCAGGTGATCGCGGACAACCCGTTCCCGGACGTGGCGAACCCGAAGTGCCTGCACGCGGTGTTCCGGCAGGACGACATGGGACCCGACGGGATCGCCGCGGTCGCCGCGGCGCAGCAGCGGGCCAGCGAGAAGGGCAGCGCGGACCGGGCCGTGGTGGTCGGGCGCACCCTGTTCCTGAGCACGCCGGACGGCCTGGGACGCAGCGAGCTGGCCGTCCAGCTCGGCCGTTCTGCCGCCCAGGCGGCAGGCACCGCCCGCAACTGGGCCACCGTGACAAGGCTGCTCTCGATGCTGGACGCCAGCCGGGCCTAGCGTGCCGCTCGCTGGCGCGGCAGCGCCGGCCGGTTACCGGGCGGCTGACGCTGGGCGGCCAGGCGGAGCTGGTGCAGGGTCCAGCCGCGGCCGGCCGGGTCCAGCGGCCGGGTGCACCGGGTGAAGATCTCGGCAGCCCGCCGGTAGGACATCCGGGCCCGGCCGGTAATCGGGCACACGTCGCCGGCCGTCGCCCCGCCCGGCGCCCGGCGCTCGGTCAGGAACACCGGGCCGTGGCCCCGCCCGGCCAGCAGCCAGCTGAGCAGTTCGGTGGTGTGCCGCTGCCACCGGAGCCAGTCGGCCGCCTGGCCGGCCGCCAGCCCGCTCAGGCCGGCCAGGGCGCGGCGGGCGGACCGAGCCGGCCCCGGCAGCCCGGCAGGTCAAGCTGGCCCGCGTTCAGGGCCAGGACGTCCTCGCAGGGCGCGCCGGTGTCGTACAGCACCCGCCAGAAAGCCTGCTCGCGCAGGCCGGCCCCGGCGCGCAGCAGGCTGGCCACCTGGCTCGCGGTGAGCGCGGGCAGCGCGGCCGGATGGCCCGGCTGGTGCCGCAGCTCCGCCGTCGGGTCCTGCCGGATCCAGCCCTGGTCCAGCCACCAGCCGACGGCGCTGCGCAGCGCGGACAGCTCCCGGTTGACGGTGCGCGCGTCGGCGTGCGCGGCCCGGTCGGCCAGCGCGGCGCCGAGCCGGGCCGGGACCGCCGCGTCGTCGAGCAGCGCCAGCGGCACGACCGGCGGCGCGGCGCCGCGGCGCCGCGCCCCGTGCGGCGCCCGCGCTCCGACCAGCGCCCAGGCCCAGTTGCTCAGCGAGATCCGGTAGATGCGGCGCGACGACGGCCCGAGCGAGGCCCCGGCCAGGAAGAGCTCCACCGCGACCGCGTACTCCACCGGCGTCGGGTCCGGCCGCCTGCGCCGGCCCGGCGGGCCAGCGCCTGCCCGGCTTGTCCAGCTCCACCTGCTCGGTTCCTCTCGCATGCCGGCTGCCCGCGGTGGCGCCGCGTCCGCCTGCTCACCCGCGGCCCGCCAGGGCCCGCGCAGTTCGCCCTGGCCACAGCGCGCAGCGTCCGGCGACGTTCGGGGTGCCTTCCGTTTCGGCCTGGTCTTTGATCCGCTTATCTGGATAATAACGCTGGTGAGAGCCGCATTTACTGCGGCGAAAGTGCGCCGGAGGAGGCCCGGCGGGCTCGGTCCGGCCGGGAGAGCAGATGGCGAAGAGCGCGGAACTTGTCTTCACCGGCGGTGCCGTCTACACCGCCAACGCCGGCCGCAGGCGGCTGGTGCGGGCCGCCGCCGCCGACGGCCGGCCCGCCGATACGGTGGCCGTCAGCGACGGCCGGGTGGCCGCGGTCGGCACCGCCGGCGACCCGGACCTGCGTGCCCTGGGCGGCCGGTCTACGGAGGTCATCAGCCTGCGCGGGCAGGCCCTGCTGCCGGGCTTCCAGGACGCGCACGTGCATCCCGCGTTCGCCGGCCTGACGATGGTCGGCTGCAACCTGATCGGTGCCGCCACCCTGGACGAGGCGCTGAGCCGGATCGCCGCCTACGCGGCCGCGCACCCCGGACGCCGGGTGGGTGGCCGGCGGCGGCTGGCGGATGGAATGGTTCGCCGGCGGCACGCCGGACCGCGAGATCCTGGACCGGGTGCGTGCCGGACCGGCCCGCCTACCTCACCAACCGGGACTGCCACGGCGCGTGGGCCAACACCCGCGCGCTGGAGCTGGCCGGCCTGGACGCCAGGACCCCGGACCCGCCGGACGGCCGGATCGAGCGCGAGGCCGGCGGCGGCCCGCAGGGAACCCTGCACGAGGGTGCCGCCAGCCTGGTCGGCGACCTGGTGCCGCGGCCCGCGCTCGCCGACCGGCTGGCCGGGCTGCTGCTGGCCCAGCGGCACCTGCACGCCCGCGGCATCACCGCCTGGCAGGACGCGATCGTCGGCGACTACCTGGGCTCGGAAGACCCGCTGCCGGTGTACCTGGCCGCGGCCGGGAGCGGGCAGCTGACCGCGCGGGTGGAGGGCGCGCTGTGGTGGGACCGCGGCCGCGGCGCCGGGCAGCTGGACGACATCCTGGCCCGGCGGGAGCGGGGCCAGGCGGGCAGGTTCCGGGCGAACACCGTGAAGATCATGCAGGACGGCGTGGCCGAGACCTTCACCGCCGGGCTGCTCGACCCCTACCTGGACGCCTGCGGCTGCCAGACCGGCGGGCGCGGGCTGTCCCACGTCGACCCGGCGGAACTGCGCGAGCACGTCACGATGCTGGACGCGCATGGCTTCCAGGTGCACCTGCACGCGATCGGCGACCGGGCGGTGCGCGAGTCACTGGACGCGATCGAGGCGGCCAGGGCGGCGAACGGCCCGGCCGACAACCGCCATCACATTGCCCATCTGCAGGTCATGCACCCCGATGACGTGCCGCGGTTCGCCGCGCTCGGGGTGACCGCCAACCTGCAGGCCCTGTGGGCCGCGCACGAGCCGCAGATGGACGAGCTGACGATCCCGTTCCTCGGTCCGGAGCGGGCCGCCCGCCAGTACCTGTTCGGCGACCTGTACCGGTCCGGGGCGCGCCTCGCGGCCGGCAGCGACTGGGCGGTGAGCAGCGCGAACCCGCTGCGCGCGGTGCACGTGGCGGTGAACAGGTCGCTGCCGGGCATGACCGGGGCGCGGGCCGAGCCGTTCCTGCCGGCCCAGCGCCTGGAGCTGGCAGCGGCGCTGGGCGCCTACACCATCGGCTCGGCCTACGTGAACCACCTGGATGACCAGACCGGCGCGATCGAGCCGGGCCTGCTGGCCGACCTGGTGGTGCTGGACCGCGACCCGTTCGCGGTCCAGCCAGCGGAGATCGCCACCGTGCGGGTGCTGTCCACCTACGTGGCGGGCGAGCAGGTATTCGCCGCCGGGGACGGCCCTGGCTAGCCGCGGCGGAGGCTGAAGCCCCAGTTCAGGACCCGGGTGGCGGCGATCGCGCCGGATGCCGGGCCGGTGGCCGGGCTGCCGAGCACCACCCCGATCAGGGTCAGGCGGCCGCGGGTCGCCTCGAACAGCAGGCAGTGCAGCGCCGCGTCGGTGTACCCGGTCTTGATCCCGTCCGCGCCGGGATAGGAACCGATCAGGTCGTTGGTGTTCTGCCAGAAGTAGGCGTGGTGCCCGTGGCCCCTGGCGATGCGGTAGATGCGCTGGGCCACGATCGAGCGGAAGACCGGGTACCGCATCGCCGCCAGGCCGAGCCGCAGCAGGTCGGCCGAGGTGGAGTAGGTCGAGTACTCGGTCGGGTACGGCAGCCCGTCCGGGCTGGTGAAATGCGTGCCGGTGAGGCCGAGCTGGCGGGCGGTCGCGTTCATCTTGGCCAGGAAGGCCGCCATGCCGGGACCGTAGGCGGTGGCCAGGGTGTAGGCGGCGTCGCAGCCCGAGGGCAGCAGCATGGCCTCCAGCAGCTGCTGGGTGGTCAGCACGTCGCCGGGTTTCAGGCCGGCGCTGTCGCCGCCGTACTTGCGCACGTAGCCGATGACCGCCTTCGGCACCCGGATCCGCCGGCTCAGCTGTCCGGACCGGATCACCACCAGCGCGGTCATCACCTTCGTGATGCTGCCGATCGGCCGCTCGGCGTTCATGTTCCTGGCCCACAGCAGCGTGCCGGTATCCGCGTCGGCGAGCGCCCCGGCCCGTGCCCGCACCCGCTTCGGCGCCCCGGCGACTACCAGCGCGGGCATGGCCGGCTGGGCCGCCGCGGCCGGGCTGCTGCCTCCCGGTGAGCTGCCTCCCGGTGAGCTGGCGCCCGGTGAGCTGGCAGCCGACGGCGTGGCGGCGGGGAACAGGCTGGGCGGCTGCGCCGCGTCCGGCGTCGGCCGGGGGGCGATCCGGGTCGCGGCGGAACGGATGTTCCCGGCCCAGGCCGCGGGCCGCGGCCTGGGTGCCGCGCCGGACCAGGCGATGACTGCCCCGGCGACGATGCCCCCCGCTGCCGCGATGGTGGTGACCCGGACGAGAACGCCCATACCTGGCTATGTCCTCACTACTCGTAGTTGCCTGGTTAGGCACCGCTACGACGGTACCGCGATATTCCGCCCTGCTGTCGCATTCGGCGCCGGATCCGGGCGCGCGGATCCCGCGCCCGCCGGGCTCCCGGATGGCCCTGGCATCATGGCTGGCGTGAAGGTGTCCGCGAACTTCTCCGTGCTGCCCGAGGGCGAGCACCGGGAGAAGATCGAGCAGCTCTGCCAGGCCATGGAGGCCGCCGACGATGCCGGGTTCTATCCCCGGCTGACCGTGGAGCGGCCGTGGTCGGCGCACAACCCGGTGCTGGAGGGCGAGTTCGCCTCGCCCCGCGCGATCCGCTGGTACCTGCTGCGCGAGCTGGGCCGGCTGGCGGCGGCCGGCGCCCTGATCTCGGTCACCCCCGGCCGCCAGGCGCTCGACCTGCGCGATCCGGACATCGGCCCGGCCATCGATGAGACCCGCGCCGACCTGCGGCGCAAGAAGCTGTTCCTGTTCGAGCCGGAGCGCATGGCGCTGTCCATCGACCGGCTGCAGCACTACACCGGCACCCCGGCCGAGATGTTCCAGCGCTACGTGCTGCTGACCAACTACGACTGGCACGTGTCGGAGTTCCGGGCCGCGCTCCCGGACAGCATCGGGCCGGACTCCGACGGCCGCCAGATGCCGGCCTGGCATCACGTCCGGCCCGGTCAGGCCGGCCTGACCATGGTGAACATCGGCGTCGGCCCGTCGAACGCCAAGACGCTCACCGACCACCTGGCCGTGCTGCGTCCCGACCTGGTGCTGATGATCGGGCACTGCGGCGGCCTGCGGAACCACCAGGAGATCGGCGACCTGGTGCTCGCGACCGCGTTCCTGCGTGACGACCGGGTGCTGGACGACGTGCTGCCGCTGAGCGTCCCGGTCATCTCCAACCACACCCTCAACACCCTGCTGCTGGAGGAGCTCACCTCCCGCGGCCTGCGGGTCCGGATGGGGATCGTGTTCACCACCGCGAACCGGAACTGGGAGATGCAGCTGGCCACCGTCTCCGAGCGGCTGCGGCTGTCCCGCACGGTCGCCGTGGACATGGAGTCGGCGACCGTGGCCGCGAACGGGTTCCGCTACCGGATCCCGACCGCCACCCTGCTCGCGGTCAGCGACAAGCCGTTCCACGGCCGCCCCAAGCTCAGCGCGGACGCCGCCCGGTTCTACGCGGCGACCAGGCGCCAGCATGTGGAGATCGCGATCGCGGTGGCGCAGCGGGTCGCCGGGCTGTACCCCGGCGGGCTGCCGACGGCCGACATCCGCTCCGCCGACGAGCCGCTGCTCGGCCTGACCGATGCCGAGCCGGCCCGCCGCCCGCCGCCCGGCTCCTGACGAGTCGGCTCTCGCGCTCGCCGCCCCGGTGAACGGTGCATCCATTGTCATGGATGTACCGTTACTGCTGCTGTTTTAGCAGTAACGGTACATCCACGCTAAATGTCCGCACCCTGGCACGCCGCCGGCATGGTGCCCGCAGGCCCAGGTTCTGGCCCGTCGGGATCATGGTCGCTGTAGGGTCGGGGGCGCGTAAAGGAGGCGCCATGGCGGTTTCGCTTGAGGTTGTCGCGCTGGACAAGCCGGAGGACGTTAACGTCATCGTCGGCCAGTCGCATTTCATCAAGACGGTCGAGGATCTGCACGAGGCCCTCACCGGGGCCGGCCCGCACCTCCGGTTCGGCATCGCGTTCTGCGAGGCGTCGCAGGCCCGGCTGGTGCGCCGGTCCGGCAACGACCCCGAGCTGACCGGCCTGGCCGTGGCGGCCGCGCAGGCGATCGCGGCCGGGCACGCGTTCGTGATCATGCTGCGGGACGGCTTCCCGGTGAACGTCATGAACCAGGTCAAGGCCGTGCCCGAGGTGTGCACGATCTTCTGCGCGACGGCGAACCCGGTGCAGATCCTGGTCGCGGCCGCCGACGGCGGCCGCGGCGTGGCCGGGGTCATCGACGGCCTGCCCCCGGTCGGGGTGGAGACCGAGGAGGATGTCGCCGCCCGGCACCGGCTGCTGCGCCAGATCGGCTACAAGCTCTAGCACCGCGTGTCAGGCCTGCGGCCCGGCCCCTGCTGCTCTGGGCCGGGCCGCGTTGGAGCGCCGGGGCTACCTCGCGAGCGCCGTTACGTCGGCCGGGGCCGCTGCCGTGCCGTCGGGAATGGCGGGGACGGTCGGGGCCGGCTTGGTGGCGTGCCGGGGCAGGAACGCCAGCGCCAGCACGACGCCGGTCACCGCGAGGCCGCCGCTGACCCACAGCAGGCTGGCCATGCCGTGCACGAACGCGGCGCGCACGGACTCCAGCAGGTCCGCCGAGCCGAGCTGGCGGGCGACACCGATCCCGGCGAACACGCTGCTGCGCGCGGCGGCCGCCGCCGCGGCGGGCACCCCGGCCAGGTCCAGCCGCGCGTGGTAGCCGGCGTACAGCACGCTGCCCAGGATGGCCGAGGACAGCGGCGCGCCGGCCTTCTGCACTGCCTGCATGACCGCCGAGCCCACCCCGGCCCGGTCGGCCGACAGCTCGCTCAGCGCCGCCGAGGCGGTGGTCGCCAGCACCAGCCCGAAACCGATCCCGGCCGCGCCGGTCCAGGCCGCGGTGAACACGTTCCCGCTGGTCACGCTCGTCATCGAGCCGGTCAGCATGCCCCCCGCCAGGATCGCGAAGCCCAGCCCGGCGGTCAGCTTGGCGCCGGCCAGCCTGGCCGCCCGGTCGGCCAGGCCCGCGCCCGCCGCCAGCCCGGCCATCATCGGCAGCAGCCGCAGCCCGCTGCCCATCGCGTTCACCCCGAGGACGGCCTGGAAGAACTGCGGCGCCGAGAACAGCATGCCGAACATCGCGAAGATGCCCATCGCGGCCAGGATCGTGCCCCAGGTGAACCGGGCGGAGCGGAACAGCTCCAGCTGCACCAGCGGCTGCCCGCCTGCACGGCGGCCCTGCCGCAGCTCCCAGGCGGTGAACCCGGCCAGGATCGCCGCGCCCGCTGCCAATGCCGCGATCGCGGCAGGCGAGGACCAGCCGTACTGCCCGGCCGCGATGAAGCCGTAGACCAGGGCCGCCAGCCCGGCGCAGGAACTCGCCACGCCCACCGGGTCCAGGCCGCGCCGCCCGGCTGCCCGCGACTCGGGCACCAGCAGCGCCACCGCGGTCATGCCGAGCATGACTACCGGCAGGTTCATCAGGAACACCCAGCCCCACCAGTAGCTGCTCAGCAGCCAGCCGCCGAGGATGGGCCCGACGGGCAGCGCGAGGAAGTTCGCGGCGGCCCAGGCGCTGACCGCCTTCGGCCGCTCGGCGTCGGTGAACAGCACCGTCAGCACCGACAGCACCAGCGGGAGCATGAAGCCGGCGCTCAGCCCGAGCACGGTCCTGGCCGCGATGAAGGCTGCGGGATTCGGCGCCCAGGCGCAGGCCGCCGAGCCGAGGCCGAACACGGCCAGGGCGCCGAGCAGCATCTTCTTGCGCCCGAACCGGTCGCCGAGCAGTCCGCCGGGCAGCAGCGCGACCGCGAGCGCGAGCGTGTAGGAGGACACGAACCACTGCAGGTCCGTCGCGGAGGCATGCAGCGAGCCGGCCAGCGTCGGCAGGGCCACGCTGAGCACGGTCCCGTCCAGGCCCACCGCCAGCACGCCGAGGGTCAGCGCGCCGAGCGCCCACCACTTGCGGGCACCGGCCCTCCGCCGCAGCATGAGCTCAATCATGACATTCACCGCCTTACGAGTGCTGCCATCTTTTGACTGTCACTATCATTATGGAGCGACAGTCAGCCCCGCGCAAGGCCCGGATGGATGCCGCCGCCGCGCGTCCCGGACCCCCCGGTCCGCCCGGTGAGCCGGGTCAGCCGGTCAGCCGTGCTCGCAGCTCGGCGTCCGGGACCGCGCGCAGGCCGGTCAGCGCCACGTTTGCGACGTCCTGCGCCGACAGGCCGGGCCCGGAGCCGCCGGTCCCGGATCCGCCGGGGCGAGAGCCGCCGGACGGGCCAGGCAGCGGCGGCAGCTGCGCGGTGAGCTGCCGGGCGAGTCCGGCGGCGTCGGCCAGCTCGCTGCGCCCGGCCGCGGTGGTGCGCTGCCGCGCCCTGGCCAGCAGCCCCACGACGATCACCGCGGCGACCAGCGCGAGCGGCAGCCGGGCCGTGGGCGCGGCCCGCCAGCCCGCCGCGATGGCCCCGGCGGCCGCCACCCCGGCGGCGAGCAGCACCAGTGCCAGCCCGGCGGCCAGGCGGCGCTGGGCCCGGCTGAACACCAGCCCGGCAGCGGCCAGCCGGGCGCCGATCTGCTGTACCGGCCGGGATGAGCCGCACCGGCGCCGCAGCGACGGCAGCCGCAGCCCGCCGCCGCCCGGGTCGGGGTACCCGGCCAGGCCCAGGATCAGCTGCTCGACCTCGGCGGCGAGCCGGTCGGGAGCGGCCGGGTCGGGAGCGGCGGTCGGGAGCGGCCGGGTCGACACCGGCCGGGTCGGGACCGGCGGCGGACGGCCCGGCCGGACCGGTCGCGGCCAGCCCGGCGGGTGAGACCGTGAGCCTGCCGCGGCGGATCAGCTCGACCGTCGCGGTGTCGGCGACCCTGGCCGGGCCGCCGGCCAGGTAGGCCGCCTGGTAGGGGGTGAGGCCGGGACGGCCGTGGCTCATCGTCGTGCTCCTTGGCATCTGGCACCGTCGGTAGGGTGGGCCCGACGCAGCCTGCCGCCAGAGTCTAGGACGCGACAGATAAGGGGAGTCATGCAGACCACCACGCTGGGAGACGGCGGCCCGCGGGTATCGCGGGCCGGGCTCGGCCTGATGGGGATGTCGGGCATCTACGGGCCCGCCGATGAGGCGGAGAGCATCGCCACCATCCACGCGGCCCTGGACGCCGGGATCACGCTGCTGGACACCGGCGACTTCTACGGCATGGGGCACAACGAGCTGCTGCTGGCCAGGGCGCTGCGCGGGCGGGACCGCGGCAGCGTGTTCATCCAGGTGAAGTTCGGCGGCCAGCGGGACCCGCGCGGCGCGTTCGTCGGCTACGACGCGAGCCCGGCCGGGGTGAAGAACTTCCTCGCCTACACCCTGACCCGGCTGGGTACCGATCACGTCGACCTGTACCAGCCGGCCCGGCTGGACCCTCGCGTGCCGATCGAGGACACCGTGGGCGCGATCGCCGAGATGATCCAGGCCGGCTACGTCCGCTACCTGGGGCTGTCCGAGATGGGCGCCGACACTATCCGGCGGGCGCACGCGGTGCACCCGGTCACCGCGCTGCAGATCGAGTACTCGCTGATGAGCCGGGGGATCGAGGAGCGGATCCTGCCCGCCGTGCGCGAGCTCGGCATCGGCGTCACCGCCTACGGGATAATGTCCCGCGGGCTGCTGTCCACCGCGACCGCGCGCGAGATCGGCCCGGCCGACCCGCGGTCCAGGTTCCCCCGGTTCCAGGGCGAGAACCTGCGCCGCAACCTGGACCTGCTGGCGGCGCTGGAGCAGATCGCGGCCAGCCGCGGCGTGACCACGGCCCAGCTCGCCATCGCCTGGGTAGCCGCCCGCGGCGCGGACATCATCCCGCTGATCGGCACCAAGCGGCGGGACCGGCTGGCCGAGGCGATCGGCGCGCTCGAGATCACGCTCTCGCCCGCCGAGCTGGCCGCCATCGAGGCCGCCGTGCCGCCCGGCCAGGTGGCCGGGACCCGCTACGAGGACGCCCAGATGGCCGCGCTGGACAGCGAGAAAACCGGATAACAGGAGCCAGAACGGGGGCCCGGCGCCAGTGCCGCCGCCGGACGGAGCCGTTCGCCGTGGCCCGCGGTGCCGGGCCGCGAGCGGCCCGGTACCGCGGAAAAATCCCGGGCCAGGCTGTCGATTACGGCCGCAGCCGTTCGTGAACCCTGTGACAGACCGGCCAGACGGCGTGGCCGGCCAGACGATCGGAGGACAGCCATGACGCAGTACCTGCTCTCGGTGTACCTGACCGGCGAGGACGACACCCGCTCGGAGGCCGAGATCCAGCGGGCCTACCAGGACGTGGACAAGTTCAACGCCGAGCTGAAGGCCAGCGGCAGCTGGGTGTTCGCCGGCGGCCTGCACGCGCCGTCGACCGCCACCGTGGTGCGCGCCCAGGGCGGCCAGGTGATCACCACCGACGGCCCGTACGCCGAGACCAAGGAGCAGCTCGGCGGCTTCTGGGTCATCGAGGCGCCGGACCTGGACGCCGCGCTGGACCTGGCGGCCAGGGGATCGGCCGCCTGCGGCGGCCCGGTCGAAGTCCGCCCCTTCGATGGCGCCGAGTGAGGCGCCCGGTGCCAGTACCCAGCTGGAGCGCGCCTACCGGGAGAGCTCCGGACGGGCGGTAGCCACCCTGATCCGCCTCTTCGGCGATATCGACCTCGCCGAGGAGGCGGTTCAGGAGGCGTTCGCGGTGGCCGCCGAGCGCTGGCCGGTCACCGGTGTGCCGCCCAACCCCGGCGGCTGGATCGTCACCACGGCCCGGAACAAGGCGCTGGACCGGCTGCGGCGCGAGTCGTCCCGGTTCAGCCGGGAGACCCAGGCAGCCCTGCTGACCGCGGAGGCTGAGATACCGGAGGCGGGACCGGTGCCCGATGACCGGCTGCGGCTGATCTTCACCTGCTGCCACCCGGCGCTGGCCGCCGAGGCCCAGCTCGCGCTCACCCTGCGCCTGGTCGCCGGGCTGCAGACCGGCGAGATCGCCAGGGCGTTCCTGCTGCCCGAGGCGACGATCGCGCAGCGGCTGGTCCGGGCCAAGCGCAAGATCCGCGCTGCCCGGATCCCCTACCGGGTGCCGCGGGACGCCGAGCTGCCCGACCGGCTGCCGCTGGTGCTGGCCGTGGTGTACCTCGTGTTCAACGAGGGCTATACCGCCTCGGCCGGCCAGGACCTGATCCGCACCGAGCTGTGCGCCGAGGCGGTCCGCCTGGCCAGGCTGCTGGCCGGGCTGATGCCGGACGAGCCAGAGGCGCTCGGGCTGCTCGCGCTGCTGCTGCTGACCGAGTCCCGCCGTCCGGCCCGCACCGGCCCGGACGGTGCCCTGGTGCTGCTGCCCGACCAGGATCGTGGCCGCTGGGACCGGCAGCTGATCGCCGAGGGCCAGCAGATCGTCCGCGACTGCCTGCGACGTGGCCGGCCGGGGCCGTACCAGATCCAGGCCGCGATCAGCGCGGTGCACAGCGATGCCGCCACCTCGGCGCAGACCGACTGGGGACAGATCCTGGCCCTCTACGACCAGCTGATCGAGCTGACCCCGACCGCCGTGGTCGCGCTCAACCGGTGCGTGGCGGTGGCCGAGGTACACGGCCCGGCCGCGGCGCTTGAGCAGGCCGAGCGGCTGGCGGGCCAGTTCGCCAGCCAGCCGGGCGCCGGGCCGCGAGGGCTGGACGGCTACCACCTGTATCACTCGACCAGGGCCGAGCTGCTGCGGCGGCTGGACCGGCGGGAGGAGGCGGCCGCCGCCTACGACGCGGCCATCGCCCGCACCGGCAACGGCGCCGAGCAGGAGTTCCTGCGCAGCCGCCGGGACAGCCTGCTGGCTACCTGATGCCGCGGGCCCGGAACTGGATGCTGATCCGCGGCCCGGCGGCCCTGGCCGTCTTGGGGACCGCGTGCTGCCAGCTGCGCTGGCAGCTGCCGCCCATCACCAGCAGGTCGCCGTGGCCCAGGTCGAAGCGCAGGGCCGGACCGCCGGTCACCGGGCGCAGCAGCAGTGCGCGCGGCGCTCCCAGCGACACGATCGCCACGACCGTCCGCGGCACCTGCCGCCCCGAGTTGTCGCCGTGCCAGGCCACGCTGTCCCTGCCGTCCCGGTACAGGCAGAGCCCGGCCGTGCACAGTGCCTCGCCAAGCTCCCCGCGGTACCGCGCGCTGAGAGCATCCCTGGCCCGCGCCAGCACCGGATGCGGTAGCTCCTCGCCCGCGCCGTAGTGGCAGACCAGCCGCGGCACGTCCACCACGCGGTCATACATCCGCCGCCGCTCGGCCTGCCAGGGTCCCCGCCGCAGCAGCGCCTCGAACAGCGCATCGGCCCCGCTGATCCACCCTCGCTGCACATCCAGCCAGGCATCTGGGGCCAGTGCCGTCCGGTGCAGGCCGGGCCCGAGCTCGCCGACGGCGGGATCGGCCCCCAGGTCGAGGAGCGAGCCCTGAAATGCCATGGTCACGCTGATAGGATACGGCAGCGTCAAACACGTGTTCGACCAGACCTTTTATCGTGACGGGAGGCGGCGCGGCGTGACAGGTCGGCAGGCGAGTGCCCGGCCGGTCATCGACGGCCACTCCTGGAGCACGGCCGGGCGGCTGACCCTGCGCGGCAGCTATCCGGCGGCCGCGGGCCCGCTGACCGCCGCGCTGGCCCGGCAGGGCTCCACCGACCAGCACGCGGTCGCCCTGGACCGTTCCGGCGACCGGTTCGAGGCCGGGCTCGACGTCACCGCGATGCCGGTCTTCGGCCGGGACCTGCCACTGCGCGACGGCTCCTGGGAGCTGCGCTTCGCCCGGCCCGACGGGCCGGATGCCGAGGGCGATCTGCCCGGCTGCGAGCCGGCCTGGCTGGCCGGGCTGCCCGAGGCGGCCCGTAGCTTCGGCCGCAAGACCTACCGGCTGATCCGCGCCGGGGACGGCGGGCCCGCCATCGCCGTGGCCCCCAAGCTCAGGATCACCGAGCATGGCAAGAACCGGCGGCGGGCGCTGAACCGGGTCTACTACCCGCTGCAGCGCGCCCTGCCGCGCCGGGACGCGATCATGTTCGTGAGCTGGAAGGGCAAGCAGTGCGCGGACAACCCGCTGGCGATCGCGGCGGAGCTGCGCCGCCGTGGCGACCGGCGGGAGCAGATCTGGGCGGTGACCGACTACGCGCTGCCCGCGCCCGAAGGCGCCAGGACCGTGCTGACCGGCACGCAGGACTACTTCGACGCGCTGGCCCGGTGCCGCTACCTGATCTCCAACGACGACATGCCGGCCCACTACCGCAAGCCGCCCGGCCAGTTCTACGTGCAGACCTGGCACGGCACCACGCTGAAGCGGATCGGCTTCGACGTCGAGCAGCCGCAGGCGATCAGCGGCGCCGCGTACCTGCGGCACCTGGCCGTGGATGTCGCCCGCTGGGACCTGCTGCTGTCGCCGAACCCGTTCAGCACCCCGCACCTGCGCCGCGCGTTCCGCTACGACGGAGAGGTACTCGAGTCCGGCTATCCCCGCAACGACGTGCTGAGCAGCCCGGATGCCGCCAGCATCGCGGCCGGCGTGCGGCGGCGGGTGGGCGTGCCGGACGGCAAGCGGGTCGTGCTGTACGCGCCGACCTGGCGGGATGACGACCGGGATCGGTCCGGGCGGTACCGGTTCGACCTCCGGCTTGACCTGCGGCAGGCCGAGCAGCAGCTCGGCGACGACTACGTGTTCTGGATCCGGGGCCACCACCACCTGGCGCACGACGTGCCGTCCGGGGCCCGGCCCGGCTTCGCGGTGAACGTGACCGGCTACCCGGACATCTCCGAGCTGCTGCTGGCCTGCGACATCCTGGTGACCGACTATTCCTCGATCATGTTCGACTTCGCCCCGGCCGGCCGGCCGATGCTGTTCTTCACCTACGACCTGGAGCACTACCGCGACCGGCTGCGCGGCTTCAACCTCGATTTCGAGGCCGAGGCGCCGGGTCCGCTGCTGACCAGCTCGGCGGAGGTAGTGGCAGCGATCGGCGGCATCGACGCGGTGGCGCGGCAGTACCGGCCCGCCGCCGAGCGGTTCACGGCCAGGTACTGCCCGCTGGACGACGGCAAGGCCGGCGCCCGCGCCTGCGACCGCATCTTCGGGTAGCGGCGCCCGCTAAGATCGCAGTGATGGCACTGGCAGCGGATCATGCGGCCTCCAGGGCGGATTCGTCTCGACCGCGGGTCAGCGTGGTGCTGCCGGTGTACCGGGTGCCGCAGTACCTGCCCGGCTGCCTGGACTCCGTGCTTGCCCACCCCGGCGATGACCTCGAAGTGGTCGCCGTGGACGACGCATCGCCGGATGAGTGCGGCCAGATCCTGGACGCGAGAGCCGCCGCTGACCCGAGGCTGAAGGTCATCCACCTGGCCAGTAACGGCGGGCCAGGGCACGCCCGCAACACCGGGCTGGACGCCGCCACCGGGGAGTACGTCTGGTTCGTCGACGGCGATGACCTGGTGACCGACGGCGCGGTCGGCGCGATCGCCGGGCGGCTCACCGCGCTGGGTCAGACCGGACTGGCCCCCGACCTGCTGCTGATCGACTACGAGTACCTCTACGCCGGCGGCCGGACCGAGCCAAGCGTCGCACGCGCGCTGCTGCGCGCCGCCCCGGACGGCTCGTTCCCGCTGGCCAGCCAGCCGCAGCTGACCGAGGTCACGATGACCGCCTGGAGCAAGGTCTTCGGCCGCGGGTTCCTGGCCGGGCTGGGCATCCGGTTCGGCGCTGGCATCCACGAGGACGTGCTGCTGAGCTGCGCGGCCATGCTGGCCGCGGACCGGATCAGCGTGCTGGCCCGGCCCTGTTACCGCTACCGGGTGGCCAGGCCCGGCTCGTTCATGACTCAGACCAGCGGCGGCAACATGGCCATCTTCGACGCCTACCGGCAGGTTTTCGAGTTCCTGGCGAAACGGGAAGCCGCGGCGGGCCAGCCGGTCCCGGCCGGCCTGCGCACCGCGGTGTTCGAGCGGGCGATCTGGCACTACAGCACGGTGCTGCAGGCGGGCGGCCCGCGGCTCGGCCCGATCGGCAGCGGCGGCCTGGTGCCGCGCGCCGAGCGGCGCGAGTTCTTCGACCGCATGCACGCCGACTTCGAGCGCTACCTGCCGCCCGGCTACCGGTTCCCGGCCGGCGCGCGGGGCGCCAAGTTCCGGCTGATCGCCCGCGGTGCCTACCGGGCCTACGAGCTGCTCGAGCCGGTGAACAAGGCCAGGGTGGCCGTGCGCGCGAAGCTGGCCGGCCGGTGAGCGGCAATTCCGAGCAGATCGGCTACTGGGCTTGCACCGGGGGCCCGGCCTGGGCCGCCTCGGCCGGGCGGATGGACTACGAGCTGGGCGGCCTTGGCCTGCTGGCCATGGAGGCGCTTGCCCCGGCCCCCGGCCAGCTCGTCATCGATGTGGGCTGCGGGGCCGGCGCGACCAGCCTGGAGCTGGCCCGCCGGGTGTCGCCGGGCGGCCGGGTGCTCGGCGTCGACCTGTCGCCCGACCTGCTGACGATGGCCCGCGACCGGGCCGCCGCCAGCGGCCTGCCCGGCCCGCACTTCATCCGGGCCGACGCCCAGCAGCTGCGGCTGCGGAACCGGGCCGACGCAGCGTTCTCCCGTTTCGGTGTCATGTTCTTTGCTGACCCGGTGGCTGCCTTCGCCGGCCTGCGCGGCTGCCTGCGGCCCGGCGGCGCGCTGGCGTTCGCCTGCTGGCAGCCGCCGGACGTCAATCCCTGGTTCGGCGCCACGAACGCGGTGGTGAACGCGGCGGCCGGGGTGCCCGCGGTGCCGGCCGACCCGGCCGCGCCCGGTCCGTTCGCGTTCGCCGACCCCGCCCGGACCCGCCAGGTGCTGGCGGAGGCGGGCTGGCGCGACACCGGGATCGAGCCGCGCACCAGGGAGATCGTCCTGGACGACGCGATGGTGGCGGACCGGGTCAGGCACACCATGGCCAGGGCGCCCGCAGCGCTCGCGGCCGGCCCGGCCGATGTCCGGGAGCGGACCGAGGCGGCGGTGCGGGCGGCGCTGGAGGCGTTCCGGCGGGACGGCGCGGTGCGGTTCCGCCAGTCGGTCTGGATCGTCACCGCCCGAGCCTGAGCCCGGCCGGTGAGTACGGGCCCGTCGGCGCCGGGCCGGCCGGCAGCCGGGCGGCTGTCGCTGGTCAGCCTGCCCGGTACCGGGCAGCCAGCTCGCGCAGCCTGGCGTGCGCGCCGCCCATCGCATCCGCCCTTGGCAGGTACTTCTTGGGCATCTTGGCCACCGAGGTGTAGTTCGGGTCGACCACGTTGGCCAGCGGCGCCTCGACCGCCTGGGTGACCAGCTGGTAGGCATCCAGCGGGTCGAGCCCGTACTCGGCCGCCAGCCAGCCGATCAGCTCGGCCTGCGCGATCCGGAACGCGTCCTCCAGCGGCCGGGCCGATCCGGCGGTCATCAGGTGGGTGTCGGACTCGAGCCGCGGCCAGGGACAGGCGGTGCCGGGGATCAGGTCGACGATCAGTACCGTGTTCATGGCCGTCTCGACCGCTACCCCGCAGGTTTCGCCCTCGCCCTGGCGGGCGTGCCCGTCGCCCAGCGACAGCAGCGCGCCCTCCACGTTGACGCCGAGGTAGCAGGTGTGCCCGGCGCGCATCTCCGGCGTGTCCATGTTGCCGCCGAACGCGTCGGGCACCAGCGCGCTGCGCACCTCGAGGCTGGCCGGGGCCACGCCGACGGTGCCGTGCATCGGGTTCCACGGCAGGTCGACGGTGAAATCGCCGCGCCGGGCCTTAAACGCGCAGGTGCGCGCCGCGGTGTCGAAGTGCCACATCCACACCAGCTCGGGCAGCGGGTCGTTCAGCAGCGCGGTCACGTGCGTGCCGGTGAGCGCGCCGAACAGCGGGATCGTGGTGGACGCGCCCCAGTCCCTGGCCGGTTCCACCGAGACGAAGTGCACCGCGACCGTGTCGCCGGGCCGCGCGCCCTCGAGGTAGAACGGGCCGGTCTGCGGGTTCACGAACGGGAACTCGCAGACCTGCGTGACCAGGTCGTTCTCGCTGCGCACCCGGCCGCCGAAGGCATCCTCGGTGAACACCTCAAGCACCGCGGGCGGCGTGATCCTGGCCACCGGGGCCACGCCGCCGAAGGTCCAGGCGTACTGGCCGGGCTCCGGCCGGAAGGAGATGACCGGCAGCTCGCTCATCGCGCCCCCCTTCTGGGCTGGCACAGCATCGATCGCGTCCAGGTGCACCAGCCCGACGTCGGCGACCCGCTGCCGGTCGACCCGGTACAGGATGATCAGGTAGATCAGCGCCGACGACCATGAAGCCGCCCACGCCCGGCCCCATGTAGGACAGCGGCGGTTTCAGCGGGCTGACGAACGAGAAGACCTTGATGCCGGCCGCGGTCAGCCAGGCGGGCACGAACGCAGCGATGCCGAGCACCGGGACCACCAGGTGCGACAGCCAGCGGAAACCGCCCTGATCACCGCGGCGCAGGAAGTAGCCGAGGCAGGCGGCGTTCATCATGATATAGACGGCCACCAGCAGGATCACCAGGCCGGTGCCGACCATCTCGAATGCGACCGTCGGGTCGTAGTGCAGGCCGAGGCCCAGGGTGACCGCGACCGTGATCACGAACGCGACCACGATGGCGGGCACGGGGGAGCGGTGCCGCGGGTGCACCTGGGCCAGGAACCTCGGGAACGCGCCGACCCGGCCCATCGCGAAGGATGTCCGGCTGGACACGTTGATCCCGGCGTTGGCGTTCGCGATGGTCGAGTTCACGATGGCCAGGAACACGAAGAACCAGAACAGCCCGTACAGCGACCGGGCCAGGCCGACCCAGGACGCAGTGCCGGTCTCGGCCGAGAACGCGGCGAACTTGCCCGGCCCGAACGCGACGTCCACCGCGTAGGTGGTGAACACGTACAGCAGCCCGATCAGCAGGGTGGCCAGCAGCACCGCGCGCTGGATGGTCCGGCGCGGGTTCCTGGTCTCCTCGGCCAGCGGGGCCGCGCCCTCGAAGCCGCCGAACGCCAGCAGCGTGAACACCGATCCGCCGATCACCCCGGTGAGGCCGGTCGCGGAGTAGTGCGTGGTGAACACCTGGCCGGTGTTGTGGCCGCCCGCGTGCACCAGCAGGAACACTGCCAGGACTCCGAAGACCGCGATCTCGGACACGCCCAGGATGGTGCCGAGCCGGGCCGAGGTCCGGACCCCGAAGTAACCGGCCGCGAGAATGATCGCCGCGCCGGCCAGCGACCACGGCCACCACAGGTTCGCCGGGTAGCCGGGGAAGTCGGAGTTGATCGTGCTGGCCGTGGTGAAGCCGAGCTGGAGCAGCACCAGCGGCGGGATCAGCCAGCCGACCAGCACGTAGGCCCAGGCCACTCAGGAATCCCAGGCTCGGGTGCAGGCCGCGGGCCGCGTAGGTGGCCAGCGATCCGGCGGCCGGCATCGCGCGGGCCAGCAGGCCGATGCACCAGGCGCAGAGCAGGCACGCGACCAGCGCGAACACCACCGAAAGCGGCAGTGCGCCGCCGGCCAGCCCGGCCCCGGCCGGGATCGAGGCCGCGATCGCCGCGCCAGGCGCCATATCGGTGATGCTCTGGAACAGGACCTCACGCAGGCCGATCGCGTCCCGCCGGAGCCCGGTCGTCGCGCTGGACTGAGTTGCCGCGGCCATCGCCTTCTCCGTTACGCACGGGATTAGTGTTACTAGAACGATCCCATATCAGGCGGTCCGGAAATAGGCCCGGGTTGTGCGGCACCGGCTGCGGCACCGGCTGCGGAGGCGACGCCGGTGCCCCTATTGTCGCAGGCTGTGCTGTCGCCAGCAGCCGCCGGGCGGCCCGCTGGGCCAGCAGGACCAGGCCGAGCAGCGCCGCGGCCACGATCG
This sequence comes from uncultured Actinomycetota bacterium, assembly GCA_963719705.1. Classification (GTDB taxonomy): domain Bacteria; phylum Actinomycetota; class Actinomycetes; order Streptosporangiales; family Streptosporangiaceae; genus CAVRCV01. The sequence continues at coordinate 571,146 of CAVRCV010000015.1, forward strand.
CGTCCAGCCAGAAGTGGTTCGCGGTAACGACCACCACCACGGTGGTGACCACCGGGTAGGCCAGCGCGAGCCAGCGCCAGCGGGTGCGGGCCGCGCCGATGACCGCGATGGCGACCAGGATCGCCCAGCCGACGTGCACCGAGGGCATCGCGGACAGCTGGTCGGCGTCGAATCCGGCCCGGACCGCGTAGACCGACTGGCCGTAGCGCACCGCGGTGTCCACCATGTGCGCCTGCGGCAGCATCCGCGGCGGCGCCACCGGGATCAGCTGGATCAGCAGGCTGGCGCCGGTGAACAGCACCAGCGTGGTGCGCAGCCGCCGGTAGGTGTCCCGGTGCCGGGCAAACAGCCAGATCATGCAGCCGATCAGGATCGGGAAGTGCAGCCCGGCGTAGTACAGGTTGCACAGCTGCACCAGCAGCGGGTGCGGCAGGAACAGACGCTGCAGCGCGGCCTCGCTGGGCAGGTGCACGGCCCGCTCGAACCGCCAGATCCACCGCGATCTGGCCAGCGCGCCACCCGGTCCGAGAACCGAGAACGACCCGGCCAGCTGCCACAGCGCGAACAGCCCGAGCACTACGGCGCTCTCCCCGGCGAAAACGGCGGGACCGCGCAGCCGCTGGCGCCTGGTCAGCCGCAGTGCCGCCGCGCCGCCGCCCACCGCGGCGGCCGCCACCGCGGCCTGCTGCCAGGACAGCTCGAGGTTAAGCACGAGCCGGGTCGGCCTGCCCTGGTCGCAGCATGTGACTAGGTTACGGTCTGCCCGCTATCGGGTGCCGGGCCGGTGACCGGCAGGCGGCTCTTGGTCGGTGCAGGCCACTACGGCACAATCGCGGTTATGCGATGGTCCGACCGGCCGGCTGACCCGGCACCGCGCGAGGCGAGGGTCCCGGACGCTCGGAGCACCGACCCCGGCCAGCTAGCCAGGCGGCTCGACGCCTTACCGACCGGGCATCCCTCGTCGTCTGACTACGACCTGGCTGCGGCGCAGGACGCGGACGGCGCGGCGGCCGGGATCGAGGAGGAGGGCCTGGCCGCGGACGACTCAGCGGAGTACGGGGCGCCCGACGGCGCGGAGCAGGCCGCGGCGGACGGCCAGGACCGCCAGGGCCGTCCGCTGGGGCCGGGCCCGGCCGACCTGACCGGCCGGCATCCGGCGAGCCGCGCCGTCGGCTGGGCCAAGGGCGAGCCGTACCGGCCGTGGTTCACCGACGGCGGGCCGGCCGAGCCGTGGTTCACTGCCGATCCGGGTGGTCCTCCCGGCTGAGCGAGGCGGGATCGAGCTCAGTCCGCGGCAGCAGCACCTCGCCGGTGACGTCGGCGCCGAGCCGGACCAGGTCACCGTCGGCCAGCCGGACCGCGGTGCCTGGCAGCACCCGGTCGCCGTTCACGAACGTCCCGTTGGTCGAGTGCTCATCCCGGATGCTGGCGTGCCCGGCATCGTCCATGGTCACGGTCGCGTGCCGGCGCGACACGTTCTCGAACGCCGCGAACGCGGCCGCGACCAGCGACTCGCCCGGATCCCGGCCGAGCAGCAGCGAGGTCCCGGCGGGGACCTCGACGTTGCCGGTGGGGAAGGCCAGCCGGAGCACCGTGGCGGAGATGGGCCCGGTGGGCTTGTCCTCCCGGCGCAGGTACTCCTGCATGATCGTCGCGGGGGCCGGGGCATCCTCGTCCGTTCGCTGCGGGCGGGGCAGGTTGGCGCCGCAGGTAAAGCAGATGAGGTCGTCGGGCCTGACCTCGGCTGCGCATCCGGGGCAGGTCAGCGTCGCCATCACGTCCTCCAGGATCTTGAGACTCCGGGCGACTTGAGCGTAACGCGCCCGGCGCCGCTACCGTGCCGTCCGTGCCCTAGCCGTGATACGTCCCCCGGCCGTCCGGCGTGCCGTCGGAACCGGCCGGGCCGGCCGGGCTGGCGACTAGCTTGGGCACGTCCCGGATCAGCCCGGCGGTGTAGGGGTCGGCGGGCCGCTCCAGCACCTGCTGCACGGTGCCGCGCTCGGCGATCACCCCGTCGTGCAGCACCACCGCGTCCTGGGCGATGCTGCGGACCAGCGCCAGGTTGTGCGTGATGAAGATCATGGCGAGCTGGCGCTCGCGCTGGATCCGGCGCAGCAGCTCCACGATGATCGCCTGCACCGAGACGTCCAGCGCCGAGGTGACCTCGTCGCAGATCAGCAGGTCCGGCTCGGCGGCCAGGGCCCGGGCGATGGCCACCCGCTGCCGCTCCCCGCCGGAGAGCTGGTCCGGGTAGCGGCCGAGGAAGTCCGCGCCGAGCGACACGTCCTCGAGCACCCGGGTAACCTGCCGGGTCCGCTCCCGGTAGGACAGGCTGAAGAACTGCTCCAGCGGCTGGGCCACGATCTGGCCGACGGTCTTGCGCGGGTTGAGCGAGGTGTACGGGTTCTGGAACACGTACTGGATCCGCTGCAGCAGGCCGGGCGGTCGCCGCCGGGACGACTGGGCCAGCGCGGTGCCGTGGAAGGCGATCTCGCCGGTCCAGTTGGCGTGCAGGCCGGCGATGCACCGGGCGAGCGTGGTCTTGCCCGAGCCCGACTCGCCCACCACGGCCAGGCAGGACCGGGCCGGCACTTCCAGGTCGACGTCGAACAGCACCTGGGCCACGCCGTACCGGGAGCTGACCTGGCGGACCGACAGCACCGGCGCGGTGCCGGGCGGCGCGTCCGGTCCCGCTGTCATCGCCGCTGACCGGGTCAGGTCGGTCCTGAGCTGGCCGGCCCGCAGGCACCGGATCGTACGGCCGGCGATCAGCTCGGGAGCCGGGGACTGCGACCGGCACGCATCGGTCACGCTGCCGCAGCGCGGCGCGAACGAGCAGCCGGCCCCGCGCTGGCCGGGCCGCGGCTGCTGGCCGTCGATGCCGGTGAGCACCCTGGCCGACTCCGGTGAGGGCACGGCGCCGATCAGCCCGCGGGTATAGGGGTGCAGCGGCTCGCAGAACAGCCGCTCGGTCGGGCCGTGCTCGATGATCCGGCCGGCGTACATCACGGCCACGTCCGCCGCCAGCCCGCTGACCACGGCCAGGTCGTGGCTCACGTACACGGCGGCGACGCCGTACGAGCGGCACAGGCTGCGTACGGTGTCCAGCACCCGCCGCTGGGTGGTGACGTCGAGCCCGGTGGTGGGCTCGTCCAGCACGATCAGCGAGGGCCGGCAGGCGAAGGCCATGGCCAGGCTGATCCGCTGCTGCTGGCCGCCGGACAGCTGGTGCGGGTAGCGGTGCAGCATCTCCGGGGTAGCGTCCAGAGACGCCTCCCGCATCACCTCGGCGATGCGGGCATCGGCGTCCTCGACGACCCCGGCGTGTACCCTGAGCGCCTCCCGGAGCTGGGTGCCGACCCGGAGCGCGGGGTTGAGCGCGGAGGAGGGATCCTGCGGCACGTAGCTGACCTTCGCGCCGCGGGCCGCGCGCAGGTCGCCGGGGCCGAGCGCGAGCAGGTCGACCCCGTCCAGCCGGACCTGGCCGCCGCAGATGTCCAGGCCCCGGCGGGCGTGACCGAGCAGCGCCAGCGCGACCGTGGTCTTGCCCGAGCCGGACTCGCCGACTAGGCCGAGCACCTCGCCGGCCTGCACCGCGAAGGAGACCTCGCTCACCACGTCCGGACCGGACGCGCCGAGCCGCACCCGCAGGTCGCGCACGTCCAGCCGGGCCCGGATGGCCGGCCCGAGCGGGCCCGGCGGGCCGGGCGGGCCGGACGGCGAGCTCGCCAGCCACGCCGAGTGCTGCGTCACTGGGCTGCCTCCTGGCCGAGATCGTCGATGACGGCGGCCTGCTCGGGCGGGCGCTCGACCCCGATGGCGACCCGGGCGATCGCGTCGGTGAAGGTGTTCGTGCCGATGGTGAGCAGCGCGATGACGATGGCCGGCCCGACCACCGCCCAGGGGTTCAGCGGCAGCCCTACCTGGTTCTCGCTGATCATCACGCCCCAGTTGGCGGTGGGCGGCTGCTGGCCGAAGCCGAGAAGGCGAGGCCGGCGATGATGATGATGGAATAGGTCAGCCGCAGTCCCGCCTCGACCATGAGCGGGGCGATCAGGTTCGGCAGGATCTCCCGGCGCATGATCCTGGTCGGCCGCATGCCCTGCAGCTCGGCCACCTTGACGTAATCCCGCTCGGAGATGTCCAGGGTGGCGGACCTGATGACCCGTGCCGTCTGCGGGGCATGTGACAGCCCGACCGCGAGCACGATCAGCCACAGCTTCGGGCCGAGCAGGCTGAGCAGCAGCAGCGCGAACACCAGCTGCGGGAACGCCAGGATGACGTCGACCGTGCGCATGATGATGCCGTCGCGGTAGCCGCGCAGGTAGGCGGCCGACATCCCGGCGATGACGCCGCCGGCCACCCCGATCGCGGTGGCGGCGAGCGCCATCAGCAGGATGATCCAGCCGCCGTTCAGCAGCCGGGACAGCACGTCCCGGCCGAGGAAGTCGCCGCCGAGCAGGAAGTGCGCCGACGGGCGGGCGTACTCCGTGGTGAGCAGCGCGGTGGGGGAGTACGGGGCGACGAACGGGCCGATGATCGCGATCAGCACCACGAGGGTGACCAGGGCCAGCCCGACGGCGCCGCGCGGCGTGCGTGCGGCGCTCCACAGCAGCGAGGCCCACTGGTGCCGGCGCACGCCCGGTGCCGCGTGCCGGCTGGCTTCGGGACCGCGGGGGAAGCTGATGGCCATGGCTACCGCGCGATCCTGCGCCGCGGCGTGGCCAGCAGCGCGACGACGTCGGCCAGGATGTTCACGAACACGTAGAACGCGGCCAGCACGACGACGATGAGCTGGATCGTCGGGATGTCGCGGCCGTTGACCGCGTAGACCAGTTCCTGGCCGATGCCGGGGTAGTTGAACACGTTCTCCACGATGACCACCCCGCCGGCCAGGTACAGGAAGTTGAGCCCGATCACCTGGATAGTGGGCGCGATCGCGTTCGGCAGCGCGTGCAGCAGCACCACCCGCCACTCCGGCACGCCCTTGAGCCGCGCCATCTCCACGTAGTCCGACCCCAGTGCCTCGATCATCGCGGCCCGCATCATCCGCATGATGTACGGCACGATCACGATCACCAGCGTGGCGGCCGGCAGGATCAGCAGCCGCGGCTGGTCCCAGGCGTAGGTCCCCGGCGGCAGCAGGGACACCGCGGGCAGCAGGTGCCAGACCACGATGGAGAACACGATGATCAGCCCGATGCCGACCACGAACTCCGGCAGCGAGGTGACCGCCAGCGCGGTGACCGAGCTGAGGTGGTCGAACCAGCCGTCCTTGCGCAGCGCGGCCACGGCGCCGACGGCCACCCCGATCAGCGAGCCGATCAGGCCCGCCGTGAACATGAGCACTGCGGAGTTGATCAGGCGCGGCTCCACCAGGCCCCAGACCGACTGGCCGTTGTCCAGCGAGTGCCCGATCTTGCCGGTGAGCAGCCCGGTGATCCAGGTCCAGTACTGGTCGACCACCGAGCGGTTGAGGTGCAGCTGGATCGACAGCCGGCGCACCGCCGCCGGGGTGGCGTTGCGGCCGAGGACGGCGGCCGCCGCGTTGCCCGGCAGCACCTCGGTGGCCAGGAACACCACCACCGACACCAGGAACAGGGTGAGCACCCCGATCGCGATCCGGCGCCGGATCAGCTGCTGGATGGGATGGGCCGCCTGGCCCCGGCCCCGGTCCCGCGGCCGGGCGGGCAGGGCGCTGGCCGTCACGAGGAGCTCAGCCAGGGCAGCGGCAGACGGTGCACAGCCACGTCGCGGGTTCCCCTACCTTCGGTCAGTTACACGCCCATTCTTACCGTAACCGGGCTAACGGCGGACCGCTAACCAGGCCATCAGCTGGCCCCGGCAGATACCGCCAGGTAGCGGCCGTGACGCCGGCCCGGTGACCGGCACGCCGTCGCGGACGACCGGCCGGCCCCGCAGCAGCACCGCGCGGATCCGGCCGCGCACCAGGCGCCCGGCATACACGGTGGGCCCGGTGCCGTCGTCGAACGCGTCCGGGCCGAGCACTGCCTCGCCGGACGGGTCGTAGACCACGATGTCGGCGTCCGAGCCCGGCGCCAGCGCGCCCTTGGCCGGGTAGTGGCCGAAGATCCGGGCCGGGTTCTGCGCGCCGGCCTGCACCAGCCGGCCGATCGGGATGCCCCTGGCCAGCCCTTCGGACAGCAGCAGCGGCAGCCGCGCGCCGATCCCGGCGATGCCGTACTCACAGCCGCAGGCCGCGGCCGCCAGGCGGCCGGTGACCGGCGTCCTGACCTGGCAGTGGTCCGAGCCGACCGCATCCACGGTCCCGTCCGCGACCGCCTGCCACAGCGCCTCGGCATGCGCCGCTGGCCGCAGCGGCGGCGCCACCAGGTACCGGCCCGCCCCGGCGCCGGCGTAACTGCGGTCATCCAGCAGCAGGTGGTGCAGGCACACCTCGGCGTAGACCGGGCCGTGCGCCGGGACCTGGCCAGGCGCACCTGCTCGATCGACCCGGCGCTGGACAGGTGCACCAGGTAGCACGGCGCCCCGGCCAGCGAGGCGGCGGCCAGCGCGCTGGCCACCGCCTCCTCCTCGACCTCCGGCGGCCGGGTGGCGGCGAACAGCCGCGGGCCGGACCGGCGCGCCCGGCTGTGCGCCAGACACCGCCTGCTCCTCCAGCGCCTCGATCAGCGGCCCGCTCTCGCAGTGCACCTGGACCAGCAGGCCTGCCCGGACGGCCTGCGTCATCAGCTCGAACAGCCGCCGCCGCGAGCACATGATGCCCAGCTCGGGGTAGGCCAGGAAGACCTTGATCGCGCTGGCCCCGGCCCGCCGGACCGCGGCCAGGTCGGCCGGGCCGAACCGGTCCGGGTCATAGACCATCGCGTGCAGGCCGACGTCGATCACCGGGCCCTGGCCGCCGGCCGGGCCGGTCAGCTCGGCCCGGCGGCTGAGCAGGCTGTCCAGGTCGCCCTGGCCCGGCGGCGGGTTGGTGAACGACAGCGCGGTCGTGGTCCCGCCGCTGGCCGCGGCGGCGGTCGCCAGCCGGACCCCGGCCATCAGGTGACAGTGCGGGTCCACGCCGCCGGGCAGCACGTAGCAGCCGGCCGCGTCCACCGTCAGGGCCGCTGTCCCGGCGGTCCCGGCGGTCCCGGCGGCCCGGGTGCTCCCTGGCCCGCTCAGGCCGGTGATCCGCCCGCCGCTGACCAGCACGTCGGCCCGCACCGGCCCATCCGGCGTGACGGCCGTGCCGCCGGTCACCGCGATCTCGATCTGCGTGCCCACCCGTCACCGACCCGGTCCGATGCCCTGCTCTAGGCTGTTCCGCACTGTAGCTGACCTGCTGCGCGGGAGACGGAGGGGAATGGACGGCCGCGATGCCCGCCACGGCGGCCCGGTGCGCGACTTCGCGGGCTACGGCCGGGTACTGCCGCCGGTGCGCTGGCCAGGCGACGCGAGCGTCGTGGTGAACATCGTGCTGAACTACGAGTCCGGCGCCGAGTACTCGCTGCCCGACGGCGACGGCAGGAACGACAGCTGGGGCGAGTACTCCTACCAGATCGGCCCGCAGGTCCGGGACCTGGGCACGGAGACCCATTTCGAGTTCGGCAGCAGGGCCGGGATCTGGCGGCTGGCCCGGCTGTTCGACCGGTACCAGGTGCCGGTCACCATCGGCGCGTGCGCCCTGGCCCTGGAGCGGAACCCGGAGGTGGCCAGCTGGCTGGCCGAGGCCGGGCACGACGTGATCGCGCACGGCTGGCGCTGGACCGAGCTGTCCGAGCTGACCAGGGAGCAGGAGAAGGCGGACCTGGACCGCGCGGTCGCCTCGATCGAACGGCTCACCGGCCAGCGGCCGCTCGGCTTTTACGGGCGGTCGTTCCCGAGCGTGCACACCAGGGAGCTGCTGGTGGCGGAGGGCGGCTTCGTCTACGACTCCGACGCCAGCAACGACGAGCTGCCCTATTTCGCTGACGTGCGCGCCCCGGCCGGGGGCACCGCGCCGTTCCTGGTGGTGCCCTACTCCAAGGTCTACAACGACGTCCGGTACCTGCTGGACCCGACCTACGCCGCGCCGCGGCACTTCTTCGAGACCCTTCGCGCGGGCCTGGACTACCTGTGCGAGGAGGCGGCGGCCGGCCAGGGGCGCCGGATGATGACCGTCGGGCTGCACGAGCGCTGGAGCGGCCAGGCGGCCAGGGCCTCGGCGGTGCGCGACTTCATCGAGTACGCCAGGGCCCGGCCGGAGGTCCGGTTCATGCGGCGGCTGGACATCGCCCGCTGGTGGCTGGATCACCACCAGGAGTGGGACAAGCAGGAGAAGGAGCGTGGTGCCGGGTGAGGGCAGTGACGTTCAGCGGGGCGGGCGGGAACGAAGTGGTCCGGCTGGCCGAGCGCCCGGACCCGGTGCCGGACGGTCACGAGGTCCTGGTAACCGCCCGCTATGCCGGGCTGAACTGGGCCGACGTAGCGCAGCGGGGCGGGACATACCCGCCGCCGCCGGGCGCGCCCGCCGACATCCCCGGCCTCGAGGTCGCCGGGCTGGTCACCGCCACCGGTCCGCTGGTCCGGGACTGGCGGCCGGGGGACCGGGTATTCGGCCTGGTCGGCGGCGGCGGGCTGGCCGACCGGGTACTGGTGCACGAGCGGCACCTGGCCGCCGTGCCCGGCGACATGGCGGACGAGGTCGCCGCCGCGGTGCCCGAGGCCTACATGACCGCGCACGACGCGGTGTTCACCAGGTCCGGGCTCCGGATGGGCGAGGTGCTGCTGGTGAACGGGGCCAACGGCGCCGTCGGCTCGGCCGCCGCGCAGCTCGGGCTGGCCGCCGGGGCGACGGTGGTGGCCAGCATCCGGTCGCCCGGCTCGGCCGGCGACCTGGAGCGGCGCGGCGCGCTGATCGTCAGCCCGCAGACCGCGGCCGCCCGGCTGGCCGGGCTGGGCGGCGCCGATGTGGTACTGGAGCTCATCGGCGCCCCGAATCTCGCGCTCGACCTGGAGGTCATCGCGCTGCGCGGCCGGATCGCGGTGGTCGGCACCCCGGCCGGCTCGGACGCCGGCATCTCGCTCGGCCGCCTGATGGGCAAGCGGGCCAGCCTGTACGGCACCGTGCTGCGGGCCAGGCCGCTGGAGGAGAAGGCGGCCGCGGTGCGGGCGTTCATCCGCTCGGTACTGCCGCTGCTGGCGGCCGGCCGGGTGCGGCCGGTGATCGACCGGGTGTTCGACGCCGCGCAGGTGACGCAGGCCTTCGACTACCTGGCGGAGCCCGGCAAGACCGGCAAGATCCTGCTGGACTTCGGGTGACCACCGGTGCGGCCGGCCAGCCGGTGCTGCGGGCGGGCATCATCGGGGCCGGCTGGATCGGGCGGCAGCATGCCGCCGCGCTGGCCGCCAGGGACGACGTGACGGTCGCCGCGGTCTGCGACCCCGATGCCGGGCGCGCCGCGGCGACCGCTGCGGCCGGTGCTGGCCTCGGGGGGACGCGCCCCCCGGACCCCCTCGCCGAGGTTTTCGCCGACTGGCGGCAGATGCTGGACGCGGTCCCGCTGGACGCGGTCTGGGTCTGCACCCCGCCGCGGGCGCACGCCGGACCGGCGGTCGCCGTGCTGGACCGCCGGATTCCGCTCTACCTGGAGAAGCCGGTCGCGCGCACGCTCGGCGACGCCCGCGAGATCACCGCCGCCGCAGCCCGGACCGGCACCGTCTGCGCGGTCGGCTATCAGTGGCACGCGACCGAGGTGCTGGACGACGCGCGGCGGATCCTGGCCGGGAGGCCGGTCGGGTGCCTGGTCGGGCAGAGCGTCGGCGGCACCCAGAGCCGGCCCTGGTTCCTGGACCGGGCTCAGGGCGGCGGCAACCTGCTGGAGCGCGGCAGTCACCACATCGACCTGGCCCGGCTGCTGGGCGGCGAGGTCACCGCGGTCCAGGCCGCGGCCGGATCGGTCCCGCTCGCGCCCCGCGGGCCCCGTGGTCAAGAGCAGGGCGATATCGACGACGCGGTGACGCTCCTGCTGCATTTCGCCGGCGGCGGCATCGGGACCATCGTGGTGGCCTGGACCAGCGACTCCGTGCCGGGCTCGTACTGGGTCGAGGTGACTGCCGCGGACATGGCGCTGCATATCGACCTGGACCCCCATTTCCGGCTGTCCGGTACGAGTAACGGGTCTCCGGTCGAGGCAATGTCGCGGATCCGGCCGTTCGAGCGCTCGCTCGACCGCTTCATTGCCGCGGCCAGGACCGGTGATTGCGGGATTGTCTTCTGCCCGCCCGATGACGCGATTCGCACCCTGGCGGTGGCCGCGGCGGCGGAGGAAGCGCTGCTCAGCGGGCAGACCGTGGCGGTGACGAGGACTTGACTATTGCGTTACTTTGACGTTTTAGGGTTCGAGTGGCGTCTGCGTACACCTTGTGAGAGTATGAGCCGCGATATCGCGAATGCCGAGTCTCCCCAGGTGAGACGGCTGCCGCCGCCCTTGCCAGCCGCAAAGGGCGGCGCACGGTTATGGGCCGAAGGGTCCGGCGTCGCACCCAACAGCGCTGTGGAGGTAAGCTCGGTGGATTCATCAGGTAAGGGCAGTCCGCTGGTCGCCGCGGATGCCCTGGGCCGTCGCCAGTTCCTTCGGGGGGTAGCCGCTACCGGCATGATCGCGGGCCTCGCTGGCACGGGTGGCCTGCTCGCCGGGTGCGGCGGATCCAGCCCCTCGAGTTCCTCATCGACCGGCGGCGGTACGCCGAAGCGCGGCGGCAGCCTCAAGGTCGGCCTCTCCGGCGGCTCCGGCTCGGACACCCTCGACCCGCACAAGGGCCTGACCTACCTGGACTCGGCCCGGGCACAGTCGCTGTACCAGCCGCTGCTGCAGCTCAACGCGGCTGCCCAGACCCAGTACGTGCTGGCCGAGTCGGTGGAGCCGAACAAGACCACGGCCGAGTGGATCATCAAGCTCAGGTCCGGCATTCACTTCCACAGCGGCAAGCCGCTCAGCGCCGAGGACGTGATCTACACGTTCCGCCGGATCAAGTCCAACAACTTCGGCGGGGCCAACTCGCTGGGCCCGATGGACATAAAGAACCTCAAGGCGCTGGACGACCTCACCGTGCAGGTGCCGTTCACCAAGCCGTATGGCAGCTTCATCGACCAGCTCGCCTACTGGTACTACCTGTACATCGTGCCGGACGGGTTCAACCCGGCCAAGCCGGACGGCACCGGGGCGTTCGTCTACCAGAGCTTCACGCCGGGCCAGCGCAGCGTGTTCACCAGGAACCCGAACTACTGGAAGACCGGGCTGCCCTACGTCGACACGCTGACCGTCATCGACTTCAGCGACAACGTGTCGCTGCAGGATGCCCTGGAGACCGGGGTCATCCAGGGCGCCGGGGCGCTGGAGGGCGCGCAGATCGCGGCCCTGGCCAACACCAGCGGGGTCAAGACGGTAGCCTCGCACACCGGTGCCATCACCCCGTTCACCATGCGGGTGGACCAGGCGCCGTTCAGCGACGTCAACGTCCGCCAGGCGCTGCGGCTGCTGGTGGACCGCCCGCAGCTGATCGACTCGGCCCTGGACGGGTACGCGACCGTGGGGAACGACGTGTTCTCGCCGTACGACCCCGACTTCGATCTGGCGCTGCACCGGGAAGCCGACATCCCGCAGGCCAAGTCGCTGCTGAAGAAGGCAGGCAAGGAGGACCTCACGGTCACCCTCACCACCTCGCCGGTCGCCACCGGCACGGTGGCGATGGCCACCGTGCTGGCCCAGCAGGCCAAGGCCGCCGGGGTCACCATCAAGGTCAACAACGTCGCCCCGAACGAGTTCTTCGGCACCGGCAAGTACCTGGAGTGGACGTTCTCCCAGGACTTCTACAACTACTCGCCGTACCTGGCCCAGGTGGCCGAGTCGATGCTGCCGGCGTCGCCGTTCAACGAGACGCACACCGACAACCCCAAGTACATCAAGTGGTATGACGAGGCCAACGCCACCCTGAGCGCGTCCACGCGCAAGGCAATCAAGTACGACATGCAGAAGTTCGATTTCACTGAGGGCGGATACATCATTCCCGCCTATATCGACGCCCTGGACGCCTACAGCACCAAGATCGCCGGTTTCTCGGCGGCCAAGGTTGGCCAGCCGCTGGGCGACTTCGACATGGAGAACTGGTACTTCGTCTGAGCGGTGGCATGATCATGGCGATGCGGTGCGAGCTCCTCGCGTCCGGCCTCGGGTTTCCGGAGGGCCCGGCGGTGATGGGCGACGGCCGGATCGTGTTCTGCGACGGCAACACCGGCGAGCTGCTGGCCTGGTCCGGCGGCACGCCGGTGACCCGGTACGCCGACACCGGCGGGTCGCCCTGGGGCACGGTGCTGGGCACCGACGGAGCCCTCTACGTCACCCAGGGCGGCAACGTGCCGGGCAGCGGCGACACCAGCGCGGTGTCCGGGATCCAGCGGGTATTCCCGGACGGCAAGGCCGAGCTGCTGTTCTCCGCAGACGGACGGCTATACCCTGTACGGCCCGAACGACCTGGCGTTCGGGCCCGACGGACGGCTGTACTTCACCGAGTCGGGCAGTGAGCAGGACTTCCGGTTCGACGTGCGCTCGCCGGGCCGGCTGTTCGCGGTGGACCCGTCCGGCCGCGGCGAGATGCTGCTCGAGCTGCCGGGGGTGTACCCGAACGGGATCGCCTTCGATGCCCAGCACCGGCTGTACTGGACCGAGTCGATGGCGCACCGGGTCCGGGTGCTGATCGACGGCCGCCCGGAGACGTTCTGCCAGCTGTCCGACGGGCACGTGCCGGACGGGATGACGTTCGCCGCGGACGGACGGCTGTTCGTGGCCACCACGGTGTCCGGCGGCGTCACGGTGATCTCGCCGGACGGCGAGGTGCTGGCGGAGATCCTGCTCGGTGAGCAGGCGAGCACGCCACCAACTGCATCTTCGACGGCCCGGACCTGTACGTGACCGCGACCAAGGTGCCCGACATCGAGGCGTCCCAGCGCACCGGGTCGCTCTGGCGGGTCAGCACCGACGCGCCCGGCGGGCTGGCCCTGCTCCCCGGCCGGCTATAGCCCCCCGGCTTCCAGCCAGGACCAGTCGCTGACCGTCGGCGCCGGCCGGCGCGGCCAGGAAGTCGCGCAGCTCGGCGGCACCGGCCGGGGTCATCTGGTCCGGCATCGCCTGGCCGGCCGCGGCCAGCGCGTCCGCCAGCCCGTCGCGCTCGCCGACCAGCACGATGTCGTAGCCGTGCCGGCCGAACTCCGCCAGCTGCTCGGCCACCGCGGTGAGGATCCGGGCGGCCAGCTGGTCCGGGTAGTCGGCGGCGGGCAGCTGCACCACCCCCCAGCCCGCCCGCGCGGCCACGGCCAGCCCGTCCAGGCCGCCCGGCACCGGGTTCACGTACTGGTCGGCCAGCACCGCGATCCGGAACGAGCGCTGGTCGGGTTTCACGGCAGCGCCGCGGCGATCCTGGCCCGCTGATCGGCCTCGTCGTGGCCGGGCAGCGCGTGCGTCTCGCCGCTGGCGAGGTAGGAGATGCCCCTGCGGTCCAGCTCACGCCGCAGTTCCTCGACGAAGATCCCCTCACCGTCGGTCAGCTCGCCGGTCCCGTCCGGCCACTCCGGCCGGCCGCCGCGGGCCGGGTCGGAGCTGGTGACCCGGACCCCCATGGACGGGCTGCCCTCGACTCCGATCAGCGCGACCTGCTCGCCCCGCGCTGCCCGCAGGCTGATCATCTCGGCCACGCCGGCCGCGAGCTCGCGGCAGTGCCGCCGGTAGGCGGCGGTGTCCAGCTGCTCGCGTACCGCCCAGAACCGGTTAAGCCCGGTGAAGGCCAGCTCCGGGCAGGGCATCTGCTCGATCCGCCAGCCCCGCTCCCGCAGTACGTCGATCACGGGGGAGTAGACCCCGGCGCAGTGCGCCCCGTCGCCCACCTTGGAATTCTGGTTCAGCAGGCAGTGCGCCACGAACGCCACTCCCGCCGGTTCGCGGTCCGCGCCGGTTCCATAGCGGGAGCATAACCGCACCTATACTCCCCGCATGCAACGCTGTGCCCTGGTCACCGGCTCGTCGTCCGGCATCGGCCGCGCGATCGCGGTCCGGCTGGCCGCCGACGGGTTCTGGGTCCTGCTCGCCGACATCCGCCGGGACCCGCTGACCGGCGGGCAGCCGACCGACGAGATCATCGCGGCCGCCGGCGGCGGCGGCGAGTACATCCGGGCCGACGTGTCCAGCCCCGCGGACTGCGAGCGGCTGGTGGCCACCGCGGCGGACCGGGCCGGGTCCCTGGACGTGCTGGTGAACAACGCGGCCCTGGCCGGCCGCCACTCCAAGCCGCTGCTGGAGACCGGCGATGACGACTTCGATGCCATCATCGCGGTCAACCTCCGCGGCCCGTTCGTTCTGTGTCGTGCCGCGGTAAGGCAGATGCTCGGCCAGCCGCTGCGGGGTGATGCCCGCGGCCGGATCATCAACATCACCTCGCAGCACGGCATGGTCGGCTCGCCCGGCCACGCCGCCTACGCGGTCAGCAAGGGCGGGCTGGCCCAGCTCACCCGCCAGATCGCGGTGGAGTACGGGCGGGACGGCATCGTCTGCAACGCGGTGGCTCCCGGCAAGATCGTTACCGGCACGGCGGGGGACCTGAGCCAGGATCCGGCTGGCGCCGCCTACGTCCGGTCCCGCACCCCGTTCGCGCGCCTGGGCGAGCCGCGCGACGTGGCCGCCGCGGTCGCGTTCCTCGCCTCCGATCAGGCCAGCTACATCAGCGGCGCCGGCCTGATGGTCGACGGCGGCTGGATGGCCTACTGATCCGCCGCGGCTGCCGGAGCCGAGAAGGCGTGGGTGTCACCGGGCCGGCGAAGTAGCATCACTGGCAACGGGCAACGCGGCCCGGCTGCGGCGGAAGGGCACCGATGACGAGCTTCGGGTTGACCGAGGAGCACGAGCAGCTCCGGCTGACCGTCGCCGAGTTCGCCCGCGAGGTGGTGGCCCCTGTCATCGGCGGCTTTTACGAGCGGGGCGAGTTTCCCTACGATGATCGTGGCGAAGATGGGCAAGCTCGGCCTGTTCGGGCTGCCGTTCCCGGAGGAGTACGGCGGCATGGGCGGGGACCTGACCGCCCTGTGCGTCGCGCTGCACGAGCTGGCCAGGGTCGACTCGTCGGTGGCAATCACGCTGGAGGCCGCGGTGGCGCTCGGCGCGATGCCGATCTACCGGTTCGGCAACGCCGGGCAGCGCGAGCGGTGGCTGCCCGAGCTGTGCCAGGGCGAGCGGCTGGCCGCGTTCGGCCTGACCGAGCCGGGCGGCGGCTCGGACATCCCCGGCGGGATGCGGACCACGGCCCGGCTGGAGCCCGGGGCGGCCGAGGGGGACGGGCAGGAGGGCGGGACGGGCAGGGCGGGGGGGACCGAGAGTGGGTCCTCGACGGCTCGAAGGCGTTCATCACCAACGCCGGCACCGCGATCACCTCGCTGGTCACCGCGCTGGCCATCACCAGCTCGTCGGACCGGCGGGAGATCTCCGCGATCATCGTGCCGTCCGGCACGCCCGGCCTGCGGATCGGCCCGGAGTACTCGAAGGTCGGCTGGTGTGCCTCGGACACCAGGGAACTCGCGTTCGAGTCCTGCCGGGTGCCGGAGGCGAACCTGCTGGGCCAGCGGGGCCGCGGTTATGCCCAGTTCCTGCAGATCCTGGACGAGGGCCGGATTGCGATCGCGGCGCTGGCCGCCGGGCTGGCCGAGGGATGCGTGGACGAGTGCCTGCGCTACGCCGGCCAGCGGACCGCGTTCGGCCAGCCGCTCGGCTCGTTCCAGGCCATCCAGTTCAAGCTGGCCGACATGGCCGCGCGGGCCCACACCGCCCGGCTGGCCTGGCAGGACGCCGCCGCCCGGCTGGTCGCCGGGCAGCCGGCCAAGAAGCAGGCCGCGATGGCCAAGCTGACCACCTCGAACGCCGCGATGGATAACGCCAGGGACGCGACCCAGATCTTCGGCGGCTACGGGTACATGAACGAGTTCCCGGTGGCCCGGTTCTACCGGGATGCCAAGGTCCTGGAGATCGGCGAGGGCACGTCCGAGGTACAGCGGATGATCATCGCCCGCGAGCTGGGACTCGGCGGGGCGGCGGCCGGCTTCGCTGCAGGATGCCGGTGAGCCGGTTTGCGAGATGGCGCAAGGCGGGGTTGTGGCCGGTGCCGCGGGCGCGCTGGCGGTCGTAGCAGGCGCGTGCCCCGGGGGAGGTGCTGAGGGCGGCGAAGGCCTGGGCCATGAGGGCGTCGATGAGCCGGTCGTTGCGGATGTACCGGGCGGCGACAGTCGTCTTCTTGCCGGAGGCGCGGGTGATGGGGCTGGTGCCGGCGTAGTTTTTCCGGGCCTTCGCGGAGGCGTACCGGGCGGGGTCGTCGCCAGATTCTGCGAGCACCCGGGCGCCGAGGACCGGTCCCAGGCCGGGCTGGGACATGATGATCTCAGCATCCGGGTGCTGCCCAAAATAGGCCTCGACCTGCCCCTGCAGGATCTTAACCTGCTCATTCAGCGTGACCAGGACGGCGACCAGGGCACGGGCCGAGGCTGCGTAGGCGGCGGTCACGACGTCGGGCTGGCCCAGGTGAGCAGCGCGGAGCGCGGTCTGGATGGTTGCTGCTTTCGCCGGGATATCCCGGCGGCGGGCGCGCTTGAGGGCGGCGCTGACCTGCGCGGTCGTCAGCCGGGCCGCCGCCGCCGGGTCGGGGGCGCGGGCCAGCAGCTCCAGGGTGTCGGCCGCGTCCAGGTCCTCGAAGGCCTCCAGCGCCGCGGGGAAGTAGTCCCGCAGCGCATGCCGAAGCCGCTGCGCATGCCGGGTCCGTTCCCAGATCAGCGTCTTGTGCGTCCGGGTCACCACCTTCACCGCCGCAGCCTGCCCGGTGTCCCCGGCCACCGGGCGGAGCTGGTGGGAGTCGGTGCGCACCATGTCCGCCAGGACGTGAGCGTCCCCGGCGTCGCTCTTGGCCCCGGACACCCCGCGGCGCTCCCGGTACCGCGATGCCTGCAGCGGGTTGACCGCGAGCACCGTATACCCGGCAGCGATCAGCGCCTGCACCCACGGGCCCCGGTCCGTCTCGATCCCCACCGTGACCTGCCCGGCGTCCTGCTCATCTGCGTCCTCGCCCAGCAGCTCCGCGACCATCGCGTGCAGCCGCGCCATCCCCGCCACGCCCTCGGGCAGCCGGGCCCTCGCCACCCGGCGGCCGCTGGCGTCCATCAGCTCGACATCGTGATGGTCCTCGGCCCAGTCATCTCCCACGAAAAGCTTCAACTGCCCTCCCGCCCTTCGCTACACCACGGTCAGCAGCCTGCGGGAGATCATCAGCGGCCTAATGACACAGTAGGGCTCTATCAGCGCTAGGGCTCTATCAGGCTGTGCATGTCCAGGGTGCTGTTGATCATGCCTGCATCGAACATCAGCTGCGCCACCCGCTGTACCTCGCCGAGGCTCAGCGAGGTCGGGTAGGTGCCCATGGTGACCAGGGCCGCATCCTGTGCGCTGACCCCGGCCGCCTTGGGCAGCACGCCCTGGAGCGGCCCGCCCATCCCGGCATCGGTCTGTGCCTGGAGCAGTGCGGCCTGGAACGCGTCCAGCGCGCTGGTGTCGTGGTTCGACGCCAGGCTGAAGTATCCCGACAACGGCAGGCCCGCGGTCACCCCGCTGCACGCGTCGAGCACCTCCTGGGCGCCGAGCTGGCTCTCCGCCTGGTACACGTAGGGCTCAGGCACCAGGATCGCGCTGACCAGGCGGGACCGCAGCTCATGGATCATGGCCGACAGCTGGCTGGGCACCCAGGTGATGGCCGACGGGCTTACCCCGTCCGCCTCGAGCACCGTCTGCGCCGCCAGCGTCTCGATGTTGTACGGCAGCCCGACGGTGTCCAGGCCGGCGGCGTAGCTGACGACCGGCTCGGGGGTGGCGACCTTCTTGCCCACCAGCTGCTGCGGCCCGGTGATTCCCGAGCCGGGCAGGGCGAGGATCTCCAGCATGTTCTGCGCCGCGTCATATCCGTCCGCGATCAGGTGCAATGACATGGCGCCGCTATCTTCGAGGTAGAAGAAGTCGGTGTAATCGCCGCCGGCGACCTGCGCCCGCCCATTGCGCAGGTCGCTCACCGCCTGGCTGATGGTCTGCTCATCCCGGATATGGACGGTGAGCCCGTGCTGCCGGAACAGCCCGTCCTGCTCGGCCACGCTGAGGGGCGCATTGTCGATGCCGGGCACCACGGCCACGGTGATGGTCTGGCCGCCGCCCTGGCTGCCGCCGCCGGCTGAGGTGCCAGGGACGTGACAGGCCGACAACCCGGCGACTGTCGCGACGGCGATGGCGGCCCGCAGGGCGCGCGCGCGGGCAGGGACTCGGACAGGCCGCATGAGGTTCCTCCACGCGAGGGAGCGCAGAATCGGACGATCGGGACACAACTCTAGCCGGACACGATATCTTAGTGTGGCCGGGTTCAAGCAGTTAACGTGGTGCAATACCGATTTTTCACAGGGCTACAGGTATTGATGTGCGTTGGTCAGATCAGGCGTTAGAGTTGGCCCGGTCGCGCCGCCATGCTGAGCGCACAGGAACTTCTGCCGGGAAGGGGCTAGCCATGTCGGTTCCGTTGCGGGGCCCGCATGTCGACCGGTTCCCCATGGTCACATGGTGAGGGGAGGCCGGGTTCCGGCCGCCAGGAGTAAGGCCACGCACGGCGCCGACCCCGAGGCCGCGCTGCGGGCTCCCGGCAACGGAGCGGCAGCGGGCGGGAACGGCCGGGCGGCCTCCGATGCCGCCGCTGCGCCTCCGGCCGGCCAGCAGCGGCCCGCCGGGACACCGCCCGAGCAGCGCAACGGCTCCCGCCGGGCACTGCGGAACTGGCGGGTGCGCTCGCGGCTGTTCCTGCTCATCGTCATCCCGACCATTACCGCGGTCGCCCTGGGCGGGCTCCGCATCTACTCCTCGGTGCAAAGCGATCAGGTGTACCAGCGGGTGGAGCACCTCGCAGACTTGAACGGGGATATCACCGGGCTGGTTCAGGCGCTGCAGAACGAGCGCGCGGACACCATTACCTTCATCGTGCTCGGCCCCGACCCGGCCAACGGCGGCGGCCGCGGCACGCCGGCCAAACTGGCCCAGCCAGAGCTGTCCTTGCTGAGCAAGGACTATCAGGACAGCGACGGCTGGGCGGCGCGGGCGACGACGCTGCTGCACGGGGTCGGCAGTGACTATCCGGCGCTGGCCCAGTCCGACGCGGCCAGCGCGCTGTACGCCATCCACAGCCTGCCCTACCTGCGCGCGGCCGCGGTGCATACCGCGCTGCCCGCGCTGGTGGTGATCCAGAAGTACGCGAACGTCATCAATACCCTGCTGGCGCTGGACAGCCAGGTCGCGGTGGGCAGCAATGACGGCACGCTGGCCAACACGGTGCGAGCGGCCAGCCTGGTCTCCGCCATGAAGGAAGAGTCGTCGGAGCAGCAGGCGATCTTGTCCTCGGCGCAGGCACCGGACCTGCAGAGCCTGGGCCAGTGGGGCCCGAGCGAGGCCACGGCGATCACCAACGCGCAGGCGCAGCAGCAGGGTGACCTGAACGAGTTCGACGCGGCGGCCAGCCCGGCGCAGCTGGCCCTGTATCACAACGCCACCTCGGGCACCTCGGTCAGCAACGCCTCGCAGGAAGAGCAGCTGGCGATCTCCTCGGCGAACGGGAGTACCGTCAACGCCGGGCTTGCCGTGGATAACGCGGTCGCGGCGACCTCTTACCTGGTCGGCAGCCTGCGCTCGGTGGAGCATTCGCTGGTCAGCTCGATCGTCTCCCGCAGCCAGTCGCTGCGTAACACCGCGATCACGGACCTGGTCATCGGCAGCGTGCTGGTGATCCTGGTGCTGGCCATCGCGCTGCTGCTGACCACGATCGTGGGCCGGTCGCTGGTCCGGCCGCTGCGCCGGCTGCGCGGCGGCGCGCTGGACGTGGCCGGGGTGAGCCTGCCCGAGGCAGTGCGCAAGATGAGCGAGACCGACGGCGAGGGCGTGTCGCTGGACGTCGAGCCCATCGACGTGCACTCCTCGGACGAGATCGGCCAGGTGGCGCGGGCGTTCGACCAGGTACACCGGGAAGCGCTGCGGCTGGCCGCTACCGAGGCCGCGCTGCGCGGCAACGTCAACGCCATGTTCGTCAACCTGTCCCGGCGCAGCCAGTCGCTGGTCGAGCGGCAGATCAAGCTGATCGACGAGCTGGAGCAGGGCGAGCAGGACTCCGACCGGCTGTCCAGCCTGTTCCGGATGGACCACCTGGCCACCCGCATGCGCCGTAACTCGGAGAACCTGCTGGTGCTGGCCGGCCATGATGCGTCCCGGCACTGGAACCAGCCGGTGGCCGTGGTGGACGTGCTGCGCGCCGCGGTGTCCGAGATCGAGCAGTACGAGCGGGTCACGCTGAACGTGCAGCCGGGCATCGCGGTGCGCGGCCAGGCGGTCAGCGACGTGGTGCACCTGACCGCCGAGCTGGTCGAGAACGCCACCTCGTTCTCGGCCGGGGAGACGCCGGTCAGCATCGTCGGCCACCTGCTCAGCAGCGGCGGCGTGCTGCTGGAGATCGCCGACCAGGGCGTCGGCATGGGCGCCGAGGAGCTGGCCCACGCGAACTGGCGGCTGGACAACCCGCCGCAGGTGGACGTCGCGGTGTCCCGGCGGATGGGCCTGTTCGTGGTCGCCCGGCTGGCGGCCCGGCACGGCATCCGGGTCCGGCTGCGCTCCGGCCCGTCCGGCGGGCTCACCGCGCTGGTCTGGCTGCCAGACGAGACGGTCACCCATGAGGGCGCGGGCAGCATGCCCAGTGCGGGCGGGTTCGACGCCCAGGCGGCCGGGCTCACCGAGCCGACCGGCTGGCCCGACGTCGAGCGGACCGCCACCGAGCAGGAGCTCAGCGCGGCCCGGACGCCAAGGTTCGCGCCGCTGCTGACCGAGCCGGGCGCCGCAGGCGCCGCGGGTGCGGCCGGCGGCGCCAGCCCGGCCCAGCGCCGGATACCGGGAGCTGGCCTGCGGCCGGGCGGCAACCGGCTGGCCGGGGCGGCCACCGGGCCGCTGCCCGCGTTCCGCACTACCCCGCAGCCGTCGCCCAGGATCGCGGACGCCGAGCCGTTTGCCACCAGCCCGGTGCCGGGTGCGGTGGCGAGTTCCGGCACCGACCTCGGCACCAGCCCGCAGTCGGTCTTCGGATCCGATCAGGGCGCCGAGCCGCCGGCCGCCGGCAGTCCCTCGTCCGGCAGCGTCTGGGGCTCGGCCAGCCAGCCGTCGCCCGGCGGCGGCATGTCGTCCGACGGCGCTGGCGGCTCCGGTTCCGGCGGCAGCCAGAGCCGGTGGACACCCGGCTCGGACGGCGACATAGTGCTGCCTCCGCCGGCCTCGCGCGGCGAGGAGAACCGGCTGCCCATCTTCGAGTCGGTCGAGTCGGACTGGTTCCGCCGCGGCCGCGGCTCGGTCAGCCTGCCCGGCCGGGACGACCGGTACGCCGCGGTCGGCGCGGAGACCAACGGCTGGTCCTCACCCGCGGACGAGGGCTGGCGCGCGGCCGAGGCGGCGAACAGCCCGACCTCCGCCGGGGTCACGACGGCCGGCCTGCCGAAGCGGGTGCCGCAGGCCAACCTGGTGCCCGGCACGGCCGCGGAGTCCGCTGCGCCCATCTCGCAGCGCTCGGCGGCCGCTACCAGGGAGCGGTTCGCCAGCCTGCAGCGCGGGCTGCGGGAGGGCCGCGCCGCGGCGGCGAGTGGCGCGGAGCCTACCGGTGGAGAGGACGATAGTTCCAGATGACGCGTGACAGGACGTCCCCAATCTGGTCATGCTATGTCTGCTCAGGCAGATGACCCGGCTGACCATCTCCCGTGCGACCAGGGCCACGGCATGCGCGGCGGCGCCGGACGCCCGTTACGAGAGGAAGGAGCGCCCGTGAGTTCGCTAGCGCGCCCGGTACAGGACCTGAACTGGCTGATCACCAACTTCGTCGAGCGGGTCGCGTCCGTGGCTCACGCCGTTGTGGTGTCATCCGACGGGCTGCCGATGGCCTACTCTCGCGGCTTCCCCGCGGACCGGGTGGACCAGCTGGCCGCGGTTACCTCCGGCCTCACCAGCCTGACTCAGGGCGCGGCCCGGGTGTTCGAGGGCGGTACGGTCACCCAGACCGTGGTGGAGATGCACCGCGGCCTGCTGATCGTGATGGCGATCAGCGACGGCTCCAGCCTCGCCGTGCTGGCCGCTGCCGACTGCGACATGGGCCTGGTGGCCTACGAGATGGCCCTGCTAGTGGAGCGAGTCGGGAGCGCGCTGACGCCTGAGATGCGCGGCATGCTGCCTTCCAGCCTGCACGAATGAGGATGGCCGACAGTGACAGGAGAAGCCGGTGTCGGGTCCCCGCGGGGATAGCTGGGTCCCAGCTGACGGCACGTATCATCCGAGCCCGGCGAACGCCCAGCCGGGAACGGGGAACGATGCCGCAGCGGGGACTGCTTCCGGCTCGCGGGAGCCTGGTCTGCACGACTCTAGCCCGCACGGGCTCGGCGAGGACCGTGCGAGCGCCCTGGTCCGGCCGTACGCCGTTACCGGCGGCCGGACCAAGCCGAGATACCAGCTGCAGATCGAGGCCATGGTGGCCGCCTCGCACTACGAGGCGCGCGACCTGTCCGTGCTCAGCCCCGAGTGCCAGGCGATCCTCGGGTTCTGCCGGGACTGGCGGTCGGTAGCGGAGATATCGGCGGTGCTCAGGATGCCGCTCGGCGTCGCGCGAGTCCTGATCGCTGACATGGCGATGGAAGGGCTGGTCCGGGTCCACCAGATCGACCACGCGCACGGCCGACCGGACCTCAACCTGCTGGAAAGGGTACTCAGTGGACTTCGCAAACTCTAAGGCAGTGCCGGGCGGGGCACCCGACGCCGCGATGACGTCTGTCAAGATCGTCGTCGCCGGCGGCTTCGGCGTGGGCAAGACCACGTTCGTCGGCTCCGTCTCGGAAATCACGCCGCTGACCACTGAGGCT
This sequence comes from uncultured Actinomycetota bacterium, assembly GCA_963719705.1. Classification (GTDB taxonomy): domain Bacteria; phylum Actinomycetota; class Actinomycetes; order Streptosporangiales; family Streptosporangiaceae; genus CAVRCV01. The sequence goes on from CAVRCV010000015.1 coordinate 594,130, forward strand.
GTCATGACGTCCGCGAGCGACGGCGTGGACGACCTGTCCCAGACCCCGGACAAGACCACCACCACGGTGGCCATGGACTTCGGCCGGGTCACCCTCGACGCCGGCCTCATCCTGTACCTGTTCGGCACGCCGGGCCAGCACCGGTTCTGGTTCATGTGGGATGACCTGATCCAGGGCGCGATCGGCGCGATCGTCCTGGTCGACACCCGCAGGCTGGCTGACTCCTTCCCGGCGGTGGACTACTTCGAGTCGGCCGGGCTGCCGTTCATCGTGGCCGTCAACGGCTTCCACGGAGTCTTCCCCCACGCAGTTAACGACGTGCAGGAGGCACTGTCGGTCAGCCCGCGGGTGCCCATCGTGCAGTGTGATGCCCGGGGCCGCGAGTCGACCAAGACGACCCTGATCGCCCTGGTCGAGCACGCCATGTCCATGCAGCTCAGCGCCCGGTAACGGTGGTCTACCCAGGGGCTGCGGTAGGGTGCACGCGACCGGGGCGGTAGCTCAGCCGGTCAGAGCAGCGGACTCATAATCCGCCGGTCGTGGGTTCGAGCCCCACCCGCCCCACCTGTGGAAACTCGGTTCGCTGTCCACCGCTCGTGGGACGATTCGTGGGACGAACCGGCGTTCCGGCTCAGCGTGGTGTGCATGCCACGCACTGGAACTGGTCACTTAGAGCGACTTCCGAGCGGTTCGTACCGCGTAACCGTTTCCGCGGGTGCCGACCCCCTGACTGGTCGGCCACTGCGGCTCCGGGAGACGGCCAGGACGGAGCAGCAGGCCCGGATTCTGCTCGGCAGGCTGCTGGAGCAGGCGGCAGCTGGTGCCCGGCCCAGCTCGGACGTAAAGGTGGCCGAGGTGCTGACCTAGTACCTGGACACGTTCTACGCCCGGCTGCGCAGGTGCGGGGATGTGAGCTGTACCGGGCGGCCGTTCACCGAGCACAGCCGGTTCCCGGCGCTGGTGGTCGATCGCAGGGACCGGCGCCCGGCCTGGGAGCAGGTCGCGGACACGATCCGGGGGCGATCGAGTCGGGTCGGCTAGCCACGGGGGAGTGGCTGCCGTCAGTGCCTAAGCTGTCGGCCCGGTACGGCGTGCTAGTCGCGACGCTGAAGTCGGCGCTGGCCGGACTGGCAGGTGACGAGCTGGTCGTGATCCGCCAGGGGCGCCGGTCCCTTATGCGTGGTGAGCGTGGCTTCGCGGCGCCTGGGCGGACCCGGCCGGCGGATCCGGATCACGACTGCGCGCTGGCCGGATGTCGGCCGCACCGGTGCCGTCCGATGTCGGCTGCGACGATCCGGCAGATCCACTCGATCCTGTCCGGCGCTTTCGCGGCTGCGGTCCGGTGGGAGTGGATCGAGCGGAACCCGGCCAGCTCGGCCCGGCTGCCCAAGTCCCGGCACCGCGCGCCAGCCTCGGCTACCCCGGACGCGGTCGCCGCGGTCATCGCGAGGGCGAGGGATCTCCAGCCGGGCGTGCTGGCCGTGTACCTGTGGGTCGCGGCGGTCACCGGCGCGCGCCGGGGCGAGCTGTGCGGCCTGCAGTGGTCCGACGTGGACCTGGACTCCGGCGTCCTGCATATCGCCTACAGCTACCTGGTCCGCGCTGGCTACAAGCTGCGCAAGGACACCAAGACACACCAGGACCGTCGCCTGGCGATCGACCGGGAGACCATCGCGGTGCTGTCCGCGCACAGCGCGAGCAACCGCTCGGCGAACGCAAAGGCTGTCGCTACATCCGGTGGCCTCCCACCCGCCAGCCGCGTCACTAACCTGTCAGGGTAGAACATCTAACCCTTGGGCTCTGGTGTATAATGTGGTGTATGAGGCGGACGAACATCTACCTGAGTGAACATCAGTCCGCTGTCCTGGACCAGGTGGCGCGGACGCAGGGCATCTCGCGCGCTGAGCTGATCCGGCAGCTCATCGATCGGAGCATCAGCGCCTCGGGGGCGGCTGACCTGGATGCGGACCTGGCTGCTATCCGGGAGTCCTTCGGCATAGCCCACGGCGAGGACATCTCCTTCGGCCGCGGACCCGACGAGCGGTCTCGGCACCTGGACCGCGTGGCTGAGCTGTGATTCTGGTCGACAGCGATGTTCTTATCGCGAACCTCCGCGGCGTTCCGGTGGCACGGGACTGGCTGCTGGCCGCTCGGCGGGACACAGGCCCGCTTGGCGTGAGCGTCGTCAGCCTGACCGAGGTGGCCGGCGGCATGAGATCTGCGGAGCGGCGGGAGGTCAGCCGCCTTCTGGCCAGCCTGCGTGCTTTCCCGGTAACCGAGCGAGCAGCCTGGCGCGCCGCGGAGTTCATGCGCGAATACCGGCGTTCGCATCAGGGAATCGGGCTCGGCGACTACTTGATCGCGGCTACCGCAGATGTCGAGGGGCTCGATCTCGCCACGCTCAACGTACGTCATTTCCCGATGATGCAAGACCTCCAGTCCCCATTCCGAGTCTGAGCCGCATCTCCAGGCGGTGCCAGAGCTCCTCACAGGACGCCGGGGGTCTACAACGCCGTCTGGCTTCGCCGCGCCCGGTGGTGACATTCAGTGACGAGAGTAAATAGTCCGACATTCGGCTGTGGAACGAGTCGTGGAACGAATGCCGCGGGATCGTGGTGCGCTCTGTGCTTCCAGTGCGCCCTCGGTACTGCATCTGCGCAGGCAGATCCCGGTCCATCGTCTCCCGCACGCCCGCGATCACCGAGTCCGGTAATCTCCGGCGGCTCATCCCCCGGTTCGTCGACAGCGGCGCCCCTCGATCAGCGCCCACACATTCGCCAGCTGCCCGCACAGCGCCGGGACGTTGGTCTCCGGGGGGCAGGCCAGATCGGGGTGAGCATCGAGCAGGAACCGCAGCAGCGTGGAGCCCGTCCTGCCCATGCACAAAACGAACACCGGGTCCGCCGAGGCGCCACGGCTATCACCCACCGCCGGCCCAGCGCAATCACACCCGGATAAGTCAGGCCAGCCACCGATTCCAGGGCTACAGCAGACATCGTATTCATCTCTCTTTTGCGGATGACCCTGCGAGCACTCATAACATCAGCCGCGGCAATAGCCCCAGGACCTGCCCCGTGCGCCCGCTGGCAGCGGGCACACGGGGCAGTGAGCGCCGTCTCACGGGAACCGGAAATCCCGGCATGGCTAGCCGGAACCGCGGACGGCATGGCTTTCCGCCATGCACACAATTGACCGGCTCTCCTCGCGAGAAGAACTTAACAGGAGCCTAGTTCGGCCAGGCGCACCTGTCGGTACCGCTCCAGTAATAGATTGAGTGTCAACGGTCACTGAGAAATCCGGGGGGGTGGCCGGGTTTTCTCCTGGCTGGCGGTCACCGGTTCTCCCGGCGGGTGGCCAGCTGATCTCCGGGTTGCTTGTTAGGTCAAGGCGATCACTCCTTTGCCGGCGAGGGCCTGGGCTAGCCGGTGGGAGTCGCCTTTTGTGGTGATCAGGTGGGCGTGGTGCAGCAGCCGGTCGACGGTGGCGGTGGCGAGGGTCTTGGGCATGATCGTGTCGAACCCGGAGGGGTGGATATTGCTGGTCACGGTCATGGAGCGGCGTTCGTAGGCGGCGTCGGTGATCCGGTAGAACGCTTCGGCTGCTTCGGGCCCGGCGGGCAGCATGCCGATGTCGTCGATGACGATCAGGTCGCTGCGGCAGATCCGGGTGACGGTCCGGGCTACTGATCCGTCGGTCTTGGCCCGGCCGATCGCGGCGGTGAGGGACTCCAGGGTGAACCAGGCGACGCGCAGGTCGCGGTCGATGGCGGCGTGGGCGATGGCCTCGGCGAAGTGGGACTTGCCGGTGCCGCTGGGCCCGGCGATGACCAGGTTCTCGGCCCGGCTGATCCATTCCAGGGTGGCCAGGGCGTCCTGGGTGGCTGCGGAGATCGAGGACTCGCCCGGGCGCCAGGTGGCGAAGGTCTTGCCGGCCGGGAACCCGGCGGCCTTGCGGCGCGTCCGGCGGGTCGCAGCATCCCGGCCGGTGACCTCCTCGGCCAGCAGCACGCGCAGCACCTCGGCGGGGTCCCACCGCTGGGCACGGGCGGTGGCCAGCACCTCGGGCGCGGCGCCGCGCAGGTAAGGCAGCCGCATCCGGCGCATCAGCGCTTCCAGCTCGGGCGGGACCGGTGGCGCAGCCGGGCCGGTCACCGGGACGCCCGGGTGCTGGCACCCAGCGCAGCCCACCGGCTGGTCCCGGGCTGGGCTGAGTGCGTTTCGTCCGCAGCGACCAGATCCCCGGCCGGGCCGGCCGTGCTCAGGTAGTCCAGGATGGCAGCCACGTCGCCGTCGCCGAACCGGCCGGCGATGGCCGCTAGCCCCAGCGCCTGGTCCACGGCCGCCGGGCCGGTCACCGCGGCGAGCTCGACCGCGCGGGCCATCTTGGAGCGGACCCGCTGCGTTCCGGCTGCGGCGGCTTCGGTCAGCCACCGGGCAGCACCCTCGCCCAGGCCGAGGAACGCCTCCTCGGCCGCTGTCCTGGGACGCGGGCGGGGATGACGCGGCCCGTTCCCGCCCGGGTGATGCGGGTAATGCTCATCGAGGATCCGCGGGCTGCCGGGCGTGGACAGGGCATGGCGGGTGATCTCGGCCAGCCCGCTGCCGCTGCGGGCGACGATGACCAGCTCACCGCCATGCACCCGGCACCAGACCCGGTTCCCCGCATGCCCGGGCGGGGTCGAGTACCGCACCGATCCGAAACGAACCGTCTGGTCGTCATTGACCAGGCGTTCTTCCCCGAGCGCCAGCACATACGGCTCAGCCGGCAGGGGATGCAGATGCTGCCGCTCAGCGGCCAGCCGCTGACCGGGAACCGCGGCGCTCTCGCGGTGCACCCGGGCATTAACGCGACAGCACCAGGCATCGCAGTCCGCTTCCAGCTCGCCGAAGCTTGCGTACTGCGGCAGCAGGTTCACCATCGCCGGCACCAGGTCCGCCTCCTCCAGCTCCCATCTGAACAAGCTCAGACACCGAGCTGCGCGCGGAACTCCTCGCGGGTGACCCTGTGCTCAGGCCCAGGCGGTCCTTCGGTGAGATACCGTTCCATCCGCGCCAGGAAATCCCGCTGCCCGGCAGGGTCCCGCTGCCATTCGAGCGCCTCGACCCACCATCGCCGTACCGCAGAAGTCAGCACCGTCAGGTCACCGGTCTCACGAGCCTGCGCGAACGCGGCATCCAGCTCGGTCTCGTACTGCGCCAGCACCTCGGGGACTGCACTCGCCGCCAGCGCGGCCCTGATCGCCGCGGGCGTCTCTGCCGGGCGGTCAGCTACCGCAGGCTCATGGCGTTGCGCGGCCATGCAGATCAGCATAACCCGGACCGCTGACGGCCGGAGAACCTGCGGAGGCAGCGTTGCACCCGGAGCCTTGTCACTTACCTGGTCCACTCATAATCCGCCGGCCATGGGTTCGAGCCCCACCGCCCCACTCGGATGTAACCGCAGGTCAGCGGCCGGAGATCAGCTTCACCGCGAGCAGCGGGGTTGTCCGGGCAACCAGCGCCGCTCACGGAGCCAGCCATCTGGGCTGTGGTAAGGGCAGCCGACTGCCCCGGCACCGCCTGGGATTGCCGGGGGCACCAGGGCAGCCGATAGGGCGGCCTAGATCATTGCTGCGCCAGGCAGATCAAAACTGTCCGACGCAGTCGACTGGCCCATATTGGTGAGCTGCGGTGTAATACTCCTGCTCGCACGCGTCGGCGTTCGTGACCGGCGCGTACAGCTGGTTTGACCATGCCCAGCCGATGTAATCGGTGAAGTAGTAGTGGGTGGTTTGCGTGCCGTTCTGCAGTTTGGTCCACAGGTAGGTCGGGGCCGTGGTGGCCGAGTAGATCTGAGCCCAGTTCGTCTTCGCGCAGCCGCTACTGCAAGCAGAACTCACCTGCAGCGTTACCGCGGTCATCACGAACCTGCCGCGGTCGGCTCCAGCGTGTATTCCCAGCCCTCCTGCCAATTGAAATCGGCGTCGACCAGTTCCTCGAGCGCCACCCCGCCGAGATGGTGAGCAAGTCCCCAGCGGGTGGCGACATGCCCGATCACCAGCAACCGCTTGCCTGCCCACCGAGAAGAAAGGTCATCGAGGAAGCCGCCTACCCGGATCACTGCCTGACGCCAGCTCTCCCCTCCGGGATACGGCTCGTCCAGGAACCTCCTCCTGTGACCTGCGTGCTCCGCCAGGGGTCTGGCGTTCAGCTCCCCGTAGTCGCACTCTCGCAGCCGCCAATCCAGCAGAATAGGCACGCCGCTGTCCGCGAAGGCAATCTCGGCGGTTTCCGCAGCCCGTCGCAGATCCGAGCTGAACACCGCGTCGATCCCATCACATCGCCGTCGCTGGCCGAGTTGCCGGGCCAGCTCGCGCCCTTGAGGAGAGAGCCTGCTGTGACTCCACCCTGACGCCACCCTTCGCTCGTTGTCCTCGGAGATCGAATGCGTCTCGAACACCACCTGGATCACCCCGACATCCTCCGGTGACCAGATTCAGCGGTCAAGATTCGATCACCGTGGGTGAACGCGGGATCCGGCAGCGAGGAATGCGGTTCCGAAGAACAACTCGGTCCAGGAGAGATCGGCCAGTTCTTCCTTCATGGCCGCGCGGATCACCTCCCACGGACGGCGCATCATCCACTCGTCTATGGCGGCGAAAGGCCGCACGATTCCGGTCCCGAGCCGCGACATCCAGCCGGGCACGTGGTCGGGAACCTTGAGATCCAGCACGGCCCAGCGCCCGCCCCCGGTGAGGGCCGCGGCACCATGGGCGATGACGGCCGCGCACTCGGGCACCTGCGACAGGGCGTACGTCGACAGGATCGCGTCGACGCTCGGCCGGGAAGTCGAAGCCGGCCGCGTCGGCCTGTACGAGGCTGACATTGTGCCAGCCGTTCGTCTCTATCCGATCCTGGGCCCGGGCCAGCATCGCGTCGGTCAGATCGACGCCGACGATCCGGCCGGAGGGACCGATCACGTCCTGAATCAGCGGGAAGTTCAGACCGGTGCCGCAGGCGACGTCGATCACGCTGTCACCCGCGCGAAGGCCGAGCGCCCGTACGGCCCGGCGGCGTTGTGCCCGCTGGGGGTAGCCGGGCGCGGGGTAGAGCCGGCAAGTGATGTCGTAGTGCTTTGCCTTCTTGCGGTAGGTCGCGATCAGGTGCTCTCGGGTCTGGTCGGTCTGACTCACGTCTAGGACACCGCGCCTTCCCGGCTAGCGGACTCGACCGCAGCCTTGATCGCCACCATCTCGACATCGCTCACGCGCTGAATCCTGCCGTTAAGAGCGGCCGGAACGACGCGCATGATGCCCGCGAGGTCGACCTCAATCCACATCATGGCGTCGGTCTGGCCATCGCCGAGCGGCTCGAGTTCCATTCCCCAGCGCGCCGCGGAAGTGCCCATCGGCCCGGCGAACGCCACCCGCCGGGGCGCCTCGACAGCGGTCACCTCCTGGCTCCGGCCGCGGCTCAGTCCCAGCATCAGCTTTGCCCGCTGCTCTACCCGCGAGCCGGGCTGCAGCGGACCTCCGCCGCGAACCCGGCACTCAAGCACCGTTGGTGCCCACTCCGGCCAGCGTCCGACGTCACAGACATACGCCCACACCTCACGGACGCTGCTGGCGATTGTTATGCGGCTCTCGGTTCTGATTGTCATCGGGCCTACTCTGTGTTGATCGTTTTCCAGTTAGGTGAGGCCCCGGCGAAGTTACAGCCTGACTGAGACGGCTGCAACTGCGCCCGTGGGCGGTCAGTGCGCTCGCTAGCTCTTGCGTGGTTTGCTGCCATTGGCCGAGGCTCGGCCGCTGCTTTCGCGCGGCGGCGCGCAGCCGGCGGCGGTGGCGCTCGTCGCCCAGCCAGTGCCCGATCGCGGCGGCGAGGGCAGCCGGATCGCCGGGAGGGACCAGCTGGCCGGGGCGGGTGCCATCGGTGCCGGAGCCGAGCGCTTCGGGCAGCCCGCCCACCGCGGCGGCTATGACGGGCAGGCCGTGAGCGAGCGCCTCGGTTACCGCCATGCCGTAGGTCTCCGAGCGGGACGGCGCGACGAGCAGGTCGGCGGTGGCATACGCGTGGCTGAGCACCGCGCCGGTCAGGACGCCGGCGAGCCGGACGCGGTGGGCGTAGCCGAGGCGAGTGATACGGGTTCGCAACTGGCCGACGAAGTCCGGGTCGCGGTCGAGCGGTCCGGCCAGCGTGCAGTGCCAGTCCAGGTCAGCTAGCTCGGCCAGTGCCTCGATGAGGAGGTCCTGCCCCTTGTGGCGACCCAGAGTTCCCACGCAGATCAGGCGACCGGGGACGGGCCGGGCGGGGACGGTGACCCGATCGGCGCCCGGCCGGGCGACGTGCACCCGGCAGGACGGGATCTCGTACCGGGTCACGATCTGCTGGCGGGCCCATTCGCTGGTAACGACCACGCCAGCGGCCGCACGAAGCACGACTCGCTCGGAACGCAGCGCGCTGGCATCATGGCGTGCGTCGAGGGCGGTAGCCAGTGGCATGTGCAGCAGCACTGTCATCTGGATCCGGCCGGCGTGTGGTAGCAGCTGCGCTGCGGCCGGTGAGGCGATCAGCCCGTCGATCAAGGCCATCTCATCGTCGGGGATGCCGGAAACGATGCGGGCCAGGCTGGCGCGAGCGCTCGGGTCGGGTACCCGCCACGCCGCGGCGACGGTCGCGACCAGCACCTCCCAGCCGGCCTCGGCCAGTCCGGCGCAGACCCGCCGGTCGTAGACGTTGCCGCCGGTAGGCTGGCCGGGATCGTCGAAACCCTCGGGGACTACTACGTGAACCCGCACGATGCTCCTGTCGTCATACCGGACACAGGATGATACGGAGAAACGGTGGACCCGGTTCGCCCCGAGGCGATCAGGCAGGATCAGCAAGCACCGCTATTGACGGCGCTAGAGCGGGCCCGGGCGGCCGCCTTCCCCGCGGGCGAGTACGTGGGCCAGGAGAGCTTCATGCGGGCGGGCGAGGTCCGCACGCTGGCGCACCGGGCCGGGGTTGGCCGCGGCGTCTGTCTGCTCGACTTGTGCTGCGGAGCGGCCGGCCCCGGCCGGATGATCACGGCGGAGCTGGGCTGCCGCTACCTGGGCGTCGATCACTCCGCCAGCGCACTGGCCATCGCCCGGCAGCAGGCCTGCGACCTTCCCTGCCGCTTCGAGCAGGCTCATATCCCGCCGCTGCCCGAGGGCCGCTTTGAGGTGATACTCCTGCTGGAGACGATGCTGGCGTTCTCCGACAAGGATGCCCTGGCGGACCAGGTGGCGCGAGTGCTGGAGCCGGGCGGGCGTTTCGCCTTCACGGTCGAGGAAGGCCGGCCGCTCACCGAGCCGGAGCGGGCCCTGATGCCCGGCGCCGATACGGTCTGGCCCATCGAGCTGTCGGAGCTGACAGGCGTGCTGCGCGAGGCGGGGCTGACCGTGACCTGGCGGCATGAGTACAGCTCCTCCCATCAGGCAGCGGCCGCGGCGCTGCTGCGCTGTTACCGGGCTGATTCACTCCGGATCGCCGCCCAGATCGGGACGCCGGCCACCGCCGACCTGATCACCTCGCATCGGCTGTGGAGTGACTGGCTCGGCCGCGGCCGGGTCCGCAAGTTCGCGATGGTAGCCGAGAAGCGATGACCTGCTTCGATGAAGCACCGGCGACCTCGGGCTTTGCTCGCTACCTGACCGCGAAAACGACCGTGGATGACCGGGCGCTCAACCGGCAGGTGCTGGCCGAGCTGCGCCGCCTGATGCCCGCGGGTGCGCCGCGGGTGCTGGAGGTCGGCGCCGGCCTGGGGACGATGGTGGCCCGTCTGCTGGACTGGGAAGTCATCGTCGCCGGCGAGTACGTCCTGCTGGATGCGGACCGGCAGCTGCTGGATTGCTCGCGCCGGTGGCTGCGCGACTGGGCGGCCGCGCGGGGTGTGCGCACCGACCTGCTGCCGGATGGCCTGCAGGTGGGTGATCTGCGGGTGCGCCTGGTGCATGCCGAGCTCGGCGGTTACCTGAAGGCCGCTCACGGGGAGCTGGCCGACCTGCTGATCGCCAGCGCCGTCCTGGACCTGGTGGACGTGCCGGCCGTCCTGCCCCGACTGCTGCGGCTGCTTGTCCCCGGCGGCGCCTACTGGTTCACGATCAACTACGACGGCGAGAGCATCTTCGCGCCCGGCAGCCCCCACGACGACCAGGTCATGCGGGCCTACCACCGTGACATGGACGAGCGCATCCGCTACGGCCGGCCGGCCGGGGAAAGCCGCACCGGCCGCAACCTGTTTCGCCACCTGCGGGATGCGGGGGCGCCCGCGCTGGCGGCGGGGTCGTCGGACTGGGTTGTGCACCCGGCCCCGGACGGGAGCTACCCGGCCGACGAGGCCTACTTCCTGCGCAGCATCCTTACTACGATCCGGGACGCACTGCGGAGTCGCCAGGACCGGGTGGCACCGGCGCAGCTGGCCGACTGGCTGGCCGTGCGCCGTCGGCAGCTGGCCGCGGGCGAGCTGGTCTACATCGCTCACCAGCTTGACTTTGCGGGCCGCTGGCCCGGTTAGCGCTTCGCCAGCGCACGGCGACGGGAGCCGGCTGACCTGGTCGCAGCCGCGCCAGCCGGGCCGACATCGCCTGCCGGAGCGGGATCCACCCGCGATGGCGCTGGAAAGGGATCTCGAACACGGTGGCGAACATCCGCGCGAAGCACACGGTCACCGGCAGCAGGATCGCGACCAGCACGAAGAACGCCGGCGTCCCGGCGGTGACGCGGCCCAGCACCAGCCCGTAGGACACGGCGATGACGATCGGCGCGTGCGTGAGGTACAGGCTGTAGGAGCAGGAGCCGAGGCTCCGCGGTATGCGGCTGCTGACGAACCGGACGACGAAACGCGGGCGCGAGGTGGCGACCGCGGTGAGGAAGCAGCCGATCGCCGGAACCCAGGCAAGGTCGAGCCAGAACAGATTGAAGTACGACCAGACGGAACCCTTGACCACCATTAACGCGACTGCCGGCACCGCGGCGGCCAGCGCGTACCCGGCCCAGGGCCGTGACCGGGTGCGCTCGCCGGCGGTGACGATCCCGGCGGCCAGCAAGCCGACGGCGAACAGCACCGCGAGGTCGGGGGTGAACTTGACCAGGGCGGTGTTCATCAGCGCGACATGGGGTCCCAGCACGCCGATGGTCACGACGATGGCGGCCACCAGGCCCACCATGGCGAGGGCACTCACCCGCCGGACGAGCAGCAGGAGCAGCGGCAGCAGGACGTAGAGCTGGGCTTCGATGGCGATCGACCAGAACGCCCGGTTGGGGCTGCCCACGGCGAAGACGTCCTGCACGAGCAGGCCGTACACGACGACGGACTTCCCGCTGGGCACCGGCAGGTGTGGGCTGGGCGAAGCACGTACCAGGTCATCACCAGGCTGAATCCGAGCGCGGCCCAGTACGGCGGCAGGATGCGCCAGGCCCGTCGGTGCGCGTATGTCGCGATCGACTTGAGCCGCCACCCCGAGCGCGCCGGGCCGAGACCCAGCGAGAAGCCCGACAGCACGATGAACATCGCGACCGCACCCCGGCCGTAGCTCAGCAAGGTTGCCCAGAACGGAGCGTGACTGGCGCCGGGGTATCCCGGCCAGGCGCGCAAGAAGATGTGATAGATAACGACGTACAGGGCGGCTAGGCCCCGGATCCCGTCCAGGCCTGCGACGCGGCCCGGACCACTGGCCGCCGGCGCGCGCGCCTCGGGAGCGGCTGGCGCGGCGGCAGGCGGCGGATGCGCGGGGGCGTCGGTCATCGGCCCTCGCACCCCAGCTCTGCGGGACCGGCGAGCGGACCCGCGCGCCAGTGCGGCTCGGCGGCGCGGTCAAGTCCCCGCGAAAGCAGATCATGCCCGCCGCGCCGCGCCTTGGTGGCGAGGTAGGCGGCGTTGGCCCCGGTAAGGTGCAGCGCGGTGGGCACTCGCCGGGCGACCGTGATGCCCAGGCGGGCCAGCTGAGTGCTCTTGTCCGGGTTATTGCTCAGCAGCCCGATGCGGCTGGCGCCGAGCGCGTGCAGCATCTGGGCCGCGCTGGTGTAGTCGCGCTCGTCGGCCCGGTGACCGAGCGCGAGATTGAGGCATTCACTGGCAATCGTTGAGTAGTCGTCACCGAAGCGCAGCGGGATGCGGATACGCCGGCGGATCGTCGCCCCGTCAGTCACGAGCGACCTCCAGCGCCCGTGGCGCCGGATCGGGTCGTCTCGGCTCGCCTGGTTGTCCCTGGTCGCGACGGTGCCGGGCGGCGTCGGTCAGCAGCAGGCCAGCGCCAGGGCTTACTGCGGCCAGCATGATGACCGCATAGAGGGTGGTGACCGTGATCCCGGCGGCCGCGCCGAGTCCGGCTGCGGCGAAGGCCCAGGCGGCAGCACCCTCCCGGGCCCCCCACCCGCCGATACCCAGGGGGATCACCGTTGCAGTCTGGACCACCATCAGCAGTGCGACCAGTTCGCCCAGGGGCGCGGTGGACCCGGCAGCCCGGGCCGCGATGACGAACGTGGCCGTGTGCCCGGCTACGACCAGCACCGAGGCCAGCACGAGCCTGGGCCACACCGCTGCGGCCAGCAGCCCGCAACGCAGGTCCTCGGCAACGGCCCGGGCTGCCCGTGCCAGCCGCGACCGGCCGCGGCGGGCTGCGCCGAGCACCACCAGCGCAGCGCACCCGGTTACGCCCGCGGCACCGGCCAGGATGTACGGCAGCGCGGGCCGGACCGGCGAGGGCAGCGTCAGCAATACGAGCGCGGTCGCCACGGCCTGGATGATCTGACCGACCAGCCGTTCCCACGCCACCGAGCGCAGCCCCCGCGCCACGTCTCCGGCGCGCCGGCCGTGCGTCACTGCCCGGTGCACGTCGCCGAGAACGCCTCCGATGAGCACGGAGTTGAGGAACAGGGAACGGTAGTAGGCGCCGGTCGCGCCCGGCAGGCCAATGGTGATGCCGAGTGCCCGGGCGACGACCCGCCACCGCCAGGCCGAGCACACCGTAGTCAGGGCGGTGAGCGTGACGGCGGCCGCGACCGCCGGCCAGGTGACCGCCCGCAGGCCGTTCTCGAACGGCGCCGCGCCGACCAGCCGCACGATGAACCACAGCACGGTGACGCCGGCGGCCAGGCGCAGCACCAACGGGCCGAGCCGGCGGACGGCTCGGCCGAACCCGAGCGCCACTGAGTGCACGGCCGCCACATCGGGTTACACGGGCCCGCTGGACGCATAGTTCAGCCGGCCGGGCCACGGTAGCATGACGGGCCCGTGGCCACCCGCGGTGAACCAGCCTGACCGCGGACCCGTTGTCTGTGTTCGGTGCAGCGGCAGACGGCTAGCGCAGACGGAGGCGCGGTGCGTGCGATTCGCGAGGTGGACGGCGGGCGCGAGCGGGATAGCCCGGTAGACGGCGAGCGCGAGCGGGATAGCCCGGCAGATCCAGGCGCGCTGCCGACGATCCGGCTCGCGGCGGTCCTGGGGATGCCCGCCACGGCCGCCCTGCTCGGCATCGTGTCGGCGACGGCCGGTCTCGGCATCGCCGGCTGGATCGCCGGGCTGGCTACCGGTTCGGTGGCAACCGCACTGCTTGCCGCCGCCCGCATGCGCAGCGACCGGCCGGCGATACTCCCGGCGGACTGGGTCACCCTGGCCCGGGTGCTGCTGGCCGCCGGGGTCGCGGGCCTGGTTGCCGACTCGTTCAGCCGGCCGGTGTCGGTCACAGCGCTGGTCACCCTGGCCGCCGCCGCGCTGGCCCTCGACGCGGTAGACGGGCAGGTGGCCCGCCGTACCGGCACGGCCACCCCGCTGGGCGGCCGCCTCGACGGCGAGGTCGACGCCTTCCTCATCCTGCTGCTCAGCATCGCCGTGTCCCGGCACTACGGCAGCTGGGTGCTGATCATCGGCGCCGCCCGCTACGCGCTGCTGCTGGCGGGCTGGCTGATCCCGTGGCTGGCCACGCCGTTGCCGCCCCGGTACTGGCGCAAGGTCGTCGCCGCGGTCCAGGGCATCGTGCTGACCGTCGCGGTATCCGGGGTGCTCGACCGCCTCGCCGGGATGATCGCGGTCGCCGCCGCTTTGCTGCTGCTGGCCGAGTCGTTCGGCCGCGACGTGATCTGGCTGTACCGCACCGGCGCCGGCGCGCGCACCCGCCGTGCACTGCGGCTGGCCATCGCCGTGCTCGCGGTCGCGCTGCTGTGGGGTGACCTGCTGGCGCCCGACAAGGCCTGGCAGTTCACCCCCGCCGCCTTTGTCCGCATCCCCGCCGAGGGGCTGGTCCTGGTCGCTATCGGGCTGGTACTGCCATCGCGGCCGCGGCGGATCGTGGCGGGGCTGCGCCGGAATCCTGCTCGGCCTGCTCACCTTCGCCAAGATCCTCAACATAGCGTTCTACGAATACGCCGATCGGGCGTTCAACCCGGTGTACGACTGGGGCAGCATCGGCTCGGCCCTGGGCGTGGTCCGCGACACGTTCGGCCCCGCGCGCACAGACATCGCGCTCGTCTTGGTAGGGCTCGGTCTCATCCTGCTCGTCGGCGCGATCATCGCGGCAACGATTCACATCACCACCGTCGCCGCCCGGCATCGCCGCGCCGCGGTCCGCGGCCTCGCTGGCCTCACGGCGGTCTGGGCAGTGTGCGCGGGCCTGTCACTGCAGTTCATCCCGGGATCCCCGATCGCCTCGACCAGCGCGGCCGGCCTGGCCGTCGCGCAGGTGCGCGCCACCCAGGCAGCGTTCAACGACCAGCGCATCTTCGAGCGGGCCATCCGCAGCTCCGACCCCGAGGCCGAGAATCCCCGCCTCGGACCTGCTCACCGGATTGCGCGGCAAGGACGTCATCATCGCCTTCGTCGAGAGCTACGGGCAGATCTCCATCCAGGGCGGAAGCTTCTCGCCGGGCATCGACGCCGCCCTGCGCCGGTACAACGCCTCGCTGGCCAGCGCGGGCTGGTCCGCGCAGAGCGCCTGGGTGAACGCCCCGGGCTACGGCGGGATCAGCCAGGAGGCCCACTCGACCCTGCAGTCGGGGCTGTGGGTCAACAGCCGGCAGCGGTATTCGGAGCTCATCAGCAGCAACCGGTTCACTCTCAGCGACGCCTTCGACAAGGCCGGGTGGCGCACCGTCAGCGACAGCCCCGCTACCGACGACAGAATCTTTCCGTCCGGCACGAGGTTCTTCCACTTCGACCAGCTTTACGACTCGAGCAACGTCGGCTACCAGGGCCCGGCCTTCAGCTACGCCCCGATGCCCGACCAGTACATCCTGTCCTCGTTTCAGCGGCTCGAACTCGCCCCCGGCCATAAGCCCGTGATGGCCGAGATCGACACGGTCTCCTCGCACTCGCCCTGGGCCCCGCTGCCGACCATGGTGCCCTGGAACAAGGTCGGCAACGGCTCGATATTCGACCCGATGCCCGCGCGCGGCGAGACCCCGCTCTCCGTCCTGGACAACGCCAGCAAGCAGCGCAAGGCCTACGGCACGTCGATCCAGTACTCGCTGCAGGCCCTCACCTCATGGGTCACCGAGCTCAACGATCCCGAACCTCGTGCTCATCCTGCTCGGCGACGAGCAACCCGACACCCCCATCACCAGCCCGGGGGCCAGTCACGACGTGCCGATCTCGATCATCGCCCGCGACCCGTCCGTGTTCCGGCAGATTGCCTCCTGGCACTGGCAGGACGGGCTGGTGCCGGGGCGCTCTGCTCCGCTTGAGCCATGAGCGCCTTCCGCAACCAGTTCCTCACGGCCTTCAGCACGGCCCCGCGCTGAACCGTTATGCTGACCTGTTCGTCTTGCCGTTGCAGGGACCGGTCGACACGCTATTCCCTCACACTCGCGGGGCAGCCATATGACACTGGGCTGGGATAACCCCACAGCAGATCCCACCACCACCATCCTGCTGCGGCACGGCGATACCGAACTGTCACCCGAGCACCGCTTCAGCGGGCTGCGCGACCACCCGCTGAGCGCTAACGGAACCCGGCAGGCGAAGGCAGCCGCTTGCCGCCTGGCCGCCGGCGCCCCGATCGACGCCGTGGTCAGCTCGCCGTTGCAGCGCGCTTCGGCTACGGCCGCCATCGCGGCCGGCGAACTGGGCGTCACCGCAGTCATCGATGATGATCTCCGTGAAACCGACTTCGGTGACTGGGAAGGCTTCACCCTGGCAGAAATCCAGGAGCGCTGGCCCGGAGCCGCGGCGGCCTGGCGGCGCGACCCCGAACAGGCCCCGCCGGGCGGAGAGAGCTTCGCCGACACCGCAAACCGGGTAAACCGGGCCTGTGACCGGCTGCTGCGGGATCACGGCGGGCAGAACGTCCTGGTGGTAAGTCACATCACGCCGATAAAGATCTTGCTGTGCCGCGCTCTCGGCGTTCCCCTCGGCACCCTCTACCGGCTCTATCTTGGCTCCGCCTGCATTAACGAGATCCACTGGCACGGCCGCGGATTTGCGGCCGTCCATCGCGTTAACGACACCAGCCACCTCCCCGGCTGAAAGGTGTAGAAACGAGGCAGCGCATCAGCATCGTGCGTGATATCCGCCGAACGCGACGGGAGTCTCCCACACCCGCACGGCCAGTGCCTCGCCGCCCGCGGCAGCGACGGCGGGCGAGAGGTTGTCATGCACCCAGCGGGCGAACACCTCGACTGTGACCGCCTCGGCCCCGGCCGGGCGTATCTCCTCCAGGTTGCGGCCTTCGACCTGACTGGTGAGCTCGGTCAGCGCTGCTTCCAGTACATCCAGGTCACAGACCATTCCCCGGCCGTCGAGTTGCTCGCGGTCCACTACGATGTCGATTCGGTAGTCATGGCCATGCAGCTGCCCCTCTGGCCCGGGCAGTCCCGGCATGATGTGGAAAGCACGGACGCTCCGGCTCAGCCCGACTTCACATGTCACCGGCAGCACTCCTGTCGTAGTCAAGGACGGCATGCATCAATCCGGGTATCCCCTCGTCCACGGCCCGGAACGCCTCGGCTGCGTGGCCGAATGCGAAGACGTGGGTGCACAGCTCCGCCAACGGTAGTTCGGCCAGCAGCTCAACGGTCTCCCGGCGGCGCCGCGACCGCGTCCAGGTCCCGGACAGCCGGGCTGGCACCGTGGAAACCTGAGTGCTGCGGATGATCAGACGCCGCCGGTGGAACGCGCCGCCGAGCGGCAGCACCACTGGTCTGGTGCCGAACCACGACGCGATCAGCAGGGTTCCCTCGTGGGCCAGCATGTTCAGCGCCATCGCTGGCGCATCCGGGTTACCGCTAGCGTCAATGACCAGCGGAACCTTCTGCTCCGCCAGTTCCTCCGGTGCTGCGGCAGTGGCGCCGAGGCTGCTGGCCAGGGCGCGGCGCCATGCCTGCGGCTCGGCAAGCAGCGGCCGCCACCCGGAACGCTGCAACAGCAAGCTGGTCAGCAGCCCGAGCACGCCGGCGCCGAGCACGATGACCCGGTCGCGATATCCGGTCCCGGCATCGAGCGTCACCTGCAACGCCGTCTCGACCAGCGGGAACAAGGTTGCGGACGCAGGATCGATGGCAGGCAGCGGAATAAGGTCATCGGGCCGCGCCGCGAATACGTCCTGGTGCGGATGGAACGCGAAAACCGTCCGGCCGGACTCCGCTACTTCGCCGACGCACGCATACCCATAGGCGAAGGGATAAGAGAAGGCGCCGCCCAGCGCGTCGATCGTGTCGTCCAGCGCCATGTCGCCAGGGATCTCACCGCGGTACACCAGCCGTTCGGTGCCACCGCTGATGCCAGAGCACAAGGTGCGGACAAGAACCTCACCGCCCGCAGGCCGCGGTGCGGGCACTTCCCTGATGTCCACGCAGCGCGGCGCGGTATGAAACAGCGCGCGGGCGGCCGAGGTCGCGACTGCCGTGGGTTCGAGCCCCACCGGTCAGCCTCGGTGATGCTGGATCTGTGCGCGATGCCCCGGCGCGCCGGCAAGCTTGGCGTCATCGGTCAGCAGCGGCAGTGCGAGGCGCTCCGCAAGCGCCACGTACATGGCGTCGCAGGCGGTGAAGTTGTCTCGCAGCTCGAACACGCGGGCCTGCAGCGGCTGCATCGGGTGGCGCACGATCCGCAGCCCGGCGTAGTCAGAGAGCATCAGCTCCGCCCGGTCGGCGGTCATGCGGACGTCCGGCTTGGTAGTGATCGCCAGACCCCGGATGACGCTGGACACCTCCGCGTCGATCAGAGCCGGAGCGTGGACGGTTCGGGCCAGCCGCTGGCGGAGCGGTTCGTCACCGCTCATGCTGGCCAGCAGCCGGATGATGATCGAGCAGTCGACGACCATGGTCACCGGCGGCCATCCTGCGCAAAGCACCGTAGCTCGGCCATCGTGTAGCGCACCGGCTCACGGGACGTGATACCGGCCATGACATCCTCGACTGGCGGCATTGCGGCCTCTTGCGTCAGCAGGTCGCGCAGGTAGGCGGCGAGCGACTGGCCGTGCAACGCTGCCCTGGCCTTGAGAGTGGCGACGACGTCTTCAGGAAGATCACGCACCTGAACCACGGTGGAGCTCATAGTCCAAACGATAGCCGACTTGCATGCATGATGCATGCGCCTGGAGATCGTTTGGCTCTGTCATGATGCTGGCGTGCCCACTCACGTTGCCCTGCTGCGGGGGGTGAACAACCTCGGCGGCAAGATGGTGCCGATGGCCGGGCTCCGGGAGGTCGTGACCTCGCTTGGCCATGCCGACGTCATGACCTACATCCAGAGCGGGAACGTGCTGTTCACTCCGCGGCGCAGGCCGCAGCACGGCGGGCGGCCCGGATGCGGTGGCGCTGGCCGCCGAGCTGGAACAGGTCATTGCCGACCGCATCGGAGTGCGGGCGCGCGCGGTGGTGCTGTCCCGCGAGGAACTCGCCCGCTGCGTGCGCGGCAACCCGTATCCGGGTCAGGATGACCCCAGGTTGCTGCACGCGGTGTTCCTGCCCGACGCGCCCGGACCCGGCCTGGCCGCCTGGATAGCCGACGCAGAGCGGCGGGTGCGGGCGAACGGCAGCCGGGACCAGGCCCGGATGGCCGGCCGCACGGTCTACCTGCATACCCCGGACGGGTACCCGCGCAGCGAACTGCGCCGCATGCTCGCCAGAGCGGGCGGGCCGACGTCGGCCCGGCTAGCGGGCACGGCGCGCAACTGGGCGACCGTCAGCAGGCTGCTCCAGCTGTGCGGGCCGGCCGCGGGCGATAGCGGGAGTAGAACGGTCTTATGACCGAAAGCTGTGTCTTCTGCGATCACGACCGGCTGCGCAAGGCGGACCTGTACTTCGAGAACGACTTCTGCATCTACGCCTCGACCAGGGACCCTCGTGATCCGCCCGATGTAATTCCGGGCTGCGGCGGGATCGTCCCGAAGGTTCACCGGGCTTCCCCGTTCGACCTGACCGCCGAGGAGTGGGCGGCGACCCGGGAGCTTCTGCTTCTCGTCCGGGCCGAGCTGCACAAGCGGCTCGCTCCCGACGGCTACACGCTCGGCTGGAACGATCAGGGCGGGCTCCACCCCCACCTGCATGTCATCCCGCGCTTCGATGACGAGCCGATGGCCGACCAGGGCGTCCGGTCGGGAATCAAGGATCCCGCCAACCGGCGACCCGATCCGTGGCGCCCCGGTACCGGGAGGCACGCGGCTGGATCATGAAACCAGCGTCGACAGGGACAGCCCGTATCGCCCGTCAGGATCAGTCCACCAGCGGTGCGGGGAGAACCCGGCACTTTCAAGCTCCGTCTGGATGCCATCTCGCCGGAACTTTGCTGAAGCGGCCGTCCAGATTCGTTCCCCGGCCGCGATCTCCACGAACAGATCGATTTCTGCCAGGCGAACGGCTTGATCGATCCGTGACTGTTCCCACATCGTCAGGCGCTCAGCCTCGTCCTGCCAGATGACAACATACTCAAAAGTGTCCAGGTCGAAATCAGCGCCAACCTGTGCGTTGAGCACAGTAAGAAGGTTCTTGTTGAACGCAGTTGAGATTCCGGCCGAGTCATTGTACGCGGCCATTAACTCGGCGGGATCTTTAACCAGGTCTACGCCGAGCAGTAGCATATCGCCAGGCCGGAAAATATCATGCAGCTTTCGCAGGAACTCGGCTCGCTGACCTGGCGTTAGCTGGCCGATCGTGCCGCCGAGAAACAGCACAAGTCTCGGCGCAGGGAACTCGTGCGTCGCAATTACGTCAGCCTGCGTTTCGAAATCGGCGAGCACGGTGCGCACGGACAAGCCAGGATATTCGGCTATAAGTCTTGATCCAGCTGCCATGAGGGCCGACTCGCTAATGTCGATCGAGGTGTAGGTGCGGATGGTTCCGGCGCGGCGAAGCGCGCGGATCAGGATTGTGGTCTTATTTGCCGAGCCTGAGCCCAGCTCTATGATACTGCTTGCCCTGGTAATCGCTGCGATTTCATCCGCTACGGTCCGCAGAATACCGCGTTCAGTTCTGAAGGGATAATACTCAGGTAGCTGAGTTATCTGCTCCCAGAGCTCGCTCCCCTTGGAATCGAAAAGCCATTTTGAGGGAATATATTTAGGTGTTGCAGTTAGCCCCTTTCGCGCATCTGCGCGGAGCGCGTTCTTGAGGAGATCCGGCGGCAAGCGCCGGTCCATATGGAGGCGAGTCATCTTGGTGTCCGCTCTCTCGGATCGCTGTCAGGAGGCCGGTTACCAGGGGGGGGCATTGCACATCTTATTTGGTACTATACACCTCTTTCAGGTGAAATCTAGATCGATTGCTAAAGTCTATCCCTTAATGGGAACGGCCGCTGCGGTCCGGCGGACGGCTCCCGCTGCGGGCTTGCCTGGCCGGCAGCGGGTGCGGAAACCGGCATCCGTTAGTAATCAGCGACGACACACTACTTGCGGACATGCTGGCCACTATGCGACAATACGCTCCGAGTGACGGGGTCTGATATGTGCATCCGGTCGATAGTACAGCAAGAATTGGAGCCCTTCGGATTGGCGATCTGAAATGCTAGCAGGCGATACCTGCGCGCATTCGACCCAGCTACTTGCCGAACTGGCGCCTCGTCGGCTAAGTGATGCGCGCGACCCAATTTTCCCGTACTTAGCGACGACGACCTATGTGCAGACCTTAGGTAAGCACTTCATGTCCGCCGAGGTAATCTCTAGACTTGCCGAGATACGCACCGGGCTGGGGTCCAGGCATGCCCTTGCCGGTACGTATCTTGATTGTGTACTCGACAAGAACGATAACTGCTATCGCTATGAGACCTACCTCGCTCTCCCGCTCCTGAAGTCGTTAATGTATAGCCACACGAAGTGCCTGTCGGCATCACGGCTAGCGGCATTTCTTGTTGCCGATGCGTTACGATTCGAGCTACATGCGCTGCATGGCTGGCATGAGATGATGCCCGTCGCAAGGCCCTCGCCTGATGTTGTACGCAAGCGGCTCCGAAAGGGCATACGGTTCGCGGAGCCCTGGTGCTCGCCCGACGAGTTCCCCCGTTCCCCGGGCCGGGGCCTGGATCATCTCCTTGACCTGGCAGAACAGCTGGAGCAGCCGGAGGCAGCAAGGCAGCTGCTCGCCGCGCTGCCGGTGGCAACCGACACCGATGAGGCGCTGCGCATCGCCGTATCGGTCCTGCCGGTGGATGTGCTCCACGACGAGTACCTGTTCATCCGCGTCCTGCAGGCCTCCGAGGCAACCTTCGTGGCCTTGATAGATCATCTGCAGGCGGCGATTCACGGTCTTCGGACCCAAGACCCGGAAAAGGTCCGGGTTGCCGTGATTGCCGCACGTCAGTGCCTGGCTCAGGGCGGTCGGCTGTTCAGCATCCTGGCGACGATGAGCGCGGACTCGTTCCGGCGTTTCCGCCAGTCCACCGAGGGTGCCAGTGCCATCCAGTCCGAGCATTACAAGCGCTTCGAACTGCTCTGCGGGGTCCCGTCCGCTCAGCGGCTGGCTTCGGCGGCGTTCGGTAACGTGCCAGGAGTCCGGGATGAGGCACGCAGCGAGCCAGAGACACTGACCCGCGCCTACTCGGACGCCCGGAGCCAGGGCTGGTTCGGTGCCGCGGAGTGGGAGTCCATCGATGCCGCGCTCGACGAGCTAGAGGAAACTCATCAGCGCTGGAAGACAACTCACTTCCGGATCGCCGGCCGGATGCTCGGCGATGCTCCCGGGTCAGGCTACACGGCCGGAGTGCCCTATTTACGGGAAGTGCTGGACAACCGGCTCTTCTGGGCGATCCCGGAGCGGGCCTGCCGGAATCGCAGGGGTGAGTTATTGGACTCACGTAGCGATTGGCCGGCGGACTGGACAGGCAGGTCAGCACTGCCCATCAGCGTCGACGAAGCCTTCAACGGCTATGTGGCGGCCCAGATCGTCTTCGCGCTGGACCGCCTGGGGCTGCTCGATGAGCTGCTGGAGCACGGGCGCGCGGACGTTCGCGCGGCCGCCGTTCGCGTCGGCGCCGACGAGACCATGCTCGGTGAGCTGCTCCGTGCCGCCCAGACCTGCGGTTACGTGGTGCTGGCAGATGGCGTAGCGGAGATAACCCCGGCGGGCCGGGATATGGCGTTCATGCGTGGCTACTTCACCTGGGCAGTCGGCGGTTACGCGGACCTGTTCAGCAATATCGCCGGGCTCGTCTCGGGCGACCGCCGGTTCAACGGCAGTATTTTCCGCGACGAGGCGATGGTCGCCCTGGGCTCAGGACAGAACGACCGGGCATTCATGGCCGCAACGGTTGACGAGGTGGTCGGGCAGCTCGACTTCACCACGATAGCGGACCTGGGCAGCGGGATATCGGCCCGGCTGTGCCGGGTGGCAGCCGCCCGTGACGGCGTGCGAGGCGTCGGCCTGGACATCAGCGGTGCCGCGACGGGCCTGGCCCGGGAGGCGATCCGCCGGGCCGGCCTCGACGGGAGCGTCCAGGCGCTGCAGGCAGACCTGCTCGGCGTGGTCAATGGCACCGAGAGGTATCCCGTCCTGGCAGAGGTGGACGCCGTCATGAGCTTCTTCCTGCTGCACGACCTGCTTGCCGCTCCAGATACCAGGTCACGGGTGCTGCCGGGACTGCGTGAGGCCTTTCCTAAGGCGCGCACCTTCGTTCTCGCCGACACGATGATCCGGCCTGCCCGGACGGCCGACGCGACGCTGCCGGTTTTCTCGGTCGGCTACGAACTCGCCCACGCGCTCATGGGCGTGCCGCTACATACCAGGGACACCTACGAAGCGCTGTTCGCGCAGGCGGGACTGCGGGCCCGGCAGGTGCTTCCGTTCGGCACGCCGCATTCCTGGCTCTACGTACTCGATGCGGACTGAGCTAACCGCAGCGATGGGCGTTTCTGAAGCGTCCGCTGCAGCGGCGCGGCCGCGGCTTCGCCGAGGGGGCTGTGCAGCTGGTCGCTCACGGATTCCAGCGCGACCAGGACGAGTACGCCTGCCACGGCGAGTGCGGCGGCGCTGACCCGGAACGCCAGCGCGTACCCGTCGGTCTGCGCGACCAGCGGCGGCACCCCGGCGTGAGCCAGGTGCTGCGTGCACCGGAGCGCGAGCGTGACCAGGGCGGCCAGGCCGAGCGCCGCGCCGATCTGCTGCATGGCGTTCTGCACCCCCGAGCCCAGCCCGGAGTCCTGGCCGGTGACCTGATAGAGCGCGCCGTTGATGAGCCCCGGGTAGCACAGCCCGTTGCAGCTCCCGAACACGATGATCCCGGCCAGCAGCGCGCCGACGTAAGGAGAGCCGACGTGGATATAGCTAGCGATCCACAATCCCGCCGCGCTGCCGAGGTAGCCGGTGACCATGACCGTCTTGACACCAACGCGCGGCATCAGCCTGCTGCTCAGGATGATGCCGCCGGTTATCACGCCAAGCGGCAGGTTCAGCAGTCCGGTCCGCAGCGGTGAGTAGTGGAGCACCTGCTCCATATACGTGTTCAGCATGACGAGGTAACTGACGAACACCGCCCAGGTGACCATGCTCAGGACGTTGGAGGTCACCCGGGTGCGGTTGGCCAGGAACCGCATCGGGATCAGCGGATCGGGGGAGCGGGTTTCCACCACGACCATGACCGCGAGCGAAGCGACCCCGCCGAGCAGCGGCAGCAGCACCTGCCAGGACGCCCACGAGTAGGAGGCCGCTTGCAGCAGGCCATAGACGACTGCCACCAGCCCGCCGGTCGCCGTTACGGCCCCTGGCAGGTCGATCCGGTGGCCTTCGCGGGCCATCCGGCTCTCCGGCAGCACGCGCGGCACCGCATACCCGGCGAACGCCACTACGGGGATGTTGACGAAGAAGATCCATCGCCAGTCCACGCCGGTCAGCGCTCCGGAGATCACCGGGCCAGACATCCCGGCAATCCCGGAAATGCCGAACCAGACCCCCAGCGCCTTCACCCGCTCCCGGCTGTCGGGGAACAGCACGGCGATCATGCCCAGCGCTGCCGGCGCGGCCAGCGCCTCCCCGGTTCCCTGCACGAACCGGCTGGCGACCAGCATCGATGATGAGAACGCGGCGCCGCACATCACCGAGCCCGCACCGAAGACAAGCATGCCGGCCAGGAACAGCCGCCGGCGGCCGAACATGTCGGACAGCCGCCCGCCCAGCAGCAGGAACCCGCCGGCCGTCAGCACGTAGCCGCTGATCACCCATGCCACGCTCGAATGGGAAAAGTGCAGGTCAGTCTGGATCCTAGGGAGAGCGACGATGACCACGGTCAGGTCGAGGGCGAGCATGAACTGCATGGCCGCCAGCACGACCAGCGCCCGCCACCGCCGCGGGCCGGGCACTCCAGCCGCCCCCGCCGGGTCTCGCTGAACCTGACTCCTGGTAAGCTGGTCGTGACTCACGATAACGAGCCGCGCCTTCCTGTTACTAAAGAGGCCGCGCGGACTGGCGTGATCTGCGAGGCATGCCTGCGGTCCATTATGGCCGCTGGACCATTGCAGGCTGCGATCTTTGACTCGGAAGTGCCGTTCGCCTGGGATCGCCAGGCCCGCCGCGTCCCTGCTTACGACTTCATCGCAGTCCGGTAGGCCGCCGCCGCGGATGGATACGTCTCGCCCGAAATCGTATGGTCTTTCCGGTTGAAATAGGATTCGTACGCCACGTGGTGCGCTCTCATCCAGCTCAGCATTGCGGTGATGTAGTAGCTGTCGTCACCGCCTCCGCTCCGCACCGGTCCGGTGGACGCGAGCCCCCACTCAGGTACCGTGATCGGCTTGCCGTGCGCGGCCGCGAACGAGGCGACCCAGCTCAGCCCGTGCGGCTGGCCCACGAGCCAGGCCCAGCGGGCGGCCGGCGTACTCGCGGGATGGCGCCAGTACCAGTCGTAGGCGTCCACGCCGATGTAACTGACGTAGGCGTTGCCGGGGTAAATCCTGGCGGGCTGCACGGCCGCCGACCCGAGGTTGAGGTTCCAGTCGAACCGGAACGACTGACCGGGCACAGAGCGCATCACGGTGACGATCCTGCGGTAATAGGTGACCCAGGCACCCGGGTCGCGGAATGCGGACCACCGGTACCAGGTCCCGTTCATTTCCCAGCCCACCCGCAGCGAGGCCGACCCGTATCCGTAGCGGACGAGCGTCCGGGCGAGCCTGCGGAAGTAGCCGTCATAGGCGCCCCGGGCACCGGCCGCCAGGGTCGTCGATGAGCTATCGGTCAGCATGGGGACCGCGATCACCAGCGGGGTCCGCGCCGCCCGCCACCGGCCCAGCTCCCAGGTCGGGCTGTCGAGGGCGGTCCAGCTCAGCGAGGGCAGGAAGTCAACGGCGAAGTCGGCCGGACGGCCACGCCAGCGGCCGAACGCGGCAAGTGCTCCTGGTGCTCCGGCGCCGACGTACGCGCCCGAGCCTGACGGGGTGGGAATCCGGCTGGTCGTCCGGCCGTGCGCGGGTGACCGTTTCCGACGCGACGTGACGGACCGCCGCCGGCCTGGCGCAGGTGACCGCCGCTGGCTTCGGGCCGGCGCCAGGGTCAGCCGCGGGGCGGCTGGCTGAGTCCGGCTGGGCACGGACGAGGCGCTGGCTGCCGCGGGCCGCGCCGCAAGCTGCTGGTGCACAGGGGCACCGCAGCCGCCCAGGATCGCCGCTACGATCGACAGGCACGCCACGGCGACGGTTACCCGGCCACGCCTTGACGAGAACCAGGTCGCCTC
Organism: uncultured Actinomycetota bacterium; assembly: GCA_963719705.1. Taxonomy (GTDB): domain Bacteria; phylum Actinomycetota; class Actinomycetes; order Streptosporangiales; family Streptosporangiaceae; genus CAVRCV01. The sequence continues at coordinate 620,218 of CAVRCV010000015.1, forward strand.
TGTGCGGTTCATGCGCTCTCCGAGTCCGGTGGCTGTCGTCGGCGCCAGACAGCACCGTTACCGGCTGTCCGTAGGTGGCAGTTGGCGATACCAACTTTCTCTGATCGCCCGTCGTCTGCAAGCCGGTTGGGATTTCTGGCGCAGGTCCGGCCGCCGGGTTCGTCCCGCGGCCGGCCAGGCAGTCACCGCTCAGGCAAGGGGGCGCTGTGGAGTACCGGATCGTTGCCGAGGCTTACCGCGACCTGGAGCAGATCAGCGGCCGGCTGGCGCTGACCGACCGGCTCGGCGAACTGCTCGCCGGGACTCCGGCTGCGCTGCTGCCCACGGTCTGCTACCTGTGCCAGGGCCTGATCGCGCCGGAGTTCGCCGGCCTGGACCTGGGCCTGGCCGAGAAGCTGGCCGTCCGTGCGGTCGCCACCGCGACCGGCACCAGTCCCGGCCAGGTGACCGACAGCGTCCGGGCGGCCGGTGATCTCGGCCTGGCCGCCGAGCAGCTGCTGAGCACCGCCGCCGGCGGCCGGGCGGCCAGCCTGCCGGTAGCGGCCGTGGTCGCCACCATGCATCAGATCGCCGGGGCGCAGGGACCGGGGTCGCAGGGCCGCAAGCTGGACCTGCTGGGCGGCCTGCTGGCCCGGGCGACCCCGCTGGAGGCGCGTTACCTGCTGCGGCTGGTGACCGGGGGATTGCGGCTGGGCATCGGCACGCCCACCATCCTGGACGCGCTCGCGCAGGTACACGCGGGCGGGCGGGCCGCCCGGCCGGTACTGGAACGCGCCTACAACGTCTGCTGTGACCTGGGCCAGGTCGCTGCCGCCCTGGTAAGCGGCGGAGCCCAGGCGGTCGAGCAGATCGGTGTCCGGCCGGGCAACCCGGTACGAGCCATGCTCGCCCAGCGCCTGTCGGACGCCGGGCAGATCCTTGCCAGGCTCGGCGGGCAGTGCGCGGCCGAGTACAAGTACGACGGCGTGCGCATCCAGGCGCACAAGACCGCCGACGGGGTGATCGAGCTGTTCACCCGGCGGCTGGAGCGGGTCAGCGCGCAGTTCCCCGATGTGGTCGGGCTCCTGGCAGCGGGGCTCGGCCCGGCCGAGGCGATCGTGGAGGGCGAGGTCGTCGCCTACGACGCCGCTGCCGGGCAGCTGCGGCCGTTCGGCGAGGTCATGACCCGGCGGCGCAAGCACGGCATCGCCGAGGCGGTGCGGGATGTCCCGGTGGGGCTGTTCTGCTTCGAGCTGCTGTTCGCCGACGGCCAGGACCTGACCCGGCTGCCCTACCCGCAGCGCCGCGCCCGGCTGGCCGAGGCGATCACCGCCTCTGCGCAGCTGCGGCTGACCACCGCCACCGAGGTGAGCACCGCCGCCGCGCTGGACGCGGCGTTCGGGCAGGCGGTCACCGATGGCTGCGAGGGGCTGGTGTGCAAGTCGGTCAGTCCGGACGCCGGGTACCAGGCCGGTGCCCGCGGCTGGCTGTGGATCAAGCTCAAGCGGGACTACCGCACCGAACTGTCCGACACCGTCGACCTGGCCGTGGTCGGCGCGTTCGCCGGGCGCGGCCGCCGGGCCGGCGTCTACGGCGCGGTGCTGCTGGCCGCCTATGACGCCGATGAAGAGATCTTCCGCTCGGTGACCAAGTGCGGCGCCGGCTTCACCGATGCGGACCTGGCCGGGCTGCCTGCCCGGCTGGCGCCGCTGGCCCGTCCGGACAAGCCCGCCCGGGTCGACGCCCGCCAGCAGCCCGACGTGTGGTTCGAGCCAGGGCTCGTGCTGGAGATCCTCAGCGCCGAGCTGACCCTGTCTCCCACCTATACGGCCGGCTGGGGGCAGGTCAGGGAAGGCATGGGCCTGGCGATGCGGTTCCCGCGGTTCACCGGACGATGGCGGGACGACAAGTCCGCTCAGGATGCCACCACCACCCGCGAGCTGATCGACCTCTACCGCGCTGCGAACGATCGGCAGGTTCCCCGGCAATAGCAGGGCAGGAGACGGTCCGGGTGACAGATGGGGTACCGGCAGGTGAGCGGACGAGACGGTGGCCAGGATGGCGGCGAGCTGGCCCTGGCGCGCGGGAAGCTGGCGGATCGCCTGCGGGCGGCCGGCTGGGCTGGGCCCGAGGTGGAGGCTGCCTTCCGGGCCGTGCCCCGGCACCTGTTCCTGGCCGGGATGGAGCCCTTGCAGGCTTATCAGGACACGGCCGTAGTAACCCGGTCGGATGGCAACGGCCTGCCGGTCAGCGCATCCACGCAGCCGGCGTTGATGGCGGTGATGCTGGACCGGCTCGGGCTCGCGGCCGGTCATCGCGTGCTGGAGATCGGCACGGGAACCGGCTATAACGCGGCGCTGATCGCCCACATCGTCGGCGACCAGCAGGCCGTGGTGAGCGTCGAGGTAGACCCCGGGCTCACCGGCCAGGCGCGGGCCGGCCTGGCTGCCGCGGGGTACGGCGGTGTCACGGTTGTCTGCGGGGACGGCGCGGCCGGGGTTCCTGATCATGCTCCCTACGACCGGATCATCGTCACGGCAGGTGCGTGGGACCTCGCGCCGCAATGGCGGGCGCAGCTCGCCCGCGGTGGCCGGATCGTGCTGCCGATCTCGGTCCGGGGCATCCAGCTGGCGGTCGGGCTTGAGGCCGCCGGTGATCACCTGGTGAGCGGCTCGGCCTGCCGGTGCGGCTTCATCAGGATGGCCGGTGCCGCTACGGGGCCGGAGTCGCTGGTGGCACTCGGGCCTCAGCCCGGTCTGCACGCTCAGGTCGTGGACGGGCCCGTACCGGACCCGGGCGCACTGTACCGGGCGCTGTCCGGGCCGGTGACCCAGGTGCCTGCCGGATTGCGGGCCGCGAGCACCGCCGAGCTGGCTGACCTGGATCTATGGGTTACCCTGGCCGAACCCGGCCTCACCCGGCTGAACATGATGGGCAGGCATGAAGGCCGCGCCTCCGGTGGCCAGCGCCGGATTGCCGGCCTGATGCCGCTCGGCGGCCTGGCCCGGGTCAGCAGCCCGGCCGGGCTCGGCGTGGCAGCGTTCACCGCCGGTAGCCGGAGAGCTCAGCCAGGGTCGTTCGGGATCGTTGTCCGCGGCTACGGTCCCGGCGGTGCCGGTCTCGCGGCATACCTGGCCCGGCGGGCTGTCGCCTGGGACGAGCTGGGCAGGCCCGGCGCGGCGCAGCTGGAGCTGACTGCCTACCCGCCGGCAACGCCGCTAGCGGCCCCCGGCTGCGGGAGCATCGTCATCGACCGGCCGCACGCCCGCCTGGCGGTGCGATGGCCAGCGTCGTAGCGGCCGGCGCCGGGCACTGACGTGGAGCCAGACGGCGTGCTGATCGGGCGATCGCTGCGGGGGAGTCCCGAAGCCTTCGCCGAGGTTGTGCAGCGGCACGAGGTCGCCGTTCACGGCTACCTCGCGCGGCGGGCCGGGCACCAGGTCGCCGACGACCTGCTCGGCGAGGTCTGGGTGCGGGCGTTTGCGGCCCGGCGCGGTTATGACCTCAGCTACGGTCAGGCCCGGCCGTGGCTGTACGGAATCGCTCGGAACGTGCTGCGAGCGCACTGGAGAGCCGGCCACAGCGCAGGGCTCGCCGCAGCGGAGGAGGCCGTGGACCCGTGGGACAACATCGTCGACCGGCTCGACTCGGCCGCCAGGACGCACCTGCTGGCGGCCGCCGTGGGAAAGCTCCCGGCAGCCGAGCGCGAGGTGCTGCTGCTGGTGGCCTGGGAGCAGCTGACTCCGGCCGAGGCTGCCGCCGCGCTCGGCGTTCCGCCCGGAACCGCTCGCAGCCGCCTGCACCGGGCCCGCGCGACCCTGCGCCTCATGCTGGCCGGAACGGACGCCGATGAAGCTGAGGATAAGTAAGTGAAACCGGACCGGGCAGCCCCCGAGATCGAACTGCTGTATGTTTTCGGCCAGGTCAGCCCGCCGGCCTCCGGCGCCCTGGAAAACGCCCGGCAAGCACTGTGGTCGGCCGTGGCCGACGAGGTGCTCCGCAGCGGCCAGGCGGGCGCGAGGAAGACAGGCCGAGAAACGAGCCAGCCGCCGCAGACTGCCCGGCGGCGCCAGCCGGACCGGCCGCAGCAGACCGAACAGCGCCGCAGAACTGGCCCCGGATCGTGAACAGGCGGTACGCCCTGGAGGGAGACATGCACATGGCCGACGGGACCATCCAGCCTGAGCCGGAGGTCGTCACCAAGCTAAGCCCGCGAACGGTCGCTGCCACCGTCTCGCGCCTGACCGGGATACTCACGGCGAGGGACATGAAGGTGTTCGGCGTGATCGATCAGCGCGCCGAGGCCCGCAGCGCGGGGCTTGACCTGCGGGACACCACGCTGGTGATCTTCGGGAACCCCGCTGCCGGAACGCCGGTGATGGCGGCCGCGCCGCTGGCTGCCCTCGATCTGCCGCTCAAGGTACTGGTGTGGGACGACTCCGGGCAGACGAAGGTCTCCTATTACGCGCCGGCCGCTCTCGCCGCGCGCCACCATCTCGGCGACGGCCTCGCCGCGAAGCTGGCCGGCATCGGCCCGCTCACCGACGCTCTGGTCGCGCAGTAACATTGCAGTAGAAAAGTTGCAGAACTTTTCTACTGCAATGTAGCCTGACCCGCATGAGGCAGCGGCAGGTCACCGATCCGGACGTGCTCAAGGCGCTGACGCATCCGCTGCGGCGGCAGCTGTACCGGCTGCTCGGCCAGCTCGGCCCGGCCAACGTGACGGCGCTGGCCGAGCGCACCGGGGCCGATCCCGGCCAGCTCAGCTATCACCTGCGCGAGCTGGCCAGGCGCGGGTTCATCGAGGAGGCCCCGGAGCTGGCCAGGGACGGCCGGGAGCGCTGGTGGCGGGTGGTCGATGAGTCCTGGGGCTGGACCACCGAGGACCTGGATCCGGCCGGGCAGGCGATCGGCGAGTCGCTGCATCAGCTGGGCATCGCCGAGGAGTTCGAGCGGCTGGGTCAGTTCGAGGCGGGCAAGCAGGAGTTCGGGCCCGACTGGGTGCGGGCGGCGCACACTTCCAGGACCAACCTCCGGCTGACCCCGGATGAGCTGCGCGAGCTGTGCGGGGAGCTCAACTCCGTGCTGCGCCGGTGGTCGGCCGAGGTGGGCCGGGTCGACCAGCAGTCCAGGCCCGAGGACCGGCCCGACGATGGCCGGCTGCCGGTGTTCCTGTTCTTCCACGCTTTCCCGGAACGGCCATGAGCAGCACTGTCGTCCCGCCCGATGCCGTCGCCGGCGGGCAGCAGGCCGTCCCGCCACGGCCCGTCTGGCGGGAACCGCAGTTCCTGCGCTACCTGGCCGGGCAGACGGTCTCCGGCCTGGGCGACCAGGTCTGGTACGTGGCGCTGTCCTGGACCGCCGTGCACCTGGGCTCGCCCGCGGTGGCCAGCGTGCTGCTCACCCTGTCGGCGCTGCCGCGGCTGGTGCTGCTGCTGTTCGGCGGGGTGATCGCCGACCGGTTCGACATCCGGCGGCTGATGATCGGCAGCGACGCGCTGCGCACGATCGTCACGCTCGGCGCGGCCGGGATCGCGCTGCTGCGGCCGGGCATCCCGCTGCTGGCCGTGCTCGCGCTGACGTTCGGCATCGTGGACGCGGTGTTCCTGCCGTCGGCCGGGGCGATGCAGCCGCGGCTGCTGTCGCCCGCACAGTACCCGGCCGGGGCGGTGGCCACCGAGATGCTCAGCCGGCTCGCGCTGTCGCTCGGCGCCCCGCTCGGTGGGGTGCTGGTCATCTGGGGCGGGCTGCCGCTGGCGCTCCTGGTCGACAGCGTGACCTTCGCGGTCTCGGTGGTGACCCTGGCCACGGTTCGGCCCCGGCCGGTGCAGCGCGCCGGCGGCGTGACGGCAGCAGCGGAGCCGGGCGAGGCGGCGGCGGATCCCGGCGGCGGGGCACCAGCTGCGACGGATCCGGCCGCCGTGCTGCGGCCGGGTTACTGGGCCGACCTTCGGGCCGGAGTCGGGTTCCTGGTGCGGCATCCGCTGCTCGGCCCGCTGACCGTGCTCGGCCTGCTGGGCAACCTGGCCTTCGTCGGGCCGATGAACATCGGGCTGGCCGAGCTGGCCGCGCACCGCGGCTGGCACGCGACCGGCATCGGGCTGCTGCTGACCGGGTTCGGCGTCGGCGCCGCGGCCGGCGCCGTGCTGATGAACTTCTGGCATATCCGCCGCGGCGCGGGCGTCGCGATCGCACTGCTGAGCGTGGTCCAGGGGGCGGCCATCCTGGCCGTGGGCGTCGCCCCGCGGCTGTGGCTCGCGGTCGCCGCGGCCGGCCTGGTCGGGCTGTGCAGCGGGCCGATGGGGGTGGTCAGCAGCGTGCTGACGCAGGCCGCGACCCCGGATGAGCTGCGCGGCCGGGTGACGTCGTTCATGACCATGACGACCTACGGCGTGGTGCTGCTGGGGATGACCGGCACCGGCCTGCTCATCGGCGCGGTCGGCGTCAGCGGCGGCTTCGCGATCTGCGCCGGGATCGAGTCCGCCGGCATCCTGCTGCTGCTCGCGCCCGGCCTGCGCACGGCCCGGATCGATGGCTGATCAGCTGCGGCCGGCCGTCCCGTCAGCGGCGAGCGGCGGGCCGATCAGGTCCCACATATTGCCGGCGATGTCGGTGAACACGGCAACCTGGCCGTAGGGCTCGGTGCGCGGCGCGGTGCGGAAGCGCACGCCCGCGGCCGTCATCCGCGCGTGCGCGGCGCCGAAGTCCTCGACCTGCAGGAAGAAGCCCACCCGGCCGGCGGCCTGCTGTCCGACCACGGCGGCCTGGTCCGCTCCGTCGGCCCGGGCGAGCAGCAGGCCCGTCGCCGCTCCGGGCGGCCGGACGACCACCCACCGCTTGGGCCGCCCGTCGTTCGTCTCGGCCGGCGAGTCCTCCACCAGCTCGAATCCGAGCGCGTCAACAAAGAAACGGATGGCCGGGTCGTACTCGCCGACCACGATGGCAATGAGACCGAGGTGCACAGTGCCAGCGTAGGGACGGCCGCAGGGCTCCGTGAGTGTGGGAGATGGATCCCGGACGCCTGATCACGCTGTCGAACTGGGTGGCCCGCCGTCGGAGGCCGCGGCGAGGGAGCGCGTCGTGGCGCAGACTGGTGCTATGACGGATGAGGCCACTGGCCGGCTCCTCGGCCGTTTCATCAGTTCTCTCCAGCCGGTCTTGCCGCTGGTCTCGGTGTGGGCACACGGGTCACTGGCGGGAGGTGACTACCAGCCGGGACGCAGCGACCTCGACCTGATCGCCATCGTGAGCCGGCCGTGCACGGCAGCGGAGGAACAACAGCTCGGGGAGGTGCACGAAAGCCTGGGAAGTGCCAGCGCGCTCGCGTCGGGGCTGCATTGCAGCTATTGCGCGGCAGGGGAGCTGGATGATCCTGCACGCGTGCACCTCACCTGGGCGCACGAGGAGTTCATGCGCCGCCGGGTCACCCCGGTGACCAGGCGCGAGCTGCACGACTTCGGGCTCGTCCTGTACGGCGAGGCGCCAGCGGCCCTGCTTCCGCCGGTGACCGGCGAGCAGCTCGCCGGGTTCGTGGCCCGGGATCTGGAAAGCTTCTGGCTGCCGTCCCTGGACCACCCGGAGCGGTGGGACCGTGACATCTGGGTCGACCTAGGCCTGCTGACCCTGGCCAGGGCAACGGTGACCTTGCGGGACGGCACGCTGATCACCAAGGCCCAGGCTCTGTGCGTGCTGACCGAGCTCGGTGCCCCGGCAGAGGTCGTAGAGGACATCAGGCAGCGCCGGTACGGCGACCCCGGTCCGGCCTCACAGCAGTGGATCGCCCGCCGGGCGGAGCTGACGCTCACCTTCCTGCGGCCCGCGATCGAACGGGTCGTAGCACAATGGCCGCCCAGCACAGGCTGATCATGCTGCGAGTGCGGGCAGGTCCAGGCCGTCCAGCCTGATCGTCGCCGGGCCACGCCACCATGCCGGGGCCCAGGGACGGCCGCCACGGCTACGGCTGGGCCCCGGGCACCGGAGCCCACCGGTAGCCGCCGCCCTGCCGGGTTACCCGGCCCAGGCCGGGAAACGGCATGTGGTAGGCGTGCACCAGCAGGTTCTCCGCCGCCGCAAGGTCCAGCAGCCGGCGGCGGCTGCGCACCGCCCGCCCGGCGTCATGATCCCACGGCGTGCACCACTGCGGATGGCCGAGCTGCAGCGGGTCGTAGAACAAGTCACCAACGCACAGCAGTCGCTCGCCCCGGCTGTCCAGCAGGATCGCGGTGTGACCAGGCGTATGGCCGGCCGCGTCCACCGTGCGGACGCCGGGCAGGATCTCGCGGTCATGCTCGAACGCGCGCAGCCTGCCGCCGAACATCGAGATCGCCTCTCGCGCCGACTCCAGGTGCTCGTCCGGCGGGTGCTCCGGATCGGTCCAGAACGCCACCTCGGCGGCGTGCGCGAGCCCGGTCGCCGCCGGGAAGGTGAGCTCGCCGGACCAGGTGGCGCCGCGGGCATGATCCTGGCGCAGGTGGGTGAACACGACCGCGGCCAGGTCCGCCGCGGTGGTCCCGGCCGCCGCGAGCCGGTCGCCCAGCAGGCCCACCAGCGGCTCGATCCGCGGCCCGTAGCCACCGAACCGGGCGCCAAGGCCGGTGTCGATGACCGCGTGGCCGGCCCCGGTCCTGGCGGGGCGCGCGAGCCGTCTCGGCCAGCGCGGCCAGCCGCCGGCCGCCACGATGCCCAGCGCTGCTGACCCGCCGATGACGCTCCGGCGGGTCAGCCGGTGCGCGCCGCCCTGGCTTTCGTTCATCGCGTGTTCTCCTCGGCTCCGCCGGTCAGTGCTGGCTCATTCGCCAGAAGGTCAGGAAGCAAGAGGCGTTCGAGTCGAAGCGGTGGTCACGCAGCCAGGACCATACGGTGTGGAACCAGAACGGCCGCCGCCTGCTGCACCGCGAGTTGGTCTCGGTCACCCCGATCACGGCCGAGCCCGACCTCACCAGCTTGTCGCACTCGCCTTTGAACCGGCCGAGCATGTGGTACGGCCGGGCGCTGCACTCCTTGTTGTCGTAGATGTCGCAGGCGTAGAAGTCGAGATCGCGTGCCATCCACTCGTCCGGCCTGGTGATCCCGACGACGTCGATGGCGCCCACTCTCACGTTGGCGCCGATGTGATGCGACAGTTTCAGCACGTGGGTCTGCGCCGCGGTCAGCTTCGCCCGGTCACGTGCGGGGTGACGTGCCGGTAGACCCCGGCCGGGCCGCCGGTGGAAGCCTCGTGCCACAGGCCGAGCAGCGAGGTCGGCCCGCCAGGGGAACTTTGCCTCGTTCAGGTAGATCCGCTGGCCGGTCGGCTTCAGGTGCGCCGCCTGCATGAACGAGAAGACCCGAGCGTTGGCGCCGGCAAATGTCATGATCACTCCGGGGACCTATGACCTAGAACGTATGTCTTGTCGGAACTGTCGCGCTGATCCGGTTTTAGTCGGCAGTGAGGATAACAGAAGACCGCTGCGGTGAGGTGAACCAGTCGGGTCCGGCCCTCGTGCTAGGGGCTGGAGGGCCGCATGAGACAGGGCCGGATAAGACTCAGTACCCCAGGCCGGCGACCGCTGCCGCTGGTGCTCAGCCTGCTGCTCGCCCTGGCAGGCTGTGCCTCCATCGCGTCGCCCGGGCCGGCCGCGTCGCCTGGGTTGCCCGCGCTGGCCGCCGCCTACCTGGCGATCGCCCGGCCCGCGAACCAGCGGCTGGACCGGGCGGTGGACGGGTTCGGCGACAGCAGCCGGGACGACCTGGCCGCGGCCAGGGCCGACCTGCGCGCCGAGGTGGCGGCCGAGCGCTGGTTCGACCGCCGCCTGCTCCGGATCCCGTTCCCCGCCCCGGTGAAGACCGTCGCCAGGGCCATGGTCGCGGCGAACGACCAGCGGATCGCGCTGACCGAGCGGGAGGCACGGTCGGCCTCGCTGGCCGTGCTCGGCTCGTTCACGGCCCGGCACGGCGCCGCCGACGCGCAGGTAGAGGTGTACGTCCGGGCCATCCGCCAGCTGCTGCACCTGCCGCCTCCCGAGACGAGCTGACCAGCGCCCGGCGACCCCGATCTGGTTGACGCCGGTTCCTGTATTGGTTATCGTTTTCATTATTATTAAGGCTTCCGGTCAGGCGGGAGCGCGTCCCGAAGGAGGCTGGGTGAGGCTTCGCAGCCGCGCTGGCGGACTGACCGTGACCGCCGTGACCGCCGCAGTGGCGCTGCTCGCCACCGGGTGCTCGCCGGGCACCACCGTCTCCCCGGCCAGCAGCGCCAGCGGGGTCATCGTGGCCGTCGGTGCCGAGAACGAGTACGCGAACGTGATCTCGCAGATCGGCGGCCAGTACGTGCAGGTGACCGCGATCGAGAGCAACCCGAACACCGATCCGCACACGTTCGAGGCCAGCACCAGCGTGGCCAGGGTCATCGCCACCGCTCAGCTCGTGGTGCAGAACGGGCTCGGCTACGACTCGTTCATGGACCGGATGGAGGCGGGCTCGCCGAGCTCGTCCCGCAAGGTGATCGACGTGCAGAGCCTGCTCGGCCTGCCGGACAGCACGCCGAACCCGCACCTGTGGTACGCGCCCGGCACCATGCCCGCCGTCGCGAGGGCGATCGCCGCCGACCTGACCGCGCTCCGGCCGTCCAGCCGGGCCTACTTCCAGGCCAGGCTGCACTCGTTTGACCGGTCGCTGCAGCCGTGGCTGCGCGCCATCGCGCACCTGCGCGCCGCCTACCCGGCGACGCCGGTCGCGGTCACCGAGCCGGTCGGCGACTACCTGCTGCAGGCCGCGGGCGCCCGCATCCTCACCCCGTTCACGCTCCAGGCCGACATCATGAACGGGGTGGATCCGGCTCCCCAGCAGGTATCGCTCGAGAACAACCTGCTGTGCCGGCACCAGGTCCGGGTGTTCGCCTACAACCAGCAGGTGGTCGACTCGCTGACCGGGTCGTTCCTGGCCGCGGCGCAGCGCTGCGGCATCCCGGTGGTGGGCGTCTACGAGACCATGCCGACCGGCTACGACTACCAGTCCTGGATGATGGCCGAGACCGGGGCGCTGCTGAAGGCAGTGACCAGCCGCCAGTCCACGGAGAAGCTGTGACCATAGACCAGACGGTGGCAGGGGAGCCGGGAGCACCGGCCGGGACCGAGCTGCTGGCCGTGGACAACGTCAGCGTGCGCCTGGCCGGGCGGGACATCCTGCGGGAGGTCAGCTTCACCATCGGGCCCGGCCAGTTCGTCGGGCTCATCGGCGCCAACGGCGCCGGGAAGACCACGTTGCTGCGGGTCATTCTCGGGCTGCAGCCGGTCTCGTCCGGCCAGGTCCGGGTGGGCGGTACCGGCGCGGTGCGGACCGGCGGAGCCGCCCGGGCCAGGCGCAGCAGGCTGATCGGCTACGTGCCGCAGAAGATCCTGCTGGACCCGGACCTGCCGGTGCGCGCTCGCGACCTCGTCGGCCTCGGCCTGGACGGGCACCGGCTCGGCATCGGGCTGCCCTCGGCGTCGCGCCGCCAGCGGGTCGAGGAGATGCTGCGCGCGGTCGGCGCCGATCGGTTCGCCGGCGAGCGGGTGGGCAACCTGTCCGGCGGCGAGCAGCAGCGGGTGCTGATCGCGCACGCGCTGATCAGCAGCCCGGCCCTGCTGCTGCTGGACGAGCCGCTGGCCAACCTGGACCTGCGCAGCGAGCAGGAGATCGTCGCGCTGCTGGCCCGGATCTGCGGGCAGCAGCAGATCGCGGTGCTGATCTCGGCGCACGAGATGAACCCGCTGCTGCCGGTGATGGACCGGGTGGTGTACATGGCCGCGGGCCGGGCGGCCAGCGGCAGCACCGCCGAGGTGGTCACGCCCGAGGTGCTGAGCAGGCTGTACGGCCAGCACGTGGACGTGATCCGGGTACACGGCCGGATCCTGGTGGTGGCGGCCAGGGAGGACCCGGACAGCCCGGCGCACGGCGAGGCGAGCGTGTCGGTCGGCGAGCCGGGCGCCGCGGCGATGCTCGGCAGCCAGTGAGCCAGGGCCAGTGAGCCAGTGCCAGTGAAAGACGGTGACGCCGGTGCATGAGCTGCTCAGCGGCATCTTCGCGCCGGGTTTCTTCGGCAACCAGCCGGTCCGGGTGGCGCTGCTGGCTGGCGGCCTGGTCGCCGTGGTGTCCGGGATCGTCGGCACGTTCACCGTGCTGCGCGGGCAGGCGTTCGCCGGGCACGCGCTGGCCGACCTCGGCGCCACCGGCGGATCGGGGGCCTTCCTGGTCGGGGTCAACCCGCTGCTCGGCTTCGTCGGGATAGGCCTCGCCGCGGCCGGGGTGATGGAGCTGATCGGGATCCGGCGGCCGCGCGGCCGCGACCTGGCGACCGGCATCGTGCTTGGTGCCGGGCTCGGCCTGGCCGCGCTGTTCCTGTATTTCGACGCGAACTTCAGCAACACCACCGGGGCCACGGTGACGGTGCTGTTCGGATCGATGTTCGTGATCAGCGGCTCGCTGGTGCCGCCGATCGCCGGGCTCAGCGCGCTGACCCTGATCGTGGTGCTGGTGCTGTACCGGCAGCTGCTGCTCAGCGCGGTCAGCTCCGACCTGGCCTTTGCCCGCGGCGTCCCGGTGCGCCTGGCCGGGGTGGCCTACCTGCTCGCGCTGGCGCTCGCGGTGTCGCTGTCCGCGCTGACCATCGGCGCGATCCTGAGCACCGCGCTGCTGGTCGGCCCGGCCGCGACCGCGCTGCGGCTGACCAGCCGGCCCGGCCTGGCCATGGCCGTGTCGGCGCTGACCGGCCTGGCCGCCACCTGGCTGGGCATCCTGCTGGCGTACGACAGCTACTACTGGCCGCCGCAGGGGCACGGCTGGCCGGTGAGCTTCTTCGTGGTCACGCTGGTGTTCGCGTTCTACCTGCTGGCATTGCCGGCCGGGCTACGGCGCGGCGCCCGGCGGCGGGCAGGGACGGCCTGAGATGTTTTCCGGCTTCATGACCAGCACCTGGGAGGTGGCCAGCATCGCGGCCGTGGTGGCCGGGGTGGTGGGCTACTTCATCGTGCTGCGCGGCTCGGCGTTCGTTGCCGACGCGGTGCCGCAGGGCGCGTTCGCCGGGGCGGCCGGGGCCAGCCTGCTCGGGGTGAGCACGCTGCTCGGGCTGATCGTGTTCGCCCTCGGCGGGGCGCTCGGGATCGGCTGGCTCAGCCGCCGCAGCCGCCACGACGTCGCCACCGCGCTGGCCCTGGTGGTGATGCTGGGGCTCGGCGCGCTGTTCCTCAGCCTGAGCGACCAGTACGCGCCGGAGATCTACGCGCTGCTGTTCGGCGAGGTGCTCGGGGTCAGCACGACCGAGGTCCTGCCGACCGCGGTGATCGGCGCGGTCTGCGTGGCGGCGGTCATCGCCGGGTACCGCCCGCTGCTGCTGTCCTCGGTGCTGCCCGAGCTAGCCGAGGCCAGGGGCGTCAGCGCGCAGCGGATGGAGACCTTGTTCCTGGTGATCGTGGCCCTGGCCACCAGCATGGCGCTGCCCGTGGTCGGCGCGCTGCTGATCTTCAGCCTGATGATCGGGCCGCCGGCCGCCGCCCGTTCGGTCACCGCCAGCCCGGTGCTCGCGCTCGGCCTGTCCGTGCTGATCGCCTTGATCACGGTCTGGGCTGCGATCGCCGCCGCGTTCTGGTGGAACTGGCCGGTCGGCTTCTTCGTCGGCTCGCTCGGCGCGGTGTGCTACGGGGCCGGCCGCGGCTGGGCGCGCTGGCGCCGCGGCCGGGCCGTCCGCGGCGGCTCGCCGCAGGTCGCGGCTGCCTGATCCGGACCTGGCCGGGCGCCGCCGCCAGGCCAGGAAGCCGCCCAGGGTGACGGCCACCACGCAGGCCGTGGCGTGTCCCACCGGGGCGACGTCCAGCCGGGTCAGCCCGCTGAAGATGCGGCCGCCGAAGACCAGCAGGGCCAGGTCGGCCGCGGCGGCCGCGCGGGCCAGCGGCGACCCGTACAGGATCGCCACCACGATCGCGGAAACGACCACGTAGGACGGCCCCACGTCGATGATGTGCCGGGCCGCGGCCGGCAGCAGGCCGTGTGCCACCCGGTAGCCGACGATGCCCTCGCTCACACCGGTGCCGATCACCTGCCCGGCCGCGCAGACCAGCAGCGTGCGCCAGTTGCCGAGCGCCCGGTTCGCGCCGAACATGGCCAGCGCGGCCAGGGCCGGCCAGACGGCCAGCGATCCCGCCGGGAAGAACGCGGAGGCCACCAGGCAGCCGACCGGGTCGCCGCGCAGGTTGATGACGTTCGTGCTGGCCCAGCGCAGCACCGCGCCCCGCTGATCCGGGGACAGGACCGCGTAGCCGGCCTCGGCCGCCACCAGCGCGGCCAGGTAGAGCCAGGCCACCCCGTAGCGGGTGAGCACCGTCCGGGTGAGCACGGTCCGGGTGAGCACGGTCCGGGTGAGCACGGTCCGGGTGAGCAGGCGGGCCATGGGGCGAGCGTAGCCCCGGCCGCCGCCGTGGCGAGCCGGCGGAGCGGCGCCTATCGCGGGTGGTGATATACGTGCCGCGCCGCAGGTAATGTGCCGGCATAATCTCGTTATTGGCTTCGTAACAGCCAATCATCTGTGCGGTCGATCAGACACTTTCGGCGGAACTTGAGCGTTTCCGTGCCGGGTATAGATTCCAAACAGCTCCGCCGGGCCCGGGCCTGACGGCCACGGGGATGCCGATTGCGAGGACGCATGGCGAGGTACGCCTGATGTTAGAGCCGCAGAGCACGGTGCTGTTCGTGCTGCTGGCGCTCGCGTCCGGCGCCCTCATGTGGCGGATGCTGATCGCCCGCCGGGTGATCTTCCGCGTCCTGGCCGGTGGCCTGGCCTTTGTGCTCGCGGCGCTGTTCGGGATCATGGTGGTGAACAAGTACTACGGCTACTACCAGACCTGGGGGGCGGCGGTTGCCGACCTCACCGCCCAGGGCATCTCGGTGCCCCAGGTAGCGCCGAGCGCATTCACCTCCGGCGCGCTGTTCGACGGGTCCGACCGGAGCCTGATCGACCTGGAACTGGCCAGGCAGCAGGGTTTCACGGCCGGGCTGATCGTCACCGGCAGGCGCAGTCATATCAGCCGGCAAGTATACGTATATCTGCCGCCGCAGTATTTCCAGCCGAAGTACCGGAATTACCGGTTCCCGGTCATTGAGCTTATTCACGGTCAGCCTGGCACTCCGCAGGCCTGGATCAACGTGGTCGGGGTGACCGTCACCCTGGACCGGCTGATGAAGGCCGGGCTGGCCGCGCCCGCCGTGCTCGTGATGCCCAACGCCAACGGCGGCGTCCGGATCTCGCTGCAGTGCCTCAACCAGGTGGGCGGCCCGCAGGACCTGACCTACCTGGGCGTCGACCTGCCGGACGAGATCGCGCACATCCTGCGGGTCCAGCCGCCCGGTCCCGGCTGGGGCGTGGCCGGCTATTCCGAGGGCGGGTTCTGCGCCGCCAACATGGCCCTGCGGCTGCGCCACAGCTTCGGGTTCGCCGGGGTGCTCAGCGGCTACTTCCGGCCGTTCAATAACGAGCTGGCGAATCCCATGCGGCAGGTCAGCCCGTTCGGCCGCAACCGGCCGCTGTGGCTGGAGAACACCCCGCAGCATGAGGTCGCGGCGCTGCCCGCGGGCACGGTCATTCCCCGGTTCTGGCTGGGCGCGGGCACCGGCGACCGGCAGGACGTGTCCGACGCCGAGTACTTCTGGCAGGAGCTGTCGCTCCGGCAGGCAGGCGTGCCGCTGGTGCTCACGCCCGGCGGCGGGCACACCATGACCACCTGGCGCCGGGAGGTCCCGGCGATGCTGGAGTGGATGACCAACGGCCTGGCCAGGGCGGTCGGGGCGGCCCAGGCGGTGCCGCGACTGACCATGCCGGTGTGCAGCTGGGCCGGAGCACCCCTGAGCCGCCGCGGGCTGGACAACGGATGGCTGGTGTACCGTCCCGGCGCCTGCCAGGGCAGCAGGGCGCCCGCCGCCTAGGGCTGCTGGAAGTAGGGCTTCTGCCAGATCCGCTCGCGCAGGTACTTCTGCACCGCGGCGATGTAGGAGTTGGCGGCCGCGGTGTGCCAGCGGCCGGAGAACCAGCGCCCGACGCAGCCCCAGGCGTCGCCCTTGTGGTAGCGGACCGGCTCGGGCACGGTGTTCAGCCAGGTCTCGTACCCGTTGTAGCAGGCGCGCCAGATGGCGTAGGCGGTGTCCGCGTTCATGGCCGTGGACCGGCCGATGCCCGGCCAGCTGGTCTTCTCGTAGGGGTACCTGTTCTGCAGGATGCCGTAGCTCTGCGCGCACTCGCCGTGGGAGTTCAGGTGCCGGTGACCGGGCGGGCAAGCGGCCTTGTCGGTGCCCCAGTCGCCCTGGGTGGTCTGGCGCCACCAGCTCTCCGCCGCGGCCTGCGCGAAGACGACGTTCTGGTTGATGCCCCACTTGCAGGAGGCCCAGCGCAGGATCTCCTCGGTGGTGCCGGTGAAATGGCCGTCGATCCTGGCGGCCAGCCGCCGGGCCTTCCGGCCGTCGCTGGACGGGAAGAATGCCCGGCCCACGTGCTGGCCGGTGGTGTGGTTGTACCGCTTGTTCACGCCCTTGTTCTCGCGTGACGGCCTGGCCCTGACCCATCTGGCGCACTGCGCATCCGATGGCAGCCTTGCCCCTGGCGGAAGGGTGCGGAAATGGACCGGCGCGGTCAGGTAACCGGACAGTCCCGGCGGCCCGGACTGCGATGGGCTTGGCGTCGGCGTGGGGGATGGCGTGGGTGTCGGGGTAGGCGTGGGTGACGGCGTGGGCGTAGGGCTCGGCGTCGGGGTGGGAGTCGGCGTCGGGCTGGGCGACGGCTTCGGCGTGCGGGAAGGCGAGGGTCGCGGCGCGGGCGGCCGGGTGGAGTTGGAAGGCGCCGGGTCCGGCGGCCGCGGCCGCGTCTTCGGTGCCGGGGGCGGAGGCTGGTTGCCGGCCGGTGCCGGCGCGCCCGTGGTGATCAGCGGCGGCGGCGGCCGCAGGCGGGGATGCGCTGCCGGGCGGACGTGCCGGGAGATGGTGGTCGTGGCGGGCGGGTTGTGCAGGATCTCCGATAGCGCCGTTCCCCAGCTGGAGTAATGCGCGATCGCCACGAGTCCGACCGTGGCCATTCCGAGCAAGGCTGCGACACGGCCAACCAGCCAGGCGCGCCGTGTCATCCGTGAGCCCCTCCCGCGCCCCATGATTCGCTGTTATCTGTACTCCTGCAACATCATCGGTGTCAATGGAATCGGGGCGTGGCGAGCAGCTGTGATTCTGCCCGTCATCTCGCCGTAACCGGCATGTTGCCGAACGCTCGGCCGGGCCCCGGCCGCCGGGTCGCCGCTCCCGGTTGACGTAATCGAACTTTTGTTCGATAGTGTTACGCATGGGGCTCGCGGGGGCAGCGCCTGCGGGGGCAGGGCCCGCGGCGGCAGGCCGGCTTGCGCCGGCGCACGGGCTCGCGGCGGCGGGCACGGGCTCGCGGCGGCGCAGTCGTCGGCTTCGTCCTGGCAGTTCGCGAGGGCGGGCGAGGTGGTCGCGGGGGAGGGCGTGCTGCCGGTGCTGCCCGCCCTGCGGGAGCTGCTGCCCGCCGGCGGCCTGCGGCGCGGCTCGGTGGTGGCGGCCGGCCGGTGGGGCCTGCTGTGCCTGGCCCTGGCCGCCGGGGCATCGGCGGGCGGCGCGTGGTGCGCGGCGGCCGGGCTGCCGCAGCTGGGCGTGGCGGCAGCGGCCGGTGCCGGGCTGGATCCGGATCGGCTGCTGCTGGTCGCCGCGCCGGGGGCGGCCTGGCCGCAGGTGACGGCCGCGCTGCTGGACGGCTGCGAGATCGTGATTCTCTGCCCGCCCGGCCCGCCCGGCCCGCCCGGCCCGCGGGCCTCGCCCAGGTCGCCCTCGCCCGGCCCGCCGCCGGCTCAGCTGCGGCACAGGCTCGAGGCGATGGTGCGGCGCCATCGCGGCGTGCTCCTGGTAGCCGGGGACTGGCCGGGTGCGCAGACCCGGCTCCGGCTGGCCCGCCAGGAATGGGACGGCCTCGGCACGGGGCACGGGCGGCTGCGCGCCCGCCGGGTGCAGGTGGTGGCCGACGGGCCGGGCGCGTGGTCCCGGCCGCGGGCGCGGTGGCTATGGCTGCCGGCCCCGGACGGCTCGGTGGCTGCGGCAGCCGAGAGTCCGGCCGGGATCACCGACCGGAACACGGCCGGGAGCGCAGCTGAGGAGGAAGCCGACTGGCGGGGCGACTGGACGGACGAGGACCTGGACGGACGGCACCGGCCCGGCCGCCTCGTGGCCGGAAGCTGATACCGGATGAGGGCGGCCGGGGGGCGGTCCCGGCGGGTGCTGGTGCTCTGGTGCCCGGCCTGGCCCGCGGGCTTCGCCTGGCCGCCGGGCTCCGGGTCGGCCGCGACGCCGGGCTGGCCCGGGGGCGCTAGCTGGCCGGGCAGTCCGGACTCGGCCGCGTTGCCGGGGTGGCTCACGGACTCCGCGTCGCCCAGTGGTCCGGAGCACAGTGGTCCGGAGCACAGTGGTCCGGAGCCCAGTGGTCCGGAGCACAGTGGCCCGGAGCACAGTGGTCCGGGGCCGCGCAGCGGGAACCCGGCAGCTGATCCTGGCGGGCCGGAGTTTGAGCGGGTGATCGGTGCGGTGCAGGAGCTCTGCCCGCGGGTGGAGGTGCTGTGCCCGGGAGCCTGCGCCCTGTACGCCCGCGGGCCCGCCCGGTATTTCGGCGGCGAGGATGAGCTGGCGGGCAAGATCACCGAGGCGGTGCGCCCGCTCGGCTTCGGCTGCCGGATCGGCATCGCCGACGGCTTGTTCGCCGCCTGGCTGGCCGCCGGCACCGGGCCGTCGGGCACGGTGGTGGCACCGGGGCGGGCGGCCGCGTTCCTGGCTCCTTATCCGGTGGCCGTGCTGTGCAGCCCGGACCAGGGCAATTCAGCCCCGGGTGACCCCGGCCTGCGCGGCCTGCTGCCCCGGCTGGGCATCACGACCCTGGGCGAATTCGCCGCGCTGCCCGCCGCGGCAGCGGTGAACCGGTTCGGTGCCCGCGGGGCCAGCGCGCACCGGCTGGCCAGCGGGCTCGATCCGGGCCCGCTGGCCACCCGCCTGCCGCCGGCCGAGGAGTCCGGGCAGATTGAGTTCGACCCGCCGGCCCGGCAGTCCGAGCCGGTGGTGTTCGCCGCCAAGGCGCTCGCCGAGCAGGTGCATTCCCGCCTGGCCGCCCGCGGGCTCAGCTGTGTCCGGATCCGGGTGCAGGCACTCTGGGCCGATGGCCGGGAGAGCACCCGGCTGTGGCGGCACGAGGGCCAGCTGTCGTCGCTGGCGGTGGCCGAGCGGGTGCGCTGGCAGCTCAGCGGCGGGCAGCTCAGCGGCGGGCAGCCAGGGAGCAAGCAGCCTGACAGCGGGCAGCGCGGCGGCGGGGCGCCGGGACTGCCCGGCCAGCCGGACTGCCCGGTCACCGGCGGCGGGATCCGGCTGCTGCGGCTGACCCCGGACCAGCTCGTGCCCGCCACCGGCCGCCAGCTCGGGCTGTGGGGCGATGCGGTGATCAGCGACCGGATGGCCAGGGCGGCCGCCCGGGTGCAGGCCATGCTCGGCCACGACGCGGTGACGCGGCCGGTGCTGGCGGGCGGGCGCGGCCCGGCCGAGCAGGTGACCCTGGTCCCGTTCGGGGACATCGCCGCTCCGGCGCTTCCCGCCGACCGGCCCTGGCCGGGCCGGATCCCGGCGCCGGCCCCGGCCACGGTGTACCCGGTGCCGGTTCCGGCCCGGGTCACCGATGTCTCGGGGACGCAGGTGACCGTTACCGGGCGGGCCAGGGTCTCGGCCTGCCCGGCCCGGCTGGCGGTGGGGGACGGCCCGCCGGTGCCGGTCACCTCCTGGGCCGGGCCCTGGCCGGTTGCCGAACGCTGGTGGGACCCCTCAGCCGCCCGACGGCAGGCCAGGTTCCAGCTGATCACCGAGGACGGGACCGCCTGGCTGGCGATCGTCAGGGACGGCCGCTGGCTGATCGAAGCCTGCTACGACTGACCTCCCTGGGGCCGCAGGTGAATCAGTGATTTCAATAACACTGGATAACGCGGTATGCCGTTTGCGCCAGACTCGTCTGCATGGCAAGGACCGGATGCCGGTGAGCGGCGCCAGCAGCCAGCCGTCCGGCGGACAGGAAGGGCCCCTCCGGTGAGCGAGCCAGCCGGGCCGGGCCCTGGTTTCTGCATCGGCTGCGCCCGCCCGTCCCAGTCCTGGGCGTGCCCGGCCTGCCGCGCCAGTCTCGATCATGTCGTCGCGATGCTGCACGCGCCGCGCGGCGAGCTGGTCGCCACCTGGCTGTCCATCATGACCACCGACGCCCGCCTGGAACGCGGCCAGGACCCGGCGCCCGCTGCCGCGCCGGGAGCGCCAGCGACGGTGGCACCGGTACCGCCCGTCAGGCCAGCCGCGCCCACTGTGCCGGCATCGCCCGCTGCGCCGGCGCCGTCGGATCCGCCAGCTGCGTGCCGGGCTGAGAGCCCGAACGGCAAGAACGCGGGTCCGGAGGGCGAGGCCGCCGACCGCCTCGCGGTCCTGGGACTGATCATCGAGCGGTCCGCGGTGCTGGAACAGCGGGTCCGGGCGGCGTTCAGCGAGCTGGCCGGCAGCACGCTCGCTGCGGCCGCGATCGCGGATCAGCCGCTCGGCTGGCTCATCGGCAGCTGCGAGGCGCTGGCAGACGCTCGCCGGGAACTACCGGACCGGGCCCGGCAGGCGATCAAGGAGGCACTAAGCGACTGCCATGCGGCCAGCCGGCGCCGCATCGACCTGGAGCGCAGCTTGCCGGCGGCCGCCGGTTCCGCGGATGAGGCCGGCGGCAGCGGCATCGCGGCCGTAGCTGGCAGCCTGAACGGTTCATCCGGGCAGTCGTGGACCACCGGCGAGATCACGGCTGTCGGCGCGGACCTGCACCAGGCAGGTCTCAAGCTGGCGACCGCGATCCGGCAGGCGTTCCGGCCACCGGTACCGGACTCCGAAGACTAGCGGGCGGTCAACCGGCAGTCCGGCGACCGGCAGCCCGAAGACCGGCAGCCCGAAGACCGGCAGTCCCGCCCCGGCGACTGAGCAGTTCCGGCTCGCCGGCCCCGAAGCAGACGAACGGGCTGAGCGGCTCCCTGCCGACCGCCTCGGCCAGCGCCCTGGCCGGCCCGGCGCCACCTGTCAGCGCGCGGTGATAGCCGGTCATCACCTCGACGGCGGTCTCGTCGGCCACCCTGGCCACGCTGGAGATCACGGTCGCGGTCCCGGCGTAGAGCAGGGCGGCGGTGAAGCCGAGCACCTCCTCGCCGGGGCGCACCACCGTCCGCCCGACGTCACAGGCGGACAGCACTACCTGGCGCGGAGCGGCAGCGAGCTGCTGGATGTCATAGGCCATCAGCGGGCCGTCGGACAGATCGAGCCGGGAGAACAGGAAGTTCTCCCGGTCGTGGTGCCCGTGCGCAGCCAGGTGCGCGAGCCGCGCACCGTCCAGGGCGCCCAGGACGGCGCTCACGGTGGCCTGCGCCCCGGACAGCGGGCGGCAGCCGGGGTAGACCCTCGCGATCTCCGCGACCTCGGTGCCCGCGTGCGCCAGGTCAGGCCCGGCGACCAGCAGCGGCGGCCCGCCGTCCGGGCCCGCCCCGCCCGTTCCGGCCCCGCCCGGCCCGTCGGCGGCCGCCGGCGGCTGGCCGCGCCGGAACGCGGCCAGCCAGGACGACGCGGACGGGCACACCGTGATCGGGCGGCCGCGCAGGCCGGGGAGCATGCCCCAGGGGATGCTCGCCAGCGCCCCGGTCGGCACGAAGACCACCCCGCCATCGCCGAGCCAGTCCCGCAGCGGCGCGACGATCCCGGCGGTCAGCACCTCGGTCTGGCGCCGGATCGACTCGGAGATCACGGTCTCCAGCCGGGCCGGCAGGCGCCGCCCGGCCAGCGTGTCGAGGTCGGCGTTCAGCCGCCTGGCCGCCTCGGCGGCGGCCTCCGCGCTGCCCAGCCGGACCAGCCGCACGGTGCCGCGCGCCAGCACCACCGCGTGCATCCTGCCGTCGCTGGCCAGGATGCCGACCAGGGTCTGCCCGCATTCGGCCAGGGTCGCGCTCACCTCGCCGAGCCTGGCCCGGCCGGTCGCCTCGCCCAGCCCGGCCGTCTGCCAGCTGTGCTCCCTGATCTGGCGCAGCAGCGTGCCGCGCCGGGCAATCGCGGCCGGGTCGCGCTGGCCGTTCAGCTCCGCGTTCCTGATCAGGTAGCTGAGCTGGCGCAGGGCGGCGAGGTCCTCGGCGGCGCGCGGGTCGGCCGGCGGCCGCACCGGCCTGGCCCGCAGCGCCTGGGCCCGGCAGCGTTCCAGCCAGTCGAACACCAGCGGTGCCGAACCGCGCGCCAGCGCCTGGCGCAGTCCGGTCGCGGCCAGGTCGGCGCCCAGGGCCGCGGCACCGGTCTGCAGGTCGACGCTGCCCAGCCGTCCCCGGCGGGCCCGGACCAGCGCCAGCCCGGCCCGGACCTCGGCCAGCACCGCACCCGGTTTGCCCTCTCGCTCGGCCAGCTCCGCCCTGGCCAGCCGGCCGAGCAGGCTGACCTCCAGCGATACCCCGGACCCGCCGCGGTGCGCGGCCGCGATCCGCTGCCTCGCCTGGCCGGTCCGGCCGGCCGCGAGCAGCGCCCTGGCCGCAATCAGCTCGGCCACGGCCGCGTCGTTGCGCAGGCCGCAGTCGCGCAGCCGGCCGGCCAGCAGCACTGCCCCGGCCGCGATCGGCCCCGGCCGCCCCGGCCGCCCCGCCGCCCTCAGCCGGGACCGCAGCCGGATCAGCTCGGCCAGGCAGGCACACGCCTCGTTGCCCAGGCGGACGAACCGCCGTTGCGCGGCGGCGGCCCAGCGGCGCGCGGCCTCCGGCTCGCCGGCCGCCAGCGCGGCCTGTGCCCTGGCCAGCTCCGCGTCGGCCAGGTCCTGGTCCAGCCGCTGCCGCCGGAACGAGCCGATCGCGCTGTCCAGTTCCCTGGCCGCGTCCTCGGCCAGGCCGACCGCGAGCAGCGCCCTGGCCTTGTCCGTCGCCACCACCGGCAGAAAGCCGGGCGCGGTCAGCCGGTAACTGTCCGCGGCCACGTTGAACAGCTGCAGCGCGGCCGGGATGTCCCCGGCCAGCAGCTGGCAGGAGCCCAGGTTCTGCGCGGCCTTGGCCGCGATCCGGCCATGCCCGCCGTCCACCGCGACCCGCTGGCACCAGGTGAAGTCGGCCCTGGCCCGCCGGACGGCGCCGGTGTTGAGGTGCAGCACACCGCGGTTCAGCAGCACCCGGGCCAGCACGGCGGTGTCGGCGTAGCCTTCGAGCAGCGGCACCGCCTCGTCGAAGAGCCGCAGCGCGTCACTGCCCCGCCAGGTGCGGCTCAGCAGCAGGCCGCGCTGCGACAGCAGGATGCCGCGGTCCTCCGCCGCGGTCATGGCCCCGGCCCGGTCCAGCAGGCCGAGTCCGTAGCCGGTCCGGCCCTGCTCCGCCTCCAGGTGCGCCAGGCTGATCAGCAGCCGGGCGGCGAAGGCGCGGTCGGCCTCGGGCACCCGCGGCGCGTCAGGGCCGTTATCGTCCTCGGTCCAGCCCAGGTGCGCCAGCCCGGCGCGCAGGTGCCGGGCGCCGACGGCGGGGTGTCCCGCCGCACCCGCCCGCAGCCCGCGCTGATGTTCCTCACGTGCCCGCCGCCCGGCCCGCGCGGCCGCAGTGGCCCGGGCATCGCCGCTGCTGGCACGGGGCATACGGCATGCGCCTCCTCCTGGTGGATCAGAGGATAAGCGCCGGGGTCACTACCGCTCGCCCGGACCCGCCGGCCTCGCCGCCCGGATCACTGCCGCCCGGGTCACTGCCGCCCGGGTCAGTGCCGCCCGGGTCAGTGCCGCCCGGCTCGCCGGGCACGCGCTCGCCCGGCCGGACCACCAGCTGAGCGGTTCCCCTCGGCACGCTGTCGAACGCGAACCGGCCCTGCTCGTCGCTGGCCACCCGCAGGGCTCCGGCGGCGGTCTGCATCTCCACCTCGCGGCACTGCGGCGGCGCCAGCCAGCCGTCGATCCGCACTGTCCCGTTCCGGTTCGGGTCGATCCGGATCATGATCGTCAGGCTGTCGCTGTCGAAGGTGACGGTACGGCTCTGCTCCGCGCCGCGGACCGCGAGCAGCCGCGGGTCCTCCTCCGCCGTCAGCCGGGCCACCTCGGCCTCCAGGTCCCGCAGCGCCAGCGCGAACCGGATCCGCTCGGGCAGGTCGGCGGGCATCGGGTCGTCCCGCCGGAACATCGCCCTGATGTCGTCCAGCAGCGCCAGGTCGCGGTCGTCCAGGGGGCCGTCCGCCGGGTCTGCCGGACCTGCCGGGTCTGCCGGACCTGCCTGGCCTGCCGGGTCCACCGGGTCTGATGGCTTCATCGCTATCTCCCATCCGGGTCATCGGCCAGCAGGGCACGGAGCTTGGCCAGGCACCTGCCGCGGGTGGGGCCGACGCTACCGGCCGGCATGCCGAGCTCGGCCGCGACCGCCCGGTAGTCGGGCCGCGGCACGAAGGCGACGATCCGCAGTAGTTCCTGGCAGCGCGGCGATAGCTGGCTGAGCGCCGCTCCCAGGGCGCGCCGCTGATCACGGATGATCGCCTGCTCCTCCGAGCCGGGCTGCTGATCCGGCAGCGCGCTGAGCCACTCGTGGTCGGCCGGCAGCTGCCGCCGCCCGGCGGCGCGCACCCGCCACGCCTCCCGCCTGGTGGTGACCACCAGCCAGGCGGTGAGCGCGGCGGAGTTGCGGATGCCGGCCAGGTGCGAGATCAGCCGCATCCACACGGTCTGGATCACGTCCTCGGCGTCGCTGGTGCCGAGCCCGGTGGCCCTGGCGACCTGCCAGAGCAGCGGGCTGAGCTCGGTCACGATCTGGCCGAGCGCCTCCTCGCTCCCGCCGGCGGCCGCGGTCAGCAGCCCGGCCATCCGGGCGGTGCGGTCCGGCCTGCCGGGTGGCATGGTCACCGGCTGCGGGTCGGCGGGCATCGCGGTCAGCCCTGCCAGCCCAGGCCCTGCAGCGCGGCGGCGGTCCGGCTGGCCGCGGCCGCCGGGCCGGGCTGGTCAAGGCCGAGCGCCGGGTCGGCGGCGTCCGCCAGCAGCGCCCGCGCGATGTACGCGGCCAGCAGCGGGGCCGCGAACGAGGTGCCGCTCCACGTCACGAAGCCGCCCCGGTAGTCGTCCGGGTCGAGCGCCTCGCGTTCCGGTGGCAGCCGGCCGGCGCATCGTTGTCCGGGTGCTCCCGCGTCCGGACCTGCGGGCAGCGCCTGCCGTTGATGTCGACCGGGAACGTGCTGACCATGGCGGCGCCGGAGGCCCAGGCGTTGATCCAGCACCCGCCGTCGCTGAACAGCGCCTGGGACTTGTTCGGGTTGAGCGCGCCGACGCTGAGCAGCGGCACCGGGCCGGCCGCACCAGGCTCCAGGCTGAACGCGGCCGGGTAGAACCGCCGGGTGGTGGAGTAGTTCCCGGCCGCGGCGACGACCGCGACGCCCAGTTCCAGCAGCGCCTGGATGATCAGCCACAGTCCCGAGCTGTAGATCACGTCGGCCTGCGACTCATCGAAGTAGCCAAGCGACAGCGATACCACGTCGACCATCGTGGCCGGTCCGCCCGTCTCCGCGATCGCGATCTCCTCGGCCAGCAGGGCCAGCGCGCAGGTCAGGTCGCCCTCATAGACGATGCCGTCGCTGTGCATGATCCGCACCGCGAGCACCCGGGCGTCGGGGGCGACCTGCCGGACGATCCCGGCGATGAACGTGCCGTGCCCGGTGTCGGTGTCCAGTTCGCCGATCAGCGCATTCGCGGTGACCGGCGTGTCCCAGGGACCCGTGATCAGCTGACGGGGCTGGTCGCCGGCCTGCGCCGCCTGCCCGGACCCCTGCAGGATGGCCTGCTGGAGATCGAGGTCGACGGCGACGAAACCGTCGGCGACGGTCTGGTACCCGCCCGCCGGGTCGGCCGCCACGTCCAGCCACGGATGCGCGCGGACGCCGGTGTCGAGCACGGCGACAACCGGGCGCCTGGACGGACAGTCGGCCAGCGCCTTCCGTTCTGGCTTAAAGAGCGGAACCATCACCGGAGCGCGTGTGTCGCCGCCGGGGTACACGTAGGAATCGGTGCTGCCCGGTCCGGTGACGCCGTTGCCCTCGGTGGCCGGGGTGCCGGTGACGCCGTTGCCCTCGGTGGCCGGGGTGCCGGTGATGGCCGAGCCGATGAGCAGGTGCTCCAGCCCGATCCGGCGGACCGCCTGCTCGGTCAGGGCCGGGTGCGCGCGCGTTCCGGCCGCGCCGCGCAGTGCCTGCAGGGCCAGCCAGGCGTCGACCACGACCGGTACGGCCGGCTGGCCCTGCGGCGGGGGCACCGGGGCCAGCACCACCGTGCGGGGGAGCCGCCGCAGCACCTCAGGGCCCGGCCGGGTGCTCTGCTCCCGGTCAGCAGGTCCCGGTGTGATCAGGTGCAGCCTGAGGTCGGCCAGCACGGCGTTGGCCGCCGCCAGGAAGGCCGACTCGCGCTGCGGGTCGGCCGGGATCAGCAGGTCGGCCGGGATCAGCAGGGTCCTGGCCCGGTAGACGGTCGCCTGCGGCGGGGGGAAGCCGGGCAGCACCGCCGCGGTGGACGGGTTCAGCACCAGCGCGCCGTGCCGTTGCAGCAGTGCCGCCGGCACGCAGGTCAGACCGGGCGCGGCGGCATCCTCAGCGTCGTTCCTGGCCTGGTCGCCGGTCCGGTTCTGGGTGAAGTAGTAGGTCATGGTCGGCTCCGCATCTGGAACGCCGTCTCATTCTGTGTCCGCGGGTCGCGGATGGCCCAGCCAGGCAGGCTGGCGCCGTCACTGTGATCAAGAGTGAAGCATGAGCCGTGAAGTACTGGAGAATCGATAACGGATTGATAACAGCTGGTCCGGCAGGGTCACCCGGCGACACTGCCAGGCAACCCTGCCTACGCCTTGTACGGAGCCGGTAGCCGTCCGCCAGATACCTCGCCCGATTGACGGTGCGCGGCCGCGGCCGCGCGGGGCTCGCCCCGGGGGCAGTGTCTGCCTTCCGGCCGGACTGTGCCCGGAGTCCCGTCAAACTCTGCGCCTTTGTTCGATCCGGCTCTGATTTTGTCGGTACGGACCGGTATGCTGTTCGAAACTAGCATCGAACATGAGGCGTGACGAGGGCAAGAACGCTCACCAGGGAGGTGACCCGATGCCAGCAGTGCTCAGCCCGGTCCGCTCGGGCACCCCTGCGCCTGCCGACCCTTCTGGTCCCTCCGATCCCGCTGCCCGCCCCCCGTCCGCTGAGCCGCCCGTGCCCCCCGCTCCGCCCGAAGTCCCGGAGGGCGGGCGGTTCGCCGATGACGGGGGCATGCGAGGCGGCATGTTCTGGTCGTGGCCGCTGGACTTCGACGCACTCCAGGCCGCGCTGAACAACCCGGTGTCCTGGCGCCGTGGCCAAGGTGCCGGCGCCGTTGCCGGTGCGGCCGGAGCACGGGCTGACGCTGCGGCGGAGGAGCCACCGGCGGGTGACGCCGCCCGGACCGGCGAAGGCATCCGCCTGTCGGACAGTTTGGTGGCGGGGCGCGTCGTGGAGAGTCTGCCGCCGGGTCCGGAGCTGGCGGGGTGGCTGGCGCTGGCGGAGCCGGGGGAGCTGGAGGATGGTGCGCTGGCGGGGGTGGCGGCGTCGTTCCGGCGGCTGGCGTCGTGGGCGCAGGCCGGGGAACTGGCCGTGGTGGCGCAGATCGCCGCCCGTGCCGCGGCGCGCGATCCCAAGATCGGCGTCGTGGCGGACGGCTGGCCGGTGCAGATGCCGCGCAGCGCGTGCTCGGAGGTGGCGCTGGGGCTGGTGCTGTCGGAGTACGGTGCGGCCTGGTGGACCGATCTGGGGGTCACGTTGCGGTGGCGGCTGGCCGCGACCGGCGCGGCGCATGCGGGCGGGCCGGATCGACTTGCAGCGGGCCCGGCTGATCGCCGAGCACACCGCGGTCCTGGACGATGACGCGGCCCGCGCGGTGGAGGAGAGGGTCCTGCCGCGGGCCGGGGAGCAGACGACCGGTCAGCTGCGGGCGGCGCTGCGGCGGGCGGTGATCGCGGTGGACCCGGCGGGGGCGGAGCGGCGGCGGGAGGAGGCCGAGCGGCAGGCGAAGGTGTGCCTGTACGGGGATGAGGATCACACCGCGACCCTGGCCGGGTCGGGGCTGCCGGTGGCGCAGGCGGCGGCGGCGATGGCGCGGATCACCGCGCTGGCCCGCGCGGTGAAGTCCTCCGGCGCCCCCGGCGGCATCGGCCTGCACCGGGCACAGGTGTTCATCGGCCTGCTGCTGGGCACCCTGCCGTTCATCCCGCCCGCCGACGGCGCACCCGCCGAACCCCCGCCCGACACGCCGCCCGACCTGCCGCCCGGCCCGGAGCCGGATGGCCTGCGGGATCGGTGACCCGGTGCCGCTGCCCGGCGACCCGGACCGGCCGGTCAGTGGGAGGACGTGCCCTGTCCCGGCGACGAAGATGCTCCGCCGGACGACCGCCTGCCCAGCCGGGATGCCGGAGCGCGGCCCGACGGAGGCAGCACCGACGCCGACGATGAGGACGACGAGGACGCGGCGCGAAGCCGGGCAGGACCGCCGGGGCCGGAGCTGCGTGGCCTGCCGCCGTGATCTCGCCCGCGTGATATCCCGTCGTCGCTCCGCCCGGCGCGATCACCGGCGCCGCGCTCGCGCCCGCCTCCGGGCTGCTGGACCTGACCGTGCCCTGGGCGGTGCTCGCCGGGCTCGGTGCCGGGCCTGGTCTGCTGGGCCGCATCGGCCCGATCACCGCGACCCAGGCCCTGCGCCTGGCCGACGCGGCAGCGGCCGACCCCGCCGCGCAATGGCGGATCATCGTCACCAGCCCGGACGGCCAGGCCCTGGCGGTCAGCCGCGTTCCGCGCCGCAGCCGGGCCAGAGACGGCCCTCCGGCCGGCCCTGGGCTGGTCGGCCGGGTCACCTTGATCATTACTGAAGACGACCTAACGGCCCGCCCGGCCGGGCCAGCCCGCCCCGTGACCGGGCACCGGGATGCTCCCGCCGGGATCGTGGCGGCTGCGCTGCGAGCAGCCAGGCGCGCGGCCGCCCGCGCCCGGGAGCAGGCTCGGGCCGATGCGGTCGCCGGGGGATGTGCGCACTCCGGTCAGAGCGAGGCCTACCGGCCGCCGCCCCGGCTGCAGGAATTTGTCGTCGCCAGGGATCTGACCTGCCGGTTTCCAGGGTGCGGGCAGCCGGCCTGGCGCGGCGACCTGGACCACACCGTGGCCTGGCCGCACGGCCCGACGTGCCGCTGCAACCTTGG